>NZ_JNWO01000001.1 GCF_000716435.1 Streptomyces xylophagus
GTAGAGCCAGTAGGCGAACATGTTCAGCCGCGGGAACGCCACGTCGGGCGCGCCGATCTGCAGCGGCATGATCCAGTTCGTGAAGCCGGCGAACAGCGGTGTCGCGAACATCAGCAACATGATCGTGCCGTGCATCGTGAACGCCTGGTTGAACTGCTCGTTCGACATGATCTGCAGGCCGGGTCTGGCGAGTTCGGCGCGCATGAGGAGCGCCATGACGCCGCCGATCAGGAAGAACGCGAACGACGTGACCAGGTACAGCGTCCCGATCGTCTTGTGATCCGTGGTCGTCAGCCACTTGATGCTCTTGAGGTCTCTCACGCCCCGCCTGTGTCCGTGGCCCGCCCGCACGTCACACTCGACGGGTGCGAGGAGAATCACGGAATCGGGTGTGACGATCGCCCGGGTGCCGGACATGAACGGAACATGAGCAACGACGAGATCTTCGCCGCTGCCTATCGCGAGCACTACTGGGCGGTCAGCCGCTACGTTGCACGGCGACTGGACGGGCGGAGCAGCGAGGTCGAGGAAGTGGTGGCGGAGGTCTTCACCGTCGCCTGGCGTCGCCGTGCGGATCTGCCGCCGGCCTCGTTGCCCTGGCTGTACGGCGTTGCCCGCAACTGCCTGGCCAATGCGGTACGGGGGTTTGGGCGCCGGCGTCGGCTCGTCGAGCGGGTGGGTAATGACGAGAGCGCGCATGGGCGGCAGGTTGCGGCGGGGCCCGACGCGGAGGCGCCCGGCGCCTGGGTGCACGAGGCGCTCGCGCGCTTGTCTTCGGCCGATCAGGAGGTGCTGCGGCTGACTGCGTGGGAGGAGCTGGGGGTGGAGGAGGTCGCCGTTGTTCTCGGGTGCGGGACGCGTGCCGCGGCTATGCGGTTGCATCGTGCGCGGCGTCGATTGAGAGCGGAGATCGATCGGCTCGCGGTGCTTGGAGGGGCCGGGTGATGACCGTTGAAAGTGCCGCGATGTGTTGTCTTTCGGCTGCGGCGGCGTCGTGGCTGGTCGCGCAGTTCCCCGCGCCCCTTTGGGGCGCTTTCCTCACCCCCTCGAAAGGCCACCGCGATGGCTGATGAGCTTGAACTCCTGCGTGGCGCCAACCCGTTCACGGTCGATGACCCCCTCTACGGCGATGGGCCGCTGGACCACCACGCCTCGCGTCGGCTCAACCGGCTGCTGCACGAACGGCGTCGCCGACTGCTCTGGAGTCTCACGGCCGGAGTCGCCGTCTTGGCGAGCGCGTTCACGCTGTTGCTGAGCGGACCGAGCAGTGCTCCTGCCGTGGCAGCTCCCCGCCCGCTGGTGGTGCAGGCGCACTCCACGCCCGTATCCCTGAAGCAGCTCGCCGCACTCGCCGCCGTGACCGCCGTCGACGGAACTCCCGCCCTACGCAAGGGCACTCACGTGCAGTCGTGGAGCCTCGGCATGTCCGACGACAAGCCGCCGGTCACCATCCCCGAGGAACGCATCGTGCGCTGGAACGCGGACGACAGTCACACGGAACGTGTCGTCGAGGACGGGCACGTCCTCAAGGACGTGACGTATCCGCCGAGTTGGAGCGACGTCCCGCCCGCGTCACGGCCGCCGCGCGACGTCGTAGGACTGCGCTCGTATCTGCAGGAGACCGCGAACAGCAGGGCACCGCTCACCACACCCGAACTCCTCGACGCCGTACAGGAGTTGCTGAACCACTGGACGCTCGGCGCGCGTGAGTCGGCCGCGTTGGCGCGGCTGCTCGCGGGGGCGGACGGGCTGCGGCCCGTGGGGGAGGTGACCGACCGGCTCGGGAGGCGCGGGCAGGCGTACGTCTATCAGCAGTCCGCCATTCGCCGGATGCTGATCATGGACCCCGCCACCGGCGCCGTCCTCGGGCTGGAGGCCACCTTCACGAAGGACCAGCCCGAGTACGGCGTCAAGGCCGGGGACGTCATGGAGTACAGCGCGTGGACGCGGTGATCACACCCCGAGCTGCCGGGCGGCGGCGGTCACCGTCTGTTCCAGGAGCGTGGCGATCGTCATCGGGCCGACGCCGCCAGGCACCGGCGTGATCAGCGAGGCGCGTTCGGCGGCGGATTCGAAGTCGACGTCGCCGATGTTGCCCGCGTTGTAGCCGGCGTCGATGACGACCGCGCCGGGCTTGATGTCCTCGCCGCGGATCAGCCGGGGGCGTCCCACGGCGGCGACCACGATGTCCGCCTCGCGGACCACCGTCGACAGGTCGCGGGTGCGGGAGTGGCAGTAGGTCACCGTCGCGTCGCGGGCCAGGAGGAGCATGCCGGTCGGCTTGCCGAGGATCGCGCTGCGGCCCACGACGACGGCCCGCTTGCCGGACGGGTCGACGTCGTACTCGTCGAGCAGGCGCATGATGCCGCCGGGCGTGCAGGACACGAAGCCCGGCAGGCCGAAGCTCATCGTCGCGAACGACGCGAAGGTGACACCGTCCACGTCCTTCTCCGCCGCGATCGCCTCGAACGCGGCCCGCTCGTCGATGTGTTCGCCCATCGGATGCTGGAGCAGGATGCCGTGCACGGTGGGGTCGGCGGAGAGCGCGGTGAGGGTGGCGACCAGTTCGGCGGTGGTCGTGGTCGCGGGCAGTTCCACGTGCCGGGACTCGATGCCGGCCTTGCGGCTGCGGTTCTGCTTCATCCGGACGTACGTGACGGAGGCCGGGTCCGCGCCGACCAGGACCGTCGCCAGACAGGGCGCCGTACCGGTGCGCTCCGTCAGGTCGGCGGCCTTCTTCGCGGTGTCCTCGACGATGCGCCGGGCGAGCGCGGTGCCGTCCATGAGCCGTGCCTGAGACATGATCCACTCCTGAGCTGGTTGACCAATCGCCCAGGCGCACGGCATCGACTCCGCGTGGGCCGCTCCACGGTGGTGCTCCACCTCAGCGCCAGTCACGACCCACGAACAGCCTAACCGACGGGTTCTACGGCCATCAGGGCCCGGTCTCCGCGGGCGGTGCCGTCGGGTCGACGCCGTCCAGGAATCCCCGGGCCTGTGCCGCGAGGCGTACGGCTCCGATGGCTTCCGCCCAGCGGGCGACCTCCGTCGCGAGCGCCCTGGCCCCGGCCTCGTCGCCGGAGTCCCGGGCCAGCACCGCGAGCAGCAGTTGCTGGGAGAGGGTGCCGGGGACCGTGCCCGCGCCGGCGCCCAGCGTGGCCGCCCGGCGCCAGCGGTCCAGGGCGCGGGCGTGGTCACCGGCGTCGTGGTCGTGGTCGCCGAGGTGGCGCAGGGCCTCGCGGGCCAGCAAGGGGTCGTCGACCGACTCGGCGGCGCGCAGCGCGGACGCGTAGTGGGGCGGTGCGCCCGCCAGGTCGGCGAAGTGGTTGTCCGTGATCAGCCCGAGGTACATCTCCGCCCAGCCCCGGCGTCCCTCGTCCGGGGCGCCGTCCCGCAGCGCCTCCGCCTCGCGGAGCAGGGAGCTGAGGGCATCCGGGTCCTTCCCGTCCGGTCCCAGCCGGAGCCGGCCGTCCACGACGAGCAGCCGTCGGTAGGTGTTCCGCAGCCGCGCGAAGTCCACGTCCCAGTCGCCGCCCGGGAACTCCTTCCCGGCCGCCTCGATACGTGCCGTCGCGGTGTCCGTACCCGCGAACCAGTCCTGTTCCAGGGCCACTTGGGCAGCGGCGCGGGCGATCCGCGCCCGGGGGTCGGATTCGTCAGTGGTGCATGCGTCCAGCAGGCGGGAGGCGCGCTCCCATCGTCCCGTGACGCTCAACTCGTGGGCTGCGGCGATGAGTTCGTCGACGGGTACGACCGCGTTCGCTGTGGATGTCATGACGGGGAAGATAGTTATGCGAAAAACTATCCACAAGAAAATCACTGTGGGAGGCAGACGTGGAGGACTCGGTAGACCGGCACGTGGCGCTCTGGGCGAAGGAACTCCCCTGGATGGACCCGGTGAAGGAGCAGATCTTCTTCCGGCTCGCGATCCTGGCCCGCCATGCCGGGCAGGCGCGGCGGGACGTGCTCGACGCCGACGGGCTCAAGCAGTGGCAGTTCAAGGTGCTGCTCATGCTGCGCAGGCTCGGGCCGCCGTACGAGACGAGCCCGTCACGGCTGGCGGAGCTGCTGGGACTGACGCGTGGGGCGCTCTCCGCGCGACTGGCGGCCGTCGAGGAGGCGGGGCTGATCACCCGTACCCATGAGACGGGCGACCGGCGGCGGGTGCGGGTACGGCTCACCGACGCCGGATACGCAGTCCTCGAGGAGCATGTGGCGGCGGAGGAAGCGGGCGAGCTCGCGCTGCTCGCAGCACTGAACCCAGCAGAGCGGCGGACGCTCGCAGACCTGCTGCGGAAACTGGTGCTCGCCGTCGAGTCCTAGCGGGACCGGCGGGAACCGTGCTGGCCGAGAAGGTCCAGGTCAACCGGGTGGTGACCCGGACCTTCGGCACCAATCTCGCTATCCGTCCCATGCCTGGATCATCGTCTGCCGGGTGATCTTGCCGTCGTCCAGCACAAGCATCGACTCGGCGAGGACCCGGGTCCCGTCCGCGTACTGACAGGACTCGCTGTAGGCGACCCGGTCCCCTTGCACGACGCACTCCTCCAGCTTGTGCGTCATGTCGCGGCTGTAGACGTCGGCGAGCATCGCGCCGATCTCGTCCCGGCCGTGCAGAACCTTGGGGTGACTGGGCTGGGTCTGGTGGTCGACGACGTGGATCTCGGCGTCGTCCGCGTAGAGCGACAGAAGTGTCGCCGCTGTGTGATCTTCGATGCCCCGGCGCAGGGCTTCGGTGTCGAAGCCGGGGCGTGCCGCGGTGCCCATGGTGACCTCCTCAGAGGGCCGCGACCCGAACAGGAGCGGGCCGCGCGGGCCTCTTCTACGAGACTCCTCCGCCGCGCCGGGGTCGGCAAACGCAGGGGCGCACTCCTCCTGACGGGTGAGCGGCGCCCGGCGCCCGTGACCGTGCGGCTGCCGTCCGCGTTGCTGCAAGCATGATCTCAACACGACGTATCGCCGCCGCCGTTGGTCTCGCCGTCGGGGTCACCGGCCTCGTCGCGCCGATGGCGAACGCCGCCGAAGCGCCCGCCTTCAAGGACGGCAAGGTCAGCCCGGTCGCCCTGCTGGACTCGCTCGCGGTGAGCGAGATCCCCGCCGAGCACCAGGCGCAGATCCCGAAGGTCGCCGACCAGATGAAGGCGCTGAACCACCTGAACGACCTCCAGCAGCTGCACCAGGTCACCGACATGACCGCGCCGGTCACGGGACTCCTCCCCAGCATCGAGCCGTGAGCCCGCAGTACTGATCCCGCGGAGCACGCAGACCTTGAGGGCCGTCCGGAAACGGGCGGCCCTCAGCCGTGCCGCGGGTCAGCCCGCCGTGGCCAGGAACTGGGTCGCCGCGAGCTCCGCGTACAGCGGGTCGGCGCTCACCAGCTCCCGGTGCGTACCCACCGCGCGGACGCGGCCCGCGTCCATGACGACGATCCGGTCGGCCATCGTCACCGTGGACAGCCGGTGCGCGACGACCAGGACCGTCGTCGAACGGGCCACATCGGCGACGGTGTCGCGCAGCGCCGCCTCGTTGACCGCGTCCAGCTGCGAGGTCGCCTCGTCCAGGAGCAGCAGTCGGGGGTGGCGCAGCAGGGCGCGGGCGATCGCGACGCGCTGGCGTTCACCGCCGGAGAGGCGGGTGCCGCGGTGGCCGACCAGGGTGTCGATGCCCTTGGGCAGCCGGGCGACCAGGCCGTCGAGGCGGGTCGTCTTCAGGACGCGGGTGACGGCGTCGTCGTCCGCGTCCGGGTTGCCGAGCAGCAGGTTGTCGCGCAGGGAGCCGGACAGGACCGGCGCGTCCTGCTCCACGTAGCCGATGGCGGAGCGGAGCCCGGACAGCTCCCAGTCCGCGAGGTCCCGGCCGTCGAGGGTGATGGCGCCGGACTCGGGGTCGTAGAACCGCTCGATGAGGGAGAACACCGTGGTCTTGCCCGCGCCGGACGGGCCGACGAACGCCGTCATGCCCTGGGCCGGTATCTCGAAGGTCACGCCGTGGTGGACGTAGGGCAGGTCGTCGGCGTAGCGGAAGCGGACGTCGTCGAAGGCGAGGGCGGCGGGTGCGGCGCCGGGGGAGGGCAACTGGGCGGGCAGGGACGGGGGTTCGGCGGGGAGTTGGAGCGCCTCCTGGATGCGGGAGAGGGCCGCGGCGCCCGTCTGGTACTGCGTGATCGCGCCGACGACCTGCTGGATCGGCTGCATCAGGTAGAAGACGTAGAGGAGGAACGCGACCAGCGTGCCGACGTTTATCGCGCCCGTCGCCACCCGTGCGCCGCCCACCGCGAGGACGGTGATGAACGCGATCTGCATCGACAGGCCGGCCGTATTGCCCGCCGCCGCTGCCCACTTGGCCGCGCGGATGCTCTGCCGCCACGACTCCTCGGCCGCCGCGTGCAGGGTTCGCTCCTCGCGGTGCTCGGCGCCGGACGCCTTCACCGTGCGCAGCGCGCCGAGGATCCGCTCCAGCGAGGCGCCCATCACACCGATCGCGTCCTGTGCCTGCCGGCTGGCCCGGTTGATGCGCGGCACGATCACGCTGAGCACGGTGCCCGCGCCCACGATCACGCCGAGGGTGACGGCCAGCAGCACGGGGTCGACAAGACCCATCATCACCACCGTCGCGACGAGGATGAGCCCTTCGGTGCCGAGACCGACCAGCGAGTCGGTGGTGACCTCGCGCAGGAGTGTGGTGTCGGAGGTGATGCGGGCCATCAGGTCGCCGGGCTCGCTGCGGTCCACCGCGCTGATCCGCAGCCGCAGCAGATACGACGACAGGGCCCGCCGCGCGCCGAGCACCACGGACTCGGCGGTGCGCCGCAGGACGTACGAACCCAGCGCGCCCACCGCCGCGTTGGCGACGACGAGTGCCGACATCGCGAGCAGCGCCCCGGTGATGGTCCGGTCGTGCGACAGGTCGTCGATGAGACCCCGCGCCACCAGCGGCAGCAGCAGCCCAGTACCTCCGGTCACCAGCGAGAGCAGCGCGCCCGCCAACAGGGCCCAGCGGTGCGGCCGTACGTAGTCGAGGAGCAGCCGCCAGGCCGGCGGACCGCTCTGAGTCACTGCGATGCTCACGCTGCTCCCCGGGAGTCGTTCGGAGCATTCAGGTTACGTCGGTCACCGCCCGCGGTGGCGACCGTGGGTCGTACGCGTGGGCCTTACCGATCAGTCACGCGTAGGGTCGTAGGCAGGGACAACGGCCGACGAAAGGGTTCAGGACCATGGCGCAGGAAGTACGCGGCGTGATCGCACCGGGCAAGGACGAGCCGGTCCGGGTCGAGACGATCGTCGTACCCGATCCCGGACCCGGCGAGGCCGTGGTGAAGGTACAGGCCTGCGGGGTCTGTCATACCGACCTGCACTACAAACAGGGCGGCATCAGCGACGACTTCCCCTTCCTGCTCGGCCACGAGGCCTCCGGCATCGTGGAATCGGTCGGCGAGGGTGTCACCGACGTGGCCCCCGGTGACTTCGTGATCCTCAACTGGCGTGCCGTGTGCGGCAATTGCCGGGCCTGTCTGCGGGGTCGCCCCTGGTACTGCTTCAACACCCACAACGCCAAGCAGAAGATGACCCTCGCCTCGACCGGCCAGGAACTCTCCCCGGCCCTGGGCATCGGCGCCTTCGCCGACAAGACCCTGGTGGCCGCCGGACAGTGCACCAAGGTCGACCCCGCCGTCTCCCCGGCGGTCGCCGGGCTGCTCGGCTGCGGGGTCATGGCCGGTATCGGTGCGGCCATCAATACCGGCAATGTCGGGCGCGGTGACACGGTCGCCGTGATCGGTTGTGGTGGGGTCGGTGACGCGGCGATCGCCGGGTCCCGGCTCGCGGGGGCGGCGCGGATCATCGCCGTGGACATCGACGACCGCAAGCTGGAGAAGGCCCGCTCGATGGGGGCCACGCACACCGTCAACTCGAAGACGAGCGATCCCGTCGAGGCGATCCGCGAGCTGACCGGTGGCTTCGGCGCGGATGTCGTCATCGAGGCCGTCGGCCGTCCGGAGACGTACAAGCAGGCCTTCTACGCACGGGACTTGGCGGGCACGGTCGTCCTCGTCGGCGTACCGACCCCCGAGATGAAGCTCGAACTCCCGCTGCTCGACGTGTTCGGGCGCGGTGGCTCCCTCAAGTCGTCCTGGTACGGGGACTGTCTGCCCTCCCGCGACTTCCCGATGCTGATCGACCTGCACCAGCAAGGGCGCCTGGATCTCGCCGCGTTCGTGACGGAGACGGTCCAACTCGACGAGGTGGAGAAGGCGTTCGAGCGGATGCACGGCGGCGATGTGCTGCGTTCGGTGGTGGTGTTCTGATGGCCGCGCGCATCGAACACCTCGTCACCTCCGGGCAGTTCACGCTCGACTCGCGGACCGCACCGGCGCCACGATCTGGCTGCACCCCGACGACCTGCCCCTGTGGAAGCAGACCCACCCCGACCGCGACCCCGACGCGCACCTCGCCGACGGCCAGGTGATCGAGGCCGCGGGCGCCGACCTGAAGGTTCTGCACACGCCCGGTCACGCGCCCGGCGCGGTGTGCCTGTACGACCCAGGGCTCGGCACCGTCTTCACCGGTGACACCCTCTTCCACGGCGGCCCGGGCGCCACGGGACGGTCGTACTCCCACTTCCCGACCATCATCGACTCCATCCGCGACCGCCTGCTGACCCTCCCGCCCGAGACGAACGTCCTCACCGGACACGGCGACTCGACGACGATCGGCGCGGAAGCCGGGCACCTGGAGGAGTGGATCGCGCGGGGCCACTGAGGCACCGGTAAATACCCGACAGAAGGTGTCCGGCTTCTCCTGCACGATCGACGTGGCACAGGTCGAACGAGCACGGGAGGTCGGACATGCCGGGCCCACTGGAAGGCAAGGTCGCGCTGGTCGCGGGGGCGACACGCGGAGCGGGACGCGGGATCGCCGTGGAGCTGGGCGCGGCGGGCGCCACCGTCTACGTGACCGGCCGCACCACCCGCGCCAAGCGCTCCGAGTACGACCGGCCCGAGACGATCGAGGACACCGCAGACCTCGTCACCGCGGCCGGCGGCCAGGGCATCGCCGTACCCACGGACCACCTCGAGCCGTCGGCCGTACGGGCCCTCGTCGACCGGATCGACGACGAACAGGGCCGCCTCGACATCCTCGTCAACGACATCTGGGGCGGCGAACACCTCTTCGCCTGGGACACCCCCGTGTGGGAACACGACCTCGACAAAGGCCTCCGCCTCCTCCGACTGGCCGTCGAGACGCACGCGATCACCAGCCACCACGCGCTGCCCCTGCTGCTGCGCCGGGCAGGCGGCCTGGTCGTCGAAGTGACCGACGGGACCGCCGAGTACAACCGCGACACCTACCGCGTCTCCTTCTTCTACGACCTCGCCAAGTCGTCCGTCCTGCGCATGGCCTTCGCCCTCGGCCACGAACTCGGCCCACGCGGCGCCACCGCCGTCGCGCTGACCCCGGGCTGGCTGCGCTCGGAGATCATGCTCGACCAGTTCGGCGTCCGTGAGGAGAACTGGCGCGACGCCCTGGAACGTGTCCCCCACTTCGCCATCTCGGAGACCCCGCGCTACGTCGGCCGCGCCGTCACCGCCCTCGCTGCCGACCCCGAAGTGGCCCGCTGGAACGGGCAGTCGCTGTCCAGCGGCGGACTCGCCCCGGTGTACGGCTTCACGGACCTCGACGGCAGCCGCCCGGACGCGTGGCGGTACCTGGTGGAGGTGCAGGACGTGGGGAAGCCGGCGGACGTGACCGGGTATCGGTGAGGCGTGAGATCACTCCGGGGGCGTCAGCCAGCGGCCCGAGTGGCCGGGCGGGAGTGCCAGATCCTCCCGTACGGCCGCGTAGTAGCCCTCGCGGCCGGCGCGCTGACGTTCCATCAACTCTCGCCAGGAGCCCGGGTCGTGGGCCTCCGTGCGCATGAACCGCTCCATCTCCATCACTGCGCTGACCCACGCCCGGGCCTTCTCCACCACCTCCGGACTTCCCAGCAGGATCAGCGCCTCACCGGACGGATCGCGGTCCACGGTCGCCTCGGCCAGCAGCGGTTTCGCCTCGGCCAGGGGCAAGGGGTGCGGATGCGGGTCGTTCCCGAGATGGGACGCGACCCGGTACGTCAGCGTCACGGACTTCTTGAGGGTCCGGGCGTACTCGGCGTACACCTCCAGCCGCCGCTCCTCCCAACGGGCCTCCCGCTCACGGTGGAACCTCGCCCGGTCGCCCCGCACGATCGCCACGTACGAACCGAGGGCGCCGATCACGACTCCGATCAGCGCGGGAAGTTGCTGTATGAACGCGTTCATGTCCGCACGCTATCTGCCGAGTTGATCGTTCCGGCAGTACGTTCGGGACCATGACTGACACAACGCGCTTCGAGGGGTACGGAGTTCTCGTCACCGGTGCGGCCCGCGGCATCGGCGCGGCCATCTCGCGGCGGCTCGCCGAGGAGGGGGCGCGGGTGCTGATGACCGACGTCGATCTGCCCGAGGCGGAGAAGACGGCGGCGGGACTGCGCGAACTCGGTCTGGCCACCGAGGCGTTTGGCTGTGATGTGGGAGACCGGGAGGCGGTGGAGCGAGCCGTCGCCCGGGCCGTCGAGTCCTTCGGGGCGCTCGACGTCCTGGTCAACAGCGCCGCGCACTGCACGCCCGACCTCCCGCTCTTCGAGGACGAGCCCGACGACGAGTGGGCCCGCGACCTCGACATCACCCTGACGGGGACGTACCGGTGCTGCCGCGCCGCACTCCCGCACCTGGTCGCCTCGGGACGCGGAGCCGTCGTCAACATCGGTTCGGTGAACGGCGCTCAGGACTTCGGCAACCATGCCTACAGCGCCGCCAAGGCCGGACTCACCTCGCTGACCCGCACCCTCGCCGGGCACGCCGGTCGGCGGGGCGTGCGCGTCAATCTGGTGATGCCGGGCACGGTACGGACCTCCGCGTGGGAGGGCCGGGACGCCGACCTGGATCTGCTGAGCGGGCTGTATCCGCTCGGCCGGGTCGGTGAGCCGGAGGACATCGCCGCGGCCGTCGCGTTCCTCGCCTCGCGGGATGCCTCCTGGATCACCGGGACCACCCTCGCCGTCGACGGAGGGGTCACCGCGGTCAACACCGGCTTCCGCAGGGCCCTTTCAGAGCGGGCGGCCGAGGGGCAGTGAGGCGAGCGCCGCCAGCACCCGGTCCGTATCGGCCTCGGACGTACGCCAGTTGCTGAACGCGGCACGCAGCGCGGGTGTCCCGTCGTAGACCGTCGGTGTCAGGAAGGCCTCGTCGGTGGCGGCGACGGCCTCCGCCACGGCCGTCACCCGCTCCTGCGTGGGGTTCTCGGCCAGGGTGAAGCAGACGACGTTCAGCCGGACCGGCGCCGACAGCCGCAGGCCCGGGAGCGCGGCGATGCCCTCGCCGAGACGGTGGGCGAGGGCGACGTTGCGCTCGACGATCTCGCGGTGCCCGGCGCGGCCGTAGGCCATGAGGGAGAACCAGGCGGGGAGGGCGCGCAGTCGCCGGGAGTTCTCGGGGGTGAGGTGGAGGAAGTCCGGGTCGCCGGTGGGCGGGCCGAGGTACGGGGAGGCGTTGTGGAACACCCTGACCTGGAGGTCGCGGCGGCGGGTGAACTGGACGGCCGCGTCGTAGGGCACGTTGAGCCACTTGTGGAGGTCGACACAGACCGAGTCGGCCGCGTCGAGGCCGTCCACGAGATGCGCGTAGGTGGGGGAGAGCGCGGCGAAGCCGCCGAACGCGGCGTCCACGTGCAGCCAGAAGTCGTACCGTTCCTTGAGGGCGGCGATCGCCCGCAGGTCGTCGAAGTCGACGGTGTTCACGGTGCCGGCGTTCGCGACGACGATTGCCGGGCGGCCGTTCAACTCGGCCAGGGTGGCGTCCAGTTGGGCCACGTCGACGGCCTCACGGTTGCCGGCGAGCACGGGCACGTGGCGCAATCGGTCCCGGCCGATGCCCAGCACGGACAGCGCCTTGGTGACACTGGAGTGCGGGCTGCCGGAGAGCACGTCGACCGGGCCGAGCGCGGCTGCCCCGTCACGGGAGACGTCCACGCCCAGGCGCTCGCCCAGCCACTCGCGGGCGACGGCGAGCCCCACGGTGTTGGACATGGTCGCGCCGGTGACGAAGGTCCCGGAGTGCGCCTCGCCCAGTCCGAACATCTCGCGCAGCCAGTCGACCGTCTCCCGCTCCAGGGCCGCCGCCCAGGAACCGGCCGCGCCGGACACATTCTGGTCGTAGGCACTGGTCAGCCAGTCCCCGGCGACCGACGCGGGTGTCGCACCGCCGGTCACGAAAC
Organism: Streptomyces xylophagus; assembly: GCF_000716435.1. GTDB lineage: Bacteria > Actinomycetota > Actinomycetes > Streptomycetales > Streptomycetaceae > Streptomyces > Streptomyces xylophagus. The sequence goes on from NZ_JNWO01000001.1 coordinate 12,288, forward strand.
CCAGGTAGCGCGGGCCCGCCGATCCCGAGAGCCCGGGTGCCCACCGCTCGGCGAACCAGGCGAGAGCCGCCTCGCCACCGGCCCCCTCGACCGGCAGCGGCTCCCGGTCGGGCGCTGTGTCGAGCCGGACGACCGGCCGCTCGGCCACCCCGTCCAGCTCACGGGCGGCGACATCGCGGGCGGACTGCAGGAGCGCGGGGAGCCGGGAGAGATCGTCGGCGAGAGTGTGGTGCATGAGCGGCAGCGTAGGCCGAGGTCGCGGGTGGGGTATCGGGCCACTTCGGGGGAACTGGACTGCTGAGTGGCGCACGGCCACGGGTGCGTACGTTGACCGTGAGGCGAGGAATGTCACCGTTTCGTCGCAGCGCGACCAGTACTACAACCTCGACCGTCATACTCCGGTCTAGGTGGCAGAGATCGCAGTTCAGGCTGAGGGGGAGGGTTCGACATGGGGGACATACGCAGACGAGGTGCCATAGCGCTCGGGATCACCGGGCTGGTGGCACCGCTCACGCTCGCGCTGGGCAGCACGCCGGCTCAGGCGGCGAGCTGTACGACACAGGCGGGGCCGTATCAGAAGCAGGTGGAGAAGTTCCTCGGCCGGCCGGTCGACGGCAAGCAGTCGGCCGCCGACTGCAAGGTCATCCGGGCCTTCCAGACCAAGCATGGCATCACCCCGAACATCGGCTACGCCGGTTCCGTCACCTGGGGCGTGATGGACCTCATGAACAAGCAGAAGGCCGTGGGCAACAAGCCCAACGCGGCCGGCAAGTGCCCGACCAACAAGGGCCGGATCGCCTGCGTCAACCTCACGCTCCAGATCAGCTGGATCCAGGACGGCAGCCGACTCGTCTACGGCCCGGTCCCGGTGCGCACCGGCCGCAACGGCTACGAGACCCGTACCGGTCTGAAGAAGATCTACTGGCGGGACATCGACCACGTCTCGGACATCTACAACGTGCCCATGCCGTACAGCCAGTTCTTCGACGGCGGCCAGGCCTTCCACTCGGTCAGCCTCAGCATGTGGAACCCGCCGGGCTCGCACGGCTGCGTCAACATGACCCCGGCCACCGCCAAGAAGTACTGGTCGCTCCTGAAGAAGGGCGACGACGTCTTCGTGTACGGCCGCAAGCCGGGCACCTGACAGTCAGTCACCCGGCTTGCGCTTCGAGCGTGTTACTCAGGCGCGTCCCCGAAGTCCGGGATCTCCAGCCTCGCTCCGCCCTGCCGTGCCGAGTCGTGCGCGACGATGCCCGGCAGGGTGTAGCGGGCCGCGACCCACGCGTTGACGGGCGGCAGCGTGCGGGAGTTGACCGCGGTCACGAAGTCGTCCGCGAGGAAGTGGTGGCTGCCCTCGTGGCCGTTGTGGAGGTTGTCGAACTCCCGCGGCAGGCGCGACCGGTCGTGCACCGGCGCCGAGCCCGAGGTGAAGGCGGCCCGAAGGTCCGGCGCGATGTGCTGAAGTGACGGATCGTCAGGAGACATCGTGGGCTTGGGCTCCAGCAGCTCGCTGATGTCCTGCACCCCCTTCTTGTCCTGCCAGAAAGCCACCGTGGCGAGCTGCTCCATGCTCGCGTCCGTGCCGAAGAACCGGAAACGCGACTCCCGGATCTGCGAGGGATAGCCCACCCGCCGGAACTCGTTCGTACGGAACGAGCCGCCGCCCGCCACCTCGAACAGCGCGGTGGCGTTGGAGAAGTCGTTGCCGAACTGGCTGACCTCCTTGTCGAAGACACCGTCCCCGCGCTCGTCCACGACCCCGATCGCCGACACGCTCACCGCGTGCGTCTGCCAGGCGCCGAGCACCCCGCCCACCGAGTGCGTCGGGTACAGCAGGGGCGGATAGCTGGCGGTGGCCTTCCAGTTGTCGCCGCCGCTGTACTGGTACGCCTCGTAGAACCCCAGGTCCATGTCGTGGACGTAGTCGCCCTCGGCGTAGAAGATCCGCCCGAAGGCGCCCTCCGCGATCTGGTTGCGGGCGTGCACGGTCGCCGGGTTGTACTGGCTGGTCTCGCCCATCATGTACGTCAGCCCGGTCGCCTTGACCGCGTCGATGATCGCCGCGATCTCCTCCGTGCTGATCGCCATGGGCACCGCGGAGTACACGTGCTTGCCGGCGCCGAGCCCCTGGAGGACCAGGGGGCCGTGCGTCCAGCGCTGGGTGAAGATCGCGACGGCGTCGACGGCCTTCGACTCCAGCATCGCCTCGTACGAGGGGAAGGTGCCCGCCAGCCCTTGTTCGGCGGCCAGTTGCTCCGCCCGCTCCGGCAGGAGGTCGGTCACATAGACCTCGCTCACGCCCGGGTGGGCCTGGAACAGTCTGGCGAACTGGCCCGAGAACTGGCCTGCTCCGACGATGCCGAGGGAGAACGTCATAGGTGCGTGTCCTTCTCTGACGAGAATTTCGCTGACGCGTCAGTCGTCGACCGACGCGTCACTGACCGAGGATGAAGTTGATCTGTTTGTTCGTCTTGCCCAGGCCGCTGACGGGTGCGTCGTTGGCGTAGACGTCCTGCATGGCGGGGTGCATCAACGCGTACACGTCCGCCGCGTAGTTGGTGATCGGATAGGAGAAGGTGGTGAAGTCCTTCTTGTCGGCGACCGGCCTGGTGAAGGCCGTGACATCGATGCCTTTCTTCTTGTAGGCGGCGACGGCGGTGGCCGTGCCGTCGGGGGTCGCAGGGAACACGATTCCGTAACTGCCGACCGTTTTCTGGCATTCGTCGGAGGAGAGGTACTTGACCCACTTCTCCGCGCCAGGTTTGTTGTGCGCCTTCTTGGTGATCGAGTCGGCGAGACCGTTCATCATGGTCGCGTGATCACCGGTGGGGCCGGTCGGTGTGAACGCCGTGCCGACCTTGACGCCCTTGGCCGCGTAGTACGTCGAGATCATCCACGCGCCGTCGAAGGAGGTCGCCGCCTTGCCCGACGCGATCTGCGCGTTGGCCGGGTTGGCGCCGTCGCTGTAGTCCGTGTACGGCGCCAGGTAGCCCTTCTTCGCCAGTCCGAAGTACCACTTGATCACGGACTGGAAGGTCTTGCTGTCGTACTGGTACTCGGTGCCCCAGCGCTTCTTGTCCGTGTAGTTCCAGCCGGCCGAGCCGGTGAAGGGACTCCACGTCGTCTGCCCGTCGGCGTCGCCCGCGCCGCCGCTGGCGAGGCCGTACGTCTTGACGTGCTTCCTGTCGAAGCCCGGCTCGTCGCCGCGCTTGCCGTTCTTGTCGACGGTGAGGTGGGCGATGGCCTTCTCGAAGGTGCCGCCGTCCGTCGGGTTCCAGGACAGGCTGTTGAGCTGGTCGGCGCTCAGTCCCGCCGACTTGGCCATTTTCTGGTTGTAGAAGAGGGCGACCGTGTCCCAGTCCTTCGGGGCGCCGTAGCGATGGCCGTCCTGGCCCACCCAGTTGGCGGCGAGCCCCGGCTGGTAGGAGGAGTCGTCGACGCCGAGGTCGTCGAGCGGCGCCAGCACCTTCAGGTCGGCGAACTGGCCGAACTTCTGGATGTGGTCGGTGAACACGTCCGGCTGCGTGCCCGCGATGAAGCTCGCGGTGAGCTTGGTCCAGTAGTCGCCCCAGCCCAACTGCGTGATCTTCACCTTGAGTCCGGGGTTCTGCTGCGCGAAGCCCTTCGCGCAGGCCTGGTAGGCGGGGAGTTGGTTGGAGTCCCACAGCCAGTACGTCACCGTGTTCGAGGCCGACCCCACGGAGTCGCCCTTCGCGCAGCCCGCCGTCAGGGACAGCGCGAGCGCCCCGGTCAATGCCATGACCGTACGAAATCGCATGCCCTGCCCCTTACTTGATTCCGGTGAAGCTGATGGAGCTGACGATGCGGCGCGCGAACACCGAGAACAGCACCAGCATCGGCAGCGCGGCGATGAGGGTCGCCGCCATCAGGCCCGACCAGTCGTAGCCGGTCTGCGGGGTCTGCGAGCGGAAGATGGCCAGCGCCACCGACAGCACGCGGGAACTGTCGCTGTAGGACACCATCAGCGGCCAGAAGTAGTCGTTCCAGGACGTGATGTACGTCAGCACGCCCAACGTCAGAATCGGCGTGGACGCCATCGGCAGCAGGACCCGGAAGAAGACGCGGACCTTGCCCGCGCCGTCGAGCAGGGCGGCCTCCTCGACCTCGCGCGGGATGTTCATGAAGAACTGCTTGAGGAAGAACACCGCGAACGGCGTCATGAACATCGTCGGCAGCGCGATCCCCAACAGGGTGTCCACGAGCCCGAGTTGCTTGATGAGCACGAAGTTCGGCAGCAGGGTGAAGATGGCCGGCACCATCAGCCCGGCCAGGAACAGCCCGAACATCCGGTCCCGGCCCCGCCAGCGCAGCCGGGCGAAGGCGTAGGCGGCCATCGCGGAGAAGAACACCTGGCAGACGGTGACCAGGGTCGAGACGATCACCGAGTTGAGCAGATAGCGCCAGAACGTGAGGCCGCCGCCCGAACCGCCCTGCGCGATCGCCTCCTTGGTCGACTGGAGGCCCAGTGCGCGTTCGAAGCCGCCGGTGGTGAAGTCGACCGGGAGCGGGTCCGAGGGGTGGGCGGCGAGCCCGGTGTTCGTGGAGAGCGCGGTGCGCAGGATCCAGAAGAAGGGCAGCAGAGTGATCAGCATGATCGCGGTCATCGCGATCCAGGCGGCGACCCTGCCGACGGAGACCGGGCGCCGGGGCGGCCGTACGGTCTCCTGCTTTGTCGTCGTCGTAGGGGTGTTGGGCACATTGGGCGTGGTGGTCAGGGTGGCCATGTCGACTCCTTCCGGTCAGCCGAGGTCGGTCTGGCCGGCACGGGTGAGCCGGTACTGGAGGAACGTGATGGCGCTCAGCACGATCAGCAGGGCCACGGACATCGCGGACGCGTAGCCGAACTGGAAGCGTCCGAAGGCGGAGCCGTAGATGTAGTACTGGAGGACGTTCGTCGCGTTCGCCGGGCCGCCCGCGGTGGTCACCGCGACCGTGTCGAACACCTGGAACGAACCGATCACCGTCATGATCAGCACGACCGCCAACACCGGCCGCAGCAGCGGCATCGTGATCCGCCAGAACATGCGCCACTCGCTCGCGCCGTCCACCTTCGCGGCCTCGTACATGTCGTTCGGGATGGCCTGCAGCCCGGCGAACAGCAGGAGCGCGGTGTAGCCGACGTGCCGCCACACGTTGATCAGGGCGATCGTCGGGATCGCCCACGTCTTGTCGGCGAGGAAGGGGATGTGGTCGAAGCCGAGCCCGCCGATGATCTCGTTGCCGATGCCGAGCTGGGTGTCGAGGATCCACAGCCAGACGATGCCGGCGACGACGTTCGACATCAGGTACGGCGTCAGCACGATCCCGCGCAACAGGGCGGACTGGGTGAGCCGTTGGAGCAGGACGGCGATGGCGAGGGCCGCCACCGTCTGGACGCCGATGTTGATGAACACGTACTCGACGGTGACCTTCAACGACGACCAGAAGATGGGGTCGTGGACCATCCGGTCGTAGTTGTCGAGGCCGACCCACTTCGCCGGTGTCAGCAGGTTGAAGCGGGTGAAGCTCAGGTAGATGCCCCGCAGGGTCGGCCAGAGCAGGAAGACCAGGTAGCCCAGCAGGGCCGGGGCGATGAAGACCGCCGCCAGCCGTCCGTCGCCCCCGCCTTCACGGGCCCGCGGCCGACGGGTCGGGGGACTGCTTGAGGCGATGGTCATCTGGAGACTCCCTTGTCTGCGACGGCTCGTCCTCGCGGCACTTACTTTTGTCTCGAAACAATCCAGGCGTCAATAGCCGCGCATGGATCTTTTCCGCACGGGATTCTGACCGTATGGTGATCCTGTTACTTCAATGATGAAAGAAAGAGCCTTGTGGGAGTGTGACCCTCATGACCACACGTGCCGCCAGCTGGCAGCCGCTGAGCCCCGGTGAACGCTCCGTGGCGATCGAGGTGCTCGTCCACGGCCCGCTGTCGCGCACCGACCTCGCGCGCCGGCTCGACCTCTCGGCGGGCAGCCTCACCCGCCTCACCAAGCCGCTGATCGAATCCGGCCTGTTGGTCGAGGTCCCCGACGGCGGCAGCCCGGCCGAGGTCCGCCAGGGCCGCCCCTCGCAACCCCTCGACGTGGTCGCCGAGTCCCGCACCTTCCTCGGGTTCAAGGTCACCGAGGACATGGTCTACGGCGTCGTCACCACCCTCAGGAGCGAGATCGTCGCCCGTCTCGACCGACCGCTCACCACCCACGAACCGGCCGAAGTCGCCGACCTGCTCGCCGAGATGGCCGGCGAACTCACCGCGCGGTTCCCCACCCTCACGGGCATAGGCATCGGTGTCGGCGGTCTCGTCCAGGACCGTGCCGTGGTGGGGGAGTCGCCCTTCCTGCACTGGAGCAACGTCCCGCTGGCCGAACTCGTCGAGGAGCGCACCGGGTTGCCGGTCGTCGTCGAGAACGACGTCGCCGCCCTCGTCGAGGCCGAGACCTGGTTCGGCGCCGGGCGCGGCCTCGACCGCTTCGTCGTCCTCACCATCGGCGCGGGCATCGGCTACGGCCTCGTCCTCGGCGGCAAGCGCGTGCCGTACGCCGAGGAGGACCGCGGGTTCGGCCGTCACTGGATCCTGAACCCCAACGGCCCGCTCACCCCCGCCGGTGAACGGGGCAGCGCCGTCTCGCTGTTGACCATCCCCAGCATCCGCTACCAGATCCAGGCGGCCACCGGCCAGGATCTGACGTACGAGGAGATACTCGCCCGCGCCGCCGCCGGTGAGCCGATGCCCGCCCGTGTCATCGACGAAGCGGCCCGCGCGCTGGGCGCGTTGGTCGCCCAGATCGCCAACTTCGTGCTGCCGCAGAAGATCCTGCTCGCCGGCGAGGGTGTCGGCCTGATCGACGTCGCCGGCAAGACGGTGGAGGACACGCTCCGCGCCCACCGGCATCCGCTGGCCGCCCCGCTCGACGTCGAGACCAAGGTCTCCGACTTCCACGACTGGGCGCGTGGAGCAGCGGTGTTGGCGATCCAGGTGCTGGTGCTGGGTGTGGCCGAGGTGTGAATTGCGTTACAGGGGTTGACAGATGGACGTGATCAGTAACACGGTCCGATATGTCCGGTTAGCGCGCGATTACTCACATCGCCTTCACCTGTAGCGCCGTATGCTTCACACCATGTCCACCAGTGTTGAATCAGCCACCGAGCGATCGGCAGCCGAGGTCAACGAGGAGATCAGGGCCCTGTGGCTCCGATCGGGCGGGACACTGAGCGCCCAACAGCGCGAGGAGTACAGGCGGCTCGTCATGGAGTGGGCCGCCGCAGCTCCGCAGTCGGCCACGGCGGCCTGAGAGCCGCCCGGTCGGCGCAGCCGTCGTTGGGATTCCGCCGCCCGGCCTTCCTCGTGACCCTCGGTCCAGCCGGTCGCCCCCGTCGACCCGATCCGTTGACCCGATCCCCCGTCGAACTCCCTTGAGTGATCGGCTGAGTGATCAGCCCCACATCGCCGAATAGTGCCGCTGAAAGGCCTTGCGGTCCTGTTCGGCGCGGATCCAGCGCGTCGCCACCAGCGCGATCAGACTTCCCGCGATGACCAGCAGGCCGGGCCCGACATTCTTGGGGTCCGTGAGCCGGGAGGCCAATGTCGTCGTCCCCGCCGTGGTGTTCGTCGCCGGTGCCGAGGTCCCGGGCGTGGCCGAGCCAGCGGCTGCCGCGCTGCCGGCGGCCGAAGCGGAAGGCGCGGGCGAGGCAGCCGTCTTCGGCGCCACCAGCAGCTTCACGTTCAGCGCGGCCAGCGCCTTGGTCAGCGGCTGGAAGAACGTCGTACCGCCCGCCGTGCAGTCACCGCTGCCGCCCGACGTCACGCCCAGCGCGATGCCGTTGGCGAACAACGGGCCGCCGCTGTCGCCCGGTTCGGCACACACCGTGGTCTGGATGAGTCCCGTGACGGTGCCCTCGGGGTAGTTCACCGTCGCGTCGAGCGCGGTCACCTCACCGTCGTGCAGCCCGCTGGTGCTGCCGCTGCGGAACACCTTCTCGCCCACGGCCGCATCGGCCAGGCCGGTGATCGTCACGCCGCTGCCGTTGCCGATCGCGACCACGTCCGCGCCCTCGCCCGCCGAACCGCTCGCGTACTGCACCAATGAGAAGTCGCTGCCGGGGAAGTTGTCGGAGACCGTCTTGCCCAACTGCTGGTCACCCTGGTTGTCGGCGAACCAGATCGACCCGACAGGACCGCAGTGCCCGGCCGTGAGGATGAAGTCGGTCTGGCCGTTGGTCACGTTGTAGCCCGCCGAGCAGCGACCACCGGTCGACAGGATCGGCTGCGCACCGTTGATCCGGGTCGTGAACTTGCCCTGCGTACGCTGCATCTCCACCGAGGCGCCGATACTGCTCGCGACCTTCGTCATCGCGGTCCAGGCGGCGGCGGAGACGCTGCTGTCGGCCTCCACCAGCACCTTGTTGTTCCGGTAGTCCATCGCCCACGCGGTGCCCGCCACCTTGGGCGCCGAACTCAGCGTGGTCGCGGCCGACTTCAGCTCGTTCAGGCTGTACCGCACGACCTTCGCCTCGGCGCCCGCCTTCGTCACCTCGGCCGCCGTCTTCGCATCGGTCACCGCGACGACCGTACGGCCGCCGGTGTCGACCCAACTGCCCGCCGTACGGGCCGAACCGAGCTTCGCCACCAGGGCGGAACCCTTGTCCGCGGGCGTCTGTGGTGCGCTGAGCGTGGCGGCGGAGGTGCCGGAGGAATCGCTGGCCATGGCCGCCTGGGTGACCATGGCACCTCCCAGCAGGAGTCCGCCGACGGCCGCCAACCGTGTAACTCGCCGGATGACCCGTCGTCGTGCGTGCCTCATGCCTGGCTCCCGAACCCCGAACGTGCGGTGCCGAACACCGCGAGGCCCTCCGGTCGTTGAGGTGCCCTTCCTCCATACGTGGCCCGGCACCGTCCTGTTCACCTGACGGAAGATCGGCTTCAGCTCACGTGGTCAACAGGTGCCCCGCACCGCCGAGTTGGCCCGGGCGACACCCGGCCGGACGTCGCCCGGCGGTGTCGATGCCCTGATCCGGGCGATCCGTCTATCTTGTGCCCTATGGCCAGCATCCCGCAGGACCCGTCCGGTGAACCGAATCCCCTGCGTGCGCTCACCCTCGACCGGCTGCGATGTCGTACGAGCATGAAGTGGCGCACCTACCCCGAGGACGTCCTGCCGGTGTGGGTCGCCGAGATGGACGTGCCGCTGGCCGAACCGGTGGTCCGCGCGGTCACGGCCGCGCTCGCCCTCGGGGACACCGGCTATCCCGCAGGTACGGCCTACGCCGAGGCGCTGGCCGGGTTCGCGGCGAAGCGGTGGGGCTGGGACGGGCTCGCCGTGGAGCGCACGCGGATCGTGCCGGACGTGATGCTCGGGGTCGTGGAGATGCTCCGGCTGGTGACCGGGCACGGCGATCCGGTGGTCGTGAATCCGCCCGTGTATCCGCCGTTCTTCCAGTTCGTCGCGCACATGGAACGGGAGGTGGTGGAGGCGCCGCTGGGGGCGGATCTTCGCATCGACCCCGACGCCCTGGAGGACGCGTTCCGGCGGGCGGTTGCGGGCGGGCGCCGTGCCGCCTATCTGCTGTGCAGCCCGCACAACCCGACCGGCACCGTGCACACCGCCGACGAACTGGCCGCCGTCGCCGCCCTTGCCGAGCGGTACGGCGTGCGGGTCGTCGCCGACGAGATCCACGCGCCGGTCGTGGCCGCCGGGGCGACCTTCGTGCCCTATCTGAGCGTGCCGGGCGCGGAGAGCGGGCTGTCGTTGATGTCGGCGTCGAAGGCCTGGAACCTGGCCGGGCTCAAGGCCGCCCTAGCCGTCGCGGGCCCCGCCTCCGCCGCCGACCTGGCCCGTCTCCCCGAGGAGGTCGGCCACGGTCCGAGCCACGTCGGCGTCATCGCCCACACCGCGGCCCTGCGCGACGGCACGGCCTGGTTGGACGCCCTACTGACCGGCCTCGACGAGAACCGCCGCCTCCTCGCCGACCTGCTGTCCGAGCACCTCCCCGCCATCGCTTACCGCCCCGCCGAGGCCACTTACCTCGCCTGGCTCGACTGTCGCGCCCTCGGCCTCGGCGACGACCCGGCGGACACCTTCCTCCGGCGGGGCCGGGTCGCCCTGAGCCCCGGCATCGACTTCGGCACCGGCGGCACCGGACACGCACGGCTCAACCTCGCGACGTCTCCAGAGGTGATCGCGGAAGCGGTGCGGAGGATGGTGGTGGCGCTGGGGTGAGCGGGGCGGCTGGGTTGGGGTGAGCTGAGCGGCTGGGGGGAGGTGAGCTGGGCGGTCGGGCTGGGATGAGCCGTGCGGCTGGGCGAGGGCGAGCTGGCCGGTCGGACTGGGGTGGGCAGCGCGGCCGGCTGGGAGTGAGCCGGGCGTTCGGGGCGGGGTGAGCCGCGCAGCAGCGTGAGAGTGCGCCGACTGGTTGGGCTCGGGTGAGCCGGGCCGACTGGGTGGGGGTGAGCCACGCGGCTGAGTGGGGGTGAGCTGGGCGGTCGGGTTGAGGTGAGCCGCGAGGCTGGGCGAGGGCGAGCCGGGTCGGGCTGGGGTAGGCCGCGCGGCGGGGTGGGAGTGCGCAGGCTCGTTGGGCTGCGGTGCGCCGGGCCCTGGCTTGGCGTGAGTTGGCCGGTCGGGCTGGAGTAGGCCGCGCGCCCGGGTGGGAGGGAGCGAGCCGTGCGGCTGGGCGAGGGCGAGCCGGCCGGTCGGGCTGGGGTAGGCCGCGCGGCGGGGTGGGAGTGCGCAGGCTGGTCGGGCTGGGGTGAGCCGGACCCCGGGTTGGGGTGAGCCGGGCGGTCGGCTGGGAGTGAGCCAGTGCGGCCAGGTGAGAGCGCGCCGGCCGGGTCGGGCCGAGGTGAGCCGAGGCGGGACGGGGCGGCCGGATGGGAGCGAGCGAGCCAGTGTGGCCGGGCTGTCATGGACACATGACCCGGCTGCCATGATGACCCCATGCGCGTGCTGATGCCGGTTCCCGACCGCGACTTCGACGTCACCGAGGTCGCCGTGCCCTGGCGGCTGCTCACCGACGCCGGGCACGAGGTCGTGTTCGCGACCGAGCGCGCCGGGACCCGGCCGGTGGCGGACCCCCGGCTGCTGACCGGCGTCCTCTTCGGACAGCTCGGCGCCGAGGACGAACCCAAGCGGTTCTATCAACAGCTCACCGAGGCGCCAGAGTTCAACGCCACAGTTGCCTGGGTGGACGTGGACCCGACCGCCTTCGACGGACTGCTGCTGCCGGGCGGCCACGCGCCCGGCATGCGTCAGTACCTGGGCGCGCCCGAACTGCGCGCCTCGGTCAGGGAGTTGTGGAAGCTGGGCCGCCCCGTCGGCGCGATCTGTCACGGCGTCCTCGTGCTCGCCCGCACCCGGGACCCGGACACCGGCCGCAGCGTTCTCGCCGGACGCCGTACGACCTGTCTGCCCAAGTACATGGAACGCACCGCCTACTTGACCACCGCCTGGCGACTCGGGCGCTACTACCGGACCTATCCCGCCTACGTGGAGGACGAGGTGCGGGCCGCTCTGAACGATCCGGATACCCAGTTCGAGCGCGGCCCCAGGGAACTCACCCGGCGCGGCACCGCGAGCGACGACACGCACGCGTTCGTCGTGCGGGACGGCACCTATCTGTCGGCGCGCTGGCCCGGCGACGCATACCTTTTCGCCCGCCGGTATCTCGATCTCCTCCGAGAAGCGTCGGGTGCTTAGACTGCCGACCATGGACGAGACCCCGCTGGACCGGCTAGGCGCGAGCCAGTACCTGCTGATCACCAGCTACCGCAAGAACGGCTCCCCGGTCGCCACCCCGACGTGGGTGGTACGCGACGGCGAGACCCTCGGTGTGTGGACGCCCGCCGACTCCTGGAAGGTGAAGCGCATCCGGGCCCGCGCCGACGTCCTCGTGGGCCCCTGCGACCTGCGCGGCAACCCGACCGGCAACCAGGTACCCGGCACCGCCGAGATCTGCGACCCCGAGACCACCGCCCACTACCGCACCCTCATCGTGCGCAAGTACGGCCTGACCGGACGCATCACGCTCCTGGGCAGCCGTCTGCGCCGCGGGCTCAAGGGCACCGTCGGCATCCGCGTGACGCTCGCACCCTGAGGACGATCCCCCTTGCACACCGACACCAGGGAGCGCCCGTGGACCCCGCGCTGAACCCGGCCGACCTGCGGCTGCGGCAGGAGCGGGTCGTCTTCGCCAAGATGCGGGGCACCCAGGACAGGGTCGCCGACGCGATCACCGCTTTCGCCGGCACCATGCTCTTCGTCTACCTCCACGCCCTGTGGTTCGCCGTCTGGATCGCCCTGAACGAAGGGCTCCTCGGGAAGGCCGGCATCTTCGACCCGTACCCGTACGGGCTGCTCACGATGATCGTCAGCCTGGAGGCCATCTTCCTGTCGACCTTCGTCATGGTGAGCCAGAACCGCCAGGCGACCCGCGAGAACGTCCGCGCCGACCTCGACTTCGAGACCAACCTCCGCTCCGAGGTGTGGTCCGCGCACATAGGGGCGGCCCTGGGGCTCGACCCCCACGAGATCGAACAACGCGTCCAGGAACTCCTCACCGAGAACCGCGCCAAGATGAACGGCGCCACGGACAAGGCGAGTTGAGCCGCCGCACGACGTAGGAAGGGGCCGCAGCCTTCGCGCTGCGGCCCCTTCACTTCGTACGACGTTCGGCTACGACGCGTCGAGCACCGTGCCGGTCAGTTCCGGTCCACCACTCCGCGGTTCGCCGTTGTCGTCCGTGGCCACGAAGCGCACGGACTCGGGTTGTTCGGTCACCTGGTCGGTGATCGTGGGCACGCTGATCTCCGTGCTGAGCTGTCCCGCCGGGACGGACGTCCAGAGAGACAGGCCCGACACCTTGGACAGGGCGCGCTCCGGCGCTGGCTCCTCTCCGGAGTTCTCGCTGAGCCACTGCGGGTCGACGTCCAGGGTGGACAACTCCGGGCCCGCGGCGACCGGTTGGACGAGGAACGCGGCGCTGATCTCCACGTCGGCGGGCGCGGACAGCGTCACCTTCCACTTGAGGGGCTGTCCCTCGGTGACCCGGTCGGCGACCGGCGTGACGGTGAACGTGGGCATCGGATCGTCGTTCTCGGCGGTCACCCCACCGCGATGGGCGCCGACCACGGCACCGTGCACCGCCTTCACGAAGATGTCGTGCTGGACGCCGTAGTCGAAGCGGGTGTTGCCCTCCACCTTCACCGGTACGTCGATGTTGTTGCCGCCCGGTCGTACCGTCACCAGCCGTGAGGTGTCCTGGCCGGTGGCCGGGTCGTCGACGTAGAGCCGCACCTGGCCGCTGCCCCGGCCGGAGACCTGGACGGGCACGTGGTACGTCTTGACGCCCGAGTCCCCTTCCTTGACGGTGAGTCGGCCGATGTCGACGCGCGGCAGCGGGGCGGCGGTGACCGCGGGAGTGCCCGGGCGCCAGGCCCAGGCGTCCATCAGCCAGGCCTGGCCGGAGCGCGAACGCGGGGTCAGCTCAAGGGACTTGATCCGGCGCAGATCGAGCCCGGCGTGGGAGGCGGCGGCCAGCGGTACGCGGACCTCGCGCGCCCAGTAGGAGGCGGTGCGCTCGGTGCCGGGCAGGCCGTCGACGCGGACCCGGCCGAGGGTCGCGCGGTGGCCGGAGGTGTCGGTCACGGACACGTCGAGCTGGGTGTCGGTGGTGTTCGGCGGCACGATCACCCGAAGGGCGAGGCTCTTGGCGCCGCTGAGGGAGACCGGCTTGTTCGGGCGTACCGTCACCGGGGAACCGGCCGCGGACCAGCGCAGCGCGAGCGCGTGGCGACCGGCTTCCTTGCCGGTCTCCCAGAACGCGAAGTGCGGAGAGCCGCCCTTGGTGTCGGGACCCAGGCAGGCGACGGCCGGGTCGGGGTCCACCGCGGAGCACAACTTGCCGCCGGACACGGTGACTTGACCGTCCGGCAGGAACCCGGCGCCACGGTTCGCGCCCACCGCGTGGGTGAGGACCCGCGCGGGGTCCGCCGAGGGCGCCCGGCGGCCCGAGCCGTCGAGCAGCTCGCGGGCCCGGTCGTCCCCGGCGACGAACAGCCGTGCCGCCGTGGCGATGTAGGTCGAGCCGGCCTTGTGCTGCTGGTCGGCGGTCAGCCGGGTCGCGGCGCCCGGCGAGCACACCGCGTCCCGCTGGTCGGGGTCGTTGTAGAAGTCGTCCTCGGCGGGTGCCTGGGCCTGGCCCGGCGTCCACTCGGTGTTGAAGAAGTTGTGGTCGGCGCCCTCGACGTAGACCGCGCTGTGCAGGGCGGCACCCCGGCTGACTCCACGCGTGCCGTCGACGTACACCTCGCCCTGGAGGTCCGAGACGTCACCGTCGCAGCCGGGCAGGATCGTCACCGACGGCACGTCCGCCACCGGGTTCTGGCCGAAGATCGTCGGGCCGATGAGGACGGTGCCGCGGATCTTCCAGCGCACCGGGCCGTGGTAGCCGTCCTGGGTGGCCGGCGGCGGGTAGAGGCTGTCCATCGCCGCCCGGTTGACGCCCTCGCCACCGCGCGAGTGGCCGATCAGCAGGACGCGGGAGAGGTCGGCCGGGGGAGCGTTCCGGACGACCGGGGGAGCCGTCTCCGGGTGGGCGGACCAGCCGGCCCACTGGGCCAGGTGCAGCCGCACCAGCGAGGAACGGGCCTGCGCACCGGCGTCCTCGGCACCGGCGTCCTGGGCGTTGATGCCGTTCGCGGAGATCGACACCGTCACATAGCCCTGGGAGGCCAGGAGTTGCTGGTCGCGCAGGTAACCCCGGTAGCTCGGGACGGACTTGGTGCCGGCGGGACAGGGCCAGTCGCCGGTGATGTCCTCGGTGCCCGGCGTGTAGCAGGTGTAGTGACGGCCGTGCAGGAACAGCGCGAGCGGCCGCTTGCCGGTGGCGCCCTTCGGCGCGACCACGACGGCCTGCATCTCGATCGGCTGGGGATACCCGGGCAGACGGACCGAGTTGAGCGTGTATTCACCGGTCGTCGTGCGGTACGAGCCCGGCTTGCCGGGGTCGATCGCGCCCGCCGGGAGCGGGGCCGGGCGCTGAGCGGCGGCCTCCGAACGCCCCTTGCCGGAACCGGAAGTGTCCCCGGCGGCGTCCAACCGCCGCCCAGAGGCGAGTACTTGAAGGTCCGTCAGCTTTGTGGGCACGACGGCACCGAGGCCGAGCCGGAACGTCCGTCCGTCCTTCGCGGGTCTCGGTACACCGAGGAGCCGGCCACCGGCATGGAACTCCACGCGCGCGTCCCCCATGGGCACCCGCGTGTCCGAGCGCCAGACCAGCTGCTGCGCGGAACCCTTCCCGGTGATCCGCCAACCCGGCGGAAGCCCACCGTCGTCGGCCGTCGCCGTCGCTGTCAACGGTCCGGTATCCGACGGTGGCACCGCCTGTGCCGAACCGGACATCCCTCCCGCCACCGCGAGCACCGCCGCGGCCGTGACCCATATTCGCCGGGCACGGAACAAAGTGTTCCCCTCCTCTGACCCCAGGCGCAGGCGTCCCGTCGGTCCCGGGAGCCTCTCGCGCCCCGGAGGACGGGAAGCAGAGCCTGTGGGTTGCCTGTGGAGGAGGATTCGGCCGATCTTCGTCGGCCGGGAACGAACTCGGCTTCGCGCTACGGCGGTTCAGGGACCGCCCAGCGATCGGCCGACCGGGTCCGCCGTCAGTGCCAGGCGCGGTACGGCTCGTCGAGGAGCTGGAAGACGGGCTCGCCGCGCACCGGGTCCTTGGCCGTGGACAGCCGGACGCGGTCGCCGCTGTGGATGCCGATGGGCGGGCCGATGACCCGGCCGCGCACCACGAAGCCCTCGGCCATCTCTATCAAGGACACGTTGCGGGCGGCCGGGGTGTTGCGGTGCACGACCGTGGAGTGGCGGACCGTACCGGTGCCCTCGCTGCGCTCCGTGCGCAGGTCGCCGCCCTGGCAGACCGGGCACAGGAGCCGGTGGTACATGGCGGTGCCGCACCAGGTGCAGCGCTGGAAGAGGATGGTGTCCCCGTCCGGGGCGTGCGGATCGAGTACGCCCGCCGGGGAGCCGCCTGCCGGACGGGTCGCGAATCCTGAGTGGTGGTACACGCTGTCAACTCCCTGCGCTCGGCCGGAATCCCGCGTGCGCGGCCGAGCCGGGCACGCATGTGCGCGGTTCGCCGTGCCACCGTGCACGGCCACAGCGTATGGCACTCAGTGCCACGCGTAAAGATACTGCGTACCCTTGGGTTTTGTACCCTTGGGTTTTCGGTTCGGCGGTTCAGCGGTCGAGCAGTTCGGCGATTCAGTCGCGGCCGAACGCGGCCTCGATCTCCTGGACGACGCGCCACATCGGTGCCCCGCGCCGGGAGACGACCACCACGACGTCCTCGGGGTCCTGCCGCTGCTCCACGGCGGGCTGCGCCGGCGGGTGTCCGAAGGCGGTCTGCACATAGCCCAGGGCGTGGTCCACCTCGGCGCCCGCGTCGCGCTGCCCGTCCGAACGCAGCCAGGAACGCAGCGCGTTGTTGTGCGCGGCGACCACGGCGGCCGCGATCACATCCGCCTGTAGGGTGCCGTCGCGCCGCCCGGCGAAGCGCCCGCGCAGATAGGCGGCGAGGGCGCGCTCGTAGCGCCACACCACCGACAGCTCGTACGCGCGCAGCCCCGGCACCTTCTTGGTGAGCCGGTAGCGCTGCACGGAGAACGTCGGGTTCTCGTTGTACATCCGCAGGACGAGCCGCGCCGCGTCGCAGACCCGTTGCACGGGCTCGTGCTCGTCGCCGCTGACCGAGAGGAAGGCCGTCATGTCGGCCAGGCAGCGCTCGTGGTCGGGGAAGACCACGTCCTCCTTCGACGGGAAGTAGCGGAAGAACGACCGCCGCCCGACCCCGGCCAGCGCCACGATGTCGTCGATGGTGGTCTGTTCGTAGCCCCGCTCCAGGAACAACTGGAAGGCGGCCGCGACCAGGGCGTCCCGCATGGGCGGCTTGGAGCTCATGGACGGGAACGTAGCACCAGGCCGACACGGATGGCACTCAGTGCGCTTCCAACGGGGAACCGAGTCCCCTGGAGTACTTCGGAGCGCTCGGCCGTACCAGCCGTACCGCAGCGATCGATACGACCGGTGCGGTCGAGACGATCGAGACGGTCGATACGATCCGCGGCATAGAGTGACCGCGACCAGTTGTGCGTTCAGGGGGACCCATGCGACTTCACGTCGACCAGCGCCATGAGCGGGTGCTCGCCCTCGTCCGCGAGCACGGCAGCCTGCGGGTCGCCGAACTCGCGGCCGAACTCGGCGTCTCCGCCGTCACCTTGAGACGTGACGTGGAGGCGCTGGCCGGCCAGGGCCGGGTACGGCGGCTGCACGGCTCGGTGGTGTGGGCGGGCGAGGCGGTCGTGGAGGTACCGGCGCCGCGCGACCCGTCGGAGGGTGTCGTGATCGGAATGATCGTGCCGACCACGGCCTCGATCTTCGCCGACATCGTGCGCGGCGCCCGCGAGGCCGTACGGGCGCACGGCGGCCGGCTGGTGCTCGGGGTGTCCGGGTACGTCGACACCGAGGACGCCGTCCAGGCCGGGCATCTCGTCGCCGGCGGCGCGGTGGGGCTGCTCGTGGCGCCCAGCTGGTCCGGAGGTGTACCCGTCGGCGGCCAGGAACAGTGGCTCCTCGACCGTGACGTACCGACCGTCCTGGTCGAACGCGCCGCTCCGCCCGGCAACCCCGCGGCCGCCCTGGACCGGGTGCGCACCGACCGCGCCCACGGAGCAGCCGTCGCCGTCGGCCACTTCGCCGCCCTCGGCCACCGCAGGGTCACCGCGGTGGTCCAGGAGGGCCCGCACGCCGCGCAGATCATCGCGGGCTACGAGTCGGCCGTACGCTCCCTCGGCCTCGACGGCGCCCGGGGTGCCCCGTCCGTCCGTGAACACGGTGACTACGAGTCGAGCGTGGACTACCTGGTCGACGCGGTACGCGAGCGCGATGTCACCGCCGCCCTCGTCCACAGCGACGAGGACGCGATCGTGCTCGTGCCCCGACTTCAGGCCCGCGGCATCCGCGTGCCGGACGACCTGGCCCTGATCGCCTACGACGACGAGGTCGCCCCGCTCGCCGACGTCCCGCTCACCGCCGTGGCCCCGCCGAAGCGCTCGGTGGGGGAGTCGGCCGCGAAACTCCTGCTGCAACGGCTCGCCGAGCGCGCGAGCGGACAGCCACCGGCCCCTCGCCAACACGTCGAACTGCTCCCCGAGTTGAGGATCCGCTCGTCCTGCGGAGGCAAAACGCTCACCCGGTGAACACGGGCCGACCGTTTTGATCATTAGGCGCGAACGCTCTCGACACCCTCAGCCAAGGAGAACCGGCATGCCCGCCACGCCCCCGACCCGACCTCGCATCCTCTATGTCACCGACCTGGCGTACCCGGCACGCGGGCGCCGCTACTGCGACGAGGACATCGACCTGACCTCCCGGCTGCGCGAGGACTTCGACCTGGCACTGTGCCATCCGCTGGCCGCGGCCGCCCTGATGGACGGCTTCGACGCGGTCGTGGTCCGCAACAGCGGGCCCGTGCTCGGATACCGGGCGGAGTACGACGGATTCCGCGAGCGCGCGATCCGCACCGGAGCCCGCGTCTACAACCAGCTGTCGGGCCGGGCGGACATGGCGGGGAAGCAGTACCTCCTCGATCTGAGCGCCGCCGGGTTCCCCGTCATCCCGACCGTGGACCGCGTCGAGGACCTGGACCGGCTGCCGCGCACGGACCGTTATGTGGTCAAGCCCAAACTCGGCGCCGACTCCATAGGCCTGGAGATCGTTCCGGCGGACCGGCTCCCCGCCCTGGCCGACGGGAGCGTCCTGGTCCAGCCGTGCGTCGACTTCGCGTACGAGGTGTCCTTCTACTTCGTCGACCACGCCTTCCAGTACGCCCTCTATGCCCCGGACACCGAGCAGCGCTGGCGGCTGGAACCGTACGAACCCACGCCCGCGGACCGGGAGTTCGCACAACGGTTCATCGACTGGAATGGTGTCGACCACGGCATCCAGCGCGTCGACGCCTGCCGCGCCCCGGACGGTGAACTGCTGTTGGTCGAGCTGGAGGACCTGAACCCCTACCTCTCCCTGGAGGCGCTCGACGACACGCGGCGGGACGCCTTCGTCGCCGCGCTGAAGACGTCCCTGCACCGGTTCGTCCGAACGTGACGCCGCGCTGAACTCCGGCGGCCGTGCGCGCGTATTTCTCCAGGGGGATGGCGGAGAGCCGTGCGCGCGGAACGGAAGGAGAGCAGTGTGTCTACACCGTCCGAACCGGGATCGTCGCCCGGCGGCCCGGTCCTGGAACCCTCGCGAGTGCTGCGCCGCCGCCGCTCCGACAACCTCGCGGAGCTGCTGCGGGAGACACGCCGGGACTCCTCGGTCTTCGAGTCCGTGCCGGTGCCCCGGCCGTTCTTCGGCTCCGAGGCCGAGACAGAGGAACTGCCGCCCGTTCCCAGCGAGTTGCGCCATCCGCTGCCGGACACCGGTGTCTTCGGCCCCGGTCTGCGCCGGGCGGCGATCGTGGTCGGCGTGAGTGCCGCCGCGCTGGTCGGCTTCGCCTGCGCCCTCCTGTTGCCCGGCAAGGGGGAGGCGAGCACGGTCCAGCCGGTCAGTACGCCCACCCCGGTGGCGTCGGCCACGCCCACCACCACGGCCGACCCCGACGGCGCCGGCACCCTCCGCGAGGGTGACAGCGGCTCCGAGGTGACGGAGCTGGAGCAACGCCTCCTGCGCATCCCGAACGTCTACGAGAACGGCTCCACCGGCGGCCGGTACGACGCGACCCTCAAGGAGGCGGTCGCCCGCTTCCAGCTCTGGTACGGCATCCGGGGCGACGAGAGCGGCGTGTACGGCGACGACACCCGCAAGGACCTGGAGTCACGCACGACACTCGACGGCGGCCAGTAGGACGGCTGTTCGCCAAAAGTGCGACGCCGGTCAGCGTCCCGTGCTGTGCCCGACCAGTGCCTCGGTCACCGCTCGCACGCTGCGCGCGATGTGCTGGAGCTGGAGGACCTCGGCGGCGTACAGCTTGATGGTGTGCTCGATGACCGACTCGGGCAGGCCGATGCCGGGCAGGTCGGCCCGTGCGGTCTGCAGGGCGGTGCGGGCGACGCGGATCTCGTGCTGGACCTGGATCTGTGCGTGGCGGGCGAGCAGCACGGGGTGGCGGATGAACGCGGGGTAGCTGGCGTAGCGGGCCGGCACCAGCTCGCGGAGCCACTTGGCCGCCGAGCGCTCCCAGTCGTAGCTGCCGGGCGTCTTGACCTGACAGGGCCAGTCCTGGCTGATGCGCGTGGTGGTCAGTTGCATGTCATCGCTTCCCGGTGTGCGGCGTCGCGGGGGATGGTTCGACGGTGTGTGGCGGCCCCGGCCTAGGGGATGACCGGGGCCGCCCTGGGCGCTCGCGCAGGCGATGCCCGACCGAACACCCCTGGCGCCGACGCGGGTAGGAGACGGCGGCTGAGGGTGTTCGTGCAGGAGCCCCGGAGGACGGGTGTCGCCGGCGCGGCGGGTGGAGCTGCGTGCGCATGGGCGGACCGGTGCTTTCTCGGGGCGGGTGCGAGCGATGAGCTCACGGGTGCGGAACGTGCCCGGAGTGGGCCGGGTGCGATCCGTGAGCAGTATTTATATATGCCGTCCGCTTTGCAAGGCGTATGAAAACATTCATGCGTGAAATAGGCGGATTCGTCCCGGTGTGAAGTTGTTCGGTGGGGCAGTGGCGGGTCAGTCGCGCATGAAGAACTGGTGCTGTTCGGCGATCTGCTCGTAGTCCTCGAGGCGGGCCTGGGTGCGCTCGGGATCGGCGTCCGTCATGGCCTGGAGCAGCGCGGAGGCCATCACGCCGGGTGCCGCGTACGAGTCGAAGACCAGGCGGGAGCCGGTGCCGGTGGCGAAGGTGACGTCGGCCTCGTCGGCGAGCGCGCCGAGTGCGAGGTCGGTCACGAGGGCCACTTTGAGCCCGGCGCTGCGCGCCACCCGGAGTGTGGTGAGCGTCTCGTGCGCGTGCCGGGGCATGTCGAACGCCAGCAGCCACGTGCCGCCCGCCTCGCGTGACTGGAGGATCGCGTCGTAGGCGACGCTGCCGCCCCGGGTCACCAGCCGGACATCGGGGTGGATACGGCGCGCGGCGTACGCGAAGTACTCGGCCAGCGAGACGGAGATGCGCAGCCCGAGGACGGTCAGCGGGGTGGACGCCGACAGTTCGCGGCCGACGTCGATCAGCCGGTCGGGGTCGGCGAAGTCGCGGCGCAGGTTCTCCAGGTTCTCGATCTCGGCGTCGACCGCGGCCTGCAGTTCGTTGCTGCGGTTCTCCTCGGGCGTCGGGCCGCCCGCGAGGGTGCTCAGGGCGATCGCCTGGAGCCGCTCCCGTAGCGCCGGGTAACCGCTGAAGCCGACCGCCGCGGCGAACCGGGTCACCGAGGGCTGGCTGACGCCGACGCGCTCCGCGAGGTCGGTGATGGAGAGGAACGCGGCCTCGGTGATGTGCTCGATCAGGTACTGGGCGATGCGCCGCTGGCCCGGTGACAGCCTTGGCCCGTCGAAGAGTTCCCTGAGCTGGGACGTCGGTGACGCCTCGACTTCCGGGTCGGTTTTCCCCGAGGTGATCGCGGATGCCTGGGCGCGTGCCTGCTGCGGCGATGGCACCGATGCGCCTCCTTTGTCTCCCACAGCCACTCAACATAGCTCACAGAGCGTTGTGACCAGGGGGTGATCAGCGCCGGTAAATCGTGATCGAATGACCGACTTGATCGATCGGACGGCTGCTGTCGATCAACTCGGCCAGTTTTCCCCGCGCCTTGTCGATCGAAGTGTCCGAAACGACCAACAGCCCGTGCACCTCGCGCACCCCTACCTTGCGCGGATCGGACGACTCGATGCCGTAGTACGACGGCACACCACTGCCCTTGTAGACGAGCCAGATCCGCTCACCCGCGTACCGCTCGCGGAGCCGGTCGGCGAGGCGGCCGAGGTCCTGGCCCCAGTCCACGTTGGAGTCGTGCAGCCGCAGATAGGTCTTCGACGGACCGCCGAACGCCTCGTTGGAGTACGGCAGATAGAAGGGGAACGTCAGCAGCGAACTCACCGCGACGAACGCCACCAACACTCCCGTGGCCGGCGCGGCCCAGCGCCACCGCAGCGCCGGCACACAGGCCGCCGCGACCGCCAGGAACATCGGCACGAAGATCGCGTACCGCGTACCGAAGTCCCGCGAACCGTCCATCGCCGTGGCCAGCAGCACGCCGGTGGGGACGAGCAGATACGGCGCCGCAGGCCGCAACCGCCGTACCGCCACCACCGCGACGGCGCCCGCCGCCCACAGCGCGAGCATGCCGAGCGGTGTCTTCACCAGGAACGCGGCAGGCAGGTAGTACCAGTGGGACCCGGTGTAGAGATGCCCGAACAGGAAGCCCTGCCACGGGTAGTCCTCCATGGCGAACTGGATGCGCATCCCGTCGAGGAACGCCCGCGGGAACGGCAGCAGATCGACCACGTGCCCGCGCACCCCGTGCACGGCGGGCACCGGTTCCGTGGACGTGAACCGCAACCGCGGATCGACCACGAGATACGACGCCCATACCACGGCGACCGTCACCAGCGCCACCACGGCCGCGCCGACGACCCCGAGGGCCAACGCCCGCCGCCGCGAGACACGGTCGGCCGGGCGCCGGGCGGACCACACCGACACGACGGCCAGCAGCATCAGTACTGGTACGGCGGGCAGGGCGCTCATCTTCGTCGCCACGGCGGCACCGAGCGCCACCCCGGCGAGCGGGACGTACAGCCGAGGTCGCCGCCTGGCCCGCCACAGCAGCCACACCGACGTCAGCAGAAAACCGGCCTCCGGCACGTCGAGCGTGGCCAGCGAGCCGTGCGCGATGACATCGGGCGAGAACGCGTACAGGGCGAGGGCCACCAACCCCCGTGCCGCGCCCACGAGTTCGCGGGCGAAGGCGAACACGACCAGCCCGAACAGCAGGGTCAGCACGATCACCGGCAGCCTGGCCCAGAACATCAGCCGCCAGGGGTCGTTGCCCGACTCGTACAGCAGATGGCGGCCCAACTCCCCTTGATCGCCCTGGTAGTCGGCGTCGAAGTGCGGGTCGGCGAGGGCGATTCCGGCGGCGATCACCAGCTTCCCGAGGGGCGGGTGCTCGGGGTTGTAGTCGAGGCTGTGCTCGCGCAGATAGACGGTGGCCGTCGCCACGTACACCGGCTCGTCGATGGTCGGTGTCTGCTGTACGGCGGTAGTGATCATCACGGCGGCCATCTGCGCGAGGAGCACCACCACGAGGAGCGGCAGCAGCCACCTCTTACGGCGCCGCAGTCCGGCGTAGAGACGTGCCGACCGGCCGGCCGTCGCGCGCGGCAGCGGCTGCCCGCCGCCGTCGTCGAGCGCGCCGGGGTCGAGGACCGAGTGCTGTTCGCGCGCCATCATCCGCCCTGCGGTGAGGCCGGCCGCGCGGTGGCGGGAACGATCAGGGGCCGCGTCATGGGCCCTACTGTCGCATCGCTCCCGCCACCAGGGGCGTCACCGCTTCAGGAGTCGTACCGACAGACCTTCCGCCGTATACACCGGTACGGCCCGCAGCTTGTCCGAGTTCAGCGTGATGTCGTCGAACTGGCCGCGCAGTGTGGGCGCGTCCAGGACCCGCACCGTGGAGCCCGCGGCCGGCGGGTGCTCGGCGTCGAGCTGCAGGGACAGCGTGCTGCCCTTGCCGAGCGTCGCGCGCCGCGTGACCTCGACGGCGGGCTGGTGGCCCGAGCGCAGGGTGACCTCCAGGGTGGCGGACTGCTGGGAGTACGTGCCGTGGATCTGCACGGACTCGGACACCCGCAGCGCGCCGCCGAGCACACTCACGTCACCGTGACCGAGCGCGTGTGCCGAACCGGCCACCAGCGCACCGGACTTGAGCACGGTCCCGCCGGTGTACGCGTTGTGGCCGGTCAGGGTGAGCGTTCCGGTGCCCTGCTTGGTGAGGCCGCCGCAGCCGTCGATGTCGTTGCGCCAGGCGTCGGCGGCGCCGAAGCCCCCGGCCGCCGCGTCGAGGGCGACGACGACGTCGGAGTCGAAGGCGCCGTAACCGTCCGCCGCCGCGAAGAGGTCGATGCGCCCCCACTGCTCGAAGCCGTCGAGCAGAAGGTAACCGGAGGGCAGCGCGGTGGTGCGCAGCACCTCGCGTCGCTGGGCCGCGTCGAGGTACGGCTGGCGGGTCTCCAGCAGCACCTCCGCGCCCTTGGGCACGGTCAGCGGCTTGTCACGGCCGCTGCGGGTCAGGACGTAGGTGTACTTGGGCTTCACCAGACGGGCGTTGGCGGTCCGGTCCGCGTACGGGTCGGTCGCGGTGGTCGCCGAGTGGGCGTAGGCGTACAGGGTGTCCGCCGTCGTCCCGGTCTTCGCCTCGAAGTAGGCGAGGGCCTGGGCGCGTGCCGCCGCCTTCAGCGTGGCGTTGGCCGGGTCGGCGAGGGTGGCGGCGGCCAGGGCGGTGGCCATGATGCGGCCGCCCATGACGTCGACGGGGGAGTGCATGCCCGCCATGATCCGGGTGTGGCTCAACTCCAGGGTGCGGGTGACCAGTTCCTGGAAGCGCTCCGGTACGGCGTAGGCGTAGGCGAGGCCCGCCAGGTGGAAGGCGTTGGTGTGGCCGCTCGGGAAGCCCGCGTCGTCCGTCGGGGACGTGCTGCGCTGGCGCAGGAGTTGAGGGGCGACGACCACCTTCGAGTCGTAGACCGGGTAGCCGAGCGCGTCGACCGTGCCGGTGTCGACGACCTCGCTCTTCTCGTTCATCCGCCACGGACGCGGGTACTGGTAGGCGTACTTGCCCGGGTTGCCCGAGGCGTAGTTGCCGCGCAGGGTGTCGACCAGTTCGGCGACCTTGCCGAGCGCGGAGTCGTGCGAGCCGGCGCCGAGCGCGGAACCGGCGGGCGCGCCGGCCGGTACGGCGTCGCTGATCGTGGTGGCGGGCGTGCCGTCCGGGGCGCTGGTGATCGAAGTGACCGCCAGGGCGCCGGACTTGTACAGGTCGGCGAGCGGACCCAGGCCCGCGATCATCGCGTAGCTCTGGTGCTGGCGGTCGTAGAGGAACGCCTCCTTGGCCTGGACCTCGGTGCGGTGGGTGGTGAGGTCGACGCAGTACCGGACGTTGGCGCGCAGGATCTCGGGCCGCAGCGGGGTGCCGGTGTTCCAGGCGGAACCGGTCTTCCATATCTGGGCCATGCCGCCGAGGATCCGGACCACGGCGTTGGTCTCGGGCGTCAGATTCGCGATGACGTTCGTCTTGTAGTCGTCCACGAACGCGAGCGGAACCGTGGCGGCCTTGGCGTCCGCGGCGGCCAGCCAGCTGACCAGCGTCGGCGCGGCGACCACACCGGCCGAGGCGCCGAGCGAGGTCTTGAGGAAACCACGTCTGTTCACGGCGAGTCGACCGGCGTCAGTGCGGTGCCCGGCGGGTGACGGCATGGGTGTGTGCCTCTCTTGAGTTCTACGGCCCACGGGGGCCGGTGAGGTCGTGCGATCTGCTGTGGTTCGGGGTGCGCGTGTGACGTATGAAAGCGCATACGTCTACTGACGCGTACGTGCGAAGGTTTACGGCGGGCCGTGTCCCGGCGGAGGGGGTTCGGCGTCCGTCACATGACCCCCGGGTGAACGGGAGTTGCGCGGTTCACAGGATCGATCGGGCCAGCGCCACCGCGCCCTCGACGGGCGGCACTTGGATGGGCCACGGCCGCGCCCCCGGCACCCGCTCGGCGAGCGCTGCGGTGAGGGCGTCGTACAGGCGGGGCTGGGCGAGGACGGTGCCGCCCGAGACCACCACGTCGTCGACGGGGACGCCGCGTTCGGCGAGCCGTACGACGAGCGAGGCGAGGGACTGTCCGGCCTCGGCTATCACCTCGCGCGCGAGGAGCGATCCCGCGTCTGCCGCGGTGAAGACGACGCGGGCGTGGCGCCCCCAGTCGGCGGAGACGTCGGAAGCGCTTTCCAACGCGGCGCCGAGCGCGGGCACTTCGGACACACCGAAGGCCTCGACGAGTCCCAGGGCGAGTGGGTCCGGAGCCTCGCCGCGGTCGTGTGCGGCCCAGGCGGCGCGGGCCGCCTCGCGGACGAGTCCGGCGGCGCCGCCCTCGTCGCCGAGTACGGCGCCCCAGCCGCCGACTTGGAGGCGGCTGCCGTCGGAGAGCAGGCCCACCGCGACGGAGCCGGTGCCGGCGACCAGGCCGACCCCCTTGTCCAGTCCGACGGCGGGGACGAGCAGTTCGGCGTCCCCCACGACGAGTGCGGGCACTCCGAGACGTTCTTCCAGGGCGGCCCGGATCTCGGCGCACTGGCGGGGGGTCTCGCACGCGTGCCCGCCCACGGCGACCGCGGAGGGGCGCGCGTGTGCGGGCAGGGCGTCATGGACGAGTGCGGTCAGCCAGTCGGCGGCGGTCGCGGGGTCGTGCGGCCGCCAGCCGCTGCTCGCACGGATGTGGTCGGCGACGACATCCGCGCCCGCGCAGGCGCGCAGATGTGTCTTGGTGCCACCCACGTCGATGCCGACCACGAGGGGCGTGAAGTCCTGCACGGAACCTCTTTCGTCGTTGCGCTGTGCTGCGACGGTGGGCGAACCGTGTCCGGGGAACGGAAGTTGACGCACTAGGGAAGCCCCGGGACGGGCTTCTGACGGACCACGGCAGGCGAGTACCGTGACGTTCGTTAGGAAGTTAACTAACGAAGTACAGTGCGTCAAGAGTCATCGCGCACTCGGCCACGGGGACCACTGTCCGGGCCCGCGTGACGTCAGGACATCCCGTCGCCGCATCCCACGGACACCCTCAGGGACGCGGCCTGTGAACTGGGGGAAGTGTGGAACACGTCGTGGCGCAGGCGTCTCGGCTGACCGAGAGCGCGAGCGCGGTGTTCGAGGTGCTGGCCAGAGCCGGCAGCGCGACCCGGCCGCAGCTCGCGACCCTCGCGGGCCTGTCCAAGCCGACGGTGTCCGCCGCCGTCGTGGAACTGGAGAACGTCCGGCTCGCCGCCCACTCCGGCACCGCCTCCGGCGGCACGGGACGCAACGCCGCCGTATACCGTCTCGGCCCGGCCGCCGGCGCCGTACTCGCCGTCGACCTCGGCCCCGCCCTCACCCGGGTGCGCGGCTGCGCCCTTGACGGCACCCTGCTGGCGGAGGCCACCGAATCCCGGGAGGACGCCGCCGACGCCGTGCGCGAGGCCCTGGACGCGCTCCCTGCCGGCACCCCGCTGCGCACGGTCGTCGTGGCCGTCGGTGATGTCGCCGCGCGGGACCGGGCGGGCGCCGGGATGCGCCCCGCGACCGCCAAGGCGGGCCCGGTGTTCGACGCCATGACGGTCGCCCTGCCGCCGGGCGTGCCCGTCCACCTGGAGAACAACGTCAACTGCGCCGCCCTCGCCGAGCTGCACGAGGGCGCCGCCCGGGGCCGCCACACCTTCGGCTATCTGCGGATCGGCGTCGGTATCGGTCTCGGCATCGTCGTCGGCGGCCATGTGCTGCGCGGCGCGAACGGCGCGGCCGGTGAGCTCGCCCGGCTGCCCTACCCCTGGGACGACGCCGTGGAACCGCGCCGTGAGGCCCTGGAGGAGTACGTCGGCGCGCGCTCGCTGCTGCGTCGGGCCGCCGCGGCCTGGCGGGCCGACAAGAACGCGGACGGGCCGTGCCCCGGCACCGCGGACCAGCTCTTCGCCCTCGCCCGGCAGGGGCACGGCACGGCGGGTGCCCTGGTCGGCCGGCACGCCGCCGACGTGGGCAGACTCGCCGCGGCCGTGGCCGCCGTACTGGACCCGGGACTGATCGTCCTGGGGGGCAGTACGGGCGCGGACCCGCAGCTCCTGCCCGGAGTGCGGACCGAGCTGGGGCGGCTGAGCTGGCCCACCGAGGTGGTCAGCAGCACGGTCGGCGATCTCGGCACCGTGGTGGGCGCCGCGCGGCTCGCCGTCGCCAGAGGAGTCCAAACCGTGACCGATGGTGCGGGGGCGAAGGATTGACGGCCTCCGACTCAGTCTGCCAATGTCCGGACAAGCGCTTTCTAAGTCGGTCGGGACACCGGCTTGGGGTGAGCCTCCCAGCCCGTACGCGAAGTACGGCAACCGCACGAGGGCGTGCCCGTGCGGTGACGGCCAGGACGGCCGGGGATCCAGCCCCGCGTGGACGACGTGGCCGGGCGAGGCCGCGCCCCGGAAAGCGAACTTTCTTGCAAAATGCACCCGTGCCGCATCGGTCGGCGCCGTGCTCCGTCTCCTACGACGAAAAAGGGATCGAAGATGACCACTGTGGGTGTGCGGCGCTCTAGCCGACTCGGCCGCGGCGGCATGCGCCGCCTGGTTCCCCTCGCTGCCGCGACCGCGGCAGGAGCCCTGTTGCTCTCGGCCTGTGGGTCGGGGTCCGGCTCCGGCGGGACCTCCAAGTCGCTGACCTTCTGGATCTCCACGGTTCCGGGGCAGGACGCGGGCTGGAAGAAGCTGGTGGCGCAGTACAAGAAGGAAACCGGCGTCAGCGTCAAGCTCGTCAACATCCCCTACGACGGGTACCCGACGAAGCTGCACAATGCCGCGCAGGCCAACTCCCTGCCCGACGTGGCCGACGTGCCGGCGCTGGACCCGATCTGGTCGAGCAAGCTGATCGACCTCAAGTCCATCGCCAACAACAAGGCGAACAACATCAACGCCAACTTCCTCGCCAAGGACTCGTCCGGCAAGGTGCTGGCCATCCCCTCGGACGTCACCGCGTCCGGTCTCTTCATCAACAAGTCGCTGTTCGAGAAGGCCGGCGTCGCCGTCCCGGCCTCGCCCTCGGACACCTGGACCTGGACCGAGTTCATCGCGGCGGCCAACAAGGTCCGCGAGAAGACCGGCGCCAAGTACTCCCTGACCTTCGACCAGTCGCCGTCCCGGCTCCGCGCCATGGTGTACGAGATGGGCGGGAAGTACGTCCACGCGGACTCCTCCGGCAAGTTCTCGGTGGACGACGCGACCAAGAAGGCCGTGAAGTACTTCGTCGGACTCAACGACGACAAGACCATGCCGAAGTCGGTGTGGACCAGCGGCGCCGACCCGTCCGCCATGTTCCAGAGCGGTGACGTCGTCGCCTACTGGTCCGGTGTCTGGCAGGTCGCCTCCTTCGCGGACAGCATCAAGAAGTTCGAGTGGGCGAGCGTCCCGACCCCCGCCCAGCCGGTGCAGGCCAGTGACGTCAACAGCGGCGGCATGATGGTGGGCTTCAACAACAACGGCGCCGCGTCCACCGCCGCGCAGAAGTTCCTGGCCTGGGTGTACACGCCCAAGCAGTACACCGAGCTGGTCCAGGCCTCCGGGTTCCTCCCGGTCGAGAGCGGCCTGAACCCGAAGTACCCCTTCAAGTCGGCGGCGGCGCAGGCGGCGTTCAAGCTGTACAACCAGGAGATCCCGCTGTACGCCCCGATCTCGGGCTACTTCAACGGCGCGCAGACGGCCTGGGTGCTGAAGGGCAAGAGCCTCGCCACCGACCCGACCAAGACGGAGCTCGGCAAGGCGATCAACGGCCAGCAGTCGGTCGACAAGGCCCTGACCAACATCGTGGACGGCTACAACACGGCGGTCGGCGGCTGATCGTAGGCCCAAGGGCCCGGGCGGCGGTCGAGACACCGCCGCCCGGCCCTGGCCGCCCACGTGATGCCGGGCTCACGGCGTGAGCCCACAGCAATCCATCCACCAGCACGGAAGTCAGGAAGATGACAAAAAGCGCCGCGGACGTGTCCGTGAGGCCGCCCAGGAAACGACGCAGCACCTACACCCTCGCGCCGCTCGTCCTCATCGCGGCCAACGTCGTGCTCTTCGCGTTGTTCTTCGTGTGGCCGGCGGTGATCGGGCTCGTCTACTCCTTCACGAACTACACCGGTGTGGGGGCGTTCCAGTTCATCGGACTGGACAACTACCACAACCTGTTCGGGGACTCCACCTTCTACGACGCGCTGACCCGGACGCTGCTGTACGCCGTGCTCTTCGTGCCGCTGAACTTCGCGCTCTCGCTGCTCGCCGCCAACCTGGTGGTGAGCAAGAACGCCAAGGGTGCGTCCGTCGCCCGTGTCATCTTCTTCATCCCGTGGCTGCTGTCGCCCATCGTCGTGGGTGTCCTGTGGCGGTGGCTGTTCGGCGAGAACTTCGGACTGGTCAACTACGTCATCGAGAAGTTCGGCGGGTCGGCCGTTCCGTGGCAGTCGAACGCGGACCTGTCGCTGATCGTGGTGGTGTTCGCGGCGTCCTGGGCCTGGACGGGCTTCTCGATGCTGCTGTTCATCGCCGCGATCAAGAACGTGCCGGTGTCGTACTACGAGGCGGCCTCGCTCGACGGCGCCGGCCCCTGGCGCCAGTTCATCAGCATCACGCTGCCGAGCATCGCGCCCACCTCGTTCATCGTGATCCTGCTCAACACGATCAACGCGATGAAGGAATACCCGGTGTTCGTCTCCCTCAACAACGGCGGACCCGGAACGTCGAACAACCTGCTTGTCCAGTACATCTATCAGACCGGCTTCCAACGGGGCCAGATCGGCTACGCGAGCGCCGCATCGTTCGTGCTCATGCTCATCCTGATGGCCGTCGCGATCATCCAGCTGATCGTCAACCGGCGGGTGGAGAACCGATGACAACCACAGACATGCCGCGCAAGGTCGACGCCGGTTCCGGACGGGCCGTTTCCAAGAAGCGACCCCGTGGTGCGAGCAGTGGTGGGCTCCGACGGGCCGTACCCGCGACGACGTTGCTGTGGGTCCTGGCGTGCCTCTACGGGCTGCCGGTGCTGTGGTTCGTCCTCAGCTCCCTCAAGCCGGCCAGCGACCTGTTCTCCTATCCGCTGACCTTCATTCCGCACAACCCCACCCTGTCGGGTTACACCGCGGCGTGGCGCAGCGCCAACTTCTCCCAGTACTTCATCAACACGGCCCTCGTGTGCGTGATCACGACGATCCTCACGGTGGGCGTCAGCTGCTGCACCGGGTACGCGCTGGCCAAGTACGACAACAAGTGGCTCAAGGCGTTCTTCATCTGCATCCTGGCCACCACGATGCTGCCGTCCGAGGTCATGCTCGCCCCCGAGTTCCTGGTGGTCCGCAACCTCGGTCTCTACAACTCGTTCGCCGGCATCATCCTCCCGGCCGTGCTCACCGCGACCGGCTGCTTCATGTTCCGCCAGTTCTTCATCACGGTCCCCGACGAACTCGTGGAAGCCGCACGCATCGACGGTGCCCGCGAACTGTCGATCTTCCTGCGGATCATGGTGCCGCTCTCCCGGCCGATCATGCTGACCCTCGCGATCCTGTCCTTCCAGTGGCGTTGGAACGACTACATCTGGCCGCTGCTGATGCTGAACGACCCGAACAAGTTCACCGTGCAGATCGGCATCCAGAGCATCGTCGGCGCGCAGAACATCAACTGGTCGGTGCTGCTGGGCGCTTCGGTCATCTCGATGATCCCGCTGATCGTCATCTTCCTGGTGTTCCAGCGCTACGTCATGGGCGCCGACATCAACGCCGGCCTGAAGGACTGACCTTGTCCACCCCGCTCGACCACGAGTTCGTCCGCGCGGTGGCCGACGCCGCCGACCGGTCGGCCGCCCCGCTGGCGGCCGACCCCGACGGGCAACTCGCCGGTGTCACCCACCGTGCCCTGGCCCGCCGGGTGAAGACTCTGGTCGCGGCATACCGCTCCCCGGACTCGTCGCTGCACGGCAGCGGGCATGCCGTGGTCGCCGCGACGGCCCACCTCGGCGCTCTCTGGGCCGCGCAGACCGCCACGGGCCTCTTCGCGGGCGGCGACAACGTGCAGTCACCGCCGGACTCCGCGTTCACCGTCAACGACGTGTGCGACGCGTACGTCCTCGCGGCGGGCGCGGGTCCGGAACTGCGCGACGTCACGGCCGTGCTCGCCGAGATCGCCGGCGCCGCCTCCGCCAGTCTCCTCACCGGCGGGGTGCACACCCCGAACCACCGCTGGGAACTGTCCGCGGCGCTGGCCCGCCTGCACCGGTCGTTCCCCGACGGCCGGCTGCTCGACCGCGTCGAACAGTGGCTCGCCGAGGGCGTCGACATCGACGCGGAGGGCCTGTACTCGGAGCGCAGCGCCGTCTACGCGTCCATCGTGACCAACCCGTCGCTGCTGTTGCTGGCCGAGGTGCTCGGGCGTACCGACCTGCTGGACGCCGTCGAACGCAACCTCGCCGCGACCCTGGACCTCATCACACCGGACGGCACGGTGGAGACTGTCCACTCGCGGCGCCAGGACCAGAGGCTTTCGTTCGCGCTGTGGCCCTACCTGCCGCACTACCGGCTGCTCGCGATCCGCACCGGCCGGGGCGACTTCGCCCGCGCGGCCCGTCTGGCGGCCGCCGACGGCATCGAGGACCCCGACCTGCTCGCCCAGACCCTCCTCACCCCGGATCTGTGCCGCGCCCTGCCGGCCCCGGACGCGGAGAAGCTCCCGCGCGACCGGTACCTCCCCACCGCACGCCTCGCCGCACACGTCTCGGCCACCGCGCACACCGTGGTGTACGGCGGCTCCGACGTGCCCGAGCACCGGCGCATCCGCTCGGGCCTCGCCTGCAACCCCACCTTCCTGCGCCTGTTCGCGGGTGCCGCCGTCCTTGACGCGGTCCGCCTCTCGCGGGTGTTCTTCGACCTGGGCCCGTTCCGTGCCGCCGACATGGAACAGCTCGCCGACAACCGGTACCGGCTCACCCAAACCCTCACAACCGCCTACTACCAGCCGCTCCCGAAGGACCGGAGGCGCGACGACGGCGCCTACCGCCTGGTGGACGAGGGCCGCTTCTCCGCGGCGATGGCCTTCCCCGACCGCCCTGAGGACGAGGTCTCCCACACGACCCGGGTCGAGGTCGACCTGCGGGACGACGGTGCCGACCTGCGGATCGACATCAGCGGACCACAGGTGCCCTGGGCCCTCGAACTGACCTTCCGGCCGGGGGGAGTTACAGACGGCGCCATACCCATCGGCGACGGACGCTGGTGCCTGACGACCGGACCGATGACCTACCGGGCCGGTGACGACGAGATCCACGTCGAGGTCGCCGTCGAAGCAGGCGAACCCCTCGCCGGACCGGACCGCAGCGACGTACTACGGTACGACCCGGGGCAGGACTACACGGTGGTGGGCGGCACCGACGCGACGACCGGGAACCGCGTCTACCTCGGTGGACTCGGCCCCCAGACACTGAGCGTCGCACTGCGCGCCCACCGCACCGCACCTGCCTTCTGACCCCGACGACCCACGCCATGGCCACCTCAGGCATGAAGGGCTGATCCACCCGTGCACCTCCTCCACCAGCGCGGCCCGCTGCACCACCTCCCCGACACCCCGGAGGCCTACGACGCGGTCCTCGCCGACGTCGTCGAGCAGGCCCTGCGCCGCATCACACCGGACGGCAACCTCGAACACCCCGACTGCTACGACGACATCGGGGACACCTCGCTCGGGATCACGTCGCTGCTGGCCTTCGCCTGGCAGCGCGCCAAGGACCCACGCCTGCCGGACGCGGTGCGGCACAGCCTCGCCTTCTTCCTCCGGGAGCGCGTCTACACGGACGACAACCCCGGCTACCCGAACCTGAAGGTGCGCAACTCCGGTCTCCCGTACGCCCGTTACGTCCTGGAGGCGGGCGCGCACCCCATCGGTGACTGGCCGAGCACGGTGTGGGCGCTGCTCCAGGCGGTCAACATCCTCGATGCGGCGGACGGACTCGTCGACGACGAACAGCGCACCGCGGTCGTCGAGTTGGCGCACGGCTACTGGCGCTGGCTCACCGAGGCGACCTTCTTCAACCCGCAGGAGGCCGGCAACCAGGCGATCGGCTGCGTCGTCGGCGGGCTGATGCTGGCCCGCCATCTCCCTTCGGGAGAAGGGGAGTTGGTGCGCGAGCGCGCGCTCGCCGTGTACGGCGACGAGATCCGCGCCCACCGCGTGAGCGACCGGGGCGCCCTGCTGCCCCCCGAGCACGGCGGCGCGTACGACAACAACTACGGCCCGATCTCCCTCTCCTTCCTCGCGCAGGCCCACATCGTCAGCGGCGAGGACGTCTTCGCCGAGGACGGGGAGGCGCTGGCCCGCTACATCGACGCACGCCTCACGAACGGCGGCTTCGACAACGGCGGTCCGCGCTACAGCGAGCAGCACTCCGCCTTCGAATCCGTCCTCGGTCTGCGCTACTTCGGCAGCCGTATCGGCTCCGACATCGGCCGCTACCGGGGCGACAGCCGCTGGGCCCGGCACGCGGTCAAGCCCGACGGGGGAGTGGACGGTCACTTCGCCTGGATGCTCGTCTGGCAGATCCAGGACAGCACGCGCTGGCACCGCACACCGTCGACGGAGCCGACCCGCCATCAACTCCGGGCCGGGACAGTGTCGGTGGCCTTCGACAGCAAGATGACCCCGTCAGTGGCCGAGGCCGACGGCACCTACTACCTGCCCGCGGCCGTGAACCGTCAGCACGGTTTCGGCCCGGTTCTCGACGGCTTCCTGTTCTGCCGCCCGATGGGCGAGGTACGGGTCCGGGACGTCCGCGCCGACGGACTGACCGCCAAGCTGGTCACCAAGCCGGTCGTCGGCCGCGACCACGTCCTGCGGCACATCCAGTCCCTGTACGTCACCGACGGCACGCGCCTGTGGACGACGGTGGCCGTCGAACGGCTCGACGGAGCACCGTACTTGCTGGCCGGGCTGCCCTACGCGGCGGACGACGGCGACCGGGTGCGCAGGACGGCCGAGGGTGACGTCGCTTCGGCGGGCGCCCTGCGCCTCACCCACCCGTCCGGCGAGGGTGCCGACCACTTCGACGCCCGCTCCGAACTCTCCCAGCAGGAGGCGGCGTTCGTACTCGCCGCCGACCCGCGCGGCTACGGCAATCCCGACGAGGGTTGGAGTCACCTGGTCACGTCGACGGCACTGGAGGCCGATCCGGCACCGGGTGCGCCGGAGCACCTGCACGTGTTCGCGGTCCGGTACGGACCCGGAGCCGGGCCGCTCACCGCCGAGTTCGAGAGTGGCGAGAACGGTGAACTCACCGTCCGCACCGAGGCGTTCACCGCGGTGATCGGGCACGCGACGGGCGACGCCCACGGGGAACCGGGGCTGACGCTCCACGCGTGAGCCCTCAGACGCGGGGCACGTCGTACGGCGCAGGCAGCGCGGCAGGGGGGATCACCAGATCCGCCCGGCCGCGCGTCGTCGCGACGAGCTCGGCGTTGCGCTGGTCCGTGCCCGACACCCAGGCCACGGCGGTCTCGTGGTCCTTGCCGAACTCCTCGTGCCGGGCGACGAGTCGCCGTACGCGTTCGTCCTCGTCGGTCGCGCAGAACCACACCTCGTCCAGGCACGGTCGTACCCGCGCCCATGAACCCGCCTCCAGCAGCAGGTAGTTGCCCTCCGTCACCACCAACCGATCTGTGGGCAGCACCGGGATCGCACCGGCGATCGGCTGCTCCAGCACCCGCTCGAAGCCCGGCGCGTACACCACCTCGTCGGGCTCCTCGCGCACGCGTCGCAGCAGTGCCGCGTAACCGGCCGCGTCGAAGGTGTCGGGGGCGCCCTTGCGGTCGCGGCGGCCGAGCCGCTCCAGTTCGACGTCGGCGAGGTGGAAGCCGTCCATGGGGACGTGCGCGACCCACGGTTCGCCGGTGCCGTTCAATGCCCGGACCAGATGCTCGGCGAGGGTCGTCTTGCCCGCGCCCGGACTGCCGGCGATACCGAGGACAGCACGTCGGCCGGGGGTGGCGAGAGCGGTGGCACGGGTGAGGAGGTCGTCGAAAGTCAGCGGCACACGGAGAGTGTGCCATCCGTCTCGGATGCCGTGCCGGGGCGATGATGTGCCGAAGATCGGGGAGTCGGGTCAGCAGAGAGACCATGGAGTGGGGGACAGGAACAGGAGCCGTCCATGCCCGACGACGCGACACAGATCCGCGCCCTGATCATCGGG
This sequence comes from Streptomyces xylophagus, assembly GCF_000716435.1. Taxonomy (GTDB): domain Bacteria; phylum Actinomycetota; class Actinomycetes; order Streptomycetales; family Streptomycetaceae; genus Streptomyces; species Streptomyces xylophagus. Next base: position 48,250 of record NZ_JNWO01000001.1, read on the forward strand.
TGGGCCGAGGCCGTCCATCGCGGGGACATCGAGGGCGTGTTGGCGGACCACACCGAGGACCTCGTCATGTACGACGTCCCGCCGCCCCACACGGGCATCCACGGCCTCGCCGCCTACCGGGCCACCTGGCCGCCGTTCTTCGCGTGGCAGGCCCGGGGAGCCCGCTTCGACATCGACTCCCTCGACATCACGGCCGGCACGGATGTCGCCTACGCCCACGCCCTGCTCCGCTGCGGCACCCCTGAGGACTTCGCCGCAGACCCGGCACTGCGCCTACGGCTCACTTTCGGCCTGCGCAAGGAGCGGGGCCGGTGGCTGGTCGCGCATGAACACCACTCGTTCCCGCACGACTGACATCGACAGGGTGCTCAGGACGCCTTGCTGATCAGCTCGTCGGCGACCCAGTGCGCGACCTCGGCGGGGTAGGGCGCGGGCAGCCCGAGCACGATGTGGTGGAAGCCCGCGTCGATCGCCTCGCGGATCGCGTCCCGGGTGGCCTCGGGCCTGTCGTACGACGCGGACAGGTGGATCGAGCGCGTGACGGAGGCGGGGTCGCGGCCGATCTCGGCGCAGTAGCGGTCGAGAAGCGCGCTGCGGCTGATGACGTCCTCGATGTCGCCGCCCGGGATGTTCCACAGGTCGGCGTGCTCGGCGACCACGCGCAGCGTCGCGGCCGAGCGTCCGCCGATGAGGATCGGCGGGTGGGGGCGCTGGACGGGCTTGGGGCTGCCGAACGCTCCGGTGAGCTGGTGGTGGGTGCCGTGGAAGTCGAAGGGCTTCTCCTCGGTCCACAGCCGTCGGATCACCGTGCAGGCCTCGGCGAGGCTTCCCACCGCGTGCGCGGTGTCGTGGAAGGGCAGGCCGTGGGCCTCGTACTCGCGCCGGGCCAGCGGATGGTCCGGGCGTGAGCCGACACCGATGCCGAAGTCGAGGCGTCCGCCGGAGACGATGTCCACGGTCGTGGCGATCTTGGCCAGCAGCGCGGGCGGTCGGAACCGGTTGCTGGTCACCATCACGCCGAGCCGCAGCCGGCGGGTCTGCGTGGCGAGGGCCGAGAGCAGTGTCCAGCCCTCGAAGGCCGGTCCGTCCGGGTCGCCGCCGATCGGCATGAGGTGATCGAACAGCCAGGCGTGCTCGATCTCCGGGACGGTGTCGGCTTCCTGCCAGACACGGAGGATGTCGGAGTAGTCGACCTGCATGGGTGCGGTCATGATTCCGAAGCTGGTCCGGGATGTACGGGGCATGGCGCCTTCCGTCCTTCGGCAACGCGTGGTGGCAGGCATGGCTTGGTCGTCCGGCTTCGGCTCTGGCATCATGAGCAAGCGGAACGTCGTTCCGGAAAACGATACGGAACGCCGTTCCGTTTAGCAAGCTCGAGTGGTGGAGGAACTGCGCGGTGAGCGACAACCAGGCGGACGCGGGCGGCGCGGTCCAGTCCAAGCGGGCCGACGCCCGACGCAACAAGGAGACCCTGCTCGACGCCGCCGCCAAGGTCTTCGTCGCTTCCGGTGTCGATGCGCCGGTGCGGGACATCGCGCGCGAGGCGGGCGTCGGGCTGGGCACGATCTACCGCCACTTCCCGACGCGCGCGGACCTCGTCATCGCCGTCTACCGGCACCAGGTCGAAGCCTGCGCGGAAGCCGGCCCGGCACTGCTGGCGAGCAACGCCAGTCCGTACGTAGCGCTGCGGGAGTGGATCGACCTCTTCGTCGACTTCCTGGTCACCAAGCACGGACTCGCCGCGGTCCTGCGGTCCGACAGTGCCGGTTTCGAAACGCTGCACACCTACTTCCTCGACCGCCTCCTGCCCGTGTGCACCGAACTGTTCGACGCGGCCGTCGCCGCCGGCGAGGTCCGGTCCGACCTTTCGGCCTACGAGGTGATGCGCGGCGTCGGCAACCTCTGCGCCGGTGCGGAGGGCGACGACCGCTACGACGCGCTCCGGCTGGTCGATGTCCTCGTCGCGGGCCTGCGGCGCTGATCCCGGCCTCGTTCATGTGCGGGTGACCGGTACGTCACTTCTTGCTCATCCGGCGCTGAGACGTTCGCTCCGTCGGAAAAGTTGGCTATACAACTTGGCGAGAGAGTGATGGAGATGTCACAGTCCGTAGAAGAGCTGCCGCTCACATGGCTGCGGGACAACTGCCCGTGCCCCCGCTGCCGCGACCCCCGCAACGGGCAGAAGCTGTTCCAGATCACCGAGTTGCCGGCCGACCTGGCGCTCGACGCCGTACGGCACACCGCCGACGGCGTCGAGGTCGACTGGGCACCCGACGGACACCGGTCCGCGTACTCCACGCGGTGGCTGACAGCCAACCGGCCCGACGCCGGGGACGGTCCCGGCGACCGGCGCGGCGAGACGGGCAAGACCCTGTGGGCCGCCGCCGACCTGAACGGCCGTCTCCCCGAGGCGAGTTGGGCGGAGTACCTGACCGACCCCGTGACCAAGGCGCGGATGCTGGAGTCGGTTCTCGGGCTCGGCTTCGCGTTGCTGCGCGATGTGCCGTGCCGCGAGGGTCAGGTGCTGGAGGTGGCGGAGACCTTCGGCTACGTCCGCGAGACCAACTACGGGCGGCTCTTCGACGTACGCGTCGAACCGGACCCCAACAACCTCGCCTTCACCGGCGCCCGGATCACCCCGCACACCGACAACCCGTACCGCGACCCGGTGCCCACCCTCCAACTCCTGCACTGCCTGTCCAACGCGGCGGCCGGCGGAGACTCCGGTCTGGTGGACGGGTTCAAGGCCGCCGCGCTGCTGCGGGCCGAGGACCCGGAGGCGTTCGCGGTACTGACCCGCACCCCCGTGCCGTTCCGCTTCAGTGACGCGCACACCGTACTGGCCGCCGACCGACCGCTGATCGACGTGGACGGCCGCGGCCGCATCCGCGAGGTGCGCTTCAACAACCGTTCCATCGGCACCCTGTTGCTGCCCGCCGACGACCTGGAGGCCTTCTACCGGGCCTACCGCGCCTTCGCCGAGATCACCCTGCGCCCCGAACTCCAGCTGGAGTTCCGGCTGTTGCCCGGCGACTGCCTGATCTTCGACAACGTCCGGCTGCTGCACGCGCGTACCGCCTTCGAGGAGAGCGGCGCCCGCCACCTCCAGGGCACCTACGCCGACCTCGACGCGCTGGCCGGCACGTTGGCCGTACTGCGCCGCCAACGGGCCGTAGCGGGTGAGGAGTTCATGGACGGGCTGGCCGAACTCTTCGAGGGGGAGGGCGCGGGTGCCTACCTCGGCGAGCAGGTGACCATGGCACAGCACATGCTCCAGGCCGCGTCCCGGGCCGAGGAGGCGGGGGCGCCTGATGCACTGATCGCCGCCGCGCTGCTGCACGACCTTGGCCACTTCCACGGACCGGTCAGCGGCGCGGAGTTGATGGAGGAGGGCATCGACAACCGGCACAGCCACACCGGGGCGGACCGGCTGGCCGAGTGGTTCGGTCCCGAGGTCACCGAGCCGATCCGGCTGCACGTGGCCGCCAAGCGGTACCTGTGCGCGGTCGAGCCGGGCTACTTCGACCGGCTGTCGCAGGCGTCGGTGTACACACTGGAGGTGCAGGGTGGTCCGATGTCTCCGGCCGAGGTCTGCGCGTACGAGGCGAATCCCCACGCGGCCGACGGGGTCGCGGTGCGCCGCTGGGACGACGAGGGCAAGGACCCCGGGGCGCCGACCCCGGACTTCGCGCACTTCCGGCCGCTCCTCACGGCTTTGCTGCGGAAGGACTGACCAGCGACTGACCGGCAGGTCCGACTCAGGTGTCGCCGGCCGGGCGGCGGGCCAGCGAGCCGGACGCGGCCGAACTGTGGACCGTGAAGGCCACGGTCTCCGGAAGGTACCGGTCCTCCGACCACTCGATGGGAGTGCCCGCCGGATCGGTGCTGCACCGCCGCTCGCGCAGCAGCGGGTCGCCCGGCCGACAGCCGAGCAGCCGGGCGTCCTCGTCGTCGGCCCGGCACAGATCGATGGTGTGCTGGGCGTCCGCGAACAGCACGCCCGACTCCTCCAGGGCCACGGTGTGCGACACGGTGTCCGGGGGCAGCGCGGCGATCAACTCGCCCACGGCGGACGGATATACGGTGCGCTCGACCATCACCGGTCGCCCCGCGAGCGTGCGCAGCCGCCGTACCTCGTAGATCTCGGCGCCTGCGGGCAGTCGCAGGTGCTCGCGCTCGGTCGGGTCGGCGGGCCGGGTCTCCGCGGCGACGATCCGGCCGCCCGGCTCCTCGCCGGTCGAGCGGGCCCAGCGGGTGAAGCTGAGAAGTTCGCCGAAGCTCTGCGGCCGGGGTGTTCCGATCACGACCCGTCGGGTGCCGCGCCGCGAGGCGATCAGGCCCTCGGTGCGCAGCAGGGCCATCGCCTGGCGGACCGTGCCACGGGAGACTCCGTACCGTTCGGCGAGCTCGCCCTCGGCGGGCAGTCGTCCGCCGGAGCCGTAGCGGCCCTCGCCGATCTCGCGACCCAGGTCCGCCGCGACCTTCCGGTACATCGCCGTGGGCCTGCCCGCCCCGGCCGGGCCGTCGGTCACCGTGCGCGTCTCCCCAGGTCCATCGATCGTCAGTCGCGCTCGGCGTTCTTCTTGTTGTTCTTGATCCGCTCGGCTTCCTTGCGGACCTCGGCCTGGGTGGCGCGCTCCTTCTCCAGCCACTCGGGACTGTCCTTCTTCAGGGTTTCGATCTGCTCGGTGGTGAGGGGTTCGGTGACCCCGCCGCGTGCGAGACCGGCGATGGACACGCCGAGCCTGGCCGCGACGACCGGGCGCGGGTGCGGGCCGTTGGCGCGCAGCTCGCGCAGCCACTCGGGCGGACTGGCCTGCAGCTCGTTCAGCTCGGCGCGGGAGACATCACCCTTCTGGAACTCGGCGGGGGTGGCCTCAAGGTACACACCCAGCTTCTTCGCCGCCGTGGCGGCCTTCATCGTCTGGGTGGTCTGGTGCGAACTCATACCGTCAAGAGTATCGACCGCGTACGAGACCTCCGACCACGGCGGGTAACCTTGCGGGGTGACAGGCTCGGAAGCAACCCCCACGTTCCGGCTCGCGTACGTCCCCGGGGTGACGCCCGCCAAGTGGGTGCGGATCTGGAACGAGCGCCTGCCCGACGTCCCCCTGACCCTCATCCCGGTCCCGGCCGCCGAGGCATCCGATGTGTTGCGGCGCGGCGAGGCCGACGCCGGACTCGTACGGCTGCCGGTCGACCGTACGGTGCTCAGCGCGATCCCCCTCTACACCGAGGCGACCGTGGTCGTGGCCCCCAAGGACCACGTCGTGACGGCGGCCGAAGAGGTGTCCCTCGACGAACTCGCCGACGAGGTGGTCCTCCACCCCCTCGACGACGTCCTCGACTGGGAGCAGCCGCCGGGGGAGCCCGCGTTCGAGCGTCCCGCGACCACCGAGGACGCCATCGAGCACGTGGCGTCGGGCATCGGCATCCTCTACGTCCCTCAGTCCCTGGCCCGGCTGCACCACCGCAAGGACCTCACCTACCGGACGGTCGTGGACGCCCCGCAGTCGGACGTAGCCCTGTCCTGGCCCGAGGACGCGACCACCGAGCTGGTCGAGGACTTCATCGGCATCGTCCGAGGCCGCACGGTCAACAGCACCCGGGGCCGCACCCCGACCCCCGCCCAGCCGAAGACGAAGGCGAAGCGCGCCGAAGCCCCCGCGCGCCGCAAGCCCGCCGCCGGAAAGGGGACCGGCAGAACAGGAAACACCGGCAAGAACCCTCGCGGCTCCTCCGGCGGCGCCAAGGGAACCAAGCGCGGCAAGCCCCGGGGCCGCTGACAGCCGACGCGGTCCGCTCAGGCCGACCTCGGCGCCTCCGCCTACACGAGTACTCCCGCCAGCATTCGGAACAGATCGCCGGTCGCGTCGGCCGCGCCGAGCGCGGGCAGCGCACCCAGGGCGAGGACGGCCGCCGCGAGGGGCCACAGACGTGGGGGCGGGGTTGTCTGCAACGCCGCGATCCGGCGGGTGACGGCACGGTCGGTGAAGTTCAACGCGCAGGCGGGGCGGGCGCGTTCGGTGCTGAGAGCGGCGCGGGCCAGGGCGCGGGCGGTGGTCGCACGGTCGCCGACCGCGTCCGCGGCCTGTTCGTCCGCCCACCGTTCGACGAGGAACGCGACCGTGGAGCGGACGGGCCGGAGCAGTGGGTTGGCCGCGGCGGCGAGTGTCGCCGAGGTCACCAACAGCGCGTGCCGGTGGGCGAGATGGGCGCGTTCGTGGGCGAGCAGGACGCGGCGTTCCGCCGGTTCGAGGGCGCTCAGCATGCCGGCGGTGACCAGAATCCGGCCCGGCCGACCGGGAATGGCGAACGCCTGCGGCTCGGGGGAGGCGGCGACGATCAACTCGGTGTCCGCCGGGTGCCCCTCGCACAACCGCCGCAGTGCGCGCCGCGTACGGCGGTCGGCGCCCACGGCTCCCTGGACGGACACGACGAGCACGGCGAGGGCGATACCGGCCGCGACCCCGATGACCTCGGGCACCGGTTCGGCCAGCCGGTGTCCGTCCTGCCGGGCCTCGGCGACGACCGGCGGAGCATCGCCGACGAGCGTCGCGGCCAGCAGGAACAGGGACCAGCAAGTGGCCGCGGCGGTCACCACGGCGGCGGTCGTCAGCACCCGGGCGGCCAGCGCCGGGGCGACCCGCCTGCCGATCGCCGGGCTGATCGCGGCGAGCAGCACCGACAGCAGCAACGGGGTGTAGACGTCGAACCTCATCCCGCGCCCCCGGCCAGCAGGTCGCGCAGGGCCCTCTCCTCCTCGGGGCGCAGACCTGTCACGAACTGCTGCAGCGCCGCGATCGGGTCCGGGCCCCGGTCCAGCGCCTCGCGCATCGCCTCGGCGGTCAACTCGGCCGCGTTCTTCGCCGGCCGGTAGGCGCCGCGCCGCCCGTCCGCGTCACGCAGGACGAGCCCCTTGTCGTAGAGCCGCTTGAGGATCGTGTGCACGGTGTTGTAGGCGAGGGGCCCGTCGATCTCGGCCTGGATCTCGGCCGGTGTCAGGGGCCGGTCGGTCGCCCACAACGCGGCGAGGACCTCGCTCTCCAGCTCACCGGCACTGCGCCGTTCGGCCCGCGCCTGCGGGTCTGTGCCAGCCATGGCCGCCACCTTACAGCGTGTAGGGCGCGGTGTGCCTACCGTTGACGCTCTGACCTGGCTCTTCTGCCTGGTCGGGGTCGATCGATGCGTCTGGGGGCTGGGCGGTGGGCTTGATGAGTGCCGTCACGGAGCAGGAGGAGGACGAGGCCACCAGCCGTGGCTTTGATCCTGACGTCCGGATCCGGTCCGGCCCCGATCGCACTGGTCAAGCTGCTCGGAGTGGCTGCCCACGGAACTCGCCGCTCACCACCGACTCGCTCTGCGCCCGCCGCCCGTACTCCGCACCCGCTGTCAGGTCTGCGTGCGCAGCTGATGCTCGTACGCGAAGATCACGACCTGCACCCGGTCTCGGAGCCGCAGTTTGGTGAGGATGCGGGTGATGTGGGTCTTGACGGTGGCCTCGGTGAGGAAGAGGCGTTCCGCGATCTCGGCGTTCGAGAGGCCTGCGGCGATGAGGTGGAACACCTCCCTTTCGCGGGCGGTGAGTTGGGCGAAGCGCGCGCCCGCGTCGTCGGCGTGGGGCCAGGGCGCGATCTGGGCGAAGCGGTCGACGAGACCGCGGGTGATGCGCGGGGTGAGGACGGCGTCGCCGGAGGCCACGGCCCGGATCGCCGCCTGCAGCACGGCCGGGACGACGTCCTTGAGGAGGAATCCGCAGGCTCCGGCACGGAGGCCTTCGAAGGCGTATTCGTCGAGGTCGAAGGTGGTGAGGATGAGAACGCGCGAGGCTGTGCCGGAGGTGATGCGCCGGGTCGCCTCGATGCCGTCCATGACCGGCATGCGTACGTCCATGAGGACCACGTCCGGCAGGGCGCGTCGCGCGAGTTCGACGGCTTCGTCACCGTTGGCGGCTTCGCCGACGACGGTGATGCCCGGCATCGTGTCGAGGAGGCTGCGGAAGGCCATGCGGACGAGGGCCTGGTCGTCGGCGAGCAGGACCGAGATGGTCATCGCGGTTCCCCCAGCTTCAGTTCACCGGAGACGGCCCATCCGGAGCCGGTGGGTCCCGCCCGGAGGGCACCGTCGAACATCGCGACCCGTTCCCGCATGCCTGTCAGCCCGTTGCCGGCACGTCTCTCGGCGCCGGTTCCAGGGGCCGGTCTGCCGTCGTCGGTGACGCTGAAGCCGACCAGGTCACCGTCGCAGTGCAGGACGACGTCCACCGTCGACGCGTTCCGGGCGTGCTTGACGACGTTCGTGAGTGACTCCTGCAGGATGCGGTACACCGTCGTCTGCGCCTCCGCGCTCAGGGTCTCCGGGCTGCCGGTCCGGGTCAGCCGGACGTCCAGGCCGGTGCCGCGAGTCTCGTCCACCAGGGCCTTGAGTGAGCCGAGGTCCGGCTGCGGGGCCCGTTCGCCACCGTCGTCGGCCCGCAGGACGCCGAGGAGCCGGCGCATTCCGGCGAGCGACTGCCGACCGGTCGACGCCGCCTGGAGCATCTTCTCGCGGGCGCCGTCCGGATCGGTCGCGGTGGTCGCGGCGGCGGCCTCGGAGAGGGCTACGACGACGACCAGGCCGTGGGCGACGATGTCGTGCATCTCCCGTGCGATTCGGGTGCGTTCGGCCGCCGCGGCGAGCTGCGCCTGCTGGGCGCGCTCCTGTTCCAGACGCTCCGCGCGGTCCTCGATGGAGGCGAGATAGCGGCGCTGGGCCCGCACGGTGGTGCCGAGGAAGAACGCCGCGGCGCCCAGCCCGCTGAGGATGACGAACGCGTCGTTGACGCTCGCGGCCGGGGCGAACCGCACCGCGACCAGGACGACGCCGAGCTCGACGGCCACCGCGGCGGTGAGCGAGTGCCGCAGACCGCGGTGCGCGGCTACGGCGTAGAGCGCGACGAGCACCGCGAACTCGGAGAACGAGACCGTGCCGAGCGCCCAGGTCGCCATCGCCACGCCCCAGCAGAACCAGAACACGGCGACCGGAGCCCGGCGGCGCAGCAGGAGGGGGCAGATCACGGTGATCGCCAGCACCCAGTCCAGCACCCCGGACCGGTTGTAGAGCAACTCGTGCGACGCGGCGACGGCGCACAGGACGGGCGGCCCGAGGAGCAGGACGAGCGACAGCGACGGGCGGGCCCGCGCCGGTCGGCGCGTCGGCTGGAGGTGCTTCACCCTGCCGACATTACGGAAGGCCGGCCCCGGCGGCGTCAATCGAAGGTCTTACATCCGCCGGAAAGTGACCACCATCGTCGGATGTGCCGGTCCCGGTCGCGCTTTTACCGTCACGCCATGGAAAAACGACCAGCGACCATGGCCATGAAGGTGCCGGAAATCACCCTCATATTCTGGATCGCGAAACTGTGCACCACCGGATTCGGTGAGTCCTTCTCGGACTACGTCTTCTTCAACGACTACATCGGACAGCACACTGCCATGCTCATGGGCCTCGGCCTGCTTCTCGTGTGCCTGGCCGCGCAGATCACGACGAGGAAATACATTCCGTGGGTCTATTGGCTGGCGGTGACGGCCGTCAGTATCTTCGGGACGATGTCGGCAGACTTCCTGAACAAGGATCTGGGAATGCCGCTCTACGCCTCCACGCTGATGCTGGTGACCTTGCAGATCGCTGTCTTCGCCGCCTGGTACGCGTCACAACGGACGCTGGACGTGCACAGCATCAACAACCGTCTGCGGGAGCTGTTCTACTGGCTGACCGTCCTGTGCACTTTCGCACTGGGAACAGCCGCGGGTGATTTCGCGGCCGTGACCCTGGGGCTCGGGACCTTGGCCTCGTCCTTCGTCTTTCTGGGGATCATTCTGATTCCGGCGGCCGGCTATCGGTGGTTCCGGCTCAACGAAGTCCTGGCTTTCTGGTTCGCCTACACCATCACCCGTCCCCTGGGCGCCTCCGTCGCGGACTGGCTTTCGGTACCCGCCCCTTATGGGGACGGAATTCAATTGGGTACCGGACCCATCAGTCTGGTCCTCGGGATTCTCCTCGCGGGAGTCATCGTGCTGATCGGATCACGACACCGCCGCTCCGACTCCCTGGAAGCCGCACCTCCGGAGACAGCCGCCGAGGTCCGTTGACCACGTCTCAGAGCTCCAGGCGGTAGCCGTGCCCCCGCAGGGTGGTGATGCGGGGCAGGCTGCCGGCGCGAGCCGAGGTGTCGGCGGCCTCGGCGAGGCGCCGGCGCAGGCCGGCCATGGTGACGTCGAGGGTCTTGGTGGAGCCGAACCAGTTCTCGTCCCAGACCTCGGCCATCAGGGTCTCCCGGGAGACGGCCTCCCCGGGATGCTGGGCGAGGACGGCGAGCAGGTCGAACTCCTTGGGCCGGAGCGGGACTTCCTCGCCGTGGAGCATGCAGCGGCGAGCCGAGACGTCGAGGACGAGGTCGGCCAGGCGGACGGGTTCCCGCGGCGGCGCGGTGACGGTACGGCGGCGCAAGTGGGCCCGGAGCCGGGCGAGCAGCACGGAGAGGCTGAACGGTTTGACGAGGTAGTCGTCGGCTCCGGCGTCCAGCCCGGCGATTACGTCGATGTCGTCGGTGCGGGCGGTGAGGACGATGATCAGCAGGTCGGGTCGGCGGGTGCGCAGGGCGCGGGCGACGTCGAGGCCGTCCATGTCGGGCAGGCCGAGGTCGAGCAGCAGGACGTCGTACGAAGACTGGGTGGCCTCGGTCAGGGCGGCGGAGCCGGTGCGGCTCCAGGTGGGCGCGTAGCCGTTGCCGCGCAGGCCGTCCCGAAGATGGCGGCCGATGGTGTCGTCGTCCTCGACGACCAGGACGCGGGGTCGGCCGTGGTCGGCGGTGACGGGCAGGCGCATGGGCGACAGCCTAGAAGCGGGCGGAGCGGGCCGCTCGCCGGTCCGGTCCGGCGCGGTCACAGGTCGCGCAGTTCCTCGACGGCCGGGCGTCCGGCGCCGCGGATGCCGTTGAGGGCGGCGGCCAGTACGGCGGCCACCGCGGCGCCCGCGGTCAGGAGCAGGTAGCCGGACGGCACGGACAGGCTCGCCGGAGGTGGGTCGAAGACGCCGGTGAGGACCTTGACCAGCATCTCGGACAGCGCCCAGCCGATGAGCGCGCCGCCCGCCAGCCCGCCGGTGGTCAGCAGCAGGGCCTCGGTGAGGACCATGCCGCGCAGTTGGGCGGGTTTCGCGCCGAGCACGGTGGCGATGGCGAAGGTACGGCGGCGTTCGGCGAGGCCGAGGGCGAGGACCAGTCCGCCTGCTCCCGCCGACAGGAGGACGGCGAAGGCGAGTTCGATCCGGGTCAGGCCGGCCAGGTCGACGGACGTGAGGCTGGTGCCCACCGTGCCGCGGGCCTGGGTGAGGTCGGTGACGGTGGCGCCGGTGCCGAGCTGCTTCCGCAGATGGGCGGCGATCTGCGGCTGGTGGCTGCCGCCGGTGTCGAGCAGGAACGCGCCGACCGCGTCGCTGCCGGTCGCCTTGGCCACGTAGGCGGCGTTGGCGACGAAGAAGCTGTCCTTGGGGGCGGTGGGGAACTCCTTGACGATTCCGGCGTAGTGGAAGGGGACGGTGCGCAGGGCTTTGGAACGGGCGTCCTGGACACGGAGGTTGACGGTGTCGCCGGGGGAGAGCTGGAAGTCGTGGACGGTCTCCACGCTGACCAGGAGGTTGTCGGGGCGTTGGGCCAGGCGCCGCATGAGCTGGTGGGCGGTGCCGCCGGAGAAGTAGGCGTCCTGGAGCGAGGTGGCGTGGGCGATGGTGTCGGGGCGGACGCCGTAGAGATCCTGGAGGTCGGAGCCGACGTAGGCGAAGCGGTGCTGGACGGGCTCGACGTGCCGTACGCCGGAGACCTTCAGCGTGTTGGCGGCGCCGGGCGGGACGTGGGCGCCGGGTGGTTCGGTGACCGTGACGTCGGCGCCGTTGGTCAACCGGGCGTCGGCCTCGGCCTGTTGGTGGAAGGTGGAGTTGAAGACGGCGGTGGAGATCGCGAAGGACACCGCGAGGGCGAGCAGCACCACGGAGCGGGCCAGCGGGCGGCGGCGCCGGGACAGTACGGCGGCCGTGGTGCCGGCGAGGGTGGCGGTCAGCGGGCGGGCGAGGCGGGTCAGGGCCGGGCGGCCGTGGGTGAGGGCGAGCAGCGTCAGGCGCCACAGCAGCAGGGCGGCGCCGATCCACAGCAGGGCCGGGCCGAGGAAGGCCCAGTAGGAGACGGAGAGGGTGGGCACGCCCTCGGGGGCGAGGACGAGGGCGTACTGGTTGTCGGAGGAGGCACGGAAGACCAGCCAGGAGCCGATGAGAAGCGCGAAGTCGAGGCCGTAGCGCAGCCACCAGGGGGAGCGGGTGGCGCGGGCGCCGCTCTCCTTACGGGTGTCGGCAACGGTCACCGAGCGCAGGTCGCGCAGCGCGGGGACGAGGACGGCGCAGGCGGCCACGGCGGCGCCGAGGACGAAGGCGATGACGTACCAGGTGACCCAACTGGCCGCGCTCGCGCCGAAGGAGGCAGCGCCGAAGGCGAGGCGTCCGGTCAGTGCGGCGATGCCCAGACCGGCGAGTCCGCCCACGCCGCCCACGAGTGCGGCTTCCAGGCTTGCGAGCGTGGTGATCTGACCGGGACGCAGCCCGCGCAGCCGCAGCAACCCCTGTTCCTGGCGGCGCCGTTGGCCGCCCGCGGAGGCGACGGAGGCGGTCAGCGCGGCGGCCAGCACAGCGCCGGGGACGCCGAGGAAGAGGAAGAGGATCTGGGCGTAGAGGGCGTCCTGGCGGGCGGAGTCGAGGGCGGCGCCGAGGTTGTCGCCGACCAGGGCGCCCCCCGCGGTCTTGGCTTCGAGGTGGTTGGCGGCGCCGGTGACGGCGCTGAAGGCGGCGGCCGGGTCTGCGGGCAGCCCGGCGCTGCGGGCGACGTGGATCTGGGTGGTGAGGGCGGTGGCGCCGTGGGTGAGGGAGGCGAACCGGGCGGCGGGCAGGAGGATGACGTTGTCGGGGGGTGCGGTCGGCTGGGACTGGGTGGGGGCGCCGACCTTCTGGAACAGGGAGTCGGCCTGGGGCAGGTCGACCACGCCGTCCACGCGCACCTGGCGCGGTCCGGTGCCCGGCAGTTGGATGCTGACGGTGTCGCCGGGGGCGGCGTGCAGGTTGGACGCGGTCTGCTGGGCGAGGAGGACGCCGGTGGGTGAGCCGGCGAGGGTGCGGATCTCGTCGGGGAGCAACTGGCGGTAGCCGGGCGGGAGACCGAGGGCCATGCCGGGGCCTGTGGCCTGGGTGCTGCCCTGTGCCCGGGCGGTGAAGCCGGTGGTTCGGGCGTATCCGACCGGGAGGGCGGCCCTGGTGCCGGGGTCGCTGCGGACCTGCCGCAGAACGGAGTTGGCGTCCGCGCCGGGCTGTACCTCGACCTGCCAGTCCACGGCGACCGAACGGACGGCGCGCTGCGTCATGGTCGCCTTCGAGGCGGTGAGGAAGGAACCGAGGGCAGCGACCAGGGCGACGGCGAGCGCGATGCCGGTCATGGCCGCCAGCAGTCGTCCGGCGCGATGGCGGGCCAGACTCCTGGCCCACGAGGTGATCATGACGTGTCCTCCGGTGCGAGCAGCCGTCCGTCGTGCATGGCCCGCCGGACGGTGAGCCGGGCGGCGACGGCGGGGTCGTGGGTGGTGACGACGAGCGCGGCGCCCGTGCGGTCGGCCGCCGTCAGCAGGGCGTCCAGGACACGGGCGCCGGTGGCGTGGTCGAGGCGGCCGGTCGGCTCGTCGGCGAGGATCAGCCGGGGTTCCTGGGCGAGAACACGGGCCACGGCGACTCGCTGGGCCTGACCCCCGGAGATCTCCTCGGGCAGCCGGTCGGCGAGGTCGGCCGCCCCGACCAGACCGAGCGCCTCGGTGACCGGCCGACGCGTCCACTCCTCCGTTCGCCCGGCGAGAACGAGAGGAAGCGCGGTGTTCTCCGCGACGTCCAGGGCGGGGACGAGGCTGTCGGCCTGGAACACCAGCCCGATGTCGGTACTCCCGCCGAGCCCGGGCCACGAGACGGCACCGCTGGTGGGCCGTTCGAGCCCGGCCAGCAGATGCAGCAGGGACGACTTCCCCGACCCGGACGGCCCTACGATCGCCAGCCGGTCGCCGGTGCGGATGCTCAGGTCGGTCCCGTGCACGGCCACCACTGCCGTCGTGCCGTGTCCGAAGGTCAGTGCCGCGTTCTCGCAGAGGGCGAGGATGTCAGTGCGGGACATCGTTCATCTCCGGTGTCTGCTGGGCCTGTTGGTCGGTCGGGGTGATCGCGCGGTCGGCGGTCCGGACGGCCTCCGTGCTTCGGGTGACGATCAGTACCGCGCAGCCGTCCGCAGCCCGCTGCCGGACCGTCCGCAGCACCAACTGCTGGGTGGTGCCGTCGAGTTCACCGGTGGGTTCGTCGGTCGGCCGGTCGGCGGATCGGATGCTCAGGTCGGTTCCGTGCACGGCCACCACTGCCGTTGTGCCGTGTCCGAAGGTCAGTGTCGCGAGCGGGTCAGTGCCGGACACCATTCACCTCCCGTGTCTCCCGTGCTCGTCCGTCGGTCAGGGCGATCACGCGGTCGGCGATGCGGACGGCCTCCGCGCTGTGCGTGACGATCAGCACCGCGCAGCCGTCCGCGGCCCGCTCTCGCACCATCCGCAGCACCAACTGCTCGGTGCCGCCGTCGAGTTCGCCGGTCGGTTCGTCGGCCAGCAGTACGGCGGGAGAGTTCGCGAGGGCCACGGCCAGCCCGGCGCGCGCCAGTTCACCGCCGGAGAGTTGGCGCGGCAGGGAGCGGGTCCGTCGGCCGAGCCCCACCTGGTCCAGCAGCGCCTCGGCGGAGACGGAGGGGCGGCCGCGGACGGCCCGCTGGGCGAGGCGGATGTTGTCCCGCACGGTCAGGTGCGGCAGCAGGTTGCGGCTCTGGAGCAGGACGCCGATGTGGCGGGCGCGCAGCCGGGCCCGCTCGGTCTCCGGCCGGTGGCTGATGCGGACACCGTCCACATGGACGTCGCCGCCGGAGGGCTCGTCGAGTCCGGCCAGACACGCCAGCAGGGTGGACTTGCCCGCTCCCGAGGGGCCGACGACGGCGACCGTCTCGCCGCGCCGCACCGTCAGCGACACCCCGCGCAGGGCCAGGGTCTCCTCCTCGCCCGCGCGGTAGAAGCGGTACAACTCGCGGGCGGTGAGCGCGTCGTCGTACGACCGGGTGGGCATGTCGGTCACCGCCACGCGAAGGAGTCGCTGACGATCCGCCACGGGTCGACGTTGTCGGCGTTGACCGGCCCGGACAACGTCAGGTCGACCTCGTGCCCCTGCCGGTAGAAGGCGTACCGTTCGAACGCGTCCCGCACCACCTTGCCGGTGACCGGGTCCTTGGCGGAGTCGCCCTGATAGGTCAGGCGGACGACGGGGCCGGCGTGCCGGGTCACCTCGGTCGCCTTCGGCGTCGCGAACTTCGGTACCTGCGAACGGAGTTGGGGCACGACGGTGTTCGTGACGGATCCGACCGTGGGCGCGGTGGAGGCGGTTGCCGTGGTGACGCGGACGGTGTTCAGCTTGTCCGTGAACACGGTCGTGGCCCCCTGCCCGGTGCGGGCCCAGCCCTCGGGCACCTTCACCGTGAAGCCGGTGAAGCCGCCGGCGGGCCGGTAGGCCACGTACACCTGGTTGTCGGGGATGTCGCCGGGCGGATTCGACTCGGTGGGCGCGGGCGTCGCACCGGCGTTTCCCACACCGGAGTTTCCCGCACCGGCCGGGGCGGCGGACGTAGCGGACCCCGTGTGCGAGCCGGACCCCGAGTGCGAGCCGGAGCTCGAGCAGCCGGTGATCACCGCCGCGACCAGCGCCAGTCCTACGGCGGCGGATGTGCGTACAGGTGCCATGGTCACTGCCCTCCCGGAAACTGCGGCCGGAGTTCGGTCATGGCACCGACGCTAGGAAGTGGCCGGTTAACGCCCGGCACGCCGACGGTTAGACGACGGCAAAAGCGCGTGGCGCATCACCCCCGGGCAGGCAGGCGGCCCGCAGGATGAGGGCATGAGACAGCGTGTCGTGCGCGTCGCCCTCACCGCCGCCCTGGTCGCCGTGGTCCTCCTCGCCGTCCCGCTGGCGCTGGTCATCAGGTCGTCGCTGTACGCCGACCAGCGGGACACCCTGGAGCGGGCGGCCCTGTCGGGTGCCGTGCGGGTCAGCCCGGACTACACGACCGGCGATCCGGTCGAACTGCCGGCGCCGCCCGCGGGAGGGCACCTCGGCCTGTACGACACCCACCTGCGCCTGCGGGCGGGCAGTGGCCCCGAAACCGGTGACGCGGCGGTGCGGCGGGCCCTCGGCGCGACAGTGGTGCGCGGTCACTCGGGCGGTGACCTCACCGTCACCGTGCCGGTGTCGCACGCCGAGCAGGTCATCGGCGTCGTCCGCGCCTCCTCGCCCAGCGCCGCCGTACGCGACCGGGTCCTCGCCGTGTGGGCCGTGCTGGCCGGCGCCTGCGCCCTCGCCCTGACCGCGGCCGTCCTGATCGCCCGCCGCCAGGCGCGGGTGCTGGCCGCCCCGTTGGAGGACCTCTCCCGCCACAGCCGAGCCGTCACCGCCGGCGACCTGAGCGCACGCGCCGCGCCCAGCAGCGTCGCCGAGATCGACCAAGTGGCCCGCACGCACAACGAGATGCTGCACAGCCTCACCGAACTCCTGCGCCACGAACGGGACTTCACCGCCAACGCCTCGCACCAACTGCGCACCCCGCTGACCGGACTGCAGCTCACCCTGGAGGCGGGCCTCGCCCAGGACGACTACGCCTTGCTGCGCCCCGCCCTGGAGGAGGCGCTGGCGACCACCCGTCGGCTCCACGGCACCGTGGAGGAGGTGCTACGGCTCTCCCGTTCCCCTGGTCCGCCCGGCACTCCGGCACCGTCCGTGCCGGTCGTAACGCTGCTGGCGGAGATCGAGGACCACTGGCACGGGTTGTTCGCCCACGACGGCAGACGACTGCTGTGCGCGACGGCCGACGCACCGGACGACGCCCGCGTCCCCGGTGCGCCGGTCGCCGAGATCCTCGGCGTGCTGCTGGACAACGCCCGTGTGCACGGCCGAGGCACCGTCCGCCTCACGGTCCGCGACCTCGGTGACGCCCTCGCCTTCGACGTCGCCGACGAGGGCGCCATCGAGACGACCCGGCCCTTCGAGCGCGGACACACCGGTGACGGAGAGGGGGAGGGCATCGGCCTCGCCCTTGCCCGGGACCTCACCGTCACCCTCGGCGGCAGACTCTCCCTGACCGGCCGCCGTCCCACGACGTTCACCGTGCTGGTGCCGGTACGTCAGGACGGGACCGGAGACGCGGCAGAGAACGGTGACGGCTGAGGACCCCGGTACGTGTGGGGCAGGTGAGCAGCACGCGCAGTCAGGATGCGTTCAGGCAACCGGTGGCACGGTCGGGCCTCATGACCTACGAACTGTCCGACACACCGGAAGCCGCACGGGACGCCAACGGTCCCGGCCGGCACCCTCACCGCCTCCGCCTCAACAAGGTTCCCGAGATCACCCTGTACTTCTGGGTGATCAAGGTGCTGTGCACGACGGTCGGCGAGACCGCGGCCGACCTGCTGAACGAGAAGGCCGGGCTCGGCCTGACCGGCGTGTCCGTGCTGATGAGCGCGCTGCTCGCGGTCGTCCTGGTCGTCCAGTTCCGTACGACCGCCTACCGCGCGGGTGTGTACTGGCTCGCCGTCGCCCTGATCAGCGTGGTCGGCACGCTGATCAGCGACAACCTGACCGACAACATGGGTGTCGCCCTGGAGACCACCACCACGGTGTTCGGGATCATCCTCGCGGTCGTGTTCGTCGTCTGGTACCGGCGGGAGCGCACCCTGTCGATCCACAGCATCGACACCACCAGCCGTGAGGCCTTCTACTGGCTCGCCGTGCTGTTCACCTTCGCCCTCGGCACGGCGGCCGGCGACCTGGTCTCGGAGCGTATGAACCTCGGCTACTGGCTCTCGGCCGTCCTGTTCGCCCTGGCCATCGCCGCCGTCGGCATCGCCCACTTCGCCCTCGGCCTGGACGCCGTGTGGAGCTTCTGGATCGCCTACATCCTCACCCGCCCGCTGGGCGCCTCGATCGGCGACTACCTCTCCCAGCCGACCGGCGACGGCGGCCTCGGCCTCGGCACCGTCGTCACGAGCGTCCTCTTCCTGGCGGTCATCCTCGGCATGGTGGTGTTCCTGACGGTGACCCGCAAGGACGTCATCGACCGCGAGCCCGTCGCGGGACAGGCGGCCTGAACAGCGCGGGAGGCGTTCAGGAAGCGTTCAGGAATTGATCGACAGAGTCGGACACCACGGCCGTTTTCTACGGCCGGACCACGCGTTACAGGGCGCCTGTTTCCTTCATGGGAACGGGCGCCCTTCCACACCCCCCCCACAGAAAAAAAGGAGTGTCCGACACCTTGGAGATTCCGGAAGCCCTCACCGACACCGACGTCGCCGGTACGCACCAGCGGACCGTGGCCACCGCCAAGTCGGTGATCAAGAAGCTGCCCGAGGTCACCCTCGCCTTCTGGATCATGAAGGTCGCGGCGACGACGCTGGGCGAGACGGCCGGCGACCTCTTCGCCCAGACCCTGAAACTCGGCTACTTCCTCACCACCCTCGCACTGTTCGCGATCTTCGTGGTCACCCTCGTCGTGCAACTGCGCTCCAGGCGCTACAACCCGTTCTTCTACTGGACGGTCATCCTGTCCACCAGCACGGCCGGCACCACGATGTCCGACTTCATGAACCGCGACGCCAGCACCAAGTACCTCTCGAACGGCGCCACTTCACTGGGGTGGGGACCGCAGGGCCTCGGCCTCGGCTACCCGACCGGCGCGGCGATCCTGATCTCGATCCTGGTCATCATCTTCGCCGTGTGGAAACTGACCGGGATGACGTTCGTCATCCGGGACATCGTCAGTTTCCGCGGAGAGGCGCTGTTCTGGTCGGCGATCCTCGTCTCCAACACCCTCGGCACCTCCATGGGCGACTTCCTCTCCGACAGCTCGGGCCTCGGCTACGCCGGCGGGGCAGAGCTCGTCACCGGCGCCCTGCTGGTGCTGCTGGCCCTGATGAAGGCGCCCGCGGTGCCGAACGTCCTGCTGTTCTGGATCGCCTTCGTACTCACCCGCCCCCTCGGCGCCACCGCAGGCGACTTCCTCACCAAGCCGGTCGCCAAGGGCGGCCTCGACCTCGGTACGGCGGGTTCGTCGGCCGTGCTTCTGACGGTCCTGGTCGGACTGATGACGTACGCCCACGTCCAGGAGCGCCGGCGCCCCGCCACGCGACCTTCGTAGGACGTCGCCCGGCCGGAGGGCACCATCGGCCGGTCGTCGTGAGCAGTGCGAAGGTGTCCCGCCCGGCGGATCGACTCCGGCTTTCGTGTCCTCCGGCCGGCGCCGAGTTCCCCGTTCGGCTGCCCTTCACCTGCTCTCCTGGCCGGGCGCCCCCGCCGACTCGCCTACTTGGCGAAACCCATTCCTGCTTGGCGAAGACCCGACCGCTCATTCCGAGCGGGTTCACACATGCGCCGCATCCGGTACACAAGGCGCGACTCTGATGGGCGCGGCACCCGCAGCCCGCCCCGAACACCCGGGAGAAACCAGATGTCCAGACGCTACGTCAGGCCCGCAGCCCTCCTCGCCGCGACCGGAGTTCTCACCGGGGTGACCGCCGCCCAGCCCGCAGCGTTCGCCGCCTCCCACCACCCGGCCGCCACCCGGCACGTCCTGCTGATCTCCGTCGACGGACTGCACCAGTCGGACCTGGCCTGGTACATCGCAGGACACCCGAAGTCCGCGCTGGCCCAACTGGTCGGCGGCGGCGTGGAGTACACCCACGCGAGCACCACCACGCCGTCCGACTCCTTCCCCGGCATGGTCGCCCAGGCGACCGGCGGCAGCCCCGGCACCACGGGCGTCTACTATGACGACACCTACAACGCCGCGCTCCTCCCGGCCGGTACCACCAGCTGCAAGGGCGTCAAGCCCGGGGTCGAGGTGGACCTCACCGAGGACCTGGACAAGAACCAGGCGTCCATCGACGCCGGCCAGGGCCTCGCGGGCCTGCCCGACAGCATCCTGTCGATGACCGGCCACCCGGAGAGCCTCATCAACGCGTCGAAGCTGCCCGTCGACCCGAAGACGTGCAAGCCCGTCTACCCGCACTCCTACCTCAAGGTGAACACCATCTTCGAGGTGGCCCGCCAGGCCGGTCTGCGCACCGCGTGGTCGGACAAGCACGCCGCCTACGAGATCCTCAACGGTCCCTCGGGCACCGGCGTCCAGGACCTGTTCACCCCGGAGATCAACAGCGACGCCCTCGGCTACGCCGCCGGCAACGACTGGACCACGGACAACAAGGCCACCGAGCAGTACGACGGCTACAAGGTGAAGGCCGTCCTCAACGAGATCGACGGCTACGACCACAGCCGCACCCACAAGGTCGGCACCCCGGCGATCTTCGGCCTCAACTTCCAGTCGGTCTCCACCGCCCAGAAGCTGCCCGCCTCCGACGGCCTCACCGGCGGATACACCGCCAAGAACATCCCGGGCCCGCTGCTGGTGAAGAACCTGGACTTCGTCAACAGCGAGATCGGGGCGCTGACCGCCGAGATCGACAAGCGGCACCTTGCCGACAGCACCACCGTCATCCTCTCCGCCAAGCACGGCCAGTCGCCCACCGACCCCGCCGCGCTCACCCGCGTCGCCGACGGCCCGCTGCTGGACGGCCTCAACGCCGCCTGGAAGAAGCTCCACCCCGGCGCCGCCGACCTGGTGACGCACGCGGTGGACGACGACGCCATGCTGCTGTGGCTCTCCGACCGTTCCGCTGCGGCCACCGCCTTCGCCAAGAAGTACCTGCTCGCGCAGAACGGCACCGGCACCGACATCAACGCCAAGCCCAAGCCCTACACCAGCAGCGGCCTCAGCAAGGTCTACGCCGGCCGGGCCGCGGCCGACTACTTCCACGTGAAGGCTGGCGACGCCCGGGTACCTGACCTCTTCGGTGTCGCGCAGTACGGCGTCGTCTACACCGGCGGCACCAAGAAGATCGCCGAGCACGGTGGCGGCCACTCCGACGACCTCGCGGTTCCGCTCGTCGTGTCCGGGGCCTCCGTACCGGCCGGCGTGCGCGACTCCGCGCGCGTGCAGACCAAGCAGATCGCACCGACGATCCTGAGGCTGCTGGGCCTCGACCCCCGCTCCCTGCAGGCCGTACGCGAGGAACACACCACCGTGCTGCCGGTCCGCTGAACCGGCGCCCACAGCGACGCGGGAGGCCGCCCGAGTGCCGGGTGGCCTCCTGCACGACACCCCACGCGCCCTGCGACCCAGGCCGGCCGTGTGATGCAGCCCCGCACCGGGCACCCGTCTCAGCTCTGCGGGTGTCACCTGGGCGTCGAGCCCTCAGGCAGCGCCCCAGCGCGCTGCCCCGCCGTGGCTCGGAACACCTTTACCGGATACCGCACGGCCTGACGGCTGTAGAACCGATGAACCACCCCGACCACGACAGGACAGATCGCCTGGGAGGCCACTCGCGCCTACGTCGCCGTGCACGCCGCCGACCTGCTCTCTCGGCGTCGCCCTCGACCCCGAACAGACCTGACCGTGACCATGAACCCCTAACGTGCCTACCGTTGGCGCTCTGTTGCCTGGTCGGGGTCGATCGATGCTTCCGGCGTTTCGCATGGGGCCAGGGGAAGGGCTTACGAGAGATGACCATGCACGACGACCAGGTGGACGTGACCATCGAAATCGTTGCGACCTTGATCCAGGAACAGTTCCCTCAGTGGAGCGGCAAGGCGATCCGACCCCTGTCGTCGACCGGGACGGTTAACGCCATCTTCCGCATCGGGAACGACCTTTCGGCGCGTTTCCCCCTGCGTCCGGCCGATGCCGCCGAGGTGCTGGCGGTTCTGGAACAGGAAGCCCGGGCGAGCGCGGAGTTGGCGCAGGTGTCCCGGTTCCCCGTTCCGGAACCCGTCGCCTTGGGAGAGCCTGGCGCGGGTTACCCCATGCCGTGGTCGGTCCAGACGTGGCTGCCGGGAACGGTCGCCTCTGATGCCGACCCGAGTGGGTCGGACGTTTTTGCCGAGGACCTTGCGGCCTTCATCGCAGCCCTGCGGGGCGCCGAGACGTGGGGGCGGCTTTTCAGCGGCGAGGGTCGTGGCGGCGTTCTCGCTCACCACGACGATTGGATGGCGAAGTGCTTCGAGGAGAGTGAGGGGCTGCTCGATGTGCCCCGGCTGCGCCAGGTGTGGAGCCACTTTCGGGAGTTGCCACGCGTGGGTGCCGACGTGATGAGCCATGGTGACCTGATTCCCGGCAACGTACTGGTCGCGGGAGACCGGCTCGGCGGCGTACTCGACACCGGCGGCTTCGGCCCGGCCGATCCCGCGCTGGATCTGGTCAGTGCGTGGCACCTGTTGCAGCCGGGGCCGCGCGAAGTGCTCCGGCGTGCACTGGCCTGTGACGATCTGGAGTGGGAGCGCGGCAAGGCCTGGGCGTTCCAACAGGCGATGGGCGTTGTCTGGTACTACGTCGAGAGCAATCCGGCGATGAGCGGAATGGGGCGCCGGACACTCGACCGCATTCTGGAGTCGATGGAGTGATGCCGCCCCGCGAGCACGAGACCCGCTGGTGCGCTCAACTCCAGCCCCGAGCAGGGACTGGAGTCAACGCATAGTCCGCCGCAAGAGTTGACCAGGGCGGTCAGTCGATCGTCAGCGTCGTCCTGCCCGTCGCGAGTGAGCTGTTGCCCACGTAGATGTCGATGTCACCCGCTTCGAGCTCGAACTGCCCGCCGGTGTCGTGTGTCCAGAAGCCGAGATCCTCGGCGGCGAGCCGGAAGCGGACGGTGGTGCTCCTGCCCGGAGCCAGACTCACCCGCCGGAAGCCGCGCAGCCTGCGCACCGGTTGGACGATGCTCGCCACCGGATCGTGGAGGTAGAGCTGGACGACCTCGTCGCCCGCCCGCTCGCCGGTGTTGCCGACGGTGACCGTCACCTCGACGGTGTCGCCCTTGCGCAGGGCTCGGGACGAGATCCGTCGGGTGCTCAGGACGGGCTCGCTGATCGTGAACGTCGTGTAGCTCAGGCCGTGTCCGAAGGGGAACTGCGGTCCGTCGGGCAGGTCCAGGTACTTGGAGGTGTATTTGTTGTCGGCGTCGTAGGGGCGGCCGGTGTTCTCGTGGTTGTAGTAGATCGGGACCTGTCCGACGGTGCGGGGGAAGGACACCGGGAGCTTGCCGCCGGGGTTGACGGTGCCGAACAGCACGTCCGCGACGGCGTTGCCCGCTTCCATGCCGGGGTGCCACGCCTCCAGGACGGCGGGGGCGGAGTCCAGCCATTCGCCGATGGTGAGGGGGCGCCCGTTGACCAGGACGACGACGAACGGCTTGCCCGTGGCGGCGATCGCGGTGATCAGGTCCTCCTGCGCCCCGGGCAGGGTGATGTCGCTGCGCGAACTGGCCTCGCCGCTCATGGCCGGGGGCTCGCCGACCACGACGACGGTGACGTCGGCTGCCCGGGCCGCCGCTGCCGCGTCCTTGATTCCCGAGGTGTCCGTACCGTCCGCGTTCACCCCCGTGACGGAGGTGACCTCGGCCTGGGGTGCTGCGGCCTTGATGCCCGCCAGCACGGTGACCGCGGGGAAGTTCCCCGCCCCGGGTCCGGCCCAAGTCCCTTGCAGATCCGTGGAGTTCGCGAACGGGCCGACCACGGCGACAGAACCGACGCCTGGCTGCAGGGGTAAGGCGCCCTCGTCGTTCTTCAGCAGCACCATGGAACGCGCGGCGGTCGCCCGCGCCGCGGCACGGGCCTGCTCCGTCGGCCTCGTGACCGCCGCGTCCTCGTCGACGTAGGGGTTGTCGAAGAGTCCGAGCCGGAACTTCAGGCGCAGGATGCGGGTAACCGCGTCGTCCAGTCGGCGGGTCGTGATCCGCCCGCTCTTGAGCAGCTGTCTGCCGTGGTCGGCGAGGTTGGTGCTGACCATCTCCATGTCCACCCCGGAGTTCAGGGCGAGTCGGCCGGCGTCGGCTCCGTCGGCGGCGAAGCCGTGGAGGATCAGTTCCTGGATGCCGGTGTAGTCGCTGACGACGAACCCGTCGAAGCCCCATTCGCCCTTGAGGATGTCGGTCAGCGTGTGCCGGTTGCCGTGGGCGGGGACGCCGCTGACGGTGTTGAAGGAGGCCATGACGGTGGCCACCCCGGCATCCACGGCCGCCTTGAAGGGCGGGAGGTAATGGTTGCGCAGGTGGGCCTCGGAGGTGTCCACGGTGTTGTAGTCGCGGCCGCCCTCCGCGCCTCCGTAGGCGACGAAGTGCTTGGCGCAGGCCGCGAGCCGGTCGTGGGCGTCCAGGTGGGTGCCGTCGCCCTGGTAGCCGCGGGTCTTGGCCGCGGCGAAGGTCGCCGCGAGGTAGGGGTCTTCGCCGTTGCCCTCCGCGATACGGCCCCATCGTGGCTCGTGGGTGACGTCCATCATCGGGGCGAATGTCCAGCGCACCCCGTTGGAGCGCGCCTCCGTGGCCGCGACCTCGGCGTCCGTGCGGGGCACCGCCGGGTCGAAGCTGGATGCCTGGGCGAGTGGGATGGGGAATGTGGTCCAGAAGCCGTGGATGACGTCCAGGCCGAACAGCAGCGGAATGCCCAACCGCGATTCCTCGACGGCGAGGCGCTGAAGGTCGTTGGTGTGCTTCGCCCCGTAGATGTTGAACACGGACCCGAGCCGGCCCGTGCGGGCGGCTTTCTCCGCCTCTTCTGTCTGCCCGCCACCGGGACCTGAGTCGCCCGTCCAGGACATTTGCTGCAACTGCCCCAGCTTCTCCTCGAGGGTCATCCGGCCCAACAGGGCCTTGATCCTTGTCTCGTACGGACCGGCTTCGTACGGACCGGCCTCGCGCTGTGCGTCCGCGACCGAACCGGGCTCCCCGGCCCGTGCGGTCCCCGTGGTGGCTGCTGCGGCGACCGTACCGCCGAGTGCCGTGATGACCGTGCGCCTGCGTACCACACCCATGCCTTCGTCCTTTGAATAGGAGGGGCGAATCCTGGGCCTGCCGCCGTCAACGGATGCAGCAGGTTACGAATTGGTTGCGTGCATGTCAATTACCCAGAATCGTGCCCATCAGATGCTGCTCGTGCCGTGAGCTGGTGCCGACGCGCAATCCGAACTCGCCCGGGGGGATCTCGGTCTGGACGAACGCCTTCAGTCCCTGCTCGGCCCAGGTGACGCCGGTCGTCAGGTCGCTGATGTACGCCTGGACGGTCTCCAGGGCGGGGCGGTCACTGGTGTTGGTTGCCGCTCGACGTCGGGGGCACGGGGGTTCTCGAAGAGGCCGAGTTCAAACTTGAGGCGCAGGACCCGTCGTACGGCCTCGTCGATCTGCTTCTCGTCGGTCAGGCCGCGGGCGACCGCCGTCTGGGCCGCCTCGAAGAACTCCGGGGTGGTCATGACGAGGTCGTTGCCGGCGTCGATGGCGCGGGCGGCGGCCTCGACGTCGTCGGCGCAGACCTTCTGTTCCCAGACCATCCGGCCGACGTTGTCCCAGTCGGTCACCAGGGTTCCGGTGAAGCCCCATTCGCCCTTGAGGACGTCGTTGAGCAACCGCTTGCTGGCCGTGATCGGCACGCCGTCGATGGACCGGTAGCCGAGCAGCCGGCCCGGGCGGCCCGTTCGAAGTGCGGCAGGAACCAGGAGCGGAGCTTGCACGGGGTCAGGTCGGCCTCGCTCGCGTCCCGTCCGCCCTGGGTCTCGGAGTAACCGGCGAAGTGTTAGGCGCAGGCGGGGTCGGTCAGGCCGTCGCCCTGGTAGCCAGCCACTATCGGGGCGCCGTCGTTGCGGGGCGGTATGGGTCCGGCCTCCCGGACGACGCCGCCGCGAGCACATGAGCGACACGGTGCAGGCCATCGCCCTGATCCGGCGTACACCGACACCAGGTACTCCCGCACCCGAGCTCGCCCTCCGTGGCCTCAGGTTCGGCGCTGCTTTCGGTATCCGTCCAGGACGTCCTGGCGGAGCAGGAAGCCGAAACCGGCGGAGTCCAGCCGTAGCCCCAACTGATCGTCGCTGAGGCCGAGTTCGGCTGCGGTGTCCGCCAGGTGCCAGTCGTGGGCGGCGAGCCTGCTGAGGAGGTGGCCGCGGCGGACCTGGCTCTCCGACAGGCGAAACGTCTTGAGGTAGGCGATCCGGCCCAAGTCGTCGGTGATGGCCTCGCCGATGTGGTTGCCCTGCTTGGGGCGGAACCGCGGAAGGAAGCGGGAGAGGGTGAAACGCCCCATCCGGTGGACCGACTGCCAGGTGTGCTCCTGCTCCAGCAGTTCGGTCGCCATGGTGGTGTCGTGGAACTGCGCCCAGGTGCGCTCCTGTTCGGTGACCGCCGTGCGCAGCTGGGCCAGGGAGCGGATCTCCGTGTCGGGGACGCGGGCTCGGAAATCCTGTACCGGTGGCATCAACAGGGCGTAGTGGTGGATGAGTTCGCCGTACAGGTCCTGAAGGAGCGACGCGTGCAGCGCCCGGTAGTCGTCGGGATGCGGGACTATGAACGCGGCGGCCAACGCGTCCGAGACGTAGACCATCACGCCGCACTGACCGGGGTGGATCTCGAAGACGCGCAACGCGTCGGCGAGGCCGCGCACTTCGGCGCCCGCGTAGGCCTCCTCGACGCGCGGGGAGAGGCCTTGGCGGATCGCGCGCTGGGACCATTCCTCCCAGGCGATCGTGGGGCCGCCGAAGTGCAGTGCCAGGTAGCCCTCCAGCGCGAGGTGCATGGGGAGGAACCGCAAGCGGTGCTTGGCCTCGCGGCGGGCCATTCTGCGGTGGATGCGCAGGCCCATCGTGGCGGTCGGCA
This sequence comes from Streptomyces xylophagus, assembly GCF_000716435.1. GTDB lineage: Bacteria > Actinomycetota > Actinomycetes > Streptomycetales > Streptomycetaceae > Streptomyces > Streptomyces xylophagus. The sequence goes on from NZ_JNWO01000001.1 coordinate 75,120, forward strand.
ACGAGTCGACGTCGGCGGAGAGTTGGGTGCCGTACGCCGCTGCCGGTGTGCCGTCGCCGGTCCAGGTGGCGACGAAGCCGTGCGGGACGTAGGAGATGTAGGCGTGCCGCGGTGCGATCTCGACGAGGCCGAGCGTGTCCTCGTAGAGCCGTGCGTTCAGGCGGAGGTCGACTACGGGCTCGTCGCGTACGAGCGGTACGAGGCGGACGCCGCCCCAGATCTGGGAGGGGCGGGTGGTCAGGCCGGTGAGGTCGAGTGTGGTCATCGCGACCGCTCCTGGTGGGTGGCGTCGAGCATGCGGGTCGCCCGGGTGTCCATGTAGGTGATGAGTTCGGCGAGCCCGGTCCGGCCTTCCGCGAACTGGGCGAGTTCCACCAGCGCGGGAAGGTCCTCGGCGTCGCGGACACCGGCGGTGGGCACCGTCGGGGACAGTCGGCGTACGTCGAAGTCGGCAGCGTCGTAGACCGGGTTGAGGTGCACGATGCTGGTGCGGCGCTCGGGGTCGAGCCGGGTCCTGAAGACGCGCAGCACCTCACCGGCCAGGCCGGGAGGTGCGTTGTCCCAGCCGTCGGAGACGATCACCAGTCGGGACGGCGCGGTGTCCAGCGCGTCAAGGATGCGGCGGCCCAACGGCGTCGGCCCGTACGGACGGGCCAGTAGCGCGTCGGTCCGCCCGGACGTCCACAGCCCGGTGTAGTCGTCGGCGAGGGCCGCGAGGAGATGGTGGCAGGCCAGGGCGACGGCCAGTGGCCGACGTCGCTTGTGCACCGAACCGAAGGTGGAGAAGCTGTCGTCCAGTACGGCGGTGACCTTGCCCCAGCTTCCCCGGTGCGGTCCGGCGACCCGGCCGGCGGCCGATTCCAGGGCGTGGGTCAACTCGGCGCGTCGGCGCACACGTTCCTCGACCGGCAGGGAGAGCACATAGGTCGCCAACCGGGTCAGCGGCATCCTGGTCAGGTCCGCCGGTGTCCCGGTGGCGCCGATCCGGTGCGCGGAGTCCCGCAGCCGCAGGGTCTCCAGGCGGGTCATCCGCGGGGCGATGCGCTCCAGGAACACCTTCCGGGAAATGCCGTGCTTGGCGGCGAAGCCCTCGGCGGCCGTGTACGGCAGCTCGTACAGTGCGGCCTGCTCGTAGTGCGCGCGCCGCCAGGTCTCCAGGAGGGGTGTCTCGTAGCGCTTGCGGGTCAGCGGCGCGAACACGAACGCCCCCAACTCCTTGGTGGCGGGAGCGAGATGGGCGTGGCGAAGGGCTCGCTTGAGGCCGCCGCGGTACTTCACGGCGTCGAACGCCGCATCCGGGCGGGCGGACAGCCAGTCGCGCATGATCGCGCGGGTGCGACGGTTGTTCACCCGGGCCCGGCGCAGGGCGTCGAACAGCCCGTACACACGCTGCGGCGGCAGTGTCGCCAGCCGGGCTGCGATCAACCGGCCCTCGCTGCGCCGCTGTTCGGCGGTGGCCTCACCGCTGGTCTCCAGCAGGTGCCGGATGACGAGGACCGCGTTGTGGTCGTTGATGTCGAGCGCGAGCACCCCGGCGTACAGGTCACGGTAGTTCCCCAGCATGTACGCGTGGAGGAAGTCCAACGACAGTCGCTGCTCGCCCGCGTCGCTGTGGAACTCGCGCTGGCCGGTGGAGGTGATCGCCGCGTTGACGAAGAGCAGGACGTCGTCGGCCGCGATGAGGTCCCCGTACGAATCCATCCGACTCCTCCCCCGTCGTCCCCCGTAGATGTGGACGCCGGCCGGGGAATGGGGGCACGAGCTGCGAATCATTGCTTCATAGGCAGGTTCCGGAAGTCGCACCGGAGTCCCGCGGCCGGCCCCAGGACCGTAACAGAGCAGGCCACAAGCCCTCCACCGACTTTGCGCGCGCGTCGGCGCGTCCACATTGCCGGTCGGCAGCTCGCCGCACAAGCCGTCGAAACTAGGGTGTCCTGGTGACTGTTGTTGAAGCTGTGGCACATGTACGAGTCGGTGTCGGGCGGAGTGTCGGGCGGTTGGTCTGCCATCCGCGGCTTCCTCTCGTCGCCGGCCTGGAGTCGGAACGTCCGGTGGTCCACATCTGGGACTGCGGCGCGGGCGGGTTGCGCGAACTCGCCTCTGTCGCCGTCGAGTCGAGTGGATACGACGAAGCCGTCGGCCAGGACGGGTCGCCGGAGAGTCCGGCTGTGGCATGGCATCCGCACGAGCCGCAGCTCATGGTGGCGGGCGAGGGCAGGGTGGTGCAGTGGTCCCCGGCCGGGCCCGCCGAACTGAACGGGCCTCCCCCTACTGCCTGTTACCGCAGTCTGGCGTTCAGTCCGGACGGTCGGACGTTGTGGGCGACGCCGTCGTCGGGCGACGAGGACAGCCCGTGGGACAGCTCCGACGTCCTCAATCTGCTTTCGGGGACGGTCAGTTCCGGCCCGCGCTGGGACACCGGGATCGTGGAGCATCCCGGCGGCGGACTGGTGGCCACGCTCCGCAGCGATCAGGGCGCGACCTACGTACTCTTCGCACAGGTCGATCACGAAGCCGCGCCCGGCGCCGTGATGCGGGTACTGCGCCGGGCGTTGATCCTGGACGTCGACGGGTACGAGCCGCCGGTCTTCAGCGCGGACGGACGCCACTTCGCCGTTCGGGGCAACGCGTACGACAACTCGCTGGAGGTGTTCGCGTTTCCTTCGCTGCGCCGCGTGCTGGCGACGACTCTCGGCGAGCCCAGCCCGGGTTACCCCTACCCGCAGGAGTGGCTCGACCGGATGCGCGCCTGGTCACGACAGAACATCGCGTTCGGAGCCCAGCCCGGCGTGCTCTGGGTCGGAACGCCCACCGGGACGCTCATCGAGGTCGACCTCGAAACGGAGGCCGCGGCCGTGCACGACGTGCCGGCCGGCTCCCCGGTGTCCGGGCTGGGCACCACGGCGGCGGGCGAACTCGTCGTCGCCGGCGCGGGAGGCGACCTTGTCCTCCTGTCCGTGCGCGGCGACTCCCCGAAGACCCAGGGCCCGGACCCCGATACGGCGAAGGCTGCGGTCGCAGCGTTCCTGGACGCCACCTCCGAGGTTCCGGAGGTGCCTGATGGCGACGACCTGGAGAACCACCTCGTCGTGACCGACGGGACCCGCACCTGGGACTCGGACGATCTGGCGACAGTGACCACCGCGACGGCAGCGGACCCGACCTGGCTGCGACTCCAAGCAGCGATCAACACTGCACGCGATCAGGGCAATTGACCGCCGCGTTCGCCCAACCCTGACGGTCGGCAAAGGCCGTTGCCCACTCCTCCAGGATGGGTTCATGGATCAGATCCTCCAGCAACTACCGGCCACGTTCTGGACCGTCCCGTACGTCGGCGCCCGGTTTCCGGGGTCCCGCGCGGTGGCCGATCGTCCCGGCCTCGCGCTGGGCGCGAACTGCCAACTGTTCGCCTTCGAGGTGCTTCGGCACTTCGATCTGGCTCCGCCTGCTCTGCGTTCGAGTGAGCTGTGGACCGATACGCGGTCCACGGTCCGCGTATCGGTTGCCCAGCCGCTCGACCTGCTGCTGTTCAACGCGGCTGACGATGCCTACGGCGCCCACGTAGGGGTGTGGGTGGACGAGGGACGAGTGCTGCACCTGTGTGCGGAGGCAGGACGCCCGGCCGTCTGGGAGATGGCGGACTTCGCGACACGGGAGCGCTACCGGGTCTTGATCGGCATCAAGCGGGTGATCGCTCGTCAGCCGCCTGGCTGAATCACAGTGCGCGGCCACGCCCGTCACGCGGTAATTTGTCCATGTTTTCGCCCGGCTCCCGCCTTCGGTCCTACAGGCTGTAGGGTTCCGGTAACCCTACAAACTGTAGGGGGGAAGGTGGGACATGTCCGGCAGCGCGTACGCCACACTCGCCGGGACACGACGGCCGGGAACGCCGACCGCGTCCCGCCGCTCGGAGTACCTCCTCGCGGTCGTGGCGGGAGTCTTCACCCTGGCCCAACTGGTCCTCGTACGACCAGGGTTGGGCCTCGGCTGGGACGAGACCGTGTACGTCAGCCAGCTCAGCGCGCACGCCCCCGCGGCCTTCTTCAGCGCACCCCGGGCCCGTGGCATCTCCCTCCTGGTCGCCCCCATCACCTCCTGGTCCTCGTCCACCACCCTGCTGCGCGTCTACCTCGCCGCCCTGTCCGGCCTGGCCCTCTTCCTCGCCCTCCGCACCTGGCGCGCCCTGTTCCCCGCCCGCGTCCTCGCCCTGGCAGGCGCCCTTTTCGCGTCCCTCTGGGTGACGCTCTTCTACGGCCCGCAGGCCATGCCCAACTACTGGGTCGCCGTGGGCGCCCTGGCCGCCGTGGGCTGCTTCCTGCGCGCCCGAGCCGACCACTCCGACCGGGCGGCGCTGTGGGGCCTGGCGGCGAGCGCGTCCCTGATGGCGTGGATGCGCCCCACGGACGCGGTGTGGGTGACGCTGCCCCTGCTCGTCCTCCTGATGGCTGCCCGCCGCTGGCGCCTGCTCGCCGTCCTCCTCGCCGGGCTCGCGTCCGGCGCCGTGGAGTGGGTGATCGAGGCATACGTCAGCTACGGCGGCCTGACACAGCGGCTGCACGCCGCCTCGGCCATCGAGGGCGGCCTGGGCTGGCACGTCGCGGTCTTCGACCAGCTGCGCAGCCAGGGCGGACGCGCGCTGTGCCGCCCCTGCACCGGAGCGATGCCCAACCCGGCGGTCGACGTCTGGTGGCTGGTCCTGCCCGTGCTCGCCGTGGTCGGACTGGTCGTCGCGGTCCGCGCACGGCGCACGACGCCCACCCTCGTCCCGTTCGCCTGCGCTGCGACGGCCGCGTTCCCGTACCTGTTCATGATCGGATACGCGGCTCCGCGCTTCCTGCTGCCCGCCTACGCGCTGGTCGCGATCCCGGTCGCCGGCGGACTGCTCCACCTGGTCACCAGACCGACCGGGGCATGGCGGCGGGTCGCGGTGACCCTGCTCGCGGTCGGCCTCGCCGGGCATCTGGCGGTCCAACTCACCGTCCTGGAACGCACGGTGAGCCGTACGAACGTCCAGCACGACGACTGGTCCCGCACCGCCGCCGAACTCCACCGCCTCGGCGTCAGCAAGCCCTGCCTGCTCACCGGCCAGGACGCCATCCCGATCGCCTTCTACACCGGCTGCGCCTCCGCCGCGACCCAGGGCCACAATGCCAACTCGTCCCGCACGATCATCGACCGCACGGCAAGCCGGATGCCGGTCGCCGACATCACTCCGGCCGGCAGCCGTCCACCCGCGTACGCCCACGACTGGCCCGTTCACCGCTACGGCGCGCTGGACCTGCGCGTGGCGCCGGATGCGGGGAAGGGGGGTGGCGCATGACGGCACGGTTCGTCTTTGCCACGGACGCCATGTGCAGTCGTCGAGCATGTGGGTGGACCCCGGCGACGGGCAAGGGCGGCAACGCATGACAGCACCGCCCGACCTCACCGCGACGACGCCCACCACCACCCGCCGCCGACGTGCCTACTGGCAGACCGCGCTGACGGTCGGCGTACTCGTGGCCGTGGCCTGTCTGGTTCGGCGGCACTGGCCTGTGCTCGCGACCGGCGCCGGGCGGCTTGCCGTCGCCGACCAGGGCTGGCTGATGGTGGCCGCGACGGCCGCGCTCGGGACATGGGTGTGCTCGGCGCTCGCACAGCAGGGGGCGGTGCCTCAACGGCTGCCCGGCAGACGGCTGGTGGCCGCGCAGCTCGCCGCGTCCGCCGCCAACCATGTGCTGCCCGCCGGGCTCGGCGCCGGTGCCGTCAACCTGCGCTTTCTGATGCGCTGCGGGCTGCCGGTCGGCCGCTCGGCCAGCGCCCTCGCCGTCAAGGCGACCGCCGGCGTGGTCGTCCGGGTCGTGCTCATCGGCGTCCTCGCCTCGGTCTGCCCGGGCGTGCTGCGCGTCCCGCACATCTCCGTGGGCGTGCTGGGCGTCGTACTCGCGGTCGTCGTGCTCGTGGCCGTACTGCTCAACTGCCCCCTGTGGCCCCGGTGTCGGCGTGCCCTCGCGGCGGTGCTGACCGATATCCGGGCCGTGCATGCCCGCCCGCACCGGGCGGCGGCCCTGTGGGGAGGCTCGCTCGCCTTCGCCGCGCTGCACTCCCTCGTGCTGATCTGTGTCACCCAGGCCGTCGAACTGCCGCTGTCCCCGGCCCGGGTGGCGCTGCTGTACCTCGCCGCCAGCAGCGCCGCCGCCCTGCTGCCCACCCCGGGCGGCATCGGTTCTCTCGACGCCGCCCTGGTCTTCGCCCTCACCGCCTCCGGAACCACGGCGGTGGCCGCGGCCTCCGTCGTCCTCGGATACCGGCTGCTCACCATGTGGCTGCCGCTGATTCCAGGGCTGTTGGTGCTCGGGGTGCTGGTCCGTCGTAGGGACCTCTGACCTCAACCGGTGTTTCCCGCCCGGCCGGTTCAGGTAGGACTCCGTTGTTGACCCACGGGCGAGGGGGAGTTGCATGGCGTGGAACGAGACCGACGGCCGGTTGGGTGAGGAGTTCTTCACTCCCGGCAACTCGTCCTTCACCGAGTTCCTGACGGCACACCGACCCGCGCTGCTGCCCACCCGCCGCCCCTTCCCGGAGGGTGTCCGGGCCGGCGCTGACCAATTCCCGCACGGCACAACGGTGTTGGCCCTCTCCTACCGAGACGGCGTGTTGATCGCCGGCGACCGCAGGGCCACGATGGGCAACGTCATCGCGCAACGCGACCTGGAGAAGGTGCACCCCGCGGACGACTACACCGCGGTCGCCTTCGCCGGCACGGTCGGGCTCGCGGTGGACATGGTGAAGCTGTACCAGGTCGAGCTGACGCACTTCGAGAAGATCGAGGGCATCCCGATGACCCTCAACGCGAAGGCCACCCGCCTCGCCGGCCTCATCCGGCAGAACCTCGGCCAGGCCATGCAGGGCCTCGCCGTCGTACCGCTGCTCGTCGGCTACGACCCCGCCGCCCCCGAAGGCGCCAAGGGCCGTATCTTCACCTTCGACGTCGTCGGTGGCACCTACGAGAAGCCGGACTTCCACGCCGAGGGCTCCGGCTCCCCGTACGCCAGAGGTTCGCTCAAGAAGCTGTTCCACAAGGGCATGTCCCGGCGTGACGCCGCCCTTGCCGCACTTCAGGCCCTGTACGACGCGGCCGACGACGACTCGGCGACCGGCGGCCCGGACATCAACCGCCGTATCTTCCCCATCGTGTCGGTGATCACCGAGGACGGATTCGAGCGGTTGCCGGAGCCGGAGACCGAGTCCCTGACCCGCGAGATGGTCGAACAGCGCCACAACCACCCGGACGGGCCTACCGTCGCCCCCTGAGCGGTAGAATTGACCGCCGTGACCGACGAGCAGATCCGCTTCGACCGGACGCTGGCCGCGTGGGAACGCATCGAGACATGGCTGCTCAGTCATGCGCCGCGGTCCCATGCCGCACTCCCGGGCCCCGCCGAACGTTCCGTCATCGAGGCCGCGGAGGAGGCCATGGGGCCTCTGCCGCCGGAGCTGCGCGCGCTGTGGGGCCTGCACAACGGAACCGACTGGGACGGCCCGGGCCGCCTCAGAATCCTGAAGGACTACGACGTGTTCCCGGTCGCCGACGCCGTCTGGTGCCACGAGAGCGTACTGGCGGTGCTGCTCGACGCCAACGACATGGGCACCCGTCCGTGGATCCCCGCATGCGCCACGGAAACGGATGAACCGCATCTGTGGAATTTCGTCGACACCACAACCGGCCGCCTCGGCTGGAACGTCCACGCGGGGGCGTTCACGGAACCGGACGAGTCCGGTGACACGTTCGTCGGCTGGCTGGAGGGCATCGCGGCCGAGCTGGAGAGGGGACCAGCAGGATCAGGGCAGCATCCCGGCGTCATTGACGGGTGGCTGACCTGGAACGAGGGACGTCATCACTTTCCCGGGTGACCGGATCCCCTCCGCGAGTACGGAGGGGATCCGCAGCCCGTGTCAGCTCACCGTCAGTTCGTGGCCATGGTGCACTTGACCGACCTGACCCCTTCCGTGCACTGACCGGAAAGGCCGGTGTCGAGCCAGTACGCGTCCTTGCCCATGAGCCTCATGTTCTTTATGAATCCGCCGAACTGGCTCATCGACCCGCTGTTCTGCTGTCCGGAGATCGACGAACGCCCGCACACCTCCGTCCACAACGGGGCGTAGCCTCCGATGTTGTACAGGTGGATCGCACCATCGCCCGCCTTCGTCGCGTAGGTCTGCAAGCACTCGCTGCCGGAGTACACCGGGTTGAGTCCGCCCGAGGACGCGGCAAGCCCGCCGCTGTTGTACGTGGCGTTGAAGGCGAACTCGTCGCAGTTCAGTCGGTCCGTCGCACTGTTCAACGCGCTGGAGTCGCCGTTGGTGGCAGCCCAGCCCTTCTCGTCGCAGATCACGTCCCGGTTCTCGTCGTCCTCGTCCGACTTGCCGCCGGGCAGGTAGTAGAGCGGTTTGTTCGCGGACCTGAGCCCCGGGTGGTTCGGCGCCTTGTGCTGGAGCAGCCAGGCGTGCGCGGCGGCCTGCGGATATCTGCCCGCGTTGAACGTGTAGGTCGGCGCGTAGTTGACGAAGACGCAGCCTCCGGTGGTGCTGAAGACGGTGTCGCAGCGGACCTGGTCGAGGTCGGAGGGATTGTCCAGGCTCCACTGGTAGCCGACGGTCTGGATGTTGATACTGCCGTCGGCGGGGTCCAGGATGGCGTTGATCTGTACGTCGGGCTTGAACGTGTAGGACTTGTCCGCGACGGAGTCGTCCCACAGGTAGCCCGTGGTGATCGACGCCTCGTGGGTGTCGCCAGGCCCCCAGTCGGGTGCTCCGTGCCAGGCACTGGGATCGGCCTCGACCGGGCGGCACGGGCTGGCGCACAGGTGCTTGTAGATGCCGAGCTGGATCCGTGCGAAGTCCAGCGGGATCGACAGCGGCTTGATCGTGAGGTGTTCGGTGAAGCTGTTGACACCGTCCAGCGCTATCTCCCGTTGGAACCGGAAGGTCGCCGTCGCCCGTGTCTGCCCGTCCACTCGGAGATACGCGGGAACGACTCGGTTCTCGCATTCCGTGAACCGGGTGGCCCGCGCGACCAGCGCGTAGTCGTCACACCAGTCGCCGAGGTAGCGCGGCGAGAGTTCCCTCTCCGTGCCGGCGGGATACTCGGACAGCGCCGGACCCCAGCAGACCTGCCGGCCGTCCTGCTCGGGCCCACAGTGCGACGTGGTCTCCGCCTTCGCGGTCGCGCGTGCGGCCGAGCCGGTGTCGGTCGCGAGAGGAGGTGTCACCAGCTCCCTCGGCACCTGGTTCACCTGGTCGGGATTGGGGTTCGTGGAGTCCGCGTCCGGCAACTTGAGGTCGACGGACGGACCGTCGGGCAGATCGTAGTCGCCGGGCACGAACGCGACGGCGTCGTAGGCGACGTCGTTGTCCGCCGTCCCGATGTTGTTCGAGTTGGTGAGGCTGACCTGCGGTGTCTTGTCGTTGAAACGATAGGCACCGAGAGAGACCCACTCGTTGTGTTCATGGGCGTACTGGTTGATCGTCTTCCTCACCGTGCCGTAAGCGGTGCCGATCTCGTAGATGCCCTGCCTGGTCTGTGCCCCGGTGTCGGGGACGTGGACGAAGATCTCCGCCTGTTTCTGGGAGACCGGCCCGTTCAACGACCAGGGTTTCCGGCGGCGGCGATCACCCCGTCCTCGGTGGGGACGGCGGAGGTGATCTCACCCTTGGCGGTGGTGTCGGCTACCGTCGTGCCCTTGGTGCCCACCGTGACCAGGTGCGTCTTGGTGTCGCTCAGCGCGGTGAAGACGGCGGTGTGCGTCGCCGGACTGCACGTGGGGTCGAAGTAGGCGAGGGACGCGGTGAACGGCAGTTTGGTGACGCTTCCGTCGTCCAGGTTCACGATCGCGGTGAACGCGCCGCCCATCATCAGGTCGGGCTTGTTGGTGAAGGTGCGGGGAGCGTAGGCGACGGCCGCGTGATGGTCGTCCATGACACAGCTGTTGCCGATCCAGGTGTCGGCCGGAAGCTGAGGCTCACTCAGGACGGCGGCCGTCCTCCAGACATAGGCGTTCTTGCTGTCGGCGACGAGGAGGTGCAGGCCGTCGCTGTCGGCGACGGCGGTCACGGCCCGGTCGTCGGCGGTCTTCCACCCGTGGCCGAGGGTCTGGTCAGGGTTCTTGACGCCTTCCCCGGGGGTGCTGCTGGACGGTGTCGAGGCGGGCTCGGGAGAGGGCTGGGCGGTTGCGGGTTGGGCGGATATGAGCCCCGCAAGGGCCGCGGTGACGGCGAGGACCGTCACCGCGGTTCTTCTGGAACCGGATGCCACCTGTATTCCTCATCTCTTCTCTGCACGGGCGGTACGAACGGACATCGTTGTCGCTGGAAGGGACGGCGCTCGGGCTCTCGAAGCCGGCTTCGGCGTGATCGCGGTCCGGGGGAGGGGAGGCGGCTCGTCACCCGAGATGATCGCGGTGTCGTACGGCGTCGGGCGCGAGCGCAGGTCCGCGGACGGTCCTTGCCCGATGGTGCGTCGGCCGTGCGGAAGGGCATCCCGATGGGCACGTCCAACGGACCTCTACGCCGCGGCGGTTGAGCAGAATTCCTGGACGCCCGAAGGGCGCGGGTGAGCGGCCTCGACGCACCGGGGAACGGGCGCGAGACCGCCTCTCAACAGGAGCCACCGACCGGGTGGATGTCTTCCGGCGCCTTCGGGAACTCTCCGGAAGGCCCGTCAGTCGCAGGGGAAGACGTAGCTGGACTTGTAGTTGATGTAGAGGCTGGACGAGGTCGCCCCCATCTTCGCGGTCACGGGGGCGCAGGCGAAGCTGGAGACGTACACCGGGCCCGCGTACTCGCTGAATTTGCCCGAATCCGTGTCGCAGGCGGTGCCGTCGACTTTGCAGACCCGGAGATACATGTACTGCGAGGAGCCGACGTTGTTGTCGAGGATGGCGCAGCCCTTGCCGCTGTTCTCGTAGGAGAACAGCGTTGCCAGGCGCTCGCTGGGGTCGACACCCACGGGCAGGGGAATCCCCTTGGCCAGCGTGTAGCCGGTTCCGCAGACGTTGGCGGCGGCCACGGCGGCCGACGGGTCCGCTCGGGCGAGGGCGACCGTTTCGGCGTCGGCGCTCGCCGAGATCGGTACGGACGTGCCGTCCGCGGCGACGGCTTGGGGCGCGGCGAGGACGGCGGCGATCAGCGCGGTGGCCGAGGCGGAGACGCGCACAGCCATTCGTAGCATGGTCATGTCAAGTGGTCGCTTTCGTGGGGGGCTGGAAAGAGTGGTCATGAAGTGAGGCGATTTCCTCAAGCGCCTGATCACGGTAGTTGCGTTGTGAACAGGGGTGAGGGGTGCGGGCGAGGTATGACTCAAATGACCGGCCCGGAAGCGCTCTCAAGCGGAAGGGTGGACGCGAGAGAGGCGAGGCCACAGGGGCGCAGGAGGCGCGGTGCGGATGCGGTGAAACGGAAGCACTGATGAGAGACCGGGCAGCGCGCCGGAATGGCCTATTTTCAGTGATCGTCGGCCATGGGCCTGCGGCCGGAGCTGAATCGCCCCCCGGGCCCTGCCCCTTGTGCGGCGGCGGGTCTCCGGGGGGCGGGGAGGGTGTAGCGCGGTGGGTGCACCATTGGCCCTTGTGGGTCCGAGCCGGCCGCCCGGTTCAGAAGGCGTGCCTCACCAGCTCCGTGAACAGGACGACTACTCCTTCCCTGTGCGAGACCGGTGACCGCGGCATCGGTCAGCAGGCGGGAGCCGGGTTGCCGTAGTAAGCGTCCGGGCCGTGTTTCCGGGTGTAGTGGCGGGCCAGCAGGTGCGGGGGCGGTGGGGCCGTGGGGGACAGTGCCAGGGTGTTGATGGCCATCTCGGCCACGGCCTCGCAGATGATGGCGTGTTCCAGGGACTTGCGGGCCGTGCTGCCCCAGGTGAAGGGGCCGTGGTTGGCGACCAGGGCGGCCGGGACCTCGGACGCCCGCCGGTCGTCGCTCTCCAGCAGGTCGACGATCACGCGGCCGGTGTTGTACTCGTAGTCCTTCGCGCACTGGTCGGCCGTGAGGTCGGGGGTGCAGGGGACCGGCCCGTTGAAGGTGTCGGCGTGGGTGGTGCCCAGGACCGGTATGTCGCGGCGGGCCTGCGCGAAGGCCACGGCGTGGGTGGAGTGGGTGTGGGTGACGCCGCCGATGGACGGGAACGCCAGGTAGAGGCAGCGGTGGGTCTCGGTGTCGGTGGACGGGCGCAGGTCGCCGCCGACGACCTTGCCGTCGGACAGCCGGACCGTCACCAGGTGGTCGAGGGCGAGATCCTCGTAGGGCACCCCTGAGGGCTTGATGACGAAGACCCCCGCCTCGCGGTCGACTCCGCTCACATTGCCCCAGGTCAGCGTCGCCAGACCGACCTGGGGGATGGTCAGGTTGGCGTCCAGTACCTCTTGCCGCAGGCCGTCACGGACTCGCGCGGTCATCGGTGCTCTCCTTGCGGATCGATCAGGATCACGGGTGTCACAGGGCCTGGGCGAGCCGGTGGTAGGCGGCGTTCCAGCGGATCTCCTTGGTGAACTGCCCGGTGCTGGTGGTCTCGTCGATGGTGAGCAGCTCCACGCCGGCCATGGCCGCGTAGTCGGTCAGGGTCTCGGTGTCGACGGCGGAGCTGAGCACGGTGTGGTGCGGGGCACCCGCGAGCAGCCAGCTCTCGGCGGACTCCGCGAGAGAGGGGCGCGGCTTCCATACGGCCCTTGCCACCGGGAGGCGGTGCAGGGGCTCGCTGGGCGTGACGACGTCGACGATGTTGGCGGTGAGCCGGAAGCGGTCGCCGAGGTCGGAGAGGCCGACGACCACGGCGGGGCCCGGGGCCGCGTTGAAGACGAGGCGGACCGGGTCCTCACGGCCGCCGATGGACAGGGGGTGGATCTCGCAACTCGGGCGGTCGGCCGCGATCGAGGGGCAGACCTCCAGCATGTGGGCGCCCAGAATGCGCGGGGTGCCCGGGCCGAGGTGGTAGGTGTAATCCTCCATGAAGGAGGTGCCGCCGGGGCGGCCGGTACCCATGACCTTCAACGTGCGCAGCAGCGCCGAGGTCTTCCAGTCGCCCTCACCGCCGAAGCCGTAGCCGTCGGCCATCAGGCGCTGCACGGCGAGACCGGGCAACTGGCGCAGCCCGCCCAGGTCTTCGAAGTTGGTGGTGAAGGCGGTGAAGCCGCCCTCGGTGAGGAAGGTGCGCAGTCCGATCTCCTGGCGGGCCGCGTACACGAGGGAGTCGTGGCGGATACCGCCGGGGCGCAGCGCCGGGACCACGTCGTACAACTCGACGTATTCGGTGGCCAGTTGGGCGGCCTCCTTGTCCTCGACCTCGTCGACGACGGCCACCAGGTCGTTGACCGCGTACGTGTTCACCGAGTAGCCGAACCGCAGTTGGGCCTCGACCTTGTCGCCCTCCGTCACCGCGACGTCGCGCATGTTGTCGCCGAAGCGGGCGAGGCGCAGGGTGCGTGAGGCGTGCCGGCCGACGGCGGCCCGGGCCCAGGCCGCGACCCGTCGCACGACCCTCGGATCGGTGGCGTGACCGGCGACGACCTTGCGGTCGATGCCGAGGCGGGACTCGATGTGCCCGAACTCCCGGTCGCCGTGGGCGGCTTGGTTGAGGTTCATGAAGTCCATGTCGATGCTGGGCCAGGGCAGTGACAGGTTGTACTGGGTGTGCAGGTGCAGCAACGGCCGGTCCAGGGCGCTGAGTCCGGCGATCCACATCTTGGCCGGCGAGAACGTGTGCATCCACACGATCACGCCCACACAGGTGTCGGAGGCGCTCGCCTCCTGGCACAGCCGGCGGATCGCGTCGGCGTCGGTGAGCACCGGCTTCCACACGATCCGGACCGGGATCTTTCCGGGGCCGCCGAGGATCTCGGCGATGCTCCGGGACTGTTCGGCGACCTGGTGCAGGATGTCGTCGCCGTACAGGCCCTGGCTGCCGGTGAGAAACCAGATCTCCTGGTCGGGGTAGGGCGTGGCGTTGGTGTCCATGAGGGTTCCTTTCAAAGGGAGTTGACCACCGAGCAGGGGTGCCGCTCAGGCGGAGGCCTCGGCGCGGAGGTGGCGCAGACGGTGCATGACCTCGTTGGCGCCGCGGCCGAAGTAGTCGTGCAGGAGCCGGTATTCGGCGTACAGCCGGTCGTAGGCGGCGGCCCGCTCGGGGTCCGGCTGGTACACGGCCGGGCGGGCCTTGGCCATGGCCTGGGCGGCGGCCCGGATGTCTGGGTACACCCCGGCCGCGACCGCCGCGTGCATCGCCGCACCGAGCGCGGGGCCCTGTGCCGAGTCGATGACACCGAGGGGGAGGCGGGTGACATCGGCATAGATCTGCATCAGCAGCGGGTTCTTCATCAGGCCGCCCGCGATGATCAGTTCGCGGACCGGGACGCCGGAGGTCTCGAACGCCTCGATGATGGTGCGGGTACCGAGGGCGGTGGCCTCCAGCAGGGCGCGGTACACGTCCTCGGGGCGGGTGGACAGAGTCAGGCCCACCAAGACGCCGCTCAGGTCGTGGTCGACGAGCACGGAACGGTTGCCGCTCTGCCAGTCCAAGGCGATCAACCCGTGCTGGCCCACCCGCTGTTCGGCGGCGAGTGCGGTGAGGTGTTCGTGCGGATCGCGTCCGAGCGCGGCGGCCTCCTCGGCGTACGACGCGGGGAACCCGGTGCGCACGAACCAGCCGAAGATGTCGCCGACGCCGCTCTGTCCGGCCTCGTATCCCCACAGCCCTGGCAGGATGCCGCCGTCGACGACCCCGCACATGCCCGGCACTTCGGCCCACTGGTCGCTGCTCATGACGTGGCAGGTGGAGGTGCCCATGATGGCGACCATCCGGCCGGGTTCGACGGCTGTGGCCGCGGGTGCGGTCACATGGGCGTCGACGTTCCCGACGCACACGGCGATGCCTTCGGGCAGGCCGGTCCAGGCCGCGGCCTCAGCAGTCAATCCACCTGCCCGGTCGCCGAGTTGACCGATCGGCTGCTCCAGCTTGTCGGTCACGAAGTCGGCGAAACCGGGGTTGAGTGCGGCGAGGTAGTCGGGGGAGGGGTAACTGCCGTCCTGGAGCTGGCCCTTGTAACCGGCGGTGCAGGCATTGCGGACGTAGGTGCCGGACAGGCGCCAGACGATCCAGTCGGCGGCCTCGATCCAGCGGTCGGTCAACTCGTAGAGTTCGGGGTCCTCTTCGAGGAGTTGCAGGGCCTTGGCGAACTCCCACTCCGAGGAGATCTTCCCGCCGTACCGCTTGAGCCAGGGCTCCTTGCGGGCGTCGGCGAGTTCCGTGATGCGGTCGGCCTGGGCCTGGGCGGCGTGGTGGCGCCAGAGCTTGACGTAGGCGTGCGGACGGCCGGTGAGGTCGGGAAGTTCGCACAGAGGCGTGCCGTCGGCGAGAACCGGCAGGACCGTGCAGGCGGTGAAGTCCGTGCCGATACCGACGACTTGGTCGGGGCGCACGCCGGAACGGGCGAGTGCTTCCGGTACGGCGATGCGCAGGACGTCGATGTAGTCCGAGGGCACCTGGAGGGCCCAGTCGGGTGGCAGCGGGGTGCCGTCGGGGAGGGCGCGGTCGAGGACGGCGTGGGCGTACGGGTGCTCGGCGGCGGCCAGTTCGGCGCCGTCGGCGACACGGACCACCACGGCCCGCCCGGACAGCGTTCCGTAGTCGACTCCGATGACGTAGGTGTCGGGATGGGTGTGTTCGCTGTTCTCGGCGTTCACCACCGGGCCGCCCTTCTGTTCGGTATTTCAGTCGTTGTTCGATGTGGCGAATGAGGTGGAGGGTAGATCTCGGGGATGGAACCTCCGGTCGGGGCCCGGCGCAAGTGCCCGGGCCCCGACCGGAGTTGGCTGTCAGCCGGAGACCGGCGCGACGGTGATCCTGTCGATGTTGGGTGCGTAGGCGCTCGCGTTGGCGAAGCTGATGGTGTTGGTGCCGGCGGTGAGCGTCACCGGGACGGGCAGGTCCCAGTAGCTGGACCAGCTGTAGTTGTTGCGGAACATGACCGTCTGCGCGGTGCCGCCGTTGACGGAGATCTGGGCTGCCCGGGAGACGACGTTGGTGTTGTAGTTCCCGGAGCCGGAGACCTGGTTGTTGGCGTAGCGGACGTTCATGACGTACCGCCCGGCACTGGCGGCGGTCACCTGGAAGGTGAGGGTGTTGGCCGACGCGTTGCCGATGTAGCCGACGTACTTGCCGCCGGAGGCCCAGGTGTCCGAGGTGGCGACGGCGGTCCCCGCGAGGGTGGCGCTCTCGGCCTCGTACGCGGAGACGCCCGTGGTGTCGGCGCTCGCGGACACGCGCAGGTCGCGCACGGTCAGCGTGGTCGAGCCCGAAGTCGCCGCCGTGATGCGGTTGTTGCCCGCCGACAGGTACAGCCGCGAGCTCTTGTCGGTGAGCGTGCCGCTCGTGGACGCCAGGGTGACGGCGCTGGCGCCGTCCAGGGCGAGGGTGCCGGAGCCGTTGGAGGAGTAGTCCGTGTGGACGGTGTAGTAGCCGTCGGTCGGCGCGTAGACGTCGAAGGCGGCGGAGGTGCCCGAGGTCAGGGCCAGGGCGCCGGCGCCGGTCGTGCCGGAGGCCGTGTAGATGTAGGTCGGCGAACCGGTGATGTCCGCGTACGTCGCCGGGTAGGAGGTGTCAGCCGTGGAGGCCGCGGTGAGGTCGATCTTGTCGAGGGTGACTTCGTTGGTGCCCTTGGCCAGGGTGATCGTGTGCGTGCCCGCTGTCAGGGACACGGAGGCACTGGCCGTGGAGCGGTAGAGCCAGTTCAGCGTCGGCGAGTAGGTCACCGTCTGGGACGAGCCGCCGTCGACGGTCAGGGTCTGGGTGGCCGGGCCGCCGGACTGGTTGCCGTAGAAGACGTTCAGGTTGTACGTGCCCGTGGTCGGGGCGGTGACGGTGAAGGCGACCTTGCTGTCCGACTGGTTGAGGCTGCCGACGTCCTTGGTGCCCGAAGTGGCGTACCCGTAGGCGTTGGTGACGCTGCCCTGGGTGTAGACGGTGCCGTCGGTGATGGTCGCGTTCTCGGCCTCGTACGACGCCGTCGTCGGGGTGCTCGCGGCGGTGGGCGTGCCGGTACCGGCCGGGTTGACGACGATCCGGTAGGCCGACATGGGGTCGAGGTTGGTCAGCGGGACGGTGATGCTGCCGTCGGAGGCGACCGTGTAGGTGCTGCGGGCCAGGACCGTCGGCGCGGGTCCTGCGCCCTCGTAGCCGCTCCAAGCGGTGCGCTCCACCGAGACGTTGACGGTGCTGCCGAACGACGACGGTATGTGCTGGACGACCGTGTTCGCCGAGCCGGAGGTACCGCCGCCGAGGAGGACCTGGGCCTGCTTGCGGCCGGTGTCGAGGGACGCGATGCCCTGGAGCGTGTCGATGACGTTGGCCTGCGGCGGGGTCACCTTGGTGGTCTGGCCGGTCAGGCCTGCGTACCAACGCAGCAGCCACCAGTCGCCGTTGGGGATGTTGGTCTGGCTGACGTTGCCGTCCAGGTTCCCCGCGATGTCCCAGTACGCCTGGTCGGCGTAGACGTTGTTCCGCTCGAACATGGACATCCACTGGACCATCTGGCCCGGCACCGAGAGGTCGCGGCGGTCACCGTACTCGTTGATGTTGACCGGGCGCGGGCTGATGCCGGCGTTGGTCTCGATGGTGCGGTAGGCGGCGAGGTTGCCCTCGAAGTTGGAGAGGGAGGTGGGGTCCAGTTCGTGCCAAGTGGTCATGTCCGGAAGGACGTTGTTGGCCTTGGCCCAGGGGTAGAAGTCGCCCATCAGGCGGGCGTCGTAGTGGGTCTCGTTGGGGCCGGCGATCCGCGCGTTCGGGATGATCGAGCGGATCTTGTTGTAGACCGTCGTCCAGTCGCTCTCGAAGCTGGCGAGCGCGCTGTTGTACGTCGACGTGGTCGAACTGCCCAGTCCCGTGTACCAGTTGCCGTCCGGCTCGTTGAACGGCACCCACACGAACGTGCTCGCGTCGGAGCGGGCCGCGACCTTGGTGACCATCGTGGTGACCTTGGACAGGTAGTCGGTCAACCCGAGGTTCTCGTACGGCCAGCTGGCGTAGATGTCCTGCATGTAGATGAGGTTGTCGCCGCCGCCACCGCGGGCGAACTCCGGCTGGACGACCAGCGCGTCACCGTTCGGGTGCTGGGCGCCGTCGGGTGCCTTCTGGGCAATGGACGTCATGTGCAGGGGCGTGACGATGTTGTCGCCGGGCACGCCGTCGTCGCTGAGGCCGTACAGGGCGCCGTTGGCTCCGTGCATGACCGCGCTGGTGGTGGTGCCGAGGTCGACGGTCAGTTGCGGGGTGGCCGCCTGCGCGGCGGGGACGGCGAGCGCGGTGCCCAGGAGGGCGGCGGTCACCACGGTCGCTCCCATGAGGGCACGGACGGAGCGGGGTCTACGGGTTGTTCGAGGCATGGCTGTCCTCCTCCTCCCGCGGCGTTGCGGGAGGCTGTCGGGGTACTTCGCGGGTGACCGGGGCGGCTCAACTGGCCGAACCCCGGGGCTGCTTGGCCTACTTGACGGCGCCGCTCGTGATGCCGGAGACGATGCGGCGCTGCGCTATGACGAAGACGAGGACCATGGGGAGGCTCATCATCACGACGTAGGCGAAGATCAGGTGCCAGTTGTTGAGGTACAACTGCGCGTTGGCGACCTGGTAGAGGTTGAGCGGGAGGGTGGCCTTGTCGCCGCCGCCGAGGACGAAGAAGGCGTAGAAGATGTCGCTCCAGGCGTAGAGCATCACCATGATCGTGGCGGTGGCGATGACCGGGCGCAGCAGCGGCAGGATGATGCGGAAGAAGACCCGGACCGGGCCCGCGCCGTCCATGCGGGCGGCCTCCTCCAGCTCCTCGGGGAGAGCGCGGATGAACCCGGTCATGAAGAAGATCGACGTGGACAAGTACATCCCGGCGTAGACGCCGATCATGCCGGGTCGGGTGCCGGCCAGGCCGAGTTGGCGCAGTTCCATGACGATGGTGATGACCGCGGGCGGGAGCAGCAGTCCGCTGATGCTCAGCGCGTACAGGGTGTTGACCAGGCGGCCCTTGCGGCGGGCGAACACCCAGGCGGCGCCCGCCCCGAGGAGCAGGACGAGGACGACGGACGGGGCGACGACCAGGAGGCTGTTGACGAAGCCCTGGACGATCTTGCCCTCGTCGAAGCTCTGCTTGTAGTTCGCGGCGGCCTGGACGTGGTGGGGCAGGGACAGGTTGGGCTTGATCGCCTCGGCCTGCGGCTTGAACGAGGTGACCGCGACCAGCCACAGCGGGATGCCGATGGTGACGCCGGCGACGATCAGGACGACGAGAGGCTGGACCCAGCGCAGCGGGCGCCGGTGCGCAGGGGCGAACGCGGTAACGGTGGTCACTGGTTGTTCTCCCTGCGGCGCAGGCCGACGATGACGGGCACGGCGAGGACGACGACGATGAGGAAGAGCACGAGGCTCATCGCGGACGCCTGCGCGTACAGGCCCTGGCCGAAGATGCGGAACATGTAGATGTTGAAGACCTCGGTCTCGCTGCCGGGACCGCCTCCGGTGGTCGCCTGCACGATGTCGAAGGTGTTCATGGAGCCGATCAACGCGGTGGTCACGTTGAAGGTGACGGCGGGCGCGAGGAGCGGGAACCTGACCGACCAGAAGGTGCGCCACCAGCCGGCCCCGTCGATCCGGGCCGCCTCCAGGACGTCACCCGGCATGCTCTTCAGGCCCGCCAGGTAGATCAGCATGGCCAGGCCCATCCACTTCCAGCCGTGGATGAGGGTCACCACGACCAGCGTCCAGGTGGTCGAGCCGAGCCAGGGAGTGTCGACGTGGTGTCCCGCGAGCGAGGACAACACGCTGTTGAGGGCACCGTCCTGGGCGAGCAGGGCGCGGAAGATGTAGCCGACGGCGAGCGCGGAGATGAGTACCGGGAGGAAGAAGACCGCGCGGAAGAAGCGGTTGAAGCGGGTGTCGCGCTCCAGCAGCAGGGCCAGGGCGAGACCGAAGCCGTTCTGGAAGACGGCCACGAGGACCGCGTACTCCAGGGTGATGCGGATGTCACGGGCCATCGACCCGTCGTGCAGGATGGTGCTGAAGTTCGACAGTCCCACGAAGCCGATCTGCGAGTGGAACGCCGACCAGTCGGTGAACGGGTAGACGAAGTTCAGCAGGTTCGGCAGCAGGAAGAACACGCCGAACACGGCGAGCGCGGGCAGGGCGAACCACCACGGCTGGTTGGCCTTGCTGCGGAGCCGCTTGCGACGGGACGGCCGGTCCTGGGCGGCGTCCTGGTCTCGGTGCTTCGCACGCGTGGCGTCGAGAGCGTCCATCGTGGCGGTGTCCACCACTTTCTTACCTCCGGTACGGCCCCGGGTCCGCCGCCGACGGGCGGCCCGGGGGAGGGGCTGGGCTCAGTGGCGCCGGTCAGAAACCGGAGACGCCGCGTGCCTTGAGGACCTGCTTGAACTGGTCCTCGGCAGCCTGGGCGACCTGGAGCGGGGTCTTCTTGCCGTAGATCATGTCGGCGAGGGCGAGGTGCATGTCCGGGGCGGTCAGCGCCTTGACCTGGAAGACGCCGGAGGCGCTGGACAGGGCCTTGGCCTGGGCGATCGCGGTCTGCGGCAGGCCGTCGGGGTTGGGCACCGAAGGCTCCACCGACACGAGCTTGTTGGCCTTGATGTAGGCCGGGTAGTCCGGGCCGAGCCAGAAGGACATGAACTGCCGGGCCGCGTTCTGCCGCTTGCTGTCACCGGTGTTGAAGGCGACGACGCCGTTCGTCTGGTCCGGCGAGTACTCGGCCTTCGCGGCGCTGTTGGCGATGGGGAACCAGCCGAGCTTCTTGTCGATGTCCGCCGTGCTGGCGGTGGCCTGGATCTCGGACTGGAGCGCGGTGACGTTCACGGCCATCGCGGCGGTGCCGTCCATGATCGCCTTGCCCTGGTCGACGAAGGTCGCCGTCTTGTAGTTCTTCTGCGCCAGGCCGCCGTCGAGGACCTTCGTCTTGTACTTGGTGATCGCGTCGACGATGGTCTTGTTGGTCCAACTGTCCTTGTTCTTGTTGAGGTTGTCCCAGAAGGACTGCGGCAGATCCGTCATCTGGGCCTGCACCTGCCACTGCAGCGGCCACTTGTCGCCGCCGACCTCGAAGAACGGCGCCACGCCCGACACCTTCGACTTGATCTTCGCGGCGTCGGCGAGCAGCTCGTCGTAGCTGGCCGGCATGGTGGTGATGCCGGCCTTCGCGAAGACGTCCTTGTTGTAGTAGACGCCGAGGACCGCGGGGCTGGTGACGATGGCCGCGTAGCGGTGGCCGTCGACCTGGCCGAGGGTCTTCTCGGTCGTGCCGAGCTTGGAGACCCAGTCCTCGTTGTCGAGCGTCAGCAGGTTCTTCGAGGGCTGCACGAACGGCAGGGTGCTGCCCGTGGGCTGCCAGAACATCAGGTCCGGCTTGACGCCCGAGGCGAGCTTGGTCGGGACGTTCGACTCGTACGGGTCGGGTATGACCTCGGTAGTGATCTTGGCCCCGGTGGCCTTCTCGAACGCCTCGATGGCCTGCTTGGGTTCCGAGACGCTGTTCTGGGCGACCCACATGGTGAGCTTGACGCCCTTGAGGGAGGCGGTCGGGTTGACCGAACCCTCGGGCGCGGCGGCCGTGGTGGCACCGGTGCTGTCACTGCACGCGGTGGCGGTCAGCCCGAGGACACAGGCGGTGGCAAGGACGGAGACGGCTCTTCTCATGGCGGATCCTTGTTCGTACGCGGAAGGGACGAAGGCAGGGCTGTGCTGTGAAGATGTGCGACGGCTGCGGGGAGGGCGGCCGGCGGATACGGCGAGTGCGGCGGACGTAACGGATGGGGCGATGACGGACGTCCGGTCCGGCTCACGCGTCCCGTGGTCCCGAGCTCTCCCGGAGGACGAGGGTGGGTTCGGCCGGTACCGGCGCGATTTCCTGCTGATCGGTGTCGAGTTGGGCGCGCAGCAGCCCGAACGCGGCGCGGCCCAGCCCGTGGAAGTCCATGCGGACGGTGGTGAGCGACGGGGTGACGAAACCGGAGTGCGGGGCGTCGTCGAAGCCGATGACGCTGACGTCCTCCGGGACCCGCCGGCCCGCGTGATGCAGGGCCCGCAGCACACCCAGGGCCAGGTCGTCGTTGCCGCACAGGATCGCGGTGACGTCCTTGTTCCGGGCCAGCTTCTTCCCGGCCTCGTATCCGGCCTGGGCGTCCCAGCCCTTGCCGGAGGTCGGGGGAGGGGCGACACCGGCGGCTTCCAGGGCCTGGCGCCAGCCCTCGGCTCGGGGGCCCGCCAGGCGCCGGGTTCCGGTCGAGGCGGGGATCGCTACGTAGTGGACGGTCTTGTGCCCGAGCGACAGCAGGTGCTCGGTGGCGGCACGGGCCGCCTCGCGGTCGTCGGCCCACACCGCAGGGCGACTTGGTGTCCGGCCCGGCCGTGGCGCTTCGACCAGCGCCGCGCACGGTACATGCGCCGGTACGCGGTCCAGGGCCGCGGCACCGATCGCGTCGAAGCCGATGACCACCACGCCGCCACCCGTGTCGGCGGCCGCGGCGATCGTACGGTCCAGATCGTCCTCGGGGGTCACGACCCGTACGCCGAGCGCGTATCCGGCGGCGCGGGACGCCTCCTCCAGGCCCTGCAGGGTGGCCGCGTAGCCGTAGAGGACGGTGTTCGAGGTGATGACCGTGACCGATCGGGTGACCCCGCTGGCCAGGGCGAACGCGGTGGCGTTGCGCCGGAAGCCCAGGGCCTGGATGGCGGCGTCGACGCGCTTGCGGGTCTCCTCCTTGACGTTCGGGTGGCCGTTGATGACCCGCGAAACGGTCTGGTAGGAGACGCCTGCGGCAGCCGCTACGTCGCGGATACTGGCGGCTTTCTGCGGCCCCTGAGGGGGGTCGCCGTGGCCGCCGGAGCTTGTGTGACCGGTCACATCCATGCGAGGATTGTGAGCGGTCACAACGTGGGCGTCAAGAGACCGTAACTGGGGATTTACCTTTCGAACACGTCGGCCGGAGCGGGGAGATCCCGTCCGCCGAGTGAGAAGCCCCAGTTCAGCGCCTGTACGAGAGCCGCAGGACCGAACTGTCCCAGAAGGGGAAATTGTGTTGACCAGTGTCGTCGAAACAGCCGAGAGGTCCCGTATCTGGTCGCACCCGGAGCTCGGGTTGCACGCCGTTCTGGACGCCAACGGGTCGGTGAGACTGGGGAATCCCGGCCAGGACTGGGACCGTCTGGTACCCCTCGTCGAGGTCACCGCGACCGGCCACGGGCGCCTGTGGTCGGGGGAGCGTTTCATCGAGACGGCCATCGGCGAGCGCCTGGCCTATCGCGGCCATGACACGCAGACCTTGCGGGACGGCGGCCTGGAGCGTACGACGATCCGGCTCGCGGACCCGGTGACCGGGCTGGCCGCCGAGGTCACCCTGGAGGCGAGCCCCGGCGCGACCTTCCTGCGCTCACGGGTACGGCTGGTCAACGAGGGCGTCGGTCCACTCCGGTTGGAGAGCGTGACGACGCTGACCCTCGGCGGGATCTCGGACGCCGGCGCCGGCCTTGACGGACTGACCCTGCACTGGGCGGACAACGACTGGCTCGCCGAATGCCGTTGGCGGCAGGCCGAATTCCGGGACCAGGTCGTCCCGTTGAGCCGGTTCGCCCACGGGCACGAAGGGCGCGGGTGCTTCGAGCGCTATTCGCAAGGGAGTTGGTCGACCGGCCGGCACCTCCCGGTCGCCGCGCTCTCCGACCGCGACGGCAACGCCTGGCTCTGGCAGATCGAGTCCAGCGCGGGCTGGCGCTTCGAGACCGGCGAACGCGAAGGGGCCGCCTACGTCGCCCTGTTCGGACCCGACGACGCCCACCACCAGTGGCACCAGAACCTCGCCCCCGGCGAGGAGTTCCACACCGTCCCCGCCGTCCTCGTCCGCACGGATTCCGGCGGTCTGGACACCGCGTTCGCGACCCTCACGGACTACCGCCGGGGCATCCGCCGCGACCACCCCGACCACCGCGAACTCCCGGTGATCTACAACGACTACATGAACACCCTGATGGGCGACCCCACCACCGAACGGCTCCTGCCGCTGATCGAGTCGGCGGCGACCGCCGGCGCCGAGGTGTTCGTCATCGACGCGGGCTGGTACGACGACGACGCCCAGGGCTGGTGGGACTCCGTCGGCGCGTGGGAGGCCGCCCCCAACCGCTTCCCGGGCGGCATCCAGGAAGTCCTGGACGCCATCAGGAAGCACGGTATGACCCCGGGCCTCTGGCTCGAACCCGAAGTCGTGGGCGTACGCAGCCCGTTGGCGCAGAGCCTGCCGCCCGAGGCGTTCTTCCGGCGCGGCGGCGTCCGCGTCACGGAACACGGTCGCCACCACCTGGACCTGCGCCACCCGGCCGCCCGCGCCCACCTCGACGACGTGGTGGACCGGCTGGTCGGCGAGTGGGGCGTCGGCTATCTGAAGCTCGACTACAACATCAACATCGGCCCCGGCACGGAGAACGGGACCGAGAGCGCGGGCGCGGGACTGCTCGGCCACCACCGGGCCCACCTCGACTGGATGGGCGGACTCCTCGCCAGGCATCCCCAACTCGTCCTGGAGAACTGCGGATCGGGCGGCCTGCGCATGGACTACGCCCAACTGGCCGTGGCCCAGCTCCAGTCCACCAGTGACCAGCAGGACCCGCTGCGCTACCCGCCCATCGCCGCCGCGGCCGCCACCGGCGCGACACCCGAACAGGCCGCCGTGTGGGCGTACCCCCAGCCGGACCAGGGCCTCGACGAGATCGCCTTCACCCTCACCGGCCCGCTCCTCGGCCGGATCCACCTCTCGGGCTTCCTCAACCTCATGAGCGACGAGCAGTTCGACCTCGTCCGCTCGGCGATCTCCGTCTACAAGGATCTCCGGCCGGAGATCGCCACCGCGCACCCCTTCTGGCCGCTGGGCCTTCCCGGCTGGGACGACGAGTGGATCGCCCATGGACTGCGGGGCTCGAAGGCCTCGTATGTCATGGTCTGGAGGCGGGAGTCGGACGCCCTTGGCCTCGCGGACACCGACCGCACGCTGACTGTCCCCCACCTGCGCGGCGCCCATGTCCACCCCACGGTGGTGTATCCGGCGACCGCGGATGCCGGTGCCGAGTGGGACGCGGGCGAGGGGCGGCTCCGTGTGTCGCTGCCCCGGGCCGACACCGCGGTCCTTGTCCGGTTGAGCGCCGGCTGAGCCCTGGCTCGTCGTCCTCGCGGTGCACGGCTGATCCACGGGTGATCGTCAGGAGGCAGACTCTGCGCATATTCCGTCAGATATGCTCCTTCACCTGGCAATGCCGGGCTAAAGGTGTTTCGTCCGCGTCCCGCCCATAGAGTTCTTGAAGTCCATGCGCGGCGAGGCCATGGCGGGCAGCGGGCGTACCACTTTCGGAGGCGGGACCGATTGGGCAGGTATCCGTGACAAGGGCGCACACCGGCCCACCCGTCAGGACGTCTTCCTTCGTCGGTCGGCGTCAGGAGACCGCCGAAGTCAAACGCCTGGTGTCCGCCCACCGGTTGGTGAGTCTGACCGGGACGGCCGGTGTGGGCAAGACCAGGCTGGTGCTGCACGCCGTGCCCCGGCTGGCGCGGGGGTTCGTCGACGGGGTGCACATCGTCCAGCTGGCCGGTGTGCGGGACGCCTCGCTGGTGCCGTTCGCCCTGATCGAGGCGTTCAACATCCGTGACGTGTCGGGCCGTTCGCCGGTGCGGGTCCTCGTCGACCATCTCCAGGACCGGGAGTTGCTCCTGGTCCTGGACAACTGCGAACACCTGGCGGACGCGTGCGCACGGCTCGTCGAGGTGCTGCTCGCGGAGGCCGCGGGGGTGCGCGTGCTGGCCACCAGCAGACATCCGCTGGTCGTGCCCGCCCAACACGTCCTGGAAGTACAGCCGTTGGCGACTCCCACCCCGGGCGAGCCGCTCCCCCCGAAACCCGCGCTGGAGTACCCGGCACTGGCCCTGTTCGCCGACCGGGCCGCGGCCGTGCTGCCCGGGTTCTCGCTCACCGCGGCCAACCAGGACGCGGTGGCCGCCCTGTGCCAGCGGCTGGACGGACTGCCGCTCGCGATCGAACTGGCGGCGGTACGGATGCGCGCCCTCGGAGTGCAGCAGCTGCTCGAACGGCTCGACCGCCGCTACCGGTTGCTGGCCGACAGAGCGGACAACGACGGCAGTGAGGACGCCCTGCCCCGGCACCGCACCCTGCGCGCGGCCGTCGACTGGAGCCATGACCTGTGCACCCCCGAGGAACAGTCGGTGTGGGCGCGTGCCTCCGTCTTCGCCGGGAGCTTCGACCTGGGCGCGGCGGAGGAGGTCTGTGCCGGGCCCGGCCTCGACCGTGACGAGCTGGTGGACGCCGTCGCCGGCCTGGTGGACAAGTCGCTGCTGGTCCGGGACGGCGACGCCGTCCACGCCCGGTACCGGATGCTGGAGTCGATCCGGCAGTACGGGCTCGACCGGCTCCGCGAGGACGGCGCCGACGCGGAGGAGACGGCCCGGCGCCGGGTGCGGGACTGGTGCCTGGACTTCGTCGAGGAGTGCGAGCGCCGCTGGTTCGGCCCCGACCAGCCGGAGTTGGTACGGCGGCTGCACGCGGAGTCGGACCTTATCCGCTCGGCGTTCGAGTTCTGCCTGCACACCCCGGGCGAACTGCGGGCCGGGCTGAAGATCGCCGGGCATCTGTGGTTCTTCTGGTTCGCGACCGGTGCCCTGGTCGAGGGCAGGTACTGGCTGGAGCGACTCCTCGCCGCCGCTCCCGAGCCGTCCGTCGCACGGGCGCGGGCACTGTGGGCCCTGGCCCTGATGCTGCTGAGCCAGGGCAACGCCGTCAGAGGGGCACCCCTCGCCGAGGAGGCCCGCGAACTGGCCCTGCGGCTCGGCGCCGAGGCCGAAGTGGCGCACAGCTTCTTCGGCCGGGGCGGCGCCCGTCTGATCAGCGGAGACTACGACCGGGCCCGCGAGGTGTACGAGGAGGCGCTCTCCCGGCCGCCGCGCGAGGGCGAGTCGATGAGCCTGGTCGGCTTCAAGCACGTCGAACTGGCCCATGTCCTCGCCATCCAGGGCGAGTACGACCGCGCCATGGCCCTGTGCGAGGAGTTCCGGCAGATCTGCGTGGCCCACGGCGAACAGTGGGTCCACTCCTACCTGTTGCGCATCCTAGCCTTCGCCGAGTGGGCCAAGGGTGACCAGGTGTCGGCCAGGATCCACGCCCGGGAGTGCCTGCGGCTCAAGCGGGCCGTCGGCGACGTGTTCGGCACCGGTATGACGCTGGAACTCCTCGCCGCCGTCCACGCGCGCGACGGCGAGGGCCGGTCCGCCGCGGTGCTGCTGGGCGCCGCCAAACGGATCTGGCAGGACGCCCACGTCGCCCTGGACCGCACTCCGTCCCACGGCCCGGTGCGCACCGAGGCCGAGGAAGGCGCCCGCGCGCTGCTGGGCGACGCGTTCAAGAACGCCTACCGCGAAGGCCTCGAACTCAGCCTGGACGACGCGGTGGGCTACGCGCTGGGCGAGCGCGAGTCGCCCGCCCGCCAGGTGCTCGACAGCCCGCTCACCCGCCGCGAGACGGAGGTCGCCGAACTGATCGCGGAAGGGCTCACCAACCAGCAGATCGCCGACCGGCTGGTGGTCGCGCTGCGGACGGCGGAGGGCCATGTCGAGCGCATCCTCAGCAAGTTGGGCTTCACCTCCCGCAGCCAGGTCGCCGTCTGGGCCGAGGCGCGTCGGGCCATGCGCCCCTGACGCCGTGGAACCGCGCACAACGAACGAGCCGCGTACAACGAACGAAGGGAAAGGCAGACAGATGGACCAACGAGCCCCCGTCCCACCGGTCAAGCATCACGCCGGCATCCACTCGTCCGACGAGGAGTTCCTGGCGGTGGTGGTGCCGTTCCTCAGGGAGGCCATCGCCGACGCCGATGAACCGGACCCGGTGGCCATCACCACCGCGCGCAAACTCGACCTGCTGCGGGACGCGCTCGGCCCGGACGCCCGCCAGGTCGACTTCCGCGACTCCGCGCGGTGGTACCGCGGAAGCCCCGCGAACAGCATGGCCACCGCCCTCGACTACTACGTCACCCACGCGAACCCCGAGGGCCGCCTCCACATGACGGGCGAGCCCGTCTGGGACGGCCGCTCGCCACGCCAGATCCCCGAGTGGAAGCGCTACGAGGCCCTCGCCACCGAACTCTTCACCGGCGCCCCGCCCGACCTGATGTGCCTCTACGACACCCGGACCGCACCGCCCGACGTCGTCGACGCCGCCCGGCACACCCACCCCACGGAACTGAACCGGCACGGCATCCGACCCAGCCCCCTCTTCACGGAACCCGCCGTCTACGCCACCCGGGGCCTCGGCCCGCTGCCCGCGCCGCCGCAGGACGCGGTCGGGGTCGGCCTCGACGGAGACCTGACCGCCGGACACCGGTTCGCGGCGGACCAGGCGCGGGCCCGCGGCATGGCACCGGGCGCGGCGGCCCGCTTCGGGCAGGCCGTGTCGGGCGCCACGCGCTACGCGGCATCCCAGGGCTGCGACCGCGCACACCTGCGGCTGTGGTCGACCCGGCAACGCATCGTCTGCGAACTGCGCACCCCGCGTGGCCGTATCACCGACCCCTTCCTCGGCTTCCGGCCGCCAGGCCCCGAACTGCGGCCGGAGGACGGGCTCTGGCACACCCGCCAGGTCTGCGAGTTCGTGGACATGAGGTCCGGCGACGAGGCACAGGAAGGCTGGACCATCCGTATGGAGACGGACCTCGTCACGGCAGGTTGACGAACCGGCCCGCGGATTCGGGTAGTTCCCCCCGCGCCCCGAAGGGCACCGCGGACGCATGGTGGATACGAGGCCGGGACCCTTGGCGGACCCGGCCTCGGACCGCACGAACCGAACGCCTCAGGGGCCGAAGGGAAACGACCATGCCGAACGACCGTCCACGCGGCCTGCCGACCGTGGGCGACGGCTGCACCACGATCCTGGGCCCGGGAAAGTCCTCGGTCCGCCAGGCCAGGGAACTCGTCCGCAAGCGGCTTGCCGAGTACGGCCTCCAGAGCCTGGTGGACGTCGCCGAACTGCTGGTCAGCGAACTCGCCACCAACGCGGTCGTGCACGCCGGCGGCCGCTACCGGCTCACCCTGTCCCTGGACGTCGGCGTACTGCGCTGCGAGGTGGCGGACGAGCGGCGCCACCTTCCCCGACCGCCGCACCGGCAGCTCGACAGCGACCAGAACCCCGACGCCGACAGCGAGAACGGCCGCGGCCTCTTCCTGGTCGACGCACTCGCCCACCGCTGGGGCAGCCGCCTCGTCGAGGAGGGCAAGGAAGTCTGGTTCGAGCTGGAACTCGACGCAGCGGACGGCACGGACGACTCGGTCGAGGCGGACGCGCGCACCCCCGCACAAGCCCGGCCGCGACCGGAGCAGTCCACCGATCGCACCGAGCCGCACCACGAGCGAGTGGACCACCGCTACAGCCCCGACGGTGATCGCACCGACGACCTCGGACTGATCGGCAGGTGCCACCGACGACACCAGCCGACCGAGCCCTACAGCACCGGTCCCCGGGGCGCATGCTCGTCCCGTGGCGGTACGGCCCCGTCCGCTCCGTCCGTGACCAGTCGCGTCGGCAGCCACCAGGCCGCCGCGCACACGCACACGCCGAGCCAGCCGGCGGCGAAGAGCCAGCCGCCGAGCACATCGGTGAACCAGTGCACGCCCAGATACACGCGGGTCAGTCCGACCAGCGCGCCCCAGCAGCCGACGGCCAGGCAGAGCGCCGTTCTCCCGTGCGGGGCGCGCACGCGTATCGCGAGGATCACCAGTCCGGCGGTGAGCGCGGCCGTGGTGGTGTGGCCGGAGGGGAAGGCCCAGCCCGAGGCGTGTCCGGCCCAGTCGCCCAGCGACGGGCGGGGGCGCGCGATCAGTTCCATCACGCCGTAGCGCAGGCCCTGGCCTGAGGCGAGGCAGGCCGGGGCCAGGGTCGCGGCGAGCAGGCGTTGGCGTGCGGTGCGGCCGGTGAGGAGTGCGGCGAGGACGACGAGCGCGTACGGGATGACGCCCGTGCCGGTCGCGGTCAGTCCGCGGGCCACCGCCAGTGCCATGTCCGGGCGGTGTGCGACGGACCAGGACAGCGCGTCCTCGTCCGTGAACAGCGGAGCGCCCTCGTGCCCGATCACGACCAGGCTCAGCACGCCGAACGCGGTCCAGGCGCCGAGGCCCGTGCTGCCCGCCAACTCGGCGATGTCCTTGCGGTTCATGACATCAGCAGCGGTCGCAGCCGGGTGGCCGTGATCCGGTTTGTCAGGGACTCCGGCCACCGCTTCAGCAGCACCATGGCGCCCAGTGCGAGGAGCGCGCCGACCACTACGCCCGCCACGACGTCGTGCGGATAGTGGACCCCGACCCAGACCCGGGAGACCGCCATCGCGAGCGCCGCCACGACCGCGACGGCACCGAGCCGGCGGGAGACGAAGAACAGGGCGACGGCAGCCGCCGCGGCGATGGTCGCGTGGTTGCTCGGGAAGGACCAGTCGCCCCGCACCGGACACGCCTCCAGCGTGACCACCCGCAGGGTCTGACAGGGCCGGTTCTCCCGCACCGCCAGCTTGAGCAGGGAGTCGATGCCGTACGCGGCCACCACGACCAATGGCACGGCCAGCGCCGTCACCGCCGACTCGGCACCGACCCGGCGGGCCCGCCACCAGCCGACGACCATCAGCATGGCGAACACCGCGAGCCCGTACGTCGACCAGGCCGAGACCGTGGTGTCCAGCCAACTCGGCGCGTGCTGGGCGGAGTTGACCACATCCGTGTATTCCTCGCCGTCGATCGACGAACCCTGGAACGCGACGAGGATCATCCGCGTACCTCCCCGGCCTTGGCGGCACGGGTGGCCTTGCGGGAGCGGTGCACCTCGACCGCGAGGGGGAGCAGCGACACGATCACGATCACGGCGACCATGGGCAGCAGGTACTTGTCGACGTTCGGGATCGAGGAACCGAGCGCGTACCCGGCGAGTGTCAGCCCCAGGCTCCACACGAGACCGCCGGCCACCTGCCACACGGTGAACGTCCGCACGGGCACTCCGAGGGCGCCAGCCATCGGGTTCAGGACCGTCCGCACCACGGGCACGAAGCGGGCCAGCACGATCGCCTTCGCATAGCCGTACCGCTCCAGCAACTCCTCGGCGCGCCGGGCCCCTTCGTGCAGGCGGGTCGAGCGGCTGCGGGCGAGCAGCGCGCCGCCGGCCTTTCGGCCCAGCAGATACCCGCACTGCGCTCCGGCGAGCGCGCCCACCGCCGCCGCGACCAGCAGCGGCGGCAGCGACAGCTTCACGGCTCTGTCGGCGCCTCCGGTGCACAGCAGGCCCGCCGTGAACAGCAGTGAATCGCCGGGCAGGAAGAACCCGATCAGCAGCCCCGTCTCGGCGAACATCACCGCACCGACGCCCAGCACACCGAAGGCGGCCAGCAGCGACTTGGCATCCAGCACGTTGACGGCGAGCTGGGACGCCAGGTCCAAGGGTGTGGTCATCGTCGCGAGCCCCTTCGCCGGTCAGCGGATGCCCCGTACGACATCCATCTCTGACTACAAATCTGTAGACGGTCTACTCAACTGTAGACGATCCCGGCGGGCGAGAAGTTCCGCTCTTTTGCCCGGACATTGCCGCTTCGTGACCGACTGACTACATGCATGTAGTCATGATGGTCCGCGAAGTAAGGCATGCCTTCACTAACCCAGGAGGAGTCGCACCCGATGTGGGACGACGCGTTTCCGAGCTTTCTGATCGGGCTGAGGGAGGGACTGGAGGCCGGGCTCATCGTCTCGATCCTGGTCGCCACCCTCGTCCGCGCCGATGCCAAGTCCCGCCTGCCGCAGGTGTGGACGGGCGTCCTGGCGGCCGTCGCCCTCGCGATGAGCTTCGGCGCGGTGCTCACCTTCACCGCGGCGAACCTCTCCGCCACGGCCCAGGAAGCGTTCGGCGGCGTCCTCAGCGTGATCGCCGTCGCGTTCGTCACCGCGATGGTGTTCTGGATGCGCCGCTCGGCCCGTACCTTCTCCGGCGAGATCAGGGAGAAGGTCACCGGCGCGCTCGGCATGGGCGCGGGCGTGCTGATGCTCACCTCGTTCCTCGCGGTGGGCCGCGAGGGCCTGGAGACGGCCCTGTTCCTGTGGACCACGGCTCGCGCGGCCGGTGAGTCCGTCGGCCCCCTGACGGGCGCCGCCATCGGGTTGGTCCTCGCGGCGGCCCTGTGCTGGGGCCTGTACCGCCGGGTCCTCAGGATCAACCTGACGAAGTTCTTCACCGCCACCGGAGTCGTCCTCGTCGTCATCGCGGCCGGCGTCCTCGGCTACGGCCTGCGCGACCTCCAAGAGGGCGGCGTCCTGCCCGGTCTGACCGCCTACGCCTTCGACCTCAGCGGCAGCGTCGACGCCGGCTCCTGGTACAGCACCCTCATCCAGGGCGTGTTCAACCTGATGCCCACGATGACCTGGCTCCAGGTGGTGGGTTACGTCGGCTATCTCGCCGTCGTGCTGCCCCTGTTCGTGCGTGGCGTACGGACCAGGACACCCGCGCCCGAGCCCGCCGAAGTGCGCGAAACCGAGGTGTCCTTGCGTCGCCGCCCCGTCTGGGTCGTCCCCGTCGCCGTGGTCGCCGTACCCGCGGTCGTGGCTGGTCTCGTCGTCGCCTTCGCCCGGCCCAAGCCCGCGAGTGCCCAGACGGTGGCCGTCTCCGAGACCGAGTGCGGCAAGGGTTTCACCGCGCCCGACACCGGTCGGCAGACCTTCCAGATGCACAACACCGGCGACAAGACCGCCGAGGTCTATCTGATCGACCCGGTCACCAGCGCGGTCTACGGCGAGGTCGAGGGCCTCGCTCCCGGCACCACCCGGGATCTGGTCGCGACCGTCGCGGGCGGCTCGTACGCCTGGCGCTGCGTGCCCACCGGCGCGAAGGCCGTCACCTCCGCCACGGTCCACGTCAGCGGCGCGGGAGGAGCGGTGAAGGCGGTCGTCCCCGTCTCCGAGAACGACCTCGCCGCGCCCCTGAAGGCCTACAAGGTGTACGTCGACCAGGGCCTGGCCACCCTCGAAACCCAGACCCGGCAGCTCAGTGCCGACATCGCGGGCAACCACCTCGGCAAGGCGCGCACCGACTGGCTGACCGCGCACCGCACCTACTCCTCGCTCGGTGCCGCCTACGGAACCTTCGAGGACTTCGACCAGAAGATCAACGGCAGGGCCGACGGGCTGGCCGGGGGAGTCGACAACAAGGACTTCGCGGGCTTCCATCGCATCGAGTACGGGCTCTGGCACGGGCAGTCGGCCGGCGAGTTGAAGGTTCCCGCGCAGCAACTCGCCGCCGCGGTCGTGGGGTTGCGGAAGGCGTTCCCCGCCCAGGACTTCGACCCCGGTGACCTGCCGCTGCGGGCCCACGAAATCCTGGAGAACGCCCTCCAGTTCGAGCTGACCGGTGACACCGACGAGGGCAGCGGCACCAACCTCGCCACCGTCGACAGCAACCTCGCCGGCACGCGCGAGCTGCTCACCGTACTCACGCCGTTGCTCACCAAGGAATCCCCGAAGCTGCTCCCCACGGTCGACGCCGACATCGCCCGGCTGCAGAAGCTGCTCGACTCGGCGCACCACGGCGCCAGTTGGACGCCCGTCGAGCAGCTCGACCAGACGACCCGGGCCCAAATCAACGGCGCCACCGGGCAGTTGCTGGAGGACCTGGCGCCGGTGCCGGACCTGCTGGAGATCAGGAAGTCCGCCTGATGAGCGCCGAGAACACGAACAGCACTGGCCGTAGTGAAGGGAACCGTCCGATGTCCACTGCCGAAACCCCGGGCTGCCCGGCCGGAGCCGGCCGTCGCTCCTTCGTCCGGACGGCGCTCGGTGCCGGGGCCGCGGGCGCGGTGCTGGCCGGCGGGGCGTTCGCGCTCGCCGAGACCGGCGGCACGACCGTGGCGCAGGCCGCGGACACCACGAACGCCGCCAAGGTGCCTTTCCACGGCACCCACCAGGCGGGCATCCTCACCCCCGCCCCGGCCGCCGCGACCTTCGTCTCCCTCGACGTGATCGCCGACAACCGTGCCGAACTGGCCGAACTGCTGCGCACGATCACCGAACGGGCCCGCTTCCTGACCTCCGGCGGTACCCCCGCCGACCTCGGCGTCGGCGCGCCGCCCGCCGACAACGGCATCCTCGGACCGGACGTCCCCGCCGACGCCCTCACGGTCACCGTCGGTGCGGGCGCCTCCCTGTTCGACGACCGCTACGGACTGGCCAAGGCCAAGCCGCGCCGGCTGACCCCCATGAAGACGTTCCCGAACGACAACCTGCGTGCAGCGGAGTGCCACGGCGACCTGTCGCTCCAGGTGTGCGGCGCCCGCCAGGACACGGTGCTGCACGCGCTGCGCGACATCGCCCGGCACACCCGGGGCGGCATGCAGATCAAGTGGCGCGTCGACGGCTTCCAGAACACCCCGCGTCCCACGGGCGCCCAGCGCAACCTGCTCGGCTTCAAGGACGGCATAGCCAACCCGGACGTGAAGTCCGCCCGCGAGACCGACCGCCTGATCTGGGTCGGCGACGGCCAGGGCGAACCGGCCTGGGCGAGCGGCGGCAGCTACCAGGTGATCCGGATCATCCGCATGCTGGTCGAGTTCTGGGACCGGGTCTCGCTCGGTGAGCAGGAGCTGATGTTCGGCCGCCGCAAGGACACCGGCGCCCCGCTGGACGGCGCCAAGGAGACGGACATCCCGCACTACGCCAAGGACCCCAAGGGCACGGCGATCCCGCTCGACGCCCATATCCGCCTCGCCAACCCGCGTACCGCGGCGACCGACACCTCGCGCATCCTGCGCCGCGGCTACAACTACGACCGGGGCATCGACGACGTCGGCAACCTCGACATGGGCCTGGTCTTCTGCTGCTACCAGCAGGACGTGAAGCGGCAGTTCGAGGCGACCCAGACCCGGCTGATCGACGAGCCCCTGGTCGACTACATCTCCCCGACGGGCGGCGGCTACTTCTACGCACTGCCCGGCGTGAAGGACGCCAAGGACTGGCTCGGGCGGGGTCTGCTGGCGACCTGACCAGGGATTTTTCCTTCCATTGGGGAAGACCTGCCGTGGTCTTTGCCGAGCGTTACTGCGAATGGATTGCAGGTACGGGAGGATGGCACCAGGTTGCAGTCCGCGACCGCGTACCCGGAAGAAAGACCCTCCTCGATGACGGCCGCCCCCGAGTCCACTTCGACCCTCCCTGCCACGGCCGGGGTGCTGCCCTCGGTCTGGTACCGCGTGCGGACGTCCATGACGCGGCAGGAGTGGACCAGGGTCGGCGGCATGGCCGCGTTCATCCTCGGGCTGCATGTGATCGGCTGGTTCACGCTCGTGTGGATCGTGGCGCCGGGGCACTACAGCGTCGGCGAGAAGTCCTTCGGCATCGGCATGGGCGTGACCGCGTACACCCTCGGCATGCGGCACGCGTTCGACGCGGACCACATCGCGGCGATCGACAACACGACCCGCAAGCTGATGAGCG
Organism: Streptomyces xylophagus; assembly: GCF_000716435.1. Lineage (GTDB taxonomy): Bacteria > Actinomycetota > Actinomycetes > Streptomycetales > Streptomycetaceae > Streptomyces > Streptomyces xylophagus. The sequence continues at coordinate 110,684 of NZ_JNWO01000001.1, forward strand.
AGGGGCAGCGACCGCTGTCGGTCGGCTTCTGGTTCTCGCTCGGCCACTCCAGCATCGTCTTCGGCCTGACGCTCCTGCTCTCCCTCGGCGTCAAGGCACTGGCAGGACCGGTCCGCGACGACAACTCCCAACTCCACGACGTCACCGGCCTCATCGGTACGACGGTGTCGGGCACCTTCCTCTACGTCATCGCCGGCATCAACCTCGTCATCCTGGTCGGCATCTGGAAGGTGTTCCGCCAGATGCGCTCCGGCCACTACGACGAGGCCGCGCTGGAGGAGCAGCTCAACAACCGCGGCTTCATGAACCGCATCCTCGGCCGCTTCATGAAGTCGATCACCAAGTCCTGGCAGATGTACCCGCTGGGCCTGCTGTTCGGCCTCGGCTTCGACACGGCGACGGAGATCGCGCTGCTGGTGCTCGCCGGCTCGGGCGCCGCGTCCGGCCTGCCCTGGTACGCGATCCTGTGCCTGCCGGTCCTGTTCGCCGCCGGTATGTCGCTGCTCGACACGATCGACGGCACATTCATGAACTTCGCCTACGGCTGGGCCTTCTCCAAGCCGGTCCGCAAGGTCTACTACAACCTCACGATCACCGGCCTGTCCGTCGCGGTCGCCCTCATCATCGGCACGGTCGAACTCCTGGGCCTGTTCGCCGAGAAGCTCGACCTGCACGGCTTCTTCTGGGACTGGGTCGCCGGCCTCGACCTCAACGTTATCGGCTTCCTCATCGTCGGCCTGTTCTTCGGGACCTGGGTCGTCGCCCTGCTGGTGTGGAAGTTCGGCCGCATCGAGGACAAGTGGACGGCGAGCCTGGCCCAGCCGGCGGAACAGCCCGCCGAATAGGTTCTTCAGGACCGCACCCCCACCTCCTTCCGCCACTTCACGATCTGCTTCTCCGCGTCCCCCGTGTACGACCACGGAGTCGTCGTCGCCCGGCGGCCCATCATGCCCAGCACGGCGGCCGAGACATCCACTGTCCCCGCGTAACAGGCCGCGTGCGCGAGGTAGTTGAGGTCCCGGAGTTCGCCCGGCGGGATCGTGCCGTCCTCGCGTGCGGCCATCCAGCGCTGCCAGGTGCGGCGTACGTCGCTGACGGCGCCGTCGTGGGTCCAGTGCTGGCCGAGCCCGACCGCGGCCTGCTGGCCCTTCGCCGCGTCGAGGACGTAGCGGTACTCCTCGACGCGGGCGTACTGCACCAGCACCGGCAGTGCGCAGCCGGGCGGTGCCACGCCCGCCGCGTCGCGGGCGAAGTCGTACATGAGGCCGTGGCTGCCGTGCCAGCGGGAGGAGTAGTAGTGGAGGACCTGGAGATGACCCTCCACGCTGTAGGGGTCGCGGCGGTGCAACTCGTCCCACCAGCGGGCGAGTTCCTGGCGCCGTACGCCCGACGGATAGAGGCGGGCGACGGAGATCAGGGAGATCCACGGGGTGGGGTCGTCCGGGTACGACTCCGAAGCTTGCAGGCACGCCATGACGGCGCCGTCGATACGGTTCCGGTCGATCGGCACGCCCCGGCCCGCCGCGATGGCCAGGTTGAACGCCCGGGCCGTCTCCGTCGCCGCGCGCAGGGTGAGCGCGTCGCCGCTGTGGGGTTCGGCGGCCAGCCATGACTCGACCGTCGAACTGCTTGCGCAGGCCTGGGCGAGCGTCCGGATGCGGTGGCCCCGGCTGAGCCAGTGCGCGCCGGTGATCCGCAGCAGCTCCCGCAGGCCCTGCCAGCGGCCGATGACGATGTCGTGGCGGGCCGAACTGAGGGGCGCGTCCCCGCAGTCGGGGTCGAAGTCGGGGGAGAAGCGGTCTCGCGCCATCGGGTGGTGCCCCCTCAGAAGTCGGTCGGGAGACCCTGATGGACCCGGGACTGTTCGGGCACGAAGTCGTCGGGGACGTAGTCCGTCTCGACGGTGTGGGTGGCGTCGAGCGGCGCGGGCCGGTAGTAGTCGCTGCCCTGCCGCCAGTACCAGAGCATCGGGATCACGCCCACCGCAAGGCCGCCGATACCGATACTGATCGCCGCGTCGCTCAGGCTGCCGAGGGACTCGACGAAGATCCAGAACATGAACAGGGCGCCGAACAGCGGCCACAGCCCGCCGAAGAGGAAGTTGGCCGCCGACTTGAACAGCATCTTGCGGTAGGCGACGACCACCGCGAGGCCCGCCAGGCCGTAGTACACGGCGATCTGCAGACCGATCGCCGAGATCGCGTCGGCGAGGATCTCGCCCACCGAGCCGAGCGCGTTGGAGGCGATGAACATCACCAGCGCCACCCCGCCGACCACGGTGATCGCCACCCAGGGTGTGTTCCAGGTGCGGTGCACGCGGCCCAGCGCGGCCGGCATCGTACGGTCGCGGCCCATCGCGAACAGCGAGCGCGTGACCTGGATGAGGGTGGTCTCCAGAGTGGCGATGGTGGACAGCATCACCGCCACGATCAGCAACTTTCCGCCCCAGCCCGGCCAGACCTCGTCGCCGAGCACGGCCAGCACGTTGGCGTCGTTGTTCTCGATCTGCCGCGAGGTCAGGATGACGTTCACCGCGATCGTGAACACCTCGAAGAGCAGGAAGACGATGCCGACGCCGATCAGGCCCGCGAGTCCGGTCGTACGACGGCTGTTGCGGGTCTCCTCGCTGAGGTTGCTGGTGACGTCCCAACCCCAGTAGTAGAACGCGGCGATGAGCGCGCCCGACGCGAAGCCCGACACCCCGTCGAAGTGGCTGAAGCCCAGCCAGGACCAGTCGAAGGCGCGGGCGGTGTCGGAGTGGATGACGGCCAGTGCCGCGAACAGCGCCAGGATGCCCAGTTCCACGCCGGACATGACGAGTTGGGCGCGGACCGTGAGACGGGCGCCGCCGAGCACCACGAGCAGCATGATCACGAACCAGACGGCGCCGACCACCGTCGACAACGCGGTGTTGTCCGCGAGGCTTTGATCGAACAGGGCCAGCGTCATCGACCCGGCGGGCAGTGACCCGGCGACCATGAAGATGGTCGCGGAGACCACCAGGGCCCAGCCGCTGATGAAGCCCAGAAAGGGATGCAGGGTGCGCCCCACCCAGGAGTAACTGGCGCCCGCGTTCACGTCGATACGGCCGAGATAGCTGAACGCCAGCGCGATGCCCAGCATCGGTATCGCGCAGTACAGGAGGGCTGCCGGACTGGCCAGTCCCACCGCGCCGACCAGGACCGCGGTGGTCGCCGCGATCGAGTACGCCGGGGCGCTGCCCGCCACGGCCATCACCACGGTGTCGAACGTGCCGAGGGCGTTGGCCTGCAGCCCTCTGCCCCTGTTGTTGCTCATGGATGCGCTGCTTTCCGTCTTGCACGACGTGGGGGGTTGCGCGAACCGGCCCCGGACCCGGAGAGGGGTGGCCTCGGGTCAGTGGCCGGTCGGGACAACGAAAAGAGAATGGCGGATACCGCTTAACCGCTGCGTCGGCGGACGGTCACACCGTGTGTGGGTGTGATGATAGCCGTACCTCTTGACCTTTCAAGATTGACCAGCGAGTAATCTCCTGTGAACGGTCAGTCGCCGAGTCGGTCGATCTGCCGCAGTTTGTTCGTCGCGTCGAGGGCGGCGACCTTGTAGGACTCCGCGAGGGTCGGGTAGTTGAAGACCGCGTCCACGAGATAGTCGACCGTTCCGCCGCAGCCCATCACCGACTGGCCGATGTGAATGAGCTCCGTGGCGCCCGTACCGAAGCAGTGCACGCCGAGCAGGGTGCGGTCCGTGGGGGAGACCAGCAGCTTGAGCATGCCGTGCGAGTCGCCGATGATCTGGCCGCGCGCGAGCTCGCGGTAGCGGGAGATCCCGACCTCGAACGGCACGCACTCCTCGGTGAGTTGGTCCTCCGTCTTCCCGATGAAGCTGATCTCCGGAATGGTGTAGATGCCGATCGGCTGCCGGTCGTCGATCCGGTGCACCGGCTCACCGCAGGCGTGGTACGCCGCCGTACGGCCCTGCTCCATCGAGGTCGCCGCGAGCGCCGGGAAGCCGATGACGTCGCCGACGGCGTAGATGTGCGGCACCGTGGTGCGGAAGTTCTCGTCGACGTCGATCCGGCCGCGCCGGTCGGCGGACAACCCGGCCTTGTCCAGGTCGAGTTCGTCGGTGAGGCCCTGCCGCCCTGCGGAGTACATCACGGCGTCGGCCGGGATCTTCTTGCCGCTCTCCAGGACGGTCAGCGTGCCGTTCGTGTGCCGCTCGACGGCGGCGACGGTCTCCCCGAAGCGGAAGGTGACGGCGAGGTCCCGCAGGTGGTACTTGAGCGACTCGATGACCTCCAGGTCACAGAAGTCGAGCATGCCGGCGCGCTTCTCCACCACGGTGATCTTGCTGCCGAGCGCGGCGAACATGGAGGCGTACTCCATGCCGATCACACCGGCGCCCACGATGACCATGGACCGCGGGACCTTGGGCAGGTCCAGCACGTTGTCCGAGTCCATGATGGTCTGCCCGTCGAACTCGACGGTGTCCGGCCGCGCGGGGCGGGTACCGGTGGCGATGATGATGTGCTCCGCGGTCAACAGCCGTTCGTGGCCGGTGACATCGGTCAGGGCGATGGTGTGCGGGTCGACGAAGCGGCCCGTGCCGGCGAACAGGGAGACCTGGTTGCGGGACAACTGGTTGCGGATGACGTCGACTTCACGACTGACCACGTGCTGAGTGCGCGCGGTGAGGTCGCCGACGGTGATGTCGTCCTTCAGGCGGTAGCTCTGCCCGTACAGATCGCGCTGGGTGAGGCCGGTGAGATACAGCACCGCCTCGCGGAGAGTCTTGGAGGGGATGGTCCCGGTGTGGATGGAGACCCCGCCGACCATGTCGGGGCGGTCGACGACGGCGACCCGGCGGCCGAGCTTGGCCGCGGCGATGGCGGCCTTCTGGCCACCCGGTCCTGAACCGATGACAAGCATGTCGAAGTCGGGCACCTCCGGAGTCTGTCAGCCGGAGCGCCTTCTCCGAAAGGGTGAACGGGTAACCAGGTGCCGGCGAGACGGCTAGGGGAGCAGTTTGTCCAGCGCGGCAGCCCCCTCCGCCTCGATCTTCCGCCGGGCCCACTCCAGATTCTTCGGGGTGATGTCCCGGCCCGCCGCCAGGACCACGTCCTCCGGAGCCACCTCGGTACCGGTGCGGGTGTGCAGCAGGGCGTCCGGTGTGGCGCGGTCGGCGCCTTCATCGGGTTGTGCTGTCGACATGGTCTCTCCTTCTCGGGACCGGGCACGTGCCGTGCGTCCCACTCCCACGATTCCGCGCCCGACCCCAGTGTGCATCCGGAAGAGTGGCCGAACGAGAACCTGAACCTAAGCTTGGAACCGGCCCGCGCGGGCCCGAACCAGGGAGGCTGCCGCGATGGTCGAGACCCCGCCCCACCAGGATGCCCCCACCGGACCCGGATATCTGCCCATCGCCGAGCACGGACTGATCGGTGATCTGCGGAGCGTGGCCCTGGTGGGTACGAACGGCACGATCGACTGGTACTGCTGCCCGTCCTTCGACGCCCCCAGCGTCTTCGCCGCGATCCTGGACGCGGAGCGGGGCGGCTCCTTCGAGCTGGCCGCCTCCGTGCCCGCGCGCACCAAGCAGTTCTACTTCCCCGACACCAACGTCCTGATCACCCGGTTCTTCACCGAGGACGGCGTCGGCGAGGTCCAGGACTTCATGCCGGTGACCAGTGAGACGGACGAGTCCGCCCGGCACCGCCTGATCCGGCGCGTGCTGTGCGTACGCGGCACCGTCCCGTTCCGCATCCGCGTCGCCCCCAGGTTCGACTACGGCGCCAGCCCGCACACCGCGCGGATGGTCGGCGACGTGGCTCTCTTCGAGTCCGCCGAGAAGTCCCTCGCGCTGACCGCCACCGCGCCACTGGAGTGCGACGGCGTCGACGTGTGGGCCGACTTCAAGCTCGACGAGGGCGAGTCCGAGGTGTTCGCCCTCGACCAGGTCGACGGCGAGGTGACCTCCCGCCCGTGCGCGCGGCAGGAGGCCGAGGACGAGTTCGTCACGACGGTCGCCTACTGGCGGCGCTGGCTGTCCCAGTCCCGCTACCGGGGCCGCTGGCGCGAGATGGTGCACCGCTCCGCGCTCACCCTGAAACTGCTGACCTACGCCCCCACCGGCGCGATCGTCGCCGCCCCCACCACCAGCCTCCCCGAACAGATCGGCGGCGAGCGCAACTGGGACTACCGCTACGTCTGGATCCGCGACGCCGCCTTCTGCGTCTACGCGCTGCTGCGCCTCGGGTTCACCGGCGAGGCGAAGGCGTTCATGCAGTTCGTGACCCGCTACATCAGCCCCGGCGACGGCAACCCCTCCGGCCCGCTCCAGATCATGTACGGCATCGACGGCCGCACCGAACTCACCGAACACGAACTCCCCCACCTCGAAGGCCACCAGAAATCCGCCCCGGTCCGGGTCGGCAACGCCGCCGCCGACCAGCTCCAACTCGACATCTACGGCGCCCTGATCGACTCCATCTACCTCTACGACAAGTGGGCCGAGCCCATCTCCAGCGCCCAGTGGGACGACGTGTGCGCCCTCGTCGACTGGGTCTGCGAGAACTGGGACCAGCCCGACGAGGGCGTCTGGGAGACCCGCGGCGGCCGCAAGAACTTCCTGTACTCACGGCTGATGTGCTGGGTGGCGATCGAACGCGCGATCCGCCTCGCCAACCGCCGCGGGCTGCCCGCCAACCTGCCGTACTGGGGCGGGTGCCGCGACAAGATCTACCGCCGCATCATGGACCGCGGCTGGTCGGAAACCCGTCAAGCCTTCGTCCAGTACGAGGGCAGCGACGTACTCGACGCCGCCCTGCTGATGATGCCGCTGGCGAAGTTCATCGCACCCACCGACCCCAAGTGGCTCTCCACACTGGACGCGTTGACCGAGGAACTCGTCTCCGACTCCCTCGTCTACCGCTACAACCCGCAGGCCAGCCCCGACGGACTCCGGGGCGACGAGGGCACGTTCTCGATCTGCTCCTTCTGGTACGTCGAGGCCCTGGTCCGCGCCGGCCGCGTCGACGAGGCCCGCCTCGCCTTCGAGAAGATGCTCACCTACGCCAACCATCTCGGCCTGTACGCCGAGGAGATCGGCCGCACCGGCGAGCAACAGGGCAATTTCCCCCAGGCGTTCACCCATCTCGCCCTGATCAGCGCCGCGTTCAACCTGGACAAGGCCCTCGGCTGACCTCCGGCCCCCCTCGTCCAGGTCGCGCAACAACTGTCACCGGGGTGTCACAGCACGCCCAGGCACCACAACTCCCGCGTCATGTCTCGTGTCGAACCCGCTGACCGCAACAGATTTGACTCACGGGGGAACACACCATGACGAACGTGTCACGCAAGAAGGTCTCCGCCGCTGTCGCGTCCGCGACCTTCCTGCTCCTGGCCGGCGCCGGCATCGTCGCCGCACCGGCCAGCTACGCGGGCGTCCCCGGCGGCACCAGCGCCGTCGACCGCAACAGCGACTTCAACGGGGACGGCTACGACGACGTCCTGATCGGCGCCCCGTCGGGCACCGTCGACGGCAAGGAGGGCGCGGGTTACGTCACCGTCCAGTACGGCGCCCCGAACGGCATCGCCACCAACAACACGGTCCCCAGGGGCCGTACGGCCGTCATCAGCCAGTCCACGCCCGGCGTCCCCGGCACCTCGGAGACCTATGACTCCTTCGGCCAGGCGATCGCCACCGGCGATGTGGACGGCGACGGCTACGACGACGCGCTCATCGGCGCGCCGGGCGAGGACGAGGGCAGCCTCGAGAACGCCGGCCGCGTCACCGTCCTGTACGGCTCCAAGGCCGGCCTGGGTGCCGAGGCGAACGCCTCCTTCACCTCCACCAAGCCCGCCGCGGGCGCCCGGTTCGGCCAGTCCGTGGCGGCGGCCCGCTTCACCGGGGCGACCGACGCCGACGAGATGGCCGTACTCGACGACAACGGCGCCCAGATCTTCACCTACCACACCGGCATCCTGCACTCGATGGGCGCCCTGAACACGACCACCGCCCCCGGCGGCCACCGCATCCAGCCCGCCTACCTCACCACCGGCGACTACGACAGCAACGGCTTCGCCGACCTGGTCGTCTCCGGCTACAGCCCCGACGACGACTACCGGCAGGGCTGGTCGGCCCTCTACGCGGGCGGCGAGACCTCGCTGACATACCGTCAGGATCTCAACGGAGGCCTCGGCAGCGCGTCGGGCGACATCAACGGCGACGGCTACGACGACCTGGTGGTGGGACAGCTCAGCAGCGCCGACGACGAGGCGGAGGGCGACGCCGGCGGCAAGATCGGTGTCTACTACGGCAGTTCGGAAGGCCCCGCCGGCCCCGCGGACTGGTGGTCGCAAAACTCCCCGGGCGTGCCCGGCACTTCGGAGCGCGGCGACGCCTGGGGCAACGACCTCTCCATCGGCGACGTGAACGGCGACGGCTACGCGGACGTCGCCGTCGGCGCGCCCGGCGAGGACATCGGCACCGTCCGGGACGCGGGCGCCGTATGGCTGTTGCGCGGTTCGCGCACCGGCGTGACCGCGATCGGCGCCCAGTCCTTCGACCAGAACACGGCCGACATCCCCGGCACCGCCGAGGCCGACGACGCCTGGGGCTCCCAGGTCCGCCTCGCGGACACGAACCGGGACGGCCGCACCGAACTGGTCGCCTCCGCCCCGGGCGAGAACTCCGGTGACGGCTATGTGTGGTTGCTGCCTGCGGGCCCGAACGGCCTGCTCGCGGACGGCTCTTCGCTGTACGGCGCGGCGGACCTCGGTGGTGCGGCGAAGGGCGCGGGGTTCGGGGCGGCGATCGACGAGTAGGCGGGTGAAGGGCCGGGCTCAGGGCGGGAGTTCACCCTGGGCCCGTGGTCACAACGCCTGTTCGGCCCAGATGACCTTCCCCGCAGGTGTGTACCGCGTGCCCCAGCGCTCGGAGAGTTGGGCCACCAGGAACAGGCCCCGGCCGCCCTCGTCCGTCATCGCCGCGTACCGCAGGTGCGGTGACGTGGTGCTGCCGTCGTAGACCTCACAGATCAGGGTGCGGTCGCGCAACAGGCGGACGCGGACGGGGTCGTTGCCGTAGCGGATGGCGTTGGTGACCAGTTCGCTGAGGATGAGTTCGGTGGTGAACGTCAGCTCGTCCAGGCCCCAGTGGGTGAGTTGGCGGGTGACCGAGGCGCGCATGTCGGCGACGGCGGCCGGGTCGGACGGGACGCGCCATTCGGCGATCCGGTCGGCGCCGAGGGCGCGGGTGCGGGCGACGATCAGGGCGATGTCGTCGCTCGGGCGTACCGACAGCTCCGAGTCGAGGACGGCCCGGCAGGTGTCCTCGGGGGAGTCGCCGGAGTCGGTGAGTGCGGTGCGGAGCATTTCCAGGCCCACGTCGATGTCCCGCTCCCGGTCCTCGACCAGTCCGTCCGTGTAGAGGACCAGCCGGCTGCCCTCGGCCAGCTCCAACTCGGCCGTCTCGAAAGGGAGTCCGCCGAGGCCGAGCGGGGGTCCGGCGGGGACGTCGGGGAACTCGACGGTGCCGTCCGGGAGGATCAGCGCCGGCGGTGGGTGGCCGGCGCGGGCCACGGTGCAGCGCAGGGTCACCGGGTCGTAGATCGCGTACAGGCAAGTGGCCCCGGTGACCGGGGCGTTGCTGTCCTCGGTCGTCTCGTCCTGGTCGATCCGGCTGACCAACTCGTCCAGCAGGCCGAGGAGTTCGTCCGGCGGCAGATCCAGCGCGGAGAAGTTGAGGACGGCCGTGCGCAGTCGTCCCATCGTGGCCGCGGCGTGCAGACCGTGGCCCACGACATCGCCCACGACCAGGGCGACCCGGGCACCGGACAAGGGCAGGACGTCGAACCAGTCGCCGCCGACCCCGGCCTTCGCCGGCAGATAGCGGTAGGCGACGTCCAGCGCGGTCTGCTCGGGGAGGCGGCGGGGCAGCAGGCTGCGCTGGAGGGTCACCGCCATGCCGTGCTCGCGGGTGTAGCGGCGGGAGTTGTCTATGGACACGGCGGCGCGGGCGACCAGTTCCTCGGCGAGGGCCAGCTCCTCCTCGTCGAAGGGCTCGGGCTTGTCGGAGCGCCAGAAGTTGACCACGCCGAGGATGAGGGCGCCGGCCCGCAGCGGCACGGTGATCAGGGAGTGGATGCCGTACTCGACGACCTGCGCGGTGCGCGCCGGGTCCTGGGTGAGCCAGCCGGGGGCGTCGCTCAGCCGGGCCTCGACGACGGCCTCGCCGGTGTCGAGGCTGCGCGCCTGCGGGGAGGACGCGATGAACTGGATCTGTTTGCCGACCGGGTAGAGCGGGGCGTCGTCCCGGACCCCGCTGTACGCCGTGCGCCGCAGCTCGGTCCCGGGCTGCGGTTCCTCGCCGCTCAGTACGGCGTCGTAGAGGTCGACCGTGACGAAGTCCGCGAAGCGGGGGACGGCCAGTTCGGCGAGTTCCTCGGCGGTGCGGGTCACGTCCAGGCTGGTGCCGATGCCCACTCCGGCGTCGTAGAGCATGTTGAGGCGTTCGCGGGCGATCTCGGCTCGGCCGGAGACGGCGCGCAGTTCCGTGGAGTCGCGGAGCGTGGTGACGCTGCCGGGCGGGCCGCCCTCCAGGTCGGTGGGGCGTTGGTTGACGGCGAGGAGCCGGCCGCCGACCCGGTGCACCTCGTCCGTCGCGACCCGCGCGGAGGCCAGCAGGGCGGTCATCTCGGCGTCGAGTCCGAGGTCGAGGACCAGGTGTCCCTCGGCGTTCTCGGGCAGGTCGAGCAGATGGCGTGCCTCGTCGTTGGCGAGCAGCAGCCGGCCCTCGCCGCCGACGATGATCACGCCCTCCCGTACGGCGTGCAGCACCGCGTCGTGGTGCTCGTACATCCGGGTCATCTCGTGCGGGCCCAGGCCGTGGGTCTGGTGCTGCAGGCGTCTGGTGACGAGGGCGGTGCCCCCGAGGGCGAGGACGAGCGCCACACCCGCGGCGATCAGCAGGAGCGGCAGCTGCTGGTCGGCGGCGCCGCCCACGTTCGCCTTCGTCACCCCGGCCGACACCAGGCCCACGACGGTGCCGCCGGTGCCCCGGACCGGGACCACGGCCTGCACCAGCGGCCCGATGGTGCCGGTGATCTCCTCGGTGACGACGTGCCCGGCCAGCGCGGGGGCGATGTCCCCGACGAACTTCTTGCCGATGCGGTCCGGTTTGGGGTGGGTGTAGCGGATCCCGTCGGTGTTCATCACGACGATGAAGTCGACCTTGGACGCCTTGCGCGCGGCCTCGGCGCGCGGCTGGAGGATCGCCGTCGGGTCGGCGCTCTTCAGGGCCGCGACCGTGCCCGGCGCGTTGGCGAAGGTCTCGGCGACGGCCACCGACCGGTTGCGGGCCTCCTGCGTGCTGTCGTGCCGCACCTGGAGGACCTGTGCCACCACGGCCGACACGACCAGCAGCAGCACGATCACCACCTGCAGCATGAACACCTGCCCGGCGACGCTACGGCCGCCCAGCCGTCCCCCCGCCGGGGAGCGCCGGTGCCGGTGTTCGCGCGCCCGACGGGCACGGTCGTACGTGCTCTGTGCGCGCAGACCGTCGGGGCGGTGGGTCGACCGGGCCCCGGGTCGACCCGTCAGGCGGACCATGTGCCCATGTCTACACTGCCTGACCTCAGGAGGCGAGGGGCGTCACACCGGGTGACAGGCCGGGGCCGACGCGGGATCAGGGGTGCCTGCCGGGCTTGGCGCGCCGGGCCGCGAGCAGCAGCGCGATGTCGTCGGGACGGTCGGCCGTGTGCCGGGCCGCCGTGGTGAGCCGGTCGGCGACACCGGCCAGGGAACGGCCCCCCGGCCGTGCGGCGGACCCGCCCGCCTTCGCGAGGGCGACGCGCAGGGCGGCGATGCCGACGTCGATGTCGACACCGGGCCGCTCGACCAGACCGTCGGTGTAGAGCGCCAGGATGGAGTCGGGCTCCAGCTGGAGCTCCGCCACCGGGTACTGGGCGTGCGGGTCCACCCCGAGTACGACGCCCCCGGGTATGTCCCAGACGCGGGTGCGGCCGTCCGGGGTACGTATCAGCGGCGGCGGATGCCCCGCCCGGGCGACCCGGACCAGCCCGCTCGCAGGGTCGAGGCGGAGATAGCAGCAGCTCGCGAACTGGCCGGGGTCGAGGTCGATGAGGAGATGGTTGGTGCCGCTCATCACCTCGTCGGGCGGCCGGTCGCCGAGCGCGAACGCCCTTACCGCGCTGCGGAGTTGACCCATCGTGGCGGCCGCCTGGACACCGTGCCCCTGGACGTCGCCGATCACCAGGGCCAGCCCGTCCCCGGCCTCGACGACGTCGTACCAGTCGCCGCCCACCTCCATGCCCTGGGTGCCGGGCAGATACCGCCCGGCGGTCTCCACCTGCGGGTGGTCCGACAGCCTGCGCGGGAGGAGGGCCTGCTGGAGGCCGCGGGCGAGGGCGGCCTCGGAGTCGTAGCGCTGGGCCTTCTCCATCGCGTGGGCGATCAGCCCGGCGAGGGCGGTCAGGACCGCGCGCTCCTCGCTGCTGAAGCTGCGGTTCCGGTCGAATCCCAGGATGCAGGAGCCGACCGGTCGGCCGGACGCGATGAGCGGCAGGAACGCGCGGGCGCCCACCTCCGCGTCCAGGGGTATGCCCGGGTAGGCGTCCGCCAGCTGTTGCATGGAGTCGAAGAAGAGGGGGCGTCCGCTGGTGAGGGTCTCCACTCCGGGCAGCCGGGTGTCGAGTGCTACGCCGTCGAAGGGGGCGAGGAAGCCCTGCGGGAAGCCGGTCTCCCAGGCCAGCGTCAGATGGCGCTCCTGGAGCAGATAGATCGCGAGGCGGCGGCCGCCGAACGCGGGCAGCAGTTCCTTCATCACGACCGCGGACACCTGGCGGGCGGTGACCGCCTCCGTCAGCGCGATGGCGAGCACGATCGGCCGGTACAGCGGAGCCAGCGAGGTGACGCCGTTCCCCGGGGCGTCGGCCCCTTCGGGGTGCACGGGCACCAGCGGGAGCGGCGTGCCCGCCACCCGGGTCGACGGCGCGACCGTGCACGTCAGGCCGTCCCGGCCGGGATGGACGGCCATCGCGAGCCAGTCGTTCTCGTACGGTTCCTGCCGTGGCTCCTGTGTTTCCGGGCGCCGGACGTGGAAGTGCACCGGCCCCAGCGACAGGAGGGCGCCGCGCAGCTGGTCCTCGCAGCCGATCTGGTTCAGCCAGGGCACGCCCTCCCACAGCGGGCGGCCCAGCAGCTCCTCGCGCGGCCGGCCCAACAGCTGGGCGGCGCGTGGATTGGCATAGGTGACCAGGCCGAGCCGGTCCAGGCAGAACACGCCGTCCGGGAGCAGATCGGCAGCGCTGTCCGCCATCGGGTCGGGGCCCGGGTCGATGACGACACCGCTGACCGGATGTCCGCCGCCCGACGGGACGGGCCCGGTGGCGGGCGTCCACAGGTCCAGCAACCGGGCCGAGCCGTCCGCCGCCCGCACCCGCAGGGGGAGCGGCGGGGGTTTCCCGGCGGCCGTGGCCCGAAGCGCGGCCATGACCTGGTACGTGTCGCCCGGAGCCAGGACGTCCGCGATCTCCTGCGCGGTACCGGAGAACGCGTCGGGCTCCACCCCCAGCAGCGTGTGCAGGGAACCGTCCCCGGTCACGACGGCCGTCGCCGGATCCCACACGAACCGTGCCATACGACGCTCGGGGCGGTGCGTGGCCGCCGCCTGGACGCACACGGGCTCGCCGTCCCAGGCGACGACCGGCCCGTCCTCGTCCTTGTGCTCGTCCTCCAGCTCCCGCAGCGCCGCACCCAGCTCCTCCGCCAGCCGCGTCATGCGGTCGACGCCCGACAGCACCTCGGTGGCGTCCGTGGCGTCGGGGCGCAGCACGGTCAGCACGCCGTACGTCGTCGATCCGCTCATGACAGGGACGTACAGGGACCCGAACTGGAAGGGCAGGCTGGCGGCGAACTGGGGGTAGCGGCGCATGCACTCCGCGGCGTTCGGCAGGACCACCCGGACGCCGAGCCGGTAGGCGTCCGCGACGGGGAACTTGCTGTCGGCGTGCAGCCGGCCCCAGGGGCGGAACAGCGGCCCGGGCAGTCCCGCCAGCACGGCGAGGCGCAGCATTCCGGGCGTGCTCGACCGCAGATAGACGCCCCCCGAGTGGCCGCCGGCCGCGTCGATCGCCTCCGTCGAGGCATCGATGAGCAGCTCGGCGAGCCGTCCGGGCGTCCCCTTCTCGCGCTCGGCACTCCCAGTCATTGGGGCCCTACCTCGTCCCTGTGGCGCCGGGTGGGTGACACAGCAAGAATGCGCCAGGACGCGGCCGGGGTCACCTGGGCGGACGGGATGGGCTGGAGAGGCACGGGTATCGCCGGTCCGTCGGTGTCTGATGAAGTGATCAAGAGTGACTCAAGTGTCGATGTCGGATGCCGGATACGGTCCGGTGCCGTCGGCTCATGCCGAAGGCCCCTCGGCGCGGGTGCCGAGGGGCTTCCTGTGGGTCAGGCGACGACGGTGAACAGACCGCTGCGGTCGCCGAGTCTGCTGAGGGAGATCTTGCCGGGGATGCCGTTGGCGTCGGTGCCGGTGTAGCCCAGGTGATGCTGCCACTTGGCGTAGGCGGCGACGGTGGTGGAACCGAAGGAACCGTCACCCGCGTACGTCTTCGCGAGATAGCCGAGTTTGACCAGCGCGGCCTCGGTGAGGTTCGTGCCCGCCATGTAGCTGACGTGGCCCTGCTTGCGGCCGGGATCGGACTTCGCCGCGGCGATCAGCCGGGAGAGGTCGACCCGGGGCTTGCTCGCCGAGCCGGAGGGCTTGGACGGCTTGGACGGTGCCGTCTTGGTGACCGCGAGCTGCTTCTTCACGTCGGCCCGGAAGTCGTCCATGTCGAAGCTGGGGTCGATCTTGCCGGGCTGCACTTCCTTGTGCCCCGCGACCGACTTCTCGGACCAGCCGTGCGCCCGGCACAGCGCCGCCGCCCACAGCACGGCCTGACGGTACTGCGCGTCCGGGTAGGGGTCCTTGCCGTTGCCGAGGTTCTCGATCTCCAGGCCGTACAGGCAGTCGTTGCCGTCGGCGTTGGCCTGGTTGTCGTGCGGGAGCGACTTCTCCTCGCGCAGCGCGTTCAGTACGTCCAGGTCGACGGCCCCGGCGTGGTTGGCGCGCCCGTGGCCGATCATCCAGAGCCCGTCCGTCTTGCCCAGCCAGGAGTGGCAGAGCGGGCCGGGCAGGTCCGACCTGCCGTTGTAGCAGATCTCCTTGTCGCCGTGCCCGGCCGTGTGATGGATCAGTACGCCGATCACGGGGCCGAAGGTCTTGCCGGTCTCCGAGTCGCGGTTGTGCGTCTTCCAGCCGGTGTGCTCGTGCACGGCGAGGCCCTCGGCCTTCAGTGCGGCGAGTGTCTTCTCGGCGGACAACGGTGTGGCCATGGGAGCTGTGCCCTTTCGGATCAGCGCGTTAAGTGGTCGGTCAGGACAGGGGAGTTGAGGCCCGACGTGCTTCTGTGACCGGGTCCGCGTCTCGTGGCGTTCAGGATGGCGCAAACTACGCCCCGCGCGGGGCCAATTCGATCTGTTGCCCTGGCCGGAAGTGACCGCCGGGCCGCCGGGTCGCCAGCCGCACCCCGCGGACCAGCGCCCATATCGACAGCCCGGCCACCACCGGCCCACCGAACAACATCGTGAGTCCGGCCCCGATGTTGACGCCGAGCACTCCGGCCGTCAGCACCCGCCAGCCCACACCGACGATCACCCCGGCCACCATCAGCGGCGCCAGCACCTCCCACCAACGCCGGTCCAACTCGCCCTGGCGCGTGGCCCGTACGAGCAGCGCGCCACCGACTCCCGCCAGCAGCAGGGCGATCACGCCGATCACGGCGGCCGTCCCGTCCGAGATGTCCAACGGCCGGTAGGCGTAGTCGAGTTCGGAGGCCGAGAAACCGTCGACGTCCTGCCGACCCAGCAGTCCCCATACGGCGACCGGTACGGCGGCGACCAGGGCGGTGGCGGCCGACAGATGAGTTGCTCGCGGTGTCATGGGTTGATGGTGGCGTCGGGGGGTGGGTGGGGGCATGAGCGTGGGTACTCAGGTTCGGGAGTGGGCGCGGGTATGAGTACTCAGTTGGGGTGGGGAACTCACTCAAGAGCGTCGGGGCGTCGGGGGAGGCCGCGCGCGGGGCGGGGTGGCTGTGAGCGCGATTGATTCCGGCGCGGGACGGCGGAGACTGCGGTGCGTGGCTGAGCGGTGCCGGACCGTGCGCCCGCAGCCGCTGCGCGCGTGACCGGCTCAAGCCCGGAACACCGGAGCCCCCCGGCGCCTCGCTCGGCGGGGCCGGCCGGTACCCGGCACCCGATCGGCGTGCGGGTCAGATCCAGCGGCATCCGGCGCTCGCCGTGCTCGATGTCGCTCGGGTTCGTCTGCGCGCCGTAGGCCCTGTGCGCCCGCAAGGCAATATCGGCGCCCCCCGCCAACCCCGCCCGCGCCGCGATTGTTAGCCTCGGTCATGGCCAGTTTCCCCCTGCCCCGTCATGGATCGCGATGAGTACGGTCGCCGCCGCCTCCTTCCCGCTCGGTGCCGGGACGACGCTCGCCGAACTCGCTCAGGACCCGCATGCGCGGCTGGCGCGGCTTCGTGAGCGTGAACCCGTGTCCTGGCTGCCCGAGTTGGACGGCTGGCTGGTGACCCGGCGCGACCTCGCGCTGAGCGTGATGCGGGACGCGGCCACGTTCACCGTGGACGACCCGCGCTTCTCCACCGCCCAGGTCGTCGGCCCGAGCATGCTGTCCCTCGACGGGGAGCGGCACGCCCGTCACCGTGAATCCTTCACCGCACCGTTCCGCCCGCGCGAAGTACGGGACGGCTTCGCCTCGTTCATCGAGCGGGAGACCGACCGGCTCGTCACCGCGCTACGACCGACAGGCGCCGCCGAACTGCGACGCACCTTCGCGGGCCCGCTCGCGGTCGCCGTCGTCACCGAGGCGCTCGGGCTGACCGGCACCACGCCGGACACGGTCCTCTCCTGGTACGACGCGATCGTGCGGTCCGTCTCGGACATCACCGCGGGGCACGAGGCGGGAGCGGACGGAACCAAGGCGTACGCGGAACTGCGCGCGTCCGTCGAAGCCACCGTCGCCGACCGGGGCGGAGCCTCACTCCTCGTCTCCGCCGCCGGACAACTGACCGTGCCCGAAGTGGCCTCCAACGCCGCGGTGTTGATGTTCGGCGGCATCGAGACCACCGAGGCGATGATCACCAACGCGCTGCTGCATCTGCTCCTGCACCCCGACCAACTCGCCCTCGTCCGGGCCGACATGGGCCTGCTGGACGGCGCGATCGAGGAATCCCTGCGCCTCGAACCGGGTGCCGCGGTCGTGGACCGGTACGCCACCCGGGACACCGTCCTCGGCCCGGCCACGATCCGTGCAGGCGACCTGGTCAGCGTCTCCCTCACCGGCGCCAACCGCGACCCCGCCGTCTTCCCCGACCCCGACCGCTTCGACGTCCGCCGAGAGAACGCACGCCTGCAACTGGCCTTCGCCCACGGTCCGCACTACTGCCTCGCCGCGCACCTCGCCCGACTGGAGACCCGCATCGCCCTCCAGCACCTCCTCGAACGCCTGCCGGCCCTGCGCCTCGACCCGTCCCACCCGACGGCACCGCACGGACTGGTCTTCCGCAAGCCGCCGACACTCGATGTGCTGTGGGACGCCAAGTCGACCTGAGGTGAGGGGCTGTGACGAGTTGTCAGGAGTCGGTGGACAGGGGCGGCGTGGTCAGGGCGTTCATTCACGGCCCACTTGGCGCTCCATGACCTCCACCAGACGCCCCAGCGCGCTCAGCACCTGATCCCGGTCCTCACCCAGCCCCGCCAACAGCTGCACCTCGGCGGCGAGTTGGCGCGGGAAGAGATCGTCCACCGCCTTGGCTCCGGCCGGCGTGATGGTCACCAGGGCGGCACGTCGGTCGGCCGGGTTGGGGGTGCGGGCGATGAAGCCCCGCTTCTCCAGTTTGCCCAGTGCCTTGCTGACGCCTGCGCGGGACAGACCGAGCCATTCGGCGAGGCGGCGGGCGATCACCGGGTCGGTGGCGTGGCGCAGGGGGATCAGCATGTCGACCTCGGGGGCGGTGAGCGCGGCGCCCGCGTAGAGGGGTTCGACCGCCCGGTTCAGGAGGCCGGTGGCGTGCTTGAGCAGGCCGATCAGCTCCATGGGGGAGGTGTCGAGGCCGGGGTTGTGCTCGGTCCACTGTGCGCGGACGTCGGCGGGTGAGGGCGACATGCGGCTCGTCTTCTCGCTTCCTGGGCCCGGCCTTCAAGGGCGTCCGGGTCGGGCTGTCACAAGCCTTCACCTGTCCGTCATTGTTAACCGGTGAACCATCGGTTACCGTTATGGTCATGGTATCGCCGTCCCCCTCCCGTTCCGCTGCCGTGGGCGCCTCCGCCGCAGCCGACTCCACCGCCCCCTCCCGACGTGCCGCCGTCGCCCTGGTCGCCGTCCTCGCCGCGCTGACCGCGGTCGCCCCGCTCGCGACCGACATGTATGTCCCCGGGTTCCCGGCCCTCGGGCACACGCTCGGGGCGAGCAGTTCGGCCGTACAGCTGACGATGACCGCGTTCCTGGCCGGGCTCGTCGTCGGACAGCTGCTGATCGGTCCGCTCAGCGACGGCCTCGGCCGGCGCCGGCTGCTGCTGGCCGGAACGGCCGGGTTCGTGTTCTTCTCCCTCGTCTGCGCCGTCGCCCCCAATATCGGGGTGCTCACCGGCGGCCGGTTCCTCCAGGGCGTGACCGGCGCGGCCGGCATGGTGCTGGCCCGCGCCGTACTGACCGACCGCTTCCACGGGCCGGAACTGCCGCGCTACTTCGCGGTCCTCTCGCAGATCATGGGCGTCGCGCCCGTCGCGGCGCCGGTGCTCGGCGGAGCGATCCTGGCCTTGTCGACCTGGCGCGCGGTGTTCGTCGTCCTGTCCGTGATGGGCGGGCTGTTGCTGCTGGCCGTGCTCCGCAAGGTGCCCGAGTCCCTGCCGCCCGAGCGACGGCACACCGGCGGGATCGCGAGCACGTTCCGGGCGATGGGGGCGCTGCTGGGCCGTCGTACCTTCATGGGATACGTCCTTGTCCTCGCCTTCATCTCGGCGGCACTCTTCACCTACATCAGCGGCTCCAGCTTCGTCTTCGAGAACCTGCACGGTGTCTCGGCCACGACCTACTCCCTCATCTTCGCGACCATCGCCTTCGCCATGCTGATCGCGGGCGCGGCCTTCTCCCGACTGGCCGGACGTACGCGGCTGAACAACCTCCTCGTGGCCGGAGTCGGCATCGCGGCGGTCGGCGCGCTGCTCCAGGTGCTGCTGGTGCTGACCGTGGGGGAGACCCTCGCGGGCACGTGGATCTCCCTGTTCGTCACGGCCGGCGGCATCGGCATGGTCTTCCCGTCGACGATGAGCATCGGCCAGACCCTCGGCCGCAGCGCACCGGGCGCGGCCTCCGCCCTCCTCGGCGGCCTGCAGTTCCTGTTCGGCGCGCTCGCGGCGCCGCTGGTGGGTTTGTTCGGGGAGGACAGCTCCCTGCCCATGGCGGTGATCATGCTGATCGCCGTGGCTGCGGCGGGAGTTGCGTTGGTGGGGTTGGCCAGGCCCTGGGAAGGGCGGGGGGAGCCGGCGGCGACTGCGTAGGCCGGTACTCCTGGCCCGACGATCCGCACCGGTACGACACTGGACACGGCGGCCGGAGCCCTACACGATCCGGTTCATGACACCCGAGGACGCCATCACCGTCACCGCCACCCGGATCGCCGCGCTGCTCCCGGCGGGGACCGACCCGCGGACGCCGCTCCCGGGCGCCGAGTGGACGGTGGGGGAGGCGGCGGCGCACCTCGCGCTCGCAGGGAAGTTGATGACGGACATCGCGGCGGGCAAGGTCCGTCCGTACGGGGATGGAACGCCCGGCGGGCTCGCGGCGGCCAACAGCGCGTCACTGGCCGCCTTCCCGGAGCGGGATCCAGTGGTCCTCGGCACGGTGATCGCGGACCAGGCCCGGGCCTTCGTCGCCGCCGGCCGCTCTCCGCAGGAGCCCGTACTGACACCGATGGGGCCGATGGACCTGGCCACTCTGGGCTCCTACCTGCTCACGCACCTGCTCGGGCACGGCTACGACATCGCGGTCGCGCTGCGCCGACCGCACATGGTCGACCGCGACGTGGTTCCGTTCACGCTGCCCTTCATACGACTCGCCATGCCGCGCGTCGTGAACGGCAACGCGGCCGGACACCAGGCGTGTTACATGGTGCGCACCGGCCGCGCCCGGTTCGCCGTCACCTTCGCGGACGGCGTCCCCGCGGTCACCGACGCCCCGCCCCGGCGCCCCGACTGCACGATCGCCATCGACCCTGTCGCCTTCCTCCTCCTCGCCCTCGGCCGCTGGACCGCCCCCGGCACCATGGCCCGCGCCAAGGTCGTCGTCTGGGGCCGCAAGCCGTGGCTGGGCCCGCGCTTCCCCGGGCTCTTCACGGCGCCGTAGACGAGAAGGTCAGGGAGACACCAGTACGCGAGCGAGCGCCGCCCGCCCCGCCTTCCCCCACGTCGGCCGGCCGCCCGGGAGGCCGCGTTCCCAGGCCAGGCCGATGGAGATGAGGCCGAGGGAACTGCGGACGGCCCACCCCCGGGCACGGCGGATCGTCGCCTCGTCGGCATCCGCGTAGGCCTCGAAGAAGTGGGCGTCGGCACCCTCGGGCAGCAGCAGCCACGCGGCCGCGAGGTCGGTCGCCGGGTCGCCCGCGCAGAGTTCACCGAAGTCGACGACGCCCGTGAGCGTCCCGTCCGAGGTGACGACATTCGCGGGGTGCAGGTCACCGTGCAGCCACACGGGCGGACCCGCCCAGGCCGGCGCCGCGACGGCCTCCTCCCAGACGCGCCGCACCTCGGCGGCGACACCGGTGGACGCCACGACGGGGGACCCCTCGTCGAACCCCTGCGGGAGCACGGCGAGCGGAACCCCGCGATCCGCGTTGGCCGGTGCCTCGGCGGGCGCCTCGTGGTGCAGTGCCCGGAGGAACCGGGCGAGGGTCTCGGCAGCGTGCCGGCCACGGGTGATCGGGGCGCGGTCGCACGGTTCGCCGGGGACCCAGGTCACGACGGTCCAGGGGAGCGGGAAGCGTTCCGTGGGTGCGCCCTGCCGTACGGGAGTCGGCACCGGGAGCGGCAGCAGGGGCGCGAGACGTGGCAGCCAGTCCCACTCCTTGCGCAGCAGGGCCGGGGCACGTGGCGTGCGCGGCAGACGTACCGCCAACTCGTCGCCGAGGCGCCACAGTTGGTTGTCCCAGCCGGAGGCCACCGGGCGGAGGGCGAGTCCGGCGAGGTCCGGATGCTGCCCCCGCAGAAGAGCGCGCACCAGGCTCTCGTCGATCTCGATCTCGTTGCGGATCCCGGTCGACAACGGCAACTCCTCGGCGTTCAGGGCAAGATCGCGATCGGTTCGGTCAACGGCCGTGACATTACCCGGCGGAGGGTTGCCGCACCCGCCAGAAACCCCGTCCACCGCACCCCAGGAGACATCCATGCCGCAACTCGAAGTCGACGGCGCGGTACTCGTCTACGACGACGAAGGCCCCCGTGACGCAGACGCCGTACCCCTCGTGTTCATCCACGGGTGGACGGCCAACCGGCACCGCTGGGAAGACCAGTTCGCCCACTTCTCGTCCGAACGGCGGGTCATACGGCTCGACTTGCGCGGGCACGGCGAGAGCACCGGGGCGGGATCGCGGACCGTCGACGAACTGGCCCTGGACGTCGTCGCGTTGCTCGACCATCTCCAGGTCGAGCGGTTCGTGCCGGTCGGGCACTCCATGGGCGGGATGATCGCCCAGACCCTGGCCCTCGCCCATCCCGACCGGGTCCGGCGGATGGTGCTGGTCGACTCGATCAGCCGGATGACGTACAGCTGGGCGCGCGGTCTGCTGCTGGCGGTGTCCACGCTGCTGCCGTTCAAGCTGTTCGTCGCCGTCAACATCCAGCGCGCCTTCGCCCCCGGCTACCCCAAGGAGAAGATCCGCGAGTACATCGCCGCCTCCGCCGCCACACCGCGCGAGGTCGTCATGACCTGCTACGGCGCGATGCGTGCCTTCGACGTCCTGGACCGGGTCCACGAGATCACCGCGCCCACGCTCATCGTGCACGGCTACCACGACATCCAGTTGCCCCTCTCGCAGATGCTGCGAATGGCGAACGCCTACCCGGACGCGGTCGTGCGGATCGTCGACTCCGGGCACGAATTGCCCGTGGAGAAAACGGCCGAACTCACCGCGCTGATCGGCGACTTCGTGACCGCGCCGACCGCCTGAGGAGCGGGACCTCAAGCCGGCCGTACCAGCCCGGCGTCGTAGGCGAAGATCACCGCCTGGACGCGGTCGCGGGCGCCGATCTTGGCGAGGATGCGGCTGACGTGGGATTTGACGGTGGACTCGGCGAGGCAGAGGCGTTCGGCGATCTCGGTGTTGCTCCAGCCGGCCGCCATGACCGTGAGCACCTCGCGCTCCCGGTCGGTGAGAGCCTCGAGTCGGCCGTCCTGCTCGGGGGTGCGGCCGGGCATCCGGTCGGCGAAGGCGTCGATGAGTTTGCGGGTCAGGCCGGGGGAGATGACGGCGTCCCCGGCGGCCACCGCGCGGATGCCCGCGACGAGTTCCTCGGGCAGGGCGTCCTTGAGGAGGAAGCCGCTGGCCCCGGCGCGCAGCGCGGCGTACGCGTACTCGTCGAGGTCGAAGGTGGTGAGGACCAGGACGCGGGAGCGGCCGCCGGACTGCACGATCCGGCGGGTGGCCTCGATGCCGTCCATGCCGGGCATGCGGACGTCCATCAGGACGACGTCGGGGCGGAGTTCGGCCGCCAGCCGGACCGCCTCGACACCGTGCGTGGCCTCGCCGGCCAGGCTCAGGTCGGAGTACTGCTCCAGGAGCATGCTGAAGCCCAGGCGTTGCAGGGCCTGGTCGTCGACGATGAGGACGGTGGTCATGCCGGGTGCTTCTCCGTGAGGTCGGGGGCGGTCGAGGTGGGGTGGAGGAGGGCGCGGACGGTCCAGCCGCCACGGGAGTTGGGGCCCGCGACGACCTGCCCGCCGTAGAGCGCGGCCCGCTCGCGCATGCCGACCAGGCCCTTGCCGGGGTCGCCGGCGCCGGGCGACCGGTGCGGGCCGGTGTCCTCGACCGTGACGAGCACGGCCTCGGGACCGGAGGTGACCGTGACCCCGACGGTCGTGCTCGGTGCCGCGTGCTTGAGCGTATTGGTGAGGGCTTCCTGCACGATGCGGTAGACGGCGAGCTGAAGTCCCTGGGGGAGACCGGTGAGTTCGCCCTTGAGCTGCAGGGTGGCGGCGGGGCCCGCCGCCCGGACCCGCTCCATCAGGGCGCCCAGATCGGCCAGTCCGGGCTGGGGCGCGAGCGGGGTGTCGCCGGGCTCGTCGTCGTGGATGACGGCGAGCAGTCTGCGCAGTTCGGCCAGGGCGCCGCGCCCGCTCTCCGCGATGATCCGCAGCGTGTCCGCGCCCCGCTTGGGTTTGCTCTCGGCGAGCCCCGCGGCACCGCTCGCCAGACCGACGATCACGGCGAGGGTGTGACCGAGGATGTCGTGCATCTCCCGTGCCACACGCGCGCGTTCACCGGCGGCGGCCAGCCGGGCCCGCTGGTCGCGCTCCACCTCAAGACGGACGGCGTGCTCCTTGAGTGCCTCGATGTAGGCGTTCACGAGCTTTCCGGCCAGCCCCAGCGCGGCCATCGACAGGATGGCGACCACGGCCAGGAACGCCAGCACCGGCGTACTGGTCCCTCGGTCCGACCCCTTGAGGCCGTTGAAGAAGGCGATCGACACAAACGTCTGAAGGAGGTTGTACACGACGCCTACGGCCAGCTGGCTCGGAGCCCCGAAGCGCCCCAGGTTGAGCAGCGCCACCAGCTGGGTGGCGCTCGAACCCGAGTCCACGCCCAGGGCGAGGCACACCTCGGAGAGGACGACCAGGGCGGCGAACACCAGCACCGGCCGCTGCCTCCGCCACAGCAACGGCACGGTGAACCCCGCGGTCACCGCCAGCATCAGCACGAAGGCGGAGACGGAGTCGTGGGACGCGCGTACCAGTCCCGGAATCCCGGCCAGCGCGTAACAGGCGGGCACCCCCCACAGCCTGACCCGCGGATGGGCGGTGTCGGCCTGCCGCACCCGCCCCAGCCAGGTGAGCAGCCCGACGACCGCGCGGTACTCGGAGTCGCCCAGCCGGGCCCCTCCCATCAGGCTCTCGGGCATGAAGGACCGGGCCGTCATCGGTGGTGAGGTCACGGGATACACCCTCCATGGTGCAGGCGGACCGCCCGCCGGTCCCGGGGGGAAGGGGGACCGGCGGGCGGGGACGGTGTGGTCGAGAGGGGCGGGAGCCGTACGGTCCTGGTCGGCGTCCTGGTGTGGATCGTACGGCCGCCGCCTCAGCTCTTGCCGGTGGCGCCGGACGACACGGGCGCCCGGCCCGCGCCGCCGGTGTCGCCGTCCTGCTCCTCGGCCAGCAGGTGGCGCAGTCGTTCGCCCTCGACGTCCACGTTGGGCAGCACCCGGTCGAGCCACCCGGGCAGCGCCCACGCGCGGCGGCCCAGCAGGGTCATGACCGCGGGCACGATCGTCATGCGGACGACGAACGCGTCGAAGAGGACGGCGGAGGCGAGGCCCAGGCCGATCGACTTGATCAGCGCCACGTCGTCCAGCAGGAATCCGGCGAACACGGAGATCATGATGACCGCGGCGGCCGTGACCACCCGGGCGCTGTACCGGAAGCCCGCGATCACCGCCTCCGTGGGTTCGGCACCGTGGACGTACTCCTCGCGCATCCGGGTCACCAGGAACACCTCGTAGTCCATGGCGAGCCCGAACACCACGCCGATCATGAAGATCGGCAGGACGCTCACGATCGGCGAGGTCCCGTCGACGCCGAACAGGTCCGCCAGCCAGCCCCACTGGAACACCGCGACCACCACACCGAGCGTGGCGAGCACGCTGAGCAGGAAGCCGAGGGCGGCCTTGAGCGGGACCAGGATCGAGCGGAACACCAGGAGCAGCAGGACCAGGGCCAGGCCGACGACCACGCCCAGGTACGGGATCAGGGCGTCGCTGAGCTTGTTGGACACGTCGATGTTCAGCGCGGTCGTGCCGGTGACCATCAGCTCGGAGCCGGTGTCGGACTTCAGCGCCGGTCCCCGGTCGCGGATCTGGGAGACCAGGTCGACGGTGGCCTGGCTGGTGGGGGCGCTCTTCGGCACGACGGAGATCAGGGCCACGTCGCCGTTCTGGTTGAACACCGCGGGCCGTACGGCGGCCACGTCGGACAACTTGCCGAGCTGGGCGACCGCGTCCTGCGCGGCGGTCTTGGCGTCGCTGCCGGCGCGGCCGTCGACGACCACGGTGAGCGGGCCGTTGTAGCCGTCGCCGAAGCCCTTGGTGATCGTGTCGTAGGCGATGCGCTCGCTGGTGCCCGGCGCGGACATGCTGTCGTCGGGCAGGGACAGGCGCATCGACAGCGCGGGGAGGGCCAGGACGCCGAGCCCGACGGCCGAGACGACCAGCATCTTCACCGGGTTGCGGGTCACGAACCGGGCCCAGCGCACGCCCGTCGTCTCGCCCTCGCCACGCTCCTGGTAGACGCGCATCCGGCGACTGGTGAACCGGCTGCCCATGATCCGCGTCCCGGCGAAGCCCAGCACCGCGGGCAGCAGGGTCAGCGCGATCAGTACGGCGACGACGACAGCGAAGGCGGCGCCCAGGCCCATGGTCGTCAGCATGCTGATGCCGATGATGCTCAGACCGGCCAGGGCGATGACGACGGTGAGACCGGCGAAGACCACCGCGGAACCGGCGGTGCCCAGGGCGCGGCCCGCCGCTTCCTCCGGTTCGTGGCCGTCCCGGATCTCGCCCCGGTACCGGGAGACGATGAACAGGGCGTAGTCGATGGACACCGCCAGGCCCAGCATCAGCGCCAGCGTCGAGGCGGCCGAGCTGAGGTTGAAGAACGCGCTCGCGACCGTGATGGCGGCGACCGCCGTCCCGACCCCGAAGATCGCCGTCAGCAGCGGCAGCCCGGCCGCGAGCAGCGACCCGAACGTGATGACGAGCGCCACGGCCGCGATCAGCAGGCCGATCAGCTCGGTGCTGCTGCTGCCCGCCTTCTCCTGTACGGCGTTGCCGCCCAGGCTCACCGCGAGGCCGGCCTTCTCGCCCTTGTCGGCCACGGAGTGCAGGGCGTCGCGGGCGGCGCTCGTGACGTCGGCCTGGCCGACCTTGTAGGTGACCTGGGCGTAGGTGATGGTGCCCGACTTGCTGATCAGGCCGCTCTGGTACGGATCGCTGACGTTCGCGACCTGGGGCGCCTTCTGCAGGTCGGCGATCAGCGACTCGACCTCGGTCTTGTTGGCCCCGGACTTCAGCTGCTGCCCGTCCGGTGCCTCGAACACCACGCGGGCGGTGGCACCGGCGGCGGATGCCTGCGGAAACTCCTTGCCCAGCAGGTCGATCGCCTTCTGCGACTGCGTGCCGGGCAGGGTGAAGCTGTCGGACGTGTTCGACGAGACGCTCGCCGCGCCGATGCCGACGACTGCCAGGGCGGCGATCCAGAGCATCAGGACGAGCCGTCGTTGCCGGAACGAGAACCGGCCCAGTCGGTAGAGGAAGGTGGCCACGGAGTACTCCCACCAGGTTCGATAGAAAGAGGAGGGTCAGCGCGACCCACTCCTTCACGCTAGGAGCGTCCTTCCTCGCATCCGCGGCACCGGGGAAGTGAAAACGGCCGGGGTGACTAGTACCGGGGTACTAGACCCTCTCCACCCTCCAGTCGAGAGGGTCGACCCGTCGGCCGGGACGGGCACCGTGATCCGCCCCACATGATCTGTGACAAGTGGCGGTTAAAGTGACCAGGCGAATCGAACATGGACAGAACCGGCGGAGGACACCGTGTCGGACGAAGGGCGTCGCATCGCCGGGCGCTACACGCTGACCGAGCAGATCGGCCGCGGTGGCATGGGCACCGTCTGGCGGGCCGACGACGAGGTGCTCGGCCGCCAGGTCGCGATCAAACGACTCCACGCGCGCCCGGAACTGTCCGCCGACGAACTCGCCACCCTGTACGAGCGCACCCGACGCGAAGCCCGCAGCGCCGCCCGTATCGCGCACCCGAACGTCATCGTCGTCCATGACGTCGTGGACGACGACGGCCGCCCCTGCATCGTCATGGAGTACGTCCCGGGCCCCACGCTCGCCGAACTCCTCAAGGACGGCCGGACCCTCCCGTACCAGGAGGCGGCCCGCATGGGCCTGGACATGGTCGCCGCCCTGCGCGCGGCCCACGCCGCCGGTGTGCTGCACCGTGACGTCAAGCCCGGCAACGTCCTGCTCGGCGCCGGCGACCGCATCGTCCTCACCGACTTCGGGATCGCCATGACGGACGGGACGTCGACGCTGACCAAGACCGGCGAGATGGTCGGCTCCATCCACTACATGGCCCCGGAGCGGATCCGCGGGCTCACCCCCGGAACGGCCTCCGACCTGTGGGCCCTGGGCGCCACGCTCTACCAGGCCGTCGAGGGACGCCCGCCGTTCCGCCGGCCCACCGCGATGGAGACCGCGTACGCCATCGCCGTAGACCCTCTCGAACCCATGAAGCAGGCCGGTCCGCTGGAGCCTCTCATCGAGGCACTCCTGATCAAGGAGCCCGGCGAGCGGCCGACGGCGGAACAGACGGAGCGGGCTCTGCAGGCCGCGTGGTGGGGCGACTCGACGGCCGAACTGCCCCCGCCCGCCCCCGACTTGACCGCCGTAGGGCCGGAGCCGAAGCCGGCCGCGGACTCCAGCCGTCGAGGGCGGCGGCGGGGCCGCAAGGGCCTCGTCCTCGGAGTGGTCGCCGTGGTCGCGGCTCTGGCGGCCACGGCGTTCGTGCTGCACAGGACCTCGAAATCCGCACCCGGCCATGCGGCCAACCAGCCCACGACCGTCGCGTCCGCATCGCCCGTGCCGGAGGGTTATCACCTCGTCCGGGACCGGCAGCTCGGCGTGTCCTTCCCAGTGCCGGACGGCTGGACGGCCGGGAAGCGGACGGCGGAGGGGGTCACCTACACCGACGGGACGGGCCTGGCCGGGCTCACCATCGGCGTCGTGGACCCGGCGGGACCCAACCCCAGCACGCACTTCGCGGACATCGAGACCAACACCAAGGTCAACTACCCCACGTATCGCAGGCTCCGCATGCAGCAGACCACCTTCCGTCAACAGCCCGCCGCAGTATGGGAGTTCACCTTCCAGGGCCGGGTCCGGGTCTTCCGCGCCATCGACCTCGGCTTCGGCAAGGAGGGCGACCGCGAGTACGACATCTACCTCTCGGCGCCGGACGCGAAATGGGACACCTACCGTCCCGTCTTCGACAAGGTCAGGGACGGCTTCGTGACGAGCGCGTCCTAGCCCCGATGCACCCGGCGGCCCAGAGAGTGCTCCTTCCCGCGCGGCCGACGGGACTTGGGAGAAGTCCCGTCGGCGCGGGTCGGAAGCGCTCTCCGCCCCTGTGATCAAGGCAGGCACGGGCGCGCTCGTGAAGGACGTGAGTCTGATCAGCCCTTGGGCGCGTGAGCCAGCGCGATCGTCTTCATCTTCAGGGCGCGTATCGCCGCGGGATCCGTCACCGGCCGGGAGACCCGCTCCTTGGCCTCGGCGGCGATCTTCGCCTTCAGGGCCTTCTCGGCTTTGGGGCTCGGCGCGGAGTGGGAACCCTTCTCCTGGGCCGCGGCGGCGACCGCTTCGGCCTT
Source organism: Streptomyces xylophagus (assembly GCF_000716435.1). GTDB lineage: Bacteria > Actinomycetota > Actinomycetes > Streptomycetales > Streptomycetaceae > Streptomyces > Streptomyces xylophagus. The sequence goes on from NZ_JNWO01000001.1 coordinate 139,449, forward strand.
CTGCTTCTGGGTGCGCGCGGAGTCGTCCGTCGCGGAGTGCGAGGCGGTCGTGGCCGCGTGGACCTGCGACCCCGCCGCCACCGTCAGACCGCCGAGCGCGAGAGCGCTGACCGCGGCGGTCCTGAACGACGTACTCATCCTGCTCGGCTTACGGGGGGCGGCATGGCGCATGGGAGTTCCTCTGCTGTCGGTGCGACGTGGACAGCCGGACTACGCAGCGCGGGGGCCCGGACGCGACACCCGGACGCGGTGATCCAGGTCACAGGGAATCGCTGTAGCGGGGGATCGGCGCCCGTGCGTACTCCCTGTGACAGAGGACCCCCGGCCGTTCAGTGGACGGATACGAATGGCGGAAGAGTGGCGGAAGAGTGGCGAGAGGCACGGCGGAAGAGGAGTTCGACGCGTTCTACGCACAGGCCTATCCCAGGCTCGTCCGGCAGCTCTACGCGATGACCGGAGATCTGGCGGAGGCCCAGGACGTCGTGCAGGAGGCGTTCATCCGGGCCTGGGGTCGACGGGGGGCATTCACGAGCGACGGTTCCCAGGAGGCATGGATCCGTACCACGGCCTGGCGGCTCGCCGTATCCCGCTTCCGGCGGCTGCGGCGCGGTGCGCAGCTCATGCAGCGTCATCACGAACAGCGCCACACCGAAGGCCCGTCCCCTGAGCGCGTCGCCCTCGTCGAGGCACTCCGCACCCTTCCGAAGAAGCACAGAAGTGTCGTCGTCCTCCACCACCTGTGCGACCTCAGCGTCGAGCAGATAAGCGCCGAGACGGGCTGGCCGGCCGGCAGCATCAGGGTGTGGCTGGTCCGTGGGCGGCTGTCACTCGCCCGCCACTTCGCCGCCCTGCCGGAACAGGAGGTGGACCATGTCGGATGAGTACGAGCGTCCTGGCTGGCTCACCGAGAGCATCGCCGAGTTGGCGAGTGTCCGCGTGGAACGGCCGGTGTCCGCACAGGAGTTGCGCCGCCGAAGCGTCCGACGCCGTCGACGGCGTACCCGTTCCGCGGTCGGCGCCGCGATCGCCGTGTCGGTGCTCGGCGCGGGTGCCTACTGGAATTCCATGGGCGCGGACCTGTCGGCGGACAATCCCTCCCGCCACGGAGAGGCTTCCCGGATGTCGGCGGCACAGGAGGAACTGCGGGCCTATTACTCGGCTCTGCCGGACGCCTTCGCCACGCGGGACTCGACAGCGAAGCTGTGGAAGCTGATGACCGCGCACTTCACAGAGAGGGCACTGAAGCGAGAAGCCGTTCTCGAAAGCGGCGGAGCCGACGACTTGGCGGCCACGTGCGGACAGGTGGAACCCACCACCACCTTCACCGTCGGCGACCCCCGCAGCGCCGGACCCGACACCGTCCGCGCCCGCGTGACGAGCGACAGCGCTCCGGAATCGATCGAGGTCGAGCTCGATCTCCGCACCATGAGAATTTCCAGGTGGTCCTGCCTCGACGATTCCTGACCGCGTGCGCCCTTGTCTCCTCGGGAGGTCAATTCCCCTTCCTACGCCGGGTGTTCGGCGCACAGGCACCCGACCCCCTTGTCGATCCAGTCCCGCTCGGTCCACTCCGGGTGCCGCTGGATCATGAGCGCCCTGACCTCTTCGACGATCGTCTCCTCGCTCATCGCGGAGTCGCGGCGGACCCACGTCTCGTCCCGCAACAGCCGGAGATAGTCGCGGACGTCGGCGAGCAACTCCGGTCCGCCCACGGCCCCGTGACCGGGCACCACGACCCGTGCCCCCTCGCCCGCGAGCCGCTCCATGACCGCCAGCCAGCGAGTGCCGGAGACATCGGTGTCGTAGGGCGGGAACCACGGGAAGATGGCGAACTGCCCCGCCTCCACCAGATCCCCCGTGAACAGCACACCCGCGTCCGGCACCCGGATCACCTGGTCGCCCCTGGTGTGCGCCCGGCCCGTGGCCCTCAACTGCACGACCCGGCCGCCCAGTTCGAGGTCGTACGCCTCGTCGTAGACGAGGTCGGGCTCCGGCAGCACGACACCTTCGAGCTGCCGGGCGACCGGCTCGCCGAGCCCCCGGAACATGTCGAGATAGCCCGCGCCTTTCACCTTCAGGTCCTCGGCCTGCGCGCGGTTCACCAGGAACGTCGCCGCGCCCGCGAACGTCTGCGCCCCGAAGGCGTGTTCAGGGTGGAAGTGGGTCGTCGTCAGATACAGCCTGCGTCCCCTGGCGTACTCGGACGCGAACTCCAGCACCTTCTCGGCGTTGCGCGGCCCCAGACCCGTCTCCACGACGAGCACCGCGTCCCGGCCGCCGATGACACCGATGTTGGGCACCAACTGCACCCGCCCGTCGGGCACGACCACCAAGTCGCGCCCCAGTTCCCGCACTTCGGCGATGTGCACGACGGGGTCGTGCGACACACGGTCGGCCATGGTGACTCCTCAGCGGTACGGCGATCTCGTTCGCCCTCCACTCCACCGCCGGTCCCCGACCGGTGTCCAAGACCGATCCTGTACGGCCGATACCGCCTCGGTATCATCACCGGTCATGGAGCTACGCACGCTGCGCTACTTCGTGGCGGTCGCCGAGGAACTCCACTTCGGCCGGGCCGCCGCGCGTCTGCGGATGACCCAGCCGCCGCTGAGCCGCGCGATCAAACAGCTGGAGACCGAGCTCGGCTGTGTCCTCCTGCTCCGCTCGCCCACGGGGGTGGCGCTCACCCCGGCCGGCGCTCTGCTCCACGAGGAGGCGTGCGCCCTGCTGGCTCAGGCCGACCGGGTGCGGGCCCACGTGACCGAACTGGCCGGACCGGTCACCCTGACCGTGGGGACCCTCGCCGACAGCGCGGAGCAGTTCGGCACCCGGCTCGCCGCCGCCTATCGGGAGCACCACCCCGCCGCCCGCATCCTCATCCGCGAGTCGGACCTGACCGATCCGACCGCGGGACTACGGTCCGGACTCGTCGACGTGGCGCTGACCAGGGCACCCTTCGACGACACCGGCATCACCACCCGCACCCTGCGCTTGGAAAGGGTCGGCGTGGTCCTCCGTACGGACGACCCGCTCGCCCACCGCGAGAGCCTGCGCCTGGCCGACCTCGCCGAGCGTCGCTGGTTCCGCTTCCCGGACGGCACGGACCCGGTGTGGCAGGCCTACTGGACGGGGTCGGTGGAAGACGGCCGGCGCCGTGACAGGCTCGTCGTACGGACGGCTCGGGAGTGCCTGCAATCCGTCCTGTGGAACGGCACCGTGGGGCTGATGCCGCTCGGGCACGCCCTGCCGGAGGGGCTGACGGTGGTGCCGTTGACCGACATGCCGCCGAGCAGGTTCGTCATCGCCTGGCGGGCCGACGGCACCACTCCACTGATCCGGTCCTTCGTGCGGATCGCCGAGACCGTGCAGCGCACAGCTGATCCGACTCGCGTGGGATGAGGGCCGCGCGTTCCCCGCAGGTCGAACCGTGTGAGAGGGCGTGCACCGGTCTTGCCTCCGCGGCCCGCGCCCCGTTACCTTGCGCCAAAGTTACAGGCCAGGTACGCGATGCGGTCCGGCGCATCGGTGTTCGGCGAGCGGAACGGGCATCGGGTGACAGGTCGCGGCAAGGGACAACTGGAGGCGCAGTACGGCCTCCTGACGAGCATCGCCACGGAGGCGGGTGTCTCGCTCAGCACGGTGTCCAAGGTGGTGCACCGGCGCCGGGACGTCGGCGCGCGGACCCGCGAGCGCGTCGAGGAACTCCTCGCCCGGCACGGCTTCGTACGGCCCTGGGAGCGCGACCCCGCGACACCCCGGCAGATCATCGCCGTGTTCCGGGACCTGTCCGGGCCGTACACCCTCGAAGTGGTCCGCGGCATCGTGGACGCGGCCGGCGCGCTCGGTATCGACGTGGTCACCGGGACGACCAGCCGACGCTCGATCTCCGGCTGGCTGGAGCAGTGCGTCGCGCTCGGCGCCGCCGGGATCGTCATCGTGATCTCGATGCTGTCCGAGGAGGACCAGCGCCGCATCGTCGAGCAACGGCTCCCGGTCGTCCTGATCGACCCCCTCAGCGCACCCTCCGAGGACATCCCCAGCATCGGCGTCACGAACTGGAGCGGCGCCCGCGACGCCGTACAGCACCTGCTGGAGCTCGGACACACCAGGATCGGCATGGTCGCGGGCCGCTCCCACTCCCTGGCCGGGGCGGCACGGGTGCACGGCTACCGGGCCGCGCTGGAGGAGGCCGGGATCGCCTACGATCCGGCGATCGTCCGCTCGACCGACTTCGACTACGCCGAGGCGCTCGCCACCGGCGCCCAGATCCTGCGGGCCGACGACCCGCCCACGGCCGTCTTCGCGGCCAGCGACGCACAGGCGCTCGGCGTGCTGGAGGCGGCCCGTCAGCATGGGCTCGCCGTACCGGACGACCTGGCGGTCATGTCCTTCGACGACACCCTCGTCGCGGCGATGGCCTGCCCGCCGCTGAGCGCCGTACGCCAGCCCTTCGAGGAACTGGGGCGGGAGGCGACCCGGGTGCTCCTCGAACTCGCCCAGGGCCGGCCGCCCGTGTCCCCGCGCATCGAGCTGGCCACGCAACTCGTGCTGCGCACTTCGACGTCTGTGCGCCGCCGCGTCAATAGCGCGTAACTCGGAATTACGCGAAACACTTTCGAAACGGGCCGGTGACATTGCCCCGCCCGATACGAATACTGGCTTCCTGCCCGGACTCCCCTCCCGGTGAAAGGAAAGCCGTTGACAAGATCCTGGGTGCGAAAGGCTTTCGCGTGGGCGACAGCCTTCGGCACAGGCGTGGCATTCGCCATCGCCTCCGCGACAAGTGCGTCGGCCTATCAGCCGAGTCCCGCGAATCTGTATACGGCGACCAACACCGCCGCGTGCAGCAAGAGCCCTTGTGTTCTCTATCCGAAGTCGGCCCAGTTGCCGGACGGCCGGATCGTGGCCACCTTCGAGAACGACCAGACCGCTCCCGTCGGCCAGACACTGCCCGTGTACAAGAGCGACGACAGCGGCACCACTTGGGCGAAACTCGCCGACGTCAAGGCGCCCGCCTATCTCTCCAGCGACTCCAAGTACGCGAAATACACGAGCAATTGGACCAACCCGTATCTCTATGTGCTCCCGCAGAACGTCGGCAGCCTGAGCGCCGGCACACTGCTGCTGGCGAGCATCGTCTCCGGTGACGACTACTACTACCAGGAGCAGAAGGCCGCCAACTCCAGCTGGACGCCCACCAGTGACGGCGACCGCAAGGACGTGGCGCTCGCCCTCTACTCCAGCACCGACGACGGCGCCACCTGGAACATCCTGAACATCATCGCCGCCGGCGGCTGGCAGGGCGGCAGCGCGGGCAGCGTCGGCCGGGTCTCCACCGCCAACACCTACGCCCAGGTCGACCCCGTCTGGGAACCCCATCTCCTCGCGCACAACGGCACGTTGATCGCCTACTACTCCGACGAGGACGACTACACCGGCTACAACACCACCACCGGTGCCCCGACCCTCGACCCGGACAACGACACGGCGACGGACTCCGGCGGCCAGGTCCTCCTCCACCGCACCTGGGACGGCGGCAGCACAACTGCCTGGAGTTCTCCGGTAGTTGACGTCCCCGGCTCCACGGTGAGCATGGGCAACGGCAAGACGGAGATCGGCGGCGGCCGACCCGGCATGACGACCATCGCCCCGACGACCGACGGCAAGTGGCTTCTGACATACGAGTACTGGGGCGGCGGCACCAACGTCCGCTACCGGATATCCGACGACCCGACGAAGTTCTTCTCGGCCACGGACGCCGCGATCACCGCACTGCCCGTGCCCTCGGGCGGAGCCACCCTGTCCACCGGCGGCAGCCCGGTCCTGCTCCCGCTGCCGGACGGCCGGATCGTCTACAACGCGGCCGGCAGCGGCGACGTCTGGGTGAACGAGTCCGGGCTCAGCACCGGCACCTGGAAGGAGTACAAGACGTCGATCGCGGCCGGGTACAGCCGCATGCTCCAGTCCGTCGACGGCACGGGACGCGTCCTCGTCCTCCAGGCGTCCTGGAGCGGCACCAGCGTCGGCCCCGTGAAGTACGCCGAGGTCGACCTCGGCCGCTCCGACGGCGCCTACTACAGCCTCGTCAACCGGCTCACCGGACAGGTGCTGAGCACCGCGTCCGGCAAGACCCAGGACGCGAACCTCACCGGGAACACCCCCGACCTCGTCCTGGCGGCGGACACCGCGGCCACCACCCAGCGCTGGCACCTGACCGCCAAGGGCAGCAACATCACGCTGCTCAACAAGGCCGGGGGCCGCTCGGTCGCCATCTGGACCGGCACGGCGACGGCCGGGCAGAAGCTGGCCCAGTGGGTCGACGACGGAGCCACCGACAAGCAGTGGACCGAGGTCGCGTCGTCGACCAGCGGCTACTACAAGCTCCGCTCGGTCCTCAACACCGGCCTCTATATGACCGGTTCGACCGCGGGCGGCTCCGTCACCGTGGCGGCGGCCACCACCGACGGCTCACAGGACTGGCAGTTGGTCCAGGACCCGCTCCCCACCGCCTCGACCTTCACCCTGAAGGGCACGAACTCCGGCCGGTGCTTGGACGTCCCGAACGGTGCGACGGGCGTTCAGGTCCAGATCTACGACTGCTCGGGCAACGCCTACCAGACCATCACGCAGACCACGGCCGGCGAACTCCGCGTCAACGGCAGCTGCTTGGCGGCGAACGGTGACGGCACCACCGCGGGCACCACGCTCATCCTGTGGGCCTGCAACGGAAAGACCAGCCAGAAGTGGGCCTTCCGCGTGGACGGCACCATCGTCAACCGCTCCAACGGCCTCGTCATCGACGTGACCAACTGGGGTACGGCCAACGGCTCGAAGGTCGAACTGTGGACCGGGCTGGGCAACGCCACCCAGCAATGGACCCGCAGCTAGCCCGAGAACAGAAGCGGCGCCACCGTCCGACACGGTGGCGCCGCTTCTCGTTGCTCTCCCTGCCGCTACTCGCGCTCGACGCTCACCGGCACCGCGTGGTGCCGCAGCACTGTCGCGTCCCGCTCCTCACCGACGAGTCGGATCGTCTCCCGCACCGGTGTTCCCAGGCTGGAGGAGTGCTTCACCGCGGGTCGCCTGCCTGCTGACCGGGACACTGACGCGGAATTCACACCCAGGACTGGCGCGGGAAATTCCTCGGTGGCGAAACACTTTCGTACGCCGCTCGGGACGGTGGTCGTACGGCGCCCCGTACGTCCGGTGGCCGGGAGTCGCCGTCCGGGAACCATCGCTTCCACGGCACACCGGAACTCCGCCTCCGGGCGACGGCGCGGGCAGTGGGCGCGTCGGGTTCCTGGCCCGGCACCCGCTCGGGCAACTGGGGTGGCCGGGCACGTCAGTTGAACCCCCCGACCAGGTTCAGGTTTTTGGACCGGTGGGGCGTCGTACCCCGACAACCGACTCCTCGCCCCGGAGAGTCACCGGAACTCGTGCACCACGCGGATCTCGCCGACGATGTGGGCGTTGAACTCGTCCAGCTCCTCGGCCGGCACCCACAGCTCCAGAATCGTCCGGCCGCCCGCCTGCTGGACGGGATACCGGGTCAGGAACTCCGACTCCATCTCGAAGCGCGTCACGAAACCGGCGCCGTCGTGCTTGACGTTCCAGTCCCGCGCGATTCTGATCGCGTAGTCCTCGTTGAGGACCGGGTAGAAGATCGGCTGCTCGGGCAGCCGGGGCGGCCAGGCGTGCCAGTCGAGCGCCCTGACCAGGTCCAACTCCTTGGGGCCGGTGGGGCGCCAGAGGGTGGTGGTCGGTCGCTTGCTCGTCATCGGAGGTGCTCTCTGCTTCGGGGATCAAGGGGTCGGAGGGGACGATAGCGGCGGCCCGGACAGCGCGGCCACGGAGTTTCGTCCCCGGTGATCAGCCCCTCGCCCCGATCCGATCGCACCGCACCACGGGTCGCTACCGCCCGAACGCCCGCGCGGGTGTTGGGATGGGGGTGGCAGAAAGGGGTCGTGGTGGACGGCGACGGGGTTACCGGGTCCGAGAAGGGCTCGACGGATCGGTTCGCGCTCGCGCAGCGGGCCGTCTCCGCCGTCGGGTCGACGCTCGATGAGCGCAGGACGGCGGCGGAGTGCGCGAAGTTCCTGGTGGACGAGTTGTGCGACGCCGCGGCCGTGGACCTGTTCGCGCAGGACGAGGCGCGCCCGGCGCCGCACGGCATGCTGCACCCGATGGCGGCCGCGGGCCGCAAGGAACTGCTGGACAGTCTGCGCACCGCGCCACGTGAGGACGTCATGGTCCGGGCCCTGGACGCCGGCCACCCGATCACCACGTCGTTCACCACGAACGACCACGGCGTACTGGCCGCCCTGTCCGTGCCGTTGACGGCCTGGGGCAGGGCCTACGGCGCGCTCCTCGCGATCCGTGCCGGGCAGTCGTTCGGTGACGACGAGGCCGCCGCCGTGCACTACGCGGCCCGGCTCACCGCGGCCCACCTGCACCACGCCGTCGAACACCACCGCCTGCGCACCACCGCCCTGAACCTGCAACAGGTCCTGCTCACCGAGCCCAGCCGCCCCCACCCCAACGTCGAGATGGCCACCCGCTACCTGCCCGCGGGCAGCGGCACCCTCGTCGGCGGCGACTGGTTCGAGGCCGTACGACTGCACTACGGCCGCACCCTCCTCGTCATCGGCGACGTCATGGGGCACGGCCTGGACGCGGCGGTCGACATGAACGCGTACCGCTCGATGCTGCGCTACGTCGCCTCCACCGACCTGCCGCCCCACCGCATCCTGCGCCAGATGGACACGGCCATGTCCGAGGAGCACAACCGCCGCCCGGCGACCTGCCTGCTCGCCCTCCTGGACCCGGAGCGGGGCACGGCCGCGTTCGCCAGCGCGGGCCATCTGTCGCCCGCCGTCTTCCACCGCGACGGCGCCGGCGAACTGATCCCCGTCCCCGTCGGCCCACCCCTCGGCACCGGCTTCGCCGACTACGAGATGACCACGCTCACCCTCACCCCCGAGGACACCCTGGTCATGTTCACGGACGGGCTGGTCGAGCGGCGCGGCGAGGACATCGACGTCTCCCTCGCCCGCCTGGCCCGGCTCCGCCTGCATCCCGGTCAGGGCGTCTCCCGCCTCCTCGACGACATCGTGCTGCGGCTCCATGTGCAGGACGCGGAGGACGACGTGGCCGCGATCGCCGCGCGGCTGCGACCCAGAAGTGCGACTTAAGTGTTCGGTCGTAAAAGCTAACTGGACCTTTCGGTTGGTGGGGAACAGGCTGGAGGCATGGTCCCGCGCAGCGCGTCCCCCCGTTTCCTCGCCCTGGTCGGCACGGTCGTGCTGTGGGCCTCGGCGTTCCCCGCCATCCGAGTCGGCCTCGACGGGCTGGGGGTGGCGGCGCTGTCGTTCCTGCGCCTGGTGATCGCGGCCGTCGCGCTGGCCCTGGTCGCTCCCTGGGTGCACGTACGGTTGCCCCGGCGCGCCGACCTGCCCCTGATCGCGCTGTGCGGAGCCACCGGCATGACCGCCTACCAACTCCTCCTCAACTGGGGCGAGGTCCACGTCGACGCGGGCACCGCCAGCCTGCTGATCTCGATCGCCCCCGTCTTCAGCGTCCTCCTCGGCACCCTGTTCCTCCACGAGCGGCTGCGCCGCACCACCGTCGTCGGCAGCCTGATCGCGCTGGCGGGCGCGGCCGTCGTCAGCCTCGCCGAAGGCACCGGCGGATTTACCGGCTCCGCGCTGGTCGTGCTCGCCGCCGCCGTCGTCCAGGGCGTCTACCACTTCGCGAGCAAGCCACTGCTGCGCCGCTACACCGGCCTCGAAGTCGCCACGTACGCCATGACCGCGGGCACCCTCTTCGCCCTGCCGCTGCTCCCCGCCGCCTGCCGGGCCGCCGCCGACGCACCGGCCGGCGCCCTGCTGTCGGCGGTCTATCTGGGCCTGTTGCCCTCGGCACTCGGCTTCGTGATCTGGGCCTACGCCGTCGCCCGACTGCCCCTGGCAACCTCCACCGCAGCTCTGTACCTCGTACCGCCGGTCGCCCTCGTCGTCTCCTTCCTGTGGCTCGGCGAGACACCCCACCCCCTCGCGCTCGTCGGCGGCGCGGTCGGCATCATCGGCGTGATCCTCATCAACCGGCGGCCCGCCCACCCCGCCGAAAGCCCAACTCCCCTCCCGCAAGGAGCCGTTCGTGCTTGACGTCCGCCGTCTGCGCATCCTTCAGCACCTGGCCGCGTACGGAACCGTCGCCGCCACCGCCGAGGCCCTGCACCTGACGGCACCGGCCGTCTCCCAGCACCTTGCGGCCCTGGAACGCGAGGCGGGCACCCCGGTCGTGGAGAAACACGGTCGCACCCTGCGGCTGACCGTCGCCGGTGAACTCCTGGTCGCTCACGCCGAGATCATCCTGGCGGAACTCGCCGCAGCGGAGTCGGGCCTGGCCGCCCTGCGCAGCGGCCGGCGCGGCATCGTGCGCGTCACCGCCTTCGCCTCCGCCGCCCGCACCCTCCTTCCGCCCCTGTGGCAGCGCCTCGCCGACGCACCCGATCTTTCGGTACGACTCTTCGTGCGCGAGCCGGACGACGCCCTCGACGAACTTCGCAAACGGGAAACGGATCTGGCGCTCGTGCACAGCTACACCGTGCTGCCGCGCAGCTTCCCCGCCACCTTCGAGCAGGCCGTCCTCCTGGAGGAACCGGTGCTGCTCGTCCTGCACCCCGACGAGGCGGACCGACTCGGTCTCGCGGCCGGACAGCCCGCCGATCTGTCACGGCTCGCGCATCTGCCGTGGCTGACCCCGGGCCAGGAGACCTCCTGCTACGAGATGATCCAACGGGCCTGCGGCGCGGCCGGGTTCGTGCCCGACATCCGCGCCCGCAGCAGTGACTTCGCCGTGCTCACCGCCCTGGTCGGGGCCGGTGCGGGCGCGGCGCTCGTGCCTCGCATGGCCCTCGGGGAGACCTCCGCGCCGCTCAGCCCGCACCCCCTGCTGCAGCCCGTGACCCGCACCGTGTTCACCGTCAGCCGGGCGGGCACCGCCAGGCATCCGGATCTCCGTGGCGTGCTGGACCTGCTGCACGAGACGGCCGCCGCGCGACTCATGTAACAGCCATCCGGCGATCAAGCTTTGGCAACACCCCGGCAACGCACGGCTGTTGCCGGTCACGGCTTGGCCAACCCCTTTCCGCACGTTGGCCGCAAATTCACCGCATGCCCCTGACGCCCCCTACCGGGACGGGCGGAGAGTGATCCGAGGTCTGGTCCACGAGATCACTCGAAGAGCCTTCAAGAAGGGGCAATCATGGCCGAGTTGACACGTCGTAGACTCCTGGGTTCGGCCGCGGGCGCACTGGGCGGTGCCGCGGCACTCTCCCTCCTCCCGCCGAGCGTCCAGAAAGCCGTCGCCGCCGAGCCGCCGAAGAACGGCTCGCTGCGCGACATCGAACACGTCGTCATGCTGATGCAGGAGAACCGGTCGTTCGACCACTACTTCGGCACCCTCTCCGGAGTCCGCGGCTTCGCCGACCCGCACGCACGCAAACTCGACACCGGGCGCAGCGTCTTCTACCAGCCGGACGCCGTGAACCCGAAGGGCTACCTCCTCCCGTTCCACCTCGACACCCACACCTCCAGCGCGCAGGCCATCCCGTCCACCAGCCACGCCTGGTCGGTGCAGCACCAGGCCTGGAACAACGGCAAGATGGATCAGTGGCTGCCCGCCCACCGCAAGGCCGACGGCGTCAACGGCCCCTACGTCATGGGCTATTACACGCGCGAGGACATCCCGTTCCAGTTCGCGCTCGCCGAGACCTTCACCATCTGCGACAACTACTTCTGTTCGGTCTTCGGGCCGACCTGGCCCAACCGGCTGATGTGGATGACCGGTTCGATCGACCCGGGCGGCACCCAGGGCGGCCCGATCATCAGCAACGTCGCACCGACGCCGTACCGCTGGACGACGTACGCGGAACGCCTCCAGAACGCCGGCGTCAGCTGGAAGGTGTACCAGGAGGAGGACGACTACGGCACCAACATGCTGGAGCAGTTCGCCTCGTTCAAGAACGCCCAGCCCGGCTCCGACCTGTACGAGCGGGGCGTACGCCCGCAGCCGCACGGCACGTTCGAGGACGACGCCCGCAACGACCGGCTGCCGACGGTGTCGTGGATCTGCCCCACGAGCTACCAGTCGGAGCACCCGGACTACCTCCCGGCCGCCGGTGCCGACTACGTGGCGTCGAAGATCGAGGCGATCGCGTCCAACCCGAAGGTGTGGCGCAAGACCGCGTTCATCCTCAACTACGACGAGAACGACGGCCTGTTCGACCACGTCGTACCGCCGACCCCGCCCGCCGGCACGAAGGACGAGTTCATTCAGGGCCTGCCGATCGGCGGCGGCTTCCGCGTCCCCGCCATCATCATCTCGCCCTGGACCGTAGGCGGTTGGGTCGCCTCGGAGGCCTTCGACCACACCTCGGCGCTGCAGTTCCTGGAGCGCTTCACCGGGGTCGAGGAGCCGAACGTCAGCGACTGGCGCCGTGAGACCTTCGGCGACTTCACCACCGCGTTCCGCTTCCGCGACGCCCGCCCGCGCTCGCCCAGGCTGCCCGACGACACGGCGCAGCAGCTGGAGAAGGCGAAGGAGGAAGTGGCAACGCTGCCGAAGCCCACGCTGCCGGGCGCGGACCAGAAGTTCCCGCACCAGGAGCGGGGCCGTAGGCCGCACGTCTGACCGGACGGTCGTGACGGGCGGCCCTGGCCGGTGTCATCCGGCCGGGGCCGCCTGCGCGGCCGAGATGGTCCGCTCGGAACACCACCATGTGTACCAGCGGCGCCGGACCGGGACCGCCGTGATAGGCAGCCCCGGTCGATGTCATTCGGCGGGGGCCGTCCGCGCGGCTGAGATGGTCTGTTCGGCGAAGCCGGGCCGAACGGCACCACGTGGGCCGGCGGCATCCGACCTGGACCGTGGTGACGGGCGGCCTCGCCCGGTGCCACTCGGCGAGGATGGCCCGCGTCACCGACAGTGTCTGCTCGGCATGGTCGCGGCCGAACGGCACCGCGTGGGCCGGCAGCGTCTGACCTGGACTGTCGTGACGGGCGGCCTCGCCCGGTGTCACTCGGCCAGGGCCGCCCGCGCCACCGACAACGCCTGCTCGACATAGCCACGCCCGAACAGCACCACGTGCACCAGCAGCGGAAACAACTGGTGCAGCCCGATGCGGTCGGCCCAGCCGGGGGCGAGCGGTGCGGCCTCCCGGTAGCCGTCCAGTACCTCGGACAGGTGCGGGCAGCCGAAGAGGTGCAGCATGGCCAGGTCGGTCTCCCGGTGGCCGCCGTGCGCGGCCGGGTCGATGAGCCACACGTGTCCGTCGGTGCTCCACAGCACGTTGCCGTTCCACAGATCGCCGTGCAGCCGGGCGGGTGGCTCGGCGGGCCCGGCCAGTTCGGGCAGCCGCTCGCAGACCTGTTCCACCACCGTCGCCTCGTCGGCGCGCACCGTGCCCGCGTCGACCGCACGGCGCAGATACGGCAACACCCGTTGGTCGGCATACCAGTTGGGCCAGTCGGTGCCGGGCACGTTGCGCATCGGGGCGAGCCCGATGTACGCGTCCGGGGGACCGCCGGGCGGGGGAGCACCGAACGCCGGTGCGCCGGAGGCGTGGAGGGCGGCCAGGTCACGGCCGAACCGCACCGCCGCTCGCGCACTCGGCGCGCCGGTGCGGACGTGATCGGTGACCAGCCAGCGTTCGTCCACCCCGCGCACGGCGGGTACGCGGACCGTACCGGCGTCGGACAGCCAGCGCAGCCCCGCCGCCTCGGCCCGCACCGCGCCGGGCGCCGCATCGCCCTTGACGATCACCAACTGCCCACCGTCGAGCGCGACTTCGGTGACCGCCCCGGACAGCGGACGCTCACCGGTCACCGCGCACCCGGTGAGCCGGGCCACCGCCGCACCCGGAGTCTCGCTCTCGATCACGGGACCATCGTACGACTGGTCAACGAGCCCTGACCGAAGGACACAGGCCGGACTCGCGCAGCACACGCTCGACCGTCTCCTCCAGCGGGCTCGTCGCCGGGACCACGGTCTCGACACCGCCGGGCAGCACGTCCAACGGCCGGTACCAGTCCCGGAGTTGGTCCTCCGTAACCTCGTCCGCGATGGGCTTCGTGGCGTGCCGGGCCAGGGTCTCCTCGAACGGCACGTCGAGGTAGTAGCAGTGTGTGCGGCCAGGGAAGTCGGCGAGCAGACCGGCCAGCATCTCGCCGTAATGGGCGACGTAGAGGAGACCTTCTAGCACGGTGTGGAAGCCGTGCGCCATCGCGTGCCGGACGGTCAGGTCGATCAGGCCGATGTTCGCGCCGCCGGGGATGTCGCGCTCGCGCAGCACCTCGCGGCGCAGGACGTCCTGGCGGACCAGCGCGATACCGCGGCCGTACCGCTCACGCAGACCGGTGGCCACCGAGCTCTTGCCGGAGGCGCTGTTGCCGCGCAGCACGATCAGCCGGGTGGGGGAGGAGGGCGTTGTCACCCGGGGCACCTTATCCACCCGGTGCCACTGAGTGACCGGGGGAACACAAAGTGCCTCCTGAGGCCCACCCGGTCTGCTTATATCGTGGGAAAATGGTGTGATAGCGGTGATTGGTGGCAGGGCCATGACGGACACGGCGATCGACTACGCGGCGGTGTTCCAGGGGCTGCCCGGCATGGTGGCCCTGCTGACACCCGACCTGGTGTACGCGGACGCCAACGAGGAATTCCTGCGTATGTCCGGCCGCACCCGCGAGCAGGTCGTCGGCCGTTTCCTCTTCGACGTCTTCCCCGACAACCCGAACGACCACGCCGCCACCGGCATGCGCAACCTGGAGACCTCACTCCGGCGCGTCGTGGCCACGGGCGAACGCGACACCATGGCCCTCCAGCGCTACGACGTCGAGTCGACGACCTGCCCCGGAAAGTGGGACGAGCGCTACTGGAGCCCGGTCAACGCCCCCGTGCTCGACGAGGACGGCAAGGTCGTGCTCCTCGTCCACCGGGTCGAGGAGGTCACCGAACTCATCCGGGCCCGCGGCACCTCCGGCGGTAGCCGCACCCGGGTCCTGGAGGCCGAGCTGTACACCCGCGCCCGCGAACTGCAGGAGGTCAACGAACGCCTGCGCAGCGCCCACGCCCGCGAGCGCGAGGTCGCCCTGGCCCTCCAGGACGCGATGCTGCCGACCCGCCGCCAGGGTGCGAGCCACCACCGGATCGCCGTGCGCTACCGGCCCGCGGTCGGCTCCCTGAACGTGTGCGGCGACTGGTACGACGTCGTCGACCTGGTCGGCGGCAACCGTATCGGCGTCTCCGTCGGCGACATCGTCGGCCACGGCCTGGCCGCCGCCGGCGTCATGGGCCAGCTGCGCAGCGCTCTGAGCGCCACCTCCCGGGTCGCGGACGGCCCGGCCCAGGCCCTCGACGTCCTCGGCCGCTACGCCAACGTCGTCGACGGCGCCGAATCCGCCACCGTGGTCACGACCTTCGTCGACTTCGATCACCACACCATCACCTACAGCAGCGCCGGACACCCACCGCCCGTCCTGGTCCATCCCGACGGCCGCGTGGAGTTCCTTGACCGGGCCACCGACCCACCGCTCGACGCCCGTCCCGACCCGATGCCCAGACCACAGGCCCACACCACTTTCTCCCGCGGCTCCACCCTGGTCCTCTACACCGACGGCCTGATCGAACGCCGCCGCGAGGACATCGACAAGGGCCTGGCCCGCCTCGCCGACTCCCTGGTCCGCCACCGGAACACCGACCCCGAAGCCCTCGCGGACGCCGTACTCCTCGAACTGCTTCCACACGGGGGCGCCACCGACGACACCGCCCTGATCATCGTGCGGCTCTGACCCGTCACACCACGATGCAGGTCATGGCGGCCCACAACAGGGGTGAGTGCTCGATACGGCCGTCCGCGCGCCAGCGGTCGAGCTGCTCGCGTTGCCAGCCGCCGAGGCTCCGCACGGGGTCGACGTCCTCGTGAGCCGTGTCGACGGCGATGATCGCCTCCGTCAACGGGCGTACGGACTCGGGCAGTTGGGCCAGTCGGTGGAAGGCGAAGCTGGTCGGCAGCGCCCAGCGGGTGGCGGTGACCAACTCGGCACCGTTGTGGAGCATCGCCGTCGCCAGGCCGAACGACTCGGCGAACCGTAGATCGCCGCCGCTCTCGCAGCCGATGAGGGCGACTCGGGCCGGCGCGGGCCAGATCCGCGCGCCCGGCTCGCCGTCGGCGCGCAGCGGGAGCGAGCCCAGCAAGAGGTCCTTGGCCGACAGCGGGCGGTGGGTGCGGAGCGGCTCGGCCAGGCCCACGGTCCCTGCGTCGCAGCTCAGGTGCAGGGTGCCGTCCTCGCTCTGGCCGCCCTCGACCGGCGCACCGCTCACATGCCCGACGTACATCAGCCTGCGGGCGCCCTTGCGGAGCACACCACTCAGCCAGTCCCGGTCCAGGTCGGTGCGGCGGAAGGCTTCCACAGGGGTGGCGACGGACGGTACGACGGCGCCCGCGTCGAGGCGGCGCCGGACGAGTGAGAGCAGTTCCGGGTCGGAGCCGGGCGGTCCCAGGACCGAGCCGAGGGGGGAGTCGGCGCGGAATCCGGGGACTCGGGGATCGAGGACGAGTACGACCGGGCCGGTGTCGGTGTCCTGTGCTGTCGCGGGCGCCGGGTTTCGTGGCCGCAGTGACGCCGGCGCGGTGGTCACGACGTCCGCCAGGTCGATGAGCCGGACATCGTCGTCGTCAACTGCAAGGAGTTCCCAGGGGACTTGGGCGACCCGGGGCGACGGCTGGATCCGTACCAGCGGACGGCCCGCCCGCTCCGACACCTGGCGTATCTGTGCCGTCAGCCCTTCGGGCCACAGCGCCTCGGCCAGCAGCCGCGCGAGCCGGCGCTCGCTCCCGTGCTCGGCCAGCGCGCCCGAGTCGAACGCCCGCTGCATCCCCTCCGCCCCGTCGCCCGCGCCCGGCAGCGCGTCGGCCAACGCCCGTACCGCCTGGTCGACTTCGGCGGCGGGCCCCTGTCCGGTGCCGAAGCCCCGAGCCCCGCCGGCCCAGGTCCAGGTCATGAACAGGTCGCCGGCGTCGGCCAGTCGGATCTGCACCACCGGGCGGCTCGTCAGGTCGTCGGTGATCCAGAACGGCACTTCCTCGTCGTGCACGATCGGCCGGTGATAGCGGAACTCGGCCGCCGCGATGTACTCCTGGAGCGCGACACGGCCTGGACCCGACTGCGCGGACATCCGTACCTTCGGCGGTGGCGCGACCCGCAGGCCGACCGAGGCGGCGGCCTCCGCCGCGACACCGCCGAGCGTCAGCGCGCCATCCGTGTTCTCGTAGTGCCCGTGCGACTTCATGGCCGCACTGGGGAAGACCGACGCGGGGTCCGGGTCTTCGACCGGCCTGGAGGGCGGGGTGCGATCCAGGGCCAACGAGGCGCCCGCGCAACGGTGTTCGGCCAGTTCGAAGAGAAGGCCCTGGTCCTGCCGGCGGATCGCGAGGCGGAAGACCAACTGCATGGCGTCGTCCGCCAGTTCCAGCCACTGGCTGCGCGCGTGGGCGGTGGCGAAGTCGAAGCGCGCAGCCTCCAGGGCCAGCGCGGAGGGCAGGGCGAGGGAGAGCGCGTTGTCGATGGACTCCCGCTCGCGGTCGCCGTGGTCCGTCCGGTTCAAGTTGTCCTCAAGGGTGCGCGCGAGCATGAGATCGACCTGCGCGCACCGCTCGTACACCTCCCGCTCCTGGTACACGTCCCGCGCCGCCTGGGCCAACCGCTTCATCTCGTCGATGTCGCCCCGGTCGTAGGCGTGTTGGGCACCCAGCAGCATCGTGTCGGCGGCGGCGATCGAGGCACCGAGCCGCTCGAAGCGGGCCAGGCTCGCCGCCACCAGATCCTCCGCGCCGGCGGCGTCGCCGCGCCGACCGGCGAGAAAGGCGCGGGCCTGTTCGCAGACCGCCAGGTCGCCGAACCGCCGCTGCTGTTCGAAGAACGCCGACGCCTCCGCGAACAACCGCTCCGCCAGGTCGAGTTCACCCCGGTGCATCGCGGTGTACGCCCGGTGCGCGAGCAGCAATCGCTGTTGTCCGGTGTCACCTGTCGCCCTGAAGCGGTCCTCCGCTCGGGCGAAGTAGTCCTCGGCCGCGTCGAACCGCCCGGTCGAGGAGCAGATCAGACCCAGAGCGACCAGCAGCCGAGGGATGGTCTCCACCGCCGTCTCCGGCGTGGTGGACAGGAGCCCCGATGCCTGCTCCTCGGCGGCTCCCCACTCACTCCTGTCCATGAGCAAATGCACCCGGTTCAGGCCGAGTTCGGAGGCACGCAGCCCGTCGGGGTCGTCGAACTCGGGCAGCCTGACCGCCGCCTCGTCCAGACAAGCCAGTGCCTCGTCGAGACGTCCGGTACGGCGTAGCAGATCGGCCCTGGCGATCAGCGTCCGCAGCACCATCTCCAGCCACAGCTGACGGCCGCGCGGCCCCATCGGCGCCGACGCGATGCCGTCGAGCAGGGCATGGGAATGCCGGTTGGCGTCCTCCGCGGCGGCCAGGTCCGTGGCGACGAGCTGGACACTCGCGATGTTCGCCAGCAGGTGCGCGCGCAGGAACCGTACGTCGGGGGAGTCCTCTAGGGACTCGGCGAGGGTGAGCAACTCCTCGTAGACGGCGACTGCGGCGCCGATGTCGGCGGCCAGTTGATGTTCCTCGGCCAGAGCCAGACCGCTGTCGAACGGCTCTCCGTACAGCGGTGTCACCACACCGTTCTCATCCTGCATCCGTCAGTAGTCCTCGTCGGTGGTGGAGGCGGTGAGCTCGGCGAGGAACGGTCCCGAAGTTCCTTCGTACGGTGATGTGTTGTGCGCGAATGGCTGTGCCGCCGTCGCGAGTCGTCGTCGGACCAGCGCGCGTATCGCGTCGCGGTCGGCGCCGGCTTCGGGACCCGGCCCCGGGTCGAAGCCGGGCAGCAGCACACCAATCTCTATACGCGGCTGCGTCCTCCCGGCGTCCGGCAATTCCAGGTCCGCCCGGCCGCTCCACAGGTCGTCCCGCCGGGCGAGGGGCACCCGACTCAGGTGGCCGCCGTCGACCTCGACCTCCGCGACGAGAAGCGGCGCGCCGGTGGCGGGTGCCGCGAGGTGCGCGACGACTTCGACCTCGATCTGTCGGCGTGCGCCGAGTGCGCGGGCGGTCCAGGACACCGCGGTCTCGGAGGCGTCGACGAAGCCGGGCGGGTAGCGGCGCCAGTCGTTGGTCCCCGAACCCCGCGCGATCACCCGGCCGCCCGCTACGAGCGGTTCGCCCGCGGCAAGGGCGTAGTCACGGTCTCGTACGAACAGCGAGGCGGGATCGACCGGAGTGCCGTCCGGCCGGGGCCGATCCAGGGACGACCGAAGGCGGCGCAGTGCCTGCCCGTCCAACCCGGCTGTGTCCGCCGCGTCGTCGACCGATCGCAGAACGCTCTCCAGACGCCGTGCCGTGTCCGTCGACGGCGGTGTGGCGTGCCACCACTGGATCAGCTGGTCCAGGGCGAGTTGGTGCTCCTCGATCAACTCGGCCACGCAGTCGTCGGGTTGATCACCTTCGGCGTCGAACAACTGCTGGCACTCATGCGTGAGCGCGGCCAACTCCAGCCCGATCACGTCCGGTTCGAGCGCGGGTATCCCGTCCAGGTGCGACGCCGGCCACCAGCGCGCCGCCCAGTGCCCGAAGCCGAGCCGGACGGCGCTGCTCGCGAGCGCGGTCATGTCCGCCGGTACTCGTACCTCGGCCAACTCGCCTGCCGCGCAGGCGTGCACGGTAGCGGCGGTGCGTTCGCCGTAGACCGCCCACAGCCACTGCTGCGCCCGCGCCGCGTCATGTATCTCCGCGACCGGCGGCCCCGGGGCCCCGAGGACGTTCCAGGCCAGCACCGCTCCCGCGACCTCGAGAACCGCACGGGTGAAGTCATGAGAGGCGGCAGGACCGGCGGCGATTCGGATCGTGCCGTCGTCGCCCCGCCCGACATGGGCATCCATGGGGCCCGGCGCCATCACGCGCTCCTCGACTCGGCCGCTTCCGGCACGGCAGGTGCGGCCGACAGCGTGCGCAGCGCCGACCGGACCCTGGCCCGGTGGTCCATCATCACCGAGCGGGCGACCCCGTCGAGCACCGCCCAGGCCGACGCGGCGTCCGGCAGCGGCGCGTCGCGCACGTCCCGCCCGTGCAACCGCACCCACAGCCGTCGCATGTAGGCGGCCCACGGCGTACGGAGATCCTGGGCGAGGGCGCCCAGCACACCGCCGTCCGGATCGGGACGGGGTGAGACGGTCATCCGGCGGGCGCGAAGGACCGAAGCCTCCCGTCGCCAACGGCTGTTGATCGCGCGGTGGGCAGCAGTCCGCCCCGGTGCGGAGTCCCCGGTGCCCAACGGGTCGAGGCCGACCGCGAGTCGGCCACCGAGCACAACGGCCACGCGCAGGCTCTCGTCGTACAGCCCGAGCGGAGCGCAACTGCGGCCGACCTCCCGCCCGACGAGTTCCGGCACCGTCGGCAACTCCTCGCGCCGAGCCGACGACTGCAGCACGACGAAGAGCCGCTCGAAGAGCGTCCGGTCCAGCGGCGCGGGCAGCGTGGCCGTCGAAGCACCCCGGCCGACCTGCGGACGCGGCGGCAACTCCCGCTCCGTCAGCCCGAGATGAGCCGGTAGATCGTCACGGCCCCACACCCCGCTCGCGTGCGCCCACAGGACCCGGCCGAGCAGATCACCGTGTCCCGCCGCGACCATGTCCACGTACGACGATGCATTCCGTGGTCCCTCCGCCCCGCCGTAGGCCTCCAGTACCTCGGTCGCGAGCGCGACCGCAGCGGCTGCTGTATCGGAGGCCGGAGCCGACTGACGACCGGTCCACAGGGTGCTCAACTCCCTGTCGAGCAGGGCTTGTTGGGCGGGATCGGCAAGATACCGCTTCAGCGCGTCCACCGTACGGCCGCCGTCCGCGTCCGCCACGTCCTCGACGACGGCCCTGGCCAGCGCGCCCGCGACCGAATCCGTATCGGCCGAGGGTGCTCCATGTTCGGCGGCCAGTTCGAAGCACCGCTGGAAGTACAGGTCCTGGGGGTTGCCCGCCACGATGCCCAGCGCGCGGCGGGTCCGTTTGAGCAGGGTGAACCACTGTGCCGTGGCCTGGAGCCGCGCACCGGACTCCCGTATGAGTGCGTCGAGTTGCTCGGCCTGCTCCGGCCCGAGGAAGTCCACCGCGAGTTCGGGGTGCAACGTCGGCCTGACGATCAGCGGCAGCACGATCAGTTTGACCGTCCGGGTCAGCGGGGCGCCACCGGGCCCGCTGAGCGATTCCAGCCCGGGCCCGAGGCCACGCCACGCATGGTCGATGACCATGGCGCGCGGTCGGCGCTCGCCCGTCGGCTGACTCGGAAACGGCATGTCAGGAGCGTACGTCGTCCGAGTTCGGGCGGGCGAACCTGGGATCGGTAGGCGACCCGGGCCACCTAGCGTCCACCCCGAGAGGCGGAAAGGCCCAGCACGAAAAACAGAAGGAGCAGCCGTCATGGGAATCTTCGGGAAGCGACGCAAGAGCCGCGAGGAGCGGGCCGCCGAGATCGCGGGCCAAGTGGCCAGCGGCAAGGGCTTCTACGGCCGAACCACCCGCGCGTTCCTCGGCAACGAGGACTTCGCCAGAGTCCAGCAGTCGGTCGGCGCGTACAACTCGGGCCTCGGCGTACAGCAGTTGCTCGCCGCCGGAGCGCCGACCACGACCGCCGTTGTCGTGTCGATCAGCGACACCGGCCAACTGGTCAACCACGACCCGGTCGTCGACCTGGTCGTGCAGCCGACCGGGAGCACCGACCGGATCACCCTCCACACCATCGTCTCCAAGCTGCGGATACCCCGCACCGGCGACCAGGTCCTGCTGGTGGCCGACCCCGCCCACCCGGGCACCTACCTCTACGCCGGGGACGGCGTGGCACCGTGACGCGGGCTCCGCTGTATCGCCGCGCCGGCCTGGAGGCCCCGGCGGAGCGGTTGGAGCGGAGTCGGCCGCCGGTCTCGGATGCCGGCCGGAAGGGGAACCGGCGGCTCGACGCCGTCGGGGTCCCGGCCACTGCGGAGATCACCGGCCTGATTGTCCGGCGGCCGGTATCGCGTCGAGTTGTAGAGGTGATCACGTGCATGGAGGAGGACCAAATGCGCAGCCATACCGGTGTGTTCGTGGGCAATCTGCTGTTCGCGGCGCTCTGTTGCTCGGCGGCGCCGTTCTTCCTCCTGGTCGGGTGTTCCGCCTGGAGCGAGGATCCCGGCTGGGGCTGGCCGGCGGGGCTGATCGGCTTCGGGCTGGTCGGCACGGCCATGATTCCCGTCGTGGCATTCACAAGTACGCGACAGGAGTTTCCCCGCATCACACGCAGGGACCGCGTCAAGGGCGAGCGGATCCCGTACGGGGACGACTCGTTCGTGATGTGGACGCCCGGGTCCCGACAAGGTTCGGCGCAGGCGCAGTTGGCGCGGGCAGACGTACTGGAGGCGTCGTTGGTCCGCTACAGCCCCGACGGCGAGGCGACCTTCACCACCCACTTCGGGGACTACACCCCTGACGAGTTCACGCCGCTGATCAGGTTGAGGGTGCGGGTGCACGACGACGAATCCGATGGTGCCGCCGAGTTCGAGGCCGCGGGCGAGTGGCGGGTGCCGTCCCTGTGCCTGTCGGCGATCACGGCGGGCCGTCTGGCCGTCCTCGTCGATCCGGCCACGCCGGGATCCGGGCGAAAGGTCACTCCCGTGTGGTCAGGCAGCACCCTGCTCGCGGGCACGAGAACCTGCCGGGTGATCGACCTCGAAGGCCGACTGTCCGACGCGACCCGGCGCCCGGGCCGTCAGCTCCAACAGATGCGGATCTCACGGGAGATCGGAGGCACCAAGATGACCGGCGACACCATCGACCTCCGGCACCTGGACCCGCACACGGCGGCACGGTACGCCGCCCTGGCCGACCGCGACCGCACCTTCCCCGAGGCACAGGCACCGGTGAGCGAACCGGGCGAGGAGGCCCGATGGCTCGCCGACCAACTCCCGGGCGAGAAGCCCGCGTTCGGCGAGGTCGGCCGCCGATGGTCGCGCCGCGGTGGAGTGCTGGTGCGCGCCCGCTTCCTGGAGATGCGCCCCAGGACCACCTTCCAGGACCACGGCCCCGTCCTCGACACGGTCCTGCGCATCCAACCGGCGGACGGCACACCCCCGTTCGACGGCGCACGGCGACTGACGGTACCGATGAACTACCTGACAGTCCTGCACCGCACCAAGGAGGTCGTCCTCACCGTCAGCCCGAACGGCCTCTCCTACGTGGTCGACTGGGCCCGCACCAACCTCCTCGCGGGCGTCTCCACGGCCACGGTCATCGCCCCGGACGGGCGGGAGATCCCGGTGACGGGACGCCCCGACATCATCTGGGCGCTGATGAACCTGCTGGCGTCCCAAGGCGTTTCGGTCACGACACCCGTTCTGGACCTCCGCAAGCGCCGGATGAGCACGCTGGCGAGCATGGCGATGCATGTGGTGCAGGGTCGTGCCCACCCGCGTACCTCCGCGTGATGGTCGTGCCCACCCGCGTACCTCTGCGTGATGTATGCGGACGTTGACGGCACTCGCTTGTTGACCGCGTCGGCCGGTGCTACGGACAGGACTCCCCGAACTTCACCGCGGAGAACTCCACCGGCTGCCCGCTCAGCTTCGTCCCGGCCGACGGCTTCTGCGAACACACCTGCCAGTTCGACTCCACCAGTACGTAACGCCCTTTACCCGATGCGTCCTTGACCGTGATCGACGTACCGGAGTCGAGCGCGTCGCGAGCGGTGTTCACGGACTTGCCCTTGAAGTCCGGCATCGTTCCGCCGGCCTGTGTGGGGGCGGACTGGTCCTTCGCCGGGCAGGTCTCCTTGAGCTTCACCGCGCCGAAGTCGAGTGCGGTGTCCGTGGACGCGGTCGTGCCGGCCTTCACGTTCTGGGAACAGACCTTCCAGTCCCGGTCGAGGATCTGGTGGCGGTCCCGGCCGAGTGCGTCGTGGGACTTGAGGCTGTAGAAGCCTTGCTTCTGGGCGGCGTCCTGGGCGGATTGAAGCCCCATGCCGACGAATTCGGGGACCGTCCCGCTCTTGCTGCCGGTCTTGGCGTTGCTGCTCTCACCGGCGGTGGCTGAGGTGCTGCTGCCTCCGGTGGTGTTGTTCTTGCAGGCGGATCCGATGCCGCCGATGACGAGAATGCCCGCGGTGACTCCGCCGATGAGCTTCCAATTGCGCTTCTTCTTGGGCGGTGGTCCGGCGGCCCACGACGGCTGACCTGGTGGCGTAAATACGGAGTTGGACACGGTACGCCCCTGATCTGTGGAGGAAGGGCCACTGTGTCAGATATGGCCGCCCGTCCGCACACTGAGTGACGAACCGTGACCGGTTTCGGGAGAGGGTTCGGAAACGGCGGACCGACCCGGCCCAACCCATGGGCTGGCACGGCTACTTGAGGTGCTGGCGCAGGAAGTCGACGACGTGCCCCATCGTCTCCTGCGTGGACCAGGGCAGGACGGCCGAGGTGTCACCGGTGAAGGACAGGTCTCCGTGGCCGGCGCCGGTGAGGACGTAGCGGGTGCTGCTGATTCCCTTGGCGCGCAGCGCTGTGTGCAGGTTCAGGGTCTCGCTCGGTGAGACCAGGTTGTCGGCACTGCCGTGGAACAGGACGAAGGGCGCGGTCCTGGAGCTGATGTGCGTGCTGGGGTCGGCGGCGGCGACCTCGCTGGTGCGGTCCGCGACCGACTTCTTGGTACCGGGGCCGTAGACCCATTGGGCGGCGCTGTTGCCCGCCGCGTAGTTGGCCTTCTGTGCCGCCGTGTCGTAGTCGGCCGCCAGCTGGGACAGGTCGGCCGGGCCGAACTCGTCGACGACGCCCTGTACTTCACTGCTCTGATCCAGGTTGTCGCCGACGTCGAAGGACTTCTCCCCGTTGGTGGTGCCGGTCATCGCGGCCAGGTAGCCGCCCGCGGACTGTCCCCACACGGCGACCTGGTCGGCGTCGATGGAGTACTTGTCCGCGTTGGCGCGGAGGTAGCGGATCGCGGACTTCACATCGGCGACGGCGTCCTTGTACGTGGCGCCGTCCTTGGTGGTCCGGTACTGGAGGCTGGCCACGACATAGCCCTGGTCGGCCACGTAGGTGCGCTGACTCAGGTTGGCCGTGCGGTCCGCCATGACGAAGCCGCCGCCGGTCAGGTAGATGACCAGCGGCTTCTTGCCCGACGTGGACGTGGGCACCTGGATGTCCAGCTTCAGGTCGCTCTTCTTGCCGTTGGTGGTCGGCGAGGAGTACGTGATGTCGTGGGTCGTCGTGATTCCGGAAGTGGCGCACTGGATCTGCGCACCGGTGGGGTTGATCACGGTGCTGGTGCTGGTGTCCGTCTTCTTGATGGTCTTGGCCACGGGGATGCCGCCCGCGTTGCCCGACGGCATTGCGGTGGGCGTTCCGGCGCCGGCCGCGGTGGTGCCCGACGGGCAGGCGGCCGTCTTGGCGCGGGCGCTGGTGCTGGATGCGTCGGTGGACGAGCTGTTGGTGCCCGAGGAACAGGCGACCAGGGCCAGCCCCGCCACGAGGGAGATCGTGACGGCGGCGCCGCCCCTCCGCCGGCCTGCCCGTGCCTTCTCCTGGGATACCGCGTTCTCTCCGTGCATGTCTTCTTCTCCCGCTGATACGAAGTGGCAAACGGAGATGCAATCTCCGGTTCGTCTGGCCACCGTAACATGAAACGGAGATTGCATCTCCGTTTAGGTCCGGCGGGGCGCCGCACCGGGATCGAGCCTGATCAAGGGGTGCGTGGTCGACGGCAGTACGATGAGCTGCACGATTCGGCATCATTCGGAAGGCGAGACGACTGGCATGGCGGAGCTCGCTGAACCCGGCAGGCCGCCGCTGCGGCGCGATGCCGAGCTGAACCGCCGTCGTCTGATGGTCGCCGCCCGCGAGGTGTTCCGCGACCGGGGCCTGGCCGCGACCCTCGACGACGTCGCCCGGCACGCGGGGCTCGGTGTGGGGACGGCCTACCGGCACTTCGCCAACAAGGAAGAGCTGGTCGACGCGGTCTTCGAGGACATGATCGACCAGGTCGAGGCGTCCGCCCGGGAGGCCGCCGCCGATCCCGACCCGTGGCACGGACTGGCGTACAGCCTGGAGAAGGTGTGCGAACTCCAGGCGCACGACCGGGGGTTGCGCGAGGTCATGCTCGGCACCGGCAAGGCCGCCCAGCGGCACGCTCTCGTCGCCCGGCGGATCAAGCCCCTGGTCGATCCGCTGATCGCGCGCGCCAAGGAGCAGGGGTCGCTGCGCCCCGACGTGGAGCAACTGGATCTCCCGATGATCCAGTTGATGGTGGCCGCGGTCACCGACCAGACCGGAGAGCCCGACCTCTGGCGGCGCTACCTGCGACTGCTACTGGACGGTATGCGCACTCAGCCGGACGGGGCGCCGCCGCTGCCCGCCGGCCCGGCGTTGCGCTGGCGCGGCGGACTGGGTGGAGGACCTGGCGAGAATCCGGTGGGGGAGGAACCGCCCCGTTCGTCTCGGTAAATGTGATGCATTTATTACGTCCCCCTGGCGACCGGGTATCTTCCCGCTTTCCGTAGGTAGGTTGGTTCCGTCGGCGGCGGCCCGTTCATATTGCCGCCGATTCCAATGGAACCAAGCAGAGGAAGATTTGGCATGCGGAAAATCGGGTTTGCCGGCGTGGCTCTCGTTGCGATTTCCTTCACGCTCACGGCGTGCGGCGGGTCTGACAACAGCGACTCCACCTCGAAGGCGGCGGCCTCCATGTCGGCCTCGCAGCCTGCGGCTCAGGCGGCGGACAAGACGGGTATGTTCGCGGGGCTCAACGGCAAGAAGGTGTCCGGCTCCGCGCAGGTGAGCGGTTCGGCCGTCACGCTGTCGGGCTTCTCCTCCGATGAGGGCCCTGACCTGCATGTATACCTCACGAACGGCACGGATGAAGCTGCCGTGTCCGCCGGTAAGCAGCTCGGAGCCGTCAAGTACGACGAGAAGTCCCAGACGTTCGCGCTCAACGGCGTCGACACGTCCGCCTACAGCACCGTGGTCATCCACTGCGACAAGGCGAAGGCGGTATTCGGTGCCGCGAAACTGTCATGAAGACGCCCGCCTCGCGTCTGACTCTGAGCGCGGCGGCCCTCGCCGGCGCGCTCAGAGTCACCCTGGGAGTCCTGTGGCTCCATGAGGGGACGCTGAAATACCGGGCGCATTTCGGCGCGGCGGACATCCTGCTGGTGGCGAACAGCGCGAAGTCGAACAGCAGGGTTCCGGGATTCTTCAAAAGCTTCTCGGATTCCGTCCTCGCGGAATGGCCGCATTTCTTCGGCTTCGCGATGCCCCTTCTGGAGACGTCTCTGGGCGTCGTCCTCGTCCTGGGGATTCTCTCGCTGCCCGCGTCCCTGGCGTCCGTCTTCACCCTGCTGACGTACTGGAGCGCGGACCAGCTCATCACGGAGTACCCGATCATGGTCGCCCTTGCGACGGTCGTGATCGCCTGGCCGCTCCTGGCCTCGCGCTTCTCCGTGACGACCCTCGCGGAAACGGTTGTTGGTCGAAAGCGCCCGAACCTGGTGGTGTTCCAGGAGCCGTTCCGCCGCTGGCTCTGACGTTCAAAAGGCCCGGACGGTCAAGGTGTTCGCGCCGTCACGTCGAACAGTCGTAGCTGGAGAGCCAGCGCGCTGTAATAGCCCACCAGGGTGGACAGTTCGAAGAGCGCGCGCTCGCCCAAGGCCGAGCGCGCGCTGTCGTACTGGTGCTCGTTGAGGGCACCACGCTGGCTGGCCAGCGCGTAAGTGAAGGACCAGGCCGCCTGTTCTGCGAGGTCGGTGAGTTTCGGGTCGCGGCCCTCGCGCAGGGCCAGCAGTTCGTCCGGCGTCAGGCCCGCGGCGGCGCCGACACGTTCGTGTGCGTGGCGTTCGAAGTCGCTGTCCCAGGCGTGGGCCACGACCAGGATCGCCAACTCCCGTGTCCGATCGGTGAGATGGGTGCGATAGCGGACGGCGGAGCCCAGCTCCTGAAGGGCGCCGCCGAGGGCCGGACTCAGCAGCATCGCGTTGAACGGGCCCCGCAGATGTCCGTCGGCATCGGTGAGGTCGAAGTGCCGTGGACCCGCCGCACGCGGGCCACCGGTGATCTCCGCGTACAACTCTCGCTGCTCGGCGTCCAGTTCGGTCGGATTCAGGAGACGCAGACGCTCGCTCACCGCACCTCCCGCGCAAGTGTCGCCAGGTCGGCGTCGGTGAGGAGTCTGCCCTCGCGGGCCATCAACTCCCGTGCCCGGTCGAGCACATCGTCGACCTGCGCGTGGGCGAGTTCGACACCCAGCGCGGTCAGCTTGTCGGTCAGCGTGTAGGGGCCGCTGTCCGGTGTGAAGGGCACCTCGCGGACGTTGCCGACCAGGGCCGGCTCCAGGCAGTTGTGGAGGAGAGGGTCGATCTCCGTCTCCTGGGTGATGAGGTCCATGCCGCCCCAGCAGAAGGCGTGGGTACCGGTCACCGGGTGGTTCCAGGAGGGGTGATAGCCCGTCAGTTCCTCTCCGGCGCGGGCGAGTTCGGTGAGACGTTCGGTCCGGATGCCGGTGTGGACGCCGTACAGCGCCTCGAAGGCGAGCGCGGTCGCCGCGAGGTCGGCGTTGCCGGGGCCACCGCAGTAGCCGTTGACCGACAGTTCGACGGCGGTCGCGCCCGCGCGGACCGCGGCGACGGCACAACCGACGGCCAGGCCGAAGGTGTTGTGCGGATGGAGCCCGACCTCGACCTCCGGGGCCAGGGCCTTGGTGCGCCGGACCAGGTGCTCGTACGCCTCGGGGCTCATCGCGCCCGGCCCGTCGAACAGGGTGAGTTCACGCGCCCCGGCCGCGGCGAGCACGGTGACCGATTCCTCGTGGGTCTCCTCCGTGGCGTAGGAGACCATCAGCAGCGGCACGATCACGTCGAGGCCGCGAGCGCGCGCGTGCTCGACCAGCCGTACCGCGCGGGCCAGTACGGCGGCCCGGTCGCGGGGGGTGTCGGGGGTGCGCCACTCCTCGCCCCGCCATGCCCGGCCGTAGACCGGGGGTTGGTAGACGAGCGAGGTCTCGCCGAAGCCCTGCACCCACACCTGGACGGCGTCGTACCCGGCCGCCGCCGCGCGGTCGATGTCGTCCGGTGAGCGCATCAGTGGACAGACGATCCGGCAGTCCGGGTTCTCGCCCTTGACCAGTTCGACCTCGGCCTTCAGCGCGGTGGCGTCCCGGCCGCCGAGCCCCGCCGTCACGACCTCGGGCACTCCGCTGCCCACCAGCCGTCGTAGGAAGGCCTCTTTGGCCTCCGGTGGGGCGACGACGCCCGGGAGTGTCTCCACCGAGCGCAGGGTCGCGTCCCGCAGGCGCACCGTCCGGGGCAGTGAACCCACCACGTCCGTACGGCGGTTGAGCGGGCTCACCGACCAGCGGCCGGGCTCGTGGGCGCCGGGGGCTCGCCGTGTCGCCAGCTCGGCGCGGAAGCGGGCGATCTCCTCGGGGGTGAAGACGGGCGGTTTGGTCATGGTGCCCATCCAAACTGTGTGTCGACAGTATTGGCAATACCTCGGCATTAAGAGCCTGGATGTTTACTTTCTGTCGACACATGGCTAGAACTGTCGACAGTTTCGCCATCCGACCGAGGGAGACCCCGTGACCCAAGACCTGCCAGACCAACGGCGTGGCCGACTCGCGGGCCGGATCGCCGTCATCGGTGGCGCCGGCAGCGTCGGCCCCGGCTGGGGCAACGGCCGTGCCGCCGCGGTGATCTTCGCCCGGGAGGGGGCCACCGTGTTCCTCGCCGACCGGGACAAGGAGTCCCTGGAGATCACCGCGCGGCAGATTCGGGACGAGGGCGGCACCGCGCACACGGCGGTCCTGGACGTCACCGAACCCGCCGCCGTCCAGGGCCACTTCGCGGAGTGCGAGCGGCTCGCCGGGCGCATCGACGTCCTCGTCAACAACGTCGGCGGGTCGCGACCGGGTGGCGCGGTCGACCTGAGTGTCGAGGACTGGGAGAGCCAACTGCGCACCAACCTCACCAGCGCCTTCCTCGCCTGCAAGTACGCCGTCCCGATCATGCGGCGCGGCGGCGGGGGAGCCATCGTCAACACCGCCTCGGCGTCGGGGTTGCGCTGGACCGGGGCCGCCCAGGTCGGCTACGCGGCGGCCAAGGCGGCCGTCATCCAGCTGTCCCGCGTCACCGCCGTCGAGTACGCGCCCGACGGCATCCGCGTGAACACCGTCGTGCCCGGCCAGTTGCACACCCCGATGGTCGAGGCCCGCCTCGCCCACCAACGCGCGGACGGCGACGTGGCTGGACTCCTCGCCCAACGGCAGGCCCGTATCCCGCTCGGCTTCATGGGTGACGGCCGCGACACGGCGTACGCGGCGCTCTTCCTCGCCTCCGACGAAGCCCGCTTCGTCACCGGTACGGAGATCGTCGTCGACGGCGGAATGACGGCGCGCTGTGACTGAACCCGCCGTCCACGAACCGCAGTTCGTGCCCTCGCCCGGCTGCCCGCCCCCGCATCCCGCCCCGCGCACCCCGACCCTGGTGCTCCCGCCGGACAGCTGCGACGCCCACTGCCACATCCTCGGCCCGGCCGACGTCTTCCCCTACGCCGCGGACCGCACGTTCACGCCCTTGGATGCGCCCAAAGACCAACTCCGCGCCCTGCACGCCCACTTGGGCCTGAGCCGGGCCGTGGTCGTGCAGTCCTCCTGCTACGGCCACGACCACGCTGTCCTCCTGGACGCCCTGGCCCACGGCGGCGGACGGCTGCGCGGAGTGGCGCTGGTCGGCGAGTCGACGACCCGGTCCGAGATCGAGGAACTGCACCGCGCCGGAGTGCGGGCCTTCCGGCTGAACTTCCTTCCCCATCTGCGCACCCCGCCCACCCGCGCCGAGATCGACTCGGTCCTGGAACGCGTCGACGGACTCGGCTGGGCGGCCCAACTCCACGTCAGGGGCGAGGACATCCCCGCCCTCGGACCCGTCGTCTCCGCGCTGCCCGGCAGGGTGGTCGTCGACCACATCGGACGGGTCGACCTCGCAGCGGGGCGCGACAGCCCCGCCCTGCGCGGCCTGTACGCGCTGCTCGACAGCGGGCAGGTGTGGGTGAAGGTCAGCGGGGTCGACCGGATCTCCCGGCAGGGTCCGCCGTACGCCGACGCGGTGGCGCTCGCCGCGTCCCTGGTGGCGTACGCACCGGAGCGCGTGGTCTGGGGGACCGACTATCCGCACGTCAACATCACCGGCGAGGCCCCGGACGACGGTCTGCTGGTCGACCTCGTCGAGCGCATCGCCCCCGACCCGGCACACCTGCGGCGGCTGATGGTCGACAACCCCGTGGAGCTCTTCGACTTCGCGCCGCCCACCCGTGCGGACCCCTTCGACAGTCCGCCCGCTCACTAGTGTCGGCAGAGATGCCAGGTATTTCGCTGTCAGATCTCTTGAAGGGGCAAAGTGTCGACAGTAGTGTCCCGACTCGAAGCCCTTGTGAGGAGAACGTCCATGGTTCAGTTGTCCGGACGCGGCGTCCTGAGGCGCGGCGACGTGGCGTACGAACAGGCACGGCTCGACGCCGTGTGGAACGAGCGCAAGCCAGACCGGTATCCCGACCTCATCGTGTTCGCCGAGCACGACCGGGACGTGGTGGCCGCCGTACGGCTCGCCCGCCGCGAAGGGCTGGCCATCGGTATCCGCTCCGGCGGACACAGCTGGGTCGGCAACGGAGTGCGGGACGGCGGCATGCTGCTCGACCTCTCCCGGATGCAGGACATCACCCTCGACCTGGTGTCCCACACGGCGTCCGTGCAGCCCGCCGTCAAGGGGCCCGCCCTCCTCGAACGGCTCGGTGAGCACGGCCTGTTCTTCCCCACCGGGCACGCGCCCACCGTAGGCATCGGCGGGTTCATCCTGGGCGGCGGCTACGGCTGGAACTCGCGCCGGCTCGGCCCCGCCTGCCTCAGCATCGAGGCGATCGACGTCGTCCTCGCCGACGGCACCCTCGTGCACGCCACCGACGACACGCACCCCGACCTGCTGTGGGCCGCGCGCGGCAGCGGTCCCGGCTTCTTCGGTGTCGTCACCCGCTTCCACCTCGCCCTGCACGACCGACCGCGCAAGCTCCTGCGGACCGTGCACAGTTACCCGCTCGACCTGCGCGACGAGGTGCTGGCCTGGTCGTACGACACCCTCGAACAGCTCTCGCCCGCCGTCGAGTTCTCGGCGAAGGTGGGTTTCTCGCCCTGGCTGGAACGGCAGACGGTCTCGGTCACGGCCACCGCGTTCTGCGAGACGGACGAGAACCTCCTCGCCCCGCTGGAGGACGCGCCCTTCCGTGAGCGGGCGATCCGGGCCGTGGTCGCGCAGCCGACCGACATGGCCGAACTGTACGACTACGCCGACAAGATGACCCCGCCGGGCATGCGCTGGGCGCTGGACGGGATATGGGCCGACGGGCCGGTGGAGAAGATCCTGGACGCGGCCCGGCCGCTGTTCGACTCCATCCCGGACACCACCAGCCATGTGCTGTGGATGCTGTGGGGCGGCCACCCCGAGCGCGCCAACGCCTGCTGGTCCAGCCAGGCCAAGGTGTACCTCTCGCCCAACGCCGGCTGGACCGACCCCGCCGAGGACCTGGTCCACGAACGCTGGGCGCACGGTGAACTCGCCGCCCTCCAGCACCTGTCGAAGGGCCTGCAGTTCTCCGACAACAACCTCGCCGACCGCTTCGACCACGGACTGAGCCCCGCCAACGCCGCCCGCCTGGACAAGATCCGGGCCGAGTACGACCCCCAGGGCGCCTTCCGGACCTATATGACCCCGCAGGAATCCACCACCGCATACGCCGCCGCGGGACGCGCGCGGACGCACTGAGTTCGTACCCGAAGGAGAGCCGTTCCATGGAGACTTCGAGAATCCCGCGGCGTCGCACCGTCCTCGCGCTCACCGCGCTGGCCGTCACCGCATCCCTCACCGCCACCGCCTGCGGAGGCGACTCGGCCACCGCCACCACCTCCGACGGCAAGGCGAAGATCACCGTCCTCAGGTCCAACGGGGCCATCTTCGAGCCGCTCTACATCGCCCAGCAACAGGGCTACTTCACCGCCGCGGGCCTCGACGTCACCATCAAGGCCGGCGCCCAGGACACCTCGCAGAACGCGCCGTCCATCCTGAACGGCGAGGCCCAGTTCGCGATGACGGACAGCTCCGGCTTCCTCAAGGGCGCGGCCCAGGACATGCCCATCCGGGTCGTGACCGGACTCCAGTCGGCGACGACGAAGACCGACCCGACCGACGGCCTCCTGGTCCAAAAGGGCAGCTCCATAAGCTCGTTCGCCGACCTGGAGGGCAAGACGGTCGGACTGTCGGCGCTGGGCGGCACCATCCAGTTCATCGTCGAGTACCTGGTCCAGAAGGACGGCGGCGACCCCACCAAGGTCAAGTTCGTGGCCCTGCCCACCACTTCCCTCACGGACGCCGTGAGCTCCGGCAAGACGGACGCCGTCTACTCCTTCGGCGCCTTCTTCGCCGCCGCCAAGACGAATACGAAGCTGCGGGTCATCGGCAAGGGCATGAACGAACTCCCCGGCATGATCCAGGGACTGCTCTTCTCCAGCCAGAAGTACCTGGCCTCCAACGGCGCGACGGCGAAGAAGTTCATCGAGGCGGTCGCCAAGGCGATCACCTACGCCAACCAACACCCCGACGCCGTACGGGCGATCGACAAGAAGTACACCCAACTGCCCGCCGCGTTCATCGACAAGCAGGCCACCGCCTACTACGACACGAACCTGAACACGACCGTGATGCGCTCGGTGATCACGAAGATGCACGAGTTCAAGCTGCTCGACAAGGAACCGAAGGACGACGCCGTGTACTGGGACCAGGCGCCGACCTCCGCCGGGGAGTAGCGATGGCCAAGGTCCGACTGCTGCAACTCGGCGCACTTGTCGTGGTGTTGGTGCTGTGGGCGGCCATCGCCGCGATGGGGGTGGTCAGTTCGACCGCCCTGCCGGGACCGCGTGCCGTGGCCGGTGCCTTCGGCGGCCTCTTCGGGAGCGAGGCCTTCTGGCAGGCCGTGGGGGAGACCCTGCGCGGCGCGGTCACCGGACTGCTGTGCGCCATCGCCGTGGGCATCCCGCTGGGCCTGCTGACCGGGGTGTACACGGCCGCCGAGGAGTCCTCCCGGCTGCTCATGGAGATCCTGCGGTCCTTCCCGGTGATCGCCCTGCTGCCGGTGTTCCTGCTGGTTCTCGGCTCCACCCCGGGCATGAAGGCGACCGTCGTCTTCATCGCCTGCGTCTTCCCGGTGCTGCTCCAAGCCCAGTACGGGGCGCGCAGCGTGTGTCAGGCCGTGCACGAGACCGTGCGCGGTTACCGCATCCCGCGGTTGCTGCGGCTGCGCCGGGTGGTCCTGCCGGCCGCGGCTCCGTCGATCATGACGGGGCTGCGGCTGGCGGCGACGACCTCGGTCCTGGTGGCCATCGGCGTCGAGGTGCTCACCACGCTCCCCGGCATCGGCCACATGATCATGGAGTCGCAGCAGGCCGGGGCGTCGGCACGGGCGTACGCCTACATCTTCACTGCAGGCGGCATCGGCTACACGATCACCCTGCTCGCCCAGTTCGCCGAGCACCGGCTGCTGCGCTGGCGCCCGCCCGCCCATCAGGACGAGGAGTAGCCGCATGCCGTGGAAACCGATACTCCGTCAACTGTGGCTGCCCGCCCTGGTGTTCGCCGTCCTGCTCGTCGCGACCGCGGGCAGCACCAGCTTCTACTTCCCGCCCCTGACCGACGTACTGGCCACCCTCTGGCGGGAGTTGCTGCACGGCGGTCTCGTCTCTGACCTCTGGTTCAGCCTGCGCAACATCCTGCTCGGCCTCGCCCTGGCCACGGTCGTGGGGACAGGCGCCGGACTCGCCATCGGGGAGGTGCGGACCCTGCGGCTGGCCACCGGCCCGCTGCTCGACTTCGCCCGCGCCACCCCGACCGTCGGCTTCGTGCCCGTCATCATCCTCACCCTGGGCATCGGCTCCGGACCGAAGATCTTCCTGATCTTCCTGGGCTCCGTATGGCCGATCCTGCTCAACACCATAAGCGGCGTACGCGCCATCGGCCCGGCCGTGTACGAGACCTCGCGCGGCTACCGCATCCCCTGGCCGCTGAGACTGCGCCGGGTGATCCTTCCCGGCGCCCTGCCCCAGATCCTCGCCGGAATCCGGGTCGCCCTGTCGATCGCCGTCGTCCTCATGGTCGTCAGCGAGATCTACGGCTCGCCCGTGGGCCTCGGCAACTTCATCCTGCAGAGCGGATCGAGCTTCCACGTCGCCGAGACCTGGGCCGGCACCATCCTGATCGGCATCGTCGGCTACGGCCTGAGCGTGCTGCTCCTGCTGGTCGAACACCGCCTCCTGGGCTGGTACCACGAGCGCGCGCCCCGCGTCCGCTCACCGCGGCCGGTGCGCGCCGCACCGAGCGAGATCGAAGAGAGCAACGGAGTCGTCGTATGACACGCGGATCCAGCCTGTACGTCGAGGACCTCTGCATGGCCTTCGGTCAGGGGCCGCAGGAGCACCGGGTGCTCGACGGTCTGTCCCTGCGCGTGGACCCGGGGGAGGCGGTGTGCGTGGTCGGCCCGTCCGGCGCGGGCAAGACGACACTGCTGCGCTGCCTCGCCGGACTCGCACGCCCGACCTCCGGTCAAGTCCGTTACGGGGAGCTGCCGTTGATCGAGCCGCACGACGACATCGCGGTGGTGTCCCAGGACTACCGGGGCTCGCTGCTGCCGTGGATGCGCGTGTGGGACAACGTCGCCTTCCCGCTCCAGGGCCGGGGCGTGAAGAAGGCCGTACGAAAGAGCCGGGCGCTGGAGTGCCTGGAGGCGGTCGGCCTCCAGGATGTCGGCGACAAATACCCCTGGCAGCTCTCTGGCGGGATGCAGCAGCGGGTTGCCATCGCGCGCGGACTGGCCTACGACGCCCCGGTGTTGCTCATGGACGAACCGTTCGGGTCGGTCGACGCCCAGTCCCGCTTCGACCTGGAGGACCTGACCCTGCGGCTGCGCCGGCAACTGGGCATCACCGTGGTCGTGGTCACCCACGACATCGACGAGGCCGTCTATCTCGGCGACCGCGTCATCGTCCTTGGCGGCCGGCCGACGGCCGTCCTGGAGACCCTCACCGTCCCGCTCGGCACCGATCGCGACCAGTTGTCGACCCGGGCCGACCCTCGCTTCGCCGAACTGCGGACACGGGTGCTGGCACTGATCCGGGGCGAGAAGCTGCCGACCGGACCCGAGGTGGCACATCAGTGAGGTTCGACCATGTCGGCATATCCGTACCGGACTTGGCGGCCGCCGTCGCCTGGTACGGCGAAGCCCTGCACCTCACCGAGGAACACGCCTTCTCCGTTCCGGACACCGCACTGCGCGGAGTGACGCTCCGTCACCACACCGGCTACCGCGTCGAGTTGCTGCACAGACCCGATTCCGTACCAGGCCTCGTCGCCGACGGCCCGCTCCAGGCGGCGGCCACGCTCGGCTACGGCCACCTCTGCCTCGCCGTCGACACACCTGAACAGGTCGACACCGAGTTCACCCGGCTCGTCGCCGCGGGCGCGGGCGTACGCATGAGCCCGCGTCCCGCCCCGCGCCCCGGCGCCCGGATGGCATTCGTGTCCGACCCGTACGGAAACCTCATCGAGCTGATCGACCGCGTCGACTGAACAACGCCGTCCCGGCTCTCCTCACCTCTGACAAACCTCTGACAGCCGAAACCTCTGACCGCCGAACCGCGGTCAGGCCTGCCCAAAAACACTGGAAGACAAGGGAGTTCACAGTGGATGTCACCAACCGGGCCCGCCCCCGCGCCCTCCTCGTGGCGGTAGCCGCCGCCATGGCCCCCACCCTGGCGGCACCGGCCGTAGCCCAAGCGGCGACGACGGCCCGAGGCACCGAGCCCAAGGCCGGCCAGCGCATAACGGTGGCCTCCGGCGAGACCCTGACCCTCACCGAGACCACCACAGCGAGCGTCCTCACGATCCAGGAGGGCGGCGTCATCACCGTCCCCGACGGATACCGCCTGACCCTCACCGTCAACGGCGTGGAGACGGGCAGCCAACTGGACGTCCTCACCGACGGCTACGGCGGCGGAGCCACCGCGATAGCGGCGGGCACCTACCGCGGCACCGTCCTCCTCACTGTCGCCGAGGCCAACGACGTCGCCTTCAGCGACCTCACCTTCCCCTTCCGCCAGGCCCTCTACGTGGACGCGAACGGCGTGGACGAGTCCAAGTCGGTTCCCTCCGCGGTCCTGGGCGGCACTGTCACCGACACCGCCGCGACCGGCGTCAGGCTCCTGTCCGACGGCGAGGCGTTCAACGGCGTGTACGTCACCGGAGGCGGCACCTACACCCTTTCGAGGCCGCGGATCGGCTACACAGGCAACGGCCGCTGCGACTTCATCGGCTACGGCGCCTCCGTCGTCGGCACCGGCGCGGGCACCACCCTCGTCGTGGACGGCGCGACGATCCGCAACGAAGGCGTGGTCCGCACCGCGGTGATCGCCGACGCCACGGCCAACGTGGTCGTCAAGAACTCCACGATCCACTGCGCGGACAGCACCCTCCCCGCCGAATACCCGGCCGACGGCACCAGCGACACCCGCTACATGATCACCGTCCCCTGGATGCTGGGCCTCTCGGGCAACGTCCGCGCCACCAACCTCCTAGGCGCAAGCACCAGAGCCTCCTACATCAACTCCCGTATCTCCTCGGAGAAATGGGGCGCACTCTCGGTCGACGGCGGCAGCAACTGCACGCTCACCGCCATCAACAGCACCATCGCCAACACAGGTGGCCAGGGCTACGGTTCATACGCCATCGGCAACGTGACCGAGCACTTCCTGGGCTGCACCTTCGACGTCGGCGACTACGCCCTCATCCACTGGGGCGCGTCGGCCCACTACGGCGACAGCACCAGGGCCGCCGTGGCCGCCCTCAACACGTCCCTCGAACTGGGCCTCACCAGCACCGAGTTGAGGAGACTCCCGGAGAAGCCGTCGCGCATCCACGCCGGCCGCTTCATGGTCCTGTGGTACGCCACCGGGTCCGTCACCATCGACGGCGGCACCCAAGTCACCACCGGCGAGACGGCCTTCGTGTCCAAGGCGGTACCCGCCACCCTCACCGTCGACGGCTCCCAGGGCGCCAGGATCAAGCCAGGCAACGGCATCGTCTTCCAACTCATGGACACCGACCGCCCGAGTAGCGTCACGGTCTCGGGCAAGCCGTGGAAGACGGAGACGATCGGCACGTACACGGAGCCCACTGGTTCCCCGACCAAATCCTCGACCTGGGTGACCACTTCACCCCAGTCCACCGATGCGAAGGCATCCTTCACGGACATCGACCTGAAGGGCGACTTCTACAACTCCGTCCGGGGCGGCGGCAACGCGAACCTCCAGGGCCAGAACCTGGTCCTGTCCTTCACCGACTCCAGGATCGAGGGCACCATCTCCGCCAGCACCACCAAGCACCGCGTCTCCACCATCACCGTCACGGAGTACCGAGAGATCAGCGAGGTCACCAACACCCCGGCCCCGGCGGTCAACAACGGCGTCATCGTCACGCTGGGCGCCGGTTCCACCTGGACGGTGACGAGCACGTCGTACCTGAGCACGCTGACCTTGGCGGCGGACGCGAAGGTCAGGGCCCCACACGGCAAGACGGTGACGCTGACGGTAGACGGCACGACAACGGCACTCACCCCGGGCACCACATACACGGGAGCACTCACACTGACAGTGGCGTAACGAGCACATGAACCGGCCCTCGGGATGCGAACCGTCTCCCGAGGGCCGGAGCTTTTTGAGGCGCGACCAGTCAACTAACCAAGGGGCGCGGGGAACTGCGCGACCAGCCCCCACGCACCCGCACCCAAAAATGGCCAAAGCCAGCGCAGCGCTCACGCCCCGATCATGTTGTAGCCACCGTCAGCGACAAGAAACCCCCCGGTGATGTGCTGCGCATCCTCCGTAGCCAGAAACAACGCAGTCCCCGCCAGTTCCTCAGGCCCAGGAATCCGCCCCATAGGCGTAGCGGCTCGCAGCACATCACCCCGCCCGCTCTTCCAGTCCTCGCGCCCCAACGTCGCCGCCGTCTCAATGAACCCCGGCGCGAACACATTCACCCGCACCCTCGGCGCAAACGCCTGCGCATAAGACTTGGTAAGCCCGATGATCCCGTACTTCGCGGCAGCGTACTGCGGCGCCCGCGCACTACCCCGAACGACCACCGTGGACCCGATGTTGACGATCGCCCCACCCCCCTCCTGCTCCAGCATCCGCGCCCCGAACTCATGCGTACACAACAACGTCCCCTTGATGTCGACCGCGAGGACATGGTCGATGGACTCCTCGGTGATGTCCCGCCAGGACATCTGCTCGCGGGCCACGTCCCCGACGTTGTTGACCGCCACGTCGAGCCGTCCGAACCGCGTCCACACCTCGTCGGCGAGGCGCTTGATCTGGTCGTGCTCGGAGATGTCGGCCTGCACGACAAAGGCCTTGCGGCCGAGGGCGGTGACACGCTCGGCGGTAGCCTCGGCACCCGCGCGTGAGCCGCGGTAGTGGACGGCGACATCGGCACCCTCCCGCGCGGCCCGTACGGCGATCTCGGCGCCGAATCCGGTGCCCGCGCCGGTGACGAGGACGGTCTTGCCGGTGAAGCGTTCGGGGACGTTCATACGGGCTCCGTTCGTGAAGTCTCTTGAAGTGCGCGGGTGTTGATCCGAGGGGCGTGAAGTCCCTCGGCAGGCACTGGCGTTCACACGAGCGTCCGCCCGCCGTCGGCATACAGCACCTGCCCGGTGACGAACGCGGACTCCGCGGAGGCGAGGAAGAGCACGGGCCCGGTGAGATCCTCGGGTCGCCCCAACCGCCCGGCCGGCACCAGCGCCTCCAGCGACGCGCGCATCCCCGGCCGGGCCAGATAGCCCCGGGTGAGGTCGGTCTCCGTATAGCCAGGGGCGACCGCGTTGACGGTGACCCCGCTCGGCGCCCACTCGCGTGCCATGACGCGCATCAGCTGGTTCACCCCGCCCTTGGTCGAGGCGTACGGCGCATGGTCCTTGTGCGCGAGCAGACCGGAGACGGAGGAGAGGTACACGATGCGTCCGTAGCCGCGCGGCACCATCACACCCCCCACGGCCCGGCCCAGCCAGAACGCACTGGAGAGGTTGACGGCGAGCAGCCGCTCCCACACCTCGTCGGGTGTCTCCAGCACAGGTCTGCGGTCGTTGACACCCATCGCGTGTACGAACACGTCGAGCCCGCCGAGGAGTTGGACGCCGCTGTCGACAGCGGCGCGGCAGGCGTCGGCGTCCGTGAGGTCGGCCTCCAGGCCCGTCACCCCGTCCGTGGCACGGTCCAGCTCGTCGAGCCGGCCCTTGTCCACGTCGAGTACGACGACGCCCGCGCCCGCCCGAGCCAGCGCCCCGGCGACCGTCGCGCCGATCCCGCCGGCACCGGCGACCAGGGCACGGGTACCCGCGAAGTCCCATGTTGTCCGCATGCCCCGGACCGTAAGCCACGGCCGGGATTTGTGTCCACACTTTACGCAGCTCTTGACGACCAATGGCTCGATAGTCAGGCTGAGTGTCGACAGTTAGGGAGGCTTGATGAAGCTGGTGACGTTCGACGCGGGCCCGGACCGGGCACTTGTGGGGCGACTCGACGCGGACATCGTCGTGGAGCTGGACGTGCCCTCGACCCGGGTGTTCTTCGAGCGGGAGGGGCAAGTGGGCGAGACGGGGCGGACGTTCGCGCTCACCGACGTCCGACTGCGGGCCCCGACCGTGCCCCGGAAGTTCTTCCACACGGCCGGCAACTTCCGCGAGCACCACGACGACCTGGCCCGCGTCGACTGGTCGCATCCCGTCAACAAGGGCATCGTGTTCTTCCAGAACGTCGACGCGATCATCGGCCCCGACGAGCCGATCGTCTACCCGGCGAACCTCACCCGGGAACTGGACTACGAGCTCGAACTCGCCGTCGTCATCGGCAAACCCGGCAAGTTCTTCTCGGCCGAGCAGGCCGCCGAGCACATCGCCGGCTACCTGGTCTTCAACGACGTCACCGCCCGGGACATCCAGCGCCGGGAGATGGAGTCCGGAGTCTTCTCGTTCTCCAAGGCGATCGACACCTTCTGCCCGATCGGCCCGTACATCGTGACGTCGGACGAGATCGACGACCCGCACGACCTCGACATGGAACTGCGGGTCAACGGAGACGTCCGGCAGAAGTCCAACACCGGCCGGATGTCGGTGTCGATCCCCCAACTCGTCGCCTACCACTCCCCGCAGATCTACAGCGCGGGCGATCTCCTCACCACCGGCACCATCGCCGGCGTCGCGGCGAGCACCGAGGACCCCTTCGCCAACTACCTCAAGCCCGGAGACGTCGTCGAGGCCGAGATCGAGGGCCTGGGCATCCTGCGCAACCCGGTCGTGTCCTGGCGCGATGCGTACGGCACGGACGAACCGCCCGCCGAGCAGTGGGTGTGATGGTCGATG
Source organism: Streptomyces xylophagus (assembly GCF_000716435.1). Taxonomy (GTDB): domain Bacteria; phylum Actinomycetota; class Actinomycetes; order Streptomycetales; family Streptomycetaceae; genus Streptomyces; species Streptomyces xylophagus. The sequence continues at coordinate 181,082 of NZ_JNWO01000001.1, forward strand.
CGTATCGCACAACTCGCGGGCCGGACAGTGCTGTTGACTCCGAAGGGTGCCGTCGACATCCCCGCCGAATTCGAGGGGCACGTCTTCGAGCGATGGGACGGCCTGCTCGACTGGTCCAGGAGTGCCACCGGCGGGCGTCCCTACGACGAGTCCGAACTCGAGCCGCCCGTGTCCGCGCCCCGGCAGATCTTCGCCGTCGCTCTCAACTACCGCCCGCACACCGCCGAGGCGGGTTACGAAGAACCCGAAGCGCCCCTCGTCTTCACCAAGTTCCCGACCTGCCTCACCGGCCCGTACACCACCGTCGACCTGCCGCCCGGACATGTCGACTGGGAGCTGGAACTGGTCGTGGTGATCGGTCGAGAGGCCCGCCGGGTGCCGGTGGAGAAGGGGTGGGAGCCGGTCGTGGCGCTCACCGTCGGCCAGGACCTGTCCGAGCGGGTCGCCCAACTCGCGGGCCGCCCGGCCCAGTTCTCCCTGGCCAAGTCACACCCGGGGTTCGGCCCCATCGGCCCCGCGCTGGTCAGCCTCGACGAGGTCCCCGACCGCGACGACCTGGAACTGACCTGTGAACTCAACGGCGAGCCGGTGCAGCACGACCGCACGGGCAACATGATCTTCCCGATCCCTCAACTGGTCTCGTATCTCAGTGAGTTCTGCACCCTGCTGCCCGGTGACCTCGTCTTCACCGGCACGCCCGCGGGCGTCGGCAACCGTCGGGTGCCGCAGCGCTTCCTCACCCCCGACGACGAACTGGTCAGCCGCATCGATGGAGTTGGCGAGATGCGGCACCGCTTCAGGAAGGTGACGTCATGACCCGCACCCTGTTCACCGACGTCCAGGTCTTCGACGGGTCCGGACGCGATCCCTTCCCGGCACAGGTCCTCGTCGAGGGCGACCGGATCACCGCGGTCGCCGCCCGGGTCGCGCGCGATCTGCGGTCCGAGGCCCGGGTGATCGACGGACACGGCGGCACCCTGCTCCCCGGACTCGTCGACGCGCACGCGCACTTGGGCTTCGGCTCCACCGTCGAGCACCGGTCCCCGCGCCGCGACGAACCCGACGAGGAGAAGACGCTGCTCGTCGCGCACGCCGGGCGCGTCCTGCTCGACCACGGCATCACCAGCGCGTACTCGGGCGGTAACCGGCTGCCGCGTACCGAGACCGCGGCCCGCAAGGCCTTCGCCGAGGGCTGGATGCCCGGGCCGCGCCTGAAGGCCGCCTCGTGGGAGGGCAGTGCGGGCATGGTCGAGCCGGGCGTGTACGACTTCCCCGGTGTCGACGGTCGGGCGTCGGACCCCGGCTCGGTGTCCCGCTTCGTCACCGACATGGCCGAACTCGGCGTCGACATCGTCAAGTTGTCCCTGTCCGGCGAGAGCGCGGTTGTACAGGGCACTTCGCGGATCGTGCAGTTCACGGACGAGGAGGTGGCCGCCGCGGCAGCCGCCGCCGAGAAGCACGGCGTCTGGCTCACCGCGCACGCGCACGCCGCCGAGTCGGTCAAGATGGCCGTACGCCACGGCATCCGCGCGGTCTACCACTGCACCTTCGCCGACGAAGAGGCCCTCGACCTCCTCGAAGCCGCCCGCGACCGTCTGTTCGTCGCACCGACCCCGGGCATCATCCACGCCAACCTGCACGAGGCCGGCAGCGAACCCGAGCCCGGCATGGAGGTCGAGGCGACCGCGAAGGCCGTACGCGAGGTGGTGCCCGAACTCGTCCGGCGCGGCATCCGCGTTGTCCCCGGCGGCGACTACGGCTTCGCCTGGAACCCCATCGGCCGCAACCTGCGCGACCTCGCACTCTTCGTCGACTGGTTCGGCTTCACCCCGGCCGAGGCACTGCGAGCCGCGACGCAGTACGGCGGTCAGGTGATGGGCATGGGTGACCAACTCGGCCTGATCCGCGAGGGGTTCCTCGCCGACCTCGTCCTCGTCGACGGGGATCCGCTGGAGGAGATCGGGGTGCTGCAGGACCGCGAGCGGCTGACGGTGGTCATGAAGGACGGCAAGCTGCACAAGGCCCCGGCGTGACCCGGGTGCGTACCGCGGGCGGACGGCTCGTGGGGGAGTGGGACGCGGGCGTGGCCGCCTTCAAGGGCATCCCCTTCGCCGAGCCGCCCGTCGGTGACCTGCGCTGGCGGCCGCCACGGCGCGCCAGGCCCTGGGAGGGCGAGCGGCGGGCGTACGACTTCGGGCCCGCGCCCCTGCAACCGCAGCCGCCCCGTGACTCCCTCATGTACCACGCCAACTTCGCCGACCGGCGGGCGCTGGTGATGAGCGAGGACTGCCTCTACCTCAACGTGTGGACCCCCGATCCGGCGAACGTGGCCGGGCTCCCGGCGATGGTGTGGATCCACGGCGGCGGCAACCGGTACGGGCACGGCGGCCAGGAGATCCACGACGGCCGCGCGATGGCCCGCCGCGGCCTCGTCGTGGTCACCCTCAACCACCGGCTGGGCGCCCTCGGCTTCCTCGCCCATCCGGCCCTGTCCGCCGAGGACCGCCTCGGAGCCTCCGGCAACTACGGGCTGCTCGACATCGTCGCCGCCCTGACCTGGGTGCAGGAGAACATCGCGGCCTTCGGCGGCGACCCCGACCGAGTGACCGTCGCCGGGAACTCCGCCGGAGCCGCCCACATCTGCCACCTCATGGCGGCGACGGCGGCCCGGCCCCTGTTCCGCGCGGCGATCGGACAGAGCGCGTCGGGCGTCGGCCGGGCGGAAGGCCCCCTGCTGGAGCGGGCCGTCGCGCGGAAGCAGGGGCTGCGGTGGGCCGAACAGTTCGGCGACCGCGACCTCGACGGACTGCGCCGGCTCGACGGCGTGGAACTGGTCCTCAAGGGCCACTTCGGTCCGGTCGTCGACGGACGCGTCCTCACCGAACCCAGCGACGACGTCTTCGCCGCGGGCCGCCAGCACGCCGTACCGCTCCTGGTGGGAACCAACCGCGACGAGGGATCCGTGTACGCCTCCCTCGACGCCCTGCGTCAACTGCCCCTGGAACCGGGCACGGCCGAGCTGTATCCCGTACGCCGCCCGGCAGAAGCCCGGCGCACGGCACGGCGGTTCACGGGGGAGAGCCGGTTCACCTACCCCGTGTGGCGCTGGGCCCTGGCACACCGGAGGAAGGGCCCCACGTGGCTGTACCGCTTCGAACACACGCCCCCGTTGCCGGCCGACCTCGATCTGGCGGACCCGAAGGACGGACTGCCCGGCTACGGCGTCTTCCACACCGCGGAACTCCCTTACGCCCTCGACAACTTGGACCGACGTCCCTGGCCCTGGACCGAGGCCGACCGCGAACTGGCATGCACCATGGCCGACTCCTGGGCACGCTTCGTCGAGACGGCCGACCCGAACGGGGGAGCGCTGCCGAACTGGCCCGCCTTCAACGGCACCGAGGCCATGGTCTTCGGCGACACCGTGCGAGCCGGCGCCGTGGAACGACTTGAAGCGATGCGGCTGTTGGCCTGCTGCCCCCGCCCCCTGTGACCCGCGAAAGAACCCGCGAGAGGACCCGTGTGGCAAGACTCCCCGACACCGACGGCACCGGCGAGATCGCCCGCCGTATCCGCGAACGCCGGGGCGGAGCACTGCGCCCCCTCGACCGCATGCTGTTGCACAGCCCACAACTCGCCGACGGCTGGAACAGCCTGCTCGGCGCCGTCCGTAGCCGGATGGAACTGCCCGCCGACATCCGGGAGTTGGTGATCCTGCGGATCGCGGTGCTCAACGGCGCGGCCTACGAATGGGCAGCGCACGAACCCGAAGCCAGGCGCGCCGGACTTGATGACGCCGAACTCGCCGAGTTGCGGCGCCCGGTGCCGGACCTCGGTCGGCGCCGTGGGCGGGTCATCGCCTACACCGATGCGATGACCCGCGACATTCGGGTGCCGGACGAGGTGTTCGGCGCCCTGCGCGGGGAGTTCACCGACGCCGAACTCGTCGAACTGACGGCGACCGTCGCGGCGTACAACATGGTGTCCCGCTTCCTGGTCGCCCTCGACGTCCGGGAGCCGCTACGGCCTGCGGGTGCGGTGCCGCCGCAGGAAGGAGATCAACAGCCGGTTCCATGAGGCCGTTTGCTCCCAGTGCGGGTTGTGGCCCGCCTCGTTCACGACATGGGTCTCCACGTTCCGTAGATGCCCGGCGTTCAGGCGCATGAGGGAGGGCGGGCTGTACAAGTCGGCGTCCCCGGTGATGAGTTGGACGGGGAGGCTAAGGGTCTCCAGGGCCGCCCACGTAATCTCGTGCGCGAGGGACTGCGGGAACGCGTCGGCCGTCCTGGCGCGTGCGGCGATCTCCAGCCAGGCCGCCACCCCGTCCGGGTCGCCACCGCGGTACGAGGGGCCGATCTCCTTGAACTCCACGGGCATGTCGCCGAACGGGGCGGGCTGGAGAGCAGAGGTCAGCGCCTGGTATTCGGCATCCAGGATGCCCATGACGCTGCCGGAGACCGTGAGAGTGCGTACTCGCTCCTCGTGCGAGAGCGCGTAGTCGATCGCCACCGGGCCGCCGGCCGCCGAGGCGGACAGGTGGAAGGTGCCGAGCCCGAGGTGGTCGGCGAGGGTGCCGAGGTCACCCGAGGCTGTATCCGCCTCCGCCTTGGTGCCCGCCACCGAGCCGTATGCCCCGCGCCGCGAGTAGCCGACGACGCGGAAACCCGCGTGGGCCAGCACCGGTTGCTGGTACGGCCAGCTCTCGCCGCTGCCGGAGCCGGGATGCAGTAGGACGACGGCCTCCCCCGTGCCGCCGGTGTCCCAGCACCACAGACTGCCGCCCCCGGCGACGGGCACCTGGTACTCGGTCACCGGAACCTGCTCGGGTATCGTCACGGGCTCCCAAGGTGTCCCGCCGGTCGCGGCCTCGGCCGTGCCGTGGGCGAGGCCGGTCGTGGCGAGCGCGGCCAGCGCGGCACCGCCGAGCACGGCACGTCTGCCGGGACCCGTTCCGTCGGTGTGGTTCACCTTCATGTTTTTCTCCCGTGATTCTCGTCAGCCGTCGAGAGGCAGCACCTGTCGACAGGAAGCGGGGTATCCCCGCAGTAACTGATCAATAGATACGGTAGTGTCGACACCATGGCATTGGCTGTGAGCGCGGACCAGGCAGGGAGAATCGCCGCATGACCGATCAGGACACGCACTTCGTGCTGGAGCGCCTCCTACGGCTGCGGGACCGGCGTGAACCGTTGGTCGCGCAGATCGCCGAATGGGTCGGGGCCGGCATCATCGAAGGCCGCCTGGAGCCAGGGCAGGACCTCAACAGCGTCGATCTGTCACGCCGGTTCGACACCAGCCGCACTCCGGTCCGCGAGGCGCTGATGCTTCTCGAACAGGAGGGGCTGGTGGAGATGAAGGCGCGCCGTCGCCCCCGCGTCGCCGCCCCTTCCCTGCAGGACATCCGGGACATCTACCAGGTGCGGCGGCAGCTGCTGGCGATGCTCGCCGGACTTCTGGTCGAGCGCGCCGACGACGAGCAACTGGCCGAACTGCGCACCCGCGTCGAGCGGATGCGCAAGCTGGCCGACGACGGCGACGTGGACGCCTACTTCTGGAGCCATGTGCTGCTCCAGGAGCGGATGACCGAGATCGTCGGCAACACCACGCTGAAGCAGATCCTGGACTCGCTCGCGCTGCGCACCCTGATGCTGCGCCACCTGAGCCTGACCCGGACCGGACGCCTCGCCTACAGCATCGACGACCAGGAGCGGCTGCTCCAGGCCTGCGAGGAGCGCGACGGGGAACTCGCCTCCGCCCTGATCGCGGGAGCGACGGTGCGGGCGCTGCGAGCGGTGGAGGAACAACTGGAGCAGGACGCCGAGGTCCGCGGCCGCAAGCCCGCGCGGCGGCGCCGGGCGTCTTCGTAACACCCCCTGGAAGCCGCTCACTTGGCCAACACCCCGCCGTCCACAGGGAAGTTGCCGCCCGTCACCCACGCAGACTCGTCCGACGCCAGATACACCGCGCACCAGGCGATGTCCTCCGGGGTTCCGACGCGGCCCAGCGGGATGCGGGCCAGCAACGCCTCCCGGGCCGCGCCCTCGTGGGCTCCGGCCGACTCGGTGGCGGGGGTGCGCACCATGCCCGGCGAGATGGTGTTCGCACGGATGCCCAACGGCCCGCCCTCCACCGCGAGTTGGCGAGTCAGGCCGAGCACGGCCGACTTGCCCGCGCAGTGCGCGACCATCCCGAACGTCCCGCTGCCCCGAAAGGCGTTCACCGAGGCGAAGTTGACGATCGAACCGCCCCCTGAGGCCTCCATGTGCGCCCACGCGGCCTGTACGGGCAGGAAGACGACGTCGATCTCGCCACGCAGTGTCGGGGTCCACTGCTCGTCGTGGTCCATCGTCGCGGCCGGGGCCATGTGCGGGGCGATCGCGCCCGCCGTGACCAGGACGTCGATCCGGCCGTGTCGCGCGTACGCGTCGTCCGCGAAGCGCCGGGTGTCGGCCGGGACGGTCATGTCGAGCGGAGCGACCATCTCGACGGCGAGGCCGCGGTCGGCCGCCGCCTTGCGGGTGCGGTCGGCTGCCGCCGGGTCGAGGTCGCAGCCGACGACGGTCGCGCCCTGTTCGGCGAAGAGCAGCGCACACCCCTGACCGATCCCGGCGCCCGCGCCGGTGACGAGGGCGACCTTTCCGGAGAGCCTGCCGGCCACATGGAGCCCCTTCCCGAGGAAGCCGTACGTGACCGCAGCGCGGTGCACGCATCCTTCCTAGTGTCGACACAATGTCGCGGTCAAGGGGTGTGGCTCCCTTATATCCCTGTTCTGTCGACAGTTTCGGGGGCGCCTGGGCGTGTTACGCCGCCGTCGGATGCACGATGAGCAGGTCCGGCAGGGCGACGCGGGTCAGGAAGTCGCGCCGGATGCGGTCGGCCACGACGGAGACCGCCTCGGAGCCGTCGTCGGCCGGGTCGATGTGCACCCGGTACGGGCGCTGCCCGACGGGGAGCGCGACGATGCGGGCGATCTCGTCGGAGACCAGCGAGGCGTCCGCTCCCTCCGGGGCCAACGCGGCGAGCTTTTCGGCGACTTGGGTCATCAGGTCCGCGTAGCGCGTCTCGTACTCCGCCGCGACCGCACCGTCCGCCGGGTGCCCGGCGTGCGCGAAGTGGTTCGTGCCGCTGGTGAACGAACCCGGCACCACGATGGAGGTCTCCACACCCCAGCGGGCCAGCTCGGCCGCGTAACTGACGGCCAGCGAGTCCATCGCGGCCTTCGCGGCGAAGTACGGCGCCAGATACGGCGGAGTGCCGCCCTTCACGCTCGAACTCGACACCCAGATCACCAGACCCCGGCCGGCCTTGCGCAGGTGGGGCAGCGCGGCGCGGTTGACGCGCTGGGTGGAGAGGACATTCACGTCGTACAGCTCGGCGAGCTGCTCGGGCGTGAACGCCTCGGCCGGTCCGGTGACCATGTGGCCGGCGTTGTGGATCAGGACGTCGATACGGCCATGCTCGGCGATGACCCGGTCGATCGCCGCGTCGACGGAGTCCTGCGCGTTGACGTCGAGTTCTATGGAGCGCAGGTCGACGCCGTGTTCCTTGCCGTAGTCGGCGGCGGCCTGGACCTGGGGCGCGTTGCGGGTGGTGGTGTTGCGCATCCCGGCGTAGACGGTGCTGCCCTTGTCCGCGAGGGCGCGGGCGGTGAGGGCGCCGAAACCGCTGGAGGCGCCGGTGATCACGACGATGTTGCTCATGGGGTTCACTCCTTGCAGGGGGGAGGCTCAGGCCAGTCCGCCGTTGGCGTACAGCACCTGGCCGTTGATCCAGCGGGCCGGACCGGCGAGGAACGCGACCGACTCGGCGATGTCGTCCGGGGTGCCCAGACGCTCCAGCGGGGCGGCCTTCGCGAGGTTCTGGACCGTCTCCTCGTCCTTGCCGTCGAGGAAGAGGGGCGTCGCGGTGGGGCCGGGGGCGACCGTGTTGACGGTGATGTCCTTGCCGCGCAGTTCGCGGGCCAGCACCAGGGTCATCGCCTCGACCGCGGCCTTGCTCGCCACGTAGGCGCCGTACGTCGGGAACTTGGTGCGGGTGACGGAGGTCGAGAAGTTGATGATCGCGCCGCCCGCGCGCACCCGGCGGGCCGCCTGCTGGGAGACGACGAACGTGCCGCGGATGTTGGTGCGGTGCACGCGGTCGAGGTCGTCGAGGTTCATGGTCGCGATGGGCGAAAGGACCATGATTCCGGCGGTGTTGACGACCACGTCGAGCCCACCGAACTCCGCCTCGACCGCGTCGAAGGCGGCGGCCATCTCCTGTTCGTCGGCCACGTCGCCGCCGACCGGGATCGCCCGGCCGCCGGCCGCGACGATCGCGGCGACCGTCTCGTCGGCCCTGTCCTTGTTGCCGGCGTAGTGCACGCCGACCGCGATGCCGTCCTTGGCCAGCCGCTCGGCGACCGCGCGGCCGATGCCGCCGGAACCGCCGGTGACCAGGGCGACGCGGGTGGGGGTGTCGGTGTCAGTCATGGTGGAGGTCCTTCCCTGAGGTGGGGATCTGCGTGAGCCACTGCCCGAGCAGGGCCGACTCCGCGGGGGTGAACGGTTCGGGCGTGAGGTCGTCGAGGGACGAGAGCAGCGTGGTCGCGGCTGCGGCGCGGGCGTCTGCTGCCGTGGTGTCCGCGGTGGGGTCGAGCAGGATCGCCTGGTGGATCGCGTCCCGGACCAGCCTCGACAGGCCGGCGTCCGGATACAGCGTGGGACGGGTGATCAGCGCCAGCGAAACACCGGTGTTGGCCGACATGACCATGCGTGCCGCGATCTCCGGTGCGATACGGAGGCGGCCCTGCGCGGCGAGCCGCTCCAGGTCTCCGCGGAGGATGCGCATCGCCTCCGCCGCCGCCTCGGGCACGGAACGCAGTGCCGGGGAGAACATCAGCTTGTAGGCGTTGGGGTGCGCCAGCGCGAACGCCGTGTGGCTGTCCCAGCCGGCCTGGAGGTCGCGCAGCGGGTCCTCGGACTTCTCGGCGGCGCGCTTCGTCTCCAGGTACTGGTCCCAGACGTGGTCGACCGTCGCCGCCAGCAGCCCGTCCTTGTCGCCGAACAGTCGGTACAGCACCGGCTGTTGCACACCGGCCGCCTCGCACACCGCGCGAGTGGACACGTCACCACTGGGCGACTGGGCGATCAGCTCGGCCGCCGCTTCGATTATCAGCGATCTCGTGTTCATGTAATCGACGATAACAGCGATTCGTAGCGCTGACAACAGTCTTCTGTTATCGGTGAAAACAAGGGCGCCTCCCATCGCGTCAGTGCGGTGGGAGGCGCCCTTGGGGTGCCGTGCGGTGGCTCAGGACTGCACGGCGAGCTGGAAGGCCTGCGTGGCCGTGCCGTCGCAGGTCTTTTGGGTGAGCTGGACACTGTTGGTCGCCGCCGTGGCGGCGGTCAGGCACTTGCCGCTGTGCCGGGCGACGAAGTGGTAGCGCCCGCTCGTCTCACGTACCGGCTGCCACTGCTGGTTCGTGCCGCCGGAGTAGGCCCACAGCTGCAACGGCGCGTTGTCCGCTGTCGAGCGGTCGGTCACGTCGATGACCTGTGCCGGGTTGCCCCGCGCGGTGATCTCCATGTACCCGCTGTCGGTGGAGCGGAACTGGTACTGCTGCGCCGTCGTGCCGTTGCAGGCGTACTGCTGGATCGCCGTCCCGTTGGCCGTGGCCGCCGAACGGGCGTCGACGCACGTGCCGTTGCCGCCGTTCTGCACGGAGTACCAGGCGGTCTCGGAGATCGGGGTGTCCGTCGGTGGCGTCGAAGTGTCGCCCCCGCCCAGCCACTTGAGCCCGTTCAGCAGGAACTGGTTCTGGGTGGCGCTCGCGAACGTCGACGACAGACGCGTGTTGGTCGTGTAGTTCATCGCGTTGTGGCCGAAGTTCGCGTACAGCATCTTGTACTTCGTGTTGGTCCAGATGATCGGGTAATACCCGCTGTACCAGGACTGGTTGGGATCGGTGCCGACCGGGAAGCTGCTCGGGTCGATCGACGCCAGGATCTTGATGTCCGGGTTCTGCCGCAGATCGTTGGACCAGCTGTACCACTCGCTGACCGACGAGGTGAACGTGGCCGGCAGGGCGGCGGTGGGCGGGATCGTGTGGTCCTCCACCTTCAGGGTGACCGCGGTCGGACCCCAGGTGTTGGACACGAAGTTCCCCGAGCCGAGGAACGTGTTGTGGTACCAGGACCAGCTCGCCGCATCGGTCGTGAAGGCGGAGACATGGAAGCCCATGAACCCGCCGCCACCCCTCATGTACGCCTCGAAACCGGTGCGTTGGGCGGACGTCTGCGGCAAGTCGTCGAGGAACAGCACGACTTGGTACGCGTTGACCCCGCCGTTGGCGAGCAGGTCCCAGTTGGTGCTGGCCGTGTAGGTGTAGCCGTTCGCCGCGGCCTGCTGAGGGAACCAGACGTTCGCCTCCTTGTCGAAGTCGATGTGTGCCGCGTCGTAGGTGCCGCTGTAGAGCGCGAGGATCTTGAACGGTGTTGCCGCGGTGCTCGCCTGCGCGGCGGGCGGCACGGACGCGAGGCCCAGCAGCGTCGCCAGCAGGAGGAGGACCCGCAGGAGCGCGCGAGGGGAACCGGATCTGTTGGTGTTCATGTAAGCGATCGATCCTTTCCGTGCGGTCTACGGGTAGTTGGTCAGGTAGGCGACGTTGGTGCTGGAGTTGGACGGACCGCCGGTGCTGTTGATGATGTGGCTGATCGTGCCGACACCGCCCAGCGAGACGGTCACCATGTCGTGGAACTTGACCCCGGACACGCTCGGCACCTCGAAGGCGTGATCGGCGACCACGGCGGAGTTGGAGCTGAAGTAGCAGTAGCTGCCAAGTCCCCATGCCTCATGGGTGGTTACGTTGGAGGCGACCTTGTAGGCGGGGTAGCCCTTGCCGGTGCCGTTCATCCAGGAGGCCTGGTTCGGCGGGTCGTAGGGCATCTCGTTCTGGAAGAAGTACGTCCGGCCGCCGTTGCCGTTCCAGACGACCTGGGTCTTCTGGAAGTGCTCGACGAACAGGCCGTACGCCGTCACGTTGGCGCCGTTGACGATCAGCCCGGTGTCCGCCGTGTTGGTGGTCCAGCCGACCGTCCCCGAGTTGCCGTGGTCGGCCCGCCAGATCCAGGTGTGGTCGATGATCGTGTTGGCGCTGTTGATCACCACGGAGTTGGTGGCCTTGCCGACGGTGGCGCCGCCGATCCGGACGAAGACATCGGACAACTGGGTCGGGTCGGACGCGTGGGTGGCGGTCGAACCGGACGGGCCGATCTGCACCAGGGTCGCGGAGTTGGTGGTGCCCGCGTCGACCAGCAGGCCCGCCAGCTCGATGCCGTCCACGTCGGCGGTGGAGATCGCGGTGATCCCGCCGTCCGGCACGAAGGTGGCCAGGCCCATGCCCAGCACGACAGTGTCGGGGCGCGTGATGTTGATCGTCTGGTTGAGGTGGTAGACGCCCGGGGTGACCAGCAGGTTCTTGCCGGCCGCGAGCGCGGTGTTCATGTCGGCCGCCGTGGCGCCGGGCTTGACGATGTAGAACTGGTCGATCGGCAGGGACTTGCCCGCCGGGGTCTTCCCGCTCCACGTGGTGCCGACGGCGTTGGACTGCAGTCCGGGCACGAACACCTGGTAGGCGCCCGCGCTGTCGACGTACAGGAAGGGCTTCTCGCGGATCGTCGGGGAGCTGGCGACGTTGGTGTACGTCGGGAAGGACTGGGCGGGTGCGCCCTGGTCGCCGACGAAGACCATGTTCCAGTTGGAGCCGGACCAACTGCCCATCGTGGAGTTCCTGGTGAGGAACTGCTGCTGGGTGCCGGACTGGATCTGGCCGTCGACCTTGGTGTCGGAGATGAAGCCGCCGCTGGACCAACCGCCGTCGTCCAGCGCCAGGTTGCCGCGGACGTGCATGCGCCGGTACGGGGCGGCCTGCGAGACGGCCCAACGGTCAGTGCCACCAGTGGGGTTGACCGACAGGTTCTCGGCGTCGCGCCAGAAGTTCTGCGTCGCGTTGCCCTGGAACCAGTCGGCCTCCGCGTGCACGGAACCGTTGATGGTCACGTCGTCCGGCGAGAAGCCGAGGCCGGCGACCTGCGTGTAGAAGCCGACGTTGGCGTTCGCGCTGTAGGTACCCGGCTTGAACAGCAGGGCCTGGCGGGCCGAGCCGAACTGGTTGGTCTCCTGCTGGGAGAAGACCGAGTCCAGCTTGGACTGGATGCTGGACGCCGACATCGACGGGTCGAACACCGTCACGTTGGGGCCGAAGTCCGGGGTGCCGGGCGGGTTCGTGGTGGCGCCGCCGAGTGTGAAGGACTGCGCGGCGGTGCCGTTGCAGGTGTACTGCGCGAGCTGCACGCTGTCCGCGGTGGAGGCGCTCGGCACGTCCAGGCACTTGCCGCTGTTGCGGTTGACGAAGTGGTAGGCGCCGTCGGATTCGAGGACGGGCAGCCACTGCTGGTTGGCGCCGCCGGAGTACGTCCACAGCTGTATCGGCGCGGAGTCGGCGGTCGAGACGTTGGTGACGTCCCAGGCCTCGGCGCCGTTCAGGTTGCTGTTCACGCGGTAGTAGCCGCTGTCGGTGGCGACCAACTGCCAGTTCTGCGCGGTGCTTCCGTTGCACGTGTACTGCTGGACGGCGGTGCCGTCGGCACTCGCCGCCGAGCGGGCGTCGACGCACTTGCCGCTGCCTTTGTTGACCACGGTGGTGTAGCCGGTGGGTATCGCGGTGGCCGCCGCGCTCGCCGAGCCCTGTGCGGCGAACTCGATACCGGTCACGGTGGTCGCCACGAGCGCTACCGCCGTGAGCGCTCTCGGTACGGCATGGCGGCCGGTCAGTCTCTTCCGTCGGAACACGGATCCGGGCACGGATGTCTCCTGTGGTGATGGGGGGTGGGGTGAAAAGGTGTGGAGCGTGTCCGTCAGCCGGTGTACTGGGCGAAGATGCTGGTGAACTGCCAGTTGCTCTGGCTCACGCCCGAGCAGGTGTCGTCGTTCGGGTAGGCGCCCGGGCAGGGACGGTCACGGTTGGCGGACCAGAACGTCAGCCGCGCGAGGTGGTGCGTCTGCGCGTAGCCGAGGATGGTCTGGAAGTCGGCGGTGGTGACGGTCTCGTTGTTGTCGGTGATGCCGTTCATGGAGGAGATGCCCATGTCCCGGTAGGCCGCGTCGTCGCTGTAGCCGTACGCGTTCTTCAGCGCGGTCTTGAGGCCCTCCGCGGCCCGCTGGGTGAGCGTGCCCATGTTCTGGCCCGCGCCGCCGAAGTCGAACGGCATGATCGTCCAGGCGTCCACGGTCAGTCCGGAGGAAGCGGCCCGGTTGATGAGACTCGTGTCGGGACCGCTCTGCCCGGTGCCGATGGTGACGTACACCTTGATGCCCGGGTTGTTGGCCTTGACGGTCTTGAGCGCGTCCACGGTCCGCTGCTGCACGGTTGCGTTGCTGTACGCGTCGGCCTCGATGTCGATGTCGATGGCCTTCAGCGAGTAGGCGCTGATGACCTTCTGGTACGCCGCCGCCAGCTCGCTCGCGCTGGAGCAGGAACTCTCCAGCTTGTTGCCGCTGTAGCCGCCGAAGGACGGGACGACGTCACCGCCGTTGGCCCGCACGGTGTTGATGGTCGACTGGTCGACCCCGCCGGTCAGCGCCCGGCCGCCGTCCCACTGCGGGTTGCAGTAGCCGTTGCTCAGCACGAACGCCAGCGTGAACCACTTCACGCCGGTCGCGTTCATGACAGTCGTGGGGCTGGGCGGGTTTCCCCAGCCGTTGTAGAGATACGGGGCTACGGCCATCGGGGCGGTCGTGGGCGGGGTCGTGCCGCCGGCGGCGGGCGCGGTCCACTTCTGGTTGGCGGCGCCGGAGCAGGTCCAGATCTGGGTGCGGGTGCCGTTGGCCGAGGTGTTGCCGGTGACGTCCAGGCACTTGTTGGCGGCCGGGTTCACGATGTCGCGCGCGGCGCTCACCGTCCACTGCTGGTTGGCGCTGCCGCCGCACGTCCACAGCTGGAGCTGGGCGCCGTTGGCCGTCGAATTGCCGGTGATGTCAAGGCACTTGCCGAGGGCTCTGATGGTTCCGTCGGAACCGACCGTCCACTGCTGGGCGGCGGTGCCGTTGCAGTCGTAGATCTGTACGGCCGTGCCGTCGGCCGAGCTGGCGCCGGCGACGTCGAGACACTTGCCGCCGAGGCCGGTGATGGTGCCGGTCGCGGCCGAGGCGGAGGGTGCTCCGAGGGTGCCGACGGCGGTGAGGCCGAGGGAGAGTGCGAGGGCGCAGCGCAGGGCGAGGCGTTGCATGACGAGGGGCCTTTCGTCCTGGGGTGGGGGGTGGACGCCGCCGGCGTGAGGGCGGTGAGAGGTGAACACGCGTGTTCACATATGTGAGCGTGGAATGCATTCATGGGAGGTCTGTTGGCTGGTGAACCTAAAGGTCTGCACCAAAGGCGTCAAGAGGTGCGACCGGAGAAGTCCTGCAGGGCAGGGGTGAGTTGAGAAGTTGTAGGCGAAGGAAAAGAAATCACCAGGACCATTGAGTGGCCGGTTCTCACAGGTCACACTGTGCAGACTTTGCGATGATCGTCAGGGTGCGCGTGTCGGAGGAACCATGAACACAACGGGGACCGCGGAGGTCGCGGTGCGGCACATCCTCAGCGACAAGGTCACGGGAGGCGTCCTCAAACCGAAGACACGCACGATCACCTGGACCTCCGCCCACTACGTGGTCAAGCGACCCCCGTCGGGCAAGCACACCGTGGAACTGACCTGCACCGAGTGCTCGGCGTCCCTGCTGGCCGAGGTGCGCGACCAGTCCTCCACCCGCACGCTCGCGACCATCATGCGCGTCGTCGGGGTGCTGTGTCTGATCGCCTTCGTCACCGCGTTTGCCTACGCCATCCACGAGGGCGGCAAGACCCTCCCCGAGGGGCAGTCGCTGCCGGTCCTCTTCCCCGTCAGCGTCGTCGCCATCTTCGTCACCTTCGTCGCCGCGCCCACGTTCTACGTCCACGGCCGCAACTACAACGGCGTCAGCATGCTCGACGCCCCCAAGCCGCGCCGCAGGCACCAGATCAGGCCGGTGCGGGTGGTGAAACGGGGGCCGCGAACTCCCCGATGAGCCGGGCGAGTTCGGCGGGCCGGTCCAGGGTGACGTCGTACGCCACGGTCCCGGCGGAGAGCTCGATCAACTGCTGTGCTGCCGTGGTCATGTACGCCTCCCGTGAGTGTCCGCACTCAAGAGGCGGCGGCGGGCCGAAGTGTGACATCCGCACACGAGTTCCCCGCGAGTGGCACAATCGACCGCGTGGATTGGGGGATCCTCGAGCGCGAGCCCGAGCTGGCGCGATTGGCTTCGGCCGCACGTGAGGCGGCGGACGGGGCCGGTTCCGTGGCGCTCGTCTTCGGTGAGGCCGGCATCGGCAAGTCGAGCCTGGTGAAGGCCATGCCGGACCGACTGCCCGACCGCACACGCATCCTCCTGGGGCAGTGCGATGATCTCGCCACCCGCCGTCCCCTCGGCCCGTTCCGCGACCTCATCGGCAGCGTCGGCGCCGAACTCGCCCAGGCCGTCATGGAGGGCGGCGACCGCAACCGCGTCTACGAAGCCCTGCAAGGTGAGTTGGCCGGGGTACCGCATCCGTCGGTACTCGTGGTGGAGGACGTCCACTGGGCCGACGAGGCCTCGCTGGACGCCCTGCGCTTTCTGGTCCGGCGGATGGAGCGGCTGCCCGCCGTACTCGTCCTCACCTACCGGGACGACGAGCTGAGCCGCGAGCACCCGCTGCGGCACCTTCTCGGTCAGGTGTCCCAGGCGGACCGCGTGCACCGGCTGCCGCTGGCACGCCTCTCCAAGTCCGCAGTCCACACGCTCAGTTCGGCCAGCAGGCTCGATCCGGCGCAGGTGTACGAGGTGACCTCGGGCAACCCCTTCTTCGTCGCCGAGGTCCTCGCGGCCGGCGGCACCGGGGGAGTGCCCCCGACGGTCGTCGACGCGGTGCTCGCCCGACTGCGCGGACTCGACGCCCGGACTGTGGACGCGCTGGAGCAACTCGCCGTCGTCCCCTCGGCCGTCGAACGGCCCCTCGTCGACACGCTGTTGGCCGACGGCGTCGCAGGGCTCGCCGCCGCCGAGCAGCGCGGACTGCTCACGGTGGCCCCCGAACGGGTTGCGTTCCGCCACGAGTTGATCCGCCGCGCCGTCGTCGACTCTCTACCCGCGGCCCGCCGTATCGACCTCAACCGCGCCGTCCTCGCCGCGCTCGTGGCCCGGCCCGGCTCCGACCCGGCCCGTATCGTCCACCACGCCGCGCAGGCCGGCGACCAGGACGCCATCGCCCGCTACGGCCCCGACGCGGCCCGGGACGCCACGGAGGCCGGTGCCCACCGCGAGGCCGCCGCCCATCTACGGCTCGTGCTGCGGCAGCGGCACCGCTACGCCCCCGCCGAACTCGCCGACCTGCTCGAACGCTACGCCGTCGAGTGCTACACCCTCGCCGACTCAGTCGAGGCCGTCACCGCGCAACGTGACGCCGTGGCCCTGCGCCGCTCCCTCGGCGACACCCTCGCCCTCGGCGCCGATCTGCGCTGGCTGTCCCGCATCCACTGGTGGGCGGGGCATGCGAAGGAGGCACAGGACGCGGCAAAAGAGGCCATCGCCGTCCTCGAACACGCCGGAGACGACCGGCTGTTGGCCCTCGCCCTCAGCAACACCGCCCAGCTGCGCATGCTGTCCGACCGGTACGCCGAGGCCATCGCGCACGGCGAGCGCGCCATCGCCCTGGCCCGGCGCGCGGACGACGCCGCGATCCTGGCCCACGCCCTCAACAACGTGGGTGCCGCCCGCTGGCGCGGCGGAGACCCGGACGGGCGACGGCAGTTGGAGGAGAGCCTCGCCGTGGCGCTCGCCGCAGGGGAGGTCGAACACGCCTGCCGGTCCTACGCCAACATCATCTGGTCCCTCCTCGACAACCTCCAGTACACCGAGGCCGACCTCTTCCTGCCCCCGGCCATGGAACTCGCCGACCGCGCCGAGCACTTGGGGTTCCTCAACTACCTCCACGTCGAGCAGGCCATGCGCCGGCTCGCCGCCGCCGACTGGGAGGACGCCGAGCGGCACGCCGAGTACGGGATGCACGACTTCGTACCGGCCCGCTGTCCCGCGCTGACCGTCCTGGCCCGCGTGCGCGTCCGGTGCGGCAGGCCGGGCGCTGACGAACTCCTCGCACAGGCCTGGGAGATCGCCGTACGGGCCGGGGAGTTGCAGCGCACGGGCCCGGTCGCGGCCGTACGGGCGGAGGCGGCCTGGCTGCGGGGCGACCACGCGGCGGCGGCCGAGGCGGCCGGTCCGGTGCACGCGCAGGCGGGCCGCCTCGCCTACGGGCCGTACCGGGCCGAACTCGGCTACTGGCTCGGCAAGGTGGGGCAGTCCGTGCCCGTCGACGACAGTGATCACCCGTACGCGTTGCAGGCAGCCGGGGAGTGGAAACGGGCCGCGGACCTGTGGCAGCAGGCCGGCTGCCCCTACGAACACGCCGCCGCGCTCGCGGAGAGCCCCGACCCCGCCGACAAACTCACCGCGCTCATCCGACTCGACGCACTCGGCGCCGAACCCCTCGCCCGCCTCCTCCGCGCCGAACTGCGCGACCTCGGCGTCCGCCACATCCCGCGCGGCCCGCACGCGGCGACCCGGGGCAACCCGGCCGGTCTCACGGAACGCCAACTCCAGGTCGTACGCCTGCTGGTGGACGGCCTGACCAACCCGGAGATCGCCGACCGCCTTGTCGTGTCCGTCCGTACCGTCGACAACCACGTGCGAGCCGTACTGGAGAAGCTGGACGCGCCCACCCGACGGCAGGCAGCGGCCCGCGCCACGGAGCTGGGCCTGCTCCCGGGCGGCGAAACGTAGGTACCCGTAGGCGCCGAGGTGGGTGACGCGCACGGATGACCGCGCCGATCCGGTCGAAATAGAACAAGCAGGTCATCCAGAGCACCACGAAACGGGGACCGCATGTCCAGCACACCCGCCCAGGCCGCTCGCCGTGAACTGACCGACTTCACAGGGGAGTTGATCGGCCCGGACGACGCCGCCTATCCGGAGGCCCGCGCCGTCTACAACGCGATGATCGACAAACGGCCCGCGCTGATCGCGCGCTGCGCCGATCCCGACGCCGTGGCCCGCGTGATCGCCTTCGCCCGTGCCCACGACCTGCCCCTCGCGATACGCGGCGGCGGCCACCACGGAGCCGGACTCGGCACCGTCGACGAGGGAGTGGTCGCCGATCTCTCCCCGCTGAAGGACATCCACGTCGACCCCGAGGCCCGTACCGTCCAGGTCGGCGGCGGCTGCGTCTGGGGCGAGGTGGACCGCGCCACCAACGCGCACGGACTCGCCACCCCCAGCGGCATCATCTCCACCACCGGCGTCGGCGGCATCGCCACCGGCGGCGGGCTCGGCCACCTCACCCGCAAGTGCGGCCTGACCATCGACAACCTGCTGGAGGCCGACCTCGTACTGGCCGACGGCAGCCGGGTGCGGGCGAGCGCCGACGAGAACAGCGACCTGTTCTGGGCGGTGAGGGGCGGCGGCGGAAACTTCGGTGTCGTCACCTCGTTCCTGTTCCGGCTGCACGAGATCAGCACGGTCGTCGCCGGACCCACCTTCTGGCCGGTCGAGATCAGCGCCGAAGTCCTCACCGCCTACCGGGAGTTCCTGCCCAACGCCCCCCGTGAACTGACCGCTTTCTTCCTCTACGGCAGCGTGCCGCCCGCCCCGCCGTTCCCCGAGGAGATCCAGCTGCGCAAGACGGCCGGCGTCGTGTGGTGCTACACCGGCGGCGACACCGAGGCCGCCGCGCGGGAGATGGCCCCGCTGCTCGACGCACTGCCCGCACCGCTGCTGCACGCGGCCGGACCGATGCAACACCCGGACATGCAGGGCATGTTCGACGGGCTCTACCCGCCGGGTGACCAGTGGTACTGGCGCGCCGACTTCGTCAACGACATCCCCGACGACGCGGTGGAACTCCACGCCAAGTTCGGGGCGGAGGTGCCGACCCCGCAGTCGACGATGCACCTCTATCCGATCGACGGCGCCGCCCACGACGTCGGCAACGACGAGACCCCGTGGGCCTATCGCGACGCACGCTGGGCGTCCGTCTTCGCCGGCGTCGACAGGGACCCAGCCAACGCCGACCTCATCAAGAGGTGGACCATCGACTACCAGGAGGCCCTGCACCCGTACTCGGCGGGCGGCGCCTACGTGAACATGATGATGGACGAGGGACAGGAACGCGTCCGGGCCAGCTACCGCGGCAACTACGAGCGCCTGGCCCGCATCAAGGCCGACCGTGACCCGGACAACGTCTTCCGCCTCAACCAGAACATCCACCCGGCCCCGAAACCGCGCTACGAGACTCGCCCGTAAGACCAGTTCCGAGGCCGGGCCGGCATCACGCGTTCGGGTCGAACGAGATGCCGGACGGCTCCGCGATGGACAGGGCGTAGTTGAAGTCGCTGTCCCTGATCTTCAGCGTGGCCGAACCGAAGTCGGCGGCCAGGAGCTTGTCCTTGAGGCCGGCCGGGTAGCCGTTCCAGCCCACCAGGCGCGGGTAGAACCAGTTGCCGGTGGCGTTCTCCGCGGGCTCGTCGTTGGTGTTGGCGAAGCGGAAGTCGTGCGAGCCGATGCCGTCCTTGTGGTAGACGATCTTGGGGTGCGTGCCGTCGAAGCGCACCCCCGAGGCCGCCGACACCTGGTAGGCGGAGTGCTGCGACACCGACACGTACTGGACCGTGTTGTCCTTGATCCACACCACGACGTGCTCCCAGTCGTGGGTGTGCCCGATCGCCGCCGGACCCAGGGTGACCTGGTCCTTCTCGAAGTAGCTGGCGTACATGACCGCGCACCAGTCGTTGTTGCACTTCGTCCGCGAGTACGTGTTGGCGTTGTTCAGCTGGGCCATGTCGTGGCAGTGCCCGTTGACGTCACCACCGAGCTTCAGCCCGGGGTTGATGGTGCCGTCCAGACCGATGGCGGCCGTGGCGTAGCAGCCGTCGCCGTCGTAGTCGTAGGCCGGGGAGAACGTCTGCTCCAGGCCGTCGGCGTTCTGCGGAAGCAGAGTAAGTACGTTGGCCTGGGCGGCTGTTGCCTGCCCGACGACGAGGGCCAGCGCACCGAGGACGGTGACGACGGCGGAGCGGCGCAGGCGCCGGCCGCGGGACTTCGGGGCTCTTGTCGGGCTGTCGGTGGGGGGTGTCAGTTCGGGCACGCCGACTCCAGTTCTTGGCGGTGGGGGCGCTACTGGCTGCGCCAGGTCCAGACCATCGCAGGCCGGTGTGTGCACGTCAACACCCTTGCGGTGTACGGGCTTTGGCGGACCGCTGAACTCTCCCACCTGTGTTTTTCCTGTGTCCCTGTGGCTCTCGGCGCGACCATGGCCCTCGGCGAACAGGTGCGCTAATTTGAGGTCCACGGCACAGGTGAATGGGCACCCGTGGTGAGTGCGGGAGGTTCTGGTTGACCCCGGCACAGCTTCGGGCCTTCGCGGCGACCGTCCGCCTCGGTTCCGTGAAGGCCGCCGCGGCCGATCTCGCCGTGACGGAGTCGGCCGTGTCGATCCACATCGCGCATCTGCGCAGGGAACTCGGCGACAAGCTCTTCGCCCGCACGGTCAACGGGCTGGCTTTCACCCCCGGCGGGCTGCGGCTGGCCAGCCGGGCCGCCGAGATGCTGGGACTGCAGGACCAGACGATCCTCGAGGTGAAGCAGGCCGGCTCCGGCCGGCGACTGCTGCGGGTCGCCGCGTCGAGCCTCTTCGCCGAACACGCCGCACCCGGCCTGATCGAACTGTTCGCGGGGCGCGCGGACGACCTCGACGTCGAACTCAGTGTGCACAGCCCGCAGAACTTCCCCTCCCTGCTGCTCAACCGCTCCGTCGATGTGGCGATCGGGCCCCGCCCCGCCACCCTCGACGAGACGATGACCTGCACGCACTTCCTCAACTACCAGGTCATCGCCGTCGTAGGGCCCGATCATCCGCTCGCGACGGGGGCCGGGGCGAGTGCGGGCGCGGCTGAACTGCGGGGGCAGACCTGGCTGTTGGGGCCCTCGGCGGTCGGGCGGACGGGGATGGTGCCGTCGGTGCTGCGGCGGCTGGGAATCCCGGAACACAACCAGCGGATCTTTCAGAGTCATGCCGCGTCGGTCGACGAGGCCAAGCGGGGCAAGGGAGTTGCTCTCGCGGTCGCCTTCGCTGTGACCAAGGATCTGGCCGAGGGGGATCTCCGTCGGCTGAACGGGCCCCAACTGCCCGCGCGTGGTTCGTGGAACCTGCTCACCCTTCCCGATCGTGAAGCGCCGGCCGCTGCCGCGGAGTTGCGGCGGTTTGTCACTACGCCGCGGGCCACGCAGGCGATGCTGCGTGGGGCGGGGGTTACGGCGGGGCGGTTCCGGCCGGCTATTCATGTGACGTTGTGGAGTTGAGGGCGTAGTTCTTCGCCTGCGGGCCGGTGGGGGCTTGTCGCGCAGTTCCCCGCGCCCCTGGGAGGCGCGCTTCGCGCGGCCTCCCGAGCTTTGCGATCTCGGCCGGTACCCGTAACAGCGCGCCGAAACTGTCTGCCGGCAGGAGTAGGTCGATGTGCGGGAGGGCTGCCGTCATCGTCGTCGTGCGGGGGGCGAAACCGGGGGCCGCGGCCCGGGGGTTGAGCCAGATCACGGTGTGGGCGCGGCGTCGTAGCCTGGCCATGACTCTGGCCAGTTTGTCCGGCGGATCGCCGTCCCAGCCGTCCGAGGCGATCAGTACGACCGCGCCGCGCAGGGCGCCGCCGTGGTGCGAGGTGAGGAGTGTGCCCAGGCAGTGGGCGATGCGGGTGCCGCCGAACCGGTCGGTGACCCGC
This sequence comes from Streptomyces xylophagus, assembly GCF_000716435.1. Lineage (GTDB taxonomy): Bacteria > Actinomycetota > Actinomycetes > Streptomycetales > Streptomycetaceae > Streptomyces > Streptomyces xylophagus. The sequence continues at coordinate 202,939 of NZ_JNWO01000001.1, forward strand.
TCCGTCGCCTCGCCGAACGCCTCCTGCGCCGAGCGGCGCGCGAGCACCGTGGTGAGCCGGGTCAAGGACGTGGCGAATGCGAAGACCTCGGCATGCGTCGTCAGCGCGAGGGCCCGCATCAGATGCAGATACGCCACCGCCTGCGCCTGCATCGACCGGCTCACGTCACACAGCACGACGACACGGCGCGGCCGGTCCACCGGTCCCGCCCGGACCAGCCGTACCGGCTCCCAGCCGGTGCGCCGGGCCCGGGCCACCGTCTCCCGCAGCGCCACCCGATGACCGCCCGCCCGCACGGAGTGGCGCCGCGTACGACGCACCGGCCACTCCCGCAGCCGCGCTTCGAGCCAGCGACCGAGCAACTCGGCCTCCTCGGGGCTGAGTTCCCCGAACGGTGTGTCCACCGAGGCCGCCAGCTCGCTCGGCAGGCGCTCGGGCACGGTCAGGGCGCGGTCCGCACGGTGGTCGGCAGCGTCCACGGCGGGCGGCAGGGTCACCCACGGCAGACCGGCACCGCCGACAGGGGCCCCGGGAGGAGCACCGGCAGGAGTCCGGTCCCGTCCGTCGGCCCCCGCGCCGTGCCCGTTGCGGCGCGCGTTCGGGTCGAGAGCGAGCACGGACTGTCCGAAGACCGCGTCGAAGACCTGGTCGAAGCGGGCCAGTTCGGGATGGTCGCGTACTAGGGTGACGCGAGCCGTCCAGTACAGCGCCGTCCGTGTCCCGGGCGGGGCCGCGGCGAGCGCGTGCACGAAGTCCCGGGTGGCGGTCAGGCCCACCGGCACGCCGTGCTCCCTGAGCCGGGCGGCCAGCGCGGTGGCGAAGGCGGCCCGGTCGACGGCGGGCAGCAGCGGGCCAGTTGGTGTCATCGGACCAGCAGATAGACCACCACTGCGATGACGACGGCCGCGACGACTGCGGGGATCAGCCGCTTGTACACCGACGCACCGGCCACCTGCATCAGGTCCAGCGGCGCAGTCGGCGCCGACTGCGCCACGGGTGCCGTCGGGACCGCCTGCGCTTCCGGTTCCGCCTCCGGTTCCTGCGTCGCCAGCAACTGCGTCTCCACGTTCGCCACGAACTGGGCGAACAGCTTCTCCGAGATCTCCTTGATCATGCCGCTGCCGAACTGGGCCAGCCTGCCGCTGATGTTGAGGTCGGTGCTGACCGTCACGACCGTGCCCGCGCCCTCGCCGCGCAGCCGGGCGTCGACCGTCGCGGACGCGTTGCCGCCCCCGCGCATGTCCTTGCCGGCCGCGCTGATCACGGCGTGGTGGGCGGCCTCGTCCCGTTCCACGAAGCGTGCGGTGCCCGCGAACTGGCTGACCATGGGCCCGACTTTGACTTTGACCTTTCCCCGGTGGACTTCGCCGTCGACGCCGGTGAGTTCGGCGCCGGGCATGCACGGGGCGAGGGCCTCCAGATCGGTGAGCGCCTGCCACGCCCGGTCGACCGGCACGCCGACGCTGAACTCGTTGTCGATCTTCATGGTCTCCTCGCTTCTTCGGGATAGCCGAGTGCGTCGAGGGCCCCGACCACGGCTGTGCGGTCGTCGGGGCTCTTGGCGACCGTGCTGAGCGTGCGGACGATGTCGTCGCGGGCCAGCCGTGCGACCCGCAGGGCCGCGAGGGCGGAGACCCAGTCGATCGCCTCCGCCATGCCTGGTGGCTTGTCGAGGTCCAACTCCCGTACCCGGCCGATGAATTGGGTCGTCGACGCGATCAGCGGCTCGTTCGCGGCCGGTACCGTGCGGCGCAGGATCTCCGCCGTGCGTTCGGGCGTGGGGAAGTCGATCCAGTGGTAGAGGCAGCGCCGGCGCAGCGCGTCGTGGAGCTCCCGGCTGCGGTTCGAGGTCAGCACCACGACGGGCGGCCGTATGGCGGTGAAGGTGCCCAACTCCGGGATGCTGATGGACCGTTCGCCCAGGAACTCGAAGAGCAGCGCCTCGAACTCGTCGTCGGCCCGGTCGATCTCGTCGATCAACAGCACGGGCGGCTGCGGACCTTGATGGCGTACCGCCCGCAAGAGGGGCCGGTCGAGCAGGAAGTCCTCGGTGAACAGGTCGGCGTCGGACAGCTCCCGCCCGTGCGCCTCGGTGAGCCGGACGGCGAGCAGTTGGCGCTGGTAGTTCCACTCGTACAGCGCCTCGCCCGCCGTCAGCCCCTCGTAGCACTGCAGCCGGATCAACGAGGTGTCCAGTGCCTTGGCGAGGGCCTTCGCGGCACTCGTCTTGCCCACGCCGGGCTCGCCCTCCAACAGCAGCGGCCGGTCGAGCAGGGTGGCGAGGAGGAGGGCGGTCGCCGTGCCGTCGTCGACGAAGTGGCCGGCCTCGTCGAGCCGCCGCCGTACGTCATCGGCGTCCGTGAACAGTCCGCTCACCCGGTGGCCCGCCCACCCGCGGACCAGTGGTCCCGGCAGCCCGTCCCGCAGAACCAGAACTCGCCCTCCCCAGTGGCGAGATGGGGTGTGTCGGCGCGCACGGTGACGGTCATCCCGCACACCGGGTCCACGGCCTGAGAAGGGCGCTCGGGCACGGGTGCCTTCGACGTGTGTACGACCCGCACCACGTCCGCGAGGATCGACAGCGCGATCTCGGCCGGCGTACGGGCGCCGATGTCCAGCCCGGCCGGAGCCTGCACACGGGCCCGTTCCGCGTCGGTCAGGCCGAGTTCGTCGAGGAGGGCGGCGGCGCGGCGATGACTGGCGACCAGCGCGATGTGCCCGACGCCCGCGTCGAGGGCGGCGCGCAGGGACTCCGCGTCGCCGTGACCCTGCCCGGCCACGATCACGGCGGCGGTGTGCTCGCTGGGCGGTCCTTCGGGCAGCGAGCGGGCCGTGGCGTAGCCGAGCAGGCCGGCGAACGCGACGCAGGCCTCCGCGACGGGCGTGGTCCCGACGATCTCGATCAGCGGCGGCGGCAGCACCGGCTCCAGGAAGATCTCCAACGCCCCGCCGGACAGGCAGGGGTTGACCACGACCCGCGCCCCGGGTGTCTCCGGGAACTCGGCGTCCCCCTGCGGCAGGACGCGCAGCAGCAGCGGTCCGCCGTCGTGCAGGGCGCCCAGCGCGGCCGTACGCACCGACCCCTCGGCGCACTGGCCGCCGACGAAGCCGTCGATGGTGCCGTCGCCGTGCACGATGGCCTCGTCGCCGGGGTGTGCCGAGGCGGGCGCCTGGGCGCGGACCACGCGTGCGTGGACGAACGGCACGCGCCGCTCGGTGAGTTCGAGCGCGCGGGCACTCAACTTGCCGGTCATCACAGCCACCTTCAGATCGGCGGAGTCGGTCGGCCCTGCATCGCCTCCCACACCCGCGAGGGCGTGAGGGGCATGTCCGCGTGCCGGATGCCGTACGGCTTCAGGGCGTCGACCACCGCGTTGACGATCGCGGGCGGCGAGCCGACCGTCGCGGACTCGCCGACCCCCTTGGCGCCGATGGGGTGGTGCGGGGAGGGTGTGACGGTGAACCCGGTCTCCCAGTCGGGGACTTCGAGCGAGGTCGGGATCAGATAGTCCATCAGCGAACCGCTGAGACAGTTGCCGTCCTCGTCGAAGGAGATCATCTCCATCAGCGCCATGCCGACCCCGTCCGTGAGCCCGCCGTGCACCTGCCCCTCGATGATCATCGGGTTGATGCGGGTGCCGCAGTCGTCGACCGCGACGAAGCGGCGGACGGTCACCTTCGCGGTACCCGGATCGATGTCGACGACGCAGATGTAGGCGCCGTGCGGATAGGTGAGGTTCTCCGGGTTGTAGCAGATCTGCGCTTCCAGCCCGCCCTCCACTCCCTCGGGCAGGTCGCCCGCGCCGTGTGCCCGCATCGCGATGGCCTGGATGGTGACCGAGGCCTCCGGGTCGCCCGCGACATGGAAGGAACCCTTCTCCCACTCCAGGTCGGCGACCGACACCTCCAGCATCCCGGAGGCGATCAGCCGTGCCTTGTCCCGCACCTTGCGGGCGACCAGCGCGGCGGCGGCGCCCGAGACGGGGGTGGAGCGGCTGCCGTAGGTGCCGAGACCGAAGGGCGTCTGGTCGGTGTCGCCGTGTACGACGTCGATGTCCTGCGGCGGGATGCCGAGTTCCTCGGCGACGATCTGCGCGAACGTCGTCTCGTGCCCCTGCCCCTGCGACTGCACCGAGAGCCGTACGACCGCCTTACCGGTCGGATGCACCCGCAGTTCGCAGCCGTCGGCCATGCCGAGGCCGAGGATGTCCATGTCCTTGCGGGGCCCGGCACCGACCGCCTCGGTGAAGAACGAGACGCCGATGCCCATGAGTTCACCGCGGGCCCGCTTCTCGGCCTGCTCGGCACGCAGCGCGTCGTAGCCGGCGAGTTCCTTGGCCAGTTCCATGGTGGGCGCGTAGTTGCCGGAGTCGTAGACCCAGCCCGTCTTGGTGCGGAAGGGGAACTGTTCGGGCCGGATGAAGTTCTTCATCCTCAACTCGACCGGGTCCATGGCGAGTTCGTACGCGAGACAGTCCACGATCCGCTCGATGAGGTACACGGCCTCGGTGATGCGGAACGAGCAGGCGTAAGCGACCCCGCCCGGCGCCTTGTTGGTGTAGACGGCGGTCATCTTGCAGTGGGCGGCCTCGATGTCGTAGCTGCCGGTGAAGACACCGAAGAAGCCGGCCGGGTACTTCACGGGGGCGGCCGTGCCGTTGAACGCGCCGTGGTCGGCGAGGACTTGGGTGCGGACGGCGAGGATGCGGCCGTCGCGGGTGGCCGCGATCTCGCCGCGCATCACGTAGTCGCGGGCGAAGCCGGTGCTGATGAGGTTCTCCGCGCGGTCCTCCATCCACTTCACCGGTTTGCCGGTCAGCAGCGAGCCGACGATCGCGCACACGTAACCCGGGTAGATCGGCACCTTGTTGCCGAAGCCGCCGCCGATGTCGGGGGAGATCACCCGGATCTTGTGCTCGGGCAGCCCGGCGACGATCGCGTAGAGGGTGCGGTGGGCGTGTGGGGCCTGGGTGGTGGACCAGAGGGTCAGTCGGCCGTCGACCTGGTCGAAGTCCGCGACCGCGCCGCATGTCTCCATCGGTGCCGGGTGCACGCGCGGGTAGACGATGTCCTCGGTGACCACGACGTCCGCGCGGGCGAAGACGGCCTCGGTCTCGGCCTCGTCGCCGGTCTCCCAGTCGAAGCAGTGGTTGTCGGCCTTGCCCTCCAGGTCGTCGCGGATGACGGGCGCGTCGGGGGAGAGGGCGGTGCGGACGTCGATCACCGGGTCCAGCGGCTCGTACTCGACGTCGATCAACTCCAGGGCGTCCCGGGCCGCGTAGCGGTCTTCCGCTACGACGAAGGCGACCTCCTGGCCCTGGAAGCGGACCTTGTCGGTGGCCAGGACCGCCTGCACGTCGTTCGAGAGGGTCGGCATCCACGCCAGGCCCTTCTCGGCGAGCATGGCGCCGGTGACGACCAGGCGGACCTTCGGGTGGGCCTCGGCGAGAGTGGTGTCGACGGAGAGGACGCGGGCGTGCGCGAACGGCGAGCGCAGGATGGCCAGATGGAGCATGCCGGGCAGGTCGAGGTCGTCGACGTAGCGGCCCTTGCCGCGGACGAAGCGCGGGTCCTCCTTGCGGAGCATGCGACCGTGCCCGCAGGGCTTCTTGTCGTTGTCGACGAACGCGGTGCGGTGGCCGTTCTCGGAGACGGCGGTCATGACGCGCTCCCCGAAGTGGCCTGGGTTTCCAGGGACGTTCGGGTCCCGGCCTCCTCCGCCGCCGCCCACCGGACGGAGCGGACGATGGTCGCGTAGCCGGTGCAGCGGCAGATCTGCCCGGAGATCGCCTCCCGGATCTCCGTGTCGGAGGGGTCGGGGTTGCGGTCCAGCAGCGCACGCGCGGTCATCATCATGCCGGGTGTGCAGAAGCCGCACTGCAGACCGTGGCACTCGACGAATCCGCGCTGTACCGGGTCGAGTTCACCGTTCTGTTCGAGTCCCTCGACCGTGCGTACCTCGTGCCCGCCCGCCATCGCGGCAAGGACCGTGCAGGACTTGACCGGTTCGCCGTCCAACCACACCACGCACGTACCGCAGTTGCTGGTGTCGCATCCCCAGTGGGTGCCGGTGAGCCGGAGGTGGTCGCGCAGGAAGTGGACCAGCAGCAGCCGCCCCTCTATCTCCCGGGTGACCTCTTCGCCGTTGACCGTCATGCTGACCTGCACGATCACACCTCCTGTCCGTCGATGCGGGCCACGGCCCGGCGCAGCACGCGCACGGTCAACTCCCGTGCCAGATGGCGCTTGTACTCGGCGCTGCCGCGCCGGTCGGTCACGGGGGAGCAGGCCTCGGCGGCGATGTCCCCGGCCCGTCCGTACAGTTCCTCGGTCGGGTGCCGGCCGCGCAGGGCGTCGGCGATGCCGGGGATGCCCGCGGTGTTCGGGCCCACGGCGGCGAGTCCCACCCGGGCGTCGGCGATCAGTCCGTCGCCGTCCAGCCAGACCGCGGCACCGGCAGACACCACCGCCCAGTCACCGGCCCGCCGTTCGACCTTCTCGTACGCGCTGGACCCGTTCGGGCGGACCGGGATGCGGACCTCGGTGAGGATCTCCGCGTCGCCCACGGCGGTCTCGTACGGTCCGCGGTGGAAGTCCTCCATGGACACCACCCGTTCGCCGTCCATGCCCTGGATCACGCAGCTCGCGTCGAGCGTCGTGCACACCGCGGAGAGATCCTCGGACGGGTCGGCCTGGCAGAGGGAGCCGCCGAGCGTGCCCCGGTTGCGCACCACCGGGTCGGCGATGACGCGCTCGGCGTCGCGGAACACCGGGAAGGCGGCGGCGAGTTCGTCGGACTCCAGGAGCTCGCGGTGGCGGGTCATCGCGCCGATGCGGATCAGCCCGGGTTCGACGCGGACGTAACCCAGTTCGTCGTGCAGGTCGTTGATGTCGATCAGGTACTCGAAGTTGGCCAGCCGCAACTTCATCATCGGGATCAGACTGTGCCCGCCGGCCACCAGCCGTGCCGTGTCGCCCAGCCGGTCGAGCAGCGCGACCGCCTCGCTCACGCTGCCGACCCGCTGGTACTCGAACGGAGCGGGAACCTGCATACCGCAATCCCCCTGTCTCGCACGGCAGTCGGCCGGTCGGCCGGGTGCCGCGTCCGGGCCTCATTGGGCGCCCGGCGGACAGGGGTGTCAACGGCTGGTTAACCGTTCACTTAAGTTGCTCGCCCCGGGGAGGCCGGCAGGTCGTCCAGGAAGTCCGCCGAGGGGACGAAGAAGAGGCTTCCGGTGACGGCCGTGGAGAAGTCCAGGATGCGGTCGTGGGACGCGGAGTCGGTGCCAAGGAACATGTTGCGCAGCATCTGTTCGGTGACCGAGGGCGTACGGGCGTACCCGATGAAGTAGGTGCCGAACTCGCCCTGTCCCGCGCTGCCGAACGGCATGTTGTCGCGCAGGATCTTCCGCTCGGTGCCGTCGGGGCCGGTGATGACGTTGAGCGCGATGTGCGAGTCGGCCGGTTTGACGTCGTCGTCCATCTCCATGTTGGTCAACTTCGTGCGCCCGATGGCCCGTTCCTGCTGTTCCACGGGGAGCGCGTTCCAGGCGGCCATGTCGTGCACGTACTTCTGCACGATCACGTAGCTGCCGCCCGCGAACTCAGGGTCCTCGCCGCCGACCACCACCGCCTGGCGGGCCACCTCCCCGACGGGGTTCTCCGTGCCGTCGACGAAGCCCAGCAGATCGCGTACGTCGAAGTACTGGAACCCGGACACCTCGTCGCGCACCACGACCGCGCCGCCCAGCCGGCCCATGATCTCGGTGGCCAACTCGAAGCAGAGGTCGGCCCGTACGGCCTTGATGTGGAACAGCAGGTCGCCCGGGGTGGAGACGGCCGTGTGGCGGTCGCCGGCGAGTTCGCGGAACGGATGCAGCTCGGCGGGACGCGGGCCCTCGAACAGCCGGTCCCACACCTCCGATCCGACACCGGTCACACAGCTGAGCCGCCCGTCCGGCGCGCGGAACCCGATGGATCGGATCAACCCGCCCAGATCTTCGAGGAGTTGGCGTGTCTTCTCCTCGCCGCCCGGCTCCACGGTGACGACGAGGAAGGTCGCGCTGGGCGTCAGCGTCTCCAGCACCGCCTGCGTCGTGGGGGCGCTCTCGCCGCCGCTGGTGCCGTCCAGATGCTCGACCGAGCCGTCAACTGTCATGTACGTCATGCCTCCGCGGTGTCCTGGGAGGTGCCGGCCATGACGGCCGGCACCTTGCGACTCAGCCGAGTTTCCCAGTCCGCGCGTCCTGCCACAGGTCGACGCCGCCGTCGACGGCGTACGAGTCGATCTCGGTCAGCTCCTCGTCGCTGAAGGCGAGGTTGTCCAGCGCCGCCACGTTCTGTTCGAGCTGCTCCGTGCGGGACGCGCCGATGACGAGCGAGGTGACCCGCTCGTCGCGCAGCGCCCAGGCGAGCGCCATCTGCGCCAGGGTCTGCCCGCGCTTGGCCGCCATGTCGTTCAGCGCGCGCAGCCGGCGCACCATGTCCTCCGTCAGCCAGCCCGCGTCGAACGACGTGCCCTGCGCGGCCCGCGACCCCTCCGGAATCCCGTCCAGGTACCGCCCGGTCAGCAGCCCCTGCGACAGTGCCGTGAATCCGATGACCCCGAAGCCCTCGTCCTGCGCGGCGTCCAGGAGGCCGTCGTTCTCGATCCAGCGGTTGAGCATGTTGTACGACGGCTGATGGATGAGCAGCGGCGTGCCCAGCTCACGCAGGATCGCGGCGGCCTCACGGGAGCGCTCGGCGTCGTAGGAGGAGATGCCGACGTAGAGGGCCTTGCCCTGGCGGACGGCGGTGTCCAGTGCGCCCATCGTCTCTTCGAGCGGGGTGCCCGCGTCGAGACGGTGGGAGTAGAAGATGTCCACGTAGTCGAGGCCGGTGCGCTTCAGCGACTGGTCGAGCGAGGCCAGGACGTACTTGCGGGAGCCGCCGCCCTGGCCGTAGGGGCCGGGCCACATGTCCCAGCCGGCCTTGGTGGAGACGACCAGCTCGTCCCGGTACGGCGCGAGGTCCTGCTTGAGCAGCCGGCCGAAGTTGATCTCGGCGGCGCCGTAGGGCGGGCCGTAGTTGTTCGCCAGGTCGTGGTGGGTGATGCCGAGGTCGAAGGCGCGCAGCGCGATCTCGCGCTGTGTCTCGAACGGGCGGTCGTCACCGAAGTTGTGCCAGTAGCCCAGGGACAGCAGGGGCAGGTCGAGCCCCGAGCGGCCGGTGCGGCGGTAGCGCATGGTGCCGTTGTAGCGCTCAGGATCTGCGACGTGGTTCATCGGGGGGTCTCCGCGAGGTGCATTCGGGGGTGGTGCCGTCGGGGTGATCGACGTGCCTACTGTGCCTCCGTGCGCGGGGCGAGTCCAACAGTTCCTCCTCATGGGATTCAGCAGTGTCGTCGTTGAATCAGGGAGTGTGACGGAAGGATCATTTCCGGATTGCATTCCGGAAGCTGATCTTGGGCAGTCATGCGGGCGTTTGTGGTTGCCTCCCCCAAGAGGAGATCCGTTGAGCGCTCCCATGACCTCATCCACCGGCGTCCGTGCCCCGTCCGCTCCCGGTGCCCTGCCCCTGATCGGACACGGGCACCGGCTGGCCCGCGACCCGCTGCCCTTCATCACCTCGCTGCGCGAGCACGGCAGTGTCGTTCGCATACGCATCGGCCCCACCCCGGCCTATGTGGTCACCGACCCCGCCCTGACCCGGCGGGTCCTGGTGACCGACGCCGCGGACTTCACCAAGGGCGGAAAGATCATCGACGCGCTCCGGGTCTTCTTCGGCGACGGGCTGGCCACCGTCGCCGACGGGGACACGCATCTGCGCAACCGGCGTCTGATGCAGCCGATGTTCAACAAGGCGCACATCGCCGAACGCGGCGACGCCATGATCGAACAGGTGCGGGAGATCGTCGGTGCCTGGCCCGGGGCGCAACCGCGTGAGGTGTACGCGGACATGAACGCGATCACCCTGGCCGCCTTCCTGGTCGCCCTCTTCGGCGCCGATCTGCCCGGACATCTGGCGGGCGAGTTCACCGCACTCATGCCGGCCATCATGGAAGGAACGATCCGGCAGACCATCCTCCCGGCCTGGGTGACCCGCCTCCCGCTGCCCATGAACCGCGCCCACGCCGAGCGCGTCGCCCGGCTGCGCACGCTGATCGACCAGGCCATCGACCACCACGGCGCCGCACGCGCGACCTCCGCCGAGACGACGGGCTGCCCGCACGCGGACACCGCCCGGAGCGAGGAGAAGCCCGGCCTGTTCGCGACCCTGCTGGCCGCGGAGGAGTCGCTGGGCCGGCAGCAGCTCCAGGACGAGGCCATCACCCTGCTGACCGGAGCGATCGAGACCACCGGCACCACCCTGGCCTGGACCCTGTACGAGATCACACGCAACCCTGGCATCGAGCGACGGCTGCGCGAGGAACTGGAGTCGGTGTGCGGCGACCGACCCCTGCGCTACGACGACCTCGACCAACTCCCTTACTCCCGCCGGGTGTTGCAGGAAGCCATCCGAAAATACGGGCCGGCCTGGATGGTGACCAGGACCGCCGCCCGTGACGTCGACCTGGGTGGCCACCGCATCCCCCGGGGCGCGGACGTGGTCTGGAGCCCCTATCTGCACCAGCACGACCCGGACCATTTCCCCGACCCCGACACCTTCGACCCGGACCGCTGGACACCCGGGCGCACCCCGGACACCCGAGGCTCCTTCCTCGCCTTCGGCGACGGCCGCCGCAAGTGCATCGGCGAGAACTTCGCCTGGGCCGAACTCCAGATCATCCTCGCGACCGTCCTGCAGACCTGGCCCCGCTTCGCACTGACCTCACGTCCGCCACGCGCCCAGGCCGTCGTCACCGTCAAGCCCGACACGATGACCATGACGTTCCTGCCGCCGACCGCCCGGGCATAGCCACAACCGGGATGCGGGTGCCCGTGCCCTTCCGGGGCGCGGACACCCGCATCGGCTTCCGGCCGTACCGCGCGGACGGATCGCTCAACGGACCGCTGACGTTTGGCGGCGTCTCACCCGTCCTTAGGGTCGTCGCCATGAGCGTTCTTCGCGACACGAGCACCGACGAGGGCCCGCTGCGGATAGGCGTGCGCATTCCGCCGTGCGACAGGGCGGACCGGTTGGCCCGGACCGTGCGCCGCGCCGAGGAACTCGGCTTCGACCAGGTGTGGTTCCCCGACTCGCAACTGCTGTGGCGGGACGTCTTCACCACGCTGACCGCCGCCGCCCTCGCCACCGAGCGGATCGGCCTCGGCACCGCCGTCACCAACCTCGCGACCCGGCACCCGTCCGTCGTCGCGTCGGCCGCGCGCAGCGTCGCCGAACTCGCGCCCGGCAGGTTCACCCTCGGCCTCGGCGTGGGCAACAGCTCCGTCGCACCCGTCGGCCTGCGCCAGACCGGCTCGGCGGAACTGCGTGAGGGGCTGAGCATGCTGCGGGCCCTGCTGGACGGGCGCGACTGGGACTTCGAGGGCAAGGTCCGCTCCCGGCTCCGCGATCCCCAGCCCTCCGTACCGCTGCACCTGGCGGCGAGCGGGCCGCGCAACCTGCGCCTCGCCGGCGAGATCGCCGACGGCGTCATCCTGCTCAGCGGTGTCTCACCGCGCACCCTCGCCGCAGCCACCGCCCGGGTGAGGGAAGGCGCCGAAGCGGCCGGCCGGAATGCCGACGCGCTACCGGTGACCGTGTCCGCGTTCTGCGCGGTGACCGACGACATCGAGGCCGAGGCCCGTCTGATCAAACCGATCTGCGCCTCGATCGCGCAGAACGGCGGCGCGTCGTTCCTCGCACTCGCGGGCATCGAGGTGGACGTCCCGGCGACGGTCGACGGCGTCTATCCGGATCTCGTGCACGCCGAGGACTGGGACGAGGCCGTCAGGATCTGCTCGGCCTGGATCAGCGACGAGACGGCCGTCCGCTTCGCCCAGGAGTTCTGCCTCTTCGGTACGGCCGCACAGATCACCGAACGGCTCCGCACCCTGCGCGCCTCGGGCGTGACCGACGTGTTCCTCCAGCACGTCGGCTCCTACGACCCGCCCACCGACCTGATCGAGACCATCGGCGCCTCGGTCCTGCCGGCCCTCCGACGGTGAGACGGTCAGCGCGCCCCGGCCGCGGGCAGCAGATCCTTGCGTACGACGCCGTCCTGGACGACACACACGATGTTGCCGGGATCGCCGAGCACGCCGATGTCCGCGAGCGGGTCGCCGTCGCACAGGACCAGGTCGGCGGTCTTGCCCACGGTCAGGGTGCCCAACTGCTCGGACAGGCCGAGGAGTTCGGCGGAGACACGGGTGCCGGCGACGATCGCGGCCATCGGGTCCATGCCCAGGTCGACGAGGTAGCGGAGTTCCAGCAGGTTCTGGCCGTGCGGGCAGACGGCCGCGTCGGTGCCGAGCGCGATGCGGGCGCCCTGGTCGATGGCGCGGGCGATGTTCTCCTTGGTGATGCCCGACCAGCGGACCTTCTTCTGGTAGTGGTGCTCCGGCATCAGGTCCTTGTCGATGCCCGCGAACACTGTGGACAGGGTCGGTACGACATAGGTCCCGCGCTCGCCCGCCAGGTCCAGCGCCCGCTCGTCCAGGCCGTAGCCGTGCTCGATGCTGGTGACGCCGCCGCGGATGGCGTTGAGGATGCCTGCGGTGCCCTGCGCGTGCGCGGCGACCGGCTTGCCGCCGTGGCGCCGGCACTCGTCGACCACGGCCCGGATCTCCTCCTCCATCAGGCCCTCGTCCTCGGGCTGGTCGTAGGGGCTGGCCATGCCACCGGTCGCGCAGATCTTGATCACGTCGGCGCCCGCGCGGATCATCCTGCGCACGGCGAGCCGCGACTCGTCCACGGTGTCGGCCAGTTCGGCCATCTCGCCGCCGCTGAGGTCGGTGCCGTCGAGGAGACGGAAGTCGCCGTGGCCGCCGGTGTGGCTGATGATCCGTACGGCGGTGTGCAGCCGGGGGCCGACGATCCGGCCGGTCTCCACGGCCGTACGGAACCCGGTCGACAGTCCGCCCAGGTCACGGGCGGTGGTGATACCCGCGTCCAGGGTCTGCCGCAGCCGCGTCGCCGTGTCGTAGGTCACCAGGACCGGGTCCAGTTCGCCGCGCCGCCCGGGCGGCGAGCCCTGCGCGTACGCGAGGTGGGTGTGGCAGTCGAAGAACCCGGGGAGCACGGTCCGGCCACCGGCGTCGATGATCCGGACCGCGGACGCGTCGCCGGGCACGGGTGGGGCCGTGGCCGCCGGTCCGGCGTAGGTGAGCGTTCCCTCAGCGTCCGCGACGACGACGGCGTCGGTCACCGGGAGAGCACCGGTACCGTCGATGAGGCGGGCGTTCTCGACGCGCAAAATGGTCCGAAAGGTCTCTTGCGTCATGGCATCCGTCATGGTGGGGCCGAATCACTCCTCGGTATCAGGAACCGCGGTATCGGGGAACCTCGGTATCAGGAACAGGCGAAAGGGAGTCTGCAATGGACGAGATAACCCCGCGCTACGGTGCAGCTTCCGATCCTGATTTCAGTCGGGCGCGCAGGAATACGCCGTCCCAGGAGGCGCAGGATTTCGCTGCCGCCGAACTCGACGAACTGGACCGCGGTGTCGTGCACGCGCTGCAGATTCACCCCCGGGCCCCGTGGACCCTGGTGGGCGACGTCCTGGGCGTGAATCCGGTGACGGTCGCCCGGCGCTGGCAGCGGCTGGAGGAGGCAGGGCTGGCCTGGGTGACCGCCTATCCGCGGCTGTCGGACTTCCGGATCGTGGTGACGGGCATCGTCGAGGTCGACACCGAACCGGGCGTCGCCGAGGACGTGGCACGCGCCCTCGCCGCCGAACACGCCGTCGCGAACGTCAAGATCACCGCCGGTGGCCGCGATGTCGTGACCGCCGTACAGACCCGGGACCTCGACGAACTCGCCCACCTCACCACCCGGCTCTTCCAGCAGACGCCCGGCGTGCGGGCGACCCGCACCCATGTCTCCACCGGTGTCCCCACCGAGGGCAGCCGCTGGCGGCTGCGCAGTCTGGACGCGGCCCAGTGCGCCCGCATCGAGGCGAGCCACGCCTCGGACGTACCGCCCGACACCGGCACCGGGACCCCCGCGCTCTGGGACTCCCTGGACGCGCAGATCCTCGAACTGCTCAGCTCCGACGGCCGGATGTCGATCCGCGCCCTCGCGACCGCCACCGGCGTCGGCCTCACCACCGTGCGCCGCAGACTCCAGTCGCTGCTGGCCTCACGGGTGAGCCTGCGCTGCGACCTGGCCAGACCCCTGTCCGGCTGGCCGCTGTCGGCGGTCTACTTCGCGTCCGTGCCCGCCCAGTACCTGGAAGAGACCAGCCGCGTCCTGTCCGGCGTACGAGAGGTCCGCTCCTGCGCGATCACCGCGGGCCCGCACAACCTCGTCATCGACGTATGGCTGCGCGCCCTCGCCGACGTGCACACCTTCGAAGCACACCTGTCGCGCCGCCTCCCACGCCTCGTGATCGACGACCGCTCGGTGGTCCTGCGCACGGTGAAACACATGGGCCGCATCCTGGACCGCGACGGCCGCTGCGTCGGCGTCGTCCCCCTGCGCGAACCCCAGGGAACCCACCACCAGGACGACCGCGCCCTCGCGGTCCCGGACGACAAACGCCTCTGGCGATGACGACGAAACTCGCCAACACCCCTCTCCCATAAGGCTGTTGAGGACCACAGATGCAATCCACCCACCTCCCCGCGGCCGGCGGCCACCTGCGCCGGATCGACATCCCGGGCGAGGGTCCCGCACGCGTGTACCTCCACGGCCTGGGCTGCGCCGGCTCCGCCGACTTCGCGGAGATCGCCGCCCATCCCGGCCTCTACGGCGGACGCTCGCTCGTCGTCGACCTCCTCGGCCACGGCTTCAGCGACCGCCCGAAGGACTTCCCGGGCACCCTGGAGGCCCACGCGGAGACGGTCGCCGCCGTCCTCGACGACTGCGGGATCGCCGACGCCGTCCTCATCGGACACTCCATGGGCGGCGCCCTCGCGATAGTCCTCGCCGCGACCCGCCCGGACCTCGTCTCCCGGCTCGTCGTGGCCGAGCCCAACCTCCGTGCCGGCGGCGGACTTTACAGCGGAGCCATCGCCGCCTACCGCGAGGACGACTTCGTCAGCCACGGATTCCGTACGGTCCTGGAGACACTGGAACCCGACTACGCGGCCCGGTTCAGAGCAGCGGACCCCGCGATCCTGCACCGCAGCGCCGTGAGCCTGGTGCGCGGAACCACCCCGGGCACGGCGGAACTCTTCTACGGCCTTCCCCAGCCGAAGGTGATGCTCATCGGCACCCGCAGCCGCCCCTACGCGGACGAGCCCGCTGTCCGGCAGGCCGGCATCCCGGTCGTCGAAGTCCCCGACGCGGGCCACCACATGATGCGCGACAACCCCGAGGGGTTCGTGGCGGCCCTGGTCGAGAGTGGTGCGGGGCCCGTGGTCAGTGGGGAGCGCGGAGGGAGTCGTAGCGAGCGAGTCGGGTCGTGATGACGTTCGACGCCTGCGTCAGGGCGGTGAGCAGGCGGGTGATCCTGCTGCCCGCCGTGGGCGCGATGACCGACAGCGCGCCCAGATAGGCGCCGCCGGCGCCGCGTACGGGCACCGCGACGGCGAGGTAGCCGAGGCGCCGCTCCTCCACCTCGACGGCGTAGCCCTGCTCCCGAACGCGCTTGAGTTCCCCGGGCAGTTGGGCCGGGCCGAGCGTGTGCGGGGTGCAGCGGACCATCAGGGGGAGGACGCTCGCGAGCGGATACTGCTCGGGGAGAAGAGCCAGGGTGAGCTTGCCCGCGGCGGTGCTGTGCAGCTGGAGGCGTCGGCCGTCGGCGGTGGAGCGGGCGTGGTTGCGGTGCGTGCCGAGGTTCTCGACGCACAGCAGCTCGGAGTTGTGCGGTATCGCCAGGATGACGGCGTTGTCCAGGCTCTGGGCGAGGCTCTCGATGACCGGCTTCGCCGCCTCGCGCAGGGTGCGTTGCTGGGGTGAGCGCAGGCCCATCGTGTAAAGCCGTACACCCAGGCGGTAGTTGCAGCCGTCGCGCTCCAGGAAGTCGGTGGCGACGAGTTCTTGGCAGAGTCGGTGGACGGTGGCCTTCGCGATGCCGGTGCGGGACCTCAGCTCGGCGAGGCCGAGCGAGAAGTCGTCGTCGCCGAAGGCCGACAGGATGAGGCTCACCTTGGCGAGTACCGAGTTGGGCCGCTCGTCGGTCTCCCGCGTCTCGCCGGCGGTGGTCATCCCGCCGCCACCCATTCCAGGATGTGCCGCGAGAACTCCTCGGGGAGTTGCTCCGGTACGGGGACGTGGCCGCCGGGAATGACCCGGGTCTCGCAGCCGGCGTCCGCGAACTTCTCCAGGCCCGGCATCGAGAAGTGGTCCCCGGAGGCGCAGACGGCGAGGGTGCGGGCGGTGACGAGGGGGAGCCGCTGGTCCATCATCGAGCCCCGTACCGCCACATGCCCTTCCTCGACCCGGTCCAGCACGGTCAGTGCGTCGATCATGAACCGGTTGAGGGCGGCCTCCTCACCGGGCTCGTAGAACTCCCGCCTGCGGTTCCAGAGTTCGAGCAGATGCGAGCCGTCCGGCTGGGGGACGACGTGGTCGACGGCCTTGCGCCGGTCGGCCGAGCGCCGCTTCTCCTCGTCGATGAAGGGGGTCGCGGACAGGAACAGGCTCGCCACCCGTTTCTGGTGGCGTGCGGCGAGTTCCACCGCGATCACCCCGCCGGTGTGATGGCCCACGAGATGGAAGCGTTCCAGGCCGAGTTCCTCGATCAAGTCGTCGGCCGCGTCGGCGAACCGTTCGATCGTGTGCGGCTCTTCGGGTTTCGCGGAGGCGCCGAAACCCAGGGTGTCCATGGCGATGGCCCGGTGCGTGGCCCCGACGCGGGGGAGCACCTCCAGGTACTCGGTCCAGGACCGGGGCGTCTGATGGAGCATCAGCACCGGTTCGCCCGTGCCGCATTCGGCATAGTGCAACTGCCCGAAGCGGCTGGGTACATAGCCGCGGCGCAGTGTGTCCGTCATGAGTGACCCCCTGGTTTGTGGCATGCCGTCAGATGGCCGGGTGTCCGTTCGGTGAGTGCGGGGCGTTCGCTGCGGCAGTGGTCGTCGGCCAGCCAGCAGCGCGAGGAGAAGGGGCAGCCGGTCGGGATGTCCGAGGGCGAGGGCAGTTCACCTTTGAGGACGATCTGCTCGCCAGGCGCGGTGTCGTCGCCCGGTTCCAGGACGGAGGAGAGCAGTGCCATGGAGTACGGGTGCTGCGGCGCCTCGAACAACTGCTGGGCCGGCGCGATCTCCACGATCGACCCGAGATACATCACGGCCACCCTCTGGCTGAGGTGCCGGACCACACCGAGGTTGTGCGAGATGAACAAGTAGGCGATGCGGTCGCGCTGTTGGATCTCCTGGAGCAGATTGAGGATCTGCGCCTGGATGGAGACGTCGAGCGCCGACGTCGGCTCGTCGAGGACGATGACGGACGGTTGCGGAGCCAACGCCCGGGCGAGCGCGAGGCGTTGACGCTGGCCGCCGGAGAACTCGTGCGGAAAGCGGGTGGCCGCGGACGCGTCGAGGCCGACCTCCTCCAGGACCTGCGCCAGCCGGTCACGCCGGTCGGCGCGCGCCACGCCTCGGGCGCGCAGCGGTTCCTCGATGCTGGCGCCCACCGGCAGCCGGGGGTTCAGCGAGCCGTTGGGATCCTGGAACACCATCTGCACCGCACGCCGGAACGCCTTGAGATCGGCGCTCTGCGGCTTGTGCGTCATGTCCTTGCCCTCGAAACGCACCGAGCCGCGCGTGGGCCGGTACAGCCTGGTGGCGATCCGGCCCAGCGTGCTCTTGCCGCACCCGGACTCGCCGACCAGGCCGACCGTCTCACCGGGGTTCAGGGTCAGCGAGATGTCGTCCACGGCCCGGACACCGGAACGGCCCGGGCGGCGTCCGAACTCGTGCCCGATACCGGCGAGTTCGAGCAGCGGCACCTCTGTGTCCGCCGTGCGGGGCCGATCCGTCGGTTCGCCCACTGACAGGTCCAGCTGCGATTCACTCATCTTTTCCTCCGGCCGCCGTCGGGGCTTCCTCCAGGTCGCGCCAGCAACGCGACACCCACCCGTCACCGACCGGCCGCAACGGCTGGGGCTCGGCGCAGGCTTCGGCGGCCAGCGGGCAGCGCGGTGCGAAGCGGCACCCGGGCAACCGGCGTGCGTCGTCGGTGAGTTGGCCGCGGATCGCGGTCAACGGAGTGCCGTCGCCCTCGCGCATCCGCGGCACCGCCGCGAGCAGCGCCCGCGTGTACGGATGCCGGGGCGCGTTCAGCACCTGGTCGACCGTGCCGGACTCCACGGCCTGCCCCGCGTACATCACCTGCACCCGGCTGCACATCGCGGTGATGACACCCAGGTCGTGCGAGATGAGCAGCATGCCCATGCCGTGCTCCTCCTGGAGCGAGCGCAGCAGTCGGAGGACCTCGGCCTGCACGGTGACGTCGAGGGCGGTCGTCGGTTCGTCGGCCAGCAGCAGGCGCGGGTTGCCCGCCATCGCGATGGCGATGACGACGCGCTGGCGCATGCCGCCGGACAGTTCGTGCGGGAACTGCCTGGCCCGGCGCTCGGGGGAGGGGATCTCCACCAGCCGCAGCAGGTCGACGGCCCGCTCCTGTGCTTCCTTCCGGCCGGCCTTGCCGTGGATGCGGAGCACCTCGGCGACCTGCGCGCCGACCCGCATGCACGGGTTGAGGGAGGTCATGGGCTCCTGGAAGACCATCGCCACCCGGTCGCCGCGCAGCTTCTCCAGCTCGGCGGGTGCGCTGCCCAGCAGATCCGTACCGCAGGCCACCAGCCGGTCGGCGCGGACGTCGGCGCCAGAGCCCAGCAGGCCCATGGCGGCGAGGGCGACGCTGGACTTGCCGCAGCCGCTCTCGCCGATCAGGCCCACCACTTCGCCCTGTTCGACACGGAGATCCACACCGGAGACGACGTCCGAGCCGCCGAACCCGATGCGCAGTCCGGAGACGTCGAGGACCGGGTCGGTGCCGTCGGCCTCGGCACCGGCCCGAGCGGGAGTCAGGGTGTCGGGTTTCACGGTGCCAGCCACGCGTTCTTCAGGTTGAGGCGGGTCGCCGTGGCGTCCGGCTGGTAGCCGTGCACCTTGTCGCTCCACGCCTCGCCCCGCACGGCCTTGGCGTACGGCACCAGCAGGTAGGCCTCGTCGGCGATGTACTGGGCGAGCTGGTGGTAGAGCGTGACCCGCTTGGCGTTGTCCTGCTCGCTCTTCGCGGCGGCCATCAGGTCCCACAGGTGCTGGTCCTTGACCTTGGTCGCCGGGCTGCCCTTGGCGAACCACAAGTCGAGGTACTGACTCGGGTCGGCGTTCAGGACGCTGGTCAGCATGATCATGTCGGTGTAGTCGCCGCCCAGCACCTTCGGCACGACACTCGCGAACGGCACGAGCTTGAGGTTGAGGGTGATGCCGACCTTGGACAGCTGCGCCTTCATCAGCTCCAGGGCGGAGATGTCGGGGCCGTAGGCGGAATCGCTCGGGGCGGTCAGTTCGATGCTGACCGTGCTCCTGCCCGCGGCCTTGAGCAGCGCCTTGGCCTTCGCCTGGTTCTGCGTGTACATCGGGTCGGCGGTGGTGGGTGTGGTGCCGTACGGGTCCTGCGGCGGGATGACGTAGCCGAAGGACGCGGAGCCGCTGCCCAGCGTCTTGATCAGGGTCTTGCGGTCGATGGCGAGGTTGAACGCCTGCCGGACCCGCTTGTCGGCGAGCGGTCCGCTCAGGGTGTTCATGTTGAGCCAGACGCTGGAGACGAGGGGCCCGTTCGCCTCGGTGACACCGCTCGTGGTCTTGACGTCGCTCACCATGCGCAGATCGCGGAACGACAGCAGCTGCACCGAGTTGGACCGCAGCGAGGCCACCCGCGAGGTCTCGTCGGGGATGAGCCGGTAGATCACAGTGTCGAGGTACGGCTTCGGCTTCTCCCAGTAGCCCTTGTAGCCGGAGAGCGTGATGGAGATGCCCTTCGACCACTTCTTCAGGGCGAAGGGGCCGGTGCCGTTCTCCGTCTGCTTGAGCTCGTTCCCGGTGCGGGACGTCGTCCACTTCTTGCTCATGATGGCGCCGCTCCACGGGCGGGCCAGGAAGTTGTAGAGCGACGGCTGCGGGGTGCTGAGCTTGATCTCCACGGTGCTCGCGTCCACGGCCGTCACCGTTTTTATCTTGTACTGCTGGGTGTACGGCGACTTGATCGCGGGATCCATCAGCCGCTCCAGGCTGAAGATCACGTCGTCGGTGGTGAGCTTGGTGCCGTCGTGGAAGGTGACGCCGTCGCGGAGTGTGAAGCGGTAGGTGGTGGAGTCGACCTGCTGGTAGCTCTTGGCCAGGCCGGGCTTGATCTGGCCCTTGCTGTCCAGGCTCAGCAGGCCCTCGTAGAACTGGGCGACGATCTGCTGGTCGAAGTACGCCTGGGCCACCTGCGGGTCGAAGCCGACCGTGGGCTCCCCGTCGAGCCCGATGGTGAGGGTTCCCCCGCTGACCGGCTTCCCGGAGGTCCTGGAGGCCGTGGTGGCCGTACCGCCGCAGGCCGCCAGCATCAGACCGGCCAGCGTGCTGCCGCCGAGTGCCAGCGCGTTTCTGCGCGTGAAGGTGTGATTCGTCATCATGACCGCCTGTTTCTCAAGAACGTGAGGGTGAAGTGACGTGGTGCGGGCGCCCGTTCAGGGCGTACGGCGCTTGCCGCGCGGGTTGAGCTGTTCCTGCAGGCCGTCGGAGATCAGGCCGAAGGCCGCCGTGGCGACGGCGAGGGTGATGCCGGGGACGATCACCAGCAGCGGGTCGTCCTTCATGTAGCGCTGACCCTCGAAGATCATCCGGCCCCAACTGGGCGTCGGCGGCTGGATGCCGAGGCCCAGATAGCTCAGGGACGCCTCGACCAGGACGCAGGTCGCCGCCGTGTTCGCGTACTGGACGAGCGCGGAGGACAGCACGTTCGGCAGCACATGCCGAACGATGATCACCGGGGACCGTACGCCGGCGATGCGCGCAGCCGAGACGAAGTCGCGCTCGCGCACGGTGAGCGCCGGAGCCCGCACGATCCGCGCGAAGTACGGCACGAAGATCAGGCCCATGCCCCCGATCAGGACCCACATGCCCGGGGTGAACACCGACACCAGCACGAGTGCCAGCAGCACCGAGGGAATCGACATCGCCGTGTCCATCGCCGCCATCAGGACCGCGTCCAGCCGGCGGGCGTTGTAGCCGGCGACGAGCCCGATCGGGACCCCGATGAGCGCGGCCAGCGTGGTCGCCCCGAAGGCCACCAGCAGTGACTGCCGGGCCGCGCCGAACGTGCGGGTGAACAGGTCACGGCCGAGGTTGTCGGTGCCCAGCCAGTGGCTTCCCGACGGTCCGGTGAGCAGCGAGTCGCTGACGTCCGTCGCCGCGTAGCGGCCGAAGGCACCGATGAGCAGGGCCAGCGCGACCATCCCGCCGAGCACACAGACACCGGTGGTCAGGGTCGGGTTCCAGCCGAGGCGCGGCCTGCGCCGTCGCGCCGTGGTCACGGTGACGGCGGGCGCGGTGGATTCAACCGTCACGGCGAGCTCCAGTCGTCCGGATGCGAGGGTCGATGAGGGGGTAGACCAGGTCGGTCACCAGGTTGATCAGCACGTAGGAGGCGCCCAGCGCGAGGATCGCGCCCTGGATCACCGTGAAGTCGTGCTGCGTGATGGAGTTGACGATCAGCGAGCCGAGCCCGGGGAGCGCGAAGACCTGCTCGATGATGACGGTGCCGCCGACCAGCACCCCGAGCTGGAGACCGCCCGCGGTGACCACCGGCACCAGCGCGTTGCGCAGCGCGTGCCGCAGCATCAGCCGCCGTCGCCCCGCGCCCTTCGCCGCCGCCGTGCGCATGAAGTCCTGGCCCTCGACATCGAGGACGGCGGCCCGCATGTAGCGGCAGAGGGTCGCGCCGAACGGGATGCCCAGGGCGATGGCGGGCAGCAGCAGCACCTGGAGGTTGAGGAGCGGGTCCTGCGAGAACGGCACGAAGGAGAACAGCGGCCAGGCCGGTGCCAGCGTGCTCACCAGGAGGACCATGACCGTGCCGACCACGAACGGCGGGACGGCGAGCCCCATGAAGGCCGCGCTGTTGACCACCCGGTCCTTGGCGTGACCCTGGTGCATGGCCGACCAGATCCCCGCCGGAATGCCCCACAGGACCGCGACCACCGCCGCGTAGACGGCGAGTTCAAGGCTCACCGGAAGCCGGGTGGCGACCTGTGCGCCGACGCTCTGCCCGTCCAGCAGGGACGAGCCGAGGTCGCCCCGGACGGCGTGCCCGATCCAGCTCAGGTACTGCGACCACACGGGCTGGTCGAGCCCCAGCTGGTGGGTGATCTGGGCGCGCAGCTGAGGAGTCGAGTTCTCACCGGCGATCAGGGCCGCCGGATCACCGGGGACCAGATGCGCCAGGGCGAACACGATGGCGCTGAGACAGAGGACCACCGCGAGCGAGCGGACCAGACGGATCGACAGATAACGCAGCACTGGATCTCTCCCCTTATATCGCGGCGGCCTGCGCCGACGCCCGGGGCGTCGTACGGGCCGGGTCGGAGGGACGGCGTCGCGCGGCCAGCGCGCCGGGGACGGACTCGGCCGCGTTCGGGTCCGTCACGCGCCCCTCGCGGAACACCGCGCGCAGGCGGCGCCGGTCGGCGAGCACACTCAGATCCGCGAGCGGGTCACCGTCGACCAGCAGCAGGTCCGCCCACATGCCGGGGGCGACCGTCCCCGTCCTGGCACCGATGCCGAGGGCGTCCGCGGCGGCCGAGGTCGCCGCGACCAGAACCTCCGCGGGCGACATGCCGATCTGCTCGTGCAGCAGCTCCAGTTCGCGGGCGTGGTTCCCGAACCGCATCGTGTTGGAGGAGTCACTGCCCGCGATGATCCGCACTCCCGCCCGGTAGGCCCGCCGTACGGAGGTGAGCCGGCGCTCGCGGAGCTGCTCCGCCTTGTCGAGCTGCTCGGTCACCAGGCCGCGCATGCTCCCGTGCTCCGTCATGAACTCGCTGATCGAGAGGGTCGGGCACAGGAACGTGCCCTGCCCGAGCATCAGCTCGACGAGGTCCTCGTCGAGGTCGGAGCCGTGCTCCAGCGTGTCCACCCCGGCGACGAGCGCCGCCGTGATCCCGGCCCGGGTGTGCGCGTGAGCCGCGACCCGCAGGTCCAGCGCGTGTGCCTCGTCGACGATCGCCTCGATCTCGGCGTCCGTGTAGTTGCGCCACTCGGTCTTGTCGCCGAGGGAGAGCGTGCCGCCGCTCGTACAGATCTTGATCAGGTCCACGCCCATGCGGGCGTACTGCCGCACCCGCTTGCGGCACTCGTCGACGCCGTCGGCCGGCGGCCACATCCGCTTCTCGTCGAGCGTCGCCGGACAGAACATGTCGCCGTGCCCCGCCGTCATCCCCACGAGCCCGGAGGCCACCACCCGCGCCCCGTCCAGGACGTGCTCGTCCATGACGTGCTTGACGGCCACCTCGGGCAGCGAGCCCGCCGTGTCCCGGACCGTGGTGAAACCGGACCGCAGCGCCTCACGGGCGTTGGCCGCCGCATGCAGGGTCTGCTCCTCGGCCGACGTCAGCATGTTCCACAGCTGCACGTCCTGCGGCCGGGTGCCCGCGTTGGACCGCAGGTGCACATGGCAGTCGATGAGACCGGGCAGCAGGGTCATCCCCCGCAGGTCGTACACCTTGTCCGACGGGGTCGTCGCCACCGTGTCCGCGTCGCCCACCTCGGCGATCACGGAACCGTCGATCACCACGGTCGCGTTCGTCCGTGCGGCACCTCCGGTGCCGTCGACCAACGTCATTCCGGCCAGGACCGTTCGCTCCGTCATAGGACCGTGTTCACTCCTCTCCGCTGGAACTGGTAAGGAGGAGTGTGAGCGGGCGATGATTGGCCTGTGTTGCGGTGCAGCTTTCGCTTGGAATTCCCTCGGGGCGCGCAGGATTGCGCCACCCCTGGAAGTGCAGATTTGCGCCACTCGCCGTAGATCACAGGGAACTCACGAACGCCGTGTCGGCCCCCACCGGCCCCAGGGCGGTCGCCCCGCCAGGGGTGCCGAGAGGGGTCGTACGGCCGGAAAGCGGCTCCTCGAAGAAGCGGCGGTTGTCGGCGCGGAACTCCGGGTCGGCGAGCCGGTCGACGGTGATCGCCTGCTCGGGGCAGGCCGTCTCGCAGGCACCGCAGTCGATGCACTCCACGGGGTTGATGTAGAGCTTGCGCTCGCCCTCGTAGATGCAGTCGACCGGGCACTCCTCCATGCAGGACCGGTCCATGATGTCGACGCAGGCCGATCCGATGACGTAGGCCATGTCAGTTCTCCTTCTCGGTGGAATGCCCGGGGAACAGTGCCGCCTCGGGGTCGATGACGGTGGCCGCGTTGTTCACGGCGGTGGCGGCCTCGCCGAAACCGACGGAGATCAGCCGCACCTTGCCCGGGTAGTCGGTGATGTCGCCGGCCGCGAACACTCGGGGCAGATTGGTGGCCATCCGGGTGTCGACGGCGATCCGGCGCGCCTGGAGTTCCAGTCCCCAGGTCTGGAGCGGCCCGAGATCGGCCATGAATCCGAGCGCGGCGACGACGGTACGGGCGGGCAGCTGTCGGACGGTCTTCTCGACCCGGTGCCGGACCTCGACCCGCTCGACTCCCAAGTCGCCGTGCAGCGCGCTCACTTCGGAGTCGGTGATGATCTCGATGCCGAGGGCGCGCACCTTCTCCACGCTCGCCGCGTGCGCCCGGAACCGCGCACTGCGATGGACGAGCGTGACGGACCGGGCGATCGGGGCGAGCAGCGCCGCCCAGTCGAAGGCGCTGTCCCCACCGCCGACGACCACCACGTCGTGACCGGTGTGGGCGGCCCGATCGGGTACGAAGTACACCTGCCCGCGCCCGAGATACCCCTCGCCCGCCGGAAGCGGCCTGGGCGTGAACGTCCCCACCCCACCGGTGATCACAACTGCCCCCGCCCGTACGACAGTTCCGCCGTCGGTGCGGACCTCGGGTCGAAGGTCGGGCCCGTGGGCCAGGTCGACCGCCCGCTCACCGAGGAGGTATTGGACGTCGTACGGCGCGGCCTGCGCGACCAGGCTGTCGACGAGGTCGCGACCGCGCACCGACGGGAATCCGGCGATGTCGAAGATGGGCTTCTCCGGGTACATCGCGCTGATCTGGCCGCCGCACTGCGGGAGTACGTCCATGACGGTGACGCGCAGTCCGCGGAAGCCGGCGTAGTAGGCGCCGTAGAGGCCGGACGGGCCGGCGCCGATGATCAGGATGTCGGTCTCGATCACCGGCGACTCGACCGGATCGTCAATGTGAACGCTCATGGTTCAGGAGCGTAGGAACGGGTGACTCCCCGCCCAATGGAACCGGTCCGGCTGACGGGACGGCGGTCAGACGAGGGCGAGTTCGACGGTTCCCGTCACACACGGGGTGCCGTCGGCCTTGACGACGGCCACGTCCAGGGACACCCGGGCGCCCTCGACCTCCCGCACGGTCGCGGTCCAGGTGAGGGGTTCACCGGCCACGGCGGTCGTACGGTTGCGCCAACTCACCGTCTCCAGACGGGAGTCGGGCCCGGCCCACGCCAACGCGTAGCGGGTGAGGGTCTCGCCGTGCAGCGTGGACTGTACGACCACGTCCGGGAAGCCCTCCGAGGCCGCGAACTCGGCGTCGTAGTGGATGCGGTGGGAGTTCCACGACACGGCACTGAAGCGGAACAGCTGGACCGTGCTGTGCGTGTAGTGCTGCGCAGGGCAGACGTCACCGGCGACGGGCGGGTTCATGTGGCCCCAGGGGAGTCGATTGCTTCCCTCACTACGATTGTCTCGTCCACGGCCGTCAGTTCGGTGCCGTCCGCCGAGGTGAAGCGGGTGGTGAGGCCGAGCAGCACGAAGGCGCCGGAGCGGCCCTGTTTGCGCTCGGCGGAGACGACCGCGCGGGAGGCAGTGACACGGTCGCCCGCGACAGGAGCCCGGAGCAGACGTACGGTCTGGCCGCCGTGCACCTGGCGGACGGGCAGACCCTCGGTGCACGGTGACTCGCGGGTGGCCAGTCCGTCCGGCCTCAACTCCCGTTCGGGCGGCCCGTCTTCCCAGCTCATGGTGGCCGCGAGGAAGAGGGCGGGGGCCTCGACCACCGCGCCCGCCGCTTCCTGCTTCCGGGCCCGCTCGATGTAGTCGGCGTCGTTCAGCGCGGCGGCGTACCGGCAGAAGTCCTTGACGGTGACCGTGCCGCAGTCCTCGTCCTCCCAGCGACCGACGAGACTCCGTGCCCGGGCGAGCACCTCGTCCAGGGCGTTCACAGGGCCGACCGCAGCGCCCGGCCGATGCCCAGACCCGCGGTGCGCAGCGCGCTCGCGTGCGCGGCGGCGTCCACGCGATAGGTCGGGGCGGTGATCGAGAGGGCTCCGGCCAGGGTGTTCTGCCGGCCGAAGACGGGCACGGCCATGCTCATGTAGCCGAGTCTGACCTCCTCCGCCTCGGTCGCGATGCCCTCCTCGCGGATGCGCTCCACCTGGCCGCGCAGCCGCCCGGGAGAGGTGATCGTGTGCCGGGTGAACGGTTTCAGCCCGTTCCTGACCACGTCGCCGAAGAGGGGGGCGGGGGAGAAGGCCAGGATCGCCTTGCCGGTGGCAGTGCAGTAGAGGGGGAGCCGCCCCGCCACCCGGGACTCCTCGCTCAGGCCCCGGTGCGGCAGGATCTTCTCCAAGTAGACGACGTCGAGGCCGTCGTGGATCGCGAAGTGGATGGTCTCCTGCGTGGCCAGCAGCAGATCCTCCATGTACGGCTGCGCCACCTCGCGCAGGATCCGCTGCCGGTGCACCCGCTGACCGATCTCGAACAGCCGCAGCCCGAGCCGGTAGTCGCACCCCGCCCGCTCCAACAGCCCCCAGACCACCAGCTCTTGGCAGAGCCGGTGCACGGTGGCCTTCGCAACTCCCGTACGACGCACGAGATCCGCGAGGGAGAGCGACTCGTCGTCGACGGTGAACGCCTCCAGGATGGGCCGCACCTTGCCGAGGACGGAGTTCATCGAGTCGGGCGACGCCGACGGGGCCGCACCGGTCACGGGAGGCGGGGGAGAGCAGGCCGCGGCGCGGGCGATCGGGACGACGGTCATGGCGGACACCTCACGATCAAGGATTACGGCGGGGATCCCAATATCGGTTGGCGGGTATCAGTCGGTGTACGACGTCTCGGCGAGGAACGCGAGACTCAGCGGGTTGTACCGCGTGGCCTTCTCATGTTGCGGCCAGTGTCCGCACTCGGTGAAGATCTCCAGCCGGGCCCCCGGAATCGCGGCGGCGATCGCCTCGGCCTCCGGAACGTCCCCGAGCGGGTTCTTGTTGCCCCACACCACCAGCGTCGGGGCCTTGATGCGTGCCATGCGGTCGGGGCGGAGCAGATTGCGCTCACGCGCCTCTACCTCCTGGAGCGCCAGCAGATTGTGCAGGTTCTGCTGGAAGTCCGGGTGGTGGTAGATGTCGTAGCGCACCTGGGTCAACTCCTCGCCCAGGTCCTCGTCCCACTCGGCCCACAGCAGCGCCAGCCGGTCACGGGTGTACGAGATCTCCGGCTCCATGGCGGCGGCGCGCGTCGAGGTCTTGAGGCGTTCCATCACCGCCGGGTTGATCTTCGTGCCGCCCATGCAGAGGAGTTGGAGGGAGGCGACCCGGTCCGGGTACTCGCTCGCGGCCCAGGACCCCACCCAGCCGCCCAGCGATTCGCCCACCAGGTGCGCGCGTTCGGCACCGACCGCGTCGAGGTAGGCCATCAAGTGGTCGACGTACGCGGGGATCTCACCCGGGCGATCGGGCTTGCCGGTGTAGCCGTGGCCGAGCATGTCGATGGCGTGGCAGCGGTAGCCGGCCTCGGCGTGCGCCGGGATGTTGCGGACGAACGCCTCCAGATGGCCGGTCGTGCCGTGCAGGAACACGACGTGCTCGCCGTCCTCCGGCCCGGCCTGCAGGGCGCGGGTGGTGACGTCGCCGGTCTCGACGTACGCGTGCCGGTAGTCGATGCCCGAGAGTTCGGTCCAGATGCTCATGACTGCCTTTCGCTGTCTGCTTGTTGGGGATCGAGGACGGCGACGGCCATCCCGGTGAGCCACTCGGGCATCGGTTCGTACGCCAGCCGGCGGCCGGGTACGTGGTCGAGCACGGCCGACATCAGCAGCCAGGTGCGCAGCTCCTGCGCCCCGTTGCCGGCGACCTTCTCCAATTCCTCGGTGCTGTACGCCGTGATCCGCCGGATCTCGCCCCGCTCGACGAGGGAAAGGAACTCGTCGTCGAACTCCGGGTTCAGCGCGGCCTCGGCGGCGCGGATGATCTCGCGGCGCCGGACGTCGTAGTCCTGCCAGTTCTCCCGGCCGTTCAGCCAGGCGCCGACCATGAACTCCTCGTCGTCGCCGTGCGGTTCGCGCCAGTCCGGCCAGGGCAGCCGGTGCGAGAGCCCGCCCGAGCCGACCACGGCGACACGCCGGTCGCCGGGGAAGGAGAGGACGGCCTCCCGGATCGCGCGTCCCAGTTCCTCGCAGCGGGTGAGGGTGGGCAGCGGCGGGGCGAAGACGTTCACGACGATCGGCACGATCTCCACGTCCAGGCCCTCGAAGAGGTACTGGATCGCGTGCGACTGACCGTGGTCGATCTGGAGTCTGGCGGAGAACGCGGGGTCGAAACCGCCGCTCTCCACAAGGGAGTTGGCGAGGTGCCGGGCCAGCGGGAAGTCCACCGGCTGCGGGCCCTTCGGGGTGCCGGACTCGCCGCTCGCGACGCACTCGCCGACACCGATCGTGAAGCTGGGGATCAGGTCCAGCCAGAAGCCCCGGAAGTGGTTGGAGCCGATGAGGATCACCGTGTCGGGGCGGGCCGCGAGGAGTGCCTCCCGCGCCTCGCCGAGCGCGTCGCGGAACCGCTCGGCGCGGTCCTTGTGGAAGGTCTCCTCCCAGTGGGTGTTCATCAGCGTGCTGTGCGAGGCGCCGACACCCAGGACGATCTCGGTCATGCCGTCGTTCCTTCCGACAGGGCTGCCACCTCGGCGCGGGAGCGGGTCACGGTGTCGACGGCCGTACGGATCAGATGGCGCGTCAGCTTCTCCATGGCCTGCACGGAGACCGTGTTCATCCCGCGCGCGAAGTCGATGTCGAAGAGGGAGCTCGTGACCTTCGGCATGCCGACCCGCACGGTGGGGATGCCGCGCCCGCGCAGGATGTTGGCGTCGGTGGCCCCGCTGTTGCCCCGGATCACCTCGTGCTCACGGCCCTCGAACGCCGCCCAACTCGCCGTCGCGCTACGGCAGATCCAGCTGTCGGGGTCGGTGCGTGTCCCGGGGACGGCCAGGACCATGTCGGCGGTGACGTCGATGTTCTTGTCGCGGAGGGCGTCGACGGCCGCCATGAACTCCCGCTTGGCCTGCATCGGTGTCGTGTCCGGGCCGATGCGCAGGTCCACCATGAGGGTGCAGGACGCCGGTGTCACCGCCGCCATCCGGGGCCAACCCCCTTGGATCGAGGCGACGATGCCCTGCGGTGCGACCGTGCCGGAGGTGTGCCGGTCGGCGTACTCGGCGAACCACTCCTCCAGGTGCCGGGTGACCTCACCGGCCCGGGCGACGGGGTTGTCGTAGGGGAGGCGGTGGCGGGAGCCGACGTAGGTGTGGGTGCCGTGGACCGTCACCTGGAACCAGACGAGTCCGGCCTCGTCCCAGGACACCGTCCAGCCGGGCTTGGCAATGAGGGCGTAGTCGGTCCAGACGCCCTGCTCCAGGAGGAACGAACAGCCCACGCCCTGGCCGGTGTTGAGGCGGGTGCCGCCGGGCCGGGCGTTGGTGGGCATGCCGCCCGCGCCGAAGGCGGCGACGAGGTCGCCGGTGAGGGGGATGCCGGCCAGTGCGATCGCCTCGGCGGCCATCATCACGCAGGCGGCGTGGCCCTTCGGGTTGGAGGCGCCGAGGCCGACGACGAGGTCGTCGTGGACGGTGGCGCGCGGGCGCATGTCGTCGCGCAACTCCGGCCCGATCCACGGGAGATCCTCGCTCTCCTCGCCGACCGTCAGGGTGTCGATCGGCGCGTACAGCATGAGGTCGGGGCCGGTTCCGTCGCCGGAGAGCCGGGCCCAGGCGTTGGCCTGCCGGTCGTCCAGTGGCTGGACCCGGGCCGGGCAGCCGGCGGCCGTGAGGCTGGCGGCGATGTGCGCGGCGAGCGGGGCCTCGTCGCCGGTCGGGGACGGGATGTCGACGAGCCCGGTGATCAGATCGCGCAGCCGGTCGGCGGTGACGTGTCGCCAGGCGTCCCGCACCCAGCCGCGCCTTGTGGTGTCGAGCCCCGCCAACTCGCTTGCCGGGCTCACTGGTTGATCCTGTGGACCTGGGTCATCGTCGTGCGCGCGAAGCGCTTCTTCGCGAGGGGGAGCCCGATCGCGATCCCGGCTCCGATCAACAGAGTGAGCAGTGTGCGACCCATGGTCAGGCCTCCTTGCCTTCGGTGCCCGTCGCGGCCAGCTTCTTGCCGTACTCCTGCTCGCTGAGGTTCCGCCAGGCGGTCAGCGAGATGTCGGGGCGGTAGAGCTTCTCCGGGGGCGCGTCGGTGATGTCGACCATCCACGCGTCCTGGCCGGAGAACTGGCCGTGGAACAACCAGCGGATCGCACCGAGGTACTTGGCGTAGAAGCGCAGGGTGTCCCAGCCCTCGGTGAAGTTGACCATCACGCCGACATAGCGGTGGTTGTCCTGGTCGACGGGGACGTAGAACTCGTAGTGGATGAAGTTCGGATACGCGATGCGCAGCACGCCGGGCATCGACAGGGACGCGAAGCCGGGGAACTCCTGGGCCTCGATCGTCGGGTTCACCTTGTCGGGCTTGCCCGTGTTGCCGATGTTGAAGGTCTCCTTCGGCGGCTGGGCCTTCCACCAGCGCTTGTTGGTCCAATGGCCGACCCCGGGGAAGTCCGCCTCCCAGTAGACCTCGTCCTGGACCCGGAAGATCCAGCGGCCCTTGGGCACGATCCGGGTGATGTTCCAGGTCGGCATCGGCTTGAAGAGTCGCCAAAGTGCCGTGCGGTGCAGGTACTTGGCGTGGCCCTCGTCGAAGCCGTTCTCGCAGGCGAAGCGCCAGTTGCCGCTGCGCGGGTCGATCCGGCCGCCCATCACGAAGGCGTTGGAGACGAGTTCCTCGGGCAACTGCTCGTCGATGGGGTGCGGTTCCTCGTCGGTGAGGGGGATGTACACCCACACCATGCCGAGGCGCTCCTCGACCGGGTACGTCCGCACCGAGACCTTGCCGGTCAGCCGGCAGCCGGGGCCGTCGGTGATGACCGCGGCGAGCTTGCCGGTGGGCAGGTCGAAGGTCCAGCCGTGGTACGGGCAGCTGAGGGTGCCGGGGAACTGCTGGTTGCCCTCGGACAGCGGGACGCCGCGGTGTGGGCAGCGGTTGTGGAGTGCGTAGGCTGTGCCGCCGTCCCGGATCAGCGTGATTTTCTCGCCGCAGATCGTGAACGGGAGCGGATCGGCGGTGATCTGGCTGGACCAGGTGACCGGGTACCAGTAGCCGCGGAAGCCCGAGCCGGCCGCGTCGTAGTGCGGCCACGACTTCCAGTCCTGGCGGCCGGGCTCACCTGTTGGTCTGCGGCGGCTCCGGACCGGGGGCTGGGAGTCGGGAGAGTCGTCGACCGTCATCGTGCGGGTCCTCCTGCTGCCGGTGAACTGTCGGGTGCCGGGTGAACTGTGAGGCGAGCATGCGGCGGACCGGTGGATCCGCCCAAGGGACCCGTCCCGCTGAGCAGACCGCCCCGCACGGACGGGCCGCGAGACCCGCGCTCACCTGCACGTCCCGTTCAGCGGACCCTCGTCGATGCGCGAGCGACACCCCCCGTTCTACGGTGCGCCAGTTCCCGTGCCGCCCCCCCCACCGACCAGCCGAAGCCGGCGGTCTCCCATCGAACCCCCGAGGTACTCATGGAGACACGGTCCACGACACGCCACCGCCTCGCAGGCCCTGCCGCCCTCGCCGTCGCACTCCTCACGCTCACCGCGTGCGGCGCGGGCACCACCGACTCGGCCGCGGGCTCCGGCTCCGGCAAGAACGCCGCGGGCCCCACGATCCGCATCGGCGTCGGCATCGACGCCTCGTACGCGCCCTTCTTCCTCGCCGACGCGAAAGGCCTGTGGGCCAAGCACGGTGTCAACGTCCAACTGGTCCAGTTCGGGCAGGGCAGCGAGGGCGTGAACAACCTCGTCGCCGGCCAGGTCCAGATGTCCGGGAACTCGGACACCACCACGATCAGCATGCTGCCCCAAGACCCCGACCTGCGTTCCCTGTTGGTCTACGAGCAGTCCGGCAAGTACCTCAAGGTCGTCCTCGGCCCGAAGGTGAAGTCCCCCGCGAACATCCGCAAGATGGCCGTGGCTCCCGGACTCTCCGAACTCGCGGCCACCCGCTTCCTGGAGTCGAGGAACATCGACCCGAAGTCGGTCAAGTTCATCACCGCGGACCCGCCCGAGATCCCGGCCCTGATGCAGAAGGGCGACGTCGACGCGTACGTCCTGTGGGAACCCTGGCCCACCAAGGGCGTCGCGCAGGGCGGCCGCATCCTGGAGAACACCGGTGCCTACGGCCTGAGTTACTCCCAGTGGCTGCTCACCGGCGCCGCCTGGCTGAAGGCCAACCCCGACACCGCCACCAAGGTCGCGCAGACCCTGGAGGAGGCGGCCCGGCTGACCGAGAGCGACCCGAAGGCCGCGGCGGAGGCGACCGAGAAGGCCGTGAAGGTCCCGGCGGCCCAGACCCTGACCGCCATCAAGGAAATCGACTTCGGTACCCGCGACTTCACGGCCGAGGACCTCAAGGGGTACGCGAACACGGCCCGGTTCTTCGTGGACACCGGCAAGGTCAAGGCGCAGCCGGATGTGACGACCGCCGTCCAACGCGGTTGGTTCACCCAGCACTTGAAGGGATCGTCATGACCGAGACCGTGAAAGGGGCAGTGAAGGGGGCCGTGAAAACAGCCCCCTCGAAGATCCGTGGCGCGGCCCTGAGCGCGGACGGCGTCGGCATCCGCTTCGACTCCTTCCAGGCCGTACGGAACATCTCCCTCGACATCGCCGCCGGCGAGTTCCTGTGCCTGCTCGGCCCGAGCGGCTGCGGCAAGTCCACCCTGCTGTCCGCCATGGCCGGCTTCGTGACCGTGGACGAGGGCAGCCTGACCGTCGGCGGAGCCCCGATCACCGGCCCCGACCCGGAGTTGGGCATGGTCTTCCAGAGCAGCGAGGCACTCTTCGACTGGATGACGGTCCGTCAGAACGTGGCCTTCGGCCCGCGCATGCGCGGCGCCTCACGTGCCGAGCAGGCCAAACTGGCCGACGAATACCTCGGATTGGTGGGACTACGGCACTGCGCCGACCGCTTCCCGGGCCAGCTCAGCGGCGGCATGCGCCAACGGGTGCAGATCGCCCGTGTGTTGGCGAACGAACCCGGTGTCGTCCTGATGGACGAGCCGTTCGGGGCGCTCGACGCGCAGACCCGGCAGGTCATGCAGGAGGAGACCGACCGCATCTGGCATGCCTCCGGCTGCACCGTCGTCTTCGTCACCCACGACATCGACGAGGCGATCCTGCTGGCCGACCGGATCGCCGTCATGACCGCGGGCCCGGCGGCCTCGGTGAAGTCCGTCTACCCCGTCGACCTCCCCAGGCCCCGCGACGAGGACGACCCGGCCGCCGTCGCACTGCGCCGCCAACTCCGGGAGGACATCGGCGAAGAGGTCCGCAAGGCGCTGCGCGACCAGGGACTCGACGAGGAGTCGCGCAACACGGAGGAGGACACCCGATGACCGTCGCGACGGCCGCCGCCACCGGCAGCACCGAGACGCGGAAGCACCTGGCTTGGGCGAGCGTACGCCGACTGCGCACGCTCGGCATGTACACCCTGTCCGTCCTCGTCGGCCTCGCCGTCTGGCAACTGCTGGCGATGGCCTACGGCTCCTCGCTGGTCGCCTCCCCGAGCGAAACCCTCAGCGCCGCACGGCAGTTGGCGTCGGACGGCACACTGACCAACTCGATCATCGCGTCCAGCCGTCGCATCCTGATCGGTTGGGGACTCGGCGTCCTCGTGGGCGCACCGGTGGGCCTGCTCGTCGGACAGGTTCCGGTGGTGCGCCAACTCCTGGAGCCCTACATCGAGTTCTTCCGCTTCATCCCGCCGGTCGCCTTCGTGACCCT
The DNA here is from genome assembly GCF_000716435.1 of Streptomyces xylophagus. Lineage (GTDB taxonomy): Bacteria > Actinomycetota > Actinomycetes > Streptomycetales > Streptomycetaceae > Streptomyces > Streptomyces xylophagus. The sequence goes on from NZ_JNWO01000001.1 coordinate 237,207, forward strand.
GGCGGTGGTGTGGCTCGGCATCGGCGAGTCCTCGAAGGTCGTCCTGATCTTCTACACGGCCGTCTTCATCGTCACGGTGAACACCAGCGCCGGCGTGCTGGCGGTGAGCGAGTCCAAGCTGCGCGCGGCCCGGAACCTGGGCGCGAACCGCCGCCAGATCCTCCAGGGCATCGTGCTGCCCTCGACCGTGCCGCACATCGTCACCGGAGCACGCCTCGCCATGGGCAACAGCTTCCTGACCATCGTCTCCGCCGAGATCGTCGCCTCCCAGGTCGGCCTCGGCTCGCTGATCTGGACCTCCCGCAACTACGGGCGGATCGACTGGGTCTTCGTCGGAATCATCACCCTGGGAATCCTCGGGTTCGTCTTCGACCGCGTCCTGCGGATCGTGGCGTCCCGCGTTCTGCGTCGATACGGAGTGAAGTTGTGACGACCGCCAAGTCCCGTGCCCTGATCCTGGAGAGCTTCGGTTCGCTGCCCCGCCTGGTGGAGCGTCCCGTGCCGGAGCCCCGCCCCGGCCACACTCTCGTGCGGATGCGGGTGGCCCAGGTGGGTCACCTCGATCTGAACGTCGTGGACGGCAGGTTCGGCATCCTCCCCGACCTGCCCGCCGTACCGGGCACCACCGGATGCGGGGTCGTCCTGGCCTCGGACACCCACCCCGAGGGCACCCTCGTCCGCCTCGGTGGCAAGGGCCTCGGCCTGCGCCGCGACGGCTGCTGGGCCGAGCACGCACTGGTGCCGGACGCCGCCGTGGAGGTCGTAGAAGAGGGCACGGACCCTGCCCTGGCGTGCAGTTGGTTCTCACCGGCGGGCACGGCGTGGGCTGCGGTGCACTCGGTCGCGGACGTACAGCCGGGGGAGCGGGTGCTGGTGACGGGCGCGGCGGGCGCGGTCGGGGCGATGACCGTGCAGGTCGCGGCGCGGGCCGGGGCCGAGGTGATCGGGGTCGTGGGCCGAACCGCCAAGCTCGCGCACGTCCCGGCTCCCGCCAAGCCCGTCCTAGCCTCCGAACTGTCCGCGGAGTCGGTGGGCGGCCCGGTCGACGTGGTCATCGACACGGTCGGCGGTCCGGTCCTGCGCGACGTCCTCCCGCTCGTCCGTCCGCGTGGCCGTGTCGCGCTCGTCGGCTACACCGCCGGACGAGAACTCACCGTAGATCTCGCGGACTTCCTGCTCGCCGACGTGTCCCTGCTGCCGGTGAACCTGATGACGCGGGGCAAGGAGGTCGCGGCGGACGCGGAGGCGCTGCTGGCGGAGTTGCGGACGGGGGCGCTGACGCTGGAGATCGAGCGGCATGGGATCGACGGGCTGGCGGAGGCCACGGAGCGGCTGCGGACCGGGGAGGCGATCGGCAAGGTGGTTCTGGAGCTGGGCTGAGGTCCTCGACCCCTTTCGGGGAGGCTTTCTCGGCTTGCTGTGACCCCTTGGACTGTAGGGAGCCTGCTCGGCTCCCAGGTCCTTCAGTGGGGAACGGCCTTGTCAGACGGCCTTGACGACGGTCCCGGTGCCTTCGAGGGAAGCAACCTCGTCGGAGGGCGCCGTGGTGTCGGTGACCAGGGTGTGCAGGAGCGTGGAGGGGCCGACGTAGGCGTACGCGGTGTGGCCGAGCTTGCTGCCGTCGGCGGCCACGATGATGCGGCGCGTGGCGGCGATGCCGGCCTTCTTCACGGCCGCGTCGTCGAGGTCGTAGGCGGTCAGGCCCTCGGCCGCGCTCAGACCGCAGCAGCCCATGACGGCGGTGTCGAAGCGGAGTGCCGCCAGGGACGCGAGGGTGAGGGGTCCGGTGAGGGCTCCCTCGGCGGCCCGGGGCTGCCCGCCGGGCACCATCAGCGTGGCCGGGCCCGGGCCCTCGCCGAACACATGGATGGCCTGCAACGACATGGGCATCACCGTGACCGGCCGCCGGCGCAGCAGGTGGGCGACCTCCAGGCAGGTGGTGCCGCTGTCGAGGAGGACGGTCTCGCCGTCGGCGATGAGTGAGGACACCTCGGCCGCGATACGGCGCTTGGCGTCGACGGCCTCGTGAGCGCGCAGCGCGAAGGGCGGCTCCTCGCCCCTGAGCAGCAGGGTGCGCGCCCCGCCGCGGACGCGCTCCAGGACACCCTGCGCGGCGAGCGCGTCGAGGTCGCGCCGGATGGTCATCTCGGAGGCGCCGGTCAGTTCGACCAGTTCCTGGACCGTGATCCGTCCCGACTCCCTGACGGCCTGCGCGATCGTCCCGTGCCGGTCTGCGTTGCTCATACCGCGATTGAACACCTCACGAAACGAACATGCAATGTGTGCGAAGCGACAGTATTCAATCACACCGAATGTTCGTTACGATCGTCAGCATGAGTCATTCGCTCCGAGCCGCCCGAATAGCGACCTTCGTCTACTTCAGTCTGTGCGGCACCCTGATGGGCACCTGGGTGGTGAACATCCCCGCCATCGAGGAGCGCGTGGGCATCAGCCACGCGACGCTCGGGGGGCTGCTGGTGCTGCTGGGGCTGGGAGCCTTCATCGGAATGCAGGTGGCCGGGCGGCTGACCGACCGTCTCGGGGCGCGCACGGTCGTCCCCGCCACCGCCGTGCTGTGCAGCGCGGCCCTGGTGCTGCCCGGCCTGCCCAGGGAGCCGTGGGCGCTGGCAGCCGCCCTGCTGGTCTTCGGGTTCTGGAACGGTTGCCTGGACGTGAGCATGAACGCCCACGCCGTGCACGTGGAGAAGGCGTACGGCAGGCCCGTCATGTCGGCCTTCCACGCCACGTTCTCCGTCGGCGGTGTCCTCGCCGCGCTGGTCGGAGCGGCTGCGGCGAGCGCCGGTCTGAGCCCGGCCGCGGGCATGGCCACCATGGGAGCCCTCGGCATCGTGATCGCCCTGGTGTCGGCACGCGCCCTGCTGCCGATCGCACCCACCGCCCCTGCGGGGCAGGTCGAGCACGCGCCGGCCGCCGAGCGGCGCGGCGTCGGCAGACGCATCTGGATCCTCGCCGCCCTCGCCCTGATGGTCATGCTGTGCGAGGGAGCCGCCAACGACTGGAGCGCGCTGCACCTGAAGGACGTCCTCGGCGCCCCCGCGAGCATCGCCGCCTTCGCGTACGGCACCTTCGCAGCGACCATGACCATCGGCCGGCTGCTCGCCGACCGCCTCGTCGCCCGGTTCGGGTCCATGGCGATCCTCAGATATGGCGCTGCGACGGCCGCCGTCGGCATCGCGATCGTGACCGTCTCACCGTGGATATGGGCCGCGTTCGCGGGATGGGCGTTGTTCGGTCTGGGGTTGTCAGGCTGTGTACCGCAGCTGTTCAGCGCGGCCGGGCACGCTGACCCCGCCGCCGCAGGGGCCAATGTCTCCCGCGTCGCCGGTCTCGGCTACGTCGGCATGCTCGCCGGCCCCGCCGCCATCGGCTGGCTGACCCACCTCGTCGCCCTGAACCACGCCTTCGTCCTGCTGATCCTGCTGTGCGCGATCACCGCCGTGGCCGCCGGGGTCCTGCGGACCGGATCCGACCGCCCGCGCGAGATGGCGGCAAGCGGCAGCTGACCGCCTGTGCGGCACGGCTCACTCCGTGCCGCACAGGCTTCTCCGCCCGCCCCGGCCGCCAGAATCGGAGGAACCCCCACCATGCCCACCGACCGCAACATCGTGCTGTTCGACCTCTTCGGGGTCATCGCCCACCACCAACGCCCGGGCGCCCAGGGCAAGATGGCCGCCCGTTGCCACACACCCACCGACGCCTTCACCGCGGCCTACTGGTCCTGCCGCCCGCCCTACGACGCCGGTCAGCAGTCCGCGCCCGAGTACTGGACCGCCGTGCTGCGACAGCTGTCCCGGCCCGCCGACGCCGACACCATCGAGGAACTGCGCCTCACCGACATCGACAGCTGGTCACGCGTCGACGACCGGATGGTCGCCTACGTCCAGTCCCTCCGCGACGTCGCCGAAGTCGCCCTGCTGTCCAACATCCCCTCGGACCACGCGGACGCCTTCCTCGCCGCGCAGCCCTGGCTGCACCACCTGGACCACCTGGCGTTCTCCGGAAAGATCAGAGCGGCGAAACCGGACCCGGCGGCCTTCCAGCACTGCGTCACCGCCATGCGGGCCGCCCCGGCCGACTTCCTCTTCGTCGACGACCGCGAGGAGAACGTACGCGCCGCGCAGGCCATGGGCATGAACGGACACGTCTTCACCGACCCCGACGAACTGGCAACCTTCATCAACGCCTGGCTGCCGAAGCCTTCGGCCCGGCTCACCCCGGGATGACCACCGCCCGCCCCCGGCAGCACACCACCCCACCGGCACCGCACCGCTCGACCAGATCCAGAGTGACCGCACCACTGCTCACGTCCACCGACTGCACGGTGCCCGTCACCACCAGCCGGTCACCGACGTACGCCGGCGCCCGGTTCCGCCACGCGACCTCCCGCACCCGCCCACCCTCGCCCGCGAACTCCGCGGCGGCACGGTGGAACAGACAGCCGTGCAACTGAGCCATGACGACCGGCCCGTCCAGCCCCTCCGACCGCGCGAACTCGGTGTCGTAGTGGATGCGATGGGCATTGCGGGTGACCGCGCCGAACCGCAGCAAGGTGATCGCGTCGGGTGTCAGCTCGACGGGCAACACCGCCTGTCCCACGACGACTTCGCGCACAAGGCCCGTCACCGGACGATGAACCTCTCCGTGACCTCCACCAACGTCCCCCGTGCCGAGCCGTACACCTTCTCCACGGTGAGCAGCAGGAAACCCTCCCCAACACCCTTGCGTTCCACGGCAGTCAGCGCACGCCGCAGGTCGATCAGGTCACCCGCCCGCACCTCCCCGACCCAGCGCACGTCCTGACCACCCGCCATCAGCCGGACGTCGAGCCCGTCGGTGCCGGGCACCTCGTCGCGATACATGCCGTCCGGCCGGAACTCCGACGCGTCGGCCCCGGGTGCCCCGCGCAGCAGACTCACCACGTACATCGGATGGACGACGAAGTCGTCGCGAGCGGGATCGACGAGCTGCTGCGCGTGCTCTCCGGCCGCGCGCGCGAACTCCGCCGCGTCCTCGGCCCGTACGACCCCCAACGACCGCCGCTCCCACCTCCCCACCGACGCCAGGGCCCGCTCCTCGGCCAGCTCCAACACGGCGTTCCCGACCACGAGTTGCCCTCCCTCCCTTCCGTCCGGTGCCCGGACGGTAGAGACCACCCGCCCCCGGCCGCCACGGAACCGGCCCGCTCAGCGGACCGTTCCGCTTGGGCGGGGTGCGCCGCCGTCCCACCATCGGGACATGGACCTCATGGACATCCAGGCGCCCCCGGAAGGCGCCTACGCGGAAGCGGACGGCGTCAAGTACCACTACGTCGAACTGGGGGAGGGCAGTCCCTCGGTCAGTCCCACGGTCTTCCTGCACGGCGGCGGCCCCGGCTGCACCGGCTGGTCGGACTTCGGGCAGGTGGCACCCCTGTTCGCGAGTGACCGCCGCTGCCTGCTCGTCGACATCCTCCAGTACGGCAAGTCCGCCAAGCCCGTCATCGAGGGCCCCATGTGGGACTACCACGCGGCCAAGACAGTCGCGCTCCTCGACGAACTCGCCATCGACCGCGCCGACTTCGTCTGCAACTCGTGGGGCGGCACCATCGCCCTCAACCTCGCCGCCAAATACCCCGAGCGCGTACGCTCGTTGGTGATCACCGGCAGCATGCCCGTCTTCTACGGCCCTCTCGCGCCCCTCCCAGAGGGTGGCCGCCGTGGCCGCAACGCCCGCGATGTCTACTACGGCGGCACCGGCCCCTCGTGGCAGAAGATGCGTGAACTCATCGCGCGGCTCGAGTGGTTCGACCCGGATGCCATCCCCGACGGCACCGTGACCCTGCGCTACGAACAGAGCCTCGACCCCGAGGAGACCGCCCTCGCCGGCGCCTCCGACAACCCGCGCGGCGACTGGCAGGACCTCACCGCCGAACTCGGCCGGATCGCCGCGCCGACGCTCTTCCTGTGGGGCATGCAGGACGCGTTCCTGACCCCGGACTACCCGTTGATGCTGGCCCGCATGATCCCGAAGGGCAACCTGCACGTGATGAGCGAGGCCTCCCACCACCCGCAGGAGGAACGGCCGTACGACTACCACAGCGTCGTCTCGGGCTTCCTGAACCAGCAGCACAGCTGACCCCGCACCACCGACTCTCCGGGGAGGAGACGTGAGCGAGACCGTGCCGCGCGTCGTCGAACTGTCCAGCCCCTTCACCCGGTTCGCCGGCCGGCTGCTGGTCGGACTCGGCTACGAGGTCGTGCTCGTCGAGCCACCGGAAGGCGACGAGACCCGACGCGAACTCGACGGCGACGCGTTCGTCCACTGGCACGCGGGCAAACGATCGGTCGTCCCCGCCTCGCCCGAAGAACTGCGCGGTCTGCTGGCCGGCGCCGACGTGCTGCTCGACGGGAGTCCGGGCGGCGCCGAGGCGCTCGTCGAAGGGCTCGACGACCTCGTGCACGTGCGCGTCACCCCCTTCGGCCTGCTCGGCCCGCGCAGCGACTGGCAGGGCACCGACCTCGTGGTGGCCGCGCTGGGCGGCATGCTCGCCCAGGTCGGCGACCCCGACGGCCCGCCGCTGCGACTTCCCGAGCAGCAGGCCGAGCAGCTCGCGGGCGTCAACGCGGCCATCGCCGCCCTGCTCGGCCTGCGCGCCCGACGTGGCGGCCGGGGGCAACTCGTCGACGTTTCCGCGCAGGCGTGCGTGGCGGCCGCACTGGAGGCCGGAACGCTCGCCTACCTGCACGAGGACCGGGTTCCGCCACGCCCCGGCAGCGTCCATCCCCTCGTCCCACACGGGCTGTTCCGCGCCGCCGACGGCTACCTGGGCGGCGGACTCGGCGGCAGCCCCCGCATGTGGGACGCGCTGCTCGACTGGCTCCGCGAGGAGAACGCGGCGGCCGACCTCACCGAACCGCGCTGGCAGGACCCGGTCGAACGCAAGAAGCACCAGGAGCACGTGTTCAAGGTCGTCCAGGACTTCGTGGGCATGTGGCCGAAGGCGGAGTTCGCGGAACAGGCCCAGGCCAGGAAGCTGCCCTGGGCCGCCGTCGACCTGCCCCACGAACTCCCCGACAACCCCCAGCTCACCGCCCGCGACTTCTTCACCCGGGTACGGACACCGGAGGGTGAGCGGAACGACCTCGGGTTTCCCTTCGCGTTCCCGGAAGGCCACCGGGTACGGGAGTTGGACGTTCGGGGCGTGGGCGCGGACCAGGATCTCCTCGACGCCGAAGATGCGGGACCTCGCCCCCCGCGCGCGACCCCGGCCGAGCGGGCCCCCGCGCTCCCCGCCCTGCACGGCATCCGCGTCCTCGACCTGACCTGGGTCCTCGCCGGCCCGTACTGCACCAAGGTCCTGGCCGACCACGGCGCCGACGTCATCAAGGTCGAGTCCATGGGCCGCCCCGACCCCACCCGCTTCGCCCCCTTCATGCACCTCTCGCGCGGCCCCCACACGGACCCGAACACCAACGGCTACTTCAACGAGGTCAACCGCAACAAACGCAGCATCGCGCTCGACACCCGGACCGAGGACGGCATCGCGGTGCTGCGCGACCTCATCGCCCACTCCGATGTCCTCGTGGAGAACTTCAGCTCCACGGTCATGCGCAAACTCGGCCTGGGCTACGAGGAGTTGTGTCGCATCAACCCGGACCTCGTCTACGTCAGCATGTCGGGCATGGGCCACACCGGACCGCGCAACGGCTGGGTGTCGTACGCCGACACGGTCTCGGCGAGCGCGGGCCTGACCGGCCTGACCGGCTGGGGGCCGGACGACGTGGTCGGGGTGATCTACGGCCACGGCGACATCGTCGCGGGACTGCAAGCCGCCCTCGCCACGGTCGCCGCGCTGGAGCACCGCGCCGCCACCGGACGCGGTCAGCACGTCGACCTGTCCCAACTCGAGGCAATAGCCGCCCACATGGGCACCAGCCTCCTCGGTGGACCGGCGGTGACACCGAGCGGCAACACCCACCCGAACTGGAGCCCGCAGGGCGTCTACCGCTGCCTCGGCATCGACCGCTGGCTGGCGGTGAGCGTGCGCGACGACACCGAATGGGCGGCGCTGTGCGAGGTGATCGACCGCCCGGAACTCGCCACCGACGAGCGGACCAGGACGGCCGAGGCGCGCAGACACGCGACGCACTTGGTCGACGCCGTGCTGGGGGAGTGGACCCGCACGCTGCCCGCCGACCTCGCCGCCGAGTCGCTCCAGGCCCGTGGCATCCCGGCCGGAGCCGTGCAGGACGGTCGTGAACTCGTCGAGCACGACCCGCAGTTGAGAGCCCGTGGCTTCTATGTGCGCAAGGAACATCCGGTAGCGGGAGCCTTCCTCCACGAGGGCGTCCCGATCCGCCTCACCCGCACACCCGGCGCAATCCGCGAGGCCGCGCCCGTACTCGGCGCCGACACCGACGCCGTACTGAAGGAGGTGGCGGGAGTCTCGACGGAGCGCATCCAGGCACTCCGGGAGGCCGGAGTCCTGCGGTGATCGACACCATCCCCGGCCTCCTCGACGCGGCGGCCGGGGAGTTCGGCGAGCGGCCCTTCCTGCGGGTGGGGGAGGTGACGCGGACGTACGCGGAGGCCCGTACGGCCGCTGCCACGATGGCGGGAGCGCTCGCGGAGCACGGGTGCCGGCCGGGCGACCGCGTCGCCGTCATGGCCGGCAACCGGATCGAGATCGTCGACCTCGTCCTCGGCTGCGCCTGGCTGGGAGCGGTGCTTGTCCCGCTCAACACCGGTCTGCGGGGTGGCGGGCTCCGGCAGGTGCTGCGTGCTGCGGAACCGCGATTCCTGTTGGTGGAGGAGGAGTTGGCGGAGCGTGTCGTAGCGGCCGGATTTCAGGGGGAGTTGTGGGTCGTGGGCGGGGACGGCGTACCGGCGCCGGGTGCGGCCCCCGCCGTACCGTCGGCCCAAGTGCGCCCGGACGACACCGCCTTCGTGCTGTTCACCTCGGGAACCACGGGAGCGGCACGCGGTGTGCGCTGTCCGCACGCGCAGACCGTGTGGTGGGGTCGTACCGTCTCGGACTCGCTCCAACTCACCGCCGACGACGTGCTGTACACGTGCCTGCCGCTCTTCCACACCAACGCGCTGAACACCCTCGCGCACGCGATGTCCGTGGGCGCGAGCTGTGTGATCGGCGAGCGGTTCTCCGCCACGCGGTACTGGGAGCGGGTGGCCGAGGCCGGTGCCACCGCCGTCTATCTGCTGGGCGCGATGGTGCCCATGCTGCTGGCCCAGGCGCCGAGCTCCGCCGACCGTGCGCACCGGGCCTGGCGCGGGCTTTCCCCGGCCACCCCCGGTTCCGCGTGGGAGCCCTTCCGGGAGCGGTTCGGAGTCGCGCTCGTCGACGGGTTCGGGTCGACGGAGACGAACCTCGTCATCGGGTCGACGCCCGGGGAGCAACGGCCCGGTTACCTCGGTACCGTGCGCGACGGCTTCTCCGCGCGGGTGGTCGACGAGCGGCTCGATCCCGTTCCGGACGGGGTCGCCGGTGAACTGGTGGTCCGTAGCGGACTCGAATTCGCCTTCTGCACCGGCTACTTGGGGGAGCCGGTGCCCGGACCCACCGCATGGCGGCGGACCGGGGACCGGGTGGTGCGTGAGGCCGACGGGTGGTTCCGGTTCGTCGACCGGATCAAGGACGTCATCCGGCGGCGCGGCGAGAACATCTCCTCGCAGGAGGTGGAGTCCGCCGTCCGCTCACACCCGGCGGTCGCCGACGCGGCGGCCTTCCCGGTGCCCTCGGAGCTGGCCGAGGACGAGGTCATGGTCGCGGTCGTCCTCGCGCCCGGGCATGTGCTGGACCCCGCCGACCTCGTACGGCACTGTGCGGACGAACTGCCGCCCTTCGCCGTGCCCCGGTACATCGACACCGTCCGTGAGCTTCCGCTCACCGAGACCGGCAAAGTTCGCAAGGGCGTACTGCGGGAACGTGGAGTCACCGCCACCACCTGGGACCGCTCCATACCGGCCACACCGGCACGACATCTAACTTGAACTGTTTGTTTTCTTGAATCACTCGTGTTTATGGCTGTAGGTTGAGCGCCATGACCGCATCCCAGCATCCGACCACCGCCGAGGAGCTGCGCGGTGCCGGCCTGCGGGTGACGGCAGCCCGCGTCGCGCTGCTCGAGACCGTCCGGCACGGTGACCACCTCGATGTCGAGGCGGTCGCGTCCGGGGTCCGTGACCGCGTAGGACACATATCGCTTCAGGCCGTCTACGACGCCCTCCACGCGCTGACCTCGGCCGGACTCATACGCCGTATCGAACCGGCAGGCAGCCCCGCCCGCTTCGAAGGACGTGTCGGCGACAACCACCACCACCTCATGTGCAGGTCGTGCGGTGTCGTCGCCGACGTCGACTGCGCGGTCGGCGAGGCACCCTGCCTGACCGCCGCCGACGACCAAGGCTTCTCGATCGACGAGGCCGAGGTCATCTACTGGGGCCTGTGCCCCGCCTGTACCGCAGCCCCCAGTTCCTGAGCCACGTGTTCCACCCCGTTTTGGAAGGATTCCCATGTCTGAGAACCACGACGCAATCGTCACGGACGCGAAGTCGGAGGACGCCGGGGGCTGCCCCGTCGCGCACGGGCGCGCCCCGCACCCGACCCAGGGCGGCGGCAACCGTCAGTGGTGGCCGGAGCGGCTCAACCTGAAGATCCTCGCCAAGGACCCGGTCGTCGCGAACCCGCTCGGCGCGGACTTCGACTACGCCGAGGCGTTCCAGGGTCTCGACCTCGCGGCCGTCAAACAGGACATCGCCGAGGTACTGACCACCTCGCAGGACTGGTGGCCGGCCGACTTCGGCAACTACGGCCCGCTGATGATCCGCATGGCCTGGCACAGCGCCGGCACCTACCGCATCAGCGACGGCCGCGGCGGTGGCGGCCGCGGTCAGCAGCGCTTCGCGCCGCTGAACAGCTGGCCGGACAACGGCAACCTGGACAAGGCCCGCCGTCTGCTGTGGCCGGTCAAGAAGAAGTACGGCCAGTCCATCTCCTGGGCCGACCTCATGATCCTCACCGGCAACGTCGCGCTGGAGACCATGGGCTTTACGACCTTCGGCTTCGGCGGCGGCCGCGCCGACGTCTGGGAGGCCGACGAGGACGTGTACTGGGGTCCCGAGACCACCTGGCTCGACGACCAGCGCTACACCGGCGACCGTGAGCTGGAGAACCCGCTCGGCGCCGTCCAGATGGGCCTCATCTACGTCAACCCCGAGGGCCCGAACGGCAACCCGGACCCGCTGGCCGCGGCCCGCGACATCCGTGAGACCTTCCGCCGGATGGCGATGAACGACGAGGAGACCGTCGCCCTCATCGCCGGCGGCCACACCTTCGGCAAGACCCACGGCGCGGGCCCGGCCGAATCGGTCGGCGACGACCCCGAGGCCGCCCCGCTTGAGCAGCAGGGCCTGGGCTGGAAGTCCACCTACGGCACCGGCAAGGGCGGCGACGCCATCACCTCCGGTCTTGAGGTCACCTGGACCACCAAGCCCACCCAGTGGAGCAACGACTTCTTCGACATCCTCTTCGGCTACGAGTGGGAGCTCACCCAGAGCCCCGCCGGCGCCAACCAGTGGGTGGCCAAGGACGCCGAGGCGATCATCCCGGACGCCCACAGCGACGCCAAGAAGCTCCCCACGATGCTCACCACCGACCTCTCGCTGCGCTTCGACCCGATCTACGGTGAGATCTCGAAGCGCTTCCACGAGAACCCGGCGCAGTTCGCGGACGCCTTCGCCCGCGCCTGGTACAAGCTGACCCACCGCGACCTGGGCCCGAAGTCCCTGTACCTCGGCCCGGAGGTCCCCTCCGAGACCCTGCTGTGGCAGGACCCGCTGCCGCAGGCCGACGGCGAGACCATCGACGCCGCCGACGTCACGGCCCTCAAGGCGAAGATCCTCGCCTCGGACCTGACCGTCTCGCAGCTCGTGTCCACCGCGTGGGCGTCCGCCTCCACCCACCGGGGCAGCGACAAGCGCGGCGGCGCCAACGGTGCCCGCATCCGCCTGGAGCCGCAGCGCGGCTGGGAGGCCAACGACCCCGACCAGCTCGCTCAGGTGCTGCGGGTCCTCGAAGGCATCCAGCAGGAGTTCAACTCCGGCGCCAAGAAGGTCTCCCTGGCCGACCTGATCGTCCTCGGCGGTGCCGCCGCGGTCGAGAAGGCCGCCAAGGACGGCGGCGTCGACGTGGAGGTCCCCTTCACGCCGGGCCGTGTCGACGCGACCGAGGAGCACACCGACGTCGAGTCGTTCGCCGCGCTGGAGCCGACCTCCGACGGCTTCCGCAACTACCTCGGCAAGGGCAACCGCCTTCCCGCCGAGTACCTGCTGCTCGACCGCGCGAACCTGCTCACGCTGACCGCCCCCGAGCTGACCGTCCTCGTCGGCGGCCTGCGCGTCCTGGGCGCCAACCAGGGCCAGTCCACGCACGGTGTCCTCACCGACAAGGTCGGCACGCTGACGAACGACTTCTTCGTCAACCTGCTCGACCTGGGCACCACTTGGTCGTCGACCTCCTCGGACCAGCAGACCTTCGAGGCCCGTGACGCCTCCGGCGCGGTCAAGTGGACCGGCACGCGTGCCGACCTGGTCTTCGGCTCGAACTCCGAGCTGCGCGCGCTCGCCGAGGTCTACGCGAGCGACGACGCGAAGGAGAAGTTCGTGAAGGACTTCGTCGACGCGTGGGTCAAGGTCTCCGACCTGGACCGCTTCGACCTCGTCTGAGCTTGAGTCCTACGGGAACGCACCACTGACGTCCGGGTCGGCCCTCACGGGTCGGCCCGGACGTTTCTCAACCTCTGAACTCGACGCACAGGCGTGCACGTTCGTCACATAAGCTCCTCCGCATGAACGAGGGGGAACCCGACAGACGGGTCGTCGACGGCCGCTTCGAGCTGGAGTCCCGGCTCGGCGGCGGTGGCATGGGCACGGTGTGGCGCGCCCAGGATCTGCTGCTGCACCGCTATGTCGCGGTCAAGGAGGTCCGGCCGCCGGACATCGACCTCGCCGAGTACGACCCCGCCGCCGCGGAGATGCTCCGCCAGCGGGTCCTGCGCGAGGCGCGCGCCCTGGCCAGGGTCGAGCACCCGAACGTGGTGACGATCCATCACATCGTCGACGGCGGCGAGGGCACCTACCCCTGGCTCGTCATGGAACTCGTCCAAGGCGGCTCCCTCGCCGACAGGTTGGCCCGCGGACCGATGGCCCCCGCGGAGGCCGCCCGGCTCGGACGCGGAGTGCTCGACGCCCTGAACGCGGCGCACGAGGCGGGCGTCCAGCACCGCGACGTGAAACCCGCCAACGTCCTGCTGCGCACCGACGGCCGCCCCGTCCTCACGGACTTCGGCATCGCCGCCATCCGCGACGCCACCGCCCTCACCGCCACCGGCTCCATCATCGGCACGCCCGACTACATGGCCCCGGAACGGGTCTCCGGCCACAGCGGCGGACCGTCCGCCGACCTGTGGTCGCTGGCGATGATGCTCTACGTCGCGGTTGAGGGCTACCACCCGCTCCAGCGCGGTACGACCCTGGCCACGCTGGCCGCCGTACTCCAGGAGGATGTTCCGCCACCGGTGCGGGCCGGATCACTGACGCCGGTGCTGTCGTGCGTGCTGGTCCGTGATCCCGAGGCACGGCCGGACGCGGGGACGGTGGGCCGGATGCTGGACGTCGCTGCGACACAGCCCGAGGACCGGCGCCCGGAGACCACCTCGTACCGGCTCGCACCCCCGGCGCCTCCGTCGCTGCCGCCTACCAGTGGCATGCAGACGACGAGTCGGCGACGCCCGGCGAAGCGGAACCGGGGCGTCACGGTTGCCTCCAGCGTCGTGGCCGTACTGCTGATCGGCACGCTCGCCTGGAAGGTGCTGCCGAACGGGAACGCCAAGAACAACACGGGGTCGTCGTCCGCGGGCGCCGCCGGTCAGACGCAGCAGCAGACGACGCCCACCGTCTCGGCGAGCAAGAGCAGTGCCGCCGTGAAGACCCAGGACATGCTCACCCCGGACGGTATCCGCACCGCGATCAAGGCCTTCAAGGACAAGACGGGCAGTGACCGGTTCGCCAGCCTCTCCGTCTACCCGGGGTATGTCATCGCGGATGTGATGGTCAAGGGCAGCAAGACCAAGTACGACAGCTACACCTACCGCTCCGGCACCGGTTTCGACGACCTCTTCGACGACAAGGGCACGCTGCCGGGCGGAGACCAGCCGGTGAAGCTGGACGACTTCGACTGGGACGTCGTTCCCACCTTGCTGAAGCGCGCGAACAAGGACCTGAAGGTCGAGAAGCCGACGAGCCGTTACCTGCTGCTCCGGGTGCCGAACACTGTCGACGGCGAGGCGGTGGGCATGGCGATCTATCTGAGCGACGACTACGGCTCCAGCGGTTTCATGGAGGCAACCCCGCAGGGCAAGGTGACCAGGGTGGAGCCGGCCGACGGGTAGTTTCAGCACGTGCCCACCCTGCTGATCGTCCATCACACCCCCTCGCCCCACTGCCAGGCGATGTTCGAAGCCGTCCTCGCCGGAGCGACGACCCCGGAGATCGAGGACGTGCGGGTCGTACGGCGTGCCGCCCTGTCCGCGACCGTGTCGGACGTACTTGCCGCCGACGGCTATCTCCTGGGCACACCCGCGAACCTCGGCTACATGTCCGGCGCGCTCAAGCACTTCTTCGACCAGGTCTACTACCCGTGCCTGGACGAGACGCGCGGCAGGCACTTCGGGTACTACGTGCACGGCGGCAACGACGTGACGGGGGCCGTGCGGGGCATTGAGTCGATCACGACCGGGCTGGGCTGGCGGCGCGCGGCGGACCCGGTGACGCTCACCGGCGAGCCGGACAAGAAGGGCATCGAAGCCTGCTGGGAACTCGGGGCCACGGTCGCGGCCGGTCTCACGGCCTGAGCGGGCGGCCGCCACCCGTTCGGGCGCCGAAGAATGTCGTGACCCCGGGGAGCACCCTCAGCTTGGAGGGACATGCCCCTCCGAGTGACAGGAGTTCTTCATGAGGAAGCGTCTGACGGCCGCGGTGGGTCTGGCGGGTGCGGCGTTGCTGCTGTGTGCCGGTACGGCGAGCGCGGACCCCGACCCGGCCGGTGTCGCCGTCGACAGCCCGGGCGTGCTCTCCGGAAACGTCGTCCAGATCCCCGTCGACCTGGACCTCAACGTGTGCGGCAACTCGATCAACGTCGTCGGTCTGCTGAACCCGGCGGCGGGCAACCACTGCGAGGGCTGACCGGCCGTACCGTGAACGAGCCGTGGGCTCTGTGCCTGCGGCTCGTTCCGCGTGTCGGGGGACGTCGTGTCAGGGAACGTCGGTCAGCCGGTCCAGGGGCGTGCCGTGGGCCCAGCGCCGTAATCGCGTGCCGTCGATGAGCTGGACGCCGCCCTGCCGTCGCGCCCACTGCACGTCACGGCGGCTGAAGGTCCCCCGGTGGACGACGAGGCGTAGGTGCGGCCCGGAGCTGGCCGAGCGCGCGGATCGCGTCGGAGTCTCCTCGTCGGGCAGTGGCTCGGCGACCGGCCGGAAGGCCACCTCCAGACGGTGACCGAGCCGGTTGCGTGCCCGGACCCGGGGTTGGCCCTGCGCGTCGGGCCGGGCGAGCGCCCGCCAGCCGTCACGGCGCAGCATCCGGGACACGGCCAGGGCGAGCCCCTCCACATCCAGGTCGGCGATCTCCTCGGCCGTGTAGAAGCCCAGACGGCGACGGGCCAGCGGGCGGTGGTGCCGGACCATGCCCGCCGTGATCAGGGCGAGCAGCGCCAGCCCGGCGACGAGCGCGCCGGTGCCGTAGGTGCGGTACGCCACGGCGAGACCGGCCACGATCCCGCACACAACGAGGGCTACGACGACGAGGGCGGGCAGCACCTCGTGGAGTACGGGGCCGTAGCGTCCTTGGGCGCGCAGCGCACGGATCGCCTCGCGGCGTCGCGCACGGCGCGAGGCGCCCTTCTGTTGCCCCTGTTGTCTCTGCGTCACCAGAGCCAACTCCCCCCACCCCCAAGCGCGTTGGCGTCTGCGGTAGGGATACCCGCGAGAGGGGGTCCATGCGCGCAGGGAAGGGAACCGGCCACCAAACCGGCCGAACTGTTTCGGGGGCTGCCCTGCGCCTTCGGGCGGCGAACTCATACCTGCCAACCTCTGGCCCCCAGGACTTACCGACCGGTATACAAGGCCAGTTGAACGAGAGACGACCGCGTCGGGCCCGCCCCTTCGCACCGTCTCGTACCTGGGGGAGGAACTTCATGAACCGTGAGACGCATCCGGCCGCGACGGCACACCACCGCGGCAGGGCCGTGGCGGTCGCGGCGGCGGTCAGCGGCTGTGCCCTCGTCATGGCGTCCGCGACACCCGCGGCGGCGCACAACTCCGGGCAGGGGCACGGAAACGGCCGCACCACGCAGTACGTGGCGCTCGGGGACTCCTACACCTCGGGCCCGTACATACCGACCCAGGTGGACGCCAACTGCGCCCGCTCCGACCACAATTACCCCTCGCTGGTCGCGGCCGACCGCAGAGGGACCGTGCTCGACGACGTGAGCTGCAGCGGGGCGACGACCGAGGAGATGTGGAAGGCGCAGGGCACCAACCCGCCCCAACTGGACGCCGTGCAGCGGGACACGGACCTGGTGACCGTGCAGATCGGCGGCAACGACATCGGGTTCAGCACGATCATCGGCACCTGCGTCAAGCTCAGCGCCACGGACCTGACGGGCAACCCGTGCCAGCGCTACTACAACTCCACCGGCGTCGACCAGTTGGCGCTGGCCGTCCTCAACACCGCGCCGAAGGTGACCAAGGTGCTGAGGGCGGTCCACAAGCAGGCACCGCACGCGCGCGTGGTCGTCGTCGGCTACCCGGACCTCCTGCCCGACGACGGCAGCGGCTGCTACCCCCAAGTGCCGTTCGCCGCCAAGGACTTCCCCTATCTGCGCGACACCGGCAAGCGCCTCAACCTGATGCTCCGTGTGGTGGCCGCGCTGAACGGGGCCGAGTACGTCGACACCTACGGTCCGACCGTCGGACACGACATGTGCAAGGCACCCGCGGACCGTTGGATAGAGCCGCTGCAGCCCGCCTCCCCGGCGGCTCCGGCGCACCCCAACGCGAAGGGCGAGGCGGCCATGGCGGGCGCGGTGCTGAAGCAACTGGACAGGCGCCACCGGTACTGACCGACAGCGGCGGCCCGGGTTTTCCACAGGCGGAGGGGGTGTACTCGCTAAACGCGCCCCTGACGAGGAAAGATGGGGCCGTACGCGAAGTCGGTCGACACAGAGGAGCGGGCCAACATGCCACACGAGCGAGCGGGCGAACAGGCCCGCGCAGAGGATCTCGTCGACGTGGCCCGACTGGTCACCGCCTACTACGCGCTGCACCCGGACCCCGCCGAGCCGGGGCAGCGCGTCGCGTTCGGCACCTCCGGGCATCGGGGCTCGTCTCTGGCGACCGCGTTCAACGAGGACCACATCGCCGCCACCAGCCAGGCCATCTGCGAGTACCGGGCCGACCAGGGCACCGACGGCCCGCTCTTCCTCGGCGCCGACACGCACGCGCTGTCCGAGCCCGCGAAGGTCACCGCGCTGGAGGTGTTCGCCGCCAACGAGGTCACGGTCCTCATCGACAGCGCGGACGGCTACACGCCCACCCCGGCGGTGTCCCACGCGATCCTCGCCCACAACCGCGGCCGTACCTCGGGCCTCGCGGACGGCGTCGTGGTCACCCCGTCCCACAACCCGCCCGCCGACGGCGGCTTCAAGTACAACCCGCCGAACGGCGGCCCGGCCGGCTCCGAGATCACCTCCTGGATCCAGGACCGCGCCAACGAGATCATCACGAGCGGCATGAAGGACGTCCGCCGCATCCCGTACACCCGCGCGCTCGCCGCCCCCGGCACGGGCCGCTACGACTTCCTCGGCACCTACGTCGCCGACCTGCCGAACGTGCTCGACCTGGACGCGATCCGATCGGCCGGGGTGCGCATCGGCGCCGACCCGCTGGGCGGGGCGTCCGTCGCCTACTGGGGCCGGATCGCCGAGGAACACCGGCTCGACCTGACCGTCGTCAATCCGCTCACGGACCCGACCTGGCGGTTCATGACGCTGGACTGGGACGGCAAGATCCGCATGGACTGCTCGTCGCCGTACGCGATGGCCTCGCTGATCCAGCAGCGTGACCGGTTCGACATCGCCACCGGCAACGACGCGGACTCCGACCGGCACGGCATCGTCACGCCGGACGCGGGCCTGATGAACCCCAACCACTATCTGGCCGTGGCCATCTCCTACCTCTACGCCCACCGCGGTCAGTGGCCCGCCGACGCGGGTGTCGGCAAGACGCTGGTGTCCTCCTCGATGATCGACCGGGTCGCCGCCGACCTCGGGCGCCGGCTCGTCGAGGTGCCCGTCGGCTTCAAGTGGTTCGTGGACGGACTGGTCGATGGCTCGCTCGGCTTCGGCGGTGAGGAGTCCGCCGGCGCCTCCTTCCTGCGCCGTGACGGCTCGGTGTGGACCACCGACAAGGACGGCATCATCCTGGCGCTGCTCGCCAGCGAGATCACCGCGGTCACCGGAAAGACGCCGTCGCAGCACTACGCGGCGCTTACGGACCGGTTCGGCGCGCCCGCCTACGCTCGCATCGACGCCCCGGCGTCGCGTGAGGAGAAGGCGCTGCTCGGCAAGCTCTCACCCGCGCAGGTCACCGCCGACACCCTGGCCGGCGAGCCGGTCACCGGCGTCCTCACCGAGGCACCCGGCAACGGCGCAGCCCTCGGCGGCATCAAGGTGACGACCGCCAACGCCTGGTTCGCGGCGCGGCCCTCCGGCACCGAGGATGTGTACAAGATCTACGCCGAGTCCTTCCTCGGCCCTGACCACCTCGGCCAGGTGCAGGAGGAGGCGAAGGCCGTGGTCGGGGCGGCACTCGGCGGCTGACCCGGAGGCCGTGGTGCGGGCTGCCGTAGGAATGAACGGTGTGGCGGCCGGTGTTGGGGCGACACGTGAGTCATGACGCTAGGTGGAAGTGAACCCCGGATGTCCTTCGAAACGACCGACTACACGGGGCAGACCACGTGCGGCGACGAAGCCCGCACGCCGCTGCGTGACTTCCTTCGGACCGAGACCGGCAGCGCGGCCGTCCTGGTGGCGGCGGCGCTCGTTGCGCTCGTGTGGGCCAATGTCACACCGTCGGCGTACGAGTCGTTCTGGCAGACCCACCTCTCCGTCCGGCTCGGCTCGCACGGGGTGTCGCTCGATCTGCGCGAGTGGGTCAACAGCGGGCTCATGACCCTGTTCTTCCTTGTCGTCGGCCTGGAGGCGCGCCGCGAGTTCGACATGGGTGAGCTGCGCGAACGCAGGCGGCTGACGCTGCCGCTCGTCGCGGGGGCCAGCGGCATGCTCGTGCCGATCGCCATCTACCTGGCGATCAACAGCGGGCACGGGACGGCGAACGGCTGGGGCGCGGTGATGTCCACCGACACGGCGTTCGCGCTGGGCATGCTGGCCGTCGTGGGCCGCCACATGCCGCCCGGGCTGCGGGTCTTCCTCCTCACGATCACGGTCGTGGACGACTTCCTGGCGCTCGTGGTGATCGCCGTCTTCTACAGCGACCACATCGCCGTACCGGCGCTCCTGGTCGCCGTGGGCACGTTCGCCGTCATCATGCTGCTCCGGCGGTTCAGGGTGCGCCGGGGTCCGGTGTACGCGGTGCTCG
This sequence comes from Streptomyces xylophagus, assembly GCF_000716435.1. GTDB lineage: Bacteria > Actinomycetota > Actinomycetes > Streptomycetales > Streptomycetaceae > Streptomyces > Streptomyces xylophagus. The sequence continues at coordinate 256,938 of NZ_JNWO01000001.1, forward strand.
GGCTCATCGCCTGGGTCGCCCTGCTGAAATCGGGCGTGGACCCTGTCGTCATCGGACTCGCCATGGGACTGATCACGTATGCCTATCCGGCGGGGCGCGACGACCTGGAACGCGCGACCGGCCTGTTCCGGCTCTTCCGTGAGCAACCCACTCCCGAGCTGGAACGCGACGTACGGGCCGGCATCGCCGCGTCGATCTCCCCGAATGACCGGCTGCAGCGCATGTACCACCCGTGGGCGAGCTACGCCGTGGTCCCGCTGTTCGCACTGGCCAACGCCGGGCTCCAGATCAGCGGGGAGCAGCTGGCCCGGGCGTTCACCTCGCCCGTCGCGCTGGGCATCCTCATCGGGTACGTCGTCGGCAAGCCGCTCGGCATCGTCTCCTCGACGGCACTGACCAGGCTGCTGTCCCGGGGCCGGATCAGACCGCCGGTCGGCTGGGGCGCCGTGACCGCGGGCGGCACCCTCGCGGGCGTCGGCTTCACGGTCTCCCTGCTGATCGCGACCCTCGCCTTCGACGGGACCACCCTGGAGGACGCGAAGACGGGCATCCTCACCGCAGTCATCTACTCGTTCCTCGTCGGCCGGCTGGTCACCGGGGTGATCGGACTGCTGCCGCCGCAGGTGAGGCCCAGGGTGCTGTTCGGCAGGGCGGAGACCATCGTCGACCTGTCCGTCCCCGTGGACCCCGACCGCGACCACCTGCGCGGACCTCGGCACGCTCCGGTGACCGTCGTGGAGTACGGCGACTACGAGTGCCCCTACTGCGGGCAGGCCGAGCCCGTCGTCCGCGAACTGCTCGGCTCCTTCGGGGACGAGGTGCGGTACGTGTGGCGGCACCTCCCGCTCACCGACGTGCACTCCCACGCCCAGCTCGCCGCCGAGGCCGCTGAGGCCGCCGCGCTGCAGGGCGGCTACTGGGAGATGCACGACCTGCTGCTCAGCCATCAGGGCGCCCTGCGCTTGAAGGACCTGCGGGGCTATGCCGAACAGATCGGCCTGGACACCGCCCGCTTCGAGCGCGACATGCGGGCTCACGCCGGTGCGGGCCATGTCGCCGAGGATGTCGAGTCGGCCGACCTCAGCGGCGTCGCGGGCACCCCGACCTTCTTCGTCAACGGCCGCCGCCACCATGGCGCGTACGACATCGACGGGCTGTCCCAGGCCGTACGGGCGGCTCGTGAACGGGCCGCGGTGGCGGCCTAGCGGGCGGGAATGGATTGCCGGGTGCCCGTGTTGAGACGTACGTAGCTGACATGCTCGGGACAAGATCCCGGGATGTGGGCGGAAGGAGGTCCTCATGGCACGCACCACGAACCGTCCGGTCGTCACCCTGAAGTCGACGGCCGGGACCGGCGTCACCTACGTGACGCGCAAGAGCCGTCGCAACGACCCCGACCGGCTGGTCCTGCGCAAGTACGACCCGGTGGCGGGGGAGCACGTCGCATTCCGCGAAGAGCGCTGAACCAGGCGCATCGACCGCGCCACGAACCAAGCAGAGCGGCCGTCCCACCGTGGACGGCCTGAGGAAGGAAGCACCATGAGGTCTGGCATCCACCCCGTGTCCCGTCCGGTCGTCTTCCGCGACGGCGCGGCGGACACCGCGTTCCTCACCACCTCGACCGCGCAGTCGGCGCGCACGATCGAGTGGGAGGACGGGAACACCTACCCGCTGATCGACGTCGAGATCTCGTCGGCCAGCCACCCGTTCTACACCGGGAACACGCGGGTCGTGGACACCGCGGGCCGTGTGGAGCGCTTCGAGCGCCGCTACGGGAGGAAGTCATGAAGGTCCGTAATTCCCTTCGCTCACTGAAGTCGAAGCCCGGCGCGCAGGTGGTACGCCGCCGCGGTGTGACGTTCGTGATCAACAAGAAGGACCCGCGCTTCAAGGCCCGCCAGGGCTGACGCGGCGCGTACGACAGGTCGGCCCGGCCCCGCTTTTCGCGGTGGCCGGGCCGACGTCGTTCCTGGGCGGAACCTGTCGGGGCAAAACCGTTCTTTATGCTTAAAGGGTTACTAACCCTCTGGAGTGGTCAATGTCCCGCAAGCGCCCCATGGACGACGGTGACGAACTGCTGGCCAGGCTCGGGACGCTGACCGCCCAGGCACGCGAGCGGGCGGAGCTGCAGCGCTCCCTGCTCGAACTGGCCGTCGCCCTGCAGCGCGGCATGCTTCCCGGAGACATGCCCGTCACCCCTCGCTTCCACCTTGCGGTCCAGTACTCGCCCGCCAATCACGGCCTCAACGTGGGCGGCGACTGGTACGACGCCTTCACGATGCCCGACGGACGCATAGGCCTGTCCATCGGCGACGTCCAGGGCCACAACATCGAGGCGGCCGCGTTCATGGGCCAGGTCCGGGTCGGCCTGCGCGCGCTCGCGTCCGTCACCAGCGAGCCCGGCGAACTCCTCGCCCTGACGAACGACCTGCTCCTGTCCCTCGGCACCGAACTCTTCGCGACCTGCACCTTCCTGCGGCTCGACCCGATCACCGGAGTGGTGGAGAGCGCGCGGGCGGGACACATACCCTCCGTCTGGGCCACGGCGGACGGCCGGTGCGGCATCACCGACGACGAGGGCGGACCGCCCCTCGGCATCGTCGCCGGGCAGCGGTACCCGGTGACCGAGCACCGGCTCACCACCGGCGGAGTCCTCGTCCTGGTCACCGACGGCGTGGTGGAGGGCCCCTCGATGAGCGTCGACGAAGGCCTCGACCAGGTGATGCGCCTCGCGGGCATCGCCGCCGTGGCGGGCATGGAGGCGGGCTCCCTCGCCGCCGCCGTGATCAAGGGGGCGGAACGCGTGGGGCACGAGGACGACGCGGCCGTACTGGTCGTAGGCCACGACGCGCCCGACACCGGGCCGTAGGGCTTGTCCCGGCAGGTGCTGACGAAGACCGACCGGCCGCTGCCCCGTACTGCCGCAGGCTTCCAGGGCAGCCGCACCACCGCCGGACGCTGGGCGGGGCCGACATGCGCGACCGCTCCAGCCGGCTCACCAACAGCGTCTCCGGACAATGCACCCAGCGCGCCCCCGCACCGCTCCTCGCCTCGCCGACACGGCCCGGGCAGTGTCTGATGGCAGCTGTGGTGGGTTTCGAGGATCTGCGGCGACCGGCCGGGTACGCCCTCCTGACGCTGGCCGTCGCCGGCAGCTACTTCGTGGCGGGACGGCTCGGCCTGCTGCGGCAGCTGGTGGTCGAGGGCGCGGTGTTCACACCCATCTGGCCCCCCACCGGCGTCGCGGTGGCCTGCCTGCTGATCTTCGGGCTGCGGGTGCTGCCCGGGATCGCCCTCGGCGTGCTCTTCGTGATCATGTCCCTCACCTCGCTCCACCTGACCGCGCTCGTCGTCCTGCTGGGCAACACCGTGGCCCCCGCCTGCGCCTACCTCATGCTGCGCCGGGTCGGCTTCCGCACCGACCTCGGCCGACTCCGGGACGGCCTCGCCCTGGTGTTCCTGGGTGCCCTGACCGCCATGCTGATCAGCGCGACCTGCGGGGTCGGCCTGCTCGTCGTCACCGACAAGCTGGCGGAGCACTCCTTCTGGCCGGTCTGGCTGGGCTGGTGGGTGGGCGACGCGATGGGGGTGCTGATCGTCACCCCGCTGCTGCTCGTCCTGCGCACGGTCCGCCTGCCCCTGGACCTGCACCGCTGGAAGGAGGCCCTGGGACTGGCGGCCACCATCGGCGTGATCGTCCCCCTGGTCACCCACAGCCACGTCAGTCTGCTGTTCCTGGTCTATCCGCTGCTGATCTGGGCGGCACTGCGGTTCCGCTTCGCGGGCAGCATGCTGTGCGCCCTGTTCGCCTCCGTCATGGCCACCATCGCCGCGACCCACGAGTCCGGCCCGTTCGCCCAGCTGACCCACGTCGAGGTGATGATGAAACTCCAGGCCTTCAACGGCACGATGGCACTCACCGCCCTGCTGCTGTCCTCCGTCATCACCGAGCAGCGCAACACCAGACTGTCGGTGGAACGCGCCTGCCAGGAACTGGCCGAGGTCCTCGAACACCTCACCGCGGGGGACCCGCGCCAGGGCGGCCGCCCGTGACCCGTCACGAGAGGCCCGCGTCGCCCCTCCTGCGCAGCACCAGCAGCGCGGTGTCGTCGCGGGGCGTGCCCGCCGTGTGCCGGCGCAGGTCGCCGTAGACGGTCGCCGGGACGTCCTTCGGGGGGACATCGCCCCAGGCCGCCGCACGCTCTTCGAGGGGATAGAACGTGCCGGACGGATCGCGCGCCTCGGTGACCCCGTCCGTGCAGAGCAGAAGCGTGCCGTCCGAAGGGAACACGAACCATTCGACGGTACGAGGCTCAGGGGCCAGCGCGTCGAGGCCCAGCGGAACGCAGGGCTCCTGCCTGAGCACCGGCTCGGCCCGCTCCTCGCGCAGCAGCAGCGGCGCCACATGGCCGCAGTTGATCGCCTGGACCTCCTGCTCGCCGTCGACGCCCAGGACGAGCGCCGTCACGAACCTTTCCCGCTCGCCGGTCTGCGCCGCGAAGGAGTTGTGCCGCAGCACCGCCTCCTCCAGGGCGTCGACCACGGCGGTGAGCGTGGGCTCGGCAACGGCCGCCTCCCGGAAGGCACTCAGAACGGCGAAGGCCGCGCTGATCGCCTGGAGACCCTTGCCCTGGACGTCGGCGATGAAGACACGGGTGCCGTACGGGGAGGCGACGACCTCGTAGACGTCGCCGCCCACCCGGCTGTCCTCCTCCACCGGCCGGTAGAGGCCGTGGACCAGGAGCTGGTCGGTCATCAGGGGGAACGGGCGCAGGATCTGCCGTTGCAGGGCAGCCGCCGCGGAACGCAGGCGCGCGATCTCGCCCTCCCAGCGGATCCGCTGCGCCGCCCGCGCCACGCTGAGGCCGTTGAACACCAGGGTGAAGGCGACGACCGCCGCGTCCGCGCCCGCCGTGCCCAGCGGACTGTCGATGAGGGAGCCGACGATCACGAGCGTCACCCACACGGAGGCGACGGTGGTCTGCCGTACGGTGCCGCGCCCCGCGATCAGCGCGGGCAGTACGACCAGAAAGGGAGCCGGCCGGGTGTCCCGGCCCAGCGCGATACCGGTCAACGCCACCAGCAGGGTGACGCTGACGAGCCAGAACACCACCACGGCCCAGCGGAGCGGAGGCGTGACCCGGTGCCCGGCGTCGGCCACGGTGGAACCGGCCGGATCTCTCGAGGTACGCACCGGCCCTCCCGCTGCCTTCATTCGTCGGACAACCGTCGGGAACGCTTCCCACTCTTCAATATCAGCCCCACGCGTACCGTACGCGAGCTGCGACGACAGGTCCGACCCGCCCCGGGATGGGCCTGACCCGTTCAGGGGGCTAGATTCCGATCCGTATGTTTGTCCGATGATGGGGGAGTTGGGGGAGCGTGTTCATCTGGCGCACATTGCGGGGTGAATGGCAGGGCATCGTCGTCGATCCTGTACGGCAGTTGCTGCGGCGGGGACTGCCGGGCCTGTCCCTGGCGTTCGTCGCCGCCTTCGGCGTCATCTTCTTCCACGCGCTGGCTCAGGACCCGACCGGCGCGGAGATCGTCCGGCACCTCGGCGGCGTCCAGGGCGACCTGCCGCTGTGGCTGGCCCTGCTGCGTACCCCCATCTCGCTGTACGTGCCCGCCCTCGACCTTCCGGTATGGGCCGGCATCACCCAGCTGTTCCTGGCGTTCGCGCTGGCCGAGCTGGCACTCGGCCGGGCCCGGACCCTGGTCGTCGCCTACGCGACCACGCTGGCCGGCACCCTCACGGTGCGCGTGATGCTGCTGATCGGGCCCGGCTGCGGGGGGCTCGGGCTACGGCCCGAGATCGGGCACGTCCTCGACACGGGGCCGTCCGCGGCGGTCGTAGGACTGTTCACCTATCTGGCCGTCGTCCGGCGTGCGCCCATCGTGTTCCTCCTCACCGGCGGATCGATGGTGTGGGAGTCGATCGTCAAACCCAACCTGGCGGGCCGCGAGCACCTGGTCGCGGTGGGCGCCGCCATCGTCATGGGGCTGGTCCACGAGCTGCGCCACAGGCGCCCGAGCGTCACGACGCTGCTTCCGCACTTCAAGACGAACGCACCGGTCAGGGCTGAGACACACTGCCCATCTCCGCGGTGAACCCCACCGGCTCACTGTCGAACCCCCGCACCATCGGGCGGAACTCCCAGTCCCCGGAGGCGTCCTTGGTGAACTCCCCGACCGTCGCGGCGGTGGACCCGGCCACCCCCGCGAAGTCGTCCGACAGCAACTCCTTGTAGCCCTCCACGACCAGCGCCCTGGCGTGCGACAGATCACCGAAGGTCCTTGTCCCGCCGTTCTGATGGATCGCCACGCCCACGACCACCCGCGCGAACGACGAGGCGAGGCGGTCGAGTTCGAGGACCATCACCTCCATGTACCCGTACCCCTGGCCGCTCTCGCTGTGCCGGCTCATGTTGATGGTGCCGTCCGGCGAGCGGCTCTCGGAGTTGACGACGTACACCGGGCGTCCGTGCGGGGCGTCGGCGGAGTAGGTCGCCGCGACGATGTCCAGATGGCGCGGCTGCTGCCCCCAGGGACTGGGATCCCAGCGGAGCCGGACTTCGACCTTCCCCACTACCTTGCTGATGCTGCTCACTGATTGCCGCTCCCGTATCAGGCCATCACGGGACGATCCCCCGCATGGTCAAGTATGGCTCTTCGACCGCCTGTTGATGCCGTCCGAGCGTGCCTGACCTGCCGGGGTCAGGCGTTCCGGATCGCGTCCACGAGCCCGGCGACCAGGTTCGCCCGCTCGGCCATCGACGCGACGAGCAGATACTCGTGGTCGGCATGGGCCCCGCCCCCGACGGCACCCAGACCGTCGAGCGTCGGCACCCCGAGCGCGGCCGTGAAGTTTCCGTCGCTCCCACCGCCGACGGCCCGGCCTTCGAGCCCGGGCAGCAACTGCTGGGCGACCGCGAACAGTTCGGCCGCCGCGGACTCGGGCATCGGCGGCCGTCCGACACTTCCTCGTACGGTGATCACGGCCTCGTCGAGATGAGGAGCGAGGGCGGCGAACGCGGACTCGATCCGCTCCTTCTCCTCTGCCGACTCGACCCGGACGTCCACGACGACGGTCGCCTCCGCCGGCACTACGTTGTCCAGCGTCCCCGCCGACGCGACGGTCGGGGTCACGGTCGTGCCGAACTCGGGCCGCGCCAACGCCACGATGTCCAGCACCTGGTGCGCCGCCTCGACCAGCGCGTTGACCCCGGCGGCGGGCTCCAGCTCCGCGTGTGAGGCCCGCCCGGCGACGGAGACCTCGAAAGTGCCACACCCCTTGCGGCCGGTCTTCACGGCCCCGCCGTCGGCGGCACCCTCGACCACGAGGACGGCACCACAGGCGAGGGCGCGTTCCTCGATCAGCGCTCGGGAGAAGAGGGAGCCGACCTCTTCATCCGCAGTCACCAGGATTTCGACACCGGACCGGTCGTCCAGCGCCGCCAGTCCATGGATCGCCTGCACCAAGCCGCCGAGCATGTCGAAGACACCGGGGCCGGTCACGCGCCCGTCCTCGATCCTGAACGGGCGACGCGCAAGGGTGCCGAGCGGAAACACGGTGTCGTGGTGACCGAGGATCAGCACGCGGGGTGTGCCACCGCCGGACCAGTGGACGTGCGGCCCGCCCTCGCTCTCCACCAGCTCGGCCCGCCCGCCGAGCCGCCCCTCGATGACACCGGCGACGGTCTCGGCCGATGTCCGCAGGGCGCCCAGGTCGCGGGAGGGGGACTCGATCTCGACGAGGGCGCGCAGGTCTTCGATCATCGCGTCGACACTCACATCGACGATCTTGGGTGTGGTCACGGGAGAAGGCTACGCGGGGAGGCGTGGGCGGCTTGTGGTCGGCTGCCGTGCGCCCCAGCTCCCCAATCGACGGAAGGCCGGCCCGACGCCCAACGCGTCGAACCGGCCCTACGGCGTCGCTGTTCCCCGGAGTCGGTCAGTCCGTGCCGGACTCCATCGCCGCGCGGTCCAGCAGCGCGTCGTCCTCGGAGACCTCGCCGCGGGAGGCGATGGCCTCGGCGCCGCCCTCGGGCATGCTGCCGATGAGGCCGGTCGCGGCGGCCTGCGCGGCGCCGATCGCGGTGTTGCCGGTGCCGATCAGGCCGAGGCCGGCGTACTGCTCCAGCTTGGCGCGGGAGTCGGCGATGTCGAGGTTGCGCATGGTGAGCTGGCCGATGCGGTCGACCGGGCCGAAGGCCGAGTCCTCGGTGCGCTCCATGGACAGCTTGTCCGGGTGGTAGCTGAACGCCGGGCCCGCCGTGTCGAGCAGCGAGTAGTCCTCACCGCGCCGCAGCCGCAGGGTGACCTCACCGGTGATCGCCGAGCCGACCCAGCGCTGCAGGGACTCCCGGACCATCAGGGCCTGCGGGTCCAGCCAGCGGCCCTCGTACATCAGGCGGCCCAGGCGCCGGCCCTCGTTGTGGTACTGGGCGACGGTGTCCTCGTTGTGGATCGCGTTCACGAGGCGCTCGTAGGCCGCGTGCAGCAGAGCCATGCCGGGGGCCTCGTAGATGCCGCGGCTCTTCGCCTCGATGATCCGGTTCTCGATCTGGTCCGACATGCCCAGGCCGTGGCGGCCACCGATGGCGTTGGCCTCCATGACCAGGTCGACTGGGGAGGAGAACTCCTTGCCGTTGATCGTCACCGGGCGGCCCTGGTCGAAGCCGATCGTCACGTCCTCGGTGACGATCTCGACCGACGGGTCCCAGAAGCGGACGCCCATGATCGGCTCGACGGTCTCGACGCCCGTGTCCAGGTGCTCCAGCGTCTTGGCCTCGTGGGTGGCACCCCAGATGTTGGCGTCGGTGGAGTACGCCTTCTCCGTGCTGTCGCGGTAGGGCAGCTCATGGGCGAGCAGCCACTCCGACATCTCCTTGCGGCCGCCCAGCTCGGTCACGAAGTCCGCGTCCAGCCAGGGCTTGTAGATCCGCAGGTGCGGGTTGGCGAGCAGGCCGTAGCGGTAGAACCGCTCGATGTCGTTGCCCTTGAAGGTCGAGCCGTCGCCCCAGATCTGGACGTCGTCCTCGAGCATCGCCCGGACCAGCAGGGTGCCGGTGACGGCACGGCCCAGCGGGGTGGTGTTGAAATAGGCGCGCCCGCCGGAGCGGATGTGGAACGCCCCGCAGGTCAGCGCGGCCAGGCCCTCCTCGACCAGCGCCGCACGGCAGTCGACCAGACGCGCGATCTCGGCGCCGTAGGCCTGCGCGCGGCCGGGCACCGAGGCGATGTCGGGCTCGTCGTACTGGCCGATGTCGGCGGTGTAGGTGCAGGGGACGGCACCCTTGTCGCGCATCCAGGCGACCGCGACGGAGGTGTCGAGTCCGCCCGAGAAGGCGATGCCGACGCGCTCGCCGGTGGGGAGGGAGGTGAGGACCTTAGACATGGGAAGATTATGCACCCTCGCGCATGGTCATGCAAAGTCCCCCCTCTTGGACCGGTCCCGCCGGATGCCTCAGGAACCCTGACCGGTCCTGCCGGGTGGCCTCCGGAAAGGGAAGCCACCCGGCAGGACCGCCGGTCGGGGTCCGTCAACAGCCCGCCTTGTAGAAGTACTTGCTGATCTCGGGCTGGTTCATGTTCGCCTTGGTGATGGCCACCATGTTGGTGCCGATCGACTTCTGGACGGTCTTGCCCTCGAAGGCGGCGGCGAGCTGGTCGACGGCCTCCTTGCCGATCGCCCCCGGGTCCTGGGCGACCAGGACCTGGAGGGTGCCCGCCTTGAGCGAGGCGACCTCGTCCGGTTCGGCGTCGAACGCGGCGACCTTCACCGTGCCCTGCTTGCCGGCCTGCTTGAGACCGGTGGCGATGCCCGTGCCGGTGTTGGTGTTGCCCGCGAAGACGCCGCCGAGGTCGGGGTGGGCCGCCAGCGTCGACTGGATCTGGGAGGCCGCGGTGGCCGGCAGGTCGTTGTCGTAGAGGGTCGGCAGCAACTTGATGTTCGGGTACTTCCCCATCTCCTCGGTGAAGCCCTTGATGCGGGCGTCGGTCGTGGAGACGCCGGGCTTGACGCTGATGACGATCGCCGAGCCCTTCTCGTCCATCAGCTTGGCGAGCGCGTCGGCCGCCACCCGGCCGCCCTTCTCGTTGTCGGACGAGATCCGGGTGATGCCGATGGAGGTGTCGGTGACCGTGGTGTCGACGAGCGCGACCTTGGTCCCGGACGACTGGATCTGCTTGAGCGAGGGGGTGAGCGCGCTGACGTCGACCGGCGAGATCAGCAGCCCGTCCGGCCGGGTCGCCGCCACCGAGTCGATGAGCGGACGCTGCACCGACACGTCCCACTGCGCGGAACCGTCCGCGGAGAAGTCCATGCCCTTGGCCTTGGCCTCGGTCTGCGCCGCGCAGGTCATGGTGATGTAGAAGGGGTCGCTCTTCACGCCGGTGATCAGCCGGACCTTCTTGCCGGAGGCGCCTCCCTTCGATCCCGAACCGCCGCTGTCGCTCGACGAACTGCAGGCGGCGGCGCCGGTGAGGGCCAGCACGGTGCCCGCGGCGACCAGTACTTTGCGCGTGATGCGAGTGCTCGACATAAGGATGTCCTCCTGGGTCATGCGAGGGTTGGGGCGAAGGTCTGGGCGGGGACAGGGGCAGAGAGCAGGTCGGGGGTCATGCGCGCTCTCGGGTCTTCCTGCGCATCTGGTCGATGTAGACGGCCACGACCAGGACGACGCCCACGGCGACGTCCTGCCAGTACTGCTGGACGCCGATGACGATCAGTCCGGTCGTCAGCACGGCGGGGATGAACACGCCGATCACCGTGCCGAGTACGGAACCCCGCCCGCCGAACAGGCTGGTGCCGCCCAGGACCACCGCGGTGATCACCTTCAGGTTGTCGGTGGAGTGCCCGGCGATGGACGTCGTGCCGTACGAGGCCAGCCACATCACCGCGCCCAGACCGGCGAGCAGCCCCATCAGGCCGTAGACCTTGATCAGGTGGCGGCCGACCGGGATGCCCGCGCGGCGTACGGCGGTCGGGTTCGAGCCGATGGCCAGGGTGTGGCTGCCGAACCTCGTGGCGCCGAGGACCGCGCCGAACAGGGCGGTGACCACGGCGGCGAGGATCACCATCCAGGGGATGCCGAGCAACTTGCCGAATCCCAGGCTGTTTTGGAGATGGGTCGCCGCGGCGCCGGCCGGGTCCTGGCCGCCGGTGGCGAGTTCGGCGATGCCCAGTGCCGCGCCGAGACCACCCAGGGTCACGATCAGCGGGGGCACCTTCCCGGTCGCCACCACCGCTCCTTGCAACGCACCCCAACCCGTCCCCACCGCAAGGGCGATGACGACGCAGACGACGACCGTGCCCCAGCCGGCGGTGGGCCCGCCGTGGTGGACGTTGTACTCGCCCGCCGACACCGCCGCCAGGACCAGCACCGAGCCGATCGACAGGTCGATGCCCGCGGTGATGATCACGAACGTCATGCCGACGCCGAGCACCAGATAGATCGACGCGTTCACCGCGATCTGCGTGATGTCGTACGTGGTGAAGAACTTGCCCGGCGCCGCGATCGTGAAGAACGCGACCAGCGCGACGAGGATCACGAATGTCCACAACTCGCTGACGCCGGCGGCCCGTCGAAGCCACGGAGGTACGGCGAACCGTCCGCCGTCGGACTCGGGCGCGTCCGGCGCCTTGGCCGTCGGCTTGATGTCCTGGCTGTTGGCGCTCATCGCCCGTCCTCCGCTTCCGTCGTGCCGACCGGGGCGTGGTTCCCGTTGTGCGCGGGTTCGTCCAGCGATCCGGTCATGGCTCCGACGAGTTCCTCGATCGTGGTGTCGGCCGCGGTGAACGAGGCGACCCGGCGCCCCAGCCGCAGCACTTCGACCCGGTCCGCGACCGACAGCACCTCGGGCATGTTGTGGCTGATGAGGACGACACAGATGCCCCGGTCGGCCACCCTGCGGACGGTCTCCAGGACACGGGCGCGCTGGACGACGCCCAGGGCGGCGGTCGGCTCGTCCATGAAGATGACCTTGTTGGCGAAGGCGACGGCGCGCGCTACGGCCACGGACTGCCGTTGCCCTCCCGACAACGTTGTCACAGGAGCCGTCACATCTTTCAGTTCGACGCCCAGCTCACCGAAGGCCGCAACTGCCTCACGGCGCATCGTGGGCCGGTCGAGCACGCCCAGGCGGCCGAGAAAGCCCCCGCGCACAAGTTCTCTGCCGAGATAGAGATTGGCCGCCGCGTCCAGGTCGGGCGCCAGCGAAAGATCCTGGTAGACGGTCTCGACTCCGTGCCGTTGCGCGTCCATCGGCCCCGTGAACCGGATCGGCACCCCGTCCAGGCGCACCTCGCCCTCGTCCGGGGTGAGCACGCCGGAAAGTACGTTCACCAAAGTCGACTTGCCGGCACCGTTGTCACCGATCAGTGCGACGACCTCACCGGCGTGCGCCGTGAAGTCGGCGCCCGAGAGCGCCTGGACATGGCCGAAACGCTTGACCACACCGTGCGCCGCGAGAAGGGGTTCTCTTGCAGAGGCCATGTTGTGCCTTCTGGTTGGTATCGTTAACAGCTCGTCGATTCTGGGAGGCCCGTGGGTGGGCGTCAAGGGTCGTGAACGAACGGGGAATTGGGCGGGCGCCGTCCGTCCGTCCGTCGGACAGGCCCCGGTCCGGTCGCGCTGGACGAGATCTGGAGGACGCGGCGTGGCCAGCCGTCCCAGGATGAAGGACGTAGCCGCGGAAGCCGGCGTGAGCGTGATGACGGTGTCCCGGGTCGTCAACGGCGAGGCGGGAGTCGCACCGCGGACCGCCGCCCGCGTGGAGGCCGCCGTCCGCAAGCTGGGCTACCAACGCGACGACGTGGCACGGCAGTTGCGCCGCACGAACCGATTGAGTCAGACCGTCGGACTGATGGTGGACAACGTTGCCGACCCCTTCATGGCGGCCGTCGCCTCGGCCATCGAGGACGTCGCCCACCGGCGCGGCAACATGGTGCTCATCGGCTCCAGCCGCGCCGACCCGCACCGCGAGCGCGAGGTCGTCGCGGCCTTCACCGCCCGCCGGGTCGACGGTCTGATCCTCACCCCGGTCGCGGGCGACCACCGGTTGTTGCGCTCGGCGCAGGCCCAGGGCACGAAGATCGTGTGCGTGGACCGGGCGGCGCCGGGCCTGGACGTGGACACCGTGGTGGTGGACAACTTCGGCGCGGTGCGGCGGGCTGTGGGCCATCTGATCGCGCACGGCCACCGCCGTATCGGCTACCTCGGCGACAAGCGGGAGATCTGGACCTTCGCCGAACGCCACCGCGGCTATCTGGCGGCCCTGAGCGCCGCGGGCATCGACGCCGACCCGACGCTCGTCCGGCACGGCTTACGGTCTGGCGCCGACGCAGCCCGGGCCGTCACGGCGATCCTCGCCGCACCCGAGCCGCCGACGGCCGTACTCGCGGGCAACGAAGTCCTCGCGTTCGGCGTGCTGGCCGTGCTGCCCGCCACCGTCGCGTTCATCGCCTTCGACGACTTCGCCCTGGCCGCGCAGCTGACCCCGCCGGTCACCGTCATCGCCCAGGACCCCGTGGCCCTCGCGACGAGCGCCGCGCATCTGCTCTTCGCCCGCATCCACGGCGATACGTCACCGCCGCGCAGGGTCGTCATGCCGACCGAGCTGATCCCGCGCGGGTCGGGGGAGATCCCGGGCCCCGGTACGCCGTTCCCAACGCATCGGCGCTGACGACTTCCGCCCCCCGTCCCGCGCACGGCATCGATGGTTACGCGCGAGGCCGCTCGAAGGTGAGGAGCAGGCCCTCGACCGCGCCGGGACCTATGCGGCCCTTGACGTCGGCGGCGGTGATGGCCTTCAGGCCCCAGCCGTCCTCGGCATGCTTGTTGAGGACCTTCTCCAGCTTGTCGCTGTCCAGGGCGTCGCCGATCAGCGACTCCCGGAAGCTGACGACCTTGTACTCGAACGTGTAGGCGTTGCTCATGGCTGCGATGTCCTCCTGTGCGTGCGCACGGTGTGCGGTGGGCGGGGTCAGCCAATCATGTGGGGACGCTCTCGCGCAGGCCGGGGGTGGTTTCGTGGCAGGGCCGTCAACTGGGCGGGGGGAGGGGCGTGTTGGGCGAAGCGGGGGTTGAAGGGTGCGCGCGGGTATGCCCTCGCGGCACGCCCCGGCGGTGGTGTCACCCGGCGCACGGCGGAGCGGAGACGTAGCGTGAACGCTGGCGCAGGCGGATGCGGACCGATCGCGTGGGAGAGAGATGTGCTGGAGTGCGAAGGCCGATCTCGTCGCGGGCGCGGGCATCCTCGCCGTCGGAGTGGCCTGTGTGGCCCGGACCCGCAGGCCCGCCGATCTGCCGCTGGCCGCGCTGCCGTGGGTGCTCGGTGTCCATCAGATCGTCGAGTCGCTGGTGTGGGCCGCCGGCGGAGGCACCGGCGCCGCCACCCTCACCTGGGCGGTCATCGCCCTGCCGTTGCTGGCGGTGTGGGTCCCGGCGGGAGTGTGGTGCGCCGCGCCACCACACGCGCGGCCCCGGGTCGGCGTACTGCTGGCGGTCGGGGTGGCGACGGCCGCGACACTCGCGTACGCCCTCGCCGCGCGCCCGGTGACTTCCGAGATCCGTGGCCACACCGTCGGGTACGTCGTCGACCTTCCCCACCCCCAACTGGTCGTCGCCGGCTACCTCGTGGCGACGGTCGGCTCACTCCTGGTGTCCGGTGACCGGGGGCTGGTGCTGCTGGGGAGCGTGTTCGGCGTCGGTGCGGTCGTCTGCTGGGCGTTGTGGCAGCTCGAGTTCGCCTCGACCTGGTGCGCGGTCGCCGCGGTGTCCTCGGTGATGGTGTTCTTCTGGGTGCGTGGCCGCAGTGGTGAACCCCGGAATCGACGGTACGTCAGTGCGTCCGGCGGCGGGTCCAGAGGGTGAGGTCGCTGCTCGTGGCGACGGCGAGGGTCTGCCCGGAGGGTCGAGCCGAATTCGGTTCTGCGTAACGTCGTTGATGTCAGCCGGTGACGTCGGGTTGGATGGCGTCATGGAGCGCATAGACGCAGAACTGTTCACTGACGGTGGGAACGACGCCGTGGTCCGGCTGCCCGGTCGCCGGTTCCCCGGTGTGCTGATCCAGGGCGACTCCCTGCACATCCTCCGCAGCGATGTGGCCGAGGTGGTGGAGGCCTGCGAGCGCGGGGATCTGGAAGACGCGGGGGAGTCCGCGGGCCTTCTGCTGGCGGGCCTCGACGCGCTGCTGAACCGTTACTCCGTGGCGTTGGAGAAGCACCGGATCCAGACGCCGTACTGAGGGGCGGGACTCTCGGCAGCAGACGGCATCGTGCGGCGCGACCATGGTCGGCTGGTTGACGGTGTAACGCGGCCACGGCATCATCGGGCGTGGCGTGGCCCAACGCCCAACCTCCTCCGGCCGTCCCCAGCGCGGCCCTGATCGGAGGCAAAGGGGCTTACTGTCTCGGGTCGTTCCGTGGTCTGCCGTCTTGTGCGTGGTCGCTGGGGGATTTCGCGCGGGACGTGGAAGGCCAGGAATGACAGCGAAAAGGAACTTCAAGCGCAGGGTGCGGGCTCGTGCCGCCAAGACGGGCGAGTCCTACACGACCTCACGGCGGCACTTCCGCCCGGCTCCCACAGGTGAGGCGGCATCGGAAGCGAAGCGGCTGCGGTTGGCCGTGGTCCAGACCGTCGTCCGCGAAGACCCCCGCGACGCCGCCGAGTTGCGCGCCAGCGGGGCGGACGTGCGCAGCCTCATGCGCGAGGCGCATCGCGCCGGCGCCAGGCTCGTGCACTTCCCGGAAGGAGCCACCTGCTTCCCGCACAAGCGGATCATGAGCGTCAACGGCCCTGACGAGGTCGGGCCGGCCGACTGGGACCGGTTCGATTGGAACGTGCTTCAGGAGGAACTGAACGCGACGGCGGAATTGGCGCGGGAACTGCAGTTGTGGACCGTGCTGGGCTCCGTCCACCGGCTCACCGCGCCCCACCGTCCGCACAACAGCCTGTACGTGATCTCCGACCGGGGCGAGGTGGCGACCCGGTACGACGAACGCATGCTGTCGCACACCAAGATCTCGTACATGTACGCCCCCGGCACGAAGCCGGTGACCTTCGAGGTCGACGGCATGCGGTTCGGGTGCGCGCTCGGTATGGAGGTCCACTTTCCCGAGCTGTTCATCGAGTACGAGCGGCTCGACGTCGACTGTGTCCTCTTCTCCACGACCGGCGCAGGGACACCCCACGACACCCGACTGTTCGCGACCGAGGCACAAGGGCACGCGTCCGCCAACAGCTATTGGGTCAGCTTCGCCTCTCCCGCACAGCTCAGCGAGTTCGTGCCGTCAGGGGTGGTCGCCCCCGACGGGGAGTGGCTCGCCCAGGGTCCACGGGACGGGACGGCCTCGGTGACCGTCGTCGACCTCGACACCGCATCGAGCGACGTGGAGGTCGCCGTGTCCATGGCACGGCCCTGGCGGCGCACGGCCCGCGCCGGGCTCTATGAACCGCACGTCGTGCGGGACCCGCGGAGCGACGACCGAAGTCTCTTCTGATCTACGGCTCAGGTGTCGGGCGCGTGTGTACGCGTGCGCCCGGCACCCGCCGGCGGCGAACAACCGCGCTCACACGTCCCGGTGTTCGATGCCCAGCAGGCTCGCGGCGGCGCGGAAGTCGGCGGTGTGGTGGCCGAGGGCGAGGGACCAGTGGTGGCCCACACCCGTCGCACTCCACGCGTCGACCCACTCGCCGGGGTCCCGGCCGAAGTCGACACGGCTGGTGGTGTTACCGATCGCGAGGTGCGGTCCGGGTACGACGGTGCCCTCGGAGGTGATGAACGAGAGGGTGCCGTCGGCGTCCTGGCCGAGGCCGAGGAGGGTGACGGGGCCGTGCTGGACGTCGAACTCCACGCTGACGCCCCAGCCGCGCTTGCCGTGGTAGACGCCCAGACCGCGCAGCAGCGGGTCACGGGCGCTGACGGCGAGGTGGGCGGGTCCGTCGTGGCCCATCTCCACCACGCCGTCCTCGAAGTCGAGGGCCTGGATCTCGGTGAAGGAGCCCCCGGCACCGATGCTCTGCGTCGCCAACTGGGCCAGGCTGGTGCGGAGTTCGTACTCACCGGCGGCCGGTACGCCCCGGGCGGTGAGGAGGGAGGCGCCCAGGATCATGCCGGCGCCGAGCCGTTCGTGCAGTTCGCCGTCGAGACCGCGGTGGTAGTAGGCGAGGGTGTCGAGGCCGAAGTCCGCGACGAGCCGGTCGAGGGCGACGGACACGGTCGCCCCCCACGCGAGGTCCTCGTCCACCACGCTGTCGTCCACGGCGAAGATCCGCCGGGCGAGAGCCGTGCGCTCACGGGTCTCGGCCTCGGTCACCTCCTCCACCCGGTGCCGCAGATCGTCGAACTCCAGCACTTCGACGTGCGAGCCGAACGTCGCCGGAAGCAGCGTCAGATCGGTCGACACGTCGAGCATGCCCGGATATAGATGCCCCATCAGACCGTGCCGGGCGTGCCGGAGCGCGGCACGCACCCGGGCGGCCCGGATCCACTGCTCGATGCGCCGCCACGCCGACTCCTGACGCAGCCAGCCCGACACCGACCGGAACGGGATGCCGGCCCGCCGGAACACGTTGCCGACCTCCGGCACCGGGCACTGCCCGCAGTAGGCGAGCCAGGCGCCCGTGTCGAAGGACGCGTGGTCCATCCGCTCGGACGGCTGGAGGTCGATGACCAGGACGGGGGTGTGCGAGCGCTGGGCGATCGGCAGCACCATCGACGAGGTCAGGTACGTCGTCAGGAACAGGACGATCAAGTCGCAGTCCGCCTGCCGGAGTTGCTCCGCGGCGACCGCTCCTTCCTGGGCGTCGGAGATGAAGCCGACGTCGGTCACCTCCGCGTCCATCTGCTGGAAGCGCTCGGCGACATACGCGGACGACTCCTTCAACTGCGGGAGCAGCCCGGGGAATTGCGGCCAGTAGGCGCCGAGCCCGCCCGCCACGAGTCCGATCCGGGTACGGCGGCGGGGCACCGGGGGAAGCAACTCGCGCAGGGCGGCGGCGCGTTCCGCGCTCACGGTCGTGGGTCCGGTGGTCACGGTCGTGGGTTCGGTCGTTGCCATGGGCGGTGTTCCTTCCGAGTGCCTGGGCCGGGCCGGTGTGGTTCTTCAGGTCCGGGCCACGCCCAGACCCGGCGCCGGGGCGGCGACCGTGCCCGGGGAACGCCGGATGAGGACATGGATGACGTACACGCCCGCGACCCCCGACGCCGCCATGCACAGGGTGATCAACCAGAGCAGGAGCGACGCGCTGTAGTCCATCAGGGCGGGCGTGACGAACGCGACGCCGGCGAAGACCCCGCGCGACAGGGCGTAGGTGAGGCCCTGGGTGGTGCCACGGGTGTCAGGGGGCAGCGTGAGCTGCGACCACACCTTGTAACTGGCCTCCCCGGCAAAGGGGTTGGAGATCTGGTACAGCACGAAGAAGACCAGCATGCCGACCAGGGCGCCGGCCGTGAGGGAGGCGATACAGAAGGCGATGACCTGCACGACCGTGAACACGTAGAACAGCCGGTCGCGCCAGGGGGTGTCGGCGATTCGTACGAAGACGAAGGTCAGCACCAACGCGATCGGCAGGAACGCCAGGTTGATCCCGGTGGCCAGGCTCTGCGAGGCACCGCTGACCGTGACCAGCAGGTAAGTGCCGAACTGGCCGAAGGTGTTGGCGCCGATGCCCCAGGTGACGTAGTAGACGAAGGTCGCGACCATCGGCAGCAGCGCGGCACGGTTCCACACGTTCTTGAGCTCGATGCCGTGGGGGACGGCCTCTTCGGCTACGCCGGTGTCCGCCGGCTCGGTGGCCAGCTTCAGCCGGGCGCGGAGCAGCCAGGTGACCAGCGCCGCGACGATCAGATGGCCGGTGATGAACCGTGCCCCGGTCAGGCCCGTGTCCGACAGGAGATAGCCGAGGAAGATGACGACGACGATGCCCAGCACCCACATGACCTGGGTGAAGGACACCAGACGTGCCCGGGCCTCGGCGGGCGCGGCATCCGAGACCACGGCAAGTGACGTCGGCAGATCGGCACCGGCGGCCAGTCCCGCGACGAGCACGCCGACGAAGAGCACGATGTCGTTCGGCGCCAGCGTGATGACGACCGCGCCCACCGCGTAGCAGAGGATGTCCAGGTTGTAGACACGGCGGCGCCCGAACATGTCGGCGAGCCGTCCACCGACGAGGGAGCCGACGGCGATGCAGCCGGTGACGATCGCGCTGATCGCCCCGGCCATCCACACGCCCATGTCGTAACTGTCGCGGTAGATCGCCAGGTTGACGGCGATGCTGACGATGAGCGCGGCGTCGAGGTAGGAGGCCATGCCCGAGAGGGCCGCGACCTTCCACAAGTACTTCGGAATGGGTTGTTCCGTGTGTTCCGTGGCACGTGAGAATCGGGTCATGATGCGGCTCCTCGCGGCTCTGGGCCGGGGTCGCAGTGAATATAGGGTTCAAAAAACGTTCCAACAAGCCCTCGTGCACCCATCCGTGGGAAGAAGGGCCGGACTCCTTCCCGCCCCTGGGAACCGGTGCCAACATTGCAGGTGGCTGACGATCGAGCTGACAGCCGAGCCGATGTAAAACGTTTTTGATCCATGAGGGTGACCGAGCCGTACTCGGAAGGACCGCCGTCGTGATCTCTCCCGCGCTGCAGCAGCTCTTCGACGCCCCGCCCCGGGACTTCGGCCCCACCCCGCTGTGGTGGTGGTCGGGCGCCAAGGTCACCCGCGAGCGCCTCGACTGGCAGCTGCGCAGATTCGCGGACGGCGGCATCCACAACCTCGTGATCATCAACCTCGCCCCGGCAGGCCCGAGTTTCGGCGCCCGCACCGACGACCCGCCGTGGTTCGGCGAGGAGTGGTGGGACCGCTTCACCGACACCTGCCGCATCGCCCGGGACATCGGCACCCGCCTGTGGTTCTACGACCAGATCGGGTTCTCCGGCGCCAACGTCCAAGGCGGCATCACCCGACGGCACTTGGACGCCACCGGCCGGGCACTGCGCATCCGCAGTGCCACCGTCGCCGACGGCACGGTCGCACTGCGCGGCGCCGAAACCCTCGTCGCCGCCTACGACTTGGAGGGCCGATGCCTGCCCGTGGCCCTCGACTCCGGCCCCCTCCGGGTCCCGGCACCCGACCGGACAGACGTGCAGCTCGTCGTAGCCGTCCCCACGGCCTTCGACTACCTCGACCCGTACGCCGTGGGGCTGTTGCTGGACGCCGTCCACCACGAGTACGACCGCCGCGTCCCCGAGTACCTGGGCAACGTCATCGCGGGCAGCTTCCAGGACGAACTGCCCGGCACGAACTCCTGGAGTCACCGCTTCCCCGACGAGTTCCGCACCCGCCGCGGCTACGACCTCCTCGACCAGCTGCCCGCCCTGTTCGGCCCGGTGACCGCCCGCGCGGCGAAGATCCGCGCCGACTACTACGCCGTCCGCGCCGAACTCACCGAAGAGGCCCTCTTCAAGCCGCTCGCGGCCTGGCACGACGAACGAGGCATGCTGATCGGAGCTGACCAGAGCAACCCCGCGCGGGCGGGTTACCCGGCCCAGTCGACGCAGATCTACACCGACTACTTCCGCACCCACCGCTGGTACGGCGCCGTAGGCAGCGACCATCACGGCGACTCCAAGGTGCACTCCTCCATGGCCCACCTCTACGGCCACGAGCGCGTCTGGATCGAGGCGTTCCACTCCTCCGGCTGGGGCGGCACCCTCGCGGACACTTACGACTGGCTCCTGCCGTTCCTGCGCAGCGGCGCCAACCTGTACAACCCGCACGCCAGTTACTTCGGCACCGCGGGCGGCTGGTTCGAGTGGGCGCCCCCGTCCACCGACTGGCGCCAGCCCTACTGGCAGCAGTACCCGGCGTTCTCCCGGGCCGTCGCCCGGATCTGCTCGATCATGTCCTGGGGCATCTACAGCGCCGATGTCGCGGTCCTGCACCCCACCGCCACCATGCAGGCCCTCATCCCGCTCGACGTACCGGTCAAGCACTTCGGCGACGGCCGCCTGGGCGACGACCATGCCGATGTCGACGCAACGCAGCGCGACTATCTGGACCTGGTCGGCACCAACAACTGGCTTGCCCCGCACATCGGTTCACTGGACCGGCACCGCATCGCCTTCGACGTCATCGACGACGCCTCCGTGCAGCGCGCCACGGCCACCGACGGAGCCCTGCGCGTCACGGACCTGGCGTACCGCGCCGTCCTGCTGCCTTCGGCGAGCGTCCTGGAGGAGGAGACGGCACGCCGACTGACCCAACTCCTCGACGCCGGCGGCCGGGTGGTGGTCGTAGGCCGTCCGCCCGCGACGGCGGCCGGCCAGTCCGGTGACGACTCCGTCGTAGCGGCGCTGCTGAAGCATCCCCGGCTGGAGCGGGCGAACGACGCCGAAGCCGGAGCGTCGGCGGTGGCCGACACCGCCGGACACGCGACGGGCGATGTGCCACTGCTGGTCAGGCGCAAGGGAGTTGAGGCAGTGGCCCTGGTGACGGGGACCTTCCCCGACGCCCGCACGCAGCCGGGCGATGCCGACCACGCGGCGGACCCGGCGCGTTACGCCCACCATTCGACCGTCACCGTGCACGCCGTGGTGACCGAGGCGGAGATCTGGAACCCGGCAACGGGCGCCCGCCGACCGGCTCACGTCACTGTCGCCGACGGCCTCTCGACCATCGCTGTGCCACTGGAGGGTGCCCCCGCCGCCCTCGTCGTATGGCGCGAAGGCACCCGGCAGACATCCCCGACGGCACCACAACCTCCGAAGCAGGAACGGACGATCGACCTGTCGAGCGGTTGGGAGGGCCGCCTGGTCCCCACCATGGACAACACCTGGGGTGACCTGGCGCTCCCCGCGGGTTCGTCCGTCGTCGAACCGCAGATCTGGACCATGAGCTGGACCGAGGCCGACCCACCCGACGCGAACTGGTCGAAGACACGGGCGACTTACGGCAACCGGGTCCGCGTCCTGCCTCCAACTTCCTCTGCGCAGGCCCCTGTTCCGCTGGACGCGCCCGGTGTTGAACGAGTCCTCGCCGGAGAACTTCCCCTCACCCCGTCCGGCGCGAACTGGGGCGTCTCGCTGTATTCGTCGAGCCGCGGCATCCCGGACCCGGACGGCCTGCTCGGCAACAAGGGGCTGGTCACCGAGGAGTTCGTACGCGTCCCCGTGCCCGGGCCCGGAACGATCGCCCGGGTCCGTTCGATCGTGGAGACGGACCACCGGGGACCCGCCGATCTACACATCGGCGCTGCGGCAGCCAAGCGGGTGTGGTGGAACGGTGAGCGACTGAACATCGGCACCGGGTATCTCGCCACCGCTCGGGTGGAGGTCGGACGGTCGCGCAACGTGCTCGAGTACGAACTGGGGGAGGCTCAGGACCGGCCGTTGCTGATCTCCGGCGCGGCCGACACCCCACTGGGTAGTTACTTCTGTCTGGCCCGTCCGGACAGGTTCGCGGCACGTCCGCAGTTCATGTGCCTGCCGGAGGACGTACGACCATCCGGCGGCGTGACCTATCGAGGGCGTCTCCATGCCTCTGGCCAGGCGGTACTCGTCGTGGGCGCTGCGGTGGGCGTCACCGTCCTGCTCGACGGGGCGGTCGTCGCGCGCCAGGAGAAGGTGGAGTACTACGAGTCCGACTGGGGCGCGGTACCGATGTTCTTCCGCCACCAACTCACCCTCGGCGAAGGCGAACACGTACTGGAGGTGGTGGCCGACGCCGTTCACCCACGCGAGGCGGTGTTCGTCGACTGCGTGGCCGCAGCGAACTCCTTGGTGAGCGGGGCTGGTTGGGAGGCCGAGTCGGGGGAGTGGCACGGTCGTACCGTCGAACACGAGGGCCGGTGGGGCGAGTTGCAGCACTGCTACGCGGCCGTACGACCGCACCCGTTGCCGGACACCGAGTGGCTCACCGGCGCACCGGTGCTGGGCACCGCCGTGCTGCCGCTGCGGTCCATGGACACCGTTCGCGAACGCGCCCAGCGCTTCCGCTTCACCGTGCCGCCGGGCACCGTATCGCTGGACCTGCCGGTGGAGTTGCCCGCGAGGGTGAGGGTTGGTGACGGCAACGAGATGCGGCTCGACGGCCGGGTCCTGACACTGGATCAGCCCCTCCCGGAGCCCACGGAGATCGAGATCGTCACCGCGCCGACGGCCGTACTGCGGGGCGGCTCCGCTTGGAGCGGGCCGGTGCGCGTCCGGACGGGTCCGGCTCAACTGCCTTTGGGTGACTGGCAGTTGCTGGGGTTGGGCGGCTGGAGTGGTGGTGTCACGTACTCGCGGGAGGTGGAGGTGCCGGCCGGGCCGGACCCGGTGCTGGATCTCGGGCGGGTGCGTGGCAGCGTGTCGGTCGATCTCGACGGGGAGTGTGTCGGGGAGGCGTTCTGTCCTCCGTACCGGTTCGAACTCCCGGGGGCCGCAGGGCGGTTGGTCCGCCTGGATGTGACCGTCAACAACACCCTGGCTCCCTATCTCGCCGAAGCCACCCCCACCGCCTGGGCGTTCCCGTCCCAGCTCTCGTCGGGGCTGATGGGACCCGTGACGCTACGCATCCCCGTCTGACAGCGGCCGGGTGGAGTCGCGAAGGACGAGGTCGGGCGCGAACACCCTTGTCTCGTGGGCGTGTTCGGCGCGGGCCTCCACCTCGTCGAGCAGCATCCCCACGGCGGCCTTGCCGAGCTCCTCGACAGGTTGCCGGACCGTCGTCAGGGTGGTGCCCACGAAGCTCGCGATGTCGAGGTCGCCGTAGCCGACCACCTGGATCTCCTCGGGTATGCGCACCCCTCGCTCGCCGAGTCCACGGCACACACCTGCGGCGAGGAAGTCGTTGGTGCAGAAGACCCCGTCGGGAAGTTCGTCGAGAGTGCGGGCGATCTCCAGGCCGTAGGCCACCGTCATTTCGTCGGCGACGGCCTGGCGCAGGCGCGCCTCGCGGCGGGTGCGTACGGCCTGGCGGGCGCCCTGGTAGCGGTCGGCGCACTGCACGATGCCGCGTTCGCCGTTGACGACGAGGATGTCGCGTGCTCCGCAGTCCAGGAGGTGCTGTACGGCGATGCGGCCGCCGGCGATGTCGTCGACGGAGACGGAACAGCCGTCCTGGGCCGACAGCGCACGGTCCGCGAGGACCAGAGGGATGCCGCGTTCGCGCAGCCGGGTGAGGCGGGTGGGGTCGGCGCCGAGCGGTACCACCACCGCCCCGACCGCCCGTTGCTCGATCAGCATCGTGAAGTAGCCCTGCTCCCGCTCGGGGGTGTCACCGCTGTCGCAGAGCACGAGGGAGTAGCCGTGGTCGTAGGCCGCGTCCGCTGCACCGCGCGCGATGCGCGAGTAGAAGGAGTTGGCCACATCCGGCAGTACCAGGCCGATCGAGGACGAGTGGCCGGTACGCAGACCTGCGGCTCCCGGATGCGGCACGTAGTCGAGCGCGGCGACCGCGTCGCGGACCCGCTCGGCGGTGCGGGCGTTTACCCGCTCGGGCCGGTTCAGGACATTCGACACCGTGGACACCGAGACCCCCGCGGCGGCCGCGACATCCTGGATACGGGCGGGGCGAACCTGAATGGCGCCCACCCCCCTCGCTGTGACAGCCGTGCGACCAGGCACGACGCGGTTCTCATGGGCGGCGTCAGTGTACCCCGATGGTCGTTGGAACGTTTTCTGCCGGGTGGCTCTGGGCGGACCATGCGGTGGCCCAATTGGCCAGTGATCAGCAGGGTTAGCATGGGGTTATGGCTGAGGGTTCCGGGGCTGATGCTCCGACGGAGGGCGACCGTCCGCTGAGGCGCGATGCGGCCCTCAACCGGGAGAAGATTCTGCGTGCCGCGCGGGAGGTTTTCGGCCAGCACGGGCTGGGGGTCACGCTCGATGACGTGGCCCGGCACGCGGGGGTCGGGGTCGGGACCGTGTATCGGCGCTTCCCCGACAAGGAGACCCTTGTGCGGGCCCTGTTCGAGCAGGATCTAGGGATACGGCAGGCGTCTGCGGAGCGGGCGCTCGCCCATCCCGATGCGTGGGAAGGGTTCGTGGACTTCCTCATGGAGATGGGGGCGGACCTCGCCGAGAACCGTGGCCTCCATGAAGTGATCATGCTGGGGAGCCACAGTTCCGAGCCCATCGAGACGGTGCGGGGTGGCATGCTCCCCTTCCTGGAAGCCCTGATCCGGCGGGCCCAGGAGAGCGGGGATCTGCGTCCGGAGATCACTCCTTCCGACATCCCCGTCGTGGTGCAGATGCTCAGTGCCGCCAGCCAGTTCACCCAGGGCAAGCGGCCCGATATCTGGCGCCGCTATTTCGAGATCCTTCTCAACGGCATCAGGCAGCGTCCCGACAACCTTCCGCTGTCGACACCGAGCCTGGGCAACGAGACGGTGGAGCAGGTGATGGGCTTGGTCAGGCCCGCCTCCACAGAGGAGTAGCAGGTCTGCCGTACGTACAGACCTGCCACCCGTGTGTCAGGAGGACGGTCCCCAGTCGTCGCGGCTGGGAGTGGCCGAACTCGGTGTCGTCAGCGGCAGGTTGACTGAGGATGCCGCCTGTGGGGAGCGGTCGACGGTGTAGACGCCACCGGCGAGGTTCGCCAGTTCCTGCGGGGTCGGGGCGACGGGGAAGTGGAAGTCGGCCGGTGGCTGGCTGTTGATGCTGATCTGGATCCGGTAACCGGCCGGAATCCTGGTGAAGTTGGACAGCAGCGAGATGTCGTAGCGCGTGGTCTGACCGGGTGTCACCGGGCGCTGCGACGCTTCGGTGAACGGGTGGCTGGGCTTGAGCAGGGTGTTGTTCGCGCCGTACCAGCTCTCTTGGGCGTCCACTGCGCGTTGGCTGCCCAGGAGAATTCCGTCGGCCTGCTTGGTCACCGTCCCGTCCGGCGCGACGATGCTCAGCTTGGCCGTCAACTCGGTCTCCGGCGTTGTCGACTTGGCGTAGAGGGTGACGTCGGTCGGGCCGTCGAGCAGGGCGGCCTTGGTGAGCGGGGAGGTGGTGTAGGTCAGCGTGTTGGCCGCGGTCGCCGTGCTCCAAGTGAGCGTGTCGCTGCCCTGACTTGTCGGCTTGTCCGTGGTGAGGGAGCCGTCGCCGAGGTAGTAGGTCCGGGCGTCGGAGGACAGCGGCCATGCCGCGCTGTCGACCCACGTGTTCGCGCCGTTCTCGAACAGGTGCAGGGGTGTTGAGGTGGTGGCCATGCCGGTGGGCGCGTTCTTGAGCCAGGTGTCGAACCACTCCAGGCGGATGGCCTGCAGCGTCGCCTCGTTGACGTGCTCGCCGTGGGTCCAGGGGCCGACGATCGCCTGGTAACGGCCGGTGACGGGGTCGTCCGACGAGATCGGATCGGTCAACGGCCGGTGGAAGTAGGCGTTCTGGGCGGACACATAAGCGCCGAGGTTGCCGCCGGGGAAGAGGTCGTTCCAGCCGGCCTCGGTCAGCGCCGGAATGTTGTTGCCGACGATCCGCGGCATGAGCTTCTGGACGTTCAGGGCCTGCCAGTACGCGTCGTTGTACGAGCGTGAACCACCCGAAGCCTGTTGGGCGATGGTCACCGACTGCGGGTCGGTGGCGGGATCGTCCTCGGGGCCGCGCGGCTCGGCCCGGGCGATGCCGGCCACGAAGGGGGTCGGGATACCGCCGTTGGCGGTGAGGTCGTTGTAGAAGTCCGAGTCGGTGCAGAACGGGGTGATGGCCTTGAGCGCGGAGTTCTTGCCCACGGCCGCCGCGGTGAACCACTGGTCGACCCCGAGGTAGGAACAACCGTCGAGCCCCACCTTGCCGTTGGACCCCGACAGCGTGTGGGCCGCCCAGTCGACGAGGTCGGCTCCGTCCTTGCCCTGCCGGTCCCCGAACCAGTCGACCTGTCCACCGGATTCGCCGGTACCACGTATGGCGGAGGCCACGTAGATGTAGCCCCGCTGCACGAAGTAGGTGCCGCTGTCCGTGGGATCGGAGCGCTGTGCGCCGTAGGGATTCTGCGTCAGGAGCACGGGGAACGGGCCGGACGCGCGTGCGCCGGTGCTCGGGTCGGTCGGATAGACGACCTCGACGGCGATCTTCACCCCGTCGTCCATGGTCACGGTGGTGTGGACGGGCGCGCTCGCCGCGTAACTGGCTGCGGGCGGCTGCCAGTTGGCCGCGTGCGCGGGGAGTGCGGTGGCTGTCGTCTGGCCTGCGGCCACGAAGAGGAGCACCGCGGAGGCGCTGCTCAGTACGGAGACTCTGCGGGGCGGTTTGAGGCGGTCTCTTGCCTCGGGCTTTTTCATGCGGCTCCTTGAGGTGGGTGGGGGGTTCCGCATCACGCCGTCTGCGCGACGGCCTGCGGGTCGCGGCTCAGGGCGAAGAGCGGGAACACCGTGCGTCCGCGGATGTCGTTGGTCAGCTCCGCCATGACCAGGTAGAAGGCGACGGCGGCCAGCACGATCTCGACGTAGCCGGCGGTGTGCAGCACCCCTTCGCTCGGCACACCCGCGCTCGACGCGCCCAGGTAGGCGATCACCAGCAGCACGATCGTCAGCGTCAGCAGGGAGAACGCGCTCACGATCACCGCGTTCGTGCCCAGACTGGCCACGGCGAAGACCAGCGTGACGACGAGCCAGGCGATCAGGAACAGGCCCAGCGACTGCATCACCGCGTGACCGCCCGCGGCTGCCGAAGCCTCCGCCGACGCTCCGCCGGCCTTCGCAGCGGCGGCCGCCGCTCCCGCGATGTGGGGTGCCGCCCAGAACTCGATGACGGTGTAGCCGAGCCAGAACGCCCCGTACGCCGTCAGGAACGAAGCCGCGAACGTCGCACCCGAGGCCAGGGCGAAGAAGCCCGCGACGAGCTGGACGATGCCGCCGTAGAAGAACGTTCCCGCCAGCACGATCGTGCCGTCGGCCGCGTCGATGACGCCGGCGGTGTGCAGGCCCAGGATGAGCGAGCACCACGCGAACCCGGCCGCCCCCACGGCTGTCGCGTGACCGATGTGGGAGGCGGTGACTGTCGGGACCGGCGGGCTCTGGGCATCGTGAAGCGCCACTTCAGCCATAGTGATCAACCCTTCTGGAATGTCGACAGCGGGGGCGTTCGACCCGAGCCGTCAACCGAATGGTCGGTAGTTTGGGAACGGCCGGTTGGGGCTGTCAAGGGATCGAACCGAAGTGGAAAACGCCCTCGGTGTCGCTTCGGCGGCGCCTGATGGCGGGTCGGCGACAGGGCGCGGGCGGCTTCAGCCGCGCGCCTTCGGTACGCCGATCTCGGGCATCTTGCCTGGTGGGGATGGGTGCCTGTCGTTCGGTTCGAGGTGACCGGCTGGACGGCGAGTGATCGTCCGGGAGAGTCGAGTCGCGGGGCTTCCCGGGCCGAAGAAAGTGGAGATATATTCTCCGAAACGGGGGTGGGGGTGTCCTCGGCAGCCGCCGTGGACACCTGCCCACCGCTACCGGGCGCGGCGAACGATCACCTGCCGGGGAGGTCCTTCTGGGGGAGCTGCGCGCGGAGGCCGCCGAGAATCAGGCCGAGTCCGAACTCGAAGCGGTCGTCGAAGTTGAGGATCTCCTCGACGGGGGTGGAGAACAGTTGAGGGTAGGTCTCGCGCGCGCCGGGGAACGTGAGCCTGTCGCGGGCGTCGTCGGTCAGGCCCTGCTGTTCCAGGACCTCCCCGAGGACGTAGCAGAAGACAGTGGACGTGGCCCAGAGTGCGGCGACCCCGTTGAAGCCGGCCCGCTGCATGACACCGACGAGCCGCTCCGCGAGCGTTAGGCTGTGCCGCTTCGCGGCGTAGCTTCCGCCGACGATCCTGGCGCCCTCCCGCTGTGCGAGCAGGGCTTGCCTGAGGTGTCTGGTGAGGAGGGTGACCTCGGCGTCCCAGTCGCTCTCGCGGCTGTCCGGCAGGGCCTTGGCCAGGATCGCCTCCGCCATCTCGTCCAGGAGGGCCTGCTTGTTGCTGAACACGCGGTAGATGGCGGGCAGTTGGAGCTTGTTCGCATCCGCCAGCCGCCGCATGGTCAGCGCTTCCAGTCCGCCGTCGTCGACGATCCGTAGAGCAGTGGTCACCAGTGCTCTGGCGCGGATCGCGGGCGGCGGGGGGCTCGCCTGCGCGGATGCGGAACCTTCGTGACCCTTGGGCATGTTAACGATGTTATCGCCAACGGTGGGGAGCCGCGATGACAGGTGCAGACGATAACTGATGAGAGGCGGGGGAGGAGACCGGAGGGGTTCTGCTCCGGCGGGCGTGAGACGCCGAACGACGCGACGAGATCAGCCCCGCTCCTCTCCCAAGAGCCTGCGCAGCCAGTCCAGATGGGCGGCGAGGGCCGATCGGGACAGCCGTGCCTCCGGAGCGAAGCCGGCGAAACTGTGGAAACCGCCGGGCCAGACGTGCAGTTCGGCCGCGCCGCCTGCCTGCCAGATCCGGTTGGCATAGGTGACGATCTCGTCACGGAAGGTCTCCGCGCTGCCGACGTCCAGGAAGGCCGGCGGGAGGTTCGTGAGGTCATCGGCTCGGGTGGGCGCGGCGTACGGGGACACGTCCGGGCCGCCGCGCGAGGCGCCGAGCAGCGCCGTCCAACCGGTCTCGTTGGCAGTACGGTCCCAGATACCGACGCCGGTCATCTGGTGGGCGGACGGGGTGTCGTTGCGGTCGTCCAGCATGGGGCACATCAGCAACTGGCCGATGGGTCGTGGGCCTTGGCGGTCGCGGGTGAGCAGGGCGAGCGCCGCGGCGAGTCCACCGCCCGCGCTGGTGCCCGAGACCACGATCCGCTCGGCGTCGGCGCCGAGTTCGGCGGCGTGATCGGCCGTCCAGACGAGTCCGGCGTACACGTCCTCGATCTGCGCCGGATGCCGATGCTCCGGAGCCAGTCGGTACTCCACGGACACGACGACCGCGTCCAACTCCTTCGCCAAGGCCAACGGCACAGTGACACCGGCCCTGTTGTTGCCGACCACCATGCCGCCGCCGTGCACGAAGTAGAGGACCGGGCGAGGGTCCGCGGGGGCAGGCCCGGTGGGGCGGCAGATGAGGAGAGGGATGTCTGGGCTGCCTTTCGGGCCCGGGCGCCGTCCGGTCCTCGACGTCGAAGGCGCCGTCCATCGTCAGGTCGATCTCGGCCAGCGCGGCCATCGCCGGTCCGTTGCGGAGGTCGTCGATCTCGCCCAGCGTCAGGCCGGGAGTGAGTACCTCCTTCAACGACTCGAGGACGGCGGCGAGTTCGGGGTCGAACGGGGGCGGTGCCAGGGGCATGGGTTCTCCGTGCGGGTGTGGGTGAAGGGGAGGCTGTCGGGGGATGGTCTGAATCGGTGGTGGATTGGACCGTCGCTTCAGGCCGTCGCTACGACTTGGAATGCCGCTGCGACTTAGAGCGTGGCTACGACTTAGAGCGTGGCTACGACTTCGATCTCGACCAGGAAGCCGTCCGTGTAGAGGGAGGCGACGCCAACGGCGGTGCTCGCGGGAGGAGTTGGGGTGCCCTTGCGCGCCGCGGTGATCATTCCGACCAGTTCGGCGGCGCGGTCGGTTGTGTAACCTGCGATGTAGATCGTCTCCTTGATGATCCTCTCGCGGGAGGAGCCGGCCGCGCGGAGTGCCAACTCGACGTTGTCGTAGGCCTTCTCGAACTGTGCGGCGAGATCGTCGCCGCCGACGAGTTCGCCGTTCTTGTCCCAGGCCACCTGGCCCGAGGTGTAGACGAGTCCGAGTTCAGGCACGGCCACGGCGTGGGAGAGGACGCCCGGCAGCGGGGGAAGCTCAGGGGGATTGATGCAACTGACCGACATGGTTGTTCCTTTCGGGTCTTTGTGGATGTGCGTATCGCGTGTTGAGCGCGGGGCCGGGCCGCTTGAGCACGGGGCTAGGCCGCCACCAGGTGCCGTGAGTAGTCGTCGAGCGTGAACGCGTTCGACCTGTTGATCTGGCTCCGGATCAGAAGTCCCTTGCCGGGAACGTGACTTGCCAGGCGGACAAGGTGGTTGCGGAAGGCGATGCCGTGCGCGGTCCGGGGCGTCATCGTCTTCCCCGAGTCCGGGGCCGACTGCTGGATCTGGCTGATCCAGGGGCGCAGTTTGCGCTCGTACCGAGTGAACGCCCCGGTGATGTCGTCGGGCGTGCCCGCCAGTTCGCCGGCGAGGACGTATGCGCCGACCATGGCGATCGTGGCGCCGTGGCCCGAGAGGGGCGAGGCGCAGTACGCGGCGTCCCCCAGCAGGCCGACACGTCCGGCCGACCACTTGGGCAGCGTGACCTGGCTGCAGGTGTCGAAGTAGAAGTCGGGTGCCGTGTCGAGTTGCGACAGGAGGGCGGCCGCCTCCCAACCCATGCCGGACGCCCGGGCCTTGACGATGCGCATCTGGGCGTCGACGTCGCGCCAGTCGTAGGACGGTTGGCCGGCGCGGAAGCTGAAGAAGGCCATGACCTTCGTGTTGCCGAGGATGGATCGCATCCCGATGGTTCTGCCGGGTTCGCTGTACGCGACGGTCCAGTCCTTCAGGCCGGTGTGGTTCCGGGCCGTCCAGAAGGAGATGTAGGTCCCCAGGTGACGCAGGTGGTCGGCTTCCGGGCCGAACAGCGTCTCGCGCAGTTCGGAGTGGAGGCCGTCGGCTCCGACGACCACGTCGAACGATTCGGCGGGTGCGGACTCGAACTCGACGTGCACCTTCGTGCCGTCGTCGTGTGCCGAGGTGATGCGATCGCCGAACAGGTAGTGGACCCGGTCCCGGGACTGCTCGTACAGCACCCGCGACAGGGTGCCGCGCAGAATCTCGATCTCGGCGACCGGGCCGTCGCCACCGAACTGATCGGCGCGGAGTGCTCCCTTCGTACGGCCTCGGCTGTCGACGAAGGAGAGGCCGGAGTTGCTGTCGCGCTCGGCCCGGACCTCGGTGTCGACGCCCATCCGGCGAAGAACCTCTCGTGACACTCCGCGGAGGTCGACCAGTTGGCCGCCGGTGCGGAGTTCGGGCCACCGCTCCACCACCGTGACGTCCGCACCGTACCTGGCGAGCCACAGTGCCAGTGCGGGTCCGGCGATGCTCGCACCGGAGATCAGAACCTTGAGTTTCCCCATCGGCTGCCTCGCTTCACTGGAGGTGTCGCCCACATGTGTTAACAGCGTTATCGCCGACGGTAGCGTTAACGTTGTTACCGTGTCAACGGAGCGAGATCATCCTTGGGGGAGCGCTACGGCGCGGACGCGACGGGTGTGTTGAGGTGCGGACGCCCGTCTACTGGACCGGGCCCGCGGCCTCGGCGGGCACGGGCCCGGTGCTCTGCTCCGGCGGAACGGAGAAGGCGAGGGTGAGCGGGACGGCGCGCACCGCCGTGTGCGTCCGCGAGGGCGAACGGCACGGTCCCGATCATGGGCAGCACCACTCCGGCGGCGAAGACGATGCGGCTGTCGAGCCGTGCCGCGACCTTGCGGACGGCCACGACGAAGAAGATTGTGCCGCGCCCCTGCGTGATGAGCAGCAGGACCGTCTCGTCACGAACCTGCTGGTAGAAGAGGGAGACTCTCCGATGTGTCTCAGTCCCTGCTGGACACGGTGCGTCGCGCCCTCGACGAGCACCTCCCGGAGGATGCACGGGTCGCGGCGGTGCCCCAACTGGAGCGGTCACTCACGGAGTTGGCGATCGATCTCGGCACGTCGATCGGCGGTGCTCGGCTGACTACGCCGCCGGGTTCGCCCTCGTTGCCCAGGAGCATCTGCGGACTCCGACGACCCGGGACCACATCGCGACGGGGGGGCGGTGGAGGAGGTGTTCGCGGAACGCCTGGCCCACTTCGCCGGCGCCGGGCTCCTGG
Organism: Streptomyces xylophagus; assembly: GCF_000716435.1. Taxonomy (GTDB): domain Bacteria; phylum Actinomycetota; class Actinomycetes; order Streptomycetales; family Streptomycetaceae; genus Streptomyces; species Streptomyces xylophagus. The sequence continues at coordinate 289,706 of NZ_JNWO01000001.1, forward strand.
ACACGGACGACCCGCGGCTGACGGGGGATCACTTCTTCGCCCTGGCCGTCCTGTTGGCCTACGACCGTCAACCGGTGCCCGCCAACCCCGATCCGGAAAGGGTCCGTCAGGCCATGATCGACGGGGCCTGTGCGTTCATCCGGGCGTACGCCGTGCGCCAGTTACGCGTGCGGGCGTGATCAGGAGGCGTCCTTGTCCGAGTGCGCCTGATCGGCGACACCGCCGGCACGCGATTCGTCCGCGTCCGGTACAGCCACCTCCGCTACGGGCCCCGCGATGTGCCCGGTCCGAAGCTGCTCGGCGGCCCAATGGGCCCACTCCTGCTCCAACACCCGCTGCCGAATGCCGTGTTCGAGGACGAGCCTGCCGCACACGGTGAGCATGTCCTTGTCCCACTCCTCGGTGTCGCGCAGGGCGACGAGGGTGTCGTGCTCCTTGGCCGAGGCCTCCGCGTGGTCGAGGAGTCGCTGTACCGCTTCCTCGCGCGGGAGGAGTCCGAGGAAGAAGGTCTGCAGGAGCATCGGGTTGCGCTGCGGCCTGCTCTCCCGGTTCTCGGTGAGCCAGCGCACCGTCTCCGCGTGCCCTTCAGGGGTGAGCGAGTACTGCTTGCGTCCCCGGGGGCCCTCCTCCGTGACCTTAATCAGGCCCGTCGCGTCCAGCTTGGTCAGCTCGCCGTAGATCTGGCTCTGCTTGGCCGGCCAGACGTAGCCGAGCGAGGTGTTGAACATTTTCAGCAGGTCGTAGCCGCTGCCGGGGCGGAAGACGAGGAGTCCCAAGAGGGCGTTGCGAAGGCTCATGCCCACAACCCTAACGCGGGTCACTCCAATATTGACAGGTCGAAAACTACCCATGCGGATTCTGTGCGTCCGGGAGGGAGGCCGCGTGGAGGTCGGACGCCGCCGTGGGGGTTTGCACAGGTAGGGCCTGTTCGGGTCTGAGGGGGTGGTCGCGCGGCGGACTTTCGTTCAATATTCCATTCTTGACATGTTGATTGCGGAGCATCTAGCTTCCACCTGTCAAAGTTGGAACATCGAGCTGTGAGGAACATCAACGTGGGCATCATGGGCTACTTGCGTGGGTTCACCCCATGGATCGCGGCGGGCTTCGTCTCCGCCTTCGACTGGCGCTGGGGTGCGGTGGCCGGCTGCGTCGTCGGCCTTCTGCTGCTTCTGCAGGACCGGCGCAGGGGAGTGGCGATGGACGCGATGATCCTGGAGATCAGCACCATCATCTACTTCGTCATCATCGGGGCGATCGCCTTCAACTCGCCCGACTCGTCGGTCCAGGACCACAGCGACGTCCTGTCCTTCGTCTGGCTCGCCGGTACGGCCTGGGGCAGCATGGCGCTCCGAAGCCCCTTCACCCTCGGGATCGCCCGCCGCCAGACGCCCGAGGAGTACTGGGACACCCCGGGCTTCCTCTCCGTCAACAACGCCATCACGGCCGCCTGGGGAGCCGGGTTCACGTTCATCGCCGTCGTGCTGGCCATCGGCAACGCGACCGACGCTCCCGCCTGGGTCGGCATCACCGCCCATGTCGTCGGCCTGGTCGCCCCCGCGGTCTTCACCTCGGTCTATCCCAAGCGTGTCCAGGCGCGCCTCGAAGCCATGCAAGCAGCGTCCGCCTGACCGGCTATCCCAAGGACTTCCCCATGAGTACGGACAAGACCCCACCGTCTCCGCACCTGGCCGGCAACTTCGCCCCGGTCCCCGACGAGATCACGGTCACCGAACTGGCGGTCACCGGAGCCATACCGCCGGAACTCACCGGCTGGTACCTGCGCAACGGCCCCAACCCGCACGAGGCGGCCTCCGCCCACTGGTTCACCGGCGACGGGATGGTGCACGGCGTCCGCCTCGACGGCGGCAAGGCCACCTCGTACCGCAACCGCTGGGTCCGCACCCCCACCCTCGCGACCGGCGCCCAGGTCTACGGCCGCGACGGCGAGATGAACCTCGCCGCGGGCGTCGCCAACACCCACGTCATACGGCACGCGGGCCGCACCCTCGCCCTCGTCGAGACGTCCTTCCCACAGGAGTTGAGCTGCGAGGCCGGGCGCGAACTCGACACGCTGGGGACCTACGACTTCGACGGCCGCCTGCGCACTCCGATGACCGCCCACCCCAAGACCTGCCCGGTCACCGGCGAGTTGCACTTCTACGGGTACGGCGGGCTGTCGGCGCCCTACCTCACCTACCACCGGGCCGACGCCAGCGGCGAGTTGACCGTCAGCCGGCCGATCGACGTACCGGCGCACACGATGATGCACGACTTCTACCTGACCAGGAACCACGTCGTCTTCATGGACCTGCCCGCCGTGTTCAGCATCGAGCGGGCCATGGACCCGGACGGCGGCATGCCCTACGTCTGGTCCGACACCTACGGAGCCAGGCTCGGGGTGCTGCGCAGGGACGACCCGTACGGAGACATCCGCTGGTTTGACATCGACCCCTGCTACGTCTTCCACACCCTCAACTCCCATGAGGAGAACGACGGTCGGCGACTCGTCCTGCTCGGCATGCGGTACCCGTCCCTGCGGGACGGCGTCACCGTAGCGACCGCGGCGCACCTGTGGCGGTGGACCATTGATCTCACCACCGGGGCCGTCGCCGAGGAGCAACTCGACGACCACCCGGGGGAGTTCCCCCGCATCGACGACCGACTCGCTGGCCTGCCCGCCGACTTCGGCCACGCCACCGCGGCGCCCGTCCCGGAACTCCCGCAGTACGACCCGAACGAGTCACGTGCCGCGATCCACCGGTACGACCTCCGCAAGGCGAGCGTCGCCAGCCACTACTTCGCTCCGGGACGCTTCCCCGGCGAGGCGGCCTTCGCCCCCGCCGACGATCGGCCCGGCGGCCCCGGCTGGCTCATGACCTACGTCTACGACGCCTCGACGGACCGCAGCGACCTGGTCGTCCTCGACGCCGACAACCTCACCCAGGAGCCGGTGGCCACCATCCACCTGCCCCGGCGTGTCCCCGCCGGATTCCACGGCAGCTGGCTCGCGGACGCCTGACACACCGCACCCTGCCGAACCGGTGAACGGTGCGCCGTCCTCCGAGCCCGGGCCTTCCGGCTCGGAGGACGGCGCTCGCCAGGGTGCCCTGAACAGCCGGACACAGGTGCCGAAAGGGACTCATGATGAGGGAAGTCGCGGGGGCGGCACATATGGAGGACGCGGTGCTGACGCGTGCGGCGCAGTCGGGTGAACTCGCCGCGCTGGGGCTGCTGTTGGAGCGACACCGGGCGGGGATGCGCGCCGTGGCGTTGAGCGTGCTGGGGTCGGGCCCGGATGCCGACGACGTGATGCAGGACGCGGCGCTCACGGCGCTGCTCCGGATCGGTGACGTCCGCGAACCGGAAGCGGTCGGCGCTTGGCTGCGGATGATTGTGCGCAACGGCAGCCGGCTGGTGCTGCGGCAAGCGGTCGTGGTTCGGCCGGTGAGTAATCTGCCGTCGCAGTCAACGCACTTGGGCCCGGAGCAGTGGCTGGAGCGGAACGCGTTGCGCGACTGGGTCTGGGAGGCTCTGGAGGAGCTGCCCCCGGCGTTGCGTATGCCGCTGGTGCTGCGCTACTTCGCCACCGAGGTCACCTCGTACGAACGGATCGCGGACATTTGCGGGGTTCCGGTCGGTACGGTGCGCAGCCGGCTGAGCCGGGGCCGGGACCGGATGGCGGCCGCCCTTGCCGCCACGGCGGACGGTCCGCACGGAGATGCCGAACTGCGGTTGCGTGCCACGCGAGTTGAAGCGCGCCAACTGCTGACTGCCGCCCGGCAGCGGTCGGTTCGGCAGGTAGCCGACCGCACGTTGGCCTCCTGAGGTCTGTGGCTCACCCGATCATGGAGGGGCCGGATCAGACTTCCGCGCTGAACTCCCCGAAGTAATGGCCCTCTTCGATGTCCGGAACCAGTGCGGGTTGCGTCGGTCGCCACCCCATGCGCTGCTGGGTCAGCGCGCTCGACACCGGGTTGTCGAGGGCGACCAACGGGGCGAGGAAACCGACGAAGTGCCGGCCCGCCTCCTCAGGAGTCAGACTGACGGTGGGGACCTTCAACTGGCGGCCGATGGCCTGTGCGATGTCCCGGAACGGCACCCCCTCCTCGGCGACCGCGTGCAGGGGCGTACCGGCCGGGGCGGATTCAAGGGCCAGTCGGTACAGGGTCGCCGCGTCGAGGCGGTGCACCGACGGCCATCGGTTCGACCCGTCGCCGACGAAGGCGGACACACCCGTCGTACGAGCGACGCCGATGAGAGTGGAGATGAACCCGCGGGCATCCCCTCGGCCATGCACGGTGGGCGCCAGCCGTACCGAGGACGACCGCACCCCGCGCTCGCCCAGAGCGAGGACGGACAGCTCGACCGGGAGCCGTAGCGCTGTGACGAGGTTGGGATTGGCGGGGGTGTCCTCGGTGAGCAGGTGTCCCGGTGTGCGGCCGAGGACCCCGGAGGTGACGACAAAGGGCTTGCCGGTGCCCGTCAACTCCGCGCCGATCGCCTCCACGGCGGTCAGCTCGGCCTTCGCTCGTGCGGCCGAGTCGGTGGTTTCCGTGATGTGCTGGTTCGCGGTGTAGATCACGCCGTCCGCCGCTGCGGCTCCGGCGCGCAGGCTGTCGCCGTCGTCGATGTCACCGCGATGCACGTCGACGCCGGATCGCGTCAACGTGTCGGCGGCCGCGTCCGAGCGGGCGAGACCGAGGACCTGATGCCCCGCTTCGAGAAGTTCGCGGACGACCGCCGATCCGATGTAACCGGTCGCGCCCGTAACGAAAACACGCACAGTGGAGATCCCCCAGGTCGGTTCGAGTCGACCCGGCGGCAGAGGGCGACGGGCTCGTGAACCACGCTAGGAAGGGGCACGTGCGGGTGTCCAACGCCTGTGTCGCATAAGGCGATACGCCGGAGGCATCACCCCGGACGGCGTGGTGCCAGGACCCGTGCGCACGAGTCCTGGCACCAGGCTGTCATGACGGGCAGGGCCGTCCAACGCGCCTACAGGACAGCTCAGTTGATCTTGTAACTGTCCCCGTAGACCTTCCAGGACAGCGGCGTGTTGAGGTCGAAGTTGCCGTTGCGGAGGAAGACGCGCTGTTCGGTGTCGACGCGGGTGGTGTCGCTGTGGGCCTCCTCCTGCTGCATGGCCCACACGCGTGCGTCGAGGAAGGCGTTGAGGTACGTCGTCTCGTTGCCGCCCTGGGCCGGCGGCTTGGCCGAACGCAGGGCGCGGGCGCGGATGTTGCGGAAGCTGGTGGGGTCGTCGCCGTCGCCGTGCATGACGATGGCGTCGTAGTACGTGAACTGGCCCAGGACGCGCAGTCCGTCGGTCTTGCCCTGGCTGACGGCCGGGTTGAAGTACACGCGGTCGCGTTCGTCGTTCTGCGCCTGCTGGAACGCCGTGTCGCCTGCCGCCGTGCGCCAGTCCTTGGGGAAGTTCGGGTCGAGGCCGGAGTGCGAGTCGGTGCCGTTGACGTTGCGCAGCGCGGGCAGGTACTTGGCGAGGACGTTGCCGGGCTTGCGGTCCGTGTAGAGCTGGACGAGGTCGAGCATGTCGCCGGTGCCGGAACAGAAGCCGATGATGCCGGCGGTGTAGCCCCGGCCGTCGCCTATGTCCTCGATGTACTTGTACTGGGCCTTCCAGTCGAGCGAGGAGTTCTCCGCGCTCGACACCAGCTTCATGGCGATCTCCTTCTTCGCCGGGTCGTCGAGGCCGATCGCCGCGGCTGCCTTCGTGGCTGCCGAGGCCCGCGGAGTGCGCAGCAGAGGTGCTGCCGCGACCGACACGCCGAGGAGCGCGAGGAGGGTGCGGCGAGAGGGGCTCGCCGACTCGGAGGTCGCAGATTCGTGGAACGGGTGGACCACGGGGACTCCAAATTGTGGTGGGGGGTGGGGAGTTGGTCGTACCGCCGAACTGATAGGAAACTTAACTATCAGAGGTTCGGCGCGGGCGGCACCCACCCGGAGCCAAGTTCGTAGATATGAACGAGAGTCGCGCGCCTGTGCGATGGCGATGCTTGACGGTTTGCCCGCTCTTGTCGCTCGCGACGCCCGATGTCACGCGGATGCCGTCGTATTTCGCGGATGTTGCGCGAAGTCTTGACGCGCCCCGCCTCGTTGCGTAGATATGACTGCGCAGTCATGACAGCGCAGTCATACACCGGACCGGCACTAGGATTCGGCTGCCGGAGATCGGGAGACACCATGACACCAGTGGCAGGACGCGGCGCGGGAGCCGCGCCGCGCAGTGTGGACGTGGCGCGCCTGGCGGGCGTGTCGCAGAAGACGGTGTCCCGGGTCATGAACGACGAGCCGTACGTCTCGGAGGACGTACGCCGTCGTGTCCTGGCGGCGGCCGAGGAACTCGGCTACCGCTCGAACAACGCGGCCCGCGCGCTGGCCTCCGGCCGTACCAGGTCCATCGGCGTCGTGACGCTAGGCACCGCCCTGTATGGTCCGGCGTCGCTGCTCATGGGCATCGAGCGGGCCGTACGGGACACCGGTTACGCCCTCCGTGTCGTCAACACGATGGAGGGCGAGTCCGCGGGCATCGCCGGAGCCGTCGACTCGCTCCTGGACCAGGGCGTGGACGGCATCGTCATTTCCGAGCCGATCGACGAGGCGGGTGGCGCGGTTCTCTCCGCCCGGCTCGACGTACCGGTCCTCGTCCTCGGCGCACCCCCGCCCTTCGCCGCTCCCCATGTCGTGACGGCCGGCATCGTCTCCCACCAGATGGCGCGCGCGGCCACCGAACACCTGCTGGAACTGGGCCACACCACGGTCCATCACCTGGCGGGCCCCCAACGCTGGTACTCCGCCCGTGACCGTCTCGAAGGCTGGAGTGCCGCGCTCGCCGCGCACGGGCGGGCGGAACCGGCGGTCGTGCAGGGCGACTGGTCGGCGGCGTCCGGCTATGCGGGCGGTCGTGAACTGGTTGCCGACCCCGAGGTGACCGCGGTGTTCGCCGCCAACGACGACATGGCGATCGGGTTGATGCGGGCTCTTGCTGAAGCCGGTCGGCGTGTTCCGGAGGACGTCAGTGTGGTCGGTTTCGACGACACGCCGGTTGCCGCGTATGTGACGCCGCCGTTGACGACTGTGCGTCAGCCGTTCGATGCGATGGCGCAGGACGGCCTCAAGCTCTTGGTTCATGCCATCGAGAACCCTCAGTCGGAACCGTTGCCGATGGCTGATCCGCCGGTCGAACTCATTGTTCGCGCGTCGACGGCGGCGCCCCGCTAGTTGCCCTGCTGGGTCTGCGGGTTTTTGTCTGCGGGCCTGTGGGGGCTGGTCGCGCAGTTCCCCGCGCCCCTGAAGGGGCGCTCACCTCACTGGAAGTTTCAGCACGCCGTCGGTCGGTGTGCCGGTCCCTCATACCCTCACGCGGGAGTTCACCATGTCCGGACCCTTCTCCAACTCCTCCTCGTCCCTTAGCCGTCGGGGTTTTCTCGCCGCCACCGGCGCTGTGTCGCTGGCCGCCACCCTGTCCGCCTGCGGCGGTGACAACGGCGGCACGAGCGGTTCGTCCAGTAGTAAGCCGGTCAGTCAGGCCGACATCGACAAGGCGATGAAGACGCCGACCCAACTCACCTTCTGGACCTGGGTCCCGAACATCGACAAGGAGGTCGCGCTCTTCGAGAAGAAGTACCCGGCAGTGAAGGTCAAGGTCGTCAACGCCGGTCAGGGCACGCCTCAGTACACCAAGCTGCGCACCGCGCTGAAGGCGAACAGTGGCGCGCCGGACATGGTGCAGATCGAGTTCCAGGCGATCCCGACGTTCACCATCACCGACAGCCTGCTGGACCTGCGTCCCTACGGCGCATCCGCGCTCAAGTCGACGTTCGTGGACTGGACTTGGGGCCAGGTCAGCGGCAGCAAGGGCGAGGTGTGGGCGATACCGCAGGACACCGGACCGATGGGCATGTTGTACCGCAAGGACATCTTCGACCAGCACGGCATCCAAGTCCCCACCACCTGGGACGAGTTCGAAGCCGCGGCCCGCAAGCTGCACAAGGCCGACCCGGACGTCTACCTCACCAACCTCGCCGCCAACCAAGTCGCAGCCTGGCACGGCCTGTTGTGGCAGGCGGGCGCCAAGCCGTACGTCACCTCCGGCAAGAGCGACATCACCGTCAGCGTGGACGACGCGGTCTCCAAGAAGCTCGGGGAGTACTGGGGCACCCTCGCCAAGGACGGTGTGATCGGCGTGGAGCCGGACTTCACCGACGCCTGGTACGCGGCCCTCAACAAGGGCAAGTACGCGACCTGGCTCACCGGAGCCTGGGGCCCGGCCTTCCTCTCCGGCTCCGCCAAGGCCACCTCCGGCAAGTGGCGCGCCGCCCCGCTGCCGCAGTGGGATGCCGCGAAGCCCAGCTCCGGCAACTGGGGCGGCTCGACGACCGCCGTCATCCGCTCAACCAAGAACCCCATCCAGGCAGCGGTGTTCGCGCAGTTCCTCAACAGCGACCCCGCCAGCGCCAAGATGTTCGCCACCGAGCAGTTCTTCTTCCCGGCCACCAAGACCCTGCTCGGCGAGGCGAGTTTCCTCGGCGACGCGCCCGCCTTCTACGGCGGCCAGAAGGTCAACCAGGTCTTCGCCGACATCAGCGCCCAGGTCGACCCCGCCTTCCAGTGGCCGCCGTTCCTCGACCGCGTGGCCACCGACTGGACCGAGACCGTCGGCAAGTCCCTCGCCGACAAGACCGACACCGTCCGCGCGCTCGGTTCGTGGCAATCGCGCATCACGACCTTCGCCAAGAGCCAGGGCTTCACGGTCAAGGGAGGCTGATCATGGCCACCATCACTACGGCCGTAGCCCGTCCCAAAGCCTCACCCCGTCGCCGCCGGCACGGCACCGCAGGAGCCCTGTTCATCGCCCCGTTCATGGTGCTGTTCCTGCTGCTCTTCCTCGCCCCGCTCGGCTACGCGGCCTATCTGAGCCTCTTCCAGGAGAAGCTCATCGGCGGCTCGACGTTCGTCGGCCTGGACAACTACGTGACCGCCCTCAAGGACCCCCAACTCCTCAAGGGCATAGGCCGCGTGGCCCTGTTCTTCGTCATCCAGGTTCCTGTGATGCTCCTGCTGGCCCTGTGCTTCGCACTCGCTCTGGACAGCGGCCTGCTGCGCCTCGCCCGGGTGATCCGCCTCGGCATCTTCGTCCCGTACGCCGTCCCCAGCGTGATCGCGACCCTCATGTGGGGCTACCTCTACGGCCCCGACTTCGGCCCCTTCGCCCAGATCAGCCACGACCTCCATCTGCCGGCCCCACACTTCCTCTCCGGCAGCTGGATGCTCGGCAGCCTCGCGAACATCGTGACCTGGGAGTTCGTCGGCTACAACATGATCATCCTGTACGCCGCGCTGCGCACCATCCCCGCCGAGCTGTACGAGGCGGCCGCCATGGACGGCGCCGGCGCCTGGCGTATCGCCTGGTCCATCAAACTGCCCGCGCTGCGCCCGGCGTTGACCCTCACCCTGCTGTTCTCGGTGATCGGCAGCTTCCAACTCTTCAACGAGCCGAGCCTGTTGATGAAGGTCGCCCCCGACGTCATCGACAGCTCCTACACCGCCAACCTCTACGCCTACTCCGTCGCCTTCATCAGCCAGCAGACCAACTACGCGGCCACGGTTTCCTTCATCCTCGGTCTTGTCATCGTGATCGTGTCGTACGCCTTCCTGCTCACGGCGAACCGCAGGAGGACCGCATGACCACCGTGACGCCCACCGCCTCAACCGCCGGGACAGCAAAGCGAGTTGAGCCCGAGTCCCGCGCGCTGCGACGCTCGTCGGCGCATCGCCGCAGCACCCCGCTGACCATCGTCATGCTGGCCGTCCTGGCGTACTTCCTGCTGCCCCTCTTCTGGCTGCTGATCGCCTCGACCAAGAGCACCCAGGACCTGTTCAACAGCTTCGGCCTGTGGTTCTCGCACGCCCCTCAACTGCTGTCGAACATCAAGGCCACCTTCACCCAGGACGACGGCGTCTACGGCCGCTGGCTGCTCAACACGGTCCTCTACGCCGGAGTCAGCGCCCTCGGCGCCGCACTGCTCGCGGCGGCGGCCGGCTACGGCTTCGCCAAGTACCGCTTCCGCGGACACGGCGCGGCCTTCAACCTCGTCCTCGGCGCCATCATGATCCCGACCACGGCCTTGGCGATCCCGACCTACCTGCTCTTCGCCAAGGCGGGGCTGGTGAACACCCCTTGGGCGGTCATCCTGCCCTCCCTGATCAGCCCCTTCGGCCTCTATCTCATGCGGATCTACGCCGAGGACGCCGTCCCCGACAGCCTCATCGAGGCCGCGCGTATGGACGGCGCAGGAGAACTCCGGATCTTCACCACGATCGCGCTGCGGCTCCTCGCGCCCGGCCTGGTGACCGTCGTCCTCTTCACGCTCGTCGCCACCTGGAACAACTACTTCCTGCCGCTGATCATGCTCAACGACCCGAACCTGTACCCCATTACGGTCGGGCTCTCCTCCTGGGCCGCCCAGGCGCAGAACGGTGGCGCCGGAGCCAGCAGCGACATGCTCGCCCTCGTCGTCACCGGGTCCATGATCTCGATCATTCCGCTCGTCATCGCCTTCCTGCTGCTTCAGCGGTACTGGCAGAGCGGCCTGGCGACCGGCGGCGTCAAGCAGTGACCCCCACCCCGCATCCCCCCAACACCGCCTGCGTTCCGGAGGTTTGTCCATGGCGGATCTGCCCGCCCGCGTTCTGTTCGGCGCCGCCTACTATCACGAGTACCACCCCGCCTACGGCCCGGACGTACGGTCCGACGAGCAGCTCAAGACCGACCTCGACCTGATGGCCGAGGCGCACTTCACCGTGATCCGGATCGGCGAGTCGGTCTGGTCGACCTGGGAACCCGAGAACGGCCGCTTCGAACTCGACTGGCTGCGACCGGTGTTGGACGGCGCGCACGAACGCGGCATCTCCGTCATCCTCGGCACCCCCACCTACGCCGTACCGCCGTGGCTGGCCCGCCAGTACCCGGAGATCACCGGCGAGCGGCGCACCGGCGAGCGCATCGGCTGGGGCGCCCGGCAGGAAGTCGACTTCACCCACCCCGCGTTCCGCTTCCACGCCGAGCGGATCATCCGCAGGATCGTCGCGCGGTACGCCGACCACCCAGCGGTCATCGGCTTCCAGGTCGACAACGAACCGGGCCTGGAGCTCTTCCACAACCACGGCGTCTTCCAGCGCTTCACGGATCACCTGCGCGCCACGTACGGGGACGTCGAGACCCTCAACCGCGAATGGGGCCTGGTCTATTGGTCCCACCGCCTGTCCACCTGGGCCGACCTGTGGACGCCCGACGGCAACGTCCAGCCCCAGTACGACGTCGCCTGGCGGGAGTTCCAGGCCCGCCAGTGCACCGAGTTCATCGGCTGGCAGGCCGACATCGTCCGCGAGTACGCCCGCCCCGAGCACTTCGTCACCACCTGTATCTCCTACACCCGCCCGGCGGTCGAGGACGACGAGCTGACCGACCGCCTCGACATCGCCACCGGCAACCCGTACTACGACATGCAGGACGGCCTGCTCCTGCCCGACCCGACCCCGGACACCCACGAGCAGAAGTGGAAGACCACCGGCGTCTGGTCGCTCTACCAGACCGCCGACTGGATGTTCTCCTCCCGGCAGGAGCCGTTCCTGGTCACCGAGACCAACGCCTCCTCCATCGGCTTCGCCTGGGACAACCGCCCCGCCTACGACGGCCAGTGGCGCCAGGCCGCCTGGGCTCTCGTCGGCCGCGGGGCCCGCATGATCGAGTACTGGCAGTGGCAGACCCTGCGTTTCGGCGCGGAGACCTACTGGGGCGGAGTCCTCCCGCACAGCGGCCGACCGGGCCGTACCTACGCCGAACTCGCCCGGCTGGGAGCGGAGTTCGAGGCAGCGGGACCGCTCGTCGCGGGACTCGAACCGGACGCGGACATCACCCTCGTCTACTCCACTCCCAGCAAGTGGCTGATGCAGAAGCACCCGCCCCTCGCCACCCCGGACGGCGAACCGGACCAGGCCGCCTACCACCGCATCCTCGACCCGTTCTACCGCGGCGCGTTCGACGCGGGACGGCAGGTCCGCGTCGTCCACGCCCGCCAACTGCACGACCCGAGTGGCGAACGCGACGGCATGGCCCCCGAAGAGGCCGCCCGCCGCCACCCCGTCCTCGTGGTCCCCGCCCTGTACCTCGCCGACGACACCACACTCGACTGGTTCGCCGCCTACGCGCAGGCCGGCGGCCACCTGGTCCTCGGCCCCCGCACCGGCTACGCCGACCTCGAGGCACGGGCCCGGCAGGAGTCGGCGCCCGCCCGTCTCACCGACGCCGCGGGAGTGTCGTACGACGAATTCAGCAACCTCACCGGCGCCGTGCCCGTCCGGCCCGTGCCCGGCAGTCCTCTCCCGTTGCCGGAGACCGCGACGGCGACGCACTGGGCGGACGGCCTGACGGTCACCGACGCCGAGATCCTCGCGACGTACGAGCACCCGCACTTCGGCCGCTGGCCCGCCGTGACGACCCGCCGTCACGGGGAGGGCCGGGTCACGTACGTCGGTACCGTCCCCGGTCGCGGCCTCGCCCGCGCACTGGCCGAGTGGCTGGCGCCGGCCGCCCGCAGCGGGTGGGGCGATCTGCCGGCGTCCGTCACGGCGACGACCGGTACCTCGCCCGACGGGCGTCGGGTGCACATCGTCCACAACTGGAGCTGGGAGCCCGCCCGTTCGGCGGTGCCGGTCGACCTCACCGACGCCCTGGACGGTACGTCCCTCCCCGCCGGCACGGTGCTTGATCTCGGCCCGTGGGATGTCCGCGTACTCGTCGCCCCGAAGGACTCGAAGGAGTAGCTGTGCAAAGAAGCAGAGCAATGCAGGCGTTGGGCACGTTCGTCGGGGCCGCCGCGATGCTGGCGATACCCATGGCGACCAGCGCGCAGGCGTACAACCCGACGGGCGGAATCCTCTATCAGCTCGGCAGCGAACCGTGCTTGAAGGGTCGGGGCAACTGCGCCGTCTACCCGAAGTCCGCGCAGTTGCCGAGCGGACGCCTGGTCGCGTCGTTCGAGAAGTCCACCGTTGTGTCGGCGACAGGCAGCGCCGACGGGCAGACGCTCCCGGTCTACAAGAGCGACGACCACGGAACGAGCTGGCAGCCGCTGTCCGAGGTCAAGGCTCCCGCGTACCTCTCCAAGGATCCCAAGTACGCCAAGTACACGAGCAATTGGACCAACCCCTACCTCTACACGCTGCCGCAGAACGTCGGGAAACTGAAGCGGGGCACCCTACTCCTGGCGAGCGTCGTGTCGGGCGACGACCAGTACTACAAGGAGCACAAGGCGGCGGACCCGAACTGGACGCCCTCCAACGACGGTGACCGCAGTGACCTCGCCATCGCGCTGTACTCCAGCACCGACCAGGGCGCGTCGTGGAAGGTCGTCAACGTCATCGCGACGGGCGGTTGGCAGGGCGGCAGCGCGGGCGCGATCGGCCAGAACGTCGCCAGCGCGAACACGGACCGGCAGGTGGACCCCGTCTGGGAGCCGTACCTGATGGTCTACAAGGGCCAACTGGTCTGCTACTACTCCGACGAGAACGACTACACCGGCTTCGACGCGACCACGGATGTCGCGACGCTCGACCCCGCCAACGACACCGCGACGGACTCGCACGGCCAGATCCTCGCCCACCGGACCTGGGACGGGCGTAGTGCCCAGTGGAGCGAACCCGTCGTCGACATCGCGGGGCTGACCCAGAACATGGGGGACGGCAAGACGGAGATCGGGGGCGGGCGGCCGGGCATGACGAACGTCGTCCGGACCACGGACGGCAAGTGGCTTCTCACATACGAGTATTGGGGCGGCGGAGCCAACGTCCGGTACGTGCTCGCCGACAACCCGCTGACGTTCTACCGGAGTTCCACCACCGGCGACGCCGTCACCTTGCTGCCCGTCGACACCGGCTCCCACGCGCTCGCGACGGGCGGCAGTCCGGTCGTCGTCCGGCTGCCCGGGGGACGCCTGGTCTACAACGCGGCGGGCAGCGGCAACGTCTGGGTCAACCAGAGCGGTCGTAGCGACGGAGTCTGGAAGGAGTACCAGACGACCTCGCGGGCCGGCTACAGCCGCGACCTGCAGTACGTCGACGGCACCGGACGGATCGCGATCCTCAATAACCAGGGCACCTCGACGATCGCCTACGCCGAGGTCGACCTCGGCCAATCGAGCGGCGCCTACCGTCAGTTGGTGAACCGGAAGACCGGCCAGGTGATCGGCACCGGTGGCAGGACGAACGACGCGAACATCGGCAACGGGGACGTTCCCGATGTCGTCCTGGAGGACCGCGGCTCCGCCTCGGATCCGGACACCCAGTACTGGCACGTGGTGACCGAGCCGAACGGGGGAGTGACCCTGTTGAACAAGTCGGGCGGCCGGGCGGCGGCGATCTGGACGGGTAACGCGACGGCCGGGCAGCGGATCGGCCAGTGGGTCGACAACAGCTCCACCGGCAGCTGGAACCTGATCAAGACCGGCGACGGGTTCTACGAGTTCCAGTCGGTCAAGAACACCGGTCTGTTTCTGACCGGTACGGCCGACGGGGCACCGCTGACCCTGCAGAACGCGGCGACGGACGGCTCGCAGGACTGGAGGCTCGTCCCCTAGGCTCGGGCCCATGAGGGTTCGTCACAAGGCGCGTGTCGTGCTGCTCGACGACGGTCATCTGGTGTTTCTGAGGCGGGGCTGGCCGGGCGGTGACCCTTACTGCACGACCGTCGGCGGGAGCGTCGAGCCCGAGGACGCGGACCTCGAAGCGGCGCTGCGCCGCGAGGCCATGGAGGAGATCGGTGCCACGATCGGCCCCGCCACCGAGTTCCTCACCCTGACCGAGCCGCGCGGGACGACCACCGTCGTACAGCACTACTTCCTCGCCGACCTGCTGGACATGGACCTGGAACGCCGCCACGGTCCGGAACTCGACGACCCCGACACGGGGGACTTCGAACCGGTCAGGGTCGAGCTGAGCCGGCCGGCCGTGGCGGCGCTCAACCTGCAACCGGCCGAGCTGGCCGACTATGTGCTCGCGCATGTCGAGGCGTGGGGCGCCTGACGGCGGCGCGGTCGTCACAACACCTTGAGCTGGGTGAGCAGTTGGAGGGTGTCGGTGTTGACCCAGTACTCCACGAACCTGCCGTCGCGCATCCGGAGTGTGTCGGTGCCGGTGAACGTGATCAGGGTCCCGGGCTCGGCCTTGGCACCGGGGAAGCCGCCGGCGTAGGTGCCGGTGGCCGTCCAGCGCACGGAGGCGTAGTGGCCGTCGATCAGTGGAGCCACCTGCTCGGTGAACCGGAGGTCCGGGAACGCGGCGCGTGTCTGGGCTATCCATGCGACCAGTCCGTCGACACCCCGGATGGCGCTGCCGTCACCGCCGTCGAGCAGGGCGGCGTGGACGCGGAAGGCGGGGGAGATGATGCCGGGCGCCCGGTCGTAGTCGCCGTTCCATAGGCGGAGCCAGTTGTCGAGCATGGCCTTGGGCTGCTGCTTGCCCTGCTGGTGATTCCGGTCGGTCGTGGTCGTTGCCGCAGTGGTCTTCGGTGAGGCGTCCGAAGCGGTGGCGGTCGTGGCCGTACAGGCCAGGAGGACGAGCGCCGCAGGGACGAGCAGCCGCGCGCGGTGACGCCGGACGGGAGGGGCGGTGATCATGGTGGGTCCTCGCGATTCGTGGAGAGGGAGAAAGGGGGAGCGGTCGTGACTACGGCGTCAGCACGACCTTGCCGGCGACCGTGCCCGACTCGGCCAGGCGCATGGCGTCGGCGACGCGGGCGAGCGGCAGTCGGGCGGCGATCTGGGGCTTGACCTCGTCGCGCTGGAGGGCCGCGAAGACCTGGGTGAGGTCGGCGCGCAACTGGGCGCGGAACCGGTTCTTGCTCAGGGCGCGGCCGGCCCAGACGTTGAAGAAGTAGGCGTGGCGGCCGTTGGGCAGCGCGTTCCACGTCCAGACGCGGCCCAGCAGCTTGAGTACGGGCAGCTGCTTCGAGCCCTCGTCGTCGCGGGTGGAGGCGCTGCCGTAGGAGACGAGCGTGCCGCCCGGTGCGAGGAGGTGCCAGGACTGGACGATGCCGGGGCCGCCGACGTGGTCGAAGACGGCGTCCACCCCGCGAGGGGCGAGTGCGCGGACCTGTGCGGTGAGGTCCGGGGTGCGGTAGTCGATGGGCTCGACGCCCTGGTCGCGCAGCGTGTCGTGGTGGCGCGGCGAGGCGGTGCCGATCACGTGCACGCCCGCCGCGTGGGCGAGTTGGACCAGGACGGTGCCGACGCCGCCGTTCGCGCCGTGCACCAGGATCGTCTGGCCGGCGCGGATGCGGGCCTTGCGGTGCAGCATCTGCCAGGCGGTGATGCCGTTGACGACCACGGTCTCGGCCTCGGCCGCGCCGATGCCCTCGGGCACCGGCACCACGTCGGCCGCGTCGACGAGCACATGGCTGGCCCAGCCGCCGACCTTGACCAGCGCGGCCACCCGGGTGCCGACCAGGCCGGGCTCCACGCCCGCGCCGGTGGTGAGGACGGTGCCGACCAGGTCGTAGCCGGGGACGAAGGGGAAGGGCGGCTGGTCGTAGTACTTGCCGCGCCGCATCTGCTGCTCGGCGAAGGAGATGCCGGTCGCCTCCATCCGGATCACGACCTGGCCGAGGCCCGCGACGGGGACGGCTCCGTGCCGGACCTCCAGGCCCTCCGGCTCGACCTTGCCCGGCAGGACGACCTCGACGAGTGCGTCGGTGGTGTTGTCGGTGCTGTCCGTGGTGTTCATGGCGACCTCCGCTGGTGTCCGCTGCGATCCGCGGTGAGCTATGTGCTTTCGCGTTCGTTATAAGTTGTAACTCACGCTAGAAGGGGTCGTCAAGTGCAATCGTGATAGCTTCTAACTGAAGCTTGAGTATGTAGTCCTGTGTGGGTGGAAGGCGGCTGGTCATGACGGAAACGGGCACGAAGACCCCACGTGAGCGCTACCGCGACCAGGTGCGCACGGAGGTCAAGGAACACGCGCGCGAGCAGATCGCGACAGCGGGCGCCTCCGCGCTCTCCCTCAACGCGATCGCCAAGCGCATGGGCATGAGCGGGCCCGCCCTCTACCGGTACTTCGCCAGCCGCGACGACCTGATCACCGAGCTCATCCGGGACGCGTACCGAAGCCTCGCCGACACCTTCCGCACGACCGCCGAGTCCGGCACCGACCTACCCGGCCTGGCCCACGCCCTGCGCGGCTGGGCCCTCGACGATCCTCAGCGCTACTTCCTCATCTACGGGACACCCGTGCCCGGCTATCACGCGCCCGAAGACATCACCGGGATCGCGTCCGAGATCATGACGATCCTGCTGGACGCCAGCACGGGTCTGCCCACGGACGGTCCTACGACACCGTTCGAAGTCGACCTGGGAGCCCACCGGCACTGGGCGGGCGACCACCCCGCCCCACCCGCGGCCCTCCACCGCGCCCTGACCTTCTGGACCCGCCTTCACGGCGTCCTGTCCCTGGAACTGGCGGGCCACTTCACGGGCATGGGGTTCGACCCGGCGATGCTGTTCGACTCGGAACTGGCCGGGTTGGCGGAACAGTAGGCACAGCACCACGGCACATCTCACGCGGGCGCGGAACTGTCGCCCGGAGGCCGGCGGACCAGGTGCAGGCAGACGACCGAGGCGACGAGGGTGCGCCGTTCGGAGGCGTCCAGGCGGGCGTCGGTCTCGACGACGTACTGCTGCAAGCCCATCCACGCGTCGATGGTGCTCACCGTGACCCGGCCGAGAATTTCAGGCGCAGGGCTCTGCTCCGGGTCGGTCTCCGTGAGTTGCCATTCGATGGAGGTGTAACCCCCCTTTGTGAGGAGGAGTTGGCGTCCCCGCTCCGTCCGGAGGCTCAGTTGCCGGCTCTTGACGAGTCCACGGGTACCGGCGGTGCCGATCTCCCGGTCCGTGACATCGGTGAAGCGGAACCGCACCGGCCCCAACTGCCCGTACCGGGCATGCCTCTCGATGCGGACGAGGGACCTGCCGGACGTATCCGTGAGGAGGGAGTCCGTGTCGTCGGTGTGCGTCACCAGGGCGAGCTGAGTCCCTTCCACGGTGGACACGGCCAGCGCGGGACCCCTGTATCTGCGCCACCACGAACGCTTCGGCTGCCCCACCACGACGGTTTCCAGCTCGAACGGACCGGATTGCGACATCGGTCTTTCTTCCCCCGCCACGGCTTCCCCCTCGACCGAGTACGTCCACTGTGACCGAGGACCTGTCCGATCCGCATCCCTGGTGCGCACATCGGCGCCCCGCAAAGTCGCGTGGCGCCTCCACCGACAACTCGCCTGCCGCGTACCCGTCGTAGGCCGGGCTCGGTGAGCTGAGGGGCATCTACGAGGGCGGCATGGTCGAGACAGACGGCGTCGGCCGGGAAACGGTCTGTGCGTGGCGCGATGTCACCGAAGTCCGACGGCTTTCCAGGAACCCGATCCTCCCCAGGTACGCCGTCACCGCTGCGGGGCGCCGGCGCACTGTGTCAGCGCGTACGCCCACTCAACTCAACGCGTCCAACAGGGAGATGACGTAGGCGTCCAGCCGCTTCTCCACGGTCTGCGTCGTCAGCTCCACCCTCCCCGCCTCCTGCCACGGCCGGACCACGGGCGCCACACCTCCCGCGAATGCCAGCGCGTCCAACAGCCGCCAGTACAACCGCTCGCTCGCCGCCGACGCCAGGACCCCGCCGGCCTCCTCGTACGCCTCGGCGAACCGCAGGCCCCAGGCCGGGCCGTGCAGCAGTGCGAGGTTGGTGGAGCAGTGCGCCACATCGAGGTCCGCCGGGCCCCAGGAGGTCTGCACCCAGTCGACGACCCCGGTGATCCGGGGGCTCGCCGCGCTGTGGGGCGACAGGTCGAACAGCACGTTGCCGGGGTGGAAGTCCCGGTGCAGGAACCGGCCTTCGAAGGCCGGCGCGTGTTTGCGGATCACGTCGGTCGCCGCGGTCCATGCCGCCGCGTCGGCGCCGTGGGGAGGGACGACGGCGTCGGCGGTCGTCCATGCCTGGTACTGCGGGGGCCGGTCGGCGGGGCGGAGCGCGTGGATCGCCACGAGTTGACGGGCTAGGAGGGGGACACGTGCCTCCAGCCCCTCGTCGTCGAGGACCGTGCGGCCTGGCAGATGGGTCATCAGGAGCGAGGGGAACTCACAGTGCGCGGCGGTCGGATCCACCGCGACCGGTCCGAGAGCCGGTACATCGGTCCGCGCGAGCAGAGCGAGGGCGTCGGCCTCGCGGGTCAGCATGCCCTCGCCGCGCTTCACGAAGTACGGCTGGACGAAGCTTCGCAGGACCAGGGCGCGGGCGCCTCCGTCCCCTGTACCAACAGTCAGTCGCCGCATCTCGGCGGTGATGCCGCCGTGCAGCGGCTCGGTCCTGACGATCCGTTCGCCCGAGCTCAACTGCCGGCTCACCCAGGCCAGGGTCAACGGTCGGAGTGTCCTTGCCTCGTCGTGGTCTGTCACCGTGCCACCTCATCATCTTCCGCTCCTGGTCCTCACCTGCTTTCTCTGCGGGCCCACGCCCGCCCCCGTCACCGACTGCGACACGCGGGGGAGTGCTGACCCGACCGGCTGGTCCTCGCGCCCGGACGGTGTGGCGGCACGGGAGCGGAGGCCGCGTTGGGGACACTCGCGGTCCGGCGTCGCGCGGGCGGCGGGTTCCCTGTCTGGCTGGAGAAACGTGGTGCGACTTCCCCTGGTTCGGGCCGTGCTGGCGGCCTCGGTGCTCGTGGCGACCGGAGTGGCCGCCGCCCCGGTCCGGGCGGACGGGACGCCCCGGCCCCGGGCCGTCGACGACCTCGCGCGGTACGTAAACCCGTTCGTCGGCACCGCCCCCGGCGGCCCCGACTTCGGGCACGGCGGCGGCGCGGGCAACACGTTCCCCGGGGCCTCGGCGCCGCTCGGCGGGGTGCAGTGGAGCCCCGACACCGTGACGTACCAGCACGGCGGATACTCCTACGGCGACAACCGCATCCGCGGCTTCAGCCTCACGCACATCTCCGGAGCCGGCTGCGCCGCATACGGCAACGTGCCCTTCATGCCCACGCAGGAGACCGCACCGCCGGCGTACGCGACGTTCTCGCACGCCAACGAGCAGGCGGCGCCCGGCAGTTACCAGGTCACCTTCGACAACGGCATCGGCACCGACCTGACCACCACCCAGCGCTCGGGCATCGCCCGCTTCACCTACCCGGCGACCGACACCCGCCCCGCCGCGCTGAGCATCGACGCCGCCAAGGCGTTCACGGCGGCCACCGGATCGGTCGACATCGGTACCGACACGCTGTCCGGGTACAGCGACAGCGGTGCCTTCTGCAAGTCCAAGAACCGGTACCGGCTCTACTTCCACGCCACCTTCGACCAGCCCTTCGCCCAGAGCTCCCACCCCGACGGCAAGGCGGGCGCGGCCATGGTCACCTTCGCCCCCGACGTGCGCACGGTGACCGCCCGGGTCGGCGTGTCCTTCGTCGACGTCGAGGGCGCCCGCCGCAACGCGCTCACCGAGCAGGAAGCACGGTCGTACGACACGATCCAGCAGGCCGTGCGCGCCGACTGGAACCAGTGGCTCAACCGCATCACCGTCGGGGGCGGCACGGACGCCCAGCGCCGTGTCTTCTACACCGCCCTTTACCACGCCCTCCTGCACCCCAGCGTCTTCAGTGACACCGACGGCCGCTACACCGGCATGGACGGGCTCGTCCACCGCACCCGCGCCGGGCACGTCCAGTACGCCGACTTCTCCGGCTGGGACGTCTACCGCTGCCAGGTCCAGCTCCTGGCGCTGCTCGCCCCGCGCGAGGCCTCCGACATCGCGCAGTCCGTCCTCAACCAGGGCCTCCAGGCAGGCTACTTCGACCGCTGGACCCTCGCGAACGGCGGCAGCAGCGTCATGGTCGGCGACCCGCTGCCCGCCATCGCGTCCGCGATCCACGCCTTCGGCGGCACCGACTTCGACGCCGCCACCCTGCTGCGCACGGCCCTCGCGGACCGCCAGGACGACCGCCAGCGCCCCGGACACCAGCAGTACGACACCCTCGGCTACGTCCCCGCCGGCACCAAGGGCGTCTGGGGTTCGGTCTCCACCACCCTCGAATACGCCGTCGCCGACTACGCGCTCGCCCAACTCGCCCACAGGCTGGGCGATTCGGCCGCGTACGCCACGCTGCTGCGCGCCTCCGGGAACTGGCGCAACCTCTTCAACCCCGCCACCGGCTACCTCCAGCCGCGCGCCGCCGACGGCACCTGGCCGGCCTTCACCCCGGCCCAGAAGACGGAGTACGTGGAGGGCAACGCCGCCCAGTACACCTGGATGGTGCCGCAGGACCTGCCCGGGCTGTTCACCGCGATGGGCGGCGACGCCGCCGTCACCGCCCGCCTCGACACGTTCTTCTCCAGCCTCAACGCCGGCGCCGGAGAGCCCTACGCCTACCTCGGCAACGAACCCTCCTTCGGCACCCCTTGGGCGTACACCCACGTCGGCCACACGGACCGCGCCGGGGCCGTGGCCCAACGCGCCCTGTCCACGCTGTTCAGCGACGCCCCGGGCGGACTCGTCGGCAACGACGACCTCGGCGCCATGTCGTCCTGGGCGGTGTGGGCGAGCCTCGGCCTGTACCCAGAGGTCCCCGGCACCGCCCAACTCGCGCGCAGCGCACCGCTGTTCCCCACCGCCACCGTCCATCGGGGCGACGGCACCTCGCTCACGGTCGGCTCCGCGTCGCCCAAGCACTCAGTCCGGTAGCGGACTTCGTACGGGACGGGCCGCGGGACCGGGTACGGCCGTCACCTCGGTCGGTGCGAGTGCGCCGTGCGGCCCGTCGCACTCCACCACCACACGGACCGGCGCACCGCACGCGGTGTGCCGGACGTCCAGGACCTGACCGTCGGGGTCGCCGGCATACGCCTCGCCCCACTGCCGCAGGGCCATGAGGATGGGCCACAGATCGCGGCCCTTGCCGGTGAGCCGGTACTCGTGCCGGGTCCGGCTTCCCGCCTGCTGGTAGGGCACGGTCGTCAGGATGCCGGCCGCGACCAGCTTGCGGAGCCGGTCGGCGAGCACCGCGTCCGAGAGCCCGATATGGCGCCGGAAGTCGTCGAAACGGCGGACCCTGATGAAGGCGTCCCGCAGGATCAGCAGCGTCCATTTCTCGCCGACGAGATCGAGCGTGCTCTGGACCGGACAGTTCTCCGTGCTCACGTCGAGCCATTCCATGCCGCCACCATAGCCACCTGGCTCTGTCATTGACAGTCAGCTGTCGCCCCATCTAGCTTTCATGGAAGAAGCCAGCCAGGAGGTAGCGCAGCATGGGACGGTCACGCACGTACGAGTGGGAGGACCCGGGGATCTCGGCAGCCGCCGTAGGACGGACCACGGGGCTGGAATTCCTCCGGGAAGTGCTCGGTGGCCGGCTCCCCGCAGCGCCCATCGGCGCCACGCTGAACTTCACCGTCGACGAGGTGGAGTTCGGGCGCGCGGTGTTCTCCCTGATACCGGGGGAGGAGCACTACAACCCCATCGGCAGCGTGCACGGCGGAGTCTTCGCCACCCTGCTCGACTCGGCGGCCGGCTGCGCGGTGCAGTCCACGCTGCCGCAGGGCATGGGGTACACGTCGCTCGACCTGAACGTGAAGTTCCTGCGCCCGGTCACCGCCGACACTGGCCGGATCCGCGCCGTCGGCAGCGTCCTCAACGGCGGACGGCGCACCGCGCTCGCCCAGGCCGAACTGTTCGACGAGAAGGACCGGCTGCTCGCGCACGCCACGAGCAGCTGCCTGCTGTTTCCCGTCCCGGGTGTCTGACCCACGACGTCCGAAATCCGCCTGTCCCCCGCGCAGGCGGATCCGTACCGTCAACTCCCTTGATCCTCACGGTCGAAGGCGTCGACGGAACGCTGTGAAGTTTGCCGGGTGTCGTGACCGTGGTGGTATGGGGAGAAGTACGTACGCAGGTGCGTAAGTGAAAGTGACACACGCGGGGATCGTGAGGGCGCATGGCGGGCGGGCCGGCCGGGGCGTACGAACGCATGCTGGCGGTTGCGGTGGCGGCGCTGCACGAACGGGACCCCGAGCGGCTGTGGCCGATGGTCGCAGCGGCCCTGCCCGGCCTGTGCGGGGGAGAGGCGCTGATCTACAAGCTCGGCGAATGGACGGACCGGACCGGCGCGATGGGTCTCTCGCCCGCCGCCGCGGCGCACTTCGGGCGGACCGACGGCATCGGGGACGAGACGATGACGGTGCTGCGCCGGGGCTATCCCTTCGCCGACCACTACGCCACGGCCGGTGCCGTCCGCCGCCCCGGGACCGCGCACCGGATGGCCGGGAAGGGATGGGCGCGCAGCAGGACGGCGGGCACGATCAGCCGGTTGCTGGACGCCGACCACGTCCTGGCGATCCCGCTGCCGGGCACGACCACCCCGGTCACCGGCTGCATGGTCTACCGAGCGGGCGCCGACTTCACCGAGGACCACGTCCGGGTCGCCGAGCAGATGCAGCCCCTGCTGGCCGGCGTGGAACAGCAGCGGCAACTCCTCGAACAGTGGCGCGCGACCACGGCACCACCTGAGGCGGCCGAGGCGACGGCGGACTCCCGGCTCACACCGCGCCAGATCACCGTCCTCCTCCTGCTCGCCGACGCCCTCACGGCTGCCGCCATCGCCCACCGCCTGGGCATCTCCGTACGCACGGTGCACAAGCACGTCGAGAGCCTGTACCGGAAGCTGGGGACGCGTGATCGCGTGAGCACGGTGCTGCGGGCGCAAGAGATCGGACTGTTGCCGCGGCGGGCGGGACGGTGAGGTCCCGGTGAGGTGCAGCCCGTGTCGGACGGGATGCCGAGGCGCCTGAGCCCTGTCCGGCGCCCGCCGATATCCGCGTCGCACGGGACACCGACCGCCGCCCACTGCCCCGAACCCCCTCGATGTCCGATGATCGTCCTGGACACCCGGGGCCCCACGGCCCGCACACGGCACCGACAGGAGCTCACTTCCGTGGTCTACGACATCACCGCCCTGCGCGCCCTGTTCCCCGCCCTGAGCGCCGGGACCGCCCACTTCGACGGTCCCGGCGGCACCCAGACCCCCCGACCGGTGATCGAGGCCGTCACACAGGCGCTGGCGAACCCCTTGTCCAACCGCGGCCAGGTGACCGCGGGGGAGCGCAACGCCGACACCATCGTCACCGGAGCCCGCGCGGCCATGGCCGACCTCCTGGGCGCGCAGCCCTCGGGGATCGTCTTCGGCCGCAGTGCCACCCAGCTCACCTACGACTTCGCCCGCACCCTCGCCTCGACCTGGTCGCCCGGAGACGAGGTCGTCGTCACCCGCCTCGACCACGACGCCAACATCCGCCCTTGGATCCAGGCCGTCGAGCGGGTCGGCGCCACTGTCCGCTGGGCGGACTTCGACCCCGCGACCGGCGAACTCACCCTCGACCACCTCCGCGCCGCCCTGTCAGACCGCACCCGGCTCGTCGCCGTCACCGCCGCCTCCAACCTGATCGGCACCCGGCCCGCGATCACCGAGATGTCCCGCCTGGCCCACGAAGCCGGTGCCCTGGTCCACGTCGACGGCGTCCACTACACGGCGCACGCCCTGGTCGACATCGGGCAACTCGGCGCGGACTTCTACGTCTGCTCGCCGTACAAGTTCCTCGGCCCGCACCACGGCGTCCTCGCCGCCCGGCCCGAACTGCTCGCCACCCTGCGGCCGGACAAAATCCTGCCGTCCTCCGACGAGGTGCCCGAACGCTTCGAACTCGGCACCCTGCCCTACGAGTTGCTCGCGGGCACCAGCGCCGCCGTCGACGTCCTCGCCGGCCTCGACACGGACGCCACCGGCAGCCGCCGCGAGCGCCTGAGTGCCGGTCTCGCCGCACTTCACCGGCACGAGGAAACGCTGCGGACGCGCATCGACCAGGGACTCGCCGGCCTGGACGGGATCACCGTCCACTCGAAGGCGGCCGACCGCACGCCCACCGTGCTGCTCACCGTCGACGAGTCCTTCGGTACGCACGGCACACAGGACGCCTCCCGCTTCCTGGCCGAACGCAACGTGCACGCGCCGGCAGGCGCCTTCTACGCCATCGAAGCCTCCCGCCGACTCGGCCTGGGCGACTCCGGCGGACTGCGTATCGGCCTTGCCCCCTACACCAGCGCCGAGGACGTCGACCGTCTCCTGGCCGGACTGGCGCTGTTCCTGAAGCAGCCGCGTCAGCCCTGATGAAGGTGGCGTGCCGCAACCACCGCTGAACTGGCCGGTGTGGTGAGGATCTCGGTGGCATCGAGGGCGGGATGAGTGAGGTAGAACAGGCGCAGCTCGTCCACCTCGTCGCCGAACCGGGGCGGCCAGTGGGGCGACGGGGTGAAGTCGTCCAGGACGAGGAGGCCACCGGGAGCAAGCAGCGAGACGACTCTCTCGGGGTCGTCGCGCTTGCCTCCGCCGTCGCAGAAGAAGACGTCGAAGGGGGCGTGCTGCTCGAGCAGCCGCCAGTCCCCGGTGAGTACGGTGACCCTGTCGTCGTCCGCGAAGACACCGGCCGCCCGACGGGCCAACTCCTCGTCCCGTTCCACGGTGACCAGACGGGCACCGGCGCCGAGTCCACTGTGCAACCAGGCGGTACCCACGCCCGAGCCGGTGCCGCTCTCCGCGACGACTCCGTGAGGTTTCGAGGCGGCGGTCACCTGGAGCAACCTGCCCACCTCGGGGATGCAGCTCAGCCCGAAGCCCAGCTCGGAGGCGATGCGCTCCGCGGCCACCACGCGAGGCGGGACCACACGATCTGCCATGAGTCCGAATCCCCCTTCTCCATGGCCGCGAGGCTATCCGTCGACAGAGCCGCATCCGTACGGATGCGGGAAAAAAGATGTATGCAATGACGGGATAATGATGGATTCCGCTCTTCAACATTGCCCCGCACTCCCTCTACCGTTGCGCCCGTGTGAACGGCCTGGCCGTCGGCTGATCAGTACTGGGTCGGCCTTGACGGCTTCTGGAGGGAGAAGGCAATGGCGCCTGCGGAACTGCTCATCGGAAGCCGATGGCAGGCATCTCAGCTGATGGGTATGACGCGCCGGGCGATGACCTTGACCTCGACCTCGGCCCCCCAAACCCCACTGAACCCCGGAAAGGCCACAGCATGACCACCTCACCCCTGAACAGGATCGCCGGCGCTCCCATCTCCTGGGGTGTGTGCGAAGTACCCGGCTGGGGTTACCAGTTGACGCCCGAGCGGGTGCTGAACGAGATGCGCGAGGTCGGCCTGGCCGCCACCGAGTTCGGCCCCGAGGGCTTCCTGCCCGCCGAGCCGGACGCCATGGCCCGGACGCTCGCCGACCACGACCTGCACGCCGTCGGCGGGTTCACCCCGCTGCTGCTGCACGTGCCCGGCCACGACCCGCTGCCCGAGGCCGAACAGCTCCTGGCGGGCTACGACGCCTCGAAGGCGGAAGTGCTGGTCCTGTCGGCCGTCACCGGCCAGGACGGCTACGACTCCCGCCCCGAACTCGACGCCGACGGCTGGAAGTTGCTGCTCTCCAACCTCGACCGGCTCGCCTCGCTGGCCGCCGAACGCGGCGTACGCGCCGTCCTGCACCCGCATGTCGGCACGATGATCGAGAACGGCGACGAGGTCCGACGCGTCCTGGAGCACTCGGCGATCTCCCTCTGCCTCGACACAGGCCACCTGCTCATCGGCGGCACCGACCCCGCCGAACTCACCCGCCAGGCGCCCGAGCGCATCGCCCACACCCACATGAAGGACGTGGACGCCTCCCTCGCCGCCAAGGTCCAGGACGGACAGCTCAGCTACACGGACGCCGTGCGCAAGGGCATGTACCGCCCGCTGGGCGCGGGCGACGTGGACGTCCAGGCCATCGTCACTCACCTCAGCGCCCGCGGCTACGACGGCTGGTACGTCCTCGAACAGGACACCATCCTGACCGAGGAACCCAAGGCGAAGGGCCCGGTCGAGGACGTGTGGGCGAGCGCCGAGCATCTGCGCTCGGTGTTGCGCGGGGTCGCGTAGCCGCATACGGGCCTGATGTGCTTTTGATGTGTTCCGAGGGATTGACCGATGTGTGAAAGCCACCTCAGAATGCCGGAGTGATCAGCTGCCGCGTCTTTTCCGAACATGAGGAATTCAGGAAACAGAAATGACCGCTGACGAATTTCTGGCCACTTGTTGGACCACGGCGGGCGACGCGGCTCCCGACGAGGCGGACCAGCGCAGTCCGCTGAATCTGCGGGACCGGGTGGAAGCGGCGCGCGACGCGGGGTTCACTGCTTTCGGACTGCTGTACGCGGACCTGGTCGAGGCCGAGCGCGAGTACGGAATGGCCGGGATCAGGTCGCTCTTCGCCGACAACGGGATCAGTCACGTCGAGTTGGAGCTGCTGACGGACTGGTGGGCGGACGGACCTCGGCGGGTCGCGTCGGACACCGTCCGCGTCGGCATGCTGAGAGCCATCGAGTCGCTCGGCGCACGCACTTTCAAGATCGGCCCCGACGTGGCGGACGAACCCTGGGAACTCGACGTCTGGGCCAAGGAGTTCGCGGTGCTGGCGGCGCAGGCCGACGGGGTGGGCGCGCGGCTCGGCGTGGAGCCGCTGCCCTGGTCCAACCTCAGGACCGTGCACGACGGACTACGGCTCGTCGAGGCCGCCGGTCACCCGGCGGGCGGCATCGTCATCGACGTCTGGCACACCGAGCGCGCCCATACGCCACCGGCCGAACTGGCGGACGTACCGGGTTCGCGGATCGTGGGCGTGGAGCTCAACGACGCCGACAGCCAGGTCGTCGGCACGCTCTTCGAGGACACCGTCCACCGGCGACGCCTGTGCGGAGAGGGCTCGTTCGACCTGCCGGGGATCATCGCCGCGCTCCGTACGGCGGGCTTCCGCGGCCCTTGGGGCGTGGAGATCCTCTCCGACGCGCACCGCGTGCTGCCGGTGCGGGAGGCCGCTGCCGCGGCGTATCGGAGTGCCGCGGCACTCGTGAACTAGAAAAGCCACAGGGGTGGCGGGAGCGAAACCACGGTCGCTCCCGCCACCCCTGTTTTCATTTCCATATATATGTACGAGACACGTTTTGGTGGCCGTTGAGGAATTATTTCAGACGCCTTGTCGTGATGGATAAATGATGTCATGACAAGCGTTGACCCCAGGGTGGCGTGACGGTTCTATCTCGTCATAAGCAACAGCCGTGTTAACGGCAGGTATTTCGCAGCCCTCGCTCGGCCAGCCGCTTATCCGTTTCCCCCGCAGCACAGTGAGGTGCCGGAAAGATGGACCGTACATCCCACCCCCGCTCCCGCAGAATCGTCCCCGTCGTCGCGGCGGCCGCAGCCGCCGCACTGCTTGTGGCCGGCTGCTCCAGCAGCTCCGGAGGCAAGCAGTCCACGGAGGACACCTCCGGTGTCTCGGCCGGGAAGGCCACCACGCCCCGCATGACGATCGCGATGATCACCCATGCGGCCCCCGGTGACACGTTCTGGGACACGATCCGCAAGGGCGCCCAGGCCGCCGCCGCGAAGGACAACGTCAAGCTCGTCTACTCCAGCGACCCCAACGGCCCCAACCAGTCGAACCTGGTGCAGAACGCGATCGACCAGAAGGTCGACGGCATCGCGGTCACCCTCGCCAAGCCCGACGCCATGAAGTCCGTGGTGGGCACGGCGGAGAAGGCAGGCATCCCCGTCGTCGGCTTCAACACCGGGGTGCAGGACTGGAAGAAACAGGGTCTGCTCGAGTACTTCGGCCAGGACGAGAGCATCGCAGGCGAGGCGTTCGGCCGCAGGCTCAACGAGGCCGGCGCCAAGCACACCATCTGCGTGATCATGGAACAGGGACAGGTGGCCCTGGAGGCCCGCTGCGCCGGCGTGAAGAAGACCTTCACCGGCAAGACCGACATCCTCAACGTCAACGGCACGGACATGCCGTCGGTGAAGTCGACGATCACGGCCAAGCTCCAGCAGGACAAGACCATCGACTACGTGACGACACTCGGCGCCCCGTTCGCGATGACCGCCATCCAGTCCATCGCCGACGCCGGGAGCAAGGCCAAGCTCGCCACGTTCGACCTCAACAAGGACGCGGTCGGCGCCATCAAGTCCGGCAAGATCCAGTGGGCCATCGACCAGCAGCCGTACCTCCAGGGCTACTTGGCGGTCGACTCGCTGTGGCTGTACAAGACGAACGGCAACTACAGCGGCGGCGGTCAGGCCCCCGTGCTGACCGGGCCGGCCTTCGTCGACAAGACCAACGTCGCCAAGGTCGCGGAGTTCGCCGCGAAGGGAACGCGGTGACGCCCATGTCCCAGATCACGGCTCCGGCGACGGACTTCCCGTCGCCGGAGCCGCCGGTCCCTGAACAGGACGGCCGGACCTCTGAACGGCCCCTGGCGATACGGCTGTTGGCCCGGCCCGAGGTCGGTGTGTTCGTCGCGCTGCTGGTGTCGCTGGGGATCGGTCTCCTCAACGGATGGATGGTCGTCAAGACGGGGCTGCCGAGCTTCCTGGTCACTTTGGGCAGCTTCCTGACCCTGCAGGGCGTGAACCTCGCGGTGACGAAGCTGGTCACCGGCAACGTGGCGACCGACGACATCAGCAACATGGACGGCTTCGACCGGACCGGTGCCGCCACCAACTGGTGTCTCTCCTCAGACTTCCGGAAGCGACGTACTCGGTCGGACCGGGAACTCCGCCGCTCGGTAGCAGTCGTCGATGAGCCGCATCGTGGTCAGCGCGTCCTCGGCGTCCAGCACTAGCGGCTGACCGCGCCTCAAGTGGGCGGCGAAGGCTTCCAGTTGGTAGGTGTACGACGACCGGCGCCCCAGTTCCTCGGTGCGCTCACCGGCCGCCGTACGCACGACGACACGGTCGTCCAGGTGGGGCTGCACGAAGTTCACTACCGTGGCCTCGCCGCGTGAACCCACGACGCGGCAGCTCATCTGCCAGCTGTCGTGCGCCATGTGGCACCGGGCGCTGCCGGTGGCTCCGCTGGGGAACTCCAGGTCCGCGTCCAGCCATTCGTCGATTCCCGGCGCATCGGCCTTCTCGCCGCCGGGCGCGGCGGCCAGCCGGGGCGCCCCGCCCGCCCAGCGGGCGAGCATCCGCTGGGCGTGCAGGCTGTAGCACCCGAGATCCATCAGCGCGCCGCCCGCCAGGGGAGCGACCACCGTACGTCGCTGTCCGGCGGTGCGGGCATGGCGACCATGGTGTCTACGTGCCGGAGATCGCCCAACTCCCCGCTGTCCAGCAGCTCGTGGAGACGCAGGACGACCGGGTGGAACAGGTAGTGGTAGTGGAAGCCCTCCATGAACACGGTGAGCGCGGCCAGGTTCCAGGGCCCGTGCAGGCTGTTGGCCAACGGGTTGTAGACGACCTCGACTTCCGGATCGGCGACGAGGTCGGCGTAGGAGTCGACCGCCCGCTCCACGCCGTGGGCAGCGGCGAAGGCCTCGGCCCGGGACCGGTCGCGTGCGGCCATCGCGACGAGGCGGTGGCCGGTCGCCCGGGCCGGCCCCACGATGGACAACTCCGCGATCCGGGCCGCGCCCAGCACACCGATCCGCAGTGGCTCGTCCGTCGTCATGCGCGTACTTCTTCGCGTCGTACCGGGCGGTGTTCGTGGAGGGGCAGAGTGCACGCGTCGGTGAACCGGTCCATGAAGAAGGTGTGCTGCGTGCCGGCCGGGAAGATCGTGCCCGGCTCGACGGACCGCAGCGGCACCTTGTCCTCCGGACCGACCGCGATGCTGTCCTTCATGGACTCCACCGTGTCCAGGCCGGCCAGGGTCTCCGCGTGGAAGGCGTCGATGCGGCCGAGTCCCATGGCGCCTGTGCGCATGAGAATCGTGCTCCTTCTGCCGGCGCCCGGCTCAGTCCTGGCCGCCGAGGACGTTCTGGTCCCAGTCGATCACCGAGCCGGTCACCACACCGCTGCGGTCGGACAGCAGGAACACCACGAAGTCGGCGATCTCGTCCGGCTGGCCGAGCTTGCCCATCGGCTGTGATCGCGCGGCCTTCTCACGCCAGTCGTCGCCAGCGCCGTGGAAGGTCCGCTGGACGACGTCCTCGCCCTCGGTGTCGGTCCAGCCGATGTTGACGGTGTTGATGCGGATGCGGTCGTAGCGGTGGGCGTGGGCGGCGTTGCGGGTGAGGCCCGCGAGGCCGGCCTTGGCCGCGGAGTACGGGGCGAGGAAGGGCGGTCCGCCGTGGGCGCAGTTGGAGCCGATGTTGACGATGGTTCCGGGTGCCTCGCGGGTGGTCATGTCGGCGACTGCCGCCTGCATGGCGAAGAAGGGGGCCTTCAGGTTGATCGCCATGTGCTGGTCGAACAGTTCCGGGGTGGTGTCCAGCAGTGAGCCGCGTGACGTCAGTCCCGCCGCGTTGACGAGGCAGTCGACGCGGCCGTGGGCTTCGACGGTGCGTACGACGCTGTCGCGCGCCTGGACCGGATCGGCGAGGTCGGCCCGGACGAAGTGCGTGCCGGTGTCCGCGGCGAACTTCTCGCCCACCTCCGTGCGGCGGCCGGTGATCACCACCACCGCGCCCTCGCGCACCGTCGCCCGCGCGATCGCGGCGCCCACGCCCTGGCTGCCCCCGTTGACGAGGACGACTCTGTCCTCAAGCAGTCCCATGAATGTGATGTGTCCTTTTCAGCTCTGGCGGCGCTTGGCGGCGGCCTGCAGTTCGTGGCGCAGCCGCTCTGGGTCCCAGTCCTCCGCGACGGCCTGCCGGAGGGTGTCCGCCTGCGAGGGCGGGGCGAGACCCTCGACCGGCGGGTCGAGGTCGAGGTTGGTGGGGAAGGGGTAGCCCTCGGCGGTGGCGGCGATCACGCGCCGCAGCCAGTCCTCCGAGACACCCTCGGCCTTGCGGCTCAGCAGCACCGGGAACAGGGCGTTCGCCATCGCCTCACGGTCCACCGTCTCCATGGCACGCCCGAAGGCGGAGGAGATCTGCAACAGATTGGCCATGCGCTTGATGTCGGCGGAGCGGTTGTGCCCGGCGGCGTGGAAGAGCGCGGGGTTGAAGAACACCGCGTCGCCCTTCTCCAGGGGGAGTTGGACGTGGTTCGCGCCGAAGTACTCGACGAACTGCGGGAGTCGCCAGGCGAGATAGCCCGGCTCGAACTTCTGCGAGTGCGGCAGGTAAAGGGTCGGGCCGGACTCGACGGGCATGTCGCAGTGGGCCACCGCGCCCTGCAGGGTCAGTACCGGCGAGAGCCGGTGGACGTGCGCGGGATAGGCCGCCGCCTGCTCCTGGGAGAGGAAACCGAGATGGTAGTCGCGGTGCACGTTCTGCGCCGCGCCGCCCGGGTTGACCACGTTGACCTGCGAGGTGACCTGGTAGGCGGGGCCCAGCCAGGCCTCCGAGATCAGCTCCAGGATGTCGTTCGCGTAGTAGTCGGCGAACGCCTCGGGCGCCCGTACGGCCACCTTGTCCAGGGCGTTCCAGACCCGGTCGTTCGCGCCGGGCTTGGCGAAGTGGTCGCCGCGGGCCGTGCCGCTCGCGCGCTCCTCCGCGATCAGGGCGCGGAAGGCCTCGGACGCCCGGTCGACGATCGTCGCGTCCGGGAAGGCGCCCTTGAGGACCACGATGCCCGGCCCGTCGAGCAGCGCCCGCACCAGTTCGCTCTGTACGTCCCGACGGCCCTCGGCGGTGGCCGCGAGACCACGGAGCCGGCCGCTGTCGTAGAGCGGGACGTTCTGTTCGATCCGCTCGGCCGAGGGGTGGTCGGCGGGGTCGGTGCGCTGCTCCACGAGCGAGCGGAACGTGTCGAGATCGCAGTCCGCCTCGGTCAACCAAGTCCGCGTCCCTGCGGTTATGGGAGACATGGGGGTCCTTTCGCTGTCGGTGCGTTTCTGCCAGTCTTGAGAACCCAAACCCATCATTCAATGCCTACCGCTACATCAAAAGTGCATCATCGGTCCGGGAGATCACTCATGCGACATCCGTACCCGATCAGGGAAATCGCCCGCCAGGCCGGGTTGAGTACGGCCACTGTCGACCGTGTCCTCAATCAGCGGGGCAACGTCACGGAGAGCACCATCAGGGAGGTCCAGGAAGCCATCAAGGACCTGGACCGCCAGCAGAGCCAGGTCCGGCTCGGGGGCCGCACCTTCATGATCGACATCGTGATGCAGACCCCGGAGCGGTTCTCCACCGCCGTACGGGAGGCACTCGAAGCCGAACTGCCCTCCCTGCACCCCGCTCTCGTACGCTCGCGTTTCCACTTCCGAGAGACGTGCCCGCCCGCCGAACTGATCGGAACCCTCGACAAGATCGCGAAGGGCGGCACGCAGGGCGTGATTCTCAAGGCCCCCGACGAGCCGGAGATCGTCGCCGCCGTCGGCCGGCTGGTCGCGGCGGGCATCCCCGTCGTCACCCTGGTGACCGACCTGCCGCACAGCGCCCGCCTGGCCTACGTCGGCATCGACAACCGCGCGGCCGGCGCCACCGCCGCCTACCTCCTCGGACAGTGGCTGGGCAAGCGGCCCGGCAACGTGCTCACCACCATCAGCCGGGGTTCCTTCCGCGGCGAGGAGGAACGCGAGATGGGCTTCCGCAGCGCGATGCGCCTGGCCGACCCCAGGCGGTCCCTGGTCGAGGTCACCGACAGCGACGGCCTGGACGCCACCCAGCACGAACTCGTCCTGGAGGCACTGAAACGGGACGAGGACATCGTCGCCGTCTACTCGGCGGGCGGCGGCAACGTCGCCACCCTCGACGCCTTCGACACGCTCGGCCGGGAGTGCGCGGTGTTCATCGCCCACGACCTCGACCACGACAACACCCGCCTGCTGCGCGAGCGGCGACTGTCCGCGGTCCTCCACCACGACCTGCGCCAGGACATGCGCCGCGCCTGCCAGATCGTCATGCGCGCCCACAAGGCACTCCCCGACGACGGTCCGGCGCTGCCCTCGGCGATCCAGGTCGTCACACCGTTCAACCTGCCGCCGGGGGCACCGTCCGTACCGGTCGTCGACTGAACCGGTCGCACGCTGAGGGGTGTTGGGGTCAACGCTCGTAGACGCCGGTCAGTCGGTCGCGTGCGAGGACGGGTGCGGTGATCGCGGGCAGCAGGGCGCGGGGCCGTGCCCGGTCCACCGGCGTGGTGCCGGGGCCGCTGTCCACGGCGGCCGCGAGAGCGAACAGCTGGAAGACATAGCGGTGTGGGCCGTGGCCCTTGATGGGCGCGGGGCCGTGGTAGCCCCGTCCGATGGTGGAACGGAGCACCCGCACCCCGGAGCCGGGCTGTCGTGCGGCCAGGGCGCCGGGCTCCAGGTGCCCGGTTGCCGGGTCGATCAGGGCGAGGCAGTGCACGGCGGGCCTGGGAATGGGGACGTCGATGTCCTCCACGACCAGGAGGAGTTGTGCGGTGCCGGGTGGGGGTGGGGTCCAGGCCAGGTGGGGTGACAGGTCGGCGCCGCCGATCTGCTTCGCGCAGTGCTTCAGCGGCATCGTGTCGCCGTCGCCGAAGTCCTGGCTGGTGAGGGTCAGTTGTTCAGGGCCCTGCAGGGTGGGCAGGTTCCATGCCGTGTGGGTCTCGCCTGCTCTGCGGTTGCGGAGGATGCGGCCGAGCAAGGTCATCGCGTCGCCTCCACCATGTCGACGACCTCGGCGGTGGTCGCGGTCTCGCCGAGCTTGGGGAAGACGCGCTCGACGCTGTGGCGATGGGCCTCGGGATCGGGATCGCCCATGGCGTCGGTGGCCAGGACGACGTGGTAGGCGTGGTCGGAGGCCGAGCGCGCGGTCGACTCGACGCCCGAGCTCGTCGCGATGCCGCACAGCACGACCTGCGTGACGCCCAAGTCCCGCAGGAGCGTGTCGAGTCCGGTGTCGTGGAACGCGCTACGACGCCGCTTGGTGATCAGGTGATCGGTCGGCTGTACGTCGAGTTCGTCGATGAGGTCGGCCCAACCGGTCGGCGGGGCAGCCGTGTTCGCGGACCGTCCGGTGTCTGTACGTCCCGGGGCGCGTCCCGTGACGTTGACCAGGACCACGGGAAGACCGTGCCGCCGGAACTCGGTGGTCAGGTGGGTCGCCTGCTTGACGGCGTCGGTGACCGGATCGTCGGTGAGGGCCCGGACGATGCCCTTCTGCAGGTCGACCACGACGAGCGCGGGCGCGGGGTCGATCGTTGTCAGTGGCATGGGAGTTGCTTCTCCTGTGGGTGTCGGCCGCTTTGCGGGGGTGGGGGAAGGGGCATGGCCGTCGGCTCACCTGTCCGGTCGTGCCAGGGTGTCGCCGGTGGCGGCCTTGCGCGGCCCTGGAGCCTTGGCCGTAGGGCCGGTGCCGGCGCCGCGCAGCAGGGAGGCGAGCGCGGCGAGGAAGGCGAGGGTGGCGCCGAAGGCGAACACGATGACCAGGCCGGAGTGGAAGGGCCCGGATATCAGGGTTGGGAAGAACTCGCTGCCGGTGAGGGTGTGTTGCTGTGCCGCCGTCAGATGGGTCAGGACACCGCTGGGCTGGAGCAGGTGTTGGATCGGGTTGACGCCCAACTGCGCGGCGAACAGGGAGGAGACCGGGGGCAGGCCGCCGACCTGGGCGGCCAAGTGGGCCGGTACGCCTTGCTGTTGGAGTCCGGTGGTGAGCGTGTGCGGGAGGCTCCTGGCCAGCCCGGCGATCATGAGGGAGAAGAACACGCCGATGGAGACGGCGGTGCCGGAGTTCTGGAAGGTGGCGCGCATGCCGGACGCGACACCGCGCAAGCGGGCGGGCACACTGCCCATGATCGAGGAGGAGTTGGGGGAGGCGAACATCCCGCTGGCTATCCCGTTGAGCGCGATCAGCAGCGCGAAGATCCAGTAGCCGAAGTCGATCGGCAGGCACATCAGGCCGAGGAAGGTGGCGCCGAACAGCGCAGCGCCGCCGGTGGCCAGCCCCCGGGAGCCGAGCCGGTCGGACAGATAGCCGGACACCGGGCCCGCCGCGAGGAAGCCCGCCGTCAGCGGCAGCATGAAGATGCCGGCCCACAGCGGGGTGTCGCCGTAGTCGTAGCCGTGCAGCGGGAGCCAGATCCCCTGCAGCCAGATGATCAGCACGAACTGCATCCCGCCCCGGCCGATCGAGATGGCCAGGCCCGCCAAGTTGCCGAAGGTGAAGGCCCGTTGGCGGAAGAGGCTCAGCTGGATCATCGGCGCGGAGACGCGGTTCTCGATGACGACGAAGGCCGCGAGGAGCAGCAGTCCGCCGGCTATGAGCACGTCGACCAGCGGGTTGGTCCAGCCCATGGTGTGGCCGCCGTAGGGCTGGAGGCCGAAGGTGATCGCGATCAGGGTGGCGCTGAGGCCCACCGCGAAGGTGATGTTGCCCCACCAGTCGACGCGGCCGCCGTCGTGCTTGGCGGTCTCGCGCAGGGTGCGGTAGGCCCACACCGTGAAGAACACGCCAATGGGCACGTTCACCCAGAACACCGCCCGCCAGTCCCAGGCCGACAGCAGCCCGCCGGCGACCAGGCCGATGAACATCCCGCCCAGGCCGGCGACTTGGTTGATGCCCAGGGCGAAGCCGCGCTGCTCCTCGGGGAAGGCGTCGGTCAGGATCGCGGCCGAGTTCGCGGTCAGCATCGAGCCGCCGACGGCCTGCAGCACCCGCCAGGCGATCAGCCACATCGCTCCGTGGCCGCCGTCGACGGGGTCGAAGGACAGCAGGACCGAGGCGAAGGTGAAGACCGCGAACCCGGAGTTGTAGATCCGGACCCGGCCGTACATGTCGCCCAGGCGGCCCACCGTGACCACCAGTACGGCCTGGACCAGCCGGTACCCCATGATCATCCACAGGAGATAGGCGATGTTGCCCGGCGCGAGTGGGTCCAGGTGGATGCCCCGGAAGATCGTGGGCAGGGCGATCAGCACGATGGAGCCGTCCAGCGCGGACATGAAGACCGCGGCGGTCGTGTTCGTCAGCGCCGTCCACTTGTACCGGTCGTCGGCGGCCGGGCGGCGCGGGGCGCGCGTCTTGGAAGGGTCTGTCATCGGTCTGCTTCCTCGTGGCTCCGTCGACGTCAGATGTTCTGGGCCAGTCGCTCCAACAGCGGTGCCGCCGCCGCGAGTTGCTCCAGCTCCGCCGGGGTGAACGCGCCGCCGGTCAGGGCCCGCGCGAGGAGTTCGGCCCGTGCGTTGCGCTTGTTCTTCAGCGCCTGCCGGCCCGCGTCGGTCACGGACAGCACCACGCGCCGGCCGTCGTCCGGGTCCGGGCGGCGTTCCACCAGGCCGCGGGTCCGCAGCGCGCTGAGCGTCGCCCCCATGGCCTGCGCGGTGATCTGCGCGTCCCGGGCCAGCGCCGAGGAGGTCGTGGGGCCCGCGCGGTCCAGCTGCGACAGTGCGGTCCGCTCGGGCATCGTGAGCCCGCCCTCGAGCGGCTGCTGGCGGGCCCGTCGCACCAGCACGCCGATGCTCGCCAGCAGCGCCGAGGCGACCGCGTTCGGGTCCAGGTCGTCGTTCATGTACTAAGGCTACTTTATAAACCTGCCTTAGTAAATTCGTCGGCGCCTGCGCTGGCGCCGCGTGTGCGCGGGCTCCGAGGAGAGCAGTAATCGCTTTTCGTACCAGGCCCCGCGAGCTACTGTCCGAACAGCGAGTGATCGACGAGGAGTTGGAGCCGAGAGATGCCCGGTCGTCCGGGCGCGCGTTGACGTCGTAGGCCTTGATCGGCCCGTCATCGCGTGCCGCCCTTGATGCTGCGGCACAGCGAGCCTTTCCCCGCCCGAACCGTGGCGCGCCTTCGCGCGCCGGGTCGCGGGTCTCGTTGTCGGCAACGCAAAGGGTCTCTGTGCCGTCCACTTCGAACAATGACTTCCGTCGGCTCTGGCTGGGTCAGACAGCCTCCCAACTCGGCGAACAGACAAGCCTGGTGGTGCTCCCGCTCTTCGCCGTACTGGCACTCGACGTCGGTTCCGGCGAGTTGGGCGCCCTGCGCGCGACGGGAGAGGCGCCGATTCTGTTGCTCTCGCTCTTCGTCGGTGCCTGGGTGGACAGGTGGCGGACGCGCACGGTGATGTTGGTGGCGGACCTCGGCCGGACGATGGTTCTGTGGGCCGCAGCGGCGGCCGCACTGCTCAACTGGCTCGGCCTGCCCGCGTTGTTCGTGGTGGTCGCCGCCTCCGGGGCCCTGTCCGTGTACTTCGACGTGGCCTACCAGGCCTCTGTCGTTCGGCTGGTGACGCACGATCAACTGGTGCGTGCCAACAGTGTGTTGGAGGGCAGCCGGTCGGCGGCCCAGATCGGCGGCCCCGCTCTCGGCGGCGCGTTGGTGACCCTGCTGTCGGCGCCGATCGCTGTCGCCTCCGGAGCGCTCTTCTTCGCGCTGTCGTTCCTGTCGGTCCGCCGGATCCGGCGGACCGAATCCGTCCCGGCACGCCTGGAGTGTCCCCCTCGGGTGTGGCGGCGGATTCATGAGGGCCTGCGCTTCGTCGTCGGCGACCCCTCGCTGCGTACCGTGTGCCTCGCCGCCGCCCCCTTCCAGTTCTTCTTCGCGGCGACGATGACCGTCTATCTGCTCTTCCTCCCGCGCGAACTGCACCTGTCGGGCACCGCCGTAGGCCTGGCGCTCGCGGCGACCGGTCCGGGGGCGCTCGTCGGCGCGATGCTGGCAGCCCGGCTGCCGAGGCGCTTCGGCCACGGCACGGTGCTGGTCGTCGCGGCGGCACTCGGCGACGGCGTTTTCCTGTGGGTGCCCGCGCTGCACGGGTCGTCCGCGACGACGCTTCCCGTACTCCTCGCGGTCAACTTCGTGTTCGGGATCGGCGGGCAGTTGGTGAACGTCACCGTCATGGCCGTCCGGCAGGCCGTGACCCCGCACGGGATGCAGGGTCGTGCGGCCGCGACGATCACGTTCGTCGGCATGGGACTGAGCCCGCTGGGATCTCTGCTCGGCGGCTTCCTCGCCCAGGAGTTGGGGCTGCGCACCAGCCTCCTGGCGACTGCGGCAGGCATGATGCTGTCCCCGGCGGTGATCGCGCTGTCTCCGCTCGCGCGCCTGGGGCGGGACCTTGGTTAATCTGCACCGGTGACCATTGACCTGACCCTGCTGCCGCGAGTCGCCCATCGAAGCCAGGAGGTCACCGCTCCTCGGCTGCGCGGACTCCTCGCGCTGCTCGCGGGAGACCTGCGCACGGGCTGCGGCACCGAGCGGCTGGTCGCGGGGCTGTGGCCGGACGAGCTGCCGGAGCGGCCGGGAAAGGCGCTCCAGGTCCTCGTGTCCAGGGCGCGCGCGCAGCTGGGCGCGGACCTCATCGTCAGCACACCGACCGGATACCGGCTCGCTCTCGCCGAGGACCAGGTCGACAGCTCCGCCCTGCTGCTGCACGCCGCCGCGAGCGCGGAGCGGGCCAGGGCCGGGGACCGCGCGGGATCGCTGGCCGCCGCCGAGGCCGGCCTCGCCCTGTGGGAGGGCACTCCTGACGAGGGCGGTGACACCGACGACCCCGTGGCCGCGTTGCGCGCCGAGCGCGCCCCCGTCCGCGACGTGCTCGTCCGCGCACAGGCGCTCGCGCTCGCCCGCCTCGGGCGGCACGCGGAGGCCGCCGGGCCGCTGGCCCTGGCCGCCGTGGCGCATCCGCGCGACGAGGAGGTGCTCGCCGAACTGCTGCGCGGCGAGGCGGCGACGGCGGGCCCGTCCGCCGCGCTGACCCGGTACGAGGCGTACCGCCGTGAGCTGCGCGACGACCTCGGCACGGACCCGGGCGCCGGACTCAAGGCCGTACAGCAGGAGTTGCTGCGCGGCGAGGCGCCCGTGGCCAGGCACGGTGTGCCGCACGAGCCGAACCCGTTGCTCGGCCGGGACGAGGACATCGCGTCGGTGGAACGGCTGTTGCGCGTCTCCCGCGCCGTCACCGTCGTGGGCCCCGGCGGTCTCGGGAAGACCCGGCTCGGGCACGCCGTGAGCCGGCGGGCCGAGCAGCGCGTGGTGTATTTCGTGCCGCTCGCCGGCGTCACCGTGGACACGGACGTGGCCGCCGAGGTCGCCTCCGCGCTCGGCGCCGGTGCCCTGGGCGGGCATGCCTCGGGAGACCCGGTGACCGGGATCCTCGGCGTGCTCGGCTCGGGGCCCGTGCTGCTGGTCCTCGACAACTGCGAGCAGGTCGTCCGGGGCGCCGCCGACCTCGTACAGGCCCTCGTCTCGTCCTCGAAGGACCTGCGGGTCCTCGCCACCAGCCGGTCCCCGCTGGGCCTCACCTCGGAGGCGGTGTACGCCCTGCCCGAACTCGGTCTCGCCACCTCGGTCGAGCTGTTCACCCAGCGGGCCAGGGCCGCCAGAAGCGGCGTGGAACTGCCGCCGGACGCCGTGGCCGAGCTGTGCCGCCACCTCGACGGGCTGCCCCTCGCCGTGGAGTTGGCGGCGGCGCGGGTGCGGGTCCTGTCGGTTCCGGACATAGCCCGTCGCCTCGGCGACCGGTTCGCGCTGCTGCGCGGCGGGGCACGGGACGTACCGGAACGCCACCGCACCCTGCACGCGGTCGTCGAGTGGAGCTGGAACCTGCTCGCCGAGGACGCGAGGGCGGCGCTGCGCACCCTGTCCGTTTTCCCCGGCGGCTTCTCCGGAGACGCGGCGGAGCAAGTGCTCGGCGAGGACGCGCTGTTCCTGCTGGAGCAGTTGGCCGATCAGTCGCTGCTCACCGTCACCGACACCACGGCCGGCGTGCGGTTCCACATGCTGGAGACCGTACGGGAGTTCAGTGCGGCCCGGCGTGCCGAGGCGGGCGAGGACGAGACGGCCGTGGACCAATTCCTCGTCTGGGCACGGGACTTCGGGGTCGGGCACCACGACGTGCTCTTCGGCTCGGACTCGCAGGCCGCCTGGGAGCGGATCAAGGCCGAGCAGGACAACCTCGCGGCGGCCCTGCGGCACGCCCTGGCCCGTGCGGACCAGCCGGCCACCGCCGCCCTCGCCGCCGTCCTCGGCGCGCTGTGGTCCACCGGCACCAACTTTCCCCGCCTCGCCGCCCTGGTCACGGACACCGGTCCGCCGCTGTCGCACTACCGTCCCGAGCCCGCATACGTCGAAGTCGCCCGCACCGCCGCGGTGTTGGGCACGGCGACCGTGTTCATGGGCCCCGGCCCACGCGCCGTACGCCAGCTCGTCACCCTCCGGCGGTTGCCCCCGGCACCGCCGGACACGCTGATGCGCGCCACCGCGGTCGTGCTGAGCGCGATCCCCGGGATACGGCCCCCCGACTACGACGTGCTGCGGCGGCTCTGCGACAGCGAGCAGCCGCTGCTCTCCGGCATCGCCGAGTGCGTCGCCTGCTACGTCTGGGAGTTCGAGCACGATCTCGACCGCGCGCTCGTGTCGGCCCGTCGGACGGTCGAAGGTCTGGCGCCGGTCGACAACCCGTCCGTGCGGATGATGGTGCATTCCCGGTTGAGCGAACTGTGCCTGCGGACAGGGCGGGGCGAGGAGGCGTACGAGCATCTCCGGGCGTCGCTCGACGTGCTGCCGCGGCTGGGCGACGGGCACGACCACATCGGCATCCGGTCGCTCCTCGTCCTCGCCTGTCTGCAACGCGGCGACGCGGACGAGGCCGAGTACTGGCTGCGGCAGGCGGAGATCTACAACACCCCGCCGGAGGACGACTTCTACCGGCCCGACCTCGGCGGGCGCGCCGAGATCGCGCTCGCCCGCGGACTGACGGAGGTCGGACTCGGTCTGTGGCGCGGCGCCGTGGAGCGCATGCTCGCGGCCGGCCCGCTGCGCGGAGCCGATGCCGGGCTCGACCCGTGGGCGTACATGATCCAGGCGGTGGCGGTGACGGCCCACGCGCGTGCCGGGCGACTCGAGTTGGTCCCGGATGTGGCCGATCGACTGCGCGCGCGGCTGCGGACGATGCTCGCCGAACCGGTCGGCTCGCCCGCCGAACTCCCCTTGTTCGGGACGATGTTGCACGCCCTCGGCATGGCGGGGCTCGCGTCCGGCGACACCGGTGCCGTACGGATGCTCGCGCTGGCCGAACGGCTGCGGGTGATGCGGGAGTTCCAGCCCACGATGTCGGCGGACAGCGCCAGGGAGGCCGCCGAGGACGCCGACAGGGCGGCGTACGCCGACGCGGTGTCGGAGTACGCCGCCCTGGGGCGCGATGAGTTGCGGGAGGCGGCCCGCGCCGTCATGGCGGTTACTTCGGGTCGCGGTTGAAGGACGCCGTCGACCAGCGGTAGCCGAGCACGGTCAGGCCGACGCACCAGGCGAGCGCGATCCACCAGTTGTTGCCGATCTCGGTGCCGAGCAGCAGGCCGCGCAGGGTCTCGATGGCCGGGGTGAAGGGCTGGTACTCGGCGATCGGCTGGAACCAGCCCGGCATCGTGTCGGCCGGGATGAAGGCGCTGGAGATGAGCGGGAGGAGGATCAGCGGCTGTGCGCTGTTGGCGGCCGCCTCGGCGCTCGGGCTGACCATGCCCATCCCGACGGCGATCCAGGTGAGCGCCAGGGAGAACAGCGCGAGGAGTCCGAGCGCCGCCAGCCACTCCAGGGCGGTGGCGTCCGTGGACCGGAAGCCGATGGCCACGGCGACGGCACCGACGAGGACCACGCTGGCGACGCACTGGATCACGCTGCCGACGACGTGCCCGACGAGCACGGACCCGCGGTGGATCGCCATCGTCCGGAAGCGGGCGATGATGCCCTCGTTCATGTCGGTGGCGACGGACACCGCGGTCCCGATCACGGTGCCGCCGATGGTCATCATCAGGATGCCCGGGACGAGGTACGCGACGTAGTCGGAGCGGTCCGCGCCGCCGATGCCCGTGCTCAGCACATCGCCGAAGATGTAGACGAAGAGCAGCAACAGCATGATCGGGGTGAGCAGCAGGTTCAGGGTGAGGGACGGATAGCGGCGCGCGTGCAGCAGGTTGCGGCGCAGCATCGTGGACGAGTCGCGTACGGCGAGGGAGAGGGTGCTCATCGGACGTTCTCCTTGGGCTGGTTGGGGACGGCGGCGCCGCCGGTCAGGGCGAAGAACACGTCGTCGAGGTCCGGGGTGTGCACGGTCAGCTCGTCCGCCTCGATGCCGGTCGCGTCCAACCAGTCGAGGATGGAACGCAGTTCGCGCTGACTGCCGCCGCTGGGGATCTGGAGCGAGAGCGCGTCGTCGTCGCGAGTGACCTCGCGCAGGGCGACGGCGGCGGACTGATAGGCGGCCGGGTCGGTGAAGCGCAGCCGCACGTGTCCGCCCGGGACGAGCCGCTTCAACTCCTCGGCGCTACCCTCGGCGGCGATCCGGCCGTCGTTCAACACCGCGATACGGTCGGCGAGTTCGTCGGCCTCGTCCAGGTACTGGGTGGTGAGGAAGACGGAGACACCGCCGGAGACCAGCTCGCGGATGATGCCCCACATGGTGTGCCGGGAGCGCGGGTCGAGACCGGTGGTCGGCTCGTCGAGGAAGATGATCCGCGGGCCGCCGACCAGCGTCATGGCGAGGTCGAGGCGCCGCTTCATGCCGCCGGAGTAGGTGGAGGCAGGCTTCTTGGCGGCCTCGGCGAGGTCGAAGCGCTCCAGGAGTTCGGCGGCGGTACGGCGGCCCTCCTGCTTGGACAGGTGGTGCAGGTCCGCCATGAGGAGCATGTTCTCCTCACCGGTGATCAGTCCGTCCACGGCGGAGAACTGCCCGGTGACACCGATCTCGGCCCGCACGGACTGCGGATCGACGGCCAGGTCGTGACCGCCGACCCGCAGCTCGCCGGCGTCGGCCGTGACGAGGGTGGAGAGGATCTTCACGGCGGTGGTCTTGCCGGCACCGTTCGGGCCGAGCAGGGAGAAGATGGTGCCGGTCGGCACCGCCAGGTCGATGCCGTCGAGGACCGTCTTGTCCCCGTAGGCCTTGCGCAGCCCGGTGGCTGAGATCGCGAGTGCGTCGGTCGTTGTCGTCATGCCGCAGAGCGTGCGGCAGGGCGCATTCAGCGCGGTTTCACGACGGTTTCAGCGCCCTGGAACCGGGGGCGACGGAGCCCGGATCAGGTGGCGATGTCCATGCGCTGGGTGCCGATGACCTTGAGCAGTTGCAGCGTCCGGTACGCGCGGGAGTCGGGTTCGGCGGTGAAGATGATCAGCTGCTGGTCCTGGCCCGGCACCGTCAGGACGTCGAAGTCCAGCTCGATCGGCCCGACTTGGGGATGCCGGATCTCCTGGTGGTCGTGGTGTTCGATGCGCAGCTCATGGGAGTTCCACAGCCGGGCGAAGTCCTCGCTGCCGGCGAGCAACTCCTCTACGAGTGCGTGGAGTTCGACGTTGTCCGGGTAGCGGGCGGTGGCGACGCGCAGATAGCTGACGGCGGCGGTCACGAACCGGTGGGGCTCGGTCAGGCCGTAGCCACGCCGCTCGGGGTGCAGGAAGTAGCGGCGAATGACGTTGCGGTCCGAGCCGGTCAGGGCGGAGAAGTCCTCGAAGAGGGCTGCCGCGAGCGGATTCCAGGCCAGGACCCGGCAGGTGTTGTCGAGTACGAGAGCGCCGGCGTCGGTCAGGCGCTCCAACAGGTTCAGTGTGCCGGGATCGACGTCACGGGAGGGCCCCTGGACCGGCTCGGGCGCCGCCTCACCGGCGAGCCGGAAGAGGTGGGTGCGCTCCTGGTCGGACAGGCGCAGCGCGCGGGCGATGCCGGTCAGGACCGCGTGTGAGGGATGACGTCCCCGGGCCTGTTCCAGTCGGCTGTAGTGGTCCACGGAGATGTGCGCGAGCTGGGCGACCTCCTCGCGGCGCAGCCCGGGGGTGCGACGCCTGGGCCCGTGCGGCAGGCCGACGTCCTCGGGGCGTACGCGTTCCCGTCTGCCGCGCAGGAACGCCGCGAAGGCCTGCTTGTCCATGGTCACCACGGTACGGCGGGGCACACCGGCCAGCCACGGACTCTCGGTCCCTGGATGGCGCCGGGCCACCGGCGCAGGGTGAAAGCCCAGGCAGG
The DNA here is from genome assembly GCF_000716435.1 of Streptomyces xylophagus. Lineage (GTDB taxonomy): Bacteria > Actinomycetota > Actinomycetes > Streptomycetales > Streptomycetaceae > Streptomyces > Streptomyces xylophagus. The sequence goes on from NZ_JNWO01000001.1 coordinate 334,642, forward strand.
ACGACCTGGGAATACGTGGAACGAAGCGAGGGCGAGGACATGCAGGTGCTCATCACGGCATTGGTCGCGGTCGGAGGAGTGGTGCTGGTGTGCGGCGCCGCGTACGGATACCTCGTGCACAGCCCCAAACCCGTCGAGCCCCGGCTCAGTGCCCCGGTGACGGCGGACACGATCACCGTGGCCGACCGGACGCGGACGTACCGGGCCTTCGTGCCCGCGGACCTGCCGCCCGGCGCTCCCCTCCTGTTCGTCCTGCACGGATCGCAGCAGGACGGGAAAACCATTCGTACGGCCACCGGGTACGGCTTCGACAAGCTGGCCGAGCGGCACAAGTTCGCGGTGGTCTATCCGGACGGCTACAAGCGCGGCTGGAACGACGGCCGGACCGCCGCGGTCACCCCCGCCCGCAAGGAGGACATCGACGACGAGGGCCTGATCGCCGCGCTCGTCGAACGATTCCGGCAGCGGCACGGCATCGACCCCGCCCGGGTCCTCGTCACCGGCTTCTCCAACGGCGGCCAGATGGCCTTCCGCCTCGCCGCCCGGACGCCGGAACGCATCGCCGCCATCGCGGTGATCGGGGCGGGCCTGCCCACGCCGGACCAGTGGGCCGTCACGGAGCTGAAGTCCCCGCTGCCCGTCCTGCTCATCGCCGGCACGAGCGACCCGATCATGCCGTACGACGGCGGCGAGGCCAGCATCTTCGGCTTCCAGAAACGCGGCACCGTCCTGTCCGCCGAGGCCACCGCCCGTGTCTTCGCCGAGGTCAACGGGATCACCCACCCTCCGACCAGCTGGCCGCCCACGCCCTTCGGCGGAAAGGGGGACGCGGACGGCCCGTCGGTGATCGAGACCCGCTACACCCAGCCCGGCAAGCCGCCCGTCGTGGCGTTCACGGTCACCGGCGGCGGCCACACGATCCCCAACCCCGACTACCGCTTCCCCCGCCTCATGGGCAGGACCGACCACACCCTCGACGCACCGGCCGCCATCTGGGGTTTCTTCAGCGAGACGCTGCGCGCGGACGTTCCCCCACGCCCATGAGGAGCACGGCCGGAGCCACGCCGATAGGCTGAGAGTGCTCGGCGGATCAGCGTGTACCCAGCCGGAACTCCAACCGCAGCGCAGGAGGAATCGTGGCCGGTCAGTTTGAGGCTACAGCCGAGATCAACCGCCCCATCGAGGAGGTTTTCGCCTTCCTTTCCGAGGGCACGAACGACCCCAAGTTCAGCCCGAGGGTCCAGGAGATCACCAAGGCTCCGGAGGGCCCGACGGCCGTAGGAACGGTCTTCACGAGCACGGTCAAGGACGCCGGGATGAAGACGGGCCGGAAATTCCGGATCACCGAACTCGACGCACCCCACCGCATCCGCTGGACGGAGACGTCGAAGAACGTCGTCACGGCGGACGAGGGCGGCTACGACCTGGAATCCACCGGTCCGGACAGCACCAAGGTGCGGATCTACAACGTCCTCGAAGGCCACGGCCTCGGAAAGCTGCTCGTCGGCTTCGCCCTGGGCGCGGCACGCAAGGACGCTCCCGCGTTCGGCCAGCGGATCAAGACGGCGGTGGAGGCGTCCTGATCCGCTGCGACCGTCTCCTCTACGAATCTACGAACGCGCCGTCGAGGGGCGGCTGTTGTACGCCTCCACCGTCAGCAGCGGATGACCTGAGACCAGGGCCCGGGCCGGCCACGACAACGTGACGGTCTGTGTCTCGTCGGGAAGCAGCCACAGGTAGTTGTGGCTGTACAGCGTCGGGAGCACGCGCTGCCCGGTCGCACCGTCCGTCAGCGAGAGCCGGACCATGGTGGCGACAGCCGGACCGTGATTGCGGACGGTGGCGGTCAGCCCGGCACGGTCTCCGGAACGGGACAGGCGCCCGATCGTCGCGGAGACCTTCGTCGACGCCATCCCGCTCAATGCCCGCATGGCGGCCGGTGTGCGATAGCGCCAGTAGGTGTTGCGCGACAGGACGCGGCCGTCACCGCCCTCCAGCGTCAGACGCAGGAGGTGCAGATCGGGCAGGTCGTCGGTCCAGGCGGCGCTGAACGCCTTCGCGGTCGCGGCCGGCGCCACGTCCAGTCGGACTCGCTTGCTCGCACCGAGCTGACGACCCGACAGATCGAGCGACTGCGCGGAGACGACGGCGTCCCGCAGACGGTCGCGCGTGTGATTGACCGCGATGACCTGTCCCTCGGGATCGGTCTGGACGTGCAACGGTTCGCAGGCCGAACGGGCGCCGTAGTAAGTGCCGTTGACGTCGAAGTCGTAGTCGTACGTCTGCCAGACCGTGCTGTGCCACGCCGGATGGGACATCCACAGCATGAGACCGCTGGCGTTGTCCCAGAGGTTCGCGTTCCACGCCTCGAACATGGCGCGCGTGTTCTCGTAGTTGACGAATTGAGCCTTGCGCGCGAAGTCGTCCAGCCCGGTGGCTGCTCCGAGACGCGTTTCTACGGCCGCCTTGTACGTCTGCGGTGCCTGATTTCCGCGCTCGCTCCAGTCGTGGTAGTACCACGCGCCGCGGATCGGCCACTCGGGCTCGTCGCCCGTCATGTTGCGCATGCTGGCGGCGGTGGAGACGACGGGCATGCCGATCTCGGTGTGGAAGCCGAAGTCCTTGCTGCCGTACGTGGTGGGGTCGAAGTACTTCTCCGGCTCGGCCCAGCCGTAGGGTCCGCCGCCGGTGATGATGCCGCCGGCCGAGTTGTTCTGGTAGAGGATGCCGGGGACCTGCTCCTCCACGGCCTTGCGCATGCCCTGGTCGATGGCGGCCGGCGGGTTGCCCTCGTTGGCGCCGCACCAGATCACCACGCTGGGGTGGATGCGGTAGCGCAGGACGGTGTCCCGTGCGATCGCGTTGAAGGCGTCGTGGTCCGGCGGGTCCATGCCCCACGCGTTGGGAAAATCGTTCCACACCAGGATGCCGTGCTCGTCGCAGGCCGCGAAGAACTCCTCCCTGTCGGACGTGCCGACCCAGTTGCGGATCATGGTGAAGTTCATGTCGCGGTGCATCCGCACGGCCGCGTCCATCCGCTCCGGCGGCATCCGGCGCAGCAACTCGTCCCAGCCCCAGTTGCCGCCGCGGGCGAGCACCCGCACCCCGTTCACGCTGATCTTCAACGGGTCGGGTGTGTTGGACACCGACTTCACGTCGGTCCAGGTGTCCGCGTCGTCCGACACCTGGATCACATAGGTCTTCGGGTAGGCCGACTCCCAGAGGAGGGCGACCCGGTCGAAACGCTTCGAGGCTCCGAGGTCGACCTGGATCCACTGGTGGTCCTCGTACTGCGAGGACCAACGGGTGCTCGTATCGCCGTCGGTGGCGTGCGCGGCCGGGTGGTCGGGGTCCTCGGTGGACGCGGTCGTCTTCTGGTGCAGGGCCAGGTCGGTTCCGGGCGCGGTGCTGTCGACGACGCCGAGGGACCACAGGGAGTTCCCCCAACTGGTGTTGCGCAGACCGCAGTTGATACGGACGTAGCGGGCGGTCCGGGCGGCGAAGTCCTCCACTTGCAGGCTCGCGCTGCCGTTGTTGAAGGGCAGCGGAACCGCGCTGTTGTCCACCGACGCGGCATCGGTCCAGGTGGCGTTGTCGGCGGAGACCTGCACCACGAACGTCTTCGCGTACGCCTGTTCCCAGACCAGGTCGACCCCGTCGAAGGACTGCGCGGACCCCAGGTCGATCCGGATCCACTGGTCGTCCTCGTAGGCCGAGGACCAGCGGGTACCGGGATCGCCGTCGGTCACATTGGCCGGACCGTGGTCGTCCCCGTCCGTGCTCGAAGCGTCGGCCTGCGCGTGCAGGGCGAGGTCGGTGGAGGGCCGGTTGCTGTCGCGTACGGCCAGGGTCCACAGGGAGGTGCCCCAACTGGTCGCCCTGGTGAGGCACTTGACGCGGACGTACCGGGCCTGTTGCCGGTCGAAGGGCACCGACTGGGTATAGGCGTCGCCGGAGTTGGCGAACGGCAGCGGCACCTCGTACGCGTAGCCGAACTGACGGATGCCGAACCGGGTGGTGCGGCGGTCGCTCTCGGAACCGTCGACCGACGCGACCAGGGTGAGCTTGTGGAGGGTGGGGTCACCCAGTCCGTTGGGCCACCACAACTCGGGTTTCCCGACGCGGAGTTGAGCGAAGGAGTCGGGAGTGAAGGCGACGTCTGCGCTCTCGCCCGCCGGCACCGTGACGACCTTGCTGACCCGTACGTCACCGAAGGCCGCGGACACCGTCGTCCTGTGGTCGGCGGTGTCGGCGTTGCGGACCGGGACGACGACGGTCAGTTCCGCGACCGACGCGTCGGGGAGGTTCGGCAGCACGGTGTCGACGCGTGGATCGCCGATCACGATGTGGCCGGTCGTTCTCAGCCGGACGTGGTTCCAGATGCCGGCGGCCCGGTCGCGTACCGCCGGCATCCAGTCCCAGCCCGAAGAGGCCAGGTAGGTGGGGGAGTTGAGGTTCATCTGGTTGGCGCCCGCGTCCACCCAGGACTCGCCGGCGGGGCCCTTGTCGCCCGGGCTGCCGGGTACCGGCATGGGCGTGATCCGCACCGCGAGCGCGTTCGCACCGCCCGTTGCGAGCAGTTCGGTCACGTCGTGGGCCGAGCGGGCGAAGGGGTAGGTCAGGCCGCCCACCTGGTGGCCGTTGAGCCAGATGTCGGCGGTGTGGTTGATTCCGTCGAACTCGAGCCAGGTCCGCCGCCCGGCCCCGGTGCGGAGACCGCGCGGCAGCTCGAACTCCCGCCTGTACCACCAGGAGTGACGTGACAGGGCCTCGGGGATGTGGAGGTTGTTCAGTCCGACGACGGGGTCGGGCAGCTTGCCCTGGTCCACGAGCGAGCCCAGCACTGTGCCGGGAACGGTGGCCGGCAGCCAACCGCTCGTGTCGACGGACGCCTTGGACAACGTCGTGCCGTCGGCACCGGCCCAGTCGTCGAGCGTCAGCCGCCAGCCGGATTCCACGGGAACCGTGCCGTCCTCGGCCACCGCCAGCTTGGGCACCGGCCCAGTGTGGGTGCCCCAGTCCGTCCAGCCCGTGGCCGCCGGGCGGTGTCCCTTGGCGGTGCCGTAAACCTCGAAGCCGTTCAGGCCGAGGGGGTTGGGGTTGGAGCGTCGGAGCGAGGTCATCCGGACCCAGCGTGCGGTGACCGGGCGAGGCGGCTGGACGGTCACGACTCCGCCGGTGCCGGCCGTGGTGCGGTAGAGGTTCGTCCAGGTCTTGTGGTCGGTCGACGTCTCGACGACGAACTCGGTCGCGTAACTCGACTGGATCTCCTTGCCTGTTGTGCCGTCGGCCGGATTGCCCGAGGTCGGGGGCGTGAACACCGGGTCGCTCGCGTCGGCCTCGAAGGTGAGCCGGATCGACGTGACCTCGCACGCGGCCTGCAGATCGATCGAGATCCACTGCGGATCACCCGCCCCGGCACGCCACCCGCTGCCGCGCACGCCCGGCGAGCCGAGCCTGTCCACCACGAACGAACCCGGGGTGGGCGCGTAGGCCGTCGAGGAGACCGACACGGGGCGGTAGAGCGCGAGTTCACCCGGGGAGGAGGCCGCGGCGGCCGACGTGGGCAGGCGGAGACCGAGGCCGAACCCCGCCAGGAGGGTGGAACCGGTGGTGACGAAGGAGCGGCGCGACACGTGTGGTGAACTCGGCTGATCAGTCATGAGCGTGATGTCCCATCAAAAACCGGCGGCACTGACAACGTTGCCAAAGGCTGGGACGCGAGGGAAGCTGTGTCAACCCCTGATGCAGCCTTCTAATAAATTAGGAATTAATATTGACAGGGTTTCGGCCGCGCGCCACAGTCGTCGCCGTGACGCCGGAAGCCCCCTGTCGCAGTGCGGCCCGGGTCACGTCCTCCTGCTTCCCAACCCTCGGGAGAGGCAAGTGACTTCACATCCGCAGGTCCGCACACCCGCGGCTTCGAGACGGACGCGCCGCGCCACCGTCGTCGCCATCGCGACCGTACTGGCGGCGACCGCCGCCCCGGTGGCCACGGCACAGACCGGCGTCGACCAGGGCGCGCCCGACTACTACGACAGCGGCCTCGCGTCGACGCCCTACATGGGCTGGAACACCTACTACGGCCTTGGCGCACCCACCGAACAGCAAGTACGCGCCGTCGCCGACAAGTTGGTCAGCAGCGGGCTGCGGGACAGCGGTTACGACATCGTGTGGCTCGACGGCGGCTGGCAGGCCGACAACCCGCGTGACACGAACGGCCGGTTGGTCGCCAACCCGACCCGCTTCCCCTCCGGCATCCCCGCGCTCGTCTCCTACCTCCACAAACGCGGCCTCAAGGCGGGCATCTACACCGACGCCGGCGCCTACGACGGCGGCAAGAGCTGCGGACTCGGCAGCCGCGGCTACTACGACCAGGACGCACGGCAGTTCGCCGGCTGGAAGATCGACGCGGTCAAGGTCGACTTCCTGTGCGGCATCGGCGCCAAACTCGATCCGGGCCCCGCGTTCAAGGAGTTCAGCGACGCGGTGGCCAAGTCCGGCCGCAAGATGCTGCTGAACCTGTGCAACCCGCTCACCGACGACTGGGGCCTGCCGCACACGCCCGAGCAGGACGCGCACAACACGTACGTCTACGGTCCGACGACCGCCGACTCCTGGCGCACCGGCACGGACATCGCCTGGGGCACCCCGAGCCCCGGCCAGTGGCCCAACATCCTGCGCAACATGGACGCGAACGCCTGGCATCCCGAGGCGCAGGGGCCCGGGCACTACAACGACCCGGACTACCTCATCCCGATGCGCCAAATGACAGACGGCACCCTGGAGTTGACTCAGGAGGAGTCCACCTCGCAGTACGTGATGTGGGCCGAGATGGGCTCGCCGCTGGTCCTCGGCTCCGACCCGCGCACCCTGTCCGACTCGATGCTCGCCACCCTGCGCAACCCGGAGATCATCGCCGTCGACCAGGACCCGCTCGCGATCCAGGGTGTGCGGGTGGCCTCGGACTCGGTCGGCGACGTGTACAGCAAGGTGCTGGAAGGCCACGGTCGGCGCGCGGTCGTCCTGCTCAACCGGTCCGACCAACCCGCCCTGCGCACCGTGCAGTTCGCGGACGCCGGGCTCGGCGGAGCGGTCCAGGTCCGCGATCTGCGGGCACGCGCGGACCGGGGTGCGCACACGGGGTCGTACACCGTCGAAGTCCCCGCGCACGGCACCGCGTTCCTGAAGCTGACCGGTGCGGACGCCCTGCCCGGTACGAATCTGGGCGCGAAGGCCACGGCCAGCCCGGCCGTCGTCCGCGACGGCGACACGCTCACCACCTTCCTGCGCGGCCCGCACGGCTCGCTCGTCCAGCAGACCGACGGCAAGGCGAGGGACCTCGGTGGTCCCACGAAGGGCACGATTCTCGGCCAGCCCGCCGCGTACGCCTCGGTCGGCGGACGGATCGACGTCTTCGTGCGGGGCGACGACTCGCGGGTCTACCGGCGGGTGTTCGCCGGAGGTCGCTGGGGCGGATGGCAGAGCCTGGGCGGCCGGGTGGCCGACGCGCCGTCGGTGGCCTTCACCGATCCCGGGAACTGGACGCTGTTCGCCACCGGCTCGGACGGGCAGGTCGTGCAGCGCGGTCCGTCGTCCGGCTGGACCTCGCTCGGCGCACCCGGTGGCCGGTCGGTGTACGGGCGTCCGTCGGCGGTCGTGGACGCGCAGGGGCGGGTGCATGTGGCCGTGCGCGGCGCGGCCGACGACGTGTGGACCCGGACCCGCGAGGCGTCGGGGGAGTGGTCACCGTGGTCGTCGCTCGGCGGGACCGTCAGCGGGAGTCCGACGCTGGTCGCCGTAGGGGATGCCGTGGTGCTGTACGCGCGGGCCGCCGACTACACGCTCTGGCAGCAGCGGTACGAGAACGGGGCCTGGCAGGGCTGGACCAAGCAGCAGGCGTTCCCCAGCGCGGCGTTCGACGGTGCGCTCGGTGCGGTGGCCGGGCCGGAAGGGGTGGTCGACGCGGTGTTCCGCGGAGTCGACGGCTACGTTCACCTGACCCAGTTCAAATAAATTAGTAATTATTCTTGACGTGGTGGGGACGCCACGTGAATCTGGATCCGCGCGGGATCCACAAGGAGCCATCCATGACGAACCATCAGCCAGACCGACGCCGGTTCCTCGCCGGACTCGGCGCCGCGGGGGCGGCGGCGCTGCTCAGCGGCTGTGTCACCTCCACCTCCTCCGGCAAGAGTTCCTCGAAGGGTGCGGTGACCCTCCAGTCCAACCTCTCCGCCCCGCAGGCCAAGGCCGCGATGCAGGATCTCGTCGCCGCCTACGCCAAGAAGGGCTCCGAGCGCGCGAGCCTCAACACGGTCGCCGCGGAGACCTTCCGCACCCAGCTGCCGACGTACCTCACCTCGGCCAACCCGCCGGACGTGTACACCTGGTACCCCGGCTCGGTCGCGGACGCCTACGCCAAGAAGAACCTCCTGCTCGACCTCGACCAGGCGTGGACCTCGTCGCCCGACCTCAAGCGCTACTCCAAGGCGCTCAACTCCCTGTGCACGTCGACGAGTTCGGGCAAGAAGGTCTTCGTCCCCACCACCTACTACTGGTGGGGCATGTTCTACCGGAAGTCCAACTTCGCCAAGTGGGGCGTGAGCGAGCCCAAGAGCTGGGACGAGTTCCTCGACCTGTGCGACAAGCTCAAGAGCAAGGGTGTCACCCCGATCGGGCTGGGAGCCGGCGGTGGCACGGCGTGGGTGGCCTCGGCGTGGTTCGACTACCTCGACATCCGTATCAACGGAGCCCAGTACCACCGCGAACTCCTCGCCGGGAAGCACCGGTTCGACGACCCCGAGGTGCGCAAGGTCTTCGACCGCTGGCAGGAGGTGCTGCCGTACTTCGACCCGAACGGCGCCGCCGTCGCCTTCCAGGACGCGTCGACCTCCCTGCTCAACGGCCGCAGCGGCATGATGCTCATCGGCACCTTCTTCGCCGACGCGGCGCCCAAGAACGCCCTCGACGACATCGACTTCTTCCGCTTCCCGATCATCGACTCCAAGATCCCGCTCGCCGAAGAGGCACCTGTCGACGGCTACTTCGCGAGCGCCCGCACCGGCCGCTACGACCAGGTCATCGACCTGATGAAGTACCTCGCCACCGCCGAGGCCCAGGAGATCTACATCAAGGGGTCCTCCGGCACCGTCCTGCCCTGCAACCCCGACGCGAAGGACGCCGGCACCGCGCTGGTCAAGAAGGGCCGCGCGCACGTCGATTCGGCCGTCGAGATCACCCAGTTCTTCAACCGGGACTCCAGTGACGCCCTCCAGCCCACCGCGGACAACGCGTTGACGAAGTTCCTGGCCAAGCCGAAGTCGATCGGGAGCATCCTCACCGACTGGCAGCGCGATGCCGAGAAGATCTGGAACGCGTGACATGGCAGTCCTGACCGCGCCCGAACGGAAGTCCCCGGCCCGCCCGCCCGCCAAGGGCAAGCGGGTCCGGGGACCCCGGCGCACACCCCCACTGGTGCTTGCCTTCGTCCTGGTCCCGCTTCTCGTCGAGGCCGTGTGGGTGTTCTGGCCCGCTGCCCAGGGCTTCTACCTCGCCCTGACCAAATGGGACGGCGTCTCTCCACCGCAGTTCGTCGGCCTGGGCAACTTCCGGGAGATGGCCCACGACGACGTCTTCCGCAGCGCGGCCGGCCACACCGTCCTCTGGCTCGTCCTCTTCGGCGGCCTGTCCGCCTTCCTCGGCCTCGCCGCCGCCCTCCTGCTCCAACAGGAGCGCCGTGGCGTGGGTTTCTACCGAGCGGCCCTGTTCCTGCCGGTCGTCTTCTCCCTGGTCGCCACCGCCCTCGTCTGGCAGGCGATCTACCAGCCCGACGGCGTCCTCAACCAACTCCTGCAGTCCGTCGGCCTCGGCAGCCTCCGCCACGCCTGGCTCGCCGACCAGGACACCGCCCTCTACGCCGTGATCGTGCCCGCGCTGTGGCGCCAGATCGGCTACGTCATGGTCCTCTACCTGGCCGGCCTCAAGGGCATCGATCCTGCCCTGTACGAGGCCGCCAAGGTCGACGGCGCGAGCGCCTGGCAGCGCCTGAGGCACGTCACTCTGCCCCAACTCCGCAGCGTCAACGCGGTGGTTCTGTCGGTCATCGTCATCGACTCACTGCGCTCCTTCGACGTCGTGTGGTCCCTGACCCGCGGCGGCCCCTACCACTCCTCCGAGCTGCTGAGCACCTACATGTACTCAACCGCCTTCCAGTCACTGCGACTCGGCTACGGCTCCGCACTCGCCGTCGTCATCTTCGTGCTGGCCTTCGGCGTCATCTGCTCCTACCTCGTCCGGGCGTTCAGGGAGGCCGACTGATGTCCGCCAACTCCACGGCCCTGCGCCGCAAGCGGGCCGCGACAGCCGGATTCCACCTGGGCGCCGGGGCGTTGGCGATCCTGTGGCTGCTGCCCATCGCCCTGGTCCTGGTGACCAGCCTGCGCTCCTTCGACGACATCGCGGCGAACGGCCTGGGCAGCTGGCCGCACTCCTTCACCCTCGGCAACTTCCGCCAGGCCTGGGTCGACGGCGGTCAGCAACGCGCCCTCATCAACAGCCTGGTCGTCACCATTCCCTGCGTCCTGGTGACCCTCGCCCTCGCCGCGATGGCCGCGTTCGCCCTCAGCCGCTACGAACTCCGTTTCCGCCGCGCCCTGTTGCTCCTCATGCTCGGCGGCAACCTCCTCCCGCCGCAGATCCTGCTCATCCCGGTGTCCAAGCTCAGCGAAGTGATCGGCATCTTCGACACCCTGCCCGCGCTCATCGGCGTGCAGATCGGCTTCGGCGTCGGGTTCTACGTCTTCGTCCTGCACGGATTCATGCGGTCGATCCCGGCGGAGATCCAACAGGCGGCGGTCGTCGACGGCGCCGGCCCCTGGCAGATTTTCTGGCGGATCATCCTCCCGCTGACCCGCCCCGCCCTCGCCGCGCTCAGCGCCCTCTCCTTCACCTGGATCTTCAACGACCTGCTCTGGGCGATCACCGTGCTGCGCAGCGACACCAAGATGCCAATTACCGCAGCCCTTATCGGACTTCAGGGCCAGTACGTGTCGATGTGGAACGTCATCGCGGCCGGTTCCGTCATCGCCGCCGCACCCACGGTCGCCGTCTTCCTGCGCTTCCAGCGGCACTTCGTGGCCGGACTCAACCTCGGGGCGGTGAAGTGACCTACCAGCGCTGGACCTTGCGCACGGAGAACACCAGCTACACCGTCCGTCTGTCCCCGGACGGCCCGTGGGCCGAACTCGACGCATGGGGACCGCTCGGCGTCGAGGACGGCCCGTCCGCCCTGGACTGGTCGAGGCGCACGCACTTCATCACGCCCGCCGACGCGGCGCCCGGCGAGTATCTGCCGTACGGGCTACGGCCGTTCACCGGATCCGAGCTGGTGGCGTCCCGCCCGGACGGCGAAGACCGGGGAGTGTGGTGGGAGTTCGCGGGGGCCGAAGCGAACGAGGGCGCGCTGCGGCTCGCCTTCCATGATGGGCTGCTGGGTCTGCGTACCGTCCTCTGCTACGAGGTCGTCCCCGGCACGGACGTGATCCTTCGCTGGACCGAGTTCACCGCCACGGACGAACTCCGTCTGGAACGGCTCGACTCGGCCGCCGTGAACATCCCCGTCTCCGGCGTTGCCCGCCTGACGTACCTCACAGGCCAGTGGTCGCAGGAGTTCCAGCGCACCCAACTCGACCTGCCCAGAGGCACGTTCACCATCGGCAGCCTGCAAGGCGTACCGGGACACGCGTACGCACCCTGGCTCGCGGTGCAGGACGGCGAGGCGCCGGCCGCGTACGGCATCGCCCTTGCCTGGCCCGGCAACTGGCACATCACCGCCGAGGCCGAACCCGGTGGAGCGCTGCGGGTGCGGGCGGGCCGGGTGCCGCACGAGGGAGCGGTGGTGCTCGCCCCCGGCGAAACCCTCGCCACGCCCCAACTCGCCTGCGCCTTCAGCCCGGACGGGCTCGACGGACTCTCCCGCGTCTGGCACCGCTACGAACGACACCTCTCCGGCGAACGCCTCCACCGCCCCCGCAAGGTCCTCTACAACTCCTGGGAAGCCACCGGCTTCGACGTCGACGCCGCCGGGCAGTTGGAGCTGGCGAAGACGGCCGCCGACATCGGGGCCGAGCTGTTCGTCGTGGACGACGGCTGGTTCACCGGGCGCGCGGACGACACCGGGGGACTGGGTGACTGGTGGCCGGACCCGGTGGCCTTCCCGGAGGGCTTCGGTCAATTCGTGTCGGACGTAAGGGCGTTGGGCCTGGACTTCGGGCTGTGGATCGAGCCCGAGGCCGTCAGCCCGGGGAGCCGTCTGCACGCCGAACACCCCGAGTGGGTGTACCGGATCGAGGGTCGCCCCGGCCGGCTCGTCCGCAACGAGCTCCTCCTCGACCTGGGCCGGACCGACGTCCAGGACTTCGTGATCGGGACGCTCGACCGGCTGCTCGGCGCGTACGCCATCAGCTATCTCAAGTGGGACATGAACCGCCCGCCCACCGAACGCGGTCGCCCCGGTGCCGGTCGCGTCGACCTCGACGCCGAGCATGTCGCCGGGTACCTGCGGGTTCTGGATCACCTCCGGGCCGCCCACCCCCACGTCACCGTCGAGGGATGCGCGGGCGGCGGCGGACGCATCGAGCACGCGACCATCGCGCGCACCGACGTGGTGTGGCCCAGTGACAACACCGCTCCGCTGGACCGGCTCTCCGTCCAGTACGGCTTCCTGCACGCGCACGCCCCGCACGTCATGAGCTCGTGGGTCACCGACGCGCCCGGCGTCTTCGATCCGCGTCCGCGCAGTCTCGCCTTCCGCTTCGTCAACGCCATGTGCGGGGTACTGGGCGTCGGCGCCGACCTGCGCACCTGGACCCCGGACCAGCGGGCCGAGGCCGCCGGCTGGATCGCCCGGTACAAGGAGGTGCGGGACGTGATCCACCTCGGTGAGGCGCGGCTCCTCGGCACGCCGGAGGAGCCGAGTTGTGGCGTGCAGTACGACGCGGGGGACCGGACAGTCGTCGCCGCGCTGAGCACCGGGCGGCTCGACGGCGCCCCGCTCGTGCCGGGGCGTCCGGACCGGCTCCGGCTGCGGGGACTCGAACCGGCGACGCGCTACCGGGACACGGCGACCGGGACGTCGTACAGCGGAGCGCATCTGCTGCACTACGGGCTGCCGTTCGCCTGGAGCGCTGATCATGATGCCGACCTGGTCGTGCTGATGCGCGAGTGAGCCCCTTATGTTTCCAGCAAGCCCTTGCTCGTGAAAGACGCGAAGGACCCGAAGGACCCGAAGGTCGCGAAGGAGTCGAACCTCGATGGACCAGTCCGTACGACGGCACGGCGCCCGTTTCACCGGGCGTACGGCCGTGGTCACCGGAGCGGCCTCCGGCATCGGAGCCGCCACGGCCGTACGCCTCGCCGAGGAAGGAGCCGCCGTCGTGCTCGTCGACATCGCGGAGGAGCGGGGCGAGGCGGTGGTGGCGCGGATCGGCAAGGACGGTGGGCGGGCCCGGTTCGTGGCCGCCGATGTCGCGGTCGAGGACGACTGGGTGCGGATCGTCGGCGCCGCGCACGGGTTCGGGCCCGTCGACGTCCTCGTCAGCAACGCCTTCACGGTCGATGTCACGCCGGCTCACCAGATGTCCCTGGCGTCCTGGCAGCGGCAGCTCGACGTCAATCTGACCGGCAGCTTTCTCGGGTTCCGGGCGGTCCTGCCCGATCTGGAGGACCGGCGGGGCGCGGTGGTGCTCACCTCGTCCGTGCACGCCCACAAGGGCATTCCCGGGCATCCCGCCTACGCCGCCGCCAAGGGCGCCCTGCTCTCCCTGTGCGGCCAACTCGCCGTCGAATACGGCCCTGTTGTGCGTGTCAACGCCGTCCTGCCGGGACCGATACTGACCGCCGCCTGGGACAGGGTGCCGCCCGAGGAACGGGAACGCAGCATCGCCGAGACGGCGGCGCGCCGCTTCGGCACGGCCGAGGAGGTGGCCGCGGCCATAGCGTTCCTCAGCGCGGACGAAGCTTCCTACATCACCGGTACGAGTCTCGTGGTGGACGGCGGCTGGAGCGTCGTCAAGGCCTCCGCATGACCACGCTCCCTCATCAGCAGAAAGGCTGTACGACATGACGCCCTATGCCCGACGCGGCGTCCACGGCCAGACCGTGGAAGTCCTCGCCCGCCGCATCCTGGGCGGCGAGATCGCCGAAGGGGCCACACTCGATCTGGTGGCGCTGCAGAGCGAGTTGGACGTGAGTCTGACCGCCCTGCGCGAGTCGCTGAAGGTGCTCGCCGCCAAGGGGATGGTCGACGCCCGGCAGCGGCGCGGCACCTTCGTGCGCCCCCGTGCCGAGTGGAACCTGCTCGACGCCGACGTGCTGCGCTGGCAGTTCGAGGGCGCCTCCACCACCGAGTCCGACCGGGCGCTGCTGCACAACCTCGGCGAAGTGCGCGCCATCATCGAACCCGCCGCCGTCCGCCTGGCCGCCCTGCGCCGTACCGACGCCGACCTGGCCGCGCTGGACGGCGCCCTCGACGCGATGGGGGAGCGGGGCACCGACGCCGCCCACGCCGTCGAGGCCGACCTCGCCTTCCACCGCGCCCTGCTCGCCGCCACCCACAACGAACTCCTCGAACGCATGGAGATGGTGATCGAGTCCGGCCTGGCACACCGCGACCGCATCGTGCACAGCGCCCCCCACAGCGAGGACCCGGTCCCGGCCCACCGCGCCGTACTGGACGCCGTACGCGACCAGGACCCGCAGGCCGCCGAGGCCGCGATGCGCGCGCTGCTCGACCAGGCGGGCCGCGACCTGGACCGCCTCGGCGACTCCGAAGAAGACCCCGAAGCGGACTTCGAAGAAACGGAAGGCTCCCGGTCTCAGTGAAGATCACCCGTGTCGAAACCTTCCTGGTCCCGCCCCGCTGGCTGTTCTGCCGCGTCGAGACCGACGAGGGCGTGGTCGGCTGGGGCGAACCGGTCGTCGAAGGGCGCGCCGAAGTCGTGCGTGCCGCCGTCGACGTCCTGGCCGAACACCTAGTGGGCCAGGACCCGTTGCGCATCCAGGACCACTGGCAGGTGATGTCCAAGGGCGGCTTCTACCGGGGCGGCCCGATCCTCTCCAGCGCCGTCGCCGGCCTCGACCAGGCGTTGTGGGACATCGCCGGGAAGACGTACGGCGCTCCCGTGCACGCCCTGCTCGGCGGCCCGGTGCGCGACCGTGTCCGGGTCTACGCCTGGGTCGGCGGCGACGAACCCGCCCAGCTGAGCGAGCAGATAGCCGCCCAGGTCGAAGCGGGTTTCACCGCGGTGAAGATGAACGCCGCCGGAGCCACCTCGGCGATCCCCACCCCCGCCGAGACCGCCGCGATCGTCGCCCGCGTGGCCGCCGCCCGCGAGGCACTCGGCCCCGACCGCGATGTCGCCGTCGACTTCCACGGCCGCTTCACCGCGGCCGCCGCCCGTCGCGTCCTCGCCGAACTCGCCCCGCTGCACCCGCTGTTCGTGGAGGAACCCGTCCTGCCCGAGCACGGCCACCTGCTGGCGGGCCTGGTCGAGTCGAGCCCGGTACCGCTCGCCACCGGTGAACGCCTTTACGGACGCGCCGAGTTCCTGCCCCCGCTCACCGCGGGCATCGCCGTCGCCCAGCCCGACCTGTCCCACGCCGGCGGCATCTCGGAGGTCCACCGCATCGCCTCCCTCGCGGAGGCCTACGGCGCCCAACTCGCCCCGCACTGCCCGCTCGGCCCGATCGCGCTGGCGGCCAGTCTCCAAGTCGCCTTCGCCACCCCCAACTTCCTAATCCAGGAACAGAGTCGCGGTATCCACTACAACAAGGACGCCGACCTGCTCTCCTACCTCGTCGACCCCGCGCCCTTTCGCTTCGTCGACGGCCACGCACTGCGCGGGGACGTCCCCGGCCTCGGCATCACCGTCGACGAGGCAGCCGTACGCGCCGCCGACCGCACCGGTCACGCCTGGCGCAACCCCGTGTGGCGACACCCCGACGGCTCCTTCGCGGAGTGGTGACCGTGCCGTTCGACATCGTTATCGACCGTGCCCACGGCGGCCGTTGGACCTCGCTGCGGGGAGCGGGGCGCGAATGGCTGTGGCGGCGGGACGCGCCCGAGCGGGAGAAGGTGTCACCCGGTGACGCCTTCGTGGACGCGGGCGGACTGGAGGAGTGCGTCCCCACCGTCCGGGGCATCCCCGACCACGGGGATGCCTGGTCACGGCCCTGGACGCGGGAAGGGGAGACGGACGTCCTCCGCTGCGACCGTTTCACCCTGACGCGGGAGATACGCGGCGTCGGCGACGGAGCCGAGGTCGACTACGTCCTGAAAGCCGACGCGGGCTTCCGCTTCGTATGGGCCGCTCATGCCCTGCTCGACCTCTCCGAGCATGCGGGTCTGCACACCCGCGACGGAGCGGACACCCGGCTCTTCCCGGAATCCGCACCGCTGTTGGACCGGGCGTGGCCGGACGGCGCCTCATGGGTGGAGGGCAACTGGCCCGCACCCTGCGGACTGCGCCTGGACCGGTTCGGCCCGGACGACGGCACCGCCGTAGGAGCAGTCGTCGACGCTTCCCACTGCTGCGTCCACGACCAGAACGACCGTCTCGCCTTCGCCCTCGAAGCGGACGGACAGCCCTTGTCCATCGCCCTGTGGCGCAACCTGGGCGGCTTCCCCGCCCAACACCCCTACCGCAGCACCGGCGTCGAACCGATGCTCGGCCGCGTCTTCGACCTCACTCAGGCGGGCCCCGGTGACGCCGCCCGGGTACCCGGCTCGGGCGAAGTGCGGTGGCGGCTGATGCTGACCACGAACTGCCGTTGTGCCTGAACCGACCTGTACAGGAAGGGAATTCGTCACATGGATCTTCGAGCGGCCCTTGCCGCCCACCGCCTGCTCGCGATCGTCCGGGGCACCGATCCCGAGGCCGCGGTACGCACCGTGCTGACCCTGGCCGAGGAGGGCGTCGAGCTGATCGAGGTGTCCCTGACCGGTGCGGACGCCCTGTCCGTCATCGAGCGGGCACGCAAGGAACTCGGCCCCGACCGGCCCCTCGGCGCCGGTACCGTCCTGACCGTCGAGGATGCCCGCGCCACCCGGCGGGCCGGCGCGACCTTCGCCGTCACCCCCGCGCTCGGGGACGGCATCCGCGAGGCGCACCGGCTCGAACTGCCGGTGCTGGCCGGGGTGATGACCCCCACCGAGATCCTGGCCGCGCGTCCCCTCGGTGTTGCCGCGCTGAAGATCTTCCCGGCCGCCGAGGCGGGCGGCCCCGCCTATCTGAAGGCGTTGCGGGGACCGTTCCCGCACGAGGCGTTCGTGCCGGTGGGCGGCGTCGACGAGGCAGCCGCCCGGGCATATCTGGACGCCGGAGCGACCGCCGTCGGAGTCGGCTCGCCCCTGGTCGGCGACGCGGCCGACGGCGGCAGCCTCACCGCGCTGCGCGCCCGAGCCCGTGCCTTTCTCGCCGTCGTACGGAACGCGTCGTTCGCCGGGGAGGCGTCATGAAGGACGACTGGCGGTCGGCCGGAGGAGCGGTGGTCTGCATCGGGGAGACCATGGCGGCGCTGGCTCCCGCCCCGTCCGCGTCCCTGGAGAGCGCCGATGACCTGCGGGTGTCGGTGGCCGGCGCGGAGTCGAACGTGGCCATGTACCTGGCGGACCTGGGGATACCCGTCTCCTGGCTCTCGGCAGTGGGCGACGACGCGTTGGGACGGCGAGTGCTTGCCGAGGTCGGTGCGGCCGGCGTCGATGTCAGCGGCGTGCGCTGCGACCCGGAGCGGCCCACGGGCCTGCTCGTGAAGGAGCCGTCCGGTTCGCGGACCCGCGTCCACTACTACCGCGGCAACTCGGCGGCCTCGGCGATGGGCCCCGACGTACTCGACGACGCCAAGCTGCGATCGGCCTCCGTGGTGCACCTCACGGGCGTGACCCCGGCACTGTCCCCGTCCTGCCGGAAACTGGTGACCACCGCGCTCACCGTCCCGGCCGGCGAACGGCCGTACGCCATCAGCTTCGACGTCAATCACCGCCCCGCGCTGTGGCCGCCCGGTACGGCTGCCACCGTGCTGCGCGACCTCGCCGACCGGGCCGACATCACCTTCGTCGGCCTCGACGAGGCGCGGGATCTCTGGGACGCGGACCTCGAACCCGCCGACGTACGAAGGCTGTTGCCGCACCCGTGCCTCCTCGTCGTCAAGGACGGCGGCCATGCGGCCATCGCCTTCAGCGACGAGGGGACGTGGACCGTGCCCGCTCTGGGGACGGATGTGGTCGAGCCCGTCGGGGCCGGTGACGCGTTCGCGGCCGGAGTTCTGACCGGCCTGCTGCGCGGCGAGGGCATGGAGCGCGCGCTACGGCTGGGGCACATCACGGCATCGTCCGCGCTCAAGGTGACGGCCGATCACGGTCCTCTGCCGGACAGCGCCCGGATCGAACGGCTCCTCGACCTCCCGACGCATGAATGGGCAGCAGGGGCAGGGCAGTTGGCCTGCTAGGTCAGGGGAAAGGCACCGCGTCGACCGCTCCGGTCCCCTCCGGTACGGCGGTGGTGACATCGGGCGAGGGCGACACCGACGGGATGTTCGCGGGCCTGACCGGCGCCTCCCGGCCTTGGTGCGCCACGAACAGGACACCGATCACGGCGGCGGCCAGCACGAGCAACGCCAGCGCGGTGCGGCGGACGGGGTGCACGACCGGCAGTCGGAACCGGACCTGCCCGGTCGGCGGGACGGCGGGCCGCAGCGCGGGCAGGTCGACGGAGTCGGCCCGGGCTCGCAGGGCGTCGCGCAGCCGCTGTTCGAGGTGATCCGGAGTACGACCACCGGAGCCGAGGTCGTGCTCGATCATCGGGGAGCCTCCAACTGTCGGCGCAGGGCGACCAGCGCGCGGCTCGCGGTGGACTTGACCGTCCCGCAGGACAGGCCCAGCGTGTCGGCGATCTGGGCCTCGCTGAGATGGGACCAGTACCGCAGGACCAGCACTTCACGTTGCCGCCGGGTCAGGCGGTGCAGAGCGGCGATCACCTCACCGTGCTCCTCGCGCAGCAGCACGGGCTCCTCGGCCGAGGGTGCGTGTCCTTCGCGTTCGGGGACGTGGGCGCGTACCGTACGGCGGCGGCGCAGCACCGAGCGTGAGGTGTTGACCACGCTGGTCCGCAGATACGCGTCGGGGTTGTCCAGGCCGACCAGTCGCTTGCCGTACCGGCGGTAGAGCGCCGCGAAGACGTCCTGCACCACGTCCTCCGCCGTGGGGAGGTCGTCCACCAGGAGCAGGGCTAGCCGGACCAGTTCGAGGCGGCGGTGGGAGTAGAGCTCGTCGATGCCGGGTTCACCGAGGTCGGTGGGGACAGCCGGTGAGTCCGTGGGCGGTCGGCCTCGCGAGGTCGCCTCGCGCACCAGGCGCCGTGCCGCCCGTCGCAGCGCGTCCGCCCAGGTACGAGCCGGACCACACAGGGGTCTGTAGGCGCCCGCGGGCATGCCGTGGGCCTGGGCCGGGGCGGCCAGGGTCGTCGCTGCGTTCATGGATCTCCCGGACTTCATGGTCTTCGTACTCATCGTCCGGAACGACCGGACGGACGGTGGAGCCGCCGGGCGGGGACCCGGCGGCTCCACCTCGGCCGCTCGCTACTTCCCGGGGACGGGCACCGCGTCGACCGGGTCCCCGCCGCCCGGAACGTCCACCGAGCAGTCGAGGACGGAGGCGTTCTCGGTGGACGTGGGCTTCGGGAGGTCGTCCTTCCCGCCCGGTACCGCGTCGACCGGGTTTGGGTCCGGGGTCTCGTCGCACAGGTCGACGTCCACGTACTGGACGTTGTGCTGAGGGGCGGGCCGAGCGGTGTCGGCATGGGCGGTGAGGGTGCTGCCGACGGCGAGCGCGGAGGCGGCGACGGCGACTCCCAGCGCGAGCCGCACCCGGCCCGAGCGGAGGCTGCTACGGACAGCCTGACCTGCGGACATGTGATTCCTCGAATCGTCGATGGTGACGGGACTGGCGGGCCGCCGCCACAGGTGGCTTCCCGTGGCGAAGGCCCTGGCTCGGAGGCGCCTCCACCCGGACAGACGTTCCGACGGCATCGAGGTTGCAGGTCGGAAGAATCTTTTCTACGGGGGTTCCGCGTCGGTCCTACATGTCCAGGACGATGTCCGCTCCGGGCCTGGCGCAGCAGATGAGGACCTCGCCGGCGGGCGGTGGTTCGAGGGGATCGGGGGAGTAGGTGACCGTGCCGGACAGCAGGGGTGTGACGCAGGTGTGGCAGACGCCGGTGCGGCAGCTCCAGCGGGTGGGTACGTCGCAGGCGTCGGCGAGTTCGAGCACACTGCGGCTGCTGTCGTCGAACGGTACGGCGATGCCGCTGCGGGCGAAGGTCACCAGCGGGCCGGTTCCGGGCGGGCCCGGGGGCTTGTGGGGTGCCCGGACGGTCTGACCGGTGAGGCCGGGGTTGATCGCGGCCAGCGCTCCGAACAGCTCAGTGTGGATGTGGGTCGGGTCGATACCGGCCTCGGCGAGAGCCTGCTGCATGTCGGCCATGAAGGAGGCGGGGCCGCAGATGTAGGCGGTCGCGTCGGCCGGGACGGACAGTGCGATCAGCCTGTCCTTCGTGAGGCGCCCCGACGTGGCGTGGGCGCGCTGCCGTTCCTCGGGTGTGGCCGCGCTGTAGAACAGGTGCTCGTGCGCGTCCGGCAGCGAAGCGATCAGGTCGTGTGCCTCGGCGGCGAAGGGGTGTTCGCGAGGACCGCGGGCACCGTGGATCCACCAGACCTCACGCTTGCTGCCCTGCGCGACCAACTCGTGCAGCATGGACAGCACCGGCGTGAGGCCGATACCGGCGGAGACGAGGAGGACCGGCCCGCTGCCCTCGGCGTACACGAAGTCGCCCCGGGGCGCGGCGACTTGGAGCTCGGCACCTGGTCGTAGCCGCGTGGTCAGGTAGCCGCTCGCCGTGCCGTGGGGCTCGTGTTTGACGCTGATCCGGTAGCTGCCGGCGTCGGGTGCGGCGGACAGTGAGTAGCTGCGTACGGGGGCGGGGTCAGTCGGCACGGGCACGCGCAGTGTCAGGTACTGGCCGGCGCGGGCGGCCGGGAGCGGGGAGCCGTCCGGGGCGGTGAGCCGGATCGAGCTGACCGTCGTGTTCTCCGCGATCACGTCCGTCACCCGCAGCGTGCGGAAACCGTCCCAGGCCGGGCGGGGGGCCGGTTCCGAACCGGCGGCGAGCAGTTCACGGAACGATCCCTGCCAGCCGGGACTCAGCGCGGGCACGTCCAGGGCGAGGCGCAGCTTGGCGGGGTCGCGGCCGGGGAGGTAGAGCAGCGCGTCGGTGGCGGCCACGCTCAGCGCGCCGGGACCGGTCCTGGTCCGTACGATCCGGTCGCCCGCCTGGATGTGCCCCTCCCGGACGACCCGCATGTAGAAGCCCGGACGGTGATGGCTCACCAGCAGGGCGGCCAGCTCGGGTTCGCCGAAGCGCATACCGACGCGATAGCAGGTGACGCGCGGCTGGGTGACCTCGAACTCGGCCTCGCCGATGCGGTACCGGTCGCCGATGCAGACCTCGTCGTCGAGCAGCCCGTCCACGGTGAGGTTCTCGCCGAACTGGCCGTAGCCGAGGTCGTCCCGGCCGAAATGCCGCTGCCAGTGCCGGTACGACTGGAGCTGGTAGACGAGCACGGCCCGCTGCTCGCCGCCGTGGCCCGCGGTGTCGCCCTGGCCGTCGCCGTCGATGTTGAGGCGGCGGACCATCGCCGGACCCTGCACCGGGTACTTCCACACACCGGTGCGGACGTTCCTGCCCTGCCAGGGAACGTCCTTCGGCATACCGACATTCACAGACAGGAGCGTGGGCACGGGGAACTCCTTCCCACGGGGAACTTTTCCCACGGGGACGACCGGTACGGTCGCGCCTGGACGACGGTCGTCCCCTCCCATACTGAGGGCGCGGTCGCCGCCGTGCGAGACCGCGCCCTCAGCCGCGCCCGTCTAGCGCGGTGCCGCAATACGGAGCCTGATCGTCCGGGATTCCGGGCGCAGCGCGAACTCGGGCCACACGTCCGGACCGCAGGCCCTCGATCCGAGCCCGTGCTGGGCGGCGTCGACGATAAGCCGGCTCGTCGTCGATTCCGGCAGCTCGAAGGGGTGCCCGGCCTTCGCGATCTCCTGTGGGGTGTGACGGCTGAGCGTGAATCCGGGGCGTCGTCCGTGCGTGTCGGGGAGTGCCTCGACACGCAGCACTTCGGTGTCGCCGCTGGTCAGGGCCAGGCGACGCAGTTCGGAGCGGTGACCGGTCTCCTGTGGGCGCGCGTAGTCGACCGAGAGGTCGCCGACGGAGGCGGCGAAACGGCCGGTGCGGGCCGCGCGCACACTGTCGGGGTAGGACTCCAGCGGGCCGAGGCCGAACCACTCGGCGCCGTCCACGGGAGCCGTGCCGTCGGGCAGGTCGAAACGCACCCCGATCCGCGGCCACACCGTCCGCCAGCCGTGCGAGGGCTGGATCTCGACGCGCAGTTCCAGATCGCCGCCGCTCTCCCGCGACCAGACGGACTCGACCATCACCGACAGGCCCGAGTCGGCGGCCGAGACCTTGTCGACCGTGCGCAGCGCGTCCGCGGTCTGCTCCACGGACACCCGTCGCGAGGTCAGCCGGTCCAGCCCGTCGCGACGCCACAGCTCGGCGTTGGACACCCCGGAGACGCTCGCGTCGCTCTCGTCGACCTCGCCCCACGCGCCCTTGTCGTTGTCGGTCGGCGCCCGGAACAGCTCCAACCGCGGCCCGGCCACGGCTCGTTCGCCCAGCTTGACGAGAGACCCGCCGACGAACTCGGCGATGCCGATCGTGACCGTCCCGTCGCCGGGCTCCCAGCCGCTTCGGTGCCGGGCCCCGGGAACAGGACGGCGAAGTGACCTGTCCAGCTGGGCAGTTGCGAGCACGTGGCCCTCGGGCGCCCAAGCGGTTCCGGTCGCCAACTCCGCGTCGATCGTCAGCCACGTCTCGGCGTCCGGCGACACCGGGACCGGCCGCAGCGACACCCGGCCCGAGTCGCCCGCCGCGACGCGCGGGACCTCCAACTCCCCCGAATCCACCGGCACTCCGTCGTGCTCGACCCGCCAGCGGAAACGCAGGTCGGACGTGTCGGTCGTATGACGGAGGTTGGTGATCGCGACCTTGTCGCCCTCGAAGACGAACTGCACCGGCGCCACGACGGCCTTGAACTCGTACAGGCTGGGAGTCGGGACGTCGTCGCTCAACAGCATGCCGTCCATCACGAAGTTGCCGTCGTGGAGGACCTCTCCGAAGTCGCCGCCGTACGCGTAGTACGGCGTTCCGTCCGGGGTGGTGGCCAGGATGCCGTGGTCGCGCCACTCCCAGACGAAGCCGCCGTGCAGGCGCGGATACTCGTGCACCAGCGCCTCGTACTGGTCGAACGCGCCCGGTCCGTTGCCCATCGCGTGCGCGTACTCGCACAGCAGGAACGGCTTGGTGCGCTGCCTGGCGCCCTGCGAGGGCGTGCAGTTGAGGAGCGGGGCGCGCGAGCCGTCGGTGCCGATCTGCTCGGTCTCCAGCACGGACGCGTACATGCGCGAGTAGACGTCGGTGTATTCGCCGGTGTAGTCGCCCTCGTAGTGCACGGGGCGTTCGGCGTCGCGGGCGTGGACCCACGCCGACATCGCGGCGAGGTTGCTGCCGGTGCCCGCCTCGTTGCCGAGCGACCAGATCACGATGCTGGGATGGTTCTTGTCCCGTTCGACGGTGCGCTCGATGCGGTCGAGGTACGCCTCGCGCCAGGCCGGATCGTCACTGGGATTGCCGACCCAGCCGACCTTGTCGAAGCCGTGCGTCTCCAGATCGCATTCGAGGATCACCCAGAACCCGAGCTCGTCGGCGAGGTCCAACAGCCGGGGATGCGGCGGGTAGTGGCTGGTGCGGATCGCGTTCACGTTGAACCGCTTCATCCGGGCCAGGTCCTCGCGCGCGTGCTCCTCGTCGAAGACACGGCCGCGCTCGGGATGGGCCTCGTGCCGGTTCACCCCGTGGAAGACGACACGGCGCCCGTTGACGAGGAACTGGTCCCCACGGATCTCGACGGTACGGAATCCCACCCGCAGGGTGACGGTCTCCGCGGCCGTCGACACGGTGGCGTCGTACAGGCGGGGCCGCTCGGCCGACCAGGGCTCCACGTCGGCGATGTCGAAGGGGACCACGTCGTCCGGCGCGGCCCAGACCCGCTCGACGGCGAGTTCCGGGATGCGCAGGGTGACCGGGAACGCCGTGGCGGCGGCGGTGATCTCCGCCTCGACTTTCCCGCGCCCGTCGTCGAAACCGGTCCGCAGCCAGACGTCCTCGATGCCCCCGGCCGGGCGGGCCACGAGGGTGACATCGCGGAATATCCCCGGCAGCCACCACTGGTCCTGGTCCTCGACATAGCTGGCCGCCGACCACTGGTGCACCCGCACGGCCACGACGTTCTCGCCCGGCCGTACGGCGGACGTCACGTCAAACTCGTGGGCGAGCCGGCTGCCGCTCGCGCTGCCGATCTCGACGCCGTTGACCCACACGCGGAAGAGGGACTCGACACCGTCGAAGCGCAGTACGACACGCTCGGCGTCCGACCAGTCGGCGGGGATGTCGAAGGCGCGGCGATAGTCCCCGGTGGGGTTCTCGTCCGGTACGTACGGCGGGTCGATCGGGAACGGGAACTGGATGTTCGTGTAGATCGGGCGCCCGTAAGCCCCATCACCCTCGAGCACCCAGTGGGAGGGCACGGGGATGTTGTCCCAGCCCTGAGCGTCGAAGCCCTCGGCCGCGAAGTCCTCTGCCACCGACGCCGTGGGGGACAGGCGGAAGCGCCAGGACCCGTTCAGGGAAAGGGACTTCGCGTCGGAGTGCAGCCACGAGCGGGCCGGGCGCAGTGCGCCACGTCCGGGTGCGAGGTCGGAAACATGGGGGGAGAACTCGGGGAGCAAGAGGTCACAACTCTTTCGTGAGAGCAGAACGGGGGCATTGCATTCGATCATGGCGGCCTACCGGAGCACGACGGTGTGGATCTCCCATGGACCGAGGACGAGGTCGAGCCGGCCGTCCTGGACCTGGGTGCGGGAGATCGGCCGGCCCAGCAGATCGACGGTGACGGCCTCGGTGAACGCCCCCGTCACGTGAACCGTCGACGCGGTGTCGCGCATCGCGGTCAGCCGCACCTCGGTGCCGGACCCGGACGCGTCGCCGGTGACACGGCGGACGGCGGAGACGAGGACGTCCTTCCCGTCGACCCGCAACCCAGCTGTGTCGGGCGGCAGTTGGTGACCGGCAGGCGCGGTTCCGCGCGTGACCAGTACGTCGTTGCGGAATTCCTCGGCGAGAGCGACCGCGTTCGCGCCCTGCCAACCGGTCGCTCTCGCCGAGGGGACGATCGCGAACCGGTTCTCGATACGCATACCGAGATCCTGCGCACCGGGTACGGGGATCTCGCTCGCCGCCGGTTCATCACGCAGGGGGTGGATGTTGACACTGATCGAGCCGATCGCGCGCAGCAGCGTGACCGCGAGTTCGGCGCCGTCGCCGACGAGTTCGTACTCGCTGGAGTGGTCGAGCAGGACGTTGGCGGCACCGGCCGACACGAACGAACCGGCCGGGAAGGTCGGCAGCGGGTACTCGCCCCAGCCGCCCTCGGCGGTCAACCCGCGCTCGGTGACGGCGAATTGACCCGCCGAAGCGGATGTCGTCACCGGCTCGGGCAGCGGCACGTGGAAGCGCAGCCGGTGATCGGCGGACTGGTTGAGGAAGGACGTGGAGACCCGCACGAAGGGTTCGCCCGTGCGCACTTCCACGAGCGTGTCCACCGGTGTCGGCACGGCCTGGTCGCTGCGGACATCGCGGTCGGCGGAGAGGGAGGCCGGCCACTCGTAGACACGGGTCACCCGGAGTCGTGAACGCAGGGGGCCGGTTTCCAGGACCTCGACCGTGATCTCCGTGGGCTCCGACACGAGTACGTCCTGCGCCGGGGGAGCGTAGTTGTAGCTGTCGCCCCGGTCACCGCCGTCGACGAGCCGGCCGACGCCGTACAGCACAGTGCCGTCGGGCCCGGTCACGTCCAGGGTGCCGTCGGCGGCGACAGTGACCTCGACCAGGCCGTTGGAGAGGGTGCGGTCCGTCGCCGTGGCGGATGAGTACGAGGTCGACGCAGTGGTGTTGCTGGGCTCGACCCGGAAGCTTGCCAGCCCGGAGGCGGGAACGTTCACGGGTACGAGCGCGGTGGCCCGGGCTTCCTCCAGCGTCAGGACGCGCCACTCACCGGGATGCGCAGCTGCTGCTTCGGCGACCTCGCGGCGCAGGATCAGCAGATCGAAGGGACCGCTCGCCGGCACCTCGGCGAGGTGGAAGACGAGTTCACCCGCGGCGAGTTCGTAGTGGTCGATCAGGCGGCCGAAGAGTTCGCGGCGGTGGATGCGGCGCAGGACGCGTTCGAGCTGCGAGGCGTCCATGCGCTCGTCGCTGAGGACGGTCGGGGCCTGGGAGATCAACTGCACGGGGGCCGTCGAGCCGTCGGCCGCGGTCGCGACCAGCGCGGTTCCCTCGGGCGGGGCCACGACGTCCACCTCGACCAGCACCGAGCGGTCGAACGGCAGCGGGTTGGCGACCAGATGACCGTCGCTCGGCACCAGGGCGGCGGGTTCGGCGAGCGCCGCGTCCCGTACGGCGCGGGCCGTCTGCGTGGCCTCGGCGAGGCGGGCGGCGACCTGGTCGCAGGTCTCGTCGGTGCCGGAGCCCACGACCGAGTCGTGCGCGGTCGACTCGATGATCTTGTGCCAGGCGAGGTCGAGGAACGGTGAGTCGTCGCGCCGGGACCACAGGGCGTTCACGCGCTCGGCGTGGTCGACCATGCGCTCCGCGAGCGCCATCCGCTGCTTGAGGCCGAGCCGGACGGAGAGCACGCCCGGGAGGATGTTGCCGCGCACATGGCTGCGCAGCTCACCCGTGACGACGGCGGACACCTCGTCGCGGACGTGCTTGCGGAGGTACTCGTCGAGAGTGGCGATGGTGATGGCCCGCCCCTCGCCCGAGGCCCGCCGCAGCCAGGAAGCGAGCTGTGGATCGGGCGCGTTGTGATCGGTGCCCGCCATCGCCAACACCGGGTCGCCGCCCCACCGTTCGGCCGTCATCTCGGCGTAGTCGCCGAGGGCGCGGCCGATCCGGTCGGGTACCAGCAGGACGTCGAGGCCGTTGTCGTAGCCGTCGAAGAGGAACTCGGTGCGGACCTGGGAGCCGTCCGGCGCACGCCAGTTGAAGGCGTGACCGTCGACGGAGCCGGGCACCCCGCGCCACAGCGCCGCGTGATCGATGCCGGCGCGCGCGAGGATCTGCGGCATCTGTGCGATGTGGCCGAACATGTCCGGCAGATAGCCGATCGGCATCGCGCCACCCAGCTCGGCCGCTGCCGCCCAACCCATCTGCAGATTGCGCACGATGGTCTCGCCCGAGCAGAGGAACTCGTCGAGCAGGATCAGCCACGGTCCGACGGCGAGGCGGCCCTCGGCGACGAGGGCCGCGACCCGGTCGCGGTTCTCCGGCCGCATCTCCAAGTAGTCCTCGATCGCGGCCATCTGTCCGTCGACGGTGAACCGGAAGTCCGGGTCCGACTCGGCCGTCTCCAGCACGGTGTCGAGAGCGGCGACGAGCCGGTGCCGGAACACCTGGAAGGGCTCGTACCACTCCCGGTCCCAGTGGAAATGGGGCACGAAGACAGCGGAGTCGGTCATGGCGTGCGGCACCTTCTGTGCGGGGGCGGTCACTTGAGGGAACCGGCGGCGAGTCCGGTGCGCCAGAACCGCTGGAGCAGGATGAACAGGATGATCACGGGCACGATCGACACCAGCGAGCCGGTGATCACGGACTCCTGGAGGAGCGGGGCGCGGGCGGTCTGGCCGTTCCACTCGTAGAGGCCGAGCGTGATCGGGAAGAGGGACTCCTTCTGGAGCATCACCATCGGCAGGAAGAAGTTGTTCCAGATGGCGACGAACTGGAACAGGAAGATCGTCACCAGCGACGGCGTCATCAGCTTGAACGCCACCGAGAAGAACGTGCGGAACTCACCCGCGCCGTCCAGCCGCGCCGACTCCAACAGCTCCTGCGGGACAGCCGCGTTGGCGAAGATCCGGGCGAGATAGACGCCGAAGGGGCTGACGATGCTCGGCAGGAACACCGCGAAGTACGTGTTGACGATGCCCGTCGCCGAGAAGAGCAGGAACAGCGGGAGGGCGAGCGCGGTGGTGGGGACCAGGACGCCGCCGAGGATGACGGAGAACAGGAACTCCCGGCCCCGGAAACGGAACTTGGCGAGCGCGTAGCCGCACAGCGCGGAGATCAGCGTGCCCACGGCCGCGCCGAGCACCGCGTAGATCACGGTGTTGAGGGCCCAGCGGCCGAAGATGCCGTCGCTGCGGGTGAACAGGACGCGCAGGTTCTCGAACAGGTTGAAGTGCGAGAACGTCAGGCCGTTGGTGGCGGCGAGGTCTCCCTGCGGCTTGGTGGCGGCGACGATCAGGAAGTAGATCGGCAGCAGGAAGTAGATCGCGAGGAGGAGCATCAGGGCCATGGCGGCCGTACGGCTGACCTGGCTCTCGCGGTTGATGGATGGGTTGCTCACAGGCCGGCCCTCTTCGACGTCAGTCGCATGAACCCGAAGCTCAGGACGAAGGTGATGACGGCGATGACCACGGAGATCGCCGCGGCCTGCTGGTAGTTGTTCCCGGAGGCCACCGCGTAGGCGAGCATGTTCGGCGTGAACGTGCTGGAGATGTTCGAGGAGATCTGCCGCAGCACGGCCGGCTCGGCGTAGAGCTGGAGCGTGCCGATGATCGAGAACACCGTGGTGAGGACGATCGACGGGGCGATGATCGGGACCTTGATCTGCCACGCGATGGTCCAGTTGCTGGCGCCGTCGAGCTTGGCCGCCTCGTACAGCTCCTGCGGGATCGACTGCAGTGCCGAGAACATGATCAGCATGTTGTAGCCGGTCCACAGCCACGTGGAGATGTTCGCCGCCGACCACAGCACGGCACCCGGGCCGAGGAAGTCGGGGTGGAGCCCGATGCCGTTCAACAGGTCGACGACGGGGCTGAGTTGGGGCGAGTAGAGGTACGACCACATGATCGCGGCGATGACACCGGGCACGGCGTACGGCATGAACGCGGTGATGCGGAAGACCGACTTGAGCCGCAGCAGGGGAGTGTCGAGGAGCAGCGCGATCGTCAGCGCCACGAACAGCATCACCGGTACCTGCACGATGCCGAAGAGTCCGATGCGGCCGACGCTGGACCAGAACTCGTCGTTCTGGAAGACCTTTCCGTACTGCTCGAAGCCGCCGAACGTCGTGTACGAGGTGCCGTACTGGCCGCCGGTGCGGCGGACGACACGGACGCTCTGCCACAGCGCGTAGCCGACCGGCACCAGGTAGAACAGCACGAACGGGAGGAAGAACGGGATCACGAACGCGACGATGGTGCCGGCCCGGGGGCCGCCGCCGTTGAGACGGCGACGGCCCCCGGGCGATGCCACCACGCGCGACGCGCGGGTTGCGATGTCGGTCATTTCGCGGTCACTTGCCCGCCGCGGCCGGGATCGCCTGGTCCTTCATCGACTTCAGCGCGGACGCCTGAGCTGCCGACAGGGCGTCGGAGAGCGTGCCGTTCCCGGCCGCCGCCTTGGCCATCGCGTCCTGCAGCGCGAGGTTCACCGTCTTCTGGGTGGGACCCCAGGCGAAGCTGGTGTTGATCTTCTTGGACGAGTCGGCGAAGACGTCGAAGATCTTCTCGTTGTTGTAGTACGGAACTCCCTTGGAGAGGGCGGGGAGTTGGAGCCCGGCGTTGGCCGCCGGGTACAGGCCGCCCAACTGGTTCTCCAGCGCGAGGGCTTCGGGGTCGGTGTTGAGCCAGGTGTTGAACTTGACCGACTCGTAGAGGTGCTTGCTGCCCTTCATGAACGCGACGGTCGAACCGCCCCAGTCACCGGAGGCGCCGTTCGAACCCCACGTCGGCATCGGGACGATGGTCCACTTCCCGGCCTGCTTGGGCAGGTTGTCGCGGAACATGCTGTAGCCCCAGGCGGCGCCGATGTAGCTGGCGATCTGGTTCTGCTGGTAGGCCGCGTACATCTGCGTCGAACCGTGGGCGAGGTCGGTGCGCACGAGCTTGCCGGAGATCAGCTTCTGCCAGTAGTCGGCGACCTGCTTGCTCTGGTCCGACGCGACCGTGACCTGCCACTTGTCGCCGGAGTAGCTGTACATCTGGGCGTTGTTCTGCCACAGGAGCCCGTTGAACCACTCGGCGTTGTTCGGGTCGAAGAACGTGATGTCGAGCTTGGAGTCCGCCTTGTGCAGCTTGGCGGCGGCGGCCGCGTACTCGTCCCAGGTCGTGGGGATCGCGATGTCGTACTTCTTGAAGATGTCGCTGCGTACGTAGAGGGCCATCGGGCCGGTGTCCTGCGGCAGGGCGAACACGCCGGTGCCGCCGAAGCTGGTCTGCGACCAGGTCCACGGCACGAACTTCGACTTGGCGGCGGTGGCGGCCGAGCAGGCGGAGGCGTCCACGAAGGCGTTCTGGGTGCGCAGGTTGGGCAGCTCGTCATAGCCGACCTGCGAGAGGTCGGGCGCCTTCCCGGCCTTGAGGGCGTTGCTGAGGGTGCCGTACTGGTCGTTGGAGATGTTCTTCGTCTCGACCTGGATGTTCGGGTTCTTCTTGTTCCACAGGGCCACGACCTTGTCCATGCCCGGAACGGTGTTCCAGTACTGGAGGGTGACCTTGCCCTTCGCGGGCGCGCAGGAGGCGGTGGATGTCTTCGCCGACGGCGTGGATGACGAGCATCCGGCGAGTACGGCGACACTGGCGGCCGCGGCGACGACGCCGAGGCGGATGCGCGTGACTGTGCTGCTCATGGTTTCCGTTCCAGACAACGACTAGCGGCGGTGCTAGGCGGCTCGATGCTGATCCCTCGGGCGGGATGCCTTCTGGGTGGAAGGGACGTGGGCACACCATTTGTTACGGGGTCTAAGAGCGTCCCGTGAGCGCTCCCGTGAGCGCTCACGGGACTGCCTGCAGATAGACCTCTTGAAGTGTGTTGCGAATGGTCGGAAGTTTGCGCTTCGGCGCCGGGGAGTGTCAAGACATTCGGACCGGATGCGCACGGGTGGGGGTCAGGCGGAGCCGCTCAGGCGCAGTTCGCCCCGTACGACCAGGTCGTCGGCCGCAAGCGCTTCCCCTCCCGAGAGCAGGCGCGCGACCTGCTCGATGGCGAGTGCGCCGAGCTGTCGCGTGTCCAGGGCGACGCTGGTGAGCGGGGGTTCGACGAGTGCCCCGAGCTGCAGACCGTCGAAGCCGATGACCGCCAGATCCCGCGGGACGTTCCTGCCCAGCCGGCGTGCTTCACGCAGCGCGCCGATCGCGATGATGTCGTTGAACGTGAAGACCGCGGTGACGTCGGGGTGCTCGCCGAGCAGGGTCCTGAGCGCCGCGCCGCCGCCGTCGGCCGTCTGGTCCGCGCCGACCACCATGCCGGCCTCGATCCCGTGTGCCGCCGCGGCCGTCGTGAACCACTCGTGCCGGACGCTCGGCTCGGCGCGGGTGTGGTGGTCGAGCATGCCGATCCGGGTGTGCCCCTGTGCGACCAGGTGCGCGACCGCGGCGTGGACCCCTGCCGCGCCGTCGATCCGGATCGCGCTGAACCGCGTCCGCTGCTCCCGGCCGATGAGCACGACCGGCATGCCGCGGGTGAACTTCTCCAGCTCGCCCTCGGGACAGCTGAAGTAGCCGATGACCGCGTCCACTTGGGAGCTGATCACCTGGAGCGTGCCGAGTTCCTCCTCCGCCCGGTCCCCGGTGTCGTACACGACGACCTGCCAGCCCCGGGTCCTGGCCGCCTCCAGCGCGGCGGCAGCGACCTCGGTGAAGAACGGGTTGAGCAGATCGGGAATGACCAGCCCGATCGTCATCGTGTCCTGGCGGACCAGCCCGCGGGCGAACCTGCTCGGTCGGTAGCCGAGCGCACGCGCGGCGTCGAGCACCCGCTGTTTGGTGTCGCTGTCGATCTCGTCCTTGTCGTTGAGCGCCCGTGACACGGTCTGCCGGGACACCCCGGCCGACTTGGCGACGTCGTTGATCGTGATTTTCCGGGGCTCCGTCCCCGCTGCCGACGGCAGCACCATCGCCCACCTCCTGCTTCTCGCGAACGCCGGTGCGCGCGCAGAGCCCGAGTATGCATGGAGCGAGGCGGACACACGAAGCCTCGTCCCAGGATCCCGGCACGTGGGCGGCCGTAGGAACCCGACGCGTTCCGTTACGGCAACGGCGCGGCGACCGGCGCCCGGGGGAGTGCCGGAACGCTGGTGGGGTCGTCGAGGAGGGCGTCGCGGCAGGTCTGGAACGCGCCGCGCAGGGTCGCCTCGCCGCCGAGGACGCCGAAGGTGATGACCGGCTGCATGTCGGGTGCGAGGGCGCGGCGTCCGGCCAGCCGTGCCTCCAGGCCGGGCATGAGCCAGGAGGCCCAGGTGGCGAGGTATCCGCCGAGGATGATCTCGCCGGCGTCGGTGACTCCGGACACGCCGAGGACGGCCGCTCCCAGCGCGTCCCCGGCCGCGCCGAGCGCGGCGGTCGCGTCCGGATCGCCCGCGCGCAGGCGACGGTCCAGCTCGGCGAGCGCCGCTTCGGCGCCCTGTGTCGCGGCGACCGCGTCCAACCCGGCCGCGTGGACGAGGGGTTCGGGACCGATGAACGTGGCGAGGCAACCCCGTGTGCCGCAACGGCATTCGGGACCGTCGAGGGCGATCGGCAGATGCCCGATCTCGCCGGCCATGCCGTGACTCCCGCTGTGCACACGGCCGTTGACGAGCAGCCCGCCGCCCACTCCGGTGTCGGCCTTGATGTAGGCGACGGTGTCGGGGTGCCGCACGCCGTCGGCTGCGAGGGCGTGGTACTCGGCCAGCGCCGCCATGTTGGCGTCGTTGACCACGTCAACAGGGCAGTGAAGGCGGGGGAGTTCAGCGACCACCAGGGCGCGCAGGTCGGTGCTGTGCCAGCCGAAGTCGATGGCGGCGGCGACGAGTTGGGAGGGCCCGACGACCGGTCCGGCCATGGCGACGGCCAGTTGGGCGAGATGCGCGTGCGGCGCCGCGTCCCGAACCGCCGCCTCGGCCGTCCGCACCACGCAGCCGATGACCGCGGCGAGAGCGCGCGGATCGCCGTACGGCGCGTGGTGGGGCGCCGACTCGCGGTGCAGGACGCGGCCCCGGAAGTCCGCCGCCATGACGTGGACGGACTCCAGGCTCACCTGGGCGGCGAGGACGACCACGCGCTCGGGCACGAGCCGCAGCAGTCGCCGGGGGCGGCCCCGCCCGCCGGACGTCACGGAACCCGCCTCGCGGACCAGGCCGCGGTCGATGAGTTCCGCGACCAGCGCGGTGACGGTGGCGTGCACCAGCCCGGTGCCGACGGCCACCTCGGTGCGGGCGCACGGGCCGTGGGCGTCGAGATACCGCAGCACGAGGGCCAGGTTGCGGCGTCGTACGTCGGCCGAGTCGGCGGGGGCGTTCACGCGGACGATTGTGCCCCGGTGCGACGGGATCGGGTCAAGGTGGCCGACTTATTATTTTTCGAGCCTTGAAATAAATAAATGGGCGTGGCCATACTCCCGGCACCGGCAACGAAGCCGGTCCGTCCCCGTGGAGGCGTCCTTGTCCGCTTCGACCTCTTCCGCCCCTCCCACCTCCCGTACGGACGACACCCTGGGCCGCTCCCAGGTCAACGTCCTGATGTGGTCGATGGGTGCGGGATTCGCCGCTCTCTACACCGCTTACGCCGGTCTCGTCGTGGTTCTGCTCCCCGCTCAGATCCAGAACCTAGACGCCGCCGCGAAGGAATCGAACCTCGCGCTGGTGACGATGACCTCGTCGATCGTCACGCTCTTCGCCCAGCCGATCATCGGCGCCCTCTCGGACCGCACCCGGGGCCGCCTGGGCCGCCGCACCCCCTGGATGCTGTTCGGCGCCGTCGGCGCGACCCTCGCCCTGCTGGCCATCTCGCACGCGACCACCCTGCTCTGGCTCACGCTGATGTGGGTCGCCGTCCAGGTACTGCTGAACGTCGTCCAGGCCCCGCTCACCGCCGTCATGGCCGACCGTGTCGCCCCCCGCCGCTTCGGCATGGTCTCCGCCTTCGTCGGCCTCGGCTCCAACCTCGGCGCCACGCTCGGTGTCGTCCTCGCCGCCCGCTACGCCGGACGACTCGGCCTGGGCTACGGCGTCATCGCCGCGATCGTCCTGGTGGTCGTGCTCGCGTTCGTCCTGCTCAACCGCGACCGGACCCGCCCCGAGGCTCCGGAGCCGTTCTCCTGGCGGGAGTTCCTCACCGGCTTCTGGGTCTCGCCCCGTCAACACCCCGACTTCGCCTGGGCGTTCGTGGCCCGCATGACGTTCATCCTCGGCTACTGGGGCGTCGCCACCTACCAGCGCTACGCCCTCCAGGACTACGTCGGCCTCGACGCCGACGCGGTGGACAGCGCCCAGCAGTTGATGTCCGTGCTCGCCCTCGTCGGCACCCTCGCCGGTGCGATACCCGCGGCGAAGATCTCCGACCGCACCGGCCGCCGCAAGATCTTCGTGATCGGCGCGTCGGTGCTGCTCGCCCTGTCCATGGCCATCCCGCTGGCCAGCCCCACCCTGCCCGCGATGTACGCCTACGCGCTGGTCAGCGGCATGGGATTCGGCACGTACATGTCGCTGGACATGGCTCTGATGACCGAGGTCCTGCCGAAGGGTGCGGCGGCAGGGAAGGACCTGGGCATCCTCAACATCGCCACCAACGTCCCGCAGGCGCTGGGACCGATCATCGCCTCCGTGCTCATCACCTCGTTCGCCGCGGGGGCCGACAAACTCCCCGGCTACCGCGTCCTGTTCGCCTTCGCCATGGCCGTCGTACTGATCAGTGCGCTCGCGATTCGGCCGATCAAGGGCGTCAAGTAGCGGGCCGGGCAGGAGACTTCGTCCACCACCCACAACCCCCCACCTCCACAAGGAAGTTGATCTGTGCCCCAGTCCGTACTCGCTGTCACGTCCCAGGGACCCGTCCTCGGGACGTGGCAGCACACCACCGCCCGCTTCCTCGGCATCCCCTACGCCGAGGCCCCCGTCGGCGACCTCCGCTTCGCAGCCCCCGTCCCGGTCGAGCCGTGGACCGAACCGCTCGACGCCACCCGGTACGGGCCCACCGCGCAACGCCGCCCCTTCATCGTCGACGGCCCCACCACCATCCCCGAGCCGTCGATCCCGGGCGACGCGGTGCTGAACCTCAACGTCTTCACCCCGGTCCCGCAACCGGGTGCCGACCTGCCGGTCCTCGTCTGGATCCACGGCGGCGGCTACGTCGCCGGATCCGCCGCCAGTCCCTGGTACGACGGCTCCGCCTTCGCCCGCGACGGAATCGTCCTCGTGTCCATCGGCTACCGGCTCGGCATCGAGGGCTTCTTGCATCTCGACGACGCCCCCGACAATCGGGGTGTGCTCGACTGGATCGCCGCGCTGACCTGGGTACGCGACAACATCGACGCGTTCGGCGGCGACCCCGCGAAAGTCACCGTCGCCGGTCAGTCGGCGGGCGGCGGCGCGACGCAGACCCTGATGGCCACTCCCTCCGCGCACGGGCTCTTCCGCGCCGCGATCTCCGAGTCCGGCGCGGTCAAGTCCTCCCAGCACCGCCGCGACGCGCTCGCCGACTCGGCCCGCCTGACCGAACGCACCGGAGTCCCCGCCCTCGCCTCGGCACTCCGTGACCTCACCGCCGACGAACTGCTCGCTCTCCAGGACGCCCTCGCCACTCCCGAGGCCGGGCTGACGCTCGCGCCTTTCGCCGACGGGGAGCTGATACCCGTCCCCGTCCCGGACGCCTTCGCCGACGGCAGCGCGGCCGACGTGCCGTTGCTCCTCGGTTTCACCCGAGGGGAGTTCAACCCTCCGCCCGGCAGCACCCCGACACCCGCACCGGTCGAGGCCGTACGCGCCGTGCTGGCCGGTCACGGCCTCGGCCCCGACGCCGTGACCGAGTACACGGCCCTGCACGCAGAGTCGGACCCGGCCCAACGCATGGGCCAGGCCCTCACCGACGCCATCTTCCGCGGCCCCTCACTCGCCCTCGCCGAGTCCCGCGCCCACCACGAACTCCCCACCTGGCTCTACCACTTCACCTGGGGCAGTGCCGCCCACTGCATCGAGATCCCCTTCGCCTTCGACCTCTTGGACGCGGAACGCGTCACGGCGGCGACGGGCCCACATCCACCGCAGTCCCTCGCCGACGCGATGCACGCCGCCTGGGTCGCCTTCGTCCGCGACCTCGATCCCGGCCCCCAGTGGCCCCGCTACACCAACAAGCGCCGAACGACGATGACTTGGGACACCACTCCGCAGACCCTCGACGATCCCCTGAGTGCCGAACGCCGTATCTGGACCACGCCACCGGCCGGTCCGTGAACCGCTGCGCACTGGCGACCTCGCTGCTGGTGCGCGCCCGCGGACGGCTGGACCGCGCTTATGCTGCGCTGCGGTAGAGCGACGGGAGGCGCGTATGCACAACCCCGGCACCCAGGTGCTGGCCAGGGCGACTGCGGCAGCGCTGGTGACGATGACCGCAGCGGCATGCGGTCATCAGCACTCGGTGACGAAAGCCCCGTCCGCCGGCGCCTCCCCGGATTCCTCCGTGTACACCTCCCCGCTGCAGAAGAGCGACCTCCCCTGGAGCGGCAGCCCAAGCCCCTACAACGCCGAGGCGACACTCGACGACGGTCGGCGCGTGGCCCTGCACTACCGCCGGGGCAAGGGGCTCGTCGAGCAGCACTACAGCCCCCGGGCGAAGGCCTGGACCGCACCGGCGGTCGTCTACCGGACCAGGACCGACGCATGCCAGGGCATCACGCTGCGCACCAAGAACGGGACCGTCGCCGTGATCGCGGACTTCGGCTCCTACTGCTACGACGGCGAGCCTCCGACCGAGTCCCTCGCGGCCGTCGGCACCGGCAGCCTGGCCGAGTGGAGCGTCAACGTCACGAAGGACTTCGACGGTTGGGAGCGGGCCACCGTCTCCGATGACGGCCAACAGGTCGTCTTCGGCAGGGATACCACGCTGCGTTGGAGTCGGGCCGACGGCTTCGTCCCCGCCGGCAGCCCCCCGTCCTGACCCGAGGGCAACCGGACACCGCAGAGGTGGAGTTGAGGCCCGCCTTTTCGAGCGGTCGGCGCGCATCAGGAAGCACATCAGCCCGAGGACGCGACCCCGTCCCCAACTGCGCCTTCCTGGAAAGGGCTTGCCGCCCTGTCCCCGAGCCTGACACGATCGCTGCTCCCATCACCCCGAGCAACGGGTGGCGGCCGTCGAGGAGGTCTGGTGTCGAAGCGGTGGCTGTTCCTGTCGGCGGCCGCGGTACTCATCGTCGTGTCGCTGGCCGTGGTATTGCTGCCCGGCCACAAGAGCAGCGCCGAGGACGTGAAGTCCGAAGCGGGACGCGCCGCGAGCGAGCCCTCCGCCACCGGTTCCGCGTCGAACTCGCCGTCAGCGACCAGCACTTCGACCGCCTCCGCGAAGCCGACCGGCGCATCGAAGAAGCCGTCGGCGACACCGTCCGCCCGCGCGACCACCGCTTCCGCCGCACCGTCCGCCACGAAGACCCGGCAACAGGCGTCCAGCACCGCTTCGTTGGCGGGACGCATCCGGCCTGGCGTCACCTACCGAGGAGTGGCGACCTTCTACGACGCGGACGGTGGCGGCGCCTGCATGTACGACCCGAGCGGCGATGTCATGACCGGCGCGATGAACACCGCCGACTACGAGTCGTCCAAGGCGTGCGGGGCGTACGTGACCGTCCACGCGGCAGGCGGCGCCACCGTCACGGTCCGCATCACCAACGAGTGCCCGGGAGACTGCGCACCCGGCCAGATCGACCTCAGTGCCCAGGCCTTCGCCAAACTCGCCAGCCCCTCGGCCGGCCGGATCCCGATCACCTGGAACCTGGCGAGCCCCACCACCTCCGACACGATCTCGATCCGCTACAAGACCGGTTCCAGCCGCTACTGGTGCGGCATCCAGGCGATCGGCCACCGCAATCCGCTGGCCCGCCTGGAGGTCCACGCGGGCAGCGGCTGGCGGCAGTTGGCCCGCGCCGACTACAACTACTTCCTCTCCGAGGACGGCACCGGCTGCGGCGGCGCGATCAGACTCACCGACATCTACGGCGAACAACTCACCATCGCCCCACTCGCGGTGCGACCGAACGTCACACAGGCCACGAAGGTCCAGTTCGCCAAGCATTGAGGCCTGCACCGATCCGGTCAGATGGCGGGCGCGGGCGTGCTGTCGCTGTCGTCAGCCATCACTCGCCGCAACTTGCCCTCGTCCGAACTGCCCGGTGCCGCCGTCAAGATGACGATCTTGAGGTCGGAATCGCCGTCCGTCAGGACGTCGCAGTCCACGTCCACGGGCCCGACCTCGGGATGGTCGACCGTCTTGCGGTCCTCGCGGTGTGCTGCCACCGTGCCGCTCGCCCACAGTCGGGCGAACGTGGCGTTGCCGGCGGTGAGTTGGCGGATCAGCTCGGCCAGGCGAGCGTCGTGCGGGAAGCGGCCCGTGGCGCGGCGCAGGTCGGAGACGATGGCGAGGTCCGAGGTGTCGCCGTTCTGCACGAGCACCGGCCATGACGCGATGCGTACGTCGTCACCGGAGCCGATCGGGAATCGTTCGCGGGCGAAGTTGCGGAGTCCGGGCGGCTTGGTCGACGGGTCGCCGAGCAGGGCCGCCCACCCGGGGTTCCACCAGATCAGCTGCCAGTCGGCGGCGAACACGGCGACCGCCACGTCCCCGAGCCGGTTCAGCACGCGGTGCACGCCCGGCGGGATGCGGTCGGGGATCGGCTCGTCGTGCGGCGGGACCAGCCCGGCCATGCGGTAGAGGTGGTCCCGCTCGACGCCGGTCAGGCGCAGGGCACGCGCCAGCGCGGCGACGACCTGGGCCGAGGGCGCCGTGGACCGTCCCTGCTCCAGGCGCACCACGTAGTCGACCGACAGACCGGCCAGCTCGGCGAGCTCCTCGCGGCGCAGGCCGGTCGTACGCCGGGACCGGCCGGACGGCAGCCCCGCCGCCGACGGGGGCAGCCGCTCCCGCCAGGCACGGATCGTCGCGCCCAGTCCGAGCCCCTCGTTCGTCGCCATGTCTTCCATCCTGCCCCACCCTCCCGATCCTGGTAATGCCGTTCCTACGGTCGTGGCGTCCCTGGCACAGCACCCGCGCGGTGGGGACGATCGAGGCATGACCACCACGTTCATCACCGGAGCCAACAAGGGCCTCGGCCACGAGACCGCCCGCCGCCTCGTCGCCCTCGGCCACACCGTGATCGTCGGAGCCCGTGACACGGAGCGGGGCGCGGAGGCCGCTGACGCACTCGGCGCCCGTTTCGTCCGGATCGACGTCACCGACGAAGCCTCCGTCGCCGCCGCGGCAGCCGACGTAGCCGCGCACGAAGGTGTCCTCGACGTCCTGATCAACAACGCCGGTGTGCACGGTCCGCACGGCGACCCCTCCGACCTGACCGGCGCGGACGCGCTCGGTGTCTTCGACGTCAACGTCTTCGGTGTGGTCCGGACGACCACCGCGTTCCTCCCGCTGCTGCGCCGGTCGTCGGACCCGGTCATCGTGAACGTCAGCAGCGGCATGGGGTCGCTCGCCATCACGCACGACCCGTCGCGGATCGAGTCCTCCGTCGTCGCGCCGCTCTACACCGCCTCCAAGGCGGCCCTCACCATGCTGACCACGCAGTACGCCAAGGGCCTGAAGGACATGCGCGTCAACGCCGCCGACCCCGGCTACACGGCGACCGATCTCAACGGCCACACCGGACCCCAGACCGTCACCGAAGGCACCGACGCGATCGTCCGGCTCGCGACCGAAGGACCCGGCGCCGGTTCGGGCCGCTTCATCGACCGCGACGGCCCGCTCGACCCGTCCTGAACCCGACTCCGCAACACGCCTGACACAGCTTGGTCTCCCTGGGTGCTACCGGCGGTAACAACAGGGGTGTCACGGGCGCGCGCCACGTGTCCGTCACACCTCCCGCACCTCCCGTACCCCATTCGGAAGGCACCCCCATGGAGAACTCGGCGTCCCCCACAGCGATCAGCAGACGAAGAGCCCTGACGGTGGCCGGCGGTGTCGCCGCCGGCGCCGCCCTCGCGGCGCACGCGGTACCGGCGTTCGCGGCCGGCACCTCGGACGCCGACGCCATCGTCGTCGGCCACGGCCTCGCCGGACTGGTCGCGACGGCCGAACTGGTCGCCGCAGGAAAGAAAGTGCTGCTCCTGGACCAGGAACCCGAGTCCAACCTGGGCGGCCAGGCGTTCTGGTCCTTCGGTGGCCTGTTCCTGATCGACTCCGACGAGCAGCGGCTCATGGGCATCAAGGACTCCCAAGAGCTGGCCTGGCAGGACTGGTTGGGCACGGCCGGCTTCGACCGCGGCATCGACGACCCGACCGGTCAGGACTACTGGGCCCACAAGTGGGCCGAAGCGTATGTGGACTTCGCGGCCAACGAGAAACGGTCCTGGCTCTACGGCCTCGGCATCCGCTGGTTCCCGATCGTCGGCTGGGCCGAGCGCGGCGGCGGCCTCGCCGACGGACACGGCAACTCGGTGCCCCGCTTCCACGTCACCTGGGGCACCGGCCCGGCCGTGGTCGAGCCGTTCGAGAAGCAGGTGCGGGCCGGCGTCGCGAACGGCAAGGTGACCTTCAAGTTCCGGCACCGCGTCGACGAGATCGTCCGCACCAACGGAGTCGTGACCGGTGTACGCGGCGCGGTCCTCGAACCCAGCACGGCCCAGCGCGGCAAGGCCACCTCCCGCACCGTGGTGGGCGACTTCGACCTCAAGGCCCCGGTCGTGATCGTCACTTCGGGCGGCATAGGCGCCAACCACGATCTCGTACGGCAGAACTGGCCGGCCCGGCTAGGCCCCGCGCCCAAGACCATGATCACCGGTGTACCGGCCTACGTGGACGGCCGGATGCTGGGGATCACCGCGTCGGCGGGCGGCCGTATCGTCAACCCCGACCGGATGTGGTACTACACCGAGGGCCTCAGGAACTACGACCCGATCTGGCCCAACCACGGCATCCGCATCCTCCCGGGACCGTCCTCGATGTGGTTCGACGCCAAGGGAAAGCGGTTCTCCGCCCCCGACATGCCGGGCTACGACACGCTCCACACCCTGGGTTCGATCACCGCCAGCGGCTACGACTACTCCTGGTTCGTTACCACGAGCAAGATCATCGCGAAGGAGTTCGCGCTCTCCGGGTCCGAACAGAACCCCGACCTCACCAACAAGGACATCCTGATGCTCCTCTCGCGCATCTGGCAGACGCCGGAGCCGATCGAGAAGTTCAGGAAGAACGGCGTCGACTTCATCACCGCCACCACGCTCTCCGAACTGGTCCTCGGCATGAACAAGCTGACCGGCGACGGCCTGATCCAACTGGCCGATCTCCAGCGGCAGATCGAGGCCCGGGACCGGGAGATCGACAACGCGTACTCGAAGGACGCCCAGGTGATGGGCATCCGCAACGCCCTTTCCTATCCCGGGGATTCACTCAGCCGCACCGCCGCGATCCACAAGATCCTCGACCCCAGCGCCGGACCGCTGATCGCCGTCCGGCTCAACATCCTCACCCGCAAGACCCTCGGCGGCCTGCAGACCGACCTCTCCGGCCGCGTCCTGGACTCGTCCGGAACGCCGATTCCCGGTCTGTACGCGGCCGGTGAGGTGTCCGGGTTCGGCGGCGGGGGAGTGCACGGCTACCGCTCGATGGAGGGCACCTTCCTCGGCGGCTGCCTGTTCTCCGGCCGCCAGGCGGGACGCGCGGCGGCTGCCGCGATCTGAGCAGCACGGCCACTCGTCGGCAACTCGGTTGTATTCAAACCGAGTTGCCGACGAGTCACCCGAGGACGAGCGGCAACCTCGCGTCCAGCGCGCCCAATTGGGCTCTCTCGCCATCCGTCGGCGTCCGTCGCCCGGTGCCGACGAGCAGCGCCTCCCGGTCGGAGAACGAGGTAGGGAACGCGGTCCCGGCGATCCTCTCCAGCAACTCGCGGGCCCCGGCGAGCGCTTCAGCGGGCGGCCCCGCCGCGTCCGGGATGTGTGCGACCAGGTCGAGGTGGTGCAGGGTCCACTCCAGGACGTACGCGGAGAGGTAGTCGCCCGCGGTGAGCACCTCGTCCTGGGTGCTGACCCGCAGGCCGGGGTCGGCGAGTCGGGCGGCACGGCCCGCGGCCGAACCGACGTCGTCCAGATGGAACTTGAGCAGCCAGGGTTCCTCGTACGCGGCGGCCAGCCGGACGATCAGCGCGTCGAGCGGGTCGTCGCCGGTGGGCGGTGTCTGTGTGACGGTCCAGTAGGTCACGGCGTCGCGGGTGGGTTCCGTGTCGGCGGGAGTCACGAGGGTGATCAGCACGTCCTGGGCGTCGATGACCAGATGACAGACCAGGTCCCGTACCAGCCAGCCGGCACAGCCCGACGGCTGATCGAAATCCCCGTCCGAGAGTTCGGCGACCGCTGTGAGCAGGGCCGTCCAGGAGCGTGCGAAGAGATCCACCTCGGCAAGCTAGTGCGACGTCGTCACAGGCTGCAAGCGTCGGTGCTCCCCGGCCGACCGTGTCACCGGATCCTGCGGTGGATGTCCGCCACCAGGTTCCGCATCGCCATGCGGAAGATCTCGGCCTCGTGGCCACCGAGGAAAGAGGTGTGCCCGAACACCTCAAGGGCGACGAGACCGTGCAGATGACCCCACGCGCTCATGAGGAGAGCGGTCGCGGGTGCCGGCAGATGACCGTGACCGTAGTGCGGCAGCTGCTCGAAGTAGGTCCGGAGCGCGGGCGAGAGCACGGGGGTGTCGGTCGCGGCGAGTTGTTCCGCGGTGAACCCGTCGAACATCTCGCGCTCGAAGATCACGCTCATCCGGCGCGTCGCCTGGGTGGTCGGGCCGTCGGTCGGTGCCGCGTAGTCGCGCAGCGGTGTGCCGTAGAGGAGTTGGAAGCGCTCGGGATGGGCGATGGCCCATCGACGGTAGCCCTCGGCCGCGGTCACCAGGCGGGGCAGGTCCGGGTCGTCCGACGGGGTGTCGACGGCGGCCTGTACGGCGTCGGCCAGGTCGTCGTACGCCTTGGTGACGAGCGCGGTGACGAGGGCGTCCCGGCTCGGGAAGTAGTGGTAGAGCGCCTGCACGGTCATGCCGAGACTGCGGGCGACCGCTCGCAGGGACAGGGCCGCGGGTCCGTGTTCGGTGAGGTGGCGCTCGGCCGCGTCCACGATCTCCTGGGTGGCGGCGGCCCGGCGTCGCTGACGCAGCGAGGGCGGGGCGGTCGTGTCTTCGTCGACGGGCATGGGGCGACGGTACGACGGCAACTCCCACTTTGCGCCCCGAAGTTGCTAGGTGTGAGGAAAATCTAACACTGCCAAATCTTCTTGCTCCTCACTAACGTCGTGCGCGGCGACGAAGAGTTGCGTATTGGTCAACTCCGTCTGTTTCGCGTCGCTTTCGCCGTATGGACATCAAAGGAGATCGGGCGTGTTTGAACGCATAGCCGAACTGGCGATCCGCCGGTCCCGGTTGGTACTTGTCGTCGCC
The DNA here is from genome assembly GCF_000716435.1 of Streptomyces xylophagus. Classification (GTDB taxonomy): domain Bacteria; phylum Actinomycetota; class Actinomycetes; order Streptomycetales; family Streptomycetaceae; genus Streptomyces; species Streptomyces xylophagus. The sequence continues at coordinate 378,335 of NZ_JNWO01000001.1, forward strand.
GTCGTGGCCCTGGCCCTCATGGGTGCCCTGGGCGCAGGCGCGTTCGGCAAGATGCTGGGAGGCGGCTACGACGACCCGGCCTCCCTGTCCAGCCGGGCAGCGAAGGTCATCGACGGGAAGTTCGGCGGGGAGACCAACCTGGTCCTGCTGGTCCGTGCCGACCAAGGCCGCGTCGACGCTCCGGCCGCAGAGCGGAACGGCCGGGCGTTGGTGGCCGACCTCAAGAAGGAACAGCACCTCGAGAACGTGATCTCGTACTGGGACACGGCGAGCCCCGACCTCCGTTCCAAGGACGGCCGCGAGGCCATGGTGCTCGCGCATGTGAAGGGCAACGACACCGAGCGGGACGAGAACGCCAAGAGCGTCATCGACGCCTACGCCGGACCGTACAAGGACACACTCACGGTCCAGGCGGGCGGCGGCGCCGCCGTGACCAGCGAGATGGGTACCCAGTCCGCCAAGGATCTCGTCCTGGCCGAGTCCATCGCCGTGCCGCTCACCCTGCTCCTGCTCCTGCTGGTCTTCGGCAACATGGTCGCGGCCTTGCTGCCGCTGGCCATCGGAACCATCGCCATCGCGGGCACGTTCGCCGAGCTGTACGTCCTCGGCAGCGTCACCGATGTCTCCGTCTTCGCCGTCAACCTGACCACGGCACTGGGCCTCGGCCTCGGCATCGACTACGCCCTGCTGATGGTCAGCCGGTTCCGGGAACAGCTCGCGACCGGGGCGAGCGTGGACGACGCCGTCCGGCGCACGGTGAGCACGGCGGGTCGTACGGTCGCGTTCTCCGCCGCGACCGTGGCAGCGGCGCTCGCCGCACTCCTGGTGTTCCCGCAGTACTTCCTGCGCTCGTTCGGCTACGCCGGTGTCGGTGTCGTCGTCATCGCGGCCGTCAGCACCCTGTTCGTCATGCCGGCCCTGTTCGTCGTCCTGGGCCACCGGGTCAACGGCGGGCGGCTGCCGTGGATGAATCGCGAGCGTTCCGGCACCGGGGCACCGCTGTGGGGACGGCTGGCCGGCACCGTGATGCGGCGGCCCGCGCTCACCGCGCTGCCCGTCCTCGCGGTCCTGCTGGTCGCGGCGAGCCCGCTCCTCGGCATCACCTTCGGCACGCCGGACGAACGCGTGCTGCCCGAGGACGCCGAGAGCCGGCAGGTCTCCTCCGTGCTGAGCGAGAAGTTCAACGGCGACGACTCCTCCGCCCTGCACATCGTCATCGACACATCCGTGAGCAAGAACCCCCTGGAGTCGTACGCGACCGAACTGTCCGACCTCGACGGCGTCGTCCGCGTCGAGACCAGCACGGGAACCTACGCCGACGGACAGTCCGCAGCGACCGACCCGGGCAGCACCGCCCTAGGTCGCCCCGACGCGCAGCAGCTCAACGTGGTCAGCACCCTGACACCGAAGTCCGACGCGGCCCAGAACCTGGTACGGGAAGTGCGAGCGGTCGCCCCGCCCGCCGGAACACACCCTCTGGTGGGCGGAGTTGACGCCGTACTGGTCGACTCCAAGCACTCAGTCGGCAGCCGGCTCCCGCTCGCCGTGGCCCTGGTCGCCCTCACCACCTTCCTCCTGCTCTTCCTGTTCACCGGCAGCGTCGTGCAACCGTTGCGCGCACTGCTCCTCAACATGATCAGCCTGGGAGCGACCCTCGGCGTCATGACCTGGATCTTCCAGGACGGCCACCTCTCCTCCGTGCTCGGCTTCACCGCACAGCCGATGGACGTGTCGATGACCGTGCTGATGTTCTGTATCGCCTTCGGGCTCTCGATGGACTACGAGGTCTTCGTCACCAGCCGGATCAAGGAACTCCACGACCTGGGCGAGGACAACGAGTCCGCCGTGACCAACGGCCTCGGGCACACGGGACGCATCGTCACCGCGGCGGCCTGTCTGCTCGCGGTGAGCTTCTTCGCCTTCGGGACGGCCGAGCTCAGCTTCATGCAGCTGTTCGGCCTGGGCAGCGGACTGGCCATCCTCATCGACGCCGTCGCCGTACGCGGCATCCTCGTCCCCGCCGCGATGCGCCTGCTCGGCCGGTCGGCCTGGTACGCGCCCGGCTTCCTGCGCAGGTTCCACGAGCGGTTCGGCCTCAGTGAAGGCGGGCCCGTGCCCGGGCTGAGGGAGAGGGATGCGTCCCAAGTGCATTAGCTCTAATATGATTAGAGCTAATGCATCTAGCGGGAGGGGCCCCGCGCGTGGACCTGCGGCAACTCTTCGACGACCTGGTGCGCTTCGAGACGGACCTGTGGAACGGGATCGACGCCCGGCTCCGGCAGGACTGCGGCGTGACCCTGGGCGGCCTGAACGTGATGCTCGTCGTCGAACGCGCGGGGTCCTGCCGGGTGAACGACATCGCCGCCGCCCTCTCCATCACGGTCGGCGGCGCGAGCCAGGCCGTCGACCGGCTGGAGAAACTGGGCCTCTGCGCCCGGCGCCCCCACCGCACCGACCGCCGCTCCTCGCTCGTCGAACTCACGGCGGACGGGCGGGACTTGGTGGCCGAGGCCGGTCCCGTGTTCGACAGCGAACTCGCGAACCGGCTGGCCGCCCCACTCCCGGACACGGCGCTCGGCAACCTCGCCGCCGCACTCGCCGTACTCCGTGCCGCCACCCCGCACGCCCAGAACCCGGGCCAACACCCCTGACGAAGGAGACCAGATGAGCCCCGCATCCGCACGCGCAGTGCGCTTCGACCAGTACGGCGACCGCGACGTCCTCCATGTCACCGAGGTGCCGATGCCCCAACCCACCGAGGGGGAAGTCCTCGTGGAGGTCCGAGCGGCCGGCATCAACCCCGGAGAGGCGGCCATCCGCGCGGGCGCGCTGCACGAGCGGTTCCCCGCGACCTTCCCGTCCGGCCAGGGCAGCGACCTCGCCGGCGTCGTCACCGCCCTCGGCGAGGACGTCACGGACTTCGGTGTTGGCGACGAGGTCCTCGGCTTCTCCTGGGGACGGTCCAGCCAGGCCACCCACGTCGCCGTACCGGCATCGCAGCTGATCCCCAAGCCGGACGCCCTGAGTTGGGAGGTGGCCGGCTCCCTCTACGTCGTGGGCTGCACCGCGTGGGCCGCCGTCGACGCGGTCGCCCCCAAGCCCGGCGAGACCGTCGCCGTCTCGGCCGCAGCGGGCGGTGTGGGCACCGTCGCCGTCCAACTCCTCGCCGTACGGGGCGCGCACGTGCTCGGCATCGCCTCGCCCGCCAATGCCGACTGGCTCACCGCCCATGGCGCGACGCCGGTTCCGTACGGCGACCACCTCGCCGAGGCGCTCACCGCGTCGGCGCCCGGCGGGATCGACGCCTTCATCGACCTCTTCGGCCCCGAGTACGTCCAACTCGCCGTGGATCTGGGCATTCCCCCGGACCGGATCGAGACGATCATCTCGTTCCAGAAGGCGCAGGAGCTCGGTACGAAGAGCGCGGGCAGCGGTGACGCCTCCACCCGCGAGGTCCTCACCGAGATGGCCGACCTCGTGGCCTCCGGCCGTATCGAGATCCCCATCGCCGCCAGCTACCCGCTCGACCGCGTCCGCGACGCGTTCGCCGAACTCGAGCAGCGGCACACGCGCGGGAAGATCGTGCTCATCCCCTGAACCCGAAGCGACCCGGCATCACTTGCTGCCGCGGAGGGCCGACGTGGTCTTCCCGGTGCGCTCGCGGAGGAGCACCCGCAGGGTGTTGGGGTGTTCGTAGCCGACCTTCCTGGCGATGGTCTCCAGGGACAGGCCGGTGGTGCGCAGCAGATGGGAGGCGCGTTCGATTCTCAGGTCCTGGACGAACCGGATGGGTGACGTCCCGACCGTGCGCTGCACGGCACGCTGGAGGGTCCGCTCGCTGACGCCGATGGCCTTCGCCGCCTCGGGGATGCTGATGGGCTCGGCCAGATGCTCGCGGGTCCAGAGTTCGAAGGCCGCGACGGTGGGATCGTTCTGGGCCAGCGCACTGGGAATCGCGTACGCGGCCTGCGACGGGCGTTCGTCGACCACGAGATAGCGGGCGACCAGGTCGGCGAGCGCGGGGCTGCCCGCCCGGACGATCGCCAGCGCGAGATCGACATGGCCGAACGCCGCGCCGGCGGTGGTGATGCCCTCGCAGCTGATGACCATCTGGCTGTGATCCAGCGGGACTTTCGGATATCTGTTCCGGAACACCGGCGACAGCCACCACGTCGTCGTGGCGCGCACCCCGTCCAGCACCCCCGCCTCGGCCAGGAGGAATGTCCCCGCGCACGCCGAGGCAATGGGCGTACCCCGGGCGCGAGTTCGGGCGACGAGGTCGCGGAGTGGACGGGACGCGTCGCCGCCGACATGGTCGAGCAGCTCGGAAGGGTCGCTCCCCGCGAGCGCCGGTACGACCAGGAGGTCCGCCGTCTCGGCGGCCTCGAGCGGCTCGGGCGCCACGACGAGCCCCGCCCCGGTCCGCACCTGCGGGGCAGGGCCGACCATCGTCACGTTCCAGGTGGGCGACGACTCATGGAGCTGCCCGCCCAGGGCGTTGGCGTTGCTCAGCACGTCGAGGACCGCCGAGAGCCCCGAGTCGAACACCCCGTCGTAGACGACGACCGCTACTCGCATGGCGGGAACACTATCAACCGTGTCGTTTCTGCCGCTGATGTGATCACCAGCCGCCGCCATAGGTTCGTTGTGCGCCGGGAACCCGGCGGTTCGTACGCAAGGAGTGGTCACAGTGAAGGTCGGTCTGTTGGTACGCATCGAGGCCAAGCCGGAATACGCCGACGAGGTGGAGGCCATGCTGCGCGGCGCACAGGAGTTGGCCGAACAGGAAGAGGGCACGGTGACGTGGTTCGCGTTCCGTGAGAACGCCACCACCTTCGGAGTGTTCGACACCTTCGAGGACGAGCAGGGACGCCAGGCGCACCTGACGGGCCGGATCGCCGCCGCACTCGGGGAAGCCGCGCAGACGAAGCTCAGCGCACCGCCGGTGATCGCCCCGGTGGACCTGCTGGGGATCAAGGTCCCCTGAGCCCCGTCCTCCCCCTGAACTCGGCACGTCAGAACAGCAGTTGAACGTCTAGGGAAGTGGTCGGAATCATGAACGCTGTCTACACCGCCGTCGTCACCGCCAACGGCCGGGACGGCCGCGCCGCCAGCAGCGACGGACACCTCGATGTGCGCCTGGCGTTCCCGCCGGCGCTCGGCGGCGACGGCCAGGGCACCAACCCCGAGCAGCTCTTCGCGGCCGGCTACGCGGCCTGCTTCACCAGCACGCTCGGCGTGGCGGGCCGAGCGGCGAAGGTTGCCACCGGTGAGATCTCGGTGACCGCCGAGATCGGCCTCGCCAAGGACGACACGGACGGCGGCTTCGCCCTCACCGCGCTGCTGCGTGTGAAACTCCCCGAGAGCCTGCGCAACGACACCGGCCGCAAGCTCGTCGAGCAGGCACACGCGGGCTGCCCGTACTCCAAGGCCACCCGCGGCAACATCCCCGTCGAACTCGTCGTGGAATAACAGCCGTTCGGACACATGAGGTGACGGCGGCCGGAGGGCCGCCGTCCACCTGAGGAGATCGAATTGAACACTGCAAGAGAGCCGGCGGCGGCTCAGGACTACGAGCGCATGATGGGCATGGTCACGGGCTTCTGGGTCACCCAGACGGTCCGGGCCGCCGCGTTGTACAACCTCGCGGACCATCTCGCGGCCGGAACCGACACCGCCGAAGCGATCGCCGAGGCGGAATCCACCGACCCGGACGCGACCCGCCGCCTGCTGCGCACCTGCGCCTCCCTCGGCCTGATGACCTCCGAGGACGGACGGCACTTCACCTGCACATCCCTGCTGAGCACCCTGCGGCAGGACGACCCCCACTCGCTACGGCACTTCGCCATCTCCCAGTCCGCACCGGGCCACTGGCTGCCGTGGGGCAGGTTCCCCGAGGCCGTCCGAACGGGCCGGCACCAGGTCACCGCGGCCCATGGCGAGGCGAACATCTTCGAGTACTTCGCCCAACACCTCGACGAGGCGTCCTCGTTCACCGAGTCCATGAGCAACCTGTCACGCGACTCCGCCCGTGACATCGCCGCCGTGCTGGACACCAAGGGCGTCACCCTCGCCCTGGACATCGGCGGAGCGGGCGGCGACGTCGTCCGGGCGATGATGCGGGCCAACCCCGAACTCGACGGCGGGGTCTTCGACCTGCCCCACATCGTCCCCGCCGCGACCGAAGCCGCCAAGGCCGAAGGGTTGGACGGACGGTTCACCACCATCGGCGGCGACTTTTTCGAGTCGGTTCCACCGGCGGACCTCTACGTCCTCAAGTACATCCTGCACGACTGGGACGACGCCAACTGCGTCCGCATCCTGCGGAACTGCCGGGCACAACTGGTCGAGGGCGGCCGCATCGCCGTCGTCGATCACCTAGTCGGCGAGCCCGGCCAACCCGGACTCGCCCCCTTGATGGATATGAACATGCTCGGCATGACAGGCGGCAGGGAGCGCCAACTCGCCGAGTTCGACGCTCTGTTCACGGCAGCCGGCCTGCGCCGCGTCAACGTGTCCGAGGCCGGCGCCTTCGCCGTCATCGAGGCACAGCCCGCAACCTGACCCCCGATGGGGCGACTTGGCGTGTCAGCGGCGCAGCCCCAGCGCGTCACGCCCCGCGTACCGCGCCTGGTCGCCCAAGTCCTCCTCGATACGGATGAGTTGGTTGTACTTGGCGGTGCGGTCGGCGCGTGACAGTGACCCGGTCTTGATCTGGCCGCAGCCGGTGGCGACGGCGAGGTCGGCGATGGTGGTGTCCTCGGTCTCGCCGGAGCGGTGGGACATGACGACCGTGTAGCCGGCACGGTGGGCCGTCGCGACGGTGGCCAGGGTCTCGGTGAGCGTGCCGATCTGATTGACCTTCACCAGGATCGAGTTGGCGATCCCGTCCCGGATCCCGGCGCTCAACAGCGTCTCGTTGGTGCAGAAGACGTCGTCACCGGTGAGCTGGCAGCGTCCGCCGAGCCGGGCGGTCAGGTCCTGCCAGCCGCCGTGGTCGTCCTCGGCCATCGGGTCCTCGATCGACGCGACGGGGTAGCGGTCGACCAACTCCGCCAAGTAGTCGGCGTGTTCGGCGGGGGTACGGCGGACGCCCTCGCCCGTGTAGTCGTAGACCCCGTCGCGGAAGAACTCCGACGTGGCGGGGTCCATGACGAGGGTGATGTCGGTGCCGGGCTTGTAGCCGGTCCGTTCGATGGCGTGGAGGACGAAGTCGAGGGCCTCGTCGGCGGTGCGCAGGTCGGGGGCGAAGCCGCCCTCGTCGCCTACGTTCGCGCTGTGGCCGGCGGCGATCAGATCGCGGCGCAGGGTGTGGAAGACCTCGGAGCCCATGCGGACGGCCTCCGCGAAGGTGGCCGCGCCGATCGGCGCGATCATGAACTCCTGGAAGTCCAACGGGTTGTCGGCGTGCGCGCCGCCGTTGACGATGTTCATCATCGGCACCGGCAGCAGCCGGGCGTCGACGCCGCCGATGTAGCGGTACAGCGGCAGTCGATGGGCGGCCGCGGCGGCCTTGGCGGTCGCCAGGGAGACGCCGAGCAGGGCGTTGGCGCCGAGGCGTGACTTGGTGTCCGTGCCGTCCAGGTCGATCATGGTCCGGTCCACGGTCGCCTGGTTCTCGGCGTCGAGCCCGATCACGGCGTCCGCGATGCTCTCGTTGACGGCGTCGACGGCGCGCCGAACTCCCTTGCCGTGGAAGCGGGTCGGGTCGCCGTCGCGCAGTTCCACGGCCTCCCGGGCGCCGGTGGAGGCGCCCGAAGGTACGGCGGCCCGACCGAGCGAGCCGTCCTTGAGCTCCACGTCCACCTCGACGGTCGGATTGCCCCGGCTGTCGATGATCTCCCGTGCGACGACCCGGCTGATGACGGTCACGGTGCAACTCCTCACGCAGGGCCCGCGTCTCGGACATCGGCGGGCGGTAAGTTCCACTCAGAAACAAAGTGAGTCCTGAAAGAGAACCTACTATGGGCGCATGAGGATGCACAACGCCGACGAGACCTGCGGTATCGCCCAGGCCGCCGTGGTTCTGGGGGACTGGTGGAACGTTCTGGTGCTACGGGAGATCGCCCGCGGAAAGGTCCGCTTCGACGCGCTGGCCGCCGAGATCGGCCTGTCCCGCAACGTCCTCACCGAGCGCCTGGGCCGACTCGTCGCCCAGGGCGTCCTGCGCCGCAGCCTCTACCAGCGACGTCCGGTGCGTTACGAGTACGTGCTCACCGATGCCGGGCTCGCGCTGCTGCCCCTGCTCGCTGCGATGCAGGACTGGGGCGACCGGTGGATGCTGGGTGACGGCAGCCTCACGGCGACTGTGGCCGAGGACAGTGCCGAACACACCCGCGTGCACGCCCTGCCCGGCACCCGACTGCCCGCCGATCTTCAACTCCCCGGTACCCAGGGCGCGGACCTCCCCGTCGTCTCGCCGGACGCCGCCGCGACCGTGCTGTTCACCTACCCCGGCACGGGCATCGACTGGGACGAACGGATCCCCGGCGTCACCGGCTGCACCCTGGAGAACCGGCTCTTCCGTGACGCCTGGCCCGATTTCCAGCGGGCGGGCGTGGACGTACGCGGCATCAGCACCCAACTCCCGCACGAACAAGCGGAGTTCGCCCGCGCCGAGGACATCCCGTACCCCCTCCTCTCCGACGCCCACCACCAACTGGGCGCGGCCCTACGGCTGCCGACCTTCCGCGGCGCCGGCCGCCTGCGCCACAAACGCCTGATCCTGATCGTCGACGCCGAACGGGCCGTACGACACGCCCTGTTCCCGATCGACGACATCCCGCACGCCGTCACCCAGAGCCTGCGCCTGGCTGTGGACTGCGCCCGTACCGCTTGAGGCGTGCCCGCAGTGGAAGTCGTACACGGCCTGCTGCGTGATGGGGGGATGCTGGCGGGGTCTGGGCGACTGGTGGACCGTGGTATCGCGACCGTTCCGCCGCCATTGCGGATGGGTATCCAGTCCCCACACCGAATACTGCACACCGAATACTGCCGCGCCCCCGTCCCCGCCCCGCTCCGGAGGCCCCAGTTGTCCCAGCCCGCCGAACCCCCCGAGCCCGAAACCGTGGCCCCCACCCGGCACCCGGTCGACGAGGTCCTGCCACCCGCCCGGCTGGGACTCCTCGGTCTCCAGCACGTGCTGGTCATGTACACCGGCTGCGTCACCGTCCCGCTCGTCTTCGGAGCGGCGGCCAAGCTCGACACCTCCACCATCGGCCTGCTCATCAACGCCGACCTGCTGGTCGCCGGCCTGGTGACACTCCTTCAGGCCCTCGGCATCGGCAAGCTGTTGGGCGTACGCCTCCCGGTCGTCGCGGGCGCCACCTTCACCGCCGTCACCCCGATGATCCTCATCGCGGGCGAGTACGGCATGCAGGCGGTCTACGGCTCGATGATCGCCGCCGGTGTCTTCGGACTGCTCGTCGCGGTGCCGTTCGCGCGGGCGGTGCGGTTCTTCCCGCCGTTGGTGAGCGGCTCGGTCATCACCGTCATCGGGCTGTCCCTCATCGGTGTCGCGGCCGGGCTGATCGCCGGACAGGACGCCACCGCCAAGGACTACGCGGCCCCCAGCCACCTCGCGCTCGCCGGCGGCATCGTGCTGCTCATCGTCCTCGTCAACCGCTTCACGAGTGGCTTCGTCGCCCAACTGGGCGTCCTGCTCGGCCTGGTGGTCGGTACGCTGATCGCGGTCCCCATGGGTCTGACGGACTTCTCCTCGGCGAAGGGCGCCGACTGGTTCGGCCTCGCCTCGCCCTTCCACTTCGGCGCCCCGCACTTCCCGGTCGCCGCCGTCATCTCCATGTGCGTCGTCATGCTGGTGACGTTCACCGAGTCGACCGCCGACATGCTCGCCGTCGGTGAGATGACCGGACGCCCGCTCAGCAAGAACGACTTGGCGCGCGGCCTGGCCGTCGACGGCATCTCCGGCATCCTCGCCGGCATCATGAACGGCTTCCTGGACACCGTCTTCGCCCAGAACGTAGGCCTGGTCGGCATGACCAAGGTCCGCAGCCGCTACGTCGCCGCAGTCGCCGGAGGCATCCTCGTGGCCCTCGCCCTCATCCCCAAGCTCGGCGAGATCGTCGCGTCCCTGCCGGGACCGGTGATCGGCGCGGCCGGACTGGTCATGTTCGCCACCGTTACCGCCGTCGGCATCAACACCCTGCGCAAGGTGGAGTTCGACGGCACCAACAACCTGCTCATCGTCGCCGTGTCCATCGGCGTCGGCATGCTGCCGGTCGCGGCCCCGACGATCTACCACGCCTTCCCGACCTGGGTGCAGATCATCGGCGGCAGCGCCATCACCAGCGCGACCGTCGCCGCGTTCCTGCTGAACCTGCTGTTCAATCACACGCCGGGGAGGAAGAAGGCGGAGTCGGGGGCGGAACCTGTGGGGGCGGCCGTTCCTGAGTCCGAGCCCGCGAACTGAGACCGCTGCGGCGGACCGGTGCGCAGGTGCCCCGCGAACGCGCCCCTTTCCCCGGTGCGGTGATTGGTACCCCGGACTCCAACACCGTCGCACCAGATCTGCGTTGCCCCCGCCCTCCTCGTGCAGGAGCACGACGTGCACGACCGGGCGTCCCGTCCCGCGGCGCGGACCTCTGAAGAGGCGGCCGCTACTCGAATCCCCCGTTGCTCATGAGGAGTTGGCCGTTGATCCACTGACCTTCCGGCGAGCAGAGGAAGTCGACCAGGTGCGCGGTGTCCTGCGGGGTGCCGAGGCGGTTGAGCGGGGTCCGGCGGAGTACCTGCGCTCGACCGTCGTCGGTCATCCAACCGGTGTCCACCGGGCCAGGGTTGATGACGTTGGCGGTGACGCCGAGGTGGGCGAACTCGTGGGCGGCGGCCAGGGTGATGCGGTCCAGGGCGCCCTTGCTCGCGCCGTAGGGGAGGTTGTCGACGGTGTGGTCGCTGGTGAGGGCGATGATCCGGCCGCTGCCCGGGGTGGCGGCGAACCGTCGGCCGTACTCGCGGATCAGCAGCCAGGTGGCGCGCGCGTTGACCGCGAAGTGCCGGTCGAAGCTTTCGAGTGTGGTGTCGAGCAGGCCCGAGTCGACCGACTCGCAGTGGCACATCACGAGGGCGGTGACGTTGCCCAGGCCGTGTTCGACCTCGTCGAAGACACGGGCAGGAGTGTCCGGGTCGGCGAGGTCCGCTTCGATCGCCTGGGTGGCGGCGCCGTGTTCCGTGAGGGCGTCGGTGATCGCGGCGGTCGCGCCGGGCTCGGGGCCCCAGGCCATGCGCTCGTCGTAGGGCGTCCAGTAGGTGAGGGCGATGTCCCAGCCGGAGGCCGCCAACCGCCGGGCGATACCCGCACCGATGCCGACGGTCCGTCCAGTTCCGGTGATCAGCGCGAGGGGGCGGGCAGGCGGGTGGGCGGCGCTCGTCGTCATGGTCCGGGATCGTCCATGACGGGGGCCGGATCGGGCAACTGCCTTTTCTGCGGGGCGTCGTGGCTGTGCGAGACGCGCCGAAGCATCCCTGTGCCGAGCCAGGTCCGACACCGCACCCGCAGCCGCGCACACCGGAATTTCACAGCTCAGGCCGTCCGGAGTATCGGACACCCCGCATGTCCACTGTTACGATTCAGTGAAGCCCGCTACTCAGTCGGACGCCCCCGTACAGGCTTGTCCAAGATCTTCCACAGGAGGCTCCCATGGCGCGCAGGACCGGCCGCGTGACGGCGACCGACGTCGCCAAGGAGGCAGGGGTTTCGCAGACCACGGTCAGCTATGTGCTGAACGACGTGTCGCACCAGAAGATCTCCGAGCAGACCCGGCGCAAGGTGCTGGACGCGGTGGCGAAGCTGGGCTACGAACCCTCGGCCGCCGCACGCGCCCTGCGCCTGGGCCGCAGCGATCTGGTGCTGCTGTTCCTTCCGGATGTTCCCGTCGGCGGCACACTGACCGCCCTGGTCGAGCTGCTCGGCGACGAGCTGGAGCGGCACGGCCTGAACCTCGTCACACGGCGGGAGCGGCACGCCCCGCTCAAGTCGCTGTGGCGTGAGCTCATGCCGGCGGCGGTGATGACGACGTTCGACGTCGGCGAGGACGACGTGGCCAGCATGCGGGCGGCCGGCATCCACGTGGTCATCACCGGCATGGGCCCCGCGGTCGCCCCGGGGGTCCTGATCGTTCCGCAGAGCCAGATCGGCGCGATGCAGGTCGAGCGACTGGCGGCGACGGGACACACGCGCATCGGCTATGCCGCTCCTGGGGATCCCCGGCTCCGGGGATTTCTGGACCTGCGGCTCGAAGGCGTCCGCGCCGCCTGCGCCGAGCGCGGTCTTGAGCCGCCGGTCGTGCTGGACGTGCCCCTCGACATCTCGGCCGCCGCCGCTGCGGCCGAACAGTGGCACTCGGCCGTCCCCGCCGTCACGGGAGTGTGCGCCTACAACGACGAGACGGCCTTCGCCCTGCTCGCCGGCATGCGCCGGGTGGGGCTCACCGCCCCCGGCGACCTGGCCGTGATCGGCGTGGACAACGACAAGTTGGCGCCTTTCGCCGTACCGCCGCTGACCACGATCGACAACAACCTCGACGTCGCTGTGGGCCGCGCGGCCCGGATGATCGTCAACGGCGTGACAGGCAAGTCCCAGCCGGCATCACCCCAGGTGAACCCGCTGACACTGGTCGTGCGCGAGTCGGCCTGACGCCGGGCCGCTGACGGGGACCTCTTCGGGCCGATTGCGCGGAAGGGTCTCTTCCGCGCGCCTTGGTGCCGCGCGTCCGGATTGCCGCCTCTCAAAAAGCTGATGCACGCCTCTTGTGGTCCACCAAGGGCGGGGCTACGTTACGCATACGTTTCACTTGTACGTATCAGTGGCTGATTTCGGACCCACCGAAAACGGTGGATGCGAAGCCCCTTCCGCCAGGAACGGCTGACCGCCAAGAACGGTCCAGGCCGCGTCAGGACCTGGTTTCCCACTCCCTCCGAGGCCCTTGAGGGCGGCTCGCTGTCCGACGCCGCCCGGTCATCCACTTATCAGCGGAGTACCCATGCGAAGAATCGCGCTGACCGCCGTATCGGCTGTCCTGATGTTGTCCGCGGCCGCGTGCGGCTCGGGATCGGGTTCCGGTTCGGGCAAGGCGGCCACCGGCGGCACCCTCACCCTGGCCCCCCTGGTCGCCGCCCAGCCGTGGGATCTGGCCGACGCCGGTCTCGGCAACAACGCGCAGTACTACCAGCCCGTATACGACTCACTGCTCCGGCTGTCCCCGACGGCCGACGTCAAGCCCAACCTGGCGACCAAGTGGTCCTACAACGCGGCCCGCACGGTACTCACGCTGACCCTGCGCTCCGGCGTCAAGTTCACCGACGGCACCGCCCTGGACGCGGCGGCGGTCAAGACCAACCTGCTGCACACCGAGAAGGGCACCAGCGAGGCGGCGGGCCAGCTCAAGGGCATCAGCGGTGTCGACGTCGTCAACGCCACCACGGTCGCGATCAAACTCTCCGCCCCCGACCCGTCGTTGGTGCCGAACCTCGGGAACGTGGCCGGCATGATCGCCAGCCCCAAGGCCATCGCCGCGGGGACGATCAAGACCACCCCGGTGGGTTCCGGCCCGTACGCCCTGGACAAGTCCGCGACCACGGACGGCAGTACGTACACCTTCGTGCGCAACCAGGGCTACTGGAACAAGGCCGCCTTCCCCTTCGACAAGATCGTCCTCAAGCCGCTGACCGACCCGACCGCCGTGCTCAACGCGCTCCGCTCGGGACAGGTCAACGGCGCGCTGCTGGCCAGTGCCAAGAACGTCGCGCCGGCCAAGAGCAGCGGGCTCAACGTCACCAAGTACACCTCCGGCGACGTCGAGGGCGTGTACATCTGGGACCGCGAAGGAAAGATCGTCAAGGCGCTCGGCGACGTCCGGGTCCGCCAGGCCCTGAACTACGCCTTCGACCGTTCCACGATCGTCAAGACGGCGAAGCAGGGGCTCGGCAAGGCGACGACCCAGATCTTCAACCCGGCCGGCTCGGCCTTCGACAGCTCGCTCGACTCGAAGTACTCCTACGACCCGGCGAAAGCCAAGCAGTTGCTGGCCGAGGCGGGCTATCCGAACGGCTTCTCCGTCACCGTGCCGGACGTGTCGTCGGTCTTCCCGGACCAACAGGCCGCCATGGTCCAGCAGTTGGAGGACATCGGGATCAAGGTCAAGGTCGACAAGATCCCGGTCACCCAGTTCATCAGCGCCCTCCTCGCGGGCAAGTACCCGCTGTCGTACATGACGTTGGCCTCCTTCCGCCCCTGGGACACCATCCAGATCGAGGTGGAGAAGAGCGCGCTGTGGAACCCGCTGCACAGCTCGGACCCGAAGGTCACCGACCTCGTCACCAAGGCGCAGTCCGCGACCGGCGCCGCCCAGGACGCCCTGTTCAAGCAGCTCAACACCTACCTCGTCGACCAGGCGTGGAACGCGCCCTGGGACTCCGTCGAGAACACCTACGCGACGACCAAGGGCATCACCTTCACCCCGCAGACGTTCGCCGCGGTTCCCCCGATCTACAACTTCAAGCCCACTGGCTGACCCGGACGGCGGGCCGGGCGGGATGACATCACCTCCCGCCCGGCCGCCGATCAACACCGGTCAGGGAAAGGCAAGGTGGAGAGACTAATGATCGTTTTCTTGGTCCGGCGCATCGCCGCCGGGCTGGTCCTGGTCCTGGTGATCGCGACCACGACCTTCGCGCTGATGGGCCTCACCGGTTCCGACCCGGTGCGCCAGATCGTGGGACAGACCGCGACCCAGCAGCAGGTGTCGGCCAAGTCCGCCGAACTCGGACTCGACCAGCCCTTCGTGGTCCGCTACGGCCACTGGCTCGCGGACGCGGTGCACGGCAACCTCGGCAGCTCGTGGTTCAGCGGTGAGTCCGTGACGAGCTCACTCGAGAACAAGCTGCCGGTGACCCTGTCGATCGTGCTGGCCGCGCTCCTGGTGTCGGCCGTACTGAGCACGGTGCTGGGCGTGGCCGCCGCGGTCCGCCGGGGCGCCCTGGACCAAGTGGTGCAACTACTCGCGGTGTTGGGGTTCGCCGTACCCAGCTTCCTGGTCGCCCTGGTGTTCGCCGTCGTGATCGGTGTCGACCTGGGCTGGCTGCCCGCGACCGGCTACGTGCCGTTGGCGGACTCGGCGGGCGGCTGGCTCAAGTCGATCACCCTCCCCGCGCTGTCGCTCTCCGTCGGAGCGATCGCCGCCACCGCCCAACAGGTGCGCGGCTCCATGGTCGACGTCCTGCGCGCGGACTACGTACGCACCCTCCGCAGCCGTGGCATCAGCGAACGGAGCCTGCTGTTCCGGCACGCTCTGCGCAACGCGGCCCCGGCCGCGCTGACCGTGCTGGCCCTGCAGTTCATCGGCCTGGTAGGCGGCGCGGTGGTCGTCGAGAAGGTCTTCGGCCTCAACGGGATCGGCAGTCAGGCGACCAGCGCCGGCTCGCAGGGCGACACCCCGGTGGTCATGGGCGTCGTCGTGGTCATGGTCGCCCTCGTCGTGGTGGTCAACATCCTGATGGACCTCGCATACGGCTGGCTCAACCCGAAGGTGCGTGTGGGATGAAACTTCCCCAGTCCGAAGAGACGACGGGCGCGGTCGCCACGGACGTCGCCGCGCACGGCCGGGCGGGACTCCTGCGCCGACTGCTGCGCAACCCGGTGGCCGTGACCTGTCTGGTCCTCCTCGCGCTCATCTCCCTGGCCAGCCTCTTCGCACCCCTGCTGACCAGCCAGGACCCCGCCCACTCCTCACTGACCGACAGCCTCGCCCCGATCAGCGGCAAACACCCGCTGGGCGGTGACGGCGTCGGCCGTGACGTCCTGGCCCGACTGCTCTACGGCGGCCGCACCAGCCTGCTGGGAGCCCTGCTCGCGGTGGCCGTCGCCGTGGTGATCGGCGTACCCGCCGGTCTGGTGGCCGGCTACTACCGCAAGTGGTTCGACGCCGTGAGCAGTTGGGTGTCCAACCTGCTGATGGCCGTACCGGCGATCATCGTGCTGCTCGTCGTGATGTCGGCGGTGGGGCAGAACACCTACATCGCCATGGCGGTCTTCGGCCTGCTGATGTCGCCGGGCGTCTTCCGGCTGATCCGCGCCTCGGTGATCTCCGTACGCGAAGAGCTGTACGTGGACGCGGCCCGGGTGTCCGGCCTGACGGACTCCCGGATCATCCGCCGACACATCCTGCCCGTCGTGCAGGCGCCGACCATCATCCAGGCCTCCCAGATGCTCGGCCTCGGCATCGTCATCCAGTCCGGGCTCGAGTTCCTCGGCCTGGGCTCGGCGACCCAGGCGAGCTGGGGCGCCATGCTCAACGACGCCTTCGCGAACATCTACACCAAGCCGGAACTGATGGTCTGGCCCGGACTGGCGCTCGCCGTGACCGTCGCCGCGTTCGGCCTCCTGGGCAACGCCCTGCGGGACGCGCTGGACGGCAGCGCGGCGAACGGGCGGAAGCCACGCGGCACCGCCGGCCGCAAGCAGGCGGCGGCGAAGAAGACGCCGACCGTCGTGCTTGACGCGGGGGACACGGACGACGCCCTGCTCGTCCTCGAAGGCCTGACGGTCTCCTATCCGACGGCCCAGGGCGAGAAGACCGTCGTCGACGGCGTCTCCCTGACGGTACGCCGGGGCGAAGTCCTCGGACTCGTGGGGGAGTCGGGCTCCGGCAAGAGCCAAACCGCCTTCGCCGTCCTCGGGTTGCTTCCTCGCGAGGCCCAAGTCGCCACCACCCGGCTCGTGTTCGACGGCACGGAGCTGGGACGGCTCGGCCGCGCCGAGATGAACCGCTACCGCGGCCACCGGATCGCCTACGTCCCGCAGGAACCCATGTCCAACCTCGACCCCTCCTTCCGTATCGGCGCCCAACTGGTCGAACCGGTACGCCGACACCTCGGGCTGTCGGCCGCCGAGGCGAAGGCGAAGACCCTCGGCCTGCTCGAACGCGTCGGCATCTCCGACCCGGAACGGGTCTTCCGCTCCTATCCGCACCAGATCTCCGGCGGGATGGCGCAGCGCGTCCTCATCGCCGGCGCCGTGTCCTGCGAACCGGACCTGCTGATCGCCGACGAACCGACCACGGCCCTCGACGTGACCGTGCAGGCTGAGGTGCTCGACCTGATGCGGTCCCTTCAGCGCGAGCGGAACATGGGCATGATCCTCGTGACCCACGACTTCGGTGTGGTCGCCGACATCTGCGACCGCGTGACGGTGATGCAGACCGGCGCCGTCGTGGAGTCCGCGCCCGTGGGGCAGTTGTTCGCCGATCCCCAGCACCCGTACACCCGCATGCTCCTGTCCTCCACGTTGGAGGACGCCGAGCCGCGGTCCGCGCTGAGCGGCACTGTGCCGGTGAGCACCGCCGGCATCACGAACACCGGACGTCAGGAGGGTCCGGCATGACCGGGACCATGAACGGGACACCGCGCAAGGAACTCCCGGCCGAACCCCTGCTCGTCGCCGACGACCTGGTCGTGGAGTACCCGTCGAAGGGCTGGCGCAAGCCGCCGTTCCGGGTGCTCAAGGGCGTGTCGATCACCATCGCCGCGGGCGAGACGCTCGGGCTGGTCGGCGAGTCGGGATCGGGCAAGACCACCCTGGGCCGAGCCGTCCTCGGACTGGCCCCCATCACCTCCGGCACCGTCCGCTACGACGGCAAGGTCATCTCGGGCCTGGGCGCGAAGGAACGCCGGGCGCTCAGCAGTGACATCCAGGTGGTGTTCCAGGACCCGTACACCTCCCTCAACCCCGCGATGACGGTGAACGACATCCTCAGCGAGCCGCTGAGGGTCGCCGGTACCCCGCGCGCGGAGGCCGAGAAGCGCGTGCGGGACCTGCTCGACCAGGTTCGGCTGCCCGCCGACGCAGGGGAGCGGCTGCCACGCGAGTTCTCCGGCGGCCAGCGTCAACGCATCGCCATCGCACGGGCGTTGTCGCGCGACCCGCGGGTCATCGTCTGCGACGAACCGGTCAGCGCATTGGACCTGTCGACGCAGGCCCGGGTACTGGACCTGTTCGTCGAGATCCAGGAACGCACCGGCGTCGCCTACCTCTTCGTCACGCACGACCTGTCCGTGGTCCGGCACATCAGCCACCGGGTGGCGGTCATGCAGGGCGGCGAAATCATCGAGACCGGCGACGCGGCGACCGTCACTACCGTGCCCCAACACCCCTACACGCAGCGCCTGTTGCTCGCCGCGCCCGTGCCGGACCCGCAACGGCAGGCGGAGCGCCGAGCAGAGCGACGACGGCTGGCGGCGGCCCTGGCTGCCGACACCTCCACGGAAGTTCCCACCAACGCCTCGATGTCGGGAGACCGAGCATGACCCTTCCCAACCCCACCCTCCCCGGCTTCCACCCGGACCCCAGCATCACCCGCGTCGGCGACGACTACTACCTCGCCTGTTCCAGCTTCGAGTACCTCCCCGGCATACCGCTGTTCCACAGCCGCGACCTCGTGCACTGGGAGCAGATCGGCAACGTGGTAACCCGGCCCGGTCAGTTGGCGGTGGAGAAGGTCCCCACGCTCGGCGGCGCCTGGGCACCCACCATCCGGTTCCACGACGGCCGCTTCTGGCTGGTCGTCACCGACGCGATGGGGCGCGGCAGCCTCATCTTCACCGCCGACCGCGCCGAAGGCCCCTGGTCCGACGGCATCGTCATGCAAGGCGTGCCCGGCATCGACCCGGACCTCGCCTGGGACAGCGACGGCACCTGTTTCGTCACGTACTCGGGTCTCCAGCTCGACGGCGACCAGGCAGGCCGGCACCTGGGCATCCAGCAGGTCCGCATGGACCTCGAAACCGGCCAAGCCCTCGAAGAGCCACGGTCGTTGTGGTCGGGCACGGGCCTGATGTTCCCCGAGGCGCCGCACCTCTACGAGATCGACGGCACCTGGTACCTCCTGATCGCCGAGGGCGGCACCGAGCGCGGGCACTCCGTGAGCATCGCCCGCGGCACCCGTCCGGACGGCCCCTTCGAGGGCGGCCCGGCCAACCCGGTGCTCAGCGCCCGCAGCACCGACCGCCCGATCCAGAACACCGGCCACGCCGACCTGGTGCGCACCCCCGACGGAGGCTGGGCACTGTTCCTGCTGGGCATGCGTCCTGGCGGCCTGACGAGGGCCTTCTCTCCCATGGGACGGGAGACCTTCAGCACCACACTGGAGTGGATCGACGGCTGGCCGGTGGTGCAACCGGTCCAACTGACCACGCCCACCGCACCAGTTGAGCACCATGAGGACTTCACCGGCGCCGAACTCGGCCCGGAATGGCTCTCGATACGGACACCGGCCGCCGACTGGTCCTCGCTCACCGAGCGACCGGGCCACCTCGTCGTACACGCCGACGGCTCCACCATGGACGACCCGCGGCCACGGTTCGTCGGCCGCCGCCAGCAGCACCAGTCGGCCGTCTTCTCGGTCCGCGTCGACAGCACCGACGGGATCGGCGGGCTGAGCCTGCGGATCGACGAACACCACCACTACGACATCGAGGTCGGCGCCGGCATCGCCCGTGCCCGCGCCCGGGTGGGCGGCCTCTGCCAGACCTGGGAGCAGCCGATTCCCGCGGGCCCGGCGACCGTACGCATCGAGACCGAGCCCGTGGTCGGTATGGGCCTCGACGCCCTCGGCCCGGACCTGGTCCGGCTGTCCGTCGAATCCGACACAGGAACAGGCACGGACTCCGGCACCGGTCCGGTCGAACTCGCCGCGCTGGACGGCCGCTACGTCTCCGCCGAGACCGCCGCGTCCTTCACGGGCCGAGTCGTCGGCATGTACGCCGCCGAAGGCTCCGTCGCCTTCGAGCAGTTCAGCTACCGGGGCGAGGACTAGGCCCCTTCACGCACAAGGCCTCCTCCGCACCACCGACAGAAAGTCACCAGTACCGCATGGGCACTTCCTCCCCGCGCATGCTCTTCGGAGCCGCCTACTACACCGAGTACCAGCCGTACGAGCGGCTCGCACAGGACCTCGATCTGATGGCCGAGGCCGGGTTCAGCGTCATCCGGGTCGGCGAGTCGGTCTGGTCGACCTGGGAACCCCGCGAGGGCCATTTCGCACTCGACTGGCTGCAACCGGTGCTCGACGCCGCCCACGACCGCGGCATCAAGGCGATCGTGGGCACCCCGACCTACGCCGTCCCGCCGTGGTTGCGCCGCAAGTACCCGGAAACGGCTGCCCGTTCACGCACCGGCGAGCCGATCCCGTACGGCATGCGGCAGGACGCGGACTACTCGCATCCCGCCTTCCGGCATCTCGCCGAGCGCCTGGTCCGCAAGATCGTCGGGCGCTACGCCGACCACCCGGCGGTCATCGGCTGGCAGGTCGACAACGAGCCCGGCCTGCGCATCTTCCACAACGACTCGGTGTTCCAGGGCTTCCTCGACCACCTCCGCGAACGCTACGGCGACGTCGAGACCCTCAACCGCCGCTGGGGACTGACCTATTGGTCCCATCGGCTGCAGGACTGGGCGGACCTGTGGACCCCCGACGGCAACTCCACCCCGTCGTACGACCTCGCCTGGCGCCGCTACCAGTCGCAGCTGACGCAGGAATACATCACCTGGCACGCCGAGCTGGTCCGCGGCCTCGTACCGGAGCACCACTTCGTCACCACCTGCGTCGCCCTCGGCCAACAGGGCCTGGACATCTCGGCCATCGGGAAGCCCCTCGACATCGCAGGGGCGAACATCTACTACGCCACCCAGGACGGGCTTGCCCTGCCGGGTCCCGACGAGCCGGAGGGCGGCCTGTATCCGTTCTTCGTCGCCTGGTCCGGCCCCGCCTGGCTCTACCTCCAGAACGACATGGCGCGCGGCATCCGCCAGGAACCCTTCCTCGTCATGGAGACCAACGCCACCTCCATCGGCGGCTCCGCCGACAACTTCCCCCTCTACCGGGGCCAGGCCCGCCAGGCCGTGTGGAGCATGGTCGCGCGCGGCGCGGCGATGATCGAGTACTGGCACTGGCACTCCCTGCACTACGGCGCCGAGACCTACTGGGGCGGCATCCTCGGCCACAGCCTGGAGCCCGGCCGCACCTACGAGGAACTCTCGCTGATCGCCGAGGAGTTGAAGCAGGCCGGCAGTGCGATCGAGGGCCTGCGCCCCCGGAGCGACGTAGCGATGCTGCTGTCCGCCGACAGTCGCCGGGCCATGGAGTTCATGGCACCGCTCCGGGGCAACACCCCTGCCTGGTTCGGCGATCCGCAGTCCTACGACCGTATCGTCGCCGCCTTCTACCGAGGTCTGTTCGACGCCGGGCTGTCCGTCGACATCGTTTCCCCCGAGCAACTGCCCTCCAGTCCGGAGGAGTTGGTGGACCGCTGGCCAGTACTGGTGGTCCCGGCGCTGTACACCGCGGACGACGCGACCCTCGATCTGCTGCGCCGGTACGCCGAAGCCGGCGGCCACCTTGTCCTTACTCCCCGCACCGGCTATGCCGACGAGGAGGCAGTCGTCCGGCACACGGTCATGCCCGGAGTGCTGCGCCTCGCCACAGGCGTGCGCTACCAGGAGTTCACCAATGTGCTGACCCCCGTCACGGTCACCCAGGGGGACGGCACGTCGAATGGCCCCGCGCTACACGGACACGCCACCGCATGGGCCGATGGACTGATCCCGGAAGGCGCCACCGTCCTGGCCGGATACGAGCATCCGCACCTGGGCCAGTTCGCCGCCGTCACCACCCACGAGCACGGCGACGGCCGGGTGACGTACATCGGCACGGTCCCGGACCGTGAACTCTCGCACAGCCTTGCGGACTGGATCACCGCGGTCTCGCTCCCCGCCGACGCCTGGCGCGCGGTCCGGCCGGCAACCGTCACCTGTACATCGGCCACCACCACGGACGGCGCCGTCCTGCGCTTCGTCCACAACTGGGCCTGGGATCCGGTCGGTTACCGCCTGCCGGGCGACACCCACGACCTGTTCACCGGTGAGCGCCTCGCCGCCGGGACCACGCTCGAACTCGGGCCCTGGGACGTACGGGTGCTCGTCGAGAGCACAGGCGACGCCCCCACCCACCACACCTCACCGAGGAGGACGCCGTGACCCGGCAGCCCACCACCGCCACCGACGCCCCGTCCGCGACTGACGAAGCCGATCTCGCCAGGCGCCTCGGCGCGCTCACCCTGGAGCAGAAGGTGAGGCTGCTGACCGGCGCGGACTTCTGGTCGCTCCATCCCGAACCCGCCGTAGGGCTGCGCCGGTTGGTCGTCTCGGACGGCCCCGCCGGAGTCCGCGGCGAACTGTGGGACGAGCGCAGCCCCTCCGCCAACGTGCCCTCGCCCACCGCGCTGGCCGCCACCTGGGACGAGCCGCTGGTCGAACGGCTCGGCGGGCTGCTCGCCCACGAGGCGCGCGGCAAGGGCGTGGACGTCCTCCTCGCGCCCACCGTCAATCTGCACCGAACCCCTTACGGCGGACGGCACTTCGAGTGCTTCAGTGAGGACCCGCTGCTCACCGCCCGCATCGGCGTCGCCTACGTCCGAGGTGTCCAGGGCGGCGGCGTCGCGGCCACAGTCAAGCACTTCGTCGGCAACGACTCCGAGACCCAGCGCATGACGCTCGACGCGCGGATCGGCGAACGCGCCCTGCGGGAGCTGTACTTGACGCCCTTCGAGCGGATCGTCGGCGAAGGCCGGGTCTGGGCGGTCATGGCCGCGTACAACGGGGTCAACGGGCACCCGATGACCGAGAGCCCGCTGCTGCGCGAAGTCCTGCACGACGACTGGGACTTCGACGGGCTGGTGATGTCGGACTGGTTCGCCGCCCGCACCACAGAACCGTCCGCACGCGCCGCGCTCGACCTGGTGATGCCCGGCCCGATCGGCCCGTGGGGCGACGCCCTGGTCGCCGCCGTACGCAAGGGCAAGGTCGACGAGTCGGTCGTCGACGACAAGGTGCTACGACTGCTG
Organism: Streptomyces xylophagus; assembly: GCF_000716435.1. GTDB lineage: Bacteria > Actinomycetota > Actinomycetes > Streptomycetales > Streptomycetaceae > Streptomyces > Streptomyces xylophagus. Next base: position 401,249 of record NZ_JNWO01000001.1, read on the forward strand.
CGCCTCGCCGCCCGGGTCGGCGCGCTGAGCGAGGTGCCCACCACCCTCCGGCCGGCGCAGTACGACGCCGCGTCGGTGGCGGCCCGGCTGCGCGAGACCGCCGCCGCCGGCTTCGTACTGGCGCGCAACGAGGACGCCGTACTGCCCCTGGACCGCGCGGCGTTGAGCCGGGTCGCGGTCCTGGGCCCCAACGCCGCCGTGGCCCGTACCCTCGGTGGCGGCAGCGCCACCGTCTTCCCGCCCTACACCGTCTCCCCGCTCGACGGCATCCGCGCCGCCCTGGGCGACGACGTGGAGATCACCCACGGAGTCGGCGTCACCCCGCAGACCCGCACACCCGCTGCGGCGCTGTCCTACCTCCGCCACCCCGACGGCTCCGGCGAGGGCGTCGAGGTGCGCTTCCTGTCCGAGGACGGAGAACTGCTCGGCTCCGAGCGCCGCGCCGGGGCCGCGTACACGTGGATGGGGTCCTACGGTCCCGGAGTACCCACCGGCCAGGTCGCCCGGGTGGAGGTGCGCACCGTCATCCGCGCGACAGACGCGGGCAGTTACGCCATCGGCGGCTCGGGCATCGGGCGCTTCCGGCTGTCCGTCGCGGGGGCGGAGGTGTTCGACGTACGCCTTCAACTCCCGCCGGGCGCCGACCTGGTGGAGGCGCTGATGACCCCGCCGCAGCAGCTTCACTCCGCCGATCTGGCGGAGGGCGAGGAGACCGAGGTCGTCCTCACCCACGACATCGTCTCCGGGGACGAGGCCATCGGCGACGCGGTCACCCTCTTCCAGCTCAACCTCCAACCCCCGCACGGCAGCGACGACGAGGAGATCGAGCGGGCCGTGGCACTCGCCCGCGAGGCCGATGTCGCCGTGGTCGTGGTCGGCACCACCGAGGAGGTCGAGAGCGAGGGCTTCGACCGCGGCAGCCTCGCCCTGCCCGGCCGTCAGGACGAACTCGTCCGCCGGGTCGCGGAGGCCAACCCCCGTACCGTCGTGGTGGTCAACTCCGGTGCCCCCGTGCTGCTCCCGTGGGCGGAGGACGTGGCGGCGGTACTGCTCGCCTGGTTCCCCGGGCAGGAGTTCGGCAACGCGCTCGCCGACGTCCTGCTCGGCGTGACGGAGCCCGGCGGACGACTCCCGACGGTCTGGCCCGCGACCGAGCGGGGACTGCCCGCCACCGAACCGGTCGACGGCGTCCTCGCCTACGACGAGGACCTGTTCATCGGCTACCGGGGCGACGGCCGTACCGGATGGCAGCCGCCCCGCTACGGCTTCGGTCACGGACTCGGCTACACCACCTGGGAATACGTCTCGATCGACACCCCCGGCGAGGTGCCGTCCGGTGCCGGCTGCACCGTGGAAGTGCGGATACGGAACACCGGCACACGGCACGGCAAGGAGGTCGTGCAGATCTACGGCGGCCTGCCGGGCGGTGCCGTGGAGCGTCCGGTCCGCTGGCTCGCCGGGTTCGCCGTGGTCGAGGCGGCGGCCGGCGAGGAGGTCGTCGCGACGGTGACCGTGGACGCGCGGGCGTTCGAGCACTGGGACACCGAGGCGGGCGGCTGGGCCGTAGAGCCGGGGACCTTCAGGCTGGAGGCAGGCCCGTCGTCGACGACCCTGCCGCTCACGGCGGATGTCGCCGTCGGCCGGTCATGAGCGGTACGCGAGCGGAGGCCGCCCCCTGGCGGCAGACCGAGATCACCCTGACCGGGGCACGCGACTACGCCAACCCGTACACGGACGTCGACGTCTGGGCCGAGTTCACCCACGAGTCCGGGACCGTAGTGCGCCGCCCCGCCTTCTGGGACGGCGGCCGGGTCTGGAAGGTCCGGTTCGCCTCCCCGGAGGCGGACGGCAACTGGACCTGGCGCAGCGGCAGTTCCGTAGCGGACGAAGGCCTGTCCGGGCAGAGCGGGGCGCTCGTCGTGCGCCCCGCCCCGGACGACAGCAATGCCTTCCACCGGCACGGCTTCTGGCGGATGTCGCCCGGCGGACGCAGCCTGGTGCACGCCGACGGGACGCCCGCGCTGCTGGTCGGCGACACCGCCTGGGCGCTGCCCTGGCGGGCCACCGAGGAGCAGGTCACCGAGTACGCCGCCGACCGCCGGGCCAAGGGTTTCAACGCAGCCCTGCTGATGAGCGTGCAGCCCGACATGGACGCGCGCGGCCCGCGCGACCGCACCGCCGACGAGGGGTTCGACGTCGGCTTCGAGGACCTGCCCACCGGACACGTCAATGTGCTCAACCCCGAGTACTTCCAGTACCTCGACCGGCTGACCGGCATCCTTCGCGACCACGGGATCGTCCCCGTACTCCAGCCGCTGTTCCACGGGTTCGGCTGGAAGGGCCTGCGCGTGGCGGGTCCGGTGGTTCCGCCGCAGGAGTACGCGCGCTACTGCCGTTATCTGGTCGCCCGTTACGGCGCCGCACCCGCCGTCTATCTGGTCGGCGCCGACGGCGAGGGCCACGAACCGCAGATCGCGGCGGGCGGCGCGGAGGTCGGTCGCTGGGACGGCTACCGCCAGCCCCGCGGCATCCACTACCGCCCGCACTCCGACAACAGCGCCCACCAGAGCGAGAGTTGGCTGCACTTCCAGTGGTGCCAGACCGGCCACATGGGCGGCCACGTCCAGGAGCGCGTCGCGGACATGTGGCGCAACACCCCCGCCAAGGCGGTCGCCAATGGCGAGCCGACGTACGAGAACACCGGCCGCCCCGGCCGCGCGGCGGGCTGGTGGCAGGGACACGAGGCCTGGAGCAACCTCTGCGCCGGCGGCACCATGGGCGTGGTCTACGGCGCGGCGAGCCTGTGGCAGTGGCGACTGCACGCCGCCGAACCCGGGCACGAGGAGTTCTTCCTGGCCAAGGAGGCGGGCTGGCGGGAGGCGCTGGACTTCGAGGGCTCACGCCACGTCGGGCTGATCTCCCGCATCCTCGACGGCCTTCCGCTGACGGACATGCGGCCCGACTGGCGCTCCGCCCTGGCCCCCCGCGGCCTGTCCGTCCCCGGCGTCCTGTATCTCTGCTACGCGGAGGAGGGCGGCCCGCTGTTCATCACCGATCCGGAGAACGTCCCGCTCCCGTACCGAGTGGTCGACCCCCGGACCGGCGAGACCGTGCGCGAAGGCGTGCGCGCCACCGCCGAGGAGCCCGTGCCCGACGAGGGCGGCGCTCCCCGGGTGTACATCTGCCATGACCCGAGCCGGAGTTGACGCCCGTGCATGTCACACCCCTCACCTTCGATCATCACCGCGAGCCCCTGGGCATCGGCGAGTCCACTCCCCGCCTGAGCTGGCGAACCGTCACCGACGCCACCAACTGGCGCCAGTCCGCGCACCAGTTGGAGATCACCGCCGCCGACGGCACGGTCGTCACCGACACCGGGCGCGTGGAGTCCGCCGAGTCCGTCCTCGTCCCCTGGCCGGGACCGCGCCTCGCTTCCCGGGAACGCGTCGGCGTACGCGTACGAGTCTGGGGCGAGGGCGAGGACGAACCGTCGCCCTGGTCGGAGACCGCGTACGCCGAGACCGGACTCCTGGAGCCGACAGACTGGACGGCCCGCCCCGTCACCCCGGACCATGCCCCCGCCGACGAACCACTACCCGTCGCGCTGCTCCGCCGCGACTTCACCCTCACCGGTCCCGTGACCTCGGCCCGGCTCCACATCACCGCGTACGGCGTCTACGCGGCCGAGCTCAACGGCGAGCCCGTCGGTGACCACGTCCTGGCCCCCGGCTGGACCTCCTACCAACACCGCCTGCGTTACCAGACCTTCGACGTCACCTCCCTCCTACGGCCCGGCGGGAACACCATCGGAGCGCTGCTCGGCGAAGGCTGGTACACCGGGCGCCTCGGATTCCACGGCGGCAGACGCAACATCTACGGTGAACACCGCGCGCTCCTGGCCCAGTTGGAGATCACGTACGCCGACGGCACGACACAGACGGTCGTGACCGACGAGCACTGGCGCACGGCGGTGGGTCCCGTACTGCGTTCGGAGATCTACGACGGCGAGGCCTACGACGCACGGAAGGAGCGGCCGGGTTGGTCCGCGCCGGGGCACGACACATCGGGCTGGGCGCCTGTCCGCGAACTCCCGCCGCCTGGCGCCGAGTTGGTCGCGCCGACGGGGCCGCCCGTGCGACGCACCCAGACCGTCGCCCCTGTCGCGGTCATCACGACGCCGTCCGGGAAGACCGTCCTGGACTTCGGACAGAACCTGGTCGGCCGCTTGCGTCTCCGCGTTTCGGGTGCCGCCGGCCACGAGGTCACGCTGCGCCACGCGGAGGTGCTGGAGCACGGCGAGTTGAGCACTCGCCCGCTGCGCTTCGCCGCCGCCACCGATACCTACGTCCTGCGTGGCGAAGGTGTGGAGGTGTACGAGCCCGTCTTCACCTTCCACGGCTTCCGATACGCCGAGATCGGGAACTGGCCGGGCCCGCTCGACCCCGCCGACATCGAAGCGGTGGTGCTGCACACGGACATGGCGCGCACCGGGTGGTTCGAGTGCTCCGACCCCCTGGTGAACCGGCTGCACGAGAACGTCGTGCAGGGCATGCGCGGCAATTTCCTCGACGTCCCCACGGACTGCCCCCAGCGCGACGAACGCATGGGCTGGACCGGCGACATCCAGGTCTTCGCGCCCACCGCGTCCTTCCTCCACGACTGCTCCGGCATGCTGACCGGCTGGCTGCGTGACCTGTCCGCCGAGCAGCTGGCGCGCCCGGACGGAGTGCCGCCCCTCGTCGTCCCCGACGTACTGCCGGCCGCGTTCCAGGAGGCGGGTGCCCAGGCGGTGTGGGCGGATGTCGCGGTGCTCCTGCCCTGGACCCTGTACCAGCGGTTCGGTGACCTCGAAGTGCTGCGCACCCAGTACCCGAGCATGCGGGCCTGGGGCGAGGCCACGATCCGACTCGCCGCCGAGGGCGAGGGGTTGTGGCGGCAGGACTTCCAACTCGGGGACTGGCTCGACCCGCAGGCCCCGCCGGACCGTCCGGGGGAGGCGCGGACGGACGGAGACCTCGTCGCCAACGCGTACGTCATCCGCTCCGCGGAGGTGCTGGCCGAAGTCGCCGAACTCCTCGACGACAAGGACGAAGCCGCCCGTTTCCGCGCGCACGCACAGGCGGTACGCGAGCGATTCGCCGACCATTTCGTCACCCCGGACGGCCGACTGTCCTCGGACACCCAGACCGCCTATGCCCTGGCCATCGCCTTCTCGCTCCTGCCGACGGAACGCCAACGCCGGGGCGCCGCCGAGCGGTTGGCGAACATCGTGCGCCGCGCGTCCTTCCGTATCGCCACCGGCTTCACGGGCACACCGCTGATCTGCGACGCCCTGTGCGCGGCGGGCGAACCCCAACTCGCCTACCGCATGCTCCTGGAGAAGTCCTGCCCGTCCTGGCTGTACCCGGTAACGATGGACGCCACCACCATCTGGGAACGCTGGGACTCGATGCTCCCCGACGGCACCGTCAACCCCGGCGAGATGACCTCCTTCAACCACTACGCCCTCGGCGCCGTCGCCGACTGGCTGCACCGCACGGTCGCAGGCCTCGCCGCCGCCGAACCCGGCTGGCGCAGGCTGCGCGTCGCCCCGATCCCGGGCGGCGACCTGACATGGGCGAAGGCGACCCACGACACCCCGTACGGCAGAGCGGAGGCGGGCTGGCGCATCGAGGGAGCCGAGGGGGACATCCTCGTTGTCGAGGCGCTGCTACCCCCCAACACCCGGGCCGAGGTCCAACTGCCGGACGGCAGCGACCCGTTCGAGGTCGGTTCGGGACGTCATACGTTCCGATGCCCCTACGCACTCCCGGCCTGGCCGCCGACCGCGATCTCCTACCCATGACGCCCGTCACTCAGCCCGCGCTTGAAGTTTCAAACGATGTCGGTCAGACTCTCGTTTGAGACTTCAAGCGTCCCGTCGCGGGGCTTTGAGGGCTCTCCCCACAGTCGCCCTCCCTGGAGATGCCATGTCTGTCGCCACAGATGCAGTCACCGTCCGCCGTGGTCCCCTCGTCGTGGCGGGAGGTGTACTCGCGGCGATCGTGGTGGCCTCCGCGGCAGACACCGTGCTCGCTCTCCTCGCCCTGGCCGCGGGCGCGCCCGATGACTTTCAGCCGCTGAAGGCGCCGTCGTACATCTTCCTGACGGCGGTCGGTGTGGTGGCGGGCGCCGTCGGCTGGGCCATCCTGCGCAAGGTGTCGCAGGACCCGCAGGCGTTGGTGCGCTGGCTGGTGCCGACCCTTGTCGTGGTGTCCTTCGTGCCCGACTTCCTGCTCTACGGCGACGGCGGTGCGACCGGCGTCGGGGCGCTGCTCCTGATGCACGTGGCGGTCGCGACAACCGCGGTGTTCACGTACCGCAAGGTCATGCCCCTGCAGTAGGGCGTCCACTGCGGATGGGCCGTCCGGACCACAAAGGTCAGCGGGTCTGAGTTCCTGCGGCCTTGACCGTCGTACGCCACAACTCCCCGGCCTCCGCCGCCGCGTCCGGAGCCACGAGCAGCAACGGCTCACCGTACGAGGGGAGTTGGGGCATGGCCACCGCGCCGGCCTCGGTCGCGATGAGGAGGGCCGGTAGACCGTCGACCGGGTGGAACTCGCCGATCGCGGCGGCCGTTGCCCGGCCCGCCGCCACTTGGACCAGGGACAGTGCGGTCGAGCCCATGACGCGGGCCGTGCAATGCCGGGCGGCCAGTTGGGCGAGGAGCGCGTCCAGGCCGGGCCAGTGCGCGTGTGCCGCCCACTCCGTCAGGAACACATGACCCGTGAGTGTCGTGTGGTCCGCAGCGTGGATCGGGGTTCCGTTCAGGTGCGCGCCCTTGCCTCGCACCGCTGTGAAGATCTCGCCCCGCCACGGGTCCGCCACCAGGCCTAGCAGCGGAGTACCGTCCGGCTCCGCCAGGCCCAGGGAGAAGGAGCACCAGCCAAGTCCGTGGGCGTAGTTGGTCGTTCCGTCCACGGGGTCGATCACCCAGTGCGGTGCGTCTTCCGACGTGCCCTTCTCCACGCCGTACTCCTCGCCGTCGAGTCCCCAGTCGGGGAACTCCCGCCGCAGCACCGCCCGTACGTGCCGCTCCACCGCTTCGTCGGTGTCCGTCACGATGTCGGCCGGGCTCGCCTTCTGCCGGACCGGACCCGCGCCCCCGCGGTTCCCGCCACGGATCGCCTCCGACGCCCACGCGGCCAGTTCCACGGCCACCCGCAGGGCACCGTCCAGGTCATGTCCGTTCGCCACAGCTCTTCACCACTCCGTTCACAGAACATGGCGACCGCCTTCGGGCGGCCACGTTCCGTCGCACGATATGCAGGCGTGCGGGTTCGGTCCGGGAACGACCTGGTGAACGTGGACTTTCTTCAGAACGACACTTCAGCGGGAGGCGGTGGACTTGGCTCACCTGGACCTGGGCGGGCCGCACGTTCAGCTCGTGCCGCGCTCGGTGACGGCAGTGGGTCCTCACCCGGCCCCGTCAGCCGGACGGACCCTCCACGCGTGCTCGCAAGGCGGCGCCGTACCGGGGGTAGTTCTCCCTGAGCTGGTCGAGTATCGCGACGAGTTCGGCGGCGTCGGCGCCGTGAAACTCCTCGGAGTCCGTCAACTCGGCGGTGCCGTCCGGCTGTTGGGTGAGTACGAACGAGTGCCTGCCGAGGACGGCGTCGAGCGATCCGCCTTCCCAGACCAGCCGGCGGGGAGCCTCCACGTCGACGATCCTCATCGTCACGTCCTGCGCGGCGCTGTCCCCGTCCGAGACCCGGCCGGGAACCTCTGCGCCGACCACCACCTGCTCGGGCTTCGCGTCGAGGGACAGAACCGGATGCCACTGCGCGTACTGGTCGAAGGCCACGAGCACGCGCCACACGTCCTCAATCGGTGCGGAGATGCTGGTCACCGCGGTGACAACAGGGGCTTGCTTCGCCATCGACTCCTCCCGGATTCGTGTGTCGGTCCCGGTGCTCACGGCACCAGAACGATCCGGCCCCGCTGGCCGCCCCGGGCGAGCTGAATGTGGGCTTCGGTCGCCTGCGACAGGGGGTAGACCTGCGCCACTCGGGGTGTCAGTACGCCGACCTCGGCGAGTGCGGAGAGGTAGGAGAGGCGGGTCGGTTCGGGGCCGGCGGCGGTGTGGCGTATCACCACGCCTCGCTCTGGGGTCGGCAGTAGGTCGAGCCGCACGCTCACGTAGATGCCGCCGTCGCGGACGGCCGCCAGCGCGGGGGCGCCCAGTGCCGCCGCGTCGAGCACGCCGTCCACGCCATCCGGCACGAACCGGCGCACCGCCTCGCTCAGTTCCTCGTCGCGCGACACGAACCAGGTGGCGCCACGATCGCGGAGGAACTCCTCGTCCTCGGGCCGCCCTTGCGCGACGATCCGCACGCCTCGCGTCCGGGCCAGCTCGACGGCGTAGCCGCCCACGGCTCCGGCGGCGCCCGTGACGAGCAGGGTGTCGCGGGGCCGTAGCGGGAGATGGTCCAGGGCCTGCGAGGCGGTCATCGCGTTGAGTGGGATCGTCGCCGCGAGCGTCAGGTCCATGCCCTCGGGGGCGGGGGCGAGGGAGTTGAGGTCGGTCACCAGGTATTCGGCCTGGGCTTTCGTGGGGCGCACCACAGGGGCGTCGAACACGATCACCGGGGTTCCGACCTTGAGCAGGACACCGGGGCCGACCGCGTCGATGGTCCCGGCGGCGTCCAGACCGAGACCGGTGTACTCGACGTCCTTCACCGGCCCGAAGAACCCGGCCCACACAGCGGCGTCGGCGGGATTGAGCGCCGCGGCCGCGACCTTGACGCGGACCTCCAGGGGACCCGGTTCCGGGAGCGGGACCTCCACGACCTCGACCGCCTCGGGTCCACCGATCTTCTTGACGACTGCTGCGCGCATGATGGGTGCTCTTCCGTTTGCGAATTCGAACGCTACGAACACCACAAACGCTAGGGGGGTAACGATCGAATGGTAAGTAGGCACTAAAAAGTGCGTTACGCCCCCGCGGACGAGCCGCCGCTCGGAGTCACTGGTCGGTCTGCCGGGCGTCGTAGTGCGCCCGCGCCTCGTCGACCTCGTCGGTCTTCTCGGCGGCCCAGTCGCGCACCTGGGACAGCAGACCGTAGAGGCCCTGCCCGAGCGGGGTCAGCTCATAGTCGACGCGCACGGGCACAGTCGGTGTGACCGTCCGCTTCACCATGCCGTCGCGCTCCAGCATGCGCAGGGTCTGGGTGAGCATCTTCTGGCTGACGCCGGGGATCTCGCGGCTGACGTGGCTGTATCGCATCGCCTCGCCATAGGACCCCAGGGTGCACATCGTCAGGCTGACCCACCGGTTGCTGATCGTCGAGAGCAGGGCCACCGCGGGGCAGTCATGCATGTACGCCTCGTACGTGCCGGGCTCGATCCGGCGCGCCGGCTTCGCCTTGGTGGTCATCCGTGTCTCCCGTCAGGAGGGCCACTCACTTTGAGGGGCTTACATTCGAATCGATCGTAACCCGCCCCTCGTTCGAGGCGTGTTCGAATGTGTAAACGGAAGATGGAAGAGCCGGACGCGGTCAGACTCTCAGGCTCTGGTGATGTCCCTGCCCGGCATCGGCTCCGCGAGCGCGGTCCGCCACTCGGGCGCGCCGAAGGTGTCCGTGAAGTACTGCGTCTCGTGCACCACATGCCCGTGGGCGAACTCCATGACGCCCACCGAGTAGCTGGGCACCCCGTCGTACGTGATCACGCACTCACTGACCCACAGTTCCCCGCTGCCGGTGATCCTGAGGACGGTGAAGTGCCGGTCCGCAGGGTGACCGCCGCGTTGGGCCGCGATCGTCGCGCGGCTCCGGAAGCGTTCTCCTGATTGGGGATAGTCGAGGATCGCGTCCGGCGCGTAGATCGCGTGCTCGGTTTTGGTGTCTCCCCGCTCGGATGCCCGCCAGTGTTCCTCGATCGCGGCACGGGTTCGGATATCAGGGTCCACGAGACGGTCCCTTCTGCGGGCGGGCGAAGCGATCCGGGGCCCGGCAGCACTCCGGGGCTGCTGGTTCCGGGGTGCCGGCCGGGTCGTACGACAGAAATCAGGTTAGACGGGAGCCGCGCGATCAGCAGACCAGCGACCGGCTCAGTGGGCCCGAGCGCAGGTGGCGCCCCCGGGGTTCGGCGTCCGTCAGCCGGCCGGACTCGACGACGGGACGGCCGCCCACCACGACGGTCTCAGGCCAGCCGGTGACCGGCATGCCCTCGTACGGCGTGTAGTCCGTGGCCATGTGCAGACCGGCGCTGCGGACGGTACGGGTGGTGGTGGGGTCCCAGATCACCAGGTCCGCGTCCGAGCCGGGGGCGATGACTCCCTTGCGGGGGTAGAGGCCGTTGAGCCTCGCCGGGTTGGCACACATCAACTCGACGAAGCGGCCCACCGGCAGGCCGCCCTTGACCACCAGCTCGCTGAATATCACCGGCATGCGGGTCTCAACTCCCGGCAGGCCGTTGGGCATTGCCCGCACGTCGTGGCTCACCGACTCCTTCTGGGCCGTGTCGTAGCAGCAGTGGTCGCTGCCGATCGTCGCCACCTGGCCCATGAGCAGCCGTGAGCGCAGCCCGGCTACCGTGCCGGCGTCCCGCAACGGCGGGCAGCACACGAAGCGTTCGGGGTGCGGGCCCGCGTACGCCGTGTCGTCCAGGACGAGATGGTGGGCGACGGTCTCGGTGAAGGCGCGCACCCCTCTGCCCCGGGCGCGGGCCACCAGGTCGACCGCCTCGGGCGTCGACTGGTGGACGAAGTACACCGGGGCCGACACCGACTCCGCGATGGCGAGGATCTCGGCGACCGACGCGTTCTCGGCCAACTCCGGCCGCGTACCGGCGTGATGGCCCGCGCTGATCGCCCCGGCCGCCTCGCCGCGCTCCTGCGTGTCCGCGATGATGTGGTCGGCCTCGCAGTGGATGACCACCATCCCGCCCAGGTCCCGCAGCGTGGTCATCACGTTGAGGATGGTCTTCTCGTCGGCCATGGTCTCGCCGCGGTACGTGGTGAACATCTTCACCGTGACGATGCCGTCGGAGGCCAGCGACCGCAGTTGTTCCGGCACGGTGCCGTCCCACTCGACCACGCACCCGTGCAGCGCGCTGTCGCACAACCCCTGTGCCGCCTTGGCGCGTTGGGCGGCGGCGACGTCGGCGGGGTTCTCGCCGGGGCGCGGGATGGCGAAGTCCACGATCGTCGTCGTACCGCCGAAGACGGCCGCCGTGGTGGCCTGGCGGTAGTCGTCGAGGGAGGTGAAGTCCCCCGAAGTGAAGCCGACATGGCAGTGCGGGTCCACGCCGCCGGGCAGCACGAGGCGTCCGGAGGCGTCGATCTCGGTGGTGCCGGGGGCCTGCGCGGCGCGGTACGCGCCCGGCTCCACCACCCCGAGCACCTTGCCGCCGCCCACCAGGACGTCCGCGGTGCCCTGCCAGTCGGCGTTGACCACGGTGCCGCCTCGGACGACAAGGTCGACGGGTTGGAAGGGTGCGACGGTTTCGATCGATGAGGGGCGGTGGGACATGGCAGACCTCCAGCGAGGACGAGGTGTCAGAGAGTGGCGAGGTAGGCGTGCCAGCCGCCGTGGGCGGTGATGTCGACGACACCGGGGGCCGTCAGCGCGGACGCGCGCATCCGCATCGAGAAGGAACCCGAGCCGTCCGCCAGCGCGATCACGCCCAGTTCGAGTTCCGAGGGCTCCTCGGGCAGCAGCCGCTCGCGCAGCACCTCGTAACTCACCTCGTACACCTCGCCGTTGATCGACGCGCCGCCCTCCGCGACCGGGTGCAGGCCGGGGAACTCGTCGCGTACGGAGAAGAAGCGGTACGTCGGTGCCGTGCGGGCGGGCCCGAGGAAGCGGGCCTCGCTCAGTGCGTGGTTGAGGGTGCCTCCGGACATCGCCTGGCCGTTGACGAACATTCTCAGGGTCATGGGGGAGTGCCTTTCAGGGCGATACGGGAGTGGTGGCGTCGTCGTGCAACAGGCGGCCGGGACCTAGGTCGTCCACCGGGTCGGCAGGAGCCTCCCCGGCGATCTGGCGGGCCAGCGTGTCGCCCCACACCGGGGCGAGGGTGAAGGCGTAGGTGCCGCCCGCGACGAAGAAGCCCGGGTGGCCCGGGACTTCACCGATCACCGGCATCTCGTCCGGGGTCGCGGCCAGCGGTCCGGCCCACATGCGCAGCAGCCGCAGCTCGCCGAGGAACGGCAGGATGCGCCCGGCCTGGGCGAGGTTGCCTGCCATGCTGGGCACGCTGACGGTGCTGCGGCCCGCCATGTCCAGTGCGGCGGCCGGCCAGCCGCCGCCGATCAACAGGTTGCCCGCGCTGACCTGCTTGACCGACATGCCCTCGCCGATGTGCTGGACCAGATGGTGCATGACCGGCGGGACCCGCACGGTCACATGCATCTGGATCGCGACCGGGGACATCCGGATCTGGATTCCGGCGAGTGCGGAGATCTCGGTGATCCACGGCCCGGCCACGTTGACGACCACGGGAGCCGTCCAACTCCGGTCGCCCGACAGCACTTTGTAGTCGTCGCCGACCTGCTGGATACCGGTCACCGGGGTGAAGGCGTGCACCTCGACGCCGAGACGGCGGGCCGCGGCCAGATAGGCGGGCGTGATCAGCAGCGGGTTGGCGTAGCCGTCGAGCGAGCACCAACTCGCCGCGCGCACACGGTCGGAGAGCAGTGGCAGTTGCTTGCGGGCCTCGTCGCCGGTGAGTACCTCGGTGGGTATGCCCGCCCGCCGCTCCCACTCGTGCTTCTCCCGCAACTCCTCTTCCTGGTCTGCTGTTTCGGCGACCATGAAACCGCCGCCTCGCCGCAACTCCACGTCCGCGCCGAGCCGTTCCTCGATCTGCGACCAGTGGTCGGACGCCCGGCGCTGGAGCGGCAGCAGCCGTGCGCTGTCGACCGGGACTTCCTGACCGGGGCGGCGGGTGTGGATGGCCTGGATGTGCAGGTTGCCGGCGGTGGTGCCAGAGCCTTCCCTGTTCGGCGCGCCGCGCTCCAACACCACGACCCGGTAACCGCGTTCGGCGAGGTGGAAGGCGGCACTGGCGCCGAGGATGCCGGCGCCGATGACGACGACGTCGGGCTGGGTCACTGGACTTCCTGCCCTTCGATCGTCGCGGCCATGGGCAGCGGCCGTATCGGCATCCGGGCCGCGAAGCACTCCGCCGTACCTTCGCCCCGCCCGGCCAACGCCGCGACGATGTGGCCGCATTCGCGTCCCTGGCAGGGGCCCATGCCGGCGCGGGTGGCGGCCTTGGTGCCGTGCAGGTCGTTCCAGCCGGTCGCGGCGGCCTCCCGGATCTCACCGGCGCTGACGCCCTCGCAGCGGCAGACCTGGGTGGCGTCGGGAATGTCGGCCGTGGTCGGCAACGGGTAGAGGCGGTCGGCCAGTTCGGCGAAACGGTCGAGGGCGCGGGCCCGGCGGCGGCGGAGGTCGGCCACTCGCACGCGGGCTCGTTCGGGGGCCAGGCGGCGCAGGATCGCATGGGCGGCGAGCTGTCCCCGTACGCCGGCCGCGTGCACGCCCGCGATACCGGCGCAGTCTCCGGCGACGTACAAGCCGTCGACCGAGGTCGCGCCGTCCGCGTCCACGACCGGGAGTTGCTCCGTCCCTGTCGGATCCAGCTCGGTGTCGCAGCCCAGCAGCCGGGGCAGTTCGGTGCTGGGGCGGAACCCGAATCCCACGCACAGCGCGTCGGTCTCCAACTGCCATACGCCGCCGTCCTCGTGGCCGATGTCCACGGCGGTGACCTGGGTGTCGCCGTGCGCGGCCAGCACACGTGAGCCCTGTTCGACGCGTACGCCGTGCCGGGCGAGGGTGAGCAGATAGCGCGCCGCCTCCGCGAGCCGGGCGGGCTGCCGCAGCGCGCCGCCGATCGAGGAAATCCCGGGCCGGTACGGGTGGTTCAGCTCGACCAGTGCCTCGATCCGGGCGCCCACTTCCAGAAGCGCGCAGGCGACCGGGAGCAGGAACGGGCCGGTCCCGGCGAGCACCACCCGCTGGCCCACGGGCACCCGGTCCATGGTGGCCAGGTGCAGGGCGAACCCAGGGGTGACCACACCCGGCAACGTCCAGCCAGGGAAGGGCAGGGAGCGCTCGTACGCGCCGGTGGCGACGAGTGTGGCCCGGGTGTTGATACGACCGAGGGCACCCGTGCGGACGTCGGAGGTGAAGAGGGTGCGGCCTCCGTCCTCGGCGCCCCAGACCAGGGTGCCGGTGCGGCAGTCGACGCCGGAGTCCCGTACCTGGCGGATGAGTTCGGTGCCGCGCGGGCGGAAATCGCCGAAGGCGGCGGTGAGTTGCTCGGCACGGCGCTTGTAGTACTGACCGCCCAGCGTGTCGGACTCGTCGAGCAGTACGACGCTCAGCCCGCCCCGAGCCAGGACCAGCGCCGCGTGCAGTCCCGCCGGCCCGCCGCCGACTACCGCGACATCCGCTTCGGACTCCGTCATGACGTCAGCCATGTGCGGCCGTCTGCAGTGGCTCGGTGTGGGTGCGGATGTCCATGCCGTCGGTGACGTGCGCGGTGCAACTACGGCTGCCGGGGCGGCCGTTGATGGTCACCTCGCACTCCAGGCAGACGCCCATCCCGCAAAAGGGGCCGCGCAGTTGGCCGTTGACCGGGTTGCGACGCAGCGGCCAGATGCCGGCCGAGACGAGGGCGGCGGTCACGGACTGGCCCGCCCAGGCCTGGCCCGGGGTGCCGTCGATGGTCACGGTGACCGTCTGCGGAAGGGAGTTGGTGCTCATGGCTGTGCTCACAGGGATCAAGAGGGGTGGGGGGTTCACAGGATGCGGTCCAGGAACTGCCGGGTGCGTTCGTGTTCCGGCGCGGAGAAGAAGAGGTCAGGGGACTTGTCCTCCACCACCGTTCCGTCGGCGATGAACACGACCCGGTCGGCCGCCGCCCGGGCGAACCCCATCTCATGGCTGACGACGATCATGGTCATGCCCTCCTCGCGGAGCCGGACCATGACGTCGAGGACCTCGCCCACCATCTCCGGGTCGAGCGCCGAGGTGGGTTCGTCGAAGAGCAGCAGCTCCGGGCGCATCGCCAGGGCACGGGCGATGGCCACCCGCTGCTGCTGGCCGCCGGAGAGCTGGGACGGATAGGAGCGGGTCTTGTCCGCCAGACCCACCATGGCCAGCAACTCGCCCGCCGCTACGCGTGCTTGGGCCTTGGACACGCCGTTCACATGAACCGGACCGGACGCCACGTTGTCCAGCGCGGTCATGTTCGGGAACAGGTTGAACTGCTGGAACACCATGCCGGTACGCCGACGCTGAACGGCGATCCGGCTCTCCCGCAGGGCGCCCCGCTCGCCGTAGCCGATCCGCTCGCCGCAGATGCTGACGGTGCCCGAGTCGGGGGTCTCCAGGTGGTTGAGGGTGCGCAGGAAGGTGCTCTTGCCGCCGCCCGAAGGGCCCAGGACGAGGACGACTTCCCCTTGCCGGACGGTCAGGTCGATGCCCTTGAGAACTTCAACTCCGCCGTACGACTTGCGTACTTGGCGCGCTTCAACGACCGTCTCGGTGGTCATCGGATCTCCATTTCGAGTGCCGGTACGGCGGCGCTCTTGATGCGGCGGCCTTTGCTCGGCCCGGTCTGGTGGCCGCGGCCGACCCGGATCTCCAGCCACCGCTGGACCAGGCCCCACAGGGTGGTCATCGCCAGGTAGTACAGAGCCGCCGCTGTAAGGCCTTCCAGGACACGGAAGTTGGTCTGGACGGCGAACTGGGTGCGGCGCAGCAGCTCCTCGACCGAGATCACCGAGACGAGCGTGGTCGTCTTGAGGAGGCCGTTGAAGCTGTTGCCGAGCGGCGGGACCATCACCCGCAGCGCCTGCGGCATGACCACCACCCGGAACACCTTCCAGGGCGGCATGCCGAGTGCGCGGGCGGCCTCGGACTGGCCGCGCGGGACCGAGAGGACCCCGGCGCGGACGATCTCCGAGAGGTACGCCGCCTCGTTGAGGACCAGGCCGGTCAGGGCCGCGCTGATCACGCCGAGGCGCAGGCCCAGCTGGGGCAACCCCGTGTAGATGATGACCAGTTGGACCAGGAGAGGGGTGCCGCGCATCAGCCACACGTAGAAACCCGTGACCAGCCGGACCGGCCTGAAGCGGGACGCCCGGCCGAGCGCCACGAGTACGGCGAGCGGAAGGGCGAGCGCCATGCTGACCGTGGTCAGCCAGATCGTCGTCCAAGCTCCCTGAACGAGCTGGGGATTGGTGAGGAAGGAGAAGAAGGCATCCCAGGACCACATGGCTCTCGCCCTTCGATCGCTACTTCGCGCTGATCGCGCCGGTGGTCACCTTGAGGTCGCCGGTGTAGGCCGTGACGCCGTACTTCTTGAACAACGTGGCCAAGTACCCGTTGCTGCGAAGGGTGTTGAGCGCGGTCGCGACCGCGTCGGCGGGCTTCTGCTTGCCGAAGCCGAGGGCGAGCGGGGCGGGGTTCATGCCCTTGACCGCCGTCTCGAAGCGGCCGTCCTTCTGGTAGTAGCTGGTGACCGCCTCGACGATGGCGACGCCTTCGACCTGGCCCGCGGACAGTGCCTGGTAGGCGTCGGCGGTGGTGGTGAAGGTGCGGACGGTGACCTGCTTCTTGCCGGCCGCCTTGAGTTCCTTGTTGAGCGCGGTGAGGGTGTCGAACTCGTAGCCGGGCGCTTCCACGGCGATGGTCTTGCCGGAGAGGCCGTCCTCGGAGGTGATCTTCTTCGGGTTGCCCTTGGCGACGGAGATCGAGACGCCCTGGACCTCGTACGGGACGAGCTTGACGGTCTTGGCACGCTCGGGTGTGTAGAACATGCCGGTGTCGATCATGTCCCAGCGTCCGGACTGCACGCCGGGGATCTGTGCGTCGAAGGGGATGTTGACGAACTTCGGGGTGAGACAGAGGAGTTTGGCTATCTCGTTGCCGAGGTCCACCCGCATGCCGACGATCTTGTTGGAGGCGTCCAGATACTGCATGGGCGGCAGGGTCGCGTTGGTCGAGATCGTCAACGTGCCCGCCTTGACCAGGTCCGAGCCGCCCACCTTGGGCGTGCAGCCGGTCGGGGCCGCGGCGGCGGACGACGAGGACGAGTCGTTGCCGCAGGCCGCCACGGTCAGGAGCAGGGCGGCGGCGGAGGAGGCCGCGATGAGAAGTCTGCGCACGGTCGGTTCACCTTTTTCCGGTGCTGGTGGAACAGGGGTGCAGCCCGGCCTCGTCGAGCGCCTCGGACAGGCCGAGCAGCGCGGACGGGTCCTCCAGGGGAAGCAGCGGGGGGCGTACATGCCCTCCGGGCTGCCCGAGCAGCCGCATGGCGGCTTTGAGCTGCGAGGTGGGTGAGGCGAACCGTGAGCTGTAGTCGTCGTTGACGAGCAGGTTCACAAGCCGTTCGTAGCGTGCGGACCATTTCCGGGCGAGGGCCAAGTCGCCTGCCCAGTAGGCCTCGTAGAAGGGGACGGCGAAGGGGGCGCCGAGGCCGCCGCCGTCGATGTTTCCGGCGCCGCCGAACTCGGCCATGACGGCCATGCCCCTGCGGTGGATGAAGCGCCCGAAGACCTGGACCTTCCCGGCCAGGGCGGCGCAGGTGTCCGCGACCTTCAGCTCGTCGCCTGAGCTGTCCTTGACGGCGACCACGGTGTCGAGTTCGGCGAGCCTGGCCAGGGTGTCGACCGTGATGTCCACGGCGGTGCCGCGCGGCCAGTTGTAGACCATGAGCGGCAGGTCGACCGCCCCGGCGAGAGTGGCGTAGAAGGCGTGGATCTCGTCCTGGCTCGGGTGGACGTAGGGCGGCGGGGTGGTGAGGATGCCGTCCGCGCCGATCGAGCGGGCGTGTTCGCCGTAGCGGGCGGACTCGGCGGCGGTGTACGCGCCGCAGCCGATCACCACCGGTAGCTGTCCGGAGAGTTCGGTGACCGCGATCTCGGCGACCCGGCGGCGCTCCTCGGGGGTCTGGGAGAACCACTCGCCGGTCGTGCCGTTCACCAGAACCCCGTGCACGCCGTGCTCCGCGTACAGCCCGAGCAGTGCGCGCCAGGCGTCCTCGTCGAGGGAGCCGTCGGCGGTGAAGGGGGTGGGTGCGGCCGGCCAGTAGCCGCGCCAGGGTGCGGCACTCGAAGTGGTCATGCTGTGCTCCGTGGGATCGATTGCACAGCACGGTGGCAGCGGTGTGGGGTGGAGGTCAATGTCGTTCTGGCCGGAAATTGCTCGTGAAACGCATTGTTTACGCCACCGACTTCACGGAATCTGCCATCATGGCGATCACGACCCGGCGTATGGGAACGGGTTGTATGGGATCGATTTCATGATCGGGGGTGGGCCGGTGGCAGTCACCTTGGACGAGGTGGCCGAGGCCGCGGGGGTCTCCAAGAGCACGGCATCAAGGGTGCTCAGCGGCTCCAGCCGGGTCAGCGCACAGACGAAGCGCGCGGTGCAGTCAGCGGCGGAACGCCTCGGCTACCGCCCCAACCGGATCGCCAGCGGACTGCGCACCCGGCGCAGCAACCTCGTCGGGCTGGTGATAACCAACCTGGTGAACGCCTCGTTCCACCGCATCACCGAGGTGCTCCAGCAACGGCTCGACGAACGCGGCTACCAAGTGCTGCTGTGCGTCACCGACTCGGACCCGGCACGCGAACGCCGTTACCTGGACATGCTGTTGGACCACCGCGTCGACGGTCTGATCATCGTGGGCACGGGCGACAACACCGCGACGGTGCGGGAGGTGAGCGCGGCCGGTATCCCCGTGGTCAACCTGATGCGCACCCCCGACGGCGCCCCCGGCGACTCCGTGATGGCCGCCGACCGGGACGGCGCCGAACTGGCCGTCCGCCATCTGCTCGACCTCGGGCACCGGAGCGTCGCCTTCATCGGCGGCCCGGCGGGCGTCGACTCCGGGCGCGACCGTTACGCGGGATTCACCGCGGCGCTGGCCACCGCCGGACTCGAACCCGATCCCGCCCTGTGCGCGCGGGGTCCGTTCACCGTGCCGTTCGGTGCGGAGGCGGCCATGCGGCTGATGGCTGCGGACAACCCGCCCACCGCGCTGTACAGCGCCAACCACGAAGCGACTTTCGGGGTGCTCGGAGCCCTGGTGCAGCTGGGGGTCCGGGTGCCGGAGCAGCTCTCCCTCGTGTGCCACGAGGAAGCGCCCTGGTTCCCGTACTGGCACCCGCCGATCACCGTCGTCGACAACGGAGCCCGCGACCTCGGCGAACTCGCCGCCGAGCAACTGCTGCGTCGTATCGACAGCCGCCCCGACAACGGCGACCCCGGCGAGGGGGGTGTCGGCCGGCTCATCCGCGTCGGCTCCCGGCTGGTGGTGCGCGACTCGACTACGGCGCCGCGTCGGCCGGAGTGATGCGACGGAAGAGGCTCGGCCGGGATGAACTGGCCGAGCGCTTCCGGGAGTTGAAGAGGGGCGCCGGTGTCAGGCGCAGAGGACGCGTGTCTCCGGTGTGTAGACCGGGCCGCCGCTGACGTTCGTCGAGTCGCTGAACTCGGAGTAGTAGTACGAGTAGAAGCCGATGTTGCCGTTGCACCCCGAGTCGGTGGCGACCTGCAGCGTCAGCGTCACGGTCCGGCTCTGACCGGGCGGGACGGTGGCGCCGTAGTCCGGGCCGAGGTCGGTGGGTCCGACGCCGGTGCAGGGGGTGCTGCCGGTGTCCGTGGTCAGGGTGCAGTCCGTGAAGCTGTACTTGAGGTCCGGCCGCTGGGTGGTCAGCCAGGTGGGCTCGAGCGTCTGGTAGATGAACAAGATGTCGTAGGTCTTGTTGTTGGTCAGCGTCATCGAGAGTTTCACCGCGCCGCCGGGCGTCGTGGTCGCGGTGTCGGTGGCGAAGGTCAGGTCGGCGTCCGCCGCGCTCGCACTCGGGGCCAGGCCGAAGACGGCGAGGAGAAGACCGAGGGCGGTGGCGAAACCCAGGAGTCTCATACGTGGTGATCGCATGGCCCGGGAGGCTAGGCGGGCCACTCGCGCGCCGTCTGCCCCGCGGACAGTGCCCCGGCCCGGATCGGCTGGATGTGCTTCTGGTGTGACAGCAGTGCGGCGAGTGTGTGAAGTGATGACCCGGGTTGCATAGGCGCACGGCATGGGGAGGGTGCGCGGGGCGCGCAGGGGTGGGGGCGAGGCTGTCGGCCGCGGGGCGGCGGATGCCGACATTGGCGTGATAGCTGACGCGGCGGATGTCGCGCGGCCTCACGCGGTGCGCATGTTCTCGGGCATTCGTCGATTTCTGGCCTCGACGCGTGCCGGGGCGGGCGTTCAGTGAGCTGTGTCGTTAATTAAAACGAACGATTCGTTCGACATGCCTCCGGAGTTCGGTATAGTGAACGCATGGTTCATTCAATCGCGGCTGCTCGAGAGGGCGCGCAGAACAGCGCCTACCTCGACGACACCTACCTGGAGCAGGTCGACACGCGGGTGATCGCGCTCGGCGAGACGGACGGGACGCCGTGGGCGGCCGTAGAGCACTGTCTGTTCCATCCGCAGGGCGGGGGCCAGCCCGCCGACCGAGGGTGGTTGGAGGACGCGGAGATCGTTCCCGTCCGGGACCGCGAGTCGGGACTGGTCGTCGCGACGGCTGCTGAGGACGGCAGCCTTCCGTCCCTCGCCGTTGGGGAGCGGGTGCGAGCCCGGATCGACCTCCCGACCCGGATGCGGCACGCCGCGCTGCACACGGCCGGACATCTCGTCGAGGCGGTCGGGCGGGCGCAGGGGTGGGAGATGGTCGGCAGCATCCACTTCCCCGGTCAGGCCCGGATCGAGTTCCAGGCACCGCCCGCGGGCGCGCGGCTGGCCGACCCGGACGGACGGGAGGAGGTGACCGTCGCACTGCGTGCCGCCGTGGCGGCCGCGGTCGCCGACGATCTGCCGGTCTCTGCGCGGTACCTCCCCGACGGTCGGCGCGTGGTGCGTCTCGACGCGCTGCACTCCGCGCCGTGCGGGGGTACCCATGTGCGCAGCCTCGGGGACCTGGCCGACGTGGTGCTGCCGACGCTGAAGGTCAAGAAGGGCCGTATCCGCGTGTCCTACACCGCGACTCACCGGAGCTGTTGATGACGCCCCCGCCGTCCGGCCGTCGGCCGGTAAGCAGTACCGCCGCCGCCGTCGGCGCGAAGATCCGGCTGCGCCGTCAGCAGCGCGGCATGAGCGCCGCGGAGATGGCCCGGCGCGCCGGGCTGAGCAAGGCCACCCTGTCGCAGTTGGAGGCCGGCAACGGCAATCCCACGATCGACACCCTGGACGCGATCGCGATCGCCCTGCGCATCCCGATCGCCGACCTGCTGGCGCGTGACGCCGACACCGGGCCGGTCTTCCGACCGGGCACGGACATCGAACCGGGCGAGGTATCAAGGGAGTTGCTACGGCGGATCAGCAGCGGCAACAGCCTGGAGATCTGGCGGCTGCGTATTCCGCCGGAGACGGAGCTGGCCGGCGTGCCGCACGCCACCGGCACGATCGAGCACCTGCTCATCGCCACCGGGCACGTCACCGCAGGACCTGTCGACGCCCCGGAGGATCTGGGCCCGGGCGACATGCTCGCGTTCGCCGGAGACGCCCCGCACTTCTACCGCACCGGCGCCGACGAAGTCGACATCACCGTCGTCTTCGCCTCTCCCATCAGCACCTGAGACGCCGTCAACAGCCGTGACCTCGGCAGTACTTGAGATCGAGGAACCCCCGCTCATGAGCACTTCCGCCATCGCCACCACTCCCTCAAGCCGGGCCTTCATCAGTGACAACATGGCCGGGGCCTCCCCGCAGATAGCCCGTGCCGTCGCCGACGCGGCCACCGGCCAGGTCCTGCCGTACGGCAACGACCCCTTCACCGAGCGCGCCCGCCGCAGGCTCGGCGAGATCTTCGAGCGGGACGTCGACGTCTTCCCGGTCTCCACCGGGTCCGCCGCCAACGGCCTGAGCCTGGCCGCCCTCACCCCGCCGTGGGGCAGCGTGCTCTCGCACCCCGACAGCCACATCAACACCGACGAATGCGGGGCTCCGGAGTTCTTCACCAACGGGGCCAAGCTCGTCGGCGTCCCGGGCGCCGACAGCAAGATCGACCCCGACGCGTTGCGCACTGCGGTGCGCCGACGGGCCGGTGACGTGCACAGCGTGCAGCCGTCGGTGGTGAGCATCAGCCAGGCCACCGAGAGCGGCAGCGTCTACACCCTGGAGGAGATCCGCGAACTGTCCGCCATTGCCAAGGACGCGGGGCTGCGCGTCCACATGGACGGGGCGCGCTTCGCCAACGCGCTGGTCCAACTCGGCGCCACCCCGGCCGAGATGACCTGGAAGGCCGGCGTCGACGTGCTGTCCTTCGGCGCCACCAAGAACGGCGCGATGACCGCCGACGCCATCGTCTCCTTCGACCCGGCACTCGCCACCGAACTCGCCTTCCGTGCCAAGCGTGCCGGTCAGCTCGCCTCCAAGATGCGCTTCCATACGGCCCAGATCGACGCGTACCTCACCGACGACCTGTGGCTGCGCAATGCCCGCCAGGCCAACGAGATGGCGACCCGCCTCGGCGACGGCCTCAAGTCCATCGCCGCCGCGGGCCTGTTGGCCGCTCCCCAGGCCAACATCCTCTTCTGCCGCCTGCCCCAGCACGTCACCGAAGGGCTCCTCGCCGAGGGCTACGCCTTCTACCACGACCGCTGGGAACCGGGCATCGTCCGCTTCGTCACCGCCTTCTCCCACAGCGCCGACGATATCGACCAACTCCTCGACGCGGTCCGCCGTCACACCGTCTGACAGGTGTTGTCGCGGACCGGCGCGAGGGAGACAGAAGGGCAGTGTCGTCAGGCGGTGACGAGCGGCTGGTGCGGTGGCGCGAGCGTCGGCAGGGTGGTGTGGAGGTTCCTGGTGACTTCGGTCAGGTCGGCGATGAACATGCCCGCGAGTTCGGCGGTGAACCCGGTGCGCACCACCAGACGCAGGACGGAGACGTCCTGGCAGGGCGCGGGGAAGCTGTAGGCGGGCAGATGCCAGCCCCGGGCGCGCATGGCGTGGGAGACGTCGAACACCGTGCAGCCCTGCGTGCCGGGTGTCAACCGGAAGGCGAACGCCGGGAGTTCGGAGCCGTCGGTGATCAACTCGTAGGGGCCGATCGTCCGGATGCGCGCGGCGAGTGCGCGGGCCGTGCTGCGGCTCTGCGCCGCGAGGTTCCGCAGCCCTTCGAAGCCGTAGCGAAGGAAGCTGTAGTACTGCGCGACGACGTGCGCGCCCGGGCGGGAGAAGTTGAGGGTGAAGCTGGGGGAGCTGCCGCCGAGGTAGTCGACCTCGAACACCAGGTCGTCGGGGAGGGCTTCGGCGTCGCGCCACAACGCCCAGCCCAGGCCCGGGAAGACGTGACCGTACTTGTGTCCCGAGGTGTTGATGGAGGCGACGCGTTCGAGCTGGAAGTCCCACATGAGGTCCGGGTCGAGGAACGGCGCGACCATGGCGCCGGACGCGCCGTCGACGTGCACGGGGATGTCGGTGCCGGTGGCGGCCTGGTATCCGTCCAGGGCCATGCAGATGTCCGCGACGGGCTCGTAGGAGCCGTCGAACGTGGACCCGAGGATGGTCACGACGCCGATGGTGTTGTCGTCGCAGTAGGCGGTGAGCGCGTCGGCGGTGAGGTGGTAGCGGCCCGGTTCCATCGGGACGTAACGCGGCTCCACCTCGAAGTAGTTGGCGAACTTCTTCCAGCACACCTGGACGTTCGCGCCCATCACGATGTTCGGGCGCGCGGTGTCCTTGCCCTGTGCGCGCCGGCGCTCCTGCCAGCGGCGCTTGAGCGCGAGTCCGCCGAGCATGGCGGCCTCGCTCGAACCGGTCGTGGAGCAGCCGCGGACCTGCTCCGGGTGCGGCGCGTGCCACAACCGGGCGAGCATCCGTACGCAGCGCTCCTCCATCGCCGTGATCTGCGGGTACTCGGCGCGGTCGGCGAGGTTCTTCTCGGCGGTCTCCGCCATCAACTCCCTTGCCTGCGGCTCCATCCAGGTCGTCACGAAGGTGGCGAGGTTGAGACGGGCGTTGCCGTCGAGCATCAGCTCGTCGCGTACCCGACGGCAGACCAGGTCGGGCGATGACGACGACTCGGGCAGCTCGTCGACCGGCAGCAGCAGGTCGACGGCGGGCGGCTGCCCGACGCCGCGGGAAACGGTCAGGGTGTCGAACTCGGCTTCGGGCATGACGTCGGTATGCGGGATGGGCATGAGTGTCTGAATGCCTTTCTGGTCCGTGCGGCCCCGTGCACTCCGACGCTAGATCGCCAGGCGGCGCGGCGTATGTGCCGATTACACCGATCCAGTGATCGATTTGCGGACTGATGAACTGGATTTTCCCTTGTACATACTGGCCATTACTTTTTGAGGTGATTTCCGTGGTCGGCGGGACGGCTCGGAGCGGGGTGTTGCCGAACCAGGGGGACACCCGGGGCGCGGGGCGCGTGTCACCGAGGGCGGTGGCCCGGCCCGGGCCGACCGAGAAGCTCGGGCCGGGCGCCACCTTCATCGAGCCGCTGGAGGCCGCACTGCGAGACTGGAACGGTCGGTTGTCCGCTCGTGGGCGCGTGATGCTGGGCGGTGCCGCCGAGTTGGAGGCGTACCTCCGTGCGCGCGGACCTACTGAGGCCTGACCTGCGTCTTCGAGGTCGGGGAGGTGCCTTCGGCGCACAGGGCGTGGTCGATCAAGGTGCTGGCCGCGTTCTCCTGGGCCAGGATGTGCTCCGCGGTGTCGCCGCGTGCCTCGGACATGGAGACCACGGCGCTTCGGGTGCCGTCGTCGGTGACGCCGTTGAGGGTGATGTAACCGCCGTCCCCGCCCTCGTGACTCCAGTAGGTTCCTCCGCAGCTCAAGGGGCGTTCGGCCAGGCCGAGTCCGTACCGGCCGCCGGGCCACAGCTGTTGGACCTCCGCGCTCACGGGGACGGTCCGCTTCATCTCCGCCAGTTGCCGGGGCGGCAGCAGGCGGCCGGCGAGCAGCGCGCGGAGGAAGACGTTCTCGTCCCGTGTGGTCGTGACGAACGACAGGTTCTCGTGGTCCACCGGTATCTGGTCGGTGACGTCCACCAGCGCGCCGGGGCCGAAGAGTTGGTAGGCCTTGGCGTGCGGACGGGGCAGGGTGGGGGAGGTGCCTGTCCACCGCGTGTGGTCCAGGCCGAGTGGGCGCAGGATGCGGTCCTCGATCTCCTGGTGGGCGGTTCGGCCGGTGGCCTTCTCGATGATGGTGCTGAGCAGGACGTACCCGGTGTTGGAGTACTCCCAGCCCTCGCCTGGCGGGAAGTCCGGCGGGTGGGAAAGGGCGCGGGCGACCAACTCCTCGGGGCTGTGGACGTCGTAGCGCTGCTGGTAGTACTCCTCCGGTGTGGTGTATCCGGGCAGGTCGTCGTGGATGCCGCTGGTGTGCCGGAGCAGTTGGCGGAGGGTGATCCGGCTGCCGTCGTTCCCGTTGCCCCGGACGACTCCCGGCAGCCAATGGTCGACCGTGTCGTCCAGGGACAGTCTGCCCTCGGCCTCCAGTTGAAGGACGACCGTGGCGATCAGCGTCTTGGACGTGCTGGCCATGCGGAAGTAGCCGTCGGAGGGGACCGGGCGGCCGGTGCGCACGTCGGCCGTTCCGCTGGTGGCGACCGACTGCCGACCGTCAGGCGCGATCATGCGGGCCTGCGCACCGCTGACACCGAGCGCGTGGATGGCCTCGGTGTCCTGGCGCAGCCGTTCCACGGGTAAGGGACGGGCGGGCTGTGCGACGGCGGTGGTCACCTCGGCGGCGAGCAGCGCAGCGAGACCGAGTGCCATGGCGAGGTGCTTCCGCAAGGTCGGAATCATGGCTGAACGCTAGTTTTGCCCGCCGACAGGGTGCGATCCGGCGCACCCCAGGATCGGGGTGGGGGATATCCCCCGGAACACTGGCCTTCACCAGCCGGAGAGGTGCTTGGCCCGATCGCGGGTCAGGGCATCGTCTGCCGGGCCTTCGTCCTCGCGCTCCTGACGCCATGGACCACGAGTCGTTTCGGTGACGTATGACCGGCCTCGTCGACCCTTCTCGAAGCGTCCGCGTGGGATCGGTCTGCGGCCTCATCGGGCAGAGGCCAACTCCCGTACGAGCTGGTCGATTTCGTGGTGGGTGTTGTAGAAGGCGAAGGAGGGGCGGACGGCGGCGGTGAGGCCGTAGCGTCGTAGGGCGGGCTGGGCGCAGTGGTGGCCGGCGCGGACCGCGATGCCGGCGGTGTCGAGGGCCTCGGCGATGTGGGCGGGGTCGGTGCCGGCGATGGTGAAGGCCGTGACGCCGACTCCGGTCGAGGGGCCGAGCAGGCGTAGGCCCGGCACGTCGTCGGCGAGTCGGTGTCGGGCGTAGGCGACGAGTGCCGTCTCGTGGGCGTGGGCCGCGTCCGGGCCGATGGATTCGAGATAGTCGACGGCGGCGCCGAGCCCGATCGCGCCGGCGATGGGGCCGGTGCCCGCCTCGAACTTCTGTGGTGGCGGGGCGTATTGGGTGTGCTCGAAGCTGACGGAGGTGATCATCGAGCCGCCGCCCTGCCAGGGCGGCATCTCCTCCAGCAGTTCCGAACGGCCGTACAGGACGCCGATTCCGGTCGGGCCGAACAGCTTGTGGCCGGACAGGGCGTAGAAGTCGGCACCCAACTCCCTTACGTCCACGCGGAGATGGGGGACTGCCTGGGCGCCGTCGACGAGCACGACCGAGCCGTGGGCGTGCGCGGCGTCGGCCATCGCGCGGACGGGGAGGACAGTGCCGAGGACGTTGGAGACGTGGGCGAGGGCGACGATCCGGGTGCGGGGGCCGAGGAGGGACTGGTAGGCGGGCAGGTCCAGGGTCCCGTCGTCGTGGAGCGGGGCGATGCGCAGGAGGGCACCCTTCTCGGCGCAGAGCATCTGCCAGGGGACGATGTTGGCGTGGTGTTCGAGGGTGGTGAGGACGATCTCGTCGCCGGCGGACAGTCGGCTGCGGCCCCAGGTCTGGGCGACCAGGTTGATGCCCTCGGTGGCGCCCCGCACGAAGACGATCTCCTCGGGCCGCCCGGCCCCGATGAAGCGTGCGATGCGGCTCCGCGCGCTCTCCATCAGATCGGTGGCCTCACGGGCGAGGGTGTGCGCGCCCCGGTGCACGTTGGAGTTGTGGCGGGCGTAGAAGTCGCTTACGGCGTCGATGACTTGACGGGGTTTGTGGGCGGTGGCGGCGCTGTCGAGCCAGACGAGCGGGCGGCCGTGGACGGTGCGGGAGAGGGCCGGGAAGTCGGCGCGTACGGCGTGCACGGGGAAGACCGGTGGGCGGGAGGAGGCGACCGCTCCGGCCTCGTCCAGCCAGTACCTGGCGGTGTTCGACGCGGCGGCGCTCATGCGTACTGGTGGTAGTGCGCGACCTGGACCTGTTCCAGCATGCCGAGCGCGTCGTCGACGAGTACGGCGGTCGAGAAGTAGGAGCTGACCAGATGCGAGGCAACCGCCCGCCGGTCCAGGCCCATCGGCTCCACCGCGATGCCGGGGGCGTGTTCGTGGGGCAGCCGGTCCGGGCGCAGGCCCACCACACCACGGTTCTCCTCGCCGACCCGCAGCAGCAGGATGCTGGAGGTGGACTCCACCGGGTCCACCGGGATCTTGTCGGTGGGCACGAGGGGTACACCGCGCCAGCTGAGGAACGGGCTGCCGTACATCTCGAAGATCACCGGGGGCACACCCCGGCGCGTACACTCCCGGCCGAAGGCGCCGATCGCACGTGGATGGGCGAGGAAGAACGCGGGCTGTTTCCAGACGACGGTGAGGAGTTCGTCCAGGTCGTCGGGGGTAGGCGGGCCGGTGCGGGGACGGACGCGGAAGGCGGGGGCGACGTTGTTGAGGAGTCCGAACTCCGGGTCGTTCAGCAGCTCCCGCTCCTGCTGCTCCAGGATCAACTCGACGGTCAGGCGCAGCTGTTCCTCGTGCTGGTTCAGCGGCACGTTGTAGAGGTCGGAGACGCGGGAGTGCATCCTCAACACGGTCTGGGCCACGGCGAGTTCGTGCTCGCGCGGCTGCGGGTCGTAGTCGACGAAGGTCTCGGGCAGCTCCGCCTCGCCGTGATGCCCCGAGGCCACGGCCGGTGTCCCCGTGCCGCCGGACTCCCCGTCGTCCCTGAACTGACCGAAAGCGCGGGCGAGTTCAGGATGCTCGTCCTCCAACTGTCGTAGCCGGTCCGGGTCCAGGACCAGCAGGGTGCTGTTGGTCAGCGCGACCACCGTGTACGGCCAGTCGCCGCCGCGCAGCGCCGCCTCCTCGTCGAAGAACTCCTCCTCGCCCATGATCCCCAGCACCGTCGGCTCGCCGTAGTGCCCGGTGCCGCGCCGCTCCAACTGCCCGTGCGCGACGACGTACAGCCCGTCGGCCGGCCTGCCCGCCTCGGCCAGGACCGTCCCGGCGACCACGTGCTTCGTACGGAACGCACCCGCGACCTCCTCCAGCAGGCGCAGGTCCAACACGTCCCGCAGAGCGAGGAGTTCACGCATGTCCTCCGCCATGATCCGGCTGCCGTCGCCGCTCGCCAGCAAGGTGATCCGGCCGTCGCCGACGGCGTACGCCACACAGCGGTTGACCCGGTAGGTGCCGGCTTCCACCTCGACCCAGGGCAGCAGCCTGAGCAGCCAGCGCGGGGTGGTCAGCGAGAGCTGCGCCGGTGTCTTGGTGGTGGTCGCGATGGAGCGGGCGGCGCGGGTTCCGAGGCTGGTAGCGGCTGGGGTGGCGGGCTGGGTGCCGTCCTCGACGGTCCGTTCGGTCACGGTGATCCCCTCCTGGATTCTCACACCGTGAATTCCCCGATCCGTAGCCTCTTAAATTACTCAATTTAGGGACTTGACCGAAACGATCGTTATGCTCACGATGAGCACTGGCAAATGCTTCAACTGCCGCTATTCGTCGGGCCGTTCGAAGGCGCGTACGCGCTTTGTGGGCGGCATCGTCCGCACGACCTCAGGAGACTCGATGGAGATCACCGGAAATACCCGAACCCACTGGGAAGGCCCCTTGAGCGAGGGCGTCGGTCGTATGAGTTTCGGCTCGGGCGCGGCCTCCCCGGATCTGCGCTACCCCCTCAGCCCCATCCCGCCCCAACGGCAGACGTCCCCCGAGGAACTGATCGCCGCAGCTCAGGGAGCCTGCTTCACGATGATGCTGTCCCACGTCCTCACGGAGGCAGGCCATCCGCCGAGCAGTGTCACCACGGAGTGCGACGCGACCCTGAGCGTCGGCACCGGATTCACCCTCATCAACATCAGGGTCCAGGCCGCCGTGCCCGGCATCACCGACGAGGAACTGCGCCGGGCCGCCGCCACAGCCGAGCAACGCTGCCCGGTCAGCAAGGCGTTGAGCGCGATTCCGTCGAACGTAGAGACGGTGTTGGTCTGATCGCGAACGCGAACAGGCCGTGACGACGTGCGGCCTCGAGTGCCCGGGCCGAGCCGGGCACTCGGCGGAATCGGCGCGGCGGTTGTCCGGCACCGGCTCCTCGCCCGATCGGGGAGGGCGGACGGGAGCACGCCTTGTCTCTCGAGTGCGCTGGGCGCTCCTCCGGCGCAGGCAAAGGGGGTTGGTTGACTTTGACGGCAACGGACAGCGCGGCAAGCCGAGTTGTGAGGTGGTCGTGGAGCCAGGTGACGGTGCGCTCGATGAGTCGGCCCGTTCAGCGGGCCATCCACTGGTCCAAGTGCCGCGCCCGCGTGTCCAGCGCGGTGACGACGGCGACCGGCGCGGTCCGGGGATTGCCGGGAACCTGCACGTCGCGTTGGACGCCACCGCTCACGTGGCCGGACCCGGGCATCTCCACCTCGATTCCCGCGCGCCGCGCGAGTGCGACCGCCGTCGCCACGAACCCCTCGGAGAGCGCGAGGATCACGGAGTGCCCTGTCCGGCAGTGCCAGGCGACCAGTTCACGTACGAAGTCCGCGTACGCGGCCGGGTCGACCTCGAGTGTGTCCGGGTCGCTCCCATGCCTGCCCTGGCCGATGCCCGAGGGCAGGTCGAGCTCCGCCGCGAAGACCTCCACCTGCCGTAGGAAGAGGCGCCCGGCACCGTTCGACGGGTTCCACAGCGTCTCGTCACCGACGTCGAAGTACATGCTCATCGTTGATCCCCCTCCTCAACAGCCCTGGCCAGGGTAGAAGATCGGGTGGGTGACGGGCACTTGGGTAAGTCAGCGCTCGGGGCCGCCGCGTTCGCGCCCACTCCGCTCGCCCGTTACCGCTCCTGGCGTCCTGGACCACGAGCGAGGGGCTACGACGGTGCCGGGTCGGTCGGTTCTCGGTGGGTGGTGATTCCGGTGAGGATGAGGTCGATGCCCGCGAGGAACTCGGCTCGGTCGTCGTGGACGCGTAGTTGGTCTGCGACGTCGCGGGTGAACGCGTACTCGTCGGGGTCGAGGTCTGCCCATGCGGCCGAGACGGTGGCGAGGAACTCGGTCCGGTTCGTGTTCGGCGGGCAGCCGCGGGCGTTGGCCGCGTTCTGTCCGGCCACTCCGAGGATGTAGCTCAGCAGCGCGGACGCGGCGGTGAACTGGGCGGTATGGGGTACGCCCAGCGTCTGGACCTGGCGTCCGATGTGTTCGAAGACGCGCAGCATCGGTGACCGCGCCGGCGCACTGGCGAGTTGCGCGCCGACCCACGGGTGGGCCTCGATCGCGTCGAACACCCCGAGCGCGAGGGCGCGGATCGCCTCCTGCGGCGTGGGATCGGCGGTGCCGGAAGCCGTGGTGCGGGAGACGACGGCCTCGGTGGCGGCGCTGAGGAGTTCGTCCTTGCCCGTGACATGCCAGTAGATCGCGCCGGGTCCGGTGGCGAGACGCGCGGCCAGTGCGCGGAACGTGAGTCCGCTCTCGCCCGCCGTGTCGAGGAGTTCGATCGCCGACTCGACGACGCGTTCCCGGGAGAGCGGTTCTTCTCGTCGCTCCGGGCGGCGGGTGGTCCTGGTTGCCATGCGTACATCCTGGCACATGCCTGGAACGGCGTTCCAGCTTGACATCCCTGGAACGCTGTTCCAGTCTGGCTGCTCTGGAACGCCGTTCCAGAGTGGTCCTGCCGGATGTTCGGTCGGCAGGCCGGCCTGTGACACGTAAGGAACCACCATGACCACTGAAGTCACCATCATCGGCGCAGGACTCGGCGGGCTCACCCTGGCCCGCGTCCTGCACGTCCACGGAATCCCGGCCACGGTCTACGAGGCGGAGTCCTCACCGACGGCGCGCGCACAGGGCGGGATGCTCGACATCCACGAGGGCGACGGCCAACGCTCTCTGGAAGCGGCGGGTCTGACCGAAGCATTCCGCGGCCTCGTCCTGGAAGGCCGGGAGGCGACACGCGTCCTCGCCCCGGACGGGACCGTGCTGTTCGACGACGACAGCGAGAGCGGACGCCCCGAGGTGCAGCGCGGCGAGTTGCGACAGCTCCTGCTCGACTCGCTCCCGCCCGGTACCGTCCGCTGGGGGCACAAGGTCAGCGGTGTCCGTGCCCTCGGCGACAGCCGTCACGAGGTGACCTTTGCCGACGGGGCCACCCTCGTCACGACCCTGTTGGTCGGTGCGGACGGCGCCTGGTCACGCGTCCGGCCGGTGCTCTCCGACGCCACACCCAAGTACATCGGCAGGTCGTTCATCGAGACCTACCTGTACGACGGCGACACCCGGCACCCGGCCGGCGCGAAGGCGGTCGGCGGCGGAGGGCTGATGGTCCTTGAACCGGGAAAGGGAATCCTGGCCCACCGGGAGCGCGGCGGGACCCTCCACACCTACGTGGCGCTCTCCAAGCCGCAGGCCTGGTTCGCCGGTATCGACTTCACCGATTCCGGCGCGGCCACCGCACGCATCGCCGAGGAGTTCGACGGCTGGGCGCCGGAACTCACCGCACTGATCACCGACGGCGACACCGCACCGGTCCTGCGCACCCTCCACACCCTGCCGATCGCACACCGGTGGGACCGGATACCGGGCGTGACCCTGCTCGGCGACGCCGCCCACCTCTCGGCCCCGAACGGCGACGGCGCCAACCTGGCGATGTACGACGGCGCCGAACTCGCCAAGGCCCTCGCCGCGCACCCGGACGACGTCGAGACCGCGCTCACCGAATATGAGCAAGCCCTGTTCCCGCGGAGCGCCACGGCCGCCGCCGATGGCATCCACCTCCATGAGCTCATGTTCGGCGACAACGCACCCCACAGCCTGGTCGACATGTTCACCGGGCACGTGTAGAGCGGAATTCGCGTGCTACGACGGCCCCGTGCACCTTGTGACGCGACGGGTCGACGGGGCGGAGGCGGCGGCCGGTTCGAAGGTCACACCTCGATCGAGAGGGTTCGTGAATTCGGCACCGCCCTCGGCATGACACAAATTCCGGGCTCGCGCAATTCGGATTCAACACGCTCAACATTTCTTTTTCCTGCCCAGCATCCTGTGGTGAATCGGCGTGGATCAGCGTGAATTGGAGTGTTCGGAATCGCGAGGGGTGTAAAGCGAATGCGCCGAGTGCTCCGACACCTTGCTTTGCGCCCTGCTGGATGCCGCGCGCGACGGGCAATCTGGCGGAAGCCGACCGTGAATGCGGAAACCGGCGAACTGGCCAACCCCGCCTGCCTTTTGGAGGTACACGGTGTCCCCAGCGCCGAGCATCGGCGTCCTCGCCACCGGCACGTGCTTACCCGAGCGCATCCTGACCAACGACGAGGTGGCCGAGGCAGCCGGCGTGGACCCCGGCTGGATCGTCCAGCGCACCGGTGTGCTGCGCCGGCATGTCGCGGAGCCCGATCAGGCCGCTTCCGATCTCGCCGCCGAAGCCGTGCGCAAGGCGCTCGCCGCCGCAGGCCTGCCCGCATCGTCGCTCGGTCTGCTCGTCCTCGCCACCTCTACCCCCGACGAACTGGGCCCGTCGACCGCGTGCCGGGTCCAGGCCCTGGTGGGCGCGGACCGGGCGGTTGCGTTCGACGTGGCGGCCGCCTGCTCGGGCTGGCTGTTCGCCGCCCGTGTCGCCCATGACTGGCTCCGCTCCGGCACCGGCGAACGCTATGCCGCAGTGGTCGGCGTCGAGGTCTACTCCCGCTTCGTCGACCCGGCCGACCGGGCCACGGCGGTGCTCTTCGCCGACGGAGCGGCGGCGACCATCCTCGGACCCGTCCCGGGTGACGGGGGATTCGCCCAGATCCGGCTGGGGTCCGACGGCACCGGCGCGGGCGACGTCCTCATCCCGGCCGGCGGCAGCCGACTCCCCGCCTCCCCCCAGACCCTCGCCGCCCGGCGGCACAAGGTCCACATGGACGGACGGGCCGTTCGGGACTTCATCCTGCGGATCTTCCCGGAGGTCCTCGGCGACGCCCTCGACCGCAACGGTCTGCGGCTGGCGGACGTCGATCTGCTGGTCTCCCACCAGCCCAACCCCCTGCTGCTGCGCCGCGCCGCGGTCGACGCGGGGCTGCCCGAGGACCGGGTGGTCATCGTCGGGCACGAGGTCGGAAACATCGGCGCCGCCTCCATCCCGTACGCCCTCGCCAGTGCGGACCGCGACGGACGTCTGCGGAGCGGCAGCCGGGTGCTCGTCACCGCGTTCGGCGCCGGCCTCACCTGGGGGAGCACGGTCCTCACCTGGACCAGAGCACCTCACGGCACCGTCCCCCCACCCCGTACGGAGACCCCCCGCACCGACAACTCCCGCTTCGAAGGAGCCCAGTTGTGACCGAGCCCCGCACGTCCAGCGTCGTCGACACCACTGACCCCCTCGCCTCCCTCTTCCGGCTCGACGGCGCCCGCGTGCTGGTGACCGGCGCTTCCCGAGGCATCGGCCGCGCCATCGCGGTCGCCTGCGCGGAGGCCGGGGCGGATGTCGCCCTGGCGGCCCGCAGCGCCGACGCGCTGCACGACGCCGAGCAGGAGGTGCGCAAGCTCGGACGTCAGGCCGTGATCGTGTGCGGTGATCTCGCCGACTCCGGGACGGCCGCACGCGTCGTCGACGAGGCGGTCGCCGGGCTGGGCGGTCTCGACGTCCTTGTCCACAACGCGAGCGTCTTCCCGGCCGACGGCTCCGGCACCTCGCATCTGGTCCCCTTCACCGAGAGCGGTGCCGCCGAGTGGGACCCGCTGCTCGCCGTGAACATCGGGGCCACCGTCGACCTGTGCCGTGCCGCCCACCCCCACCTCGCCGCGTCACCGAAGGCGGCTGTCGTCCTGGTGTCGTCCGTGGCCGGGCTCATCGCCACCCCGGCGATGGAGGCGTACGCGGTCACCAAGGCCGCCCAGCTCTCGCTGATGCGCTCGCTGTCCGTGGGCTGGGCCCGGCAGGGCATCCGGGTCAACGCCCTGTGCCCCGGCTGGGTGCGCACCGACATGACCGAACCGATGCAGCAGCACGCGCCCCTGTCGGACTGGCTCATGAGCCATGTACCGCAAGGCAGGTGGCTGACGTCCACGGAAGTCGCCGCCGCCGCGCTCTTCCTGGCCGCGCCCGCGGCCTCGTCCGTCACCGGACACGCCCTGGTCTGCGACGGCGGGGTGTCGGTCCCGGACGGCGGACTCGCCGGCATTCCCAAGCCCGCCTCGCCCTTCGCGGCCTGAACACCGTACGCACCCCGTCCCGAGGCACCGACTGCCCCAGCAGGAGCGACAGATGACGGACCAGACGCACAGTCCGGAGACGAACGACGACGAGTCCCTCCACCAGTGGGTGGTGGGGGAGTCCTTCCAACGCGCCACTGTCCAGCTGGACTTCACCACGGCGGCCCAACTCCGCGACCGCTTACGCCGCCGACTCCCCGACGAGAACGGTCCGTTGCGCATCCGGCCCGGACTCGGCGTCGACGACACCGAGTGGAGCGACCTGACCTCCGAACTGCTCAAGGCGTACGGCGCGGCCGTACTCCCCGAAGGCCGGCCGCCGAACGCCGTGCCCCGGCACAGCGTCCTCAAGCACAGTCGCGACAACGTTCTCATCGGCGACGCACACGTCGAAGGGGACGCGTTTCAGGCGCAGTTGGCCGTCGTCAACGACACCGAGATGCTCAGGGACCACACCGCCGACCAGCAGCACGTACCCGGCATGCTCCTCATCGAGGCGTCCATCCAACTCGTCACCTGGGCGGTCTCGGAGATCTGGCTCCCACCCGCCGGTCATCCCCCCTACTACGCCGTCATGCACGCCAGCACCTTCGAGTTCACCCGGTTCGTGTTCCCGCTGCCCACCCTCCTGAGCGGCACGTTCACCCGCACCGGCCCGGCCGAGGACGACAAGATCCCGCTGAGCGCCGAGGTGCGCGTGCACCAGGCCGGCCAGGACTGCAGCCGCGTCCGCATCGACCTGCACGCCTTCCGGCCGTCCCTCGTCTTCGCCATCGAAGACGGCCAGGCCCGGCGCACCCTGCTGCGCGCCGCCCCCGCCGCATGACCGCCGACCAGGCGGCCACCGAGGCCGCGCAGCCGCTCCGGCGACTCCTCCACGGCGAGACCCGGCCGGACGTCGACGCCCTGGACGGCCTGCTCGACACCCCGCCGTTCACCCGCTCGGCACCGCCCTACGGCCCCGACCGGCACACACGGACCTACGACCGGCTGCGCGCCCTGGGCGAATGGGTGGGCGGAGTGAAAGCGCTGCAGCAAGACCCCGCCAAACTGCTCGCGGTACTGGAGTGGTCCGCCATCGTCGACCCGGCGCTGTTCCTCGCCGGCACCGTGCAGTACGCGGTGTGCGTCTCGGCCATCACCGAACTCGGCAGGCCGGGACCGTACTTGGGACCGTTGATGGACGAAGTGGACCGGCACGAGACCTTCGGATCCATCATGATCACCGAGATCGGCCGCGGCAACAGCCACCTCGCCACCCGCACCGAAGCCCGATTCGACCCCGCCACAAGGGAGTTCACCTTACGCACCCCCGACCCCGGCGCGGCCAAGTTCATGGCCCACGTCGCCGGCACGGGCCGCGCCCACATGGCCATCGTCTACGCCCGGCTGCTTCTCGGCAGCCAGGAGTGCGGGGTGTTCCCCTTCGCGGTCCGCATCCGCGACGGCGACCGTGTCACGGAGGGCGTGCACATCACCGAACTCCCCGAGACCACCTCGGTACCGCTCAACTACGCCCTCGTCACCTTCGACAACACCCGCGTGCCCTACGACGGTTGGCTCCACGACGACGCCTCCATCACGCCCGACGGCGAGTTCTCCGACCCCCTCGGTGACCCGGACCGCCGCCTGGTGCGCTCCCTCTCGGTCTCCTCCAACGCCTCCACCGGCGCCGCGTCCGCCCTCACCGCGGCAGCACGCGCCGCCGTCACCATCGGCATCCGCCACAGCCAACAGCGCCTCACGATGGGCCGGTTGCGCGCCAACCTCCCTGTGCTGCACTACCGCACCCAGCAAGAAGCCCTCTACGGCGTCCTCGCCGAGGTGTACGCGTGCAGCTTCCTCGTCACCCGCGTCAAAGCGCAGTACGTCCGACAGCGAAGCGCGCGCACGGACCTGCCCGAGTCCCAGCGCCCGGTGTGGGCACCCTGGGCCTCGGTCAGCCGCGAACAGGCGCTGACCAAGGCCGCCGCGACCCGCGTCCTGCAGAACGCGGCCGGAGTGTGCCGCGAACGAGCGGGCGCCCAGGGCCTGTTGACCGTCAACCGGCTCCTCGAGTACGAGGGCCTGGCGCAGGTGTTCCAGGCCGCGGCGGGCGACAACCTCCTCATCAGGCTGGACGCAGGAAAGCAGCTCGTCGAGGACCTCACGCACACCGTCCCGGTCCCGACAACCGTGGACGACCTGACCTCCCCCGACGGGGTGCTGGCGCTGGCGCTCCTCCGCGAGCGCGGGCTCCTCACCGAACTGCGCGGCCGAGTCGATGGCGCCCCGGTGGAGGAGAAGACCGCCTTCGAGACCTGGAACCCCCTGCTCCCCGACCTCGTCACCCTCGCCGACGCACATCAACAACGCCTGCTCCTGGAGGCGTTCGCGGAAGCGGTCGCGGAAGCCGACTCCGCCTCCACCGGTACCGAAGGGACGCCGCACCTCACCGCCCTGCATGCCCTCTACGCCCTGTATGCCCTGAACTCACTGGAACAGAGCTTGAGTTGGCACCTGGAGAGCGGATCGCTCACCTCCTCGGACGCCACCCGCGTGCACCGGGAACGCGACCGCGCCCTGGACGCCGTACACCCTCATCTGGCCGTCCTCCTCGACGGATTCGCGCTGCCGGACGCGCGGTTGAGGGCTCCGATGGCCGAACAGGACGTCGTGGCGGCCCTGTTCGCGAGCGGCGGGCCGACGCCGTGAGCGCCGCCGCGGTGATCACGGGGTTGGGGGCCGCCCTGCCACCGGACCGGATCACCAACGAGCAGCTGGTCCGTGAAGGCCTGGACACCTCGGACGCGTGGATCCGCAGCCGCACCGGGATCCGCAGCCGCCATCGTGTCCGCCCCGGCACCACGACAGGCGATCTGGCGGTGGCCGCAGCCCGCGGCGCACTCGAGTCGGCCGGCGCGCACGACGCCGGTCTGCTGATCCTGGCGACCACGACTCCCGACCGCCGATGCCCGGCCACCGCACCCGAGTTGGCTGCCCGGCTCGGCATGACCGGTACTCCGGCCTTCGACCTCGCGGCCGTCTGCTCCGGCTTCGTCTACGCGGCCGCCGTCGCCTCGGCGCTGCTCATGGCGGGCGCGTACGACAGTGTGCTGCTCGTCGCGGCCGAGACCTACTCGACGATCGTGGACCCGCACGACCGGGAGACCGCCGTCATCTTCGGCGACGGCGCGGGCGCCGCGTACCTGACACGAGGACACCGACGGGACCCCGGAGCCCTGGTCCACTTCGACCTCGGCAGCGACGGCACGGGCGGCGACCTGATCACGATCCCCGCGGGTGGCTCCAGTCGGCCGTACGCGGACGCACTGCCACCGCGAGAGGAGCGTTACTTCCGCATGCGCGGGCGGGAGGTGTACGGCCGGGCCGTACGGCAGATGGCCGCTTCCTCCCGGACGGTCCTCGGCCGGGCGGGCTGGTCCACCGACTCCATCACCGCCTTCGTCGCGCACCAGGCCAACCAGCGCATCCTCGACTCCGTGGCCGACCGGCTGGGCATTCCGCCGGACCGCTGCCACGGAAACCTGCGCGATGTCGGCAACACCGCGGCGGCCTCCCTTCCCCTCGCCCTCGCCGACACCGCCGCCCGAGGCGCCGTACCACCAGGCGCACGCACCCTGCTCACCGCCTTCGGCGGCGGCCTGACCTGGGGCTCGATCGCCATGACATGGCCCCAGGCGAAGCCCGTCCGACACACCCCCGAACTCCACCCCGCACACAAGGAGACCGATTCATGTCTGCCGTCTACGACCACCTCGTGACCACACTCACCGGCAAGTTCGAGGTCCCCGCCGACACCGTCCGACCGGAGGCCTCCTACGACGACCTCGGTCTCGACTCCCTCGCCGTGGTGGAACTGTTCTTAACCCTCCAGGAGGAGTGGGCGGTACCGCTCGACGACTCCGAGGCGACGGGCACCCTCACCGTGGGGGAGACCGTCGGCCTCGTCGAGAAGTTGAAGACGGGGGCGTGACCGCCGTGGGCGGAAGGCCGGAGGTGGTGGTGACCGGGATCGGTCTCGTCACCCCGGCGGGAATCGGACGGGAACAGACCTGGGAGCGTGTCTGCGCCGGCCGTCCGACGGCCACGGACGACCCGGAACTGGACGGAATGCCGGTCGGTTTCTCCTGCCGGATTCCCGACTTCGACCCGGGCATCCACGTACCGGGGGTGCAGCAGTGGCGCGTGGACCGCTGCACACTTCTCGCCCTCGCCGCCGCCCGGGAAGCGGTCGGTGACGCCGGACTGGAGCCGAGAGACTGGGACGGGGACCGCGTCGCCGTGGTCGTCGGATCGAGCGCAGGCGGGATCGCCACGCTCGAACAGCAGCAGGACCGGCTGCGGGAGCACGGACCGGCCCTGGTCTCACCGCTCACGCTGCCGATGTTCCTGCCCAACATGGCGGCCGGCCAGATCGCCATCGATCTGCGCGCACGCGGGCCGGTCCTGCAGACCGGCACCGCCTGCGCCTCGGGCGCCACCGCGATCGGCATCGCCGTCGACCTGCTCCGCTCGGGCGCCTGCGACCTCGCGCTCGCCGGAGGCACGGACGCCATGGTGACCCGCCTCTGTTCGGCCGCCCTGTTCCGTACGGGAGCACTGTCGCGGCGCGTCGAGGACCCGTCCGGAGCCTCCCGTCCCTTCGACGCGGGCCGGGACGGATTCGTCCTGGCCGAGGGTGCGGGCGTCCTCGTCCTCGAACGCGCGCCCGACGCCGTCGCCCGCCGTGTCCGGCGCTACGCCGCGCTCGCGGGCCACGGCGCGTCCGCCGACGCCCACCACCAGACGGCGCCCCACCCGCACGGAGCGGGCGCCGAACTCGCTATGCGCCGGTCCCTGGCCGACGCCGACGCCTCACCCGCCGACGTGGATCACGTCAACGCCCATGGAACCAGCACTCCGATGAACGACCGGATCGAAGCCACGGTCATCGAACGGGTGTTGAGCGGTCGCCCCTCCGTCACCGGGGCGAAAGGCGTCACCGGTCACACCATGGGCGCGGCCGGAGCGATCGAGGCCGCGCTCACCGCCCTGACCGTCTTCCACGCGACCACCCCGCCCACGGCGAATCTCCGACTCCCCCTGAATGAAGCCGAGTTGGACCTGGTGAGCGGAGGTGCCAGAGCCGGCAAGGTCTCCTTGGCCCTCAGCAACTCGTTCGGCTTCGGCGGTCACAACGCGGTGCTGGCCTTCAGGCCGGCCTGAGCGGGCGTAGCGGAGGTCGAACGGATCAATCATCGTGATCACGCCTCTCAACGGTCTGGGAAGAACAGTCTGGAAACAGTGAATTGGCAATGGAGAGAAGAATAATGATCGATATGTTTTGGATAGTTAGAGGCGCGGCGTGAAGCCGCCGAATGGGCTAGGAGAGGCGGATGGCGCGGATACGCGTTCCCAATACCCGGCTGCGTGCGCTGATCGAGGAGACGGACTGGACCCAGGGAGGCCTCGCACGCGCGGTGAACGCGGTGGCGGCCGAGGCGGGGACGGTCCTGCGGTACGACCGGACGACGGTGGCCCACTGGCTGGCGGGCAGTCATCCGATGCC
Source organism: Streptomyces xylophagus (assembly GCF_000716435.1). Lineage (GTDB taxonomy): Bacteria > Actinomycetota > Actinomycetes > Streptomycetales > Streptomycetaceae > Streptomyces > Streptomyces xylophagus. The sequence continues at coordinate 441,354 of NZ_JNWO01000001.1, forward strand.
GCGCGTGCAGCCGCTGGCCTGTGAGGCGCTCAGCCGGCGCTGCGGCCGTGTCATCACCGCCGAGGAGGCGGGCTTCGTGAGTCAAGACTCTGTTGCCTTCGCCCAGTTGGCGTCTCGGGACGCCGACGGCCTCGTAGGGCTGCTGCACGAACTGTCCGGCTCGGTTCCCTACCGGCCCGCACGGACCCGGCCGGCGAGCCGGGCCCCGGCCACCGGACCGCCGTCCGGGGCCGCACGGACACCGAGCACGCGGAACTCGGCGTCCTTGTTCTTCACCCGGACCCTGCAATCACAGGGTGGCGGATTCGCCCGCGGCACCCTGCGCACCTACCTGGCCGAAGCGGTGGCCGGCCAACTGCGCGGCGCGCGGGGCCAGGCACGGCAGGAGCGGTACGCCGAGGCATCACAACTCGCCCTCGTCCTCGGCCGTATGTACGCGGACGACCTGCGCAACGGCGAGGCGCAGCACTGTTACCTGAGGGCACGGGAGTTGGCGGTGACCGCCGGGAACCGGGAGTTGACGGTGATCGCCCTGCGGACCCTGAGCTCGCAGGCGTACGGACTCGGGCATCTGCGGATCGCCGACGAGGTCGCCCGGGCGGCGGTCAGAACCGCGCGCGACGCCCCGCGCGCCGTACGGGCCTTCGCCCAGGCCCAGTTGGCGGTGACGGCGGCCGGCCGCGGCGAGCGCAAGGACGCGTTGCGCGCGCTCTCCGAGGCCGAGAGCGGCGTAGGTCCGGTAGGCCCGGAGGAAGCGGGGCGGCATCCCTTCGAGTCCTACGCCCGCGCCGACTTCGAATTCCAGCGCGGCGAGGCCCTGATGGCGCTGCGCGAGGCCGCGGAAGCGGTACCCGCCTTCGAGTACGCCCTGGCCGCCCGCACCCCGGACGACCGCCGGGGTGCGGCACTGACCCGGCTGCGCCTGGCGGACGTACTCCTGCCGCTCGGACGCGTGGACGAAACGCGTGCCCTGGAACGGGAGTTGGCCAACGACGGCGACGACCTGCGATCGGCGGCGGTCACGCAACGGAAGCAGGACCTGCGGCGCTCGCTGTCGCGGTTCAGTGGTGGACCGCGCGCCTCGTGAACGCGGTGGCGACGGACGCCTGTCCTTCGGGCGGGGACAGGCGTCAGTCGCAGGTCGACCAGGGGTGAGAAGGCGCGGGTGGGGTGAACGGCGTGAACGTCCGTCCTCGACCGGGAGGGTGAATTAGCCCTGCGTGGCGAACGACAGCGTGCCCGAGGCGGTCGTATCACCGCCCTGTGTGACCCGGAAGGCCCAGCCGTCCTCGGCCGGCCCGCACTCGACATGGACCGGCGCGTTCCATTCGGTGAAACGCAGGGCCTCCATGTGACAGCCGTTCAGTCGGCCGGGGGAGGCTCCCGCCAGGCATGCCGCCTGCCGGGCCGCCTCCAGCAGCACCATGCCGGGCACGTGGTCGCTGGGGTGGTCGAAGAACCGCGGATGGCGCAGGTCGGCGGGTGCCACCAGCAAAGCCCCGGAGGGGTTCCGCACCAGCATCACATCGCCGGGGGACGGGACCGACACCTCGGTGGGCGACGGCCGCCAGTGCACCTCGTCCGGCACGGGACCGGCATCGGCATGAGGGCCGCGGAACGTCCCGTACTCCTCCTCGGACAGGACCCGCATGCGTCCGAAGGCGGAGCCGAACTCCCGCCCGGCGGCGGAGAATTCCATCCGGACACTCAGCGCGACCGGCCACGGCACGTCATCCACGTGGCGCATGTCGTACACCTCCGCCCGGCACAGCACGTCGGTTGCCCCGTAACCGACCACCGGCTCCGCGCTGTTGTCGAGCCGGAAGCCGACGCTCCTGATGACGGGCCTGCTGGTGCCGGGGGCGCCCAGGAAACGCTGACAGATGTAGAGGCCGACCTGCCGGATGGTCTCGGCGGCCAGCATCGGATCGTGCCGCTCGGCGGACCCGGCAGCGGACGTGGCATACGAGCGTGGCCACTGCGCGGCGAGGAGGAAACGGCCGTCGGGCAGCGCGCGGGCGTCGGTGAGCAGGACTTCGGCGACCGCGTTGCGGTGCACGAGGGCCCGGGACACGCAGCTGTCCCAGCTCAGCGTCAGCTGCTCCGGGCCGGTTTCGGAAGGTGCGGCGAGGCGTGATTCAGTCATAAAATAATAGAAGCTATGGTTCTTTGGCATCCGTGCAGGAAACGGCGGCCTGTCGGCTAGATTCACCGGAAAAGACGATCCGGCACGCAGGACAGGGGCGACCGAGAATATGCAGGAACGTGCGGAAGTCACCCGGCGGGCCGTTCTGGCGACGGCCGCGGTGCTGTTCGAACAGCACGGGTACGTCGGTACGAGCATCAGCGACGTGGCACGTACGAGCGGGTACACCAGCGGTGCGATCTATTTCCATTTCGGCAGCAAGGAGGGGCTGGCCCGAGGCGTTCTGGAAGCCCATTTCGCCGAATGGCCGCGCTATGTCGAACGCTGGGAATCGCTGGATGCTCCCGTTCTCGACCGACTGGTGGGCCTGAGCCTCGCCGTGGCCCGGGAATTCCGCGACAACGTGATCGTCCGCGCGGGCAACAGGCTCTGGAGCGAGCGCAGAACCATCCCGGTGTCCCTGCCTCGCCCCTTCGTGGGGTGGATCGACGCGGCTGCCCGCATGCTGACCTGCGCCGAGGAAGTGGGCGAACTGGCCCCCGGCACGGATGTCGAGCGCACCGCGCGCGTCCTCGTCTCCTGTTTCTTCGGCACTCACACCGTCTCCGACGCGCTGAACGACCGCCGCAACATCGAGGAGGCGGTGAGCGACCTGTGGATGCTGCTGCTGCCGGGGTTGCAGGCGGCGCCCGTCGATCCGGCGAAGTGTCTGGACGGGGCGGGGAGGTTGCTGGCGGAGTCGCGGGGGCGGCCGGCGCCGAGTGTGAAATGAAAGGGCGTGTATTTCAGAAAGCCGTTTTCCGACCGAGGTGATGCGGTTTTCATTGTGTTCTCGACGACGGTAATTCAGGAAAGGGCTCCCGCGGGAATTTCCCCCTTGGGAAGCGCGCCTATGGCTTTATGGCCTCTTGCGCCGACCGGCTCCGGCGGGAGTCGACGATCGAGTCGAAGACCGGTACCACGATCCAGCACAGGTACGCCCAGCCGGTGACGAGCGAGACCGGGATCGAGACCAGGAAGCCCAGGGCCACCATGCCGATCCGGCGGATCGCCCGGGAGAACACCTCGGGCGGAGTACCGACGCGGTACAGGCGGTCCTGCCGTACTTCACGGACCATCAGGATGAACAGCAGGCAGGCCGCGAACTGCACGGTGGCGTAGAAGATGAACCGGGCCTGGAACGCTCCGTGGCCGCCGATCACATCGGTCGCGAACGGGGTGATGACCAGCGTGAGGAGCCAGTACATGGTGAGGGGCGTCAACCGGCGGTTCGTCGCCGTGACATAGCGGAACACCCGGTGGTGGGAGCGCCAGTGCGCGGCGATCACCACGAAGCTGATCATGAACGCCAGGTAGCTCTCACGGTGCGAGGTGGCCGAGTGCCACAGTTCGGAGTTGGTCGACCCCTCCGGTACCGGCAGCTCCAGAGCCAGCAACGTGAGTGCGATGGCTACCACCGCGTCTCCGAAGAACGTGAGTCGATCGGCGGAGACCGCCTGGATCTCCATGTCCTGGTCCTCGGACGGCAGTTCTTGATCAGTCGAGACATCCATGGCAGCAGAGAATGCCACAAGCCGCCGGGCGTCCCGGACGCGCGTGGCAGCGGGGGTCGGGCCGGGGGAGTGGTACTGCTGGTCCTACCCGTACGGGTGGCGGGCGCCGTGCCCTGAAGAGGATCATCGGACAGGCGGGGCACGGCCCCGACCAGGGGTGCCCTGCCTCACCTCGACCCTGTCGGTCTCCGTGACAAAAGCGCCGAGTTCGCCGATCGCGCAGAACGGACAGCCACATGACCATGGCCTACCTGGCTCAGCCCGAGCAGCAGCAGAAACTCGAATGGCTCGACGGTGGTGAGTTCGCCGTACTCCTCGACGCGGCCGCTACCGGTGGCCAGTTGACCGTGGGGCGGTTCTCCGTGGCGAAGGGCGAGGCGCCGCCGTATCACAAGCACACCCGTGAGGACGAGGTCTTCATGCTGATCAAGGGCAGTGCGCTGCTGTGGTGCGACGACGAGGAGATGGAGCTGTCGGAGGGTGGCATCGTCTTCCTGCCGCGGAACGTCCCGCACGGGTACCGGATCACCTCCGACACGGCAGACCTGCTGATGATCTGCACACCCGGCGGCATCGAGGGCATGTTCCGGCACGCGGGACGTGACCTCACGACCCCTCGCCCCGAGGGCTTCGAGATCTCGCGGGATCTCCTGGCGGAGGCCGCCGACATGTACGGCCAGGTCATCGTGGGGCCGCCGCGCTGACCGGCGGCAGAGCCCCCGATTCCCACGTCACACCGCATCGACCAGCACCACGAAAGGCACAGCCATGTCCCGGCAACAGCGCCAGGCCCTCGACGAGATGCTGCGGCACGGCCCGCTCGACCTCGGAGGGGACGTCGCCGAACAGCGTGTCCTCTTCCACGGCATGATGACGTCCATCCCGCTGCCCCCCGACGTCTCGACCATGGAGGGCGAACTGGGCGGCGTACCGGTCGTCACCGTGGAGACACCGGGGAACGATCCGGAGACCGTGCTGCTGTACCTGCACGGTGGTGCGTACGCCATCGGCTCGGCGGCCGACGCCGCGGGTCTCGCCGCCGAAGTCTCCCGACGGACCGGTGCGCGCGCCGTGTGCGTCGAGTACCGGCTGGCCCCCGAGCACCCGTTCCCCGCGGCGGTCGACGACGCCCTGGCCGTGTACCGGGCCCTGCTCGACGACGGGGTTCCCAGTTCCGCCATCGCCTTCGTCGGTGAGTCCGCGGGTGGCGGGCTCGTCGCCGCGGCACTGGTCGCCGCGAAGGACGCGGGGCTGCCCCAGCCGTCGTCGGCCGCGGTGTTCTCCCCGTGGGCCGACCTGAGCCTGTCCGGCGACAGCGCGGTGAGCAAGGCGGCCGTCGACGCCTCACTGACCTCGGAAGGCCTGCGCACCCGCGCCCGCGACTACCTCGGCGACACCGATCCGACCACCCCGCACGCCAGCCCCGTCTTCGCCGACCTGACCGGCCTCGCGCCCCTGTTCATCCAGGTCGGCTCCTACGAGATCCTGCTGGACGACGCCGTACGGCTGGCGGCGCGTGCCGCCGAGCACGACGTCCATGTCGAACTGCAGGTCTGGCCCCAAGTGCCGCACGTCTTCCAGGCGTTCGCCGCGATGCTCGACGAGGGCGCCGCCGCGCTCGACGCCGCCGGCGCGTTCATCCGGGCCCGGTGGGCCGACGGCGCCGACGCCGACGCGTCCGGCGAGGCAGTGTCGGCCGGGGCGACGTCGTAGTGCGGAGAGGGCGGGCGGGACGAGCGGTCGAGTAAAGACTCCGTAGTGCGCGGGCTGATCTTTTGTGTGCTCGGCGCGCAAGTGAACGACGATGTTGTTCATGGCAGTTACGACGAACCTCTTCGGCATCGCACTGCGGGGGTGGCGCGAGCGGGTGTCACCGCAGGACAGCGGGCTGGAGGCGGGCGGAGACCGGCGCATCCCCGGGCTGCGCCGGGAGGAACTGGCCCGGCTGGCGGGCCTGTCGGTCGACTACGTGGTCCGGCTCGAACAGGGCCGCGCGCGTCATCCCTCCGCCCAGGTCGTCACCGCGCTGGCCAGAGCGCTGCGTCTCGAACCGTCCGAGCGCGACCATCTGTTCCGCTGCGCCCACCTCGCACCGCCCCCGGCCGGGAACGTCTCCCGGCACGTGCCCGCGCGAGTGCACCGACTGGTCGGCCAGTTGGAAGGCAACCCCACCGCGGTGTTCGCGGCCGACTGGACCCTCGTCAGCTGGAACGAGATGTGGTCCGCCGTGGTCGGCGATCCCCGCACCTACGGCTGGGACGAGCGCAACCTCGTCGCCGGCATGTTCCGGTCGAGCGGCGCACGGGGGCGGGAACCGATCGCGGCCTGGCCGGTCCGGTCCTGGGAGGGCGACGAGGTCGAGGAGGAGGACCTCGTTGCCGATCTACGCGTGACGGCGGCAGCCCATCCCCATGACGCACGGCTCGCCGCCTTCGTCGACCGCATGCTGCGCGACAGCCCCCGCTTCGCCCGCCTCTGGTCCAACGGCACCGCCCGCACCCACGTCGGAGACCGCAAGACCGTCGAACACCCCCGCGTGGGAGACATCGCCCTCGACCTCGACGTCATGATGGCCGCGGGCACCGACCTCCGGATCGTCACGTACACGGCGGAGGCCGGGACGACCGACGCGGAGAAGATGGATGCTCTGCGCGCCACCTGTGCGGGGTCGGGCGATGGTCCGGTCCGTGTCATGTCGGGGACCGGCGGGCCGAGTTGAGCATGCGGAGGCGGTGGACTCCGGGGGAGTTGTCCCTCCTCGCGGGCGGGTGTCTAGGGTCGCCTCCATGACGAGGACCACACCACCGCGGCCACTCGATGTCGAGGCGCTCTTCCCGGAACTGGCCGCGTACCGGGGCACGACAACCCGGCTCCACCCGCGGCCGGGCAGTCCGGACGTGTCGGCGAGTTCGGTGGGCGGTCCGCTGCTGTGGCCGAGGGACGAACCGTGGCCGGTGTGCACAGAAGCCCATGGCCGTGGGCGTGGGCGGCGCCCCGACGACATCCACCGGGAGCGGGCGATCCTGGCCGCCGCCCAGGCCCGCGATCCGTGGACAGGGCTCACAGACGATGAACGGCAACTCGTGGACGAGCTGCGTCGCGCGCATCGGCTCACGGAACTGTCCGAGACCGACCCGCTGCCGCTGATCGCCCTCGCCCAGCTGTACCGGCGGGACATTCCCGACCTGCCGCCCGGCCCGGACGGCAGCGACCTGCTCCAGGTGTTCTGCTGCCCCTTCGACGCACACGGAACGGGCCGCTACGACCTGCTGCTCCACCTGCGCTGGCGCAGGTCGGCGGAGGTCGGTGCGGTGCTCGCCGTGCCGCCGCAGCCACAGGTCGTCGGCTACGGCGGGTACGTGCCCGAGCCCTGCGTCCTGCACCCGGAGCAGGTGGCCACCTACCCCTTCGCGGGCCTCCTTCCCGAGGAGTTGTGTGCCCGGATCGATGCCTGGGAGGAGGCGTTGGAGGTCTTGGAGGGGCAGGCCGAGCAGTCGGACGAGGAGAGGGACGGGGCCGAGCCGGTCGGCTACCAGTACGACCTGTCCATCCCGCCCGGCTGGCGCGTCGGCGGATTCGCGTCCTGGCACGCGACGGACCCGTCCCCGATGAACTGCCTTGCCTGTGCGACCCCGTTGGAGCTCCTTCTGACCATCGACAGTTCCGAGTGGGACGGCGGCAGCGGCAGTTGGAAGCCGACCGAGGACCGGGACCTGCCCCCGCACCCGTTCGCCACACCCACCAAGATCCGGATGGGCCGCGACGGCGAACTCAACGTCTTCACCTGCCCCACTGATCCTGACCACCCGCACCGCTGGAGCCTCCAATAGGCCGTCGAGTGCCCCGTGAACTCGTCGGGGCCCCTTGCGCCTGCTCGAACACGGACCGATGACCGGACGTGTAGGCATGCTCCCGCTCGGACCACGCAATGCGGGCGCGGATCAACTCGGCGTCACCGGGCCGGTGTTCGGGTCCGGTGAGCCGTTCCCGCCACCAACTCGCGTTGCGTAGCTGCCGATCGAGCATCGCGTCGACCAGCCGGCCGCGGGCGGACGTACCGAGGCCGTAGGCATCGGCGAAGATCCGCACCTGTGCGGCCTGCGCCACCGCGGGCGGAGCGGTGGGACGCGAGGAGACGCACCAGGTCCAGACCGCGTAGCCGACGTCTTCGAGCGGGTCGCCGGGAGCGGCGGTGTCGAAGTCGATGAAGGCGACCGGCAGGCCGTCGCGGAACACGGTGTTGTTCGGTCCGGGGTCGTGGTGGCAGACGACGGGGTGCGGCCCGGTGAGCCCGCTCCGGCGGGTGGCGTCGTGGAACGAACGGAGCAGGGCGCCGGCCGCGGCGACCTGTGCGTCCGTCCAGTACCGGAACTTGGCCGGCACATGACCGGGCAGGTAGCTGAACGTGTCGCGTCCGGCTTCGTCGAGGCCGAGGTGGCGTGGGGCTCCGGTGAAGCCGCGTTGTTCGAGGTGGCGGAGGAGTCGCGCGACGAAGGGCGAGGCTCTCGTGGTGGGGCGGCGGACCGTGTCGCCGACTCGTACGACACCAGGGGTGATGCGGCCTCCGGAGAGCGGGACCTCGCCGTCGCGTGCGGACTCGTGAGACTGGTCCATTCATCGGTCCCTTCCTCTGGTGCTGAAGTCTTCGACAGGCCTCGCCCAGGACTCGCCGAATCCCACCGGCTTGACGTATGCCGATATGGGAATACGATGGCTGGCATGGCACGAGCAGCGACGACGTCGGACGTCTTCAACGCGATCGCCGAGCCGCAGCGCCGGGAGATCCTGGTCCTGCTGCGGGCGGGGGAGCGGCCGGTGACCGACCTGGCCCAGGAGCTGGGGATGAGCCAGCCGGGGGCGTCCAAGCATCTGCGGGTGCTCCGAGAGGTGGGGCTGGTGCGGGTTCGCGGGGTGGGCAAGCAGCGCCTGTACGGCCTGGACGCGCGCGGGTTGCGGCCGGTGCACGAGTGGGCCGGTGGATTCGAGCGGTTCTGGAACGAGAGTTTCGACCGGCTGGACACCTACGTGCAGGACCTCAAGCAGACACGTCAGGAGGAATGACCGATGGCAGGGACAAGACGGGAAACGCGGGCGGAGCCGGCGACGGCCGACCGGGAGATCGTGATCTCCCGGGTCATCGACGCCCCGCGGGAGCTGGTGTTCGAGGCGTTCGCCGAGGTCCGGCACCTGTCGCGGTGGTGGGGTCCGGAGGGGTTCACCACCACCACGCGGTCCTTCGAGTTCCGCGAGGGCGGGGAGTGGGTCTTCGTGCTGCACGGGCCGGACGGCACCGACTACTCCGAGTGGATCCGCTGGCTGCGGATCGTCCCGCCGGAGCTGATCACGCTGCTGCACGGTGAGTCCCGCGACGACCCGAACGCCTTCGAGTCGGTCCTGACCTTCGCGCAGGACGGCGCGGCGACCCGGCTCGTCATGCGCACGGTGTTCCCCACCAAGGAGCTGCGCGACGAGGCGGTCGAGAAGTACCACGCGATCGAGGGCGGCCGGCAGACCCTGAGCAACCTGGCGGCCTACGTGACCGAGCGCGCACGAAAGGGAGTTGAGGACTGATGGCCGGAAAGGTGTTCTTCAGCGTGACGATGTCGCTGGACGGCTTCGTCGCGCCCGAGTCCGTGCCCGTGGAGGACGAGCTCTTCGCGCCCCACAGGCAGGACGACCCGGACGTCCGGCGCTGGCTGGCGCAGTGGACGGAGCTGCAGCAGTGGGTGTTCCCGCTGCGGTTCTTCCGGGAGAACTCGAACCTGGGCGAGGGCGGCGAGGAGGGCCGCGACAACGACATGGCGCGGGAGACGTTCGAGCGCACCGGCGCGAGCGTCATGGGCAGGCGCATGTTCGACCTCGGCGAGCAGTCATGGCCGGAGGACGCGCCCTTCCACACCCCGGTCTTCGTCGTGACGCACACCAAGCGCGACCCGTGGGAGCGGCTCGGCGGCACCACGTTCCACTTCGTCGACGACGGCATCGAGCACGCCCTCGACCAGGCCCGCGAGGCTGCCGGCGACCGCGACGTCCGCATCGCCGGCGGCGGTACGACGATCCTGGAGTACCTGAACGCCGGTCTGGTCGACGAGTTCTCGATCACGCTGTCACCGGTGCTCTTCGGCGCCGGCACCCGCCTGTTCGACGGCGTGGACGCGTCCAGGATCGCGCTGGAGCCGGTCCGCTCGGAGCCGTCGTCGCGGGTGACGCACCTGACCTACGCAGTGCGCCGACGGTAGAGGCGCAGCAGGTCGGCTGCGGGGTGGTTGCCGGTGTCGGGGAGCGGGCGGTGACAGAATTCCGCCGCAACGGCACGCGCGGTGGCTTCGACGCCCTGCTGACTGCCGGCGGACCCGCCCAACGACCGGTGCTCGGGGCGGGCGCCGCCGACCCGCTCGCCCCCGTTTGTTACGCTCCCCGAGCCTCCCGCGGGGAAAGTCCGGTGAGAATCCGGCGCTGACCCGCAACGGTGTGCGTGGCGATCCCTGGTCGTCGCGCGAGTCCGATCGCCCGTGGGTGGTGCGACCCGTTGACTGCTCGCCGTGGACTGCGAGAGGGGACCGAGCGGCCGGCACGGTCGTACGGGCTGCCTCCTCGATCGAGGCTCACCAGGCGGCCCCAGGTGAAGGACCGCCGACCGTGCGCCGAATACCCCAGCCATTGTTGGTAGTTGGGCTGGTCCTCCTGCTGGGCGTGTCCCTCGTGTGCGGTGTCGGAATGGGCGCGGCGGGGATCGGCACGGCGGACGTGTTCCGGTTCCTGTGGGCCGGAGTCACCGGCGGGACCGTGCACGCCGGCGACGCCGCCGCCTACACCATCGTGTGGGAGATCCGGCTGCCCAGGGTCGTACTCGCGGCCGTCGTGGGAGCGGGACTCTCCGCCGTCGGCGTGGCCGTGCAGGCCATGGTCCGCAACGCGCTCGCCGATCCGTTCGTGCTCGGCATCTCCTCGGGCGCGGCCGTGGGCGCCAACGCCGTCATCCTGCTGGGCGCGTTCGCAGGCCTCGGCGTGTGGGCACTGTCGGTGTCGGCGTTCGCCTCGGCGCTCGCGGCCATGGTGCTGGTGTACGCCGTGGCACGCTCGCCGCACGGTCTCACCCCGCTGCGGCTGATCCTGACGGGAACCGCGCTGGCGTACGGCTTCGAAGCAGTCACCACCGTGATGGTGTTCAGCGCGGCCCGGGGCGAGGCGGCCCGCTCGGCGATGATGTGGCTGCTGGGGAGCCTGGGCGGGGCGACCTGGCCGCAGGTGCCGTTGGCCGCCGTCACCGTGGCGGTCGGCTGGGCGTGGCTGCGATGGCGGGCCGAGTCCCTCAACGCCCTCGCCATGGGGGACGAGACCTCCGCCGCGCTCGGCGTCCAACCGGGCCGACTACGGCGGGAGTTGTTCCTCGTGACAGCCGCCGTCACCGGAACCGTGGTCGCCGTCAGCGGCGCCATCGGCTTCGTCGGACTGATGGTGCCCCACCTCGTACGCATGCTCGTCGGCGCCGATCACCGCAGGGTCCTCGCGGTCGCACCCCTGGCCGGGGCCGTGCTGCTGGTGTGGGCGGACGTGCTGTCCCGGCTGCTGCTCGCGCCGGCCGAACTACCGGTCGGGGTGATCACCGCGGTCGTGGGAGTGCCCGCGTTCCTGCTGCTGATGCGGCGCGGCGGCTATGCGTTCGGGGGGCGTTGATGAGGCTCGACATCGAGGGGCTGTCGGTCGACGCGGGCGCGGTGCGGCTGGTGGACGACATCCGGCTCGTCGTGGACAGCGGGGCCTTCGTCGGGCTCGTCGGCCCCAACGGCAGTGGGAAATCAACCCTGTTGAGGTGCGTGTACCGGGCGCTGCGACCGGCCGACGGTGTGGTCCGGCTCGACGGGGACGACGTACAGGCCATGGAACCGCGGGCCGCAGCAAAGGTGTTGGCCGCGCTGCCGCAGGAGTCGTCGGCCGAGTTCGACTTCACCGTCGCCGAAGTGGTCGGCATGGGACGGCTCCCGCACCGGGACCGGACCGCCGCCTCCGACCGGGAGATCTGCGCCGGCGCCATGGAACGCACGGGTGTCGCCCACCTCGCCGACCGCGGGTTCCTCGCCCTGTCCGGCGGCGAGAGGCAACGCGTCCTGATCGCCCGCGCGCTCGCCCAACGCCCCCGCGTGCTGGTCCTCGACGAACCCACCAACCACCTCGACATCGCCCACCAGTTGGACGTCCTGTCGTTGGTCCGCAGCAGCGGCCTGACCGTGCTGGCCGCTCTGCACGACCTCAACCTCGCCGCCGCGCACTGCGACCTGCTGTACGTGATCGCCGGCGGCCGGATCGTCGCCTCGGGACCGCCGCACGACGTCCTCCATCCCGCCCTGCTCGCCGAGGTGTTCGGGGTCCGCGCGCATCCGGTACGGCACCCGGAGACCGGCGCCGTCCAGCTCCTGTTCGACCTGCTCCCTCCCACCCCATAAGGACAACCACCCCCATGCGCAAGCTGCTTGCCGCCGCCCTCTGCCTCGCCGCGACCGCCACCGCCGGCTGCGGCGCGACCGTCGAGTCGGGAGAGGGCCTCCGGTCCACCCCGGCGGTCACCCTCACCAACTGCGGTCAGAAGGTGACGTACAAGACCGTCCCGAAGCGAGTCGTCACCAACGACGTCGGCATCACCGAGCTGATGTTCGCCCTCGGACTGGAGAACCGCATGGCCGGATTCGCCATGCCCGACGACAAGGGTGACCTGACCGACGTGCCCTGGAAGGACGGCTACAAGAAGGTGAAGTGGCTGTCCAAGGACCAACTCACCAAGGAGAACGTCCTCGACGCCCGCGCCGACCTGGTCTTCGCCGGTTGGAACTACGGCTTCCGCGACGACAGCGGCTTCACCCCCGACGCCCTGAAGAAGCTCGGCATCCCCTCGTACATCCTCACCGAGTCCTGCCGCAACGGCCGCACGGACACCTCGCGCGGCATCATGCCGCCCCTGGACGCCCTCTACACCGACCTCACCAACCTCGGAAAGCTCTTCGGCGTCGAGAAGCGCGCAACCACCCTGATCGCCGACTTCAAGAAGCAGATCGCCACCGTCCAGAGCAAGGCACCCGCGAAGAGCCCCAAGGTCTTCCTCTACGACAGCGGCCAGGACGCCCCGTTCACCTCGGGCCGCTACGCCGCCCCCGACCAGATCATCAGCGAGGCCGGCGGAGTCAACGTCATGCACGACGTCAACGACTCGTGGACCACGGTCGGTTGGGAGACCGTCGTGCAGCGGAACCCCGACGTCATCGTGATCTGCAACTACGGCGACGTGAGCGCCGAACAGAAGAAGAGGTTCCTCCTCTCTTACGCCCCGCTGCGCAACGTCTCCGCCGTCAAGCACCGGCGGATCTTCGTCCTCGACTACGTCGACCTCGTCGAGAGCCCCCGCAACCCGTCGGCCATCGCCCGACTCGGCACGTATCTGCGGATGGTCGCCGCAGCACAGCAGGCCAACTCGGGCTGAGCTGAGAGGACTTGGTCGTAGCGGCCCAGGAAACGGAACGCGCCGTCCTCGACCTGGTACAGAAAGCTCGTGTTCTCCGTGTCCATCGTGTGCGTGGTGCCCTGGACGAAGCGGATCGGCTTGGCCACCCCTTCGTAGGAGATGTGGAAGAGGCGTTCGGCGACCTGCGCGGGTTCGATCGCGGTGGTGGTCCCGAGCGCGTCGAGGGCTCGGGCGATCAGACCGACGGCGTCGTACGCCTCGGCGGACCATCGGCCGGGCGGTGCGCCGTAGCGTGCCCGGTAGGCCGCGGTGAACGCCTTCGCGGGGGTGGTGCGGGCCGACTGCGGTTCGGTGTACGGGGCCCCGAAGACCCAGCCCTCGGCCGCCTGTCCCGCCGCCGTGAGGAAGTCGGCGCGCATGACCGACTCGAAGCCGGCCACCGCCCCGGTGAACCCTGCCGTGGCCAGGGCGCGGGCGCAGGCCGCCGCTCGGCGCGGTGACGTACCGGCGTAGACGACCGCCTGCGGATGGGCGGCCAGAGCCTGGGAGACAGCCGCGCCGAAGTCGCTTGTACCAGCGGCTACTTGGTGGACGCTGACGGTGCCGCCACTGGGCGGTGTCTCGACCAGGTTCCGGCTGATCTCGACGGCCGTCTCGCCCGCCGCTCGGTCCTGAATGATCGCTGTACGGCGGGTGGCGCGTGCTTTGGTCAGGTAGAAGAGGATCGGCAGGGTCTGTGAGCTGTCGGACGTCCTGGTCACGCACAGGGTGCGCAGGGTTGTGGTGGAGAGTCCTGCGGCCTCGTCGTCGGCCGACACCAGGACCACCGGCATGGACGCGGCGGCATAGAGCGGAGCGGCGGCGCGGGCGCCCGCTGTCGTGCTGGGGCCGATGACCGCGCTGATGGACGGTGTGGCGAGTACGCGGCGAGCCGTCGCTCGCGCTCGGGCGGTGTCCCCTCCGTCGTCGTACGAGGTCAGGGCGAGGCGGTAGGCGACGTCCTTGCGGGCGTTGTGGGCGGCGACGGCGAGGAGTGCTCCGCGCTCCTGCGCCTTGCCCAGGGCTCTTTGAGTGCCCGTCAGATCTGCGTGGAGGGCGACGGTGTGCGTGGGTGTGTTGCTGCGCGAACTGCCCCCTGTCGTGGTGTGGCCCCGGGTGAGCAGGACGGCCGCACCCGTGCCGGACGCGGCCAGTACAGCGGCTGTCGAGCTGCCGATCGTCAGGAGGCGGCGGCGCGAAAGGCCTTGTGCCGTAGGGGTGTTGAGCGGTTCTGGCCCTTCTGTACGAGGCGGTGGGTCCAGGGCGCGGGCCGAGCGCTCGGCGACAAGGCGTAGGACGGCGGGCGGTAGCCAATCGGTCCCTGTGGACAGGGTGTTGTCCCTGTGCTTGTCGTCCGTCAGTGCGGAGTGGACCGCCGCAGCCGTCGGCCGTAGCGCGGGGTTCTTGGCGAGGCAGCCGTCGATCACCGAGCGTAGCGGGGGCGGGAGTTGGTCGAGGCCGGTGCGGTCGGCGGGTTCGTGGACGGTGCGGTACAGGACCGCAGGCGCCTCGCCGGTGCCGAACGGGCGGCGGCCGGTGGCCGCGTAGGACAGGACGCAGCCCAGAGAGAACAGGTCGCTGGCCGGACCGACCTCGCCGCCGCGGGTCCGGGTCTGCTCGGGGGAGAGGTAGCCGGGGGTGCCGATGACCGCGTCGGGAGCGGTGAGCGCGGTCGCGCCCGCGCCCTTGGCGATGCCGAAGTCGATGAGTCGGGGGCCGTCGGGGACCAGGAGGATGTTGCCGGGCTTGACGTCCCGGTGGACCAGGTCCACCGCGTGCAACTCGCCCAGAGCTTCGGCCAGTCGGGCACCGAGCGAGACGACGGTGTCCGAGGGAAGCGGTCCGAGTCCGTCCACCGCCTCGGCCAGCGACGGGCCGGGGACGAACGCGGTGGCCAGCCACGGCTCACGCGCCTCGGTGTCCGCGGCCGTTACCGCGACCACCCAGCGGCCGGTGAGCCCGGTGGCCAGCCGCACCTCGCGCCGGAACCGGGCACGGAACGCGGGGGCGGCCGCGTACTCGGCCCGGATCACCTTCAGCGCGACCGGCGTCCCGTCGGCGGTGCGGGCCAGGTACACCACGCCCATGCCGCCCGCGCCGAGCCGGGCGAGCAGCCGGTGCCCGCCGAGGTTCTCCGGGTCCTCGGCCCGCAATGCCTGCATCCTGCGGCTCCCATTGCTGCTCGGGGATGTCCCCGTCGTCGGTCGGCGATGCTCCCGTCGCCGGTCAGGCGGCGGACACTCCCACCGGGCCGGTGTAGGCGAAGCGGCCGTCCTTGACCTGGTAGTGCTGGACCTGAGCGGTGACGAGCTGGTGGTCGGCGTCGAACGCGTACGTGGTGACCAGCCCCTTGTACTTGGCCTTGGCGAGCGCGTCGGCGACCTGGGTGCGGCTGGGGCGCCGCTTGCCGGTGCCGGCGAGTGCGGTGAGCCGGTCGGCCAGCAGGCGGGTGACGTCGTACGCCTCGGCCGCCCAGTCGCCCGGCGCATCGCCGTATCGATTGCGGTAAGCGGTGGCGAACGGTCGTACGGCCGCTGCGCCCGGGTCGATGTACGGCGCCAGGACCTGCCAGCCCTCGCTCGCCGGGCCCGCCGCCTCGATGAACGCGGGCGTGGCCGACAGAATGTCGAGGAAACGCGGTCCGGTGAAGTCCCGTGTGGCCAGGGCGCGGGCCAGCGGGGCGGCACGTTCGGCGGTGCCGGTGTAGTAGACGCTGTCGATGCCGTGGGCGAGCATGTCGGCGACGACGGTCGACACATCGGGTGCCAGGGCGGGCACGACACGGGCGTACAGGGCCACGCCGCCCGCGCGGGTCGCGCTGTGGACGACGTTGACGGACTCCATGCCGGTGATCCCGCCCGCCCGGTCGACCAGCAGCCCCGGGCGGCGGGAGCCCTGTGCCGTGGTCGCGGTGACGGTGGCGAACGCGGAGTACGCGGCCAGCGGAGCGGCCCGGAAGTATCGTCGGGGCTTGGTCAGGAGGGCCGACTGGACGGCGGAGACCGAGAGTTCGGACACGGTGACCAAGGGCAGCCCGGCGCTCTCGTACACCTCCACGGCGCTCTGCGCCGAGGCGTAACCGGTGGGGCCGAGCACGGCGAACACGTCGCGGTCGCCGGTCAGTTGACGGGCCACGGCCTGGGCCCGGGCCGGGTCGCCCCGGTCGTCCATCACCTTCAGGGTGAGCGGGAACGGCTTGTCCTCGTTCGCGTTGAACTGCTCCACGGCCAGCCGCGCGGCCCGCTCCTGTGCGGTTCCCGCCGCCTTCAGCGGGCCGCTCAAGTCGGCCTGGACACCGATGATCCAGGCACGGTCGGCGGCCGAACTCGCCGGTGTCTTCTGGTCGTTGCTCCGCAGCACCGCCCACAGCGCAGCACCGCCACCGGCCGCGAGCAGCGCCGTACCGCCCGCGAGGGCCAGCACCCGACGACGGCCCGGCCCCGGGGCATCGGGCTCGCCGGAGACCTCGGTCGGCTCGATACCGGGCAGCGCCAGCATCTGCGCCGACCGGTCGGCGACCATCCGGACCACCGGGTCCGGCAGCCAGCCGATGGAACCGGCTGGAGCGTCCTCCACCAACTCCGCGTCCACCTCGGCGACTTGGGGCCGATCCTCGGGCTCCTTGGCGAGGCAGCGCTCCAATAGGTCCCGCAGCTCGACGTCCTCGACCCCGTCCAGATCCGGCGTGTCGTGCACGGTCCGGTACAGCAACGCGTCCGCCGTACCGCTGCCGAACGGCAACCGCCCGGTCGCCGTGTACGCCAGCACACAGCCCAGCGAGAACACATCGCTCGCCGGACCCACCGGCAACGCCCGCGCCTGTTCCGGAGAGAGGAACCCGGGCGTCCCCACCACCATGGTATCCGAGGTCAACTCCGTCTCCTCGGCCGCCGTTGGCCGGGCGATACCGAAGTCGATCAGCCGGGGTCCGTCCAATGCGAGGAGCACGTTGCCCGGTTTGACATCCCGGTGCACAAGTCCCGCTCGGTGTACGGCATCCAGCGCCCGCGCCAACACCTTGCCCAGCACCCGCACCACCCGCGCAGGCAACGGCCCGCACTCCGCCAGGGCCTCGGCCAGCGACGGCCCCGGCACGAACGCGGTCGCGAGCCACGGCGCCGTGCCCTCCGTGTCCGCGCCCAGCACCGGCACCACCCACGGGCTGTCCACCCCGCGCGCGGAGTCCGCCTCGCGTCTGAACCGCGCCCGGAACTCCGCCTGTTCGGCGAACTCGGGCTGGATCACCTTCACCGCGGCGAGTTCCCCGGCCTCACCACGCGCCAGGTAGACGACGCCCATACCGCCCGCGCCCAGACGGCCCAACAGCCGGTATCCGCCGAGCCGGGACGGATCCGAGGGAAGCAGCCGCTCCATCACGACCCACCACCCTTCGTGCCCGACGCCGACCCGCCGGAGCGTCCGATCTCCTGCTCCACCCGCAGCAGCATCCTCGGAAGCACCTCCGCCACAAGGGAGTTGAGCTCCTGCTCGGTACGCCCCCGCCCTCCGCACACGGACGTGCCGGCCACCACCGAGCCCAGCACGGCCTGTTGCCACCAGTACGGATACGGGCCCCCGCGCGTGTCGCTGACGCACTGTCCGGTCTCCAGGAGCAGATCGTCGCCGCTGGTGTTGCCGCCCTCGCCGCGAGCGAACGACAACGACTGCAGCCCCGTGAGGCGTTCACCCGGGCGTTGGGTCTGCTCGGTGCAGTCGAGGTCCTCCTCCAGCATCCGTGCCTGCTCCCACGACGCGTCCAGCGCCGTGCGGTGCACGGTGACCGTGGCCGACAGCCGCACGGCGCCCTTCCCGCCGGCCGCGGGCACCTCGAAGTGCCGGGTCAGGGTGGCCAGCGCGTCCTCGGGCAACGGCTCCAGCCGCCACAGACAGTCGTCACCCAGCACCGCCCACTGCCCGGGATCACTCTCGTACGGCGTCGCCCGCACCACCCCAGTCCCGAACAATTCCGGTCCAGAGATGACCTGTTGGACGAGTCCCTGAGCCTGTGTCGTCGTCTTCGGCTCCTTGCCGGGGTCCGTCTCGGGGGTCGCGGACGCGGCCGGCTGCGCGTCGGTGGTGGCGGTACCGCTCCGGGTCGCCCCGGACGGGGTGGGAGCCGACGCGGAACCTCCGTCGCCGCCCGTGCACCCCAACACCAGCGCCCCGCAGACCGCCACCACCTCGCTGACACGCAGTGCTCCGGCATACGCCACGACGTCGCCCCCTCTACGGCCTGCCGCGTGGCCGACCCCATGCCAGTACCGATGCGCTCGGTCACGGGGACGGTTCCCCGCCCTCCGCTTCTGTTTCCGGCTTCGCACAGGATGCGTACAGTCGAGACGATCGTAGTGTTCGGCTTCCTCAACTCACCTTGTGGAGAGGGAAGTTCGGAGCATCGACGGACTCACCTGACAAGTTCCGTCGGCTCGTCCAACTGCGTCAGCTTCCGCGGATAGCGCACCACGTGGATGCGGGTGACCCGGCCGTCCTCCACCACGAAGCTGATCGCGGACGGTTCGCCGTCGATCTCGATCCGGCCCGCGGACTCGCCGTTGAGCCACACGGGCGTGGTGTCGAACGCGGCCACCAACCGGTGCGCGCGGGCGAGGATCGGCGCCACCAGGTCGACCCCGTGGATCGGCGCGAGCGCGGCGGCGACGACACCTCCGCCGTCGGTCACCAGGACCACGTCCGGCGCCATCACCTCCATCAACTCCTGCAACTGCCCGGTGCGCAGGGCGCTCAGGAACCGTTCCACCACGGCCTGCTGCTCCGACCGGCTCACCCGCACCCGCGGGCGCCGGGCCGCCACATGCTCCCGCGCCCGCCGCGCGACCTGCCGCACCGTCGCCGCGGGCTTCCCGACGACCTCGGCGATCTCGCCGTACGGCATCTCGAAGACCTCGCGGAGCACGAACACCGCCCGCTCGGTGGGCCCGAGCGTCTCCAGCACGGTCAGCATCGCGAGCGAGACGCTCTCCGCCAGCTCGACGTCCTCGGCGACATCCGGACTGGTCAGCAACGGTTCCGGCAGCCACTCGCCCACGTACTCCTCACGGCGGCGGGACAACGTGCGCAGCCGGTTGAGCGCCTGCCGGGTGACGATCCGGATGAGGTACGACCGCGGGTCCCGCACCAGTGACCGGTCCACGTCGGCCCACCGCAGCCAGGACTCCTGCACCACGTCCTCCGCGTCGGCGGCCGACCCGAGCATCTCGTAGGCGACCGTGAACAGCAGGCTGCGGTGGGCGACGAAGGGGTCCTGGGTCATACGGTCGACGCTACGTCGGAGTCCGCCGGGCGTGCGGCCAGGGGCACCGCGCAGGAATCGGAGTAGCCCTGTGAGGTGATCCCGTGCGCGGTGTTGCACCTGGCCGCCATGTTGGCGAAGCCGATGAACACGGTGAGTTCGACCAGCGCGGCCGGGCCGAGCCGGTCGAGCAGGCTCTTCGACAACGCGTCGGTGACGGTCGGCGGCGTGTTCGTCATGGCCTCGGCGTACTCGAGCACGTCCCGCTCCAGCGGCGTGAACACCTCCGCCTGCCGCCAGCGCGGCACCTGGCTCGCCTTCGACAGGTCCAGGTTCTGGTTCAGCGCGAGGAAGTAGTTGATGTCGAGGCACCAACTGCACCCGACCTGCGCCGCGACAGCCATGTGCGCGAACGTCTTCAGACTCGCGTCGACCGCGTCCCACGTGCTCACCCTCGCCGTGAACTCCTGGTTGGCCGCGGCGAGTTCGGGATTGTTCCACAGCACCTCGACGGGCTCGGGCACGACCCCGAGCTGCTTCATCATGTTCTCGCGGAGCTCGGCGGGAAGCTCGGCCTTCGGAACGCGAAGTGTCACGGTGTTCTCCTCAAGACGTGCGCCTGTTGCGCGGGTTCGACATGAAGACACCGGCGGGTTTACGGATGTGACACCTCCGCGCGGACGACTACAGCGGAATCTCCAGGGTCACCGACTTCTCCGCGAAGCCGTTGCGCTCATAGAAGCGGCGAGCCCCGGCGTTGCTCGAGTACGCCGTCACCTCAGCCAGCTCCGCTCCCTTTTCCCTCGCCCAGACCGTGAACTCGCGGATCAGCCGCTCACCGATCCGCTCACCCCGATAGGCGGGTAGCACATACATGCCCACCAGGGTCGCGACTCCGACCGGCCTCATCGCGGACGCCCCGGCCACCGCACCGGTGAGATGGCCGACGACCTCGCCGTCCCGATCGGCGACGAGCAGCAGCCGGTCGGGATCATCGATACCGGCCGCGAAACGTCGTGGTCCGTGCTCACGCGGCCAGTCGATGTCGATGCTCGGATCACGGGTCCCCGCGTCCTCGGCGAACAGAGCACGACTGCACGCCACAAGACCGTCCACATCCGCATGTTCCGCTGTGCGGACAACCACCTCACGTCGTTGATCACTCATGGGGCGCGACCCTATCCGCCGCCACTGACACCGCGGTTGGTCGTCCCGCGTAGGGGTACTCGGGCGCCATGGTGATCGTGCGGGCGGGCCGTCGTAGCCTCGACATCCATCGGCCCGACAAGGTGCTGTTCCCCAAGAGTGCGGACGTGGACGGCAAGGAGTACACGAAGGGCGACCTCGTCGCGTACTACCGGTCCGTCGCCCCCTTCATGCTCCCGCATCTGCGCGGGCGCCCGTTGATGCTGGAGCGGCACCCGGACGGGATCGACGGCCCCCGGTTCATGCAGAAGAACGTGCCGGCGCACTATCCGGACTGGATCAAACGCGTCGAGGTGGCCAAGGAGGGCGGCACGGTCACCCACCTCGTCTGCGACGACACCGCGACGCTCGTCTTCCTCGCCGACCAGGGCTGCGTCACCCCGCACCGCTGGCTGTCCCGGGTCGGTCGGCTGCACCGGCCCGACCGGCTGGTCTTCGACCTCGACCCGGCGACGGGCGACGACTTCGCCGTCGTACGCGAAGCCGCCCTGCTCCTGGGTGAGTTGCTGGACGAACTACGGTTGCCGTCCGGGTTGATGACCACCGGCTCGCGCGGTCTGCATCTGGTCGTGCCTCTCGACGGACGCCAGGACTTCGACGAGGTACGCGCGTTCGCCAAGGACGTCGCCGACCACCTCGCGGCGGCACACCCCGACCGGCTCACCACGGCCGCGCGAAAGAAGGACCGCGGCGAGCGCCTCTACCTCGACGTGCAGCGCAACGGCTACGCGCAGACCGCCGTGGCCCCCTTCTCCGTCCGCGCGAAGCCCGGGGCCCCGGTCGCCGTCCCCATCAGCCGGGACCAGCTCGACGACCCGGACCTCGACGCCCGCCGCTGGACCATCGCCGACGCCGTCGAACAGGCCCGCACCAACCCCTGGTCCGGACTGCTGAGCCGCGGACGCGCACTCGGCCCGGCCGGGCGGCGACTTGACGCCCTGCGAGGACGAGCGGAATCGAAGATCGTTCAGGACGACTGACGGCTCCGACTCTGGGTACTCACCGGCTCATGCGAATGAGCGTGGTGGACGTCGGGTCGAACACGGTTCGGCTCGTGGTGGCGGACGTGGAGGACGGCGTGCCGTTGCCCGTGCACACCGCCAAGTGGAAGTTGCGGCTCTCCGAGCGCGTCGGACCCCACGGAGAGATCCCTGAGGAATCCCTACGCCATCTCGTGCGGGCGGTATCGGCCGCCGCGGACACCGCCCGGCAGTGGGGCGCGGCAGGACCACTCGCCTTCGCGACGGCCGTCGTACGCGGCGCGCCGAACCGGCTCGACGTACTCCGCGCGGTGCGCGCGGAGACCGGCGTACGGCTGTGCACGCTGCCGGGAGAGGTCGAGGGCGAGCTGACCTTCCTCGGCGCCCGGCGCTGGATGGGCTGGCGCGCGGGCCCGCTCGCCCTGTTCGACATCGGCGGCGGCTCCTTCGAGGTCGCGTTCGGCCGCGGCCGGCTCCCCGACTTCGTGGCCTCACTGCCGCTCGGCGCGGGCCGGCTGACGCACGAGTTCTTCTACGGCCAGGACCCACCGCCCGAGCAGACGGTCAAGGCACTTCGTCGCGAGGTACGGCACCAGCTGCGGGACGTGGCCGCACGCATCCGCTGGGAAGGGCCACGGACCACCGTCGTGACGTCACGCACCTTCCAGCAGCTGGCCCGACTCTGCGGCGCCGCCCCCGGCCGTCAAGGCCCCTTCATGGAAAGGCAGTTGAAGCGAGCGCAGCTCCGTGCGGGCCTGGACCGACTGGCCACCCTGGCGACGTCCGAGCGGGCCCTGCTGCCGGGCGTCTCCGCACCGCGGGCGGCGCAGAGCCTGGCCGGAGCGGTGGTCGGGCACACGGTCATGAAGCTCACGGGCATCAAGACCGTCACCGTCTGCCCCTGGGGCATCCGCGAAGGAGTGCTGTTGCGGTACATCGAGGACGGCGGGTCGTGGTGGACGGAAATGACACGGTGCAGTGACGACGCGGATCAGGCGAAGGCGGTCGCCTTACGGATCGCGCCCATGCCGAGGCCGACGAGGGCCGACGGGTAGAGACAGGTCCGGCGACCTGGAGCTCCTTGTCGGCGGGGTGACTTCGACGCAGCAGCGCGGCCGTCCGCAGCGCGTGATCGTGCAGATCGACCGGATCACCGTGGGTGTCTCGGTGAACCTGGCGCCGCGTCGGGGGAATCACGGGGTCGAGGGACCGGGCCGCTGGGCTGCTCCCGGTCACGGCGGCACGGGTGTGTCGTTCGTCGGCCGGGCAGTGTCGCGGAGTGCGTGAAGGAGGGCGGCGGCCGCGGGGATGCGGAGGGTGTCCGGCCAGAGCAGGGCGAAGACACGGCGGACCGGCCAGTCGGCGAGGGGGCGGGCGACGACCCGGGGGTCGAAGTGTGCCGTCACCCCGAGTTCGTTCATGACCGCGAGGCCGATGCGGTTGGCGACCAGGCTGTGCAGGGTCAGCTGGTCGTCGGCGGTGGCGGCGACCAGGGGAGCGAACCCGGCGTCGCGGCACGCGGCCAGGAAGCGGGTACGGCCGGACTCCAGCACCCAGCGTTCGTCCGCGAGGTCGGCCAACGACACGGTGGGCGAGGCGGCAGCAGGGTGGTCGGCCGGCAGCAGGACGCAGCGGCGGTCGGTCAGCAGCGGGACGCGGCGCAGGCGCGGATCCACGGTCACCGACGGGTCGCCCGTGCTGTCAGGCGGGCCGCCTGTGCTGTCGGACCGGTCCGTCTCCCTCTCCCCGCCCGTTTCCCTGCCCGTCTCCCTCTCCTTCTCCCTGAAGTCCAGGTCGCACATCACCGCGAGCTCGACCTCGCCCTCCAGCAACAGACCGTGCGACACCCGGCACTCGGCCTGGGTGACCGTGACCTCAAGCTCCGGGCGGGTCCGGCGGAGGGCGCCGAGGGCGCGGGGGACCAGACTGACGCAGCTGCTCTGCATCGCGGACAGTCGGATCCGGCCGGCCTCGGGGGCGGTCAGCGCGGCCAGTTCGTCCTCGGCGGTGCGCAGCGCGGCCAGCACCGTTCCCGCGTGGCGGGCCAACGCGCGGCCCTCCGGGGTGAGTTGGACGCCTCGCCCGCGACGGGTGACCAAGGGGGCGCCGACCGACCGCTCCAGCATCCGCATCTGATAGCTGATCGCGGGCTGCGTGTAGCCGAGGGCGTCGGCCGCGGCCGTGTAGGTGCCTGTGCGGGCGACCTCGGCCAGGACCTGCAACTGTCGGGGGTCGTACATCCGGCAAGCATAAAGAGCCTTTATTAATTCCGGATGACATTCGAATTGGACGCCCGCGAGCGACGCCGACGATGCTGATCGCGTGCCAGAGGTTCTCGTACGTATAGAAAAAGTGAACAAGCACTTCGGGGAAAACCATGTGCTGCGCGACATCGACCTCGACATCCACACCGGCGAGGTCGTCGTCCTGCTCGGCGCGTCCGGTTCCGGGAAGTCGACGCTGTGCCGGTGCGTCAACCGGCTGGAGACCGTCGACTCCGGACTGATCAGCCTGGCGGGCGTTCCCCTGCCCGACGAGGGAGGCGAACTCGCGCGGCTGCGGGCCCGGGTGGGGATGGTCTTCCAGTCGTTCAACCTCTTCGGGCATCTCAGCGTGCTCGACAACATCACCCTCGCCCCGACCCGCGTGCGCGGTCTCTCCCGTCACGAGGCCGCCGAGCGGGCCCGGCAGCTCCTCGACCGGGTCGGACTCGCCGACAAGGCGGACGCCCGGCCCGTGCAGTTGTCCGGCGGGCAGCAGCAACGGGTCGCCATCGCAAGGGCGTTGGCGATGGACCCGCAGGTGCTGCTCTTCGACGAACCGACCTCGGCACTGGACCCGGAAACGGTCGGCGAGGTGCTCGACGTCATGGCCGGACTGGCGGCCGACGGGATGACCATGCTCGTCGTCACCCATGAAATGGGGTTCGCGCGACGAGTCGCCGACCGGGTGGTCTTCCTCGACGAGGGCCGCGTCCGCGAGACCGCCACCCCCGACGAATTCTTCGACGCGCCCCGCACCGAACGGGCCCGTGAATTCCTGTCGAAGGTCCTCAGCCACTGAAGCCATCGAAGCCATCGAATCCACTGAGTTCGGCAACCGCCTCACCTCGTATTCGCTGCACGTCGTATTCGCCGCCCCCCCCGTATTCGCGCAATGACGAAAGGGATTCCGCCCGATGAGACTGTCCCGGCCCCGCCGTGCCCTCGGTGCCGCCTCCGCCACGGCCGCGCTCGCCCTGACCCTCACCGCCTGCGGCGGGTCCACGGCCTTGCCGTCCGCCTCCGGTTCGTCCGGTTCCGCCGCCGCGGACGCCTCGAAGACCTACGACGAGATCCTCGCCGCCGCCCCGGTCGCGTCCGCCGGTCAGATCCCGGCCGGCAGCCTCATGGCGA
Source organism: Streptomyces xylophagus (assembly GCF_000716435.1). Classification (GTDB taxonomy): domain Bacteria; phylum Actinomycetota; class Actinomycetes; order Streptomycetales; family Streptomycetaceae; genus Streptomyces; species Streptomyces xylophagus. The sequence goes on from NZ_JNWO01000001.1 coordinate 466,377, forward strand.
AGATCAAGAAGCGCGGGGCGCTCGTCGTCGGCGGTACCGACACCGCCGCGCTCTTTTCGCTCAAGGACCCTGTCACCGGCAAACTCACCGGATTCGACGCGGGGTTGGCCGCGATGCTCGCGAAGTACATCACCGGGAAGACCGCCATCAAGCTGGTCCAGGTCAGCGTGGCCACCCGTGAGCAACTGCTGCGCAACGGCACCGTCGACACGGTGTTCGCCACGTACTCGATCACTCCGGAGCGGGCCAAGAAGGTGGACTTCGCCGGGCCCTACTACTCCTCCGGCGACGCGATCCTCGTCAAGAAGGGCAACACCGACATCACGTCGGTGGACGACCTCAACGGCAAATCCGTGTGCACGCAGAGCGGTTCGACGGCGGCCAACGACATCAAGGACTTCGCCCCGAAGGCGAAGGTGATGCTCTTCGACGGCAACAGCCAGTGCGTGCAGGCCGTCAAGCAGGGCCGGGTCGACGCCTACGTGATCGACCAGGCGATCCTCGTCGGCACGCAGTACCGCGACCCGTCGGTCAAGGTGGTCGGACAGCCCTTCACGACCGACCCCTACGGCATCGGGACGCCGAAGGCCGACCCGGAGATGAAGAAGTTCGTCGACGCCTGGCTGAAGAAGATCGAGGCCAGTGGCGCGTGGGCGAAGCTGTGGAAGGCGACGCTGGGTACCGCCGTGACCGGTACCGCGCCGAAGCCGCCGGTGATCGGCTCGGTCGAGGGCAGCTGACCGACCCCATGTTCACCCATGTCGACGCCATCGCCGGGCAGTTGGGGCGAGGGCTGCTGCTGACGCTCGCCATGACCGCGCTCGCCTTCACGGGCGCGGTCGCGGTCGGCCTCGTGGTCGCCGTACTGCGGATCTGCCCGGTGGCACCACTGCGGGCGTTCGGCGCCGGGTACGTCACCGTCTTCCGCAACATCCCGCTCCTCGTCCTGCTCGTGCTCTTCGTGTTCGGACTGCCCGATCTCGGGCTGCTGTACCCGCTGTTCGCCACCGTGAGCACCGCGATGGCCCTGTACTGGGCCGCGTTCGTGTGCGAGGTCGTACGCTCCGGGGTACGTGCCGTGCCACGCGGCCAGGCCGAGGCCGCCCGGGCGCTCGGGCTCGGCTTCGGGCAGTGTCTGCGCCATGTGATCCTGCCGCAGGCGGTGCGCCCGATGGTGCAGCCGCTGGGCAGCATCTTCATCGGCTGCGCCCTGAGCACCTCACTGGCGGCGGCGGTCGGAGTCGCCGAACTCACCGGCCAGGCCGAGTTCCTGACACTCCGTTACGACCAGCCGCTGACCAGCTTCGCCCTCACCACCGTCGTCTACGTCGCCCTCACCCTCACGTCCGGCCTCGTCGCCGGGCGCGTCGAACGGAAGGTGGCGGTGGTCCGATGAAGCCGGTCACGAAAACGCGACGCGACGACATCCATCTCCTCTTCGATCCGCCCGGACCGCGAGCCCGGCGTCGCATCAGGCTCGCGACGGCCGTCTCCCTCGCCGTGTTCGCGGCGCTACTCGCCTTCGCCGTACGGCAGTTCGCCGCGCACGGACAGTTCGACGCCGACCAGTGGCGGATGTTCGGCGAGTGGCCCATCATCCGCTTCCTGCTGTCCGGGCTGGGTCAGACCCTGCTGGTCACCGCGGTCGCCGCCGCGCTCGCCTTCCCGCTGGGCGGGGTTGTGGCGCTCGGCCGGCTGGCGCGCAACCGGCCGACGCGCGCGCTCGCCCGGACGTACGTAGAGCTGTTCCGGTCCGTTCCGCTGCTGCTTCTGCTGTACGTGTTCCTGTTCGGGCTGCCCGGCGTCGGTCTGACGTTCCCCGTCTTCTGGCAGCTGGTGATCCCCATCGTGCTGGGCAACGCGGCCGTCGTCGCGGAGATCTTCCGGGCCGGGGTGCTGAGCCTGCCGCGCGGACAGACGGAGGCCGCGTACAGCCTCGGCATGACACACCGTCAGACCATGTCGTGCGTGATCGTCCCGCAGGCGCTGCGGGCGGTAAGTCCGGCCCTGGTCAGCCAGTTGGTCCGGCTGCTCAAGGACTCGACGCTGGGTTATGTGGTCAGCTACCTCGAACTGCTCCACCAGGCAAAGGTGTTGGGCGAGTACTACCACGCCGTACTGTCCACCTACCTTGTCGCGGCGGCCTGCTTCATCGCCGTCAACGCCGCGCTGTCCGGGGCCGCTTCGTGGCTGGAAGCCCGTCGCGCCTGACACCGGCGTGCGAGAAGAACCGTAAGCAACGCAAGAGAAGGAGCGAACCGGCATGTGCCGCCTGCTCGGCGTGGTCACCCGCGCCCCCCTGCCGCTCGACACCGCACTGGACGGTCTGGTCGGGCCGTTCACCGAGCTGAGCCTTGAGCACCGTGACGGCTGGGGCATCGCCGCCGGGCAGGGGAACGGGAGCGGCCCCTTGGTCGTCAAGGGGCTCGAGCCGGCCGCCGCGGCCGAGTCCTGGGGACGGGCCCTCGCCGACGGGGCCACCGACGCCGCGCTGCTGCACCTGCGGCTGGCGAGCCCGGGGCTGCCGGTCGTCCCCGGCAACACCCACCCGTTCGCGGTCGGCACCGTGGCCTTCGCGCACAACGGGTACTTCACGCCGTACGACGCACTCGACGAACTGATCGCGCCGGAACTGCTGGCCGGGGCGGCCGGGAGCACCGACTCCGAGCGGTACTTCCTGCGCGTGTTGACCCTGCTGCGGGAGACGGGTCCCGCCGACGCACTCGCCCGGGCCGCGGCGGACGTCCGGGAGCGGGCCGCCGCCTACGCCAGCCTCAACTGCCTGCTGCTCACCGAGGACGCCCTGTACGCGTACGCCGACGAGGACCCGGAGTCCGAGGTGAGCAGGCGGCGCGGCCCCGACTTCTTCCGGCTGCGCTATCGCGTCGACGAGGACCGGGTGGTCGTAGCCTCCAGCGGCATCCCCCAACCCGACGACCGCTGGACGGTGCTGCCGTACCGCGAGGTCCTGGAGATACGCCGGACCAGCCTGCGTGTCACGACCACGCGGGCGGCCCCTCACAGCGGTCCGGCACCCTTGACTACGCTGACACATGTCAACCGTCGCTGACGGCCAGCGGCTCGGGACCTGGGCTACGTCCCGCACGGGACCGCCCGTGCGCTGCGCGAAGGGTCGTCGCGCATCGTCGTGCTCAACGTGGCACCACGCCCAGACCGGCGTCACGTACGACCCGGCCACCGACCGCAGCGCCGACTGGAACTACAGCACCGACCTGAACTCGCCCACCGGGAACGGCTACTCGCGCGGGTGCGGCTCGATCACCATGTGCCGGAAGGGCAGCTGATCCACGGCTGCCTGCTCACCGATGAGGGGTCGCAGTGTCCGGTGGGCGATGCGCAGGCCCTGCTTCACCTTGTCCTCGGTGCCGGACCAGACGGGGTCCTCGTGTTCCACGGAGACGGTGCCGGTGTAGCCGAGTTCGTGGAAGCGGTCGACGACGCGGCGCCAGTCCACCTCGCCCAGGCCGGGTACCCGGTAGCGCCACCAGCCCATCTCCCAGGGGTTGTCGCCCTTGTGCACGGTCCCGAAGAAGCCGAAACGGTCGCGCTTTCCGGGGAAGAGTTCCACGTCCTTGGCCTGGGTGTGGACGATCCGGTCGATGTACGGCTCGATCGTCGTGAGGGGGTCGACGCCGATCCAAGTGAGGTGCGAGGGATCCCAGTTGAGGTAGAAACCGAGCCCGAACATCCACTCCCACAGCTCGGGGGAGTAGGCGAGGTTGCCCGGATAGCCGTCGGGATGCCAGCCCTCCATCACACAGTTCTCGATCACGATCTTGACGCCGCGATCCGCCGCGTAGGCGACCAGCTCGGGCAGGATCTTCTCGCCCTCGCGCAGGTTCTCCACGACGGAGAGCCCCGGGTCGCGTCCGATGAACGTGCCGACCGACTCCACGCCCAGCCGTGCCGCCACGTCGATCACATGTCGGAGATGGGTTCTGATCGCCTCACGGGTCGCGGGGTCGGGGTGCAGGTTGTTCTCGTAGTAGGCGAGGGAGCTGATCTCCAGCCCGGTGCGGCGCAGCAGTTCGCGGGTCGCGTCCTCGTCGGCCTCCGAGAAGGTCGCCACAGGGAGATGGGAGGCCTCGAAGTCGCGGCCACCGGTGTTCGGCCACACCGCGACTTCGAGGGTCTGGTAGCCCTCGGCCGCCGCCCAGTCGGCGATCTTGTCGAGCGACAGGGAGGGGAGGCAGGCGGTCAGGAATCCGAGCTTCATGGCGCGGCTCCTTCGGTGGGAGGGACGGGGGTCAGCGGGGAGAGGGGCACATCGGCCGGCCGGCGGGGGAGCGTGGCCCACGTGCGCCGGTCAGCGGGCGACGAGAGCCGAACGCCCAGGTCAGCCACGGACGTTGGTCCACGCGCGCCGGTCCGCCGAGGCAAGAACCGCGTCCACGAGGTGCGCGGACCGTAGACCATCGAGCACCGTGGGCAGGCCCTCCGGTGCCTCGCCGCGCAGGGCCGCGTAGGTGTCCTTGACGAAGTTCTCGAAACACTCCAGATAGCCCTGCGCGTGCCCGGCGGGTACGAGCGAGAGGCGGGCCGCCTCACGGGCGTTGGACGTCGGATCGCGGACCAGGGTCTCGCTTCGGTTTCCGTAGCCGAGCCACAGGGACTCGGGCAGTTCCTGGTCGAAGACGGCGCTGGCGTCCGCGCCGTCGAGTTCGAACCACAGCCGGTTCTTCCGGCCGGCCGAGACCTGCGAGACGGTCGCGGACACCAGGACCCCGTCCGTCGTCCGGCCGAGCACCCCGACCGCGTCCTCCGTGGTGACCGGGACCCGTACCGAGCCGGCGAACGGCGCACCGGAGAAGGTGGGGCCCCCGGCGTCGAGCCGTTCGGCCACCGTCGTGGCGGTCTCGGCCAGCACCTCGGCGATCCTGACGCCGGCCACCCACTCCACCAGATCGAACCAGTGCGAGCCGATGTCAGCGAAGGCTCTCGACGGGCCGCCGGCCACCGGGTCCACCCGCCAACTGGTGCTCTCCGGCGGGAGCAGCCAGTCCTGGAGATACGAACCGTGCAGCAGTTGCCAGGGGCCGAAGTCGCCGGCCGCGACCCGGGCCCGCAGCTCGCGGACCATGGGGTGGTAGCGGTAGACGAACGGCACGGTGGCGATCAGGCCCGAGGCCGCGGCGGTGTCGGCGAGCGACCGGGCGTCGGCCGCCGACGTGGCGATCGGCTTCTCGCAGATGACGTGCTTGCCCGCGAGCAGCGCGGCACGGGCCTGGGCGACGTGGAGGTGGTTGGGCGTGCAGATGTGGACCACGTCGACGCGGTCGTCGCTCAGGACGGCGTCCATGTCGGGATAGCCGACGTCGAGCTGCCAGTCGTGTGCGACCGCCCGGCTCCGCTCGGGTGAGGAGGCCAGGACGCCGACCACGTCGGCGCCGGCCGCGCGTGCGCTGCGGACGTGGACGCCCGCGATCATGCCCGCGCCGAGGACGGCGACCCGTGGGCGTGGGATGCGGGGGTGTCGTACAGGGGTTTCGGTGACGCGTGTGGTGTGCCCAGTCGGGGCAGCCATGCAAGATCCTTTCGGCATGTGCCGTACGGGAGCTCGCTGTTCCGGTCTCATCCGCGACCAACAGTAAGAGGCATACTTCTGCCAGGAAAGCCCTTTGAATATTGTCGTTTCTGGAATATTAATCGTCCGTTGGTGTCGTCGGCCTTTCCAGGGGGAGCGAACGTGGCAGCACGACTGGGCGCACCGGGCAGCGGTTCGCGCCGTCATCCCGACGCGGTGCGCAGTCAGATCGCCCGGCTGATCGCGGCGGGCGAGGCGTCCCACCGCCTCGACCTGTCCCGGCTGACCGGGCTCTCACGGTCCTCGATCCACACGCACGTACAGGACCTGGTGGACGCGGGTCTGTTGCACGGGGAGGACGCCGGCGGCGGAGGGAGAGGCCGGCCGGCACTGCGGCTCAGCCTCGCGGGGGACGCGGGCGTCGTGCTCATCGCCGACCTCACCACCTTCTCGACGCGCTGCCTGGTGACCGACCTGACCCAGCGGGTGCTCGCCGACACGACCTTCCCCTGGCCGCTCGCCGAGGGCCCGGAGCGCACCGTGAACCTCCTGGTGGACCAGTTCGCCGACCTGCTCGAACAGGCGAAGGTCCCGGCGGACCGGCCCCGTGTCCTGGTCGTCGGACTGCCGGGTCCGGTGGACGTGGCGCGCGGCATGGCCGTCCGTCCGCCGATCATGCCGGGCTGGGACGGCTTCCCGGTGGCCGACCGGCTCGGGGGCGAACTCGGCTGCCCCGTCCTGGTGGACAACGACGTCAACCTCATGGCGCTCGGCGAGGCACGGACGGTGCCGCCCGAGCAGTTGCCCGTGCTGTTCGTGACCGTCGGAGCCGGCATCGGAGCCGGATTCGTGCTCGCCGACGGGACGCTGCACCGGGGTGCCGACGGCGCGGCCGGAGACATCGGGCACATCCGGGTCCCCGGCGCCGAGGAGGTGGTGTGCCGGTGCGGAAAGGCAGGCTGTGTCGAGGCGGTGGCGTCCACCGCGGCGCTCGCACGGCGCCTGGTGGCGACCGGCGAACCGCCCCTCGACGTGGCGGAGGACGGTGCCGCGATGCGGGACTTCGTGACACGGCTGCGCGCCGGCCTGCCGGACGCGCTGCACGCGGCGCGCGGCCGGGGTCACGCTGGGCGAGGTGATCGCCCTGTGCATCCACATGCTGAACCCACGGCACGTCGTGGTCGGCGGCGAGATCGTCGAGGCCAGCGACGACCTGCTCTCCGCGGTACGGGGCGTCGTGTACCGGCAGGCCCTGCCGCTCGCCACCCGCGAACTGTCCATCACCCGCAGCGAGTTGGGGCGGGACGCGGCGATGGTCGGTGCGATGGTGCTGGGCATCGAGCACCTGCTCTCGCCGGCCGGGATCGGGCGCTTCCTGGGGCCGCGCGACACCCCTTGAGCCGGATGGTCCGCCCAGCGGACCGGCGGCCTTTACCGCCTCTCACGGTCGCCACTACCTTCCGTCGTGTCTCGCACGTCCGGTCTCATCCACCGGCGGACTCGCTCCGCTCGACCGCGACCTGGGAGACACGGTGAACCGATCAACCCCTCGTGCACGCATCGGCGTCGTCGGCGCCGGCATGGTCTTCGACGCCTACGCCCGGGGCCTTGCCTGGTACGGCGACCTGCCCGTCATCAGGATCGCCGACATCGACGTCAGCAGGGCCCGTGCCAAGGCCGAGCTCCACGGCATCCCCGCGTACGGCACACCCGCCGAGCTCTACGCGGACCCGGACGTCGACGTCGTCGTCAACATCACGCCCCCTGTGGCCCATTGGGAGGTGACACGGGACGCGCTCGCCGCGGGCAAGCACGTCTACAGCGAGAAGCCGCTCGCCGCGACGGTCGCCCTGGCCCGCGAGAACCTGGCCCAGGCAAAGGCAGCCGGGCGCGTCCTGGCCGGCGCCCCCGACACGTTCCTCGGCACGGCAGGCCAGACGGCACGCGCCGCCATCGACGGCGGCCTGATCGGCACGCCCTTCGCCGCCACGTCCTTCGTCCGCTCGTCCAAGGTCGAGGCCAAACACCCCAACCCCGGCTTCTTCTTCCAGCCCGGCGGCGGCCCGACCCTCGACTGGGGCCCCTACCACGTGGCCGCCCTGGCCAACCTGCTCGGACCCGTCGCCGAAGTCGTCGGCACCAGCACGATCCCGAGCCCCCGGATCACCGTGACCACCCCGGACCGCGTCGTCGACGAGGTCGAGGTCACCGTCCCCACGACCGTCGCCGCCATCCTCCGCACGACCTCCGGCGCGATCGTCTCCACCCTCTACAGCTTCGACATCTGGGACATGACCCTGCCCCACATCGAGGTCTACGGCACCGAGGGCACCCTGAACATCCCCGACCCGAACCGCCATGACGCCCCGGTCCTCATCAAGCGCCGAACGGACGCGGACTGGTCGGAACTCCCCCCGGTCATCGCGCCCACCCGCGCCCCGGAAGCCGGCCCCTTCCGCGGCCACGGCGTGAACGACCTCGTCGAGTCCCTGCGCGGTCAACCGCTGCGCGTCCCGGGCGAGTTCGCGCTGCACGTGCTCGAAGTGCTGGAAGCCATCGAGCAGTCGACGTTCGCCGCAGGCGCCCGGGCCATCACCAGCCGGACCGAGCGGCCCGCGCCCGCGGCCCTCCCGCAGTCCGTCTCCGCCTGACCCCCCTCCGGCCCCGCACGCCGGCACCGAACCCGTGCACCACCCGAATCGATCTCGCACGTCCTGAATCGATCTAGCACGTCCTGAGAGGAAAATCCCATGCAGCGCAGAACCCGTGCAGTCGCGCTCGCGGCTGCGGCGATGCTGGCAGGCGCCGGTGTCACAGCGTGCGGCGGCGGCTCGAGCTCCGCCTCCGGTGACAAGACCATCACCTACTGGGCGACCAACCAGAGCACCAGCCTCGACGCGGACAAGAAGATCCTCCAGCCGGAGATCGACAAGTTCACCCAACAGACCGGCGTCAAGGTCAAGTTGGAGGTCATCCCCTCCGCCGACCTGCTGAACCGCATCCTCGCGGCGACGACCAGCGGCAAGGGCCCCGACGTACTGAACATCGGCAACACCTGGTCCGCGTCACTCCAGGCGACCGGAGCCTTCGTCGCCTGGGACAAGGAACTGCTGGCCAAGGTCGGCGGCGAATCCCGCTTCCTGCCCGCGGCGTTGAAGTCCACGGGCGCCACCGGCAAGGACCCGGCGAGCCTGCCGCTCTACACCAGTTCGTACGAACTCTTCTACAACAAGAAGCTGTTCAAGGCCGCGGGCATCAGCTCGCCGCCGAAGACCTGGAGCGAGTTCGTCGCCGACGCCCACAAACTCACCAAGGACACCAACAACGACGGCAAGACCGACCAGTGGGGCCTCGGTCTGCAGGGCGCCTCGTCCTCCTTCGCCGCGCACTGGGCGTTCATCCTCGGTACCCAGCACGGCGCCAAGGTCTTCGACGGCCACACCCCGAAGTTCGACGACACGGGCATGGTCGACGGGATCGACCAGTGGCTGTCCTGGATCGGCAAGGACGGCATCGTCAACCCGTCCGACGCCGAGATGACCGACAAGGTCGCCCTCCTGCAGAACTTCGCCTCCGGCAAGGCCGGAATGATCCTCGCCCAGTCGTCGACCGGCAAGACCCTGGGCCAGTACAAGCTGACGACGGCTGACTACGGCGTCGTCCCGGTGCCTGCCCAGGACCCGGCGGTCGCGGGCGGCACGGACATCGGCTCGTTCGTCGGCGGCATCAACGTGGCCGTCTTCAAGAACACCGGGAACCTCGACGGCTCCACCCAGTTCGTGAAGTTCCTGACCAGCGCCAAGGAACAGGTGTACCTCAACAAGACCTACGGCACGCTGCCCTCGGTCACCGACGCCAAGGACCCGGCGTTCGACACCCCGACGCTGGCCGTGGCCCGCGAGACGCTCGACTCCCGGGCCGTACCGCTGCCGCAGATCGCCGAGGAATCCCAGTTCGAGACCCTGGTCGGCCAGGCGATGAGCTCCTTCGCCGCGCAGACCGCGACCGGAAAGCAGCCGGGCAAGGCCAAGATCAAGAGCGAGATGACCGCGGCCGACCAGAAGCTCGAAGCCGGCAGCTAGGAGCAGGACGATGGCAGTCATCAGTCCTTCCGGGACCCGCGAGAGCCCCGGTACCCCGGACACACCGAAACAGTCCGCGCGAGGCAGGCGCTTCCGGGGGCGCGGCCGCCGCTGGATCCCGTACGCCTTCCTGCTCCCCGCCCTGGCCCTGGAAGTGCTGATCCACTTCGTGCCCATCGTGCTCGGTGTGGCGATGAGCGGCCTGCGCGTGACGCAGTACCAGATCAGCCACTGGTGGGACGCGCCGTTCACCGGCCTCGGGAACTTCAGGATCGTCCTGGACTTCGACGGCCCCACGGGCAAGGCACTGGCCCAGTCCTTCTTCGTCACCCTCGGCTTCACGGCCGTGGTCCTGTCCGGGGCCTGGATCGTGGGGATGGCGGCGGCGCTCGCGCTGCAACGCGCCTTCCGCGGCCGGGGGTTGCTGAGGACGCTGTTCCTCGTGCCCTATGCACTGCCCGCGTACACGGCGGTCATCACCTGGCGTTTCATCTTCCAGCGCGACAACGGCATGCTCAACCACCTGCTCGGCCAGCTCGGGTTGATCGACTCCAACCCGTTCTGGCTGATCGGCCACAACGCCTTCTGGGCCGAGTGTGTCGTCGCGATCTGGCGGATGTGGCCCTTCGCCTTCCTGATCCTGATGGCCGGTATGCAGGCGATACCGGGCGAGGTCTACGAGGCGTCGAGCATCGACGGAGCGGGCCCGTGGCGGCAGTTGCAGATGATCACGCTGCCGCTGCTCTCGTCGGTCAACAAGGTGCTGGTTCTCGTGATGTTCCTGCACACCTTCAACGACTTCAGCACCCCGTACATCCTGTTCGGCGGCTCGGCGCCGCCGGCCGGGGACCTGATCTCCGTGCACATCTACCAAAGCTCGTTCGCCACCTGGAACTTCGGCCTCGGCTCGGCCATGAGCGTGCTGCTCCTGCTGTTCCTGACCCTGGTCAGCGCCTGCTATCTCGCTCTCACCCGGAGGACCGGCCATGAATCATGACACCCCGGGCTACCGGGCCTTCCGGTACGTCACGCTGACCCTGCTGTCGGTGTTCGTCCTGGCCCCGCTGTACGTCATGCTGGCCTCGTCGCTGAAGACACTCCCCGACGTGCAGGGCGAGTTCACCTGGTTCCCGTCGTCGCCGACGTTCCAGTCCTTCATCGACATCTGGCACACGGTGCCGCTCGCCCAGTACTTCGTCACCTCGCTGATCGTGGCCGTGTCCGCCACGGTGCTGTCGGTGCTGGTGGCGATCTTCGCCTCGTACGCGCTGAGCCGCTGGACGTTCCCCGGCAGCGCGAGCTTCAAGGGGGCGGTGCTCGCCACCCAGATGTTCCCCGGCATCCTCTTCCTGCTGCCGCTGTACCTGCTGTTCGTCTACGCCGACCAGAACCTCGGCACCGACCTCGTGGGCACCCGCACCGGACTCATCGTCACCTACCTCACCTTCTCGCTCCCGTTCGCCGTGTGGATGCTGGTCGGCTACTTCGACACGGTGCCGCGCGACCTCGACGAGGCGGCGAAGGTGGACGGCGCCGGCCCGCTGCGCACCCTGCTGCAGATCATCGTGCCCGCCGCGACACCCGGAATCGTCGCCGTGTGCATCTACGCCTTCATGACCGCCTGGGGCGAAGTGCTCTTCGCCTCGGTCCTCACCACCGAACAGACCCGCACCCTCGCCGTGGGCCTGCAGGCCTACTCCACCGAGGCCAACGTCTACTGGAACCAGGTCATGGCCGCCTCCCTGGTCGTGTCCCTCCCGGTGGTCGCCGGATTCCTGTTGCTCCAACGCTTCCTCATCACCGGCTTCACCGCCGGTGCCGTGAAGTGACCAACTGGCCCCGACAGATCGGACCTTGGCATGCCGGCTATCGGCTTGCAGCTGTACACGTTGATGAACGTCCTGGAGGACCGTCCCGCCACGCTCGCCAGGATCGCCGACCTCGGGGTGACCTCGGTGGAGCCCTTCCGCCTCGGCCGCAACGAACTGACCCGCGCCGCGCGCCTGGCCGAGGCACGCTCTCTGAAGGCCGACATCGACGCCGCCGGTCTCACCGTCTCCTCCACCCACGCCCGGCTGCCCGACGCGGAGGACCCCGGCTGGTTCTTCGAGGAGATGGCCGAGGCGGGCGTGCCCATCGCCATCGCCTCCACGCCCGAGGCACTCCCCGGATTCACCCGCGACGCCCTGGTCTCGGCCGACGGAGTGCGCCGGTACGCCGACCGGTTCAACGCCCTGGCCAAGGCCGCGGCGGTGCACGGCCTGCGGGTCGGCTACCACAACCACTACTGGGAGTGGACCCCGCTCGACGACGGCCGCTACGGCTACGACGTGCTGTGGGACGCCCTCGACCCGTCGATCGTCGCCGAGGTCGACCTCTACTGGGCACAGGCCGCCGGTCAGGTCCCCGCCGACGTGGTCGCCCGGCTCGGCGAACGCGTCGAGCTCGTCCACGTCAAGGACGGCCCGGCGGTACGCGGCGAACCCCAAGTCGCCGCCGGGCAGGGCTCGGTGGCCCTGGCCGACGCCCTCGACGCCGGCCTGGACACGATCCGGGTGCACATCATCGAGGCGGACGGGATCGCCGAAGGGGCCGACATCTTCGACCTGGTGGCGGAGAGCGTGGCCTGGCTGAAGGAGCGGCAGGGGGTGAGCGTCGAGGCGTCATGACGGGCCGTCGGCGGTCACTCCCCGGGGCGTACGTAGCGACCACCGACGCGGTCCCGGGCAGCAGGATCGCGTCGGCCGGTTCGCTCTCGCGACAGGCCGGGCCGCCGCGAACCGGCTCCCCTATGCGTGGCCGACGGTCGCGCGGACCCGGGTGCCTGACCGGTCCACGTGCTGGGAGGTCAATACGGTCCTCGACTCCGACGGGCAGGTGACCGCCGCGCGGGGTCGAGACGAGGCTGTCTGCCGCCTTCGGCGCGCTGTGTGCCGGAGAACTGGGACAACTCGCCGGGCAGGACGACTCGTTGGCCCGGTGACGGCGCTCGGCCGACGTGGCCTCAGGGCTTCCAGGGCACTTGGTAGTACTGGCAGCCGGTGTGGGAGTTGCACCTGTTCCAGCGGCCGCTGTGCAGCACGCCGGCCTTGAACAGCTGTGTGTGGCCGAGGGCGAAACGCAACACTGTCGAGCGGGCCATCAACAAGCTCAAGCACGTTCGGGCGGTTGCCACTAGGCATAAACGCCCAACTATCCCGCGAGCCTGCGCCTCCGGGTAGTAACCACGACGATGCCCATCCCCACCGTTCCATACAGGGTGAACAACGTTCCCTGCTGGTAGAGGCTCCGCCGTTTCAGCTCTCGGCCGAACGTCACTTGCTCGTACGTGCTCGTGCCGATCGAGCGGCCTGTGCCAGTGTCGTAAGAGAGCTCGCACCTGTCGCCACGCCTCATGGGATCGGGATGAGACTCCCCGTCCTCGCCCAGAAGGAGCCCAGGGCAGTAGGCCCCGTAGGCCGATCCGGCTCTCAGCAGTGACACCAGCCCCCACAGCAGCGGAATCAGGAACAGGACGAGTAACACCACTTTCAATCGCACGGCGTCACCCTAATGGGGCGGGCCCGCGAGGAGGTCCGCACGACGACGCTCCCCGCACGGCCGCCGCTTTCGCGCGCCTCTCCCACCTGCCCGCCGGACCCGAACGGGACGCCCTGCGCGACGAACTCGTCCGCGCCTGGCTCCCGATGTCGGAACGTATCGCCGGCCGCTTCCGGGGAAAGGGCGAGCCCTACGAGGACTTGCGCCAGGTCGCGGCACTCGGCCTGGTCAAGGCCGGCGACGGCTACGACCCCGACCGCGGCCACGCCTTCGAGAGCTACGCCGTCCCGACCGTCACCGGCGAGATCAAACGCCACTTCCGCGACCACATGTGGGCCCTGCACGTCCCGCGGCGCGTCCAGGAACTCCGCAACCGGGTGCGCGTCGCCCTGCGGGACCTGGCCGGAACGGGTTCGGACCGGCGTCCCAACATCGCCGAGATCGCCGAGTACGCGCGGCTGAGCGAGGAGGACGTACGCGCCGGTCTGGAGGCGCTGGACAGTTTCACCGCGCTCTCGCTGGACGCCGAGACACCCGGTGAGGATACCGGTATGACGCTCGCCGGGGTCCTGGGGGAGTGGGACGCCGGATTCGACCTGGTCGTCGACCGCGAGGCGGTGAAGCCTGCCCTGAGGACGCTCCCCGAGTGCGAGCGCACCATCCTCTATCTGCGCTTCTTCCGGGGCATGACCCAGAGCTGCATAGCCGAGCGACTCGGCGTCTCCCAGATGCACGTCTCCCGGCTGATCAGCAACTCCTGCGCCGCCGTGCGCGAACGCGTGCTGACCGACGCCGCCTAGCGCGCCGGAGCGATGGGGGAGGGGATTCCTCACCGACTCCCGGCTGCCCGTCGTACCCTCAACAACGTTGAATACAGGGTGCGTTGGGCGGTTCCGCGCACGGTCGTGCGGAGTGCGTACGGGACGTCCCGGCGTACCGGTATGCTCTCGACTGTTGTCTGACGGCAACTATAGTCGCGGGAGAGCGTGCGGTGGGGAGGGCAGGGCCATGGTGGTGCCACAGCCGCGGGCCGACGACCTGCTGTCGATGGGCGGTGAAGGGGCCGGCCCGGAGACATGGGTGGCCTGGCAGCCCGCCGTCCTGCTGGTCGAGGACGACGCCGGTGACGCCCTGCTGGTGGAGGAACTGGTTGCCGACAGCGCGCTGAAGATACGTCTGCAGTGGGTGCGGTCGATGGCCGAGGCCGCCGAGGTGCTCGCGGCCGACGTGCCGGACTGTGTCCTGCTCGACCTGCACCTGCCGGACGCCCAGGGTCTCGAGGCGCTCTCCCGGGTACGCGCGGGCGCCGAGCGGGCCGCTGTCGTGGTCCTCACCGGCCTCGCCGAGGAGGAGACCGGACTGGCCGCCGTCGCCGCCGGCGCGCAGGACTACCTGGTCAAGGGCCGGGTCGAACCGGGCCTCTTCGGACGGGCCGTGCGCTACGCGATCCAGCGCAAGCAGGCCGAGCGCGCCGCGGTCGCACTCCAGGCCGGCCGCATGCAGGCCCAGGAGAACGCCCGCCTGGAACGGGGCCTGCTGCCCCGACCCCTGCTGCGCGGCGAGGGCGTGGAAGCGGTGGCCCGCTACCGCCCCGGACGCGCCCAGGCGCTGCTCGGCGGCGACTTCTACGACATCGTGCAGAGCGTCGACGGCACGGTCCACGCGGTGGTCGGTGATGTGTCCGGGCACGGGCCCGACGAAGCAGCCCTCGGCGTCGCCCTGCGGATCGCCTGGCGCACGCTGGTACTCAGCGGTGTCACGGGCGCCGAACAGGCGGCACGCCTTGAGGAACTCCTGGTCGCCGAGCGCATCCGGAGCGAGGTCTTCGCCACCTTCGTCAGCCTCACCGCCGCCCCCGGCGAACGCACGGCCCGCGTCGTGCGGGCCGGCCACCACGGACTGCTGATCCGGGCCGGCGGTGGCGTGGAGTGGGTGGAGGTACCCGGCGGCCCGGCCCTGGGCGTCGTCCCCGGCCACGGGGACTGGCCGGTCGCCGAACTGTCCGTACCGACGGGCGCCGCCGTGGTCCTGTTCACCGACGGCCTGTTCGAGGGGCACGTCGGGCGAGGCTCGGAGCGCCTCGGCGAGGACGGGCTGCTACGGCTCGCACGCGAGCGGGCCGCACTGGCACCGGAGCCGTTCGTCGACGAACTGATCGCCTGCGCCGAGAGCCTGGCCGAGACACGCGGCGGCCTGGCCGACGACGTGGCCGTGATGCACCTGGGCTGGACATGAAGCGGCAGCTGCCCCGGACGTGATTCACCGCGCCGGAATCGAGCAGGTGGGACGAGAGGATGTCGGGACGAGACGAACGGTGAGGGACATGGCGGGCGGAACGGGGATCGGGCGCCGACTGACGGTGCAGGGATGGTTCTTCCTGGCGCTGTCGCTCATGGTGCTGCTGGTGGTGATCGGCTCCGCGGTCGGCGCGAACCTGCTGAGCCAGACGGCCCGGGTCACCGACGATCTGCTGCTCCGGGTCCAGCCCTCCCAGACCGAGGCGTACCGACTGCAGGCCGCCCTGGTCAACCAGGAGACCGGCATCCGCGGCTACGCGATCGCCGCCGACAAGCAGTTCCTCGCCCCCTACACCAGCGGCAAGAAGGACGAGGCCCACTCGGCCGCCCGCCTGCGCGCACAACTCCACGACCGGCCCGACCTGCTCGCCGATCTGCGGGCGGTGGAGCGCGGGGCCGCCGCCTGGCGACAGGACTACGCCGAACCCCTCGCCGCCGCCGTCACCCCCGGCCGGCCGCACGCCGTCGACCAGGCCACCGTGGACAGCGGCAAGCACGAGTTCGACCACCTGCGCGTCCTCTGGGCGAAGCAGAACGCCGACCTCGCGAAAGCCGTCAAGGAGGGCCGGGCTCACCTCGCCCACCAGCGGACGGTACGCAACACCGTCCTGAGCGGCATGGTCGCCGCCTTCCTGCTCACCGGCCTCGCCCTCGCCGTACTCGTACGACTGCTCGTGACCCGGCCCCTGGAGTCGCTGAGCAAGGCGTCGGAACAGGTCGCGGCGGGCGACTTCGCGCACCACATCACCGGGGACGGCCCGGCCGACCTCACCGCCGTGGCCGGAGCCGTCGAGGGCATGCGCAGACGGATCGTGGCCGAACTCGACGCCTCCCGCGACCAGGAGGAGGTGCTCAGCCGACAGGCCGCCGAGCTGGACGCCCAGGCGGTCGAACTGCGCCGGTCCAACGCCGAGTTGGAGCAGTTCGCCTATGTCGCCTCGCACGACCTCCAGGAGCCGCTGCGCAAGGTCGCCTCGTTCTGCCAGCTGCTGGAGAAACGGTACGGCGATCAACTCGACGACCGCGGGCTGCAGTACATCGACTTCGCAGTCGAC
This sequence comes from Streptomyces xylophagus, assembly GCF_000716435.1. GTDB lineage: Bacteria > Actinomycetota > Actinomycetes > Streptomycetales > Streptomycetaceae > Streptomyces > Streptomyces xylophagus. The sequence goes on from NZ_JNWO01000001.1 coordinate 482,896, forward strand.
GGCGCCAAACGCATGCAGGTCCTCATCAACGACCTGCTCACCTTCTCCCGCGTCGGACGCCTCGACGACACCCGGGAGCCGGTCGGCCTCGGCCCGGCGCTGGACAAGGCGCTGCGGAACCTCGCGGCGGCCGTCGAGGAGTCGGACGCCCGCATCGACCGGCCCGGGACCATGCCAGAGATCGTCGGCGACCCGACACTGCTGACGATGCTCTGGCAGAACCTCGTGGGCAACGCCCTGAAGTTCCGCCACCCGGACCGCGCCCCGCACGTGACCGTCACCTGCGACCCCGACCCGGAGAACCCCGAGATGTGGCGCCTGTGCGTCACCGACAACGGGATCGGCATCCCCGAGGAGTTCACCGACAAGGTCTTCGTCATCTTCCAACGACTGCACAGCCGCGATGCCTACGGCGGCACCGGCATCGGCCTCGCCCTCTGCAAGAAGATCGTCGAACACCACGGCGGCCGGATCTGGATCGACACCGGCGTCGCCGAGGGCACCCGCTTCTGCTTCACGCTCCCGGTCGCCGAGGAAGCCGTAGAAGCGACTGAAGCTGCCGGCGGCACCGACACCCCCACAGACGAGAAGGCGCTGACATGAACCTCCCTGACGCGACCCCGATCGACGTCCTCCTCGTCGAGGACGACCCGGGCGACGAACTGATGACGCGGGAAGCCTTCGAGGACAACAAGATCGGCAACACCCTCCACGTCGTCCGGGACGGCGAGGAGGCGCTCGACTTCCTCTACAAGCGCGGCGACCACACCGATGCCCCGCGACCCGACCTCATCCTCCTCGACCTCATCCTCCTCGACCTCAATCTCCCGAAGTACGACGGCCGCCAGGTCCTGGAGAAGATCAAGTCCGACGAGGACTTGTCACACATCCCCGTCGTCGTCCTGACCACCTCGTCGGCCGAGGAGGACATCCTCCGCAGCTACAAACTGCACGCCAACGCCTACGTCACCAAGCCGGTCGACCTCGACCAGTTCATCGCCGCGGTCCGGCAGATCGACGACTTCTTCGTGCAGGTCGTCCGTCTGCCCCACCGTTCAGGCTGAGGGGGCCACCTGGTGGTGGTCGGACGAGATGTTCCGGCTGCTCGGACACGAACCCGACGCCGTCACACCCACCGCCAAGCTGCTGCGTGGGCACGTCCACCACGAGGACCAGGCCCGGCTCGACAGTGCCCTGGAGCACGGCAGGGCGACCTGCTTTCCCGCGGCGTACCGCCGACTCCGACATCGACCGGGCCCGCGCCTCGCAAGAGGACATCGATCTCGCGCGCGGCGTGCTCATGGCCCTCTACGGCATCGACGCGGACATCGCGATGCGCGTCCTGCGTCGGCACTCCCAGTACGCCAACATCAAACTCCGCGCGCTGGCCCAGTCCGTACGCGAGGCCGCGCCCACCGCACCCGGACGACCCCAGCACGACCTGCACCAGCGGGTCTCCGCGGTGCTGTACCCCAACCGAGACTGAGCGGGCGTGCCTCCTCGCGTAGGTCGGCCGCTTGGGTGCCGGAATCTCGGGTAGAGCAACCCCATGAGCGGCGAATCACCACACTGCCGACTTCCGTGAGGTGTCGAACTCGTGGCAGCGCACGGTGAGGCGGACCAGGAACCGGCGCGGGCGGACGGCACGCACACCGCCGCAGGCCGGATCGCCGACGCCGTGGACGGCCTGGCCGACCTGTGGACCCTGGCGGCGGCCGAGGCGTCGGTACGGCTCTCTCCGCATCAACTGCGCGCGCTGCACGCCCTGGAGGCCGCACCGGGCGCGAATCTGACCCTGCTGGCCGACCGGCTCGACGCCGGTCTGCCCACGGTGAGCCGCCTCTGCGACCGGCTGGAGGCGGCCGGGCTGCTGCTCAGGGACGCGGCACCGCACAACCGCCGGGAAATACGACTGAGCCTCACCGCCCACGGACGGGATGTGCTGGCGGAGGTGGCCGCACTCAGGTCCCGGACGCTGACAGAGGTCGTACGCGCCATGGAACCGGACGACCGCGCGGCGCTGGAGCGTGGCCTGCGGGCCTTCGCCACCGCGCACCGGACTGTCCGGCGCTCGCCGTGAGCCCGCGCCTCACGAGGTGGCGGGGTCGCGCCCGTTCCAGTCGAGGCAGACCACGGCGGCGTCGGCGGTCAGGTCCGTGCTGCCGAAGTGTTCGACCAGGCTCGCCACCACCGAGCGTGCGACCTCCTGAGGGGACTGCGTCGGCGCGGCGTCGAGGGCCCGGCGCAGTGCGTCCTCGCCGAACAGGACACCCTCCGGTGAACGGGTCCCGTGCACGCCGGTGCTCACCGCCACCAGCCGGTCCCCGGGCCGTACCGTGAAGATCTGCTCCTCGTACGCCGTCTCCTCGAACATGCCGAGCGGGAGCTGTGCCTCCAGTTCGATCTGCCGCACGGTGTCGCCGCGTCGGCGGTAGAGCCGTGGGGAGCCCGCGTCGACGGCGTGGACGGTGCCGGTCGCGAGGTCGAAGCGGAGCAGCAGGGTGGAGGCGTACGCCTTGCCGCCGAACTGGGCGTAGACGGCCTGATCGGCCAGGCGGGCCTGGTCGGCGAGGCCGACGCCGGCGCGGCGGGCGTTGCGCAGGGCGCCCACGGTGACGCTGGTGAGCAGGGAGGCGTCGATGCCGCGGCCCATGCCGTCGGTGACCGACAGGGTGAGCCGGCTGCCGTCGGTGCTCCAGTCGAAGTTGTCGCCGCCGACGGTGTAGGCGGGCTCAAGGTGGGCGCCGATCACGAACTCGGGGCGGTCGCAGCCGCGCCCCGGCAGGAGCTGCCACTGCATCTCGGCGGCCAGGGTGAGGCGCCGGGTGCGGCGGGCCAGGAGGTACAGATCGGTGTCGCGTTCCGCCGCGGCGATCTCGTGGCCCAGGGCGGTGGCGAACTCGGTGAGTGCGAGGACTCCGGCCGGATCGGCGCCCGCGGCGGGCAGGCGGACGGAGAGGATGCCGAGCCGGTCGCCGCGCACGGTGACGGGTAGGTGCACGGTGGCCGTGTCCTCGTCGGCCGGTTCCACGACGGGCGTCTGGGCGGTGAAGGCACGCCCCGCCGGGCCGTCGTAGGCGGACAAGGGGTCACCGCTGTCCGGCGGTGGGGTGACGGGCCGCAGCACCCGCAGGCCGTAGTCGGCGAGGAGCAGGGTGGCGTCCTGGGCCCGGGCACGGTCGGCGAGCAGGCGGCGGGCCGTCTCCACCAAGGCGTTGGGCGGGGCCGACCGCAACTCGCTCTCCACGGACGGGAGCGGCTCAGAGGTGCTCACGGCGTTCACCCTTCCGGCTCAGTGTCTTCACACTAGCGCCACGTCCGCGAGTGCGGGGTACGCCGGTGCCGCACCTCACCGCCCGCGCCAGTCCAGGCACACCACCAGGGCGTCGTCGTCGGGAGTCGGCGTGCCGCGGTGGCCGGTCAGCTCGCGCAGCACGGCCCTCGGTACTGCGGCGGCGGGCAGCAGCCGCGTGTGCTGGATCGCCCGCGCCAGCGCCGCGTCCCCGTACGCCTCACCCTTGGGCGAGGCGACGGCGTACACCCCGTCACTGACGAAGACGAGCCGGTCCCCGGGCTCGACCCGGAACTCCTGCTCGACGTAGTCGGTCTCCTCGAACATGCCCAGCGGCAGCTGCGCGTCGAAGGCGATCCGCTCCACCACTCCGTCGCGCAGCCGCAGCGTCTGCGGCGATCCGGCGTCCACCACCCGGGCGCGCCCGGTGGTGAGTTCGAAGTCGAACATCAACACGGACATGTGGCTACGGCCCCGGTAGTGCGCGTACACGGCCTGGTCCGCGAGGGCCGCCTGGTCGCCGAGGGGGATGCCGGCCCGGCGTGCGTTGCGCAGGGCGTTGACCGCGAGGTTCGTGAGGAGTGACGCTTCTATGCCCTCGCCCATGCCGTTCGAGACGTAGAGCGTGAGGTGGTCGGCCGTGGCGGACCAGTCGAAGTTGTCCCCGTGGATCGCGTAGGCGGGCTCCAACTGCGCGCCCAGGTCGAACTCGGGGCGCGAGCACGAGCGGCCGGGCAGCAGCTGCCACTGCATCTCCGCCGCCAGCGTGAGCCGGTCCTTGCGCCTGGCCCGCAGATACAGGTCGGTGTCGCGCTCGGCGACCAGTAGCTCGTGGCCCAACACCTCGGCCAGCTCGGTCAGTTCGGGAAGGCAGTCGCGCGCGTGGTCACCGCCGGGCAGCGTCACCGAGAGCACGCCGAGGCGGTCCCCGCGCACGCTGACCGGTAGATGGACGCGTACGTGACCGTCCCCGAAGTTCCCCTCCACGAACGGTTCCTGGGCACCGAAGGCGCGGCCCGCGGGGGTGTTGTGCACCGAGACCGGCGGCAGGGTGTGCGGCAGCTCGGTCACGGGCTGGAGTACGGTCAGGCCGTAGTCGGCGACGAGCAGCTCCACGGAGTCCGCCGCGTACCGCAGGCCCAGCTCGCGCCCGACGACGTCGGGCAGTTCGTGCGGCGCGGCTGTGCGCAGCGCCCGCTCGACAGCCATGAATCTGTTCACGATCGTAGGTATGCCAATCTGTAGGGCGATCTCTCACCCGAAGAACGCGTCGCCCGCTCTGCTGTGGGCCGTACGGCCCCGGCGTCGCGTGTCGTCTCGTCCATCCGTGTCCGTCGCGCGTGCCTAGTAGGCTGTCGGCCGTCCCTGTGCCTGCGAGAGTGTGACTGTGACGTCCTTCCACCCCCGCCCCGAACCCGACGAGGTCGCGCGCGTCACCTCGACGGCTGCGGAACTACTGGAAGTCCTGTGGGGGCGCGCCTCGACAGCGCCCGCGTCCGCCTCGCAGCTGCGTGTCCTGTTCATCCTGGAACACCACGAGGGCATCAACCTGCGCACCCTCGCCGACCATCTCGCCTCGACACCGCCGTCGACCAGCCGACTGTGCGACCGTCTGCAGGCCGCCGGTTTCGTCGAGCGCGAGGTGAGCCCCACGGACCGGCGTGAGGTGCGCCTGTATCTCAGCAGCCTGGGGCGGGCGTTCCTGTCGGACCTGCGGGCCCGTCGCGAGGAGGCGCTGGGGGCGGTACTGGCACAGATGCCGACCGCCGGGCGCAATGCGCTGCTCACCGGCCTCGAGGCGTTCTGTGCGGTGGCGGCGGCGCAGATACACGACCACGACGACGCCTCCGGCAGCCGCACCGCCTGAACGCGCCGCCCGGCGTACGGAGTTGCGGGCCGGTCAGCCGAGTTCGGCTCCCTTGGCCGCCGCCTCGGTCTCCGAGTGCGCGTCAGCGGTGGCGAGCGTGCCGCCCGCGCTCTCCAGGTGCGCCCGCACGAACCACTGGAACTGCTCCAGGTCGCGCAGCTGCTCGATCAGCAGGTCCTCGGTGGCGGGGTCGATCTCGCCCGCCTCCTTGATGCCGGCGCGGACGTCCTCGATCAACCCCGTGTAGACGAGGTTGAGCGCGCCGAGGTGGGCGATGGCGTCGGCCCGGCCGATGGAGTAGTCGTCCCAGGTGCGCTCGGCCACCAGCGTGCCCGGTGTGCCCGGCGCGCTCCCGCCGAGCGTGGCGATGCGCTCGGCCACGTCGTCGGCCATGTCCCGTACCCGGTCGACCTGCGGGTCGATCATCTCGTGCACGGCGATGAAATGCGGCCCGACGACGTTCCAGTGCACGTGCTTCAACGTCAGGTGGAGGTCGTTCAGCGAGTGGAGCCGCAGCCGCAGCACGCCGATCAGCCGGCCCGCGGCCTCGCGCTGGATACCGGGAACGGTGTACTTCGGAGTCAGGTCCTTGATCTCCTTGGTCATGGTTCACCTCAGGTCATTCGGTAGAGCGTGCGGTTCCTTACCTGCTCACGGGTGCCCCCGTCCGGCGAGGTCAGACATTCCGTCCCTGCGTGGTGCGTCACGTGTGGCCCGTGGGCGACCGACGGCATCCACATGCGACGGGCCGGAAGCCATCGGCCTCCGGCCCGTCTTTCGGCCCCTCTTCCCCTCGTCCGACTGCGCGCGAAGTTCTAACCGCGCGCGAAGTCGAGGAGGTCGGCGTTGAATTGTTCGGCGAACTTGGGCACCATCGCCAGGCCGTGGGGAGCACCCGGATAGACCTTGTAGGTCACGTCCTTGACGAGTTTCGACGACTTGTCGCCGGAGGCCACAATGGGAACGATCTGGTCGTCGTCGCCGTGCACGATCAATGTGGGGACGTCGATCTTCTTGAGGTCTTCGGTGAGGTCGGTCTCGGAGAACGCCTTGACACAGTCATAAGCGCCCTTGATTCCCACCGTCATGCTCCAGAGCCAGAACTCGTCGCGCGTTCCCTGCGTGACAGTCGAGTTGTCGCGGTTGGCGCCGAAGAACGTGGCGCTGAGATCCTTGTAGAACTGCGAACGGTCCGTCTCCACGCCTTTGCGGATCCCGTCGAAGACGTCGATCGGCAGCCCTTCCGGGTTCGCGTCCGTCTTGAGCATGAGCGGCGGAATCGCGCCGAGCAGGACAGCTTTGGCGACGCGGCCGGAGCCGTGCCGGCCTATGTAGCGGGTGACCTCACCGCCGCCGGTCGAGTGGCCGACGAGGATCACGTCGTGGAGGTCCAGGGCTTCGATGACCGCCGCCAGGTCGTCGGCGTACGTGTCGAGGTTGTTGCCGTCCCAGGGCTGTCCGGAACGACCACCTCCACGCCGGTCGTGGGCCACGGCCCGGAAGCCGTTGTCCGCCATCAACTTCAGTTGGGGATCCCATGCGTCGGCGGTCAGCGGCCAGCCGTGGGAGAAGACGACGGGCTGCCCCGATCCCCAGTCCTTGTAGAAGATCTGCGTGCCGTCCGTGCTGGTGGCGAAGGGCATGGTGTTTTCCTCTCGAGCTGCTCGAGTACGTCACACTTCACACTTCATCCGAGTCCGTTGCCCAAGCCGGACTGTGAACACCACGCCACGAACCGCCAGTGGACGTACGGGGAATCGACGGAAATGGTCAGCAGCGAGAGGCGACCGGAATGAGCACGTCGTCCCCAGCACTCTAACCGAGGAGCGGTCCGGCAGCGCGTCGGCGTCAACTCCCTTGGCCATTCCCACAATAACCCGCAGGGTGAGCGAAAAACGTCAGACCGTAGTTCGATCTTTCGCACCCGTGCGACGGTTACCGTTTCGGCCATGCCAGAACGGAAAGCACGGAACGTCGGTCCGTCCGGAATCGAGATCGCCTACGAACGCTTCGGTGATCCCGACGCACCGCCGGCCCTGCTGATCATGGGAGCCGGCGCGCAGATGATCAACTGGCCGGAGGGTTTCTGCCAGGCGCTGGTGGACCGGGGTCTTCAGGTGATCCGTTTCGACACCCGTGACGCCGGCCGATCGACACACTTCAGCAATGCGCCCGCGCCGGATTTCGCGGCTGCCCTGACCGGCGACCTCTCGACAGCGTCCTACACGCTCTCCGACCTGGCGGCCGACACCGTCGGCCTGCTCGACGCGCTGGGTCTCACCGGCGTACACCTCGTCGGTTCCTCGATGGGCGGGATGATCGCCCAGATGATCGCGATCGAGTACCCGGAGCGGACCCGCTCACTCACCTCGATGATGTCCACCACCGGTGAACCCGGCGTGGGGGAGGCCGACTTCACTGTGTTCTCCGACCTGGGAGCACCGCCGCGGGACCGGGACGCCTTCGTCGACTGGCAGGTGCGCGCGCTACGGCTCGCCGCGTCCCCGGCCTTCGCGTTCGACGCGGCCGCAGCGGCCGAGCGGGCCGGGCGGGTCTTCGACCGGGGATACGACCCCCTCGGCATCCAGCGCCAGGGCCTCGCGGTCGTGGCGACGGGCGACCGCACCGAACGGCTGCGGTCACTGAAGGTGCCCACACTGGTGGTGCACGGCGCCGCCGACATCGTGTGCGACGTCAACGGCGGCCGGGCTACGGCGGCTGCTGTCCCGGGTGCCGAACTGGTGATCCTGGAGGGAATGGGCCACAGCCTTCCGCAGGAACTGTGGCCCGAACTCGCCACCCGCATCAGCGAGTTCGTCCACCACGTCGAGACGGTGACAGCCTGATCTCTCACCCTCATCTGGGTGGGCGAGGTTCAGTGGATTGCGGCGCGGAGCCGGTGCTGTGTCTCGTGCATCAGGTCTTGTGCCTTGGCCGCGTGGGGCCCGACCAGGATGCCGTCCCGTTTGGCGAATTCCCCGCCGACCAGGACTGTCTCGACGTCGGCGGGGCCGGCGCCGAGCCCGAGCATCGCGACCGGGTCGCCGAAGCCGTCCAGGTGGGGCGAACGCAGGTCGACGACGGTGATGTCGGCCTGTTTGCCGGGGGTGAGCGAACCCGTCTGGTCGGCGAGACCGAGTACCCGGGCACCGCCGAGCGTGGCCAGCCGCAGCATGTCCCGCTGGTGCAGTGCGACCTCGTGCACGAGCTCGTTGCGGGCGAGGAACTCGGCGTTGGCGCGCGAGCGTTCCGCGGCCAGCGCGAGGCGCATCTCGGAGAACAGGTCGGTCCCGGCGCTGCACACGGTGTCGACCCCGAATCCGGAGACAATGTCACGTTCCAGAGCTCGCCCGGTGGCCGGGTAGGTGCCGAACTGCATCAGCATGTCCGTGCTCGGGGTGATGGTCACGGTCCCGCCCGAGGCGGCGATCAGGTCCATCTCCTCGTCGGTCAGCTGGTTGGCGTGGATGTAGTTGACGTCCGGGCCGAGCAGTCCGTCCCGTCGTAGCGCGGTGACCGCGTCCGCGGTGCCGGCCATCCCGACGTGAATGGAGATCGGCAGGCCGAGTTCTCGGGCGAACGCGAAGTCCTGGCGGTTGCGCTCCGGGGAGGTGAAGCACGGCCCGCGCAGCGCCATACCCATTCGCAGCCGTCCGTTGTCGCTGGTGCCACCGTCGCCGGGGAAGTGCTCGTCGCGCATGCGCCGGGCGTCCAGCGGGTGCGGCGGGTTCGGGTCGTCGTCGGCCGGACCGGGGCCGCCGTAGAAGAACACGCCGCGGATGCCGGATTCCCGCAGGCCGCGCAGGTTGGCGTCGGCGTGGTCGGCCGACTGCAGTGCGTGGGCCCAGTCGCCGATCGTGGTGATTCCCGCGTCCAGTGCCTGGAGCGCTCCCCACAGCGTGCCGGCGTGGAGGTCGGCCGCAGTGTGTTCGAGCGAGATCCCGGTCAGGACGGCCGGTCCGTAGCCGTATCCGGTCATCTGCGGGGTGAAACCGGCGATCGCGCCCTGCCAGACGTGTCGGTGCGTGTCGATCAGGCCCGGGATCACCAGCCGACCCTGCGCGTCGACGACCTCGGTGTCCGGCCCCGGGCGCAGGCCGACACCGATCTGCGTGATGACACCGTCCCGCACTCGCACGTCACCACCGGGCACATCGCCGAGCGCGTCGTCGAGCGTCACGACGTGGCCACCGGTGATCAGGATTTCTTCGGACATCGTCGAACTCCGTTTCAGTTGAATCGACTTGGGGGTGACAGGGTCGGACGTATCGGGACCGGCAGGCAGGGTCATCGCGACGCGCGGATCGAGGTGCCGGTGAGCTCGGCGCAGTAGTCGAGCAGGGCGTCCTGGACCTTCGCCTCGTGCGCCTCGGCGGGCACGGAGCGCTGCTCCTGGTGGTAGAAGTGCCGGCCGGTGACTTTCGCGGCCTCGTCGTCGCTGACGGCGAGCCACGCCTGGGTCACCGGGGCCCGGTCCAGGTCGTCCGGCGCGCCGGGGCCGCCCATCCTGGTCGCGACCCACCCGGGTTCCACGGAGTTCGACAGCACGTCCGGCCAGCGCCGCGCGACACCGAGCGCGAGCAGGACGTCGAACAGCTTGCTGTCGCTGTACGCCTGCGCCCCGCTCCAGCGCCGGTCGGCCCACTGCGGATCGGACAGATCCGCATCCCCACCGCGAGCCATGCCCGAACTGAGGTAGACCAGCCGATCAGGCCGCGTCATCAACGCGGTCAGCAGGTAGGGCGCGAGCACGTTGACCGTGAACAGCTGGGAGAGGCCGTCGACGGTCTCGACGCGGCGCGGCTCGCGGTAGCCGATGCCCGCGTTGTGGATGACGGCGTCGAACCGGCCCGCCGCATTGGCCTGGGTGGCCACCGACCGGATCCCGTCGAGGGACCCCAGATCACCCACCAGCACCTTCTCGGCAGCGGGCAGGGCCGCACGCGTGTCCGCGGCTCGCGCGGTGTCGCGAGCGTGCAGCGTCACCGTGTGGCCTTGGCCGATCAGCAGGCGACCGGCCATCAGACCGAGGCCGTCGGAGGATCCGGTGATCAGGACGTGAGCCATCGTCGCACCTCCCGGAGGGCGTTCGAGATTCGTCTCGGGTTGTCGATCAGAACGCCGGCGACAGGCAGGAACCGGGATCTCGGCCCGCTGTCGCGGCACGTCCACTGTCGATCTGCCGGGGCCGCCCTGTCCAAGACCCTTTGCGTTCCCTGCGATGCCCACAGGGCATCGACGCGGCTCGGCTCGATGCGTCATGCCCGGCGGGCATCACAGAGCGCGAAACAGGTCTTGGACGGGACCGGCGATCAGGTCGCACGGTGGAGTCGAACCTGATCAACAGCGAGGGATGGCATGAGAATTTTCCTGACGGGTGGTTCCGGCTACATCGGCCGGGCCACCATTGCCGAGCTGGTGCGACGAGGCCACTCCGTGGAGGCGCTGGCGCGCAGCGAGCAGTCGGCACAGGCCGTGACCGGCGCCGGGGCGGTCGAGGTGCGCGGTGGACTCGCCGACCTGGACGTGCTCAACCACGCGGCCGCACGCGCCGAGGCGGTGATCCACCTCGCGCAGGCCAGCTCCGCGGGCATGGATCTCGCCGCGGCCACGGCCATGCAGGACGGCGTCGGGGCCGGACCCTACGTGCACACCGGTGGCACCTGGGTCTACGGCGACACCGAGGGCGTACAGGACGAGACCGCACCGTGGAATCCACCCGGCGTGGTGGCCTGGCGCAGGTCGGTCGAGGACGCGGTCTCGGCACGTGCCGCCGAAGGCGGTCGCCCCGTCATCGTGCAGCCCGGGCTGCTCTACGGAGGCGACAACCGGCTGATCGAGCATTTCTTCATCGCGCCAGGCAAAATGAGGGGCGCTGTCCCGTACATCGGCGACGGCGCCAACCGGTGGGGCCTCGTGCACATCGACGACCTGGTCACGCTCTACGTCGCTGCGCTCTCGGCGCCGGCGGGATCGGTCTACATCGGGGTCGGCGAGGGCCACCCGACGATGAAGCAGGTCGCCGAAGCGGCGGCGTGCGGTGCGGGACTCGACGGCAAGACGGTCTCGGTCACATTGGAGCAGGCCCGCGCCGAGATGGGGCCCGTCGCGGACGCGTTCGCGCTGGACCAGCGCCTCACCTCGGCCAAGGCCCGCCGCGAGCTGGGCTGGGCACCGAGGCACGGTGACCCGCTCGCCACCCTCGAGCGTGGCTGATCAACCGGAGGAACCGCATGGACGTCGACCTGCGCAAGCTTCGCTACTTCCTCGCGGTGGCCGAGGAACTCCACTTCGGACGCGCCGCGGAGCGGCTGCACATCACCCAACCCGTGCTCTCCCGCCAGATCCGGGTGCTCGAAAGCGAGCTGGGCGTGGACGTGTTCATGCGGGACCGCCGCAGCACCGTGCTCACACCGGCGGGCGAACAACTCGTCCACGACGCCGGGCCCCTGCTGGCGAACGCGGACGCACTGCTGCGGCGGGTACGCGCCGCAGGCGAGGGCGTCACCCGCCTCACGATCGGGTTCATGCCGGGAATCACGTTGACTCCCGTCGTTCGCCTGCTGCGCGAGCGCCATCCCGGGCTGGACGTGCGGATGTTGCGCACTGGCTGGCACGACCAGGTGGAGGTGCTCCACGACGCCCGCGCGGATGTCGGTATCGTCCGGTTGCCGATCGACCCGGCAGGTCTGGAGATCAGGCCGCTCTACACCGAACCGCGCCTCGTCATGGTGGCCTCGTCCCATCGCCTCGCCGGCAAGGAAACCGTGCAGGTCGCCGACCTGGCGGCCGATCACCTCCTGCAGGACCCCGACGCCGTCCCCGAATGGCGCGACATCGCGGTGGAACTGCGCACCGGTGAGCGCCGCCCGGTACCGGTGATCCACAGCGTCGAAGAGAAACTCGAACTCGTCGCCGGCGGGCAGGGGATCGCCGTGATCCCGGCGTCCACCGCGAACTTCTACACCAGAGCCGACGTCGAGGCGATCCCGGTCGAAGACCTCGGCCCCAACCATGTCGCGGCGGCCTGGCCCACCGGGCGAACCACCGGCCTGGTCGAGGAGTTCGTCGACGCCGCCACCGCCCTGCTGCCCGAACAAGAGGCCGGCGCGAGCCACCTCACAACGTAGGCGCGTGGGGAGCGGGACACGCAGCGTAGTCGCGGACATAGACGGTGACACGGGCCCCGGTGACGTGCGTTGTTCCGCTCTCGCGGAAACAGCGCGCCAAGGTCCTGGTTTTCGCCTCCTCCCGCGCGTCCGTGTCCGAGTGCGCACCCTCCGCGTCACGGACCGCGACGATCCGGCCGAACTGCAGAATGCGGGCCGGCACGTCCCGGGCCGGAAGCTCGATTCCGGCGAGCGTGTTCGAGGCGATCGGGGTCTGTGCCAGGGCGAGATCCGTCAGGGACCGGGTGTCGGCCGGGGTTGCTGCCGTCCAGACCCGGTGCCGGGCGGGCAGATAGAGCAGCCCGTCACCGGGACGACCTGCGTGCCGTACGGCGTTGCCGATGGCGATCACATCGTCGTGCCGGCTTTGAGGCGTCCGCAGATAAAGGGTGGCGGGGAGGAGAGCGATCAGTACGGAAAGAGCCGCGATCCATGTATTCCGAGGGGGCGAATGCTGCCTGTAGAGATGATCGATGCCGGCGCCCAGCAGCAATGCGAAGCCGATAGTGCCGTAGAGAACATATCGGTCTACGAAAAGGGGCTTGACCGGTGAGATGAGGAGCAACAGGAGGCCGGGGAGTACCAGAATCGGCAGGGCGAGGGCAGGCAGCGAGATCGGCCCTTTGGTGCTCATAGGGAATCGGGCACATCTCACGCCCACGATCACCATCGCCAAGAACCCCAGAAACTGCACCGGATCAGGCCAGGCGATCCAGGAAACCTGTCCGGACTGTCCCGCACTGCGGATCGCCAGCGGCAGCAGTCCGGCCGCGACACACGCGGCGGTCACGCTCCACGCCTTCCGTGCCGGGCGTGGAGCGCCGGAGACGAGCAACGTGACGCCGTGTGCGGTCAGGGCGAGGACGGCGAACTCGTGGAGCAGGCAGGCGAGGAGCATGGTGGAGCCGTAGATCGTCCATCGCCACCATGCGGGGCGCGCGGCGCAGGCGACGAGCGTGCAGGTCGCCCAGGTGACCAGGGCGCACACCATGGCGTAGGAGCGGCCTTCTTGTGTGTACTGCTGGATCTGCGGAATGAGGGGAAACAGGGTGCCCGCCAGGAGTCCGGTACGCGGTCCCGAAAGGCGTAGGCCGAGGAGTCCGACTCCGGCCGCCGCCATGGACATCGCCAGCACCGAGGGGAGTCGCAAGGTCAGCAGGTCGCCGCCGACGAGGCCGTAGATTTCGTGCATGACGGTGTAGTAGAAGGCGTGGACCAGATCGATTTTCTGGGTGGTGCGCCAGATCTGGGGCAGGCTTCGGTGGGCGAGTTGGACGGTGACGGATTCGTCGCCCCACATGCTGTTCTGCCTGCGGATTCCCCAGAGTCCGAGAACGCATGTCACTGTCATCGGTGCAATTGCCACAATGGCCTTTGCGTGGAGTGGGGAACGGTCGGTGGGCTCGGCCGACTTTGGCCGGCGCAATTCTTTTTGGCGGACGGTAGTGATCTCGAACGGCCTCTCAAGGGGAACGAAAGAGCCGTCAGAGTGCCCGGTCCTCGCTGACCGGAGGCTGATGCAACCTGATCACGGGATCAGGAAGTGGTTCGGGGACTGTGCGACGCTGCACGGCATGCGCATCCTGGTGATCGAAGACGAGGTCGATCTCGCTCGTACCCTGCACACCGGTCTGACCGCCGAGGGCTACAGCGTCGATCTCGCCCACGACGGCCGACAGGGGCTGTGGATGGCCAGGACCGGCGAATACGCTCTCGTCGTCCTGGACTTGATGCTGCCCGGGCTCAACGGCTACAAGGTGTGCGCCCAGTTGCGCCGCGAGGGCAACACGACTCCCATCCTGGTGCTCACCGCGAAGGACGGCGAGTGGGATCAGGCCGAGGCGCTGGACACCGGGGCCGACGACTATCTGGCCAAACCGTTCTCGTATGTGGTGCTCGTCGCTCGGCTACGGGCCCTGGTGCGGCGCGCTCCGACCACCGCGCCGCCCGTCCTCGCCGTCGGGGACCTCTCGGTGGATGTCGCCGCCCGTGTCTGTCGCCGGGCCGGTACCCGGGTGGAACTCGCTCCCCGCGAGTTCGCGGTGCTCGAACTGCTGGCCCGTCGGGCGGGACAGGCGGTCTCGAAGACCGACCTGCTGCATCACGCGTGGCCCGACGAGGCGTGGGACCCCAACTTGGTGGAGGCGCGCGTCAGTTCGCTCCGCAGGAAGGTGGACACCGCGTTCGACCGGCGGTCCCTGCAGACCGTGCGGGGTATCGGCTACCGGCTGGTGGACGACCGTGAACACGGCTGAGCCGAGGCGCCGTTGGTGGCCGCGTTCGGTACGGGCCCGTGCCGCACTGGCCGCCGTCTCGGCCGCCGCCGTCGTCCTCGTCGGCATCGGCTGGTGGCTCCACCGGGACGTGTACCGCCAGAGCATGGACACCACCGAAACGCAGGCCCAGGAACAACTCTGGGCTCTCGTCGGCCAGTTGCACCAGGGTGTCACCCCTGGCGACAGAAGCGCGCTGCCCTACGAGATCGTCGCCACCGGCCGCCGCTCAGCAGTCGCCCACAGCTCCGTCCTGGACGGCTTCGACTCCGGCACCCGGCACGTACTGCCCGCGCCGCCGACGTCCGGGCCGTTCGAGGGGTGGAGCATCCGTACCGTCCGCATGCCTGCCCGGCACGAGGGCACGCACGGGAGTGCCGACCTGGCCGGCCGCACCTTCCAGGCCATGACCGCGGACGTCGAGGCCGGCGAACTCGGCCACACCAAGGCAGCAGCCCTGGGCATCGCCGACGACGCGAAACTGCGGGTCTACGTCGTCCTCGCCCCGCAGGCCGCCGAAGCGGTCGTCACGAGCGCCGACGGGCTGCTGCTGCGCGCGGGGATCGCTGGTCTGGTCCTGATCGCCGCCGTCGCCTACACCGCCACCCGGCTCGCTCTGCGGCCGGTCGAGGCCATCCGCGCCCGTACCGCCTCCGTGACGGCGAACGACCCCCGCGAACGCGTCGACGTCCCCGGCACGGGAGACGAGATCGCCGCCCTGGCCACCACCATCAACGCCACCCTGCAGCGCCTCGACGACGCCGCCGCCCAGCAGCGCCGCTTCGTCGCGGACGCCGCCCACGAACTGCGCAGCCCGCTCACCACGTTGCTGGCCAGCCTGGAGGTCGCGCTCGCCTATCCCGAGCAGACCGACTGGCCCGCCGCGACCGCCACCGCCGTGCGACAGACCCGCCGCCTGCAGGCTCTCGCCGAGGACCTTCTGCTGCTGGCCCGCCTCGACGCCCGCGTCCCGGCGACCAGGCCCGCCGGTGTCGATCTGGCCGCGCTCGCCTCCCGGCTGACCGAGCAATTCCCGCTCGCCGAGGGGGCGTTGTCCCTCGCCTGCGACGGCACCGGTACCGCTGTCGTCCTCGGCGACCGGAACGAACTCGAGCGGCTGCTGCGGAACCTCGTCGACAACGCCGTACGCCATGCCGTCGCCGATGTCCTCATCACCGTGCGGAATGAGGGGAGTTGGGTCGTCGTGGAGGTGCGCGACGACGGACCGGGCGTGCCCGCCGAGGACGCGGAGCGCATCTTCGAACGCTTCACCCGGCTCGACGACGCCCGCTCACGCGACGCCGGCGGCAGCGGACTGGGGCTCGCCATCGCCCGCGACCTCGCGCGCTGTCACCACGGCACACTCACTCTCGCGGATCGGACGCCCGGCGCGAGTTTTGTGCTGCGGCTGCCCCGGGCGGAGGGAGTCGGCGAGGACGAGTGCGCGACAAATGCGTTGGACAACTCGTCTGCCGTCGGCGAGCGTTGACGGAATGTGGCAGGAGAAGATCTGGGACGCCGATGCCGCCCAGCGGTATGACACGCCCGGCACCGGCATGTTCGCCCCCGACATGCTGGGGCCGACCGTGGACCGCCTGGCAGAGCTCGCGGGGGACGGGGCGGCTCTTGAGTTCGCCGTCGGAACCGGACGGGTGGCCGTCCCGCTCGCCGAGCGCGGAGTGCCTGTCACCGGCATCGAGTTGTCACCGTCGATGGTCGAGCAGCTGAGAACCAAGGCGGACGAAGCGACGATCCCCGTGATCATCGGGGACATGGCGACCACCGTCGTCCCCGGGACGTACAGCCTGGTCTATCTCGTCTACAACACGATCTCGAACCTGCTCACCCAGGCCGAGCAGGTCGAGTGTTTCCGCAACGCGGCCCGCCATCTGACGCCTGGCGGCCGGTTCGTGATCGAGCTGTGGGTACCCGAGTTGCGCAAGCTCCCGCCCGGGCAGACGGCCACTGTCTGGCAGACCGACGCCGACCGCATCGGGCTGGACACCTACGACGTCCTGCGGCAGCACGTCGTGTCGCACCACTTCCGCTTCGACGAGACCGATCGGGCGCGGCTGTTCCGCAGCCCGCACCGCTACATCTGGCCGGCCGAACTCGATCTCATGGCTCAGCTGGCCGGGTTCGAGCTGGAGACCAGGCACGCGGA
Source organism: Streptomyces xylophagus (assembly GCF_000716435.1). GTDB lineage: Bacteria > Actinomycetota > Actinomycetes > Streptomycetales > Streptomycetaceae > Streptomyces > Streptomyces xylophagus. Next base: position 499,661 of record NZ_JNWO01000001.1, read on the forward strand.
CTGGGGCGGCGCCGAGTTCACCGCGGAGTCGCGTTCGCACGTCTCCGTGTATCGCGTCCCGCCGGTGGCGTAGCCCGGCTCAACTCGGCGGTGTGGTCCGGTGGTTGGGATCCGCGCCTCACGCCTGCAGCGGGGCGTCGCCGTTGACGCTCCGGTCCGGGGCGTCCGTCAGAGCGATGCGGGCGGTGATGCGCTTGCCCACCGGTTCGCGCTGTGCCTCGAAGTCTCGCGCGACGGCCCGCACGATCTCCAGACCGTGCTGTCCCACCCGTTGCGCATCAGCGGCGAGGGCGACCGGCAGCACCGGGTCGGAGTCCCAGACCTCCACCTCGACCAGGGCGTCGACGATCCGCAGATCCATCAACACGGGGCCGGGCGCGTACTTGCGGGCGTTGGTGACCAACTCGCTGACCACCAGCTGTGTGAGATCCATGGCACGGGCCGACACCGGCAGCCCGTACTCGGCCCTCGCCCGGACGAGGAATGTCGCGGCCGTTCGGCGGGCCTCGGCGATGCACGAGCCGTCCCCGTCCAGCGCCACGGTGGACCGTGGGGACGGGGCCCGGGCCTGCGGCGCTGTGTCGTCGTCCTCCGATGAATCCTGTTCCATCCGGATCGTTTCACCGCCTTCTGCGTGCCCCGCGCATACCCCGTGAGGTAACGCCCACTCCGTCAATTTCCGTCGGCACCACCGGACGCGGGCATCAACCGTACGATGCGGGGCAGCACTTCGGATGAAAATCCTGATCCGTAGCGCTCACCGACTTGTGTATGAGGACAGATGGCGGACACCGAACAAGCGGGGCAGCCGGAGCGGTTGTCGGTCAGGACCGACGTCGTCGACGGCACCGTGGTCGTGGCTGTGGCCGGAGAGATCGACCAGGAGGCAGGCGGCTCCCTGAGGAAAGCGCTGGAACTGCCCGAAGGCGCCGCACCCCACGTCGTCATCGACCTGCGCCACGTCACCTTCATGGACTCCAGCGGCATCAACATTCTCATCGCCGTCCATCGCGCTCTCGCTGAGACGGGCGGCTGGCTGCGACTGGCCGGCGCCACTCCGTCCGTGCTGCGCATCATCCAACTCGTCGGCATCGACGGCTTCATCGCCTGCCACCCGACGGTCCAACAGGCCCTCGAAGACTGACTGTTGGGGTGCCGGGAAGTGAAATTCGTTGTCGGGCGGTCGGGGCACGGTGGTAGACAGTCGACGTGACACAGACTGTGGAGTTCCCTGTCCTGCTGCGGCTGATCGACGAGCGGTCGGTCGCGTTCCGGGCCGCGGTCGCCTCCGCGACCGGCCTCGACGCGCAGGTGCCGACCTGCCCCGAGTGGACGCTGCTGGACCTGGTGGTGCACCTGGGCGGGGTGCACCGCCGCTGGGCCGCCACCGTCGCCGCGGGACCCGCCGACGCTCCGCCCACAGCGACCCCGGCGGGCATCGCCGCGGCCGCCCCGCCGAAGGAACGTGAGGCACTGCTGGCCTGGTCGGCCGAGTCGACGGAGCTACTGCTGAGCGCGCTGCGAGAGTCCGGCCCGGATCGCGGCTGCTGGACGTGGTGGGGCGGATCGCAGTCGCCGCAGACCAGCGGTGCCGTCGCCCGGCACCAGGTCCAGGAGGCGACGGTCCACACCTACGACGCGCAGCTCACCGTGGGCGCCCCGCAGCCCTTGCCGGCCGAGGCCGCACTCGACGGTGTCGACGAGTTCCTGTCCACCTGCTGCGCGGGGCCGCACGCCTGGCCGTACGAGCCCGCCGTCGTCGAGTTCCACGCCACCGAGGGCCGATCCTGGAGCCTCTCGCTCGCCGCGGACGGCGTCCGGGCGACCCCGCTCCCCACGCCCACCACCGCTGCCGACGCCTCCGTGCAGGGCACGGCCGGTGAGCTGGTGCTGGCCCTGTACGGCCGTATTCCGGTGGGCTCCCTGAAAGGCGACGGCGACCGGCGTCTCTTCGACCTGCTGCTGGCCTGGGACCCGGACGCGTCGTAGGACGTGACGACGCGTCACCTCGCGCGCTCCCCGCTCCTCCTACGCCTCGCTCGTGATCGCGGCGAGTTCCTGGTCGAGCGCGGGAGCGATACCGCGAATGTCGCGGCCGACCCTCTTCCGTACCTTCCGCACGAAGTCCGCGACATCCCCCACGGGCAGCCACACCCGTGCGGTGGACGGGGAGACGAGGGCCACCTCGACGCCCGCGATCGGGCCGGGCGCGGGTCGTACGGCGATGTCTCCGTCGCCGACCGGGAACATCAGGCCCAGCGCGAGCAGTTCCCAGGCGAAGATCCAGGTGACCCGCATGCCGTCGGGGCCGAGCAGCACCAGGCGTACCGCCAGGCAGTCGTCCGGCCGGTACACCAACTCCGCGCCGACGATCGCCGCGTCGTCGGCCGCCAGCACCACGAACCCGGTCGTGCCGATCTTCAGGGGAACGCCGCCCCAGCGTTTCATCAAGACACCAACTCCCTTGTACCGGGCGGGTGTTGGCGCGAAGCGACGGCGAACGTCCGCCGGTTCGAGGGGGCGGAGCAGGGTAGGGGCACGATGACACTCCTCGCGGGAGAGGAACCGGGAAGGGACCGTGCCTACTTGCTGAAGCACTGGACTGCGCGACCGGGTGCCCCGTCCGTACGATCCGAAACAGATCCGCCTGCCTGACCCGCTCGGTTAGGGTGACTCCGGAGGTGGTCAAGTGGCCGACAGTGCAGGGGAGTTGAGCACGTCACCGGAATCCACGACCGTGGTGGTGATCGGCGCGGGCCCGGCCGGTCTGACCGTCGCGAACCTGTTGCGGCGCAGCGGGATCGACTGCGTCGTCCTGGAACGCCAGACCCGCGAGTACGTGGCACAACGCCAGCGCGCCGGCATCGTCGAGACCCGCGCGGTGCGCATGTTCGACTCCTGGGGGCTGGCCGACCGCGTCCTGGGCGGCGTCCCGCACGACGGCATCCTGGAGCTCCGGGTCGACGGCGAGACCCATCTGGTCACCGACTACGACGGCTCCGAAGGACCTACGGCCCGCCTCTGCCCCCAGCAGATGCTGGTCCAGAAGCTCACCGCCGCCTACCTCGAGGACGGCGGCGACCTGCGCTTCGAGGCCGCGGACGTCTCCCTGCACGACCTGACCGGCGATCACCCGACCGTCCGCTACCGCACCGCCGACGGCACCCTCCGTACGATCACCTGCACCTACGTCGCGGGCTGCGACGGCGACCACGGCATCAGCCGCACCGCCGTCCCCGACGGAGCCCTCACGCCGTACGCCTTCGATCACGGCATCGGCTGGCTGACGGTGCTGGCCGACGCCCCGCCCCCGGCCCACCCGCTCCTGGCCGTGAGCCCGCAGGGCTTCGCCGCCCACTTCCCGCGGGGCCCGTACACCAGCCGCTACTACCTCCAGTGTTCGCCCGACGACCACCCCGACGCCTGGTCCGACGCCCGCGTCTGGGACGCGCTGTGCACCCGCCTCGGCGACCCGGCCCTCGTCTCCGGCCCAATCACCGACCGCGAGATCTTCCGGCTCCGCAGCCTGGTCCACGACCCGATGCAGTACGGCCGCCTTTTCCTCGTTGGCGACGCTGCCCACATCGTCTCCCCGATGGGTGGCAAGGGCATGAACCTCGCTCTCTACGACGCCGATCTCTTCGCCCGAGCCGTACGGGACTCCGTCCACGACCACGACGACACAGCCCTGCATACGTACTCCGAGCGTTGCCTGCGCCGCGTCTGGAACGACCAGGAGTTCTCCCACTGGATGACCCGCATGCTCCACGACGCGGGCGACGCCACCGACTCCGGCCCGTTCCGGCGCGGCCTGGCCCGCGCCCGACTCGACCGGCTCTTCTCTTCCCCCACCGCTGCCCGCGCCTTCGCCGAGCTCATGACGGGGCTGGACCTCGTCGAGGACGCCGGAGCGCCCTCGACGGCCTAGCGCCCGGTGCCGGTCAGGTCAGGCGGGTGTCGGCACCTCCCGGACGAGATGGCGGGCGAAGAACCGGACCGCGCTCTCCGCCTCGAACCTGGGCAGTTCCTTGTGCGCGCCCGAGTTGACGTGCAACGACTTCTCCTTCGAGGCGAAGGCGTCGAACAACGCGAGACCGGACTCGCGCGGGATGAATTCGTCGTCCCACTGGAGCGCATACTCGATCGGAACGGTGATCTGCCGGGCGTACTCCGCCAGGGCCTCGGGCCAGTGGAGGCCGAACACCGCGGCGGTGATCCGGGGTTCGACCGCCGTCAGCGGAACGCCGATCGCGGTGCCCATGTTCAGGCCGTAGTAGCCGACGGGTCCGTCGGCGCCGATCTCCGGCAACTTCTGGAGGGCGTCCAGGGCCGCCCGCCACTCCGGTACGGCGCGCTCCGCCAGGTGTGAGTTGTACCGGACGACGATCTCGCCGACCGGTGCGCCCGACGCCATCGCCTGCTGCATCGCGGCGATCTCCGACTCGTCGTAGGCGGTGCGGGGTCGGCCGCCGTGGCCGGGAGCGTCGATGACGGCGACATGGAAACCGCCGTCGGCCACCAGGAGTTGGGCACGGCCCACCATCGCCGGTGACTTCCTGTGGTTGCCGCCGCCGTGGCCCATCAGTACCAGGGGCGCGCGGTCGGCACCGGATTCGGGCGACCAGAGGGCGCCGGTGACCTCACCCATGGTGAAGTCGTGCTGGATGACACCACTCGACGTGGTCTCCGCGGTGAAATGAAAGTGCTCAGAATTCATGGTCGTTGCCTTTCGGGATCGCCTTGTTGCGGAGGCGCTCCCGGCGACACCTATGTCACTGGCACAACCGTGGAGAAGAGGGGGAGCACCCACAGGGATACAGCGTTCATGGGTCTCACCTCCTCGTGCGTCATCACGGCCTACGGCAAATTAGCAGCCCGGTCGCCATCGCTGCCAACCCTTTTCCCCACGTCGGTTCTGCGGGCGTCCGCCACGGCCTCCCGAGCGATTACGGTATCGAGAAGATCGTCCGGGACCCGCGGGTCCACCAGATCCTGGAAGGAACCGACAAGCCCATGCGCGCCGGCACCGACGACTCCGTACTCCTGCGTACCGAGGGACGTGCCGCGTACCTCACCCTCAACCGCCCCAAGGCCCTCAACTCCCTGACCCACACCATGGTCCGCCGCATCGACGAGGCGCTGACGGACTGGGAGCACGACCCGGCCGTCGAGACCGTCGTCATCAGCGGCGCGGGGGAGCGGGGGCTGTGCGCGGGCGGCGACATCCGTGCCATCCACGACGACGCGCGCGACGGGGACGGATCGGCGTCGGCCGCCTTCTGGCGCGACGAGTACCGGCTCAACGCCCGCATCGCCCGCTACCCGAAGCCGTACGTCGCCGTCATGGACGGCATCGTCATGGGCGGCGGAGTCGGCATCTCCGCGCACGGCAGCTTCCGCATCGTCACCGAACGCTCGCGGGTCGCCATGCCCGAGACCGGCATCGGCTTCGTACCGGACGTGGGCGGCACGTATCTCCTCGCCCTCGCCCCCGGCGAACTCGGCACCCACCTGGCGCTGACCGGCGCCCAAGTCGGCGCGTCCGACGCCCTGTTGTGCGACCTCGCCGACCACTACGTACCGTCGCAGTCCCTGCCGGCGCTGCTCGACGGCCTCGCCCAGGCACCGGTACGGGAGGTCCTGGACCGGTACGTACGACCGGCTCCGCCCGGTGAACTCGCCGCCGCGCAGGCCTGGATCGACGCCTGCTACTCCGCCGACACCGTCGAGGAGATCGTCGGGCGCCTGCTGGACCACGGCGACAGCGCGGCCAAGGAAGCGGCCGAGACGCTGCTGACCAAGTCGCCCACCTCCCTCAAGGTCACCCTGGCCGCGCTCCGCCGGGCCCGGCGACTGGGCGCACTGGAGGACGTGCTGGACCAGGAGTACCGGGTGTCCTGTCACGCGCTGTCCGCCCCCGACCTGGTGGAGGGCATCCGGGCTCAGATCATCGACAAGGACCGGAATCCGCAGTGGTCGCCGCCCACACTCGCCGAGGTCTTCGACGCGGACGTCGAGCGCTCCTTCCGTTCCCTCGGTGAGCGCGAACTCGGCCTCGCCGCACCCGACACCGCTCAGTAGGCGCCAGGATGAGCAGGACGGTCGCTTTCATCAGACGCCGCACAGTCTCATGCGCGTACATCTAATGTTCTTGACATCTTCCGGGGGCGACGACGTAAGTTGAAGCGACCGCTCCCGGACAGGTGGAGGCCCCGATGCGCGTACACGGCGACGCACCCCACGGTGCCGACGCGGGTACGCGGCTGATCATCCGGCGGCATGTCGACTACTGCCGTACCGCCTCCGCCGTCTGTCCTTCCGCGCGCCCCTGACCCGCGTCGGCCCGTCGGGCCGGCCGTCTCGTCGTGCCCTCGGAAGGAACACCCATGTCCGGCCCCGCCCTGCGGCTCGCCCTCGAAATCGACGGCGACGGCGCGCATCCCGCGTCCTGGCGCCGCTCCGCCCACTCGCCCGACCACCTGCTGACCCCGCGCCGGGTGGCCCGCGTCGCCGCCGGCGCGGAGAACGCCGGGTTCACGCTGCTCACCCTGGAGGACGGCGCGCTCCCGCCCGGCGCCACGCCCGACGCGGTCGGTCGTATCGGCGCGGTGGAGCGGGCCGCGTTCATCGCCGCGTCCACGAGCGTCGTCGGCGTCGCGCCGGTCGTGCCGCTCACCTACGCCGAACCCTTCCATGTCTCAAGCCAGTTGGCGTCCCTCGACCACATCTCGGTCGGGCGTGCCGGGTGGGTGGTGAGCGAGGAGACGCGTGCCGAGGCGGCATCCGTGTGGGGCCGTCCGCTCGTTGACGGGGCTGAAGCCCGCGCCCTGGAGTCCCGTGACGGCGTCGAGGTCGTCCGCGCGCTCTGGGACTCCTGGGAGGACGACGCGGTCATCCGGTCCGTGGCCACCAGCCGCTACCTCGACCGCGACCGGCTCCACTACGTCGACTTCACCGGCGACACCTACGCGGTGAAGGGTCCAGCTATCGTGCCGCGTCCGCCGCAGGGCCAACTCGTCGTGCTCGGCCAACCCGACCGCGTACCCGCCGGGCAACTCGACATTGCCCTCGTCGAGGGCCGCGACCTCGCGGCGGTCGGCGCGAGCGCCGCAACCGCCGGAACTCCGCGTGTTTTCGCGGAGGTTGAGGTCGCCCTCGACACCGCTGACGCCACGGCCGAGGAACGCGTCGCCGACCTCGAGCGGCATGCGCCCTGGAGCGACCGGGGACGGCTGCGCCACATCGGCTCCGCCGCCGGACTCGCCGCGCTGCTGGGGGAGTTGAGGGGTGTGGTCGACGGAGTGCGCCTGCATCCGCTCGTGTTGGACGAGGACCTTCCGGAGCTGTCCCGGCTCGTCCTGCCCCACCTCTTCGAGCGGCGGCACGCCGTCCGTCCGCTGCCCGGCGCGTCCCTGCGCACCCACCTGGGCCTCGACCGGCCCGCCAACCGCTACGCCGCCGCGGCAGCGCAGGAGGACGCCCGATGACCCGCACCGACCCCCTCGACGTCCCCCGCCCCGATGCCCAACTCCACTTGGGCGTCTTCTTCCAGGGCGTCAACCACTGGACCATCTGGTCCGACCCGGCCAGCGGTTCCCAGATCGACCCCGCCAACTTCCGGCGCGTGGCGCAGACCGCCGAACGGGGCCTGTTCGACGCGTTCTTCCTGGGGGAGGGGCTGCGGCTGCGCGAGGTCGACGGACTGATCCACGACCTGGACGTCGCCGGTCGGCCCGACGCCCTCACCCAACTCGCCGCGCTGGCCGCCGTAACCGACCGCATCGGCCTGGTCAGCACCTCCAACACCACCTTCAACGAACCCGCCGACCTCGCCCGCCGCCTGTCCGGCCTCGACCTGCTCTCCGAGGGCCGCGCCGGCTGGAACGTGGTGACCACCGACAACGCCTGGACCGGTGCCAACTTCCGCCGGGGCGGCTACCTCGACCACGCCGACCGTTACCGGCGCGCCGAGGAGTTCCTCACCGTCGCCCGCGCGCTCTGGGACAGCTGGGAGGACGGCGTGGTCTCCGGCTCGGCCGGCGCCCCGGCCTGGGCGGCACTCGGTGCCGTACGCCAAGTCCGCCACCAGGGACCGCAGTTCGACGTCGACCTCGCACCCACCCTGCCGCGCAGCGCCCAGGGCCACCCGGTGATCTTCCAGGCCGGGGACTCCGGCGAGGGCCGGGACTTCGCCGCCCGCAACGCCGACGTCATCTTCTCCGCGCACGGCAACGACTTCGACGACGCGCTCGCCTTCGCCGACGACCTCCGGCGCCGACTGCGGGCCGTCGGCCGGCCCGACGACGACCTGCGCATCCTGCCCGGCACCGAGATCATCATCGGCGCCACGGAGGAGGAGGCCCAGGAGAAGAAGCGCTGGATCCGCCTCCAACAGGTCACCCCCGCAACCGCGTTGGGCATCGCCGGACTCCTGTGGCGCCTCGACCTCTCCGGCCGCGACGCCGACGGGCCACTGCCCAAGGAGGACCCGGTCGTCGCCGAGAACGACGGTTCCTTCGGCGCGCGGCGGATCGTCGACCCCCGCCAAGTGGTCGCCGAATGGCGGGAGAAGGCCGACGCGAACCGGTGGTCGCTGCGCGAGACCGTCATCGCGCTCGGCCCCCAGCGCGGCCACGTCGGCACTCCGGCCGGCCTGGCGGACAAGTTCGCCCACTTCGTCCGGCACGGCGCCGTCGACGGCTTCAACGTCACGCCGTACCTGATCCCCGACGGCCTCGACGACATCGTCGACCTGCTCGTCCCCGCACTCCAGGAACGCGGCGTCTACCGCACCGAATACACCGGTACGACCCTGCGCGAGCACCTGGACCTGCGCGCCCCTCTCACCCACCGCTCCACGACGGACCACCGACAGGCAGGCTGACCCGAGGCCGAGGTGCCCACCGTCGCCCTGTGCACGGTGGCCACCGCGCCCGTGGACGATATCTAGGGGGTGTTTGGCGACCGGGTGGACCAGCACCGGCCCGAGCGTGGGGTCCGGCGGGGGCGGTGGGTCCTTCGCCAACCCCTCGCGCACCGAACGGCGCCAGTGGCCGAATTCCAGCGCCCCTGCTGCCATGGGGACGGCTTGGGGGCGCGCATGGTTGTCAAAGGGGTGAAGCGGTCCGTACCGCACCGATGTCCGGCCCGACGCCCAAGACCCGCCGGTGTCCTGGGCGCAGCCGGTGCGAGGGTCAGACCCCGCCGCGCTCCCGAGGCGTCTTCTGCCCGGCCTCGACGGCCACCGGCAGTCGGTTCTCCGCCGGCGGGAGCGGGCAGGTGGCCAGGTCGGTGTAGGCGCACGGCAGGTTCGTCGCACGGTTGAAGTCCAGGACGACCGTGCCGTCGGCGTCCGGCGGGGCGAGCGCGAGGGCCCGGTTCGCGGCGTAGGTGGTCACCCCGGAGGTGGCGTCGGTGAAGAGCACCAGCAGCCCGCCCGGGCCACGCCCAGGGAACGCGGTCAGGGCCAGCGGGCGCCCGTCCAACTCGAACTCGACCCGGCCCGGCGCGTCGTACACGTGCTCCAGCCCCTCGACGGCGGCACCCACGGTCGTCGGACGCGGCGTGTCGAAGGCCGTGTAGCGTCCCCGCACCACCCAACGGGGATCGGGCGCGTAGGCAGGCGTACCGGCGAAGGCGGTGCGCAACGGCGCGTCCGGGTGCCGGGGTCGCACGATGTCGTATCCGCCGCGCTTGGCCACCTCGATCACGGCATCACCCCAGACCGCCTCGACACCGCCACGCTCGGGAAGGATCCCGAAGCGGTGTTCACCCCGCACCGGCGTTCCCGCCACGACGAGTTCCTCGCCGTCGTCCAGGGCTACGGCGACCCCGTCGGCGTCGGTCCACCAGGCGCCCGGCGCGTCCGGGAACCGCTGCGGCCGGTCCTCGAGCCAGTGCAGACCGGTGATCGCCAGGAACCCGTGCGGAGCGGCCAACCGTTCCTCCTGCCCGCGATACCACTCCAGCCACTCCTGGGTGAAGGCCTGGAGATCCGCCGTAGCGAGGTCAACGGTCATGGTCACTCCTTCGTCGCACGAGGCTCGGCCTCGTCATGAGGTCGTGCCAGTGCCAACCCCGGTCGCCCGGCGAGGGATTCCGCTCCGCGTGTGACAGGTTCTTGTCGGAATTGTGTACAGGCCCGCAGCTCACGCCGAACCCACTCCGGGGCGTCGACGTGAGCGCGTTCCTCGCGGTCAAATGGGCCGTCAGTTGACCTCGTTGAGCTTTCCGGTGGCCACGTCGAAGACGAAACCCCGGACGCGGTCCTTGTGTACGACGAAGGGGTCCGCCTTGATGCGGGCGATCGACTGCCGGACGTCGGTGTCGAGGTCACCGAAGGCCTCCGCCGCCCAGGACGGGCGGATACCGGTGTCCTCCTCGATCGCGGCCTTGAAGCCGTCGTCCGTGAAGGTCAGCATCCCGCAGTCGGTGTGGTGGATGAGGATGATCTCCTCGGTGCCCAGGAGCCGTTGGCTGATGGCGAGCGAGCGGATCTCGTCCTGGGTGATCACACCGCCCGCGTTGCGGATGACGTGGGCCTCGCCGTCGTTCAGGCCGAGGATCGCGTACACGTTCAGCCGGGCGTCCATGCAGGCCACGACGGCGAGGTGCTTGGCGGGAGGCAGGGGGAGCGGGCCGGAGAAGGTCTCGGCGTACCGGGCGTTGTTGGCCAGCAGTTCATCGGTCACGGACATGGTGGACCTCGGTTCTCGTGTGTTCCTGACGGTGCCGTGCGGGGGTCGGAGACGGCGCACGGCAACAGAACACGTCGAAAACGTAGACACGACGCGAGGGCCAGAAGCCCGTCAGCGTGGTGGCGAAGGTCGGCACCCGACCAGTGAACCTGCCACCGGCGAGAGCTGGCAAGGAAACGCGTGTTCGGACACTGGCCGGCCGCCGCCGGTTGTTGCGCGTCAACGGAATGACGTTGCGCCTTAATGGAATGACGGCATCAGAGCAGCCCGAAGGAGAGCCGTTCATGAGCACATTCCCCACCGCACGAGACGTCAGGACCACTCCCGAAGGCCTCCTCTGGGAGCCGAGCCCACGCTGGGTACGCGGCCGCAAGGGCGACGTCACCGTCGTGGACAGCAGGCACCCCGTCCTCGTGTGGGAGCCCGGAGTCCCCGTACCGCTGTACGCCTTCCCGCACGACGAGGTCCGCCAGGACCTGCTCCACCCGGCGAAGAACCCCCCGACCGGCACACACACCGGATCACAGATCTTCTACGACCTCGAAGTCGACGGCGTGCTGGTGGAGAACGCGGCCTGGACCTTCCCCGCCGACGACCTCGCCGGGCACATCTCCTTCGAGTGGTTCCGGCGGGTCGGCCGGGGCCTGGACCACTGGTACGAGGAGGAGGAAGAGATCTTCATCCACCCCCGCGACCCGCACAAACGGGTCGACGCCCTCCTCGGCAGCCGCCACGTCCGGGTCGAGATCGACGGCACGGTCGTCGCTGACACCCACCGCCCGGTCCTCCTCTTCGAGACCGGCCTGCCGACCCGGTACTACATCCCCCGCGAGGACGTCCGCCTGGACCTGTTCGAACCGACCGACCACAGCACCGGGTGCCCCTACAAGGGGACCGCCACGTACTGGTCGTGGCGGGACGAGGCCGGCGCTCCCGCTGTTCCGCCGAACATCGTCTGGAGCTACCCGGAGCCGCTGCCCGCCGTGGGCGCCGTCAAGGATCTCCTCGCCTTCTACAACGAGGCCGTCGACATCACCGTGGACGGCGAACGCCAGGAACGTCCTGTGACCCCGTTCACCGAGACGCTTGCCCGGAAGTGAGGTGAAACACCGCGAGCCGGGCAGTCGTCCCTGTGCACATGCCTCGTCGATGGCTGTCGTGCTCCGGAACTGTCAAAGGATATTGAAGGACATTGATGGAGAGCCCCACAAAAGATGACAAGAAGAAGGCGCCGAAACGCAAGGTGCTCGATCTGACCGCTGTGCAGGTGGTGGCGAGTGCGCTTGCCACCGTGGTGGGCGCGGTGCTGGCGTCCCTGCTGGGAGTGACCGGGACGATCATCGGCGCCGCTGTGGTCAGTACCAGCGCGACCACCGGCGCCGCGGTCTTCCAGCACGCCTTCCGGCGGACGGGCGAGGGGATCCGCAGGCGGGTGCCGTCGGTGGCGATGGCGGTGACTCCGAGTGAGGAGCGGGCGCTGCAACGCGCGGACGCCCGGGCCGCGTTCGGGTTATCGGCCGACGCCTCGGCCGGTGACGCGACACCGCCCGGCGCCCCCTCAGAAGACGAGTCGGTGACCACCTATCGGACCGGCGGCTCCTTCTGGAAGTCCATCGGATGGAAGAAGTACGCCCTGGCGACAGGCCTGGTGTTCGCCCTGGCGATGGTCACGGTGACCGCGGGAGAACTGATCATGGGCAAGCCGGTATCGGCCGCGGTCAGGAACGAATCGGGCACGGGAACGTCGCTGGGCGGCGGCTCGGCCGGCACCCACGCTCCCGCACACAGCCCGACACCCACGCCGCTCACGTCCAGCGGCGCGGGATCACAGACGGACAGCGCCACCTCACCGGCCGCGAGCGCGGCGCCGGAGACCAGCTCCGGTACCGGCGCGAGCCCCAGCGCCAGTTCCAGCCCCGAGACCTCGGCATCGGCCGTGCCGTCCGCCGGCGGCGCCGTGAACAGCCCGGCCGCCACCACTCGTTGAGCCCGAACGTGGGCCCCCGCTCCGGCTGAGCGGAGGCCGTCGTACGAGGGTTGCCGACCTTACAGAGGCGTTTGACCGACCTCGGCCAGCGGCAGGTCATGCGGAGGGTCGGGCAAGTCGAGATGCCTGCCGAACCTTCGTGTGGCGAGCAGCGCGAGCAGGGCCGTGAGTGCCGCCAGCGCGGCGAGGACGGCCATCAGCCCCGCGAACCAGGACGGCGCGGCAGTGATCCGCAGCGCCTCGGACAGACGCGTCGAATGGAACCGCCCGTCGAACAACTGGATCGCCGCCAGCGCCGTCGGCACCACCACGGACACGGCGAGCACGGGCAGGCTGCCGTGGAGCACGAGCGCCGGTGCCAGCAGGACGCACAGGACCGAGACGCCGAGCGCGGACCCGTAGGCGGCGCCGGAGGCTCCGTCGCGGTGCAGCGGGAAGTAGGACAGCCCGCACAGGACGAGCGCCACCGCCGCGATCAGCCTCGGCCAGAGAGGGGGAGCGGTGCGCGGACGTCGTGGACGGTGCTGAGGAGTCGTACGGCCGCCGCCCGCGCGTTCCGGGGTTGGTCCGGGCTCCTGCGACACCGGAGTGACGGACTGATCAGCCTCCACTGCCGGGACACGGACGGGTGCGCTCTGTTCCTCGGACAGGCGGCCGATCAGCAGGACGAGTTCCTCGACGGGCCTGCTCGCCGCGGCCCGTACCGCCTCCTCGCCGCAGTGCGGTTCCAGTGGCGCCCGGTGCAGCAGCGCCATCAGCCGGGTGACGTCCTCCACCGGCCGGTATTCGGCCGCGGCGCGGATCGCCTCGTCGGCGCAGTCGGGATTGCGCGGCGGCTGGGTCAGCAGCGTGACGAGGCGCGTCACGTCCTCCACGGACCGGTCCACACCGACCGCGCGCAGGGCGTCGACGGTGGCCTGGGCGTACTTCGGTGACTGCTCCAGCAAGGTGATGAGCTGGAGAACCTCTTCCAGGGGCCGGTCGGCCACGGCGGCATGCACCAGGCCGTGCATCGGATCGGTGTACTCGCCCGCGGCGGGCATGAGCGGGTCAGCCGCGCCGTCGCGAGGTATGTCGGGTTGGTCCGGGCTGGGCGAGAAAGAGCGGGTGGTCATGCTCGGCTCCATGAAGAGGCTGATCCTGCTATCGCCCCCCGAAGCGCGATGAACAAGTTGATCCTGTCCAGTAGTAAGCGGCTGTCTGCCGGCACGCCATGTGACTACGCCACCCGTGTGACAGAGCCCAACGGATCTTCCTGACGTGCGACCGTAGGTGCGTAGCCGCGAAGGCGGGGCTTCGGTCGAACTCGACTCCCGTGTGTGCCCTGTGGCGAGAGAGGTTCCTGCCCATGCCGGATCTGCGCGAACTGGCTCTCGGACGGCGGTCGTTGACCGATACCTTCGCCGCTCTCACCGCACTCACCGACCGTGGCGGCGGCCGCGCACTGACCGTGGCGGGTCGGTTCGTGGGTGCCCTCGTGAGTCCTCTCGCGACTCCCCTCGCGCCGGACGACTACCTCGGCCTGATCGACCCGCTGCTCTCCGCCCGCTACCCCGCGGGCCGGGTGGTCGCCGTGCGGCCGGAGTGCGCGGGGGCGGCCACGCCTGAGATCCGTCCGGGGCGCGGCTGGGCGGGGCACCGGGCCGGGCAGTACCTGCCGGTGGGGGTGGAGATCGACGGCGTACGGCACTGGCGTACGTACTCGATCACCTCACCCGCCGACGCACCGGCGCGGACGCTGACGATCACGGTCAAGGAGCAGCCCGACGGTCGGGTCTCTCCACATCTGACGCACCGGACCCGTCCCGGTACGGTGCTCCGACTCGGCCCGGCGCAGGGCGAGTTCACATTGCCGGAGGGGCCGCTGCCGCCGGCGATCCTGATGGTCACGGCGGGCAGCGGCATCACCCCGGTGATGGGAATGCTGCGCACACTGGCGCGCCGTCGCCTTTCCGGGCCCGGCCCCGATGTCGTACTCCTGCACAGCGCGCCGGGGCCGGACCAGTTCCTCTTCCGCGACGAACTGGCCGGACTGGCGGCCGAGTTGCCCTGGCTGACTGTCCGCGCGCGGTACACGGGTTCGGGCGGTCGGCTGGTTCCGGAGGAACTGAGTGCGCTCTGCCCGGACTGGTACGACCGTGAGACCTGGGCCTGTGGTCCGGACGGGCTGCTCGACGCACTGGAGCGGTACTGGGCGGCGGCCGGTGCCGGTGAGCGGCTGCGGGTGGAGCGTTTCCGGCTGACGCCCGTGCTGCCGCGGGACTCGGACGCGCCGGGCGGCCGGGTCCGGTTCCAGCGCAGCGGTGTCGAGGCCCACGCAGCCGTGTCCCTGCTGGAGACCGGGGAGGCGGCGGGTGTGGTGATGCCGTACGGATGCCGCCGGGGGATCTGCTTCGGCTGCCTCGCTCCGCTGCTTCATGGTCGTGTCCGTGATCTGCGGACCGGTGAACTGCACGGTGAACCGGGTGAGTTGATCCAGACCTGCGTGAATGGCGCCGCTGGTCCCGTCACCCTTGCTCTCTAAGTCCCGGCAACAAGGCCGGACCGTATGGGCAGTTCAGCCTGTGGGCACGGCGAAGCGGAGTATCCGGCCCCAAGTGGAGCCGTACTGCCGCCACAACGGACCGGTGACGTACGGGATGCCGTACCTCGCGCAGAGTTCGCGCACCTGCGGGGCGATTGCGGCGTAGCGGTTGCTGGGCAGGTCGGGGAAGGCGTGGTGCTCGATCTGGTGGCCGAGGTTGCCGCTGAGGATGTGGAAGAGGGGACCGCCCTCGATGTTGGCGGAGCCCTGGATCTGGCGCAGATACCACTCGCCGCGGGTCTCGCCCTCGATGCGTTCCTCGGTGAAGGTCTGGACGGCGCCGGGGAAGTGGCCGCAGAAGATGATGGTGTGGGTCCACAGGTTCCGCACTGTGTTGGCGGTGAGGTTCCCGAGCAGGCAGGGCAGTGCGGAGGGCCCGGCGAGCAACGGGAAGACCACGTAGTCCTTGGCGAGTTGGCGGGCCGCCTTGGTGAGAAACCCGCTCACGTCATCCAGGAAGGAGCGCCACGACTTGCGGCCGGCGGCGACGACATCGGGTTCCAGGTCGTACAGCGCGATGCCCCACTCGAAGAGTGGTGCGAGCACGAAGTTGTAGAGGGGCTGGGCGAGATGGCGCGGGCGCCAGGTCTGGTCGGCGCTCATCCGGAAGACGACGTACCCGAGGTCGCGATCGCGGTCCACGACGTTGGTCCAGGTGTGGTGCAGGTTGTTGTGGGTGTGCTTCCAGGCCTCGGAGGGCGTGAGGAAATCCCACTCCCAGGTCGTGGAGTGGATGGCCGGGTCGCCCATCCAATCCCATTGGCCGTGCAGGATGTTGTGGCCCAGCTCCATGTTCTCCAGGATCTTGGCCAGCGAGAGCATGGCGGTGCCGGCCACCCAGGCGGGTGGGAACAGCGAGAGGGCGAGCGCGATCCGGCCACCGGCTTCCAGACCGCGCTGGGTGGCGATCACGGTGTGGATGTAGCGGGCGTCGGCGGCGCCGCGTGTGGCGATGATCTCGGAGCGGATCCGGTCGAGTTCCTTGCCGAACTCCTCGCTGAGAGTGGGCTCGGGAGGCGCGGTCGCAGTGGTGGTCACAGGGACTCCTTGCGGGAATGGGCATCGAGGGCGGCAGCCCGTGCAGATGCCGTGTCACCGTCCGGGCGGCGCCGTCGATGCCCGGCGGTCATGTCCGCTCCGGCCCAACGAGGGCTCACGGAGGCACTGTTGAGACCCACGTGCACCACGTGTCTCCCCGGGGCGGAGCAACTGGGCTGCGCGGCCGGGGACTCGGGCCTCGGCAGCAGCCTAGTGCCGCCCCTGCCATGCCAACAGTGCGCCTACGGCTGACCCACCCGACGTCCCCTCATACGCCGTGACCGGGGCCGTAGCACCAACCGGTTGTGGGAACGGGCCTGATTGACGGCCTGGAGAGACGCGCCGTACTCTCCCCCTGTAGTGATGGCATAAGGAAGCTGGTGGAATTCCAGCACGGTCGCGCCACTGTGAGCCCGCCGCCGGAAGGTGGTGGGCGAGTCAGACACTGAACCCTCACTCGCCCGTACACGCAAGGGACGCACGATCCCGAAGGAGGGCTCACCTTGAGCAGCATTTCCACATCCCGTCCGGTGTCCACGCCGGTTGTCCTGCCGGTCTCGAAGTCGATCGTCTGGCTGGTCGGCACCGCGCTGATCGCGCTGGCCGTCTACTACTTCATCGGTGTCGACCAGGGCGCCGTGTCGGTGTTCGGCAACGACATGCACGTCCACGAGTTCGTCCACGACGCCCGCCACTTCCTCGGCTTCCCCTGCCACTGACCCTCCGCCGGCACCTGGACGTACGGACAACTCGACATGGAAAAGAAGCTCATCCTGCGCGGCATAATCGCCGGCGCAGTGGCGGGCCTGCTCGCGTTCGTGTTCGCGCGGATCTTCGCCGAACCACAGATCGCCAAGGCCATCGACTACGAGAGCGGCCGTGACGCCGCCCAGAACGCCCTGGACAAGGCGGCGGGCATGCCCGTCGAGGCGGCCGACCCCGACCTGTTCAGCCGGACCATCCAGGCCAACGTAGGCATCGGCGTCGGCATGATCTTCTTCGGCATGGCGATGGGCGCCCTGTTCGCCGTCGCCTACACCGTCTGCCTGGGCCGCACCGGTGGTCTGCGGGCCCGTAACCTGGCGCTTCTCGTCGCCGGTGGCGGCTTCCTCGGCATGTATCTGGTGCCGTTCCTGAAGTACCCGGCCAACCCGCCCGCGATCGGCCACGAAGAGACCATCCAGCAGCGCAGCGCCCTGTATCTGATCATGATCGTGTGCTCCGTGGCCTTCCTCGCCGGAGCCGTCTACCTCGGCAAGCGGCTCCAGGCACGCTTCGGCAACTGGAACGCCTCACTCCTGGCAGGCGCCGCGTTCGTGGTCGCGATCGGGATCGTCATGCTGCTCCTGCCGCAGCTCGGCCATCTCTCGTACAACAAGGCCAACTTCGGCAACCACGCCACCGAGACCCCGCTGCCGCTGACCGACTCCAAGGGCACCATCGTCTACCCGGGCTTCCCCGCCGACGTGCTGTTCGACTTCCGCTTCTACTCGGTCGCCGCGCAGCTCATCCTCTGGGCGGCCATCGGCCTGATCTTCGGCCCCCTGGCGGAACGTCTGCTGCAACCCGCGCGTCCGGACGCCGCCCAACCCTCGAAGGAGCCGGACCCGGTACCGGCCTGACCAAACCCGTACGGTACGGCGAGCGCGGTGATCGGGAAGATCGCCGCGCTCGGTCCGTTCTCCTGCGCATGCACCCGCATGTCTCGTCAGGACGGCCATTCCGGCTCGGAGATGGTCGCGTTGAGGGCGTCGAGGAGTACTTGCGCGGGCTGGGACGCCGGCGGCTTGCCGTAGACGGCGGCCACGACCTGTCTGCGCATGCCGGGGATTCGGTGGAGTCTGACCCCGGGGTTCCGGTTGGCGAGGAGGGTGAGTCCAGGCAGCAGGCTTACGCCGAGGCCGGCGGCGACGAGCGCTTGTACGGCCACGTAGTCGTCGGTCTCGAACTCGACGATCGGTGAGAAACCGGCCCGCCCGCAGGCCGCGACGAGATGTTCGCGGCAGCGTTCGCACCCGGCGATCCAGCGCGTGTCGGCGTAGGTGGCCAGCTCCGCGCGGGGGCCGTCCCAGGAGCGGTCCGCCGGGGTGACCACGTACAACGGCTCGTCGAGAAGCGGGGTCATCGTGGTGTCGCGGCGATCGCGCTGGGGTGGGTCCCCGTGCTCGAAGACCAGCGCCACGTCGACGTCGTTGTTGCGCAGGGCGTTGATCGCGTCCGGCGGTTCGGCTTCGCGCAAGGTCAGCTCGATGCCGGGATGTTGGGCGGAGACACGGGCGGCGGCAAGCGGCACCAGGGTGGCCAGCGCCGAGGGGAAGGCGGCCAGGCGGACCCGGCCGGTGCGCAGCCCCGCCAGCTCGTCCAGTTCGGCGTGCACCGACTCGACCTGCGCGAGGATCGACTCGGCGCGGTCCACCAGCAGCCGACCGGCCTCGGTGAGCCGGATACCGCGCCCCATCCGCTGCAACAGCGGTACGCCGACCTCGGCCTCGAGTTTCGCGAGTTGATGGCTCACCGACGGCTGCGCGTAGTGCAGCGACTCGGCGGCCGCGGTGATCGAACCCTCACGGGCGACGGCCACCAGTACCCGCAGCCGACTCAAGTCGATCATTTGCGAATCATAGCCCGCGTCGATGACAGCCTCGAAAACACGCATTGGACCGCTACCAGGGTCGCTGCGAGGGTGAATCGATAGTTGGTGCGAGAGAGTTCGACCGCACGCGTTCCCGTCGGCGACCTCACCCCCACACGCGTGCCCGGCCTCAGGGCGCGGAAAGGACATGTCGTATGACCACGGCTGTGAATCCACCGTCGCGATCGATGTCGGTGAGCGACAAGGCGGCGCGGACCCTTGCGAACGCCACCAAGACCGTTCCGCAGATGGGCTCCATCACCCCTCGCTGGCTGGTGCACCTGATGTCCTGGGTGCCGGTCGAGGCCGGCATCTACCGGGTGAACAAGGTCGTCCACCCCGAGTCGGTGCGCATCGAGTGCGACAACTACGACGAGTCGCCGCTGCCCGACACCTTCGTCGACTACTCGCAGGAGCCCCGGGAGTACCGCCTCAAGGCCGTCCAGACGGTCCTGGACCTGCACACCCGGATCGCCGACCTGTACTCCAGCCCGCACAACCAGACCGCACAGCAACTGCGGCTGACCATCGAGGCGGTGAAGGAGCACCAGGAGGGCGAGCTGATCAACAGCCCGGAGTACGGGATGCTCGCCAGCGTGGCGGACACACAGCGGATCTCCACGATGGCGGGACCGCCGACGCCGGACGACTTGGACGCCCTCATCACCAAGGTGTGGAAGCAGCCGGCCTTCTTCCTCACTCACCCGGAAGGAATCGCCGCGTTCGGCAGGGAGTGCACCCGGCGAGGCGTACCGCCGGCCACGGTCAGCATGTTCGGCTCGCAGTTCCTGACCTGGCGCGGCCTGCCGATCATCCCGTCGGACAAGGTCCCGCTGGAGAACGGCAAGACCAAGTTCATCCTGCTGCGCACCGGTGAGTCGCGCCAGGGCGTGGTCGGACTGTTCCAGCCCGGGCTCTCCGGGGAGCAGGGGATGGGCCTGTCGGTGCGCTTCATGCAGATCGACCGCAGCGCCATCGCCTCCTACCTGATCTCCCTGTACTGCTCGCTCGCGGTGCTCACCGAGGACGCGCTCGCCGTGCTCGACGACGTCGAGGTGGACAAGTTCCACGACTACGCCCCGAGCTACCGGTAACCATGACCACGCCCCCAACCACCGGTAACGAAGCCGCTCCGGCGTGGCTGCCGGACGAGGAGACGCTGAGCCGGCTGGCCGGGGAGTTCTTCCGAGCACTCCCCGGCCAGCCGGCGGACACGGCGGCTCCCGTCCTCGACAGCCCGTCACAATGGCCGACGCCCACGGGTCTGCCGGCCTTCGACCCCTCTCCTCCGGTGCCGACGCCTCCGTCGGCTGCCGGCCCGTCTCCTTCGGTGCCGACCGGTCCGTCGGCTACGGCGCCGTCTCCCTCGGCGTCGACCGGTCTGCCGGCCGCGACACCGCTGTCTTCTACGCCCACCAGCGTGCCGACCGCGGACCCGCTGCCTCCGATGCCGACCGGTATCCCGGCCATGGACCCGCCGCCCCCGGCGCCGACCGCCGGAATGAGCCCGCCTTCCGGGCCGCCACCGACCAGTGCCCCGGCCACATACGCGCCGAGCGTTCCTGCGCTGGGCGCGCCCGGCGTCGCGGCGCCCACCCCGGAGCCGCCGGCCCCGCCGGTGATCCCGGTACCCCCGCCCGCTGCACCGGCCCAGCTCTCGAACCCCGAGCCGTACTACTTCCTCACCGAGGCACCCGGATACCCCGCTCAGGCGCCGGAGCTTCCCGGCTTCGGGCACCTCGGACTGCCGCCCCTCCCCGAGCCCGAGCCGCTGACAGCCACGACCGCGCCGTACTACTTCGTTCAGGAACCCGACGTATCCGATGTGCCGACAGGCCTGCCGCTCGACCCGCACCCGGCGTTCGACGTGCGGGCGGTCCGGCGGGACTTCCCGATCCTGTCGGAGCTGGTCAACGGACGTCCGCTGATCTGGCTGGACAACGCGGCGACCACGCAGAAGCCGCAGGCAGTGATCGACCGGCTGGTCGAGTTCTACTCGCGGGAGAACTCCAACATCCACCGGGCGGCGCACGAGTTGGCGGCCCGGGCGACGGACGCCTACGAGGGCGCCAGGAAGACCGTTGCCCGGTTCATCGGGGCGGGTTCCGCCGAGGAGATCGTGTTCGTCCGGGGCACCACCGAGGCGATCAACCTCGTGGCCAAGGCATGGGGACCCGCGCACATCCGCGCGGGCGACGAGATCGTGATCTCCCACCTGGAGCACCACGCCAACATCGTGCCCTGGCAGATGCTGGCGGAGCAGACCGGTGCGGTGATCAAGGTGATCCCGGTCGACGACTCCGGGCAGTTGCTGCTCGACGAGTACACCGCCCTGCTGTCCGACCGCACCAAGCTGGTCGCGGTCACCCAGATGTCCAACGCGCTCGGCACCGTCGTACCGGTCGAGCAGGTCATCGAGATCGGGCACCGGGCCGGGGCACGCGTCCTGGTCGACGCGGCCCAGTCGGTCCCGCATCTCCCGATCGACGTAAGGGAGTTGGACGCGGACTTCCTGGTCTTCTCCGGGCACAAGCTGTTCGGACCGACCGGGATCGGCGTCCTCTACGCCAAGCGCGAGGTCCTTGAGGACATGCCTCCGTGGGAGGGCGGCGGCAACATGATCACCGACGTCACCTTCGAGAAGTCCAGCTACCAGCCGCCGCCGGGACGCTTCGAGGCCGGCACCGGCAACATCGCCGACGCGGTGGGGCTGGCCGCTGCCATCGACTACGTCGAACGCATCGGCCTGCCGAACATCGCCGCCTACGAGCACACCCTGGTCGAGCACGCCACCGAAGGCCTGCGGTGCGTGCCCGGGTTGCGGTTGGTCGGCACGGCTCCGAACAAGGCGAGCATCGTGTCGTTCGTCCTGGACGGCTACGAGCCGGCCGAGGTGGGCACCGCCCTCAACGAGGAGGGAATCGCGGTGCGTTCGGGCCACCACTGCGCGCAGCCCATCCTGCGCAGGTACGGCCTGGAGGCCACGGTCCGGCCGTCGTTCGCCTTCTACAACACGCACGAGGAAGTGGACACGCTGATCGCGGCGGTCCACCGGCTCGCGGACCGCCGCAGTGGGCGCCGCTAGTCCGAACGTGCCTGAACCGATGCGGCGGAGACCTGTCCGAGGTCTCCGCCGCATCGGCACGAAGCCGGCCGATCTGCCGCCGGAAGGTCACTTCTTCAGCCAGCCGACCTTCGTGTAGTCGACGTCCGCGAGGCCGCTCGCGCCGTAGTTGGCGAGGGTCGAGCGGACTGCGAGGACCTGGGGGCGCTGGTAGACGGGGATGGAGTGGCCCAGTGCCCAGATCTTGGCGTCGGCCTCGTTGTAGAGCTTGTTCGCCTCGGTGGTGTCCGTGGTCTCGGTGGCCTTCTTCAGCAGGGCGTCGATCTCGGGGGAGCCGACCGAGCCGTAGTTCTGGTAGAGGTTCCTGCCGGACGGCTCGCGGTAGATCGGGTACGCCTGGGAGCGGAAGATCTGGTCGACCCAGCGGAAGCTCGTCAGATCGAAGTTGCCGATCGTGACGTACTTGGAGAAGTAGTCGTTCGACGGCACCTTCACGATGTTCAACTTGATGCCGACCTGCGCCAGTTGGGCCTGCACCAGCTCCGACTGGTCGACCTGTGCGGAGGTGGAGCCCGCGCTGAGCGTGTAGCCGAGGGTGAGCTGCTTGCCGGCCTTGACCCGCTTGCCGCCCTGGAGCTTCCAGCCCGCCGCGTCCAGCAGTTCGCCCGCCTTCTTCAGGTCGTACGTGCCGTACGTACCGGAGTTGTCCTGATAGCCGGCCTGGTTGGGCATGAAGAAGTGGCTGCCGTACGGCTTGAGTTGGACGGGGAGGTCCTTGCCGAAGGCGGTGGCGATGGACTTGCGGTCGATGGCGTGCTGGAGGGCCTGGCGGACGCGGACGTCCTTGAGCGGGCCACGTGCGCCGTTGAACTCGATGTGCACCTCGTCCCAGCGGGCGCCGACGCGGATGTCGGTGCCGGCCGCCTTGTAGAGCCGCTTGTAGTCCTCGGGCAGGAGCGCGGAGGCGGAGTCGATCTCCTTGTTGAGGTAGGCGTCCGTCCAGGCGGAGTAGTCCAGGGCGCGGAAGACGATCGAGTCCAACTTGGGCTTCGTTCCCCACCAGTTGGGGTCCGGGACGGCCGTGATGGTCTGGGCCGTCCTGTCGTACGAGGAGATCTTGAAGGCGTTCCCGGTGATCGGGATCTGCTGGGTCCAGCCCTTGTTGAACTTGTCCGGGGTGTCGATCCCGGCGGCCGGCAGCAGCGGGTTGAAGAGGTGCTTCCAGTCGGCGTACGGCGTGGAGTAGGTGACCTCGACCTGGTGGGCGTCGGCGCCCTGTTCGACCTTGCTGATCTGTTCGTAGCCGGAGGTGTCGGCGGCCTCGTACGCCTTGTTCGTGCCGTTGTTCGCCTTCCACAGAGCCTCGAAGTCCCGCCAGCCGATGGTCTTTCCGTCGGACCACTTCGCCTTGGGGTTCAGTTTGTAGACGATCGTCTGCGGGCTGGTCGAGGTCACCGAGGCGGAGAGGAGGAAGTCCGTGTCGGGGCGGGACTCGCCTTGGGCGTCCGCCCAGAACAGCCGGGGCTCCACCAGTTCGTTGATGTCCGTCGCGTCGCCCTGGTTGCCGTTGGCGGTGTAGCGGTTGTAGTCCGCGATCCACTGCGAGATCGCCAGCTTGAGCGTGCCGCCCTGCGCGACGTCGCTCGGCGGACGGGCGTTGATCGCCTGGCTGCCGGCCGGGGCCGCGCTCCGCTGCGCGACGGGTTTGCCGTCGTCCGAGGAGCCGCAACCGGTCACCAGCAACGCGGTGGCCGCGGTGGCGGCGACCCAGGCCGTGGCGGGGAGTTGGCGCATGTCGGTGTCCTTCGTGAGGCCGGTGGTCATCGGTGGATGCATCGAACGTAGAACGGCCTACGACCCCCGGGGGAGACCGCCTGGACATCTGACATGTTCTCTTCATGATGTGGCAACAAGAGGCCTGGACCATTTCTCCTGTGCCTGCCTACCTGGCCAAACGACTCGGCTACTACGCCCTGTTGCTCCTGGCCGCCGTCTGCCTCTCCTACCTGCTGGCGTCGCTCGCGCTCGACCCGCGCGAGTACTACGCCGGCCGGCAGCCGCCCATACCCGTGGCCTCGGTGAACCACCATCTCGACGAGATCGGCGTCAACGACCGCACCCCGCTCCCGCATCGCTTCCTGCGCTGGTTCGGGCACGCGGTACGCGGCGACCTCGGGCAGACCATCGACGGCACCTCCGTCAACGCCGAGTTCGGCCGCCGACTCGGGGTCAGCCTGCGGCTGCTGCTCACCGGGACAGTGTTCGGCACGGTCGCGGGCGTGCTCGTCGGGGCCTGGACGGCCGTACGGCAGTACCGGTTCAGCGACCGGGCCGTCACCCTCGCCTCGTTCGCGCTGCTCTCGACTCCTGTGTTCCTGCTGGCGATTCTCCTCAAGACCGGCGCGATCTGGTTCAACCAGACCACCGGCACGGACCTGATCCAGTTCACGGGAGAGAAGAGCCCCGGCCTGACCGGCGGCTTCTGGACCGTCGTCGAGGACCGGGCAGTGCACCTGCTGCTGCCCACCCTCTCCGTCGCCCTCTTCGCCGTCGCGAGCTACAGCCGCTACCAGCGCAACACGATGCTCGACGTCCTCGGCTCGGACTATCTGCGCACCGCGCGGGCCAAGGGCCTCGCCCAGCGCACGGTCCTCCTCAAGCACGGACTGCGTACGGCGCTCATCCCCATGTCGACCTACTTCTCGTACGGCTTCCTCGCGCTGTTCACCGGCGCCACCTTCACGGAGACGATCTTCGGCTGGCACGGCATGGGGGAGTGGTTCGTGGCGTCGATCGGCAAGAACGACGTGAACTCGGTCGTCGCCGTGAACCTCTTCGCCGCCGTCACCGTGCTGTGCTCCGGCTTCCTCGCGGACATCCTGCACGCGGCCCTCGACCCACGTATCCGGCAGGCGTCATGACCACGACCGTCATCGCAGAAGAGGCACCCGTCGCCGCTCCGCCCGCGGGCCGCGCCACCGTCGTCCTGCGCCGCTTCCTGCGCAACCGCACCGCCCTCGCCGGAGCCGTCGTCCTGGTGCTGCTCTTCCTGCTGGCCTTCGTCGGGCCGTACGTCACCCCGTGGTCGTACAGCCACATCGACTACACCGCGCTGCGGGCCGCCCCCGACGCCGACCACTGGTGGGGGACGAACCGGATCGGTCAGGACGTGTTCGCGCAGACCGCGCGCGGACTGCAGAAGTCGCTGATCATCGGGCTGCTCGTCGCCGTGCTGTCGACCGGGCTCGCCTCGCTCGTCGGGGCCTGCGCCGGATACTTCGGCGGGTGGACCGACCGGCTGCTCATGTTCTTCGTCGATCTGCTGCTGGTCTTCCCGTCCTTCCTGATCATCGCGATCGTCTCGCCCCGGCTGAACTCCAGCGGCTGGTTCGCCCTCGTCGGACTGCTCGGGCTCTTCGCCTGGATGATCACCGCCCGGGTCGTGCGGTCCATGACCCTCTCCCTGAAGGAACGTGAATTCGTGCGCGCCGCGCGGTACATGGGCGTCGGCCCGTTCCGGATCATCTGGCGGCACGTGCTGCCGAACATCGCCTCCTTCCTCATCATCGACGCGACCATCCAGGTCGGCGGCGCCGTGATGAGCGAGACCGCCCTGTCGTACTTCGGCTTCGGAGTGCAGCCGCCCGACGTGTCGCTGGGCACACTGATCGCCGACGGGACGGGTGCGGCCGTGACGTACCCCTGGATGTTCTTCTTCGCGGCCGGACTGCTGGTCGTGTTCGTGCTGGCGGTGAACCTGGTGGGCGACGGGCTGCGGGACGCGCTGGACCCCACCGCGAAAGGAGCCTCCCGGTGAGCCCGCTGCTCCAAGTCACCGATCTGGACGTCGACTTCGGCGGTCGGCCCGCCGTGCGAGGGGTCGGCCTCACCCTCGAACGGGGTGAAGTCCTCGGCCTGGTCGGCGAGTCGGGCTCCGGCAAGTCCGCGACCGCGCTCGCGGTCCTCGGGCTGCTCCCGGGCAACGCGGTCGTGAGAGGGTCCGTACGGCTCGACGGCCAGGAACTCGTGGGTGCCTCGGACAAGCAGCTCACGCGGATTCGCGGCAGCCGGGTCTCCATGGTGTTCCAGGACCCGCTGTCCGCGTTCACGCCCGTCTACCGGATCGGCGACCAGGTCGCCGAGGCCGTACGCGCCCACCAGGACGTCTCCCGCGAACAGGCCCTGGAACGGGCTGTCGAGCTGCTGGACCTCGTAGGGATACCCGAACCCGCCCTGCGGGCAAGGGCGTTCCCGCACGAGTTCTCCGGCGGGATGCGCCAGCGCGCGATGATCGCCATGGCGATGGCCAACGACCCCGACGTCATCCTCGCCGACGAGCCCACCACCGCCCTCGACGTCACCATCCAGGCCCAGGTGCTCGACGTCCTGCGCACCGCCCAGCGTGAGACCGGGGCCGCGATGCTGCTCGTCAGCCACGACCTCGGTGTGATCGCCGGGGCGGCCGACCGGGTGGCCGTGATGCACGAGGGGAGGGTCGTCGAGTCGGGCACGGCCGTCGATGTCTTCACCCGCCCTCAAGAGCCGTACACGAAACAGCTGTTGGCGGCCGTACCCCGGATCGACGCCCCACGCGCACCCCAACCACCGGTCGGGGAACAGGTGTTGAAGGTGCGCGGGCTCACCAGGACCTTCCCCGTCCTCAAGGGCACGGCCTTCAAGCGCCGGATCGGCACCGTGTACGCCGTGGACGGCGTCGACCTCGACATCCGGCGCGGCGAGGCCCTTGCTCTCGTCGGTGAATCGGGGTCCGGGAAGTCGACGACGCTCTTCGAACTCCTCGAACTGGCCCGGCCCGAGGGCGGCACGATCGAGCTGTTCGGGCAGCGACTCGGCGGGCTCAGCGCGACGGAGACCAAGGCTCTGCGCCGCCGCGTCCAGATCGTCTTCCAGGACCCGATGGCCTCCCTCGACCCG
This sequence comes from Streptomyces xylophagus, assembly GCF_000716435.1. Classification (GTDB taxonomy): domain Bacteria; phylum Actinomycetota; class Actinomycetes; order Streptomycetales; family Streptomycetaceae; genus Streptomyces; species Streptomyces xylophagus. Next base: position 526,598 of record NZ_JNWO01000001.1, read on the forward strand.
CGCATGCCCGTGGGCGACATCGTCGCCGAACCGCTGCGCACCCAGGGCGCCGACCGGGTGACGATCGGCCGCCGCGTGCCCGAACTCCTCACCCAGGTAGGCCTGGACCCGGCACACGCGGAGCGCTTCCCGCACGAGTTCTCCGGCGGACAGCGCCAGCGCATCGGCATCGCCCGCGCCCTGTCGGTGGAACCCGAACTGCTCGTCCTCGACGAACCGGTCTCGGCGCTGGACGTCTCGGTCCAGGCCGGAGTGCTCAAGCTGCTGCAACGCCTCAAGGAGGAGCTGGGGCTCGCCTATCTCTTCGTCTCCCACGACCTGTCCGTCGTACGGAACATCGCCGACCGCGTGAGCGTCGTCTACCTCGGGCGCACGGTCGAGGCCGGCCCGGTCGACGAGGTCTTCGAGCGCCCCCGGCACCCCTACACCCAGGCCCTCCTCTCCGCCGTACCCCTTCCGGATCCGGTCCGCGAACGGCAACGCCAGAGCGCGCGCATCCTGCTCGCCGGGGACCCACCGAGCCCGACACGACGCTACGACGGCTGCCGGTTCCGGGGACGCTGCCCTCTCCAGGCACAGCTGGGGGAGGGAGACCGCGAGCGGTGCGGTCGGGAGGTGCCGGTGCTCGACGGGGATGGGGCGGCCTGCCACTTTCCGCGGGTGCGGGAGGTCGTTTAGCGGGGGCTCCCGTGCGGCTCCTCGTGCTGTTGTGCTGGATGCCTTCGCCCGGAGTGCGTCAGCAGGACGGCGCCGATGCCTGCCGCCACGATCTGGGCGGAGGCTGCCAGTCCCAGGAGGGGTGCGGCTCCCAGTCCGCCCAGGGCACCGATCCCGGCTGCTCCGGCCGCGGCCGCCGTGCTCTTCAGACCGGCGCCCAGGGTGAAGATCTGGGTGCGCAACGGCTGGGGGGCATACCGTTCGCGCGCGATGAGCAGGGCGCTGAACAGCGGGCCGGTCGCCCAGCCCGCGAGGGCGAACAGCGCCGTGGTCGGTGCCATCCCGGGCACACAGGCGGCCAGGGCCAGGGGGAGTGCGGTGAGGGGCAGGCACAGCAGTACCACGCGTTCGGGCCGGGTGCGGCTCCACGGTCTGACGGCGTAGGTGAGGGACCCCGCCATCGCGCCGGCGGCGAAGGCGGTCATCAGGCCGCCCGCCGCCCAGCCGGCGTGGCGTTCGGTGGCCAGCAGGGCGGTGATGACGGGCAGGGCTCCGATGCCGATCTGACCGATGCTGCTGGCCCAAGTCACGGACCGCAGCGGTGAGTTGTGCGCGATCTCCCGAGCACCGGCCGCGAGGACGGCGGGCCGTAGCGCGGCGGTCGCACGGTGCTTGGAGCGAGGGCGGGTGGGCAGCCGCAGCAGGGCCACGGCGCAGGCACCGGTGAGCGCGGCCGCGCCGAGGGTGAAGAGTGCCGCGCCCGGTCCGATCGTGGTGGCCAGAGTCGCCGCCAGGGCGGGGCCGAGGATGCCCGCCAGGTTGTAGGTGGTGGAGTCGATGCTGAAAGCGCGGGTGAGGGCCCGCTCGGGGAGGAGTTCGGCGAGCAGGCTGGTGAGACCGCCGGTGACCAGGGGAGCGCAGCAGCCGGCCGCGAGGACCAGGAACAGGACGAAGGGCGTGGGCAGTCGGCCCAACGCCCACGCGGTCGCGGCCAGGCCGGTGCCGTAGGCGGCCAGGCCCAGACCGTGAAAGAGCCTGCGGTGGCGGACCCGGTCGGCGAGAACACCGGCCACGGGAGCCGCGACCACGTGCGGCACCATCAACGCGGCGACCAGGAGGCCGCCGAGACTCGCACTGTGTTCGCGTGCCAGGGCCAGCAGAACCAGCGCGACGCGCGCTCCCTCGTCGGCCAGGCGCGCCGGTATCGCCACGCCGAGGTAGCAGGCCAGGGGCGCGGCGACGGGGGCGGATGTGAAGGGGGTTGCGATGGTTGCGGCCATCGGAGTCCTGCCCGTCATCAGGGGGCCATAAGGGGAGGCGGAGCCGACCCCGGACTTTCGCGAGCGTCATCGGTCAAGGGTCTGATTCCACGATCTTGTCGATGTATGCCGGGATGGGCGACACTGCCTGGGTGGAGTTCACTTTCGTCAGTGGTCACTTGGCCTTGGACCTGGCCGCCACGCTGACTTGGCGCAGTACCTATCCCATTGAGCTGCTGGCCGGTCCGCAGGACCTGTCCGCGTGGATCGAGCAGGCGGGGCTCGGAGACGTGGCCGGGCGTGTCGGTGCCGCCGATGTCGAGCGGATGCGGGAGCTGCGCGAGGCCATTTACCGCACGGCGTCCGCGGATCCGCTGGAGCGGCCGCCCCGCGCCGGGGACCTGCGGTTGATCAGCAGGACGGCGGCCGGTAAGCAAGTCACGCCGGTGCTCGAGGAGTTGGGCCGCGCGGTGTGGCACGGCACCGTCGAGCAGGTGCTGGCGACCGTCGCCCACCAGGCGTGTGTCCTGCTGGGCGGCCCTGACCACCGGCGTATCCGGTCGTGCGCGGACTCGCAGTGCACCCGGCTGTTCGTCGACCACTCCCGCTCCGGGAGCCGCCGCTGGTGCGACAAGCAGACCTGCGGCGGACGCGCCAACGCCGCGGCCTACCGTCGACGCCGTTCACAGCACTCGCCGGGATGACCTCACGCGGCGCGTTCCCGTGACGATGGCAGTGCACCGGGCGGTGTCGCCGCTCAGCCGAAGGCTGCCAGGGAGACCGGCTGCCACTGGCGCCAGGTGCTCAGCCGCTCCTCGTAGAGCGCGGCGACGTCGGTGAAGGACTTGCCGAGGAGGATCCGCAGCGGAGGCTTGTCCGCGTCGACGATCCGGAGGATCGCCTCGCGGGTCGCGTGCGGGTCGCCGACCTCGAAATCCGGTGCAGTGATGGCGCGGACCTCGGCGTAGTCCGGGTGCGGCTCACTGTGTCGTGCACCGCGGTCCAGCCAGTCGGTGGCGTAGGGGCCGGGCTCGACGTTGGTGATGTGGATGTCGAAGGCCGCCACCTCTTGGGCCAGGGATTCCGACAGTCCCTCAAGAGCCCACTTGGAGGCGTGGTACGCACCGATGCCGGGGAACGCGCGTACGCCGCCCTCGCTGGTCACCTGGAGGATCCTGCCCGATCGTTGGGCCCGCATGAACGGCAGTACGGCCTGGGTGACCCACACCGCGCCGAAGAAGTTCGTCTCCAGCTGCGCCCGGAGTTCGGCCTCGTCCAACTCCTCGACCATGCCGAAATGCCCGTAGCCCGCATTGTTGACGGCGATGTCCAGTGAACCGAAATGCGCATGGGCACGCTGCACCGCCGCGAACACCGCCGAACGGTCGGTCACGTCGAGCGGAATCGGCAGTACGGCGTCCCCGTACCGCTCGACCAGCGGCGTCAGCAGGCTGACGTCCCGGGCCGTCGCCGCGACGTGATCTCCGCGTTCCAGCGCGGCCTGTGCCCACTCGCGGCCGAACCCTCTCGAACTGCCTGTGATGAACCATGTCTTCGCCATGATCAGTGCTCCCTGTGGATGGACGACTTGCTGTCGCCACTCCACCGTGCCGCGCGGCGAGGCATTCCACCAGCGATGATCTCGCACAGGAGACATGCGTTCCGGGAATGTGTCAGGATGACGGCATGGCCGACTTCACCCTTACCGGCCTGCGCGTCGTCCAGGCCGTGGTCGACACCGGATCGTTCACCGCCGCGGCCGACGCGCTCGGATACACGCAGTCGGCGGTGTCCCGTCAGGTGGCGGCGATGGAAGCCGCCGCAGGTGCGCCGCTGTTCGTCCGGGGTGCCCGCGGGGTCGCCCCCTCCCCGGCGGGCATGGTGCTCGCCCGGCGGGCCGCGGCGGTCATCAACGAGATCGACGCCGTCGGCGCGGACCTCGCGGGGCTGCACGACCACCTCACCGGACGAGTCGTCGTCGCCGCGTTCCCGGCGGCCACCGCCGTGCTCGTCCCCAGAGCGCTGGCCCGCCTCCGCGACGAACACCCGGGCCTGATCGTCGAGTTGGGCGAGGCGTCCTCGCCCACCCAACTCCGCCAACTCCGCGCCCACCGCATCGACATCGCGGTCATCGGCGTGGGACCAGACCTGCCCGCCTACGACTTCGAGGGCCTGTCCCGCGAACTCCTCCTGGACGGCCGCCTCTTGCTCGCCGTACCCGCGAACCACCGTTTCGCCGGCCGCGGCACGATCCCGGTGACCGAACTCCGGGACGAGGCCTGGATCATCGGCAAGGGCCTCCGCGACGACCCCCAGTTCGGCGCCTGGCCGACCCTCGACCACCCCCGGGTCGCCCACGCCGCCCGCGAATGGCCCACCCGCCTGGGCCTTGTCGCCGCCGGCCTCGGCATTGCCGTACTCCCCGAAATCGCCGCCGCAGCCGTCCCCCACGGCGTCCGCACCGTCCAGGTCGACGACCCCGCCTGGCTCGGCCGGGCCGTCGTCGCCGTCACGATCCGCGACCGTGCCCCCGAGGTGACGGCGACGGTGGAGGCGCTGCGCCATGAGGCGCTACGACTCCGAGCAGCACGGCACAGTGCCGTACCCGGCAAGGACGCCGAGGCCGCGACGTGACCGGGTGGTCGATCCGGCCGAGGGGGGCGGGCGCGGGGTGGCGCGAGGACGAAGCGCCCTATTTCGGAGGCAGATTGTTCGCCACGAGTCTGGCGGCTTCCGCGGGTGTCCCGGCCTCGCCGAGGAGGCTGGCGTATCCGGACGTGTAGACCTTGTACGGGGGGTCACCGCAGACGATGAACGGCAGCTGCTCGCCGTCCGATTCCGGCCATGGCGGTGGGGCGACGAGCAGGAAGTGCAGGGTCCCGTGTGTAGGGAACGGATACAGCTCGCGCAGGCGCGGCTCGGCGTGCGCGGCCTCGGCGACGGTGAGTAGGGAGTCGTTCATGGCCCCCCGTGTGCCGGGTCTGCGCTCCAGGAGCCAACTCCAGGCAGTCGCGACGTCGGGTGCTTCAGCCATGGGTCCGATTCTCTCAACAGGCTTCAGTGCACGGAGAACCCGCCGTCGACAAACACCGACTGCCCGGTGACATAAGCCGAAGCGCGGCCGGCCAGGAACACCGCCGCACCCGCGAAGTCCTCGGCCAGGCCGTTGCGCCCGACAAGTGTGCGCGCGGCCAGCGCCGCCACCTTCTCCGGGTCGGACGACAGGCGCGTATTGAGCGGTGTCATCACGAAACCCGGCACCAGCGTGTTGCAGGTGACGCCGTACGGCGACCACGCCTCGGCCTGTGAACGGGCCAGTGACTCCAACGCTCCCTTGGACACCCCGTAGGCGCCGCTCTGCACGAAGGCCCGGTGTGCCTGTTGGGAGGTGATGTGGATGATCCGTCCGAAGCCCCGCTCGGCCATGCCGGGGCCGAAGCGCTGGCCCAGGAGGTAGGGCGCCTCCAGGTTCAGCGCCATCGTGGTGTCCCACACCTCCTCGCTCAACTCGCCCATCGGCGGGCGCAGGTTGATCCCGGCGCTGTTGACGAGGATGTCCGGTTCCCCGAACGCTTCCACGGCTGCCTCCGCCGCTGCCCGCACCCCGTCCCGGGTTCCCAAGTCGCCGCTCACCCAGGCCGCCCGACATCCGTCCGCCACCAACTCGTCGACCGTGGCGGCCAGTTCCTGCTCCTTGCGTGCCACTACGACCACGCTCGCCCCCGCCCGCGCGAGAGACCCGGCAACAGCCCGACCGATGCCGGAACTGCCACCCGTCACCACGGCGACCAGGCCGTCCAGGGAGAACTTTTCGAAGAGGTAATCGCGCGAGATCATCTCGGCAGCTTAGGAGGCGTCTGCTCGATAGGCGAACCCGTTGTTTCCCGCGTATACCGAAGGCCTCTCGCACCCACGGCACCAACTAGGTACCATCCTTGTATGCCATCGCTGAATGTGTCCTTCACAGAAGAGGAACTCGACGGAGTGCGCGCGGCCGCCGCGGCCGAGGGGAAGAGCCTCAAGCAGTACCTGCACGACCTCGGTGTGCGTGAGATGCAGCGCGGTCAGTTCGTCGCCGGTGCGTCCGCGTGGGCCGAGCGGCTGCGCGGTGAGTTCGACGACGCCTTCCCCGACGAGGTGCCGCCTTCCGAGCGTGACGGGGCCGCGGCCGCCTGATGCACCTGTACATCGACGTCTCCTGGCTGCTCGACGTCCAGGAGGCCGCCCTTTCCGACGAGGACATGTCGGTCTCGGACTACTCCGCGCTCGTGGCCGCCGTAGCACGCCACAAGACCAAGCTGCCGACGCTCGCCGCGGCCGATCCGGACGCGGCCTGGCGGGCGGCTGCCCTGATGCACACCATCGTGCGCCTGGAGCCGCTGCCGCACCGCAACAGCCTGTACGCCGCGTTCGTCGCCGCCCAGTACATGGGGCAGTCCGGTGAAGGGATCGATCCGCCCTACGGCGCCCTTTCCGATCTTGTCCGCAAGATCCGTGACACCCGCGTCGGGGTCCTCGCCGTCGCCGACCAGTTGCGGTCCTGGAAGGTCTGACCTGCGCCGAGTCCTTGAGTGATCGGGGAGGCCGTACCTCTGCGTAGGCTGTTCCCGTGTCAGCCGCCCGCCTCCGTCGTGTCGCCGTCCTCGTACTCGAAGGCGCCAAGCCGCTCGACGTCGGTATCCCCGCGCAGGTGTTCACGACGCGGGCGAGCATGCCGTACGAGGTGCGGTTGTGCGGTGCGGCGCCCGGGTTGGTGACCGGGGGCGACGGGCTGTCGTACCACGTCGCCGACGGCCTCGACGCGCTGGTCTGGGCCGACATCGTCTTCCTCCCGGGCTATCGGTTCCCGGACCGTGAGGACCCGCCGCAGGGAGTCCTCGACGCGTTGATCGCCGCGCACGACCGGGGCGCGCGGCTCGCCGCGATCTCGACGGGAGCCTTCGCGCTCGCCGCCACCGGTCTGCTCGACGGCAAGCGCGCGACGACGCACTGGCACTACACGCGGGCGCTCGCGGCGAAGTACCCGCATGTCCAGGTCGACGAGAACGTTCTCTTCGTCGATGAGGGGAGCGTGCTGACGTCGGCGGGTGCCGCTTCCGGGATCGACCTGTGCCTGCACATCCTGCGCGGGGACCTCGGTGTGGCCGCGTCCAACCACGCGGCCCGGCGCCTGGTCGCGGCGCCCTACCGCAGCGGCGGTCAGGCACAGTACGTGCCGCGCAGTGTGCCCGAGCCGCTCGGTGAACGGTTCGCCGCCACTCGGGAGTGGGCGTTGCACCGGCTCGGCGAGCCTCTCACCCTGGAGACGCTGGCCCGGCAGGCGGCGGTCTCACCGCGCACGTTCTCGCGGCGCTTCGTCGACGAGACCGGGTACACGCCGATGCAGTGGGTGATGCGCGCCCGCATCGACATGGCCCGCGAACTGCTCGAACGGTCCGAGCGCAGCGTCGAACAGATCGCCGCCGACGTCGGTCTCGGCACCGGCGCGAATCTCCGGCTGCACTTCCACCGTCTTCTCGGTACGACGCCGAGCGAATACCGGCGCACCTTCGCCCAGGGGGAGTAGCCGCGCCCTCGGCGCCCTGTGGCGAGATCCTTTTGAACCATGGCGATCGCGCCACTGTCACCGACGATTCCCGCGCGCGAGCCTGGTGGGGAACCGAAGGGACACATACTCATGACTCGCATTGCCATCAACGGATTCGGCCGCATCGGACGCAATGTGCTGCGCGCCCTGCTCGAACGCGACAGCGACCTCGAGGTCGTCGCCGTCAACGACCTGACGGAGCCCGCCACCCTGGCACGCCTGCTCGCCTTCGACTCGACGGCCGGCCGCCTCGGGCGCCCGGTGTCCGTCGACGGGGACACCCTTGTCGTCGACGGCCGGCGCATCAAGGTGCTCGCCGAGCGCGAACCGGCGGACCTGCCCTGGGCCGAGCTGGGCGTCGACCTCGTGCTCGAGGCCACGGGCCGTTTCACGTCCGCCAAGGCCGCCCGCGCCCACCTCGACGCGGGTGCGCGGAAGGTGCTCGTCAGCGCGCCCTCGGACGGCGCCGACGTCACGCTCGCGTTCGGGGTCAACAACGACGCCTACGACCCGGCCACGCACACGATCGTGTCGAACGCCTCCTGCACGACCAACGCGCTGGCACCCCTCGCCGCGGTGCTCGACCAACTCGCCGGTATCGAGCACGGCTTCATGACCACGGTGCACGCCTACACGCAGGAGCAGAACCTGCAGGACGGCCCGCACCGGGACGCCCGCCGTGCCAGGGCCGCCGGGGTCAACATCGTGCCGACCACGACGGGTGCCGCCAAGGCGATCGGCCATGTCCTGCCGAACCTCGACGGCAAGCTGTCGGGCGACTCGATCCGCGTGCCCGTGCCGGTGGGCTCGATCGTCGAGCTCAACACCACCGTCGCCCGCGACGTGACCCGCGAGGACGTGCTGGCGGCCTACCGCACCGCGGCCGAGGGACCCCTCGCGGGCATCCTCGAATACTCCGAGGACGCGCTCGTCTCCTCCGACATCACCGGCAACCCGGCCTCGTCGATCTTCGACTCCGCCCTCACCCGTGTCGACGGCCGCCACGTGAAGGTCGTCGCTTGGTACGACAACGAGTGGGGCTTCTCCAACCGGGTGATCGACACGCTGCAGCTCCTCGCCGCCGGCTGACAGACCGTCCGGCCCGGCCGGTGGTGTCGTTAGGGTCTGGCCATGCACCCGCATTCCATGCCGGATCCGTCCCGCACCATCGTGCCCCGCCGAGCCCGTGAACTCGGGCTCGGCATCGGTGAGTTGCCCACGGGAACGTACAACGCGATCACGGACGTGCCCGGCATCCGTGTCGGGCACACCACGCTGATCCGACCGCCGCGCGTGCACAGCGGTGTCACCGCGATCGTGCCCGACGGCGTGGGCCCCGCGAGCCCGCTGCCGGCCGGGGTGTTCACGGGCAACGGCTACGGCAAACTCCTCGGCACCACGCAGATCACCGAACTCGGCGCGCTCGAGACACCCGTGCTGCTCACCTCGACCCTGTCCGCCTTCCGCGTCGCGGACGCCCTCGTCGGCTGGATCCTGGAGCAGCCCGAGGGAGCGGACGCACGGAGCCTGAATCCGGTGGTGGGGGAGTGCAATGACGGCCTCCTCTCCGACATCCGCTCCCGGCCCGTGCGGGAGGAACACGTCCGCGCCGCACTCGGGACCGCGTCCGCCGAGCCGGTCGCCGAGGGATCGGTCGGCGCGGGCACCGGGATGACCGCGCTCGGCTTCAAGGCCGGCATCGGCACCTCCTCGCGGCGGCTGCCGCTCGCGGGCCAGGAGGTGACGCTCGGGGTGCTGGTGCAGGCCAACTTCGCCGGTACGTTGCGGGTCTTGGGCCGTACGATCGCCCCCGCCGACGTAGGCGTCCCCGCGGAGGAACCCGGCCTCGGCCCGGAGGCCGGCTCCTGCATGATCGTCGTCGCCACCGACGCACCCCTGGACGCCCGCCAGTTGACCCGGCTCGCCCGCCGCGCCGTCTACGCACTGGCCCGCGTCGGCGCCGGCTACAGCCACGGCAGCGGCGACTACGGCCTCGCGTTCGGCACCCGCCCCTTGGGCACACCCGCCGGGCCTACGGTCGTGCCCGATGCCGGGCTCGATCCCCTCTTCGGCGCCGTGCTGGACGCCGTAGAGGAGGCGGTGCTCAATTCGCTGCTGACGGCGACCGTCGTCACGGGTCCGTACGGGCACACGCGATATCCGTTGCCTGCGGCGCCGCTTCTTGCTCTGCTGGGGTGAGCACGGCGGCCCCTAGGTCGCGCTGGTACCAGGTGCCCTGCTTGCCGCCGAGGTCGGTCGGAAGGGCGGGGCCGACCGGGGTGAACCCGGCCTTGGCCAGCACCTTTTGGGACGCGATGTTCTGGTGGGAGGTGGCCGCTCTGAGGGTGCGCAGTCCGTGTTGGGTCGCCGCCAGCCGGCACAGTTCCTCGACGGTCGCGGTCGCCACGCCGTGCCCGGCCACGTGCTGGGCCACTCGGTAGCCGAGGTCCGCGGTCTGTCCCTCGACGATGTCGAAGAGGTTGAACCGGCCGAGCACCGAGCCGTCCTCGGCGACGAGCAGATAGAAGGCGCAGATGCCGGCTTCCTGCTCGGCCAGCAACGCGTCGTACCGTTCGGTGAATTGGTCGAAGTAGTCGTCGCCGCGGTCGGAGATCGAGGCGGCGAAGTAGGCGCGGTTCGCCAACTCGAAGGCCAGCACCGCCGGGGCGTGGTCGGCGCGCAGGCGCTGCAACTCGGGAGGCATGTGCGCCATTGAAGCCTCCTGTCCCTCGCGTCACATCGGCCTGAGGTCGTAAGGGGAATCCCGCACCGCCGTGGTGTCAGGTCACCCGCCGGAGCGGCAGGACGATCGCCGAGGGGTGTGTGGGTGTGTGGAGTACTTGCTGGTCGGCGGCGCGGAGGGTGGTGGCGGTCGCTCTTGGTTCACCGGTGCCGAGGTTGCGGTTGTAGCGGGGGAAAGCGCCGCTGGAGACCTGGACGCGGATGCGGTGACCGCGCTTGAACCGGTAGGCGGTGGGCCACAGTTGGACGGTCGCGCACGTCGTCGCGTCGGCGTCGGACAGGCCGACCAGGCCGTCGCACACATTGGTCGAGCGGCCGTTCTCGTCCACGTCGCAGAGCCGGACGAACACATCGGCGTACGGCAGGCTGGAGCGGAACCAGATGTCGGCGCTGACCTCGCCGACGACCTCGGTGTCCTGATCGAGCGCTGTGGTGGTGTAGGTGAGGACGTCCGGGCGGGCTTCCAGCGCGGTGTTGTCGACGCGGCCCGACTTGACGCCGACGGCCATGCGGACGCCGCCGACCGCAGGGGTGGGGTCGGCCGGGTCGTAGTGGTAGGTGTCCGGGGCGGACTCGGGCGGCGGGTCGGCGGACAGGGCGCCGGCGGGGTGGAGGTGGAGGCGCTGCGAGTTGTAGCCCGGCGGGGGCCAGGACGGGAAGTCGCGCCAGGTCTCCTCGCCCATGACGAACAGGCGCACCGGAGCGCGTGACGAGGGCTTTTCGCCGCGGGCGTGGGCCAGGCCGAAGTCGAGGGCCTCGGCGGTCGCCGTCGCGCCGACGCCCATGGAGATGTGCGCCCACGGGCCGACCGTGAGCCTGGCGTCGCGTCCCGCCCCCTGCAGTGCCTGGTAGTCGCGGAGTTGGCCGGGCAGGAAGATGTCGTACCAGCCGCCGACCGTACTGACCGGGACGGTGAGGTCGGCGACCCGGGAGCTGTGGTCGAGCGCGGACCAGAAGGGGGATTCGGCGTCGTGGTCGAGGGTGTTCCGGAAGTAGTCGGAGCGGCGGCCGACGGCGGCGATGTCCGCCTCGTTCAGCGGCAACGTGTACCAGGCACGCCGTTCCTTTCGGATCCGCAGCGCCTGGTGGAGCATCGCTCCCCGGCGTTCCTGGCCCGCGACCTGGAGGCCCCAGCCGAAGGTCGCCTCCAGGGAGAACGATTCCTTGCGGAGGAACTCGAGCGTGAAGGCGGACTCGGAGACCGACGGGATCAATGCCTTTACTTGCGGCGGCAGTTGGCCCGCCATCGACCACTGGGCGAACCCGAGGTAGCTGCCGCCGTAGAGCACGATCGCCTCGCCGCACCAGGACTGTTCGACGAGCCACTCCAGGGTGTCCAGACCGTCCTCGCGTTCGCGGCGCAGGGGGTCGAAGACACCGCCTGAGCCGAAGGTGCCGCGGGTGCTCTGGATCAGCACCTGGAATCCCCGCTCGGCCAGCGGCCTGGCCACCTGTGCGGCGATCATGCCCGTCCTGCCGTACGGGATACGGACGAGCGCGGTCGGCAGGTTCGCCGAGCCGGATGCGGGGGTCCAGCGGTCGGCCAGGAGGACGGTGCCGTCGCGCATCGGTACCCGGAGATCGTTCTCGACGGTCAGGTGCCTGGTCGCGGGCGGGGGCAGGTGGAGCAGGCGCTGGATGAGGTGACTGCTGAGGTTCATCGGGCGCGGTCTCCGTCCGTGGTGGCTCGGCGGCTGAAGGTGAGGGCGGAGGCCAGGCGGAGCAGCCGGTTCGTCAGTTCCTCGGGATCGAGGGTGTCCGGGCCGTCGATCACCCAGTTGTGGACGAGCGTCGCCGCGCCGCCCGCGACGAACTCGGAGAGGTCGTCCGCCGTGCCCTGGTCCAGATCGCCGAACAGCTCTCGGAGGGAGGTCCTGTTGAGGGAGCTGAAGAGTGTGTTGAGCGTTCTGGTCATCGCGAAGGCGCACGATCCGGTCAGCATCGGGCGATAGAAGGCGCGGTGTTCCGCGAAGTGCCGTGCCATCGCCGCCGCTCCCTCGGAGGCGTCGCCGGCCTGGGGCAGCAGCTCCCGTCGCACCAGGTCGATCGCGGCCTCCGTCAGGAGGGTGTCGCGGTCCCCGAACTGCAGGTAGACGAGGCGGCGGCTGACGTCCGCCGCCTCGGCGAGATCGGTGACCGCGATGTCCGTGGTGCCGCGCTCGGACACGAGACGCACGGCCGCCGCCATCAGGGCTGAGCGGGAGCGCCGGACCCTTCTGTCCTGGGTGCCGGAGTCCTGGATCGGTTCGAGCTGCATGCGGTCAAGTTATACAGCTGAGAATAAATGCACAAGTGTGCATTTTGTTTGGATCACATCGCGAAGGTCGCGTGCATCTCCCAGACGAGGATCTCCGCAGGCTCGACGGCGCTGACCTTGTGTCCGCCCGTGGCGGTGAATCGTGCGGCGTCGCCCTCGCCGAGCGCGCCGGCGCCCTCCAGGTCCACCGAGCCGCGGGCGACGAACAGGTGCACGTACGGCGCTTCGGGCAGGGTCACGTGCTGCCCGGGGCGCAGCCGTGCGGCGTACAGCGCGGCGTGCCGGTTCTGGATCCGGATGGCGCTCGCGTCTTTGTGCCGGTCCATGCCGGACGCCACCGTGACCAGCCCGCCGGCCAGCAACTCCCCGTCGATCTCCAGCTGTTCGTAGCCCGGAGTCACCCCGGCCTCGTCGGGCAGGACCCACATCTGGACGAAGTGCACCGGGTCGGTGGGGTCCTCGCCGGGCGACCGGTAGGAGTCGTTCTTCTCCGAGTGGAGGATGCCGGTGCCGGCGCTCATCCGCTGGGCCAGGCCCGGGTAGATCACGCCGGAGTGGCCGCTGGAGTCCTGGTGGACCAGGGAGCCCTGAAGAACCCAGGTGACGATCTCCATGTCCTGGTGCGGGTGGGTCTCGAAGCCTGTGCCCGGCTGCACCGTGTCCTCGTTGTTGACCAGCAGTAGACCGTGGTGCGTGTTGGTGGGGTCCGGCCGGTGTGTGCCGAGGGAGAACGAGTGCTTGGAGTCGAGCCACGACAACCTGCTCGTGAGCCGGTCACCGGCCCGCCGTACGTCCACCGTGGGTGTCAGCAGTGTGCTCATGGTGTGCTCCCTGTTCACGCCGAGATCCCTGAAAGGTTTAATGTTCAACGTCCACGATATGCCGGATTCACGTGAACGTTCAAGTCATGCGGGATCGGTCGGCGGTGCCTGCCCGTCGGCGCGGCCACCCCTCTGGTCGCGGCGGACCGGGCTGGTACCCTCGCGAAATGACCATCCCCGACAAGTCCCAGCAGGTCGACGAGCACGCCGACTTGTGGCTCACGCAGGCCGAACTGGCCTCGTGGATGTCGTTGGTCCGCCTGACCGCCAGGCTTCCCTGGGCCGTCGACGCCCAGCTGCAGCGGGACGCGGACCTGAGCATGGTCGAGTACATGAGCCTCGCCATGCTGGCCGAGGCTCCCGAGCGGACCCTGCGCATGAGCGCACTGGCCGAGCACACCAATTCTTCGCTGTCCCGGCTGTCACACTTGGTGAAACGACTGGAGAGCCGCGGCTACGTCCGGCGCGAACCGGACCCGAGCGACGGGCGCTTCACCAACGCCATCCTCCTGCCCGACGGCATGAGGAAGCTGGAATCCGCCGCGCCCGCCCATGTGGCCCACGTACGGCACCTCGTGGTGGACAACCTGTCCGGCGAGCGCCTGCGCCGACTCGGCCTGGACGCCGAGCGCATCCTGCAACGTATCGACTCGCCGGTGCGCTGAGCGCGGCTGATCCAGGCTGTCTCACTCGTCGCGTCGGCAGTCTCACGCTCCTCATTTACTTGAGCACTAAAGTCATGGGGTGGACTGCCGAGCGCGGGGGTGTGGCCAACCTCTTCTCCCTCATGGAGCAGTTCGGCGTCCGACCCGCCGACAGGTCAGCTCGGTCCCAACCCCGCGTCCCGCGCCAACAGCGCCGCCTGCACCCGGTTCTCGCAGCGCAGCTTCGTCAGGATCCGGCTGACGTACGTCTTCACCGTCGCCTCGCTCACATGGATCCGCTCGCCCGCGTCGGCGTTCGACAGCCCCTCACCGAGCAGCGCGAGCACCTCGAGTTCCCGGGTGCTCAGCGTCTTCAGGCGCCGGCGCGCTTCCTCGCCGCGCGCCGCGGCCTGCCCCGAGGCCAGCGTGTCGACCACGTGCCGCGTGGCACCGGGCGACAGATACGCGTCCCCGGCCGCGGCCGCCCGTACCGCCTGGATCAGTTCGGCCGGCGCCGAGTCCTTCAGCAGGAACCCGGCGCCTCCCTGACTCAGCGCACGCAGTACGTTCTCCCGCTCGCCGAACGTCGTCAGGATCAGCGGACGTACGGTCGGCGCCGCTCGCCGCAGTTCGGCCAGGGCGGACAGCCCGTCCAGCACCGGCATCTGGATGTCGAGCAGGGCCACGTCCACGGCGTGGGCGCGGACCAGGTCGACCGCCTCGCGGCCGTTGGCCGCCTCCGCCACGACGTCGATGTCGTCGGCGGAGGTGAGGATCATCCTGATGCCCGCCCGGATGAGCGGTTCGTCATCCGCGACGAGGACTCTGATCACAACTCTCCTGCAAGACGTGCGGCGAGGACAACTGACGGTCCGTGACTACGACTTGGCCATGAAGGCCCGCTTCTCGATCAGTCTGCCGTCCTTGAAGCAGAGGCGGTAGGCGGGCACCCTATCCCCTTTTTCGGGCCAGTCCCCCGTCGAGAGGTAGGACGAGCAGGTCGCTCCCCGCGGTACGGCGGGCCCCTTGTCGTCCAGGGCCCCGGCCACGAACGACTTGCCGTGCGGCAGCTTGTCCCGTACGGCCGTCTCCGTGTCTCCGACCTTCACCGAGTTGTAGACCGACGGCTTCAGCATGAGGTTGTGGGACTCCTCTTTCACGAGGTTGACGACCAGCACGACGGCAAGCACCCCGAGAACCACGAAGGCCAGCAGCGCGCCGCCGCATCCGATCATGATGCCCTTCTTCTTCCGTCCCATGGCGATGTCGAACTCCTTCTGCCTGTCCGGCGGACCGGACCAGTCGATGTCCGCACCACCGTCGCCGGGCACCACCCCTTCGCTCTGCCCCCGGAAGTCGTTCGCCGCATCGACGAAGGTCGCCTCGACCGGCTTCGCGTCCGCTCGCCACCCGCCGCCCTCCGACGTACGAGGCGAGCGGGGACCGTAGGGGAGTACGCCCGCGACCCGGAACCCCCCGTCGGTCGCGGGCCCCGCATGCACCATGCCGCCGACCAGGCGGGCCCGTTCCTGAAGCCCCGTCAGTCCCTGCCCGCCACTCACCACGGGCCGTCGTGCGGCGGAAGTCGGCGCGGATACCGGCCCGTTGGCGACCTCGACGACCAAGGAGTCCGGCTCGTAGCGCAGTTCGACGGCGATCGAGGCACCCTGCGCGTGCTTCAGGGCGTTGGTCAGCGCCTCCTGCACGATCCGGAACGCCGCGTGGTCGGCGGCGGGAGCCAGCGGCCGGACCTGGCCCGTACGCCGCAGCGCTACGTCCGCCCGCGCGCCCCGCGAGGCGTCCACCAGGCCGTCTATCCCCGCCACACCCCGGGTCGCGAGCTCCAAGTCGCCCTCGCGCGCGGGGACTTGCTCAGGCGTGCCGTCTCGCAGGATGCCGACGGCCTCACGCAGTTCGTGCATCGCGGCCACGGACGCGTCCCGCAGCACGCCGACCACCTCACGCTGCCCTGCCGTCAGGTCGCGGTCCACCTCGAGCGCGCCCGTGTGGACGGCGATCAGCGCCAGTTGGTGGCCGAGGCTGTCGTGCATGTCCTGCGCGATGCGCTGCCGTTCCCGCAGGCGCGCGTGGGACGCGATCATCTCGCGTTCGCGCAGCAGTTGGGCGTTGTGCTCGTGCAACGCGTGCAGGAGCGTGCGGCGTTGAGTGCGGTTGCGGCTGGCGAGGCCGGGTACGACCGTCGTCGCCAGGAACGCGAGTGTGCTGAACACCAGTGTCTGCGCGACCGACAACGGCTGCGTCGGGTGGTGGACGGACAGCCCCATGTAGACGACGAACGTGCCCGTGAACAGCGCGAGGGCCCGCCGTGGCGCATCGATCCGCGCCCCCGCCGACCAGCTCACGACCATCAGCACGACCCCGAAACCACCGAACAGACCGGCGAGAGCGCCGGTGACCACCAGGATGCTCGCCGGGAACAACCGCCGCAGCGGAGAGAGCACCGCGGTGACCACCGCCGCCGCGGTCATCCGCAGCGCGCCGTCGCCCGTCAGGGTCGCGGCCGCGACCAGGGCCAGGACGACGGCCAGCACCGTCTCGCCGACGATCCGCCGCCGGGGCCACATCCGTACCGTGCCCAGGTGCATCCGGAAATCGAGGGCCATCGTCTTCGCGTTCACGCGCCAACGGTAGACACCTCCGCCCGCGCGTACAGCATCCGTTCGTCGCATACGTGAGCGACCAAAGTCGTACGGTCCGCGCGTCACGCGGGCTCGACGGGGGTCGCTCGTGAGTGGCTTCCGCGTCGGTCAGCCGGTGTTACTGAAGGACTTGACCTGGCATTCGACCCTGTACTTGTCGTAGTTGGGCAGGTTCATGCTGTCTCCGCTGACCATGGCCCAATTCCCCTCGGAGACAACGCTCTTGATCCCGTGGCTGTTCATGCACCTCACCATCGCCCGCACCCCGTCGCTGTAGCGCGGATTCTCCGCCGGGTCCATCTCCACCGGCTGGAGCGGGTATATCGACGCGCACGCCTTGAGCGCGGGGCTGTCGGCCGCGGGTTTCCGGTCCGCCGGCACACCGTGTTCCCGGAGACAGTGCGACCAGGCGTCCCAGAGTCTGTTGATGTCCTGCTGGTTGTCGTCGAGCCGGATCCGAACGTGTCCGGCGTCCGGGTCCGCGGTTCTTCCGGCGCTCGCGGAGGGGGTGGCGAGGGACGCGACACCTTCATCGCGGGTGCCGCTCCCGCCGTCGCCGCAGGAGGTGAGCAGCACGAGGGTGGCACCCGCCGCGACGACGGTCAGGACGGGACCCGTGATGCCGCGAGGGAGTGGAGAGGTGAAGGAGGACATGGCGTCAACTTGCCGTCCCCGTATGAAGATTCTGTCAGCGACCGATCAGTGTCCTGTTTGATCGCCCTGTCGCCGGGACGGGGCCGTCGCGTGGCCGCTCCAGTGCCTTCTCGTCACTCGGCAAACCGGCCACCGGTGTCCCGATTACTTCTGTCCCAACGCTGTACGGCTGTCCCGTGTTCGAGATAGCGTCACCACGCAGCTGCCGAGTGAAACGATTCAATCCATTGTCGCTCAAGGGGACGGTATGGCGTCGAACAGCACACCGGACAAGGGCATTTCCCGTCGCACAGCTCTGGCAGCAGCCGGCACCGTCGGGCTCACCGCGGTGTCCCTCTCCACCGGACTTCCCTCGGCGGAGGCGCTCCCCGCCGAGGAAGCCTCCGCTTCCCTCACCGGCAGCCCGTCACGGCACGCCGGCGGATGGCACCGGTACGTCCAGGGGCCGTCCTCGCGCACGGTCCGGCCGGTGCGGATCGTCGCCACGACCGGAGACGTGAAGAACCCCGACGCGCTGCTCAAGCCGGGCGGCGCCAGATCCGTCCTGCGGCGGCCGCAGCCCGCGGCGGCACCCGCCTGGCCCGCCGGCACCACGGCGGAGGCCTCGTCGGCCCACGCGGGCAACAACGGCAACGACGGTCAGCCGCGCACCTACGTCGCCACCAACGCGATCGACGGAAACCCGGACACCTTCTGGAACGACGACACGCTGGGGGTGTTCCCCGACGTCCTCACCATCACCGCGCCGCAGGTCGCGCCCCTGCAGGGCATCACCGTGATCTCCAACAGCGACGGCGTGCCGACCGACTACACCGTCGACGTGTGGCGCGAGGGCGACTGGCACACCGCCGCGACGGTCACGGGCAACGACGCGGTGCAGAAGGCCGTGCCGTTCGCGGAGCAGGTCAGCACCGATCGCGTACGCATCACGGTGACCCATGCGCAGGACACCTCGCACGGCAACTTCACCCGGATCAACGAGGTCTGGCCCGCACCGGTCGAGCCGATCCCCGTGCCGAGTGTCACGGTGGACTTCGGCAAGGTCGTGGTCGGATATCCGCAGATCCGGTTCACCTCCGCCTCCGCCAACTCCCCGGGCGTGCGCGTGGCGTTCTCCGAGACCCGCCAATTCCTCACCGACCGCTCGGACTTCACCCGCTCCGACCAGGCGGGCGGCGCCGGACAGGGCACGGACCAGTTCGCCGTACCCGCGAAGGGCGCCAACTGGACCGACCACAAAGGCTTCCAGGCCGGCGACAAGGTGTTCGCGGACGGCCTCCACGGATTCCGCTACGTCAAGATCAGCCTCGACGCGCTCGCCTCGGACAGCCCCGCCGCGCAGCCCTGGGGGACGGTGGAAATCGACTCCGTGGCGCTGCAGTTCACCGCCTATCTGGGTACACCGAGCACCTACCGCGGCTGGTTCCTGTGCTCCGACGACGAGTTGAATCGTTACTGGTACGGCGCCGCATACACCAACGAACTGGTCACCGACACCTTCCGCCAGGACGACGTCGATCCCCGCAACGCCTGGAGCGCCACGCTGGAAGGGAAGTTGGTCCTCCAGGACGGTGCCAAGCGCGACCGCGACCCGTACGTCGGCGACCTCGCCGTCTCCGCGCGCACCCTGTACCTGACCCACGACGACGCCGCAGCTGCGGCCCGCAACGTCCTGGCCGACCTCGCCGACCACCAGCGCGCCGACGGCTGGATCCCGCCCGCCTCCATCGGCAACTACACCCTGCCCCTCTTCGACTATCCGCTGTACTGGGTCACTTGCAGCTGGGACTACGTCCTCTACACCGGGGACCAGCAGTACGCGACCCGCTACTACCCGACCCTGGTGAAGGTCCTGGACACCTGGTTCCCCAGCGTCACGGACGACGCCGGCCTGCTCAGCAAGGGCCTCAACGGCACCGGCGGATACGGCGACTACGCGTTCCTGGGCCGCACTGGCCGCGTCACCTACTACAACGCCCTCTACGTCCAAGCCCTCCAGAACGCCGCCGAGTTGGCCCGCCTGTTGGGTCAGAAGGCCGACGCCACGCGCTGGAGCACGCGGGCCGACAACGTTGCCCAGGCCGTCAACTCCCTGCTGTGGGACGCCGACACGGGTGCCTACCTGGACTCCTCGACGGGCGCGGTACGACACGCCCAGGACGGCAACTCCCTCGCCGTCGTCACCGGCATCGCGAGCGCCGACCGCGCCACCTCGGCGCTCGCCCATCTCGACGCGACGACGAAACGGCCGTACGGAAACGCGTTCATGGACAACGACACCCTCTTCGACCAGGCCTCCCAGCGGGTCTACGCCTTCACCTCCTATCCGGAGATCGAGGCCCGCTTCCTGACCGGGCAGGCCGAATCCGCGCTCGACCAGATCCGCCGTATGTACGGCTGGATGGACAAGAACGACCCGGGCATCACCCACTGGGAAGGCATCGGGCCGGGTGGGTCCTTGTACGAGGACGCCTACACCAGCATGGCCCACGGCTGGTCCACCGGCGTCCTGCCGGCCCTGACCAACCATCTGTTGGGTGCCCGGCCGACCTCGGCCGGGTATGCGACCTGGGAGGTGCGCCCGCAGCCCGGCGGTGTCGACTGGGCGACGGGTCAACTGCCCACGCCGCACGGCCCGTTGGGCGTCGAGTGGGAGAACAGTGCACGCGTCTTCCGGCTCACCGTCCGCGTGCCCAGGCACACCCAAGGTTCGGTCGCCCTGCCCGGTGACGCGCAGGGGCTTCGGGTGAGCTCCGGTCGACGGACGCTCTGGGACGGGCGGCGGGCGTCGAGCCGTGACGTGAGCGTGGTCGACGGCACGGTCACGGTCGCGGGCCTCGGTGCGGGTGAGCACAGTTTCGTGAGCGAACTGCGCGGCAACTGACCTCGTAGGGTGCCTCGTTGGCGCGCGGCGCCGCAGTGAACCGCTCCGGGACAGGCCAACGTGCCTCTGTCCCGGGGCGGTTCACTGTGAGTTGGGCGAACCAGGCGTTCGCTTTGGCTAATTGTGGCGGGTGTTTTGCCGGTGCATGCGTTGCCCGCTGCATCGCTCCGACCTAGCCTGACCTGCGGACCGAGGGAGGTGGGCCGATCGCAAAGGCCGCCGTACCCCGCTCATGGTCGACGTGGCCTTCTACTCGGTCGTCGGATTCGCCTGCGCCTTCGCCCCGAACTACACGGTGTTGCTGGTGCTGCGCCTGCTGTACGGCATCGGAATGTGCGGAGAGTGGGGCCTGGGCGCGGCGCTCGCCATGGAGAAGATCCCCGCGGAGAGGCGCGGTTTCTGGTCGGGCCTGCTGCAGAGCGGTTACTCGCTGGGGTATCTGCTCGCCGCGGTGGCGTTCTTCGGGATCGAACCGGCCTTCGGCTGGCGCGGGTTGTTCGCCTTCAGCCTCGTACCCGCCCTGGTCGCGTTGTGGGTGCGCACCCGGGTGGAGGAGAGCGAGGTGTGGGAGAAGAGCGTCCGACTCAACCGCACTCCCGCGTACCAGGTGTTCAAGAACCCGGCGGTACTGCGGCGCTTCGTGTACCTCGTGGCGCTGATGACCGCCTTCAACTGGATGTCGCACGGCACCCAGGACATCTACCCCACCTTCGTCAAGAAGGGCCTGGGTCTGTCCCCGGACACCGCGATCGCCATCGCCGTGGTCTACAACATCGGCGCCATCATCGGCGGCATGGTGCTCGGCGCCTACTCCGAGCGGCTGGGACGCCGTCGCACGATCATGATCGCGGCGGCCGCCGGCCTGGTCGTGGTGCCTTTCTTTGTCCTGTCCACCGCGGTGGGCCGGCTGATGCTCTCTTCCTTCCTGATGCAGCTCTGCGTCCAGGGAGCCTGGGGCGTCATCCCCGCCCACCTGACCGAGATGAGCCCGGACAAGATCCGGGGCTTCTACCCCGGCGTCACGTACCAGCTGGGCAACCTGATCGCCGCCCTCAACCTGCCGATCCAGGAGGCCCTCGCCGAGCGGCACGGTTATCCGGCGGCGATGGCGTGGACCGTGACGCCCGCCCTGGTCCTGGTGATCGTGCTGAGCGCGGTCGGCAAGGAGGCCAAGGGCATCCGCTTCGGCAGCGCGGGGACGCAGGCGCCGAGTGCCGCGGCGGCCGACACGGTGTAGCTCCGGCGGACGCCGTACGAGCAACGGGAGTTCGCCCGCGTCACAGGGCAGGCGCACGTTTCGCGGCGGCAACCGGCTCCAGTCGGCGCACGCGGACGCGCTGGCGTCGTAGCAGGGGCCGTTCGACGAGGGCGTACGAAGCGAGGGCCGCGGCGAGCGTCGCCGTGAGGCCGGCGGGGAGCAACTGGTCGCCGTGCACACCGAGGTTGGAGAGCAGCCGGATGACGGGGTAGTGCCACAGGTACATCCCGTAGCTGAGGTTGCGTCCGATCCAGACCGGAACGGACAGCGACAACAGGCGGGTGGGCCATGACTGTTGGCACAGTGCGAGCGCGGCCACGACGCAGGTCGTGAGCAGGGCGGCGGCGAGGAAGCCGACGGTGTACCAGGCCGGATTCCACCCGCTCACTTCGGTGATCGGGATCTGCCAGGCGATCAGTCCCAGCAGCGCGAGCGCGGGCCAGCAGAGCCGACCCGCCCAGCGGCGCAGCAGTTCCAGGCGGGGGTCGTCTGCGCGGAGTCGGGCCAGGACGAGGGCCAGCAGGGCGCCGATGAGGAGTTGGTCGGCGCGGGTGTCGGGGCCGTTGTAGATGCGGTGTGCGGCCGAGGGGTCCCAGAGGACGGTCCGCCAGAGCACCGGCAGGACGCACAGGAAGGCGACCCAGATCAGCACCGCCCGCGCGGTCGCGTGCCGCAGGAGTACGAGCAGCAGGAGCGGCCAGGCCAGATAGAACTGCTCCTCCACTCCCAGGGACCAGGTGTGGCTGAGCGGCGCGGTGAGATCCGAGTACGTTCCGGCGTCCCCCGCCCGCACGAGATTGACCACCGAACCCGCGGCCAGCGCCGCCGCCACCCACGCCCCACGGAACAGCGGCAGCGCGAACGCCACGGACAACAAGGCGGTCACCGCACACATCACCAGCAGGGCAGGCATCAGCCGCAGCCATCGGCGCCGGTAGAACGACCACAGGCCGATGCCGCCGGTGCGTGCGTACTCGCCGACCAGCAGCCGGGTGATGACGAATCCGCTGATCGTGAAGAACACGTCCACGCCCACCGAGCCGCCGGGCACCAGGTCCGGCTCCACGTGATAGACGATCACCAGCACGACCGCGACCGTCCGCAAGCCGTCCAGCCCCGCCACCCGCCCACCACCACGCGGCGCCGACGAGAAGCCCTGCCCGCCGCCTCTGCTCCGTCCCGCGGACAAGGGGACGTACGGCGGCGCCGTACGCACATCAGGGCTCTGTTCCGTGGCCTCGTCTACCGTGCTCCGATGGAGGGTGCTCATAACGGCGGCGTCTGCCCAGGTGTGCGGGGATCACACAAATTCTCGTGTTCCCCACAGGCAGGCGTTGCTTTCCGGCCGTTGGCGACCAAGGGTGCTGGTGGGCTTGGTGAGTGCTTCCTGCGGAGTGCTGTGGTGTGTCAGGCGGTGGGCGCGTCGGCGGAGATGAGCTTCTCCTCGCGCAGGGCGGCCCAGAAGGCGGCAGGTACGTCCTCGGCGAGGGCGGCGACGTCCTCCGCGATGCGGCTGGGGCGGGTGGCGCCGGGGACGACGGCGGCCGTGGCCGGGTGGGCCAGCGCGAACTGCAGCGCGGCCGCCTTGATGCTCACCCCGTGCTCGGCGGTGAGCGTCTTGATCCGTTCGACCTTGGCGACGATCTCGGCCGGGGCCTCCTGGTACTCGAAGTGCCGGCCGCCGGCGAGGATGCCGGAGCTGTACGGGCCGCCGACGACCATGTCGACGCCCTGCTCGGTGGCGGCGGGCAGCAGACGCTGCAGGGAACGGTCGTGGTCGAGGAGGGTGTAGCGGCCCGCAAGGAGGAACGCGTCGGGCCGGGGCTCGTCCAGGTCGAGGGTGAGCTCGATCGGCTCGACGCGGTTGACGCCGAGGCCCCAGGCCTTGATGACGCCTTCGTCGCGAAGCCGCTGCAGGACACGGAAGGCGCCGGTGCGCGCGGTCTCGTAGACGGCCAGCCAGTCGTCGCCGTGGAAGTCCTGGGCGATGTCGTGCACCCAGACGATGTCGAGGCGGTCCGTCCTCAGGCGCGTGAGGCTGTCCTCGATGGAGCGCAGAGTGGCGTCGGCCGTGTAGTCGTCGATCATCTTGTTCGGGCGGCCGTGCTCGAACAGGCCGCCCTTCTCGCCCAGGTCCCGCGCGGTGGGATCCTCCAGCGCGTCGAGGATGACCCGTCCGACCTTGGTGCTGAGCACGAACTCGTCGCGCGGACGGCCGGCCAGCACCTCGCCGAGCCGGAGCTCGGCCAGACCGGCGCCGTAGAACGGGGCGGTGTCGAAGTAACGGATGCCCTGGTCCCAGGCGGCCTCGACGGTGGCGGCGGCCTCCTCGTCGGGGATGCTGCGGAACATGTTTCCGAGCGGGGCCGTACCGAAGCCGAGGGTGCCCGGCAGAAGGGACTTGATGCCCATGGTGAAGATCCTTCGCTCCATGATGTGACGTGCCGTGACGCGGAGTTCGGGAGGATTTATCCGATCCGGGGCTCTTGCTCTGTCGAGGTTAGGGTCGAGGGATGAGACTGTCCAAGACTTGCTTGGACACACTTGAGTCCCGAGAGGTCTTACGTGCTTGACCTGCGCCAACTCCGATACTTCGTGGCCGTCGCCGAAGAGGAACACGTCGGCCGGGCCGCCGAACGCCTCCACATCTCGCAGTCACCGCTGAGCCGGCAGATCGCCCAACTGGAGAAGGCCCTCGGCCTGACGCTGTTCGAGCGCAGCCAGCAGCGCATCCGGCTCACCTCCGACGGCCGCGTCTTCCTCACCGAGGCCACGGCCCTCCTCCGGCACGCGGACCGACTGGAGAACCTGGGCCGACGCCTCGGCCGGGGCGAGGAGGGCGGCCTGTGCGTGGGATACGTCGGCGACGCCATGCACACCGGCCTCCTGCCCCGCGCCCTGCGCACCCTGCACGACGAACGCCCCGGAATCCACGTAGCCCTCTACGACCTGACCGCGTCGCAACAGTTCGAGGGACTGCGCCAACGCAGCCTCGACATCGCCCTCGTCCAGGAGCCGCCGCCCGAGACGGACCCGGACCTGCGCAGCGCCCTCCTCCTCGAAGACCCGCTGCTCCTCGCCGTGCCGAGCGGTCACGCCCTCGCCGACGCGACGGAGATCCTGCCGGCGGACCTGGACACCCAGCCCTGGATCGCCATCGAGAACAGCCAGGACCAGGCCTGGCGGGACGGTTTCGTCGCCTCCTGTGCCGCCGCCGGGTTCACCCCCGACATCCGTTTCGAGGCCCCGGAATCACTCACCGCCCTCGGCCTCGTCGCGTCCGGGCTCGGTGCGGCGATCGTCCAGAAGAGCGCGCTGCAGGGAGACACGCCAGGCGTCACGGTCCGCGAACTCCTTTGGTTCCAGAGGTCCGTGCGCTTGTGGGCCGCCTGGCACCAGATCGATCTCCGCCCGGTCGTCGCCTCGTTCCGTGCGACCGTCCTGGAGGTCGGAGTCACCGAACAGGAACTCACCGTCTGAACCCGCGGCGCAGCAGGCGCCTGCTCGTTCAGGCGTAAATCGGTGTCCCGGCAAGCCCGGTACCGCGATCATGGAACGGATACCGACCCGCAGCCCGGAAGGAATCACTCGTCATGCCCGTGCCCGCCGATCCGACGGTCCTGCATCCGATGCCCGAGCAGCCGAGGGTGGTGCTGCTCCGGCCGCTGGTGAAGTCCCCGCTGATCGAGATCGGGGAGTACACCTACTACGACGACCCGGACGACCCGACCGCCTTCGAGACGCGCAACGTGCTGTACCACTACGGGCCGGAGAAGCTGATCATCGGCAGGTTCTGCGCGCTGGGCACGGGCGTGCGGTTCCTCATGAACGGTGCCAACCACCGCATGGACGGCCCCTCGACCTTCCCCTTCCCCACCATGGGCGGCTCCTGGTCGGAACACTTCGACCTGCTCACCGGTCTGCCCAACCGTGGGGACACGGTTGTCGGCAACGACGTCTGGTTCGGCTACGGCACGACGGTGCTGCCCGGCGTGCGGATCGGACACGGCGCGATCATCGGCGCCGGGGCCGTGGTCACCGCGGACGTACCCGACTACGGCATCGTCGGAGGCAACCCGGCCCGCCTCGTCCGCACCCGGTACAGCGAGGAAGACATCGCCCGCCTGCTGGCGGTGGCCTGGTGGGACTGGCCCGCGCCGCACATCACCGAGCACGTACGGACGATCATGTCGGGCAGCGTCGCCGATCTGGAAGCCGCCGCCCTGGAGATTTCCTGAGGCGCAGGGTGTGTTGGAGGGCCTGTTGCCTCGTTCAGACACCCGTCGTGCTGGGGACCTGGCCGCCGAGCAGACTGCCCGCGCCGGGCACGACCGTGGGCAGGCCCAGTTCGACGAGGACGCGGTAGGCCGTGGCGGTGGCCGCCGAGAGCACCGGCAGCCCGGACGCCTCCTCCACCGGCTGGATCGACGACAGCGAAGGCATCTGGACACAGGCGGACAGGACGAGCGCGTCGGCCCGCGACAGGTCAAGGCGCCGCCAGTGCTCGCGCAGGTCGTCAGGGTCGAGGCGGGCGACGGCCAGGTTGTCCGGCACCTCCAGGCTCAGCGCGTCCACCACCTCGACGCCCGCGTCCTCGATGTAGTCCGCCACCAGTCGCGTGAGCGGCTTCATGTACGGCGTGACGATCGCGACCCGCCGGGCACCCAGGGCACCGATGCCGTCGAGCAGGGCGCCCGCGCTCGACACCACGGGGGCGCGGGAGCCCTCGGCGCGCAGCACGCCGGTGATCTGGTCCTCGGCGGTGCAGTGATACCCCGGCCCCTGCGCCATGATTGCCACGAGGCAGGCCGTGACGACCACGTCGGGCCGCGCGTCGGCGAGTTCCAGTGCCGCGCGCCCGGTCTGCGCGTTCATGGCGCGCAACTGCTCGGGCGTCACGTGCCGCATGCGCATACGGCTGCTGTGGAAGACGAACCGGTCCTCCGGAACCAGGGACTCGCGCTCCCGCATCATCCGCGGCAGCTCCGTCTCCATGGTCAGGTTCGAGCTGGGCACGATCATGCCGATGTGGTGATCGGTCACGGGATCCTCCGGGTGTCCGGCGTACGGGGTACGTGTGGTCGTCGGCGACCGGGGATCCGCCGACCGCCGCCGGCGGGGTCAGGAGTCCTCGGCCAGTCCCTCCCAGTGATCGGCGAGGGACGTGAACAGACGCATGATTTCCTCGCGTTGCTCCGGTCCGAACGGCGCGAGGAGCCGTTCGTCGAGCCGGCGGGCGCGGAGGTTGGCGTCGTGGAGGGTCCGCTCGCCCTCCTCGGTCAGATGGAGCAGCTTGCGCCGACCGTCGTCCGCGGCCGTCCTGCGCACGATCAGACCGCGGTTCTCCAGCCGCCGGGCGACGTCCGCCATCGTCGACGTGTCCAGGGAGACCGCGGACGCCATGGAACGCTGGTCGCTCCCCGGTGCCGCCTCCACCGCCTGGAGCACCGCGAACTGCGGACCCGTGAGCGTCGGGTCGACGGCACGGATCCAGACCGCGAGATACGCCTGGTACAGGCGGCGGACCTGGTAGCCGGGCGCGGCGGTGAGCGCCGGGGGAGGCCCGGCGGGCGTGGACGTCGGGGTTGCGGTTTCGTCACCCATGGAGCCCACTTAAGCACAGCACTTGATCGAGTCGTCAGCCGGACCGGTGATCTCCGCGAACCCGCGCGGCGGCCTCACACCAGCATCGGGCGCAGTACCTGGCGCAGGGCCGCGAGCGCGGCGGACGGGTTGTCCCAGAACAGCATGTGGCCCGCGTCCGGGATCTCGGCCAGCACGGCCGACGGCAGCAACCGGGCCGCCTCCGCCGCGCCCTCCGCGGTGACGACAGGACTGTCGGCGCCGTACAAGAGCGCCGTGGGGCCCGGAACGGACGGCCACCACTCGAAGAAGTCCTCGCTCTCGAAACCGCGGTGCGTGGCCGCGACGGCCTCCGCGTCACAACTCGCCAGCCAGCGCGCCCGCAACTCCTGCTCACGGCGCGCCCAACGCGGCCAGGACCGGGCCACCTCGTCCGCGTCGGTGCCGCGCCGCGCTTGCGCGAGCTGGTCGAGGAAGGCGTCCAGGGGTGTGGGATAGGGCCCGCGTCCGGGGCCGCTCATCGGTGGGTCGCCCAGCACGGTGCCCCGCAGTGCCACCTTGGCACGGACGGCGGTCACGGCCGCGATCCGCGCACCCATGGAGTGCCCGAAGAGGACCGGCCGGTGCAGGCCCAGGCCCGCGACGATCGCCTCGGTGTCCTCGGCGTACTCCTCCAGACCGTACGATCTGCCCCCGTCGGACAGTCCGCGCCCACGAACGTCGACCACCAACGGCCTTACCAACGGCGTCAGTTCACGGGCAACGAAGTCCATCGCGACGGCTGGACTGGTGATACCGGGCAGCATGACCAGCGGGACGCCGTCACCGCCGTAGTCCAGGACGTGCAGGCGCGTACCGCCCGAGCGCACCCAGCGGCTGGTGGCGGGAACGTCGGCGAGATCGGCGAGTGCGGACTGCGCGAGCAGGCGGGTGGGTGGGGGTGGGGGCATCGGGTTCTCCAATGATGCAGGGCAGTTGGGGTTACGGGGCTGTCCTGGGCAGTCCGTCGAGATAGCCGACGGCGTCCTTCACGTCGATCACGTCGCCGTACTTGGCCTGGATGTCGAAGAGGCTCGCCTCGTGCGGTCCCGGGGCGCGGTCGCCCACGCACTCCCTCGGCACCAGCACCGAGAAGCCGGACTGCACGGCGTCCACGGCGGTGGCCCGTACGCAACCGCTCGTCGTCGCGCCGCACACCAGTACCGTGTCGCAGCCGAGTCCGGTCAACAGGGCGGCCAGGGACGTACCGAAGAACGCGGACGCGCCCTTCTTCACGATCAGATGGTCCTGCGGCACCCGGGGCAGCCGCGGGTCGAGCGCGACCTCCTCGCTGCCCTCGACCAGGCTCCGCATGCCCCGCGCCTTCTGCAGCCAGGTGACGGCGTCGCCCGCCGCCTCGGCCGGGGTGTAGGCGATCGCGGTGAACACCACTGGTACGCCGACCGGACGCGCCGCCGCGATCAACCTGCCGGTGGCCGCGACGACTTCGGTGAGGTCGGCACCCGAGGGGAAGCTCGCTTCGGTGAAGCCGCGAGTGAGGTCGACGACGACGAGAGCGGGGTGGCTGCCGCGTCGGACCGGTGCGCCGAACCCGGCTCGCGCGTAGGTCTGTTCAGTCTCCCGACCGTACCCGGATTCACTCATGACGTCCTCCGCAGGGCCCGCAACTCCCGTGCCTGGGAGGCGAGTCGACCGAGCAGCCAACCTTCGAGGACCCCGAGGGCGAACGCGCCTGCTACGAGGCCGTACTTGGCGGCCCGCGGGCCGAGCAGCATCGCCAAGCCGTCGAGGTCGGAGTCCTGTGGGACCGCAGGTTGCGCCACGACGGGAGCAATCGGGGACACGACAGGAGTAGTTCCTACGACCCTGTCCTGGTCCAGCAGGCTTCCCAGGTTCCGTGCGAACTGCTGAAGGATCCGGTCCGACACCGTGACGATCGCGCCCTTGCCGAACTGGACGATCTTGCCGCGGATCACCAGGTCCGTGGAGAGCTGGAGCAGCGCTCCCTCGGGCGCCGCGAGGATGTCGAGAGAGACCTCCGCCTCCGCGTCCCCGCTGCCGTGGGTGTCCGTACCGCGCGCGTGCACGCGCAGTCGCCGCTTCTCGGCGTCGATCTCCAGGAAGCGGACGGTGCCCGCGTAGGAGGCGCTGATGGGGCCCACCCGGATCTTCACCCGGCCCCGCCAGGTGTCGCCGTCCTGCCCGTCGAGCGTGGCGCCCGGCATGCAGGAGGCGACCCGTTCGACGTCGTTCATCAGGGCGAAGACGTCGTCGGGGGAGGCCTTGATCGGCACGGTGTTGGTGAGCTGCATGGGTCAGTGCTCCTTGCTCTCGCAGCGCTGCGCGCAGGCTCCGCGCCGGGCCGTCGCGCATGCGTCGATCGCCTCGACGATGGTCTGGTAGCCGGTGCACCGGCACAGGTTGGAGGCGACCACCTCGCGGATCTCCTCCTTGGTCGCCTCGGGCCGCTCGGCGAGGAACCCTTCGGCGAGCATCAGGAACCCGGGGGTGCAGAACCCGCATTGCAGCGCGTGGTGTTCGGTGAACGCCCGTTGCAGGTCGTTGAGTTCACCGCCGCCGTCCTCCGACAACGACTCGACCGTGCGGATACAGGTCCCCTCGGCCTGCGCCGCGAACATCAGGCAGGCGCGCACGGGCCGTTCGTCGACCAGCACCGTGCAGGCGCCGCAGATCCCGTGCTCGCATCCGACGTGCGTACCGGTCAGCCGCAGTTCGTGGCGGAGTACGTCGACGAGGGTGCGGCGGGGCTCGGTGATGACGTCGTGCTGCTCGCCGTTGACGTCGAGGGTGACGAGTTGGAGGTCCGCGTGGGTCGCCACGGGGTCGGTGTTCATGAGGACGACTCCAGGCTCGGGGCGCCGTTCAGCGCGCGGTGGACGGTCTCGGGGGTGATGGGTGTGTGGTCGAGTTCGACGCCGGTCGGGCGCAGGGCGTCGTTGACGGCGTTGAGTACGGCGGCGGGCGCCCCGATAGTGCCGCCCTCGCCGGCACCCTTGGCGCCGGTCTCGGTGAACGCGCAGGGCGTCTCCAGGTGGTGGATCAGCACATCGGGGATCTCGTGCGCGGTGGGCACCTTGTAGTCCATGAAGCCGGTCGCCGACGGCTCGCCCTGGGCGTCGTACGTCACCTGCTCGAACAGCGTGCCCGCGATGCCCTGCGCGATGCCGCCCCGGCACTGCCCCTCCACGACCTGCGGGTTGATGGCGACCCCGCAGTCCTCGACGCACACGTACCGCAGGATCTCCACCTGACCGGTGCCCGGGTGGAGTTCGACGACGCAGGCGTGGGTGGCGTTGGAGAAGGTGCCGTCGTTGAAGACGTCGAAGGTGGCGGTGGCCGAGAGGCCCGGCTCGATGTCCTTGGGCAGCAAGTGGGCCTGGAGATAGGCGATGTCGGCGATCTCCGTGTAGGGGAGAACGTCTTGGGTGTTACGGCGGCGGGCGGCGCCGTCCGCCAACTCGACCTCGTCCGGGGCGACTCCCCAGCGGGAGGCGGCGATCGCCCGCAGCTTGTCGCCGAGTTTCGCGGCGGCCAGGCGTACCGCGCTGCCGCCGATGGTGATGGAGCGGCTGGCGAAGGTGCCGAAGCCATAGGTGATGCGATCGGTGTCGCCCTGATGGAGTCTCACTTTGCCGATGTCCAGGGCGAGTTCGTCGGCGACGATCTGCGCCATCGTCGTCTCGTGGCTCTGGCCGTGGTTCATGGTGCCGGTGGTGAAGGTGACCGCGCCGCTGGTGTCCATCCGTACCTCGGAGATGTCGAAGCCGGGCACCACCTGCATCTTTCGCTGCGCGAAGGCCGCGGAGCCGTAGCCGGTGCGCTCGCTGAAGCACGAGTAGCCGATGCCGATGTGCCGGCCCTCGGCCGCCGCCGCTGTCTGCTTCTCGTACCAGCCCTCGTCCTTGACGAGCCGCTCGCAGAGGTTCAGCGACTCTAGATAGGAACCGGGGTCGTAGGTGATGTTGTTGACGCCCTTGTACGGGAAGTCGGTGATGACGTTGCGGCGGCGGATCTCGACCGGATCGAGGGCGAGTTCGCGGGCGGCGCGCTCGAAGAGCCGCTCCATGACCATCACGTACTGCGGCCGGCTCACTCCGCGATACGGGCCGGTGGGCGCCTTGTTGGTGGTGACCGCCCGGCCCCGCACCCGGTACGCGGGCACCTTGTAGACGCCGGGCATCTCGGCGGACGCCATCAGCGGCTCGATGCCGGCTGTGAAGGGGTAGCAGGAGTACGCGCCCATGTCGCAGACCACGTCCGCGTCGAGCGCGAGAATCCTGCCCTCGGTGTCGAAGGCCGCGCGTGCCCGATAGTGCTGCTCGCGGGCGAGGAAGGACGCGGACAGGGCGTCCTTGCGGTCCTCTATCCACTTGACCGGTCGACGGAGTTTCAGCGCGGCTGCCGCGGCGGCGATCTCCTCGCGGCCCACGACGCACTTCTGGCCGAACCCGCCGCCCATGTCGGGCACCACGACCCGCACGGCACGCTCGTCGAGACGCAGGCAGCGGGACGCCACCGTCCTTACCTGGTGCGGGATTTGGGTGCAGGTGTGTACGATGAGCTGTTCCTCGCGGTCGTCCCAGTGCGCCACGGCGCCCCGCGTCTCCAGCGGCAGGGCGTTCTGCCGTCCGGTCCTGGCGTCGACCTCGACGACACAGGGGGCCGCGTCGAAGATCCGGTCGATGCCTTCCGTCGCGAACAGCGAGACGTCCACCAAGGTGTTGTGCGCGGCCTCGACGTGGACGAGCGGGGCGCCGTCCGCGAACGCCGCCTCCTCGGACATCACCGGGGGCAGCGTGGCGTACGAGACCTTCGCCGCCTCCAGGCCGTCCTCCGCCGCATACGCGTCACGGGCAACGACGATCGCGATCGGCTCGCCGACGTAGCGGACCTTGTCGCGGGCCAGGATCGGCATCGCGGTCGGGACGAACTCCGAGAGCGGGCGCCCCAGTTGAGCCACGATGTCGCCCAGCTGGAGATCCTCGGCCGTGAACACCGCGACGACGCCCGGGACTTCTCGCACCGCCGACACGTCCACCGAGGCCAGCTCCGCGTGGGCGACCGTGCTGCGGACGAACTGGGAGTGCAGCATGCCGGGCAGCGCGATGTCGTCGACGAACCGGCCGCGCCCGGCGAGCAGGCGCGGATCCTCGCGACGGCGAACCGCCTTGCCCACCAACTTCCGTTCATTCATGGGGACATCACTCATCGGGAGACCGCCTCCTCGCAGGCGCGCCGGACGAGGGTCCGGACGAGTTCCTTGCGGTAGTGCGTGCTGCCGGACGCGTCGGCGGGCGGCTCCACGGCCTCCGCCGCAGCCGACGCACACGCCTCGAAGGAGCCCCCGCCTGTCAACACGGCCTCCGCCTCCGGCACTCGGACGGCGGCGGCCGCCACCCCGCCGAGTGCCACCCGGCCCCCGCGCACCTCGCCCTCCGCCACATCGAGGTCGACGGCGGCGGCCACGAGGGCGAAGTCCCCGCGACGTTCGGCGAATTCGGTGAGGGCGGCGTGCGGTGCGGGACGGGGGAAGACGATCTCGACGAGGATCTCGTCCGGGTCGAGGGCCGTTGTGTAGTAGCCGTGGAAGAAGTCCCCAGCGGGGATGGTGCGTTCACCCTGCGGCCCACGCGCCACGAACTCCGCGTCAAGCACCACCGCGAGCAGGCACCACTCGGCGGTGGCGTCGCCGTGCGTCATGCTGCCGCCGACCGTGCCACGGGTGCGGATCGGGAGGTGCCCGATCCAGGTCATGGCCTTCTTCAGGACCTCGAAGCCCGCCCTCAGTACCCCGGCCGGGTCGGTCTCCACCGTGTGGTGGGTGGTGAGCGCCCCGATGTGCAGTCCGCCTGCGGCGTCCCGGTGCATCCGGTCCAGTTCGCGCAGGCCGCCTATGTCGACGAGGTGGCGCGGCCGGGCCAGCCGGTAGTTCATCATCGCGACGAGGCTCTGGCCGCCGGCGATGACCTTGGCGTCGTCGCCGAGTTCGGCGAGCAGCCGTGCGGCTCCGTCGACGTCGCGGGCCCGGTGGTACTGGAAGGGGGCGGGCTTCATGGTCCTCCGTATGTAGTCAGGCGGCCTGGGAGGGCCGTGCTTCAGAGGGCCGGTTGCTCGGCGACGCTCAGCCGCGTGAGGACCGGCGGCTCCTCCTCGTCGGCGTCCAGGACCCGGCCCTTCGTCTCCGGTGCCGCGAACGCCATCCATACGACGGCCAGCAGGACCGCGACTCCCAGCACCGCGAAGGTCGTCGGCAGCCCCAGCGCGGGCCACATCAGCGAGCCGAACAGCATCGGGGCGAACCCGGTGAGCGCCCGGCTGACCGACGAGGCCCAGCCGAAACCGCTGGCCCGTACTTCGGTGGGGTACAGCTCCGAGGCGTACGCGTACAAGGCGGGGATCGTGAGCTGGATCAGGAAGCCGAAGACGGCGATCGCCACGACGGACCCGGTCGGCATGTCCATCACCAGCGCGAACACGACCAGCGCGAGCGAGGCGACCGGCGCCGAGACCCCGAGGAGCCACTTGCGGCCGACGATGTCGACGAGTGCCGTGGAGACCAGCACGCCGATGATGCCGACCCCGCTCATCAGGGTGGTCTTCATGAAGGCCGCCGTGTCACCGAGGCCCTCGTCCTTGAGGATCGTCGGCATCCAGCTCAGGGCCGCGTAGTAGACCAGCATGATCGTGGCGAACAACAACCAGGCGGCAGAGGTGATGCGCGGGCTGAACTTCCATACGCGGCGCAGTTGTTCGGCCGCTGCGGCCACTCCGCGCGGGCCGGTCTCGGCGACGGGTTCCGGGATCGTGTACAGCACGGCGGGCGTGCCGGTGCGGGCGACCAGGTCGTCGATGACCTGCCTGGCCTCCACCTCGCGGCCCTTCTTCGCCAGGTAGACGGGCGACTCCGGGATGCCTCGGCGGGCCCAGAACAGCAGCAGCGCGGGCACGACCATCGTCGTCAGCATCCAGCGCCAGTTCCCGTCGACTGACAGCAGCGCCGTCGACACGAACCCGCACAGCGTGACGCCCACCGGCCACCACACATCGAGCCCGGTCAGCACCCGGCCCCGGTACTTGCGCGGCGAGAACTCGCTGACCAGCGCGTAGTCCACGGGGATGCAACCGCCGAGGCCGATACCCGCGAGGAAGCGCAGCGCGAGGAACACGGGATACGTCGGCGAGAGCGCACCCAGGACGGAGAAGACGGCGAAGATCAGCAACGTGACGCTGAAGGCCTTCTTCCGGCCGATCCGGTCCGCGACCGAGCCCCAGGCGACGGCGCCCACGGCCATGCCGACGAGGTTGGCGGTGGCCACGTACCCGCGATCACTCAGCGAGAGGTCGAAGTGCTCACCCACCAGCGGCATCAGGAAGCCGTTGAGGGCGATGTCGTACGCGTCGAAGAGGTAGCCGAGGCCGCCGATGATGAAGATCTTTCCCTGGACCGGCCATCTCCAGGGCAGTTCCTGAACGATTTGATCGCCTGTTTTCACGTGCGCTCCACGGGGTCGCGTTGACGTTCTTGAGGGGAAGGGCGGAGAGACTCAGCGGGCGAACTGGTAGGAGAACGCGCCGAGATCCGGGTCGTTGAGCGGCGTGCCCGACCACAGCCAGTCGTAGGAGAGGTCCGACTCGCCGTCGAAGGTCCTCAACTTCTCGTCCCTGGCCCGTTGTTCGGGGCCGTCGGGCAGGTGGTAGAAGGTCTTGTTGCGCAGGGACGCGTCCTGGACCATGCCGGCGTGCTTGGCGCGCCGGTCGACGTAGCGGCGCAGCGCTCCCTCGACGCCGGCGGACGTGACCGCGCCGAGTTCCTCGGCCAGTACGGCGGCGTCCTCCATGGCCTGGGAGGCGCCCTGTGCCTGGTAGGGGAGCATCGCGTGGCAGGCGTCGCCGAGGAGGGCGACCCGGCCGTCGGTCCACACCGGGTCGCGGCGCCGGTGGTGGAGTGCGAAGGCGGAGACGTCCTCCTTCGCCTTGGACAGCATGGCCGGTACGCGGTCGTCCCAGCCGGGAAACGCGTCGACGAGATCCTGTGCGGTCGCGGACAGGCTCCACTTCTCGGCGACCTCGTCCGTGCAGGGCACGCAGGCCACGACGTTGAGGTACTCGCCGCCACGGATCATGTAGTGCACGAGGTGCCGGTCGGGGCCGTACCAGATGGTGCTCTGGAAGCGGTCCACGAGCCAGCGTGTCGCCGGGTCGGCGGCGATCAACTCCCCTGGGATCAGGGCCCGGTAGGCCATCTCGCCGGAGAACTGCAGAGTGTCGGGGGCGCCCATGAGATCGCGGGTCCGCGAGCGGATGCCGTCGGCGCCGATGAGCACGTCGCCGGCGTACCGGTGACCGTCCTCGGTGAGCGCGACGGGACGTTCGGGGTCGGTGCGGTCCAGCTCGACGATCTTGCTCCCGGTGTGCACCTGGACGACGGGGCCGGGGCCGGCCGGGTCGACGCACGCGTCCAGCAGGATGCGATGGAGGTCGGCCCGGTGGTAGTGCCAGTACGGGGCGTTGAACTGGTCCTTGCAGCGCTGCCCGAGCGAGGTCAGCCCGATGATGCGGCCGTCCTGCCACCGCCGTCGCACCTGGTCGAGCGGCTCGGTGTGGATGGCCTCCAACTGCGGGCGCAGCCCGAGTCCCATCAGGACGCGGCTCGCGTTGGGGGCCGTCTGGATGCCCGCGCCGGCCTCGCCGAGTTCGGACGCCTGCTCCAGGACGGTGACCCGCAGACCGCGCTGCCGCAGTGCCAACGCGGTGGTGAGCCCGCCGAGACCTCCTCCGACGACGGTGACTTCGTACGACTGGCTGGGCGCCACACTTCCTCCAACTCGCGTGCGGGTACGGGTGGTTCGGGGGAGCGAAGCGGCGTGCTCAGTCGCCGGTCAGCTTCCCGGCGGTGACGACCTCGACGTCGTCGACCGTGACGGTGCAGCCGCGCATCGCGATGTCGAGGTGGGCGTACGACTCACGTCCGAGGACCGGGTGCGGGCCTGTCGACCAGAGGAAGTTGCCGGCGAAGGCGCGGGCGTCCATGCCCATCAGGTCGTCCTTGCCGTACATCGCCGTGGCGAACCAGTCGGCCGTGCGCATCAGACCCCAGCCCATGTGGGAGAGGCTGCGCGCCCACTGGTCCCGGGCGTCCTCGAAAAAGGTCGACAGCAGTTCGGCCTCGGCGCCGCCGGACACCTTCTCGATGTGCCCGCCCGCGATCTGGAGGGTGACGGGGGAGCGGACGTACTCCTTGAAGGGCAGCAGGATGTCGCCCTCGGCGAGCACGATCTGCCCGTCGGAGATCTCCGGCCAGCACAGCACCATCGTGCTCGGCCAGTGGTCCCAGCGGCCCGGGTCGTCGGCGAAGCCGCACTGGAACTCCGGCTTGGCGCCTGCGAGTTGGACGGTGAGGTCGGTTCCCGCGTCCGAGGTGACCCGCATGACGGACGACCGCTCAAGCAGGTCGACGCCCTCCAACACCTCTGCTTTGTCGCCCTCCTTGGGGAGGTTGCGGATCAGCACGTCGGGGGCGTCGCAGACGAAGATGATGCGGGTGCCGGCGCGCAGGATCTCCTGCTGGACCGGTGCGTGGATGAATCCCTCGCGGGTCAGGTCGACGACGAGGTCGGCGGACTTCAACAGGTCTTGCGCGGTGCTGTCGTTGAGCACCGAGACCAGGCCGGGACCCGCACCGGTGTGGGTGCTCGGCATCGGCGCGGGGCTGCCGCCCGGCACGGTCGCGGAGATGACATGCGCCCCGCACGCCTTGGCGGCACCGAAGGCGGCGGCGACGTAATCGCCTCGGCTGCCTGGTTCGGACAGCACCACGACGTGCTCGCCGCTGCGCAGCTTGCAGAGCTTCAGTTCGCGGGTGAAGGCGTCGAGCAGGTCGACGGACGAAAGATCGAACACGGGCTTCTCCAGATATCGCTGAGGGGTACCGATCGCATGCTTCGACGGGCTGCGGGCATGACGCAGACACGCTCCGGGCACGGCGACGGAAGGGGAGCGAGGAGAGGAGGCGAGAGGGGGGAGTCGGGGAGCGGAGGCAGGGCGAACAGGCCCCGCGGTGCATGGTTGAGCAGCGGATTCGCGGCGGTGGGGTACCGCCCGACAGAGATAATCCGAGCACGTACTATCTCGGCTTGGCAAGGGGGCGGCCGCCGAGTTAACACGCTTATTTCATGACGACCCGTCGGGGAAATCGCGAACTTACGACCTGACCTCGGCTTCGTATGTCGATCGCTGAAGGGCGCTTGTCGAGAGGATCTGCATACGACTGTGGCGGGCCCGTCGGTTGTCGGGCCCGCCACGTGTCGTTGCCGGTGTGCGGTGGCAGTCAGGCCGCCCCGTCGCGCAGCGCCGGCAGGCTGGCCGACGTCAGTTGCCGTGGTGCGTTGTCGGGGGCGACAAGGACGACGGTGCAGGTGGCCGCGTGGGTGAGGGCAGTGGTGAAGCTGCCTTCCGCGAACTGGGTGAGCGGGCCGTGCGGTGAGCGGCCGACGGCGATGGCGCGCGCACCCGTGTCGGCGGCGTGCCGGGCCAGTACGCGGCCGGCGGCGGCGTGGTCGCCGACGGTGGTGAGGATCTGGCCGGTCGCCTGGACGCCCCGCTCCGCGAGACGGTCGAGGTGGGCGGTCACGGCGGCGCGGGCCTGGTCGCGCGTCTCTGTGTCAGCGGCCAATTCCTCGACCACTGCGGTCAGTTGGACGTGTACGACCTCCAGCGGGCTGCGCGTGTCGCGGGCGATGCGGGCCGCCGCGTCGACGATGGCGGGGGCTTCGTCATGGGCGGCGACGGCGACGATGACCGCGGGTGCGCTCCCGCTCGCGGCCTTGCCGACCGGGATGAGCGTCGGGGCGACGGACTCGCCCTCGCCGGTGTGCTGTTCGGCCTCGCGGAGCAGCCGGTGTCCGCTGGCCAGGACCGGGATGGCGAGCAGGAAGGTGGCGGCGCCCAGGTAGAAGGGGACGCTGAGGTCGGTGGCGTCGGCGAGCTTGCCGGCCGCGTACGGGGCGAGGCCGCCGCCGATGAAGCGCAGGAAGCCGTACGCGGACGAGGCGACGGGTCGCTCCACCGGCGAGACGAGCATGACGGCCTGGGTGGTCAGGGTGTTGTTGATGCCGATGAACGCGCCGCTGACGATGACCGCCACGATCACCACGGTCGGCGTGGCGACGCCCGCGGCGATCACGGCCATCACGACGGAGAGACCGGCCAGATTGACGTACAGGACCGGCGCGGTGCCGTACCGGGCCTGCAGGCGCGGGGCGAAGAAGACACTGAACGCGGCCACGAGCAGACCCCAGCCGGTGAACACGAGACCGAGCTGATGGGCGTTCAGTTCCATGGGGTAAGGGGCGTAGCCCAGCATGGTGAAGAAGCCCCAGTTGTACAGCAGCGCCATGATGCCCATCGTCAGCAGACCGCGATGGCGCAGTGCCTTCAGCGGCGCGAGGGGCGAGGTGACGTGCTTCGGCTTGGGCAGGTCCGGCACGAACACGGCCGTGGCGACGAGCGCGATGGCCATCAGGACCGCGACGCCGAAGAACGGGCCGCGCCAGCTGATGCCGCCCAACTCACCGCCGAGCAGCGGCCCTACGGCGATACCGAGGCCCAGCGCCGTCTCGTACAGGATGATCGCGCCACCGAACCCGCCGCTGGCCGAGGCCACGATGACGGCCAGGGAGGTGGCGATGAACAGGGCGTTGCCCAGCCCCCAGCCCGCGCGGAAGCCGACGATGCCGTTGATGGAACCGGAGGTGCCGGCCAGGGCGGCGAAGACCACGATGACCGCCAAGCCTATGACGAGGGTGCGCTTGGCGCCGAACCGGCTCGAGAACCAGCCCACGAACAGCATCGCCACCGCCGTCACGATCAGATAGCTGCTGAACAGCAGGGAGACCTGGCTCGGTGTGGCGTGCAGGTTCTTCGCCAGGGCGGGGAGGATCGGGTCGACGAGCCCGATCCCCATGAAGGAGATGACGCAGGCGAACGCGACGGCCCAGACGGCCCTGGGCTGCCGGAACGGGCTTGCGGCATTTCCGTGTGGTGAGCTCATGTGTGCTTTTCCTCCAGGGAGTTGAAGGGTGAGGCGGCGACCTCAGGAGTGCGACTGACGGTCCTCGATCGCTCGGGCCAGGGCCGGGAGGGCGACCTTCACCGCCTGCTGCTCCGGCTCGGTCAGTTCCTCGATGAGGAGGTGGAGGGCCTGGGCGCGTTCGGCGCGCCGCTGTCGGGAGACCTCTCGTCCCGTGTCAGTCACCTCCACGAGTACGCCTCGGCCGTCGCTGCGGTCCGCGGTGCGCCGTACCAGGTCCGCGCGCTCCAGCCGGGTGACGAGCTGCGTCATGTTCGGCTGGGAGGCGCCCTCCGCGCGGGCCAGATCGGTCAGTCGGCACGGGCCCTCGCGTCCCAGGCGGCCGAGGACGGCGGAGGCCGCCATGCTCAGACCGCCGGTGACGGCGCTCTGGCGGACGTAGCGGACCATCTTCTCGACGGCGACGATCAGGTCCTCCGGGGAGGCCTCGGAGGCCGACAGATCCATAACGCGCTTATGCATAATGACATTATGCACTTACCTGTAGCTTGAATCAATATCGAGGGCTGAAAGGAACCGGCGGGTGCCGGACAGTACGGGTTGTGGAATCCATGACGGAACAGGAGGCGCGCCGGAAGCAGCAGGCGCGCTTCGAAGGGCTGGCGCGCGTGGTGGTGGAACCGCTGCACCGGTATCTGCTGCGACGGACGAGCGCCGACACGGTCGAGGACATCCTGTCCGAGACGATGCTGGTGCTGTGGCGTCGCATTGACGAAGTCCCCGGGCTGGGAACGGGTTCCGCGCCCGATCCTGATCCTGATGACGTGCTGCCGTGGTGCTACGGGGTGGCTCGGGGGTGCCTGGCGAACGCCCGTCGGGCTGACGGGCGCAGACTCCGGCTGGTGGAGCGGCTGATCCGGAGCCACGAGCAGTCACCGGCCCAGGCCGCCGATCACGGCGAGCTGCACGCCGCGCTCGACGCCCTCGCGCCGCAGGACCGCGAGGTGGTCCAGCTGTGGGCGTGGGAGGGGCTGGCGCCGCGTCAGATCGCGGAGGCGACCGGGATGACCTCCAACGCGGTGAGCATCCGGCTCCACCGGGCGAAAAAGAAACTCGCCGCACAGTTGGGGCGAAAGGATGCCGAACCGACCGGACACAAGAGGGATGAAGGAAGGAGCAGTCAGTGAATGACGACGAGCTGCTGGCCCGGCTGAAGTCTGCGGACCCCGCACTGACCACCCAAGCTCCGCCGCCCGACATCAACCGTCTTGTGGAGGCCACTTTGAACACCGACACCGCGCTGCAGTCGGCGACCGCCGTCGCCGGCACCACGACCGTGGGATGGGCACGCCGTCATCTCCTGGGTCTCGCGGCGGCTGCCGCCCTGCTGATGGTCGGCGGCGGCGTAGCCGGAGGAATCATGGCGAACGACGACCACAACAGCGTCGCCAAGGGTCCTTCGACCCCGGCCGGTGCGCTGCGGCTCACCGCCGAGGGCGGCTCCGCCAAGTGCGTGGAACCCAGCCCCGACACCCTCGGCAAATACCCCACGCTCTTCGAAGGAACGGTCACTTCCGTCAACGGTTCGACCACCACCTTCCGTGTCGACCAGTGGTTGAAGGGCGGCGACGCGGACACGGTCGTCCTCGTCAGCGACACCAGCATCCCGGAGACGCTGACGTTCTCGGAAGGCGACCACTACATCGTGGGCGCCACCAAGGACGGCGTCGTCCCGCCGTGCGGTGCGAACGGCGCGGATGCCGCGACCATCAGGGAGTTCCGTCAGGCATTCGGAAAGTGAGCGTATGAACTCGCCACCGGATCAAGGGGATTCGGCCAGCAGGCCCCGGGCGAACCCGTGCGCCGGGTCCGCCAGGGCCTGCCGGAGGGTGGCGAAGAGATCCGCCGCCGTCGCGCCGGACCACGTGGCGGGGAGGAGGGTGCCGGGCAGCCCCGGGTCGAGATAGGGCAACCGGCGCCAGGCGGTGAGGACATGGACGTAGTCGATGAACGCGGCCCGGTCGGACACCTCGCCGGTCCCGGCCCAACGCCCGGCCATCGGCGTGAACTCGGCGACGAAATCGTCGTAGAGCTTCTGGAGCGCGTCCAAGTCCCACCAGTGGCCCACCTGTTCGGCAGGGTCGCCGAAGGCCACGTAGTCGGCGCGGAACAGGTCGACGTACTGGTCCAGGCCGTGTCGCAGCAGGTGGTCGCGGGTGTCGTCGAGGGCGTGGGCCGGGGCGATCCACACCCCCGACGACACCGTGCCGAAGCCCAACCACGCCAGCCGTGACCGGAGTTGGTGCCGGTGCTGACGCTCGCTCTCCGGCACCGAGAAGACGGCGATGACCCAGCCGTCGTCGGTGGCGGCGTGGCGTTCGAAGATACGGCGGTCACCGGTCTCCAGGACGGACCGGGCGTACGGCGAGAGCGCGTAGCCCGCACGGCCTTCCCGGCGCTCGGCCACCAGAATCTCGCGGCGCTTCAGCCGGGAGATCGACGAGCGGACCGCCTGGGCGTCGACGTCGAGTTCGGCGAGCAGACGGATCAGGGTGCTCACACTGATCCAGCCGCCGACCTCGCGCGCGTAGAGGCCGTACACCGTCACGATCAGGGATCGCGGCGGTGCGGGCTGGCCCGGGCTGTCGTCAACGAGATCGCTTGCCGTCATGATCGGATTATTTTAGTGCGCACTGGCGCCGTCCGGCTCCGCCCGGCCTGCGGCGCCCGCCGCGTCCAGCGCCGCGCGCCAGGCGGCCGGCCACGGCGCGCTGCCCCCGGTCTCCTTGTCGGGGACGTGCACGGTGACATAGCTGCCCCGGGCGGCAC
Source organism: Streptomyces xylophagus (assembly GCF_000716435.1). Taxonomy (GTDB): domain Bacteria; phylum Actinomycetota; class Actinomycetes; order Streptomycetales; family Streptomycetaceae; genus Streptomyces; species Streptomyces xylophagus. The sequence continues at coordinate 568,482 of NZ_JNWO01000001.1, forward strand.
GCCGGTCCGGCTTGCCGTCCTCCGTGCTCCGCCACACCTCGAAACCGAAGGTCATCGAGGACCGGCCGAGGCGGATCAGCTCGACCCGCGTCTCGACCTCCTCGCCGAACCGGATCGACGCCTCGAACTCCACCTCGTACCGCACCCTCGGTGCCACCGGGAAGTAGCCCGGGATGTCGTACCTGCGCATCAGTTCAGCCTCCGCCGCCTCGGCGAACCGGACGACGGTGGTGTTGTGGTAGATCCCGGCCGCGTCGGTGTCGATCCACTCCACGCGGGCACGATGGACGCCGTACGGGACGCTCATTCCGCTGCCCCGCCCGGCGTCCACCGCAGGTGCACGGCGTCCCGCGGAGTCTCCCGCAGCAGCGCGAGACGCGGGCGGACCGCGTCGGTGCGCGACGTGGGGGGCTTGCGGCGGCCCGCCGCGAACTGCGTCGGCCAGTCGGCACCCGGGCCGCGGTACTCCTGCTCGGCGGCTGCCTGAAGAGTCCACTGCGGGTTGTAGAGGTGGGTGCGGCCGAGCGCGCACAGGTCGGCCCGCCCGGCGAGCAGGATCGAGTTGACGTCGTCGTAGGACGAGATCGCTCCTACGGCGATCACGGCCGCCCCTGCCGGAGCGGCGACCTCGTGCCGGATACGGTCGGCGAACGGCGTCTGGTACGAGCGCCCGTACGCCGGCTTCTCGTCCTTGGTGACCTGCCCCGACGACACGTCTACGGCCGCGGCGCCGTGCGCGACGAACGCCCGCGCGATCTCGACCGCGTCGTGCTCGGTGTTGCCGTCCGGGATCCAGTCGGTGGCGGAGATGCGCACCGTCACCGGGCGGTCGGCGGGGAAGGCGGACCGTACGGCGTCGAAGACCTCCAGCGGGAAGCGCAGCCTGTTCGTCAGGTCGCCGCCGTACTCGTCGGTGCGGTGGTTGGCGACGGGGGAGAGGAAAGAGGAGAGCAAGTAGCCGTGGGCCGCGTGTACTTCGAGGAGGTCGAAGCCTGCTTCGGCGCCTCGGCGGGCGGCGGACACGAAGTCGGCCACGACCGCGTCCATGTCGGCCCGCGTCATCTCGCGCGGTGTGTGGCAGCCCGTGCCGTAGGGCAGCGGGGACGGGCCCACGACCTCCCAGTTGCCCTCGGTGAGAGGCTCGTCAATGCCCTCCCACATGAGCCGAGTTGAGCCCTTGCGGCCCGAATGCCCCAGCTGGAGACCGATCTTCGCCGTGCTGCGCCCGTGGACGAAGTCGGTGACCCGGATCCACGCGTCGCGCTGCGTGTCGTTCCACAGGCCCGTGCAGCCCGGGGTGATGCGGGCCTCGGGGGAGACGCAGACCATCTCGGTCATCACCAGGCCGGCTCCGCCTAGCGCCTTGGAGCCGAGGTGGACGACGTGGAAGTCGTCCGGCACTCCGTCGACGGCGGAGTACATGTCCATCGGCGAGACCACGATCCGGTTCTTCAACTCCAGGCCGCCGATGGAGAACGGCTGGAACATCGCCGGGACCGACTCGGTGAGGCCCTGGGCTTCGGCGAAGCCGCGTTGGATCAGGTCGGCGAAGCCGGGGTCGCGGTCCTTGAGGTTGTCGAAGGTGATCCGGCGGGAACGCGTGAGCAGGTTGAAGCAGAACTGCGCGGGGTCCTGGTCGGCGTAGCGGCCGATGTTCTCGAACCACTCGAGCGAGGCCTGGGCGGCGCGCTGGGTGGACTCCACCACGGGGCGGCGCTCGGTCTCGTACGCCGTCAACGCCTCGTCCACGGTGGGGTGTTCGTGCAGACACGCGGCGAGCGCGAGGGCGTCCTCCATGGCCAGCTTGGTGCCGGAGCCGATCGAGAAGTGCGCGGTGTGGGCCGCGTCGCCGAGCAGGACCACGTTGTGGTGGTGCCAGCGCTCGTTGCGGACCGTCGTGAAGTTCAGCCAACGGGAGTTGTTCGTCAGGAGCGCGTGTCCGGCGAGTTCACCGGCGAAGATCTCGCGGATCCGGGCCACCGACTCCTCGTCGCTGATCCCGGGCGGGAACTGCGTACCCTCCGTCGCGTCGAAGCCGGCCTTGCGCCACACGTCCTCCGCCATCTCGACGATGAACGTCGAACCGGAGTCCGAGAAGGGGTAGCCGTGGATCTGCATGGTCCCGAACTCGGTCTGCTTGACGAGGAATTGGAACGCCTCGAAGACCCGGTCGGTGCCCAGCCACATGTACTTGTTCGTGCGCTGATCGAGGGAGGGGGCGAAGGCGTCCGCGTACTTGGTGCGCACGGCCGAGTTGATGCCGTCCGCCGCGACCACGAGGTCGTAGGAGCCGCGCAGTTCGTCCACTTCCGGGGCGAGGGTTCGGTAGTGCACGGTGACGCCGAGTTCGGCGGCCCGTTCCTGGAGGATGTGCAACAGGTCCTTGCGGGCCATCGCCGCGAAGCCCTGGCCGCCGACCGTGAAGGGGTGGCCGTCGAACTCGATGTCGATGTCGGTCCAGCGGGCGAACCGGCTCTCCATCGCGTCGTGGACGACGGTGTCCGCGTTCTCGATGCCGCCGAGGGTCTCGTCGGAGAAGACCACGCCGAAGCCGAAGGTGTCGTCGGGTGCGTTGCGCTCCCACACGGTGATCTCATGGGTGGGGTCGAGCTGCTTCATCAGCGCGGCGAGGTACAGCCCACCAGGCCCGCCGCCCACGATCGCGATCCTCATGCCTGGTTCTCCTTCTCGACGATCTGACGCAGCAGGAAGTGCTGAAGCTTTCCGCTGGTGTTGCGGGGCAGCGCGTCGCAAAAACGCACCGCGCGGGGGTACTTGTACGGCGCCAGGTGCGCCTTGACGTGGTCCTGGATGTCCTTGACCTTGGCGTCGTCGCCGACGACTCCCTCGGCCAGGACGACGAACGCGCAGACGACGGAGCCGCGTTCGGGGTCGGGCTTGGCGACCACGGCCGATTCGACGACGTCCGGGTGGGTGTTGATCGCGGACTCGACCTCGGGGCCGCCGATGTTGTACCCGGAGGAGACGATCATGTTGTCCGTGCGGGTGCGGTAGTAGAAGTAGCCGTCCTCGTCGCGGACGAAGGTGTCGCCGGTGACGTTCCAGCCGTTCACGACGTAGTTCTCCTGGCGCCGGTCGTCGAGATAGCGGCAGCCGACCGGGCCGATCACGGCCAGCCGCCCCTCGACACCGGGGCCGACCTCCTCGCCGTCCAGGTCGAGGACGGTGGCGCGGTATCCGGGGACGGGCCTGCCGGTCGAGCCGGGGCGGATGTCGTCGCCGGCGGCGGAGATGAAGATGTGGATCATCTCGGTGGCGCCGATGCCGTCGATGACCTTGATCCCGGTCTCCTCGTGGAGCTGCTGCCACACCTCTTCCGGTATGTGCTCCCCGGCGCTGACCGCGGCGCGCAGACCGTGCAGGCGGTCCGCCTTGCCGGCCTTGAGGATCTGCCGGTACGCCGTCGGCGCGGTCGCCAGCACGGTGACCCCCGCTTCGGCGACCAGCTCGGCCAGTGGCTCCGGCGCCACGGCCTCCGTCAGCAGCGCGCACGCACCGGCCCGCAGGGCGCAGACGACCAGGATGCCGAGCCCGAAGGTGAACGCGAGCGGCGCGGTGCACGACACCAGATCGTCCGGCCGTAGGCGCAGTGTGTGCCGGCCGAAGGTGTTGTCGATCGACAGGATGTCGCGGTGGAAGTGGGTCGTGATCTTCGGTACGCCGGTGCTGCCCGAGGTGGGGCCGAAGAGGGTGACGTCGTCGGCGGCGGTGTCGACCGCGGTGAACTCGGCCGGTTTCGCCGCCACTTGGCGCGTCAGGTCGTCGGGCGCGTCGCCGCCGTACGCCACGATCGTGAGGTCCGGCAGGACGGAGTCGCGTACGGCCTCGACGTCCGCGGTGAAGCGGTGGTCGACCAGGGCGACGGTCGGGCGGGTCTTCTCGACGACGGGGGTGAGTTCGCGGGCGCGCAGGGCCGCCATGGTGGTGACGACGATGCCGCCGGCCTTGAGGACGCCCAGCCAACACGCCACGATCCAGGGGTTGTTGGGGGCGCGCAGGAGGACCCGGTTGCCGGGGACCAGGCCGAGGTCGTCGGTGAGGACGTGGGCGATCTGGTTGGCGCGGCGCAGCAGCTCGCTGTAGGTCCACACCTCGCCCTCCGGGGTGCGCAGGGCCGGGCGGTCGGGGCCGAAGCGGGCGGTGGGTACGTCGATGAGTTCGGTGCCGGCGTTGAGGCGCTCGGGGTACCGGAGTTCGTCGGTGGTGAACTCCAGGACCGGCCACTGGGCGCGTGGCGGGAGGTGGTCGCGGGCGAACGTGTCCGGATAGGCGGAGGGCGAGAGGTCCATCTGGTCCAGCGGGTCCATCGGGAGGTTCCTTTCCGCAGGCCGGGGGCGGGCCGTGCAGGGATCAGGAGCTGCGGATCAGGCCTTCCTGGACGACGGTGGCCAGGTGGGTACCGGTGGTGGTGAAGAACCGGCCGACGGCGAGGCCGCGACCGGCGTCGGCGGCGACGGCTTCTTGGACGTAGAGGAGCCACTCGTCCATGGGGCCGGGCCGGTGGAACCACATCGCGTGGTCGAGGCTGGCCGTGACGAGTCCGGGCTTGGCCCACGGCAAGTCCAGTACGCGCAGGACGGGTTCGAGGATCGTGTAGTCGCAGACGTAGGCGAGCGCGGCGAGGTCGCGCTGCTCGTCGGTCAGACCGTCGACGGGACGCAAGGCGTCGAACGGCCTTACCCACAAGGCCTGTTGGGGCACGCGCTCGCCCTCGACCGTGAGGTAGACGGGTCCGGGAATGTGCCGCATGTCGAAGCTGCGGCCGCCGCTCCAGTACTCCTCGGAGGTGTCCGTCATCGTGCCCCGGGGCGCGGCGGTGTCGCGCAAGTACGAGGCGGAGCTGGGCAGTTCGGTGGGATCCGGGACGCCGGCAGGGGGTTCGGCGGCGAAGGTGGCGCCCGGCTCGCCCGCGGCGAAGTTGGCGAGGCAGGTGTAGACGGGCTTGCCGTTCTGGAAGCCGCGGACCTGGCGGGTGGCGTAGCCGCGGCCGTCGCGCAGCAGCTCCACCTCGTAGCGGACCTCGGCGCCGATGTCGACCGGCCGCAGGAAGTAGGAGTGCATCGAGTGCAGCGTCTTGCCCTCGACCGAGCGCATCGCGGCGGCCGTGGCCTGGGCCACCATGTCGCCGCCGTACGCCTTCGGCCACGGGCACGGCTGGGTGGTCGCGGTGAAGGCGAGGTCGAAGTGCTCGGGCTCGACGGGGGTGAGCGCGATCGCGTCGGTGAAGACCGCCGAGGTCGGGCCGGAGCGGACGTCGGCGCGGGTGGCTCGGGAGTCGGCGCCGGTGCTCTGGGTGTCGTTCACGGCCGGTCCAGCCAGTCGCGCAGGTCGGCGTCGGCCACCTCGTCCAGGTTGACCACGATGTTCTCCGGGGTACGGGTCGTCATCCAGGTCAGCGGGTTGTTGCGGTCGAGGTTGCACTCGACGTGCGGCATGAACGGCGGGACGAAGACCCAGTCGCCCTCCGAGAGGTCGAGATAGTCCTCGAAGCGCTCGCCGAAATAGATCCGGGCTCGGCCCGAGAGGACGTAGCCGCCGGTCTCGGCCTCGCCGTGGTGGTGGGGGACCGAGCGGTAGCCCGACTCGTTGCTCACCTTCCCGAACCACAGCTTCGTGGCCGGCGTGTGCTGGACGGAGACGCCGGAGATCCGGCTCGCGCCGGCGGACTGGCCGGTGGCACCGAACTCCAGACCGGCACGGGTCACGACCGGTACGACCAGGCCGGACTCGTTCGCGTACGACGAGTTGTCGCCCTCTAGGACGTACTCGGAGAAATCGGGTTCCATGATCAGCTCCTGGAGTCGGTGAGACGGAGACGGTTGCGCAGGGTGCCGATGCCCGGGATCTCGGTCTCGACGAGATCGCCGTCGGCGAGATGGACCGGCGGCGTCATGCCGGACCCCACGCCGCCGGGGGTGCCGGTGAGCACGATGTCGCCGGGACGCAGCACCGTGAAGGTGGAGATGTAGGCGAGCAGATCGGCGGCGTCGAACACCAGCGTGCGCGTGTTGCCGCGCTGCCGCTCGACGCCGTTCACCCGGCAGATCACCTCGACACCCGCGACCGGGTCGAGTGCGTCGGGTGTGACGACCACCGGTCCCAGCGGGGTGGTGCGGTCCCACGCCTTGCCCTGGAACCACTGCAGCGTGCGCTTCTGCCAGTCCCGCACGCTGATGTCGTTGGCGACGGTGTATCCGGCGATGGCCCGTCCGGCCGTGTGCCGGTCCGCGCGGCTGAGTTCCGCCCCGACGACGACCGCGAGCTCCGCCTCCCAGTCCACGTCGAGGCCGGGCGGGAGGGCCAGGTCGTCCTCGGGGCCGGTCAGCGTGTCGGCGTACTTGGCGAAGAGCGTGGGGTGCGTCGGCAGCTCGCGGCCCATCTCGGTGATGTGGTCGCCGTAGTTCAGGCCGCAGCAGACGACCTTGCGCGGGGACGGGAGCGGCAACACCGGGGTGGCGCCCGGCAGTTCGGCCCCGGCGAGGCCCGCGACACGGTCGGGTTCGGTGGTCGTCAGCAGCGCGGAGAGGTCGTCGGCCGGGAGTGCCCGCCAGTGGTCGCCGTCGAGAACGGCGGCCGTGGTGCGGCCGCCGTGGGCCACGGTGGCGAGCTTCATGGGCGTTCTCCTCGGGGGTGGCGGCGGTCGGAGTGGGTGACCGGGCTGCGTGCGTTATAGCGAGATTTTCACGACCGTCGAAAACAGTCAATAGATGAGTTAGGGTGGCTGCACCAGCGCGTCCGATCCGTCCGAGGAGGAACCCGTCATGACTCCGATCCCGGTGAACCCGCCCTCGCTCCCCGCACCGAGCGGCTATTCGCACGGCACGCTGAGCGGCAACACGCTGTATCTGGGTGGGCAGACGGCCCTGGACGCGGACATGCGGATCGTCCCCGGTGGCATCGTCGAGCAGTTCCGGCAGGCGTTCGGCAACGTGCTCACCACGCTGCGGGCGGCCGGCGGGATCCCCGAGGACTTGGTGAGCCTGACGCTCTACCTCACCGACATCCCCGACTACCAGGCACACGGCAAGGAGATCGGAAAGGCCTGGCGTGAGCTCGCGGGCCCGGTCTACCCGGCGATGGCCGGCATCGGCACGACCGCGCTGTGGCAGCCGGAGGCGATGATCGAGATCCTCGGCGTCGCGGTGATTCCGGATGAGCGGGTGATTCGGGCGGGGGAATGAGAGGCCGGTGACGGGCTGACCCGGGGTTGATGTTGGGGCGGGCGGGCGGGCGGCTTGCGGGTTCGGCCGGCCGTGGTGTGGATGCGCGTCGGCTCGGTGCCGGGTTTGGGCCGGGTGGGTCGTTTGGCGGGGCGGTCGGAGACTGGGGCGGGGATCGTGAGGTGGGTCTCGCTGCCGGGCTCACTGTGGCCGGGGTACCGGTGGGGTGGGTGCGCGTGGCGACCTTCGGCGGTGGCGTACGTGACGCAGACCCGGGGAGAGGACTGGCACCGTTCCGCGATGCCCTCGGCGCGCACGGCGGTCTGTCTGTCTCCACCGCCACCGGTCAAGGTCGATCGCGCCTCGGCTCGTTAGGGTCGTAGGTATGACGACATCCCTTGCCGGCAGTGCCTTCGACTCGCTGCGCCTCGACGCCGTGTCCGACCAGGAGGCGCTGCGCCGGGTCTACGAACGCCCCAGCGACGCGGCCGTGCGGAAGCAGATGAGCGAACTCACCGAGCAGACGCGGCGGTTGATCGGTTGCGCATCGCTGGTCCTCGTCGCCAGCGCGGACGCCGAGGGCAACTGTGACGTCTCCCCGCGCGGCGGCCCCGCCGGGTTCGTCGCCGTCCTGGACGCACGGACGGTGGCGATACCGGACGCGACCGGCAACAAGCGGCTGGACACCCTGCACAACGTCATCGCCACCGGTCGGGCCGGGCTGCTGTTCGTCATCCCGGGGCGCACCACGACACTCAGGGTGAACGGCCGGGCCTGCGTCTCCACCCGCCCGGAGCTGTTGTCGCAGCTGACCGCTGTCGGCAAGCCGCCCGCCAGCGCGCTGGTGGTGGGGATCGAGGAGGTCTACCCGCACTGCCCCAAGTCGCTGCTGCGCAGCGGCGCGTGGAAGCCGGAGCAGTGGCTGCCGGCGGACGCGCAGCCTGCCTCGGCCGAGGTGACGCTGGCCCAACTCCGGATGCCGGAGCTGACGATCGCCGACATCGAGCAGACGGAGGCGGACTCGCTGAAGTACCGGTACGAGTAACGGGAAAGGTGCCCGGGCGGGAGGAAACCCGCCGGGCACCGTTCCGTGATCACTGTTCCGGTGCTCCGGTGCTCCGGTGCTCCGGTGCTCCGGTGTTTCGGACCACCGGGCGCGGTGCCTACCGCCTCATCGCGACGTCAGCCCGTTGATCCGCCACAGACCGTCGCTGGCGGTGTACGCGTCCCCGGACGCCGCCAGCGAGAAGCTGAAGGCGTTGACCCCGACGATGTTGGTGACGTGGGACTGCACCCCGGTGGCGGCGTTCACCCGCTTCACCTCGTCGCCGACCTGGAAGTAGACGAGGCCGTCGCCGCCGACGGAGATCGACGTGGGTTCGTAGGCCTCACTGGCCAGCACCCGCGTCGTACCCGTGGCCACGTTCGTCTGCAGAATGCGGCCCTGGCCCATGTCCGCGGTGTAGGCGAGTCCCGCCTTGTCGAACGCGAGGCCGTAGGAGAAGCCCAGACCCGTGGCCACCACGCGCGCTGTCCCGCCGTCCGGGACGGAGACGATCTCCCCATTGCCGTCGGTGACATAGGTCGTGGTGCCAAAGCGGGCTACACCGAAGAGCGAGGGCAGGCCGGAGGCCAGGGTACGGCGACTGCCCGTGGCGAGGGTGACCTGCTGAAGCGTGCCGTCGAAGGCGGTGATGTACGCGTTGCCGTCGGCGACGGCCACTCCACGGAGATTGCCCAGACCGGTGGTGACCGTGGTGAGCGCTCCGGTGGCCAGGTCGAGCTTGAGCAGGTCGCCTCCCGAGTAGGCCAGATACACCGCGCCGGCGTTGTCGGGGGCGATGGCGACCGGGGAGCCGGCCGCCGGGGCGATCCGCGCGCAGTCCGTGGACGGGCACTTGACGTCACCCGTCGCGGCAACTGCCGGAGCGGCGAGGGTCATTGTCGCGCCCGACGCCAGCAACGCGCCGAGGGCCAGCGCCACACCCAGCGCGCGCCCGCGTCCGGTGAGCGAGCGGGCGGGACGGTCGAGCGGGAGTCGCGTCGCGGTCCTAGATCTCATCATTGAGTCCATCCGTTCCTGTCCGTCGACGATGGGAGGGCCCGCGGGATCGCCGCGGGCACTGCACTGGCTACGGGCGGGGATACGGGGAGGTTCACCAACTGGGGCCGGGACTTTGGCGGTTGGGGAGTCAGCCCGTGGTGGTGTTGTAGTTGACGATTCGCTCCACGGTGAGGGCGACCGCACCGGACAGTGGGCTGTCCGCCCCTTTGCGCACCACGTCGGGCAGCCGGTGCGCCTCCTCCTCGGCGACTGCCACCATGCCCCAGAACGCGTTGAAGCCCGAAGGATCCTCCGGCTTGTCGGTGGCCGTCCGGACGGTCGTGACGCCGCTGCCCTCGACCAGGGCCAGCGCGCCCATCTGCCGCAGCGTGTCCGGATCACGCTCCTCGGCGGCCACCACGCTCCAACCCGCCACCTCTGTCTGTCGCAGTGCGGCGAGAAGACTGCCCGCACTGCCCGCGCCGGAGACAACGATGTCGGGCAGGACGAGAGCGACCGGTCCTCGCGTCATCGGCAAGGCGGACCGGATCGCGCCGGCGAGATCCGGTTCGAACGACTGGTCCTGATAGACGAAGACCATGTGAAAGGTCTCGGCGTAGCGCGCGAGATAACTCACCGTGTCCAGCTTGTGCGTCCCGAACACGACGACCAGGCGCACGTTGAGCCCGCTTTTGGCCAGTTCGACAACGGCCTCCAGGCTGCGGTCCAGCACGGTGACCCCGGGAGCCAGACAGTGCAGTTCCTTGGAGTAGGGCGCCCCGAACCGCGTACCGAAGCCGGCGCAGGGCAGGATGACCGAGACGTCGGGGACAGGCACGGACGAACTATGCATGGAGTGGCTCTCATGTTGTGTTGACGATCCGGAACCTTGCGTGCCTCGCCGGTTGGTGGACCAACCACCGCACGGCGCTCCAGGACAGATACCCGTCCGGTGTCGAATTCCCCCAACTCTGTTACGACAGCCCGCACTTGCCCGTGTGCCTGGACGAGGGCAGGACGCGCCCGGCCCCGACACCTTGCTGTTCGGCGACCACTGCCGCGATCACCACCACGCGACGTATGCTGCTGCCGCGCACCCGCCACGACCGTCGCATCGCCATCAACTCACCTTCGACGAGGACCGCTTGAAGCCTGGCGGGCACAGGCCGAGACGTATGGGAAGACAGAGCGAAAGAGGACGCTGAATGCGGGTGCTGTTGTCCACATACGGGACGCGTGGCGATGTCGAGCCGCTGGTGGCACTCGCGGTGCGGCTACGGGCGCTCGGCGTGGACGTGCGGATGTGCGCCCCGCCGGACGAGGAGTTCGCGGAGCGGCTGGCAGGTCTCGGGGTGCAACTGGTGCCGATCGGGCCGCCGGTGCGGGAGTTGATGCGCGGGACGACTCTGCCGTCGGCGGCGGATCTGTCCCGGTACCGGACCGAGATGGTCGACGCGCAGTTCGACATCTTCCCCGCGGCGGTCGAGGGATGTGACGCGCTGGTGGCGGCCGGCCTGGCGCAGATCGCCGCGCGGTCCGTGGCCGAGGCCGCGGGCATCCGCTACGTGTACACGAGCTATTCGGCGGTCAACCTGCCGTCGCCGCACCACGCGCCACCACCGCGGCCGGGCTGGCCGGAGCCGGAGGCGACCGACAACCGGACATTGTGGGAGCTGGACGCCCACAACGTGAACGTCCAATTCGCCGACCCACTCAACAGTCGGCGGGCAGCGATCGGTCTGCCACCGGTGGACAACGTGCGCGACCATGTGTTCACCGACCGGCCGTGGCTGGCGGCGGACCCGGTTCTGGGACCGTGGCGGGAGACCCCGGGCCTCGACGTGACACAGACGGGTGCGTGGACCCTGCCGGACGAACGCCCGCTCCCGGCCGACCTGTTGGCGTTCCTGGAGGCGGGCGCGCCGCCGGTCTACGTGGGCTTCGGGAGCATGAGCCCGTCGCCGGACATCGTCCGCAGGGCAGTCGAGGCGATCCGCGCACAGGGGCACCGCGTACTCGTCTCCCGAGGCTGGGCGGACCTGGATGTGGTCGACGGCCGGGACGACTGCTTCGCCATCGGCGAGGCCAATCACCAGCGGCTGTTCGGCAAGGTGGCCGCCGTGGTGCACCACGGCGGAGCGGGTACGACGCTCACGGCCGCCCGGGCGGGCACCCCGCAAGTGGTGGTACCTCTCCAACTGGCGGACAACCCCTATTGGGCCGGCCGGGTCGCCGACCTGGACATCGGCGTGGCACTGGACGGTCCGACGTCGACCGCCGAGTCGCTGAGCGTCGCCTTCAAGACGGCCTTCGCACCCGAGACCCAGGCGCGGGCAAGGGCGCTGGGCGCCAAGCTCCGCACCGACGGAGCGGCGGTGGCCGCGAGCCTGCTGCTCGACGCCCTCCGGTGAGCGGGACCGGCGGGATGGGCGTCCAAGTTCCCGGGCCCGTGCCCGCGTTGGTGTGATCGTTCCTGCCGGTCACCTACAACCGTCAGCCCGCGTCGACGTTTCCGGTGAATTCGAGAACTGCCTTCGCCAGCTCGTCGGGAGCCTCCATCGCGACGTAGTGGCCGATCCCGTCGAGTGACACCGAGCTGACCTCGGTCGCCGCGCCGGCCCGCGTCATGGTGGTGGCCGTGAAGGAGCCTCCGCCGGCGCCGACCGCGAGCACGGGTACGGTCAGGCCCGGCGCGTCGGCGAGAGCCTTGATCTCTGAGCCCTCGCTCAGCATCGACCGGTAGAGGCCGATCGCTCCTCGCCAACCGTCGGGACGCCCGTAGCTGCGGACGAATTCGTCGATGTCGGCGTCGGTGCTCGCATCCGGGGTCGCGCTCGATGCCGAGAACGCGAACTGGCCCAGGAACTCGCGCTCGCGACCGGCCAGCAGCATCTCGGGAATGCCGGGCGTGGTGAGAACGCCGATGTACCAGGCGCCACCGTGGGTGATGTCGGCCAGCGCCTCGACGCCGAACCCGGGCAGTCCCGTCTCGATCGCGATGAGGCTGAGCACGTCCTGCGGGTGCGTTGTCGCGAGTCGGAACACGGTCCCTCCGCTGACGTCCTGTCCGGTGAGATGGACCGGGCCCACGCCGAGATGTTCGATCAGAAGGTGCAGGTCCTCGGCCGAGGTGGCGCTGTCGTACGCGCCCGGCCCGTTGCCCGAGTCGCCGAAGCCGCGCAGATCGACGGCGAAGACACGGTGGTGCTCGGCGAGCAGCGGGATGAGCTTGTGGAAGGCCCACCAGGTCTCGGGAAACCCGTGGACCAGCAGGATCGGGGAGCCGGTGGTTCCCGCGGCCACGTAGTGGAGGTCGGTTCCGTTGACTTCGACGCGGTGGTGCGTGATCCCCGGAAGCGTGGAGCCCGTAGGCGTGACGTCCATCATTTCTCCTCAGATCGACAACCATGTTGTCCATGTCGTCCTGACGTTAGACAACAAGGTTGTCGTTGTCCAGGGGTGTGGCCGTAGGCTTCTGCCATGTCACGATCCGGCGCTGATCTCGCGCTGCTCCTGCTCGGAGGCTTCCGCTCGATGGTGGACGCCGCGACCGCCGAACTGGCCCGCCGGGGCCACGAGGACGTGCGCCCCGTCCACGACTTCGCCCTGCGGGCCATTGCCGCCGGCGCCGACAACGCTTCGGAACTGGGCCGGCGGTTGTCGGTCTCCAAGCAGGCGGCGGCGAAGACCATCGCCGTGCTCCAGGAGCGCGGATACGTGGCACGCGATGCGGACCCCCTCGACGCCCGCCGCAAACGCCTTCACGTCACCGCGCTCGGTTTCGAGCTGTTGCGGCAGGGTGAAGCGATCTTCGACGAGTTGCGCGACCAGTGGGAGCAGCAGATCGGCTCCGCCGAACTCGCGGGCCTTGAGGCGCACTTGGCGGTGCTGGTCGGTGCTCGGCCCGTACGTCTGGACGCGCCGGGCTGGATCGCACAGGACCTCGGCGAGCCGGCGTAGCGTCCGTCCCGCCCAGGTCGACTGCTAGCGTTCCGGCGCATGGAAGACGGCGTGTACGTGGGCAATGCGGGCAAGGACGCGGCACTGGACCGGGGATGGCTGCTCGGGCATTTCAAGGAGCACGGCGATCCTCGTCACAGCGATGCTCTGGAGGTCAAATGGGGCGTTCACGCGCGAGGCGAACAGCGGGCGCGGTGGGTGGAGGGCGAAGTGCGTACCGCTCTTCTGGTCCTCATCACCGGTCGCTTCCGTCTGGAGTTCCCCGGTCGTAGCGTGCTGCTGGAAGAACAAGGCGACTATGTCGTCTGGGGCCAGGGAGTGGACCACTCGTGGGTCGCGGAGGACGAGTCCGTGGTGCTGACAGTGAGATGGCCTTCCGTGCCTGGATACGCGGTACCGCAGGAGGAAGAGCGGACGAGAGCGTAAACCGGAAACCTTTAATCGGGTCCGGCCAGCCGGAATATGGGACCTTCTTTGCCCGTGACGGCGTTTCGCCGCACTCCGGGGGAAAACGTGTGGCGTTGTGGAACCCTTCTTCCTATATGCGAGTTTCGTGGGACTCTTTTTCGATGTGGGCCTTCTGCGAAGTGCTGCGGAATGTCGAGTATTGACATGTCCTGAGCCTGTGATTGATGATTACGACTGTGTCACGGAGTTCTGGAAGGGAAATCCGAGTGAGCAGCAAAACGATGTGACCAGGTAATTGTCGAGTTATTTCGGGCGTCGAATTATCGAATCACCAGGCCGCTTTCGGGCGTACCGGCGCGTGGACCAGACCTTTCCATCGACGATCTGATGTGTGCCTCGTCCCCGGTGAGAGTTCCGCGGTGACAGTGCCCCCGCGCGTCCCGGCCCCAGGCCCCCGCGCTCCGTCCCCCCATGACGCCCACTCGACGGCGAGCGCCCCTTTTCCGGGCCGTCGGCAGTCCGGTGACCCCGGCTTGTCGCGCCCGATGTCACCCCGCCCCACACCGATGGGAAGGCCAGGTACTGCCGGTGCACCACACCCCCCACCCTGTCCCCAGTCCAGGCGCGTCCATCGACACGGTCACGGACGGCGCCGAGCTGGTGCCGTGCATCCGACCCGCCTCCTTCGCCCAGCAGCGACTGTGGTTCCTGGCCCAACTGCCGGGTGCGAACGCCGCGTACAACGAGACGATCGCCTTCTCCCTGGCGGGCCCGCTCGACAGCGACTTACTGTCACGCGCCTTCGACACGTTGACGGACCGTCATGAGACGCTGCGCACACGGCTGGTGGCCACGGAAGGGGACGTGCGTCAGCACATCGACCCGCCGGGCGCCGGGTTCGCCCTGACCTTCGAGGACCTCACCACCGCCGCCGAACCCGAAGCGCGCGTGGCCGCCCGCCAACTCGACGAGGCGCAACGGCCGTTCGACCTCGAAGCCGGCCCGCTCGGACGAGGCCGCCTTCTCACCCTGGCACCCGAGCGCCACGTACTCCTGCTGACGTTCCATCACAGCATCTACGACGGCGTCTCGATGAACGTCATGATGGACGAACTCGGCCAACTCTACGAGGCGTTCGCGGCCGATGCGCCGAACCCCCTGCCGCCGCTCGCGGTGCAGTACGCGGACCATGTGCACGCCCAGCGCGCAGCAGACCTCGGTACTCAGGAGAACTACTGGCGGGGCGCGCTGCACGACGCGCCGCCGGTGCTGGACCTGCCCACCGATCGTCCACGGCCGACGGAACAGCAATACGAGGGCGGGCGGGCCGAGTTCAGCCTCGACGCCGAGGTCACGGCCGAGCTCCGCAGCCTGGCCAGACGGCACGGTGCCACCCCCTTCGTGGCCGTGCTGGCCGGCTGGGCGATCCTGCTGTCGCGTCTTTCCGGGCAGGAAGACATCGTTGTCGGCAGCCCGTTCGCCAACCGGCGCGGCCCGGGAGCGGCGGGTCTCATCGGGTTCCTCGTCAACTCCCTGCCGTTGCGTATCGATCTGTCCGGCTCCCTCACCGTGTCCGAGGCCCTCACCCGCACCCGCGCCGTCGTACGCGGGGCACTCGCCCACCAGGACCTGCCCTTCGAGCGCATCGTCGAACTGGTCAACCCGCCGCGCAGCGCCTCCCGCACCCCGCTGTTCCAGACCATGCTGGCCTGGGTGCCCGAACGGCGGGATCTGCTGCACCTGCCCGGAGTCAACGCGCAGCCGCTGCCGATCGCCCACGCCTCGGCCAAGTTCGACCTCGCCGTCTCGGCGACCGAGTCCGACGGCCGCGTCACCGGGCACCTCGACTACGCGACGGCCCTCCTCGACCACGCCACCGCCGAACGCTGGGCAGGCCATCTGCGGCACCTGCTCACCGACATGTCCCGCCACCCCGAACGGGACATCCGCGCCCTGGAGTTGATGCAGCCGGAGGAGCGCCGACGGGTGCTGCTCGACGGAGATGCCACGCAGCCGGAGATCCCCGGGTCCGCTGCGCACGCGGCGTCCGGGCTCGTCGAACTCTTCGAGACCCAGGTCCGTGAATGCCCCGCGCAGACCGCCGTCGTCGACCGGGACCGCTCACTGGACTACGCGACACTGGACCGCCGCGCCAACCACCTCGCGCACGCCCTCGTCGCCCGGTCCGTCCGCCCCGGCGACGTGGTGGGCCTCCACGCGACGCGGTCCTGCGACCTGGCCGTCGGCATCCTGGGCATCCTCAAGGCGGGCGCCGCCTACCTCCCGCTCGACCCGGGCCAGCCCTTCGAACGCCTCGCGAGCATGACCGAGGACGCGGCCTGCCCTGTCGTACTGAGCGACCACGACAGCGCGGAACGTGCCCCGGAATGGCTCGACTTGAGGACAGTAGAGGCAGAAGGAGAAGCCGAGGGCGCGACCCGGCAGGGACCGCCCACCGACATCGGCCATACGCCGGACCGGCTGGCCTACGTGATCTTCACCTCCGGGTCCACGGGACGACCCAAGGGCGTCGCGGTGGAGCACCGCAGCGTCCTCAACCTCTTAGCCACCTGGCACACCTGCATGGGCACCGCCCCCGGCGAGGTCGGCTCGGCCTGGTCCAGCATCGGCTTCGACGCCTCGATCCACGAACTGCTGCTGCCCCTGACCACCGGCGGCGAACTGCACATCGTCCCCGAGGAGTTGCGCGGCGACCCCGAGGCACTGCTGGCGTGGATGCGCGAACACGCGGTGACCCAGGCGTTCTTGCCGCCCGCCTACGTCAAGTGGATCGACGAGGACCCCGCCGTACGGCTGCGCGGGCTGCCATTGCGCAAGCTGCTGACGGGAGTCGAGTCCCTCACCGAGGCCGCGCTGCACCGTATGGCAGAGCACCTGCCGGGCCTGCGGATCTGCTTCGGCTACGGCCCCACCGAGGCGACCCTCTACAGCACCGCCTACTACGACCCCCGCCCGCTGGAGCGTCCGTGCCCCATCGGCCGACCGCTGCCCCACACCCGTGTGTATGTGCTCGACGGCCGTATGGAACCCGTCCCGCCCGGAGTGGTGGGGGAGGTGTACCTCGGTGGAGCGTCGCTGGCCCGCGGTTATCTGGGCCGCCCCGACCTCACCAAGGAGCGCTTCCTGCCCGACCCGTTCGTGCCCGGTGAGCGGATCTACCGCACCGGCGACCTCGCCCGGCGTTCCGCGGACGGTCAGGCCCACTACCTCGGCCGCGCCGACGACCAGGTCAAACTCCGCGGCTTCCGGATCGAACCCGCCGAGGTCGAGGCGGCGCTCATGGCCCTGCCCGGCGTCCGCGAGGCCGCCGTCCTCGTCGACCACGACGCGGCCGGTCAGCCCCGCCTCGTCGCCGGCATCGGTCGCGGCACGACACCGGCCCGCACCACCCACGACTGGCGCACGGCCCTCGCCCGCCGGCTGCCCGACTACATGATCCCCGCCGTCTTCCTCGACCTCGACGCCCTGCCGCTCAACCGCAGCGGCAAACTCGACCGGCCCCAACTGCTGTGCCTGGCCCAGGAGTCGACCTCGAACCAGGTCAACACGGCCAGCCCGCGCGACCACATCGAACACGGCCTTTACCGCATATGGCAGCGCATCCTGCTCCACCCCGACATCGGCGTCAGCGACAACTTTTTCGAGATCGGCGGCACTTCACTGTCGGCCATCAAGATGGCCCACGCCGTCACCGAGACATTCGGCCGCCGTCTCCCGGTGGGCGAGGTGATGACGCGCCCCACCATCGAAGCGCTCGCCGCGCTGCTGCGCGAGGACGGCACCGCCCGCGCCCCCGGCAGCCTCATCGAGTTCCGCCCCGGCACCGGCCCGCGCGTGGTCTGCGTCCACCCCGCCGGCGGCACCGCCTTCTGCTACCTCCCCCTGGCCGCACTCCTGCCCGAGACCATCGGGCTGTACGGCATCCAGTCCCCGGGAGTGAACCCCGACGAGGACCTCCTGCCCACCGTGGAGGCCATGGCCGAGGCGTACCTGCGCCTCCTGGAACCACTCGGCGACGCACCACTCGTCCTGACCGGCCTGTCCTACGGCGGCCTCGTCGCCCACGAGATGGGACGGCTCCTGGCCCGCGCCGGACACCGAGCGGTCAGTGTCGTCCTCCTCGACACCCAGGCCACCGACGACGTGTCCGCCCGCGCGGAGATCGGCGCCGTCGACGAGGCCGAGTTCCGCGACAAACTCGTGAGGTTCAACGGGATGTACCCCGGCATCGACGACGCCCAGGTCGAGCGCTACTTCCACCTCTACAACCACAACCGGCTCACCGCCCGCGAACACCTCCCGGCCGCTTCCCCGACGCGCCTGGTCCTCGCCCAGGCCGTGCCGGACGGCACCGACACCCCCTTCCACGCCGAGGTCCGTGACTTCTGGCGGCGCCGGGCGGCGGGCGACTACCGCGTCGAGCCGATGGAGTGCGACCACTGGGAGATCCTGGAGGGCGTCGGAGCGGCCCAGGTCGGCACCCTGCTCGCCGCGGAACTTGCCCAGCACGCCGCCGAGTTGGCACTGCCGATACGGGAGGCGTGATGGACCTCCGCCCCGCTCGCAGCGTCACCCCGACCCCGACCCCGACCGCGCCCCCGGCACTGACCTCGACCCCGGCCGACGTGGCCCCCGCGCGCTCCGCCTCCCTCGCCGAGACCGTCCTTGCCCAAGCCCGCCGAACACCCTCGGCGACGGCTGTCGAGGACGGCAGCCAAGTCGTTGCCTACGCGGAACTCGAACAGCTGAGTGGCCGGGTCGCCGTGCGGCTGCGCGCCGCCGGAGTGCGCCCCGGCGACGCGGTCGCCGTGTGCCTGCCCCGCTCCTGGCAACTGGTCTGCGTCATGCTCGGCATCCGCCGCGCCGGAGCCACCGTCGTGCCCCTCGACCGACTCAGCCCGCCGGACCGCCAACGGCACATCGTCGACGACTCGGGCGCCGTCGCCGTTGTCCATGACGGCGGTCCCCAACTGCCCGCAGATCTCCCGGCGTTGGACGTCCGCCTGCTGCTGAGTGACGACTCCTCCGGCCTGCCCGTCGTGTCCGCGGAGCACCCCGGCGACCCCGCCACGGGCTTCGTCTTCTACACCTCCGGCAGCACGGGACACCCCAAAGGCGTCGAGGTCACCGACGAAGGCGTCCTGCGACTGGCCCGGCCCGGCTACCTGGACCTACGACCCGGCGCGCGCTTCGCCTGCCTGGCCAACCCCGCCTTCGACGCGCTGAGCTTCGAGGTGTGGGTCCCGTTGCTGACCGGGGGCGTCTGCGTCGTACTCGACGACTCCCAGGTGCACAGCCCGCAGCGACTCGCCGGCGTGCTCGCCGAGCGCCGCGTCGACACGGTGTTCATCACGACGGCCTTGTTCAACGCGGTCGTCGAGCAGGTGCCCGACTGCTTCGCCGCCGCCGAGCAGGTACTCGTCGGCGGCGAGCAGCTCAACGCACCGATCATCCGCCGCTGGTACGAGACCAACTCCGCCGCCCGCACCGTCCTGCACAACGTGTACGGGCCGACGGAAGCGACGACCTTCGCCCTGTGCCACCCCATCCCACGCGACTTCGACGGCGACACGATCCCCATCGGCACCCCACTGCCCGGCACCGGCGCACTGCTGCGCACCGAGGACAACCGCACCGCCGAACCGGGTGAGGTGGCCGAACTCCTCCTCTCCGGCCCGGCGTTGGCCCGCGGCTACCGCAACCTCTCGGAGCAGACCAGCCACAGCTTCGTACGACTGACGAACGAGGCTGACGGACAACGGCGTTGGTACCGCACCGGAGACCTCGTGCGCCAGGACCCCGAAGGCCGCATCACCTACGTCGGCCGGGCCGACCGGCAGGTCAAGGTGCGCGGCTTCCGCATCGAACCCGGCGAGGTGGAGCGACAGGTCCTGACCCACTCCGCCGTCCGTCAGGCCTACGTGTGCACCCGCCGCGACGAAGCGGACCGCAGCGAACTCCTCGCCTTCCTCGTCCTGGGCAACGACCTCTCCTACGACGCCTACGACCGCCACCTCGCCGCCGCCCTGCCCTCTTACATGCGCCCCCACCACACCTACCTGGTCGCCGAGTTGCCGCGAAACGCCAATGGCAAGGTCGACCAGGCAGCGCTGCTGCGAGGCGCTCTCACCCCGTGGCGTGGCACGCCGGACGACGACGCACCCGTCAGCGCCGAGCAACGGCGAGTGCTCGAAATCGCCGAGGACATCCTCGCCGTCAACGGCCTTCGACCCGGCGACAGTTGGGCGGCCAGCGGCGGCGACTCGTTGAAGGCGTTGCGCTTCCGCTTCGAGATCCTCAACCGCTTCGCCGTCGACCTGCCGCACGACCTCGTCCTGCGGGCCGACTTCGCCGCCCTCGCGGACGCCGTCCACACCCCGGAGCCGGCCGCGGGAGAACACCCACCCGTGCCCGCTCCCGCCGGCGAACAGACCGCACAGGCCACCAGCGAGCAGGAGCGCCTCTGGCTCCAGCACCAACGCGAGCCCGAAGACCGTTCCTACGACGTGCCGTTGGCCTTCCTCGTCCAGGGCCGCGTCGACACGGCCGCCCTGTACCGCGCCATGCGCACGCTGGTGGAACGGCACGTGGCCCTGCGCACCCGGCTGGTCCCCACCCCCGACGGACTGCTCCAGCAGACCGACGCTCCCTACGACCCGTGGCACCAGCTCGAAGCCCGCCCCGGGGAGGACTGGCAGGACACCGCCGACCGCTTCTTCGACCACCGCTTCGACCTCACGGACGCCCGGATGCTGCGAGCGGCCTGGACGGAACGGCCCGACGGCGGACTGCTCCTGCTGCACCTGCACCACATCGCCGTGGACGGCTGGTCGCTCAACCTCCTCCTCCGTGACCTCACCGACGCCTGCACCGCCGACGGCTCGGCCTACACACCCCTCGACTTCGCCCACTGGCAGCGGACCTGGCACACGAGCCCCGCCTACAAGGACCGCCGCACGCGACTGCGCTCCCACTACGGCCGCGACGGCGAACCGTCACCCGCACTGCCGGCCCCCGACGCCCCACGGGCCCGCCTGCTGCGCACCTCGCTCGACCTCGTCCGCCGCGGCGCACTGGACCGCCGCGCCGCGCAACTCGGCCTGACACGCTTCCAGTTACTGGTGTCCGCGTTCGCCGCGAGCCTGTACGGCGTGACCGGGCAGGACCGTCCGCTGATCGCCACACCGGTGGCGAACCGGCCCCGGCCCGAATTCGCCGACACGGTCGGCATGTTCGCCAACACCGTGCTCCTGGATCTGCCGATGGAGCCGCACCGCGCACTTGATGCCCAGCTCACGGCCCACTCCGATGCCATGCGCACCGTGCTGTTGGACCAGGAGGTCGCCCTCGCCGACATCCTCGCGGACCGTGCCTTCCGCGAGCGAACCCCTTTGTTTGACTACCTGTTCGTCCTGGAGAACACCGACTTCTCGCAACTACGCCTGGACGGCTGCGAGATACGTCCCTTGTGGCCCGAACCGCTGGGCGCCAAATGCGCTCTCACCCTGTCGGTGGTGGAGCACGAGGGCGGCTTCGACTGCCTGTGGGAGTACCGCGACGACATCGGCCTCGAACGCGCCCGAGCCGCAGCCCGCCTCTTCCGTCAGACCCTCGACCACCTCACCGGCGACACCGACGTCACCCTGCATGAACTGGTCGCCGACTATCGCCGCACCCTGCCCGACCACGGCCAAGGCCCCACACGGGCACCGGACTTCACCACCGTCGCCGACGGCTTCGCCCGGCAGGTGGCCCACACACCGCACGCCCCAGCAGTCACCACCGGCGAGCTGACCCTCACCTACGCCGAACTCGACGCACAGGCAGCCGAGGTGGCGGTCATTCTGAGTACCCGCCTTCCTGCCGATCCCGCTACTCCGGCAGCCGTGGCCTCTACCTCCAGCCCTCCGTCGAGCACATCGTGGCGCTCCTGGCAGCAGCCCGCCTCAACCTCACCGTCGTACCCCTCGACCCCGCCTACCCGCCGCCCCTCCTGCGGCACGTGCTCGACCAGGCCGACCCTCTGTGCGTCCTCGTGGCCCCCCAAGATGAAGATGTCCTCGCCGCGATCGCGCCACCGTCCCTGCCCCGGCACATCCTCACCCTGACCGACACCCCCACCGCAGAGCCCCAACTGCCCACGCACCAGGGGCTGCGCCCGCTGTACACCCTGTTCACGTCCGGCTCCAGCGGCACGCCCAAAGGCGTCCAGGTCCCCGACCGGACGCTGTGCAACCTGCTGACCTGGCAGCGCACCGACGGCGGCCTGCGCGGGCCCGCGGTCACCCAGCAGTTCTCCATGCTGTCCTTCGACGTTTCCTTCCAGGAGATCTTCACCACCCTGTGTTCCGGCGGCCTGCTGCGCCTGGTGGAACCCGCCTGGCGGCACGATGTCCCGTCCCTGCTGCGGGAGTTGGAGACCGGGGGAGCGGAGCGGATCTTCCTGCCGTACGTCGCTCTGCAACTGCTCGCCGAACACGGCGTGCGTACCGGACAGTTCCCGTCTCGGCTGCGTGAAGTCGTCACGGCGGGGGAGCAGTTGGTGTGCACCGATGCGATCCGCCGCTGGTTCGCCGGTCTGCCGGAGGCCCGGCTGTTCAATCACTACGGTCCCACGGAGACCCATGTCGTCAGCGGGTTGTGCCTCGACGGCGACCCCGCCGGCTGGCCGCTGCGCCCCGCGATCGGACGTCCGGTCGCGAACGCCGCCCTGCGTGTCGTCGACGGCGGCGGGCACCCCGTTCCGCCGGGTGTCACCGGTGAGTTGCTGATCGGCGGTCTCATGGCGAACCGCTGCTACCTCGGCGACGAAGCGCCGTTCCAGGACCGCTTCGCCGACGATTCCGACCTCGGGACCTTCTACCGCACCGGCGACCTGGCACACTTCGACGCGCAGGGCCTGTTGCACTACGCGGGCCGTGACGACAGTCAGGTCAAACTCAGCGGTCACCGGCTGGAGTTGGGGCAGGTCGAGGCCGCGCTGCTGCAGTATCCCGGTGTGACCAACGCCGTCGCGGCGGTGGCGAACGGCCTGCTGGTGGCGTGCCTGCAATGCCGGGACGGAGACCCCGATCCCGCGGATCTCGCGGACCATCTCGCCGGGCTGCTGCCGACCTACGTGCGCATCGGCCGCTTCCGCCGCCTGACCGAACTGCCGCGCACACCGAGCGGCAAACTGGACCGTCGGGCCGCACTCACCGTCCCGGGCCGCGAGCTGCGCCCGGCAGGCGCTACCGCCCCGACCCTGTCACCTCTCGAAGAACGGCTGGCCGCGCTGTTCGAGGCGGTGACAGGCAAGGCCATCGGCGTGGAGCAGCGGTTCTTCGACGCCGGCGCCACCAGCCTGGACCTGATGCGCTTCCAGCTCCGCTGCGCGGGCGAGGACGAACTCGCCTTCGCCGTACCGGAGTTGTTCGAGCACGTGAGCCTCCGCGCGCTGGCCCGTCTGATCGAGGGACGCGGGGTGGAGGGCACCGATCCGATCACCCGCGACGCGCCACGACCGACGGAGAGGGGGGCCGAGGAACCCATCGCCGTCGTCGGGATGGCGGTACGGCTCCCGGGTGCTCCTGACCTGGCCGCCTTCTGGGACCTGGTCGTCTCCGGCCGGCGAGGCATCGAGCACATTCCGACGACCGACGAGAGGGTCGGCGCCCGCAGCCAGTTGGCGGGGATGCTCGACTTCGACCCGGGCCGCTTCACGATCAGCCCGCACGAGGCCCGGCTGATGGACCCCCAGCAGCGGCAGCTCCTGATGAACTGCGTCGAGGCACTCGCCCATGCGGGCATCGGAGACCCCACGGCCCACCGCGTCGGACTCCTCGCTGCCTGCGGGGAGAACACCTACTTCCAGAGCATGCTGCGCGAGGCCGACCCGGCCGAACTGCCCGACACCTTCCGGCTGGCGCTGCATCACGAGAAGGACTTCCTGGCCACCAAGGCCGCCTACCACCTCGGTCTGACGGGCCCCGCCTTCACCGTGCAGTCGGCGTGCTCCAGCTCGCTCGTCGGCGTCCATGTCGCCGCCGGGCTGCTGCGGCAGGGCGACGCGGACGTGATGCTCGTCGGCGGTGTCCTCGTCGACGCCGACCTGACCGACGGCTACACCTACCGGCCGCAGCACATCTTCTCGCCGGACGGCCACTGCCGACCCTTCAGCGCGGACGCCGCAGGCACCGTCGGGGCCAGCGGGACCGGCGTGGTCGTCCTCAAGCCCCTGGCCGCAGCCCGCCGCGACGGGGACAAGGTCTACGCCGTCATCACGGGCTCGGGCATCAACAACGACGGCTCGGACAAGCTCAGTTACAGCGCTCCCGCCCTCGCCGGACAGCGCGCCGCGATCCGCACCGCCCTGCACCGCAGCGGCCGTAGCGGCGCAGACCTAGGTTATGTGGAGGCGCACGGCACCGGTACTCGGCTCGGGGACCCGGTGGAGGCGGCGGCGCTTTGCCAGGCGTACGGCCTGGCCGACGACGCGCGCGTGGCCCTGTCCTCCGTGAAGAGCCAGATCGGGCACTTGGGCGCCGCCGCGGGTGTCGTCGGCATGGTGCGGGCCGTGCTCGCCGTGCACCACGGGATCGTCCCGCCCACGGCGGACTTCGACCGGCTCAACCCCGAGATCGACGACGGGCCGTTCCGCATACCGGTCGCGGCCGAACCCTGGCCGCAGGACGTGCCGCGTGTGGCCGCCGTCAGCAGCTTCGGCATCGGCGGGACCAACGCCCATCTGCTGCTCGAGCAACCGCAGCCGACGCAGTACGGTGTCGTCCCGCCCGTGCCAGTGCCGTGCCTGGTGCTGTCCGGCAGCTCCGCGTCCGCCGTACGCGCGGACGGGCGCCGTATCGCCGCCTATCTGAGGGCACACCCCGACGCCTACCCGCAGGTGCTGCGCCACCTCCAGGCCGGACGCCCCGCGCTCGGCCACCGTGCGGCGGCGGTCTGCCCGGATGCCGGCTCCGCCGTCGCGTGGCTCGACGCATTGGGTGAGGTCACGACACCGCACCCGCAGACCGGGCTGTCGACCCTGGACCGGGACCCCCATGCCCTCGCCGAGGCCTGGAGCGCTGGACACATCCTCGTATGGCCGGACGGGCCCGCGTCCGCACCCTGGGACTTCCCACCGCCTGCCTTCGAGACGGCGGAGTACGACTTCTCGCGCACACCCGATGCACCCACGCCTTCGACCGGACCCGGGCGACTGCCCGCCGACCAGTGGTTGCATCAGCCGTCGTGGACACGTCTGCGCCGCGCCCGCACCGGCGCCCACGAACCGCGACGCACCGCCGTAGTGGTCACGACACCGGACGCGGGTGGCACAGCGTGGCGGTTCCTGGAACGGCACTACGCCCGCGTGGTGACCGTCCGCGCGGGGGAGAGCCTTGCCCGTCTCGACGAGGACCGATACGAGGCCGATCCTGCGGACTCAGGGCAACTTGCCGCTCTACTGGCCCAGTTCGGACCCGGTGTCGACTGGCTGCACGCGCTGCCGCTGGCCCTCGACGGCAGCCTCGACGACCACGCGCTGGAGGCGGCGCAATGGGCGTGCCTCGACACCGTCGCGGCGCTCGCCCGCGCCCTGGCCGACGTCCCGGAAGCCGAACGGCCCCGCGCCTGGCTGCTGTCCCAGGGCGCCCAGCCGGTCACCGGCCCCGTGCGTATCCCTGAGGCGGGTCTGCTCGCCGCCGCCCTCGAAGTCCCCCGGCAGGAACTGGGCGTGACCCTGCGGTGGACCGACCTGCCCGGACCCCGCCCGGCCGACTGGGCGGCCCATCTGCCCGACCTCCTCCTGGACGACACGATCGGCGAACCGGCCACCGCCCTGCGGGACGGCTTCTGGTGGCAGCGCACCCTCCAGCCGGTCCCGGTCCTCAACTCCCCAACGGATGCGGTCCGTTCGGCTGCCTCCGGAACCCACCTGGTGCTCGGCGGCACGGGCGGAATCGGCGCAACGCTCGCCGCGCGTCTCCTGGAGCACCCCGGCAACCGCGTGGTCCTCCTCGCCCGAGGAACCGATACACCGCCCGCGCTACGGGCACACCAGGACCGCGTCACACTGGTCCCGGCCGACCTCGCCACCGACGACCTGAGCACGCTCGCGGACAGACTCGACCCGCACCTCGACGGCCTCGCCGGCATCGTCCACGCCGCGGGCACTGCCGCCGGTGCGCTCCTCGCCCGCCGCGACCCCGCCGCCGCCCGCCGTGCCACGGCCGCCAAACTGCGCGGCGCCCTGCTCGTCGAACGGCTCATCGCCGAGCACGATCCCGACTTTGCGGTCTACTGCTCGTCAATGGCGGCCCAGTTCGGGGGAGTTGGACAGTTCGACTACGCGGCGGCAAACTCCTGCCTGGACGCCTACGCCCAGCACGCACCCGACGGCGACGACGCCACCGTCCGTATGAGCATCGGCTGGGACGCCTGGCGGGACGTAGGCATGGCGCAGCACGCACTGACCACCGACGCCCGCCATCAGGAACACCTGAAGACGGCGCTCACGCCCGAGGACGGCGCCACGGTCTTCGAACGCGCCCTGCACCTGCAGTTGCCGCACCTGATGGTCAACACCACGCCCCTGGCGGAGGCCCGCCACTTCTACGAGCCGGTCGCCGACTCCCGACCGGTGCCCTCCGCACAACCCGTACTCGGCGACGCCACGGCCGAACTCACCGAGATCCTGCTCGACCTCCTCGGCGTGGACACCGTCGACCCGCAGACCGCGCTGTACGACCTGGGCGCCGACTCGCTCACCCTGCTCGAACTCCTCGACGAGGTGAAACGCCGCTACGGCGCCGACATCGACCTGTCCCGGCTCAGCCACCGGGTGAGCCTCACCGAGATCCTCGGCCACCTCGACACCGGCACCCGCGCCTCCGCCGCCGTGGACGTCGAGGTGTGGCAGCGCGGACCCGGCACGGACGTGCTGTGCCTGATCCATCCGGTGGGCGGCGACATCCAGGCCTACCGCCCTCTGGTAGCCGCTCTGCCGGACGAGTTGACGGTCTGTCTGATCGCCGACCCGAAACTGCGCGACCCGTCACAGCCGGCTCGGTCGATCGCCGAGCGTGCCGCCCACTATCTGGAAGCCGTCCGCGCCGCGTTTCCGGACCACAACATCCGCCTGAGCCTGGCGGGTTGGTCGTTCGGCGCCTGGACCGCCCTGTCCATGGCCGCACTTGCCGAGGCGGACGGTCGACCTGTCGGGGCGGTCCACCTCCTCGACCCACCGCCGCCCGGCGCCGGACAACGGCTCGCCGCCTACGACGATCAACAGGTGGACGCCGTGTTCGCCCGCGAGTTGAGCGGCAACGGCAATGGTGGCGAACGGTTGTCGGAGTCCGGCCGCGCCTACGCCGAACGCCTCGCGCACTGCTGCCGGACCAACCTCGCGGCCATGGCCGAGCACCGGTTGCCGCGGCTCGACCGGACGCCCGTCGAGGTATGGCTCGCCCAACGCCCCGTAGAGGAACGGGTCTTGGCCCCGGAACCGACCGTGCTCGGTGCGTGGGACGCCCATCTGTCCCGCCCCTACCGCCTCCACCACGTCGACGCCACCCACTACGAACTCGTCGCGGAACCCCACGTACAGGCGATCGCCGCCGTACTCGCGACGCACGCCGCCGTTCCCCACTCCGCCGGACGATCCTGAGGAGGCCACTGTGCAGCACCCCTACACCCGCCTCCCCGCGCGTTCCTTCTGGCGCACCGCGGTCGCCGAACCCGACCCGCTCGACATCAGCGACCTGTGGACGCCGAAGTTCACGATCGGACAGGACGACCCCGTCGTCACCGCCGGGTCCTGCTTCGCCGCCCACATCGGAAGGGCCCTTCTGGAGGAGGGCATGCACTGGTACGACGCCGAACTGCCACCGCCGGGACTCACCCGCGCGGAGCGGTCGGCACGCGGCTACCGCCGTTTCTCCTTCCGGACCGGGAACATCTACACCGCTGCCGCACTGCGCCAGTGGATCGCCTGGGCGCTCGACGAGGAGAAACCGCCGGAGGAGGTCTGGGCGGAGGACGGTGTCTTCCACGACCCCTACCGGCCCACCGTCGAACCGGACGGCTTCCCTTCCCCCGACGACCTGCTCCGCTCCCGCGACACCACCCTCGCCGCCGTCCGCACCGCCCTCATCAAGGCCGACGTCCTTGTCTTCACCCTCGGCCTGACCGAGGCCTGGCACGACACGCCGACCGGCACCGTGCTGCCGATGTGCCCGGGGACCGTACGCGGCACCTTCGACCCCGCCCGGCACGTCCTGCGCAACCACACGGTGGCGCAGGTGCACAGCGATCTGACGTCCGTGCTCGACCTGGCGCGCGGGGTCAACTCCCGGCTGCGCATGGTCCTCACCGTCTCCCCGGTGCCGCTGACGGCCACCGCCACCGGCCGCCACGCCCTCGTCGCCACCACCCACTCCAAATCCGTACTGCGCGCGGCGGCCGGACAACTCGCCGACGAGTCCGACCACGTCGACTACTTCCCGTCGTACGAGATCGTCACCGGCTTCCCCTACCGGGCGGCCTCCTACGAGCCCAACCTCCGCACGGTCAGCCCCGACGGGGTGGCCTTCGTGATGCGGCACTTCTTCGAGGCGCTCCAGGGCCGACCGGTCGCGCCGAGACCCGTGCCCGAAACCCCCACCCCTGTCGTCGGCGGAGAGGACCACTGGTGTGACGACGCCGTGCTCGACTACTACAACCCCCGCCCGATTCCTGCTGCTCGGTGACTCCCACGCCGGCTGCGTCGGCCAGGCAGCCCAGGCCGCCGACCTGCCCTTCGTCGGCGGCCCGGTGGGCTCCGGGCGGGACTTCCTGGGCCCCTTCGCCGATATCGACGGCACCGACCTCACCTTCCGGCGGGCCGAAACGCAGCGGCTGTACCGCGAGTTCCTCGACACCCTCGACGTGAGCGCGCTCGCCGGACTGCCGGTGCCACTGGTGTGCACATTCGGGCTGAGCGCCCACACGGTGGCCACCCGACAGAACTGGGACCTCTACCGCGAACGCCACGGCACCGTCCCGGACACCTTCCTGCGCAGCCGCCTCTTCGCCGACCTGGTCAGGGCGACCGTCCGAGGCGCGCTCGCCTTCTACGACCACGCCGTCACGCTGGGCCTACGGGTGCTGGCACTCCTGCCGCCCCAGCGCGTCCCCGGGATGTCCGACCCGGACGTCTTCTTCGCCGCCCAGGACATCCTCGTAGCGGAACTGGCCGTCCGCGACGTCGAGTTGATCGACCTGCGGGTCCGCGTCACCGACGGCACGGGTCGGCAACGCCCCGTGTTCTGCCGGCCGGACGACACGATCCACGGCAGCCTCGCCTTCGGCCGCCTGGTCGTATCCGAACTCCTCGACCGAGGCCTGTAACCCCGTCACCCTCACCCCACCGACACCACGGAGGTCGTTTCTCATGGAGGACTACGCACTCAAGGCCGTCGAGCGGCTCACCACCCGCCCCGCCGAGCCCTACGACACCCTGTCCGTCGCCCCGATCACCCCGCTGCTCGGCGCGGAGGTCACCGGCCTCGACCTGTCGCGTGAGCTGACACCGCAACAGGAGAAGGAACTCAAGCACGCGTTCCAGACCCACCACGTGCTGGTTTTCCGCGACCAGGACATCACCCCCGAGGAACACAAGCGGTTCGCGGGCGTCTTCGGCGAACTGCACCCCGTAGCCCTTGCGCCCGAAGGGTCCGACCCGCACATCCTGGAGATCAAGGCGACCAAGGAGTCCCGGGCCGTGGCCGGCAACGGCTGGCATGCCGACGGCACCGCCGACGCCGAACCCTCCCTCGGTTCACTGCTGTACATCACCACCATCCCCGAGGGCGGCAGCGGCGGCGACACCGTCTTCGCCAACATGCACCTCGCCTACGAACTCCTCTCACCGGCGATGCGCAGCTTCCTGGAAACCCTGACCGCCCTCCACGACGGAGCCCTGCCCTGGACCGCCGCCGGACAGACCCCGCCGCCCGAGTACGAGGTACCGCGCACCGAACAGCCGGTCGTCGTCCGGCACCCGGAGACCGACCGCAAGCTGCTGTTCGTCAACGCCCCCTACACCTCGCACATCACCCAGCTGTCCCGCACCGAGAGCGACACACTCCTCGACATGCTGTACGCGCACATAGCCCGCACCCAGGTACTGCACTGCCGGGTCCGCTGGCAGGAGCGCACCCTCGTCCTCTGGGACAACCGCAGCGTCCAACACCACGCCGTCTGGGACTACTTCCCGCACACCCGCGAGGGTCGCAGGATCGCCGTCAACGGCAGCCGCCTGGAGGCCTGACCCGGATCATCGAGGGAAGTGACGGTGCCCCACCATGCCCATGTCCGCTGCCCGTGACGCATTCCTTGCCGCGCTGCGGCACGTCGTCACGGCCCTCCACGAGGAGTTGCCGGTGGACACCCGGGACGACTGGGCGACCCGTGTGCACGCCCTGCTCGACGAAGGGCCGGACACGAGTAGCCTTCGCGCCGTCCATGTCTGGCACTCCGCCACGATCTTGCCGCTGCTCAACGAGGCGGCGCAGGACGGGGATTCAGGTGTGTTCACGGCTCTGGGCGAGTTGCACGCTGAGGCGGCGGGTGGCAGGAGAGCGGACCAGGACACCTGGAGGTCGGCGCTCACCCCGGTGCTCCTGCGCCTTTACGACGCGGCGTACGACCGGACGAGTGCGTACGCCGAAGCCCATGCGGGCGCCCGTGACTACGCGCTGGGCAAGGGTTTCTCAGCGCCCGAGGCCGACGGATACGGGCACGAGTACGCACGGCTGAGTACCGACGCGAGCGCGCAATCCTGCGCCGAGGCCCACGCCGAGGCACTCGGCCACGCGCTGGCACGGGCGTACGCGACCGACGGATGCGAGGCGTACGCCGACACGTGTCCCGGCGCCCAACTCCGGGCCGTCGTACGGGCCACGACGGAACGGGCCGATCCGCTCCCCGCCGCGCGCCTGGCCGAGGGGCTCCTCTCGGCGCTGGCGCCACCGTGGCCGTAGCGACTCGGCGGGCCGGTTGGCGAGGCTAGTGCAGGTGGCCGTAGACCTCGGCGGTGGTGCCGGCTCGGGCTGAGGCGTTGACCGCTTCGGCTCGGGCTTTCGCCGCGTCGTCGGGACGGTTGGCGGTCTTGAGAGCGAGGGCGAGATTGTTCAGGGTCTGGCCGGTCGCGTACCAGTTGTCGTACTCCTGGCGGATCTTCACCGCGTCGTGGTAGGCGGCGATGGCCTCCTCCGCGCGGCCCGCCGCGTGCAGGGCCCAGCCCAGACTGTTCAGCGAATCGCCGTGGAGGACCCGGTCACCGGTCGCGCGGTGAATTTCACAGGCCCGGGCGAAGGCATCGATGGCCTGATCCGTCCGGCCCGCCGTGTCGAGGGAGAGGCCGAGGTTGTGCCACGCGCGTCCTTCGAGGTGCAGGTCGCCCGTGGTGTGGAAGCGGTCTCGGGCCCGGACGTGGTTGTTGATGGCCTCCTCCACCTGGTCCGTCCTCCGTAGGGCGAGTCCGAGGTTGTTCCAGGCCATGCCCTCGCCGGTCCGGTCGCCGATGGAGTCGAAGAGGCCCGCGGCGCGGGTCAGTGGTTCGATCGCCTCGTCCGCCCTCTCCGCCCGCAGCAGCGCACCGCCGAGGTTGTTGCACACGGTCGCCTCGCTGTGCGGGTCCTCCAGACGATGGGCCGCGTCCCGGGCGGCTCGGCCGACGGCGATCCCGTCGTCGAAGAACCGTCGCCAGCGCAGGAACTCGGCCACGCTCAGTGCCAGGCGGACGGCAGCCGGGGCGTAGCGATCGTCGGTCCACTGGGCCGCGGCGACCAGATTGACCCGCTCCGCGTCGAGCCAGGCCAGCGCCGCCGCGCGTCCCGCGAAGACCTCCGGCACGGGGTCGCCCTGGAGGAAGCGCAGTTGGCGGTCGGCGGCCTCCGCGAGACGGCTGTAGTGACTCAGCAGGCGCTCCCGCGCCAGCGCGCCTTCCTCGGCCAGCGCGGGGTCGTCAGCCGTCAGCGTCGCCGTGTAGCCGCGCACGAGGTCATGGATGCGCCACCGTTCCGTCGTGCCCGTGGATGCCTCAACCTCTGTGATGAGGTGAGCGTGGACCAAGTCGTCCAGGAGACGCAGCGCCATGGCGGGGCTCAGCCCGGCCATGGCTGCCGCCGCGTCGGTGCTGATCTCGGTGCTGGGGGCCAGCGCCACCGCGCGCAGCATTCCTGCCTGGTCGGCACCCAGCCGGCCGAACGACACGTCGAACACCGGAGCCAGGGCCAGTGACCTGCTGTACTGGTCGACTCCCTCGCTGACCAGGGCGCGTGTCGTGTCGGTGGCCGTCCGCAACTCGTCCACCAGCGAAGCGATCGGGCGGTTCGGGCGTCGGCGCAGCAGGGCGGCGGCGATCTGGAGGCCCAGGGGCAGATGGCCGCACAGCTGGGCCAGGTCGCGCACTGCCCCGGCCTCGCGCGAGGGCCGGTCGTCGTCTGGATCACGCAGTCGCAGAGCCGTGGCGATCAGGGACACGGCGTTGTCCGGACTGAGGGCCTCCAGGGCGAGTTGGCGGGCGGGCAGGGAGTCCAGGCGCTCACGGGAGGTGATCAGGACCCGGTGCCGGTCGCTGCCGGGAAGCAACGGGGAGACCTGCTCCGAGGTCGAGGCGTTGTCCAGCAGGAGCAGTACGGGCTGGTCCTGATCGGCGAGATTGGCGAGGCGGCTGCGGTACAGCGCGTACTGGTCGACGTCGTCGGACGGGAGTTGGACGTGGCCCACGCCGAGCGCGTGGAGGAGGGAAGTGACCGCCTGGTCGGCCGTCACCGGGGTGTCGTCGTAGCCGCCCAGGTCGATGAAGAGAGTGCCACCGGGGAACCACTTCCGGGCGCAGGCGGTGTGCGCGGCATCCAGCGCGAGCGCGGTCTTGCCCATACCCCCGAGCCCGGTCACGGCGCAGATGACCGCCGGGTTCGGGGTGGTCCGGCTGTCCGCGGGGCACAGGACATCGAGCAGTCTGGTCAGTTCGGTGCGCCTGCCGGTGAAGCCCGCGGGGGCCGCGGGCAGGGCCGAGAGCGCGGTGAGCACGGGACAGTGGCAGTGGTTGATGACCACTTTTCCGGTGACGGGGCCCCGGAATTCGCTGCCCCGTAAGTCGATGTGGTCGTGGTGCTCGCCCCCGTTCGGAGCCGTTTCTTCCACTCCTTGCCTCGCCCCCCCGGCATGCCGTCCCGTTCTTTGGGCGTTTGACGGTAGGGCATCCCGCCCTCGCGGCGAACATAATAGGGTTTTTGTCGTCATCTCATCAATTGACATGGAATAATCGGCGAATTTGCCTGAGGTGCGGGAGGCTCGCTCGGGATCCGGTTGACAGTCTGTCAATTACCGTTCCCTGCAATGGTGTTGGCGCATGCACTCCGTTCCTCGGTGTAGCTTCTACCCGTCAGTAGAGGCCTGAGCAAGGGTGGATGTGTGGCTGCCTCTCCGCGGACCGAGAAGTTCGCCGCCTACCTTCGGATGCTGAAGGACCGCAGTGGCCGTGGCTACGACCGCCTGGGCAAGGAGGCGGGCGTCAGCGGTTCCAGTCT
Source organism: Streptomyces xylophagus (assembly GCF_000716435.1). Lineage (GTDB taxonomy): Bacteria > Actinomycetota > Actinomycetes > Streptomycetales > Streptomycetaceae > Streptomyces > Streptomyces xylophagus. The sequence goes on from NZ_JNWO01000001.1 coordinate 601,652, forward strand.
GCATCGGTACTGCTCCGGACTCAGCGTTCCCACGGACTACCGGGTGGTGCACGCCTTCGCCAAGGTGTGCGGCGCCAGTGCGGAGGAACTCCGCGAACTGCACCGGCTGTGGGCGCTGGCGGACACCGACCGGGACGTACGGGCCGAGGCCGCCAAGGAGACCCCGGAAGCGGCACCGGCGACGGACGAACCTGCCGTGGCCGTGGGGGCGAGCACAGGACCGGGCGATGACGTCGTCGTCCTGCCGGAGCTCACGCCCGACCCGGCCGGGAAGCCGCGGCGGTCCCGGGTGCCCGAGAAGCTGTCATCGCGTTTCGCGATCCTCGCCGCCGTGGTCGCTGTCGTGCTGGTGGCCGGCTTCGTGTGGCTGCCCGGCGAGAACTCCACCGGTGGCTCGTCGGCGGACAGCGGTGAACTGCTGTACTCCCGTGCGTGCACGACGGTGAGCATGGGACAGCACGACGAGTGTGTGCGCGAGGTGCAGACCTTGCTGGCGCGGGCCAAGGGCAAGCTCGCTATCGACGGGGACTTCGGGCCGGAGACCCTGCGCAGAGTGACCGCGTTCCAGGTGCTGGCGGGTCTGCCTGCCACGAACGTCGTCGACGACGCCACCAAGAAGGCGCTCTACGCCCAGCAGGTGAGCATGACGACCTGGTCGCCGGCGCAGGTGACGAAGCTGATTCGCGAGGTGTTCGTCGAGGACCCCGACACCGCCGTGGCCGTTGCCCGCTGTGCGTCGTTCCTCGACCCGCTGTACGTACTGCCCAACACCAACGGCAGCCGCAACTGGGGCGTGTTCCAGATCTCCGACCGCCGTCTGCAGGAGCTGGGCGGCACACCGCTGCGCGCGTTCGACCCGGAGTGGAACATCAAGGCGGCCCACCGGCTGTGGAGCGCCAAGCACGACTTCCACGACTGGCCCTCCTGCGAGGCGGCGTTGAAGAACACACCGAAGAGCTGAAGCCGGCCCGGAGTTCCGGGTACCGCCGCCGCGGTACCCGGAACTCCGCTCCCCCGAGAGCGGCGTCAGACCGTGCCGTCCTCCCACCACCAGTCACGGCCGAGGTCGGCCCTGCTGTCGACGTGCTGGTGGTCGACGGTGTACGTCTCCAGCCCGGAGAACCCGCAGGTCTCCGCCTTCTGGTAGACGGTCTTCGTGGCCACCCCGGGCACGTCGAGGTCGGCCGCCGTGCCGTACAGGTGCATGCTGTCGCTGGCCCCGCCGATCTCGGCGTTGTGCGCGATGCTGCGGAAGCCGGAGTTGACCGTGATCGGCTTGTCGCCCAGCTTCTTGCGCAGCGCCTCCAGCTTGTACATGCAGCGGCGGACGTTCTCCTTCACCGCCGACGCGCTCAGCTTGCCGCCGTTGAAGGCACCGCCCGTCTGGTTCTCGAACTCGCTCCAGTTGAAGTGCAGCGTGGAGCCGTCCGACTGCTCCAACGCGTTGAGCTTCGCCTGGGTGTTGGGTCCGACGCTGGCGTCGGCGGTGAGACCGTACGCCGCCTGGAACCGCTTCACGGCCGCGGCCGTACCGGGGCCGAAGTCCCCGTCGACGCCGACCCGGCTGTGACTGGCGCTGTCCGCCGCCCAGCCCGCAATCCGGATCTGCAGCTCGGTCACGTCGGCGCCGGTGGCGCCCTGTTCCAGCGTGCGCGACCACGAATAGGCCTGCGCGACACCGGAGAACAGCAGCTGGCCGAACGCGACGCCGACGCCGGCGGCCAGGGTGCCGCGCAGCATGGTGCGGCGGTCGATGGGACGGAAGGAGGAAGTCATGGTCGTCCTTTCGGTAACTTCCAGGAACGGGAACGGTGGTGCGGGAAGAGGTCAGTAGGCGATCTGGAACGTGACGTTCTGCGCGTCGATGTCATAGGCGTGCACGCGCAGGACGAAGTGGGTGCCGTCCAGGACGTCGGTGGCGACCGTCCCCCACTCGGTACCGTGGGTGGTGTACGCGTCGCCGTTGTTGCACTTGGTGGTGTGGTCGGTGAACACCACGCAGGCGTCCAGGTACACGCCCGGCTCGTCCGTGATGAGCCGCATGTTGATGTCGTTGCAGCGCGAGGACGTGGTGTAGGTGCCGTATTCCTTGGCGGCCGACTGGTAGTGGTACGTCAGGGTCTTCGCGCCGCCGTAGCAGCTGACCGCGGCGGCCGAGGACTGTGCGGACGCGGGCGTGGCGCCTGCTCCCAGCAGTGCGGCCGCGGTGAACAGAGCCGAGACGAGTGCCTTGCTCCGGACCATGGTGGTCTCCGTTCGATGAGGGGGCGGGGTGGTCAGAAAGCGATCTGCACGACCGCGTCGTCGCCCTCCAGGGGGATGCCGTTGGGCACCGTGAACTTGGTGTCGTCCAGGACGTCGGTGGCGATGGTCGTCCAGCTCCGGCCGACCTTGGTCCAGCGGTTGCAGACGCCGGTCTTCGCGAACTTCACGCAGGCGTCCACGTAGGCGGCTGTGCCACTGATGACGCGCATGTTGATGTCGACGCAGCGGCTGGTGGTCCAGTAGGGGCCGAAGTCGACCACGTCCCCGTAGCGCACGGTCACGGCTCCGCCGTAGCAACTCGTGGCGGCGGCAGCGGTGTTGGCGGCTGAGGCCGCTGTCGGGGCGGTGAGAGCGGAGGTGCGGTTGGCCAGCCGGTCCAGGTCGGCCTGGGTGCCGTTGAACACGTCGCCGGTCGCCGGTGCCTGGATGCCCGGGAAGAGCGCGGCATCGGTGTACTGCCACATGGCCCAGGTGGACGAGCCGGTGGGCACCGGCGGCTGGGAGATCGACGTGCGGTAGTCCGCGAGTTGGAGCGGATACCGGGCGAAGGCCGTGGTCGAACCCATGCAGTCGTCCAGGAACGACTTCTGGGTGTAGATGATCGGCGTACGCCCGAAGGCCGCCTCCACCTTGTCGAGCCAGGCCTTGGCGTCGGCCACCGTGCCGTAGGTGGGGCAGCGTCCGGTGCCGTCGTCCATGCGTTCCAGGTCGAAGATCGGCGGCAGGTCGCCCGCACGCTGCCCGGTGTAGCCGGTCGCCCGCACGGCCGCGATGAACCGGTCGGCCTGCGCGGCACCCGTGTCGGCCGCCGAGCCCGTGTAGAAGTGGTACGGCGCGACGTCCAGCCCCGCCGCCCGGGCCGCGACGAGGTCGGTGGCGAGGTATTCGTCGGTGACGTTCAGTCCACGGGTGGCCTTGACCGTCGCGAACTCGACCCCCGAGGCCTTCACGGCCTTCCAGTCGATCGGCGCGCCGCCGGGGTGCTGGTACTTGGCCGTGTCCAGCCCGTCGATCGAGTAGCCGGCGGGACGCGGCGGCGTGCAGTAGGCGTTACGACTGGACCAATCCACCAGTTTCGCCCAGGTGTTGGGGCCTACGACGCCGTCGGCACTGAGGTTGGCGCAGTGCTGGAGCTCGATGACCCGGGACTGGGTCCCGCCCCCGAAGTCGCCGTCGATCGTCAGCGGCGGATAGTGGAACGGCTCCATGGCCAGGTTCAGCCGGCACTGCAGTTCCTCGACTTCAGTGCCCTTCGCGCCCTGTTGCAGAGTGGGGCGCGTGTCGGTGTGGCCGCACACGGTCGACTGCGCCGTGCTCGACGTGCCCTGGGTGGCGCAGGTGTGCGGCGCGGCGGCCCAGGTGTTCAGCGCCGCCCAGGTCTGCGGGCCGACCACACCGTCCACGCCCAGCCCGGCACACCGCTGGAACTCCTTGACGCGCGCCACCGACGCCGGCCCGAACGAGCCGTCCGCCGCGATCGGCGTGTACTTGCTGGGCTTCGTCGCCAGATTGAGCTGACACTGCGCCTCGACCGCCGCGTCCCCCGTCGAGCCCTGCTGCAACGTGGGCTGTGCGCTCGTATGCCCGCAGACGGCCACCGCGGCGGCGGCTGCAGACTCCGCAGCGTGCACCACCGTGGGCCCGTACAGGGGCAGGACCGCTGCCACGGCGAGGGTCAGACCCCGCAGAAGCGTCCGTTGTCCCATCTGGTGTTCCCCCTCTGATGAGTGCCGGGAAGCCCCCGGCCACCGGCCATGTTGGCAACGCTCGTCCCGCGGTGGATCCGCTTGATCCGGATCGGGACGCCGGGACAGTCACGCGCCTGTGACCTGCGGGGACGCGGCACCGCTGGGATGAACGTGGGATACGGGAGGGGGAGTTGGGGCTCGACGGGATCGCCTGGAGTGTCGACGTGGGTCTGTCGGCGGAGAGGACCCGGTGGTGCGCAGCTGCCGCAACTCGCCCGACTGCGGACGGAGTTGCCGTAATGCGGGGATTCCGCCACGGGGGCCGTCGCGTCGGCGCTACGCTGAGTAGTCGCGTCGTTGGGGGAGGGGGCGGCTCACTTGTCCGGTGCCGCGGACGTGCCGTCATCGGGCGCGGCGACCTCCTCCGTTCCTCCCCGGTCCGGGCGGCCCTCGTTGTCCCTGGTACGGATACGGCGGTTGCCGGCCCGGTGGGAGGCCGTGGCGCTCGCCGTGTGCGGCGCGGGGTTCGGGACGTACGTACTGGTCGTGACCGCCCCGGGCCGGTATCCCACCACGACCACGATCCTGTTCTCGGGAGCGGTCGGCGGTCTGTATCTGGGTGCAGGGCTGCTGGCGCGGCTGCGACGGCCCGGCAACCGCGTCGGGCTGATGATGCTGCTGGTCGGGATCGGCTGGTTCGCGGAGGACCTGCAGATCAGCCTGGATCCGGTCGTGCACACCGTGGGCCTGCTCGTCCGGTCGGCGTCCAGCGGTTTCCTCATCCCGCTGCTGTTGATGTTCCCGGACGGCCGGTTGAGGACCCGGATCGACCGGGTGCTGGCCGGTGCCGGATATCTGACGGCCTTCGTGCTGATGCCGGCGACCGTGCCGTTCTCCACCTCGGTCGTGCGGAACCTGCTGCTGGTACACCCCGTGGACTGGGTCCGCCCGGCGACGGACGTCGTCCAGTTCGTCATGAGCGGTGCTGTGGTCGCCGTCCTGCTGGTGCGCTGGACGACCGCCACGCGCCCGGCCCGGCGTGTGCTCACCCCGCTCTTCGCCGTCGGCCTGGTGGGTGGTCTCGCCTCCGCGCTGGACGGCATGCTCGGGACCGGACCCTCGTGGACGCACACCCCCCTCATCAACATCGCGCACGTAGCCGTGCTCCTGCTGCCGCTGGCGTTCCTGGCCGGAGTGTGGCGCGTTCGGATGGGCCGAACCGCCGTGGCCGACCTGCTCCGCCGGATGCCGCTCGCCTCGAAGGAACAACTGCGGGACGCGCTCGCGAGAGCCCTCGGCGACACCTCCGTACAGGTGGGATTCCCCGCCCCTGACGCGACCGGCTACCTCGACAGCCAGGGCCGTACGCTCGGTGCCGCGCCCGGACAGCAGGTCAGCGCGCTGGAACGGAACGGCCGACGGGTCGGCGTCCTGCTCCACGATCCGGCGCTGCGCGAGGACCGGTACGTGCTGGAAGCGGTCGTGTCCGCCGTAGCGCTGGAACTGGACAACCAGCGGCTCGCCGCCGAGGTGCGGGCGCAGTTGGCCGAGGTGCGGGCGTCCCGCGCCCGGATCGTCGAAGCGGGGGATGAGCAGCGCCGCCGCATCGAGCACGATCTGCACGACGGCGCACAGTCGAGGTTCGTCACCGCGCTGGTGACGCTGCGGCTGGCCCGCCAGCGGTTGACGAACCAGCCCACGCCCGACCCTGGACTGGCCGAACTCCTGGACCGGATCGCGGAGTTGATGGGCGAGGGAATGGACCAGCTGCGCGATCTCGCCCACGGAATCCATCCGGCGGTCCTGAGCGAGACGGGACTGGTCGCGGCCCTGGAGATGATCGCCGCCCGGTCCCCCTGCCCGGTCCGGGTCAGCGCGGCAGCGGTGCCCGAGCTACCGCGCCCCCTCGCGGCCACCGCGTACTTCGTCGCGGCGGAGGCGGTCACCAACGCCCTGAAGCACGCCGGCGCGACGACCATCACCATCGATGTCCGGCACGAGGACGGCGTACTGCGGCTCGCGGTCGCCGACGACGGCGTAGGCGGTGCCGACCCGGACCGCGGCACCGGGCTGCTCGGGCTGCGGGACCGGGTCGCGGTGTTCGACGGCGAGATGACCATCAGCAGCGCGCCGGGTCAAGGGACGGTCGTGTCGGCCACGTTGCTCACCGGAGACTCCGGGCGGGCGGCTCCGGTCCAGGGGGAGGACGGACGAGGATGACGGCTTCGGCAAGGACACCGGAAAGCGAGGGACCGTCCGCCGTACAGCGGACACACCCCTTGCGTATCGTGCTCGCCGACGACGAGAGGCTGTTCCGGTCCGCGCTGGCCGCGCTGCTGGAGAGCAGAGGGCACCTGATCACCGCCCAGGTCGGCGACGCGGACACCCTTCGCGCGGCGGTCGCCCGCACCGAGCCCGACCTCGCGGTGATCGACATCAGGATGCCGCCCACGAAGCGGCTCGAAGGCCTACGGGCCGCGGTGGACATCCGACAGTCCCATCCCGGCGTGGGGATTCTTCTGCTCTCCCAGAGCGTTCAGGTCACCCATCTCACCGAGCTGACGGGTTACGGAGTCAGGGGCGTGGGCTATCTGCTCAAGGAGCGGGTGGCCGACGAGCACTTCCTGGACACGGTGCGCCGTATCGCCGCGGGGGAGTGCGAGTTCGACCAGGAGGTCCTGGGACTTCTCTTCAACGGCCCCCACCAGCAAGGCGGTCTGGCCAAACTCAGCACGCGGGAACTGGAGGTACTGAAACTCATGGCCCAGGGCCTGACCAACCCGGCCATCGCGAGCCAACTCGTCGTCTCCGTCAAGACAGTTGAGACTCATGTCGGCAGTGTCTTCAGGCGACTCGCGCTTCCCGACGAGAGCGAAGGGGAGTACCACCGTCGCGTGCTCGCCGTTCTCACGTATCTGCAGTCCGAGCGGCACGGCTGATTCGGCGAATCCGGCCGTTCAGGTTTCCTGACTGCGGTCAGGGGGTGCTGTGTCCGCGCCCTGTTGTCCGGCGCCGTCTGCGGCAGTGAAGCGGGACAGCGCGGCTGCCGAGAGCCGTGCCTTCGGTAGGAAGCCGGCCGCCGGAGAGCAGGCGATCCGGCCACCGAACTCGTCGGCCTCGCGCACCGAACACAGCACGATCACCATGCCGGCCGCCAGCGCGTTCAGTTCCCGGGTGACGGCGAACACGTCCTCACCCGGAAGCCCGAGATCCAGGAGCACGAGGTCGGGCCGGTCTCCCCGGGCGATCCCCGTCACGGCGGCCGACGCCGAGGCGGCCTCCGACACGGTGTAGTCACCCTCGGCCTCCAGCAAGTCGCGTACGGCGGCTCGGTAGGCGGGATCGTCGTCCACGATCAGCACGCTGCGGCCCATGGCCCCAGGCTGGCGGATCCCGCGGGCGAGGGCATCAGGGCCAGCACTGAGAACGCCGGTTCCGAGACGGGTGGCTGCCCCGAAGACCCGGACCCGCTGCGATCTCACACTGGTCGAACAGCCCATGGGCGCGGGTGCAACCGGATGTTCTCGGCCCGGCGTGCGACCCGGGCACCGGGATTCGTTTTCGGGGGGAACGTATGCGGGGCTCCATGGTGAGGCTACTCGTGCCGGTACTGCTCGCGGCGCTGGTGGCCGCCGGTTGCAAGAAGCCGGCAGGCAATGTGTCGGGTTCCTTCAAACCCGAGTTCCTGCCGGTGACGTTCACGATCGACTCGTCGGGAAACATCAGCGTCGCCGCGGACGCGTCGATCGTCACGCCGCTGGGCGAGGTGTCGGTGTCGGGATTCCAGCAGGAACTGGGAAACCCCAAGCCGTACCTCGTAGCGGCCATCCGACATCTGGTGCGGGGCACGGCAGCCGACCAGAGCGCGTTCGTGGACCGGACCACGGGGCCGGTCCACGTTTCGCGCGCGGAGTACGCCAACTACGGGGAAAGGAGCGCGAGTTCGGTCTACTCCTTGTACCGGATCGACGCCAAGGACCGTAGCGTCCGGCCCTCGCTGGACGGACAGCCCCTCGCCCTGGCGCACAGCGGCACGATCGTGGTCGACGCCACGCGCACACAGCCCGGCAGGGTGACCCGGCTGGAGATCGCCGACGCCCCGAAGGAGCAGAAGTCGCCCGTGCCGACCAGCACGGCGTCCTCCTGCGCCGGGACCGACGCCATCGGCATCACCCTGCCCGAGGTCTCCGCGGGTGCCGATGTCACCGACACCGTCACGGAGTTGACGGCCGACTGCCTTCAGGTCCAGTACGCGGCGGAGCCGGCCGGCGGTACGACGGAGGGCACCGTCTCGCGGGTCGTGATCCCGACCGAGGGCTCGGCCGACGCGGTGCAGTTGCCTCCGGTCGACACGAGTGCGCCGGGGCCGGGGGACCGCGTGACGGTGAGCCGACGATCGCCGGTCACGGTGTATGTCGCGGCGACGGCGCCTGAGCCTTCGTCCTCGTCCTCGTCTTCATCCTCGTCCTCGCCGAGCGGTACGGGCGAACCCTCCGAGCAGTCCTCCGGCGGGCCCTCCGACACCCCTGCGCCGGGAACCACGCCGGTGGAAGGTGCCGCGTACGCGCCCGTCCGCACCGGCCCCGGCCTGGCCGAGGCGCAGACCAGTCACATCGAGGAGGGCGGCCAGTACCGGGCACTGTGCTTGACGCACGGCGAGATGGTGCAGGCTCATGGCTACACGAGCGACCTGTGGGCCGAGTTGGTCCTCAGCGCCGGTGGGACCGGGTGGGTCACGGCGACGGCGCTCACCGGGGGCCCTGACGGTCTGTCGCTTCCCGTCTGCGCGGACACCGGAAGCTCGTCCGACACTCCGGTGCCTACGTCCTCGGATGCGACGCCGACCAGCTGAAGCCTGATGCCGGTGGCGAAGAGGAATGTGCTCCAGGAGATCGTGCCTCTTCTGGAGTGGAGGCAGCGCGCGTCCTGGCTGCCGCATCAAGCAGCGGGAGCGGAAGAGACTCAAGTGGCGCGGTGGTGAGCCGTGACGGTGTATTTCTTCCGGGACCCGCTTGCTGGAGACTTGGCCGGAGGAGGGTAGCTGTGGGGCTTCGTGACACGCCCGGCAAGGTGCGTCACGATGATCGCTATGACCGACGGAATTGCATGGCTTGTTGCTCCCCAGTCGATCGCCTTCGGTGGCTACAGCGTGGTGCTCGCTCGGGGGTTGGACGCCGAAGAGCTGGTGTCCCGGCTGACCGCGACAGTGTTCGGGCCGCCACGCACGGCGCGTAGCCTGGCCCGCCTCACCAGCCAGGACCTGATCGACGTCGTGGAGGACGGCCCCTGGGAGCCCTACCCAGCGATAGGTCTGCGGTATGGAGAGATCGGCGAATGGGTCTTCGTGGTCAAGTACGGTGGCTGGCCGGCGGAGTTCGGCCCTCGGCCACCTGTTTCTCGGGGTGGTGCACACGTCTTCCAGCTGGAATTCGAGGAGGAGAACGGCAAGCCGGTACCGCCTCAGTTCTCCTATCTCCACGATGATCGTCTCGTGTGTGCGTTCAATCTCCACCTTGACCGTTCATGGGGATACGACGGCGTGAACGGTGACCGTGAGGTGGCGGTACGCGTCGAGGAGATGCTGGCTGCTGCCGGCCTACCGGACGCCAACGTGCCTCGCCGCGAAGTGCACCGCACCGTACTGGAGATCATCGAACGATACTTCGGCCTTTCCCTGCCACGTAGACAAGTGCTGGAAGGCACGCTTCCCGCTGTGGTCCTGGAGATCGCCGAGACGGCGAATCCCTCCGACTGAAGCTGCTCGTCACCTCGAGGTGAGGTTGCGGCGGCAGGGTTGCTGCTCGCTTTACTGCTTCCTGGTGCAGCTCCCGGCGCCGACTTCGGCGAGGACGTCGAGCTTGACGAGGCGATTCAGCTTGGCGCGGGTGCCTTCGATGTCCATCGGCAATGCTGAGTGGCGCACCGCCCACGGACCGGGCGAAGCACGAGCCGGACCACATGCGCTACGCATACCGGCAGTGTCGGATGAGGTCGGGGAACTCCTGGTGGAGCCTGCGGAGCAGGCGGGAAACCCTGGCCCTCAGGCCGGGGAGGATGCCAAGCTCCGGTGTCGTGCAGAAGAAGACGCGCCTCGACACTTCTCGGATCCGGGCGGCTCGCGAGGCGATCGACCCGGTTTTTCTCGACACTCCGCTGTACCGCTGCGAGGCGCTGGAGCCCGGCCTCGGGTGCACGGTGAGCATCAAGCTCGAAACGGCCAACCCGGTCCGTAGTTTCAAGGGGCGCGGTACTGAAGTCGTCGCGAGTCTGCTCGCCGACGGTGGCCCGCGAGCCGTGGTGTGTGCCAGCGCGGGCAACCTCGGCCAGGCCCTCGCCTGGTCCGGTCGTGGCCGGGGGCTTGATGTCACCGTCGTGGCATCCCGGTTCGCGACCGCGGCCAAGCTCGATCGCATTCGCGCGTTGGGTGCCAGGCTGGAACTGGTGGACGGCGACCACGAGTTGGCTCGCGAGCGGGCGGCGGCCATCGCGCGGTACGACGGCGTCCGGCTGGTCGAGGACAGCCTGGACATCGAGACGTGCGAGGGCGCGGCGACCATCGGGCTGGAACTGGTCGATGCCGTGTCGTCGTTCGACGCCGTTCTCATCGCTCTCGGAGGCGGGGCGCTCGCCACCGGTGTGGGTCACGTGCTGAAGGACCGGGCGCCCGGGGTCGAGGTGATCTGCGTCCAGCCGTTGGGCGCACCGGCGATGACACACTCGTGGCGCCAACGGCGCGTCGTCACCACCGAGTTGACCGACACCATCGCTGACGGAGTTGCCGGCCGGTGTCCCATCCCGGCCGTCCTGGACGACCTGCTCCTCGTCGCTGACGACGCCGTCCTGGTGCAGGAGGCGTCGATCGTCGCCGGAATGAGGATGCTTCTCGACCATGCCGGCCTCGTCGTCGAACCGTCGGCCGCGCTGGGCATCGCGGCGATCCTCGAAGACCGTGACCGTTTCGCCGACCGACATGTGGTCACCATTGTGTGCGGCAGCAACGTCGACGTGGACGACTATCGCCGGTGGGTCGGGGCGGCTCCGCTCCCCAGGCTGTGACGCGTGCTCAGGATGCCGGCGTTCACGTCGACGCCGGATTGTCGGTCGGCACCGGAGTGTCGGTCGGTGCGACCGAGGACCACACGCCGAGCCACTGTTCGGCGCCCCACTCCTCGAACCGTTGCATCTCGGTGAACCCCAGCTTCGCCGCGAGGCGCATCGAGCGGTCGTTGGCGGTCTGGGTGCAGAGCATCACCGGCTCGCCGGGAAGCGCCTCGGCGAACCAGTCGAGTGCCGCTATGCACGCCTCGGCGGCGTACCCGTGTCCCCATGCCTCCGGCAGGAGCTGGTAGCCGAGGTCGGCCGCCCCGGTATCCGGAAGGACTTGGCTCCGGTGCTCCGCGTCGCGTCGGTTGAGCTCGACGGTGCCGATCATCGTTCCGTCGAGCTCGATCACGAAAACGCCGGGGCGCCTGCCGGGTGTTTCGGGCACCGCGCGCTCCAGCTCGTCACGCGGTCGCGGGCCGCCCAGGTAGGTGCCCACCTCCGGCGACGCGAACAACTCGATGAAGGTCGCACGGTCCCGAGCCTCGGCCTCGCGGAGTACGAGCCGCTCGGTTCTTATCGGGGCAGGCGGCCAGGTGATCTGTTCGAGTTCAGCCATGGCGGGCAAGCTATCGCACGCTCACCGGCAGGGGTCGTAGAGCCGTAGAGCCGTAGAGCCGTAGGGCCGGTCCGAGGCATGACGGCGGTCGGGGCATGTGGCCTTCGCCGTCCGGTCTTTGACCCTCATGCCGAACGAATCGTCAGCCTGCGTGACAGCCACCGTCACGAGGTCGGCTGCGGGCGCCAGGTGCCGTCGAGCGGAATGCCCGCTGCCGCCGCGATCCGGTCGCGTGAGGCGAGCAGCCGGGTCCTCAGCGCCGGCAGGTCCACGCCCACCAGCACGCCGTCGCGTTTGACGACGCGCCCGGCGACGAGGACGGTGTCCACCAGGCCGGGATGGCCCGCGCTGACGATGCTGGCGGCCGGGTCGGTGACCGGGAACACCGTCAGGTCGTCGGTACGCAGGAGGATGACGTCGGCGTCCTTGCCGGGCGTGATGCTGCCCGTCCGGGCGCCGAGCCCGCACGACTCCGCGGCGTCGACGGTGGTGAACTCCAGCAGGTCACGGGAGCGCAGGCCGCCGTCCAGACCGCGCTGCACGGCGAAGGCCGTACGCAGCGTGGAGAACATGTCGCCGCCGACCGACGGGACGTCGTCGACGGACAGCGTCGGGCGCAGTCCGGCGGCCAGCACCCGGCCGGTCATCGGCCAGCCGAACCCCATCTTCAGTTCGACGTCCGGGCTGATCGACACCGAGCTGCCCGCGTCGGCGAGCATCCGCAGCTCTTCGTCGCTGATGCCGTTGGCGTGCACGAACGTGGTGGTGTCCCGCAGCAGACCGTGCTCGTGCAGATCCGCGACGGGGTGCCGCGTACCGTCGCCGCCGCTCGCACCGTCACCGTCGACGTGCAGGCTGGTCCGCAGGCCGAGTTCGGCCGCCAGCTTCAACTCCCGGGCGACGGTGTCCATGCTGGTGTCGTCGGCGCCGCGCAGCCCCAGCGCCATGGTGACCAGGCCGTCCCCGGCCAGGTCGGCGTGGACGCGTCGGATGTCGGCGTCGACGGAGTCGGGGGTGCCCCATCCGGCGCCGAGGCAGAAGATCGACCGTCCCGGCGCGTCGCGCAGTGCGGCGACGGCGGCGTCCTCGTGCGCGTGGGTCTGTGCGACGTGGTACCAGTCCAGCATCGTGGTCACGCCGGAGTGCAGGGCCTCCAGGCGGCCGAGCAGGGTGCCCGCGTAGACGTCCTCGGGCCGGTAGTGGGGCTTGACGGTGCCGTGCATCGCCACGGCCCACTCGGGGAACGTCCAGTCCGTGCCGACGCCTCGGAAGGCGGTCTGCCAGGAGTGGCGGTGGTTGTCGACGAAGCCGGGCATGACGATCCGGTCGGTCGCGTCGATCACCTCGGCGTCCAGTGCGTCGACGCGCTCGGCCACCTCCACGATCACGCCGTCCTCGATCAGCACGTCGCCGCGTGCGAGATCGCCGACAGCCGGGTCCATGGTGACCACGGTGCCACCGGTGAGCAGGGTCTTCATGGGAGGGACTCCTTACTGGTGAGGGGTGCCGGAGGTTGTGCCGCACGGCCAGGTGAACCAGTGACGGCCCTGGCTGGTGAGGACGTGGCCGAACTACAGCTCGGGGGAATGGGTGCGACGCCGAAGCTCGCACCGTCCTCCAACTCGCCGGAAACCGTTCGCGTATGGTCGGCCACTCAGGTGGTCACCGCTCCGGCGAGCACCGCGTCGGCCGCGGCCACCGCGTCGGCGACCAGATCGGCCGTGTCCTCCGTGCCCGCGGCAAGCCGGATGAGGCCCAACGGAACCGATTCCGCTATCTGTTCCTCGCTGAGCATCCCGCGCCACATGGACGCCGGATGCACGGCCAGCGACTCCACGCCGCCGAGGCTGGCCGACCTGCGGGGGTATCGCAGTCGGGCCAGGAAGGCGTCGGCCCTCTCGAAACCACCGGCGAACTCGATGCCGAGCACCCCGCCGAAACCGGTCATCTGGTCGGCGGCCAGCTTGTGCTGCGGGTGGGTCGCCAGGCCGGGATAGTGCACCTTCGTCACCGCCGGGTGCGCGTTGAGGGCCTCCGCGAGTGCCAGTCCGTTGGCGTTGTGCCGAGGCACCCGCAGCGGCAGTGTTCGCATGCCGCGCAGCAGCAGCCACGCGTCGATCGGGCCCAGCGTGGCACCGGTGAGCAGGCCGACGTCCCAGATCCGGTCCAGGATCTCGGCCGGCCCGGCGAGCACTCCGGCGGAGACGTCCGAATGGCCGTTGAGGTACTTGGTCGCGCTGTGCCAGACCAGATCGATGCCGAAGTCCGTCGGCCGCTGGTTCAGCGGAGTGGCGAAGGTGTTGTCCGCCATGGTCAGCACGCCGTGCGCGCGGGCCAGTTCGGCCACGGCGCGCAGGTCGGTGATCTGCAGCAGCGGATTGCTCGGGGATTCCACCAGGATGAGCCGGGTCCGCGGGGTCAGCGCCCTCGTGAATGCCTCGGCGTCGGTCTGGTCCACCAAGGTGGTCGCCACGCCGAACCGGGGCAGCAGGTTCAGCAGCACCGACGCCGTACCGCCGTAGGTGGACCTCTGCCCGATGACGTGGTCGCCGGCGGAGACCAGGGCCAGCACGGCCGTGGTGAGCGCGGCCATCCCGGACGCGGTGACCATCGCCGCCTCGGTGCCCTCCAATTCGGCTACGACGGCAGCGACTTGGGCATGGTTCGGGTTGCCGAAGCGGGTGTAGAAGTCCTTGCCCCGGGGGTCCACGGCGCCCTGCGCGAACGTCTCCGCGTCCTCGGCCGAGAACGCCGCCGTCTGGTAGATGGGCGGTGCCACGGCACGGCTGGGGTGGACTTCGCGGTCGGCGTGAACGGTGATGGTGCTGGTGCCCGGCATGGCTGCCCTTCCGTGGACCGTCGGTGTGACTCCATGAGGTGTGACTTCACGAGGTGTGACTCCATGAAGCGTGGCCGACCGGCGGTCCGATGTGACCGGATCTCAGCAATTTCGGCAGCAAATTGCGCGCAGGACGGGCGCATGATTGTGGTAGTCGAGTCTTGGGCGCAATAATCTGCCGCCATGGATGAAGTGGACCGGTCGATTCTGGCCGTGCTCGAACAGCACGGGCGTATCAGCAACAACGAGCTCGCCGCCCGGGTCGGGCTGTCCCCGTCCCCCTGCCTGCGGCGCGTGCGTCAGATGGAGGAGGCCGGGGTCATCCGCGGTTACCGGGCGCTGATCGATCCCGCCGCGGTCGGGCGCAGTCTGCGGGTGTTCGCGGGTGTCCGGCTCATGCGGCACACCCGCGCGGACGTGGTCGCCTTCGAGCGTGGGGTCACCCAGCTGCCCGAGGTGGTCGCCTGCCACCACATCACCGGCAACTTCGACTATCTGCTCCAGGTCGAGGTGGCCGACCTCCCCGCCTACGAGGACTTCCACGCCAACCAGTTGGCCACCCTGCCCGGCGTGGCGACGGTGACCAGCTACGTCACCATGAAGACGCTCTCCGCCGACACCGCGTGACGGGCACCCGACCCCAGTGGCGTGGTCAGAGAGCGATGGTGCCCCGGATGCAGACGACGGCGGTGCCGCTGACCCAGACGGTGCCGTCCGCGTCGGCGGTGATCTCGATGTGCGCGGACCGCCCCAGCCGCGTGCCCTGGGAGACCCGGTAGGAGGAGGGCGCGGCGCCCGTGGAGGTGAGCCACTGGCCGACGCCGGCGTTCATGCTGCCGCACGCGGGGTCCTCGGGCACGCCGGCGCCGGGGGCGAAGGTGCGCAACTCGAAGTGGTGCGGGGACCCTTGAGGGTAGGCCCCGATCGCGCCGACCATCCCGTCCGGGATGAGGGCGAGGTCGGGTTCGAGGGCGAGGACCTCCTCGGCTGTGCGCAGTTGGACCACGGCCCAGCCGGGACCGTTGTCGACCCACTGGTGGGCCACGACCCGGTCACGCGTGATGCCGAACGCGGCCACGATCCGGTGCAGATCACCGTCATCGAGCGCGCCCTCACGCACACGGGGCGGGGCGGCGAAGGCCAGAGTGTTCTCGCTACGGCGCACGGTGACCAGGCCCGCGGCGCACTCCTGCACGATGTGGTCGTCGTGCTGCGGTGTGCCGCCGCCGTCCAGCCAGGCGCGCGCGGAGCCGAGGGTGGGGTGCCCGGCGAACGGCAGCTCGCCCTGGGGAGTGAAGATCCGCAACCGGTAGTCAGCCTCCGGGACGGTGGACGGCAGTACGAACGTGGTCTCGGACAGATTCGTCCAACGCGCCAGGCGCTGCATCTCCTCGTCGCTCAGGTCTGTCCCGTCCAGGACGACCGCGACCGGGTTGCCCGAATAGGGGCTCGTGGAAAACACGTCGACCTGCACGAACGAGCGTGTGCGCGGCATGGTCATCAAGGACCTTTCAAGCGGCTGCAGCGGATTGTGCGCGTCCCGCCCCTCGGGCGGAGTGGGTCCATCCCAACGGGCGCCGCCGCGACGAGGACAGGGCCAGCCACAACAAAGTGGACTGATCGGCCGACCCGGTGGTGGCGAACTTGCCGCCGGTCCTGGGAGCATCAATGGGAGTCACAGAGAGGTATTCACGGCGCGAAGGAAAGACAGCAGGCCCAGGGATATGACGAAAGCAAGCCAACCTCTGAATGAAACGGACAGCCGGATCGCCGGCGCGTTGCTGGCCTCCCCGCGGGCTTCCTGGCGCACCGTCGGTCGCGTCCTGGGCATCTCGGAGCGCACCGTGGTGCGTCGCGCGGCCCCGCTGTTCCACGACAAGACGCTGCGCGCCACCGCCGTACGCAACCCTGTCTGGTTCCCCGATCTGATCCCGCTGGCGCTGCGCATCCGGTGCCGGCCCCACCAGATCAGCGCCATCGCCGCCACCCTGGCCCGCCGCCCCGACACCATCTGGGTGGACATCCTCGGCGGCGGCGACGAAATCTGCACCATCCTCTTTCTGGACGGGCCGGACGCGCGCAACTCCCTGCTGCTGCGCGATCTTCCCGCCACCTCCGCGATCCAGTCGTGGACCTCGCACATCCTCCTGCGGGTCTTCCCGGCGGCCTTCGACTGGAGCGGCGGCCTGCTGACGGAAGCGGAACTGACCGGCCTGCGGCCGGAGGTATCCGTCCCCGCCGCCCGCTCAGCGCTCCAGCCCCTCGACCACGCGCTGATCCCACCTCTGGTCGAGGACGGACGAGCCTCCTACGCCGACCTCGCCCGCCGCGCCGACACCACGCCTCTCACCGCCCGGCGCCGACTCGAGGCGCTGGTCGGCGACCAGGTCCTCAGACTCGCGACCGAAGTCGACCTCGCCCGGCTGGGCATCCGCACCGAGGCACTGCTGTGGATCACCGTCGCACCCGGCGGCCTGGAGGAGACGGGGCGGCAGCTCAGCCGCCACCCGCAAGTGCGCTTCGCCTCCGCCACCACCGGGTCGGCCAACCTCCTCGTGGCCGTCGCCGCCACCGACCTCAACGCGCTCTACCACTTCCTCAGCGACACGATCGGCGCCCTCACCCACGTCTCCACCATCGAGGTCACGCCCATCCTGAGCGGCGTGAAGAGGACCGGTCTGGTCCGCCCCGGCAGCCTCTGACTCCTGTACGTCCCTGTCGGGTCAGGGGGCGCCCAGCCGGCCGGCGAGGAGGTGGAGCCGTTCGGCGTCGGGGCTGCCTTCGGCTGCGGTGCAGACCAGGAGCGCGGGGCCGGGGTTGCCCGGTATCGGGTAGGCGTCCCAGTCCAGGGTCAGTTCGCCGACCTGGGGATGGGTGAGGCGCATCTGGCCGCGGGTGGGTTCCTCCACGTCGTGCAGGGCCCACAGGGCCGCGAACTCGTCGCTGCGGACGGCGAGTTCACCCACCAGCTCCACGGCGCGGGGGTGGCCGGGATCGGCGGCGACCTGGGTGCGCAGCATCCCGATGAGCTCGGCGACGGTGGCTGCCCGGTTGGGGCAGGTGCGGTCGGCCTGGGGGTGCAGGAAGAGCGCCAGCATGTTCCGTTCCTTCTGGGGCTGGCGGGTGAAGTCGGCGCTCGTCCGTCCGGACGGATACGTCGCCGGTATGTCGACACCGCCGACCTCGGCACCCTCGAGAAGTACCTCGACACCGTCGGTGTCCGCCCCGTCGCCGTGCCCCAGCCGCCCAGCACAGAATCGAGCGCCGGCATGTCCGCACCGAGTTCCTCGGAGGCCACCGGCACTCTCCGCACCCGAAGGGAACACCGCCAGGCCCGCAACGCCTCCGAACAGCGACTCGCCACCGCCCAACGCGAACTTCACCAGCTCTCCCGCCAGGTCCAGCGCGACCTGCGCAGCGTCCGCCGACACGGCGAGACCACCGCGATCGTCACCCGCTCGAACCTCGCCGAGATCGCCGTCCAGGGCATCACCCGGCTGGCGGCCACCCTCCGCATCCACCGGACCGACCAGTAGGTGGCTGGGTGCGAACGGCGCCGACATGCAGAACAGCGGCGGCCTCCGGCATGTCAGCGCACCTCGAAGGTCGCCCCGATCCCCATACCGGTGATCCACTCCGGGACCGGCTCGTACGCCGTCCACACCAGCGGTGCCTGCACCGCGGCCTGCCCGATCAGCCAGGTGCGGATCTCATGGCCGCCGCTGCCCGCCTGTTCCTCCAGACCCGCGTCGCCGAGTGCCGCGACCGGCTCGGTCTCGCCGGTGCCCAGCTGCTTGAGGAACCAGCGGTCCCAGGCGGTGTTGACGTGGGCGTGCGGGTCGCCGCCCATCGCCCGGACCCGGGGTTCCCGTGCGGCGGCGAAGGCGCGGGCGTCCTCGCGGCCGTGGATCACCGAGTGCCGGCGTTCCTCGGCCATCGCCGGATCACGCGGGTCGTTGCTGGGCAGCCAGTGGGAGAGCCCGCCGCTCGCGATGACCAGGACCCGGCCGGCGGCGCCGTCGCCGCGCAGGGCGTCGCCGAGCGCCCGGCCGAAGGCGATGCAGCGCTCCATGGTCGGCAGCGGGGGCGCGGCGGTGTTCACGACGAGCGGCACCAGCGGAATGTCGGTGCCGCCGCACACCATCTCGTAACTCTGCACGAGTCCGTGGTCGATGGTCAGCGAGTAGGACAGCGACAGGTCGAAGCCCGCGCGGGTGAGCCCGTCGTACGCGGACCAGGCCAGTTCACCGGCGACGGGCAGCGGGCCCGACCGGCTGCCGAAGTCGCCGAATCCGACGGCGTGTTCGACGCCGATGAGGAACGGCGGCATCGCGTCGTAGAAGTTCGCGTGGAAGTGGTCGGGGCCGATGACCACCACCGCGTCGGGCGCAAGGCGTGCGACCGCTTGTGGGAGCCGGGCCGCCTCGGCGAGGAACCGGCCGCCGGGCTGTTCGGGGCCGTCGGGCGGCAGCAGGGTGGCGAACGGGGAGTGCGACATGGCGACCAGGCCGAGGATCTCGCTCATGCCGGGTCCTTGCCGAGGAGGAGGAAGTCGCGGTGGGCGCGCAGGAATTCGGACGGTTTCTCCCACTGCGGCCAGTGGCCCGCGTCCTCGATCACGTGCAGGCGGGCGTCGGACAGCCAGCTCTGGAGCATCGCCGCCTCGTCGAGTCCGCCGGTCGGGTCGTGGTCGGTCCACAGGAGCAGCGTGGGCGCGGTGATCCGGCCGACCCAGGCGGGGTCCCAGGCGAAGTCCTTGCGTATTTCCGGGTCTTGGAGCACCAACGTGTTCTCGATCGCGCGCAGGAAGCCGGGGCGGCCGTAGACGGCTCGGCGCAGGTTCACCAGCTCGTCGGTGACCATCGAGGTGTCGTGGAAGAGGAACTCGACGCGGCGGCGCACGGTTTCGTCGCTGGGGTCGCGGACGGCGGCCAGGGTGCTCTCGCGCATGCGGACCATCACCTCCGGCTTGTTGGCGATGTTCCCGGGGGTGTTGAGCACGAGGCGTTCGACGCGCTCGGGGTGGTACGCCGCGGTCCACGCGGTCACCCAGCCCCCGAGCGATTCGCCGGACAGGTGCGCCGAGTCGATGCCCAGCGCGTCCATCAGGCCGAGGAGGTGATCGGAGAGCACGTCGATCGTGTACGGCCGGTCCGGGAGGTCGGACCAGCCGTGGCCGACCATGTCGTAGGCGGTGACGCGGAAGTCGGTGGCGAGGCCGGCGATGTCCCGGGCGTAGGCCTCGAGGTGTCCGCCGGTGCCGTGCAGCAGGATCAGCTCGGGGCCGGACCCCGCGCGCAGCACCCGGGTGCGGACGCCGGCGACGTCGACGAAGCGCAACTCGTGCTCCACGTCGGACAGTTCGCCCCAGATGCCGATGTGGGCGGGCAGCGGGCTCATGCCTGCTCCTCCTTGAATCGTGCGCGGGCTTCGGCGACCGTGGCCAGGCCCGCGCTCTGCCGCCGGCCGACGCCCAGCAGGTTCAGCAGGCGGGAGTTCTCGATGGTCAGGAACTCGACCGGCTCGGTCCGTGAGTCGTTGTAGTGGCGGTGCCAGGTCCAGGGCGGGGTGTAGATGAAGTCGCCGGCGGCCCAGGGCTCGGTGTCGTCCTCGATCTCGCTGTGGCCGTGCCCGCTGATGACGAAGTGCACCGTCTCGTGATGGTGGCGCTGCATGTCCGAGCTGAGACCCGCCGGGATGGTCTGCCGGAAGAGTTCGAAGGTGGCCGTCGGCAGCAGTCCCGCGATCGCCAGCACGGTCGGGTTGTGTACCTGGTCGGCGGGCAGCGGTGCGAGTTCGTCGGCGTGCACGACGACCGGCCGCGCGGCGCCGGGTTGCACGCTGTCCTGGATCGAGCCGAGGAAATCGGCCATGGTGAAGCGGGATCCCGATGCCGCCATCAGATCGTCTCCGTCCTTCCGCCGTCGACCGTGAGTACGGTCCCGTTGATGTATGCCGCGTCGTCGGAGGCCAGGAACGCCACGGCCGCCGCGATCTCCGCCGGGCGTGCCGCGCGCCCGGCCGGAATGTGCGCGAGGTCCTGCGCGTCGAGTTCGTCGAGTCCCTGGTGTGCGGCGCGGGCCCGGTTGGTGAGGATCTGTGTGCGCCGCTCGGTCGAAGTGGCGCCGGGGGCAACGCAGTTGACGGTCACGCCCTCGGTTGCGAACTCACGGGAGAGCAGCTTGGCCGCGGCCGTGACCGCGGAGCGCAGTACCACGGACGCGGCCAGGTCCGGCTGGGGCTGGCGCACCGCCGTGGACGTCACGAACACCACCCGCCCGAAGCCCCGCTTCGCCATGCCCGGCATCGCCAGCCGGGCCAGCCGCAGCGGGCCGAGCAACAGCAGTTCGGACGCCTCGCGCCAGCGCGTGTCGTCGAGGTCGAGGATTCCACCGGGCGGCGGACCGCCTGCGTTGAGCACCAGCACGTCGAGGCCGCCATAGCGGTGCTCGACCTCTTCCATCGCGGCCGCGGCCGAGTCCGGATCGGCCATGTCGCTCACCAGGGCGTGCACCTCGCGCGCCGGGCCGTCGTCCACCGCGCGGCCGAGCCGGTCGGCCGCGGCTTCGAGGGCGTCGGCGCGCCGGCCGGTGATCACCACCCGGTCGCCCGAACCCGCCAGGCGCTCGGCGATCGCGTGGCCGATACCACTGGCGCCGCCGCCGACCAATGCTGTCCGCATGATGTTGGCATCCTCCTGAATCCACCCCTTGTCCGCCGGGTGGGAGCAGCCTTAGCGTGACCGGCATGACCCCCGGGGAACAAGGGACGAGTCCCACTGCGCGGGACAGCAGGGCCGAGACCTCGGGCCTCGAGCGCGCGGCGGCGATCCTCGGTGCCTTCGACGCGGCGCACCGCGAGCTGACTCTCTCCGCGCTCGTGGCCCGGTGCGGGCTGCCCCGGTCGACCACGCACCGGACGGCGGACCGGATGATCCGTCTCGGCTGGCTGGACAAACCCCACGGCCACTACCGGATCGGCAACCGGCTGTTCGAGATCGGGAGCTTGGCGCCGATCCGGCTGGAGCTGCGCGAGGCCGTGCTGCCCTACCTCCAGGACCTGCACAGCGCGACCAGGACCACCGTGCAGCTCGGCGTCCTGGACGGCGCGCAGATCCTGGTCGTTGACAAGATCACCGGCCACCGCCCGATGCCCATGCTCTCCCAGGTCGGCGGGATCGTCCCGGCGTACTGCTCGGCGCTGGGCCGGGCCATCCTCGCCTACAGCGAGACCGCGACCATCGACGCCGTACTCGATGCCGGAACGCCGCCGCGCAACCCGCGCACACTGACCACCAAGGAGGCCGTCATCCGCGAGCTGACCGCCGTGCCGGCCAGGGGCTGGGCGGTCGAACGCGAGGAGGGCAACATCGGCGTGAGCTGCGTCGCCGCCCCGATCTTCGGCCCGGACGGCGAGGTCGCCGCGGCCCTGTCCGTGACCGGGCCCACCGCCCTGGTCCGCGCCGACCGGGCCGGGCCCGCGGTGCGGCTCGCCGCCGCGGCGGCCTCTCGGGCGTACAGCACGCGCCGTTGAAGTCGTCCTGGCGGGTGGGACGGCTGATTGCGTGTCGGCCGCGTTGATCGGAGCTGCGTCGCCGTCCCGGTCTTCGGCCCGGACGGTCGGGTCGCTGCGGCCTTGTTCGTCACGGGGTCCACGGCCGTGGACCGTGCTGGTCGGGCCGGGCCCTCGGTGCGGCTCGCCGCCGCGGCGGCCTCCCGGGCGCACGGTGCCCGCCGTTGAAATAGTCCCAGCACGTGGGACGGATGATTGCGTATCCGTCGCGCCGAACCGACGCTGATCGCAGCGGACCAGCGCCGCGGTCGGACGGCCGTGGTGGCGACCGGAAGGAGACAACGGTGACTCTAGGCGGTGGCTACATGCTGCCCTCCCGCGAAGGGCACAAGATCGCGGCGATCGGGCTGGGCATCACCCTCAAGGCGGACGGCGCGGCGACGCACGACGCGTACTCGCTGTTCGAGTACACGGTCCCGCCGGAGACGGACGGGCCGCCGCCCCACCTGCACACCCGGGAGGACGAGTCCTTCATCTGCCTGGCCGGACGGCTCGACGTGCACCTCGGTGGCAGGGACTTCGTCCTCGAACACGGCGACTACCTGTACCTGCCGCGCGACGTGATCCACGCCTTCCGCAACCCCTACCCGGAGGAGTCGCGCGTCATCTCGGTCGTCTCGCCCGCCGGCCTGGAGGAGTACTACCAGACGCTCGCGGACATGCCGCCCGGCCCGAAGGACATCGGCCTGATGAAGAAGATCATGGCGGACTTCGGCATCGAGCTCCAACTGCCGCCCGAGGTCGCGTGACCATGAGAATCGCCATCATCGGTGCCGGCCTCGCGGGCCTGGTCACCGCGAAGGTGCTCACGCAGGCCGGGCACCGCACGGACGTGTTCGAGAAGGCCCCGGACGTGGGCGGCGTGTGGAGCCGGACGCGCCGCTATCCGGGAGTCACCACACAGAGCCCGAAAGCGCAGTACTCGTTCTCCGACTTCCCCATGCCCGCGGACTTCCCGGAGTGGCCGAACGGCGCCCAGGTCCAGTCCTACCTCGCCGACTACACCGCCCACTTCGGCCTCGAACCCGCGCTGCGGCTGAGCACCGAGGTGATCTCGGCCGCCCCGACCGACGACGGCAGGTGGAGCGTCGAGTACCGCGACTCCGCAGGTACGCACGACACGGAGATCTACGACCGACTCGTCGTCGCCAACGGGGTGTTCTGCGAACCGGCCGTGCCGAAGTTCGACGGCCTGGCGGAGTTCACCGCGGCCGGCGGCCGGGTGTGCGCGGGCACCGAGTTCCACGACGCCGAGCAGGCGCGCGACCGCAACGTCCTCGTCGTCGGCTACGGCAAGTCGGCCTGCGATGTCGCTGTGCCGATCAGTGCTGTCGCCGCCCGCACCGACGTGATCGCGCGGCAACTGCTGTGGAAGGTCCCGCGGAAGATCGGTGGCCGGCTGAACTTCAAGATGCTGCTGCTCACCCGGCTCGGCGAAGGACTGTTCCGCTACATCCGCCCGCGCGGCTTCGAACGCTTCCTGCACGGCCCCGGCAACGGCCTGCGCCGCCGGATGATCAACTCCATCGGCACGGTGTCGATACGGCAACTCGGCCTCAGGCGGCTCGACTTGGTGCCCGAGGGAACGATGGAGGACATCGTGCGCGGCGCCATCGGGCTCGCGACCGAGGGATTCTTCGAGGCTGTCACGGCAGGTGACATCACCGTCCACCGGGACCGCACCATCGAGGAACTCCTCGTCGTGGACGGCGAGCCCTCCGCCCGCCTGTCCGACGGCACCACGCTGCGGGCGGACCTGGTCGTCTGCGCCACCGGCTTCACCCAAGGCGTCCCGTTCCTGCCCGAGGGGGTGCGCGAGCAACTGCTGGACGAGCGCGGGAACTTCATGCTCTACCGCCAGATCCTGCCCCTGGGGATTCCCGGCCTGTTCTTCAACGGCTACAACTCCTCCTTCTTCAGCCCGCTCAACGCGGAGATCGCCGCGCTGTGGATCGCGGCCGACCTCGCCGGCGCGCTGGAGACACCCGACACCGAGACCATGAGGCACGCGGTCGTCGAGCAGTTGGCTTTCATGGACATCGCCACCGACACGCACCACTGTCGCGGCACGAAGATCATCCCGTTCTCCATGCACAACGCCGACGAAGTACTCGGCGACCTGGATCTCAACATCAACCGGCTCGTCCGCGCCGTTCACTGGCTCGGCCCGGTCGATCCGGCCGCGTACCGACGGCTGACGCCGATGCTGATCGAGCGCCTGACGCCGGCCGAGCCCGGAGACCGGGACCGACCGCACCTCCGTGCCCTTCCCGGCCCGGGAAGTACGTCGCCGGAGAGCCTGACGAAAACCTCGTCGCAGGGCTGAGGAACCGTCGCACCCCGGCGCGGGACGAACTCGCCGGGGTGCGGAGGCAGTTCAGCCGGGACGCGGGCACCGGCGGGAGCCGGTCAGCCGTACGTCACGGTGATCGGTGCGTGCACGCTCCGCGCGGGGAGTGTGACGGTCAGGGTGCCGGTCGTGCTGTCGAAGTGGTAGGCGTGAGCGGGCAGTTGAGCCCCTCCCACCCGCACGACGCTCGGGGCGGTGACGCCGAGGAGGGCGACGGTCCACTGCCGGTTTTTGACCTGGCCGTGGAAGGACCCGGTCGTGGGGCTGATCGTCAGTGTGTGCCGGGAGCCGTTCTCGCGGTACCGGATCTTCGTGACGGCGCTGTGGCCGTGCCCGGTGGTGGTTCCGTCGTCCTCGTAGAGGTTGTAGGAGCCGGAGGCGCCCGCGGCGACGGTGAGCGTGACCTTGGTCAGTGGGGCCTTGTCGTTGCTGGTGACGTTGTCCGTGCGGGTCGGGACGACGGAGCCCGCCTTGACGAACACCGGCATGGTGTCGAGGCCGTTGGTGATGTTCTGGGTGGTGCCGCTGGCGTAGGTCTGCCCGGTGAAGTAGTCGGTCCACTGGCTGCCGGGCGGGAACCACACCGACGTCGTCGCCGTGGTGCCGGGTGTGGTGACGGGGGCGACGAGCATGTCGGGGCCGTAGAAGTACTCGCTGCCCGAAGTGGCGTACGCCTGCGGCTCATTGGGATATTCCAGGTACGTCGGGCGGGTGACCGGGACGCCGGTCGTGGCAGCCTGCTGTGCGAGCGAATAGGTGTAAGGCACCAGGTTCTCGCGGAGGTTGAGGAACTTGTCCGCTGAGGCGCGCGCCGCGGTGCCGTACTGCCAGGGCAGTCGGTCGCTGTGGTTGCTGTGCAGGCGGTCGATGGGCTGGAAGGTGCCGAGCTGGACCCAGCGGGCGTACATGTCGTCGGGGAGTCTGTGCGTGGTCTGGGTCGTGCCGCCGGAGGTGTAGGTCTCCGAACCGGTCAGGTTCGTCGTGTCGTTGTGGCCGCCGATGTCATGGCTGATCGCCGAGAGGCCGGTGGCGGCCGCCTCGCCCGGTGTGTAGCCGACCTCCCCTTTCAAGGTGCCCCAGGTGGAGGAGGTGTCGCCGGTGAAGTGGACGGTGGTGCGCTTGTCGGCCCACGGCCCGGTCGGCAGGCCCTGCTGGCTGCTGTAGCCGCCCGCCTGGAGGGAGCCGTAGGCGCGGGAGACGGCGAATCCGCGGCCGACGGTCTTGTCGGCGTCCGTCGCGTACTGCTGGTTGATCCACGCGTCGGGAGTGACACCGGGCAGCGAGGACTGGGAGGCGTCGCAGCACCAGTCGAGCCACCAGAAGTCGTTGCCCTGTTGGTCCATGGTCTGATGCAGGTCCATGTACGCCTTCAGCTGGTCGGGGTCGCCCCAGTCGAAGGTGTAGCAGTCCCCGGCCCCGCTGCTCGCGGCAGGGGCACAACCACCCTTGTGCAGCTTGCCCTTGGCGGTCGCCTGGGCCTGTGCGAACTGCGGGTCGCTGCTGAGGATGCTCGGGTGGATGTTGAGCGTGTCGTGCAGACCCTGGGAGGCGGCCCAGTCGAAGAACGCCTTCGGATCGGGGAACTTGGACGGGTCGATCTCCCAACCGCTCCAGGTGTTGGGCGACTTGAAGTCCGTGTCGGTCACCAGGACGTCCAGGGGTACGCCCTCGGCGCGGAAGGCGGGCAGGATCTTGTTCTCGTAGTCGGCGGCGGTGCGGTCGATGTACTCCGAGTACCAGACGCCGTACGCCCATTGGGGAAGCAGTTCGGACGGGCCGGTCAGGGTGGCCAGGTCGGACAGGGCCTGCTTGTAGTCGTGGCCGTAGCCGAAGACATAGCCGTCCTGGTACGGCGTCCCGCCGTGGGACGGGCGCTGGGTGACCTGGCGGGTGCCGGTGTCGTAGAGAGCCGAGGCCGTGTCGTCGAGCAGGTACCAGCCGTCCTTGTACAACAGGCCGGGTGTGATGGCCGGCGCGCCGTTGTCGCCGTTGTAGCCGTCGAGGCTGCGGCGGTAACCGCCGAGCGCGAGGTGCGGTTGCGGGGCCGCCGCGCCGGTCGCGGTGACGGCGACCGTGTCGAGGTTGACGTGGCAACTCGCGGCGTCCGGGCAGGCGATGGCGACGTCGTTCGCCCCTGCCTTGAGAGTGACGGGGACCGAGGCGGTCTTCCACGTGTCCCAGTTGCCGGTGACAGGCAGAGACAGGGTCTGCGTGGTGCCGCCGGAGGACACCGTGGCCGTACGGGTCTGGTAGAGCCCGTCACGGCCGGTCGCGTTGGCATAGCGCACCTGCAACGCGTAGGTGCCGTCGGCCGGTACGCCGACCACGTGGGTCAACGTGCCCGCTCCCTGGTTGAGTTCGGCGAGGAAGCCGCTGCCGGAGTAGCCGGCGTGGTCGGTGGCCGTGATCGCCGTGCCCGAGGCGCGGCCGGCCTCTGCCTCGCAGTTCGCGCCGAACCCGCAGCCCACGATCGCGGTTGTGGACGTCGCCGGAAAGCCGCCGTCCTGGTTCACCAGGGCGACGCTGTCGATGTTGACGTCACCGGAGTCCGTGGCGGTCCTCGTCAGCGTGATCGTGTGGTGGCCGGCGCTCAGTTGCACCGCGCTGGTCGCCAGGGCCCACGTGTCCCAGTTCGCGGTGGTCGGCAGGCTGACGGTCCGGCTCGCGCCGCCGTCCACCGACAACGTCAGGGTGCGGGTGGTGTTCTGGCCGTCGCCGCCGAGGGAGTTGGCGTAGCGGGCATCGAATTGGTACGTCCCCGCCGTTGCCACGTCGACGTCGGCGGACAGGGAGTTGCCCGTCCCCTCGAAGCCCGCCACGAAACCGGAGCCGGTGTAACCGGTGTGGTCCGAGGCGAATGAGGGCCCGCTGCGCGGCAGTTGCTCGGCCTCGCACAGGGCGCCCAGACCACACGTGAGCCGCTGCCAGGGCGCGGCGGTGACCGGTGTTCCACCGGCCGACAGCCGTACGGAGAGGTTCTGGGCGTCGAACGGTCCCGACCCCACCTGGTACCGCAGGGTGACCGCGCTCGTGGTGATGGTCAGCCAGCCGTCGGACGTGCTGGAGGTGTAGGAGGTCGGCGCGAACGCGCTGCGGCCGATCGCGTTGTACGTCGCGCTGTCGGTGAACTTCCCGTCCTGCGCGTACTCCGTGCGGATCAGGGTGGGGGAGAGGACCTGGAAACGTGCGTTGCCCGACGTCACCGACGCGGGGCGATGGGCCGCCGCCGGTGCGTCCGCCGATGCCGCTCCGGCCGCGGGCACGATCATGGCCGCCAGGCTGCTGACGAGGGCGACGACCGTGACACGCCGTCGCGGGAGGCGCGTCGTGCGAAACGTCGATCTTCTTCTTCTCACGGACAGCTCCGTCCTGAAACGGGCCTGCGGGGGCCCGTGGTGAAGGTGTGCCGGTTCCCGTTCGCGCCCGGTGGAATCTGCTGCCTGCCGACATCGTTGTCAAGTCCTCTCGTGCGAGGGGCTGTTGAGGATCGATCGGCCGTCTACGCTGGCGGCGTGACGTTGGTGTGGGTGACGGGCAACTCAGGGACCGGCAAGTCCACGGTCTGCGGGGCGTTGCGGAAGCGCGGCCACGTCGCGCTCGACGCCGACGAGGACGGCTTCAGCCGCTGGATCGACCGAGCTGAGGGCGAGGTCGTGAGGGACCCTCCGTATCCGGTTCCCGAGGGCTGGCTCGACCGATACGGGTGGGCGATCGTCCGCGACCGCGTGGAGACCCTCGTCGAGGAGTCCCGTTCCCGCACCGCGTTCTTGTGCGGGTCGGCGGAGAACGAGGCGGACGTCCGCGATCTCTTCGACCTCGTCGTGTGCCTGGTGATCGACGAGGACACCCTCCGCCACCGGCTCGCGACCCGCACCACGAACGCGTTCGGGCAACATCCCGAGGAACTTGCAGCCGCCCTGAAGTGGAATCCTCGGATGCGAGCGAGCTACGAAAGCCGTGGCGCGACGATCATCGACGCGTCAAAGCCGGTGACCGAGGTGGTGGACAGCGTGATCGACGCGGTTCGCAAGGCGAATCGGCCCCGCCCGGTCAGTCCTCGTCCCCGAACGGCAGCGCGTCGAGATCCCCGTTGAAGTTCTCCATGCCCGGGAACATCAACTCCAGGTCGTCGGAAGGCAGTTCCTGCCGGGCCCCCGGAGTGAGAAGGGCCTGTTCCGTCCAGATGCATTTGCCTGTCGGTGTGTAGCGCGTGCCCCAGTGCTGGGAGAGGGCGGCGACCAGCTGCAGACCGCGACCGCCCTCGTCCGTGTCCGTGGCGCGGCGGATACGGGGCATCGTCAGGCTGCCGTCGAAGACCTCGCAGATCAACTCGGCGCCGTGCAGCAGACGCAGACTGACCGGGCCCTTGGCATGGCGTACGACGTTGCCGACCAGCTCGCTGGCCAGGAGTTCCGTGGTCGGGGTCAGGTCCTCCAGGCCCCAGGTGCGCAGCTGCTCCCGGACGTGACGGCGGGCCTGGCCGGCCGCCCGTGGGTCCTCGGGCAGCGGCCAGGAGGCCATCCGGTCGCTGGTCAGGGCGTGGAGACGAGCGACGAGGAGGGCGGCGTCGTCGGCCGTCGGGTGTTCGGCGGGGAGCAGGCCCGCCGTGAGGGTGTCGCAGAGCTGCTCCAGGTCCGCTTCCTCGCCGCTCTCGGTCCGGTGCGCGGTGCTCAGCAGACGCGCCAGGTCCGCCATGCCCTCGTCCATCTCACGCTTCGACGACTCCACCAGGCCGTCGGTGTACAGCACCAGCAGACTTCCCTCCGGCACCTTCAACTCGACCGTCCCGAACGGCGGTTCAGCCGCGCCGAGGGGCGGGTCGGCCGACAGCTCCGGGAAGTGCACCGTGCCGTCCGGGTAGACCACGGCCGGTGGCGGATGACCGGCCCCGGCGATGGAACAGATCTGGGTCGTCGAGTCGTAGAGCGCGTACAGACACGTCACGTACGACTCCTCGCCCATCCCGGCGACGAGGTCGTTGAGGTGGCTCATGATCTCGTCGGGCGGCAGCTCCAGGTCGGCGAGGGTGTGCAGCGCGGTGCGCAGCCGCCCCATCGTCGCCGCTTCCGGCAGGCCGTGGCCCATGACGTCGCCCACCACCAGGGCGACCTGCCCGCCGGAGAGCGGGATGATGTCGTACCAGTCGCCGCCGACGTCCATGCCCTGGCCCGCGGGCAGGTAGCGGGCGGCCGCGGTGCACGCCGGCAGGGCGGGCAGGGCGCGGGGGAGCAGGCTGCGCTGCAGTTCGCGGGACCGGGTGTGCTCGGCGTCGTAGAGCCGGGCCCGCTCCAGGGCCTGGGCGACGAGGGCGCTGATCGTGGTCAGCAGGGTGCGTTCCTCGTCGGTGAGCCGGCGGGAGCGGTCGAAGGCGACCACGCAGACGCCGAAGGTCTTCCCGGACGCCGTCAGCGGCAGGAACGCCCACGCCTCTTTCTCTGCCCGGGCCGGTCTGCCGGCCAGCTCGGGGTAGTGGGCCTCGTACTCCTCGACCGAGGAGAGGAACAGCGGCAGACCGGACGCGATCACGTCCCAGGACGGCTCGCCGGGGGTCCGGGGGCGGCCGTCGACGGTGGCGAGGAAGTCGTCCGGGTAGCCGTCCGCTCCCACGGTGTGCAGCCGGTCGCCCTCGACGGCCTGCACCAGGAGTCCGGCTGCGGCGAATGGCGGCAGCACCCGGCGCGCGACCGCGGCCACCACGTCCTGCGAGGTCGTCGCCTTGGCGAGCGCGGCCGTCAACTCGCCCATCCGGACCGCGCGTCGGGCCGCCGCCAGCTCGGAGGCCCGGCGTTCCTCCTCGTGCTGCCGCTTCTCGGTGACGTCGGTGAGGTAGAGGGTGACTCCGTCGGGACCCGGGACCAGCCGCAGGTGGTAGCGGCGGCCGGCGTCCCCCAGCATGGCGTCGAAGCCGACGGGCGTCTCCTCGGCGGCGGCCTTCCGGCAGCGGTCCTCCAGGCCGGGGACCTCCCGCGCCGTGGGCAGCTCCCACAGCAGGCGCCCGAACAACTCCTCCTCGGAGAGGCCCAGCGTGCGCTCCGCCTGCAGGTTGGCGAAGGTGATCCGCCACTCGTCGTCCACCGCGAGGAAGCCGTCGCTCATGTGGCGCAGGGCACGGCTGAGCGAGTCCCGGGCGGTCCGGGACTCGTTGCTCTCCCAGCCCACGCCGATCATCCGGAGCGGTTCGCCGTGCTCGTCGTAGGTCGCCCGGCCACGGGCCTGCGTCCAGCCGTACGTGCCGTCGAGGCGCCGTACCCGGTACTCCGCCTCGAACACGCCGTGCTCGCGGATCGCCCGGTCCACCGCGTCCAGCGTCGGCGCCAGATCGTCGGGGTGGACGCACGCCATCCAGTTCTCGACCCGGGCGGTGTAGTCCTCGGGTCTGGTGCCGTAGAGCTCCAGGGCCGCCTCGTCCCAGATCAGTTCGCCGCCCTGGATGTCCCAGTCCCACGAGCCGACGCTGACCTCTTTGAGGGCCTGGCGAAGCCGGTCGCGGTCACCGCTCAGCTCTCCCTGGGAGGGGCCGGAGGGCGGTGGCGCCTGGCGCATGCGCTCCTCTGTCCAGGCGACCAGGTCCCTGAGGAAGTGCCACTGCGGCGGGGTGGGCTCGCCCTGGTCGCCCATCAGCACCGTGAGCGCGCCGATGCTGCGGTCCCCACCGGACACCGGTACGGAGGCCAGACCACTGCCGGGCCAGGCGAGCTCCTGGCCCGAGGACGTGTGCCGCACCGGCACCCACACACCGCTGCCCAGGTGCACGGCCCTCGCCGGGGCCGTCGGGCCCTCCTGGTCGATGATCTCCCACGGGCGGGTCAGCGCGGGCGGCAGACCGGTCGACGACACCAGCCGCAGCGCGGACATCGGGCCGCGCAGGTGAATCGCTCCACCGAGGGCGCTCAGCTCCGCCACCGCGTGCTGGAGTGCCAGCCGGAAGACTTCGCTCTCGGTGACGCCGGGGTCCACAGTGCCGAGCAGAGCCAGACGTGCGTTCATACCGTAAATTTTACCGTTCCCGCCTCACGTAACGCGGTGCTTCGCAGGACTCTCACCGTGACTCCAGCCATCCCATCAGGCACTCAACAGCCAGCACTCCAGCCCGAGTTGCAACAGACTTCCGCCTGTGTTCCCTCGGGTGACAATACTCGGCATCCGGGGGAACGGAACGCCGGAAACCGGATGCGTGCGCGGGGCGCGGGTGCCCGGGTCGGTCGCGGCCGGGACGGACCGCCGTTCGTTCGGGATTCCGGCCGACCGACGGGGTGCCGTTCACAGATCGGGAGGGGAGCGGTAACGATCGACGGCTACATTCGGAGCCATCCTGGAACTCCTTGATCACGCACGCACGTTGTGACCCCGTCAGGCTCACCCCAACCGCCAACGAGGAGCGGCATGGACATCGGCGTATTCATCCCCATCGGCAACAACGGCTGGCTCATTTCGAAGAGTTCGCCCCAGTACCTGCCGAGCTTCGACCTGAACAAGGCCATCGTGCAGAAGGCGGAGGAACACGGCCTCGACTTCGCGCTGTCGATGATCAAACTCAAGGGGTTCGGCGGCGAGACCGAGTTCTGGGACCACAACCTGGAGTCGTTCACCCTGATGGCCGGCCTGGCCGCCGTGACAGAACGGATCAAGCTCTACGCCTCCACCCCGATCCTCGTCCTGCCCCCGGCGATCGTCGCCCGCATGGCCACGACGATCGACTCGATCGCCCCCGGCCGCTTCGGCATCAACATCGTCACCGGCTGGGCACCCGGCGAGTACTCCCAGATGGGCGTGTGGCCCGGCGACGCACACTTCGGCAACCGCTACGCCCGCGCCGCCGAGTACGTCACCGTGATGAAGGAGCTGTGGAGCGAGGGCGTCAGCAACTTCAAGGGCGAGTTCTACGAGATGGACGACTGCGTGCTCTCACCGCGCCCGGCGGACGGGCACATCGACATCGTCGCGGCCGGGCAGAGCCCCACGGGCATCCGGTTCGCCGCCGAGCACGCCGAGTACAACTTCATCCTCGGCAGCGGCGTCAACACCCCGCTCGCGCTGTCGGACACCACGGCCTCGCTCGTGGACGCGGCGGCGGAGACCGGCCGTGACGTCGGCGCGCTCTCCCTCTTCATGATCATCGCCGACGAGACCGACGAGGCCGCCCGGGCGAAGTGGCAGGACTACCACGACAACGCCGACCATGCGGCGCTGGCGTACATGGCCGGCGAATCGGCCACGGACACCACCGCCGACGACACCTCCACCGCCCGCACCATCGTGCTGCCCGAGGGCGCGGTGAACTTCAACATGGGCACGCTCGTCGGGTCGTACGAGACCGTGGCGAAGCTGCTCGACGAGGTCGCCGAGGTCCAGGGCACCAAGGGCATCATGCTCGTCTTCGACGACTTCCTCGAAGGCCTGGAGAACTTCGGCACCCGCATCCAGCCACTGATGAAGTCCCGCTCGGTGTCCGGGTGACCAGCGCCGTGGAGCCGGACAGCGGTTGACCCACCGTCGGCGGGGCGCCCGCCCCGCCGATCCCGCCTCCCCACGAAAGCCGTGCCGATGACCGGTTCCGAACAGCAACAGGAGGACTACGAGCGCGCCGGGTTGGGTGGGCAGCTCACTCCCGGCACGTCACCGGCCCTCGTCCTGGTGGATCCCGCCCGTGCCTACGTCGACCCTGACTGCCCGCTCTACGCCGGCGTCGAACCGGCGGTCGAGGCGATGAGGGTCCTCCTGGCCTACGCGCGCCGGGCCGGGATTCCGGTGATCGTCACGCGGGTGCGGCTGCGGGCGGACGGGAGCGACGGCGGCGTCTTCTTCCGCAAGGTGCCCAGCCTGCGGGCGTTCGTCGAGGGCAGCCCCTTCGGCGAGTTCATCGACGGGCTGGCCCCGGCCCCGGACGAACTGACCGTAACGAAGCAGTGCCCGAGCGCCTTCTTCGGCACCGGGCTGGCCGCGCACCTCACGGCCGCCGGAATCGACACCCTGCTCATCGGCGGACTGTCGACGAGCGGCTGCGTCCGTGCCACCGCGATGGACGCCATGCAGCACGGCTTCGTTCCGATCGTGGTCGAGGAGGCCGTGGGCGACCGGGACCCGGACATCCATGCGGCGAACCTCTTCGACATCGGCCACAAGATCGGTGAGGTCTGGGGGATCGGACGCGTTCAGGACTACCTCGAGAGGTGGAGCGCTACACACGATCTGTCGACTCGGCGGCGTCGGTGACAGCTCACGGGGCTGCTCGTCGAGTTTCAGACGGACCGTGCGACAGGGCCAGGGAGAAGGCCGGCCGCTTGGAGGATCCGGCGGTCGCGATCGTGGACTCGCAGTCGGTACGGGCAGCCGCGAGCATCTACTCCAAGTGCTGGGGTCGACGGAGATGTGACCCGGCACGAACACATGACGGGCCCCGGAGATCAGAGATCATCTCCGGGGCCCGGCGTATGGAGTCGCACTGTTTCGGCGTCAGCGGACTGAACCCGGACATGGCGACAACCGCCGATTCCGGCGGCGCCTGCCTACCTTGCGTTACGTGGCCCCCGTGCCGTCACGGTCGGGTCCGGGTCTGGTTCAGCCTTCGACGACGCCGGATGCGACGATCTCGATCTTGGCCTTGGTGGCGCCCGACTGCGAGCCCAGGGACTCGATCTTGTCGATGATTTCCTGGCCCTCGACTGCCTCGCCGAAGACGACGTGCTTGCCGTCCAGCCACGAGGTGACGACGGTGGTGATGAAGAACTGCGAGCCGTTGGTGTTGCGGCCGGCGTTCGCCATCGACAGCAGGTAGGGGCGGTCGTGCTTCAGGTCGAAATTCTCGTCCGCGAACTTCTCGCCGTAGATGCTCTTGCCGCCGGTGCCGTTGTGGTTGGTGAAGTCGCCGCCCTGCAGCATGAACTGCGGGATGACGCGGTGGAAGCCGGAACCGGCGTAGCCGAAGCCATTCTGCCCGGTGGCCAACTCGCGGAAGTTCCGGGCGGTCTTCGGGACGACCTCGTCGAAGAGGTTGAAGATGATGCGGCCCGCGGGGGCACCGTCGATGGTGATGTCGAAGTAGACGCTACTCATGATTAGTTCTTTCACTCTCAGTGTGTTGCACACTGCCCAATGTGGCCGTGTGCCGAACGCCGGACCGTTGCCTTACTGCACACTATCCGCAGTCCAGCGATCTTCCGTATCTCTTCCTTCCCCTCCTCTGCCCCTGATCGTGAAGTCGATGTTCAGGTGGCGGGCGGTCCTTGCATGACGAGGGCGAGGCCCTGCTCGGCGTCGTCGTTCAGCGCGTTGTGGAAGGCCGTGTCGTAGACGTCGTCCCCGACTGCCTTGCGGGCTTGGAGTTCCCATTGGTCGCGGACCGCGGAGAGCTCGGGCGTGCCGTGGTTCGGGTGGCCGAGCATGCGCCAGAAGGTGTTGCCGGTGCCGGAGGTGCGGGCCGCCGCGATGCCGTTGCCCTGGACCGCGTTCGCACCGGTGAGGAGATCGAGTGCGAGGGCGATTCCGAGGTTGTCGTTGAGGTTGTGCTTGCTGGTGAGCATGGCTCGGGCATGGCGTTCGGCGTCGCGCGCGCGGCCCTGGTGGAGGTCTATGAAGGCGAGCTGGTGGAACGCGTACGACCGTGCCCAGTGCTCGCCGTACCGTTCGCTGAGACGGCGCAGGGCGATGGCCGCCTCGTAGGCCTCGGCCAGCCTGCCCAGCGCGGAGTGGGCGAAGGTGCGGATCACCATGCAGCACAGCTGCGGCGCGCCCGACGGGGGCGACGTGCTGTGGCTGATCAGGGCCTGGTCGCAGATGTCGTAGGCGGCCTGCGGCCGGCCTGCCATGAGGTGGGTGAGGCCGAGGGTGTGGGCGGCGAAGAGCGCGGAGTGCGGGGTGCCGTCCTGTCGCGCCTCGTCGGCGCACTCCTCCCCGATGCGCAGGGCGGTCTGGTGGTCGCCCTGGAGGGTGAGCGTGATGCCCAGGGCCCACAGGGCGCGGGTGCGTGAGGGGCCCGGGGGTGTGTCGAGGGCCAGGGCGCGTTCGAGGTAGTCGCGGGATTCGTGGAGGTGCCCGCAGCAGGGCCAGAACAGGCCGGTGCGGCCGGCCATTTCGACGGCGGCGTCGGGATCCGCCTCGATGAGGTGGTCGAGTGCGGCGCGTACGTCGGTGTGGCTCGCGGAGATCCGCGCGTACCAGGCGACCTGCTGGTCGCTGAGCCAGCCGGCCTCGGCCTCGCCCAGCATGTCGGCGAAGTGCGCGGCATGGAGGCGGGTGAGGGTGTGTTCCTCACCTAGTTCCGCGAGCCACATGGCTCCGTACTCGCACAGGGTGTCGAGCATGCGGTAGCGGACGCCCGCCTGCTGGAGGACGGACTGGTCGGCCAGCCGCTCAAGAAGGCGGGGGATGGCGTCGGCGCCGAGCGGGCCGCCCGCGCAGACGGACTGTGCGTCGGCGGTGTCGAAGGGGCTGCGGAAGACGGAGAGCCTGGCCCACAGCAGCCGCTCGAGCGGGGAACACAGTTCGTGGCTCCAGCCGATCGCGGTGCGAAGGGCCCGGTGCCGCCTGGGCCACGCCGTCTCGTCCACGAGAGTGTCGAGCCGTGAGCCGAGGCGCTCGGCGATCTGGGCGAGGGTGTTCTCCCGCAGGCGCGCGCAGGCGAGTTCGACGGCGAGCGGGATTCCCTCCAGACGGCGGCAGATGGCCGACACGGCTTCGGCGGCGCCGGGGGAGTCGAGGGCCAGCGCGGGTGCGGCCGCGGCACAGCGCTCGTGGAACAGGCGTACCGCGTCGCCGCCGCCGCTGTCGTCGTCCATGGAGAGCGGGGTCACCTCGATGCGGTGCTCACCCCGCACGCCGATGGGCTGTCTGCTGGTGGCCAGGACCGTCAACCCCGGTGCGGCGACGAGGAGTTCACTGACCAGGAGGAGACAGGAAGGCAGCACCCGCTCGCAGCAGTCGAGGACGAGCAGGACCTGCCGGCCGGTCAGCCACTCGCAGAGCGCCTCGATGGGAGCCCGCGGATTGTGGTCCAGGAGATCGACCGCGTCGCAGACCGTGGCGGTGAACAACCGCTCGTCGTAGAGGTTGGACAGGTCGGCCCACCAGACCCCGTCGGCGTAGCGGTCCCGGATCTGCTCCGCGACGCGCAGCGCCAGGCGGCTCTTGCCGACACCGCCGCCGCCGGTGAGGGTGACCAACCGGTACCGGGCCAACGCGGCTTGGACTGCGCCGACTTCGCTCTCGCGGCCGACAAAGCTGGTTGTCATGACGGGGAGGTTGCCTACCACGGCCCCATCCTGCACGGCTCGCAGGCGCGGCTAAACCCTCTTACGGGAAACGGTCACAAGTGATCGGGCCTGGTATCAGTTCGATCGGACATGTGGTCAGTCGATACTCGTCCAGCGGGAGGAGTCCGCGGCGCTGCGCTCGACGGCCCGCATCACGTGCTGGACCTGGAGGCCGTCGGCGAAGGACGGGCTCGGCTCACTCCCGTCCTCCGCCACCGCCGTCAGGAAGTCGTGGACCTGGTGGACGAACGCGTGCTCGTAGCCCAGGCCGTGACCGGGCGGCCACCAGGCACTCAGGTAGGGGTGGGCGGGCTCGGTGACCAGGATCCGGCGGAACCCCGCCTCCGTCTCCGGGTCGGCGGCGTCGTACAGCAGAAGCTCGTTCATCGCCTCGAAGTCGAAGGCGACCGATCCGCGTGAGCCGTTGACCTCGATCCGCATCGCGTTCTTGCGTCCCGTGGCGAAGCGCGTCGCCTCGACCACGACGAGTGCACCCCTTTCCAGTCGGCCGGTGAACGCGGTCGCGTCGTCGACGGTCACCTGTCCGCGCTGTTCCCCGGCGCGCGCCGAGAGCCCGCCGGATTCCGTCGGCAGGGGGCGCTCGGTGACGAACGTGGCCTGGGTCGCCGACACCCCGGTGAGCAGCTCGCCGGTCAGGTGCTGGAGCAGGTCGATGACGTGCGATCCGAGGTCCCCCAGTGCGCCGGAGCCGGCCCGTTCCTTGCGCAGCCGCCACACCAGCGGGAACTCGGGGTCGACGATCCAGTCCTGGAGGTACTGGGCCCTGACGTGCCGCACCTCGCCGATCCGGCCCTCGGCGATCAGACGGGCGGCGTGTGCCAGGGCGGGCACACGCCGGTAGTTGAAGCCGACCATCGACCGGACGCCGGCCGCCGCGGCTACCTGCGCGGCGGCGGCCATCCGCTCGGCCTCCTCGACCGTGTTCGCGAGGGGCTTCTCGCAGAGCACGTGTTTGCCGGCGGCCAGGGCGGCGATCGCGATGTCGGCGTGGGAGTCGCCGGGTGTGCAGATGTCGACGACGTCCACGTCGTCTCGGCGTACCACCTCCTGCCAGTCGGCCGCCCAGTCGCCCCACCCCAGCCGCTCGGCGGCCCGCGCCGCGCCCTTCGGGTCACGGCCGCAGACGACGGTCATGTCGACGTCGAAGGGCAGGTCGAACACGCGGGGCGCGGTGCGCCAGGCCTGGGAGTGCACGGCTCCCATGAACGAGTGGCCGATCATCGCCACCCCGAGGTGGGGGCGGCCGGGCACGGGGTCGGGCGAAGGGCGGGGCACCGGGTCTCCGTATCGGTAGGGCGTCAGGCGTCAGGCGGCGCTTGATGCGGGGCGAGGGCGCCGCGGACCGACGGCCAACTGGCAAGAGCGGCGCGGACGTCGGGGCGGCTCTCCTCGCGCAGGGCCTCCGCGTACGCCTGGTCGAGTACGTCGTCCACGAGCACGCGCTGTCCGGTCCTGGCCGACTCCACCGCGGCCTCGACCATCGTCAGGCTCATGGTGTTCTCGTGCACCTCGCCCATGGGCACGCTGCCGGTCCGCAGCGACTCGACGAAGACCCGCAGTGCTCCGGCGATGTCGGAGTACGGGGAGCGGGGCCGCTCGGCGGGTTGTACGTCGGCGGCGAGCACGGGTTCGTTGTCGCCGTCCCACAGGGCCGAGCCCTTCTCGCCGCTCGCCCGCCACACTCCGTTCCACGAGGTCTCGGCACCCGGACTGCACCAACTGCCGTTGTACGCATAGCGCGCACCGCCCTCCATCTCGAAGACGGCACTCGCGGCGGCGTCGCCGTCGTACCAGCTCCACGGCGGGTTGTATGCCTGGCAGTAGGCGGAGACCGGGTCCGTGCCGAGCAGGAAGCGGGCCGAGTCGAAGGCGTGGATCGCCATGTCGATCAGCAGCGGGTACGCCATCTCCTCGCGGAAACCGCCCATGTGCGGAGCCTTGAAGAACTCGGTCGTCAGGGTGCCGATCGCGCCGAGTTCCTCCAACATCCCGCGCAAGGCGAAGAGTTGGGGGTTCCAGCGCCGGGACTGGCTCACCATGAAGAGCTCGCCGCTCAGCTCGGCCGCGGCGGCGAGGGACAGGGCGTGGGCCAGGGTGTCGGCGATCGGCTTCTCGCCGAGGACGGGCAGCCCGGCGAACAGCGCGGCGGTGGTGACGGGATGGTGCGCCACCGGAACCGTCACGTTGACGAGGGCCTGGGCGCCGGTGTCGGCGGCGAGCGCGACCGCGTCGGAGCCGACCGGGAGGTCCGGTCGGCCCAGACCGGCGGCGGACCGCCGGGCCGCGTCCAGGTCGAG
The DNA here is from genome assembly GCF_000716435.1 of Streptomyces xylophagus. Taxonomy (GTDB): domain Bacteria; phylum Actinomycetota; class Actinomycetes; order Streptomycetales; family Streptomycetaceae; genus Streptomyces; species Streptomyces xylophagus. The sequence goes on from NZ_JNWO01000001.1 coordinate 640,592, forward strand.
GTCGACGATGCCGACGAGCTCGGTCTCGGGCGCGGCCGTGACGGTGGTCAGCCACTGCTGTCCCATGGAGCCGGCACCGACCACCACCACGCGCAGGGGGTTGTCGGGCCCGCAGGGAATGGTCCGGTGGGTCATCGAAGCGGCCCCGAGTAGTCGGTGCCGTTGAAGAAGTCGTCGGTGTCGTAGCGCAGCAGCACCGGGTGGCTGCGCTCGGGCCGGTCCGTGTGCGCCCAGTGGACGCCGTTGGCGATCACCCGGCGGATGTCCTTGTTGTGGTAGACGGGGTAGTCCTGGTCTCCGGGGCTGAAGTAGAAGATCCTGCCGTGGCCGCGGCGGAACGTGCAGCCGCTGCGGATCACCTCGCCGCCCGTGAACGAGCTGACGAACACCAGCTCGTCCGGGACGGGGATGTCGAAGAACTCCCCGTACATCTCGTCCTCGTCGACGACGAGCGGATGCGGAACTCCCTTGGCGATGGGATGAGTCGGGTTCACCGTCCACACCAGCTCGCGGTCGTGCTCGTTGCGCCAGCGCAGCGTGCAGCTGGTGCCCATGAGCTTGACGAAGATCTTCGACCAGTGGCCGGAGTGCAGGACCACCAGACCCATGCCCGACAGCACGTGCCGGTGTACCCGTTCCACGACCTCGTCGGACACCTCGGCGTGGGCGGCGTGTCCCCACCAGGTGAGGACGTCGGTCGAGGCCAACACCTCCTCGGTCAGGCCGTGTTCGGGGTCGTCCAGCGTGGCGGTGCGTACGGCGCAGGCGTCACCGAGGTTCTCCTTGATGCCCTCGGCGATCGTGGTGTGCATGCCCTGCGGGTAGATCTTGGCCACGTGCTCCTCGATCTTCTCGTGGCGGTTCTCCCCCCACACGGTCACGCGGATCGGGGCCGGGGGCGGTGCGGAAGACGTGGTCACAGGGATGTTCTGCCTTTCTCCGAAGTCGCCCTGGGGGCGGGTCATTTGACGGCTCCGCCGGTCACGCCGGTGGCGATGTAGCGCTGTGCCACCAGGAGCAGGACGAGGGCCGGGACGGAGGCGAGGGTCGCGGTGGCCATCACCGCGTTCCAGTCGCTGACGTGGGCGCCGAGGTACTGGTAGAGGCCGAGGGTGACGGGGCGCACGTCCTCGGTCGTGGTCAGGGTCAGCGCGAAGAGGAAGTCGCTCCAGGTGAACAGGAACGTGAACAGCCCGGCGGTGATGAGGGCATTCCTGCTCATCGGCAGGACGATCGAAACGAATGCCCGGACCCTGCCCGCCCCGTCCACCCGGGCCGCCTCGATCACCGACGCGGGGATGTTGCCCATGAAGGCCCGCAGGATCAGGATCGCGAACGGGATACCCGCGGTGGAGTCGGCCAGGATCAGGCCGGGGATCGAGTTGAGCAGCCCGACATCGTTGTACGCGCTGTAGAGCGCGTTGGCCACGACGATGCCGGGGACCATCTGGCTGATCAGGATCCCGAACAGCACCGGGCCGACCCAGCGCGCGTTGACGTGCGCGAGTGCGTATGCGGCCGGGCTCGCGATGATCAGGCTGAACACCACGCTCCCCACCGCAACGACGAGGCTGGTCAGGAGATTTGGCCCCTGCTGGCTGAGCGCGGTGGCGTAGCCGTCGAAGTTGAGGTGGGTCGGGAACCAGGGCGTGCTCACCGCGGTGTTGGCCGGCTGGAGGGAGACGTTGACCATCCAGTAGACCGGGAACAGCATCACGGCCAGGATCAGCGCGCCGATCGCGGTGTATCCCCATGGCCGCCGGGAGCGCCGCTGTTGGACGGGTGTGCGCGTGCCCGGTCGGACAGATGCCTGCGTGATCGATGACATGACGGCCTCACTGCTCGACGGCGCGTCGGTTCGCGCGCAGGTAGAGGACGGCGAAGACGAGCGAGGTGACGATGAGGATGTTGCCGAGCGCGGCACCCTGTCCGAAGTCGAACTGCTGGAAGGAGAGTTGGTAGGACTGGCTGGCGATGGTCTGCGTCGCGTTCGCCGGTCCGCCGTTGGTGAGCCCGAGGATGACGTCCAGCACCTTGACCGTGTAGACGACGCCGAGGACGAGTACCACGCTGACCACGGGCCGCAGCAGCGGCCAGGTCACGTGCCGGAACGCCCGCCAGCCCGTGGCGCCGTCCAGGGCCGCCGCCTCGTACAACTCCTCGGGGATGTCCTGCAGTCCGCCGTAGAGGATCGCGACGTTGAACGGGATGCCGATCCAGATGTTGACCACGATCACCGCGAACAGCGCCAGCGAGGTGCTGGTCAGCCAGCCGGGGCGGTCCTGTACGAGGTGCAGGGCGCCGAGGAAGCGGTTGAGGACGCCGTTGTCCTGGTCGAGGATCCAGCGCCACACCGCGCTGGAGACGATCAGTGGCACCAGCCACGGCAACAGCAGCAGGGAGCGCAGTACGCCGTTGAGCGGGAACCTGCGGCGGAAGAACAGGGCGATCGCCAGACCGGTGAGAAACTGCCCCGCGATCGAACCCACCGTGAACAGCACCGTGTTGAGCAGTGCCTTGTCGAAGACGGAGGACGAGATGACGGCCCGGTAGTTGGCGAAGCCGACCCAGGGGGCCTGGCCGGTGTAGAAGGTGGTCGTCGTGTAGTGCTGGAAGCCCATGACGACGTTCTTCACGACCGGGTAGCCGAAGAAAGCCACCATGTAGGCCACGGCGGGCAGCAGGAACAGCAGGTGGGACTGACCCCGCCGACCGCGCTTGCCGAGCTTCCGGCCCACCGGGGCACTGTCCGTGGCCGGTACCGCACGCTCCTTGGCCCGCACCGCGCGGCGCAGTACGTCAGCCATCCTGGGCCTGCTTCAGTGCCTTCGCCGGAGTCGCCCCCTGGGTGAGCGCCGTCTGTATCGCGGTGTAGATCTTGGTGGCGGCCTTCGGCCAGTCCTTGCCCAACTCGCCTGTCCGGGCACGGGCGTTGCGCACCTGCTCGGTGAACGCCTTCATCCGGGGTTGCTCGGCGGCGAACTTGTCCATCAGCGCGGTCTTCGTCGGCACGGTCTGGCGTTGCTGCGCCAGCGACAACTGGTTCTTGTCGGAGTTGAGGCACGCGACGACCTCGGCCGCCTTCTTCTGGCGCTGCGCATTGCCGGTCTGCGGGACGGTCCAAGTCTCACCGCCCAGCGGGACGACGGGAGTTCCGCCCGCCTTGGGCACGGGGATCTGCACGACGCCGTAGTGCAGGCTCGTCTTCTTGTCCAGGACCGGGAACTGCCAGGGGCCGTTGACCATCATGGCCGCGTTGCCCGCCGCGAACTGGTCGTTGGCGTCGGCCTGGGCCCAGCTGACCACCGACTTCGAGGCCGATCCGTCCTTGACCAGGTCCACCCAGAGCTGAAGTGCCTGCGCGACCTGGGGAGTTGCTATGTCCTTCTCGTCGCCGCCGTTGGACCACATGAACGGCAGGAACTGCCAGGTCCCCTCGTAGGTGGCCGGTGCGGCGAAGGCGATGCCGTACCTCTTGCCCGAAGTGAGCTTTTTGGCGGCCGACTTGAGCTCGGCCCAGGTGGTGGGCGGCTTGACTCCCGCCTTGTCGAGCATGTCCTTGTTGTAGAAGAGGCCGAGCGTGTTGGTCACCGGTTGCAGGCCGTAGAGCTTGCCCTGGTAGGTCGAGGCGTCCACCACGCCCTTGGCGTAGCCGTCCGCCTTGAGGCCGAAGTCGCTGAGCGGGGCGAGGGCGCCGGTGGCGGCGATCTGTTGCAGGTCGGGGTTGTCGAGCATCAGGACGTCGGGCAGGGTGCGCGACGAGGCCTGTTGCAGCACCTTGGGTATCAGGGACGGGCCGGCCACGGCCTCCCGCTTGATCGTCACGCCGTTCTGCTGTCCGCACGCGTCCAGGACCTTCGCGTAGATCCCCTTGTCGGGCTGATCGGCGTAGTAGTCCATCACCCGCAGTGTGTCGGCGCCGCCGGACGATCCGGTACTCGAACCACAGGCGCTCAGGGAGAGCGGCGCCAGGAGCGCGAGGGCCACCGGCAGTGTCGTTCTGCTGAGGATTGCTCGTCGTTGAGCCATGTTCTTTCTCTCCTCGGTCGGCGCTGTCTCGGGCGGACCGCGCGGGGTGTCGATGCGTATCGACAGCAATGGCGCGTGATCCCCGTTGAAGCTGAACAGTGGGGATCAGTGGGCGGGCAGGCTGGTCTGACGCAGGGTCAGACGTGGGGTCACCAGTTCAACGGTCGAAGGGGTGGGCACGCTCTCGCGGTTGAGCAGCCGGAACAGGATTCTCATCGCGCGGCGTGAGACGTCCCTGGGTTCCAGCGAGAGGTTGGTGACGGGGGGTGTGGAGGTCTCGGCCGTGCGGTCCGTGCACAGTCCGATGACGGACAGGTCGCGTCCGGGGACGAGACCGCGGTCCAGCAGGCTCTGCAAGGTCGGCTGGATCAACTGGGGATCGGGGACGACGAGCCCCAACCTGCAGCCGCCGGGCCCTCGTCCGGCAAGCGCTTCATCCAGGGCCACCTCGGCGCCGGCGCGGCTGGTGTCCGGTGGGCTCACCTCGGCGTAGGCGATGTCGTGCGCGGCGGCCGACTCCTCGGCTCCCCGCAGGAAGCGGCGGACGAAGTTGACGTCGCGGGCCAGCACGTCACGCGGGTAGCCGAGCAGGACGACGCGGTCGTGCGCGGAGGCGGCCAGCTCGTCCACCGCCATGCGTCCGGCCAGGGTGTAGTCCAGGTCGACGCAGTACAGGCCCGCGGGGTCGTCCGGCACGCCGATCAGGATGACCGGCACGCTCAGGCCGGCCGCCACGGGGATGCGCGGGTCCTTGGACCCGACCTCCATCAGTACGATCGCGTCGCACAGGGACTGGTCGCTGAGGCGGGTGAGGCCCTCGGCGCCCTCGTCCTCGGTGGCCAGGATGACGTTGTGGTCCTCTTCCCGGGCGCACTTGGTGATCGTCTCGATGAAGGGCAGCACCCCCGTCATGTCGGCCCCCGGCGCGAACGGCACGACCAGGCCGATGACTTGGCTGCGCTGACTCGCCAACGCCCGTGCGCCGGCGTTGGGTTGGAACCCCAACGTCTCGATCGCCTCCTCGACCCGACGCCGGGTCTCGGGGGATATCGAGCGGCGCCCGCTCATGACGTAGGAGACGGTGCTCTGGGAGACGCCCGCCAACCGGGCGACATCCCGGCTTGTCACCATGCGAGCACCTCCCTCGGTTCCCTTGAAGTCGATACGAGGTGTCGATACGTATCGACTGACTGGGACGAGACTGTAGGGAGGGGCCGCGAACGACGGCAAGGGGCGTGCAGGAAAAATGTTCCGCCAGGCCGGGACCGACATGCGCGTCCCGGTCTGTGCCCGGCGGCCACGCGGCCCGGTGACGAAACCCGGACCGTGTGGCCGCCGGCTCATCACCCCTTGGCGTCGATCGGCTTGAGCAAGGTGCCTGCGGCGAGGATCTGGACGACCGGACGCTGGTTGGCCTTGAACAGAATGACCCGCTGGTAGGTCCCGTCGGTGAACACCGGAGCGGGCTGGTGGTTGAAGATCTCCTCGAACGTGCCGTCCTTCAGGGCGAAGATGACCACGTCGTCGTGTCCGGGGCCCAGCCGCTCGTGCCGTACGTCCTGAGGGGTGATGGTGATCCTCGTCGCCCGCAGCCCGCTCGGGTGGTTGGGTATGCGTTCGGTCCTGACCTTCGTCGTGCGGGCGTCGACCTTCACGCCGGCCACCGTGGAGACGGTGAGCTGGCGGTCGAACGCGTTGCCCTCCGGGTCCTGGCCGTCGGCGAAGACCTTCCAGCTGTACGTGCCGGCCTTGAACACCCGGCTGAAGGTGTTGGTGTAGTCGCCGGTGCCGTCCTTGTCGTGCAGGATGGCGGTGCCGTCCGCGAACAGCCCCGGCGCCTGGTGACGGGGCCACCGGGACCAGCCGTTGTGACGCATCACGTCGATGATGCGCTGCTCGGCCGGCGGCGGGACGTCCTTGGCGTCCAGGTCCACCGGTGCCGTGGTCGCCGAGGGCGGGGTCGCGGACAGTGCGGCCGCCGACAGCGCCTCGCCCAGGCCCACGGCGGGGGCGTCGAGTTCGGCACGGACGACGGCACCGAGGACCGGTGCCGAGTCGCGGCGGATGCGGACCGTCAGGACCATGTCGTCGCCGGTCAGGTAGGTCTCCTGGTCCAGCGTCAGCTCGGCCTTGAGGTGCAGGTCCTCATAGAGCAGTACCTGGTCCGGCGTCAGCGGCTGCGGTTCCTTGGTGGTGTCGTGCAGCAGGCTCACCCGCCATATGACCTCCCCCTCGGGGAGCTTGTTCGGGTCACCGACCGAAAGTGCCTGGTCGGTCGGCGAGACGTTGGCGGCGGGCACCGAGTCGGGGGCGACGAACTCGGTGCCGTTCCACAGATCGAGCGCGACGGTGCCGTCCGTCGGCGCGGCGAGCACCGAGAGAACGACCCGGTCGGCGTGCGTGGTCCTGACGTAGACCCGGTCGGTCCCGTCGTCGATGTTGGGGTCCTTCGCGGACGAGTCCGGGATGGGCCGATTGACCTCCTGGGAGAACTCCAGCATGTCGGTGAACACCGCGGGCAGTTGGCCCGGGATGAGGACCTGATTGAATCCCTTGGGGCTGGCGAGTCCTTTGAGCAGGTCGATGTCGATCGTCGAACCGAGGCCGATGACGTACACGCGCGCGGCGGACAGGATCGTCTTCCGATTGCCGGTGATGCCGGCGAACGGCTCCACGACGTCGGGCGGCGCGTTGTCCGGCAGCTTGCTGCCCACGTAGTAGTGGCCCGCGTTCTGGAGCCCGTCGGTCATACAGACCAGGGTGAAACGCCGGTCGCCGATCTCGCCGGCCGCGTCGAGCAGGTCGAGGGCGGCGACCAGGCCGTCGCCGATGTTGGTGCTGTTGGCCGGCTGTCCGAGGTCGAGGGTGTTGATGGCGGTGCGCGCTTGCTCCAGTCCCGTCAGCGGCATCGGGATCTCGACCTGGTCGGAGATCGGCAGGGCGTGCCAAGCGCCGTTGTCGGTGAACGTGACGATGCCGATCCGGTCCTTGTCGTTGACCCCCGCGCGGGCGTCGGCGATGAGGTGGACGAGGGCCCGGGTGGCTTTGACCGCGTTGGTCCACTTGTCCTCGGAGCCCATGCTGCCCGAGCGGTCCAGCACCAGCACGATGTCCTGCGGACGGTGACTGATCGTCAGATGCTTGGTCTCGCTCACGTTGGTGAGGAAGTCGTCGCTGCCGAACCTTGTGGTGACCGTGACTGGGACGTCAGTCGTTCGGTACACGCCGGGAAGCTCGAAGTCGAGCGACGGCTCGGAAGTGGTCTCGTCCATCGGGAGAATCGCGAGCCCGGCGTCGTGGTGCCAGGCGTAGCTCGGCTTGAACGCCGCGGGCAGGTCGGCGGGGTCGAGCCCGAGCACGGTCGGTTCGCTGACCGGGCCCGTCGCGTCGTCCGCCAACAGTGTGATGTGATTCTGTTCCAGCGCCGTCCCCGGCTCCTCGACGACCGCGCGCGGATCGCAGATCAGGTAGTCGAAGGCCAGGTTCGTCGAGGTGTCGGTGAACCGGATGTCCCACTGGGTGGGCGTGTTCCGGCTGCCGCGCAGCGTCCATTCGTCGCTGGTGGTGCCGGAACGCTGGTTTGTGATCCGGCAGTTGACCCGGGCGGGGTCGATACCCGGCTGACTGCGTGTGACCGCCACCTTGTAGTCGCCGACCGGCACCCCCTCGCCGCCCTGCTCGATGGCCATCAGGTTGACCGGAGGGTTGCCTGTGAGCGTGAGCTCAAGGTCAGGGGCGGCGCCGGGCTCGGGGTAGTGGATGTCGATGGCCTGGACGCCTGCGGCGCCGAGTGCCTGATGGAACTGCAGCACGAACGCCTTCGCGTCGTTGACCGTGTAGACGAGGGGGGCAGTGGACTTGGTGATGCGTGGCTGTGGCATGGTGCGCCCTTCTCAAATGGCGGTGATGACCCGTCGTGCGAACAGGTCGGAGTTGGTTGAACCGTTGCGGTCGTTGCCCCAGACGGCCCAGATGCCCTGGCCGGGGACGGTGACCGCGGCCGGGAACACGTCGTTGCCCTGGGTCTGGGCCAGCCGCTGTGGCGCGGTCCAGTCGCCGCTGGCGGCGTTGCGGCGGCGTACGACGACGTGGGTGATGCTGTCGGGGAACCTTCGGGTGGACAGCAGCCAGATGGTGCCGTCGGTGTCCTGGACCGCGGTCGGCTGGCTGTCGTTGGCGTCGGTGCCGGAGATGGCGACCGGGCCGGTCCAGGTGGAGCCGCTGAAGGTGAGCAAGGACAGCCCGCTGCCGCTGTTGTAGAACACCATCGCCGACGTGGCGCTGAGCGCAAGGACGTGGATCTCGGTCGCCTGGCCGTTCGGCTGCGGGCTGCTGCTGACGGTATTGGTGACCGGGTTCAGCAGCGCCGCGGTGAGCTTGGTGCCGTCGTGGTACGCGAGGAACACCAGGCCGCCCGCCGAGGCCGCGTGCATCGCCCGGCTGCCGTTGGTGACAGCCGACAGCTGCACCGGCGTGGTGTCCGGGAAGGAGTTGTCGGTGTGCTTGTAGCGGAGGTAGACCCATTTGTCGGTGCTGCCCGACTGGTCGAAGACGAAGACCACAAAGTCGCCCGCCAGAACCGCCTGCATCCGCTGCTCGGCGAAGTTGGGGTTGGCGGCGATCGTCACCTCGCCCGCGCCCGCGAGGGATGCCAGCGGCCCCCGCTTCAGCTTCAGGTCGGAGTTCGGGTCCTCGCTCGCCGCAGTCTGGTAGGCGACCAGGTAGTCCCCGTTGGGCAGCATCAGCGCCGACGGTGCCGCGTGCACGCCGCTGCTGGTCAACGGCGTCATGGGGACACTCGTGAGGCTCGGGTTGGTCAGGTCGATCCGGGCCAGGACCGCCTGGCTGGTGCCCGACTGGCTGGACTGCCAGACGATGACAAGGCCGTTCGCGTTGTCCAGGAACACCGCCTTGCCGAGCAGGTCGGTACCCACCCCGTTGGCGACGGCGACCTCCCCCGTGGTGGGCAACTGGCCGGCCAGCAGCGCGTTGATCGCGGTGCGCAGGCTGATCAGCGGACGGTTGACACCGCCGCGGTAGTCGACCGGACCGACGCCCACGGTGTCCTCGATCAGGTGTGCCGGCGGAAGCAGCAGCCGCCGCTGGCGCTTGTCCACGATGTTCGACGGCGCGATGAGGGCGGCGGCCGGGCGGTTGAGCACGGCGAGCGCGGCGTAGGAGTGCCCGGCCAGGAAGTCGGGGGACCCGGACACGGGTACGGCGGCGCCCACCCGTACCACCCACTCGCGCTTGGTCCGGGCGCACGACTCGACCCCGAGGCCGGGCAGGATCAGGTTCGGATCGTCGTCGGGCGTGACCAGGTGCTCCCACACGTCCAGGTAGGCAACCAGGGTCGTGGCTGTGCTCGGTGCGGTCAGGGCGGGTACGACGGGTACGCCGAGCTTCGTCGCGAGTGCCGCGGAGCCGGTCTGCGAGGCGTGCAGCGGCTGGGCCGAGAACGCCAGATCGGTCGTGATCATGACATCCAGGCCGTCGACGATGATCCGGCCGGTGTGGGCGAGCGCGGTGTCCAGTTCGGTGCTGCCGCTGCCCGTCGGCGCGCCGGCGCCGATGGTGAAGTCGTTGTTCAGACCGCCGGTGATCTGGAAGCCGTTGGTGCCCTCGGGCACGCCGTCGCCGACGTACCACTTGAGGAACGCCCGGAGCTCGAACTTGCGGACGTCGTCCAGTTCGTTGACGTCCGAGTCGACGATCGGTACGCCCTGTTGCAGCCGCACGTTCACATACCGCAGCAGCGGGTGGAATGTGCTGGAGGTCATCGTGGCCATGGGTTCTCCTGCTCAGAACGTCAGCCAGACGGTCCGCTGCAACGTGCTCGCGGGGTCCTTGGCGATGACGGGGTGGGTGACGTAGTTGACCAGCACGGTGGTCCCGTCCAGGCTCGCGATCAGGCCGAACTCGCGCAGATTGCCGCTGATGTGGTTGGCGTCCGGCCAGTTCGGCACGTTGGGCCCGAGGGTCGCCTGGATCTGCAGCCGGTTGGTGGGCGTGGCGGACACCGCGGCTGTGTCGAGGAAGTCCATGCGCAGGTTCGCCGCGGGCACGGTGTGCGGGTGCGGGTCGACCAGTGCGGTCTGCGCGGCGCCGGGCGGCGGTGGACCGGTGCCGTCCCACTGGCTCAGCCCGGCGCCGACCCGCAGGCCCAGCAGCCCGGTCGAACCGGGTGTGCCGCGCAGCATGGTGGCCAGCAGCCGGCGGCAGTCCCCGACGATCGTGTTGGATCGCCAGCCGTGGTCCCACACCACCCGGCCTGCCGCGTCGAACAGCACGTCGCGGTACTGACCGTGCAGCATTCCAGCCGGGTACTCGCTTGCGGACATGTGCGCTCCTCCTACCGGAACGGTGGCCACCAGCTGCGGCGGCGCAGGGTGGTGGGCTTGGTGGGGTCGACGGTGATGCTCGTACCGTCGGTGGACAGGAACACCTGCCAGCCGGGCAGGGCGACCCCGGTCTCCTCGGCGACGCGGAGCACCTCGGCGAGCGGGTAGTCGTCGTCGAACGCGTCGGCGAGCTCGTGTCCCGCCGGGAAGAGAAGCTCCTCCAGCGGGCCCGAACCGAGGATCACGACGGCCCGCAGGTTGACCGGCAGGAACCTTTCGAGGAGCTGCCGCAGGCGGTCGGCGTCGCGCTGCACGAGCGGTCGGCCGGTGGGGCCGCGTTCGACGTACAGCCCGATCGTGGACGGCGTGTACACCTCGTCGGCGACGAGCGCGGTGCCGTCCGGCCGCTGCGGCGTGTAGTCGAGCAGGTCGCCGTACTGCCGGGTGCCGCGGTTGCGGTCGAGGTCGGTGAGGGTCGCGGTGACGGTGCCGGCGAACCGGCGGACGGACGCCTCCTCCGGCGCGCGCCGACTGGACTGGTCGAGGCCGGGGCCGGGCACGCCCCCGCCGAGCCGGCCGAGACCGACGTTGCGGTCGCTGCGGAACAGCAGCCATGTCGCGCCGTCGGGAAACACGACCGGGGCCGGGTTCGCGTCCGACGACAGTCCGCCGGTGATGACTGTGGGCGGCGCCGGGCTGCCGGTGGCGTCCAGGTCGGCGGACCACAGGCGTGGGCCGCCACCACGGTTGGAGCGGAAGTAGACGCGAGCCGCGCCGGCCGGCAGCGGGGCGAGCGCCGGTTCCCGGTCGGTGGCGGTGGCGCCGGTGACGGCGGCCGGCGCCGACCAGCCGGCGGACGGGAAGTCGAGGTGCCGTACGACGATCCGCCACCGGTCGTCCGGGTCCGCGTAGGCCTGCCGTACGGCCGATGTCAGCCACAGCCGGTTGCCGTCGACGGTCAGGTGCGGGTCGCGCTCGCCGGGGCCGCCGGGGGCGAACCGGCCCGGCGCGGACCAGGAACCGCTCAGTGCCCGGACCGGGGTGGCGAGCCCGGACACGGTCCGCCACGATCCGGAACCGTCCAGGAAGGACAGTCCGGCGGCGGTACCCGCCCAGACGGTGCCCTGGTCGACGAGGACGGCCAGGCAGTCACCGCTGGGCAGACCCTCGGCGGGTGTGTGCACGCGGATGTCGCGTACCGACCGGATCTCGGCCAACCCCGAGGCCGTCGCGACCCATACCGGCCCCGCTTCGTCCGCCTGCGGCTGCGGGTTCGCCGCCGGGGGCGCCGGTGCGACCTGTCGGACGTCGGCGGCGCCGAGGTCCACGGTGCTCACCGACGCGTCGGCGCCGATGCGGGCGACACCGTGGGCCAGCGCCGTCCACAGCGAACCGTCCTGGGCCGGCGCCGCGTGCCGCACCTCGACTCCGGCCAGGAACGTGGTCCAGGTGCCCGCCGGGTCGAACCGGGACAGGCCCGCGCCCGTGGCGAACCACACCGCTCCGGTCATGTCGGCGGCGATGTGCCGTACGTCATTGCTCGCGAGGCCGTCCGTCGTCGAGGTGACCACCTGCCACGAGCCGCCCGCGGAGAGCGCGGCGGCGCCCGCGCCATGGCCGAACCACACCGTGCCGGACGGGTCCACGGCCACGGTGCGCACATCGGTGGTGGAGAGGCTTCCGCCGGTACTGCCCGGCGTGAACACGGTCGTCGTCCCGTCCGGCCGTCGCACGGCACCACCGGCCGCGGTGGCGAACCAGCTCGACCCGTCGGCGTCGACGGCGACACCCCGCACGTCCGCCGACGGCAGCCCGGTGAGCGTGGTCACCGCGCCGTCCCCGGCCAGCACCCGCGCCCCGGTCGCGGTGGCGATCCGTACCCGGCCGTCCCAGCGCAACCGGTGCAGCCGCCATCCGTCCAGCCGACTCGCCCAGCACAGCCGTACCGCCCCCTCCGGATCGAGTACGGCGGTGCAGTCGGCGTGCCGGCCCGCCGGTACCGCGGGAATGTCGGTGGCCGCGGCCCAGGCGACGTCGGGCTGCCAGTCGCCCCGCCCGGTCAGCGCACGGTCGCCGAACCCCAGTGCCCGGGCCGCGGTCGACGCGCCGAGTTCGGCGCGCAGGGCGACCCCCGGTCCGGTCGCGGTCGTGGCCAGCACCAGCGAACCGTCTCCGGCCACGGCCGCCCTCACGCCGGTGAGCTGCGCGTTGAACGCGGCGACGACCTCGTCCGCGCGCGCCGCGGACAGATCGGCGTAGTCGGCTGCCCGTACCGTGAACTGCTCGGCGGCGCCGAACCCGGTGAGGGTCAGGACAGTGCCGGCGGTCAGCGCGTACGGCGCCGACGCGTCGCCGCGCAGCCGGGCCGGGGTGGGTGCGGACGGTGTCCCCAGCCGCCAGCGCAGCCGCGCGGCACCGGTGTCCGGGTGCTCGACCCAGGCCAGGCCGAGCCGGCCGTCGGGCAGCGCGACCGGCGCCGGGTCGGCCTGCGGCGCGACCGGCTGGGGCTCGACCACCCGGGTGTCCGCCCAGGCTCCCCGGAAGTACGCCTTGAGGTGCAGCCGGGGGACGACACCGCCGGCGCCGACGGTGGAGGCGTGCGCCATCCACAGCCGACCGGTCGCGTCGGTGACCGTGGCGAGCCGGCCGCGGGCCGCGCCGTCCAGCGAGACCAGGCCGGCGGGAGCGGTCCGCACCTCGATACGGGACGCCTCGCCGGTGAGCCGCGACACGAGCCGCACCGCGCCGCCGACCGTGTCCGCGCGCATCTCGCCGATGTCCCGGTTCACGATCGCCGCGACCTCGGCGGCGGTCGCGGCGCCGAGGTCCGCGAAGTCGGCCGGGCCGAAGGTGATGGTGATCGGCAGACCGCCGTCCGGCGCGATGGTGACGGTCATCCCGGTGCGCAGGGCGAACGGCTCGGTGGCCGCACCGGTCAGCACCGCGTTGGTGGTGGCGGTGCCGGTCGCGACATCGTGCGGCGCGGTGAGGCCGAGCACGGCGGACGCCTCGTCGGCACCCCACCACGCTCCGTCGTGGCGCGCCGCGGCGAAGACATTGCGCTGCGGTGCCGTCCCCGCTCGCGTGACGTGCTGGGCGAACTCGGCGACGCGGGTGGACCAGCCGGTGTAGAAGTCGACCAGGCTGCGCAGTCCGGGCACGGTGCCGACGGCGTCGTAGAGTCTCGGCGCGGTGCGGATCTCGTTGCGCTGGCGTGCCAGGTCCGTGTCGGCGGTCAGGTCCCAGCCGACCCACTGCGACAACAGCGGCAGGAACCGGCTGTCCACGTCCGATACGGCGCGCAGCCCGCGCAGGTTGTCCGCGGAGCTGCGGATCGTGTCGACGGCGGCGCCGTAGACGTCGACGAAGCGCCGTAACTGTCCGCCGCCCGCGCCGGCTTCGGGAAGCAGGCCGGTGCCTGCGTCGGGTACCCGGGTGACGGTGTCGTGCCGCCGGTACACCTCGGGGATCAACTCGTACAGCGTGCGGTGCGCGCCGTGCACGTCGCCGGGGGTGGCGACGGCCTGCATCGGCCGGGCCAGGGCGGGGCTGTCCAGCTCGTAGTAGTACGGCGTACCGGCGTCCAGTTCGACGCCGCCGACGCCTCCGACGTCGAGCAGGTCGAGTTCCAGGCGCAGCACGGCGCGATCGGCGCCGAAGACGGTACGGGTGACGAGCCGGAGCACCTCCCGGGACACGGCGGTGGCCGTCTCGGTCACGGTGACGGTCCGCTCCCGGACGCGCCGCGCGCCGGTGGAGGTGTCGCTGTCCGGCAGGTCGGTCACGGTGAGCGCACCGGGCACCGGCGCGGGCGGGAACGCGGCGCTGTCGTAGAGCAGCCACGGTGCGCCGGTGCCCGGGAACGCGAAGTCGCGTGTCTTGCGCCGTACGGTGACCGGCGGCACGTCGAGCACCGTCTCGCCGGTGTCCGGCGTGAAGGCCCAGCGGACCCAGATCCGGCGGCCGATCAGGTCGGCGCTCGCGGTGAACGTGTCGATTCTCATGGCAGTGTCGTCCGTACGGTCACGTCGAGCGTGCCGAGGACGGCGATCTCGAACTCGCCGATGTCGATCCGCCCGTCCGCGGCCACGTCGAGCGAGACCGCGTCGCGCAGGAAGGCGGGCAGTTCGGCGAGCGGGGGCAGGTTGTGCCGCGCCAGCTCCCCGTCGACGTCCGGTGCCGGCCGGTCCTGTCGGCGAAGCCCGGTGACGGTCGCCGCGAGGACTCCCTGGACGGACTCGGCGGCCGCGAACACCTCGCTCTGGAACAGCGACTGGCCGAAGTCGGCGCGGGAGAACGACAGCAGTGCGGTGATCGCGGCCTCCACCTGCCCGGCCACCGCGTCCGTGACGAACCGCTCGTCGACCAGCAGTTCGACGCCGATGTTCACGGCGACGGGTTGCGCGTCCAGCACCCGGACCAGGCAGCCGGCCATCCGCTTGTCCTCGAAGTAGCCGACGAGCCGGTTTCGCAGCGCTTCCGGGACCGGGACCAGGGTGTCCCCGGCGGGCGCGACGAACAGGTCGATCTGGTTCCAGGAGACGCTGCGGGCCCGGACCTTTGCCACCGTGCCCGTGCTGTGGGCCAGCGCCTCGTAGTCGCTCGCGGTCACCGCCCGGTTGGTCGACCGGAACGCGAACGGCGCGTACCGCGCGGCGTGGTCGGAGCGTTCGGCGTCGCTGCCGCCCGCCGCCGCGGCCTCGTTCACCACGGCCTGCAGGGTGTCGAGCGCAGTGAGCGCGGTGGTGACGGTGCCGGCCGCGAGGTTGCCGGCGGTGCCCTGGCAGACCCGGTAGGAGGCGCGGACGTTGTTCAGCCCGGCCGGCGGTACCCGGCCCGCGCCGAACACCGCGTGCCCGATCCCGTCGGCGTCGAAGAGCAGTTGGTAGTAGCGCGCCTCGGGGTGGGAGAACACGGCCCGCCCGTCCGCGGCGATGTCGAAGAGCAGGCTGTCCCGCCGGTCCCAGGTCACCCAGCCGGCGCCCTCGTTCACCTCGACGACCACGGACGCGACCACCACGGACGCGTCGGGCAGCGCGAAGGACTGGCTGGCCTCGCCGGTGGAGGAGCCGATCAGCACCGGCCCGACCGCGCGGCTCTGCTCGACCGGAAGTCCCTCGTAGCGCACCACCGGCCTGCCGTCCGCGCCCACGCCCGGACGCAGCTGGTCGGAGAGCAGTACCAGGTCCAGGTCAGGACCCAGGTAGGTGAACTCGATCGCCGCCGCGCCCGGGGGCCGGGCGGCGAACTGCGCTCCACTGGGGACGGTCACCGTGCGCGCCTCGGCCGGCCGCGGGAACGTGAGCAGCAGGTCGGCCATTGCGGGCGCGGCCGGGGTCAGTTCGTAGCCGATCAGCCGCAGCAGGTCCACGATGCTGGCCCGCTCGGTGGCGGTGCCGGGGAACAGTTCGCTGGCGATGCGGTCCTGGTAATAGAGCATGATGTCGCCGACGTAGGCGAACAGGTCGACCAGCAGCATGCCGAGGTCGGCCGGGCTCTGGTCGGTCCACTCCGGCAGCCGCTGCTGGGCCAGCCGGAGCATCGCCGTGCGCAGGGACGCGAAGTCCTTGTCGGTGTAGTCGATCGCGGGTGCCGGTGTCGTCATCGTCTACACCAGGGGGACGATCATCTCGGCGGACACGGGCTTGTCGCTGTGCACGTAGCTCAGCAGCAGCCGCAGTTCGCCGTCCGACCGGGACAGCCGGGCCCGGGTGACGATGACGCGCCGCTCCCACCGCACGACTGCCTCGTGCGCCTGCTTGCGGAGCAGGTCGGCGGTCACGTCGTCGTCCGGCTCGTGGACCAGTGCGTGCACCCGGGTACCGAAGTCGCGCAGCATGGGCCGCTCGCCGAGCCGGGTACCGAGCAGGATCCGCAGGTCGTCGCGGATCTTCTGGGTGCCGTCGGTCCAGGCGATGCCACCGGTGTGCGGGTCGATCCGGAACGGGAACGCCGCTCCGCGGGCGTCGGCCATGGGAATCTCCTTCTTCGCTTCACTTCACGACTGCGGACTGGCTCAGGTGCACACCGGGCTGCAGGACGAGCGGTGCGAGCTGGGGTGAGGGGGAGCCGGGCGGCCCGTGGACATGCGTGAGCAGTTGGCTCCACAACTGGTTGAAGCCGTTGCCCAGGAGCGTCGGCTCGCTCGCGCCGCTGCCCACCTCGACGCTCGACCCGTCCAGCACGATGTGGTCGGCGCTCACGTGCACGCTGCCGTCGGACTCGATCGAGACGGAGGCGCCACCGCTGTGCCGGATCAGGATCCGTTCCTCGCCGCCGGTGTCGGTGAGGTCGACGGTGTGCCCGGCGGTGGTCCGGATGACCTGGTGTTCGGGCGGCGTCACCTGGGCCTCGGGCGGGACGGCGTCCGCCGGGTACCAGACCCCGACCCAGATCGGGGCCCGGGTGTCGCCGGCCGCGAATTCCACCCATACGTTGGCGTCGTTGGGCGGCACGAAGAAGTGCCCGTGCGGGAAGCACGGTTCGGCGGTGACGAGCGCCTCCGGTCCGAAGATGTCCGGCACGAGCACCTGCAGCCGGCCGCGCTTGCCGTCGTCGGCGTTGTCCTTCACGATCCCGCGGTACTTGCCGTAGAAGTTGCCGGTGTGCCGGGTCAGCTCGTCGGACAGCATGTCGGGCCTCCTGTCACCGGGTCGCGGTGATGTGGGTGAAGTAGCTGGAGTCCTGGTGGTCGCCGACCAGGTCGCGGGTGTACACGTGGTTGACCTTCGTCAGGTACCAGGAACCCTCGGCCCACGGCGCGAGCCCGGTGATCCGCAGCATCGCCTTCGCCCGCAGCAGCACGTTGCCGACGGCCTTGCCCCGTCCGCTCATCCCGACGATCCGGGTCGGGTCGACGCTCACGCGGTTCTTCGCGTCCTGGGCGGTGCCCGCCGCCTTGCCGACGACCCGCTCGGCCGGCGTGGTGAGCTGGGCCTGCGCCACGGCCGCCTTCCCGGTCAGCGCGGTGATCGCCGCGCGCATCCCGTCCGGCATGGTCGGAGCGCGGCCGGTCTGCGGTGCGGCCAGGGGTGCCCGGGGAGGGGTGGGCGCCGCCGCCTGGTCGACGAGTTTGCCGGTGTCGGGATCGACGGTGCTCGCCGAGCGGACCGGGAGCGCGCCGGAGCTGATGCGTTCGTAGGTGAACGAGACCAGGTCGCTGCCCACTCTGCAGTACCGCAGCGTGCCCACCGGCTCGGTCTCCGCGATCGACGCGATCGACCGGAACGAGAACTCGCACTTCATCTTGTCGGTCAGTTCGACGAACGCGAGGCAGCCCTGGCTCTGGGCTTGCTTCAGGATGAAGTCCCAGATCGAGGTGGCGACGTAGCGGCCGGCACTCCGGGCGTCCGGCGCGGTGTCGTCGACCGGTTCGATCGTCCCCACCGTGATCCCGGTGTCGTGCTCGGTGACCAGCCTGCGGAGCAACGCGCTGAGCGGCTCGCCGGTGTTCCACGTCTTCGGGTCGAACGGGATCTGCGCCAGCCGGTGACTGTAGTCCCGGGCGGTCAGCTCGATCCGCTGCCCGTCGGGGCCGGCCAGCACCTGGGCGCTCACCACGACCCCCTCGAACAGCGCCGCGTGCTGCATCCGCCGGCCCATGGTGAGCCGCACCACCAGGCCCTCGAACGAGGCGTGCGCGAGCACGCCCGTGGGGTCGTCGAAGACCACCTTCGCCTCGTCCGTGAGCCGGTCGTGGTCCTCCACGGCGACCGAGCGCACCGGCACCGTGACGTCGCCCAGGTCGTCCGGTCCTGTGCCGACCTGCACGGTGGCGAACGCGGGCCGGTTGTCACTGCCCGTCGTGGGAGGCGTGGCTACGGTCATCTCAGAACACCCGGTCCCGGCTGACCACGCCGATGTCCTGGGAGGCCGGCACCGACAGGGCGGCGCCGGGTCGCAGGTCGAGCGGGAACGCCACCGGGTTGGCGTCGGCGATGCGCCACCACACCTCGCTGTCACCGAAGTAGCGCCAGGAGAGGTACTCGATGTCCTCGACGCCGGTGACCCGGTGCTCGTAGTTGATGACGTCGGCGGCGGGTGGCGTGTACCGGCGGATCGCCACGGTGGCCCGCGTGGTGCCGGTGGCGTCCACGGCCGGGTAGACCGTGGCCTGTTGGTATCGCGAGCTGATCGACACGGACATGGTCGGGCGCTCCTCTCAGAGCTCGAAGATGTTCTGCACCAGGCCGGCGCCGGGCAGGGCCTGCACCCAGTCGTGGAAGTCCAGTTGCCCGTAGGACTTGCCGACCTCGACCAGTCGGTCGAGCACGTCGAGGCCGGTGGAGATCGACGCGGTCTGTTCGTTGAGGGTCAGGCTCACCTCGGCGCGCTCCGGCGTGAGGTCCGGTTTGAACTGGGTGATCTTGATGTTGAGGTCGGTCATCACACAGTCCAGATCGATGCCGCCGAGCTTGAGCGTGCACAGCGGTGGCTGCGCCGGCGGGCAGAACGTCTTGGCACCGCTGAACCAGGCGAGTACGTCGTTGACCGGATCCCAGGCCGGATTCATGAACGAGCGCAGAACCGCGAGGCTGGGCTCGATCCGGCCGCCGAACCGCGCGTCGTCCGATGCCGAGCCCTCGCCGGTCTGTTGCGCCGGAATGTCCGGGAGGGACCGTGCGTCGAGGGCGAAGTCCAGCGCGAACGAGCGCGGCTTGCCGGAGTCGGCCTCCAGTGCCTTCGTCCCGACCAGCGAACTGCCGATCTCCTTCAGGTCGGTGGCGACCCCACCCAGGCCCTTTGCCTTGGTCTGGTCGAAGGCCCACTTGCCGAGGCTCGTGGTCTCCCGGTAGGCGAAGCTCTTCTTCTCCGACAGCAGTTCCGGGTTGAACTGGAAGCGGAAGATCAGCGGGGGGACGGCGATGAGGTTGGCGAGGTAGCCGGCGGTGCGTGCCATGGCGACTCCTAGATCGGTGTGGGCAGCCGGCTGCCGCCGCCGCGCTGGTCGTAGTCGAACCACATCCGGGCGTGCCGGTCGATGTCGTCCGACGGGGCGGTGGAGAGAGCGGGTTCGGCGGTGGTCCAGGTGACGGGTGAGGTCGTGACCGCTCCGGGCTCGGTGCTCTCCACGTCGACGACCACCTCGTCGATCTGGATGGTGGCCCGGGTTCGGTCCACCGACTCGGCCACCTTGCGCGGGATCCCGTCCTGGCCTGCCGGACTCGCGAGATGGCCGGTGATCGAGGACAGCAGGCCGTCGAGTCCGCCGTGGGTCAGCCATGCCTCGTAGGCGTTGGCGACCGCCGTCAGGCCGGTCTGCGGTGTCGCGTTCTCGCCGACCACGAGCCTGTCGGCCAGCCGCGCCGACTGGGTGCTGACGTCGTCCAGGGCGCGGCCGAGCCGCGCGTCGGACAGCTTGGTCTCGGCCAGCGCGGCGGCCTCCAGGGTGGACCCGACCATGCGCAGCCCGTCCGAGAGCTGTCCACTGCCTTGGTCGAGCGCGTCCGTGCCGATTTTGCGCAGCTTGTCGAGCGGCTCGGTCAGGCCCTTGACGATCGCCGGGTCGGAGAGCGCGGCGCCGAAGTTCGGCCCCGCGGGCCGGACGGCCACCGGACCGGCGTTGTCGAACGACGAGGCCGGCAGCCCGAGCTTGGCCGCGTCGGCGAGCGCGCCCTGCTGCTGGTCGGACAACTGGGTGTCGGTCATCAGCTCGAAGACCAACGGGAGCACCGCGGGCAGGATCCGGACCAGATACGTCACGAGCCGGAACGCCCGCAGGTCGCCGAGGTTGCGCAGGACCGCGTCGATCGTCGGGACCAGCCAGTTGAGCAGACCGTCCACGGTGGCCTTGACGGCGTCGCCGAGCACGGCGCCGATCCGCAGCACCGCGAGAAGCGCCTGCTGGATGCCGTCGAAGACGCCGCCGATGATCCCGTCCACGGTGGACGCCAGGACACCCACGACGATGGCTCCGACCCGGGCCACGACGACCGCCGTGTCCAGCGCGAGCACCAGCAGCGCGCCGCGCAGGAGCAGCGCGACCCGCAGCCCGAAGCGGAGTGTCTCGGCGATCCCGAGCCGGATGTCGCCGAGCCGGCTGATCAGCACCGCGATCGAGCCGACGGCGATGGGCAGCGCGAGGACGAGGCCGTCCACGACCTTCGCGACGGCGTTCAACATCGCGGTGGCACTGCCCAGTTGGGCTACCAGCGGCTGTGCGCCGACGGGCGCGTTGCCGGAGCTCTGGAACAGCTTTGTGAGCGAGTCGACCGCGCCTTTGATGCTTTCCAGCTGGGCGATCAGGCCGGTTGCCGGGCTCGGGGGTACCACGGCATCGGGTGTGGCCCCAGCCCCTGGCGCGGTCTTCGGCTTGACGGGGGACACGCCGATCAGGGTGAGGATGTGTTCGACGTGCTCGGCGAGCGCCGCGATGTCGCCGAACGACCAGACCAGCTTGAATTGCGAGACGGCGCCGCCGGCGACTCCGCCGATCAGGTTGCCGACGAACCCGCCGAGACCACCGAGGAGTCCGGAGAGGAAGTCGCCGAACCCGCCGCCGGGCGCGAGGTCGTTGATGTTGACCACGTACACCTTGAGGGCACCCTCGAACATCGGCGGTGCGCCGAAGTTCGGCCCGGCGGTGATGACGGACGTGAACGCGAACGTGCCGTAGGTCGATGTGGCGCGCTCGATGTCCTCCAGGGCGCGGCGCCCGAACCGAGTCTGGGTGAGCAGCAGTCCGAGCTGGGTGATGAGTTCCTCGGTCTCGTCCATGTCAGACCCGCACCCCCTCGGTGAGGACGCGCAGCCGTCGCTCGCCCGTGCGGAAAGCGTCACGGACGGCGCCGGCGAACGCGGCGGTCACCGCGTCGGCGAGGTCGTCGTCGAGGTCGCTGCCGGCGCGGACCCGCAGGGTCAGCCGGGGCAGGACGACTCGCCCGAGCGCGGCCCGGCGCAGGATCCACGGCGACGTGGGAAGCGGCTCGCGCGCACGGTCGACCAGCTCTCCGACGTATCCGTCGATGACCTCGCCGACCACCACGAATCCGCTGTCCGCCAGCCACGACTCGAATTTCCGTGCCAGCTGGTCCGGTGGCGGGGCCGCGCTCTGCCGTCGGATCTCGTCGCCGAACACCCTCTCGGAGAGCGCGGCGGACTGGTCGCCGATCCGGTCCAGACCGGGGAGCCGGCTCGCGTCGCGCTGTGCGGTGGCGCTCGCGTCGGCGAACTTTCCCAGGCCGGTGGCGGTGCTGGTGAGCGTTCCCCGGACGGCGGTGCGCAGCCCGTCGCCCAGCGCACCGACCGCGCCGGCCAGGGCCGGACCGAGCGCCGGGTCGACCAGGCGCGGGAACTCCGAGTGGAAGACGAGGGGCGGACCCTCGGGCAACGCGCCCAGGGGCTCATGACCCGAGCCGTGCGTGTCGAACAGGGTGTCCAGGAGCCGCCGGGCGCGGCGCCGCTGCCGACGAAGGTACGGCCACAGCACCAGCGGGCTGCGGCGCAGTCGTTTGTCGATCTTCTCCAGGTTGTCCGACAGGACCGTGTACAGGGCTTGGTTGAGTCCGGTCCCGGGCTTGTCGAGGAGGTCGTCGAGCGAGAAGTGGGCCACGTCGGCCACGAACGTGTCGCCGACCCAGGGGAACAGACGGGCCAGGTTGAAGTCGAACGCGGTGGTGATGACGAACAGCACCGTACGCATGAGCCGGACCACACCCCGCAGCGAGTAGCCGAGCGCGCCGACGAAGGCACGGATCCCGGTGGCGAAGGCGGTGCCGAACGCCTGCCAGTAGCGCACCGTGAAGTCCAGGTGCGAGCCGAGCAGCCCGGTGATCCCGCGGGCCAGTCGCGTCGCCGTGCCGGTCAGGCCGGCGAACAGGGCGAACGCGGTGCCCAGCGCGTCGCGCCGCAGATCCAGTACCGCCTGCAACTGCTTCTCGAGCTTGTTCCGGACAACCGCGCCGAGGATGCCCAGCAGTGCCTCGGCCGTGCCGGGCAGCAGCACGACGACCGCGATCCCGGTGGCAATGCCCGCCGCGATCCCGTCGAACGACTCGGTCAACGGCGGTGACGGCGGTGCCGTCCCGGCCTGGCGGACAGGTGCGAAGGGCTCGAGCTGGTCGTGGAACCGTTTGAGCTCACCGCCCTCGACACTGGCCTCCGAGAGGGCCCGGAACGCCAGTACCGCGACCGCGACGAGGTCCGAGCTGTCGAACATGTCCGGCCGCAGCACCGCGCCGGACGCCGACGCGTCCAGCGCGGCGGCGATCGCGGCGACCTGCTTCAACAGGCCGGGGATCGCGTCGGTCTCGTCGAGCCGCAGCGGCCGGGTCAGACCGGTGAGGAACGCGAGTCCTGCGTCCGCCAGGCTCGGTACGGGCGCGGTCCGGGTGAGGACACGGCGCTGCGACGGTACGACGCGCAGGGTCACCGCTTCGTCGACGAACCGCAGCACCGGGAAGCGCGTGGTGGCCCGGTCGGCCAGCCGCCCGGCCACCAGTCGGCGTTCCAGTACCGGTCGTACGGCGTGACGGGCCACGCGCATGGCGTGCTCCTGGGCGGCGAAGGCCCCGGTGAACCGGGCGGCGGCCGCGGCGAAGTCGATCGGCATCGTCATCACCCGCCCGCGCCGGTCAGATAGGGCTGTTTCCGCAGCCGCGCCAGGAGTCCGTCCTGGAAGCGGCGCACCTCGTCCGGGTCGGCGTCGGGCACTCGCAGGCGCAGCGTGTGCACCACCGGCCGCAACACGTCGCTCTTCGGCAGTTCGGCGACCGGGAATTCGGCCAGCAGCTTGTCGAGCTTCTCCCGCATCGGGCCCCGCAACGCGGCCGGCAGCAGGTGGTCGACGATCGCGTTCAGCGGCCTGAGGTCGACCGGCGCGTCGAGGAAGCGCGGCAGTTCCGGCAGCGCCAACCCGGTCACGGCCGGCACCCGGACGGCGGGGACCCGGAGCACGACCGGCGGTTCGACGACGGGCACGGCCGGCGGCACCGTGACGACGGGCAGCACGGGCAGCGCCGGGAAGGAAACGGACGGCAGCTCCGGCAGCGCGGCGATCAGCGGCGCGAGCAGTCCCGGCCCGGACGACGGTTTCGCGGGTTTCGGGGGTTTGGGGGGCACGGCGTCCAGGGCGGCCTGGAAGACGTCCGCCTCGGTACGCAGCGCGGTGACGGCCCGCACGGTCGGGTGCCCGGTGACCAACGCCTCGACGAACGTGGCGAGTTCGGCGGGGAACGTGCCCGCGGTCAGCTTGCCGCCGACCGCCGACAGCGCGGACTCCAGGACACCGAGACCGTCCCCGAACGCGGCGCTCGCCGCGGTGAGCTGGGTGCGCAGGACGCCGGTCACCCGCATGAGGAGGCGTTCTGCCGAGAGCGCGTCGTCCGCAGAGGTCATCGCGCCGGTGACCACCTCGCCGATCGCGGTGGCCGCCGTGCCGGCGAGCAGGGCGAGGCCGTTCATCAGCGCGGCGACGGGGGCGAGCGCCGGCCCCACCCGGACGACCAGGAAGGCCACGGCGCCGAGCACCTGTCCGAGCAGCCGCCCGAGCCGCGTTCCGACGTCGACCAGCGCCTTCGTGAGCGGGTTGCGCATCCGGTCGCCGAGCACCTGGCCGATCACGTCCTGAGCGGCGAGGAACAGCCGGGTCAGAGACCCGAACAGTTCGTAGGCGGCGCGTACGTCACGGAGGTCACCGAGCGCCACGATCAGGCCGTAGCCGAAGCCTGCGGCGGCCAGACCGCCGCCGACGAGGACGCTGGTCCCGACCGGCGCGACCACCATGCCGACGGCGAGCGCGAACGGGGCCAGTCGCCAGAGCACCGAGAGGACCAGCGTCTTCCAGCTGAACTCGGTGAACCTCATCAGCAGGTGGACCCCGGCCATGGCGTACAGCGGGTCGAGCGCCATGCCGACGACCATCCCGGCGAACCCGAGCAGGGACCCCGTGGCGTTCGGGCCGCCCTGGCTCACCGGCACCGAACGCTGGGCGGCCGTGAACTGCTCATCCAGCTGAGCGATGTTGACGATGTACCCGCTCAGGTTCAGCCGGGTGAGGGGGGTCTCGAACCCCCACCAGTGCACCAGGAACGCCGCCCGGGCCCGTTCGACGACCACCGACTCGTGGTCGACGATCTCCAGCCACGGCGTCAGAGTGCGGACCGTCGCGCACAGCGAGGCGGTCAGCCCGCGCAGCAGCATGATCACCGGCATCGTGTCGGCCCTCCCCTCCGTCAGCTGGTCAGTCGCGGTCGCGGGCCGCCGCGACCTGGGCGTTCTCCCGCTGGATCTGCTCGACGAGCAGATCCACGAACTCGCGCCGGTCCCCGGTGGCCATGTCCATCAGCTCGCCGTAGGGCCAGTGCAGGTGGTAGCCGAGAAAGAAGACCTCCCGGCGCAGTTGGTCGAGACTCACTCCAGAACTAAAAAATTCGTCATGTCCAAGGTGGCCCGCATCTCGTGACCGCAGGACGGGCAGTCCAACTCGCGGATCAGGTCGATGCCCGGTGCGCCGTCGTTGAAGGCCCGGTCGATCAGCCGCCGGTCGGTCAGGGTGAGATCGGCGAGGATCTTCGGTCCGAGCGCCTCCAGCCGATGCTGCGGCAGGTCGCCGAGGGAGCGCAGACAGCGGGAGAGCAGCGCGTTCTTGCCCAGCGAGGCGTTCTTGCGCAGCTGCGGCGCCGCCGCGGCCTCGTCGTCGCCGCGGGCCAGCCGCAAGGTCATCGCGGTGTGCACCGACCCGTCGCGGTCGACGTACCCGTCGAGGAGTTCGACCACCACGTCCTGCGGCGGCTCCCCGTCGGCGAGCGGGCGCACCGGCAGCCCGTCCAGATCCTCGGTCTGCTCGAAACGGTCACCGCAGGACGGGCAGGTGTAGCCGGCCCGCAGCTCGGGCCCGAACGTGAAGCTGCGCAGCCGGATGAGCAGGAAGTTGCGGTCCAGGGAGTACATGGCGTCGATGTCCGCGCGACCCACCTTTTCCAGGTCGCCGAGCCGCACGACGCAGCTGTGCAGCAGCGCGGTGACCAGCCGGCCGCCGTTGCGCTGGTTGGCGGGGTCGGCGAGGAGCGCCTCCTCGCGGCCGGTCATCTTGCGCAGCGTCACCTGACGGTGCGTCCGGCCGTCGTGGTCGACGTAGCCGATCGGGAGTGTGACGTCCAGTTCGCGGGCGCCGGCCCGGCCGGGCGCGATATCGGTGAGGGTCATCGGCAGGCTCCTAGGAGACGCGTTCCAGACCTTCGTGCTCCAGCACGAGGGTCTGCAGGAAGAGGTTGGTCGACCCGGCTTCGAGGTCGGTGAACTTGGACGACTTGACCCACGCGCCGTAGAAGGCGAACTGCAGGACGACCTCGCCGAAGTGGCGCTTGACGATCATTCCGTTCTTGCGTACCGACGAGCCGCCCTGCCGGGGTGCGTTGAGGCGGAACGTCTGGTGGAACCAGTCCAGGAAACGCTTGTCGTCGGCACTGCCGTCGACCCGCCGCTCGATGGTCAGCGGCTCGAACTTCATCTTCGCGGCGGCCAGTTTGTACACGTGACCGCTGCCGCCGTCCGGTTGCTCGATGGTGTCCAGTTCGCCCTCACTGAGCCCGGACACCTTGCTCACGCTGGGGCTCTCCACGCCGTCGATGACGAGGACGAACTCGTTGGCCCGATAACCCTCGTCGAAGTCGTTGACCCTGGGCATGACCGCTCCTCACTCTCCCTCTGGTGGGACGGTCCGGTGGGACCGTCCGGTGGGTTCAGACCTCGGTGGTCGTGGCGCCGCTCGCCTGCTGGCCGACAGTGATCACGATCGTCTCGGCCGGCCGGGACGGGTAGAACAGCACCTGGACCTGGAGGAGGCCCTGCTGCACCTGGTCGGGTGGGTTGTTGGTGGCGTCGACGGTGACCGTGAAGGTCTGGTCGGGGGTGCCGGTTCCGAACGCGCGCTGCCGCCACAGCCCCATCAGGAACGGGGTGACGGTGCCGAACTTGACCGCGCTCCACAGCGCCTCGCTGTTGGGCTCCTGCCGTGCCCAGCGCAGTCCGCTACGGAGGCTGCTCTCGACGAAGTTGAACAGCAGCCGCACGTTGACGTACCGCCAGCGCGGGTCGGAGCTGAGCGTCCGTGAGGCGTCCACCACGATCCCGGCCCGGGACACCGGCCGGATGCCGTTGACGGCGCCGTTGACCACGAGGTCGGTGTGGTCGGCGTCGGAGAGGCGGGTCTCCACGTCCAGCACGCCCAGCAGGTTGGCCTCGTCGCCGGCCGGTGCCTTCCAGATCCCGCGGGTCGCCTCGATCCGCGCGTAGACCCCCAGCACGTGCCCGACCGGCGGGAGCGTGATCTGTGGACTGGTCCCGGTGCCGATCGGGTCGGGCACGACGATCCACGGCCCGTACAGCGCTCCGTAGGCCTTCCTCGTCTGCAACCCCTGCCCGTACGCGACGGCCTGTCCGGCGGCCACGAAGCCCTCGGGGACCGCGCCGACGAACGTGGCGTCGCCCCGGCCGGCGCAGTAGGCGAGGGCCGCTTGCGCGATGGCCGTGTCGGTGCGCTCGCAGCACACCAGCTGCACGTCGAACGGGTCGAACGCGAAGAACCCGGTGTGGGCCGCGGGATCACCGATGAAGTGCGTGGCGGTCGGAGTGCCGTCGGCGCCGCCCTGCAACGCCAGGAACCCGGTCGTCGCGGCCGGCCGGTCCACACCCGGGCTCGGCGTGCCGACGTCGACCAGGCGTACGAAGCGCGACCCGGACAGCGGGTTGTTCAGCACGGTGGGCGCGTAGTTGGCGACGCCCTGCTCCATCGACAGCCCGGTGTAGGTCTCGACGGCGTGGTCGGTGTCACCGGTGCCGTGCGCGATGGTCAGGTCGAACTCGGCGTTGGACACGGTGACCGCGCGCAGGTCGGTGAACGCACCGGGGTTGGGCAGATCCGGCGCCCAGGTGACGGCGCCGCTCGCCGGATCGACGGAGAGCAACCGGACCCGGACGGTGGTGGTGGTGTCGGCGACGATCAGGGCGTCACCCACGTCGAACCCGTCCGGCCTGGCCAGTTTTGTACCGCCCGCGCTCAGCGCGACCGGCGTGCCCTGCACCGGGTTGGCCATCAGGGTGAAGCCGAGCGCCGTGGCGTCCGCGGTGATCTGGAGCCCGGTCCAGCCGCCGCCGACCGCGGCCCGCTCACCGGTGGAGGTGAGCACCAGCGCGTTGCCGCCGCTGAGCGAGGCGACCAGCAGGTGCGTCTGCCGGTTGATCGCGTTGAGGATCTCCTGCCGGGTGGCGGCGGCCGGGTTGGCGAAGTCGGTGCTCGTGAACGTGAGCGCGGTCGGCGTGCTCGCCCCGTCCACCTTGACCGACAGCGTCGGCGGCGAGGACATGTTGACGGTGGCGGCGAGCGCGGAGCCGGTGATCGTGGCCGGTGCCGACTCACGCAGCCGGCTCGACGCCGAGGAGCTGAGCGCCGTCCGCACGAACAGCCCGCGACCCCACACACCGGGGTCGGCCTGTCCGCGGTAACCGGCCTCTATGCGCAGGGTGTTGGTGCCGCCGGTGTCGGGCAGCGTCCGGCTCGCGACCGCGTCGGCGGCGCTGAGCGTCGGGTCGACAACCCGGTTGACGTACGCCGTTTGACCGCCGTTGTCGAAGAACCCCTTCACCAGGTAGGCACCCAGCCCAGCGGTGAAGTAGCTGCCGAACTGAGCCACGAACTGTACGAAGCTGGTCACCCGTACCGGTGTGTTGGGCACGCCGCGTTGGGTCAGCACGTTGAACGCGCCGACCGAGACGGCGGCACCCGTGACCGTGGGCGCCTCGGTGCCGTCGGTCTCGATGACGTTGACGCCGATGTTGAAGGCCATCGTAGGGTTCTCCTTCCTTGCTCTCAGCCGCGCTTGCGGGGGTGGCGGACCGGCTTGTCGGCCACGGTGTGCACGACCAGGACGCCGGTGCGGCACAGTGCCCGTACCTGGCCGAGATCGAGATCCTCGGTGTCGCAGGGCACGCGATCGAGCGGTCCGACGACGACCACGCCGGAGCTCAGGTGCAGTTCGACCGGCCGACTGCGGGTGTTGGCGAGGGTCGTGGTCATACGATCTCCAAGAGGTCTGAGGTGACGAGCAGGTCGTCGACCGGACGGACCGGCGGGACGGCCGGCGGGGTGCGCCGGACACTCACCCGGTAGGTGAGGGCGGGAACTTCGGTGAGGAAGCCGCCGATCCGGTTCGGACCGGGGATCCACACGAGACGGGTCGGCAGCCGCTCACCGTCCGCGGTCAGCTCGTCCACGGGGGACAGTCGGTCCAGCACCGCTTCGAGCAGAGCCGTCTGGTCGGCACGCGTGGCGGCGACCGGTGTGACGGCGTAGTCGATGTCGTAGGGGTCGCCGGGAATCGCCTGCCGAGAGCCGGTGCTGGTGAAATCACGGGCGACGACCGCGTCCACCACACGGTCGTACGCGTAGCGCACGTCAAACTGGACGACGTCGAGTGACGGCGCCGCCGACGGCGGCTCGCCGGCCGCGCGTACGGTCACGGGCACGGCGGCGCCACCGACCTCGATGCCGGCCAGGCGCTCGGCGAAGGCACGGTCGGCATCGGCGAACGGCTGTGGCGCGACCGCGATCACGTCGTCGATGTAGGCGGTGAATCCGGTGCCGCCGAGGCAGCGCAACTGCATCTGGGTCAGGGCACCGGCCGCGGTGAGGTCGTCGAGGCTCAGCCGGACGGTCTCCCAGCGGTTGGCGGCCTTCACGGGCAGCAGGCGGTGCCAGGTGTTCGCCGGGTCGTCGACCGGGGTCGCCGCCGACCCGACCCGGAGTTCGAGGAAGAAGGGGAGACCGCCGTAGCCTGCCGGGCGATCGGCCCGGACGGACAGCCGGAGCTCGGTGAACCCGCTCAGGTCCACCGGCGGGAGTTCCCGCCGCAGGCGGTGCCCGTCGGCCAGTGGCGTCGCGGAGACCTTCGAGCCGCGCCGGTCGGGGCCGTAGCCGACCACGACCGTCTCGTCGGCGATGACGACCTCGGCGGACGGCGTGGAGCCGTCCGGCCCCACCGCCGCCCACTGGGCCGCGTCGCCCATGGGTTCGATGATCCGGGCGGTCATTGCCTGCATCCGTGCTTTCGCATGCCGCCGACTGTGCAGGGCCCACAGTCACCACACCGTCACAGCCGCGTCACCGGGCCCGACCTGCGGCCGTTCCCGTCCTCCTGCCGGAACGCCATGCGCGGTGAGATGCATCCATGGCGGCCGGTCCGTTGATCGGAACGGGTCGCGACAGGAAGCCACCGGGAACGCACTCTGGCTACCAGCGGTCGACATTCACGCCGCAGCCGATGTCCCCCCAGGCCGACGGCGCGGGTCGACGGCAGGTGCCTGGCCGGGAGTCGCCCCTCACGCTCCCGGCCAGGCGGAAGGGGTGGACGAGAGGGAGTCCGACGGACATGCGAGCCACCGTCGCTCGCTCTTCGCGGGGTGTGAGCGCTGCCGGTCTACGGCCAGGGGAGGGGGTCGCCGGCTGTGTGGTCCCCGAGCCAGATCGTCTTTTCGGGTTCGTCGTAGTAGCTGATCTCCGCGCAGGCTCCTTCCGGTTCCTTGGCGGCGCTCTGGAGGTGGCCGCTCTTCCAGCCGGTGAGGTCGTGCTTGGCCAGGAGTTGGCCGACGACCTTCCTGAATTCGGAGTACGGGACACAGGTGCGCCCGGCGAAGTGTTCCTTGATGCCGGCGCGGAAGAGAGAAAGGCCCAACTGCTCCCTCGTCGGGCCGAGATAGGGGTCCGCGCGGTGGCGTCCGCACTGGTCGCGGCCCCCGGCGTACACGACGATGGAACCCTGCCGCGAGCTGTCGACGCAGGCGGTCAGCGTGCCGGGCGCCGGCTGGCCGAACATCTCCTGCCATTGCTGCCGGCACGTGCGAACCGGATCATCGGTGCCGGGATCGAAGCCGACCACGGCGTCGCCCTGTTGGGGGCCGTCGCACGTCAGCCCCGTCGAGTCGAGGGTGTGGCCCCTGCCGTCACCGGCCACCCACGCATACGTCCCCGCGGTCACGCCGGCGACGGTCAGCGCCACCGCCGGAGCCATGATCATGATGCGCCTGCGCCGCTGCCGCGCGCTCCGGCGAACCCGCGCGAGGATGCCTGCGGCGGTCGGCGAGTCGGGGTCCGTCGGCGACTCGTCGGGAGCCGGATCGCTGTCCCGCAGCATCCGGTCGAGTTCGTCATCGCTCAGCATGGTTCGTCTCCTTGGTCGGATCCTGGTGGCCGCTCGACGCGCCGAGCCGTTCGCGCAGGCGTTGTCTGGCGCGGTGCAGGCGGGTGTCGACGGCGCCGACGGAGATACCGAGGACGGTCGCGATGTCCTGCCGGGAGAGGTCGTCCCAGTAGGCGAGGCGCAGCAGCTCCCGATCGGCGTCCGACGCCTGTGCCAGGGCCGCCGCGAGATCGTCGCCCCCGTCATGCTGGTGGTGGACGGTGTGCGGCGGGTCGGCGCGTTCGGCCACCCGTAGCAGCAGCCGGGCCCAACGGCGTTGGCTGCGGGCCTGGTTGGCCAGGACCCGGCGAGCGATGCCGAGCAGCCACAGCACCGCTTCCTCGTCGCCCGGGGGCAGTTGCCGTCGTCGGCGCCAGGCGACCCCGTACACCTCGGCCACCACGTCGGGTGCCGCTGCCTCGCCGGTCCGGCGCAGGCAGTACGCCATCACCCGGCGGTAGGTCCGTCGGAACAGCCGCTCCAGCTGTTCGCCCCGTTCATCAGCGTCCATGCACAGTAATGTCCACCACCGCGCGATGCCTTACGGTTCCCGACGGCTGTTGTGCCGCTGGGGCGCAGCGCGCTGTGACGGCTTCCGCAACTACAGCTGAGCCGCCTCAGTCCAGACAGAACTCATTGCCCTCAGGGTCGGTCATCACGATGAAGCCGGCGCTCATCGGGGGAGCGGGCTCGGCGCGACGTACCCGCGTTGCCCCCAGCGCCACGAGCCGGTCGCACTCGGCCTCCAGCGCCGCCATCCGCTCCTCTCCCCGCAGTCCGGGAGCCGCACGGACGTCGAGGTGGACACGGTTCTTGGCGACCTTGTCCTCCGGCACCTGTTGGAAGAACAGCCGTGGGCCGTGCCCCTCCGGGTCCTCGATGGCCGATCTCGTATTGCGCTGCTCCTGCGGTACGCCGGCCCGCGCGAGGAAGTCGTCCCATGCGGCCAGGGGGTTGGCGTCCTCGGGCAGGTCGACTCCGGGCGGGCCCGGGTGGACGTAGCCCAGTACGTCACGCCAGAAGGACGACAGTGCTCGCGGGTCGTGGGCGTCGAAGGTGACCTGGACGTGGCGGCTCACCGGGGTGCTCCCTTCGCAGCGGGATTCGTCTGCAGGTAGAGGTCGCGCAGCAGGCAGACCTCGGACAGGTGGTGGATCAGCTCGCGATGGATGCGCAGCACGAGATCGGTCGTGGGCGCGTCGGGGAAGGGCTCCTTCTCGCCGACTGGTACCCGGCGTCCAGCATCGCCGAGGCCGCGCACCCCGGTCAGCCAGATGTCGAGCTGGGTCTCGATCTGGTCGAGCGCGGTGGCCGCGCTGCTCGCGTACTCCCAGCTCTCGTACGACGCCGTCGGCGCGCCGAAATGCGCCGCGTTGCGCGCGGCGAGCACGCCGTCGAGCCGGGCGCGGAGCTGATGTTCACAGTGCACCTCCCATTGCTCGCGCAGCGCCCGGTTCCAGTCGAGTTCGTCCGTATCCATGCGGTCCACCCTGGCACCGCCGGGGGCGCCAGGGGCAGGGGGCCGCCAGCCGGAGTAAGGCAGGCGAACCGGTGCTCGAACCCACCGAAACGATGAACTGGCGTACACAGCAGGGCCGTTGGGACGTAAGTTGAGCGGCGGACATCCCCTGCCTCGGCTGAAGGACGGACGCTGCCCATGCCCGACCAAGCAAGTACGCCCGGACCGGCGGCACATCAGAAGATCGACACATCGGTGCCGCACTCCGCCCGGATCTGGAACTACTGGCTGGGCGGCAAGGACAACTACCCCGTCGACAAGGAGGCCGGCGACGCATACACCGCCGTATTCCCCGGCATCGTCACCATCGCCCGCAGCAGCCGCGCCTTCCTGCGCCGCAACATCACCTACCTGGTTTCCGAGGCGGGCATCCGCCAGTTCCTGGACGTCGGTACTGGCCTGCCGACCGCTGACAACACCCATCAAGTCGCCCAGCGGATCGCCCCCGAGACCCGGATCGTCTACGTCGACAACGACCCGATGGTCCTCGCGCACGCCCGTACTCTGCTCGACTCCACCCCGCAGGGGGCGACCGCCTATGTCGCCGCCGACGTGACGGAACCGGATCGCATCCTGGCGGCCGCCGCCGAGACGCTGGACCTCACCCGCCCCACCGCCCTCATCCTCAGCAACATCCTGGGTCACGTCGCCGACCCCGACCAGGCACGCTCCATCGTCACCCGCCTCATGGACGCACTGCCGTCCGGCAGTTACCTCTCCATCAACGACGGTTCGCAGGGCATCGACCCGGTCTTCGAACAGGCCCAGGACGCCTACAACGAAAGCGGCGCCGTCCCCTACAACCTGCGCACCGTCGATCAGATCACGGCCTTCTTCGACGGCCTCGACCTGATAGACCCCGGAGTCGTCTCGGTCCCCCTCTGGCGCCCGGACGCCACCGCCTCCCCGGCCCCGGAGCCGATCGGCGAACACGGCGGTCTTGCCCGCAAGCCGTGACGCCCTGCCCCAGACGTACGGAGGTCTCCGTGTGCGCGGGGGCTCCGCCGTATGCCCAGGTCAATCCCAGGCGGTCCAGGTGCTGTGGCTATCCTCACAAATCGCGCGATTGGTGCCTTTTCGTGGCACTGGTCACTTCACGCAACCGTCGCCTCGTCTACGTTCGCAGCTCCGTGTCCCTGCCCCCCGAACTGCCGAGGCCCCATGCCGTACCGCCCGAATTCCCGTGCGACCACGCAGAGCGCGAGCACGCCCGGCCGACACGGCAGGCGTGCCGGCCTCTGCGCGGCGCTTCTCACCGGCTCCGTGGTCACCCTCCTAGCGGTCGGCTCGATCGCTCCGGCCGCGGCAGCCGTCACCGGGCCGTCGGAGGGTTCCGGGGCCGGCACCGCACAGGCGACTGCGACGAGCGAGGCGCGCGTGA
Organism: Streptomyces xylophagus; assembly: GCF_000716435.1. GTDB lineage: Bacteria > Actinomycetota > Actinomycetes > Streptomycetales > Streptomycetaceae > Streptomyces > Streptomyces xylophagus. The sequence goes on from NZ_JNWO01000001.1 coordinate 674,033, forward strand.
CGACCGCCGTGCTGGACCTGGACCACCCCACCCGGAATCCACAAGTGCGCGGGAAGGACGTCCCCTACGACACGGCCAGCATCATCAAGGTCGACATCCTCGCCACGCTGCTCCTCCAGGCACAGGACGCCGGACGTGGCCTCACCCAGCAGGAACGCACCCAGGCCGAGGCGATGATCGAGCACAGCGACAACGACGCGGCGACCGCGCTCTGGCGGGAGATAGGCCTGGCACCCGGACTGGAGGCGGTGAACAAGCGCCTCGGCCTGTCCTCGACCGTGGGCGGGGCCGGCGGGATGTGGGGACTGACGCGCACCACGGTGACCGACCAGATCCGCCTGCTGCGCGCGGTGTTCGCCGACGGCACGACCTCGTCCGCGAGCGGGTCCGTACTGACCACGACGTCCCGGAACTACATCCGTACGCTGATGACCCGCATCGCCGCCGACCAGTCATGGGGCGTCTCGGCGGCCTCCGACTCAGGATGGGCGCTCAAGAACGGCTGGCTGCAACGCAGTACCACCAACCTGTGGGACATCAACAGCGTCGGAGAAGTCACCTCGGGAACACACCACTACCTCGTCGCGGTCCTTTCCGACGGCAACGCGACGATGGCGGGCGGCATCGCGGCGGTCGAAAGCGCGGCCCGCACGGCGGTGTCCTCGGCGCGGACGGCCGGCTGACGGCGGAACGCGAGGGCACGTCCGGCTGACGGCCTCTGCGGAGCACTTCCGTTCTGGACAGGATCATCACCCCATCCTGAAGACGACCGGCCGCGCTAGGCACGGTTCGCTGTCAGGGCTGCGGGGCCGTTTCCGGGGTGGGTTCGCGCGTGGTTCGTGCCTGCGTGACGGCGTCGTAGAGGGCTTTCGGTTCATCGGCGTGGAACCTGATCACTGTGACGAGGCGGGTCGCGCCGAGGAACGTGGGTGCGTTGACCGGTTCGGCGAGTTGGAGGGTGAGGGAGGTCTGTGATCCGACGGGGAGGTTCAGTTCGCCGGGCTTCTTCTCGTGGGTGAAGCGAGTGTCGCGGCGGAGGGAGGCGATCTGGTCGAGGGGGAGGCGGATGTCGATGCCGGCGGCCTGGCGGATGCGCAGGATGCGGCCGGCGAGGACGTGCGGCCGGGTGCGGGACGCGGCGTGCAGGCCGAGGACGAACAGCACGGTGTAGACGTCCACGACCAGGAGTGCGATGTGGATGAGGGGCCAGTCGGCGAGCAGGTAGGACAGGGCGACGGTCTCGACCACGCAGGCGAAGGTGAGGCCGTACATGGTGGTGGCCTGGTCCCGGCCGTGAGTGAAGACCGCGTCCGCTCCCTTGGTGCCGTGTGGCCGGCGGGCGACCCATCGGATCAGGCTTTCCATGACCCGGCGCTCGTGCGAGAGGAACCGCGCCGCGGACGAGGTTACGGATCGTGTGTGCTCCTGTGGCGCGGGCGCGGCGGGCTGCGGCCGGGCCGCCGGGGGAGTCGAGGTCGTCTTGCCGGTGGTCATGCCGGTCCTTCCTGTCGGCGCTTGACGAGTTCGAGCGCGCGGTGGACGGCCGCCGCCTGGGCCGGGGCCAGGTCCTCGTAGAGGGCCTCGGCCAGGCCGTGGGCGTCTGTGCCGGGAATGTGTGTCGCCAGGCTGTCGGGCAGAAGGGCCGCGAGCGCTGAGGCGGCTCGGGCCACGTGCGGGCCGTCCGGCTCCTGTCCGGCGAGGCCGTCCAGGAGGCTGTAGACCTGTCCGGCGTGCTCGCGCATCTCCTGCAGCGCCGCCATCAGCGAAACCCTCCTCTCCTTGGGGGTCGCGGCGTCGAGGAACTCCAGGTGCTCGCGGTCCTTCACGGCCATCGGCGAGTCACCGAGGTCGCGGAGGTCGCCGAGGGCGGCGAGCAGGTCGGAGAGCTCGGGCGACACCGGTCCCTCGGGGAGCAGTGATCCGTCCTGCGCCTGGACCAGCAGCGAAGCCAGTCGCGTCCGCCGCTCCCGGATATCGGCCTCTTGTCGTGCGAGGTCGGCGTCCAGCTCTTCCAAGACCTCCCTCAGGTCATGGCCTTCGGCGTCCGCGAGGACGTCCCGTACCTCGTCGAGCCCGACGCCGAGCTCGGTCAGACGCCGGATGCGGGCGAGCAGGACGGCGTCTCGGAGGCCGTAGTCGCGGTAGCCGTTGCCGCGCCGCTGGGGCTCGGGCAACAGCCCTAGATGGTGGTAGTGCCGCACGGCCCGCGGGGTGACCCCGACCAGCGCTGCGACTTCGCCGATTCGCATGCGACCAGTGAAAACCATGACGTTGCGGCAAGGTCAAGCACACACGGCCACGCGGTGACCGGCGCCTCCGACCCCGGCGGAAGGCCGCGACCCATCCCTTTGACCTTGCCGCGACGTCATGGTCTTCACTGAAGGGCACCGGCTCCCGGGCGATCACCATCCCGGGGCCTCCACCTCCGAAAGGACATCGAGATGACCACCACCGTCGACCGGAACGTGGCCCTGCTGCGCACGGCGTACCAGTGCGTGGAGCGCGGCGACCTCGACGCGGCGACGGAACTGATGGCCGAGGACTTCATCGCCAACGTCCCCGGCAGCCCCGACCCCCTGCACGGCCGGGAGATCTGGCGCTCCAGCACCCGGGCCATGCTGGACGCCTTCCCGGACCTGAAGATCGACGTCCAGGACATCTTCGGCGCCGGCGACAAGGTCACGGTGCTGGTCACCTTCCAGGGAACCCACCTGGGAACATTCCAGCAGTTCGAGGCGACCGGCCGGAAGGTCGCCTACCGCAGCGTCGAGGTCTACCGCATCGAAGGACACAAGATCGCCGAGGAGTGGGTCGCCCCGGACCTGATCAGCCTCATGCAGCAGATCGCGCCCACCACAACCGACCACTGACCCACCCGCCTCTGTGCCGGCAACCCCGACGGGCCCTCTGATCCTTCTGCTGGCGAGGTCAGCGGATCCGACGCGGCTCAGGCGGGGCACCTCAGGCGGCGCGGGCGAACACTATGAACGCAATGATCGACGGGTAGTCCCCATCTGCGGCGCTTCCTAACATCACGGATCGCAGGGCAACTTCGCACAGCGAATTCATAGGAGCCGCTCCCGTGAGGACACTTGACCCGCCCGTACCGGTACGACGACGACTCTCGTCCCCTCGTTACCGGCGGGCAGTACTGGCCGCCGCCCTCGCCGCGGCACTGCTCGGCACGCTCGGCAACGCCCCCGCGCCCCAGGCGTGGACCGCGCAGCCCGCGGTGGCCGCCTGCCCGCCCAACCTGGTCGGGAAGGCGACCTGTTACACCGGCCAGGACACCAACGGGGCGTATTACGCGATCGCCGTTCCGACCCGCTGGAACGGATCGCTCGTCGTGCACGCGCACGGCGGTCCCGATCTCGGCGATTCTTCGGACCCGTCACGCAGCACCGACGACCTGCAGCGTTGGGCGGTGATGGTCGAGGAGGGGTACGCCTGGGCCGGCTCGTCCTACCGCCGCGGTGGCTACGGGACCCGGATGGCCGCCGCCGACACCGAGAACGTGCGCAGACTGTTCGTCTCGGAGTTCGGCAAGCCGAAGCGGACCTACGTGCACGGCCAGTCCTGGGGCGGCGACGTCGCCGCCAAGGTCGCGGAGACGTACGGCAGACGGTCCGGCGCCTACGACGGCGCGCTGCTGACGAGCGGCGTCCTCGGCGGCGGTTCGCGCGGCTACGACTACCGCGTCGACCTACGGGTGGTCTACCAGTACTACTGCCACAACCACCCCCGCCCGACTGAACCGCAGTACCCGCTGTGGCAGGGACTGCGCGCGGACTCCACCATGACGAGCGCCGGGCTCCGCGCCCGCCTGCAGGAGTGCACGGGATTCGCCTCCGACCCCGCGGAGCGGACCGCGCTGCAGCAGCGCAACCTCGACGACATCCTCGCCGTCACCCGCATCCCGGAGCGAGCGATCGAGTCACATCTGCGGTTCGCGACCTTCACGTTCCGCGACATCGTGTCGACCCGGCTCGGCGGCCGCAATCCCTTCAGCAACCGGGGCGTGTGGTACTCGGGTTCACACGACGACAAGGCGCTCAACGCGGGTGTCGAACGGTTCTCGGCCGACCCCACCGCGCGCCGCGACCTCTCCTACGACAGCGACCTGACCGGCAAGGTCTCCATCCCTGTCCTCACCCTGCACGCGATCGACGATCCGACGGCCTTCGTCGAGCACGAGGCGGCCTACCGTGCCACACTCCAGGGCGCAGGCAGGGGCGGCAACCTCGTCCAGACCTTCACGAAGGAGACCGAGCACAGCGCGCTGAGCGACTCCGAGTACGCCAACTCCATTGCAGCTCTGGACACTTGGGTGCGCCACGGACGCAAGCCGACCCCGCGCTCGGTCGCGGCGTCCTGCGAAGCCTTCGATCAAAAGTACGGCAGCGGATGCTTCTACGACCCGGCCTTCCACCCGGCGCCGTATGCCTCACGGATCCGGCCCCGGCCGGGCGGGCTCGCCTGGCCCGCCATGACCGCGGCACAGGAGCGGGCATGGAGCCGGATCGACGGCGTGGGGATCGCCCCCTGACCCCCGGCTGAACGAGGTCCTGTCGACCTGGGCAGGACGGGCAGCGAACACCCCCTGATCATCGACGCCATCGGCGTCCCTCTCGCGGATGCGGGGCTTGCCGGTCGTGGCTACGACCACGACCACGACAAGTTCCGTCGTTGGTCCGGGGGTTCGGCGTAAATCCACTGTTCGTCCGACGCGGCACGGAACACGACTCCGGCCTGGGCACCCAACGCCGGGTCGTGGACCGCGCGTTCGCCCCGGCCGGTGCACAAGGTTTTCGCAAGGCCGATGGTTCAGCGTTGGCGTCGCCAAACACGCACGGTCGTGTTCCGGGGGCCAGCCCCCCTGTCTTCCAAAGAGACCTACGTCAGCAGACCTTGGCGTCGGGATGTACGACGTCACGGGGAGAGCCAGCATGAGCATGAGGAAGACAGTGGCAGGGTGGGCGGCGTTCGCGGCCGCGAGTGCGGTGGTGGTGAGTGCCCCACCTGCGGCTGCTGAGACGACCTTGCACGGATGTGTGCACAACGACGCATCGGTCACATTGACGGCCATCCGGATCCGATCGAACCCCGCGACGTGCAGCAGCCTTCTCGTGACGTGGCCGTCGAGTTGATCGTGAGCGGACGCGAGGCACCCAACAGTGAAGTACCCAGCGAAGGGGATGCGTTGTGAAAGTCAGGACGTGGACTTCGGTGCTGAAAAGGCCGGCCGTGGTCGCCGTATCGGCCGCCGCCGCTGTCATCGGTTTCTCGGCTGTTCCTGCGCAGGCGTTGTCGTACGACCTGAGTACGACCGGCGCCGCAGGGTCGGCCACCTATGTCGGGAACGGTGACTGGTCGCTCCACGCCCATGACCCTCTCACCGATGGTCACTGCGCCCGCTTCCAGGTGAAGGACACGGACGACACCAGTTGGCGGTGGTACGGCGACATGGTCTGTACATCCGCCGACCAGTACGTGACGGGAGCCCGCTCGCTGTGGTCCGTCCGTATCTGCCGGACGGGCATTGGGAACTGTTCCGCCGCCGTCAAGCTCTGAACGATCAGCGGACAGGCTCGTGGCAGTGGCGGTGCGGGCCCGGCCGGTTGACGGGGTGGGCGTTGTCCGTTCGTGCCCGTTCCGGCACGGTGGGCGGGTCATTGTGTGTCGAGCATCTTGCGGATGTCCTGGGCGCGGGGGGAGTTGAGCGCGGAGTAGAGGTCAAGGGCTTTGCCCAGTTGGTCGGCGGCCTTGTCCGGTTCGTTGGTGTCCCGGAGGACGGCGGCTGTTCCGAGGTGGGCGCGGGCCTGTTCTTCCTGTTCCTCGATCTCACGGGCGACGTCGAGCGCCTCGGCGTGTGCTTGGAGCGCCTCGGTGGCCTGTCCGAGGCCGTGCAGGGCTTCGCCGAGGCCGTTGAGGGCGCCGGTCTCGCCGTAGCGCTCGCCGGTGTCGCGGAACAGTCTCAGGGCTTCGCGCTGGTGTTCGGCCGCTTCTTGGTGGCGGCCCAGAGCGCTGAGTGCGTTGCCCAGGTTGGACAGCGCGTGTCCGGTTCCGGCGGCGTTGTCGAGCCGCCGGAACAGTGTCAGTGCCCGTTCGAAGTAGCCTGCTGCCGCCGCGTGGTCGCCCTGCCGTGCCGTGAGGATGCCGAGGTTGCCGAGGGCACTGGCCTCCCCGAAGGGGTGGTGTGCGGCACGGTACAACTCAAGGGCTCGTTCGTAGCGTTCGGCCGATGCCGTGAAGTCCTCCAGTAGTTCCAACACGATGCCGAGGTTGTTGAGGACATCCGCTTCGCCGGGTGCGTCGCCGGCCGAGCGAAAGAGCGCCACCGCTCGCTCGTGGTGTTCGGCGGCCTGCCGGTAGCGCCCGCGCAACTCGAACAGGACACCCAGGTTCGTGAGGTGCCGGGCCTCGCCGACCGGATGGACGGTGTCGCGGCACAGAGCGAGAGCGGTGTCGTGGAGCTGGCGCGCGCTGTCGTAGTCGCCGAGCCGCCGGTGGACGGCGCCGAGGCAGGCGAGGACGTCCACCTCGCCGCGCGTGTCGCCCGCCGACCGGGTGGCCAGCAGGGCGTGCGTGTGGATGGTCAGGGCGTCCGTGTAGTGCCCTGAGCGCTCGTAGTGGCGGTGCAACGTGGTGGCGATGCGCACCGTGTGTCCGGACGGGCCGGGCTCGGTGGTGCGCGAGCACAGCGCCACCAGGGTGGGTTGCGCGGCGGTGAGCCAGGCGCGCGCCTCCTCCGCCGTGCGCAGTGGTGGCAGTCCGGCGCCGGAGTACTCGACGGCGGGGCGCAGGTGGCGTTCGGCGGGGTAGAGGACGTCCATGGCCGCCGCGGAGGTGGCAAGGCAGTGGTCGAGCAGCCGGGTGAGCGCGGCATGGTGCTCGGCCGGCGTCTCGTGCCGGGCGGTCAGCTCCGCGGCGTAGGCCCGCAGCAGATCGTGCATGGCGTACCAGCCGGCCGGGGTCCGGTTGAGCAGGTGCGCGCGGACCAGCACGTCGAGGGCCTGCCGCACCGTGTCCACGGGCTCGTCGGCCAGCGCGGCGGCCGAGTGGGCGTCGATGTCGGGTCCGGGGTGCAGACTGACGAGTCTGAAGAGGCGGGCGGGCAGGTCGGCGAGGCGGGCGCACGACCATGAGAAGACGGCACGGACGGCGACCCGGGGATCGTCGCCCAGGTCCAGCAGGTCCAACCGCCGCTGATGGTCCCGGAGTTCGGCCACCAGCCGGGGGAGTGCCTCGGTGGGCCTGGACAGCACCAACTGCGCCGCCACTCTGAGGGCCAGCGGCAGCCGCGCGCACTGCTCCGCCAGCTCCGTGGCGGCGATGCGCTCCGCGTCGACCTGTTCACCGATCAGCACCCGCAGCAACTGAACGGCTTCGGCGCGGGAGAGCGCGTCGAGCACCACGCGGTGCGCCCCGTGTACCGCCGCGAGTGAACTCAGTGAGTCCCGGCTGGTGATCAGCACCCGGCAGTCGGGGCTGCCCGGTAACAGATGCCTGACCTGGGCGGCGGAGGCGGCGTTGTCCAGGACCACCAGCAGTCGGCGTCCGTCGAGGGCCGGGCGGTAGCGTGCCGCCCGCTCCTCCAGGCGCAGCGGGATCTCCGGCCGGGGCACGCCGAGGGCGGCCAGGAAGCCGGTCAACGCCTGGGCCGCGGAGACCGGTTGGTGCGGGTCGTAGCCCCTGAGGTCGACGTACAACTGTCCGTCGGGGAAGGCCTCCCGTGACCGGTGTGCCCAGTGCACCGCGAGCGCGGTCTTGCCGACACCCGCGGTGCCCAGGACCGCGGAGACGATCGCCGTGGTGGCGCCCTCGACGACGCCCTCGCCGAGCAGGACCCGGGTCAGGTCGGCGAGTTGCTCGTCACGCCCGGTGAAGGGACGGACGTCCATGGGCAGTTGGGCCGGAACGGGCAGTGCGGCAGGCGTGACGGCCGGCCTTTGCGGCACCGGCGTTCTGCTGGACAACTCCTCGTACACCGACCGCAGTTCGGGCCCGGGCGCGAGACCCAGCTCGTCGGCCAGCTGTTCGCGGATTCCGGTGTAGACGTGCAGCGCGTCCGCGCTGGAGCCGGCGGCCGCGAGCGAGCGCATCAAGGCCGCGGCCAGCTGCTCGGACAGAGGGTGGTCGGCCAGCAGGGGCCGCAGCAGTTCGGGCACCTTGTCCGAGCCGGCCTGGCGCAGACAGACCTGTGCCCAGGCACACGCCGCCTCGATCCGTTCCTGAGCCCAGGCCGCCCGCATCCGTTCGGCCCAGCCTCCGGGCAGTCCCTCCAGCGCGGCGCCGCGCCATAGACGCAGCGCCTGTTCGAGGAACTCGGCACGCTCCGAGTCGGAGTACGTGGGCTTGCGACCGCGCGCGACGAGAACACGGAACCGCGTCAGATCGACAGCATCGTCGTCCGCCTTCACCACGTATCCGCCGGACACCTTCCCCAGACGGAGTGAGGGGCTTTCGGCCCCCGCGCCGCTCTCCTGGGCCGCAGCTTCGTCCAACAGCCGTCGCAAGCGGCTGACGTGGGAGTAGACCACCGAGCGCGCGCCGTCGGGCGGATCGCCGTCCCAGAGCCGATCGATGAGCGTCTCCACGGCCACGGGCCGTCCGGCGTCCGCCGCCAGCGCGGCCAGGACCGCCCGCCTGCGTGGCTGCCCCAGATCCCACTCGCTGTGCGCGGCGAGCAAGTGCATCTGGCCGAGCAGAAGGAGCTTCAACAACCCTCCATCGCAAGATTTTCGCAAGATGCATCCTAGATCCTCACATGAGTGGTCGTCAGGCGGACGGCCAACCCAACTGCCGTACGCATAAGGGACGTTGACGAGGAGACAGGTCATGAAAGTTCGCAACTGGGGCGCATCGGTGACGGTCCTCGTCCTCGCCGCGGCGGGAACCGCGATCGCCACTCCGGCGAGCGCCGCCGGCTGTTACGGATCCTCGTGCGAGGGCAAGGATCCCGCCGCCTACTGTCAGAGCGACGCCATCACACCCTCCAACGGCGCCGTGTGGCTCGGCCCGGCCTACGTGGAACTGCGCTACAGCCCCAGCTGCCGTGCGGCCTGGGCCCGCATATCGCACGCTCCCTATGTCCCGCAGGACCAGTCCACACCGTGGGCCACCGTCCACCGCACCAGCGACGGCAAGGAGTACACCTGCTCCGTGCCTCAGGGCGCCACGGGCTGCTACACCAAGATGGTCAACGACATCAACGTGAAGTCGTTCGCGAAGGGCATGTACGACGGCGGCGCGCAGATCTGGCAGGGCTCCACCGGCTCCTACTGACCTCCCGCACGTAGCGAACAGGGCCGCCTTGAGGGCGGGGTTGACCCTCGCGCCGACGACGGGGAACAGGTGGGGGAGCGCCTGCTCCGCGGCTTGCGGCAGGGTGCTGGGTCGGTGCGATGAGAAGGCCCCGGCTGTACGGGGGACAGCCGGGGCCGACGGGAAGCGACGAGGGCAGGGGCGCGGGACGCTGCTCGTGTCTGGCGGTGGGAGCGATGACGATCCGTACCGGGAGAGTGGCCACCCTCCCGGCCACGGCTACCGGGGCTGGGGCCTGTGCGAGGTTGTGATCGACCGCCGGGTGCTCCTGGGCAAGTAGCCCTGGTCGGCGGGCTCATGAGTTGCATATGGTCGGCATGCACACCGGCAACGCGTACGTTCGTGTACCTCGCGCGGACGGCAGTACCCTCCCCTTGAACCCCCGAACCCCCGAACGAACTTCATCGGCGGGGGCGACGGAACCCGGCGCAGCGTGGAAACCCTGTACTCATCAGTCAAGAGCCGCTTCTGATCGCGTGTGCCCTTGCCGATGACTGGATGACTGGTGCCCTTCGCTCACCGGGCACTGGCACGGCCGCGCGAAGTGAGGGCATTCATACGGGAGTTCAGCTCGCTGGATTCCCGACCGGTCATCTCCAGCGCCGCTCTGTGGCACTCGCCACCCGTCCCGCGGCCGACACGGAGGCAGCGACATGGATCGAGTGTCGCCGCCCGACACCGAGGTGGCCTCTCGACCATGACGTCGATAGCGTGAGGCGACCGGCGGACCACCATCCACCCCTGCTGGATAGGCTCGTTGCCGTCGAATTCCCACACTGAAGGCAGGCGGGCGGCGGCCGAGTCGTAGAGCCGTTCACCCTTGGCTCCCGGCCCCGCCGACAGACGCTGCCGCGCCGCAGGCGGAGCCTGGGCGAGGGGATGGCCAGTGCGCGGACCGCGGACCTGTGCTGCTACTTGTGCACTACGGCCACGTAGGAGAGGCCGCGCTCTTCGGTGAAGGGCCTGAAGTGCGAGTCCTGTCCGTAGGCGGAGTCTGCGGTAACCCACGCGATGGGATGGGGGGAAGCCGGAAGCCCAGGACGCGCAGGATCATGTCTCGGGCGGGGTTGCCCTTGGCGGCGCAGGTCTGCTCGTCGGGGATGCGGGCCGCTTGGCAGCGTTCCCGGTCGTCGGTCCGGTACTTGGGCAGGTAGAGCTCGTGGTCGATCCGGGTGTGGCCGCAGGCGGCGGTGAAGGCGGCGAAGACACTGATCCGGCAGTTCTCGGTCCGTCCGACAGTGCCCTTCTTCACGAAGCCGATGTCGTCGAGGATCAACACACCGTCTGCCTCGCCGAGTTGTCCGGCCGCGTATGCCTGGAGGTCGTCACGGAGGCCGTCGCCGTCCCAGCGGCTGCGGGAGAGCGAGAGCAGGTGCTACAGGTCGTGTGGGGCGGCGTGGCCAGCGTGTTGGGCGGATGGCAGTTGTACTTTCGGCTGACCGGTCCGGGCAGTCCGGGCAGTCCGCGGATGCAGTCGCGCATCCGCTGCCGAGTCTCCACCTGGGCGGAACGCACTCCGGTCCGCCGGAAGGGTTCTTCGAGTTCAAGTTCCCAGGTGTTTGTCGGTACATCGTGAATTACGACGACGGGACTGCTCGCCGGGCTGTCATGCATAAGGCGTGGGCACACGCTGGCGGGACTGTCTGTCCGAGGCCGTCCCACGCATGCCCAACTCCCCCTGCACTCCCTACGGCCAATCCGTTGACCAGGAGAAATGCGCGGATCCAGTGAGAGCACTAGGGCGCAAGATTTTCACAAGGTCCCTGGCGCATCTTTTGGTGTGCAACGCGGAACGCCGCTGAACGGAGTCATCAGCGAGATCGGCGTCCGCAACGCGGGACGAGTCGGGCCTCCGGCCCAGTGCTTGCCCCAGCCCACCGTGACATCTCCTCGACAGAAAGAGGCAGACATGCGCATGCCGTTCCTCAAACGGACTCTCGCCATGGCGTTCGCCATGGCTGCCGGTGCGGCCGTCTTCTCCGCAACACCCGCCAGCGCCAGTACCTACAACGGATGCGTGTATCCCCGCGTCTGCTTCTATCTCACCGACAGCGACTGGGACGCGGGCTCGCCCACCGCCGCGTATCAGGACGTGACCAGCTACTACCAAACCCTCGGCTCGAAGAGCAAGGGCGCCAACTACGTGTGGAACACCCGCAATGACGACCGGGCGTACCTGAGGTACCTGTACGGCGGCGACACGTACTACACCTGCCTGGCGCCGAACGAAGGGGTCTACTTCTCCTCTTCTTTCACGGTGACCGGCATCGAGATCCAGACGGCATCCAGCTGCTGACAACCGAGCGCGCTGCGTGGGCCCCATCGCCGGGCGGCATTGGGGCCCACATGTCCGTCCGCGCCGCAGTGCCCTGGACCTCGGTGAACTTCTCCTCGCGACCTTGGACATGGTTCCGTCAGCGGTGAGCGAGAACACGGTGCCGTCGCCGACGTCGATGAGGATGTGGGCGCCGGTGCTGATGTCTATGCCGGGCATGGACATCAGGACCTTGGAAAAAGGGTGGGCCTCCAGCAGTTTCTCGATTCGGTGGGCCAGCAGTTCGCGCTGGTCGGGGACGGACTGCAGGGAGTTGGCAAGACTGGGGACGATCAGTGCGGCGGCGTCCGTGCCCAGGACGACGACGGTCTGTTCGTCGGGTGCGGTGAAGATGTCGTCGATCAGCCTCGCTGCCATCCTGGGCGCCTTTGGACGGATCAGGGTGATGAGCCGTCGGCGTCCGGCCTTGCGGAGCCGGGTCGGCGAGCTGAACTGGTCCAGCAGCCTGAGCACGGCGGGGTGCTGCATGCGCGGGCCGAAGACTCGTTCTAGGTGCGGGTGGATCTGCGTGAACAGGCCCCGCAAGCGGTTGGACAGGCGGGTAGCCTCGGCGGCGAGGTCGTCTACATCTGTCCTTCGAAGGCAAGACCGTGAGCTGATCGCGCTCGTCACGCGCGCACGACACGCTGAAGGACTCCTCTGTAACACCGGTTGGCCCCCGTGAATGGGCTGGGGAAGGGGCTCGCGGGCGTTGAGCCGTTCGACATCATGATCGACACTCTGGAGTCCTTCCCAACCGGCGTGATCGCCGACATCCATCCCGACGAGCCCATCTCCTCGATGTCGGGGCACATGGTAAAGTTTTAAGATGGTTGGTCATATTGCCGCGAAGGGGTACTCCTGGTGAGCAGAAGGAGTATGCGAGAAGAGATCGTCGACGCGGCGGTCGAGCAGTTCCACGCGCGCGGGTTCAACGCGGCGGGGGTCAAGGACATCACCGACAGCGCAGGTGTCCCGAAGGGGTCGTTCTACAACCACTTCGTGAGCAAGGAGGCGCTGGCCGTGGTGGCCCTGGGACGGTATGGCGAGAGCCGCCGGCTCCCGGAGCTCGGCGACGCGTCGGTCGATCCGCTGTTGCGCCTGCGGCAGCACTTCGAATTCCTCCGTGACGAGAACACCGGCCGGGACTACTCGCGTGGCTGCCTCATCGGCGGCTTCGGCACGGAAATGGCCGACCACAGCGATGTGATCCGTGAGGCGGTACGGGTCAGCCTGGAGCGCTGGGCACAGGCTCTCGCGGCTCCGATCGCCCAGGCGCAGGAGTCGGGCCGGATTACGGCTGCCATGAACGCGGAGGCGCTGGCCCGGTTCATCCTCAATGCCTGGGAGGGAACGCTCATCTCCGCCCGCTCCGAGCATTCGGAAGCCTCCTACGAGGTCTTCTTCGACACCGTGTTCGGCACACTGCTCGCCTGAGTGCGCAGGGGCGCCGCCACAGTTCCACGGCCCGAGGGCGCTGCCACCGAGCCCCCTGCCGCCGACAGCAGGGGGCTCGACGGGGCACATGGTGCACCGCATGTCATTCGAGCGTGATCTTGTCGAGGTCGATGGTGACGAGCAGCAGATCCAGGTTGGGCGTTCCGTCCTCGTCGAGGGCGTAGACCCGCCGCTTGGTCGGGACCTTGATCCCGTCGAACTCCCGGTATTCCGAGGGGTAGTGGGCGGTCGGTCCGCCCGCGACGATCTCGGCGTTGTAGTCGTGCCGCTTGAACAGCCCGTCGCTGCCGATGTAGAAGGTCTGCTCCTTGGAGTGGGTCGCGATGCTGTCGGGGAACGTCACCTTCAGCCGCCGCCACGTCTGCCCGTCTTCTTCCCAGGGTGTCAGCTCCTCGGTTGTGAAGCCGGGCATGGTGAAGGAGAAGGGCGCGGTCAGATACGTCCACATGGCGGTTCCGGCGAAGTACGCCAACTGCAGTTCGTCCCACGGGGTTTCGAGGACGTGCCCGGCGAAGGAGTCCCGCGGATTGTCCCGTTCGGCCAGCACCTCACCCGTATCGGTCTCGATCGCGACGCGCTTGGAGGTGAGGGCAGTACGTCGGCCCTCCTCCTTGATCGGGAAGTGGCTTGCGAACTGGCGGTGCAGATCGACGCGGACGTGGGTATCGGCGAGGACACCTTCCTGCCCCTTGAGCCCCCACAGCGGTCCACCGTTGCGGAGGTGCGCGGTGAGGGATGTGAACTCGTTCCACCGGTCGAGGCCGCCGTGCGCGGCGATGGTCTGATCCTGGAGGCTGCTGTTCTCATTCATTGTCAGACCGCCATATTCAGGACGATACGGAAGCGGGCCTCGCCGGACATCATGCGCTCGTACGCGTGGGGCGCCTGGGCGAGCGGCATGACTTCGGTCATCGGGCGGACGTCCCGGGCCTTGGCGAACCGAAGGCTGTCCTCGTTGTCGATGGAACTGCCGGTCAGGCTTCCGGCCACGGTGCGGGTGCCGAAGATCAGGTCGATGGTCTGCACCTGGATCGGGTCGACGGTGGCACCGACGACCACCATGCGGCCGCGTGGCGCCAGCCCGGAGACGAGGGGTGACATCGAGGCACCGCTGGCAGCGGTCGCGACGACAGCGGCGGCACCGCCCAACTCCCGCAACCGCGCGCCCGCGTCCTCGGCGGAGCTGTCGATGTAGTGGTCGGCGCCGAGCCGCTTGGCCAACTCCGCTTTCTCCGTGCCGCGGGCGATCGCGGCGACGCGGAACCCCAGCTTGTTCGCGTACTGTACGCCCAGGTGCCCGAGACCGCCGATACCCTGTACGGCCACCAGCGCGCCCGGGACGTAGTCAATCTGCCGGAGCGCGCTGAACACCGTCAGTCCCGCGCACAGCAGCGGAGCCGCGTCGATCGAGCCGATCCCGTCAGGGATCCGGACCAGGCCGCTGGCCCTGGCGATCATCGACTCGGCATAGCCGCCGTCGACGTCGCTGCCCGTCTGCGGCTGGTCCGCGCAGTTGACGAAGTCGCCACGCCGGCAGAAGTCGCACACTCCGCAGTGGCCGCCCAGGTATCCCACGCCCACCCGCTCGCCGACCCGCCATGTCGTCACCCCGGGACCGACCTCGTCGATCACACCGACAGCCTCGTGTCCGGGGACCACCGGCGAGGACGGGTCGGGCCGCCTGCCCTCGACGGCCACCACGTCGGAGTGGCAGACGCCGCATGCCTCCACCCGCAGGCGCACATGCCCGAGCGGCGGTTCCTGCACCTCGCGCTCCACCAGTTCGAACTTCCGCGTCCCTGTGACCTCGAACGCTCGGTATGTGGACATGGCACTCCCTCATGGTCGGTGGCTCGTGCGCCGGAACCTCCCGCGTATGCCGTTCGCGGGCAGACCTCGCGCTGATTCAAAATGACCGGTCGTCTTAACTCTACGATGACTTCTCCGCCTGAGGGCGTCAAGTCAACCGGGGGACACCGCGGGCTCCGTCAACTGGTCGTCTGTGGGCGATTTCTCGGAGTTCGTCCGACCCACCGCTCCGCGGAAACGCGAGCTGATCGCATGTGCGGATACGACGGGCCTGCCTTGGCTGCGGGGCCAGGTCCACCGGGGGACCTGGGCCACCGTCTCTCCTTGGGCCGTAGGCGGCGGATCGCGCCCTGCGAGGAAGTGGTGGCGCATCCCGCCGGGGCTCTCGCGCTCTGTCGCCACCAGGGTTCCCTCCGTGGGGGCGTTGTTGAGCCCGGAGCCGCCGCGGGTCGACTGTTACTGCGCAGGCCATCCGATCGCGTCGAAGACTGCGACGGGGTCCAGGTAGTCCCGCCAGTGCGTCACTTTGCGGTCCTTGACGGTGATCACAGAGACGAAGCGGTTGTCGTAGGCCCGCCGGGTTCGGACCGCCTGCCCATGGACCGCGTACTCAAGCACGATCACCGACGTCTCGTGATCCCGGTGAACGGCCAGTTCGTCCGCGCTCCGCAGCACCATCGTGCTGCCGTAGTCGCGGTAGAGCTCGGCCACGGCCCGGCGCCCCTCAACCCGTCGCGGGTATCCGGGAACGGAGATCACGTAGTCGAAGATCACGTCTTCGGCGAGGAGATCGAAGAAGTGCCGTCCGTCGACGAAGCCTGCCAGTCCTTCCTCGATGATGCGGAAGAAGGGGGCCAACGCCTCGTAGTCCTGGAGGTCCTCGACGTCCTCGACGCCCTCGCTGTCGTTCAAGTCGTCGGTAGGCGTGGTCACTTGGCCTCCTGGAGCGTCCACGCGTGTGCGTTCCGCCGGGCGAAGTCCTGGAAGGTGGTCGGCTGCCTGCCCGTGACCTTCTCGATGTCGCCGTTCGGCCGGGAACCGTTGCCCGAGATGATGGTCCCTGTCAGCCAGCGGAGCATCACGGCGTAGTCGGCGGGTACGAAGCCGGCTGCGACCGCACCGCCGACCCATGCCTCAGGGTCGATGTCGTTGCGGGTGACGGATTCTCCGGTCACCTCGGCGATGACGTCGGCGACCTCACTGACTGTGAGCGACTGGGGGCCGGTCGGCGCATACTCCGCGCCGGCATGGGCGTCAGGTTCGACCAGCGTCTCCACCGCGACCGCGGCGATGTCCGCGGCATCGACGAAGGCCTCCGCACCGCCGCGGGTCGGTAGCGTGATGGCACCTTCGACGACCGGCACGTGTTCGTCCACGAAGTTCTGCATCACCCATGCGGGACGAAGGATGGAGTAGGTGAGGGCTCCTCGGCGGGCCAGGTCGAGTTCGACGGCCCGGATGTCGACCTCCGGCGGTGCCTGGTCGCTGCCGTAGGTACTGAGGTACGTAACGTGCCGCACCCCCGCTCCCGCGGCGAGATCGAGGAAGTCGGACACCAGGCCGGCGTATGTGACCCGCATGACGGGTGTAACGAGGTACACGCGGTCGACGCCGTCCAGGGCGCGGGCATGCGTAGTCGGGTCGTCCCAGTCGAACACTACGTCGGCGCCGTGTCGCGAGGCCGTGCGCGCCTTCAGGCCCCGCCCGATGAGTTTCCGCGCCACCAGCGATCCGGTTCGACCGGTACCACCGAGCACAAGTGTCGTCTGCCGTGAATCAGTCATGACTTCATGGTGAGACCGGGAAGTGAGCGAATCAATGCGTGATCCTCTCACTTCTTTGTTTCATACGCTCGGAAAGTTGACTGCTGCGATTGTCTGGCTCAACACTTGGCGCATGGACCTTTTGCACGACCACCTCGCGAGAGCGCGCGCCTCGGGCGCTGTTTTCGCTCGAACGGTGGCCACGCCTCCCTGGGGGCTGCGGCTGGGGGGCTCCATCCAGCTGGCGGTGCACGCCGTCGTACGGGGGCGGGGGTGGCTGTGGTTCGACGACGACTCCCAGAGTCCGATGGAGCTCGCTCCGGGCGACGTGACGCTTGTCCGCGGGGGACCCGATCACTACATCGGCCATGAACCCGGCGCCGACTGGCTCGAACCGGAGGAGTTCCGGGCTCATCACGAACACGACGAACGCTCGGACGACCCACGGGCCACGGTGTTCCTGTGCGGCGCCTACCGGTTCTCGGGGGACATCGGCAGCGGCCTGCTCGAATCACTGCCCCAGGTGCTGCCGCTCTCGGCAGCCGTCGGCGATCCCCTGCGCGACGTGATCAGCCTGCTGTCCCGAGAGCTGGCCTCCCCTGAGCCAGGTCAACCCACTGTGCTGGACCGACTCCTCGACATACTTCTGGTTCTTGCCATCCGTACCAGTTTCCGCCAGAGCACCACCGCACCTCGCTGGTACCGGGCGTCGGCGGATCCCCGGCTGAACGCAGCCTTGCAAGCCATGCACGAGAATGCCGGGCACCCGTGGTCGGTCCCCGAACTCGCGGAGATCAGCGGACTGTCCCGGGCAGCCTTCGCGCGAACCTTCCGAGACGCGCTTGGCCAGACCCCGATGCAGTACCTGACCGACTGGCGAATGGCCCTGGCCCGCGACTACTTGCGCAACGGCGAGCTGGGCCTGGCGAAAATCGCCGACGTCATCGGCTACGGCTCGCCCTACGCGTTCGCCGCAGCCTTCCGGCGCCATCACGGAGACCCGCCGGGAGCATGGCGGCAACGGGAGTCGACCCGTGCCGGCAGTCCGGTGGCCGGCGACGGCGTCCACCTCCGCTGACACCCGCACGCCTCAGCCGCACCGGTCGTATCGGGCGTCACCACACATCCGACCGCCACGACCACCGGCACGACCAACCTGGGCGGTCACAGCATTGGCCTCGGTCTTCACGGACATCGGCGCGCGCCGTGCTGAGTGCCGCCAGGGCTTCGTCTCCCGCTGTGGCGAGGGTGCCCGCGAGGCGAGAGCCGGTCGGGTTGGAGGCCACCGGCCCGGACATCGATGGCTTGGCTCGTAGCAGGCCCAGATCCGCCAGGCAGTCCCGCCCGGCGCGACCGCGAGCGCCACATCCGGCAGGGCCTTGCCGGGATCATGCGCCGCCCGAGGCTTGCGCCACGGCGTCGGCGCAGCCGATATCGACCGATCCAGGCCGGTCCTGCGGATCGTCCCCACCGGCAGTCCGCCGCCGACCTCGGATCCGCCCTGGGAACACACATCGGCGACGTCGACCAAGGTGATCCCGTGACCAGGTGGGGTGCCCGTATCTCCCGAAGCCATGGATGCGCGGCACATGACCAAACCCGATCACAACGAACATGTTCGCTATGCTGCAGGCATGATCCACCGAAGCCCCGCCCCCCGCAGTCGCCGCGAGCGGCCGGCCAAGCCCGCCTTGACCTACGAGGGCATCGTCGCCACCGCCGTCGCTCTGATGCGGGCCGAGGGGCTCCAGCGCGTCACCATGCGCCGACTGGCTCAGGAACTCGACACTGGTCCTGCCTCGCTGTACGTGTACGTGGCCAACACCGCGGAGTTGCACGCGGCGATCCTGGAGGAGTTGCTGGGCTCGGTCGACCTCGGCGCGGTACGGACGGGCGGCGACTGGCGTGAGCGGCTCGCAGCGGTCCTCGGCTCCTACACCAGGGTTCTGTTCGAACATCCCAGCCTCGCCCATTCCGCTCTGGTGACGCGTCCCTCGGGCCCGAACTACCTCGCGCTGGTCGAGGCGGTCCTGGAACTCCTGCACGAGGGGCAGGTTCCCGACGCGCAGGCGGCCTGGGGCGTGGACGTGCTCTTGCAGGTGGCCACCTCCACTGCGGCCGAGCACTCCGCCCGGGGCCAGGATGCCGCCGCCCGCGAACAGGACAATGCGCTGGTAGCCGCGCTGAGGGAAGCCACTGCGCAGACGTATCCGCGTATCGCAGCACTCGGCACGGACCTGATCTCCGGGACCCCGGACCAGCGTCTGGCCTGGATCTTCCGCGCGGTCATCAACGGCGCGAAGGACACCCCGCGGTAGGCGCGCCAGAGTCCTCCCGCGCCCACGCGCCCCACCGGCCTGGTGGCCGGGCTGACCGGTGGCCGACACGATCCGGAGGTGGTGCCGGCGAGCGATCGGCCGGCCGAGTCGGTGAACTGGGACACCATCTCGTTCCTGAACCTCACGGTGTGCACGTTGGCCGCCGAGCGTGCCGATATGCCTGAAGCATCCGCACATGTACCCAAAAGCCAGCGTGACAGGCCGGCCAAAGCCCCCCTCAGCCGAGAGGTCATCGTCCAGACCGGACTCGACCTGCTCGAGGCGGGGGCCCGGCGAACCTGAGCCTGCGCAAGATCGCCACAGCCCTGGACACCGGCTCGGCCTCGCTCTACGTCTATGTACAGAACCTGCATCATCTCCACGCCCTCATGCTGGACAGGGCCCTCGCCGAGATTGCCGCACCGGTCACGGACCAAGCCCCGTTCGAGCGGGTCAAGTCGGTTCTGGAGTCCATTCTGCGCGTCCTGCTCGCACGCAGAGGACTGGCTCAGATCGCCGCGGCAACGATGCCCGAGGGCGAGAGCTGGATGCGGCTGAACGAAACTCTCCTCGACGGACTGATCGAGGCGGGCGTGCCGCCCGAGCGCGCCTATGCGGCGGCCCCCGAAGAGGCCTACCCGCGCCTGACCGAACACCACGATCTGATCTTCGACGGCCCGGGACCTCGCCGACTCGCCTGGTTCCTGGAGGTCCTGCTCAACGGCATCGCCCACACTCGGCTGCCGGCTCAGCCCGCCTCGGCCGACCGTGAAGCGCGGCAGCCTTCCCCGGACATGTCCCCGTAGACCCCGGGAGGTTGGACCCGGAGTGCAACGAACTAGTTCCTGGCGAACTTGTTTGTAACGAACATGTTCGCTACGCTCGGGATGTTCCAGCCACTCGAAAGGAGTCCGCCATGGCATCCACCACACCTGCACCCGCGTCCGAGCCCGTCGTGCCGAAGAACATCCGCTGGGTTCTGCTCGGAATCCTGCTGGCCATGCTGCTCTCGATGCTCGACGGCCTGATCGTCGGGACCGCGATGCCCACGGTTGTCGCCGACATCGGCGGGCTGAACCACATCGCCTGGGTAGTGACCGCCTACACCCTCACTACCGCGTGCTCCACCCCGGTCTGGGGCAAGCTCGGCGACCTGTTCAACCGCAAGTTCATGTTCCTCGGCTCGATCGTGGTGTTCATCGTCGGCTCGGCCCTGTCCGGGCAGGCCTCGTCGATGGGCGAACTGATCGGCTTCCGCGCCCTGCAGGGCATCGGCGCGGGCGGAATGATGGCCGGGGCCTTCGCCTTCATCGGCGTGCTGCTCCCTCCGCGTGAGCGCGGCAAGTACCAGGGCATGGTGGCCATCGTCCAAGCCTTCGGCACCATCGCCGGTCCGCTCATGGGCGGCTTCATCACCACCCACCTCGGCTGGCGCTGGGCCTTCTACGTCAACATCCCCATCGGCCTGCTAGCCATCGCCTGGTGCTGGCTGCTGCTGCGCGTGCCGCCCGCTCGCCGCGGCAAGGTCGTCATCGACTGGCCGGGCATCGCGCTCATGACCGCGATGATCAGCGCCCTGGTGATGGCCGCGACCTGGGCGGGCAGCACCTACGCCTGGGGCTCCTGGCAGATCCTCGGCCTCGCGGGCGTGGTCGTCGTCCTGCTGATCGCCTTCGTCGCCGCCGAGCAGCGCGCCGCCGAACCGCTGCTCCCGCTGCGGATCTTCACAGGACACCGCAACTTCCCGATCGCCGCCGTCCTCCTCACCGTCGCCGGCGTGGCCATGTTCGGAGGCACGCTCTACCTGCCGCTCTACCAGCAGACCGTGCAGGGCGCCTCGGCACAGAACTCCGGCCTGCTGCTGTTGCCGATGATGGCCGGCACCGTCGCGGCATCGATGACCGCGGGCAAAGTGATGTCGAAGACCGGCAGGTACAAGATCTTCCCGATCGTGGGGTCGGCGTCACTCGCCATCGGCATGGGGCTGCTCTCCACCATGGACACCACCACATCCCGCGCCACGACCAGCGTCTTCATGTTCCTGGTCGGCATCGGCACCGGCTTCAGTATCCAGATGGCCAACACCATCGCCCAGAACAGCGTGGAACTGCGCGACATGGGCGCGGCCTCCGCGGCCACCAGCCTCTTCCGCACCCTCGGCGGCTCCCTCGGTGTCGCGGTCTTCGGCTCCCTGTTCACCCGAGCCACCGAGGGCCACGCGGCCACCGCGGGAGAGAGCTCGGCCGCACACGGCGCGTCGCAGGCCGCCCAGGACGCCTATCTGCACGCAGTCACCCATGGCATCCAGCAGATCTTCCTGGTCGGTGCCCTGTGCGCCGCAGCGGCCTTCCTCGCCGCCGTCTTCATCCAGGAAGTGCCCCTGCGCAAGCCGCCCACAGGCAGCCAGAACACGTCGAAAGAACCGGCCCCGGCCACCTCGTGAGACCAGTCGGACCACAGGCACGCGGCACGCGGCCGGCCGCCGGGCCAGAACGTGCCAGTGCGTAAAGGAGATCACCATGAACACCCACCACCCCATCCTCATCGTCGGCGCCGGGCTCGGCGGCCTCACCCTCGCGCGCGTCCTGCACGTTCACGGCATCCAGGCCGCCGTCTTCGACCTCGAGACCGACCGCTACGCCCGCACACAGGGCGGCATGCTCGACATCCACACCGAGAACGGCCAGGTGGCGCTGCACCACGCCGGACTGATCGACGCCTTCCGTGCCCTGGTGCATTCCGGCGGGGAAAGCAGCCGGGTCCTGGACAAGCACGCCACCGTGCACTGGGACGAGGTCGACGACGGCACCGGCGACCGCCCCGAGGTCGACCGCGGACAGTTGCGCGACCTGCTGCTCGACTCGCTGCCCGAAGGGACCGTGCACTGGGGCCGACAGGTCACTGCGGCCGCACCGCTGGGCGGTGGCCGACACGAAGTGACCTTCGCCGACGGCGCCACCCTCACCACCGACCTGCTGATCGGCGCGGACGGAGCCTGGTCCCGGATTCGCCCACTGGTCTCCGCCGCCCGGCCTGCCTACAGCGGCCTCTCGTTCGTCGAGGCCGACCTGCTCGACGCCGATGTCCGCCACCCGAAAGAGGCCGCCATCGTCGGCAGCGGCATCCTTTTCGCGCTCGCAGACGGCAAGGGCCTCCTCGGCCACCGCACGACCAGCGGCAAACTCCACATCTACAGCGCCCTCCGAGCCCCCGAGGACTGGCTCGACGCGATCGACTTCAGTGACATCGACGCCTCGAAGGCCAAGGTGCTTGCCGAGTTCGAAGACTGGGACCAGAGCCTGACGGCGCTGGTGGCCAACGCGGACGGTCCTCTGGTGCCCCGCAGGATCAACGCACTGCCGGTCGGCCACCGCTGGGACCGCGTCCCGGGCGTGACGCTCCTGGGCGACGCCGCCCATGTGATGTCGCCGTTCGCGGGAGAAGGAGCCAACCTCGCCATGCTCGACGGCGCGCTCCTCGGCCAGTCGATCGCCGAGCACCCGGGCGAGACCGAGTCGGCCCTTGCCGCTTACGAAGAGGAGCTCTTCCCGCGCAGCGCCGCCAAGGCACAGGAGTCCGTCGACGGCATCGAACTCTGCTTCGGCGAGAACGCGGTCAATCGGCTCGTCGAGATGTTCAGTGCCACACCGCCGGACAACACCTGACCGCGGCTACCGCACGGGCTCAGAGCGGCGGGACCGTGTTCTGATCGTTGGGCAGGACACGCTTGAGCTCACTGCGCGAGCTGATGCCCAGCTTGATGAAGACTTTGCGCAGGTGATATTTGACCGTTTGCAGGCTGAGGAAGAGCCGGGTGCCGATTTCGGGGTTCGAGAGTCCGTCACGTGCGAGCCGCGCGATCACGGCCTCCTGCGCGGTGAGCTCGTCGCGGACCTCGACCGTGCGCCTACGGACGGTCTCGCCGGTGGCCAGCAGTTCGCGACGGGCCCTCTCGGCGAACGCCGCGGCTCCCATCGAAGCGAAGATGCCATGGGCGGCGCGCAGCTGCTCGCGAGCGTCGACCCGACGGCGCTCACGTCGCAGCCATTCACCGTAAAGGAGATGGCTGCGCGCCAGCTCCGGGCGCAGGCAGGTCCGGCCGAGACGCGTGATCGACTCGCGATAGAGACTGTCTGCGGCGTCGCCCTCGCTGAGCAGGGCACGGATGCGGGCCTCAATGCCCAGTGACCACTCGGTGGGCGTCGTCCTGGTGCGTTCGGCCAGCCACTCGAGTGCGGTCTTCACCAACCCGACGTCACCGGTCCTGGACGCCGCCTCGGCGAGTTCGGGTACGACATGGGATCCCAGCCCTGGTTGGTCACTCTCGAACGCTTGCCACGCGGCATCCCGGGCGGCGTCGTGGCGACCGAGACCGTTGCAGAGCACCGACCGTGCGGTATTCGCGAAGTCGACCATCCGGCCAAGACGGGCTGCCGTCGCCCGTTGCAGGACGGCGTCGATGAGTTCCGTTGCCCGTGACTCCTGGCCGCGCCACGCGGCGAGCATCATCCCGCCGTAGACAGCGGGCGGATTCCCGGTCATCTCGGCGATCAGCTGGTCTTCCTCGATCAGCATGGCCGCCGTAGTCACCTCGCCGGCGCGAAGGTGTGTTCTGGCCAGGAAATCGAGCGCGAACTGCAGGTGCACGACTGCGCCCGTCTCGCGAGCGAACCGGGTCAGGCGAGCAGCAAGGGCGTGGGAGGACTCGGCGTCCCACAACTCCATGGCCACGATGGCGCTGGAGCTCGCCCCGACGAGCCGCAACCAGCGGCCGATGCCGTCGTCGGCGAGGTCCAGCGCAGACAGCAGTTCCTGTGCTCGGGTCATCGCGGGGGCCGCCGCGGCATAGCCCTGCGTCACGCGAATCGCCAGCGCGTCGAGCAGGACGTCAACCGCGCGCGGAGGGTCGGGCGCGGGGGGCGCGGCCTGAGCTGCCTCGGCAGCCTCCTTCATTCCGCCCGGGCCCCCGAAGTCGCCGACCCACAGAGCGGCCCCGAGCGCCTCGAGGTGGGTCTCGCGGGCCAGCTCGGCGCTGAACGGCTCGAAACGCCGAGCCGCGCCCACAAGCAGCCGGACCGCATCGCCACGCCGCTGTACCAGCGCGACCTGTCCGCGTAGGTGCTCGATCTCGGCCGCCTGCACGCGCTCGACCGGGCCGGCCTCGGCTGCCACAAGCAGTGTGAGTGCGGCATCGAGCGCTCCGACGTCGCTCTTGGCTCTGGCCGCGCTGAGCAGGCGCCGTACACGAAGACGTGGTTCGGGTGTCGCGATCGCCGCACGTTCGAGGAATGCGGCAACTGCCGCCAAGCCCCCTCTGGCCTGCGCACGGCCGGCCGAGCGTTCGAGTTCCCCGGCGACCTCCTCGTCCGGCCCCGGCGCGGCGTGGGCGCGGTGCCAGGCCCGTCGGTCGGGGTCGCTCTCCGCATCAGTGACCTCGGCCAGGGCCCGGTGCACGTCCTGTCTGTCCGTCAACGACGCCGAGCGGTAGGCCGCCGAGCGCACCAGGGGATGACGAAAACGCACAAGCGTGCCGAACTCGATGAGCCCGGCCTCGACCGCGGCCGTCGCAGCGTCGGTCCCGATACCCAGCAGCGCGGCCGCTCGCCACACCAACGCGGGATCACCGACCGGATCGGCCGCCGCGAGCCGCAGCAGGCGTCGGCTCTCGGACGGCAGAACGTCCAGCCGCCGCCGGAAGCTCTCCTCGATACTCCCCGACAGCGGCACCGCACCCGGGAGCGCGAAACCACCCGCCAACTCGGCCGGCGTGACTCCCCGCGGCAATTCCAGCAGCGCCAACGGGTTGCCCCGAGTCTCGCTGACGATCTGCTCGCAGACCCGCGCGTCCAGGGGCCCTGTCAGTACCGAGCCGAGCAACGTGCGCGCATCCGCCTCCCGCAGACCTTCCACGACGAGCTCCGGCACACCCGCCAGTTCCTCGCTTGTCTCCCGAGCCGCGAACACCAGACCGACCGACTCCGCCTGCAGGCGGCGTGCGACGAACGCGAGAACTTGAGCCGATGCGCGATCGAGCCACTGTTCGTCGTCCACGAGGCACAGCAGCGGCTGCTCCTCGGCCGCATCGGAGAGCAGGGTCAGCACTGCCAAGCCGACGAAAAGCCGATCCGGCGCCGGCCCTGTCCTGATGCCGAACGCCGTACTCAACGCGTCACGCTGCGGAACCGGAAGACGGTCAAGTCGGTCGAGCATCGGCGTCAGCAGCAGATGCAACCCCGCGAAGGCGAGCTCCATCTCCGATTGGACACCGGCGGTACGCACCACACGCACACCCGACGCGTGTTCGACCAGGTAGTCCACCAGCGCCGTCTTGCCAACGCCCGGTTCACCGCGTACGACCAGCGCCCTGCTCCGACCGGCCCGGACAGCCTCGATCAGGCTCGTGAGCGCCGCGCATTCATCGCGCCGGCCCACGAGCTGCACCACCGGCCCACCGCCGGGCAAGCACCTGGTCATATCCACAACAGCGACGGTACAACCGGCGCGCGGCGTGCCGGGTGGCTGGCCGGTGGGGGATGCGAGCACCCGTCAGCGGTCCGAAGACTGATCCACATCCGAACGGCGCGACGCGTGGCCGTCGCACAAACCCACTGCTGTCAGGAGCCGCATGTGAACACCATCGCCCCCAGCTACCAATCCGTCGACGGCGTCGACGTCCGTGTCGCCAGGAGCGACGGGGGCCATGACCAGACGCTGATCCTCACCTGTCCGTGGCCCGAGAGCCTGTACGCCTTCGAGAGCACGTGGTCGCTGCTGTCCGAGCACGCGAACCTCGTCGCGGTCGACCTGCCGGGCTTCGGCGGATCCCAGCGCCGTGACGAGCTCCTCACCCCCCGGACGATGGGTGCGTTCCTGGTACGTCTGATGGACCAGTGGGGTATCGATGCCCCACACCTGTTCGGACCCGACGTCGGGACCGCGGCCGCGTTGTTCGTGGCTGCCAGGCACCCGGGACGGGTCCGCAGCGTCATCGTCGGCAGCGGCGCGGTCGCGTTCCCTCTGCAGATCGGCGGTGCGCTGAAGGATCTCGTCGAGGCCCCCGACCTGGCGCCGATCGCGACACTGGATCCGCAGGATCTCGTCAGCGGCTCCCTCGAACTGGTGGAGAAGTACGCATTGTCGCCCAAGGCGCGTGCGGACTATCTGACCTCCTACCTCGGCGATCGGTTCACCGAATCCTGTCGCTACGTCCGCAGCTACGACTCCGAGCTGCCCGTACTCGCCGACCTGCTGCCCGAGGTCCGCACCCCCGTCCTCGTCCTGCAGGGCGACCACGACCCTTACGTGCCCCCGGCCAACGCCGAATACCTGCACGGGCGCCTGCCCCACAGCAGGCTGCACGAGTTCGAAGCGGGCCACTTCTTCTGGGAGGACAAAGGCGACGAGTTCGCCGCCCTTGTCTCGGCGTGGATCGCTGGTCAGTACCGCGACGTCGGCTGACCCGGCCAGACCACCGCGTCGAGGAATCTCCTTAGCCCCCCATCGAAGGACCTGCTCATGTCAGACCGCCACATCGCGGAGTCAAGCTTCAGCCACGTGATCAATGCGCCGATCGACCGAGTGGACATCGCCGACTGGCTGTTCCACCTCTCCGACGCGGAATATCAGCGTTGCGCCCCACCGGACCACATCGCCGTCGGGGTGACCACGACCGACGACGGGCAGCCGATGTCGATCAACGTCGAGATGATCGGCGGCAACCTCATGGTCCAGCACTACGTGGGCGAGGTCACCGACCCCCATCACTGCCGCATGGTGTCCGTCTCCGACTTGTTCAGCCCTCTCCTCGGCCGCACCTCACTGCACGTGGTGTGGGACCTCAGCGTCCAGCCGCTCGACGAGCACAGCTGCGAATACGTCAACCACGTCACGGCAACGGCCACCGACGAGTTCCTCGCCGCGATCAACGAACACGGCATCTCCCTCGAGCAAGCCGCGGCCGCGGACCAGGAGGCATCTTCGGCCCACAACAAGAAAGAGACGCCCCTGTACGCGAAGAGCATCGAACGGCGAGCACTCGCACGAAGCAACAACTGATGCCGAGCGCAGGCGGTGCTCAGAAGCGGCAGTCCTGTCGATCATGACATGAGGACGGTCCTGGTTGAACAGGGCGTCCGGTCGGGTGATCTTGGCCGAGTGGATGTATGAGACAGGGCCCCTTGGTGACTCGGGTTGCGACGCAACGCGTTGTCAGGGGGCCCTGTTGCTCCAGTCATGCGTGATGACCCTCGTCCCGTCCAACTCCTGCGTGCCGGTCTGCGATTGCATCGCTCACCGGTTCGGGAACGCGGCCGACCGGCCCGAGAAGGTGCGGTGGTATCCGTTGGACATGACGGACGGTGGTCGCACTGAAAGATGTCTGGCGGCGATTCGTACCCGACCCACGACGACTCCTGCTTCGAGAACGCCCACGGTCTCGACCCTGGCCTGACGCCCTGTCACGGTGCTCGCAGAACCCACTCCTTCAGGCACACCGGTGGTGGAGACGCTGCGGCCAGGCGAAAGAACTACCTGTCGTGCTCGCCCATACGCCCACACGGTGATCAGGTCCGCCGGGGAGCAGTCGAGGATCCCGCACCGCGCGGCGAGGGTGTCCATCGACAGGCGCTGCGGCGGCTGTTAACCAGCCTGAACACCTGCTCGCGGGAGAGGTGCACTCTGTACTCGTGTGTGCAGATAGCGCGACCTCTTCATGCCGGATTCGCCCGCACCGGATTACGGACTGGCGCGCTAAGAATCTTCCGTCACGCGGATCAAGCACCTGCCTCCGCGGATCACGCGGTTCGCCGAAATCGTCGACAACGACCAAGGCGTCGGAGCATCGCGGAACCAGGACCCGCCCGCCTTCATGGACCGGCTCAGCGGTCACACCGCCGTGCAGAACCCCATCGCTCTGACCCTGGTCGCCGTCTCCGTGGCTGGTGCCGCGGGACTGACGTCCGGTTTCACAAGCAGGCAGTAACCGCCGACTCCTCCGTGATGCCCGGCGCACGGGCCGTACCGTGCCGCCCCGTTGAACTGGGCGGCACCGCCTCCTACAACGACATCCGGGAGCATTCCATCGGTCCCCCCGAGGCACCGATCCCGCGAGGGAGGGCCGGTGGGGTGCTGACCAGTGTCCGCGCGGTACGGCACGCGACCGGCCCAGCCGGCGTGACCCGCGTGCTCGAGCTCGACGACTGTGGCACCTTAACGCCTCATCAGAAGCGCCGATGGATATTCGACTATTCACCCGGTATGCATCGCATTCGGGTTGAGAAGCTGCACCCCGTGCCTCTCCTTCAGACAAGACATATGGTCGCTCTTCTGTGCGCAGGCCTGGCTTTGCTGGCCGGGTGCTCGCATTCGCCCCATGCCCGGCCGGGCGCGCTGCCGTCCGGCTCCCCGTCCGGCGCGCGCACCAGCATCAGCACCAGCGGCGCCGACTGGTCGACGGTGACATTCAGCGCTTCCTCACCCGCCTCTGCCGACGGACTGCGCCAGACGGCCAGCCGGATGCAGGAACGCGCCAAAACCCTCGGCATGACGAGCGCCCAGGTCGAGGCACAGAGCGCATCCATCACCGTCACCGGCCCCTACCCCGTCGGGCAGTTGCAACAACTGGGATCACCCGGACAACTGCGCTTCCGGCCGGTACTGGCGCAGGAGAGCACTGTTCCTGGAGCACCCACGCCGAGTCCCAGCGCCAGTTCCCCACAGGGGCGTGCTGTCACCAGAGACCTCCGGGCCGCCGCTTCCAGCTCCGCGCAGGCAAGTCCTGCCGGCGGGTCCGATGCGGCACTGTCCGCCCTCCAGGCGCAGTACGTCGCGCTGGACTGCTCTGATGACCGCACGCGCATCGAGACCAACCAGGATCCAGGACCCGACACACCCGTCGTCGCTTGCGCCGCCAGCCGCACGCCGGGACAGCCGGCAGAGAAGTATCTCTTGGGGCCGGCCATCCTGAGCGGCAGCGAGGTCGTCTCGGCCAAGGCCACATACGACACCGCCAACGGTGCGGGCTGGACAGTACTGCTGGACTTCACCTCGGCCGGGGCCAAGAAGTTCGCCGACGCCACCGGACAACTCGCCCAGAACCAAAGTCCGCAGAACGAGTTCGCCATCGTCGTCGATGGCGCTGTGGTGTCTGCACCTTCGGTCACCCAGGAACTGACGGATGGTACGGCGCAGATCTCCGGAAGCTTCAACGAGAAGGAGGCCCGGAACCTGGCTGCCAAGCTGAACTCCGGTGCACTCCCCGTCACTTTGAAGTTCGCCAGCTCCACTCACATCACCAAGCCCTAGGGCGCGTGTCGGAAGCGGTCCGAGGGGCTCAGGTTGGGCCCGCCTTGTGTCGTGTGATGCTGACGTCATGACTGATCAACGCGAGGTTTCCATTGTCCGCTGGCCAGGCCGGACTCCTTCCGTCGAGGACGGGCTGGCCGCGTTGCTGGCGGCCTACCATCTGCGGACGGAGGCCGAGAAGGGTGAGGCCGTTGCTGATGTGGACGGGCTGCCAGACCGCTACCGGGCGGAGGTCTCGGACCCGCGGATCGCGTTCGTCGACGATGTCGTGCTGGTGGCTCTGAGCGGGCGCGCCGCGGTGGGCTGTCTGGTGGTGACCGCCCCCGCCGACGGGCGGTCGGAGATCAAGAGGCTCTGGACGGACCCGGTATTCCGGGGTCGGGGCATTGCGTCGGGCCTGCTCGGTGCTGCGCTCGCGCATGCTGCGGAAAGCGGCGTGGGCACTGTGCGGATGTCGGTGTGGAACTGGCGGGCTGGGGCCATCGCTCTGTACGAACGGTTCGGCTTCACCGTCACCGAGTCATGGGACGATCGGGATCAACTGGTGTGCATGGAGTGTCCCGTGTGAGTGGTCACAGCCACTCGTTGATAGCTGCTACGAAGGCGGTCGCCTCATGACCGACCGCCGGCTTGCCGTACCTCGTGGCCACCACTCGGTGCCTTTTGCGGTGTTTGATGCCGCACTTGACCGCATGCCGAGCCTTGTAGTCCTGTGGGTCGAACTTCGGCGGCCGGCCGCCGCGCGAGCCGCGCTTCTTGGGTTGCGGGCCTGATCGGCCTTGTCCGGAATGGTGCAGCGGATCCCGCGTTGCCGCAGATGAGCGCGGTTCCTTCGGGAGGCGTATGCCTTGTCGGCCCGTACACGATCGGGTCGGGTGCGCGGCCTGCCCGGCCCAAGACGCGGGACACGGACCTTGCCCAGGACAGGCTCGAACTGCGGGGAATCGCCCCGCTGTCCGGCCGTGATCACGTTGCACATGGTCTTCTGACCCTGTTCGACGGCCAGGTGCAACTTCGTGGTCGGGCCGCCGCGCGAGCGCCCGATTCCGTGGTCATCCGGCTTGACGGTGACGCCGCCGGGCGGCTCCTTCTGCAGCTCCCCCTTTTTTCCTCGCTCCGGCGGCGTGCTGGTGGGCCCGGACGACGTTGGAGTCGATGTTGATGTCCCAGGCGATCAGCTCTTTCGCGTCGGCCGGGGCCTGGAGTTCGGTGAAGATCCGATGCCAGGTACCGTCCCGCTGCCAGCGGCGGAACAGGTCGTACGCCCGGCCCCACGATCCGTATTCGGCTGTCAGGTCCCGCCAGGGGACGCCGGTGCGAACCCGGAACCGTATGCCGTCGATCAGCTGCCGCCTGGCCCAGGTCGTCGGCCGTCCGGGCTTCTTGCCCTTCGGTAACAGTGGTTCCAGCACCGCCCATTGCGCGTCCGTCAGATCTCCACGTGCCACGAACCAAGATCACCCCATGTTCAAGATCCACTTTCGGCACACGCCCTGGAGGACTCTCATGGTCGTTGGGTACGCCCAACCGCTCGCCGATGTCACGAAATTGAGGCGCCGGTCCGTCTTGCAGAAGAAGCGCATGTCGCAACGGGCTGCCCAGTAGTACCCATGGCTACAGAAGTGGAGATGACTTGTTCGCCGCCTACCTCACGGTGATCATCCTCGGCGCGGTCTTCAACGGTGCCGCCGCCGTCACCTACCTGATCGGCCACGAATACCCCAAGACTCAGGCGGACATGAAAGGCCTGCCCCGGAAGTGGGTGCCAGTACTGGGCCTGCTGCTCGCGGCAGGTACCGCAGGGCTGCTGGCCGGGCTCGCCGTGCCCGTACTCGGAACCCTCGCCTCCTCCGGCCTCGTGCTGTATTTCATCGGCGCCATCATTGCCCACCTGCGAGTCGGCTCCCGCAACATCGTGGGCGGGATCGTGTTCCTTGCCACCGCGATAGCCTCCTTGGTCCTGGGCCTGGAATACCACGGCCCCTGGTAACCCGCGAGGCCAGACATTCCGCTGCCGCCGCGAGCTGTCACAGTCGTCCCGGCTTGCTGGATCATGACCCTGACGCTGCCCGCATCGTGAGATCGCGTTGTCCTGAGGCCAGGGTCCACACACATCGCGGTGACCTGCCCCACGGTTTGGGTTCCAGCTGCGGTGGCTAACTGGCGGCGGGGATGGTGTCTTGTTCGCAGAGTAGTTCGTACTCGATCGGGGTGCGGTAGCCCAGCGCTGAGTGGCGCCGCTGTCAGTTGTGGAAGACCTCGATGACCCCGTTGCCCAATTGCTTATGCGGCGAGGTCCAGGGCGGCGAGGTGTGATGTCCGAGTGGGGGCGAGTGGTTGTCCGGTCCACCAGGCGTCGAGTCGGAGCAGGTTGACGGCGGTGGCCGTGAGGATGCGCGCGAGGGCGGTCTTCCCCAGTCCCGTGTAGCGGGTTCTTCGGGTGCCGGTGGCCGTGACCGCCTGGTGGACTGTGCCTTCGACGCCGGAGCGGATCGCGTAGACGGCCTTCCATTCCTCGGTGGTCTGCTCGGCTCGAACACGTTCGACGACGGCGTCTTGATCCTGTGGCCGGACGGTCAGCTGCCGACCGTAGCGTGTCGAGTTGGTGCACTGCCCGCGGGAGGGGCAAGGCGCGCAGGTCTCGGTGGCGAAACGGATGCGGATCGCGGATCGCTGATTATTGTCGAGTCCCTCGGTCCAGTAGCGGCTGCGGGCGCCGGCGGGGCAGATAGCCAGGCGAACGTCCCAGTCGATCCTGAAGGACGCCTTGTCGTAGCCAGTTGCCTGAACGGTGCGGCGGGTCACGGGCCGGACCGGGCCCATGACGCGGATGCCTCGCTGGCTGGGCGCTGCGAGCAGGAGTTCCGCGGAGATGTAGCCGGCGTCCATCAGGTGCTCGCCCGGCAGCAGCCCCTTGGCGTCGAGCTGGTCGTGGATCTCGTCGGCGACCAGAGGGTCGCCGACCGTTGCGTCCGTGGTCACCACATGGGTGATCAGGTGCGGTCGGCCGGTCTCCTTGGCGTCGCAGGTCTCGATGAAGTGGACCTTGTAGCCGTCCCAGGCCGAGCCGCGCTTGACGGCGTTACGGGAGTCGGTCGTAGGGCGAGGCGATCCGTGCTCTGCTGGGCGGGAGCTCGTCCTTCCCCCGCCAGGCCACCTCCTGCACCCCGTCCGTGATCGTGCGCTGGAACTGCTGAAGCCATACCGTCCGCAGGATGCCGACGGCCGGGACCTGCCGCAGCCAGGCCGGGGCACTGGCCGCGAAGGCCGCTTCGAGAAACTGGTAGCCGTCGGCCGCGATGCGCCAGGTCAGTTGGGTTCGCTCGGTTTCGTCGCTGGGCAGTCGGTAGGAGTCGACTCGGGCTCCGTATCTTTCCTGCCAGCCTTGGGGCATCCAGGAGATGAGCCACTGGGGCGCCGCGACGGCCACCGCCTCCAGGGCGGCCCGCAGGGTCTCGCCGACGAACTCCAGGCGGTTGAGATCCCTCACCGCGGCGAGGATGTGGGTGGAGTCCGTGCGCTGCCGGCCCCGGCCTGACACGAGTCCCAGCTCGTTGAGGCGTTTCAGCAGTAGGTCCAGGATCTTCCCTTCCAGCCCATGGGCCAGGAGCCGGTCGCGGAAGCCCGTCAGCACGGTGAAGTCGAAGCTGGGATCGGCCAGTTCAAGGCCGAGCAAGTACTTCCAGTCGATTCTTGCTCGTACTGCGTGAGCGGCCTGGCGGTCCGTCAGGTTCTCCGCGAACTGCAGCACGCTGACCAACGCCAGCTGCCCCGGGGCAACACCAGGACGACCACGTACGCCGAAGGCGGACCTGAAGATCTCGTCGTCGAACAGCGGACCAAGCGCGTCCCGTACCCGCATCGCCAGACAGCCCTTTGGGAACGCAGCCCATGCCACCAGCCGCGTCCCCTCAGGAACCTCCCGACCGGCGCCCGCCCGCATCGACACCCGACTCTCCGCCCCAAGATCGAATCACAGGCCTGCTGCCCAAGCCCCACCCCAGGGTCCGCCCCTCGACCACCCGCCAAGACCGAGATCAAAGGCATTCACCCAATTGGGCAACAGGGTCATCGAGATCTTCTACAACCGCCGGCGACGACACTCAGCATTGGGTTATCGCACCCCCATCGAGTACGAACTACTCTCCGAGAACGACACCACCCCGGCTGCTGGTTAGTCACCGAGCCTGGAGCCCAAATGGTGGGGCAGGCCAAGATGTCACCCGATCGTGCAGCAGACCCGGATCGTGCTGTGCGGCTACGGCGACACCGCCATCACGCCCCGGCACGCCGCAGGTGAGGCCAGCAGACTCCCCGCACCGGCAGCAACACCCCCTGCCCTCGACGAGAGGCAAGCGCGATGACCGACACGATGCCGGTCCCGGACTGGATCCATCCCGTACGGGAAGCGGTACTGCCCGGCACCCCAGAGGGACTCAAGCGACTCCATGCGAAAGCCCAGAACTGGGCACTCTACGTCGACGGCCTGCTGCTCGACGACGTCGCGGACGTCCTGGACGACCACGTGCCGGACGAGTACGAGGTCGCCGAGCACGCTCTGTCGGTCGTTCGACGGCTCGGGCAGACGGCACGGCGGTAGGGCTTGTTGGCCGGAAGCACCCGAAGACGCAGGCAAACTGCCCTCGCTGTCACACCCCGTACGAACCAACCAGATGTTCTTCGCGCTAGGCGGCGGCGAGGTGGAGGAGTTCCGGAACACCTTCGGCGCGGAAGTAGGGCTTGAAGCGGGGGAGCAGGTCGTTGACCAGGCTGATGCAGCGGGGTGCGCCGATACGGCGGGCCAGGAGCAGGGACTGGGTGGCTGCGGCTGCGGCGGGCTCGGGTTCCTTCTGATCGAGGTAGCTGGCCGCGCGGTAGGCGAGGAACACGCCCTTCGTCTTGTCCCGGGCCGTGGGCAGCAGACGCTCGCCCTCGATGATGAGCTGGTGGGCGCGGGCAGTGTCGCCGAGGTCGAGGAGTGCCTGCCCGGAGTCGACGGCGAGGTCGGCCTCGGACACCCAGGCGCACCAGGCGGGCCGGTCGGCGCCGGCGTCGTTGAGGTGGTTCTCGGCCGCTGCGAGGGCGCGCAGCACGGAGCGCCGTTCCCCGAGATCTCCTCGCGCGGCGAGGGTCCGTGCGAGGCGCAGTTGGAGAAGGCCGCGGGCGGCGGAGTTGCGGGCGCGGGTCAGGGCGTGGTTGAGGATGCTCGCTGCGGTGGTGTGGTCGCCCCGCCAGGCGGCCTGGTAGGCGAGGTCGCCCAGGAGGCCGGCGCCCATGTCGTGGTCGCCAGCGGCGTGGGCGTTGTGCAGGGCGGCGATCCAGTTCTGGCTGGCGTGGGTGTGGCTGCCCAGGTCGAAGCGGTGCCAGGCCACGGTCTGGGACAGGGAAGCAGCCAGGGTGTGAAGGCGAAGTCCGACGGCAGGGCTGTAGCGGCCGTGTTCGAGAAGCTCGGTCACCGTGGCCAGGTGGGCATCCAGCAGCATGGCCGTGTGCTGCCGCTGCTCGGTAGGGAGCGTGGCGAGGTGCTGGGTGGAGTCCTCGAGGAACGCGACGAAGTCGTCGCCGACCGGTTTGCCGCCGTGGGCCCGGGCAAGGGCGGTGGAGGGGCCGACGGCCCAGTCCGCGGCCAGGCCGGACAGGGCGGCCCCGGAGATCGTAAAAAACACGCGGCGGTCCATCGCTGTTCGCAGAGCCTCTCTCAGGGCGGACACGGAACTGTGGGGTCCGAGCGGGACCACGCCGTCGGCGGTGAGCGGCAGCCAGGTCGGCCAGTCGTCGGCGCGGACGATGTCCGCGGGCCAGCCGAGCGCTTCGGCGATGTAGCTCTGCGATTCCTCGTTGGGCTCGACGCCGCGCTGCCATTTACGCACCCGCGCCTCGTCCGTGCCGGAACGCAGACCACGCCGGGTGGCCGCGGCACGGATGCCGGAGACGAGCTCCTCCATCGTCATGCCGCACGCGAGACGTGCCACAACCAGCGGGTGACGGGTGGTCTCTTCCACGCCTCCATCCAATCACTCAGTGCACCCGTCCGGTGACTCCTTCGCGGTACGGGACCCCCTCGGGACCCCCTCCAACCGGTCGACGGGGTCGAACAGTTGAGCCCATCCTCGGAGAGTCGCAGCAGACCACAGGAGGCGGCATGCAGTGTTCCCCATCTCTCCCCGGCAGCAGCCGGAGTGCGCCCACCAGCGGCCGCAGCACCTGGCTGGTCACCCCGGCGTCCACTCCCGGCCGGTTCGAAGCAGCAGCTGGCTCGGGCGCGGACGTCGCCCTGATCGACCTGGAGGACTCCGTTCCGCCTGACGGCAAGAACGCCGCCCGGAAGGCGGTGATCGCCTGTCTGTCCCAGAGCGCGGAGATCGTTGGCTCCGGCAGCACGGTGCTGGGGGTGCGGATCAACGCTCCGGGCACGGTGCACGGCCTGAAGGACCTGGTGGCGATAGCCGAGTCCGGTGTGCGGCCCGCCGTGCTGCTCGTGCCCAAGGTCGAGTCCGCGCGAGACGTGGACATGGTCGCGAAGATCATCGGTGCCGAACACGGGGAGCGTCGCGTCTGGGCACTGATCGAGACGCCACTGGGCATCCAGCGCCTGAGCGCCATCCTGCAGACCCCGGCGCTGGCCGGGGTGTTGTTCGGGGCCGCCGACTACGCGGCCGCCGCCCACTGCCGTCTCAACAGCCGAGCTCTGTGGCACCCCCGATCCGTCCTTTCTGCCGAGGTCGCTGCCGCGGGACTCCCCGCGATCGACTCGCCGTACTTCGACCTGCGTGATGCCGACGGGCTCAGGCGTGAGGCCGAAGAAGCCGTGGAACTCGGGTACCTCGGCAAGGTCGCCGTACACCCCCGCCAACTCCCCGTCATTCAGGAGGCGTTCCGGCCGACCGCCCAGGAACTCGCCGCAGCGCAAGCCGTGGTGGCCGCTGCCGACGCCGCCCACGGACAGATCACCACCGTTGACGGTCACATGGTGGGTCCGCCGCTCGTCGCCGCAGCCCGCGCCCTGACCGCCCGGGCGGGCACCGTCCCCGCATCCGTCACGTCTACGGAGGCACGCAGTGAGTAGCGTTCCGCAGGGCTTTCACCGCATCAGTGAGAACCGGAACCGTGAATCGGTCGGTCTCGGTCTTGAGGACTTCGCCAACATCGTGGGCACGGTCATCGAGCACCGGCCGGCCCGGACCGTGACGGAGACGGAACACGTCCAGATCCTCGCGCTCACCGGGAACGAGGCGCCGGTCCACTCCGACGTCGAGTTCTGCAACCGGACCGGCCGTGACCAGGTGCTGGTCTGCGGGATCCTCACCATGAACATCGTCTTGGGCCTCACCGTCCGCACCACGAGCGCTCTGACGACCGCGAACCTCGGCCTGGACGAGGTGCGCTTCGAGCAGCCCGTGCACGTCGGCGACACCCTCCGCGCGCAGAGCGAGGTCCTCACCGCACGCCGCTCCAAGACCCGCCCCGAATACGGAATCGTCACCTGCCGGATCTCGGGCTACAACCAGCACGACCAGCGGGTCTTCACCTGCACCCGCACCTTCCTCGTCCCCGCCGACGCGAACGTCGTGCGCGACACGACCAACTACTAGAAGGGGAGGGCACGGCATGACCACTCCGGCACTGGACATCGTGGAAGCCGACGACGAGCAGTGGCGGACGTACGACACGCTGGCACGGCGCGCGTACGGCCACCCGGTGGAGGACATCCTGCGCCTCGGCGCGCACGCCGACCGCCGTGTCGCGGTCCGCGACGAGAAGATCGTCGCCGGCGGCCTGGGACTGCTGATCCCGCAGTACTTCGGCGGCCGGCCGGTGCCCGCGGCCAGCATGGCCTGCGGATGCGTGGCCCCGGAGGAACGCGGTGGCCAGCTCGCGGGCGAACTGGTCGCCGAGCGGCTGCGGCCCCTACAGGAGCAGGGCGCGGTCGTGGCCACCCTGTGGACCGCCTCCACCGGCTACGTCCGCCGCCTGGGGTGGGAGGCGCCGACCCAGGTGTACTCGTGGACCGTCCCCACCGACGAACTGCGGCGCAGCTTCCGCGAATCCGGTTTCGAGATCACCCACGGAACAGACGAACAGGCCCGCCTGCTGTCCAACGAGCTGGCCGCGCGGTGGAACGGACCGTGGGAGCGTCCGGACTGGTGGCAGACCTGGCAGCAGCAACAGCACCACGACATCGCCACCTACCGGTTCAACCGGCCCGGCCAGCCGCCGACCGGTGTGCTGTCCGTGGGCAGCGAGCGACACCCATCCGAGGGGCGACGCCTGGTGGTCTACGACTTCTGGGCGGGCGACCAGGCGGCGGCCGCCGCCATGTTCGCCTTCCTCGGCCGGCACAACAGCCGTATCCCCAGCGTCTTCTTCCAGCGGACCGGACTGCCGCCCACACTTCTGCTGCTGCACCACCTGCACCGCTCCAGCTCTCTCGCGGCACGTGCCTGGCACCCGTGGATGCTGCGCCTCCTGGATCCGGTGCAGGCGGTGCAACTGCGCGGCTGGCCCGACGAACTGGACCTCACCCTGCCGATCGAGGTCGTCACCGAGGACGGCAACGCCACGCAACGGTTCGTCCTGCGGATCACCGGCGGCGAAGGGGAACTGGAACCCACCGCTCGGATAGGACAACTCACCCTGACCAGGGGGCAGATCGCGGTCTGGTACGCCGGGGGATACCGCAGCGTGGCCGCCGCGGAGATCGCCGGAGTGCACGGAGACCCACGAGCGCTCGCCCAACTGCTGACCGCAACCGCAGATCGCGAACCGTGGCTGGCGGACTACTTCTGACCCCCACCGACGCCACCACCCCGCCGCCCTTCCGGTGGATCGGCGGACGCGGACTCCACGCCCGCCTGATCGCCAAGACGAGTGAACACGCCAACCGAGAGGAGAACAGCGTTGTCCAGTACGCAGCCGTCGGCACTGGCGACCCAGCCGGCACCAAGCCGGATTCCCGAAGTCCCCGCCCTTCGGGCGACGCCTCGCCGGACACCCCCGCCTCTCGCGGGTGGGTACAGTCAAGGCGTCGCCGCGGCCACCACACAGCTCACCCAGCCCTTGCGGGCTGCCGCTGCTCCCACGCGATCCGGAGAACAACCCTTCATGACCCAGAACACTCCTATCCCTGCTGACCTGCGGCGATGGGTATCCAGTCACCTGCCCGGCGCGGAGCAGGTCACGGACGTGTCCTGGCCCCGGGGCAGCTCCAGGGTCTGGCGGTTGGCGGCGGGCGCGGACGCCGTCTTCGTGAAGATCAGCCCGAGCCCGAGGGACTACGAGCGGGAGATCCGCGGCCTCGCGTACGCGGCGCGCGCACTCGCCGCCCACGAGGCCCCCCGCCTCCTGGCCTCGGACCCCGACCTCCAAGTACTCATGACGTCGCGGCAGCCGGGCGACGTCGTACGGGATCTGCCCCTGGACGTGGAGGAGGAGCGGCGCGTGTATGAACTCGCCGGGCACCTGCTCCGGCGCTGGCACGATCACTCCGACGCCGCCTCGGACCAGGTCCGCGAGGACATCCGCGCGTCCATGGCAACCCAGGCCGAGGAAGCCGCCGCCTGCCTGGAGAGCACCGGCGGACACCTCGACACCTCGCAGCGTGACCTGGTGCGGTGCGTGTCCCGGGAGCTGCCGGAACTGGCCGAGGAAGTCCCGGCCGTGGACCGGCACGGTGACTACGCCACCCGCAACTGGATGTGGCACCCGGAACACGGCCACGGAGTGATCGACTTCGAGATGTTCGCCCCGGGCATCGCGGTCGAGGAGTTCGTGTGGCTGTGCGGCGCGGTCTGGGTCGTGCGCCCCGACCTCAAGGCCGCCTACTTCTCCGGCTACGGCCGCCCGCTGTCCGACAGCGAGGAGCGCGTCCTGCGCCTGCTGACCACGAGGCTCGG
Organism: Streptomyces xylophagus; assembly: GCF_000716435.1. Lineage (GTDB taxonomy): Bacteria > Actinomycetota > Actinomycetes > Streptomycetales > Streptomycetaceae > Streptomyces > Streptomyces xylophagus. The sequence goes on from NZ_JNWO01000001.1 coordinate 713,214, forward strand.
CGTCTCCTACCTGGACTCCGGACTCACCAAGCAGCAGCCGGAGCTCGTCGAGCGCGGCCACCTCATCCTCACGCGCATGACGCACGAGTACCAGTAGCCGTCCCAGCCGGTCATGTCGTAACCGGGCTACAGCCGTAGGGCAACGGCCCGGCCCGACCCCCGTGATCTACGCGTCGACGTCATCCGTGTGACGCGTTCCGTCGGCGTACCCGCCGGCCTCCGGCGCACACCCGAACGCATCACTCTTCTCCACGACAGGAGAGCAGCATGCCCCTGCAACACGGCATCGCCCACGCCCTCACCACGAACCCGCGCGCCGGGCGACTGAACCCGCCGCGCGCAGCCCTCACGGACATTCCGTCCCCCTTCGTTCCACAGCGCCCGGAGGGAGACCACCAGTGAGGGTGACCATCGGATCTCTGCGTGACCTCATGGGCGAGGCCTGCCGGGCAGCATCCGTTCCCAAGGACAAGGCCGAGTTCGTCGTCGAGCGCTACCTGGCCGGTGAGCTGCGGGGCAGGGGAGCGCACGGCATCGCGAAGTTCTGCTTCGAAGCCCAGTTCTTCTCTCAGCGCGAAGGCTCCCCGCAGATCGTGCGGGAGCACGGGGCGCTGGCGGTCATCGACGCCCACCGGGAGATCGGACCGATCAGCGCGGCCTACGCCGCCGAGGTCGCGGTGGGCAAGGCCGCGGAGTTCGGCGCCGGGATCGTCGGCATGATCAACACGCAGCGGTACGGCATCCTCGCGCAGTGGAGCGAGCGGATCGCCGAACACGGCTATCTCGGCGTCGTGATGAACACCTCTCGGGCCGAGGCGACGGTCCACGGCGGCCGGAGCCCCGTTCTCGGGGTGAACCCGCTCTCCTTCGCCATCCCCACGCTCAACGAGCCCCTCGTCGCGGACATGTCCACCACCCTGGCGCCCATGGGAGTCCTCTGGGAGGCCCGGCGTACCGGCGGCCCGCTCCCGTACGGCTGCTTCGTGGACGACCGCGGGAACCCGACCGACGATGCCGACGCCGCAACCTCGGCGGTGGTGTTCGGCGAGCACCGCGGCTTCGCCCTCTCCCTGCTCGTGCAGATCCTCACCGGATCGCTCTTCGCCTTCCCCATGGGCGCGGACGTGGACTCCACCTGGAGCACCGGCTACACGTTCGTGGCCCTGGACCCGTCCTTCGGCGGGCAGGTCACGGGGTTCCCCGAGCGGAACACCCAGCTCGTCGACGCGATGAGGAGCGCGGTGACACGGGACGGCGCCCCCGTGCGCCTGCCCGGCCAGATGAGCAAGGAGCGCGCGGACCACGCCCTGGCCACCGGCAGCGTCGAGCTGGACGCCGCCGTGTACCGCCGGCTGCAAGCGCGCGCTGCTGGCGACTTCGCTTCCGACTGACTGCCCGGCACCATCTCCTGGACGGAGTACGGCATGCAGATTCACTGGTTCCTTCCCACCGCGGCCGACGGCCGGTCCCTGACCGTGGGAACCCGCGGCACGCACGGCCCGGAGGGTGAAGCCGTTGCATCGCTCGCCCCCACCGCGGACCGGTTCAGGGCGCCGACCATCCGCTATATGACGCAGGTCGCGAGGGCCGCCGAAGAGGCCGGTTTCGACGCCGTGCTGACCCCGACCGGCACCTGGTGCGAGGACGCCTGGCTGACCTGCGCCGCGCTCGCGCAGGAGACCGAGCGGCTGAAGTTCCTGGTCGCCTTCCGGCCGGGCTTCATCTCTCCGACCCTCGCCGCGCAGCAGGCCAGCACCTTCCAGCGGCTGTCCGGCGGCCGACTGCTCCTCAACGTGGTGACCGGTGGCGAACGCGACGAGCAGGCCCGCTTCGGCGACCACCTGGCCAAGGCGGACCGCTACGCCCGCACCGACGAGTTCCTCACCGTGCTGCGCGGCGCCTGGAGCGGCGAGCCGCTCACCTTCAAGGGCGAGCACTACGACGTCCTCGGCGCGACCGTACTGGCCCCGCCCGATCCGCTGCCCCGGCTGTACTTCGGCGGATCCTCCCCGGAGGCGGGCCCGGTCGCGGCCCGCCACGTGGACACGTACCTCACCTGGGGTGAGCCGCCCGACCAGGTCGCGCAGAAACTCGCCTGGATACGCGGACTCGCCCATGAGCACGGCAGGGAGATGCGGTTCGGGATCCGCTTCCACGTCGTGGCCCGGGACACGGCCGCAGAAGCCTGGGCGGCGGCCGAGCGCCTCATCAAGGGCATCGATCCGGCCCACGTCAGCAAGGTCCAGAGCGTCCTGGCGGCCAGCGAATCGACGGGCCAGGCCCGGATGAGCGCGCTGAACCAACGCTTCCGTGACGGCTGGAAGCCCGCTGATCTGGAGGTCTACCCCAACGTCTGGGCCGGGGTGGGCCTGCTGCGCGGCGGCGCCGGCACCGCGCTCGTCGGCAGCCACACCGAGGTCGCCGACCGCATCGCCGAGTACGCGGGCCTGGGCATCGACGAGTTCATCCTGTCCGGATTCCCGCACCTGGAGGAGGCGTACATGGTCGGCGAAGGCGTGCTGCCCGAACTACGCCGACGAGGCCTGGCAGCCACCGCACACCGCTGACCCCGTCAACCGCCACGCGCTCGGTCCCGCTGTGCACGAGAGGACGACTCAATGAACAACTTCCTGGTGCTCGGCGTCGGCCCCCACGCCCGCAGGAGTCACCTGCCGGTACTGGCCGCCGGGCAGAGTGCCGGCCTCGTCGGCACGGTCTGCGGCGTGGACCTCCTGGGGGCAACGGACGTGCTGGTGCCCTACAACGCCGACGACGGGCCCCGGTCGGTGCCGGTGACGCTGATCGAACCCTTCGACTCCCGCGTCCCGGCCCTGCCCGAGGCGGTCCGCCGCGCCCTGGACACGGTCGTGGAGCGCCGCGGCATCGACGCCGTCGTGGTGTCCACCGAGCCCGCCTATCACATGGTCTACGTGCGGTGGGCGCTGGAGCGAGGCCTGAGCGTGCTCCTGGACAAGCCGCTCAGTGTCCACGCCGGCTGCTCGGTGAACCCGGAGAAAGCCGAAGCCATCCTCACCGACTTCGACGTCCTGCTGGAGTGCTACGACAAGGCCCGGCGCAGATTCCCGCAGATCATGGTCAGCGTCCAGAGCCAGCGCCGCTACCACCCGGCCTTCTGGCGGATGCGGCAGTACATCGCCGAAGTCGCGGCACAGACCAACTGCCCGGTCACCAGCATCCAGTCCTTTCACAGCGACGGGCAGTGGCGACTGCCGGACGAACTGCTCGACATCTCCTACCACGGCTTCAACCAGGGGCACGGCAAGGCCGCCCACAGCGGATACCACTTCTTCGACATCGCGCCGTGGCTCTTGCAGGCCGGCGAGACGAACGGCAAGCACCTCGACGCCGTCGACATCCACGCCCACGTCAGCCGTCCCGCCGACTTCCTCGCCCAGCTGGGGGTCCAGGACCACGAACGGCTCTTCCCCGGCTTGGCGGCGCGCAACCCGTACACCGACGGCGAACTGCGCGCGGCGACACGGCTGTTCGGGGAAGTCGACGCCTTCATATCCATGGCCTACAAGAGCAGCGGCCGGACGATGACGCTGGGCACCATCAACCTCGTGCACAACGGCTTCTCCCAGCGCGGCAGCCTGGCCCCCGACCACGCCAGCCTCTACAAGGGCAACGGCCGGGTCCGCCACGAGAGCCACATCATCATGCAAGGCCCGTTCCAGGCCCTCCACTTCCACTCCCTGCAGACCCTCCACGACGGGACACCCAGCACGGACCCTTACGCACCGGGCCGCGAACGCCACGTCCAGGTGCAGGTTTTCCGCAACAGCGCGTTCCACCCCGGCTGGATCAAGTACGACAGCCTCAACTTCGGGACACTCACGGCGGCCTCCGACTCCCAGGTGGCGCTGCCGACCCAGGAATCCTCCCGTCGCCGCGCGACATGGGAGTTCCTCGAATACCTGGCCGGCCGACGCACTCGCGACGCGATGTCCTCCGAGCTCACCAGCCATCGCCGGGGAGCCACGCTGATGGCGGGTGCCTATCTCTCGATGGCGCAGCAGTGGATCGGCGCGTCCCCCGTAAGCCAACTGGACTTCCGAACCGCACCGAAGCCCGCACCGGCAGTCCCGACCCGGATGGAGGCGGCACGGTGAATCTTCGCCCGCCGACACCAGCGCAGCCGCTGCCGACTCTGTCCGATCTGCTGGGTCCTGCCCTGCCCGGCCTCCTCGCCTCCTGCCGCAGGCACGTCGGGCCGATCACCGGGACCGAACGCGTCCATGGCGGCAACGTCAGCCACGTCTTCCGGGTCCGCGGCAGCCGTACAGCCGTGATCGTCAAGATCCGTGGTGACCACTACGCCCGCATGCCCGCGCTGCGGACCGACCCGACGCTCATCGACGACGAACGCCAGGCCCTTCAGGTCTACGGGCGGGTCGAGCCGGCGGTCTTCCCCCAGGTCCTCGGCTTCCATGCCGAGACCCACACCATGATCCTGGCCGACGTCTTCCCCGACGGCCGCAGCTACGACGAGCACCTCGCCGAACGCCCGGCCACCGTCGAAGAGATGACCCGGCTGGGCAGGACAGTGCGCCGCATCCACCATGCCACCCAGGACACCGACACCGAGTTCCGCACCCACAGCAACCGCTTCTTCCAGGAACGCTCGTTCCTCTACTGCCTGCGCGCCCCCGGCCACGCCCTGCTCGCGCAGGCGTGTGAGGAACTCGCCGCCCGTTCCCACCAGTTGGTCCTCGGTGACCTCGCCCCCAAGAACCTCAGCCTCGCCGCCGGTGACATGGCCCTGTGCGACCTTGACAACGCTCACCGGGGCTGGCCGCCGTACGACATCGCCTACTTCCTGGCCCACCTGCTGATCCACCACCTCGGCCAGACCGAGCGCCTGCGGACACTCGTGCCCGCCCTCCTCACCGCCTACTTCGATGCCCCGCCGGCGCAGCGCCTGCCACCCGCGGAGGCACTGCTCATGGCCAAGATCGTGGCCGGGGTGGTCCTGTACCGACTGGACGAGACCGTGCCCTACCCCCTCCCGGGGCCGACCGTGTCCACGAGCCCGTTCCGCGAGCGGGTCCTGGGATTCCTGGACAGCGGAACGTTCACCGTGCACGACCTGGTGCAGGCCGCCGAAGCCACCCAGAGGGCAGCGTCATGAACACGCTGGTGTCCGAACTCCCCAGCGAGGAGGACCGGCAGGCGATGGCCGCCCTGCGCGCTCTCGGCTACCGCGTCCCGGATATCCAGTCCCTTGCCGGGGACCAGTGCGCTTTCGCCGTACGCGTCCCCGAACGCCGACTCGCGATCGCCCCCGGCATCCGCTTCCACGCCACGGCCGTGGAACTGGGGGAGGGCTGCTTCACCAACGCCTTCACGCTCCGCCTCGACCTGGAACAGGCCCAGGCCCAGGCCGTTACGGCTGCGGGCGGATTCCACCTCCGTGACCTGCTCACGGACACTACGGTCGCGGCCGTCAGCGGCTCGTTCTCCTTCATCAGCGACGACCCCTCCTACCAGCCGGCCGAGCCCTATCTCGACTTCTGCTGCCGGACCGGCCAGGTGACGAGCCTGCCCACAGCCTCCAAGCCCGCGTTCCTCACCCATCACGGCCACGCCGCGATCGGCAGGCTGAAGGCCTCCGGAAGTCTGACCATCCAGGGACGGCCCTACCGGTGGGCCGGCTCCAAGGAACCAGGGAGCGACGCTCGGCGCGAGCCCGGCGCGCTCACCGTCTTCGGCGCCGCGAACTGCCGCGTCCGCTACACCGACGAACCGCGCACCGGATTCCTGCGCGATGTGGACCCGTCCACCAACACCACCCCCATCGATCCCACCGCTGTCGACCTCGTCGTCTCCTGGACGCCGGGAGACGGCCATCGCGTGACGGCGATACACCAGGGCGGAGGCGCCGACCTGTTCGCCGGCAACTTCGTACTGCGCGCCGGCCGCGCGCAAGCCGCACACCTCCGGGTGGGCGCGACGGTCGAGATCACGCAGATCGACGGGCTGGACGTACGCGACCTCGACCACGGCCTCTCGATCGGGCCCAGCGTCGCCGACGCAGCAGCAGGACGCTGCCACGGATACGACCAGTGCCTGGGCACCGACCCGTTCCGCGACACGCGCTACGCCCGCACCCTGATCGCCCTGCACGCACGGGAGTTGTGGTTCCAGGTCCTCGACGGCGCCCCGAAGTCGAAGACCTTCCGCGGCGTCACCCCCGCGGAGACCGTCGAGTTGTGTGCGCGCGAAGGGCTCGATCCCCAGCACGTCTACCACCTGGACGGCGGGGCATCGTCGAAGGTCGCCTTCACCACCGGAGGTACGGCCGAAGTGGCCGGCAGCATGCACTACCTCCAATGGCCCCGCAGCTCAAGGGAGCACTTCCGCTGGCAGGGCCTGGACGGCCGGGTCCTGCGCAGCGCCTTCGCCATCAGCACCGGTCGCCGAAAAGGAACTAGATGACGACCGTCCTCGTCGTCGGAGCCCACCCCGACGACCCCGAAATCGCCATGGCCATGCGCATGCGCTGGTATGCCCTCAACGGCGCCCGGGTCCGGGTGCACTGCCTGACCACCGGAGCCGTGGACCCGGACGGCACGGCACCGCGGCAGGAGGAGTCACGGGCCGCCGGCACCATCCTGGGCGTGGACGAGTACACCTTCTCCGACATCCCCGACACCCGGTTCGTCGAGCACCGAGGGGAGATCAACGCCGAGCTTTTCAGGGTCTTCCGTGAGACACGCCCCGACGTCGTCTACACCCATTTTCCCGACGACCAGCACCTCGACCACAGCATCGCCGCGCAAGAGGTGACAACGGTCGCCCTACGCGAAGCCAACGACCTCACCTACTTCCGCTCTCCCTACAGCGTCAACTTCGAACCCACCAACGTCTTCATGGGGACCCAAGAACTCCTGGACACGAAGGAAGCCGCACTGAAGTGCTTCGCCTCCCAGCAGCAACTCGACATGGAAGTCTTCCGGAAACTGGCCGAGGTCGGCTACCGCCAACACGTACATCACCGGGTCGTCGAGCGCTTCCCACCCGACGTGGTCTACGCCGAGCTCTTCCGCACCGCGAGACAAATCGAGTTCGCAACTCGTTACTGAAGGACACGACGGGCGCGATCAAGTAGACGGTGGCGGCCGCCAGGTCTCGTTGAGCTGAGGCGCGCGAGCCGTCCTGCGCCGAGCAGGGACGCGACCTTGCCGTTGCTGACTTCGAACGCCACGGCGCCCACGACTTGGTCGTCGCGGTGACGACGGCCGGGGAGCCGTTGCCCAGCGCGATGCGGAGCGCGGGGGAGCGGCCGGCCGCCGCTTCGCCGGAGTGGGCTTGAAGCCGGCCCGCACGTAGGAGGCGACGCGTTCGCGCGTCTACCGCTGCAGTCGACTGGCCAGTCCGGCACCGTCCGAGACCGCGGCCGCGTCGGTCAGTGGCGTGGGCGATCGGGTCACGGCGGGCTGCCGGGCTGGAACGTCGGTGACGGCTCGTCGGATCCCCACCAGAGGTAGGCGGTCACCGCCATCCCGGCAGCCCGCTCCGCCGCCGGGTTCGCAGGGAGCGGCCAGCGAAGGGCTTCGTACAGCTGCCGCCGATGGATGTCGAAGGCGGATTCGACGAGTTCCCCGAAGGTCACCGCCTGTCCGAGCAGCCAGAGGTATGCCCCCGTGCTTGCGCAGATCCCGGCCGGGGCGATCCACCACGCCCATGGGGACCAGACCAGCGACAGCACGCCCCAGATCCAGACGGTGGCCGTGGCGTCGAGTACCGCACGGGCCTCGTTGAGCGTCTTCTTCGTCTCGTCCGGGAGGACGAGCCACAGTCGCGGCCAGCACTTGACCGGGTCGAGGCCGTACTTGTCCAGTGGCCGAGTCTCCGCCGCTCGGAGGATGTTCCCGAGCCGGGTCGGCATGAGGCGCTCGGGATCGGTCGGAGTCGGCTCGCTGGGGAACAGGCGCAGCCCCCGGTCGGCCGCCGCGTACTCGCGACGCACCTGGGCCGAGGCGGAGCCGTTCTCGATACTCGGCGCGTGCTGCTGGAACCGGTCGTCGTGCCGGGTGCGGCGATGCTGCTGGCGGGCGCGGAAGCAGCGCTCCGCCCAGCCGAGCGGGGCCGGCCAGTAACCTTCGAGGAACCGCAGGGCGGTGGGCGTCAGCCTGTTCACCACTGCTCCGGAGAGGGCGATCCCCGCGAGGGACACGGCCAGGAGCACGACGGTCGTGGTGTCCGAGCCGTTGGTGAGCCGGTCCCGGACCGCCCGCCATCCGGCAGCTCCGCCTGGCCCCCACACGCCGGCGGTGACTCCGGCCGCCCAGAAGAGAAAGGCCGGGGTGAACATGGCGGCGAACCAGCGCCCGGCGAGGGACTGCCCCAACCCCTGCCAGAAGGCGGTCAGCATGGAGGGTCGCCGACGCCGGCCGGGGCCTCGGCCAGCGGGAGACTGTGGGTGGGGCACGGGGGCAGTGGTTCGGCACCTCGCCGCCAGCGGACGAAGTCACCGTTCGGGCACGCATAGCGCCGGGCGGCCGGTGGCGGTTCGCCGAGCCCGGGCAGCCCGGAGTAGCGCTCGCGCTCCTCGATCAGCGCGCGGACATCAGGCGGGAAGCCGTCGGCCAGGAACGCGGCCGCCCATTCGGCGACCGCCTCGTCCCGCTGCAACACCTGCAGGCCCAGGTCTATGACCTCTGCGACGTCAGCCGTGCTGACGAGCAGGTCCGCCAGTTCACGGTCGATCCCTCCGGCCTCGGCGTCGCCGACGAGGCCGGGAAGGTACCCGCGGAGCGTCCGCATGGCCTCGAGAATCGCGTCGTCGTCCACGGGGTGCAGTCTTCCGCAGTTCATTCCCCCACATACACGAATGCAGCCCAGTAGTAAGGAGAACGATGCGCCCGCGCCCGCTCCCACAGTTCCTGTGCCTTGGCCGGCACTCGGCTCCCGCTCAGTTCCCCGATGTCCGCAAAGGTGACGCGCTTCGCACCGTTGGGGGTGTCACGGACCCACTGCTGTGCCCGGCGCAACGCCTCGGGAGGATCCAGTCCGTCCGCGCGCCACAGTTTGTAGAAGCGAGCCATCAGTGCCATCGTGCTCGCGTCGGAGACCGACCACAGTGATCCGACCACACCCGCCACGCCTGCCTGGAGCAGGCCCGCAGGCAGGCTCACCACTTCGTCAGGCAGGTTTGCGCCGGGCACGGCCGTCTCGCAGGCGGAGAGGACCACCAGCCGTGCACCCAGGGAGCCATGCCCCAAAATGTCGCGCAGGGTCAGCGACTCGTCGTCGGCGAGCAGGAGCCCGCTGGCGAGCGGCTCGGCGACGTCCGCGAACCCATGGCAGGCGAAGTGGAGCACCGGGTGCTCGCCCAGCGCCGCCTTCACCGCCGGCAGGGCGGCCCGGGCACCGTCGAGGCGGCGGGCGCGGGCGAAGTGGCCGAGGGCGGCCCGCACCTCGTACCCGGCCGCCGGCAACGGACCCGCGCTCACCGGGCGCGGGTCCTCGACGGCCAGCACTCCGTCACAAGCGGCCACGCGGGCCTGCTCAGCCGCGGCCACGCGGGTGCGGGCATTGGGACTGTAGGTGAGCAGCAGGTCGTCGAGCGCGTAGCGGCGTCCGCTCGGTGCTGTGGCATCCGGGCGCCAAGCGGCGTGCAGCGGAAGCAGGCCCAGCAGCCCCGCGGGCACCAGCGCCGCCCGGGGTGCGGGCGCGAGGGCCGCGACCACGGGTTCCATGACCATGTCCCACAGCCGAGCCGTCGTGTCGTCCAGTTCCCGCTCCCAGGCGGCGGCTTCGGTGCGGCGCGCCCGATACGCCTGCAGATACGTCTCCACCAGCGTGCGCACGATCGCGTCGGTCAGTGCCGGCAGCCAGCACACCTCGACCTCGTCGCCGGAGACGACCAGGGCGATCCCGCCCTGCTCCACCGACGCCAGGTACACGAGAGGGGTCGTCGCCGCGGCCCGCAGGTCGTCGAAGCGGGGCGGGTCGAGGAACCGCTCGTATCCCTCGACCCGGCGGATGGCGGTGATGGCAGCGTCCAGCGCGGCACGGGCGGTGCGCAGTTCGCTGGTGAGGTCGCCTCCGTGACCGGATCCGGGCGCTCGAATCGCAGCTGCGGGACCATCCACGCCGACCAGCGCCCGGTACTCGAGCTTGGCGAGGACTCCACTGCTCTGTCGGTAGTGCTCGACGAGATCTTCACGTCCCCTTGCGGTGAGCTCTTCCAGTCCGGCGCGGGTACGTTCGAGCGTCTCCGAAAGGATCAGGGCCCTGCCCCGTTCCAGCGCCACTGCCGCATCGGCGGGGGCGCCTGACCTGGCCAGCGCGTATGCGGCAGCTGCCGCCAGCCCTTGCGCGTCGTGCAGCTCCTGTTCCTTGGCAGCTCGGGTCAGCTGCACACGGAAGAGCTGCTCCATCGCCTGCAAGCCGTAGCCGTAGGCTTCCGCCGCCTCGTCCCAGGAGTTGCGCCCGGCAGCCCACGAACCCCACGCCATGCTGTCGGCGCGGGCATCCTCCGGGCTGAGCACCAGGCCCGCAGTCACCGCCTGGCGGAAGAGCGAGCGCGCCTCCTCCAGCTCCGCCGGGTCGCCCACCACCGCGTGCTGGTAGCGGTTGCTCAGCACCCGCGCCAGGGTGCCGTGCAGATACAGGAGGCCGTGCACCCCGCCCTGGTGCGCGGCAGCAGCCTGCCGCAGCATCGCCTCGGCCTCATCGAGATCACTGGGGTCGCGGTCGCGCCAGAAGCGTTCCAGCAGGCCAGTGGCCAGAGAGTTGACCGCGCTGCCGGACAATGCTGCCGACGGGGCGGTCAGTTCGACTACCTTCCGTGCCCTGTCGATCCCCTCCTGGAGGTCTCTGGCGTCACGGGTATGCCGATGCTTGCCGTAGTACGCAAGCGCAAGGCCGGTGAGAATCGATGCCTGCACCGAGGGCGTGTCAAGGGCACCATCGAGCGCCTCCTGCCACAGCGTGATCGCCTCGTCCAGATCGGACGGATCGCCGCTGCGCTCATATCGATGACGCACTGCGATGCCGAGGCCCATCAGATGCGCCCACCGGCTCGGGGATCCCGCAGGCGTCAGCTCCAGCGCGGCTCGGGCGAGCTCAATCGACTGCGCGAGGTCCGCAAGGTCCCCGGTGCGGAAGTAGCGGTCCCTGAGTACGAAGCTGAGCGCGTTCAACGCGACGTCCCGGTAGGGCGTCCCAGGTGGGCAGCGCTCGACGGCTTGCTCGACGAGGGCGATGCTCTCGCCGAGATCGGCGACGTCCTGGGCCAGGTCATAGCGGGTACTCAGGGCCATCCCCAGCCCTACTAGCAGATCGGCCCGGTCGGGCGCGGTCTCCGGGGTGAGTTCCAGGGCCTGCCGGAGGGATTCGATCGCCTGGTCGAGGTCGGTCGACCGGGCCGTGCCCCGGAATCGGTCCTGGAGACTGCCGCCCAGACGGTTGAGCAGCACCGAACGGGTCGGGTACCGGTCGGCGTGGTCGAGTGCTTCGCGGTCGAGGGCGATGGCCCGGTCCAGATCGACGATGTCGCCGGCATGCTCGAACCGGGCGCATAAGGCGCTGGACAGGTTGGTCAGGGTCGCGAGCCGGTCCGCGCCGTCGGACCGGCCCAGCTCCTCCGCCACAACGAGCGCCTCCAGGGCGGCGTCCAGGTCCGCCAGATCGTTGGTGTCGTAGTACCGCAGGAGACGGTAGGCGCCGAGCCGCTGGAGAAGGGGGGCGCGCTCCGGAGAATCGGGGGGCAGCAAGGAGAGGATCTCACCGGCCAGTTCGACGGCTTCGTCCAGGTCTTGTCGCTCTCCGGTCTCCTTGTAACGCCTATTCAGACCCTCTGCCAAATTTGCCAGAGTGGCGAGGTGAGCGGGGGAACCATGGGGGAGCAGAGCGCTGGCCTCCCGGTGCGCGCTGATCGCCTGCTCACGCGCCCTCGGGTCTTGAACTCGTTCGTGGTAGCGCCAGAGCGCTTCTCCGAGCAAGTCCAGGACGTAGCCCCGGCGCGGGGACGACACGTCTATGGTTCGCGCCGCCTCTTCCAGGTGTGTCAACGCACGCCCGAGGCTGTCGCCATCCTCAGCCTCGCGGTACTCGTTCAACAGCCTCGCGCCGACCAGCGCATGCTCCCACGCCTGTCCGTCCGACCTGGGAGCGTCGGGCGCTTCCGTAAAGGCGTCCTGGTCGTCCATCGACAAGCGCACCTGGTCCCCGAGAAGCGCTGCCACCCGGGGGAGGTCGGCCACGATGTCGGATGCGGCCATCTCGTGGACGACCTCGAGAGTCTGCCGGAGGATGTCGATCGCGTGGCGCAGTTCAGCGGCCGTCCCGACGGCCAGCAGCTGGAGGGTCCGCTCCATGTCCACGGCGATGATCCGCGGCCCCGCCTCGTCCGTGAACGGCTCGAGGGCCTGGCGGAAGGCGGCGACGGCCTGAGCGTTGTTCTGTTCGGCGTCACCCTGGACACGTTCGGTGAACGCCCGCGCCAGATTGTTCTGGGTGATGGCCCACAGGACCGGCTGCACAGCTGTCGACTGCCGGGCGAGGGCCGTCCGAAAGGCCGCGATCGCCTCCTCGACATTCTGGCCGTGATCGCCCGTGGAGTCGTCGAGAAGGGCTTCGCCGAGCATGCCGTGCAGTGAGGCCCACATCTTCGGAGCCCGGTCCGGGGCGGTCAGCCCCAAAGCCCTGCGGAGGGACGAGAGCTGCCCCGGCTCGACAATCCCGCGAGCCGAATACTCGGACAACGGGGCCAGGACTGACCGCAGTTCGGGGGACAAGTCGTCCTCGATCAGCTCGGCGACCGCGTCGTCGACACCGATCCTGCGAGCCAGCACGAGCAGAGCACGGTACCGCTCGTACTGGCGCACCCCGTCGACGTCGTCCACCGCTTGGAGCCGAGTGATGAGCTGCTCGAACAGCTCGATGCCGGCGTCGCTCAACAGCTCGGGGTGGGCATGGAGCGTGTCCCGCACGTCGCCCCAGCTCGGAGCGAACGCCAACTCCCGTACAGTATCGGCCAGCCCGTTCGACTCTGCTTTCGCCGACCTGCCGGATTCCTGGGCCCTGCGACGGCGGAATAAGGCCATTGGTCCACGGTAACGGCCGGCATCTCCGGTATCTGCGGAATTCTGCAAGAGAGCAGTGAGGTCCGAGCACGTCGGCATCTTGGTCGCGCGTGGCCTTCTCGGCTCAACTCGGCTCGCGAGACTGAGGTCTGGGGAGCGTGACAGACGTTGTGACCAGGTGACAACTACCTCGACCAGTCACAGCGAGTCCGTTGTACCGGTCCGCAGTCCCCGAATGGAGTCGAAACAGTGTTCCATTTCCAGGAGGGGGCGGGTTAGGGTCGCGATCTAGGAGATCTTGTACGGAGGTGCCCGGATGGACAGCAGCGTGCCGGCCCGTAGGGGCCGTCCACCGGGGCCCCGGACCGCTGAGGGTGAGCTGACGGACCGCCAGTCGGACATCGTCCGCTACATCAGGGAAGCGGTCGACCGGCAGGGCTACCCGCCGTCGATGCGGGAGATCGGCCAGGCCGTCCACCTCGCCAGTACCTCCTCGGTCGCACACCAGTTGATGGCCCTGGAGAGCAAGGGCGTCCTCTACCGCGACCCGCACCGTCCCCGCGCCTACCGGATCCGGCCCACGTGGGCACCCGAGCTGGACAGCAGGAGCGCGGCGCGGGTCGACGTGCCGCTGGTCGGACGCATCGCCGCCGGCGCACCCCTGCTCGCCGAGGAGATGGTCGGGGACGTCTACGCCATGCCCCGTCAAGTCGTGGGCGACGGTGACTTGTTCGCCCTGACGGTCACCGGAGACAGCATGATCGGCGCCGCGATCTGTGACGGCGACATCGTGACCGTACGGCGCCAGGACAGCGCCGACCACGGAGACATCGTCGCCGCGCTCCTGGACGACGAGGCCACCGTCAAGGTTCTGCGCCGACAGGACGGGCAGGTGATGCTGATGCCCCGCAACCCCGCCTACCAGCCGATCCCCGGTGACGAGGCGCAGATCCTCGGCAAGGTCGTCGGCGTCCTGCGCCTGCTCTGAGCCGAGGCGGGCTCGAGGCGACGGGGCGGCGGAGCCTGTTGCCGACGCCACCCCCGAATGCTTATGAGCCCCGGATTGGGCTCGCAGGCGTTCCGGGTGCCATGTTCTGCCGCAGGTCGACGTACAGGCGCAGCCGTACTCCGGGCTGGCCGACATCCCGCGTAGTGCGGTCCGCGGTCGCGGTCCCCCAGGTTCGGGCGATCGCGGCCTGGAACGCGAGGACGGTGTCGTCGTCAAGACCGGCCACGTCGACGACCAGCAGGCCGGCTTCGGACACATGCGCTTCTCGGATCGGGTCCACGTCTGTACATACGTCTTCGTGCACGACGGGGTTCTCCGCGAGACCCGGATTCACCTCAACGAGTCGGGTGGACGGGATCAGCCGTAGCCCATACTTCCGGCGACCTTCTATTGAGCGGCGGCGACCTCCTCGATGGCGGAGCCGGTCAGGACTCGGTGGTTGCCGTACTGGAGACCGAGGACTCGTCCTGGACGACGGTGCTTAGTTGCGACGAAAAATTACTGCTGCGGCACCGGCTGTGAGGATGGTGGCCAGGAGCCAGCCAAGGATGACGAGGGCAAGGGCTATCCACTGGGAGGCACCGGCAGTGCGCCACGCTGATTCTTGGCCGAGGTCGAGAACTGGCAGGAGCAGATCGAGGGTGTAGATGGCGGGTTGCCAGTGCGGTGCCTCTTCCGCGCTCAGCGGAGGTGGCGGGTTTGAGGCGAACCACAGCGTCCCGGTCAGCCAGAGCGACAGGAGCCAGAACAGCCCCCGTGCAGGACGGTAGCCGTAGCCGAGGACGGCGTCCTGAAAGCCGTCCCACGCTCGAAGCAGCAGGGGCAGCGTTTCTCTTCGCCGGCGGAGTTTGGCCAGGTCGACGTCGTTTGCGTCGAGATCGTCTCCCGATGCCCGAAGCGACGCTGCCAGCCGGTCGTATGGTTCGGGAGAGTATTCGGGGGTGGCAGAAGTCACCCACGCGAGGCGAGCGGCCAGCGGGAACGGGCCTCCCGGAACGAGGGTCGCGTATGTGAAGCCCTGCACATCAAACCGCCCCGGCCCGGGCCAGCTGTCCGCCCTGTTGACCAGACGGCCCACTGTGGCGTTGGTCAAGATGATCTTTCCGCGTTCCGGTCGTTCTGGCATGAACCGCAGCTCGGGCGCCTGAATGCCTCGCAGCGACACTTCCTGTCCATCGGTGAGATGCAGGCTGACGTGCTCCAGGACGATGCTGTTGCCGAATGTGGCTCCGTCCAACAGGATCCCGCCGTGCACTACGGCCCGCCGCCATTGGGCCACGCGAGCGGGGACGTCGTTTGGGTCCAGCTCGACCCAGGCAGAGATCACCAGGCTCTCCTCAACGACGAGACGCAGGGCATTGAGGGCCCATCGGCCGCCCCCGCGCCCCAACACAGCGCCCCGAAAGTTGAGTTGTCCGCCGATACGCGCACCTCTCAACGACACCAAGCCGAAGGCGCTGAGTCTTTCGGCGTTGAAGTCCTGCGCGACGTTCATTCCGTCGCCGTTCCACGCTCTGGCCTCGCGATCGGGGTGCAGGCACAGCCGGTTGACTGTGAGGTCGGTGCCGATCTGCGCCTGGGGTATGGAAATGCCGGCGGATACCGTGGAGCCGCTCAACTGCAGGTCACCTGTCGTGACGAGCCGGGCCGCTTCCAAGGAAGGGATCGCGCAGCCGGCGAAGATGACCGTGCGCATGTGGCAGTCGACAAGCCGGACAGTCTCCTCGAAACGGCAGTCGGACAACTCGACGGGCACGTCGATCTGAGAGTTCGACAAGTCGAGCGGGCCGGCGATGCGTGCCCCTGTGATCTTCAACGCCGCAGCTCTGCCGGGGAGCGGAGACGGACCGTTCAAGAGCAGGAGAGCGAGGATCCGGGCCCGCACGGTGCGCTCGGGCCCCCAGGCCAATGAACTGTTGACGTCGTCCGCCGCTGCATCCCCGGTCCGCAGGTCGTACATGGAACCGTTGCGGAACGCCTGCCACATGCCAAGCTCGGCTGCAGTCAGACCGTCCGGCATCTCATCGCCAACCACGCCCCATCCCTCCCCCGAGTCGCTGCCCCCAACCTTCCCTCAACTGGCCCTGGTTGGGCAGGGTGGGCCGATACACGCACTCGCCGTTGTAGGAATCCGAGGTACTTGAGCATTCCGACCTGGGACGTTGCGGTAGTTGAGCACACCGCGCCAACCCTGCGGCGCCGGTACTTGAGCCAACGCTATCTAGTGCTTCCGGGCTCCGAGTACAGGTCAGCGCGCGTATGCGGGTATCAGGCATGTATGGCAGGTGCTGAAACGTGGTGGGGTAGGCGACCTGACCGTCTAATCCCCGTGTAAGGACGTTCCGGGCCAGTCAAGAACAACCCGGGCCGTTCGAACAGCAGGGCCGTCATGCCTACGTCCATCCGGGCCCGCGTGGCCTCACCGTAGATCGGCGGGCGGTTCTGCTGTGAGGTGGTGACTGGCGGGCACCGATGAAGACACCTCGTCACAGACCGTGCCCGCAGAGGTCTCCTGTGAGCCCGGTGCGTCTCGGTGTCTCGCTAGTCACCACCACGGGCACGGTGTTGGCGCCCGTCGGCGCTGGACGGACGCCTTGGGAAAACCGGGCTCCGATGCCTCCCGCGAGACAGGTGCCGTCCAGCACCGTCGCGCGTCAACACCCGCCACTTGATCACTCGTTGGTGTTGGTGGTGCGAGCCCGTCGCACGGTGACCTCCTGATACGCCCGAGCCGCCCGAGCTCCCGCGAAGACCGAGGCCCGTGAGACGAGCTGGTGCCACGAACGGCTACTGAGACATCCCACGCGGACAAGGAGTCAAGCTGCCTCGTTGGAGAGCTCTGCGGAGCGCTGGTTGGGGAAGGCCTTCGTCTCGTCGTAGGTCACTCCAGCCTGGAGGCAGTGGAACAGCATTCCCATGAAGCGATTGAAGAGGTTCCGCTGGGCGGCGACGTGGCGGTCTCCGGCTTCTTTGCGGCGGTCGTAGTGGGCTCGTGCCCCCGGTGACCTGGTGAGGGAGACGAAGGCCCACACGTAGCCGACTGCGGCCAGCCGCTGATTCTTGACCCTGCGGCTCATGACCACGCAGCTCTTGCCGCTGGCCCGGGTGACGGGTGCGCTTCCGGCGTAGGCCTTGAGCGAGCCGGCGTTTGCGAACCGGGTTCGGTCGTCGCCGATCTCCGCGAGGACCCGTGCTCCGGTCAGGGAGCCGAGGCCGGGAAAGCTGCGGATGATCGGCGCGTCCGACTCCCGCTCTATTGCTAGCGCTCGAGGCGCTGGGTGGAGCCAGGGCTATCAGCCCACTCCCGAGGTGAAGCGAGGCCCGCAGTCTCTTTCAAGGCCTCAATAGGGCCCGGGTGGGCCTGGCGGTGCTTCGCTTCGCTGCCCATTGGGGTGGGCCTCCAGGAGTTCCTCGATCCTCGCGGCGAGGGCTTTGCGCTGGTCAAGCACGGACTGGAGTGAGTTGGCGAGGCTAAGGGCTCGCAGAGAATCAACGTGTCGATTTGATCTGCGTGGGGCTGCTGTTCGCGAGGAACGCGGTGACGTCGGCGGGCGTGCGGATCCTGGCTGTCGAGGGTGGGATGGTGTAGCCGTGCTCGGCCGGGAGGGGCTGGACTTGGCGAACGGCCCTGGTAAGGGTGCTGCCGTTGACTCCGAAGACTTGGGCGAGCAGGTCTCTGGTGCCGAGTTTGCGCAGGTATAGCACGGTGGCCAGGATTCTTTCGGCGGTGGTCAGCTTGTCCTTGGCCCCAGCGCCGCGAGCACGCATGCGCTCACCCCCTCGCTGCTGGAACCGTCCTTGCTCACGTAACTCATCGAGTTTCGCGGTGAGTTTGTTGGCGAGTTGGTCCAGTGCCGGTTCGGGCATCCCGGTCAGCTCCGGGTTGCGCAGATACCCAGTGCCGGGCTGCGGGGAGGGGGCAGTTGACTGCGGGTTCTTGGCCACATCGGCTGGGGTGTCGCGGGGTTGAGGGTGGAGGGTGTAGTTCCAGTCGCCGTGGAAGCGGTGTCGGTGCATGGGCAGAGCGTCGATATCGCTGTCGGTGACCTTGATGCCCGTGGCGTAGGTGCCTGGGTCGAGTTCGGCGTGGACTTTCAGCCCGGTGCGGGTGGTGGTCGCCGCGATGCTGTTCACGATGACGTCATGGCTGGTCAGTGGGCGGCCACGCCAGTTCATGGAGATATGGGAGAACAGCCGGTGCTCGATCTTGTTCCATTTCGAGGTGCCCGGCGGCATGTGGCAGACCGTGATGCTCAGGCCCGTCTCGGCGGCCAGGGCTGCGAGTTCGGTCTTCCAGGTACGGGTGCGGTAGCCGTTGGACCCGCCCGCGTCCGCGGTGATCAGCAGACGGTTGGCATCCGGGTAGTCGTGCCGGCCTCGGGCCTGCCACCAGCGGCGGATGGAGGCGACAGCGAATGCGGCGGTGTCGTGGTCGGTGCCGACGCTGACCCAGCCGGTGTTCGCCGCGATGTCATAGATCCCGTACGGGATCGCCTTGCCCGGCCCCTGCCGGTCCAGGAAATCGTGCGTCTTGACCAGGATCGGCTCACCGGCCGGCCGCCACTGGCGGCCCGCGTTCTTGTAGTCGCCGACGAGTTCCTTCTTCTTCGCGTCCACACTGATCACCGGCTGGCCAGCACCCATGTACTCCCTGGCTCGCTCGTTGATGTAGCGGAACTGGGCGTCACAGTCCGGGTGCTGCTTGCCCTCGATGGTCTTGGCGCTGGCCTGCAGGCTGAAGCCTTCCTTGTGCAGCAGGTCCCCGACCGTGTCGGCGCTCACCCGGTGTCCCTGACGAGTGAGCTCGGCCGCGAGGTTCCTGGTCGACTTCACCGTCCAGCGCAGCGGCGACATCGGATCGCCCCGTTCGTCAGGCTCCACCAGTGCCAGCAGCGCAGGCCGCAGACCCGGATCAAGGTCCACGGCCTTTTTCCGACCACCACCGGGCCTGCGTACCCGGCCCAGAGGCTCCTCGCCGGCCTCTGACTCGTCCACGCCTTTGCGGACCGTCGTCGCGCTGACCTGGGCCGCCTGCGCGACCGCCCGGATACCGCCGTGACCCAGGATCCGAGCCTCGGCCCCCATCATCAGGCGCCGCTGCCGCTCGTCCAGATGTGGGAACAACACCCCGAACTTCACGGCGAGTTGACCACGAACCTCATCGGAAACATCCATAGCAGACCAACGAGCCTGATCACGCGAAGCAACACGTTGATTCTCTGCGAGCCCTTAGAGGATTAGCAATTTCTCATGACCGCCGCGCCTTCCCAAAAATGTCGTCGGACCCGCAGGCGTCTGCGGATACGACGACAAGGTCGAGATAAAGCCCCTCTCAGAAAAGATAGCCGAGGAGGTCGACAACTCCTTCATTCCATGGCTCATCCGAAAGCATCTTCACCATCATTTCACCAAGAGGCTTTTCCGTTATCCCGAGAGTTTTGTGATCGTTAATCATGAGCCATTTCACATGATTTGATACTTTTCGGTATCCATTGGCAAGGTAGACTCGCGGGTCGTCTGCGAAGAGGAGGAGCACGTCGACCTTGGAGGAGCGTGCCACGGATTCGACTTGGGTCAAAATAATACTAGCGATTCCCTTTGAGCGTGTCGATGAAGTCACGCAAAGGTCTATTATCCCGAAAATCCGCAACGGCGCATCGCCGTTCCTGATAATTCGGTGATCAATGCCCACTTGAGCAATTAGGGTGTCTCGCTCCCAAGCGAGGCATCTAAGATGAGGTAGCTGCTTATAGTAGGCGCGTGAAGGGTATTCCGGAAAGCAGGATTTAAGTAGCTCTCGAAGATTTTGGTTAGTGCTTGAATTAATCTCATGTTCCGGTTTTATTTCTATTTTCATTACTGTACTGTCAGTCAGGTCCATAGGGCGACGGTATCAGCATTCAGTTGGGGCAACATCAAGATTTCTTCGACCAGTTCCTCCGGGGCTCTTTGCGGGTGAGCCTTCGGGTCATGAGGGTAATGAGTGTCCAGGTCAGGTGGGCTTCTGAGTGCTCCCGGAAGTGTTCGTAGTCGCGGACGTTGCGTCGGGCTTTCTTGATCCATATTATTGAGCCTCTTCAGCGTTGCCGCTCCAGGGTGAGAATGGCTTTGGCGATTGACGTCATGCGATTGGGGCTGCAGCGGAACCTGCGGAAGATCCGCCAGGACTTCAGGCAGGCCACGCCGCGCTCAACCGGTGCCCGTGCCGCGGCCAGAGCCCGGTTGACGGTCTTCTCGGTAGGGGTGAGTTCCCGCAGGGGCCTGCGTTTGATGCCCGTGGTCAGCCAGGGGCCACCGCCCTGGTAGGCGAGATCGGCCAGGATGGGGACGCCCTGGCGCTCGCAGATGCGGATGATCCGGTGGGTGCGGGCGGCGGTCAGGTCGTGGGAGCGGCCCGGCAGCGCGGGCGAGAGCCACAGCAGCCGGCCGTCCGGATCGGTGACTACCTGCACGTTCCCCCCGTGCCGGCGGTGCTTGTGGGAGTAGTCGGCCCGTCCGTCGCCGACCCGGTCGCACTCGGCGAGCGTGCCGTCCAGGAGGACGAAGTCCGGATCCTGCTCGCGTAGGACCTTCAGCAGGCCCGGTGCACGGTCGGCGAGGAGGTCGATGACCGCGCTGGTGTAGGCGTGGGCGGTGGACTCGCTGATCCCGAACCCGGCAGCGACCTGCGCCAGGGTGGTGTGCTCGCGCAGGTACACCAGTGCCACTATCGCGCGCTGGGACGGACGGAGCTTGCAGCGGCGGTCACCCTCACGGGTGACGATGAGCATGGTGACCCACTCCACGAGCGCATGTGGCAGGTCGAGTGCGGCAGGATAAATGACCAACGAGGCCCCTGAGCAGCGTGGTTGAGGCGTCAGACATCTCGATCAACTGCCCGGGGGCCTCGCTCGTTGCGCTTCACGGACCGTCACCCGATCGGTGGCCCGCTCGAAGAAGCTCATTGATCCGAAACGGTAAGCGTTCCGGGTCGTTGAATGTTACGTGAGTGAACTGGTGGGGGACACACGGCAGTTGTCGCCGTCGGCGCAGGAAGCGTTGCGGCTCCGGGCGGTGGCCGCGCTGGTGGAGGGCCGGGACCGCGAGGACGTCTCGGCGTTGTTCAAGGTCTCGCTCAAGGCTGATCGCGATGGGGTCGGCGCGTGACAGCGCGATCTCTTCCCGGACCTTCTTCTCCCGGGCCTTCAGCCGACCGAGCACCGATGGCACCAGCCACCTCCACGAGTGGAAGGAGCGGACGAACACGCTCATCTCTCCCGCCGCCGACCGGAGTCAATGCCCACCACAGCCGAACCAACGGATCAGGTTCGGAAACGGAAAGCGGATGGCTTCTGCCATCAGCCCAGCGATTTGCGCACGGTGTCCGCGATCCGCGCGGCGGACGGCATCGCGAGGTCCTCCAAGATGTTGGCGGCGGGCAGCGGGATGTGCGGGGTGGTGATGCGGACGATCGGCCCGGTCAGCGCGCCGTAGGCCTCCTCGGCGGCCAGCGACGCGACTTCGGCGCCCCAGCCGCACAGCCGGGGGTTCTCCTCGACGGTGAAGAGCCGGCCCGTGATGGCCACCGCGTCCAGGACCGTTGTCACGTCGAGTGGCACCAGGCACCGCAGGTCGACCACCGTGCAGCCGATGCCGTCCGCCGCGAGCAGTTCGGCCGCCGCCAGGGCGCGCGGGACCATCGCGGCGAGGGCGACGAGTGTGGCGTCGGCTCCGTTGCGCAGAACCCGGGCGGTGCCGAGGGTGTCCAGCAGTTCCCCGTCCGGCACCTCGCCCCGGACCGGGTAGAGGGATTTCTGCTCGAAGAAGAGCACCGGGTCCGGATCCCGTACGGCGGCGGCGAAGAGGCCGATCAGGTCGGCGGGGTCGGCGGGGGCCACGACCTTGAGGCCGGGCACCGCCATCGCCCAGTTCTCGACGCTCTGCGAGTGCTGGGCGCCGAAGCGCAGGCCGCCACCGTTCGCGGTGCGGATCACCAGCGGCAGCGAGATCTGACCGTCGGTCATATAGCGGGTCTTGGCGATCTCGTTGGCGACGATGTCCCAGCACACGGCGAGGAAGTCGCTGAACATGATCTCGGCGACCGGCCGCAGTCCGGTCATCGCCGCGCCCATCGCCGCGCCCAGGATGGCCTGTTCGCTGATCGGAGTGTCCCGCACCCTGCGCGGCCCGAACTCCTCCAGCAGGCCCGGCGTCGCCTTGAACACCCCGCCGGCCGCCGCCACATCCTCGCCGAGGAAGACCACGCGCTCGTCCCGCCGCATCTCCTGGGCGATCGCCCGCCGTACGGCCTCGCGGTAGGTCAACCGCGCCATGACGCACCTCCGTTCGCCCATACCTGGCTGAGCAGTCGCCCCGGTGACGGCGGGGGTGCTGCCACGGCGGACTGGGTCGCCTTGTCGACCGCCTGCCGCGCCTCGGCTTCGAGGCCGTCGAGCACCTCGGGCGGCACGCCGTGCTTCAGCAGCCGCTCCCGGTAGGCCGTCACTGGGTCCCGGGCCAGCCAAGCATCGACCTCCTGCGGGGGCCGGTACTTCGCCGGGTCGGCGCGGGAGTGGCCGCCGTGCCGGTAGGTCAGCGCCTCGATCAGGCTCGGGCCGCCGCCGTCACGGGCCCGGGTGAGCGACTCCGCTGCCACCGTGTGCACGGCGTCCGCGTCGTTGCCGTCCACCACGACGGCGTCCAGCCCGTACGCGGCCGCCCGGTCGGCGGCGGGGCGGGGCACGGCCGTGACGGCAGCGATCGGCGTGTACTCCATGTAGAGGTTGTTCTCGCAGACGAAGACCACCGGCAGCTCCCACACCACCGCCAGGTTGAGCGCCTCGTGGAAGGCACCGATGTTCGTCGCCCCGTCGCCGAAGAAGCACACCGCCACCTGGCCGCTTCCCCGGTACTGGGCGCTCCACGCCGCACCCACGGCGATCGGCAGATGGGCGCCCACGATTGCGTACGAGCCCATCGCGCCGTGCCGGACGCTGGTCAGGTGCATGGAACCGCCCTTGCCGGCCATCAACCCGGTGTCCCGGCCCAGGAGTTCGGCCATCACGGCGGCCATCGGCGCGCCGCGGGCGAGGACGTGGGCGTGCCCCCGGTAGGTGGCGAAGGTGTAGTCATCGGGCCGCATGGCGACGGCGAACCCGGCGGCGATGGCCTCCTGTCCGAGCGAGAGATGGCTGGTGCCCTTGACCAGGTTCCGCAGGAAGAGGTCGTAGGCGCGCTTCTCGAAGAGCCGGATGCGGGTCTGGGCGCCGTACAGCGCGAGCCGTTCGTCATCCGTGGGCATCTGTGCATCCTTAGTACGCGTTGGCTATGAACAGTTCCTGGGCAGGGAAACGGGTGAGGATGCGCGGTCCGTCGGTGGTGACCAGCACCTCCTCCTCGATACGGGCCGCCGAGTAGCCGTCGGCGGCCGGGCAGTAGGTCTCCAGTGCGAAGATCATGCCCTCGGTGATCTCCCTAGGGTTCTCAAGGGAGTTGAGGCGACTGATGATGGGCCGCTCGTGCAGCCCCAGGCCGAGCCCGTGGCCGAACTGCAGGCCGAAGGCGGCCATTTCGTCGCGGAACCCGAACTCGGTGGCGGCGGGCCACACCCGCGCGATCCGGTCGGTGCTCACGCCGGGCTTCACCAGGTCGATCGCGGCGTCGATCCACTCGCGCGCCCTGGTGTACGCGTCGCACTGGGCCGGGGTGGCGCTACCGACGGCGAAGGTGCGGTAGTAGCAGGTGCGGTAGCCGTTGAAGGACTGGATGACGTCGAAGAACGCCTGGTCACCGGGGCGGATCAGCCGGTCGGAGAAGTTGTGCGGATGCGGGTTGCAACGCTCCCCGGACACCGCGTTGATCGCCTCGACATCGTCCGAACCCATCTCGTACAGCCGCTTGTTGGCGAGCGCCACGATCTCGTTCTCGCGAACGCCGGGCTTCAACGCCTCCGCGATGTCCTGGTAGACGCCGTCGACCATCGCGGCGGCCATGGACAACAGGGTGATCTCGTCGGGGGACTTGAGCTGCCGGGCGTCCAGCATGACCTGCTGGCCGTCCGCTGCGCGCACACCCTGCCGGGCGAGTTCGAAGAGCATCGGCGGTTCGGCCGCGTCCACCCCGACCAGCAGGTCCGCGACTCCCTCCTCGGCGAGGATCGCCTTGATCTCCCGTACGGCGGCGGTGAACAGCCCCGCCTCGGGCGCGATTGCGCCGCGCAGCCCGAGCAGCCCGGCCCGGCTGTGGCCGGGGGCCAGCCAGGGGGCGTGGAGCTCGTGGTGGCGGGCGGCGGAGCCGAAGTCCCAGACGTACGGGTTGCCGGTGCGGGTCAGCAGGGCGTAGCGGGTGAACTTGTCGCGGGCCCACTCGCCGATCACCGTCGAGGTCAGGTAGCGGATGTTGTTGGTGTCGAAGACGAGCAGCGCGCCCAGCTCGCTGGCCTCCAGCGCCGCGCGGGCCCGGCCCAGCCGGTAGCCGCGCAGGCGGT
Organism: Streptomyces xylophagus; assembly: GCF_000716435.1. Taxonomy (GTDB): domain Bacteria; phylum Actinomycetota; class Actinomycetes; order Streptomycetales; family Streptomycetaceae; genus Streptomyces; species Streptomyces xylophagus. Next base: position 737,746 of record NZ_JNWO01000001.1, read on the forward strand.
CGAAGTCGACGCGCTGCTCGAAGTCGACCGCGGTGTGGCCTGGCGCGGGGGTGAGCCGTGGTGCCGTGGTCATCGCGGGCCCCCCGTGCCGGACAGCCCGTCGTCCACCTCGGCGTCCTCCGAGGTGAGCGTCAGCCCAGCCGCGCGGGCCTGCTCCAGCAGCAGCGCGGCGAAGTCCGACCCGCCGTGCCCGGCCCCGACCGCCGCCTGGACCAGCTGGTGGACTGCGGCTGTGAGCGGCATCGGCACCTCGGCGGTGCGGGCGGCGGCCAACCCCAGGTCGAGGTCCTTGCGCAGCATCGTCGTGGTGAAGGTCGGGGTGAAGTCGAGGCCCACCAGCGCGGGCGATTTGTAGCGGCTGAATGCCGAGCCCAGCACCGAGGAGTTGAGGAACTCCAGATATGCCGCCCGGGACACGCCGTGCCGTTCCGCGAGGATGACCGACTCGGCGAGCGCCTGCGCCACGACGGCCAGCACCATGTTGTGGGCCAGCTTGACCAGCCGGGCCGCCTCGCCGGTCCCGACATAGGTGACCGAGCCGCCCAGCGCCGTCAGCAGCGGCAGGACCCGGCGGAAGGTGTCCTCGGGACCGGACACCACCAGGCTCGCCCGGCCCGCGGCGACCACCTTGGGGTTGCCGCTGATCGGTGCGGCCAGCAGCGCGGTGCCGGTCTTGGCCGCGGCGGTCCGTACGGCAGCGGACACCTCCGCGTCCACTGTCGAGCAGTCCACGATCACGCCCGGTGCCGCGTCGGCGGTCAGCAGGCCCCGTTCGCCCGTCGTGACCTCGGCGAAGTCGTCGGACCCGGCCACCATCGTGAACACGACGTCACACGGGCCGAGTTGTCGCACGTCGTGCACGACGTGCGCCCCGGCGCCCCGCGCGGCCAGCGGCTCGGCCTTGGCCCGGGTCCGGTTGTACAGCGCCAGTGGTATTCCCGCGTCGAGCAGCCGCCCGGCGAGCGCGAAACCCATCCGGCCGGTGCCGGTCCAGCCGATCAGCGGAAAGTCGTCGGGCATCGGGCTTCCTCCCTCGCGCCGGGGTGCGGGCGGGCCGCCCGCAGGTCGGTGTGCGTGGCCGGGGCGGGACTGTTCCGGACCTGCGGTCGCCGTGCGTGTGCGCGGGCCGTCGCTCGGGTGGGCAGGAGGCGGCCGGCCATCAGACCCCCTCCTTCGCGCCCAAGTAGAGCCGGGCCACCCGCGGGTCGGCGAGCAGCGCCCGGCCGGTGCCGTTCAGCTGGACGCGGCCGGATTCGAGGACGGCGGCGCGGTCGGCGACGGCCAGGCCGGAGCGGGCGTTCTGTTCGACGAGGAGGATCGAGCGGCCGGCGTCGGCCAGGGCGCGTACGGTGGCGAAGACGGCCTGGCGGGCACGGGGTTCGAGGCCGATGGACGGCTCGTCGAGCAGCATGAGCGCCGGGTCGAGCATCAGGGCGCGGGCGAGTTCGACCTGTTTCTGCTCGCCGCCGGACAGCGATCCGGCGGCCTCGTGGCGGCGGGCGGCGACGATCGGGAACTGCTCGGCGACGGTGTCCGCCCGCTCACGCACGGCCGCCCGCCCGGCCCGACCGCGGTCGAGGATGTGGCCGCCCATCAGCAGGTTGTCCCAGACGCTCATCGCCGGGAAGAGGCTGCGCTCCTGCGGTACGTGGGCGATGCCGCGCAGCAGTCGTTCGCGCGGCGACAGGTGGTCGACCGGCTCGCCGCGCAGCCGGACCTGACCGCCGCCCGGCCGCAGCAGCCCGCTGACCGTGCGCAGGACCGTCGACTTCCCGGCGCCGTTGGGCCCGATGAGACAGACGACCTCGCCCTCGGCCACGGTGAGGTCGACGCCGTGCAGCACGTCGCCCAGCCCGTATCCCGCGGTGACATGGTCGAGGACGAGCAGGTCCGGCACGCCGTTCACCCCCCGAGGTAGGCGTCGAGGACGCGCGGCCGGGACCGTACGTCGTCCGGCGGGCCCTCGGCGATCACCGTGCCGCCGTCCAGCACGATGACGGGGTCGCACAGCCGCATGACGAGGCCCATGTCGTGCTCGACGAGAAGGAACGTGGTGCCGGACGTGTTCCGGGCGCGCACATGCCGTTCGATCGTGGCGACCATCGCCGGACTGACCCCGGCCGTCGGCTCGTCGAGCAGTACCAGCGCGGGCTCGCTCATCAGCAGGGCCGCGAACTCCAGCAACTTCCGCTGTCCGTACGACAGTTCGGCGGCGGGCGTGTCCCGGTGCCCGCTCAGTCCGAACTCCGCGAGCAGCGCGTCGCCGCGTGCCGCGTCCCGGGCGCTCAGCCGCCGCCCGGCCAGCGCCCGCCAGTCGTGCCCGGCTGCGGCGGACATGTTCTCCAGTACGGTCAACTCCCCGAAGACCCGGGGCTGCTGGAAGGTGCGGGACAGTCCGCGCCGGTACAGCCGCCCGGGGTCGGGCCGGGTCACCGGCCGGCCGTCGAAGACCAACTGGCCGGAGTCGGCGGGCAGATGGCCGGTGACGAGGTTGAACACGGTGGTCTTCCCCGACCCGTTGGGGCCGATCAGCCCGGTGATCGTGGAGCGCCGGACGGCGAAAGAGCAGCCGTCCACCGCGGTCACCCCGCCGAACCGCTTGGTCAGGGCGCGGACTTCGAGCAGCGGCGGCCCGCTCATGCCCGCGCCTCGGCCCGTCGTATCCGGTCCCGCAGGGTGGGCAGTGCGCCGCGCGGCATGACGAGCATGACGACCACGAAGAGCGCCGCGTACGCCAGCAGGTACAGCTGGCTGGCCCCGAACCGGTAGGCGAGGTACTGCTGCGCGGGTGCCACCACGAACGCGCCGAGCACCGGGCCCCACAGGGTGCCCCGCCCGCCGAGGAAGACCATCAGCACCATGCCGATGGACAGCAGCGGGTCGATCGCGAACTGCGGGTAGATGAAGGACAGGTAGTACGCCCACACGCCCCCGGCCATCGCAGTCACCACCACCGACAGCGCGAACGCCGTCAGCTTCGCCGCCCCGACCGGCACCCCGACGCTCCGCGCCTTGTCCTCGTCGCCGCGCACCGCGGTCAGCGCCAGCCCGAGCCTGCTGTGTAGCACGCCGTAGGACATGGCCAGAGCGAGCAGGAGCAGCGCCAGCATGGCGTAGTAGAAGGGGCGTTCGAAGGTCGCCGGGGTGAAGGGTGCGACCGGCATGGCCACGCCCTGGGCGCCGCCGGTCAGCCCGCGCAGATTGAAGGCGAGGGTCTGCACGACGAAGAGGAAGGTGATGGTGACGATCGCGAAGACATCCGTGCGGGTACGCATCGCGATCCACGCCACCGGCACCGCGACGGCAGCCACCGCCAGCCCGATCGGCGGCAGTGTCCAAAACGGTCCGTAGCCCGAGCCCGCCGTGCGGTGCGTCCACCAGATCGCCTCCGCGTAGGCGCCCATGCCGAAGAAGGCGGCGTGCCCGAGCGAGGGATACCCGGCGTAGCCGCCGACCAGGTTCCAGGCGCTGGCCAGCGCCGCGTACATCAGGGTGAACAGCCCGACGGTGACCAGCCAGGGCGCCGACACGGCCAGCGGGAACACGACCAGAGCCGCGAGCCCCGCCAGCCCCGCCAGCCCGGGCCCGTAACGCCGATAACGTCCGAGCCGCCGCCTCACAGCGCACCCCGCAGCCTGGCACCGAACAGCCCCTGGGGACGCAGCAGGAGCACCGCCAGCAGCACCACGAAGAAGCTGAAGTCCGACCACACTGGCGACGCCAGCGCCCCGACCAGCGACGAAGCGACGCCCATGACCAGCGCGGCGACCACCGTGCCGCCCAGGCTGCCGAGCCCGCCTAGGATCACCACCGACAACAGCCGTGAGATCAGGTCGTAGTGGCTGTTGGGGTTGAACGAGTACACCATCCCGTACACCGCCCCGGCCGCCGCCGCGGTGGCAGCCCCCAGCCCGAAGCCCAGCGCTGCCACCCGGGCCGTCTCCACGCCCAGCAGCCGGGCCGCGACCGGGTTCTGCACGGTCGCCCGCACCGACCGCCCGAAACGGGTCCGGGACAGCAGCATCCACAGCCCGCCCAGCGTGATCAGCGACAGGGCGAAGGCCGCCAGCCGCACCTCGCCGACCTGGTATCCGGCGATCCGCCACGACCGGTCGACGTATGCGGGCCGGGTGGTGCGGTAGTCGGTGTGGTAGACCACCGTCAGCGCCCCTTCGATGCCCAGCGCGACGGCGAAGGTGACCAGCAGCGACAGCAGCGCCGCGTCGTCCTGGTGCAGCGGGCGCAGCAGCAGCCACTGCACCGCCGCGCCGAGCGCGAACATCAGCGGCGCGATGATCAGCACCGACAGGAAGGGGTCCACGCCCCACGCGGTGAACAGGCTGTGGCTGAGGAAGGCTGCCAGGATCACCAGCGCGCCCTGCGCGAGGTTGACCACCTTCATCACCCCGAAGATCAGCGTCTGCCCGCTGGCCATCAACGCGTACACGCCCCCGGTGAGGACCCCGAGGATGACCGCCTGAACCGCCTCGTGCATGGCTCAGCCACCCCACGGCAGAGCGGCGATCACCGGCGCGTGCTGCGCCCGGCCGGCCGGGTAGACCGGCAGCATCTTCCCGCTGATCCACTGCACCAACACGTACGAGGAGTTGGCGGCCCCGTCCGCATTCCAGCTCAGATTTCCCTCCAGGGTCTGCCAACTGCCCGTGTGCAGCGCGGAGATGAGGGTCGCGTTGTCCACCTTGCCGGTCTTGGCAGCGACTTCCTCAAGCAGTTGCCCGCAGGAGTACGCCTCGGCGGACGTGCTGTCGATCGTGCCGGCGGTGCCGCCGTACTTCCTGGTGTACGCGCTGAGGAAGCCGGCGTTGCCATAGGTGTTGGAGCTCGGGAACCAGTCGCCGGAGGAGAAGATCCCGTCGACGTTCGAAGCGCCGACGTTGCCCGGGAAGTTGTGCGGGTCGTTCGCCCCGTTGGACAGATAGAGCAGCTTCGGCGCCCACTTGAGCTGCACCATGGCCTTGACCATGCGGTAGGCGTCGTCCGCCTGGGTGCCGCCGACGACCAGGTCGGGCTTCTTCGCGGCCATCGCGGACACGACGGGGGTCAGGTCGGTGATCTCGGCGGGGTAGATCTGCTGGTAGACCGTCTTGATCCCGGCGGCTTCGAGCCGGGTGCGTACCTCGTCGGCGATCGGCGAGGCGAAGGGGTCGTCGAGCGCCGGATACGCGGCGGTCTTCGGACGCCGGGCCGCCGGGAGAGAGAGGATGTAGTCGGCGAACACGTCACCCTGTTTGACGACGGGCGCCGGCTGCACGAAGAAGAGGTTGTGCAGATGCTGGGCGAAGACCTTCGGTCCACCGCCCGCCGGCTCGAGGAACGCGTAGCCGTAGCGCTTGGCCACCTGGGAGGCGGGGATCGTGAGCAGGCTGGAGAACGGGCCGAAGGTCAGGTCGACATGGTCCTTGGTGATCAGGTTCTGGTAGTTGCCGACCACCTGGGTGGGGCTGGAGGTGTCGTCGACGATGCTGAGCTGCACCTTGCGGCCGAGGATCCCGCCCTTGGCGTTCACAGTGTCGGCCCACAGCCGGTATCCCCGCTCGGCGCTCTTGCCCGGGTCGGAGAAGTCGCCGGTCAGCGACAGGGATATACCGATCTTCAGAGGCGCGTGCGACGACGCCGAGGAGCTGGGCTTCGCCGAGGAACTGCAGGCGACCAGCACGGCGGTGGCGGCGACGGCCGCGAACAGCGCGCGGGACGAAGAGGCGTGACGGTACGGATGACGCATGATCGGACACCCTTCGTGGAAGGGACTTTCTCACCCATGCGATCGATTGCGGGGGAGTCTGCTGCCGCCGGGCCGAGGTGTCAACGGCCGCAGGAGCAAAGCGACCGCAATGGATTGCGGCTCCGCCCGGCACGCCCTAGCCTCGCCGCATGACCAGCGGCCGACCGCCCACGCTCGACGACGTGGCCCGTGCGGCCGGCGTGCACAAGGCGACCGCGTCCCGGGCGCTCAACCCGGCCACCCGGCACCAGGTCAGCGCCCGGACCGCGCACCGCGTCTCGCTGGAGGCCACCCGGCTCGGCTATGTGCCCAACACCCTGGCCCGGGGCCTGCGTACCAGCCGGACCGCCGCCGTCGGCGTGCTCATCCCCGACCTGACCAACCCGCTGTTCCCGCCGATCGTGCGCGGCATCCAGGACCGCCTTGAACAACAGGGCTACACGGCCCTGTTGGTCAACACCGACGCCGACGAGGCCCGCGAGCGCGCCGAGTTCGACGCCCTGCGCAGCCGCCGGGTCGAGGGATTCATCGTCGCGACCGCCCGCCGCCACCACCCCCTGCTCGAACTGGCCGTACGGGAGCGGATCACCTTCGTCACCGTCAACCGCTTCACCGAACTGCCCGACGTGCCCGCCGTACTGGGCGACGACGCGGACGGCATCGCGCAGGCGGTGGCCCACCTGCGCGGCCTCGGCCACACCCGGCTCGCCCACCTGGCCGGGCCCCAGACCCTGTCCACCGGCCATGTCCGGATGCGGGCTTTCCGCGCCGCCGCCCCTGGTGCCGCCGTCGTGGAGTGCGCGAGTTACACGGAGGCCGCCGGGTACGACGCCGCCCGGCTGCTTTTCGAACGGCACCCGCACACCACCGCGGTCCTCGCGGGCAACGACCTCATCGCCCTCGGTACCCTGCGCGCGATCGAGGGCCTGGGCCGCTGCTGCCCGGCGGACGTGTCCGTCGTCGGCTTCAACGACATGCCGTTCGCGGACCGCTTCCGGCCGCCGCTGACCACGGTCCACGTCCCGCACCACCTTATGGGCGTGCAGGCCGCCCAGCTCCTCCTGGACCACCTGCGCGCCGCCGCGCCACCCTGGAGCATCCTGCTGCCCGCCCGGCTGGTCGTCCGCGGTTCGACCGCCCGCCGCCGGCCCGGTCCCACGTGATGCGCGCGTCGGGCCCAAAATACCTGGAGCTTGATCTCTGAGACCGGGCGGACGTTCCCGGAGTCCACTGTCTGTTGGATGCCGAGTGCGTCGGGATCGGCGGCTGTGCCTGGCGGGGCAGGGCCACGCTCGCGCAGTTTCAGGACTTCGTGAGGGGCGGGACCTTAGATTCAACCGGTCAAGGCAACGCTCTCTGCTGGTGTCCGGAAACCCAGGCACTTGCGCGGACGGTTGTTGAGCTTCGTCGCGATGGCGTTGAGGTCGTCCTGGCTGAAGGTCGACAGGTTTGTCTCCTTGGGCAGGTACTGGCGGAGCAACTTGTTGGTGTTCTCGTTGGTGCCACGTTGCCAGGGGCTGCGTGGCGCCGCGAAGAACACGTTGATACCGGTGTCGGCGCTGAGGCGCTTATGAGCTGCCAGTTCCATGCCGCGATCCCAGGTCAGCATGCCGCGTAGGCGGGAATCCATGCGTGTGTAGGTCTCGGCCAGAGCGGGAACGACCACGGCGGTGTGGCGGCTGGCGAGCTTCACGACCTGGAGAAACCGCGTCTTCCGGTCGACGAGTGTCGCGACCTGGCTGTTGTTCGAGCCGATCACCAGATCGCCTTCCAGGTGCCCGGACTCGCTGCGGTCCTCCGCGGCCTGGGGCCGCTCCTCGATCGGCCGGGCATCCCGGATCTGGGAACGCCACTGTCCCTTCACCGTGTGACGCTTGTTCTTCCGGATCGGACGGCCGGTCCGCAGACGTTTGCAGAGCTCACGAGGCACCACTTTCCATCGGGTGATGTAGACCGACCGGTAGATCGTCTCGTGGCTGATCCGCATTCCCGGGTCGTCACCGTGACGCAGACGCAGATGCCCGACGATCTGCTCCGGTGACCATTCCTCCCTCAGCAGGTCCAGCACCGTCTGCCTCAACGCGGGCCGGCGAGCGAGCAGGCACTCTTTCGGACGCCGACCGCGGTCAAGTGCACGCTCCTGCGCGGCGATTGCCCGGTAGACGTCGCGTCCGCCGTTGTTGTTGACTTCACGGCTGACCGTTGACACGGCACGCCCCAGCAGACCGGCGATCGCCCGGTAGGAATCGCCGGCACACAGCCTTCGGGAGATCTCCTCCCGCTCCACCAGGGTCAAACTTCCGACGCGCGTCGTGCGAGGCAGCGGAGCGATTCCTCCGTGGTGCTTGAGGACGGTGAACACCGAGCCGGGCGGCTTGCCGATTCCCCTCGAGATGACGCTGATCGACTCCCCGGACCTCCACCGCCGCCACAGGTCGGCCTTCATCTCGTCCGACACCCCCGGCCGTCCCAGTCTCGCCACTTCTACTGCCCTCAACCTGCACTGTTGCTCTGACCGGTTGAATCTAAGGTTCCGGGTTTCTACCGTTGCTTGGCCAGCATCCGCGCCGCTTGCGAGAAGCAGATCAACGCAAAGCCGAAGCCGACAGCCAAGGCGGCAACGCCTCTGCCCGCGTGCTCTCCCAGCAGAAACCAGGAACCCCCTGCCAAGAGGAGGACGGCTCCCGTTGCCAGCAATCCGATTGTGATTCTGCGGTCGCTCATCACGGCCTCGCACCTCGTCCATCGTCGTGCCCAACAGGTGGCCAGAAAAGTGAAGAGTACTCCTGACCTGCAATGATTGGACTTGTCGAGGGTCCTGTCAGCTGCAAGGAAAGAAGCACTCTCCGGCGAACAAGCGTATCGGGTCATACCCGCATGTCCGCGTCCAGGGCGGTGGGGGTGCCGTGGTCTCGCAGGCCGGTGGGGTGCTACTGGTGGAGACCGCTCGCAAGTCCGGGCTGGACACGGCGATATCGGCAGCGTTGATGCCGTGGCGCAAGCCGCGTGCGGTGCACGATCCGGGCAAGGTCCTGCTGGACGTCGCCCTGGCGGTGGCACTCGGCGGGGACTGCCTGTCGGACGTGGCCGTGCTGCGGGCCGAGCCGCTGGTGTTTGGGCCGGTAGCCTCCGATCCCACCGTCTCCAGGCTGGTCGAGACCCTGGCCACGGCTGGCCCTCGCGCGCTGGCGGCGATTCGCCGGGCAAGGGCCGAAGTCCGCCAGCGAGTGTGGAAGTTGGCTGGTGCCGATGCCCCCGGCATGGGCGGTCAGGTCATCGTGGACATAGACGGGGTACTGGTGCTGGCGCACTCCGAGAAGCAGGACGCCACCGCGACCTGGAAGCGGACCTTCCGGCACCATCCGCTGGTCGCGTTCGTCGATCACGGCGCGGCCGGGTCCGGGGAACCGGTGGCCGGACTGCTGCGGCCGGGCAACGCGGGCAGCAACACCGCCGCCGACCACATCACCACCACCGGCATGGCCCTCGCCCAGTTGCCGAAGCACCATCGGCGCGGACGACGCACGCTGATCCGGACCGACTCCGCCGGCGGCACCCACGAATTCTTGAACTGGCTCACGGCGCGGGGCCGGTGGCTGTCCTACTCGGTCGGGATGACGATCACAGAGGCCGTCCACGACGCCGTGCTGCAGGTCCCGGCTTCGGCCTGGACCCCGGCTCGAGCCCGACGGCCAGGTCCGAGACGGTGCCTGGGTGGCCGAACTGGCTGGCGACGTTCTGAAGGGCTGGCCGGCGGGTGTGCGGCTGATCGTGCGCAAGGAACGGCCTCATCCCGGCGCTCAGTTGAGGTTCACCGACACCGACGGCATACGCCTGACCGGCTTCGCCACCAACACCCCGGACGCCGCGATCGCGCATCTGGAAGTGCGGCACCGCCAACGGGCCCGAGCCGAGGACCGCATTCGCGCCGCTCGCGGCACCGGCCTGCGCAACCTTCCCCTGCACCGCGCCGCCCAGAACCAGGTCTGGCTGGAGATCGTCCAGATCGCCCTGGATCTGCTGGCCTGGATGCCGATGCTCGCCCTGACCGGCCGAGCCCGCCGCCGGGAACCCAAACGCCTACGACTTCGACTGTTCTCCGCCGCCGCACGCCTGGTCACCACTGGCCGCCGACGCATCCTACGTCTGCCCCAGCCCTGGCCCTGGACGGACACGATCGCTAGCACCTTCACCCGGCTGCAAGCCCTACCCAACCCCGGCTGACCCACCAAAACAACCCACCCCGACGAGCAGCCGAACGCCTCCGGAACCGTGGAACCGGCGCCCACCCGACACGACAATCGGGCCCTCAGCCTGCCCGCCCTCGCCCCGGCAAGCCGTAACGGCCCATCGGATGAACCGACAGACCGTCACGAAAAATCGAGGTTAGGTCGTTCGCGTACAACTCCCCTTCCTTCGCGCTCCATTGGGAGGCGCCGACTGGCGGGGAGTGTTATGCGGGCTGTGCGGTATTCCATCGCCGATCATGGATTGCAGGGTGGGCATGCAGGCAAGGCTGTAAATGTGTCGCGTGCTGCTGAGGGTGTCGGGATACTCGCTCGGTGACCCAGACTCCACTGCCTCAACCGCTTCGACCTCGTGCCCTGAGGCCGGGAGATCTCGTTGCGATCGCGTCGCTGTCCGGTCCGCTCCATACCGTTTACGAGCCCGACCTGAAGCAGGCGGTGGTCGTGCTTGAGCGGATGGGATTCCGCGTGCGTCGGGCACCGCTCCTCGAAGCAGGGCGGCACCATTGGTGGAGCGCGGCTACGCCGGCCGAGATCGCCGGGGAATTCAATGCTCTTCTGCGTGACCCTGAGGTGCGCGCCGTCATTGCGCATGACGGCGGCCAGACGGCACTCGGCTACCTCGACCTGATCGACTTCGAGGCAGTCACCGCTGACCCCAAGCCGATTCTCGGCTACAGCGACATTTCGCTGCTGCATCTGGTGCTGCATGCACGCACGGGTCTGGTCGGGTTCCATGCCGACGTGGCCACCCCGGGGCTCGGCGGGCACTGGCAGGCGGCGTCCGCAGCACGCCAAGCGGTGCTGGAGAAGCTCTACTTGAGGCTGCTGACCGGTACGGAGCCGATCGGTGCGCTGCCGACCACCGCGTCGTGGGAATGCTGGCGTGCAGGTCGCGCCGAAGGCCGACTGATCGGCGGGCTGCTCAACCGCATCGTGCTGGCACAGGCGACTTCGTACGCGCTGCCGCTCGAACAGTTCGACGGCGCCGTGCTGTTCTGGGAGGAGGCGGGCGGCCACGCATCGCATGTGTGGAGCTATCTGCAGGTACTGCGGCACGCCGGCATCCTCGACCGCATCGTCGGCATGGTCGTGGGCATCCCGACCGCGATCGACGGACTCGACTCGCCCGACACGTCCCCGACCCTGCAAGAGGTGGTCCTCGACGTCCTCGGCGACCGTGACATCCCGGTCCTGGGAAACGTCGAGTTCGGACACGCCGGCCCGAATCTGCCGATGCCGGTCGGCATTCGCGTCGGACTCGATGCGTATCAGCGGACCTTGTCGCTGCTTGAGCCGGCGGTACGCCCGCTTCGTGGCGCCGGGGTGTGAGGGACGGTGGTGCTGCGGTCGGCGGCTCGGGCGGGGCGGCTGGGGATTCCGTAGTCGGTGAGGCGGCGGGCCAGTGTGCTGCCGGTGATGTGACGGCCTGGCTGGGCTGCGGGGAAGAGCCAGCGGTTGGGGTAGTTCGTTGCCCAGTCCGGTGGCCGTGGCTGGTCGGCGAACTCGCTCAGGAGCCGGGTCAGGGGGGCGGGCAGGCGGATGGGGACGTGGTCCAGAAGGAGGACTGTTTCCTGGTTCCGGACGGCCATGGCGTCGGTGGGCAGCGCGGCGATCCGGGTGACTTCTTGCCCGAAGAGGAAGAGGAAGAGGATGGCGCCGGCGCAGCGGATGTCGAGCGGGAGAGCGGTGTCGGGCAGACACTGGTGGAGGATCTCCCAGTGGGAGACTTCGTCCAGGCAGGCGGGATCCGGTCGGGGCCGCACGGGGACGACCAGGTCCTGGCCGTGGCCGCGGCGTGCTGCTCAGACGAGGAAGTCGCGGACCTCGTAACGGGTGCTGCGGCCCGCCGCCAGCCACTGGTCGACTTCGTGCTGGGTGACCTCCGCCAGGTCCAGGCCGGCCGCCTGCATGGTGCCCAGGAAGTGGGCGGCCACGTTGATTCTCGTCTGGGCCCAGCGCAGCCGGTTGGCGAAGGCATAGGCGCGGTGGCTGCGGCGGCGGGCTCGGGGCAGGAGCGACCAGCGAACGTAGGTCCGCAGCAGCAGGGCGTGCTCGGGGTGACGGGTCAGGACGCGGGCGAGATGGCGTTCGACGCGGGCCGGGAGCTTGTCTCGCTCGGGCAGGGCTTGGTAGGCGAGGAGCATGCCGCGCAGGTAGTCGACGGCTCGGGCGCCGCCCCGGCTTCCGGTGGAGGCAAGGGCGTCCAGGTCTTCGTGCGTCAGTGCCCGCCCGTCGGTGACGACGGGTGGGCAGGAGCTTGGCAGAGCGGGCCGGGGGAGAGGGCGCCACGGCCTGCCGGGTGTAGCACAGGCTCGGCGCGGACCGGGCCTCGGCCACCGATATCGGCGGGGCGTGCGCGGGATTTCTCTACGCCCTGGAGCTGGCCCGTGACGACCTGGCGGCGTCCTGTCCCGGGGCCGGGCGCTGGTCATCGGGGCAGAGGTGTTCTCCAAGTTCCAGAACCCCGGCGACCGCTCCACCGGGGTGCTGTTCGCCGACGGCGCGGGCGCGGTCGTCGTGGGTCCCACACCCGCGGGGGAGGGAATGCTGTGCAGCGCGCACGGATCGGATGGGGGACTGGCTGACATCGGCGGGATCTGCGCCGGAGGCAGTGCCCGTCCGGCCAGTGAGCTCACCGTTGCTGAAGGCGGGCACTACCTGCACATGAACGGGAAAGCCGTCGCGGCCTACTTCCACGGGGTCTTCCCGCAGATCGTGGCGAGGATCACCCGGCTGTCCGGCCTGAACCTGGACCAGATCGACCTGGTCATCCTGCATCAGGCCAACGCGCGCATGCTGCGCACCCTGGGCGCTGAGCTGGGCATCTCCACGTCCCAACTCGTGGTCACCGTCGACACGTTCGGCAACACCGGGGCGGCTTCGATCCCCATAGCCATGCACGCGGCACGGTCCCAGGGAAGGCTCAAGCCGCAGAGCACCGTCCTGCACGCCGCGGTCGGCTCGGGGATGAGCTGGGCGGGTTCCGTGCAGCGCTGGCGGTGACCCCGCACTGCCGGCGAGCCAGGATCCCCAGCGTCCGGCGCCGTGACCAGGGCCGTCCGCCAGCCAGTTCGCCGGCGCACCGTATGCCCCGGCCCACCGCTGAGGCACGGTGGAGACCTCCGGCTCGCCGCTTTCCCCCCGTAGCAACGGGCCGGAGTCGCGCTCAGCGGGCCAGAGTGACGGTGATCGGCCGGTCGGGGCAGTCTGCGAACTGCTGGGCAAGCGCGTCGCGCTCGGTGGCGTCGATGTTCAGGCCCCACCGCGTCTTGTCGGCGACCCAGTCGGTGTCGTACTGGCAGTGGTAGCCCGCGATAGCGGAGGTCTCCCATGGACGCGCCATGCGGCCTGGTCCAGCAGCGTGCTGGCTCCGCGCCTGCAGAGGTCTCCTGCCACGGCGCCATAGGACGTGACTTGTTCTTCCAGGTCGCCCGGCAACTCGCCCGCGCCCGAACCCGTGACTCGTACCGACGTTCTTGCCGCCCTCCCGGCGGCCGCGCAGCAGCTGCCCCGACAGCAGCCGGACGGACTGGGCTGACCCCGTCTGCTTCACCGCTACGCGGCGCGGGCGGCGGCCCATGCACGATGGCCCAGGCTGAGGGTGGTGCAGGACCGATGGATCACGTGCTTGACCTTCCGCTCGGGGCAGTTCAGGGCCAGGGCGATGTCCTCGGAGCTGAGTCCGTCGGCGAGCAGTCGCAGCATCTCGGCCTCGCGCGCGTCCAGGGCGAGGCCGGACAGGCCCGACGACTGGTGGCGTAGTGCGCGCAGATCGGCTCGTAGAGAGCGGACTACCGATTCGGGTGGATCGAGATCGGTTCGGCCGTCACGCGTACGAAGCAGGGCGAGGACGATCCGGTCGAGCCCGGTGTGTGAACGCGGCAGTATGCAGACAAGTACTGCAACGGTGCTTGTTCTGAGTGCTGGGCAGTTGTCAGGGGCTGTGTCCGCGTCGTTTGTAGTGACTCAGGCGGGCTTGATATTGGCGTCGCCGACGCCACGTTGACCATCGCAGAATGTGCTCGACCGGTGCTGGCCGGCGGTCGGTGAGGCGGTGGATCAGGCGTCGGATTTCGGCGAGGCTGAGGTGGATGAGCTGGGAGGATCCGTTTCTGCTTTGTCCGTGTCCAGCTGGCGGGCCCGCAGGACGGTCAGGCAGGCGTGGGCGGCCATGGCCAGGGTCATGTGGCGGTGCCAGCCCGGGTAGCGGCAGACCTGGTAGTCGTCCAGGCCGCATTCCTGCTTAGCGGTCTGGAAGCATTCCTCGACTGCCCATCGGCTGCCCGCGATGCGGATCAGCTCGTCAAGCGTCGTGTCGGCGGGACAGGAGGCAACGTAGTAGGAGATCTCCTGGGGCCTGCTGACGCTGCGGCGGGCGAGAACCCAGTGCCGGCGGTCCTCCCGGCGCCAGGGCCGCACCTCGACGCGGGCCCAATCGAAGATCCGCCGGCCATGGGCTCCTTCACCGCAGGAACGGCGCTTCCATTTCTGCCGTGGCAGGCCGGGAAACAGGTCGTGGACGGGGTGATCGATGGACCAGCGGGTGACGACGGTGTCGTGCCGGGTGGTGGCCATGACGTGGAAGACGTCCGCCTGCTCAAGCTCGAACCGCCAGCCCTTACTGAAGCCGTAGGCAGCGTCCGCCGTCACCCAACTGAACGGGACCTTGTCGGCGATGGCCCGGCGGACCATCGCCTTGGCCATGGCCACCTTCGTCTCGAAGGCGACACTGTCGTCGATGCCGGCCCGGCGGCAGCGGTCCCGGTCGTCCGTCCAGGAGGTGGGCAGATACAGACGGCGGTCGATCAGAGTGCGTCCACGGCCGGTGGCGTAGGCGAGGAACACACCGATCTGGCTGTTCTCGGTGCGGCCGGCTGTTCCGGAGTACTGCCTTTGCACGCCGGCCGAGCGGATGCCCTTCTTGAGAAACCCGGTGTCATCGACGATCAGGACGGCATCCCGGTCCCCGAGGTGTTCCACCACGTAGTCGCGTACGTCGTCCAGGACCTCGTCGGCATCCCACTCGATCCGGTTCAGCAGCCGGTGGATGCGATCGGGGCCCGCGTGACCGGCCTCCTCCGACAGCGTCCAGCCGTTCTTCCGCTCCAGCGGCGCAACCAGCCCCCGCATATAAGCAAGCGCCGACTGACGCGGCTCCTCCCGGTTGAACCGGTGCACGAACCGCTCATGCAGTACGTCCAGCTCTCCGGCCCACAACCTGACTTCAGCAAGGTCCCCACCCATAACCACACCAACGAACCAGCTGGCCAGCAGTTACGGCAAGCACCGTTGCAGTACTAAAGGGTGTTGCACAAGGCCGTGTTCGGGCAGGCCAGAGTGGGTGAGCACAGTCTTCTGGTCATGATGCGAGGGCGAGGTTGTGCATGTGGGCGACGGCTTGGACCGCGTGATGGAGGCCGTCGCCGTGCTGTCGGCAGTCGCGGAGGATCTTGTAGTTCTTCAGGCGGCCGATGACGTGTTCCACGCGGGCGCGGACCTTGCGGTGGGCGGCGTTGTCGTCCTCCTCGCCCGGGAGCAGAGCCCGTCTGGGGCGTTTGCGGTGCGGTACCGCCATGCCGCAGTTGAGGTAGGCGCCGTCGCCGACACCGTCACGCCCTCACAGTGTCGGCTCAGCCCGGACGCACGCCAGGCGTGGGCGTCCGCCGTCGTGCCCGGCACCGGTCGTGCTGCCGCGATCACCAGCCGGGTGTCCGCGTCCACGACGACCTGCACGTTCGCTGAGAACCGGTAGTTGCGGCTGGATGCGGCCACCGACCGGTCGCGGAGCGGGATCAGCGTGCCGTCCACGATCCACATGCGTTCCGGGGCATCGGCCGGGCGGGAGACGGGCTCGATCGCGAGCAGCGGTCCCAGTCGTTGGATGACCCGGCACACGGTGGAGGAGGAGACACCGAACAGCGGGCCCAGCTGCCGCATCGTCAGATTGGTGCGGTAGTACACCGCGACCACCAGCACCCGCTCGGCCAGCGGCAGCGACCATGGCCGGCCCCGCAGGGTGCCGTTACCGCCCCGCTCCCGCACCACTTTCAACAGACGCGCGAACTGCGTCACTTGCAGCCCGGTGAATGTCTCCACCCACACCCGTTCGGCCCTCAACACCCCTGCCATACACCGGAGATGCCCAGTTCACGGCCTTGTGCAACACCCTTTAGCCATGGGCGGGACCACGAAGGTGAGTTTTGCGGACAACGGACAGACTTGAAAGGCCCTCATAACCTCTCCGCCCTGCACGGCCTCGTCCGCCTCGACGACGAACTCCTGCCGTACGAGCAGCGGATGGACGCACCGGGCCACATCGGCGTCGAGCAGCTGCACGCTCAGGCCACCGAGCTCGGCGTCCTCGGTGTCGGCGACCTGATTGCTCTGGGCGGCCGCGCCTACGTCGACGCCGTCACTGCCGTGCGGCCGGACGCCTTGCGCCCGTTGGACGGATGCCGCGGCATCGGCGAGCAGCGCTCCCGCCTCTCTCGCCTGGCCACGGCCTCCGACCCGCTCCTCCTGGCGAAGGAACTTGACGTCCGGCCGAGGCCCGACGATGTCTACTCCCGTTCCTCAGCCTTGCCTGCGGCACGCTTGAGGGACAGCTGACGGACGACCCAATGGGTCAGGGCGACTATGCCCGCTGCCGCGCAGCCGCCCAAGAACTCCGCGGCTGCGCCCTCCCACAGGCTCATACGGACCCCTCTCGCCCGGAAGGCCATCGGCCGCTGCTCTGCCGCCGCCGCTCCTGCTCCCTGATCAGCCGGAGCACCTTGCGCCGCACCCGGTCGCCGAAGGCCTGGGGGTCTTCGAGCTGACAGACCATCGCGGCCTCCGTCCACGTCGTTGCTTCGCCGGCGGCGCGGGCGAGGACGACATGCCGCTCCAGCGGCGTCAGAGCACGGAGCAGGGCACCGATGCGCTGTTGGTCTCTCGCCGAGTGGATGAGGTCCAGCTGAGGCCCTGCTTGCGCCGCCAGGAGATCGAATAGGCAGTACCCGTCTCCTAGGTCTGCGTCGAGAGACAGAACCCGGCCGTGTCGCGTGCGCCGCCGCCAGATCGGAACCAACTGCCGGTGAACAGTGCGCGCCTCGGCTCGAAGCACGCTGACGGCCTGAAGAGTCAGTTCTCGACGATCCGTCAGCGGGTCGGGCCAGTCGCCGAGGAGCGCGGTGTACACCGCCTCCCTCCACAGCGGTTCCTGAGGTAGTGCCAGAACGTTCGAGACGACACTTTCGACCCACCACGGCCGATCTTCCAGGATGCCCTCACGGGCGTTGAGCAGCCGAATCAGGTGCGGCACAGGTTTCGCGACTGCGCGCTGCGCCCGGTCGTCCATCTCCCAGTGGAACACCGGGGTCCCCGCAACCTGTCGAACCGGAGGACTGAGGATATCCAGATACGGCATCGGCGACGAGGAGTACGGATCGACCGCCGTCAGCCGGAGCGTGCCGTCCGGTTCAGCGACGGTCGGCAGGAGCCTGCTGGCCGTCACCTCAGTGCGAAGTCCCGCACGCTTCGCGTCTATGCGACACCAGTCCCTGCCGACATACAAGATCTCTGCATACCAGCGCTGCACCAACGAGAGCTGGTCGAGGAGGCGATCCCGCGCTCGCTGATGGTCAGTGAGTCCCACAGGTGTTGCCCTTCTGATAGACGGGAGCATCACTATTCGGTCCTGGGAGCAGGCCTGATCGGCAATAAATCTTGCTCGACCATCTGTGATCTACGGCACACGGTAGATCGGCGGTAGTTTCACCCCGCGGGCGCGTGCGAGCAGGTCTCCCGCTGCTGATAGACACCCGGCACGCCCGCGCCCACCGCCGTCCAGAACGGGCGGGAGTCCCGGAAATGGGCACCCAGGGTGTGCCAGGACAGTCCGGGGTATTCAAGGCGCAGCGCCTCCAGGCCCGCAGCAGCCAGTCCGCAGCGTTGGTACTTCCCCATGGTGTAGGGCCACTCGACCCACGCGAACCCGCAGCGGGCGCAGACGAGGTAGTCGACGGCAAAGGCGACATCGCCGTCGAGGTTCGCCGCCCGCTCCCTCCAGCCGGGCCGCTCCGAGGAGGGAGTGTCCTGCCACGGCGCATCCAACCGGATCACGGTCCAGCCGCCGGGCTGTCGGCCACACCTGCCGCCACTGAGCACGCGCAGGAACCGCTGCCAAGGCGTGCCGTCCGCCGCCCACACCACGTTCCGAGCCTGCGCAGCAAGGGCCGTTGCCTCTTCGCGCTCCTCAACGCCTGCCATGTCCTCCACCCTGCCCAGGCAGCCGTCAGCCTCAACACCTGCCCGTCGACTGCGAGGCGGGCCCAGCCCGACCCCAGCCAGGCCGTTCCCACCGTCTACCTGCTGTTCGCGCACGCGCCCTACTACCCGGCCGGCGTCCGGGAGATCAACACCACCGTGGTGTCGGCCGCCTCCCTGCTGCACCCCCACGTACGGCAGCCCGACGGCGCACGCATCCACGACCTCCTCGTCCACGGCCGCCGGCCCGGTCAGATCGTGCCGCTGTCCACGCTTACCCACGAACTCGACGGCGGCGCACGCTGGTCAGAGGTCGGAGACTGGGAGGCCGTCACCGAAGACCTGCTCCAGCTCATCCGCGACCGTGACTGCGACGCCCTCAGCCTGGCCCTGCCGGACGTCTCCCGGGCCCTGAGTATGCCGGCCCGCACAGCGAGGTCCGAGCCGCCGGTCCGACGACCGGAGGGCATCGGGTGTACGGGCCCATCGAGCGGATCGAAGTCCTCGCCGAGGTCCGCCAGCAACTGGCCTGGGCGGAAGCCGGATGCCCGCTGTGGCCCGGCGACAACCTGCTGCTCCCGATCAACCCCGTTGCCAGTCCCAGCTCGGCAGGCTTGCCGACGGCGTGGCTGGGTGAGGAGTTCGACGAGTTCGGCCCGGCGTAGATCACGGGCCTGGTCGAGGACGTGCTGCACTTCGTTTTCACTGCACCGCGTTGCCTGCCACGCGAATGGAGTTCGCCGAAGCGGGCAATCGTGGGCCATCGTCTCCCGTGCAAGAAAGCTGTGACGTTCCGGTGCTCCCGCGGGCCTCGCTTTGCTGTTTCTTTCACTTCCCGAAGGTCGTATACCAGCCACGCTCGGCTAGCCGCACGCGTTGGGGCTGGATGCAGCTCATGGCACGTTTCTGGCACGGCATGTACGTGGGACGAGGACGGGATGCCGGAGTCGCTTCAGGAGTCCCGAGCTTGGAACGAAGCCTGGACCATTCAGGTCAGCGAATCCTCAAATGGTGGCTAGAGGTTGCTAGAACCGAGCCGCTGGAGTGGATGGTTTGCAACTGTGGTTAATTTGACTGCTGGTTCGGTCGGTTGGCGCCGAGCTGGAACAGGTGGCCGCAAGGCTTGATGGCGGCATCCGCCCCCGCTGTCTCTGCTTTGCACCATTTGACCGCACGCGGGATGTGGCCGGATGTTGTGCTTCTTTGTTGTATACGCCATTGACCACCTGTGTTGCGTGCGGTTCTGATGAGGCGGCCGTAAGGGCGGGGTAAGAACTGCGTGAACAGTTGGGGTGGGGGATGGGGTTTTCTTGGCGTGCGCGCTCGACGGTTGGCGCGCATAGACGGGTGGTCTCGCTGGCCGTAGCAGCCGCGTTGATGGCTGCATTGCCGACACTGGCCGTACCGGCCGCCGGAGCGCACGCGGGCGACGCCACGGCCTCGGATCAGGCGACGCCGGAGGCGCGGGCGGACGCGGAGAAGGCGGCGGAGACGGGGGAACAGGTCGAGGTCGTGGGTGAACGCACGCCCTACACCACGACGTTCGCGAATCCGGACGGGGTGACGTTCACGCTGAAGGACTCCGTCGTGCCGGTGCGGACGCGCCAGGCTGATGGTTCCTGGGCGGAGCCGGACGCGACGCTGGAGGAGAGGTCGGACGGCACGGTCGGGCCGAAGGCATCCGTCGCCAAGATCTCCTTCTCCGACGGTGGGGACGGTGCCGACCTGGTGAAGTTGTCCCTCAACGGGCGTTCGCTGACCGTGGGTTGGCCCGGCACGTTGCCGAATCCGACGCTGGACGGGGACTCGGCGGTGTACGCGGATGTCCTGCCGGGCGTGGATCTGCGGCTGACCGCCACGACGGAGGGTTATCGCGAAGTGCTCGTCGTCACCTCGGCGTCGGCTGCCGCGAACCCGGAGTTGAAGGAACTCTCGTTCCCTGTGCGGGCCAACGGGCTGTCCCTGCGGGACGGCGGAGGCGGCGGCCTGTCCGCGGTCGACGACGACGGCAACGCTGTCTTCCGTGCTCCGGCAGCCCAGCAGTGGGATTCATCCGGCGACACCACCAGCACCACATCCGCCTCGTCCACGGCCTCCTCCCACTCGGCGTCCCAGGCGTCGTTCACGACGACGGCGCAGGACACTACCGCTGCGGCCACGACCGGCGGCGACGGTGAGACGACACCGGATCCGACCGAGGGGCCCAGTGACGGAGACGCCTCCACGCGCCTTCCGGTCACTGCGGGGCAGAGTGCGATCAAGGTGACCCCGGATGCGTCGATGCTCGCCGACGATTCTGCCGTGTTCCCGCAGTACATCGACCCGGATGTTGGCATGACGGCCTCCGAGCGGACGTTGCTGTCCTCGGACGGCGACACCTTCTACAACTTCTCCGGCGGGGACGATGGCAAGGGCGTCGGCTACTGCGGCACCTACGTCACCGGCGGCGTTGGGTACTACTGCGGTTCCGGCTACAAGAACCGCATGTACTTCGAGTTCTCGCCGGCGAAGCTGGCGGGGAAGCACGTCCTGGACGCCACTTTCGCGATCACGGAGAAGTGGTCGATGTCCTGTACCCCCTCCTGGGTGGATCTGGTGCGTACGGGCAACATCTCCTCCTCGACCAACTGGCCGGGCCCGACGGCGAACTGGGACCTGATGGTGGACCGCAACGTGTCCGCGGGACGCGGGTCCGCGTGCGATCCCAGCCAGCCCGCTGCCCACATCGAGTTCAACGACAGCCCCACCGAGACGAACGAGAACCTCACCTCGACCATGACGAAGTTCGCCAACGGTGACTTCTCCCGCCTGACGCTGATGCTCAAGGCGCACGACGAGACCGACCCGAACGGCTGGAAGAGGTTCGACGACAACGCGGAAATCGATGTGACGTACGTCGGTATCCCGGCGAAACCCACGAAGATCGGTCTGGTCGTCGGGGCCACCACCGGGACCACTGTCGCCTGCGAGACCAAGCAGTCGGACCCGTTGGTAGTGTCCGAGCCGAAGCCGTTGCTCCAGTCGACGCCGCAGACCGCGGCGGGCGGTGAGTCCGGTGCGTCGCTGAAGGCCGTCTACAGCGTGGACAAGTACACGGCGAGCAGTGACACATGGTCAACGGTCTTCGAGACGGCACGGCCCACCAGCGGATATGTAGGTGACAACGTCTCGCCGGGCAGCGTCCAGACGTCGACGCTGACCGAGGGAGCCCTGTACCGGTACCGGTCCTGGACGCGGTCGTACTACAACAGCGGAGGCGACTACCTGGCCGGCCCGTCCAACGCGGCGTCGGGGGCCTGGTGCTACTTCAAGGTCGACCCGACCCGTCCCAAGGCACCCGGGGTCGCCCTGTCGAGCCCGTACTCGGTGTGCGCCACCAGCTCCTGCACCGCTGCCGGAGGCCCGGGTACGCCGGTGACGTTCACGTTCACGCCGGCGTCCGGTGACACCACCAACACCGCCTACGAGTACAAGACGACGTCCTCGGCCGCATGGTCGGCACCGATCACCGGCTCGACGGCGACAGCCACCTTCACCCCACCCACCTCCGGCACCTTCAGTGTGTATGTACGAGCCACGGACTCCCTCGACTACGGGGCCCAGAACGCCGTCGACTTCCTGGTCGCGGAGGGCCCCGGCGCGATCGGCCAGTGGCACTTCGACGAAGCGAGCGGCGCTGCGCTCGACACGTCCACGACAGTGGCGGCGGAGCAGGACAACGCGACGCTCTCCTCGTCCGGCGCTTCCCGGGACGGGCGCGGCCGAAGGGGTGTGCTGACCCATGACGCCACGGGCGCAGAATTGGCGACACCGGTCACGGACACGGGCCTGACCGTGGACGGGTCGACAGGCTACGCGGCCACCTCCGGCCCGGTCGTGGAATCCCGGTCGTCGTACACGGTCGAGGCATGGGCACGGATGGCCGCCACCCCGACCCACAACTACGTGGTGCTCTCCCAGACGGGCAGTGGAAGCACGCAACCCGGCTTCGCGATCTACTACTCCACTTCCTACGGCAAGTGGATCTTCAACTGGCACTGGACCGACTCGGCCGGCACCGTACACTTCGTGCGCTCGCTCGCGGACACGGCCTCGCCGCCGGTGAAGGTGTGGATGCATCTGGCCGGGGTGTACGACACGAAGACGGGCACGATCCAGCTGTTCGTCAACGGCAAGGCCCAGGGCAGTCCGCAAGCAATACCGAGCGGGGAGCCGGAGGCGGACACCGGCCCGCTCGAGTTCGGCCGCGGCAACGGCAGCACTGCGGGGACATTCACGGATTACTTCAACGGGCAGATCGACGAGGCCCGGGTCTGGCAACAGGCCCTGTCGTCGACAGAACTGTCCACCGAGGTGCAGCTGAAGACCAACGACAGTTACGCGGCGGCCGAGTTGATGGCGGCCTGGGATCCGTCCGCGGCAACCGGCACCACGGTTGCCGACACCACCTCCGGATACGGAACGCCCCTGACTCTGTCGGGCGGGGCATCACTGGACGGGACGGGAATCGTCCTGGACGGCACCGACGACGCCGCGTCCGCGACGGGCCCGCTGGTGGACGACACCGGAGCCTTCACCGTGACCACCGCTGTACAACTGGACAGCACCGCGCTCGCGGCGAAAGCGGTGGGCTACATGGGACAGGTCCTCGGCCAGCGCAGTGCCGACGGCTCCGCCTGGGGGCTGTGGTACGAACTGACGGGCACCGACACCGACCCCGAAACGGACACCACGATCCCCGTCGGGCTCTGGCACTTCGGCCGCCTCAACACCGACGGCAGCTTCACCGGAGTGGTCTCCGACGATGTCGCCGACCTGGGGAGCGCGGTGCGCCTGACCGGTGTGTTCGACGCGCAGTCCGGCACGGCCGGCACGGCCAGCCTCTACGTGGGCGACGCGCAGAACGGCGACGCAACCGCTTACACGGCAACGCCGGGCACGGGTGACTTCGCCGTCGGAAAAGCCTACGTGAACTCCGCCTGGGGCCACTATCTGCCCGCAACGGTCAGCGACATCCGAGTCTGGGTCGGTGCCATGGCCAGCCAGCAACAGATCGTCGAGACGGTCGGGGACTGATCTCTCCCCTCTCCCTGGCGGGGCGGCACCTGCTGCCGCCCCGCCCGAGCAGGTCCAGCGCTTCCTTTGTTGATGACTTCTGACGTGTGAGGGGTTGTTGTCGTGAGTGCCGCCAGTGGTGCGAGACGCCGTAGACATCGAGTGGTCAGAGTTGCCGTGACACTCGCGCTGGCCGTGGCCGGTCTGACTCCCGTGGCCGCCCAAGCCGCGACATCCACCAGGCAGTTGGTACCCGCTGTACCGGAGCAGCGTTCCGACACCGTGAAGGCAGTCGACGGCCTGGGCGCGAAGAAGGCCAGGGCCCGGGTGGCCGCGGAAAAGGCCGCCAACAAGAAACAGGCTCAAGACGCCCTGGCGGAACAGAAGGCGACTTGGCCCAAAGCCGCCACCACCACCGCAGCCCTGCCTGCATCCGGTGCCATTCGGCTGACGGCAGGGGGACTGCCCGTGTCCTTGAGCCGCACCGCAGGAGCGAAATCCGCCTCGGGCACGGCCGGCGTCCAGGTACTCAGCCGCAAGGCCGCAGCCGCCGCGGGTATCAAAGGCGTGCTGCTGACCGCCGGCGCGAGCGACGACGGCAACGCCAAAATCAGCGTCGACTACAGTGCATTCGCCTCGGCCTACGGCGGTGACTGGGCAGGCCGCTTGCACCTCGTACAACTGCCGGCCTGTGCCCTGACCACTCCGGACAAAGCCGCCTGCCGAGCTCAGACGTCCCTGGACTCGCACAACAGCATCAGCGGCCAGAGCGTGTCCGCCACAGTGCCGTTGGGACAGTCCCCCGCAGAACAGGGTGACGCACGGGCATCTCGCTCCGGTGTCCGTACGACCGTACTGTCCCAGGACACGACTTCCGCAGCCACCGTGCTCGCGCTGACAGCCGCTTCGGGAGAGTCGGCATCCGGATCGGGCAACTATTCCGCCTCGCCCCTTTCCTCGTCGTCGAGTTGGCAGGCCGGCGGCTCCTCCGGGGCGTTCACCTGGAGCTATCCGCTGTCCACGCCGCCGGCGGCGGCGGGCCCGTCGCCCTCGCTCTCCCTGGGGTACGACTCGGGCAGCACCGACGGCAAGACGGCGTCCACCAACAACCAGTCCACCCAGGTCGGCGAGGGCTTCGGCCTGAGCGAGTCGTCGTACATCGAGCGGTCGTACGCCTCCTGTGACGACGACGGCCAGGACGGCAAACACGACGAGTGCTGGAAGTACGACAACGCCTCGCTCGTCCTCAACGGCAAGTCCACCGAACTGGTCAAGAACGACACCAACGGGGCCTGGCACCTCAAGGACGACGACGCATCCACCGTCACCCACTCCACCGGCGCCGACAATGACGACGACGGTGAGACCGGGATCGACGGCAAGGGCGAGTACTGGACCGTCACCACCGGCGACGGCACCCAGTACAAGTTCGGGCTCAACAAACTCCCCGGCGCCGACACGCAGCGCACCAACTCGGTGTGGACCACGCCGGTCTTCGGCGACGACTCCGGCGAGCCCGGCTACG
Organism: Streptomyces xylophagus; assembly: GCF_000716435.1. Classification (GTDB taxonomy): domain Bacteria; phylum Actinomycetota; class Actinomycetes; order Streptomycetales; family Streptomycetaceae; genus Streptomyces; species Streptomyces xylophagus. The sequence goes on from NZ_JNWO01000001.1 coordinate 762,566, forward strand.
ACCAGGGATCCGGCTTCGCCGATCGTTCGTTCAACCAGGCCTGGCGCTGGAACCTCGACTACGTCGTCGACCTGCACGGCAACGCCATGTCGTACTGGTACACGGCCGAGACGAACTACTACCCCAAGAACGGCGCCTCGACCGCCAACACCAAGTACACCCGCGGCGGACACCTGGACAAGATCCTCTACGGCCAGCGTGCGAGCACCCTGTTCACTGGGACCGACTCGGACGAGGTGACGTTCTCCTACGACGAGCGGTGCACCGCCTCGGACTGCTCCTCGCTGACCGACTCGACGTCGGACAACTGGCCGGACGTGCCGTACGACACCATCTGCGCCAGCGGGGACGACGACTGCAACACCGACAGCCCGTCGTTCTTCACCCGCAAACGCCTCACCAGCATCGACACGTTCGCCTACTCGGCCACGGCCTCGAAGCTCGTTGCGGTGGACTCCTGGGCGCTGACCCAGGAGTTCAAGGATGGCCAGGACATTGATGACACCTCCGACCAGACCCTGGTGCTCTCCTCGATCCAGCACACCGGCAAGAACGGCACCGCCCTCAAGCTGGATCCGGTCACCTTCACCTACCAACTGCGGCCCAACCGGGTGGACTCCACCTCCGACGACATCCTGAAGCTCAGCATGCCGCGTATCTCCACCATCACCTCCGAGACCGGCGGCATCACCACGGTCACCCTGTCCGACCCGGAGTGTGTACGCGGCTCGAACATGCCCTCGTCCGAGGACAACGACACCCTGAGCTGCTACCCCACGTACTGGCACATCAACGGTGCTGTCGAATCCTTGCTCGACTGGTTCCACAAGTACCGGGTCACCGCCGTGCTCAGCACCGACCCGCTCGGTTTCGGCCAGGGTGTCGAGAACTCCTACAGCTACTCCGACCCGGCCTGGCACTACAACTTCGACCCGCTGGTCCCGGCCGACGAGCGGACCTGGTCGCAGTGGCGCGGCTACGGCAAGGTCACCACGACCACCGGCGCCGCCGGATCCACCCAGTCGAAGACCGTCAGCCTGTACATGCAGGGCATGGACGGCGACAAACAGTCCGACGGCACCACCGCCTCCGCCACCCGCACCGGCCTCGACGTCTCGGGCCTGGACGTCGCCGATATCGCCGACAGCGACCAGTACGCCGGAACCCTGCGTGAGCAGGTCACCTACAACGGCGCCACTCCGGTCACGGTGACGGTCAACTCCCCCTGGTCCAAGCTGACCGCCAGCCAGCAGAAGTCCTACGCCAGCATCAAGGCGTACTACGTCCGTACCGGCCAGAGCTCCACCTCCACCTACCTCACGGCCTCCGCGACCTGGCGCACCCGCACCACGAGCACCACCTACGACGACTACGGCATGGCCACGCAGGTCAACGACACCGGCCAGACCGGCGTCAGCGGCGACAACACCTGCACCCGCACCTGGTACGCCCGCAACACCGGCATCGGCCTGACCAACCTCGTCTCGCGCACCCGAGCCGTGGGCCAGGACTGCTCCGTCGCCGAAACCGACCTGGCGCTGCCGACTTCCTCGGCCTCCCGCGGCGATGTGCTCTCCGACGCCGCCACGGTCTACGACAACACCTCGGCGACCGCCTGGTCCGCCACCCAGACCCCGACCCTCGGTGAGGCCACCTGGACCGGACGGGCCGCCGCCTACCCGGCCACGGCCACCAACGGCGAGCGTTCCCCGAGTACTTGGCAGACCGTCGCGAAGACCACCTTTGACGACAGCGGAGGCACAGCCGGCCTCGGCCGTCGGCTGACCGTCACCGACACGGCCGGCAACACCACCGCGACCGCCTACACACCCACCGACTCCGGCCCGCTGACCAGGACCAAGGTCACCAACGCCAAGTCGCAGGCCACCTACACGTACACCGACTACGCCTCGGGTCTGCCCACCAAGGTCTACGACGTCAACAACAAGATCACCGAGACCAGTTACGATGCACTGGGCCGCAAGACCGCGACCTGGCTGTCCAACCGCTCCCACTCCGGGAACCAGACCCCGAACTACACCTACGCCTACAGCGTCACCAACGACACCCTGTCATGGGAGTCGACCTCGACCCTGAGGGCCGACGGAACCACCTACAACACCACGTACTCCATCTTCGACTCCCTCCTGCGGCCCCTGCAGACGCAGTCCCCGACCCCCGAGGGCGGACGCCTGCTCACCGACACCCGCTACGACAGCAGGGGCCTGGCCTACGAGACCTACGCGGACGTCTACGACTCCGCCCACCTCCCCAGCGGTTCCTACGCACGAGCGGTATCCGGAGGCGCGCCCAAACAGACCGAGACCGTCTTCGACGGCGCGGGCCGGGCCACCAGCAGCAGCCTGTACGTGATCGGTGTCAAGAAGTGGACCACGAGCACCAGTTACACCGGTGACTCCACCGCGACGACCGCGCTGAACGGAGGTTCGGCGACCCGCACGATCACCGACATCTTCGGCAACACCGTCGAGAAGCGGGCCTATGCGGGCACCGACCCCGCAGACGCCGCCTACGGCACCGGGCCCGGAGCCACGTACACGTCCACCAAGTACAAGAACACCCTGGACGGCAAGCCCTCCACGGTCACCGGACCGGATGGCGCCCAATGGTCGTACGTGTACGACCTGTTCGGCCGGCAGAGCTCGGCCACCGACCCGGACCTGGGCACCACGGCCACCACCTACACGGCCCTGGACCAGACGGACACCACCACAGACAACCGCGGCACGCAACTGCTGTACGGCTACGACGTGCTGGGCCGCAAGACCGACCAGTGGCAGACCTCCAAGACGGACGCGAACAAGCTGGCCCACTGGGACTACGACACCCTCGCCAAGGGCCAGTTGGACGACTCGATCAGCTACGTCGGCGGCAGCGGCACCACCGGCAGTGCTTACACCCGCAAGGTCACCGCCTACGACAGCCTCTACCACGCCACGGGCAGCCAACTGACCCTGCCGTCCAGCGACCCACTCGTCGCCTCCGGTGCGGTTGCTTCGGCGCCCCTGGCCACCACCTCGTACTACAACATCGACGGCACCCAGCAGTACTACACGGAACCCGCCGCCGGCGGCCTCAGCAGCGAGATCGTGGACTCCGAGTACAACGGCCTCGGAATGGTGACCAACGTCGGTGGCGCCACCGGTTATCTCCTGGCCGCCGACTACAACGCCATCGGACAGGTCAAGCAGTACGCCCTGGGCACCTCAACGGCCTCCACGGCCAAGCAGGCGTACATCACCAACACCTACGAGCAGGGCACCGACCGGCTCACCCGAAGCCTCACCACCGACGCCACCCGCAGCGTCCAGGACCTGAGCTTCACCTACGACGACGCCGGCGATGTCACCTCGACCTTCGACTCCGCCAACCTGTCCGGCACCGGCGCGACCGACTACCAGTGCTTCACCTACGACGGCTACCAGCGCCTCACCGACGCCTGGACCCCGTCCACCGCCTCCTGCGCCACCAGCGGCCGCACCACGACCAACCTGGGCGGAGCCTCCCCATACTGGACCACCTACGGCTATACCAGCAGCGGCCTGCGCACGACGGAAAGAACGCAGACCGGCACCGGAGACTCCTCCCGCACGTACTGCTACAGCGCCACCACGCCCCACCAGCTCATCGCGACCACCGCCGCCACCTCCTGCACCGGTGTGAGCGCCACCTACGGCTACGACAAGTCCGGTGACACGACCACCCGTCCCAACGGCACCGACACTCAGGCGCTGACCTGGAACGCCACCGGGGGCCTCGACACAGTCACGGAGAAGTCCAGCACCGGCACCGTCAAGAGCACGACCAGCCACGTCTACGACGCCGACGGCAACCTCCTCATCCGCCGTAACACCAGCGGTGAGACCGTCCTCTACCTGGGTGCCACCGAGGTCCACCTGGACACCTCGACCTCGACGGCCAAGTACTGGGCCCAGCGCTACTACGGCACCGGACGCGCCACCATCGCCCTGCGCACCAACAAGAGCGGAACCCAGACCCTCTCCTACCTCTCCGGTGACCCGCACGGCACGTCGACGGTCAGTCTCGACGCCACCACTCAGGCCGTCACGAAGCGCTACCTGACCCCGTTCGGGGCCGCGCGTTCCGGCGGTACCGGTGTCTGGGCCGACGACAAGACCTTCCTCGGCAAGACCACCGATCCCACGACCAGCCTCACCTACGTCGGCGCCCGCGAGTACGACTCCGCGATCGGCCGATTCCTCAGCGTCGATCCCGTCCTCGACACCGGCGACGCCCAGTCCCTCAACGGCTATACCTACGCCGACAACAGCCCCGTCACCGGCAGCGACCCCACGGGGCTGATGAATGTGCCGGATCCTGGCGGGAGTGGCGGATCAAGCGACGGAGGGAACAAGCAGTGCCCGCCCTTCTGCAGCGCTGACGGTCAGCCGCATGGCCCCAGCACTTCCACCGGGGGCAGCAACAGGAATCCCGACGGCACCCCCGGAGGCGGCACCGTCTCCACGAACAGTCAGGGGAACGTCAACGGAGGTGGCGGTGGCGTCTTGGGCTGGGTCAGTGATGTCGCCAAGACCTTCGTAGGCCAGGCCAAATCGACCGTTGTCACCATCTTCCAAGCCCCCGTTCAGCAGTTCCTCGCCGATAAGAACTGCTTGCTCGACGGCGACGGCTGCACAGACCTGCTCACCCAGCTGCTCATGAGCTCCAATCCGGCCCTCGCTGGCGCGGCAGCGGTGACATCGCGCGGCGAGGAGATATACGGCGACTACGCGGCTGGCAAGAGCGCCGAAGGCACCGGAAAGCTGCTCTTCGACATAGCCCTCCTCCTGGGAACACGAGGCGCCGGCGCCGAGACCGAAGCCGAAGTCGGCGCAGGCAAAGCCATTCCGTGCAGTTTCACCCCCGCCACCCCGGTCCTGATGGCTGACGGCAAGACCAAGCCAATCGGCGACATCAAGACCGGCGACAAGGTCGAGGCCGCCGACCCTGCCAACGGCAAGCACCAGGGCCTCCGTACGGTCACGGCCACTCACGTCAACCACGACTACGACCTCGTCGACCTCAAGATCCAACTGGGCGACGGAACGACGGAAACCCTCCACACCACGTCCAAGCACCCCTTCTGGGACGACACCCTCCACACCTGGGTCCCCGCCGGCCAACTCCTCGCAGGCCACGCCCTCAACACCGCCGATGACCGCCACGTCCACGTCACGAACATCGCTCTGCGCCCCGGCGACCGCGACATGTACAACCTGACGGTCGAGGAACTGCATACGTACTATGTGCTTGGCGGGCCCGCTCCCGTTCTGGTCCACAACTGTGATCCAAGCTTCAATTCTCCGATGTCCGCTGTGAACCATTATCTGAAACACGCGTTTGGTGTTGCGCGGAACAAAAAGGGAAACTATAGCAAGACCGTGGTCCCGACGAACCCGGAATTCAACGGACCCAATGGGTTTGCAGAATACAAGCAGGCGGCTGGTGATCTCTTGCGTGGCCCCTATAGGCCTGGACATCCGGATGATCACCTTTCATCGGCTGGAACGCTATTCCGGAAAGACCCGGTGACGGGGAATTTTGGAATCCTCAATAGTGGAGGCGGTATAAGCACCTTCTTCCGCCCGGTAGGCGACTTGGAGTCGTATTTCGGGGAGCAGGTCCAGAGTTTCCCCTAGTGAAATAGGGAACCCGGGTGCAGGATGCAGATTCTGTACCCGGGTTTGGTTCGTGTTAGTTGAAGAAAAATGAGCCGGATGGAGACAATGTGAAAGGCTCGGAATTCTATGAGCGATACCAGGAGATTGGTCTAGCCGTCAAACGTAAGGGGCCCGTTAGGCCGGAGGTTGATCTGCGTGAGTGGAAACAATTCGTTGATGGTTGCGTGGCAGGATATGATGACAATCTTGCCGAATATCAAGGCGATTTGTGGATCCGAAGGAACATTCAGCTCGCACTTGATGATGAAGAGCTGAGGGGGATGGAAGGGTATTCTGTATTCCGTGAAGCGGTTGGTCGGGTAGATGAGGTATTCAAGTCGGTTGCTACGGTGGCTTTTCCCGGCAGGGATCCGTCTGGATTTGCGTGGTGGAATCTAGTCGTTCCTCGGTATGGCGGGGAAGAATTTGCTTCTGATCTTCGGAGGGAATGCGGAGTGGTCATCCCGGTGAGAGAAGGGTAGGAAATATCGGTGAGTCGCGCAGACGCCCGCCAACTGTTGTCCAGAATCGGTCTGTCTCGAAACGTGAGCACACCTCCGGGGTGAGCCCGTCCTGCATCTCGGTGCCAATCCGATTCGACGGACAGAGTTTGCGGGACTGACTCAATCCGGATGCTGCTGTGGCAGCCCTCGCCGGGGGAGCTAAGCGACTTACTGATGGTTACAGAATGAGTTGTGATGGCTGGGGTACAGGCGCGGCCTGGAGTGGGCCGTCCACGGGTCGTGCCACGGCCGGACGCCGACGTGCGTCTCCCGGCATTGGTATGTCAGCGGCACTCGCTATCGTCCAGGCCATGACCTCAAGTGATCATCTGCTAGACCTGATTCAGGACACCCCGGAGATCGATCTGCTGCTGCGGTCATCGTTCGGTTTCGACATCCACCAGAAGCACTGTGGCGATGGCTTCAGGCTCGCATCGGGTGCGCTGCTGGAAGTGATCGCCGGGGAGTTCGGTGGTGGGGCGTACTTCCTGTGCGCTGAGCAGAACGGCCGCCGACCGGTGGTGTTCGCGAGTTCCGAAGGTGAGTGCGGGCTACTCGGCGATGACCTGGCGGACGCGTTGGAGATCATCATCGGGCTGGAGTGGCGGGACTGTCTCTCCTTCTCGGGCGGTGGCGATGTGGAGGTCATGCAGAACTCCGCTCAACACCTTGAACGGTCCCGTGACAAGCACAACCCGGACATCGAGAACGAAGCTGCCCAGGTGGCCGCGGCACTGTCGCTACGTGTTGTCCCCGTCGCTGACCTCGTCATCCGGTTGCATGCAGCCGCCTCGAAGACCGAACCGGAATATGTGGTGATCGACGACGACGGGCAGACGTTCGACCAACCGTTCGGCGAGCACTTTGAGCCTCGCCACGGTGGCTGGCGCTGAACCCGACCGGCCGCTGACGCCTGTCGCATCGGCACCGGCATCTCGGTCGGCATCTGACAATGCGTCGGGCAGACTCTTCTACGTGTCTGCCGACCTTGTTTCCGACGATCTCTGGGAACGCATAGCTCCACTCCTTCCAGCCCAGCCCAGCCTCCCCGACGCCATCGCCACCCCGGCCGACTGCCGATATCGGACCGAACCGCACTGGCTGGCATCGTCTACGTACTACGCAAAGGCGTGGCCTGGCGCGATGTGCCCATCCAGGTCGTTGGCTGTTCAGGGGTGACGGCCTGGCGTCGGCTCCGGGACTGGACTGAGGCTGGCGCCTGGCACCGCTTGCACGAGGTCCTTCTGGCCGAGCTGCGAGCCGCGGGTCTCCTGGAGATGGACGACTCGGCGATCGACAGCTCACACCTCCGGGCGCTCAAAGGGGGGCTCACACCGGACCTTCACCGGTCGACCGAGGGAAGCCGGGCAGCAAGCATCACCTAATGGTGGCTCACGGGGCCGGCGAACCCGTCTGATCACAGGGCTCCAGACCCGGTGGTGCTTCAGGCTTCACCGACCCCGTGAGCCACCATTAGGTGGTGTTTCGAGCCGGCCACGCCTCGGCCGACCGGCGAGGGGCCCGTGTCCATCCCCCTTTTAGCGCTCTGACGTGGGAGGAGTCGACAACGCAGCGGGACCAGTCCAGCCGGGAGGCCGCGTTCAGCTCAGCCGGCAAAACCTCGTGCAGCCGCTGCCACACACCGGCCTCGTTCCAGTCCCGCAGCCGTCGCCGGCACGTCATGCCCGAGCCGAGGCCGAGGTCTTGCGGCAGGTACTCCCACTGAATTCCGGTGTGCAGCACGTACAAGATCCCGCACAGCACGTCCCGGTCGGGCAACGGCTTGCGGCCTGGGTACCGGAACCTGCGCTCACGCTGCGGAAGCAGCGGCTCCAAGTGGTCCCACAGTTCATCCGACACGATCCACGGCGACGTCCCCACACCAGACCGAACGCTCAACTCCCGCACCAGTCACGGCAGCCAGGACCGATCCACCTCTTTGTGTTAGCCATTGTAAGGCGCCGGTGGCATTTCGCTCAAGGTCGGAGCAGGCTCGTGGGTGAGTCGGGTGATACGAGAGCGGCAACCGCCGCGTAGTCCTCAAGTATCTGCAACAGATGAGGGATCGGGACCAACTCGCGTTCGCGCCGTACGAAGGGCCCGATTGCTTCCCACGTGCGGATGATCCTGTTGTTTAGTGTGATCAAGTACCGGTCGTCGATGATGTCCAACCGCCTGAGTACCACGAAGTTGTGCAGGAAGAAGGCGACGTCGTAGATGGCCTCCTGAGCCTCTCCGGGCAGGCCGGAGATACCAAGGGCAGGATCATGCTCAGTTGTGAGCCGATTGACGATGTACCAGTGGTGTTGATGGAACGTTGCTGAACGGAAATGATTGAGCAACTCCAGGTATGCCGGTAGGTAGTTGGCGCGTTTCATGGACGACACTTGCTGAAAGGCGAAGTAGGTCGAACTCAGTAACGCCAGTACCGACAAGCCGATTGCCAAGAAGTTGAGCATGATCCGGCTCCCCTACTGTACTTGGGAGCCTGCACGTCAAGGGACACAGTCCGTGGCGCCGACTCCCGAGAGGTTGGCTGGCCTGGTTGCACCACCTCGACTAGGGGTGGGTGTAGTCGATCGCGGGTGGCTCAGCGTACTCGTCAAGCTCGGGAAGATTCACGACGATTGGGTCGACGCCTGATCGAACAGCGGCCACGACCGTCTCGTATTCGGATGAGGCGTTGATCTCTTGATGGATGACGTGCGCGGGGATGAACAACACGAAGTCACCGGGCCCTGCTTCGGCGGCATTCTCCAGCTTGTCGCCCCACCTGAGGCGGGCCTTGCCGCTGATGACATAGATGACTGTCTCTTGGTCTCCGTGGTGATGGGCGCCCGTGGCAGCACCTGGTTGAATGGTTCCACGGAAGGCCGACAGGTGGGCTGCATCGGGATTGCGGCCGTCGAAGGAAACCTCACGGATCACACCAGGAGTCTGAGGTGTTTTGCCGTCAAGACGATCGCTGTGTATGACGCGGATCTGGGAGACGGGGTGGATGTCGCTCATGGGATTCGATCTCCGGGGTGGGCGGCGATGAGGCGGTGGCGCGCCGTAAGGCTGCCCACTGGGAGCACCAAGGAAGCTCGGATTCGAGGCATCCGATTCTCCGTGCAGCTATCACACTCTTACCGGATGCTCGTGCTTTTCCCCATGCCTGCGAAAGCGGCCTTGGCACTCGCTTCGCACACCAATACCCAACATTGCAGCGACAGTCTGCGATCCCAGAGACCAAACCCTAGAACGGACGTTGGTCTTCCGGGATTTGCACGGCGATGGTGGAGCGTTTTTCGGCCGGTGAGCTGCCTTGGCGTGCGGCCCAGGGTTCGTCGGAGCGCATCCAGGCGGGTAGGCCGGGTGGCAGGTCGCCTTCGGGGATGGTGCCGAGGTCGGCGGGCGTGAGGCTGTCGCCGTACGGGGTGAGGGGGCGCTCGGTGTCAGGGGCGATGGTGGTGTGCAGGGCGGTCAGAGCCCCGTTCCAGTTGGTCGTGAGCTGTTTCATGACGGTCGCGGCGTCGCTACCGGAGGCTGCCGCGCTGTCGGGGTAGGTGGGGTGCAGGATGTGCTGGTAGGCGCCGTCGTAGGCGGCGCTGCCGGGCGTGTTGCGCCAGGTGTGGAAGGCGGTGTCGGCCAGGCCGCCGAGCGCGATGACGGCTTCGATCTGGTTGTGGGTGATGAGGGCGTCGAGCCAGGCGTGGCGGTAGCGGGCGATGTCGGGGTCGGTGGCGTGGGCGGTGCCGCCGTGTTGGCCGTAGACGCTGTACAGGAATGTGTTGATCAGGACGTAACTGCTGTCGATGCCCAGCTTGTTGAGGAAGCCCTGGAAGCGGCGGCCGGCGGTGCCGACCAGGATGCGGCGGGTGATGGCTTCGTGGGCGGCGGGGTCCTGGCCGATGACGAGGACGCGGGCGGTGCCGTCGAGCCGGCCGCGGTGGAAGATCGGGCCCCATTCGACGCGGAAGTCCTTGGCGGGGTAGATGTCCGGGCCGGGGTAGTCGCCGACCAGGGCGGCGTATGGGGCCTGGGCGTAGCCGGGGTC
>NZ_JNWO01000002.1 GCF_000716435.1 Streptomyces xylophagus
GTTGCTGTCCTGGAAGGAGCGGACCAGGACCTCGTAGAAGACGGCGCGTTTGAACCACTCGGGGTCCCGGTCCTTGGCGGGAGTGTCCTCGAAGGTGTCGTGGACCGGTTCGTTGACAGTCATGAAGCTCTTGACCCTCCGCTCTGTGTGGACCGCCGGACGTGGAGCACGTGCGCGGGAGCCCGGCCGGGTTCGAGACGCACATAGTTGGTCCTGCCCCACTGATAGGACTCACCCGTCAGTTCGTCGTACACCGACATGGATTCGTTTGATTCCAGGCCGAGTTGCGGCATGTCCAACGAGACCGTGGCCTCCTGGGTGTGGTGCGGATCGAGGTTGACGACCACCAGAACCGTGTCCACGCCCGTTGTCTTGCTGTACGCGATCAGCGCGTCGTTGTCCGTCCGGTGAAAGCGGAGATTCCTGAGCCGGCGCAGCGACGGATGGCGGCGCCGGATCGCGTTGAGAGACGCGATGAGAGGAGCGATGCTACGTCCTTCTCGCTCGGCAGACTCCCAGTCGCGGGGGTGGAGTTGGTACTTCTCGGAGTCGAGATACTCCTCGCTGCCCGGCCGTAGCGCGGTGTTCTCGCACAGTTCGTAGCCGCTGTAGACGCCCCATGTCGGGGACAGCGTGGCGGCCAGTACCGCCCGCAGTTCGAAGGCGGGCCGGCCGCCGTCCTGGAGGAACTCGTGCAGGATGTCCGGGGTGTTCACGAACAGGTTCGGCCGCATGTAGGCGGCTGCCTCGCCCGACAACTCGCTCAAATACTCGGTGAGTTCCTGCTTGGTGTTGCGCCAGGTGAAGTAGGTGTACGACTGCTGGAAGCCGACCTGCGCGAGGGTGGCCATCATCGCGGGCCGGGTGAACGCCTCCGCCAGGAAGATCACGTCCGGGTCGGGGCCGTTGATCTCGGCGATGACCCGCTCCCAGAAGACGACCGGCTTGGTGTGCGGGTTGTCGACGCGGAAGATCCGCACCCCGTGGTCCATCCAGTGCCGCAGCACGCGGAGCGTCTCGGCGACCAGCCCGTCCAGGTCCCGGTCGAAGGCGATGGGGTAGATGTCCTGGTACTTCTTCGGCGGGTTCTCCGCGTACGCGATGGTGCCGTCGGGGCGGTGATGGAACCACTCCGGGTGCTTGTCCACCCACGGATGGTCCGGCGAGCACTGCAGCGCGAAGTCCAGCGCGATCTCCAGACCCAGCTCGGCGGCCCGCGCCACGAACGCGTCGAAGTCCTCCAGCGTGCCCAGCTGCGGGTGGATCGCGTCGTGGCCACCCTCCGGGGAGCCGATCGCCCACGGGACGCCGATGTCCTCGCGCCCGGCGGACAGGGTGTTGTTCGGGCCCTTGCGGAAGGTGGTCCCGATGGGGTGGATCGGCGGCAGGTAGACGACGTCGAAGCCCATCGCGGCAATCCCGGGCAGTCGTTTGGCCGCCGTACGGAACGTGCCGTGAGGCTGGGCCGGGGTGCCCTCGGAGCGGGGGAAGAACTCGTACCACGCGCCGTAGAGTGCCCGCTCCCGCTCGACCAGCAGCACGCGAGGTTCGGAAGTAGTCACCAACTCCCGCAGCGGGTACCGCTCCAGCACCCCTTCCACATCCGGCGTCAACGCGGCCACGAACCGCGTGCCCACCGCCAGCGTGTCGTCGCGCAGTGAGTCTGCCGCCGCCAGCACCGTGGCGCGGGCCGGTCCCTCGGGCACCCCGGCGGCGGCGCGGGCGTGCAGTTCCGCGCCCTCCTCCAGCATCAGGCCGACGTCGATGCCGGCCGGGATCTTGATGCGGGCGGCTCGGCGCCAGGTGGCGACGGGGTCGCCCCAGGCCTCCACGACGTAGGACCAACGGCCTGTCGTGTCCGGGGTGACCTCGGCGCCCCAGTGGTCGCTGCCGGGGGCGAGTTCGCGCATCGGGGTCCAGGGGCCGGGGCGGCCTTCCGGGTCGTGGAGGACGACGTTGGCGCCGATCGTGTCGTGGCCCTCGCGGAACACGGTGGCGGTGACCTCGAAGGTCTCGCCCACCACCGCCTTCGCCGGGCGGGCGCCGCTGTCCACGGCCGGGCGTACGTCACGTACCGGAATGCGGCCGATGGCCGCCGGGGTCGCGTTCATGGGTCTCACCTCCGCCGTGCTCGTGGCCGGGCTGTTCGCCCGGCCGGGGTCCAAGCTGCGCCGGAAGGGGGACTACCTTCCCGCCGGGGAACGCTGTTCGACGGCGACGGGCGGTCCGCGGTGGACGACGGCCGTCGTACGGGGGCGTCCGTTCTGCTCCTGGAGGTACGAGCCCTCGCTGCTGCACAGATAGCGCTCGGCGGCGTCCGCGGCCTCGCGCGCGCAGCGCTTCCCCATCAGCACGCACAAGGTGTAGCCCGAGTCCTCGAAGGTGGCCCGCGCCGTCCGGTCGCCCGGCGACGCGAGCATCACGCGTTCCCACACCCGGTAGCGCCGCAGGTGGCGGGCTACTTCGGCTTTGGCGGGTAGCAGCATGGCGCTGTTCACCTTCCGCCTCGGCGGACCGCGTTTCCCGACCGTCGGGTGGCGGCCGTGCACGGAGAGGGATCGTTCCGTCACGGCAGTCGAGGCTTTCACTCATGGTGCACAGGTGATGACCAAGCGTCTTGTTGGATCTTCAACTACCTCACCCGTCGCTCGTGTTGCACGAATGGCCTAGCGCTCGCACTCTGGAGCTGACTCAGAAGCGATCAGTGCTCACGCTTCGTGTTCGGGGCTCCGGCCCCGCAGGGCGAGGGGAAGCGCGAGCTTCGCCGGTAGGGAGCCAACGAAGATGAAGACCGCAGTGCCCTGCTACTACCACCTCGACGTGGACGTCAGCCCGGAACGGGTCGGACAGGTCAGGCGCATCCTGGCCGCCCACCTCCGCCTCTGGGACCTGGAGATTCTCGTGGAGCCCGTCTGCCGCGGCGCCGAGCTGCTGCTGCGGGCCATCGACGAGCACGCCACCGACAAGCACACCTCGATCGAGCTCTGGTGGAACGGCCAGCACCTGATCACCGCCATCGGCGACAACAACCGCGATCTGCGCCCGGACCAGGACCTGCGCGCCTGTCTCGCCCGGATCGCCGCGATGAGCGACGGCTGGGGCTGCTGCGCCACCGACACCGGAAGCAAGGTCATCTGGTTCTCGCAGCGCGCCCGCAGCGGCGAACGCGTCCCGCGCGTCCCCAGGACGCCCGCGCCGCGTCTGCGGGAAATGCTCCAACTCCCCCGCGAGGTACCGGCCGCCCTCCCGACCCGCCCGCCGCACGGCGCCCTGGAGGACGCCCGGTGACCGCGAGCCCGCGCAGGAAAGGGGTGTCCGTGTGGAGCGGGCACCCCTATCCGTTGGGTGCCGCCTTCGACGGGAAGGGCACCAACTTCGCGCTGTTCAGCGAGGTCGCCGAGCGCGTCGACCTCGTCCTCGTCGATGACGACGGCAGCCACCGGAACGTCCGGCTGACCGAGGCCGACGGCTTCGTCTGGCACTGCTATCTGCCCGACGTGGGTCCGGGGCAGCGATACGGCTACCGGGTGCACGGCCCGTGGGCTCCGGCCGCCGGACACCGCTGCAATCCCGCGAAGCTGCTCCTCGACCCGTACGCCCGGGCGGTGGACGGCCAGATCGACAACGACCCCTCGCTGTACGAGCGTTCGGCCGGCCCCGCCCCCGGCGACAGCGGCGGACACGGCATGCTCGGCGTGGTCACCGACCCGGCCTTCGACTGGGGCGACGACCGCCCGCCCCGGCGCTCGTACGCCGACACCGTGATCTACGAGGCCCATGTGAAGGGGCTGACCCGCACCCACCCGGAAGTGCCCGAGGAACTCCGCGGCACGTACGCGGGACTCGCGCACCCGGCGGTCGTCGACCACCTCGCCCAACTCGGCGTGACCGCCGTCGAGTTGATGCCGGTGCACCAGTTCGTGCAGGACGGGGTGCTCCAGGACCGGGGCCTGTCCAACTACTGGGGCTACAACACCATCGGCTTCTTCGCGCCCCACAACGCCTACGCCGCGCACCGCGAACGAGGCGGGCAGGTAACCGAGTTCAAGTCCATGGTGAAGGCGCTGCACGCAGCCGGCCTCGAAGTCATCCTCGACGTCGTCTACAACCACACCGCCGAGGGCAACGAGAAGGGTCCCACCCTGTCCTTCCGGGGCATCGACAACGCCTCCTACTACCGTCTGGTGGACGGCGACTGGGGCCACTACTACGACACGACGGGCACCGGGAACAGCCTGCTGATGCGGCACCCCTACGTCCTTCAGCTGATCATGGACTCGCTGCGCTACTGGGTCACCGAGATGCACGTCGACGGCTTCCGCTTCGACCTCGCGGCCACACTGGCCCGGCAGTTCCACGAGGTCGACCGGCTGTCGGCGTTCTTCGACCTGATCCAGCAGGACCCGGTGATCAGCCGCGTCAAGCTCATCGCCGAGCCGTGGGACGTGGGCGAGGGTGGCTACCAGGTGGGCAACTTCCCGCCGCTGTGGTCGGAGTGGAACGGCAAGTACCGTGACGCCGTACGGGACTTCTGGCGGGGCGGCGAGCACACGCTCGGCGAGTTCGCGTCCCGGCTCACCGGCTCGTCCGACCTGTACCAGCACAGCCGGCGGCGTCCGCGTGCCAGCGTCAACTTCGTCACCGCGCACGACGGGTTCACCCTGCGCGACCTGGTCTCGTACAACGACAAGCACAACGAGGCCAACGGGGAAGGGAATCGGGACGGCGAGAGCAGCAACCGGTCCTGGAACTGCGGGGCGGAGGGGGAGACCGACGATCCCGCCGTCCTGGAGCTGCGCGCCCGGCAGCAGCGCAACTTCCTTGCCACGCTGCTCCTTTCGCAGGGCATCCCGATGCTCGGCCATGGCGACGAACTGGGCCGCACTCAGCGCGGCAACAACAACGCCTACTGTCAGGACAACGAAGTCGCCTGGATCGACTGGGAGTTGACCGGCGAGCAGCGCGAACTCGCCGCCTTCACGCGGTATGTCATCGGGTTGCGCGCCGCACATCCCGTGCTGCGCCGTCGCCGGTTCTTCCGGGGTGAGACCGCCGTGCACGCCGGACAGCCGCTGCCCGACCTCGTGTGGCTGCTGCCGGACGCGCGCGAGATGGCCGACCGGGACTGGCAGCGCTCCGACGCGCACTGTATGGGCGTCTTCCTCAACGGTGACGCCATCGCCGAACGCGACCCGCACGGCGGGCCCGTCGTCGACGACTCCTTCCTGCTCCTGCTGAACAGTTACTGGGAGGCCGTCGATTTCCGGCTGCCCGACGGCACCTACGGCGAGCGCTGGACGACCCTGATCGACACAGCCGAGCCGCAGGGTGCTCCGGACGAGACGGAACACAAGGCCGGCACGGAGATGGTGGTCGAGGCGCGCAGTCTCGTGCTGTTGTCGCGGCCTGCCAGGCGGTGAGGGTCAGGGGGCGCCGCGCGAGGTCACCGTGAACCGGGCGCCGTCCGGGTCGCGCAGCACGGCGTCGTGCGCGTTCTCCCGCAGGACGCTCCCGCCGTAGGCCTCCGTGACCCGTGCGCAGGACCTGATGTCCGAGACCGCGAAGTGGACCTGCCAGTGGGGGCGGACGGTCGGGTCGGGGGCCGCCTCCAGGGCGCCCGACTCGATGCGGGCGACGACGTTGCCGCCGCTGCGCAGGACCACCTCGCCGCCCTCGTACTGCACCTCGCAGCTCGCCGGGTCCGCCGAGGCCCAGTCGAGAACCTCGCCGTAGAAGATCGCCGCGTCGAAGGCGTCGCGGGTGCGCAGCCGGACGAAGGCCGGGGCCGAGCGGCGCCAGGTCTCCCAGCCGCGCATGAGGTCGCCCTCCCAGATCCCGAAGGTCGCGCCGTCCCGGTCGCCGAGCAGGGCCGCGCGGCCGGGCGGGAAGGAGAGCGGTCCCACGGCGACCGTGCCGCCGCGCTCCCGTACCCGGGCCGCGGCCACATCCGCGTCGGGCACGGCGAAGTACGGCGTCCACGCCACCGCGACCTGCCACATCGAGGCGACCGCGGCCAGGCCGGCCACCGGAATGTCGTTCGCCGTGGCGATCCGGAAGCGGTCGCCGAGACTGGCCTCGCGCCACTTCCAGCCGAACACGGCCTCGTAGAACGCCTCGGTGGTCTCCACGTCGCGGCTGGTGAGACTCACCCAGCAGGGGGCGCCGAACACCGAACGGGTGGAGACGGCGTCCGGCTCGCCGAGGGACGGTTTCCTGTCGTGGTTCATGGCAGTCGCGTTCCGATCTCGTGGACCGGCGGCCACCGGTCTCCTCCCAGTGTCCAACCGGAAGCGGTCGCGCTGCCTCCCGAGCACGGGTCTTGACCATCCTTTTGGGTTAGTTACCTCTGCTAAAGAGGTAATCTCCGGGTGTGGAGACGGAGAAATTCCCGGAAGAGCTGGCCGACGCGCTCGTCGGGGTCCAGCGGCTGATCCGCAGGCGACTGCGCAGCGAGATGACCATGCCGCGGCTGCGCGGCGCCGAGGTGGAGCTGCTGCGCCTGGTCGAGGTCCGGCCCGGTATCGGCATCTCGGACGCGGCAAAGGAGCTGTTCCTCGCGAGCAACTCGGTGTCGACGCTGGTCAACCAGCTGGCCCGGGACGGCTTCCTGATCCGCGAGACGGACCCCGCCGACCGGCGCGCCGCCCGCCTCCAGCTCACCGGGACGGCCAAGACCCGCCTCAGCGACTGGCACGCACGGCGCGCCGAGCTCGTCCGCGCACAGGTCGACCGTCTCGACCAGGCGGACCGGGACGCGCTGCGCGCGGCGATCCCGGCCCTGCACCAACTGGCCGTCAATCTGCACGAGGAGGTCGAGGACTCATGACGCCGGACACCGCCACCGGGCCGTCCCCAGCCGTCAGCTGCACCCGGCTGACCTATTCCTTCGGCGAGACCACCGCGGTCGACGGACTCGACCTGTCCGTGGGGGAGGGCGAGGTCTTCGGACTGCTCGGCCCCAACGGCGCCGGAAAGACCACGGCCATCCGCTGTATCACCACCCTCCTGCCGGTCCCGGCGGGCATGGTCCACGTCTTCGGCCACGACACGGCCAAGGAGCAGATGTCCGTACGACGACTGCTCGGCTACGTCCCGCAGCAGCTGTCCGCCGACAGCGGGCTCACCGGCCGCGAGAACGTCGCTCTCTTCGCCCGCGTCTTCGACGTCCCTCGCAGGGAACGCGCGGCCCGCGTCGCCCAGGCCCTTGAGGCGGTCGACCTCACCGACGCCGCCGACCGGCTGGCCAACACCTACTCCGGCGGCATGGTCCGCCGGCTCGAACTCGCGCAGGCCCTGGTCAGCGCACCCCGACTGCTCATCCTCGACGAACCCACCATCGGCCTCGACCCGATCGCCCGCACCAGCGTGTGGGAGCACATCAACGCCGTACGCGAGGCGACCGGCATGACCGTCCTGGTCACCACCCACTACATGGACGAGGCCGACCAGTACTGCGACCGCGTCGGCCTGATGCACCGCGGCCGCATCCGCGCCCTGGGCACCCCGGTCCAGCTCCGCGAGGGCCTCGGCGAACGCCGACGGGCCGACGGCGCGCCCGCCACCGATCCGCTGCCCACCCTCGAGGACGTCTTCCGGGACATAGCCGGCAGCGGTCTCGAAGACCAGTCAGGAGGTTTCCGCGATGTCCGAAGCACCCGCCGCACCGCGAACCGCGTCGGCTGACCGCACCCCCGCCACCAGCCTGAACCTGCTGCTGACCCCGCCCGAACCCCGGGCCGGCTGGCGCCTGATCCCCGCCCGCGTCATCGCGATGTGCGCCGTCGAACTCCAGAAACTTCGCCACGACCGCACCGAGCTGTACACGCGAGCCGTCCAACCGGCCCTGTGGCTCCTGATCTTCGGTCAGACCTTCACCCGCATCAAGGCGATCCCCACCGGCGGCATCCCCTACATCGACTACCTGGCCCCGGGCATCATCGCCCAGTCCGCGATGTTCATCGCCATCTTCTACGGCATCCAGATCATCTGGGAACGTGACGCCGGCATCCTCAACAAGCTCCTCGTCACCCCGACCCCGCGCTCGGCACTGATCACCGGCAAGGCCTTCGCGGCCGGTGTGAAGTCACTGATCCAGGCCGTCGTCGTGGTCGTGATCGCCGCGATCCTCGGGGTGGCGCTGACCTGGAACCCGCTGAAGCTGCTCGGCGTCGGGGCGATCGTGATCCTCGGCTCGGCCTTCTTCTCCTGTCTGTCGATGACCATCGCCGGCATCGTGCTCAGCAGGGACCGGCTGATGGGCTTCGGACAGGCGATCACCATGCCGCTGTTCTTCGGTTCCAACGCCCTCTACCCGGTGGCGATCATGCCCGGCTGGCTCCAGGCGGTCAGCAAGGTGAACCCGCTGAGCTACGAAGTGGACGCCCTGCGCGGGCTGCTGCTCGGCACCCCGTCGCATCTGGGCACCGACTTCGGCGTCCTGCTGGTGGCCGCCGCACTGGGTATCGCCGCCGCTTCCTCCCTGCTCGGACGGCTCGCCCGCTGATCTTGCCGGGGACGTGATGTGCGGCACGCTCCCGGCCAGGATTCGACGGCCCGAATGCGGATTCTTGCTGCGCACGGCTTGATCAGTGATCAAGTGGGCGAAAACGCTGGCCACAGCGCATTCTGCTCATTTGACAGTGCGCTGAGCACACAGATAGGAAGCAGCTCTCTGAGGTCGAGAGGGTGCACTGTGTACGAGCCCAACGTGGTCGGGGACTGGCAGGAGTACGACGAACATGCCGGTCTGCGTGTCCGCGTCCACAGCCTGGCGGCGGCCGAGCCGCCGCGCGGACGTGACGACGCGGCCGAAGGGCTGACCTACTTCACGCTCCGTGTCACCGTCGAGAACCGCGGCGCGCGGCACCTCGGCATCCACCTGGAGGACGGTCAGATCGACGTCAGGCTCGGCCCGGACGGCGAGAGCGCCTTCATCGACTGGCGCAGCTCGCAGTTCATCGAGGGCTTCGACGTCTACCCGCTGCGCCGTGCCACCGCCGTCGTGTACGCGGCCGGTGCGGAGGCCTCCCTGACGCAGGTGGACGTACAGATCCAGCTGCGGGTCGAGGAGGAGTGGACCGAGCGGCGCCTGTGGGCGGGCGGTATCGGTCTGTGCGAGGAGGCCGTCGCGGCCGGTGCCGGGCGGGACGGCCTGGTGCACCAGGTGAGCAAGTTCCTCCGGGACCAGGCGGAACCCGGCACCCCCTGAGACCCTCGGGTCAGTGCGGGATGCCGTCGATGATCTCCCGGGCACCCTGCCGCAGCAGCGCCACCGCCACCGACGTGCCGAGCGTCGCCGGGTCCAGTCGACCCGCCCACTCGTGGGCGTTGAGCCGGGTCTTGCCGTCCGGAGTGAACACACAGGCGCGCAGCGACAGTTCACCGCTCCGGTCCACCTGGGCGTACCCGGCGATCGGGCTGTTGCAGTGCCCCTGGAGGACGTGCAGGAACATACGCTCCGCAGTGGCCTCGCGATGGGTCTCGGGGTGACCGAGCGCACTGATCGTGTCGATCACGTCGGTGTCGCCCTCGCGGCACTGCAGGGCGAGGATGCCCGCGCCGATCGGCGGCATCATCGCCTCGGCGGACAGCACCTCGCTGATCACGTCGCACCGGTCGATGCGCTCCAGGCCGGACATCGCCACCAGCAGCGCGTCGGCCTCGCCCGCCGCGAGCTTCTCCAGCCGCCGGTTGACGTTGCCGCGGAACGGCACGCACTCCAACTCCGGGTGCGTGGCGGCCAGTTGGGCGACCCGGCGGACCGACGAGGTGCCGATGCGGGTCCCGGCCGGCAGCTCGTCGAGGGTCAGCCCGCCCGGGTGGATCAGGGCGTCCCGGATGTCGTCCCGCTTCAGGAACGCGGCGAACGTCGTACCGGCGGGCAGCGGCCGGTCGGCGGGCACGTCCTTCATGCAGTGCACCGCGAGATCCGCCTCACCGGCGAGCAGCGCGGCGTCCACCTCCTTGGTGAACGCCCCCTTGCCCTCGACCTGGGACAGAGCTCCCATCCACTTGTCGCCGGTCGTCTTCACCGGCACGACCTCGGTGCGCACGTGTGGATGGAGGACGGCCAACTCGGCGCGCACGCGCTCCACTTGGGCCAGCGCCATGGGCGAGTCGCGGGAGACGATACGGATCAGTTCGGGCACGGACATGCGGACACGATAGACCTTCCGAGACGTCCCCCGACGCAGCACGGGTCAACTCAAACCCGTCGCACCACGCGAATCAGACAAGGGGCTCACTGATCTCCACGGCGCGCAGCGCGGCGACCAGGGCCGTTTCGTCCCCCACGTCCAGCGCGGTGTCGGTGAACTTGATCACGTGTTCGTCGCCATGGACCACGGCCCGCTCGAGCACCTCCTCGGCCGTGAGGCCCGCCGACGGTGTGTACCCGATCGGCTCACTCGGGGCGTACATCGCGGTGACCGCCGCCGACGCCGTCCACGCCGCGTGCAGACTCGGTGCCCACAGGTCCCGGGGCAGCGCGTCGAGGGCGCGCAGCACGGCGTTGGGCGCCGTCGCCGCGTGCACCAGCATCGTCGGCTCGCCGTGCCCGTGGGTGGCGTAGCGATGCGTGGCAGCGCGCACCAGCTCGGTGAGCCGTTCCCGCGCCACCTCCGGATCGCTCACCTCGCCCGCCCAGACGGGCAGTTGACGTACGGCGTCCAGCCGAGCGCGGAATCCGACCACCCCTCCGGCGATCGGCGGCACGGCGTCGAGAGTGCCGGCGGCGCTGGTTCCGCCGGGCAACGGCACGATGCCCACCACGGGTTGATGCCGCGCGGCCCAATAGCCCAGCCCATGCGCGAGTTCGGTACGGCGGGGTTCGTTCTCGCCCGAGCCGAGCGCCCGTACGGCATGGCCGACGCGGATGACCGGGTGGGTGGCGCCGGCGTAGATCCCGGGCAGCAGACGCGGCCACCACACGGCGAGGACGCTCCGCCAGGGGTGCTCGGCGACGGCCCGGGAGAAGTAGCCGATCCAGTCGGCGGCCCGGCGCGGATCGCCCAGCGCCGAGGGCCAGTTGTCGTCCGTGACGGGAGCCACCGCGTCGGGGAAGTCCTCCAGCTTGTCCCGGTAGAGATCGAGCCAGCGATGGACGGCCCCCGCCCGCCCGTGCGCGGCGAGCGCCTCGGCGACCATCGGCGCGTGATTACTGAGCCAGCCGTTTCGCTCGGGCCCGGTGGAGTGCAGCCGTTCGAATGCCTCTTCCAACGTTCCGCTCGTGTCCATGCCCAGCACGCTAGGCGCGGGGCTGCGTCCGCAGAACGGGCGGGAGGCGTAAGAAGAGCCCACCTCTGGTCCTACACCCGAGGACCGAGCGGATCGGGGCGCTGCCCCGGCAGCGCCCTGAAGGGGCGCGGGGAACTGCGCGACCAGCCACGACGGCGCGGCAGCCGAACGACTACCTACCGCCGCCCAACTCGATCGAGATCACACGATCCCCCCGCCCGTCCGAGGCCACGACAGGTTCCGCCGCCCGCCCGTCCACCGTGCACGACAACACCTCGCTCCCCCCGCCGCTCAACGTGACATCCAACGTCATCCCCCGATACGGCAGCCCACGCAACCGCACCGGGCCCCAGTTCGACGGCAGGCACGGGCGGAGCCGTAGCGCGTCGTCCGTGAACGTCAGGCCGAACAGGCCGTCGTGGATCAGCCGCAGATACGCCGTCGCCGACCAGGTCTGGTCGGGCTGGGAGACGAAGTGGGAGGCGTGCCCGCTCGCGCCGCCCTGCCAGCCGCCGTCGACGGCGCCGGTCACGGAGTTGTACAGCTCGTAGAAGCCGCCGCTCGTGGTGACCAGGTCGACGAGGGTGTCGACGGCGAGGGCGAACGGCTCGGTGCGGCCCGCGTCGGCGGCGGCCTGGCCGTACAGCCCGTGGACCATCGGCCAGACCATCACGTTGTGCCGTCCCGGACGCCGGTCGTCGAAGCGCGGGAAGTGCGGCCAGACGTTGACGATGCCGTACGGCTGCCAGTGCGTGGAGTCGAGGAGCTGCCCGGCGCGTTGGCGGTCGGCGACGCCGAGGAGGACGGCGAGGGCCAGCCCCGCGCCCTCCTGGGAGGTGTCGAGGTGTCCTGCAAGGGGGCCTTCGCCGTGGACGAGGTAGCCGTAGGTGTCGGCGTCCGCGCGCCACAGGTGCTGGTCGATCGCCGTGCGCAGGTGGTCCGCGTCCGAGCGCAGTGAGGCGGCCTGTACGGGGTGGCCGAGGGCCTCGGACATGGCCGCGAGGGCGAGATGGGCGCCGTAGTAGAGGCAGTTGGTCGACAGGCACATCAGCTTGGCGGCGTGCGGGTGGTCGAGGACGAAGGACGAGTGGACGGACTTCGAGGCGGGCGGGCTGGGGTAGCCGGAGATGCCGTCGTTCATGAAGCCCGGGCCCTCGAAGAGGCCGAACGACGGGTTGAAGTGCTGGGCGCGGCGGGCCGCGAGGGTGTGCGCGGACGTCTCGTGGGCCCGGGTGAGGAAGGCCAGGTCGCCGGTGACGAGGTAGTGGTGGTGGGCGGCCAGGACCCACACGATCTGGTCCCACCACTGATTGTCCTGCTGGACGACGAGCCCGTCCCGCGCGCGGTCCACCACGGACCACAGGGTGTTGCGGGCGACCTCCGGCGCCAGCAGGCTGACCCCGCTCCACGTGTTGACGGCCGCGTCGCGAGTCCAGCGCTGCGGCGCGGGATAGCCGCCGCCCGCCCGGACGACAGTGCCGGGCGGGTAGCTGAGCAGGCCCGCCTTGTCGTACACCGAGCGGTCGGCGCCGATGGTGTTGGCGCCGGACACGGATCTGAGCGCGGGCGAGTAGAGGGCGCCGAGCCTGCGTTGTACGGCCGGGTCGTCGAAGGCGAGGGTGGGCATGGCGTATCCGTTCCCGGGAGCCGGGCCCTGCGCACCCGCAGGGATGGCCGTCGCCCCGGCGATACCCAGGGCGATGAGCAGAGCCCTGCGTGAGATCCCGCGTTCAGCTGCCACGTTCCGTCCTCTCGGGCTCCCGGCGTCGAGATGACTCCGGGAGCCCTGAGAACGATGGTGCCCTGTAGACGGTACCGTCAGGCCGCCGGGTCGAACGCGATTCCGGAAGGCTTCGCCGAGGTGAGGTGGGCCACGAAGTTGGCGTCCTTGAGTCCGAAGTTGGCGCTGCCGAAGTCGTAGGCGCTCAACTTGTCGCGCAGGCCCGCCGGGTAGCCGTTCCAGCCGACGAGCGGCGGGTACTGCCAGGTGTGCTTGTCGTTCTCCGGCGGCTCGTCGTTCGCGTTCCCCAGCCGGAAGTCGTGCGTGCCGATGCCGTCCTTGTGGTAGACGATCTTGGCGTGGGTGCCGTCGAAGCGGACGTCGGACGCCGCGTGCACGGTGAACGAACCGTGGTTGGACGTCGACACGTACTGGATCGTGCCGTTCTGCACCCACACCACGACGTGTTCCCAGTCGTTGCGGTGCCCGCCGATGCTGGAGTTGGCGACGGCCTGGTCCTTCTCGAAGTACAGGCCGTACATGTACGCGCACCAGCCGTTGTTGCACTTGTAGCGCGAGTAGCTGTTGGTGTTGTCGAGGTCCGAGGCGTCGTGGCACTCGCCGCTGAGCGAACCCGTCGGGTTGAGGCCGCCGTTGATGGTCCCGTCGGGGCCGATCGCGGGCGTCGGGTAGCAGCCGTCCGTGTCGTAGTCGAAGGCGGGCAGATACGTCTGCTCGGCGGCTTCGGCGTTCGCGGGCAGTGCCTTGGGCGGGGCGGCGAAGGCGGCGTTCGGGAACGCGATGACGAGCGCGGCGGCACCGCCGAGACCGGCGAGCCACCTTCTGCGGCGGGTGCGGGACTTCTGGGACGACACTGCGTCCTCCTCTTCGGGCGCAGCCCAACGGCTGTGGGGGGAAAGGGCTTTCAGAGTCCCTACTTTTCATGTACGTGCCAAGGGGGCGGGGTGTCACTTCGGTAACAGGCCGCCCAATACTTGATCTTCGTAACCTCCTCAGCTCCGTGGGAAGTCGGCGGCCGACTCCTCCGGCGCCAGGTCCGGGCGCAGCCGCAGCCAGGACGGCTGGCGCAGCATCCCGGCCCGGGTACGGGTGCTGTAGCGGACCTCGCCGACCAGCCGGGGCACGACCCAGTGCGCGTCGGCCACCGGCGGTACGGGATCGAAGGGGCACCTGTCGGTCCCGGCGGCCCGCAGGAGTACGGCGAGTTCGGCGCGTTCGGCCTCGCTCCAGCCGGTGCCCACATTGCCGACGTACCGCAGCCGCCCCTCCGCGCGCTGTCCCACCAGCACCGCGCCCGGCAGGCCCGACAGGCGCCCCTTGCCGGGCACCCAGCCGCCGACGAGCACGTCCTCGCTGCGCAGGTTGCGGATCTTGATCCAGGCGCGGGAACGGACCCCGGGTTCGTACACCGAGTCCAGCCGCTTGCAGACGAGCCCCTCCAGGCCGTGCTCGCGGGTGGCTCGCAGTGCCTCGGCGCCATGCCCGGTGAGTGCGGCGGGAGTTGACCAGTACGGGCCGTGCAGACCGAGTCGCTCCAGCTCGGCGCGACGATGGGTGTAGGGGAGTGCTAGGAGAGGTCGGTCGAGGTACGGGACGTCGAACAGCACCAGGTGGACGGGCGTGTCCGCGGCTCGGCGGGCCGCCAGCGCGGGCGACCCGGCCAGGCCCATCCGGTTCTGCAGCAACTGGAAGTCGGCGCGCCCCTGTTCGTCCAGGGCCAGCACCTCGCCGTCCAGGATCGCCGGGGTGTCGCCCAACTCGCGCGCCAAGGACAGCAGTTCGGGATAGGCGCCGGTGATGTCCTCGCCGGAACGGGCACGTAGGACGACGCTGCCGTCGCCCGGGAGGTGGACCAGCACGCGCTGGCCGTCCTGTTTGGTCTCGTAGGCCCACCGGGTGTCCTGCGCGGCGGGCGGGAGGGTGCCGGGGGTGGCGAGCATGGGCGGGATGCGGGGGAGGGGCGGGGGTGGTGGGGTCACGGCAGAGGTGTCGACGGGGGTGGGCGGTGGCACGCGTGTTTCGGGATGGGTTCGCCTGAATGGGGTGAACGACCGCTGGTTTGCCGGAAGGACCGCGGGGCTGCCTGAACGGCCGCCGCGTCAGAACTCGGGACCGGGCGGAAGCGGCGCCTGCACCAGACCCGTCTGGTAGGCCATCACCACGAGTTGGGCGCGGTCGCGGGCGTCGAGTTTCGTCATGGCGCGGTGCACATGGGTGCGGACGGTCAGCGGGCTGACGTACAGCTTCTCGGCGATCTCGTCGTTGGAATGGCCCTCGGCGGCCATGGCCATGATCTCGCGTTCCCGGGCGGTGAGGGCGCCGAGTCGGTCGGGCGTGGCCAGCGGCGCGCCCTGTACGGGTGTGGCCAGGAAGCGGGTGATCAGGGTGCGGGTGGCGAGCGGGGAGAGGAGGGACTCGCCGGACGCGACCGTGCGGATGCCGGACAGCAGCGCCTCGGCGGTGACGTCCTTGCCGAGGAAACCGCTCGCGCCGGCCCGCAGTGCCTGTGCCACGTACTCGTCGACCTCGAAGGTGGTGAGGATGAGGACGCGGGTGCCGGACAGCGCCGGGTCGGCGCAGATGGCGGTCGTGGCGGTCAGGCCGTCGGTGCCGGGCATGCGGATGTCCATCAGGACGAGGTCGGGACGGTGTTCACCGGCCAGCAGGATCGCCTCGGCGCCGTCCGCCGCCTCGGCGACCACCTCTATGTCCTCGCAGGTGTCGATCAGGATCCGGAAGGTGGCCCGCAGGAGGGCCTGGTCGTCGGCGAGGAGCACGCGGATGGTCATGGGGTTCTCTCCGGTTCCGGGGCGCTGGGGTACAGCGGCAGTTCGGTGGTCACTTCGAAGCCGCCCTCGGCGCGGTGCCCGGCCTGGAGGGCGCCGCCGACCGACCGGGCACGCTCGCGCATCCCGATCAGCCCGAACCCGTGGCCGGGTGCTGGGGCGGCTGCCGTCGCCGCGCTCGCTCCGTCGTCGGTCACGGTGACGGTCAGCCGGTCGTGGAAGTAGCGCAGGCGCACGTGCGCCGACGCGGTCGTGGCGTGCTTGCTCACGTTCGTGAGGGCCTCCTGCACGATTCGGTACGCCGTCAGGTCCACCCCGGGGGAGAGCGGATGCGGCTCGCCCTCCGCCGTGACGGTGACCGTGAGTCCCGCGGCCCCGAACGCGCTTGTCAGTTCGGCGAGTTGGGCAAGGCCCGGGCTCGGGGCCAACGGTGCATCGGGGTCGTCGGGCCGGCGCAGCAGACCGACCGTGCTCTTCATCTCGCGCAGCGCGGAGGACGTCGTACCGGCGAGTTCCGTCAGGATCTTCTGCACATGGTCGGGGTGGGTGCGCGCGAGGTGGGCGGCGGTGCCGGCCTGGGCGTGGGCCAGGGCGAGATGGTGGGCGACGACGTCGTGCAACTCCCGGGCGATACGCATCCGTTCCTCGGCCACCCGGTGCCGGGCCTCCTCCTCCCGGCTGCGCTCGGCGTACTCGGCCCGCGCCTGCACCGCCTCCAGGTAGGCGTCCCGCAGCCGCAGCGCGTTCCCGGCGACGACCGGCAACAGCAGCCAGGCGGCCGGTCCGACGGTCTTGAACGGCCAGGGGTGATGCGCCGGGTCCATCACCGTGGCCGTGGTCACCACCAGCACGACCGAGGCGAAGAAGTAGCGGCGGGCCGTTCTGCGCCGGGTGAGGACGGCCAGCCGGTACAGGGCCAGCATCAGCGGCCCCAGCATCAGCGGGGTGAGCAGACAGCCCAGCGCGCCGGCCCCGGCGGCGGCCACCGCGGTGACGGCGACGACCGTACGAGGACGGCTCCGCTGCCAGAGCAGGGCCGCGCAGGAGATCGCGGCGAGCGCGATCGTGGGGCCCACCGCGTCCGGGCGGGGGCCGTTGGGCACGCCCAGTTCGCTGCCGAAGAGGAACATGGCGAACAGCAGGACGGCCGACATGGTGTCGACGGTGCGGAGGTGCTCGTCCGCGTAGCGCTGCCAGCTGTCGTTCATGGAGGTCTCCGGTGGGGCTCCTGGGGTCGGGGTCGGTCCTGGCCGGCGGTGCCGGAAGGCGAGCCGGTGCGGTCGACGGAGGAACATCGCCACGGGACGGGGCACTCCACATCTGCTCTCGGTGAACGATCCAGCCTCCCAGGCGGACCCCCCACCCCGTCGTCCTGCGGCTGCCGACAATCGTGGCTACTGAGAACGCAGTACGCGCCGCCGGCCGTGTCATCCCCGGGCACGACCGGCGGCGCGTGTCACACGTTCTGCAGATACGCCAGCACGGCCAGCACCCGGCGGTGCCCGCTGTCGCTCGGCGGCAGGCTCAGCTTCAGGAACACATTGCCGATGTGCTTGCTGACCGCGCGTTCCGTGACGACCAGGGTCTTGGCGATCGTCGTGTTGTCGTGGCCCTCCGCCATCAGCTTCAGCACCTCGCGCTCACGCGGGGTCAGCGAGTCCAGCGGTGAATTACGGCGCCGGGTGAGCAGCTCGGTCACCACCTCGGGGTCGAGCGCCGTACCGCCGGCCGCCACCCGGTCCAGCGCGTCCAGGAACTCGTCCACGCGGCCGATCCGGTCCTTGAGGAGATAGCCGACCCCGCTCGCCCCGACGCCCAACAGCTCGGCGGCGTACGACTCCTCGACGTACTGCGACAGCACCAGCACCGGCAGCCCGGGGATCCGCGCCCGAGCCTCCAACGCGGCCCGCAGCCCCTCGTCGCGGAAACCGGGCGGCATCCGCACGTCGAGCACGGCGACGTCCGGCCGGTGTTCGAGCAGCACGGGCAGCACCTCGGGCCCGCTGCCGGCGACGGCCACGACCTCGTGCCCTGCCGATGTCAGCAACAGGACGAGGCCCTCCCTGAGCAGGGCGTTGTCCTCGGCGATCACCACTCTCACGACAGTTCCGCCTCAACTACGCTCACCAGACGCACGGCAGCTCCACTTCGATCACGGTAGGTCCCCCCACGGGGCTGGTCACGGTCACACTGCCGTCGAGCGCGGCGACCCGGCGCTGCATACCGAGCAGCCCCGATCCGCCCGCTTCGTCGGCTCCGCCCCGCCCCTCGTCGCGCACCTGGACGCGCAGTCCGGTGCGGGCGCGGGCGAGATGGACGTCGGCGCGGTCGGCGCCGCTGTACTTGGCCGCGTTGGTCAGCGACTCGGCGATCACGAAGTAGGCCGCCGCCTCCACCGCCGCCGGAGCGCGCGGCCCGTCGTGTCCGTCGGTCAGCCCGTCCACGGTCACGGTGACCGATAGGGCGCTGCTGGCGGCCAGTGCCCGCACCGCGCCGACCAGGCCGCGGTCGGTGAGGATCGGCGGATGGATGGCGCGTACGACGTGCCGCAGATCCGTCAGCGCCTCCTCGGCCAGCGTCTGCGCGTCGTCGAGCATCCTGCGCGCCGCCTCCGGGTCCTGGTCGTAGGCCCGCTTGGCGAGCCCGATGCGCATCGACAGCGACACCAGCCGGGCCTGCGTCCCGTCGTGCAGATCCCGCTCGATCCGGCGTAGTTCGGCACCGTGCGCGGCGATCGCGCCGGCCCGGGTCTGCACCAACTCCTCGACTCGTACGGCCAGTTGGGCCTTCGGTGAGGGCTTCAGCAGGACGGTGGACCAGTGGGCGTCGAGATCCGCGAGCCGGCTGATCAACGGCAGGACGACGGCCCGGCGGCGCAGCAGCCCGCACCACACCCCGTCGACGACCAGCCCCAGCGGCCACAACGGCAGCATCAGCACGGGCAGCACGCCGTAGCCGTAGTAGGCGACCATCCAACGGAAATCGGTGAGCGTGCCCGGGTCGCGGACCGCCGTGCGCACCCGCTCCCGGACGGTGCCGGTGAGCGGCTGGTACGCCTCGGGGATCTTCCGGCCCGTCCACGCCCCCGCCTGCTGCCGCTTGGCCCCGGCGATCCGCCGTATCAGCAGCACCGTCTCCGGCAGCATGAACGCGCCGACCACCGCGGCCGTGGCGATCGCGGTGATCAGGAGCACGGTGATGAAGATGTACGACCCGAAGGCCATCGCGGCGGAGATGACCAGCTGGAGCGACGCCCGGGCCGCCTGCCGCAGGGTGTGGCGCATGGAGATCAGGTTAGGCGCGTGGGCCCGCCGGCGGTGGAGCTGACCGCCCGGCACGGGTGCAGCCCGCTCCACCACGGGTTCGGGAGAGCGCTCCCTCGTGTCGCCGGGCGGACGACGGAATCGTTGAAGCAACACGTCAACCAAGATCCAAGTCTTCTCGATCCGGAGGAAACCACCCATGAAGCCGCTGCTCGCGTCGAGACCCGTGCTGTGGTTCCTGTTCCTGTTCAACCTGGTCGTCGCCACGGCCGCGCCCTTCGTCGCCGCGGGGGCACAGGCCGTCCTGACCGCCGTGGGCATGGGTGTCGTCTCGATGGGGGCGGGCGTCAGCCTGTTCCGGACCCGCCGGAGGCAAAGCTGACAGGTCCTGTCGGTCATGTCGGGGGCCCGCGCCTACGGCACCGCGGGACCGGAATGTCGGAGACGGGAGGGGGTTTGTCCGCGGACCCGGTGCCGAGCCGGGGGAGTGGTCGGCGACCGGGTCCGGGACGGCGCCGACCCCCGTCCCCACGGGTTCGGCGCGGGGGCCGCCTTCCGCTCAAGGCGGCCCCGGCTCTGGTGAGCGAGGGCTCAGGTGCACTCCTGCTTTCCGACGGGCCCGACCGGGGCCCGGCTCCACGACGGCCATGGTTGAGTTAGGCAAGCATATGGGACTTACTTGAGTCAAGCAATCGAATGTATATTGCTTGAGTCAGGCAAGCAGCGCGGTAGGGTGATGCACATGTCCACGTACGACAGCATCGGTGAGACACGATCACTCGCCCGCGGTGGCGGGCAGCATCTGCTCGTCGCCGTGGATGAGCCGGACAACGCCGAACTCCTCTCCACGACACTGGAGTTGGCGGGCTACCACATCAGGACGGCCGGCAACGGCACCGAGGTGGTGGCGCGGCTCGCGGAGCAGCAGTTCGAACTGGTCGTCATCGACGCGGAGTTGCCCGAGATGGACGCGCTCGCCGAGGGCCGCCGACTCGTCACGCACCGCCCGCCCGTCCTCCTGCTCACCGCCTGGGACGCCCTCGACAGGCTGCTGCCCGAACTGGGCGCGGGGGAGCGGGACTACGTCACCAAACCCTTTCGGATCGCCGAAGTGCTGGCCCGCATCCAGGTGTTGCTGCGAGGCCGGGGCGGCTGTCGGGACGGTGCGCTGCACTATGCCGACCTGGTCCTGGACGACACCACCTGTCAGGCGCGGCGCGGCCGGCGCATCCTCGATCTGACGCCCGCGGAGTACCGGCTGCTGCGCCATCTCCTCGTCAACGCGCACAAGGTGCTGTCCAAGGAGCAGATCAGCCGGTACGTCTGGGGAGACTTCCGCGGCGGCAATGCGATGGAGCAGCTCGTCTCCCGTCTCCGCCGCAAGGTGGACCAGGAAGGTGCGGCGCTCATCCATACGCGCCGGGGCTTCGGTTACTGGCTCGGGGGTGCGGCCGCCGAGAGGTGAGCGGTCCGGTGGGGGAGTTGCAGGGGATTCGCGGAGCAAATACGAGCCCCCTGTGAAGTGGTGTGCCGGGAGGTGTCGCGGTGATGCGGCGCCGCCCGTTTCGCGTTGCGTTCGCGAGTCGGTGTCGTCACGTCCTGATCATTCAACCCGCAGGAAATTCACCCGAGTTGACCCTCCCTGACATCTGTGTCCGGTTCATGGCAACAGTGACGACGTGTGATCCGGGCCACGTCAGGACGTTGTCAGGAAACTGACCGGAAGGCGTCAGCCCACTCTGTTTGCATGTGCTCATCGAGGCCTCGTTCCCAGTATCCCGGCGCTCCGCCCGCGTGGAGCCCCCACCACCGAGGAGAGACATGGCCGACGTCCTGACCGACACCGCGCCCGACACGGCAGCGGCGGTCCCCGAATACCCGATGCAGCGGGACGCACGCTGCCCCCTCGCCCCGCCGCCCGCCGTGCACGGGCTGCGCGACGGGAAACCGCTCTCCAAAGTCCGTATCTGGAACGGCAGTACGCCCTGGCTGATCACCCGCCACGCCGACCAGCGCGCCCTGCTCACCGACCCGCGCGTCAGCGACGACGACCTGGAACCCGGCTTCCCCTACGTCAACGCGCACCGCGCCGAGATCGCCCCGCACACCCCGCGGATGATCACCAACACCGACGCCCCCGAGCACACCCGGCTGCGCCGGACGGTCAACGCGCCGTTCCTCGTCAAGCGCATCGAGGCCATGCGGGCCCCCGTCCAGAAGATCGTCGACGAGCTGATCGACGACATGCTGGCCGGCCCCAACCCCGCCGACCTGCTCACCGCGCTCGCCCTGCCCGTCCCCTCGCTGGTCATCGCCGAACTGCTCGGAGTGCCCTACGAGGACCACGACTTCTTCCAGCGCAACAGCAGCATCGCGCTCGACAGCGCCGCCTCGCCCCAGGAGGCGCGGGAGGCGAGCGGCGCGCTGGCCGCCTATCTGGACAAGCTCATCGGGCTCAAGCTGGAGAACCCGGGCGAGGGCGTGCTGTCCGAGATGGCAGGGCGGGTCAACAGCGGTGAGATGACCCGCACCGAGGCCGTCCACATGGGCGTCGCCATGCTCATCGCCGGGCACGAGACCACCGCCACGATGATCAGCCTCGGCACGCTCGCCCTGCTCCAGAACCCCGGCCAACTCGCCCTGGTACGGGACACGGACGACCCGAAGGTCATCGCCGGCGCGGTCGACGAACTGCTGCGCTACCTGACCATCGTCCAGACCGGAGTCCGTCGCGTCGCCAAGGAGGACATCGAGCTCGGCGGCGTCACCATCCGCGCCGGCGAGGGCATGATCTTCGACCTGCACGCCGCGAACTGGGACCCCGAGGCCTTCCCCGAGGCCGACCGCCTCGACATCACCCGCTCCGCCCGCCAGCACCAGGGCTTCGGCTACGGCCCCCACCAGTGCCTCGGCCAGAACCTCGCCCGCCTCGAACTCCAGGTCGTCTACGGCACCCTCTACCGCCGCATCCCGACCCTCCGACTGGCCGCCCCCGTCGAGCAGTTGGCCTTCGACCGCACCGGCACGACCTACGGCGTGGCCTGCCTGCCCGTCGCCTGGTGACCACCCCCTCATCAACGAGCCGAACGAACAGAGAGCAGAGGACACAGCCATGAAGGTCGAACTCGACGAACCGAAATGCGTCGCCTCCGGGCAGTGCGTGGTCGCCGCCCCCGACGTCTTCGACCAGCGGGACGACGACGGCGTGGCGATCCTCCTGGAGGAGCACCCCGGCGCCGAACTCGTCGACGACGTACGGGAAGCCGTGGCGGTCTGCCCGGCCGCGGCCATCCGACTGGTGGAGCGGTGACCCGGATCGTCGTCGTCGGAGCCTCGGCCGCCGGACTCGCGGCGGCCGAGACACTCCGCCGCGAGGGCTACACCGGCACGCTCACTCTCGTGGGCGAGGAACCCCATCTGCCCTACGACCGGCCGCCGTTGTCCAAGCAGGTCCTCGCCGCGGAGTGGGAGCCGGACCGGGTGGCCCTGCGCACCCCGGACGACCTGAGCGGGCTCGGCCTCGACCTGCGTCTCGGTGTCGCCGCGACCGCGCTCGACCTCGCCGCGCAGGCGATGTGGCTGTCGGACGGTGCGCAGGTGGCGTACGACGGGCTGATCATCGCGACCGGGGTGCGCCCGCGGCGGCTGCCGGGTGAGGGCGCGCATGTGCTGCGCACGCTCGACGACGCCCTCACCCTGCGCGAACGGCTCGGTCCCGGGCGGCGGTTGGTCGTGGCCGGCGCCGGGTTCCTTGGTGCGGAGGCCGCCGCCGTGGCCTGGCGTCTGGGGGCCCGAGTGACCCTGCTGGAACCGGCTCCCGTGCCCCTGGCGCACGCCGTCGGGGAGCAGGTCGGGCAGGTGCTGGCGCAGGCCCACGTCGAGCACGGCGTGAACCTGCGCACCGGAGTCTCCGTCACCGAGGTGACCGACGAGGGCGTACGGCTCGCGGACGGCAAGGAGATCGAGGCCGACGAGGTGCTCGTAGCGATCGGCTCGCTGCCGAACACCGGGTGGCTCGCCGACAGCGGACTGTCGGTGGGCGACGGCGTCGTGTGCGACGAGTACTGCGAGGCCGCGCGGAACGTCTACGCGGCCGGTGATGTCGCCCGCTGGTACAACCCGCTGTTCGGCACGTCGATGCGGATCGAGCACCGCACCAACGCGGCCGAGCAGGGCATTGCCGCCGCCCGCAACCTTCTGAACCCCGAGGCACGCAAGGCGTTCGCGCCCGTGCCGTACTTCTGGTCCGACCAGTACGACATGAAAATCCAGGCCTACGGCTATCTGCGCGGCCACGACGAAGTCGCCGTGGTGGACGGGGACTTGGGCGAACGGCGGTTCGTGGCCGCCTATCGCACCGGCGACCGGCTCACCGGCGCCCTCGCGGTCGGCATGCCGCCCAAGGCGATCCGCGGATGGCGGCAGGCCATCGTGGCCGGAGCGAGCTGGCAGGAGGCCCTCCATGGCGCAACGACCGTCTGAGGAACCCCGCGACGTCGTCGTGGTCACCGGCGCCGGCGGCATGGGGACGGCGATCGCGCGTCGCCTCGGCAGCGGCAGGACCCTGTTCCTCGCCGACGCCTCGCGCGGCCAACTCGACCGCACCGTGGCCGCGTTGCGCGCCGAGGGCTACGCGGCACACGGCGTCCTCACCGACATCTCCGACCGAACGGCGGTCGAGAAGCTCGCCCAGGCCGCAGCCGGAGAGGGCCGGATCGTCGCCGTCGCGCACACGGCCGGGGTCTCCGCGTCGATCGCGTCGGCGCGCACGATCCTTGAGGTCGACCTGCTCGGCACCGTCCATGTGATCGACGCCTTCGAGGAGGTGGCAGGACGCGGCACCGCCCTGGTCGCCGTCTCCAGCATGGCCGGGCACTACGCCTCGCTCAGCCCCGAGGACGAGGCCGCCCTCGCGACGGCACCGGCGGAGGAACTCCTCTCCCTGCCCGTCGTCACCGCCGTGGGCGACGACTCGCTGCGCGCCTACATGGTCGCCAAGCGCGCCAACCATGTACGCGTGGAGGCCGCCGCGCTCGCCTGGAACCTGCGCGGTGCCCGCATCAACACCGTGAGCCCCGGCGTCATTTCGACCGCGATGTCGAAGGCCGAGGCCGAGTCGCCGCACGGCCGACACATGCTCAAGATGATCGACGACTGCGGAGCGCGCCGCACCGGCACACCTGGCGAGATCGCCGACGCGGTGGCCTTCCTCACCGGTCCCCAGGCCCAGTTCATCACGGGCACCGATCTGCTCGTCGACGGCGGGCAGGCGGCCTGGGTGCGTCGGCACATGCGGCACTGACCGCCCCGCCCCGGACGCCGGCCACCCCACGGACACCGGCGTCCGGCCTGTACCGGGGCGCCATTGTTCAGTCCCGGGAAGTCAGAATGCTCAGCGCGTTCGCGGCCACGATGGCTCCGATGCCTACCCATTCCGCCCAGCCCAGCCGCTGACCGAGGCCGATCCATCCGACCACGGCGGCGAGCACCGGGTTGACGCTCATGAACAGCCCGAAGGCCGGGGCCGGCACCCGGCGCAGGGTGAACAGATCGGCCAGATACGGCACCGCCGACGACAGCACCCCGGCCGCCACGGCACACGCGGCCGCCGTGAGGGTCGGCGGATGCCGGACCCCGACGACGATCCCGACCGGCAGGAACATCAGCGCGGACACCCCGGCCGCGGCCGCCGCACCCTGCGCCCCGGGGATGCGTCGGCCGACGGTCCGGTTGAGCAGGATGTAGGACGCCCAGCACGCGGCGGCCAGGAGGCCGAGGCCCATGCCCAGGTAGTCGGCCGAGGGGCGCGGACGCATCAGCGTCACCACGCCCGCCGCCGCGATCAGCGCGTAGCAGACGTCCACGCGGCGCCGGGTAGCGGCCAGCGCTATGGACAGCGGGCCCAGGAACTCCAGCGTCACCGCCAGACCTAGGCCGACGCGGTCGATCGCGGTGTACAGGGACAGGTTCATCGTCCCGAACACCACGGCGAGCAGCAGTACCGGCCACCACTGCCGCCAGGTGAACTCCCGCAGCCGGGGCCTGCCCACGGCGAACAGGACGGCGGCGGCGACGTACTGGCGCACCGCGACCACCCCCACGGGCCCGATGACGGGGAAGGCGAGGGAGCCGAGCGCGGCACCGGTCTGGTTGGACAGCCCGCTGCCGGCCATGGTGGCGACACCGGCGAGTCCCACCCGGGACGGCCGCGGGGCGCCATGTGACGTGGTGGGCAAGGGAGTTGTCGCTGAGGAAGCTCCAGGCATGGTCCGATCGTGCGCCCCGCCCGCAGTTGCGCAAAATGCAACCACCGGACGATCTATACGCTTGAGTCATGGATATGGAGCTGAGGCAGTTGCGCTGTCTCGTCGCGATCGTCGACGAGGGCACCTTCACCGACGCAGCCCTCGCGCTCGGCGTCTCCCAGGCGGCCGTCTCCCGTACCCTCGCCTCACTCGAACGCGCCCTGGGCGTAAGGCTGTTGAGACGCACCTCCCGATCGGTGACCCCGACGAGCACCGGGCTGCGGGTGGTCGCGCACGCCCGGCGGGTCCTCGCCGAGGTCGACGAACTGGTCCGTGACGCCACCTCGGGCCACGCCCATCTGCGGATCGGCTACGCCTGGTCGGCGCTCGGCCGGCACACGCTGCCCTTCCAGCGCCGCTGGGGCCGGGCGCACCCGGAGACCGAGCTGCATCTGGTCCGCGTCAACTCGGCCACCGCCGGCCTCGGGGAAGGCGCCTGCGACCTGTCCGTGGTCCGCAGACCGCTCGACGACCGGCGGTTCGAGTCGGCCATCGTCGGGCTGGAGCGACGGCTGTGCGCGATGGCCTCCGACGACCCGCTGGCCCGGCGCCGCTCGGTCCGGCTGGCCGACCTCGCGGGGCGCACCCTCCTCGTCGACCGCCGTACCGGCACCACGACCGCCGACCTGTGGCCGCCCGACTCCCGCCCGGCCACCGAGGACACCCACGACGTGGACGACTGGCTCACCGTGATCGCCACCGGCCGGACCGTCGGCATGACCGCGGAATCGACGGCGAACCAGTACCCACGGCCCGGAGTCGTCTACCGGCCGGTGCGTGACGCCGAGCCCATCGCCGTACGGCTCGCCTGGTGGAAGGACGACCCGCACCCCGCCACCCAGCCCGTGCTGGAACTGCTCACCGCGCTCTACCGCGAGGCCTGACCCGGTCACCCTTGTGGCCCACGGCGGTGGCCTCCGCCAGGGGCCCACTCGACGCTGAGGTCATGAGCCCTGGTCATGCCCACTCGTCGAAGCGGACGAGGATCGCCCTCCTGGTGGCCGTCATCGCCGCGGCCCTCGTCACCGGCCTCGCGCTGCTGCCCGACACGTTCTCGGCGGACGCCGACGCGAGTGTCACCAAGGTGCGCGCAGGCGGTGACGTGGGCAAGAACCTGCCGGTGACCAAGCCGACCATCTCCTGCGCCGACCTGCTCCAGAAGGACTTCGGCACGCTGGACGACGCGGCGACATCCGTAGCCTCGGCGACCGTCGTGGCCAAGGGCGACGCGAACGCGTACGAGTACTGCGACGTCAAGGGCACCGTCGCCCCGCAGATCCAGTTCGAACTGCGGCTGCCGACACAGACGTACCGGCAGCGCTACCTCCAGGAGGGCTGCGGCGGCTACTGCGGCATGGTCGGCGTCAGCGCCCAGCCCGCCGCCTCCACCGGCTGCGTCCCCGTCACCGACGGCTCCTTCGCCCTCGGGCAGGACAACCAGGGGCACGTCTCCACCTCCGGCATGGGTGGCGGCTCCGCCGAGGTCTGGGCGACGAACCCGCAGCTCAAGGTGGACTTCGGCTACCGCTCCGAGCACGCCTTCGCCACCGCCGCCAAGGCGATCACCAAGGCGTTCTACGGCGCTGAGCCGATGTACACCTACTACGACGGCTGCTCGGACGGCGGGCGCGAGACGCTGATGGAGGTGCAGCGCTACCCCGGCGACTTCAGTGCCGCCCTGGTCGGCGCCCCGGCCTTCAACCAGACCGCGCTCAACGCGATGCAGGAGGCCTACCTCTCGACCATCGACTTCCGCGCCGACGGCTCGACGATCCTGCCCGCCTCGAAGCTCGGCATGCTGCACAAGGCCGTCATCGCGAAGTGCGCCGACCCCAAGCTGAACAACGACCTCATCCAGGATCCGGTGACCTGTACCTTCGACCCCGTGAGCCTCAAGTGCCCCGGCAACAAGGACAGTTCGAGCTGCCTCACCACCGAGCAGGCCGACGTCGTACGCAAGGCGTACGCGGGTGTGACCGCCCCGGACGGCACTCATCTCTACACCGGCGGCCAGCCCTACGGCTCCGAGACCGCCTGGGAGGGACTGTTCGTCCCGAAGGCGGGTCAGGGGCAGAGTTCGGTGCAGCTGTACGGGATCGGGCTCGGGTTCCTGCGCTGGGTCGGCAAATGGGAGGCGGACCCGACGCTGAAGCTCGACGCGTCGCTGTTCACCGTGGACACCTTCAAGGCCTATCAGCGGGAGGTCTCCGGGATCTACGACGCGACCGATCCCGACCTCACCAAGTTCCGGCAGGCCGGCGGCAAGCTGATCCAGTGGCACGGGCTGATCGACCCGAACATCCCGCCGACCGGCACGCGCGTGTACCGGCAGGCCATGATCGACACGATGGGGCAGGGCGAGGTCGACGACTTCTACCGCCTGTACTTGTTCCCCGGCGTGAACCACTGCGGCGGCGGTGACGGACCCGACAGCTTCGATCTGCTGAGCAAGCTGATCGACTGGCGGGAGACCGAGAAGACCCCCGGCGCCGTCATCGCCTCCAAGACCAGCGGCGGCAGCCGGCCCGGGGGACCGGCGGGCGGTCAGCTCGGCGGCGGTGACACCAAGGACACCAAGGCCTCCGCGAGCGCGAGCAGCAGCGCGCCCACCGTCGCGTACACGCGGCCCGTCTACCCGTACCCCCAACTCGTCGCCTACGACGGCTCGGGCGACAAGAAGGACGCGGCCAACTACCGTGCCTACACGCCGGACAAGCTGCCCGACGACCACTACAAGTGGGCCGGATCCTTCTCCTCCGGCTACCAGGAGTGGTGCGAGACGAAGGACGGCAAGTCGATGAGTTGCAGTCGCCGCAAGCCGTAGCGGAAGACGGTTCACCGCCCGTCCATGGCCGGTCCGTGGGCGGGCGGAGCCGTGTCTGCGGTAAGTATGGGCGGAAGCATGCCTGCAATACGGCGGACAAAATTGTTGACAATCTTGTTTGGCTAGATTTAGGTTCGACAGGCACTCACTCAGGGAGGGCAACGATGCCGAAAGAAGCCCGTCCGAGCACCGGGGAGCAGGCCAAGCAGCATGCGCTCACGCAGCTGCGGCAGGCGATCCTGCACGGCGACATGGCACCGGCACAGCGGTTGGTGGAGAACGAGCTCGCCGAGCAACTCGATGTGACGCGGGCCAGTATCCGCGCGGCGCTGATCGATCTGGCGGCCGAAGGACTGGTCGAGCGGATCCGCAACCGCGGCTCGCGGGTGCGGGTGGTGACCGTGGAGGAAGCGGTCGCCATCACGGAGTGCCGCATGGTCCTGGAAGGACTGTGCGCGGCCAAGGCGGCCGTCGCGGCCAGCGACGACCAGCTGACCGAACTGGCGGACCTGGGCCGGGCCATGACCAAGGCCGTGGCCGACGGCGAACCGGTCACCTACTCCGAGCTCAACCACGAACTGCACGACAAGGTCCGGGAGTTCTCCGGCCAGCAGACGGCCCTGGCCCTGCTGGAGCGGCTCAATGCCCAACTGGTGCGTCACCGCTTCCAGTTGGCGCTGCGGCCGGGGCGTCCGCAGCAGTCCCTGAGTGAGCATCTGGCGATGATCGAGGCGATC
This sequence comes from Streptomyces xylophagus, assembly GCF_000716435.1. Taxonomy (GTDB): domain Bacteria; phylum Actinomycetota; class Actinomycetes; order Streptomycetales; family Streptomycetaceae; genus Streptomyces; species Streptomyces xylophagus. The sequence continues at coordinate 28,892 of NZ_JNWO01000002.1, forward strand.
ACGGCCAGGGACCCACAGGCGGCCGAGGCGGCCGTCCGCGCCCATCTCACCAGTGTGATCGAGGCGTTGCGCGACTGACGCGCGGCGGATCGGCACACCCGGGGCGGGCGCACACCTGTCCACCAAGGAGATTCGAGTCATGACGCACGGCAACGCGCCCGCCACCCCACGATCGACACTCGTCGTCACGGCGCACGCCGGGGACTTCGTCTGGCGGGCCGGCGGAGCCATCGCTCTGGCCGCCGCCCGCGGCGAGAAGGTCACCATCGCCTGTCTGACCTTCGGCGAGCGCGGCGAGTCCGCCAAGGCCTGGCGCGAGGGCAAGAAGCTGGACGAGATCAAGGCGATACGCCGCGACGAGGCCGAGCGCGCCGCGGCCACCCTCGGCGCCGAGGTCCTCTTCTACGACGCCGGCGACTACCCCCTGGTCGCCACCGCCGAGCTGACCGACAAGCTCGTCGAGGTCTACCGCGCCACCCAGCCGGACGTCGTGCTCACCCACCCCACCGAGGACCCGTACAACGGCGACCACCCGGCCGCCAACCGGATGGCGCTGGAGGCCCGCGTCCTGGCCCAGGCCATCGGCTACCCCGGCGAGGGCGAGATCATCGGCGCCCCGCCCGTCTTCTACTTCGAGCCGCACCAGCCCGAGATGAGCGGCTTCAAGCCCGAGGTCCTCCTCGACATCACCGAGGTGTGGGACACCAAGCGCAAGGCGATGGAGTGCCTCGGCGCCCAGCAGCACCTGTGGGACTACTACACCGACCTGGCCGTCCGCCGCGGTGTCCAGCTCAAGCGCAACGCCGGCCCGAACCTGGGCCTGGCCCACAAGACGATGGCCGAGGCGTACATGCGCCCGTACCCGCAGATCGCGAAGGAGCTGGCATAACCATGGGCGGCGTGATCGTCACCAACCCCCCGAAGGCCGAGGCCAAGGACGTCGAGGCACTGGCCGGCTTCGGCGTGGCCACCGTCAGCGAGGCCATGGGCCGCACCGGTCTGCTCGGTCCCTCAATCCGCCCTGTGCAGCAGGGAGTTCGGGTCGCGGGCACCGCTGTCACCGTGCTCAGCTGGCCCGGCGACAACCTCATGATCCACGCGGCCGTGGAGCAGTGCGGCGAGGGCGACATCCTCGTCGTCACCACCACCTCGCCGTGCACCGACGGCCTGTTCGGCGAGCTCTTCGCCACCGCGCTGCAGAAGCGCGGGGTGCGCGGAGTCGTCCTCAACACGGGCATCCGCGACACCCAGGAACTGCGCGACATGGGCTTCGCCGCCTGGTCCCGCGCCGTCTCCTCCCAGGGCACCGTCAAGGCCACCGGCGGCTCGGTCAATGTGCCCATCGCCATCGACGGCCAAGTCGTCCGCCCCGGTGACGTGATCGTCGCCGACGACGACGGCGTCGTGGTCGTACCGCGCGAGAAGGCCCGCGAGACCGCCGAGAAGTCGGAGGCCCGCGAGGCCAAGGAGGCGGCCACCCGCGCAGCCTTCTTCGAAGGCCAACTCGGCCTGGACCGCTACGGGTTGCGCGACACCCTCAAGCAACTCGGCGTCGAGTACCAGTCGTACGAGGAGTACACCGGAGCCGGGTCGTGACCGGGCCCGCGGAGGTGCGCTGCATGCTGATGCGCGGCGGCACCTCCAAGGGCGCCTACTTCCTGGCCGAGGACCTCCCCGCCGACCCGGCCGAGCGGGACGACCTGCTGCTGCGGGTCATGGGCAGCCCCGACCCGCGCCAGATCGACGGCCTCGGCGGCGCCCACCCGCTCACCAGCAAGGTCGGCGTGGTCTCCGCCTCGGCCGACCCCGAGGCCGACGTCGACTATCTGTTCCTGCAAGTCGCGGTCGACCGACCTGAGGTGACGGATCGTCAGAACTGCGGCAACATCCTCGCCGGAATAGGCCCGTTCGCCGTGGAGCGAGGGCTCGTGGCCCCCGCCGACGACGAGACCTCCGTCCGCATCCGGATGCTCAACACCGGGGAGCTGGCGATCGCGAGCTTCCCGACACCGGGCGGCCGGGTCGACTACACAGGCTTCGCGGAGATCTCCGGCGTGCCCGGCACCGCGGCACCGGTGGTGATCGAATTCCCGCAGGGCAGCAGTCCGTTGCTGCCGACGGGCCGTATCCGTGACGTCGTCGCCGGCACCGAGGTGACGTGCGTCGACAACGGCATGCCGGTCGTCCTGATCCCGGCCGCCGCGCTCGACATCACGGGGTACGAGAGTCCCAAGGATCTCGAAGAGAACCTCACTCTCGCCGACCGCCTCCGGGAGATCCGCCTGGAGGCCGGCAAGCTGATGGGCCTCGGCGACGTCGAGGGCACCACCGTGCCCAAGCTCACCCTGCTGGCACGGTCCAGGGACGGCGGCGCCGTCATGACCCGCACCTTCATCCCCGTGCGCTGCCACGCCTCGATCGGCGTCCTCGGCGCCGCGAGCGTGGCGGCCGGACTGCTCCTGCCCGGCGGGGTGGGGGAGGGCATCGCGGAGCTTCCGTCCCAAAGTGACCGAATTCGCATCGAGCATCCCAGCGGATTCCTAGACATCGAAACTAGCGTGGACGCCGGATCCGAAGACTCCGCTCCGGTGGTCCGCAGAACCGCGGTCGTACGCACCGCGCGAAAGATCTTCGACGGCACGGTCTTCCCCCGACCCGCCGCCTCAACTCCCGCACCCGCACGACCCCTTGGAGGCAACGATGGCTCCGCCGCTCGGTGACATCGCCCATATCGGCCACGCCCAGCTCTTCACCCCGGACCTGGACGCCAGTGTCGCCTTCTTCACCGACTACCTGGGCCTCACCGTCAACGGCCAGGACGGCGACACCGTCCACCTCCGGACCTACGACGACTACGAGCACCACAGCCTGGTCCTCACCGCCCGCGAACAGCCCGGCCTCGGCCGGCTCGCCCTGCGCACCTCCAGCGAGGAGGCCCTCCAACGCCGTATCAAGGCGATCGAGCAGGCGGGCGGCACCGGCAAGTGGGTCGAGGACGAACCCGGCCTCGGCAAGCTCTACGTCACCACCGACCCGGACGGCCACGAGCACGCCCTGTACTGGGAGAGCGAGCACTATGTGGCCCCCGACGAGCTGAAGCCGGCCCTGAAGAACCAGCCGCAGGCCAAGCCGAACCGGGGCGTCGGCGTACGGCGCCTGGACCACATCAACTTCCTCGCGGCCGACGTGCTCGCCAGCGCCGAGTTCCAGGAGCAGGTGCTGGGCGCCCGGCCCACCGAGCAGATCCGGCTCAACATCGGCCGGATCGCGGCGCGTTGGCTGACGTACACCAACAAGTCGTACGACGTCGTCTACACCGAGGACTGGACCGGTTCGACCGGGCGGCTGCACCACATCGCCTTCGCGACCGACACCCGTGAGGACATCCTGCGCGCGGCCGATCTCGCCATCGACACAGGCGTGTTCATCGAGACGGGGCCGCACAAGCACGCCATCCAGCAGACGTTCTTCCTCTACGTCTACGAACCCGGCGGCAACCGCATCGAGTTGTGCAACCCGCTCACCCGGCTCGTCCTGGCGCCCGACTGGCCGCTGATCACCTGGACCGAGGAGGAGCGGAAGAAGGGGCAGGCCTGGGGCCTGAAGACCATCGAGTCCTTCCACACGCACGGGACTCCGCCGGTCGGCTGAGCAGCGCGCAGGAGTCACCGGAGTCACCCTCACGCGATTGTCGATGAGATTGTTGACAAAAACGTTGACTATCCGGGGGGTGACTCCTTAGCGTCTGGCGCACCAAGCACGAGAGGTAACCAACGATGTCTTCCTCCCCCTCCCCGTCCCCCGCTCTGTCCGCCCGTATGAGCCGGCTGGCCCTCCTGGTCATCGGTCTGTGCTGGCTGGCCGTGCTCTTCGACGGCCTCGACATGTTCATCTACGGCTCGGTGCTGCCGCACCTGCTGGAGACGAAGACCTTCGGTCTCACCGCGGACCAGGCGGGCGACCTCGGCAGCTACGCCACCTTCGGCATGCTGGTGGGCGCCCTGACCGCGGGCACGGTCGCGGACCGGATCGGCCGTAAGCAGCTGATGATCGCCTGTGTGACGCTGTTCTCGCTGGCCTCCGGGATCTGCGCGGTCTCCGGCAGCGTCGAGGTCTTCGGCCTCGGCCGCACCCTCGCCGGCGTCGGCCTCGGCGGGCTGCTGCCCACCGCGATCAGCATGGTCTCCGACTACGCCCCGCGCGGCCGGACCGCCCTCACCATCGGCATGCTGATGACCGCCCACCACGCCGGCGGCATCCTCTCCGCCTACGTGGCCAAGTGGCTGGTGGACCCGGTCGGCTGGCGCGCCGCCTTCTGGGTCTGTGTCCTCCCGCTGCTCTTCGTCCCGGTGCTGCTGAAGTTCCTGCCCGAGTCGCTGAGCTTCCTGGTCGCCAAGGGCCGCACCGACGAAGCCCACGCCCTCGCCGAGCGCTTCGAGGTCGAACTCCCCACCGCCACCGGCAAGAAGACCGCGGCCGACCGCTGGGACGCCCTGCGCAACCTCTTCAGCGACGGCCAGTGGATCCAGACCCTGCTGTACTGGTTCGCCTCCTTCGGCGGCCTGCTGCTCGTCTACGGCGTCGCCACCTGGCTGCCCACCCTGATGCGCTCCGAGGGCTACGCACTCGCCGACGCCCTCACCTTCGTCGTCGTCTTCAACCTCGGCGGCATCGTGGGCATGCTCGCCGCCGGCCGTGCCGCCGACCGCTTCGGTGCCCCGCGCATCTCGTCGATCTGGTTCGCGCTCACCGCCGTGGGCGTCTTCCTGCTCGGTGTCCACATGGACCAGGCGGTGACGATGCTGGTCGTCTTCCTCACCGGCGTCTTCCTCAACAGCGCCCAGACGATGATCTACGCGACGGTCTCCATCCGCTCCACCCCGGACAACCGCGCCACCGCGGTCGGCTGGACCTCCGGCATGGGCCGCTTCGGCGCCGTGTTCGGCCCGTGGCTCGGCGGCCAGCTGCTCGCCTCCGGCAACGGCGACTGGGGCTTCACGTCCTTCGCGATCGCCGGTCTGTCGTCCATGGTGTTCATCGGGATCGCCGCCCTGCGCAGCTCGAAGCAGGCCGAACGGACCGGCGCGGAGCAGGAGTTGGTCTCCGCCCACTGACGTGACACACGGAGGCGCCCGCGTCGAAAGACGCGGGCGCCTCCGTGTGCGGCGGGTCAGTCCTTGCCCATCTGGTCCTCCGCCGACAGGTGTTCCACCGTCTTGCCCGTCTCCGTGAAGGTCCGGGTCACGTACCCCGACGAGTACACCCACAGGATGCGCAGCGGGGTGTCGCCGATGTTCCGGAACAGGTGGGGGATCGGTGAGGGGACGTACGTGGTGTCGTACTGCTCCAGCTTCGTCACCTCGCCGTCGACCCACACCTCCGCCTCGCCCTCGAGGATCGTCACGTGCTCGTCGCAGTTGTGCGAGTGCAACGGCGCCCCGGAGCCCACCGGATACACGCTCATGCCGCTGGTGATCCGGTTCTCCCCGCCCGCCGACGGTGTTGTGACGAGGGGTGTTGTGACGACGGCACCGCCCCGGTCGAGCAGGGGCACGGACGCGACCTTGATGATCGTGGTCATCCGGAGTTCCTTTCCACTTACACGCTTCGGCGTCGAACGACGGTAGGCCTCGCGCGGGGGAATGGGTGCCCTCTGGCGTGCAGCTTTACCTTGCATTTCCGGAGGGGTGAGGTTGCCGGACCCGGCTGTAGCGTCGGCTCGCATCGCACGGCTCCACGATCCGTGCACGTAACGCGCCGGAAAGAAAAGGCAGGTATCGGCCCATGAGGCTCCCCGTTCTCACCGAAGAGGAAATGGACCCGCGCCAGCAGGAACTGGCCGCCCGCATCGCCGGCCGGCGCGGCGGAGTCCGCGGCCCGTTCCGGGTCTGGCTGCACAGCCCGGAGATGTGCGAACGGGCCGAATCCCTCGGCGCGTTCGCCCGCTTCGACAGCAGCCTCCCCAAGCACCTGAGCGAACTCACCCTGCTGATGGCCGCCCGCAACTGGGACGCGCAGTACTCCTGGAACGCCCATGTGCACCAGGCGATCGAGGCCGGCATCCCGGAGGCCGTGGTCAAGGCGATCGCCGAGAAGCGCGAGGCCGTCTTCGACAACGAAGTGGACCAGGTTTTCTACCAGTTCTGCCGCGAGATCCTCGACGACCACTTCGTCACCGACGCCACCTTCGCCGCCGCACTGGAGCACTTCGGTTCCAAGGGCCTCGTCGACACCATCGGCGCGCTCGGCAACTTCACCATGCTCGGCATGTGCCTGAACACGTTCCAGGTGGACCTCCAGGCCGACAAGGAACCCCCGTTCCCCGATATCCGCGGCTACGGCCGCATCGCCCCGGACGGCTCCGACGGCACCGAGCCACGCCCGTGACAACCCCGGGGGGAGACGCGGTACTTCGCGTCCGGGACGTCACCAAGAGCTTCGGTGGGGCAGCCGCGCTGAAGGGCGTGGACCTCGACCTGTACCCCGGCGAGGTCCACGCACTGATGGGCATGAACGGCGCCGGCAAGTCGACGCTGGTACAGGTCCTTTCGGGGGTTCATCAGTCCGACGCCGGTACCGTCGAGGTCAACGGCCGGGCACAGCACGGACTTACGGTGCGCAAGGCCCGCCGGCTCGGCATCGCCTCGGTGCCGCAGCGCCGCGAACTGGCGATGGGGCTCACCGTCGCCGAGAACGTGATGCTGGGCGACCTGCCGACCCGCGCCGGTACCGTTCGCTGGAAGGCCGTCAACTCCCAGGCGCGTCAGGCACTTGAAGCCCTCGGCATCGACATCGACGTGACGCGGACCGCGGCCTCGCTCACCGTCGCCGAACAGACCATGGTCGAGGTGGCCCGCGAGGTCCGGCGCGGCGGCCGCATCCTGATCCTCGACGAGCCGACCGCCTGTCTGAGCGCCGAAGCGGCCCACCAGATACGGGAGTTGGTACGCACCCTGCGCGACGAGGGCGTGGCCGTCGTCTACATCTCGCACTACATCGACGAGGTACTGGCCGTCGCCGACCGCGTCACCGTCCTGCGCGACGGGGCCGTCGTACGCAGTGCGCCCGCCGCCGAGTTCGACGCCGCTGGTCTCGTACGGAGCATGGTGGGCAGGGATGTTGTGTCCCAGCGTTCCCAACGGCCCGCCCCCAAGGACGAGATCGGGCTCACCGTACGCGGCCTCACCGACGGCCGGGCCGTACGGGACTTCACCGTCGACGTGCGCAAGGGCGAGATCGTCGCCGTCCTCGGCCCGGCCGGGGACGCCCAGTCACGCCTCTTCGACCTGCTCTCCGGGCGCCGCCGCCCCGACACCGGCCGGCTCGCCGTGGACGGAACTCCGGTGGCCTTCGGCCGAGTTCACGCCTCCCTGGCCAGCGGTCTGCGCTGCGTCACCGGCGACCGCCGGGCCCTCGGCCTGGTCCCGGAACTGTCCCTGGACGAGAACCTGATGCTGGCCGGCGACCGCTTCGCCCGCCGGCGCACGTACCGACGCACCGAACTCGCCCGCCGCGCAGCCCCGTTGCGCCGCAGCTACGGCGTGGTCGCCCTCGCCGGCAACCCGCCCGTGGGCGCGCTGTCCGGCGGCAACCAGCAGAAGGTGCTGCTCGCCAAGTGGCTCCAGACCGAGCCGGTCGCCTGCTTCCTGGAGGACCCCACCAACGGGGTCGACATCGCCGCCATGGCCGACATCCACGCCCTCGTCGACGACCTCGCCTCGCGCGGTGTCGCCGTACTGCTCGCCTCCTCGTCCGCCGAGGAGGTCATGCGCCTCGCCGACCGGGTCGTCGTCGTCAGCGCCGGCCGGACCGTCGCCGAGCACGACATCGACGCCCTCACCCACGACGAACTCGTCGCCACCGCTCTCGGAGGTCAACCGCAGTGAGCGTCAAGACACTTGCCGATGCTTCCGGCGTCGACGACCCTCCCGAGCAGACCCGTCCCAGGTTCTCTTTGACCACGCTGCGCGGCGCCCCGCACACCGGGCTCATCGCCGTCCTGATCGTCGTGGTCGTCGCCACCTCGCTGCGGACCGATTCGTTCGCCACCGACACGAACGTCATCAACATCCTGCGCCAGGTCAGCGTCCTCGCCGTGATCGCCGCAGGGCTCACGCTGCTGATGACCGCGGGAGGCATGGACTTCTCCATGGGCAGCAACGTCGCCGTGACCACCGCGGTCGGGGCGCAGCTGCTGGCCCACGGCCACTCCACCGCGTTCACCGTCGTCGTCTCCTTGGTGCTGGCCACGCTGATCGGACTGGTCAACGGGGTGGTCGTGACGTTCACGAACGTCGCCCCGTTCGTCGCGACCCTGGCGACCGCCACCCTCCTGGACGGTGTCGCCCTGCTCGTGCTCGACAGCGTCAGCGTGTCCATCGGCACCAAGATGTTCGCCTTCGGCAACAACAAGATCCTCGGGGTGCCGTACCTGCTGGTCGTGGCGATCCTCGTGCTGGTGGCGACCGCCCTGGTCATGCGGTTCACCGTGTTCGGCCGCGACGCCTTCGCCATCGGCGGCAACGAGCACGTCGCCCGCCTCAGCGGCATCAACGTCACCGCCCGCAAGCTCTCCCTGTACGCCCTCACCGGCGCCCTGTCGGGCCTCGCCGGCCTGATGCTGCTGTCCCGGCTCAGCGGCAGCAGCCCCGGCACCGGCGGACTCTCCCTCCAGCTCCAGGCCGTCGCCGCGGTCGTCATCGGCGGCACCGCACTGGCCGGCGGCTACGGGACCGTCGTAGGCACCGCGCTCGGGGTGGTGCTTCTCGGAGTCGTCGCCAACGCGCTGAACCTGCTCCAGGTCTCCAGCAACTACCAGTCGGTCTCCGTCGGTGGAGTGCTGCTCATCGCGGCCATCGCCAACGAGATGCACAAGGCACGTTCCGCACGTCATTGACCGGCCCTGCCCACTCCCTCCTTGAGCCCTGCTCACTCCACCTTCGAATGGCGGTTCACCATGAGAATTTCGGTCCGTTCCCGCAGAACCGTGCTCGCCGCGTTCGCCGGCAGCAGTCTCGTACTGAGCGGCTGCGGCAGCGGTGACGACAGCGGGAGTTCCGGCGATGTCACCCTCGGATTCGTCAACGGGGGTGACACCGAGTTCCACAGCTGTCTCCAGAAAGCGGTCGAGCAGACGGCGAAGACGGAGAACGCCAAGATCTTCACCGCCAACTCGCACCAGAATTCCACCACCGAGCTGTCCAACATCGAGGACATGACCTCGCGCAGTGTGAGCGCGCTGATCGTGCAGACGGTCAATGTGGACGCGCTGAAGGGCGACATCGCCAAGGCGAAGGCCGCGAACATACCGATCTATCTGACGTCCGTGGCCACCAGCGACGTGAACGACATTCTCGGCGCGGCCGTGGTCGACCTGGGGAAGCTCGGTGCCCTGGACGCGGGCTGGATCGCGCAGGACGCGGGCGGCAAGAGCGTCCAGGTCGGCGTGATCGCGGGGGCGCCCGGTGCCGCCTCCGACCTGATGGTGGGCGGCTTCACGAAGGCGCTGCCGAGCACCGCCAAGGTGGTCGCGAACCAGCCGGGCATGTTCAATCCGGTGAAGGCGCAGGACGTGGCCGAGAACATGATCCAGGCCCACCCCGACCTGCAGTACGCGTTCGTCGCCTCCGAGGACATGGCGCTGGCCGCCCGCAAGGCGTTCGACGCGGCCGGCAAGAAGGACGTGAAGATCGTGACCGCCAACGGCACGGACGAGGGCCTGGCCGCCGTCAAGGACGGCCGGCTCTCCGCCACCGTCGCGAACTCGGCCATGTCGATCGGGCAGACCGCGGTCAAGAACGCCGTCGGACTCCTGGCCAAGAAGAAGGTTGACAAGATTGCCAACATTCCTCTTTTGTTGGTCACCAAGGACAACCTGAGCAAGGCACCCCAGTACTGCCCCAAGTAGCACAGCCGCGCGGGCAGCGTGCCTGCCCCCGACTGTCCTGAGCCGCCCGTCCGGCGCGTCGCGCGAATGTCCTGATAGAGCCGCTATGGGGACATTCCGGATCCGACCGGATCCCTAGGAATGACCGGCACCGCCGCCGGGGCCCACCCCTGGCACACGTGGGCCTCCGGAGGAATCATGGATCGACTGCTCCTCATGCACAGCTTCGTCACCGTCGCACAGACCGGGAGCTTCAGCGGCGCGGCGAAGAAGCTGGGCTCGTCCGGCTCGCTGGTGTCGCGCCACGTCGCCGAGCTGGAGCGACAGGTCGGCGTCCGCCTCGTCAACCGCACCGCCCGCTCGGTGAGCCTCACCGAACCGGGGCTGAAGTACGCCGAGTTCGCGGCCCGCATCCTCGACGAGATCGAGGCCGAGGACGCCGTCATCTCGCACCTCCACGACCGCGCCGAGGGCTCGCTCAGCATCATCTGCCCCAAGTGGATAGGCAGCCTGGACCTCGGAGACGCGATCGCCGCCTTCTCCGCCGCCCACCCCAAGATCCACGTCCGCTTCGAACTGGGCGGCATGTCCGACCGTACGTACGACTTCCTGGACAGCGGCTTCGATGTCGCCTTTCACACGAGGGACCTGCGGGACTCCAGCGTCCGGCTGAAGAAGATCGCCTCGCTGCCCTTCGTGCTGTGCGCCTCCGAGAAGTACCTGGAGCGCGGCGGCCCCCTCACCGAACCGAACGGCCTCGCCCACCACGACTGCCTCGTCCACGTCAACGACCCGGTCTGGCGCATCGGCCACGGCCACGCCTCCACCCTGCACAAGATCCGCAACGTGGCGTTCTCCTCCAACTCCTACCTCGCCCTCCAGAAGGCCGCCGTCCACGGCCGCGGCATCGCCCTGCTCCCGCAGCGCCCCGCCTACGACGACCTGCTCTCCGGCGCCCTCAAGGTCCTGCTCCCCGAACTCGCCGTACCCGACCGCCCGCTCTTCGCGATCTACGGCCCCGGCCAGGCCACTCCCCGCAAGGTCAGCGTGTTCCTGGACTTCCTCTCCGAGTGGTTCTCACAGAATCCCATTCCGGCCATCCGCGCGTAGCTGCAAGAAACGATTGCGAATTCAGACGAGCCCGGACCATTGAGGCCTTCACGCCCTGAAATCTAGGCTCGCCGGGCGACCCGCGAAACGAGGCATCCATGGGAATCCAGAGAATCGAATCAGTCACCTATGGCATCGACGACGTAGACGAATGTGTCCGTTTCTTCGAGGACTTCGGGCTGTTCCTGCTGGAGCGGACCGACGAGCACGCGGTCTTCGAGACCTTGACCGGACAGACGCTTCACCTGGACACCGTCCCCGGTTCGCTGCTGCCGCCGCCCTTGGAGGCCGGCCCCACCATCCGCGAGATCGTCTGGGGCGTCGACACCACCGAGGAACTGGCAAGGCTCGTCACCGCGGCCGGCCGTGACCGCAAGGTCCACGAGAGCGCCGACGGTGTCTTCCACACCGTCGACGAGAGCGGCTTCGGCGTCGGACTCACCCTGGCCCGCCCCAAGGACGCCGACGTCACCCCCCGCCCCGCCAACGCGCTGGGCAGCGTCGACCGTTGGAACACCCCGCTGGAACCGCTCACCCGGGCCTTCCCGCTGCGCATGTGCCATGTCGCGCTGAACATCGTCAAGGACGGGCGCGAGGAGGCCGTCGCGTTCTACACGGATCGGCTCGGCTTCCGGCCCACCGACGTCGTCGAACCGATGGGCGTATTCATGCAGGCACCGGGCGACGACGACCAGCACACCATGCTGCTGTGCCACCGCCCCGACCGCGCCGGCGTCAACCACATCGCCTACGAGGTCCCCGGCTTCGACGACGTCATCGAGGGCGGCAACTACATGATCGAGCGCGGCTGGCGGGAGGCCCGCAAGCTCGGCCGCCACACGGTCGGTTCGAACGTCTTCCGGTTCGTCCACGCCCCGTGCGGGGGCCGTGTCGAGTACGCGGCGGACATGGACCGCGTCGACGACACGTACGAGACCCGCGTCCACGAGACCACCCCGCCCCACCACATCTGGGCCCTTCGCTCCAACCGCGACCAGCAGGACGCCCCCGCCAACTGACTCTCCACCCCAGCCTGAGAGGGCACCCACTCATGACCTCCGACCACGGCTACCCCGCCGTCCGCATGTACATCGCGGGCGAGTGGTGCCAGGGCGGCACCGGACGGACCGCCCCGATCGTGAACCCGGCCACCGAGAAGGTGATCGGCGAAGTACCCCTCGCGACCACCGCCGACCTCGACCGAGCCCTGGACGCGGCCACCGAGGGCTTCCGCACTTGGCGCGCCACCCCCATAGCCAAGCGGTCCGCGATCCTGCACGCCGCCGCCGACCTGATCACCGAGCGCGCCCCCGAGATCGGCCGGATCATGGCCCAGGAACAGGGCAAGCCCCTCCGCGAGGGCACCACCGAGGCCCTGCGCACCGCCGACACCCTGCGCTGGCACATCGAGGACGCCCGCCGCGCCTACGGCCGGATCATCCCGTCCGCACCCGGCACCGTCCTCACCGTCCGCCGCGAACCTGTGGGCCCCGTGGCCGCGTTCGTGCCGTGGAACTTCCCCGTCGGCGGCCCCAACCGCAAGCTCTCCTCCGCCCTGTCCGCCGGATGCTCCATCGTCATCAAGGCGTCCGAGGAGACCCCGGGTACGGCCGCCGCGTTGGTCGCCTGCTACGCCGACGCCGGACTCCCGGCCGGTGTCCTCAACCTCGTCTTCGGCGAACCGGCCGAAGTCTCCGCCCACTTGATCCCCTCGCCGCAGATCCGCCTGGTCGCCTTCACCGGCTCGGTCCCGGTCGGCAAGCTCCTCGCGGCCCAGGCCGGTGAGGTCATGAAGCCCACCCTGATGGAACTCGGCGGCCACGCCCCGGTCATCGTGTGCGCCGACGCCGACCCGCTGAAGTCCGCCCGCAAGGCGGCACAGGCGAAGTTCTTCAACGCCGGCCAGGTGTGCACCTCGCCGAGCCGCTTCTTCGTCCACGAGAGCATCGTCGACGAATTCACCGCCGAGTTCGTGAAGGCCGCTCAGCAAGTCACCGTGGGAGACGGCCTCGACGCCGACACCACCATGGGCCCACTGGCCAACGAGCGCCGACTGCAGGCCGTGGAGAACCTGGTATCAGATGCCGTAGAGCGAGGTGCCAAGGTGCTCACCGGCGGTCAACGCCTGGAGCGCGACGGCTACTTCTACGCCCCGACTGTCCTCACCGACGTACCGGCGGACGCGCAGCTGATGCACGAGGAGCCCTTCGGCCCGCTCGCGCCGATCGTCCCGTTCACCGACCTGGACGAGACCCTGGCGCTCGCCAATGCCCTGCCCTACGGCCTAGCCGCCTACGGATTCACCGAGTCGGCCGCCACCGCCGAGAAACTCTCGGACGCGCTGGAGGCCGGCATCCTCTCCATCAACCACTGCGGTGGCTCCGTCGCCGAGGCCCCCTCCGGTGGCGTGAAGGAGAGCGGCTACGGCAGGGAGGGCGGCCCCGAGGCCCTCGACGCCTACCTCATCACCAAGCGCGTCTCCCACCTGCTGGCGGGCTGAACCGCCATGAGGTACACGCGTGTTGCGGTCGGCGGCCGAGCGGTCTGGGGCCGCGTGGGGGAGGAGGACATCGAGCTGCTGTCGGAGTCCCCTTTGGAAGGCGATCCGTCTGTCATCGGCTCGGTGTCGATCGCCGACGCCCAGTGGCTGCCTGTCGTCGTCCCGCCCGTGTTCTACGCGGTCGGCATGAACTACCCGCGCCACATCGCGCACGCCGGCGCGGAGACCCCGGACCGACCCGAGGTCGGCTACCGCGCCAACAACGCGCTCACCGGCCACCGTTCACCCATCGTCAAGCCGGTCGAGGTCGAGGGCCGCTTCGAGGCCGAGCCGGAACTCGTCGCCGTCATCGGCCGCACCCTGCGTCACGCGACCTACGACGAAGCACGTAAGTCGGTCTTCGGCTGGACCATCGGCAACGACGTCAGCGCCCGCACTTGGCAGCACCAGGACCGTTCCTTCTGGCGCAGCAAGAACAGCGACACGTTCAAGCCGATGGGGCCGTGGATAGAGACGGACGTCGATGCCCTCGCGCAAACCACAACTCTCCGTGTGAACGGGGAAGTTCGCGCCTCGTTCGCCACCGGCGACATGGTCTTCGACCCGTTCGACCACATCGTCGAGCTCACCAAGCACATCACCATGCACGCGGGGGACGTGCTGTGGATGGGCGCCGAGTCCACCTGCCAACTCGAACCCGGGGACACCGTGGACATCGAGATCAGCGGCATCGGCGTCCTGTCCAACCCCGTACACAGCGAAGGGAATCCGTCATGAGCAGCGCACCCCGCTACATCCACCACGTCAACTTCCCCACCACCGACCCCGACCGGACCGCCGAGTGGTACACGAAGGTCTTCGGGATGAAGCGGATCATGCCCAAGTCCAACTCCCGTGTGGTGCTGATGACCCGCGGCAACTTCGACCTCCACTTCACGCCGGTCGAGGAGATGGAGCGCATGGCGCCCTATCACTTCGCCGTCGAGGTCGACGACTGGGACGAGTTCCTCGCCCACATCACGGACCTGGGCATCCGCCACACCCGGCCGATCGAACGGCCCGAGAACCAGTCGAAGTTCTGCTACATCCACGACCCCGACCACACCATGATCGAGCTCGTCTTCCATGGTCGCCGCCCCAACTGATCCCCCGCGTACAGGAGTTCACCCCCATGCCCCTCGCCGACTCCGACGGCACCTCCATCTACTACGAGCGCCACGGCAGTGGTCCGGCGATCCTGTTCGTGCACGGCAGCGGCGGTCACCACGCCGCCTGGTGGCAGCAAGTGGCCGCACTGCGCGAGGAGTTCACGGTCGTCACCGTGGACCTGCGCGGCTTCGGCAAGTCCGACTCGTCCATGCCCGAGTTCGACGGGCAGGACTTCCCTGGCGACGTCGTCGCCGTACTTGACCAAGAAGACCTGACCGACGCCATGCTCGTCGGCCAGTCCATCGGCTCGGTCGCCGCCCTGCGCGCCGGACTGCTGCGGCCTGAGCGGGTCGGCTCCGTCGTGCTCGGTCACTCGCTGGGCGGCATCAGCCACCCCGAGCTGAAGGAACTGGCCGCCGCCGACCGGGCCGAAGCCGTCAAACTGCCGGTCATCGACCGCCTGTTGACGAAGCGGTTCCAGGAGGAGCGGGCCGACCTCACCTTCCTGTTCCAGCAGATGGGCACGTTCAACGTCGCCAAGATGCAGGATCTGCGGAACCTCGACACCAACGGCCCCTCCCTGGACGACATTCGGGCCTCGGGCGTCAAGGTCGCCTTCCTCGCGGGCGAGAAGGACGCGGTGCTCAGCGTGAAGACCGTGACCCGCGCCCACGAACTGCTGCCCGGCTCGCACCTGGAGATCGTCCCGGACGCCCCGCACTCCATGTACTGGGAGACGCCCGCCGCGTACAACGCCGCCGTCGCCCACCTGCGCCGCACCCTCACCGCACCGAAGGAAGCAGCATGAGCAGCCTCACCCTGGACGCCGCCGAGGAGATCATCGACGCCGCCCACAAACGCGCCCAGGCCATCGGGAAGGCGGTGAGCGTCGCCGTCGTGGACGCCGGCGGCTTCCCCATCGCCATCCGCCGCCCGGACGGCGCCCGCCCGCTCACCCCGGACATCGCCCGCGCCAAGGCGTACACGGCGGCCATCATGCAGCGGCCCGGCAAGATGCTGAAGAAGTGGCAGGAGAGCCAGCCCGTCTTCTTCTCCCAGCTCTCCCAACTCCCCGGCGCCGCCATGCCGATCATGGCCACCGAGGGCAGCCTCACCATCAAGAAGGACGGCGAGATCATCGGCGGCCTCGGCATCGCGGGCGGCACCGCGGACGAGGACCAGCAGATCGCCGAGGAGGTTCTCGCCTCCCTCGGCTACGAACTGGAGTTCGCCGCCTGGGGAGTTGCGGGAAAGCCCGCACCGTCCTCGCCCGGAAAGGACGCATGAGCCATGGCGGATACGTTCAACTACCGCATCGACCACCAGGGCAGCCTGGTCCGCCCCGCTGAACTCACCGCGGCACGCGCGGCCGGCGACCCCGAGGCGCTGAAGGAGGCGGAACTCCAGGCCGTCAGGGACGCGGTCGTCTTCCAGCGCAAGCTGCGCTCCACCGTCGTCACCGACGGCGACTTCCCCCGAGAAGACTTCCGCAGCGCGGTGTTTGACGGAGTATCAGGTTTCCGGCGGACGGACGAGACCGACACCGACGGCCTGGTCCGCTGGGTCGCGGAGTCCCTCCCGAAGGCCAACGGCCCGCTGCTCGCGGACTGGGCGGCACGCCTCACCGAGCTGACGGTGATCGCCCCGAAGGCCTCGCTGCCCTCGCCTGCGTACCTCGCGGCCACCACCTTCCAACCGGGCCTGGGCCCCTCCTCCGCACGGGAGTTGGGGGAGGCCCTCGCGGAGATCGTCCTCGCCGAGATAGAGCTGCTGGTCTCCAAGGGCGTCCGCCTGATCCAGCTCAACAACCCACTCCTGCTCCGCCAGTTGGGCACCGACCCGGCCGACTCCGGCGCGCTCTCCTTCGCGGACGCCCTAGCCGTCGACGCCCTGGCGGTACGCCTGGACGAGCGCCCCGAGGGCGTACGGATCGGCGTGGCCCCCGGCCCGATCGCCCCGGCCGCGGTGGACCTGTCCCGTGCCGAGCAGCTCTACGGCGCGATCGGCGCCGACCGCTGGATCCTCCCCTTCGACCAGGGCACCCCGGCCGAACTTGCCCTGGTCAAGGCCTTGCCGGAGGACCGGGACTTCTGCCTGGGTGTCGTCGACGCGACCGTGCCCGCGCTGGAGGGCATCGACACGGTGATGGCGAGGCTCGACGCGGTGGGCGAGTTCAAGGACCTGGAGGACGGGGCCGTAGCGCCGTCCCGGGGCTTCGCCGACGTGGCGAGCCGGCCGTTGCTGACCACCGAGGAACAGCGCCGGAAGATCGAGCTGGTGGAGACGGTGGCACGGTACGTGTGGGGCAACGAGTTCTGACGCACGAGCCGGGAAGCGCGTCCCAGCGCTTCCCGGCAGGGGTGTCTCAGAGCACCTCGGCGAAGGTCACCTTGCGGTCGGTCAGCAGCGGCCAAATCGCCTGCACGATCAGCTCGTCGAAGTGCTCGGCCGCCTTGTGCGCGTCGAAACCGGCCCGGTCGGCGTACTGCTCGTACAGCACGAAACTGCCCGGTGCGTCCGCCTCGGCGTGCACCTCGTACGCCAGGTTCCCCGGCTCGGCACGGGTGTGCTCGCGCACCTTCAGCAACGCGGCGCGCACCGTGGCCTCGTCGGCGGGCTCGCAGAAGTAGTGGGCGATGACTGCGTAGGCCATGTCGTGTCTCTCCTCAACGGATCTTCGATCGAATCCTCAGTGGATTCTCGGCTCCCGGCGGGCCGGCGCATGCCGTCCGGCCTGCCGATTCCAGCACGGATCAACCCTCCGCCGACCTGCGCGCGGCGCAAGCAATGCCTGCCTCTGCGGGACTGGTGGCACCGCCCCCACATGGTGTGTTGTCGCATCCGGCCCACTGTGGCCGCTGACTGTGCAGACCGCGGACCCGCACCGCGGCGGACGAAGGAAGTGATCTTCATGCGAAGCCTGGAAACCCTCTCCGGTGGAGAGTGGGTGGCGACCGGCGAGTGGATCGAGGTACAGAACCCCGCCGACGTCCGCACCCCCCTCGCGCGCATCCCCGCCCTCGCCGCCAAGGACGTCACCCGCGCCTACGACCACGCCGAGCGCGGCTTCGCCGTATGGAAGCGCACCAGCCCCTTCGAACGAGCCCGCGTCTTCACCGAGGCGGCCCGACTGATCCGCGACCGTGTCGACGAGATCGCCGCCGACGTCACCGCCGAGAACGGCAAGACCGGCGCCGAGGCCCGCGGCGAGACCCTCAAGGCCGCCGACTTCCTCGACTACTACGCGGGCCTGGCCCGCCAGGGCTACGGCACCCTCCTGCACGACGCCCGCCCGCACACCCGCGTGCACACCCAGCGCGAACCGATCGGCGTGATCCTCGTGATCAGCCCCTGGAACGACCCGCTGATCACCCCGGCCCGCAAGCTCGCCCCGCTGCTGGCCACCGGCAACGCGGCCGTGTTCAAGCCGGCCACCGAGACACCGTTGTCGGGCCTGCACTTCGCCCGCGCCCTGCACGACGCCGGCCTCCCCGCCGGTGTCCTCAACGTGGTGACGGGCCGCACCGCCGAGATCGAGGAGGCGCTCCTCGACGACCCGCGCATCGTCGGCATCACCTTCACCGGCTCCAACGAGGTCGGCAACCGCATCCGCCGCCGCCTCGCCGACCGCAACGTCCGCTTCCAGGGCGAACTCGGCGGCAAGAACGCCTCCGTCGTGCTCAAGGACGCCGACCTGCCGTTCGCCGCGAAGACCGTCGTAGCCGCCTCCTTCGGACAGGCCGGCCAGCGCTGCACCGCCACCAGCCGTGTCGTCGTAGAACAGCCGGTGTACGAAGAGTTCACCCGCCTCCTGGTCGCCGAGGTCGAGGCGCTGAAGGTCGGCCCGGGCAGTGACCCGACGACCACCCTGTGCCCGTTGTCCAGCCCGAAGCAGCGCGACAGCGTGCTCGCCCACATCGAAGGGGCCGTCGAGCAAGGCGCCACCGTCCTCACCGGCGGCCGGGCGGACACCGAGGGCGACCACGCGCACGGCTGCTTCGTCCAGCCGACCGTGCTCGCCGGCATCACGCCCGAGACGTCGATCTGGCGCGAGGAGGTCTTCGGCCCGGTGCTCGCGATCCGCGCCGTAGAAGACTTTACGCAGGCCGTCGAGGCCGTCAACGACTCCGACTTCGGGCTCGCCGCCGCCGTCTTCACCCGCGACCTCGCCTCCGCGCTCCGCTTCGCGGACGAGGCCGAGTGCGGGCAGATCGCGGTCAACGCGACCACTCCCGGCTGGGACGTCCACCTGCCCTTCGGCGGATTCCACGACTCCGGCACCGGTTACAAGGAGCAGGGCGACGAAGTCCTGCGCTTCTCCACCCGGGTCAAGACCGTCGCCATCCACATCGGCGCCTGAGCAAGCCGTAGGACAGAGAGAGGAGGATGCCGATGGCTGACGAGACGATCGGCATCGTCGGCGCCGGCATCGTGGGCCTGGCCACCGCCCGCGAGATCGCCCTGCGCCGCCCCGGCACCCGGGTCGTGGTCCTGGAGAAGGAACACGAGGTCGCCGTCCACCAGACCGGCCACAACTCCGGCGTCGTGCACGCCGGCATCTACTACGCGCCGGGCAGCCTCAAGGCCGACCTGTGCGTCCGGGGCGTATCGATCCTGCGCGAGTACTGCCAGGACCGCGGGCTGCCGTACGACGAGATCGGCAAGCTCGTAGTGGCCGTACGCCAGGACGAGTTGGGCCGGATGGAGAACCTCTACGAGCGGGCCAGGAACAACCACGTGCCCGAACTCCGCAAGATCTCCCAGGAGGAGATCAAGGAGCTGGAGCCCCACGCGGGAGGCATCGCGGCCCTGCACTCCCCGCGCACCGCGATCACCGACTACCCGGCGATCGCCCGCGAGTTCGCCAAGGACATCGAGGCGTCCGGGGGAGAGGTTCGGCTCGGTTTCCCGGTCACGTCCATCACCACCGTGCCGGGCGCCATCGAGGTCGCGTCGGGACAGGAACGCGTCCGCGTCGACCGGCTGATCCTCTGTGCGGGCCTGCACTCGGACGCCGTGGCGAAGCTCGCGCAGGACAAGAGGGAACCGAAGATCATCCCGTTCCGGGGCGAGTACATGCTCCTCAGACCCGAGCGCACGCACCTGGTGCGCGGGCTCATCTACCCGGTGCCGGACCCCCGTTACCCCTTCCTCGGCGTGCACTTCACCCCGCGTGTCGACGGCAGTGTCGAGGTCGGCCCGAACGCCGTCCTGGCCCTCGCCAGGGAGGGGTACAAGCTCAGCCGCTTCTCACTGAAGGACCTCGCCGGACTCGCCGCGTACCCCGGGTCCTGGCGGATGGCCGCCCAGCACTGGCGGACAGGCATCAAGGAGTACCGCGGCTCGCTCTCCGCGACGGCCTTCATGAAGGACGCGAAGCTCTACGTCCCCGGAGTCGGCGTCTCCGACGTCGTACGCGGCGGAGCGGGCGTCCGGGCGCAGGCGCTGGACCCCGACGGCACGCTCGTGGACGACTTCCGCATCCATCAGGTGGGCCGGATCACAGCCGTCCGCAACGCGCCCTCGCCGGCCGCCACGGCCTCCATGGCGATCGCCGAGCACATCGTCGGCGCGGTGTTCGACACTCCGTCCGCACACTGAGAATGCCCTGCGTACAGCGGTGTTTCGCGCAACTACTGCTTGCACTCCCAGGGCTCCGCAAGGCCTCGCGACCCGCCTAGCGTTCCTTCCGTCAACACCGCCTCACGATCCGCTTCCCACGACCTTTCAAAGACCTTCGATGGACCTTCGAGAGAAAGAGCTCAGGACATGTTCGTTGTCGACACGCAGATCCACATCTGGAAGGAAGAGACCCCGGACCGCCCCTGGGTCCCGGGCGCGCGGGAGCGCATCCGCCTCAACGGACACCGCGAGGACCCCTTCTCCTACGAGGAGGCCCTGGAGCTGATGGACGAGGCCGGCGTGAACCGGGCCCTGATCCTGCCGCCGTCCTGGGAGGGCGACCGTATCGACTACGCCCTGGAGGCCTGCGAGGCGTACCCGGACCGTTTCGGGATCATGGCGCGTATCCCGCAGAACAAGCCCGAAGAGGGCAAGGCGATGCTGGCCGACTTCGCGCAGAACCCGCATGTGAAGGGCACGCGCCTGACCTTCCACCGGCCGCAGGACCGCAACTGGATGATCGACGGCACCAACGACTGGTACTGGCCGATCGCCGAGGAACTGCGCGTCCCGACGATGGTCCACGCGCCCATCTGGAAGCGGGAGTTGGGCGAGATCGCCGCCAAGCACCCCGAGCTGAAGATCATCATCGACCACATGGGCATCATGGCCCGCTGCGTCGACGACGCGATCGGCTACTGGGTCTCGGAGACCGCCGACCTCGCCGCCCACCCGAACATCTACGTGAAGCTCTCGGCGCTCCCGGGCTACTCCACGCAGCCGTTCCCGAACAACAACATCCAGAAGTACGTCCGCGAGATGGTCGACAAGATGGGCCCGCAGCGCTGCTTCTACGGCACCGACATCACCCGGCTGCTCGGGCACGGCATCACGTACACCGACACGATCGAGCAGTTCACCAAGCACTGGGACTTCACGCCCGAGGAGCTTGAATGGATCATGGGCCGCGGTATCTCCGAGGTCCTGAACTGGCCGATCGAGGGCTGAGGAAACACGAGAGATGACCGACACCACCAACTCCCCGGGCGCCGACGGCGGCGATGCTCTCGTTACCGCCTTCAACGCCGTCGGCGCCGACTACATCTTCTGCTCCTCGGGCTCCGAGTGGGCCCCGGTCTGGGAGTCCCTGGCCCGCCGGCACCGCGACGGACTGCCCTGCCCGCAGTACCTGGACCTGACCCACGAGACCGTCGCCGTCGGCATGGCCACCGGCTACGGCCTCATCAAGCGCCGGCCGCAGGGCGTTCTCCTGCATGCGGCGCCCGGTCTGCTCCAGGGCTCGATGGCCGTGCACGGGGCGCTGCTCGCGGGCGTCCCGATGGTGGTCAGCTCCTCGGAGTCCACCACGTACGGCGACGGCCCCGGCCAGGACCCGGGCGGCCAGTGGTATCGCAACCTCTCCATCGTCGGCGGCCCGCACCAGATCGCACAGCCCTTCACCAAGTGGTCCAACGAGGCCGCCAGCGTCCACACCCTTCCTACGATGGTGACGCGCGCGGCGGAACTGGCGTGGCGGGCCCCGGCGGGACCGGCGTACCTCAACGTCCCCCTGGAGATCCTGCTTGAGGAGTGGGACGGGCGAGAGGCCAAGCCGATCGTGGCCCCGGGCTCCACGCACAGCTCGCCCGAAGAGGTGGACCCGGTAGCCCAGTTGATCCGGGAGGCGTCCAACCCCGTCATCGTCACGGAGACGGCGGGCCGTGAGGCGGGCGGCTTCGAGGCCCTCGTCGCCTTCGCCGAGGCGTGGAACATCCCGGTCGTCGAGCCCGACTCGGCGGTCTGCGGCAACTTCCCGCGCACCCACCCGCTGCACGCCGGCAGTGACATCGGCCCGTGGATGGACGAGGCGGACCTGATCCTCCTCGTCAACTGCCGCGCACCCTTCTACCCGCCGTCGCGCCGCCCCTGCAAGGCGACCGTCGTCGTCATCGACGAGGTGCCGCAGCGCCCGCACGTCGTCTACCAAGTCCTGTTCGCCGACAAGTACTTGGAAGGGAACGTCACCAACACGCTGCGGCAGCTGGCCAAGCGGGCGAAGGATCTCGACGAGACGACTGTGGCGGAGCGCAGGGCCGCACAGGAGGCTCGCTTCGCGGCCGAGCAGACGGCGATCACCCAGGCCGAGACGAAGGCCGAAGGCGCCGAGGGCATCGACCCGGTTCTCGTCGCCGCCACGCTGCGCAAGCTGCTCGACGGCAGGGACGCGATCGTCGTCGACGAGACCATCACCCACAGCCGCGTCGTCAAGCGCCACGTCCAAACGGCCGACCCCGACTCGTACTTCTACGTCCAGGGCGGCCTCGGCCAGGGCATCGCGGTCGCCCTCGGCGTCAAACTCGCCGCGAGGGAACGCCCGGTGGTGCTCACCATCGGGGACGGCGCGTTCACCTACAACCCGGTCATCCAGTCGTACGACGCCTCGAATGCCTACGAACTCCCTTTGCTGATCGTGGTGTTCAACAACCGCGTCTACAAGTCGATGAACCTCAACCACCGCAGGTTCTACCCCGAGGGCGCCGCCGCCGACACGGGGGAGTGGCTCGGCACCGATCTGCGCCGGCTGCCCCGACTCGCCGCGTTCGCCGAGCCGTTCGGGATGCACACCGAGACGGTCGACGCACCCGAGGCTCTCGCGCCCGCGCTGGAGCGTGCGCTCAAGGCCGTGGCGGAGGGCACCACCGCCGTCGTCGACGTACTCGTCACCCGCTGAACCAGGAAGGCACCCGCCACCATGTCCGACATCGCAACGCCCAAGCCGGGCAAGGTCCTTGTCGCCGCCGACGACCTGCGCACCTTCTCCGCCGCGCTCCTGGAGAAGGGCGGTCTGAACGCCGAGCGGGCGCGCACCACCGCCGACGTGTTCGTGTGGGCCGCGCTGCGGGGCGTCGACTCGCACGGCATCGCCCGCGTCCCCGCCTACCTGGAACTCCTCGCCAAGGGCCTGGCCAACGCCGACGCCGACATCAGGATCGAGTCCACCACTCCGGCCGCCGCCGTGCTGGATGCCGACCGTGCCCCTGGCCCGGTCGCTCTCAGCGCCGCCGCTGAGGAGGCGGTAACCCGGGCTCGGATCAGCGGAGTTGCTGCCGTCGGGGTCCGCCGTACGGTCCACACCGGGGCCATCGGCTACTACGTGTCGAAGATCGCCGAGCAGGGCCTCGTCGGCATCGGCTATGTCTCCGGGATGCCCAACATGGGCTACACCGGAGTCAAGGGCGCCGCCGTGGCCACCAGCCCGCTCGCCATCGCCGTACCGGCGGAGTCCCACGCCCCGCTGTTGCTCGACATGGCCACCGCGACCATCGCGCTGGGCAAGATCCGCCAGGCGAAGGCGAGCGGTACCCCGCTGCCCGAGGGCGCGGCGGCCACCGCGGACGGCACCCCGACCACCGACCCCGAACTGGCCGTCATGCCACTGCCGTTGGGCGGCGCCAAGGGATCCGGGATGTCCCTCGCCTTCGAGCTGCTGACCAGCGTGCTCGTCGGCGCGCCGATCTTCGCCGCGTTCCACTCGGACGACCCGCAGGGCCGCAAGCACCGTCAGAACGCGCTGCTCATCGCGTTGGACCCGGCGGCCTTCGGTGACCCGGCCGCCTTCACCGCGGCGGTCGACGAAACGCTGGCCACCCTCAAGCAGCTGCCGCCGGCGGATGGCGCAGAGGGAGTCTTCTACCCGGGCGAGCGCAGCGCCGCGGTCGCCGAAGGGCGCGGTGCGAAGGGCATCCCCGTGGCGCCGAAGGTGTGGCGTGAACTGACCGAGGCGGCAGGGAAGTTCGGCCTCACGCCGCCGGAGCCGGTGCCGTCGGCGTGACTCGGCGGCAGGCACTTCGCCGACCGTCCGAGGGGGGTGGTCGGCGAAGTGTGCTGTCCGCGTGGGGAGTTCAGGCGGTGCCCAGGGCTTCCCGCAGCTGACGGGCGATCAGGGCGTAGGTCTGCAGGGCCCGTTCGTCGTCCTTGCCGTCGTAGCCGTGGTCGGCTCCGGCGACCTCGACGTGCTCGACCAGGGAGCCCGCCGTCCGCAGTCGGTCGGCGTAGGCGACGCCCTCCGCCTTGAGGAGGTCGTACTCGGCCGTGATGACCATGGCCGGGGCGATGCCCTTGAGGTCCGCGGTGTCCGACGGATGGGCGGGCGACACCAGCCGGTCGGCACGTACCTTCGGGTCCGGGACGTAACAGGTGTCGAAGACCTCGGCCATCCAGGGCCGCAGCACCGGCTTGGCGATGGCGGAGTGCTTGTCCTTCGCGCTGGTCGCCAGGTCCAGCGGCGGATAGTGCAGCACCTGGAGCGCGATCGAGGGACCACCCTCATCGAGTGCCTGCCGGGCCACCGCCGCCGCGAGTCCGCCGCCGGCGCTCTGACCGCCCACGGTGAGCCGGGTGCCGTCCCAGCCCTGCTCCGCACCGTGCTCCGCGATCCACCGGACCACCTCGAAGGCCTGCCGGGGCGGCGCGGGGAACGGGTACTGCGGCGCGACCACATAGTCGACGTTGACCACCACGACACCCGCCTCCGCCGCGAGGAAACGGCACAGCGGGTCGTCCAGTTCGGTCAGCGGTACGACGTAGCCGCCGCCGTGGAAGTTCACGTGCACCGGCGGAGGCGGCCCTTCACCGGCGGGCAGGTACACCGTGGCGCGCGCCGGGGCGACGGTGGTCGGGATCGTCAACTCCCGTGTCCGGCGCGAGAATTGAGGAAACCGTTGATGTGAGGAGGCGGCGGAACCACGCCCGCTCGGGCGCCGGTCGGCCATCACGGAGAGACGCTGCAGGGACTTGGCGGCGAAGGCGGCCACCGCCGGCCGGGCCAGAACAGACATGCCGCTCCATTCGTGGAGTGCGCGCGACGGGGGACCACGGCCCGATCGCCAGAATTCGATCGACAGGATTCCTGGCGATGGACAGGGCGACGATAACACGGGCGCAGGGCGGGTGGATGCCGGGATCGCCCCTGTTCAGGGGCGGGCCGCCGCTCGCGGTACAGGCTGTGGGGCGGGAGGGGCGGCATCGAGGCGACCGCAGTTCTGGGCGTTGTGGATGCCCTGTGGGTCAGTGGTGCCAGGGGCCTGTTCCGAGGTTCGTGTTCGCGTCACGGTCCGCGGGCCGGCGTCGGTGCTGTCGTGGCTTGCGCCGCCGCATCGGCCCTGTCGGTCAGTGCTGGTGCGGAGGCGAGTCCGGTCGTCCGTGTGCGCAGCACGGCCCGTGCGGCGGAACCAGCGGCTGCGCCGACGTGGCCGCCGCCTGAGCCGTCACGCACGCCGCGTGCTGCGCGGTCTCGATCATCTGCTCGCTGTCGCCCGCGGCGTCGGCCAGGCTCGCGCAGCACATGACGAGCAGTGCGGCGCCCGCGACGAACGGCAGGGCCCGGCGCGGGGGAGGAGGCGCGAGCAGCGCCCGTACCCGCTGGGGTACCGCCCCGCCGGTGGCGGCCAGCGCCGGGCGGGAACGGTTCGCCGAGGTGGCCAGCGCGGCCCGGCCCACCGCGCGGGCGACGACCGTACGATCACCGACGCGCACCGCGGCCTCCTCGTCGGCCCAGCGCTCCAGGACGAAGCCGCCCGCGCCGGACAGCGGTCGTAGCAGTGGATTCACGGCGGCGGTGAGCCGCCAGAGGGTCTGGAAGAGATGGTGGCGGCAGCGCAGATGCGCGCGTTCGTGGGCCAGCAGCGCCTCGCGCTCGCGGTCGCCCAGGCAGCGCAGCATGCCGCGCGAGACCACGATCCGGCCCGGCGCCCCCGGCAGCGCGAACGCCTCCGGCAACTCCATGTCGAGGACGGCCAACTCCGTGTCCCCGGGCAGCAGTCGGCACTCGCGGCGGGCCCAGCGCAGGTGTCGTAGCTGACGGGTGGCGGCGACGGCGAGTCCGGTGACGGAGGCGAGGAGGGCGAGCGCGGCGATTCCGGCGACCGTGAGGTACACCGGGTCGGAGGCGCGCACGGCCGCGACCGACCACCGGCCCTCCTCGGCGACCTCGGGGAGCTGCGCCAGCCCGGCGAACGCGAGCAGCGCCAGGGAGCCGAGCCAGCCCAGCGACGCCACCAGGGCGGCGGAGACCAGCGACCAGGCGGCCGGGCGCGGGGCCAACAGGGGGGCGGCCCGGGGTGCGAACACGGCGACCACCATGGTGATCAGGAGAGGGACGTACACACTGATCAGCACCGGCTCACGGTCCTTCGTCGGTGCGACCGGTGTGCTGCGGTTCGCCGTGCTGCGGTCCACCCTGCTGGGGTCCGCCGTGCTCGGAGAGCAGTCGCTGGAGCAACTGCTCGTCCGCTTCGGACAGTTCGGAGACGAAGCGGGTGAGTACCGCCTCGCGGTCGGTACCGTGCTCCAGCAGTGAGCGCATCCGGTCCGCGGTGTGGGTCGCCTCGTCCCGGGCCGGCGCGTACGCGTACCCGCGTCCCGCGCGGTGCCGGACGAGCATGCCCTTGTCGTGGAGCCGCGACAGGATCGTCAACACGGTGGTGTAGGCGAGATCCCCCGGCAGCCGGTCCTTGACCTGGCGTGCGGTCAGCGGCTCGTCGGACCCGTAGAGGGCGGCGAGAACACCGCTCTCCAACTCACCGCGCGCCCTCCTGCCGGACGTCGCGCCGGGCTCGTCGCTCTTCCGGTCGTGCACTGTTCACCCCACCGCCTCTCACCGCTCGGCGTCCCAGCCTACCCGCCGACCTACTACGGCCTGTAGGAAGTGTGCCAACGGTGAGGAAGGGCTTGAAGTGGTCGGTCGAGGGCCCGGCCGCGGGGTTGGCTGGGATCTTTGCGAACGCGATCTACTACATGTCGTACGAGCTTACCTACTACATGTTGTAGAGTTTCGCCGCTCCACTCCACCTGCGGAGGAAAAAGCCCATGCCTCACCTCGGAAGTACGGTGCATCTGCGTGCCCTCGCGGCCGCCACCCTGCGCCCCCGGCCGGCGACCCCGCCCCGCCGCCCGTCGTCGGCCGAGCGTGTCGTGATCGTCTCGGCGAGCGTCGGAGCCGGCCACGACGGCGCCGCCACCGAACTGGAGCGGCGCCTGGTGGCGGCCGGTCTCCCGGTCGACCGGTTCGACCTGCTGGACGTGCTGCCCGCCAGGCTCGGCAGGCTCGTGCGGGACGGCTATCACCGGATGCTCGTCCGGGCGCCGTGGGCGTACCAGCGGATCTACAGCAGCACCGAGCGCGCGGGCGGCGGCGGCCCCCTCGCGAAGGTACTGCTGCGCTCCGCCGAGGAACGACTCCTGCGCGCCCTGCCCGCCGACACGGGCGCCGTCGTCTCGACCTACCCGGGTGCGAGCCGGGTCCTGGGCAACCTCCGACGCGACGGCCGCCTGACCGTCCCCGTCCTCACCTACCTCACCGACTTCTCGGTCCACCCGCTGTGGGTGGCCGACGGCGTCGACGTCCACCTCGCGCTGCACGCCGTGCCCGCCGCGCAGGCCCGGGCCGCCGGCGCGCACGACGTCCGGGTGTGCGGCCCGGTCGCCGACCCGCGCTTCCACCCCGCGGACGCGACGGAACGCGCCGCGGCCCGCACCCGCTTCGGTCTGCCCACGAACACCCCGCTGGCCCTGCTGGTCGCCGGCTCCTGGGGCGTGGGCCCGGTCCGCCAGGTCGCCCGGGACCTGCGCGACTGCGGCGCGGCCGTACCGCTCGTCGTCTGCGGCCGCAACGAGACGCTCGCCGACCAACTCCGCGCGGACGGCATCGACCACGTCTACGGCTGGGTCGACGACATGCCCGGCCTCATGCACGCCGCCGATGTCCTGGTCCAGAACGCCGGCGGCCTGACCTCACTGGAAGCCTTCGCCACCGGCCTGCCCGTCGCGAGCTACGGCTGCATACCGGGCCACGGCCTGACCAACGCGGCCGCCCTGGACGAGGCGGGTGTCGCCGCGTGGATCCGCGATCCGGCCCAACTCAAGGATGTGCTGGGTGAGTTGATCGACGGTCCGCGGGGGTTGTTGCAGCGGGAGGCGGGGCTTTCGCTGTTCGCGGGCGGGGCTGCGGAGTGGGGGCGGGGTTCGTGGGCGGGCGGGGGCTTGTGCGGCGGGGTGGATCGGGGGTTGGGAGCTGCGGCGGATGTGGGCACGGATCCCGGAGCGGATCGGGTTCCGGTCGCAGACACCACGCAGGAGTTGGGCACCGGCACGGACTGGGGCTGGGGCGCTGAGATAGATCGGGTGCCGGGCGCTGCGACGCTTCGGGACCCGGTGACGGACCAGGATTCGCCCTCCGGAACGGATCACGGCCGAGCCGCCCAGACACACCAGAGCCGGGCCACGGGAACGCACCAGGCCCCGGCCGCGGGACCCGACCGCTGCCCCGCCGCCGAGATCGCGCGAGCCTGCCGGTCCGGTGTCGGACCCGCCCCCCGGTCCTCCACCCGACGTACGGTCCGACCGGCCGCCCTACGACTCGCGATCACCACCGCCCTCGCCTGCGCGGTCTGGGCAGGCGCGGTCGGCACGGCGGTAGCCACGACTGACGGTGGCCCGGGCCTGATACACGCCATAGGGCACGGCCTCGACCTCGACGACCTGGGCCACGGACACCACGCGGATCACCTGTCCCACGCCGACTACGTGAAGGGGCGTCACTCATGACCCCCGCCCACCTCCTCCGCACGACCGCCCGCATCGCGCTCCCCGTCCTCGCCGCCGCATACGCCGCCCCCGTCCTCTCCACCTACGGCCCGCTCCGCAACCGCGTCATGCCCCGCCTCTCCGGCCGCGGCCGGCCGGAGCACGTGGCGCTCACCTTCGACGACGGGCCGGACCCGCTGTCCACCCCACTGTTCCTGCGCCTGCTCGACGAGCGCCGGGTCCACGCCACCTTCTTCCTCCTCGGCAACCAAGCGGTACGCGCCCCCGGCCTGGTCCGCGAGATCGCCGCCGCCGGACACGAGATCGCCGTCCACGGCTGGCTCCACCGCCCCCTGTTGCTGCGAGGCCCCCGTGTCACCCACGACGACCTGGCCCGCGCCCGCGACACGGTCGGCGACCTAACCGGCAGCACGCCACGGCTCTTCCGACCGCCCTACGGCGTGATGTCGACCGCCGCTCACCTCGCGGCCCGTCGCCTGGACCTCACGCCGGTGTTGTGGACGGCCTGGGGCGAGGACTGGAGGGCGCGCGCTACACCGGAGTCGGTCCACCGGACGGTCACCGAGGATCTGCGCGGCGGTGGCACCGTCCTGCTGCACGACTCCGACTGCACCTCGGCACCCGGCTCCTGGCGCGCCACGCTCGGTGCCGTTCCGCGGATCCTCGACACCTGTGCGATGCGCGGGCTGTCCGTGGGGCCGCTGCGGGAGCATGCTGTGGATCAGCTCTGAAGTTGACACCATTGTGGGCGTTCCCGGTCAGCGGAATTTACGTTCGCAAGTACCCAGACCAGGGAGTCCCCGGTGGCCCCGGTGACATCGGGCCGGTGACGTACTCTCGTCGCCGTAGCCGGGGTAAACGTGCGCAGTAACTTACTTGAGTTACGCAACAATATGGTAAAGTGGGTTCCATGACCACACCACCGGTCCCCACCGCCCCCGCCTCCCCGGAGGTGACCGAGATCGAGCGAGCCCTCACTCGGATCACCTACCTGAGCACGCGCGCCCGCCAGCACGACCGGCTCATGGCCCTTGCCGGTGTGCCCCTGGACCGTGCGGCGGTGGCGTTGCTGCGGCAGGTCGCCGACTCCGAGCCGCTGCGCCCGGGGGAGCTGGCGCAGCGCCTCGGGGTCGAGGCCTCGCATGTGACGCGGACGGTGCAGCAGCTGCAGAAGTCCGGCTACGTCACCCGCGTGCCCGATCCCGACGACCGCCGGGCCCAGCGGATCGAGCTGACAGAGGCCGGCCGGAAGGCCGTCGGCAGCGTGCGGGACGCCGGTGCGCGTGGCATGCAAATGGCCCTCTCGGACTGGTCGACGGACGAACTGCAGCAACTGGCCACGCTGTTCCACCGCATGGTCGACGACTTCCTGAAGTACTCGATCGACGAGGAAGGCGAGCCGGAGGCCGTGACGCGGGCCGGCACCGCCTGAACTCGTGAGCACCTGAACTCGCCCACGGGTCGCGCCGACTTCAGCCGAGGTCGGCGACGATCTGCGGGAGGTCGGCCGTGGAGCGGATGCCGGGGGCTGCCGCGCAGACGAACGGCACGACGTTCACCGCACGGTTCGCGGTGTAGGAGGGGGACATCGCGGCCATCCGGTCGAGGGGCACGGGGAAGCGCAGGTCGATGTCGAGCGGTGCGTCCCCCTCGACCGCGACGTGCCAGCCGGTCGCGCGGAGATCCCAGGCGGGATCGAGGTCGGTGGTGCAGTACCAGTTGGCGCGGAACCGCAGCAGGGGTTGGCCTTTTCGCAGGCCGGACACCGTGATCCGCTGCGCGGCCACCGTGCCTGTCGGCAGGATGCCCGCGGCGATCCGGGTGGTGCGGCGGGCGGTCGCGACCTCGCCGATCGCCTCCACCGAGTCGAGCGGTGTCGAGAGCGCCTCGGCGAGCAGCCGCAACGACGGGCCGAAGCTGTCGCGCAGCCCGGCCAGACGCCGTTCGCCGAATGCGGCAGGCGGCTGTCCGAAGCCCATCACCTCGAACAGCAGCCCGGGGGAGTCCCGTTGGGAGAGATCCGCGAACTCGTCGATCGTCAGCGCGTCGAGCCGACGCTGGATCGAGGTGAGCGCGAGCGGCAGGGCCTCCGTGATGAATCCGGGACTGCTGCCCGTGCTGTGGATGGAGGTACCGCCCCGCTCGCACGCGTCCTCGATCCGCTTCCGCACGACCGGGTCGAGGCTGGGCGCGTGATGGAACTCGCCGCGCGTCGACACGACGTTCACGCCTGACGAGAGCAGCGTGCACACCTCGTCGAAATCGCAGCTCCGCGGGGTGTAGAGGACGCAGTCGGCGCCGAGCGCCAGGATCTCGTCGATGTCGTGCGTGGCGACGATCCCCGTCCTGCCGAACTCGCCACCGCTCAACTCGCCCGCATCCAGGCCCGACTTGGCCGGTGTATGGACATACACCCCGGCCAAGGTCAGGTTCGGATGCTCCAGTACGGCACGCATCGTGCGGGCACCGATGTTCCCCGTGGCCCACTGCACGACCCGGTAGCGCTGTACCCCATGCCGTAGCGGCTCGGTCATCAACCACCTCCCGTTCCGGTGGGCGAGAACCGTACTCTCCGCTGTGGAGAGCGTCAATTACGCCGTCTGTGCGCCGTCAGCTGCGGACGGGGACGCCCGAGAGGCCTCCGAGACAGAACTGCCAGATCTCCTCGGCGTTGACCCCCGCCGCGTGGCTGCCGGCCGGAACGCCGTTGCCCTGCGCGACGAACATGACCGTCTGCATCAGGAGCGAGGCCTGACGGCGGGGCTTCCCGGCGGGGATGACGCCGGCGTCCTCGGCCTGCTCGACCAACTCCGTGAACACCGTGAGCAGAGGGAGATGGGCGGTCGCCACCTGTGCGGGATGCTTCACGAGGAGTTGGAGGGCGAAGTCACTGAACAGCGGGCGCTCCACACCGGGGTTGGGCAGCGACTGCTCGAAGAGCATCGTCACGGCGAGGCGCAGCGCCAGGAGCGGATCCGACTGGGAGCCGGCGGCTTCGCGGATCTCGGCAGCCGACTTGGACAGCGCGTCCTCGAACAGGGCGAGCAGCAGCTCGTGTTTGCCGTCGAAGTGCTGGTAGAAGCTGCGCAGTGACTGTTTGGAGCGGTCCACGATCTCCTGGACGGTGAAGTCCGTCGTCCGCTTCTCCGCGATGAGTTCCTGCGCCGCGTCCAGGAAGCGCTGCACACGTTGTTCGGCGCGGAGCTTGGCGGCACGGGTGGAACGCTCAACGGCGCGCTGGCGCCAGGCTGGTTGTTCTTCGGGGACAGCTGTCACCCGAAGAACGATACTCCACTTCAGCGGTAACACCTGGGCTTCCCCTACCGAAGACCGCACTGCAAGTTTCGAGACCCTTACTTGCGTGAGATGAGAATGATATTCTCACCGCCATCCGTCCGGGTTGGCAGGAGGTTCGTCTGACATGGCATGGGACTTTTCCACCGAGCCGGAGTTCGAGGAGAAACTGGAGTGGATCAGGCGGTTCCGCGCCGAGCGCGTGGAACCCCTGGATCTGCTGTATCCGGATCGGGCGTACCACCCCCTCGACGACGAACTCGGCCCGATAGTCCGGGCGTTGAAGCAGCAGGTCCGCGACGAGGGCCTGTGGGCACCGCACCTCGGCCCCGAGCTGGGCGGCCGCGGCTTCGGCCAGGTCAAGCTGGCGCTCATCAACGAGATCCTGGGCCAGTCGAGTTGGGCTCCCGTCATCTTCGGCACGGCCGCTCCCGACACCGGAAACGCCGAGATCATCGCCCGCTACGGCACCGACGAACAGAAGGAGCGCTACCTCCGGCCACTGCTGGAAGGCGAGTGCTTCTCCTGCTTCTCCATGACCGAGCCACAGGCCGGCGCCGACCCCACGATGTTCACCACCCGCGCCGAGCGCGACGGCGACGACTGGGTCATCACCGGCCGCAAGTTCTTCTCCTCCAACGCCCGCACCTCGAAGTTCGTCATCGTGATGGCCGTGACGAACCCCGACGTCAGTCCCTACAAGGGCATGTCGATGTTCCTCGTGCCCAGCGACACCCCCGGCGTCCGCATCGAACGCCACCTCGGCATCATGGGCGAGGCCACCGACGAGGGCATGCACGCACTCATCGCCTACGACGGCGTCCGCGTCCCCGCCGACGCGCTGCTCGGCGGCGAGGGCCAGGCCTTCGCGATCGCCCAGACCAGGCTCGGCGGTGGCCGCGTCCACCACGCGATGCGGGTCGTCGGCCAGAGCCAGAAGGCGCTCGACATGATGGCCGAGCGGGCCCTGTCCCGCGAGACCCAGGGCGAGCGCCTCGCCGACAAGCAACTCGTGCGGGCCGACCTCGCCGACTCCTACGCCCAACTCGCCCAGTTCCGGCTGTTCGTGCTCTACACCGCCTGGCAGATCGACCGGTACCAGGACTACAAGCGGGTCCGTAAGGACATCGCCGCCATCAAGTTCCTCACCCCGAAGGTGCTGCACGACATCGTGTACCGCTCGATGCACCTGCACGGAGCCCTCGGCGTGTCGAACGAAATGCCCTTCGCGGACATGTGGAACGGCGCTGCCGTCATGGCGGTCGTCGACGGCCCCACCGAGGTCCACAAGATCACGGTCGCCCGTGACGTCCTGCGCGGCTACGAAGCCGCCCCCGGCCTGTGGCCCACCCAGCACCTGCCCACCCGCCGGGAATGGGCCCGGAAGCAGTTGGAGGACCTGCTGTGACGCTCGCCGACACGGAATCGCTCGCCCGCTGGCTGGACGACCAGGGCATCGCCCCCGGCGAACCCGTCGAGACGTCGTACATCTCCGGAGGCACCTCCAACGACATCTACGGCATCCGGCGCGGCGACCGGAACATGGTGCTGCGCAAGCCGCCGGAGAAGGTTCCGCCGGGGCGCAACGAGACCATGCTCCGTGAATACCGCGTTCTCAACGCGCTCAACGGCACGGACGTACCGCACCCCGAGGCGATCGCCGTCTGCGACGACACGAGCGTGCTCGGCTCCTGCTTCTACCTCATGGCACACGTCGACGGCTGGTCGCCGATGAACTCCGACGGCTGGCCCGAGCCGTTCCTCAGCGACCTGTCCCTGCGCTCCGGCCTCGCGTACCAACTCGTCGAGGGCATAGCCAAGTTGGGGAACGTGGACTGGCGGGCCCAGGGACTTGAGGGCTTCGGCCGCCCCGACGGCTTCCACGACCGGCAGGTCGACCGCTGGCTCGCCCACCTCGCCAAGTTCAAGTTCCGCGAGATACCCGGCCTGGAGAACGCCGCTGCCTGGCTGCGAGAACACCGTCCCGCCCACTGGGAACCCGGCATCATCCACGGCGACTACCAGTTCGCCAACGTCATGTTCCAGCACGGCGCACCCGCCCGGCTCGCCGCCCTGGTCGACTTCGAAATGGCCACCGTCG
This sequence comes from Streptomyces xylophagus, assembly GCF_000716435.1. Classification (GTDB taxonomy): domain Bacteria; phylum Actinomycetota; class Actinomycetes; order Streptomycetales; family Streptomycetaceae; genus Streptomyces; species Streptomyces xylophagus. Next base: position 63,158 of record NZ_JNWO01000002.1, read on the forward strand.
GCGACCCGTTGCTCGACCTCGGCTGGGTCATCATGGGCTGGCCGGACGCCGACGAGGACCGGACCCAGAAGGGCTACGTCGACTACGCCGGCATGCCCGACCGCGCCGACCTCCTGGAGCACTACGCCAAGGTCAGCGGACGCGATGTCAGCGAGATCGACTACTACGTGATCCTCGCCCGGTTCAAGATGGCCGTGGTCCTCGAAGGCGGCTACGCCCGTCATGTGAAGGGCGAGGGCGGCAACCCGAAGATGGCCCACTACGGCGACGTGGTCCTGCAGATGGCCGCCCAGGCGGCCGAACTCGCCGCGACGACCCGGCTATGAGAGCCGCCCGCTGCAACGCCGTCGGCGGCCCGGTGGTCGTCGAGGACATCCCCGAACCGGTCATGCCTGAAGGGGAGTTGGCCGGGCCGGAGAGCGGCATCCCCGTCGACGTGCACTACGCCGCCGTCAACTTCGCCGACCTCCTCGTGATCGACGGCGCCTACCAGGTGAAGGCGGAACCGCCCTTCACCCCCGGCAGCGAGTTCGCGGGCGTGGTCGCCGCGTCCGCGAACGGATTCGAGAAGGGCGAGCGGGTCTTCGGCTCTATGTTCGTCGGTGCCTTCGCCGAACGCGTCACCGCACGGCCAGCGGGCCTGAGCCGCATCCCCGACGGAATCCCCACCGAGCGTGCGGCGGCCTTCGGGGTCAGCCACGCCACCGCCTTCGACGCACTCCGCCTGGTCGCCGACGTACGGCCGGGGGAGCGGGTGGCCGTCCTCGGCGCGGCCGGCGGGGTCGGCCTCGCGACCGTCGAACTCGCCGTGCTGCTCGGCGCGGAGGTCGTCGCCGTCGCCTCGACGGAGGAGAAGCGGACGGCGTGCGCCGAGCAGGGCGCGCGGGTGACCTTGCCGTACGACGACCTGAAGCGGAGCCTGCGGGACGCGGGTGGCGCCGATGTCGTGATCGACCCGGTCGGCGGGCCGTACGCGGAGGAGGCGTTGCGGGCCATGCGCTGGGGCGGGCGGTTCGTGAGTGTGGGGTTCGCGAGCGGTGAGATCCCGCGTATCCCGCTCAATCTGCCGATGCTCAAAGGTGTCACCCTGCACGGCTTCGACCTCGGCGGCTGGGCGCGGCACCGGCGGGACGACCTGGTCGCCGCCCGCACCGAACTCCACGGACTGTTCGCCGCCGGGAAGATCCGGCCCCGCGTCCACGCCGTGTATCCGCTCGCCGAAGTCGCTGAGGCCCTGAGCCTGGGGCGCCGCGCCATCGGCAAGGTCCTTCTGGAGGTCGCGCATGGAGTTTGAGTTCGACGACGAGCAGCGGTTGCTCCAGCGAGTGGTCCGCGAAACGGTCACCAAGTCACGCGCGCTGCCTGAAAAACAACTCTGGGACACCTATCTGGAGTTGGGCTGGCTCGATGCCCCTCCGCTGGAACTGGCCATCGTCCTGGAGGAGTTGGGGTACGCCGCCGATCCGACGCCCTTTCTCGCCACGGCGACCTGGTTCGCGCCGCTGGCCGGACGGCTGCCGCGCGGCTCGGGCACCGGTGTCTTCGACGGGGAGGGAAAGTTCGTCCTCGACGCCGACCGCGCCGACGAGATCGCCCTTCTCACCTCCGAGGGCGTGGTCGTACGGGACGGAAAGGAGCTGGCGGCCGAGCGGCTGTCCGTGTTCGACCCCACCCTGCACGTCGCCCGGGTGGACGTGCCGGACCTGGTCGCCGGTGTTCCGGACCTGGCCCTGATGGGCCTGGCGGTCAGCATGGTCGGCAGTTGCCGGCGCATCCTCGACCTGGTCGTCGCCCATGTGAAGCAACGGCACCAATTCGGCGTACCCATCGGCTCGTTCCAGGCCGTCAAGCACAAGGCCGCCGACATGTACGTCGCCATCGAACGCGCCAAGGTGCTCGCCTACTTCTCCGCGCTCACCATCGCCGAGGACGACCCGCGCCGCGGCCGGGCCGCACGGATGGCCAAGGCCGCCGCCGGAGACTGCCAACGGGTCTGCTTCCAGAACGGGTTCCAGCTGTTCGGGGCCATGGGCTACACGTGGGAGAACGAGCTGCAGATCCATCTCAAGCGGGCCAAGGCCGGGGACCTCCTCCTCGGTACGGCGTCCGAGCACAGGAAGGCGCTGCTGGTATGAGGCTGGCCCCCGACCCCGAGGTCGAGAAGTTCCGCGCCGATTTCAGCGCCTTCCTCGACGCCCACCTGCCCGCCCCCGAAGAGGCCACGGTCCGCTCCAAGTCCAGCGCGGACATACCGGATTGGGCCCGGCGCTGGCAGCGCAAGCTCTTCGACGCCGGCTGGCTGCTGCCCGCCCAGCCGCCCGAGTACGGCGGCCGCAACGCCACCCTGCCCCAAGTGGTCGCCCACCTGGAGGAGTTGTCCCGGCGGCGGATCTACCACAGCTTCAACCCGCAGGGCCTCAACATCATCGCGGCCTCGCTGCTCACCTTCGGCACCGAGGAACAGAAACGCGAATGGGCCGTCCCCCTGCTGCGCGCCGAGATCACCGCGTCGCTCGGCATGAGCGAGCCCGGCGCCGGTTCCGACCTCGCCGGGCTGCGCACCCGCGCGGTCCTCGAGGGCGACCACTTCATCGTCAACGGGCAGAAGGTGTGGACCTCGGGCGCGCACGACGCCGACGTCCTGCTCACCTTCGTCCGCACCGACCCCGAAGCGCCCAAGCACAAGGGGATCAGCGTCCTGCTGATCCCCACCGAGTCCGAAGGCCTGGTCCGGCGGCCGTTCGGGTCGATCGCCGCGCCGGACGACTTCGACTTCAACGAGGTGTTCTTCACCGACGTCCACGTCCCCAAGGAGAACCTCGTCGGCCCCCTCAACGAGGGCTGGCGCGTGGCCAACGGCTCCCTCGGCCATGAACGGACCTTGCTGTGGGTGCACTACGCCGAGCGGATGGACGCCCTGATCCAGGACGCGGCCTGCGACGAGGAGTGGCACGCCACCCTCCAAATGGACGTCCAGGCACTGCGGTTGCTCGGCTACCGACTCCTCGGGCCCGACCGGAACCCGGTGGAGATCTCGGTGCTCAAACTCCTTGGCTCCGAAGCCGCGCAGAGCGCCGAACTGCACGCCCTCGAACAGCACGGCGCCGAGGCGCTGTTGCATCCGGTGCAGACGGGGCCGTACACCCACATGAACCTGGAGACGTTCAACGCCAGTTGGTTCGAGCGGTACGCGCGCAGCTTCGGCGGGACCATCGCCGGCGGCACCTCCGAGATCCAGCGGAACATCATCGCCGAGCGCATCCTCGGCCTGCCGCGCTGAAGCCGCCGTACGCCACAACTGTCATACGCCAGAGCCGAATTCCGCCAGAGCCGTCATACGCAGAGCCGACAGAGGACGAAACGCATGGACGAGATCCTGTACGAGGTCGACGGCCGGGTGGGGATCATCACCCTCAACCGGCCCGAGGTCGCCAACGCCCAGAACAGCGAGCTCCTCGACGCCCTCGACGCGACGTGGAGCCGGGCCGCGGCCGACGAGGACGTGAAGGTCATTCTCCTGAAGGCCAACGGCAAGCACTTCTCGGCGGGACACGACCTGAGGGACCGCTGGCCGGCGCCGAAGGAGATCACCCTGGAGTGGATCTACAGCGCCGAGACCCGCCGGTACCTGGAGTACACCCTGCGCTGGCGCAACGTACCCAAGCCGACGATCGCCGCAGTCCAGGGCAAGTGCATCGCGGGCGGACTGATGCTCTGCTGGCCCTGCGATCTGATCGTGGCCGCCGAGAACGCCGAATTCTCCGACCCCGTCGTCCACATGGGCATCGGGGGAGTCGAATACCACGGCCACACCTGGGAGTTGGGGCCGCGCAAGGCGAAGGAGATCCTCTTCACCGGGCGGGCCGTCACCGCCGAGGAGGCGGAGAAGGTCGGCATGGTGAACAAGGTCGTCCCGCTGGACCAACTGGGCAGCGAGGCCCTGGAGTTGGCCCAGCGGATCGCCCGCATGCCGTCGTTCGGGCTCCGCCAGGCCAAGCGGGCCGTCAACCAGAGCCTCGACGTCCAGGGCTTCTACGCGGCCATCCAGTCCGTCTTCGACATCCATGAGACGGGGCACGGCAACGCGCTGAGCGTCACCGGATACCCCATTCTCACGAAGCTCGACGCGATGAAGGAACATCTCAAGGAGCAGTAGGCCGGGATCGCGAGCCGCCTCACTCGCGGTGCGCGGTCGCGCCCCGGCTCATCGCGAGGACCGCGTCACGGCGGCTCAGCGCCCCGAACGGTGAACCGCCGCTCGGGGCGGGGCTGCCGCAGATCCAGGTCGGGCCGTCGGAGAGATGGGCGAGCGCCTCGGCGGCCACATCGTCGGGATCGGCCAAGTCGCCGCTGTAGGAGCCACCTTGGACACCTTCGGTCCGACGCAGGGACGGGGTGTCGGTCCTGCCGAGGACCAGCCCCAGGACATCCACCCCGCTGCCCTGCCACTCCGCCCACAGGCTCTCCGCGAGGATGAGGTCGAACGCCTTCGACGCACCGTAGGCGGCGAGCGTGGCGCCGCCCGCCCAGGCGGCGCCCGAGGTCACCAGGACCACGGCTCCCCGCTTGCGCGCCACCATCGGGGCACCGAAGCGGTACGCCGCTTCGAGTACGGCCGTGCAGTTGCGCTGCACAAGCCCCAGATGGGTGTCGAGGTCCTTGTCCAGGAACGGCACGCTGCGGTCGTCACTGCCCGCGTTGTACACGAACAGGCCGACCTCCAGGCCGACGGTCGCCTGCTCCAACTCCGCCAGGGCACTCGGGGAGCTGAGGTCGAGTGCGACGGTGCGGACCTCCACGCCGTGCCGGGCGCGGATCTCGGCGGCGGAGGCCTCCAGCACGGGCAAGCGCCGGGCCACCAGCACGACGTTCATTCCCTGGGCGGCCAGCCGGTGGGCGAACGCCGCACCCACCCCGTCCGACCCACCGGCGATGACACCCCACGGCCCGTACTTGGTGGTGAGGGATTCGGTCACTTCATACTCCTCAATCAAGATCAGTCGGATCAGTCAAATCGGTCAGATCGTCCGGGACGAACGGAGAATCTTCTTCTCGACCGCGTCCGACGACAGCACCGTCCCGATGATCCCGAGGTCGGCACCGGCGCTGCGAGCCACCTCGCGCACCACGCGGACGTCCTTGCTCATCAGGTCCGCCAGCCGCTCCGCGACCGAGTCGACCGAGCCCCCGCTGGCGACGACACCGAGCGCGCGACTGGCACCGCTGCCGTGCTGCAGGGCGGCGAGAATCACCTTCTCGTCGATCCCCAGCGAACCCGCCACCCGCACCGCGTCGACCGCGAGCCCTACCTGCGCCACGAACACGGCGTTGTTGACGAGCTTGACCCGCTGACCGTTGCCGGCCGGTCCCACGAACATGACCGGCGAGGCATACGTCTCCAACAGCAGCCGCATCTCCTCCAGTTGGGCCTCGTCCCCGCCGACCCACAGCGTGAGGCGGCCCGCGGCGATGTCGTGCGGGCCGCCCGAGAGCGCGGCGTCCAGGACCCCGACACCGCGCTCCGCGCCCGCCTCGGCGAGCAGCTGCGCGGTGGCGGGATCGAAAGTGGTGTGCTGGACGAGCGTCGCCCCTGCCGTCATGGCCGCGATGGCGCCGTCCGGACCGAGGCACACCGATCGCACCTGCTCGTCGGTCAGTACGACGACGAACACCACGTCGGCGTCAAGCACGGTCGCCTCGATCGTCCCGGCCCAACTCGCCCCGTCCGCGCGGGCGTCGGGCTGCGTCTCCGGGTGACGCACGTGGACCGTGACGTCATGCCCGGCGGCGATCAGCCGGTCGACGATCGGCTGCCCCATACGGCCCGACCCGATGAACCCGATCCTCAACTCCCCTCCAGGTGGAGTGAGTTGGAAGACGGCGCCAGCATCGCGCGCGGTCCCTCGGTACCGTCGAGGTTGGCGTTGACCCGCTCGGAGATGCGCCAGCCCTCCGAAGTGCGCACCCAGCGCCAGGTGTTCGCGGAGACCTGGTACACCCAGAACCGGCCGGCGTCGGCGTCCCAGCGCATGTGCAGCGCATGGCTGCGGCCGGTGGCGTGGTCGCCGTCGACGACGACGTGCGGCGCGGTCAGGATGTGACCGCAGCCGGTGTGGATCACCGTCTGGTGCCCGGGGCCGTGGACCATGCCGACGATGCCGTCACGGCCCTCCATCCGCAGATGGGGAATCGCGTCGAAGACGCCGTCCTCGGTCCAGAGCGCCGCCGCGGCCTCTCCCGAGCCGCTGTCGACCGCAGGCCCGTACTGGGCGACGAGCTGCGTGATCTCGACCTGGTCCTCCAAGGCGCGCACCTTCGCAGCCAACGACTCGACGGCGGCGCGGAGTTGGGCAAGTTCGTCGGTCTCGCTCATGCGTGTTCAGCTCCCTGCTACGACAATGATGCGGGCCGGCCCGTGGGCGTCCCGTGCGGCGTCGAGCGCGGCCGGCACCCCGTCGAGCCCGACGGTGTGGCCGAGCATCGGCCCGACATCGAGGCTCCCGGAGCAGACCGCCTGGAACGCTTCGTCCCAGTGGTCCATCGACGGGCCGCCCCCGAACTGGATGTTGATCCCTTTCCGCTTCGCGGTCAGGGTGTGCAGATGGTCGCCCTCCGGCGGACCGCCGACGGAGAAGATCCGGGTACCGCGCTCGCAGCCCTTGATGATCGAGTCGAGAACGCCGGGAACGCCGACGCACTCGAACACCACACAACTCGCCTGAGGACCGGCCGCGTTGCGCCACGCCTCGTACGGCGAGACCTCGGCCGGGTCGACGACCACATCGGCGCCCATGGCCAGCGCGGTCGCACGACGCGACGGGACCAGGTCGGCCGCCACGATCGGGGCGACGCCGAGGCTCTTGAGCCGGCCGATCGCCGACAGTGCGATGGCGCCGCAGCCGATGACCAACGGCGCCTCACTCGCGGACAGTTGGGCGCGGGACGCGGTCGACCAGCCCACCGAGATCGCGTCGGCGACACACACGATCTCGCTCGGCAGGTCCGACACCACGACTCGGGTGATGGCCTCGGTCAGCAGGAACAACTCGCCGAACCCGCCGGGTGCATCGGGGCTCTGGCCGATGATCCTGCGTCCGCCCGGGGTGGCCAGGACGGGCAGCGAACTCACCCGCGTCCCGACCGGAATCCGGCGCTCGGTGCCGAGGCCGTAGTCCACGACCTCGGCGCAGTACTCGTGACCCATCACGATGTCGACGTCCTGGTCGTACGTCGACATCCCGCTGTCGTCGTCGGCGCCCGCCTCCGGATGGTCCATGAAGTGCAGATCCGAGGCGCAGATCCCGCACGCCAGTGAGCGGACGAGGAGTTGGCCCGGTCCGGGGACCGGATCGTCGACGGTCCGCGTCTCGACCGTCCCGCCCCGCAGCACAGCAGCACGCATCAGATCTCCTCCGAACTCCGAAGTCCGTCCCCTTCGGGACTGTAGCCACACGGAGGGAATTACAGAAGACCGTCTCCTATAATCGGGACGTCTCCCGGTCGCCAGAGTCCTTCGAGGATGCCTGGCCTTCGGTATGAGGAGGAATCGGACTCCTGGGAAGCAGGGCAAGTGCGAGCGAGTCGCTGTCAGGGCGAATCGGCTGCTGCCGATGGATCGAGGAGGTTGACCTTCAGGAGAATGCCGCTTCCGCCCGGAAGCGGTATGTCTTTGGTCTGCTGGCACTCGTCGTGCAGGTCCGCGTAGCCGGGCTGCTGGGCGACCGCGCACTCGGCGGACATCGTGGAAGTGTCCTCGGTGGCCGTCACTAGAAGACACCGCCGCTGCTCTCGGAGTTCAGGGCACGGTTCCGCTCCTGCATGGCGGTGAGGCGCTCGTCGTTCGTGGCCAGGCGGACGAGAGCGGGGTCGGCGTCCCACTCCCGCCCGCCGGTCAGCGGCCGAAGCTGTACGTACGGGCCCTCGTGACCCATGACGTAGCCCAGCTCGTCTCTCTGCGTGTCGTGGACCAGGGCGCCCTTCGGCTGCTGTTCCTGCGCCATCACTCAAGGCCTCCCCGCCGAAGTGCAGTTGCCAGGCGATCGGCCACATCGGCGTGGATGCGCCCCAGTTCGACGAGCTTCAGGTCGGGCGACGCCGGGTCGACCCTGAGCGAGGGGAAGACGATCCCAGCCTCGGTGAGCGCTGCTCTCAGGGTCTCCACGGCTGCGTACGGGTCGACGTCCGGTTTCTTCGTTGCCATGAACCGGACGCTAGAAGTGGGGAGTTGGCTGGCAGTACGCTGTTTTCTCGTATTTGCTCGACGCCTCATCGAGATTGCTGGCATTTTCTCCTGAGCCCCGTCTGACCCCGTCGTGCCGAGCCGGGGCCCCGGCCATGCTGATTGGATCAACCCTGGAAGGGAGAGCGTCCATGGCTCGCCAGCTACGCTTCACCGGCACAGACAGCAAGGTCGACGGCTGCCCCGCCCTGCACACGGACGAGGGAACCGGCGAGATCGTCGTTCAGGGCCAACCAGTGACAGACCCTCAAGACCTCGCGCAGCTCCGGCACTTCGGGCCGGATGAGGCGGCGGTGGTCGTACCGCGCGGACTGCTCGTGAACTGGGGACCGAAGGAGATGGAGAGGGTGCCCGAACTGGTCGACCGGGACACCTTCCGGCGTCTCTTCGAGACCTTCGAACACACCGCCTGGCGCCTGGAGACGCGGCGCGGCTACGCCTCCGACCGTCAGGACCCCGACTTTCAGGCGTTCCTGGCTACGGGCTCGTCCACGTGGGACCCCAGCGAGACCTGGTTCGTCAACATCAAGGCGCAGACGGAGGCCGGCAAGACGGTCGGCCGTGTCCGTATCGCCGACAACCCGCCCACCACGGAGCAACTGTTCCTGCTTGACTACGCCCGGTACAACGCGTCCGTCGGCGAGGACATCCGTTACGTCTGGCGCGAGGACGCCGACCGGGCCCAGCTGCCCGCCGAAGACTTCTGGATCTTCGACTCGCGCCTGGTCGCCCTGCTGCACTTCGACAACGACGACAACCTGCTGAACATCGAGCTGATCACCGAACCGGCCGAGGTCGTGCGGTACGCCATCGTGCGTGACGCGGCGATGCATCACGCGGTGCCGTTCGACCAGTTCGCCGCGCAGGTGGCCCCGACCGAGTAGCGCGCGTGACCGGTGAGCACTGACTACCAGCAGGCACGGGAGGCGCTCGGGGCGCGGCTGCGCGAACTTCGCTTCTCGTGCCCGGCTGGCCGGCTCACCGGTCAGCAACTCGCACAGCGGCTCGGCTGGCCGGGCTCCAAGGTCAGCAAGCTGGAGAACGGCAGACAGACGGCCACCCCCGAGGATCTCCGGGCGTGGGCCGATGCGACCGACCAGCCGGACCTGTATCCCGAACTCGCCGCCCGCCTGGCCGGGTTCGAGTCCCACATCAGGTCTTGGCGCCGGGCCCTGGCGAACGGCTTCAAGCCGCTGCACGAGGGCCTGAGCGCCGAGATCGACCGCACCTCGGAGATGTGGATCTGGGAAGAGTCGGTGGTCCCCGGGCTGTTGCAGACCCCTGAGTACGCCCGCCATGTCATCCAGCGCTACTTCGAACTGCTGGGTGGGGCCAGCGACGTCGAGGCCGCTGTACGCTCCCGGGCGCAGCGGCAGGAGTGGCTGTACCACCCTGGGCGCAGGCTCCACGTGCTGATGTGGGAAGCCGCGCTGCGTTCGCTGATCTGCCCTCCCTCGGTCCTCGCCGCCCAGCTCGACCGCCTCACCGGCATGATCGGGATGGACACCGTCGAGCTGGGCATCATCCCCTTCACCGCCTCGGTGAAGATCGTGCCCGCCAACGGCTTCTGGGTCCTGGACGACCGTCTCGTCGTCGCCGAGGACTGGCACGCCGAGTTGTGGTTGGACGACGCCGACAACATCGCCCTCTACTCGAAGGTCTGGCGCACCCTCCGCGAGTCCGCGGTCCACGGTGCCGACGCCCACAACGTCATCAACTCGGCGAGGCGAGCCCTCAACCCCCTTTGAGGCGTTTGGCTTCAGACAAAGAAGAAGGGCCCACCGCGTACGATGGACCCTTCGTCGTGTTGTGCCGTTTACAAGGCTTCAGCCACATGTACCACTGCATTAGCCACGCTCGCGGCCGACATGAACATCTTGAACTGACTCATTCCGACCACCACCCCTCTTGAACTCGCTCTTCTTGCACTTGACTTCTTGCGGTATTCTTTGATGCGTTCGAACAGGTCGTACAGGTCCCAAAGCAAAAAGATGACCGCGACTATGGCCGCTGCCGGAATCGAACCGTGCATTGTGGCTATAGCTCAGTAAACGGACCAACTCTTACCAGTATAGCATGAGTTCATGATCTGACGTAGCGTCAGGTCCGCCAGGTGGCAGAGCGGTGCCGGTATAGCGGCGAAGCCCCGAAGGTTGATTCTCCAGGGCTTCCGCGCGTTCAAGCAGCTCCGCCAGACAGCACGCCCAGAGAGCCCAGCACTGCCAGGCACAGCGTCATGACACCGATGAATGTGCCGCCTCCGAAGAGAACGGCGTCACGCTTGCGTGCACCTGCCTTGTGACTAATCCAGGCAGCTCCAGCACCGACGATGACGGAGACCAGGGCGCAGATGACGACGATCAGCACCTTGACACCGAGAGAGAGGTTCAACGGCCCGACTACCTTTCCGGTGATCGGACCGGGTGTCAGACCTCAGCCCGACCACCACGTGACACACGTGTGGTCTTGCTGAGGCCCACCGACGTTGGGGCTCATGGGGGTTGGCTGCCTGGTCAGGGCCTCTAGATACCGCCGCTCCCTTTTGCGCGGGCAACGCGTGCGTACTCGGGACATGAATGTCCCTGACCTAGAACGTCGGGTCCAGGCTCGCTGCGTGCTACAGAAAAGATGGTGCAAGTCTACCGGCGCTGGGGCCCGTTGATGGGTTGTTGGGGCCGCGGGTCGCCGTGCGCTGAACTCCAGTTGAGCCGCGCCCTGCTGACCTCAGCGTTTGATGACGTCTCTCCGGAAGGGGCTTCGCCACCGCTCCAGCTTGAACGGCACCTTGAAGTTAGCTTCAGCTTTGATGGCTTCAGCAAGCCGCTTGTCGATCAAGTCAGCGCTCTCAGTCAGCGACTTGATTTCTTCCCACTTCTCGTCAGCCTTGCGGTGTGCTTCTACGTCCGCTGAGGGACTGCTTTTCAACCTGCGCCACTCGGCGGTGGCCGCTACCCACTGGCCGTACGCGGTGATCCGGACTCAGCGCACCAGGGAAGGGGGGTCTGACAGTACCTGTATCACCAGGGTCTCCCCGACGTTCCAAAAACCTGTCAACCTGGTTGAGCCGAAAGCGCCGACAACACTTCATGGAAACGCACTGCAGCTTTACCATCATCATTCAATTCAGCTGCCCCGAATACGCGACCGTGTCGGCACATTCTTTTACGACAGAAGTGACGGAGACCAATGGCGGAGAACCAGTTCACCACTCACGCAGAACTTTTCGATCTGAGGGGAAAGTACGCCCTTGTCACTGGCGGCACCAGAGGCATTGGGATGATGATTGCGCGCGGCCTTCTCCAGGCGGGCGCCCGCGTCGTCATCAGCTCACGCAACGCGGACACGTGCGCGGAGGCACAGCGTCTACTGTCCGAATTCGGCGACGTGCGAGCAATCCCCGCCGACCTGTCCAGGCACGACGAGTGTCAGCGCCTCGCTGATCTTGTCACGGCCGACTCGGAAGGCCTGGACATCCTTGTCAACAACGCGGGAGCGATGTGGCGCGAGCCGCTGGAGACGTTCCCGGACGAGGCCTGGGATACAGTGCTCGACCTCAACCTCAAGTCGCCGTTCTGGCTGGTGCAGGCACTGCTCCCGGCACTTCGTAAGGCGGGCACCGCCGATGATCCCGCACGGATCATCAACATCGGCAGCATCGCCGCCATCCACGTCGCCCCGGCACCCAACTACTCGTACGCCAGCAGCAAAGCGGCACTCCATCAGCTCACCCGGGTCCTTGCCAGGGAGCTGGGCCCACAGCACATCACGGTGAACGCGGTAGCACCGGGAGTGTTCCCGTCGCAGATGATGGCGACCACTCTCGATGCCATCGGCGACAAGATCGCGGCGGCGGCCCCACTGCGCCGGGTCGGCCGCGACGACGACATGGCGGGTGCCGCCGTGTTTCTCGCCAGCCGGGCCGGGTCCTACCTCACGGGCGCCATCATCCCGGTGGACGGCGGCACCGCAACGACCGCAACAAATATGCATTAGATTGCGGGACGGGCTTACGGTGAGGAGATAACCGCGATGGATCTACGCACGGAGATCCGGGAGTTTCTCAGCTCGCGTCGCGCCCGCATCGCACCGGAGCAGGCGGGCCTGCCCGCTTACGGCGGCAACCGCCGAGTCAAAGGTCTGCGCCGCGAGGAGGTAGCGCTACTGGCGGGGGTGTCGGTCGACTACTACGTGCGCATGGAGCGCGGCAGCCTCGCCGGTGCCTCCGACGGCGTGCTCGGCGCGTTGGCCTCTGCCTTGCAGCTCGACGAGGCCGAGCGCGACCACCTGTTCCACCTCGCGCGCCAGTCGAGGGCGCCCAGCGGCCCACGCCGGCGCAGGCCTGCCGTGACGGTGCGTTCGACGCTGCAGCAGGTGCTCGACGCGATCTCCGATGCGCCGGCCTGGATCGGTAACGGCCGTTATGACGTGCTCGCCATGAATCAACTCGCTCGCGCGCTGTATTCACCGGTGCTGGCCGACCCGCGACGGCCCGCGAACACAGCGCGGTTCGTCTATCTGAACCCTGAGGCGGCCAGAGATCTCTTTGTCGACTACGACCAGGTTGCCGGTGGCGTGGCCGCGAAGCTGCGCATGGAAGCCGGCCGCAATCCGCACGACGAGGAACTGATCGCCCTGGTCGGCGAACTGTCAACGTGCAGTGAGCTGTTTCGGCAGCGGTGGGCATCTCAGGACGTGCGGCTGCACCGGTCCGGCCGCAAGCGTATGCACCATCCGATCGTGGGCCGGCTCGACTTGGACGTCGAGCCCCTGGAACTGCCCGCCGAACCCGGCCTGCACCTCAACATCTACACCGCACCCGCGGGCACACCGACCGCTGACAATCTGGCGCTCCTGGCGTCGTGGGCGGCCACCCAACAGACGCTGGCGACCGAGCTCGAAGCACACAACGGATAGTCCAACCCCTTTCAGCCGTACCAGGGTCCGTCTCCCCGACCAGCGCGGGCGAATCCGGCTTCGAGGACCGCATCGCCGACATCGACGGTCAGATTGCCACCGTTGAGAAGGCCAGCACCACCACTGCGGTCGACTACGCCAAGGCAGGGCAGCGCGCCAACGACCTGGTCGCCCTGGCCACCCGTGCCCGTGAGCGAATGTCGGGTATACCCGGTACACCTACCGTTTGCGTATGTCGTCGACCGCGCGCGCAGGCCTGCTCAGTGAGTGGGCGCGGTGCCGGTGGATCTGGAACGAGTGCTGCGCCCGATCGAAAAAGGCGTACGCCGAGGAGGAGAAGTGCGGCGCGGCCCGTCTCGACAAGATGCTGACCGAGGCCAGCACCGCGAACGCCTGGCTGCGCGAGGGCAGTTCGGTGCAGCAGCAGCAGGTCATCCGCGACTTCGCCAAGTCCCGCGCCAAGGCCCTGAAAGACATCAAAGGACGGTTGCCGCAGCAACGGCGGGCCGGGATGCCGAAGTGCAAGAAGAAGCATGCTGCCGACCCGACGCTGAACTACACGCAGAGCGGGTTCCGACTCAAAGACGGCCGCTTGCATCTCGCGGGCGGGATCGTGCTGAGTGTGGTGTGGTCGCGGGAATTGCCCAAGCCGCCGTCCTCCGTTCTCGTCTGTCGCGAGAGTCTCGGGCACTGGTACGCCTCGTTCGTGGTGGCGACCACAACCGAGGAACTGCCCGCCACTGGACGGGACATCGGCATCGACTGGGGCGTCAAGGAGACCGCAACCACAACCTCGGACATCCACGACCTCCCACACGCCCAGCACGGCAGGAACGCCGCGCAGCGCCTGGCCTGCTATCAGCGGAGGACGGCTCGCCGGAAACCCAAGCGTGGACAGGCCGGATCGAAGGGCTATAAGGAAGCGAAGCGGCAGACCGCGAAGCTCCACAAGAAGGTCGCCCGCCAGCGCCAGGACACCGGCCGCAAGTGGGCCAAGCGCGTGGTCCGTGACCATGACCGCCTTGCGGTCGAGGACTTCCGCCCGAAATTCCTCGCCAAGTCCACGATGGCCGGCAAAGCCGCCGATGCCGCGATCGGCGTGACCAAGCAGGCCCTGATCCACATGGCCCGCAAACACGGACGTGAACTCCACCTCGTACATCCCGCGCACACCACCATGGACTGCGCACAGTGCGGAGCGAGAACCAAGCACGCACTGCCTCTCTTGGAACGAACTTACGCCTGCACTGCATGCGGAGCCGTGTCCCCCAGGGACAAGAACTCCGCCCGCGTGATGCTGGTCCGGGCTGGTCTCAACCCGGCTGGTGCTGATCGTGTAAGAGCTGCTGGGCCGCCGGTCCACGGCCAACGTGAGCCAGGAATCCCCTCTCTTTAGGAAGGGGAGGATTCAATACAATCACCGGCATGGCAGAACCGCGCCGCGCCCCGGGCCGTCCACGTGACACGAGCATCAACGAACGGGCTCTCGCGGCCACGCGCGAGCTGCTCGTCCAGCGCGGCTTCGACGCGACGACGATCCAGGCGGTGGCCGAGCACTCGGGCGTGCACGCCTCGGCCATCTACCGCCGCTGGCCGTCCCGGATCGAGCTGATCGAGGAGGCCACGTTCCCCGGACTCAGCCCGCTGAGCGTCCGCCCGACAGGGGACCTGCGACGAGACCTCCGCCGGTTCATCCGCGCCTACTTGGCGGCCTTCGGCGCCCCCGCGGCCCGTGCCGCCGCGGCCGGACTCTTCGCTCACTCCCAGACGTCGAGCCGCCCCCGGCCGCCGGAGATGCTGCTGCGCGTGTCGGCGCGACCGCAGTTCCAGGACATCCTGCGCGCCGCGCCGACCGGGAGCGTCGACCCCGCCGTGGACCCGGACGACGTGTTCGACATGCTCCTCGGCGCCGTACTGACCCGCACCCTCCTGTCCACGGTCACGGCCCGCGACCGCCCCGTCGAGCGCACGGTGGAGATGATCCTGCGGATGCTACGGCCGCTCGACGGGCCGGTGTGATCAACTCCCGTGGCCTGCCTAGGCGTTGGACTCAGCGGCGTTCGTCGCGGAACACCTTCCCGCCCTTCATCACGAACCGGACGTCCTTCATCACGGAGATGTCCTCCAGCGGATTGCCCGGCACCGCGATCAGGTCGGCGAGCAGGCCTTCCGCGATACGGCCCCTGTCGTCGGCGTCGATCAACTCCGCCGCGTTGACGGTCGCCGCCTGGAGTGCCTCCAGGGGAGTCATGCCGCGGTCGACCAGGGCGATCAGCTCCTGCGCGCCGCGGCCGTGCGGAATCGCCGGCGCGTCCGTGCCCAGCGCCATCCGGACACCCGCCTTGCCGGCCCTGGCCACCACCGTCTTCGCCCGGGGGAAGATCTCGGCGGCCTTCTCCTTCAGTTCGGGCGCGGCGTGGGACATGTCCATCCCCTCGATGAGAGCGGTGGTCGGCACCAGGAAAGTGCCCCTCTCCGCCATCAGCGCGATGGTGTCGTCGTCGAGCAGGAAGCCGTGCTCGATGCAGTCGATGCCCGCCTCCACCGCCGACCGGACGGCGTCGGCCCCATGGGTGTGGGCCGCCACCTTCAGTCCGCGCCGATGGGCCTCGTCGACGATGGCGCGCAGTTCCTCATCCGAGTAGTGCTGCGCGCCGGGGGTGCCCGTGTGGGACATCACGCCCCCGGACGCGCAGACCTTGATGAGCCGCGCCCCGTGCTTGATCTGGTAGCGGACCGCCTTGCGCACCTCGTCGACACCGTTGGCAATGCCCTCTTCCAGCGAGAGAGGCATGATTCCGGGGGCGTACCCGGCGAACATCGTGGGGTCCAGATGCCCGCCGGTGGGCGTGATGGCGTGTCCGGCCGGCACGATGCGCGGGCCGTCTATCCAGCCGGCGTCGATGGCCTTCGCCAGCGCGACGTCCAGCAGATAGCCGCCTGTCTTCACGAACAGGCCGAGATTCCGGACCGTCGTGAACCCCGCGCGCAGGGTCCGCCGGGCGTTGCCCACCGCGCGGAGCATCCGCAACGGGGGATCGTCCTGGACGGGGGAGAGCGCGAGCGTCTCTCCCCGGCCGCCCATCAGGAGGTTGACCTCCATGTCCATGAGACCGGGCAGGAGAGTCACATCGCCGAGGTCGAGAACCTCGCTCTCGCCCCCGCCGCCGGACGTGATGCGGTCGCCCTCGACCGTCACCAGGCCCGGCGACTCGAACTCGCCCGTCTCCACGTGCAGTACACGCGCCGCTTTGAGCGTGACCACGACCGGTCAGACCTTCGGCTCGACGACGAGGTCCATATAGGCGGCCCCGCTGTCCGGCACCCGGGCCTGCTTCCAGACCTCGACCGGGAACGACACGTTCACCAGGGAGAACATCAGGAGCAGCAAGTTGCGCTCCTGCTCCGGGAGTTCGGTGAGCTGGAACTTGTCGAGGTGGTCGGAGGCCTGTTCGAGGAGCGGGAACGCGGCGTCGTAGAACGCCTGCATCTCCTCCATGGAGCTGGCCAGGCGCTTGCTGTAGCGATCGCGCTCGGACTCCAGGACCCACTCGCTGAACGGTTCGAGTGCCGCGAACTCACTGGGCAGCATCGGTGTGCTCCTTGACGTAGTCGGCGACCGTCTTGTGCAGATGGCGGAGCAGCAACTCCTGGTCGCAGAGCGGGAAATCGGTGACGACCCGGCTCTTGAGCATCGTCTGGGTGGCCTCCAGCGTGTTGCCGTCCTGGAGGGCGTACTCCTTGAACGTCACCGCCGCCAGCTCCTGCTTGAGCCGCTCGCGCGCCGTCTTGGCGGGCACGAAGTACAGGTTGGCCTCGAAGATGTGCTTGTCCACGGCCGTCGGCCAGTAGTGGTACGTCAGGTACCAGCCGGGCTTCCAGATCAGCAGGGTCATGTTCGGGAAGAACTCGAAGGAGTCGTTGCCCCACGCGCGGTGCCGGCCCGGGTTGAGTCCCGTCGGCAGGTTGTCCAGGCCCTCGATGTCGGGTGCCTCCCACGGCCCGAACAGGCCGCTGCGCAGGACGCGTTCGATGGGCTTGACGATGGTCAGGTCCTTGGGCGGCGACATGCCTCCCCAGGAGGAGATCATCGAGTGCGGGGAGTGGATCTCGTAGTGCAGGGCCTCGTACCCGACGTTGAAGAGCTTGTCGGCCTCGTCCTTGACGGCCTGCTTCATGTGCAGGACGGGTGCGTGGTAGAACTCCGCGAACGCGTCGATGAACAGCTTCCAGTTGCTGCCGATCTCGGCCTTGTACGTGAAGACCTCGGTCATCTCGTGGAAGGGGTAGCCCTCCAGGCCCTTGGCGAACTCGCCCAGGTACTCCTTGAGCGGCTGGGCGTTCGGGTCCAGGTTGACGAAGATGAACCCCTCCCAGACCTCGCAGCGGACCAGCTTGAGGCCGTAGTCCGCCTTGTCCAGGTCGAAGAACTCCTTCTCCTGCTGGACGAAGGTCAGATCGCCGTCGAGGCTGTAGCGCCAGGCGTGGTACTTGCAGGTGAACTGGCGGCAGGTGCCTTTGACTTCCTCGCCCGGGAAGTCGTTCCACACGAGCTTGTTGCCGCGGTGGCGGCAGACGTTGTGGAAGGCGCGGATCTCCTTGTCCTTGCCCCGCACGATCACCAGTGAGGTGTCGGCGACGGCCAGCTCCTTCGTGAAGTAGCTGCCGACCTTGGGGACTTGCTCGACCCGGCCGACGTTCAGCCAGGTCTTCTTGAAGATCGCCTCCTTCTCCGCCTCGTAGTACGCGGGGTCGATGGAGTCCTCGTAGTTGACCGGGCTGGTGCCCAGCTCGGGGTAGTTCTCGGTCCAGCTCCCGGCCTCGGGCTTGGCGAAGTGTGGCATGGGATCACCCCTCTCGCTTGTGAGAATACCATTCTCGTTTTGGGAAACTGAAGTTCTCTTCCGAGATCACAGGGTCGAGTTCCACGCCGAAGGTGTTGAGGGCCATCGTGAGCATCGTGTAGGCGCCGATCGTGAACACCAGGTCCATGAGCTGGCGTTCGTCCAGGTCGACGGCGAGCGCGGCGTAGGTCGCGTCCGACAGGCCCGAGTCGGTGTCCAGTTCGTCCACCGCCCGGTTGAGCAACGTGTCGGCGTCCGTGCGGACTTCCTCGATCTCCTCCTCGGTCACCCCGGCCTTCCGGCCGATCAGGACGTGACTGGCCCACTCGTATCTGCTGCCCCGCCGCCAGGCCACCCGCATGACGGCCAGTTCGCGGACGCGCACCGGCAGGGTCGAGGTGTTGAGGTGCATGTTGAACGTCAGGAACGCCCGCGCCAGGGCCGGATGCCGCTGGAAGATCCCCAGGACGTTGGCCTGCGGCAGCTTCCGGGGGTGGTTGATGACCGAGAACAGTTCGTGGTCCCAGTCGTCGTACGGCACCGGGGCGATGCGAACGCCGTTCTCGGCGGTGGTTCCGCCGTGCTCGCGGTACTCGGTGCCCGTCTCGCCGGGTCCGTCGTGTTCGCTCTGCTCGCTCACGTGTTCCGCCCGCCGTTGACGCCCAGGATCTGGCCGGTGATGTAACCGGCCTCCTCGGAGGCGAGGAAGGCGCAGGCCGCGGCGATGTCCTCCGGGCGCCCGACGCGCCGTACCGGAGTGCGCTGGATGTGCTCCTCGACCGTCCCGCCGAGCAGTTGACGCTCCTCCGAGCGGCGCAGCATCGGTGTGTCGATGAAGCCGGGGGGAACCGCGTTGACGGTGATGCCCTGCGGACCCAGCTCCAGGGCCAGCGCCTTGGTCAGCCCGTTGACCGCAGACTTGGCGGACACGTAGTGCGTCATGAACGGCTGGCCCGACTGCGCGCTGGACGAGGAGATGTTGACGATCCGGCCCCAGCCGGCCTCCACCATGTCCGGCAGAACGGCCTGGACGCAGTGGAAGACGCCGTTCAGATTGACGTCGATCACCCGCTGCCAGGCCTCGAAGGTGAGGTTGGCGAAGCGCTTGTAGCCCTCCATCCCGGCCGCGTTGACCAGCACCGTGACCGGGCCGAGCTGCTCGCGGATCTCGGTGAGTGCCTCGTCCACCTGGGCCCGGTCGGAGACGTCGGCCTTCCGGGAGAAGCCTCTGTCGGACGGATTGAGGTCGAGGGTGGCGACCTGGAGGCCGTCGGCCTCCAGGCGTTGTGCGATGGCCAGTCCGATGCCGGAACCGCCGCCTGTGACGAGGGCTGTCCTCATGCCGGAACCCCCTTCGTCTCGATCATGAAAATCTCCCTTCCAGATCTGAGAAGCGTATTCTCGTCTCCGGCGCTTCCGGAAGTCCCGCGCAGGCGAGGGCTGTTCGCGGCGGTCTGCGCGCCTGTCAGCTCCTCGTCAGGATGACATTCTCGCTTCCGGATGGTTGATTCGCGTATAAGGAGAATGTAGTTTCCGCTTCATTGGAGCAAGCCGCCCATCCATGCGAGGAGAACAGGATGCGGTTCCAGGACAAGGTGGCGATCGTCACCGGAGCGGGACAGGGAATCGGCGAGGACTACGCCCGGGCGCTGGCCGCCGAGGGAGCACGGGTCGTGGTCGCCGACATCAACGAGGAGCAGGGACAGCGGGTCGCCAAGGAACTCGACTCCGCGCTCTTCGTCAAGGTCGACGTCGGAGACCCCGCCTCGGCCGACGCGCTGGCCGCCGCCACCGTCGCGGAGTTCGGCCGCATCGACTACCTGATCAACAACGCCGCGATCTACCACAGCATGCGGCGCGAGGGCCTCACCACCGTCGACCTCGACTACCTCAACCGCTTCATCCAGGTGAACCTGATGGGCGCCCTGTACGTCACCCGGGCCGTCGTCCCGCACCTGACCGAGGGCAGCGCGATCGTCAACCAGTCGTCCGCCGCCGCCTACATGGCCAGCGGCTACTACGGCCTGGCCAAGATCGGCATCAACCACCTCACCGCGTCCCTCGCCGCCGAACTCGGCGGCCGGGGCATCCGCGTCAACGGCATCGCCCCCGGCCCCACCGACACCGAGGCCACGGCCACCGTCGTACCGGTCGAGTTCCAGGAGCGGATGACCCAGGCCCTGGCCCTCAAACGGATGGGCACGCCCGGCGACCTGACCCCCACCGTGCTGTTCCTGCTGTCCGACGACGCCGGCTGGCTCACCGGCCAGACCATCAGCGTGGACGGCGGACAGGTGGTGCGGCTGTGACCCGCCTGCTCATCAACGGCCAACTCGTCGACGCGGAGCGGACGTTCCCGTCCCTCAACCCCGCGACCGGCGAGGTCTACGGCCACGCGCCCGACGCCACCACCGCCCAGGCCGAAGCGGCCGTAGCGGCGGCCCGGACAGCCTTCGACACCACCGCCTGGTCCACGGACGTACAACTGCGCATCCGCTGTCTCGACCAGCTGCACCAGGCCCTCACCGACCACGTCGAGGAGCTGCGCGAGCTGACCATCGCCGAGGTCGGCGCGCCCCGCATGCTCACCTACGGCCCCCAACTCGACGACCCCGTCAAGCTGGTGCGCTACTACGCGGACCTGCTCCGCAAGTACCCGCTGACCGAGGAGCTCGGCGAGTCCGAGAGTCGCGGCCAGCGTCACCGGCGCTGGGTGGAGAAGGAGGCTGCCGGGGTCGTCGCGGCGATCATCGCCTACAACTACCCGAACCAGTTGGCCCTGGCCAAGCTCGCCCCCGCGCTCGCGGCCGGCTGCACGGTCGTTCTCAAGGGCGCGCCCGACACCCCGCTGACCACCCTGTTCCTCGGTCAACTCATCGCCGAACACACGGACATACCGCCCGGCGTGGTCAACGTCCTGACGTCCTCCGGTGCCGACGTCGGCGAGGCGCTCACCACGCACCCCGACGTCGACATGATCACCTTCACCGGTTCGACGGCGACCGGTCGCCGAATCATGGAGGCCGCGAGCCGTACGGTGAAGAAGGTCTTCCTGGAGCTCGGCGGCAAGTCCGCCATGATCGTCCTCGACGACGCGGACTTCGCGACGGCCGCGATGTTCGCGGCCGGCACCATCTGCTCCCACTCCGGGCAGGGCTGCGCGCTCACCTCCCGGCTGCTCGTGCCCAGGGAGCACCACGACGAGATCGTCGCCATGGTGGCGGCGGGCCTCGGCCGTATCCCGCTCGGCGACCCCGCCGACCCCAAGACCTTCGCGGGCCCGCTCATCAGCGAGCGCCAGCGCGAGAAGGTCGACGGCATGGTCGAGAGGGCCGTAGCGGCAGGTGCGAACCTCGTTACCGGTGGCGAGAAGATCGATCCCGGCTTCTTCTACAGGCCGACGCTGCTCAGCAACGTCGATCCGGACAGCGAGATCGCGCAGGACGAGGTCTTCGGCCCGGTGCTCGTGGTGATTCCGTACGACGACGATGACGACGCCGTCCGGATCGCCAACAACTCCATCTTCGGCCTCTCCGGCGGCATCCAGAGCGCCGACGACGAGCGGGCCATCGCCCTCGCCCGCCGGATCCGCACCGGCACCTTCAGCATCAACGGCGGCAACTACTTCGCGGCGGACGTCCCGTTCGGCGGCTACAAGCAGTCGGGCATCGGCCGGGAGAGCGGCGTGGCCGGGCTCGAGGAGTTCCTGGAGTACAAGGCGTTCGCGGTCGTGGTCCGGTCATGATGCCGCTCGAGGGCATCCGCGTTCTCGAAGTCGCCATGTACGGCTTCGTGCCCTCGGCGGGAGCCGTCCTCTCCGACTGGGGAGCGGACGTCATCAAGGTCGAGCACGCCGTTACCGGCGACCCGCAGCGCGGTCTGCGGCAGACCGGCACGATGCGCGTCGAGGGCGACCCCAACCCCAACGTCGAGCACGCCAACCGCGGCAAGCGCAGCCTCGGCCTCGACATCTCCCGCCCCGAGGGCAAGGAGGTGCTCTACGACCTCGCCCGCCGCGCGGACGTGTTCCTGACCAGCTTCCTGCCCGGCCACCGGGAGCGGTTCGGCATCGACGTGGACGACATCCGTGCCGTCAATCCGCAGATCGTCTACGCCCGGGGCAGCGCCTTCGGACCGCGCGGACCGGAAGCGGGCAAGGGCGGCTACGACATGACGGCGTTCTGGGCTCGCGCCGGCACCGCCGCGAGCATCACCCCCCAAGGCACCGACGGCATCATCAACCCGCCCGCACCGGCCTACGGCGACACCATCTCCGGCACCAACCTCGCCGGCGGCATCGCGGCCGCGCTCCTGAAACGCGAACGCACCGGCGAACCGTCGGTCGTGGACGTCTCGTTGCTCGGCAGCGGACTGTGGGCGATGGGCCACGCCACCGCGCTCTCCCTGCACCTCGGCAAGCCCTGGATCCCGCCGCCCGTCGGCACCCACGGCTCGCCGACCAACCCCCTGTCCGGGCTGTACGAGACCTCCGACGGCCACCATCTGGCGTTCGTCATGATGCAGCCCGGCAAGTTCTGGGCCGATGTGTGCCGGCACATCGACCGCCCCGAACTCGCCGACGACGCCCGCTTCGACACGGCCGAGAACCTCGCGACCAACACGGCGGAGGCCGTCAAGATCCTGCGCGAGGTCATCGCCACCCGCACCCTCGCGGAGTGGAGCAGGCGCTTCACCACCCTGGCCGGGCCGTGGGCCCCGGTACAGGACTCCCTGCAAGTGGGCGACGACCCGCAGATCAGAGCGAACGAGTACCTCCTGCAGGCAGGAGAGCTCGAACTGGTCGCCAGCCCCGTGCAGTTCGACGTGCACGCCCCACAACTCGGGCCCGCACCCGAGTTCGCCGCCCAGACCGAGGAGATCCTCCTCGAACTGGGCCTGGACTGGGACCGCATCATCGCGCTCAAGGCGGCGGGCGCGGTCACCTGATCACCCGACAGCGGGACTCATTCTCAACGAGGAGAACCGATGAGACGCTTGCTCATCCCCGCGCTCGTCCTGGCCCTCGCGGCCGCGGCCGGATGCTCCGGCCGTACCAAGTCCGCGGAAACCAGCAGCCCTTCGACCACCGGAGCCGCCGACACGGCCACCGCTGACTTCGGCACGCTGAAGTCGGTGTGCGGCAAGGGGACGGCCAAGACCGTCACCAGTCAGGGCGTCACCGGCTCCGAGATCAAGGTCGGCGTCTTCAGCGACGTCGGCTTCACCAAGAACCCGGAGTTCGAGAACGCGGCGAAGGTCTTCACCTCCTGGTGCAACGCCGCCGGCGGCATCAACGGACGCAAGATCACACCCGTGACGCACGACGCCCAACTCATGCAGGTCAACCAGCAGATGATCGAGGCCTGCCGCACCGACTTCTTCGAGGTCGGCGGCGGCGCCGCCCTCGACGGCCTGGGCGTCAAGACCCGGCTGAAGTGCCTGCTCCCCGAGTTCCCGGCGCAGGTCACCTCCGAGGTCGGCGCCGACCTCCAGGTGATGACCCAGGGCGCCTCGTCCGGATACGCGCCCTACACCGGCTACTACTCCTGGCTGCTCAAGGAGGCGTACCCGTCGTCGGCGAGCGGCGTCGGCATCATCGCCGGAGACGTGCCCGTCACCAAGGGCATCGGCGCCCAGGACAAGGAAGTCCTGACCTCGTTGGGCGGCAAGGTCAACTACTTCGACCTCTACCCCGCGCAGGGTGTCTCCGACTGGACGCCGTACGCCCAGTCCATCAAGACGAAGAAGGTCAAGGGCCTCGTCTTCCTGGGGGACTTCACCCAGTTGGCGAAGCTGGAGCAGGCGCTCACCAACATCGACTACAAGCTCGACTGGGTCGACGCCAACAACAACGCCTACGGCCCCGCGTTCCTCAAGCTGGCCGACACCGCGTTGAGCTCTCAGACCAACTTCGCGAGCATCGACGGGACTTACCCGCTGGAGAAGGCGGACGCCAACCCGGCGACCAAGGAGATGGTCGCCCTGTTCAAGAAGTACGCGCCCGACGCGCAGATCACCCTGCCCGCCGTGCACGCCTTCTCCGCCTGGCTGCTGTTCGCCACCTCGGCCCGTGACTGCGCGGAACTGACCCGCAGTTGTGTCCTGGCGAACGCCGAGAAGCAGACCGAGTGGACCGGGGGAGGGCTCCAGGCCCCGGTGAACCTGTCCTCGCCCGACGAGCCCGTGAAGTGCTTCAACGTCGAGAAGGCCACCACCAGCGGCTGGGTCCCCGCCGACTTCAAGCCGACCGACGGCGCCTACCGCTGCGACGCGCCCGTCTACAAGTACAAGGGCAACTACGGCAAGCCGCCGACACTCGCCGACGTCGGCAAGTCGCTGTCCGACCTCAAGTAGGCACCCCGGTAACCCCGTTCACCACGGCAGGAAGGAAGGACCGTGAAGGTACGAGTCGACCCGGAGCGCTGTCAGGGCCACACGCTCTGCGCGATGCGCGCTCCGGACACCTTCGAACTCAGCGAGATCGACGGGCACTCCTCGGTCGTCCAGGAAGAAGTCCCCGCCGACCAGGAGTCGGACGTCCGCGAGGCCGTCCTGTCCTGTCCGGAGCGGGCGATCTCCGTCATCTCCTGACCCCCACCTCATCCACCGAGCAGGAGAGGACTCCGCATGACCACGGAAGACGCGGCCGTCGACGACGACGGTGGCCGTAAGCACCCCCAGGTGCACTTCGACCGGCACACACCCGACTACCGCGACCGGTTCGAGGACATCACCCACGAGCTGCACGGGCAGTGCCCGATCGCCTGGACGGAGACCCACGGCGGCCACTGGGTCGCCAGCGGCAACCGTGAGGTCTTCGAACTCGCGAGGTCCGCCGAGTTCCTCTCCAACGACCATGACGTGAAAGGGGAGCGGCGCGGCTACAAGGGCATCTCCATCCCCCCTCCGCCGCGCGCCAGCGAGGCCCAGGGCGGCTTCCTGGAGATGGACCCGCCGGACCAGCGCTACTACCGGCAGACCCTCAACCCGTATCTGTCGCCGGCGGCGATCCAGCGCTGGATCCCGTTCGTCGACGAGGTCGTGCGGGCGAGCATCGACGAGAAGATCGAGTCGGGGCACATCGACTTCGTCGACGACCTCGCCAACATCGTTCCGGCCGTGCTCACCCTGGCGATGATGGGCATCCCGATCGAGCGCTGGACCATCTACAACGAACCCGCCCACGCCTCCGTCTACACACCCCCCAACTCACCCGACCGGGAAAGGGTGTTGGACCTCAGCCGCAAGATGGGCATGGACCTCATGGGCCAGCTCATGGAGATCCGCAAAGTACCCCGCCCGGGCCTGGTGGACGCCCTGGTCCGCGCCGACCTCAACGGCCGCACCCCGGACGACGGCGAACTCCTGGGCGTACTCGCCCTGTTGATCGGCGGCGGCTTCGACACCACCACGGCCCTCACCGCCCACGCCCTCGAATGGCTCTCGCAGAACCCGGAGGATCGCGACCGGCTCAGCCGCGACCGGAAGACCCTGCTGGACTCCGCGACCGAGGAGTTCCTGCGCTTCTACACCCCGGCCCCCGGCGACGGACGTACCTTCTCCGCCGACTGCGAGATCGCCGGCACCGAGTTCAAGGAGGGCGAACGCCTCTGGCTCTCCTGGGCGATGGCCAACCGCGACCCGTCGGTCTTCCCCGACCCCGACACGATCGACATGGAACGCAAGGGCAACCGGCACAGCAGCTTCGGCCTCGGCATCCACCGCTGCATCGGCTCCAACGTGGCCCGCACGGTGTTCAAGCGGATGGTGACGGCCGTACTCGACCGCATGCCCGACTACCGGTGCGACGCCGAAGGCGCTGTGCACTACGAGACCATCGGTGTCATCCAGGGCATGCGCCACCTCCCGGCGACCTTCACCCCGGGCAAGCGGCTCGGCGCCGGACTCGACGAGACCCTCGCCGAACTGCAGAAGGTCTGCGACGAGCAGCGCCTCGCCGAACCCGTCACCGTCCGCAAGTCCACGGCACGGATCGGCACATGACGGATCATCAGCGTCCCGGCCCGGTGGTCACAGAAGAGAACGAGTTCTTCTGGACCTCCGGCGCGGACGGCCGGCTGCGGGTGGCGGAGTGCGGGTCCTGCGCGGCCCTCGTCCATCCGCCGCAGCCGGTCTGCCGGTACTGCCACGGGCACGACATCGGCGTCCGGGCCGTCTCCGGCCACGCGACGCTGATCGGCTTCACCGTCAACCACCGCTTCGCCCTGCCCGGCCTGCCCGCGCCCTACATCGTGGCCCAGGTCGCCCTGGAGGAGGACCCCAGGGTCCGGCTCACCACCAACGCCGTCCAATGCACGCCGGACGAACTGGAGTTGGGCATGCGGATGGAGGTCGTCTTCGAACAGGTCGAGGACGCCTGGCTGCCCCTGTTCCGCCCGGCACGCGAACGCCCGGCGACGGACCCCCTGCCGCTCGCCGAGGTCGAGACCCACCAACTCGCCCGGCGCGTACGGCCGATGGTGACCACGGAGAAGTTCGAGGACAAGGTCGCGATCACCGGCATCGGCATGTCGGAGATCGGCCGCCGCCTGATGGTCCCGCCGGTGTCGCTGACCGTCCATGCCTGCGAACGCGCGATCGCCGACGCCGGCCTCACCGCCGACGACATCGACGGCCTCGCCACCTACCCCGGCGCCGGCCCCTACGGCGGCTTCGGCGAAGGCGGAATCACCGCACTGGAGTCCGCCCTCGGCCTCGAACCGACCTGGTACAACGGCGGCGGAGAGACCTTCGGCCCCGGCGGCTCCCTCATCTCCGCGATGCTCGCCGTCGCGGGCGGCCTGGCCCGCCATGTCCTGTGCTTCCGCACGGTCTGGGAGGCGTCGTACGGCGAACTCGTGCGCCGGGGCCGGATCGCCCAGGACCCACCGCGAAAGATGGACGGTTGGATGAAGCCGTTCGGAGCGATCTCGGCCGCCCACACCCTCGCCCAGAACGCCCAACGCCACTTCCACCGCTACGGCACCACCCGCGAGAGTCTCGGCTGGATCGCGCTCAACCAGCGGGCCAACGCGGCACTCAACCCCACGGCGGTCTACCGAGACCCGCTCACCATGGACGACTATCTCAACGCCCGCCCCATCACTACCCCGTTCGGCCTCTACGACTGCGACGTCCCCTGCGACGGAGCGGTCGCCGTGATCGTGTCGGCGGTGGACGCGGCCCGGGACCTCGCCCAACCCCCCGTCCTCGTCGAGGCGGTCGGCACCCAGATCCTGGAACGGCTCGAATGGGACCAGAGCACCCTCACCCACGAACCCCAAGTGCTCGGCCAGTCCGCCCACTTGTGGTCCCGTACCGCGCTGCGCCCCGAAGACGTCGACGTGGCCGAGCTGTACGACGGCTTCACCTTCAACTGTCTTTCCTGGCTGGAGGGGTTGGGGTTCTGCGGCATCGGCGAGGCCAAGGACTTCCTGGACGGAGGCAAGAACATCGCACGGGACGGCGTACTGCCACTGAACACCCACGGCGGACAGCTCTCCCACGGACGCACTCACGGCATGGGACTGGTCCACGAGGCCATCACCCAACTGCGCGGCGCGGCCGGGGCGCGGCAGATACCCGGCGCGCGAGTGGCGGTCGCGAGCAGCGGCGGTCTCACCCCCAGCGGCGTGATTCTCTTCCGGGCGGACGG
This sequence comes from Streptomyces xylophagus, assembly GCF_000716435.1. Classification (GTDB taxonomy): domain Bacteria; phylum Actinomycetota; class Actinomycetes; order Streptomycetales; family Streptomycetaceae; genus Streptomyces; species Streptomyces xylophagus. Next base: position 90,810 of record NZ_JNWO01000002.1, read on the forward strand.
ATGAACTCCCGCACCGCGAACGTCGTTTCACGCGTCGTCGACGTCGACGGCATCCCCATGTCGGCGTTGCTCAGCGAGGTGCCCGACCCGCGCGCCGTCGTCGTCGCGCTGCACGGGGGAGCGGTCACGTCGAGCTACTTCGACTATCCGGACCAGCCCCGCCTGTCCCTCCTGCGCACGGCGGCGGCACTGGACTTCACCGTCGTCGCCATCGACCGTCCGGGATACGGCAGTTCGGCTCCGTACAGCGAGGGCATGGCTTCCCCCGCACGTCGTGTCGACCTCGCCTACGGAGTCGTGGACCGGCTGCTCGCCTCACGTCCGCGCGGAGCGGGACTGTTCCTGTGGGCGCACTCGATCGGCTGCGCCCTGGGCGTGCACATGGCGGGTGACGAACGCCGGAACGACCTTCTCGGCCTGGAGATCGCCGGTACCGGACGCCACCACGCTCCCGACGCTGTCGAGATTCTCGACTTCCGGCGACGTGACCCGGCCGTGCCGAGACGGTCCGGCCCCGGCCTGCGCGACCTGCTGTGGGAGCCGGCTCGTCTGTACCCGGACGAGGTCATCGGCGCGCCCCGGATCCAGTCCCCGGGGCCGCCGTACGAGGCGACCGTCGCTCGGCGCTGGCCACTGGAGTTCGCCGAAGTCGCCGCCCGCGTGAGGATTCCCGTCCACTACACGCTCGGCGACCACGAACGCGTGTGGAGCTCCGGGCCCGAGGCCATGGCCGACATCGCGAGCCTGTTCACCGACTCCCCGAGAGTCGTCACCGAGGAACAGGCCGACAGCGGCCACAACTTGAGCATCGGGCGCACCGCGACCGGATACCACCTGAAGATCCTCTCCTTCGTCGAGGAGTGCGTTCTCGGACACGAGAACGGCGGGTACGACAACGACGGGATCGACCGTCTGCCGAGGAGGGCCGGATGAGTGACGCCGATGTCGCGGTACTGCTGCTGGTACGCGTGGTCGTAGGGCTGATCATGATCATGCACGGGGTCAATCACTGGCGCGGCGGTGGCCGCATCGAGGGCACCGCCCGCTGGTTCACCGGACTCGGCCTGAGACAGGGCGTGTTGCAGGCCTGGATGAGCGTGTTCACCGAGGTCGGCGCGGGCGTCCTGCTGATCCTCGGCCTCCTCACCCCGCTCGCCTGCGCGGCCGTGATCTCGGTGATGCTGGTCGCGGGACTGCTCGCCCACCGGCCCAACGGGTTCTTCGTCTTCAAGGACGGCTACGAGTACGTCCTCACGCTCGCCGTCGTCGCCCTGGCGCTCGCGGTACTGGGTCCCGGCCGCTGGTCCGTCGACAACGCCGCCGGCATCGACCTCACCGGCTGGACCGGCGGCGGAATCGCGCTGGGCGCGGCCGTGGTGGCGACCGGGGGACTGCTGGGCACGTTCTGGCGACCGGAGCCGCAGAGCGACGCGGAGACGGAGGCCGAGCCTGAGGGCGCAGCCGACCCGGAGTCCGACGCGGCGCTGCCCCGGCCGGAGTCCGAGAACACCCCCGAGTCGGTCGATCAGGAGGCCCGCTGATGCGCGTCGGATTCATCGGGCTGGGCAGTCAGGGCGCACCCATGGCGCGCCGGATCGTCGAGGCGGGCTTCGTCACGACGCTCTGGGCGCGTCGCCCGGCGGCGCTCGCCGCGTTCGCGGACACGCCGGCGCGGCGGGCCGCGTCTCCCGTCGAACTGGCCGCCGCCAGCGACCTGGTGTGCGTCTGTGTCGTCGACGACGCCGATGTCGAGCAGGTCGTCACGGGTTCGCAGGGTGTGCTGACCGGGCTGCGCCGGGGCGGGGTGATCGCCGTGCACAGCACCGTCCACCCCGACACCTGCCGACGGCTCGCCGAGCGCGCCCGGGCGCACGGCGTGTCGGTGGTCGACGCACCCGTCAGCGGCGGCGGAAAGGCGGCCGCCGAGGGCCGGCTGCTGGTGATGGCGGGCGGCGAGTCCGGCACCGTCGCCTATTGCCGCAAGGTGTTCGAGACGTTCGGCGATCCCGTCGTCCACATGGGCGCGCTCGGATCGGGACAGATCGCCAAACTCCTCAACAACCTTTTGTTCACTGCCAACTTGGCCACCGCAGCTGACACACTCGCTCTGGCACCGGGGTTCGGCATCGACCGTGGTGCCCTCGCCGAAGTCGTGCTGCACGGCAGCGGATCGAGCTTCGCGCTCGACCGGGTGAAGGCCGCGGGCGGCACGCTGGACCGCCTCGCGGAGCGCGCCGGACCGCTGCTGCGCAAGGACGTCAGGCTGCTGGCCGACCTCGCCGAATCGGCGGGCGCCGCGACCGGCACCGTGCTGGTGGCGGCCGACGCGGCCCTCGACCACATGGGCCAAGGGCGCCTTACGGCCTCCGCAAATCCCACTCCACGAAAGTGAAAACGACCTTCTCGTCACAGGAGAAGATTGATATCGTCGCTCGTCGTCAGACTGGTGACGGAAGGGAACCGTACACACCGTGAAGGACTTCGAGGCGATCGACTTCTTCCAGGACGACGAGGTCGTCGCGGACCCCTATCCCTATTTGGAGGCCTTGCGCGGGAAGTGCCCGGTGCTGCGCGAGAGCCACCACGACGTGACGATGGTGACGGGATACGACGAGGCGATACAGGTCCTCAACGACGCCGACACCTTCTCGTCCTGTATCTCGGTCACCGGGCCGTTCCCCGGGTTCCCGGTCCCGCTCGAAGGGGACGTCGACGTCAGCGCGCTGATCGAGCAGTACCGCGACCAGCTCCCGTTCAGCGACCAGCTGCCGACGCTCGACGCGCCGCTGCACACGGACCACCGCGGACTGCTGATGCGGCTGATCACCCCGCGCCGCCTCAAGGAGAACGAGGCGTCGATGTGGCACCTCGCCGACGCCCAGCTCGACGCGTATCTCGCGGCCGGCGAGGGCGACTTCATCAGCGGCTTCGCCGGGCCCTTCACCCTGCGGGTCATCGCCGATCTCCTCGGCGTGCCCGACGAGGACCGCAACACGTTCGTCGAGGGCCTCGAACACCAGCCGCGGGGCGGCATCGGGAGCACCGACGGCGAGGTCACGCACTCGCCGCTGGAGTACCTGTACGCGCAGTTCTCGGCCTACGTCGAGGAGCGCCGCCGCGAACCCCGCGAGGATGTCATCACCGGCCTCGCCACCGCGAAGTTCCCCGACGGCTCGACCCCCGATGTCGCCGACGTGGCCCGCGTCGCCACCAATCTCTTCGCGGCCGGCCAGGAGACCACCGTCCGGTTGCTGAGCAACGCCCTCCTGCTGATCGCCGAAGACCCCGATCTGCAGCACCTGTTGCGGACCGAGCGCGACCGCATCCCGAACTTCATCGAAGAGGTGCTGCGCACGGAGAGCCCGATCAAGGGTGACTTCCGGCTGTCCCGCGTACCCTCCACGGTCGGTGGCGTCGACATCCCCGCCGGCACCACCCTCATGGTCCTCAACGGCGCGGCGAACCGGGACCCGCGCCACTTCGAGGACCCCGAGACCTTCGACCCGGCCCGCGCCAACGCCCGGCACCACCTCGCCTTCGGCCGCGGTCCCCACACCTGCCCCGGCGCCCCGCTGGCCCGCGCCGAGGGCAGGGTGGGCATCGAGCGCATGCTCGACCGTACGACGGACATCAGGATCTCGGAGAGCGTGCACGGCCCTGCCGACGCACGGAACTTCCGTTACCTGCCGACGTACATCCTGCGCGGACTCACCCATCTCAACCTGGAGTTCACGCTCGCCGAGGAATCCGAGGAGCCCGCCCGATGAAAGCCGTCGTCGACACGGACCGTTGCCGGGGTCACGGGATCTGCTGGTCGATCTGCCCCGAGGTGTTCGACCTGACCGACGACGGCTATGCCGAGGTGCTGACCCCCGAGGTCCCCGCCGAGTACGAGGACCAGGTCCGCACGGCCGTCGGTAGCTGCCCCGAGCGTGCGATCACGCTGAACTGAGGAGAACGGATGCCCAAGGGGTACGTCATCCTGACCGAGTCCATCAAGGACCCGGCCGGGATGGACGCCTACAGCCGGGCGGCCGGCCCGTCGATGGCCCAGGGCGGAGCCTCCGTCCTCGCCGTGGACGGTCGGCCGCAACTCCTCGAGGGCGAGTGGCACGGCGACCGTACCGTCGTCCTCGAATTCGCTTCGGTGGAAGCGGCGAGAGCCTGGTACGAGTCGGAGGCGTACGAACGCGCGAAGCCGCTGCGGCAGGCCGCGGCCGACACCAACGTCGTGATCGTCTCCGGTTTCGAGCCGCCGTCCGGGGGTGCGTGAGCCGAACCGTACGGCGGGCTGCCGCCAGGCCCGGGCCCCAGTGTCCGGGCCTGGCGGCAGCCCGTTCCGCATGCCGCACATCGCCGACGGCACCATCGGACCCGTGCACCCACCACACCCTCCCGACCGGGACGACGTCTCCGGCACCGCTGGACGGTCAATGGTTTCGTGATGGCCGGAAGACTCGCCCGATCGCGACGGCAACCGTAATGTCACGTGGGTGTTGCCGTGGTGGAAAAGGGGTGCTCAATGACGACGACCCGACACGAGGAGATCCTTGTCGCCGCGCTGGCGGTGTTCGCCGAGCGGGGCTACAAGAAGGCCTCCATCGACGCCGTGGCCGAGCGCGCCGGCCTGACCAGACAGGGCGTACTGCACTACTTCCCGAGCAAGAAGCGGCTTCTCCTCGCCCTCGTCCAGCTCCGCGAGGACCTCGCCCGCGAACACCTCGCCGCCCTCCACACGGACGCCGGCGAGGACCTGCCCGGACTGCTCGCCGAGGTCATCACCTACGACCACAAGAACCCCGGTCTCGCCCAGATCCACAGCGTTCTCGTGGCCGAGGGCGTCACCGGCAGCGACGAGGCACAGCGGTTCTGCCACGACTACTACCGGACTATCCAGGACCAGACCGTCGAGCACCTCACCGCGCTCTACGGCGACCGCGTCCCCAGCGGCCTGACCCCCCGAGCCGCCGCCACCGCCGTGGTGGCGATGCTCGAAGGGGTCCAGCAGCAGTGGATGCTCGACGAGGAGCAGACCGACTACCCCGAGATCATCCGCGACGTCATGGGCGTGCTGCTCGGGCCCACGCCTGTATGAAATCGGCCATCGCCGTCACGCTCTCCGGATGCAGACTCACCGCGTCCGGCCGTACCCGAAGATCCACCGTGACACCGGAGTGGGCCGCGCGGGCGGCGAACGACAGGGAGTCGTCCAGCAGCGGATCGGTACCGGCGACCAGGAGTTGGATCGGCGGCAGCCCGTGCAGGTTGGCGTGCAGCGGGCTCAGCAGCGGGTTGGTCCGGTCGGCGCCGCCCGCGAACCGGGCCGCGTGCAACCGGAGTTCGTCGATGTCGAAGCCCGGATCGGCCGCCGCGTTGAACAGCAGACTCGGCGCGTCCAAGGTCAGATCGAGCAGCGCCGAACTCAACACCGCGCAGTCCGGCTGCTGCGCCCCCATGTCCCGCAGCCGCACCAGCAGCGAGGCCGCGAGCCCGGCCCCCAACCGCTCACCCGCCAATGCGACCGGACCACGGGCCTGGCACGAGCTGTACACGGCATGCACGTCGTCCAACGCCCCCGGGAACGACGACCGGTAGCGCGGGCACACCACAACAGCCCCCGTCCGCAGCGCGAGCCGCTCGGCCAGGTCCACCGCCGACTCCGGCGAACCCGACAACTGCCGGTCCCCGTGCAGATACAGGATCACGAGATCGGTCGCGTCCGGCGGCCGTACGATCTGCCCGACCGGGCTCGACTCGACCCGCACCCGCCCGTCGCCGGCTGCCGCACGATCCGTGTCCGCTCGTACGTCGGCCAGGTCGGCGCCCGCCCCGGTCGCCCCAACTCGTGTGTCACCCACGGGACATCACCCTCTCCGCTGCCTGCCAGTGCTCGTCGGACACCCAGAGGCGGGCGAAGGCGCGGGCCGCCTCCTCCTCCGGGACGGCTCCGCTCATCACGCGTTTGATCTCCCGCGCCGGATTGGTCGCGAGGGATCTGGCCAGGGTGCGCCAGCCCTCGGCGAAGTCGGCGCGGGGCAGCACCAGTTCGAGCAGTCCGACGCGCTGGGCCTCGGCCGCGTCGAGCACGGTCCCGGCACCGGCGAGCATCAACGCCCGCCCCTTGCCCACGAGTTGGGCGAGCCGCTCGGCGCCGCCCCACGCGGGCATGATGGCCAGCGCGACTTGGTTGAAGCCGATCCTGATGTCGTCGGCGGCGACCCGGATGTCGGCGGCCACCGCGACCTCGGCGCCGCCGCCGAACGCGTGCCCGTTCAACGCGGCGATCACCGGTCCGGGGAAGGCCGCGATGCGATCGCAGATCCCCCTCATCCGCAGGGCCATGGCCATCGCGTCCTCCTCGGTGCGGATCGCACTCAGCTGTTTCAGATCCCCGCCCGAGACGAACGCCCGGTCGCCGGCGCCCGTGATGACCAGCGCCTTGGCGCCCGCGGCCGCGTCGAGCACCTTGTCCAGTTCGTCCATCGTGGTCGGGGCGATGGCGTTGCGGGCCTGCGGGCGGTCGATGGTGACGACCGCCAGACCCTCGTCGAGTTCGAGATCTACGTCCATGGCCTCAGTCCTCGTATTCGACAGTGACGTGCGGCGTGGTCGGCTCGCCCTGGCAGGTCAGGACCCAGCCCTCGGCGACCTCGTCCTCGTCGAGCGCGTTGTTGACGCGCATCTTGGCCTCGCCCTCGGTGACTTGGGCGATACAGGTGGCGCAGTTGCCCGCCTCGCAGGAGAACGGCGGGGCCAGACCTCCCCGACGCGCGCTCTCCAGAAACGTCTCGCCGGAGCGCTGCGCGAGCGTGTGCCGCTTGCCGGAGAGCACGAGTGTGACGGTGCCCTCCTGTTCGGGAGCGTCCGCCGGTGGTGGATCGGCGGCCTGCGCGAACCGCTCGACGAAGATCCGCTCCGGGGCGACTCCATGGGCGAGAAGCGCGTTCTCCACCAACTCCATGAAGGGCGCGGGTCCGCAGAGGTAGAAATCCGCGTCGGCGTCGCCACCCGCGAACTCCCGTATCTGGTCGGCGGTGACGAACCCCAGCCGGTCGTCGAGGTGGTGCCGGACCTCGAACCGGTCCGGATAGCGCTCGGCCAACTCGCCCAGCGCGGCGGCGAAGATGACGGAGCCGGCGTCCCGGTCGGCGGCCAGCACCCGCACCGGACGCCCGGTGCCGGCCAGCGCCGACTTGGCGAGCGACAGGATCGGGGTGATCCCACTGCCCCCGCAGAACGCCACCACCGGAGCGGCGACTTCGCGGGCCTCGCCACCCTCTCTCAGACAGAACACCCCTGCGGGGAGCGTGGTTTCGACGACATCGCCGGGTGCCAGGTGGTCGTGCATCCAGTTGGACACCAGGCCCCCCGGAACCCGCTTCACCGTCGTCATCAACTCGGCGTCCGTCTCCGGCGAACTGGACATGGAGTAACTGCGCAGCGTGCCACAGGCCTTGATCGTCACGAACTGGCCCGCCCGGTACGGGAAGGGCGCGTCGAGTACGTACGTCCGTGTGTCGGGCGTCTCCTGGATGATCCGTGTGATCCGCACCGGGTGGAACCCGTGGTCTCGTCCCATGTATGGAATTTACCTTCTCGCTCTGAGAGAGTGCAATTCTCAATGACGAGAGGAAGTTCCTGTCGTGCGAACGATCCCCGCTGAACTCGTCGACCGCTACGAAGCGGAGGGCTGGTGGACCAGGGAGACGATCGGTGACCTGCTGACGCGGGGACTGACGGCCGCCCCGGGAACCGCGTTCCGGGTGCACTCGGCGGTACGGCCCTGGGAAGGCGCCTTCGGCGAGGTCGAACTGACGGCCCGCCGACTCGCCGCCGGCCTGCGCGAACGCGGTGTCCGCCCCGGTGACGTCGTGGCGCTCCAACTGCCCAACTGGATGGAGGCGGCGGCGGTCTTCTGGGCCTCGGCTTTCCTCGGCGCGGTCGTGGTGCCGATCGTCCACTTCTACGGACGCAAGGAAGTCGGCTACATCCTGGAGACCGTCGAGCCCAAGGTCTTCGTCACCGCCGACCGGTTCGGACATCTCCGCTACGACCCCGAGCTGAGCGCGAAGGTCCCCGTGGTCGGCGTCGTGGGCCGGGACTTCGACGACCTGCTCGCCGACGAACCGCTGCCCGGCGTCGTACCGACGGACCCGTCCGCGCCCGCGCTGATCGCCTTCACCTCCGGAACGACCCGAGACCCCAAGGGTGTTGTGCACAGTCACCAGACCCTGGGCTTCGAGACCCGCCAACTGGCCGGCCGCTACCCGCCCGACCGCGGCGACCAGCTCACCTCCGCACCCGTCGGCCACTTCATCGGCATGGTCAACGCCTTCCTGATCCCCGTCCTCGACGGCTCCCCGGTGAACCTCGCCGACACCTGGGACCCGGGCCTCGCCCTGGAGTTGATGGCCCGCGACGGCCTCACCGTCGGAGGCGGCGCCGCCTACTACATGACGAGCCTCCTCGGCCACCCCGACTTCACGCCCGCCCACCTCGCGCGCATGAAATACGCGGGCCTCGGCGGCGCGGGCGTACCGAACGCGGTGACAAGGCGCCTCGCCGACCTCGGCATCACGGTCTTCCGCGCCTACGGCAGCACCGAGCACCCCTCGATCACCGCCTCGGCCCACACCGCGCCCGAGGACAAGCGCCTCTACACGGACGGCGACGCGCTCGACGGGGTGGAGATCCGGCTGGCCGACGACGGCGAGATCCTCAGCCGCGGCCCGGACCTGTGCCTGGGCTACACCGATCCCGCTCTCACCGAGCGGGCCTTCGACGAGGACGGCTGGTACCGCACCGGCGACATCGGGGTGCTCGACGAGGACGGCTACCTCACCATCACCGACCGCAAGGCGGACATCATCATCCGCGGCGGCGAGAACATAGGCGCGCTGGAGGTGGAGGAGGTTCTCCTCGCCCTGCCGGGCGTCGCCGAGGCCGCGGTCGTGGCCGCCCCGGACGCCCGCCTCGGAGAGCACGCGGCAGCCGTCGTACGACTGCGGCCCGGTCACCCCGAACCCACCCTCGACGATCTCCGCGCCCACTTCGCCGCGGCGGGCCTGGCCCGCCAGAAGTGGCCGGAGGAACTGCACCTCGTCGAGGACTTCCCACGGACCGCCAGCGGCAAGGTCCAGAAGTTCGTTCTCCGCAAGGATATTGCCGCCCATCAAGAGTGAGAATAGGATTCTCGCAATCTGCGAAGGAGGATCTCATGCCATCGCGCGTGCCGCCGTATCCACTGTTCGACGCGGACAACCACCTCTACGAGACGGAGGATGCGCTCACTCGGTACCTGCCCAAGCAGTACGCGAGCGCCATCCAGTACGTGCAGGTGAAGGGCCGTACGAAGATCGCCATCCGCGGTCAGATCAGCGACTACATCCCCAACCCCACCTTCGAGGTCGTCGCCAGGCCCGGCGCGTGGGAGGACTACTTCCGCGAGGGGAACCCGGAGGGCAAGTCGCACCGGGAGCTGTTCGGCGAGCCGATGCGGTCGATCCCGGCGTTCCGCGAGCCCGGCCCACGCCTGGCACTCATGGACGACCTGGGCATCCAGCAGACCCTGATGTTCCCCACACTCGCCAGCCTGGTCGAGGAACGCATGCGGGACGACCCGGAGTTGATCCACGTCGTCGTGCACGCCCTCAACCAATGGCTGCACGAGACCTGGCAGTTCAACTACAAGAACCGCATTTTCACCACCCCGGTGATCAGCCTGCCGATCCTGGACAAGGCGATCGCCGAACTGGAGTGGTGCCTGGAGCGCGGAGCGAGGGCGATTCTCATCCGGCCCGCCCCGGTCCCCGGCTACGGCGGCTCGCGGTCCTTCGCGCTGCCGGAGTTCGACCCGTTCTGGAAGCGCGTCGAGGAGGCGGGTGTGCTGGTCGCCATGCACTCCTCCGACAGCGGCTACTCGCGCTACTCCAGCGACTGGGAGGGCAAGAGCCAGGAGATGACGCCGTTCCAGGCGCAGGTCTTCCGGATGATGTCCGAGTGGCGCCCGGTCACCGACGCGGTCGCGTCCTGGGTCTGCCACGGAGCCCTGTTCCGCTTCCCGGAACTGAAGGTCTCGGTCATCGAGAACGGCTCTTCCTGGCTGCTGCCGCTGCTCGACCAACTGGCCAGCACCTACAAGAAGCAGCCGAAGGGCTTCCTGGGCGACCCGGTCGAAGAGGTCAGGAAGCGGATCCACATCAGCCCGTTCTGGGAGGAGGACATGGCCGCCCTCTCCGAGGTCGTCGGAGTCGAGCGCGTCCTGTTCGGGTCCGACTACCCACACCCCGAGGGCCTCGCCGACCCGGTCTCCTACATCGACGCGCTCCAGGGCATGAAGGAGGCCGACCAGGCCAAGATCATGGGCGGCAACCTCGCCCGGTTGATCGGCGTATGACCTGGGAGAGCATCCCGCAGATGGTGCTGAGCGCGGCCGACCGCTTCGGTGACGCCGAAGCCGTGGTGGACGGCCCGCTCCGCCTCACGTTCACCGAGCTGGTCGAGCGGGTGCGTGTGGCTGCGGGTGCGTTCGCGTCGGCCGGGGTGGAGCAGGGCGACCGGGTCGCGATCTGGGCGCCCAACTCCGCCGAGTGGATCATCGCCGCCTTCGGTCTCATGACCGCGGGCGGTGTGGTGGTGCCCGTCAACACCCGCTTCAAGTCGGACGAGGCGCACGACATCATCGTGCGCAGCGGTGCGAAGGCCGTTCTCGTCCAGGAGGGCTTCCTCGGCCTGGACTTCAAGGCACCGCCCGGTGTCCCGGTCATCGACCTCAAGTCCGGCTTCCTGGCGAGCGGTTCACCCTTCGAACGGAAGGTGGCCGGCGAGCAGGTCAGCGACATCGTCTTCACCTCGGGCACCACCGGCCGGCCCAAGGGCGTCCTGATGACCCACGCCCAGACACTCCGGCTGTACGCGGAGTGGTGCGACCTGGCCGGGGTCAGGGAGGGCGACCGCTATCTGATCGTCAACCCGTTCTTCCACATCTTCGGCTTCAAGGCGGGCATGGTCGCCTCGCTCATCCGCGGCATGACCATCCTGCCCGTGCCCGTCTTCGACGTGGACCACGTCCTCGACCTCGTCGAGCGCGAGAAGGTGACGGTCCTGCCCGGCCCGCCCACGCTCTACCACTCCCTGCTCACCGACCGCGGCTCAAGAGACCTGTCCTCACTGCGAGTTGCGGTCACCGGAGCCGCCGACATCCCCGTTGAACTGATCCGCCGGGTGATGACCGAACTGCCCTTCACCTCGATCATGACGGGCTACGGCCTGACCGAGGCGGGGACAGCGACGGCCACCCGGCCCGGCGACTCCTTCGAGGACATCGCCACCACCGTCGGCACCCCCTGCGACGGCGTCGAGGTGGAAATCGCCGACGACGGCGAGGTGTTGGTCCGCGGCTACAGCGTGATGCGCGGCTACTTCAACGACCCCGACGCCACCGCCGAAGCCATCGACGAGGACGGCTGGTTGCACACCGGGGACCTCGGAACGCTCGACGAGCGCGGCTACTTGAGGATCGTCGGCCGCAAGAAGGACATGTTCATCGTCGGCGGCTTCAACGCCTACCCGGCCGAGATCGAGGGCTTCCTGATGGAACACCCGGCGGTCGCCCAGGCCGCCGTGATCGGCGTACCGGACGAACGGATGGGACAGGTCGGCAAGGCCTTCGTCGTCCTCCGACAGCCGCTGACCGCCGACGAGTTGATCGAGTGGAGCCGGCTCCGGATGGCCGGGTTCAAGGTGCCCCGGACGGTGGAGTTCCTGACGGAACTGCCGCTGAACGCCACCGGAAAGGTGATGAAGGACCTCCTGCGATGACGCCTCCCACACCGCCCCAGGGCGACGACCTCGTCCGGACCGCGTCCGGCCTGCCCCTCAAACCGGTCTACGGCCCCGACGACATCGCCGCCGAGCCACCCGCGCCGGGCAACTTCCCCTTCACGCGCGGCAATTACGCCACCGGCTACCGGGGACGGCTGTGGACGCTGCGCCAGTACTCCGGCTTCGGCACCGCCGAGTCCTCCAACCGCCGCTACCACTACCTCCTCCAACAGGGCGGCACCGGACTCTCCGTGGCGCTCGACCTGCCCACCCAGTGCGGCTACGACTCCGACGACCCCGAAGTCGGCGAGGAGGTAGGCCGGGTGGGCGTCGCCGTCGACACGCTCGCCGACGCCGAGATCCTCTTCGAGGGCATCCCCCTCGACAAGATCAGCACCAGCTTCACCATCAACGGCACGGCCGCGATCCTGCTCGCCTTCTACGTCGCCGCCGCCGAACGGGCAGGCGTGCCACGCGCGAAACTCACCGGGACGATCCAGAACGACATCCTCAAGGAGTACGCGTCCAGGGGCACTTGGATCTGGCCGGCCGAACCCTCCCTCCGGCTCATCGCCGACACCATCGAGTTCTGCGCGGCCGAGGTACCGCGCTTCAATGCGATCTCGGTCGCCGGATCGCACTTCCGCGACGCCGGCGCCAACGCCGTACAGGAGATGGCCTTCACGCTCGCCGACGGGGTCACCTACTGCGACACGGTGCTGGCCCGGGGCCGTATGACGATCGATCAGTTCGCCCCGCAGGTCTCCTTCTTCTTCTACACGCACGGCGACTTCTTCGAGGAGATCGCCAAGTACCGTGCAGGGCGCAGGCGTTGGGCGACCATCGTGCGCGAGCGGTACGGGGCGGGCAGCGACAAGGCGGCCATGTTCCGCTTCGGCTGCGTGGCCGGAGGCGCCTCGCTCTACGCGCCCCAGGCACAGAACAACACCGTCCGGGTCGCCTACGAGGCGCTCGCCTCCGTCCTCGGCGGCGTCCAGTCGATGTTCACGGCCGCCTGGGACGAGCCGTTCGCCCTGCCCAGCGAGGAGTCGGCGACGCTCGCGCTGCGCACGCAGCAGATTCTCGCTCATGAGACGGGCGTTACCAGGGTCGCGGACCCGCTCGGCGGCTCGTACTTCGTCGAGGCGCTCACCGACGCCACCGAGGCCCGCATCGTCGAGATCATGGACGACCTGGAGCGCTACGGCGGCATGGTCCGCGCCATCGAGGACGGCTATCTGCAGACCCTCATCGCCGACGAGGCCTACCAGTTGCACCGCGAGGTCGAGGCGGGCACCCGGCCGGTGGTCGGCGTCAACCGCTTCGTCTCCGACGAACCACCGCCCGACCTCGCCACGTACGAACTCGACGCGGAGGGCCGCGACCGGCAGCTGAAACGGCTCGCCGACGTCAAGGCCACCCGAGACGCAGCTCTCGTACGGCAGCGTCTCGCCGAACTGGCCCGTGCCGCGGAAGGTACCGAGAACCTCATGCCCATCCTGATCGACTGCGCCAACGCCTACTGCACGGTCGGCGAGATGGTCGCCGCGCTCAAGGCGGTCTGGGGCGAGTTCCAGCAGCCGGTGGTGTTCTGATGAACGCCCGCGTACTGGTCGCCAAACCGGGGCTCGACGGACACGACCGCGGGGCCAAGATCGTCGCGCGGACGCTGCGCGACGCGGGCTTCGAGGTGATCTTCACCGGCATCCGGCAACGCGTCGACGACATCGTGGCCGTCGCCGTCCAGGAGGACGTCGCCGTCGTCGGCCTCAGCATCCTCTCCGGCGCGCACCTCGCGCTCACCACCCGCGTGATCGAGGCCCTGCGCGCCACGGGATCCGAGGACATCGCCGTCGTGGTGGGCGGCACCATCCCACCGGCCGACGTACCGAAGCTGCTCTCGGCGGGAGCCGTCGCGGTCTTCCCCACGGGCACGCCGCTCGACGCCCTCGTGGCCAAGATGCGCGCCCTGACATCCGTCACCTCGCCATGACCCGGCGGCTACCCGAATACCTGGAGGCAGCGTGCGTATCGGAGTGATGATCGGGCCCGAGCGCGGTGACTCGGTCCGCAAGATCACGCGGATGATCGACGACGTGACATGGGCCGAGAAAGCGGGCTTCGACACCGTGTGGGTGCCGCAGATCCCGACCGACTTCGACGCGCTCACCGCCGTCGCGCTGATGGGCGCGCGCACCGAGCGGATCGAACTCGGCACCGCTGTCGTGCCGTTGCAGGCCCAGCACCCCATCGCCCTTGCCCGGCAGGCGATTTCGACCCAGGCCGCGGCGGGCGGACGGCTCGCACTGGGCCTCGGACCGTCCCACCACTGGATCATCCGGGACATGCTGGGACTGCCGTACGAGAAACCGGCCGCCCTCACCCGTGACTACCTGGACGTCCTGGACGCCGCGTTCGGCGGAACGGACATGGTCGATGTCGAGAACGACACTTTCACCGTCCACAACCCGCTCACGCTCGCCCCCGTCTCCCCGTTGCCGGTCCTGCTCGCGGCCCTCGGCCCGGTCATGCTGCGCCTCGCCGGGGAACGGGCCGACGGGACCGTGCTGTGGATGGCCGACGAACGCGCGGTCGCCGAACACGTCGTCCCCCGCATCACCAAGGCCGCCGAGAGCGCCGGACGCCCGGCACCCCGGATCGTCGCGGGCATCCCGGTCTGCCTGTGCAGCCCCGACCGGGTCGACGAGGCCCGCGAGCGCGCCAACCGCATCCTCGGCGAGGCCGAGATCTCGCCCAACTACCAACGGGTCCTCGAGTACGGCGACGCCCGCGACATCGGCGATCTGTGCGCGGCGGGCGACGAGAACGCCATTGCCGCCCGCTTCCAGCGGTTCGCGGACGCCGGGGTCACCGACCTTTCGGTACGGCTACTGCCCATCGGCGACACCCGCGACGAACTGGTCGCCTCCAAGTACCGCACCCGCGACATGCTCGCCGCCCTCGCCGCGGACCTGCGATGACGGCCGGACCGCTCGACGGCATCCGCATCCTGGAGGTCGGCCACATGCTGGCCGGCCCCTACGCCACGATGATGCTCGCCGACCTCGGCGCCGAGGTCACCAAGATCGAACCGCCGGGCGGGGACATCTCCCGCCAGGTGAGCGACGCCTACTTCGCCAGCCTCAACCGTGGCAAGCGCAGTATCCGCCTCGACCTCACGACCGACGACGGACAGGCCCGACTCGGTGAACTCGTCGCCGACGCCCACGCGTTGCTCGTCAACCTCAAACCGTCGGCGATCCACCGACTGGGCCTGACGTACGACGTGATACGGAAGTGGAACGAGCGGATCGTGTGCGTCGCGCTCACCGGATACGGGCTGGAGGCGGGCGACGAACCCGCCTTCGACTACGTCGTCCAGGCCGCCACGGGCGTTGCCGCCCTCACCGGCGACCCGGACGCGCCACCGACCCTGCCCGGCTACTCCTCGGCGGACAACTCCTCCGGTTTGACTGCCGCGTTGGGGCTCCTCGCCCAGGTAGTCTCCGGGCGTGGAGGCCAAGTCGAGGTGTCCTTGCGGGATGTGATGCTGTCTCAGCTCAACTACCGCGCCTCCGCCTATCTCAACGAGGGTGTGGAGCCGCGCCGACTCCCGCTCGGCGCGCACTCCTACTACGTGCCGGCCCAGCTCTTTCCCACCGCCGAGGGCTACTTGGCGCTCTTCATCACCCATGACGGCTTCTGGAAGTCCTTCGCCGCCGAGGCCGGCGTCCAGGGATTCCCCACCATGGCCGAACGCGCTGAGCGGCGCGAGGAGGTGCTGGCCGCTGTGACGGATGCCCTGGCGGGCGACACCGCCGTGGCTTGGGAGGCGCGGCTGCGTCCGCTCGGGGTGCCGGCTGCCGCCGTACGGACGCTGCCGCAGGCGCTGGCGGCCACGCCGGAGGCCGTGGTGACGGCAGGGGACTTTCGGCTGGTGCGCAGTTCCGTGCGGGTCGAGGGGTACGAGCCCGACTACGGGCCGCCGCCCCGCCTGGGTGAACATGATGTTTCCGGGGTGGTGGGGGAGTCATGAGGGCCGAGGACCAGTTCCATCTCGGGCTTGTCGTCGAGGACTTCGAGGGGGCGCTGGCCGAGTTCTCGGCGGCGTTCGGGTACGAGTGGTGCGCCGAGATCGGAGGGGCGGTTCCGCTGACGCTGCCGAACGGAAACGCCGTTCTCGACATCAGCTGCGCGTACTCCCGGACACTGCCCCGACTCGAGATCGTCCGACGTGTCCCGGGAACGCTGTGGGAACCGGTGGCAGGCGGAGGCGTGCACCACGTCGGCTACTGGTCCGACGATGTCGCAGCGGACGCGGCCGAACTGACCCGTCAGGGCTTCACGACCGAGGCGACCCGGGCCGGTTCAGGTGGCGCACCCTTCGCCTTCCTGCGCGCCCCGAGCGGACTGCTCGTGGAACTCGTGGACCGGGTGGCACAACCGGGGCTGGAGAAGCTCTGGAGTCACGGAGGAGGGGACGTATGACGACCGTAGGCATCGCGACCGGCGCCGGGCGCGGCATGGGACTGGCCTGCGCGCGGCGGCTCACCGACCTGGTGGACACGCTGCTGCTGGTGGACCGGGACGAACTGGCCGTGACCGCCGCGGCGAAGGAACTGGCCGCCGCCGACGAGGAGGTCGAGGTCGAGCCGTTCGTCCTCGACATCACCGATACGACAGGACTGGCCCAACTCGCGGCACGAGTAGCCGAATTGGGCACTCTCAGGGCCGTCTCCCACGCTGCCGGGATCTCGCCCACCATGGCCGACTGGCGGCGCATCTTCGAAGTCGACCTTGTCGGCACCGCACGCCTCGCCGATGCGCTCCGCCCGCTCGTCACTGAGGGGACGGCGATGGTGTGCTTCGCCTCGATGGCCCCGCTCCTCGGCAATCTGGAGGCCGATCCCGTCGTAGCCGCGATCCTCGACGATCCGCTGCGGGACGACTTTCTCGACCGGCTGCGGGACGCTCTCGGGCCGGCCGTCGAGAACACCGGTCTCGCGTACGCGTGGGCCAAGCACGGAGTGCACCGGTTCGTACGGAAGGAGGCGGTGCGGCTCGGGCCGTACGGTGCCCGGGTGTGTTCCGTCTCGCCGGGCGTCATCGACACCCCTCAGGGGCAGCAGGAGGCCTCGGCTCAGCCCGCCATGGCGGCTCTTGTGCAGCAGACGCCGCTCGGGCGGGTGGGCCGGGCCGAGGACGTCGCGGCTGCGGTGGCGTTCCTGCTGTCGGACGAGGCCGCTTTCGTTTCCGGAATCGACGTTCTCGTCGACGGTGGGGTCTGTGCGGCGGTGCGGGAGCGCGCCGGCCGGTGACCGGCCGGCCACGGCTTCCTCAGCGCCGACGTCCGCCACTTCGGGTGGACCAGCCGGAACCCACGCCGGCCGAGTGCGCGGCGAGGAAGGCGAGTCCGAGCAGCATGAGGCTCGTCGGGCTGAAGATCAGCTGGGTCGACGTCTCGGTGACACGGATGATGAAGGCGATGAGGAAGAGCGCGGCAGCCACGAATGCAAGCATCTGATGTATCCCTACTGGTGGAGGGCGAGCCACGCGTGATCCCGGTGGCTGCGCTGTTGCCTGCCGGGTGCCCTGGATGATGCCGATCAATCGCGTGGACCCCGCACTCCGACTCGCCGCCGCGCCCCGCCTGTAGGCCCAACTGCCGCTCAGGAAAGGGATTCTGAGCGCTGGACGGTCCCTGTGATCCCGGTGGCGTCCTGGCCCGCGAGGAGGACGGCGGCCCTTGCCATCGCCTCCGGCGGCTCCACCATCTCCGGAGGAATCTCCCGGCCACCGCCACCCGCTTGCCAGCCCTCCGTGAGCACCACCCGTGACGGAGCAAGGCAGTTCACCGCGATGTTGTCCTTCCGCAGGTCGGCGGCGAGCCCCAAGTAGAGGCGCTCGACCGCCGCTTTGGACACCCAGTACGCGTTGGCGCCCCGGTCCGTCATGCTCACCCCGCCGGTCGTCACGGCGATCAACGAGCCACCGCCACGCGCGCGTACGTGCGGGATCACCGCGCGGGTCACCAGGAAAACCCCGGTCAGATTGACGTCCAGACACAGCTGCCAGCGCTTGAGCGGTGTCGACTCGACCGGGCCGAGCCACAGCACCCCGGCGTTGGCGACGAGAATGTCGATGCCGCCGAACTCGGCGACCGTGGCGGCGACGGCCGCGTCGACCGACGCCTCGTCGCTCACGTCACAGGGCAGGGGCAGGGCGCGTCCGCCCGCCGAGACGATCCGGTCCGCGACCGAGTGGATCGTCCCGGGCAGCCGACCTTCCTGCTCGGAACGCGCGGCTACGGCAACCGAGGCGCCCGCCTCGGCGAGCGCCAGCGCGACCGTACGGCCGATACCGCGGCTGGCGCCCGCGACGAACGCGACCTTGCCCTTCAACGGGCCACTCAGATCGGTCACTTCACTCACTTCGGCGGGAACCGGAGGGCGCCGTCGAGCCGGACGACCTCGCCGTTGAGATAGTCGTTCTCGACGATGTGCTGCACGAGACCCGCGTACTCGACCGGCAGCCCCATGCGCTTCGGGTACGGGATCTGCGGCCCCCAGTAGGCCTCCAACTGGTCGCCCGCCTTGCCGTAGGCCGGCGTGTTGAACGTGCCCGGCGCGATCGTGACGACCCGGATGCCGAGCGGGGAGAGGTCGCGGGCGGCGACCAGGGTCATGCTGACGACCCCGCCCTTGGCGGCTGCGTACGGGAGTTGGCCGATCTGGCCCTCGTACGCGGCGATCGAGGCCGTGCTGACGATGACGCCCCGGCCGCCCTCTGCGGGCTCCTGGCGGGCGATGGCGGCCGCGGTCAGCCGCATCACGTTGAACACGCCGGTGAGATACACGTCGATCGTCGTGCGAAAGCCCGCGAGGTCGAGGGGCGAGCCGTCCTTGCCGACGAGCCGGCCACCGCTCGCCGGGCCGCCGTGCGCGTCCACCGAGATCCGCAGCGGTCCCGCCGACTCCGCCTCGGCCAGCGCGGCTTGGACATCGTCCTCGGAGGTGGCGTCGGTGCGCACATAGCGCACACCCAACTCCTGCTCCAGGGCCTTGCCCTTCTCATCGGCCAGATCGGCTACGACGACCTTCGCTCCCGCCGCGTGCAGTCGACGGACGGTGGCCTCGCCCAGGCCGCCCGCCCCGCCGACGACCACCGCGGAGCTCCCACTGATCTGCATCAAGGATTTCCTCTCTTGCGAACAGCGCTCTAGTGAGACGAGAATAGCATTCTCATGAATATAACCATGATTCTCGAGATGGTGGCCTCGGGCGGCGACCGACCGGTGGTCACGGCGAACGGCCGCTCCCTGACCGCCTCGGAACTGCTTGCCCGCGCCCGCGCCGCCGCGCACCGCTTCCAGGGCCACCCGGCCGTGCTGTATCTGAGCCCCAGTCACCTCGCCTACCCGGTGGCCCTGTTCGGCGCCGCCCTGGCGGGCATCCCGTTCATCCCCCTCAACTACCGCCTCGGCGACCACCAGTTGGCCCGCCTCCTGGCCCGCCACCCCGGCGCCCTCGTGCTGCGCCCCGCCGACCTCGACGCCCTGCTGAGCGCCGAAGAAGCCGCCGACGCACCGGAGTCGACCCCGGACCAGGACTCCGTCGCCGTGGTCCTCTACACGAGCGGCACGACCGCCGAGCCCAAGGCGGCGCTCCTGCGCCACCGGCACCTGCTGGCGTACGTCCTGAACACCCAGGAGTTCGCCTCGGCGGGGGAGGGCGACGCGGCGCTGGTGGCCGTTCCGCCGTACCACGTGGCCGGGTTGATGAACCTGCTCACCAACCTCTACTCCGGCCGCCGGCTGGTGTACCTGTCCGCCTTCGACGCGGGGGAGTGGCTGGAGACCGCGCGCCGCGAGCAGGTCACGCACGCACTCGTCGTGCCCACCATGCTGGCCCGCATCGTCGCGGAGGTCCCGGCCGGCGACGCCCGTACGCCCACGCTCCGGAGCCTCGCCTACGGCGGCGCCAGGACTCCACGGCCTGTGGTGGAGCGGGCGTTGGAGATCTTCCCCGGCACGGGTTTCGTGAACGCGTACGGTCTGACGGAGACGGCCTCCTCGGTCGCCGTGCTCGGGCCCGACGACCACCGCGAGGCGCTGGCGTCGGACGATTCGGCCGTACGGGACCGACTCGGCTCCGTGGGACGCTCGTTGCCCGGCGTCGAGATCGAGATCCGCGCCGACGACGGAAAGCCGGCCCCTGCCGGTGAGACCGGGCTCGTGTTCGTGCGCGGGGAGCAGATCTCCGGCGAGTACGGCGGACGCAGCGCCCTCGACGCGGACGGCTGGTTCCCCACCCGGGACCGGGGCCGACTGGACGCCGACGGCTATCTGTTCATCGAGGGACGCGCCGACGACACCATCATTCGCGGCGGCGAGAACATCGCTCCCGTCGAGATAGAGGACGTTCTCGTCGCCCACCCCGGGATCGTCGAGGCGGCCGTGATCGGCGTGCCCGACCCCGAGTGGGGACAGCGGATCGTCGCCGTCGTGGTCGGCGAGGGCGATCCGGCGGAGGTCCGCCAGTGGGTCAAGGACCGGCTGCGCTCCTCCAAGACCCCCGACGCGATCGTGTTCCGCGCCGAACTCCCCAAGACCGAGACCGGAAAGCTGCTGCGCCGCACCCTGCTGGCCGAGTTGGAGACCACCCATGCCTGAAGCAGTCCTCGTGTCCGCCCTGCGCACCCCCGTCGGCACCGCCGTCAAGGGCACCCTGCGCGACACCACCGCGTTCGACCTGGCCCACCACATCGTCGCCGCCGCAGCCGCCACGGACGGCCTCGACCCGGACGCGGTCGACGACGTGATCCTCGGCGAGGGCCTGTACGGCGGCGGTGTCGTGGCCCGGCACGCGGCACTGACCGTCGGCCTCACCTCCGTACCGGGCCTCGCCCACAACCGCCACTGCGCCGCCGGACTCGCGGCCGTGCAGAGCGCGGCGGCGAGCATCCGCGCGGGCATGGACGAACTCGTCATCGCCGGCGGCGTCAACTCGGCCTCCACCTCCCCGAAACAGCGTTTCCGCGTCGACGGGGAGTGGGTCGAACCCTGGAGCCCGCCCACGCACCCCGACCGCCCCGACGCCCCCAACCTGGACATGTCGATCACGGTCGGCTGGAACACCGCCGTGCGGGCAGGCCTCACCCGCGCCGACATGGACGCATGGGCACTGCGCTCCCACCAGAACGCCATTCGCGCCATCGACGAAGGGCGTTTCGACGCGGAGCTCGTGCCCATCGACACACCGCACGGTCTGTTCTCCGTGGACGAACACCCCCGCCGCACCACGAGTCTGGAGAAGCTGGCCTCGCTCAAGCCGCTCCACCCGGAGATAGAGGGCTTCTCCATCACGGCCGGCAACGCGGGCGGCGCCAACGACGGTGCGGCTGCCCTGGTGGTGGCCAGCGACCGGTTGGGCCTGCCTGCCCTCGCCGTCGTCCGCTCCTGGGCGTCGGTCGGCGCGGACCCCGCCGAGACAGGCCTCACCCCGGTGACGGTCATCCCCAAAGCCCTTGCCCGCGCGGGACTTTCGACGTCCGATGTCGACCTCTTCGAGATCAACGAGGCCTTCGCCGCCGTGCCCGTCGCCGCCGTGAAACTGCTCGGCCTCGACCCCGACAGCGTGAACGTCAACGGCAGCGGCTGCTCCCTGGGCCACCCGGTCGCCGCGACCGGCGCCCGGATGCTGGTCACGCTCGTGCACGAACTGCGCCGCCGCGGCGGCGGCATCGGTGTCGCCGCGATGTGTGCCGGCGGGGGCATGGGTTCGGCGACGGTCATCGAGGTACCGGCGCCGTAACGGGCGAGTTCTCGGTGCCGGTGCCGGTGCCGGTGCCGGTGCCGGTGCCGGTGTGTCGGCCTCGGTGCCGTTCCCGGTGGTGGAGAGCGACGACGAAGTGAAGGGAACAGCATGGAGGGCTTGAAGGAGAAGGTCGTTCTCGTCGCCGGCGCGGCCACCGGGCTGGGGGCCGCCTCCGCCCGGCGGCTGGCCTACGAGGGCGCCCGGGTCGTCGTCGGTGACCTCGACCTCGACGGAGCACGGCAGACCGCCTCGGTCATTGCTGACGCCGGTGGCCAGGCGGTCGCGGCGGGCTTCGACATCGCCGACGAGGCCTCGGTCGGCGAACTCGTGCGGGCCACCGTGCGGACGTACGGCGGACTGGACGCCGTGCACATCAACGCGGGCGACATGGGCGCGGTCTCCAAGGACACCGACGTCGTCGACATGGACCTCGCGGTGTGGGACCGCACCTTCGCCGTCAATCTGCGGGGCCACATGCTCGTCACCCGGTACGCCGTTCCCGAGCTCCTGGCCCGGGGCGGCGGCGCGATCGTCTACACCTCGTCCATTGCGGCCTTCACCGGCGAGGCCGCACGCCCCGCGTACTCGGCGACCAAGGCGGGCATCAACGCCCTCGCCCGCCATGTCGCCTCCCGCTGGGGCAGGGAGGGCATCCGTGCCAACGCGGTCGCGCCGGGACTGATCCTGACGCAGGCCATTCAAGAGGGCGCGGCGCCCGATCTGTTGGAGGCACTGCTTGCCCGCACCCGCAGCACCCGGCACGGCCGGGCCGACGACATCGCCGGCATGGTGGCCCACCTCATGTCCGACGAGGGAGCCTGGATCAACGGCCAGGTCATCAACGTCGACGGCGGCACCGTCATGCGCTGAGCGCTCTGCGGGGACGGGCCGTCACGCGACCGTACGGAAGCGCAACAACGCCTCCTGCGCGAACGAGGCGACCAGGGACCCCTGCGCGGTGAGCACATCGCCCCGGCCGTAGCAGCGGCCGTGGGCGAGCAGCGGGCTCTGGTGGCGCAGGAGAAGCCAGTCGTCCGTGGTGAAAGGACGGTGGAACCACACCGTGTGCGCGGTGACGGCAGACGAGAACGCCGTTCCCGAATCGTGCTGGGTGACCCCTTCGAGCGGCCGAAGCGCCGTGCCGATCAGACTCAGATCGCTCGCGTACGCCGTCAACGCCGGGGCGAGTTCCGGGGCTACGGTCGGCGTGCGCATCCACAGGTCGTACTCGGGCGCCTCCGACTTCGGCGAGTCCACGTCGGCGGTGGCCCGGGTGTCCCAGGGAAGCAGCGAGAGGTCCACGTCGTGCTCCGCTCCCGGTACCGGAGGCATCGGGAACGCGATCTGTTGGTCGGGACCGTCCTCGTGGGAGTGCAGCGACACGGCCGCGACAGCGGCGACACCCTGCGTCTGCCGCGCAACGACCGTCAACGTGGCGAAGGAGCCGCCCTCATGATGACGTGTCACTTCGTACCGCACCGGTTCCTGTGGTCGTCCCGCGCGCGCGAACTGGACATGAAGGCTCTTGACCGCCTTGTCCGGGCAGGCGAGTTGGGCGGCGCGGACGCTCTGGGCGAGCAACTGCCCGCCGAAGATGCGGTGGTAGCCGAGTTCTTGGTTGCGGCCCTCGAACACGCCATCGGGGCGGGTGTCGAGGTCCAGGCAGGAGAGCAGGTCGCTCCACAGATCGGTCACTGATGTCACTCCTCGGTCGATCACAGGTGGACGAGCCGTGGCGCTGACCCGCCGGCCCGCAGCAGCGCCCCCGCCTCGCGCGTCAACTCCCTTGCGCTGCCCAGCAGTCCGTCCAACACCATGGCCCGCCGGACATGCCGGTGCAGATCGTGTTCGGCGGTGAACCCGACCCCGCCGAGGACCTGTTGGCAGTGCCGGGCCGCCGTCAGCGCCGCCTGCCCGGCCGCCGCTTTGGCCAGCAGCGCGCCAAGCTCGTCCGTCGCGGCCACCAGGGTGACCTCGGCGCCGTCCAGCGCCACGAAGGTCTCGGCGAGCCGATGCCGTACGGCCTGGAAGGAGGCCAGCGGACGGCCGAACTGCACGCGGTCCACGGCGTGTTGGCGGGCCAGCGCGAGCATGGCGCGGCCGGTTCCGACCAGCCACCAGCCCAGCGCGACACGGCCGGCGGCGAGCGGTACGGGAGGTCCGGCGGGCACGGTGTGCAGGGGGAGTTCGGCGTCCAGGGTTGTCCCGGCGGCACTGTCGTCGCGCTCCCAGACGACCCACGTACCGCCCGTGTACGGCAGCGGCAGTGTGCCGCCGACCGGACGGCCCGCCGCATTCAGCAGGACGTCGTTGAGGAGCGGCGCGTGGGCGCCCGTCTCGCCGAGCAGGCGGAAGGTGAGCGGGACGGCGATGTCCGGTTGTTCGGCGAGCAGTTCGGCCCAGCCGAGGTCTGTGAGGGAGGCGTCCAGTGCCTGCCCCGTCGCGGCCGTCATCGTCTTGCGGAGCGTCTCGGCGAGCAGGTCCCGTTCGGCGGCGTCCACGGCTACTCCCGTCCCAGGTCGAGCAGGCGGCGCGCGATGATGTTCCGCTGGATCTCGGCCGTACCGCCGTAGATGGTCGCCGCCTTCGCGTACAGGTACTCCGAGCGCCACGGCGTGTCCGTCAACTCCAGTACGCCGGGCAGGAGATCGCGCACGGTCTCGAAGAGCCGTTGCTCGGCCGTGGCCAGCAGCACCTTGTCGACCGACGTCTCCGCGCCCAGGCGCTCACCCTCGGCCAGGCGCCGCTGCGTGGCGTGGGAGCGGCAGCGGACGGTGTGCAACGCCAGGTAGGCGGCGCCGAGTTCGGCGTCGTCCGGGATGCTCGTCTCGGCCACCAGGCGGTCAAGCCGCGTGTAGAGATGGGCGATCCGGTGCCAGAAGCAGGTGGAGCGCTCGTGCGGGAGCAGGTCCATCGCCAGGCGCCAGCCGTCGCCGGGTTGGCCGAGCATCCGGTCGGCGGGCACGACCACGTCGTCGAAGAACACCTCGGCGAACTCGTCCACGCCGTGCATCGTGCGCAGCGGCCGGACGGTGATGCCGGGGGTGTCCATGTCGACGAAGAACGCGGTGATCCCGTTGTGTCCCGGCGCGGTGCGGGTCAACAGGACGCAGCGGGCCGCGAATTGGGCCAGGCTCGTCCAGACCTTCTGGCCGTTGATCACCCAGTGGCCGTCGCGCGGAACGGCCCGGGTGGTGAGGGAGGCGAGGTCGCTGCCGGAGCCCGGCTCGGAGAAGCCCTGGCACCACTGTTCACGGCCGCTGAGCAGCCGCGGGACCATCTCGGCGGCCAGTGCGGGAGGGGCGTACGAGATCATCGTCGGGGCGAGGACCTCGATCATCGAGTAGATCCCCGGCTCGGCCAACTCCCGGGTGGCGACCTCCTCGCCGAGCACCGCCCTCAGCACCGCCGGCCCGCCGAGCCCCCTCACCTCGGCGGGCCAGCCGTACCGCATCCAGTCCGCGTCGAACAACGCCCGTCGGACCCGGGCCAGTTGAGCGACCTGGGCGTCGAGGGAGTGGTCCGGGCCGGGGGACAGGTCGTGCTCGTCCAGCCAGGCGCGCAGGCCCCAGCGGAAGCCGCCGACGTCCATGTTCCCGGGCGGTGAGGTGACGCTCATGTACCCGGGCGCTGATAGGCGTGCGGGCGGCCCGAGTCGTGCGCTCCGCTGCGGCGGATGAACGTCATGGCGCGGGTGCGCAGTCGCCAGCCCTCGTCCGTGCGGACGTAGGTGTCGTTGTAGTAGCCGATCCGCAGGTCGTGCGTGGCGTGGTCGACGAAGCAGAGCGGCTGGGTGCCGGTCGCCGTGTCGCCCGACAGATCGACGGCCGGCGTACCCGTCAGGAACAGCCCCTTGGGGGCGGCGGCCACGAGCGCCGGGAACTCGTCGAGGCCGTAGGAGTCGCCGAAGGCGCTGTACGTGCCGTCGGGTGTGAACACCCCCAGCACCCCGTCCAGGTCACCGCGGGTGATGCACACCGCGTAGCGGGCGAGGAGCTGCTGGATCTCCATCAGGTCGTCGGTCGGACCAGGGGGAGGAGCCGGAACAGGCAAGGAGGACAAGGACTTTCCACCCTTCACCATGAGTGAGAATGCCATTCTCTCAGATGAGTGGCAGATTTCCACGGGGTGGCGGGCAACGTCAACAGTCTCTGTCTGAATGGTTGATTCTCCGTAGATGAGAAGCTAGTTTCCAGAGATGGAGAGGGGAGATCCGACGCGATGGACCAGTTCCTCACCTTCGGGATCGTCGGCCTGAGCACGGCCGCGATCTATGCCGTCATCGGCAGTGGGCTCGTGCTCACCTACACCACCACCGGCGTGTTCAACTTCGCGCACGGCGCGGCCGGCATGCTGTCCGCGTTCATGTACTGGCAGCTGACCGTCGGCTGGGGCTGGCCCGTTCCGGTCGCCCTGGTCGTGGTGCTGCTCGTGCTCGCCCCGGGCTTCGGACTGCTCGTGGAGCGGTTCGTACTGCGGCCCGTCCAGGCCCTCGGCGAAGCCG
Organism: Streptomyces xylophagus; assembly: GCF_000716435.1. Classification (GTDB taxonomy): domain Bacteria; phylum Actinomycetota; class Actinomycetes; order Streptomycetales; family Streptomycetaceae; genus Streptomyces; species Streptomyces xylophagus. The sequence continues at coordinate 116,952 of NZ_JNWO01000002.1, forward strand.
AACGGCTCGTCATGACGGTCGCGCTGCTCAGCGGTCTCATCGCCACGGCGCGCTGGATCTGGGACCCGAACGTGGCGCGCCCCCTGCCGATGTTCTTCGCCGCCCGCAAGCCGATCCACCTCGGCCCGGCCGTCATCACCTGGCACCAGGCGATCACCATGGCGGTGGCCGTCGCCGTGGCGATAGGCCTGCGCATCCTGCTCTACCGCACCCGCGCCGGAGCCGAGATGCGCGCGGCCGTCGACGACCGGGCACTTGTCGGCCTCACCGGCGCCGACCCGGTCCGGGCGGGCCGGGTCTCCTGGATCCTCGGCACCCAACTGGCCGCGATCGGCGGCATCTTGATCGCCCCGACCGTCACCCTGGATGCCGCCCAGCTCTCCCTGCTGATCGTCAGCGCCTACACCGCGGCCGTCTTCGGCAGGCTGCGCAGCCTGCCGCTCACCTTCCTCGGCGCCGTCGTCGTCGGCTGCATGGAGAGCTATCTCACCGGCTACCTGCCGCAGAACGAATACCTCCCCGGACTACGGCTCGCCGCCCCCGCCTTCCTGCTCTTCCTCGCCCTGCTGGTCTTCCCGCACCGACGCCTGCGCGGCCGCGAACGACGACTCGCCCGCGTACCGGTACCGACCGCGCGCGGCACGCTCGTCTTCGCCGCGGTCGTCATCGCCTTCGGCGCGGTACTGGCCTCCCTCCTCGGAGAAGCCGACCTCATCACCTACGGAGCGATCTTCTCGCTGGGCGTAGTGGCACTCTCGTACGTCCCGCTCGCCGGGTACGCCGGACAGGTCTCCCTGTGCCAGCTGAGCATGGCGGGCATCGGCGCGGTCGTCTGGGGACACCTCGGCGCCCACGGCCAACTGTGGGCCCTCGGGGCTGCGATCCTCGTCTCGGCGGCGGCCGGAGCGCTGGTCGCACTGCCCGCACTGCGGCTCTCCGGTGTGTATCTCGCCCTGGGGACAGCCGCGTTCGCGGTGATCCTCGACCGGTGGATCTTCGGCATCCCGGCCTTCCATGTTTTCGGCCTGCGGATCGCCCTCTTCGACCAGGGCTCGGTCGACGTCTCCGGACCCCGTCTCTTCGGCCTACGGCTCGACAGCGGACGGGAGTTGATGGTGTTCGCCGCCGTCTGCCTCGCCCTCGCCTCGATCGGCGTGGCGGCCCTGCGCCGCAGCCGCTTCGGCCGGCGACTGATCGCCCTGCGCGACAGCGAGGCCGCGTACGCCACCCTCGGCGGCAACCTGCTCGTCGCCAAGGTCGCCGTGTTCGCCCTCGCCTCCGGCATCGCGGGACTCGGCGGAGCACTGTACGGAATGCAGCAACGCACCGTCACCGCCGACCAGTTCAGCCTCATCGCCGGCCTGCCCATCTTCCTCGTCGCCGTGGTCGGCGGACTCGGCGCGGTCGGCAACGGCCTCTTCGCCGGCACCGCCTTCGTCGCCCCGACGAACGCCCTGATCGCCATCGCCCCCGGCACCGCGAACCTGGTCGCCCTGCTCCCCGGCCTGGCCGGCGTCGGACTCGGACACAACCCCGACGGCATCGTCTCCCGCTTCCGCCGCCAGTGGGAGCCACTCGCCCGCGACCGCATCGCCCTGCCCATCCTGCTCTGCGTCCTCGCCCTGGCCTGGGCACTGCGCTTCACCGACGTGATCAACGACTGGACGTACTACGGCGGTTCACTCGTCATCGCCGCGGCACTCCGCGCCTGGGCGAGCGCCCGGCAGGCCGAACCGGCCGAGCCGGAGATCCCCGTCGAGTGGTGGGGCCTACGGCGTGCCTGGCGCCCCGAGGACGAGGAGGTGCTGGCCCGTGGCGTCGCTGCAGGTTAGTGGAGTGACCGTCTCCTTCGGCGGAAACCGCGCTCTCGACGGGGTCGCCCTGACCGCCGAGGCGGGCCGGGTCACCGGACTCATCGGACCCAACGGGGCAGGCAAGAGCACCCTGTTCGACGTCGCCTCCGGACTGCGCAGACCCTCCTCCGGACAGGTCCGGCTGGACGGCCGCGACGTCACCCGCGCCCGGCCCTCCGCGCGCGCCCGGCACGGACTCGCCCGCACCTTCCAACGCCTCGAACTGTTCGGCCGCCTCAGCGTGCGTGACAACCTGCTCGTCGCCGCAGAACTCGGCCCCGAACGCCGCCGGGCCGACCGGATCGTCACCGAGATCCTGCACCGCCTCGAACTCACCGACCTCGCCGACACCTCACCCGACGCACTCCCCACCGGAGTCGGCCGGCTCGTCGAAGTCGGCAGGGCCCTCGCGATCCGACCGAAGGTGCTTCTCCTCGACGAACCCGCCGCAGGACAGGACGTGGAGGAGACCGAACGCTTCGCGGAACTCCTGCGCGCCCTCACCGATGACGGCACCGCCGTCGTCCTCGTCGAACACGACATGAGCCTCGTCATGGCCGTCTGCGACGAGGTGTACGTCCTCGACCTCGGCAAGATCATCGCCGTCGGCCCGCCCGAGGTGATCCGCAGCGACGAAACGGTTCTCGCCGCCTACCTGGGGGACGCGTGAGCGCACTTCTCGAACTGCGCGGCATCCGCGCCGCCCACGAACGCATCACCGTTTTGCACGGCGTCGACCTCGACGTCGCCGCCGGACAGGTGGTGGCGCTGCTCGGACCGAACGGCGCGGGAAAGACCACCACCCTGCGCGTCGCCGCCGGAGTCCACCCCGCCGAATCGGGCCAACTCGTCCTCGGCGGACGGGACATGACCGGCGCCGACCCCCGCGACCTGGCCCGCGCCGGAGTCTGCCTCATCCCCGAAGGACGAGGCGTCTTCCCGAACCTGTCCGTCCGCGACAACCTCCTCATGATGACCTTCACCGGCCGCAGCCGGGAGGAGATCGAGGAGATCGCGTTCGCCCGCTTCCCCGTCCTGGCCCGGCGCGCCGGACAGGCGGCGGGCACCCTCTCCGGCGGCGAACAGCAGATGCTCGCCCTCGCCCGCGGCCTCACCACCGACCCCGCCGTCCTGCTGCTCGACGAACTCTCCATGGGGCTCGCCCCGTTGGTTGTCGGCCGCCTCTACGAACAGGTCGGCGAGATTGCCCGACAAGGCGTCGCCGTGCTGGTCGTCGAGCAGTTCGCCGCCGCGGTCCTCGACATCTGCGACCACGCCGCCGTCCTCGTACGCGGCCGGGTCGAACGGCAGGGCCACCCCGACGGCGGCCTGCGCGCCGAACTGTCCGCTCTCTACCTGGGGAGTTCCACATGACGTCCACCGAGACGCGAGCGGACCGCTTCGTCCGCGAACTCACCGTCCTGAAAATCCCCGACCCGGCCGCCGGAAGGGCCGCTCTCTGGCTGCGCGCGGGCGCCGCCCTGATGACGATCGGCGTCGTCCTCGGCGTGTGCGCCTACTTCATCTCGCACAACACCAGCGATCCGCTGGTGCAGAACGACGCTCTCACCCTCGGCCTCGCCGCGGTCGCCGGGAGCGTCGTCGGTTCGGCGCTCTTCCTGCGGTACTCGCTCACCGGCTTCCTGCGGTACTGGATGGCCCGTCAGTCCTACGACGTGGAACTCCTCGCCGACCGCCTGCTCGAAAGGGAACTCCGCCATGACCCCACCGGCACCGACGCTGCGCCCCGGTGACCAACTCGCCAGCACCGTCTGCGGCACCCGCGTGGTCGTCATCCGCGCACCCGGCGCCGGCCGGCCGCAGCCCCGACTGACCTGCGGCGACAGCCCGTTGGTCCCCGCGGCCGACGCACCCCCGGCGAAGCCCGGACCGGCCGGCACCACCACCCTCATCGGCAAGCGGTACGTGGACGCCACCGGGACGCTCGAACTGCTCTGCACCGCCTCCGGCGCGGGCGAACTGGCCTGTGACGGCGCCCCCATGGCCCTGAAGGCGGCCAAGCCGCTGCCCGCCTCCGACTGACCGACCCACCCCCGTAAGGAGCCGTCATGGACCGCGACGACCTCATCCTCATCAGCGTCGACGATCACATCATCGAACCGCCCGACATGTTCGTGAACCACCTGCCCGAGCGCTACAAGAAAGACGCGCCCCAGCTGGTCCACCGGGACGACGGAACCGACGTGTGGCAGTTCGGCGGCGCGACCATCACCAACTCCGCGCTCAACGCCGTGGCCGGCCGGCCCAAGGAGGAGTACGGCGTCGAACCGCAGGGCCTCGACGAGATCCGCCCCGGCTGTTACGACGTGCACGAGCGCATCAAGGACATGAACGCGGGCGGCATCCTCGCCCAGATGAACTTCCCGTCCTTCCCGGGCTTCTCGGCCCGGCTCTTCGCGACGAAGGACGTGGACTTCTCCCTCGCACTCGTACGGGCCTACAACGACTGGCACATCGACGAGTGGTGCGCCGCCTACCCGGGGCGCTTCATCCCGATGGCGCTCCCCGCCATCTGGGACGCGGAGCTGTGCGCGGCGGAGGTCCGCCGGGTCGCGGAGAAGGGCGTTCACTCGCTCACCTTCACCGAGAACCCCGCCGTCCTCGGCTACCCGAGCTTCCACGACCCGTACTGGAACCCTCTGTGGCGCGCGCTGTCCGACACGGACACCGTCATGTCGGTGCACATCGGCTCCTCCGGCAGGCTCGCCGTCCCGGCCGCCGACTCGCCACCCGACGTGATGATCACCCTCCAGCCGATGAACATCGTCTCCGCCGCCGCAGACCTGCTCTGGTCACCCCCGATCAAGCAGTTCCCGAACCTGAAAATCGCCCTCTCGGAAGGCGGAACGGGCTGGATCCCGTACTTCCTGGAGCGCCTCGACCGCACCTTCGAGATGCACTCGACGTGGACCCTCCAGGACTTCGGCGGCAAGCTGCCCTCCGAGGTCTTCCGCGAGCACTTCCTGACCTGTTTCATCACCGACAAGCTGGGCGTACGACTGCGCCACGACATCGGCATCGACAACATCTGCTGGGAGGGCGACTACCCGCACAGCGACTCGCTGTGGCCGGACGCCCCCGAGCAACTGCACGACGTGCTCTCGAGCTGCGACGTCCCCGACGACGAGGCCCGGAAGATCACCTACGAGAACGCCATGCGCTGGTACTCCTTCGACCCCTTCGCGCACATCCCGCGCGAACAGGCCACCGTGGGCGCACTGCGCAAGGCGGCCGAGGGCCACGATGTCAGCACCCGGTCCCGCAGCCACCAACTCATCGAGCCCGCCGAAAAGTTGGAGGCGTTCCGCTCCAAGGCCCGGGCGGCCGTGGCGGCGGCCCGATGAGCGACCTGGTCCTGACGGAACGGGTCGGCGCCGTCCTGGTGGCGACCCTGAACCGCCCGGAGGCCCGAAACGCTCTGAATCCGGAGCTGATTGACGAACTGTCAGCTGCGCTCCGGGAGGCGGACGCCGACCCGGCGGCCCGGGCGATCGTCCTCACGGGCGCCGGAACGGTCTTCTGCTCCGGCATGGACCTCAAGGCGTTCGCGAAGGGCGGCGGCAAGTTCGACGGCCTGGTGTGGTTCTTCCGCGAGGGCATCACCACACCGGTGATCGCCGCCCTCAACGGCTCGGCACTCGCCGGCGGGTTCGAACTGGCCCTGGCCTGCGACCTGGTGGTCGCCGCCGAGGACGCCAAACTGGGGATCGCGGAGGTGAAACGGGGCCTGTTCGCTGCCGGCGGCGGTACGACCCTCGCTGACCGCGTGCCCCTGGCTGTCGCCCTGGAGATGGGGCTGACCGGCGACTTCGTCACCGCCACGGACGCCAGGCAGTTCGGCCTGGTGAACCGTGCCGTGCCGGCCGAGAAGGTACGGGACGAGGCACTGACCCTGGCCGGGCGCATCGCCGAGAACGGCCCTCTCGGCGTCGCGATGACCAAGAAGCTGATGCGACAACGCCGTTGGGCCGAACCGGAAGAGGTCGAGTCGGTGTTCAGGAGCGCCGACGCGGTGGAGGGGGCACGGGCGTTCGCCGAACGCCGTAGCCCGGTGTGGACGGGGAAGTGACGGAACTCCGGGGTCTCCGAGGCCATGGTCTCGGAGCCCCCGGAGCGATGCTCACGCTGATCGATGCCGGGCGGTGTCCTGAGGAGGGTTCGCGGTTGCGTCGGCCGCCTCGCTGATCTCGTCGACGAGTCCCCACCGCAGCGCCTCCTCAACGCTCAACTCCACGCCGGACAGGGCGAGATACGCCGTCCGCTCCCGGCCGACCCGTACCGGGATGCTCGCCGTGCCGCCCGCGCCCGGAATCAGCCCCATCCCGACCTCCGGCAACCGGATCACCGTGTCCGGCGCGGCGACGACACGCCCCGCGAAGGCGGCAAGCTCGATCCCCGCGCCGACACACGCACCGTGCAGATGCGCGGTCACACGGGGAGCGCAACGGTGCAGCAGCGCGCCCGGACTGCGACGGACCCGCACCAGATGGGCCTGCGCCGGATCACGGGACGTACCGAACTCGGCGAGATCGCCTCCGCTGCAGAAGGCGGGACCGTTGCCGTACAGATCGACTCGACTGATCGACGGGTCGGCCACGGCGACCTGGAGCGCCTCGCACAGCGCGTCCCGCGTCGCCGCGTCGAACGCGTTGCGCACCCAGGGCCGGTCCAGCGTGATGGACAGCCGGGAACCGTCGCGGTCGAGCCTTACGGGGGTCTCGGCGGGGCGTGACGTGCGCTGGGGAGCCGCGGCGAGCCAGGTCCGGAAGTCCACTCCACCCTGAAGCGTCGAGTACGCGAGGGACTCGAGAATCAGCCTGTCCGGTGCCGAGAGGCCGCTGCCCATCCGGAGCACCTGCACCAACGCGACGGAAGCGGCGGGTCGACTCTCGACGACGTCACGCAGCTCCTGGGCCGTGGCATGCGGATCCGCGCATCCCACCCACGGCCCGGGCGGATCGGGGACGCCGGTGAGCAGGACATCGAACCCCGCGACCGCATCCGTGGGTTCCGCCGCCACGCCCACCACGACACAGTCCCGGTCCCGCGCGGCCGACTCATGCTCGGGAGCGCGGTCGAGGTCGACCAGCACGAAGGGCGACTCCACAGTGATCTCCCTCCAGACGTGAACCGGAGTGTAATTTGAGATCACCTGTGGAGAGAAGGGGGTTCAGCTCATGGAGAATCGCGCTCTCCATGCCTGGATGGACGACGTTGAGCCGTTCCTGGCCCCCCTCACTGATGTCGCCCGCTCGTTCACCGGCCTGACGGGCGTGCCGGTCGATCTGCCGAGCGCGCTGTTCCTGCGGGCCCAGCTGGCCGGCCTCGAACACCCGGGAAGGACATCGGCCAACGGCTCCTGCCACCTCCTCCGAACCGCCGACGGCTGGGCCGCCGTGAACCTGGCCCGCCCCGACGACCTGGCCGCCGTACCCGCGCTGCTGGCGCTCCTCGGTTCGCCGGGCGAGCCCGGGAGCCTGCATACGGCGGCACGACGGGTCTCGGCGACGGAGGTGGTCGAGGCCGCGCAGTTGCTCGGGATCGCTGCCGCGGTGCCGGGGTCGGCCCGAGGCGCACGGCCTACGGTTCACGCCGAGCGTTGGGGCGAACGGCGTGTCCGGGCGATGACCGACCTGCGGATCGTCGACTTCTCGGCGCTCTGGGCGGGTCCGCTGTGCGCGCGGCTGCTGGGGCTGGCGGGTGCGCAGGTGGTGAAGGTGGAGAGCACGACGCGACCCGACGGTGCCCGCTTCGGAACCCCCGCCTTCTACCGCTGGCTGCACGAAGGGCACGACAACCTGGTCGTGGATTTCGCCCCGGGTGCGCTTGACGAGATCGTCGCCCAGGCCGACGTCGTCATCGAAGCGTCCCGGCCACGCGCATTGCGCCGGCTCGGCCTCCGCGCCGAGGAGTTCCTCGCCGCGCGCCCCGGCCGGGTCTGGGTCGGTATCACCGGTTACGGACGCGAGAACGACCGTATCGCCTTCGGAGACGACGCTGCCGTGGCCGGCGGTCTGACCGGCGTCGACCCGAACGGCGACCCCGTCTTTCTGGGAGACGCGCTCGCCGATCCCGTAACCGGTGTGTTCGCCGCCCATGCCGCAGCCCGTTCCCTCGCCGCGGGAGGCGGAGAACTGCTCTGCGTCTCCATGGCGGCCTGCGCCGCGACACTCGCGGATGCCCGAACCCGGGTCCACCCGCCGTGCTGATCAGAAACGTGGAGGTGGAGGGCCACGGACCGGCGGTGGACGTCCGGATCGAGGGCGGGCGGATCGCCGAGATCGAGCCCGGGCTGACAGGGCCGAGTGACGTGGACGGTCGGGGCGGTGCGTTGCTGCCGGGCCTGCACGACCACCACGTACACCTCGCGGCGCTGGCCGCCGAAGCCGCCTCGGTGCGCGTCGGGCCGACGGACATGCGAGACCGTGCGGCGCTCGCGGCGGCCTTGGTCAGCGGACGGGCAGGGGAGTGGGTGCGGGCTGTCGGCTACCACGAGAGCGTCGCGGGGGATTTGGACCGGTGGGTATTGGACGCGCTCGCGCCGCATCGACCGGTGCGGGTGCAGCATCGCACCGGGGCGCTGTGGGTGTGGAACAGTGCCGCACTGCGGGCGGCCGGGCTGGATGGCGACGGGCGGTTCTGGCGCGAGGACGAGCGGCTGCGCGGGTTCGTGCCGCCCGTACGGCTGGATCTCGAAGGTGTGGGGCGGCGGGCGGCGGCACTGGGCGTCACGGGGTTCACCAACGCCGACCCGCACCCCGCGAGCGGCCTCACCCAGATGCTGTCGGTCCTCCCGCAACGGCTCCTGGTGATGGGCGTCGACGAGCCGGTGAAGCTGATGCTCGACGATCCGACGCTCCCCACTCCGGCCCAACTCGCCCGCACCATAGGGGAGATCAGGCCCAGACCCGTCGCCGTGCACTGCGTGACACGGGTGCAGTTGCTGGTGACGTTGCTGGCCCTGGACGAGGTGGGGCCCGCCGACGGCGACCGCATCGAGCACGGGTCGGTGATCCCGGCCGAGACGATCCCGTGGCTACGACGGCTCGGCGTGACGGTCGTGACCCAGCCCCACTTCCCGGTCGAACGAGGCGACGCGTACGCCACCGACGTGGACGCCGACGACCGCCTGCACCTGTACCGCTGCCGTTCCCTTGCCGAGGCCGGCATCCCGCTCGCCGCCGGTACCGACGCGCCGTACGGCACCCCGGACCCCTGGGCAGTCATGCGGGCGGCGACCGAGCGGGACGACGGCGAACGGCTCGAACCCCAGGCGGCTCTACGGCTGTTCACCGGTGAACCCCAACACCCGGCCCGGGCACGCCGGTTGATGGTCGGAACGGTCGCCGACCTGTGCCTGCTCCACGTACCGCTGCGCGAGGCCCTGCGCGCACTGTCCGGGGAACTGGTCCGCGCCGCATATGTGTCAGGCCGGCGCATCACGCCCCTGTGACCTGGTCGGCGCACAACGCCCGCGTGACCTACACGCTGTACCCGCCGTCAACTCCCAACGCCTGCCCGGTGATGAACCCCGCCCGGTCGGAGGCGAGGAACGCGACCGCTTCCGCGATGTCGGTCGCGTCGCCGAAGCGGCGCAGCGGAATGTTGCGCCGGGTGACGGCGAGGGCGGCCTCGTCCAGTTCGCCGGAGCTGATCAGCCGGCCGGCGATGCCGTCGTTGAGCATGCCGGGCGCCACGCAGTTCACGCGGACGCCGTACCGGCCCTCCTCGGCGGCGAGCGCCCGAGCCACCGCCTCGACCGCGCCCTTGGCGCCCGACGACAGCCCGTCCCGTACCGGGAAGCGGCGGGTGGCCACGGTCGTCACGGCGACGATGTTGCCCCGGCTCTCGCGCAGCAACGGCAGCGCGGGATGCACCAGGTTGAAGAACGCCACGGCGTCGCCCTCGAGTTGGGCGCGGTACTCGCTCGGTGTCACCTTGCTCAGGTGCCGCATCGGGACGTGCGGGCCCGCCGCGTACACGAGGGTATGGATGCCACCGCCCACCTCGGACACCGCCTCGGCTGTAGCCGACTCGTCGGTCAAGTCCAGCCGTATGGACCGGACTTGACGGCCCAGCTTCGTGACCTCGGCGGCAATCGCGTCCGCCGCCTCCTGGTTGGCCCGGTAGGTGAAGGCGATGTCGCTGCCCCGCTCCGCGAGAAGCCGGACGATCGCCGCTCCGATCCCGCCCGAGCCGCCCGCCACGAACGCGACACCTGGTCTGCTGGAGAAGTCCGGCACCGTAACCGCCTCACAATCCGAGGGACTTGGCGATGATGACCTTCATGACCTCGCTGGTCCCGGCGTAGATGCGGGTGATGCGTGCGTCCGCGTAGAGCCGGGCGATGGGGTATTCCAGCATGTAGCCGTAGCCGCCGAACAGTTGCAGACAGCGGTCGACCGCGCGGGCCTGCATCTCGGTGCAGAACAGTTTGACCTTGGCGGCGTCGGGTCCGCTCAGTTCGCCGGCGACGAGTTCGAGCACCGCACGGTCCAGCATCGCCTGCGCGGCCTCGATCTCGGCTGCCACCGCGGCGAGTTCGAACTTGGTGTTCTGGAAGGAGGCGACCGTCTTCCCGAACGCCTTGCGTTCCTTGACGTACGCGATTGTCGTGTCAAGGGCCGCCCGCGCCTGCGCCACCGAGCCGACCGCCACCGTCATCCGCTCCTGCGGGAGATTGTGGCCGAGGTAGCCGAAGGCGGCGCCCTCCTCGCCGAGCCGGTTGGCGACCGGGACCCGTACGTCGTCGAAGGCCAACTCCACCGTGTCCTGCACCTTGATGCCCAGCTTGTGCAGTACCCGGCCGCGTGTGAAGCCGGGCATGCCGTCCTCGACGACCAGCAGGGTGAGCCCGGCGCGGCGGTTGTCCGGGTCGGTCGACGTACGGGCCACGACGATGACCAGGTCGGCGAGGAGTCCGCCGGTGATGAAGGTCTTCGCGCCGTTGAGGACGTACGAGTCCCCGTCGCGCACGGCGGTCGTACGGATCCCCGCGAGATCGGAGCCCGTGCCCGGCTCGGTCATCGCGACGGCGGTCAGCAGCTTCCCGGAGGCGAGGCCGGGGAACCAGCGTTCGCGCTGATCCTGGTCGGCGTAGGTGAGGAAGTACGGCAGGACGACGTCGAGTTGGGTGCGCACGGTCCCCAACGTCACCAGGGCGCGGGCCGATTCCTCCTGGAGGACGACGTTGTAGCGGTAGTCGTGGAGGCCCGCTCCGCCGTACTCCTCGGGGACTGCCATGCCCAACAGGCCGAGCGAGCCGAGCTGTTCGAAGAGCGCGCGGGGGAGTCGGCCGGCCTCCTCCCACTCGGCGTAGTAGGGGACCACCTCGCCCGCGATGAAGTCCCGCGCTAGTCGGCGGAACGCCTCGTGGTCGTCGGTGAAGACGTCTCGGCGCACAACATCCCCTGTCAGGAAGCGAGTTCGACGACGGTGGCGTTGGCGGTGCCGCCGCCCTCGCACATGGTCTGCAGGCCGTAGCGGATCCCGTGGTCCCGCATGTGGTGGATCATCCGGGTCATCAGGACGGCCCCCGACGCGCCGAGCGGATGCCCGAGCGCGATGGCGCCGCCGAGCGGGTTGAGCAGGGCAGGGTCGGCGCCGGTCTCGGCCAGCCAGGCGAGCGGGATCGGCGCGAAGGCCTCGTTGACCTCGAAGACGCCCACCTCGGAGAGTCCCACTCCCGCCTTGCGGAGCACCTTCTCGGTCGCCGGAATCGGCCCGGTCAGCATGAGCACCGGGTCGGAGCCGGTGACCACGCCCGCGCGGTAGCGCACGATCGGTGTCAGGCCGAGCTCGCGGGCCTTCTCCGGAGTCGTCACCAGCAGGGCCGCCGCGCCGTCGGAGATCTGGGAGGAGTTGCCCGCGTGGATCACCCCGTCCTCCTGGAAGGAGGGTTTCAGCTTCGCGAGAGTGTCGATGCTCGTGCCGCGCCGAATGCCTTCGTCCACCGACACCGCGTCCGTGTCGACGCCTACCGGCACGATCTGTGCCTCGAACGCTCCGCCGTCCTGCGCGGCCGCCGCGCGCTCGTGCGACAGCGCGGAGAACTCGTCGAGCACACCCCGGCCCAGCCCCCACTTCTGCGCGATCCTCTCGGCCGACACACCCTGGTTGAAGGAGAACCCCTCGTAACGAGCGAGGACTTGAGGCCCGTACGGCACACCGCCGGCCCGCGAGGACCCGAGCGGGACCCGGCTCATCACCTCGACACCGCCCGCCACCACGACGTCCTGCTGACCGGACATGACCGCCTGGACGGCGAAGTCCAGCGCCTGCTGGCTCGATCCGCAGGCCCGGTTCACCGTGGTCCCCGGGATGGTCTCGGGCCAGCCCGCGGCCAGCACCGCGTAGCGCCCGATGTTGCTCGACTGGTCGCCCAACTGGCCGACGCACCCCCACACCACGTCGTCGACGACCTCGGGATCAAGGCCCGTGCGGTCGACGAGCGCGTTCAGGACGACGGCGGAGAGGTCGGCCGCGTGCACACCGGCCAGACCGCCGTTCCGTTTCCCGACGGCGGTACGGACCGCCTCCACCACCACTGCCTCACGCATCACGTGTCCTCCGTAGTTCTCGGCACGACTGTTCCCGGTACCGCTGTTCCCGGCACCGCCCAGCGCCCCGTGTAGCGAGGTGGGCGCTTCTCCACGAAGGCGGCATACGCCTCCGGGACGTCTGCCGTGGCGAAGTTCATGGCCTGGGCCCGCGCCTCGCCGGCAAGGGCCTCCCGCAGGGTGCGATCGGCGTTCTCGTTGAGGAGCGCCTTGTTCTGTGCGAGGGCGACCGGGGCTCCGGCCACCAGTCGCGCGCCGAGGTCGTCGACGAAAGGGTCGATCTTGCCGGCGTCCACGACCCACGTCACCAGGTTCAGGGCGTGGGCCTCCTCGGCGCCGATCGTCTCGGCCAGCAGCGCGAGCCGTTTCGCCTGTTGCAACCCCACCAGCTTCGGCAGCAGCCACGAGCCGCCGCAGTCCAGGGACAGCGCGCGGCGCGCGAAGATCTGCGAAAACGTGGATTCCGGCGTGGCCACGACGAAGTCGCAACCCAGGGCGAGGTTCCAGCCCGCGCCGACCGCAACACCGTTCACCTTGGCGATGGTGGGGATCGGCAGCTCGTGCAGCAGCAGCGTGACCTCGCTCAGGGTCCGCATCCGGTACAGGGGATGCTCGGTGCTGACGCCGTTGCGGATGTCGGCCCCGGAGCAGAACGCACCGCCGGCACCGGTCAGGACCAGCGCACGCACCGTACGATCGCTGCCCGCTGCGGAGAGCGCCGTTCGCAGGGCATCCCAGAGTTCCGCGTCGATCGCGTTCTTGCGCTGCGGCCGGTTCAACGTCAGGGTCCGTACGCCCTCCGCGTCACTCGTCAGGAGAACGGGCTCCCCGGTCATCGCACCGCTCCCTGCTCCCGGAGAACGGCGATCTCCTCGACGGCCAGGCCGAGTTCGGTGAGCACGGCGTCCGTGTGCTGGCCGAGAGCGGGGATCGCGCCCATCGGTGGGTCGTACCCGGCGATGACCGGGGGCGGCAGCAGCGCCGGGACCGGACCCGACGGTGTGTCGATGTCGCGCCACCGGTCGCGGGCCCGCAGATGGGGGTGGTCGATGACGTCGCTGGGCGTGTTGTAGCGGGAGTTGCCGATGCCGGCCGCGTCCGCGCGGTCCTGCACATAAGCGAGGTCGTGCCGTGCGCACCAGGCGCTGATCTCCGGCTCCAGCACGGCACGGTGCTCCACGCGCCCGGCGTTGCTGCTGAAGCGCGGGTCGTCCGCGAGGTCGGGCCGGTCGATCAACTCCCGTGCCAGGCGCTGCCATTCACGGTCGTTCGTCGTGCCGAGGACCACGGTGTGGCCGTCGGCCGTGCGGTGGGCGCCGTACGGTGCGACGGCGGGGGAGCTCATGCCTAGAGGCTGTTGCTCGATGCCGGAGTGGCGGGTGTAGGTGAGCGGATAGCCCATCAGCTCCGTCATCGTGTCGAACAGGCTCACCGCGACGGATGACGCGCCGGGCCCGACGCCACGTTCTCTGCCGCACAGCAACGCGACGACGGACAGGGCGGCGTAGAGGCCGCTGCACACGTCGGCCATCGGTGGGCCCGGCTTGGCCGGTGCTCCGGGGTGGCCCGTCACCGCGCAGGCTCCGGACTCGGCCTGTACGAGGAGGTCGTAGGCACGCTTGTGGGAGAGGGGGCCGCCGGGGCCGTAGCCGTCGATCTCGACGGCGAGGAGATCGGGGTGACGGGTTTTCAAGTCGCCCGGGGAGATGCCGAGTTTGGCCGTGGTGCCCGGTGTGAGGTTGGAGACGAGGACGTCGGCGCGCTTCAGCAGGCGGTGCAGGACGTCCATGCCGCCGGGTGTCTTCAGGTCCAGGGCGACGGATTCCTTGCCCCGGTTGACCCACACGAAGTGCGCGCCGAGCCCCTTGACGACGTCGTCGTAGTGGCGGGCGAAGTCGCCGCCCTTGGGGTTCTCCACTTTGATCACGCGGGCGCCGAAGTCGCCGAGCGTGCGGGTGCACATGGGAGCCGAGATCGCCTGCTCCAACGCCACCACGGTGATTCCGGCCAGTGGCCCGGTCGTCGTCATGTCAGCCCGCAACCGTGAAACCGGCGCGGAGTTCGTCCTTCAGCACCTTCTGGCTTGCGTTGCGCGGGAGTTGGTCGACGAAGCGGACATGCCGGGGGACCTTGAAGTTGGCCATGTGCTCACGGGCCCAGGCGATGACGTCCGTCTCGGTCGGGGTGTGGTCCGGCGGTGTGACCACGAAGGCGCAGCCGACCTCGCCGAGCCGTTCGTCGGGAACCCCGATCACGGCGACCTGCTGGACGTTCTCGCAGTCGAGAAGCAGCTTCTCTATCTCCGCCGGATAGGCGTTGAAGCCGCCGACGATGTACATCTCCTTCTTGCGGTCGACGATGGAGAGGTTGCCGTCGTCGTCGAGCCGGCCGATGTCCCCGGTGTGCAGCCAGCCCTCGGCGTCGATCGTCGCGGCGGTGGCGTCGGGGTCGTCCCAGTAGCCGCGGGTGACGTTGTAGCCGCGGACGAGGATCTCGCCGTCGAGACCGATCGGCACGTCCAGACCGTCGGCCGCGACGATCCGTACCTGGACTCCGGGAATGGCGCTTCCCGTTGTGCGAGCGACCGTCTCCTCGGAGTCGCCGACCCGGGTCGTGGTGACCAGCGCCGTCGACTCGGTGAGGCCGTAGGCACTCATCACGATGTCGAACGACAACTCCGTTTTCATGGCGCGGATCAGCGATTCCGGAATCGTGGTGCCGCCTGTCATGGAGACCCGAAGCGACGACAGGTCGTGCAGGGCACGGTCGGGATGATTGACCAGGTCGTGGAAGATGGTCGGCGGGCCGAGGAGGATGCTCACCCGTTCCTGGGCGATGAGGTCCAGCGCCCGCCCGGCGTCGAAGACGGGCATGGGGATGACGGTCACCCCGTGCATCAGGGAGGCCAGCCACCCCGCCTTGTAACCGAAGCAGTGGAAGAACGGCGGGATCACCAGGAAGGTGTCGGAGGCCCGGAAGGTGTACTCCTCGGACATCCACCCATAGGAGCGCAGGGATTGGCCGTGGGTGAGCATCACGCCCTTCGGGTGGCCGGTGGTGCCGGACGTGAACATCACGTCGGACACGTCGTCCGGCGTCACCCGGTCGATCGACTCATGGGCCGCGGACGCCGAAACGCCCTCTCCGGCGCCGAGAAAGTCGTTCCAGGCCAGCTCGGCCGTCCCCTGCGGACCGAGAACGGACACCGTCTTCTGCAGGGCCGGAAGTCCCGGATCGGCCTTCCGCAGTTCACCGATGTAGTCGTTGCCGAGGAAGGGCGAGGCGAACACGGCCGCCGCCTCCGACTTCCGCAGGATGTACGAGATCTCCTGCGCCTTGAACCGTGTGTTGAGCGGAACCAGGATCGCCCCGGCGCCGTGGATGCCCAGCGCCGCGAAGATCCACTCGGCCGAGTTGGGGGCGCAGAGTCCGACCCGGTCTCCCGGCTTGATGCCGAGCGCCATGGTGGCCCGGACCGAGTCGACCATCTGCTCTTCCAGCTCCCGGAACGTCCATCGACGGTCACCGTCGATGAGCGCCGTGGCGTCCCCGAAACGCCTGGCCGCCAGCCTGATGACGTTCGGGATGCTCAGGAATTCGTCGTCGTAGCGCATCAGTTGGCTCCAGGGCTAACCGTTCGAGGGCAGATGCAGGATCCGCTTGGCGATGATGTTCCGCTGGATCTGGGAGGTGCCGCCGTAGACGGACGCCGCACGGGAGTAGAGGTAGTCACCGAACAACTCACCGCCCTCCCCGGCGAGTTCGGCGGGGAACACCTCGAGTGCCGTGTCGTAGAGCCGCTGTTCGGTCCTCGTCATCAGCAGTTTGTCCACGGACGACTCCGGGCCGGCGACCTGCCCGGCGAGACGTTCGGCGGTACGGCGGCGGGCGTGTGCCACCAGGACCTCGTAGTCCACGACGCACCGGCCGATCCGGGACAACAGTCCGTCGGGCAGGCCGGCGCGCTGCTCGGCGGCGAAGCGCCGCAGCCGTTCGACGAGCAGTCCGTACTTCGAGATGTGCCCGGTGTCGAGGGCGTTGCGCTCGTACGACACCGTCGTCATCGCCAGGGCCCAGCCGACGCCCTCGACACCGATGCGTTCGGACTCCTCGACGCGGACATCGTCCAGGAACAGCTCGCAGAACTCGTCGTCGCCGTTGGCCGCGCGCAGCGGTCGTACGGTCACGCCGGGTCGGTCGAGGGGCAGGACGAACGCCGAGATCGACTTGTGGGCCGGTGCCGAGCGGTCGGTACGGGCCAGTAGCAGACACAGCCCGGAGTACTGGGCGTAGCTGGTCCAGAGCTTCTGACCGCGCACTGTGTAGTGGCCGTCGTGCCGCTCGGCGAAGGTGCTCATGCCCGCCAGGTCCGAACCGGCGCCCGGCTCGCTGAAGCCCTGGCACCACACCTCGTCCCCGGCCAACATCCTTGGCAGGAACCGCAGTCGCTGTTCCTCCGAGCCGAATTCCAGCAGCGCGTGGGCGAGATAGCCGATCCGGGGGACGCCCGGTGCCCGGCAGGCGCCCAGTTCGTCACTGATCGCGACCTGGTGCAGCGCGGTCAGGCCCCGGCCGCCGTAGCGCTCCGGGACGTCGAGGCCGACCCAGCCGCCCGAGTGCAGGAGCCGGTGCCAGCGGTGCAGGAAGACCGGCAAAGGTTCGTCCGACTGCCGCTCAGGGAGCGGGTGTTCGGCCAGCCAGGCACGGAACTCCTGTCGCAGCCGGTCCAGTTCGACCGGGTTGCCGAAGTCCAGCGGGGTGGAGGTCATCGCGTCACCTCCGGTACGGCCAGCGCGGGGAGCAGCTCGGCCGTCGTGGCGAGCAGGGTCGAGCCCAGCCGCACCTTCCGCAGGTACAGGTGCGCGATGTGCTCCCACGTCTGGGCGATACCGCCGAAGACCTGCATCCCGGCGTAAACCGCTTCCAGCGCAGAGGAGTTGACCTCCGCCTTGGCGACACGTGCCGCCGCGAGGGCCCGTTCCGGGGGTTCGTTGTCGAGGCACCAGGCCGCGTAGCGCGTGACGCTGGTGCACGCCTCCACCAGGACCGTCGCGTCCGCGAGCAGATGCTGAACGGCCTGGAAGGAGCCGATGGCCTGTCCGTACTGGCGGCGGTCGCGGGCGTACTGGACCGCCTGCTCCACGAACGAGCCTGCGGCGCCGACGAGTTCGGCGGTCACGACGACAAGGGCGTAGGCCTGCCAACGGAGTTGGTCATCAGCCGCGAGTTGGCCGACGACCTCCACGGGAGCATCCGACGGCACCGCGCGCACCGTGCGCACGAGGTCCGTGCTCGGCGCCGACGGGCCCAACTCGACCCGACTGACCGTCCCGTCGGTGGTGACGCAGAGCGCGCTGTCGGCTCCCTCGCTGTCCCAGGCGACCAGATCCGTCGGTGTCCGTCCGGGGAAACGGAGTTCGCGGGTGAACGCGATCGTGGGGATCGCCGGTGAGGTGGAGGCGCCGAGCAGTCGGAGCAACTCCGGGGCCAGCAGGACCGTACCGAGCAGGGACGTCGTGAGGGGGCGGCGGCCGTGTTCCTCCGCGAGCAGCGCGCACTCCTGTGCGGTCGCCGCCGGGGGAGAGGTGCGCCGTAGTTCTGCCAAATCCAGTTCGTCCAGGGCCTGTTGGGCCGCTGCTCGGGTCGACGGTTTCACCTCGTCCGCCGATGTCACGCCGTGCCGGGTCGCGAGTGAGCGCACCATGTCGCGGACCAGGACGAACTCCTCGCGGTCCACGCTCAGTGCTCCTCAGGGGGGTTCGCGCGCCGTTCGGCGCGGGACGCGAGTTCGGTGATGATGCGGATGTGGTCCGGGCTGGTCATCGTGGCCCGCTCGGCCATCAGTGCCGCTTCCATGCCGCCGCGTGACACCTGCTCGACGACGGCGGCGAGGGCCAGCTTGGTGGCGCGGAGGGCCTCGGCGGGCTGGGCCGCGAGCCGGTGGGCCAGGGTGAGTGCCTCGCGCATCAGGTCGTCGGGCGGGACCGTGCGGTTGGCGAGGCCGAACTCGACCGCCTTGGCCGCGGGAATGCGGTCCCCGGTGAAGAGGTACTCCTTCACGCGCAGCAGGCTGGTGAGCATCGGCCACAGGGTGACTCCGCCGTCGCCGGCCACCAGGCCGACCGAGATGTGCGGGTCCGCGAAGTAGGCGTCCTCGGCGATCAGTACGAGATCGCAGGCCAGGGCGAGGCTGCAACCCAGGCCCACCGCAGGGCCGTTGACGGCGGCGATCACCGGCAGCGGGAAACGGATCATCTCCGTCTGGATGGTGCGGTCGAGCCGGATCGACCGCTCCCGCAGCTCCGGATCGGTGTGGTGTCGTAGCAGATGGTCGAAGTCGCCGCCGGCGCTGAACGCCCGTCCCGCGCCCGTAAGGACGACGGCCCGGGCCTTCGTGTCGTCCGCCAGCTCGCGCCACACCTCGGACAGCCGTCGGTGCAGTTCCTCGGACACGCCGTTCAACCGGTCCGGGCGGTTCAGGGTGACGATGCGGACGTCTCCGTCGGCGGCCACGGTCAGCACGGGAGTCACCTTGCTCATACCGCGATGGTATTAAAGGTCAGACCGAAACTGTCAATGGTGTTGCACGAAGAAGAGAATCACATTCTCACCTTCGAGTGAGTCAGTTCTCGGGATCAATGAGGTCCACGCCGTCTCGGCGGTCCACCTCGGCCGCCGCGCGGGCGAAGCCGCACACATGGCGCGTCATCCGGCGCATCGCGGCCTCGCTGTCGCGGTCCCGGATCGCCTCAGTGATCCGGGCGTGCGCGCGGGCGGTGAGCCTGCGGATGTCCGCGTCCATGAACTGCTCGATGTTGGTGGCCGCGTGGATCGACTGCGAGAGCGCGCTCATGAACCCGATGAGAAGCTCGTTCTCCCCTGCCCTCGCCACGGCGTTGTGCCAGTGGATGTTGGCACGCAGAAAGCGCTGGATGTCGTCCCCGGCCGCCACGAGGTCCGCATGGGCGTCGTCCAGCTCCGCGAGGTCGGCGTCCGTGCGGCGCCTGGCCGCCAGCGCCGCGCACGCGGGCTCGATCGCCTCCCGGGTCTCGTGCAGGTCCTCAAGGCGGATGCGCTGCCCCCGGATCACCAAACGCACGGTATTCGCGAGCGATTCGCGGCCCGGCCGGTGTACGAAGGCACCGCCCCCGCGCCCCGGCCTGATCTCCAGGAGCCGTTCGACCTCCAGGATGCGCAGTGCCTCGCGCACCGTCGCCCGGCTCAGCCCCGTCTGCTCGACGAGTTGCCGCTCCGGCGGCAGCGCCGTGCCCTCCGTGAACTCCCCGGAGAGAATCCGCTCCCGCACCTCCGCCGCCAGCACGTCCGACGCCTTGGGCACGGTGAGCGTGTCGAAGCGCGGCCGGGGTTCTCCGGCCGTAGCGCGCCCCCGGACGGTGCGGGAAGGGTGCTCGGCGCTCTGCACAGGTTCAGGCCTCTCGTCGAAGGCCGCGCTCTTCGGCCTCTTTGGCTGAACCATTCAACACAGCACGCGCGCCGCCTGTCACATCACCGTGCCGCGCAGCACGCACGCCGCCCGTCACATGACCATGCCACCGTCCACCGGCAGGACCTGCCCGGTGATGAAGGAGGCGGCGTCCGAGGCGAGGAACACGAAACTGCCCGCGACCTCCGCCGGCTCGGCCCACCGCCCCAGCGGAATGCGGGCGAGCATCTGGGCCGAGAACTTCTCGTTGGTGCGGATGGTCTCCGTCATGGGCGTGGCGGCCAGCGGCGCAAGGGCGTTGACCAGTACCCGCCGCCGCGCCAGTTCGCGGGCAAGGGATTTCGTCAGGCCGATGATCCCGGCTTTCGCGGCCGAGTAGTTGACCTGCCCGAGCGTGCCGACCAGGCCCGCCGACGAGGTGACGTTGATGATCCGTCCTGTGCCGTCGTCCGGCAGGAACGGCAGCGCGGCCTGCGCGCAGTGGAAGGTGCCCATCACATGGATGTCGAGGACGCGCCGGAACGCCTCCTCCTCCAGCTTGTCGAACATGGCCGGGGCGATGACCCCGGCGTTGTTCACGAGGATGTGCAGCGTTCCGTCGGCGAGTGCCGCCGCGCGTGCCACGGCCGCGTCGGCGGCGGGCCGGTCCCGTACGTCGAGTGCGGCGCTGTCCGCCGTCAGGCCCGCGGCGTTGATCTTCCCCGCGACGGCCGCGGCGGCTGCCTCGTCGACGTCGGTCACCAGCACCGCGGCACCCGCGCGCGCCAGCGCCTCGGCGACCGCGGAACCGATGCCGCCCCCGGCGCCGGTGACGAGCGCCGACCGGCCCGTGAGGTCGAACAGCCCTGTGCTGGCGGTCATTCAATAGCTCCTCGGGAGTCCCAGCGTGTGTGATCCCAGGTAGTTCAGGATCATTTCCTGACTGATCGGTGCGATACGCATGAGGCGGGCCTCGCGGAAGTAGCGGGCCACGGCGTACTCCTCGGAGTAGCCCATGCCCCCGTGTGTCTGCACCGCCCGGTCGGCGGCGGTGAACCCGGCGTCCGCGCACAGGTACTTGGCGGTGTTCGCCTCCCGCCCGCAGGGCCTCCCGTTGTCGTACAGCCAGGTCGCCTTGCGGAGCACGAGTTCGGCGGCGTCGAGGCGGGCGAGGGAGTCCGCGAGGGGGAACTGGATGGCCTGGTTCATGCCGATCGGGCGGCCGAAGACGATGCGCTCCTTGCCGTACTGGACCGCTTTGTCGAGTGACGCCCTGCCGATGCCCAGTGCCTCCGCCGCGATCAGCATGCGTTCCGGGTTGAGGCCGTCGAGGAGGTAGCGGAAGCCCTGGCCCTCCTCGCCGACGCGGTCCTCGACCGGGATGCGCAGGTCGTCGATGAAGAGTTCGTTCGAGGTGACGGCGTTGCGGCCCATCTTGGGGATCGGGCGGATGTCGATCCGGTCGCGGTCGATGTCCGTCAGGAACAGGGTCATCCCGTCGGTCCTCTTGGTGACCTCATCGGCCTTGCTGGTGCGGGTCAGGAGAAGGATCTTCTCCGACTCCATCGCCTTGGAGATCCACACCTTGCGGCCGTTGACGACGTAGTGGTCGCCGTCCCGTCGTGCGTACGTCGTGATGCTCGCGGTGTCGAGTCCCGCGCCCGGTTCGGTGACGCCGAAACAGACGTGGAGGTCGCCGGTGGCGATGCGTGGGAGCGTGCGTCGCTTCAGCTCCTCGGAGCCGTGCACCACCACCGGATGCATGCCGAAGATGGACAGATGGATCGCGCTGGCCGCGTTCATGCCGCCGCCCGACCGTGCCACTTCCTCCAGGAGCAGGCTGGCCTCGGTGATGCCGAGGCCGTGGCCGCCGTACTCCTCCGGGATCGTGATGCCGAGCCAGCCGCCGCCGGCGACGGTCTCGTAGAACTCCGTCGGGAACTCGTGCGCCTGGTCCTTCTCCATCCAGTACTGGTCGTCGAAGTCGCGCAGCAGTCCGGCGACGGACTTGCGGATCGTTTCCTGGTCCTCGGTCAGTTCGAAGTCCATAGACTGTGGACCCTTCTTCGGTCTGTTTTTGAAACATATCAAAGGTCAGACCGAAACTGTAGGGTCCAGATGTGCGGCGATCCGCGCGACCGTGCCGGCGTTGTCCTCGAAGAGGTGTGCCTGCATTCCCGCGGCCCTGGCGGCCTTGATGTGGGGAGCGAAGTCGTCGACGAACAGGCAGTCGCCGGGCCAGACTTGGAGCCGTTCGCAGGTGAGGGCGAAGGTCTTGGGATCGGGTTTGCGGACGCCGGTCTCGTGCGAGTAGACGATTTCGTCCACCAGCCGGTCGAAGCCGTACGCCGCCGTCTCCAGCTCGCGGGCGCCCACGAAACTGTTGCTGAGGATGCCCAGCCGGCAGCGCGGGCGCAGCGTCGCCACGTAGTCGATGAGTTCGGTGTTCGGGGTGCCCAGGTACTCGCCCCACAGGTCGGCCATGAAGGACTCGGTGTCCACCGGGCCCAGCCCCAGCCGGGCGGCCACCTGCTCGCGCACCTCGTTCTCGGCGATGGTCCCGACCTCGCCGGCCTCCCAGACGTCGGCCAGTCGCCCGTCCGCCGTGCCCTGCGGAAGGCCGAGACGCTCGTCCCAGCGGGCGAGCCAGCCCGTCGGGGGCGTGAGCTCCAGGACACCCCCGATGTCGAGGATCAGACAGCGCGCGTTCATGCGGTTTCCTCTCGTTCGTCTCCGCACGACCGTCGGGCCTCACCTTTGGACAAGGTCAACCGTCAGCACTGGCCTACCGTCAAGTAATATCGCGCGGCAGGCCATCAGAGGAGGAACCGTGCCACGGTCCGAACGCTCGTCGCTGTTGCTCGCCGGTCTGCTGGCGACCGCGGGAGTCGCTCACTTCGCCTCGCCGAAACAGTTCGACGCGACGATCCCGAGCGCCCTGCCGGGGACGCCCCGGGCCTGGACGTACGCGAGCGGTGCCGTCGAACTGGCGCTGGCCGCGGGGATCGCGCTGCCGCGCACCCGGCGTACGGCCGCGCTCGCCGCGGCGGCGTTCTTCGTGGGCGTGTTCCCCGCCAACGTGAAGATGGCGCTGGACTGGCGGGACCGCCCGGCCCCGCAGAAGGCGGCGGCCTACGGGCGGCTGCCGCTGCAGGTGCCCCTCGTACTGTGGGCCCGCAGTGTCGCGAAGAATGGGGAGGGACAGTCATGACAGGACGCCTGAACGTCGGCGACAAGGTCGAGGACTTCACGCTGCCGGACGAGACCGGCGCGGAACGCAGCCTCACGGAACTGCTCGCCGAGGGGCCGGTGGTGCTGTTCTTCTATCCGGCCGCCCTGTCCGCCGGCTGCACCGCCGAGGCCTGCCACTTCCGTGATCTGGCCGCCGAGTTCGCGGCTCTCGGCGCGCGGCCCGTCGGCATCAGCGGCGACTCCGTCGACAAGCAGCAGGAGTTCGCCGGGAAGCACACCCTCGGCATGCCGCTCCTCTCGGACACCGACGGGACGATCCGGGAGCTGTTCGGGGTCAAGCGCGGGTTCTCGCTCGCCCCCACCAAGCGGGTCACCTTCGTCGTAGGAGAGGACCGCACCATCCTCGAGATCGTCTCCAGCGAACTGCGTATGAACACCCACGCCGACCGCGCCCTCGCCGCACTTCGCGCCCACCGGAAGTGACCCAGGGGCCGCAAATGCCGTATCGCGGTTGATGCGGCGCGGTAAAGGGACCATCCTGGACGATATGGAGCAGGCCTCCGCCGCGGCGGTCATCGATGTCCGAGGCATCGTGACGGGGTGGAGCGAGGGTGCCCGCTCACTGACGGGTTACCCGGCCGAGGAGGCCGTGGGGCGGTCGGTGGGAGCACTCCTCGCCGAACCTCCGTCCGCCACGTCCGTGGCCGCCCTGGCGGGCCCGGTGGTGCTACGACACCGGGACGGCTCCCCGCTCCCGCTCACGGTGCGGGCCTGCGCGGTGCTCGGCGCGGACGGTACACCGGACGGATACGTCCTCACCGCCGAACCGCCCTCCGCATCCGCATCCGCGTCCGCGTCCTCGCCCACGCTCGCTGAGCAGGCCTTCGAGCAGGCGTCGATGTCACTGTCCGTCTTCGACACCGAGCAGCGCTACCTCCGCCTCAACGACGTCGCCTGCCGCGTGATGGGCGTGCCGGAGGACGTCCTCGTCGGCCGCTACTTCCCGGAGAGCGTGGAGGACGCCGACCACAGCCGGAGCTTCCTGAGCAACCTGCGCCTGGTCGCCGAGACGGGCAGACCGGTCCGCTACAACAGCTGGGCGGGCGCTCCCGCCCTGAACCGGGAGCACGCCTGGAGCATCGAGATGTGGCCCCTCAAGGACCCGTCCGGCCGGCCGACCGCGGTCGCCCTCGCGGCGTTCGACAGCACCGAGCAGTACCTCGCCCAACAGCGGCTGGCCCTGCTCAACGAGGCGGCGGCCGGCATCGGCACCACCCTCGACGTGGTCCGCACCGCCGAGGAACTGGTGGAGATCCTCGTCCCGCGCTACGCCGACTTCGCCAGCGTGGACCTGCTCCCGTGGGTGCTCGGCGCCGACGAACCACCGCCGGCCCCGGACGGCGAGATCGTGCTGCGCCGCGTCGCCCACGGCTCGGTCACCGAGGGCACACCGGACGCCGCCGTACGGCTGGGGGAGGCGGACGTCTACCCGCCGTTCTCGCCACCTGTGCAGGCCTTGCGCGCGGGGCGGGCGGTGCGCAGTCAGGCCGGCGAACCCGACTTCGTCCGCTGGGTCGATGACCGCAACGCCCGCTCGCCCGAGGGGAGTCCACACCGCAAGGGCGTCCACTCGATGATCGCCGTGCCGCTGCGGGCGCGCGGCACCACGCTCGGCGTCGCGGTGGGCGTCCGGATGGCCCACCCGGACGACTACGCCGCCGACGACGCCGTACTCGCCGAGGAGTTGGCCAGCCGCGCCGCCGTCTGCATCGACAACGCGCGCCGCTTCGCCCGCGAGCGCTCCACCGCGCTCGCCCTCCAACACAGCCTGCTCCCCAGGGACTTGCCCGGGCAGGCGGCGGTCGAGGTCGCCCACCGCTATCTGCCCTCCGGGTCGCTCGCGGGCATCGGCGGCGACTGGTTCGACGTGATCCCGCTGTCCGGCGGCCGGGTCGCGCTCGTCGTTGGCGACGTCGTCGGCCACGGCATCCCGTCCTCGGCGACCATGGGCCGGCTCTGCACGGCGGTCCGTACGCTCGCCGACGTCGACCTGCCGCCCGACGAACTCCTCACCCACCTCGACGACTTGGTCACCCACCTCGCGACGGACGACACCGGCGACGAGGTCGCGGAACTCGGCGCCACCTGCCTCTACGCCGTCTACGACCCCGTCTCGCGCCGGCTCACCATGGCCGCCGCCGGGCATCCACCGCCGGCCGTCGTCCTGCCCGACGGGACCGCGAGCCTCGTCCCCATGGCCGCGGGACCACCGCTCGGCGTCGGCGGACTCCCCTTCGAGGCGGTCGAGTTGGAGCTGCCCGAGGGCGCCGTCGTCGCCCTGTACACGGACGGGCTGATCGAGGACCGCGACCGCGACGTCGACCATGCCAGCGCCGAACTCTGCCGCGCGCTCACCGCGTCCGCCGAGTCGCTGGACGCGCTGTGCGACTCGGTGCTGAAGGCGGTGATGCCGGAGGAGCCCAGCGACGACGTGGCCCTGCTGCTGGCGCGCACCCGGGCCCTGGGCGCCGACCGGGTAGCCACCTGGGACATCGAACCGGACCCCGCGCACGTGGCCGGGGCCCGGCAGTCCGCCACCGAGCAACTCACCGCCTGGGGACTGGACGAGGAGGCCTTCGTCACCGAACTCGTCGTCAGTGAACTCGTCACCAACGCCATCCGCTACGGCGAACCGCCCATCCAGCTCCGCCTGATCCGCGACCGCGCCCTCATCTGCGAGGTCTCCGACGGCAGTTCCACCTCACCGCATCTGCGCCGCGCCCACGCCTACGACGAGGGCGGACGTGGACTCCTCCTCGTCGCCCAGCTCACCCAGCGCTGGGGCAGCCGGCAGACCGGCAGCGGCAAGACCATCTGGGCCGAACAGCCGCTGCCGACGGACTGACCGGAGGGCCTACTGGAAGGGGCAGCCGGGGTTCGGCGCGTCCTCCGAGAACGGCGATCCGTGCGGCAGGACGTACAGCACGTCGAGGACGAGAGGGGTGTTCCCCAGATTGCGGCCGATGTGGACGTGGTCCGACCCGGCCGGTTCCTGGATGGTGCTGCCCGCCTTGTACACGCCGTCGGAGGCGCAGTCGGAGTCGAAGTGGCTGAGCGTGCCCTGCTTGACGAAGCCGTACAGGGGGCCGTCGTGGTAGTGCCAGCCGGTGGCCTGGCCGGGCGGAATGGTGATCTCGCGCAGCGTGTAGTCGGTGTCGCCGATCGTGGTCTGGCTGATCAGCTTGGCGGTGACGCCGGGCCCGGCGGGTGTCGCCTGGGCGGTGCCGCCGATCAGCAGAACGGCGGCGGCCACCGCTCCGGTCACGGCGGTACGGAACGCGTTGCGCATACGAGGGCCTTCCGGTGAGATCTTGAGCCTCCGCCGTGAACATAGAGGCAGGGAAGGCGAGTTGGGGGCGGAAACACGCAACTTCCACCCCCGGGATGCTCAGAATTCCTCGTGCGTTTCCGGGTCCCCGCCCAGCCGCTGGGGCGTGTGGTCGGAGATCGCGGCCAGTTGGGCCGGGCCGAGTTCGAAGCCGAAGATGTCGAGGTTCGCGCGCTGCCGGTCGGGGTCCGCCGACTTGGGGATCGGGATGGCCCCGAGCTGCGTGTGCCAGCGCAGCACCACCTGGGCCGGCGTCACACCGAAGACCTCGGCGACCGTCACGACGGTGGGGTCGTTCAACAGCTCGGAGCCGCGCCCGAGAGGACTCCAACTCTCGGTGAGAACGCCCTTCTCGGCATCGAAGGCACGCAGTTCGTCCTGCGGGAACAGCGGATGCAACTCGATCTGGTTGACGGAGGGCGGCACGCCGGTCTCCTTCTCCAGGCGCTCGATGTGTCCGGGCGTGAAGTTGGAGACGCCGATCGACCGGACGAGACCCTCCTCGCGGAGCTTGATCATCGCCTTCCAGGAATCGACGTACTTGTCGACGCGGGGCAGCGGCCAGTGGATCAGGTAGAGGTCCACGTACTCCACCCCGAGCCGCACCCGGGACTCCTCGAAGGACGCGAGGGTCTCCTCGTAGCCGTGATGGCGGCCCGGCAGCTTCGTCGTCACGACGATCTCCTCGCGCGGCACGTCGCTGCGGGCGATGCCACGGCCGACGCCGGTCTCGTTGCGGTAGTTCGTCGCCGTGTCCACCAGGCGATAGCCCATGCGCAACGCGCCGTCGACGGCCTCCTCGGCCGTCGCGTCGTCCATTGGCCAGGTGCCCAGGCCGATGGCGGGGATCTTCGTACCGTCGTTGAGCGTGTGCGTCGGGATGCTGATCACGGTCGGACCTTCCCTTGGATGTGCGGTACAGCCAGTATGGGCGACCGGAACCCCTGTCGCCCTGTGCGGGGATCGCTGACACGATCTTCCTCGGAACCGGTACGAGCCGGTACGGACGACCTACGGAGCACGTATGACCACGGACAGCAGCGGTACGACGGACGAGGCGGTGCGGGTGGACGGGATGGAGGTGAGGCCGGCCGCCGGGCACATCGGGGCCGAGATCACCGGGGTCGATCTGGCCGGTGACCTCGACGACGCCGTGGTCGCCGCGATCCGGGCGGCGGTACTGCGCTGGAAGGTCGTGTTCTTCCGCGGGCAACGGCTGGACCACGCTGGGCATGTGGCGTTCGCGCGGCGGTTCGGGGAGCCGGTCGTGCTCGGGCGGCGCGGGAGCGCGTCACCGGAGGGCTTCCCCGAGGTCGAAACGACCGCCGACCGGCTGGAGTTGGGCGGACGCTTCGGCATGGAGCACGAGGAGTGGCTGGAGCGGCGACGGCACACGCTGCTGCGCGGCTGGCACTGCGACCACGGCGCCCGCGTCGACCCGCCGGCCGCGACGATCCTGCGCGCCGAGACCGTCCCGGCGTACGGCGGCGACACCACCTGGTCGAATCTGGCCGCCGCGTACGCCGGACTGTCGCAGCCGGTACGGGAGTTCGTGGACGGACTGCGCGCCGAGCACCGGCTCGGCGTCGGTTATCAGCCGCGGCCCGGCGACGACGCCTACGTCCGCCACCTCCTGGACCACCAGGTCGCCTCGGTGCACCCGCTGGTACGGGTGCATCCCGAGACGGGTGAGCGGGTGCTGTTCGTCAACGGCTACTACCTGGAGCAGATCACCGACGTCTCCCGCGCGGAGAGCGCCGCGATCCTGGAGATGCTCCTCGCACAGGCGACCCGGCCCGAGTACACGGTCCGGTTCCGCTGGGAGCCGGGCAGCGTGGCCTTCTGGGACAACCGGGCCACCATCCACCTCGCCCCCGGCGACAACGCCCACCTCGGCTTCCCCCGGACCATGCACCGTGTGATGCTCACCGGCGACATACCGGTCGGCGTGGACGGCAAGCCCTCCGAGCCGATCGTCGGCACCGAGCCCGGCCGCTGGTGACACCGGGGTCAGGCGGCGGGTTTCCACCCGAGGGCCGGTCCCAGTTTCGCCGCCATGTCCGTGAGGATCTGCACGTAGTCCTCGTGCTCGAAGGTGAACGGCAGCGCGAACGCCACCTCGTCGATCTCCCTGAACGCGGCGTGCGCGTGCAGGAGTTCGGCGATCTCGTCGGAGGTACCGACGATGTCCGGCGCGAACATCAGCCGGGCCGGGCCCTGGGGCGAGGCGGTACGAGGAGTGCGCTTGCGGGCGAACTCCTCGTACTTCGCGCGCTGTTCGGGTGACGCGGAGTCGGTCGGGATGACCACCAGCCCCTGGGAGACCCGGGCGGCGTCGCCGTCGGGGTGGTGGGCGCGGAACGTACGGATGTGGGAGAGCTGGATCTCCGCGAAGTCCCTTGACTCGTCCGGTCCTTCGGCCTTGACGACACTGCTCGTCAGGAAGTTCATCCCGTGCTCGCCGGCCCACTTCGCCGAGCTCGTGCTGCCGCCGCCGTACCAGAGGCGACGGCCCAGACCGGGGGAGTGCGGCTGCACCCGGTCGGAGAACACCTCGAAGCCCTCGACCCCGCTGAAGTCGGTGGCCGGCTTGCCCCGCACGAAGTCCAGCAGCCGCCGCACCCGCTCGTAGCCGAAGTCCTCGACGTCGGCCGTGTCGGGGTACAGCGCCTCCTTGAGCTGCTCGAAGTGCATCGGCGGCCCGACGCTCACACCCGGGTTGATACGACCCCCGGAGAGGATGTCGACGGTCGCCAGGTCCTCCGCCAGCCGCAGCGGGTTCTCCCAGCCGAGCGGGATCACCGCCGTGCCGAGTTCGATACGGCTGGTGCGCTGCGAGGCCGCCGCCATGACGGCGACGGGGGAGGAGATGCCGTACTGGAGATGGCGGTGGCGCAGCCACGCGCTGTCGAAGCCGAGGCGCTCGCCCAGTTCGATGATCTCCAGCGTCGACTCGTGGCCCCGGCGCGGATCGGCCTCGTCGAACAGGCCGATGGTCAGGAAGCCCAGCTTCCGCAACGGGCGTGAGGTGGGCGACACGGGCTCCTCCGGCTGTCGTACGGCAGTGCTGTTCTGTCCCGATTGTGGCAGGTGAACATTGCGGGCGTGTGATCAGTGCAGCGGGATGGTGATCTCGTCCTCGACCGGCGGGTCGATCTCCTGGGCGCGATTGCCGGTGGCCGCGAAGCAGCGCAGACGGACCGCCTCCGGGGTGACGTCCAGCCGCAGGAAGCACTTGAAGAACGGCGGGCTGTACGTCACCGAGCTGGGCGAGAACAGCTGGGTGTAGATCTTGCGCACCGGGAGCCGGAAACGGGAGGTGCGGTCGGGACGGCCACCGGCGCCCAGCAGGCTCGCGACCAGGCGGATCCGGCGGGTGATGCGGACCGGCGGGCCCGGCGTGCGGGTCGGCGGGATGCCGAGGCGCTCGCAGATCACGGCCGACGCCTCGGCCTCGGTGAGGGTGAAGAAGCGGCGCAGACGCAGCCGACGTCCGTACAGCCTGCTGTAGAAGGCCAACGAGTCGCCGCGCAGCGGATAGCAGCGGAAGTCCTGCTCGGTGACGTTGGCGATGTCGACGCGCGGGACGGTGTGGGTGGCGTGCATGAACGCGCCGCCGCCGCCCGAGACCACGTACTGGAGCGTGCGGCCGTCCGCCAACCGGACCGGATACCGCTGGTAGTTGTGGATGTCGCCGCCTATCGCCGCCACGAAGTGGTGGGCCGGATCGCTGACGATGTCGTCGACCGTGCCGCCGCCGTCGATGGCGCAGGGGTGGTGCTCGCCGTCCACGTACAGGGGCGAACCGGTGAGGAGGATCTTCGGCGTCGGCCCCTTCGCCACCTCGCGCAGCCAGGCACCCTGTTCGGCGTCGATCGTGCCCAACAGCCCCGTGTCGATGCCTATGATTCGCACCGGTCCCGCGTCGATCGCCCAGTACGGGCCCGGCTGCACGGCCTGTTGGAGCGGCGAGGACCGCAACTGTCTTGCCTTGTCCAGGCGTTGGCCGTCGGACGGGCGGGCGTGGTGCCACAGCAGCGAGCGCCACCAGGCACGCGTCAGGGGGCGCGGCTTCGACTGCGGTGCGGGCAACGCGGGCGCGTCGTCGCAGAAGACACGCATGAAGCCGCCGAGACCCTCGTACCAGTCGTGGTTGCCGGGTATCGCGTAGATCGGCGCCGGGTAGTGCTGGTACGGGCGGAAGAACTTCGTCTCGTAGTCGTCCGCGGTGCCGACGGGATAGATGACGTCACTGGTGACGACCGCGAAGTTCGTTCCCTGACTGACCTTCAGAAAGCCTGGTACGACGGCGTATTGGGGGTCGTCGCCCTCGCCGGTGTCGCCGATGACCATGAAGGAGAAGGTGTCCGGGTCATCGCGTCGGATCACCTTGTCGGCAGGTGCTCCGGCGGCCGTGCGCTGCGCGGCCCAACGGCTGCGGGTGTCGCCCGTGGGGTCCCCGAACCAGGACGCCAGCACGCCGTTGCGTGCGGCCCACAGGGTCTTCGGGTCGAGCCACGAGACCTTCTCGACGTGGGACGGCATGAGTTGCTGGTACGCGCCGCGCTCCGCGGTGCCCCAACCGGCGCCTTCGGCGGTATCGCGTGAAGATTCAGACACCGGCGAACCGTAACAACCAGCCATGGCGGGCCGAGCGGCGGGGGCCTGGCAACATCAACGCGACGATGATCGACCGAAAGGCCCCCGCATGCCCGGCGAAGCCGACTTCCTCGACCTGATCCCCGACCCCGAACTCCGGTCGGACCGGCTGCTGTTGGGCATCCGCCAC
Source organism: Streptomyces xylophagus (assembly GCF_000716435.1). Taxonomy (GTDB): domain Bacteria; phylum Actinomycetota; class Actinomycetes; order Streptomycetales; family Streptomycetaceae; genus Streptomyces; species Streptomyces xylophagus. The sequence continues at coordinate 148,177 of NZ_JNWO01000002.1, forward strand.
TTCGACGAACCCTTCCTCCTCACCGTCTCCCTCTCCCAGGGCCTGGGCTCCAGCGACCTGTGGCTCGACCGGGGCCGGGCGGGCAAGACATGGCTCGCGGAGTTCCGCCGGGTCGGCGACCGGGTCCTGTTCGCCGTGCGCAACAAGCACTTCCTGACCTCCGGCGACGAGGCCGCCGTACGGGCCGGGGAGGAGTCGTTCGCGCTGTCCGTGGTGTGGAGCGCGCCCGTGCTGCGCGAGGAGAACGGGGCGGCGGTCGTGGACGCCACCGGGCTCGTCCTCGCCGACCACGACCGGATCGCCGAGCATCTGCACGCACGCGAGCAGGGCGACTACACGGTCGACGAGTCCGCGAGCCTCCCGCTTCTCGCCGACAGCCGCACCGGCCCCGGCGCCGTCCGCCTGCCCGCGCTCCTCACTTTCCGGGGACCAGGGCGCGGACCGGCGGTCCGGGCCGTCGCCGCCGACCCGCGCGCCCTCACCGTCGTCCAGCAGCTGACCCTGATCCGGCTCCCGTCATCCCCGCTGCCCGTCCGGCGCTACCACCCCGCCTCGGGCGGCTACGGCATCGGCTACGCCGACCACGGCCTCGTCGGCCGGGCGAGCACCCAGGTCAAACTCCAGCCCCGCTTCCGCGCCGAACCCGGCGGCGCCCCGATCGTCTTCCAGGTCGACCCGGCCGTCCCCGAACCCTTCCGCTCGGCGGTCGTCGAGGGCGGCAACTGGTGGCGGGACGCCTTCGCCAGGATCGGGCTCCCGGACGCCTACCGGGTCGAGCCCGGCGGCGACGGCTTCGATCCGTACGACCCCGACGTCAACGGCGTGGTCTGGGTGCACCGGGCCGGCCGCGGCTGGTCCCTCGGACAGGGCCTGACCGACCCGCGCACCGGCGAGATCCTGCACGCCCGGGTACGCCTCGGCTCCCAGCGCGTCGAACAGGTCCGCGCCCTCGGCGAGGCCCTGCTCGCACCCTACGGCCGCACCGACGAGGCCGAACGGCTCGCCGCCGTCGAGGAGTTGGTGCTCGCCCGGCTGCGCCAGCTCGCCGCGCACGAGATCGGCCACGCACTCGGCTTCATGCACAACTTCGCCGGGACGCACCACCCCGAGCCGTCCGTCATGGACTACCCGCACGCGCGGATCCACGTCACGGAGGAGGGCGACCTCGACCTGTCCGCCGCGTACGGCACGGGACTCGGGCCCTGGGACCACTTCCTGGTCGCCCACGCCTACGGCCGGTTCGACGCCTCCGAGGAGGAGAGCGCGCTCGCCGAACTGCGCCGCCAGACCGCCGAGTCGGGCCTGACCTACCTCTCCGACGAGGACGCCCAGGGTCCGAACGCCGCCCACGCCGACGCCGTGCCCTGGGTGAGCGGGCCGGACGCCCTCCAGGCGCTGGAGACGATGCTGCGGATCCGCCGCATCGCGCTGGACGGGTTCTCCCGCGGGGTGCTGCCGCCCGACCGGCAGACCGGTGAACTGCAGGAACGGGCAGTCCTGTTGCAGCTGCTGCACCGCCACGAGGTGACGGCGGTGGCCCGGCTGGTGGGCGGGGTGCGCTACGCATACGGCCTCGCGGGCGAGGACGGCCGGGGCGCGGAAGCCGTCGACGCCACCACTCAGCACACGGCGGTGACCCGGCTTGCCGAGCTGCTGCGCGCCGAGCAACTCGCCCTTCCCTGGGCGGTGTTGGACACCCTCACCCCGCCCGCGATCCGCTACGGCCGGACGGAACAGTACCTCGACACCGGTGCCGGACGCGTCTTCGACCCCTTCGAGGCCGTACGGGTCGCGACCGCACTGGTCACGGAGCACCTGCTGGACCCGGCCCGCCTCAACCGCGTGGCCTGGCAGCATGCCGCCGACCCCGCGGTGCCCGGTGTCACCGACATCGTCGACGCGCTTCTCGCGACCACCTGGCGCCGTACCGACCCGGTGCCCGCGGAACTGCCCGGCGGAGTCGCCGTGCAGCACGCGGCGGACTGGACGCTCCTGAACCACCTGCTGCCCCTGCTCGACGACGCCGCTCTGCACGCACCGGTGCGCATGGCGCTGCGCGGTGCCGTACGGCGGCTAGGGACGGAGCTGCGCTGCCAGGGCGACGAACAGGCGCGTGAGGCAGGGGAGTTGATCCGGGCCTTCCTCGCCGATGCCGGGTCGGTACGGGTCGACCCGCTGCCTCGGGTGCCGCCCGGCGCGCCCAACTGAGCCCGTCGTAGGCCTGCATGACGTTCATCGGGGCGGCGGGTGACCGAACTCGGGCCGTGGCGCGCGCTGTTGGTCACCATTCCTGGGACCGTTGTGGGGCCCTCTGTGGGCCCCGGCGGTCGCGTGCGGGATTGGCGGTCGGGGTGTCGTAGGCGCTTCGGGGACTGACCGGTGGTGGGACGGCCGCGCGCCTGCGTGGGGCGCGGTTGCGGCGGCTGCCGGGCGGGGCGGCCGGGCTCTCGTACGGGGCCGATCGGCCGATCACCGGGCGGGCCCCCGTGTCGAAGAGCGAGTCGGGGCGCTGCGCGGGCTGCTTACGGGCGGCGTCCGAGTCGACGGGGTGGCGGGTGAAGGAGCGGTCCCAGTTGCCCTCGCCCATCACCAGCAGCGGGTCGAACATCACGACGACCCCGGCCAGTACCAGGAAGACGATCGGCCCCAACAGCATGGGAAGCAGAAGGGAGTTGGGCGAGTCGCCCGCCCACGCCCCGCCGGTGCCGTGCAGATGGACGCTCACGGCGGCCATGCCCGTGTAGTGCATCCCGGACACGGCCACGCCCATCACCAGGCTCGCGCCCAGGCTCGTCAGGAAGCCCCGGATGGAGACGGCCGCCCACAGGGCCGCCGTCGCGGCGACGATCGCGATCACCACGGAGAGCGCGACCGTGCTGGTGCGGTACTCGATGTCGCCGTTCAACTTCAGAGCCGCCATGCCCAGATAGTGCATCGCGGCGACCCCGAGACCGGTGATGACGCCGGCCGCGGAGAGTGTGCCGGTGGTGGCGCCGCGGTAGCCCACGGCGAACACGCCGATACCGACCACGACGATCGCCACGACCAGACTTAAGACCGTGAGGCCGACGTCGTAGCCGATCCGGGTCTCCTCGACCTGGAAGCCGATCATCGCGATGAAGTGCATGGTCCAGATGCCGGTGCCGATCGACGCCGCGCCGAGCGCGAGCCAACCCGCCTTCCAGGACTCCTGGTTGTACAGGGACCGCACCACGCAGCGCAGTCCCAGAGCCCCTCCCAGGCAGGCCATCAGATAGGCCGCCACCGGAGTCACCGCACCGTAGCGGAACCCGTCGATCGTGCCTTGCATGAGCCAACTCCCCCCAGAGTTCTGGCTTCCTGTGGGGGGAGTATGTATGGATCGGGGCCCGGCTGCGCAACCTTTTCACACCAGTGGTCGGTTAACTCTCTGCTTCCGGGTCATCACTTGGGGCGCATCGAGGGTGATACGGGGACAGAAGCGGTCACGGCTGCTGGGGCTTCTCACGGTCGATGAAGTCCTTGGCCTTGTCCTGCGCCATGTCGACCTGCTTGGCGTGCTTGCCGCCCGTGCGTTCGTCGACCATGTCTCCCGCGCGGTCCACGCCTTCCTTGGCCTTGTCCGAGTGCTGGCCCAGCATTCCCTTGACCTTGTCCATGATCGACATGGCTGTCCTCCTTCGGACGTGCGTTGGCCCTCCCAGCATCCCCCGCCTTCCCGAAAGCCGCATTTCGGTGCCGGAAGCCGCATTTCGTGCCGGAGGGTGCCGGAGCACGCCAGACAGGGATCGGTTGTCCCTGGATCGGTTGTGCCTTCATCCGCCGGGGCGCCGCCGGAATCGTGGGCGGTGGCGGGGTCACCGCTCGTGCACCGCGCACGACGACCCGCCACCCGTATCCGAGGAGACCGACATGAGCCGACACACCATCGCCCTGATCACCGGCGGGAACCGTGGCCTGGGCCGGGCCACCGCCCTCCGGCTCGCCGAGGCGGGCACCGACGTCATCGTGACCTACCGGTCCAACAAGGACGAGGCCGCGGCGGTCGTGGACGCGGTCACCGCGCTGGGCCGCAAGGCGGTGGCACTGGAACTGGACACCACCGCGTTCGACACCTTCCCCGACTTCGCCGCGACCGTCCGGGACACCCTGAGCGCGACGTGGGACCGGGACAGCTTCGACTTTCTGGTCAACAACGCCGGTGTCGCCGCCCTCACGCCCCTGGGCGAGACGACCGTCGAGGCCTTCGACCTCATGGTGAACGTCCACTTCAAGGGCGTGTTCTTCCTGACCCAGACGCTGCTGCCGGTCCTCGCCGACGGCGGCCGGATCGTGAACGTGTCGACCGGCCTGACCCGGTTCGTCCACGAGGGCTGGTCGGTGTACGCCTCGGCCAAGACCGCCATCGAGACCTACAGCCGGTACCTGGCCAAGGAACTCGGCGGGCGCGGCATCAGCGTCAACGCGGTCGCCCCGGGCGCGACCGCCACCGACTTCGGCGGCGGCGTGATCCGCGACGACCAGCAGCTCCGCGCCCAGCTCACCGGCCACACCGCGCTCGGGCGGGTCGGCACCCCCGAGGACATCGGCGGCGTGATCGCCGCGCTGCTCGCACCGGGCACTGGCTGGATCACTGCGCAGCGCATCGAGGCTTCGGGCGGGGCACTGCTGTAACGCTCCGCGGGGGTCGACGGCCCGCTCGACGCCGACCCGCCGCGGCAGCAGCGCGCCGCGCCCCGCACCTGCCCGTCGTACGCCTTTCTCCTACGACTTTTTCCTACGCCTGTCTCGTGCACCCTCGTCCTCTGCCGCCACGCGGCCCCACCCCAGGAGCGACCCCTCATGGCGAAGTCCGCACCGACCGATCCCGACCTGACCGGGAAGCTCGCCGTGGTCACCGGCGGCAGCGACGGGATCGGGTTCGGGTTCAGGCTCGCCGGCCGTCTCGTCGCGGCCGGAGCCGAAGTGATCCTGCCGGTGCGCAACTTGGCCAAGGGAGGGGACGCCGTCGGCCGTATCAAGGCCGCCCAGCCGGGCTCACGAGTCTCCACCCGCGAACTCGACCTGTCCTCACTGGACTCCGTGGAGGCCCTCGCCGCGACCCTGATCGCGGAAGGGCGGCCCGTCCACTTCCTGGTGAACAACGCCGGGATCATGGAGGCGGCCGGGTGACCTCCCAGACGAGCATGTCGGCGAACATGGGCAGTATCAACTGGGACGACCCGCAGTGGCGCCGGACGTACAGACCCGCTCGCGCCTACAGCCAGTCCAAGATCGCGCTGATGCTCTTCGCCCTCGAACTCGACCGCCGTAGCGCACAGTTGGGATGCCCGCGCTGTACGCGGCGACGAACCCGGCCGCGCGGGGCGGCGCGTTCTACGGCCCCGGAGGCTTCCGGCACCTCAGCGGCGCCCCCGCCGAACAGGACATCTACAAGAACGCCCGCGGCGAAGCCGACGCCCGGCGGATCTGGGACCTGTCCGAGGAACTGACCGGCGTCCGCGTCCCCGCCTGATTCCCCGCCTGAGAAAGAATCACGTCATGGACCGAGCACAACTGTCCGACTTCCTGCGGACCCGGCGCGAGGCACTGCAACCCGAGGACGTCGGCCTGCCCCGCGGGCCGCGCCGACGCACCCGGGGCCTAAGGCGCGAGGAGATCGCCCTCCTCTGCGGAATCTCCGCCGACTACTACGCACGCATCGAGCAACAGCGCGGCCCCCTGCCGTCCGAGGCCATGCTCGGCGCCCTCGCCCGCGGACTGCACCTGACGCTGGACGAACGCGACCACCTGTTCCGGATGGCCGGCCACAACACACCCAGCCGCGGTCTCGGCACCGACCACGTCAACCCCGGCATCATGCGCATCCTGGACCGCCTGACCGACACCCCCGCCCAGGTCGTCAACGGCCTGGGCGAGACCCTGGTGCAGACCCGTCTCGCGGTCGCGCTGGTCGGCAACGAGACCGAGTTCACCGGCCTCAGACGCAGCTTCGTCTACCGCTGGTTCACCGACCCCCGTGCCCGACGGATCTACCCCGAGGCCGACCACTCGCTCAACAGCCGCGTCTTCACCTCAGACGTCCGCGCCGTCTACTCCCGGCAGGGCGCCCACTCCCGGGTGCGCGAGACCGTCGAGGCGCTCCTGGCGGAGAGCGAGGAGTTCGCCGCCCTCTGGAGCGACCACGAGATCTCGCTCCGCAGGCCCGACGACCGCAAACGCATCATCCACCCCGACCTCGGCACCCTCGACCTCCAGTGCCAGATCCTCTACGACACCGACCAGGCACAGGCCCTCCTCGTCTACACCGCCACACCCGGCACCGAGAGCCACGAGAAGCTCCAGCTCCTGTCCGTCGTGGGGGACCGCCGGCCGCACCTCTGAAGCCGCCGTGTGCGCTGGCGATCGATGGACTTGTGCTGCTGTGCGGGGTGATGACAGGGCCCCGCTCAGGCAAGCACGAGTGGCTCGAACTCATCGGTGTCGCGGGCGTCCCGGGTGCGGGACACGGCGAGCAGGAGAGCTTGGAGGACCGCTCCGGACAGGCCCACCCACAAGGCGAACCGATAGCCGACCCGGTCGGCGAGGAGCCCGCCCAGGGGTGCCCCGACCGCCACCATCCCCCAGTTGAACGAGCGGATCGTGGCGTTCATCCGCCCCCGCAGCCGGTCGGGCGTGACCGCCTGCCGATAGCTCATCTCGACGGGGCTCTCGAGCGAGATGGCGCAGGAGACCACGAAGAAGGCCAGCGACACCGACACCAGGGCCCACGGACCGCGCTGGGCGAGAACCAGCGGCAGCCAGCCGACGGCGGCGACGAGACGGCCGGCGATCAAGGTGGCACCGACGTCGAACCTCCGCGCCACCCGCCCGGAGAACGCGCCGCCGAGCACACCACCGAGCCCCGCGCAGGCATAGGACACGCCCAGCCCGAAGTCCCCGATCTTCAACTCACGCAGCGCGAAGACCACGTAGACCGTGCTCACGACGGTGTTGAAGAGCAGCATCAGGTGCGAGGTCAGCGCGATGGACGCCAAGGTCCGATGGCGGTAGACCCAGGCCACGCCCTCACGCAGCTCGCGGACGAGACCGCGCCGCGCGCCACGGTCGGGAACCGGATCGGGGGCCTTCACCGAGGTGAGCAGCAGGCCGGACACCAGATAGCTGACGGCGTCGACGAGCACGGCGAGCGGCGCGCCGACGAGCTTGATCAGCACCCCGGCGATCAGCGGCCCGGTCGACCCGGCCGCCGCGTCGGCCTGCCCCACCCGGGCATAGCCCGCGTTGAGGAGATCCTTGGGGACGAGCTGGGGCACGTAGGAGTGGTTGGCCGCGTCGAAGAACAGACAGAGCACCCCGAAGGCGAAGACACACGCGCACAGTGCGGCGATGCTCAGCCGGTCCAGCGCGTACAGCAGCGGGATCGCACCCAGCAGGGCGGCCCTGCCGAAATCCATGCCCACCATGACCGGCCTGCGCCGACAACGGTCCACCAACACCCCGGCCACGAGACCGAAGAGCAGATACGGAGCCCAGCGGGCCGCACTGACCAGCCCCACCTCGGTGGCGGAGGCGCTCAACGTGACGGCGGTGAGGATCTGCAGCGCGAGCCCTGTGATCTGCGAACCGAATGCCGAGACGGCGGAGGCGGTCCAGAAGCGCATGTACCCAGGGACATCCACCAGGCGGGGCATGATCGGACCGTATCAGCGAACTGCGGCCGGACTAACGGGTGTTGGGGGCAGTCTCTGCCGGGGAGGTGGCCGCGAAGCGGGAGGGGCACGCGACGACCGCCGTCGCCACCGCTCTCCCCGCCCGCAGCGCGGCAACCGGATCGGCCGCCTCGTCCAGTTCGATGAGTACCGTGTCGGCGCCGGGTGTGCGGGACATCGCGTCGGCCCAGCCCTTCCAGTCGACGATGCCCGTGCCCAGTTCGGTCATGTAGGGCTGCTGCTGGGCGAAGACCGTTTCGTCGACGGTGAGTTCGACGTCGATGGGCTTGATCGCGTCCTTCCAGTGGGCGAGGGCGATGCGTTGTGCGTGACGGCTTGCCACGGCCACCGGGTCACCTCCGCCGAGGGCGATGTGGCAGGAGTCGGGGCACAGCCAGACGTAGCGCGGGTCGGTGAAGGACATGAAGAGGTCGATGTCCCGCTCGTACCAGAGCGTGCTGTTGGACTCCGTGTGGAAGGCGAGCCGCACGCCCTGCCGGGAGACGGCCTCGCCGACAGCGTGGGCGATGTCGGCCATGCGGGTCATGTAGGCGGCGTCGACGAAGAGGGGCGGACGCGTGCCGAAGGTCGTGCGCATGGGCAGTCCCGTGACGAGGAGTTCGGCCCCCACGTCGGCGAGGAAGGCCGCGCGTCGTTCGGCGTCGGCGACGATCGCGGGCAGGTTGTCGGCGTCCCGCCAGTCGGGGCAGTCGCTCCCGGCGATGAACGCGCTCACGACGGACAGGCCTCGGGCCGCCAGCTCGCGGCGGAAGGCCGGCGCGCTGCCGAAGGCGCGTAGCGCGGACTCGATGTCGCCCGGCGCGAAGGTCAGTTCGAGGCCTGTGACATCGGCTTCGGCGAGCGCTTCCATGACCCGGACCCAGAAGTCCTTGGGGTTCGCCAAGGCCCACTCGCGTACCGCGTCCGCGGAGGCGAGGCCCCAGAAGTCCGGGTGGTAGAAGGTGATGATGTCGGTGGCGAAGCGCGGGGTCACGCGGTGCCGCCACGGGCGTTGTAGACGACGATGCCGTCCGCTTCGTCGACGGCTTTGCGGTAGTTCCGGAACACGGCCAGCGCCTCGTCCCGGAGGACGTCTCCTACGACCGCGATGCCGCGTGCCTCGAACTGCTCGGCCCAGTCCGCGCCGAGCGGGCCTTCGTCGAACGTGGTGATCTCCTCCAGTTCGGGGCCTTCGCCCGCGACCACCAGGCTGCGCACCCCGGACCACATGGTGGCGCCGTAACACTGGATGCAGGGGCGCCAGTTGACGACGAGTTCGTGGGTCGGGAGGCCGGTTGCGCCCAAGTCCCAGCCGCCGGTGGCCGTTTGGGCCAGGCCGAGGGCCACGACCTCGGCGTGTGCGCTGGAGACACCGGAGGCGAGGACGACGTTCACGCCCACCGAGACGATCCGGCCGGTGTCGCGCTCGGCGACGAGAGCGGCGAACGGACCGCCGTTGCCCTCCCGCCAGTTGCGGTCCGCGAGCCGGTGCACGAGGCGCATCCGGTCCTCGCGGCCGGGGACGACGGCGGATACGTCGGCCAACTCGTCGTCGATCCACGCCGGCAGTGCCACGCGGTATTCCTTGGCGATCTCGATCACGTTCGGGCTTCCTTCATGTTCGGGCTGCATGTCAGTGTGCCGCGAGCGGCGCGGTGCGGGTGGTGACGGCCCGGGCGGCTCGTACGGCGGTCACCGCGCCGGTCAGGGTGACGTTGGCGGCCATCGCGGTGGGGATCACGCCGGTGCCGGCGACGTACAGGTTGTCGAAGCCCCACACCCGGCCGTCGGGGTCGCACACGCTGGTTCCGTCGTCGGCGGTGCCGGAGCGGACAGTGCCGGTCAGGTGGAGGGACGAGCCGGGTGGGAGCAGGGCGAGTTCGGTCGCGGGGTCGAAGGGGCCGAACTCCTCGGCCAGGGAACGGACTTCGGTGAGTCCCCGGTCGATCAGCGCGCGGTCGGTGTCGGAGTAGTCGAACTCGACGCCAATGCGCGGGAGTCCGGCGAGGTCGGTGTCCAACTCCGAGAAGACCAGGCGGTTCTCGGGGCGTGACTCGACGGGCGTGAGCAGCGCCAGGCCCACGGCGTGGGCGAGGGGGCGGCCGTTCTCGTCGACGTATGTCCGGTTCATGATCTGGCCGTGGAACGGCTGTGCCGCCCCGTTCTGCGGCAGCCACAGCGAGTCCGTGCTGAACTCGCCGGTGCGGGGGAGCGGCAGTTCGTCGAGGGCGATGCCGAACCGGTCGAGATCCAGCAGCACTTGGGCGGTGATGAACGCGTGCTCGTTGAGGTAGCGGCCCAGTGCCTCGGGGCGGATGCCCGAGGCGAACAGCAGTTGCGGGGTGCGCAGCGCGTCGGCGCACACGATCACGGTGTCCGCGTGGAGTTCGGACTCGGTGCCGTCGGCGACGCGGCGCAGTCGGGTGCCGGTGACCCGGCCCTCCGTGACCAGCAACCGGGTGGCGAGCGTCCCCGTCAGCAGGGTGAACGCCGGGTCGCCGCCCGCCGCGAGCGCAGGGAAGATCGTCCCCGGCGCGGTGCGCGGCATCGGGCCGGAGGCCGTGGCCGTGACGGCCATGGGCATCGGCTGCGGGCGTCGATCTGCGGGTGCGGTGTCGTCGTAGCGGCGGCGCAGTACGTCGAGTACGGTCCGGCCGACCTCGGTCGGGCCGATGGGGGAGGGGGTGACCGCCAGCACGCGGCGCGCGGTGTCCAGGTCGGCCGCCCAGCCGGCCGGGTCGCCGAAGTCGAAGACCTCGTCTCCGGCGGGCCAGGGGGTCGCGGCGGTCCAGTGCACGCCCATGCCGCCCGCGTTCCAGGCGAGCGCCGTCGCGGGCATCGCCTCGGCGTCCTCGCCGAAGGCCAGGGCGTGGAACATGCCGGGTGTCAGGTCGGCGAGGCGGTCGGGGACCTCGCGCACCACCTCGGCGCCGGTGTACATGGCCTGGATGCCGCTGTCGACCTGTTCGTTGTAGCGCGACCAGAGGGCCGGGTCGGCGACGTCGTGCAGATGCAGTCCGGGTGCCTCACCGATCGCGCTGCCGCCGTCGACCATCGTGATGCCCAGCCCCGGATCGCTCTCACGCAGCAGCCGGGCCACGACGGAACCCATGATGCCGCTGCCCACGATGAGGACGTCGGTGTGCGGGGTGTCGGTCACAGGAAGACTCCAAAGTCGGTTGGTGTGGGGGGAGTTACGCGCTGGGGACCAGCGGTCCGAACAACTCGGTGTCCATGCGGTCGAGCGCCAGCTTCACGGCGCCGATCAGGGCGGCGTCGCGGCCCAGGCCGGTGGCGCGCAGTTCGATCGCGGGGGTGCGGGCGACGCGCATGGCCTCGCGCACCCGGGGGAGCAGCACATCGGCCGCGTCCTCCAGACCGCCGCCGAGCACGATGAGTGAGGGCGCGACCGTCCACGACAGGGTGGTGAGGATCGAGGTGATGTTCTCGACGAACTCGTCGACCTCGGCGAGCGCTTCCGCGTTCCCGGCGCGGGCCGCGTCGAAGCGTTTCAGAGCCACCTTCCGTTGGGCCGGTTCCGGTGAGCTCAGCAACGCCACAGGGCGGTCGGCGATCGTGTCGGTCGGGATCGAGTGGGCCTCGACGATCTCGCCCGCGGCGCCGTCCAGCCCCCGGTGCACGGCGCCCCGTATGAGGATGCCGAGGCCGGTCCGGTTGCCGAGATGCGCCCATACGACGTTGTCGTGGTCAGCGGCCACACCCCGCCAACGCTCCGCCAGGGCACCGAGGTTGGTGTCGTTGTCCGCGAACCAGGGCATCCGGATCCGCCGCCCCAGCTGGGCCGGGAGATGCACGCCCTCCCAGCGCGTGGTGTGCACCAGGCGGCGCACGACACCCTCGTCGTCGATGGCGCCACCGGCCGCCACCGCACCGGCGCGCAGCCGCTCCGGCGAGCCGCCCGCGTCGTCGAGTGCCTCCCGTACGAGGGACGCCGCGTCGTCGAGCGTGGTCTCGGGGTCCTGGTAGGCGCGCAGCGGACGGTGTGCCCGGCCGACGATCCGGCCGCGTACGTCGGCGATGACCGCGGAGGCGTCCGCGGTGTTGATGTACACCGCCGCCAACAGGGCGTGTTCCGCGCGCAGTTCGTACCGTCGGGCGGGACGTCCGGCACTGCCGCTGGTCGGTATCCGCTCCAACTCGGCCACCCAGCCCGCCTCGACGAGCGAGTCCAGGATCAGCTCGATCGTACGGCGGGACAGACCGGCCCGTTCGGCGAGCGCGGTCAGTGTCGTCGGTCCCGCCGACACCGCGAGCGCGCGCAGGATGACCGAGGTGTTGACGCGCCGCACGGCGCTCTGGTTCATCCCCGACATCAACACCCCTTCACCTCCTCGGACTTGCCCCGTACGACGGGATCGAACACGCCGGTGGTGTCGGCCACCGGGGTCGCTCCGGGGCGGCCGTACTCGCGGGCCGGATCGCCGAGCGCGCCGGTCGCCCTTGTCCAGCCGGCCTCCTCGCCGTGCACGAACCCAATCAGATCCGCATGCATCCAAGTGGCCAGCTCCGCAGGCGGGTTGGGGCCGAGCGCCTCGGGGACACCCGGCGCGTCGAGGACGTCGAAGAAGAACGGGATGTCCAGGCAGTGCGTGGCGCCGTCCAGAGGCCACTCGAAGGAGTACAGCCAGGTCCCGGCACCTGCATCGCGGCGGGCTGCCGCCGTGCGCGGGCAGGCGGCGCGGAACAAGGTGTCCGTCACACGGGTGCCGGCAGCCCTGGCGGTGGCGTTCGCGACAGGGTCCGCAGCGGCCGCATCGCCGTCGAACTCGTCGCCGGTCGCACCGAGTAGCAGCGGTACGTCGTGGCCGTGCCGGGCGAGCCCCTCGGCGACGGGCGCCGGCAGGAGGTCGTCGCCGACAACCGGGCCGAGCGGAGGCCGATCGCTGTCACGGAGATCGAGGACGGCTTGCTGGAGCCGCTCAACGGAGCAACTGGCAAATCCGTCCAGGGTCGGTGTCACCCCGAGCCGCTCACCAAGTCGCCCCAGATAGCCCCGCACCGCGTCCTCACCCACGCCGAGGAAGGCCCCTGACATGCTCACCGCCCGCTGGAAACGGCCCGCACCGGCGGGGGAGGAGAGCAGCGCGAGCACTGCCGCGCCCCCTGCCGACTGACCGGCGAGCGTGACCCGCTCCGGGTCACCGCCGAACGCGGCGATGTTCTCCCGCACCCAGTCGAGCGCGAGCAGGATGTCGCGCAGCGCGAGGTTCGTCGGCATGTCGTCCAGTACGGCGAATCCGTCGACGCCGAGCCGGTACCCGACCGTTACGCAGACGACCCCGTCACGGGCGAAGGCGCGGCCGTCGTACCAGGGACTGGCCGGGCTGCCGGCGAGGAAGCCGCCGCCGTGGATCCAGACCAGCACGGGGAAGGGCGCACGCTCGTCGTCCGCGAGGGGTGCGACGACGCCGAGGTTGAGGAAGTCGTCCCCGGGGATCGACGGCTCCGGGATGGTGGTCGTGACGAACAGCGGAACGCGCTGTGAGGTCGGGCCGTGGCGGGAGGCGTCGTAGGGCTCGGTGAACCGGGCGCGGGGGACCGGGGCTGCGAACCGCCTTACGCCGGTGGGTGGTTCGGCGTACGGGATGCCGAGGAAGCGGCGTACCGCGCCGGTGCGACGGCCGACGATCGGGCCCGCGGGAGCCTGCACGATCTCGGTCATGGGGGTCACCGCATTCCCGATCCGGCGATGCCCTGCACGAAGTACCGCTGCAGGAACAGGAAGAGCACGAGGACCGGCAGCATCACGACGAGCGCGCCGGCGAGGACCAGGCCGTAGTCGGTGACGTGCTGGGCCGCCTGGCTGGTGGCGGCGAGGCCGACCGGCAGGGTGTAACTCGACGTGCTCTGGGCGACGATGAGCGGCCAGATGAAGTTGTTCCACGAGGTCAGGAACGACATGATCGTGATCGTAGCCACTGCTGGACCGGCCAGTGGAAGGAAGATCCGGAAGAAGATCCGGAACTCGCCCGCGCCGTCGATCCGTGCCGCCTCCAGCAACTCGTCGGGCACCGACTGCGCGTACTGGCGCATGATGAACACCGACAGCGGCAACGCCACACCGGGCAGCGCGATTCCGGTGAGGGTGTCGGCCAGGCCCATGTCGACGGTGATCACGAACTGGGTGACGAACACCGTCGTGAACGGGACCATCATTGCCGCCATCACCGCGCCGAACGCGAGCCGCCTGCCCGCGAATTCGAGCTTGGCGAGGGCGTATCCGGCGGCCGACGCCGCCACGATGTTGCCGATCACCACCATGAGGGCGACCAGGACACTGTTGGTGAGGAAGCGTCCGAAGCCCTCGGTGCGGAAGAGCCGCACGAAGTTGTCGAGCGTGACGTGCTGCGGCACCCACGCGCCCGGGTCGGCGCGGATCTCGTCGAGACCGCGCAGCGAGCCGCTGACCACCCAGTAGAACGGCAGCAGCGTGAGCAGCGCGCACAGCACCAACGCGCCGTACAGCAGGGGGCGGCCAACGGACCGTGTGCGTACGGCGGTTCGGTCCTCGGCGGCGGTCAGGTCGGCGTCGTTCAGCGACGCGGCTACGGCGGTCATGTGCGGGGCCTCAGCAGTCGGAACTGGACGACACTCACCAGCAGCACGAGCAGCAGCATCACGAAGGACGCGGCCGAGGACATCCCCAACTGGCCGGACCCGAACTGGTGGTAGGTGTACAGCGAGACGGACTCGGTCGACCCCAACGGGCCGCCGTCGGTGAGGAGGTAGGGCTCGTCGAAGACCTGGAGGTAGAAGACGGTCAGCAGCACCGACACCATGAGCGTGGTGGGCAGCAGGAGCGGCAGGGTGATGTGCCTCAACTGCCGCCATTTTCCTGCCCCGTCGAGCGCGGCGGCCTCGTACACGTCCTCCGGGACGGCCTGAAGTCCGGCCAGGAACAGGACCATCGCCGTGCCGAAGTTGCGCCAGACGCCGAGCAGGATCACCACGGGCATGGCGAGGTGCGGGTCGTCCAGCCAGTTCGGTCCGGCGAGGCCGACGTATCCCAGCGCCTTGTTGACGGTGCCGCCCGCGTTGAAGGCGTACTGCCAGATCAGGGCGACCGCGACGATGTTGGTGACGACCGGGGCGAAGAAGACCGTGCGGAACACGCCACGCATCCGCCGGATGCCGGAGTTCAGTGCCACGGCGAGCGCGAAACCGATCGCCATGGTCAGTGGTACACCGACGGCCACGAAGACGGCGGTGTTGAGGATGTCCCGCAGGAAGGTCGGGTCCTGGAACAGGCGCAGGTAGTTGTCCAGGCCGGTGAAGTCGACCGCGAGGGGGTGGCGCAGGTCGGAGCCGCGCAGGTCGGTCAGGCTGAAGCCGAGCGCGGCCACCGTGGGGATCGCGGTGTAGAGGACGAACACGGCGGCGAACGGCGCGAGGAACAGCCAGGCGACCGCCGTGTGACGGGAGCGACGCCCCTTGCTGCGCGCCCCCGGGACGAGCGTGGTGGTCATCCGCCGCTCACTCCGCGCCCGTGCCGAGACTCTTGGCGTACGCCTGGATGCTCGCGGCGGCCTTCTCGGCGGTCTGGGTGCCCTTGGCCACCGCCTCCACCTCCTTGCCCAGCCGGGTGGCGACCTGCTGCCAACTGCCCACCTGGGGAAAGGCCTTGGTGTTCTTCAGCTGGGTGAGGAAGGCGTCGAGGAGCGGCTGTCCCTTGATGGCCTGGTCGTCCCAGGCGGAGATCACCGAGGGCAGCGAGCCGTACGCCGAGTACTGCGCGACCTGCGTGCTCGGCTTCGAGACGTACCGGACGAGCTTCCACGACGCGTCCGTGTTCCCGCTGTCCGAGAGGACTCCCCAGGTGCCGCCGGCGGAGAACGAGGTGCTGCCCGAGGAGCCGGCCGGCAGGGGTGCCGTGGCGACGTGGGCCGCCGTCCAGCCGGTCTTCTTCGCGGCGGTGTCCAACTGCCCTATCACCCAGGGGCCGGTGATCATCGTGGCCGTCTTGCCGGACACGAAGTACGGCTGGGCGTCGAGGAAGGTGGGGGTCGCGGTGTCGGCGGAACCCGAGGTGAAGAACGACGCGTTGTACTTGAGGGCGTCGACCATCGCCGGTGTGTCGAGGGTCCAACTGCCGCTGGACGAGAGCAGGTTGCCGCCCGCCTGCCAGGCGTACATCGCCACGTCCTGGCCGTTGAAGATGTCCCAGCCGTTGTCCGCCCCGAGCCCGCGCACGGCACCGGCACCCTCCAGCGCCTTGAAGAACGGCACCATCCCGGCCCAGGTCGTGGGCGCCTTGACGCCCGCCTTCTTGGCGAGGTCGGCGCGGTAGACGAGGGCGTACGTGTACGCGTACCAGGGCACCGTGTAGGCCACGTCCTTGACCACACCCGCATCCCACAGGCTCTTGAAGAAGGTGCCGGAGTCGACGAGCCCGTCCGGTACCGGCTGGAGGATCGACGGGTCGAGGAACTGCGCCTGCGACTCGGGGAAGAACTGGGCCACGTCCGGGCCCTTGCCCGCCGCGATCGCCGCCTGGAGCTTCGTGTAGTACTCGGCGTTCGGTATCAGCGTGACCTTCACGGTGACGTCCGGGTTCGCGGACTTGAAGGGCGCGATCACCTTGGTGAGCACGTCGGCGTCGCCCTGTGCGGCCCAGACGTCGACGGTGCCGGTGGCCGGCTTGTCGTCGATCGACTTGGCGGAGGCCTTCGCGGAGGCGGTGGCGTTGTCGCCGCGCCCACAGCCCGCGAGGGCGAGGCTGCCGAGGAGGGCGGTGCCGGCGGACAGTCTGAGGACGCCGCGGCGGGAGGGATTGGACACTCGGAGCTCCTGTCTCAATGGGCGCTGAGGACAGTGGGGGGATTCCGGAGCTCCGCCATTTTCGGAGTTCCGGGATTTTCGGGGAAAGCAGCGTTATCGGTCCGACGGCCGTAATGCGGCTGATGGGACCTCTGTGGCTGACTGCGACGTTAGGAAGGGTCTGTTTCGCCGGCGTGGCTCAGCCGTCACGAATAATTTCGGAACTTGTAGCGAAATCCCTGACAGAGGGAAAACCCTTGAGTGGCCCTGACCTGGGTGACATGGACGGGTCAACGCTGTCATCCTCCACGCAGCCACCCCCACGAATCCTCCACGGATTGGTCAAAGTTCCGTACGCCCCGCACAGCTCAGCTCTTCCCGGACAGCAGACCCGGCTGCCCGGTCTGTCACCGGCCGCGTTCGCGGTCGTCGCAGTAGGAGTAAGAGTGAGACGCATCCCCCGCAAGCGGATGGCGGTTGGAGCCCTGGTCTCCACCGCCGCTTTCCTGGCCGTCGGCATCCAGTCGGTGCCCGCGACAGCGAAGCCCGCCTCCCCCCACCCCAGCCCCCTGCTCACCGGCAGCCTGGAGGCGAAGCTCACCCCGGCCCAGCACTCCGCCCTGGTGAAGAGCGCCACGCAGAAGACCACGTCGACCGCCCACACCCTCGGCCTCGGCGCCAAGGAGAAGCTGGTCGTCAAGGACGTCGTCAAGGACAACGACGGGACGCTGCACACCCGTTACGAGCGCACCTACGCGGGCCTGCCCGTCCTGGGTGGCGACCTCGTCGTGCACACCCCGGCCTCCGGCACGGGAACCCTCGGCACGACCTTCAACAACAAGCACACCATCACGGTCGCCTCGACCACCCCGAAGCTCGCCGCGACCTCCGCTCAGGGCAAGGCGCTCAGCGCCGCCAAGGCCCTCGACGCGGTCAACCCCGCCGCCGAGAAGGCGCGCAAGGTGATCTGGGCCGGCACCGGCAAGCCCGTCCTGGCCTGGGAGACCGTGGTCACCGGCCTGCAGGACGACGGCACGCCGAGCAAGCTGCACGTCATCACCGACGCCCTCACCGGCGAGAAGCTCTCCCAGTTCGAGGGCGTCGAGACCGGTACCGGCAACAGCCAGTACAGCGGCACCGTCAGCATCACCACCAACCTGTCGGGCTCGACGTACCAGCTGTACGACACCACGCGCGGCGGCCACAAGACGTACAGCCTCAGCAACGGCACGTCGGGCACCGGCACCCTGATGACCGACACCGACGACACGTGGGGCACCGGCTCCGGCTCCAACACCCAGACCGCCGGTGTCGACGCCCACTTCGGCGCCCAGACCACCTGGGACTTCTACAAGAACACCTTCGGCCGCAGCGGCATCAAGAACGACGGCGTCGCCGCCTACTCGCGCGTCCACTACAGCACGGCGTACGTCAACGCCTTCTGGGACGACGACTGCTTCTGCATGACGTACGGCGACGGCACCAGCAGCACCCACGCGCTGACCTCGCTGGACGTGGCGGGCCACGAGATGAGCCACGGCGTCACCTCGAACACCGCGGGCCTGGACTACACCGGTGAGTCCGGCGGCCTCAACGAGGCGACCTCCGACATCTTCGGCACCGGCGTGGAGTTCTACGCCAACAACTCGACCGACGTCGGTGACTACCTCATTGGCGAGAAGATCGACATCAACGGCGACGGCACCCCGCTGCGCTACATGGACGAGCCCGACAAGGACGGCTCCTCGGCGGATTCGTGGTACTCCGGCGTCGGCAACCTGGACGTCCACTACTCCTCGGGCCCCGCGAACCACATGTTCTACCTGCTGTCCGAGGGCAGCGGCAGCAAGACCATCAACGGCGTCACCTACAACAGCCCGACCTCCGACGGAGTGGCCGTCGCCGGCATCGGCCGGGCCGCCGCCCTGCAGATCTGGTACAAGGCGCTGACGACGTACATGACGTCGAGTACCAACTACGCCGGAGCCCGCACCGCCGCGCTCAGTGCCGCCGGAGCGCTGTACGGCACAAGTTCCGCGCAGTACGCGGGAGTCGGCAACGCCTTCGCCGGTATCAACGTCGGCAGCCACATCACCGTGCCGACCAGCGGTGTCACGGTGACCAACCCGGGCAGCCAGTCCTCCACCGTCGGCACCGCGGTGAGCCTGGCGATCACGGCCAGCAGCACCAACAGCGGCACCCTGACGTACGCCGCGACCGGACTGCCGACCGGCCTGTCGATCAGCAGCTCGACGGGCGCCATCACCGGTACCCCGACGACGGCGGGCACCTACAGCACCACGGTGACCGTCACCGACAGCACCGGGGCGACCGGCACCGCGTCCTTCACCTGGACCGTGAGTTCCAGTGGCGGGGGCGGCACCTGCACCTCGACGCAGCTCCTGGGCAACGCGGGCTTCGAGTCGGGTAATACGACCTGGACCGCGAGCAGCGGGGTCATCACCAACTCCAGCAGCGAGGCGGCCCGTACCGGTTCGTACAAGGCCTGGCTCGACGGTTACGGCTCGACGCACACCGACACGCTGTCCCAGTCGGTGACGATCCCGAGCGGCTGCACGGGGACGACGTTCACCTTCTACATCCACATCGACACGGCGGAGACCACCACCAGCACGGCTTACGACAAGCTGACGGTCACCGCCGGATCGACCACGCTCGCCACGTACTCGAACCTCAACGCGGCCAGCGGGTACGTCGCGAAGTCCTTCAGTCTGTCGGCCTTCGCGGGCACCACGGTCGCCCTGAAGTTCAGCGGAGTCGAGGACTCCTCGCTCCAGACCAGCTTCGTCATCGACGACACGGCCGTCACGACCAGCTGATCGGTCCGTAGGTCCGGCACCCCGCACGCGCCCCAGGCGTGCGGGGTGTTCCGGTGTCCTCAGCTGAGCGGGTCCAGCGTCAGATAGGCCTGTTGCGGGTTGCCGTCGTTCACCAGGGACTCCTGGGCGCCGACGTCGTCGAACGCGAACGCGTAGGCCTTGCCGTCGGCCATCTGCGCGTGGATCTTGCGGGCGTAGTGGTTGGTCACCGTGTCCAGGTAGAAGTTCGCCGTGGTGGTGTCCGGCTGGTTGGGGTTGACCAGGAGCGTGGACCGGTTGTAGCCCGCGCACAGGGTGCGCGAAATCGGCCCGCGCACAAGGTCGTTGGGCGCGTCGAGGTACTTGTAGCAGCCGAAGATGCTGGCCGCGTCAGGCTTCTGGAAGGTGGTGACGACCGCCCCGGCGCTGTTGGTGAAGTTCATGACGTTGCCCGACACCCGGCCGTAGTACTTCGTGTTCGGCTGGTCGGCGAACGGCGTCACGGTCAGCGTCGACGACGAGTACTTCGACCAGACACGGTTGATGTAGTCGTCCATCACGGTGCTCGGCAGAGCGCCCGTCTCGATCCCGTACGTCGGTGAGAGCGCTCGCAGGACCGTTCCGTCGGACCGGGTCTGGATCAGGTTGGCCCAGCCGCCCGGCTGCCCGCGCAGGGCGTTGAAGAACCCGGTGTAGCCACCGGACTTGAGGTGCCCGGTGCTGGCCGTGCTCCCGTCGGCACGCTGCACCCCGACCGCGTATGGCACGGAGAACATGTCCACCTGGGTGCTGTTGATCCACAGCCCGGAGTCGTTGAGCGTGTACTCGGACCAGTTGAAGAGGATGTTGCGGTTCGGGTCGGTCGGGTTCTGCACCGCCGGCTGCACCAGACCGCCGGTGGTCAGCTTGAACACCAGCTTCTGGCCGTACGAGAAGTAGATGCGGCCCGAGAACTTGGGGATCCGGATGGTGCTGGACTGCCCGGCCGCCGGGCCCGCGATCGACGCGTCCGGGGCCGGAGTGGGCGGGTTGCCCCCGGCGGGCCAGGCGTGGAACGTGCCGTTGGCGTCCGCCCAACCCTGCTGGCCGGTCGAGAGGTTGGTGCCCAGGTTGTAGATGTAGACCGCGTCGCCGCGGGCCGAGTTGTTGGTGATCTTCAGCGGGATCGTGGCGGGCACCGCGGCGTCCGCCGTCAGCGGTGTGGCCAGCGCGAGCATGGTGGCCACCGCGGTCGCGGCGCCCAGTCGGCGCAGGAGTCTGGCGAGCACTACTCACCTCCGTGTGGGGGGTGTACGAGAAATTGGTCCGTACCTATGTGAGAGCGCTCTCAGAGTCCCGCCGAGGCGCGGGCATGTCAATGAGTTGAACGAAAGGTGCCCACGACAACTCACGTCGTGGGCACCCGCGTTGAATCAGTGAAAGCGGTCTGTCGATCAGAACGTGCGCTCCAGCAGGTCGAGCAGCGCGCCCCAGTGACGCGCGTCGGCCTCGGCGTTGTACGACGAGGTGTCGGCCTGTGTGTAGCCGTGCCGGGCGCCTGGATAGACCTCGCAGCGGTGCCGGACGCCCGCCGCGGTGAGCGCGTCCTCGAACCGCTTGATCTGCTCCTCGGGCAGCGAGGGGTCCTGGTCGGCATGGCCGAAGTAGAGCTCGGCGGTGATGTGTTCGGCGGCCAGGTGCGGGCTGTGGGGGTCGTCGGTGGCGAGGCGCCCGCCGTGGAAACCGGCCGCTGCCGCCACCCGGTCCGGGTAGGCACCGGCGGTGTACAGCGCCAGCCGGGCGCCCATGCAGTACCCGGTGATCGCGACCGGCCCGTCGACGACCAGCGGGGAGTCGGCAAGCCAGCGCAGATAGGCACCGGCGTCCCGCTCGACCAGCTCGGGGTGCCGGGCCAGCCCCATGATCAGCGGGCCGACCTTCTCGAAGATCTCCGGACGCCCGTCGTGATCGATGAACTCGGGCAGCTCGACCACCGGCGCGCGCCCCTGCCGGTAGAACACGTTCGGCACGAGGACCGCGTAACCGGCCTCGGCCAGCCGGTCGGCCATCGACTTCAGGTGGGGACGGAGCCCGAAGGCGTCCTGGTAGAGCAGCACGGCCGGACGGGGGCGCTCGTCGCCGGGATGCACCCAGTAGGCGTCGGCGATGCCGTCCTCGGTGGTGATGTCCACGGCTGTGCCCTGTACGGCGGTCATGGCGGGGGTGCCTCCCAGCGGATCGGCGCCGGGCCGACTGCCGGCCCGGCACGGCGTGTTCCGATCATCGTGGCACGCCCGCCCACGGCCCCTCCGCCGGGGTCACTCGAAGCGGGAGGTGTCGCCCGCGCCCTTGCGGACGATCTCGGCCTCGCCGTTCGAGAAGTCGATGACGGTCGTCGGTTCCGTGCCGCAGTCCCCGGAGTCGACCACCGCGTCCACCACGTGGTCGAGCCGGTCCTTGATCTCCCAGCCCTGGGTCATCGGCTCCTCCTCGTCGGGCAGGAGCAGGGTGCTGGAGAGCAGCGGCTCGCCCAGCTCGGCGAGCAGCGCCTGGGTGACGACGTGGTCGGGGATGCGGACGCCCACGGTCTTCTTCTTCGTGTTCAGCAACTGGCGCGGCACCTCCTTCGTCGCGGGGAGGATGAACGTGTAACTGCCGGGTGTGGAGGCCTTGATGGCGCGGAACACGTCGTTGTCGATGTGCACGAACTGGCCCAGCTGGGCGAAGTTCTGGCACACCAGCGTGAAGTGGTGCCGGTCGTTCAGGTGCCGGATCGTACGGATCCGTTCCATGCCCTCACGGTTGCCCAGCTGGCAGCCCAGCGCGTAGCAGGAGTCGGTCGGGTACGCGATCAGCGCACCCGAGCGCACACTGTCCGCGACCTGGGAGATGGTGCGGGGCTGCGGGTTGTCCGGATGCACGTCGAAGTACTTGGCCACCCGCCGAGCTTATGCCGTGCCCGCGCGGGCCGCCGCGCGGGCCTGTCGCCGGCGGTCGATCCGGCGGGTGTACCCCGGCGAATCAGGGGAAGCCGACGAGAGCGCTCGGGTCTCTCCCCCGAACCCGGGCAGGACCGGCTCCGCCCGCGGCCCGCCTCCGGGGCCGCGGCGGGGCGGTTCGCTGCTTGTGCGGCTCAGCCGTGCAGCCGCACCGGCACCTCCTGCCAGCCGAACGCGATGAACGACGGCACCTGGCGCAGCTCGTCCGCGTCGACGGCGAGCCGGGCGTCCGGGAAGCGGTCGAAGAACGCGGGCAGCGCGGTCAGGGCCTCCACACGGGCGAGCGGCGCGCCGATGCAGCGGTGCACGCCGATACCGAACGACAGATGGTCGTCGGCGCCGCGGCCCGCGTCGAAGACGTCCGCGTCGGGGCCGTAGTGCGCGGGGTCGAGCCCGGCCGCGGCGAACGTCGTGATGATGGCATCCCCGGCCGGGACGGTGACGTCGCCGACGGTGAGGTCACTGACGGCGAACCGGAGCGGCAGCGACGCGATGGACGGGTGGACGCGCAGGGTCTCGTCGACGACCGCGTCCCAGCTGATCCTCCCGGCGCGCACGTCGGCCAGCTGCTCGGGTCGCTTGAGCAGGGCGACGATCGCGTTGCCGATCAGATTGACCGTCGTCTCGAAGCCCGCGCCGATCACCAGCAGCAGTGTGTACAGCAGTTCCTCGTCGCTGAGCCGGTCGCCGTCCTCGTCCCGTACCCGGATAAGCTCGGTGGTGAGGTCGTCGCCGGGGTGCTCGCTGCGGTGGGCGATCAGCGCGGGCAGCACCGTGCCGATCTGCTGCTGGACGAACGTCGCGTGCTCCGGAGACGGGTCCGAGGTGTCCATGATGGCCGCGATCAGCCGCCCGGTGTCACCGACCAACTCGTCCGGCACACCGAACAGTTCGCAGATGATCCGCATCGGCAGCGGGTGGGCGAGGGCGGCCTTGATGTCGACCACCTCGGCGTCGTCGGCCGCGACCGCGTCGAGCAGTTCCGCCGTGATGGCCTCCACCCGGGCCCGCATCGCCTCGGTGCGGCGGTGCGTGAAGCTCGGCGCGACGAGTTTGCGCAGGCGTGCGTGGTCGGTGCCGTAGGTGGAGAGCATGTTGATCACGCCGACCCAGCCCAACACCCAGCCCCAGGAGGGGTGTTCGCCGATCTCGGGCCACAGGTTCCAGTGCAGCCGGGGGTCCTTGCTGACCTGCGGGTCGAGGATCAGTTCCTTGAGGGTGTCGTAGCCGGTGGGGGCCCAGGCGGGGATGCCGCCGGGCAACTCGACGGGCACGATCGGGCCGAGGGCACGCAGCTTGGCGCTCTCGGCGGCCATGTCGGCGCCGAACGGGTCGAGGGCGATGCGGTCGGACACGGTCACGACAGGTCTCCTGGCTGGTCGGGGGAGCGGGGGCTGAACCGGACGGGCAGCGACGTGAGCGAGCGATGGAAGGGACCGGGACGCCAGGTCAACTCCGCACGCGGTACGACCGGTTCGAGGTCGGGCAGCCACAGCGTGAGCCGCTCGATCGCCTCCGTCGCGATGAGCAGCGTGTGCTGCTTGACCGGGCAGGCGTGCGGCCCCGCCGACCACGACAGGTGCGAGGCGTCCTTCGGGTGCCGGCCGGTGACGACCTCCTGCTCGGCGAAGTGCGCGAGCGCACCGTACGAGACGACGACCGGGATCGCGGGCCTGATCCACGCGCCGTGGAACGTGACGGGCGAACGGGCGTAGTGGATGCCGTAGTTGGCGAGCGGTGTCTCGTGGTGCAGTACCTCCGCCACGGCGTCCATGATCGGGCGGGCGCCGCTGGTCAGCGTGGAGTAGTAGACCGAGGTGCCGAGGATGCGGGACAGGGCGTTGGACACCAGGTTGGCGGTGGGCTCGTGGCCCGCGCCGAGGGTGAGGAACACCTGCCAGGCGACCTCCTCCGGGGTCAGCCCGGCCGGATGGTCGAGGAGCCAGCTCGGCAGGTCGTCGCCGCGGGACTCGGCCTTGGCGGCGATCAGTTCGAGGACGTAACCGCCGAACTCGGCCTCGCCCTCGGCTGCTTGGGCGCCGCCCTCCATCATCATGCCCAGTGCGCGGTCCAGCCGCGCGCTCTGGTTGTCGGGCAGTCCGAACAGGCTGTTGAACACCATCGCCATCAACGGCCGCGCGAACTCGCCCACCAGATCGGCCTGTCCACGCGGTCCGATCCGGCTCACCAGCGCGTGCACCGCGCGGTGCACCCGGGCCCGCAGGTCGTGCGGCTCGATCCGGTCGAAGGTGTCGATCAGCGAGGCACGGTAGCGGACGTGCGCGGCGCCGTCCGCGAACAGGGAGTTGGGCCGCCAGCGCATCATCCCGAGGACCGGTGAGTCCTCTGCGACGGTCGTCTCCCACGGCCGGGGATCGTGCGAGAACGTGTCGGTGTCGCGCAGCAGATCCAGCGCGGCCTGCCGCTCGGTGACCACGTACGCCGGTACGCCCGGGGCGAGTTCGGCCCAGCCGACCGGGCCCTGGGCGCGCAGGGCGGCGTAGTAGCCGTAGGGGTCCAGCGCGAAGCCGTCCTCCCACAGGCGGACGGGTCGGGTGGGGCCGACGGGGGAAGTGGTGGTCACCGGCGCTCCGGAGGGTCGCGGTCGATCAGATGCTGGACCAGGGCGAGCAGCGCGTCGATCGAGGAGTTCGCGTCGCGGGCGTCACAGGTCACCAGCGGTGTGCCGGGCTCCAGGTCCAGGGCTGCCCGCAGCTGCTCCTCGGTGTGGTGCCGGGGCGCGTCCGGGAAGGAGTTGAAGGCGACGGCGTACGGCAGCCCGCTCTCCTCCACCAGCCCGAGCACGTCGAACGAGGCGTCGATCCGGCGGCTGTCGACCAGGACGAGCGCCCCGAGCGCGCCGTACGAGATGTCCTCCCACAGCGCCCGGAACCGCTCCTGCCCGGGCGTGCCGAACAGATACAGCACGATGCCGCCCGGCAGGCTGATCCGCCCGAAGTCGATGGCGACGGTCGTCGTCGACTTCTCCCGCACCCCGTCGAGGTCGTCGACGGGGACGGACGCCTCGGAGAGCCGCTCCTCGGTGTGCAGCGGCCGGATCTCGGACACCGAGTCGATCAGGGTCGTCTTGCCCACCCCGAACGGACCGGCGATCAGGATCTTGACCAACTCGCGGGCGGTGTCCGGCAGATGGATGCCGCTAGTTGTGCTTGAGGGCGCGTAGGCCATCGGCCACTCTCTTCAGCAGGTCGGGGTCGAAGCGTTCGGCGGGCGGGATCGGGGCACGGGCGAGCACCAGGCTCCGGTCGACGAGACCGGCGGCCAGCACCCGCACCGCGGAGACCGGAAGCTCCAGCAGGGCCGCCGCCTCCATCACCGTCAGCGAACCGCCGCGCAGGGCGTCCAGCAGGGCGAGTTGAGCCGCGGGCAGACCGGCCGGGGCAAGCTCGCCGCTGCCGGAGAGCACCGTCAACCGCTCCAACTGGGGGCGGCTCGGGCGGGCCACACCGCCTGTCGACAGATACGCGGGGACCAGAGGACGGCCGCCGCGACGGCCCGTCATGCCGGCGCGCCGCCGTCAACTCCCCGCGCGGCGGCGGACATCGCCTTCTCACCCAGCCGGGCCACCTGCGAGTGCACCCGGTGCGCGAGCAGATCCAGCCGCACTTCACTGTCGCCGTAGGCCGCCACACACGTCCCGTGATCCGTGGGCACGATGAGGACGTACCCGTGGTCCGACTCGATGACCACCTGCCGTATCTCGGCCCGTTCCCGGTCGGCGAACGCGGCGGCGGCCGTACGGCACGCTCCCTGCACGGTGCTGGTGATGGCCGCCACCCGCTCGCCCGAGGCCTGGGACAGCGCGTCGGTGTACCCCCGCACCAGCCCGTCCCGGGTCAACAGCACCGCGGCCACCACATGCGGCACCTCCAGGATCGGATCGAGCACCCATGCCGTGTCGCCCCCATCGCGGCTGATCATCTAGCCGCTCCCCCCTCATAGTCGTTCTGATCGATGTCGTGCGCTGCAACTGCCTCTGGAACTACGGCTGTTTCTCCTACGGCGGCCCCGGCGCCCTCACTCGCGGCGCGCGCGGCGGCGGTGCCGGACTGCAGGGCGCCGAGTGCGGCGGCGGCCTCCTCCGGGCGGCGCTCCGGCAGTCGGGCCTCCGGCACGGCCGGTGCGGCCGGCGCGGTGACCGGGGTGCGGCGACGCCGCCGCGGCAGACCGCCGGCATCGGGTACGGCCTGATGCCCGGCCACGTCGGCCACGGCCCGCTCGTCGCGCTCGGAGCCGTAGGAGTGGGTCGGCGCGGGCGAGCGGGTGGGTGCGGAGGCTCCGCGGGTCGAGCGTGGGGCGCTGGCGGCGGGCGGTTGCTGCTCGGGGTCGATCCGGCTGAGGAGATGGCTGTCGATCCGCAGGACCGCGCGCACGCCGCCGTACGGGGACGGCGAGGACACGTCTACGCCGAGGTCGAACTGCCGGGTCAGCCGGCCGATCGCGGCGAACCCCATGCGGGGCGGGTCGCCCAGATCGGTGAGC
The DNA here is from genome assembly GCF_000716435.1 of Streptomyces xylophagus. Taxonomy (GTDB): domain Bacteria; phylum Actinomycetota; class Actinomycetes; order Streptomycetales; family Streptomycetaceae; genus Streptomyces; species Streptomyces xylophagus. Next base: position 174,946 of record NZ_JNWO01000002.1, read on the forward strand.
AGGATCGGGTCGGAACCGGCCACCATCCGCCGGGCGTGGTCGCGTTCGTCCTGCGTCATGCCGAGCCCCGCGTCGTCGACGGTGACGCAGGCACCGTGATGCACGTGCTCCAGGTTGACCACGACGTCGGTGTCGGGGGCGGAGTGCCGCAGCGCGTTGTCGAGGAGTTCGGCGACGATGATCGCGACCGGTTCGACGGCGTGCGAGACGAGCGCGGTACCGGCTTCGAGATGGTTGTGCACCCGCACCCGGTGGTAGCCGGCGAGCCGTGCCTGGCCGCCGGTCACCGCCTCCACGAGGTGCGACTCCTCGCGCGCGAGTCCGACCCACGCCCCGCAGACGACGGCCGCGACCTGCGCCCGGCGCAGCGACTGCTCGTTCTCGTGGTCCAGTGCGAACAGGGTCTGCGTCAACTCGGGGTCGTCGTAACGCTGTTGGAGCGTGCGCAGGGCGTCCTGCAACCGGTACAGCGCGGCCTGGATCTCGCGGGTGGCCCCGCGCATCCCGGCCTGCGCGGCGGCGTCGATGCGGGTGCGCTGCGCGGAGAGTTCCGAGCGCAGCGAGTTCAGCACGTTCTCGAGGGCGATCCCGAGCGGCGAACCGATGAACTGCGGCTGCGCCGGACCCGGCACGGCGACCCGCGCATGCGTCAACTGCCGTGCGGCGGCCGGGACCCGCTGCGCCGCGAGATGCTCGACCTCGGCCGCCAACGCCGCCTGAACACCGTCCAGTCGGTCCCGCAGAGCGGCGATCTCCTCGCGCTGCAGGGCACGTTGACGCCGTGACCGCAGCAGCCCGGCGCCGAGCACCAGCGCGGACAGCGTGCCGGCGCCGAGAGCGCCGACCACCAGGTCCGGTAATTCGGTCATCGAAATCGAGTCCAAGCGAAGTCGGGCAGGGCTGAGTCCGGGCCCCTCAGGCGGGGTGCCCGGAGCACAGTACACACCGTCATCGACCGCTCTCGCACGGTGTAACCGGACTTCCCTTCGAAACTGACCGGCCTCTGTTCACTTCTGCGCCAAGTGTCTGAAATGGCGTGTGGGGAAAGAGAGTTGACCCGTTAGGGTCGGTGCATCACGCACGGAGGGGGAGCGGTGTGACGGGCGTGGCGCGCTGGCTGGACGGCATCGAGGAAGCGGCGGCCGATCTCCTGCCACCGGAGATCCACGCCTACTTCCGCAGAGGCGCGGGCCAGGGCCTCAGCGCCGCCGAGGCCGCCCCGGCCTGGGACGGGTTCCGCCTGCGCCCCCACATCCTGCGGGACGTCTCCCGCTGCGACACCGCAACGACCGTACTGGGCACGGCAGTCGGCACTCCCGTCCTGATCGCCCCGAGCACCTTGCAACGCCGAGCCCATCCCGACGGCGAGGCGGCCACCGCGTTCGGCGCGGCCGGTGCGGGCTCGCTGCTCGCGGTGACCTCGAACACGGCGGTCCCGTTCTCCGCCCTCGAACCCTCGGGCGCGCCGTGGTGGGCGCAGGTGTACGTGGCCCGGGACCGCTCTCTCACCGAGGAGACGCTCCAGCGGGCCGTAGCCGCCGGGGCCCGGGCGGTCGTGCTGACCGCCGACACACCCGTCATCGGCTCCCACGGCCAACCGGGCGCGCATGTCGCCGACTTCGTGGGGCCGGAGGACCTCTACGGCAACGTCACCGGCATCCCCGACCGGGAGGCCGCCGAGCACGCCCCCGATCTGACGCCGGACGTCATCGGTTGGCTGGGCGACCTCACAGGGCTGCCAGTCGTCGTCAAGGGCGTGCTGCGCGGCGACGACGCCCGCGCCTTCGTGGACGCGGGCGCCGCCGCGCTGATCGTCTCCAACCACGGCGGCCGTCAGCTCGACGGACTGGTGCCGACCGCCTGGGCGTTGCCGGAGGTCGTCGACGCGGTCACCGGGACGGGCGCCGAGGTGTACGTGGACGGCGGACTGCGGCGCGGCACCCACGTCTTCGCCGCGCTCGCCCTCGGGGCCCGCGCGGTGTTCGTCGGCCGCCCGGCGCTGTGGGCGCTCACCCTGGCCGGTGCCGAGGGCGTCACCCGCCTGATCGGGGAGCTGACGGCGGAACTCGTCGAGACGATGCGTCTGACGGGCGTAGCGGAACTCCCGGCGATCGGGCGGGACTTGCTCCACCCGCCGCCAGTGATCAGCCGTTCGGCAGGATCACCGCACGCCCGTTGATCTTCCCCGCGTGCAGCCGCTCGTACGCCAGCGGAGCCTCGTCCAACGAGAACGTCTCCGTGTGGACGGACACGGCACCGGACCGGGCCAGCGCGAGAACCTCGACGAGTTCGCTTCGGCTGCCCCAGTAGGGGGCGTGGACGGACACCTCGAAGGGCAGGTGGCCGAAGCCGACGGGCAGCGCCCCGCCGCCGATACCGACGATCGCCACCTCACCCTCGACGGCCGCGACCGCACCGGCCGTCCTGACCGTGGGCTCCGCGCCGACGAAGTCGAAGACCGCCTCCGCGCCGATGCCCCCGGTGAGTTCACGGACCACCGCGGCGGCGTTCGCATCCGACAACACCGCCTCGTGCGCGCCGACTTCACGGGCGAGCCGCAGCTTGTCCTCGCTCAGGTCCAGCGCGATCACCCGCGCCGACGTCATGGCCCGCAGCAACTGGATCGCCACATGGCCGAGGCCGCCCGTGCCGATGACCACCGCCGTCGAGCCCGGCACCAGCTTGGGCAGCGCGCGCTTGATCGCGTGGTACGGGGTGAGGCCCGCGTCCGTCAGCGGGACCGCCGCGACCGGGTCCAGCCCGTCGAGCGGGATCAGGTGCCGGACGTCGTCCACGAGCAGGTACTCGGCCATGGCGCCGGGCGCGCCCAACCCCGGCGGGTGGATGCCCAGTTCGGCCGCCCGCAGGCAGTAGTTCTCCTTGCCTTCGGCACACTTGGCGCAGGTGCCGCAGCCCCAAGGCCCGTACACCGCGACCGAGTCGCCCTCCTGGACACCGGTGACACCGGCACCCAGCGCGGCCACCGTGCCGACGCCCTCGTGGCCCAGGGTGAGCGGAAGGTCGTACGGGAAACTCTCGGCGGGCCAGCTCATCACGGCGATGTCGGAGTGGCAGACGCCGGCGGCGGTGACCTTCAACAGGACCTGGCCCGGGCCGGGTTCGGGGTCGGGGACCGTGACCACCTCGGGGGCGGCGCCGATCGTGCGGTACTGAAGGGCCTTCATGTTCCGATTCCTTTCCGCGCTCAGACGGCGGTGTAGGCGCCGTCGACCAGGTGGTAGCTGCCGTGCACGAACGAGGCGCGCTCGGAGAGCAGGAAGACGATCAGCTCGGCGACCTCCTCGGGGCGGCCGAGGCGCCCGGCGGGGTGCAGGGCGACGAGACCGTCGTAGGCGGCCCTGTCCATGCCCTGGAGCAGCGGGGTCTCGATGAAGCCGGGACCGACCGCGTTGACGCGGATGTTCTTCGACGCGTACTCGGCGGCAGCGGTCTTCGTCAGGCCGACCACGCCGTGCTTGGCGGCGACGTACGCGGAGGAACCGGCGAAGCCCGCCGAGCCGAGGATGGAGGAGACGTTGACGATCGCGCCGCCCGTGCCCGCGGCCTCGATGACCGGGAGTTCGTGGCGCAGCGAGTAGAAGACGCCGTCCAGGTTGGTGCGGACGACCCGGTCGTAGGCCTCGATGTCGTACTCACCGGTCGGCGCGCTCGGGCCGCCGATTCCGGCGTTGTTCACGGCCAGGTCGAGTCCGCCGAAGGTGTCGACGGCGAAGCGGACCGCCGCCTCGACGGACTCGGGTCGGGTCACGTCCAGCGCGACGGCGGCGGCCTTGATGCCCTCTGCCTTCAGGTCGGCGGCGGCCTGTTCGGCGCCTTCGGCGTTGTAGTCGGCGATGACGACGTTCGCGCCGCCGGCGCCGAGGCGGCGGGCGGTGGCCAGGCCGATGCCGGAGGCGGCGCCGGTGACGAGGGCGGTCCTGCCGGAGAACTCGGTCGCGTAGTCGGTGAGGGTGCTCATGGTGTGCTCACTGTTCGGTAGTGCTGCGGGAGGCCGCGTCCACGGCCTCCCCGATCAGGGCGTCGTAGGCCTGCTCCACCAGGGCGGCGAGGTCTGCGGCTCCCGAGTCGTGCTCGTCCGCGCGGCGCGCCCAGATGCGCAGGGCGGCCGTGAGGACTCCGGCGGCGGCGTCGACCACGACGGCCGGGCGCACGTCCCGGACGTCGTCGGTGCCGAGCCGGTCGGCGAGGATGCGGATCGACTCCTCCTGGGCGTCGACCCGGATGCGTTCGTAGGCGGCGAACAGGGCGGGCTCACGGTCCACCAGCGCCAACAGCCGCCGCATGCGCGGCCGTAGGTGCCAGGCCGGGTTCTCCCGGTCGGCGAGCCAGTCGCGCACGGCCCTGCGATAGGCCAGCAGGGGCGGTTCGGCGGCCGGGCGGGTGCGCAGCAGGGCGTTGATGCGGTCGCCGTCGCCCCGGACGAAGTCGAGCGCCGCGTCCTCCTTGCCGGTGAAGTGCCGGCTGAAGGTACGCCGCGTGACATCCGCGCGCTCCGCGATCTCCTCGACGGTGGTCGCGGCCAGGCCGTGCTCCAGGATCAGGTCCACGGCGGCGGTGGCCAGCGCGTTACGGGTCTGCCGCGCCTTTCGCTGCCGTCGGTCGACGGGATCGGCGGGGGGCTCCATTGCCTTCATGCCTTCGACCGTACACCCATGATGTCCCAATGGGACATGAGGCCCGGCGAGACTTATGTCCCAACGGGACTAAAGCGCGAATCGATCGTCGAAACAGCTGATTCAGTGGTGGTGTCTTGCTCGTGCGTAGCTTTCGGTCGTATCGTCCGGACAATCCGTCGCCGACATCACCGGGATATCCCATGGACCGCACTCGCCTGCAGGACCTGCTCGCCCGGGAGAGCGCCGAGGCCGAGCGGCGCAACCCGCGCTCGAAGGCCGCCTACGACCGAGCCGAGCACCTCTTCGGGCGCGTGCCGATGACCTGGATGAACAAGACCGCCGGAGCCTTTCCCCGCTACCTCGACACCGCCCGGGGCGCCCGCGTCACCGACATCGACGGTCACGAGTACATCGACTTCAGCCTCGGCGACACCGGAGCCATGGCCGGCCACTCGCCCGCGGTGGTGGCCGAGGCGGTGCAACGTCGGTTCGCCGAACAGGGCGGTGCTACGGCCATGCTGCCCACGGAGGACGCCGAGTGGGTCGGCGCCGAACTCACCCGCCGCTTCGGACTCGCCCGCTGGAGCTTCTCGCTCACCGCGACCGACGCCAACCGCTGGGCGATCCGACTCGCCCGGGCCGTCACCGACCGCCCCAAGATCCTGGTGAACAGCTACAGCTACCACGGCAGCGTCGACGAGTCGCTCATCGTCGTAGGACCGGACGGGCAGGGTGCGGCCCGACCCGGCAACGTCGGCGCCCCCTGCGATGTCACCCTCACCAGTCGCGTTGCCGAGTTCAACGATCCGGCCCAGCTGGAACGGGAGTTGGCGCACGGTGACGTCGCCGCCGTCCTCATGGAACCCGCGCTCACCAACATCGGCATCGTGCTGCCCGAGCCCGGCTACCTGGCCGCAGTGCGCGAACTCACCAGGCGATACGGCACGTTGCTCATCATCGACGAGACCCATACCTTCTCCGCCGGCCCGGGCGGCTGCACCGCCGCCTGGGACCTCGAACCCGATCTGCTCACCATCGGCAAGGCGATCGGCGGCGGCATCCCGGCAGGTGCCTACGGCCTCTCCGTCGAACTCGCCGACCGGTTGCTCGGCCGCGCCGACCTCGACCTGGTCGACATGGGCGGCGTCGGCGGCACCCTCGCGGGCAACGCGCTGTCCGTCGCCGCGATGCGCGCCACACTCGAACACGTCCTGACCGACGAGGCGTTCGCCCACATGACGAAACTCTCCGAACGCTTCGCCGCCGGTGTGCAGGAGGGAATCGACGCCCACGCGCTGCCCTGGACGGTGAGCCGCCTCGGCGCTCGCAGCGAGTACCGATTCGCGTCCCCGGCCCCGCGCACCGGCACCGAGTCCGAAGCGGCCGGCGACCCGGAGTTGGAGGACTTCCTCCACCTCTACCTCGCCAACCGGGGCATCCTGCTCACCCCGTTCCACAGCATGGCGCTGATGTGCCCCGACACCACCGAGCAGGACGTCGACACCCACACCCGGGTCTTCGCCGACGCGCTCGCCGAACTGGCAAGCTGAACAAGGGAGTTGGGGACAAGTCGTGGACGACATCGACCGGGCCATCCTGCGCGAGCTGCAGACCGACGGACGTATCGCGTACGCCGACCTCGGACCCAAGGTCGGGCTGTCCGCGTCGGCCGCCCGGCAACGACTCCAACGCCTCTTGGATTCCAAGGCGGTTCAGGTCGTCGGGGTGACCGACCCGATGGCGATGGGAGGGCAGGCCATGGCCATGCTCGGCATCGAGGTGGACGGCGACCCGCGCGCCGTCGCCGACGAACTCGCCCTGCGCGACGAGGTGGTGTACTCCGTGCTGACCTCCGGCGGGTTCGATCTGTTCGCCGAGGTGGTCACCCCGGGGCAGCGGGACCTGCTGGACTTCGTGAACGACGTGGTGCGGCCGATCGAAGGGGTGAGGAGCGTCCAGTCGTTCCCGTACTTCGGCATCCACACGCACCGGTTCCTGTGGGACGTGGGATGACCGCCGCTTGACCGCGAGCTCGAGATGCCGGAGTGATCGCGCGGGCGTCTAATGGGGGTGTCGGAAATGTCCCCTGGCGGAAAAGGCCGAGGTCATGACGCCCACGGATTCCAGTGCAGGGGGCAGCGGGGGCGCAGCCAAGGGGGTGCTGCGGCGGCTGGGGGAGTGGTGTGCCCGGCACTTCGTGATCGTCATCGTCGCCTGGCTCGTCGCGCTCGCCGCGCTCCAGGTCCTCAACAGGTCCTTCGGGGGCGACTATTCGGACGACTTCTCGCTGTCCGGCGTACAGTCCCACCACGGTTTGCAGGTCCTGAAGGAACACGATCCGGCGGCCGGGGGCTACAGCAGCCAGATCGTCCTGCACGACAAGGACAAGGCGCTGACCTCCCTGAGCTCGCAGATGTCCGAGACGGTCGGCGACCTGCAGAAGCTCCCGCACGTCCTGTCGGTGCAGAACCCGCTGCCGCAGCCCGGAGCACAGACACCGACGTCCTCCGGTCCGAACGTGGGACCGCTGTCGTCCGACGCGAAGACCGGTTACATCACCATCCGCTTCGACGTACAGCCGTCGACCCTCGGTGACGGCTACCTCCACGGCGTCGACACGTCCGTGAAGCCGCTGCGCGCCGCCGGGGCCCAGGTCGAGTACGGCGGACCGCTCGGCGAACTGGCCCGGCCCGCCGCCGACGACCGGGTCAGCGAACTCATCGGGTTCGCCGTGGCGATCGTCGTCCTGCTGATCGGCTTCGGCAGTGTGATCGCCGCCGCGATGCCTCTGGTGACCGCGCTGATCAGTGTGATCGGGGGACTCGCCTGCCTCGGACTGCTGGCGGCGGCGTTCACCTTCGCGACGGTGTCACCCACCCTCGCGACGATGATCGGCATCGGGGTCGGCATCGACTACGCCCTGTTCCTGATCACCCGTCACCGGCAGAACCTCATGAACGGCGCCGATCCGGTGCGCGCCGCCGGACAGGCCACGGCCACCAGCGGCCGGGCCGTGCTCGTCTCGGGATGCACCGTGATCATCGCGCTCGCCGGACTGTTCGTGTCCGGCGTGCCCTTCATCGGCCTGCTCGGGCTTGCCGCCGCCGTGACGGTCGTGTCGGCGGTCATCGGCGCGCTCACCCTCGTCCCCGCCCTGCTCGGGCTCCTCGGCAAACGGATCGACCGCTACCGGGTGCGCCGCCCGGTCGCCGAGACCGACGCCGAGCCGGGCGCCGAACCCACCGGCACCTGGCACCGCTACGCACAACGCGTGGAACACCGGCCCTGGACGTTCCTCGCGGCGGGTGTCGCGGCCGTCGTCGTCCTCGCGATCCCGGTGTTCTCCCTCCAGTTGGGGCACATCGGCGACGGCGCCGACCCCACCTCGTTCACCGACCGGCGCGCCTTCGACCTGATGACCGACGCCTTCGGGCCCGGCTCCAACGGCCCGCTCACCATCGTCATCGACCAGACCGGCGTCCCCTCCTCCCAGCGCTCGGACCTCTCCTCCCAGGCCCAGAAGACCCTCGACGGGGCGCAGGGCGCCGCCAAGGTCACCCCGTTGACGACCACCAAGGACGGTGACGTCCTGGTCGGCACCGTCTACTCCCAGCAGTCCCCGCAGAGCGCCGACACCACCGACCTCACCAACCGCCTCGTCCACGACACCTTGCCCGCCGCGGTCTCCGGCACCTCCGCCAAGGGCTATGTCACCGGCACCACGGCCGCCCAGGTCGACTTCCGCGACATCGTGTCGAGTCGGCTGCCGCTGATCATCGGCGTGGTGGTCGCCCTGGCCTTCCTGATCATCCTCGCCGTGTTCCGCGGCCTCCTCGTCGCCCTCAAGGCCGCCGTCCTCAACGTGCTCTCGATCGCGGCCTCCTACGGCGTCGTCGTCGCCGTCTTCCAGTGGGGCTGGGGCGGCCCCGCCCTGGGCGTCTCCGGCAAGGTCCCCATCGAGAGCTACGTCCCGATGATGATGTTCGCGATCATCTTCGGCCTGAGCATGGACTACGAGATCTTCCTGCTCTCCCGTGTCCACGAGGCCTGGCTGCGTACCGGCGACGCCGAGGCGTCGGTCGCCCACGCCCTGGAGATCACGGCGCGTGTCATCACGTGTGCCGCGCTGATCATGGTCAGCGTGTTCGCGGCCTTCGTCGTCAGCGACAACATCGTGGTCAAGATGCTCGGCCTCGGCCTGGCCGTCAGCGTGCTGATCGACGCCACGGTGGTACGCCTGCTGATGGTGCCCGCGGTCATGACCCTGCTGGGCCGGCACGCCTGGTGGACACCCCGTTTCCTGGACCGGATCCTGCCGCACATCGACGCGGAGGGTGACCACGAAGGGGCGTGAACATCAGCCGCCGGGCGTCAGGACGAGCATGGTGACGTCGTCCCGGATCTCCTCCGAGTGCCGCAGAACATCGGCCCACACCCGCTCCGGCAGATCGGCGCAGGCGCCGTCGGCGAGCACGGCCAGCCGGTCGGCGAACGGATAGAACACGCCTCCGGCGTCCCGTGCCTCCCACACCCCGTCGGACGCCAGGAACAGCCGGTCCCCGGGCAGCAGCGGCACGGTCACACCGGCGAGAGGACCCGAGTCGGCCAGCCCGAGACCGAGTGGTGTCCACGCCTCGACGTCGATCTCCGTGACCCGGCCCGCGCGCAGTAGCACCGGCGACGGATGCCCACAGGCCACGATCCGCACGGCACCCGCGTCCCCGGTGAACTCCAGCAGCACCGCCGTCGCGAACAGCTCCGCGTGCGCCGACCGCGCCGAGTCCACCACCAGCCGCCGGTCCAGCCGCGCCGCGACCGACTCCAGGTCCGGCAGGTCGAGCACCGCCTCCCGGAACGCCCCGAGCAGCGAAGCGACCGTCGCCACGGCCGACAGTCCGTGCCCCTGCACGTCCCCCATCACCGCCCGCACGCCGTACGGCCCGTCCCGCACGTCGAAGAAGTCACCCCCGACCAGCGTCCCGCGCTGCGCCGCCCGGTACAGCCCAGCACACCGCACCGGCCCCACCCGCGCCGGCAACGGCGGCACGACGGCCCGCTGCGCGGCCTCGGCGACCGTGCGCTCCAGATCGAGCTGGGCGTCGCGCCGACTCCGTACGAACGAGATGAACACGCTCAGCAACGCGACGAAGCAGATCGTCAGCAGATCCGTACTGCCCGGATCGTCGAGGTGGAAGGCCGGGACGGTCAGCAGCGCGATGCTGAGACCGCCGAAGAGCACGGTCGCCACCGGGCCGTACGACAGACCGGCCAGCGGCGGGATCGCGCCCAGCACGAAGCCGATGTCGAGCGGGTTCGGACTCACCAGCGTCGCCACGCCCACCCCGACGACCAGCACACCCGGCAGCACCCGCACCCACAGCGGCGCCGGCGCGCCCCGCAGCCAGCCCCGCCGGGCCGGCTCCCGGTTCCGGCGCGCCACCAGACCCCGCACCTTTGCCACACCACCACGTTCCTACGACGGGTCCCGCCCCGCACGCCGAGCGCCAAATCGCTAGATCAACTGAAAGATCGGTCAGATCAGTCAATATTCACCAATCCGCAAGGGGTGGCCGTTCCGAATCCTCCAGCGTCAGGGAAGTTGGCACGGAGGACGGACGGTATGACACCTATCGCCAGGAGCGGTGCGAGGCGCAGGAGCCTCGCGACCCTCGTAGCAGGTGCGCTGGCCGCCGGGGGACTCGCAGCCGCCGGCATGACCACGCTGGAACCGGGGGCGGCTTCCGCCTCCAGTCACCGGGAGGCCCCGCTGATCTCGGGGCATCCCAAGTACGACAACACGGACGTGTACGCCTTCGTCAGTCCGGACGATCCGGAGACGACGACGATCATCGCGAACTGGATCCCGTTCGAGGATCCGGCGGGCGGCCCGAACTTCTACACGTTCGCGGACGACGCCCAGTACGACATCCACATCGACAACAACGGTGACGCGCAAGGTGAGTTGCTGCTGCGCTACACCTTCAAGACGCACACGAAGAACAAGAAGACGTTCCTCTACAACACGGGCCCGGTCACCAGCCTGGACGACCCGGACCTGAACGTCACCCAGACCTACGACATCGACCTGCTCAAACTGCACAACCAGAGCCTCGTGTCGAAGACGAAGCTCGCCGACGACGTACCGGTGGCCCCGTCGAACGTCGGCAAGGCGTCGATGCCGGACTACAGCACGCTGCGCAAGCAGGCGGTCCGTCAACTCGCCCACGGAGGGCGGACGTTCGCCGGTCAGGCGGACGATCCGTTCTTCCTGGACCTGCGCGTCTTCGACCTGCTGTACGGCGGGAACCTCTCCGAGGTCGGCAACGACACCCTCAAGGGCTACAACGTCAACTCGATCGCCCTGCAACTGCCCACCGACATGATCACCGAGTCGAAACAGCAGCCGATCGTCGGCATCTGGTCGACCACCCAGCGAAAGAACGCCCAGGGCTACTACGAGCAGGTCTCTCGTCTGGGCAACCCGCTGGTCAACGAGGTCGTCAACCCCCTGAAGGACAAGGACAAGTTCAACGCGTCCTCGCCGTGGAACGACGGCCGGTTCCTGAAGAACGTGACCCATCCCGAACTGCCGAAGCTTCTGCAGGCCATCTATAAGATCAAGGCGCCTGCCGAACCGCGCACCGATCTCGTCGATGTCTACCTGAAGGGCGTCAAGGGCCTCAACCAGCCGCCCAACGTGCGACCGGCGGAGATGCTGCGCCTGAACACCTCGATCAAACCGACCGCCGACCCGAAACGGCTCGGTGTCCTCGACGGCGACAACGCGGGCTTCCCGAACGGGCGCCGACTCACCGATGACGTCGTGGACATCTCGCTGCAGGCCGTCGAGGGCGAACTGGTCGGCGCCAAGAACGACTTGGGGGACGCGGTCGACGCCAACGACCAGAAGTTCGGCGACTCCTTCCCCTACCTGGCCGAACCCGTCGCCGGTTCGCGAGGCCCGCTCGCGAAGGGCACGGCCGGCGGCAACAGCGTCCGCGACCAGGTGGGCAACGCCCTGCAGCCGACCGACTCGGCAAACGGCACGCGCAACACCGGCCTGATCGCCGCGTCGGCGGCCTCGGGCGCGGCGGGCATCCTGCTGATCGGCGCGGGCCTGGCATGGTGGCGTCGACGCATGCAGCGGTCCAACTGAGCGACACAGAACAAGAGAGAGGGCGGGGGCCGCGCTCCCGCCCTCTCCGGCTTCAGAACGGCGTGAGCGTCAGCCGTATCCCTGTGGGTGCCGTGTCCTGGACGTAGGACGCGAAGTCCGCCACGTCGTCGAAGGCGAAGCCGTAGGCCTTGCCGTCGGCGGTGGCCGCGTGCACCGCCTTCGCGTAGTGGTTCGTGAGGTCGGTGCGGTAGAACTCCGAGGCGTCGGTGGTCGGTTGGGCGGGGTTCGACAGGAGCGTCGAGCGGTTGAAGCCGGCGCCGAGCACGGCCGCGACCGGGCCCGTGGTGCCGTCGTTCGGGGCGGCCAGGTTGCCGTCGCAGAACAGCACGTCCCGCGTCGACGGCTTCGCGAAAGAGACCGAGGCCGGGCCGGTGAAGGTGAACCTGTCGGCGCGCACCCGCCCGGTGAAGGCGCCCGCGTTCGTGGTCACGGTCAGGTCCTTGCCGGTGTAGGTGCTCCACACCTCGTCGATGTACGGCGCGAAGTAGTCCGCCGCGAACAGGCCCGCGTCCAGCCCGTGCCCCGGCGCGATCACCCGGGTGTCGTCCACGATCAGCGGGGCGAACGCCTCGACCTGACGCACCGCGTCGAACACCGACGCCCGCCCGCCGGCGCGCAGGGTGCCCGTCGTCTGGTCCTGGGTGCCGGTCAGCCGGATGCTCAGGGGCACGCTGAACATGTCGACCATCGTCGTGTTGCAGAACATCCCCGACGCGTTGTGCGTGAACTCGGCGCAGTCGTGCAGGACTTGGTAGTTGGGGTCGGAGGTCACCCAGCCTGCCGGGTACTGGAGCGCGGGGTTGCCGTTGCCGTCCGCCACGGCCTTGAACTTGAGCTTCGCGCCGAGTGCGACGTAGATGCGGCCCGACAGGTACGGGAGCGAAATCGTCGTCTCCGTGCCGGAGTCGAGGCTGATCGCGTAGTCGGTGAAACCGTCGGCACCGTTGTCCGAGAGCGCTATCGGCGCGAGCGTCCCGTCGGCAGCGCCCCGCACCTGTTTGCCGTCCACGTTCCCGACGATGTAGACGTGCACGTTCGCGTTGTTGAACGAACCGCTGTTGTTGACCAGCGTCAACGGGAGCGCGCCGGCCTCAAGTGCGCTGGTCTCCATGGACTTTGTGTCCGCGAGGGCGTGCGGTGCAAGTGCCGCGACGGCGGGAGCGGCCACCGCCGCGCCACCGAGGGCGAAGAGCAGCTTGCGGCGGCCGAGCGTGCGCTGATGACGGGGAGTCATGTGTGTGTGTGGGGGGGGGGGGGGGGGGCCCCCGGGGGGGGGGGGTTTTTCGGGGGTGCGGAGACGTGAAGAGATAGGCCGCTTAACCCCCAGTTAAGGGCCACTTAAGCGCACGGCGAAGCGTTCACCCGCACTTCACCACCCGTACCCGGGTGCCTCTTCCCTCCCATCGCGCGGCCTCCTAGCCTCACGACGCCCCCTGTCACTTCTGCCCGATGTCCCGTCCCATGTCCCTTCCCCGAAAGGCGACTTGACGCATGCGTCACCAACTACTGGGCACGGCAAGACGGTTCGGCGTCGGAGTCGCGGCCGTCGCGGTCACGACCGCGCTCGCCGCAGCCGCCCCGTTCCCCGCCCTCGCCGCGGCGACCGGCTCCTCCGGTGAACTGTCCTCGCTCGTCGACCCGTTGATCGGTTCCTCCAACGGCGGCAACACCTACCCCGGCGCCACCCTCCCGTACGGCATGATCGCCTGGTCCCCGACCAGCACCACCGGCGACCAGACCAGTACGGGCGCCGCGAACGGCTACGAGTACGGCGTCACCCGCATCCGCGGACTGAGCCTCACCCACGTCAACGGCGCCGGCTGCAATCCCGGCGCGGCCGGCGATGTGCCGATCATGCCGTTCGTCGGCGACGTCACCTCGTCACCGTCGGCGGACACCAAGGACGCCGTCTACGCGTCCAACTTCTCGCACGCCGACGAGAAGGCCACCCCCGGCCGCTACACCCTCGGCCTCGCCTCCGGCGCCACCGCCGACCTGGCCGTCAGCAAGCGCGCCGGAGTCGCCGACTTCACCTTCCCCGCCGACCGCCCGGCGAGCCTGCTCTTCCGCGCCTCCAACTCCCTCAACGGCAGCGAGGACGCGCACGTCGACATCGACACCGCCCACCAGAAGGTGACCGGCTGGGTCCTCACCGGAGCCTTCTGCGGGCGCCGCGCCAACGGCGGCGTCAACAACCGAAAGACCTACTACAAGCTCTACTTCAGCGCCTCCTTCGACCGCGCCTTCTCCTCGGTCGGCACCTGGCACGACAGCACGGTGTCACCCGGTTCGACGTCCGCCTCCGGAGGCGAGGGATACGCCACCGGCGCCGACCGCGCGGGACGTGGTTCCGGCGGCTGGGTCGGCTTCGACACGACATCTGACAACGATGTCCACATGCGGCTCGGCATCTCCTACGTCAGCCTCACCGGAGCCGAGACCAACCTCCGCCAGGAGATCGCCCCGCACGCGCGCGTGGCCGACGTCGCCGAGGCGGGCGCCCGCGCGTGGGACCGCGAACTGAGCACCGTACGCGTCGACGGCGGCACACCCGCACGCCGCCAGACCTTCTACACGGCGCTCTATCACGCCCTCATGCAGCCCGACCTGATCAGTGACACGGACGGCCGCTACTGGGGCATGGACCAGGCCGTCCACAAGCTCGCGCGCGGACAGCGGGCGCAGTACAGCAACTTCTCGGGCTGGGACCAGTACCGCGCCCAGATCCAGCTGCTCGCCCTCCTCAAGCCCACCGTCGCGGGCGACTTCGCCCAGTCGCTCTACAACTTCTCGAAACAGAACGGCGGAGTCTGGGACCGCTGGGTGCACATCAGCGGCGCCACCCACGTCATGACGGGTGACCCGTCCGCCGCGACCCTCGCCACCTTCTACGCCATGGGCGTACGCAACTTCGACTACAAGGGCGCCTTCGACTCCCTGGTCCACCAGGCCACCGTGCCCAACCCGGACGAACTCTCGGACGCCGGCTGCCCTGGCCAGTGCGTGGGCCAACGACCCAACCTGGCCCAGTACTTGACCTCCCACTACGCGGCCCAGAACGCCTGCCACTGCTGGGGCGGCGCCGCCGAGACCCTGGAGGACGCCGTCGCCGACTCCGCCCTCGGGCAGTGGGCGAAGCTGCTGGGGCGGGACGAGGAGGCGAAGGACTTCGAGGCGCGAGGCGCCTACTGGCGCAACGTCTTCAACCCCGCCACCGGCTACATCCAGGCCCGCAACCTCGACGGCTCCTGGGTGACCCCGTTCAACCCGGCGAGCGATCTCGGCTTCGCACAGGGCTCGGCCGCCGCGTACGTCTGGATGGTCCCACAGGACGTGACGGGACTGGCCGAGGTGATGGGCGGACGCGAGGCTGCCGCGACCCGGCTCGACGGCTTCTTCCATACGGCGGACGGTTCCTGGTCGGTCCGGGGCGGCGACGCGCTGCGCTACGACCCGACCAACGAGCCCGACATCCACGCCCCTTGGCTCTACAACTCCCTCGGACAGCCCTGGAAGACCCAGGCGACCGTCCGCCAGATCCTCGACACCGCGTACGGCACCGGCCCCAAGGGCCTCCCCGGCAACGACGACCTCGGCACCATGTCCGCCTGGTACGTCCTCTCCGCCCTCGGCATCTACCCGCGCACCCCGGGCAGCGCCGACCTGCTGCTCGGCGCCCCGCTCTTCCCGAAGGCGGTCCTGGACCGGCCGGGCCGCACGGACATCGTCATCACCGCACCCGACGCCGACGACACCCACCCGTACGTCGACGCCGTAAGCCTCAACGGCCGGAACCTCAACCGCTCGTGGACCGGTGCCGCCCTGACGCTGAAGGGCGGCAGGCTGGACTTCCGGCTCGCCACCGAGCCCAACACGGGCTGGGCGACCGACCCGGAGGGACTCCCGCACTGACGTGCACCGGCCGGCGGGGTTCATGCCCCGCCGGCCGGACCGGGAATCGGTGTCACCGGGTCGTCACTGACTCCAGGTCCATTCGGCGACCTCGGGCAGATCCTCCCCGTGGGCGCGGATCCAGTCGTGGTGGCGGTAGCGGACGTCGACCATCCGCTGCCGCACCGCCGCCGCGCGGACCGCGAGACCGGGCACCCGGTCGATGACGTCCATGACCAGCCGGTACCGGTCGAGGTCGTTGCGTACGACCATGTCGAACGGGGTCGTGGTGGTGCCCTCCTCCTTGTAGCCGCGCACATGCAGATGCTCGTGGTTGGCGCGGCGGTAGGCGAGCCGGTGGATCAGCCACGGATAGCCGTGGTAGGCGAACACGATGGGCTTGTCGGGGGTGAACAGCGCGTCGTACTCGCTGTCGGGCATGCCGTGCGGGTGTTCCTCCGCGGGCAGCAGCCGGGCGATGTCGACGACGTTGACCACCCGTACCGCGAGGTCGGGCAGGTGCCGGCGCAGCAGCGAGGCCGCGGCCAGCACTTCGAGGGTGGGTACGTCGCCCGCGCAGGCGAGCACCACGTCGGGCTCGCCCAGGTCGGACTCGGTGCCCGCCCACTCCCAGATCCCGGCACCCCGGGCGCAGTGCACGCGGGCCTGGTCCATGGACAGCCAGTCGAAGCAGGGCTGCTTGCCCGCGACGACGACGTTGACGTAGTCGCGGCTGCGCAGCACGTGATCCGCCACGGACAGAAGGGTGTTGGCGTCCGGCGGGTAGTAAACGCGCACGACCTCCGGCGACTTGTTGAGTACGTGGTCGACGAAGCCGGGGTCCTGGTGCGAGAAGCCGTTGTTGTCCTGGCGCCAGACATGCGAGGTGAGCAGGTAGTTGAGGGAGGCGATCGGGCGGCGCCACGGGAGCCGACGGGCGACGCGCAGCCACTTGATGTGCTGGTTCGCCATGGAGTCGACGATGTGGACGAAGGCCTCGTAGCAGGAGAACAGGCCGTGCCGCCCGGTCAGGAGATAGCCCTCCAGCCAGCCCTGACAGGTGTGTTCGGAGAGGATCTCCAGCACCCGGCCACCGCGCTCCAAGTGCTCGTCCGTGGGCAGCACTTGAGCCTCCCACGCCTTCCCGCTCGCCTCGTAGACGGCCTGGAGGCGGTTGGAGGCTGTCTCGTCCGGGCCGACCAGCCGGAAGTCGCGCCGCTCGCCCGTGTCGGCCATCACCTGCGCCAGCATGTCGCCGAGGACCCGGGTCGGCTCGTGCGTGGTCGCACCGGGTTTGTCGACCGGGACGGCGAACTTCTCGAGGGGCGGCAGGGGCAGATCGCGCAGCAACAGACCGCCGTTGGTACGGGGGTTGGCGCCCAGGCGGCGGGTGCCGTCGGGGACGCAGGCCAGGACCTGATCCCGGGGGCGGCCGTGCTCGTCGAAGAGTTCCTCGGGCCGGTAGGAGCGCAGCCACTGCTCCAACTGCCGCAGATGGTCCGGGTTTTCGCGTACGGCGGGCAGCGGCACCTGGTGGGCCCGCCACGTGCCCTCCACCGGGACGCCGTCGACCTCGGCGGGGCCGGTCCAGCCCTTCGGGGTGCGCAGCACGATCATGGGCCAGCGCGGGCGTTCGGCCGCGCCCTCCGTGCGGGCGCTGTGCTGGAAGGCGGCGATACGGTCCAGGGCCTCGTCCATGGCGCGGGCCATCGCCTGGTGGACGGTGTGCGGGTCGTCGCCGGTGACGTGGAGGGGCTCGTGGCCGTATCCCCTTAGCAGGGAGTCGAGTTCGGGTTCCGGTATGCGGGCCAGGACCGTCGGGTTGGCGATCTTGTAGCCGTTGAGGTGGAGGATCGGCAGGACGGCACCGTCCCGTACCGGGTCGAGGAACTTGTTCGAGTGCCAGGAGGCGGCCAGCGGGCCCGTCTCGGCCTCGCCGTCGCCGATCACGCAGGCCACCAGGAGCCCCGGGTTGTCGAACGCGGCCCCGTAGGCGTGCGCGAGGGAGTAGCCCAACTCGCCGCCTTCGTGGATCGATCCGGGCGTCTCGGGTGCGACATGGCTCGGGATGCCGCCCGGGAAGGAGAACTGCCGGAAGAGGCGGGCCATGCCGGTCGTGTCCCGCGTGATGTCCGGGTACGTCTCGGTGTAGCTGCCCTCCAGCCAGGAGTTGGCCACCACGGCGGGACCGCCGTGACCGGGACCCCAGACGCAGATCGCGTCCAAGTCCCGTGCTTTCACCACCCTGTTGAGGTGGGTGTGGACCAGGTTCAGTCCCGGTGAGGTGCCCCAGTGGCCCAGCAGTCGCGGTTTGATGTGCTCGGGTGCCAGGGGCTCGGTCAGCAGCGGGTTGGACATGAGGTAGATCTGCCCGACGGCCAGGTAGTTCGCCGCCCGCCAGTGGGCGTCCAGCGCCCTCAGTTCCACCTCGTCGAGGTGGTCGGAACCGGCGGGGGTGTCGAGCGGGTCGCGGGAGTTGTCGCGAGGGAGGCCGAGCGGCATGACGAACCCTTCGTGGAGAGGGTTGTTCAGGAACTTCGGAAGCTGCTGCCGACGGAGGCGAGCTGACGCCACCATGACCGGGCGGGCGGGGCCGGATCCTCCTTGGGAGGAGGGGGCGGTTGCCCGACCGGAGGGCCGAGGAGCAGGGGGCCGGAGCCGGTGAGGTCGAGGATCAGGCCCAGTGTCGGTGGCGGGTGGTGCAGTCGCAGGATTCCGCCGGCTTCCGCGGTGCGCTGTAAGGCGTAGAGGAAGGCGTTGAGGCCGCTGCAGTCGCAGAAGGTCACGGGGGTGAGGTCGACATCGACGAGGTGGATGCCGTCGCTCAGGCACCGTGCCAGTGCCGCGCGCACCAGCGGCGCCGATTGCAGGTCGATCTCGCCGGCCAGGGTGATCAGTGCCCGGTTCTGTCGGTCGTGACGGTAGACGGTGAGCTGGGGGAGGGGCATGACGCCTCGGTTCGGAAGACCATCCGGCAGCGAGACGGGGATGCCGGGATTCCGGGCCCTTCTCGATGCGCTGTCGGCAGGGGGTAGGTGCGGCGGAGGCGAGCGATGCCGGTCCGAGGGCCTGTGCGACAGGACGACGGACCCACCCGGTTCCCTCCAGGGATGCGTCGGGTGACGGACAAAAAGTCCGCTCCCCGCAGCCATCTGTGTCGAGCAACGACAAGCCGCCGGGGTCTGGGACGTCCGTACAGCAGCATAGTCCTCGACGTGGCCCGGCGGGCGGCCGAGAGCCGTTCGTTCGTCGTGTCCGGGCGACGCCCGGACGGGAGCCGCGCGGGTACGTCGGCGGCCCGGGCCGGTGATGCCCGGAGCCCCTTCGCTGTTACCGTCGCGCCATGTCCAAGATCGAGATAGACGCGGTGACCACCGAGTTCTTCGGTGCCTTCGACAACCGGGGCGGCAAGGCCGCCGACGTGGACCGGATCCGGCGGCTGGTCCTTCCGGGCGGTGTGATCGTCAAGACCGGCCCGGAGTTCACGGTCTACACCGTGGAGGAGTTCATCGAGCCCCGCCGGTTGCTGCTGACCGACGGCCGGCTGCTCGAGTTCTCCGAGTGGGAGACGTCCGAACGAACGGAGATCGTCGGCGACATCGCGTCACGGTTCGGTGAGTACCGCAAGTCCGGACTTCTGGACGGCGAGCCGTACGAGGGAGGCGGGACCAAGACCATCCAGTTCGTCCGCACCTCGGAGGGCTGGCGGATCTCGGCGCTCGCGTGGTGGGACCAGCCCTGACCGGCCACGAAAAGAGTTGGACGGGTACGCGGCCCGCCGTCTAGCGTGTGACCGCACGCCTTGAGACCAACGGAAGGAGGCGAGTGCCATGAGGCTCACAACACCCCAGCGCTCCCTCCCTGTTGACACGGTGTGCCTCGACTGACCTGACCGGGAGCGCTTCACGCAGTACGCATCCCGGAGGAATCAGTCCATGACCGATCCGGTCATTCGCGCGCTCGACGAGAGCGACGCCCATCTTTTCGACGCACTTCCCGACCCGCTCGGCGCCCGCGCCGCACACCGACTCACGACCTGGCGGCCCGACTGGCAGCGGGTCGCGCTGCGCGACGGCAAGGTCGTCGCACGCGCCGCCTGGTGGGGCGGCCCGAACGACACCGAACCTCTCACCGTCGACTGCTTCGACCTGATCGAGGGCGAGGAGGAGGCCGGAGCCGCACTCCTGCGCAGCGCACCATGGCGCGTCGAGGCGGAACTGAACCTTCCGCCCGGCTGGCGCGACAGCCCCGAGACCCGCGCCGCGGCCGAGGCCCGCTTCACCGCCCTGCGCACGGCCGGATACGACCTCCTCGTCGAGCGGTTCATCTACCGATGGACCCCGGCATGCGGGCTCCCCGAACGCCCCGGACGTCTTGTCTTCGGCCCCGAACCGGACGACTCCGTGTTCTTCGACGCGCTGCGCCGCATCCACTCCGTCACCCTCGACGCCCATGCCCGACGGGCCGTACGGCAAGGGGGAGTCGACCAGGCCGCACAGGAGGAGGTCGACTTCTTCCGCTGGTGCCCGTCCCCGCGCGAGTGGTGGCAGGTCGCCCGCACCCCCGAGGGAGACCTCGTGGGAATCCACATCCCGGCCCACAACCCGTCGGGCCCGTGCATCGGCTTCATCGGAGTCGTACCGGAACAGCGCGGCCACGGCTACGCCCTCGACCTGCTGGCCGAGTGCACCCACTATCTCGCCGAGCGGGGCGCCGAGTTCATCGCCGCCGCCACGGACCAGGGCAACTTCCCGATGGCCGCGCACTTCGCCAAGGCCGGCTATCCGGTAATCCGTGAGCGCGCCAACTTCCATGTCGTCGAGTAGGCGCACGGGGCATTAGCCCTGCGGGACAGTCGGCCCGGCCTGTCATCAGCTCCGGGCCGACTGTCAGTGCCGGGTGGCAAGCTGGCGGCAGGTCGATCTACGGCGGGACGGAGTCGGGCATGGGGTTCGTGGGCGAGGTCTGGCAGGTGCGCAGGGGCGAGGAGTCGGTCGGGGAGATCCTGATCGACGACGCCGATTTCCCTTGGCTGTCGGGCAAGTTCACCGCAGGTCCGGCGTTCGACGCCGTGCGGGACCTGTTCGCGCGGGACATCGCCCTGACGAAAGCGGACGACGACGGGCACTGGACCCGGTGGGAAGAGGCCTACGACGAAATCCGGAGACAGGTCACTCTCACCTCGCCGGACGGTCCCGTGCCCGAGTTCCTCCTGCACATCGAGGGAGGGCGGGCGTGGTTCCGGTGGAGTGACGAGCCGTTCGGCGAGGAAGAGGAAGAGGACGACGACGAGGCAGGGGACAAGCACGAACAGCCGCCCGGCGCCGGGTGATTCAGACGGCCTCGCCGTACACCATCGCCTCGGCCTGCGCCAGGATCTCCGTGACCCGTTGCCCGAACGCCGCGTCGCACGGATGCGGTCGGCCCGTGCGGACGGCCACGCCCAGCGCGTCGGCGGCCCGGACCAGGGCGGACACCGCATTGCCGGAGCTGTCCGGAAGGACGGTCACCCCGGTCTCGCCGCGCAGCTCCACCGTGGCTCCCGCCGCCGCGGTCGGTGCCGTGAGGCTCAGCGTCAGCGTGCTCGACGCGCCGCCGACGTGGTCCAGGATCAGCAGGGCCGTGTCCCCGGGCCCCCGCACGGCCGCAGCCACCCGGCGGACGTCACCGAGCACCGGCAGCAACACCGACAGGGCGTGCGGGCCTACGTCCCACAGCGCGCCCTTCTCCTGCCGCCAGGGCGACGCGGCGAACGGGCTGTCGCTGGTGAACACCGAGCCGAGCCACTCGGCCCGAGCGGTGAACCAGCCCTCGGCGGCGGCCTGTTCGGCGATCCACGCCTCCGTCTCCGGCTGGAAGCGGGTGGTGAAGAACACGACCGACGCGACCCCGGCCTCCTGGACCGCGTCGACCACGGCCCGCCCCTGCTCCACCGTCGGCGCCAGGGGCTTGTCCAGCAGCAGATGACGGCCCGCCCGAGCCGCCCGCACCGCCAACTCGGCCTGCACGGACGGCGGCAGGGCCACGGCGACGGCGTCCACGTCCGCGATGAGGGCGTCGGCATCGTCGTAGGCGGGCACGCCGTGCCGGTCCGCCAGTTCCTTGGCGGCATCCGGGCGGCGGCCCCACACACCCGCGAACTCCCACTCCGGGTGCCCGCTGAGGGCGGGGGCGTGCGCCATCTGTGCCCAAGGGCCGGTGCCGAGCAGTCCGATGCGCATGGCGCTGCCTCTCCACGGGGTCGAATCAACGGGTCGAACCTGTCGAACCTGGTGACGACCGGAGTCAGAGCCGACCCGGCCGGTCGCCGGTGAGCGTGCCACATGAACAGGGCAGGTGCGCAAGCCCCTCGGACGACTCGCCGATTGAGCAGTCCCGCTGCTGGATGCGTTCGATTTCTTCTATTGGACCTGCGGACTTCGGCCGGAGAGGCTGGAGGGTGCGTCCTGCCCGCCGCGACCCGATCGGTCGTCCGGCGGCGTCGGACGGCACGGTTCCGCACGACAGCCGGCAGACCGGAAGAGGAGCACGAGCAATGGACACCCGCCGTATCGGTGACGTCGAGGTCAGTGCGATCGGCCTGGGCGGCATGCCCATGTCGATCGAGGGACGGCCGGACGAGGCACGCTCCCTCGCGACCATCCACGCCGCCCTCGACGCGGGCGTGACGCTGATCGACACCGCGGACGCCTACCACCTGCACGCCGACGACGTCGGTCACAACGAGACCCTGATCGCCAAGGCCCTCGCCTCCCACGACCGGGGGGCGGACGTCCTGGTCGCCACCAAGGGCGGGCATCTGCGCCCCGGGGACGGCAGTTGGACCCTGAACGGCAGCCCCGAGTACCTCAAGGAGGCCTGCGAGGCATCCCTGCGCCGACTGGGCGTGGAGGCCATCGGGCTCTACCAGTTCCACCGCCCCGACCCGACGGTCCCGTACGCGGACTCCGTCGGCGCGGTGCGGGACCTGCTGGACGAGGGCAAGATCCGCATGGCCGGTATCTCGAACGCGAACCCGGAGCAGATCCGGCTGGCGAACGAGATCCTCGGCGGGCGGCTGGTCTCGGTGCAGAACCAGTTCTCCCCGGCTTTCCGCTCCAGCGAGCCGGAGCTGGACCTGTGCGACGAGCTCGGCATCGCTTTCCTGCCCTGGAGCCCCCTCGGCGGCATCGCCCGCGCCGGCGAACTCGGCTCCGCCTACGCGCCGTTCGCCCTGATCGCCGAGCAGCACGGCGTCAGCCCGCAGCGGGTGTGCCTGGCCTGGATGCTCGCCAAGTCGCCGGTCGTCGTACCGATCCCGGGCGCCAGCCGCCCCGAGACGATCCGCGACTCGGCCGCCGCACCCGAACTGGCGCTGTCCGCCGAGGAGATCGCGGAACTCGACGCCGTCTGAGCCGATGTCTGATGTCTGAGGTGCAGTCGTGGCGGGCAAGGACTGAAAGCGCTTGCCCGCCAACCGGTCACAGGGGGAGGACCACCACCGATGGCGTCGTCCACGGAGAAACCGCTCGACCACCGCTACCGCGACGAACACCCGATCCGCACCCTCGCCTACCTGTTCCACCAGGACCGTAGACGCCTGACCCTGGCCGTCGCCGTCTTCACGGTCAAGCACAGCCCCATCTGGCTGCTCCCGCTGATCACCGCGTCCATCATCGACACCGTCGTCCAGCACCAACCGGTCAGCAGACTCTGGATCAGCACCGGCGTCATCCTGTTCATCCTGCTGATCAACTACCCCTTGCACGTGCTCTATGTCCGCCTTCTCTACGGCAGCGTCCGCCGCATGGGCACCGATCTGCGCTCGGCACTGTGCACCCGCATGCAGCAGCTCTCCATCGGCTACCACTCCCGGGTCAGCGCCGGCGTCCTCCAGGCCAAGGTCGTCCGCGACGTGGAGACCGTCGAGCAGATGGTCCAGCAGACCGCGGAGACCGGTCTCGGCGCGATCACCGTGCTCACCGGCGGTCTGGTCATCATCGGCTTCCGTACGCCGGAGTTCGTGCCCGTCTTCGTGGTCGTCGTGCCCGTCGCCGCACTCCTCGTGTCCCGGTTGCGGGCACGCCTGCGCACCCACAACGAGCACTTCCGCCACGAGGTCGAGACCCTGTCCTCGCGCGTCACGGAGATGACCCGCCTCATCCCGGTCACCCGCGCCCACGGCCTGGAGGGCAAGGCCCTGCGCCGCATGGACGGCACCCTGCGCCGACTCCTCACCTCAGGAAACCGCCTCGACCTGCTCAACGGCCGCTTCGGCTCACTGGCGTGGGTGGTCCTGAACGTGGTCGGCGTCCTGGTCCTCGCCGGCGCGGCCCTGGTGTCGTACTACGGCGTCTGGGGAGTCACCGCCGGCGACGTCGTCATGCTCAGCGCCTTCCTGACCACCCTCACCAACTCCACCACGACCCTCGCCGGCCTGGCCCCGGTCATCACCAAGGGCCTGGAGTCGGTCCGTTCGGTCGGCGAGGTGCTCCAGGAACCCGAACTGGAGGACAACGAGGGCAAGGCCGAGGTCACCGCGGTGCGCGGAGCCGTCACCTTCCGGAACGTCGGCCACACCTACGACACCGGCCAACTCAGGCCCGCCGTCCACGACTTCACCCTCACCGTCGCCCCCGGCGAGACCGTCGCCCTCGTCGGCGCGTCCGGCGCCGGAAAGTCCACGGTCCTGAACCTCGTCATCGGGTTCATCCGCCCCACCGCCGGCCAACTGCTCCTCGACGGCGCCGACATGACCACCCTCGACCTGCGCACCTACCGCCGCTTCGTCTCGGTCGTCCCCCAGGAGTCGATCCTCTTCGACGGCACGATCCGCGACAACGTGGCCTACGGCCTGGACGACGCCGACGAGGAAACGGTGCGCGCGGCCCTGCGCGACGCCAACGCCCTCGAGTTCGTGGAGAAGTTGCCGCGGGGCCTGGAGACCCTGGTGGGCGAACGCGGGGCGCGGCTGTCCGGCGGGCAGCGCCAACGCCTCGCCATCGCACGGGCGTTGATCCGCGACCCCAAAGTGCTCGTCCTGGACGAGGCGACCTCGGCGCTCGACACCCGCTCGGAGGCCCTCGTCCAGCAGGCCCTCGCCCGGCTGCTGCGCGGCCGTACGACATTCGTGGTGGCGCACCGGCTGTCCACGGTGCGCGGCGCCGACCGGATCGTGGTGATGGGCGACGGGGAGATCCTGGAGGTCGGCACGCACGACGAACTCCTGCGCCAGGGTGGGGCGTACACGGCGCTACACAGCGGGCAGGTGGCTTGAGCAGATCTCTTGGCGGTGTGCTTGATCGGGCGTCGGCGGGGCACACGAGGGCGAAACGAGAGAGGGGCTCTCCGTGCTCGTGCCGGACCCGAAGGCCGTCAGAAAACTGCTCACCCGGTACGCGGTGCTCCGCATCGCCCAGGCGGAGAGGCATCGCCCACAGACGGCCGAGGAGTTGAACGACGTCGTGTCCACCCTCTGCGTGATGATGGGCACCACGGGCATCCGGGAAGCGATCGTCAAGGCGGACG
The DNA here is from genome assembly GCF_000716435.1 of Streptomyces xylophagus. Classification (GTDB taxonomy): domain Bacteria; phylum Actinomycetota; class Actinomycetes; order Streptomycetales; family Streptomycetaceae; genus Streptomyces; species Streptomyces xylophagus. The sequence continues at coordinate 200,158 of NZ_JNWO01000002.1, forward strand.
CTCTGTTGGCGGCGGCGCGTGGCACGGCTGCCGACGGGCGCGCCGTCGCGTAGATCCGTCAGGAGAACGCCACTTCGGCGACCCTCCTGCCGTGGAACGCCGAGCGGTACGCCTGCGGACTCGTGCCGACGACCCGGCGGAAGCGCTCGCGGAACGCGGTGGGGGAGCCGAACCCGGCCTGCTGGGCGATGCGTTCGATGGTGTGGTCGCTGTGCTCCAGCAGGTACTGGGCGCGGCGCACGCGGGCCCGCAGCAGCCACTGAAGAGGGGTGCTGCCCGTCTGTTCGCGGAACCGGCGGCTGAACGTCCGCTCGCTCATGCCCGATCGCGTCGCCAGCGCGCCCAGGGTGACCTCGTAGGAGAGGTTGTCCTCGATCCACCGCAGCAGCGGTTCGAGGGTCGAGCCCTGGGGGACCGGTGGATGTTGGTGGACGATGAACTGGGCCTGCCCGCCCTCGCGTTCGAGCGGCATGACCGACAGCCGTGCCGCGTCCGCGGCGATCGCCGAGCCCAGGTCCCGCCGGATGATGTGCAGACACAGGTCGAGGCCGGCGGCGGCCCCGGCCGAGGTGAGGATCTGGCCGTTGTCGACGTAGAGCACGTCCGGCTGCACCTCGACCAGCGGATAGCTGCGGGCCAGCAGATCGGCGGCGATCCAGTGGGTGGTGGCGCGCAGCCCGTCCAGCAGGCCGGCCTCGGCCAGCACGAAGGCGCCCGCGCAGATGGACACGATCCGGGTGCCCGCCGCTGCCGCCTCCCGCAGTGCCTCCAGCACCCGGGCGGAGGGCGGCGGGGCCTGCTCCGAGCGGCCCGGGACGATGACGGTGTCGGCGTCCGCCAGCGCTTCGAGCCCGTGGTCGACCCGCAGGGCGAACCCGTCCGCCCGCACGTCCGGCGTCTCGCCGCACACCCGCACCCGGTAGGCGTTGCGGCCGTCCGGCAGCCGGGTACGGCCGAACACCTCCATCGGCGTCGCCATGTCGAACGGCACCACATGATCGAGAGCGAGGATCACCACGGTATGCATGAACACCACGATAGGCAGATTCCTGCCAGAGGTGTGACATGGCCCTATGTCTCTGTGGCCTGGTGGGAGGTGTTGGCGGGAATCCGTTGGAACCTGTCGTTTCAGCCTCTGTGCTCCCGCGTGGGACGTCCCTAGCCTGGGCCGGTGACCAAGATCCTCCTCGCTCTGCACGTCCTGGCCGCCATCGTCGCGGTCGGCCCCGTGACCGTCGCCGCCAGCATGTTCCCACCGGCGGCCCGCCGCGCTCTCACGGGCCCGGACGGCTCCGACGCGGGGGTGACGACCGTACGACTGCTGCACCGCATCTGCCGTCTCTACGGCGCGGTCGGCCTTGCCGTGCCCCTCTTCGGCTTCGCCACCGCCTCCGCGATGGGCGTCCTGGGCAGCGGCTGGCTCATCGCCTCCATCACCCTGACCGCGGTGGCGGCCGGCATCCTGATCGCCTTCGTCCTGCCCCGCCAGGACGAACTCCTCGAGGAACTGGGCGCGCGGCGGCCCGTGGAGCGGGCCGGGACCGTTCAACTCGCCATGTTCACCGGCATCTTCAACCTGCTGTGGGCCACCGTCACCGTCCTCATGATCATCCGCCCCGGCTCGACCACGGGCGCCTGAGCGGTCAGCCGGTGGCGCGGACCAGGAGGAGCGCGACGTCGTCGTCCGGTTCCGGGCGCAGCGTGTTGAGGAGCATGTCGCTCGTCTGCTCCAGCGGGCGGCGCGAACTCTGCAACAGCCGCGTCAGCGTGTGCAGTCCGACGTCGATCGACTCGCCGCGGTTCTCCACCAGGCCGTCGGAGTACAGGGCGAGCAACGCGCCTGTGGTGAAGTCGACTTCGGCGGTCCCGAAGTCCACCCCGCCGACACCGAGCGGGACTCCGCCGGGAATCTCGAGGAGTTCCGCCGAGCCGTCGGGACGGATCAGCACGGGCGGCAGGTGCCCGGCGCTGGACAGCGCGCAGGTGCCCCGGCCGAGGTCGACCACGCCGTACGCACAGGTCGCGATCGTGTCGCCGAGCGATCCGGTGAGGTCGTCGAGGTGGTGCAGCAACTCCGCGGGCGGCAGATCGAGTCGGGCCAGCGCGCGGGTCGCCGTGCTCAACTGGCCCATGATGGCGGCGGCTTGCACGCCCTTGCCCATCACGTCGCCCACGACGAGACCGGTCCGCCCCGGCCCCAGCGGCAGTACGTCGTACCAGTCGCCCCCGACCTCGCTCAGCGCCGGGAGATAGCGGGCCGCGATGTCGAGCCCCTCCTGCCGGGCCGGGGTCGGTGGCAGCAGGCTGCGCTGCAGGGTCAGCGCGGTGGCGCGCTCACGGCCGTAGAGACGGGCGTTGTCGATGCAGATCGCGGCGCGCGCGGCGAGTTCGGAGGCGAGGACGCGGTCCTGTTCGTCGAAGGGGCGCTCGTTGACGGTGCGGTAGAGGCTCAGCGTGCCGAGTACCTCGCCGCGGGCCATCAACGGGACGGCCAGGTACGAGTGGACGCCCGCCGTGCGCAGGGTCTGGGCGGCGCGTCCGTCCCTGGCGATGCGGCGCATCATCGGCGGGTCCACCCGCTCGACCAGGATCGGGCCGGCCTCGCGGACGCATCGGGTGATGATGCGGTGGGGGCCGTAGGTGGCCAGTTCGCCCACCGGGTCCGCCGCGTGGATCGCGTCGGTGAGGTATCCGGCGGCGACGGCCAGCGCGCGGAACTCCACCTGCGTGTCCGCGGTCACCGGAGTGATCGTGCCGTGTGTGACCACCGATTCCAGTACGTCCACGGCGGCCAGGTCGGCCACATGTGGCACCGCGACGTCGGCCAGCTCCCGCGCGGTCTGCTGGAGGTCCAGGGTCGTCCCGATCCGCACCCCGGCCTCCGCCACGACGGACAGATGCTGGCGCGCCTGCGCGACCTCGGCGGCGGCCTGCTCCCGCTCGGTGACGTCCAGAACGGCCATCGCCAGCCCCAGCACCCGGCCCTGCGCGTCCTCGATGCGGTGATACGACTCCGAGTACGCCCTGTCCGTGACGTCGGCCGCCGTCCGGCCCACGGTCTGCTGGTCCAGCAGCGGCTTGCCGGTGATCAGCACATGGCGCATACGGGACTCGATGGCCGCCACGTCCAGACCAGGCAGTACCTCGCCCACACGACGCCCGATGAGCCGCGCCTCCGGTACGCCGTTCATGCGCTCCAGGGCCGGGTTGACGCCGATCCACCGCAGATCGGTGTCGAACACCGCGATGCCCACCGGTGTCTGCCGCACGAGGCTGTGGGACAGCGCCAGGTCGCGCTCCACACCCCGCACCGTCGTGGCGTCCGCGGCCAGCCCCAGCAGATGCGGCTGACCCTGGCTGTCGCGCAGCCGCATCGTGCGGAACTCCACGGACCGCTCCGTACCGTCCCGGTGCAGCAGCGGGAACACACCCGCCCAACGGGCACCCGAACCCACCTGAGCGAACAGCTCCCGTGCCCTGACCCGGTCGTCGGGCGACACCAGCAGCCGGTCCGCGCGCTGCGTCAGCGCCTCCTCGGGGGAGTAGCCGAGCAACTGCTCCGCCTCGGGACTCCACAGCCCGATGTACCCGCCGGCGTCCAGCACCACCGCCGCGACCTGCAACAGGTCCAGCAGCCCTCCCGGGGCGGCCGTGACGCCGTCCCCGGCACCGTACGCGTCCATACCGGCCGCTCCTTCCGGCGAGACACGGCACCGCCAAGATCCGCACCGCGGGTCATCCGATTACGGCACAGCACGCCCTGCGGGGCAACACCGCGAGACGGCGAAGGCGGAGGGGGCCGTATGGAGCACATGCCCGCGCGGACGCCGACGAGCCCCCGGATTCTGGTCGTGCCCCGCCCCCACAGCCCCCAGGACACTCCATGCCCTTCCCGCTCCGCCTCGTCTCCCTCCTCGTCGCCACCTGCGTCGGCGCCCTCGTGCCCGCATCGCCCGCCGCGGCCGACGACCACTCCCTCCAGCGCGGCCTCGACGAACTGGTCGCCGCCCCCGACGGCCCGCCCGGCGTGATCGTCGTGCTCCGCGACGGCGACCGGCAGCGCGTCCTGCGGGCAGGCACCGCAGACCTCACCACCGGCCGCCCGCTCGAAGCGCGCGACCACACCCGGACCGCGAGCACCAGCAAGGCGTTCAGCGGGGCGGTGGCCCTGAGTCTCGTACGACAGCACCGGCTCACCCTCGACGACACGATCGGCACCCGACTGCCGCAGCTGCCCGGAGCCTGGCAGGCCGTGACCCTGCGCCAGCTGCTCCAACACACCAGCGGCCTCCCGGACTTCAGCCAGAGCCCACAGTTCCGCAGCCTCATCGCGGCCGACCCGCACCACCACTTCGACTCGCGGCGCCTGCTCGACTTCGTGGCCGGCGAGCCGCTCCGCTTCGCCCCGGGCACGAAGTACCAGTACTCCAACTCCGACAACATCGCCGTGGCGCTGATGGCGGAGGCGGCGACCGGCACACGCTACGAGAACCTGCTGCGCCACGACGTCTACCGGCCGCTGGGCCTCCACGACACGAGCCTGCCGCAGGGCTACGAGATGCCGGAGCCCTACATGCACGGCTACGCCGTCGGCGGACCGACCGGACCGGAGGACGTCAGCGAGGCGATCGGCATGTCCGGCGTGTGGGCCTCGGGCGGCATCACCTCCACACCCCGCGACCTGGCCGCGTTCATCGGCGGCTACGCCGCCGGAGCCCTCACCACGCAGGCGGCACTCCGGGAACAGCGGCACTGGATCCCCGGCGCCTCCGAACCGGCCGGCCCGGGCCGCAACAGCGCCGGGCTCGCCCTGTTCCGCTACGACACCCGGTGCGGGGTGGTTCTCGGACATACCGGAAACACCCTTGGTTACACACAGTTGATGGCGGCGACCCCCGACGGCCGGCGCGCGCTCACTTTCTCATTGACAACTCAGGTGAACCAGGCGGGGAACCCCGCTCTGCTCAGCAAGGTGCGCGCGGTCGAGGAGGACGCGGTGTGCAGCCTCCTGGGGACATACGGGTCGTAACGCCACAGGCGTGCCGGACGCCTCCGGCATGCCGCACCATGAGTGCGTGCACACGCGACTCACTTGTCAACGGCAGGACGAGCGGGCGGCGTTGGCGCTCGCGGACGCGCTGGGACGCGCCGGTGCCGACGTCGTGCTCGACGTGTGGCCGACAGCCGCGGACGGTGCCCCCGATCCGGAGACCGTCGTCGTCCTGCTGTGGTCGGCGGCGTGGGGCCGAACGCCGACGGAACCCGCGCCGCTCGGCGCACCCGTGCCCGTCCGACTCGACGACACGCCGCTGCCGTCCGCCCTGGCCGGGCTGCGCCACGTACGGCTCGCTCAGGGCTGGGGCCGGGTGTCGGACGAGGCGGCGGCGATGATCGTGCGCCTCGGCTTCCCGGACCTCGTGCCGCCGCTCCCCGTTCGGGGCACCCCCACCGAAAGCACCCTGGCGATCAGCGACTTCGGCCCTCTGGGACTGTTCGCGAGCTGCCCAGGGTGCGGCGGGAGCAGCGAACGGCTGCGCCCGTACGTCACGGTCGACCATCACCACGACCGGGCGCTGCGGCTGGTCATCTGCGGCGCGTGCAACTGGCAGGACGGCTGCGAACTGTGACTCCGGTGAACCGTTTCCGCTACGTCAAGTGACCTTGCTGTCCGACCCGTTGACGCATCCCTCCTGTTCCGGGGAGGCGGGGAGGGACAGCCACTCCGCGATGGTCTGTGCGATCGGCTGACCGGTGTCCGCCTCCACGAACCCGAACTGGCCCGACTGGTTGCACTCCAGGAACCACCAGGTCCCGTCCCGGTCCTCGGCGAAGTCGAAGGCTCCGTAGGCCAGTTCGGCGTCGCACATGTACGTCCGGACGGCCGCGGCGATGCGCGGCGGGACCTCGGTGGGGTGCCAGGGCTGCAGGGGTACGGCGAAGCGGACGTCGACCTCGGCGGGGTCCGGGTCAGGGGCGGTCGCCATGCGGGCGGCCAGCATGCGGTCGCCCACCACGGTGAGCCGGATGTCGGCCTGCTTGGCGATCCGCCGTTGCAGCAGCGTGGGACCGAACGCGACGGCGGCGAAGTCGGTGTCCGGCGCGACCCGGCTGGTCGGCACCGCTCGGGGCGGATCCTGCGGGTGGGCGCCGGAGACCGGCTTGACCACCAGGTCCGGGAAGCGCCGCGAGAACTCGCGGGCGGCCTGCGGGAACGTGGTGATCAGGGTGGCCGGCACGGGCAGCCCGCTGCGCTGGGCGAGACGCAGCTGCCAGGGCTTGTGCCGGGCGCGGCGAGCCGCGTCGGGGTGGTTCATCCAGCGGGCGCCGGAGCCGCGCAGCATGCCGTAGAGCGCCTGGGAGGCCTCCTCGGTCAGCCACTCGGAGGGCTGGGGCGCGCGGGTCGCCGGGGTGCCCGGTCTGCGCACCCAGATCGACCGGAGTCCGCTCATGCTCACCAGCCGCCCCCCGGCGGACAGATGGCCGCGGAAGGCTCCGTGGACGTACTCCCCGGAGAGCGCGACCCCGCCGGTGAGGTCGGCGGGATCGATCCGGACCACGGGGACGCCGGACGCGTGCAGGTGGACCACCACCATGTCCGCCGTGACGTCCTCTTCGCAGGTAAGGACCAACACGGTCATTTTCGTCGTTCCGTGTTCAGTCGTCGAAGTGAGTCTTCGATCCCGCGGTGGACGTCGTGGTCCCCAGTTCTCTCAGCAGAGCGAGATCATGGGCGGCGACCCGTCCGTCGGCGAGCACGTTCAACTGCAGTCCGGAGTCGTAGCTGTACGGAGCGGTCAGCTCCAACTGTGCTGCCGGGCGAGCGTAGTTGAGCGCGAACGGTTGCATCGTCTCTCCCTCGTCGGTACTGCCTCGTGCAAGCGGTGGCCACCCTGCGAGGTCGCTTGGCCCGCTGACTTCCGTCTGCTTCCAGAGACTTATACGAATCGAACGAGTGAATGGTTTCCTTACTCTGCGTAACCACGGTAAGGAAGGTAAGAGCCGTGCCGGGTTCAGCCGAGGTCGCCCGGCCGCCCCTCCTCCTGCTCGACGAGGGACTTGCGCATGGTGCGCAGGGCGAGGAGAAGTACGCCGATGTCGTCCAGATACACGGGATCGGGCATCAAGTCGGTCGGCAGTACGAAGTAGAGGACGGCACCCCAGAAAACCCATTTGGGGCCGGTCGGAAGCCCTGCGCGCCGCATTCCGCGCCGAGTGCGGACCAGCCGCACCAGCACTCCGACGGCCACGGCGAGCAGCATCAACGCGAGCACCGCGGCGATGACGATCACGGTTGTGGTCGAGTCCACTGGCGCCCCTTTTTCCGGTCCGACGGCACGGCATGTGCCCTATCCGGATGCCCGGTTACGGCCCCGGTATGGCCGACGAGGGGAACATCACACCCGAACGCGCGGAAGAGTCTTGACAGTCGATGACCTCTTGTCCGGCACTGGTACGTTTTCACCGTGAGCGACACCATCGGCACGGGAACCCACGTACGGATCGGCCTCGACGCCCCGCCGCGTGTGGCGAGCCTCGGCGTCGGTGTGCACGGCACGGTGAGCCCGCGTGACGTGTTCCGGCTGCCGGACCTCTGGCAGCTGCACCTCTACCGCTACGAGGCGGAGCTGACCGTCGACGGTGTCCCGCACGAGATCAGGCCCGGCCATGTGAGCCTGGTGCCGCCCGGCGCGCTGGTGCGCTTCCACTACCGGGGCCGGTCCGAGCATCTCTTCGCCCACCTGGAACTCCCGTCGGCCGGTGAGCGGTTGACCGTTCCCGTGATGCAGGACGCCGGTACGCAGACTCCGGTGCTGACCGACCTGATGCTGCGGGCCGTCGCGGCGGCACCGCGCAACTCAGCCCGTGCGGCGGCGGAGTTGTGGACCGTGCTGTGGCGCGTGGCAGACCTCGCGACCCCGGCCGCCGGCGGCACCACCGGGCCGCACCCCGCTCTCGCCCTCGCCGTCGCGCACATCGAGTCGCACCTGGCCGCACCGCTGACGGTGCCCGAAGTGGCCCACGCGGCAGGCGTCTCGCACAACCACCTCATCCGCCTGTTCCGCGTCGAGACCGGCAGCACGGTCGTCGCCTACATCCGGCACCGCCGTATGGAACGCGCCCGGCATCTCCTGCGCGAGTCGACGCTGTCCATCCCGGCGATCGCGGCCGCCGTCGGCATCGGCGATCTGCAGGCCTTCAACAAGGCGTGCCGACGCGAACTGGGCGCCTCACCCAGGGCAGTTCGCGCCGGCACCTTGTGAACAGACACCGCGCGGTGTGGCTCGGTCCCGGACTGTGCGACTCAGCCAGCACCGCGTGGATCAATCCCGGCCCGCACCCCGGTACAGGTCCAACTCCCCGTCCAGCTCGACCGCCAGGACCGTCGCCCGCTCGTCCACATCGGCCGCGCCCGGCGCATCGATCCACGTCACGCCCGGCACTTCGCCGAGCCCGCCGATGACGTCGTGACCGAGTTCGGCGCCGGTGCCGACAACCGTGACCCGTTTGACGGGCGTACGCAGGCCGCGCACCGACACCGCCTCGCGCGGCGGATCGAAGCACACCAGGTACAGCGTGCGGCGGTCGGCGGAGAGGGTGCTGGGGCCGTAGTGGTGCCCGGCGGGCAGCCCGGCGACCGTGCCGTACACCGCCTCGGCGTGCCGGGCGATCCACGCGCCGAGCCCCTCAAGTCGCTCCGCTTGCGCGGGCGTTATCGTCCCGTCCTCCTTCGGACCCACGTCGAGCAGGAGATTGCCGCCCATCCCGATCGTCTCCGTGAAGTAACGCACCAGCTGCCGCACCGACTTGTGATGCTCGTCCCGGTGCTGGAAACCCCACGAGTCGTTGACCGTCAGGCACAACTCCCAAGGCCCGTCCGGAGCTTGCAGCGGCACCCCCTGCTCGGGCGTCGCGTAGTCGCCGTAGCTCAGCATGCGGGCGTTGAGGACGGTGTCGGGGTTCCCGGCGAGGATCAGCTCGGCCAACTCCCGCATGCCCCACTGCTCTTCGCTGCGCTCCCACTCGCCGTCGAACCACAGCAGGTCGGGCCGGAAGCGGTCGACCAGCTCGCCGACCTGGCCGTCGCGGTAGGCGAGATAGCGGGCCCAGGCAGCCGGATCCTCCTCGCCGGGACGTGCCGAGGAGTACGGGTTGGTGAGGATCTCCTCGTCGAGTGGCTGCGGGTGCACCGTGCTGGCGTAGTCGGGGTGGTTCCAGTCGGAATGGGAGTAGTAGAGACCGACCTTGAGACCCTCTTCGCGCAGCGCGTCCGTGTACGGGCCGATCAGATCACGGCCGGCCGGGGTGCGGCGGACCACGTCCAGGTCACCGTGGGCCGAGTCCCACAGGGCCACGCCGTCGTGGTGACGGGCGGTCAGCACCGCGTACCTGGCACCCGCCCGCGCGAACAGCCGGGCCCAGGCCCGCGGGTCGTAGCGCGCGGCGGTGAACCCGTCGAGCTGCCGCATGTACTGGTCGTGCGGGACCTGGCCGTCGTAGAAGGACCAGGACTCCGGCACACCGTCGACGGCGTAGATCCCGTAGTGCAGGAAGATGCCCAACTTGGCATCGCGGAACCAGGGTTGCATCGGCATGCCGCCAAGGTAGGTCGGGGCGTGGTGGGGGCGCGTGGGCGATGATCACCACTGGTGGTCCATTTTCACCGGCGTCGCTGCGCTGCGTAGGCGGTTGGCCGCAGGACGGGGGACTCTCGCCGTCTAGGCGGGCATCCAACACCTCGACCCTGTCGCGGAGTTGCCGGGTCTCAGGGCTCGGCGGCGGCCGGACTGGCTCCGGCGCGCGGCACATTGGGCGCGGGCCGCCACAGGGCCGAGCGCCGCTCACCGAGACCGAACGACCGCCCCCGGCGCCTGCATCGGCCCCGGCCGTCTACTGCTCTTCAGTCGAGCGGCCACCGTCGTGCGACGGATCTCCACCGGCCCCGTCGGCCGGCGGCGCCGGGCGCAGTGCCTTCGTCGCCTCCCTCAGTCGACCGAACGTCCGCTGGAACGGGGACCCGGCGGACTGAGAGGGCAACCCGGACACCTCACCGGAGGACTCGCGCAACGCGGCGAGCGCCTCGTTGGCGCGGTCGGCAGACTCCCGGTACAGGTCACGGGACTTGGTCATCGCCTCGAGAGCCTCGGCGTACATCGCCACGAGCCTGCGCTCCCGGGCGAGTTCCTCCTCCAGGGTCATCAGGGCCCACTGCTCCCGCAGCGCGGTGACGGCTGCCTCGCCGCCCTCCGGCAGCGGACGCGCGGACGCGGCGTAGCGGCACAGCACGTCCACGAGTGCGGTGGGTTCGGAACCGTCGAGGAAGACGCTGCGCACGGAGAAGTCGCGCACGTCGTAGCCGGGCGCGGCCGGGTTCGTGGGCAGCACCACGGCACCGCCGCGCGGCACCTGGAAGTCGAACTCGCGCAGCAACGCCCAGTTGACGGACCGCAGTTGGTCCGGTGTGGCCCGGTGCTCCACCACGCAGTGCCGGAGACTCGGCGGCAGCAGCCGGGCCACGGGCAGCCGGCCCTGCGCGTCCGGCGTCATGGCCTCGTGCACGACGACGTGAATGCTCCAGCCGTCCTGCGCGCAACTCCTGAACAGGCGCCGCAGATCCTTCTCGTCCGAAGGCAGCGGATTGACCTCCCGGAAGCGCAGCCCCGGAACCGTCGCATGGTCCCAGCCGGTGTCCGCGTCCTCGGGCCAGAACACGGTCGCGGGGGAGGGCCACCGAGGATCCCAGACCCGCTCGGCCTCCGCGACCAGGACCCACTCCTGCCCCTGGGCCGAGGCCGCAGAAGAGGGGCCTGAACCCGATCCCGGCTCCGGAACGGACGGCAGCGTCAGCCGCGCCCGCACGGTCACCGTCCCCTCGACCCGCCAACGCGCCTCGAAGACCCGGTCAGAAGCGGCCGGGTCGTCGTCCGTGTCCGGTTCCAGATGGTCGTCGATGACCTCGCGGTCCTTGAGTCGCTGCAACTGTCGCCGTACGACATCTGCCGCGTCGGACCCGACGTGGCGGCCGCGAGCCAGCCACACCGTGTGGGGGATCGTGGGCGAAGTTGTGGAGGAGTTCGACATAGGCCAATCTGCGGGCGGGTGCGGTGCTGACCCACCAGTATCACCGTGGGAGATCTTGGCGGGTCAAGCGGGGGTCGTGGAGTCTCGTATGCCCGAGTTTCCTGCGATACCGCGCGAGCTTACGCGCGGGGTGTGATCGGTCCACTCCGGGTGGCCGGGTTTCACTCGTGTCTGTGACATGGCAATGTCCCCAGAATGGTGGGGCGGACGGGACCCGCCCACCATCCGCTCGGGGCGGGTCCCTTCCGTGTGCCACCGGCGCCCCGGTCCTCACCTCCGCCGACGACCGTCCACGGCACCCGGCCGGGACGGGACACCCGGTTCGGCCGGGGGCGCGCTGAACCCGGCCGGCACCGAGCGCGCGCTCGTCGCGGAAGGCACTTCCAGGGGTACGACCGTTTCCTCGCGCGGCGGCCGGGCGCGCGGCACGGGCCGGCCGACGACGCGGGTGTGCGTCATCAGCGAGGCGCAGGCCGCGCAGACCTCGGCGAGGGTCCACACCTGGCCGACGGCGGGATCGTGCCGCAGCACGAGCAGCACCGAGCCCGAGCAGTCGACCCGGGTCCCCTCGTGCGCCGCGCACCGCTGCCGACGGCAGCCGCAGGCCGCGTCGGGCCGTACGGTCGCCGCTCTGACGTGGGCCGCCGCATGGGCTTCGGCGAAACGGCGCAGGGCCGCGATGTCGCGCGACCGGGCGGGCATGCCGCACCCGGAGGAGCAGCTGACCGAGGCGGTACGGTCGCGGTGACCTGTGATGCGAATAGTCCAGGTACGCCCGGGCCGACGGGCTGACGGGGCGTCAGGGTACGCGAGAGCCAAGACCACAGTTCCTTTGAGTGGAGGTGTTCACGCGGAAGAGGCGCTGAGTTAAGAACTACCCGTCGTGGGGCAGTTCACATCATTTGCTGCCCCCAAGTATTCGTTCGACTCCGCGCCGCGGTCGCCAGGCCGTCCCGCCGACGTGCTCGGCCCCGGGACGACCGTGACCAGGGAGTTGTCGCGCAGGACCGTTGACCCCGACGACGGCCGCCTCGACCGTCTCGATGGCGGGCGCCGGGATCTACCTCGCCCGCACGGCCCCCGAGGACGCGTTCAGCGGCCCGGCGTACGACAGTCGACGGGATGCCGGGTTCCTGGGCGCCGCTGCCCGTGCCGGCCGTGACCCGACTCGCCGCTGTGGCAGCGCTGTTGTGGATCGCCCACTTCTGCCTCGCCCCGGTGCTGTCCGTCGCCGCCGCGCCGGTGTTCCAACACGGCCTGGGCCTCGACCGGTTGACGGCCCTGTCCGCCGGTGTCGCCGTCGGCTGCGGAATGCTCGCGTTCGCGGTGACCACCGTCGTGAGCCTGCGCGCCCGCGAACCGCTGCCGGCGCTGGGGCGGCCGGTCAGTGGGGACAGGCGCGAGGCGGCCGTTGCCGGGGCAGCTCGTCGCGGAAGTCCTCGATGAGTGAACTGACCTGACGGATGAGGGCGGTTGACTCCAGCCGGTCCAGATAGAGGTTGCGGCGCGCGAGTCCCGGCGCGTCCACGCAGAAGTACAGAGCCATCAGCGGATTGATGAACAGCTCGCCGCCGCGCGTGCGTTCGGTGAAACGGACGTCTCCGAAGTCCCCGCGCACGGCGGCCGCCACGGAACCGTTGACGATGCTCGGATGATCCGGCGTGCACTCCTGGGCGTGAGCCACCGCATCGAGATACAGCTGCCCCTCGCGGCTCTCACGCGGCAGCGAGAACGCCCCGAGGTAGGCGCCCTCGCGCTCCAGCGCGGCCAGATTCTCGAGAACCAGCGAGTGGTTGACCCCGTGATACGCGTCGACGCCGAAGCCGAGGCAGGCCACCAACCGCACCGGCACCTCATCCAGCCCGTTCACCGCCGCGAGGCTGACCATGTCCTCCTCCGGAGTGCCCAGCCCGTGCTCGTCGCCCCGCATCAGGATGTCGGTCCCGCCGTCCACCAGCACGATCGCGTCGACACCGCCGAGGTGCCCGATCAGCGTGCGGTACGCGTCCCGCAGCGGCCGCACGCCGGTCAGCGGGAACGCGTACACCGTGGACGGCATGTCGTGCAGGTCGAGCCACCGGGCGAGGGACCGCTCGGGGAAGTAGTCGCCCCGGGCCACCGTGTCGGGCCGTACGGCAGCGACGTCCTGGTCCACCCACACGTCCAGGTCGAGGCCGTACAGGTCGGCGAAGGACAGGTTGGCGAGGTGCACCTCCTTGCCGGCCGCGCGCAGGGCAAGGGCCAGTGGCAGCCCGGCGTAGACGTCGAAGCCGCCGCCCGCGCCGGCGACGAGTATCCGGCGCGCGTCGCGCAGACGGGAGAAGAACGGGGGTTCGAGAAGAGAGAACACCGCAGGACGTTAACAGCCCCTTGCGCCATGATGGGCGGGTGGACTTCGAGCCGTACCGGGGCGAGTTGGTGGCGTACTGCTATCGCATGCTGGGCTCGTTCCACGAGGCCGAGGACCTGGTGCAGGAGACGATGCTGCGCGCGTGGAAGGCCCGCGACCGCTACGACCCGAACCGAGCCTCCGTACGGACCTGGCTGTACCGCATCGCCACCAACGTGTGCCTCACCGCGCTCGAAGGACGGGCGCGTCGCCCCCTGCCGTCCGGCCTCGGCACACCGAGCGAGGACCCCGGAACACCGCTCACCCCGGCGACCGACATCCCCTGGCTGCAGCCCTTCCCCGACGCGCGCTACGACATGGAGGCCCGTGCCGACATGCGGCTCGCCCTGGTCGTCGCCCTGCAACGGCTGCCGGCACGGCAACGGGCCGTCCTCGTGCTGCGCGAGGTGCTGCAGTTCAGCGCCGCCGAGGTCGCCGACCAGCTCGACACCACCGTCCCGGCCGTCAACAGCACCCTCCAGCGCGCCCGCGCCGCCCTCACGGACGTCGGCGACGGCGACACGATCACCGAACCGGACGACCCCGAGGAACGCGAGGTGATCGACCGCTACCTCCGGGCGTTCGAGCAGGCCGATGTCCCCGCCCTGGTACGGCTGTTGGCCGACGCCGTGGTCCTGGAGATGCCGCCGGTCCCGTTCTGGTTCCGGGGCACCGAGCACTACGGCGCGTTCATGCGCCGGGTCTTCGAACTCCGGGGTACGGACTGGGCGTTGAGGCCGATCACGGCCAACTCGCAGCCCGCGCTCGCCGCGTACGCGAGGGACCCCGGCGGAGGCCGGTGGCTGCACAGCGTCCAGGTGTTCACGGTCGTCTCCGGCCGTGTCACCCGCAACGTCGTGTTCACCGAGCCACAGGTTCTGGCGTCCTTCGACCTGCCGCGGCGGATTTCTCCGGATCGACCGCTCCCGCCGCGATGAGTTCGGCCGCTGCCGCCGGTACGTACCGGTGAGCATCGACCGAAAGGACAATGGATCATGAGCGTCACCGTCATTCAGTTCACCACCCTGGACGGGGTCGTCTCCGACCCCGACGGGTCCGACGGCACCCCTTACGGAGGCTGGCTCTTCCGCTACGGCCGAGAGGAGATCGAGGGCGACAGGTTCCGGCTGGCCGACATCCTGGCCGACGGGGTGCTGCTGCTCGGCCGCGGCACGTGGCAGGCGTTCGCGCAGCTGTGGCCGGGCCGCGACGACCCGTTCTCCGCCCGCATGAACGCCGCGTCGAAACTGGTCGCCTCCCGCACCCTGACCGATGCCTCGGCGTGGGCGAACTCGACCGTTCTCGACGGCGATCTCGTCGACGCCGTGAAACGCGAGGAGCGGGAGGTGATCGTCATGGGCAGCCTGAGCGTGGTCCACACGCTGATGGCGGAGGATCTGGTCGACGAGTACCGGCTCATCACCTTCCCCACCGTCGTCGGCGCCGGCGAGCGGCTCTTCGCCGCCGATGGTCCGTCCGCGCTCCTGGAGTGCCTGGCGGTGGAGAAGACGGGGTCCACCGTGTTCGCCCGGTACGGGAGGGCCGTGCGCTGACGTGCGAGGGGCCCGGCGGTACGGGGCGGTTTCTAGGGGTCGTTGCAACACACGGTTGTGTTGATCAGGCCGTGAGCAGTTTATGCAGGCGCTCGGCTGGGGTTTCCCAGCCGAGCGTTTTGCGTGGACGGCCGTTGAGTTCGGCGGCGACGGAGGCGAGATGCCCGGGGCTGTGGACGGACAGGTCGGTGCCCTTTGGGAAGTACTGCCGCAGCAGGCCGTTGGTGTTCTCGTTCGAGCCGCGCTGCCAGGGGCTGGCCGGGTCGCAGAAGTAGACCGGGATGCCGGTGGCAACGGTGAACGATCCGTGGGCGGCCATCTCGCTTCCCTGGTCCCAGGTCAGGGACCGTCTGAGGTGAGCGGGCAGAGTCTCGACCGTGGTGACCAGCGCGTCCCGGACGTTCTCGGCGCTGTGGTCGCCGGGCAGATGCAGGAGCATGACGTAGCGAGTGGCGCGCTCGACCAGCGTGCCGATGGCCGACTTCCCGTCCTTGCCGATGATGAGGTCGCCCTCCCAGTGACCGGGGACGGCACGGTCGGAGGCCTCCGCGGGCCGTTCACTGATCATGACCATGGGTGTGGTGAATCGCGGCTGGCGTGAGGCGGCCTGGCGTTGAGGCTTGCGGCGCGCGCGGCCCGAGCGCAGAGCCCGGGCGAGCTCGCGGCGGAGCTCTCCACGGCCCTGCACGTAGAGGGCCTGGTAGACCGTCTCGTGGACCACGTACATCTCCGGCCGGTCGGGGAACTGACTGCGCAGAGCCTGGCAGATCTGCTCCGGGCTCCACCGTATGGTCAGGCGGTCCTGGATGAAGTCCCGCAGCTCGGGATTCCGGGCGATCTTCCCCGGCTTCGGACGAGGCCGGCGTGCCTCGGCGCGGGACTGGGCCGCGTGCGGCCGGTAGTGCCGCTGGCCGCGGGGATCGATCGTGCAGTTGCGGCGGATCTCCCGGCTGACGGTGGAGGGGCTACGGCCCAGCTCGGCAGCGATCGCGCGGGTCGACGCCTTCTCCCGCAGCCGGTCGGCGATGTGGATACGGTCCGCCTCGCACAGATACCGGGACGGCCCGGAAGGCGCCGCCACCGCGCCAAGCGGTGCCAGCGCCTTCCTCTGCGCGCCAGTGGGCTTGCGCCCGTAAAGCCACTTCCTGCCCGTGCGGGTGGCTATGCCGACGATCCGGCACGCCTCCCGATTGCTGTAGCCCTGCTGCATGAGCCGGGAGTATGCCTCCCGCTCCCGACTCAGCTTTCTCGGCCCTTGAGGGGTCCGGTCCCGCCGGATCTCGAAGTCCATCGCCACCCCTGAACTGGGGTGTTGCGACAACCACTAGAATCCAAGCGGCCGCCGGGCCCCTCGAACTTCAACTCGTCGAGGCTTACGCGCCGCTCGCCCGCAGCATGTCCTCACGCTCGACGATCTTCACGCGCTCACGGCCCTGCGGCTCGCCCAGCGCCTTCTCGGCGGCGTCGAGCCGGTACCAGCCGTCCCAGGTGGTGAAGCGGACGTTGCGCTCGGCGAAGAACGCCTCCACGGCCTCCGGGTCGGGCGAAACAGGCGTGTGCAAACGGCCGTTGGCGTGGTCGTCGAGCAGGTTCGCGACCGTCTCGTTGGCGTCGCCCTTGGTGTGGCCGATCAGACCGACCGGGCCGCGCCGGATCCAGCCGGTGACGTACGTCGACTGGAGGTGCTCGCCGGTCTCCTGGATGACCCGGCCGCCCTCGTCCGGGACCGTGCCCGACTCGATGTCCCAGGGAAGCTTGGGGAGCTTGTCGGAGAGGTAGCCGACCGCGCGGTAGATCGCGGTGACGTCCCAGTCCTTGAACTCGCCGGTGCCCTTGACGTTGCCGGTGCCGTCGAGGGCGGTGCGCTCGGTGCGCAGACCGATGACCTTGCCGTCCTCGCCGAGGATCTCGGACGGCGACTCGAAGAAGTGCAGGAAGAGCTTGTGCGGGCGGTCGCCGACATCGCGGATCGCCCAGTTCTCCAGGGTCTTGGCGACCATGTCGGCCTGCTTGTTGCCACGACGCGTGGTGATCGAGCCCTCGTCGTAGTCGATGTCCTCGGGGTCGACGATGACCTCGATGTTCGGGGAGTGGTCCAGCTCGCGCAGCTCCATCGGGGAGAACTTCGCCTGCGCCGGGCCACGGCGGCCGAAGACGTGGACCTCCAGCGCCTTGTTCGCCTTCAGGCCCTCGTGGACGTTCGGCGGGATCTCGGTCGGCAGCAGCTCGTCGCCGGTCTTGGCGAGGATGCGGGCCACGTCGAGCGCCACGTTTCCGACACCGAGAACGGCGACCTTCTCCGCCTCCAGCGGCCAGGTGCGCGGGACGTCCGGGTGGCCGTCGTACCAGGAGACGAAGTCGGCGGCGCCGTAGGAACCGTCGAGCTCGATGCCGGGTATGGACATGTCGCGGTCGGCCGTGGCGCCGGTGGAGAAGACCACCGCGTCGTAGAAGCTGCGCAGGTCGTCCAGGCTGATGTCGGTCGGGTAGTCGACGTTGCCGAAGAGGCGGATCTGCGGCTTGTCCAGGACCTGGTGCAGGGCGTTGATGATGCCCTTGATGCGCGGGTGGTCGGGGGCGACGCCGTACCGGATCAGGCCGAAGGGCGCGGGCATCCGCTCGAAGAGGTCGATGGACACGCCGGGTTCGGCGGCCACCTCGGACTTGAGCAGGGCGTCGGCGGCGTAGATCCCGGCGGGGCCGGCTCCGACGATGGCTACCCGCAGGGGGCGCGGCATGATCAGGTTCCCTTCGAGCGATGACAAGCGACTCGACGGGAAGCCTAAACTAAGGCATGCCTAAGTCGGTATGCGGGTCCGGTCTATGACCTCATAAGGACGACTTATGGGGTGTCCAAGTCTGATACATGGGTCGGATGGGGCGACCGGGTGGGCGTTCTCAGCCGGCCGGACGGATGTGCACCACGTCCTGTACGACCTCGGGCGGCGTGCTGAGCAGCTGGAACATGACCCGGGCGACGGTGGCCGAGGGGAGCGGCTTCATGGCTCCCACCCTGGTCAGGTAGCCGTCCGCCTCCCATATCGGGGCCGCGCGCTGCCGGTCCTCGCCGGGGAAGTTCTCGATGAAGGCGCTGTCCGAGATCGAGCCCAGGATCACCAGCGCGACGCGGATTCCGTCGCCGCGCAGCTCCTTGTGCATGGCTGCGGTGAAGCCGTTCAGACCGTGCTTGCTGGCCGCGTACATGGCCATCAGCGGCATGTGGTCCAGGGTGATCTCGGAGGAGATGTTGAGAATGTCACCACCTCCCGCCGCCCGCAGCAGGGGCACAGCCGAGCGGATCGTGTGGATCGGGCCCAGGAGATTGGTGCCGATGCAGGCGTGGATGTCCTCGTCGGCGGTCTCCTCGATGGCGCGGATGCGGGCGACGCCTGCACTGTTCACCAGGATGTCCACCCTCCCGAACCGCTCTTCGACCTGAGCGAACGCCGCGCGGACACTGTCGCCGCTGCTGGCGTCGGTCGGGATCGTCAGCACCGACCCCGTCATCTCCCGCGCCGCCGCCTCCAGTCGGTCGGCACGCCGGGCGAGCAGCACCACCTGCGCCCCGTTCTCGGCGAGCAGCGACCCGACGGCGCGCCCCACGCCGGTCGAACCTCCGCTGATCACGGCGACCTTGCCCTGCATCGTGCCTGCCATGACGGCCTCCCCGGCGAGACGTGACGAATGGATGAGAGGCTACCTCTCGTTATTTGAGAACGCCATATCCACGACGGGGAGCCGGAGTTGAGCCACCCGACACCGGCAACAGGGTGCTTCCCTGCGGGAAATGAGGCTGTAATCGCGAGGGAGTTTCCTGATGGGAAATGGTGATTCACATCAGGAAACCCCTGGATGCTGGGAGCCTCCCATGGCGATGGACACCGCAGCCGCACCGCCCACGACCACCGGCCCGGCGCCGGCGGCCGACCCCGCACCCGATCTCGCCGCCCAAGTCCGCGCGGACGGCGTCGAGTTCGTCCTGGCCGTCTTCGTCGACCTCGCGGGCAAGCCCTGCGCCAAACTCGTCCCCGTCGAGGCGGTCGAGGAACTCCAGTCCGACGGCGTCGGGTTCGCGGGCTACGCGGCCGGCGCGCTCGGTCAGCAGCCCAGCGACCCGGACGTCATCGCGCTCCCGGACGTCACCTCGTACACCCCGCTGCCGTTCGTGCGCCCCGGACTCGCCCTCGTGCACTGCGATCCGCATGTCGAAGGGAAGCCCTGGCCGTACGCGCCCCGCATCATCCTGCGCGCCGTACTGGCGCGGGCCGCCGAACTCGGACTGTCCCTCGCGGTCGGCGCGGAGATCGAGTACTTCCTCGTCAACCGCGACGAACACGGCACGCTCTCCGTCGCCGACAGTCGCGACACCGCCGCCCAACCCTGTTACGACGCCCGCGGGTTGACCCGGATGTACGACCACCTCACCGCCGTCTCCAAGGCGATGAACTCCCTCGGCTGGGGCAACTACGCCAACGACCACGAGGACGGCAACGGCCAGTTCGAGCAGAACTTCGCCTACGCCGACGCCCTCACCACCGCCGACCGGGTCATCACCATGCGGTACCTGGTGTCGGTACTGGCCGAACAGCGGGGCATGACAGCCACGTTCATGCCGAAGCCGTTCACCGACCGCACCGGCTCCGGGATGCACATGCACCTGTCGCTGTGGCGGGGCGGCGAGCCGGCCTTCCCCGACGCCTCCGACACCCGCGGCCTCGGTTTGTCCCCGCTCGCGTACTCCTTCGTCGGCGGCATCCTCGACCACGCCCGCGCCCTCCAGGCCGTCATCGCGCCCACCGTCAACTCGTACAAGCGCACCGGCGCGGTCTCCACCCGCTCGGGCGCCACCTGGTCGCCCCGCAAGGCCGGTTACGGCGGAAACGACCGCACCCACTTCGTCCGCGTCCCCGACGGCAACCGCGTCGAACTGCGCGGCGGTGACGGTTCCGCCAACCCCTACCTCGCGGCAGCCGCGACCCTGGCCGCCGGACTCGACGGCATCGAGCGCGCCCTCGACCCCGGCGAACCGGGAGACGCGGCGGCCACGGCAGCCCGTCCCGAACTCCCGCCGACCCTGCTGCACGCCGTAGAAGCGCTGGCGGCCGACCCGGTGATCGGCGGGGCCCTCGACGCGGCCGGACCCGGCGTCAGTGAGTACTTCGGCGAGGTCAAGCGTCAGGAGTTCTTCGACTGGCACGGCACGGTCGGCGCCTGGGAGTTGGACCGCTACCTCACCGCCTTCTGATCCCCTTGACGCTTCTCGTGACAGGAGAGCCGCATGTGCGGAATCGTCGGGCTCCATCTGCGGGAGCCCTCCCTCGAACCCCGGCTCGGTGAACTGCTCACCGCCATGCTGGGCCAGGTCGTGGAACGCGGCCCGGACTCGGCGGGCGTCGCGGTCTACGGCGACCCGCGCCTGTCGCCGCCCGGGCGTGCCGTCGTCTCGCTGCTGGGAGTGACCCCGCACCAGGCGGCAACAGCGTTGCCGGACGCGGTGGTTGTCGCTGCCGACGCCACGACGGTGGTGCATGCGCAGTCGCCGGTCGCCGAGTTGCTCGCCACAATCGCGACCGCGTTGCCGCGGGCCACCGTCATCGGGTCGGGGGAGGGGTTCGCCGTCCTCAAGGGCACCGGAAATCCGGTCCAGTTGGCGAAGGAGTTCGGGCTCGCCGGAGTGACCGGCTACCAGGGCGTCGGCCACACTCGGATGGCCACCGAGTCGGCCGTCACCCCCGAGGGCGCGCATCCCTTCTCCGTCGGCCCCGGCCAATGCCTGGTCCACAACGGATCGTTCGCCAACCACGCCACCATCCGGCGTGAACTCCGCGCCCAGGGCGTGCAGTTCGACAGCGAGAACGACTCCGAAGTCGGGGCCCGCTTCGTCGCCCACCACCTCGACCGGGGCGCCGACCTGGAGAAGGCACTGCGGCTGCTGTGCGAGCGCTTCGACGGCTTCTACACGCTGCTCGTCTCCACCGCCGACTCCTTCGCGGTCGTCCGTGACGCCATCGCCTGCAAACCCGCCCTGGTCGCGGAGACCGACGCCTGGGTGGCGATGGCGTCGGAGTACCGCGCCCTGGACGTCCTGCCGGGCATCGAGAACGCCCGCATCTTCGAACCCGAGCCGGAAGAGGTGTACGTATGGCAGCGCTGACCGAGGTGGACCTCGGGGCTTCCTCCGTGCGTGATCTCAACCAGGCGCTGCATGCCCCGGCTACCGAATCGGCCGCATCCTGGCGGGTGTTGAACCCCCGAGGCGCCCACAGTGTCGCCTGCGGTCTCAAGGACGAGGTGACGGTCGACGTCGAGGGCCACGTCGGCTACTACTGCGCCGGCATGAACCAGCGCGCCACGGTCACCGTGCACGGCAATGCGGGAGTGGGCGTCGCCGAGAACATGATGTCCGGCGCGGTCCGGGTGCGTGGCGACGCCTCCCAGTCGGCCGGGGCCACCGCGCACGGCGGCCTGCTGGTGATCGAGGGCAACGCGGCGGCCCGGTGCGGGATTTCGATGAAGGGCGTGGACATCGTCGTCGGCGGGAACGTCGGCCACATGAGCGCGTTCATGGGACAGGCGGGACGACTGGTGGTCTGCGGCGATGCCGGTGACGCCCTCGGCGACTCCCTCTACGAGGCCCGCCTCTACGTCAAGGGCAAGGTCAAGTCCCTCGGCGCGGACTGCGTGGAGAAGGAGATGCGGGACGAACACCGCGTGGAACTCGCCGAGTTGCTGAAGGCGGCGGAGTTCGACCAGGACCCCGCCGACTTCCGCCGCTACGGCTCGGCCCGACGGCTGTACCACTTCAAGGTCGACAACTCGACGGCGTACTGAGGGAGTTGTTTCTGCCATGGACATGGATTTCGCATCCCGAGGCCTGCGTGAGTCGGCCACCTTCGACCGCGCCACCATCCACGCCATCCAACGGGCCGCAGCCACCGGCGTCTACGACATCCGCGGCTGGGGCGCCAAACGCCCCCTCCCGCACTTCGACGACCTGCTCTTCCTCGGCGCCAGCATGTCTCGCTACCCCCTGGAGGGCTACCGCGAGCGCTGCGACACGGACGTCGTCCTCGGCACCCGCAACGCCAAGTACCCGCTGCACCTGGACATCCCGGTCACCATCGCCGGCATGAGCTTCGGCGCGTTGTCCGCGAACGCCAAGGAGGCGCTCGGGCGCGGGGCGAGCGCGGCCGGTACCTCCACGACCACCGGCGACGGCGGCATGACCCCGGAGGAACGCGGCCAGTCCAAGCACCTCGTGTACCAGTACCTGCCGTCCCGCTACGGCATGAACCCCGACGACCTCCGCAAGGCCGACGCCATCGAAGTGGTCCTCGGGCAGGGCGCCAAGCCCGGCGGCGGCGGAATGCTGCTCGGCCAGAAGATCACCGACCGGGTCGCCGGAATGCGCACCCTGCCCGTCGGCGTCGACCAGCGCAGCGCCTGCCGTCACCCGGACTGGACCGGTCCAGACGACCTCACCATCAAGATCGGGGAACTCCGCGAGATCACCGACTGGGAGAAGCCGATCTACGTCAAGGTCGGCGCGACACGCACCTATTACGACGTGAAGCTCGCTGTCCAAGCGGGCGCCGACGTCGTGGTCGTCGACGGCATGCAGGGCGGCACCGCGGCCACGCAGGAGGTGTTCATCGAGCACGTGGGCATCCCCACCCTCGCCGCGATTCCCCAGGCGGTACAGGCACTTCGGGAACTCGGCGTCCACCGCGAGGTCCAACTCATCGTCTCCGGCGGCATCCGCACCGGCGCCGACGTCGCCAAGGCGATCGCGCTCGGCGCGGACGCGGTAGCCATCGGCACCGCCGCCCTGATCGCTCTCGGCGACAACCACCCCCGACACGACGCCGAATACCGTC
This sequence comes from Streptomyces xylophagus, assembly GCF_000716435.1. Classification (GTDB taxonomy): domain Bacteria; phylum Actinomycetota; class Actinomycetes; order Streptomycetales; family Streptomycetaceae; genus Streptomyces; species Streptomyces xylophagus. Next base: position 223,056 of record NZ_JNWO01000002.1, read on the forward strand.
AACTCGGGTCAGCAGCAGGCTACTTCGACGACTTCCAGGACGGCCGCGACCCGGCCGGTATCTCCACCCAGGACGAGGAACTCGCCGCCCGCCTCGACCCGGTCGAAGGCGGACGCAGGCTCGCCAACTACCTCCGCGTCCTCACCATGGAGGCCCAGACCCTCGCCCGCGCCTGCGGCAAGGCCCACCTCCACCACCTGGAACCCGAGGACCTGGTCGCCCTCACCATCGAGTCCGCCGCCATGGCCCGCGTCCCCCTCGCCGGCACCGACTGGATCCCCGGAACCCCTGGAGCCGTACGGTGATCGCCGTCGTAGGCGCGGGCCTGATGGGCGCGGCAACGGCCTGGCAACTCGTCCGGCGGGGCCACGAGGTCACCCTCGTCGAGGCGTACGACATCGGCCACAAGCACGGCAGCTCCCACGGCAGTTCACGCATCTACCGCCGCGCCTACGGCGACCCTCTCTACGTCCGCCTGACCGGCGAGGCCCGCGAACTCTGGCAGGAGCTGGAGTACGACACCGGCACTCAACTCCTCCGTCTCACCGGGGGATTGGACTTCGGCGCGGGCCGCGACCCGGAGGGCATCGCGGACCTCCTGGCGGCAGCCGCCGTACCGCACGAACTGCTGACCGCGACCGAAGCGACCGACCGCTGGCCGCAGTTCCGCTTCGACGGTCCCGTGCTCCACCACCCGGACGCGGGCACGGTCGACGCCGACGCGACGGTGGCCGCCGCGGTGCGCAGGGCCGCCGAGTTGGGCGCCCACGTACTCACCGGCGTCCGCGTGACCGGCGCGGACATCCGCGCCGACGGCCGGGTGGAGCTGCGTACGGACGGCCCGGCAGTCGTCGCGGACACGGTCGTCGTCGCATCCGGCGCCTGGCTGCCCCAACTCGCCGCCCAGCTCGGCATTTCCGAGCCCCTGCCACCCCTTCAGGTGACCCAGCAACAGGTCTTCCACTTCCGCCGCCGCGATCCGGAAGCGGACGCCTGGCCCGTCTTCGTCCACAAGGACGAACTGAGCCTCTACGGCCTCCCCTCCGGCAGCGACGGCGGACCGTTCCCGGCGTTCAAGGTCGCCCAGCACGATGAAGGCACCCCCACGACCGCCGACACCCGCACGGGCACCGTCGACCCCGTATCCCGCGACAAGGTCACCGCGTGGGTGGAACGCACACTGCCGGGCCTCGACCCCGCACCCGTGGCCGAGGCCAGCTGCCTCTACACCACCACCCCCGACGAGGACTTCGTCCTGGACCGGACCGGGCCCTTCGTCGTCGTCTCCCCGTGCTCGGGCCACGGCGCCAAGTTCACGCCACTGATCGGCAGCATGGCCGCGGACCTCGCCCTGGGCCGTACCGAGTCCCACCCACGCTTCGCACTGAGCCGATGACCCCCGACCCGCAACTCCCGGTAAACACACGCCCATCAGGCAGAATGACCGCCATGGGCACCGACCACGACGACCAGGCAGCCGCTCTGCCCGACCGGGAGATCACCCTCGAACAGGCCGACGGACCTGTCGACTTGGAGACCGCGATCGCCCGCCAGGTACGCCGCTACCGGATCGCGGCCGGCCTGTCGGTCGCGGAGATGGCGGCCCGGGTCGGCATCTCGAAAGCCATGCTCTCCAAGATCGAGAACGCGCACACCTCGTGCAGCCTCACCACCCTCGGCCGCCTCGCCACCGGCCTGAACGTGCCGGTCACCGCCCTCTTCCGAGGCGTCGACACCGAGCGCGAAGCCGTCTACGTTCCCTCCGGCCATGGCGCCCAGATCATCCGCCGCGGCAGCCGCGTCGGCCATCTCTACGAACTCCTCGGCGCCCTGCGCGGCCCCCACAAACGCATGGAAGCCGTTCTGGTAACCCTCACCGAGTCCAGCGAGGTCTTCCCCCTCTTCCAGCACCCCGGCACCGAACTGCTCTACATGCTCGAAGGCGTCATGGTCTACGGCCACGGAGAGGCGGCCTACACCATGCGTCCCGGCGACGCCCTCCAACTCGACGGCGAGGGTGCGCACGGCCCCCAGGAACTGGTCGAACTCCCCATCCGCTTCCTGTCCGTCACGGCCTTCGGTGACCACGGGAGGGACTGAAACGCTAGGCTGGGCGGCAGAATCGGGATCGTCAACGCGCCGGTGGCTGGGTAGCGCGTCTCTCCGACGTGTTTACGGGAGACGCTGATGGCGTACCGATCCCTCCTCCGCGTGCCCGGCGCGGCATTCTTCCCGCTGGGGTTCCTCGCCCGCCTTCCCTACGCCACCTCGTCGCTCGCGACCCTCATCCTCGTCCGGGCCGCCTCCGGGAGTTACGCCTTCGCCGGTCTCGCCGCGGGCGCCCAGGGCATCGCCAACGCGGTCGGCGGTCCGATCTCCGGGGCGCTGGCCGACCGCCACGGCCACCGCCTCGTCGGGGCGGTCACCGCACTCGCCAACGCCGTCGCCCTGACCTGCCTCATCGCGGCGAGCCACACCGACCGCGCGAGCATGATCGTCGCATCGGCCCTGGCCGGGTTGACCCAACCGCCGGTCGCCCCCCTGGCACGGGTCCACTGGTCACGCCTCCTCCGCGCACGCGACCGGCCCGACCTCATACCCACCGCCTTCTCGTACGAGGCGACCGCCGACGAGATCAGCTTCGTCGCCGGACCCGCGATCGTCGGCCTGCTCGCCTCCCTCGGCCCGACAGCGCCGACCATGGCGGCCATCGCCCTCCTCGTCCTGGCCACCCTCCCCTTCGCACTCTCCCTCACTCATGGGGGAGCCGAGCACCGGCAGAGCGCGCACACCTCCCGAACTCCCTTGCCCCGACTGCCACTTGCCGCCATGTTCCTCGCCATGGCCGCGATGGGCACGATGTTCGGAGCCGCGCAGACCGGCGTCACCGCCTACGCCAACGACAGCGGTGACCCGGCCAGCGCCGGTCTCCTCTACGCCGTCTTCGGCATCGGCAGCGCCCTTGCGGGTGCCGCCTGCGCCTGGCTCCCCGCGCGCTTCACCCTCCGCCACCGGTACGTGACCTTCTCCGCGACCTTGTTGCTGGGCGCCCTCACCCTGGCCGTCGGGGACAGACTTCATGCCGTCCCTACGGCCATGGCGGTCGCCGGTGTGACCGTCGCTCCGTACCTGATCAGCCTCTACGCCCTCACCGAACGCATCGCCTCCGCCGACCGGGCGACCGTCGCCCTGACGATCCTGTGCGCGGGCGGACCGCTCGGCACCGCCACCGGGCAGGTGTGGGCCGGGTACCTCGCCGACAGCCACGGCAGCGCCGGAGCGTTCCTGGTGGCGCCGGTCGCGGCGACGGCGGCGCTGCTGCTCGCCGTCGCGGTGTTCCTGGCGGGAGCCGACGCCCTCCGCCCGGCAGTTCGTGTTGCCGTCGGGTCCGGGACACCCGAGTCTGGGGGAATGGGTTCGGCCAAGGGGAGGACAAGCGATGGGGACGAACGGTGAAACACCGGACGCCGAACGGCGACGGCTGGCCGAGGCCGACGACTCCGGGGTGCCATGGCGCCGTTGGGGTCCTTATCTGAGCGAGCGCCAGTGGGGGACAGTCCGGGAGGACTACAGCCAGGGCGGCGACGCCTGGTCGTACTTCACCCACGACCAGGCCCGCTCCCGCGCCTACCGCTGGGGCGAGGACGGCATCGCGGGCGTCAGCGACGACAAGCAGCGGCTGTGCTTCGCGCTCGCGCTGTGGAACGGCCGCGATCCGATCCTCAAGGAGCGGATGTTCGGCCTCACCAACGCCGAGGGAAACCACGGCGAGGACGTCAAGGAGTACTACTTCTATCTCGACAGCACACCCACGCACTCTTACATGAAGTACCTCTACAAATACCCGCAGTCGGAGTTCCCGTACGAGGACCTGAAGGCCACCAACCAGGCCCGTGGGCGCGGTGACTTCGAGTACGAACTCCTCGACACCGGCATCTTCGACGAGGACCGCTACTTCGACGTGTTCGTCGAGTACGCCAAGGCCGGCCCCGAAGACCTGCTGATCGAGATCACCGCGCACAACCGCGGCCCCGACGAGGCACCCCTCCACCTGCTGCCGACCCTGTGGTTCCGGCACACCTGGTCCTGGGCGGGTGGGACCGTCGTCCCCTCCATCCACCAGGAACCCGGCGGCCCACTCCGCGCCGACCACGAGGAGCTGGGCCCGCGCTGGCTGTACTGCGACGCGGACGCGCAGACCCTGTTCACCGAGAACGACACCAACAACGAGAAGATCTTCGGCAGTTCGAACACCTCCCCGTACGTGAAGGACGGCATCGACCGGTACGTCGTCGCGGGCGAGACCGGAGCCGTCAACCCCGAGGGGACCGGAACCAAGGCCGCCGTCCACCACGTGCTCACCATCCCGGGCGGCCAGAGCGCCACCGTCCGCCTGCGCCTCAGCGCCACCGAACTGCCCGACTGGACCGGTGACTTCGAGCCGGTCATGGCGCAACGTCGTGCGGAGGCCGACGAGTTCTACGACGGCATCACCTCCGCCGACACCCCGGTCGACGAACGGCGCCTGGTCCGGCAGGCGTTGGCGGGAATGCTGTGGAGCAAGCAGTACTACTACCTCGACGTCGAGCGCTGGCTGTCCGAGCACGGTGTCGACCCGCTCGCCTCCGACCCACGCATCCGCAACAGCAACTGGTACCACATGGTCAACGACGAGATCATGTCGATGCCGGACACCTGGGAGTACCCGTGGTTCGCCGCCTGGGACCTCGCCTTCCATACCGTCGCCCTGTCGATGGTCGATCTCACTTTCGCCAAGGGCCAGTTGGACCTGCTGCTGCGCCGCCTCTACCTCCACCCCAACGGCCAGATCCCGGCCTACGAATGGAACTTCGGCGACGTCAACCCGCCCGTGCACGCCTGGGCCACCCTGTTCCTCTACGAGCTGGAGAAGCACCGCACCGGCAAGGGCGACCGCGCCTTCTTGGAGAACGCCTTCCAGAAGCTGATGAAGAACTTCAGCTGGTGGCTCAACCGCAAGGACACCGACGGCAACAACGTCTTCCAGGGCGGCTTCCTCGGCCTCGACAACATCGGCGTCTTCGACCGCAGCGCCCCGCTCCCCACCGGCGGCCACCTCGACCAGGCGGACGGCACGGCGTGGATGGCGCTGTACTGCCAGAACCTCCTGGAGATCGCCATAGAGTTGGCGGTCGACAACCCCGTCTACATCGAGCAGGCGCAGTCCCTCTTCGAGCACTTCGCATGGATCGCCGTCGCCATGAACCGCATCGGTGCCGACAACGCGAGCCTGTGGGACGAGGAGGACGGCTTCTTCTACGACGTGCTGCGACTGCCCGACGGCACGGCGACCCGGCTCAAGGTGCGCTCGCTCGTCGGACTGATCCCGCTCGCGGCCACCAGCCTCGTCGGCGGCTGGGCGGACCAGCGCTTCCCCGAACTGGTCGCGGGAGCAAGGGAGTTCATCGACCGCCATCCGGCGGTGGAAGCCACCATCTCCTCGCACGAGGCACTGGGCCCGAACGCCGACGGCCGGTACCTGTTCGCCCTGTTCGGCGAGGACCGGCTGCGGCGCATCCTGTCGCGGATGCTCGACGAGGGCGAGTTCCTCGGCCCGCACGGCATCCGCTCCCTCTCCCGCTATCACGCCGAGCACCCGTACAACTTCGAGGTGCACGGGGAGTCGTACGGAGTCGGCTATCTGCCCGCCGAGTCCGACTCCGGGATGTTCGGCGGCAACTCCAACTGGCGTGGCCCCGTGTGGTTCCCGGTCAACCTGCTCCTCATCCGCGCCCTGCTCAACCTGCACGCCTTCCACGGCCCGGAGTTCACCGTCGAGTGCCCGACCGGATCGGGCCGCCAGCTCACCCTGTACGAGGTCGCCCGCGAGATCTCCGACCGGCTCACCGCCACCTTCCTCAGCGACGAGGACGGACACCGGCCGGTGCACGGCGCCCAGGCCAAGTTCGCCAAGGACCCGCACTGGAAGGACCTGATCCTCTTCTACGAGTACTTCCACGGCGACAACGGCGCCGGCCTCGGCGCCTCCCACCAGACCGGCTGGACCGGCCTGTCCGCGGTCACGGCCACCCTCTTCCACATGTTGGGCGACGAGGAGTGGTCGGCCCGGGGCCGCGAGAGCCTCCGCCCGACCGGCGACCGAGAGGAGCCGCTGTCATGACCGCCTGGCCCGACCATCCGGTGATCTACGAGATCAACACCCTCATCTGGCTGGGGGAGTTGAGCAGCCGCTACGGCCACCGCGTCACCCTCGGCGAGGTGCCCGAGGCCGCCTGGGACGAGGTTGCGCTCGACGGCGTCGACGCCGTCTGGCTGATGGGCGTGTGGGAACGCAGCCCGGCCGGACTGGAGATCGCGCTGCGCGACGCGTCGCTCCAGGAGTCGTTCCGCGCGGCACTGCCCGACCTTCGCCCGGAGGATGTGGCCGGATCGCCGTACTGCGTCCGGAACTACGTCGTCGACGCATCCCTCGGCGGCCCCGAGGGTCTGGCCGCCGCCCGCGCCCAACTGGCCGCCCGTGGCGTCAGGTTGATTCTCGACTACGTCCCCAACCACGTGGCTCCCGACCACCCTTGGCTGACCGAACGCCCCGGCTGCCTGGTCCAGGGCACCCCGGACGACCTGGCCCGCGACCCCGCCGCCTTCCTCGAAGCCGGCGGCAAGGTCTTCGCCCGGGGCCGAGACCCCTACTTCGCGCCCTGGCCGGACGTGGTCCAACTCAACGCCTTCAGCGACGAGTTGCGCACGGCCGCCGTCGACACCCTGGCCTCGATCGGCGACCAGGCGGACGGCGTGCGCTGCGACATGGCCATGCTGCTGATGACCGACGTGTTCGCGAAGACCTGGGGCGAGCGGGCGGGCACGGCACCGGCCGAGGACTTCTGGCCGTACGTCGTCCCGAAGGTCCGCGAGCGTCACCCCGACCTCCTCTTCGTCGCCGAGGCGTACTGGGACCTCGAATGGGCCCTCCAACAGCAGGGGTTCGACCACTGCTACGACAAACGGCTCTACGACCGACTGCTGCACGAGGGCGCGGAATCAGTGCACGGTCATCTCCAGGCCGACCTTGCCTACCAGCGCGGCCTGGTCCGCTTCCTGGAGAACCACGACGAACCCCGGGCCGCCGCCACCCTGTCGCCCGAGCGGGAACGGGCGGCAGCCGTCACCATCGCGACCCTGCCCGGCGCGACGCTCTGGCACGAGGGCCAGTTCGAGGGACGGAAGGTACGGCCACCGGTCTTCCTCTCCCGTCGGCCGGAGGAGCCCGTCGACAAGGAACTCCTCGCGTTCCACCACCAGTTGCTCGCCGCCGTCGCCTCCTCCGGCATGCGCACAGGAGGGGAGTGGCGGCTGCTCGACTGCACCGGCTGGCCGGACAACCCGTCCCACGAGAACCTGGTCGCCTGGTCCTGGACCACCGACTCCAGCCGCCATCTCGTAGTCGTCAATCTCTCCGAACAACCCGCCCAGGGCCGCGTCCGCCTCCCGTGGACCGACCTGCGCGGTGGTACCCGCCAACTCACCGAACTGCTCACCGACTTGACCTACCACCGGGACGGCGACGAGCTGGTCGACCCGGGTCTGTACGTCGAGTTGGAGGGGCTGCGCTGGCATCTGGTCGCGGTGCTGCCCGGATCTTGATCTGTGTGCAACTGGTGAAGGATTGACGGGAGTTGTGAAAGGTGACAAGAATTCGGCTTACTTCGCTGTCCCTTTACTGAGCGAAGTACCTGCGAGCGGTCCGGTCGCGCACGCCCTCGATCGTTTCCTTTCGTGCGCCCGTCGCTCGCTCTGCCACCTCCCACACCTTTCACCATCGTCGAGGCTCACTTTGTCACGTTCGCACCACCTTCAATCCCTGTCCGCCCTCGCGGCCACCGCGTTCCTCGCCGCCGCCGCGCCCGTGCTCGCGGCCGGCCCGGCGAGCGCCACCGATTCCGACGCATGCCAGTCCGCCACCGTGCAGTACCGCATCGTCGGTGCCGATGGAAACGTTGTCGGCGCGGACTGGACCTCCCAGGGCGGGTTCCTTCAGTGGGACACCATCCCCGGCACCGTCGAGGTCCGGCTGGCTCCCGACCAGAGCGTCGGAGACAGCTGCAAGTACCCCGTCTCGCTCGCCGAGTACACCGCCGAAGGCCCCAACTGGTACAACTCCGGCCACCAGACCATGGTCGACAAGGCCACGGTCTACCTCACCGTCAAGGACGTCGCCGGCGCGGACGACGCACAGCAGACCTGGCAGCAGCTGAAGGTCAAGTCGCCCGACTGCTACGGCCAGATCGACCTGTACGGCGACGACGTCACCTACGACGGCGGCACGGGCGAGGGCCACGGCCCGCTTCCGTACCAGCCCGACAACATCATGACGCCGTACCACCTCATCGCGGCCTGGAACGGCGGCGACAAGGAGTGCACCCCGAGCACGCCGGACTCGCCCACCCCGACGCCGACCCAGCCGGCCTCGGCCCCGCCCGCGACGCCGTCGACCCCGGCCGACAGCACGCCTCCCGCCGAGGAGTCGACCCCGCCGGCCAGCCCCAAGCCGTCGACGACGCCTCCCACCTCCGCGCACGTCCCGCCGCTGAAGTCGACGCCCTCGCCCTCGCCGAAGGCGACGCCCAACGGTGGCAACCAGCCGCTGGCGGAGACCGGTTCCAGCGCGCCGGTCGGACTCATAGCGGGCGGTGCCGCCCTGGTGATCGCCCTGGGCGCCGGCGGGGTCTACGCGGCCGGCCGCGCTCGCCGCTCCTCCTGACACAGTCACGCCCGGCGTGAACCGACCGCCCCGCCCCGTGAGTTGTCACGGGGCGGGGCTCACGGCCGTGGCCAGGGACGCCCGCCGATCCGTTCGATGTCGGTGTTGAAGCGTCGTAGAAAAGCCGCGAAGGCGTCGATGTCCTCGTCCGACCAGCCGTCCATGATCTGGTCCAGGGACCGGACCAGACCCTCGCGTTCCTCGTCCAGCATCCGCTCGCCCAGGTCCGTGATGCGGAACTTGCGGGCCATGCCGCCCTGCGGGTCGGGGATGCGCTCCACCAGTCCGGAGCGCATGGCGGCCGCCGTCTGCCGGTTGAGGGTGGACGTGTCGAGGCCGAAGGCGTCGCTCAACTCGCCGATCGACATGGGTCCTTGGACGCGGATCCGGCTCAGCAGGATGTAGGCGCTGCGCTCCAGCACGCCGTCCTTGCGGCGACCGCCCTTCTGTGCGAGCAGGCCGTGCCGGCTGAGGAGCATCTGCTCGTACTCGACTTCGCGCGTGCGCCTGTCCATCGGTCCGCTGCCTCCTGCTTCCCGCCGATACCGCCGCCGTGTCATGCGGTCAGGGGCGGCCGTGCCCATCCTCGCACGACGGTATGCATCATCCCCATCACATGGCTGATACATACGATGTGTACGATGCACATTCCTTCACCTCCCGACCGAACAGACATGCCGAGGAGTCCCGTCATGGACGCCCCCCAGCCCTCAGCCCGCGCAGGCGGCGTGATCGCCACGCTGGCCTTCGCCGGCACCACGGCCGCGATCATGCAGACGCTGGTCACCCCGCTCATCGCCGACCTGCCGGAGATGCTGCACACCTCGTCCTCGAACGCCGCGTGGGTGATCACGGCCACCCTCCTGGTGGCGGCCGTCTGCGTACCGGTCGTCGGCCGCCTCGGCGACCTGCTGGGCAAGCGCCGCATGCTGCTCGCCTGCTCCGTCCCGCTGATCGTGGGCTCAGTGGTCTGCGCGCTCTCCTCCTCCGTCGTCCCGATGATCGTCGGACGCGGTCTGCAGGGCATGGGCATGGGCATGGTCCCGCTGGGCATCGCCCTGCTGCGGGACGTCGTACCGCAGGAGCGGCTGAGCCCCTCCATCGCGCTCGTCAGCGCCTCCATGGGCATCGGTGGCGGCCTCGGCCTGCCGATCGCCGCGGCCATCGCCCAGTACGCCAACTGGCGTGCCCTGTTCTGGGGTTCGGCCGCTCTGGCCGCGGTCGTCGCCACGCTGATCTGGTTCCTGATCCCGGACGTACCGGCCGCCGCCAAGGGCCAGCGCTTCGACGCCCCCGGCGCCCTCGGCCTCGCCGTCGGCCTGGTCTGTCTGCTGCTCGGCATCTCCAAGGGCGCCGACTGGGGCTGGGGTTCGGCCACCGTCCTGGGCCTGTTCGCCGTCGCGATCGTGGCCTTCCTGGCCTGGGGCGTGTGGGAACTGCGCACCGGCGACCCGCTGATCGACCTGCGCACCACGGCCCGACCCCGAGTCCTGATCACCAACATCGCCTCGGTCTTCGTCGGCGTCGGCATGTACTCCAGCATGCTGGTCGTACCGCAGCTGCTCCAGTTCCCCGAGGCCACCGGCTACGGCCTGGGCCAGTCGATGCTCGCGTCCGGCCTCTGGATGGCGCCCGGCGGCATCATGATGATGATCGTCTCCCCGCTCGGCGGAAAGCTCACCAACGCCCGCGGCCCCAAGTTCACCCTGATCAGCGGTGTGCTCGTCATCACCGCCGGCTACGCCCTGTCGATGGGCCTGATGAGCTCCGCGTGGGGCCTCATGGTGGTCATCATCGTCATCAACAGCGGCGTCGGCCTCGCCTACGGCGCGATGCCCGCCCTCATCATGAGCTCGGTCCCCCTCTCCGAGACCGCCGCCGCCAACGGCTTCAACACCCTCATGCGTTCCCTCGGCACCTCCATCGGCGCCGCGGTGATCGGCGTGGTCCTCGCCCAGATGACCACCACGGCGGGCGGCTACACCTTCACCTCCGAGGGCGGCTTCCGCACGGGCCTCCTCATCGGCGGCAGCGTCGCCCTGCTCGCGGCCCTGGTCGCGGCCGCGATCCCGGCCGTACGCCAGACCGCGCCCGGGGAGGAGAAGCCCGAGCCGGTCACCGCGCTCAAGGGTGCCGGGGTCGAGTCCTGACCGCAACACGCTGAACGTACGGGGGTAACGCTGCCCGGCGACGAAGGACTGCGGGATCGGTCCTCGGCGCCGGGCAGCGGGCTGTTCGACGACCGAGCATGGAGCGGCACGGGAGCTGTTGCCGATGGCGGGCCCGTGGGGGGAGCGTGGTCGGTGTGGAGAAGCGGCGGTCCGACGTGTGGGCGGCCGGGGATGCCTACGAGGGGTACATGGGGCGGTGGAGCCGTCGTGTCGCCGAGGCCTTCGTCGCATGGCTCGGGTGTGAGCCCGGTGCGCGCTGGCTGGACGTGGGATGCGGTACCGGAGCGCTCACCTCGACGGTCGTCGACCGGTGCCGGCCCCGGACGGTGGTCGGCCTGGAACGGTCCGCCGGGTTCGCCGCCTCGGCCCGCACCGCCGTTCCCGCGGCCACGGGCTTCGCCGTGGCCGACGCCGAGGAACTGCCGGTCCGTGACGCGGTGTTCGACGTGGCCGTCAGCGGTCTGATGCTCAACTTCCTTGCCGAACCGGCCGATTCGGTGCGCGAGGCGGCCCGCGCGGTGCGAACGGGCGGGCTGGTCGCCGCATATGTGTGGGACTACGCCGACGGCATGGCGTTCCTGCGTTACTTCTGGGACGCGGCGATCGCGGTGGACCCGTCGGCCGCCGAACTGGACGAGGGCCGCCGCTTCGAGCTCTGCCGTCCGGATCCACTGCGCGCGGTGTGGGCGGCGGCCGGGCTGACGGACGTAGAGGTCGCTCCGCTCGAAGTGCCCACGGTCTTCCGGGACTTCGCGGATCTGTGGGAGCCGTTCCTCGCGGGTCAGGGCCCCGCTCCTGGCTATGTCGCCGCCCTCCCACCGGCAGGTCGGGAGGGATTGCGCGAAACGCTGCGCGCGACCGTACCGACACAGCCGGACGGATCGATCACGCTCACCGCTCGCGCATGGGCGGTGCGCGGCCGCAGACCGGTCGGCGTCGACGCGCTCACGCCGTAGCCGAGTCGGTTGCTCGATCAGAGGCCTTGCAGGGCGCTGTTGAGTTGGGTCGCGGTGAGGGCGGGGGCGGGGAGCGCGGGCGTGGCGGGTGCGGCGCGCAGGCCGTCCAGGAGGAGGGCGAGGGGGCGGCGCCAGGCGTCGGGGCCGGCGGCCGTGGTGAGGGCGGGGACCGTCCGGCCCAGGGCGGCGAGGGCGAACAGAACGTCCTCCGGGGTGACGTCCGCGCGGATCGTCCCCTGGTCGCGGCCCCGGCTCAACAGCAGTTCCACGGTACGGCGGTTGTGGGCGTGCACGGCCTGGAGCGAGTCGACGCCGTCGAGGTGGGTGGTCATGAGGTCGTTGGTGCCGCGGTCGGCGGCCAGCCCGGCGAAGACGGTGTGCAGATAACCGGTCAGGCCCGCCCAGGCGTCCTCGGCGGTACGCGCCTGCTCGCCCATGGTCATCGTGTCGGTGAGCAGGTCGTGGAAGACCGCGTCCACGAGAGCGGCGCGGGTGGGGAAGTGCCGGTACAGGGTGGCGTTGCCGATGCCGGCCCGGCGGGCGATCACGTCGATCGGCGCGTGGAGGCCCTGCTCGGTGAAGACCTCGTGGGCGGCCTCGATCAGGAGCTCGCGATTGCGCCGTGCGTCGCGGCGCCGAGCAGGTGCCGTCGTGTCGTCCACGCCCGTCATCTTCACCCTCCGCACTAGTGGGGAGTGCTCCCCGGTAGTGATGCTATCGTCCATCCATCAAGTGGGGAGTGCTCCCCATTTAGGCAGACGAAGGGGGCGTCATGCATGGCACGGCACTGGTCCTGGGCGGCGGTGGGCCCGTCGGCGGGGCGTGGATGACGGGGGTGCTCGCCGGGCTCACGGAGGCCGGCGTCGATCTCGACCGCGCCGACGTGATCATCGGCACCTCCGCGGGCGCGATCTTCGGCGCGCGGCTCGCGTGCGGCGAGCCGCCGGGGGAGTTGTACGAGCGCCAACTGTCCCGCGCCGACAAGGTGGAGCTGCGGGTCACCGCGGCGCAGACGGTCCGCTTCCTGTGGGCGGCGCTGGGATCCCGCGATCCGCGGCGCTCCGTGCGGCGGCTGGGCCGGGCCGCCCTCGGCGCACGCACCGGACCCGAGTCCGAACTCCTGGACGCGGTCGGCACGTTGCTGCACGGCGCACGGGACTGGCCCGGCCGAGCTCTGCGCATCACGGCCGTCGACGCCGTGACCGGGTCCCTGGAGACCTTCGACGCGGACGCGAAGGCGACCCTCCTCGAAGCCGTCGCCGCGAGCTGTGCCGTACCCCTCGTCGCACCGCCCGTCACGGTCGCCGGCCGACGCTGGATCGACGGCGGCAGCCGTACGACCACCAACGTCCACCTCGCCGCCGGCCACCGGCACGTCCTTGCCGTCTCACCGATACCGACGGCGGTCGGCCCGCACCCCGGCGCCCACCAACAGGCGGCCCAACTCGCCGCACAGGGAACCGAGATCACCCTCGTCACCCCGGACCGCGCGGCCCGGCGCGCCATGGGCCGCGACATGACCGCCGACGCCCGCCGCCCGGCAGCCGCCCGTGCGGGCCACGCCCAGGGAACGGCCCTCGCGCACACGGTGCATGCCGCCTGGCGCACCGATTCCTGACCCCACGACCGCGCACACCCGGTGACCATCGAAAGGAGTGCCATGCAGGCACCCACCCCGCAGGACCTGGACCCCGACCCCCACCTCTTCTACGCGGCCCTGCGCGCCCGAGGGCCCGTGCACCGGGTCCTGGTCCAGGGAAGCGGCGAGACCTGGCTGGTGGTCACCCGGGACGCGGCCCGCGCCGCGCTGACCGACCCGCGCCTGCGGAACGACATCCGGCACTCCTCGTCCTGGCAGGACGACGGTGGCCATGCCCTCGGCCGCAACATGCTCCAGACCGACCCACCGGACCACACGCGGCTACGGCGCCTGGTCGCGGGCCACTTCACATCCGCGCGGATCGCCGCGCTCCGCCCGCGCATCGAAGCGATTGCCCTCGATCTGCTCGCCGAGCTTCCGCCGCGCGGGACGGTGGATCTGGTGAGCCGGTACGCCCTGCCGCTGCCCGTGACGGTGATCTGCGACCTGTTCGGGGTGCCCGCCGCGGACCGTACGGTGTTCCACGCCTGGTCGAACGAACTCGTCATGCCCGCTTCGCCCGAGAAGGGTGCCTCGGCCGCTGCCGCCCTGGGCGCCTACCTGGCCGAGTTGATCCACCAAAAGCGCGGCGCAGGAGAGGCCGACCTGCTCAGCGACCTGGTCGCAGCGGCCCGCGTACCCGCCCCCGAGACCCCCCTCACCTCCGAGGAACTCCTCGGGATGGCCTTCCTCATCCTGGTCGCCGGACACGAGACGACCGTCAACCTGATCTCCGCGACCGTCCACGCCCTGCTCACCCACCCCGACCAACTCGAACTGCTGCGTACGGAACCGGACTTGGTCGGCGCCGCCGTGGAGGAGTCGCTGCGGTACAGCGCACCCGTCCATGCCACCGCGTTCCGCTTCGCCGCCGAGACACTGGACCTCGCGGGCACCCGCATCCAGGCCGGGGACGCCGTACAGATCTCCTTGGCCGCGGCCTCCCGCGACCCCCTCCACTTCCCCGATCCCGACCGCTTCCACCTACGGCGTCGAGGCCCCGGACACCTAGCCTTCGGCCACGGCCTCCACCACTGCCTGGGCGCACCCCTTGCCCGCACCGAGGCCGCCATCGCCGTACGCCTCCTGCTGGAACACTGTCCCGACCTCGCACTCGCCACCGACCCCACGACACTGACGTGGCGAACGAGCACGCTGCTACGGGGCTTGGGCGAACTGCCGGTGCGGTTCGGGGCGTCGGGAGATCCGGGTGATGCCGGTTAGTCCAAGGCCAGCACGTCGGTGGGGAGTTGGGGAGCCGGCCGGTGAGGATCGTGACGCCAGTCACTCAACCCCTGTTCGGTGGCGAACGGTCCGACGCCTGCCTCGATCAGCGCGACCGCTTCCTCGCGAGCCCTCTCCACCGCCCGGTGATCGGCCTCGCTCACCACCCCCAACCGGCGACCGTGGGCATATTCGTCCTCGTCCTTCCAGTCCCACCGCGACAGATCGGGCGCGACCACCAGGTCCAGCAGAAGGTCGAAGGTGTCGAAGCCGATGGGCGTCCGGCGCATCGGATGCTGGAAGTTGACGTACCAGTGCGTCAGCCGGCGGTCGCCCGTGGCGTCGAAGAACGCGTTGACGCTGAACCACGCGTCGGGCGGTACCCATTGGAGATGGTCCGTGCTCCGCCAAGTCCACGGGCCGAGCTGCCAGTTGCCGTGGGCCAGGTTCGGCAGGGCGCGCAGCCGGGCGGTCTCGTCGCCCGTGAGGAGCCACTCGATCCAGGTTGTCGGGACCAGCAACTCCGCGCCCGGCCCGCATCCGAGAACGAGCGCTTCAGCCGTGTCCTCGACGACCCGCAGCGCATGGGCACTCCACACCTGCCGCCCGAACACATCGCGCCGTACGGCGGTCTCACCCGGCTGGAATTCCTGCACGACTCATCTCTGCCCACGCGCCACCGCCCGGAACTCCAGGGGCGTACGGCCGTCCCGCTTGCGGAAGAACTTCGCGAAGTCGGTCGGTTCGGCGAAGCCGAGGGTGCGGGAGATGTCCGCGGCCGTTGCGTCGGTGTGGACGAGGAGGCGTTTGGCTTCCAGGAGGACGCGGGCGTCGAGGTACTGCTTGGCGGTCGTGCCGGTGGCCGCGAGGGTCGCGCGGGTGAGGGTGCGCGGGCTGTAGCCGAGGGCGGCGGCGTAGTCGGCGACCTGGTGGCTGGTGCGGAAGTCGTGTTCCAGGGCGGCGCTGTAGCGGCGGAACGTGTCGTCGGGCGGGGCGGACGACACCGGGTCCGGGCGGACGTGGGACAGGCGGAGCAGCAGGACGGAGAGGAGCATGCGGAGGGTCTGGAGGTGTGCGTCGAGGGGGAGTGACGTCAAGTCGGCGTATTCGTGCGCGAGATGACGCAGCGTCAGGCGGGCTGCCCGGGCGTGGGGTTCCGTCGGGAGCAGGGGTGACTGGTCGAAGGGGGGATCGGCCAGGACGAAGCCGGGCTGCCAGATGACGATCGTGCCCCGGGCCGTCGTCAGGTCGTCGGGGACGTACTGGTGCACCTGCCCGGAGCCCACCCACAGCCAGCCGCCCGCTTCCACCGCACAGTCCGTGAAGTCGACTCGGTGGCGCAGTGTGCCGGCCGTGACGTGGATCAGGTGGTGGAAGTCCGGCCGTTGCGGGGCCGACAGGTCGAGGCCACGGCGCTTCCCGCGGGCCAGCAGCTCGGTGAAGTCCAGGACGTCCATACCGATGGGCGCGCCGAGCGACGGGCGGTACGACACGTCGGTGATCTCAGGTCGAGGCTGACCGTTTTTTCCCATGGTGAGTCCCGAGCCTACCCTTGTCGGGCACCGAACCGCTCCTACGGTCGAAGACACAGAGACCGGACCGGGCAAGGAGCTGGGCGACGTGCGACTGATCGTGGGGATGACCGGGGCGACCGGAGCCGTCCTCGGCGTCCGGCTGCTGGAGCAGCTGGCCGAGCTGCCCGACGTGGAGACCCATCTGGTCCTCAGCCGGTGGGCCCGGACCACCGTCGAGCTGGAGACGGGCCGCACCGCCCGCGAGGTCGCCGAGCTGGCCGACGTCGTCCACAACCCGGAGGACCAGGGCGCGACCATCGCCTCCGGGTCGTTCCGTACCGACGGCATGGTGATCGTGCCCTGCTCCATGAAGACCCTGGCCGGTATCCGCACCGGCTACGCCGACGGGCTGATCGGCCGCGCCGCCGACGTGATCCTCAAGGAGCGCCGCCCGCTGGTCCTCGTGCCGCGCGAGACGCCCCTGAGCGAGATCCACCTGGAGAACATGCTCGACCTCGCCCGCAAGGGCGTACGCATCGTGCCGCCGATGCCCGCGTTCTACAACCACCCCGCCTCGGTCGACGACATCGTCACCCACATCACCGCCCGCGTCCTCGACCAACTCGACCTGCCCGCCCCCGCCGCCAAGCGCTGGGAAGGCATGCGGACCGCCCGCGACGAACGCATCCACCCCGCCGCCTGAGACCCCCGAGACACCCGCAACTCTGCGACATCCGCCCACGACGTACGGAGCCTCCCCATGCCCTACGACGACCTGCGCAGCTTCCTGGACACCCTGGACAAGGAGAGCCAGCTGCTGCGCATCACCGAACAGGTCCTTCCCGAACCGGACTTGGCCGCCGCCGCCAACGCGGCCGGACGCATCGGCGAAGGCGCCCCCGCCCTCTACTTCGACAACGTCAAGGGCTTCACCGACGCCCGTATCGCGATGAACGTCCACGGCTCCTGGCGCAACCACGCCCTCGCCCTCGGACTGCCCCCGGACACCTCCGTGCGCGAACAGGTCGAGGAGTTCGCCCGCCGCTGGGACGCCTTCCCGGTCGAACCCGAGCGCCGCGAGGACGCGCCCTGGCGGGAGAACACCCAACAGGGCGCCGACATCGACCTGTTCAGGGTTCTCCCGCTGTTCCGGCTCAACGACGGCGACGGCGGTTTCTACCTCGACAAGGCCGCCGTGGTCTCCCGCGATCCGCGCGACCCGGACCACTTCGGCAAGCAGAACGTCGGCACGTACCGCATCGAGGTCATCGGCCGCGACCGCCTCGCCTTCCAGCCCGTCCCCATGCACGACGTCGCCCAACACCTGCACGCCGCTGAGGAGTTGGGCGAGGATCTCCCCATCGCGATCACCCTCGGCAACGACCCGGTCATCACGATCGTCGCCGGCATGCCGATGGGCTACGACCAGTCCGAGTACGAGATGGCAGGCGCCCTGCGCGGAGCCCCCGCCCCCATCGCCACCGCTCCACTCACCGGCTTCGACGTCCCCTGGGGTTCGGAGGTCGTCATCGAGGGCGTGGTCGAGAGCCGCAAGCGTCGAATAGAGGGCCCCTTCGGTGAGTTCACCGGCCACTACTCGGGCGGCCGACGGATGCCGGTGATCCGTGTCGACCGCATCTCCTACCGCACCGACCCGATCTTCGAGTCCCTCTACCTCGGCATGCCGTGGACCGAGGTCGACTACCTCGTCGGCCCCAACACCTGCGTCCCCCTGCTCAAGCAACTCCGCGCCGAATTCCCCGAAGTGCAGGCCGTCAACGCCATGTACACCCACGGCCTCGCGGTGATCGTCTCGACGAAGAAGCGCTACGGCGGTTTCGCCAAGGCGGTCGGCATGCGCGCGATGACCACACCGCACGGCCTGGGCTACGTCACGCAGGTGATCGTCGTGGACGAGGACGTCGACCCGTTCGACCTGCCCCAGGTGATGTGGGCGATGTCCGCGAAGGTCAACCCCCAGGACGACGTGATCATCGTCCCCAACCTCTCCGTCATGGCACTGGCACCGGCCGCCAACACCCCAGGAATCACCAGCAAGATGATCATCGACGCCACGACCCCGGTCGCACCGGACAACAGGGGCCACTTCGACACCCCGGTACGGGACCTGCCCGAGACCCCCGAGTGGGCCGACCGGCTGCGCGCCCTGATCGCCGCCCGCTGACCCGATCCACGAACCACCGTCAGGAGCCACCCGCCATGTTCTGCCCCCGCTGCGCCCACGACACGGTCGACACTGTGACCACCTCCCCGGTCCCCGGCGTCTGGGACGTACTCCAATGCACCCGCTGTCTCTACATGTGGCGCACCACCGAACCCGACCGCCGCACCCGGCGCGAGGCGTACCCCGCCGAGTTCCGGATGACACCGGCCGACATCGAAACCGCCCTGGAGGTGCCCGTCGTACCGCCGCTGCTCGTCAACTGAACTTGACGGTGTGCGGCTACGGCCGCAACGGTCTCAACAGGCCGTCGAGTACCGCCTCTTGGCGCCGGGGCGTGGTCGTGTGGGGCAGCAGGACCGCGTTGATCTGGAAGCCCATGAGAGCCGCGAGGAGGGTGTCGACGATCTCGTCGTCGGGCGTGCTCGTGCCGATGTCGCCCTGCCTGCGGCCCTGTTGGAGAAAGGCGCGCATCTGTTCGCGCCAGGACGCTATGGCGCTCTCGTGCACCTCGGCCATGCGCGTGTCGTGCACGGCGTGGTCCCAGAAGGCGATGACGACCCGGGCCTCCATGAGGCGCACGTCGTCGAGCGGCATGATCTCCAGGCAGAGCAGACGCAGGGCGGCGAGGCCGGTCGCGTCGCCGATGGACTCGCGGGCCCGGACGTTTGTGCTCTCGAAGGCGTGCTGGAACGCGGCGAGAAGGATCTCGTCCTTGTTGCGGAAGTAGCCGGCCAGCGCACCGTTGGCGTAGCCGGCCTCGGCGGCGAGGTCGCGCATGGTGACGGCGTCGAGCCCGCGTCTTGCGATCAGGGCCCATACGGCCTCGATGATCTCGCGGCGCCGAGCGTCATGATCGACGATTTTGGGCATGCCCCGACCTTAGGGCCTGTCCGGCGGATCATGCCGCAGACGCGGGGCGTGGCACGCCCACCTGCGGCGTTGTCGTCGGTCGCCGACGCTCCGCGTCGACTCCCTCCTCCGCCTTGCAGCTGCACGCACCACGCCCCGCTCACCGGCACTGATCAGGCGCCGTTGCTTTCCTGCGACTTGATCCGTCGGACAGGCCCTAATCCAGCAGCTCCGGCGCCGGTTCGACACGCTCAGGCCAGCATGGCGGCCATGCCCAGGGCCATCATCGCCCCGCCGATCTCGCCGATCTCGCCGATCCCGCCGATCCCGCCCAGCGGACCGGCGTGCAGCGGACCGGGACGCAGCGCCCGGTGCATGAAGGCACTCGCCCGCGCCAGCACCCACAGCACCACCGCCAGCGCGAACAACCCGTGACCGTCGGTGTGGTGGTCATGGTGCCCCTGCGGAAGGCGGGCCATGGCCGCCGTGATCAGGGCCATCACGGCGAGGTCGGCGGCGACCGGTCCACGGGCGAACAGACACATGCCAGCTGTCACGGCGGCGCCCGCAAGCAGCGGGTACGGTCCCGGACTCCCCACCACCATCACCAGCGTCACGGCGACCACGACGGCGTGCGGCCCCCAGCGCCGTACGGGCCCCGGCACATGCCCCGCGAGGCACAGACCGGAGCCCGTCAGCGCGACGGCGGCCGGGAGAACGTCATACATCGCGACGGCGCCGGACGGTGGCCGAGACCGCCCCTGCCGCGAAGCACAGCACGACGATCCCCTCGAAGAGCCGCGTGAGCCCGGTCGAACCACCGATGAGGGTGGTGAAGTTGGCCAGCACCATGAACGTGATCCCGCACAGCCCGAGCGCGCCGAGCGCCGGCGCGAGCCGGGTGTGCCACAGCCGGGTGTCCGCCTCCGTGCGGGCGAAGAAGGCGATGATCGCGACCCCGACGAGGATCATCAGCACCAGCACGCCGAGCGTGGCCAGACCGCTCATCCAGGTGAACAGCTCCAGCACCGGATCGGACCCGGCGAGGACGAACGCCCCCACCACCACGGCCGCCGACACGCTCTGCACCAGCGAACCAGCGTGCGGCGAGCCGTGCTTGACGTGACTGCGGCCCAGCACGGCGGGGGCGTCGCCCTGGCGGCCGAGGGAGAACAGATAGCGGGAGATCGCGTTGTGGAAGGCGAGCAGCGCCGCGAACAGGCTGGTGAGCAACAGGACTTCCATCGTGTCGGAGGCGGCCGGGCCGACGTACTGCCCGGCCACGGTGAAGACCAGCCCGGTCGTGTCCTTGGCGGCCGCGCCCTGTACCTCGTCCGTGCCGACGGCCAGCACGACCGCCCAACTGGACAGCGCGTAGAAGCCGCCGATGGCGATGACCGCGAGGTAAGTCGCCCTGGGCACACTGCGCTTGGGGTCCCGCGCCTCCTCGCTGTAGATGGCGGTCGCCTCGAAGCCGACGAAGGAGGCGACCGCGAACATCACCCCGATGCCCGCCGACCCCGTGGTGAACGCACCGGGCGTGAAGGACTCGAAGTCGATGCCGTGCGCGCCTCCTTGGGCCAGGATCGCCACCGTCATCACCGTGACGATGCCGACCTCCAGGATCAGCAGCACCGACAGCACCTTGGTGTCGACCTCGATGTTGCGGTAGCCCAGCACTGCGACCAGCCCCCACAGCACGCCGGCCCACAGCCACCAAGGCAGGTCCGGGCCGCCGTACTTCACGACCAGCCCCTGCAGGGTGACACCGGCCAGGCCGTAGATCCCGGCCTGGATCGCGCTGTACGTGAGCAGTGCCAGGCCTGCCGCTCCGGTGCCGGTGATCCGGCCGAGTCCGGCGGTGACGTACGAGTAGAAGGCGCCGGTGTCGACGACATGGCGGCTCATCGCCGCGTAGCCGACGCTGAACAGCAGCAGGACGACTGCGACCAGGAGGTAAGCGGCCGGTACGCCGGGGCCGTTGCCGATGGCCAGCATCACCGGCAGGGCGCCACCGATGGCGGTGAGCGGCGCGGCTGCCGCGACGACCATGAAGACGATCCCGCCGACTCCGATGGAGCCACGGAGTTTTGACGGTGTGTCAACTGAGCTGTTGCTGATGGTCTGTTCAGACATGGCAACTACCTGAGCCCGTGCCGCAGGCAGCGTGGGCGGAGGCGCTCGGCGGTACGTCGAGGGTGGGGTTGCGGTCGAAGAAGCCGACCGGCTTGAGTGTGAAGCCCGTGGTGTCGACCGGCATGATCGGCCAGTCCTCCGGGCGCGGTGCGTGGGTCAGGCCGAAGGTGTGCCAGACGACGAGGTCCTGCCCGTCGAGGTCCCGGTCGGCGGCGGCGTACGCGGGCAGCCCCGCTCCGCCGGGATGCTGGTTGACGAAGTCGCCGGCCGGATAGCGCTCGGCCGGGTCGTAGGCGGTGACCCAGAGGTGCTTGGTGGCGAAGGCCGCGCGGGCCGCCACCGAGGACTCAGGATCGGCGAGCAGGGCCGGCTTGCCCTCCGGGTGCAGGGCGTAGGCGACCGGGCGGCCGAGCCGGTTGAGCGAATCGGGGTTGGAGATGTGCCACACGCGGTCCACGCTCGCGTCGGCCATTCGCTGCGCCTCGCTCTCTCGCGTCAACGGGGTGCGCTGGAGGGCGAATGCGTTGCCGCGCGGGTTGTCGGGGCCCATCGGCACCCGGACCGTCTCGACCTCCTCGACACGGTTCACGGGTCCGTCCACCGCCATGTCCAGCCGCGCGCTGAACAGGTGTTGGTGGTAGGGGGCGCCGAGACCGGGGGCGAGTTCGGTGGCGTACGGGTAGTCGCCGCCGGGGTGGGCGGAGGTGAAGACGACGCCGGTGGCCTTGGCCTCGAACTCGATCGTGCCGTCGAGGTACAGGTACCAGTAGAAGCCGTAGTCGTAGTTGCCGACCGTGGTGAAGAAGGAGAGCACCATGCGCCGTTGCCGCCGGGTCTCGGCCGAGCCGGTCCAGAGGTCGGTGTGCTTCCAGAGGATGCCGTAGTCCTCCTCGTGCAGACAGACGGCGTTGGTGAGGGTCTGCGGTGCGCCGGTCTCGTCGGCGATCACCGCGTCCAGGTAGGTGATGTCACCGAGGCAGTCGCAGCCGAGCTGGAGCGCGTTGGCGTAGCGGCCGATGAGGTACTCGCCGGTGTCGAAGTAGTTCTGCCAGGACCGGACGGGGGCGGGGTCGGCGTACGGGACGACCATCTCGGCGATCGACGCGCGATGGATCACCGGGCGCCCGGCGAAAGCGAGTTGATGGAGGATCAGGCCCTCGCGGGCGTCGAAGCCGATGCGCAGCGACCAGTTCTCCCAGGTCAGTGCATTGCCTTCGAGGGCGAAGCTGGGGCCCTGCGGCTGGGTGATCTCGATGGGCTTCAGGGTGGTGCGCGGCGGGCCGGTGACGGCCGGGTCGTCGAAGTTTCCCGACTCCGCGGGTACCGGTACCGGGCCGAGGTCGATCACCTGGTCCACGGTCCGGTTGAGGACGTCCACGTAGGCGACGAGTCCGTCGACGGGATGCGCCCACGCGTGGTCCTTCGGGTGCTCCTGTACGAAGGCCAGCCCGCGCAGGATGCGGCGGCCCCGCTCCTGCGGGTACTCGGCGTCGTACACGCCCGCGGACAGCGGGGCGACCCGCACCGAGTCGACGTCCAGGCCCCGCGCGGCCAGGGCGTCCAGCCAGCGCCCGTCCTTGGCGAGGATCTCCTCGACGAGCGCGAACTCCGCGTCCAGAACCGGGAGTTGTCCCTCCGTCGCGGCGTCGATCAGCCGGTGCGAGTCGACCCGCGCCTCGGTCAGCGAGACCGTCGCGTCACGGGAGGGGCCGCCGGAGACGTCGAGCAGCAGGACACGCAGCCGGCGATCGTCCTGCGCGGGGGTGTTCTTGGGCGGGTCCAGGAGCCCGAGATAGGCGAAGCGAGTGGTCTCCGTGACCAGTCCGGCCGCCGCGAGCAACTCGCGGGCGACGGTGATCTCTTCCGGGGCGAGCGGGTCGAGGGGATGACGAGCGGCAGCCATACGAGCCTCCGGGGATCTTTTTCTCTACGTCCGTAGAGCAAAAAATCGCGCGGCCACGTTTCGCTCGGCAGTACGCCCGCGTTGCCTTGCTGTTAAGTCCGTCGGACCCGGCGCGCCGGGTCAGATGGCCAGGATCGCCCGCACCCGCTTGCCGCCCCCGGTCAGCGGGGTGACGTCGAGCCGGTGGGCCAGGCAGCGCACCATGGCCAGACCGCGCCCGCTCTCGCCCTCGGCGGTCAACGGCCGTACGCGGGGCGGGGTCGGGTTGTCGTCGTAGACCTCGACCGTGACCCGCTCGTCGGACAGTTGGAGGCGCAGTCGGCACTCGCCGCGACCGTGCTCGGTCGCATTGGCGACCAGTTCGGACACGATGAGCGTCGCGTCCTCGATCTGCTCCGCGTCCACCCGCGCCATCCGATGACGGGAGCGGGCGAGGAACTCCGAGGTCAGCCTTCGCGCCTGACCCGCCGACGCCGCCTCGTCGGGCAGCAGGTACTCCACGCGTACAGAACGCCTATGGGTACGCCGATGCGCACGCATGGCGAATCACTTCCCCTCCTAGGACAACCCGGTATCCCCGCGGCGCGACCGCACCGGGGCCGTCGCAGGTCTTGCGCGGCCGGTCCTACACAGTTCACTTGCCCGCAGTCCGTGATCGGCAACCAGGCGATGCGACACGGTTGTCGTCGATCAGGAAATGTCCGTTCTCGGCCTCAATTGGGTAAAGCGCCGGGCACGCCACGGGGATTGCCTGGCAGCCTTGCGATGTCCAAAGGTGGGGGAGGGGCCCCTGCGGAAGGTGGCTCCCGGAAGCCGCCGGCGCACTTGGAGTGGACCATGGCCGCAGCGAAGCCGCAGCGCAGTCTCTCCGTGCTGACCTGGCTGCCCGCCGCGGTGATGGCGGTGGTCGCGGTCGGGGACATCCTCACCGGCCCCGGACTCGGCTTCCTGCCGCTGGCCTCCCTCGGCCCGGCCTTCGCCGGACTGGTCGGCGGCTGGCGCCGTACGGCGTGGTTCGGCGCCGCCGCGCTCGCGCTGTGCGTCGGACTCGGCCTGTACGACGGCCTGTTCCAGGAACGCAGAGGCTTCCTCGCGATGGTGTCGGTGGTGGGCGTGACCGCCGCCGGCATCGCTGCCGCCGTGATGCGCGGACACCGCGAGGCCGAACTCGCCAGTGTGCGGTCCATCGCGGAGGTGGCGCAGCGCGTCCTGCTGCGGCCCGTTCCCCTGACCGCCGGCCCTCTCCAGGCGGCGGTGTCGTACACCTCGGCCGTCGCGGAGGCCCGTATCGGCGGTGACCTCTACGAGGTGGTCGCCTCCCCGCACGGCGTGCGGGTGATCGTCGGCGATGTGCAGGGCAAGGGGCTCGCCGCCGTCGAGACGGCCGCCGTGGTGCTCGGCGCGTTCCGGGAGGCCGCGCACGACGAACCCGACCTGGTGGGACTGGGTGAGCGCCTGGAGCGCAGCGTCTCCCGCGTCCTGTCCGACGAGAAGTTCGTGACCGCCGTCCTCGCCGAGATCGGCACGGACCACGAGGTCCTCTTCCTCAACTACGGCCACCCGCCCCCGATGGTCGTACGCCGCAACGGCGCCGCCGACTTCCCGGCACCGCCCTCCTACGCCGCGCCGCTCGGCCTGGGCGGCGCACAGGGCAGCGAGAGCCCGAAGCCGTTCTCCGTGTGCTTCGCACCGGGCGAGCAACTGCTGCTGTACACCGACGGCGTCACCGAGGCCCGCGACGACCACGGCACCTTCTATCCGCTCGGCGAGCGCGCCCACCTCCTGAAGGAGCCCGACGCGCAGAGCGCGCTCGACTCCCTGCGCGAGGACCTGGTCCGCCACACGGCCGGCCCCCTGCATGACGACGCGGCGATGCTTCTGCTGCGCTATCACGACCATGCGGATACGACGGGAGACGCCTCGCCCATCGGGTGAGCGCGGGAGGTCCGTGCTGCCCACCGGTCGGCCCACTTCCTTGTTTCGTCAATCAAGTAAACTGGTGGCATGACCACGCCCGAGCAGCCACTGCGACCCATGAGTCCGCGCGAGGAAGAACTGGTGCGCGAACTCGCCCGGGTGATGCTCGTGCTGCCCCGGGTGGTCGACGCCGACATGATGCGGGAACAGCGCCTGCCGCTCTCGGAGTACACGACCCTCATGCACCTGTCCGAGGCCACGGACCGGCGGATGCGCATGAGCGAGCTGGCCTCCGTCTGCAACCTCTCGCTGAGCGGCATGACCCGCATCGTCACCCGCCTGGAGACCCAGGGGCTGGTCGCACGGGCGCGGTGCGCCGAGGACGCCCGCGGCTGGAACGCCGTCCTCACCGACCAGGGCCTCGCCCGCCTCCAGGAGGCATGGCCCGCCCACCTCTCCAGCGTCCGGCGCCATGTCCTCGACCACGTCGACGCGGCCGACCTGACCCGGCTCCTCGGCGTGATGCGCCGTATAGCCACCTGACCCACCGAGCAGACCCAAGGAGTACGAGATGACCACCCCGACCGACACCTTCGGCATCACACTTGGCCTGGACACCTTCGGTGACGTCACGAACGACGCCGAAGGCGCGCCGCTGACGCACGGCCAGGCCATCCGCCGCCTCGTCGAGGAGGGCGTCCTCGCCGACCAGGTCGGCGTCGACCACTTCGGCATCGGAGAGCACCACACCGAGGCGATGCCGCTGTCGGCCGCCGACGTCGTCCTCGCGGCCATCGCCGCGCGCACCGAGCGCATCCACCTCAGCTCGGCCGTGACAGTGATCAGCTCCGACGACCCCGTCCGGGTCTTCCAGCGCTACGCCACCCTCGACGCCGTCTCCGAAGGCCGCGCCGAAGTGATCCTCGGCAGAGGGTCGAGCACCGAGTCCTTCCCTCTCTTCGGCTACGACCTGAACGACTACGAGGAGCTGTTCGAGGAGAAGGTCGCCCTTTTCGCCGAACTGCTCAAGGAGAAGCCCGTCACCTGGTCCGGCAACACCCGTCCCGCCCTCGACGGTCTCTCCGTCTACCCGCACAGCGAGACGGGTTCGATCCCCACCTGGATCGGCGTCGGCGGCAGCCCGCAGTCGGTGATCCGCACCGCCCAGTACGGGTTCTCCCTGATGCTGGCGATCATTGGCGGGGACGTGGCCCGCTTCGCCCCGTTCTCCCAGCTGTACCGCCGGGCGCTCGCGGAGTTCGGTCACCCCGCCCGGCCCATCGGCGTCCACGCGCCCGGCCATGTCGCCGCCACCGATGAACAGGCGGTGGAGGAGTTCGTGCCGGCCTTCCAGGAGCTGATCCGCAGCGTGGCGCGGCAACGCGGTTTCCGCACCCCGACCCGCGAGAGCCTCATGCAGGACGTCGGCCCCGGCGGCGCCCTGCACGTCGGATCACCGGAGACCGTGGCCCGAAAGATCGCGGACACCCTCAAGACCCTCGACGCGACCCGCTTCAACCTGAAGTACGGGATCACCGGAATGCCCCACGACACCCTCATGACCAACATCGAGCTGTATGGCACGAAGGTGGCGCCGCTGGTGCGCGAGTTGATGGCGGACTGAACGCACGGGGGCGCGGAAACTCCGTTGCAGGCCGGGGGCCGTCACCCGACAGTGGGTCCATGACCGCCCCCACCTCTGCGCCGCCCGGCCTGAGCGTCCGTCCGGCGACCCCGGACGACGCGTCGGCGGTGTGCGCCCTGCTGAACGAGATCGACCTCCTGGAGATCGGCCGCGCGGACACCGAACTGGCCGAGATCCAGGCGGACTTGAAGCACCCCGAGGTGGACCTGGAGCGCGACTCCTGGCTGCTCTTCGAGGGCGCTCGCCTCGTCGGATACGGCCTGCTGTGGGACGACTCGGGCGGCGAGCGGATCGACATCGATCACTACATCCTGCCGGGCCAACTACCGGGCGCTCTTCACCTGTTCGCCTTGATGGAGGCCCGCGCCGCCGAACGGGCCGCCGCCAACGGTGCAACCCGAGCGGTGGTCCACCTGCACCTCACCCTCGCCCCCACCATGGACCTGAACGCGTTGCGGAACCGAGGCTGGCGCCCGGTCCGCCGCTACAACGTGATGGCCCGTCAACTATCGCCCACGGTCGACTCGTTGCCGACCACCCCGCCCGGCGTGACGGTGCGCCCCTGCCTGACGGAACCGGACCGCCGACGCGCCCACGCGCTGCTCCAGGAAGCCATGACGGAGCACTTCGACTTCCAGTACCGCACATACGCACAGTGGCTGGACGACATCGACGCCGAGCGGGTCGACTGGTCACTGATCTGGATCGCCCACGTCGACGGCCTCGGGGACGTCGCGATGGTGCGCAGCCACAACGACCGCGCCTCCATGGCCTGGATCGGCAACCTCGCCGTCCTGCGCCAGGCCCGCGGGAGGGGCCTGGGCAGCCACCTCCTGCGGTACGGCTTCGGCCACTACGCGGCACTCGGCCGCGACCGGATCGGCCTGGGCGTGGATACCGACAACACCAGCAACGCCCTCGCGCTGTACGAGCGGCACGGCATGACCCTCGACTTCGGCGTCGACACCTGGGAGTTGACCCTTCCCGTCACCTCCGGATGATCTCCGTCACCTCCGGGTGAACGACTTGAAGGTGTGGCTGAAGTACCAGGTGTCCTGGGCGATGCCGGAGCAGTTGTTGGCGCCGCCGGTGCCCACACAGCCGCCGTTGTCGCGCTGGAGCGCCCAGAAGGAGAGCGTGTTGATGCCCCGGGCGACGGCCCACTTCTTCACCGTGACGGCGTTCTCGGTGGTGAAGGTCTCCGCCGGGCCGAAGTCGTCGATGCCGGGCATCTCGGTGACGCCGATCTTCTTCCACAGCTTGGCCGGGTTCTTCTTCGGGTAGAGCGCGGCGAGTTGGGCGTGCAGGCCGGTCGCGGCGGTCTTGGTGTCCTCCGCCATGTCGTGCGCGGCGCCGTCGTAGTAGTCGAACGTCATGATGTTGACGACGTCGACGCGCGCGCCGTTGTCGACCGCGTTCTGCAGCAGGGCCACGCCGTTGGGCGCGAGACCGGTGGTGGTGGTCGGCAGCGTGTAGGAGAACTCCACGCTGCGGCCGGTGCGTTCGGCCCAGCGCTGCACCTTGGCGATCGCCTTGTTGCGGCGGTCGATACCGGCGGTGTTGTTGATGGAGTCGGCCTCGATGTCGAGGTCGATCCGGCTCACGCCGTAGGTCGTGACCAGGCTCTCGTAGACCTTCGCGATGGCGTCGACATCGGTGCAGCTGTCGGCCAGTTCGGTGTTGGTGGTGTCCGCGCTGTAGCCGCCGAAGGACGGGATGACGTTGCCGCCGCGCGCCTGGATGGTGGCGATGTCCTTGCCGAAGGTGGACTTGGCGATCGGCTGGGCGGGCAGGCCGTTCCAGTACGCCGTGCACGAGCCGGCTGCCTCGGTCTGCAGGAAGGCCATCGTGAGGTACTTGTTGCCGGACTCGGCGGCGAGCGCGGCCGGACTCTCGCCGGTCCACGCCTCGAAGTACGGCGCCGCCACGTGGTCCGGCATGGGCTGCGCGCGATGATCAGCGCTCGCGTCACCCCCGCCGAGAGCAACAAGCCCCGTGGACAAGGCGGTTACGGCCGCGCAGGACAGTGACGCGCGAAGAGGCCCAGGTCGTCTCATTGACGCTCCCATGCTGAAAGGAGAGAAGCCGCCCCAGACCGGGGCGAACAGCGACCATATTTGGACTAGACCAATCGTCTGTCAAGGTTCTTTACAGTGAACTGACCGGGACGGCGCGGGAATTCGGCGGGAGGCGCCGCCTCCGGTCAGTGGTGATGGTGGTGCTCGTGTTCCTGCTCCTGCTCGCCGTGATCAGGTGAACCGCCCATCATCCGCAGCATGGCCGGGCCGCCGCTGCGCAGGAACCGTACGACCAGACTCGCGGCCAGCAGCAGGAAGGCGATGTTGAGCCAGGTCGTGTAGTTCCAGGTGATCCCGTCGTCGGGGATCTTGGCGTCGGCCTGGTCGGGGATCAACCCGAGCCCGCCGAACGCGAACTCGACGATGTAGCCGGCGACGGCCATCGCGGTGAAGAAGGTGACCAGCAGGAAGCCGGCCATCCGGGCGCCGTAGTACTTCCGGTAGATGTTCAGGATCGGCAGGATCAGCAGGTCGGCGTAGATGAAGGCGATCACTCCGCCGAAGCTGATGCCGCCCTTCCACAGCACCACCGCGAGCGGCACGTTGCCGATCGAGCAGACGAAGGTGGCGATGGCCACCAGTGGCCCGACGAGCGGTCCGACCAGCTTCGCGGCGAAAGGGTGGTCCGCGAGGAAGAACGTGTGCCAGAAGCTGTCCGGCACCCAGGCGGCGATCGCGCCCGCGATCAACAGTCCGGCCACCAGGTCGCGCAGAATCGCGGCCCACTCCATCACGAAGATGTGCGCGACGGACGTGAACCCGTCCCGCGAGAACAGCCGTCGGACGAAACTCCCCTCGCCCCCGATCGACATGTCCATCGCCGCATGCCCCTCCATGGAACCGGCCAGCCCGCGCTCGGCCTGCTCCTGCGCCCGGTCCAGCAGGCGCTGACGCAGGAAGAGGCGGAACAGCACCGCGAGGACGACGATCATGATCGGCCCACCGACGAACTCGGCCGCGGTGAACTGCCAGCCCATCAACAGGGCCAGGATCACGCCGAGTTCGACGACCAGGTTGGTGGAGGCGATTTCGAAGGCCATGGCCGCGGTGAAGTTCGCACCCTTGCGGAACAGGGAGCGTGCGAGCGCGACAGCCGCGTACGAACAGGAGGACGAGGCCGCGCCGAGCCCGGCGGCCAGAGCGAGCGTCCGCGGCCTGTCGTCACCGAGCAGCCGTACGACCGTCGACCGGCGCACCACCGCCTGCACGACGGCGGAGAGCGTGAAGCCGAGGATCAGTGCCCAGGTGACCTCCCAGGTCATCGAACCGGCAATGGACAATGCGTGCCCGATCGCTTCCATGAACCCGCCCCTCTCCGTGTGCGTCTGGCAGGACTATACCCCCAGGGGGTATTTAGTGCATGTGTCGCGGCAGGGGCGGGGGAGGGGAGGTGGCGTTGGTCGCGTCTGGGACTAGCCGGCGCGAAACGGCGATGGCCGCGGACCTGGTCCGGCCGTCGTGCCGTCGACGTGGCGGAGCTGTCCGCCGGGCGTGTCGACGATCGCCTCGGACGGCTCCCACTCCACCCGCAACGGATCGCGCCTGCTGAACCTGCCGATGTGCGTGGTGACGAGATCCTGAAGCCGCCCCAGGTTCTCCTGATCCTCGGCCTCGATGTGCACTCGCAGAGTGCCGGGGGTGGCCTGGAGGGTGCACTGCCCCCAGGGCAGGCGGAGCATCCCGTCGCTGTCCGTCCACTCGACCTGGATCTGGTCGGGTCGAAGGTCGGGGAGCGTGTGGGTCCGTGGGCGATGGGTCAGGTGGTGGCCCTTGTTGGCGAAGTGCTTGCAGAGCTGTACGAGGTACCGGGTGGGGCGTTCGGTGGCTATCTGTGCTTCGGCGGTGGGCATGGGGTCCTCGGTTCGGTCGGGCGTGAGGGACTCGTGTGTGACGGCTCCTTCAGCTTTATCGAGACACTGTGTCGCTGTCAATGCATACTGTCTCGACAGTGGCGGGACGTATGCTGAGGCGGTGCCGAAGCTTTGGAACGAGACCATCGAGGAGCACCGTCGCGCCGTACGCGACTCGGTGTTGGAGACCACGGCGGTGCTGGTGACCGAGCGTGGGCTGCGTGCGGTGACGATGTCGAAGATCGCCGAGGAGAGCGGGATCGGCCGGGCCACGTTGTACAAGTACTTCCCGGACGTCGAGTCGATCATGACGGCCTGGCACGAGGAGCAGATCGCCGGGCATCTCCGCGAACTCGCCGCACTCCGGGACGGCGCCGGCAGCGCGGGCGAGCGGCTGAGAGCGGTACTGGAGGCGTACGCCTTCATCCAGCAACGACGCCACGGCCACGGACCCGAACTCGGCGCGCTGTTGCACCAGGGTGAACATGTCGTCGGCGCCGAGCAACACCTCCATCGCTTCCTCCGCGAACTCCTGGCCGAGGGCGTGCAGTCCGGCGACATCCGCGACGACGTCTCCCCGGACGAACTCGCGACCTACTGCCTCCACGCCCTTGCCGCGGCGGGAGTCCTGCCCTCCAAAGCGGCGGTACGACGACTCGTCTCGGTCACGGTGACGGGGCTGCGCCCGGCGGTGGGATGACGGGATACCCGGGCTTCGACGTGCTGCTGGCGCGGTGGGCGAGCCGGCGGCAACTGGACGTCGCCGACCTGGCGAAGACGGCGGGGATTCCGGAGCACGAACTCCGGGCGGTGTTCGACGGAGCGGTGCCCGACTCGCCGGTGCTTCGAAGGCTCGCGCCCGCGTTGCACCTGCACGCCGCTGACTTGTTCGTGATCGCGGACGTGGTGGTACCGGACGATCTGGCTCCCCTGGACGAGAGAGCGGGAGGGTTGGCCGCGGGCCTCGTGCAGGATGCCGTGGGCCTGCCACCGGAGCACAGAGACCGGTTGCGCCGACTCGTCCGTTCGTTGCCCCAGGAGAGCCGCACGCAGCCGGTTCGGATACCGCCGGTGTATGAACAGTTTCCGCAGGGCCCTGGTCGTGTGCTGGTACGCATGGTCCGTAACCGGAATCTGAGCTGGACGGGGATGGCCCGGACGTTTCTCTGTCTGACGGGCCGGTACTGGGCCGCGTCCACGTATGGGGCGGTGGGCAACGGGCGCAAGGAACTCACCCCCGACCTGCTCGTCGACTTCGCGACCGTCCTGGGCGTCCCCGCCGACACCCTGTCCGTCCTCACCGGTGTCGACCTTCCCGATGGCACCCTGCAGGCGAACCCCGTGGCGGTCGACGTGGCCCAACTGCTCTGGGATGTGCGGCGCCTGACTGTCGATCAGATGCGAGAGGTCAGTGACGCGGCGCGGGCGATGCCGCCCGCATGACGGAAGGCGAGCGGCGGAAGGCCGTTCAATCGATCGGTTGAACGGGACTTCAACCTCCCGCTCACCCCTCGCTCCGTACGGACGACGCGAACGCCCCCTGGGCGGCTGAAGAATCACGAATGACCATGGCGCCGGGCTTCCGCCCACGCAGCCCATGGGCCTCACCCCCATCAGAGAGGTCCCCCAGCGTGTCCAGCTTCCTCAGCAGACGACGTGTACTTGCCGGCGGAGCCGGTGCCGCCCTCGGAATGAGCGTGCTCGGTGCGACGGCCACGACCGCGTCCGCTGCCCCGTCCCTCCGGTCCTCGCGGGAGGAGACCAGGACGCTCGACGAGCTGTACCGGGCCGCTCTCGCGGACGGCGGCAAGCTCGTGATCTACGCCGGCGGTGACACGCCGACCCAACAGGACGCCACCAAGGCCGCCTTTCGGAAGCGTTTCCCCGAGATCGATCTGACGCTGATCGTCGACTACAGCAAGTACCACGACGTACGCGTGGACAACCAGTTCGCGACCGACACCCTCGTGCCCGACGTCGTACAGCTCCAGACGCTGCAGGACTTCACGCGCTGGAAGGAGCAGGGCCGGCTGCTGCCCTACAAGCCGGCCGGGTTCTCGAAGGTCTACGACAAGTTCAAGGACCCGCAGGGCGCCTGGGTTGCCATCGCCGCGATCGCCTTCAGCTTCCTGTACGAAGTCGACGCGGTCGGTGCGGATGCTCCCAAGTCCCCGCTCGAACTGATCGACCCGAAGTGGAAGGGGAAGATCGCCTCGTCGTACCCGCACGACGACGACGCGGCCCTCTACCTCTACACGCTGTACGCGCAGCGGTACGGCTGGGAGTGGGTGGCCGCGCTCGCCGGGCAGGACGTGCGGTTCGCCCGGGGCAGCAACTCCCCGGGAGACGCGGTCCGCGCAGGGCAGAAGGCGATCGGCGTCGCCTCGTCGGGCACGCTGGTCTCCACTTCTCCCGTGAAGTGGGTCGTCCCCGACGGCGATCCCTTCATGGCCTGGGGCCAGCGCGCCGCGATCCTGAAGCAGGCCAAGAACCCGACGGCCGCCAAGCTCTACCTCAACTGGCAGCTGTCCGCCGCACAGCAGCAGGCGTCCTTCAACGGTTGGTCGGTACGCACCGACATCACGCTCCCGGCGGGACTGAAGCCGATCTGGGAGTACCCGAACGCGAACATCGACGGCTTCCCCCGCTTCATGGCCGACCGCGCGGCGGTCGAGCGCTGGAAGCAGACCTTCGCCCTCTACTTCGGCGAGGTGAAGGGCGATCCCTCGCCGGGCTGGCTGGGGCTGCACCCGGGGGCGTGACGGACCCCACTGTTCACACGGGTCATACAGGTGGTCGATAGACTCGGGAGCCCTGTCCGGATCTTTCGTCCCAAGGGGATCTGCCGTGTCCGCTCGCGCTCCGCTGACCGCTCGCGGCAGTCGGCACACCCTGGACCACGTCTCCCATCTCGCGTTGTTCCTCGTCGTCGGGGCGGGTCTGGTCCGACTCGCCCTGATCGACGACCCGTTGTGCTGGTACATCGTGAGCCTCAGCGGAGCACTGGCAGTGGTGTACGCGGGCGGGCTGACGTGGTGGGACCGGCTCGGGTCGCTCGGCAGGCGCGCGTGGGTCCCCGTACTGGTTCTGCTGTGGACCGTTCTGACCTTCCTCACCCAGACACCGCTGACGACTGCCTACGTGTGGTGCGCCGTTCCGCTCGCCTGTGCCGCCCTGCGGGTGCTCGGCCGCCGAGCCGCCGTGGTGACGGTGGCCGTGATCACCGTCGTACTCGTCGGGTCGCTGGTCCGGTCCACGGGCCGGTTCGACCCCGAGGTGGCGCTGGTCCCCGTCGCGGCCGTGTGGGCGACCGTCGCCCTCTACCGGACCCAGCAGCGGGACGCGTCCGTCCGCCAGCGGCTGGTGGAGGAGCTGCGGGACACCCGGGACACCCTCGCGAAGCAACAGCGTCAGGCAGGCGTGCTCGCGGAGCGCACCCGTATCGCCCGCGACCTGCACGACACCCTGGCCCAGGAACTGGCCGGCAGCGTCATGATGCTGCAGGTGGCCGAGCGCGACTGGGACGACCGGCCGGACGTGGCACGCACCCGGGTCCGGGCCGTGGCCGACGGGCTCGGCGCGAATCTGACGGAGACCCGGCGGATCATCCGCGATCTCACCCCGGCCGCCGTCGCCGAGGTGGGCCTGGAGGACGCACTGCGTCTGCTGTGCGCCCGATCGCGGGCCGAAGGCGCCGGATCCAGCGTCCGGTTCCGCACGGTGGGCTCACATCAGCCGGTACTCGACGACCACACGGCCACCACCCTCTTCCGCGTCGCCCAGAGCACACTGGCGAACGTACGCGAACACGCCCGCGCGGGAAGCGTGTCGGTCACCTTCCGGCGGCACCGCGACCGGGTGGAACTCGAAGTGACCGACGACGGGCTGGGCTTCGACCCGGCCGCCGCCTTCGCGGCCGGTGCCCGCGCGGACCGCGGATTCGGGCTGCCCGCGGCCAGGGCGCGACTGCGTGAGTGCGGGGGAGACCTCGACGTGAGCAGCGTGCCGGGGCGGGGGACCAGGGTCCGCGCCACGGTGTCCGCCCGGTCCCGGACCCAGCCGGTGGTACCCCTCACCGCAGCGACCGCCTCATGACCGCCGGACCGCTCCGCCTCCTCGTCGCGGACGATCACGCCGTCGTGCGGGCCGGGCTGCGCGCCCTGCTCGACGGCGAACCGGACATCGACGTGGTCGCCGAGGCCGGCAGCGGTGAGGAAGCCGTCAGCCTGGCAGCCCAGTTGACGCCCGACGTCACGCTGATGGACCTGCGCTTTGCCGGGCCGGGGAGCGGGATCGACGGCGTAGAGGCCGTCCGAAGGCTCGCCGCACGCGCGCCGGGCGTGGCGGTGGTGATGCTGACCAGCTATGCCGGACGAGCCGATGTCGTACGGGCGTTGGAGGCGGGCGCCCGCGGCTATGTGCTGAAGGCGGGGCCGCCGGAGGAACTCTTCCAGGCGGTCCGTACGGCCGCCGCCGGCTCGGTCGGGCTGGCGGCGGAAATCGTCGGTGAACTCGTCGGCCAAGTGGTCGATCCCGCGCAGGAGTTGACCCGGCGCGAGGTCGAGGTCGTCCGGCTGATGGCCGAAGGGCGCAGCAACCGGGCCATCGCCGAGGCGTTGTTCCTCAGCGAGGCCACGATCAAGACCCATCTCGTGCGGATCTACCGCAAGTTCAAGGTCGACAACCGGGCGGCGGCCGTGTCGGAGGCCGTCCGCCGCGGGCTGCTCGAACTCACCTGACAGGCTGCCGTACTACGGCGACCTCCCTCGGGGAGAGCACGGGGAAACCGTCCTCGCCCGCGCTGCCGACCAGAAGGTCCCCGGACAGTCCGGTCAACGGCACTGCCTTGTCGGTGCGGTTGACCAGGAACAGGTAGCGGCTGTCGGCGCTCCGGCGAACGGTCAGTTCGACATCTCCCCTTACGGCGTCGGGGAGTTCACTGCCGACACCGGCGGGCGCGAGCAACTCGGGGAGCAGGCCCGCGAGTCCGTCGCGGCCCAGTCGCGTGGAGACGTACGCGGCCGAACCCCCGCCCACCGTACGGCGGGTGACGGCGGGGCGGCCGGTGTACGCACCGCTGCGGTAGTGGGCCAGCACCTCGACTTCGGGGTCGGTCACCGTGATCCGGTCGGTCCACAGGGAGCCCGTGGCCGCGCCGTCGAGGTCCAGCTCGACCGTGTCGCCGTCGAGCAGCGGGCCGAACTCCTCGATGCGGATGCCCAACAGGTCCCGCAGGGCGCCCGGGTAGCCGCCGAGCCAGATGTGGTCGTTCTCGTCGACGACACCGGAGAAGTACGTGGAGACCAGGTGGCCGCCCTGCT
This sequence comes from Streptomyces xylophagus, assembly GCF_000716435.1. Taxonomy (GTDB): domain Bacteria; phylum Actinomycetota; class Actinomycetes; order Streptomycetales; family Streptomycetaceae; genus Streptomyces; species Streptomyces xylophagus. Next base: position 259,202 of record NZ_JNWO01000002.1, read on the forward strand.
CGACGTAGCGCGTGAGCTCCTTGGACAGGGCCGCCGGGATCATGTGCAGCACCGGCGTGATCACCACGTCGTAGCGGTCCAGGGCGGTCTGCGCGGTGACGATGTCGGACCGTACGCCGAGGTCGAGGAGCGCGGAGTACCAGTCGAGGGCTTCCTGCCGGTAGTCGAGCCGGTCGGTGGGGTGCGAGTCCTGCTCGCTCGCCCACCAGGACTCCCAGTCGAAGACGATGCCGACCCGGGCCGTCTCACGGTCCGTCCCGGCGACCGGGGCCAACGTCCGCAGCGTGCGGCCGAGTTCGGTCACCGCGCGGAAGACCTCGCTCTCGGCACCGGCGTGCGGCACCATCGCGGAGTGGTACTTCTCGGCGCCGGCGGCCGACTGGCGCCACTGGAAGTAGCAGACGGCGTCGGCGCCGTGCGCGACGTGCAGCAGGGAGTCGCGGGCCAGGTCGCCGGGGCGCTTGGCCACGTTGACGGGCTGCCAGTTGACCGCGCTGGTGGAGTGCTCCATCAGGAACCACGGCTTGCCGGCGGAGATGCCGCTGACGAGGTTCGCGGAGAAGGACAGCTCGTCGCGGTCCTGCGAACCGGGCGTGACGTAGTGGTCGTTGGAGACGAAGTCGATCTCGGCGGCCCAGTCGGCGTAGTTCATGCCCTTGGTGTTGCCCATCACCATGAAGTTGGTGGTGATGGGCACGTCCGGCGTGATCTCGCGCAACAGGTCGCGCTCCGCGCGGAGATGGTCCTTGAGGGCGTCGGAGGAGAAGCGCTTGAAGTCGAGTTGCTGGGTGGGGTTCGGGAAGGAGGCGGCCAGCCGGGGCGGCAGTATCTGCTCCCAGTCGCTGTACCGCTGGGACCAGAAGGCCGTGCCCCAGGCCTGGTTGAGCGTGTCGATCGTGGTGTAGCGGGCGCGCAGCCACTCGCGGAAGGCGCGGGCCGCGTCGTCGGAGTAGTCGTAGACGTTGTGGCAGCCCAGCTCGTTCGAGACGTGCCAGGCCACCAGCGCGGGGTGGTTCGCGTACCGCTCTGCCAACTTCCGTACCAGGCGCAGCGCGTGCTCACGGAAGACGGGCGAGGTGGGGCGCCAGTGCTGGCGGCCGCCCGGCCACAAGGTCTCGCCGGCTGCGGTCACCGGGAGGATCTCTGGGTGCTCCGTGCTCAGCCACGGCGGCGGGGACGCGGTCGCGGTGGCCAGGTCGACGCCGATGCCGCCTGCGTGCAGCAGGTCCATGACCTCGTCGAGCCAGCCGAAGTCCCATGTGTCCCGGGCGGGTTGGATGCGGGCCCAGGAGAAGATCCCCACGGAGACGATGTTGACGCCGGCCTCGCGCATCAGCCGGATGTCCTCGTCCCACACCTCGCGAGGCCACTGCTCCGGGTTGTAGTCGGCGCCGTAGGCGAGGCGGGGGGTGGTGGGCTCACCGTCCGGCCCGTGCCGCAACTGGGACAGGAGGGTGGAGATCATGATGGTCCTTCCGGTTACTGCACAGGCGGTACGCGATACGTGGTGGATTCCGGGCGGCCGCCGCCGAGCCGACTGCTGCTCGGCGGCGGCTCCCGAGGAGGTGCCGTTACTTCTTCGTGCCGGTCACTTCTTCGAGCCGGTCACTTCGAGCGGGTCACTTGTTGACCGTGAAGCCCTGCTCGTTGCCGTACTTGACGGAGGCGTCCTGCCAGCTCTTCAGACCCTGGGCCAGCGTGGTGCCCGAGATGTAGGCCTTGCCGACGGTGTCGTTGAAGATCGAGTTGGCGTACTGCTGGAAGGGCAGGTACGACCAGTCGGAAGCGACCTCGGACGCGGACTCGGCGAAGATCTTGTTGGCCTGCTGGCCGCCGAAGTACGGGAACGCCTTGTCCTGGAACGCCGCGGACTGCTGCTCGGCCTTGGTCGCCGGGAAGGCGCCCTGGTCGACACGGGTCTGGACACCGGCGCCGGCGTTGGCGTACTCGACGAACGCGTAGGCGAGTTCCTTGTTCTTGCCCAGCGTCGGCAGGGCGAGGGATGAACCGCCGTTCTCCGCGCTGGCCTTGGCACCCGCGGTCCACTGCGGCATCGGGGCCGCACGCCAGTCACCGGAGGCACCGGCGACACCGCTGACGAAGTTGGCGGGCATCCAGGCACCGGTGGTCAGGGTGGCGATGGTGCCGTCACCGAGGCCCTTGTACCACTCGTCGGTCCAGCCGTTGATGGGCGAGACGAGCTTCTCGTCGAGGAGCTTCTGCCAGGTCTCCGTGTACTTCTTGGCGCCCGCGTCCTCGAAGTTGACCGTCACCTTGGTGCCGTCGACCTTGTAGGGGCGCGAACCGGCCTGCCACAGCATGCTGGTGGTGAAGCCGGCGTCACCGGCGTCGTTGGCGATGTACGCCTTGGGGTCGGCCTTGTGCAGCTTGCGGGCCGCGACGACGTACTCGTCCCAGGTGGTCGGGACGGCGATCTTGTACTTGTCGAAGACCTTCTTGTTGTAGAACATCGCCATCGGTCCCGAGTCCATCGGCAGGCCGTAGACCTTGTCGCCGTCGCTCACCGCGTTCCACGGACCGGCCGTGTACTTGGAGGCCAGCTTGTCGGCGCCGTAGGGGGCCAGGTCGGTCAGGCCCTTGGTGAGGGAGTACTGGCTCAGCGCGAAGTACTCGACCTGGGAGACGTCCGGGACGCCCTTGCCGGCCGCGATCGCGTTCGACAGCGCGGTGTAGTACTTGTCACCGGACTTGTCGCTGACCAGGTTGATCTTGACCTTGGGGTACTTCTTCTCGAAGTCGGCCGCGACCTTCTTCAGCGTGGGCTCCCAGGCCCAGACCGTGACCGAGCCGCCCTTCTTCAGGGCCGCCTGGATGTCCGAGGCCGAGACCGCCTTGGTGCTGGAGCTGTCGTCGCCCGAGCTGCCGCACGCCGTCGCCCCCAGGGAGAGGACGGAGAGGAGGGCGAGGCCGCGCAGCAGGCGGCCGGTGGTTCTGCGCATGGAGGTGCTTCCACTTCTTCGTGGGTGGGACTACTTGAGGGTTGGGTTATTCCTTGACGCTTCCGGCGGCGAGGCCGGACTGCCAGTACTTCTGCAGCAGCAGGAACGCCGCGATCAGCGGCACGATGGTGAGCAGCGAACCGGTGATCACCAGGTTGAAGATGACGTCGCCGCCGATCGTCTGGGCCTGGGAGCTCCAGACGCTCAGACCCAGGGTCAGCGGATACCAGTTGGGATCTCTGAGCATGATCAGCGGCAGGAAGTAGTTGTTCCAGGTCGCGACCGTGGTGAACAGCAGCACCGTGACCACACCGGGGGCGAGCAGCGGCAGCGAGACCTGGAAGAAGGTGCGGATCTCACCGGCTCCGTCGATGCGGGCGGCTTCGAGGAGCTCGACGGGGATGGCCTCGGTGGCGAAGACCCACATCAGATAGAGGCCGAACGGCGAGACCAGCGAGGGGATGATCACCGCCCACGGTGTGTCCGTCAGCCCGATCTTGCTGAACATCAGGAAGGTCGGGACCGCGAGGGCCGTACCGGGGACGGCTACGGCGCCGATGACCACGGCGAAGATCGCGCGCTTCCCGGGGAAGTTGAACTTCGCCAGCGCGTAGCCGCCGAGGATCGCCAGGAAGGTGGCCCCGCCGGCGCCGAGCACGACGTAGAGCAGGGTGTTCAGCAGCCACCGGCCGAAGATGCCGTCGTGGTACGTGAACGTGTCGTGGATGTTCGACCAGAGGGCGAAGTGGTGCGCGAACCAGAGGCCGTTGGAGTCGGCGAGCCCCGTCTGGGTCTTGGTGGAGCTGATGACCAGCCAGATCAGGGGCACCACGGTGTAGACCATGATCAGACCGGTGAGCACGGTCAGCAGCACGCTGCGCCTGGGGCGCCCGGGTGTGTGCTTCTTGCGGGGGGTGCGCAGCCGCGGCGTGCTCCGGGAGCCGCCGCCGGACGGTGCCGGCGCCGACGCGGAGGCGGTGGTGACGGGGGTGCTCATGGTCAGGCTCCCTTGCGCATGCCGCGAAGCTGCACGACATAGGCGATGACCATGGTGATCAGGCCCATGATGATCGCGACCGCCGCGGAGTAGTTGTGCTGCTGGCCGTTGAAGGACAGCGAGTACGTGTAGTAGTTCGGGGTGTAGTCCGTCGTGATCGCGTTGCGTGCCAGCGGTCGCAGGATGCTCGGCTCGTTGAAGAGCTGGAAGCTGCCGATGATCGAGAAGATCGTCGCGATGACCAGGGCACCGCGGATCGCGGGGAGCTTGATGGCGGTGATGACGCGGAACTGCCCGGCACCGTCGATCTCCGCGGCCTCGTACAGCGAGTTCGGTACGACCCGCAGCGCGGAGTAGAAGATCAGCATGTTGTAGCCGACGAACTCCCAGGTCACGATGTTGCCGATCGACGCCAGCACCAGGTGCGTGGAGAGCGGGTCGGGCAGCGTGACATCGAGCGCGCTGTTGATGTCACCCACCAGACCGAACTGGGTGCCGTACATGAAGCCCCACATCAGGGTGGCGACCACCGCGGGCACGGCGTACGGCAGGAAGATCGTGATCCGGAAGAAGTCCCGGCCGAAGAGCCGCCCGCTGTCCAGGGCGAGGGCCACGAACAGGGCGATGCCCAGCATGATCGGCACCTGGATCAGCAGGAACAGCGAGACCCGCTCCAGGGAGGACCAGAACTGGTCGTCCTGGAAGGCCTGCGTGTAGTTGTCCAGGCCGACGAAGTGATTGCCGCCGATGAGCTGGTTGCGGTACAGGCTGAGGTAGACCGAGTACACGATCGGAGCCAGGAAGACGAAGGCGAAGACCAACGCGAAGGGTCCGATGAAACCCCACCCTGTCCAGGAACGGCGATCCCGTTTCGCCGATGGCCGGATCGGGGGCCGAGTCGCGGCCGCAGGGGGCTGAAGCGTCGTCATGTAGTTCCTCGCTCGTCCATCTCGGAACCGGCGTCTTACGCCGTCGCGATGGTTGCGTAAACATGCAGGTCCAAGAGTGCCTCGGCCTGTTATGTTTACGTAAACATCTGATGGCGGCATGTCTACACTGCCCCAATGTCGGTGGTCAAGGGTCGTTTGGTGAAACGCGACCGAGGCGATCGGATCGATATGTGAGGGGAGACGGGTGGACACAGCGGACGGTGCCTCGGCCGGCACCGAGGAACCACGTAGACGTACCGGGAAACGGTCCTCGCGGCGCGCACCGAGCGCGTCCATGGCGGATGTCGCGCGCGTGGCGGGTGTCTCCTCGCAGACCGTCTCCCGGGTGTCGAACGGTTACGAGGGCGTGAACGAGGAGACCAGGCAACAAGTCCTGGCCGCCATGAAAGAGCTGGGCTACCGGCCCAACAGTGCGGCCCGCGCCCTCAAGCGCGGCGAGTTCCGCACCATCGGCGTGATCACCTTCAACCTCTCCACCACCGGCAACATGCGCACCCTGGAGGCGATCGCGACCTCCGCCGCGCACGAGGGCTACGCCGTCACGCTGCTGCCGGTCGCCGTGCCCACCCAGGACGAGGTGCGCGGCGCCTTCTCCCGGCTGGGCGAACTCGCCGTCGACGCCGTGATCGCCATCATGGAGGTCCACCTCCTCGACGCGGCGACGATCTCGCTGCCGCCCCACGTCCAGGTCGTGGTCGCCGACTCCGACGCGGGCGACCGCTACAGCGTGGTCGACACCGACCAGAACGGCGGAGCACGCGCCGCCGTACGCCACCTGCTCGACCTCGGCCACCGCACGGTCTGGCACCTGGCGGGCCCCGAGGAGTCCTTCGCGGCCCAGCGCCGCGCCGACGCCTGGAGCGCCGAACTCACCGACGCGGGACGGCCCGTACCGGAGGTGGTGCGCGGCGACTGGTCGGCGGAGTCCGGCTATCGCATGGGACTGGAACTCGCCCAACAGGCCGACTGCACGGCCGTGTTCGCGGCCAACGACCAGATGGCACTGGGCCTGCTGCGGGCCCTGCACGAGCGCGGCCGGCGCATCCCCGAGGACGTCAGCGTCATCGGCTTCGACGACATCCCCGAGGCCGGCTCCTTCCTGCCGCCCCTCACCACCGTCCACCAGGACTTCGCCGAGGTGGGACGCCTGTGCGTGGAGGGTGTCCTACGGCGGATGCATCAGCGCAACGACGAGCACGGCACCACGCTGGTGCCCACGAAACTCGTGGTACGCGACAGCACGGCACCGCCCGCCGCACACACGTCCGGCCCCCCTGCCTGAGCAAGGGGGCCGGACGTCAGGTCGGTACGGCTCAGGCCGTCGTCTCCGGGCGGCCGGGCCGGGACCAGTGGGTGTGGAACGTACCCGTGCGGTCCGTACGGCCGTAGGTGTGCGCGCCGAAGAAGTCGCGCTGGCCCTGGAGCAGGGCCGCCGGCAGCCGGTCGGCGCGCAGCGTGTCGTAGTGGGACAGCGCGGCGGAGAACGCCGGCACGGGAATGCCGCGGCGTGCCGCAGAGGCGACGACCTCACGCCAGGGGACCTGCGCGTCGCCGATCTCCTGCGCGAAGCGCTCTTCGCCGAGGAGGCTGACCAGACCCGGGTCGGCCGTGTACGCGGCACGGATACGGTCCAGGAACGAGGCACGGATGATGCAGCCGCCGCGCCAGATCCCGGCGACCGCCGCGAGGTCGATCGACCAGTCGTACTCGGTGGCCGCGTCCTGGATCATCTTCCAGCCCTGGTCGTAGGCGATGACCTTCGAGGCGTACAGCGCCTGTTCCACCTGGGCGGTGAACCGGTCGGCCTCAGTGCGGCTCAGCGGGGGAGTGGTGCCGCCGGGCAGTCCGCGGTAGGCCGCGCGCAGGGCCGCCTGGCTGGAGGAGGCGCGGGCGAAGGTGGCCTGGGCGATCGCGGTGACCGGCGAACCCAGCTCAAGGGCGGTCTGCACGGTCCAGCGCCCGGTGCCCTTCTGGCCCGCCGCGTCCTTGACGATGTCGACGAACGCCCCGCCGGTCTCCGCGTCCGTGTGCGCGAGGACCTCGGCGGTGATCTCGATCAGATAGGAGCCGAGCCGTCCCTCGTTCCAGCGGCGGAAGACGTCCGCGATCTCGGCCGGGGTGTAGCCGCCGACCTGACGCAGCAGGTCGTACGCCTCGGCGATGAGCTGCATGTCGGCGTACTCGATGCCGTTGTGCACCATCTTGACGAAGTGCCCGGCGCCGTCGGTCCCGATGTGCGTGGAACAGGGCTCGCCGTCGACCTTCGCGCTGACGGACTCGAACATCGGGCCCAGCACGGCGTACGACTCCGCCGAACCGCCGGGCATGATCGACGGCCCGTTCAGCGCGCCCTCCTCGCCGCCGGAGACACCGGCGCCGACGAAGTGGAGCCCCTGCTCGCGCAGGGCCGCCTCACGGCGGCGGGTGTCCGCGAAGTGGGCGTTGCCACCGTCGATGATCATGTCGCCGGGCTCCATGAGCGCGGCGAACTCGTCGATCACGGCGTCGGTGGCAGGACCGGCCTGGACCATGATCATCAGGCGGCGGGGGCGTTCGAGCGCGGCCACGAACTCCTCTGCCGTCTCGGCCGGCACGAAGGCGCCCTCGTCGCCGTACTCCTTCATCAACTCATGGGTGCGGTGCGGCGATCGGTTGTGGACGGCGACCGTGTAGCCGTTGCGGGCGAAGTTGCGGGCCAGGTTGCGGCCCATCACCCCCAGGCCGGTGACGCCGATCTGGGCGGTGGCGTCGGTTGCGGAGCCGTTCGGTGCGGATGCGTTCATGGGGTGCCTGTTCTCCGGGTCGGTGACGTGGCGGGTCGGCGCGGGGCGCCCATGTCCGCAGGTACGTCTGTGATCACGAATTGACTCGAAGTCCGGGACCCCGATTCGTAATTCGTTCCGGCGCCCCGCAGTCGGGCCCACATCTCAGCAACCCGTTCCGGCCGGGGCGAATTCCACGCGCGCGTGCTCGTCCGCGGTGCGGACCTCGTCGTAGACGGCACGCGTGACCTGGTACCAGACGTCGTCCTTTATGGTGTCGCCGCCGACGTCGTCCAGGCTCACGCACCACCGTTCCTTGCGGACGAGCCTGGTGTACGTCTCGGTGCCGCGCTGCACCTTCGCGCACTTCCGGTACTGCTCCGTGGTGTACCAAGTGCGGGTCTTCTTCTTGGTGCCGGTACCCGAACTGGACTTGTGCTGGACCCGCTTGGTGGCGGGAGTGCACTTCGTGACCGTGTGCGGCCGAGTGGCTCTCGTCGTCTGCTTGGCGAGGTGACGGACCGAGTCCCGGAGCCCGGTGACGGTGTCGGGGGTCGGTGCCGCTTCGTGCGCGGTGCTCGCACTGCTCTGACTGGCGCCGGACGTGGAACTCGTACTGCTCCCGCCCCCGCCCCCGCCGCATGCGCCGAGTGTTCCGATCAGAAGTGTCGTCAACCCGGCTGAAACCAGGCGCTTGTTGAACATGTTCCCCCGCTGTCCGTGTTTTGGAAGCGGTCAGCGTAGCTGATCACTGGGGGACTTCGGCGGGGCAGGCGCCTGCATGTCCGCCGCTACAACGCCCCTGCGACGGCTGGAACGTTCGCGGCGACCGGGAAGCGGTTCTGCAGGTCGCGTGCCCAAGTGGGCCGCAGGGCCTTCGTCTTGCGTCCGGCCGCGAAGACGTACGCGCGCAGCAGCAGGAAGCGGGCGAGGCCGGCCAGACCGGAGGCGCTGAGGTACACGATCTGCTCGGTGAGCATCCCGGGCGACGACTGCACCAGGTGCAGGACGAACATCGCGGCACAGGTCACCACGTAGGCCGCCGCGGCCGAGCCCGCCGACTGCCAGTGCTGGCGCCATCCGGCGTGCCGGCCCGAGCCGAAGGTGAAGCGGGCGTGGAGTTCGGTGCACAGGAGCGTGGAGGCGATGGTGATCAGCACGTTCGCCAGCGCCCAGGGCAGCTGCTCGGCCAGCAGTGCCACCGCGCCGCTGGAGAGGAGCCCGACACCGCCGCCCAGCAGTACGAACCGGGCGAAGGAGGCGAGCGGGCCGGGGGCGGCCGGGGTCCGGGGCGCGTCGTCCATGGCGGTCTCCATCCGCTCCGTACGCTGCGCCTGGGGTGAATCGGCCGCGTAAGTTTGCTTGACTTACTCAACTATAGCGGCTTGCTTGAGTTACGCAAGTAAATTTTGGGATGGTGTCGACAGAGGATCGCGCGTGGGTGATGTCGGTCAGCGCGTACGGCGAATGAGGAAGCCGTCGACGAGCCGATCGAGGAAGTCCTCGTCGATCGAGTCGCCCGTCACGAGGACGCGGTAGTAGAGCGGCCCGACGAGCTGGTCGGTCTCGGCCGCGAGGTCGAGGTCGACGGGCAACTGGCCACGCTGCACCGCGCGTTCGAGCGGCAGACGGTCCCGCTTGCGCTGCTCGTCGAGATAGCGCGCCCGGAAGTCCGCCGCGAACGCCGGATCGTGCTGGGTCTGCGCGATCAGCGCCCGGAAGACGGCTCCGGGGTCGGACCGGCCCAGGAAATGGGCCAGTTGACGCAGATAGGCGCGGAGGTCGAGGGCGAGGTCGCCGTGGTCCGGCGGGGTCAACTCCTCGGCGAGGTCCTGGAGGAAGGCGTCCACGAGGACATCGGTCTTGGACGGCCACCAGCGGTACACGGTCTGCTTGGCGACGCCGGCCCGCGCCGCGATGCCCTCCATGGTGAGCCCGGCGAAGCCCTTCTCGACGAGCAGCCCGTCCGCCGCCTCCAGCACCGCCTGCCGCGCCTGCTCGCTGCGGCCGTGCCGGTTGCCGTGATGGGAACGCCCCTGCTTCCCGGCGGCGCTCTCCTCGGCGGCTCCTGTCGCGGATCCCAATGTCCTCGCCTCTCTCGTTCCGGGCCGTCGGCTCCGGTGTGCACGATACGGTGCGCGTGGTCCGGCGGGGCGGCGGTCGTCCGTCGGCCCGCGGGCGAGTGCCGGGCCCGGGCGCACTCCGTATTTCTTCCTACAAGAGACCTCGGCGCATGCGAGGATCACTCCTCCTGCCCGCCGACCCCCAGGGGACGATCGGATGACGACGGCACGACATGGGTGACATCCGGGTGAGGCTCGCGACGTTCAACGTGCTGCACGGTCGACGGATCCAGCCGGACGGCCGCCCGGCGCCCGATCGCCCCGGCGATGCCGCCACGCCTCTCGCCGAAGCGGTCGCGGCCTTGGACGCCGACGTGGTGGCACTCCAGGAGCTGGACCGCCTCCAGGAGCGGTCGGGCAGTGTCGATCAGGCGGCGGTCGCCGCCGACGCGATGGGCGCGCGGGACTGGCGCTATGCGACGGCACTGCACTGCCGTTCGGTGCCGGGCCGGGGCTGGGTCCGCGATCCGGCCGAGCCCGGGATGCGCGTCTACGGCCCCGAGGCTCAGCAGCCCCAAGTCCCCTCGCACGGGCTCGCGTTGCTGTCCAGACTTCCGGTCCGCGCATGGCGGGCTCTACGACTCCCACCGGCACCCCTCGCCCTGCCGTTGCGGGTCGCCGGGCGGGCCGTCCCGGTCCTGGCCCGGGACCAGCCCCGGGCCGCCCTGGCCGCCGTACTGGAGGGACCGCAGGGGCCGTTCACCGTCGTGGCCGTCCATCTGTCGTTCGTGCCGGGCTGGAACATCGGCCAACTGCTCACCGTGCGCCGCTGGATCGCCGATCTGCCTCAACCCCAGGTGCTCATGGGGGACTTCAATCTCATCGGTGCGCTGCCTCGGCTCGCCCTCGACGTGACGGGACGGAGAGGCTGGCGAGGGTCGGCGCGGCAGGCGACCTTCCCTTCGCACCGCCCGCTCGTCCAGTTCGACCACATCCTGGCGACGGGGCTCGGCGCGGACGCCGTAGGCACGGCACACGCGCCGCGGACGGCGATCTCGGATCACCGGCCGCTGGTGGTGGAGCTGTCGCTCTGAGTCAGTTCCACAGGGGATAGGTCACGACGTGCGCGAACTTGTCCGGCCTGGCCGCCGTGTACGTCAGGCTGATCTCGCTGTAGTGCTGCACCTGCGGATGCTTCTTCCAGGGCTGCGGGGTGTCGAGCCGGACGACGACCGGGTACGAGTGGAACTTGCCCGCCGCGCAATAGGGCTTGCAGTCGTTCACCACGTTGTAGCCCGTCGCCGTCGCGGAGTTGTCGTTCCAGTACGTCCAATGCAGCGACGTCAGACGGCTGTTGCCGTCGCCGCAGGCGAGCATGAAGTCGGTGGGGCGCACCTCGGGATGCCACAGGCAGTCGACCAGCACCGGGCCCGCGAGCTGTCGATGGGCGGCCGGCACCGCGTGCACCGTCGCCGGGGCCGCGGACGAGGTGCCCACGGCAGGCGCGAGCAGGGCGGCGGCACAGAGCGTGACGACTCCGACCATGGTGTGTTTGTACATGTCCGCTCCCGGCCGCCTGTTCGTACCCGTCGTCCCGCACCCGTACCGGCGGTGGACCGCCTGACGGGGCACGGTCGTCGTCTGTCGTCCCGTTCGACGCTACGACCGTGCCCGGGGTTCCACCACTCGTAGGGACCAACGACGCGGCCCGCCGAGAGTGTCGGGGGATACGCGACCAGGGCCGGGAAAGCCCGGCCCCGAGCGGATCAGGCGGGCCGTACGGCGCCCCGGATGGCGGCCGGACCGGCGTAGAAGATCGACTCCTCGCGTATCGGCGTGCCGGGGCTCGGCGCGTGGATCATCAGGCCGTTGCCGGTGTAGAGACCGACGTGGTCGATGCTGTCGTAGAAGAAGATCAGGTCGCCGGGGCGGATGTCCGTGAGCGGGACGAGTGCGCCGGCGCCGGACTGTTCCTGGGCGGTGCGCGGGAGCAGGACGCCCGCGGCCTTCCAGGCGGCCTGGGTGAGGCTGGAGCAGTCGTACGCGTCCGGGCCCGCCGCGCCCCACAGGCAGGGCCTGCCGATCTGTGCGCGGGCGAACGCGAGCGCGATGCTGGTCTTGCTCTGCGTGCCGGCGTCCGGTGCGGCGGGGACGGCCGTGGTGGTCATCGGGCTCATGGCCGGGGCCGTGGGGATCTCGGGGGCCATGGTCGGAGCGGTAGGGAGCGTGAACTCGGGGGCCATGACCGGAGCGGTCGGGAGGGTGAACTCGGGGGCGACGACCGGGGCCGCGGCGAAGGCGGTCTCGGGGGCCGGTGCGGTCGGCTGCCACTCCTGCTGGGGCGGACGCCAGTCCGGTTCCGGCGTGGTGTACCAGGTGCCCTGGCCGGTCGGCTGCTGGGGCACCATGGGGATCTGGCCGGTGGACCAGGTCGACTCCGGGGCGGCGGTCCAGGTTGTTTCCGGGGCGGGCCAAGCCGTCTCCGGGGTCGGCCAGGGGGTGTTCGCCGGGGCGGCTTCGGTGCGCGGTGCGGCGATGTACGGGAGCAGCGCCAGGTCCGACGTGAGCGGGTCGAAGACCGGTTCCGGGGCTGCCTGCGGGGCGAATTGCTGCGGCTGGACCATCGGCGCGGCCGGCACCTCGAGAGCGGGCACGGGCGGCAGGTCCAGGACGGTCGCCTGCGGCATCTGCTGAGCGGGGGGCAGCGCGGCGACGGGCCGGTGGGTCGTCTCCGCCATCGGGCTGGTGATGTCCGGCACGGAGGGCCCTGCGGTCAGCTCGGCCACGGCGCGGCTCGGCGCATCGAGAGCACGGCCGGTGCTTTCGGGCTCGGGGCGTCGCTCGGGCCGTGAGGGCGAGGCTTCCGCCGGGCGCCCCTGAGTCCTGCTGGGCGGCAGGATCGCCGGTACGGTCGGGCCCAGTTCGGCGCGGGCCTGGTCGAACCACTGCTTGGTGACCGCGTCGAGAGCGGGATCGGAAGGCCGGGACGCACCGGGTCGGGGAGTGGCGCGCTGGCGCGGGGCCCCCGACATCTTGCGCGTGGCGTTGTAGTTTCCGGTGGCCGTCTCGGCCCTGTCGTAAAGGGAGTTGATCCGCCGCTGGACTTCGTCGCGGCTGGGTCGGTCGTCCACGGTGGGGCCACTGCCTCCGGTGCGCGTACTTCGTTCTGCCGGCATGGCAGACGTGCTCCTTCCGTATCGCGCCTACCGAGTTAGCTGTCGGGTTCGGGCGTCGATCACGGAAGGTTTGCCCTACGGCCCGTGCCCTGAAGGGCAGTTGGGCCGATTCACCCCAAGTCGGTTGGGTCCCCGGCTCCGGCTGCCGCGTGCGGCGCACCGGACTCGGCGCAAGCCGCGCGGCCCGGCGCCAATCGCCGGAGTAGGTCGTACGGCCTGTCGGTCAACTTAGCCAACGTGTGTGCCTCGTGTGAAGGTTGAAGCGCGATATGTCCGATACGTATTTGTGACCTTTACCTCGCCCTGGGGATGACGAGGGCTCATGGACTCCGGAGCCGGGCGTTCCATATGAGGTCGCTATGAATTTCTGGGACGGTTGAACACGCCGGGACCCGTCTCCGTATAGGGCTGGGGGATTTCCATGCCGGGACGATCCGGGCCGACCGATACGTGTAGGAGCAACTCCCTTGGCACGCAACACGCGCAGACGCCCCACAGGCGCACGACGCGCGACGATGGCAGCGGTCGCCCTGATGCTGGGCGGCGGAGGACTGGTGGCGGCGAACGTCTACGCGTCGGCGTCCGAGGGCGGTTGGGGCGGTGACTCCACCCAACAAGGGTCTCCGGACGCGGCGTCGCGTGGCGCGACGATCGACTGCCCGGACATCGGCACCCAGTTGACGACGGTGCCCGACGAGGCGAAGGCCGACGTCGACAAGGAACTCGCGCTTCTGGACCAGCAGATAACCGAGGCCTACCAGAAACTCCAGGACTCGACCGAGTCCATACGCCAGGACGCCTCCTTCGCCGACAACGCGATCATGAATCCGTTGAAGGAGAAGCGGGCCGCGACCATCGGGCGCATCGACGACGCCATCGACCGTGTCGGGGACCGCCCCGAGGGACTCGACGCGCTCGCCGCCTGCACCCTCATCGCCCCCACGAACGGTGACCAGAACGGCAGCGGCGGCGACCAGAGCGGCAGCGCCGCCCCGACCGGCCAGGGCCAGCAACAGGGCGGCGACCAGGGCCAGCAGCAGTCCACCAACGGGCCTGTCGCCTCGGACTACGCGGACATCACCTCCGTGCAGCCCAACGTGAACGCCCCGCAGGATCAGGCCGACGCCTCCCGCGGCACGTTCGTCACCGCGTGCGGTGTGAACGAGAACGGGCTGTTCAACTCCGACAACGTGATCGTCGCCCCCGGAGTCAGCAACGGCGCCCACCACTTCCACGACTACATCGGCAACCAGTCGAACAACGCCTTCGCCAGCGACCAGGACCTCGCGAACGCCGACACGAGCTGCGAGAACCCAGGCGACAAGTCCACCTACTACTGGCCCGTCCTGCGCCTGCAGAACGGCAAGCAGGAGCAGGACGCCGACAAGCCCGGCGGCGGCACCGAGGGCAACTCCGGTGAGATCGTCACGGCCAAGCAGGTCACGCTGACCTTCGAGGGCAACGCGAAGAGCAAGGTCGTCGCGATGCCGCGCCTCCTGCGCATCATCACCGGCGACGCGAAGGCGTTCGTCAACGGCCCGGCCAACGCCAACGCCTCCTGGAGCTGCACCGGGTTCGAGGACCGGCAGCTCAAGGACAAGTACCCGCTGTGCCCCTCGGGCAGCGACGTGGTGCGCACCTTCAAGTTCCAGAGCTGCTGGGACGGCCGCAACATCGACAGCGCCAACCACCGCACCCACGTGGCCTTCGAGGCCGCCGACGGCACCTGCCCGGACGGCTTCAAGGCCATTCCGCAGCTGGTCCAGCGCATCGTCTACGGCGTCGACGCGCCGAGCCTCCAGGACGGCGGGAAGACCACTCCGCTGTTCGCGGTGGACTCCTTCCCGGAGCAGCAGCACAAGCCCGTCACGGACCACGGCGACTTCATCAACGTCTTCGACGAGGGCCTGATGAACGACATGGTCACCTGCATCAACAGCGGCGAGAAGTGCGGCGCCGGCACGGACAACGACCCCGGATCGGGCAACGGTTCGGGCGGCGGCGCGGGTGCGGGCGGCGGTTCCGGTGAGCCGTCTGCGTCCCCGACGGCCACCGACACCGCTACCGCTACGGCGACGGCCACCGCGACCGCGACCGCTTCCGACGAGCCCGGCGGCAACGGCGGCGACGAGGGGAACGGCGGCAACGGCGGCAACGCCGGGAATGGTGACAACGGCGGCAACGGTGACCAGCCCACCGCGGATCCCGCGACGAGCGCCCCGGACACCGAGACCACCGACCCCGAGCCCACCGACATCCAGACCACCGACCCCGGAGATCTGACGACCGCCGTCTCGGTGCCCAAGGCCGACACGAAGACCGAAGGATCCAAGTCGACCGAGACACAGGGGAGTTCGGACAACGGATCCGGTGGCCAGGTCGGCAGCGCCGAGTCGACACCGCCCGCCTCGTCCTCGGGCGGGGAGAGCTACGCCGCCGTAGGCCCGAACCAACCGCAGGCGCAGGGCGGGCTGGCGGAGACCGGCGCGAATCTGTGGCCCGCCGTGGCCGGCGCACTGCTTCTCATCGCCGGATTCGTGGTGCTCTACCGGAGCAAGCGCAGCGCTCGCTGAACACCGTGCACGGCTGTGACAACGACGGCCCGGCCGCCCTCACTCGGGGGCGGCCGGGCCGTCACACGTTCAGCGCGCCGCGTCAGACGGCAGGCGAGGGGTACGTCGGGTACTCGACCCCGGAGACGTGCTGGACGACCCGGATGACCTGGCAGGAGTAGCCGAACTCGTTGTCGTACCAGAGGTAGAGGATCGCGTTGTCGCCGTCGACCTTGGTGGCGCCCGCGTCGATGATCGAGGCGTGACGGGAGCCCATGAAGTCGCTCGACACCGCGTCGGGGGCGGTGGTGAAGTCGATCTGGCGCTTCAGCGGCGAGGTCAGTGACACATCGCGGAGGTAGTCGAGGACCTCGGCGCGGGTGGTCTCGCGGCCGAGCCGCAGGCTGAGGATCGCGATCGAGACGTCCGGCACCGGGACACGGATCGAGCTGCCGGTGATCGGCGCCTTGAGGTCGGGCAGCGCCTTGGCGACGGCCGAGGCGGCACCGGTCTCGGTGATCACCATGTTCAGCGGCGCCGAACGGCCGCGGCGGTCGGCCTTGTGGTAATTGTCCAGCAGGTTCTGGTCGTTGGTGAACGAGTGGACGGTCTCCACATGGCCGCGCAGCACACCGTACTCGTCGGCCATCGCCTTCAGCGGCGGCACGATCGCGTTGGTGGTGCAGGACGCGCAGGACAGGATCTGCTCTTCCGGCTTGATCGTGTCGTGGTTGACGCCGTGCACGATGTTGGGGACGTCGCCCTTGCCGGGCGCGGTCAGCACGACCTTGTCGATCCCGGGCCGCAGATGCTGCGAAAGGCCTTCCCGGTCACGCCACTTGCCCGTGTTGTCGATGAGGATGGCGTCCTTGATGCCGTACGCCGTGTAGTCGACCTCCGACGGGTCGCCCGCGTAGATCACCTTGATCTCGTTGCCGTTGGCGATGATCGTGTCGCTCGCCTCGTCGACGGTGATCGTGCCCTGGAACTGGCCGTGGATCGAGTCGCGGCGCAGCAGCGAGGCCCGCTTCACGATGTCCTGTTCCCCGCCCCGGCGTACGACGATGGCGCGCAGCCGCAGACCGTTGCCCGAGCCGGCCTTCTCGATGAGCAGCCGGGCGACCAGGCGGCCGATGCGGCCGAAGCCGTACAGGACGACGTCACGGCCCTCGCGGCACTCGATCTTGTTGACGCCGGTGGCGCCGGCGACCGCCTCGGCGGTGAACTCCTCTACGGAGAGGCCGCGTTCGTCGGTCCGGTGCGTGGCGGCGAGCATGCCGATGTCGATCTGGGAGGGGCCCAGGTCGAGCGCGGTGAGGGCGCGGAGGTACGGCAGGGTCTCGGTGACGGACAGTTCCTCGCCGTCGATCTGCCGGGCGAACCGGTGGGTCTTGAGGATGCTGACCACCGACTTGTTGACCAGGGAGCGGCTGTGCAGCAGGACGGTGACGTCCCGCTCGCGGTGCAGCTTCCCGATCATCGGGATCATCGACTCCGCGATCTCCTCGCGGGTCTTCCAGTTGGTGAACGAGTCCTCGTTGACAGGCACAGGTTTCTCTTTCGAGCTAGACGGCGCTCATATGCTAACCCGCTGTTCATCTGCTCGTTCAGCTGGGGTGCCGCCCGGCCCGTGGCGGGCCCGGAGCGCCGAAAGGGCCCTGCCGACGCGCGTCGGCAGGGCCCTCAGGGTCGTACTGGTGTCGCTTCTACACGGTTTCCACAGCGTCCTGGACCGCCGCGCCGCTGCCCAGCAGCGCCGACGCGTTCTCCAGCGGAGAGAGGACGTGCACGGGTACGGCCTCGGGCAAGCCGTGGCACGTGAAGCCGAGCCGGGTCATGGCCCGGATGACCTCACCACTGTTGAAGTCGCGGGGATCCTGCCGGGTGATGACCTGCCCCACCTGCTTGACGGGGTAGCGGCGCCGCCCGATGGTCACGGACTCACCCGTGACCAGCTCGGGCTTGATGCCCTTCATCGTCTCCAGGACACCCATCTTGGTGAGGTCGAAGGGATACCGGGCGATGACACAGCGCATGTTGCCTCACAGAGAGAAGGAGGATCGGGGGCCGAACGGGCGCCCGAAGGCGCCGAGTTGGTCCTCAGGCCGCAGGACCGAAGGACGACCGTCGCTGCCCCCGGCTGCCGCTACTGCCGCCGCGCCGCGCCGCACCACCGGTGGACGACCGGCCGCCCTCGCCGGCCGGACGGCCACGACGGCCCCGCGACGACGAGGAGGACGGGCTACGACGGGCACGCTCGCGCTCGACGACCGGCGCGGTGATGACGACCGGGACGCCGGACGGAGCCTGGGCGCCCGTGATCCGGGTCAGCTCCTCCTCGCCCGACCGCACCGCGGTGACCTCCGCGGTGACGCCGGCCATGGTCATCAGGCGGGTGAAGTCACGGCGCTGGTCGGGGGTGACCAGCGTGACGACACTGCCGGACTCGCCCGCACGGGCCGTACGGCCGCCGCGGTGCAGATAGTCCTTGGGGTCGGTGGGCGGATCGACGTTGACGACCAGGTCGAGGTTGTCGACGTGGATGCCGCGCGCCGCGACGTTGGTCGCCACCAGCGCCGTCACATGCCCGTCCTTGAACTGGGCGAGCGTGCGGGTGCGCTGCGGCTGGGACTTGCCGCCGTGCAGACCGGCCGCGCGGACACCGTTGTTCAGCAGGTGCTTCACCAGCCGGTCCACCGCGTGCTTGGTGTCCAGGAACATGATGACCCGGCCCTCGCGCGCCGCGATCTCGGTGGTCGCCCGCTGCTTGTCCGTGCCGTGCACGTGCAGGACGTGGTGCTCCATCGTCGTGACCGCGCCCGCGGAGGGGTCGACGGAGTGGACGACGGGGTCGGTCAGGTACCGGCGGACCAGGAGGTCCACGTTGCGGTCCAGGGTGGCCGAGAACAGCATCCGCTGGCCACCCGGCTGCACCTGGTCGAGCAGTGCGGTGACCTGGGGCATGAAGCCCATGTCGGCCATCTGGTCGGCCTCGTCGAGGACGGTGATGGTCACGCCGTCGAGTCGGCAGTCGCCGCGCTCGATGAGGTCCTTGAGGCGTCCCGGCGTCGCGACCACGACCTCCGCGCCACCGCGCAGCGCACCGGCCTGGCGGCCGATGGACATACCGCCGACGACGGTGGTCATCCGCACGCTGACGGCGCGGGCGTACGGGGTGAGCGCGTCGGTGACCTGCTGGGCCAGCTCGCGGGTGGGGACGAGGACGAGCGCGAGCGGCTGACGCGGCTCTGCTCGGCGGCCCGCCGTACGGGCCAGCATCGCGAGACCGAAGGCGAGGGTCTTGCCGGAGCCGGTGCGGCCGCGGCCGAGCACGTCACGGCCGGCGAGGGAGTTGGGGAGCGTCGTCGCCTGGATCGGGAACGGGACGGTGACGCCCTCGTGGCCGAGAGCGGCCAACAGCTTTGCGGGCATGTCGAGTTCGGCGAACGACTCCACGGCGGGCAGACCCGGCGTGACCGTCTTCGGCAGGGCGAACTCGCCCTGCAGGGCGACCGGACGGCCACCGCCGCCCTTGGAC
The DNA here is from genome assembly GCF_000716435.1 of Streptomyces xylophagus. Classification (GTDB taxonomy): domain Bacteria; phylum Actinomycetota; class Actinomycetes; order Streptomycetales; family Streptomycetaceae; genus Streptomyces; species Streptomyces xylophagus. The sequence goes on from NZ_JNWO01000002.1 coordinate 278,200, forward strand.
CGGCGGGGTGCGCTGGAGCGGTTGCCGGACGGGGCTGCCGAACGGTAGCCGCCCTTTCCGGATTCCGGATTTCCATTCCGCTTTCGCGGGGAGCGATCATTTGTACGTGCGCGGTTCAATGGGAACCTTCCTTGATATGGCACGTATCAAGGAATTCCCGCGGTGAATGAACGGCGCAGAGAATCGCAAGAACGAGCCGGTGGCTTCGGCGGAATAGCGCCGAAAGCTTGGAAAAAGCAGCGAGCTGGGGCCCGCACCCCAAGGTGCGGGCCCCAGCTGCGAAGTAAACGTCGTCGTTACGCAGGAACGATGTTCTCGGCAGTCGGGCCCTTCTGGCCCTGCGCGATGTCGAAGGTCACCTTCTGACCCTCCTGCAGCTCGCGGAAGCCCTGGGCGGCAATGTTCGAGTAGTGGGCGAAGACGTCAGCGCCGCCACCGTCCTGCTCGATGAAGCCGAAACCCTTTTCCGCGTTGAACCACTTCACGGTGCCACTGGCCATTTTGTTCTCCTTCGGGGCGGTCAGCGGAGTCCGCACTGTGCGGGCTCCGTGTCGCCGTGATGATCACCCCGCCGGAAGAAAGACCGGACACACAAAAAAATGCTCCACCGCCTCGGAGGGCGGTGCGGGCATCTGAAGGGTTTGGCAACCACAACTGCAACTGAGATCAAGACTAGCACGGCGCGATCGTCCGTGTGCGGCCGTTAATTCCGTTTCTCACGTCGCCGACATAGATATTCGATCGGCTCCCTGGTTACGCGAGCGTGTCGATCCAGTCACGGATGACCTTAGCTGTCGTCGGGGCGTCCTCCTCCAGGACGCTGAGATGGGTGCCGGTGGTCTCCGCGGTGTCCTGGACGCGAGGCCAGGACGAACGCCACTCCGGAGGCATGTCCGGCAACGGCTCGGACGCGCGCACCAACAAGGTCGGCACCGGTGTCGGCTCGGGCTGCCACCCCCGGAACATCCGGGTGTACGCGCCGAGCGACAGCAGCGCCAGATCGTCGACCAGAGTGTCGAATCTCTCTCCGACGGCCAGGGGAACCCGGGCGGGCAGTGACAGCAGCCACGGCTCGGCCTCTCGGTCCGGGGTGATGTGGTACGAGTCGATCAGCACCAGTCCGGCCGGGGGAGCGCCGAGAGCGGTCAGCCGGCCGGCCAGCGCGTGGGCGGCCGTACCGCCCATGGAGTGGCCGACCAACACATAGCGGCGATCGCCGAGTTGGTGCCGCACGGTCGTGGCGTGCGAAGCGGTCAGGGTCTCCAAGTCCCGTGCCACCGCGTCTCCGTGGTCGACGCCGGAGTGCCGCACCTCGAAGACGTCCCGCTCGCCCTCGAAGCAGGGGGCGAGCCCCGCGTACCAGGGACGGCCCAGGGTGGTGGCGAAGCCGGGAACACAGACGAGAGCGGGGCCCTGGGTGCCCGCGGCCAGCCGCAGCGGCGGCAGCGCGTGCCGGGCGGCCTCCTCCGGGCCGAAGACGGGCGCGCCGATGGAGGCGGTCACCAGCAGATGCATTGCGGATACGACGTCACCGGTCTCGCAGACCTGCCGATACAGGGCCGGCAGCGACTGCCCGGCTCCACGCCCGCGTCCACGGGACCGTGCCGGTGACGGGGCGGTCGCGACGGCGGGCTCGTCGGGCAGGACGCCGCGCAGCTCGCCGTACAGATGCTCGGCCAGCTGTTCCGTGTCCGGCCAGTCGTAGGCCACCGTGACCGCGAGCGGTGTTCCGGTCAGCAGGCTCAGCCGGTTGCAGAGCATGACCCGCATCAAGGAGTCGAGGCCCAGCTCCGAGAAGTCCCGGTCGACGGCGTCGGCGTCCGTGTGCCCGAGCACGGCCGCGACCTCGGTACGGATGAGCGCCTGGAGGGCCGGGAGCCGCTCGGGCAGGGGCAGTCCCGCGAGGCGATCACGCCAGGACCCGGCCGCGTCGTCCGGCACCGCGCCCCCGCTCGCTGTCATGGCGGAGGCCGACCGCCGCTCGGCGCGCAGCAGTCCACGCAACGGCGGCGGAACAACCGTCCCGGCCGGAACCGCCTTGGGCGAGCGGTCCAACGGCAGTGGCGCGAGGACCGGTTCGTCACTGCCGAGCGCGGCGTCGAAGAGCGCGAACGCCTGCTCCGGGGAGACCGAGCGCACCGGCCCGCCGTGGACCCGGCCGCTCCGCGCCGCCATACCCTCCCCATCCGCCCACGCGCCCCAGGCCAGCGACAGCGCGGGCAGCCCGAGTGCCGCGCGATGGCGGGCGAGCGCGTCCAGGAAGGAGTTCGCGGCCGCGTAGTTGGCCTGACCGGGGTTGCCCAGCAGCCCGGCCGCCGACGAGAACAGCACGAAGTGCGACAGCGGCAGCTCCTTCGTCAACTCGTGCAACTGCCAGGCCGCATCGGCCTTAGGCCGCAACACCGCCGCCAGCCGCTCAGGAGTCATCGACGCGAGCACGCCGTCGTCCAGGACGCCGGCCGCGTGCACTACGGCGGTCAGGTCGGGGCCGAACGTCTTGAGAACGGAGGCCAGTTGATCGCGATCGGCGGTGTCACAGGCCACCAGGTCCACCTGCGCGCCGGATTGCCCCAGATCGTCCCGCAACTCTGCTGCGCCGGGCGCCTGTTCGCCGCGTCGGCTGAGGAGTACGAGCCGCCGCACTCCATGGTGCTCGACCAGGTGCCGGGCCAGCATCGCTCCCAGGGATCCGGTGCCGCCGGTGATGAGGACGGTGCCTCCGCCGAGGGAGTCGTCGGGCGCCTCCGAACTGGGTGACGCCGTCAGCCGGGGGACGCTCAACATGCCCTCGCGGACCGCGAGTTGCGGTTCCCCCGTGGCGAGGGCGGCGGGCAGCTGTCGTAGCGATTCGGGGTGGTCGTCCACGTCCACGAGGGTGAGGCGTCCGGGGTACTCGGCCTGCGCGGTGCGCAGGAGTCCCCAGACCGTGGCGGCGGGCAGGTCGGGTGACGGGTCTGCGGCGCCGCGGGTGACCACGGCCAGTCGTCCGGTACCGGCGAGGTGTGTTTGCAGCAACTCCAGTGCCCGGACGGTAAGTTCGTGCGCCTCGGTTGACGGGTCCGTGTCGACGGGGGCGGCTAGGGACGCCACGATTGTCTCCGGCGTCTCCTCGGACCAGGACGCCTCGTCGTCGGCGGAGGCAAGGATGGAGGACAGGCCCAGGTCGTCCGTCTCCGACATCGCCACGGCGGGGGCATTGCCGGCGGCCGGAACGCGCGTCCAGCGCAGCCGGTACAGCTCTCCGGCCGGGGGACCGATCCTCGGTGCCGGTCGGGTGGTCATCGACTCCAGCCGGGCCACGGGCGCGCCCGTCGGGGTCGCGAGGTCCAGGGTGATCGAGTCGGGGCCCGTCGTCGTCATGCGGACGCGCAGTGCCGTCGCTCCCGTGGCGTGCAGGGTCAGGCCCTGCCAGGCGAACGGCAGGCGGGGCGGGCCGGCGGGCGGTTCGGCGAGCAGGCCCGCGTGCAGGGCGGCGTCCAGCAGGGCCGGGTGGAGGATGTGGCGCCGGGCGTGCGGGACCGGCACCGGGCCGATCTCTGCGAACAGTTCCTCGTCCCGCCGCCACAACGCCGTGACGCCCTGGAACGCCGGACCGTACGCCAGCCCGGCCTCGGCCACCCGGTCGTAGGCGCCGGAGAGATCCACCCGCGTAGCACCCGCCGGTGGCCACGCGGTGAGAGGAACCGCGCCGTCCGGAGCGCCCAGTACGGCCGGGCCGAGCCGCCCTGTCGCGTACTGCGTCCAGGCGCCGAGCGCACCGGACTCCTCGGGCCGCGCGTATACGTCCGCCGCGCGGCGCCCGGTGTCGTCCGGCTCGCCCAGGAACACCTGGACCTGGACGCCTTCCTCGTCGTCGGCGGGCAGGAACAGCGGGTTCAGCAGGGCGAGTTCCTCCAGCACGGCGAGACCGCACAGGTCGCCCGCGTGCAGCACGAGGTCGGCGAACGCGGCGCCCGGCACGAGCGTGTGGCCGCCCACGACATGGTCGCGCAGCCACGGTTGGGCCGCACCGGACAACCGGCCGCCGCACAGCAGGCGTTCCGTACCCGGCACCGTGACCGTCTGGGTCAGCAGTGGGTGCCCGCTGCCGGTGTGCGCGTCGGTGCCGGTGTCGGACAGCCAGTAGCGCTGTCGCTGGAAGGGGTAGGTCGGCAGGTTCTCGACACGTCGGGCGCCGCTGTCCGCGTACACCCGGTGCCAGTCCAACGGCACACCGTGGACGTGGAGTTGGCCGAGTGCGTCGAACACCGTCCTCGGCTCAGCGCCGTCCCGGCGGGCCGCTGGGGCGAAGAGGAGTTCCTTGCCGGTCCCGGCCAGGCTCGCCGCAGCCTGAGCCGTGAGCTGGGTGGCCGGGCCGATCTCGGTGAACGCGGTCACCCGTCCGTCGTGCGCCAGCCAGTGCACGGCGTCCCCGAACCGCACGGCCTCACGAGCGTGGCGTACCCAGTACTCGGCAGAACGCAGTTCCTCCCCGGTGGCCGGAAGCCCGGTGAGGCCCGACACGACCGGGATGGTGGGGGAGCGGTACGTCAACTCGCCCGCGACACGGCCGAATTCGGCAAGCATCGGCTCCATGAGAGGGGAGTGGAAGGCATGGCTGACCCGTAGCCGGACGGTACGACGGCCTCGTACGGCGAACCGTTCCGCGAGCGCGAGGACCGGCTCCTCCGCGCCGGAGACCACGGCCGCGCGAGGTCCGTTCACGGCCGCGATCGCGACCCCGTCGGACAGCTCTGCCGTCACCTCCGCCTCGGTGGCGTCGAGTGCCACCATGGCACCACCCTCCGGCAGCTCCCGCATCAACCTCCCGCGCGCCGCGACCAGTTCGACGGCGTCCGCCTCGGACAGCACGCCCGCACAGTGGGCCGCCGCCAGCTCGCCGATCGAGTGCCCGGCGAGGAACTCCGGCCGTACGCCCCAGGATTCGAGCAGTCGGAACACGGACACCTCGAAGGTGAACAGGGCGGCCTGCGTGAAGTCCGTACGGTCGAGGAGCGCGTCGTCGTCGGCGTTCCAGAGCACCGAGCGCAATGGACGCTCCAGGTGGGCGTCGAAGCGTGCGCACAGGGCGTCGAAGGCGGCTGCGAACACCGGGAAGGTGTCGTACAACTCACGGCCCATGCCCGTCCGTTGGGCTCCTTGGCCGGTGAACAGCAGGGCCAGGCGGGCGGAGGAGCTGGCGGTGTGCGGTGGAGCGGAATCCGCCAGGGTGTCGAGGGCGGTCAGTGTCGTCGTCCGGTCGTCGGTGGTGACGGCGGCTCGGTGGGGGAGGGCGGCCCGGGCGGTGGCATGGGTGAACGCCACGTCCAGCAGGGCGAGTTCGGGGTGCTCGCGCAGGAGGATGGCGGTGCGTGCGGCCTGTGCCAGGAGGGCGGCGGGGCTCGCGGCCGAGAGCAGCAGTGGGGGTGTCACCGTGCGGCGCGAGGTCCGTTCGACGGCCTCGTCGGGCTCGGCCTCCTCCAGGATCACGTGGGCGTTGGTGCCGCCGATTCCGAACGCCGATACGGCTGCGCGGCGCGGGCGTCCGGGCTCGGGCAGCCACTCCTCGTCCCGGGACAGCAGTCGTACGGTGCCCGACGACCAGTCCACGTGCGGTGACGGCTCGTCGGTGTGGAGTGTGCGGGGGAGGCGGTCGTGGTGCATCGCCAGGACGGTCTTGATGACGCCGGCGACTCCGGCCGCGGCCTGGGTGTGTCCGAGGTTGGACTTCAACGAGCCCAGCCACAGCGGTCGTTGGGCGGGGCGGTCCTGTCCATAGGTGGCGAGGAGCGCCTGTGCCTCGATCGGGTCGCCGAGCGCGGTGCCCGTGCCGTGTGCCTCCACGGTGTCGATGTCGGCCGGGGACAGTCCCGCGTCGGCCAGCGCCGAGTGGATCACGCGTTGCTGGGCGGGGCCGTTGGGCGCGGTGAGCCCGTTGGACGCGCCGTCGGAGTTGACGGCCGAGCCGCGCAGCACGGCCAGCACGGGATGGCCGTTGCGCCGGGCGTCGGAGAGCCGTTCCAGCAGGACCAGGCCGACACCCTCGCCCCAGGCGGTGCCGTCGGCCGCCGCCGAGAAGGGCTTGCAGCGGCCGTCCGGAGCCAGCCCGCGCAGTCTGCTGAACGCGATGAACGGGCCGGGCGACGACATGACCGTGACGCCGCCGGCGACGGCGAGGGAGCACTCCCCGTCGCGCAGGGACCGTACGGCCGAATGCACCGCGACCAGCGATGACGAGCACGCGGTGTCCACCGTCACCGCCGGTCCGCGCAGCCCCAGCGTGTAGGCGATGCGGCCGGAGGCCACACTGCCGGCCGAGCCGAGGGCGAGGTGTGCCTCCAACTCGTGCCCGGCGCCGTGGAGCAGACGGCTCGCGTAGGTGGCGTGCATGACGCCGACGAAGACGCCGGTGTCGCTGTCACGCAGACCGGCCGGGTCCAGGCCCGCCCGCTCCAGCAGTTCCCAACTGGTCTCCAGGAGCAGTCGCTGCTGTGGGTCGGTGGCGAGCGCCTCGCGGGGCGACATGCTGAAGAAGGCCGCGTCGAAGTCGGCCGCGCGGTGCAGGAAGCCGCCCCGGCGAGTGACCGACCTGCCGAGGCGGTCGGGGTCGTGGAGATCGGCCACGTTCCAGCCGCGGTCGGTGGGGAAGTCGGAGGTCGCGTCGGTGCCGGCGGCGACCAACTGCCACAAATCCTCCGGGGATTCGACCCCGCCCGGGTAGCGGCAGGCCATGGCGACGACGGCGATGGGCTCCCCGGGGTCGGTGCGGTGGCTGACGTCGGACGCGCGTGTGGGCTGGGGTCGGTTGTCGCCGTGCAGCGCGTCGCGCACCAGGGCCGCCACGGCCGTCGGCGTGGGGTGGTCGAAGACGAGTGTCGCGGGCAGCGCGAGGCCGGTCGCCGTGCCCAGCCGGTCGCGCAGCAGGACAGCGCCGAGGGAGGTCAATCCCTGTGCGCTGAACGGCACTTCGGAGTCCAGCTCCCGCACGGGGATGTCGAGAGTCCGTGACGTCACTTCGAGGATCAGGTCGAGTACGGCGTCGGACTCGGCCGCGAGCCGCTCGCGCAACGCGGCCGACGCGGCCGTACGTTCCGCCGCGAGGCGCTCCGGCACCTGCTCGGCGAGCACGGCGCGGGCGATCTTGCCCGACGCGGTACGGGGAAGGGACGCGGTCGGATAGATCTCGTCCGGCACCTTGAACCCGGACAGCCGCTCCCGGCAGGCAGCGAGCGCCCGCGCCGTGTCGACCCCGTCCGGGCCGGGCACGACGAAGGCCACCGGCACCTCGCCCAGCACGTCGTGCCGCCGGCCGACCACTGCGGCGTCGGCGACATCGGGGAGGGCCAGCAACACCCGCTCCACTTCGGAGGGGTTGATGTTCACACCGCCCCGGATGATCAGTTCCTTGACCCTGCCGGTGACATGGAGATGACTGTTCGCGCCGCGTCGGCCGAGGTCCCCGGTGCGGTACCAGCCGTCCGTGAACGCCTCCTCGGTCGCGTCCGGACGGTTGTGATAGCCGGCCATCAGACCGGGACCGCGCACCCAGATCTCGCCCTCGTCCCCGTCGCCGGCCTCCGCACCGGTGGACGGGTCGGTGATCCGGACGTCCAGCACCAGCAGCGGAAAACCGCGCGAGGAGTCGTCAAGGGGGCCGTCGAGCCGCTCGACCGCGATCTTTCCGCAGGTCTCCGTGGAGCCGTACCCGTCGAGCAGGGGAGCGGCCAGGACCCGCTGGACCTCGGCCCGCAGTTCAGGCGAACAGGGCGCCCCACCGCTGATGCACACCCGCAGCGACGCCGGCACCGGACGCGCCGTCTCCCGCAGCGACTCCAGCAGGAGCCGGTAGGTCGCGGGGACCCCGCCCAGGATGGTGAACGGCTCGGCGGTGAGCGCCTCGGCGACATTCGCGCCCGGCGCGAGGACGCGCGCGGTCGCACCGACCGAGACGACGCCCAGCAGACACACGGAGTGGCCGAGGGCGTGGAACATCGGCACCGGCCAGAGCAACCGGTCCTGTTGCTCCAGCCCGTACGCCGGCACGTAGGCCGCCGTCACCGACCACAGCGCCGAACGCTGCGTGGACACAACGCCCTTGCTCTGCCCGGTCGTGCCCGAGGTGTAGTGGATCCAGGCCGGCTCGTCCAGCCCGAGATCGTCCCGGGGCGCGGTGGTCGGGTCCGTCCCGGCGAGGCTCTCGAACGCGACCGCACCATCGACCGGTTCCTCCTGCCCGACGACGATCACCCGCTGCACGGCGGCCAGTTGGGCCAGCGGTTCCTCACTCACGACCGCCACGGCACCGCTGTCGTCGAGGAAGTACGCCAACTCCTCTTCCGAGGCACCGGGGTTGAGCAGGACACCGATCGCCCCGGCGCGCAACACACCGAGCCAGGTCTCCACCAGCTCCACCCGGTTGCCCAGATGGATCGCGACCCGGTCCCCACGCTCCACCCCGAGCCGTACGAGATGTCCCGCCAGTCGGGCGGTGCGCTGTTCCAACTCCCGATAGGTGACGGCGCGTCGGTCGTCCAGGTAGGCGGTCTTGGCGCCGATCCGGGCCGAGTGCTCCCGCAGGATGCCGGGCAACGTCTGCGTCAACTCGTCACCAGAAAAAGCCATTTCTCCCCCTTTGGCCACCAACCCCGAGTGGCAACCGTACGACAGTCGTCACCGACTGCATCTTCGACGCGGCATGCGCCCGCCCCCGCTCCCGGCAACTACGCTCGCGTCATCAGCGTCGCCGACACACTCCGGGACGTGCCGGCCACTCATGCCCACCAAGACGTTGGAACTGATCAACAGGTTGTCCGGCCAGGCCCGGCTCGGCGAACTGTTGCGGAGGAACGGCGGCTGTACCGCTCGTGGGCCTTGTAGAACAACTCGCAGCCTGGAGGACCAGTGACCACACCCGGCGACCGCCGGACGCCCGAGCCGCTCGGTCCGTCGTCAGTGGCCTGGCGGTACTTCAGCGACTGGCGGGGCATGCTGATCGGCCTCTGGGCAGGGTCCCTGCAGAACATGCATCCCGCCCTCGGCGCCGGAGTCGAGGAGCACTCGCAGTTCTTCGAGGAGCGCTGGGAGCGGCTGCTGCGCTCGCTCTACCCGATCGCCGGGGTGATCTACGACGGCCCGGACGCGGCCCGAACCGCCCGCGCGGTGCGCGACTACCACGTCGACATCAAGGGGATCGACAGCCGGGGCCGCCGCTATCACGCGCTCGACCCGGACACCTTCTTCTGGGCACACGCGACCTTCGTCATGGTCCCGGTGCTGGTGTGCCAGTACTTCGGCCGGCCGCTGACGGCTGTACAGAAGGAGCAGCTCTATGTCGAGAGCCTGCAGTGGTACCGGCTCTACGGGGTCAGCGACCGGCCCGCTCCGGCCGACTGGTCAGGATTCACCGCGTACTTCGAGCGGATGTGCGCCGACGTCCTGGAGGACAACCGGGCGGCACGCGCCGTGCTGGACATCCGCCGCATAGGCAAGCCACCCGTGCTGAGGTGGCTGCCGGACGTGGTGTGGAGGGTGCTTCGTGTACCGGTGACGCGGCCCTTCGTATGGCTCACGGTCGGGATGTATCCGCCCGCGGTGCGCGCCAAGTTGGGCTACCGCTGGTCGCGTCGGAGCGCGCTAGGGCTGTGGCTGCTGGGCCGTACCGTCGCACTCGGCTGGCACCTGGTGCCGTTCGAGCGGCGCTACCACCCACGGGCCAGGGCCGGTTGGCAGCGGGTCCGGGGTCTCGCCGTAGGACCGGTCGAGACGCCGCTGCGGAATCTGCCGCCGGAGGAGCGACGGGGTGACGGCAAGCACTACGTGCCGGAGGCGTGAGGAGCCGAGTTCGTCCAGGACCAGCCGGTGCAGGCCGAGATGACGACGTAGGTGATCGCCCTCGGGTCCAGTCCGTCTGCCGTGCCTCGAGTCACGAGCCGTCGCGCAGTTCGCGCAGGCGCTCGCAGGTGAAGCGGATGTCGTCGAAGCAGACGACGCAGCCGTCGCCGGTCGGTGACTGCGCCTCGAAGCCGATGGAGACCGGCGTGGACGCGTCGCCGACGGCGAAGAAGCGGATCATCCGCCAGGTCTTGCCGTCGAGGGAGGCGTGGTAGGCGAATGCCTGGTCGATCCGGGAGACGCGCAGCCATACCGTCCGCCCGTCGACCACGAAGGCGTTGGCGTCGTCCGAGACACCGCGGGTGATCACGGAGACGATCATGGGTTCGCCGTCGGGGGAGTACTCGAAGCAGAGCTTGCCCCAGTGGCGGTCGTCGATCCACAGGAGCAGCACGCCGGCGTCGTAGGTGGAGGCGAACTCGACGGTGAGGCGCGCGCTGAACTGGAAGTCGCCGTCCGGCGGGACGCCGACCAGGGTCGCCGCGTTGAGCATGGACTCGGCGTTGAGCTGTGAGTCGGCTCCCGGGTCGATGAAGATGTCGCTGCGGGGAGCCGCAGTGGCGGTCACTGTGCCGGTCGCCTCGTCGATGGTCCACGCCTCGCCCGATGACGACGCGAGGGTGAAGGGCAGCCCGGGCACGTGATGGGTGAGGGGCATGTCGTTTCCTCCTGCGGTCTGTTCTTGGGCAGATGTGGAACGAGGTCGTGGGGCGGGCGACGTCCTCGGTGAACTCCCGGGGCAGGAAGTACCGTTACAGGCCGATGCCGTTCTGTACAGCGTCTACGTCGTCTTCCCCGTCGAGCACTCGGTTCGCACCGCCTGGACCGCTGTTCGTCCCCGCCGCCCTCGGCCGTGCTCCCGGTGGCTCACTCCAGCACGTCGGGCTCTTCCTCCACCACGAGGTCGGCCAGCAGGTTGAAGTTGTGGCGGGCCATGTTGGCGTTGCTGAACTGCCGGTGGGCCAGGGTGACTTCCTCCTCGGTCATGATGCGCGGCTTGCCGGCGGCGTCGGCGAGAAGTTGCATCTGGCAGGCGCGCTCCATGCTGATGAACCACCACGCGGCCTCCTCGACGGACCGTCCGACCGTCAGCAGGCCGTGATGCCGGAGGATGGCCGCCCTCCGATCGCCGAGGCGGGCGGCGATCCGCTCGCCCTCGGTCTTCTCCAGGACCAGGCCCTTGTACTCGTCGAACAGGACGTGGTCGTCGTAGAAGGCGCAGGACTCCTGCACGATCGGATCCAGGAGCCGGTCCAGTGACGCGAAGGCCCTGCCGTGGATGGTGTGGGCGTGCGCCACCGCCACGACGTCCGGACGGGCGTGGTGGATGGAGGAGTGGATCCAGAAGGCAGCCTTGTTGGTCCTGCGGTCGCCCTCGATGACGCGGCCTTCTTCGTCGATGAGCAGCAGGTCGCTGACGCGGATCTTGGAGAAGTGCACCGCGTACGGGTTGACCCAGAACCTGTCGGGGAACTCCGGGTCCCGCGCGGTGATGTGTCCGGCGATGCCCTCGTCGTAGCCGTAGCGGGCGAAGATCCGGAACGCGGCGGCCAACTGCCGCTTGCGGTGCGCGCGTTCGGCCTCGATGGTGCCGCGGCTCTCCGCCAGCCGGGGAATGTCCAGTTCCTCGGCGTTGTCGAAGTCGATGTCGTTGCTGCCGGCGGTGATGGACATCGGCAGGTCCTTTCCGGTGGGCGGTCACGAGGAATTTCTTTCAGGCTGCAACCATCCTTCGCCCCGTGTCAACCTCAGAGGCAAGATTATTTGCCTCATGGGTACATCGCTCGCCGGTTCAGTCACCCCTGCGCCATGCGCCCAGCACCATGAGCGTCTTCGTGCCGATCACGGCGCCGGTGCGCCGGAGACGGTCGATGACGTCTCGCAAGTGCTGCACGTTTGCCACCCGGACGCGGACCAGGGCGTCGGGGTCGCCCGCGACGGTGAAGACCTCCAGGGCCTCCGGCACGCTGGTGGCGGCCATGGTGATCGCCTCGACCTTGACGTCGCCGGCGAACCGCAGCTCGACGAAGGCCTCGAAACCGGCCCCCAGTTTTCCGTGGTCGAGGGTGACCGTGTAGCCGGAGATGACTCCGACCCGCTCCAGCCGGTCGACCCGGCGTTTGACCGCCGACGGGGAGAGGCTGACCCGCTCCGCGATCTCCGTCATCGTTCGGCGGCCGTCCTCGACCAGCAGATCGAGAATCGCGCGGTCGACGCTGTCGATGAGTTCCGTGTCGGTCATGCGCTCGTCCTCCTACTGGTGCCTGTTCTTTGCGCGCCTGCATGTCCTGGCTCCACTTTTTTGCATCGCATGCAAGATACCTGCAACTTAATTGCCATGGCCTGGGTCCCGCCGCTCCACTGGCAACGCCTGTAACTGGTCGGCGACCGCCGTTCGAGGACGTGAGGAAGGGACCCAGCGGTGAAGGTTGAGCGCGAACTGCCCTCCGGCGAAGCCCGGGAGCTACTGGAACTGACGGTCGAGATCGCGGACAAGGAACTCGCCCCGCGTGCGGACCGGTTCGAGGAGGAGGGCCGCTTCCCGCGTGAGGTGTTCGGCCTCCTGGGCGAAGCGGGGCTGCTGACCCTTCCGTTCGGCGAGGACGTCGGGGGAGGGGGCCAGCCCTACGCCGTCTACCTGCAAGTACTCGAAGAGCTCGCCGCGCGGTGGGCCGCCGTGGCCGTCGGCGTCAGCGTCCACACCCTGTCGTGCCACCCCGTCTCCGCCTTCGGCTCCGCGACACAGCAACAGACGCTGCTGCCACGGCAGTTGAGCGGCGCCGCCCTCGGCGCGTACTGCCTGTCCGAGGAGCACGCGGGCTCCGACCCCAGTGCCATCCGGGCCGGCGCGAGACGCGACGGCGAGGCGTGGGTGGCCCGGGGCACCAAGGCCTGGGTCACCCATGGTGGCCAGGCCGACTTCTACACCGTCTTTCTGCGCACGTCCCCAGATCCGCGCGACGGCATCTCCTGCTTCCACGTGGACGCCCGGTCACCCGGTCTGAGCGCGGGCGCTCCGGAGCGCAAGATGGGGCTGCGCAGTTCGACCACCGCGCTGATGAACTTCGACGATGTGCGCATCCCGGGCGACCGGCTGATCGGCGAGCCCGGCCAGGGCCTGAAGATCGCGCTGTCCGCACTCGACGCCGGCCGACTCGGCATCGCCGCGGTCGCGGTCGGGATCGCGCAGGCCGCGCTCAACCACGCGGTCGACTACGCACGCGAACGCCGGACGTTCGGCCGTCGCATCATCGAGCACCAAGGTGTCGGATTCCTGCTCGCCGACATGGCGGCGCGCACCGAAGCCGCCCGCGCCACCTACCTCGCCGCCGCGCGCCGCAAGGACTCCGGCCAGACGTTCGGCCGGCAGGCCAGCATGGCCAAACTCATCGCCACGGACACGGCCATGGCCGTGACCACCGACGCCGTCCAGGTGCTCGGCGGTGCCGGATACGTCCGTGAGCACCCGGTGGAGCGCTATATGCGCGAGGCGAAGATCACCCAGATCTTCGAGGGGACCAACCAGATCCAGCGCATGGTCATCAGCCGCCATCTCGCCGACTCCTGAACACATCACGTTTCCAACGAACTTGAGGAAGGCGGGCGCCATGGCGCATCGCGATGCTGTTGCCGTCATATCGGGAGGCGGCTCGGGGCTGGGGCGGGCGACCGCCCACCGGCTGCACCGACAGGGCCGTACCGTCGTGCTGTTGGACCTTCCGGGCGGTCAAGGGGAGGCCGCAGCCGATGCGTTGGGGGAGCACGCCCACTTCGTCGCGGCGGATGTGACCGATCCCCACCAGGTACGGCGGGCCTTCGCGTACGCGGCCGGTCATGGGCCGGTGCGCGCGGCGGTCAACTGCGCCGGCGTCGCGACGCCCGGCCGCATCCTGAGCAAGCGGGGAGTGCTGCCCGCCGAGGACTTCCGGCGCGTGGTCGAGATCAACCTGCTCGGCACCTTCCACGTGCTCGCCGCCGCTGCCGCCGTCATGGCCGGCAACACCCCGGACAACGGTGACCGAGGCGTCATCGTGTGCACCGCGTCGATCGCCGCCTACGACGGGCAGATCGGCCAGGCCGCGTACGCGGCGAGCAAGGGCGGGGTTGCCTCGCTCACCCTGGCCGCGGCCAGGGATCTCGCCGACTCGGCCGTCCGCGTCGTCACCGTCGCGCCGGGGCTGTTCGACACCCCGCTGCTGTCGGGACTGCCGGAGAAGGCACGCACCCAACTGGGCGCCGCCGTACCGCATCCGTCCCGTCTCGGCTCACCGGACGAGTACGCAGCCCTCGTCACCCACATCCTCGACAACCCGATGCTCAACGGCGAGGTCATCCGCCTCGACGGCGCCCTGCGCATGCCCCCGCGCTGAATCCCCTTACGGAGAAAGCCCGTTGACCCGCGCTCCACGTCGAGAGCATCGCCCGGAAAGAGAAGACGCATGGCACACGCCGTACAACACCCGCCGTCGGACACATCGCTGGCCGATCCGCCTGTACAACTGCTAGATCCGTCAGGGAAGTTGAGCGCGGACGTCAGGCTTCCCCTGGACATGGCGACCGTCGACCTCCCCGCCCTCTACCGCGACATGGTGCTGGCCCGTCGGCTGGACACGGAGGCCATCGCGCTGCAACGGCAGGGCGAGTTGGGGCTGTGGCCCTCGCTGCGCGGGCAGGAGGCGGCACAGGTCGGTGCGGCGCACGCGCTGCGCGGCCAGGACATGGTCTTTCCCACCTACCGGGAGCACGGCGTGGCTTGGTGCCGCGGGCTCGACCCGGTCTCCCTGTTGGGGCTCTTCCGGGGTACCACGCTGGGCGGTTGGGATCCCTACGAGCACCACTTCAACCTGTACACGCTGGTCATCGGGGCGCAGACCCTGCACGCGGTCGGCTACGCCATGGGCCTGTACCGGGACGGCAGCACCGCCTCGGGCGAACCCGATCGCGATACGGCCGTGCTCGCGTTTCTCGGCGACGGCGCGCTGAGCGAGGGCGAGACGAACGAGGCGTTCATCTGGGCCGCCGCGCAGAACCTGCCCGTCGTCTTCTTCTGCCAGAACAACCAGTGGGCCATCTCCGCGCCCTACAGCGTGCAGAGCCAGATCCCCGCGGCCAGGCGAGCCGCCGGATACGGCTTTCCGGGCATCCGCGTGGACGGCAACGACGTACTGGCCTGCCTCGCCGCGACACGCCAGGCGCTGGATCAGGCGCGATCGGGTGGCGGTCCGACACTCATCGAGGCCGTCACCTACCGCGTCAACGCCCACACCACGGCTGACGACGCGAGCCGGTACCGCCCCGCAGAGGAGACCGAGGACTGGACGGCCCGAGACCCGCTGGAGCGACTGCGCACCCACTTGCAGGCCGTAGGCGCTGTGACCGACGAGTACTTCACCGACCTCGAACAGCGTGAGCGGGACCTGGCTGAACGACTGCGCAGCGGCTGCCGCGGACTCGCCGAACCCGACGCGTCCTCCCCCTTCGAGCACACCTATGCGCAGATGCCCGCCGATCTGCGCCAACAGCTGCGCGAGCACATGGAGTTCGTCTCCAGGGGGCCGCAGGACGGAGAACGGAAGTGAGCACCTCCATGGTGAAGGCCCTCAACGACGGTCTGCGCCAAACCCTGACCGACGATCCCCAAGTCCTGCTCATGGGCGAGGACATCGGCCGGCTCGGCGGTGTGTTCCGCGTGACGGACGGACTGCGCAAGGAGTTCGGCGAACTGAGGGTGGTCGACACCCCGTTGGGGGAGGCCGGCATCGTCGGCGCGGCGATCGGACTCGCGATGCGCGGCTACCGGCCCGTCTGCGAGATCCAGTTCGACGGCTTCGTCTACCCGGCCGCCAACCAGATCATCACCCAACTCGCCAAACTCCGGCACCGCTCGGCGGGCCGCATCTCCCTGCCCGTCGTGATCCGCATCCCCTACGGCGGAGGCATCGGCTCGATCGAGCACCACTCGGAGTCACCGGAGACTTACTTCGCCCACACGGCCGGGCTGAAGGTGGTCACCTGTTCGACCCCGCACGACGCGTTCCACATGATCCAGCAGGCCGTGACCGACGACGACCCCGTGGTGTTCCTCGAACCCAAACGGCACTACTGGACCAAGGGAGAGGTCGGCCCGGCCCCCGACCTCCCGCTGGAGCGGGCCGCCGTCCGCCGCGAGGGGACGGACGTGACGCTGATCGCCTACGGCCCGACCGTGCCGGTCGCCCTGGAGGCGGCCGACGCCGCAGCGGAGGAGGGCCACAGCGTGGAGGTCGTAGACCTGCGCAGTCTGTCTCCGTGGGACGTCGCGACCGTCCGCGCGTCCGTGCACCGCACCGGGCGGGCCGTCGTCGCCCATGAGGCCGCCTTCTCGCACGGGTTCGGTGCGGAGGTCGCCGCACGGCTGCAGGACGAGGAGTTCCACTTCCTCGAAGCACCCGTCGTGCGGGTGACCGGATACGACACCCCTTATCCGCCCAGCCGGCTGGAGTCGGACTGGCTTTCCGGTGTCGACCGGATCCTCAACGCCATTGACTGCAGCCTGAGTTACTAGGAAAGGCCCCGCCGTGACGAGCCCGCAGCAGTTCCTGCTCCCCGACGTCGGCGAGGGCCTGACGGAGGCGGAGATACTCGCCTGGTCGGTCCGGCCCGGCGACACCGTCGAGGTCAACCAGATCCTCGTCGAGGTGGAGACGGCCAAGGCCGCCGTCGAACTCCCCTCGCCCTACGCCGGCGTGGTCAGCACCCTCCACGCGGACGTGGGGGAGTTGCTCGCGGTCGGCAAGCCGCTCATCACGATCGACACCGACCCGTCGGGAGAAGTGGCGGTCGGAGGGAGGGCGCGGCAGCCGGACCCGCAACAGGCCGCCCTGCTGGTCGGATACGGTCCGCAGGAATCGGGCACCGGCCGCCGCAGAAGGCGCCCCGCCCATGCACCTCACCGTGTCGAGGGCGACGGCCCGAACCGAGCCGCTGCCCGAACGGCGGCCAAACCACCGGTCCGCAAACTCGCCAAGGACCTCGGAGTCGACCTCGCCACCGTCGCCCCGACCGGCCCCGGGAACACCATCACCCGCGAGGACGTCCACGAGGCCGCCCGACGCGCGGCCCCGCAGACCACCTCGGCCCCCACCACATCCCAGGCCTCTGAAACCCGCATTCCGATCCGCGGCGTACGCAGGCATACGGCCGCCGCCATGGTCGCCTCCGCCTTCACCGCACCGCATGTCACCGAATTCATCACCGTCGACGTCACCGCCACCATGCGCCTTCGTGAACTCGTCGCCGGGCGCAGGGAGTTCCGCGAACTGCGGGTGACGCCCCTGCTGTTCTTCGCCCGGTCCTTCCTGATCGCGCTGGCCAAGAACCCTGAGGCGAACGCCAGTTGGGACGAGTTCGCGCAGGAGATCGTGTTGAAGCACTACGTCAACCTCGGTGTGGCGGCAGCGACGGACCGCGGTCTGGTCGTGCCGAACATCAAGGGCGCGGACCGGATGTCGCTGCACGAACTGGCCCAGGCGCTGGCGGCCCTCACCACGACCGCCCGAGCCGGCCGGACTTCGCCGCAGGACATGACGGGCGGCACCGTCACGCTGACCAACGTGGGTGTGTTCGGCGTGGACACCGGCACCCCCATCCTCAACCCGGGAGAGGCCGCGATTCTCGCCGTCGGTGCTGTCCGCCGTATGCCCTGGGTCGTCCAGGGCGACAACGGAGACGAACGCATCGAGCCCCGGTGGGTCGCCCAACTGGCGCTCTCCTTCGACCATCGGCTCATGGACGGTCGGCAGGGTTCCGAGCTGCTGGCCGACACCGCGGAGATCCTGCGCGAACCGGGGCTCGCGATGCTGTGACGTCCCCCTGGGTGGTCGACCGTGCGGCCTGTGAGGCAACTTATTTTGCCCATGAGGTTGACTTGGGTGAGCCGGGCCGTGACCCTGTGGGAAAGAGCGAGGGCTCTGGAGTCTCAGGAGGAGCGGGCCATGGCGACGTTCGTGCTGGTACACGGTTCATGGGGTGGCGGCTGGGTGTGGGGCCGGTTGCGCCCCCTGCTGGAGAGCGCGGGCCACACGGTTCTCACGCCCACGTTGACCGGCCTCGCCGAGCGGCGCCAACTCTCGTCGCCGGACGTCGGATTGAGCATGCACGCGCGAGAAATCGCCGAACTCCTCGAATTCGAGCGGGTGGAGGACGCGATCCTGGTCGGGCACAGCTACGGCGGGATGGTGATCACCGGGGCCGCCGCACTCGCCGCCGATCGTGTCGGGCAGGTGGTGTACGCGGACGCCTTCGCCCCCGTCACCGGTGAGTCGGCGTTCACGATGCTGCCGTGGCTGGGGCCGGCGTTCGCCGAATCGCCGGGGCCCGCCGAGTGGGAGGTGGCACCGCTCGACCCCGGGTTGCTCGGCGCGGACGACGACGGGGTGGCGTGGCTTGCGGGCAGGCTGACACCGATGCCGCGGTTCACCCACGCGGAGCCGCTCGGTCCCGGCAGCGAAGAGGTTCTGGCCAGCAGGCCCGTCAGCTATGTCTACTGCGCCGACCAGGCCCTGTTCACCGACATCGCCGCCTCGGCGGAGAAACGTGGATTCCGGGTCGTCGCGCTGTCCGATGTCACCCATGTCGGGCTGCTGACGAGCCCGGACGTACTCGCGCGGGAGTCGCTGAACCTCGTATAGAGGGAGGCCGTCCGATGTGCCTGGCAGGCGGGTTCTATTGCCTCAGGGGCATGTTATCGTGCGGGAATGTCGATCGAGGACACTGATCTGTGGGTTGCCCAACGTCTCAAGGACATGCGCAGCGAGCGTGGCATCACCTTGACGACACTCGCCGAACAGACCGGCATTTCCTCGGCGCATCTCTCGCGCCTGGAGAAGGGCGTACGCAAGCCGTCCATCGGCAGCCTCTTGCAGATCGCCCGCGTGTACGGCGTATCCATCAGCGAGTTGGTGCAGGAACCCGATCAGGACGACTTCCATCTGGTGCGCGCCGACGCGGCGATGACGCGTGACGGGCAGGACGGCCGCTACACGGTACTGAGCGGCCCCCGCGAAACGATGTCCGTCATCCGGGTCGAATTGGCGGCAGGCAAACACACCAAGACCGCCCGGCACGTCGGTGAGGAATGGCTGCACGTGGTGTCGGGGGCGATCGCAGTCGATATTTCGGGTGTGACGCTGCAACTCGGTGCCGGGGATTCCGTGCATTTCGACTCGTCGAAGGAGCACCGGCTTACGAACGCGGACGATGCCGTCGCCACCGTACTGATCGCATCGACGGCGGCGACCGTTCCGATGCGGCACCCCATTCCGGCATCACGGCGCAATGCGGCGGACTCGCGCTGAGGATCGGGTGCACCCGATCCGTGTCCCCGCCGCAAGGGAGACACGGATCGGGTCGTCACTCGGTCAGGACTTGACCGGCCTGCCGCGGCCCCAGGCCCAGGCGAGGCGATCGGCGCCGGACTGGTTGGTGGTGACCAGCCAGGGGCGGGCGGCGTCGCCGATGAGCTTCTGGATCGAGTAGGTGTCGTCGGTGCGCAGACCGGGCCAGTAGACCGACCCCATGCCGAGCTCGCGGAAGACGTCGGTGTCGGCCTGGATGAAGTTGACCGAATTGTCGTCGGGCGTCGGCACGTTGTAGTTCAGGCCCGTGGTCATCGGGGCCCCGAACTCGTCGGCCACGGTGCGGTTCGCGCAGTCGCCGAGGCGTTCCTTGAGGTCGCTCACCCACTGGTCGTAGGTGGCGTAGCTCTTCCAGAACCCGTAGTGGTGCAGCGAGAGGTACGTGCCCTTCAGGCGCGGGTCGGCACAGACCGTGGTGACGTGGTCGTTGTAGCCGGCGCCGCTGACGAAGACCCGGTTGCGCGGCACCGAGGAGTAGGTGTCCAGCCACTTGGCGGCGAGGTCGGCCCACTCGGCGTCCGTGTAGCCGTGGGGCTCGTTCATCGGCTCGAAGTAGACCCGCTCGTTGTGCTTGTAGGCCTTGACCACCGTGTCCCACATGGGCCAGTACGTGGCCGGGTCGTCGATGAAGCCGTCCTTGTTGGCGCCCGTCCCCTCCCAGTACGACACGATGACCTTGAAGCCCTGCGCCGTCGCCGCGTCGATGACCCCGCGGTACGACTTCCAGTAACTGCCGTTCACCGTGTACGGGTTGATGGGCAGCCGCACTGTGTTGGCGCCGAGGTTGGCGCGGAACGCGGCGATGACGCGGGTCGCCTTGGTGTACGTCTGGGCGTAGCTGTCGGAGAGCGACAGGCCGGACAGGACGACCGGGTCGTCGGCGTAATTGTCGCGCGGGTCGGCCCAGTTGACGCCCTTGAACTGGGACGTGTTCGTGCTCGGCGCGGCGGAGGCGGGGCTGCCGGCCAGGGTGGCGCCGGTGACCGCGGCGATCGCGACAGCTACGAAGGTGGCCCGCAGGCGGGTTCTGGCGGGGTTGGTGCGCATCGACTTGCCCTTTCAGGAATGGCGACTCGGCGCATGGCGAGGCCTGCGCGCGGCTGAGCGGCCGTCGGAACAGGTACCGGGCGGGACGGGTGATGTCGGCTCGTCGTCCCAAGTCCCGGTGGGCACGGTGTTGGTGGGGGAGTACGGGCACGGTGGGCCCTGCTCACCGGGAGCCTCCTGTCCTCCCTCCTCCACCGGCCGCGACGCGGTGTTTACGTAAACATCAAACGGTCGGAACGCTCGGCCGATCTGTCGGCCGAGTCGCTCCGTGGAGATGTTTACGCAAACATGGCGGCGCCGGAATCGTGGCATCCGGCACCGCCATCGTCAAGGTTTCCCGCACGTAACGTCGTTGGAGTCCTGTGGCAGGGGCTACGGCTTGATGCCCACCCCGGTCCACAGGCTGACCTCGGCGTCCGTGGGCGGCTCCGCCGTGACGGCGCCCTCGTCGGCGGCGTCGGGGCGCCAGCGGTGGCCGACGGCGACGCCGGGGTCAAGCAGTTCGAGCCCGGTGAAGAAGCGGGAGACGTCCTTCTGGGAGCGGAACTGCACCGGTGTCCCGGCGTTGTTGTAGATCGAGGTCACCTTCTCCCAGGTGGCGGGATCGAAGTCGGGCGTGCAGTGGCTGATGGCCAGGGCACTGCCCGAAGGGAGAACCGACAGCAGGCGGGCCACGAGCCCGTACGGGTCCTGGGCGTCGGTGACGAAGTGCAGAAGCGCGTTGAGGGAGAGTGCGACCGGCTTGTCGAGGTCCAGGATCTCGGCCAACTCGGGGGCGTTCAGAAGGGTTTCGGGGTCGTTGACGTCCGCCTGTACATACGTGGTGCGGCCCTGCCGGGTGCTGCGCATCAGCCGCTCGGCGTACTTCAGGACCAAGGGGTCGTTGTCGGCGTAGACCACGCGAGCCTCGGGGACCACGGACTGGGCGACCTGGTGCAGGTTCGGCTCGGTGGGGATGCCCGTGCCGATGTCGAGCCACTGGCGAATGCCGTGCTCCCTGGCCAGGACACGGGTGGCCCGGTGCATGAACGCACGGTTCTCGCGGGCGCAGACGAAGATGGCGGGATAGGCCGCCGCGACCGTCTCCGCCGCCTGCTTGTCGACCTCGAAGTGGTCCTTGCCGCCCAGGTAGTAGTCGTACATGCGGGCGGAGTGCGGCCTGCTGGTGTCGATCTCCCGCGCGGCGTGGGCGTTGGTCATGCTCTCCCTCTCAAGTGGTGTTCTTCGGCGTCTCGGGCAGGTCGCAGCCGGGCCGGCTCCAATTCCCCACGCCCGTGGTCTTGTTCAGCCGGCCATCAGATGGTCGGCGAGGCCCCGCTTGACTCCGGCGACGAACGCGGCCATCTCCTGCGGCGTGTAGATCAGCGCGGGTCCGGCGGGGTCGGTCGACTGGCGCAGCGCGATACGGCCGTCGGCGAGCTGCTTCGTCTCCACGCACTGACCGCCGTTGGGACCGCTCCAAGGGCATTCCCAGCCCTGCTCGCCGAGGTTCGACGCGGGCATCCCGTTGTAGACCATGTCGTCGGTGGTGGTCATGAGTACTCCTTGCGCATGCGGTTCAAGAGCGCCTTGCTGTCCGCGGACGAGGTCAGCAGCGACATCCTGTTGTGCGCTTCCAGATGGGCCACGACATCGGATCGCTGGTCCAGGTACATGGAGGCGGAGAGGATCTCGCTGTAGACGATGTCGGGCAGCTCCGGTTCCTCGAACCGGAAATAGGTGAAGGGTGCGCACGCCCCGACGTGGGCACCCGCCGAGAACGGGACGATGTCAACGCTGACGTGGTCCAGTTCCGAGACCTCGAGGAGCCGGTCTATCTGGTCCCGCATGACCGCGGGGGTGCCCACCACCCGGTGGAGCACGGCTTCTTCCAGCACCGCCCACAGCGTGGGCGCGTCCGGCCTCTCCAGCAGACTCTGGCGGTGCAGGCGTAACTGCACCCGCCGTTCCAGGTCTTCGTCGTTGTCGTTCGGGAAGCCGCCGCTCAGTACGCCACGCGCGT
Organism: Streptomyces xylophagus; assembly: GCF_000716435.1. Classification (GTDB taxonomy): domain Bacteria; phylum Actinomycetota; class Actinomycetes; order Streptomycetales; family Streptomycetaceae; genus Streptomyces; species Streptomyces xylophagus. Next base: position 300,514 of record NZ_JNWO01000002.1, read on the forward strand.
AGTCGTACGTCTGGAGCAGTCCCGTCACGTAGTGCGGCTCGTAGGTACGGAGGGTCTTGGCGCCGGTCTCCAGGCTCACATAGGCGGTGAACCAGCCGGGCAGCACATCACGGTAGTCGTGCCACCAGCCGGGTTGGTTGGCTCGCTCGGCGAGGGCGACGAACTCCTCGATCTCCTGGCGGTCGGCGCCGTAGGTCTCAAGGAGCTTCTCGACATAGAGGGGTTTGAGGCCGACCTCGGCCTTCTCCAGCCGGCGGATGGTCAGGGACTTGACCCGCAGGGCCCTGGCGGCGTCCTCCAGGGACACGCCCGCACCCTGTCGCCGCTCCTGCAGCCGGCGGCCGAGGATCATGCGGAGAACCGTGGGCGCACCGGTGCCGGTGCCCGAACGAGCTTCGCTCACGCCCAACCTCCTGAGGGACTGTCACCAGTATTAGTCTGACAGCGACTTGATGATGCCACCAGACGGAAACCGCCGTTCTGAAATTATCAGGGAGTCGGTTGCAGCTTGAACTGAGCTATGGGCATAGTTACTTGTGTGAGCGATCTAGGCCGCCCGCCGGAACACCCCAAGTCCGGTCGGCCAGTTGCTGACTCCGTGCGTCTCCCGCCTGCGTCCGCCCCCCGATGGAAGGCGAACCACCGTGTCCCCCCACACGACTCCCTCCCCGCAGCTCTTAGACGTCGCCAGCCCGGATCTGGCGCACTGGCTGGAACTCCCGGCGCACCGCTCCGGCGTCCGGGTCGCCCGGCACGCCATGGGCGCACAGCTGACCAAGTGGCGCGTGCCCGAAGAGGTGCGCGACGACGCGGTGCTGCTCATCTCGGAGTTGGCCACCAACGGGGTGTGCCACACACCCAGCACACGGCTCCTGTGCGGAATCGGGCTCGTCGACGACCGCTGTCTGCGCATCGAGGTGCACGACCACGACTACGCGGGCAGCAGTCTGCCCAGCTGCGATCCGTGCGCCGACGACGAGAGCGGACGCGGGCTGTTCATCGTGCAGGCGGTCGCGGACACCTGGGGGGTCGACCGGTCGGCGCTCACCGGCGGGAAGGCCGTGTGGGCCACGCTGTCCATCGGCTACTGAAGCCAGTTGAATGGAGGGGGCGAGGACGCCCGCGGCCTGTTCAGGTGGTCGCGGGCGTCAACTCGGCGAGCAGCAGGGTGCGGTCGTCTGCTCCGGGCGTCGCGGACGGGGCGCGCAGCAGCCGCTCGCACAGCGAGGGGAACGCGTCCTGGCCGCCGGACGGCGCGGGCTCGGCGGCGGCCGTGTCGAGGGCCCGGGCCAGGCCGGCGATCTCCTGGTCGATGTCGGCGTGCCGGGACTCGACCAGTCCGTCGCTGTACAGCAGGAGCAGGGACGGTTCGGAGACCGTCAGCACCGTGGCCTCGTAGTTGCCCGTGCCGAGCCCCAGGGGCAGCCCCGGCCCGGCGAGGGTGACCGGCATGGCCGGTCCGTCCGGGCCGCGCAGCAGCGGGGGCGGGTGGCCGGCGCCGACCAGCGTGCAGGAGTGCGACTTCGCGTCCCACTCGGCGTACATGCAGGTCGCGAAGGACGCGCCCGGGGTGTCGTAGGCCAACTCGTCGAGGCGACGCATCAGTTCGGCCGGCTCCATGTCGAGCCGGGCCAGGGTGCGCACGGCCGTACGCAACTGGATCATGGCGACGGCGGATTCGGGGCCGTGCCCCATCGCGTCGCCGACGACCAGACCGACCCGGCCGCCGGGGCGCGGCAGGACGTCGAACCAGTCACCGCCGATGATGTTGCCCTGTCCCGCGGGGAGATACCCGTGGGCGATACGGCAGCCGGTGAACGCCTGGGCCGGGTCCGGGAGCAGGCTGTTGCGGATGGCCAGCGCGGTGCGGCGCTCGCGTTCGTAGCGGCGCGCGTTGTCCAGGGCGACACCGGTCCGGGCGGCCAGCGATTCCACGGCCACGGCCTCGCCGGGCAGGAAGGGATCCCGTTCCGGGCCGCGGGTGCAGGCGATGAACCCGACGGTGGAGCCGCGCAGTTGGAGCGGCACGACGAGGAAGGACGCCGTCCCGAGGAGGTCGTCTATCCGTTGCGCGTCCCCGCCCGCGGAGGCCAGCAGCCGGTCGGCGGTGTGCTTGTCCACTCCGTCGAGGATCTGCGTGTGCCCGCTGGCGAGGGCGCGGGCGTACGGGGTCTCGCGAGGGAAGACGACCACCTCGCCGACCGGCAGCACACCGTCCCAGCTCTCCGGCGCCTCCGCACCCACCCGCACCGCCAGCCGACGTGCCTCGATCTGCGGCGGATCCACGGCGGGATAGGCGTTCTCCTCGAGAACCCACCGCTCCAGCAGATATATCGACGCCGCGTCGCAGAAACCGGGCGTCAGCGCGTGCACGACATGGCTGCCCGTCAGCCGCAGATCGAGCTCCGAGCCGATGACGTCCGCGGCGGGGGCGAAGGCCTGCCTGCGGCGTGGGGGCCCGGCGGCGGGTGCGTCACCTCGGTGACTGCGCGGTTCGTTCCGCAGGGTCGTGCCTTTCCGGGTGGGGACCGGCCGCGTGGCGTGGGGGGACAAGCGGTCTGCCGTGCGATCGTCGGCAATTATATGATGACGCGTCAAGGATCTTGTGATGAAGGGGAGTTGCCGTGCCGGATGATGGAGGTCTGCCGCAGGGGATCGATCCTGGAAAGGCGAGCGTCGCTCGAATGTACGACGCGATGCTGGGCGGTGACCACAATTTCGCCATAGACCGCGAGGCCGTGGCCGCGTTCACGGCGATCGACCCCCAGGTGCGCACCCTGGCCCGGGCCAACCGGGACTTCCTCGGCCGGGCCGTGCGCTTCCTGGTCGAGTCCGGGGTACGGCAGTTCATCGACCTCGGCTCGGGCATCCCCACCCAGGGCAACGTCCACGAGGTCGCGCAGGCGGCCAGCCCCGGAGCGCGCGTCGTCTATGTGGACAACGACCCGGTGGCCGTGGCCCACAGCACCTCCCTTCTCGCCGACAACCCGGACGCGGACATCGTCGACGGCGACATCCGGCGACCGGCCGACGTCCTGTCCTCCCCGCAGGTACGGAAGTTGATCGACTTCGACCAGCCCGTCGCCGTACTGATGATCACGATCCTGCACTTCATCACCCCCGCGGAGGATCCCGCCGGCATCGTCGCCGCCTTCCGCGACGCACTGCCCGACGGCAGCTGGCTGGCCCTGAGCCACGCCACCAACCAGGACCGCCCGGACACCGCCGCGGCCGTGGGCCAGTTGTACCGCTCCAAGGCCACCTCACCCGTCACCGCGCGCTCCTACGAGGAGATCCTCGCCCTGTTCGACGGCTTCGACCTCGTCGCACCCGGCCTGACCTACGTCCCGCTGTGGCGCCCTGACCCGGAGGACGAGATCCCGGAGAAGCCGTCGGAGTACTGGGTCTACGCGGGGGTCGGCCGCAAGGGCGCGTGAACCTCCGGTACTTCGGCGAGGGAAACGAGGTGCGTACCCCGGATTTGACCGGATGAGGGGGAGTGAGTCGCGAGAAGCGGGGCAGGGGGCTCATGTCGGTAGTTCGTTCGGACGAATGGGGTGGGCGATATGGCAGCCGTGACGGCAGCGGAGGCACCGGGCACGGCAGGGCTACGGGTGGCGGCCGGAGAGGCTCTCCCGTTGATCGCGGAGCCGTCGAAGGTGAGCCCGAAGGACGCGCGTGAACTGTCGCGCCAGTTCTTCGACCGGCTGACCTCGCTGGAAGAGGGCACCCACGAGTTCCAGTACGTGCGCAACACCCTGATCGAGATGAACCTCTCCCTCGTGCGCTACGCGGCCGCGCGCTTCCGCAGCCGCAGCAACAACGAGATGGAGGACATCGTCCAGGTCGGCACGATCGGACTCATCAAGGCGATCGACCGCTTCGAACTCTCCCGCCAGGTGGAGTTCACGTCGTTCGCCGTCCCCTACATCGTCGGCGAGATCAAGCGCTTCTTCCGCGACACCAGTTGGGCCGTCCATGTGCCGCGCCGACTGCAGGAGGCCCGCGTCGAGCTGGCCAAGGCGACCGAGGAACTCCGGTCGCGCCTCGGCCGTACGCCCACCACGCGTGAGCTGTCCGAGCTGATGTGCCTCTCCGAGGAAGAGGTCATCGAGGCCCGCAAGGCGTCCAACGGCTACACGTCCTCCTCGCTCGACGCGGCGCTGAGCTCCGACGCCGGTGCCGAGGGCGAGACCGTGCTGGCCGACGTCATGGGTGCCGACGACCCGGGGATGGAACTGGTCGACGACCTCAGCTCGTTGGCCCCCCTGATCGCCCAACTCGACGAGCGCGAGCGGCAGATCATCCACATGCGCTACGTCGAGGAGCGCACCCAGGCCGAGATCGGCGAGCAACTCGGCATCTCCCAGATGCATGTGTCCCGGCTCATCAGCCGTATGCTCCGCCGCCTTCGCGCGGGGCTGCTCGATCCCGCGGTCGCCTGACGGACCGTATCCGCCCAACAATCCGGCCTGTTGGGTGAATTCACCCTTCCCGGATGTCCGTTCTGCGGCACTCTCGTAGCGTGGCCGGGCCGGCACTCAAAGTGTCGGGTCCGGCCGTCGCGGGGTTGCCGGAAGGGGGAGTTGTGGCGTGGAAGAGTGAGGAGTTCGGGGAGTCCCACGAGGGCATCGTGGGGGCGGTCCTCGCCGACGGCAGTGAGCCGAAACCGGTGTATCTGGACGTGGGCAGCGGAAGTTGTGGCTTCGAGACGCGTGAGTGGTGGGCCTACAGCGGCTGGTTGGGCCGGCCGAAGGCGGACGCCTGGCGGGCCTCCTGTGCGTGCGGTTGGCGCGGGGACAGTCACCCCATCGACTGGAGCCAGGTGGAGGACCACGACCTGGACGACCTGGACACCTCCGACGCGTACGACGACTGGTGGGAACACATCCTCGCGGTCGAACGCCGCACGGTGCCGTTGCCGGAGGAACTCTCCGATCTGATGGAGCAGTTGGAGGAACGGCTCGACGCGCTCGCGGAGACGGCGCCCGTGGCCGCGCTCAAGGCCGTGGCCATGCTGGAGCGCATGGCGGCCCGGGTCGGCAAGGAGGCCGCGTACGGGGCGCAGGCCGACGATGTGTCGGAGGAGGCACTCGGCAAGGCGCTCGGGTTGAGTGCGAACAAGGCCCGGTCCCGTCTCGATCGCTACCTTCGCACCTATTACTGACGGGCATCGGGCGGAGATCGTCGGTTCCGGGATGTCGTGCGAGCTTCTGCGGGACGGCGCGGGATGTCGTGCGGACTTCTAGATAAGACGCAACGTTGCGTCTAGTCTGAAGTCATGCCCTTCACCCATGCTCTGGCCGACCCCCGGGTCGCCGACGTCATCGACCGCCTCTTCGCCGGCGCTCAGCACGACGAGGCCGCCGCCGCCCGCGTCGAACTCCCCGAAGGGTTCGAGCGGACGACATCTCAGCAACGGGCCGACGCCCTGGCCGAGGTCTACATGCCGATCTCCGCCGACGGCGGTCGGCTGCTCTACAACCTGGTCCGGGCCACCCGCCCGGCCACCGTCGTCGAGTTCGGCACGTCCTTCGGCATCTCCACCCTGCATCTCGCCGCCGCCGTGCGCGACAACGGCACCGGACGAGTGATCACCACGGAGCTGAGCAAGGACAAGATCGCCGCCGCCGGGCGTGCCTTCGCCGAGGCAGGTCTGGACGATCTGATCACCGTGCTGGAGGGCGACGCCCTCGACACCCTCGCCGGCGTCGAAGGCACTGCCGACTTCGTCCTCCTCGACGGCTGGAAGGACCTGTGCCTGCCCGTGCTGCGCCTGCTGGAGTCGCGCCTCGGGCCGGGAACCCTCGTGGTGGCCGACGACGTCGACCTCGACAGCCTCAAGCCGTACCTGGACCATGTCCGCGACCCGGCCAACGGCTACCAGAGCGTCACCTTCCCGGTCGAGGACGGCATGGAGATCAGTTGCCGTCTGTGACGCCGTGCCGCCGCGACGCCGTAGGGTCCAGGGCCCGTGCCAGACTGGACGTACCGCTTGCCCCCCGCTCCGTAGCTCCCGTACTTCACCGAGGTTGTCCGTGACCAAGCCCCTGGCCCGTGTCCCCCAGCGACGCAACGCGCGCTCCAACCGGGAACGCATCCTGGCCACGGCCCGCCGGGAACTCGGCCGGAACCCGGACATCACCCTGGAGGAACTCGCCCGCGCGTCCGGCGTGGTGCGACGCACCCTGTTCGGGCACTTCCCGGGCCGGGAGGCCCTGCTGGAAGCGCTGGCCGAGGAAGCGTCGGAAGCCCTGCTGGGCGTGCTGCCCGCCGACCAGACGCCGCCGGAGCCGGAGTCGGGGGCCGAGTCGGCAGACCGGTCGTTCGCGCGCTTCGTCCTGTCGATGTGGACCGTGGGGGACCGCTACCGCCTCCTCCTGACGCTGGCCCGCCGCGACCTGGGCCAGGAGCGCGTGACCGAGGTCCTGGCGCCGGCCCGCCGCGCGGCCACCACCATCCTGGACCGAGGACAGCGCGACGGCGTCTTCCACACCCAGCTGCCGCCGGCCGTGCTGAGCGCCGGTCTTGAAGCCATGACGGTCGCCCTGCTCGAAGAGGTCAACTCCGGGGAACTGGAGGACGACGGGACCCACGCGGCGGTCGCCGCGCTCATCGCGGCCGGTGTACCCGAGAAGCAGGCACGTGTCGTGGTGGACGAGGTCGCACCGGCGGAGGCCGAGCGGGCCGCGCGGAGCGTCGCGGCGGACTGAGCCTCAAATACCCTTCCCATACGGCGAGTTGCCCCGCGCCACCTCGCTGCGCACCGAGTCGTTCCGCGAGGCGTCGTCGGACCGGAAGGTGACCGACTCGCCCGACAGGCGGGCACTGAGACCGTTCTCCGTCGTGGTGACCGAGCGCAGGTGCAGGCCGTGCGGAATGTTCCGCAACTGGATCGGCCGGTCGAAGACCTTGCTGAGTGCGACTCGCCCCACCTCGGGCAGCAGACCGCCCGTGACCTGGAAGTCCTTGAACGCGATGCGGTTGCCGGACAGCACCGACACGTTCGCCGCCACAGTGACGTCGTTACCGGGAGGCAGGAGGACGGTTGCGCGGACCTGGTCGGGACGGGCGCCCCGGGAGATCTCGAGGCCCAGGGCATCGGACACGTCCGTGTAGGTCAGCAGGGCCGTCGCGTCCGCCGAGCGTGCCAGCGCCTCCGTGTCGTCGTCGGACTTCCTCAACCCGGCCAGACGCAGGGAGAGTTCACTCACCGGCAGCGGGCCGGTGGTGTCGCTCGCCGGTATGTCGTGCGCGGTGATGTCCACGTGTCGCAGGGTCCCCGAGGCCAGCTGCGTCAGCACGGGGAAGCCCCGCACGTGGACCTCCGGCGCCGAGGGAGTGCGCATGCCCTCCTGGAACGCCTTGGCCGTACGCGACTCCACCTGGGCCGCCGCGAAACGGTCGACGGCGACCGGAACGAGGAGCAACGCGAGCAGCGCGCCGACGGCTATGGCGACCGGGCGGCGGTTCCTCCGGGGCGGGGGCGAGTCGTAGGGCTCGTAGTACGGGTAGGTGGTGTCGGCGCCGAAGTCGCCGTACTCGTACGGGTGTTGCTGCATGGCTATCTCCTCAACGGGATGGCTGGGGTTGCCCGGTGCGGGTGTGCAGACGGTGGACCGTGGCGGTCGCGAGGTCGCTGTTGACGCCCACGGCGATCAGGGCCGCGGTGGCGGCGGCCGTGCCGTCGTCGGTCCAGAGGCCGGAGTTGACGCTGTCCAGCAGCGCCAGCAGGTGTGCCTCCAGGGCTCTGGTGAGCGGGCCGGGTGGGACGACGGTGTGGAAGACGCCCTGTTGCTGACCGCGGGCGAGGATTTCGGCGGCCGTGTCACGGGCCGGGCCGAGCAGGGCGCCGACCCGGTCGGGGCCCAGGTCGCGGTGGGCGAGGGTGATGAGCGTGCGGAAGCGGTCGCCGACCGGCCACAGGGTGAGGACGAAGCGGGCCAGCGCGGTCACGGGATCCGGTGTCGGCGCGCGGGCGACGGCCGCACTCGCACGCCGTACCGCCTCCCCGGCGTCCGCCACAAGGCCGCCGACGAGCGCGGCCCGGCCCGCGAAGTGCCCGTAGATGGTCCGACGCGCCACGCCTGCGGCCTCCGCGATGTCGCCGAGGCTGCTGTCGGGGTCGCGACTCAGTTCCTGACGGGCCGCTTCCAGGATGCGGGCGCGCGTGGCCTGCGCCTTGGTGCTGCTGCGGCTGGTCACCTCGACACCTCCTGGAGGGGCTGATCCGTCCGGGCATAGTTGCACATCGATGGGCAATAAAATAGTCTGCACATCAGTGAGCAATTAATGTCCCCGCTAGGAGCCTCCGATGCCGCTCGTCGTCACCACACCCGTCGACAGGATGACCGGGCCGTACGCCCGGCGCTGGTCCGCCCTGATCGTGCTCTGTCTGAGCCTGCTGATCGTGGTCATGGCGAACACCTCGCTGATCGTGGCCGCTCCGGACATGACCACGGACCTGGGCCTGAGCAGCAGTGATCTGCAGTGGGTCATCGACGGCTACACCGTCCCGTACGCCGCGCTGATGCTCGTGCTCGGCTCTATCGGCGACAAGTACAGCCGTCGCGGAGCACTCATCACCGGCCTGGTGATCTTCGCCGGCGGATCGGTCATGGGCAGCCTGGTACACGAGACCGGACTGGTCATCGCGGCCCGCGCGATCATGGGCGTGGGCGCAGCCGTGGTCATGCCGGCCACGCTGTCCCTGCTGGTCGCGATCTTCCCGAAGCGTGAGCGGGCGCGGGCCATCACGGCCTGGACCGCGACCTCGGGCCTAGCCATCGCCGTCGGCCCGCTGGTCGCGGGCTGGCTGCTCGAGGACCACGCCTGGGGCTCCACGTTCCTGATCAACGTCCCCATCGCCGTCGTCGCGGTGGTCGGCGCCCTGGTCCTCGTGCCGCCGTCCAAGGCGGAGCAGATGAGTCGCATTGACTACGTGGGCGGTCTGCTCTCGATCGTCTCGGTCGGCAGCCTGGTCTACGCGATCATCGAGGGCCCGCACTTCGGCTGGGGCGCGGGTCCGGTCACCGCGGCCGTCGTCGCCGCCGTGGGCTTTCCCGCCTTCGTGGCCTGGGAGTTGCGCCACCCGCACCCCATGCTCGACGTCCGCAAGTTCGCCGAGCGCTCCTTCAGCGGTTCGATGATGGCCGTGCTGTTCTTCTTCTTCGGCACCTTCGGCGCGATCTACTACGCCACGCAGTTCCTGCAGTTCGTCCTCGGCTACGACGCGCTGGAGACCGGCGTACGACTGCTGCCGCTGGCCGGTGCCGTCTTCCTCGGCGCCGCGGTCACCGGACGGCTGACCCCCAAGCTCGGTATGAAGCCGATGGTGGTGGCCGGCATGGTGATCGGCACCGTGGCCGTCTTCCTGCTCACCCAGGTCGACAAGGCCTCCACCTACGGCGACTTCCTGCCGACGATGATGCTGCTGGGCTTCGCGATCGGGCTGAGCGTGTCCCCGGCCACGGACACCATCATGAGCTCCTTCCCGGAGAACGAGCTGGGCGTCGGCGGCGGCGCGAACGACACCGCGCTCGAACTCGGCGGCTCCCTCGGCATCGCCATCCTCGGCTCGTTGCTGGGCACCACCTACAAGGACAGGCTGACCGACCTAGTCGGCGGACACCTCCCCGCCGCCGCGCTGGACACCGCCAAGGACTCCGTCGGCGGCGGCCTGGCCGTCGCCCAGCAGATCGCGAAGACACCCTCGGCCGGACCGCAGCAGGCGCAGGCACTGGTCGACGCCGTGCACGAGGCCTTCGCCCACGGTGTCGCGCAGACCAGCCTCGTCGGCGGGATCATCATGGCCGCCGGCACGCTGATCGTCCTCGCGGTCCTGCCGGGCCGCCGTGCCACCGCCGAGTCCGAGCCGAAGGCGGCGGAGACCAGCCAGGACCAGGAGCATGCCGACTCCGTGTAGAACCCCGCTCTCACAACCCACCAGGGCATCAGCATCCGGGGGCACACTCCGGTCGGTCGGACCATCGTGGATAAACTGGCGCAGTTCCGCCTCGGCACCCGCTCCTTCGCCCGCTCGGAGAACACCGTCCCCGCACTGAGCGGTGCCGGAATCGCCGACGGTTGGCGCTCACTTCACGAAATCGACGGTCCTGCCTGTGCACGCTCCGGACACCACCGCCCTCACACCCGAACCGGCAGACGTGGCGCCGCGTCGCACCCGACGCTGGCTGCGCCCGGTGGTGATCACGGTCCTGCTCGCGCTGTTCACCACCGAACTGGTGCTGGGATGGCCGTCGTTGGCCTCCGCGCTCTCGCAGCTGCGCGCACCCCGGCTGAACTGGTTCGCCGTCGCGCTGGTCGCCGAGGTGGCCGCCATGGGCTGCTACGCGCGCATGCAGCGCCGGCTGCTGCGCTCGGCCGGGGTGGACGTGCCGATCCAACGGCACGTCGCCCTCGCCTACGCCGCCCACTCGCTGAGCGTCACCCTGCCCGGTGGCCCCGCCTTCTCCACCCACTTCAACTACCAGCAGATGCGGCGCTTCGGAGCCACGCCCGCCATCGCCTCCTGGTGCATCGCGCTGTCCGGCATACTCTCCGCGGCGGCCCTGGCCGTCGTCACCGCGATCTCCGCGATCGCCTCCGACGGCAGCCTCCAGTGGCACAGCCTCGTCACCCTCGGCCTGGCCGTGGTCCTGCTCACCGTCGGCATCCGGCGCATCACCCGCCACCCCGAGAAGGTCGAACCGGCCACCCGGGCCGCGCTGGCCCGGGTCAACCGGCTGCGGCACCTGCCCGAGACCCAGGGCCTCGACCGCATCCGGGGCTTCATCGAGCAACTCCGCACCGCCCGGCTCCAACCCCGGCACGCCGTCGCCGCCGCCGTCTTCGCCGTCCTCAACTGGCTGCTCGACGCGGGCTGTCTGTGGCTGTGCTTCCACGCCATCAGTGACACGCAGATCAGCAACGCCCAACTGCTGCTCGCCTTCTGCGCGGGCATGGCCGCCGGGACTCTCACGATCATCCCGGGCGGCCTCGGCCTCATCGACAGCGCGCTGATCCTCGGACTGGTCACGGGCGGCGTCGCGACCAGCACCGCCATCGCCACGGTCGTGCTCTACCGGATCATCAGCTTCGGGTTCATCATCGGCGTCGGCTGGATAACGTGGCTGGTCATCCGCCGCCACAATCGCCGGGAGGCGGTTGTTTAGCGGATCTTCCGGCCCCTTGACTCTCAGGCCCGCGCGCCGCCGTCGACCCGCAGGACCGTGCCGGTCACGAAGGAGGCGCGGTCGCTGAGCAGCCAGGCCGCCGCCTGGGCGATCTCGTCGGGGTCGGCCGCGCGGCGCAGCGGGGCATGCGCCGTGAGCCGCTCCTGGAGACCGGGGGAGTCCGCTTCCCAGGCCCGGATCATCTCGGTGAGGGTGTTGCCGGGGGCGATGGCGTTGACGCGGATGCCCTCCGGGCCGTAGGTGACGGCGGCCGACTCGGTGAGGCTGTTGACGGCCCTCTTCATCGCGCCGTAGGCGGGCAGTTCGGGGTTGCCCATGAGGCTGCCGACGGACGAGTTGTTGACGATGGCGCCGGTTCCGGCGGTGGCGCGGATGGTGGCGATCTGGGCGACCATGGCGACCCAGACGCCCTTGAGGTTCACGTCGTAGAGGTGGTCGAAGTCGCTCTCCGGCAACTCGTCCATCGGGCCGGGGCGTTGGATCGTCGCGCCGTTGTTGAAGGCCACGTCGAGCCGGCCGTACAGGTCCACGGTCCGGTCGACGGCTGCGCGCACACTGGTCGAGTCGGCCAGGTCGCAGACCACGTAGTCCGCGGTGCCGCCTGCCTCCCTGATCTCTTCGGTGACGGCCTTCAGCTGGGCCTCCGTGCGGGCCGCGAGCAGCACTCGGGCGCCTTCTCGGGCGAACAGCCGTGCCGCTGCGGCGCCGATTCCGCGTCCTGCGCCGGTGATGAACGCGACCTTGTCGGCCAGCAGGCCGAGGGAGGGAGGAGTGGGTGTGTTGTCCATGGCAGCGAGCCTGCGCCTGTCCGCGGAGCGCATCCAGGCATCGGCAGTACCTGGCTGGAGAGGGCGACGCCCGTACACACTGGGGGTGTGGATCGAAGAGAACTGGGCGACTTCCTGCGCAGCAGGCGTGAGCGGATCACCCCCGCCGATGTGGGGCTGCCGGCCGGACCGCGCCGCCGTACCCCCGGACTGCGCCGCGAGGAGGCGGCTCAGCTGGCGTTCATCTCGACGGAGTACTACACGCGGCTGGAGCAGGCCCGCGGCCCGCATCCGTCGCGCGAGGTACTGGCCGGGCTCGCCCGGGCCCTGCGCCTGACGGACGCCGAGCGCGACCACCTCCACCACCTGGCGGGCGTACCGCCGGGCCCGCCGCCCGGGCCCTCGCGCGAGGTGCGGCAGAGCATCCTCGATCTCGTGCAGCGGCTCCCGCAGGCCGCCGCGATCGTGGTTTCCGCGACGCACGAGGTGATCGCCTGGAACGACCTGGCCGCCGCCCTCATGGAGGACTTCTCGGCCGTGCCGCGACGCGACCGCAACCTGCTGCGCCGGGTCTTCCTCGGGCCGCACTCGGAGGGGCGACGGCTGTACGGGGTCTCGGACGCGGACGAGTTCGGGCGCCGCGCGGCCCAGGACCTGCGCGCCACCGCCGCCCGCTACCCCGACGACCCGGAGCTGACCGAGCTGGTGGCCGAACTCCTCGCCGGGAGCGAGGAGTTCACCGAGTTGTGGAACTCCCACGACGTGGCCGCCGCGCCCACCTTCTGCAAGACCTTCCAGCACCCGCTGGTCGGGCCGGTCACCGTCAACTGCGATGTCCTCGACATCACCGACCGGGACCAGCGGGTCGTGATCTACACGACCGTCCCCGGTTCGCCGTCCGAGGGTGCCCTGCGGCTGCTGTCGGTCATCGGGACCCAGCGCATGGACATGACCTCCTGATCCGGATCAGCCTTCCGCACGCGCGACCAGGTCCAGCGCGATGTCGGTGATCATGTCCTCCTGGCCGCCGACCATGGCCCGCCGCCCGGCCTCGACCAGGATGCTGCGCGTGTCGAGGCCGTAGCGGGCCGCCGCGGTCTCGGCGTGGCGCAGGAAGCTGGAGTACACGCCCGCGTAGCCGAGACTGAGGGTCTCGCGGTCCACCCGTACCTCGCGGTCCTGGAGCGGTCGTACGAGATCATCGGCCGCGTCCATGAGCGGGAACAGGTCGCAGCCGTGCTTCCAGCCCATCAGGTCGGCGACCGCGACGAACGCCTCCAGCGGACAGTTGCCCGCACCGGCGCCCTGGCCAGCGAGGGAGGCGTCGACGCGGATCGCACCGCCCTCGACCGCGACGACTGTGTTGGCCACGCCCAGCGCGAGGTTGTGGTGGGCGTGGATGCCCAACTCGGTCTCCGGGGCGAGGACTTCGCGGTACGCGCGGAAGCGGTCCCGGACGCCGTCCATGGTCAACCGGCCGCCGGAGTCGGTGACATAGACGCAGTGGGCGCCGTAGGACTCCATCAGCTTGGCCTGGCGGGCGAGTTCGGTGGGCTCGGCCATGTGGGACATCATCAGGAACCCGGCCACGTCCATGCCCAACTCCCGCGCGGCGGCGATGTGTTGGGCGGAGATGTCGGCCTCGGTGCAGTGCGTGGCGATCCGTACCGAGCGGATGCCCAGCGCGTGTGCCTGCTTGAGGTCGTGGACGGTTCCGATGCCGGGCAGCAACAGGGTTGTGGGGACGGCCTGTTGTACGACGTCGGTGACCGCCTCGATCCACTCCCAGTCGGTGTGGGCGCCGACGCCGTAGTTGATGCTGGACCCCGACAGTCCGTCGCCGTGGGCGATCTCGATGGCCGCGACGCCTGCCGCGTCCAGGGCGGCGGCGATCGCGCGGGCCTGGTCGACGGTGTAGCGGTGCCGTACGGCGTGCATGCCGTCCCGGAGGGTGACGTCCTGAACGTAGAGGGACGGGTTCACTTGGCTGCCTCCTTTTCGGTGCGGGCAGCCATGCGTTCCGCGGTGCGCAGGGCGGCCGAGGTCATGATGTCGAGGTTCCCGGCGTAGGCGGGGAGGTAGTGGGCGGCGCCCTCGACCTCCAGGAACACCGACACCTTGAGCAGTTCGCCCGTGCCCGGCGCGAGGGTGCGCAGCGGGTCGTCGGCGGCCACCCTGTCGTACTGCACCTTCTGCTTGAGGCGGTAGCCGGGCACGTACGCCTGGACGCGGCCGACCATCTCCTCGACGGACGCCGTGACCGCTTCGGTCGCGCAGTCGGAGACCAGGCAGTGCACGGTGTCCCGCATGATGAGCGGGGGTTCGGCCGGGTTGAGGACGATGATCGCCTTGCCGCGCGCGGCGCCGCCGACCACCTCGATGGCCTGCGAGGTGGTCTCGGTGAACTCGTCGATGTTCGCGCGGGTGCCCGGTCCGGCCGAGCGCGAGGCGATGGACGCGACGATCTCGCCGTAGTGGACCGGCGAGACCGCGCCCACCGCGGCGACGATCGGGATCGTGGCCTGGCCGCCGCAGGTGACCATGTTGACGTTCGGGGCGTCGAGGTGGGCGTCGCCGTTGACCGGGGGGACGACGTACGGGCCGATGGCGGCCGGGGTGAGGTCGACGAGGGTGCGGCCCAGGGGCCGTAGGACCTCTTCGTGGTGGCGGTGGGCGCCGGCCGAGGTGGCGTCGAAGACGAGGTCGACGTCGGCGAACTCATCCAGTTTGACGAGTCCTTCGACACCCTCGTGGGTCGTGGCGACCTTCAGGCGGCGGGCGCGGGCCAGGCCGTCGGAGTCCGGGTCGATGCCGGCCAGTGCGGCGATCTCCAGGGTGTCCGAGAGGCGCAGGACCTTGATCAGGAGGTCGGTGCCTATGTTGCCGGAGCCGATGATGGCGACCTTCGTGGTCACTTGCCGTCCCTTTCCGTGGCTTCCGCTGCGAAGCGGACCCGTACCGAGCCCAGGTCCGAGATGTGCGCCTCGAAGGCGTCTCCGGGGGCGGCCGGGGTCATCGGGCCCAGGGCGCCGGTCAGCACGAGGTCGCCCGCGCGCAGCGGGTTGCCCCGCTCGGCGAGGGCCGAGGCCAGCCAGACCGCCGCGGTGAGGGGGCTGCCGAGGCAGTCGGCGCCGGTGCCCTCGGAGACGGTTTCGTCGCCCCGGCTCATGGTCATCGTGACCGTGCGCAGGTCCACGGCGGTCAGCGGTACGGGCGTGGCGCCCAGGACGTACAGACCGCAGGAGGCGTTGTCGGCGACGGTGTCGATCAGGGAGATGTCCCAGTTCCGGACCCGGCTGTCGACGATCTCCAGTGCGGGGAGCGCGAAGTCCACCGCGCGCAGTACGTCCACGATCGTGCACTCGCGCTCCGGCAGGTCACGGCCGAGCACGAGCGCGACCTCCGCCTCCACCTTCGGCTGGAGCAGCCGGCCCACGGGCACCTCGCCGCCGTCCGGCACCGCCATGTCGGCGAACAACGCCCCGAAGTCCGGCTGGTCCACGCCGAGTTGGCGCTGCACGGCCGGGGAGGTCAGGCCGATCTTGCGGCCGACGATGCGGCGGCCGGCCTCCAGACCGCGCCGGACGTTCAGTTGCTGGACGGCGTAGGCGGTCTCCAGATCGCCGCCGTCGAGCAGGTCGCGTACCGGCGGACAGACGACCCCGGTACGGGTGGCCTCCGCCAGCAGGTCGGCGGCCTTCACCACGGCCGGTGACACGGCGTCCGCGCGGGCGCCGTCGGGCTCGGTGGGCACGGGTTACCTCCTGGGAGAGCGGTGCGGGTACACCCCACCGGTATAGACAGCATCCCCTCAAGGGGACAATGTTTGTTCCGTGACACGGAACAACGCGGGCGGCAGCATGCTGGAGAAGGCCGCACTCATCCTCGACTGCTTCAGTCCGAGCGGCGGACCGTACCGCCTGTCGGAACTTTCGGAGCGCACCGGACTGCCCAAGCCCACGGTCCACCGGCTGGCCGCCGACCTGGTCCGGCTGGGCTGGCTGGAGCGCTCGGGTCCCCGCTATCTGCTCGGCGCGAAGCTGTTCGAACTGGGCTCGCTGGTGCCGCACCGGCGCGATCTGCGCGAGACGGCCCTGCCCTTCCTCCAGGACCTGTTCGAGGCCACCCGCGAGACCATCCACCTCGGCGTCCGCGAGGGCATGGAGGTGGTCTACCTCGAACGCATCCACGGCCACGAGGCCCTGCGGCTGCCCTCCCGTATCGGCGGCAGCCTCCCGCTGACCTGCACCGCCGTCGGCAAGGCCCTACTGGCCTTCTCCGGCGCGGAGTTGACGGAGGAGGTGCTGTCGCGCCCGCTGCCGAGCCTCACCCCGCACTCGATCACCGACCCGGCCCGCCTGCGCATGGCCTTGGAGAAGATCCAGGTCTCCGGCCTCTCCTACGAGGAACAGGAGGCCGCCCTGGAGGTGAGCTGCATCGCGGCCCCGGTGTTCGCCGGCGACACCGCGGTCGCCGCGCTCTCGGTCGCCGTGCCGCGCAGCCGCTTCCGGCCCGCCCAACTCGCCCCGGCGGTACGGACGGCCGCGCTCGGGCTGTCCCGAGTGCTGCGCGGGGGAGGAGCCACGACTTTCCCACTGTCGTCGCTGCGAACCCGACCGTACACTGACAAGTCGCGGTAACGGGGGAACAGTTGAACCGGGGGGAACAGCATGTCCGAGGATCAGTACGGCTCTGTCCAGGGGTTCGTCGTGCCACCGATGCCGACGTCCCCGCCGCCCGCACCGCCGGACCGACTGAGATCCGTCGCGGTCGGACTCCTCAACCTCAGCGGTCTCGGGCTCGGTTACGCCCTGGTGCGCCGCTGGCTGCTGATGGCCGTCTGCTGGGTCGCGACCGTCATCCTGCTGCTGGTGGCCCTGCCCGCCGACCCGGACGGTGTCTCCGGTGTCCTCGTCACCCTGTACGTCGTGTTCCTCGTGTTCGCCGCCGTCCACGGCGCGTTGGTCGGCCTGCGTACCCGGCTCGCCTGGCCCGCGCAGACGCCGGTCGCGGTGGTGCTGGGCCTGGTACTGCTCGCCGTACCGGCCGGGGGAGTCGTGCTGTACGACAACGCCCGTGACGAGGCGACCCAGCAGATGCTCCTCGACCGGCTGGACAAGGCGGACCAACTCGTCGCGGACTCCGGTAGGTTGCCGTTCTCCGCGGCCGAACCCCACTACCGCCAGGCGCTGGTCGCGTACGACGACCTCACTACCGCCCACTCCGGTTCGCGGGCGGCCGACAAGGTGCCCGACCGGCTGAAGACGTTCTACACGACGGTCGCCGGGGCCTACACGCAGAAGAACTACTGTGACGCGATACCCCAGTTGAAGTATCTGCGGACCGTCCCCGGCACCATCGGCAAGAAGCAGCTGGGCTCACTGACCACCTGGCCGGACGACCGGCTGGCCACCTCCCTGTACGAGTGCGCCTCCACCGGGCTGGCCGCCCAGCGCGCGGACTGGTCGACGAACTTCGGCGATCTGCTCACCACGTTCCCGCAGTCGTCCCAGGCGGGTCAGGTCGAACCGGCCGTCAAGTCGGCTGTCAGCAAGGCGGCACAGGGGGTGCGTGGCAGCCAACCGTGCACGGCGGTCGAGCAGTTGCAGAGTCTCTCCACCCAGATCGGGAGCCTCCAGGGCGGGCAGGGGAGCGTAGGCCTCGCACTCACCGCGGACGCCCAGCGTGCCGGCAGTCAGGCCGACGCCGGCGCCTACCAGTGCGGCGTCTCGCAGTACAAGGACGGCGATTTCGACTCGGCGCTCACCACGATGAACGACTTCGTGAAGAACAACACGCACGACAAGAACCGGGCCCGGGCCAAGAAGATCGCGATCGCCGCCGAGGTGGCGCAGACGGTCCCTGCCGCCGGCAAGAAGCTGCCGACGACCGCGTCCGGCGGCAGCATCTCCGTCACCGTCAAGAACGACAGCCCGGACGACATCACGGTGCTGTACACGGGGCCGGTGACCGGCAGCTTCAAACTCAAGGGCTGCGGGAGCTGCACGACGTACTCCCTGACCACCACGCTGTTGTCCGGGTTCAAGCCGTGCAGCTCCGGCAAGAGCTACCCGCAGAGGACGATCAGTCTGCCGACCGGCACCACGTACTTCGTGCACCGCGCCGACAGTTCGAGCGCGACCCCGGCCTCGGACACGGCCAAGCTCAGGTCGGGCTACATCTACACGGAGTGTGCCTACAGCACGCGCGGCTTCGGTACGACCTGAGATCGCCCCCGTCCTACAGCAGCCTCGGCGCGTGGAACGCGCCGAGGCCGACGGTCAGGTCGCGGTCCAGCCAGTAGCGGCGCGGCTCGGCGAGCATCACGGCGACGCTGACGCCGAGGAGGCCGGGGATGCCGGCCAGTTCGTTGTCGACGAAGAGCGCCAGCGCGGAACGGTCGGTGACCAGGCCGGTGGCGAGGACCGACATGTCGCTGGCGACGTGCGCGGCGAGCCGGGTCTGCGGGAGCTGGTCGATCCGGCGCATGACGTCGGGGGTCGCACCCGGCGCGACGCGCAGGCGGAGGATGAACGCGGTCTGGAATCCCAGCCACTCCGACACGATCTCCAGTCGCGGCTTGACCCAGCCCTCGTCCAGGACCCGGCGGACCACGCGGTGCGCGGTGGAGGTGGCCAGGTCGGCGGTTCGGGCGATGCTCGCGGCGGACGCGCGGCCGTCCTGGAGCAGCTGGGCCACGACGTCGCGCTCGGCCTCGCTGAGCGGCTTCGCCGGGGGAGTCGCGGTCGCGGTGCCCTCGGGGCGGGTGCCGGTGAGCTTCAGCAGTTCGGCACGCTCCGTGTCGGTCAGGAACTGCGGGTCCCAAGTGATGCCCCGGCGCAGCGTGCTGAGCGCGGGCAACGCGTTGACGCGCCGCACGCCGGGGACGGAGAACATCCGGTCGATGGCCTCGCTGGTGGCCGCCTCGGACGGGGCGTGGACGACGGCGTAGAGCGGGTAGTCGCCCGAGATCTGTGCCAGCAGCTGGAGATGGGGCAGGTCACGGAGTCGCTGGAGGACGGCGAGAGGGGTTTCGCCGGTGATGTCCAGGAAGACGTGGACGGGCATCGCCGTGGAGTGGATTCCCCAGTCGGCCTGCCCGATCACCCGCACCATGCGTGCCTCGTGCAGCCGGTCGTAACGGCGTTTGAGCGTGCTGGCGTCGGCGGCCAGGATCTCGCCGATGTCGTCCCAGGTGGCCCGGGGTGCCAGATGCAGCGCGCCGACGAGGCGCCGGTCGAGCTCGTCGAGGAGAGGGCGGGTCATGAGCCTCACTCTAGAGTGCCGTTTAATCCCACCGTTACTTCCGGGATATAGAGAATCTCTCACCAGGGTGCCATTGTTCGCAGGAACATCCCCCCATCGCCTCAAGAGGTACCGATGAGTGTCACCTCCGCTCAGCCTCAGCCCCAGTCCACCGAGCCTCGGTCGAGAGTCCTGCGCACCGCGTTCCGGAGCCTGGCGGCGATAGAGAAGATCGGCAACAAACTCCCCCACCCCTTCTGGCTGTTCTGGATCCTCGCCGGCATCGTCGCCGTCCTCAGCGCGGTACTGGCGGCGACCGGCATCAGTGCCGTGCACCCCGGCACGCACGAGACCATCAAGGTGCAGAACCTGCTCAGCAAGGACGGCCTGACCATGGCCGTCGAGGGCGCCGTCGACAACTACGCGGCCTTCCCGCCGCTGGCCACCATCCTCACCGTGATGTTCGGCATCGCCGTCGCCGAGAAGAGCGGACTGTTCTCGGCCCTCCTTCGCCGCATGGTCGCGCGCGTGCCGGGCAAGTACCTCACCTTCGCCCTGTCGATGACGGCCATGGTCAGCCATGTCGCCGGCGACGCCGCCTATGTCACCCTCATTCCGCTCGGCGCCCTGGTCTTCCGCGCGGCGGGCCGCAGCCCGGTCCTCGGCTGTGTCGTCGCCTACGTCTCGATCGCCGCCGGATACGACGCCTCGCCGTCCCTCACCACCACCGACGTCCTGCTCTCCGGGATCTCCACGGCCGCCGCCCACACCATCGACGCCCACTACGTCGTCACCCCGGTCGCCAACTACTTCTTCGGGCTCGGCTCCTCCGTCCTGGTCGCGCTGGTGATCACCCTCGTCGTCGACAAGGTCCTCGCCCGTCGCGCGGACCTGGAGCCCGACGAGCCGCTCGCCGCGCCCGACGCCGAGGAACTGGCGGAGATCGAGGTCACCGGGCAGCAGCAACGCGCCCTGCGCGTCACGGGGTTGGTCGCCGTCGGCTTCCTCGCGTTCCTCGCGGCGGCCATGATCCCCTCGTCCTCACCCCTGCGCGGCGAGGGCGGCGGCATCGTCGACTCCCCGCTGATCGGCGGGATGGCGCTCGTCCTGGGCGTGTTCTTCGCCGTGCTCGGCACCGTCTACGGCCGACTCGCCGGCACCTTCACCGCCGCCCGCGACAGCATCGGCGCGATGGTGGACGGCACCCGCTCGATGGCGCCGATCCTCGTCCTGTTCTTCGCGATCGCCCAGTTCCTCGCCTACTTCAAGTGGACGAACATCGGCAACATCCTCGCCGTCAAGGGCGCCGAGACACTGCGCGACCTGCACCTGCACGGCTGGACCGTGCTCGTCGGCATCGCCGTGCTGATCACCTTCATGAACCTCGTCATCACCAGCGGCTCAGCCCTGTGGGCACTGGCCGCACCGGTCCTCGTGCCCATGCTGATGCTCATCGGCATCGAGCCCGAGACCACCCAGGCCGTCTACCGCGTCGCCGACTCGGTCACCAACTGCGTGACCCCGATGAGCCCTTACTTCGTCATGGCCCTGGGCTTCATCCAGCAGTACCGCAAGTCCGCCGGCATCGGCACCCTGGCCTCCTTCACGATCCCGATCGCCGCCGTCGTGTGGGTCGTCTGGGTCGCGTTCTTCGTGGCCTGGTACCTGCTGGGCATCCCCTTCGGCATCAGCTGACGCCCGTCGAGCGACTCCACCCGCAGCTCCGCACCGGAAAGCAGATCATGACCGCCTCACCGGCACCCGTCACCCTCACCACCCGCGCCCAGGACGTCTCGTCGCAGATCGTCGAGGACATTCTGACCCTCGTCCGCCAGGAGACCAGTAGCTACGACCTCCCCGGCCTCGCCACCGGCTTGGACCTGCTGTGTGAGCTGACCGTCCAGCGGCTCGGCCGACCCGACCACGAACAGCGCCATCCCGGTGGCGAGTGCGGCGACACGCTCACCCTGACCTACACCGGCACCGGCGCCGGGCGTGTCGCGCTCGTCGGGCACTACGACACCGTATGGCCGACCGGGACCCTTGCCGGATGGGAGCAGCCGGGGGCGGCCGAGGACGGGCGGTCACGGCTGAGCGGGCCGGGCATCTTCGACATGAAGACCGGTCTGGCGCAAGGGATCTGGGCACTGAAGCTGGCCCGGGAGAGCGGTGTGCCGCTGCCCACCGTCACCTTCCTCTTCAACGGTGACGAGGAGATCGGCTCCCTGTCCTCGCGGCCGGTGATCGAGGCGGTCGCGCAGCAGGTCGATGCCACGCTGGTGCTGGAGCCGAGTGCCCACGGCGCGGTGAAGACCGCCCGCAAGGGCACCGGGATCTTCCAGGTCACGGCCACCGGTGTCGAGTCCCATGCGGGGCTCGCGCCGCAGGACGGAGCGAGCGCGATCACCGCGCTGTCCGAATTCGTGGTCGCCGCCGCGGCCGTCGCCGCCCCCGACAGGGGCACCACGATCAACACCGGGCTGATCAAGGGCGGTTCCGCCATCAACGTCGTCGCCGGGCAGGCCACCGCCGGCGTCGACATCCGGGTCAGCAGCACCGCCGAACAGGACCGGGTCGACGCCGAGTTGGACGCCATCAAGGTCAGCGATCCGCGCGTCCGTATCGAGATCGACCACGCCTGGAACCGGCCGCCGATGACCCTCAACGCCGCCTCGGTCCCGCTGCTCGACCTCGCTCGCGAGGTCGCCCACGAGCAGGGGCGTGACGCCTTGCGCGACACGGCCGTCGGCGGCGCGAGTGACGCCAACTTCGTCGCCGCGCTCGGTCTGCCGGTGCTGTGCGGCATGGGCGCGGTCGGCGACGGGGCGCATGCCCAGGGCGAGTTCATCTACCCCGACACGGTGCCCGCCCAGACCGCCCTGGTCGCGGGACTGCTCGGACGACTGGCGGAACCGCTGCGGGGCTGACCGCGACCGGCCGGAGCATCCTCGGGCGCCAAGGGTGGGGCGCGTCACGAGATCGCCCCCTGACCGGGGACAATCGGTGCCATGACGGACGGTACGGACGGTAGGGGCGACTCCGAGAGCCGCTTGGCCAGGATCGAGCGGCTGCTGGAGGACAGCAGGCGCGAAGTGGTGCCCGCGTGGCGCCAGGTGACGCGTGGCGAGTCGCGGTGGGCGGTGTCGGCCGTCATCCTGGTGGCGGTCGCCCTCCAGCTGATGCTGCCGCACCGGCTCGCCTTCCAGCCGTACTGGCTGCTGCCGGTCCTGGAACTCGCCCTGATGGTCGGTCTGTTCGTCGCCAATCCGCGCCGGATCGAGCCCGGCACACGGTGGCTGCGCTGGCCGAGTCTGGTTCTGACGGGGGTGATCAGTCTGGCCAACAGCTGGGCGGCGGCCCGGCTGGTGGCGGGCCTGGTCAGGGGCACCGAGCGGCTGGACGCCGGGCCGCTGCTGCTGACCGGCGGGGGCATCTGGCTGACGAACGTCATCGTGTTCGCCCTCTGGTACTGGGAGTGGGATCGCGGCGGGCCCATGGCGCGGGTCATGGGCAACCACGAGTTCGCCGACTTCCTCTTCGTCCAGATGCAGAGCCCGGAGACCGCGCCGTCGGACTGGGAACCGGAGTTCCTGGACTACCTGTACCTGTCCTTCACCAACTCCACCGCCTTCAGCCCGACCGACGTGATGCCGCTGTCCCGCTGGGCCAAGATGCTGATGATGGGCCAGTCCTCGGTCTCCGTGTCGATCGTCGTCCTGGTCGTCGCGCGGGCGGTCAACATCCTGCGCTAGTAAGGGAGTTGGACTGTCGAACAGCTGTCGAAACTGTCGAGTCTGTGAGTCCGCGCGTTCCGCTTGCCGCACTCCGGCGACCGGCTGAGCATGGGGCGACTCGCCCGTCCCCCACTCGACAGGGAGCCCCTGTGAACTCGCGAGACCTCAACCGCCGCGTCTTTCTCACCGGTACCACCGCCGCCGTGCTGGCCGTCGGCCTGGACTCCGGTGTCGCGTCGGCCGCCGAGCGACGCACCAGCCGGAGCGCCGACGACATCGTGACCACGGAGTCGGGCCAAGTGACCGGTACCCAGGGCGGGTTGAAGGGCATCGTCGCCTACAAGGGCATCCCCTACGCGGCCGCCACCGCCGGCGACAACCGCTGGCGCCCGCCCCAGCCGGCCCCGTCCTGGGACGACGTCCGCAGGGCGAACAGCTGGGGCCCGGCCTGCCCCCAGCCCGTCACGGGCATCCCGAGCGACCAGGTGCCCGAGCTGAGCGAGGACTGCCTCAACCTCAACATCTGGACCGGCGCGGCTACTTCGGGCGAGAGCAGACCGGTCCTCGTCTGGCTCCCGGGCGGCTGGGACAGCGCCGTGTGGGCCGGGCAGGAGATCTACAACGGGGCGCTGCTGGCGAACAAGGGCGTCGTGTTCGTGAGCGTCAACCACCGCGTCGGCCCCTTCGCCGGCCTCGCCCACCCCGACCTGAGCGCCGAGTCCGGGCACTCCGCCTCCGGCAACTGGGGTGCCCTGGACGTCGTAGCGGCTCTGGAGTGGGTGTCCCGCAACATCGCCGCGTTCGGCGGCGACCCTGACCGCGTGACGCTCGGCGGCTGGCAGAACGGCGCCAACCTCGTCGACATCCTGATGGCCTCGCAGTCGGCCCGAGGGCTGTTCCACAGGGCCCTGCTGCCGTCCGGTACGCGTTACACCAGGGACCCCGCGCTCGGCCAACGGCCTTACAGCTACCGTACGTTGGCTGCCGCCGAGGCCAACGGCACCTCCTTCGCCGCTTACTTGGGTGCCTCGTCCCTCGCCGATCTGCGCGGGGTGTCCGCCGACGAGATCGTCGCGAAGACCTACGCGGACGACGCGCCGGGCGACGCCACCGACTTCGGCGACGTGCTCGACGGCTATGTCCTGCCGAGTACGTACACCGAGGCCATGGAGTCCGGCGCGGAGCTCGATGTACCGGTCCTCACCGGCAACTGCCGGGACGGGAACAGCGGTTCACCCACTCTGGCCGAGTACCAGGCGTACGCCGAGAGCCGGTTCGGACCGGCCGGGCTGACGGACACGTTCCTCGGGCTGTACCCGGCGACCACCGATACCGAGGCAGCCACGCAGTACAACAACTACGCGCGCGACGAGGAACGCGTCTCGACCTTCCTGTGGGGTGGCCAGTTCGAGGACACCGCCGGCAGCCGCAGCTCGGTCCACACCTACTTCTGGACCCGGGTCCCGCCGGGCCACGACGCCACCAACCCCGTTGTCGGGACCGGCACTTCGGGTGCCTTCGACGGAGCCGACGTCTACTACCTGCTCGGCTTCCTCTACAACACCGACCGGCCGTGGGCATCGCGCGACTACGACATCGCCGACACTGCGGCCTCGTACGTGGCGAACTTCGTGGCCACCGGCAACCCGAACGGCGGCAGCCTGACCACCTGGCCGGTCCTGGACACCGGCACCCCGCAGACGATGGAACTCGGCGACCACTTCGCCACGCTTCCCGCAGCGGACAGCGACGCCAAGTACGCCTTTCTCAAGGCCTACTTGACGTCGCAGCCCATCTCCTACTGATCCCGCCGGATCAGCAGGCGCCCTCGTCCTGCCAGGGGCCCCACTGGGAGGCACCGGGCACCTCGTTCTGGGTCCACCACTTGGCCACCCAGTTGTGGTTGCCGTACGACACCTCGTTGCCCTGCGTGTAGACGGCCGTGGAACTCCACGCCGTCTTGCACGTGCCGGGGGTGGGCGTCGGAGTCGGCGTGGGTGTCGTGGTCGGCGGGGTCACGCCCGCGAACTGCACCGAGTACTTCGCGAAGTCCCACGCGTTCTGCGCCACGCTGGAGCAAGTCCCGGACGTCGTACCGCCGTTGTCGACCGGGCTGCACTGCCGGTCGCGGTTGAGGGACCAGAACGTGAAGCGGTCCATGTTGTGGCTGGTGGCGTAGTTCAGGACCGTCTGGAAGTCGGCCTGCGTGAAGTACTCGCCGGTGTCGCTGCGCCCGTTCATGCCCGAGAAGCCCTCGTGGGCGTACGCGGTCGCCTGGTCCCAGCCGAACGTGGACTGCAGGATGGAGTTGAAGTTGGTGAGTGCGCTGGTCTGGGAGGCCGCGCCGTTGAAGCCGCCGTCGAACGGCATGATGGAGAAGTTGTTCGGCGTGAACCCCTGCGACTTCGCCTCCAGCAGCATCTGCTTGCCGAACCAGCCGGTTCCGTCCGCCGTACCGGCCGTGGTGACGGAGACGTACAGGCCCGAGTTGTTCTGCTGGAGGATCTTGGCCGCGCCGATCTCGTTGTGGATGGCCGCCGTGTTCTCGTACTCCGGCTCCTCCAGGTCGAAGTCGATCGCGTGCAGGCCGTACTTGGTGATGACCTGCTGGTAGGCCGCCGCCGTCGAGGCCGGGTCCGAGCAGGCCTGGCCGAGCTTCGTGCCGCCGTAGCCGCCGATGGAGACGGAGACGTCGCCGCCCTTGGCGCGGATCGTGTTGATCACGGACTGGACGGCCGTGTCGGACGAGACCGGTGAGGTGCCGCCCCAAGTGGGGGTGCAGCCGCCGCCGTTGGGGGCGAGGACGAAGGCGAGCTGGAAGGCCTTGAGGCCGGTGGCGTCCATGATGGTGCCCGCGTCCGGCGGGTTGTTGTCCGTCGGCATCAGGTAAGGGGCCGCGGCGTACCAGCGGTTGCTCAGCGCGGTGGCCGCGTTGGTCGCGCCCTGGGCGTTGGTCGCGATGAGAGCGGTCGTGCCCGCGGCGGCGAGCGTCACGGCGGCCGCCGCGCCGAGACATGCGCGAAGACGTGTCACGTTGTGCCTCCGGTGGGAGTGGGGGAGGCGCCCAGCTTCTGGCCGTGTCGCGGCCACGTCAATGGATTGGACTGGACCAAATCCCACTTTGGACTAGACCATACGATTTCTTTACCGTCGGCCCGTTGAAGCGCGTCGCGCGACACGTTTGCGACTAGTGTCCCGGCTCACATGGCGTTATAGGGGTGACGCCGACACCATGGTGCACGTCACCGGCAGGCTGAAGGGATCGGGAATGTTCCGCAAGGTGCTGGTCGCCAACCGTGGAGAGATCGCCATTAGGGCGTTCCGCGCCGGCTATGAGCTGGGCGCGCGAACGGTCGCGGTCTTCCCCCACGAGGACCGCAATTCGCTGCACCGGCTCAAGGCCGACGAGGCCTACGAGATCGGTCAGCCCGGGCATCCGGTCCGCGCCTATCTCTCGGTCGACGAGATCGTCCGCGCGGCACAGCGCGCGGGGGCGGACGCCGTGTACCCGGGCTACGGATTCCTCTCCGAGAACCCCGAACTCGCCCGCGCCTGCGAGGAGGCGGGCATCACCTTCGTCGGTCCGAGCGCCCACATCCTGGAGATGACCGGCAACAAGGCCACGGCGATCGCCGCCGCCCGCGCGGCCGGCGTACCGGTGCTCGGCTCCTCGGCACCCTCCACGGACGTCGACGAACTGGTGCGTGCCGCCGAGGAGATCGGCTTCCCGGTGTTCGTGAAGGCGGTCGCGGGTGGCGGCGGGCGCGGTATGCGCCGTGTCGAGGACCCCGCGACCCTGCGCGAGTCCATCGAGGCGGCGGCCCGCGAGGCCATGTCCGCGTTCGGCGACGCCACGGTGTTCCTGGAGAAGGCCGTCGTCGACCCCCGTCATATCGAGGTGCAGATCCTCGCCGACGGCGAGGGCAACGTCATCCACCTCTTCGAGCGCGACTGTTCGCTGCAACGCCGGCACCAGAAGGTCGTCGAGCTGGCCCCAGCGCCCAACCTCGACCCCGAACTGCGCGACCGCATCTGCGCCGACGCCGTCCGCTTCGCCCGCGAGATCGGCTACCGCAACGCGGGCACCGTCGAGTTCCTCCTCGACCCGTACGGCAACCACGTCTTCATCGAGATGAACCCGCGTATCCAGGTCGAGCACACGGTGACCGAGGAGGTCACCGACGTCGATCTCGTCCAGGCACAGCTGCGCATCGCCTCGGGGGAGACCCTCGCCGACCTCGGCCTCTCGCAGGAGACGGTCACCCTGCACGGCGCGGCCCTCCAGTGCCGTATCACCACCGAGGACCCTGCCAACGGCTTCCGCCCGGACACCGGCCGCATCAGCGCCTACCGTTCGCCCGGCGGCTCCGGTATCCGTCTCGACGGCGGAACCACCCACGCGGGTACGGAGATCAGCGCCCACTTCGACTCGATGCTGGTCAAACTCACCTGCCGGGGCCGGGACTTCACCACCGCGGTCAACCGCGCCCGGCGCGCCGTCGCCGAGTTCCGTATTCGCGGTGTGGCCACCAACATCCCGTTCCTGCAAGCGGTCCTGGACGACCCGGACTTCCAGGCGGGCCGCATCACCACCTCGTTCATCGAGCAGCGCCCGCACCTGCTGACGGCCCGTCACTCCGCCGACCGTGGTACGAAGTTGCTCACCTACCTCGCCGACGTCACGGTCAACAAGCCGCACGGCGAACGCCCCGACCTGATCGACCCCACCACCAAGTTGCCTACGATCCCGACCGGCGAACCCCCGGCCGGATCACGGCAGTTGCTCGCCGAACTCGGCCCCGAGGGCTTCGCCCGCCATCTGCGCGAATCCCCGACGATCGGCGTCACCGACACCACCTTCCGCGACGCCCACCAGTCGCTCCTCGCCACCCGCGTCCGCACCAAGGACCTCCTCGCGGTCGCCCCGGTCGTGGCCCACACCGTGCCCCAACTCCTGTCCCTGGAATGCTGGGGCGGCGCTACCTACGACGTGGCCCTGCGCTTCCTCGCCGAGGATCCGTGGGACCGGCTGGCCGCCCTGCGCGAGGCCGTTCCCAACATCTGCCTCCAGATGTTGCTGCGCGGCCGGAACACCGTGGGCTACACGCCGTATCCGACCCAAGTCACCGACGCCTTCGTCCAGGAGGCCGCCGCCACCGGCATCGACATCTTCCGCATCTTCGACGCGCTCAACGACGTCGGCCAGATGCGCCCGGCCATCGACGCCGTACGCGCCACCGGAACGTCGATCGCCGAGGTCGCCCTCTGCTACACCTCGGACCTGTCCGACCCGGGCGAGCGCCTGTACACGCTCGATTACTACCTCCGGCTGGCCGAGCAGATCGTCGAGGCGGGTGCTCATGTCCTCGCGGTGAAGGACATGGCGGGCCTGCTGCGCGCCCCGGCCGCCGCGACGCTCGTATCGGCGCTGCGCCGCGAGTTCGGCCTGCCGGTCCACCTGCACACCCACGACACGGCAGGCGGTCAGCTCGCCACCTACCTCGCCGCGATCCAGGCCGGCGCGGACGCCGTCGACGGCGCGGTCGCTTCCATGGCGGGCACGACCTCGCAGCCGTCCCTCTCCGCGATCGTCGCCGCCACCGACTACTCGGACCGCCCCACGGGCCTCGACCTCCAGGCCATCGGCGACCTGGAGCCGTACTGGGAGAGCGTCCGCAAGATCTACGCCCCCTTCGAGGCGGGCCTTGCCTCGCCCACCGGCCGCGTCTACCACCACGAGATCCCCGGTGGCCAGCTCTCCAACCTGCGCACCCAGGCGATCGCGCTCGGCCTCGGCGACCGCTTCGAGGACATCGAGGCGATGTACGCCGCCGCCGACCGCATCCTCGGCCACCTGGTGAAGGTCACCCCCTCGTCGAAGGTCGTCGGCGACCTCGCCCTGCACCTGGTCGGCGCCGGAGTGAGCCCCGCCGACTTCGAGGCGTCCCCTGACCGCTACGACATCCCCGACTCGGTAATCGGCTTCCTGCGCGGAGAGTTGGGCACCCCGCCCGGCGGCTGGCCCGAGCCGTTCCGCACCAAGGCACTCCAGGGCCGCGCCGCCCCCAAGCCCGTACAGGATCTCACCCCCGAGGACCGCACGGCCCTCGACAAGGACCGCCGCGCCACCCTCAACCGCCTGCTCTTCCCCGGCCCCACGCGGGAGTTCGAGACGCACCGCCAGACCTATGGCGACACCAGCGTCCTCGACAGCAAGGACTTCTTCTACGGCATCCGCCCCGGCAAGGAGTACACGGTCGACCTGGAACCCGGCGTCCGTCTGCTCATCGAGCTGGAGGCCGTCGGCGAGGCCGACGAACGCGGGATGCGCACCGTGCTGTCCGCCCTGAACGGCCAACTCCGCCCGGTCCAGGTGCGCGACACCGCCGCCGCTTCCGACATCCCCGCCACCGAGAAGGCCGACCGGACCAACCCCGGCCATGTGGCTGCCCCGTTCGCGGGCGTGGTCACCCTCGCGGTCGAGGAGGGTGACGAGGTGGAGGCCGGTGTCACCGTCGCCACCATCGAGGCCATGAAGATGGAAGCGGCGATCACCGCTCCCAAGGCCGGCCGGGTGGCCCGCCTCGCCATCAACCGCATCCAGCAGGTGGAGGGCGGCGACCTGCTCGTCGAACTGAGGTAGACGGGAGGGTACGACAGGCCGCCTCCCGGTGACCGGATCGGTCCGGTCCCGGACCCGATGCGGCCTGTCGCCACCCCGCCCGCACGGCGCAGTCTTGGGACATGACTCGAGCACTGATCGTCATCGATGTCCAGGAATCCTTCCGCGCCCGCCCGCTGTGGGAGACCATCTCCGACCCGAAGATCGCCGAACAGGCGAACCGCCTGGTCCGGCTCGCCCGTCAGGCCGGCGACCTCGTGGTGTGGGTCCTGCACTCCGAGCCCGGCAGCGGCGACGTCTTCGACCCGGCCCTCGGCCACGTCCGGCTCATGGACGAACTGGAGCGCGCGGAGGGCGAGCCGCTGCTCCACAAGACCTCACACAACGCGTTCACCACCACCAACCTGCAGCAGATCCTCACCGAGCACGGCGTCCGCGAGCTCACCGTCTGCGGCATCCGCACCGAGCAGTGCGTCGAGACCACCACCCGTGTCGCGAGCGACTTCGGCTACCAGGTCACCTTCGTCACCGACGCGACCGCGACGAACCCCATCCCGCACCGCGAGGCCCCCGCCGACCAGACCGTCGCCGAACTCCTGGCAGACCCCCGCACCCTCCCCGCTGACGAGGTAATCCGGCGCACCGAGTACGCCCTCGCCGGCCGCTTCGCCACCATCGCGACGGTCGACGAACTGGAAGCCGCCGCCGCACCTCAGGCATGATGACCGGATCGTGAGCCACGTCGTCTTCTTCCTGGTACCCGGAGTCCACCTGCTGGACCTGGCCGGCCCCGCGCAGGTCTTCTCCACGGCGGCGGACTTCGGGCACCCCTACACGCTCTCCTATGTCGCCGAACAGCCCCAGGTCACCAGCGCCCAGGGGCTGCCGCTGGCGGCCGTGCTCGACTGGCCCGAGCTCGGCCCGGAGGATCTGATCGTGGTGCCCGGCTGGCGTTCGCTCCGGCTCGCGGACGGTCCCGCCATCGGCCCCACGCCCTTGCGGGCCCTACGGGACCACCACGCCGGCGGCGGAACGGTGGCCAGCGTCTGCGCCGGAGCCGACGCACTCGGCCGGGCCGGGCTCCTCGACGGCCGCCACTGCACCACCCACCACGATGTTCAGGACGAACTCGCCCTGCGCCACCCGAAGGCGACGGTCGTCCGCGACGTCCTGTTCACCACCGACGACCGGATCATCACCTCGGCCGGCATCGCCAGCGGCATCGACCTCGCCCTGCACATCGTCGCCACCCGGCACGGCCCCGCCGTAGCCGCCCAGATCGCCCGGGACATGGTCGTGTACGCCCGTCGCAACGGCCATGAACCGCAGTCCAGCGCGATGCTCCGGCACCGCTCCCACCTGGACGACACGGTGCACCGCGCCCAGGACCTCATCGACACCCGCTTCGATGAAGCGTTGCCCCTGCCCGCCCTCGCCTCGGCCGTGGGCGTCAGCGAACGCACCCTCACCCGCCTCTTCACCCGGGCCACCGGACTCACCCCGCTGCGCTACCAGCAGACCCTCCGCCTCGAACACGCCGAGCACCTCATCAGCCACGGCGCCACGATCGACTCCGCTGCCCGCACGGTCGGTTTCGAGGACGCCCGGATGCTGCGTCGGCTGCGCGCCCGCACCCAGTAAATGAGGGGCAGTTCGGCGGGGACGCTGTTAGGTTGCCGGGTCGACGACCCACCGGCTCGCCACAGGAGTGCCCCGTGATCCCACCCCGACTGGCCCCGCTGCTCGACCAGTTCGACTTCGCGTGCGAGCGCCTCTCCGGCCGTCTGGCCGGGCCCGTCATGGACAGCGGCGACGGCACGGACACCCGGGTCGGGCCCATGACCGACGAGGAGTACTTCTGGGAACCGGTGTCCGACTGCTGGTCGGTGCGACGGCGCGCGGACGGGCCGGGAGCCCGGGCAACCAGCCTTGAGGGACAGGGTGATTGGGGACGCGACGCCGCCGCCTACCCGCACCCCTGGCCCCCGCCCTTCACCACCCTCGCCTGGCGCCTGAGTCACCTCACCGAGTTGCTGACCCTCCGCGCCGACCACACGGCCGGCAGCCGCACACTGACCCGCGACGACCACCCCGTCGCGGGCGATGCCGCCAGTGCTGTCGCGGCCTTCGACGCGGCTGTCGGCGCCTGGCGGAAGGCGCTGCTGAGCGTCGACGACGCCGCGCTCGACACCGTCGGGTACTGCACCTATCCGCACGGCAGCGACGCGGAGGAGCCGTTCATCGACATCGTGTGGTGGGTCAACCAGGAAGTACTGCACCACGGAGCCGAGATCGCCATGCTGCGTGACCTGTACCGAGAGCGTGGTTGACCGTCACAGGACCGCGCCCATGCGCCAGGGGACGATCTCCTCGGTCCCGAACCCGAGCGCCTCGGACTTGCTCTCGGTACCGGAGGCCATGTCCACGAGGGCGTCGAACAGGGCTGTTCCGTATGTGACTTGATCGGTGTGGCTCATGGCGGGCCCGGCGTCGAAGTCGATGTCGCCGCGCATCCGCTCGTACAGCCCACTGGTGGTGCTGATCTTCAGGCAGGGCACGGGACGGGAGCCGAACAGTGAGCCGCGTCCGGTCGTGAAGGCGAGCAGGTTGGCGCCGCCGGCGACCATGCCGGTGGCCGACACCGGGTCGTAGCCGGGGGTGTCCATGAAGGTGAGGCCGGGCGCGGTGACGGGCTCCGCGTATCCGACGACGTCGTTCAGCGGACTCGTCCCGGACTTGAGTACGGCGCCCAGGGACTTCTCCCAGATGGTCGTGATCCCGCCGGCCCGGTTTCCCCGCGACGGATTGTTGTCGAGGGTCGCGCCGTTGGCCGCCGTGTACTCCTGCCACCAGGCGATGAGTTCGTCGATACGGGCCGCCGCCTCGGGAGTCGACGCCCTGTCCCGCAGTAGGTGGTGGGCGCCGTAGATCTCCGGGGTCTCGCCGAGAACGACTCTTCCGCCGCCTGCGACGAGCAGGTCGGCAGCGACACCGAGCGTGGGATTGGCGGTGAGCCCGGAGTAGGCGTCGCTGCCGCCGCACTGGAGGCCAAGCGTCAGTTCCGCGAGCGGGATCGGCTCGCGACGGGTCCGTGTGATGTGCGAGACAAGGTCCGCGATGCGGTCGAGCGCCGTGTTCACCGTCGGTGCGGTGCCGCCGAGTTGCTGGATGGCGAGGGTTTCCACGGCCGTGCTGTCGCCGAGGATGTTCTCCGGCTGGTTCACCTCGCAGCCGAGGCTGATCAGGAGGGCGCCCGCGACATTCGCGTGGCCGAGGTAAGTACGCAGTGTGCGGCGGAGAATGGCGTCCCCGGAGGTGCCCTCCGCCATTCCGCAGCCGAGGTCGTGGGGGAGGGCGATGACGCCGTCGAGTCCGGGTGTCCCCTTGTGCCGGTCGTCGGCCCGCAGGGCGATCATCCGGGCCACCGTGGCGGAACAGTTCACGGTCGGGACCACCACGATGTAGTTCCGGGTGGCCGCGCGCCCGTCCGGCCTGCGGTAGCCGAGGAAGTGGTCGCGGGTGGGGGAGACGCCGGTCGGCAAGGTGCGCGTCGGGGAGGGGGCGGTGGTCGGCTCCTCCCACGGGCCGATTCCGAGGTTGTGCACGTGGACGTGCCCGCCCGCCGGGATGTCGGCCAGGGCCACGCCGATGACCTCACCGTACTTGCGGACCGGAGCGCCCTTCGGAATCGCGTGCAACGCGACCTTGTGCCCGGCGGCGATGTCCTCGACGGCGGGTGCCGGGCCGGCGTCGAGTTCGAGGAGCGTTCCCCGTGCCACGTCCACGAGCAGCAGGCCTATGTCGTCCGGGCCGGGACGCGGCACCAACGGCCTGATGGTCGGCGTCGGTCCCGGTTCCGATGAGTCACGACGGTTACGGTTCACGTGATCGACCGTAGGACCCCGACACCGCACAGGGGAAAGACGGTTATCGATGGTCGGTCATCCGGAATACGAATGCCCGCCGCCCGTGGGGGAGTTGGGTCAGGCGCGGAACGGGCGGACGGGGACGCCTGCCGTCCCGGTCTCGACGACGAAGACCGATCCGGACAGCGGGGACCTGGCCAACTCCTCGGCGGACAGGCCGTTTCGGGCGGAGGTGATGAACAGGCGACCGTCCGCGCCGAAGGCACAACTGGTCGGCTGGAGCACGGGTACCGGGACGAGTCCGACGACCCGGCCCGTCGGGTCGTACCGGCGCACTTCACGTCCTCCGTGCATGGCCACCCAGAAGCACCCCTCCACGTCGACGGCGAGGCCGTCGGGGACACCGACTCCCTCGGTCTTGGTCAGTACCTCCAGGCGGCCGAGTTCTCCGGGCTCTGCGTGGAAGTCCGCGCGGTACAGGAGGTTGGCGTAGCTGTCGGCGAGATACATGACGGTGTCCTCGGCGTTCCAGCCCAGTCCGTTCGGCAGTACGAGTCCGTCCGCGACGACGACGCTCGGTCCGTCGCCGTCCCACCGGTGGAGGCGGCCCTGGCCCGGTGCGAACTCCATGTCGTTGCTGCCGGCCCAGAACCTGCCGTGGGAGTCCACCTTGCCGTCGTTCATGCGCAGGTTCGGTTCCGGCAGCACGGGATCGACCAGTGTCAGGCCGTCGCCGGTGACGTAGCCGAACCCGTCCGCCACCGCGACGGCGAAAGCGTCCTGTGCCTCGCGGGGCGCTACCGCGCCGACCATCGTGCCGACGTCCGTGACGGTCTGCCGGCCGGTGGACAGGTCGTCCTCGAACACCTTGCGGCCGTAGATGTCGACCCAGAGGAGATGTCCGGTGCGAGGATCGAACACCGGCCCCTCACCGACGTCCGAAGTGTCACTGCGTACCGCCACTTCAAGAGGTGCGTACGTGCGGACATTGGCCATTGCGACTCCGTTCGTTTTCCCTCAACCTCGCCCCGGTCGCCCGTAATCGTCAATGCCGGATCGCGGATGTCGGGCATTCGTTCCGCGAATGGGGCAGGGCTTCGTCAAACCGGTGGAACGGTGGTCGTGCCTTCAGGACGCGGTGCTTTTACCACGGCTCGGATGAAAGCGCGTGCGGCTGCGCCCAGCGGGCGTTCCGAGTGCCACCAGATTCCCACGTCCCGATAGCGGTTGAGTTGGTGAATGGGGCGCATTTCCATTCCCTCGCGCAGGATCATCACCGCGCCCAGATAGTTGATGATGCCGATTCCGTGTCCGGCGCGCACCATTGCTCCGAGTGTGGTCGGCTGATGGGAGACGATTCCGTACGGCGAGACCAGGTTCTTGATGCTCAACTCGACCTCGGCCTCGTAACCGACAATGGTGTTGGCGAGCGGATCGCCGATCGTGATGACGCGCTCGTCCGCGAAGTCCGCCAACTCGACCTGACTCTTCTCGAGGAGGGGATGGCCGGTCGGCGCGAGCATGACGAAGGGTTCCCGCCAGAGCGGACGCATGGTGAAGTCGTGGTCATGGGGCTCGGGCCGGACCGGGCGCAGCGCCACCGAGACCCGGCGCTCGGACAGTGCCGCCTCGATGAACCCCGAGTCCCCGTCCAGGACCGCCACCCTGATCCGCGGGTACTCCTCCTGGAGCGCCGTGATGACCCCTGGAAGGAATTCCGAACTCCCGCTCGCGAAGCTCGCGACCGTGACGGTTCCCGTGATGTTGCCCAGATCGGTCTGGCGGGCGGTGACCAATTCGTCGGCGGCGGCGAGCACCGACCGCGCCCGGGCCAGCAGAGCGCGCCCGTCGTCGGTGAGGGTGAGGGGGCGGATACGGCGTTCGATGAGCAGACAGCCGAGTTCGCGTTCCAGATTCGCGATATGCGCCGACACGCGTGGTTGCGACAAATGCAACTTTTCGGCCGCTCTGGTGAATCCGCCGGTATCCACGACCTCGACCCAGGTACGCAGCCAAGCCAGTTCGAGCGTCATCGACCGAACCTCCTCTCCTCGAAGCCGGACCGCCGCAGGGCGGGAATTCCCGCTGACGGCATGTCATCTGCGCGGCAGATCATCTGTATTCGTATTTCGCTGTTGACTCGTCCAGTCGGCCATGGCCGACTGGAACAATGACCGAGCAGACTTCTTTCGGCACCGCCCGCGGGCTGCTGTCCGCGCACGGAGCGGACCTCCTTCGCGGCGACGACGGTGCCGTGATCACCTCCGTGGAGACCTATGCCCTCGCCGTGCCCCTGAAGCGGCCCATCGCCGACTCCACGGCAGCCATGGCGCACTGGACGGTGCCGGTGGTCGAGATCCGCACCGCCGACGGCCGCGTCGGCACGGGGATCTCCGGAGTCCACTGCGCTCCCGAACTCCTCTCCGACGTGATCCTCTCCTACTATGCCGACGCCCTCCTCGACACCTCGTCGGAGGACATCCTGGGCACCTGGAAACGCCTGTACTGGCTGCCCACGCACTGGATCGGCAGGGCCGGTGTCGTGCACATGGCGCTCGCCATGGTCGACATCGCCCTGTGGGACCTCGCCGCGCAGCGGGCCGGCATGCCGCTGTGGCGCCTCCTCGGCGGCACGCAGGAGAGCGTCGAGGCGTACAACACCGACGGAGGCTGGCTCAACCTCAGCGACACCGAACTGGTCCGGGATCTCACGTCGTTGGTCGACCACGGCTGGTCCCGGGTGAAGATCAAGGTGGGGCGGTCCGACTGGCGCGAGGACGCCCGACGGGTGCGCGCGGTCCGGCGGGCGCTCGGCGACGACGTGACCCTGATGTGCGACGCCAACCAACGCTGGGACCTGTCCACGGCGAACCAGATCATGCCGGTCCTGGAGGACGCGGCGATGGACTGGGTCGAGGAGCCCTTCCACGCCGACGACCTCCAGGCCCACGCCCGCCTCCAGTCGTCGACGCGGCTGGACGTGGCGGCCGGCGAAAGCATCTACTCGTACCACCAGTTCGCCTCCTTCATGGCAGCCGACGCCATCCGCGTCGTCCAGGCCGACGTCACCCGGGTCGGCGGCGTCACCGAGTTCCTGCAGATCGCCGCGCACGCGGCGGCACGGGGACTGCGGTTCGCACCGCACGCCGGCGACATGATGCAGGTGCACCAGCACCTGGTCGGCACCGTCCTGTCGGAGGTGCCGCCCCTCGTCGAGTTCATCCCCTGGACACAGGAAGCCTTCGTCGAGCGCAGCGTCGTACGCGAGGGACTCATGGAACGCCCGCACGGACCGGGCGCCTCCACCGCGATCGACCCCGCCGCGCGTGTCCGCTGGCAGATCGCCGCGGTGGGATCGACCAGGACCCTCTGACACCCCCGCCCCACCATCGACGGAAGGACCGAGATGACCGAGTCGCCCCAGAGGCACACTGACGATCGCGTGGCCGTCGTCACCGGCGCGGGCCAGGGAATCGGACGCGCCATCGCCGTGGCCCTCGCGGCCCGTGGCGTACGGGTCGTCGTCACCGACCGCAACACCGAGACCGGCACCGCCGTCGCCAAGGAGGTGGGCGGCGACTTCCTGCCCCTGGACGTCTCCGACCCCCGCGCCGTCGCGGAGACGGCGGACGAGGTCGTACGGCGCTTCGACCGCGTCGACGTCCTGGTCAACAACGCCGGTATCGCCCACGAGGACGCGGCTCTCGACGTGACGGACGAGGTGTGGCACCGCGTCCTCGACGTCGACCTGACCGGCACCTTCGTGGCCTGCCGCGAGTTCGGCCGCCACTTCGTGCGCCGACGGTCCGGTTCGATCGTGAACATCTCCTCCATCGCCGCCTTCATCGGCTCCAATCCCGAGTACCACGTCGCCTACGACGTCGCGAAGGCCGGCGTCTCCCAGCTGGCGCGGTCGCTCGCGGTCGAGTGGGCGCGGTACGGGGTCCGGGTCAACGCCGTCGCGCCGGGACGGACCCGCACCCCCATCCTCGACACGGTCGGGATGGACGATCCGCGGCGGATGACGCAGTGGATCGACCAGATCCCGATGGGCCGACTGTTGGAGGCCGAGGAGATCGCGGCCGCCGTCGCGTTCGTGGCGCTCGACGGAGCCGCGATGACCGGGCAGACCCTCCTCGTCGACGGCGGCCAGATCGCGCAGTGACGCCGACATCGCCGCCTGCCCTCAGCCGGGGCCGACGGCGAGCATCTCCCCGGCGCCGAGCCTGACTTCGAG
The DNA here is from genome assembly GCF_000716435.1 of Streptomyces xylophagus. GTDB lineage: Bacteria > Actinomycetota > Actinomycetes > Streptomycetales > Streptomycetaceae > Streptomyces > Streptomyces xylophagus. The sequence goes on from NZ_JNWO01000002.1 coordinate 338,180, forward strand.
GACGTCGGCGCCGTAGCGCAGCCGTATGTCGACGGCCCGTGACGCCCGGATCGACGCGGTGGTCAGCCGCCCGTCGCGCCACCGGACGTCCACGGTGAGTCCGCCACGGGCGCGCAGTCCGCACACGCTTCCCTCGGGCCAGCCGGAGGGAAGCGCGGGCAGCAGTTCCACGTCCCGGCCGTCGGACTGCAGCAGCATCTCGGCGACTCCCGCAGTACCGCCGGCATTACCGTCGAAGGAGTAGATGTTCTGCGCCGCGCCGGCCACCCCGCCGGCGGAGAACGTCATCAGGTTCGCCTCGCTGGTGTCCGCGATCAGGCCGGTGAGGTGCTTCAGGGCCGCCTCGCCATCGAGCAGACGGGCGAAGTAGACCGTGAAGTTCGCCTCGACCCACTCGGTCTGCTCCCAGCCCGGGGCCTGTTGCCTGCGCGCGATCGTGACTTCCGCGGCGCGTGCGAGATCAGGGGTCCCGCGCGGGGTGATCTGGCGCTCAGGGAACAGGGCGCTGAGATGGGAGGTGTGCCGGTGGCTCGGCTCGGCCTCCTCGTGGTCGTGCAGCCACTCCTGCACCTGCCCGTGCCGCCCGATCCGGAACGGCGGCAGCCGGCGGCGCGCGGTGGCGATCCTGGTCCTCAAGTCGGCGTCGACGCCGAGCAGTTCGGCGCTCTCCGCACAGATCCGCAGCACGGCCTCCATGAACACCCGGTCCGCGGTGGCGCCCATGGACACGGAACACCGGCTGCCGTCGGGTGCGAGATACCAGTTCTCCGGGGACTCCGACGGACCGGTGACGAGCAGGCCGTGCTCCGGTTCTTCGACCGCGTAGGCGAGGAGGAACTCGGCGGCTCCGCGCAGGATCGGATACGCGCGCTCCCGGAGGAACGTCTCGTCGAGGCCGTACTCGTAGTGCTCCCACAACTGGAGGGCGAGCCAGGCCCCGCCGGTCACGTTCATGCCCCAGCCGATACCGGAACCGGGTGCCGTGTACCCCCACGCGTTGGTCACCGTGTGCGCGACCCAGCCGGCTGCGCCGTACATCTGCTCCGCCGTCGCCCGGCCACGGTCTGCCAGGAGTTCCAGCAGACCGAACAGCGGCTCCTGGCACTCGGCGAGGTTGGTCGGCTCGGCGGCCCAGTAGTTCTGCTGGGTGTTGATGTCGAGGTGGAAGTCGTTCGTCCAGGACGCGCTGCTGGCCAGGCCGTCGTTCCACAGACCCTGCAAGGCAAGCGGCAAAGGGGAGTTGTGGCGGGAGCCGGCCATCGTCAGGTAGCGGCCGTACTGGAAGTAGAGGGCCATGAGGTCGTTGTCGGCCTTGCCGGAGGCGAGCCGTTCGCGGCGGGTGTCGGTGGGGAGGGGCGCGATGTCGGGCGGTGGCGATCCGAGGTCGAGGGAGACCCGTCGCATCAGTGCCTGATGGTCCGCGATGTGCGCCGCCCGGATCTTCTCGTACCCGGCTTCCAGTCCTGCGGAGAGCAGTGATTGAGCGTGCTCTCGTGGGTTCGCTCCGGCCCAGTCGGTTCCTACGACGATGTAGACGACCGCGCTGTGGGCGCCCTCCACACGAAGCGCATCGCCCGTGCGGTGGACCGTGCCGCCCTCTGTTTGGAGGTGGGCGCGGATCTCCAGCGCGACGCCCTGCTGCCCGTCGCTGTGCAGGCTCTCGTACGCGTGGCCGCTGAAGTGGACGCACGAGTCCGTCGCGGTCGTGTCGCCGGGGAGTATGCCGTCCCGGATCGCGAGGTCGAAGGTGAGCGATCCGAGACGGTCCGCAGTGAGGTGTATCGCGATCAGACCATGGGGATTGGTCGCGAACACCTCGCGGGTGAAGCGGACTTCGTCGTGCGCGTAGGTGACCGTGACGAGGCCCGTGTCCAGGTCCAGCGTCCGTCGGTAGTCCTGGGCCTGAGTCCTGTCGGGGAAGGCGAGTTGTATTTCCGGCAGGGGCAGATTGGTCCCGAACGACCTTGGTCTGCCCAGGAGATGCTCGGTGGCGAGCCGCTGCGCCTCGGCGTGTTTTCCGGCGAAGAGGAGTTCGCGGATGCGCGGGACCTGCTCTCCAGCTGTTGGACTCAGGTCTGTTGTCGACGGGGCGCCCGACCATGCGGTGGACTCGGAGAGTTGGACCCGTTCGCGGTCGGTGCCGCCGTAGACCATGCCGCCGAGGCGGCCGTTGCCGATGGGGAGGGCTTCGAACCAGCGGGTGGCGGGGCGGTCGTAGCGGAGCGTTCCCGGTGGGACGCGGACATCGCGGATGTTCTGGTCGGAGAAAGCTTTCAGCATGGCGTGTGCTTTCGGGACGGTGTGAAGGAGGGCAACTCGTGGTGGGTGTGCGCTACTTGGCCGGGGCGAAGACGTGCTGGGCGGCGACGGCGGCGCCTCCGCGGGCCCACTCCTCGAAGGGGAGCGGTCTGACGACGAGGTCGCAGTCGGCCGCCGCGCCGAAGGCACGGGCGGCGAAGGTGGCGCGAATCTGGTCCTCGTAGAGGTCGTACGTCGCCACGCCCTCGCCGGAGATGATGATGCGTTCCGGTCCGATGAGGTTGGCCACGGACGCCAGCGCCAGGCCCAGGGCGTGGCCCGCCCGGGCGAAGACGGCGCGGACGTCGGCGTTGCCGGCGTGGGCGAGGCGGACCGCGCCGTCCATGGTCAGCGCCGGGTCGCCCGTCGCACGGCGGGCCTGTTCCGTGATGGCCTGGGTGGAGGCGACGGCTTCGACGCAGCCGGTGTTGCCGCAGGTGCACACCCGGTCCGTACCGCCCACGGGCAGGTGGCCGACCTCCCCTGAGACGCCGTGGGCGCCGGAGACGACCCGGCCGCCGATGGAGATGCCGCAGCCGATGCCCGCGCCGACGGTGACCAGGGCGAAGGACGACAGCCCGACCCCGACACCGAACCACTGTTCCGCGACGGTCAGGGCGCGGACGTCGTTCTCGATGACGGTCGGCAAGTCGGTGGCCGTCTGGACGAGTTGGGCCAGGGGTACGCGGCGCCAGTTCAAGAAGGGGGAGTACTGGACGGTCCCCGTGTGGCCGTCGACGTCCCCGGAGATCGTGACGCCGATGCCGTGCAGGACACCCGGTGCGTGCGGCGCCGCCTTCGCGTTCAGCCGGTCGACGAGTTGGACGATCGCCAGGACGACCGAACCGACGTCACGCGAACCGAGAGAGGCCCGCGCGGTGGCCAGGGTCTGCGCGGTCAAGTCGGCCAGCACACCGATGAGTTCGTCACCGGTGATCTTCACTCCCACGAAGCGGGCCCGCTCGCCGCGCACCGCCATGAGCGTGGCCGGCCGGCCCTGCGTGCGTTCGGTCGAGCGGCCCAGCTCGGTGATCCAGCCGTCGGTCAGCAGGGGAGTGGCGACCTTCGTGACCGCGCCGGGCGACAGGCCGGTACGGCGTCCGATCTCGGCGCGCGTGAGCGGGCCGTGGGCGAGGAGGGTCTGGAAGAGCAGAGCGGCCGCGGGTGGCTGATCGGCGAGCGTCATGCGGCGACCATACATTTCCATTGGAAAAGAAGAAAGAAGAAGGAACGCACCGATCAACGCCCTTCTTCCGCACTCATCTCCCGAATCCCGCTCCATTCTTTCCACGAATGTCGATGATTCGCGCCGCACAATATGTTGACGCTGGAAGAAAAGTCTGGCTACATTCGCGGCACCTCACGACAGGTGGACGGGACGTCCACCGACGCAGGTGGCGGCCGGTTTCCTCCCCGACCGGCCGCCCCGACAGCCCCTGGCTGCGCCCCGGGACCGGGCGTCGCCTTACGGCCACGAGGGCGGATCCGAACGCCCACACCCAATTCCCCATGCGGCTGACCGTGCAGGGGCACTTCCGGGCCTTCCCAGGGACCCGCCGTGCTTTTTCGCGCCGAGATGGAGTAAACACATGGCTCGTCCAGCAGGACCCGCGTCTTCCGTACGACACAGACTCCGCGCGGGCGGTGTCCGCCTCCGACACCTGCCCGTCCTGGCCGCCACCGCGCTCGTGGTGTCCCTCGCGGCACCGGCTGCGGCGACCGTTTCCCCGGAAGCGGCCGGCGCGACCACGACGGAGACCTCTCCGGCGCCGTCGAGCACGGGTCATCAGCAAGCCGTCCTGGCCGCCAAGCCATATATGGGCTGGAGCAGTTGGAGCCTGGAGGCCACCAGCTATCCCGGCTACGGCGGGGTGAACTGGCTCACCGAGGCACACGTCAAGCAACAGGCCGACGTGGTCGCCTCGAAGCTCAAGTCCCATGGCTACGAATACATCAACGTGGACGCGGGATGGGCGAACGGCTTCGACGCGTACGCCCGGCCGACGGCGAACACCACCACGTTCCCGCATGGCATGAAGTCCCTGGGCGACTACCTCCACCACAAGGGCCTCAAGTTCGGGCTGTACCTGGCAGTTGGGCTCGACCCCGTCGCGTACGGCGAGGGGAAGACCCCGATCCATAACGCGCCCGGCTGCACCACCTCCGACATCGTCTATCCCGACCTGCGCAAGACCAACGGGTGGAACTCCGCCTACAAGATGGACTTCGCCAACCCCTGCGCGCAGAAGTACATCGACTCCCTCGCCGACCAACTGGCGGGCTGGGGCGTGGACTTCCTCAAGGTCGACGGGGTGGGCCCGGGCTCCTGGCAGGGGGACGCGGACCACGACAACACCCCGGACGTGAAGGCCTGGCACACCGCGCTCCAACAGACCGGCCGCCCCATCCAGTTGACGCTGTCCTGGTCGCTCAGCCACACGAAGGCCGATACCTGGAAGACCAACTCGAACGGCTGGCGGATCGACACGGACGTCGAGTGCTACTGCAACACGCTGGTGACGTGGGACAACTCCCTGAAGGTGCGCTGGAACGACGTCGTGCAGTGGATCGACGACGCGGGGCCAGGGCACTGGAACAACCTCGACTCCCTGAACGTGGGAGTCGGCGCCATGGACGGTCTCACCGAGGCCGAGCGCCAGAGCTACGCCACGCTGTGGGCCATCGAGTCGGCGCCGCTGTACTCCGGTGACGACCTCACCAAACTCGACGCGTACGGGCTGAAGTTGCTCACCAACGACGAGGTCATCGCCGTGGACCAGGCGGGTCACCCGGCGCGACCGGTCAGCCAGACGACGAACCGGCAGACCTGGTACGCCCGTAATCCCGACGGCAGTTACACCGTCGCACTGTTCAACCTGGGTTCCGAAGCCGCCGATGTCACCGCTGACTTCGCCGACCTGGGCATCACCGGCACGGCGGCGGTCCGTGACCTGTGGCAGCACAAGAACCTCGGCCGCGTCTCCGGGCACCTGACGGAGAACCTCCCGCCGCACGGCTCGCGACTCTTCACCTTCACCCCGACCCGGCAGGGCGCCAACCCCGGTACCCCGCTGGGCGTGCACGGCACCACCGCCACGTCCACGAGCGTCTCCCTGGCCTGGGACAAGGTGAACACCGGCGCCTCACCGGTCACCCGCTACACCGTCTACGCCGACGGCCGGCCGGTGACCACCAGCACCGGCACCACAGCCACCGTCAGTGGCCTGAGCGCCGCCGGCGCCCACACCTTCACCGTCGTCGCCCGTGACGCCAAGGGCCGAACGTCGGCTCCGAGCAAGGCGGTTGAGGTCACCACGCCCGCGTCCGGCGGTCCCACCGTCTACGAGGCCGAGGCACCCGGTAACACCCTCACCGGCAACGCCACCGTCGCGGGCTGCGACAGCTGCTCCGGCGGACAGAAGATCGGCAACCTCGGCGGCGGCGAGGTGGCCATCACCCACGTCACCGCCCCGAAGGGCGGCACGTACCTGCTGAAGCTGGACTACGTGGACGGCGACTCGAGCCGGACCATCGACCTCACCGTCGGCGGCACCACCCTCCAGATCCCGGTGTCCGGCACGAACGACAACAACTGGGGTGCCCCGCAGTCCCTCACCGTCCCGGTGCCGCTGAAGGCCGGGGACAACACGCTCCGCTTCGGCAACGCCACCGACTACGCACCCGACATCGACAAGATCACCGTCTGATCCACCAGTTCGTACCGCACGAAGGAGGGTGCTGTGGTGGTCACATCACAGGGCAACCACGCAACGTCGGTGATACCGCGCTCCGGTGAGCCGGGCGCGGTGGCCACCACAGCCAACTCGCCGGCCAAGAGGAAGAGTTCACCGAGGAGGGGCCGGCGCCCCGTCGCCACGAGGTCCGCGGCGGCGCGACGCCGGGACCTGCCGGTCGCGCTGCTGCTCATCCTGCCCGCAGTGGTCGGCTTCGCGACCTTCTACGCCTATCCGACCCTGCGCGGCATCTACCTCAGCTTCACCGAGTTCCACGTCCTGAGCCCGCCGCGGTGGGTGGGACTGGCCAACTTCCGCGAGCTGTTCGGGGACGACGTCTTCTGGCACTCGCTGCTCGTCACCGCCTACTTCGTCCTGCTGTCCGTCGTCTTCGGCACGCTGATCTCGCTGGTGACGGCGGTCGTACTGGACCGGGTGACCAGGTCGTCGGTACTGCGCGGAGTGATCCTGCTGCCGTTCCTGATCTCCAACGTCATCGCCGCCCTGGTGTGGCAGTGGATGCTCGACCCCACCCTCGGCATCGTCAACATCGCCCTCAAGAACCTGACCGGCCACTCCATCCTGTTCTTCGGCAGCGGGGGATGGGCGATCCCCTCCCTGGCAGCGATCAGCGTCTGGAAGTGGATGGGCTACTACGCCCTGCTGATCTTCGCCGGCCTGCAGACCATCCCGCCGACCATCTACGAGGCGGGTCGAGTCGACGGCGCGAGCGAAGTGCAGATGTTCCGCCGGCTGACCGTGCCTCTGCTGCGGCCGATCCTCATCATGGTGGTCGTCCTGACGGTGATCAACTCCTTCCAGGTGTTCGACATCGTCCAGGTCACCACCGAGGGCGGTCCGGCCAACGCGTCGAACGTGCTGCAGATGTACATCTACCGCAAGGCCTTCCGCCAGTTCGACTTCGGCTACGCCGCCACCATGTCGCTGGCCCTGTTCGCCCTGCTCATCGCGGTCACCTTCACCCAGCTGCGGCTCGCCCGCGCCAACGAATCCGACCTGAACTGAAGGAGGCCGCCCCCATGGCTGTCACCATCGCACCCGGCCCGGCGGCCGTCCCGCGGCGCCCGACCCGCAACTCCACCCGCAGGTTCTCGCCCGGCAGGGCCGTGGCCCGGACCTACCTCGGTGTCATCGTCCTCGTCACCCTCTTCCCGTTCTACTGGATCCTGCGCACCGCGCTGTCGAACAACTATCAACTGGCGACCGACCCGTCCTCGCCGCTGCCGGTGGGCTTCACCTGGGGCGCCTTCGAGCGGGTCCTGGGCCTCGCCTCCACCGCGGAGGCCCAGGCCCAGGGCGGCTCCGGCGCCACCCTCGACATCGCCCTCTACCTGCGCAACTCGGTGATCTACGCGTCCGTGCAGACCGCGCTGGTCGTGCTGATCTCGGCAGCCGCCGCCTACGCGTTCTCCCGGTTGCACTGGCGTGGCCGCAACCTGGTGTTCAACATCCTGATCAGCGCCCTGATGGTGCCCAGCGTGTTCACGCTGCTGCCCAACTTCGTCCTCGTGAAAGACCTCGGACTCACCGACACCTTTGCCGGACTCATCCTGCCCGGCGGGCTCTTCCAGGCCTTCACGTTGTTCTTCCTGCGGCAGTTCATGCTCGGCCTGAGCAACGAGGTCGAGGAGGCCGCCATCATCGACGGCGCCGGCCCCCTGCGGATCTTCTTCCGGATCATCCTGCCGATGTCGTCCGCGCCGATCGCCACCGTGTCGCTGCTGATGTTCGTCAACGCCTGGAACGACTACTTCTGGCCGCTGCTGATCGCCAACGACCAGAGCGTCCAGCCCCTCACCCTCGCCCTCGGCGTCTTCAAGCAGTCCTCACCCCAAGCCGCCCCCGACTGGGCCGGGTTGATGGCCGCCGCCCTCATCGCGGCGCTGCCGATGCTGCTGCTCTTCGTCGCCTTCGGCAAACGCATCGTCAACTCCATCGGCTTCTCCGGCCTCAAGTGACCAGTGAAAGAAGGAACCATGAGAGTTCGCCAAGCCGTGGCACTGGGAGCCGCGCTCACCCTGACCGCCGTCGTGTCCGCGTGCTCCTCCTCGTCGGGCAGCGGCTCCGGCTCCTCGACCGTGAACTGGTGGACCTGGGACGACAAGCAGGCTGCCGCCTACAAGGTCTGCGCCACGGACTTCGAGAAGGCCAACCCCGGCGTCACGGTCAAGATCACCCAGTACAACGTCGTGGACTACTTCACCAAGCTCACCGCAGGCTTCGTGGCCAACAAAGCTCCCGACGCGTTCCAGAACAGCGTCCAGTTCTTCCCGCAGTACGCCGACCAGCACCAACTGCTCCCGCTGGACGACTACATCAAGAAGGACAGCTTCGACCTGTCGCGCTTCTCCGTCGGCGTCGACTCCTGGAAGTACACCGACGGCAAGCAGTACGGCCTGCCCCTGGACTGGGCGGCCACCGGCCTCTACTACAACAGCGACATGCTCACCAAGGCCGGCTACAGCACCAAGGACGTCCAGAACCTCAACTGGAACCCCGACAACGGCGGCACGATCGGCAAGATGATCGCCCATCTGACCCTCGACACCAAGGGCCGACGCGGTGACCAGGCGGGCTTCGACAAGGCACACATCAAGACCTACGGCTTCGGCCAGCTGGCCGCGAAGGACTTCCTGGGCCAGTCCACCTGGAGCTCCTTCGTCTCCACGACGGGCTGGCGGCTCGGCAACAAGGCCAACTGGCCGACCGAGTTGAACTACAACGACCCGCGCCTGGTGAAGACCATGGACTGGATCCGCACCCTGGTCGCGAAGGGGTACGCACCCAAGATCGGTACGTTCACCAACACCGTCTCCGACGTCGACCTGCTCTCCTCGGGCAAGGTCGCGATGGAGACGGGCGGATCGTGGTCGGCGTCCACCTTCGCCAAGATCCCCAACATCAAGGTCGGCATCGGTCCCACGGTCCTCGGCCCCGACGGCAAGACCCGAGCCGTCTTCAGCAACTCCAACGGGAACACCATCTGGGCCGGCACCAAGAACCCTGACCTGACCTGGAAGTGGGTCTCCTACATGGGCTCCGAGGCCTGCCAGACGAAGGCGTCGGCGACCGGAACCTTCTTCCCGTCCATCCCCGCCTCGATGGCCGCCTCGGCCAAGGCCCTCAAGGCGCAGGGCGTCGACCTCACGGTCTTCACCGACATGCTCAAGAACAAGGAGCTCTATCCCTCCCCGGACTTCAACAACGGCGCGGAGCTGCAGGACGCGATCGAGCCGCTGATCGAGGCCTACTTCGGCGGACAGAAGAACGACAGCGTCTTCGCCGACATGCAGGCCAAGACCAAGAGCATCCTCACCCAGAAGTGACCGCCGCCCTCCCCGAAAAGAGAGTGCATGCCCACAACCCCCTCGCGCATCGTCAGCCTCCGCGCGGCCGGCACCTGCTTCGCCGTGGAACTCACCGAACCGGTGCCCAGAGTCCTGCACTGGGGCGCCGACCTGGGCGAACTCACCCCCGAGGACCTAAAGGCCCTGAGCCTGACCGCCGAACCCGCGATCCTCAACAACGCACCGGACATCCCGCGCCGCTTCACCGTCTGGCCCACCGAGGCCGACGGCTGGTCCGGCACCCCGGCCCACCACGGCCACCGTGCCGGCACCGCCACCGCGCCCCGTCCGACCCTCACCGGGGCCACCCACCGCACGAACCCCGACGGCGGCGGTGAACTCCACATCCAACTGGCCGACGCGGCGTCCGGACTGGACATCACCCTCACCTACATCCTGGACACCCACGGAATACTCACCACCGACGCCGTCCTCACCCGCGGGGACAGCGCCGATACGACGCCCTACGACCTCTCCGGCGCCCTGACCCTGCTGCCCCTGCCGCGCCGGGCCACCGAGATCCTGGACTTCACCGGCAAGTGGAGCCGGGAACGCTCGCCCCAGCGCCGCCCGCTGCACCACGGCGCCCATGTCCGTGACGTACGGCGCGGGAAACCCGGTGTCGACTCGCCCCACCTCCTGACGGTGGGCGTACCCGGCTTCGGATTCCGCACCGGCGAGGTGTGGGCCGTACACGTGGCATGGAGCGGTGACCAGCGCTACCTCGTCGAGCAACTCCCGGAGGGAGCCGGTGTGCACGCCTCCGCCCTCGGCGCCGGCGAACTCCTCCGGGCCGGCGAGATCCGTCTGGCACCCGGCGACACCTACCGCACACCGCGCTGCCATTTCGGGTGGTCGGCGAACGGCCTGGACGGCATCGCCGACCGCTTCCACCGCCACCTCCGCGCACGACCGCAGCACCCGTGCGGCCCTCGCCCTCTCGTGCTCAACAGCTGGGAGGGCGTCTACTTCGACCACGATCTCGACCGGCTGCGGGCCCTGGCGGAGCGTGCCGCCGCGGTGGGGGTCGAGCGGTTCGTGCTCGACGACGGCTGGTTCAGCGGTCGCCGCGCCGATACCGCGGGTCTCGGTGACTGGCTCGCCGACCCGACCGTCTGGCCCGACGGGCTCAGCCCGCTCGCCGACCATGTCCGGGCGTTGGGCATGGACTTCGGACTCTGGGTCGAGCCGGAGATGGTGAACCCCGACTCCCAACTGGCCCGCACCCACCCCGAGTGGATCCTCGGGCCCGCCGCCGGCCTCGGCCCGACCGCCCGCCATCAGCACGTCCTGGACCTCGCGTGCCCCGAGGTCTTCGACTACCTGCTGAAGTCACTGGACGCACTCGTCGGAAGCTACGACATCGCCTACCTGAAGTGGGACCACAACCGGGAACTCCACGAAGCCGTGCGCACTCCGGGCGACCGGCCCGCAGGACATGCCCAAGTCGGGGCGCTGTACCGGCTGTTGGACGCTGTCAAGCAGCGTCACCCCGGCCTGGAGATCGAGAGCTGTGCGAGTGGCGGCGGCCGGGTCGACCTGGGCGTACTCGCCCGCACCGACCGGGTGTGGCCCTCTGACTGCAACGACCCCGTGGAACGGCAGGCGATCCAGAGCTGGACCGTGCAGCTCCTCCCTCCCGAACTCGTCGGCACCCATGTCGGCGCCGCACGCAGCCACACCACCGGACGCGTCACCTCCGACACGTTCCGCATGATCACCGCCCTGTTCGGCCACGCCGGCATCGAGCAGGACCTCGCACGGTGCTCGGAGGAGGAGTTGACCAGGCTGACCGCCTGGAGCGCCCTCCACCGCGAACTGCGCCCACTGCTCCACACCGGTCGCACCGTCCGTGCCGACCTGGAGGACGAGTCCCGGGTGCTGTACGGAGTCGTGGCCCAGGACGGTTCAGGAGCCCTGTACTCCTGGGCGCGCGTGGCGACTTCCCCCGAAGGCCAGTCCGGCCGTACGACCCTTCCCGGCCTGAGCGCCGACGCCCACTACCGACTCCGCGTGCGCACCGACCTCGGCCTGCCCTCCTTCCACGAGGTCGCGCCGCCCCCGTGGTTGACGGCCGCGCAGGAGGACTGGCTCACCCTGCCCGGCTCGGTGCTGGCCACCGCGGGCCTGCCCATGCCCACCCTCAACCCAGAGCAGGCGCTGCTCATCGAGGTCCGTCGCCAGGACTGAAGTCGCTCAGCAATAGCGCGAGTTGGAGGTCCCGGAGGTCACGACCGACACGGGAAGTCGCCGCACTCCGTGCATCAGCAGGCCCGGAGTCCACTCCAAGTCGGCCGCGTCCACGGCCAGTTCGAGACTCTCGACGCGCTCCAGCACCGCGCTGATCGCGACCGTGGCCTCCATCCTGGCCAACGGCGCCCCCAGGCAGTGGTGGACGCCGTGCCCGAAGGCGACATGGCCGGCCGGCCGGCCGAGGCGGAAGGAGTCCGGCTCCTCGAACCGGGCGGGGTCCCGGTCGGCGGCGGCGAGGGACACCAGCAGCATGTCGCCCCGGCGCACCGGCACTTCACCCACCCGCATGTCCTCGGTGGCGAAGCGCTCGGTCGCCGTGAGTACCGGTCCGTCCAGACGGAGGAACTCCTCGACGGCCGAGGGTACGAGGGAGGGATCGGCGCGCAACGCCTTGAAGAGGTCCGGCTGTTGGGTGAGTCCGAGCAGTACGGCACCGATGAGGTTGGCGGTCGTCTCGTACCCGGCGATCAGCAGGAGGAAGGCCATGCCGACCAGCTCCGGGTCGGTGAGCCTGTCCTCGTCGCTGTCGTTGGCCAGCGCGCTCAGCAGGTCCTGACCCGGGTCGGCCCGCTTGCCGGCGATCAGCTCGGCCAGGTAGCCGCTCATCCAGACGTACGCCTCCTCCCGGTCGCTGCCGGCGACCGGGGACACGATCTGCTCCGAGGCCCAGCGGAACCTGTCCCAGTCGTCCAGCGGCACGCCGAGCAGTTCGCAGATCACGGCGATGGGGACGCGGGCGGCGAAGCCGTCGACCAACTCCGGTGTGTCCTGGGCCAGTACGTCGTCCGCGAGCTTGCCCGCGATCTCCTGTGTGCGGGGCCGCAGGGACTCGATCTGCTGCGGGGTGAAGGCGCGTGTCACCAGTTTGCGGAGACGGGTGTGGTCGGGTGGGTCCACGGTCAGCATGTAGTCGATCCCGACCTCGTCCCGGACCCCGCTCATCAGCCAGCCGGGTTCCAGTCCCGCGCGCTCGCTCCGCTTGGACACGCGGGGATCGGTGAGTACTTGGCGTGCCGCCTCGTATCCCGTGACCAGCAACTGCGGCGGCGCACCGTCCGGTTCGCAGCGGTGCGCGGCTCCGGAATCCGTCAACTGCCGTAGCACCGCGTGCGGGTCCGTCTGGAACGCGGCACCTTCCAGTACCGCCCGCAGGTCGCTTGTCGTCATCGAGGTCTCCCGCCCGAGTTAATTGCTTTCGTGGGCAAGCATTACGTCGGAGAAAGGGCATGTCAAGGAGTGGCGGAAGCGGAGGGAGGTGGTGGAAGGGTTCGAATCTGCTTGCCAACACACGTAAATAAGCGGGGGAGTTGATGGCAGGTCCGAGGTGCCCGTACGGAACGGGAGGCCGTCGTGAAGGGTGGCGGGCGGCCGGAGCCGCGCCCCGGTGACTAGAAGCCGGCCCGGGTTCCGCCGTCGATCGTCACCATGGCGCCCGTGAGGTACGACGCGGCCGGCGACAACAGGAAGGCGGCGACACGGCCGAACTCCTCCGGGGCGCCGTAGCGACGCAGCGGGACGTCGGCCACGGCGTCGGCGGCGTTGCCGGTGAGCGCCGCGATGTCGCGCGCACGGTCGGTCGCGATGTGCGCGGGCAGGAGGCCGACCACGCGAACGCCCCGGGGGCCCAGTTCGTCCGCGAGGTTCTTGGCGTAGCCCGCCAGGCCCGGACGCAGGGCGTTGGAGACGGCGAGGCCGGGGATCGGCTCGTACACCGAGGTGGAGAGGACGAAGCCGATCACCCCGCCCTCGCCCAGTTCCCCGGCGACCGCGCGCGACAGCCGCACCGCACCCAGGAACCCCGACTCGAAGGAGTCACGCCACTGCTCATCGCCAACAGTGTCGGACGTGCCCGTCGGCGGACCGCCCACGCTGATGAGCACTCCGTCCAGTCGCCCGAAGGCATCGCGCGCCGCCGCGATCAACCGGTCCGGCGTTCCCGGGTCGGCATTGTCGGCGACGACACCGACAGCCGAGCCGGGGTCGCCGAGTTCGGCCTCCGCCGACACCACCGATGCCGTACCGCGACCGCTGACGACCACCTTCGCGCCGTCCGCGGTCAACTCGCGTGCGGCGGCCAGCCCGAGACCGCGCGTGCCACCGGTGACGATGTACACCCGATCCTTCAGTCCGAGATCCATGACTGCTCCCGTCGCGATTCGGAAGGGTGAGGTACGGCCGAATCGCCGACATCGTGGCCCGGGTGCGGTCGTCGCGGCCTCCGTCCGATGACGCAAACGCATACCGAAACGTGGGAGTCCGCAGCTGCTGGTGCGTCTGCTGCAGTCTCGGCCTCGGTCGGACGGCGGAAGCGGGGAGCTGCGTACGCGAAGGACCGTGTGCCGGTGTCCCGTTGGGCACGCCCCCGATTCGTGAGGAGCCGACATGCCCGTCTACACCTGCACCGCGGCGCAGGGCACGCTGACCCGTGAGTCGAAGGCGTCTTTGGCGGCCGAGATCACCCGGATCCACGCGGCGATCAACCACGTGCCGGCGGCCTACGTCGACGTGATCTTCTCCGAGCCACCGTCGGAGAGCGTCTTCGCGGGCGGGGTGCCGGGTACGCCACTGATCATCACGGGCTGGGCGCGGCGGGGGCATCCGCCGGAGGACACGACGCGACTGGCGCTGGAGTTGTCCTCAGCGGCCGTACGCATCACCGGAGTTGAGGAGCGCCACGTCATGGTGGTGATCCAGGACAGCCCCGCCCGGTCCGCGGTGGAAGGCGGTCAGGTGCTGCCCGAACCCGGCGAGGAGAAGGAGTGGTTGGCGCGCCGGGGCGACGGGTGAACAGCCGGCGGCCTCCCGCGCGACCCACGGCCGAACGCCGACGCCGTCCCGCGCGACCCACGACCGAATGCCGGCGCCCTCCTGCGAGGCCAACGACCGAATGCCGGCGACCGCCCCGAGGTGGTCGCCGGCATCCAACTGCCCTGGTGTTACTCGCCCTTGAAACGCGCGGTGACCGCGGCCACGCGCTTGCCCTGGTACAGGGCGGCGGCGCGCGCGGTGTCGTCGACGGGGATCGCTCCCTGGCCGTTGACGTGGCTGGTGCCGTAGGGGTTGCCGTCGGCGAACTTCACCGGGTCCGTGTAGCCCGGGGTGACGATGATGCCGCCGAAGTGGTGGACGGAGTTGTAGAGGGCGAGCAGCGTGGACTCCTGGCCGCCGTGTGCGGTGGCGGTGGCCGTGAAGCCGCTGTAGACCTTGTCGGCCAGCTTGCCCTGCGCCCACAGCCCGCCGAGCGTGTCGATGAACTGCTTCAGCTGGCTCGCGATGTTGCCGAACCGGGTGGGGCTGCCGAAGATCACGGCGTCCGCCCACTCGATGTCCGCCGGGGTCGCCACCGGTATGTCCTTGGTGGCCGAGGCGTGCGCCGACCACGCGTCGTTGGCGGCGATGGCCTCCTCGGGGGCGAGCTCGGACACACGCAGGAGTCGTACCTCCGCGCCCTCCTTGCGGGCACCCTCCGCCACCGACTCGGCCAACTCGTGCACGGTGCCGGTCGACGAGTAGTAGATGACTGCGATCTTGGGGGACATGGGGAGTTCCTCTCGCTGTTCAGTGGTCTCGACGGCAGGTGCCGCCGTGGTGTCGACGGCGGGAGCCGCCGTACTCGGGTCGGGATGGGCGGTGGTGGTCAGGGAGAGCCGCAGCAGGCGGGCCGCGACTCCCTTCGAGGCGGTCAGTCCGTGGCGGTACCGGTCGACGGTGGCCGAGGCCGATATCCGCAGCGATCCGTTCTCGACGGACAGGGCGTCCACCGTCAGCTCGACCGGTGCCTGGTGGCCGCGGACGGTGAGGAGCCCCTTGACGACCCAGGCGCCGGCGTCGCCGCGGGCCACCCTGGTCGACTCGAACCTGATGTCCGGGTAGCGCTCCGCGTGGAGGAAGGCGGGGGAGCGGACATGATCGTCGCGGCGGGTCGTGCCCGTACGGAAACTGCGTGCTTCGACGACGGCCCGCGCGGTCGAGTGGACGACCGGTTCCGCGATCGTGATGCGGCCCGACTCCACCTGGAACGTGCCGGTCACCTTGCCCAGTCCGAACATGTGCCGCGTGGTGAAGGTGAGGGACGAGAGGCCTGGATCGACCTCGTACGTCCCGGCGGGGGGCAATTGAACGCTCATGCCCTGCTGGCCTCTCGCTCGTCGTCGCGCGGGACGTCCCGTGCGGCGCTGGTGCTTGCGTTGGCAAGTATCTTCACCCTATGCAAAATGCTTTGTCAAGCAAGTAGTGGTTGTGGTTCAGTGTCCTTGTAAAGAACATTCGGAGAGGAGGAGGAAGGAGATGCCGACGACGAAGGACCCCGCGACCGCGCCCGCGCCGGAACCGCTGAGCGGCACGGAGGAACGCCTGTGGCGCTCCCTGCAGCGACTGCTGGTGGCGCTGCCCCGGGCGCTCGACGAGGATCTCCTGCGCTCCACGGGACTGTCGCTCACCCAGTACATCGTCCTGATGCACCTCTCCGAGGCGGACGGCAACCGCATGCGCATGACCGACCTGGCCACCGCCACGGCGCTGTCCGCGAGCCGCATCACCCGGCTCGTGGAGACCCTCCGGGTCCACGGCCTGGTGGTCAAGGAACGGCACGCGACGGACGCCCGGGGGAGCATGGCCGTCCTCACGGAAGCCGGTCGGCAACGGCTGCTGGGCGCCTATCCGGCTCATCTGGCCAGTGCGCGCCGACGCGTCATGGACCAGCTCGACCCGGCCCTGGTCCAGCGGCTGGGCGAGGAGCTGACGGCGGTGGCCGATCCGCTCCGCTCCCGGTGCCGGCCGGGCTGCGAGTGCTGCGAGGCGACTTCCGTGTACGGGGAAGCAGTCATGTGACGCAAGCCAGGACCGGTTCCCCGGGCGAAGCATGGCGCTGTCCCGGCTCGACCGTCTGCTGAGGAGGCCCCCATGCTCCAGGGCTACACCTACCCGCTGTCACCGCGCGGAGAAGCGAACCTCGCCTCCGCCCCGCCGTGGCACTACGCCGGTGACATCGTCGGCGTCGAGTTCTGGACGGACCCGGCCGCCGCCGAGGCGACACTCCCCGAGGGGCTGACCCCGGACCCGGACTCCGACGGGCACGCGGTCGCGCTGTTCATCGACTGGCAGTTCTCCGCGGAGCACGACGAGTACCTCGACCCGGTGCGTAGCCAGTACCGCGAGTTCATGGTGCTGGTGGACGCCCAGTGGCAAGGCGAGCCCGTGTCGTGGTGCCCGTACATCTACGTCGACAACGACCTTGCCCTGGCCCGCGGTTGGGTGCAGGGGTTCCCGAAGAAACTGGGCTCGGTCCACCAGACCCGCGTCTTCGCGGCGCCCGGCAGCGCGTCACCGACCCTCGCGCCCGGCGGGCGGTTCGGCGCGTCCATGTCGGCGGCCGGACACACCCTCGCGGAGGCCAGGGTGACGCTGGAGCAGCCGGCGCCCGACCCGGCCGCCCTGTTCGCACGCCCCACGGTCAACCTCCGGCACTTCCCGCGCCTGGTCTCCGGCCAGTACGACAAGCCCGCCGTGCACGAGCTGGTGATGGCCGAGTTCAACGACCGGCAGCTCGCCGACGTGTGGACCGGCACCGGCGACATCACTCTCTTCGCCGCCCGCGGCGAGGAGTTGGCGGACCTGGCCCCCGTGCGTACCGGCGCCGGTTTCCGCGCCTCGATGTCCTACAGCGTGACGGACGTACGCCGGCTGGACGCATAGCAGGACGGACGTCGCCCGCAGTGTCGTTATGAAGGGAAGCTCATGTCCACGATCGCCGATCTCATCGTGGAGGGCCTGCGCAACGCGGGCGTCGCGCGGATCCACGGACTGCCCGGGGACTCGCTCAACGGACTGACCGACGCCCTGCGCAGGAACCCCTCGATGGCCTGGGAGCACTACCGGCACGAGGAGGCCGCGGCGTTCGCCGCCGCGGGCGAGGCGGCGACCACCGGATCACTGGCGGCCTGCGCGGGCAGCTGCGGACCGGGAAACCTGCACCTGGTCAACGGGCTCTACGAGGCACAGCGCAGCCGCGTCCCCGTCCTCGCGATCGCCGCGCACATCCCCGGCTCGGAGATCGGCACCGGCTACTTCCAGGAGACACATCCCGAGGAGGTGTTCCGCGAGTGCAGCGTCTTCTGCGAACTGGCCTCCTCGCCCGACCAGTTCCCCCACCTCCTGGACATCGCCCTGCGCACGGCCGTCGAACGCAGCGGCGTGTCCGTGCTGGTGGTCCCGGGCAACGTGCTCCTGCACCGGCTGGACCACTCGGTGAAGGCCGCCACGGTGCTGCCCACCGCGCCGGTCGTGCGCCCCGGCGACCCGGAGATCGAGCGGGCGGCCGCCGTCCTGAACGACGCCGAGCGGATCACCGTCCTCGCGGGCGCGGGCTGCGCCGGCGCGCACGACCAACTCGTCCAGCTGGCAGGGGCGTTGCGGGCGCCGGTCGTGCACACGCTGCGCGGCAAGGAGCACGTCGAGTACGACAACCCGTACGACGTCGGCATGACCGGGCTGCTGGGATTCACCTCCGGCTACCGGGCGATGGAACAGTGCGACACACTGCTGATGCTCGGCACGGACTTCCCGTACCGGCAGTTCCTGCCCGAACACGCCACCACCGTGCAGGTGGACCTGCGCGGCGAGCAGATCGGCCGGCGTACCCGCGTGGATCTGGCCCTGGTCGGCACGGTCCGGGACACGGCCGAGGCCCTGCTCCCGAAGCTCGCGCCGAGGACCGGCTCCCGGCATCTGGACTCCCTGCGCGACCACTACGTCAGTGCCCGCGCCGCGCTGGACCGGCTCGCCGTCGACGACCGGAACCGCGCGCCGATCCACCCGCAGTACGTGGTCAAGGTCGTCGACGAACTGGCAACCGAGGACGCGGTGTTCATACCTGACGTCGGCTCGCCGGTGGTCTGGGCGGCGCGCTACCTGACCATGAACGGCCGACGCAGACTGATCGGTTCGTTCAACCACGGCAGCATGGCGAACGCACTGCCCCAGGCGATCGGCGCACAGTCCGCCTTCCCGCAGCGGCAGGTCGTCGCACTCTCCGGGGACGGTGGACTGGCCATGATGCTGGGCGACTTGATCACGCTGAAGCAGCAACGCCACCCGGTGAAGATCGTGGTCTTCAACAACGGGGCGCTGAGCTTCGTGGAGTTGGAGATGAAGGCCGAGGGCATGGTGAACTTCGGCACCGACCTCGACAACCCCAACTTCGCCGACGTGGCAACGACGTTGGGCATCCACGGCAGCCGGGTGGAGCACCCGGCCGACCTGCCGGACGCCCTGCGCGCCGCGTTCGCGCACCCCGGGCCGGCGTTGGTGGAGGTGATGACCGCCCGGCAGGAGCTGTCGATCCCGCCGACGATCACCTTCGACCAGGTCAAGGGCTTCGCCCTCTACGCCGCCCGCACCGTCCTGTCGGGACGCGGCGACGAACTCCTCGAACTGGCCCGCACCAACGTCGTGCGGCGCCTCTAAGGAGCAGTCGCCTCACGGGAGTTGGGCCCCGCGCTCGTCCCCGGCGGCGTCGTAGTAGTACTGGGACAAGTTGAGGACCTACGAGAGGTGAGAAAACGATGGCCACGCTCCGCTGCGACCCGAGCTTCGCGCACCTGCTCCTGTCGAGCCATCAGCGGTTGACGGGCAGGTCCTTGGTTCCCTCGGAGTTCACGGACACCGGTGCGACGGCCCGGTGGCTCTACGAAGCCGCCCCCTTCGGACTGCTCGCGCACGACACGGCAGCCGATCCGGTCTTCGTGTACGCGAACGCGACGGCCCAGAAGTGCTTCGAATACGGCTGGGAGGAGTTCGTCGGACTTCCGTCCCGGCTGTCCGCGGTCCCGGCGGCGCAGGGTGACCGGGACGCGTTCGTGCGATCGGTGACCGAGCGCGGATTCGCCTCCGGTTACCGGGGACTGAGGGTCGCCAAGTCCGGCCGCCGGTTCTGGATAGAGGACGTCACGATGTGGAACCTCGTGGACGAGGACGGCACCTACCACGGCCAGGCCGCGGTGTTCCGGTCGTGGACGGACGACTGAGGAGAGGAGTGACCGCGGAGCGCGGACACGAGGTCCCCTGGTCATAGGTTGAGGTTCCTTGCTTGTGCACGCTAACCTGCACGGATGACCTCCGACGATGCCCTGACCGCGCAGGAAGAGCGATTCTGGCGTGCCCTGATGCGGGTCATCGTCGCGCTGCCGCGTTCGCTGGACGACGATCTGCTGCGCTCCACGGGGCTGACGCTCACCGAGTACGTCGTACTGATGAACCTGTCCGAGGCCGAGAACCAGGAGCTCCGCATGGCGGACCTCGCCGCGGCGACCGCGCTCTCGGCGAGCCGTATCACCCGCGTGGTGGACGCGCTGCAGAGCCGCGGTCAGGTCGTCAAGCGGCGCTACGAGGGAGACGCGCGCGGGAATGTCGCGACCCTCACCCCGGAAGGGATGAAGCGACTTCAGGCGGCGTATCCGATCCACCTGGCGAGCGCCCGCAAGCGGGTCATGGACCATATCGACGGCCGGTCGCTGGCGGCGATGGTGAGGCAGTTCGAGACGGTGGTCGAGAAGTTCGACTGACGGTCCGCATCCGTCGTCACTCTGGACGCACGCGAAAGGTCCCGGACACACTCGTCGTGTCCGGGACCTTCTGCATGGCTGGGTGCCGCGTGGCGTCAACTCCCGTACACGCGACGGGCGATGTGCTCCGCGATCATGATGGTGGTCGCGTTGGTCACGGTCGACGGGACCTCGGGCATGATCGAGGCGTCGATCACGCGCAGGCCCGTCAGCCCGTTCACCGCCCCCGACTCGTCGACGACGGCCCACTCGTCCCCGGGTCCGCCCATGGGCGCGGTCGAGGTCGGGTGGCCGTAGGTGGCGATGCCCGTCGCGATCGCGGTCTCCAGCTCCTCGTCGGTGCGTACGGCGTCGCCCGGTACGAGTTCGGCGGCGAGCGCACCCGCCAAGGGCGGGGTGCTCGCCAGGCGCCGTAGGAGACGCACGGCCTCCAGCATGCGACTGCGGTCCCTGGCCGTCGCGAGGTAGTTGTTGTCGATGACCGGAGCGTCGTGGGGATCACGGCTCGCCAGCCGAACCGAACCGCGCGACTCCGGGCGGGTGACCGCCGCGGCGAGGACGATCGCCCCGCCGGTGGGGCTGAAGGAGCCGTCCGGCAGGTGAGTCGCGACGACACCGAGGTCCAGCTCGCCGGCCGGTGCCTCGGACGAGGCCAGCCACAGATGGGCCGCGAAGGCGGAGGTCAGGGTCTGGTAATCGGCGGTGAGAGCGAAGAGCGAGTGGAAGAAGGGGTGATCGTGCAGCCTTCGGCCGACCGGGAGATCGGCGACCACGTCGATACCGAGCGACCGCAGATCCTCGGCCGGGCCGACGCCCGAGCGCAGCAAGATGGCCGGGCTGCCGTAACTCCCCGCGGAGAGCACCACTTCACCGGCCCGGAAGACTGTGCCCAGCGCGTCGACGACACCGCGGGCCGCGCCGCCCTGGATGAGCACCTTGTCGATGGTGATGTCGCCCAGCACCGTCAGGTTGGGGCGGCTGCGGACCTGCGGCGTCAGGTACACCAGGGCGGTGTTCTGGCGCACCCCGTCGACGATGTTGACCGGGTAGCCGCCGGTACCGTCCTGCCGGGCGCCGTTGAAGTCGTCGTTCCGCCGGAACCCCAGCTCCGCCGCGCTGTCCACGAACGCCTGGAGCGAGGACGTCAGTTCCTCGTACGTCCACTGGCGGACGGGGAAGGGTCCGGTACGCCCGTGGTGGGCGTCGTCGCCGCTCGGGGTGTTCTCCATGTCGCGGAAGGTCGGCAGGACCTCGTCGTACGACCAGCCCTTGATGCCGTAGCGCTCGCCCCAGGCGGCGAAGTCCGCCGCACGCGCCCGGATCGCCACCCCCGCGTTGACCGCGGAACTGCCGCCCATGGTCCGGCCGCGCGGTGCGGCGATGCTCGGGGCGCGGTCGGTGGCGCGTGCGGTGTAGCCCCAGTCGTGGTCCGGGTCGGCCAGGACGTGCGGGGTCAGCAGTCCCTCGGGGGTTTGTTCGGCGGGGTAGTCCGGGCCCGCTTCGAGCAGCAGGACCGTCCGGCTCGGATCCTCGCTGAGCCTGGCGGCGAGGACTGCGCCGGCCGAACCTCCGCCGACGATGACGACATCGGCCGTGTATGCGGGGTGTTCGCTGGTGGTGCTCATGTGCGTCTCCTTTTATACATGCTTTAGCAAGCAAATAAAGGCGGGATGTTCGCGGATAAAGGCGTGATGTTCGACTGTTCGCGGGCCTCGGTCAGATGGCCGACGCCTCCGGTACGAGGCGCTCGCCCAGCAGTCGCAGCGCGGCGTGCTGGTCGGTGCCGCGGATCGGTCCGATGACGTGGTCGATGCCGAGGTGGTCCAGCCGGCGCAGTTCGGTGAGCAGGGGCCGGATGTTCTCCCCGCGTGTGCCGGGGTCGAGGGGAAGCAGGACCGTCTTCTCGATCTCGGAGTAGTCGCGTCCGACGTCGTCGCAGTGCCGGCGGAGCACGTCGAGTTTGTGCGGGAGGTCGGGGCCGTGGAAGAGGTTGCAGGCGTCCGCGTACTCCGCGACGAGCCGCAGCGTCTTCCGTTCGCCGGATCCGCCGATCAGGATCGGGGGGCGGGGTCGCCGTACGGTTCTGGGGGAGTTGAGGGTGCGCTCGAGTCGGTAGTACCGGCCCTCGAAGGGCTTCTCGTCCTCGCTCCACATCTGCAGGCAGATCCGAACCGTCTCCTCCAGCCGCTCGAACCGCTCGGCGACCGGAGGGAAGGGCAGGCCGAGCCCGCGCGCCTCGGCGATGTTGAAGCCCGCTCCGACGCCGATGCCCAGGGCGGCACGGCCCTCGGAGAGGACGTCG
The DNA here is from genome assembly GCF_000716435.1 of Streptomyces xylophagus. Taxonomy (GTDB): domain Bacteria; phylum Actinomycetota; class Actinomycetes; order Streptomycetales; family Streptomycetaceae; genus Streptomyces; species Streptomyces xylophagus. Next base: position 360,696 of record NZ_JNWO01000002.1, read on the forward strand.
AGCGTGGTGATCATCTTGGCCAGCAGGCCGGGTTCGCGGTAGCCGACCGAGGTCACCAGGGCGAGCAGTTCGGCGCGCTCGGTGGACGCGGCCAGGTAGCCCAGCGTCGTGTACGCCTCCAGCATCTCCTGCTCGGAGGCGCCCACGATGCCGATCTGGAACAGGTGGTCCATGACGGCGATGCGGGTGAAACCGAACTCCTCCGCCGTGCGGGCCAGGCGGCCCACGTGACGTGCGATGCCTGTCGGGCCGCCGGGCTGGGTGAAATCGGCGATGGCGATGCCGAGGTTCATGCGGGCCTTCCCTCGTGTGAACCGCTGGGTCGATCGCCATCGAGTATGCCCGACTAGATATGTGCTTTGTCAAGCAAGTAAATGAGAGATGGAGCGATCGATTTCGACTCGTCCGGTACCGCGTGGCGCCGTTTCCACCGGCTGACGCCACGCGGCTGTCCGTCGTCGCAGTCTCAGGCGCGGACCGGTTCGCGCGGGTTCGTGTTGCTGCGGAGGCGCCGCTCCTCGAACGAGGCGAAGACCACCGAGACGCCGTAGACGAGGCTGAACAGGCCGAAGACCGTGGCGAGTGAGGCCGCGCCGATGTCCGGGCGGACGAAGAGCGAGAACGCGAGGAGGATCGCCACTGCGCCGGACAAGAGGAACAGGGTCCGCTCGCCCGCCGACTCGCCGCGTTGGAAGGCCAGGGCTATCTCCATGGCGCCGGTCGTCAGGGCCCAGGCGGCGACCCAGATCGTGAGCGCGAGCGCCGTGATGCCGGGCCACGCCAGCGCGACCACGCCGGCCGCGAGCGAGAGCAGGGCGAGCAGCAGCCAGCCGACGACGGGTCCCACCCGGTCGCTGGCGAAGGCGCGGGCGCTGTCCGTCGCCGCGGTCATGAACGCGTAGACGGCGAAGAGGATGACGAAGGCGCCGACGGTGATGCCGGGCCAGGCGACGGAGACGACGCCGAGGATCACGGCCAGCAGACCGCGCCAGAGCAGTACGTTGGGTGAGCTGAACATGGTCACCTTCCACATACGAGGGTGTCGCCTCGTTCTACGCCCGAGGCCGGGGTTCGCCAGGAAGGCTAGAGTCGCGCCTCCCGGCCGCGATCTGTCATACGACTGCATCCCCTACTTCCTTACTCCTCTACGGTCGTCACATGAAGCGGTGCAGCCATCTGACGGATGCACGGACCGAGGTACTGCGCGATCATCGATGCCTCCTGGCTTTCGGCCTGTCGACGAGGAGCCGACGTGATCAAAGGGATCGAAGGCCACGGTGTCCAAGTGACTCCGGTGATCGATGTGCCGCCTCGGCGGCCCGTTCGCCGGGCGGTCGATCTGTGGCGGCTGCTGGTGTCCCTGGCCGTACTCGTGGTGACGGTCCTGCTGGCCGTCGCGACGCGCGACTTCGTCCGCGCCGCCCAGCAGGGACTGCTCAGCACCGCGACCGCCCTGCCTCCGGCACTGCGGGACGTCCTGGTGGGAACGGTGCAGGCCGTCGCCATGGTCGCGCCGATCGCGGCTGTGGTGGTGTGGGTGGTACGACGGCGGGTCGACCCGGCGCTACGGGTCCTGCCCGCGGCGGCGCTGGGTGCGGTCGGCGCGTGGTCGCTCACGCACCTGGCACTGGTGCGCGGGCGGCCCGATGCGTGGCCGGAGGTGCTCAAGGGCCGGGACGGTCTGGTGCAGGCCGGCTGGCCGTCGGCCGTGTATCTGGCGGCCTGCGCTGCGGCGGTCGTCGCGGCGGGGCCCTGGCTGGGGGCGCGCCCACGGCGGGCACTGTGGTCACTGACCGCCCTGTGCGCCCTGCTGAGCGTCGTCGCCGCCGCGATCGTGCCGTTGGATGCCGTCGCCGCGCTCGCCGTGGGCGCCGCCGCCGGGTCGGCCGTCCTGTTGCTGGGCGGGGCCCCCGCCGACCGCCCGACGGCACAGGCGGTCGCCGACGCCCTGGTCGCGTCCGGGATTCCGGTCGCCACGCTCCGTGAGCTGCCCGCGGACGAGCAGGTGTCGGGGGAGGGGACCGTCTACCGCGCCGTGGTCACCGCCGGTTCCCGGCTGGCGGTGCGGGTGCTCGCCGCCGAGGACCACAACCGCGACCTCTTCCACCGGCTCGCCCGGCGGACCCTGCTGCGCCACCCCGCCGACCCGGCCGCCCAGACACCGCTCGGAGCCGCCGAGCACGAACTGCTCATGCTCGTCTTCGCGGCCCGCACCGGCGCCCGGGTGGACGAACCGGTGATGGCGTACCCGGTGGCCGGGGGCGGCGCGCTCGTGGCGACCGTCGAGCGGGACGCGCGTGCGCTGTCCACGTTGCGGGACGAGGAGCTGACCGATCAACTCCTCGGCGGGGTATGGGCGTCCGTGGCCCGGCTCCAGGAACACCGGCTGGGGCATGGGGCGTTGCGTCCGGAGCACGTGTTCGTCGAGCCGGATGGTGAGAGCAGGCTCGCCGCGTTCGCGCGCGGGCGGCTCAACGCTCCGCCCGAGGTACTGGGCGGTGACATCGCCGAGTTGCTGGCCACGACCGCCGTACGGGTCCGACCCCGGCGTGCCACCGCGTGCGCACTGGCCGGGCTGGGACCGGAACTGCTGGCGACCGCACTGCCGTACCTCCAGCCGCTCGCCCTGATGGGGTCCGCGCGGCGGGCGGTCGCCCGGTACGACCAGGCCCGGGCGCGGGCGGCCAGGGAGAAGGCCGGGCGGCGGACACTGCGCGCCGGCGGCCGGCCCAACCTGCTGCACGATCTCGCCGCCGAGGTCTCAACTGTCAGCGGTGCCAAGGCAGTTCCCCCCGCGCATCTGGCGCGGTTCACGTGGAAGAGCGCCCTGGGACTGGTGGGCGCGTTCCTGGTGCTCCATCTCGTGCTGCCGCAGCTGGCCAACGCGCCCGCGGCCGTCCACGCACTCCGCGACGCGAACTGGTGGTGGGTGCTCGCGGTGCTGCCCATCACCTTCCTCTCGCAGGCCTTCTCGACCTGCCTGCAACAGGGCACCATCCCGGACAGGCTGCCGTTCGGCCCCACCTACCAGGTGCAGTTCGCCAGTTCGTTCCTCAACCGGATCACGCCGAGCAACGTGGGCGGCATGGCGCTCAACCTGCGCTACCTGCAGAAGACGGGCATCGAGACCGGGGCCGCCACCGCCTCCGTCGGACTGCAGAGCCTGGCCGGCGCGGTCTCCAACACCGTCGTCGCCGCCGTCTTCTTCGCCTGGGCCGGACGACGCCACGCCGGAGTGCATCTGGACCTGTCCGCCGGCCGCTACGCCCTGTGGGCCATCGCGCTGGCGCTCGCCGCCGGGGGTCTGCTCGCCTTCACTCCGCCCGGCCGCCGCTTCCTGCACGACAAGGTGTGGCCCTTCCTCCGCGCGGCCGGTTCGACGATCGCCGGGATCGCGACCGAACCGGCCAAGGTCGTCCTGGGTGTCGTCGGCGCCCTGGGCCTGCCCCTCATCCAGGTCGTCGGCCTCGCCATGAGCCTGCACGCACTGGGCGGCGGCCTTCCCTTCGTCCAGGTCGGAGCCGTGTACATGGCGGCCCGGCTGATCGCCAACGCGGCCCCCGTACCCGGCGGGCTGGGCGCGCTGGAGGCCGGACTCATCGCCGGTCTGACGACCCTCGGCGTGGCGGCGGGGGCGGCCACCTCGGCGGTGCTTGTCTACCGGCTGCTCACGTTCTGGCTGAACGTGCCGCTGGGCGCCCTGGCCCTCAGCGTGGTGCAGCGACGGGGCTACGTGTGAGGTGAGATGCGGCGTTCGCGGCGCACCCGGGCGTCGTCGGCGTCGTAGCGCCGCTTTGTGGTGCCGGCTCCAGTCATATGACTCAAGCCCTGTCGCCGCTGCTTGCCTACGATTGCGGCGGGAAGGTGTGGAGCCTTCTGGAAACGGGGGAGACGCGTGGACGAACCCGGGCTCCTCGGCCGCGACGAGCAGCTGAGGGTTCTCCAGGAGCTGCTGGACGGCCTGCCCGATGCCGGCGGCGCCCTGGCGCTGAAGGGCGGTCCCGGCGTCGGAAAGTCCGTGTTGTTGCGGGCCGCGGCCGAACGTGCCCGTACGGCGGGACGGCAGACGCTGGAGGTCGCCGGGCCGTTCGACGACACACCGTTCGGTGGTCTGCGGGAGTTGCTGCGGCCGGTGCTCGACACGGTGGACGCGCTGCCCGCGGGGCAGGCCGGCACGTTGCGGTCCGCCCTCGACGCGGGATCCGGGCCAGGACCGGAGACCTTCAAGGTGGCCCTGGCCGCATTCAACCTGATCACCGCGAAGGCTGCCGAGCAGCCCGTGGTGCTGGTCATCGACGACGTGCAACTGCTCGACGAACCCACCCGGGACGTCTTGGCGTTCATCGCGCGCAGGGCGGGCGACCACCCGATCGTCGTCCTCGGGGCGGTCCGTGCGGCACGGACCCGGGCGAGCGCGCCCGTAGTGGACGTGCCGACGCTGGACGAGCCCTCGGCGCGGCGGCTGCTGGCGCGCCACGCGGCCACACTGCCTCCCGTCGTTCGGGAGCGGATACTCGGTGAGGCGCTCGGCAACCCGCTCGCTCTGGTCGAACTCCCCGCGGCTTGGCACCGGACGGGACCGCACGGTTCGTGGACCCACCTGCCGGTGAACCCCACCTTGGCGCGGACGTTCGCGGCCGGGCTCGAGGAGTTGCCGGCGCAGGCCCGGGACGCTTTGCTGGTCGCGGCCGTCGACCAGGTCGGAGACCTCTCGGAGATCCTGACGGCCGCCTCCGTCCTGGGCGGAAGCGTGGTCGCGGTGGACGTCCTCGACCACGCGGTCGAGGCTTCTTTGATACGGCTCGACAGGACGACATTCGGTTTCCTCCATCCCGTGATCCGGTTCGCGGTACTGGACGCGGAGACCCCGGGCCGCCGGCAGGCGGCCAACGCCGCCATGGCGCAGGCGCTGACCGACCACCCGGACCGGCGCACCTGGCATCGTGCCCAGTGCGTCAATGGCCCCGACGACGAGATCGCGGACCAACTGGCGGACGCCTGCGCCTCCTTGCTCCGGCGCCACGGAGTCCTCGCGGCCATCCGGGCGCTCGAGCGATCGGCGCAGCTCACGACGGACTCGGCCACCCGGGGACGCCGGTTGCTGGGTGCCGCCGAGCACGCGTACGGACTCGGCCGCATGCACCTGACCCACTCCCTGATCGACGCGGCGGAGCGGCAGCAGCTCAGCGACGCGGACCGGGCCAAGGTCTGGTGGTTGCGGGACGTCTCGGACGCGGACCGGTGGCCGGGACCGGCCGGGGCTCGGTCGCACGACTTCACCGAGCTGCCGGCGGGTGATCCCGGCCCGGCACTCGACCTGCTGGTGAGCGCGGCGCTGCGTGCATACCGGACGGATGCCGAGCCCGCCGCAAGGACCGCCATCGTCCAGGCCGCCGAGCGGCTGACCGACAGCGGTGATCCACGCCACACCGTGGCTCTGGCGCTGGCCGAACCCGTGCTGCGCGGCCGGGCGGTGACCGACCGGCTGCCGTCGCACGAGACGGTGTGGTGCCCTCCCGACGCCGAGGGCCTCCGGCTGTTCGGCATGGCCGCGCACGCGATCGGTGATCCGATCCGCGCGGTCGACCTGCTGAGCCGGGCGGAGCCAGTCCTTCGCGAACAGGCCAGACTCGGTCTGCTGTCGGAGACGCTCCTCGCCGAAGCAGCCGACCTGCTGCTGATCGGGGACTGGCCGCGTGCCGCCCGACTCACCGAAGAGTCCCGCCGGATCCTCGTCGAGACCCGGCAGCCGGCCATGGCCGCCGTCCTCACCGGCGTGGACGCGATGGCCGCGGCCCTGCGCGGACAGGCCGGGCGCGCGGAGGAGCTGGCCGACGCGGTGGCCGCATGGCAGCGCACCGAACTCGTCCCGACGCTACGGCTGATCCGTGGTCTGGCTCGGCTCGGTGAGGGGCGGTACACCGAGGCGTACGACGAGCTGGGGCCACTTCTCGACCAGCCGCACGCGGGCCTGCGGTGGGAGGGCTTCGCCGCGGTGATGCCGTTCGCCATGGCAGCGGATCGCGGCGGCCGCCGTCATGAGGCCGCGCACGTAATCGCGACTATCGAGGAAGCGGCACGCGTGACTCCCGCCCCACTGCTGCACGTCCAACTGCCCTACGCACGAGCCGTGTTGGCCCCCGACACGACGGCCGAGGAACTGTACCTGGTCGCGTTGGGCCAGGATCTGTCCCGCTGGCCGCTCGTGAAAGCGCGGACGGAACACGCGTACGGACAGTGGCTGCGGCGCCGCCGACAGGCCGCCCGGTCCCGCACGATGCTGCTCTCGGCGCGGACCGCTTTCGACCTCGTGGGAGCCTCCGACTGGGCGGGCCACCACGTGCCGGCGGTCGACGCCCCGCTGCCGTCCGTCACGGCGCTGCTTTCGCCTCAGGAGACACTGATCGTGCGGCTCGCCGCCGAAGGGCTCTCCAACCGGGAGATAGCGGAACGGCTGTATCTCTCGCACCGCACGGTCGCCGCACATCTGTACAGAGCCTTCCCCAAGCTCGGCATCACCTCGCGCGGCGAGCTGGCGCCGCTGCTGAAGCAGCCGCAACCGGCCGCGAAGGACCACTGAAAGCCGAGGTCGCCGTACCGGCGGATGCGTGAGCGGGTGCAGTCATCCGACGCAAGCCGCTGCCGGTACGGCGTGATTAGCCTGGAGTTCTACGGGAGTTGGGAGAGCGTCGAGGAAGTCATGGGTGCGGCGATGCTGATCGGAAGGGAGCGGGAGATCGCCGTGCTGGAAGAGCTCCTCGACCGTACGCCGTCGAGCGGTGCGGTGCTGCTGATGGTCGGGGACCCGGGCATCGGCAAGTCCTCGCTGCTGGGAGAGGTGGAGTCCAGGGGGCGGGAGCGGGGTTTCCGGATCCTTCGGCTCGGCGGTGTCGAGTGCGAGGCGGCGTTTCCCTTCGCGGGACTCCATCAGCTGGTCGGTCCCGTGCTCGATCAAGTCCCGCTGCTTCCCCGGCCCGAGAGAGAAGCGCTGTCGGCGGTGTTCGGCCTGGTCGAGGGCCCGCCACCGGAGCCGTTCCTGATCGATCTGGCGGTCGTGGACCTGCTGGCGGGCGTGGCGGCCGACCGGCCGGTGCTGATACTCGCCGACGACGTGCAGTGGCTGGATCCCCAGTCGCACGAGGCGTTGACGCTGGTCGGACGGCGTGTCGCGGCACCGGTGGTGATCGTCGCCGTGATGCGCCGCGGCCACACGGGCCCGTTCCGCGACGCCGGCTTTGCGGAGCTGGCCGTGGGCGGCGTGGACGACGACGCGGCGGCGCGGATCCTCTCCGCGCACGCCCCCGACCTGAGCCCCGCCGAGCGACGCTGGATCAGGCGCGAGGCGCTGGGCAATCCGCTGGCGCTGCGCGAACTGCCCATCGGGATGACGGCACCGCCCTCCGGCGGACTACGGCCGCCGCCCCTCTCCGACCGGCTGGAGCACGCGTTCGCGGGGCGCGGGGCGGAACTGCCCCCGGCCACCCGGGACGCCCTGCTCGTCGCCGCCGTCGACCCGACCGACGACCTCGCCGAGATCATCGCCGGGACCTCGGCCCTGCGCGGCGAACCGGTCACTCCTGACGTGCTCGACCCGGCACGGGCCGTAGGACTGGTGACCGTGGAGGAGGACCGGGTCGCCTTTCTGCACCCGCTGATGCGTTCGGGGCTGCTGCAGGCCGAGGGCCTGGCCCGGCACCACGCGGCGCACCGGGCGCTGGCGCGCACGCTGGACGACGGGTACCGGCGGACCTGGCACCGCGCACGGTCCATCGTGGGTCCCGACGACCGGATCGCCGACGCTCTCGAGGCCAACGCCGCACGGGCGCTGATCCGGGGTGCGGTGATCGCGGCGATCAACGACCTTGAGCGCTCGGCACAGTTGACGAGTTGGCCGGCGCTGCGGGGGCACCGGCTGCTGGCGGCCGCCGGGCACGCGTTCGGCATGGGCCGGGACGACCTCGTCCACGACTTGCTGCGGTCGGCTGCCGGGACCGACCTGACCGACCTGGACCGGGCGCGGAGGGAATGGCTCGGCGAGATGTTCGCCCAGGGTCTTCCCCGGGACGCCGCCCGCGTGCACGAGCTGTGCGACATCGCCGTCCGGTCCGCCCCCGCCGATCCCGATCTGGCGCTCGACATGCTCCTGGTGGCCGCCTTCCGCTGCTTCCTGGCCGACCCCGGACCGGCCGCCCGGGCGCGGGTCGTCGCCTGCGTCGACCGGCTGCCCGCGACGGTGGACGACCCGCGCCATCTCGCGACCCTGGCCCTCGCGGAACCCCTGTTGCGTGCCGGGCAGGTCATCGAGACGCTGACCCGGACACCGCCCGGCGACGACGGGAACGCCCTGCGGATCATGGGCATGGCCGCGCACGCGGTGGGACATCTCGCCCTGGCGGCCGAGCTGTTGGCCCGCTCCGAGGCGATCCTGCGCCGGCAGGGCCGACTGGGACTGCTCTCCCAGGTGCTGACCATGCAGGCGTGGACGCATGTGCTGCGCGGGGACCTGGTGGGGGCGGCCGGCGCGGCCGAGGAGGGGAAACGGCTGGCGGCCGAGACGGGGCAGCCGGTGTGGGAGACCGGAACGCTGCTCTGTGACGTCCTGCTGAAGACCCTCGTCGGTGACACGAAGGGGGCACTCACGCGGGCCACCGAAGCCGAACGGCGGGAGACCCGCGACCGGAACGCCATGCAGTCGTTGCTCCAACTCACCCGAGGACTCACGTCACTCGGAGCCGGGCGCGACCGCGACGCCTACCGGACGCTGCGGGCGGTGTTCGACCTGGCCGACCCCAGCTTCCACCGGGCCGAGCGATACATGAGCCTGATGTTCCTCGCGGACGCCGCCGTCCGCGCCGGACACCGCGAGGACGCCCGCGACCTGGTGGCGGAACTGGAGCCGACCGCACGGGCGACGCCGGCGCCGTTGCAGCACATCAACCTGTCGTACGCCCGCGCCGTCCTGGCCGGCGACGACGACGCCGAGGATCTCTACCTGGCGGCGCTACGACAGGACCTGTCCCACTGGCCCTACGCCCGGGCCAAGGTCGAGCTGGCGTACGGCTCCTGGCTGCGCGGCCAGGGGCGGGTCCATGAGGCGCGGTCGCTGCTGACCTCGGCACTGTCCGCCTTCGACCGCATCGGCGCGCTCCCGTCCGGTGACGAGGCCCGACTCGAACTGCGGGCGGCGGGCGCCCCGATCGACTGGCCCGAGTCGTCCGCCGAGCGGTTGAGGCAGATCACCGAGCTGTCCGCCCTGCGGCTCCCGGACGACGAGATCGCCGAACGGCTCGGCCTGCGGCGGGCAGTGGTGACGATGTACCGCGAGCGGACGACACGGCCCGACATCCCGCGGTGACGACATCGCGGCAGTCGGATGACGCAAGCCCGGCGACGGGGCCTCGGGCAGCATGATGCGCGTCCGCTTCTCACGAGTGGCCGGGTGGGACTCCACGGATTCCGGCACGGCACCGAGGCACGGCGCAGCGGGCGATCGGCCCGGACGAACCCGCCCGTAAGCCCGTCATCCACGGACCTCCCCCGTGCCTCGCGACACATGCTTTGCGACACCGCCGAAACAACACCCCTCACCGGAACGGAAGGATCCCCCGATGAGCAAGACAAAGGACGTTCGCCAGTCGGTAGAGGCGGAACTCGTCTTCGATCCACTGGTGGACTCGACGGACATCACCGTTCACAACCTGGGCGGTGAAGTACGGCTCACCGGCACCGTCCCGAGTTACCTCCAATACCTGGAGGCCGCCACCGCCGCACAGCGCGTGGGCGGCGTCACCAAGGTGCACAACAACCTGGAGGTGGTACTTCCGACCTTCCACGAGCGCGACGACGCGACGCTGGCGGAGACGGCGAACAACGTGCTGCTGAGCAACATCGCCGTGCCGGTCGGTGTCGTGGCGACCGCCGACAACGGCGACGTGACGCTGAACGGTGTCGTCAGGTACGGCTCGGAGCGGCAGGCCGCCGAGCAGGCGATCGCCGGGCTCACGGGAGTCCGCGGCGTCAAGAACAAGATCGAGATCTCCGACGACGCCGACCCGGTCGACGTCACCCTGCTGGTGTCGGACGCGCTGGACCGCAACGCGCTGATCCTCGACGACAGCGAGGTCGACGTCGCCACCAACGCGAACACGGTGATCCTCACCGGCCACGTCCGCACCTGGGCGGAGCACGACGCCGTGATCGCGGCCGCCTGGATGGCGCCGAGCGTCTACGACGTACGGGACGACCTGTACATCACCGGTTGACGCCCGGCCGCGACAGGAGTGGGAGAGGGCCGGTCCTTCGGGAAGCCCGGAGGACCGGCACGCCCCCCTTCCCGGGACCAGCACCAGGACCACCCGAACCCGACCGAGAGGCACAGCACGCCATGCCCGACGCGACGCGATCCACGAAGAAGGGCACCGGCCGATTCCGCGAGCCGGCCTCCGAACTCGAACACCTGCTGCGGGACGCCCTCGCACTGGTCGCCGGCACGAAGGCGGTCACCCGCACCGTTCACGACCACCACCGGTCCCATGACGCCCCGCGCCACAAGCTGGCCCGGTCCGCGGGTCACCTGGTCGGCTACGCACTGCTCGGCTACATCGTCCTTCACCAGCGGCGGAGCCTGAAGCACCAGGCCGCCTGACGAGGGGTCCGACCGCCCGGCGCGGAGCGAGTCCGCGCCGGGCGCGGCGACTTACGTGCCCCGGCACAGATCCGGACAGAAAGGGGAGCCATGTCCCGCTCGCACAACGAACCGGCCAGGGACGCAAGTTCACATTCCGAAAAGCAGGACTGCGCGGACCTCTCCCTGAAGATGTGGCGGCACGTGTCCCCGCAGGAGTCACTGCCGATCCAGGCCCGCTTCGGCTACGACCGCGTCCAACCCCTCGAAGTACGCGTGGAGTTCGTCAACGACAGCGGCGGCGCCGTCACTTGGGTGCTCTCACGGGATCTGCTCATGGCGGGCCTGCACCGGCCGAGCGGCGACGGCGACGTACGGATCTGGCCGCCGTGCCCGCGCCATGACGGGGACAGCCTCTGGATACTGCTCCAGGGACGGACCGGCGTCGCACTCCTCGAAGGCCCTGTCGCACCGTTGCGCGCATGGCTCGAAGAGACGCTCAGAGCCGTTCCCTTCGGCACGGAAGGCCTCGCGATGGACTGGGACGAGGCCTTCGCGCACGTTCTGGCACAGGGCGACTGAAGAAGACGCTGACGGCCACGGCCACTGGACCGGTCACGCGTTCCGGTCTTCCGACGCCGACTCGGTCGCGACGACTCTGCGGTGCCGCAGCAGCCGTAGCGCCCGGCGTTCCCCCTCGGACATCCCACCCCAGACGCCGTACGGTTCCGGGCCGCTCATCGCGGTCCACGCGCAGGCGTCGATCACAGGGCAACGTCCGCAGACCGCCCGGGCCTTCTTCTCCCGTCTCCGCTTGTCGGTGCCGCGCTCGCCGGACGGGGAGAAGAAGACGGAGCTGTCCATGCCCCGGCAGAGTGCGTGCTGTTGCCAGTCCCAGTAGGCGAGGAAGGGGCGGTGTCGAGGGATCATGTCGATCCTCCCAGTGACAGGTATCCGGTACTGGCCATCGTCATCGCCGGGCCGACGACGCGGCTTCAGTCGATTGGCTGATTGGGGGTCGGTATCTGCTCGGTGTTGTTCATCTTCGCCCGGTTCTGTGCCAGGAGGATCTTCACGTCCTGCTCGACCTGCTCGGCATCGATGCCGAGGGCATGTCCCATGTGGGCCGACCACACCTCGGAGCGGATATTGGTCTCGAAGTCCAGGTCGGCGCGGACCTTCTCACGGGTCGCCTGACGGTTCTGGCTCACCATCACGAAGGTGGACAGGAAGATCGCCTCAAGGCTGACGATCATGGTGAGCAGCCCGAAGGGGTAGGGGTCCCAGATCGCGGAACGGCCGAACAGCCCCTCGTTGAAGGTGATCCAGACCGCGAACCACAGCGCGTGCAGATAGACGAACTGCATCGTCCCGGCGAACGTGGTGATCGCGTCCGCGATCCGGTCCTGGGTTCCGCGCATCCGCGCGAGAACGGCCTGCTCGTTCGGAAGGCGTATGTCCAACCCATTGATTCCAGGGGGCACGGGCACTCCTTGATCCGCTGTTCACGGGAGATGCCCGTCAGCGTACGGACGGGCCGTGCGCCTTCCTTGGGTCAATTGACTGCGTACAAGGCCGCATGCGTGTCCGTACGCCGTTCATTGCGTCGATTGACCGAAGCGGGTCGGGCGGGTGCGAGGGGAGAGTGGCGGCGGCTCAGGCAACCACCTCGACACATCCACCTACCGCGACACATCCATCCACCTCAGTACGTCGCGCCATCGAGCAGCACGCATCCGTCAAGGAAAGGGATCACCATGTCGGACCCGACGCCGCAGAAGAACCAGGCTCCCGGCACCACCTCGGACGGCTCCGCCGGCCGTCTCGTCGAGCTCGCACAGAAGGCCGAGGAAGCCCAGCGGACCGTAGCGGCGAGTGTCGCGGAGGATCGGCAGAAGCTGACCGCCGTGGTGGCCGACGCGAAGGGCAGGGCCGAACAGGGCGCGCAGCGGCTGCAGTCGAGCGGGCAGCAGGCCAAGGCGAACGTCACCGGAACCTGGAACCAGGTGCAGACCTCCTGGCAGGACCATGTCGACTCGGTCCGCGTGAAACTGGAGGAACGCAAGGCCGAGCGCGATGTGAAGCGTCTCCAGAACGCCGCCGACGACGCCGAGGACTACGCATCCGACGCCGTCGACTTCGCGATCGCGGCCGTGGAAGAAGCCGAGTACGCCACGCTGGACGCCGTGCTCGCGAGGGTGGAGGCGGACGAAGCGGCCGACGCCGCGCAGTAGTCGGCCGTCGGCGCGTCCGCACGGGCGCGCGGCCGGGGCGGCGGGTCGTGGGACGACACCCATGACCCGCTGTTTCTTGTTGCGCCGACCGGTACAGCGCGGTGGCGCCGCCGCGCCGACGGCCGAGCGGCGGTGTGACCCGCCACTGACCTCGGCGCCGAACGCTGTGGCCGGGAACATCGACCATCACCTCTCGATCAGCGACGATCTTGCTGTCGAGGGAGAGTGCTTACCTCTTTCTCGCCGACCCGATATATTTCGTTCGGCAAGCAATTTGATGGAGGGAAGTCGGTGACCTCACGGGCTGGAGCGGACCTGGTCGGTCGCACGGCCGAGCTGGAGCTGATGGACTCGCTGTCGGCCGGGCGGCACGGGAGTCGCCCCGGCCTGCTGCTGCGCGGCGGCCCCGGGGTGGGGAAGACCGCGCTGCTGGACGCCGCCGCGGGACGGGCCGTAGCCGCCGGAATGCGGGTGCTGCGGGCCTCCGCCGTGGAGTTCGAGGCCGAGATGGACTTCTCGGCGCTGCACCAGATGCTCTACCCCCTGCGTCATCACGCCGACCGGCTCGCCGACCACCATCGGGACGTCGTCGACCGGATCTTCGGACTCGCGCCGGGACCGTCGCCGGACCCGCTGGCCGCGTCGACGGCGATCCTCGCCCTGCTCGGTCAGGCCACCGTCGAGCGACCGCTGCTGATGATCGCCGACGGTGTGCCGTGGATCGACCGCGCCAGCGCGACCGCGCTGGGGTTCGTCGTCCGCAGGGTCGGCGACGACCCGGTCGTCTTCCTGGCCGCCGTGCGGACCGGGGCGCACAGCTTCTGCGACCAACTCGACCTGCCCGTACGGGAGATCGGGCCCTTGGGCGAACGGGCGGCGGCCGAGCTGCTGGACGCCCGCTGGCCCGAGCTGGGGCCGTCGGTACGGCGGCGGATACTGGCCGAGGCCGCGGGCAATCCGCTCGCGCTCCTCGAACTGCCGACCGCGTTGAGCGGCCGTCAGCGCTCGGGCCATGTCCCCCTGCCTCCGCTCCTGCCTCTCACCGGGCGGCTGGAGGCGGCTTTCGCCGCCGCCGTCGAGGGGCTGCCCGTGCCGACCCGGACGGCGCTGCTCATGGCCGCGCTGGATCCCGAGCTCGACCTGGCCACGATACGGACGGCCGCGCGGGACTCCGCGTGCGTCGAGGTACTCGTCCCGGCGCGCGAAGCGGACCTGCTCCATGTCGACGAGGCCGTCGGCCATCTGCGCTTCCGCCATCCACTGATCCGCGCCGCGATCGTGCACCTGGCGTCCCCCGGTGAACTCCGTCGCGCGCACCACGCGCTGGCCACCGCCCTGACGGACCTGCCCGAGCGCCGGGCGTGGCATCTCGCCGAGGCCGCGACCGGCCCGGACGAGACGGTGGCCCGGGCGCTGGACGAAGCGGCCCTGTCCGCGTGGCGGCGCGGTACGACACCGGGTGCCGCGGCCCGGGCGGTGGACGAGGCGGCCGGCTCCGACCGGCGGCGCATCGCCGGGTCCGCCGCCGTGGCCGCGCTCATGCGGGCCGGTGAACTCAGCCCGCATCCCGGCGACCGCTCGCGCCGGCTGGTCGAGGCCGCCTACCTCGCCACCTTCACCGGCCAACTCGACGATGTGACAAGGCTGTTGGCCGATGCCGGACAGGCTCCCGACACCCCGACCGGGCTGATCCTGGCCGCCACCGCCCACCTCCTCACCAACGACGAGGGCGACGTCGACGCCGCCTACCGCCTCCTGGCCCGGGCCCTCGACGACACCACGACCACCGCCAGGAACGACGACTGGGACCTCTACGGCATCCTCTACGTGCTGCTGCTCGTCAGCCTCTACACCCTCCGCCCCGAGCCCTGGCAGCTCCTCAAAACCACGATGGCCCGCTTCGAACCGGCCACAGTGACACCGATCAGACTCTGCTACGACGCCTACGTCGACCCCACCAGCGGCTCCGACGCGTTGCGCAAGGGCCTCGCCGACGCCTTCGCGGCGCTGCCCGCCGACGCGGCACCCTGGGAGCTGATCCCCCTGGCCTTCGCGGCGGTCGCGATGGACGCCCTGTCGGACCACCGGTACCTGGTCTCCCGCATGATCGAACGCGAACGCGACGGCGGCGCGGTCGCCATGGTCATCCCCGCACTGATGCTGCTCTGCCACGACTCCTACGTCCACGGCCGCTGGGACGAGGCCGAGCGCCTGGCACAGGAGGGGCTGGACCTGGCGGCGGTCCACGGCTACCACTTCTGGGAGCGGCAGATCCGGGCCCTGCTGGCATCGGGCGCGGCACTGCGCGGCGACGCGGACCTCGCCAGGACCCGCAGCGAGGAGACCACGACCTGGGCGGCGCCCCGAGGCATCGAGGTGACCGAGGCCTACGCCCGCTCCGCCCGCCACGTCGCCGCCATGGGCCAGGGCGACTACGAGGAGGCCCATGTCCAAGTGGGGTGGATCGACCCACCCGGCGTACCGAGCCACGGCATCCCGAGCCGGTGGATGGTCCTGGACCTGGTCGAGGCGGCGGTCCGCACCGGCCGTACGGACGAGGCGCGCGCCCATGTCACCGCCGCACGGAAGGCGGGCATCCACCGGATCTCCCCGCGCATCGCGATGATCACCACCGGGGCCGAGGCCGTGGCCGCCGACGAGAACGAGGCAGGCCCCCTGTTCGAGGCAGCCCTCTCCCTGCCCCAGGCCGCCCGGTGGCCGTGGGAACACGCGCGCATCCAACTCGCGTACGGGCAGTGGCTGCGCCGCACCCGGGACCATCATGCCCGCCAGTATCTGAGCGCCGCCCTCGAGACCTTCGACCGGATCGGCGCGAAGGCCATGGCACAGCGGGCCCGCAACGAACTGCGCGCCACCGGCGTCGCCACCCCCACCGGACCCGCCGCGCCCAGTGCCGCGTTGACCGTGCAGGAGCGACAGATCGCCGAACTGGCGGCCGTGGGCCTGACCAACAGGCAGATCGGCGAACGGCTGTTCCTGTCCCACCGCACGGTCGGCTCCCATCTGCACCGGCTGTACCCCAAGCTCGGCATCACCTCACGCGCCGCGCTCCGCGCCGCCCTGGAGGCGATGAACTCCGGAGACGAGTACCAGGGACCACAGCCGGCGGTACCGTGGAAATGAGACCCCTTGAGCGGTGAGCCGGAGATGACATTGGTCGACAAGGAGATCAGAGCCCTGGCGACCGTGCTGCTCGAACGCGTCGACGAGCTGGCGAAGGAGATGGCGACGCGGATCCGGGCCGGCTCGCGGGAGTACCACTACGACGCGGTGCCCGAGGAGGACCTGGAGGAGGCCTGCCGCATTCACGTCGGCAACGCACTCCAGGCGCTCAGCGGGCAGGCACCGCTGGACACCGGGACCGCGGCCGAGATAGGCCACCGACGTGCCCGGCAGAACGTGCCGCTGCCCACCGTGATGACGGCCTACCGCGTCGGCGTGAAGTACTTCTGGGAGGTGGTGGTCGACGAGGCCACCACAACCGCCTTGGTGGGCAACGACGTTCTGGTCGCGACGGCCTCCGCGATGTGGGAGATCCAGGACGGCATCACCGAGGGCATGGTCTCCGGATACCACGACGAGGTGGCCCGACGGCTCCTCGCCGGCGACCAGGAACGCTCCGCGCTGGTGGAAGCGCTCCTGGAGGGCCGGAGCATGGACGCCGACGCCGTGTGGTCCGCCGCCGAGGTCCTGCGCGTGCCGCGCGACGGCCCGTTCACCGTGGTCGCCGCCGAAGTACCGGGGATCGGCCGCCGGGCCCTGCCGGACATCGCGGCCCTCCTGACCCGCCGCGGCATCCGGTCCGCCTGGCGGCTGCGCCCCGATCTCCAGCTGGGCATCGTGCACCTGCGGACCCCGCGGGACCTGGACGACCTGGTCGAGGTGCTGCGCGACCACGCGGAGCGGCGCGTGGGCGTGAGCCCCTCCTACGACGATCTGAACCGCACCGGCGACGCCCTGCGCTTCGCCAAGGTCGCGATGCGCGGCGGCGACGCGCAGAGCAGTGCCGTGACCGTCTTCGACGACTCGCCTGTCGCGGTCGCGACGGCCGGCGCACCCGATGTCATGGCCCGCGTGGCCGCCAAGGTCCTGGGTCCCGTCGAGGCCCTGCCGGAGGACGAACGGGCCCTGCTGCTGGACACGTTGGACGTCTGGTTCGACTGCGGCGGCTCCGCCGAGGAGGCCGCGAAGCAGCTCTACGTCCACCCCAACACCGTGCGCACCCGCCTGCGCCGCATCACCGAACACACCGGCCGCTCACTGACCGACCCGCGCGGCATCACCGAACTCGCCCTCGCACTGCGCGCCGTCCGCCAGACTCCGAGGCTCCCGGCCCCGGAGTCGACCGACGGGCCCTAGGCGGCGGTACCGCCCGCGTAGTCGCTCTTGAACGTGGTCTCGATCGTGGTGGCGACGGACTGGGCCACCCCCGTGCCGGTGAGGATGATGCCCAACTCCCTGTTGTTCGACAGCGAGTTGCTGCTGATGTTCATCGAGCCCGCCTCCACCTCCTGGGTGGACAGGCCGTAGTCGGCGACCATGGCCTTGGCGTGGATGTAGAAGCCGTTCGGGTCGGAGTACCCGACGACCGTGCCGCCGGCCGCCTTGATCGCGGACACCTGGGTGGAGTAGCTCGACGGGGTCTCCAGTACCACCCGTACGGTCACGCCGGCCTTCGCTCTGGCCACGATCGCGTTGACCACCGTGCTGTCGCTGAACTCCAGTTCCTCGACGTCGAGCGTCGTGGTGGCCGCGTTGATCACGGTGAGCAGACGGCTGCGGGAGTCGGTGGGGGACCAGAGCAGATGGTCGCCGTCGGTCGGGGTGATCGAGGTGCCGGCGTAGTCCGCGTTGAAGACCTTCTCGATCGCGGCGACATCACGGGTGTCGTCGGTGAAGACACCGTAGTCGCGGCCGGTCGTGTAGTACTGCGAGGTCAGATTGCCGGTCAGGATCAGCGACTTGGTGGCGTCCACCGTGATGGTCTTCTGGTGCGTGTAGACGAAGCTGGACGGCGACCACACCACGCCCACGCCCGCGTTCGTCAGCGCCGTGTACGCCGAACTGTTGGCGGACTGGTGCGCGTTGTCCAGGACCACCCGCACGGTGACGCCCTTGTTCTCCAGTGCGATCAGATCGTTGACGGCGGTGGTGTCCTCCAGCTCGTACATCGTCATGTCGAGCGAGGAGGTGGCCGAGTTGATGAAGTCGTAGATCGTCGGCTCGCTGGTGGTCTGCGAGAAGGCGAACGCGGTGTAGGTCGCGGCGTTGGCGGGGACGGCCGTGACGAACAGGGTGGCGCCGGCTGCCAGCGCGACACCCGCGCGGCCGAGGAACGTCCTCAACATGCGTGACTCCTAGTCGAGTTGATGCCCACGTGGGGGGTGGCGGGCAGGTGCATGACACCACGCGCGTAGAACGGGGTGGAAGAGAAGCAGGGTGAACTCGCGATTTCCAACCGCGAGTTCAGGCGGACAAAGGGGACTATGTGCAGGTGAGGCCCGGTTCATGGAGTCCCCGCGAGTTAGCAAAAACTTCGTAGCCGATGAATTCCGGGCCAGTTGCAACGCCCCAAAGGGGCGCGGGGAACTGCGCGCCCAGCCACAACGGCGAGTCACTGGAACGACGGCATATCGGGGCACTGCGAGCGAAGCGCCTAGGCTGCACACCGACCCACGCACCAACCCCAGGAGCGCGCCCCGTGTCCGACCTCACCCCCCACCCGCTGCTCACCCCCGTACTCGCCCTCCTGGGCCACTGGCACGGCCAGGGCACGGGCGAATACCCCACACTCGCCGACGACTTCACCTACTCCCAGGACGTCACCTTCACCCACGACGGCCGCCCCTTCCTGCACTACGAGGCCCGAGCCTGGATCCTCGACGCCGAAGGCAAACCGCTGCGCCCGGCAGCCCGCGAGAGCGGCTGGTGGCGACTGCAGCCCGACGGCCGAGTGGAAGCACTCGTCACCCAGCCCACCGGCATCGCCGAGATCCTCGTCGGCCACGCCACCGGCGACACGGTCGACCTCGCCACCCACGACGTCGCCCTCACTCCCACCGCCAAGAAGGTCACCGCCACCCGCCGCCGCTACACCCTGACCGACGACGGCACGCTCACCTTCGACCACGATATGGAGGCCGTGGGGGAGCCGCTGCAACACCACCTCTCCGCGCGACTGCGACGCACCGGCTGAAATGAACTGATCAGCAAGCCTGTTCACAGCGTTGCTTTCGGAATATCCGGTCGTTGATCTCCCATGCAGTGAGCGGTGCCCGAGCGGCATGGAGGCGTGGATCGACAGTGGTGCCCGGCGGCCTCCCGTGGGCAGGCGAACGGAGAGCCCTGTGCGCATGACCGACCTTCAGCGGTGCGAGATCCGACCCGGACGACTCGTCGAGTGGACGCTGCACCCGACGGCCGTGGGGACGGCGCGGGCCCTCCCCGACGACGTGCGGCCACCGGCGTACGTGCAGGAGTCCCACATCCGTACGGCGCGCTCGGTGCGCGAGGACGGACTGTTCGTGCCGACCTGGCTCGGTACCGCCTTCGACATGCCGGGGCCCATCGAACTCGACGTGCTCCAGGGCGCGTTGCGGTCCTGGATGCTCCGGCACGAGACGCTGCGCAGCGGCTTCCGGTGGGCCGGTGACGAGATGCGCCGCTTCACCCTGGACGCCGACGCGGTGGCCCTGCACCGCGAGGACGTGGGGGAGTTCGCGGACGCGGTGACGCTGACCCGGTACATGCAGGACCGTTTCGATGTGACGGCGGACGCGCTCACCTGGCCGAACTTCCTCTTCGCCGTGGTGGTTCGGGGCGACGGCACGAGCGTCTACCTGGCGTTCGACCACAGCAACGTCGACGCCTACTCGCTGCATCGCATCGCGGGCGAGGTCCACGAGCTGTACGCGGCGGGCCTCGCCGGGAAGACGGTCGAGTCGGCGCCCGTCGCGAGCTACATCGACTTCTGCGCGGACGAACGTACGGACGCCGACCGGATCGACGACACGCACACGGTCGTGTCCCGCTGGCGCGAGTTCATCGCCCGCTGCGACGGCAAACTGCCCAACTTCCCCGTCGACTTGGGCCTTGACCCCGAAGGGCCGCTGCCCACACAGAAGTTCCTCCAGGAGATGCTCGTCGACGACACGGACGCGGCGGCCTTCGAGGCGTACTGCCGCCCGTACGGCGGAAGTCTCGTCGGCATCCTCGCGGCCGTCGCCCTCGCCGCCCGAGAGATCAGCGGCCTCGACGTGTACCGCACCGTCGTCCCCTTCCACACCCGGGCCAAGTCCCGCTGGGCCGACTCGGTCGGCTGGTACGTGGGCGGCGCGCCGATCGAGATCCCCGTCCAGCACGCCACGGACTTCGACCACGCCCTCCGCATGGTCCGCGCCACCCTCCGCGAGAACCGGCCGCACGCCCGCATGCCCATCGCCCGTGTACTGCGCCTGCTGGGCGCCGACTTCAGGCCCACGTCCCCCGACCTGTACTCGATCGTCTCCTACGTCGACTCGCGCGCCCTTCCCGGTTCGGAACGCTGGCAGGAGCTGAAGGCGTACGGGCTGATCCGGGTGTCGTACGGCGACCAGGTGTGCGCGTGGGTGACCCGGGTCCACGAAGGTCTGCAGTTCGCGTGCCGCCTCCCCGACAACGACATCGCGGACAAGAACATGCGGCTGTGCATGGAGTTGGTGCGGGAGCGCCTCGTCTCGGTGGTCCGGGAGGCGGCGCCGGCGGTGGTCGGCCCGGCCCGGTAGCGAGCAGGGGTTCGAGGGACGTCACGCGCATCGGCCGGCCACTGCGTCCCTCGCACCCGTCGTGGCCTTCCTCACGTCGGCTCCCCCGTCCTCGACCTCGCCCTCGCGAGGGCTGGCCTTCCGGGCGCCGGCCCGATGTCGTGGGCGCTGACCGCTCTCGCGGCGGCGGGACTCGTCCTCGCCCAGGGTGCCGCCGCCGATCCGGGTGTGGCGTGCGGCTGGCGCCCGGCCCTGAACCGGACCGCGACACGTTCCGTCGCGGATCTGACGGGCTGCGCGCTGATCGCGGCGCTGGTCGCTCTGTGCGTCGCGTTCCGGCGGATGCTTCCGCTGCTCGCCCTGCTCCTGCCCGAACCGCTGACCTTCGCTATCACGGCCGTAGAACTCCGTGTCGAGCCTCCGGAAGACCCGGATTCAAGGAGGTGACAGGCGGTGGCGGGATCCCGTCGGACCCTGTCACCGAGCCCTCTGGTTGACTCCCGCACCCTCCTTCTAACGTCGAAGGACGGGCCGGTGATCGCCGGTACTGCCCTTCGACGGAAGACGTCACATGCACGTCCAGATCGTTCTGTTCGACGGCTTCGACCCGCTCGATGTCGTCGCCCCCTATGAGGTGCTGTACGCCGGTGGGAGCGCTTCGGGTGGCGCCGTCACCGTGGAGCTGGTCTCCGCCGAAGGTCCGCGGGACGTCGTCAGCGGTACCGGTTGTCTGGTGTTGCGGGCCACCGGCACGCTCGACCCGGCCCGTTCCGGGCTCGTACTCGTGCCGGGAGCCTCCGGCCGGGTCGGGGAGCCGGGCGAGGTGCCGGATGCGGATGCGGACAGCGCGGCGGAGTGGCAGCAGGACGAGTTCATCCCCGTCCTGCTCGGGCGCACATTGACCACCGAACTGCCCGGGCTGCTGAAGGCCGCCATGGACAATCCGCTGATCACCATGGCGGCGGTCTGCGGTGGCTCGCTCGTGCTGGCCATGGCCGGACTCATCGAGGGACGCAACGCCACCACCCACCATCTGGGCCTGGACATGCTTGAAGCCACAGGCGTGCACGCCGTCCACGCCCGTGTTGTCGACGACGGCGATCTGGTCACCGGCGCCGGCGTCACCTCCGGCCTCGATCTGGGCCTGTATCTGCTGGAGCGCGAGATCGGTCCGCGGGTCGCCCACGCCGTCGAGGAGTTGTTCGCACACGAGCGGCGCGGCACCACCTGGCGGGCGCACGGCCCCGTGCCCGCCGCCCTGTGACGCTCGACCGCCACCCGCACCGACTCCGCCACAAGGAAGAACCAATCATGTCCATCGAAGGCGTCTGGGACCTGACCATCGCCACACCCATCGGCCGTATCAAGCCCGTCGTCGAACTGAGCCGGGAGGGCGACGAGTTCATCGGAGTCGCTCGCGGCGCGGGCGAGGAGGTGCCCCTCCGGGACGTCGTCGTCGACGGCGACCGGATCACCTGGAAGCAGTCGGTCACCAAGCCGTTGCGCCTCAATCTGACCTTCGCGGTCACTGTCGACGGTGACGCCCTCATCGGCACCTCGAAAGCCGGCCGTCTCCCGGCCTCGAAGGTCACCGGCCGACGCCGACCCCAGTCATGACGCGCAGCAAGTGATGTGCCGGTTCCCCGGATTACGCATCACCTGTTGAATGCCTGCCTCCTGTCGTGATGCCAGACTTCCTGCAAGCCGAACCTGCTGACCAGAGGGTGTTCACCCCGTGTTCGGCTGCGCTCGGTACGTCGACCCGGCGTCGCAAGTGGGAGTCACGCATGACAGGTCCCGCCACAACAGCCCTCCCTCCTCGAACCACCTCACGGCGCACCGTTCTCCGGGGCGCCACCGCAGCCGGGATGCTCCTGGCCGGCGGAGTCCCTCTCGCCGCGTGCGGACGGCAGCCGGTGTCGGCGTCGGCCGGGCCGACCGGTCCGCCGCGCCGGGGCGGCCGACTGCGGGTCGGCATGGTCGGGGCGGGCAAAGGCGAGTCGTTCGACCCGTCCCTCGCCGCCAACGCCCTGATCAACACCGCGATGAGCTGCGCCGTTTTCGATCCGCTGCTGACCATGGGGTCGGACGGCGGGCTGCGGCCGATGCTCGCGACGTCCTGGACCTCCGACTCCACCGCGTCCGTGTGGACGTTCCGGCTGCGCAAGGGCGTCACCTGGCACGACGGCAAGGACTTCACCGCCGCCGACGTCCTGTACTCGCTGAAGTGGATGGCGAAACCGGGCAACGGGCTCGCCCTCAACGTCGCCGACGTCGATCTCGACAAGGTGTCCGCATCGGGGCCGTACACCGTCGTCGTACCGCTGAAGAGCCCCAACCTGCTCTTCCCCTACAGCCTTGCCACCGCCTCCGTCGTGCAGCGGGGCGCCGAGGACTTCACCAGACCCGTGGGCACCGGGCCCTTCTCCTTCGTCTCCCTCGATCCCGGTCAACAGGCCGTCTGCGCACGCAACCCGGCCTACTGGGACCCCGGGAAGCCGTACCTCGACGAGCTGGTGTTCCTGTCCGTGAAGGACGACTTCGCCCGGCTCAACGCGCTGCTGTCGGGCCAGACCGACGTCATGGCCCAAGTGCCCTTCACCCAGGCCAGGTCCCAACTCGTGGGTGACGTACGGCTGATCAGAAGTCTCGGTGTGACCGCGCAGGCCTTCTACATGGCGACGGACAAGGCGCCGTTCGACGACGTCCGGGTGCGCCGCGCGCTGCGATTGATCGTCGACCGGAAGCAACTGGTCGACGTCGCCCTGTTCGGCTTCGGGACGGTCGGAAACGACCTGTACGGCAAGGGACTCGAGTACTACGACGACTCCCTCCCGCAACGCACCCGCGACCTCATCGAGGCGAAGGCCCTGCTCGCCGAGGCGGGGCACGGCAGGGGGCTGACCCTGAAGCTGCAGACCTCGACCGTCGCGCCGGGGATGGTCGAGGCCGCCACGCTCTTCCAGCAACAGGCCAAGGACGCGGGCGTCGACATCGCCATCTCCCAGGTCGACCCGACGTCGTACTTCGACCCGACCCGCGACTACCTGAAGATGCCGTTCGCGCAGACGCTGTGGCAGGGGATGACGACCTTGGGCGACGTCTACAACGCGAGCGTGGTCTCCAAAGCCCCCTACGGCGAGACGCACTGGTCCGACCGCCGCACCGACGAACTCGTCGCCACGGCCACCGCCGCGCCCGACGCGGCCGCGGCGAGATCCGCGTGGGCCGCCGTACAGCGTCAGCAGTACGACAGCGGCGGCTACATCTGGTGGGGGAACGTCGACAACCTCGACGCGGTGTCCAACCGGGTCGGCGGTCTGACCCCGAACCGGTACCAGAACCTCGGTCTGCCGACCGGGCTCAACGAAGCGTATTTCGCGTCGTGACCGCCACCCTGGTGCCCACGGCCGCACCCACGTCCCCTTCCTCCTTCGGTTCCCGGCACCCGCTGGCCCGGGTCGCCCTGCGCCGGATCGCCGGCGGCATCCTCACCCTCTTCGTGCTGTCCGTCCTGGTGTTCCTCGCGACCTCCGTACTCCCGGGCGACGCGGCGAGCGCGATCCTCGGCAAGCAGGCGACGCCGGACGCGGTGGCCGAACTGCGGCACGCGATGGGACTCGACCGGCCCCTCGTCGTCCAGTACGGCAAGTGGCTCGCCGGACTGCTCCACGGCGACCTCGGCAACACCGCCGCCGGATACGCTGCCGGCGGCCGGTCCGGTGTCTGGGACCAGATCAGCGGCAAACTCGGCAACTCCCTGGTCCTCGCGGCCACGGTCTTCGTCCCGGTCCTGCTGCTCTCCCTCGTGCTGGGCGTCCTCACGGCCCTGCGGGCGGGCCGCTGGCTGGACCACCTCGTCACCACCGTCACCCTGGTGCCGGCCGCACTTCCCGAGTTCGTCCTCGGCACCGTCCTGCTCGCGGTGTTCTTCACCTGGCTGGACATCCTGCCCCCGGTGTCGTTCGTGGCACCAGGCGCGAGCCCCTTCGCGACCCCCGAGACCCTCGTCCTGCCCGTGCTCACCCTGGTCGGCGTGACCGTGGGACCGGCCACCCGCATGATCCGGGCCGGCATGCAGGAGGCGCTGCTGTCCGACCCGGTCGCGGTCGCCCGCCTCAACGGCATAAGCGAGGCCCGGGTCGTCCGCCGCTACGCCCTGCGCAACGCGCTCGCGCCGAGCATCCAGGTGTTCGCGCTCATCGCCCAGTACCTCGTCGGCGGGCTCCTCATCGTCGAGGATCTCTTCGGCTATCCGGGGATCGGCAAGGAACTCGTCGACGCCGTGACCGTCCACGACAACCTCGAAGTCCAGTCTGTGACCATGCTCCTCGCCACGTTCTACGTCGCCGTCACCATCGCCGCCGACCTGCTGGTCATGGCCGTCGTACCGAAGCTGAGAACAGGTGGTACGTCATGAGCGCCCTCCTGAAGACCTACTCCCCAAGAAGGGTTCCGTTCGGCGCGGCGCTGCGACGGCGCACCCCGAAGACGCTCTCCGGCCGGATCGGCCTCGCCCTCCTCGTACTCACCCTCACCGTCGCCCTGCTCGGCCCCCTGTGCACCCCGTACTCGCCCGACCGCACCGTGGGCATCCCCTTCGCCGGGCCGACCGCCGGCCACCCCCTGGGCCTGGACTTCCTGGGCCGGGACGTGCTGTCGCGGGTGCTCAGCGGCGGACTGAGCGTCGTCCTGTACGCGGGTGTCGCCACGCTCGCCGCCTACGCGGTCGGACTCACCGTCGGACTGCTGGCCGGCTACAGCCGCTCCTGGCTCGAACCGCTCCTGATGCGCCTGACCGACGTCCTGCTCGCCTTCCCGGCACTGGTCTTCCTGCTGCTCCTCGCGACCGCGTTCGGCCGGGGGATCACCGGCGTCGTGATCGCCACCGCGCTCATCCAACTGCCGCCGATCGTACGGATCGTTAGGTCGGCCGCGCTGGAACAGTCCCTCCGCGGCTACGTCGAGGCGGCCGTCGCCCGAGGCGAGGGAACGCTGTCGGTGCTCCGGCGCGAGATCCTGCCGAACATCGCACGCCCGGTCGCCGCCGATGCCGGTCTCCGGTTCAGCTGGTCGGTCCTGCTGATCGCGGGCGTCAACTTCCTCGGCCTCGGTCTCCAACCCCCGGCCGCCGACTGGGGGTTGATGGTCTCCGAGAACCGAGGCGGCATCGCCCTCAACCCTTCGTCGATGCTCGTCGCCGCCGCCCTACTCGGCGCCCTGACTCTGGCGATCAACCTGCTCGGCGACGCCCTCGCGGGAGGCACCGAATGACCGACGAGACCCCGCTGCTCGAAGTCAGCGGCCTGCGCATCGCCCTCGCCTCCGGAACCCCGATCGTCGACGGAGTCGACCTCACGCTCGCCCGGGGCGAGATCCTCGGCATCGTCGGCGAGTCGGGCAGCGGCAAGACCACGACCGCCCTCGCGCTGCTCGGCCACGCCCAGCGCGGCGCGGAGATAACCGGCGGCAGCGTCCGCGTCGCCGGCCGCGAGGTACTCGGACTGTCCCGGGCCGAACGCCGGGAGATCCGCGGCAAGTTGATCTCCTACGTCCCCCAGGACGCCGGGCAGGCCCTCAACCCCTCGCTGCGCATCGCCGACTCGGTCACGGACGTACTGCGCAGGCACCGCGAACCCGCTCCGGCCGCCGTACTCGGCCTCCTGGGTTCCGTGGACCTCCCCGCGACCACGGAGTTCGGCCGCCGACTGCCCCACCAGCTCTCCGGCGGACAGCAGCAACGCGTCACGATCGCGATCTCCTTGGCCTGTGAGCCGCCGGTCATCGTCATGGACGAACCGACCACCGGCCTCGACGTCCTCACCCAGCAGAGCGTGCTCGACGAGATCAGACGGCTGCGCGCCGAGCGTGGCGCCTCGCTGGTCTACGTGTCGCACGACCTCGCGGTCGTCTCCCAAATAGCCGACCGGGTGGCGGTGATGTACGCGGGGCGGATCGTCGAAGAGGGCCCGATCGCGACCCTCATGGAGCGGCCCAGGCATCCGTACACCCGAGGTCTCCTCCAGTCCATCCCGGACCACCGCCGTCCCGCCCGTCTGCTTCCGATGGCGGGCTCGGCGCCCGGAGTCGAGGAACGCCCGGACGGCTGCGCGTTCGCCCCCCGCTGCCCGCAGGCCGCCGACGACTGCCGCACCACGCCACCTGTTCTGGAGTCCGTGGACTTCGAACGGCACCAAGTCCGTTGTCCACACTGGGAGTTGACACCACCGGCCACGCTCGGCATCCCCCGTGACCGGACCGAGGTGACCGCCGGGCCCGCCCTCCAGGTCCGAGGTCTGCGGGCCTCGCACAAGGGGCGGGGCGGGACCGTCGTCGTCGCGGAGGACATCTCGTTCGACGTGCGGCGCGGCGAATGCCTCGCGCTGGTGGGGGAGTCGGGCAGTGGGAAGACCACGATCGCCCGCTGCCTGGTCGGCCTGCACCTGCCGGACGGCGGCAGTGTCCGGCTCCGTGACGCGCCGCTGCCCGCCCGCATCCGCAAGCGAAGTGCCGCCCAACGGCGCGGAATCCAGTACGTGTTCCAGAACCCCTACCAGTCACTCAACCCCCGTCGTCGCATCGGTGAGGACCTCGCTCGACCCGGGCACGTACTGCGCGGCCTGTCGGTCGCGGAGGCCAGGGCGGAGGTCGGCTCGCTCCTCGAGCGGGTCCAGCTCTCGCCCCGGCTCGCCGACCGGTACCCGAGCCAACTGTCCGGCGGCGAACGACAACGCGTCGCCATCGCGCGGGCCCTCGCGGCCCGGCCGGACGTGCTGGTGTGCGACGAGGTGACCTCGGCGCTGGACGTCTCCGTACAGGCGGCGATCCTGGAGGCCCTGGCCGAACTCCGCGACGACCTCGGTGTCGCGCTGCTGTTCATCACCCACGACCTGGGCGTCGTCTCCGGAGTCGCGGACCGGGTGCTGGTCCTGGAAGGCGGCCGGATCTGCGAGACCGGCCCCACCGACTCCGTCCTGCGCACACCCGAACACCCCTACACGCAGCGGCTGGTGGCCGCCGCCCCCACGCTGGCGGCGAGATGAGCACCCCCGACATCGAGGCCTACATCCGGGAACAGGAAGCCCGGTTGGCCGACCGCGAGCGCCAACTCCCCTTCACCGAGGCCGAGTACCGCGACCGTCTGACCCGCCTGCGGGAACGGATGACGGCGGACCGGCTCGACGTACTCCTGCTCACCGCACCGGACACCATGTGCTGGCTGCACGGCTACACCAACCGCTGGTACCGCCAGCACTCCTCCACCCGCTTCCCTCCCGTGCACTGCACGCTCGTCCGGGCCGACGACGAACGGACCGTGCTGATCGAGCCCGCCTACCACGAACAACTCGTCCGACTCACGTCGTGCGTCGACGAGTTCATCGGCGTCGAGGGGAGGAAAGGGGAGCCGACGGTGGCGGATTTCCTCAACGCTCTTACAGGCGAGCTGTTCTCGCCCGGTAGGCCCCGCACCCGTATCGGCGTGGAGAGTTGGAGCAGTGTCCCCAATCCGGCTGTCGCCGAGATCGTCGCCTCCGCGCTGACGGCTCACGGAGCCACGGTGATGGACGCCTCCGCGGCCGTGCGTGGGGTGCGCAGGATCAAGTCCCCGGCCGAGATCGCCGTCATCGAGCGGGCGCAGGCCGCCTGCGACGCCGGGGTGCGACACCTGCACGCCAACGCCCGCCCCGGCACGACCGAGTTGGAGGCGTGGAACCAGCTGATGACCGGCGTGATCGCGGCCGGTGGCGAACCGACGGCCATGCACGAGACGGTCGCGGCGGGACCGCCGATGCCCGTCCTGCACGGTCTGAGCAGCCGACGGCCCATCGGCGCGGGGGAGTTGTTCCACGCCGACGCGGCGGCTGCCGTCGACCGCTATCACGCCCGACTGACCCGGCCGTTCTCGATGGGCGAGCCGCCCAAGGCACTCACCCGGCTCACCGAGATCGCCGCCGGCGCCTACGACGTCGTGCTGTCCACCGCACGGGTCGGACTCCCCTTCCGTGAGCTGCACCGCACGCTGCGCGCCTACTTCGCCGAGTCCGGGCCGGCCGAGGGCTGGGCCGGTGGCTATGAGCTGGGGGTGTCCTTCATGCCCGACTGGGTGGGCGAGTTCTGCTGGGACATCCACGACGAGGAGACCGAGGACGTAATCGAGGCGGGCCTGGTGACCAACTTCGAGAGCTGCGCCTTCGTGGCCGTGGTCGACACGGTCGTGTTCGAGGAGACCGGACCGAGATTCCTGTCGTCGGTCCCGCGAGAGACGTTGGTGGTCGGCGATGCGCACTGAATCCGTGCTGACGGACGAGGGGTTCACACTCCACTGCACCCTCTCCGGCAGCGGCGACCGGGTGCTGATCGGACTGCACGGCGGTCCCGGCGGCTCGGGCGGCGGCTATCTGGAACCCCTGCACCGGCTGTCGGGTCCCGACCGCACTGTGGTGACCTTCGACCAACTCGGCACCGGCGCCTCGGAGTTGCCGCCACCGGACTACGACTGGAGCGTCGCGCGGGCCGTGGCCGACGTCGACGCGGTCCGCCGCCACTGCGCGGCCGAGCGGGTCGACCTCCTCGGCCACTCCTGGGGCGGCATGCTCGCCCTCCAGTACACCCTGGACCACCCCGGCCACGTCGGCCGCCTCGTCCTGTCCAATACGGCGGCCAGTACCGCCCGGGTCACCCTCGGCTCGCTCGCCCAACTCGCGGACGTGCTCACGGAGTCGGAGGCGTCGGCCGCCGTGACCGCCGACGCGCTCCGCGAACACGACAACCCGGCCTTCCGTGCGGCCGTGGAGGCATGGCTCGCCCGCTACGGCACCGACGGCGACCTCGACGCGGCGCGCGCGGAGACCAAGGAGGCGCTGGAGCCCGGGCCCGCCGGGCGCGGGTTGTGGGGCGACCGGCTGTGGTTCGCCGACGGCGCCCTGCGCGACTGGGACGTCGAACCGCGGCTGCCCGAGATCACCGCACCGACGCTGATCGTCCACGGCGGCGACGACATGTCCTCGGCCGACACCAACCGCGTACTCGCCGAACGCATCCCCGACAGCGAGTGGCTGACCATGAACAACAACGGTCACGCCATGTTCCACGCACCCAACGCGCCCGCCTATCTGGCCATCGTCCGGGCGTTCCTCGACGGATGGGACGAGCAGTCATGACCACCACCACCGACACCGCTGCCCGGTACAGCCGGATCGTGCGCGACCACATCGACCGAGGCGTGGGCGTCCCGCGCGAGCTGTACCTCGACGACGACCTGTACGCCGAGGAACTCGACCGGATCTTCCGGCGCAGCTGGCTCCTCGCCGGGCACGAGTCCCAACTCGACCGGCCAGGACGGTACGTGACCGTGGAGAGCGGCAACGAGAGCGTCATCGTCACCCGCACCGCCGGTGGCACGCTGGCCGCGTTCTCCAATGTGTGCCGCCATCGCGGGGCCCGGCTGGTGGACGCCGGCTGCGGGCTCGCCCGGCGCTTCGTGTGCCCGTACCACCAGTGGACGTACCGCCTCGACGGGAGTCTCCAGGGCGCCCCGCGCATGCCGGACGACTTCGATCCCGCCGGGCATCCGCTGCCCACCGCGCAGGTCGAGGTCTGGCAGGGGCTGGTGTTCGTGAACCTGTCCGACTCCCCGGCGGAGAGTCTGACCGAACTCCTCCGCACCGGCGCCGACTTGATGCGCACCTTCGACATCGCGGGCACCCGGATCGCGCACACGATCACCTACGAGATCGCCGCGAACTGGAAGATCGTCTGGGAGAACGCCCAGGAGTGCTACCACTGCAACGCCAACCACCCCGAGCTGCTCAAGACCTTCGATGTCGGCGGCCTGAACCAAGACGGGTACCGGGAGACCGAGTTGGTGGCCAGCACCGACCGGCGTGTGCAGCACGCCCGCTTCCCGCTGCGCCCCGGCGCCCTGTCGCTCACCCTCGACGGCGCGTACGCGTCCCGCAAACCGCTGGGCGACTTCGCCGACGGCCACGCGCCCTACACCGCGGCGATCCACCTCAAGCCGTCCTTCGCACTCGTCGCCTGCCCGGACTACGCCGTGGTGCTCGCCGAACGACCCCTCGCGATCGACCGCACCGAGATCCGGATGAGCTGGCTTGTACGGGCCGACGCGGAGGAGGGCACGGACTACGACACCGACACGCTGATCAAGGTCTGGAACGAGACCAACCTCCAGGATTGGGCCCTGTGCGAACGCGCCCAACTCGGCGTGCGATCACGGACCTACGTACCCGGACCGCTCTCGAACGACGAACAGTCCGTCACCGACTTCTACCGCTCCTACGCGGCCCTGCTCGACGCCGGAACCCGCTGACCACCCGTCAACTCACCGACAAGGAGGGCAAGATGCCCGACACCACCGACATCGACGTCCTGGTCGTGGGAGCCGGCGTACTCGGTACCTCCCTCGCCCACCACCTCCTCCTGCGCGGCGCGGGACGCGTGGTCGTCATGGAGGCGCAGACACCGGCCGCGGCGACCTCCGGTGCCGGGGCCGGATTCGTGGGTCTGTGGGCGGCCGGTTACGCGGACTTCTTCACGGACACCGACCTTCAACTGGAGCAGTACGGCATCGACTTCTACCGCCGGCTGGCCGAGCGGAACCCGGACATCGAGTGCCGGACCAACGGCAACCTGTACCTCGCCACCACCGAGCAAGGCTGGTCGAAGTGGGTCGGTCCAGTGCTGGAACACCCTCTTGCGCCCAGCGGCACAAGGGAGTTGACGCCCCGCGACGTCGCCACGATCACGGGCGGTGTCGTCTCGCCCGGCAGTGTGGTGGGCGGTGCCCTGCACCCGGGCGGAATCCAGATCAGCGCCGGACGGGCCACCCGCGCGCTCGCGGCCTCGGTCCGCCGACTCGGCGGTGAGATCCGCGAGAACACCCCGGTGCGGGGACTGATCGTGTCCGACGGCTCGGTCATCGGGGTGCTCACGGACACCGGTCCGATCCGGGCCCGCCGGGTGGTCCTCGCGTGCGGCGCCTGGACCAACACACTCCTACGACCGCTCGGCCACAGCCTGCCGCTCCTGCGCGTGGTCGCCACCCGGGTCGTCTCACCGCCGTCCGGCGTGCCCGACACGATGCCGACGGTCATGGTGCCCGACCTGTACGGCCTGTGGCTGCGCGCCCACCGCTCCGGCCTCACCTGGGGCAACGGGGACGGCTACAGCCCGGCGTACGAACTCGACGACGCCGTCGGCACCGTGAGCCGCCCGCGCTACCCCGAACTCGTCGACCGGCTGCGCGAGCGGCTCCTGCCCGGACTGCGCGAACTCGTGCCCGCGCACGACCTCAGGATCGACTGGTGGCTGCAGGGCATCCCGTGCATGACACCGGACCGCAGATTCCTCGCCGGTGCGGTACCGGACGTGCCGGGGCTGTACGTCCTCGGCGGAGACAACGAGGCCGGGGTGACCCACGGCCCCGGACTCGGGCGCCTCATGGCCGAGTTGGTCGAGGGCGACGGCGGCGGCTCGGAGTGGCTGGACGCCTCCCCGTACCGGCTGGACCGCTTCGCCCCGGACCGTTTCCCGACCGAGCGGGACGTCGCCGACGCGATGCCCGCCCGACGCTAGGACACGGACCGTGCCCCTGTTTCCCTCTCCGGAGACCACCGAGGTCGTGGAGCGGTACTTCGCCCGCGTGCACTGCGACGCCGGCATCACCGACGCGCTCGACCTCGACGTGTCACCCGACGGCCGGTCCATCGCCTTCACGGCGCCGGTCCGGACCACCGGCGCACCGGATCCGGTCCACCAGGCCGCCGTGCTCGACCTCGCCACCGGAACTCTGACCCGGCAGGACCGGGGCCGCAAACCCCGCTGGGCGCACGACGGCACGCGACTCGCGTGGCTCGGCGACGACTGGGTCGAGACGGTCCGCCACGATGCCGTGCCGCAGGTGGTCCGGCGGTCGCGGTTGCCCGGAGTGCCGGAATACCTGGAGTGGCGGCCGGACGGCGGCACCCTCCTGGTCGGCCTCGCCGAACACGGCGCGGAACGCTCCGACGTCGACGGATCGGGACGCCTGCCCGGCAGCCCGCAGGCCGGCCCCTTGGTGAGCGAGGGCCCGGACCGGGTGCCCGGACGTGGCCTGTGGCTGGTCGACCCGGACGGCGGCACACCGGTCCAGGTGTCACCCGCCGACCGCACGGTGTGGCAGGCGGCCTGGGCCGGACCGTCCGCCATCGTGTGCGTCGTATCGCGGGGCGCGACCGAATCCGACTGGTACGAGGCCGAGTTGGCGCTCCTCGACCCCCGCACGGGCACGCTGCGCACCCTGCTGCGCCCCGGCACCCAGCTCGGACTCCCGGCCGCCAACCCCTCCGGCTCGCTGGTCTCCGCGGTCGTCGGGGCGATGAGTGACCGCGGACTCTACGGCGGCGAACTCGTGGTTCTCCGCGCGGCGGACGGCGAAGCCCTCGCCGTGGAGACCGCCGGTGTGGATGTGACCTGCGCACGCTGGGAGAGCGAGGACGCCGTCGTGTTCGCCGGACTTCGCGGTCTGGACACGGTGATCGGCAGGGTCTCAGTGGGCGCGGCACGGACCGAGGTGCTGTGGGAGTCCGAGGGCACCTGCGGCGGGCTGCTGCCAGAGGTCGCCGTCGGCGGGGGCGTCGTCGCCTGCACCACGCACGCCTATGGCGAGGCTCCGGCGCTGAGCGTTCTGGAACCGGACGGGGCCGCGCGACCCCGACTGTCCTTCGCCCGGCCGCGCACCACCGTGCCGCTGGAGTCGGCGGAGCGGCTGACCTGGACCGCGCCCGACGGGCAGACGATCGAGGGGCTCCTGGTCACCCCGACGACTCCCGGGCCGTACCCACTGGTCGTGAACATCCACGGGGGTCCGGTGTGGGCATGGCGCGACGAATGGGCGCTACGGCACCCGCTCGTGCCGTTGCTGGTCGGCCAGGGGTACGCCGTGCTGTCGCCGAACATGCGCGGGAGTCTGGGGCGCGGGCAGAAGTTCGTGACCGCCGGGCTCCACGACATGGGCGGCGCCGACGCCGACGATCTACTGGCGGGCGTCGGCGCGCTGGTGGCCGCGGGGCGGGTGGACGGACGGCGGGTGGGGGTGACGGGCAACAGTTACGGTGGGTTCATGTCCGCGTGGCTGATCGCCCACTCCGACCGGTTCGCCGCCGCCGTGGCCCGCTCACCGGTCACCGACTG
This sequence comes from Streptomyces xylophagus, assembly GCF_000716435.1. Taxonomy (GTDB): domain Bacteria; phylum Actinomycetota; class Actinomycetes; order Streptomycetales; family Streptomycetaceae; genus Streptomyces; species Streptomyces xylophagus. Next base: position 394,508 of record NZ_JNWO01000002.1, read on the forward strand.
GGTCAGCCAGCACCACACCAGCAACATCCCCGGCTTCGACCGGATGTGCCTGGCCGGCGACCCGCTCGACCCGGCGTCGGACTACCGCACGCGCAGCCCCCTTTACCGCGCGGAGCACGTGCGCACGCCGGTGCTGCTGATGGCCGGCGCGCACGATCTGGCGACGCCGCCGGAGCAGGCGGCCATGTTCCACCGCGCCCTGCGAGAGCACGGCCGCGACAGCACGCTGGTGATCTACCCGGACGAAGGACACGGCGTCCGCGCCCACGCGTCCGTGGTCGACCAGGCGGCCCGGCTGCTGGAGTTCTTCGACCGCCATCTCGGCGCGGCGGGGGAGGAGTGATGGGCCTGGACGAGCAGAACCGGCCCGCCGCCCCGAGGGGTGACGCCATGGCCGGGGACGACGTCCAGTCGGTCGTCGACACCCTGGCCGACAGGCTGGGCCGGTCTGTCGCCGTGGACGATCCGCAGATCCGTCTCATCGCCGCGAGCAGGCACTTCGGCGACGAGGACGACATCCGTGTCCGGTCGGTGATCGACCGGCAGATCTCCTCGGAACTCCAGCGCTGGGTGCTCGCCAAGGGGATCGCGGACTGGACGGAACCGGGCCGCGTCACCGGAGAACCGGACTTCGACCTCGCGCCGCGCCTCTGCTTCCCCGTCCGCTGCAACGGCCTGCTGCTCGGGTTCCTGTGGCTCATCGAGTCCGCTACGGCGATCGGGGACGAGACGAACCGGGCGGTCGCCGAAGCGGTCGAGAGCATCGGCCTGATCCTGTACCGCCGGATGGTCCTCAGCGAACGTCGCCGCTCCCGCGTGGAGTCGTCGCTGCGCATGCTCCTCTCGCCGGAGAAGGACGACCGCTACCGGGCGATCGACGAGATCCAGGAAGAACAACTCCTCGCCCACTCCTCCCACCTCGTGGTCCTGGTCGTGGAGGCCGACGCCGAGCCGACCGGCGACACGGCCCTCGCGCTGGAGGCCGCCGCGGAGCGCATGGAACGTCGGCTCCCCAGGGGGTCGGTATTGACCCTCGTCAGAGGGCGCCGGGCGGTCGTCGTGGTCGGCGGCCCCCGTCCCCTGAGCGACCGTGCCGTACGCGATCTGGCGGAACGCCTGCGCCACGATTTCGGGCGGACGGCCCGGCCCGAGCGGACTTGCGCGATCGGCCTCAGCGCCACCGTGCACGGTCTCGAAGCCGTCGTCGACGCCCACCGGCAGGCCGGCACCGCGGTGCGCGCGGCCACGCTCCTGCCGGTGTTCGGCGGCGTGGCGTCCTGGTCCTCGCTCGGCCCCTTCGCCCTCCTCCTGCGTATCGACTTCGACCAGTTGACGCAGGATCTGCCCTTTCCCGGAGTCGGGGATCTGCTGGGAAACCCGGAACACGACATCCTCGTCCAGAGCGCCGAGGAATTCCTCGACCGCGCCGGAGACTCCAGCAGCACGGCCCAGGCCTTGCATGTGCACCGCACCACGCTCTACCACCGGCTCAAGCGCGTCGAGAGCATCACAGGCCTCTCCCTCGACGACGGAATGGACCGCCTCACCCTGCATCTCGCGCTCAAGCTGGCCCGGATCAACACCGCGCGCCGATCGTCGAGTTGAGCGCAACACCTGTTGCGTGAAAGCGCCGGTAGGCGCGACGGCGGGCGCTTCTGCCACACCTGAGGGCAATCCTACGATCGACGAAAAAGGAGGATCGCCGATGCATTCCGACGCCGTGATCGTGGGAGCCGGTGTCATGGGGACGTCGATCGCACTCGAACTGGCCAGATCGGGCCGCAGTGTCACGGTGATCGACAAGGCCCGGGGGATCGGGCACGGCTCCACCAGCGCGTCCAGCGCCGTCATGCGGTTCAACTTCTCCACCCTGGCCGGTGTCGCCACCGCCTGGGAGTCGAAGTTCCACTGGGAGAACTGGGCCGAGCACACCGGACTGGCCGAGTCCGCCGGCCTCGTCCGGTACGCCAGGACGGGCCTGGCTTTCCTCGACGTGGACATCGCGCCGAGAGCCCTGTACCTGCCCTTGTTCGACACCGTCGGAGTGCCCTACGAGGAGTGGGACGCGGACCGCCTCACGGCGGAGATACCCGGCATCGACACAGGCCGTCACTGGCCGCCGAAGCGCCTGGCCGACGACGCGTTCTGGGCCTCCTCCTCGGAACGTCTCGGCGCGGTGTACACCCCGGACGCCGGACACGTCAGCGACCCCCAACTGGCCGCGGCCAACCTGGCCGACGCGGCCGTACGCCAGGGCGCGGTGTTCATGCTGAGCAGGGCGGTGACGCAGGTGATCCGACGGTCCGGCCGGGTGGCCGCCGTACTCCTCGACGACGGGACCAGGATCGACACCGGCATCGTCGTCAACGCGGCCGGACCCTGGTCGGGCCGGATCAACGAACTGGCAGGCGTCGGCGACGACTTCACGGTCTCCCTTCGCCCGCTGCGCCAGGAAGTGCACCACGTGCCGGCACCGGCGCGGCGGGGCAGCGCGGGAGTGACGGACATGTGCATCGCGGACATCGACCTCGGTGTCTACCTGCGCCCCGAAGTGGGCGGGGGCCTCCTCATCGGCGGCACCGAGCCGGAATGCGATCCCCTGGAATGGGTCGACGACCCCGACGGCATCGCCACCGACGTGACGAAGCCCGTGTTCGAGGCACAGGCCACCCGAGCGGCCCGCCGCCTCTCGACCCTGACCGTCCCGAACCGCCCGAGGGGTGTCGTCGGCGTCTACGACGTCACCGACGACTGGACACCCATCTACGACAAGACCAACCTGCCCGGTTTCTACGTGGCGATCGGAACCAGCGGAAACCAGTTCAAGAACGCCCCTCTCGTCGGCGGGTTCCTGCGCACGATCGTCGACCAGACGGAGAACGGCGTGGACCACGACCTGCATCCCGCGGTGTTCAAGGCCCCGTACACGGGCCACACCATCGAGCTGAGCACCTTCTCCAGACTGCGGCCGGTGAACGAGAAGAACTCGGGGACGGTCCTGGGCTGACGGCTGTCGCCCGGTCTACGCGCAGGACTGGTGGGCCGCCGTGAGCGAATTCCAGCCGCTCCACGCGGGGATCGCCTCGCGGGCCTCCCGCCAGTCGGCCGGGATGTCGCCCGTGCCGGTGCGGGCCGCGACGACACCTCCCGCGATCGCGCAGGTGGTGTCCCGGTCGCCCCATCCGGCGACGGTCTGCCACAGCGCCTCGGGCAGGTCGTCCGGATGCCCCGCGGCGGACCACAGGGAGTACGGCACCGTGTCCGGAGCGGAGATCAGCGTCCCGGAGCCCAGCACGGACGCCGCGTGCCGGACCGACGTCCGCTCGGAGAAGTTCGCGGCGACCAGCAGTCCCGAGCGGACGTCGCTCTCCGGCAGATGCGAGGCGACCTCCCGCAGGAACTCGGCGCGCGGCGCGGCCTGTTGACCCGCACCGGCGGCCGCCAGCGCGGCGGCGACCGCCACGGCCACCGCCCCCGCGACGGCCTCCGGGTGGGCGTGGGTGGTCAGTGCGGACAGCCGGGCCTGCTCGGCGGCAACCTTGAGGTCGTCCCGGAACCAGGCACCCAACGGGGTGACCCGCATCGCGGCGCCGTTGCCGTAGGACCCCTGTCCGCCGAACTGCCCGGTGGTGACCGTCTGCCAGTCCTCACCCTCGCCGATGCGCCGCAGCACACTGTGCATGGACGGGCCGTACTTGCGTCCCGGCTCCCGCTCGTACTCGGCGGCGAACTCCCGTGCCAGACCGCCCGGTTGGACTTCCCCGTGTTCCACCAGATGCGCGAACAGGACGAACGCCATGGCCGAGTCGTCCGTCCACAACCACGGCACGGGGCGCAGTTCCCGTGCCGCCCACAACTCCTCGGGGGACTCGTCGGACCGTGTGAACCAGCCGTCGCCGAAGGCGTCACCCATCACCAGGCCGTCGAGGGAGGCGTGGGCGTGTTGCGGGCTGCTCATGGTGGGGCTCCTGTTAATGATCGGCCGACACAGCACATCGTAGTTAGGGTGCGTGGATGGAACGGATCTTGGTGGTCGGAGCGACGGGTGCGGGCAAGTCCACGCTCGCCCGGGCCGTGGGCGAGCGGCTCGGCGTGCCGTACCACGAGATGGACGCCCTCTACTTCACCGGCCCCGACTGGACCGTCAACGAAGGCCTGGCCGACGACGTCCTGCGTCTCACGGCCGAACCCCGCTGGATCATCGACTCGATCGGCTCGCCCGAAGTCCGTGACCTGCTCTGGGAGAAGGCCGACACGGTGCTCTGGCTGGACTACCCGAGACGCGTGATCATGCCGCGCGTCCTGCGCCGCTCCTTCCGGCGCTCGGTCACCCGAGAGAGTCTCTTCGGCGGCAACCGGGAGACCTGGGCGGGCTGGTTGAGCCGAGAGCATCCGGCCTGGTGGGCCTGGTCCCAGCACGCGGGTCGGCGCCGCGAGATCGAGCGCCGTACCGGTGACCCGCGCTTCGCGCCGCTCACCACACACCGGTTCGCCCGCCCCGACGACACCGAGGCCTGGCTGGCATCCCTGGGATGAGCCGTCGGGGCTGTCGGTCCGGTCAGAGGAAGGGCGTGCCCGCGTCGAGTCCGGAGAGGACCCGGCCGTAGATCTCCAGGTTGGTGGTCGGGTTGACGAAGGAGTGCAGGCTGAGGGCGTGCAGGTCGCGTACCGCGCGCTGGACGGGGACGTCACGGTGGAGGGAGGACGCACCTGACGCGGAGGCGATGAGGTCCACGGCCTCCTTGCACAGCCGCGTCGTATAGCCGCTCTGCGCGCGGATCTTGGCGCGTTCCGCCTGTGTGTACGGTTCACCGCTCGCCGCCGCGGCCTCGATCCGGGCGACGAACTCGCCGGTCAGCAACTCGGCGCAGGAGATTTTCATCGCCGCCTCGGCGGCCTGCAGATGCGTAACGCCCGCCTCGTACTGCCGCTCGTGGAAGGTGTACGTGATGCCCCGCCGGTGGATCCGCTCCGTGAACTCCGCGAGGGCCGCCCGCGCCAGGCCCAGCGCGTTCGGTGCCGTCCAGGCGCAGAACAGCATCAGGACCGGCATCCGGTAGAAGGGGTCGTCCGCGTTGGCCTTGGACGGGAAGTCGCCGCCCAGCAGCGGCCCGACCGGCAGGACGCGGTGCGCGGGCACGAACACGTCCCGCGCGACGACACTGTTGCTGCCGCTGCCCGCAAGCCCCGACACGAACCAGTCGTCGAGGATCTCCAGATCGGACATCGGCACGGCGAACCACAGCACCTCGGGCGGCCCGCCGTCGGAATCGACCCGGGCCGTCAGCAGGTGCCAGTCGGCGTTCTGGCAACCGGTGGCGAAAGCCGAGGTGCCGTTGGCGACATACCCGCCCTCCGTCGCGACCGCGACCGCGTTCGGGATGAGCGTGCCGCCGACCCGTACGTCCGGGCTCGTGAAGATCTCGTCCTGGGCCTCGTCCGGGAAGAGCGCGGCGATATAGGAACAACCGGCCTGGATCAGCGCCATGAACGCGGTCGAACCGCACCCGGCGGCGATCTCGCTCACCACCTCGACCTGTGTGCTCAACCGGCTCTGGTAACCGCCGTACCGGCGTGGGACGTTCATGCGGTAGACCCCGGCGCCGGTCAGCGCGGACACGACCTCGGACGTCACCCGCCTCTCCTGCTCGGTGCGTAACGCCTGCTCCCGGAGGAGCGGTTGTAACTCCCGTACACGTTCGGCGAGGCCTGCATCGGACGGGGGCGCTGACGACGGAGCCATGGACGACCTCCGGGCACGACGGGGACCTCACCGTGACGCGGATCGCACGCAGTGTCAACGCCCTTGCTCAGGCAGGAGAGTTGAGGGAACGGTAGAAGTCGAGATGGCTGCGGGCGGCGGCGTCCCAGGTGTGACGGGCGGCGAGGGCACGTCCGGCGGTCGCGCGGGCCGGGTCCTCCGTCGCGAGGGCGTGGCCCAGTTCGGTGGCCAGGTCCTCAGGTGTGGCGGCGAAGCGCGCGGCGGAGCCGAACACCTCACGCAGCACGGGCAGATCCCTTACGACCAACGGAACCCCCGCCGCCAACGCCTCCATCGCGGCGAGACCGAAACCCTCCTTGAGGGACGGGAAGGCGAACACGTCCGCCGCGGCGACGAGAGACGGCAGCTCGTCCTCGCCGACCTGCCCCAACACCACGGGTTCTACGGCGAGTTCGGCGGCCCGCGCCTCCCAACTCGCCCGGTAGTCACGGTAGTCGAAGAGCGTCTCGCCGCCCGCGATCACCAGCCGGACGTCGGGACGGTCGGCGCGCAACAGGGCGTAGGCCTCCAGCAGGTCCAGCGAGCCCTTGCGGGGTTCGATGCCGCCCACGGTGAGGACGTACGGGCCCAGGCGGGAACGCCAACTCGCTTGCGCGGCCGGGTCGGTGGCGGCGAAGCGGTCGTAGGCCACGCCGTTGGGAATGACCTCCGCCTTGATGCCCCAACCCTCGACCAGCTCCCGCGCGACCGCCCCCGACACGCACAGGTGCGCGTACGGCTCGACGATCGCGCGCTCGTGGCAGGCGGCGAGTTCGGGGGTGGTGAAGTGGTCGAGGTGGTGGACCGTGCGGACGCAGCGGCCGGCCGCGTTGGCGCTGATGCAGTCCTGGGCGTGGACGACGTCGTAGGGCGTGGGGTCGAAGGCGGTGCGGAGGGTGGCGATGGAGCGCAGGATGCGTGCGCCGACCGTCTCCTCGGACGGGCCGTCGGGGAACGGCACGATCTGGACGCGGACCGCCGGGTCCACGGGACGGAAGAAGCCGGCGTCGCCGCCCCGACCCAGCGACCACACCGTGACGTCCTCGCCCAGCGCCGCGAGGGCCTCCGCGAGGGCGAGGGTGTGGACGACCCCGCCGCGCGGCTTGGTGGAGTAGCTGAGCAGGGCGATCTTCACGTACGGGACTCCCGGTAGGCGTCGGGACGGCGCTCGTCGAGGTGGCGCAGGACGCGACGGGCCCGGTCGGTCTCGGCGGCCACGTCGATCTCGGCGACGGCGAGGCCGGCCTTGGACCAGGTGCGGGCGAGGATGTCGCCGCCCGGGCCGACGACCTTGGCCTGGCCGAGGAAGCGCATGCCGCCCATCGCGCCGGTCTGGTTCGAGGAGGCGAGGACGACCTGGTTCTCGGCGGCGCGGGACTGGTCGTACAGGTCGAAGAGGCGGGCCTGGCGGTCCTGGGCCATGCGCGGGGCGCGGTTGGTGATGCTGGTGGGCCAGGCGGACAGGCAGGCGAGGATCTCGGCGCCGTCCAGGGCCAGCGAACGGGCCGACTCGGGGAAGGTCTTGTCGTAGTCGATGAGCATGCCGAGGCGGCCGACCGGGGTGTCGAAGGCGTCGAAGCGGTCGCCCGGTGTGTACGCGGCGACCTCGCCGGCCGGGAGGTGGACCTTGCGGTGCCGGCCCAGGATGCCGTCACCGCTGACGCAGACCGCCGCGTTGTAGCGCTCGGTTCCGCCATCCTCGCAGTAGCCGACGCACACCACCATCTCGGCGGCCAGGCGGGCGACTTGGAGGATCAGCGGGTCGTCCGGCTTGAGGGCCGGGGGCAGCGTCTGGGGGTCGGGGTGGCGCAGGTCGGCGAGGTAGCCGCCGAGGGTCGCGTCGGGCAGGACCAGCAGTCCGGCGCCGTTGCCGCGGGCGTCGTCGATGAGTTTGGCGACGCGGGCCAGGTCGAACTCCAGGTCGCGGCCGAAGTGGGCGGCCGCGGCCGCGATCCGGATGGTGCTCATGCGGTGACTGCTCCCGGGGCTGGTCCGTAGGTCTCGGGCCGCCGGTCGCGCAGATGTCCCATCGACCGGCGGGCGGTCTCCAGGGCCTGCGCGACGTCGAGTTCGGCGACGGCGATGCCGGAGGTCACGCCCGTGTCGGCGAGGATCTCGCCGCCCGGGTCGACGACCTTGGCACTGCCTACGAAGCGTAGCGACCCGAACGTGCCCGCCTGGTTCGCGGACAGCCACACGATCTGGTTCTCCAGCGCGCGGGCCCGGTCGAACAGGTCGAAACGCCGCTTCCAGCGGTCCTGTTCGAGATCGGCGCTCGCATTCGTGCGCGCGCCCGGCCAGGCCGAGACGCACACCCCGATTTCGGCGCCGTCCAGGGCCAGGGCCCGCGCCGACTCCGGGAACGCCTTGTCGTAGCAGATCATCATGCCGATCCGCCCGACCGGTGTGTCGAAGGCGTGGAAGCGGTCGCCGGAGGAGTAGCTGGCGTCCTCGCTGAGCGGCTGGTGGACCTTGCGGTGGTTGCCGAGGACGCCGTCGCCGGTGACGCAGACGACGCTGTTGTACTGCCGTCCGTCCGGGGCGGCTTCGCAGTACCCGGCGACGACGGTCAACTCCCCGGCCAGCGCGGCCAGTCGGCGGATCTCCGGACCGTCGAGGGCGAGCGCGGGCGGGCCCTCGTCCAGTTCGCTGTCGTCATCGAGGCTGAGCAGGTAACCGCCCAAGCATGCCTCCGGCAGCGCGAGAAGGCGCACTCCCTGCTCCCCGGCCTCCTTGATCAGCCGTTCGGCGATCGCGAAGTCCTCCTCCAGGTCGCGGCCGAACTCGGCGGACACGGCCGCCATCCGCAGCGTGCTCATGCCGTCCCCATTCCGGTCACCGCGGAGGCGACCGCCTCGGTGATCTCTCCGTCGGGCCAGCGCAGCCCGACCCCTTGCCCGGCGGTCAACTCCCCGCACACAGCGCCTGTTGCGGGGCCGGCGGGCAGCGGGGGCGCGTCGGGTTCGTCGGCGGTGAGCATCGCGAAGCCCGGGAAGCAGGTCAGCCAGTCACCCATCGACGCGCTCGCGGGACGCGGAACTTCGGCCACATCGAGCACCGCCCCGCAGCCGCTCGCCTCGGCGAGCATCCCCAGCGTCCCGGCGACCCCGGCCATCGACACGTCCTTCGCGGCGGCCGGTCGTGCGGCGGCCACCGCCCTTGTCATCGTGCGCAGTTCGTCCGTACGGCGCCGGGTGGTCGAGTCCCACTGGCGGCCCCGGTAGCCCGCGCGCCAGCCGCCGCCGAGGTCGGCCGTGAGCCGCACGGCGTGTCCGGGGCGTCCACCCCCGCCGGGCACAGGCCGGTCGGTGCGGCCGAGCGCGGTCACCGACAGGGCGGCAGGTACGCCGAGTTGGGTGTGTCCGCCGAGCACCGGGACGCCGTAGGCCCGCGCGGCCCGGGTCAGTCCGGCGAGGATGAGCGCGGCATGTGTCGCATCACGCGCGCCCACCACGTCCAGCAGCCCTACCGGTGAAGCACCCATCGCCGCAAGGTCGTTGACGTTCACCAGGACCGCGCACCAGCCCGCCCACTCGGGGTCACGCTCGACCATCGACGGAACGATCGCGTCGCACGCGGCGATCACATCGGTGCCGGGGACGGGTGCGCCGTCGTCGCCGATGAAGCCGGGCGGCGCGGGCAACGCGGCGAGCAACGGGCCCAACGCGGACTTCGTGGCGGCGACTTGGGTCGCGATCCGCCCGATGGGCCACCGCATCAGGACGTGCGGGCTGTCGGCGACCTCCGTGGCCCGCACCGACTGCCAGCCGAGCCGCCGGAAGAGCACCTCGTTGCGGGCCTGGACGGTCGCGTCGAACCGCAGCGCGCCCTCCGCCTCCGCCCGTGCGCAGGCCGCCCGGACCAATGCCGCGCCGACTCCGTGCGGGCCGCGGGCCTGCTTGGCTACGACCAGCCGACCGCCCTGCCACCAGCCGAGGTCCGGACCGTCGTCGACCGGGCCCAGCCGCACCCCGCCGATGACCGTGCCGTCCTGCGCCCTGGCGACCAGTACGACGGTACGGGCGTCGGCGTCACGGTTGTCGAGGTCGTTGCCGGTGAAGAGGCACTGTTCGTGGACGAAGGTCTCGGTGCGCAGTCGTCGGTAGGCGGCCAACTCGGTTTCCCTGGTGGCCTGTTCGATGTGGAACGCGGGACGTCGGGCGAGTGTGCTCCGGTCGCCGAGCAGCGCCAGGATGTCCATCGGACCGTCGACCACGGGCGGTGCCGCGGAGCCGTCGAGGTACATGGACATCACCCGCCCGCCGACTGCAGGACACTGCACGCGCCGCACGCCGCGCAGCCCGCCTTCTGGTCGGCACCGCTCATCCCGGCCGCACGCAGCTTGGCCGCGACGCCCTCGGTGACGTACGTCAGGAGTTCGGCGCTCGGTGCAGGGGTGCCGTCGCGGGCGGCGAGCGTGCCGGCCATCGGGCGGAACGGGACGACGAACGGGTACACACCCCGGTCGATCAACTCGCCTGCGCCCGCGATGAGTTCGTCCGCGTCCTCGCCGAGCCCGACGAGCAGATAGGTGGAGACGCGATTCGGTCCGAAGATCCGCACTGCCTCCTCCCACGCGGCTTCGTACTCCGCCATGGGGACAGTCGACTTGCCCGGCATCCAGCGTCGCCGCACCTCCTCGTCGAGGGACTCGACATGGATGCCGATCGCGGTGGCCCCGGCGTCGTGCAGTGCGCGGATCCAGGCGAGGTCACCGGGCGGTTCGCACTGCACCTGGATCGGCAGGCCGGGGACCGCTTCGAGGACGGCGCGCACGGAGCGGACCAGGTTGCGGGCACCCCGATCGGGGCCGGTCGTCGTGCCCGTGGTCATGACCATCTGCTTCACGCCGTCCAACCGCACTGCCGCTTCGGCGACTTCGGCGAGCTGTGCCGGAGTCTTGGCGGCGACCGCCGCGCCGGAGCGCAGGGACTCCTCGATGGTGCAGAAGCGGCAGCGGTCGGACTCGGCGTAGCGGATGCAGGTCTGGACGACGGTGGTGGCGAGGACGTCGGCGCCGTGCAGGCGGGCGATGTGCTCGTAGGGGATGCCCTCGGTGGTGGTGAGGTCGTAGAACTTCGGGCGGCTCACGGCGGTCAGGGCGAGGCCGGTGTCCTGGTCGCCGAGCCATACGCTGCCGTCGCGTACACGGTAGGGGCTGGCCGGGTTGGTGGGCAGTGCGGCGTTGGCACCGTCGACGAGGACGTGACCGTCGCCGCTCGGACCCGCGCCGTCGGGCCGCCGTACGGGGGCGTCCAACGCGACGCCGTGCAGGGCGAGTTCGGCGCGGGTCAGGATGCGCACATCCACCGCCGTACTCGTCGATTCGGTGCCAACGCTCACAGCGGACCCCTTACAGCTGGTAGGTGGAGTTGATGATGGCGCCCTTGCGGGCGTAGTGGATCAGCGCGTCCTGGACGTCGAGGGGGTGGGTCGGGATGACGCCCTCGATGAGGTCCTCCTCGCGGGCGCCGTGCAGGGACAGACCGAAGCGGCAGCAGAACACCTTGCCGCCCTCCGCGATGAACGTCTTGAGCTGGTTGTTGATGTTGTGCTCGCCGGGGAAGGCCGAGTTGCCGGTGGTCGGGAAGCCGCGAGTGGCAAGGCAGTTGAGGGAGCCGGGGCCGTAGAAGTAGATGGCCGTCTCGAAGCCCTTGCGCAGGGCGCGGGTCGCCTGGAGGACGGCGACGAACGACACCGACGACTCGTGGGCGATGCCGTGGACGAGCGTGAAGTACGTCTCGCCGTCCTCGGCCTTGTAGTCGGGGAACACCTTGGTGGCGCCGTAGATGCTGGTGCCGTCGGGGAGGGACGGGTGGGGGATCTCGTTGAGGGACTGCTGCTCGATCTCGCTGAGTTCGACGGTTTCGGACATGGCTGTCTCCTTGTACGTACCGGACTTGAGAGGGGAGGTCGGTCAGTCGTAGAGCGCGGCGAAGGTGTCCTTGAAGACCAGTCGGCCGAGTTCGCCGTCGCCGGTCGCTTCGGCGAGGCGGGCGTACTCGCCCGTGAAGTCGCCCCACGGCTGGTCGCTGGCGAAGAGCACCCGGTCGTGGCCGACACCACGGCGCTCGATCTCCCGGGCCAGCCAGCGGGGAGTGAAACCGATGGCCCAGGAGAGGTCGGTGTAGACGCGCTTGCCGGCGGTGATCCAGTCGAAGAACCGGGAGCCGGCGAGCTTGATGTGGCCGCTCATTCCGCCGCCGAAGTGCACGAGATGGACGGGGACTTGGTCGGCGTACCAGTCGACCAGGTGGCCGACCTCGTCGATGTCGGAGGCGGCGCCGGGGGAGGTGTGGACGTGGACCACCAGCCCGTGCCGGGCCGCCTCGGCGAAGATACGGTCCAGGTGCGGGCGGCAGGCCGGGTCGGTGGGGCGTCCGCCGAGCAGGAAGCTCAGCTTGAGTGCCTTCACGCCCCGCTCGCCCGCCAACTCCAGTGCCTGGGCGGTCCGTTGCTCGTCCTCCGGGCGCGGGGAGACCCACAGTCCGGCCCGGATGCGGTCGTCGGTCTGGGCGGCCTCGATCGCCAACTCGTTGAAGGAGAAGGCGATGGCGGGGTCGGGGACGCCGTAGTTCGGGATGACGAGGGCGCGTTCGGTGCCCTCCGCGTCCAGGTCGGCGACGAGTTGTTTGACGGTGGCGCGGGCGGTGGTGTCGGGGTTGACCGGCGGGCCGCCGTAGAAGGGGTAGGCGGGCAGGACGCCGATGTGGCGGTGTGCGTCGTAGGCCATGACTGTCCCCGTTCCTCAGCCGATCGGGAGGGCGGAGGCGAGGTCCGTGGGGGCGCCGGTGAGGGTGCCGCAGACGTCGGCCAGGCGACGCGAGGCCTCGATGTGGTTCGCGAGGAACTCCGCGTCCTTGCCCACCGCTTCGAACCGTCCCGAACCCCACGAGTGCTGCCAGGGAAGGCCCAGGAAGTAGAGGCCGGGGACGCTGGTGGCACCGCGCCAGTGCATCGGATAGCCGCGGCCGTCGAAGACCGGTGCCTCGATCCAGCGGTGGTCGCGGCGGAACCCGGTCGACCAGACGACGGACGTGATGTCGGCCTTGTCCAGGTCGAGTTCGCGCGGCTGGTGGTCCGGTTCCCACACCGGTATGTATCGGGGCTCGTCCGGCGCGGGGATGCCCTGGGCGGTGATGTGGGCGTCGATGGCGTCCTTGATGCCCTCGGCCACGGCGTCCGCGCGATCGAGGTTCACCTTGAGGTCGTCGGCGAACTCCAGTGCCGTACCGCTGACTTCGGTGAGCCGCCCGTACAACCGCATACCGTCGCGGGCGAAGGCGCGCAGGTCGATGTCGCGGCCTCCGTCGCGTCCGGTGACGTAGTGGTTGACGCGCATGCGGACCACGCCGGCGTCGTCGAAGTCGTCGATGCTCTTCGCGTAGTGGCCCATCTCGTCGAGCCAGGCCACACAGTCACGGCCGCGGTAGAAGCGGGCCACGCGCGGCGCGCTGCCGACGGCCAGGTGGACCTGGCGTCCGGCGAGGTGCAGGTCCTCGGCGATCTGGCAGCCGGACTGGCCGGTGCCGACCACCAGGACGGCGCCCGGGGGGAGTTGGGTGGGGTTGCGGTAGCGGGAGGAGTGGACCTGGGTGAGGGAGTCGGGCAGGCGCTGGGCCATCGAGGGGAGGGAGGGGGTGTGGTAGGGGCCGGTGGCGATCACCACCTGGTCGGCGGTGAAGTCCCCCTCGGTGGTGGAGAGTTCGAAGACTCCGCTCGGGGAGCGGCGCAGCCTGGTCACCGTCACGCCCTCGACCAGCGGCGGGCGGAAGTGGGCGACGTAGCCCTCCAGGTACCGCACGATGTCGTCGCGGACCATGAACCCGTCGGGATCGTCGCCCCGGTAGGGGTAACCGGGCAGCCTGCACTGCCAGTTGGGAGTCACCAGACAGAAGGAGTCCCAGCGGCGTTCACGCCACTCGTGTCCGACCCGGTGGGCCTCGACGACGACATGGTCGATACCGCGTTCGCGGAGCTCGTGGCTGACGGAGAGTCCCGCCTGGCCACCTCCCACCACGGCAACGGAGTAGTGCGCGCCGGGCAGTTGTGTCGCCGGGCTCATCGCGGGCTCCCATCGGCGCCGGTGAGGGCTGCGAATGCCGTTCGGCTGGGCTCGACGAATTCGGTGAGCTCGTATTCGGCGCCCGGGGTGAAGTAGTCCTGGACTATCGTGGAGGGGGAATAGCAGCGCTGGGTCAGACCGTCGGGCCGGCGCTCGTCGAAATACATCTCGGGCATGACATCCTCCATGCCGCGCGCCGAGGTCTTGCCACCTCGCCGCTCTTCATGGCGACCAACTTCAGCCCTGGGGATTTCCGAACGAAGTCATCGGGAACAAAGGGGAGTTGCGAAAACCTCACCGTTGCCGCAGAGGCAAGTCGGCTATTCCGTGAGCCTGGTGGCGGCTTCCACGGACGGCCACCGGGCGAGCGAGATCATCGCCATCACCCGGTGGATCAGATAGCCGGCCAGCGGCAGTTCGGCGAAGACCGCGAGGGCCGCGGCCGACCAGACGTCCGAGGTGCCGATGGCCAGCGACACGTCGAACCACGCGTCGCAGATCAACAGCGCCGCCGAGAAGACCGCCGCCACGATGACCGCCCGGTTCCGCCGCCAGCCGAGCAGCGCGGTGGCCGCCATCGCGAGCACCAGCAGGACGTCGAACCCGACCCATGTCGTCCGCCACTGGTGCACCTCGTAGGCGGACGGCAGCGTCACCGCCAGCAGGACCGTCCACGGGACGAGTCCCACCGCACAGACGGTGAGCAGTTCCAGCGTGTGCCGCCGGTGCCGCCGTACTTGCTCCAGCACATCGGGAGTCGGAGTCGGGGCGTCCGTCACCTGGCGTATGTCGGTCTTCGACGTGTCGTTCACCTTGACTGCTCCGTTCTCAGGAGTCCGGTGTTGATCCGGTACCGAGAAACTAAAACAGCCGTGCACCGCGCTCTCTTCCCGAGGGGCGCAAAGGCGGATTCTGTGCTTCCGGATTCCGTCATACCGGATGGATTATCCCGATAGCGGATGAACGGGGCGGCGGGCTAGACTCGCGCAACCTACGACCCGGGGAAGGTCCGGCATGCGACGGTGGGCCGAATTCGTTCTGCGGCATCGCAAAGCGGTGGTGGCGTTCTGGGGCCTGGTGCTGATCGCCGGCATCGCGCTGGCCGGTCGGACCACGGACCGGCTGACGATCGACTTCTCGCTGCCGGGCCAGCCCGGCACCGTGACGGCGCACAAGATCGAGAAAGCCTTCGGCAGCGGCGGCGACACGAACCCCTATCTGGTCTCGGTCACCCTCCCGGCCGGGCAGACCGTCACCGGTCACGAGACGGACGTAGGGAAGGTGTTCACGGCCGTCGGCACGGCGGCACCGGGCCTGCGGGTGATCGACGAGGCGAACACCGGCGACAAGGCGTTCCGGACGAAGGACGACCGTACCGCCTACGGCCTGGTGTTCTACCGGTTCAACCCGTCACCCAGCCAGAAGCTGCTGACCGACCCGATCCGGGCGGCTGCGGAGAAGGCGATGCCGGCGGGCGCGGCGATCGGGGTGACGGGCGAGGACACCCTGGCCTCCGGCGGTGACGACGGCGGCGGACCCGGAGTGCTCGGCGAGACGCTGCTCGGAGCCCTCGGCGCACTGGCGGTCCTCGCCTTCGTGTTCGCCTCCTTCCTGGCCCTGTTGCCGCTGCTCGTGGCCGCCGTCTCGATCCTCGCGACCTTCGTGATGCTGCTGCCGCTCACCTACGCGACCGACGTGTCGTTCATCGTGCAGTTCCTGGTCGCCCTCATCGGCCTGGGCGTCGCGATCGACTACTCGCTGCTGTTCGTCACCCGCTGGCGCGAGGAGCGCGACCGGGGCCGGGACAACCACGACGCGGTCGTCGTCGCGATGGAACACGCCGGGCACGCGATCGTGTTCAGCGGCGTCACGGTGGCCATCGGCCTGCTCTCCCTTGTCGTGCTGCCCGTCCCGTTCCTGAGAAGCATGGGCTACGGCGGCGCGCTCATCCCGCTCGCGAGCGTGCTCACGACACTCACCCTGACCCCCGCGATCCTCGGCGGCATCGGACCGAAGGTCGACTGGCCGAAGATCCGGCACGAGAACCGGGCGAGCCGTTTTTGGACCCGTTGGACCACCGCCGTCGTACGGCGCCGCTGGATCGCGGCCGGCGCCGCACTGGCCGCCCTCGCGGCCCTCGTCGGCGTCTTCGCCGGCATCAAGATCGGCCTCGCGTCGTCGGAGTCGCTGGCCAAGAGCGGCCCTGCCTACGAGACCCTGCAGACCCTCGAGCGCGGCGGCGTCCCGACCGGCGCACTGACCCCGATGGAGGTCCTGGTCAGCACCGACCAGGCGAAACCCGTCGCCGCCGCCCTGGCCAAGGTCGACGGTGTGAGCAGCGTGTTCGTGCCGACCGGGCCCGCCGGCAACCGGGGCGGACAGAGCATCGTCGTCGTCATCCCGGACACCGAGACGGTCAACTCCCAGAGCGTCGACGTGGTCAGACGCGTCAAGACCGCCACCGAACACCTGCCCGGGGCCGTCGGCGTCGCCGGCGTCGGCGCGGCGCAGATCGACTTCCTGCACGCCGTCTACGGCAACTTCCCGCTGATGATCACGATCATCGCGCTGCTGACGTACATCCTGCTCGTGCGCGCCTTCCGCTCGCTGCTGCTGCCGCTGAAGGCGGTGCTGCTCAACCTGATCTCACTGGCGGCGACCCTGGGCCTGATGGTGCTCTTCTGGCAGGACGGTCACGGCTCCGACGCGATCTTCGGCATCGCCGCCACCGGGGCCGTCACGTTCTGGATCCCGATCATGATCTTCGCGTTCCTGTTCGGACTGTCCATGGACTACGAGGTGTTCATCCTCTCCCGCATCCGGGAGGAGTACGACGCCGGCCACTCGACCGACGAGGCGGTCGTCGAGGGCATCGGCCGCACCGGCCGCCTCGTCACCAGCGCCGCACTCATCCTGTTCCTCGCCTTCGCCGCACTCGCCTCCGGACCGGGCACCGACCTCAAGACCCTGGCGACCGGCCTCGGTATCGGCATCCTGCTGGACGCGACCATCGTGCGGATGCTGCTCGTGCCGTCCCTCGTCTCCCTGTTCGGCGGCTGGAACTGGCACCTGCCCGCCTGGGCGGCCCGCCCGCTGCGGGTACAGCCGTCGTATCCGCACCCGGAACGGTCCACGCCCGAGCCGACGCCACCGGTGGACTGACCTCTCGCACCGGATCGCGAAGGTCAGGCCGCTACGGCTCGCGCGCGGAGCATGCGGCCCACCTCGTCCGAGCGCTCCAGGAGCGTGAGGCGGACCACCGGGACCGCCTCCTGGGATGCCTGCCGGGCCCGCTCGATGTAGTCCGGGGCGATGGCGTGCACCGGGAACAGGCGGTGGGTGTAGCTCATCGCCAGGATCATGCCGCCCTGATGCAGCTTCGGGATCGCCTCCAGGTAGCGCTCGGCGTAGGGGGCCAGCAGCGCGTCCTGGCCGGGACGCCAGAAGGCCGCCGCGACGAGGCCGACCGAGTTGATGGGGACGGTGCGGTCCACGACCAGTTGCTGCCACACCTCGGCCTTCGTGGCGGCGTCCGGCAGGGCCGCTCGTACGGTGAGGGCACGGAGCCAGGCGTCGGGGTCCGGGTCGCGGGCGAGGAGGAGGCCGGACTCCGCGGTGATGTCGCCACCCAGTTCCGCCTCGCGGATCAGCGCGCGCCAGCTCAAGTCCACGTCGTCACCGGCCTGTTCGCGGAGCCAGCCGAGATCGTCCGCGGTCGTCGCGGTACGGGCAAGACCGCGCAGCGCGACCTGACGGCGGCCGGGGTCCGCGGCGAGGCGCCGACAGGTCGCCGCCACCGCCGCCGACAACGCGTCACGCTCGGCCGGCGGCGCCCACAGTTCCGCGATGTTCGCGGCGAGGGTCAGATACGGCTCGATCACCGCGTCGGACGTCTCGGCCGCCAGGACCGAGGTGAGGCACCGACCGGCCTCCGCCGCCGTGGCCTCGCCGGTCGTCAGCATGTCCCACACGGTCGCGGCCGCCACGCCACGGGAGATCGCCGTGGGCAACTGCGCCGCCGTACGGAAGAGTTCATCCCTGCTCGCGGTATCCGGGCGGGTCGTGGCGAAGGTCAGGTCGTCGTCGTTGATCAGCAGGACGTCCGCCGGCGGGAGGCCGGTCACCGGGGTCCGGGTCTCCGTCACCTCGACCCGCACCAGCGCCCGGCGTTCCAGCGCGTCGCCGTTCCTGGCGTACGCGCCCACCGCCAGCACCTGCGGACGCGGGTTGCCGTCGGCCACCAGGGTGACGGTGTCCCCGTCGCGCTCCAGGGAGAAGCGGTCGGTGCCCGCCGTCGCCAGCCAGGCCGTGCGCCAGGTGTCCAGGTCGCGGCCACTGGCCTCGGACAGGGCGTCGATCAGGTCCTGGAGCGTGGTGTTGCTCCACGCGTGGCGGGCGAAGTAGGCGGCCATGCCGGTCCTGAAGTGCTCTTCGCCTACATACGTCTTGAGCTGCTGGAGGACGGAGGCGCCCTTGGGATAGGTGATGTTGTCGAAGATCGACGCGGCCTGGGCGACATCGTGGATGGGCTGGTGGATCGGGTGCGAGGCGGGGCCCTGGTCGGACAGGTACGCGCTGATCTTGCCGATCATCAGATGGCTCGCCCACGCGTCGGTGTGCCGGGTGGCCTGCTCGGCGGCCCAGTGACAGGCGAACTCCGCGAACGCCTCGTTCAGCCAGAGGTCGTCCCACCAGCGCATGGTGACGATGTTGCCGAACCACATGTGCGCCATCTCGTGCAGCAACACCCGTGCCAGCAGCCCGTGTTCGGCCGGAGTCGGCGCGGCCCGCCGCAGGAACGCGTCCGACCAGGTCACACAGCCGTAGTTCTCCATCGCCCCGCCGAACTCGGGCATGAACACCTGGTCGTAGCGGCGCTGCGGGAACGGCATCGCGAAGGCCTCGGCGTAGAACGCGAGGCCCTGGCCGGTGAGCGTGAAGATCTCGTCGGCGTCGCGATCGAGGACCTCGGCGAGTGAACGGCGGGCGTACAGGCCCAGGTTGTGGCCGTCGGCCTCGCGCCGTACCTCGTGGAAGGGGCCCGCGTTGATGACCGTGTTGTACGTCGACAGGGGCGGGGTGTCCGGGAAGGCCCAGCGGCGGGCCGCGTCCAGCTCCTCGACGCGCGCGTCACCGGAGTTGCTGGTGACGGTCCACGCGGCCGGGGCCGTGACGGTGAAGGCGTGCGGGGCCTTGAGGTCGGGCTGGTCGAAGCAGGCCCACACGAAGCGGGCCTCGTCCGGTTCGAAGCTCATCCACACGTACACCTCGCCGTCGGCGGGGTCCGTCGCCTTGTGGACACCCTCGCCGGCGGTGGTGTCGGCCTGGACGCTCTCCACGCGCAACACGTTGTGCCCGGCGAGGCCCGGGAGTTGGATCCGCCCGTCCTCACCGGGGGCGAGGGCGACACCGTTCAGCGTGGCGCTCACCACCTGTGCCGCACAGTCCACGAAGGTCTCCGCGCCCGGCTCGCGACAGGTGAACGCCACCGTGGAGACACAGCGGACCTCCGGCCCGTCCGGCAGCGCGGTCAGATCGACGTCCACGTCGTACCGCTCGACCACGACCAACTCGGCCCGGCGCTCGGCTTCGGCGCGGGTCAGGCTTCGGATCCCCATGTGTCCTCCCTCGGCAGACAGCGGCCGTCAGCGTACGACGGAGATCGACGGACAGCGCAGGGTTTTCCCGGCGGTTCGACTTCGGTGAGGGGGAGTTGAGGGGGATCGGAGTCGGGAGGGCGAGTTGGACGGGGCCGCCGGTGCGGTTGATGCTCGACCCCGCCCGAGCACCTCGCCGCACCGCCGGCCCCGTCCCGTCACCGCCCCCGCAGCCCCGCGCTGATCACCAGGCCGGTCCGGCGGGCGGTTTCCGCGAGCCGGTCCAAGTGGTGGGCGGGGTCGGTGAGGACACAGAGGGACGCCACGGGTGTGCCGCGCGCTCCGAGCAGCGGAACCGCCGCGCAGCACACCCCGGTCACCACTTCCTCCCGGTCGAACGCGGCGCCCCGCTCCCGTATCGCCGCGGCGTCCCTCGCCCAGGACGTGGGCAGCGGCCCCAGCAGGGGTGCCGGTGCGGACATGGCCACGAGCACCTTGCCCGCCGCGGTGAACCACGGCCAGGTCATCCGGGTCTGCAGCGGATCGGGACGTTCGGCGTCCTCCGGACACCACTCCATCATCAAGGTCTCGCCCTTCCACAGCACGGCGATTCCGACCGTCGTGCCCGTGACCCGGGCCAGCCGCCGCATCGGTTCACGCGCGGCGGCGCGCAGCCGGGGATGCGGCTGCCAGGCCCGCCCCAGGCGGAACATCCGCGGGCCCACCCGGTAGCTCCCCCCGCTCCGCTCGACCGCGCCCAGGTCCGCCAGCTGTTCCAGCAGCCGGTACGCGGTCGTCTTGGGCAGCCCGCAGTCGGCCGCCAGCCTTGTCGGCCCCGCCTCCACGGCCCGCTCCACCGCCTCCAGCAGCGCGAACGCGCCTTCCAGTACGCTCCTTCCGCCCGCGTTCCCCGAGGCGGCCGGTAAGGTCTCCGACCGCTGTACCGGCACCCGCGTCTCAGGTGCCATCACTTCCTGTGTGATCACACGTCTCGCCCCCGTTTTGCCTGTTGCGCAGCCGCCAGGCGACGGCCCTGCTCTCGTGCCGGGACGGGACGCGGTCAGCGCCCGTCCGTTCCCAGCAGATTCGCACCGGTGTGTGGCAGGAAACCTTGTCGAAGCCTTGTCGCGCCGCGCACGCGTCCGCGAAAAAGAGGAGGAGTCTTCCTGTAGGGGAGGTGAGGAGTCTTCCTGGAGGGGAGGTGGAGAAATGATGGAGGTCCAGTTGCTCGGGCCCGTGGAACTGTCCGCGGGGGGCCGCACGGTGGAGGTGGGCCCGCCCCAACGCCGCACCGTGATGGCCGCGTTGGCCGTGGACGTCGGCCGGCCCGTCGCGGTCGACGTGGTCATCGAGCGGGTCTGGGGTCCGCGTGCGCCGGACGGCGCACGCGGCGCGGTGCACGCCCATGTCGCCCGGATCCGGCGGGTGTGCGAGCAGGGTGCCGAGACCGCCGGGGAAGGCTTAGGTGTGGTGCGCCGTTCGGGCGGATATCTCCTGGAGGCCCGACCGGACCAGGTGGACGTGTACCGGTTCCGGCAGTTGGTCGACCAGACGCGGACGGCGGGGCCCGCCGACCCGGAGCGGGCCCGGCTGCTGCGCGAGGCGCTCGATCTGTGGCGCGGGGAGCCGCTGTCCGGTCTGAACGGGGAGTGGGCGGCCCGGATGCGCGAGGCCTGGCGGCGCCAGCACCAGGACGCCGCCGTCGGCTGGGCGCGCGCGGAACTGCGCCACGGTGAACCCGCCTCCCTCATCGGCCCGTTGACCGGTCTGCTCGGCGAGTACCCGCTCGCGGAACCCCTGGCCGAGGCGCTGATGCGGGCCCTGCACGACACCGGCCGCAGCGCCGAGGCCCTGGACTGCTACGCCACCATGCGGAAACGGCTGGCGGAGGAGCTGGGCACGGACACAGGCGCGGCACTGCGCCAGTTGCACCAGTCGATCCTGCGCGGCCACCGCTCCGCGTCGGCCCCGCGCCCCGAACGTACGGCGGTGGTACGGCAGACCGAGCGTCCCGCCCAACTCCCCATGGCAGTACGGGGATTCACCGGCCGGGACGGCGAACTGGCCCGACTCGCGGCGATCCTGGCCTCGGCGGAGGGCGAGTCCGCCGCCGTGGTGATCTCGGCGGTGTCGGGCATGGCGGGGGTCGGCAAGACCGCGCTCGCGGTGCACTGGGCGCGCCGGGTCGAGAGAGCGTTCCCCGACGGGCAGTTGTACGTGAACCTGCGCGGCTTCGATCCGCAGGGATCGGTGATGCCCCCGACCGAGGCGGTACGAGGATTCCTGGACGCCCTCGGAGTACGGCCGGAGCGGGTGCCGCCCGGCCTGGAGGCCCAAGTCGGCCTGTACCGGAGCCTGTTGGCAGGGCGCCGGATGTTGGTCGTGCTTGACAACGCACGGGACGAGGAACAGGTCCGCCCGCTGCTGCCGGGCGCGGTCGGCTGCATGGCCCTGGTGACCAGCCGGAACCGGCTGACCGGGCTGGCAGCCACGGAGGGCGCCCATCTGCTCGCGGTGGACCCCCTGACGCCGGACGCCGCACGGGGCGTACTCGCGGAGCGGCTCGGGGCGGGCCGGGTCGCGGCCGAACCGGAGGCGGTCGCGGACGTCGTCACCTGGTGCGCGGGACTGCCCCTGGCGCTGGCCGTGGTGTCGGCACGCGCCGCCGCGCATCCGCGACAGCCCCTGCGGACACTCGCGGAGCAACTGCGGGAAGCGGGCGGCCGGTTGGACGCGCTGGACGGGGGCGAGGAGGCCAGCCAGGTACGGGCGGTGTTCTCATGGTCCTACAGCACGCTCAGCCGACCCGCGGCCCGACTGTTCCGGCTGCTGGCGCTGCACCCGGGACCGGACGTGGACCAGCGCGCGGCGGCCGCGCTGGCCGGGCTGGAACCGGAACGCGTCCGCGCACTGCTCGCCGAACTGACCGGCGGCCACCTGCTGGTCGAGCACGCTCCGGGGCGCTACGCCTTCCACGACCTGCTGAAGGTCTACGCCGGAGAACTCGTGACCGCGTACGACGACGAGTGGGAACGACAGGCCGCGCTGCACCGGATGATGGACCACTACCTGCACTCGGCGCGGGCCGCCGACGTGCTGGTGACCCCGCAGCCCAACCCGGTGGAGGTCTCCGCGCCCCGGCCGGGGGCGAACGCGGTGCGGCCCGAGGACTACGGCCAGGCACTGGCCTGGCTCGCCGCCGAGCACCCGGTGCTGCTGGAGATCGTGCGGCAGCCGCAGCCCGGCTTCGACGGTCATGTATGGCGGCTGGCCGCCGTGTTGACCACGTTCCTGGACCGGCACGGGTACTGGCAGGCGCTGTTGACCGCTGCGCACAGCGCGCTGGTGGCGGCCGAACGGGAGGCCTCCCTGGCCGGCCGGGCGGGCGCCCACCGCGGTCTGGGGCTGGCCCTGGACCGGTTGAAGTGTCCGGAACCGGCGCGAGAGCATTATCTGCGGGCACTCGAACTCTTCGCCGCGCTGGGCAGCGAGGCGGGACAGGCCCGGACCCATCAGCACCTGTCGCGGATGTCCGCGGTCCACGGCAATTCCGAACTGGTACTGGAACACGCCTACTTGAGTCTGGAGCACTACCGGGCGGCGGGCGACCAGGCAGGGCAGGCCGCCGCGTTGAACCACATCGGCTGGCGGCAGGCGCACCTCGGCGACCACCTCCGCGCGCTGGCCCACTGCGAGCAGGCCCTCGAACTCGCGCGGACATCCGGGGACGTGGCCGGGCAGGCCCACATCTCCGACAGCCTGGGCTACATCCACCATCAACTGGGCCGATTTCAGCAGGCGGTCGACCACTACCGGCAGGCCGCCCGGTTGTTCCACGCCACCGGGGACCGCCACAGCGAAGTCGCCTGCCTGCTCTGCCTCGGCGACAGCCACCACAGTGCCGGCCAGCTCACCGCCGCCGACGAGGTCTGGGCCCGTGCACTCGCCCTCGCCACCGAACTCGGCCTGCCCGACGACGATCCCCTCCGCACCGGCCTCAACGACCGCGTCGGGGAACGGCCGTTGACGTAGCCGACTCGGATCCGGCACCGCTGCCGAGACGGAGGCTGAGGGCGATCCCCGCGGCCGTGCAGGCGCAGGTGATCCACCAGGTGGAGTGCCAGCCGCCGGTGCGGGTGGCCAGCCAGGCCGCGACCGTGGGACCGATGAAGCTGCCCGCGTTGAAGAGCTGCTGGATCAGGCCCATGGTCGCGGGAGCGGAGCCGCCTGCCGGAGTCAGTCCACCGATCATGCGCAGCAAGGTCGCCGGTATCGCCCCGCCGGTCAGCGAGAAGGCCACAACGCACACGAACTGCCAGGTGGTACCCGCCGGGAGGCCGTGCCAGTCGACGGCGAAGGCGAGCAGGGAAGTGGCGGCCATGAGCGTGAAGGCCGGTACGAGAAGGGAGTTAGAGGGCAGGCCGCGCTTCATGAGTGCCGCCGTGGCGATCGAACCGACGGCGTTCGCCGCGCCGACCACGGCACTGAGGACACCCGGCCAACTGCCCGTCATCCCGCCGTCGCGGTAGATGGTGGGCAGGAACCCGACCACGGCCATCCACGGCAGGGTGTAGCAGGCGAAGACGAGACCGGCCGTCCAAGGGGCCGGAGCCCGGACGGTACGGCCGATGCGGGTGAGAGCGTTCGCCGCGCCGCGCACACCGCCCGCCTCGTCGCTGGGAACGCGGGCCAGGACCCAGGGCAGCGGCGCCAGCGCGACCACGGCCATGCCCCACCACCACACCCGCCACGGCACCACCTGGAGGACCAGCGCGCCGACGACGAGCCCGGCGAAGGTCGAGATTCCCTGGTAGGCGCCCCAGAAGCCCATCGCCGTGGTGAAACGGCCGGGCGGGGCGACGCGCCGGATCAGCCCCGGACCCGTCACCGCCACCAGAATGAAACCGGCGCCCTCGACCGCCCGCGAGGCCAGCAGCGGAGCCGCCGACCAGGCGAAGCCACCACCGGCCGACCCGAGGAACAGCAGGACCAGCCCCCCGCTCAGACAGCGCCGCTCACCGATCAGTTCGGCCAGGAGCGACACGGCAAGTCCCCCGAGCATCCCGGCCAGTTGGACGATCCCCAGCAGGGTCCCGGCCTGGACGAGGCTCAGCGACAGATCGTGCCGCAGGTACGGGAGCGCGGGCGGCAGCTTCCACACCTGCAGCCCGGCGGCCACCCCGGCGGACACGACGACGATCCAGGAGCCACCGGTGCCAGTGGGATGGGTCTGCGAGGCCATGGGGGCGGTCCTTCAGGAGGGCGGAAGCGTTGGAACGGCCCACCACCTTCACCACATGCCGGGGCATACACGCAATACAGTCCATGATCAGTGCGACAGATGCGCAACAGCGTCGAAGATTGGTGACAGAATGCGCATCATGACGCTGATGGACCCCTTGGACGCCCGGATCGTTCTGGCCCTGGACGACGACCCGGACGCGACGATCCTCGCCCTGGCCCAGACCCTGGGCGTGGCCCGCAACACCGTGCACGCCCGGCTGCGGAGGATGGCCGCCGACGGTGCGCTCAAACCCTTCAGCCGACGCATCGATCCCGCCGCCCTCGGCTACGGCCTGGTGGCGTTCATGTCGCTCGCGGTGAGCCAGGCCGAGCCCGAGAGCGTCCACGAAGGACTGCTCGACCTGCCCGAGGTCATCGAGGTCCACTACACCACCGGTGACGCCGACCTCCTCGCCCATGTCGTCGCCAAGGACACCGCGGACCTGCACCGCATCACCAAAGCGATCCTCGCCATCGACGGAGTCGACCGGACCAGCACCGCCATCTCCTTGGCCGAGGTCATCCCCTACCGACCCCGCGCGCTCCTGCGCCGCCTGGCGAAAGGCCGCGGCTAGAGATCCAGCTCCAGCACCGGGGAGTCGCAGCGGCTCACGCAGATCATCATCGTGGTGGCGCCGGGACGTTCGGACGGGTCGATCACCGTGTCGCGGTGATCCGGGAGTCCCGCCGTGACCGGCGTCTCGCAGCTGCCGCAGTAGCCCTCCTCGCAGGAGAAGGGCACGTCCGGGAGCTTCTCCCGCACGACGTCCAGCACGGAACGGTCTGCGGGCACGGTCAGCCGCAGGCCGGAGCGGGTCAGTACCACCTCGAACTCCCCGCTCGGTGCGTCGAGTCGGATGGGGTCTGTGTCGTCGCCCGCGCTGAAGCGTTCCAGGTGCAGTGCCCGCGCCGAGCCAGCTGTACGGCACAGGGCCGTCACCGCGTCGAGCATCGCTTGCGGGCCGCAGGCGTAGACGGCGTGCGTGGACGGGGCGGCGGCGAGTTCGGCGGCCAGGTCCGGGAGGCCGACCTCGTCCTGCGGTACGAGGAGCACCCGGTCCCCGCCCAATGCCGTCAACTCCTCGGCGTACACGAGCCGGGACCGGTCGCGGGCGCCCAGGACCAGTCGCCAGGGCAGGCCACGGGTGGTGAGTTCGCGGGCCATCGGCAGCAGCGGGGTGACGCCGATGCCGCCGGCCAGCAGCAGATAGCCCTCCGCAGGCACCAGAGGGAAGCGGTTGACGGGCCCGCGCACCTCCAACTCCCGTCCCACCAGAGCGGTTTCGTGAATCTCCCGGGAGCCGCCCCGGCCCTCGGGCACGCGGTGCACGGCGACCGTCCACGCCTCGGTGTCCGCCACGTCCCCGCACAGCGAGTAGGCCCGCCGCAGTCCGGAGGGCAGGGTCAACTCCACGTGCGCGCCCGGCTCCCAGGCAGGCAGGGCGCCGCCGGTGGGCCGGGTCAGCCGGAGTTCCAGCACCTCGTGGGCGACCCAACGAGCCTGTCGGACCAGGAGCCGCTCGGTCGTCGCATAGAGGGAGTCGAGGTCAGAAGACACGGAAGTACTCCCGCTGTTCCCAGTCGGTCACCTCTTGGCTGAAGCGGTCGATCTCGGCCCGCTTGATGCTGGTGTAGTACGCCACGAAGTCCTTGCCGAGCCGGTCGGCGAGCATGCGGTCGGACTCCAACGCGTCCAGGGCCTCGCCCAGTGAGCGGGGGAGCGGTTCGGCACGCGCCGCGTAGGGCTCGTCGGCGGCCGGTCCGGGTTCCAGGCCGCCTGCCACGCCCTCGAGTCCGGCGGCGAGTTGGGAGGCGAGGTAGAGGTAGGGGTTGGCGGCCGGCTCGCCGATCCGGTTCTCCAGGCGGGTGGATGACGGTCCGTCACCCAGTACCCGCACCATCGCCCCGCGATTGTCCCGCCCCCACACCGCACGGTCCGGCGCCAACGACAGTGAGCGAAAGCGCTTGAAGCCATTGAGAGTTGGGGTCGAGAACGCACTCGTGGCCCGCGCGTGCCGCAGCAGCCCGCCGAGAAAGGCGGTCCCGTACGGCGACAACGGCGGCCCGGAAGCGGTGAGTTCGCCGCTCTCCGGCGCGAAGACACCCACGCCGTCCCGCAGCATGCTCTGGTGCAGATGCCAGCCGCTGGAGAACACGCCGGGCAGATGGGGTCGGCACATGAAGGTGGCGTGGTGGCCGTGGCGGGCGGCGACCTGTTTGACGGCGCTGCGCAGCAGGACCATCGCGTCGGCTGTGCCCAGGCCGTCGGCGGGCTGGAGGGTCAACTCGACCTGGCTCGGGCCGAATTCCACCTCCAGGCTGCGCAACGGCAGCCCCAGTCCCTCGATGTTCGCGCGCAGGACGTCGAGGATGGGATCGAGTTCGTCGTACCGCAGTTCGCTGAGGTACTGGTAGCCGTGGTTGAGCATGCCGACCTCGGGCGCGGCACCTGGCTGACCCTGGTCGCCCGGGCCCAGACGCGGGTCGTCGAGCCGGAAGAGGTGGAACTCCACCTCCAGGCCAGTGCGGTACGTCAGCCCGTCCGCCTGGTCGAGGACCGAGCGCAGCAGCCCGCGCGTGCACAGCGGGACCGGCGCTCCGGAGGTGAAGCGCAGGTCGCACAGCAGCCAGCCCGTGCCCGGCGACCACGGCAGCATCCGGAAGGTCGACGGGTCGGGCACCATCACCATGTCGGCGGCGCCGCGCAGTTCGGGCAGCCCGAGCGGTGTCTCCTTGGTGAAGAGCGGGAAGACGGTCCGCCCCGAGGTGTCCTTGGCGAGCAGGGACGAGGCGATGCCGGTGCCGTCGCGCAGCACATTGGGCAGTTCGCCCACGGTCACGGTCTTGCCGCGCAGCAGACCGTGCTGGTCGGCGAAGACCAGCCGTACCACCGTCATCCCGCCGCGTTCGGCGCGCGACTGTATCTCCCGTGCGGCGGCGGCCTGTTCGGGGTTCCACAGGCCGTGCCGTTCGATGAATCCCACGCGGCTCAGCCGTCCGTTCCCAGCGGCTGCGCCCAACTGCTGTCGGCGCGCTGCTTGTCGGTGACGGCCGTCCAGTGCTCCAGCCAGCCCTCGGTCGGGCCGATCCCGTCCAGGGCGACCGGCCCGTGCAACCGCCCCGCCTCCTCGGCCGGCAGCACCAGCGGCGGGTCCTCGCCGCGCTCGACGGCGCTGATGGCCTCGCCGAGCATCCGCCGGTACATCACGATGGCCTTGTCGGAGCGGCCCAGGTGCTCGCGGGTACGGTCCTGCACGGCCCCCTGCCCCTCCACCGCCCACTGGTCGTGCACGTTGATGTCGAAGCCGAGTCCGGTGTACGTCGTCGTGCGCTGCTCCACCGGGTCGTAGCCGTAGCCGTTCGCGCGGCCGAAGCGCGGCCGGTAGTCGGGCAGGGTGACCGCGCCGACCCGCTGCCGGCGCATCTCCGCCTGGTCGACGGGGCCGCCGACACTGGTGAACAGGGCATACCAGTAACTGGAGTTGTCGTCGATCGGCACATGCCACTGGGTGATCGCAGTCTCCTCGTCCAGCGGGATGTGGAAGGCGTGCGGGAACACCTGGTGGGTGATGCGCACGTGGGTAAGGCTGCCGTCCATCGGCAGGCCCTGGGTGTCCGTGCCGTCGAGCGTGCGCCGGGCGGTGAGGCGGATGCCGTAGGGGGTGCGGACGGCGTCGATGTCGGGGCGGCCGTACTCGCGCAGGATCTTCGTCATCGGGAGGTCGGTGCCCTGGGAGGCGGCGCGGAACTGTTTGCCGTAGCTGTCGGCGGGGTCCTCGTCCTGGAAGAAGCGGTGGAGGTAGGAGGCGTGGGCGGGGTCGATGCCGACCTCCAGGGCCTGGAGCCAGTTGCACTCCAGCAGCCCTTTCCAGGCGAAGGCGTGGTCGGCGGGGGCCTGGAAGCAGTCCAGGGCGGGGAGTTCGGGTGGTTCGCCGGGGCCGAGGTAGCCCCAGATGATGCCGTTGATCTCGCGGACCGGATAACTGCCCAGCCGCACGCGGGACTTGAGTGGGCTGTCGACGGGCTCGGCGGGTGTGTCGAGACAGGAGCCGTCGCGGGCGAAGAGCCAGCCGTGGAAGCAGCAGCGCAGTCCGCCGTCCTCCAGGCGGCCGAGCGTCAGGTCGGCGCCGCGGTGTGGGCAGCCCCGGTCGACGAGGCCGAGTTGACCCTCCTCGTCGCGGAACAGGACCAGGTCCTGGCCCATCACCTTGGGCGCTACCAGCGGTCGTGCGCCGTCGAGTTCCTCGCTGAGGGCGATCGGCTGCCAGTAGCGGCGCATCCACTCACCGGCCGGGGTACCGGGCCCGGTCCGCGTGAGCCGTGTGTTCTCTTCCTCGCGCATGGGACGCCTTTCGGGGGAGGGGGCGCGGTCAGCCGCAGCAGTGGTCCGGGGCCGAGGGGCTCGGCGTGTGGCAGGAGACGGGGGCGGGCACGTCCAGAGCCGGGTTGCGGTCGAAGAAGCCGTCGGGCTCCAGGCGCAGTCGCGCCTTGGCTACCGGCATCACCGGCCACTCCTCGGGGCGCGGGAAGTGGTGCGAGCCGACCGTCGCCCACAGCACCAGGTCCGTGCCGTCCAACGACCGGTTCTCCTCCTGCCACTTGTGGACTCCGTCCGCACCCGGCTCGGCCTGGTTCGGGTACTCGCCGCCGACGAACCGCCGCTCCGCGTCGTAGGCGGTCGCCCACAACTGCCGCCCCACGAACGGGGCTCGGCGCGCGCACACGCTGTCCTCGCGCACCGGCAGCACAGCCGTGTTCTCCAAGTGCACGCGGTACGCGGTCGGTTCACCCATCCGGTTGCGGGACTCGGTGCTCTCCACCCGCCAGTGCAGCGCGCGGGACGGGTCGGTGCGCCGGGCGCCCTCCGACTCGCTGAGGATCGGCCGCAGCACGGTACGGGCCGCGTTGCCGTACGGGTCCAGCGCTGGGTCGGGTTCGTGTTCGGCGGTGACCTCGATCAGCCGGTTGGGATCGCCGTCCACCGCCATGTCGAGGCGGACGCTGAAGAAGTGCTGGTGGTTGGTGACCGCGACGTTCGGCGCGACCCGGCGCGCGTACGGCGTCGCCTCGTCCTCCTCGACGCCGGTGGCGGAGAGGATGCCGGTCATCTTGATCTCCAGCATCACCGAACCGTCCTGGTACAGCGACCAGTAGAAGCCGTAGTCGTAGTTGGCGACGGTGGCGAACGCCGAGATGATCAGCCGGCGAGAACGGCGCACCTCCGTACGGCCCGTGCGGCCGTCGTGGTGCTTCCAGAGGATGCCGTCGTCCTCCTCGTGGACACAGACGGCGTTGGGGATGAGCCGGGGGACGCCGTCGCCGCCGAGCACGGCCGCGTCGAAGTACTGGATGACGCCGAGGCAATCGCAGCCCAGGGCAAGGGAGTTGGTGAGCGGGCCGGCGCCGTACTCGCCCCAGTCGAAGAAGTTCTTGCGGTACTGGGTGGAGGCCGTGTCGAAGTACGGGACGTACATCTCGTTGACGGCGGCACGCCGGATCACCTGCCGAGGACCCTTCCCGGCCGCGGAGAAGGCGAGGTCGTGCAGCACGAGCCCCTCGCGATGGCTGAAGCCGACCCGGACCGACCACCCCTGCCAGTCGATCCGCTGCCCGGTGACGGTGAAACTCGGCCCGTCCGGCTGGACGACCTCCAGCGGCTTGAGCCCCGGCCGCTCGTCCACCGTCCCGGCCGCGAACACACCGGACTCCTCCGACAGCGGGACCACCCCGTGGTCCTCGATGTGCAGGATCTCCATGGTCTCCATGTCGATGATCGGCACGACTCCCTGCACCGGGCGGGCGTAGCCGTTGTCGTCCTCGGAGACGCGGTGCCAGACGCTGCCCCAGGTCAGTCGGCGGCCCGCGTACTCGGGCGGTTCGAAGCCGCCGATCGACTCCGGGTCCACCATCACCAGCGACACGTCGTGGATGCCGCGCAGTGCGAGTGCCTCCCGGAAACGGGGGTCGGCGCGGCAGGCGGCAGCGGCCTGCCGTGCCTCCTCGGAGGAGCAGCCTGGACTGCGGACGTCCAACTCCCGCCACGCCGTGGTCTGCGGCTTGTCGCCGAGTTCGAGATCGACCTCGAAGGCGTGGCGTGCGGACGGCGAGAACACGACCGCGCGGGCGCGCCGGGCATCCCCGAGGGCTGCGCGCCGGGCGTGGTCCTCGTCCAGCGCCACACCCCAGAAACGCGCGTCGTCGGGGACCCGGGTGTCGGCCCTCAACACACTTACCGCAGCGGTCAGTTCGGAGACGGTGAGGGGGTCCAGCGGGTGCGGTGCGTCGGCCGGTACGGGTTCGGGGGCGAGAGTACTCACTGCGGGTTTCCTTCCAAGATGGTGCCGCCGTCGGCGCGCGGATCGGATGCGCCGTCCAGCCGACCGTCGGCGGACAGTCGTACGGCCTGGGTGTGACCGGCGAGATCGGTACGGCCCGGCGTGACGACGACCGGAACCACCGACGGGAACGCGCCCGCGGGGACGGACCCGGGCTCGGCCAGCAGTGTCTGTGTCTCGTGGCCGATGTCGCGGGCGCCGATCACCCAGCGTGGGCGGTCCAGGACGGTGACCGGATCGGCGGCCGGGTCCATCAGATCGGGCACCGTCTGGGCCAGGATCTGTGGCTGCGCCCGACCGCCCTGGCAACCGGCCGCGAGCAGGAGTTCGGCGGACCGGCCGAGCACCGGGCAGAGGGTGTGCGGAGGTCGCAGTCCGGGGCCGATGAGAGCGGGGTGGCCGGGCAGCAGGCTGAACGCCGAGCCGCGGTTGTGCAGGACGATGCCGGTCTCCGGTTCGCAGATGCCGGAGCCGAAGGTCTGGTAGACGCTCTGGATCAGGGAGACGGCCAGTCCGGAGGCGTCCACGGCGGTGATCGCCACGGTGTCCCCGGCGGGCCGGAAGGACGGCTCGGGCGCTCGTTCGCCGGCGAGCGGAGCCGGGCGCAGCAGTCTGTCCAGGTCGATGGGCGAGGGGCCGAGCGGGTCACCCAGCAGCAAGTCACGTGCTGCCGAGGCGTCTTGGCAGCGGGAGGCCAGAAGGATGGTGCGCTCCGGCTCGGGCAGTTTCGCGGCCGAGGCGGCGGTCTCGAGTACGGCCAGCAGGCTCGCCCCCTGGCTGGGCGGCGGGGCGGTCCACCACCGAGTTCCGGCCACGTCCAGCGTCAACGGCTCGCTGTTCTCCGCCTGATGGGCCGCGAGGTCGCTCGCGGTCAACGGACTCCCGGCCCGGCGCAGCCCGTCCGCCAGCGCCTCGGCGACGGCGCCCCGGTAGAAGGACGAAGGGTCGTCGGCGAGCGTGCGCAGGACGGCGGCCAGTCGGGGCTGGGGGAGCGGGTCGCCCTTGTCGAGGGGTGTGCCGTCGGGGCCTGTCAGCAGGGAGGTGAGCCCGGGGTCCGCGGCGATCTGCGAGGCCCGCTCGCGGATGGCCCGCGCCAGACCGGCTGAGACGGTGGCCCCGTCCTCGGCCAGTTCGGCGGCGTCCCGCAGCGCGGCCGCAAGGGCACCGGGTGTGCCATGGGCTTCGGCGAGCGCGGTCCAGCCCGCCACCACACCGGGCACGGTCACCGTCTGCGGACCCTGCGCAGGCATCCGTCGGTCGGCGGCTCGGAGAGCTTCGACGTCTACGGCCTGTGCGGCGGCGCCCGCCGAGATCACCGCGCGTACCGAGCCGCCGGGGGCGTGGACTAGGGCGATCAGGTCGCCGCCCAGGGAACACTGGTGGGGGTAGACGACCGTGAGTGCGGCGGCTGCCGCCAGCGCCGCGTCCACGGCGTTGCCGCCCCGCTCCGCCGCACGCCGGGCCGCCGAAAGCGCCGCCGGGTGCGGTGCGGCCAGGATCAGCCGGGAGGCGGTTGTCACGCCTCGTCCCTCGGGAGGAGCACGGTGCGGGAGGGGGCGGCCTCGGCACCCTGAAGGGGCAGGGGAAGCGAGATCATGTCGTAGACCCCGGCCGGGGTGTGCAGCAGATCGACCACTTCGAGGATCAACACCTCGGCGGCGCACAGGAGTTGGTGGGTCTCCCAGTGGGTGGTGTAGGCGACGGCCTCGATGCTCAGGTAGTCGATGCCCGCGGTGCGTACCCCGGCCTCGATGAGCCGTTCCGCTCCGTCGGGGGCCAGCCCGACCCACTGCCGGGCCTTCCACGGACTGCGCAGGACGCCCTCGGAGTTGCTGGTGCGCAGCAGCACACGTTCCTCGGTGCCGAGGCCGGCCGCGTCGAGGTCGGCGGCGGTGATCTGTTCCTTGACGTGGGTGAGGTCGAGGACCCGCGCGGTTCCGTTGAGGGCGGTCAGGTCGAGCCGGTCGACCGTTTTGCCGCCGTCGATGAAGTGCGCCGGAGCGTCGATGTGGGTGCCGGTGTGGGCGCCGATGCGCCAGCGGCTCACGTTGGAGGGGTCGCCGGCGGTACGGGATTCGACGATCTCCACCTCGGGGCGGCGACCCCAGTGGAGCATGCCGGGATGGATGGGAACGGACACGTCGATCGCCTTGGCGAAGTCCAGATTCA
Source organism: Streptomyces xylophagus (assembly GCF_000716435.1). Classification (GTDB taxonomy): domain Bacteria; phylum Actinomycetota; class Actinomycetes; order Streptomycetales; family Streptomycetaceae; genus Streptomyces; species Streptomyces xylophagus. The sequence continues at coordinate 427,718 of NZ_JNWO01000002.1, forward strand.
TGCGGCCCTCCTATTGGATGCGGATATCATTGAAGTGGATCCAAAAATAAGCGACTCTCGAGTGGCTGAGGTCGCCCCTCGGCCGCATGGCAAACTGCTCAACCACCGCGCACCCCCCGACCGCCCCCGAGAAGGGTTTGACCGACTCCGATGACGCCCCAGACTGACGAGAGTCCCCTCGTCGACGACATCGCGGCCCGCATCCGCGCGCGGATCATGAACGGCGAGCTGGCGATCGGCAAACCGCTGCGCCAGGCGGCGCTGGCCACCGAGTTCGGGGTCAGCCGCACACCGGTGCGCGAGGCACTGCGTCAGCTGCAGAACGGCGGGCTGATCGAGATGCAGCCGAACCGCGGCGCGGTGGTCCGGGTGCCCGCGCCCTGGGAGGTGCGGCAGGCGTACGAGGTGCGCGCCGAGTTGGAGGGCATGGCCGCCCGGCGTGCCGCCTCCCGCATCACGGAACGCGGGCTCGCGGCGCTCCGCGAGCACAACGCCGTCCTGTGCGAGGCCCTGGCGGGAGCCGCCGGTGAGGCGAGGGGTGCGGGCAACCTCACGACCACGGCCGCCAACGACTGCTTCCACACGGTCATCTGCGAAGCGGCCGACAACCCCTGGCTGACCCGGATGATCGACCGGATCAACGAGAGCTTCCCGCGCAACGTCTCCTCGCTCGCCCTCGCCGGCGACGAGCGCCATCGACAGCTGAACATCCGTGAGCACCAGGCCGTGATCGACGCGTTGGCCGCGCACGACGCCGACCGGGCCGACGAGTTGATGCGCGAGCACGTCATCAGCTCCGGCGAGCATCTGACGGCCTGGTACGAGCGCCGGTCCCAGACCGTCTTCCACGGCTGAGCGGGCCTTCTCCGACCCCGAGCGGCCCCTCACGGGGTCCTGCCGGAAAGCAGCCGGGCCGGGGAGAGGAAGTCCAGGTCCGGGCGGGCGATCCCGCACACGAGGTCGGCCAGCGCCTCGCCGATCGCCGGCCCGAACTTGAACCCGTGCCCCGAACACGCCGACGCGACCAACACCTGCGGTGCGCCCGGTACTTCGCCGACCACGAAGCGCCGGTCGGCCGTCATCGTGTAGAGACACGTCAGGCTCTCGGTCACCGGGCCGGCACCGGGCAGTACCTGGGCCACCGCCTCGGCGAGCAGGGCGAGTTCCTCGGCGGTCGCGTCGGGGCGAGGTGCTTCCGGGGTCCAGGTTGGGCCGCTGTCCAGCCCCGCCTTGAGGCCGCGGCCGTCGGTCGCGGGGAACCCGTACAGCAGGCCCTGCGGCAGGTCGACGGAGAAGCTGCCGAGGCCGGAAGGGCCGAGCGGGCCCGTCGGGTCGGCGGCGAAGTAGGCGTTGACGATGCGAGTGACCGTCAGGTGGGGTGCGAGGGAGGGGACTTGGGCTGCCGTCCAGGGGCCGGTGCAGAGCACCAGGCGGCGGGTGCGCAGGATGCCCTCGCCGGTGCGGACCACGACCTCGTCGCCGTCCGGTTCCCAGCCGAGGACGGGGGAGTTGTCCTCGATGCGTGCTCCGGACCGTTCGGCCAGGGTCAGTTGGGCGCGGAGTGTCTCCTGCGCGTCGATGATCCCGGCTCGCGGGTCGTGCACCGCGGTGAATCCGGTGGGGAGCCGCAGCCCCGGGAAGATCCGTGCCGCTTCTTCGGCGCCGACCTGACGGCAGCCGGGGCCGCGCAGGGGATCGGGGCGGTCGTCCGGTGCCGCGTACAACCCGCCGGTGATGTCGAGGAGTTGGGCCTTCGAGGCGCCCTCCAGCTCCGTCCAGGCCTGGTAGGCGGTGTCGACCAGGGCGTCCCAGTCGGGGTGGGGGTAGGCGCGGCGGATCATCCTGGTCTCCCCGTGCGAGGAACCCAAGTCGTGGCCCAGGCGGAACTGTTCGAGGCCCAGGACGTCGAGTCCGCGCGCGGCCAGGTGACGCAGGGTGGCGCTGCCGTGTACGCCCAGGCCGACCACGATCGCGTCGTGGCGGCGGGAGAAGGAGCGCGAGATGTCCGGGGGGTGCGGCGTGGGAGCTGGTTCTGGGTCGGTGGCCGAGAACGCGGGCGGGATGTCGGGTTCTGAGGGCGATGGTTCGGGGCTGGGGCTGGGCGCCTTACCGCGCTGCTGCAGGCGGACGATCTCCCGCACCGCCTCGACCAACGCGTCCAGATCGTCCTCGTCGTTGTAGACGTGGACCGAGGCTCGAACCACCTTGGTCAGTCCCCGGTGATCCATGTCCCACCGCCCGTGCCCGGCCGGCACCGCGATCAAATGGACCCTGCGATAGGCGAGTTGCCGCTGGACATCTGAGGCGTCCATCCCGTCGACCACGAAGGTGACAATGGCGCCGCCCGCGGCCGGAGGGTCGGTGACGTGGACCCCCGGCAGTGCGGAGAGGCGTTCCCGCAGTGAGGCGCCGAGGGTGTCCAGGTGCCGGGCGACGGTGTCGACGCCGAGCGCGCTGAGGTCGGCCAGTGCCGCACCCAGGCCCAGGCGCAGGGCATGCGCGGCCTCCCAGAGCTCGAACCGCTTGGCGTCCGGAACCAGTTCCCAGCTCCGCTCGGCCGTCCATCGGGCGCCCCGGACATCGGGTGCCTCGGGGGCGAGGCGGTCCAGGAGCGGGCGGCGGACCGCGAGCAGGCCGGTGCCGCGTGGGCCGCGCAGGAACTTGCGGCCGGTGCCGATGAGGAGGTCGCAGCCGATGGTGCCCATGTCCACCGGCAGTTGGCCGAGTGACTGGGTCGCGTCGAGCAGGAAGGGCACTCCGTGGGCGCGGGCCAACTCGCCTATCGCAGCGACGGGTTCGACCAGTCCCGAGGAGGTCGGCACATGCGCGGCAGTGACCAGGGCGGCGGGTCCCGCACGCAGTGCCGCCTCCAACGCCTCCAAGTCCACCGCGCCGTCAGGGCCGTTGGGCAGCAGCTCGACCAGGACTCCGTGGTCGCGTTCGACCGACAGCAGGTGCAACGCGCTGCTGACGTAACTGGAGCGGGCGGCCAACACCCGGTCGCCGGGACGGAGTCGTAGCGCCGACACGGCGCGCTGCCAGCCGGCCGTGGCGCTCTCGACGAGGGCGACCTCCTCCAGCCGGGCGCCGAGGAGTTCGGCGGTACGCGCGTAGACGGCCTCCAGGGCGGGAGCCGCGTGTTTCGCGGCCTCGTAGCCGCCGGACAGGCTCTCCGCGCGGAGATGGTCGATGACCGCCTCGACGGTGCCGTTGGCGAGCAGGGCCGCGCCGGCGGAGTTGAAGTGATGGCCGGTGAACGAGCCGGGGGTGCGGGCCCGTTCGGCCGCGATGTTCAGGGTGCGCGGGGGCGGGGGATTCGGGGGCGAGGCGGCCGTCCCGGCCGTCACGGGCGCGCTCACAGGGCGATCGTCACGCTCTTGAGCTCGGTGAACCCGTCGACGGCGGCGTCGCCGAGGTCCCTGCCGAGGCCGGACTGCTTCATCCCGCCGAAGGCCACGGCGGGGTCGAACTCGTTGTACGTGTTGACCCACACGGTCCCGGCCTCCAGCGCGGCGGCGGTGCGGTGGGCACGGGCCAGACTGCCGGTCCAGACGCCGGCGGCGAGCCCGTAGTCGGTGTCGTTGGCCAGCGCGATGGCCTCCTCCTCGCTGTCGAAGGGCAGGATCGTGGCGACCGGGCCGAAGATCTCCTCCCGCGCGATCCGCATGTCGGGGGTGACCTCGGTGAACACCGTCGGCGGCACGAACCACCCCGGCCCCGGCAGCGGTTCACCGCCCACGGCCACCCCGGCGCCCTCGGCGAGACCCAGTTCGACGTAGCCGGTCACGCGGTCGTACTGCTCCTGCGACACCAGCGGACCGATGTTGATACCTCCCGCGAGACCCGGGCCGATCCGCAGCGCCTCCACCGCCGGCACCAGCCGGTCCAGGAACTCCTTGACGATCGTGCGCTCCACCAGCAGCCTGCTGCCCGCCGTGCACATCTGCCCGGAGTGCCCGAACACCGCGCGCACGGCGTTCGGTACGGCGGCGTCGAGATCGGCGTCGGCGAAGACGATGTTGGGTGACTTGCCGCCCAGTTCGAGCGTGAGCCGCTTCAACGACGGTGCCGCCGCGGCCATGATGTGCCGCCCGACCTCGGTGGACCCGGTGAAGGACACCTTGGCGATGCCGGGGTGCGAGACGAGTTCCGCACCCGTACGCCCGTCGCCCGTAAGGACGTTGACCACGCCCTCGGGCACGCCCGCCTCCAGGCAGAGCGCGGCCAGCCGCAGCGCTGTCAGCGGGGTCTGCTCGGCCGGCTTGACGACCACCGTGCAACCGGCGGCCAGGGCGGGGGCGAGCTTCCAGGCGGCGATCATGAAAGGGAAGTTCCACGGCAGTACGGCGGCCACCACGCCGACCGGTTCGCGGACGCTGTACACATGCCGGTCGGGGCCGGCCGCGTGCACGGTGCCCGCCAGTCGGGTCGGCGTGCCCGCGAAGTGGCGGATGGCCTGCAGGCCCAACTCCACATCGCCGCGGGCACGTTCGATCGCCTTGCCGTTGTCCAGGGTGTCCAGCACCGCCAGTTGCTCGGCGTCGCGCTCCACGAGGTCGGCCAGGCGCAGCAGGACGTCACGGCGCTGTCGGGGCGGCAGCCCGCGCCAACGGCGGTCCCGGTGCGCGGCGTTGGCGGCCTCGACCGCCGCCGACACCTCGGCGGAGCCCGCCTGGACGACGGTGGTGAGCTGCTCCTGGGTGGCGGGGTCGAGCACCTGGATGCGTTCCGTCGCGGTACCGGTGGTCCACTCGCCGCCGATGAGCATGGGCTCGCAGTCCGGCAGGTGCGGGATCACGATGCTGGGGTCCACGGTGTTCTCCTTCACGCCTGGCGTCCGGGACGGTGAGTGGGGTCGGGCCACGGCTCGCGTACCGCAGTGGACACCGCCCGGGCGGTGGTCAGGACGCAGCGGTCGAACTCCGCCTCGCCGTGCTTGGGGTCCGCGTCGGCCACGTCCCTGCCCCAGACCCCGGTCTCGCTGACCTGGTCCATGCGGTAGTCCCAGAACGAGTCGACGTCGACATGAGAGGTGGCCCGGTCCATCCGGACCAGTTCGGGCGCGAGGTGCAGCATCACGGACGTCTCGAAGAAGTTGGCGTGCATCAACGCCCGGCCGTAGGTGACGTGTCCGTCGACCTCGGGACCCGGGTACATCGTCACGTACCCCAACGCCCTCACCCGGGCGTCCCGGTGACGGACCCTCAGCTTCTCCGCCGACACATCGAGCGCGCCGTTGTTCCAGATGTGACCGTTGAGCAGGATGAACTGCCGTACTCCGGAGGCGTAGAGCGAGTCGATGACGTCCTCGATCACGGCGATCATCGTCTCCGGCCGCAGGGCCACCGTCCCCGCGAAGTCGCCGTGGGACGCGGACACGCCGAAGCTCAGTGGCGGCAGGACGGGCACGCCGGTGAGTGCGGAGACCCCGAGGGCGACCGCCTCGCAGATCCGGGTGTCCACGGCGAGGGGGAGATGCGGGCCGTGCTGCTCGGTGGCGCCGACGGGGATGATGACGGCGTCCTGGGCGGCGGCCGTGGACTCCGCCTCCGGCCAGGTCAGCTCCTCCCACAGCACCGGCGATCCGGACCCGCCCAACTGCGCGGCGAGTTCGGGGACATCGAGCCCTGTGGGGATCGTTCGGCCGGACGGACCGGTGACGAAGACGGACGACATGGCTCTCCTCTCCTCGGGACCGATGGCGCTCACCATCGGCGTCGGCTCTTCTCGGGCAGCAGGTCCAGGGCGCGCAACGGGACGGGCTTGTCGCCGTCGACCGTGGTGACCCACACGGTGGCGTCCGGGCAGTAGTCGCTGATCAGTTCGCGGCACACCCCGCACGGGGCGATGATCCGGAACCAGCCCGCCGGTTTGATCTGCACCGAGACCACCGACGTGATGGTCAGCTCCGCACCGGCGGGCAGGGCGCCCCGGGCCGTGCCCATGGCCACCCCCTCCGCACAGATCGAACTGCGCCGGCAGGAGCCCTCCACATGGACCCCGGTGTGGATCCGGCCGTCGGCGGTGCGGAGCGCGGTCGCGACCTCGTGACGGCCCGACTTCCAGACCCGGGCCAGCAAGTGCTGTGCGGTGGCGAGGAGTTCGATGTCGTCCTCGTCCATCGACGCCGGTACGGAGACGGGCCGCACGCCCACGGCACTCATACCGTCAGCCCCAGCAGCCGGGCCATGTTGCCGCCCTCGACCAGCGCCCGGTCCTTCTCGTCCTCGACCGCCTTGGCGATCTTCATGCGCTCCAGGTCGAAGTCGGAGCCGGGCCACTCGCTGCCCATCAGGATCTTCTCGGGTCCGAGTCGTGCGTAGGCGCGCTTGACGTCGCTCATCAGCGTCGCCGAAGTTTCCAGGTACACGTGCGGCTGCCGCTCGGCCACGATGATCGCCTCCGGGACGTTCCACACCGCCCCCATGTGGGCGATGATCGTGGGGACTTCGGGGTGGTCCCGCGCGATCTCCTCGATGGCCAGCGGTGCGCAGAACGCGTCGTCGAGAGCGTTGATCAGCACCAGCAGCCCGCGCCGCGCGCACGCCTCGAACACCGGGTCCAGCAGGCCGTGGTCGGCGACGTGGTAGCCGTGCAGGCTCGGGTGCAGCTTCAGGCCCACCAGACCCGCGTCGGCCATCCGGTCGATCTCGTCGAGGGCGTCGTCGGCCTGCGGCATCACCTGCCCGAAGCCGAAGAACCGGTCCGGGTACGAGGCCACCAGCGAGGCGATGAAGTCGTTCTCGATGCGCTGCGCGAGCGAGCACACCATCGCCATGTCCACTCCCGCCGCGTCCATCCGGTCGAGGATGCGGCGCGGCTCGAAGGGTGTGTACGGCGGCGGGGCCTGGCCCTTGCGGGCGCCCGTGAGGTAGTCGGAACGGCCCCGGACGTCCTGAGTGGTGTTGTACGCGTCGATGATCAAAGCGGTTCGTCCTTACTCGCTACGTGCGATTCGCTACTCGCTGGAGACCAGGGGCAGATGGCAGCGCACACTGCGGCCCGGCGCGATCTCGCGCAGTTCGGGGGCCGTGGTACGGCACTGCTCCGTGGCGATGGGGCACCGGGTGCGGAAAAGGCAGCCCTCGGGCGGATTCGCCGGATCGGGCAACTCGCCCTGCAGTACCTCCTGTTCACGGGTCTCTCCGGGCCGTAGCACCGGAACGGAGGACAGCAGCGCCCGGCTGTAGGGGTGTGCGGGGGCGGAGAAGAAGGCGTCGCGGGAGGCGACCTCGATGATCTGGCCGAGATACATGACCGCGATCCGGTCGGCGATGTGCCGGACGACGCCCAGGTCGTGGGAGATGAACAGCATCGTCAGACCCCGGTCGCGGACCAGGTCGGACAGCAGGTTCAGCACCTGCGCCTGGATCGACACGTCCAGCGCCGACACGGCCTCGTCGGCCACCACGAACTGCGGTGACGAGGCCAACGCCCGCGCGATGCCGATGCGTTGGCGCTGGCCGCCGGAGAACTCGTGCGGCCTGCGCCCACCGGCCTCCGCGCCGAGACCGACCAGGTCGAGCAGTTCGGCCACCGCCTTCGCGGCCTCGGCGCGGGTGGCGCCGCGCGCCCGCAGCAGCGGCTCGGCGACGATGTCGGCGATCCTGCGGCGCGGATTCAGCGAACCGAACGGGTCCTGGAAGACCATCTGCAACTCGGCACGGGTACGGCGCAGTTGGCGACCGCGCAGCCGGGTGAGGTCGGTGCCGTCGAACTCGATGCGGCCCGAGGCGGGTTCGATGACCCGCAACAGGGCCCGGCCGAGCGTGGACTTGCCGCACCCGGACTCGCCGACCAGGCCGAGGGTCTCGCCCTGGAGGATGTCGAGGTCGACGTCCCGCAGCGCCCTGACCCGGCCGCCCGCCCGGCCCGGGTACTCGACACGCAGCTCGCGGGCCTGGATGAGCGCGGCGGTCATGCGATGCCTCCCAGGGAGCGGGCCGTGGCACGGGCGGGGGAGGGCAGCACGCAGGCGTCGAGGTGACCGTCCTCGCCGTGCCGCTGCCGGAGCACGGGCCGCTCGGCACACGCGTCGTGGACGAGCGGACACCGGGGCGCGAACGCGCAGCCGGCCGGCCGGTCCACCCCGGTCAGCGGACTGCCCGCGATGGTCGGCAGCCGTCGTACGACAGGACCGTCGATCGGTGGGACGGAGCCCAACAGGCCCATGGTGTAGGGGTGTTGGGGGTGGAACAGCACCTCCTCGCGCAGCCCCTGCTCCACGATCCGGCCCGCGTACATCACCGCCACCCGGTCGGCGACCTCGGCGACGACGCCCAGGTCGTGGGTGATCAGCAGGACGGAGGTGCCGTGGTCGCGTTGGACGCGCTTGAGGACGGCGAGGACCTGGGCCTGGATCGTGACGTCGAGTGCGGTGGTGGGTTCGTCGGCGATCAGTACGGCGGGGTCGTTGGCCAGGCCCATGGCGATCATCACGCGTTGGCGCATGCCCCCGGAGAGCTGGTGCGGGTAGGCGCGTGCCGTGCGGTCCGGGCCCGCGATGCCGACCTCGCCGAGCAACTCCACGGCCCGGCCCATCGCCTGACCCCGTGTCACATCACGGTGGGCGCGGATCATCTCGGAGACCTGGGCGCCCGCCCGGTGCAGCGGGTTGAGCGCGGCGAGCGCGTCCTGGAAGACGACGGCGATGTCCTTGCCGCGCACCCCGCGCAACTCCCGCTCCGAGGCGGCGACAAGGTTACGGTCCTTGAAGACCGCCTCGCCGCTGATGTGGGTGCGCGGACCTCGGTTCAGGCCGACCAGGCTCATCGACAGGGCGGACTTCCCGGACCCCGACTCGCCCACCAGCGCGAGGACTTCACCCTGGTGGAGGGTCAGATCCACACCGTCCACGGCGGGCAGCCGGCCCGCCGGCACGTCGAACTGGACGCGCAGGTCCCGCACTTCGAGCACGGGCGCGGACGTCATGAGCTCTCGCCCACGGCCACGGCCGCCGTGTGGATCAGGTCGGCGACGCGCTCCGGCCACACCAGGGTCGTGTAGTGGCTGCCCGGCACGTGCTCGACGGTCGCCTTCATCCGGGCCGCCATGTCGTTCTGGATCTCGGGGCGCAGCGTGCGGTCGTCGTCGGCGACCAGGTACCAACTGGGCAGGGTGCGCCAGGCCGGTGCGCCGGTCGGCTGGGTGAAGATGAGGTTCTCCGCCTTGCGTCCCTCCGCCTCGACGACGGCCCGCTGTTCGGGCGAGAGGTCGGGGCCTATCTCCGCCCAGAACTCCTCGCTCGTCTCGGACTTCCACTCGCCGTTGGGGCCGCGCCGCATGTACTTGGAGATCTCGGCCTCCTCGTACCGCTCGACGATCTCGCTGACCGTCTCGCCCTCGTCGGGCCCGAACGCGGCAATGTAGACAAGCCCCTTGACTCGTGGATCGCGCCCGACATTGCTGATCACCGCGCCGCCGTAGGAGTGCCCGGCCAGCAGCACCGGGCCCGTCGTCTCCTCCAACACGGCCGCCGTGTTGGCGATGTCGTCCTCCAGGGAGGTCATCGGATTGGTGACGGTGAGCAGCCGGTGGCCGTGGGCGGCCAGCAGGGGCGCGACCGCCGACCAGGTCGTCGGCCGTCCGCCGGCACCGTGGACCAGCACGATGTCCATGCGGGTCATCCTTTCCGTAGCCGCGGGTCGAGGACCGTGTACAGCAGGTCCACCGCGTGGTTGACCAGGGTGAAGAGAAGGGCGATGGCGAGGGCGGCGCCCTGCACGACGGGGTAGTCGCGTTGCAGGACGCCCTGCACGAGCAGGCGGCCGACACCGGCGTAGGAGAAGACCGTCTCGGTGATCACCGAACCGCCCAGCAGGGAGCCGAACTGGAGGCCGAGGACGGTCACGATGGGCAGCCAGGAGTTGCGCAGCACGTGGTGGCGGATCACCACGCTCTCGCTGAGGCCCTTCATCCGGGCGGTCCGCACGAAGTCGTCGTCGAGGACCTCCAGCACGGAGGCGCGCACGATGCGGGTGATGAACCCGGCCATCGACAGCGCCAGCGTGACGGCCGGGAGGATCAGATGCTGGATCCAGGGCCACACCAGCTCGGGGCGGTTCTGCAGGATCGCGTCGAGGAGGACGAAGTTGGTCGTCGGGTTGTAGTCGAGCGAGCTGGGCAGCCGGCCCAGGACCGGGAGCCAGCGCAGCCACACGCCGAACACGACGATGCCGAGCACGCCGAGCGCGAACCAGGGGAGCGAGAAGCTCACCGTGGCCACGGCCCGGGTCGAGTGGTCGATCCAACTCCCTTTGCGCAGCGCGGCGATGACCCCGGTGACGACACCGAGGAGCACCGCGATGGTCATCGCCGCGAGCGTCAGCTCGATCGTGGCGGGGAGGGCGTCGCCGAGGAGACCCAGGACGCTGTTCGAGCCGTAGAACGAGGTGCCGAGCCGCAGGTGGACCAGGTCGTTGAGGAAGCTGCCGTACTGGACGAGCAGCGGTCGGTCGAGGCCGAGTGCCTTGTTGACACGTGCCTCGTTCGCGGCCAGTTGGGCGGCGGAGAGGTTGTTGCCGCCGGCCCCGAGCGAGGTCGCCGGTGAGCCGGGCAGCAGGCGCATCGCGAGGAACACCAGGCTGGCCAACGCGAACAGGACGACGGGGATGACCGCGAGGCGTCGTAGGACCAACAGGGCTGTCCCTGCCGCCCATTTGGGCCTGCGGGCGGTGAGCAGGGCGGTGGTCACGCCGGCCCCCGTACGTCGAGGGCGTCGCGCAGGTCGTCGCCCACGAAGTTGCAGGCGACGACGAAGAGGAGAGTGAACGTCGCGGGCAGGACGACCAGTCGGGGCGCCGTGTAGAGGAACTCCTGGCCCGCCTGGACCATGTAGCCCCAGTCGGGCTGCGGGGGTTGGATGCCGAGGCCGAGGTAGGAGAGGCCGGCGGCGAAACCGGCCGCGATCGACAGCGTCATGACGACCTGGGCGAGCATCGGCCCGGCGATGTTCGGGAGCAGCTCGCGGGTGAGGATGCGCGGGGTGCGGGTGCCGCCCAACTTGGAGGCGACGACGTAGTCACGGGCCGCCTCGCGCGCGGTCAGGGCACGGGCCAGCCGGGCCAGACCGGGTGCCAGGGACACGCCGATGCCGAAGACCAGACTGACCGTGCCAGGACCGGCGGCCGCCACCAGGAGGATGACGAGCAGGATGGACGGGAAAGCGAGGGCGAGGTCCACGATCCGCATCAGGATCTGCTCGACGACACCTCCCGCATACCCGGCGACGAGCCCGATCCCCGTGCCGACGACGGCCGCCAGCGCCGTCGCCGCGAACGCCACCAGCAGCAACGGGCGGGCGCCGTGCACGAGTCGGGCCAGTTCGTCGCGACCGAGGTCGTCCGTGCCGAACAGATGGCCGGACGACCCGATGGGCAGCAGTGCCGAGGAGGTCTGACGCAGCGGGTCCGCCTGGACGAACAGCGGTCCTACGAGGGCCACCAGCACCAGCGCGATCAGGACGAGCCAGGACAGCACGGCCGGCCAGGACCGCGCCAACCGGCGCCGACGCCACGCGGCGACGACGGTCCGCCCCGCCGAGGAGGCGGGGGGAGTGGGGGGCCGTGCGGTCGCCACGGGCGCTGGAGCGGCCGTCGTGTCAGACACTGGCTTTCTCCATGTAACAGCGGTGGTTGGCCAGTGCGGCGGTGTTCATGTGCTTCACATGCGAGCCGCTCACCACGAGGTTGGCGAAGCAGGCCAGCATCGACAGGACCATGTAGTCCTCGGCCCAACGGCGTTGGATCTTGGTGTAGGCGGCCGTGCGCTGTGCGCCGAGGGGCAGGTTCTTGGCCGTGTCCAGCTCCGCCTGGAGCGAGGCGGCTTCCTTGAGCGTGTCCATGCCGGTGATCGTCGCGCCGTAGAGACCGGTGGGGCTGGCCATGGCCCCGACCATGTCGTTGGCGTCCGGGACGTAGGTGTTGCGCTCCCAGATCATCAGGTCGTGGTAGTCGTCCTTGCCGTCGAGCAGCCGGGTGAAGTAGGTGGCCGGGTCGACAGAGGTGGTGACCACCTTGAAGCCGACGTCGGTCAGGTTCTGGGCGACGATCTGCGCGGCCTTCGGGTGCCAGGAGTCGCTCGCCGCCATCATCCGGATACGCCGGCCGCCCGCGCCCGCCTCGGCGACCAGCTTCTTCGCCTTCGCCGTGTCCTGCGTGCTCAGGTCGGCGAGACTCGTGTCGTAGCCGCTCTGCGCGGGCGGGATGGCGTAGCCCCCGGGCAGCGCGCCGACGCCGTAGAAGGCCTGGTCGAGGATGGCCTTGCGGTCGATGGCGAGATTGATGGCCTGGCGGACCTTGAGCTCGGGGACGCGCCGGGCGTCGATCATCAGGATGGCGTTGGCGTTGTACGGCGTCTTGTAGACGGTCACCGAGTCGTCCTTGCGCAGCTGTGCGGCGGCGGAGTACGGGGTGAACTGAGTGGCCGAGATGTCGCCGCTGAGCAGGGAGCTGACGATGGTCGACGGGTCCTGGACCTGGCGCAGCACCAGGCGGTCGACGGGCGGTCTGCCGAGCCGGAAGTCGTCGAAGGCCGTGAGGGTGATGGACTGGCCGGAGGTGGCGGCGGAGAAGGCGAACGGGCCGGTGCCGACGAGGTGCTTGCCGATGTCGGCGCCGTACTTCTTCAGCGCGGCCTTGGAGATGATGCGGCCGCCGATGTCGGAGAGCTGGCCGAGGGCGGTGCGGTCCGGCTTCTTGAGGACCATCTTGACGGTGAGGTCGTCCGGGGCGGTCAGCGAGGCGACGTTCGCGCCGAGGTCGGAGAGCGGACGGGTGGCGCCCTTGGGCAGTGTCGGGTCCTTCTCGTCGAACTGCCGGCCCAGGCTGGCCAGCACGTCCGCCGAGGTGAGCGTCGTACCGTCGTGGAACTTGACGCCCTCGCGCAGGGCGAAGGTGTAGGTGAGCTGGTCGTCGGAGATCGTCCAGCTCTTGGCCAGGTCGGGGGTGGGTTCGTTGGTCTCGAAGGAGATGAACGTCAGGCCCCGACAGATGCAGTCGACGGCCATCCAGTCGCCCAACGAGGTGTAGAACGACGGGTCGTTGACCGCGCTGGTCGCGTCGATGGCGAGGGTCAGCGTGCCGCCCTTGCCGCTCCCCTTGGCGTCGTCGGCGGCCGCACCGCAGGCACTGAGCAGGGCGGGGAGCCCGAAGCCGACTCCCACGCCGAGGAGCCCCGCGCCCCGCAGCATGGTGCGGCGCGACGCCGTCGACGGGGCGGAGCCGGGTGAGGACGATCCAGCTGACTGGTCCGGCATGTGGGCCTCCTTGGGCACCGATCCTCGAATAATGGATCTCAAAGTGTCGAGATTGGATCCAAAAACATGTTCACGGGCCACAGAGTCCCTCTCGTGTCCCAGGTGTTAAAGGCGTGTGAACCGGTTTGGGAACGCGATCCGGCCAGTACCGGCTACGCGCCCGGCACGCCCCTGCGGCGGATCAACTCCGGCCAGACCACGGGGTCATGACCGGGGACGAGTTCGTAACCGCGTTCTGCGGCGATGCGCTTGAGACGGCGGATGGGCTCCACCGTGTGCTCCGGATCGACACCGATCGAGGCGCCGATCGGGCGCTCGTGCTCGATGTTCTCCGTGAGATCGGCGGCGTCGAAGGCGAACACGAAGCCGCCGCCGTCCGCGAGGTCCACGACGAAACTCTGGTGCCCGGGGGTGTGCCCGGCCGTCAGTACGGCGGTCACGCCCGGGGCGATCTCGGTGTCGCCCACGGCCTGTCGCCAGTCGATACGCGGGTCGTCGAAGTCGACGCGGAAGATGGAGTGGCGCTCGACTTCCGGCTGCCCGGACAGGCCATAGGCGAGTTCCTCGCGCTGTACGTGCACCGGCACCCGGCCCGCGAAGTGCTTGAGCCCGCCCGCGTGATCGGCGTGCAGATGGCTGACGGCCACCGCGTGGATCGCGTCCATCGGGATGCCGGCCGCGTCGAGTGCCTCCTCCAGGGGCTCGCCCGGACCGGGCAGGATCGGCCGGTAGTTGGGGGAGCCGTAGAAGCGGCGGCGCAGGGCCGGGTCCCGGATCAGCGCCGTGTTGAAGCCGGTGTCGAGCAGCAGCCAGCCGCCGTCGCACTCCAGGAGGACGGCCGGTACGGGTTCACGCAGCCGCTCCTCGTACGGGGCGCCGTGCACGGAGACGGACTTGGGGAGTTCCTCCCAGCCCAGCAGCAGGGGCACGATCCTTCGTACGCCGTGGCGTGTCATGAGGCGTGCGGGGCGGGCGGCAGGTGCATGCGTGATCCGTTCCGGGAGTGCGGGGGATTATGTTCAGGGGGTCGGGTCCAGGGGATCGGTGGTGGGGGATGGACGGTGGGGATCCACACTTTAAGTATGTGGATCCAAAAGGCGGTTGCGGGGAGGTGAACAACTTCTCTCGGCCTGCCGGGCGAACTGAGTTGCTTCTTGATCAACGCGCGGTTACCTTCCGCACCATGTCTGCCGAGCCGCCACTGCCCATCGAACTCACTGGCCAGTACGTCCGCCTGGAGCCACTGGCCATGGATCATCTCGGTGATCTCTTCGTGGCAGGGGGCGGCGACGAGGAGGTGTGGCGCTGGCAGGGCGGGCCGGCTCCGCGGACGGAGGCGGAACTGGGCGACAAACTCGGTGCGTTGCTGGCGGCCGCCGGGCGCGGGGAGTACGTCGCGTTCGCGGTCGTCCATCGCGCGAGCGGCCGTGCCGTCGGCTGGACCACGTACATGGACATCGACGTGGACAACGAGCGGCTGGAGATCGGCTGGACCTGGTACGGGCGCGCGTACTGGCGCAGCCCGGTCAACACCGAGTCGAAGCTGCTCCTGCTCACGCACGCCTTCGAGGAACTGGGCATGGGGCGCGTGCAGTTGAAGACCGACCACCTCAACGAGCGCTCGCAGGCGGCCATCGCCCGCATCGGGGCGCGACGGGAGGGTGTGCTGCGGCGCCACCGCCGACGCCCGGACGGCAGTTGGCGCGACACCGTGTACTTCTCCCTCCTGGCCGAGGAGTGGCCCGAGGCGAAGGCCCGGCTGACGGCTCGGCTGTCAGGGGGTGGGGAGCGATGATGTACGGACGCGTATGGATCCGTATCACCGGAGTATGTGCCGTGCAGCCGTCCGTTGATTGAATCGCGCTGGATGTGTGATCCATTCACGGACGAGGGCCCCATGACCAGCGAGACCTGGCACTTTCCCCCTGACCTGAGGGGCACCTTCGCGCCGGAAGGTCTCACCCCGCAACAGGCCGATGAAGCGCTCGCCTGTGCCTGGGAATATGTGCGAACGATCATTCCCGCCTACACGAACCGTAGGCGCTACATCGCCCTCGCACGCCTCACCGCGATTTCCACCGTGACGGAATTCAGGGGCGAACACATTTCTCCCCTGAACTCTCCGGTCATCGCGGGATACGACACCGGCGAACTGCTGGCCGCGCTCTTCGCCCGGACCGCCGTCCACGAGACCATGGCTCGCGAGTACTACTCCTCGATCCTGATCACCGCCGAGAAGTCCTCCCCGTACGGGAACGCCGAACTCCTCGGCCGGTACGCGGCGGCGATCGCCCAGGGCCCCGCCCAGTGGTTTCGGATCCGCGACTGCGATGCCCAGGCCCGCCTCTTCATCGCCGCCGCCCTCGCCTGCAACGACATCGAGGACGCCTGGCTGACCGAAGAGCAGAACCAGATCCTGACGGAGATCTGCGACGCCATGTACGACGCGGTGGCTTACCACAAACACCGTGCCGAAGGCGAAATCTGCAACACCTTCGCCTACGCCCACCCCGACCTGCGCCAACACACCTACCGCACCTGTCGCGACACACTCTGGAATATCGACGCCCACTGGGCCGACACCCCGGAGCGGATTCCTGTCGTCACCTTTCTCCGCAACATCGCCGGCCCCATCCATCTGACGATGCGCCGCTACCGCTACGTCGAGGACGGCCTCACCCTCGGCAACCCCGAAACAGCCAGGACCGTCGACCAGGCCCGCAAGAACGTCAAACTCTGGTACCGCCTCAGCCCGACCCCGCAGGACAACAGCCACTACAAGGAAATCCTCGCGAACCAGGACCGAGTCCTCTTCCCGGGTTTCGCCGCGATCCTCGAGAACGCCGAACAAACCTGCCCCGACTGCCAGTACCCGTCCCACTTCACGCCAGCGCCCGCCCACTTCGCAGGCGTCCGCGTGTGCGCCGCGCACCGGCAGGCATTCGACACCCACCTCGCGGAACTCCCCGCACGTGCGCGCCGCATCCTCGGACTGTCCGGTCACCCGCCGTACTGAACCGCCACATGGTGGACGTGGCCCACCGTCTCGAACCCGAGCCCGCGGTACACGGACTCCCCGCGCCTGCTCGCCTGCAAGGACCCGACGAGCAGGCCGCGTTCACGTCCCGCGAGCAGCGCCGCCGTTGTCAACGCACCGGCGATTCCACGCTTCCGGTGAGCCTCCAGGGTGGCGACCCAGTAGATACCGGCGACGCCGTGACTCATCGACAACTGGGCGGTCCCGACGACCTGTCCGTTCACGCGGCCGACGAACCGTACGACATCGGAGCGGGCGGTGGAGTAGTTCGCTTCGGCGTCGACGACCGATGGGATCACATCGTGGGGAATTCCGAACACTTCCGAGTACGTGGTCACGTACTCGGCCAACCCGGGACGGTCGACGACAGGTGAGATCTCCAGGCCGGGCACGGTGGCATCGGCCACCTTCCCGAGATCGACGGCCATCACGGGCAGTGTGGAGGTGAGAGTTCCGCCACGGGCCACCAGTTGTTCGACCAGGCCAGGATTGCTGTCGTCGCCCACCCACCACAGATGCGGTGTGCCGTCCAGTCGCTTCCGGGCCAGGGACAGGGCATCGTCCAACGACTCGCCGCGAAACCGCAGCACACCGTTCAGCAACGGGTGCGGAAGCCCGGTTCGATAGACGGGCAGGTCGCTGTCCGTCGTGTCGTCGGCGTCCCAACCGAGCCAGTACGCACACAAGTTGGACAGCTGTGGCTGGAGGTCGTGAACCGAGTGGATCGGCGGATGGGGAGGCATGGGTGATGTCACAGGTCTCTCGTCTCGCGTACCACCGGGCTCCGAAGCGTCCCGGTACGTGCCTACCGCCGTAGCCTAAGAACCTTGGCACAGCGCGCACTTGGACCTCAGCGGCGTGCGGGCGGAACATCCGCGCCACGAGCCGCTGTTGAGGCGCAGCCGGCCGGCACTTCGCCGCCCCTCAGGCACCCCCACTGTCCTTCCTGCCGCGCAGCGTCTCCTTCTTGGCGCGGTTTCCGCAGGTGCCCATGGAGCACCAACGGCGGTTTCCCGGGCGGGAGATGTCCAGGAACAGGGCTCTGCAGGTCGGGCCCGCGCAGTTGCGGAGGCGGGTGAGCGAGGGGGAGGTCGCGAGGTCCAGCGCGTCGCGCGCGACGAGGGCGAGGGTGGCCCGGACGGGGGCGTCGGCCTGCCAGACGAGGTGCCCGGTGGGGGCGAGGTGCGGCACCGGTACAGGGTGTGCGGCGGCCGAGTTGACCTCGTCGACGTCTCGCGCGTCGGGGATCCGGCCGGCCCGGGCGGCGGTGATCAGGGCGTGGACGGCCTCGCGCAGGTCGCGTGCGTGAGCGGCATCGGCGGCCCCTGTGGCACCGGCGCAGGGACCGCACTGCCTCACCCACGCCAACAGCGCCTCGGCGTCCGGGAGTTCTTCCACCGCGTCGGCCGTGCCGCGATGGCGCAGGGTGCGGAGGAAGTCCAGGGAGGGGCGGCCGGCGCCCTGGCGGAAGCGGGGAGTTGGTGGCACGGCTCCACCCTATCCCCGTAGAACCGGTTTAAGTGGTGCCATGGGAGTGGCTCGCCTGTTACCGTCACCTGAACCAGTCAAACCGGTTCTCGCGTGAGGTGTGTCCGTGCCCCGCTGGGTGATCCTCGTCCTGTCCCTCGCCTGTGGTGTGGGCGTCTCGACCATCTACTTCCCGCAGGCGATCAGTTCGCTCGTCGCCGCCGACCTGGGCGTGTCCACCGGCTCGGCCGCCCTCGTCGTCACGGCGGCCCAATTCGGTTACGCGGCCGGCATCTTCCTCCTCGTCCCCCTCGGTGACCGGCTCCCGCACCGCCCCCTGATCGTCACCCTGCTCGTACTCACCGCCGTCGGACTCCTCGCCGCGAGCGCCGCGCCCTCGCTCCCGCTGCTCGTCGTCGCGAGCGCGGTCACCGGCGTGACGACCGTCGTGCCCCAGATCATCATCCCGATGACCGCCGGCCTCGTCCCCGCCGAGCGTCGTGGAGCAGTCACCGGCACCCTCCTCAGCGGCCTCATCGGCGGCATCCTCCTGGCCCGCACCTTCAGCGGCACCCTCGGCGAACGGCTCGGCTGGCGGGCGCCGTACCTCGTCGCCGCAGCGGTCTTCCTGGCCCTGGCCGCGATCCTCTCCCGGGTCGTCCCGGACACCACGCCGTCCACCCGGCACAGTTACCCGTCCCTGATAGCCGCGCCCCTGCACCTCCTGCGCACCGAACCCGACCTCCGCCGCTCCTGCCTCTACCAGGCCGCAGTCTTCGCCGGCTTCAGCGCCGCCTGGACCACCCTCACCCTGCTCGTCACCGGACCGACGTACGCCATGGGCGCCCAGGCGGTGGGGCTCCTCGGACTGGTCGGCGCGGCCAGCATGTTCAGCACCCCGCTCGCCGGCCGCCTGGCCGACCGCCGCGGCCCCGACACGGTCAGCCTCCTCGCCATGCTCGGCACGATCGCCGCGGCGGCCGTGCTCGTACCGGCCTACCGGGGCGGCACGACCGGCCTGCTGGCCCTGGCCGCGGGCATGCTGCTGCTCGACGTGGCCGTCCAGTCCGGCCAGGTCGCCAACCAGGCCCGCATCTTCGCGCTACGGCCCGAGGCCCGGGCCCGTATCAACACCGCGTACATGACCTGCGCGTTCCTCGGCGGCAGCGCGGGTT
This sequence comes from Streptomyces xylophagus, assembly GCF_000716435.1. GTDB lineage: Bacteria > Actinomycetota > Actinomycetes > Streptomycetales > Streptomycetaceae > Streptomyces > Streptomyces xylophagus. Next base: position 446,652 of record NZ_JNWO01000002.1, read on the forward strand.
CCTGGCTCGGCGTGCGCACCTACGACCGGTTCGGCTGGCGGGGTGTGACGGGTCTGGTCGCCGCCCTGGCCGTGGTGGCGCTGGGCCGTCACCTGCGCCACGTACGCCGTGCGCGGCACAGTGGGACGCGACCGGACCGGTCAGGATTCGAGAAGCGCGAGTCCCCGCCCCGCCCCTAGCGTGACTTCCATGGACGTCACCGCGCAGCGAAGCCGGAAGCGGACGTACCGCTCGAAGCTTGGTTAGATCGAGCCGGGCGATGACCGCCGAGCGACTGTCGGCGGCCCGGCGCAAACGGAGGGAAGGCACGATGAGCAAGGCCACGAGGACGGACACGCAGGCATCCGCGCTGCACGCTGCCGACAGCCACGACCTGATCCGCGTGCACGGGGCGCGCGAGAACAACCTCAAGGACGTCAGCATCGAGATCCCGAAGCGTCGGCTGACGGTGTTCACCGGCGTCTCCGGCTCGGGCAAGAGCTCGCTCGTGTTCGACACGATCGCCGCGGAGTCGCAGCGGCTGATCAACGAGACGTACAGCGCCTTCGTGCAGGGCTTCATGCCGACACTGGCACGCCCCGAGGTCGACGTCCTCGACGGACTGACCACCGCGATCATCGTCGACCAGCAGCGGCTGGGCGCCGACCCCCGCTCCACCGTCGGCACCGCCACCGACGCCAACGCGATGCTGCGCATCCTCTTCAGCCGCCTCGGCAAGCCGTACCTCGGCTCGCCCAAGGCGTTCTCCTTCAACGTCGCCTCGATCAGCGGCGCGGGCGCGGTCACCATGGAACGCGGCGGACAGAAGGTGAAGGAGCGCCGCAGCTTCAGCATCACCGGCGGCATGTGCCCGCGCTGCGAGGGCCGCGGCTCGGTCACCGACCTCGACCTCACCCAGCTCTACGACGACTCCAAGTCCCTTGCGGAGGGCGCGATCACCGTGCCCGGCTACACGGGCGGAGGCTGGAACTCGCGCCTCTACACCGAGTCCGGCTTCTTCGACCCGGACAAGCCGATCCGCAGGTTCACGAAGAAGGAACTCCAGGACTTCCTCCACCGTGAGCCGACCCGGATGAAGATCGCGGGCATCAACATGACCTACGAGGGTCTGATCCCGCGCATCCAGAAGTCGATGCTCGCCAAGGACCGGGAGGGCATGCAGCCGCACATCCGGGAGTTCGTGGACCGCGCGGTCACCTTCACCACCTGCCCCGACTGCGACGGCACCCGCCTCAACGAGGGCGCCCGCTCGTCGAAGATCAAGGGCATCAGCATCGCCGACGCCTGCGCGATGCAGATCAGCGACCTGGCCGAGTGGGTCCGCGGCCTCGACGAACCGTCGGTGGCGCCGCTGCTCACCGCGTTGCAGCAGGCCCTCGACTCGTTCGTCGAGATCGGTCTCGGCTACCTCTCGCTCAACCGGCCGGCGGGCACGCTGTCGGGCGGCGAGGCACAGCGCGTCAAGATGATCCGTCACCTCGGTTCCTCGCTGACCGACGTCACGTACGTCTTCGACGAGCCGACCATCGGGCTGCACCCGCACGACATCCAGCGCATGAACGACCTGCTGCTGCGCCTGCGCGACAAGGGCAACACCGTGCTGGTCGTCGAGCACAAGCCGGAGACCATCGCGATCGCCGACCACGTCGTCGACCTCGGCCCGGGCGCCGGTACGGCGGGCGGCACCGTCTGCTTCGAGGGCACCGTCGAGGGGCTGCGCACCGGCGGCACCATCACGGGCCGGCACTTCGACGACCGGGCCAAGCTCAAGGAGTCGACCCGCAAGCCCACCGGCACGCTGGAGATCCGGGGCGCCGCGACCAACAACCTCCAGGACGTCGACGTCGACATCCCGCTCGGCGTCCTCGCCGTCATCACCGGTGTCGCGGGCTCCGGCAAGAGCTCGCTGGTCCACGGGTCGGTCCCGGCCGGCGAGAACGTGGTGTCGGTCGACCAGGGCGCCATCCGCGGCTCACGCCGGAGCAACCCGGCGACGTACACCGGACTCCTCGAACCGATCCGCAAGGCCTTCGCCAAGGCCAACGGCGTGAAGCCGGCCCTGTTCAGCGCCAACTCCGAGGGCGCGTGCCCCACTTGCAACGGCGCCGGCGTCATCTACACCGACTTGGCGATGATGGCGGGCGTGGCCACGACCTGCGAGGAGTGCGAGGGGAAACGGTTCGACGCGTCGGTCCTGGAGTACCACTTCGGCGGGCGTGACATCAGTGAGGTGCTTGCGATGTCGGTGACCGAGGCCGAGGAGTTCTTCGGCGCGGGTGAGGCGGCAACTCCGGCCGCGCACAAGATCCTTACCCGGCTCGCCGATGTCGGCCTCGGCTACCTCAGCCTCGGCCAGCCGCTCACCACCCTCTCCGGCGGCGAACGCCAGCGCCTCAAGCTGGCCACCCACATGTCCGACAAGGGCGGCGTCTACGTCCTCGACGAGCCCACCGCCGGCCTCCACCTCGCAGACGTGGAGCAACTGCTCGGCCTGCTCGACCGGTTGGTCGACTCCGGCAAGTCGGTCATCGTCGTAGAGCATCACCAGGCGGTCATGGCCCACGCCGACTGGATCATCGACCTCGGCCCCGGCGCCGGACACGACGGCGGAAAGATCGTCTTCGAGGGGACTCCGGCCGACCTGGTCGACGCGCGGTCGACGCTCACGGGGGAGCACCTGGCGGCATACGTCGGCGCGTGAGTGTCGTGCAACCCCCTTGCACCCTAAGGGAGTTGCACGACGTCTCACGCCTTTTTGCCGATGTCGGCGGACCGTGCCACGAAGCGGGCGGCTCCGCCGGTCACCCGGAACAGGAACCCTCCGCCGTCCTCGCCGGCCTGGAAGAACTGCGTGGAGGCGTCGAAACTCATGAGGCGCGTGATGCCCTGCCAGGGACGGCGCAGGAGTTCCGAGCGCAGGGCGGCGCGGCCGTCGTCGCCGACGGAGGCCAGGCCGTGGGCGGCGAACCGGACGGCGTCGTACGCCTCGGCCGCCCAGGGGCCCGGCGCGTGTCCATGGCGGGCGCGGAACGCGGCGGCGAACGCCTTGGTGCGGGTGTCGGCGTTGGCGTCCGTGTAACCCGTGGCGATCCTCCAGTCCTCGCCGGCGGCGAGGAAGGGGGCGCCGAGGACGTGCTCGCTCGCGCCCCGGGCGCCCCGGTGTCCCGCGTCCCGTAGCGCGCGGGCGCAGGCGGCGGCGCGGTCCGGGCTCACCCCGGCGAAGAGGACGGCGTCGCGGGGGCGGGCGGCGATACGGTCGGCGGCCGCGGTGAAGTCCTCGTCCGCGGCCACCTCCTCCACCGTCGTCCCGCTGTCGAGCACGCCGTTGACGGTGGTGAGGCGGACCGTGACCAGACTCTGCGCCTCGGTGGCCAGGTCGTGCAGGATCACCGTGCGGGCGGGCTTGGCGACCCGGTTCAGATAGATCACCGCCGCGAACGGGCCGACGATCTGGGTGTTGCGCAGCACGAGGGCGCTGGTGGTGTTGACGACGTCGAGGGCTTCCGTGTCGGCGCGGGTGATCAGCAGGGTCAGCCGGGCCTTCGTGCACGGGGCGAGGGCAGCGGGCACGGTTGCGTTCGTGCCCGCCGCGATCACCACGGACACGTCCGGGTCGGCGGCCAGCCGGGTGGCCGCCGCGGCGGAACCCTTCGCGGTGCCGGCGTCGTCGGTGGTGCGCAGTATGAGGTCCTGGGTTCGCTTGGCGTCCTGGTTGTGCTGCTCGACGGCGAGGAGGGCGCCGCGCCGGTGCTCGGTGAAGGAGGGGTCGTCCGGGCTGCCCAGCAGGGCGACCACATGGCGGGAGCGCCGTACGGAACCGGTGTTCGCCGACGCGGCGGACCGGCCCCACTCCCACCACGCGCCCGCCCCGGCCACCGCGGTCACACCGAGCGCGGCCCCCGCGACGAGCAGGCGCCGCCGGGTGGGCGAGGGCGGCGCGTCCACGGGGGAGGGCCCGGCGAGCATGGTCGGGTCGGGAACGGGCAGGTCGAGGACGCGTGCGGCCCGGGCGGCGACGAGGGCCGGCAGTCCTTCGGGCAGCCACTCGGCCACCGCGAACTCGCCGAAGGTGTCGAGGAGTTCACGGGCGCTCGGGCGGTGCTCCGGCTCCTTCGCCAGACAGCGTCGTACGGTCCGGTCGAGGCTGTCCGGGATGCCGTCCAGGTCCGGCTCCTCCCCGACGGTCCGGTACAGCACGGCCGCCGCGCCGCCGGTGCCGAACGGTGGACGGCCGGTCGCCGTGTAGGCGAGGACGCAGCCGAGTGAGAAGACGTCGCTGGGTGGGCCGACGGTGTGTCCGCGGGCCTGCTCGGGGGAGAGGTAGCCGGGGGAGCCCACGACGGAGCCGTCCGTGGTGAGCGCGGTCGCGCCGACGGCCCGCGCGATCCCGAAGTCGATCAGCCGCGGCCCGTCCGCGGCCAGCAGTACGTTCGCGGGTTTGACGTCCCGGTGGACCAGCCCGGCCGCGTGCACTCCGTCCAGCGCTTCGGCCAGCACGGCACCGAGGCCGCGCAACTGCGCCTCGGGCCAGGGTCCGCGCAGCGCGACGGCCTCGGCGAGGGACGGTCCGGGCACGTAGGCGGTGGCCAGCCACGGGGAGCGGGCGTCGGCGTCGGCCGCGACCACCGGTACGGTCCACCGGCTCGTGAGGCGCGACGCGAGTTCGGCCTCGCGGCGGAATCGGGCGCGGAAGCCGGGGTCGTCGGCGTACTCGGCGCGGATCACCTTCAGCGCGCACCACGCGCCGTGCGGCGAGCGCGCCAGATAGACGACGCCCATGCCGCCCGCGCCGAGCCGGCCGGCGAGCCGGTGCCCGCCGATCAGGGACGGATCGGTGGGCAGAAGCCGTTCCACGCCGGCCGCCTCCGTTTCGCCGTCGTTCCCGCCGTCGGTGCAGAGTGGTGGTCAGCCCTGGCTCTGCGCCGCGCGATTCAGATCGCCGAGCGATCCCAGTTGCCGGAACCGCCCGCCGCGGACCTGATGGACGAAGGTCTCGTCCGCCCAGCCCGTCGAGCTGTTGTCGTACTGGTGGAAGTCGCCGAAGGCGTACGTCCGGGCGATGCCCTGGTACTTCACCTTCGCCAGCCGCACGGCGAGATCGGCCCGCACCGGACGCCGGCGTGCCCCGGCCGGTACCGTGCGGGCGAACTCGGCGAGCAGCATTTTCGCACTGTCGTACGCCTCGGTCGCGTACGGCTCGGGAGTGCTGCCGTAGCGCTTCCGCCAGGCCGCGGTGAAGTCCTTGGCCCGCTTCGTCGTCAGTACGGAGGGGTCCACGGCGTCCGTCACCACGTACCAGCCCTCGCCCGCCGCGCTCGCGAGGCGCGGGAAGTCGGAGCCGTACAACTGGTGCTGCATCCAGCGCGGCCCGGTGAAGCCGGCCGTGGCCAGGGCCTGGGCCGTGCGGACGGTGGCGTCCAGGGCGCCCAGGTACACGAAGGCTTTGACGTCGGCGGCGAGCAGTTCGCGCACCGCCTTCGGGCCGTCGTCCGTGTCCTCGGCGACGACGCGGGGCACGACCTCGCTCTTGAGGACGTTGCGCCAGTTGCTGACCACCTGGGTGCCCTCGTCCTGCATGGCCGAGCCCCCGGCACGGTCGATGACGACTCCGGCCGGCACCACCTGTCGGGTTATGTAGGCGTGCAGGGCGATCCAGCCGCCGAGCGCGCCGTGGGCGGGGGCGCTCTGGAACGAGGTCTTCGGCGAGGTCAGGAAGTAGTCCTGCTGGCCCGTGCTGCTGGAGACATGGGTCAGCCCGGCCACACCGTAGACGGCCGGGGCCGTCCGCATGGGGATCTCGGCGACCGGTCCCAGCACCGCGACGACGTTCCGGTCGGCGGTGAACTCGCGTGCCACCGCCCGGGCGGTGTCCGTGTCGCCCCGGTCGGCGAGGACTTTCACCTTCAGGTCGTAGGAGCGCGTCCGTGTGGCGTTGTGCTCGGCGACCGCGAGGCGGGCGGCGCGTTCTGAGGCCCGGCTGACGGCGGCCTCGGCGGTGCCGCTGGTCGTGTGCACGCCGAGGACGTACACGGGACGCGCGGCGCTCGCGGACGGTTTCTTGTCGTCCCCCGACGCCCACACCGCCGCTCCGGTCCCGCCGCCCGCGAGCAGCAGCGCACCGCCGGCCAGCAGCAGACGGCGCCGTCCCGGGTGCCGGGCGGGGACGGCCGCATCGTCGAGGACCGTGGGTTCGACGTCCGGGAAGGCGAGGCTCTCGGCGGCCCGTGCGGCGACCATCCGGGCGACGGGGTCGGGGAGCCAGCTGCCGGAGGCGTCCGGGGCGTCATCGGTGAACAAGGCCCGTATGTCGTCGGTCGTGGGCCGCGCGTCCGGGTCCTTGGCCAGGCAGCGTTCCACCAGGGTCCGCAACTCGCCCTCGACACCGGCGAGTTCGGGCTCGTCGTGGACCGTGCGGTACATCAGGGCGTCCGGCGTCCCGGTGCCGAAGGGCGGAGTGCCGGTCGAGGCGTACGCCAGCACGCAGCCCAGCGCGAAGACGTCGCTCGCGGACGTGGCGGGCTGCCCCTCGGCCTGCTCCGGGGCGAGGAAACCGGGGGTGCCGACCACGAGCCCGGACGCGGTCAGCGCCGTGTCGTCGGCGGCGCGCGCGATGCCGAAGTCGATCAGGCGCGGCCCGTCCAGGGCGAGCAGCACGTTGCCCGGTTTGACGTCCCGGTGCACGAGCCCGGCTGTGTGCACGGCGTCCAGCGCCCCGGCCAGCAGCCAGCCCAGGACGCGTACGGCCTGCGATGGCAGCGGGCCGTGCGCGGAGACCGCCTCGGCGATGGAAGGTCCCGGGACGAACGCGGTGGCCAGCCACGGTTCGCGTGCTTCGGCGTCCGCGTCCAGGACGGGAACCACCCAGGGGCTGTCCACCCGCCGCGCCAGCTCCACCTCCCGCGCGAACCGGGCCCGGAAATCGTCGTCACCGGCGCCCTCCCCCCGGATCACCTTGACCGCGGCGAGTGCCCCGGAGTCGGTGCGCCCCAGGTAGACGACGCCCATGCCGCCCGCACCGAGCCGCCGCAGCAGCCGGAACCCCGCGAGGCGGGACGGGTCGGAGGACCGCAGCGGTTCGCTCACTGTCCCGCCCCCTTCGTCTCGGTCGGTTCGGCGCCGGCGCCCGTGTCGCCCGCCTTGCCCTTGCTGTCGATGCTCGCCGCGACGAAGGTCATTCCCTTGGCAATGTCGGTGGTGACGGTGGAGTCCTCGGCCTCGGTCCGGCCCGAGCCGTGCCGCGCGGTCGCGGCCACGGTGACCGGCCCCATCCGGAACTTGTACCAGTCGAAGGGATGCGCCTTGGCGCCGTCGGCGGCCCAGTTCCCGCTCTCCGTCAGGTCGTCGTCGGAGATCACGGTCCGCCCGTCGGCGAACGCGTCGACCCGTGAGTACAGGCCGCTCACCCGGTCCGTGGCGTTCAACTGCTGCTCGGGACAGCGCAGCGGCTCCTCCAGCGACCCGGCCATGTCGCGCCGCGCCGACACGACGTCCTGGTGCACGGTGACGGTCAGCGACACGTACACCGGCCCCTTGCCGCCCTTCGCCGGCAGCTCGTACCCCCGGGTGAGACTGGCCAGTACCGTGCCAGGCAATGCCTCGCGCCGCCACAGGCAGTCCTCGCCGAGTACGGCCCACTCGGCCGGATCGCTCTCGAAGGGATCGCGTGTGCGGTACCCGGTGCCGAAGTAGTCGGGGCGCACGGTGAGTTCACGAACGAACGCGACGGCCTCGGCCCGCGTCCTCGGTGCCCGGTCCTCGGCGAGCGTGTACGGCTTGTTCACGGGCGACGCCGAGGCCGAGGGCGACGCCCCGGAGCTCTTCTTCGGTGTCGCTTCCGCCTTGGGCTCGTCGCCCGACCCGCTGCTGCACCCCGCCAGCAGCAGCGTCCCCGCCGCCGCTGCTAAGACTGGTCTCCACCCGACCATGCGTCACTCCCACCCCTGTGCCCACACCCTTGTGACGAGTGTGGCGCACGCTAACGCTCTTGGTTGCCAACTACCCTTACAAACATGAGCAGTTAGGGGTTCTGACGACGGCGCACGGTGCTCCGGTTGCAGCCGGTGCGTGCGGGCCGACGCGTCAGCGAAGCGTGGCGACCGCCGTGCCGCAGAGGACTTCCTCCGCGCGGTCCCACGACCAGCCGTTCTCGACCACGAGCGTGCGCCAGCCGGTGGGGCCGAACCAGTACCAGAGGAGGTCGCCGGTCTCCTTCGCCGAGTGGGACGGCGGGGGAGTGAGGCTGTGCAGATGGCGGGCGGCGGTGTGCAGCGCGTCCCGGTACGCGGCCGTCATGCGCTCCCACAGCGCCTCGCTGTTCTCGTGGACGGGCAGTGCCTTGTGGACCGCCTCGATCACCGCGAACTGTCCCTCATTACCCAGCCGCGTGCCGTGGGCCAGCGCCTTGAGGACCGCATCCGGTGTCCGCAGTTCGAGCAGATCCCTCATGGTCTGCCGGTAACCGGAGGCGATCACGGCCCGGTCGACGATCAGGTCCAGGATGTCGCCCTTGCTGCCGACGCTCGCGAACACGGTCTTCGAGGCGACACCGGCCGCCGAGGCGATATCGGCGACGGTGACCCGGCCGTAGCCGCGCTCGGCGAACAGTTCCGTGGCGTGTTCGAGGATCAGCGCGCGCGTCCGTGCGGCGGCCTGTTCGCGCAGCGGAGAGACGTAACGGCGCGTGGGAGGCATGCGGTCATCCTACGGCGATGAATTCAATAGGCGTGCTGTAACCTCAATGCCTGTCGATCGGCACCACCCGTCGGAACGCACCTCCCCCGAAAGGGATCACGCAATGGGCATGGACGCCACGGAACTGGCCCACGGACTCTTCCGCATCCTCGAGACCGGCGACCCGGCACTGGCCGCGGAGGTGGTGCACCAGGACTTCCACAACCGCGAGGCAGCCGTGTCTCCCACCGCCTGCGCCATCCCCGGACCCGCGGGAGTGCTCGCCTCCAGCGCCTGGATGCGCTCCGCCTTCAGCGACCTGCACTTCCCGGTCCTCGGCATCGCCCACAACGACGAGCAGGTCTGGCTACGGCTGCGCATGCGCGGCCGTCACACCGGACCCTTCGTCCGCTTCCGTGAGGGCGCGCTCGACCAGGCGATACCCCCGACCGGGCGCGACATCGACTTCGAACAGATCCATGTGCTCGACCTCAAGGACGGCAAGGTGGTCGGGCACGAGGCGGTCCGCGACGACGTGGCCATGCTGGGACAGCTCGGCATCTTCCCGCCGAGCCCGGGCACGGCACTGGGCATGCTCACCTGGCGGGTGACGGGACGAGCCGCGCGCGCCGCCGCCGACGTGACGGCGAAAGCCGCGGAGGCGGCGGCCGGGGCGGTGCGGGAGAACCGGGGCCAGACCGGCTGAGCCGTAGCTCCTCCTCTGCTGCGATGGCCTTTCACGGGCCCGGGGACGATGACCAGGGTGTCCCACCGGTGCGACCGGCCGACCGTGCGCGGGAGCGTGGCACCAGGTGGCGGTTCCGCAGTGTGCACGCGGGTGCCGGGCCCTGGACGGCAGGAGTGATCGAGATGGCGAGGGTTCTTTTCGTGCTGACCGGAGCGACGTACTGGGTGCTCAAGGACGGCACCAGGTACGCGACCGGGTACTGGGCCGAGGAGTTCGCGGCCCCGTACAAGCTGATCACGGAGGCGGGCCACGACGTCGTGGTCGCGACACCGAACGGTGTGACACCGAACGTCGACATGATGAGCCTGCGCCCCTCCATGGCGGGCGGTGAGCAGGGGGCTCTCGACCTGGAGGAGATCATCCGGTCCGCGGAAGTGATGCGGCGCCCGCTCAAGCTCTCGGACGTCCGTCTCGAGGACTACGACGCGGTGTACCTGCCCGGCGGCCACGGCCCGATGGCGGACCTCGCCCTGGACGCCGACGTGGGCCGGATACTGACGGCGCAGCTCGCCTCGGGCAAGCCCCTCGCGATCGTGTGCCACGGCCCCTCCGCGATCCTGGCCACCAGGATCCACGGCGAGTCGCCCTTCAAGGGCTACCGGATGACGTGCTTCACCAACGACGAGGAGGAGGGCGTCGGCCTGGCCTCCCGGGTGACGTGGCTGCTGGAGACGGAGCTGAAGGACAAGATCGGCGTCGAGTTCAGCCGCGGCGAGATCTGGAAGCCGTACATGGTGGAGGACCGCAACCTCATCACCGGGCAGAACCCGGACTCGGCCGCGGTCCTCGGTGAGCGGCTGCTGGAGTTGCTGAAGTAGCGACCCCGCGCATGACTGGTGCCTGGGCGAGAGGCCGAACCTCCCACATGCGAGGAAACCGGTCCTGGCGCCCAGGACGACCAGCAGCGGAATCTGATCAGGGCCGCCCTCCAGCGGGTGGCACTCCGGCACCCCCAGAGGCAGGACGGTTCACATGATCAACAGGCGAGCCCTCGGCAGGACCATCGGCGCCGGGACCGCGGCCGCGTCCCTGGCGGGATGGCTCAGCTCGTCACCCGCGTCCGCGGCTCCCTCCGGAACGGAGACGTCAACTGCCGCGCAGGCGAAGGGGCATACGTCCTTCGCGTCGCTGAAGCAGGGCAGGGCCGGCGAGCTGAACATCGGGTACGCGGAGGTCGGTCCGGCGAAGGGCCCGGTGGTCGTCCTGCTGCACGGATGGCCGTACGACATCCACAGCTATGTCGACGTCGCGCCGCTGCTCGCCGCCGAGGGGTACCGGGTGATCGTCCCCTACCTGCGGGGCTACGGCACCACCACGTTCCGGTCGGCGAAGAGCTTCCGCAACGGCCAGCAGGCCGTGGTCGCCCTGGACATCATCGCCCTGATGGACGCACTGCGGATCGAGAAGGCGCTGCTCGGCGGCTTCGACTGGGGAGCGCGGACGGCCGACATCATCGCGGCACTGTGGCCCCGGCGCTGCAAGGCGCTGGTCTCGGTGACCGGCTACCTCATCACCAACCGGGAGAAGAACAAGCAACCGCTGCCTCCGGCCGCCGAGTTGGCGTGGTGGTACCAGTACTACTTCGCCACCGAGCGCGGTGAGCTGGGCCTGGCCCAGTACGGGCACGACTTCGCCAAGCTGATCTGGCGCAACGTCTCCCCGACCTGGCACTTCGACGACGCCACGTTCGACCGCACCGCGCAGGCCTTCGAGAACCCGGACTACGTGAGCATCGTGATCCACAACTACCGCTGGCGGCTGGGCCTCGCCGCGGGAGACCCGCGCTACGACGGCATCGAGTCCAAGCTCGCCGCGGGCCCGGTCATCGCCGTGCCCACGATCACTCTCGACGGTGAGCTGGACCCCTTCACCCCGGCGGGCGACGGGAGCGCGTACCGCGCCAAGTTCACCGGCCCGTACGACCACCGCGCCCTCGCCGGCATCGGGCACAACGTGCCCCAGGAAGCCCCGGAGGCGTTCGCCCGCGCGGTCCTGGACGCCGACCGCCTCTGAGGCGCGGGCCAGGGAGACTCCCTGGCGCGAACAAGGGCCGCAGCGGCGACTCTGGTGGAGTCGGCAGTTCGTCCGAGAACGGAGGCGCAGCTCATGGACATGAAGCTCGAAGTCGTCGTGGTGCCGGTCGGTGACGTGGACCGGGCCAAGAACTTCTACACGGCGCTGGGCTGGCGGCTCGACGCCGACGTCGCCACCGATGAGAACTTCCGGGTGGTACAGGTGACCCCGCCGGGCTCGCCGGCCTCCGTCATCTTCGGCACCTCCGTCACGTCCCAGACACCGGGCACGGCTCAGGGCCTGCAGCTGATCGTGGACGACATCGACGCCGCCCACGACGAACTCAAGCGGGTCGGCGCCGATCCCAGCGACGTGTTCCACGACGAGGGCGGCGTCTTCCACCACGCCGGAACCGACGCCCGGGTGCCCGGACCGGACCCGCGGCGCACCAGCTACGGATCGTTCGTCTCGTTCAGCGACCCGGACGGCAACGGCTGGATCCTCCAGGAGATCACCACCCGGCTCCCGGGCCGCCTGGACCCCGCGGCCACGACGTTCGCCTCGGCCGAGAACCTGGCGAGCGCACTGCGCCGCGCCGCGGCGGCGCACGGCGAGCACGAGGCGCGTACCGGCGCCGAGGACCCGGACTGGCCCGACTGGTACGCCCAGTACATGGTGCGCGAACAGGCCGGTACCGAGCTGCCGTCGTGAGCACGGCCGCCTGGTCGGCGGCAGCTCGGTACCGCGTCATGCCCGCCACGAGGAGGTGACACCGCCGTGTCGGAGAAACCGCTGGCCGGAGCCGTCGCGCTGGTCACCGGTGCCAGTAGCGGTATCGGTGCCGCGACCGCGCGCCGCCTCGCCGGGGAGGGCGCGGCGGTGGCGCTCGTCGCACGGCGTCGCGACCGCCTGGACCGGCTCGCCCAGGACATCACGGAGGCGGGCGGCCGGGCCCACGCCGTGGAGGCGGACATCAGCGAGCCCGAGCAGGCGTACCAGGCGGTCCAGGTCGCGCTCGGGCGGCTGGAGCGGCTCGACATCCTGGTCAACAACGCCGGGATCATGCTGCTCGGCACGGCCCTGCACGCCACGATCGAGGACTGGGACCGGATGGTCTCGCTCAACGTGGCCGCGCTGCTCCACGTCACCCACGCCGCCGTGCCCTACCTGATCGACGCGGCCACCACCTCCCCACGGCAGGTCGCCGACATCGTGAACGTGAGCTCGACGGCCGGACGCGTCGCCCGCCCCGGGAGCAGCGTCTACAACCTGACGAAATTCGGCCTCAACGGCTTCACCGAAGCCCTGCGCCAGGAACTGCTCGTGGAGCGGGTACGGGTCGGCGTGGTCGAACCCGGCACCGTACGGACGGAGTTGGTGGATCACCTCGGCGAGGCCACCCGTGAGGCGGCCCTCCGTCAGGTCAGCGGGATCGAACCGCTGCGGGCGGAGGACGTCGCGGACGCGATCGCCTACATCGTCACCCGGGAGCGGCGGGTGGCCGTCAACGAGATGCTGGTCCGCGCCGGTGACCAGACGTGGTAGCTGAGGAGGACGGACCGATGAGCCGCTACGACAACGGTTACGACTACGACGTCATCGTGATCGGCGGAGGATCGCCCGGCGAGCACTGCGCCGGCGCCCTGGCCGACGGCGGCCTGCGGGTCGCCCTGGTGGAACGTGAACTGGTCGGCGGCGAGTGCTCGTACTGGGCGTGCATCCCGTCGAAGACGCTGCTGCGCCCGGGCGAAGCCGTGCACGGCGCACGAGAGGCCGCGGCGAGCGCCGAGGTCGATGTCCAACAGGCCCTGGCCTGGCGGGACTTCATGGTGTCGGACTACTCCGACGCCGGACAGGAACGCTGGCTGGCCGACAACGGCATCGCCCTGTTGCGCGGCACCGGCCGTTTGGCGGGACCGGGTGTCGTGGAGGTGGCCGGAGCCCGCCACACCGCCGAGCACGTCGTCGTGGCCACAGGGGCGTCGCCGATCATGCCGCCGGTCCCGGGCCTGGCCGAGCTGACCGGCGTGTGGACCAACCGCGAAGTGACCGGCATGAAGGCGATCCCGCGCCGGCTGATCGTGCTCGGCGCAGGCCCCGTCGGCGTCGAGATGGCCCAGGCCGTACGCCGACTGGGCGGCGAGGTGGTCCTCACGGCCCACGGCCGGTACGTCCTGCCCCGCGAGCCCCGGCCGCTGGGCGAGGCGCTCGGCGAGGTGCTGCGCCGCGACGGGGTCGAGCTCGTTCTCGGCCCCCGGACGGTCGCCGCCGGGCGCGACGGCGAGGACTACGTCCTGACGCTCGACGACGGGCGGGAACTGCGCGGCGACCGTCTCCTCGTGGCCACCGGGCGCCGCCCGCGCGTCGACGACATCGGCCTGGACACCGTGGGCGTGAAGGCCGACGAGCACGGCATTCCCGTCGACTCGCGTCTGCGTGCCGCCGAGCGGCTGTGGGTCGTCGGCGACGCCACCGGCCTTTGGATGCTGACCCATGTAGGCAAGTACCAGGGCGAGATCGTCGCCGCCAACATCCTCGGCGAACCCCGCGAGGCCGACTACACGGCCGTGCCCCGCGTCGTCTACACCGATCCGCAGGCGGCGTCGGTGGGTGCGGGCGAGGCACGGTTCAGCGCCACCGTCCCGATCTCCGGGGTGGCCAAGACCGCGGCCTACACCCGCGCCTACGCCGACGCCAACGGGTTCCTCACGCTGCTCAGCGACGGCCGGGTGATCACCGGCGCGTACGCCCTCGGCCCGGAGGCGGGGGAGTGGTTGCAACAGGCGACCCTCGCCGTCCGCGCCCGCGTCCCGCTGGACGTGCTGCGGGACACGATCCAGCCGTTCCCCACGTTCTCGGAGATCTACGTCGCCGCGCTCAAGGACCTGCACGAGCAGATGCGGGCCACGGAGGGGAAGGCGTCGCAGTGACGCACTACCGCACGCTGAAGGTCGACGACCTGGAGATCTTCTACCGCGAGGCCGGACCGCCCGACGCCCCCGTCCTGCTGCTCCTGCACGGCTTCCCGTCCTCGTCGCGCATGTACGAACCGCTCCTCGGACGCCTGGCCGACCGGTGGCGACTGATCGCGCCCGACTACCCGGGATTCGGCCACAGCAGCGCTCCCGCGCCGACCGGGTTCGCGTACACCTTCGACCACCTGGCCGAGGTGATGAACGGCTTCGGGGACGCGCTCGGCATCGAGCAGTACACGCTCGTCCTGCAGGACTACGGCGGGCCGGTCGGGTTCCGCATGGCCATGGCGCACCCGGAGCGACTGGAGGCGTTGGTCATCCTGAACGCGGTGGCCCACGAGAGCGGACTGGGGCCGCTGTGGGAGACACGACGCGCCTTCTGGGCAGATCGTGCCACCCATGAACCGGAGCTGCGGGAGAACTTCCTCTCCCTGGCCGCCACGCGCGGACGACACCTGGGGAACGACCCCGCCACCGACCGCTACGACCCCGACCTGTGGACGGACGAGTTCGCCTTCCTCAACCGGCCGGGGCAGGCGGAGATCCAGCTGGACCTGTTCTACGACTACCGCACCAACCTCGCCGCCTACCCGGTCTGGCAGCAGTGGCTGCGCGACCGTCAGCCGCGCACGCTGGTGCTCTGGGGACGCCACGACGCGTCGTTCCAGGCGCGGGAGGCCGACTCGTACCGGGCCGATCTGCCCGACGCGGAGGTCCATCTGCTCGACGGCGGCCACTTCGTCCTGGACACGTGCGCCGACGAGGCCGCGGAGCGGATCCGGGCCTTCCTGACCGCATTGGCCTGAAATCCGCTCCCAGTGGCTTGACCCGCCACCTGCGACGGGACCACGAAAAGGGGCTTTACCCCGCCAGGATTCAGGGTGCGGCCCCGCCGTTGTAGCGTGCAGTGTGACCAGGGGGCAGACCGCGACGAAGGCGGGCAACCGTGGCGCATGCGGAGCACAGCTCACGGGACGGGGCACAGGCCGGCCTTCTCGGCAGGCGGACCGAGTGTGCCCTGCTCGACCGGATGATCGGCGCGGCCCGTAGCGGAGAGAGCAGCACGCTCGTTGTCCACGGCCCACCCGGCGTCGGAATATCGGCCCTCCTCGACTACGCGACGCAGACGGCGACCGACCTGCGCGTGCTGCACGCCGTCGGCATCGAATCCGAGATGGAGCTCGCGTTCGCCACCCTGCACCAGGTCTGTGTGCCGCTGCTCGAACGCCTGAAGAACCTCCCCCAGCCGCAGTGCGCCGCACTGGAGACGGTGTTCGGGATACGAGCGGGACCCCCGCCCGATCGCTTCCTGGTCGGCATGGCGGTACTCGGTCTGCTGTCGGACGCCTCCGCGAAGCACCCGCTGCTCTGCCTGGTCGACGACGCGCAGTGGATGGACCGGGTCTCGGCACAGATCCTGGGCTTCGTCGCCCGACGACTGCTGGCGGAGTCGGTCGCCCTCGTCTTCGGAGCCCGCGAGGAGCCCGAGGACCTGCTCGGACTGCCGGAGCTGGAGGTCACCGGGCTGCGTGACGCCGACGCCCACACCCTGCTCGACTCGGTCACCCACACCCGGCTCGACCAGGACATCCGCGACCGCCTCGTCGCGGAGACCAAGGGCAATCCCCTCGCCCTCCTCGAACTGCCCCGCGGGTTGACGCTCACCCAACTCGCCGGAGGACTCGGCCTGTTGAACGGCGACACACTGCCGGGCCGGATCGAACAGAGCTTCCTGAGCCGGATCGAAGCCCTCCCGGACGAGACCCGGCTGCTCCTGCTGGTCGCCGCCGCGGAACCGGTCGGCGACCCCGCCCTGGTGTGGGCGGCGGCCGACCGGCTCGGTGTGACACCGGAGACGGCGCTCGTCGGCGGCACGGACGGGCTGCTGTCCTTCGACGTACGCGTCACGTTCCGGCACCCGCTCGTCCGGTCGGCCGTCTACCGGTCGGCGACGGAAGAGGACCGCCGGGCCGCGCACCTGGCTCTGGCGGAGGCCACCGACCCGCAGGCCGACCCGGACCGTCGTGCCTGGCACCTCGCCTCCGCCACCGCGGGCCCGGACGAATCCGTCGCCGCCGAACTCGAACGCTCCGCCGGCCGCGCGCAGGCACGCGGCGGACTGGCCGCCGCGGCCGCGTTCCTGCAGCGAGCCGTGGCACTCACCGGCGACACGTCACGGCGCGCCGAACGGGCGGTGGAGGCCGCCGACGTCAGCCTCCAGGCAGGCGACCTCGCTGCCGCCCGCCGGTTCGTCGACATCGCGGACCAGTACGCACAGAACGAGTTCCAACGCGCCCGAGCCCATCTCGTGCGCAGCCGGATCACGTTCGCCGCCGGTCTCGACCAGGAGGCGCCACCGCTGTTGCTGACGGCCGCGCAGCGGCTGGAGCCCTTCGACAAGGGCCTCGCGCGTGAGACCTACCTGATCGCGTGGGGCACCGCGGCACTGGTCGCCGCGGACGCGGACAGCCTCCTGGCGATCTCCTGGGCGATGAGAGCACTTCCGGCGGCAACGGGAACTCCCCACGCCCTCGATCTCGTCAGCGATGCCTGCGCGCTGCTCGTCACCGACGGCCGCGCCGCCGCCGTCCCCGCCCTGCGGCGGGCGGTGGCGGCGCTCGCGGATCTTCCCGCGTCCGACGTCCTGAAGTGGGGCTGGGTGGCCAACGGCGTCAGCGCGGCCGTCTGGGACGACCGGGCCATGCGCAGCACGTACAGCCGGGCCGTCGAAGTGGCGCGCGCGGCCGGCGCCCTGACCGAACTCCCTTTCTGTCTCGCGTCGTTGGGCATGGCGACCACCTGGACCGGGGACTTCACCGCCGCCGCGTCGATCGTCGACGAGGCGGACATCGTCGCCGCGGCGACCGGCGTTCCCCTGGCACCGCACGTCAAGCTGCGGCTCAGCGCACTGCGGGGCCGTAGCGCCGACGCGGAGGCGCTCATCGCCGCGACGATCGAAGAGGCCGGTGCGAGCGGCCAGTTGATGGGCGTCACGACCGCCCACTGGGCCGCCGCCGTCCTCTACAACGGCCTCGCCCGCTACGAACAGGCGATGTCGGCGGCCCAGATCAGCAGCCGGATCGCCGAACTGTGGGTCTCCGTCTGGGTGTTGCCCGAACTCGTCGAGTCGGCGGTGCGCGTCGGGGAGGAGGACGTCGCCGGTGACGCGCTCGCTCGACTCGCGGACACGGCGGAGCCGTGCGACACCGACTGGGCGCAGGGAACCCTGGCCCGCTGCCGGGCCCTGCTCAGCACCGGGGCACCCGCGGACCGCCTCTACCGCAGGGCGATCGAGCGGCTGGGCCGGACACAGCTGCGCCCCGAACTGGCGCGTGCCCACCTGCTGTACGGCGAATGGCTGCGCCGGGGCCGTCGGCGGAGCGACGCGCGCGGCCATCTCCGCACGGCTCACGAGATGTTCGGGTCGATCGGTATGGAGGCGTTCGCCGAACGGGCCCGCCGCGAACTGCTCGCCACGGGGGAGACCGTGCGCAAGCGCACGTTCGAGGCCTCGTCGAGCGACGAACTGACCCCGCAGGAACAGCAGATCGCGTCGCTCGTGCAGGACGGCTTCTCCAACCCGGAGGTCGGATCCCGCCTGTTCCTGAGCCCGCGAACCGTCGAGTGGCACCTGCGGAAGATCTTCACCAAGCTGTCGATCACCTCCCGTAGACAGCTCCGCGACGTCCTGCCCCGCGCCGGGTACGAGGCCACACCGGAGTAGGAGATTGGGGTCAGGGGATGAGCTGCTGGCCGCCGTCGATATCGTAAGTCGCCCCGGTGAGGGCCGTGTTGGTCATCAGGTGCAGGGCGAGCGCGGCCACGTCCGACGGTCCCACGACCCGCCGGATCGGCAGCGTGGCACGCAACTCCGCGCGGCGCTGCTCCAGTTCGTCGCCGAGCAGGCGCGCCGACAGCGGGGTGTCGACGAAGCCGGCGGCGATCGCGTTGACCCGGACCGGGGCGAGTTCGAGGGCGGCGTTCGCCGTGATCGCGGGCAGGCCGGCCGCAGCGACGGCCGCGATACTCAGACCCACGCCGGGGCGGCGGGCGTGCGTACCGGTGATGTACGTCAGCGAACCGCCGGGACGGACACACGTCGCGCACTCCCGTGCGATGCGCAGCGATCCGAGCAGATGCTCGTCGAGCACGCTGCGCGCCAGCTCGAAGTCCATGTCGACGATCGGCGCGTAGACCGGTCCACCACCGGCGACGAGGACGTGGTCGACCGGAGCGGGCAGTTCCGCGAAGAACCGGTGCAGTCCCGCCGCGTCACCCAGGTCGAGTGTCGCGGCCGACGCGTCGAGTTCGTCACGCGCGGTCTCGAGCCGTGCCTGGTCACGACCGGTGATGACGATCCTCGAGCCGCCCGCGTGGGCCTGGCGCGCCGTCTCCAGCCCGATGCCGGAGCTGCCGCCGATGACGACAACGGTGCTTCCTGAGAGCTCGTTCACTGCTTCCTCCTTGCTGGGCCGTGCCGGTCAGGCCGTTGAGCCGCTGGAAACGCCGGACCCCGGGACGCTCGCCGGGTCGCCGGGATGCCTGGTCAGCGGCACCGTCTCGACCGTGAGCCAGTCGGCGAGCGGCAGGGAGCGCAGGACGTCCCGCATCTGCCCGGCTCCGGCGGCGTGCCAGAGGCCGAGGTTCCGCCCCTCGCCGGGCAGCCTCCACAACCGGACCAGGTGGCTCTGGGCGGCCGGATCACCAGCGCGGTCGTCGTCCCGGGTGGTCATCTCCTCAAGGGTCTCGCCGCTCGTTCCGTACGGCACCTCCACGACGAGCGTGACCAGGAACTCCTGGCTGCTCTCCGAGAGCGGAATCCGGCCCCGCCCGGGGTCGTCGGGGTGCGGGCCGAGCGCGGT
This sequence comes from Streptomyces xylophagus, assembly GCF_000716435.1. GTDB lineage: Bacteria > Actinomycetota > Actinomycetes > Streptomycetales > Streptomycetaceae > Streptomyces > Streptomyces xylophagus. The sequence goes on from NZ_JNWO01000002.1 coordinate 465,920, forward strand.
GACCTCGTCCGTCCGCCAGACCCGCAGGGGCATCGAGGCGAGAGTCCGCTCCAGGCCGTCGGAGTCGTCGGCGGCGAACAGCCCGATCGAGCGCCACTCGCCCGGCTCCGGCGGCGGACGCCACAGGCGCAGGACGCGCCCCCGAGCCGCCGGCTGACGGGTCTGCGCGGCCTCGCGCCCCCGCAGGTGGTCCACCTCGTCCGCCGGTGTTCCGCCCGGAACCCGGGTCGTCATCGTGACCAGGTACTCCATGTCGGGCCTCCTCGGCCGTCGCCCCGCCCAGGATCGGTCGGCCGGGTCGTCGCTCGCGCCCGTGGTCCTCCCTGGCCGACGGCCGACCAGGGTGTCGCCCGGTTCCCGCCCCCTGCCATCTGGCACGGCACGGACCAGTGAGCTCTACGGGCGCGACGGTCTCCGGCGCCGAGGGACGCTGGACGAAGTCACCCACCGTCCCGCGAGTCGCAGCGCCAGGGCGACGAACTCCGCACTGCGCGATCACCTCGTGGCCGACCGAGGGAATCGCCATGTCCAACCACTTCAGCGCCGCCTATCTCAAGTTCCCCGGCGACGACGCGCGCCTGGACCTCACCGACCTGTACGCCTTCCCGGCGTCCGGCGACACCGGCAGAACGGTGTTGATCATCGACGTGAACCCCTTCGCGACGGGGATGAGCGCGACCCCGCCGTTCCTGATGAGCTCGGAACTGCACCCCGACGCGGTGTACCGCATCAACATCGACAACGACGGCGACAACCAGGCCGACGCCGCCTTCTCCTTCGTGTTCACGGAGACGAAGGACGGCAGGCAGACGGGCACGGCCTTCTACGCCACCGGAGCCGACGCCCGCAGCGCCGGGCCGGCCGGTGAGGTGTTCGCCAGTGCCGTACCGGTCGGTCTGGACGCGTCGGCGCAGCCCGTCCAGGCGGGGCGCTGCCGACTGTTCACCGGCGTACGCAGCGATCCGTTCTTCGCCGACGCCGAAGGCGCCCTGCACGGTTTTGAGTGGACGGGGCAGGACGCGTTCGCCGACAAGGACGTGCAGTGCATCGCGCTCGAGGTGCCCGACGACATGCTCGGCCCGGATCCGGTGATCCACCTGTGGGCGACCGTGAGCGTGCGCCGCGACGGTACGCTCGTCCAGGTGGACCGCGGCGGGCATCCGACGATCAACCCGTTCATCAATCCCGACTACGCCAAGGACGCGTACAACGCCGGACATCCGTCGGACGACGTGGCGACGTACCTGCAGCCGTGGTCGAAGATCCTTGAGGGGAACGGCTATTCACCCGCCGAGGCGAGCGCGGCGGCCGCCACCGTCCTGCCGGACGTCCTGCGCTACGACCGCGACCGGCCGGCCGTCTATCCCAACGGGCGGGGACTCACCGATGACGTCTTCATCGCCCGGATGGCCTTCCTGACCAACGGAAAGGTCACCTCCGGCGGGGTGCCGCCGCATGACTACCTGCCCGAGTTCCCCCACCTCGGGCCCCCGCACAGGTAGGCATGCCCCACCCGAACGCGACCCGCCGACACGAGCCGGTCCGCACCGTCACCATCCAGGGGGCCGCCATGGACACTCCCGTCAAGAAGGTCGCCGTCATCACCGGCGCGTCGCAGGGCATCGGCGCCGGCCTGGTCGAGGCGTACCGAAAGCTCGGCTACTCCATCGTCGCGACCTCACGCGGCATCACGCCCTCCGAGGACCCGGACGTCCTCACCGTCCGGGGCGACATCGCCGATCCCGCCACGGCCGAGCGCGTCGCCACCGCGGCGATCGAGCGGTTCGGCCGGATCGACACCCTCGTCAACAACGCCGGCCTCTACCTCGCCAAGCCGTTCACCGACTACTCGCGAGAGGAGTACGAGAGGGTCGTAGGAGTCAACCTGACCGGCTTCTTCCACCTCACCCAGCTCGCCGTCCGGCAGATGCTCCGTCAGGGCACCGGACACATCGTCCAGATCAGCACCAGCCTCGCCGATCACGCCAACTCCACGATCCCCGCGGTGCTGGCCTCCCTGACCAAGGGCGGCCTGCAGTCCGCCACCAAGGCACTCGCGATCGAGTACGCCTCCCGCGGCATCCGCAGCAACGCGGTCGCGCTGGGCGTCATCAGAACTCCCCTGAACCCGGAGACGTCCGAGAGCCTCGCCGCGCTGCACCCGCTCGGGCGGATGGGCGAGGTCGCCGATGTCGTCGACGCGATCGTGTTCCTGGAGAACGCGACCTTCGTCACCGGCGAGATCCTGCACGTCGACGGCGGTCAGAGTGCCGGTCACTGAACTCCCCATGCTGGTGGGCTTTATGGGCAGTAGTGGCGAAGTATCGATTCGGCTAACACACCTCCAGGTTGTGTAGGAAATGTGTGAACGCCGTGATTGAATCATGCACAACTCGGCCTGGTGGCTTGAAGTCGACCGTTCGGTTCCCCGTGTCCTGTGTCCGTCAGCAGGATGTCCGCGCGCTCGAACAGGTCCGCCCGGCCGAGCCGGTACGAACGTGCGGCAGGGGCGGGAGTGGTCGATCCGCGCGCGCCCCTGCCGTAGCGCACCGCAGTCCCCGTGCCCCTCCCGACCGGAGGCCGAGCACCGGCCCGCGCCCGGCATGGCCCGGAACGCCAGCGGTCCGCCCGACGGGAACGTGCGCCGCGTCACCGTGCCGGCACACCACGACTGCGGTGCCGCCCGCCGTCACGTACGTGAAGGGAACCCTCCATGACCGTCGCCTCCGCCACCGTCTCCGACTTCTACTACGGCGCCGTGACTCCCATCGCCGCCTATCTGATGGCGTGCCTGGGAGCGGCCCTCGGGCTGCGCTGCACGACCCGTTCGCTGCGCCGCCCGCAGCACAGAGCCCGCTGGCTGGCACTGGGCGCCGTGTCGATCGGCTGCGGCATATGGACCATGCACTTCATCGCCATGATCGGCTTCAGCGTCCAGGGCGCGCTGGTCCGCTACGACACGACGAAGACGCTCCTGAGTCTCGCCGTGGCGATCGCGGTGGTCGCCGTAGGAGTGTTCCTCGTCGGCTACCGAGGCGGTTCGCCGCTGAACCTGGGCGTGGCGGGCGCGGTCACGGGCCTCGGTGTCGCGGCCATGCACTACCTCGGGATGGCCGCCATCCACACGAACGGCACCCTCCACTACGACACTCTGACCGTCCTGCTCTCCGTCGTGATCGCCATCGGCGCCGCCACCGCGGCCCTGTGGGCGGCGGTCTCCATCCACGCGCTGTGGGCGAGCCTGGGCGCGAGCCTCGTCATGGGCGTGGCAGTGACCGGCATGCACTACACCGGCATGGCCGCGGTCTCCGTCCACGTCACGGCCCCGGTCGTGTCCGCGCAGTCCTCGGCCGACCTCGTCGCGTTCCTCCTGGTCATGCTCGCCGGCCCGCTCCTCGTGCTCCTGGTCGCCGCCGTGATCGTCATGTTCGACCCCGACATGATGCTCGGCGAGGACGAGGCGGAGACTTCTGGGTCCGCGCCCGCGCCGCTGTTCGGCGGCGACTCCGTGTTCCCGAACCAGCCGTCGCAGACGCCCACCTCCTGGTGACCTGACTCCGGCCGTGCCGTCGTGAGTGTGACCTCCCGTCGGAAAGTGTCGGCCATGTCTCACCGGTGCTCCCCGGCGTCACACTCGGTGCCGTCCCGCCCCTCTTGTCGGCAGAACCGACTTGAAGAGGGGAGACCCAGTGAACATCGTCATCTTCGGGGCGAACGGAACGACCGGGCGGCTGGCCGCCCAACAGGCAGCCGCGGAAGGGCATATGGTCACCGCCGTCACGCGCCATCCCGAGGCCTTTCCGGTAAGTGGCCCGCGACTGCGGGTGGTTGAGGCCGATGTGCACGACTCCGCCGCGGTCGAACGCGCGGTGGCCGGGCAGGACGCCGTGATCTCGGCGCTCGGCGTCCCGTACGGCCGAAGCCCGGTCACCGTGTACTCCGTCGGCATCGGCCACATCACACAGGCCATGACCAAACACGGTGTCCGACGCGTCGTCGGCGTGACCTCGACCGTGCTCTTCGGGACGGCGGCGCCCGGCGAGGGCCTGCTGTTCCGCAAGGTGCTGGAGCCGTCCGTCGTACGTTTCATGGGGCGCACCGTGTACGACGACATGCGGCGCATGGAGGAGATCGTCCGCGAGACCGACCTCGACTGGACGGTCATCCGTCCCGGCGGCCTGTTCGACCGGAACGCGGTCAGCGACTACCAGGTCGGCCGGGAGCGCCTCCCCGGCCGGTACACCGCGCGGGCCGATCTCGCGCACGAGTTGCTGCGGCAGGCCGTCGACGATCGGCATGTGCGCGCCTTCATCGACGTACGCACCACGCAGGACACCCCGAGCTTCCTCGACCTCATCCGCACGGAGGCGTTCGGCGGCAAGGGTGAGAAGAGCGGGAACACGAAGGGGCGCGTCCATGGCTGACGAACGGTTCATCCTGCTGGCGCCGGGTGCCGCCCGGCCGGGGCGGATCCCGCTGCCGCCCGCGTTCTGCGTCAAGGCGATGACCGATGACACCGAAGGACGGTTCTCGCTGCTGGAGGTGACCCTGGAGAGGGACATCCCGCGCCATACCCATCACCGTGCGGACGAGGGTATCTACGTCCTCGACGGAGTCCTGGAGATCGCGTTCGACGACGCGGTCCACCTCGCACCGAGGGGCTCCTTCGCACTGCTGCCCCACGGCATTCCGCACGCACTCCGCCGCGCCTCCGACCCACCGCCGCGAGTCCTGCAGATCTCTTCACCCGGTGGCTGGGAGCACTACCTCGAGGACCTGTTCGAGGCAGGGCCCACCGTGTTGACCGACGGGCGGCTGGACCCCGTGAAGATCAATCCGATCGCGGCCCCTTACGACATCACCTACGAGGAGGGGAGTCCTCACCGCTGAAGAGCGCTGCCCACCGGTAATAGGCATCGGGCGTGGGGGGCTTACCGTGCCGGGCGGAACGGGTGCAGGAAGCGGATCCCGTCCTCGATGCCGCCGTCCATCAGTTCCAGCAGTCGGGGCACCAGGTCCTGCATGCGGGGTGCCCGCAGGTGGTCTTCGAGGGCCTCGCGGCTCTCCCAGCGCTCGAAGATGACGAACGTGCCCGGTTCTCCCTCGACCTGGTGGGCCTCGTAGTCGATGTTGCCCGCGTCGTGGCGCGATGCGGTGACGGCGGCTGTCATGAACGCCTTCATCGCGTCCTCCTTCCCGGATCTGGCCCGGGCCTCCCACAGCACGGTGACGTAGCGGTTCGACGTGGTGGTCATGCCTGCTCCTCCTGACTCCGAACAGCGTCGTTGTGCGCCGTTCACCACTCGACACTGAGCCCCCGGGAGCGTCGGCGGGAGCTACGGGGCTTCGTGGTACAGCGCGTACCACCCAGCGGGGCGGGGTCTGCGGGAGGATGGTGTGCATGGATCAACTCGGTGCCGCGCTACGGGCGTGGCGGGACCGGCTGGATCCCGCGACGGTGGGATTCGCACACGGCTCACCCCGTCGGGTCCCCGGTCTGCGGCGCGCGGAGCTGGCGACGCTGGCCGGCATCTCGGTCGAGTACGTGGTCCGGCTGGAGCAGGGACGAGTGGCGACACCCTCGGCGCAGGTCTGCTCGGCCCTGGCTCGAGCCCTGCATCTGTCCGACGACGAGCATGCCCACCTTTTGCGCATGGCAGGTCACGCGGCGGATCCGACCCGGGTTCCGCGAATGATCCCGGGGAGCCTGTACCGGATCGTGGACCAGCTCGCCGGCAACCCGTTGGCGATCTACGACGCCACCTGGCAGTTGCTGCACTGGAATCCGCTGTTCGCGGCCGCGTTCGGCGATCCCACGGTGCACGGTGTGGGAGATCGCAACGTCCTGGTCTGGCAGTTCCTGGGTGAGCTGCCCCGGGTCCGGCAGACGGCGGCCGAGCGGGCGGCGTTCGAGGAGTCCCTCGTCGCCGACCTCCGCGCGACGACGAGCCGGTACCCCGACGATCCCGACCTCACGGCGTTGGTGTCGAAGCTGAACCTCAGCCCACGGTTCCGCGAGCTGTGGAGCCGCCGAGCGGTGGGCGGTCACCAGAGTGCGCACAAACTCGTCCAGCACCCGGATGTCGGAGACATCGCCATGAACTCCGACATCCTCGCCACCCAGGACACGAACCTCCGCCTCGTGGTGTACACGCCGCAGCCAGGCACCGACGCCCGCAGCAAACTCGAATTCCTTGCGGCCATCGGGGTCCAGAGGATGTCTCCTCAGAAATGAAGGCCAGGCTGCTGGGTGGTACGCGCCGTACCAGGAAGTCCCGTAGCTCCCGCCGATCCTCCCGGGAACCCAGCATGGAGTGCGTGAACAGCGCACGACCGTGCTGTCCGGAGCAGGAGGAGCCAGCATGACCACCACATTCATCACCGGGGCCAACAAGTCCCTCGGTCTTGAAACCGCTCGTCGCCTCGTCGAGGCGGGGCACACCGTCCTCCTCGGTGCCCGCGACCGCGAGCGCGGTCGGGCCGCGGCCAAGTCACTCGGCGCCCGGTTCGTTCAGATCGACGTGACCGACGACGCCTCGGTCCGGGCCGCGGTCGCGGATGTCGCCGCGCAGGAGGGAACGATCGACGTCCTGGTCAACAACGCCGGCGTCCTCGGCAAGGTCGGCCCCGTCGAGGAGTACACCGCGGCCGACGTGAGCGCCGTGCTCGACGTGAACGTCGTCGGGATCGTGCGCGTCACCCACGCCTTCCTCCCGCTGCTGCGCAGGTCGCCGAACCCCGTCATCGTCAACGTGTCCAGCGGGATGGGCTCCTTCGGTATGACCCAGGACCCGGCGCGGATCGAGTCGCGGTACGCCCTGCCCCTCTACTGCGCCTCGAAGGCCGCGGTCACGATGCTCACGACGCAGTACGCCAACGAACTGAAGGACGTGAAGGTCAACGCGGCGGACCCCGGGCAGACCGCGACCGACTTCACCGGCGGCCTCGGACACAGCGTCGCCGACGGCGCGGAGTCCATCGTGACCCTCGCGACGATCGGCCCGGACGGGCCGACGGGACAGTTCATCGACCGATCCGGGAACCTCCCGTGGTGAACCCCCTGCGTTGACAGCCCAGTTGGGGTTCATTTTCGCCAAGGGAGCTCGGGGCGCGCCCTGTTGTGTACGAGGGGCGATGCCCACGGCCTTGGTCGCGGCGGACGGTGCCCGATTGTGGTGCGTGCTGCCGCCGGAGCAGCCGGCGTTCCTTGGATGGTTCGGTTCAGCCGATCGGTGCGCTCGGAAACTCGCGATTGTTCTGTGGCCGGGTAGGCCGGAAGCTCGTGTCGTCCACGCAGTGCCGAAGGAGAGGGCCGATGACCAGCGCCGCAATCGTAGGAAGCCCCGTCGTCGACGAGATCTCGGAGCGTGATCCGGACCTGGTCTCGGCCGGCGGCAGTCGGACGTGGTCGGTGTGCGGCCGGAACTTCGTGGTGGCGATCACCGAGCTCGAAGCGGGCGACCGCCTTGCTGAGCACACCCTGCCCGACGAGTACATGCTGCTCGTCCAGGACGACGCGGTGGTGGTTGTGGAGCACGACGGTCAGGCGGGCGTGTCGGTGTCCGAGCCCGCGCTCGTCGTCGTACCGGCCGGCACGAGCACCGTGCGTGCGGCGTCGTCGACGACGGTGACGCGGGTGTTCACCGCCCGCTGCGACGAGCAGATGAGACGGGCCGTCAACCATGTCGCCGGGGCTGACCCGAGGGCCGTACCACTGCCGGAGGCCGCCGCGGGCGGCGGTGACGGGATCTGGGTACATCGCCTGCGTGACATACCCGACGAGGAGGGGCGCCTCGGCCGGATCTTCCGTACGGCGTCGCTGATGGTGAACTGGTTTCCGGTGCACGAGGGGCCGCGCGACACCGAACGGCTGTCGCCGCATTCCCACGAGGACTTCGAGCAGATGTCGGTGACCCTCGCGGGGGACTACGCGCATCACCTCAGGGTTCCGTGGACTCCCCGGATGAGTGAGTGGCGCGACGACGAGCACGTCCGGGTCGGCAGCCCCTCGATGACACTGATCCCGCCGACCGTCGTGCACACCACCCGCGCCGTGGGCGCGGGCCCGCACACGCTCATCGACGTCTTCGCCCCACCGCGTGAGGACTTCCTCGCGAAGGGCTGGGTGCTCAACGCCGGCGACTACCAGGGAACCCGGCCGTGACGGGCGACGCGTTCCCCCGGCTCGGAGCCTGGGTCAAGCTCCCCGCACCGGAGAGCGTCGAGCTGCTCGCACTCGCCGGGTTCGACTTCGTCGTGATCGACGCCGAGCACGGCGTGATCGACACCCGCACGATGTCGACCATGATCGGGCTGGCGCGTGGCTGCGGGGTCGCGCCTTTCGTCCGGGTCGCCGGCATCGCACCACGTGACGTCCAGGTGCCGCTGGACGCCGGTGCGGCCGGCCTGTTCGTCCCGCAGATCGATGACGTCGCCGGCGCGCGGGACGCCGTAGGAGCGACACGGTTTCCGCCGCTCGGGCGACGTGGGGCCAGCAACTCCGGACGGGCCGGCCGGTGGGGACTCGACGCCCTCGGTGACTACCTGCGTGCCGGCAACGACGAGGTGCGTCTCGTGGTCCAGGCCGAGAGCGTCGGAGCCCTCGACGCGATCGTCGAGATCGGCGAGGTCGCAGGCATCGACGCGGTCTTCATCGGCCCGACCGATCTCGCGGTCTCCGGCCGGTTCCGCGAGGGTGACGACCGGCTCGCGGACCTCGTCGTAGCGGCCGAACGGCGCTGCGCCGATCACCACGTCACGCTGGGGACCACGGCCTCGGGCAACGCGTCGGAACTGCTGGATCGTCGCGGGTACGACTTCCTCGTCCTGGGGGCCGACACCGCGATGCTGCGCCAGGGCGCACACGCGTTGGTGAGCGACGTACGCACCCCGAGGAAGGCGGTCGGCCGATGACCACGCACCCTCGGAGTCCCCGCAGTTCGCCCCTCGCCCTCGTGCACACCGAGTTGTCGATGCTGGTGACGGCGCTGTGGTTCGAGATCGACCACAGTGACGGCTCGGCGGCCTCCGGCTTCTTCACCGCCGACGCGGAGCTGACGTTCTCGCGCCGGACCTTCCGCGGCACCGACGAGATCAACGGCGTGTACAGCGAACGCACCGCACGGGGGCCGCGGGTCTCCCGTCACTTGATGTCCAACTTCCACATCCTCCGTCACGAGACCGACCTCGTCGAAGCCGTATCCGCGCTGGTCCTCTACGCGCAGGACGGCGAGCCTCCGCTGCCGACGACCGTTCCGGTGCTGGTCGCCGACGTGTTCGACCGCTTCGTCCGGGTCGGCGAGCCGGGCACGGAGCAGCGCCACTGGCTCATCGCCTCCCGGCGGATCGAGAACCGCTTCCTCGTACCGGGCGACGTCCTCGCCGTCCCCATTGAGTAAGGAGACCCATGACCCGCCAACGCCGTCGGGAAGACTTCCCCCTGCCGACCACGCGGAGCGCCCTGCCGATCGTCGACTCCCATCTGTTCGACGACCTGCTTCCCCCGGAGGCGGCCTACGAGTTGACCGCCGGCCTGCGCCGTCATCGAGAGCCCTACATCGGCATCACCGAGGACGGCACCCCGCGCCCGGGCCTCTACCGTCTCAACGACGCGGGGGCTTCCCCGAAGTCCGCCGTCGTGGCGGCCCGGGCCTACCTCGACGGGCTTGCGCCCCACCAGAGGGTGGTCGCCGCCCTGCCGATGGACGCCCCGGAATGGCGGTTGTGGACGAACGCGATCCCGACCTGGCACCCGAAGGGAATGCGCCTGGAGCGGCTCGCCGACCGTGACCGCGACCGCGCGCTCGCCGTCGTGGAAGCGAGCCTCAGCCCTGCCGGCTACGCCCAGCTGCGAGCGGCGATGGCACTCAACGAGCACCTGGGCGAGCTCATTGACGACTACCGCGACACCCTCACGGAGTTCGCCTACTGGTTCACCGTCTTCGGGACTCCTTCGGACGACTCCCCGTGGGGATGGCAGTTGATGGGTCATCACGTGGACCTGCACTGCGTCTTCGTCGGAGGGCAGGTGGTGCTCGCCCCCGTGTTCCTCGGTGCCGAGCCGACGACCGGGACGGGACGGTTCGAGGGCATCACGGCCTTCGGCGACGAGACCGAGGTCGCGCTGACGTTCCGCCGCACCCTGGACCCCGACCGGGCGGGCGAGTTCCTGATGGGGTCCTCACTGCGCACGGAGGACCTGCCCCCGGAACTCGCCGGACCCTGGAACGGCCGGCATCTCGCCGGCGCGGGCAGTGACAACCTCGTCCTGCCACCCGAGGGGATCGTCGCGGCGAGCCTGTCGGCCGACCAGCGTGACGGTCTGGTGGAGCTGATCCGGGTCTATCTCGACCGGCTCCCCCTGCCACAGGCCGAGCACACCCTGGCGCTCGTCCGTGAGCACTTCGACGAGACACGGTTCGCCTGGCGCGGCGGCCACGACGACGAGTGCGCCTTCTACTACCGGATCCACTCACCCGTGCTGCTGGTCGAGTACGACAACCACCCAGGTGTCTTCCTCACCAATCCCGAGCCCGCCCGCTTCCACGTCCACACCATCGTGCGGGCCCCCAACGGCAACGACTACGGACGTGATCTTCTCGCCCAGCACTACCGGCTCCACCACGGCGGCGACGGAGTTGATGACCCCGCCTGAGGAGTGCGCTCAAGCTCCTTCGATTTCCCGGCGCACGGTAGCGGCGATGCGGGTGAGTGCGGCCTCGAGATGGCGGCGCTGGGCGGCGCTGAGTGGATCGAACACGAGCCGCTTCACCTGCGCGACGTGTTCCGGTGCGCTCTCGACGAGCTTCTGCCGGCCCGCGTCGGCCAGGGTGGCGAGGGTGTATCGACCGTCGCCGGGGTCGGGCCGACGGGCGACCCAGTCGCGGGCCTCGAAGCGATCCATCACCTTCGACAGGCGGGGCTGGGTGCTGTCGCAGACCCGGGCCAGGTCACTGAGCCTCATCGTGGCGTCGTCGGCCATGGACAGCTGAGCCAGGACCCCGTACTCGAAGTTGGAGATGCCCGCGTCTCGCTGCAACTGACGGTCGAGGGCCGCAGGGAGAGCGATGACGACCGTGAGGAGCGCCTGCCACAGGTCCTGCTGGTCGGCGTCGAGCCAGGGCGACTGAGTGTCCATGAGCCCCATCATACTTGCCCCGGCAACTCGGATCACTTGCCCAGGCAACTCATCATGGATTACGTTATGACTTGCCAAGGCAAGTGAAAATACATGCCGGGGCAAGTCAAGGAGCTGATTTCGATGACCACCGCGAGCAGCCTGGCCTCCACCTTTCCGTCGCGTACACCAGCCGCGGCGTACGACGACCTCCTTGCCCGGGTCCTGCCACAGGCACGCGAGCAGCGGGTGTGGAACCCCTCCGACGGGCCGCTGCCCAGCCTCTTCGTCAGTCACGGCGCCCCGTTCACCCTCGACGATCCGCAGTGGCTCGGCGACCTCTTCGACTGGGCCCGGTCGATGCCCAGACCCCGGGCGGTCGTCGTCATCTCGGCCCACTGGGAACGGGCACCGGTCGTGATATCGGGAGCCGCGGCCGGTACCCCGCTCCACTACGACTTCAGCGGCTTCCACCCGCGCTACAAGACGCTTCCCTACGCGACCCCGGACGCCACCGACCTGGCGCGGCGACTCACGGGCCTGTTGGGCCGGACGCCGGTGCACGAGTTCGCCGACCGCGGTCTCGACCACGGCGCCTTCATCCCGCTCATGGCGATGTATCCCGCAGCCGACATCCCGGTCGTGCAGGTGTCGATGCCCAGCCTCGACCCCAGCGCACTGCTCCAGTTCGGAGCACGCCTGCGGCCGCTGCGCGACGAAGGCATCCTCGTTCTCGGCTCGGGCTTCATGACGCACAGCTTCGCCGTCTTCCACCGGCCGGAGCTCGCCGCGCACACCGCGGCCTTCGACGAATGGGCCGTCGACGCCCTCGCCCGGGGCGACGCCGACGCCCTCACCGACTACCGCAACAAGGCACCTGGCGCCGCAGTCGCCCATCCGACGGCCGACCACTTCGTCCCGCTGCTGCTCACCGTCGGTGCCGCCGATGATCCCGGCAGCGCCGTGAGCGCCATCGACCGCATGGTGATGGGCAATTCCACCCGGTCGCTGCAGCTGACCTGAGCGCCTCGACCCGCTTCACCTTCCCGCCGGATCGCCTCATCCGTTGGCGACGGCACCGATACACCCTGGAGGAAAGTGCCATGAAGGCAATGCGTTTCCACGAGTTCGGCAGCAGCAAGGTCCTGCGATACGAGGACGTCGACCGTCCGGTCCCCGGCACCGGGCAGGTGCTGGTGCGGGTGGCGGCCACGTCGTTCAACCCGGTCGACGACCACATCCGCGCCGGTGTCCTGGCCGAGATGATCCCGATAACCCTCCCGTACGTGCCGGGGATCGACCTGGCGGGCACCGTCGCCGAACTCGGCGCGGGCGTGACCGGCCTGGAGGTCGGCGACCGGGTCGTGGCGATGCTGCCCCTCGACTCCGCCGGCGGCGCCGCCGAGTACGTGCTCGCCCCGGCCGAGTCCCTGGCCCCGGCGCCCCGGACGACCGAGCTGGTCGACGCCGCGGCGCTGCCCCTGACCGGCCTGGCGGCATGGCAGACGGCGTTCGAGCTCGCCGAGCTGAAGCCCGGCCAGAGCGTCCTGGTCAACGGGGCCGGGGGCGCGGTGGGCAGCCTTGTGGTGCAGCTCGCCGTCGACGCGGGAGCGCACGTGACGGCGGTGGACGCGCCGCAGCACGCCGACCGCCTTCGGGGCTACGGCGCGGACCGGGTCGTAGGCCCCCTCGACCTCGCCGCGGGCCCGGCCGCCGTGGCCGGTCCCTTCCAGGTCGTGGTGAACCATGTGCGCGTCTCCCCGGAGGAGCTCGCGCAGTTGACGAACTACGTCGCCGACGGCGGGGTCGCCGCCAGCACAGCCGGCCCGATTCCCGAGGACCCCGCTCGTGGGGTGCGCAGCGCGAGCCTGTGGGTCCGCAGCGACGGCGCCCAGCTGACCGAACTGGTCGCCAAGGTGGATGCCGGCAAGCTCCAGGTCCACGTCGCCGACCACCGCCCGGTGGCCGACCTGGCCGCCGTGCATGAGGATGCCGGCGCCGGGAGGCTGCCCGGCAAGACGGTCGTGCTCGCACCCTGACCGCACCCGACCGGGCCGCCCGCCGTTCGCTTTCCCGCCGGTGGGCGGCCCGGAAGTCGACGGCGACCGCACTTACGACCCGCCGGCACCGACGAAGCCACGCGGTAGGCGCTTCACTCGAGCCCCGGCGTTGACGCTCACGCACGTAGCCCGGTACGCCGAAGCGTCCCGGGCAACTCCGCCACGGGGACCCCGCCGGGCGGCGAAGGCGGACCTTGGGCAGTCGTGCGCCTCCACGTGCTTGAAGTCGCCGCTCACGACCCGGGACCGGAGCAGGGGCCGTCACGCCTTGCCGGGAAGGTGCTCTTCCCTCCGCGGCGCGGGTCAGCGCTGCGGTCCGGATTCGGCCGCGGACAACTTCTCCGGTGCCGTGCCCTCCGTGACGCTCAGCTCCTGGGTCCCTACGACAGACAGCAGTTCCAGCTGCTCGGCTCCCGGGCTTCCGGGCGGGGCGGTGAACCACAGCAGGCGTTGCTGTCCGTCCTCGCTGAGGAGGTTGTGGCAATCGAGTTCGATGACGCCGAGCATGGGGTGAACGATCCTCTTGTGGTCCATGCGGCGCACCGCCACGTCGTGGGTGTCCCAGAGGGCTGCGAACTCCTGGCTGCGGCGGCGCAGCACGGCGACCATCTTCGTGACCTCCGCGTCCCGGCCGCGCCGGGCGGCCGCTGCCTGCAGGTCGGCCACGAACACCCGGGAGTGCTGCGGGTGGTCCTCGGGCGGGTAGATCTCGCGCGCCTGCGGGTCGGTGAACCAGCGGTACACGAGGCTCGCCGCCGGGCCGCGGTGTGCCGGGGACCTGCCGAGCAGGGTAAGGGCCAGGTCGTTTTCCACCAGGGTTTCGTGCAGGTCGGTGATGACGCGCGCGGGGGTGTTGGACAGCCGGTCCAGGAGTCCGAGGAGCGCGGGCTGCACGTGTGCCGATGGTCCGTGTGCTGACGGGGGTATCGGCCGTTCGGCCAGGTGAAACAGGTGGTCGCGCTCGTCGCCGTTCAGGCGCAGGGCTCGGGCGAGGGCGGCCAGGGTCTGGGCCGAGGGCTGCACGCCGTTCTTTGCGCTGCCGCGTTCCAGCTCGGTGTAGTAGTCGGCCGACAGCCCTGCCAGCTGCGCGACTTCCTCGCGGCGCAGCCCGGGGACGCGCCGGCGCGGGCCCTGGGGGAGACCGACCTCGGCGGGGCGGATGCGGTCGCGGCGTGTCCTGAGGAAAGCACCGAGTTCTGGAAGGTTCACCGCTCCATGGTCGCTCGTACGCCGGAGCGCAGCCAGGGGGTGGCATCCCCTGGGTAGACGCAGCCCTGGCTGGGGATGGGGGAACGGCCGATCGTGGAGGACGCAGCAGGGCAACGGCAAGACCGCGGCCCGCCCCCCCATCCACCACAGGAGTCAGCCATGCCTGTCCCCACTTCCCCCGACGGGACCGCTGCCTCGGCCCAGCCCGCCGCCTCACCCCGTGTCGCGGTCGTCACCGGCGGCTCGCGCGGCATCGGCCGCCGGACCGTCGGCCGGCTGGCCGCCGACGGGTACGCCGTAGTGGTCGGCTATGCCGGCAACCAGGACGAAGCCGAAGCCGCGGTGAAGGAGGCCCTCACCGGCGGTGGCCGGGCGATCGCAGTGCGCGCGGACGTCGCCGACGAACGCGCGGTCGCGGCCTTGTTCGACGCGGCCGAAGCAGAATTCGGCGCCGGCGTCGACGTAGTCGTACACGCGGCCGGGCGGATGCAACTCGCTCCGATCGCCGAGCTGGACCTGGCCGTCCTGGACAACCTGCACCGCACCAACATCCGCGGCACGTTCGTCGTCCTCCAGCAGGCCGCCCGTCGGGTGCGCCCCGGCGGCGCGATCGTGACGTTCTCCACGTCCGTGGTGGGGCTGGCCTTCCCGGGCTACGGCGCGTACGCGGCCAGCAAGGGCGCGGTCGAGGCGCTGACGCTGATCCTGGCCCGGGAGCTGCGGGGCCGGGACGTCACCGCCAACACCGTCGCGCCCGGCCCCACGGCCACCGACCTGTTCCTGGACGGCAAGAACGAGGAGACCATCGCCCGCCTGGCCGCCCAGCCCCCGCTGGAACGCCTCGGTACCCCGGCCGACATCGCCGAGGTCGTCGCGTTCCTGGCCTCCCCGGCCGGCCACTGGATCAACGGACAGGTCATCCGCGCCAACGGCGGAATCGTCTGAACCCCGCAGAACGCCCCGCAGCCACCTCATCGATCAACGCGAAAGGCCCTGTCATGGCGAACGACGAAACAGGGAAGGTCATCCTCGTCACCGGGGCCTCCAGCGGCATCGGGGCACTGTCCGTGCGTGCTCTGACCCTCGCCGGCCACACCGTGTACGCGGGCATCCGCCAGATCGCGACCCGCAACGCGACCGCGGCCGCCGACCTGATGCGCTACGGCACCGACCACCGGGCCGACGTCCACGCCGTCGAGCTGGACGTCACCTCCCAGGACTCCGCCGACGCCGCGGTCGACCGGATCCTCGCCGAGCGCGGCCGGCTGGACGTGGTCGTGCACAACGCCGGGCACATGGTCCTGGGCGCCGCCGAGGCGTTCACCACCGAGCAGTTCGCGGACCTGTACGACGTGAATGTCCTGGGCACCCAGCGCGTCAACCGCGCCGCCCTGCCGACGTTGCGCGAGCAGGGCTCGGGGCTGCTGGTGTGGATCGGCAGCTCCAGCACCCGCGGCGGCTGCCCCCCGTTCCTGGCCCCGTACTTCGCCGCCAAGGCCGCGATGGACGCCCTGGCCGTCAGCTACGCCGCCGAGGTGCTCCCGTTCGGCATCGACACCGCGATCGTGGTGCCCGGTGCGTTCACCACCGGCACCAACCACTTCGCCCACGCGGGCGCCCCCGCCGACGTCGACCGTGCGGAGGCCTATGACCAGCGTCACCAACCCCTTATGAGCGATCTGGGCAAGCGCCTGGCCGCGCTCATCCCTTCGGACGCCGATGTGACCGAGGTCGCCGAAGCCGTCGCGCGACTGGTCGCGATGAAGCACGGCACCCGGCCTCTGCGCACCCACATAGACCCCAGCCGGGACGGCAGCGAAGTCGTGTCAGCGGTCGCCGACCGCATCCGCGCCGACTTCTTCCGCCGCATCGGACTGGACAGCCTGCTCACCGCAGGCAGCTCCCTATAACGCCCCACTGAGAGAAGGAACGACCAGCCATGCCTTTCGCGAACTTCAAGGTCCTCGAGAAGACCCTCACCCCGAAGCAGAAGGAGGAGATCGTCACCCGCACCACCGAGCTGTACGTCGAGCTCTACGGCGAGCGCGCCCGCGCCACCACCATGGTTCTGATCGAAGAGGTCCCCGACGGCGGTTGGGGCATCTCCGGCAACGTGCTCACCCTCGCCATGCTTGGCGGTGAGGCGACACCGACCGACACCACCGACGCCTGACTGCACCGGCCGTCATCCGGCCAGGACAGCACCCTTGAAACCGAGGGCCCCCGGGCCGAGCGTCGCCACACGGCCTCGCTCATCCCGGGGGTCGTTGAGATCAGCGCAGCCCTTCACTGCGTCCCCGTACCCGATCGGTCGGCGGCGCCCACCGAGGTGCGGGGACGGAGCACGGCAGCGGTCAGCCCCAGGTCGAGCCGCTCGTCCATGTTCAGGCGGAAGGCACCGAACGGGTTGCGGCCAACCGGTCCGGCGGTCGGGCTCCGCCGGCCCGGTGGCTGTCCGGAAACATCGGACCGGCGGAGGGTCTCAGGCGGTCCGGCCGAGTGGTTCCGGAACGCGCAACGCTGCCGCCGTGGCCGTGACGATCTGCTCCGTCGTGACACCGGGCGCCGTCTCGACCAGGACGAGGCCGTGGTCGCCGACATCCAGGACTCCCAGGTCGGTGATGATCCGGTGGATGCAGGCCCGGCCGGTCAGCGGGAGGGCGCACTCCTCGATGATCTTGGGGCTGCCGTCCCTGGCGGTGTGTTCCATCAGGACGATGACCCGGCGCGCTCCGTGGACGAGGTCCATCGCGCCGCCCATGCCCTTGATCATCTTGCCGGGGATCATCCAGTTGGCGAGGTCGCCGTGGGCGGAGACCTGCATGGCGCCGAGGACCGCGGTGTCGATGTGGCCGCCGCGGATCATGCCGAACGACAGCGCGGAGTCGAAGAACGCGGCGCCGGGCAGGACGGTGACGGTTTCCTTGCCCGCGTTGATCAGGTCGGGGTCCACGGCGTCGTCGACCGGGTAGGGGCCGGTGCCGAGGATGCCGTTCTCCGACTGGAGCACGACGTGCACCTCCTTGGGCACGTGGGCGGGTACCAGGGTGGGCAGTCCGATGCCGAGGTTCACGTAGTCGCCGTCGCGGAGTTCGGCCGCGGCTCGGGCCGCCATCTCGTCGCGGGTCCAGGCCATCAGGCGGCCACCGTCCTCTTCTCGATGTGCTTGTCGGACGCCTGCCGCTCGGTGAGGGCCACGACCCGTTGGACGAAGACGCCGGGCACGTGGATCGCGTCCGGGTTCAGGACGCCCGGTTCGACCAGTTCCTCGACCTCGGCGATGGTCACGCGGCCTGCCATGGCGGCCAGCGGGTTGAAGTTGCGGGCGGACTTGTCGAAGACGAGGTTGCCGTGGCGGTCGCCGCGAGCCGCACGGACCAGGGCGAAGTCGCAGGTGATGGACTCCTCCAGGACGTAGTCGCGGCCGTGGAAGGTGCGGGTCTCCTTCGTCGGCGAGGCGATGGCGACGGAGCCGTCGGCGTGGTGGCGCCACGGGATACCGCCGTCGGCGAGAGGGGTGCCCACGCCGGCGGGGGTGTAGAAGGCGGGGATGCCGCAGCCGCCCGCGCGCAGGCGTTCGGCGAGGGTGCCCTGGGGCACGAGTTCGACCTCGATCTCACCCGTGAGGTACTGGCGGGCGAACTCCTTGTTCTCACCGACGTAGGAGCCGGTGACGCGGGCGATGCGGCCGGCGCCGAGCAGGATGCCCAGGCCGTGCTCGTCGGTACCGCAGTTGTTGGAGACCACGCGCAGCGAGCCCGTTCCCTGCCTGTACAGGGCGGAGATGAGTGTGCTGGGGATGCCGCACAGGCCGAAGCCGCCGACGGCGAGAGAAGCGCCGTCTTCGATGTCGGCCACGGCGCGGGCCGCGGTGGGTGATGTCTTGTCCATGGATGTCCTTCGAAGAAGCTCGCAGGAAACGCCGCGCACGGTGCGCCGGGGCGCGGTCCTTGGTGAGTCGGGCTGTTGCCGTTGCTCGCGCGGTCGTCGATCAGCTTCTTCAGGTTCGGCGCGTCGGTCGCGGTGCCGAAGAGCGAGGAGTCAGGCCTGACGAGGGCGGCGATGGGGCCCTGGTCACGCTCTCGGAACGACGGTGCCGTGGATCGGCCGACGGCGAAGATCGTGCTACACCATCGCGGTCACGGTGCCCCGGATGCCGAACAGCGACTTCCCGTAGATCTCGGCAGCGACTTCGGGGTTGAGGACGGCGTGACGGCTTCCGGTCTCGATGTCGCGCCAGATGCGCTGCAGCGGGTTGGAGTCGCCGAAGCTCGAAGCCCCCTGGGCCGAGCACACGACACGGACCGCCTCACGCGCGTGGACCGCGGCTATTCCCGCGTCCATCCGCATGCGTGCTCGGGCGTGGTAGTCGGGGAACACTCCGGCTCGCGCAGCCTCGTCGATGTCCGTGGCCGCGCGGTAGGCGTGCAGCTGGGCGGAGTCGGCAAGCGACGCCGCGTGCGCGGCGGCGAGCTGGATGGTGGGTGCCTCGGCCTGTGAGGTGTAGTTCGTCAGGGTCAGACCCCGCTGCGGAGCCTTTTCGATCAGGAGGTCGACAGCGGCCGCGGCCAACCCGAGTTGGGGCCCGGTCAGTGCGAGCGCCGCGGCCGGCACGAACGGCGCCCGGTAGAGCGCCTCGTCGGTGAAGGGTGTGGCGTAGCGGCCCTCGACGGCGTCGGGGACGGAGTGGAAGCGGTGCGCGGGGACGAAAAGGTCCTCGCCGACGAGCGTGTTCGACGCGGTTCCGCGCATGCCCGCCACGAACCAGGTGTCCTCGACGGGCAGTTCCGACATCGGCGCGAGCACTATGCCGACGGCGTCCGACGTGCCCTCGGCATCCGGCCGGGTGACCCCGAGGACCGCCCAGTCGGCGTGGGCGCACCCGGAGGCGGGGGCCCAGCGCCCGGTCACCCGGTAACCGCCTTCGACCGCACGCGCGGTACCCGAGGGCGTCACGACCCCGGCGACCCGGGCGTGGGGGGTGTCGGCCCAGACGTCGTCCTGGGCCCGGGCGGGAAAAAGCCCGACGAACCACGCGTTGGCGTTGAGCAGCGAGGTCAGCCAGGAGGTGGAGCCGCAGGCGCGCCCGACCTCGCGGCCGACCTCCAGCAGGGTGCGGTAGTCGGTCTGCAGACCGCCGTAGCGGGCGGGTTGCATCAGCGACAGCAGGCCCGCCTCGGCCAGAGCGTCGATGTTCTTCGCGGGCACCCCGCGCTCACGGTCGGTCAGTTCGGCGTTGTCGGCGAGCACCGGTCGCAGCGCGGCGGCGCGCTCGACGAGGTCGGCCCGCAGCTCGCGTGCGGCGTCGGTGGTACGGGGGCCATCCATGATGATGTTCATCGTCGTCACTCCGGTGGAGGGGGCGTACGGGGTGCGGGCCGGTCGGCGACCGGGAGGTCAGCCGGCGACCGCGAGCGGGGCGTGGGTGCCGAAGGCTCGGCGTGCGTAGGTCAGCGGGGCCGTGGGGGTCGGTTCGGCCTCCTCGACGCGCACGACCAGCAGGACGTGGTCACCGCCGTCCACGTGGCGTTCCACGCGTCCCGCCGTCCAGCCGGCCGACTCGGGCAGGTGGGGGAGTCCGGAGCGGACGGTCCAGTCGACGCCGTCGAACTTCAGGCCGGGTCCTCGGCTGGGGCGGGCGAACGTCGACGCCAGCTCGTGCTGGCCGGCGCCGAGGATGTTCACGCCCACCCCGTCGCCCGGCTGGAGGTGGGGCAACAGCGCCGAGGCCCGGTCCAGAGCGAAGCTCACCAGCGGGGGATCGAGGGAGAGCGAGGCGAAGCTCGACACCGTACTGCCCTGCGGATGTCCGTCGGCACTCATCGCGGTGACCACGGTGACCGGGGCACATACCCCGCTCATCAGTTCGACAAAGGTTTCTCGGTCGATCATCGTAGGCCTCCCGGGCGCTTGAATCCGTATGCCGCCGGCAGGTGTGGCCTCGTGGACCACGGTGTCCGGCACCACGAGTAAAGCCAAGCCCTCGGTGTTGCCGCTTGGTCTGGTGGCTCAGGATTGCGGTCCCGGTTGGTCTGCCGGATCGGTCCGGGCCGCGACCGGGAGCCGGACTCACCGCGCGATGTCCTGAGGGTCCTGAGGCAGGAGGACCGCGTCCCCCAGTTCCTCGGCGAGTGCCAGGGCCGTGTGGAGGGTGAAGCGGCGGTCCTCGATGTCGTGTCCCAGCACCTCCTGGGCCCGCTTCACGCGGTAGGTCACGGTTCCCCTGGCCACGTGCAGGCGTCGGGCGACATCCACGAGGCTGCGCTCGGCGTCGATGTAGTGGAACAGCGTGGTCCGCAGTGCCGCCATCGGCGCACTGCGGACGGCAAGCCCGCCGAGTTCACGTCGCACGAAGTCACCGGCCGCGTCGAGATCGGTGGCAAGGAGCGCGACGGCGGCGATGTCGGCGTAGGCGGTCGCGTATCTCGGAACCCGCGCGGCCTCGCGCCGCAGTCGCTCGACCCTCTCCCCGCGCTCGGCCTCACGGTGAGAGCGGCGGAAGCCCGCGACTCCGTCGCCCGGGGTCCCGAAGGCCGCCTGCATCTGCTGCCGGGACAGTGCCTCCCCGATGGCCTTCCACGAACCGGTCCCGTGTGTGCCGCCGGGAGGCACGGTGCCCCACGCCCACAACCGCCCCGTGGCCACGGGGACGACCAGCGTCGCGGTGGCACCCCGGGTCCGGAGCGCCTCGATCGCCGCCGCCTGCAGCGCGGAGCTCTTGTTCGGGGCGTCCGACCACACCACCACTGCCTCGTGGGTCCGCCGCAGGTCGTAGCCGAGGGCACGCGACGCCTCGCCGACATCGGTCGTCGTGGTACCGCTCAGCAGGGACCGCACGATGTCGGCCCGTGCCGCGGCCGCGCTGGTGCTCCACACCTCGTGCTCCACGAGGTAGGTGCGGATCATGGCGTCGGAGAGCTCGTCGACGTAGGAGAACAGCTCACGGGAGACAGCCGTGACCTCATCGACCGCTGCCTCCGGGTGCACCAGCTCGGCACAGGCCCGCAGGAACGCCTCGGTCGTCGCCGCGTGCCCGATCCGGACGCCCCGCAACACCTGCTCCAGCGGTACGGCCCGGTGCACGAACTCGCGGATGCCCTCCAAGGTCGCCTCACTGATCGGCGGGGCCACGGCCGGGCCCTCCACCAGAGTGAACAGCGCCCGCAGGGTGGTCGCTTCGTTGCCTCGGCGGAGCATCTCGACTCCGCCCGGGCTACCGCCGAGGGCCGGCACCTCGCCGACGATCCGCCGTACGACCAGGGAACTCAGTTCGATGGCCCAGCGCACGGGGCCCGTGCCGACGCGTGCGACGGCCTCCTCGACGATCGCGCGAGGAGATGCCGCCCGGTCGATGTCGACCTCACCTCGCGGGCCCAGCTGCGCGATCCAGGCCCGCCGCGGTCGCCGGACGGTCTCGGTCATGGTGCCCTCCCTCGGGCTACGGTGTATCTCCTCGGGGTGGGCTCGCGGTCACCGCGACGACATGGTCGATCCAAGCCGAAGGTCTGATCAACTGCGGATTACCGAATCCATCGTTCGGTAAAACCGAACGATGTGCCAGAGTGGTGCAGCTGCTCGTCGTGGTTCGAGCACCACGAAGTGACGGGAGAGCGGCCGTGAACCTACGTCAGATGGAGTGCTTCCTCGCTGTCGCGGACGAACTGCACTTCCGGCGGGCCGCCGACCGTCTGCGGCTGGCTCCGCCCAGTGTCAGTGAGGCCGTCGCAGGCCTGGAGCGCAGCCTCGGTGGTCGGCTCGTCGAGCGTACGAGTCGGCGGGTCCGGCTGACGCCCTTCGGCGCCGAGTTCGCCGCCGCGATCAGGCAGCCCATCGAGGCGTTGCACCAGGCACATCGGAGCGCCCGCCTGCGCTCGGTGGGCCATCGTGACCTCGTCGTCGCCCACACCCCGGAGCTGGGACAGCTGATCCTGCCCAGACTGGTCGAGGTCTGGCCCGGCGGGGCCGCCGACGACGACGAGGCCCGGGGCCGGTGGCGTCCGGTGCCCATGCACACACCCGAGCAACTCGCCGCCGTGGCGGACGGCGAGGTGGACGTGGGCCTGTGCTGGTCGGTCCCCGAGCAACCCGGGATCTCCAGTGCCGTACTCGGCGAGTTCCCGCTGGTCGCCGTCGTGCGGGCGTCGGATCCGCTGGCGAGCCGCCGGGAGGTGGCGCTCACCGACCTCCGCACCCGGCAGATCCTGATCACTCCGCGCGCCGACAACCCCTACCTCGAGAGCCGGCTGCAGGCGGACATCACCCGGGCAGGCGTCCCCCATACCCACATCGAGGAGGTGGGTCGCTACGACGAACTGGCCGTGCACGTGGCCACGCGCGGACACGTGGGTATCCACCCCGGGCCGATCGCGTTCACCAACTCCCTGCCCACCGTCGTGTTCCGCCCGATCGCCGACGCTTCCGACAGCGTCCGGATCTGCGCGATCACCCGCGCCGGTGCCCTCCCCCCTTCCCTTGCGGACCTCGTCGCGAGCCTGCGGTCGATCGTCGGCTCGCTCGACATCGACGACAAGCTCACTTGACGCACGTGGAGCGTGCGTGGACAACCCTGCTACCTGCGGGACCTGCGCCGTTGCAGGGGGACGTCTCGTATGTGAAGCAGCACACCGAGCGCAAGAAGCAGTACACCGAGCGCAAGCCGACGGCGTCACCTGGTTCGCCGCTCGTTCAGGGCTCTCCGAGTTCGGGCTTGTCCTGCTGCTGTGCACGGGCATTCGGGGCCGTGTCACCGGGCCGGTGACGTCGGTCACCGGCCCGGGGTTACAGCGCTGTGGCGACGCGGGTCAGCCCGCGTACGTCCTCCAGTTGGCCTTCCAGTTGGCCACGGTGTCGGGGAGGTACGTTCCGCCTTCGGGGCTCATCAGGAACTGGTCGTCCTTGTAGGCGGGCGGGACTCTGTCGCGGTCGGCGGGGCTCAGTCGTTGGTGGACGTCCCTGGTCCGGTCGTGGCGTACCGGGCGGCCATGGTGCGGACGGCCTCGTCGACCACCTGAGCGACGCGTTCGGCGCTCACCTCCCAGCCCGGCACCAGGAGGGTCGGCCAGAAGACGTAGTTGGAGATCATGCCCAGGAACTGGGTGGCTGCGAGGTCCACGTCCTCGACCCGCACCGTTCCCGCCTCGTGCTCAGCCTGGAGGTAGCTGCGTACGGACTCGAAGTAGGGCATCTTCCCGTGCGAGAACTGCGCATGGGCCAGCTCGGGGAACCGTGGCAGCTCGGCGATGACGATCCTGAACAGGTCGGTCATCTGGGCACGGCCCAGCAGCTTGGCGTAACGGCGGCCGATGATGCCGAGCCCGTCGACGACGTTGCCTGCCGACGGAGGATCCTCCTCGTCGGCGGTCGACCAGGACTCGGTCACGATGGCGTCGAACAGGGCGGCTTTGCTCGGAAACTGCTTGAACAGGGTGGCCCGCGAAACGCCCGAGCACTCCGCGATCCGCGCCAGCGACGTCCGGTCGTAGCCCAACTCGAGAAACAGTGCGGTCGCGGCCGTCACGATCAGCGCGCGCTTCTCCTGGGCGACGCGCTGGTGATACGTCGTCACGACTCTGCTCATGGGCCGAGCATACGAGGTGAGTGGCTTGACTCGCCACTGTCGCCGACCTAGCGTCAGGGGGCATGGTGAGTCGCCCGGCTCACCACTGGCCGCCGTTCATCACTGGTGATCCCGGTCATTCACCCCCGTACTGAAGGAACATCTGATGCCCCGCTTCGACAACCAGACCGTGCTCGTGACCGGTGGGACCGGCGGCCAGGGCTCGAGCCACGTGCGCGCCTTTCACGCGGAGGGAGCGAACGTGGTGATCGGCGGCATCGACGCGGAACGCGGCGCCGCTCTCGCCGACGAGCTCGGGACCCGCGCTCGCTTCGCCCGCCTTGACGTCACCGACGAGAGCTCGTGGTCCGCCGCCGTGCTGGCCGCCGAGAGCGCCTTCGGTGCCCTGAACGTGCTCGTCAACAACGCGGGCGTGCAGAATCCGCCCGCAACAATCGAAAACACGGAGCAGGCCACGTGGTCGCGCATCCTCGACATCAACCTCACAGGGACCTTCCTCGGCATCAAGGCCGCAGCCCCCGCTCTGCGCCGCGCGGCAGGGGGAGCCATCGTCAACATCGCCTCGGCCATGGGCCTGGGCGGCACGGCTCACTACGCGCCGTACGTCGCCAGCAAGTGGGCCGTGCGAGGCCTCACCCAAACGGCAGCACTCGAGCTCGGCCACGACCACATCCGGGTGAACACCATCCACCCCGGCGTGATCTCGACCCCCTTCATCCACGAACCAGCAGCCGGCGCAGTCGCGGCGATCGCCGACTTCTACTCACCCGAGCCGTTCGCCATCCCCCGACTCGGGGAGCCGACCGACGTCAGCCGTCTACTCCTGTTCCTCACGTCATCGGACGCGTCGTTCATCACCGGGTCGGAGTACGTCATCGACGGTGGACTCCTCCTCGGCCCGGCCCTTCAGGCCGAGACCGCATGAGCACTCCGGAAACGACCGGGTCGAACGACTCCGCACGGGACGCGTCTCTGTCCCACCTGCCCCACCACATCCGACGAGCCATCGAGATCACCCCCGCCGCGGGCACCGGAGAACGGATCATCGACATCACGACGCTGGGGCGCCGCACCGGCCGAGCACGCCGCATCGAGATCTTCTTCTACCGGGCTGCGGGCACCACCTACCTGTGCAGCGGAGCCGGCGGTTCCGCGACCGACTGGCATGCGAACCTTCTCGCCCATCCCCACTTCACCTTCCACCTCAAGAACGGGATTCGTGCAGATCTGCCCGCGCGGGCCACGCCCGTCACCGACCCGGCTGAACGTCAGGCCGTGCTGGCGGAGATCGTGGCCGATCTCAATCAGCCCCACGACCCCGGTACCATCCGGCCGACTCGGCTCGAAGACTGGGCCGACAGTCGGCTGATGCGCATCAGCTTCCGCCATCGGCCGTGATCGATGAGGGTGTAGCCGGCGCGGCGGTCCCAGATGGATGTCGAGGTTTCCAGAGGGAAAGGCTCCTACACGCTCATCCCGAAAGAACCGCCACGTGCCCGACGCCACCGTCGGTGAGCGCATGGACGCGTTCGCCCACCCCGGTCTGACAGCCTTCTGCCGCCTCGACGAGATCGTCCGGCCCGGGGTCGACGTGAATCCCGGGGACTTCTACATCGACCCCAGCCCGCCGATCACCGACAAATGCCTGCGCCGCCGCTGAATCCCGCTCGCCTCCATGGGAGCCTCGCTGCGGTGCAGAACCCGCGCGGCGATCACCACCTCTGCCCGCTCGGTCCGAACCTCCTGCAACGGTTTGGCCGACTTCTCGGCGAGCGCGTCCAGCTCACTCCGGTGAGCCGTGATCCGCGCTCCAGGCGGGCTCTACGACGGCCCGCTGGGCTCCGTCTGCGAAGTCTTGGGGGTCTCCGCGGGGGCAGGCGGTTGATCGGCCGGTGCCGGTTCGGGACCGGGCTCGGTCTGGTGGCCGCCGCGCAGGGCCGAGGCGATCGCGGAGACCAGGGCCATGCCCGCGGCGACGGTGAAGACGATGGTCAGGCCGTGGTGGAACGGGCCGGAGACCAGCCGGGGGAAGAAGGTGTGGCCGGTCAGGACGGCGCGCTGGGCGGCGGAGACGTGGGCGAGGGTGCCGTTGGAGGAGAGCAGGTGCTGGATGGGGTTGTTGCCGAGGAACGTGGCGAACAGCGTGCTCACCGGTGGCAGCGACGCGGCCTGATCGGCGGCGCCGGTCGGTACGCCGTGTGCCTGGAGCCCCTTGCTCAGTGTCCCGGGCAGCGAGGACGCGAGCCCGGAGACCATCAGGGAGAAGAACACACCGATGGACAGGGCGGTGCCCGAGTTCTGGAAGGTGGAGCGCATGCCCGAGGCGACACCCCGGTACTCGCTCGGCACACTGCCCATGATCGAGGACGTGTTCGGTGCGGAGAACATGCCCTGACCCAGCCCGTTGAGCAGAAGCAGTGCCGCGAACATGCCGTAGTCGAAGTCGATGGGCAGCGCCAGCAGGCCGAGGAAGGAGAGTGCCACGACGACCAGCCCGACCGTCGAGAACATCCGGGCGCCGAACCGGTCCGAAAGGTACCCGGACACGGGCCCGGCGACGAGGAAGCCGACCGTGAGGGGGAGCATGAAGATGCCCGCCCACAGCGGGGTGTCCTCGTAGTCGTAGCCGTGCAACGGCAGCCAGATGCCCTGCAGCCAGATGATCAGCATGAACTGCAGCCCGCCCCGCGCGATCGCGGTCAACAGGGCGGCCAGGTTGCCCGCGGCGAAGGCGCGCACCTTGAACAGGGCCAGGTTGAACATCGGTTCGGCAATGTGCGTCTCGATGTAGCAGAAGACCAGCAGCAGTACGACCCCGCCGATCAGGCCGCTGAGCACCCACGGGTTTCCCCAGCCGGTGGCGCTGCCGCCGTAGGGCTGGATGCCGTAGGTGATGCCGGCGAGGAGGATTCCGGCGCCCGCCGCGAAGGTGAGGTTGCCGAGCCAGTCGATGCGGCCGGGGCGGCCCGCCGAGGTCTCGCGCAGGCTCAGGTACGACCAGATCGTGCCGGTGATGCTGATCGGGACGCTCACCCAGAACACCGCGCGCCAGTCGACGACGGCCAGCAGGCCACCCGCGAGAAGGCCGAGGAACTGGCCCGCGAGGGCGGTGATCTGGTTGATGCCGAGGGCCATTCCGCGCTGCCGGGCGGGGAAGGCGTCGGTGAGGATGGCGGCCGAGTTGGCGGTGAGCATCGAGCCGCCGAAGGCCTGCACGATGCGCCAGAGGATCAACCACATGGCCCCCGCCCCGGCGCGGAACGGATCGAGGGACAGCGCGACCGACGCACACGCGAAGATCAGGAAGCCGATGTTGTAGATCTTCACCCGGCCGAACATGTCGCCGAGCCGGCCGAGCACGACGACCAGCACGGCCGAGACCAGCAGATACCCCAGGATCATCCAGAGCAGATAGCCGATGTTGCCCGGGGCGAGTGGATCGAGGCCGATACCGCGGAAGATCGCGGGCAGCGAGATGATCACGATGGAGGCGTCCATCGTGGCGATCAGCACGCCGAGGGTGGTGTTCGACAGCGCGACCCACTTGTAGTTGGGTCCCGGGGGAACGTCCTTTCGACGCCCCGAGCGCACGGCACCCAGCAGGGACGACCGGCCGGGCCGAGGACCGTCCCCGTTCCCCTGCCCGTCGCCGGGTATGTGCGCCCGCTCGGTCACAGTCGCTCCGCCAGTCGGTCGAGGAGGGGCAGGGCCGAGGCGAGTGCCGCGCGCTCCTCCGCGCTGAACTCGTCGAGGACGGCTCCGAGACGGTGGACGGACTCGGAGCGCCGCTCGGCCAGCATGGCGTGTCCCTCGTCCGTGATCGCCACGATGCTCCGCCGCCCGTCCGCGGCATCGGGGCTACGGCGGATCAGTCCGCGCTGTTCGAGCAGCGCGAGCGTGCTCGCCATCGCCTGCGGGCGCACCCGCTCCGCCTCGGCAAGGGATGTCGGCGACTCGGACCCGTCGCGGGCGAGCCGGGCCAGTACGGAGACTCCGGAGAGCGATACGTCCCCCACGGCGTGCGCCTGACGCAGCCGCCGCGTCACACGGCCCACCGCGAGCCGTAGATCGGACGCGAGCCGAGCGGTGTCGTTCGGGCTGTGTGTGACGCCGCCACCTGCGCCAGGGTCCACCTTCATGGGTACTAACACTAGATTTATCAGCCTGGACTGCTCAACCAATTGTTAGTAAATGGCGAGGGCGGTGAAAGGGCGACGTTCGTAGACTGGCTGACCGCAGGTCCGGGCACGAGGAGGTGCTGGTGGCGAGGGGACGTCCTGAAGGTCTGTTCGTCGGTCTGTGCACCCTGGACGTCATCCAGCTCGTGGACCACGCGCCGGCCTCCAACGAGAAACTCACGGCTCGCGAGCAGGTGGTCGCCGCGGGCGGCCCGGCGGCGAACGCGGCCGTGGCCTTCAGCTACTTGGGTGGCGCTGCGAGGCTGCTGACAGCAATCGGCTCCCACCCGTTGGGAGTTGGGGTGGCAGCCGACCTGGACGCGCTGGGCGTCACGGTTTCCGACCTGGCGGCCGACTCGACCGATCCACCCACGGTGTCCTCCGTCCTGGTGACCGCGTCCACCGGGGAACGCGCCGTCGCCTCGACCAACGCGACGGGACACCGACTCGCCCCGCCCGACGATCTCGACGCGTTGGTAGCGGCCTGCGACATCGTCGAATTCGACGGCCACCACATGGAGTTGGCGGTCTCCGCAGCCCGCGCCGCGCGTGCCGCCGGCCGTACGACCCTCTTCGACGGCGGCAGTTGGAAGACCGGCACGCAGGACCTGCTCCCGTTGATCGACGTGGCCGTCTGCTCGGCCGACTTCCATCCGCCCGGCGCGAGTACACCGATGGCCACGCTGCGATTCCTGAGGGAGCACGGGGTCGTCTGGTCGGCGGTCAGTGGAGGAGCGGGCCCGATCAGGTGGGCGGGCCCGGGCGGCGAAGGCACGGTGGACGTGCCTGGGGTCGAGGTGGCGGACACACTGGGCGCGGGGGACGTCCTGCATGGGGCCCTCGCCCATCAACTCGCGATGCGCGGAGCCGGACTTACCTCGGAGGGATTGGTCGAGGCGTTGCGTGAGGCAGCTGCGGTGGCTTCGCGGGCGTGCGCGTCGTTCGGTACGCGGGCGTGGATGCAGGAGGGGTGACCCAACTCGTCCAAGCCTGAGAAGATCACCAGGAACGTACGCATCACGGGATCGTACGAACCATGGGTGGGAAAACGTGATCGTTGTACTGCTGCTCGGCGTCTTGGCGCTTCTCCTGGGCGGGTGCGCATGTGTGGTGTGGGCCGAGCGCGGCGGACCTCGCTGGGTTCGTGTCGTGGCGACCGTGACACTCACCGCGAGCGAACTGCTGCGCAGTTCCGACAAGAAGCGGCGCCGGGGACTGAGCGGGAGTGACGGAAACGACGACTAACAACGTCAGATTGCGACGGCAGGTGGCGAAACCGGTCAGGGAACTCGCCGATACGGAACCCTCTTCCGTACGCCAACATGCCTAGACTGAGCCGCCGTTGATCGTTACATCCGGCCGGTCTCGGGAGGACCGTATGACCCGCACGCCGTCTCGACGCACTGCTCTGCGCAGCCTGGTGGCCGCCTCGGGCATGGTCATCGGCTTTGATCCCTTTGCTCGTAGCTGGGCGGTGACCGACACCGGTCGACCGCTGAGCGGTGTCCCGCGCCTGGACGGGACGCTTCATATCGACGACGCCGCGCTCAGCGCCGACGCCGACGACTTCGGGCACATCGTGCACCGCCGTCCGGCCGCGGTGCTGCGGCCCGGCTCCGTGCGGGACATTGTCGCGATGGTCCGGTTCTGCAATCGGCACGGGCTGAGCGTGGCCCCGCGCGGGCAGGGGCACGGGACGAACGGGCAGGCGCAGGTCGAGGGCGGTCTGGTCATCGAGACCGAGCCGCTCGCCTCCATCGGGCCTGTGCGGGCGGACAGTTCGCGGGTCACGGTCGGGGCGGGCGCGAAGTGGAGCGACGTCGCCAAGGCCACCCTCGCCCACGGTCTGACGCCGCCCGTCTTCACCGACTACCTCGAACTCTCCGTCGGCGGCACCCTGTCCGTCGGCGGCCTCGGCGGTCAGAGCCACCAGCAGGGCGCACAGGTCGACAACGTCCTGGAGCTCGAAGTCGTCACCGGAGCGGGGGAGTTGACCCGCTGCTCCCCGACCCGCCACCCCGATCTCTTCCACGCCGTACTCGCCGGCCTTGGGCAGTGCGCCGTGATCGTCGGCGCCACCCTGCGCCTGGTGCGGGCCCCGGAGACCGTACGGCACTACCTCCTGCCGTACGACGACCTGGAGACCTTCCTCGGCGACCAGCGCCTCCTCGCCACCGAGGGGCGTTTCGCCTATCTCGAGGGCCAGGTCAGCGCGGACACCGCCGGAGCCTTCAACCAGTTCGCCATCGAGGCCGTCGCCTACGGGCCGCCCGTGGGGGTTACCCCGGACGACGCCACGCTCCTGCGAGGGCTGCACCACACCGCCTCCGGCGTCCAGATCACCGACCTCGCCTACTACGACTTCCTCGACCGGCTCGCTCCCTCCGTCGCCGCCCTGAAGGCAGCGGGCCTGTGGGCCTACGCCCACCCCTGGCTCAACCTCCTCCTGCCCGGCCGCAGCACCGCCGACGTGACCGCGACCCTGCTGGACGCACTCACCCCGGCCGACCTGGGACCCGGCGTCGTCCTCCTGTACCCCCTGCTGCGCGAGCGCCTGCACACCCCGCTGCTGCGCATGCCCGACGACCCGGTGCCGTACCTGTTCGCGGTCCTGCGCACGACGCCGCCCGAGGACACGGCGACAGTGCAGCGACTGCTGAGCGCCAACCGGTCCGCGTACGACACCGTCCAGGCCGTCGGTGGCACCCAGTACCCGGTCGGCTCGATCCCCTTCCAACACGCCGACTGGAGACGGCACTTCGGGCCTGCCTGGAGCCGGTTCGCCGAGGCCAGGAAGGCGTACGACCCGAAGGGCGTCCTCGTTCCGGGGCAGGGCATCTTCTGATCAACGCTGCCGCTCTAGTCGGGCGGCAGGTCCGCCAGCGCGTCGCGCAACGCGGCGCGGGAGGCCACGCCCAGTTTGGGGAAGAGCTGGCGCAGGTGGGCGGCGACCGTGCGGGGGGAGAGGAAGAGGCGTTCGGCGATCTGTTTGTTGGTGAGGCCGGCCGCCGCCAGCAGGGCGATCTCCCGTTGTTGGGGCGTCAGCGATGACGGTCCGGTGACCGCGGCGGCTCCTACCGACAGGCCGGTCGCCCGCAGCTCGTTGCCCGCCCTGGCTGTCCAGGGGCGGGCGCCGAGCCGTTCGAAGGTGTCGACGGCGTCGGCGAGTTGGGTGCGCGCCTCCGTGGTGGACTTCAGCCGGCGGAGGCGTTCGCCGTAGGCGAGTCGGACCCGGGCGAGCTCGAAGGGCCAGCGGTCGGTGCCGGGTACGGCGAGCGCCTCCTCGAAGAGGGCGAGCGCTTCGTGGTCGGCGGCGGCGATGGCCGCTGATCCCTTCACGAGCAGGGCGAGTCGTGGCGAGATCGCGGCGATGCCGGCTTCGTGCGCTGCCGCGACATGGGCCGTCGCCTCCGAGGTCCGGCCTGTTCTGATCGCGGCCTCGACGAGATCCATGACGACGAGGAGGGCCGGGGGGACGTGCGAGGCCAGTTCGCCCGCGCGGCTGATGGCGCACGCGTGTCGGTAGGCGTCCTCGAACCGGCCCCGGCCGAGCGCGGCCAGGGCCCGCGCGTGCGAGGCGCACGAGAGGTAGGAACCCACACCGCGCGGTGTCGCCCACAGGGTCATCTCGTCGGTCAGGGCCCGGGTGGTGGTCTCGTCGCCGCGGGCGGCGGCGACCAGTGCCCGTTGGTAGAGGAACTCCGTAGACAGCAGTTGGTAGTTGTGGGCTTCGCCCAGGTCCCGGCCCTGTGTGGCCTGCGCCTCCAGCTCGTCCCACTCGCCTGCCGCGAAATGGTCCCTGCCCAGGTACACCAGTCCCTGGATCTCCACGGTGAGTGAGCTGTTGTCCCGCCCGTCGCGGAGCACGCGTCGCAGCGCGGTCCGGCACGCGGGCAGGCGGTCGACGTAGAGGGATGTCATGGCGATGCGGATGACCCGGACCGGGTCGGCCTCCCGGTCGAGGGAGGCGATGGCCTCGTCGAGCCTGCCGAGCGCGGGCGGTGCCGTACGGGCCGGGTCGGCCATCGTGCCGACGGTCAGGGCGAGTTGGTCCGGGACCTCCGGTTTCAGCAGGGCGAGCGCCCGGTGTAGCGGCTTCCACAGCTCGGCGCGCTGACTGCTCTGGCACAGCCAGGCGAGGGTGTACAGCGCGTCGATCATGGTCGGGTCGGTGGCGTCGTACGGCTGGTGCTGCATGTCGATCGCGCCGACGAGCAGCCGGTGGGCGGTGTCCAGGTCGCCCTCACCGCTGAGGAGGATGTGGTGTGCCGCCGCGACGGCGGCGACGAGGGGCCCTGCCCGGCCGCCGTCGGCCACGCGGGCCTCTTCGAGCAGTCGCGGCACATCGCGCAGGTCACCGGTCAGATCCGCGCCGAGATAGGCCGCCTCGGCGATCCGGCGACTGCGCTCGTAGCCGCGCGGGCTCAGCTCGGCGGCGCGCAGCAGCGCGGCGATGGCGCCGCCCGCGTCACCACGCCGTACGGTGTCGCGCGCCACCTCCTCCAGCAGACTCGCCACGTCCTCGGTGGGCTCGACCGTGGCATGGGCGAGGTGCCAGGCGCGGCGCTCGGGCCGGTCGGCACTGCACTCCGCCAGGGCACGGTGCACCTCGCGGCGCTGCTCGCTGGTGGAGAGTTCCACGACGGCGGAGCGCGTGAGGGGATGGCGGAAGGTCAGGCGGCCGGTGGTCGCGTCGACGTAGACGAGTCCCGCTTGCTCGGCGGGCGCCAGGTCTTCCATGCCGGGCCGCCCGGAACCGGTCGACGCGAGGACGCGCAGATCGCCGGTGCCGTCCAGGACCGCGTACAGGAGGAGCAGCCGGGTCGCGGCGGGCAGGGTCTCGACGCGGGACGCGAACACGGCCTGGAGGCGGTGGCTCAGGGGGAGCAGTTCGGGTACCGCGGTTCCGGAGCGCTGGGGGCCGCTGAGCGCGACGGGCAGTTCGAGCAGGGCCAGCGGGTTGCCCTGCGCCTCCGTCAGCAGGCGCTCGCGCACGCGCGGGGCGAGGGAAGGGGAACGGGCCTGGATCAGCGCCGCCGCAGCCGTCGTATCGAGAGGCTGTACGTGGTGGTGGGGCACTCCGCCGCGTTCGAAGAAGCTTCCTTCGCCCGATCGGTAGGCGCCGAGAAAGCCGACCCGGCTGCCTCCGAGGCGGCGGGCGACGAAGCCCAGCACCACGGCGCTGGCACGGTCCAGCCACGGGAGATCGTCGACGATCACCAGCAACGGGCGCTCCGCGGCGGCCCGGACGAGCAGGGTCAGCGTCGCGTTCGACACCAGCAGCTGATCGGACGGCGCGCCCTGGTCCAGGCCCAGCGCGACGCTCAGAGCGGTGCGGTACGGGTCGGTCAGCCCGTCGAGCCCGGCGAGCAGTGGCTGAAGTACCTGGTGGAGACCCGCGAAGGTGATCGTGCTCTCGAACTCCACGCCGGCGGCGCGCACGACCCGCGTGCCCGCGCCATGAGCCTGTTCGGCCGCGGCGTCCAGCAACACCGTCTTGCCGACGCCCGCGTCCCCGGACAGCAGCAGTGCCCCGCCCGAGACCGCGGCCTCGTCGACGAAACCCCGGACCAGTCCGAGGTCGTGATCGCGTCCGATCAGCTGCTCGGCCGGCCCCGACTGCGGAGCCTCATCCCCGTCCATGCGCATGTCCCTTCCGACCTTCGAACCTTACGTCGGGCCTTTGCCGTCATCTCATGAACAATCCACCGTTGACGTCGAGTGTGGCGCCGGTGATGTACCCGGTGTCCTCACCCGCGAGATGTCCCACCAGCGCGGCCACCTCCTCGGGCCGCCCGAACCTGCCCACGGGAATGCGGTCGGCGGCACGCCGCAGTGCTTCGGCGGGGAGATCGTCCATCACGGGCGTCTGTACGGCGGCGGGAGCCACGGCGTTGACGGTGACGCCGTAGGGAGCGAGCTCCTGCGCGAAGACCTTGGTCAGCACCAGCACCCCCGCTTTCGCCGCGGCGTAGTGCGGGCCGGTGACCAGTCCGCCCTGCTGTCCCGCCAGCGACGCGAGGTTGATGACCCGGCCCCAGCCGCGCTCCCGCATCGGCGGCGCGCAGAGGCGGGTAAGGACGAGGACGCTGCGCAGGTTGGTGGCCATGAGCGCGTCCCACTCGTCGAGGTCGACGTCCCACACCGAGCC
Source organism: Streptomyces xylophagus (assembly GCF_000716435.1). Taxonomy (GTDB): domain Bacteria; phylum Actinomycetota; class Actinomycetes; order Streptomycetales; family Streptomycetaceae; genus Streptomyces; species Streptomyces xylophagus. Next base: position 500,211 of record NZ_JNWO01000002.1, read on the forward strand.
GGGCGCCGTACGCGCCGCGTTGTTGACCAGCACATCGGGGCTGCGCCACACCGAGGACACGGCTCGCACCGCACGCTGTGTTTCGTGCGGGTCGCTGACGTCGGCGTGCACCGCCATGGCGGAGTCACCGTCGGGATCCAGCGTCTTGGCCAGGGCCCGCGCGCCGGTGTCGTCCTGGTCCAGCAGTGCGACCCGCAGACCGCGCCGGTGCAGTTCGGCGGCGATCGCGGCGCCGATGCCGCGGGCGGCGCCGGTGACGAGAGCGACCTTGCGGTCCGCTGCCGGGCGGGCCGAGTCTGCCGCTGGTCGGGGTGTGCTCACCGGTCCGGATCTCCTTCGCTGCCGGGGTCAGACGACGTCGGTGTGGGGGAGCGGCCGGCCGAGCAGGACGCGGCCGTAGAGTTCCCGGCTGGTCTCGACACTCAGCGCGGCGTGGCGGGAGGCGGTCCCGATGTCGCGCCAGGCGCGTTGCAGCGGTGAGTCGTCGGAGAAGCTGCTCGCCCCGGCCGTGTCCAGCAGGAGGCTGACCGCTTCGCGGGCGCAGCGCATGGCGTGGCTGCCGTCCATCCTCAGCCGTGCCCGGGTCTCGAGATCGGGGCGCCGTCCGGCGCATGCAGCCTCGTCGATCTCGTCGGCCGCGCGCCGTACGTGCAGGGTGGCCGTGTCGATCAATGTGGCGGCCTGCGCGACGTTGAGTTGGTGGGGGGCCGCCTCCGCCGTATGCGAATGCAGGGGGGAGACGGACCGTTTTCCGCCCGCGAGGTCCCGGACGACGAGTTCGAGGGCACTGCGGGCGATGCCCACGCCGGTGCCGACCAGCGGCAGATTGATGGACAGCGGGAAGACGACCCGGGCCTCGTCCGGGTGGCGCTGGATGCCGATGCCCTCGGCGATCTCCGCGAACGACACGAACTGCTCGTCCGGGACGAAGAGTTGCTGGGCCAGCGCCGTGTGACTGCCGGTGCCCCGCATGCCGGCCATGTGCCAGGTGTCCGCCGCCGTCAGCGCGGACGCGGGTACGAGGGCCAGCCCACGCTCCGGCCGGCCGCGGTCCTCCCGGACGATGCCCAACAGCACCCAGGCCGCATGGTCGATGCCGGATATCCACGGCCACCGCCCGCTGAGTTGGAGTCCGCCGGGTACCGCCGTGACCGCACCGGACGGATTGGCGGCGCCGCAGAGCAGGGCGTCGGGATCCGACGTCCAGATCGCGGTGCGGACCTCGTCGGGCAGTTGGGAGGCGAACAGCGCGGCTCCGTACGCGATGCCGACGAGCCACGAACTCGACGCGCACCCCGCTGCCAACTCGGCACACACGTCGACGGCGGTGCGCACCCCGGCGCCCCGGCCGCCGTAGCAGCGCGGTGTCCCCAGAGCGAAGAGCCCGGCCTCGCGCAGAGCCTTCAAGCTCGGCTCCGCCGGCGTGCGTTGCTGCTCGGTCTGCTCGGCGTGGGAGGAGACGACCGACGCCACCTCCCGTGCCACACGGACGAGTTGGGCCCCGGCGACACCCTGCGATAAGAGATCCCGGCTGTTCGGGTGAGTCATCGGGGGCTTTCCTCTCAGCGGTCCGATCCACGACGGGCAGTGCTGCTCCGAGCGGGATCAAGCCGCCGCGCAACAACATCACCTTACCTGGAGGTGATTCCTCCGGATAAGCTGATGCCGGTGTCCGCGTCGGCGACCGGTTATGTTGCGTCCGCCCAACTGGCGTCGTTCCAGGCCGAGTTGATGCCACGGACAGCTGCACGGCAGGTGGGGACAATGCAAGGGAGAACACGTGAAGATCGTCGTGGTGGGCGGTGGCGTCGCCGGTCTCGTCACCGCTCTGAGCCTGCACGCCGCCGGAATGACCCCGGTCGTCCACGAGTCGGCCCGCGAACTCCAGGCGCTCGGAGTCGGCATCAACCTGCTTCCCCACGCCGTACGCGAACTCGCCGAACTCGGTCTCGGTGACGCGCTGGACGGGATCGGGCTGCCGCCGGAACGGCTGGTCTACTGCGACCGCCGAGGGCGCCGGATCTGGGAGGAGCCTCTTGGTCTGACGGCCGGCTACCGGTGGCCCCAATACTCCGTCCACCGGGGCAAGTTGCAGATGATGCTGCTGGACGCGGTCCGTACCCGTATCGGGCCCGACGCGGTCCGTACCGGTATGGCCTTCGAGCGCTTCGAGCACCAAGAGACGGGCGTCGCAGCGCACTTCGTCGACCGACGTACCGGGGAGCCCGTCGTGGTCGAGGCCGATGTCCTCGTCGGCGCCGACGGCATCGACTCCCGGCTGCGCGCCCAACTCCATCCTGGCGAGGGCGCCCCGCGCGGGAACGGCGTTCACATGTGGCGGGGCATGAGCCGGTATCCGCACATCCTCGGCGGGCGGGCGATCGTGGTGGCCGGCGGACGCCCCGGGGGCAAGTTCGTCGCCTACCCCGTCGAGGACCCGGCGGTCGACGGCGGACCCGCGCTGATGAACTGGGTGCTGGAGATCCGTCGACCGGAGCCCGGCGAGGGACCGGACCGCTCCCACCGTCCCGTCCCGACGGACGAGGCGCTGGCCGAAGCGTCCGGATGGAATCTGCCCTGGATCGACCTGCCCGAACTGATCCGCAACTCCACCGGCATCTACGAATACCCGATGGTGGACCGCGATCCACTGCCGCGCTGGAGCTTCGGGCGCGTGACACTCGTCGGCGACGCCGCCCACCCCATGTACCCCATGGGCATGAACGGCGGCTCCCAGTCGATCGTCGACGCGCGTGTCCTGGCCTGGGCCCTCGCGCAGCACGACGATCCGGTGCGGGCCCTGGAGTGGTACGAGAACCTGCGCCGCGAACCACTGAACCAACTGGTGCTTGCCAACCGTGAATTGGGCCCGGAGAAGATCATCGCCATGGCCGAGGAGAGCGGGGGTCCGGTGCCCGCGGAGCATGCGACGGCCGTTTCTCAGGGGTACAAGCAGCTCGCCGGGTGCACCACCGCCGTGCTCAACTCCAGGGATTCCTGGTCGGTTTCACCGGTGAGCCCCTGAGTAGGTGCTTTTGATCCCTGGCCGTGAGGTGTGTACGGCCAGATGATCTGGTGTGTGGGCGTTGGCGGGACGGCTCGGGGGTATTGCCGGGAGTGCGGTTATCCGCTGCCGCAGGTGATGGCGGCGGAGGCGGTGTTCCGCACCGACCGCTGGGAGAGGAAGTCGTAGCCGACCGCGTCAGGTTCGGATATGCCACTCCAGGCAACGGTGGCCTGATGCGTCTTCGAAAGGAGTGGGCCAGTAGTAGAGGAACGGACCGTCGGATTCCAAGGCATCGGCCAAGATTCGAAAGAACTGCGTCAGACTGGTTGCCCATAGGGTTCCCTCCAGGTCCCCGGACCCGATGCCCATTTCATACACGTGACCGTATGAGGGTCCGGGGCGGTGATCGACAAAGGCAACCCCGCCATCGTTGGGAAGTGCGAACGGCACGCAGCGATGCAGATTCACGGCCAGTGCATCGCCCTCCCACAGGTCGGCATCGACGTTTTCGTCGCCGACGTCCACGAGCACGTCATACATCATCACGATGTCGTCCACACCGCTGAGCCGATGCCCCGACGGAAGAAATGCACCAGCGGGAAGGCGCGTGCGGGAGCCGGGAGCGGCAACAGGTTCAGCAGCTCCATCATGCTGTTGCAGCAGTGCCCTGAGCTCCGGATGCAGGTCGAAGCCGAGCCGCGACTCCAACTCGATGAGCCGCTCGGGGTCCGCCGGCCTTCGCAACATGGCGTGATCGGCGGGCGAGTTCGCATGGAGCCACGACTCGAAGCGAGTCCACTCACGCTCGAACGCAGGAAGATCCATCTGTGTCATGCGCTGAACATAGACGGTCGCACTGACAGCCAGGTTCCGGACCAGGTTGCCCGGTCTGACCGCGAGGGGTTCGAACACCTACTGAGAATCGGGCTTCAGTGTGCCTCCTCGTGCCGGCGTCGCAGCGGAGCCGTTCCGCCCGACGCCGTCGTGCCTCGGGCGGCGGCGCGGGCCGGGCCGTCGCGGAGGGTGAAGGCGAACAGGGAGGTCGCTGCGGCGAGGGCGGCCAGGGTGAAGTAGGCGTGCTGGTAGGCGCTGATGGGCGGATGTGCCGCGGCTGCTGTGGGGGTGCTGAGGACCAGGGCCGTCGTCACCGCCGCGGGTGCGAACGCGCCCCCGGTCTGCCGTACGACCGTGTTGAGCGTGGAGGCCTGGGCCAGGTCCTTGCGGGAGAGTGTGGCCAGCGAGGCGACCGTGGTCGGCATGAAGACGCCGCCCATGCCGACGCCGAGCAGGAACATGTAGGCGCGGAAGGTCCACAGGCCGGTGTCCTGGTCGCAGGTCGCGAAGAGCAGCAGGACCGCGCTGACCATGGCCAGGCCGCTGCCGATGATGATGCGTGGGCCGACCCTGGAGTACAGGATCCCGGCGATCTGGACGGTCAGCAGGACGCCGAAGGCCTCGGGGAAGGTGCTCGTGCCGGATTCGAGCGCCGAACGGCCCTGTCCCTGCTGGAGGAAGAGCGGGCCGAGGTACATGGCGCCCAGGATCGGCACCAGGCCCACCAGGTTGATCAGGTTGGTGTCGCGGAAGAGCCGGTCCGCGAAGAGGCGGAGCTTCAACAGCGGCTCGGCGGTGCGCAGTTCGAAGACGACGGTGGCGGTGAGCAGGACCGTGCCGAGGGCGAGGGCGGTGACCACGGCGGGGGAGGACCAGCCGCGGTTGGGGCCCTCGCAGACACCGAACATCACACCGCCCAGAGCCGCCGCGCTCAGCAGCAGCCCGGTGAGGTCGAAGCGGCCGGGCCGGTGCCCGCGGTGCTCGGCCAGGAACAGCGCCCCGAACACGACGGCGGGCAGGCCCAGCGGCAGGTTGACGTAGAACACCCAACGCCAGGAGAGGTGGTCCACCAGCAGCCCGCCGAGCACCGGCGCGGCGGCCGGGGCTATCTGCTGCGGGATGATCATGTACCGCGAAATGCGCACCTGCTCCCAGGAGTTGAAGGTGCTGTAGAGCAGTGAGGCGGCGGCCGGGAAGAGTACTCCGGCGGACAGGCCCTGCACCGCGCGGGAGGCGATGAGCTGACCGAGACCGGCCGCCGCGCCGCACAGCAGCGACGAGCCGAGGAACGCGGTCAGGGCGGTGAGCAGGACGCGTTTGGCGCCGAACCGTTCGACCAGCCAGGCGGAGGCGGGGATCGCCATGGCCAGGCAGACCGGGTAGACCACGACCACGCCGTCCAGAGCGGCCGTGGTCAGCTCAAACTGGCGGGCAATGGAGGGAAGCGCGACGGTCGTGATCGCTCCGTCGACGATCGCGATGAAGGTCACGCAGACGCACATGACGGGGACGACCAGACGCTGGCCTGGGCGCAGACGGAGGCGTATTCGGGAGACAGGGGGGACGGGACGACGTCGGAACAGCAGCACATGCTGAGCATACTCACTATGTGAGTGCTCATTGCTGCCCCGGGGCTCGTAGAATCGGTCCTTACCGCGGAACGGGGAACGTCATGGCAGTGCACGGCAGCAGCGACATCCTGGTCGACGAGCTCTACGAGACGACCCACCAGCTACGGCAGTTCGTGGAGACCCGGCTGCGCGCCAACGGGGCCTCGGTCGCCCGGCTGCGCGCCCTGCGGATGCTCGCGCTCACCGAACAGCCTCTGCGCATGCGGGACTTGAGCGAGATGACCGGAGTCGCGGCGCGGACCGCGACCAGCATCGTCGACAGCCTGGAACGCGACGGACTGGTGGAGCGGCTACGGCATCCGCACGACCGGCGCGCGTTCCTGCTGCGCCTCACCGACAAGGGCCGGGAGTGCCATCGCGAGGCGGAAGAGGTCGACGGACTCGCGCTCGCGGAGGCGACGGCCGAACTGGACGCGGAGGACCGCGCACAGCTGCGGACCCTGCTCGCACGCATCCGGAAGGCGACCGCCTGAAGCCGGTGCGCGAGGGTCAGGCGGTGGTCCAGTCGCGCAGTTGGCGGGCGATCCGGGCGAGGCCGAGTTCCCCGGAGGCGGCGTCGCGGACGAGTGCCACGGCCGCCTTGGGCGGGTAGTCGAGGCGGCGCCCGTTGAGGATCAGATAGGCCTCGGTGGCGTGCCAGGCGAAGGCCTCGTTGGAGTGTTCCAGGCAGGGCAACTTCGCCAGGGTCTGCAGGAGCGCGGCGGCCTTCAGGTGCAGGGAGCCGTAGATGTCGCGCTCCATCGCGCGGGCGTCGACCCTGGCGGCCGCGGCGTAGAGCGGGCCGTAGTCGTCGACCTGGGGATCGCCGGCGAGCAGCTCGGCGGCGTGCAGCAGGAAGGTGACGTCGAGCGCGTGCGGTGGTTCGGGCTGGGTCACGCGGCGTGCCCTTGCTCCTGGCGTTCGAGTTCACGCAGCGCGTCCCGCTCGGCAGCCCGCTGCTCGGCGCTGGGATCGGCACTGCCGGGCTCGGCGGCGAAGGCCGCGCCGCTGCGCGCCATGGACTCCTTGAAGCCCTCCAGGAACCGCTCTTCGACGGCGGTCGCCCGCGCGTAGGCGGCCGACAGGATGTACTCCTGCAGGCTGACGCCGGCCTGCTTGGCGGCCGCCTCGATGGCCGCGCGCTGCCGCGGGTCCCGGAAGCGGAGGTTCATGGCCTTCGGCGTGTTCGACATGACATCCACGGTACCAGTGGTACCACGCGCGGGAGCCGGGGTTTCCTACACAGGCGTATGGCCCTCCAGGTACACGCGCACGGCTTCGGGCAGCCCGGCGGCGATGGCATCGGCGAACGGTGCCCAGCGGAGCTGCCCCGCGGTGAGCTGGGCCTCCCCGGACGGATCGTCGCTCAGCAGGTGGCACACCACGGCCGGCCCTCCTCCCGACCCTGCTTCCAGAAGGCTCGATCCGTCCACGAGATAACCGGTGAGTTCGTACACCACGCGCGCGGCGGTGGCCTGTGCCGTCTCGGCGGGCTCCGGGACACCGGACGGCAGGCTCCAGCCGCCCTGCACGTCCACCAGCAGCAGGCGTGCGTCGTCCACGACGACCGCCTCCACCACGTCCTCGGCAGCCTGCTCCAACGTCATGTCCCAACCGTCCCTTCACGCAAGGAGCGACCGTCCGGCCGCGTCCGACCCGGTTTCCTACCCGGGGGACGTCGGTTCACGCGGGACGGACCCGGCGGGAGGCACTGCGGCATCCGAACTCGCCCGTCCCCGCGACCACTTGGGGCGAACCGCCTTCAGGTTGCCCACAGGGCGGAGGGGCCATTCTGATGGGCATGCGGATACTCGTGGTCGAGGATGACCTGCGCCTGGCGGCGCTGCTGCACCGGGGACTTGTGGGCGAGGGGTACGCGGTCGACGTCGCGTACGACGGGCTTCGGGGTCTGGAGATGGCGCGGGAGAACGCCTACGACGCCCTCGTGCTCGATGTGATGCTGCCGAAGCTGAACGGCTTCGGGGTGTGCGAGCGGCTGCGCCGCGCGGGCATGTGGGTGCCGGTGCTGATGCTCACCGCCCTGGACGGCGAGTACGACCAGGCCGAAGGACTCGACCTCGGTGCCGACGACTACGTCACCAAGCCGTTCTCCTTCGTCGCACTGGCCGCCCGGCTGCGCGCGCTGATCCGCCGGGGCCGCCCCGAACGGCCGGCCGTGCTGCGGATAGGCGACCTGGAGATCGACCCGGCCGCCCGCCGCTGCCGACGCGGCGGCACGGACGTCGTGCTGACGGCACGTGAGTTCGCCGTCCTGGAATACCTGGCCCGGCGTGGCGGGGAGACCGTGTCCAAGTGCGAGGTCCTCGAACACGTCTGGGACGACCGCTTCGACGGCGACGTCAACATCGTCGAGGTCTACGTCAGTGCCCTGCGCCGCAAGATCGACGCCCCGTTCCAGCGGCACACCATCCGCACCGTCCGCGGGGTCGGCTACCGCCTCGACGCACCGGACGGGAGCAGGCCGTGACCTGGAACCGCGCCCGCCACCTGCCGCATCTGCTACGCCGCCTGCGGCCCGCCACCATCCGGCTGCGACTGGCCCTCCTGGCCGCCGCCGTCACCCTGCTCCCGCTGTCCGTGGCCGCGGTGCCCATCGCGTTCACGGCACGTGCCTCCCTGTTGCAGAGTGCCGAGCGCAGGACGCTGGACAGCGGCTCGCAGTCGGACGTCACCGCGATTCTTCAGGACCCGGGGAACCTGCCCGACTGCACCAGGTCCTTTCAACGGGTGCAGCGCCTGAGGGACAAGAGCCTCAGCCTGTGTCTGCCCACGCCGCAAGCGGGTCAGAGCAAGGGCGGCCTGTCCCTGATTCCGTGGACCGACCCGGTCAGCGGGCCCGTACCGATCCGTCTCATCACCCACGACACGCACGGGACCCTGCGACTGGAACCGGCCAACGTCGCCATCGCGCACTCCCTAGAAGCGGAGCAGTCCCGGCTGAACTCCATCGTCCGGCTCCTCATGGGTGGGGTCGCCGGGATCACGCTGCTGGTGGCGGGCACCACATGGTTCGCGGCCGGCCGCGTGCTGCGCCCCGTCGAGGCCATCCGCGCCGACTTCGCCGAGTTCAGCGCACGCCACCTCGACCGGCGTGTCCCCGTCCCCCGTACCGGCAACGAGATCGCCCGGCTGGCCGTCACCATGAACGCCACCCTCGACCAGCTGCAGACCGCGGTCGACCGGCAGCGCCGGTTCACCGCGGACGCCTCCCACGAACTGCGCACCCCACTGGCCTGCCTGCGCACGGAACTCGAACTCGCCCTGAACAGGCCCGAGTCCGCCGACTGGCCACAGGTCGTCGGCGCCGCGCACGACGACACCATCCGGCTGCAGATCCTGACGGAGAACCTCCTCCTGCTGGCCCGCCTCGACGCCGAACACGCCGAGGGCCGCGCCTGGCCCGGCACACCCGTCGATCTCACCGACCTCGTCCGCGAGGAGATCGCCCGCCGTCCCGCGTCCCGTCCGACCCTGCACGCCGTGACGGGCCCCGACCCGCTCCTCGTGCCCGGCCGGCACGCGTTGATCGCCCGGGTGCTGGCCAACCTCCTGGACAACGCGGAACGGCACGCGACCAGCACCGTCACCGTCCGCCTGAGCCAGGACACCGGCCGTCGCGAGGCCGTCCTCGACGTCGAGGACGACGGGCCCGGCATCCCGGCCGCGGACCGCGCCCGCATCTTCGAGCGCTTCACCCGCCTCGACGACGCCCGCGCCCGCGACACCGGCGGCTTCGGACTCGGCCTGGCCATCGCCCACGACGTCGCCACCCTCCACAACGGAACCCTCACCCTCGCCCCGCCGAACGGCAGCACCCGTTTCACACTGCGGCTCCCGCTGCACCACTGACACGCAGCGCTCGATATCTGCCATGACGCCCTGGCATCAGGACATGGCCGACAGCGCGGCCCCACCCCCGACCTACGGTCGAGCGATGATCCCCTCCTCACCCGCCCGTTCTCAGTCGCCCACGACCCCCAGGGCGACGCGTCCGCTGCTCAGCCCCAGTTGGTTCGCGGCCGTGATGGGCACCGGCATCGTCGCCGACGCGGCGGTCACCCTGCCGCGCGGCTTCCCCGGGCTGCGTACCGCCGCCACGGTCGTCTGGGCGGGCGCCGTGCTGCTGCTGATCCTGTTGGCCGTCGGGTATCTCCGGCAGCGGGCGCTGCGGTCGCACGCGGCCGACCCCGTCACGGCCCAGTTCTTCGGCGCACCGCCGATGGCACTGCTCACGGTGGGCGCCGGGACGCTGCTGCTCGGCCGGCGGGTGATCGGGTTCGACGCGGCGCTGGACGTGGACTGGGTGCTGTGGTCGCTCGGCACCGCACTCGGTCTCGCCGCCGCCTGCACGGTGCCCTATCTGATGGTCACCCGGCACCGCTTCGCGCCGGACGCGGCGTTCGGTGGCTGGCTGATGCCGGTGGTGCCGCCGATGGTCTCCGCCGCGACCGGCGCCCTGCTCGTCCCCTACGCACCGGCCGGCCAACTCCGCCTCGCCCTGCTCCTGATCTGCTACGCCCTGCTCGGCCTCGGCCTCGTCGCCGCGCTCCTGGTCCTCGCGATGATCTACGGCCGTCTCGTGCACCACGACGCGCCCACCGGAGCGATCGTGCCCACGGTGTGGATCGGCCTGGGCGCCCTGGGCCAGGCGGTGACAGCACTCGGCGCGCTGGCCGTGGCGGCACCGAGCACACTGCCGGCGCTCTACGCCCGTGGTGCCGAGGTCCTCGCGCTGCTGGGCGGAATCGCGGTGTGGGGCTTCGCCCTGCTGTGGCTGGCGCTCGCCACCGGACTCACCGCACGGGCGATCCGGGCCGGGCTGCCGTTCGCGCCCACGTGGTGGTCGTTCATCTTCCCGGTCGGCGCGCTCGTCACCGCGACCAGCACGCTCGCGGCACGGACCGGTTCGGTGATGTTCGTCTGGGCCGCCGTCGTGTTCTACGTGCTGCTCGTCCTGGCCTGGATCGTGGTGGCGGGCCGTTCCCTTCGCCACGTCGCCACCCTGACCGCCCCTTCGAGGCGACGAGAACTGAGCAACTCCCTCAGCTGACAAGGCCCTTGCGCAGTGCCGCGAGGCGGGCCATCTGCTCACCCATGCCGCGGGTTCCGGCCAGCGGCATACGGGCGTGCTGCCAGACGGAGCGCACGAGGTCGACATGGCGTGCGCCGCCGAGGGCGACGACGGGGTCGAGGAGGACGATGTCGCGCAACGCCGCCTGTTCCAGAAGGAGTTGGGACGTCACTGCGTCCGTCGTGCCGTGGGGTGTGTCGTACGGCTCGACGACGTCGTCGAGGTCGAGCAGGCCGTGGCGCGCGGAGAGAATCAGCAGCCGGTCGGGCCGCAGAGCCTCGGCCGCATGGCGACACGCACGGTGATACGAGCCGATGTACAGGTCCGCCGCCCGTGCGGGCCGGTCCAGTTTGCGGCTGCCGCACGGGATGACGACGAGTTCCGGCTTGAGGAGGTCGAGAGGGTCGTTCGGGGTCATGCCTGTGTGTCCTGTTCTCGGTCTTCTCGGTCTTCTTCGTTGTCTGTGTTCGCGTTGGTCGTGCCTACGCCGGTCGTCCGGAAGCTGGTCCGGAACGCCCCCGGTGTCACGCCCAAGTGCCGCACGAACGCCCTGCGGAGCGACTCGGCCGAGCCGAACCCGGTGCGCCGCGCCACCACCGGCAGCGAGTCGTCCCCCGTCTCCAGCAACACCTGGGCGGCCTCCAGCCGGACCTGTTCCACATACCGGGCCGGGGTGGTACCCACCTCGTCGTCGAAGAGCCGGCTCATGTGCCGGACGCTGATGCCTGCCCTGCGGGACATGGCGGCCAGGGTGTGGTCGGCACCCGGGTTCGCGGCGACCTCGTCCAGGAGTCGGCGGAGCAACTCATGCCGGGAGTGCGGGAGTTGGGTGCGAGCGCTGAACTGGGACTGCCCTCCGGGTCGTTGCATGAAGACGACCATGTCCTTGGCGACCGCCCGCGCGACCTGAGCTCCGTAGTGCTCCTCGACGAGCGCCAAGGACAGGTCGATCCCGGCACTGACACCCGCCGAGGTCATCATCCGGCCGTCCCGCACGAAGATGGCGTCCGGTTCGACCCGCACGGAGGGGAAACGCACGGCCAGTTGCCGGGACTGCCGCCAATGCGTCACGGCGCGACGCCCTCGCAGCAGTCCGGCCGACGCCAGCAGGAACGCGCCGGTGCACACCGACGCCGTACGACGGGCCATGCCGTGCAGTTGCCGGACCGCATCCAGGAGCGCGTCGTCCTTGATCAGCGTCTCCCATTCCGGACCGCCCGGGACCACCAACACGTCGTACGGCTCACGGACGTCGTCGACGGCGAGGTCGGCGCTGATCCGGGTCCCGGCGGAGGTGATCACCGCCGACCCGTCCTCCGAGACGATCTGAACCCGATAGCGCCCGCCGAACTCGTTGGCCGACGCGAACACCTCGATCGGGCCGGTCACGTCGAGCAGCCGGACGCCCGGGAAGACGAGGACGGTGACGGTGAGCGGGCCCGTGCCGGGGCGGTTGTGGTTCATCGGACAGCCAGCGTGCGCCCGTCGTCCGTGCTTGTGCCACGACCGGCTTCCTCCCTGCTGGGAGGTCGTGCCTCCCAGTCGGAGTTCCGGCCCCCGTGACTACGTGGAGGGCAGGCCGGCATGCCCGACCACCGGCAGTCGCAGGGACGTGTGCGCCAGATCGAGGGTGATCGTCGGCCGGTCGGCCGCCTGCTCGGCGATGCCCCAGTCGGTGCCCGCGACGATCAGGGCCAGCCGGTGCCCGGCCGGGACGATGTGGTCGACGCTCGCGAGGGTCAGAGTGAGGGTGTACGGCTTGCCGGGCGTGAGCGGCTGGACCCGGTGCGCGTCGGCGGCGGTGCCGAGCGCGGCCCAGCCGCGACTGAAGACGGTGCTCGTGACATGCGTGGTGTGGGCCGCCGTCTTCTTGTAACAGGCGCTGTCCTGCGCCGAGTTCTCGCCCCAGCAGGATTTTCCGGAGAGCGTGGAGATGCCCAGGCCGGCCGCCGGGTCGTAGCCGCGGATGGTGGCCGGGCCCAGGTCGACGAGGACCGCCGACAGGTTCGCGGTCGCGGTCGTCGAGGTGGCGGTGACGGTCACCTTCGAGGCGCCGGAGACGCGCAACGGCTTCGTGAGCGGCTCGGTGACGAAGCCCGCCTTCTCGCCGGTCGACTGGCCGATGTGCGTGGCCCAGTCGGTCTCGGACTTCTCCGTGGCGTCGGTGAAGGTCTCGGTGCCGCTTCCGGGTTGGGTGCCGAGTGTGCCCACGCCCGCCTTCGTGCCCTGAACGGGGTTGAGTGTCACGGGAGTTGTGGACTTCGGCGGCCAGACCGCGTCCGTGGTCCAGTGGTCCGGGGTCCGCTCGATGTCGGCCATCGGCGCGCGGTCGATGCCGTTGTCGTAGCCCAGGAGCGCATGGTCGAACCAGTGGTGCAGGGTGTCCACCCACTGCGCACGCCGGTAGTCGAAGGGGTCGACGTGGCCGGTCTGGGAGAGCCAGATCTTGCGCTCGACGCCGTTCTTGGCGAGGGCGTCCCACCATTCGCCGAACTCTTTGGTGCGGACCGTGAGGTCCTGCAGACCGTGCACGACGAGGACGCTCGCCTTCACCTTCTTCGCGTCCGCCACATAGTCCCGCTCGGCCCAGATCGGAGACCAGTCACCGGACTTGACGGCCCCGGTGCCGAGCGGCTTGTTCACGGCGGCGCAGCGGGCACCGGCGGCCTCGCTCTCGACCATGCGGATCAGGGCCCCGGGGGTGGGCGCGTTGCCGACCAGCCCGGCTCCCTGGGAGAAGTAGGCGTCGTACCAGGAGGAGATGGAGCTGATCGGGACGATCGTCTTCAGGCCCCGCACGCCGGTGGCGGCGACCCCGTTGGCGATGCTGCCGTCCCAACTCTTGCCGATCATCCCGGTGTTGCCGTTGGTCCAGGTGGCCCGGGCGGGGGTGGTGCCGGTGTGCGTGGTGTAGGCGTGGGCGCGGCCGTTGAGCCAGTCGACGACCGCCTTCGTGGACTGGACGTCGATGGGGCCGCCGGCGTCCGTGCAGCCGTCGGAGCGGCCGGTGCCGGGGAGGTCGACGGCGACGAACGCGTAGCCGCGCGGGACGAAGTAGTTGTCGTAGAAGAGCGGGAAGCGGACCGGTTGTCCCTTGGCGTCGTAGGTCTTCTTCTGGTTCTCGTTGCCGCGTCCGCAGCAGGAGTAGTAGGGGCTCGCCTCCATGATGACCGGTATCTTCCGGCCCTTGGCGGCGGGTTCGCCCGGGCGCACGATGTCGACGGCCAGCCGGTCGTCCTTGCCGTCGCGGTCATCGTCGCGCCCGGTATCGACCCAGACGGTCTCCCGGACGGCCTTCTTGTACGAGTAGACCGGCTTGCTCTCTCCGGAGGGACCCGCCGGCGATCTCGACGCCCCTGCCGTCGTCGAGGTCCGGCCGGCCGCCTGCGAGACCGAAGGGTTCGGCGAGGAGGAACAGCCGGTCAGCAGAGCGGCGACCGCGGTCGCGAGGAGGGCCGACATGGCGAACGGTCGCCGGGGGCGGCGTTCGAGAAGTGGGGCCACAGAAGTGTTGGTGTGCACGCACAGGTAACGGGTCGGCGGCCGCCGGAGGTTGCCTTGATGTCGTCGAGAGCGACCAAGTCGCTCTGTGTCGACCTGGTTTGACGAAGCGTCAGTGTCACAGGCGATTGTCGGACATGTGTCCCGTTCGGCTGACAGCTGGTGGTATGCCTGTGGAAAATTCAGTGACGAGGCAGCCCGCGCACCATTCCAGCAGGATGTGATCCGCATGCTTCTCACCCAGGACGACTGGTACGAGACCTCGCGCGACCTCGACTGGACCTTCTCGTACGTGGACCGCGCCGCCGCCTTCCCCACGGAGTGGACCGGCGCCGAGGGCATCCCGGAGGACGCGTGGGAGGCCTGGGAGGAGCCGTTCCGTGTCTCGTACCGGGACTACGTGCGCGTCCAGCGCGAGAAGGAGTCCGGCGTCAAGGCGGTGAGTAACGCCCTTCAGCGGGCGGGGAGTTACGACCAGTTGCCCGCCTCCCATGTCGCCGCCTCGCAGATGCACATGGGCCTGATCACGATGGTCGAGTACATGGCCGTCACCATGCAGAGCCGGTTCTGCCGCTTCGCGCCCTCCCCGAAGTGGCGCAACCTCGGCGTGTTCGGGCTGCTCGACGAGACCAGGCACACCCAGCTCAGCCTGCGGTTCTCGCACGCGCTGCTGAAGCACGACACCCGCTTTGACTGGGCGCAGAAGGCGTACCACACCAACCAGTGGGCGGTCGTCGCGGCGAAGAACCTCTTCGACGACATCATGCTCAACGCCGATTGTGTGGAGGCGTGCCTCGCTTCCAACCTGACCCTCGAACACGGCTTCAGCAACATCCAGTTCGTCGCGCTCGCCTCCGACGCGATGGCCGCAGGCGACGTCAACTGGTCGAACCTGCTGTCCTCCATCCAGACCGACGAGGCCCGTCACGCCCAACAGGGCTTCCCCACCCTGGAAGTGGTGATGGCCCACGATCCGGGGCGGGCCCAGCGGATCGTGGACGTGGCGTTCTGGCGCGCCTCCCGGATCTTCCAGACGCTGACCGGACCGGCGATGGACTACTACACGCCGCTGGACAAACGGAAGATGTCCTACAAGGAGTTCATGCTGGAGTGGATCGTCGACCAGCACGAACGGGTGCTGGAGGACTACGGGTTGAAGCGCCCGTGGTACTGGGACGACTTCCTGTACTCCCTCGACAACGGCCAGCACGCGATGCAACTCGGCCTGTGGTTCTACCGGCCCACCCTCTTCTGGAACACCAGCGCCGGCGTGTCACGGGACGAACGGGCCTGGCTGAACGACAAGTACCCGCAGTGGGAGGAGAATTGGGGCGTCCTGTGGGACGAGGTGATCCGCAACATCAACGCCGGACACATCGACCGCACCCTCCCCGAGACACTCCCCGCCCTGTGCAGCGTCACCCAACTGCCCCTCGGCACCGCGATGTCCCGTGACCGCCTGGCCCCCGTCTCCCTCGTCCGCGACGGCCGCGTCCACCACTTCGACAGCGAGATCTCCAAGTGGTGCTTCGAACAGGAACCCGAGCGGTACGCGGGACACCGCACGGTCGTCGACCGGTTCATCGGCGGGGAGATCCAACCCATGGACCTGCCGGGCGCGTTGGCGTGGATGGGCCTGACCCCGGACGTCATGGGCGACGACACGGACGGCTACCGCTGGGCACGCGAATACGCCACCGAATCCAAGGCAACCGAATCCAAGGCATAGGGGGAGTGTCATGGCGCTGTTCCCCATCGTCGGCAGGCTGGTCGGCGACTTCATCCCGCACCTGGTGGCCGTCGACACCGACGACACCATGGACACCGTCGCGCGGAAGGTGGCCGTGCACAGCGTCGGACGGCGGGTGGCGGCTCCGCCCGGCGTCCCGTCGTACGACGTGTACCTCGGCGACCGCAGGCTCGACCCCTCGGTCAAACTCGGCGAACTGTCCCTGCTGCCCCTGCAATGGCTGGACGTGCGGATCCGTGACTGAGAAGGAGGCCCCCGCCGACTACGTCCCGGTGGCTCCCCAGGACGCCCTGTGGGACGGCGAGATGGAACCCTTCGAGGTCAACGGCACGGAGATCCTGCTGGTCCGCATCGAGGGCGACTACCTCGCCTACCAGGGGACCTGCCCGCACCAGCGGCAGTCCCTCGCCGAGGGAGACCTCGACGGCACCGTCCTGACCTGCGCCTTCCACCTGTGGGAGTTCGACGTGCGCACCGGCCGGGGCATCAACCCGCGCGGCTCCTGCCTCGTACGACACGACACCCGCATCGCCGACGGCCAGGTGTACGTCAGCCGCCACCCGTCCGACGAAAGGCCGGCCCCCACCCCATGACCGTCTACGAACTGGACAGCGACGCCCCGCTCGACCCCGTCCTCGTCGGCCCCGTACTGCGGTCCGGACCGCTGGCGGACGCCGTCATCGAGGCGGTGTCCGACGACAACCCCGACCGGGACGTGTACGTCGTGGACCGCGACGACTACGTACGCGTCCACACCCCGCACGAGTGCCGGCTGACCTGGCGCAGCCTGGAGGAACACCTGGGCGGGACCTTCCAACTCTCCGCCCTGGAGATCGAGATGCCCTCCTTCAAGGGGCGGATGCGTTCCCGGTCGCAGGAATACATGTGGTTCCACAGCGAGTGACGAGGCAGTCGGCGACGAGGTAAGGAGAAGCCATGGCACAGCAGCGCGCGACCCGCCTGCGCACCTGGAGCGCCTTCGGCGACCTGGGCCGCCGCCCCAGCGAGTACGAGGTCCTCACCCACGGCATGAACCACACGATGGGCGCGACCCCGCTGGAACTGCCCCCCGACGCGCACGGCAACCGCTGGCTGCGCGAACACCGCGACGGCATGGCCCTGACCGTGCCGGACTGGGACGCCTTCCGCGATCCCGACCGGGTGACGTACGGCAGCTATGTGGCCATGCAGGACGACCGTGAGACATACGTCGAGGGCCTGCTCGAACGCTTCGACAAGGAACAGCACGACGAGCGCCTCACCGCGGGCCGACTCGACCTGCTGGCCCTGGCCGTCACCCCCGCCCGCTACCTGGTCCACGGCCAGCAGATGCTCTCCGCCTACCTCCAACAGCTCGCCCCCGGCAGCTACATCGCCACCTGCGCCGCGTTCCAGACCGCAGACCAGCTCCGCCGCGTCCAACTCCTCGCCTACCGCACCACCCAACTGTCCCGTGCCCATCCCGACCGCGCCTTCGGCATCGCCGAACGCACGACCTGGGAGCACCACCCGGACTGGCAGCCGTTCCGACAGGCCGTCGAGGAGGCCCTGGTCGCCTACGACTGGGACCTGGCCCTGGTCGCGTTCCAACTGGTCCTCAAACCGGTCGCGGACGCCGTACTCCTGCACGGCCTGGCCCGCCGCCTCGACACAGTCGGCGCCCCCCTCGACTCCCTGATCACCGACGACCTGGTGCTGGACGCCCAACGCGCGGCCCGCTGGACCCGCGCCCTGCTGACGTTCCTGACCGACGCCGACCCCGGAAACCGGGCGGTCCTCCAGGGTCACCTCGACACATGGGCCGCGCACGGCACCGCCATGGCGGCCGCGGGCGCCCGCCTGCTGGGCACCTCGGACATCGAGGCCACGGCCCTGAGCACGTGGGACGAACTGCTCGCAGCCGGTGGGCTCACTCGGCCAGGGACACCTTCGGCATGAACTCCGGTGAGCGCGGCTCCAGTTGACAAGGTGGCGGAGTTCGGGGGACGTGCGCGGACCCTGGGGTCAGGACGGCCGCCCGCCGAACTGCCAGTTGTGCACCTCGATGTCCGCGTACCGCTCCTCGGTCAGGACCGCGCGTGCCGTCTCCGGGTCCGGTGCGCGAAGCAGGACCGCCGTACCCAGCCAGGTGGCACCGTCGTCGGACAACAGCGGCCCGTACGCGATGAGTTCGTCCCGGCCGGGCGGCACCGCGAGGTCTGCCGCAGGCTGCCGCCCGGCGCCGAGACCGATCACCAGGTACCGGTTGCCGCCGGTGCGGCCGCCGGGGAAGTCCCACATGGTGCGCCCCAGCGTGTTGCGCCAGCGGCGCAGCATGACGTCCCGGAAGA
This sequence comes from Streptomyces xylophagus, assembly GCF_000716435.1. Lineage (GTDB taxonomy): Bacteria > Actinomycetota > Actinomycetes > Streptomycetales > Streptomycetaceae > Streptomyces > Streptomyces xylophagus. The sequence continues at coordinate 518,335 of NZ_JNWO01000002.1, forward strand.
CGCCTGCCTGGTAGTTCGGCTCGTCGAAGGCGAACGCCCGGGCGGCGGCCGGATCGGGCAGGTCGAGGATGTGCACACTGCCGGTGGCGGTGTCACCGTCGTCGGCCAGGGTGGGGCCCCGGGCGATCATCTCCTTCGCGTACTGGTCCATGTAGGACCAGTGTTCTTCCAGCAACTCGTCGCGAAGTGGCCCGGAGTGGGGCCGGTCACGGTGGTAGCAGAGGAATTCCATGCCCGAAGGATCTCCTCATGGGGGTGAGCAGCGCGAGCGGGTTTCGGTTTCCCCTACGCCGTGAGGAAGTCGATGAGCGCCGCGTTGACCTCGTCGGGCCGTTCCTGCTGGGTCCAGTGCCCGCAGCCGGCCAGCTCGATGGGCTTGCGATGCATGTGGGGCATGAAGGTGGGCAGCTGCTCGATGATCTCGCGGGCGCCGGGGAAGGCGGGGACGAGGTCGCGGTCGCCGTAGATGTACAGGGAGGGCACGGTGACCACGGCGTTGTCCCACGGCGCGGTCAGTTCCCAGTTGCGGTCGAGGTTGCGGTACCAGTTCAGGGCGCCGGTGAAGCCCCCGGAGAAACTCTCGGCGAGCGCGTCCAGATCGTCCTCGGTGAGCCACTCCGGCAGCACCTCGGGATCCTCCATGGCCCCGAGCCAGCCCCGCTCGGGGTCGACCATCGGCTGCATGATCTCGCCGGAGGGGGAGGCCGCGGCGGAGGCGGAGTAGAGGAACTTGCGGAGCGTGGTGCGGGTGTCTCTGGCGAACTCGGCGTCGGCGACACCGGGACGCTCGAAGTAGTTCCAGTAGAACCGGCCCCCGAACAGTTCCCGCATCATGGCCAACGGACGGTGCGGCCCCCGGAACGGCGGCGGCACGCTCAGACCGGCCACTCCCAGCACCATGTCAGGCCGCAGCAGCGCGGTGTGCCAGGCGACCGGCGCGCCCCAGTCGTGGCCGACGACGTACGCCTTCTCCTCGCCCAACTCCTTGATCAGGCCGACGACATCGCCGACCAGGTGGAGGATGGTGTACGCGTCGACGTCGTCCGGATGGTCACTGGTGCCGTACCCGCGCTGGTCGGGGGCGACCACGCGGAAGCCCGCGTCGACCAGGGGGCCGAACTGGCGGTGCCAGGAGTGCCACGACTCGGGGAAGCCGTGGAGGAGAACCACCAGGGGGCCCTCGCCCTGCTCGGCGATGTGCAGCCGAATACCGTTCACGTCGACCATGCGATGCGCAACCATGGGGACGAGCCTACGTGCCGTGATCGTCGGGCGGCAGGGCGGGTTTTGGACCTGAGGGGAGAGCCCGGACCTTCAGTTGTTCTGGCCCGAATCGTCCGCGTCCTGCTCCTGGTAGGAGTAGCGCTGCTCTTTCCAGGGGTCGGCGATGTTGTGGTAGCCGCGCTCCTCCCAGAAGCCGCGACGGTCCTCGGTGAGGTACTCGATCGCGCGCAGCCACTTGGGGCTCTTGTAGCCGTACAGGTGGGGCACCACCAGGCGCAGCGGGAAGCCGTGTTCGGCGGTGAGGGGCTCGCCGTTGTGGTGGGTGGCCAACAGGGTCTGCGGGGCCGTGAAGTCGGCGAGGCGGAGGTTGGCGGAATAGCCGTACTCCGCCCAGGCCATGACGTGCGTGACCTCCGGCGCGGGCGGGACCAGGTCCAGGACGGCGGTGGCGGGGATGCCGTACCACTCGTGGTCGGTGGAGGTCGGGCCCGACGCGCAGTGCAGGTCGGCGACGACCGTGACGTGCGGCAGGGGCGCCAGTTCGTCGAACGTCCAGCTGTGCTCGGCGCCGTCGGTGGTGGCACCGTGGACGCGCAGGTTCCAGCGTTCGGGGCGGAAACGGGGGACCGGCCCGTAGTGCGAGACCGGCCATCCGTGCACATGACGCTGCCCGGGCGGGATACGGCGGGACGCGTCGGCGGTGGCCTCGGCCGCGCCTTGTCGGTCGCTTGCCACGCGGCACGTCCCTTCTTCGCTGGTGACCTGGTTATGGCCACCTTTCCCGAGCAGCGTAGGCGTTCACATCCAACGCGACCGAGGCCGGGGCTCGGGTGTACCTGCGCGCGTCGCCGCTGATCGGCCTTTCGGTTGTGGCGGCCAGTTCCGTCAGCTGGATTCCGGGCGTCGACGCCTGGTGTGAGGAAGATCGCGATCATGCGCGGACTGATGCCCACGGTGCGACAGTGAGCGGCCCCGGGCCGGGCGGGCCCATGCGCCCGATCCCTCACCGAGCACTCGTGGCCGACGGACTCATAATCCGTCGGCCGTGCCGGGCGCCCCATAGATCATGGCGTAACCGCCGAACTCGGGGCGGCGAGAAACGGCCCGTACATCCTTTGGCGCGGGGGACGGGGGGCAAGCCCAGCCCGTGCGCAACCGACGGCGCGTGCCCAACGACGGTGATCGCGGACCCCGACCTTTGCGCAGCCCTTCCTTTGAGATGCAGGGCGTTCTCAGCCGAGGCGGTATCCGCCGACGGCGCTGACCATCTGTGGGTCGCGGTGGTCGAAGACGATGCTGGCGCCGGTGTCCAGCGTGGCGATGCGGTCCATCTCGTCGGCGGTGAGCTCGAAGTCGAAGACCGTGATGTTCTCGGCCATGCGCTCGGGGCGCGAGGACTTGGGGATCACCACGACACCGCGCTGGGTCAGCCAGCGCAGCACCACCTGGGCGACGGACTTGCCGTGCGCTTCACCGATGGCGCTCAGTGTCGGGTCGCCGAAGATGTTGTTGCGGCCCTCGGCCAGCGGGCCCCACGCCTCGATCTGCACGCCGCGTTCCGCCATGAGGGCCTGGTCGTCGGCGCGCTGGAAGTACGGGTGGGTCTCGATCTGGTTGACCGCCGGGACGATCTCGTTGTGGTCTGTCAGGTCGACCAGACGGTCGGCATAGAAGTTCGACACGCCGATCGCCTTGATCAGACCCTGGTGGTGCAGGTCCTGCATGGCTCGCCAGGAGCTGTAGTAGTCACCGAAGGGCTGGTGGATCAGGTACAGGTCCAGGTAGTCCAGTCCGAGCAGGCGCAGGGACGTGTCGAAGGCCGCCTTGGCGCCCTCTTCGCCCTTTTCGTTGACCCACATCTTGGTGGTGATGAACAGCTCGTCACGGGCGATGCCGCTGGCCTTGATCGCCTTGCCTACGGCCTCTTCGTTGCCGTAGGCGGCGGCGGTGTCGAGGTGTCGGTAGCCGGTGGCGAGGGCGTCGGTGACGACCCGCTCGGTCTCCTCGGCGGGGACCTGGAAGACGCCGAAGCCGAGGATCGGCATCTGGACACCGTTGTTCAGCGTGACATGGGGGATCTTGGACATGGTGAACCTTTCGGGGTGGTGCTGAAGGGCACGAGGGTGGGCCAGGGCCTACTGGCCGCTGTCGCTCGGTTCTTCCCGAGCGGGCTCGACCGGGTCCGGCGCGGCAGCCCAGCTGGCGAGCAGGTCGAGGGCCTGGCGGCTGGGTGAGCCGGGTTCCGCGGTGCAGATGATCAGTACGAGACCGGCGTCGGCAGGCATGTCCAGGGCTTCGTAGGAGAGGTCCAGGTCACCGACGACCGGGTGGTGCAGCCGCTTGATTCCCGTGCGGTGCAGCCGGACGTCCTGTGTGGCCCACCGGGTGCGGAACTCCTCGCTGCGGGTGCACAGTTCGCCGATCAGATCGGTGAGTGCCCTGTCGTAGGGGTTCTTGCCGGCCATGAGGCGCAGTCCGGCGACGCTGTCGCGGCCGGTGGCCTCCCAGTCGAGGTAGTAGCCGGCCGCGCGGGGGTTCAGGAAGCGGAACCGCGCGGCGTTGACCGGGCGGGCGGGGTCCTCGTACAGCGGGGAGAGGAGGGCTCTGCCCAGCGTGTTGGTGGCCATGACGTCCCCGAGGCCGTTGGTGACGTAGGCAGGGGAGAGCTGGCTGTCCAGGATCGCCTGGATGGCCGGACGTACCCGCTGTACCGCCGGGCGTCGGCGTACCGCCGTGCCGCTGTTGGCCGCACGCACCAGGTCGAACAGGTGGGCCCGCTCGGCCTCGTCCAGCAGCAGCGCCCGGGCCACGGCGTCCAGGACGCTCTCGGAGGCGCCGCGCACGTTGCCGCGCTCCAGCTGGGTGTAGTACTCCACGGACACCCCGGCCAGGTCGGCCACCTCGCTGCGTCGCAGACCGGGTACACGGCGGGTGCCGCCGTGGTCGACGAGGCCCGCCTGCTCGGGGGTGACCTTGCCGCGGCGGGAGATCAGAAAGTCCCGTACCTCGCTGCGGTTGTTCATGTCTTTCACGCTACGAGCCTCACCGCGAAGGTGGGAGATGCTGCCAGTACCCCCCTCGGCGGCACCCTGTTGACATGTCTGCCGTCGAGGTACGGGCCGCCGGGGATGCTACGTGGGGGGTGCTGGCAGCATCTCCCACCGCCACTGTCGGCTACCTAGCCTCGTTGACGAGGCAGCCGGTGTCGCCCGGCTGCGCCGACGATGAGGAGCGCGTCATGCAGTACACCCGTCTGGGTACCTCCGGCCTGAAGATCAGCCGCATCGCACTCGGATGCATGAGCTTCGGCGACACCTCGCAGATGCCGTGGGCGCTGGACGACGACGGCGCCGAGCCGATCTTCCGCCAGGCCGTCGAGTCCGGGATCACCTTCTGGGACACCGCCAACATCTACGCCTACGGCACCTCCGAGGAGATCGTGGGCCGCGCGATCAAGAAGTACACGAAACGCGACGACGTCGTCCTGGCCACCAAGCTGTTCAACCCCATGCACGACGGACCCGGTGGGTCCGGCCTGTCGCGCAAGGCCGTGATGGAGCAGATCGACGCCTCCCTGACCCGGCTGGGCACCGACTACGTCGACCTCTACCAGATCCACCGCTTCGACCCGCAGACCCCGGTCGAGGAGACCATGGAAGCCCTGCACGACCTCGTCAAGGCCGGCAAGGTCCGCTACCTCGGCGCCTCCTCGATGTGGGCCTGGCAGTTCGCCACCATGCAACACGCCGCCCACAGCCACGGCTGGACGCCCTTCGTGTCCATGCAGGACCAGTACAGCCTGCTGGCACGGGAGGAGGAGCGGGAGATGTTCGGCCTGCTCGCCCACTCCGGCGTCGGCTCCATCCCCTGGAGCCCCCTGGCCGGCGGCCGCGTCGCCCGCCCCTGGGGCCAGGACAGCACCGCGCGGGCCAGGACCGCCCCCGACACCGACTACGCCGGACGCCCCCTGTTCGTCGACACCGACGAAGCAATCGTCGACGCCGTCCAGAAGATCGCCGACGCGCACGGTGTCCCGATGGCCCAGGTCGCGCTGGCGTGGGTACTGAAGAACCCCGTCGTGTCCGCGCCCATCGTCGGCGCCACCAAGACCCACCACCTCACCGACGCCGTCGCCGCGCTCGACCTCACGCTGACCGACGACGAGATCGCCGCGCTGGAAGACCCCTACACCCCGCGCCTGCCCACCTACTTCTGATCGAGCAGCGGATCCCACTTCGTCCAGATCCTGACTGCCGCGGCAGGTGCTGCCATGGTTCCGGGCGGGGGCTCCTGGTGAGCGATCACCATGCTCCGTGGCAGTTGCCGGTCCATGTCGTAGTAGCCCAGGAACAGCCCCAGACCACGGCAGAGAGCGTGCGCTTCTCGTCCCGTCATCCCGACCACGTCAGGGACTTCGATATGCGTCGGCCTGTCATCCATTCCGGCACCATACGACCGGCCGCGCCGCCGCGGGGCTACTCGGCCGACCCGGTTGCCGGGGACCTCGTGCCGGCGCGGCTCGCCGTCGCTCTCGTCGTAGCGGGAGGCGTCGTAGGCCAGGGCGGGCTGCCCATCACCGCCGAGTCCCTGCTCCGATCCGCCGGATCACCGGCTCGCCGTAGGCCTGAGCAGCAGCCCGCCGGTCATGGCGGTCGCCGCCAGCAGTGCCGTGCCGATGAGCAGGCTGACGTGCATGCCGTGCAGGAAGTCGGACCGGTCGGCGATCAGGGCGCCGAAGACGGCGACGGCGAGGGCCCCGCCGAACTGGCGGGAGGTGTTGAGGACGCCGCCGGCCAGGCCCGCCTGCTCCGGGCGCACGCTTCCCAGCATCAGTCCGGTCATCGCGGGTACGGCCAGGGCGCCGCCGAGGGAGACCGGGATCATCAGGATCGCGACCAGCCAGATGGGGGTGGTCCCGGGCAGGAAGAACAGGAGCAGCAGGCCCGCCGCCATGATCCACATTCCGGCGGTCATGACGAGCCGGGCGCCGAACTTCCGTACCAGTCGGGCGGTTTGGAGGGCCACGACGCCGGTCAGCAGCGTCATCGGCAGGAACGCGATGCCGGCGGCGAGCGCGGACAGGCCGCGCAGTTGCTGGAAGTAGAGGCTGAGCAGGAATGTCAGGCCGTAGAAGCCGATGTTGAGGGTGAACCCGGCCAGCAGGGTGACGGTCACCGGGCGGGAGCGGAAGAAGGTGAGCGGCAGCATCGGGTGGCGGCCTCGGGCCTGGGAGCGCAGGAACACCGCGAGCGCCATTGCCGACAGCGCGAACGCGGCGATCACCGGGGCGTCGCTGAAGCCGTACTCGCCGCCCTCGATCAGCGCGTACGTCAGACCGCCCATCGCCAGGACCACGCTGATCTGCCCGGTCCAGTCGAAGGGCACCGGTCGTCGCGGGGAGCGGACGACGCGGGTGAGCAGCGCCAGGGCTACGGCGCCGACCGGCAGGTTGATGAAGAAGATCCACCGCCAGTCCACGGCGCTGAGCGCACCGCCGAGCAGGGGTCCCGCGGCCGAGCCGACAGAGCCGCCCAGCGCCCAGAACCCGAGGGCACGGACGCGATGGGCGGCGTCCGGGTACGCCTCGCGGATCAGAGCGAGGGTGGCGGGCATCATGACCGCCGCGCCCGCGCCCTGCACCAGGCGGGCCGCGACCAGGACGGGCAGCGTGGGCGCCAGGCCGCAGGCCGCCGAGGCGATCAGGAACAGCCCCATGCCCACGCCGAACGCCTGCCGGGCGCCGATCCGGTCCGAGACGGACCCGGCGGACAGCAGCAGCGCGGCGAGCACCAGGGTGTAGCCGTCGACGACCCACTGGAGCCCGGTCATACCGCCGCCGAGGTCGGCGCCGACGGTGGGCAGGGCCACGCTCACGATCAGCGCGTCCAGGGTGATGACGAAGAAGCCGAGCAGTGCGGCACCGAGCGCGAAAGCGGGGGCGGTTGTCCTGCCGCCGCCGGGCGGAGCGGTGGCAGTGGGCGCCTGCGTGCTGGTCATCGAGACTCTCCTGGTGACGTGATCCTTCGAGCTCCCAGCGTGGGAGCGGAGCGTCGGGCGTTCCAGGCCGGGTTGTGCGGGGGTGTGGGATGCGGGGTAGTGACAGGGCCCCTCAGATGAGATGCGGGGGCGTCGGACGCCTGCCTATCGTCGAAGCATGTCCCCCCTCACGATCACTCTCAGCAACGGTGTCGAGATGCCCGCTCTCGGGCTCGGCGTCTTCCAGACACCGCCCGATGTCACGACCGCCTCGGTCGAGGAGGCCCTGCGCGTCGGCTACCGCCACATCGACACGGCCGCCGCCTACGGCAACGAGCGGGAGGTCGGCGACGGCATCCGCCGCTCCGGCCTGGCCCGCGACGAGGTGTTCGTCGAGACGAAGCTGTGGATCAGCGACTACGGCTACGACAGCGCGCTGCACGCCTTCGACAAGAGCGCGGGCAAGCTCGGCGTCGACCAGCTCGACCTGCTGCTGCTCCACCAGGCCCTGCCCTCCGCCTTCGACCGCACCCTCGACGCCTACCGGGCGCTGGAGAAGCTGCTCGCCGACGGCCGGGTACGGGCCATCGGCGTCAGCAACTTCATGCCCGAGCACCTGGAACGGCTGCTGGCCGAGACGTCCGCCGTGCCCGTGGTCAACCAGATCGAGGTCCACCCCTACTTCCAGCAGACCGCGCTGCAGCGCCTGCACGGCCGGCACGGCATCCTGACCCAGGCGTGGTCGCCCATCGGCGGCATCACCTCCTACCGCGGCGGCGAGAAGCGGACCTTCGACGACCCGGTCCTGCTGGAGATCGCCGGGCAGCACGGCAAGTCGGCCGCGCAGGTCATGCTGCGCTGGCATCTGCAGGAGGGCCGCTCCGCGATCCCGAAGTCGGTCAAGCCCGCCCGCATCGCCGAGAACTTCGACGTCTTCGACTTCGAGCTGACCACCGAGCAACTCGCCGCGATCGACGCGCTCGACACCGGCGTACGCGGCGGACCGGAGCCGGACGCCATCACGCTTGAGGCCTACGGCATCGAGATCCCCGAGGCGTGAAGTCGCCCTGCCGGTGGTGCGGTTCGCCGACGCCTCCCTCAGCACACCGATGTACCGCTGACTCCTGTCCTCACGTCACGGAAGAGCCTCCGTCATGACCCGCGCCACCCCTCTGACCGTCCTGGTCGTCGGCGCCACCGGCAGCATCGGAACCCTCGTCGTCGCCGAAGCCCTCCGGCAGGGCCACCAGGTGAAGGCCCTCGTCCGCGATCCCGGGCGCGCGCGGACCGCGCTGCCTGAGGCCGCTCGGCTCGTCACCGGGGACCTCACCGATGCCGACACCCTCAAGGAGGCCGTCGACGGCATCGACGCCGTGGTCTTCACCCACGGCTCCCACGGCGGCCCCGGCCAGGCGGAACGCATCGACTACGGGGCCGTCCGCAACACCCTGGCGGCACTGGGCGACCAGCCGGCCCGGATCTCGCTGATGACCGCGATCGGTGTCACTGGCCGCCCCAGGAACGCCGACGGCACGGTCCGCGACGACATGATCACCGACGCCCACGCGTGGAAGCGCCGCGGGGAACGCCTGGTCCGGGCCAGTGGGCGCCCGTACACGATCGTCCGACCGGGCTGGTTCGACTACAACGCTCCCGGCCAGCTCGCCCTGACGATGCTTCAGGGCGACACCCGGCACGCCGGCAGCCCCAGCGACGGTGTCATCGCCCGTCGGCAGATCGCCCAGATCCTCGTCTCCGCGCTCACCTCGCCCGAGGCCGACCACAAGACCCTCGAACTCGTCGCCGAGCACGGGCCCGCCCCCGCCGACCTCGACCCGCTGTTCGCCGGCCTCACCGCCGATGTGCCCGGTTCCCTCGACGCCGCCCTGGACAGCGCCAACATGCCGCTCGACGCCGAACCCGCAGCCGTACGACAGGACTTGGAAGCTGTCCGGCACGCCTGACCGCCAACCATTCTCAGGGAGCCCATGGTGGAGAACAACAGCGGCAAAGTCGTCGTCATCACCGGCGCCAGCAGCGGACTCGGCGCGGAGACCGCCCGGCACTTGACCGCACGCGGTGCCAAGGTCGTGCTCGGGGCCCGCCGTCTGGAGCGGCTGGAGGAAATCGCCGACGAACTCGGCCTCGACCGCAAGGCGGTCGTGCGGACCGACGTGAGCGACCGCGGGCAGGTGAAGGCGCTGGTCCAGCGGGCCGTCGACCTGCACGGCCGTATCGACGTCATGCTCAACAACGCCGGTCTCATGCCGCTGTCCCCGCTGGAGATGGAGCGGTTCGACGAGTGGGAACAGGCCATCGACGTCAACATCAAGGGCGTTCTGTGGGGCATCGCGGCAGCCCTGCCGCACTTCAAGGAGCAGCGGTCCGGCCACTTCATCAACGTCTCCTCGGTGGCCGGACATGTCATCAGCCCCGGCGGAGCGATCTACTCGGCGACGAAGTACTCCGTGCGCGTCATCTCCGAGGCACTGCGCCAGGAGGTCAAGCCGTACGACATCCGCACCACGGTCATCTCGCCCGGCGCGGTGGACACCGAACTGCCCGCCTCGGTCAAGGCCGAAGGCGTCGCGGACGCGGTCGCGGGCCTCTACCAGGACTACGCCATCCCTGCGGACAGCTTCGCCCGCTGCGTGGAGTTCGCCATGAGCCAGCCCCAGGAAGTCGACGTCAACGAGATCCTGTTCCGTCCGACCCGTCAGCAGCGGTGACCGGCGGCCCGGCGAAGGTCCTGGGCCCGCCCGGTCACGAGGCGGGCAGTCCGACGCGCCGCAGCCAGGCGTCGACGGCGGCACCGGCGTCCCGGACTTCCTCGCCGCGTACCGCGAGGCCCTCGGCGATCGTCGCGCCGGGGCAGGAGGCGGCGTAGTCGCGTGCGGTGGTGCCCAGGCCGCTCATGGCGTGGGTGGTGAACGGGACGACGGTTCTGCCGCGGAAGTCGAGGGCTTCGGTGAACGTCGTCATGATCATGGGAGCGCGGACGTTCCAGATGGGGCTGCCGAGCAGGATCGTGTCGTAACGGCCGATGCCGGCAAGTGGGTTGGCGATGGCCGGACGTGCGTCGGTGTCCTGCTCGCGGACGTTGCGTCGGACGGTCGCGTCGTAGGCGGACGGGTAGGGGTCCGCGGCCCGGATGCGGTGGACGTCGCAGTCGATCCGGTCCGCGATCATCCGAGCCAGGACCTCGGTGTTGCCGACCTCGATGTTCCGGCGTCCGCCGTTGTAGTAGTTCTCGCCCGGCCGGGAGAAGTAGGCCAGCAGGACGGTGCGGGCACCCGGGGCGGGTGTGCCGGACTGCTCGGCGGACTCGGATTCGTCCGGGCGGGGTGAGGCGGGGGAGGCGGAACAAGCGCCGATCGCGGCACCTGCCGTCATGACCGTTCCTCCTGTGAGCAGGCCGCGGAGCACTGTGCGGCGCCGCGGCGCGGTGGGAAGGGTATGGCTCATCGCTGGGGCGCGCTCAGCCGTTCACGCGTCGCGCGCTGAGCCACTGGACCATCGCCGGGTCGCGGTGGTCGAAGAACAGCGAGGCGCCGGTGTCCAGGGTGGCGATGGCCGACATCTGGTCGTCGGTGAGCTCGAAGCCGAAGACGTCGAGGTTCTCCGCCATGCGCTCGGGCCGGACCGACTTGGGGATCGCGACAACGCCCCGCTGGACCAGCCAGCGCAGCACCACCTGGGCCACCGACTTGTCGTGCTGCTTGCCGATCTCGCTCAGCAGCGCGTTGGTGAACAGGTCGTTCTTGCCCTCGGCGAACCCGCCCCAGGACTGGATCCGGACCCCGTGCTCGCGCATCAGGTCCTGGTAGTCGGCGCGCTGGAAGAACGGGTGGGTCTCGATCTGGTTGACCGCCGGGGTGATCTCGTTGTTGATGATCAGGTCGAGGAGCCGGTCCGGGTAGAAGTTGGCGACGCCGATCGCCTTGGCCAGGCCCTCCCGGTTCAGCGCCTCCATGGCACGCCACTGGCCGTACACATCGCCGTAGGGCTGGTGCATCAGGTACAGGTCGACGTGGTCCAGGCCGAGCTTGGCCAGCGACGTCTCGAACGCCCGCCTGGTGTTCTCCTCGGCGGGTGCGTCCTGGACGTACAGCTTGGTCGTGACGAAGAGTTCCTCGCGCGGTACGCCGCTGTTCTTGATGGCGCGGCCGACGGCCTCCTCGTTCTCGTAGGAAGCGGCCGTGTCGAGCAGCCGGTAGCCGGCCGCGAGGGCCTCGGTGACGGCCTGTTCGGTCTGCTCCGCCGGGATCTGGAAGACGCCGAAGCCGAGGATCGGCATGTCGACACCGTTGTTCAGGGTGACGCTCTGCATGAGGGGTGCCTTTCGAGCGGGATGCGGGTGCGGAGCAAGCACGGGCCGGATGCCGGGCGACGCTCGAACACGGGCGGGAGGTGCCGACGCGACCGGTGTGAAGCCCGCCGGAATTCACCTTCGCGCTTTTTCGCCACCGGTGGCAGGCCGAGCCGTGCCAGGGGGTGGCGAGCCGGGTAGTGACAGGGCCCCTCACCGCTCTGCCGCGCAGGTCAGAGCGGTGTGACACTGAAGGGCATGGCATCCGAGCAGAGCAGTGACGGCGGCGCCGAGCTGGGCCGGTTCCTGCGTGCCCGCCGCACACAGACCGCACCCGAACAGGTCGGCCTCACGGCCGGCGCTGGCCTTCGCCGCACCCCCGGTCTGCGTCGCGAGGAGCTGGCCACTCTCGCCGGGATCAGCATTGACTACTACGTACGCCTGGAACGCGGCAAGGAGACCTGGCCCGGTCCCTCCGTCGTCGACGCCCTCGCCCTCGCCCTGCAGCTGGACGACGCCGAACACCAGCATCTGCGCGAACTGGCCGTCCGCGCCGCGCGGTACGCCCCCGAGCCGCCGCCCGTCCCGAGCCGGACCGTGCGCCCGCACCTGAAGCTGCTGCTCGATGCGATGCGTCCGAACCCGGCGTACATCGTCAGCCGCAGCATGGATCTGCTCGCCGCCAACCCCGGCGGCCTCGCCCTGTACGCGGGCCTGGACGACTGGCCCGCCACCCAGCGCAACCTCGCCCGCTACTTCTTCCTGCACCCCGCGGCCCGCGAGCTGTTCCCCGACTGGGACATCCAGATACGCGCCTGCATCGCCCGGCTGCGCGCCCTGGCCGGCACCGCCCCCGACGCCCCCGACCTGACCACCCTCGTCGGCGAACTCGTCCTCAAGAGCCCCGACTTCGCCAGGCTGTGGGACCGCTACGACGTCACCGGCCGCAAGGCCACCCACAAGACGTTCCACCACCCACAGGTCGGCGAAGTCACCCTGGCCGCCCAGTCCATGGACCTGAACGGCACACCGGGCCAGCGCCTTGTCGCCTACGCTGCGGAACCCGGCACCCCGGACCACGACGCCCTGCTCCTGCTGGACATGACCGCTCCCGACTCAGGCCCCGGCAAGCGGCCGGGCATGAACGACGTGCTGCAGCCGCGCGCATTGCCCTGATCCGGCAGCGGGACCCCGCAGGCCACGCAGGGACGCACACCCACTGATACATGACCCCAAGAAGACGGGCAAAATGGTCGCATGGAGCGCGCAGCGGAGAAGGCGAAGGTCCATCCGACGGGTGCCACGAGCGACCTCGGCACCTATCTGCGCGCCCGCCGTGCGCAGGTCACCCCCGAGCAGGCCGGGCTGACCGCAGCCCCCGGCCCGCGCCGCACGCCGGGTCTGCGCCGCGAGGAGCTGGCCACGCTCGCCGGGATCAGCATCGACTACTACGTACGCCTGGAACGCGGCAAGGAGACCCACCCCGGCCCCACCGTCGTCGACGCCCTCGCCCGCGCCCTGCTCCTCGACGCGTCCGAGCACCGGCACCTGCGCGAGCTCGCTTCCCGTGCCGCCTACGCCCCCGAAGCGCCGCCCGCACCCGGCCACACCGTGAGACCACAGCTGTTGGCGCTCCTCGAGTCCGTGCGCCCGAACGCGGCCTACGTCGTCAGCCGCACCCTGGACCTGCTCGCTTTCAACCCCGGCGCGCTACGGCTCTTCGCCGGACTGGCCGACTGGCCGCCGCCGCGACGGAACTTCGCCCGCTACGCCTTCCTCCACCCCCTCGCCCGCGACGTACTCGACGACTGGGACGAGCAGGCCCGCGCCTGCGTCGGCCGGCTGCGCGCCCTGGCCGGTACCGAACCGGACGCCCCGGACCTGGCCGAGCTGGTCGGCGAACTCCTGGCGAAGAGCCGGGACTTCGCCGACCTGTGGAACCGCTTCGACGTCAAACCGCACGCCCCGGACCCCAAGACCTTCCACCACCCCGAGGTCGGCGACCTTCGCCTCGGCTACGAGTCGATGCCGCTGGAGCACAGCCAGAAGCAGCGGTTCGTCGTGTTCTTCGCCGAGCCGGGTACCGCCGACCACGACAAGCTGATCCAACTCGACGCGGAACGCGGGGAGTTGGGGCTCGACGTCGAGGAGGGACGGCTGTCCCGGCGCCGGGCGGCCGACTGAGCAGTAAGGGCCGCCCGGCTTACCGGAAGAACTCCCGTTCGCTCAGCGGGACATGGCGTCGCGCACGAGAGCCGTATCGACGAACTGCTCGAAGCGCACGATGAGTCCACCGCGTACGACGAAGTGGTGCGCGACGCGGACGTCGATCGACTTGGCGGTGGACTTGTTGACGGCGGTGTAGCGGGCCAGGACGACGACGTTCTCGCCGTCGACGACGTAGGTGTCGTCGTGGGCGGTCCAGTCGTCCCAGTCCTGGCCGAGCTTCTCCATCACGTGGGACGTGACCCCGTCGGGGGTGCGGTAGGTGCCGGCGAGGGGGAAGCCGGCCATCTCCGTCCACTCCACGTCGGGGGCGAGGGTGGCGCGGAGGGCTTCGAGGTCACCGGCGGCGGAGGCCAGGTACTGGCGGCGTACGACATCGGCGGGGGCGGTGGAAGTCGTGAACTCGGCCATGGTCAGCCCCACTTCATCTCACCCTTGGCGACCTTCGCACCGATCTGGGCGGCGATCAGCATCCCGTTGCCCGGGTAGCGGCTGACCAGTGCCTCGGTCAGCGCGGCGCCGTCGGCCGCCTTGCCGAGTTCCTCCTCGAAGGCGAGCAGGTAGTCGCGGGTGGCGGTGATGGCGGAGGCGTCGGCGGCGGTGCCGGGCAGGCGGTGGCCGGGGACGACCAACTCCGGCTTCAGGGCGGCCATTTCGTCCAGCAGGTCGACCCAGGACGCGCGATCGCCCGGGGTGGGGGTGTCGGCGACCCAGACGTGCTCCTGCTGGAAGAGCAGGACGCCGCCGAAGAGCGCGCGGTGCTCGGCCTGCCAGAGGTAGTGGCGGTCGGGCAGGCCGGCCGGGCCGCCCTTGAGCTGGAAGCGGTGGCCTTCGAAGGTGAGGTCGCCGGTCAGCGGGGTCAGCTCGACCAGGCGGGTGGGCAGGTTGGGACCGAGGGCCTCCCACGCCTTGAGCTTGCCCTCGTAGGAGTCCCGGATGTGCTCTATGACGAGCGGGGTGGCGACGAACGTCGCATCGGGGAAGGCGTCGGCGATCACCTCGGCGCCGAAGTAGAAGTCCGGGTCGGCGTGGCTGATGAACACGGTGGTCAGCTTCTTGCCGGAGTCGAGGATCTCGGCGGCGAGGCGGTGGCCGTCGGCGCGCGTGAAGGCGGCGTCGACCAGCAGCGCCTCCTGCTCGCCGGTGACGAGCGTGGCCGTCTTGTTCTTGCTGCCGGCGGGGAAGTCGAGGTCCAGGATCTTGAAGGCGAGGCTGCTCATGCGGGGGCTCCTTTGCGCAGGGGATGGGGTGGGGCCAGGGGAAGATCAGTGGACGGAGAAGCGTGCGTCGACCTCGTCGGCGGTGGCTTGGCCGTAGGCCAGCGGGGTGACGGAGTCGCCGTCGACGGCCAGCAGAGTGGGGAACCCGGTGACGCCGAGCTGGACCGCGCGGCGGAAGTCGGCGTGGGCCGCTGTCTGTGCCTCGGGTGCTTCGAAGGCGGCAACGACGGCATCCGCGTCGAGCCCGGCGGCCCGGGCGACCGTCCGGTAGGTCACCGCCTCGGACAGGCTGCGTCCGTCGACGTAGAAGGCGGCCTGGAGGGCCGCGGCCAGCTCCGCCGCGCGGTCGGGGGCGACCTGGCGCAGGGCTGCGACACCGCGGGCGGCGGCCTCGGAGTCCATCACGAAGGAGCCGTCGGCGATCAGCTGCTCGTAGCTCTCGCCGAACTCGGCGCCGGTCAGCTCGGCGATCTTGGCGTTCGCGCCCTGGACGTAGCCGAACTCGCGGATCGGCACCCGGCGCGACCCGGTGAACAGGCCACCGGAGACGACCTCGACCGGTAGTTCGGGATGGCGGGAGGCGACCTCGCTCAGCGTTCCGGAGAATCCGTGCGACCAGCCGCAGTAGGCGTCGAAGACGTAGACGAGCTTCATGGATGACCTCGAAGGCGTGTCCTGCCCACCCGGTGTGGGCATTCGTCTGACGAAACAGTAACTGACTAGTCAGGTATTTCCTGATGGGTGTGAGGTGGGACACGCGGATGGAGCTGTGGTTGCTACATCAGGCCGGTCGTCGGTCAGGGCAGTCGGGGCAGCACGTCCCGGGCGGTGTGGCTGAGGATGCGGAGGTCCTCAGCGAACCGCTCGCGGTCCTCGGCGGGGAGCGGTGCCACGAAGTACCGCTTGATGTTCGCCACGTGCACCCGAGACGCGTGCACCGCCGTCTCCTCACCCAGCGGAGTGAGTCGCACCAGCTTCGCGCGCCGGTCCTCGGGGGAGTCGGTGCGTGCCACGAGTCCCGCCGCCACCATCCGGTCCACCAGCCGGGTGGCACCGCCCGTGGTCAGGACCTGTTCCTGGGCGATGGCCCGCATCGACATGCCCGGGGCGCCCGCCCGCCCGAGGATCAGCAGCACCTCGAACATGAGATGGCTGATCCCGCACTCCTCCTCCAGGGCCCGCCCGAGGATGTACTCCAGTCGGTTCGCCGCCCCCTGCAGCCGCCCGAACGCGAGGATCAGTTCGTGGTCGGCGGCCTCCTTCGCCGTGCTGATGCCCGCCTGCTCGCTCACGGCCTCGCCGCCCCTTCCGCCGTCCCGGGTATCACCGTACCGATCATGCCCGGGGCGGAGGGGTGTCAGGTCCGGCGGGCGCGGTCGCGGGGCATCGGCCGGCGCGCCCGCTCCACGTCTATGCCCCTGGGTGCAGTCCCAGCCAGCCGGGCGTCGGGTCGCCCTTGACCTCGCCGAAGTAGAGGGCGAATGTCTGCTTCCAGCGCTCGACCGCCGCACGGTCCGCCATGAAGCGGGGGAAACCGTCCACGTGGGCGTTCGGGTACTCCCACATTGGCTTCAGTCCGGCCGGGGGAGTGATGTCCGTGCGGACGGACCAGCCGTTGAACGACCCGTTCTGCATCTCGGTCGACAGCTGCCAGTTGAGGAAGAGCTTGGCGGCCGTGGAGTTCTTGGCCTGCTTGAGGATCGCGGTGCGCTGGCCCCAGGCCATGAACGGGTGCCCGGCGCCGATGGCGAACGTCACGGGGGACGTGCCGACGGCGGACCCCGCGGTGCCGACGCCGATCGCCTTCTGCCCGCCGAAGACCGCGTCGCCCGGGGAGTTGCTGCCCCGCCCGAACTGCACGTCCTGCGTGGCGAATTGGGCCACCCAGTCCCAGCCGTACGTGCGGGCGTACAACGAGAAGAGGTAGAGGACCGCGTCGTCGTCGTGCGGGTAGGCGGAGGCGATCTTCCCCTTCCACTTCGGGTCGACCAGGTCGCGCGGGGTGAGCGGCGTCGTCCCGCCGACCGTCGCCGTGTCGTACAGGAAGCTGAAGGCGATCGCCCCGGTGGCCACCCACGCGCCCTGCGGATCCTTGAACGCGTCGTGGACCTTGGCGAACCCGGCGGGCTTGTAGTGCAGCAGGCGGCCCTGCTGCTTCCAGCGGTCGAAGTCCTGGAGGGTCTGGAACTGGACGACGTCCGGGACGAGGGTGTCGGTGGCGAACTGGTTGTCGACGCGGACGTCGTGGTACTTGCTGTAGTCGACGATCAGCGTGAGGTCTATCTCCGGGAAGCGGTCCTTGAAGGCCGCCTTGGTGCCGTCCTGCTGGGTGGGGGTGTCGCCGCCGGCGTAGACGACGAGCTTGCCGCCTTCCGCGAGCGCGGCCTGGTAGAGCTCGTCGAGCGTCCGGGGTTCCTCGCGCCCGCCCGCGAGGCGGGACCCTGCGGGGGAAGCCGCGGCCGGACTCGCCGAGGCGCCGAACGCCCCGACTCCCAAGGCGGCACCGGTGGCCAGGACATGTCGTCTGCTGAATCTGGGCACGCTGAGGAGACCTCTCTCATGGGGGGGTGAAGCCCGCCGCCTGGGCGCGGCCATGGCCGTCGGGCGCCCTTCATCCTTGCCGAGCCCCGCCCGGATGGGCAACGTTTTCCAAAGGCTCAGTCCCAGGTTCAACCGAACGGTTGAACGCCCGCTGCACAGCTCGGGGTTGACGTCCTACTTCGCCGGTCGTGCCGTGGACCGGCGCGGTACGAGCGTGGGGGAGAGAGTGACCTGGGCCGAGCGGCGCCCACGGTCGGCGATCCGCTCCAGGAGGAGGCGTACGGCGTTCTCGCCCATCTCGCGGCCGCCCTGGTCGACGCTGGTGAGCGAGATCGGGCCGAACGCGGCGAACGTGGTGTTGTCGTATCCGGCGACCGAGAGGTCGCCGGGAACGGACAGCCCGGCCTCGGTGACCGCGTCGAGCACGCCCATGGCGACGATGTCCGCTCCGGCGAAGACCGCCGTGGGCCGGACGGGCCGGGCCAGCAACTCCTTCGTGCCCCGGTGGCCGCCTTCCTGGGTGTAGCTGGTGGAGACGACGTCGATCCACTCCTCCAGTCCGTGCTTCCGCATGGCCAGGCGATAACCGTCGGCGCGGCGGGCGTTGGGCATCTCCGTGAGGCGTGTCGGGTCGGTCTCGTGATGTTCGATGTGGGCGATCCGGCGATGGCCGAGGGCGGCCAGGTGGCCGACGACCAGGGCGGCGCCCTCGACGTCGTCGTCGACCACGGTGTCGTACGCGGGGGATGACCCGTGGCGGCCGATGACGACGGTCGGCACGGCGGTGCCGACGCGCTCCATGTGGGCGCGTGACGAGATCGGTGCGACCAGGATGATGCCGTCCATGCCCCGGTCGATCATCGCCTCGGTGACGCGTGCCTCCTCCTTCTCCCCGTTGAAGCCCGGGCCCAGCAGCACCTGGTACTCGGTGTCCGCCAGCGAGGCGGTGACGCCGTCGAGGATCTCGGGGAAGAAGGGGTTGCGGATGTCGGGCAGCATCACGCCGATGGTGTACGTCTGTCCGCGCAGGCTCCGGGCGCCGGCGTTCGGCCGGTAGCCCAGCTCGTCGATCGCGCGGCGCACCTTGGCGCGCATCTCGGGGCTGGCGCCGTACGCGTTGCGCAGCACCTTGGAGACGGCTGTCGTGGACACCTCTGCGTGACGGGCGACGTCGACGATGGTGACGCGTCGAGGCCGGGCCTGCGGCTCCATCCGGTTCCTTGTCCCTTCGGGAAACGTTGTCGAGGAGTGTAGGGCGGAATGTGCGATTCGGCGGAGTCGTCGCAGAGGCTGAGCCGCGCCGCCGCCGTAACAATCACGCAGCTTGCGCGGCATCTTGACGTCACGCGGGACGCTCTCTAGGGTCTGGCAACATCTTTGGGGAACGTTACCCACATCGCTACCCACATCGTCCACGACGACCACCGGTCGGCACCCCGCACAACAGCCCGAAGTGCCGGAACCTCGATTCAACGCCCGGTTTGAAACGTTTCAAGGAAGGAGGTCCGACGGTGCCGAAGGTACGGCGAGCCCGAACCACCCCGCCCTGGTGGTTCGCGCTGCCCGCGATGCTGCTGTTCGCCTTCGTGGTCCTGGTGCCGAGTGCCCGCGGTGTGTACTACGCGTTCACCGACTGGGACGGTCTCGATCCCGGCTTCTCCTTCGTCGGCCTGGACAACTTCTCCGCGATGTTCCGCGATGCCGATGCGGTGCAGGCCATCTGGCACACGTTGCTGATCGCCGTGGCGATCACGGTCGTCCAGAACGCGCTGGGCCTGCTGCTGGCCCTCGGCGTCAACTCGGCCATCAAGTCCCGGAATGTGCTCAGGGTGTTCCTGTTCGCCCCGGCCGTGATCACCCCGATCGTGACCGCCTACCTCTGGCGCAATCTGCTCGGTCCGGACGGCGCGGTCAACAGCCTGTTCGGCGTCGTGGGGTTGGGCGGCTGGCGGCAGGACTGGCTGGGCAGTCCGCAGGTCGCCCTGTGGTCGGTGATCGGGGTGATCGTCTGGCAGTACGCGGGCTATTCGATGGTCATCTTCCTGGCCGGACTCCAGTCCGTACCCAAGGAGATCCACGAGGCAGCCGCCATCGACGGCGCGGGCCCGGTGCGCCGCTTCTGGTCGGTCACCCGCCCGCTGCTGGCCCCGGCCCTCACCATCAACCTGATGCTGTCGATCATCGGCGGCATCAAACTCTTCGACCAGGTCTACGCGTTGACGGGCGGCGGCCCCGGCCACGCCACCGACACACTCTCGACGCTGATCTACAAGGACGCCTTCACGCTCGGCGAGTTCGGCTACAGCATCGCGCTCGCCGTGGTCCTCACGGTCATCGTGGCCGTCGCGTCCACGGGCCAGTACCTCGTGTTGTCCCGCAACGAGAGGGCCACGTCGTGAACCGCTACCGCCGTCACACCTTCGCTCTGGAACTGTCGATGATCGCCATCGCCCTGGTCGTCGGCTTCCCGGTGTACGTCCTGGTCAACCTCGCCGTACGGCCCGCCTCGGACACCTCGTCGCCGATCAGCCCGACCACCTCGCCGACCCTGCACAACTTCACCCAGGCCTGGCAACAGGGCGCCCTCGGCGGCGCGTTGGGCAACAGCGTGCTGGTGACGGCGTGCAGTGTCTTCGTCGTGCTGGCCGTCTCGTCGCTGGCGGCGTACCCGCTGGCCCGCGTCACGGCCCGCTGGTCCCGGGGCACGTTCCTGGCCTTCCTCCTAGGACTGGTGCTGCCCTTCCAGCTCGCGTCGCTGCCGCTCTACCAGACCATGCGCGACCTGGGTCTGCTCGGTACCCCGTGGGCCCTGGTCCTCTTCTACTCCGGCCTCCAGGTCCCGTTCACCGTCTTCCTCTACGTCGGCTTCCTGCGCGCCCTGCCCCGCGACTTCGAGGACGCGGCCCTGATCGACGGCTGCACCCCGCTACAGGGCTTCCGCTACGTCGTCCTGCCCATGCTCAAGCCGATCACGGTGACCGCCCTCGTGCTCAACACGGTCGCTGTCTGGAACGACTTCTTCACCCCGCTGCTGTACCTCAGCGGCAGCGCCCAGCAGACCATGCCGGTCGCGATCGCCGGGTTCGTCGGCCAGTACGTCACCGACTGGAACCTCATCTTCGCCGCACTGGTGATCAGCATCCTGCCCGTCCTGCTCGTCTACTTCCTGCTCCAGCGCAGCATCATCAACGGCTTCGCGGGAGGGCTGCGCGGATGACATCCGAGGTCCACCCGTCACCGATGCCCGGTGGCTCTTCCCTGAGGGGGACATCATGAAGACACGCCAACTGCCGGTCCTGATCGCCGCGTTGACGGCCGGCGCCCTGCTGGCAGCTTGCAGCGGCGGCACCAAGGCCGGGGGATCCGGCGGCGGTTCGAAGACCCTGACGCTCGCCTCGGTCGACCAGGGCTCGGTCGAGGACGTTGTCAAGGCCTTCGAGAAGGCCAACCCGGGCGTCAAGGTCCGCTACACCACCAGCGGCGCCGACCAGTACCAGCAGCAGATCCGTACCCAACTCGCCTCGGGTACCGCGCCCGACGTGATGTCGGTCTGGCCCGGCAACGGCAACCCGGGCGCCACGGTCGTGCTCGCCAATCCGGGCTATCTGCGCGACCTCTCGGACCAGCCCTGGGCGGCGAAGATGCCGGACGCCATCAAGACCGTGGCTCAGTACAAGGGCAAGACGTACAACGCGATCTTCGGGCAGAACGGCATCGGCGCGGTCTACAACCAGCAGGCCATGGCGAAGGCGGGACTGACCCCACCCGACACCTGGACCGATCTGCTGGCCTTCTGCAAGGCCGCGAAGGCCAAGGGAACCCCCGCCTTCGCACTGGGCAACCAGGACAACTGGGTGACCCAACTCGTCCTGTACGCACTGGTCGCCACCACCGTCTACGGCCCCGACCGCGCCTTCGACCAGAAGATGCAGGCGGGCCGGGCCACCTTCGCCCGGTCGCAGTGGGCCACCGCCCTGGACAAGTACCTGACGATGGAGAAGACCGGCTGCTTCCAGAAGGACCCGCTGGGCACCAACTACGAGGCCAGCCAGGCCCTCGCCGCCTCCGGCAAGACCCTCGGCATCATCCAGGGCAACTGGGTGATCGCCCTCCTGAAGGGCAAGAACCCGCAGGGCACGTTCACGCTCAAGGCGCTCCCGGCCACCGACGACCCGTCCCAGACCCTCATTCCGGCGGCGGCGGGCGCCGGCTACGGCGTCAACGCCAAGGCGAAGAACCCCGAACTCGCCCTGAAGTTCGTGAACTTCGTGATGTCGCCCGAGGGCATGACCCTGTTCGTCAAGAAGCAGGGCGGCCTGCCCTCTCTGCCCGACACGGGCTACTCCGTGGACCCGTCGCTGGCCGAGCTGTCCAAGTTCATCGGGTCGGACCGCACGGTGCCGTTCATGGACCAGCTGTGGCCCAACGCCAAGGTCCAGCAGACCATGCTCAGCGGCCTCCAGGAGATCTTCAGCGGTCAGTCCACGCCCGAAAAGCTCCTCGACGAGATGGACGCCGACTACAAGGCCGGCTCCTGACCAACCCCCCCCAACACCCGAAGGGATGACGGTGTGAGCAATGCACCCCACAGCAATGCACCCCACCATGCGGACGGCACGAACCGTGAGGGAATCCGCCGTAGAACCATGCTCCTGGCGACGGCCGGCGCGGTGCCGGTAGTGGCCGGGGCCGTGGGCGGCTCCGCCGCCGCGCAGGCGGCACCGGGCCGCCGCGCGGACGCCGCGGTGACCGGACTGACCGCGGAACACCGCGCTGACCCCCTGGGCGTGGACGCCGAACGGCCGCGCTTCGGCTGGCACATGCGGTCCGCCTCGCGCGGGCGGAGCCAGGGGGCGTACCAGATCCTGGTGGCGAGCTCACCGGACAGGCTGACCGCCGGTCGCGCGGACGTCTGGAACAGCGGCCGCGTGCGCTCCGCCGATTCCGTGGCCGTCCGCTACGCGGGCAGGGCGTTGAACGCCTCGACCCGCTACCACTGGACCGTCACCGTCTGGGACGCCGAGGGCCGTCCGGTCGGTACGGCGCCCCCCGCCTTCTTCGAGACCGGCCTCATGAGCACCGACGGCGTCGGCGGATGGGCGGGCGCGCAGTGGATCGGGATGAAGGGGAAGGTCCCCAACTCGGCCGGGGCGCCGATGCTTCGGAGGCACGTGGTGCTGAAGAAGGGGGTGCGTGAGGCGCGGCTGTACGTCTCGGCCCTCGGCGTGTACGAGGCCTACGTCAACGGTCGTCACGTGACCGTCCCGCAGGACGACGGCACCACGATCGAACTGCTCCCCCCGGGCTCGACGAACTACGACGCGCGCGTCAACTACATGACGTACGACGTCACGGACCTCGTGACGCGAGAGCGCGCGGACGTCACCCTCGGGTTCGTCCTGGGCAACGGCTGGTACAACGGCCGTATATCCGACGGCAGTACGTACTACTCGGCGGCCGGCAACGCCCTCGCCGTCAAGGCCGAGCTGCTGATCCGGTACGCCGACGGGACGTCGCAGACGGTCGTCACCGGGCCGGACGGCGGCTGGAAGGCCACCGACACCGGCCCCTACCGCGCCGACGACATCTACGACGGCCAGACCTACGACGCCCGGATGGAGCTGCCGGGCTGGGCCGTGCACGGGTTCGACGACTCCGCCTGGTCGGACGTGGAGCGGGTCGCCTTCGACGGCAAGTTCCCGGACGCGCGGCTCCTCGCGTACCCGGGCGAGACCGCGCGCTTCATGGACCGCTGGGACCGGCGACCGCAGTCGATCACCGTCGCCACGGGGGTGACCGGGCAGGACGGCAGCCCCAACGGCAGGGGACGCATCGTCGTGGACCCCGCCCGGACGGTGACCGACGCCGCGAAGGCGGCCTCCGCCCCGGTCACGATCGGCAGCGGCGAGACGGCCGTCTTCGACCTCGGCCAGAACATGGTCGGCGTGGCCCGCTACAGCCTGCGCGGCCCCGCCGGAGCCAAGGTCGAGTTCAGGTTCGGCGAGATGCTCAACGACGACAGCGCCGGCGCGGACGGCCCCGAGGGCTCCCTCTATCGGGCCAACCTCCGCAGCGCCAAGGCCACCAGCACGTACGTCATGAAGGGGGACCGGCACGGGGAGACCCACCAGGACTCGCTGACCTTCTACGGCTTCCGGTACGTGTCCGTCACGGCGACGGACACCGTCACGATCACCGGTCTGACCGGCAAGGTCGCCACGTCGGCGATCCGCGAGATCGGCACCCTCACGACCAACGATCCCGACATCAACCAGCTTGCGAGCAACATCCGTTGGGGCCAGCGCGGCAACTACCTCTGGGTACCCACCGACTGCCCGCAGCGCGACGAACGCCTCGGCTGGACCGGCGACACCCAGATCTTCTCCACGACCGGTCTGTACAACGTGGACGCCGGGATCTTCCTCAGCCACTTCCAGGACACGGTCGTCGACTCCCAGGCCATCTACGGTACGGACAAGGCCCAGTTCACCGGGGTCGCTCCCACCGGACGTTTCAACTTCCCCGGTGGCGGCAGCGGTTGGGCGGACGCCGGTGTCATCGTGCCGTGGACCGTGTGGCAGATGACCGGGGACGCGACCGTCGTCAAGGACAACTGGCCCGCGATGACCCGCTACTTGGACTGGATCCAGGAGCAGACCGGCGACACCTACGCCGGACAGGGCTCCCTCACGGGCGACTGGCTGGGGCCCCAGAAGACCAGCGCCCAGCTGATGAGCGACGTCTACTACGGCTACAGCACCCGGCTGATGGCACAGATGGCCCGCGCGATCGGCAGGATGGCCGAGGGAGAGGTGTACGACCGGCTCTTCGGACGCATCAGGCAGGCGTTCATCACCAAGTACCTGAGCACCGAGGGCGGCACGGTCACGGTCAGGTCCAGTCTCGGCGACGCCTCCCCGATCGAACCGGGCTCCGACCCCAACCAGAAGACGGAGGACAACAGTCAGACGGCGCTGCTCTGGGTCCTCAAGCTCGGCTTCTACGAGACGGAGGCCCAACGCCGCACGCTCGTGGGCCTGTTGGCGGACAACATCGGCAACGACGCGGCCTACAAGGCCGCGCACCCGAACAGCAGCCGGGTCAGGTACGCCGAGAACACGCTGTCCGTCGGCTTCCTCGGCGTCAACGTCCTCGCCCCCGTCCTCACCGACGAGGGGCGCGCGGACCTGGCGTACAGGCTGCTCCACCAGGACGCCCTGCCGTCCTGGCTGTTCTCCGTGCGGAACGGCGCCACCACCGTCTGGGAGCGTTGGAATTCCTACTCCAGGGAAGACGGGTTCGGGCCGGTCAGCATGAACTCCTTCAACCATTACGCCTACGGCGCGATCATGGAGTGGATGTACGCCTACATGGCCGGCATCGCCCGAGACCCGGACAGCCCCGGCTTCAAGCACTTCGTCCTGCAACCCCACGTCGATCCCACCGGCAGGATCACGCAGGTGTCGGGCTCGCACGAGTCGCCGTACGGCGAGATCAGGAGCGAGTGGAAGGTGGAGGACGGAGGCGGGAGCCTTGTGTACGACGCGCTCGTGCCCGCCAACAGCGAGGCGACGCTGCGACTTTCTGCCGTCTCCGCCGATGCCGTCCGCGAAGGACGGACTCCGCTGGCCCGAGTGGACGGGGTGCGTCTCCTTGGCCACAAGGACGGCGTGGCCTCGTACCGCTTGCCCTCGGGCCGATACCACCTGACCGCTCGGCTCCGCTGATCTGTTGACGCCTGACCAGCGGGTGCCGGTCAGACAGGTGCCGACATCACGAAGCGGCCGTGTCCATCGGGGGATGCGTTCAGGACGCTGGTTGGACACAATGATCGGAAAAGACTGACAAGGGAAGGTGTGGGGCGGGTGGGACTCGAACCCACGGCCGACGGTGAAGCGCGTGAGTGAGAAGTCGGACGGTTGCTCCTGCGGGTAGCGGTCGTTGAAGTTCTCCACTCTGACCAACTCCAGCTCGTTCGCCGCGCAATGGTCTTGTATCCACCTGACGGCGGCGTGGCGGCATCATCTTGGCTCCGCCCGGCCAGCGCGGCCAGGCCGAGGAGTTCGGAGTCCGGCTGGGTCTGCGCGCCGACGGCCCGGGTGCCTTCCGACTGCCGTGCGCTGCGGGCGAAGAGGACAGCAAGGCCGTCGTGCCAGACAGCCTCGGGGACCTCCAGCGGGGTACGTACATCGAAGGCGATGGCGCGGGGGACGGCAGCCATGATCGACTCGGCCTCGGCCCGCATCATCTCGGGTAGCACGCTGGTGTAGGTGTCGGAGGTGATCTGGCGCGAGGAGTGGCCGAGCTTCTCCTGGACCACCTTGATGCCGTTCCCGGCGAGCAGAGACATGGTGGCGGTCAGGTGGCGTAGGTCGTGGAGGGGGACCGGCGGCAGACCGGACAACTCGACGGGACGGGTGAAGCGTCGGGATATCCAGTCGGGGTGGAGCGCCTCACCGTTCTCCTGCGTCCACGTCCGCCCGGTCTCGACGTAGGTGTCGCCCCACTCCTGGCGCTTGCGTTCCTGTTCGGCGCGGAAGCTGACGAAGGTGTCACCGGACTCAAGGCTCAGTGACAGGGTGCGGACGCTGTCGGCCTTCGGCGCTTCGCCGTACGGCTGGTAGGCGAACTCCACGATCTGCTTGGAGATCCGCAGCCGGAGTGCGTCGGTGCTGACCTCTGTCCAGGGGATCCTCCCGGACTCCATGTGCCCCATCGTGCCGGAGGTTGCGGGCAGTTGGCCGCGCCGCCCGGTGTAGGTCCCGTGCGATATGCCGTTCTTCAGCAGCCCCACCGACCTTGCGGAGTATTTGGCGAACTGATTGTCGAGGGTTTCCGGTGGCATGGCGGCAGTTCGTCGGCTGTCACGGGAATTTCCTGCACGGCGTTCAAAGGCAGAACGTGAGTTCCCGCGCGGAGCTGCTCGCGGGAACTCTCCAGCGATGGCCTCGTGTCTCGCCCTCAACGGCCCATGCCGGGATCGCTGTCTGAACTTGATCGGGTGATGCGGGTCGGTTTGGTCCACGTCTGAAACTGTCGAGCAGGACTGCCTGGTCAGACCGTTGCCAGCGACACCTCGGTCGACTTGATCAGCGCGACCACCGGCGAACCGGTCCGCAGACCCAGGTCACCGACCGCGTCCTTGGTGATCGCGGCGGTCAACTCGCCCCCGTCGACCGTGACTTTGACGACGGCCATCGCCCCGCCGGTGGCGACATCGCTGACCGTGCCGGGCAGCTGGTTGCGGATGGACAGCCCCTCCACCCGGCTCGTGGCGAGCGCGACCTCGGTGGACTTCATCATGGCGCGTACGGCCGTACCCTCGGCGAGCCCCAGGTCCTTCACGGCCTCCAGCGTGATCGCCGCGGTGAGGTCCTGGCCGCCGTCGAGGCGCACCTTCACGGTCGCCATCACCGCGCCCGGCGTGACGGCGGTGACGGTGCCGGGAATCTGGTTGCGGATGCTCAAGCTCATGACGGAACGCCTCACAGAGAAAAGTCTCGATTGCCGGATTTATTACTGACTGTGCGTCCACAAGCTAGTCGCTCCGGCCGCGCTCGTCACAGACCCCGTCGCATCCGCCACCTGAGAGTTTGCTTCGGCCTGGCAAATCGGAGGAACCCGCGAACAGGGACGTCGACCGTCGGCATCCCGCCGTTGCGCCGGAGGTATGCGCGCATGCCGAGGCTGCGAAGGAATTGAACTGGCACATGCGAGGTGACCTGGGCCCTTGGTCTCGTATCCGCGTTTCGGTTCAGCCGTCGCCCGGGTACGGTCGTGCGGGAGGTGGTGGCCCGTGATCCAGATCGTGGAGCACGCACCGCAGGAAGGCCCCTACGCCATCGGCACCGCGCTCGAGGCGGCCGGGCTGCCGACCCGGGTCTGCCGCACCTGGGCGGGCGATCCGGTGCCGGAGACAGCCGACGACCTGGTCGGCCTGGTGGTGATGGGCGGGGCGATGGCCGCCTACGAGGACTTCCCCGGCCGTAGCGCGGAACTGGTGCTGTTGCGCGCCGCACTGGAGGCCGAGGTCCCGGTGCTGGCCGTGTGCCTCGGCGCGCAGTTGCTGGCCGTGGCGGCGGGCGGTGCCGGCCGGCCCGGCGAGGGCGCGCAGATCGGCTGGGCCGACGTACGGATGACGGAGGCCGCGCAGGCCGACGTCCTGTTCGGGGCCGTTCCCGAGCGGCTGCGGGTGCTGCACTGGCACGGCGACACGATGGACCTGCCGGCCGGGGCGACGCTGCTGGCGTCCTGCGACCGCTATCCGGTGCAGGCGTTCCGGGTCGGCGGCTCGGCGTGGGGGATGCAGTTCCACCTGGAGGTGGACGAGGCGGCGGTCGGCGCCTTCGCCGACGCGTTCCCGGAAGAAGCGGCCACCGCCCCCGGCGTGGTCGAGTCCGCGCCCGCCGAACTGGCCGCGCTGGCCCGCCACCGCGACGGCGTCTTCAAGCGCTTCGCCGCCTTCGTCGCGGAGCGGGCCGAGCAGACGGCGACACGAGCCTTCTTCACCCGGCGAGCGGCCACGTGGGAGCGACGGTTCGCCGGCGACGGCCCCCGGTACGCGGCGGCCGTCGACCGGATGGAACTCCGCCCCGGCCGGCGCGTCCTGGACCTCGGCTGCGGCACCGGCCGCGCTCTGCCCGCGCTGCGCGCCCAGGTCGGCGACGCGGGCCTCGTCGTCGGCATCGACCTCACGCCCGCGATGCTCACCGCCGCGCTCCGCGAAGGCCGCGACAAGGACGGGCAGTTACTCCTCGCCGACGCCTGCCGACTGCCGTTTCCGACAGGGACAACGGACGCGATCTTCAGCGCGGGCCTTGTCAACCACGTACCCGACCCGGCGACAGCCCTGCGCGAATGGGCCAGAGTCACCACCCCGGGCGGCACCCTGCTCCTTTTCCACCCCTCCGGCCGCGCCGAACGCGCCGCCCGCCACGGCCGCCCCCTCGACCCGGACGACCCCCTCGCCGAGGAGAACCTCCGCCCCGCCCTGCACGCGGCGGGCTGGCACCTGACCTGCTACGAGGACGCCCCGCACCACTTCCTTGTCCGCGCGTCACGCAATGCTGGATGAGCCACCGAGAGGACTGAAGACATGACCCAGGTCACGGGGGACACCGACTACGGCCTCGTCGGCGCCGCGTACACCCGCATCCGCCGCACCGACCCTCGCATCGCAGCCCTGGTCCACGCGGCCCTCGGCGACGCCCGGACCATCGTCAACGTCGGTGCGGGCGCGGGCAGTTACGAACCTCTCGACCGCCACGTGCTTCCCGTCGAACCGTCCCCGGCCATGCGCGCCCAGCGCCCCGCCCATCTGGCACCCGCCCTCCACGGCGTCGCCGAACACCTGCCCTTCGACGACGACTCCGTGGACGCCGCGATGGCCATGGTCACCGTGCACCAGTGGCCGGACGCCGAGGCCGGACTGCGCGAGATGCGGCGCGTCGCTCGCGGTCCCGTGGTCGTGCTGACCTTCGACGGCGACGAGCTGGACCGACTCTGGCTGATGGACTACGTCCCCGAACTCCGGGTCGCGGAAGCCGCCCGCTACCCGGCCGTCGACACCATCACCCGCACACTCGGCCCCGGCACCCGGGTCCGACCGGTGCCGGTCCCCATCGACTGCGTGGACGGCTTCACCGAGGCGTACTACGCCCGCCCCGAAGCCTTCCTCGACCCGGCCGTACGCCGGGCCCAGTCCGCCTGGACCTTCCTCGAACCCGGCGTAGAGGAACGCGCGATGGCGACGCTCGCCGCCGACCTGACCTCCGGGGCATGGGACGAGCGGTACGGCAGCCTCCGTACGCGGCCGGAATTCCACGGCGCGGTCCGCCTGATCGTCAGTCCCTGACCTCAGCACCGGGCACGGCGGGAGTGAGCGGTCCGTGGCACGGCGGCAACCGAGAGCGCGGCGCGCGGCAGAAGGCGGACGAGGGGCCGGTGCCCGTGAACCCGCTGCCGGTCCGGCAGGTTCCGCTCGCGCGGGCCGCCGCGCCGACCAGGGCCGATGCCAAGAGAGTCCGCCGTACGGAACGCCGTTGCCGAGGACGATCTGGCTGACTAGGTTCGGCTCATGGCTGACGACGAACCCACGCGGGCCGCACGCCTGCTCGATGCCCAGGCCAAGGCCGCACTGCTCTTCGCGGAGATCGAGGAGCGCGGGCTCGTGGCGCCCGGCGAGGGGGAGCGGGCGGTCAGCGACCGGGTCCGCGACCTCGCGAACGAGATGTTCGGCACCACCAGGCACTGGCACAAGCGGATCGTGCGCTCGGGACCGAACACGCTCAAGCCGTACAAGGAGAACCCGCCGGACCGGCTGATCGGCGCGGACGACATCGTGTTCGCCGACTTCGGGCCGATCTTCGAGGAGTACGAGGCCGACTTCGGCCGGACCTTCGTCCTGGGCGACGACCCGGTCAAGCACCGACTGCGCGACGACCTCGCCAAGGTGTTCACGGCCGGCCGGCGCTTCTTCGAGAACACCCCGGACATCACCGGCCGGCGCCTGCACACCGAGGTCTCCCGCCTTGCCGACAAGGCGGGTTGGGAGCTCGGCGGCTGGCATGCCGGACACCTGGTCGGCGAGTTCCCGCACGAGACGATCGAGGGCGCCCATGTCGAGTCGTACATCACCCCCGAGAACGACACCCCGCTGCGCCGCACCGACAAGGCGGGCCGCACCTGCCACTGGATCCTCGAGGTCCATCTGATCGACCGCGAGCGGGAGTTCGGGGGCTTCTACGAGGAACTGCTCACCCTCTGACGGCGGTTGGCGCTTCGAGAAATCCACTGAGGTGGCGGCGGACCGGCGGCCATAGTTGATCCATGGGGACTGTGGCCGCGCTGTACCGGTATCCGGTGAAGTCGATGTTGGGTGAGGCAGTGATCGCCGTCGCGGTCACGGAGAGCGGGCTTTCCGGGGACCGGGTGTACGCCGTCCTCGACGGGACGGGCGCGGTGGGCAGCGCCAAACACCCGCGGAAGTGGGGCGAGTTGCTGCGCTGCCGGAGCCGACTGGACGACTCGGGTGTGGTCCGGGTCGTACTGCCGGACGGGACCGCGCTGCCGGTCGAAGAACCGGACCTGGACGGGGAGTTGTCCAAGCTGCTGGGGCGCCAGGTGTTCGTCTCGGCTGTCGTACCGGACCACGGTCGACTGGAGCGCGCGGTACCCGAGTACGAGGGCGGTGTCCCGGAGGTCGTGCGGGAGTCGGCGACCGTCGACGTCACGGGGGACAGCATCACCACGGGCGGTGTCGCACCGGGGACGTTCTTCGACTTCGGCCGGGTCCATCTCGTCACCACGGCGGCCCTGGACCGGATGCGCACCGTGTACCCCGCCGGGGACTTCGACGCGCGCCGCTTCCGGCCGAACCTGGTCGTGAACACCCTTGGCGGGCCGGGCTTTCCGGAGGACGCCTGGGTGGGGTCGCGCCTGCGAGTGGGGGAGGCGCTGTTCCGGGTGCTGGTGCCCACACCGCGCTGCGTGATCCCCACCCTCGGCCATGACGAACTGCCGCCGGACCCCGGCATCATGCGTGCCGTCGCCCGCGACCACCGCATACCGGTGTTCGACCTCGGTCGGCTGTCGTGCCTAGGTGTGTATCTGGACGTGCTGGAGGCGGGGACGGTGCGGGTGGGTGACCCGATCGCGTTGGAGGAAGCTGCGTGACCGCGACATGGGGTGGGCGCGGGTTCTTGCCTTCACTCTCACGTCGGTCGGGGACCGGCGCATCGACGCGCCCTTGAGCGCGGGTTCCCCGGCACCGACGAAAGGCCTTTGCGCGTGCCGTCACCCGAGGCGCTGCACGGTGACGACGACTTCCAGCGGCGCGCACTCCGGTGCCGAGGCGACGAGGTGGATCCTGCCGGGGCCGGTCGGGCGGAGGACGGCGAGGGCGCGGCCCTCGTAGGTGCGGCGTTCGGTGGCGTCGAAGCGTTCCTCGGTGGACGGGTCGGCGCTGCCGAAGCCCAACAGGACCCCGGCGCCGGAGACTTCGACGGTGACCGGGCGGTCGGCGGCGGTGTGCAGGGTGCCGTTCGGGTCCGTCAGTGTGAGGGTGACGTAGGCGAGGTCACCGCCGTTCGTCGTGATGCTCGGGCGGTCGGATGCGGCGTTCAGCTGTACCGGGCCGGTCGCGGTGTGCAGGGTGTGGCGGCCGGTCTCGGTGCCGTCGCGGTAGGCGATGGCGAGGAGTTCGCCGGGCTCGTACGCCGTGTCGAACTCGGTGCGGAAACGGTGGTCCTCTCCCACCGGCCGGCGCCCCAACGAGCCTCCGTTGACGAGGAGTTCGACCTCGTCGGCGTCGCCGTAGACCTCTATCGTGATCGGTTCGCCCTCGTGTCCGGGCCACGTCCAGCTGGAGAGGGAGTCGCTCCAGGCCCATGGTGTTCCGGCCCAGGTCTTGCCGTGGTGCTCGGGGCGGCGGACCGCGAGGTAGGGCTCGGTGCGCAGGCCGAAGACGATCTCGCGGTAGTAGGAGGCGGGGCGGCGGTGGCCGGTGATGTCGAGGTCGCCGCAGCCCGCGAGGAGGTAGGGGTAGGGAGCGGTGTGCGAGGGGCGCGGCGACTCGGGGGTGAGGTATTGGGGGCGGCCGATGCCGACCTCGCCGAGATAGTCCCAGCCGGTCCAGGTGAAGTCGCCGATGACGTGGCCGAGTTGCTCGACCAGGCGCCAGTTGCCGTCGATGCGGGTGGGGAAGGTCTCGGTGCCGAGGATGATGCGGTGGGGGAAGAGGTCCTTGTCCATGGTGTAGCGGGCTTCGGCGTAGTTCATGCCGGCGACGTCGAGTACGGCGAAGGACTCGGCGGTCTTCTCGGTCACGAGAGTGGAGGCGCTGATCGCGTTCATCATGTCGCCCGCGTCGGCCATGAGGGTGTTGATGCCGGCGCCGTCCGCCGGCGCTTTCTCTCGCATAGCCCTGAGTTCGGACAGGACGGCGAGCATGCCGTTCACCGCGTTCGTGACGTAGCGCGTGGGGTCCGACGAGCGGACTTTCTCGGCGAGTCTGCGTCCCCACGCGGCACCTGAGGGTGTGCCGGTCTCCGGGATCTCGTTGCCGATCGAGTACATGATGACGCTGGGGTGGTTGACGTCCTTGGCCACCATCGCCTCGATGTCGCGTTCCCACCACTCGGGGAAGTCGAGGCTGTAGTCGAACTCGCTCTTGCCCGACGTCCACACGTCGAAGGCCTCGTCGACGACGAGCATGCCGAGACGGTCGCACGCGTCCAACATCGGCTTGCTCATGGGGTGATGGGACATGCGGAGCGCGTTGAACCCGGCGTCCTTGAGGAGTTGGACCCGGCGTTCCTCGGCGCGGGCGAAGGTCGCCGCGCCCAGAACTCCGTTGTCGTGGTGGACACATGCGCCGCGCAGCTTGACCGTCTCGCCGTTGATCCGCAGCCCGTGCTCGGGATCCAGGCGCAGCGAGCGGATGCCGAAGCCGACGGTCTCGGCGTCCAGGTCCTTCAGGGCCACGGTGGCGGTGTACAGGGCGGGCGAGGCCGGGCTCCACAGGAACGGGGCCCGCACGTAGAGGCGTTGGCGTACGGTCGCGGGTTCACCCGGCATCACCGTGGCCTTCGAGACGTCGCTCGCGACGACGCTCCCGCCGCCGTCGCGGATCTCGGTGACGACATCCACCGTACGGATCGCGATCGAGTCGTTCTCGACCCGCGTCATGACCTCGACCACCGCCCGCTCGCCGTCGATGTCCGGGGTGGTGACCCGGACCCCGTCGGGCGCGATCCGCACCACCTCGCCGACGAGCATCCAGGTGTCGCGGTAGATGCCGGCGCCGGTGTACCAGCGCGAGTCACGATGGGTGCGGGCCTCGACGCGGATCTCGTTGTCCTCACCGAAGCGCAGGAAACGGTCCGCGTCGA
This sequence comes from Streptomyces xylophagus, assembly GCF_000716435.1. Lineage (GTDB taxonomy): Bacteria > Actinomycetota > Actinomycetes > Streptomycetales > Streptomycetaceae > Streptomyces > Streptomyces xylophagus. Next base: position 551,721 of record NZ_JNWO01000002.1, read on the forward strand.
TGTGGAAGTGCGAGTAGCCGAAGGGGCGTTGGCCCGCGTAGTCCCCGTTGACGAAGACGACGGCGTCGCGCTGGACGCCCTCGAACTCGAAGAGGATCCGCTTGCCCCGATGCTCCTCCGGAACGAAGAACGTCTTGCGGTACTCGTACGTCCCGCCCGGGAAGTACGCCCCGGCGCCACCCTCCATCGTGACTTCGCCGCCGGGCCCGGAGCGCTCCCGCTCGCGCTCGATCATCGCGTCGTGCGGCAACGTCACCGGCCTGAACGGCACCTGCGCTCCGGAGAGTTCGGCGAACGGATTGACCTTGGGGCGGGTCTGCCAGCCGTCGTTGAAGGACGTGCGGATCATGAGGGCTCCGTGAGGTGTGGCGGAGGTACCGGTGCGGGTGGCCGACGGCTCATGCCTCGCCGGGTGCCGTCGAGGCCGATCCGGTCACCCGTGCGCCCAGCCAGGCACGGCCGCGCGTCAGCAGCGCGCGGGCGATGCGTGTGTCGGGGGCCCAGGTCTCGAAGCCGTGGGGAGCGCCGGGGACGAGATCGAACGCGCAGTCCACGCCCGCGTCGCGCAGCCGGTCGGCGTAGGTGCGGCACTCGTCGGCGAACAGGTCGATGTCGCCGACGCCGATCCACGCCGCGGGCAGCCCGCTCAAGTCGGCGCGCCGGGACGCGACCGCGTGGTCCGGGGTCTTCGGGCCGCCGGGCCCGGTGCCGAGGTAGGCGTCCCAACCGGCCCTGTTCGCCCTGCTGTGCCACACCCGGTGCCGCACCCCGTCCAACTCGCGGCGCGCGGCCGTGCGGTCGTCGAGCATCGGGGCGAACAGCCACTGCGCGACCGGCTGGACCCCTCCGGCGTCGTACACCCGCTGCGCCAGGCAGGCGGCCAGACCCGCGCCCGCGCTGGCACCCCCGACGGCGACGCGCATCCGGTCGATCCCCAGGGAGCCGGCCGACTCCTGCAGCCATCGCCAGGCGGCGGAGACGTCGTCGAGCGCGGCCGGGAAGGGGTGTTCGGGGGCGAGCCGGTAGTTCGTCGAGACGACGACGATGCCGAGGTCGCGGGCTGTCGCCGAGCAGAAGGCGTTGTCCTGGACGACATCGCCGATGACGTACCCGCCGCCGTGCACCCACAGCAGTGCCGCCCCCGAGCCACCACCGGCAGGGGTGTACACGCGCATGCCCCGGCCCTCGTCCAGGACGCGGACGTCGACACCTTCGACCGGCTCGCCCGGCCCGTGCCGCACGACCAGGGCGTGCACCAGGCGCCGCCCCCATGTCCGACGTAGTGGCAGCCGTGGCATCCGCGCGACGGCGCGCCGCAGTTCAGGGTCGACCGCGTCGAGTCTCATGGGCGGCTCTCCTCGAATCCGGTCCGAAGCACGCATCTCGAAGCACGCATCCCACAGTAGGTAAATCGTATTACCTACTGTCTGCGGTACGGTATCCAGCGCATCCCGCACCGCACAAGCCCCAGATCAGACCCCACGCAGGAGGCCCGGGCGCCGGGCCCCCGTTCCGAGGAGCGAGCCAGTGAGCAGGTCCCCGCGCGCGACAGCCAAGGACGTCGCCCGGGCCAGCGGCGTCTCACAGACCACGGTGAGCTTCGTTCTCAACGGGGCGGCCGGGCACGTCTCCGAGGAGACACGGGAACGGGTACGGCAGGCCGCTCACGAACTCGGCTACGTCCCCAACGGCTCGGCGCAGGCGCTGCGCAAGGGGGCGTCCCGCATCGTCCTGCTCAACATCGAGGGAGCCCCCACCGGCAGCAGCCTCGGCAGCTACATCAAGGGCCTCGACGCCGAACTCGCCGTACACCAGCACGTGTTGCTGGTACTGCACGGCCACCTCTCCTCGCAGGCCCTGTCCGACGTGGCACAGGCCGTCTCTGCGCGGGCCGTGATCGACCTGGGCGACGCGGGCCGTGCGGACGACCTCGGCACCGACACCGAGACGTCCCTCGACGCCTTCTCCGCCCAGGCCGACGTACCGGTCCGCTATCTGGTCGACCGGGGCCACCGGCACCTCGCCACCGCCATGCCCGACACCCCGGAACTCCGGACTCTGGCCGGTCTCCGGGGCCGGCTGATCCGGCGGGCCACGCACGCCGCGGGGCTGCCCGACTGCCCCACGCTCGTCCTGCCCGGCAGCCTCGACACCGCCGAGGAGCGGCTACGGGCGTTCCGTACCGAACACCCTGACGTCACAGCCGTCCTCGCCTACAACGACGACCTCGCCCTCGTCACGCTCGCCGCGATGCGCCGCCTCGGACTACGGGCACCGGACGACCTCGCCGTCATCGGATTCGACGACACCCCGCACGGAGCGCTCTTCTCGCCCGCTCTCACCACCGTGCACATCGACGCGGAGGCCATCGGCCGCAGCGCAGCACGCGGCGCGCTGGGCCTGCCGGCGGCCGACACCGCCTCCGAACCGGCACAAGTGATCGTCCGGGAGTCCGCGTAGACGCCCATGCGCCCTATGTGTCCTATACGTCCTTGTCGAGGTGCCGGCGCAGCTGCGCCGTGACGGCGGGGATCTCACGGCGGAACGCCGCCTCGTCCAGGCCGTCGTCCGCCACGACGGCGAGCAGCGCCCGCTCTCCGACGGCCGTCACGATCACATGGCCCGTGCTGCACCGCGCACTGATCTCGCGCAGGTGCCCGGTGCCGCCCTGATCGGCGAGCCGGTGGCCGAGAGCGATGGTCGCCGCCGCCACCGCGGCCATGGATTCGGGGTGGGTCTTGTTCACGTCGCTGGCCACGACGAGCCCGTCGCTGGTGGCCAGCGTGGTCTCGGTGACTCCCATTACGTTGTCCCGCAGGGCGATGAGGAGGTCGGTCACGGGGTCGCTCATGGTGTCTTCTTCCTGTTGCGTGCAGGCGGAGGGACAACGAGGCAGGAGGGGAGCCCGGCCCGAACGAGGCCGGGGGCAGGCGGTGTTCAGTCGTGGGGCCGATGTGCCGGTGCGGAGTGCCGGCCGGGGAGGCGACGCGGGAGCGATGTGGAGTCGAGCGCGGAGGGTGCCGCGGCGGGGGGTGCGATGCGCGGTGCCGTGCTCGGCCGCTGCTCCGTGGAGGGTGTGTGCGGTCGGACGAGACCGCGGTCCAGCAGGAGTCGTAGGTCGATCATGACGGAGAAGAGGCCTCGGCCCAGAGTGAAGGCGATGTCCCGTGCCGTCCTGCGTCCGTCCGTGGTGGCCAGGACGTCCTGGTGTCGGGCGGGAAGCCTGCCGACGATTCCGGGGATGCGCGCGGTGGATGCCGTGCGCAGGCGGGTGCGGGCGAGGGCGGCGACCGAACCGGGTTCCCCGGCAAGGAGGTTGACGCGCCGGGACACTTCGCCGAGGAGTCGCTCGGGGGTGACGCCGGCGTTGCGGTACAGCGTGGGCACGGGGTCGGTCACCTCCCAGCTGTCGGGTACGGCGAGGGACAGTGCGAAGGCGGCGTCGAAGAGCGCGCTCAGGCTGATGACTTCCAGTTCGCCGGCGCCGACCAGCCCGCGGTGCACCAGTTCGGCGGCGAGGTGTTCGTGGGTGGTGTCGGCGGCGCGGACCGCCGACCATGCCTCTTCGCCGATTCGGCCCGACCTGAGCAGCAGGCCTTCGACACCGGGTGCGCCAGGGGTCTCCATGGCCACCACAAGGCCGTCGCGTACGTGGATCGCGCCACCCGGGGTGCCGGTGACGACCACGGTGCAGGAACGCTGTTGGGTCTGGAGGGCCACCAACAGGGCGGGAACATTGCGGGAGTCGGGAAGCGGTTCCTTGGTGCCTTCCGTCATGCCAGCAACTCGTCGGCGTGCCGGTTCAGTTCGCGCAGTGCCCAGGTGAGGTTGGTGCGTTCGCGGTCGACGGTCGCGCACAGCAGCAAGGGGTCGCCCTGCCGCGGGAGTTGGATCGTCACCAGATGCTGGGTGGAGGTCGTCACGATGACGTTCTCCAACTCGCCCGCCGCACCTGCCCGAGTGAGGCGGATACGGGCGATCTCCGCTATTTCGCAGGAGTCCTGACTGGCACTCACATCACCCAGTTCCGCATAGGAAAGGCCGGTGACGGCATCCAGCAGTGCGGCTCCGCTGATACCGGGCGTGGTCAGGGCGCGGCCCAGTGCGGCGTCGAGCGATGACAAAGGTCCCCCCTTCAGTCACTCTGCCGAGCAGACTACTTTATTTGCCAACTATCGCAACTCTGACCAAAGATGGTGTTGTCTGATACCCGCACGGTTCGCATTGGGACCGTATTCGTGGCGAGATCCCGTGTCTTGCCGGGTCGTGAGGGGAAACGAGGCACCACGTGAACATTGAGGCGACACTCAAGGAAGCGATGACTATCGACGGGGCCCTGGGGGTGTCCCTGGTCGACTACGAGAGCGGCATGACGCTGGGGGCGTTGGGCGGTGGGCCGCATCTGGACCTGGAGGTCGCGGGGGCGGGCAACACCGAGGTCGTGCGGGCGAAGCAGCGCACGCTGAAGTCCATCAACGTGGACGACCAGATCGAGGACATCCTGATCACCCTTGGTCGGCAGTACCACCTGATCAGGCCGCTGGTGAGTGCGCGCGGCTCGCTCTTCCTGTACCTGGCCCTGGATCGGGAGCGCAGCAATCTGGCGCTGGCGCGGCATAACCTCAAGCGCCTTGAGGCTGCGCTGGAGGTATAAACGCCGTGTGGCATATGACAATTGAGTAGTCGCGACGCCGGTTCGGTCTCGGTGCGGAAATGCGCGCCGAGACCGGCCGGGACTTGGTGATGCCGTATTCCGGGACATGGGGCTGCGGTTGAAACGGCAATAATTGTCTAGTCCACAAATGTCTAGTCCTCTTATCGCGGTTTCGCTCAACTAAGCCGTTTCGTGCGGACCGTTGAGCGGACCGGCAGGAGTACGGCGGACGGGCGTCCGGGGTCGTGGAACACTTCCTGGTCCGCCGCGCGGAGCGTCGTGGCGGTCGCCCTGGGTTCGCCGGTGCCGGGATTGCGGTTGTAGCGCGGGAACGCCCCGCTGGACACCTGCACCCGGATGCGGTGACTGCGCCGGAAGCGGTACGCCGTCGGCCACAGCCGTACCTTCGCGCAGGAGACCTGGTCGGCGTCGGTCAGACCGACCAGGCCGTCGCACACGTTCGTCGAGCGACCCTTGGCGTCCACGTCGCACAGCCGGACGAACACATCCGCATGCGGCAGGCTCGAGCGGAACCAGATCTCGGCGCCGACCTCACCGATCACCTCAACATCCGTGTCCAGTACGGCAGTTGTGTAGGTCAGCACGTCCGGCCGGGCTTCGAGCGCCGTGTTGTCGACGCGACCGCCCCTGACGCCGAGGGCCAGGCGCACCCCGCCGACGGCCGGGGTCGGTTCCGCCGGGTCGTAGTGGTAGCCGTCCGGCGCGGACTCGGCCGGTGTATCTGTGGAGAGGGTGCCGCCCGGGTGGAGATGGAAGCGCTGCGGGACGTAGCCGGGTGGCGGCCAGGACGGGAAGTCGCGCCAGCTCTCCTCACCCATGACGAACAGGCGGACCGGGGCACGCTCCGGTGGCTGCTCGCCGCGGGCGTGGGCCAGACCGAAGCCGAGGGCCTCGGCGGCTGCCGTGACGCCGACGCCCCTGGAGGTGTGCGACCAGGGGCCGACCGTCACCCGGGCCTGCCGCCCGGCCGCCTGCAGGGCCTGGTGGTCGCGGAGTTGACCGGGCAGGAAGATGTCGTACCAGCCACCGACCGAACTCACCGGTACGGCGATGTCGGCCACCCGGTCACTGTGGTCGAGCTCCGCCCAACGCGGCGAGTCGGCGTCGTGGGCCAGGATGTTCTGGATGTAGTCGGACCGGTGCCCCAGCGCGGCGACGTCGGCCTCGCCGAGCGGCAGCGTGGACATCGCGCGGCGGACCCGTCTCGCGCCCAGGAGTTGGCGCGGAATCGCCCATCGGCGTTCCTGGCCGGCGACCATGACGCCCCAGCCGAACGGCGTCTCCAGGGAGAACCCGTCCGCGCGGAGGAACTCCAGGGACAGCGCCGATTCCGACACCGCCGGGATCATCGCCCTTACCTGCGGCGGCAGTTGATCGGCGACCGCCCACTGCACGAAGCCGAGGTAGCTCATGCCGTACAGCACCATCGACTCGCCGAACCAGGGCTGCTTGATCACCCAGTCCACGGTGTCGAGACCATCCTCGCGCTCGTTCCGCAGGGGGTCGAAGGTGCCGCCCGAACCGAACGTCCCGCGTGTGCTCTGGATCAGCACCTGGAAGCCACGCTCCGCCAGCGGCCGGACCATCGGCCCCGCGGCCGCGCCCGCCCTGCCGTAGGGGATGCGCAGGAGCACGGTCGGCAGGCCGTCGCCGCCGGACTTCGGGGTCCAGCGGTCGGCCAGCAGGACGGTTCCGTCGCGCATCGGCACCCGTAGGTCGTGCGTGACGACCAGATCCCGGGTGAGCGGTGGAGGAAGGTGCAGCAGACGCTGAGTGAGGTGGCTGCCCAGGTTCATCGGTGTCCTCCGTCAACTCCGGTGCCGGAAGCCGATGTTACGGCGGGTGGTGCGACGGCGACTCAGATCAGTCCGGCCCGTATGGCGTACGAGACGGCATGGGCGCGATTGCGGGCCCGCATGCGCTTCATGGCGCCGTAGAGGATGTACCTCACCGTCCGCTCGGAATAGGAGAGTTCCGTCGCGATCTCGTCGCACTGTCTTCCCTCGGCGATCAGGCGCAGTACGGCCGCCTCGCGCGGGCTCAGCGAAGCGCGGTCACGGGAGGCGGCGAGGATCTGCTCCTTCTGCGCGGAGTCCCGTGACCGACGTGGGGGAGCGTGCCGGGCGGAGGGTTCGCTCCGGTCCTCGCCGGCCACCGCGCGCACCGTGCGGACGAAGACGTCGGGGCTGCAGAAGTCCCACCGCACGACGGCGCGGACGCCCCGGTGCCGCGCCGCCGACACGTCGGCCTGCCACTGGTTGCTCACCACCAGCAGAAAGCGCGCGTCCGGTTCGTCGCACAGGCCGGGGAGCAGGTCCAGGACGGAGGCGTCCGCCACGTCCACGGCGACCACGATCGCGTCGGCCTCCCGGATCCTGTCGTGCGGCACTTCACGGAGCCGGGGCTCCATGGCGACGAAGCCGGCCAGTCCGGCGCGGATGAGGGGAGCGGGCGCGTGGATCGCCACGCGCAGGGTCTCGCCGCGTACTTGCTGAGGCATGTGCTCCCACCTCGCACCTGGGGTCGTCCATGAGGTTCGGGAGGACGATGCTGTCACCGGGGACGTGCGCATTTCCGTGCCACGGGCCCGTCACCCGTCAACCGAGGGAAATCTGGCGCGAGTTGGCGAGCGACCCTGATCCAGGGGCGAACGTCACGACGGCCTCGGGCGGGAGATCCAACTCCCTGTACGGACCGGCAAGGTTGGCGGTTTCGCCTTTCACCGGACGAGGCGGGCGCGTGATCATTCCGTGGGAAGCGCGTTCTCACGCCCTTCGGATGCAGGCCCGCCTCTTCGTCGGCGTTCCCCGTCCACGGCCCGTGTCTTCAGAGGGCCGGTGACCGTCTCTGACAACTTCTAGCAACAAAGGTGGCCGCATGATCGCGTCCATTGCCCTGTGCGTGGTGCTCGGCCTGCTCCTGCTCGGCGCCGTGTTGTTCCGGCGCAGCCGCAACTCCTCCTCCGAGCAGGGCCGTTCGGTGCTGTCGGGCGCCGAACGGAAGGTGCTCGAAACCGTCGCGCTGGGCCTGCGGGCCGTGGCCGCGGGGCGTCCGGACGGCGGGCGACCGCTGCCGGAGGTGTACGCGGTCGTCCACTCGGGGAAGCGGCTGACGTTGCGGCTCGCCGAGGCGGACCTTCACGCACCGACGCCATGGACCGCGGACGTCTCCGGGAAGGAGTGGTCGGTGGACACGGCGAACCTGCGGCGCACCGGCAACGGGAGCGGCGGGCCCACCCATCCGTACTCCCTGACCGTCACCCTCGGCCTCCACAGGGGAGAAAGGACGCTCGTCGACCTCTCACGGCTGAGCGGCCCGATCGCTCTGACGGGAGACGACAACGACGTCCTGCGCATGGCGCAGGCGCTGATCTCCGAGCTGGTCTCGGGGCCGGTCGGGACCCTCGCGACCGTCGTCCTGGTGGGCTCGGCGGCCACTCCCTCGGTGACCGACGGACTGGGCGCGCGATCGCCCCGCCTGCACACCGCGGCCACCCGGGGCGAGGCACTGGCCGTCGGAGAGAACACGTCGTCCGGCGGCGGCCTGAGCCAGTCGGCCCTGCAGACCCTGTACATGGGCAGGGACCGCGGCGCGGCGAACGCTCGGACCCACGCCCGCCGGCTCTTCGTGGTGACCGCGGCCCAGTACCGCAACGAGAGGTGGGGCGAGACCCCGCTGCGCGGCACGGACGCGCTTCTGGTGCTCGGCTACATCCCCAGCCTGGAGTGGAACTTCCAGGTGAAGCCCGACGGCTCCCTGAACACCGGCCGACTCGGCGTACCCATCGACACCCACACCGCCCGCCTCGGCTGACCGGTCGGTCAGGGCCGGGCCGACGGCGTCCCTCGCACGGAACCCCCACCCGTGCGGGGCGCACCCTCCGGCACCAGGAGCCGGCGGGCGAGGCTCCCGTCCAGCCAGGCCGCGGCCAGTTCCACCCGGGAACGGCATCCGGTGCGATGGAAGAGCTGGGTGAGCCGCCGCTCCACGGTCTTCTCGCTCCACGCGAGCCGCGCCGCGATCTGCCGGTTGGTCGCCCCCTCGCTGACCATCGTGGTCAGCCTGACGTCCTCCTCGCCGAACTCGTCCCTGGCCGGACGCGTCCTCGGCAGTCCGAAGGTCATCCGCCGCGTCATATGGCCCAGCGTCGTACGGGTGGCCCGCCCGATTCCCAGCGACTTCGCGATCCGCGAGGCCTCGGTCAACCACTGCTCGGACTCGTCACCGATCTCCATCAGGCCCAGGCAGCAGAGCAGCCCCAGGTAGGCGTCGCCCCGTCGGCGCACCGAACGCAGGGCGGCCAGTGCGCTGTCCGTGTCGCCGTGCACCAGACCGCGGCCGAGGAGCATCGCCTCGCGCGTCGTGGGAGAGCCCACCACCTCGTGCAGCGCCTCCAGTTCGGCCAGGCCCTCCCGCATGGCCTGCGGCATGTCCGCCACCAGAGAGAAGGAGACATAGCGCAGCAACACCTTCTCGGTGCCCGCGAACAGACCGCTCCCGTGAGCCCGTCGTACGTCCCTGAGGGCCCCCTCCAGTGCCTCGTCCACTCGGCCCGACCAGTACCGCAGGCCCAGCCTGGCCCAGGCGACCAGAGGGTGGGGCACGGTGTCCGGGATCAGGTCCAGCCAGGTCCACGCGCGCCCCAACTCCCCGCGCACGCAATGGATCTCGGCCGCGAGCGCCCGGGCCGGCTGCGCTGCGCCCGCCGTCGTGCCGTGGGTCCGGCTGCCTGCCTCGAGCCGGCGGGCGGACACCAGGGCCTGGTCCCAGTCGCCTTCGAGGTAGTCGCGGACCATGGCGTGGTACCACGCGGCGGTGCTGTTCCCCGGCCCGGCGTAGCGGTCACCGAGCACGGCGGTCAGGGCACCGGCCAGGTCCGCGTGCACGACGGCGGTCCGCAGCCGGTCCAGGTCCGGTGTGCTGTTCGCGTCCGCCGGCCTGGTGTGCTGAGCGGCCGACAGTTCGGCGCGGCTGCCCGCGGCGGCGGCCAGCAGCCGTAGTTCGGGCGAGGACGGCAGCGGCCCGGACACCGTTCGGTGGTGGGCGGTCGACGGCCGGTGAGTCTCACCTTCCGCGCGGGACGGCACCGGACCGATCCCGAACGGACCGGCGAGCTCCGCGAATTGGGCTATGACGCGGACGTCGCACACCTGGATGTACGGCACCTGGTGCTCGTGCAGCGCCGCCAGCGCCCACACCTCGGCGACGAAGTCCAGGCAGTCCCGGTCCTGCTCGGCGGGCGACGCGGCCAGGTGGGCGAGCAGCGGTTCGCCCAGCGCGAGAGCGGCGGCATGGTCGGCGTGGCGCAGGCTCAACTCGGCGCACTCGCGCAGGACTCCGGGTGTGCGGTGGTCGTACGGAGTCAGGCGCCGCAGCGCCGAGGTGTAGGCGCGGACCGACCGGGGCCAGTCCGCCCTGGCGTCCGTACGGGCCGCCGCGAGCAGCACGTCCACCGCGAGGGCGTCGTCCAACTCGGCCCCGGCGGCGGCCACATGTTCGGCCAGCCGGGGGTAGCAGCTGCCCGCGGTCTCCGCGCCCAGCCGATCGGTCAATGACCTGGTGATCTTGGCGTGCAGCGACGACACGTCGTAGGGGGTCGGCAGTGCGCGCAGCGCCGCCGCGAGGGCCGGTACGGCGAACGCCATCCGGCCGTTCCCGTCCACGGTCAGAATCCCGTCCTTGACCAACGGGGTGAGCGAGCGGTCGACGAGGCCGGCCCGCCGTGGGCCACCCGGCTTCAGGCGCAGCAGATCGTCCAGCCGTACCTCGGCGTGTTCGACGATGCGGGCCACGGCCGCCGTTGCTTCCAGGCTGATGGTGTCCGGCGGTGAACCCGGTCGGCGGAATCGGCTCAGGTCCGTCATGCCGTCGCTGAGCCGTAGGGTCCGCTCCGGTTCGGTCAGGCAGACATGGCCGTCGAGTTCCAGGAAGTCGCCGTGCTCCTCCATCGCGTCGAGCACCGACAGCACGGCCTCGGGGGTGCCCGCCATCGGACCCAGCGCACCCAACACCGCTGTCACGAGGGCGGGTTCGACCGGGCGGCCGAGCCGCCGGACGACGAGGGCCTCGACGTCGGAGGGCCGCAGCGGCGGCAGTTCGAGGAGCCGGTCGGCAGCCGCCGTCAACGGCGAGGCTCCGTCGTCTCCGGGGCGGACGGGGCGGCCCGCCATCACCATCGGCACCCCGGCCGGGCGGAAGACGCGCAGCAGGAGGCCGAGGGCGGAGGCCGTCGGCTGCGGCATCTGTTCCACGTCGTCGACCACCACCGCGAAAGGGATGTGGGCCGCCGCGTCCGCGAGGATCTCGCTCAGCACGGACAACAACGCCAACTCGCCGTCCTGGCCGCTGCTTTGGAGCCGGATCCGGCGGACCGCGCCGACGCGCACCGGGCTGCGACGGTCGTGGAACTTGGCGAGCACCGAGTGGACGCCGTCGGCCAGGGCGGCCGCACCGGGCGGGCTCGCACCATCGTGACAGCGCAGCCGTAAGACCTTGGCGCCATCCTCGGTAGCTGCTCGCCGGGCTTGTTCCACGACGGCGGTCTTGCCCGTTCCCGGGCCTCCGACGATCAGGAGGGTGCGGGCCGAAGCGCCGGTCGACAGCAGAGTCTCCGTCACATCCCGGATCTCGCCGTCCCTGCCGATGACAGGTCCCAACTCCCGCACGTCCCCACCCCTTTCGGGTTCGGGGTGTGATCATAATGTGGCCGCGGGGCCGGAACCGAACATACGGCCGACCGGAGACGCCAGGAACACCCGATCCCGTCACCGCCCGCCCGGCACATGTCGTCGAAGAGAGCGCGGTGGAACATGGCTGTTCCCTCCGAGAACCCCTGGTTAGTGCGCTGCGGGAGTGCCGTGGGAGTGGGTCCCGCGAGCGACTTTCTGGTCGGCCGTGAACGGGAGTTGGGTGAGGTCCGCAGTTGGCTGACTGATGCGGGCGGGCCGCGCCTGGTGCTGGTCCGGGGTGAACTGGGCGTCGGGCGAACCGTGTTCGTGCACGAGGTCGCCGAACGGCTGCGCACTGAGGGGGCGTTCGTACGCGTCGTGGGGTGCGTACCGGGCGACGGCGCGCGGCCTTTTCTGCTGGCGCTGCGGCTGGTGATGGCGTTGGAGGAGCGCCGGTCTGCGGAGGCCGTGCGGGCAGCCGGGCAGCGTGACGAGGCGGTGATGCGTCGACTGCTGGGCGTCGCTCTGGCGCGGTCCGCGGTCGTGGTGGTGGACGATGCCCAGCACGCGGACGCCGATTCGCTGGCCCTGCTCGCCGGGACCGACTTCGCGGGGGTGTCGTCCGGTGTCCGGCTGCTGGCCTCGGCCGCAGGGCGCGGTGAGCGGGACGGGGCCGGAACGGGCCGGAGCACGTCCAGTTCCCGGAAGGGCGCGGAGGCGGCCGGGACCGTAGGACAACTGGCGGGCGTTCAGGGCGCCCGCACGATCGTGTTGTCCCGGCTCGCCCCGGACGAGACCACCGCTGTCCTCGCGCGGCGGTTGGGGGCGATCCCCGACACCGGTCTGGCCCGCCGGGTGCGGGACCTCACGTGCGGGCTGCCCGGCGCGGTCGACGCTCTGCTCACCGAGTGGGTGCGGCAAGGGGTGATCCGCGTGGCCGACGGTCACGCCTTCGTCGGGGTGCGGACGCCGACGCCGGTGCTGCGGGACGACGACCGGTTCATGAGGGCGTTGGACGCGCTGGGCGAGCCGTGCCGCACGGTGGCTGGGGCGCTGAGCATCCTGTGGCCTCTCGGCGTACGGGCCGTGGAGCTGATCGCGGAGTCGGCAGGGCTGTCCACCGACGCCGTCCGTGACGCCCTCCGTGACCTGAACGACGCCGAGATCGTCGAAGACCTCCCAAGCGTCGAGGGCACTCCCGCACAAGGCTGCGCGTTCGGCGTTCCGCTGGTGGCACATGCTCTCCGCGAGCGGCTCGGGCCGCTGGACCGCAGCCGGCTGTCCGCCATCGCGGTGGAGACACTGTGGGCGGATGCGGACGGAGTGGATGCCGCGTCCGGGGTGCAGCCGCCGACGACGGTCGGGCTCGACGAGGTCGACGCGGTGGCCTACCTGGCGGACCGGATCGCGGAGGCGGGGAGCCTCGTGGACCGGGACCGCGCGGTCACCGAGTTGACGGCCGCGGCGGAGCGCCTGCATCCCGACTCCGAGGGCAGGGGAATGCTCCGGTGGTGCCAAGCTGCCGGCCACCTCGTGGAGCGGCCCGCCGACCGGGTCCCGGCCCTGCACCGGTACGCCGTCGCCGCCTACTTCGCGGGCGACTTCCGGACCGCGCGGACCATCGCCGAGTCCATCCTGCGCAACCGCCCGGACATCCTCGGCCGACTGGAACTGCAGGAGACCGCCACGCTGTTCACGGTGGCGACGGCCGACGACCTGGACTGGCAGGCACTGTCCCGACTGGCCACGGAGGCGTGGTGGGACGAACTGTCGCTGCCCGTCCTGGCCACCACGACCGGCCGGGCCCTGGCCCTGTGCCTGCTGGCGAGATGGCGCGAGGCGCTGGACCTCCTGGCACGGACAGAACCCGTCTGGACCACCGATGTCCGCGCCCGCGCCAACCCCGCGTGCTTCCGCGACGCGGCGGAACTGGCGCTGGGCCGGCCGGAACGGTTCAGACGCTCACTGGCCATCCCGGAAGCGCCGCACATCGGTCCCGACCATGCGTACGCGCTGACCGTCGCCAAGTTCGACGAACTCCTCAACGGAGGGGACCTGCACGCCGCCGAAGCCCTCCTGGCCGCCCAGGGCCTGACACTCGACCTGCTGCCCCGCCCCAGCCTGTTCCTTCTGCGCCACCTCCGGGGCGAGTGGGACCAGGCCCTCGAGCCGACCCGCTGGATGCTGGCGAACAACCAGTTCCACACGCCGGCACTGGACAAGTACGTGATCCCCGCGCGGACCGCCGCGATCCTGCTCGCCCGGGGCCGCGTGACGAGCGCCCGCCGCGTGCTCGACGGTGTGCGTGTCGTGGGGGAGGGCCCACCGGAAACCTCACTGGACGCGGCCGAAGCAGCGCTGCTGCTGACCCTCGGCGATCCCACCGGCGCCGAGAAGTCGCTGCGGCGCGGCCTGGACGCGGCGGACGCGCACGGGCAGATCGCCGGTACCGACCAACTGTGGTTCTCCCTCACGGAGTTGCTCGCGGAAGCGGGACGCACGACCGAGGCGGTGACCTGCCTGGAACACCTGGAACGTGTCTCCGACCGGACGGGTTCCGGAAGGGCACGGCTGAGCTACCTCCTCGCATCTGCCCGGGTGCTACGGCAGGACAGTCCCGCCACCGCGGAGGGGCAGCTCCGGGAGGCCGTGGAACTGGCACGCTCGCGCAGCCAGCCGTACGAGACGGCGGTGACCCTCGTCGCCGCCGCCGAGGCGGGCGCCGCCCCACCCGCACTGCTGCGTGAGGCCTACGACCTGTTCGGGCAGAGCGGCGCGGCCCTGGACCGCTTCCACACCCGGACCGCCATGCGCACGGCCGGGATCACCGTCCCGGGCCGCAAACAGGCCACCGTCGAGAGCGAGCAACTGCTCGCCACGTTGATCGCCGAAGGACTGACCAACCGTCAGATCGCCACGGTGCTGCGGCTCACGGAGGACGCGGTCGCCAACCGCCTCTCCCGGCTGTTCGCACGCACCGGGCTGCGGTCCCGCACAGAAGTGGTCACGGCCGTACTCACCGGCCACCGCACGCGCGGGCTCGCCCCGGATGCGTAGATCCCGGTGGAGGCTGCCCGGGCCGGTGACGGCCCGGGCAGCCGCACCGCCCTGCTCAGGTGGTGAAGCGGTGCGTGCCGGAGCCGACCCGGAAGACAGCGCAGCCGTCCTCCTGGCGCAGGAACGTCCCGTGCGTGCGGGTCACCGTGTCGGGATCGGACGCGGGGATCCACACCTCGGCGGTCGTGTTGGGCGGCACCGTGCAGCTCAGCGAGAACCGGCCCGACCGCTCCCGCCAACGGGTCGCGACGGGGCCGTAGACCGAGGTGAACGTGGCGCGCGCGGTGGTGACGGCTCCGCCGGGACGGGGGCGGATGACGATCTCGCGGTAGCCGGGCCGGCCCGCCGAGATGCCGGCGATGTTCGTGTACATCCATTCCCCCACCGAGCCGTAGGCGTAGTGGTTGAAGGAGTTCATCCCCGCGTCCTGGAAGCTGCCGTCGGGACGGATGGAGTCCCAGCGTTCCCACATCGTGGTGGAGCCCCGGTCGATCTGGTAGCCCCAGCTGGGGAAGGAGCGCTGCTGGAGCAGGCGGTAGGCGACATCGGTGTGGCCCGTGGCGGTCAGGACGGGCAGCAGTCGGGGAGTGCCGAGGAAACCTGTCGACAGGTGCCAGTCCTTGGCCTCGATGAGTGCGACGAGCCGGTCGGCCGCGGGCTTCCGTGACGCGTCCGCCAGCAGGTCCATGGACAGCGCCAGGACGTAGGCCGTCTGCGTGTCGCCTCTGATACGGCCGTCGGAGGCGACGTAGGCGTCCTGGAAGGCCGTCCGTATCCGTCCGAAGAGATCGCGGTACGGGCCGGCGTCCGTGCCGAGTGCGTCGGCCATGCGGGCCGCGAGGTCGGCGGCGTGCGCGAAGTACGCGGTGGCGATGACGTCCTTGGGGGTCTCGTCGTCGACGTTCAGCCAGTCGCCGTACCCCTGCGCCGGGCGCAGCAGCTGGTTGCTGTTCCTCTCCAGGTACGTCAGCCAGGTCTGGACCGACGGCCAGGCGTCCGCGAGGACTTGGCGGTCGCCGTACGCCTGGTAGAGGGCCCACGGCACCGTGACACCCGCGTCGCCCCAGCCGGCCGTGCCGTTGCCGACCGTGCCGACCATCGGCGCCACATCGGTGAACGCGCCCTCCGCGGTCCGCGAGTCCCGCAGGTCGACGAGCCACTTGGACAGGAAGCGGGCCGACTCCATCGTGTACGCGGCCGTGGGCGCGAAGACGTTGATGTCTCCCGTCCACCCCAGGCGCTCGTCACGCGCGGGCGTGTCCGTCGGCACGGAGAGGAAGTTGCCGCGCTGACCCCAAGTGATGTTGTGGTGCAGCTGGTTGAGCATCGGCACGTCGGTCTCGAAGTCGAGGGTGAAGGGGGCGGACGTGTGCATGACGCGGCCGGTGACGGCCTTGGCGGTGGGAGTGCCCGGGAAGCCGGTCACCTCGACATAGCGGAACCCGTGGAAGGTGAAACGGGGTTCGTAGATCTCCTCCTTCCCGCCGCCCTTGAGGGTGTACGTGTCGGTCGCCGCCGCGGTCCGCAGGTTCGCGGTGTAGACGGTGCCGTCGGGGTTGAGCACCTCGGCGTGTCTGAGCCGGACGGTCGTGCCCGCGTCGCCCGACACGCGAAGCCGCACCGAACCGACCATGTTCTGGCCGAGGTCGAACACGTAGGTGCCGGGCCGGGGTTGGGTGATTCTCTCCGCTGTCAGCTCCCGCTCCACCCGCACCGGACCGTCCACCTGCGCGACGATCAGGCCGGGACCGACGTCACCGGCGGCGCGGACGCCGAGCCAGCCCGCGTCGTCGAAGCCGGGCGAGGCCCAGCCGGGGGTTTCCTTGCGCGCGTCGTACGTCTCGCCGTTCAGCAGATCGGCGGCGACGATCGGTCCGGCGGCGGCCCGCCAGTCGGTGTCCGACGCGATGCGCTCGCTCGTCCCGTCGGCGTACTCCACCTCCAACTGCGCGAGCAGCGCGGGGTGTTGGCCGTACTGACCCGGCCCGAACATGCCCACGTTGCCGGCGTACCAGCCGGGTGCCAGGTATGCCCCGATGGCGTTGGCGCCGGGCCGCAGGAGCGCGGTGACGTCGTACGTCTGGTACTGGACGCGCGTGCGGTAGTCCGTCCAGCCGGGGGAGAGTCGGTCGAGGCCGACCCGGCTTCCGTTGAGGTGTGCCTCGTAGAGTCCCAGTGCCGTGGTGGAGAGACGTGCGCGGGACAGCTTCTTGCGCGACAGCCGGAATGCGCGCCGGAGTTGGGTGACGGCGTACGACACCGGGACGACCCGCCCCCACGGTCCGCCGCCCCAGGCCGCCGCCACCCGGACCGCCGGCCAGCCTCCGTCGTCGAACCCCAACTCCCGCCAGCCGTCGGCCGGTTCCTGATCCGTGGTCTTCCAGGAACCGTCGGTGAACACCTTCTGCTCGCCGGAGGCGGTACGGACCACGAGGGCGGCAATGAGTCCCGCCGGGCCCACGGTCGCGTTGGTGGCGGCGACGGCGATAACGTTGTCACCACTCCGCACCCGGTCCAGTACGTCGATCACCGCCGGGCGTTTCCAGTCCTCGTTGTCCGTGTCGAGGTCGGTGTGGCCCACCTCGACCCCGTTCACGGAGACGGCGTACACGTTGTCGGCGGTGATGGCGAGCGTGGCGGAGGTGATCCCGTCGGGCAGTTGGGCAGTGGCGCGGAACCAACGGGTGGCCGCCGGAACGCTGTTCGTCGGATCGCCCTCGGGGAACCAGATCCAGGAACCGCCCTCGAAGGACGGCGCGTCCGCGAGGCCCACCGGTGCGGCGATCCAGTCGGCGCTCCACTGCGCGGCGCCCATCAGCCCGGTCTCCCACCACGAGGGCGCGCTCCAGCCGGAGACCCGGCCGTCGGAGTCCCACACACGTACGGACCAGTGGTAACGCGTCCGGGGCTCGAGTTCAGGACCTCCGTAGGACACGAGGACGGACTCGCCGGACGTGACCTTCCCGCTGTCCCAGATGTCCGGGTGGGACAGGCCCGACGCGGTCGTGGCGACGCGGATCTGATAGGCGCTCTGACGCGTGTCCACCCCGTCGGAGACCAACGGCCAGCTCAGGCGGGGGCGTTGCGCGTCGATCCCCAGCGGGTGCTGGACGTATTCCACGGTCGGCTCCGTCACGCGCAGGCCGGCGCTCTGCGCCTGTCTGGATGCCGGTGCGGCCATCGCCGGTACGCCGTCGACGGCCGCTGCCGCGACCGTGGTGACTGCGCCCGCGAGAATGTTCCTCCTGCTGATCACTACGACTCCTCACTCGCCCGAAAGGGGTGAATCGATTCACATTGGAGAGGCGTGGGTAACGTAGAGCCGCGTGGGGTGGGGGTCAATCGGTGTGCATTGGTTTTGTGACAGGGATATTTCGCGGTCGGTCCCGGCGAGTCCGGTGGGGGCAATGGGTGCGAGTGGATTGAACGGTTTCAATTACTGGCCGGATCACGCTCCGCGGGTTCCGTGCGGTTCAGGTCGAACTCGCCGGTGTGGCCCATGAAACGGGCCCAGATCCGCGGCGGAAAGATGTTGCCGCGGAGGGAGTCGGCGCCGCCCACGTCCTTGAGGGAGAGGAGTTGGGCCTGGCCGGGCTTGTTGCGGAAGAGGGTGATCGCGGTGGACAGGTCCTTGGTGTAGCCCACGAACCAGGCCGACTTGGTGAGGTCGTCGGCGCCTGTGGCGACGGACGCGGCGCCAGGGGCGACGGACTGGGTGCCGTTCTCGAAGGCCACGCCCTGCAGCACCTTGTCGACGATCGCGGCCACCCCCGGACTGAACGCGGCGCGCGAGTCCGGGTGTTCGAGACCGCCGACCGGCTCGCCGTGCCTGAGGATTCGGGTCACCGAGTACGGATCGTTCTGCCGGCCGCTGTTGGCGAAGGTCGCGTAGGCGTCGGCCGTGCGGATGGCGCTGGGTGTCGAGGTGCCGATCGGGAAGGTCTGCTCCAGCGGGGCCATGCTGCTCTTCAGCAGCCCGGCGTCGACGGCCGCGTTTCGGATCGCCACCCAGCCTATGGACTTGCCCAGTTGGACGAAGGGTGCGTGGGCCGAGGTCACCAGAGCGCTCTGCATGTCCGAGATCTCGGGCGGAGGCGTGTACGCCGACCGGCGGACGGGATGGGCGCGCCGCTGGTCGTCGATGAGGGCGGCGAGCGCGAAGGTTTTGAACACCGACCCGGCCGGGACGCCCGAGGTGTCCGCGTTGTCGGTGAAGTGCCGGGTGGCGTCCGAGCCGCCGTAGAGCGCGAGTACGGCGCCGTCCCGGGGCCGGATCGTGGCGGCGCCGATCTGGACATCGCGGTCGGTGGGGCGGTTCTTCGGGTCGAGGCCCTTGCCGGTGACGTCCTTGACGGCCTGCTCCAGCCGCCGCACCTTGTCCTTCTCGAAGGTGGTGTGG
Source organism: Streptomyces xylophagus (assembly GCF_000716435.1). Taxonomy (GTDB): domain Bacteria; phylum Actinomycetota; class Actinomycetes; order Streptomycetales; family Streptomycetaceae; genus Streptomyces; species Streptomyces xylophagus. Next base: position 570,520 of record NZ_JNWO01000002.1, read on the forward strand.
ATCCGGTAGCCGCCGCGCGCGAGGTCCTTGGCGGCCAGTCCGGTGCGCTTGGTGATGTAGGCGTTGGTGACATTGACGAGATAGCCGATCTGGCCGGCCATGCTCGTCGACACTGATTCCTTCTTGGGCTCCGGGAACGTTCGGTACTTGTTCCGCTCCGCCGGGGTCATCAGCCCGTTCGCGACTTCGCGGTCCAGGGTCCAGCTCCAACGTGCCACCGCACGGGCGTGGTTGGCGGCGCTGAGTGATGGGTCGTACTGTTCCGCGCCCTTGAGCGTCGAGGCCAGCAGTGCGGCCCGGCTCGGGTCGAGGTCCTTGGCCGGAATGCCGTAGTACGCGTAGGCCGCGGCCTGGATCCCGTATGCCTGGCGGCCGAACCAGCTGCTGTTCAGATAGCCCTGGAGGATCAGGTCCTTGCTCTTGGTCCGGCTCACCTTCAAGGAGATGAAGAACTCCTTGACCTTGCGGGTGTAGGTCTGGTCCTGCGACAGATAGGTGTTCTTCACATACTGCTGGGTGATGGTCGAACCGCCTTGCACATCTTCGCCCTTGGCCATGTTGACGACCGCGCGCAACTCGCCCGTGAACGAGACGCCGGGATCGCTGTAGAAGCTCGCGTTCTCCGCCGCTACCACCGCGTTCCGCATCGAGGCGGGTATCTGGGACAGCGGCACGATCTGCCGGTTCACCGCCCCCACGGCCGTCATCTGGCTGCCGTCGGCCCAGTAGTAGACGTTGGCCTCCTGCCGCGCCGCCGCGTTCTCGTCCGGTATGGACACCTGCGAGTACACGTAGGCGAAGAGGCCGGACAGGCTGCCGACGAACAGCAGAAAACCGCCGAGCAGCAGCCGCCACGACGGCAGCCAGCGGCGGAGGCCTCTTCGGCCGCGGCGCGGGTAGTCGATCAAGCGCCTGCGGTGGGAGCTCGCGGCACGGTGGGTCCGCGCCGGGGGAGAGGACGGTTCCTGCGACGAAGGGCTGCGCATCGAGAGGGACTCCTGGGTCACTGCCAACTGGCGACTGCCGAAAGGGCGTTGTGAGGTGACCGAGGCTGGAGGAGCCATGTGATCGGACCTGGATCGGAAAGTCACGAGACCGTAACGGCCCCTCGGTAGGCGGCGCGTGCCCCGCGGCCGGTCACGACAGTGGTAAATCGGCCATGATCATGTGATCGACCATCAAGAGCGTTCCGTGTACGGATACTTGTGCGCATGCCATGCGTCCTGTTGATCGAAGACGACCGCGCGGTGCGTGAAGGTGTCCAACTCGCGCTGCGCCGTCAGGGGCATGACGTCGTCGCCGTCGGGACCGGCGAGGACGGGCTCGGCAGGTTGCTCTCCCACGGGGCGGACGTCGTGGTCCTCGACCTGATGCTGCCCGGCATGTCGGGGCTGGAGGTCTGCCGCCGGATCCGCGCCGGCGACAACCAGGTCCCGATCATCATGGCTACCGCCCGGGGCGACGATGTGGACATCGTGGTCGGGCTCGAAGCGGGAGCCGACGACTATGTCGTCAAGCCCGTTCAGGCCCGGGTCCTCGAAGCCCGTATCCGTGCGCTCCTGCGGCGCGTCGGCGCATCGCCCGACGGGGGTCTGCCGAAGATCGAGATCCACGGCGAACTGGCCATCGACCGGGCCGCGTTGACCGTCAGCAGCAAGGGTGTGCCGGTCGCGCTCGCCCCGTCCGAACTGCGGCTCCTGCTGACCCTGTCCGGCTCGCCGGGCCAGGTCTTCAGCCGGCAGCAACTGCTCGAAGCGGTCTGGGAGCACAACTTCCACGCGGACGCACGGCTGGTGGACGCCTGTGTCAAACGGCTGCGCACCAAGATGGGCGAATCCCCTGGGCAGCCGCGCTACATCCACACCGTGCGCGGGTTCGGCTACCGGTTCAAGGAGACCGCGCAGGAGCCCGCCGGGCCGGGTCGGCCGGATGTGAGCCTGCCCGGCCGGTACGACCTGCCCGGGCCGCGGTGAGGAACCTGCTGAAGTCCCCCACGAAGCGGCCGGAGGCGCCGGACGCGGCCGGGCACGCGACTCCTGAGGCGGCGCGGCCCCCGGCGCGACACGGGTCGCGGTCGCGGTCGCCGAAGGGTGAACCCGCGCAGGGCCGGACGGGCAACGCGGCGAGCGATTCCGGGAAGGCCCCGATGAGGGGCGCCCGTGCGATGGCCCGGGTGCGGGGACTGTCACGGCTGCGCGGTGTGCGCGTCCGGCTGGTGCTGGCTTTCGCCCTGGTGACGGCCGTCGCCACCCTCTCCACCGGCGCCCTGACCTTCCGGGAGGCGCGTACCGGGGTGCTTCAGCAGAGCCAGGACGCGGTGATCCGGCAGTTCCGCGATCACGTGAACAACGTCGTGGCCGACTACCGGCTTCCCCTGAGTCCCGCCCAACTGCAGTCGTTCGCCGATGACGTGGCCAAGTCCGAACCCGCCCAGAGCTGGCGGGTCCTGGCGGCCTATCGCGGTCTGAGCGCCACGTCCACGCCCAAGGATCCGTTCGCCGAGTTGACCCAAGACATGCGGACGGCCGTGGCCACCCACTCCTCCGCGCTCTTCCAGCGGGTGACGGTCCACGGTCGCCCCGCACTCGTCGTCGGCCTGCCGGTCCCCTTCGAGGACTCACGGCGGACCGCGACTGAAAGGTCCGGTCTGTCCGTCTTTTTGACGGTCCCTCAGATTGCCGAACAGCGCTCCATCGACGCCCTGGTCGGCGCCGTCGAGCGGGCCACCGTACCCGCACTGGTCCTGGCCGTTCTGCTCGCCCTCCTCGCCGCCCGCGGTGTGCTGCGTCCGGTGCGTGCGCTGCGCGACGCCACCCGCAGCATCGCCGAGGGACACCTGGACACCCGGCTCACCGTCGAGGGCTCCGACGAACTCGCCGATCTCTCCCACACGTTCAACGAGACCGCCGCCGCACTGGAGGAGTCGGTCGCCGAACTGCGCCGGATGGAGACCCGTGCCCGCCGCTTCGCCGCCGACGTCTCCCACGAACTGCGCACTCCGCTGGCCGCCATGTCGGCGGTCACCGACGTCCTCGACGAGGACGCGGCCCACCTCGATCCGGACACGGCCACCGCCGTACGGCTGATCAGCGAGGAAACCGTCAAACTGGCCCGCCTGGTGGACGACCTGATGGAGATGTCCCGCTTCGACGCGGGCGCGGCCACGCTGCACCTGGACGACATCGACCTCGCCGAATCCGTCCGCAGCACCCTCGCCACCCGCGCCTGGCTGGGGACCGTGCACACCCAACTGCCCCCGCCCGGTGCACTGCGCGGCCGTCTCGACCCCCGCCGGCTCGACGTCATCGTCGCCAACCTCGTCGCCAACGCGCTGCGCCACGGCGCGCCACCCGTACATCTGCGGTTGTTCGGCTACGACCGCCCGGGCGCCGGGCCGTGGGCGGTCATCGAGGTACTGGACAGCGGTCCCGGAATCCCCGACGACGTCCTGCCCCTGATCTTCGACCGCTTCTACAAGACCGACACCGCCCGCACCAGAACCGAGGGCAGCGGCCTCGGACTCGCCATCACCACCGAGAACGTCCGCCTCCACCACGGCACCGTCCACGCCGCGAACCACCCGGGGGGCGGCGCCCTCTTCACCGTGGAACTGCCCCTGTCGCAGAACGAGTTGGCCCCGGACCCCTCCGAAACCCCGGCGGAAGGCGGCCAGTTGCCGTGATGTCCACGACCGCCCGCTGCCGGCTCGCCGCGCTGCTGCTTCCGGCCGGACTGCTGCTGACCGCCTGCGGGGTCCCCGCCAGCGGCGTGGTGCCCGCCGGAGACTCCGCGACCGGGATCGGGCAGAACACGATGCTCTACTTCGTCCGTCGCGACGCCCTGATCGCCCTGCCCGACAACAGCGGTCCGAGCACCGATCTCAAAGCCGCACTCGCCTACCGGACCCAGGACGCCGACCCGGTGCGGTTCGACGTCGAGCTGGCCGTGTGGCTGCTGGCCGACGGTCCGGGCGACGCGTATCGGGCCAAGGGTGTGTCCAGCGACTTTCCGGCGAACCAGCAGGCGAGACCGCACATCGGCACAACGGGCAGCGCGGTGACGGTCGAACTGCCGCCGTGGCCCCGGCCGTTGAGCGATCTCGCGACCCGCCAGCTGCTCTGCACAGCGGCCGACGCCTTCCTCACCGCCAGCCCGGACACCGAACCGGCGGAGTTGACGGTCAAGGTGCCCGGGCATGCCGTGTGGCACGCCGACGCCTTCGACAAGACCTGCTCCTGACGGTGCCTCATGGGCGCGGGGCGCGGTTACAGAACCGAGACGAAACGAACCAGGGGCGGTCTTGAGTCGCTGGTCACATGGTCGCCGTACGAGACGGATCAGCAAGGCGAAGGAGAGAACGCCGTGGGTAGGCATGCGCTGCCGCGTGGCAGGAACGGGAAGTTCGGCAGGAGCGGTCAGCGGGTGGCCGTGATCGCGGTTCCGGTGGTGGCCGCGATGACGATGACCGCCACCTCCGCCTCGGCGGCGAGCGCGCTGACGCCGGCAGACAAGGCGATGGCCGGGAAGCTGAACCAGCGGGTGGGCGTCGCCCACCTGGGCAGCAATGTGGTGGGTGAGGTCCGGGACGTCGTCTCGGGGCAGACGGTGTGGTCCAAGAACCCCACGAAAGGGGTGATGCCCGCGTCCACCAACAAACTGGCGACCGCGGTCGCCGCGCTCACCGTGCTGGGTCCCAATCACACCGTGCAGACCAAGGCCGTCTACCGTTCCGGCACGGTGTATCTGGTCGGCGGCGGCGACCAGCAGCTCAGCTCCGCCGACCTGAAGAGCCTCGCCACCGCGGCCGCCAAGGTCCTGAAGGCCCAGGGCCACCGCTCGGTGCGGCTGATGTTCGACGACCACCTCTTCGCCGCCCCCAGTCTCGCCACCGGCTGGAACAGCGGCTACTACCCGGACACCGTCGCTCCGGTCCGCGCCCTGCGGATCGAGGGGAACAACACCCAGGACACCGCGCTCACCGCCACCAAGTACTTCGCCCAACAGCTCACCGCCCAAGGCGTCACGGTGGGCACACCCGCGCGCGCCACGACACCGTCGGGCACCACGGTGGTGGCCACCCACACGTCCAAGCCGCTGTCGACGACCGTCGAGTACATGCTCAAGCACAGCGACAACGACATCGCCGAGGGCCTGCTGCGGCTCACCGCGCTCGGCCAGGGCCGGGCCGCCACCTTCGCGGGCGGCGCCGCCGCGGTGCACGCCGTGCTCGTGCAGTACGGCGTACCGCTCACCGGCGTGAAGGAGTACGACGGCAGCGGCCTGTCCCGCAGCGACCGGATGACCGCCGACGCGCTCTCCGCCATCGCCGGACTCGCCGTCGACACCCGCTACCAGGCCAAGCTGTGGCCGATCCTGAAGGGCCTGCCGGTCGCGGGCGTCGACGGCACCCTCAGTACGTCCTACGGCCGCTTCACCACCGCTCCCGCCTCCTGCGCCGTGGGAAAGGTCGATGCGAAGACCGGCACCCTGAGCGATGTGTCCGCGCTGGCCGGGGTCGCCAAGGGACAGGACGGCCGCTGGAAGAGTTTCGTGTTCGTCGAGAACGGCACAGCGCCCACCGCCACCGTCACCCACGGCCTGGACGGTCTCGCCGCCACGGTCGAGGGCTGCTGGTAGCGGACGGTTCGAAGACCGGCCCGAAGGGCGGTTTGAAGACTCAAACGGGTGGATCTAGAGTGCGACCATGACCACGACGCCACGCTGGCTGGATGCCGAGGAACGGCGAGCCTGGCTCGCCTACGTCGAGTTCTCCACCCTCCTCTCCGACCACCTCAACCGTCAGCTGCGGCGCGACGCGGGGATGACGCACGCCGACTACATCCTGTTGGCCCACCTGTCCTCGATTCCACAGGGCACCCTGACCATGTCGGAGCTGGCCGAGCGTCTCAAGATCACCCGCAGTCGGCTGACGCACGCCGTGACCCGCCTCCAGGAGGCCGGCTACCTGGACCGCTACGAGGACCCCGCGAACCGGCGCAGCCAACTCGCCGCACTCACCGCGCAGGGCCGCGAGTTCCTGGAGCGCGCGGCCCCCGGCCACGTCGAGGCCGTACGCCACGCGGTCTTCGACGTGCTGACGCCCGAGCAGGTGCGCCAGTTCGCGGAGATCGGCGAGGCCATCAACGCCGCGCTCCATCGCGAGGAGGAATCCGGCGACGACCAGGAGGCGCTGCCCTGGCGTCGACGCTAGGGCAGCACCGCTAGCCGACCAACTCGCTTACGAGCGCGGCCACTTGCTCCGTCTCGATCAGGAACCCGTCGTGCCCATACGGCGATGCGATCAGACGGAGACGGTCCGCCGACGGGATTCCGGCCGCCAACTCCGCCTGCTGGGACGGCGGATAGAGACGGTCGGAGTCGACCCCGGCGACCAGGGTCCTCGCGGTCACCCGGCGCAGCGCCGCGCGCGTGTCACCGCGGTCGCGGCCGATGTCGTGGCTGTTCATGGCCTCGGAGAGAGTGACATAACTGCCCGCGTCGAAACGGCGCACCAACTTGGCGGCGTGATGGTCGAGATACGACTCGACCTGGTACCGGCCGCCGTTCCACGGATCCTCCGAACCCTGCGGCGCACGACCGAAACGGACCGCCAACTCCGGTTCGCTGCGGTAGGTGACGTGGGCCAGACGGCGGGCGAGCCCGAGTCCCGCATGCGGCCCCCGGCCGGTGTCGTGGTAATCGCCGCCGTGCCAGTGCGGATCGGAGCGGACGGCGTGGAGCTGGATGTTCGTCCAGGCGATCTGCTCGGCGCTCGCCGCAGCGGTGGTGGCGAGCAGCAGAAGCGCCTCCGTCCGCTCCGGATACGTCACCGCCCACTCCAGCGCCCGCATCCCGCCCATGGACCCGCCGACCACCAACGCCCAACGCTCGATGCCCAGTTCATCGGCGAGACCGGCTTCTACGGCGACCTGGTCGCGCTGCGTCAGGAACGGGAAACCCCCGCCCCACCTGCGCCCGTCCGGGCGGAGAGACGACGGCCCCGTGCTGCCCTGACAGCCGCCCAGCACGTTCGGCGCGACGACGAACCACCGCTCCGTGTCCAGCACTTGACCCCGCCCGACGAGCGCGTCCCACCAGCCGGGAGTGGGATGCCCCGGCCCGGCCGGTCCGGCGACATGACTGTCACCGGTGAGCGCGTGCAGCACCAGCACGGCGTTCGAGCGGTCCGGTGCGAGCCGTCCCCACGTCTCGAACGCCAGCCGCACACCGGGGAGTTCACCGCCCGCCTCCAGGGCGAGGGGCTTCTCCCGGGTGTGCCACTGACGGCGCCCGGGCGGGTCCCCCTTCCGCCAGGCCCCGGAGGCCGGCGGAAGGGGGACCGCTGACGGTGTCGGTACGGTGCTCAGGACGCACCCTTGGCCGCACGGAACCCGGCCTCCAGGTCGGCCTTCAGATCGGCGAGGTTCTCGATGCCGACCGACAGACGCACCAGCCCCGGCGAGGTACCCGTCGCCGCCAACTGCGCCTCGTCCAGCTGACTATGGGTCGTAGATGCGGGGTGAATGATGAGACTGCGGACGTCCCCGATATTGGCGAGATGACTGAACAGCTCGACCGCGTCCACGAACCGCTTCCCGGCCTCGACGCCGTCCCGCAGTTCGAAGGCCAGCACCGCTCCGGCGCCGCGCGGAAGATAGCGCTGCCCCGCCTCGTACCACCGGTTGGACTCGAGTCCCGGGTAGTGGACGGCGGCCACCTCATCCCGCTGCTCCAGCCACTCGGCCAGAGCCTGCGCGTTCGCCGAGTGCCGCTCGATGCGCAGGCTCAGCGTCTCGACGCCCTGGAGGAGCAGGAACGCCGAGTGCGGCGAGATCGCCGGGCCCAAGTCACGCAGCAACTGCACGCGCAGCTTGATGGCGAAGGCGCCCGGGCCGAGCGCCGGCCAGTACTGGAGGCCGTGGTAACTGGGGTCCGGCTCGCTGAAGTCCGGGAAGCGCTCGGCGTGCGCGCCGAAGTCGAAGGTGCCGCCGTCGACCACGACACCGGCGATCGTGGTGCCGTGCCCGCCGAGGAACTTCGTCGCGGAGTGGACGACGATGTCGGCGCCGTGCTCGATCGGGCGCAACAGGTACGGGGTCGGCACGGTGTTGTCCACGATCAGCGGAACACCCGCCTCGTGCGCGACATCGGCCACCGCCCGCACATCGAGCACATTGCCGCGCGGATTGCCGAGCGTCTCGGCGAACAAGGCCTTCGTGTTCGGCCGGATCGCCGCCCGCCACGCCTCGAAGTCGTCCGGGTCGTCGACGAAGGACACCTCGATGCCGAACTTGGGCAGCGTGTGCCGGAAGAGGTTGTACGTGCCGCCGTACAGGGACGTACTGGAGACCAGGTGGTCGCCCGCGGACGCCAGCGTCAGGATGGCCAGGGTCTCCGCGGCCTGCCCCGAGGCGAGGGCGACGGCGGCGACTCCGCCCTCCAGGGCGGCGACGCGCTGCTCGAAGACGTCCTGGGTGGGGTTGTGGATCCGGGTGTAGATGTTGCCGGGCTCGGCCAGCGAGAACAGGTCGGCGGCGTGCTGGGTGTCGCGGAAGACGAACGAACTGGTCTGGTAGATCGGCGTCGCCCGCGCCCCGGTCGTCGGGTCCGGTGCGGCACCGGCGTGGATCTGCTTGGTCTCGAAGGACCAGGCCGAGGTGTCGGGACCTGCGGGCTCGTCGTCGGGCGTGTGACCCGCGGTGACGGAGTCGATGGGCTGGCTCATGCTTCTCCCTTGGGCGGGGCGTGCGGGGTGCGGGGTGACTGAGGCGACCGCGAGGCCGCTGCCCCGACCGGAAACGGGGAGGGCGGAGGACGGCACGGCGCGGTGGTGGAGAAGGGGGATCGGATGCCGGAGCGGAGCGTCAGCTCTCGGCGGAACACCCCGTGCTGGTGACACGCACGTAGTCGACGTGGCGGCGGGTCACGAGCACGGTCATGGTGTGAGAGAACCACAGCCGGTGCCGGAGAACCAGCGTGACGTGGGGAGTTGAAACACGACTGCCACATCCACGCCGGCCCCCGGTCCGGATCACCCCGTGGACGCCAGCACCGCCGTACGGCCTCCCAGCGCCCTGGAGAAGTGATCCGTGACCTGCTCCAGCGCCGTGGCCGCCGAGGATGCCACGGTCAGGGAGCCGTCGTCGCCGACGGTGATGTCCTTGTCGAGCGTGAACCACCCCGGCACGATGTGCGAGGGCCCCATCGAACTGAGCACCGGCCTCAACGCGTAGTCGATCGCCAGCACATGGGCCGTACTGCCACCGGTGGCCAGCGGCAGCACCGTCTTGCCGGTCAGCGCGTACTGCGGGAGCAGGTCGAGCAGCGACTTCAACAGGCCCGAGTACGCGGCCTTGTAGACCGGCGTGCCGATCACCACCCCGTCCGCCTGTTCGAACAGGGCCGTGGCGGCGACGATCGCCGGGTGCCCGAAGTCGGCGCCCAGCAGGGCCTGCGCGGGCAGGGTACGTACTTCCAGCGGGGTCACGTCATGGCCTTGGCGGCGGAGGCGGTCGTCCAGGTGACGCAGGAGTCGTGTGGTGCGAGAGGTGGGGGAGGGGCTTCCGGAGACGGACAGGATCGAGGCCATGACGGGACCTTTCGAGGTCGGGGTTCAGACGGCGTACCGAGCGGGCGGCCGGACGCTCACCAGGCGGTCGACCGCACGGTGATCAGCGGACGCAGTTCGTTGCGCAGGGTCTCCAGGAAGGTGACGACCTCGGCGGCCACCGAGCGGTGCTGGAGGTCGTTGAGGACATCGTGATGAGCGCCGTGCACGACCGAAAGCCGGGCGCTGGGAAGGGACTTGGCCGTGTGCTCGAGCGCCTCGTGGTCGGCGAGCGGGTCGGCGTCGCCGACGAGGAACAGGGTCGGGACGGCGGCTTCGCTGTCGTAGGCGGCGGTGAGCACGGCCTCCGGGATCGCGTCGTCGAGCGAGCCGCGCCGCACCTCGGGATCCTCGGTGAGGGCGCCTCGGTGAGCCGGGCAGGAGGTGCGGACGTCGAGTTCCTCGTCCCAGGTGCCGGCGGTGACGGCGGGGACCTGACCGGGAAGACCCGCGAGGACCACGGCGTCGGGTTGCGCGTCGGGTGCCTGTCCGAGCGGCGCGGCCACGGCGGCGGCGCCCGAGTCGGCTCCGATCAGGACGAGGGGCCGTACGACACCGCCCTCGGTCGCCGTGTCCTCGGCGGCGGCGGTGAGGCGGGCGGTGAGGGCGGTGAGGTCCTCGGTGTCGAGGTCGGGGGCGTCGATCACGCGGACCCGGTAGGCGTCGGCGGCGAGGCGTCTGCCGAAGCGGGCGTAGGTCGCCCGGGTCTCGCCACGGCCCGGGACGACGAGGATCGTGCCTCGGACGCGGAGGCCCTCGGGGCCGAAGTAGTCGCTGTACTGGGTCATTTCACACTCCTGCGGATACGGGCTCGGCCGGCCGCGCGGGCTGCCAGCCCAAGGCGGGTGCCACCTCGGTCGCGATGAGTTCGAGGGCGCGGACGGCGGCGTCGTGGTCGGGGACGGCGGGGTTGAACTGGGTGATCAGGTCCGTCGCGACGGGCAGCACCTTCTCCTGCCCGAGGGCCGCGACGATCTCCTCGGGATGGCCGTAGAACGAGTGGAAACGGCGCAACGCCTCGTCCGCGTCAAGGCCCTTGGGGAACGCGCCGTGCTCCGCCATGCGCAGCGCGGCCCGGTGGACGTCGTCGCCGATCGCCGCGAGGGCCGTACGCCGGTCCTTGGCGGGGAACACAAACCGGGAGAGGCCGATGCGCGGGCGGTGCACTCGGTCCCAGGCGGCCAAGTAGGCGTCAGCCCACGGGCGTTGGACCTCGTCGGTGGGGGCGTCGAAGCCGTAGGCCGCACGGTTGAGCAGCAGGTTCGAACCGCTCTGCGCGGCGTACCGGGCCCCTTGCTCGCTGAACACCCCTTGCCAGACGCGGTGGTTGAAGTCGCCGGGCCGGGGCTGGATGCGGAAGCCGGGCGTGCCCACCTCGCGGTGGTCGAGGGCCTGGCGCACGATGTCGAGGTTCTCGCTGGTCAGTTCACGCTTGCGCGTCACGTCCTTGCCGAACGCCGCGTACTCCACCTCGCTCGATCCGCTGCCCACGCCGAACTCGACGCGGCCCCCGCTGAGTGTGTCGACGGTGGCGATGTCCTCGGCGAGCCTGACCGGATCCTCCAGCGGCAGGACGGTGACGGCGGTGCCGAGCCGGATGCGGGTCGTGCGGGCCGCCGCGTGGGCGAGGAACGTCCACGGTGAGGACAGTCCGCCGCCTCCGAGAGAGACGTGGTGCTGGGCCACCCAGCCGACGTCGAAGCCCAACTCGTCGGCTACGACGAAGAGTTCCTGTGCATTGCGGTAGGTGCGGGCGATGTCGTCGTCGCGGCCCTGGACGTGGGTGAGGAAACCGAGCCGGAAGCGTGGTCTCTCGCTCGTCATGGGGTGATCGCCTTTCGGTCTCAGGCTGCCGTCGTGGCGGGGGTCGGGGTGCGTGCCACCGGCGCCTCGACCTGGCCCAATACCCGGTCGAGTACGGCGCCGGCGCCGGCCTCGGGCAGCCGGATACCGCGCCAGACGACGTGCTGGTCGGGGCGGATCAGGACGTTGGTGGTGCCGTAGACGGCCCGTGCCGCCGGGTCGGTGAGGTGGACGACGGTGAACGGCAGGGAGCGGGCGGCGGCTTCGGCGGCGAAGGCATGCTCGACCGTTCGGTCCTCGGTGAGGACGAGCAGGCCGAAGGAGGTGCCGAGGCGGTCGTATAGCGTGCCGCCGCTCGGGTCGACGGGGCCGTCCGGCGCGCGGTGGCCCGGTCGCGGGTCGTCCTCGTAGACGTCGGCGCGCCAGGGCGGTTCGGTGTCGAGCTGGCCGGGTTCGTACCAGACGACCGCCGAGGCGTCGTAGCGCTCGTCGAAGGCGACCCCGTCGCTGCCGAAACGGTCCCGGCGCAGGCGTGCGCCGATCTCGGCCCGCCGCCGTACGGCCTCGTCGCCGAGGTCCGCGTCGTCGGGAATCCCGGCGGCCCTGATCTCGGCGAGGGTGGCCTCTGTGCGCCGCGCCCGCTCCAACGAGTGCTCGGCGACACGCCAGTTGTGCGGGCGGCGCTCCTGGTCGTAGGAGTCGAGCAGACTCGGCGGAGCGTGGCCGTCGAGCACCGCCGAGAGCTTCCAGCCCAGGTTGACCACGTCGCCGATGCCTTCGCCCAAGTTGCCGCCGGGCGTGCGTACATGGGCGGCGTCACCGGCCAGCAGGACCCGGCCGCGACGGAACGTCTCCGCGATCCGGGTGGCGTGGTAGAAGGTTGTCGCGGACACCAGCTCGAGATCGAGGTCCAGTCCGAACGCCGCCCGCCCGATGTCCAGCAACTCGCCCTCGCTGGGCTCGTGTTCGAGGGGGTAGGGCCCGGCGTACACCCGCCACTCGCGTGCGCTGACGGCGGCCAGGAAGCCGGAGGCGCGGGCGTTGACGACGATGTTCGTCGCGCTCGGCGAGGGTCCGACCCGGTCGGAGATGTCGCCGGTGCGGACGATGAGGCGCAGCCGTTTCTCGGTGGCGTGCTGTCCGGTTCGGCCGATGCCGGCCAAGCGGCGGGTGGTGCTGCTGCCTCCGTCGGTGCCCAGGACGTAGGCGGCCCGAATGGTGTGTGTGCGCCCGGAGTTGACGTCCACGACCTCCGCGTCGATGCCGTCCTCGTCCTCGCGCAGCGCGGTCAACTCCCAACCGCCGGACACGCTGACGCCCTGTTCCGTGAGGTGGTCGAGGAACACCCGCTGGAACACGGTCTGCGGGCGGCGCAGCGCCTCGTCCGCGGAGTGCCCGGAGGCGCTTCCCCTGGTGGTGAACGACGGGGCGGGCACCGGCATCAGTTCGTGCCCGGCGAGGGAGGTGACCAGCCGCGTCCCCCGGTGCCATTCCGGCGGATACGTCCACGCGTCCCTCACGCGCTGGAGCAGTCCCCAGCGTCGCAGATGCTCCACGACACGCGGGGTGTGGCCCATCGCGCCGGCCCGTACCAGGGTCGCGGTGCGGGCCCGGTCGACGACGGCGACCTGGACACCCCGTGAGGTCAACTCGACGGCGGCCGCGAGTCCCACCGGGCCCGCGCCGACGACGAGGACGCCGACCGTCGCCGGGGGAGTGGCGGCGGGGAAGCGGACGGTGTGGACGTCGCGGCCCCCCGTCGCCGACAGTTCGGTCATCGCGCGGCCCTCAGTCGTTCACGAGCTGGCGCTCGCGGGAGTGACGGTTGGCGGGGATCGGCAGGCCGAGGTTGCCGCGCAGGGTGTCGGACGTGTACTCGGTGCGGAACAGGCCGCGCTTCTGGAGGATCGGGACGACACTGTCGACGAAGTAGTTCAGCTCTTCCTCGGTGCGGAAGGCGAGGTTGAAGCCGTCGAGGGCGCGGGCGTCGAACCACTGTTGGATGGTGTCGGCCACGGTCCGCGGGTCCCCGACGAACGGCGACTGGTGGAACTGGTTGACGGATTCGGCTACTTGACGCAGGGTCAGGTTCTCGGTCCTGGCCCGCTCGATGAGCTGCGTGGCACCCGTGCGCCCGCCCTTCTCGGCGAGGTGGGCGACATCCGGGAAGGGCGCGTCCAGGTCGTGCACGCTGAAGTCGTACGCCCCGAAGGAACGGCCCAGCAGCGCCAGGTTGCGGCCGAAGTCGTCGTCCTCCTCGAAGATCTCCCGCTCGCGACGGCGAGCCGCCTCGTCGGTGGCGCCGACGACAGGGCCGCCGTGGATGAGGATCTTGACGTGCTCGGGGTCGCGGTCGTAGGCGGCGGTGCGCTTCTTGACGTCGGCGTAGTAGTCCCGCGACGACTCCAGGGTGCCTCCGGGCGCGAAGATGCCCTCGGCGACCTGGGCGGCGAGATCACGGCCCTCCTCGGAGACACCGGCCTGGAAGATCACCGGCTGGCCCTGCGGGGAGCGGGAGAGGTTCAGCGGGCCCGCGATCTTGAAGTGCTCGCCCGCGTGGTCGAGTTCGTGCAGCTTGGCCGGGTCGAGGAACACGCCCCGCTCGACGTCGGCCGGGAACGCGTCGTCCTCGTAGGAGTCCCACAGCCCCCGCGCGACCTGCACGAACTCGAGGGCACGGCCGTAGCGGGTGGCGTAGTCGAGGTGCTCGTCGAGTCCGAAGTTCCGCGCGGTGCCGGTGTCGAAGCTGGTGACGACGTTCCAGCCGGCCCGCCCGCCGCTGATGTGGTCGAGCGAGGCGAAGCGGCGGGCGAGGTTGAAGGGCGAGTTGTACGTCGAACTCGCCGTGCCCACCAGGCCGAGGTGCTTGGTGTGGGTCGCGACGGCCGACAACAGGGTCAGCGGTTCGAGGCGGTTGAGGTAATGCGCCGGGTAGGTGGAGTTGATGAACTGGCTGTCGACGATGAACAGGGCGTCGAACAAGGCGTGTTCGGCCGCCTGTGCCAGCCGGATGTAGTAGTTGATGTCGATGCTGGCGTTCTTCGCGACGCGCGGGTCCTTCCACAGACCGTGCTGGCCGGGACCGCCCACGCCGTAGGGGTGAAGGGCGAGGTGGAGCGTGCGGGACATGGCTGTTCCTGTTCTGTCAGCGGAAGTTCAGCGGAAGTAGACGGGGTGTCAGGCGTGCAGGAGGGCGCGCAGGAGGGCGCGCAGGGTCTCGCGTTCGGCGCGGTCGGCCGCCGCGCTGTGCAGGGTCGGCGCGGACCGTACGAGCAGGCGGGTGTAGGGGTGCTGGGGCCGGCGGATGACGTCGGCGGCAGCGTCGATCTCGACCAACTCGCCCTGGTACAGCACGGCGATGCGGTCGGCGACCCCGGCGACGGACCCGAGGTCGTGGGAGATGAAGACGAGCGCAACGCCGTCCGCGCGGAGCTCCTTGAGGATCTGCAGGATCTGGACACGGTTGGCGGAGTCGAGCGCGCTGACCGGTTCGTCGAGGATGACCAGCCGTGGCTCGGTGACCAACGCCCGTGCCACGGCGACCCGTTGACGCTGACCACCGGACAACTCGCCCGGCAGCCGGTCGAGCAGATCCTCCGAGAGCCGTACCCGGTCGAGGAAGGCGCGCACCCGCGTCGCCGCCTCCTGCCGGGACACGCCCTGGATCAACAGCGGTTCGGCCAAGGACGTTTCGATCGTCACGTCAGGGTCGAGGCTGCGCAGCGGGTCCTGGAAGACGTACTGGATCACCCCCCGACGGCGCAGCGCGCGCCACTGGCGATGGCCGTACGCGCCGACCTCCTCGCCGTCGATCACGATCGACCCGGACGAGGCACGCACCAGGCCGAGCGCGGCGCGCGCGAGCGTCGACTTGCCGGAGCCCGTCTCGCCGATGATGCCGATGGTCTCGCCCGGCGCGATGCTCAACGAGACATCGTGCAGGGCTTGTCGGCGGCGCCGGCGCAGGCCGTAGTGCACGTCCAGGCCGGTGACCTCAAGGACGGGACCGGCGGGCTCCCCGCTCATGCGGACTCCTCGACTTTGTCCCCGGCGGCGACGGCCCCCGCGGCTTCTGTGGCGTCTATGGCATCTGTGGCGAGGAACTTGTCCAGGCCGTACTGCTCGTGCTCGGCGATCAGCAGCCGGGTGTACTCGTGCTGGGGGTGGTGCAACACCTCGTGTGTAGGGCCCTGTTCGACCACCTCGCCCTGCCGCATGACGAGGACCTCGTCGCAGAGTTGCGCGACGACGGCCAGGTCGTGGGAGACCAGGACGAGGGCAAGGCCGGTGCGTTCACGGAGGTCGGCCAGCAGGTCGAGGATCTCGGCCTGGACGGTGACGTCGAGCGCGGTCGTGGCCTCGTCGGCGATGAGGATGCGCGGGTCGGCGGCGATCGCGGCCGCGATGAGGACCCGTTGGAGCATGCCGCCGGAGAGCTCGTAGGTGTACTGGGTGTAGACCAGCTCCGGGTCGCGCAGACGCACCGCGTGGAGCAGTTCGATCGCCTGGCGGTGCGCCTCGCGCCGCTTGAGGCCCTTCTTGACCTTGAGCACCTCGGCGATCTGGGCGCCCACGCGGATCGAGGGGTTGAGATAGGACGCCGGGTCCTGGAAGACCGCGCTGATCGTGGCGCCGCGCAGGGCAGTCCACTGCGCCGACGAGAGGCCGGAGATCTCCTGTCCGTCGATCTCGATCGAGCCGCCGGTGACCTCGAAGTGGGCGGGCAGGATACCCAGCGTGGCCCGACAGGTGAGGGTCTTTCCGCTGCCCGACTCACCGACGATGCCGACGGCCTTGCCGGGCGTGAGCGTGAAGGAGACGCCGTGGACGATCTCCTGGCCGGCGGCCTGGTCGCTGATGCGCACGTCGCGTACGGACAGGACGGGTGTGGATGGAGCGGCGGCCGGACGGACGGGCTCCGTCGTGCCGGTCTCCTCGGCCCCGGCCCTGTTGTTCCGCTCGGCCTCGGTCAGGACTTTCTCGGAGAGAGTTGCCATCACGCACCTCCGGCGTGAACGTGAGCGAGGTCGGCGTCGGAGTCGGTCCCGGCGAGGCGATTCGCGCGTGCCTTGCGGTTGTTGACCAGGGCCCGGCCCGCCTCGCCGGACACATCGCGGATCGCGTCGGCGAGGAGGTTGCAGGCCCAGACGGTGACCATGATCAGCAGGGCGGGGACCAGCGGAGCCCACGGCTTCTGGGTGAGATAGCCGAGGTCCGAGGCGAGCAGGCCGCCCCAGGTGGGCGCGGGCGGCTGGACGCCGATCCCGAGGAACGTCAGCGTCGAGACGATGACGAAGCCGACCCCGATGGTCTGGGCGAGCGCGACGGCGATCGGCGGAAGCACCTTGACCCACACATGCCGCCGTACGACCCACCCGATGGAGGCGCCGGAGATGAGCGCCGCCTCCACGTACGGCGAGCGGGCCACGGCCAGGGTGGCGGCGCGGGCCACCCGGTAGAACAGCGGGGACACCAACACCCCTGTGACCAGCATCGCTTGGGTGATGCCGTTGCCCAGGAGGGCGACCACAGCGACGGCGAACAGCAGGAACGGCAGGGCGACCAGGGTGTCGGTCAGCCGGAGGGTGACCCACTCGAAGACCCGGCCGAAGTAGACCGACAGGATGCCGGGGATCGCCCCGACACCCAGTGCCGTGAGGGCGACTTCGAGCGAGCCGAGCACGCTGACCCGGGAGCCGTCGAGCAGCCGGCTCAGCACATCGCGGCCGAGGTAGTCGGTGCCGAGCCAGTGGGCGCCCGAGGCGTCGGCGAGTGTGTCGGGACTGGTGGCCAGCGGGTTGTCGGGCGCGATGAACGGCCCGAGGACGGCGAGC
Source organism: Streptomyces xylophagus (assembly GCF_000716435.1). Lineage (GTDB taxonomy): Bacteria > Actinomycetota > Actinomycetes > Streptomycetales > Streptomycetaceae > Streptomyces > Streptomyces xylophagus. Next base: position 587,764 of record NZ_JNWO01000002.1, read on the forward strand.
AGGGCGATCACCGTCAGGATCACCAGGGCGATCCGGCCGGACGTCAGGGAGAGCACGCGGCGCACCATGGTCACACCCCCCGCTGGGACGCCGGCGTCACACGCGCCAGCACCAGGTTGACGATCAGGTTGAAGACGACGACCAGGACGATCGACACCACGAGGACCCCTTGGACGGCCGGAACGTCACCGGCCTGGGCCGAGTCGTTGGCGAACCGGCCGAACCCCTGGAGCCCGAAGATCCACTCGGTGACGACGGAGGCGCCGACCAGCGTGGGGAACTTCAGACCGAGCGTCGCGAGCGCCGGGCCGAGGCCGTTGCGCAGCACATGCCCGAAGAAGATCCGCCGTGGACTGAGCCCCCGTACGATCGCGCCCGTCACGTAGTTCTCGCGGTAGGCGGCGATGAGGCTGGTGCGCAGTTGCCTGGCGACGTCGGCAATCACGTCGAAGCTCAACGCGACGGCGGGCAGGGTGATATGGGCGAGCCACGGCCCGACCCCCTGCGCCGCCGGGACGTATCCCGCGGACGGGAACACATGCAGCCCCACCGCGAACACCGCGACCAGCACGATGCCGACGACGAAGGCCGGCATCACCGAGATCACCGTGACGAAGCCCGTGATCGCACGGTCGATCCACGTGGTGCGGCGCAGAGCGGCGATCGTGCCGAGGGCGAAGCCCGCGACCACACCGATGATCAGCGCGAAGAACGCCACCGACAGGCTCACGCCCAGGCCGAGGCCGATGAGGGTGGAGATGTCGGCGCCGTTGGTCCAGCTGGTGCCGAGCTGCCCGTGCAGGACGCCGCCCAGCCAGTCGACGTACTGCACGAGGAAGGGCCGGTTGAGACCCCACTGTGCTTCAACTCTCGCTACCGCTTCGGGAGTTGCTTCCTCGCCCAGCTGGATCCGCGCCGGGCTGAGCCCGCTCAGTGACCGCAGCGCGAACGTCACGAACGTCGCGACCAGGAACACGGGCACGAAGATCGCGATCGACCGGGCGAGGGTGACCAGGACGCGGCCCAGCGTGTGCCGCGCCCCGGTCGTGGCGATCCGGTGACGGACGTCGGGTGGTGTGGCCGGTGCCTCCGTCGTCGTCATGGCTTGCCCCCTCTCTGTAGTGGCTGTACAGGGTTTGACGGAGTGTCAGTTCGAGCCGATGGTCACGCCGGTCCAGTCGATGTGGGCCGGGTTCTTGGGCAGGGCGGAGATGGACTTGCTCTTCGCGACGAGGTTGGGCGAGGAGTACGTGAAGACCAGCGCCTTGCTCTGCAGGCCGGCCCGGGTCGCCGCCTGGAGGACCTTCGCGTAGTCGGGGGAGTCCAGCGGAGTCTGGCGGACCTTGGCGATGGCCGCCTCGAAGCCCGAAGGCTCGTACGGCGAGCTGAGGTTGAGCGGCCCGTTCGGACCGAAGTGCGCGGTGAGGGTCTGTGCGGCGGAGTCACGCCCCGTCGTCCCGTACAGCGAGAACGTCAGGTCCTTGGCGAAGAACGGGGTGGCCCAGTTCTTGTCGACCTTGATGCTGACCGTGATGCCGACCTTCGCCAACTGCGCCTGGACGATCTCCGCTTGGGGATCCTCGGCCGGGATGACGAGGTTGAGTTTGATCTGCCCCGCCTTGTAACCGGCCTCCGAGAGCAGCTGCTTCGACTTCGCCGGGTCGTAGGCGTAGTCGTTCGCGGACTGCGGGTCGTAGGCCACATAGCCCTTGGGGAAGGGCTGGTTGGTGGTCGAGCCGTAGCCGAAGCTCAGTTTGTCGACGAACTCCTGGCGGTTGATCGCGTAGCGGACCGCGTCGACGACCTTGTCGTTGTTGAACGGCGCCTTGTTGACGTTGAGGCTGAGGTTGTTGGCGTTGAAGCCGGGCTGGACGAAGACGTCGAGTCCGGCCTTCTTTGCGGCCTCGGCCTGACTGGGCGTGATGTCGGCGAAGTTGTAGACGCCGGTCTGGAGTCCGGAGACGACCGTCGCCGCGTCGGGGGCCGAGGTCAGCTCGACGTTGTCGATGTGGATGTCCTTGGCGTCCCAGTAGTCCGGGTTCTTCTTCAGGAGGACCTTGGTGCCCGGGACGAGCTGCGTGACGGTGAACGGGCCCGCGCCGACCGGGCTCTGGTCCAGCTTGGTGGGCGACTTGGCTGCCTTGGGGCTGGCGATCTGCAGGACGCGCTCGCCGAGGAGTTGGGGGATCTGGTAGTCGACCTGGCTGAGGTGGAGCACCGCGTCCAGTCCATTGGCGTCCACCGACTTGATGGAGGTGAGGTCGCCGAAGAGCGCGGAGTTCTTCTGCCTCTGGGCGCGTTCGATGGCGGCCTTCACGGCGGCGCCGTCGACCGGCTCGCCGTCGCTGAACTTCAGGTTCGGGCGCAGATGGAAGGTGATCTGGTCGCCCTTGGCGTTGTACTCCCAGCTCTTGGCCAGGTCGGGCACGGCCTTGCCGGTCGCGTCCGTGCGGGTCAACGAGGCGTAGACCAGAGCGAGTTCGCGGAACTGGGCGCCACTGCCGCTGACGACCGGGTCCCAGTGGGTGGGGAAGTAGGAGGAGGCCCACTTCAGCGTGGCGCTGCCGCCGGCCGTGGAGGCGTCGCCGCCGCAGGCGCTGAGCGCGGGGACGAGCACGGTGGCGAGGGCGGTCCCCAGGGCGGCGGCGCGGAGTCTGCCGGGGCGGAGGGACGCCCGAGGGCTGCGAGACGTGAGTCGTCCGGACATCGTGATTTCTTTCTTCGAGGGCTCCCGGCCGCGCCGGGGCAGCGGAAGGGGAGCGGGGGCGGCTGACCCGAGGGCCGGACACCGCGCAGACCGGGACGACGGACATGCCGATGCGGCTTCGAGGCGCACGGGGGCATGCCGCGCCCAGGACATGAGGCGTCGGCGGATCGCGGGAGAGAACCGGGATACGGAGGCGGAGAGACGGCGACGAAGCGCGAAGGGAGCGGCGCGGGAAGACGGGCGCCGGTCGGCGAGGCGGTGGGGCGCCGATGCCTACGGGGGCGGGGTCAGGCGCCTGTGGGCCGGGGGCGGCGGGTCAGCGACAGAGAGCGCTACAGGTGCGCCGCAGGTCCACGTAGCGGCACACCACACCGGGGTGCGTCGTGAGCATGCTGCACATCCTGGGGCCAGCCGCTGGAGGCTGTCAATGGACACCAATTGGTGTCTCATTGGGCGGGACGGCCTCTGACCGCTGATCAGAGGCCTGTCAGGGCGCGGCGGGAGGGGCCGGCGCGACGGCGGGGTGCACCGCGGCCTCCTCCGGGTGCAGCCACAGCGGCCCGTTGCCCGTGTCGACACGGACGGCGCCGGGCGGAGGCCACGGGCCGCCGTCGGTCAGCAGTACACGCTCCGGCTCGGTGAGGGTCCGGTACCGGGCGAGCGCCGCCGCCGAGTCCAGCGTGGTGGGCGCGGGCAGCGGCCCGGGGCTGAGTTCGGTGACGGCCGAGACGTACTCCTCGTACGGTCGCCAGCCGGGTACGACGCGGTATTCGGCTGCGGTGCGCACGAGCAACGTCGGTAGCGCGTACCGGTGTTGGCCGTCCGGGGTCTCCTTGGCGGCGCCGGGATGGGGTGATTCGCAGCCGTGCACCGACAGCACTTCATCGACCGGTCTACGCGCCTCGGCACGGTCGGCGCGCACCCTCTCCAGCACTTCCGCCGACGCCGCGTCGGTCGCGAGCCGGCCGAGATCGAGGCCGGGTACGCCCGACACCACGGACAGTGCCGACTCGGGGGTGTCCGCGGGCTCCCCGAGCACGAACACGCTCTCTCGCAGCCGCCGTAGCACCCGATCGGCCACCTCCGCACCCTGTGCTTCGGCCGCCTTGGCGACCAGCGAGGCCGGCCAGGAACTCGCGGCGACACGGCTCAGGCGACGTGCTCGCGGTGCGTGGGTGTGGACGCTGATGTCCTCGACGTAGCGCGCATACCAGGCCGTTTCGGCGGCGGGGTCGGGCGCGGGGTCGTCGTCGTGGTCGAAGAGGATGCAGTACGCGCGACGCCAGCGGACGCGGCCCGCGAGCGCCGCGCGAAGACGGCGGAACACAGGCTCGGATCCCCAGGCCCAGGGACACAGGGGGTCGGTGAACTCGACGACTTCGACGGCGAGTTGGGCCGCAGGAGTCGTATGGGCCGTCATGCGGCTCCCTGGCGGCTCAACTGCTCGCCCGCCGCGTGCTCGTCGGTCGTGGCGGGCAGCAGCGTGGCGAGGGTGGTCCCACCCAGTACGGCGGCGGCCTGCGCCTCGATCTGCCGCCACACCCCGGGCAGACCCGAGGCAGGACCGGGGTAGTCGAGTCCGGCCAGCGGTTCGCTGCGTAGGGTGATCAACTCGCCGTCCACGGCGCGGGCGACGTCCAGGAGCGTGATCTCGTCGGCGGGCCGGCCGAGCCAGTAGCCGCCCTCGCAGCCGCGTTGGCTGCGCACCAGACCGGCTCTGCGCAACTCGCCCACCACGGACTTCAGGAACCGGAACGGGATCTGCTGCGAGGAGGCGATCGCCTCGCACGTGAGCGGACGGGCAGGTTCGCAGGCGAGCTCCAACAGGGCCCGCGTGGCGTAGTCCGCCTTCGCGGAGATATGCATGCGCACATAATGCCCGACGCGCGCCCCGGCACGAGGACTTCCAGTGGTTCCCTCATCCGATCCCCTCGTACCCGTCCCTCATACATTGCGGGAACATTGCCGCAGGTGAAGCACAATGGACACCTCTTGACATCCTTTTCGGGGCGGCTCTAGCGTCCCGAACCATGAGCGAGCCGTTGACAACCCCCGGCGAAGGTTTCCACCCCCATCTCCACGACGCCGCAGGGCACTCGACAGCCCCCCTGCGCACCCGCCTGCACCACATCCGCGCCGACGCCCTCGACGGCGACACGGCACAGAGCGGCGGCATGCGCAGATTCGCCGCGGTGAGCGGCAAGACCGTCGGCTCCGAAAAACTGTGGATGGGCCAGACCCACGTCGCCCCCTCCACGTCCTCCTCCGACCACCACCACGGCGAATCCGAGACCGCGATCTATGTGGTGAGCGGACACCCCGAGTTCGTCTTCCTCGACGACACGGGCCCGGCGCCGCAGGAAGTACGCCTGCGCACCTCGCCCGGGGACTACATCTTCGTCCCGCCGTTCGTACCGCACCGCGAGGAGAACCCGGACCCCGCCGACGAGGCCGTGGTGGTGATCGCACGCAGCACGCAGGAGGCGATCGTGGTGAACCTTCCGGGGCTGTACGTGCTGGGGGCCGGGGAGGTCTGAGGGGGCCTTGCTGCTCGCTGGCTGCCCGCCGTGGCTGCGGAAATTCCCTCGCGGCGCGGCCGGAAGCAGCTGAGACTCGTGTCATGACTGACATGGAGGCGTTCCGGAACGCGGTCACTGCGTGGGCGACGGGTGGCCCCGGCGACTCCGCGCACGAGCTGGCCGCGCGACTCTCCGTCCGGACGGCAGTCCTGGTGGAAGGCCCGAGCGACGTCGCGGCGGTCAACGCGCTGGCGGAGAGCCGCGGTCGGAACCTGGCGGCCGAGGGGGCCTGCGTCCTGTCGATCGGCGGCGCGATGAGCGTCGGCCACTACGCCCGTCTCCTCGGCTCACCCGGCTTGGGTCTCCGCCTCACCGGACTGTGCGACGAGGCGGAACGCCCCTACTACGCCCGCGGCTTCGAACGGGCCGGTGCGTCGCAGCAGAGCATCTACGTCTGCGCGGCGGACCTGGAGGACGAACTCATCCGCGTGCTGGGCGTGACACGGGTGGAGGAACTCGTCCAGGCCGAGGGCGACTTGCGTGCCCTGAAGACCTTCCTGCGCCAGCCGGCTCAGCGTGGCCGCGCCCCGCAGCAGCAGTTCCGGCGCTTCCTCGGCACGAAGAAGGGACGCAAGATCCACTACGGCCGCGTCCTCACCGAGGCCCTTGACCCCGAGCGTGTGCCGGCACCGCTCGACGACCTGCTCGCCGGCCTCTGACCGCTGGGCGGAGTGGGTCAAGTTGTCGTGTTCGACCAGCAGTTGAGTGAGACCGGCGGCTATCTTGCGGGGCATGCAGACGGTGAACTGGAGCGGTGTCCGGGAGCGGACCGTCGCTCTTTATGCACGGCGGGGATCCAGGGCCGGTGTCGGTGCCGTTCTCCCGCCGGTCCTCAGTGAGGCTCAGGTGCGTCAGGCCGAGGAACAGTTCGGGGTGGTGTTCCCCGACGAGTACCGCCAGTACCTGCTGCGCGTCAGTGCTGGCGGGCGGGTTCGCACACTTCGGGTCGATCAGAGTGGCTGGCACTGGGAAGGCGACCAGCCTTCAGATCGTGCGAACCTGCATGTTGCTTTCCCGGACCACGACACCGCTCTCGCAGCGAGCGAAGATCTCTGGCTGAACGAACCCCAGGAGGGGGATTACGCTTCTGCTGCGGCCTACCAAGCCGATCACGACACGTGGCGGGAGACGGCCGATGTCGCCGAGGACGCGCGGACTTCCGGGGCCATCCCTCTCCACGATCACGGCTGCGGCTTCTACACCGTCCTTGTCGTCAGCGGACCCATGCGTGGCGCCATGTGGTTCGACGGACGCGCGACCTGCGATCGCCTCAACCCGCTCTTGAACGACGACGGACACCCCGCCACCTTCGCCGAGTGGTACCTGGACTGGCTCACCCGCGAGGAGCAGCTGACGACTCCGGAGCTGCGTCGTGCGGTAAACGACCGCTGGCATGCCGGGACGGACGTGCCCATCTGGCTGCGTTGGTTCGACTCGTGAGCCGTGAGCCGGTCTCACCGTCGCCGCCCAGTTCGCCATCGCGATACGCAACGTTCTGCGCACCACCAGTTTCACGGCCCCGGGCACCGCACGAAGGCTGCAGCGCGCTGCGGCACGCCCTGTCAATCCTTCCTGGAACGGGGCAGCCGGGCAGGGCGGTTGGCGCCTCGTGTAGCTGCCGGTCAGCACGACGCGGGCACGCGTCATGTTGACGAGCCACTGGTATGCCGTGGGACAGAGACAACGGTCGCGGCGATCCGCCCGGGCGACAGCGTGCGCCACCTGGAGCGGGTCTTCTTCGGACGACCTGGCTACAGGTTCCCGAGGAGCGGCAGGGACGTTACGGCTCATGCCACACGCCGTGGGCGCGGCCTCGGCGTGGTGGCGAACTTCCCGCCGGTCGGCCGGCTTGCGCGGCCAGCCCCGCTCACTCAGGTCGGGACCCGTCCCTGGCTTCCATCGGACCCATCTTCCGCACGGACCGCACGGGCACCTCGATCCGGGCCAGGAGTGTCGGCGATCCCTCCTCCAGCACCGACACCACAGCGTCGATCACCGCGACCAGCGAACGGACCACCTCGTGTGGATCGACCGGCGCCACCGTCTGGACCTTCAAGCCGAAACCGTCGCCGGTGTCGTCGACATGCACCGTGATCGGGAAGCTGGTCCGCTCGACGGCTCCCAGTAGTTCGGCGCCGTGCGCCGCCAGTTGCTGCTCCATGGGAACAGCGCCGTGCCGGAAGTTGAGCAGCGAGGTGTACAGCGGTGCCGTCGGTGCCACGCCGCTCATCCGATGCGCCAATGGCATCGGGGCGTGCTCGTGGACGAGCAACTCGGCCAAGTGGGCTCGGAGTTCGCGTATCGCCACCGCAACAGTGACTGAGGCGAGGTTCACGCGTACGGGCAACACATTGACGTACAGCCCGGGGACACGGTCCGCCCCGTCGCCGGCGTTCATCCGGCCGAGCAGCACCGTGCCGAACACCACGTCGTCACGACCAGAGGTTGCCGCCACGACCCGTGCCCAGGCGACATGGAACAGAGTTGCCGCGCTGACAGCCGACTGCCGTGCCTGTTCCCGCAACCGGGTCGACACTTCGGCGTCCAGCCGCATCACGGCCTCGGACACGTCACGGCCGTCGCCACACACGTTCAGCAGCCCGTACGGCGCCGTGGGTTCGCTCACGTCCCCGAGCAGGTCGGCGAAGAACTGGGCGTGCCCGCGCTGCGGAGCATCCTGGCGCGCCCGGGCGACGAAGTTCCGGAACGGCAGCGGTTCCGGCAGGGCGTCCCGGCGTCCTTCCAGAATCGCGGTCACCTCGCCCATGAGGAGGTTCAGGCTCGTGTAGTCCACGATCACGTGGTGGATGTGCAGCATCAACGCACACCGGTCTCCACCGGGATCGCGAGCCACCAGGGCCCGGAGCGAGGGGGCGCGGGTGAGATCCATGGTCACCGGGGCTGCTGCCACCAGCCGGTCCGCCGGATCGAGCACGTCCGCGCCGGGACCCTCGTCGAAGGCCATCTGCTGGACGGGCAGCGGTGCCTTCCGCAGTACGACCTGGACCGGTTCGCGGAGTCCTTCCCACAGGAAGGCCGTACGGAGCACGTCGTGCCGGTCGATCACGTGCTGGAGGGCGTCGAGGAATGCGTCCAGCCGCGCCGGGGCCTGGAAGCCCAGCACCACCTGGAGGATGTAGGGATCGGCGCTGTCCGCGCCCGCTGCGGCACGGTGGGAAACGAGCGGTCCCTGCAGGGGAGCCAGTGGATAGATGTCCGCGATGTTGGCCGCACCACCGGGAACCGCCGCCGTGATCCGGTCGATGTCCTCCGCCGTGAGCTCGGTCGGCGCCACCATCTCCGGTGTGATCACCATGGTGTCGGCGGGAATGCCGTGGGGCGGGGCGGGAACCTGATCGGTCGTCTGACCTGCCGCCGCCAGACCGGCCACCGTCGGCGTGGCGAACAACGCCGGGAGGTCCACCCGGACGCCCCGCTCGCGTGCCCGTCCCGCCAGGGTCACCGCCAGCAGCGAGTCGCCCCCGAGCTCGAAGAAGTTGTCGTCCACTCCTACGTCCGGGAGCCCGAGGACCTCGGCGAACACCGAACTCAGCACCTTCTGCCGCGCTGTGGCCGCTGCCCGGCCCGTCGTAGTCGGCGCGTACCGAGGTGCGGGCAACGCCTTGCGGTCCAGCTTGCCGTTCGGCGTCAGCGGCAACGCGTCCAGCCGGACGATCGCCGTCGGCACCAGGTGCTGCGGCAGGAACTCCGCCAGCTGCCGTTGCAGGGCATGGGTGTCGATGTCGGCTCTGTGCCCGATCACGTAGCCGACCAGGCGTTTGTCTCCGGGCCGGTCTTCCCGTACGACCACGGCCGCCTGGGCGACGGTCGGCTGGGCCAGCAGCGCCGTCTCGACCTCGCCGAGCTCGATCCGGACCCCGCGGATCTTCACCTGGTCGTCGCTGCGGCCGAGGTATTCCAGGCTGCCGTCCGCGCGACGGCGGGCGAGATCGCCGGTGCGGTACATACGGGAGCCCGCGGGGCCGTGGGGATCGGCCGTGAAGCGCTCCGCGGTCAGGGCGGGACGGCCGAGATAGCCGCGGGCGAGCTGGATGCCGGCGAGATAGAGCTCACCGGTCGTGCCAAGCGGCACCGGGTTGAGCCCGGAGTCCAGAACGTAGGCGCGGGTGTTGGCGAACGGCAGTCCGAGCGGCACCTCGTCGTCTTCCGGGCCGGTGCGGTAGGAAGTCACCTCTATCGCCGCCTCGGTCGGGCCGTAGAAGTTCCAGAGTTCGGCGTCGGCGGAAGCGTGGAAGCGGCGGACGACTTCCGGTGGCAGTGCCTCTCCGGTGCAGGCCACCAGCCGTACGGAGGGGCCGAGTTGGGCCTCGGCGAGGAAGACGGCGAGCATCGACGGCACGAAGTGGACGATCGTGACACGCTGCTCGCGGATCAGCTCGGCGAGGTAACCCGGGTCCCGGTGGCCCTCGGGGCGCGCCACGATCAGCGTGGCTCCCTGGACGAGGGGCCAGAAGAACTCCCACACCGAGATGTCGAAACTGATCGGAGTCTTCTGCACGATCCGGTCGTCGTGGGTCATCCGGTGGTCGTGCTGGAGCTGCCACAGACGGTTCAGCAGACCCTCGTGCGGTACGACGACTCCCTTGGGGCGGCCGGTGGAGCCCGAGGTGTAGATGACGTACGCGGCGTCGCGGACGTCGACCTCGATCCCCAGGTTCTCCGGTGACTCGTCCGCGCCGGCATCGGCGGGAAGCCATGCGAAACCGGGTACCTCCCGTTCGGCGATCACCAGGGAGGCCCCGCTGTCGGCGAGGACGTAGGCGATCCGCGCGGCGGGGTTGCCCGTCTCGACGGGTACGAAGGCGGCACCGGCCTTGAGAACGGCCAGCAGTGCCACGACGAGATCGACCGAACGCGGCAGCATGACGGCGATCCGTGACTCCGGTCCGACGCCCCGGCGGCGCAGGGCACGGGCGAGGCGGTTGGCCCTCGCGTTGAGTTCGCCGTAGTCGACGCTGTCGTTCTCGAACACGACGGCTTCGCCGGCCGGGTCCTGGGCCTCCACCATGTCCACCAGCGAGCGGGTGGAGACGGACACGGAGGTGTCGTTCCAGTCGGCGAAGCGGCGGTGCTCGTCGGAGTCCAGCAGGTCGAGGGTGCCCACGGGCCGTCCGGGCGTGGTCGCGGCGGCTGTCAGGAGCCGGAGACAACGGTCCCGGTGGGCTTCGACCCCGGCCGGGGTGAACCGGTCGGGATGGCCGCTGAAGGTGAGCCGGATGCCGTCGTCGGCGCTGCCGTCGGCGAAGGCGTTGACCAGAAGGTCGCGGACCGGGCCGGCGGACACTTGGTGCACGATGGCCTCGGCACCCCCGACGACGATCCGGCCGGGTACGGAGGAGAGCACGTTGACGGTAGGGCCGGCCAGGGCACCACGCTCGCTCCGCGCGGCGAGTTCGCGGCGCAGGTGCTCGTCGGGGAAGCGCTGGTGGCGCAGCGCCTCGGCCAGCCGGACCCGCGTCTGGGCGAGCAGGTCGACGAAGGTGGTCCAGGGGTGGACGGTCAGCCGCAGGGGCAGGTCATTGACCAGCATGGCCGGGGTGGCAAGGGACTGCGGGCTCGTACGCGCAGCCAGGAAGACCCGGATCACGATGTCGTCGGCGCCGGTCATGCGGTGGGTGTACGCGGCCACGGCGGCGATCACCGGCAGGGACCAGCGGGCGCCGGCGACGGTGCGCAGCCGCTCGACGGTGTCGGTCGGCACCAGCCCAGTTGCCTGCGGCAGGCCGCAGGCCAGACCTGATGATCCGTCGCCCAGTTCGGTGGAGGAAGGCAGGTCGGCGAGCTGGGTGAGCCAGTGCCGGCGGTCCCGTTCGTACCGTGGGGAGCCGGTGTACGCGCGCTCTTCGGCGAGTACGTCGGTGAGCGGTGCGAAGGGGGAGGCATTCGGAGTCCCGCCTGTGGCCAGTGCGTTGTAGATGTCCAGCAGCCGTCCGAGGTACAGCGTCTGGCCGTGGGCGTCGAGCAGGATGTGGTGGTAGCGGAAGTACAGTCGGTCCCGGTTCGCGCCGAGCCGCAGGAGCGTGTGGGTGAAGAGCGGGCCGTCGGTGAGGGAGGGCGGCGGTTGCGCCTGCCAGGCTTCGATGAGGGTGCGCGCCGCTGCCTCCGGGTCCCGCTCATCGCGCAGATCCACCACGTCGAGCCTGGCTTCGGTGGCGGGATCGACTCGCTGGCTGACGGTGCGACCGTCGTCGGTGAAGCGGACCCGCAACGCATCGGTCTCCGCGACCGCCTGACCCACTGCCCGCTGGAGCAGCCCGGGATCGATACCGGCGGCGGTGTCGATGTAGACGCCGCAGACGAACATGGGGCTCTCGGGATGCAGCCGCTGTGCCACCCACACACCGTGCTGAGCCGCCGTCAGCGGTATCTCCGGGCCCGCGCCCGCCGGCATCACTTCGCCTCCGCCAGGAGGCCGTCGATGATCCGGCTCAGTCCGTCGACGCTGGGGTTGTCCCACGTGATCTCGGGTGGCAGCACCAGGCCGAACTCGTCCTCGATGTCGGCGGAGACGGCCAGCGCGGTCAGTGAATCCAGGCCGTAGTCGGTCATGGGGAGACTGGTGTCGATCTCCTCGGGTGTGCGGCGCAGGTAGGTCGCCACCCGCTCGGTAAGCCATGTGCGGACGTCGGTGGTGCCTGGAGTCATCGTGCGTTCTCTTCTCGGAGGGTCAGCGTGCGGGCGGCGAGGCCGAAGGAGCGGTGGCTGTGGAAGCGGTCGAGGAGCTCACGGTGGAGCGCGTCCTCGACCGCACCGGCGAGCGGGGTGTTTCGGTGCGAGCGGTGCAGGGCGGCCAACAGCCAGGGAGAGTCGGCCAGGAAGGGGTCGGTGGCGTGCCGCCGGACCTGGAGGCAGCTGATGCGGCCGAGCAGCGCGATGTACCGGTCGGCCAGGTCGTAGGCCTCGGGCGGGGCGTCGACGCCGAGTTCCGTCATCGGCAGGGCGGCGCAGGCTCCGGCCAGGGAGGTGAGCTCGGCCAGGTCCGTTTCGGCGACGGCCCGCAGCTGCCGGTCGGAGCTGTCCCAGGGCTCGTCCAGTGCGGCGGCCAGGGAGGCGGCGAGGGGGTCACGGCCCGCGGCGTGCAGGGCCAGCCGGTCGTAGCGCAGGGCGGGCAGGGCCGCGTCCAGGGCGAACAGGTCGGCCGGAGCCGAATCGCCGGTGAGCCAGGAACGCCGTGCCAACAGGGGGAGTTGGGGCAGCACACTCATCTGGCAGGCGGCCCGGGCGATGTGCCCGAAGCCCACCGGCGCGAGGTCGCGGAGCAGCTTCTGGAATATCGCCGTCGGTCCGCCCCGCAGATAGAAATGCGCGCCGAGCAGTTCGGCGAGCCGGTCCATCGCGTCCAACAGCACCTTGGACACGGCGTACTTGACGGCCGCCGAGTAGACACTCGCGGACCCCGGCACCAGGTGCAGAGCGCGGATGCCGACCGCGCTGATCGCCTCGGCCCGCAGCAGATCGGCGAAAACGCCCACCAGCACGGAACGGACATGGGGAATGTCGATGGCGGCGCCGCCGTACAGGGTGCGGGACGACAGATGGGCGATGGCGGTGCGCAGGGCGGTGTCCAGCCCGCCGGTGGCCATGGCGGGCAGCGCGGTACGGGTGATCTGGAGTGCCTTCAGCGCGATCTCCAACCCCGCGCCGGTGGGTCCGAGGACCGCGGTGGCCGGCACCCGGACCCCGGTGAACTCCAGTCCGCCGAGCTGCACACCGCGCATGCCGACGCTCAGGAAACGCGGCAGATCACGGATTCCGGCGCCGGGGGTCGAGGCCCGGTCGACCAGCACCAGGGAGTGGCTGCGCGGACCGGGCCGTGGGTCGGTCCGCGCGAGGACGAGCAGGTCCTGCGCCCTGCGGATGTTGGTGACGACCTCCTTGCGCCCATTGAGCAACAGATCCGCGCCGTCGGCCGCCGCGGTGAACTCGGTTCCCGCCATGTCGTTGCCGTGCGCGAGTTCGTGGAACGCCACGGCCACCCGACCACCGGAGAGCAGCGACCGCGCCACCCGGGCGGCCTGTTCTCCGGGGCTCGCGGTCCAGATGTTCACACCGGCGATGAAGGAGCTGGCGCCGTAGCCGAGGGCGAGCGCCGGGTCACGGCGGTGGACCGCGCGCATCACCTCGACGAGATGGTCGACCCGCGTGAGCCGCCCGCCGTACTCGGGCGGCACGAACTCCGCGTTGAGACCGAAGACATGCAGCGCCTTCTCACCGGCCTCCAGCATCTCGGCGCGCTCGTCCGCTTCGAGGACCGCACGGGTTCCGACCGGGTTGGTGGGGTCGGCGGGGTCGCCGAGCAGCCGTTCGAGGTCGTCCACGCGCCGGGGGACGAAGGTGGTCACACGGCACCGTCCAGGAGGGTGAACGCAGGCGCGGTCCAGTCGATGACGACGGCGGCCAGATCGTCGTAGGCCTGGGTCTCGGGCAGGTCGAGAAGATGGGTGAGACAGGCACGCGGCCACAGTGCGTCCCGGGTCAGGGCTCCGGCCGGGCGAGCGGGGTTGTGCAGCCAGAGCCGGAGGCAGGCCGCGGCGGCGTACAGCCGCTCGTATCGCTCGGCGAGGGCGAACGCGCCGCTGGGGAGTCCGCCGCTGACCGGCACGAAGTCCGCGAGTTCGGTGGCCAGTTCGCGGCTCTGCCGCTCAACCGTCTCGGCGAGCAGGGTCAGTTCGGGGTTGCCCTGCCCGCGGATGCGCTCGACGGCTTCGGGAAGACTCTGTACGAGGCTGCAGCCGGTGGCCGACGTGAGGGTGAGCAGGGCCGGGTCGATCGGGGTCGACGGGGTGCCGAGGTCGGCCGCGGCACGGACGGCGGAGGTGTCTGCGGCGGTGCGGCGCAACAGCCGGCCCAGCCGGGGTGCCTGGGTGAGGAGAGCCGTGCGGTTGACGACGGTGCTGCCGTCGAACACGGCGCAGATGCGGTGGTCGCGGTCCAGCTTGGCGAATCCGCTGCCGGGGGGCGACACCACGAAACCGCGGAGGCCGATGAGTTCCCCGAGCCGGCCCAGCAACTCCTGGACCTGGGTGGGCACGTACGCCTTCGCGACGGCGGAGGTCACGGAGAGTTCACCGGGAAGTTCGTGCACGGACCGGCCGGCGAGGATGCTCACCGCCTCGGCGGCGAGCGCGGCCGCGGCAGCACGGCCGAGGGTGCGGCGCACGTGCGGCAGATCGGACAGCCGGCGCCCGTACAGTTCGCGTCCCGTGACGAAGTCCCGGGCCAGCCGCAGGGCGTGGTCGGCCGCGCCGAGCGAGAGGCCGAGGCAGGCGATGCGGGTGAGCTGGAGGGAACGCAGGACGAGGCCGAGGCCGTCACCGGGATTCCCGATCAGGGCGTCGGCGGGCACCCGTGCTCCGTTCAGTACGAAGCCGCTGATGTCGGCGCCCCGGATGCCGTGCGTGGGGACCTTGGGAAGCGCCTGCCAGGCGGTGGGCGGCAGGTCATCGCGGTCGACGAGGAAGAGGCTGAAGCCGCGGCCGCCACCGGCCGGATCGGTGCGGGCGAGAACGGTGCCGAGCCGCGCCCGACTCCCGTTGTTGATCAGGTACTTCTCTCCGTCCAGCCGCCAGGCGCCGTCCTCCCGGGTGGCGGTGAGCTCGCCCGCCAGAAGGTCACTTCCGTGGGCGCGCTCGGTCAGTCCCCAGCAGACGGCGTCTCCGGCGCGCACCCGTCCGGCGAGCCGACGGGTCTGCGCGGGCGTGCCGTCGATCCACACGGGCACGGTCCCGAGGAAGGTCTTGCCGTGGGCGATGGCCACGGTCAGGTCGCGCCGCGCGACGGCACGGATCAGTTCGGCCATGGCGGGGAAGTCGGAGTCGGGGGTGAGAACGTACGAGGCGGCCAGCCCCGCACCGTCGAGGACCGCGACCGCCTCGGCGGGGAACTCCTCCCGGGCGTCGAGTTCGTGCAGCGTCTCAGGGGCCCAGGCACCCCCTTCGTGCGCGGTGAGTATCCGTTCCAGTACGTCGGCCTTCATCACACCGCCTCCGCTGGCCCGGGGCGGCCCAGAGCGGCGGTCAGATGCGGGTCCTCACTGGCCAGCAGGGGTTCGAGCGCACCGCTCAGATAGCGCGCACGCATCGCCGAACGCTTCACCTTGCCGCTGGTCGTACGGTGGACGGCACCAGGTCGGAGCAGCAGAACCCCGCCGACCGGCACGCCGATTTCCCTGGCGACCGTGAGTTTCATGGCGGAGGCGATGTCGCCCATCCGGCTCGGCCCCCAGTGGCCTCTGATCTCGTGCAGGACGACAACCGACTCCGGAAAACCCGGGTCGCCGTTCCCGCCGACCGTGAAGACAGCACCGTGCAGGCCACGCAACTCCTCATGATGGGAGCGAAGTTCGTCCTCGACGTCCTGCGGGTGAATGTTGCGGCCGTGCAGGACGAGAACGTCCTTGCGGCGGCCGGTGACGAAGAGATGGCCGTCCAGCAGCCCGCCTAGGTCGCCTGTGCGCAGGAACGGGCCCTGCCCATCGGCGGTATGGGCCTCGAACGTGGCCTTGGTGGCCTCGGCCTGCTCCCAGTAGCCCGCGGTGACACTCGGCCCACTGACCCAGATTTCTCCGATCCGGCCGACGGGCAGTACCTCGCTGCTGTCCGGATCCACGATGCGTACCCGTAGACCGGTGCTGGAGCCACAGCCCACCAGGTCCCGCGACGGCACACCGGGAGCCGCGCGACGCAGGACGGACCGTTCCAGAGCGGCTACGTCCGCGGGTACCACGTAGGGCGGTTGGGAGACGCCGCTGCTGGTGACGACCAGGGTCGATTCGGCCAGCCCGTAGAGGGCGGCGAGCGCATGGGACGAAAACCCGGCGGTCCCGAAGCGTTCGATGAAGCCGGTGACGGTGCGGGAGCGGATCGGCTCGGAACTGTTGACCGCGACATGCACCCGGCTGAGGTCGAGGTCCGCGAGCTGGTCGTCGGAGACCCGACGCAGGCAGAGTTCGTAGCCGAAGTCGGGGGAGGCGGTGAAGTTGACGTCGAAAGTGTCCAATAGCTGCAACCACTGGTGCGGGCGGCGCAGAAAGGTCATCGGATCCATCTGCACATACCCGTTGCCCATCAGGATGCCGGGCAGCATCAGACCGATCAGGCCCATGTCGTGATAGAGCGGGATCCAGCCGCCGAAGCGGTGCGAGGGCTGTACGTCGAGGCTGTGCCACCCGCTGTCTAGGTTGGCCTGCAGATCGCCGTGCCGGACCATGACGCCTTTGGGAGCGCCGACGGACCCGGAG
This sequence comes from Streptomyces xylophagus, assembly GCF_000716435.1. Taxonomy (GTDB): domain Bacteria; phylum Actinomycetota; class Actinomycetes; order Streptomycetales; family Streptomycetaceae; genus Streptomyces; species Streptomyces xylophagus. Next base: position 604,310 of record NZ_JNWO01000002.1, read on the forward strand.
GTGTACTGCAGGAGGGCCACGGTGTCAGGCCCGGGCCGCACCCTGGGCCTCCACGCGTCGGGGTCGGCGTCCTCCGTGTCGGTGGGGTGGCAGACCAGTCCGGCCAGCCCCTCGTCGGCGGCCCACTTCTCCACCTCCTTCAGGCCGTGCCGGTCGGTCAGCAGGACGCGGGCCCTGGCATCCAGGGCGATTCCCGCGAGGCGTCGGCGCTCGTGGCGGTAGCGGCCGGGCAAGGGGCCGGGGACGGCGACGAGCCCGGCGTAGAGGCATCCGAAGAACGCGGCGGCGAAGTCGACGCCCGGCGGATACAGCAGCAGAACACGGTCGCCGGGCTCGGTGCGCTCGGCGAGCCACACCGCGGTCCTGCGAGCCCGTGTGTCCAACTCCGCGTGAGTCAGGGAGACGCTGTCCTGTGCTCGTCCCGGGTCCGGCACGAACGTGACCGCGCTCGTCGTGCTCGATTCTGTTTCCACGCGTTTCCTGAGAGCCGATACAAGGTCGACACCGGACGTCAGCACGCCACTCACGAAAGAACACACCATCCAAGACGGAACGAGTAAATCCCTGCCGAAAGCTGCTACTTGAACGCGTCGGCAAGGCTTTTCGGGCGCATGTCGGTCCAGTGGATCCCGATGTACTCCAGGCAGTCCGCGCGCGACGCCTCCCTGAAGACCACGTACCAGCCATGAGGAACATCGAGGAACACCGGCCAGAGCGAATACTGATCCTCGGCATTCCTGATGACGACGTATTCAGCACTTTCATCCTCGAACGGATTGGCCATCATTCGCTCCATGTAGCGCTTTCACGCGGTGACCGGGCCCGTTCAACTGCCGCACCCCATAAACGGATTGATCACTGGGGTGCGGTGTCCAGGATGGCCGCCGACGTGGCTGACTGTCGATGTGCCAGGCCACCGACTTGACCCGCTCGCGCGGTGGATTCCCACATCGGCCGGCTGAATGGTTCGAGGCCGGCGGTCACCGCCGGGCAATCGCCCCACGACGAGGGCGTTCGCGCTCACCCCGGCGACCGGAACACGTTCCACCGCTGCGCACCCGGCCAGCCGCAGCCACCGCTCGTACGCGGCGCCGGTGTAGTTCCTGCCACGCCGAGTCTCTACGAGCATCAGCAGGTTGAACAACGCGGCGGGCGCGGGTCCCGACTCGTCATCGTCCATCAGCAGTTCGGCGACCAGGATCCGGCCCCCGTCCGGGAGTGCCGCCGCGACCTTGTCGAGGATGACCTGGTTCTCCGCGGCGCTCCAGTCGTGCAACACCGACGACAGGAGGGCCACGTCGTGCCCGCCGGGCAGCTTCTCCTCGGCGAAGAAGTCGCCGGCCACGCAGGTGATCCGGTCGCTGAGGCCCGCCTCGGCGATCCGCTCCGCCGTCTGCTCGCACACGAACGGCAGGTCGTAGACCGTTGCTTCCAGGGTCGGGTAGGCCCGGCACAGCTCGATCGTGAACGCGGCACCGCCACCACCGACATCCAGCAACCGCCGCACCGACCCGAAGTCGTACGCCTCGGCGACAGCCCGGGCCGTGTACGTCGACAGCGAGTGCATGCCCCGCCAGAACGTCCGCACCGTCACGGGATCGGCGTCGTCGAACAGCGAATCCCGCTGCGTCGCGTCCCATACGGTTGGCGCGTCGGTGTGCACCGCCTCGGCGAGACGCATCCAGCCCGCGTAGACCCGTTCGTCCAGCATGGTGACGAAATCGCCGAAGTAGTAACGGGTTCCGGGGACCAGGTACTCGCGCGCCAGCGGCGACGCCCGGAACCGGTCACCGTCCTTCTCCAGCAGCCCCAGACCTGCGCATCCGGTGAGCAGCATCCCCGCCGGACGTGTCCGCAACTCTCGTGCGGCGGCGAACTCTTCGACGGTGATCCCGTCGCCCGTCGCCAGGCTGAACACGTCCAACTGCACGGCGACGGCGAGTGTCTTGCTTGCGAACAGCCCCGAACTGAGCTGCATCAAAGCGAAGGGTGCAACCGTCACAGCTCGTCCCCTTCCCGTCGCAGGCCGAGTCGTGAATGCTCGCCCCCTGCCGTGGCCTGCTCGACGATGTCGGCGATGGCGTCGAAGGGCCGGTACTCGGCGCACTGACTCCGGATCTCGCTCGCGCGCTTGCGGTATCGCGGGTCGTTCAGCACATCGTCTACGGCGGCTCGGACGGCGGCCGTTCCGGGGCGGGCCGTGTGCAGATTGACGCCGATGCCGGACCACTCGACGCGTGCGGCGACCTCGGGCTTGTCCTCGGTCTCGCCGCCGACGACGAGCGGGACCCCGTGCCGCAGGGCGGTCTGGACACCGCCGTATCCGGCGTTGGTGACCAGGACGTCGGCGAGCGGCAGCAACTGCTCGAAGGGCACGAACCCGGCGAGGCGGACGTTGGCGGGAACCTGGTCGTCCAGCGCCGCCCTGACCATGTCGGGACCGTCGGGGCGTGCCGTGGCGGCCACGACGGTCACGTCCGCGTCGGCCAGCGCCCGGAGCGTGGGCACGAGGAGCTGGGAGAAGTCTCCGTTCTCCACGGTGCCCTGCGTGACGACGACAACCGGCCTGTCGTCGGACAACTCCGCCCACCAGTCGGGGAGTTCGAACTCGCTGTCGGTGGCGGCCGGAAGGGGGCCGATGAAGCGGAAGCCCTCCGGGGCGTCGCCGCGCGGGTACTCGAAGGCGGGAACGGTCAGCTGCAGCAGATGGTCGGGGACCGTGGCCATGGCATCGAAGAGGGGAGCGGGCAGTGTGACACCCATCGAGGTGAAAACGCCTTCCACGTACTGCTGCGGATCCGCGAAGAACGCGCCCATCTGGACGCGCATGTCGTCGTAGCTGGCACGTTCTTCGTCGGTGGTGGGCGGGAGCAGCCCCGGCCCGAAGGGCGCGGTGTCCGCGCTGCTGAAGGCGGGCGGCGCGATGCCGATGTTCACCAGGAGCGGGCGCCGGCCACGGGGAGCGCGCAGGGCCGTCGGCAGCGCCCAGAAGGACATCGGCTCGCTGATCACCACGGTCGCGGGAAACTCGGCGAGGAGCTCCTGGAGGCGCTTGTCGTGGATCGGCGCCTGGTCGGCCGCAAGGTGCTTGATATCGAAGACGATCCGCTCGAGCGGCGCGAGTTTCTCGCGCTCGGCGAGCGCGGCGTCCAGGGCGCCGACAGTGACGTCGACCTCCGCGGGGTGCGGGACGAACCGCGCCCCGGTCGCGCTTATCTGCGCTTCGAACTGGGCGCCCGTGTAGAAGAGAACCTCGTGTCCGCGCTTCGTCAGGTCGGCCGCTATCGCCGCGAGGGGTACGACATGGCCCGGTACAGGGCCCGCTGTGACAATGATCTTTGCCATGATCTCTTTTCCGGATGGACAGGAACGTGGTCTTGGACAAACCAGTGGGCAACCGGTGGGTATGTCAGGCCTTGAAGGCGCGGGCGCTGATGTCGACGGACAGGTGACGGGCCGCCATACCGCGCATCTTGGTGATTCCGAGCGCGTAGCGGTCGATCGTCCCGTGGGCGGTGAAGACCGCCGATGCGCCTGTGATGTCGATGTCCGTCACGGTGAGCTCGACGGGTGCCGACTTGCCCTTCACCGTAAGGACCCCCGATACCGTGCAGCTGTCCGTCCGGCGCTGAATCCCGCTGGTCCGGAAGGAGATGGTGGGGTGGCGGCGGGCATGGAGGAACAGGGCCGACCTCACCTGGGGGTCCCTGATGAAGTTCCGGGTCGAGAAGCTCGAAGCGGAGATCTCGGCGTCCACGGTGGAGTCGTCGACCTGGTCGGAAACGATGATCACGCCGCGCGTCACGGCGAAACTGCCACGGACCTTGCCCAGGCCGAACATGTGCTTGGTGGTGAAGGCGACGGTCGATGTCGAGCCGTCGATGAGGTAACGCCCTGTCGGCGGCGCCGGGAGGGCGGTTGCGGAAGTGGACATGGCATCGGGGTCCTTCGTCGAGTGGCGTGCAAGGACTGCCGCGAACAAGGGACGGTTCTCGGTTCCGTTCGCGACAATGGCCAATCTAGCAATCGCTGCCTGCGCAGGCAACTAACAGTGTGTGATGGGATGTCGCGCACGGTGGCGAGTGGGGGAGTGCCGGTCGATCGGTCCCATCCGCGAACCCGCTGGACAGCAGGGTCAGATGGTGTCTGGAGGGGCAGTCGACAGCGCTCGCGACTGGTGTGACCTGACGCAGCATGGCGGCTGACTGAGGCACGTGGAGGTGTCGGCAACTCGATAGCTGCCTGCAACTGCAAGTATGCTGAGGTCATGACGGATGGCCCACCCACGAACCTTCAACCACTGGACGCTCTGGAGGAGCCGGCATGGCGAGATCTCGCCCGCTTCTTCGTGCTGGCGCCGCGGTACCTCGACGACGACCTGCAACGCGGCGCGAACATCTCACTCAGTACCTACAGTGCGCTGACGCACCTGTCCGAGGCGCCCGATCAGGTACTGCGGGTCGCTGAACTCGCCAACCGTGTCTACCTGTCAGGCAGCAGGACGACGCGTCTGGTCGACGCCCTCGCTGCTGACGGTCTGGTGGTCAAGCGACGTTCCGCAGATGACGCGCGGGGTGTCGAGGTCATCCTCACGGCGAAGGGGTTGGAGAGATTGCAGCGGGCCTACCCTGTGCACCTGCGCAGCGTGCGGGAGCGCGTTCTCGATCACGTCCCGCGCTCCACCCTGCCCGATCTTGCGGAAGCGATGCGTGCCATTGCCAAGGCCCTCAGTTAGCGGCAGAGGCGGGCCGCCGTGACCCCGGAGTCCACGATGACCGTTACGGCGGCGCCCGGCGCCCGCACCCTTTGAATCGGGGGCAGAGTGAGGAACCACCGTGTGTGCGGGGCAAGTCAGTGGTTTGGCACATCGACAGTGAGCCCCGGCATCGATCATTCTGAATGCGGCGACCGGGATCGCAAGGCGAGGGTGTGAAGGTGTCAGACGGATCCGACAGCGGTTTGGCCAAGCTCGTTGTGGGCCTGCTCGAGAGAGCTGACGAGCTCGGCGATGCCATGGCCGAACGTATCCGGTCCGTGGCCAATGACCATGGTGGGAACTGTGTCCCGCTGGAGGATTTGCGCGAGTCCTGTCGTGTGGAGCTGCGCAACGTGTTGCTGGTGCTTGCCGGGCGGGCCCCGCTCGATGCTTCGGTGGGTGCTACGGAAGGGCGCAGACGAGCCCAGCAGAACGTGCCGGAAGCCACCCTGATCGCCAGTTACCGCGCGGGCATCAAGTTCGTATGGGAGTTGCTCATCGCGGAAGCGTCCGCCACCGGTCTCGTCGACCACGAAGGTCTCGTCGAGGCTGTGTCCTCGATCTGGGCCGTCCAGGACACGATGATCGAAACGACCGTCGCGGGTCACCGGGAGGCGACCACCGAGCGCCTTCGCAGCGCGGAGCAGGAGCGTTCCGCGCTGCTTGAAGCCCTGCTGACCAATCGGAGCCTGGACGCCGGGATGCTGCTGGCGGCGATCGACGTGCTGCACATGCCGCGGTACGGCTCGTTCGCGGTCGTCGCGGCGGAGGTGCCGTCGGTGGGCCGTCAGCCACTGGCGAGGATGGAACAGGCGCTCAGCCGGTCCCATATCCACTCCGTGTGGCACATGCGTCCGGACACCCACGTCGGCATCGTCCAGCTCACGTCGGCGCGGCAGTACGACGAACTCGTCGAGGTACTTGAGGGCGAGTCGGTCAGCAGGACCGGCGTCAGCCCCGTCTATGACGATCTGTACAACACGAGTGGGAGCCTGTGGTACGCAAAGATCGCCATACAGAGCGGACGTGCGGGTGGCTGTGCTGTCACCGTGTTCGACGACTGCCTGGTCGCGATCGCCGTGGCGACCGCTCCTGAGATCACCCAGCGTCTGGCCCGCAATATCTTCGACCCGCTCGACGCGCTCCCCGAGGCGGAACGAAACGTGTTGATCGACACTCTGGAGGCCTGGATGGCCTGCGGAGGCTCGACCGAGGAAACGGCAAAGCACATGTACTGCCATCCCAACACCGTGCGCCTGCGCTTTCGTCGGATCACCGAGTACACCGGACGTTCGACCTCGGAGCCGCAAGGGATCACAGAACTGTGCATCGCACTCCACGCGCTCAGGCAGAACCCGGAAGGGGCAGCCCGCGGTGCTGCGCAAGGTAGGAACGACCTGCGCATGCCAGGAGCATCCTGAAGGGCGTTACACCAGGCCGTGTTCGGGCAGGCCGGAGCGGGTGGGCGGCATCGTGTGTTCATGAGGCGAGGGCGAGGGCGAAGGCGAGGCCGAGGTTGTGCGGGTGAGTGACGGCCTCGACGGCGTGATGGAGCCGTCGCCGTGCCGGCACGGCGAACAACGGACCCGGCTGCGCATCGTGAGATTCGTGCGGCGGCACATCGCGACCACCAGCACCTGCTGGGCCCTCAACACCCAAGCCATACAACGTAGATGCCAGATCACGGCCGAGTGCGACACCCTTTGGCGAGCATCCCGCCCCGTTGGCAACATGGCCGCCTTCGGCCACCCCCCCCAGGGAGGCATCCACCGTGTCCACCCCCGACAGCCAGATTGCGTACTGGGATACCGCTGCAGCAACCAAGACGTTCACCCATCCACTCCATCTGCCCTGGCTGGACGGGATCAGCAGGCACGCCGCGGTTCTCGACTACGGATGCGGCTACGGCCGCACCATGGCGGAACTCGAACAGCACGGCTTCGGCAACCTGTTGGGCGCCGACACCTCACCGGCAATGATCAAACGGGCCCAACACCTGCACCCCACCATGCACTTCACCACCCTGAGCGAACCACCGGCCCTGCCTTCCCCACATGCCGAATTCGACGCCGTCCTGCTCTTCGCCGTGCTGACCTGCGTCCCCGCAGACGAGTCCCAACACCGGTTGATCACCGAGCTGAACCGCATCCTCAAGCCCGGCGGAATCCTCTACGTCAGCGACCTTCTCCTCCAGGACGACGAACGCAATCGCCGCCGCTACAGCAAATACGCGACCGGCCACGGCAGTTACGGCGTATTCGAGACCGGCGACGGCGCGGTCTGCCGCCACCACTCACGTGAATGGCTCACCATTCTGCTGGCGGGTTTCGAAGTGCTCAGTTCCCGAACCATCGTCGTGCCCACCATGAACGGCCATGAGTCAACGGGCATCCAAATCCTCGTCCGAAAGCCCACCGCGACATGAACGCGGTGCAGAGCCAGGCCAGTTGACGACTGCCATGAGAAATTAGCCTCGCGGTCAGCTCCTGGTCCAGGCATGATCTCCACCGTGCACGAGGACAAGGACCACCGGAGACAGGGACGTTACGCACTGACGGAGACAGCGCACGGCCAGGTCTGGGGCGTGTGCGACGCGGTGGAGGGACTTTTCGGAGAGCCCAGCGGGGGACTGGGTAGCAACCGGGTATGGCTCGTGCGGGACGACGAGACGCTCGAACCCTGGCCGCTGGAGGACACGGAGAGCGTAGGGCGACTCCGGTGCGCAGACAGCCTCATACTCACCGGCTTGGACGACTACGAAGGTCCGCCCGAGGGCTACCGGGGCCCGGTCCGAGTACACAACGAACGTCAATGGCTGGGCTCCTGCCGGGAGTTCGCACGCATCTTGCCGCAAGAACGAGTTGCGCCCCCGCTCGTCCTACGGGGACTTGCCCAGGGCGACGCACTGCGGGCCGCACTCTCGAAGAACACGCGGCGGTCGCTGAATCTGGAGGAAGCCGCCCTGGAAATACGGGACGACCACGGCGAGTTGCTCACCGATCGGCTGCTGAACGCCAGAGTCCGGGCCTGGCGCCCATCTTCCTACGGGGCGGATCTGATCGACCTGGAACTCGACGGGGAGTTGTTCGAGCCCGTTCCCGATTACGCCCGGACGATCTGGAAGCGGTGGCTTGCCGGGCCGCCGATCAGCTTCGGTGCCTGGGCCGGCCTCGACACCCGTCACCGTTGGGTCTGGCTAGACCTCGTCCAGGAGCGGGGGTTCAGGCGCTCCCGTGGCGACCGGCCTGCTGGCCACGCCTACGAACTCGACGGCCGTCACGTCACCGACGTCCCAGGCCTCTACCTGGCGCTCGGCGAAGCAGTGAACGGCCCGGGCGGCTACTTCGGCGGCTGTCTGGCGGCCGTCGACGACTGTCTGCGTGGCACCTTCGGCTACACCGCCCCGGCAACCCTGCTCTGGCGGAACGCCGCGACCGCGCACGAGTATCTGTCCCACGTCCTGACACCGGCCGGCCGGCCGTACGACCTGTTCGCCGAGGCTCTCGATACCCTTGCCGAGGGCGGCGTGCGCGTCCTCACGTGAAGCGGCATCGGTGTCTGAACGAGCGTTGACGACGCGCGAATATCGGGATCAGCTCGCTAGACACCCACGTCCCCGACCTGCCCGATGAGCATGCTTACACGCACGTCCTCGATGAACCGCTCGTCCGCAGGGAGCGCCTGCCGGATACGTTCGGCGAAGGCGGCGCGGTCGTCCGGTCCGGGCAAGCGATCGGCGGGAATCGCGGAGCAGACTCCGCCGAAGAGTTGGTCGAAGCTCAACTCGTCGCTGTACTCGACGAACAACTCCCGCACACCGCCGAAGCCCGCAGACCGAAGTGCCTCCGCGTACCTCAGCCGGTCACGGCTGCTCGTGCCGCAGGTCGCCGTCAGCGTCGTACCGAGCCACTCTTCAAGGCAACTGCGCAGGGCCCGGGACCATGAGCTGTCCTGGAGCCACAACGGCGTTCCGTTGGAAATCACCGCGATGCCTCCACCGACACGCAGCAGCGGCAGTACGGCGCGGAACAACTCCTCGTGCCGCATCCAGTGGAGAGCCTGCCCGATGACCGTCAGTGCCAATGACCGTTCTCCCAACAGCCCACCCAGCGCCGGGAGTTCGGTGTCGGCACCAAGTACCCAGGTCGTGTTCCGAACCCCCTGAGCCTCCGCCGCGTGCCGGGCCAGCCGCAACATGTCCGGCTCCGGATCCATCCCCACCACCGAGCGGACCCGGGAAGCGAAAGGAAGAGCAAGCTGCCCGGTGCCGCATCCCATGTCGAGCACTACATCGGTCTGCGAGAGTCCGAAGGCTTCCTCCAAGGCGTCGAAGACCTGGGGCGGGTACCCACGCCGGAACTCCGCGTAGTACTCGGCCACGGCACCACTGAATCCCACTGTCATGGCCCCACTGTGCCGGGCATCGGCCAGATCGGACACCAGGCGCACAGGGCGATCGCTGTCCGCTGAATCCGGGAGAGGAACCCCCGTCCGGTGCTCAGCCGACGAGGCTTTCCCTCACTCCTTTCCAGCGCGGGCAAGGGCCTCTTCGGCCTGTGCGGCGATGCTGTTGACGAGATCGGCTGCCGACGGCAGGTCGTTGATGAGGTCGACGGCTTCGCCGGCCCATACGGGCAGTGCGGGTATGTCGCCCTGCGCCAGGGCGAGTTGGTAGGCCTGCCTGGCGTGGGGATCGGCGGTGAGTTCGGTCTCCCGGCCGCGCCACGCGTCGAGGAAGGGGTGACCGAGGGTGCGGGCGGTGTACTTCGACGGCCAGCGGGAGCCTCGGGCGATGTCGAGGATGCTGTTCCGCTCGGTGTCCCCGCCGAGCCCCTGGACGATGGCGTCGGCGGTCGAGGGGCTGACCAGGGATTCGGTCGTGGCCTGGAAGCGGGTGCCGATGAGCGCTCCGGCGGCGCCGAGGGCGAGTGCAGCGGCCAGGCCGCGGCCGTCGGCGATCCCGCCGGCGGCGAGCACAGGCACGGGAGCCGCCAGATCCACGACCACCGGCACGAACGGCAGAGTGGAGCGTCCGTGCCGAGCTCCGTGTCCGCCGCTCTCGGACCCCTGGGCCACGATGACGTCGGCGCCGAGGTCCACCGCTCGCCTTGCCTCCTCCAGATCAGTGACCTGAATGATCAATGCCGCACCTGCCCGGCGGACACGTTCGGCGAACGGGCTCGGATCCCCGAACGACAACATCACCGCAACCGGCTCGTGTTCCAGCGCGTGCTCGATCGCGTCGATACCGATCTGCCAGGTCAGAAAGCCGATTCCCCACGGCTTCGTGGTGTTGTCTGCGACGACGGCCGACTCGCGGGCCAGCCACTCGCGATCCCCGTTGCCGCTGCCCAGCAGGCCCAACCCGCCACCGCGGGAGACCGCTGCGGTCAGCGCACCACCGGCCGACCCACCCATCGGGGCCAATGCGACCGGGTGCTGCACACCGAACAACTTCGTGAACGCCGTCGACAGGGCCATGGCCACCATCATCACCCTTGCCGACGCACGAGCTGAAGTGCTGTGGATAGCAGTGGTTCCGCCCCGCGCACCGACCCTAATCTCGGCTCATGAACCAGCGGCGGCGAAAGAAGCTCTCCAGGCGTCTCTTCGGAGCAATACAGGCAGGTGACACCGCCGTTGTGAAGGCGGTACTGCGGGCGGGAGCCGAGCCGGAGCTGGCCGACAGCGACGGCACCACACCTCTCTACGCGGCTTCCGTGAACGGAGAAACCGCCATCGTCGGTCTGCTCCTGGCGGCCGGCGCCGCTCCCGACACCGAGAGCAGCGGAATCGGCGCGGAAGGAACGCCGTTGTGCGCAGCCGCATGTTGGGGCCACACGGAGACGGTGCGTGAACTGCTGGCCCACGGCGCCGATCCGACCGTACGGGAGGATCACGGCACCGGTTGGTCGCCTCTGGAGTGGGCGAACAACGGTCCCCATCCCGAAACGGCGGCTCTCCTCGGTTAGTTGATGACCAAGGCCTGCCGACAGCGCGCTTCAGCCCCGGCCGCGCAAAGCCTGCGCGAGTGCGCTCATGCTGATGTCGACGATCTTGCGGAGCTGCTTCTGGCTCGCCCGGGCCCGGCTCATCACGGCGAGCGACTGGTTGACCGCCGTGATGTGAGTGGCGTAGTTCTCGGCGTCCTTCTCGGTCAACTCCGCTGTGTTCAGGGCGGTCCGCAGCCGCGCACGCTGAAGCCCCACCGCTTCGATCGCGCGCGCGGCGATGGCGGGGCTGAGTACGGGTGTTGCCATCGCGGTCTGAGCGACCAGGCATCCGTCCGGCACGTCGGGGTCGGCGATGCGTTGGAGGGTGACCTCGAAAAACGCCTGTATCGCCTGAAGTGGTTCCTCGGACGTGCCGGAGGAAAGCGCCTGTTCGTATCTGGCTCCGTACCGGACGGCGTAGCGGTCCAGGCAGTGCAGGTAGAGCGAGTCCTTGTCGCCGAACGAGGAGTAGAGGGAACTTCGGTTCAATCCGGTCGCCCTGGAGAGGTCGTCGAGCGAGGTGTCGGCGTATCCGTCCCGCCAGAACTGGACCATCGCCGCGTCGAGCGCGATGTCCACGTCGAACTGCTTCTTCCCAGCCATCCCGCACGCACCCCGTTCTTGAGCCAGTCCATCGTGGCTTTGCCCCACCCTATCTTGAACTGAACAGTCCAAGATGAGTTAGGCTCGATGCATGACCGACGCCGGCATCGCCCCGAACCGTACTTCCGGCCAGCACGACATCCCCGGACTGCCGCTGCGCGGTCTCGCGGGTTTCACCCATCGCTGGGTCGACGCGGAAGGGATCCGGCTGCACGCCCTGGAAGGCGGTCGGTCGGGCGGCCCCACCGTCGTACTGCTCGCCGGATTCCCGCAGACCTGTTGGGCCTGGCACAGAGTGATGCCGCGCCTTGCCGAGCGCTTCCACGTGATCGCGGTCGACCTGCCGGGACAGGGCCACTCTGATCGTCCTCAAGACGGTTACGACAGTCACACCCTCGCCTCGCGCGTCCAGGCCGCGCTGACCGCGCTCGACGTGCCGAAGTACTGGCTCGCCGCCCACGACATCGGGGCCTGCGTCGCCTTCTCGCTCGCCCTGAGGTATCAGGACCGCCTCCACGGCCTCGCCCTGCTCGACGCCGGAATTCCGGGAATCACCCTCCCGGACACCATCCCGACAGATCCCGAACGGGCCTGGAAGACCTGGCACTTGGCGTTCCACCTGGTGCCCGAGCTGCCCGAGACGTTGATCACCGGCCGTGAACGGGAGTACGTGGGCTGGTTCTTGAGGGCCAAGACGCTGTCCCCGAGCACGTTCGACAGTGCCGAGATCGACTACTACGCCGCCTCCATCGCAGCCGAGGGAGGGCTCCGAGCGGCTCTCGGCTACTTCCGCGACGCCGCGGAGTCAGCGCGCGAGAACCAAGTCGCTCTCGCACGGGGGCACTTGACCCTCCCGGTCCTGGGAATCTCCAGCTCCCACGGCTCGATCCCCGACATGGCCGCCTCCCTCAGCCCGTGGGCGGAGAACGTGACCGGCGTCGTCCTCCCGGACGCCGGACACTTCATTCCCGAGGAGCAACCCGACGCGACCGCGGACGCGTTGACCGCGTTCATCGATCGCGCGCGTCTCGGGTAGGAGCGGCAAGGGCTCCCTAGTGCTTTGACCGGGAAGGTTCCCCGTGTTGCTCGTTGTGCTGCTTGGAAATGAGTTCTCCAAGCAGCGTGGGGAGGCGGGATGGCGAAACCGGTCCGGGTTCGCGGACTGACCGAGCAGGAGGGCCAGAAACTCCAGCGCATCGTCCGGCGGGGCAGCACGAGTTCGGTGCGGTTCCGGCGGGCGATGATGCTCCTGGCTTCAGCCGGCGGCAGCACGATCCTCGTCATAGCCCGCGTGGTCCAGGCTGACCAGGACACCGTCCGCGACGTGATCCACAAGTTCAACGAGATAGGGCTCGCATGCCTGAACCCTCGCTGGGCGGGAGGCCGTCCCCGCCTTCTCGATCGTAACGACGAGGACTTCGTCGTCCAGACGGCCACCACTCGCCCGACCGTGCTGGGCAAGCCCTTTACCCGCTGGTCCATCCGCAAGCTCGCCGATCATCTGCGACGCAACCGTGCCCGCCCCGTCCTCATTGGCCGGGAGGCCCTGCGGTGCTTACTCGCCCGCCGCGGGATCTCCTTCAAGCGCACCAAGACCTGGAAGGAGTCCCCAGATGCGGCCTTCGACGCGAAGCTCGCCCGGGTTGAGTACGCGATCAATGAACGACCGGACCGCACTTTCGCGTTCGACGAGTTCGGGCCCCTGGGAATCCGCCCCACCGCCGGCTCCTGCTGGGCTGAGCAGTCGCAGCCCGGCCGCCTGCCGGCGCACCCACGGAATCACCTACTTTCACGGCTGCTACTCCGTCGGCGACGACCAGATGTGGGGGATCAACCGGCGCCGCAAAGGCATCGACCACACCTGGGCCGCCTTGAAGACGCTCCGGGCAGCGCGCCCGGACGGCGCCCCGATCTACGTGATCCTCGACAACCTCTCCGCCCACCTGAACTGGAGAATCCGCAGGTGGGCGGACCGAAACAAAGTTGAGCTGTGCTTTACCCCGACCTACGCGTCCTGGGCCAACCCCATCGAGGCGCACTTCGGACCACTACGGCAGTTCACCCTGGCCAACTCGAACCACCCCAACCACACCGTTCAGACACGGGTCCTGCATGCCTACCTGCGCTGGCGCAACAAGAACGCCCGTCACCCCGACGTCCTCGCGGCCCAACGACGCGAACGCGCCCGCATCCGCAGCGAAAGAGGCATCCGCTGGGGCGGCAGACCCCTATCCACCGCGGCCTGACCACTCAACCCGGTGAACCTTCCCGGTCACAGCACCAAGCTGCGGGCCGGAACGTGACGGAGCCCGGGAGCATGTCCAGCTCCCGGGCTCCAGCTTGCCACCCATTTGCGCACACCGGCGGCGTTTAAGAACCGCGGGTCATGTTGAGATCGACGTGTTCTGCCTTTGAACTACAGCGCCACGAGAGAGGCGCCGAGGGGACTTGAACCCCCATCCGTCGATGTTCGCCCACGCTCGGTCGATCCGGTGTTCGGCGGCGAATACTGAGACTGGAGCGAGAATCTGAGTTTCACGGGGCCGCCTCTGCCAGGCTTGGGCCACCCCCGCACGTGGTGCGGGGAGAGGGATTCGAACCCCCAACTGACACCCCTTCATCAGCTTCAACATCAGTTTCAGCTTGCGCTCATCGCGCACCCTCCGCTCGCGACGGAGGGCGTGTGTGGAGGCTACCGGAACAGGTAGCCGAATACCGCGTCGCCGACCCGCTGGTCGGTGACCTCGGTGTTGTTCGCCTCCTCGCGGGCGAACTTGACGGACTGCTGGAGCTTCTCAACGCGGTCGAGGAGCTCGTTGACCCGCCGGGCGGGCAGCGCGCCGGAGAACTTCACCGTGGTCCAGTAACCGACCGGGACGTCCTCGTAGTACACCTCGACCTGCGCCGGGTGCTTCTCCGTGGCCTCGGCCTTCACGTGGTTGCGCGGGACCTTCTTTGTGCGGATGGTCCGCACCGGGTCCGTCTTCCACGAGTCCGTCGAGGGGTCCAGGTTCCAGGACTCGGAGGCGTCGAGCACTGGCAACTTGCGCACGAAGGTGTGCAGGTCGGTGAGTTGCTTCTCCAGGAACAACAGGTAGGGGACGGGCACCTGGGGCAACAGCACCGTACCGTCGACCACCACGTCCGCGACCGCAGACCGGTTCGCCCAGTCCTTCGTCGCGGTCACGTCGAAGAGCCGCGTCAGCGTCCCGGCGGTCGCCCGCAGAGCATCCTCGGCCTTGATCTGCACCCGCGTGGACTCGGGCGGCAGCTGCTCGCCCTCCTCGTCCTTGGGCTGATAGGTCCGGGAGATGCCGGCCAGCAGGGCGGGCTTCTGCACGTCCTGGTGAGCCTGGGTGAGCTCCTGGAGGGCCTTGGACTTGACGCCCTTTTCGACTGCGATGATCTGATTCAGCTTCGGCACACGGCGAACCTAACAACCCCGCGCCGCACGCACATCCGATTAAACGCCTGCCCCGTCTTTTCCGCCTGAGAGGGCGGGACGGCGAGTGTGAGCCCGGACCGGGGCGCGAAGGTCACCAACCGTAAGGAGGCCGCCCGGCCGGCGGCCCGTGCGGTGCATCGCAAGGCGGAGGGCCACGGCTCCTACCGCACGTACCTCGGTGGTCCGACCAACGCGTCGAGGCGCCGTGCCAGCCGTCGCGACACGGTGAACCTTCCCGGTCAGAGCACTAGCGGGGGCTGCGGACGACGATCGTGACGTACTGGGTGAGTTGGTGGGACGGGGCAGGTGTCCGGCAACTGGCCCACAGCGTGGGCTTGTTGATCGCGGGGCTGGTCGGGATCGTGACCCTGGCCTCGAAGGATCCGGTGGCGGATGCGTCGACCGAGGCCAACTGGTAGTTACCGGCAGCCGTGGCGGTGGCCTGTGGTTGCCCCGTCGACTTCTTCTGCTCTTCCATCGAGAGGCTCACCTTCGCACCGCGCTCCCAGCGGATCCCGAAGGACACCGCCTTCCCTGGGGCGCAGCCCGTGCCGGTCAGCGTGACGTTGCCGCCCGGCACGGTCTCGGACGGTGAGGCGAGCAGAGATTTGGTGGAGCCGGGAGGCGTGCGGTGGAGGGTGCCGGGCGCCGTCGGACCGGGCGTGCTGGTTCCGGAACGTTCCGAGGCGACCAGGGGGAAGACCGCCAACACCGCTGCGGCTACGGCTGTGACCGTCGCGACCTCGCGGACTGTGCGGCGACGCCGGGCGCGACGCCGTAGGTCCGAGAGCGGCGGTTGCCGGGCGGCCCGGGTGCCCTCCTCGACGAGTCGGCGAAGGTCGTGTTCAGGGTCGGCCATGGGGGGACAGAGCTCCTTCCGGATCGGCGGCGAGGTGGCGGGCCAGGTTCGCGCGGGCACGGGCGAGCCTGCCGCGCACGGTGCTCACCGGGAGGCCCAGTTGCTCGGCGACCTGCTCGATCGGCAGATCCAGTACGTCGTGCAGCAACAGCACCGGGCGCTGGTTCACCGGAACCCGGCGCAACATCTCGGCGATCTCGACCGTCTGCGGCGTGAGTTGGGGCAGCGGGCGCTGGGCACCCAGGCGCAGCAGAGCCGCGGCGCGTCGGCGCAACCGCCGGATCTCGCTGACGGCGAGGTTGATCGCCACCCGGCGCACCCACAGTTCGGGAACGTCGTACGCCCGGATCCGAGGCCAGCGGTCCAGGGCCCGGATGAACGCCTCCTGCACGACGTCCTCGGCCTGCTCGAGACTGCCGGTGACCGAGAACAACTGACCGACCAGCCGCGCGTACGCCGACTGGTAGAACTCCTCGAAGTCCGTCATGCCGGCCTGCCGTCCTCGGCCACTGCCGCTGTCACGCTCCACTCAGTTCGTGCTCACCGGTGCGGCCTCCACGCGCTTCTCGGCGGGAGTCAGCGCCAGCCAGGCGAGCTGCGCCGCGGTGGCCTTGCCTTTCGCCTTCAACTGCCCGACCAGCTTGTCGGCTTCGGTGACCTGGGCCTTGGTCGGGCGGCCGGTCGTCACCTTGATCTCCCGCTGTATCTCCAGGAGTTGTCGGTTCTCCTCGGACGGCTGGTCCTTGGTCTTGTCGCTGGTGGCCGCCTTCGGTTTCGTGGCCTGCTTGACCGCGGTCTGCGACTGCTTGACGGACTGCGGTGTGGTTCCGTGGTCGGACGAGGCGAGCGCCGTCGTGGCCAACACGGCGCACAGGCCCGCGGCGGCGACGCCGACAGCGGCGAATCCCAACGTGCGGTGCTGCATGGTCGATCCTCACGTTCGTGGTGGAGCGGGGTGGAGGGAAGGTCCGAGGACCTGACTCACTAGGGCGAGCCCGACCGCCGTATCACCACCCCCACGCCCCGGACCCCCACCCGGCGCACACTCCACGGGCCTTCGTCATCGAACCGTGACCGATGCCGCCGCCCGAGATCCGGCGACCGGACTCGGCCCCGCCCCTGCCCGATGTGATGGCACAGTGTGCGGGCACCGGGAATGTCGGATACTCGTGAGCGGCGGGGCATGTGGGTGCTGTGCCGACAGGAGGTACGCGAGCGCGTATGGAAATACCTTGGCGCGTCCTGTCCGGGCGGATCCCCACCTGGTTGCGCGATCACGATCCGGGGTTCGTGGCGACCCGCCGGGCCGCGCGCACCGCGCTGGTGATGCCCGCCCTGTTCGCTCTGTGCAGCCAGGTGCTGCATTCCGTGACGATGGCGACCTACGCGGCGTTCGGTTCGTTCTCGATGCTCCTGCTGGTGGAGTTCACCGGCCCCATGGTGCAGCGCCTGCGGGCCCACGTGGGTCTGGCCGTGGCCTGGGCGGTACTCATCTGCCTCGGCACGCTGGTGGCCCGGACGACCTGGCTCGCGGTCACCGTCATGGTCGTGGTCGGCTTCCTGGTGCTCTTCTCGGGTGTGGTCAGCTCCGTTCTCGCGGGCGCGTCGACCGCGCTGCTGCTGGCTTTCATCCTCCCGGTGACCTCGCCCGCCCCGCTGTCGCAGCTGCCCGACCGGCTCGCCGGCGCGGGCCTCGCGGCGGTCGCCGCCGTGCTCGCGATCTCCTTGTTGTGGCCCCGGCCCGCCGCGGACCCGCTCAGCGCACCAGCCGCCCGCGTCTGCCGAGCGGCTGCGGCGCAACTGCGTACGGACGCCTCATGGCTCGCCGGCGGGCCGGACGCACCCACCACCCGGCAGTGCGAGGTCACCGCCGGTCAGGCCGCCGCCGCCGCGGCGGACCTGCGCACCGCCTTCGACGCCACGCTCTACCGGCCCACGGGTCTGTCCGCCGGCTCCCGCGCGCTGGTCCGGCTGGTCGACGAACTGACCTGGCTGAGCGCCATCGTGGCCGACAGCGGCCCTCCACTCGAGGACCCCAGGGCCTGCGACGCCGACGCACACGCCGTACGGCGTGCTGTCGCCATGACCCTGGACGAGGCGGCCGACATCCTCGACGCCCCGCGCAACGCGCCCGACGCCCTCCGTGCCGCCCTGCTGAACCTGCGTACGGCCATGGACGGCATGGAACTCCGCGCCACCCACCGGCTGCCCGTGCACCGGCCGAAACCCGGCACGGAGTCGGAGGTCCGCGCCTTCATCGAAACCCTCGACCTGTCGTTCCGCGCCCAGGAGTTGGGGTACGCCACCCTCCAGATCGCCGGCAACGTGGACCTGGCCGCGGCTGCCGAGCGCCGCAGCTGGCCCGAGCGGTTGCTGGGCACGGAACCCGGCGCACTGACGCAGCCGCTGGGATCCGCCGTCGAGCGCGCCGCCGCACACCTGGAGCCGCGCTCGGTCTGGCTGCACAACAGTCTCCGGGGTGCGGTCGGCCTCGGCATCGCGGTGGCCCTGGCGAACCTGACAAGCGTGCAGCACTCGTTCTGGATCCTGCTGGGAACCCTGTCGGTGCTGCGTTCCAACGCGCTCAACACCGGGCAGAACGCGCTCCGGGCCCTCGGCGGCACGCTCGCCGGTTCGCTCATCGGCACCGGACTGCTCCAGCTCATCGGGCACCACAGCACCGTGCTCTGGTTCCTGCTCCCGGTCGCCGTGCTCATCGCCGGCATCGCCCCCGCTGCCATCTCGTTCGCGGCGGGACAGGCGGCCTTCACCGTCACCCTGGTCATCCTGTTCAACATCGGGCAGAACCCCGACTGGCACATCGTGCTGCTGCGGATCGAGGACATCGCCCTCGGCTGCGCGGTGAGCGTACTGGTGGGCCTGTTCTTCTGGCCGCGTGGTGCCGCGGCCGCCGTCGACCGGGCACTGTCGGCGGCGTACACCGACAGCGCCCGCTATCTGGCCGACGTGGTGGAGTACGCGGCCAGCCGGTGCAGTATCGGCTGCATCCCGACCGACGCCCCGCTGGAGGCCGGTCGGCAGGCGGCCGCCGCGTCCCGTCGGCTCGACGACGCCTTCCGCAGCTACCTCGCCGAACGCGGCGCCAAGCCGGTGCGGCTGTCCGACATGACCACCCTGGTCACCGGGATCGTAGGACTGCGCCTCGCCTCGGACGCCGTACTGGAACTGTGGCAACGCAACGGCGGTGAGGAGCGGATCGAACCCGACCGTTCCGAGGCCCGGCTCACGCTGCTCGACACCGCCGGCCGGGTGGCCGACTGGTACCGCGATCTGGCCGTCGGACTCGGCAGGCACGCTGCCGTGCCCGACCCGCTCTCCCGCGACCCCGACGAGGAGGCACGCCTGGTCCACTCCCTGCGCCGCGACCTCCGCGACGACGACGGACACGCCACGGCGACAGCCGTGCGCATCATCTGGACCGCCGACCACCTCAACGCGGCCCGCCGCCTCCAACCCGGCCTCGCAGCCGCGGCGAAGCCGAGTGAACCGGCCTGACCACGTGAGCGGCTGAGCCAGGGAGAGCCCGAGCTCACCCCGGGTAGGGAGCGGCGTCGCGTGCCGATCGGAGTGCGACCGCCCACCAGGCCAACTGGTCGAGCACGGTCCGGGCGTACACGGGAGACTCGGGATCCAGCGGGCGACCGTCCTGTCATTCTGCGCGTTATTCATCGGATGCAACACCCGCCCCTGGATGTGGAGTTGGAGCGGAGGGGGATCCAGTTCGCGCCTTGGCTCCCTGACCTGAGGGTATGCGACGGCTGGACCTGTCGAGTGCGGCACATCTGGTGCTCGTCGAGGACGTCATTCATCTCGACGAGCAAGCGGCCGTGTTCGAGGCCATGTTGGACGGCTGGGAGCTGCAGCAGAGCCGACTGCTGCAAGCCACGACGATCAACCCGCGGCTGTCGCTGATGCGACGACTGCGGGCCTTCACCGGCGCTTGCCCGAGGGGCCGTTGTGCCTGCGCTGCTACCGGCACGATCCGAACTCCCAGGCGACGTGCGTCCGGTGCGGGCGGCGCAGCTGGAGTGACGCGCGTACGGCGGACGGGCCGCTGTGCGGCAACTGCCGGCCCCGGCGCAAAACACACTGCCACCTGTGCGGCGAAATCCGCGACTACCGCACGGTCCTGCTGGGCGGCCCGGTATGCCGGACCTGCTACATGCGGCTGGTCCTGAATCCCCGGCCATGCCCGCTGGTCGGCGACGAACTCGGCGACCAGGTCCGGTTCGACCGGGCGGTGTTCCCGCTCGGCGCTGGTGCCCCATCCGGCGCTGAAGTGCCGCCCGCTCCACGGGTTAGTGCCCGCGGGCCTCAGCTGCTGGGCCAGGCCGCGACGGGCGGTGGTGGTCAGCGGCGTGGTCCGGCGATCAGCCGCAGGGTGCCGGTGCAGGGCTTCGGCAAAGTCGCAGGCTGTCCGCTTCGTGATCATGTGAGCCCGAGGAGGGCGAGGGGCGGGTCGCGTCGCGGGCGTTTCGCCGTAGGCCGGCGGCGATGTTGCGGGCCCCGTCGAGTCGTAGGGCGCCGATGGCCAGGTTGCCCCAGGTGGCCATCGCGCGGGGCGCGTTGCCGGTTCGCAGTTGGGAGGCGTCTTCGGCGAAGGTCACGTCTCGCACGTCTCGATCACCCTGCCGTTCGGCGACACGGCCACCATCCCCGACCCTGTAGGCATCACCTTGGAGACAGTGAAGCTCAAGGACTTCGTCGGCTGACGCGATACGCCCCGCCTTCGGAAACGCGGTACCGGTGGCAGCGCCCACCGGCGAAGATGGGGCTGTGGAAGCCAACGTCGCAGCATTGATCGTGCAGGCCGGGCGGCAGGACGCCGAAGACCGGGCCGAGGCCGCTTTCGGGCTGGCCACGGCGGTCACCGGACGGGAGGACGATCCGGCGGTCAGTGCGCTGATCCGGCTGACCGGGGACGCCGAACCGGACGTCAGGGACCAGGCCACGTTCGCGTTGGGCACATTGGCCGCAACGGACAGCCCTGCCGTCCGCGACGCCCTGCGGGCGCGGCTGGACGACACCGACCCGGACACCCGGGAGGAGGCGGTACGCGGTCTCGCCCTCCGGCGCGACCCACGGGCGGTACCGCTGCTCGGGGAACTGCTGGCGGCCGGAAGCGCGCATCCGCACACCCTCCAGGCCGCCGCCGTACTCGCCGACGCCGCGCTGCTGCCCGCGCTGGAGCAGTACGAGCCGGGGGATCCCGAGGTGGCCGAGGCGCTGACCGCCTGCGACCCCGCGCAACGGGACCAGCGGGACCGGGCCGCCGCCACCCTGCTGGAGGAGACACACCGGCTACTACCCGGCACGGACGCCGCGCTGTCCCTGCACCGCATGGAGGCGTCGCCCGTCCTGACGCTCACCACCGGGAACGCCCCGCTGACCTGGAACGTGGACCGACTGCTCGCACGGGCCGACGGCGACCCGCTGCGAGCCGCCGCCCTGGTCGCGCAGGACGCCGAAGCCGTCGGCCCGGCCCGCGTGTAACGCGACAATCACGCGGACCGGACCTGCGTGCGCGGAGCTACTTGCTCTTGCGCTTCTGGGCGTTGCGGGTCTGCTCGTTCACCTTCTGGTTGTACTTCACCTTCTGCTTGGCCGCCTTGAGGATCGACTGGTCGCAGGGCCTGCCTTCCTTCTCGGCCTTCAGCGCTTCCAGCTCCGCTGCGGTGAACTGCTTCGCGCTCTTGTTCTGCTGGCCGCCCTTGCTCTGCGCGACGTAGGGGCTGTCGTCCCACGAGGTCGAGTTGCCGTACGAGTCCTGCCAGCTGTCGACCCGGTCGTTGATGGCCGACGCGGTGTAGTAGATCGCGGCGACCACGACCACCGCGACCACGAGCACGACGATGACCTCGGGCAGGCTGACCGCCGCGGCGACCTCACCGACGGCCGCGGCCACGAATCCCCAGAACTGACCGGTCGGGTCGACCTGGTTGAGCGGATTGCCGGCCGTGTAGCGGTAGGCGCGGAGTGTGCTGCGTACCGCGGGGTCGACGGTGATGAACTCGGCTGTGGCCGGGTCGTAGTAGCGGGCCCGGAGGTACTGCAGACCGGTCTCGGCGTCCGTGTACTGACCGGCGTACTCCAGCGGCGTCGCGGCCGTCCCGGTGTGCGAGGAGACCTCGCCGTACGGGGTGTAGGCGTAGGAGCCGGTGATCGCGCCGGTGGAGTCGGCCAGCGCGCGGGTGGAGCCGAGTTGGTCGTGGAAGTACCACTGGGTGGTGCCGCCGATCTGCTCGACCGGGGTGCCGCCGGGGCCGTAGAGATAACTGGTGGTGCCGTCCGACAGCAGGTCCGGGACATCCTCGTCGTCCCAGGTGAAGTTGGTGGTGACGGCACCGACGGTCTTGGCCGCGCGCAGTCCGTTCCCGTCGTACCGGTAGCTCGCGGTGGCGCTGCCGCCGACGGCCGTCAGCCGGGCGGCCTGGTCGTAGGCGTAGGTGGTGGTGGCGGACGGGGTGACCCGGCCGGTCCGGTCGCCCTCGTTGTCGTAGGAGTACGTGGTCGAGCCGGTGGCCGGGCTCGCGCAGGCGGCGCCGGACGCGAGAGCGGCGGTGCTGCTCCAGCACAGCCGGCCGGCCGGGTCGAACACCTGGTTGGCGGTGCCGACCTGGACCGGGTTTTCGGCGGCGTCGTAGGCGAAGCCGGTGGTGGTGCTCCCGGCGGTGGCCGTCTTGAGCTGTTCGAGCGCGGTGTAGCCGTAGGTCTGGGCGCTGCCCGGCACTCCGGTGGGGGTCTCACCGCTGAGCTGTCCGGCGTTGTCCCGGGTGTAGACCAGCGAGGCGAGGGTGGTGGTGCCCTTGGTGAGGGTGTCGGATGCCGGGTGGTCGGCGTCGTCCAGACCGGTGGTGGCGGTGGTGCCGTTGGGGTAGGCGGTGGAGGTCCACTGGCCGTCGGCGCCGTAGCCGAAGGTGGTGGCTTTGCCGTTCCAGTCGGTCAGTCCGGACAGCCGGTTGGCCTTGTCGAAGGTCCGGGTGACGGTGCCGGCTCCCGGGTAGACGACCGAGGTGGCATTGCCGTTCTGGTCGTAGACGTAGCCCGTGGTCGCGCCGGCGCCGTTGGTGTGGCTGAGCACGTCGCCGAACGAGTCGTAGGTGAGCGTGCTGGTGCCGGTGCCGTCGGTCATCGATGTCAGGTTGCCGGACGGGCTGTACTCGATCGAGGTGACGTCGGGGGTGGCCGGGTCGGAGTAGTCCACCGAGACCGGGTTGGAGCCCGGGTCGTAGGTGTAGGTGGTGACCCGGTTGTCGGGGTCGGTGACGGTCAGCAGATTGCCCGCCGGGTCGTAACCTGCCGTGCTGACCCGGCTGTCCGGATCCGTGACCGAGGTCTGCCGGCCCTGGTTGTCGTAGCTGTAGGTGGTGGGCGCGTGGGCTCCGTCGACGGTCTTCTGGACGGTGTCGTCGCCGTTGTAGACGGTCTGCGTCGTGGTTCCGTCGGCCTGGGTGACGCTGGTCTGCCGGTCGGCGGCGTCGTAACCGTAGGCGGTGGTACGGCTGTTGCCGTCGGTGGCGGAGGTCTTGTCGCCGTCGGCGTCGTAGCTCGCGGAGGCGCTGTGGCCGAGCGCGTCGGTGGTTTTGGTGATGTTGCCCCACGCGTCGTACGCGTAGGTGGTGCAGCCCTTGGCGGGCGGGGTGCAACTGGTGGTGGTGTCTGCGGCGTTGCCGATCGGGGTGACCAGGGTGGTGAGCAGGCCGCGTCCGAGGTCGTAGCCGTAACTGGTCTTCTCGTTGGCCGTGTTGGTGCTGCTGGTGATGTCACCGGCGGCGTCATAGGTGTTGAGGCCGGTGTTGCCGCGGGCGTCGACCGTCCGCGTGGAGTCGCCGGGGTGCGCGGTGTCGTCGTAGTAGACGTTCACGGTACGGGCCGCGGTGGTCGAGTCCTCGTTCACCGGCTTCTTGGTGACGCTGGTGAGCAGGCCGTATCCGGTGCCGCCGGCCGCGATGTGGCCGGACTCGTCGTAGCCGTAGACGGTCTGCAGGCCGGACGGGTCGATGGTCCGGGTCAGGTTGTCGCTGTCGTCGTAGAGGTAACTGGTGGTGAATCCGCGGGCGTCGCTCTCGGAGTTCTTGTTGCCGTGGTCGTCGTAGGAGAACGTCTGCAGGTTGCCGTCGGGGTCGCTGACGGAGGTGACGCCGAGGGTGACCGGGTCGTAGGTGTACGTCCAGGTGCCGGTGTCCGCTGTGCCCGCGCCCTTGGTCTCCGACGTCAGCAGGCCGTCGGCGTAGGTGTCGATCGTCCGGTGGCCGGCGGGGTCGGTGACCTGGGTCTGCCCCGCGACCAGTCCGGCGCCGGTGTCGGGCCCGTAGGTGAAGGCGGTGGTCTTGCCCGTCGGGTCGGTCTGGGTCAGTACCCGCTCGGAACTGTCGTAGGTCATCGACGTCACCGGTGTCGGGGTCGCGGTGGAGCCGTACTGCGCGGGTGTGCGCACCGACGCCATCAGGTGGTCGGCGGTGTAGGTGTAGACGGTGTGGTCGTCGTCCTTGAGCGCCGGGGTGCGGGTGGTGCCGACGCCGTAGACGTCGGTGAGGTCGCCTGCCGTGTTGTAGGCGTAGGTCACCTGCCGTCCGGCGGCGTCCTTCAGGCCGGTGATGTGGCTTCCGGTCCAGGTCAGCGTGTAGACCCGGCCGCCCGGGTCGGTGACCGTCGACAGATGGCCGGAGTCGTCGTAGGCGAGCTTCGTCGCATACGCCGGGCTGGCCTTGCTCCCGACCAGGTCGGTCTCGGAGGTGAGCCGGCCGGTGGCGGTGTCGAAGGTGAAGACGTTCTTCGAGGTGCGGGTGAAGGTGTACGCGGAGCCGGACTTGGTCAGCGTGGCGTCGTAGCGCGGGGCGGTCGGGGTGTAGGTGCCCGATGCGTTGGTGAAGGTGACCTGGGAGCCGTCCTCCTGAGTGACCGTCACATCACCGCTGGTGGCGTACGTGCTCGCGGACAGGTTGTAGGAGTACGTCCAGCCGTAGCCGAAGGGGCCGTTGACGGCGAGTGAGCCGTTGGGGCCGCTGGGGTCGGCGACCGATTCCGCGTAGGAGCGGGTGAAGTCAAGCGGCATGCCGCGGCCCGGCGTTGACAGGTCGGTGTAGCTGTCGCCGAAGTACCCGGTGCTGGTGTCGACCGGGTCACCGGCCGTCCGCTTGGCGCAACCGCACTGGACCCAGGCGGGGTTGGAGCCCTTGGGCGCGTCCTTCACGCCCGGCGGGCCGCCGATCGGATGACCGGGGGTGCCGCCCTCCGGGATGAACGCGACGGCGTCGTACGCCACGTCGTAGTCCGCGTAGTTGATGTTGCCCGAGCCCGAGATGTCGCTCTTGTTGGTGAGCTTGACGGTGCCGCCGTTCTCCATCGCGAAGGTGCCGATGGTCACCCACTCCTCGGAGCCCCAGTCCTGGTTCACCCGGATCTTCCAGGGGCTCACCCCGCCGCCGGGATTGATCGTGTAGACGACGTTGGTCGCGGACGCGGCGGTGGACGGGAAGTGCAGCTTGATCTTGTAGTACTGGAGCTTGGGGAGAGTCGGCGTCCAGGTACCAGTGTTGATCTCCGCCGGGGTCGAGCCGGTCTCGGTGTGCGTGAACAGCACATGCCCGCCGAAGCCGACGCCGAGCTGGTGGGTGTCGATGGCGCCGACCGGGTTGCCGGACGCGTCGGTGCCGTAGGAGTACGTAAAGGTGCCGTTCTGCGACCAGTTGGACGATCCGCAGCCGACCAGGTTCAGCGGTGGCTGGCTCTGCGACTCGTCGACGATGATCGGCGAACCGCTGCCCTCGTCATGGACGTGGGCGGTGTCGAGGGAGCAGGACGGCGGGTGCGGGTGCGGCTTCTGCACCGCCGGCTCACCGGATCCGGAACCGACGGTGTACGCGCTGGTGGCGCAGGTGGTGGAGCAGTCGGAGATGTAGGTGGCCGCCCCGTGCCACCAGCACTCGGAGTCCGACAGGGTGCACAGCTTCGGGGTGGCACCGCTGGGGTCGCACTGGTCACCGGCGGTGGTGCAGAAGGTGGTCGGCGCCGGGATCTGCAGCCAGGTCTTGCCGCCGTGGTAGTCCGGAGTGGTGTACGAGGCGGTGTTGAAGCGCAGGATCGGCTGGCCCATCCAGCCCATGATCCGTTCCTGGTAAGGCCAGTCGGCCGGGTGCGAGGCATCGGCGTAGGAGGTCTTCAGATAGGGCGCACGGGTCGGCGGGTAGTCGGGGTTGGCCGGGTTGTTGGCCCAGCCCAGGCCCCAGGTCCCGTCCGGACCGGTGCAGGTCGGGCTCGGCGTGCAGCCGGTGGTGTTGCCGAACGCGGCGGTCGGCTGAATGCCGGAGTTGTACGCCCAGGCCGCGAAGTACCAGTTCTCCAGGTACTTCGGGTCACCGCCGTTGACCAGGATTCCCGCGGCGTAGAGCTGGTTCCAGGTCCGCTCCAGGATCTGCAGCCCGGCCGCCAGGTTCTCCTGGTAGTCCACGGCGATCTTCCACTGCCCGTGCACCGAGTAGGTGGTGTCACCGGCCGACATGCCCGTGGTGATCTGGCCGAGGCCGTAACCGCAGTCGGCCTTCGTGTAGTCCATCTGCGAGACGGAGCCGCCGGCGCCGTAGTAGTCACCGACCAGGGAGCCGCCCGAGATGCCGGGCAGCGCATGCCACGACGCCTGGCTGTAGTTGGACTCCTGCGCCACGATCGCCTCGTACACCGAACGCGGCACCGAGTCCCAGGTGCCGGACGACGGGTGGCTCAGCGCCACCCGCGCGAAGTCGGTGTTGGGGGCGTACGCGACCAGGCCCATGTTCGCGTAGTTCGCCGGCCGCTGATAGGCCGTGCCGGAAAGCAGGCCCTGCTCGGCCATCTCGATCGCCCAGGAGACCTGGTTCGCCGACGGCTGCATCACCTGCTTGTCCTCGGCGAGCCGGTCCACCGCGCACTTCGGGGAGACGGCGGCGGCCGCGGTGAGCTGCTGGGACGTGGCGGGCGTGACGGCGTTCTCGGTGGCGGTTTTGGTGAGCGGTCCGGATGCCTGCTTCTGCGTGGTCTGCGGCCCGGCCGCCGGCTTTACGGTTCCGGTCGACGTGACCGGGCCCGGGAGTGTCGTCACCGGGGTGCTGGCCGCGGGCGCGGCGGCGCGCTTGATCAGGGTGTGCTTCCTGGTGCCCAGCACCAGTGGCGCGTTGGCCTTGGTCTTCGGTCCCGCACCGAGCGCGGCAGCGCCGTCGAGGGAGACCGCCTGCGCGCCGTTCGGAAGGCCCTTCGTAGAAACGGTCCGGACGCCGGAGCCCTTGGCGACACCGGTCGCGCCGACGGCATTGGCGTGTCCGCCCCGGCCCTGCATCAACTGGAGTGCGGACGAGGGGCCCTGGCCGATCGTGGTGACCTTGCCCTGGCGCTCGCGGCGCAGCAGCGATGTCTTGCCGCCGGTGGCCCGGACCGCGAAGTCGACCCCGCCGCCGGCCTCGGGCCGCAGGTCGTACGCCTGGCCGCCGGTGTCGGCGAGCTTCACCGGCGGGGCACTTGAGCCCTTCGCGGCGACCGGGATACGTACCAGCGCGCCGCCACGCACACCCACGGGACCGGCGGCGGTCGGAACGACCGAGGTGATCTGGCCGGCGACGTTCGCGGAGGCCGTCACCTTCGCCGACCGCAGGTCGACGGAGAGCACCTGGGTGCGCTGCTCGTTGTCCCCGGGGTTCACGGTGAACTCGGCGATGTCGCCGAGGCCGCAGCCCGGCGAGTGGTACTTCAGGCCCACGCCCTCGGCGACCGGCCTGACAGTGCCGGTCCGCAGATCCACGGAGTACGCGAACGCACCGTGGTCGCGTGCCGCCACCTGGTTCACCGCCATCGCGGGCAGCACGGTGACCGCGATGTACCGTCCATCGCCGGACACGCACTGGTACCCGGTCCACGACGAATCGTCGATGTCGCCCGGCCGTACGACGGCGACCTCACGCCAGGCATACCCACCGGCCCCGGTGCCCACGGCCAGGTGGTAACCCGTGCTGTCGCCATAGCCGTTGACGATCACGTCGCCCGCCGGAGCCCCGGTCACGGCCGCCTGCGCGCTGCCGCCCTCCGTCGCCTTGACCACTGCGGCGGCTTCGCCAGGTGCGGCAGCCGCGGGCGGAATGCCCACCGCCATCACCGCGACCGCCACCGAACCCGCTATTCCAGCCATGGCCGCACTGGGCCATCGATACCGGCTCACGCCGTCCCCCCTGTGGGACGCGCACCATGCGGGCCCCCGAGAAGCACTCATGCACCACGGCCGACACGGCCAATCCAGGCGGCCTGCGTTTTCCCACGTCCACCACCAATTCTTATCCCGTGCTTTTCCAGCGCTTGACCAACGCGACGTGGCTAACTCGCATCCAGCCCAGCGCAAACCAGCACATAGCCTTCCCGGATTGCCCATTAACCATCGTACGCACCAAAAGCTTCCGTTTCAGAATGCATTTCCGTCGCACTGTCGGATGGTCAAAGGAATTCCTCCTCTTCGACAAATGGGCATTTTCGGCACTTCCACCGACCGGCGCCCGCTGCCCATTCACTGATCGCCGGCAGCGAGGTGGCACCGGCCAGTAGGCCCATGGCGGCCAGGGCCGGCACGTAGACCAGGGCATGCCGTACTCCGCGACGCGCGAGCGGATCGCGTACCTCAGCGAGACGTTCCAGCAGGCCGGGATGCTCCTTCGGCTGAACCGTCGATTGATCACGTAGCTGGTCAAGGGCAGGCGGGATCGACGATGATTGCGCAGCAGGCACGGTGTTCCCAAACGGTCATGTGGGGTAGGGGCCTACATGATCTTGGAATCCCGTGCCTGACTCATTCACGTGGGCAGACAGCGCGCCACAGAACCGGACAAGGCGGTCGAGGTTGCACTTTGACGAAGCCCAGGGTGCCGGTGGAGTCGGAGCGGCCCAGCAGAAAGGTGAGCGGATTCGTCAGGGCGCCGGTGAAGGCACCGATCACCGGGAATAGCTGGCAATTCGAACAATCAACTCCGCCAGTTCGCCGTGAAGTAGTTCGGGAAGGCGAGACCGTCGCGAATCGTCACCGCGTGAAGTTCGGCCAGCACGTTCTCCAGGTGCAGTACCGCGTGTCGGCCGCCCGCGGCACCCCCGTAGCTGACGAAGGCGACCGGCTTGGCCGTCCACTGTGTGAAATGCCAGTCGATGGCCGCTTTCAACGACGCGGGATAGCTGTGGTTGTACTCCGGCGTGACCACGATGAAAGCGTCGGCGCTAGTCAGGGCCGACGTCAGCGCCGCCATCCCGGCCGGGCGAGGGTAGTCGTAGCGAGCGTGCTCCGGCGAAGCCGCAGGCAGCGCCAACGGGATGTCGAACTCGGCCAGATCAACGACCCGCACATCGAAAACACCGTGCAGACCGGCCTGTTCGGCGATCCACGACGCCACAACCGGGCCGAACCGTCCGTCGCGTGTGCTTCCGATGATGATCAGGAGCTGATGTGCGTTCTCCATAGCCACCACGATCGGACAGCACCGTGCTCCCAACCAGACCGTGCTCAGGCTGGCCCCCGCAGAGCCACGCTGCGCACTCCGCGATCAGCGGGCAGCGCCCTATGCTCGCGGCATGGGTTCGCCGTTGGGGGATTTCATCCGGACCAAGCGAGACAGTATCCAGCCCCAATCGTGGGGACTGCCCGATCGCGGCCGCCGCCGGTCACCGGGTCTGCGGCGCTCCGATCTCGCCGCGCGGGCCGCATCAGCGTCGAATACCGGACCCGTATAGAACAGGGCCGTGACCGCAATCCTTCGGTGGCGATGGTGAACGCGCTTGCCGACGTCCTCGCCCACACCAGCGGCTACCAATAGCTGACGCGAGGAACCGGCCTGCTCGACGCCGAGACACCGAATCTGACGCGCTACGTCTTCACCGACCCCCGCGCACGGAAGTTCTTCACCGACTGGGACGACGTCGCCGACGAGCAGGCCTTCGACCTGTGGCTCGGTCCGACCGCGGGGAACTCCGAGTGGTTCACCACGGAACTCGCCCGCGTCGCCGGCCCCGACTTCACCCGCCGCCTGGACCGGCACGTGGTTCCACGACGTGGGACGCTCCGCCTCAACCACCCGTCCGGGTACGAGCCCCACCTGCTCCGCGAGGCACTCGAACTCTCCTCGGACGCCCAGCAGTTGGTTGTCCTGCTCCCTGCGGACGACAGCACGGCCGAGGCCCTCGGCGAACTCCGCCGCCGGTCCCTCGGGCGGCTCCGGGCCATCTCCTGACACATCCCTGGCGGGATCGTGCGCCGGGCTGCGAGGCGGAGGTGTCGGTCTCGTCCGGTGCGCGGATGCCGTTGAGGAAGCGGCCAACGTCCGCTGCGCCAGGGTGACTTGGTCGCCCTGCGCCGATACGGCCACCCCGCGGGTACGAGGTGACAGGGCTGAGCCGACGTGGCGGGGGTAGCCGAGACAGCGATGAGCACGGTGCTTTGAAGAGAGGAGCGTCATGTCGGGCGTAGTGGAGCGCATCAAGCAGTTCGCCAGGAGCCCTCAGGGGCGACGCGCAGCCGAACAAGTGCGCCGAGCCGCTGCCGACCCGCGCCGCCGGGCCCAGGCCCGGCGTCTGTTGGACAGACTGCGCGGCCACCGCTGAGTACACCCGCCCGGTGACCGACGTCCACGGCGGCGCCCAGTGGTTGAGGAAGGGTGACGACCACTGTCTGCACGTCTCCGTGCACGACAGTTCCGGCGAGCTGCCCGCGTCCCGCGAGGTCGGTGCGTTGGCGCCGGGGACTCGTCGCCCCGGTCGTCGTCTCATCCGTCGGAACGCTCTGTGGACGCACCTGCACGCGTGTGCTTTGATCCGCTCATGGAGACCACTGGCCAGGCACACACGGTGCTGCTCGACCCCTTCTGGGTGAGCCGCCGCGCCGACCAGTTCGACCAGATCTGTCGTTGACCTTCGCGCAACGACCGCGATCTCGCCGCCCCTCCCTCATCCGGCTCGCTCTCGGCGCACCCCACCGCTCAGCCGTCAATCGACCGTCCCCGTACGGGCGTTGGCGCGTGTACCGCCGTGTCCGGGCCCGTTGCCGCCGCGAAGGAATCCCATGGCACAGCCCACCGCCCTCCCCGTCATCGACATCTCCCGCTTCCGCGATCCCGGCACCGACCGTGACGCCTTCCTGGCCGAACTCCGGTCCGCAGCCCACGAAGTGGGGTTCTTCTACGTCACCGGACACGACGTTCCCGCATCAGTCCGGGACGAGATTCTGGACGCGGCCCGCGCCTTCTTCGTCCTTCCGGAGGAACAGCGACTGGAGATCGAGAACCTCAACTCGCCCCAGTTCCGCGGGTATACGCGCACCGGAACCGAGTACACGGCGGGTGGCGCCGACTGGCGCGAACAGATCGACATCGGCCCGGAACGGGAAGCGGTCGACACCGGACCGGAGGACCCTGACTACCTCCGGCTCATCGGCCCCAACCAATGGCCCTCCGCGCTACCGGAGTTGAGGGACATCGTGCTGCGCTGGCAGGCGGAGGCACTGAGGGTGAGCCGCGAGGTCCTGCGTGCCCTCGCGGCCGCGCTCGGGCAGGACGAGCGCTACTTCGACGAGTGGTTCGACGACGAGGCGGCCGTGCACGTGAAGATCGTGCACTATCCGCCGCGCCCGGCCGAGGACGCCGAGCAGGGAGTGGGCGCACACAAGGACTACGGCTATCTCGCGTTGGTGCAGCAGGACGAGGTGGGCGGACTCCAGGTCCAGCGCGAGGACGGGGGCTGGATCGACGCCGTACCCGTGGCGGACGCCTTCGTGTTCAACATCGGCGAGATGCTGGAGATCGCCACCCAGGGCTATCTCAAGGCCACGCGACACCGGGTGGTCAGCCCGCGGGCGGGGGTGGACCGCTACTCCGTCCCGTTCTTCCTCGGCCCGCGCCTCGACGCGGTCGTCAAATCCCTCCGACTGCCGCCGGAGCTCGCCGCCCGCAGCCGCGGAGTCACCGACGACCCGGACAACCCCCTGCCGGCCGCCTTCGGCGAGAACGCCGTGATCGGCTGGCTCCGCTCGCACCCGAGGGTCGCCGAACGCTGGTGGTCCGATGTCCTGGCGAAGCGGGAGAAGGCCCGATGAGCATTCAACGCCCTTACGACGGACGGGAGTTCGCGACTCGGCAGGTGCACGCCGCCGCAGTGACCGGCGGACTCGACGGGGAGCGCGCCCACGGCAAGGTCAGTGGCGCGGAGCGGGAAGCGGGCTTCACGGAGCGGTACGCCTGAATGCTCCCGGGAGAGGACCGCGCCGCTCGGCGCGTACTGCTGGTGTGCATGGCCGCAGGGGCAACGACCCTGCTGGACCAGGCAGTTCTGAACATCGCGATCCCGAGCATGCGTCACTCGCTCGGGGCCGGCGCGGCGGACATCCAATGGATCGTGGCCGGTTACTCCCTGGCCTTCGGACTGGCCCTCGTACCCGGGGGAAGCCTCGGAGACCTGCACGGCCGCAAGTGGCTCTTCGTCACAGGGGTGGCCGTCTTCCTCCTGGCGGGAGTGGCGGCCGCGACCGGCGCCGGGCCGGGAACCGTGATCGGCGCGCGGCTGGTGCAGGGCGCCGCGGCGGGGCTCGTCAACTCCCAGGTGATCGGCACCATTCAAGACGTCTTCCACGGGTTGGACCGAGGCCGTGCGCTGGGTCTCTACGCGGTGACGTCCGGTGTGGCCACGGCACTCGGCCCGCCGCTCGGCGGAGCGCTCGTCGCAGGACTCGGTCCCGGGGCGGGCTGGCGGTACTGCCTACTGTTGAGCGCACCGTGCGCCGTGGTGACCCTGGCCCTCGCCGTCCGCTGGCTGCCACCGCCACAGCGCACCGCCCGCGACTCCCGGCTGGACGTCCTCGGCCTCGCCCTTGCCTGCGGATGCGCGCTGACGCTGATGGTGCCCTTCATCCGCACACCGGACAGCGGGGGAGAGGCACTTCTGTGGGCGGCCGGGGTATGCGCCCTGGCCTGCGCCTTCACGGTGCATCAGCGCCTACGTGCCCGGAGGGGACGCGCGCCCCTGGTGCATCCGGCGCTCACGTCGTCGAAGCCCTACGTGCTGGGGACGGCGGTGGCCATGGCCCAGTTCGGGTCCTCGCTCGCCGCGTCCCTCGTGCTCACCGTCTTCCTCCAGGACGGGCTCGGGCTCTCCGCTCTCCTCACGGCGGCGATCGCGCTTCCCTCGGCCGTCGCGATGGGTGTCTCCTCGGCACTCGCCTGGCGGCTGACGCGACGAATCGGGCTGCGCACAGTGACCGTCGGCCTGAGCCTTGGCGTCTGTGCCGCCCTGGCCGGGGCGGTGGCCGCGCTCTTCGTACCGACCGGGGGACTGCCGATCGCGTTCGCGGCCACGCAGTTGCTCTCCGGCGTGGCCGGAGGGCTCGCGGTCTCACCCAACCAGACCCAGGTGCTGCAACACGCCCCGGCGGAAGCCGCCGGGGTGGGCGGCGGCATCCTGCAGATGGCCCAGCGCATCGCGGCGGCCGTCTGCCTCAGCGCCGTGTCTGCGGTCTATCTGCACTCCACCTCCGGCGCACCCGGGGGCAGCGGCCCGAGAGCCGCGTACGCGCTGGCTTCCTGCGTCTGCGCGGGCCTGCTGGCCGTAGCCCTGATGCTGTCGCGTCTGCGCCGGGCCGCCACCTCACCCCGATCGTCCGCACCCGCGTCACCGACCGTGCGGAGTCCCCGAATTGACCGCAGTACGCCAGAACGGTGAAGCGTAGGTTCTGGCGCTCAGGGCTCGCCGCGTCCTACGCCCAGCAGCCGTTGACCGTGGCCGCGAGGCCGTCGAGGGCGTCCTTGGTGGCGGCCGGATCGGCGGTGGAGTTGTTCTCGATGAAGGAGAAGATCTTCCAGGCTCCGTCCCCGGCCTTCGTCAGCCCGCTCAGTGCGATCGCGCCCGTCAGGGTGCCCGTCTTGGCGCTGACCTTTCCGACGGCGCACTGGGAGTCCGCGGTGTCGAACCGGCCCCACTCGGGGCCCAGCGTCGAACCCGCCTCGCCCGCGACGGGCAACCCGTCCACGATGTACTTCAGGGTCGGGCTGTTGGCTGGGTCGTCGGCCAGGTCGAGGATGTCGGCGATGGTCTGTGCCGGGATGCGGTTGGAGCGGGACAGTCCGCTGCCGTCGTGGATCTCGAAGTTGGCCAGGGACACGCCGTATTGGGTGAGTACCTGCCGTACGACCGCCGTGCCGTCCTCGAAGGTGGCCGGGCGGCCGGCGGCGAGCGCCGTGGTCCGCAGCAGTGTCTCGGCGATATCGTTGTCACTCACCTTGAGCATGTGCTCCACGATGACTGACAGCGTGGCGGAGTCGTGCTGAGCCACGGGGACCGCCGTGGTGCCGGCGATGCCGTGGGCGACGCTCCCGGTGACGGTGACGCCCTGCTGGGTGAGGAGCCTGGCGAAGGTCTGACCGGCGTCCAGGGACGTGTCCGTGACGTGGCGGCCGTCGACCACCAGTGCCCGTACCGGGGCGATGGAGTCGGGGTAGTAGCCGTCGTTCCAGCCGACCGCGAGCGTGGGCGCGGGAAAGAGACTGTCGTCGACCTGCACCTTCACCGAGGTCAGACCCGCGCTCTGCAGCCCCGCGACGGCGGTCTTGGCCATCGCGGTGAGGTCGGCGGAGGTCAGGGTGCGGTCCCCGCCGCCGACCAGGGTGAGGGTGCCGGCGTCGTAGACGACCTTCGTGGTGAAGCGGTGGTCGGGGCCGAGGACCGTCAACGCGGCGGTCGAGGTGGCGAGTTTGGTGTTGGACGCGGGCATCAGCGCGGTGGTCGCGTCATGGCCCCACACGACCTTGTTGGTCTCGGCGTCGATGACGACACCGCTGAGTGTGGTGCCCAGACGGGTGTCCTGGATGCGGGTGTCGAGGTTGTCCGCGATCTTCTGCTCGGCGGGATCGAGCGTCGCGGCGGCGGCCTTGGCGACCGTCTGGTCGGCGGCGAAGGCGGACGTGCCGAACAGGATCGTCCCGGCGACGGGGGCGGTCACCGCGATGACGGCGGCGCGGAGGAGCGCCGGGTTGATCGCTCTGCTCCTGCGGTGACGTCCGCTCGTACGGTCGGTGGAGGGGGAGTTGGGCATGGCGACCTCGGTGGGGGATGTGTGAGCGGGGAGGCACGGGAGATCCGGAGGATCTTGAAGGGGAAAGTAACAGCTGCGACACGGGCTACTCATGGGTTCGCTGTGAAGAGACGGAGCCTGGCTGGTTTGTGACGGTGCGGCTGATGGATCCAGGGGCCGCGGATCCGCTTCACGCGACGTCGGCCCCCGGGCCGTCGATCGACGCCCCATCGGCACCTTCCGTGCACGCATGGGGCGTTGGCTCATGGATTCCCACGTGAGGGGGTGTCTGCGCGTCCGCTTCGGGGGCAGACGGCGATGGATCGGGTGCGAACGCCACCCGGCCGTGGACCGCCGCGAGGCGCCGACCCGTGGGAGCCCCGATGCCGACCGCCGTGCCGGACAGAGCAGTTGGAGCGACCGGGGAAGAACCCGAGGTGGTCCGGCCCGGCCGCTCGCCCGTGCTGCCCCGCGGTACCGGCACCACCGCGGCGCGCATCGGCGTACTGACCGTCTGTCAGGCCGCCCTGATGGTGGGCTTCGGGCTCCTGATCACGGGCCCGGCCCGCACCGTGTGGCCGCTGACGGTCGAGGACCACGTCAACGAGGGCCTCGTACGGATCCGTACCGGCACGCTCACCACCCTGTCGTACCTCGGCTCGGAGGCGGGCAACACCCTCACGGTGATCGCGATCACCCTGCTGAGCTGCGTGGCCCTGCTGCTCCTGCCCCGGCTGCCGATGTGGCGTCAGGCGGTCTTCCTCGCCGTCGCCGTCTCCCTCCAGGCCCTGGTGTTCCTGGCCATCACCGAGTCGGTGGACCGCGCCCGCCCGCACGTGCACCGCCTCGACGCGTCCCCGCCCACGTCCAGCTACACCTCCGGCCACACCGGCGCGGCCACCGCGCTCTACGCCGGACTCGCGGTGCTCGTGCTATCCCGGGTCCGCAGGCCGTGGCGGTGGCCGCTGGCCGGCCTGCTGTTCCTCGTGCCGCTGATCGTCGGCGTCTCCCGCCTCTACCGGGGCATGCACCACCCCACGGACGTGATCGGCGGAATGGCCAACGGTGCCCTGTCCCTGCTGATCGTCGGCCGTGCGCTGTTCACCGACGGGTCCGTGGCCGCCGTCCCCGCGCCGCGCACGGGGCACACCGACGAGGTCGAGGAGCGCGAGCCCGGCAGCACCGCCGTGATCTTCAACCCCACCGTGACCGGCGAAGCCGACCGCGAGAAACTGCGGCGGATCCTCGCACAACACGGCCACTGCGCACCGAAGTTCATCGAGACCACCGCCGACGACCCCGGCACAGGACAGACGGTCGGCGCGGTCCGTGACGGAGCGACACTGGTCGTGGTCTGCGGCGGCGACGGAACCATCAGGGCGGCCGCCGACGCCCTGGCCGGCACCGGCGTACCGCTCGTCGTGGTGCCCTGCGGCACCGGCAACCTGCTCGCCCGCAACCTCGGCCTGCCCCTCACCCCCGCCACCGCGCTCGACGCCGCACTGTCCGGCACCCCGCACCGCCTCGACCTCGGTCGCATCGAGGGCGACGGCCTCACCGCCACCCACTTCGCCGCGATGTCCGGGGCCGGGCTCGACGCAGCGATGCTGGAACACACCGATGACCGCGCCAAGTCCGCCGTCGGCTGGCCCGCCTATCTGCTCGCCACCTTCGGCACCCTGCGCACACCCCGGATGCGACTGACGGTTCTGCTCGACGACGCGCCCGTCCTGCACCGCACGGCCCGCATGGTGCTCCTCGCCAACGTCGGCACCGTACAAGGAGGTCTCACCCTCGTCCCGGCGGCCCGCCCCGACGACGGGCTGCTCGATCTGCTCATCCTCGACCCGCGAGGCCCCGGCGGCTGGCTACGCGCCCTGGGCGTCCTGATACGCGGCCGCAGGCGCACCACGCGGCCCGCGACCGTGGACACCCGCACCGGGAAGAAGGCAGTACCGGTGGAGTTCTTCACCTTCCGGCGGGCCGAACTCACCTTCGCCGTACCGCAGTCGCGCGAACTCGACGGCGACCCGGTCTCCCACGGCCGACGCCTCACCGCCGAGGTCAGGCCCGGCGCGCTGACCGTCCTGCTGCCCACCCGGGAGAAGTGAATGGGCACCGCCACCAAGGTCCCCGAGACCCGCGACATGACCGGCGACGACCTCACGGCCGACGAGGCACTGGCGTCACTGCGCCGCTACGGCCGCTGGCCGCTGGTCCGCGACTCCTTCGTCCGCTTCCGCTACGCCGACGGCTTCAGCCACTCCCGCGCGCTCGCCCTCCAGACCGTGCTGGCGGTGATCCCGCTGGCCATCGCCTTCGTCGGGCTCTCCACCGCGCTGCACACGGAGAACATCGGCAGACTCGCCGAACTGACCATCCACCGCATCGCGCAGGGCCCCAGCGCCGGCGTCGTCGACGACGCACTGACCCGCAGCCGCCACAGCGCGGGCGACGGTGACCAGATCGCCCTCTGGTTCGGCCTGCTCTTCTCCCTGGTCAACGTCACCACCGCGATGTGCCAGATCGAACGCGGCGCCAACCGGATCTACGGCAACGAGCGCGACCGCCCCTTCCACCAGAAGTACCTGCGCGGACTCGTGATGTCCCTCAGCGCCGGCATCCCGCTGGGCCTCGGGTTCATCGTGATGGTGGCCGGCGGCGACCTGGCCGCAGCGGCGGCGACGGTGTACCACCTCGACGGCGACGCCAGAACCGCCTGCGAGATCCTCCGCCGGCCCTTCGGCCTGCTGCTCGCCCTCCTCTCGGCCAGCGCGATCTTCCGCCGCTCCCCCCGACGCCGACAGCCCGGCTACACCTGGCTGGCCTTCGGCGCCGCCGTCTACCTCGTCCTGTGGACGGCCCTGACCTGGCTACTGAGCCTGTACCTGGACATCAGCGGCTCCTTCGACACCGTCTACGGCCCGCTCAGCGCCTTCATGTCCCTGTTGCTCTGGGCGTACCTGACCTCCATCGCCCTCTTCCTGGGCCTCTCCTTCGCCGCGCAGTTGGAGGCCGCACGGGCGCGGCGACCGGGTCCGATCACCGCCGACCCGGGAGTGTGAAGAGTGGTCCGCGCCACGGCCCAGCGCCTTCGTGACCTCCGTCGCCGGACGGCCGACCGCAGATTCGGCATCCACCTGCTCGCTTCCGCCATGGTCGCCACGGTAGCCGCCGTCCCCTTCGGCCTGCTGCTCGTCCTGGTCGAGGGACACTGGCAGCCGCTGCGCCGTCTCGACGCGGGCGCGGCACGGCGGTTGAACGAGGCCGCCCTCCAACACCCGGAGTGGACAAGCACGTTGAGGTTCCTGTCCGATCGGGTGTGGGACCCGGTCACCCTGCGGACGGCCGTGGCGCTGCTGACCGTATGGCTGTTGTACCGCCGGGCCTGGCGCCTGGCCGCCTGGTCCGCCGTGACGGCCACGGCTGGGGGACTGATCGGGCTGCTGGTCAAAATCGTGGTCGAGCGGGCCAGACCGTCCCTGGAGGACCCGGTCGCACACGCACCGGGATTCTCCTTCCCCTCGGGACACGCGATGACGGCGACCACCTCGTTCGCCATCTTCCTGCTGGTCCTGCTGCCCATGGTGCCGCGCGCGCTGCGGGCGCTGTGCTGGTGCGCCGCGATCGTGTCCGTACTCGGCGTCGGCTTCACCCGGATCGCGCTCGGTGTGCACTGGTTCAGCGATGTCGTGGGCGGCTGGCTCCTGGGCCTCGCCGTCGTCGCCCTCACCACCTGGGCTTTCGAGGCCTGGCGCACCGACGCGGGCCGTGGACGCGCCGGGTTGAGCGAGGGCCTGGAGCCCGAGCTCACCGGAGCCCGTCCCGAACCCGGTTCCTCCGGCGGGAACATGGCGTAGGACCGTGCGCAACACCCGTAGACAGCAGGCGAGTTCGGGACACCGCCTCCTCGGCTCGCGGACATCGGACGAAGCACCCGCATCGCCCGATGCCCGCATCCCTACGTCAGGCCCCTGCCGGAGCAGCCGCTCGGAAGCCGACTACCGGTTCACGCGGCGCCGACGACGCCGGGGGAG
Source organism: Streptomyces xylophagus (assembly GCF_000716435.1). Taxonomy (GTDB): domain Bacteria; phylum Actinomycetota; class Actinomycetes; order Streptomycetales; family Streptomycetaceae; genus Streptomyces; species Streptomyces xylophagus. Next base: position 643,075 of record NZ_JNWO01000002.1, read on the forward strand.
ACGAAACGCCTGTGGAGTGGGCAGAACTCGCTCTCGGGTTCGCCGGTGATGCCCGCCTTCTCGACCGCGGGAGCCAGCCGTTCGGCGAAGAAGGTCTGGAAGGCCTGCTCCGAGTCCCAGACGTCGGTCACGTTGAGTCCCTGGGTGTCGAACCACGCCACATGGACCTGACCACCGGCAGGCGCGGTCTCCTCCCAGCCCACGGAGTCCCGCACGGTGTCGTACTGCTCGGGGGTCACACCGGCCCAGCGCATGAACATCACCACAGCCAATTTCCGCTCCTTGCTCGTGTCGTCTACGACCAGCCCCCACACCGGCCCACGGCCGATCACCGGCACACGCGCATCCGCGCTCACCGCTCGTGGTGGCTTGAGCATCGTCCTGCGCGACAGGCACCCCGCGAAGAGCGCACAGAGGTGCGGCGGAACGGCGGTTCACTCTTCGCGCCCGGCGGTCAACGGCCTGAGCGTTCACACAGACATCTCTTCGAGCCTCGCAACGGGGTTGCGGCCACAGTCAGTTGACTGTCGCTGCTGCCCGTTCTGCTGTGTCCTGCTGCGTGGGGATCTGCATCTCGGTGTGGACGGTGTGGCCGCGCGAAGGGGTGAGGTCGAGGGAGGTGAGGACGGAGGAGTGGACGACGGAGGGGAGGGTGTGGCGGAGAAGGACGGAGATGGCGTGGGGGAGGTTCTGGTAGGCGGTGGTGGCTTGGGACATCGCCTGGACACCGGCGATGGCGCCGACGAGGACTTCGGCCGTTTCGGCGGGGGTGACGTGAGGCAGGAGTTCGCCTTGTTTCTGAGCCTTGTCGAGAAGGTCGGTGACGATGTTGATCCAGCGGTGGAAGGGGCAGGCGCGGTCGAGACCGTCGGCGCATTGATCCAGGGTGAGGCGCACACCGGCGCGGACCATGGGGTCGGTCTGGAGGCGGTAGGCGTGCAGCATGCTCGTGTCGACGAGCTCCTGGGTCTTGCAGGGGCGGTCGGGGACGGCGAGGTCTTGATCCTGTCCGGCGAGGACGCCCTGGGCGAGTTCTTCCTTCGACTTGAAGTGGAAGTAGAGGGCGCCCTTGGTGACGTTGGCGGCGGCGAGGATCTCGCTGATGGTGGCAGCCTGGTAGCCGCGCTCCTCGAAGACACTGGCCGCTGCGGCAAGGATGGTGTGGCGGGTGCGGATCGCCCGGTCCTGCTTGGGTTCTGGCATGTCCCGACCTCTTTCGTTGCGCATGGACTGTCCACCCGTTAAAAAACCGTCCAGTTCGTATAGTCTACGGCGCTGCGTGCTGGCCCAAGAGCCGTGCGGGGGTGGGGTGTTCGGGCCTTGATCGCCCTGATCTGCGCGCTCTCGGAGGCGCACTCTCGGCGGTGCCATTGGTAAACCGTCCGTGCTGTTTTCTTGGGGTGAGGCTCGGGTGCGGATCCGCCATGCCCGGGGAACCCAACAGGCCAGGTGGCGGACCGGGAATGCGAGAAGTCGAATAATCCGCAGAATCGACACAAAGGGAGTGAAACAGGGGGGTAAAACATGGAGGCATGACCGAATGGACGACGGTGGGCAGCGGGTGCGGTGGCGGGCCGCGCGCGGGGAAGAGCCGGTGGTCCTGGTAACTGGTGCCACTGGGATGGTGGGACGGGAGGTGGTCCGCGGCCTCCCCTCCGGCCTGTGCGTACGGGTCATGTCCAGGAATCCATCGAAGGCCGCAGGGATGTTCCCGGAGGCGCGAACGGTCGCCGGGGACTACACGGACCCACCGTCGCTGGCCCGCGCCCTGAGGGGAGTGCACACAGCGTTCCTGGTCACCAACCGCCCCGACGGCGACGACGACGCCCGCTTCGTGTCGGCGGCCCGCGCCGCCGGAGTACGGCGGGTGGTGAAACTCTCCGCGGCGGCCGTCCTCGATGCCCGGGCCGACGACCTGATCACCCGGTGGCAGCGCGCCAACGAGGAACTGCTGCGCTCCTGTGGCCTGCAATGGACCCTGCTGCGTCCGCGCGCGTTCATGTCCAACTCCCTGTCCTGGGCCGCCGATGTCCGCTCCGAGCGCACTGTCCGCGCGCTGTACGGAACGTCGCCCAACGCCTGTGTGGACCCCCGTGACGTTGCCGAGGTCGCCGTACGGGCCCTGACCGAGGAGGGTCACGCAGGCCGCGCCTACACACTGACCGGACCGCAGGCCCTCACCGCGGTCGCCCAGACCCGCGAACTCGGCCGGCTGCTGGGCGTCCCCCTGCGCTTCGAGGAACTGACCGTGGCCGAGGCCCGTGCAGCGCTGAGCGGACGCTGCCCGCCCCCGGTCGTCGAGGCATTGCTGGCGAGCGCGGAACGGCAGCGAGCCGGTGCCAAGGCCCTCGTGGAAGACACCGTCCAGGCGGTGACGGGTCGCCCGGCCCGGTCCTTCAGACAGTGGGGCCAGGACCACATCGAGGCGTTCACCCCGGCTCCGGACGAGGCTGCGACACAGCAGAGGATGGGATAACTCCCGTCTCCGGACAATGTGTTGGGCCTCGGTCGTCCGGACCGACTCCCGGGCTATCCGCCTTTCCCAGGGAAAACCCGGTGACCGCACACAGTGGCCGCCGGGTTCTGCCGCTGTCCCGCGCTCGGCTCCCGGCTTTCCGCTCTCGCTGTGCCGCAGCGCGACCCTTGCGATGCTCCCGGGCCGTACCCCACCCTACGGAGACCCATCGCCATGACGACCCATCAGACCTCGTCCCTCCTTCTGGGCCTCGCCGCCGTCGTGCTGCTGGCACGTCTGCTCGGCGCCCTGGCCCGGCGCCTGAACCAGCCCGCGGTGATCGGCGAGGTCCTCGCCGGCATCGCGCTGGGGCCGACTCTCTTCCACGGGGCGCTCTGCGACGCCCTGTTCCCGGCCGACATCCCGCCGCTGCTCAGTGCCTTGGCCGCGATCGGTGTCGCGGTGTTCATGTTCCTCGTCGGCCTGCAATGGGACGCCGCGATGATCCGTGGCAGCGGAAGCCTCGCCGCGACCGTGTCGTTCAGTTCCGTCCTGCTGCCGTTCGGCCTGGGCGCGCTGCTCGCGCTGTATCTGATGGACGACAACGGCACCGGTGACAGGACGGCGTTCATGCTGTTCAGGGCATCTCCATGTCGGTCACGGCGTTCCCCGTGCCGGCCCGCATCCTCACCGACCGGGGCATGGCCCGCTCCCCGCTGGGGGTGGTCGCGTTGGCCTGTGCGTGCGTCGACGATGTCCTGGCCTGGTCGTTGTTGGAGGGCGTGGTCGCTGTCAGTGGTTCGGCCGGCCACGGCCAGTGGCGCATCCTGCTCACAGTCCCCTGCGTGCTGGGCATGTTCTTCGTCGTACGGCCGCTGCTGCGGCGCTTCGTGGCCCGCCGCCGCGCGCTGACACTCACCCCGGCCGTGTTCGCGGGTGGTGTGGTGGGTCTGCTGCTGTCGGCCGCCGCCACTGAGTGGGTGGGCCTGCACTACATCTTCGGCGCGTTTCTCTGGGGCGCGGTCCTGCCGCGCACCGGTGGTGAGCGGCTGCGGGCCGAAGTGAACGAGCGGTTGGGCGAGTTGAGTGCCACGTTGCTGTTGCCGGTGTTCTTCCTGGTCGCCGGTCTCCAGGTCGACCTGTCCGGGTTGAACGCGGGCGAGCTGGGAACACTGGGGCTCATCCTGCTGGTGGCAGTCGGCGGCAAGTTCACCGGCGCGTTCACCGCCGCGCGCCTCAACCGGATGCCGGTGCGTCAGTCCGCCGCGCTCGCGACGCTGTTGAACACCCGAGGCCTGACCGAACTCATCGTCCTGAACGTGGGGCTGCAACTGGGCTTCCTCGGCCGGGACTTGTACTCCCTCATGGTCGTCATGGCCGTCGTCACGACCGCGATGGCGGGCCCGCTGCTGAGCTGGATCATCGGCTGCCACAGCGACGGCAGCCGCACCGGCCGACCGGAGGGGACGGGTGCGTCAGGGCACGCGGCGGACAGCGTGGGCACGACCGTCCAGGTGTTGCGGGTCAGGATGTTGGTGACGTGAGTTGTTGGCAGATCAGCTGGTGAGCAAGGTGTGCCGTCGCGAGCAGGTCCTCGCGAGCCGTGTCGACGTTGGACCGCACTGACAATCCGTGCCAGACGGATTGGATGAGCCCGGTCAGGACCGCTGCGTCGGTGCCCGCGGCCAGTTCCCCGTCCTGGATGGCTCGTTCGATGCGCACGAGGAGGGCCTGCTCGTTCGAGCTGTGCAGTTCGGCGATGTAGGTGCTGGTATCGAGCGTGCTCGTGCTGTCGGTCATCACGGCGCTGCTGATGAGACATCCGGGATGTCTGTCGCTTGGCTGGGTGAACTCGTGGACCGAGTCGGTGAGGATGCGTTCGATGACGGTCTGGATGTCGTTCTCGGCGACAGCCTGCTGGTAGATCTCGCGGTAACGCTCGGCGTAGGTCCGCACCGCTTCCTCGAACAGCCCGGCTTTGCTGCCGAAGGCGGCGTAGAGGCTGGAGGTGGAGAGCCCGAGGGCCGCGGTCAGGGTCCGGGTCGAGGTGCCGGAGTAGCCGCGTCGCCAGAAGAGGCGAGCGGCGTCAAGGACCGCGCGGTCGCGGTCGAAGGCTCGTGGTCGTCCACGGTGGCGTTCGGTCACGCTTGCATTGTAGATCGTTCGCTCCATAATAGATTTATGGAGCGAACGATGCAGAAGAGGCTGCCGGTCAGCGGGGACAGTTGGGTCACGGTCGATGTGTACGGGGAGCCGGATGCCCCGAGCCTCGTCGTCGTCCCGGGCGTGATGAGCGACGCGCATACGTGGCGTCAGGTTGCGGGCGCCATCGACGCCTGGCCCTCAGTGGTAGTCGTAAACCGCCGGGGACGTGCTTCCTCGGGGCCGTTGACCAACTCGTACTCACTGCGGACAGAGGTCGAGGACCTCGGCGTGGTCCTTGACGAGTTCGACAGCACGAGGACGCTCTTCGGCTGGAGCTACGGCGGCTTGATCACCTTGCTGGCCACCAACGATCGCCCGATACCCCAGGTAATCGCCTACGAGCCGGTGATGCGGCCATTCGGACGCCATGCGCTGCCGGACCTGAAGCACGCGGCGGAGACGGCGGACTGGGATCGCTGCGTCGAGATCGTCAATCGGCAGATCTCGGGCTTCTCCACTGCGCACGTCGAGGATCTTCAGGCCGATCAGCACGGTTGGGCGATCTTGCGTCGCTTGAGCGGCCCGCTCTACGCCGAACTCGGCGCGCTCAACGCGGCGCCGCCTCCGGATGTGATGGCGCGACAGGCAGATCAAGTCGACCTGATCATCGGCCAGTGCAACCGCGGAACAGCCCCCTACGGAACGTCGTTCGACAACGTGCGGCAGCACGTCGCTCACGCCGGAGTCCACGAACTCCCCGGCCAGGGCCACCTGGCCCACATTCAAGCACCGGCAGAGCTTGGCCACCTGCTCAACAACCTCGCCGCCATCTGATGGGCACCCATGCTTACATCCAGGGCGCGTATCGGGTCGTGCTGAACTGCAGACAGATCACGCTCAATTCGTGCCCTGGCGCAGGGCGGCGGCCATCCACTCCCGGATCGCTGCCGCCTGTTCAGGGTCCGGGTCCGGTTTGGGCGTGCCGTTGACCGTCGCCACCAGGGAGTGGTAGCGGGTCAGCAGCTTCAGTCCGGTGGCCTTGGCCCGCCACTGCGTCGCCTTGCCGTTCCGGTCGAACTCGGCGATGCCGCGGCGGGCCTTGCCGGCGTCGTGCTCACCTGTCATGGCGGCAACCACTTCGGCCGAGTCGACGGCGATCCGCTCGGCGATGTCACGGGCCTGCGGCGAATCCGCGGGCACACCGGCCTGCTGGGAGGCGCGTGCCTTCAGGAGGAGCTTCCGATGCCTCTCGACGCGGGCGATCATCTCCGGTGAAGCCATCAACTTGCCCTGCTCGGTGCCGAAGGTGCGGTGGAAGAAGTCCCGCACCGCCGTGCGGAACTCCTCGTCCTGCACGATCTCGGCGAGTTCGATCCAGGCCTCCAGCTGCCCGGTGGACGGCTCCTCGGGCAGGTGCGGCCGCCGGCTGTGCAGTCGCTCGACCTGGCTGGGGTGGACGTCCGGGCCGTCGGTCACGAAGTCCCAGAACTGGTCGATGAGCCGGTCACGGTCGTCGTCGGACATCGACACGAGCCTGCGCATCAGGCTCACCTGTTCCGTGGTGGTGTGCTGCCGCACGATCGTCCGCAGTACGGCTCGGCGGGCCCGGAACTGCCGCAGTTGGTCCTCGACCAGCCGCAGATGGGTGACGGCCAGGTCGTGCAGGCTGGTCTCGGCGCTCAGCACCCGGCGGATGTCGTCGAGGCCGGCACCCAGGTCGCGCAGGGTGCGCACGAGGTCGAGCCGGGCGATGGCGTGCACGTCGTACCGCCGGAAGCCGCCCTCGGTGAGGCCGGTGGGCTCGACGACGCCCTCGTCGGCGTAGAACCGGATCGCGCTCACACTCAGGCCGGTGCGGCGGGCGACGTCCCCGATGGAGTAGAGCTCGTTCATACCCCTCACTATGGGATCTCAAGTGACCTGAGAGTCAAGGGAGTTGGCCAACGCAGGGCCCCAGTGGGCGGTGCGAGGCACGAGGCGGTACAGGCCGGCCCCGGCGCCGGGATGCGGTCATTGGCGGTACATGACGTGCGACGCGGCGCGACCGAGGGTCAGATGGATGGCATGCGAAGATCCATATCATCCCGGTACGGCCGCTCACGCCTGCGTCTGACCGTGGTCCTGTCCGGCCTCCTCCTCACCGCGGCCGCCGTGCCCGCCGCGCCCGCGGCGACGCAACCCGCACCCGTGCGGGGCAGCGCGTACATGGGCATCGGCGTCATGGCCCACGACGGAATCACCGGCACGCCCGATGCGATACCCCCGGCCACGCGGGCCGGACAGACCGAAGGCGTCGACGTCTCCAGCTACCAGCGTGACGTGGCCTGGTCCACCTTGTGGAGCAGCGGCACCCGATGGGCCTACACGAAGGCCACGGAAGGCACGTCCTACCGCAACCCCTACTTCGGCGGCCAGTACCAGGGCGCCTACGACACCGGCATGGTCCGCGGGGCCTACCACTTCGCCACCCCGGATTCCAGCGGCGGCACCGCCCAGGCGGACTACTTCGTCGACCACGGCGGTGCCTGGTCCGCCGACGGCCGCACCCTGCCCGGCGCCCTCGACATCGAGTGGAACCCCTACGGGGACTCCTGCTACGGCAAGTCCACCGTCGGCATGGTCAGCTGGCTCGGTGACTTCCTCGGCCGCTACCGGGCCCGCACCGGCCGCGACGCGGTCATCTACACCTCCACCAGCTGGTGGACCCTCTGCACGGGCGGCTACCGCGGCTTCGGCTCCACCAACCCCCTGTGGGTCGCCCGGTACGCCAGCTCGCCGGGGACGCTCCCGGCGGGCTGGTCGGCATACACGATGTGGCAGTACACCTCGTCGGGGGCGACGGTCGGCGACCACGACAGGTTCAACGGCTCCCCGGACACGCTGGGGGAGTTCGCCACCGGATGACGAAGCCGTGTGCAGGGCGGGCCTACGGGAGGCTCCGTAGGCCCGTACCGGCCCGGTTCGTACCGGCCGGGGGCACGCCCGCACTCATCCGCTGCGGGGATGCGGCGGTCCGGCCAGCAGGACGGGCTCGACGGCCTCGTAGCGGTTGCGTTCGCGCGCGGTGGCCCTTCTGCCCGACAGGACGGTGCCCAGCAGCCCGCACAGGAAGCCCGCCGGGACCGAGACCAGGGCGGTGGTGGTGAAGGGGAACCAGTTGAAGTCGGCCTCGGGGAAGGCCGATTGAGGGGAGCCGGAGACCAGGTTGGTGCCGGTCATCAGGACGAGGACGCTGAGGCTGCCGCCGATCAGCGTGCACAGCAGTCCGGCACGGGTGTAGCGGCGCCAGAAGAGGCTGTAGACGAGCGCGGGGGCGATGGCCGAGGCGCCGAGGCAGAAGGAGACGATGGCCAGCGGCTGCAGACTGCGGTGCTGGGCGAGGACCGCCAGCACGATCACCGGGATGCCCACGGCCAGGGCGGACAGACGGGCCAGCGCCATTTCCCGCAGGGGCGGCATGTCCGCGCGGGCGACGACGTCGTGGGCCAGCGAGTTGGCGCAGGCCAGCGTCATGCTGGCCACGGACGCCAGCAGGGTCAGGAAGATGGCCGTGGTGACGGTGGTGAACAGCAGGCTCTCCCCGCGGGAGAGGTCCGTCCCGAACGCGGCGCGCGCCCCGAGCAGATAGGCGGTGTTGCCGCGCGGGTCCGCGGCGGCGATCTCCTTGCCCCCGATGAGGGCGGTCGCTCCGACGGCGACGACGGTGATGATCGCCATGAACAGGGCGACCGCCGAGACGGCCCAGGACATCGCGCGCCGCACCTGACGGGTGCTGCCGGCGGTGTACATCCGCATCGTCACGTGCGGCAGACAGGCGCCGCCCAGCACGATGGCGCACTGGGTGCTCACCATGTCGAGGGCGGGATGCTCTCCGCCCGCGAACTGCAGCCCGTAGCGCAGGTAGTTGGGGCCCGCCCCGCTGTTCTGCGCGGCGGACTGGAAGAGGGTCTGCGGGCTCCAGCCGAAGGTGTGCAGGATGAGCGCCGCGACGACCAGCCCGGAGCCGAGGAGGATCACCGTCTTGAGGATCTGGATCAGGGCGGTGCCGCGCATGCCCCCGATGGCCGCATACGTGATCATCAGCGCCCCCGCCCCGACGACGCACCCCGTGCGCATCGTGCTGTCGGAGAAACCCAGGACGAACGCCAACAGCTGCCCCACACCGGCGAGTTGCACCACCATCATGGGCACCAGCGCCGCGAGGGTGACCGCGCACGCGGTGATGCGTACCGCGCGGCCGGGCATACGACGGGCCAGCACGTCGCCCATCGTGAACCTGCCGGTGTGATGCAGTGGTTCGGCCAGTAGGAACATCAGCAGCAGCAGCGAGAGCAGCGTGCTCAGGGCGAGTACGACACCGTCGTAGCCGCACAGCGCGATGATCCCGCCGACCGTGAGGACGGTGGCCGCGGAGATGTAGTCACCGGCGATGGCCAGGCCGTTGCGCAACGGGGAGAGGAACCGGTAGCCGGTGTAGAACTCGTCCAGGTCCTCACGGTCGGGACCGGTGACCACACACAACAGCAGCGTGAGAGTCACGACACTGAAGAACGCCACCAGCGACCACGACCGTGCGGAGCCCTCGAAGTCGATCACGGCCGCACCTCCTCGTCGCGGGCCTGAGCGGCCTGACGGCGCACCCGTCGGGCGCGGGGATCGACGTACCGGCGCGCGATCGCCTCGTAGAAGATGACGGCCAGCCAGGTGACGGGGAGTTGCACCAGGGCCAGGAAGAGCCCGGTCGGCAATCCGCCCGGGGCGGGACGCGCCATCACCGAGGGGAATTCGACGGTGAGCGTGAGGAAGACGGTGAAGTAGCCGAGTGCGGCGAACGTGGCGACCCGCCGCTGCCAGCGGTACGCCCGGCGCAGCATGCGCAGATCGCGGTGCGGTCCGGTCGACGAACGGGTCCAGTTCGCCGGGCGGCGGCCCCCCTGCGGAGGGGACGGCCGTAGGGTCGGGGTGGAGGAGGCGTGCCGTCCGGGCCGGTGGTGAAGCGGCTGTAACTCGGAGCTGTCGGAAGACATTCCAGGATCTCCTAGTGGGTCGTGGGCCCCAAGAGGTGCGGACCGCGAGAACGCGGGGAGTGGTCCGGGTCACCGCACGCTATGCGGGTGCCGGACCGCGCGCAGCACTTCCGGTGAACTCCCTGATGAGGACCGCTGCGACGCTCTGACCTCGGATGTTGTGGATGTGAAGCGTGTGACGGAGAACCACGGCAGTGCCCTGTGGGCCGTGGACGCGTCGAATCGGCAGGCCCGCCGACACCCGGTCCGTAGTCCCGGCTCACGGGTCGGCCACACACGTGCGTCGAAGCTGCTCCACCCCTACGTATTGTCCAAGTCGTGACAGCGACATACGTGCTGGACGGCACGCAGATCAGAACACTGGACGATTTCTGGCGCGTCATCGGCGAAGCGGTCAACGGACCCGGCGGCTACTTCGGACGGAACCTCGACGCCTTTGCCGACTGCCTCAGCGGTGGATTCGGGACGCCCGACGACGGTGACTACGTCGTGGAGTGGCGCGAGCATCGGGTGTCTCGCGTGCATCTGGGCCATCCGGAGACGGCTCGCCAGTTGGAGATCCGTTTGTCACGCTGCCACCCCTTGAACCGTCCGTCCGTCGGCGCCGATCTTGCCGCGGCCCGGGAAGGTCGCGGAACGACCGTCTTCGACTGGTTGGTCAGGATCTTCGAGGAGCGCGCTCCTGGCGTCCTGCGACTCGGGTGACGGGGATAAGGACGCCGACGGGTGGAGCGGAGTCGGCGTCGAACAGGAGGGGGGTCACGGAGTGGCGATGCCGGCCGAAGCGCGGGGCGGGCGTATGAACCGGACCGGGACTCCCGGCGAGTAGAGCACGCTGACGGGATCCCCGACCGGTGCGGGAAGGCCCGCCGCGGTCACGAGGTTCTCCTCGCAGTGCAGAAGCTCGGCCCGGTGGAGCGGCCAGCGCGGATGTGTGTTCGGCAGATACCGGGAGCGGCCGAAGAAGGTGCTGTGCATGCCCCAGCGAGCGGTCAGGAAGTGTTCGAGTTCGGTCGGATCCTCGACCCGCTCGCTGATCCGGATCGCGAGGTCGCTCCGCGCACTGCGAGGCCCGGGCCAGCGTCGCTTGCTGGTGTATGTGACCGAAGTGCCCTCTCGGCGGATCTCCATCCGCGACCAGACGTACGGCAGCCGGAACACGGCCCGTCCGACGGCGACGGGTATCAGACGGGACGCGTCCAGGGAACGGAAGACCACACCCCGCCGGCCGTGGGCGTCCACCGAGTAGAGGCGGACGTTGGTCTCCGGGAAGGTGCCGAGGTAGGGGACACCAGGAAGGCGGAACCATCCGACACGGTGCATCCGGAACGCGACGAGACCGACGTACGTGGCGCCGTGCAGGGTGTCCGGGCGGGTACCGGCCGGCAACAACGGGGCGACGTCTGCCGGGTCGGCGGCCCAATGGAGGAAGGCCAGATCGAGCCAGGACTGCGTGAGAAGAGGCCGGTCTGCGGCATGAGGGGGATCGGCCGTTATGGGTTCGGGTTCCACGGCGAGCGGCGGCTGCGGCATAAGGCCATTATCACGAAGCCCCACGATCAGTCGATCGCGGGGGTGGGCCATGCCTCGTTGGGGGAGAGAGCGAGTCGTCCAGCCGCTCCCTGGCCGAGGCGACCCGGGCAGCAGCGCTGGTGTGCGCAACAGCGTTGGCTCTCAAGGGCGTTGTCAGTGGCAGCAGGCAGACTGCGGGGCATGACTTCGGTGACCGCACATGACTATGCCTGGATACGTTCCTCCCGGTTGTTCCGCTACGCGCTGGAGAGCGGGTACACCCTGACTCTGGTGCGGGGTGTCGCCCCGGCGGAGGTACTGCGGATGATGGAGGCGGAGCCTCAGGGCGCGTGTTCAGGGGTGGATGCTTTGATCGAGCGGCAGGATGAACTGCTCGCCCCGGGGGACTACTGGGACGAGTCCTTCATCGCGGGCGCGTTCACCGTGCCGGGCGAAGGGGGTGAGTGGTCGCTCGTCCTGCACCTCGGAGAGGGCGGTATGGGGATGCGGCCGGGCTTCCTGGAGGCCCTGTCGGCGGGCGGGCGCGCCGTGGTGCACTCCAGCAATGGAGGCAAGCCCATGCACTTTTTCCACTGGTACGAGGACGGAGAGTGCCGGACCACTTTCGAGTGGCCCACCGTCAGGAACGGCAGCACTCCCGATGCCCTCAACGCGGTGATGCGGGAGGTCGGTTTCGAACTGTCGGACCGCGAGCACGAAACGGGCGAACGTGTCGACACCAAGGCGGCGGTACTCGCCCTTGCCGAGCGGCTGACCGGAGTTCGGGTGACGGAGGAACTGCTCCGGGACGCCGAGTACCAACTCGGTCATGTGCCTGAGGAACCTGCCGAGGAGTGGACTTCCATCGTCATCGACATCACCGACGCCCACGGGCAACGCCTCTACAAGGAAGTCACCCGCGCCGAGGTCGAGGCCGCTTCGGCCCGCGCCCGCGCCGACGCCGAAGCGCCGACTGTCATCCACGGGCCCTTGTGGCCTGCTCCCTGAAGCACAGTGCGTCACGCCTCGGCTGGGAGTACGGCTGTGTCTGAGCTCCACCAAACGGCGCTCAGAGCTGTGGTGCGCAGCTGCTAGGGGTTGCGTCGCCTACGGACGGGGGAGGGGGAGGAGTGGTGTGGGCCTGGATGGGGCTGTCGTTGCTCGCGCTGGTGCCGGTCGCGACCCTGTCGACATTGATCGTGGCCGAGCGCGGATGGTGGCTGCGGCGGCGGCACCGACCTTCCCCTCGGCGAACCATTCACCAACGTCGACGACCTGGTGATTCGGCTCGCCCCTACTATCCGGTGGAACAAGAGGCCCACGTGCGGCCTTCGGGCAGGGGGAGCTATGCAGCCGATCACTTCACGGCCGGTGTTCCGGCACACCGTCGGTGCCGTCGCGATCGGCGTGGCCTTGGCCACCACCACGGGGTGCACGGTTCCCGTCGACGCCGTCGCCGGCATCTCCGTGACCAGGGACGGTCATCTGCTCGGCGTCATGATGGTCTGCGGCCACCGGATCGATGGCGCGACCCTCTACGTGGACAGCGCCGACGTCGACAAGACCGTGACGGTCGGCTCGTGGACGTCCGACCACCCCATCAAGGCCGGTATCGCCACCTGGACCCTTGATTCTCCTGCCGCAGGCTGGACCACGACGACCTCTCTCACTCCGCTCACCGCCAAGGTCACTTACGACCTCTACGGCTGGACCAAAGACAATTCGTCGTCATCGGGGAACGTCTCCTTCACCCTGGCCGACAGAGACCGACTCACTCCAGGAAATGTCCTCTACGACGAGATCTCGGACAACGGCGACGAATCCACAATCATTGTCCCCATGGCGAAGTTCAAAACCAGGGCCTGCCAAGACACGTAACGCCACGACGTTGGGGATTCGGTAAGGGAACATCATTCAACCCTCACCTCCCTTCGTGAGTTCGGCAACTCCCGTCCCCGTATTACCGGTTGCCAACTCCGAGAAAGCGGCCTGGCGGGCTCCGGGGAACAGCAGGTTGTTGGCGGCGGCGACCTTGATCCGGCGGATCTCCGAGCGGCCGTGGCCGATGCCCGTGACTCGGCCACTGGAGCGGGATGTCCCGCCAGGGAAGGGAGCAGGTGATCTCGTTGGTCTTCTCGCCGACGTCCGGCTGAGCGAGGACCAGGCCAGTGGTGTGCTCCAGGGCGGCGAGCAGATGGATCTTCCGGCCTTGGCCGCGCCTCGCAAGCTCTTGCCGACCACGGACAGCCCGCGCCGTCTGGTCGACTTGGGGCGGCGGTCGGTGAGTCGGCTGCCGATCGCCTGGTCCGGCGTGTCGCCGACTATGCGGGCCAGCAGCCGCCGGACCGTGGCCTCCGACGGCAGAGTGCGCCGGGGCTGGAGTGTGTCGGAGCCGACGCCGAGCCGGTGGAGGACATGCGCGGGAGCATCGGCGATCCGCTCACCGGCCGCCGGCAGCGAGGTAGCCCCTGCCGGCACGGCACAGGCGGTGAGCGCGCGTACGACGGCCGGCGTGTGGCGCACCCTGCGCGGGTCCGGCACCCGGCACAGCAGTTCCAGCAGGTCCGGGACTTCCTCCGAGGCAACCTGGGGCTGTTGGCGGAGCTGGTCAAGAGGAGGCGGGATCGGGGATGGTGCGTCGGTAGGCATGGTCTCCCGCTGGGGTCATGGCGCGTGGAGAACCTCATGATCTCGGAAGCCCGTGCCTGTTGCGTTCCAGGGGCCCGAGCCGGCGGATCGGCAACGAGCCAGGCATCACACGCCTGCGCCGAGGCCCTGGCATGGACATGGATTGTGGGGTGATGTCACTATCGGGCAGATGCTTGAGGACAACGGAAAACATCCCTCGATCTGGCGTCATCGCGACTTCCTGCTGTTATGGGGTGGGCAGACGGTCAGCGAGATGGGGTCGCAAGTCACCGTCCTCGCCCTGCCGTTGGTCGCCGTCGTGCTGTTGGAGGCCTCCGCATTCCAGGTAGGCCTGTTGTCGGCTGCGGAGACGAGTGCGTATCTGCTGGTGGCACTGCCGGCCGGGGCCATAGTGGACCGGGTTCCCAAGCTCCGGCTGATGATCTGGTGCAACCTCGCGCTGTTCCTGGTGATCGGCTCGGTGCCGTTGGCGCACGCAGTCGGGGCGCTGACGCTCGCCCAGCTCTACGCCGTCGCGCTGGTCTCCAGCGTCTTCTCCGTGTTCTTCTCGGTGGCCTACCAGAGTTATCTGCCGGTGCTGCTCGACCGTGACCAGCTCATGGACGGCAATGGCAAGGTCGCCGTCTCCGGGTCGGTCGCGCAGATTGCCGGGCCCGGTCTGGGCGCGGGGCTGGTGGCGCTGATCGGCGCCGCGGGGGCGATGGCCGCCGACGCCCTCTCCTTCGCGTTGTCGGCGGGCTCGCTGACGGCTGTCCGTACCCGCGAGCGACGCCGGCCCTCGGCCGAAGCCGAGCGGCGGCCCAGGCTGTGGGCGCAGATCCGTGAGGGGCTCGCCCATGTCACCCGCGACCCCATCCTGCGCAACTCGGTGGCCTTCAACGGCACAGCCAACTTCTTCGTCATCATGGTGGAGACCCTCGGCCCGGTGTTCCTGATCCGCACCCTGCATCTGCGTCCTGCCCTGGTGGGGCTGCTGCTGGCGCTGGGGGCCGTCGGCGGGGTGGCCGGCGGCGTGGCGGCACGCTACCTCGCCCGGAAGGTCGGCTCGGCGAGGATCAGCTGGATCTCGATGACCGTGCTGTCCCTGCCCGGCCTGCTGATTCCGCTGGCCGGGCACGGTTGGTGGGTGCTGCTGTTCGGCTTCGGCTGGATCTCGTGGACCTTCGCCTCCACCGTCGCGGGCGTCTCGCTGACCACTTACCGCCAGGCCGCCTGCCCGCCGGACATGCTCGGCCGGGTCAGTGCCGCCGCACGCTGGATCACCTGGGGCACCCTGCCGCTGGGCGGCGTGGCCGGCGGCGCGCTCGCCACCGCCCTCGGCGTCCAGACCACCTTGTGGATCGCCGTCGCCGGCGGCTGCTGCGCGGGACTGTGGCTGTTCTTCTCACCACTGCGTGGCATGCGCGACATACCTCTCGGAAGGCCCGAGCCCGCACCCGTCGGTTGAAAGCCGTAACGCCACCGCGACCTCGTCGGGCGGTCCGCTTCCCGCGGGCCCGAGTCGGCGGATCGGCACGAACCAGACATCACACCACTACGCCGAGGCCCTGACGTATTGGACTCCGGCTGATGCCAACAAGACGGTGGATTAAGCCTGTTGGGTGCTGGGGGCGAGAGCATGAGCCCGGCGTTCGGCTCGCTCGCCGATGTCCGCTCACGTGGGGCGGACTGTTGTGCTGCGGGAGGACGGCGGCCGGCCCACGGCCTGCCGCCATGCGTTCTCCACGGCCCTGCGGGCGTGTGCGGTGGCTTCGGTGATGTCTCCGGTGAGGTGGACGGGCTCGCCGAGGTGGACGTGGAGGTCCGGGCGGCGCAGGGGTGCGGTGGCGACGCCGGCGAGTTGTTTGAGCCGCCCGCCGGAGATGATCCGGCGGGCTCCGGCGTGTCCGAGAGGGACGACGGGCGCGCCGGTGGCGAGTGCGAGGCGGGCCAGGCCGGTGCGGAAGACACCGGGTTCGCGGTCCCCGGAGTCCCGGCGGCGGGGAAGTCCACCTTCGGGATAGATCACCACGACCCGGCCGGCGGCGATTGCCTCCGCCGCCAGATCCAGGGCCGCCGCCGCGCTACGGCTGCCCCGGTGCACCGGTATGTGGCCCTCGCGGGTGAGGCGGGGGCCGAGGAACGGGATCTTCCACAGGCCCGCGGTCGCGAGGACGACCGGCTCGGTGCCAAGGCGGTGCAAGGCGGCCAGAACGAGTCCGGGATCGGCGAGCGCGGTGTGGTTCGGCGCGACGATGCTGCCCGGCGCGATGCCGCGGGTCGTACCCGTCGTCACCGTCAGACGGCCGAGGACGGGGACGATGGTGCGGGCGAAGGTACTGAGCACCTGCTGCTGACTCCTTGCTCTGCCGGGGCCTGCCCCGGCGTGGTCCGACCCGTATCGTCACGCTGCCGGATGGCAAAGGGCATGAGTGCGCGTACTCAACTCCGCGAGGTGTGGCCCGGTCCGAAGAACCAGTGCCGCTGACGCGTCATCCCGAACCGCGAAGAACTCGACGACGACGCTCACCCGGGCATCATGCCAAGGGCGTCGGCTCAGGGGATTTACGTCTCGCGGTGCCACGTTGACCAACTGCTGGGAAAGCCTTGGCAGAACGCCTACCGCAGTGCCGGCATGCGTGTGCGTTCCGGGCCGCTGCCGTCGGCAGGACGTGTTTGCGATGGGGTTTGCGCCCGATGGTGAGCGGGGTGAGAGTGACGGGCATTCGTGAACGAGGCGCCGTCGCCGAGAGCCGGTGCGTGCTCGGGGTGGTGCGTGCTCGGCGTGACGCGCCACGAGCAGCCGCGAGGGAGCCCCAACTTCCGCAGGCTCGCCGATGGTTCAGCCCGACGATCACCTGTTCATACGTGAGGCGTGAGACGTGAGCCGACGCCCGTCGGCTTCGCGTACCCCTGCTGGACACCCGGCCGCCGGAACCGCCACGGCCGGATCCGCTCGCCGTCCCGGAGTTGCTCGGGCGGCCCACGGCAGTGCCACCTCACACGCCTCCCCGTGAACTTCGCTTTCAGAAAGTCTCGTTGACCTCGTTGACACGCCATCAGCACACGCGTTTCACTCGACACTCGTGCATGGCAACGTTGTCAGGTCGGTCGGGGGAGTGACCGGAACCGTTGCCTGTCGCCGGCATTCCGGTGTTTTTCGGCGCGCCGACACCTGATGAGCGAAGCACGAACTGCTGCGGAGGCAACCGATGCTGAGACCCCGACGTTCAGCCGCACCACCCGACCGCGCAAGATTCCGCCAACGCCTCGCCGTGATCTGCGCTTTGGGCATGGCAGTCCTTCCGCTTCCGGCGATCGGAAGCGCCGACGCCGCGAGCAGAGCGACGCCGGCCCTGGTGACGGACCCCGCGACCCTCGTGAACCCCCTCATCGGCACATCCGGTGCCGTGGACACCTTCCCCGGCCCCGACATGCCGGCCGGCATGGTCCAGTGGGGTCCCGACACGACGCCCGACCGCCCCGACGGCGGCGGCTACGAGTACAACGACAAGAAGATCTCCGGCTTCAGCCTCACCCACATTTCAGGACCCGGCTGTCCCGTCGCGGGCGACCTGCCCGTCCTGCCGGTGACCGGCGCACTGTCGGGCGACCTCGGCAACACGTCCGCCGGCTTCAGCCACGCCGACGAGCAGGCGGGGCTCGGCTACTACAAGGTCACCGACGCGAACGGCGTCAAGACCGAGCTGACCGACACCACCCGCGCAGGCCTGGGCCGCTTCACCTTCCCCGCGGGGCAGCAGGCGAACCTGCTGTTCAAGCTCAGCGGCGGTGCCACACAGATCGACGGGACCCGCGTCCAGGTCGTGAACGACCAGGAGATCAGCGGCGCGATCGACAGCGGTCACTTCTGCGGCGCCGCCAACAGATACACGCTGCACTTCGACATCAAGTTCGACCGGCCGTTCGCCGCGAGCGGCACCTGGGTCGGCGGCACCATCACCCCCGACGCGACCAGGCTGAAGGCCGGCAAGGTCCAACTGGCCCCGCAGAAGGCGAAGTCGGCGCCGCTGAAGGAGAAGCACTTCACCGTCCCGGCGAAGCCCGCCCCGACGATCCACCCGAGCGGGAACAAGAACTCCGGTACGCCGTCCCCGACTTCGAGCGCCGGAGCCGTACCCCGCTCATCCGTCACGGCCAAGGCCGCCCAGCCGCCCACCACCGGCGCGAACGGCATGTACCTCACCTTCGACACCACCTCGAACCCCACGGTGAACGCGAAGGTCGGCATCTCCTACACGAGCGACGCCGGAGCGGCGAACAACCTCTCCACCGAGATCAAGAAGTGGGATGTCGCCGCCGTCGAGCAGGCCAACCATGACGCCTGGAACACGGTGCTGACCAAGCTTCGGATCGGCGGCGGCTCCGCGAATCAGCAGACGCAGTTCTACACCGCGCTCTATCACGCGTTGCTGCACCCGAACGTCTTCTCCGACGACAACGGCCAGTACATGGGCATGGACAACCAGATCCACCAACTGGCCAAGGGACAGAAGGCCCAGTACGCCAACTACTCCGGCTGGGACACCTACCGCTCCCAGACCCAGCTGATGGCGATGGTCGAGCCCAAGGTCGCCGGCGACGTCGTCACCTCGATGCTCAACGGGTACGACCAGACAGGCCTGTTGCCCAAGTGGGCCTCGAACAACGGCGAGAGCTACGTGATGGTCGGCGACCCGGCGGCCGGCATCATCGCCGACGCATACGCCTTCGGCGCGACCAACTTCGATACGGCCAAGGCACTCGCCGCCCTCCAGCACGAGGCCACCGTCCCGAACAACGACCGCCCCGGCGAGCCCGTACGGGATACGAAGGGCTACCTCCCGCTCGACGAGAACGACTACAACTGCTGCAACTTCTACGGCCCCGTCTCCACCCAACTCGAGTACGACTCCGCCGACTACGCCATCGCCGCCTTCGCGAAGTCGCTCGGCAAGACAGCCGTCTACGAGAAGTTCGCCACCCGCGCCCAGGACTGGATGAACGTCTTCAACCCGCAGACCGGCTACATGCAGGCCAAGAACAAGGACGGCCAGTTCGCGGGCGGTTTCACCCCGGGCACCTCCAACGGCTTCGTGGAGGGTACGTCCGCCCAGTACACGCCGATGGTCCCCTTCAACCTGCGGCAGCTCATCCAGGCACGCGGCGGCGACACGGCGTACTCGACCTACCTCGACAGCCTGCTCGACAACATCACCCAACCCGGCAACACCGACGCCGACCTGAGCAACGAACCCAGTGTGGAGATCCCCTGGGAGTACGACTACACGGGCCAGCCCTGGAAGACCCAGGCGGCCGTCCGTGAGGCGCAGCAGGACCTGTACTTCAACGCGCCGGTCGGCTCGTTCGGCAACGACGACCTCGGCGCGATGAGTTCCTGGTACGTCTGGTCCGAGCTCGGCATGTACCCGGAGACCCCGGGCACGGACACCCTGGCCCTCGGCAGCCCGGCGTTCCCGGTGGCCAAGGTGACCCTCGGCAACGGCAAGACCGTAGGGATCAACGCTCCGCAGGCCGCGCCCGACGCCCCGTACGTGCAGGCGCTCGCCGTCAAGGGCAAGGCGTGGAACAGCTCCTGGCTGAGCTACCAGCAGTTCCAGGGCGCGGGCACGCTCGACTTCACGCTCGGCACCGCGCCCAACAAGGCCTGGGCGTCCGATCCGTCCGCCGCGCCGCCGTCGGACACCACGGGCGGCGGACGGGTGCTGGCCGCGACCGGGCCCTCCAGCGACGGCCTGGTGCTCCAGCCGGGCGCGTCCGGTGACGGCACCCTCGACCTGACCAACCTCGGCAGCACGGCCGTCACGGTCGACTGGAAGGCGACGGCGCCCTCCGGTGTCATGCTGGACACCTCGTCCGGATCGCTGACGGTGCCCGCCACCGGCAGTGCAGAGGCGAAGGTCAAGGTGACGGCGGGCGCGAGCGAGGGAACCTACCCGGTCACCTTCGCGCTCACCGACCACAGCACCGGTGCGGCACTGAGCGGGGCGACCCTCCGCGTGGCCGTGGCCAAGGCCGGTGCGCTGTGGCCGTACGACACCAATGAAGGCATCTACCCCGACGGCACCACCTTCTCGGGCGGCTTCGACAACGGTGGCTGGGCGTTCTCGCAGAACGCCCTGTCGGCGGCCGGCGTCACGAACGGCTCCACCGTCACCGCCGACGGCATCTCCTACACCTGGCCGACCGTGACGTCCGGGCAGTTGGACAACCTGGAGATGGCCGGCCAGAGCATCCCGATGCCGGCCGGAACGTCGGGCGCGTCGCTGGGCCTGCTGGGCACCGCGACCAACGCGCCGACCGACGGCAGTGGAGTCTCGGGCACGGTGACCGTCACCTACACCGACGGCACCTCCTCGAAGGCGACAGTCGGCTTCTCGGACTGGACGCTCAACGGCGGCGGCAGCACACCGCTCCCGGGGGACACGACCGCCGTCACGACGCCCTACCGGAACACCGGGAGCGGCGGCCGGGACAACGTCAAGGCCTACGTCTTCGCCACGAAGGTCCCGCTGGACACGTCCAAGCAGGTCGCGTCGATCACGCTGCCGGTGACGGGTTCGTCGGGCGCCGCCCACCTGTTCGCGTACGGATTCGGCCAGTAGCACGGTCAGTTGAGGCACCGGTGGTCCTGATGACGCCGGGCCGGTTCCCGGACGCGAGCCCGGGAACCGGCCCCTCAACTGTCTTATCCCGCCCCATTGTGGTGCGCCTTGCGCACCTTTACTGTTCGGCTTTGCCTGAGTCTGTTTGATGCTGTGCGCCCAGTCGGTCTGGAGGCCGCCGTGCGGGATGGTCGGAACGGTTCAGAAGGTGCGAGACCCGGTCGCCGTCGCTGGTGGAGGGCGGTCCTCGCGACAGCCGCGACCATCGCCCTGGCGGCGGGCCTGACCGCCCCGGCCACGGCCGCGGCGCAGGACGTCGGCGAGCAGCCGCCGCCCGCCGTCGCTCCGCAGACGCACACCGTGACACTCGACGGCTACTCGTTCCTCGTCGACGGCCAACGCACCTACCTGTGGTCCGGCGAGTTCCACTACTTCCGGCTCCCGAGCCCGGACCTGTGGCGCGACATCTTCCAGAAGATGAAGGCCGCCGGCTTCAACTCCACCTCCCTGTACTTCGATTGGGGCTACCACTCGCCCAAGCCGGGCGTGTACGACTTCACCGGGGTGCGGGACGTCGACAAGCTCCTGGACATGGCGCAGGAGGCCGGCCTCTACGTCATCGCCCGCCCGGCGCCGTACATCAACGCGGAGGTCGACAGCGGCGGCCTCCCCGGCTGGCTGACCACCAAGGCAGGCAACAACCGCAGCGACGATCCGCAGTTCCTGAAGTACGCGGACGAGTGGCTGACACAGATCGACCGGATCATCGCCCGTCACCAACTGACCAACGGCACCGGCTCGGTGATCGCCTATCAGGTCGAGAACGAGTACTACAACGGCTCGGCCGCTGGCCGCTCCTACATGCAGCACCTGGAGGACAAGGCCCGCGCGGACGGCATCACGGTCCCGCTGGCCGGCAACAACAACGGCACCTTCAACTCCGGTACGGGCGCCCTGGACATCGACGGCCCGGACTCCTACCCCCAGGGCTTCGACTGCTCCAACCCCGCGAAGTGGAACGGCGTCCCCGACATCAGTTACGACCACCCGGCCGGAAAACCGCTGTACTCACCGGAGTTCCAGGGCGGCGCCTTCGACCCGTGGGGCGGACCGGGCTACGACAAGTGCGCCCAGCTGATCAACGACCAGTTCGCCAACGTCTTCTACAAGCAGAACATCGCCGTCGGTGCGACCGCGCAGAGCTTCTACATGACCTACGGCGGCACCAACTGGGGCTGGCTGGGCATGCCCGAGAACTACACGTCGTACGACTACGGAGCCGCGATCCGCGAGACCCGCCAGCTCGATCCGAAGTACGACGAGGACAAACTCATCGGGTACTTCACGCAGTCGGTCGCCCCGCTGACCAAGACCGAGGCGATCAGGGCCACACCGCCGGACGACTCCGCGGTCGTCGACACCGCCCGGATGAATCCCGACACCAAGACCCAGTTCCACGTCCTGCGGCACGGCAACTCCACGTCCACCGCGGTCGACAAGACCCACATCTCGCTGGACTTCAACGCCCAGCCGACCGGGGACACCACCTACACCTGGGACGACCCCGACTCCGCGCTCCAGTACGCCGGTTCATGGTCGCACGTGGCCAACACCAGCTACACGGGCGGCGATTACAAACACACGGAGTCGTTCTCGAAGACGGCCGGCGACTCGCTCACCGTCCCCTTCGACGGCACCGCGATCCGCTGGATCGGCTCGAAGACCAACAACCACGGCTACGCCGACGTCTACCTCGACGGCACCAAGGTGGCGACGGTCGACGACTCCGGCAGCGAGAACCAGGCGGTGCTCTTCCAGAAGACCGGACTGACGCCCGGCGCACACACGTTGAAGATCGTCGTCGACGGGAACCACAGCTCGTCGTCGACGGACAACTACGTGGCCGTCGATGCCATAGACGTACCGACGGGCGACTCCGCCGGTGAGCCGACCTACCCGGTCGTGCCCCAGCAGCCCGGCACCGCGATCACGCTCGACGGACGCGACTCGCACGTCATCGTGGCGAACTACCCCCTCGGGGAAGCGCAGTTGCAGTACTCCACTTCCGAGATCATGACCAACGCGACCATCGGGGACCGGGACGTCGCCGTGCTCTACGGCGACGAGGGCAGCGACGGCGAATCCGTCCTCCGCTACGCCTCCGAGCCCACCGTGACCGCCACCGGCGGTACGGTCACGACCACTTGGGACCCGGCGACCGGTGACCTCCGCCTGAACTACTCGCACGACGGCTTGATCCGCATCAGCATCAGCGGCGACGGAAAGCGCCCGCTCCTGCTGCTCGTCGGCGACAAGGCCACGGCGAAGACCTTCTGGCGTCAGGACACGGCGAGCGGCCCGGTGCTCGTGCGCGGCACCCACCTGCTGCGGACGGCGACCAGCCTGAACGGCGGCCACACCGTGGCGCTCACCGGCGACAACGCCGACGACAAGAACATCGAGGTGTTCACCTCCGCCGCCCAAGTCGCCTGGAACGGCAGGATGTTGGACACCCACGCCACCGACACGGGGAGCCTCAACGGGAAGATCCCGGTGGCCGCCCCGATACATCTCCCGGCGCTGACCAACTGGAAGCACGCCGAGGAATCCCCGGAAGCGGCCCCCGGTTTCGACGACACCAGCTGGCAGGTGGCCGACAAGGCGACCACCAACAGCGTCTCCGGCGTCAACTCACTACCGGTCCTCTACGCGGACGACTACGGTTTCCACACCGGCAACACGTGGTACCGAGGCCGCTTCCACGCCACTGGCGAGGAGACCGGCATCCACCTGGTCTCGGACTCGGGAGGAGGTGCGCAGGCGTTCTCCGTCTGGCTCAACGGCACCTTCCTGGGCAGCTCCACCACCGGCAGCGGAGACTTCACCTTCCCGGCCGGTTCCGTGAAGTCCACCGGCGACAACGTCATCTCCGTGCTCACCGTCAACATGGGGCACGAGGAGGACTACAACTCCACCAACGGCAACAAGACCGCGCGCGGCCTGACGAGTGCCTCCCTCGTCGGAGCTCCGTTGACCTCCGTCACCTGGCGCCTCCAGGGTGTACGGGGTGGCGAGGACCTTCAGGACACGGTCCGCGGCCCGCTGTCGACGGGCGGCCTCTACGGCGAGCGGGCCGGATGGTCCCTGCCGGGCTATCCGGACGGCGACTGGAACCGCGTGTCCCTCCCGACCACCGACACCACCCCAGGCGTCTCCTGGTACCGCACCGACGCCAAGCTGGACCTGCCGCACGGCCAGGACACCTCGCTCGGGCTGACGTTCACCGACGACCCGTCACGCAAGTACCGTGCCACGATCTTCGTGAACGGCTGGCAGGTCGGCAACTACGTCAACTACCTCGGCCCGCAGCACACCTTCCCGGTCCCCAACGGCATCCTGAACCCGAACGGCCACAACAGCATCGCCATCGCCGTGTGGAACCTCGACGGCAGCACCGGCGGCCTCGGCAAGGTCGCACTGACCAACTACGGCAGCTACGCCTCGTCCCTGCGCGTCGCGCAGAACGACAGCCCGCGCTACGACGCCCGGACCTACGCGATGCCGAAGCGGCCGGGAGCGGATGTCGCCCTGGACGTACCGGACACCGCCCAGCCGGGACAGGCGTTCACCGCGCGGACGACGGTGCGGGTGCCGAAGGACCGGCGCTCTGCTTCCGGACTGACGGCGTCGCTCGCCGCGCCCGACGGCTGGAGCGTGAGTGCCACGAGCCCCACGTCGGTCAAGCGCGTGCAGCCCGGCGCATCTGCCACCTTCACGTGGAAGGTCCAGCCGCCCACCGGCACGCTGCTGTCCGCCTCGGCACTCACCACCACGGTGCACTACCGGCAGAACGGTCGGCAGGCCGTCGGCGCCGACGAGCGCATCGTCCGCGGAATCCCGCCGGCTCCGCCGGCCGGGAAGAGCGACGTGAGCGACCTGCCGTTCCTGTCCTCCACCAACGGGTGGGGCCCGGTGGAACGGGACACCAGCGTCGGAGAGCAGGCGGCCGGTGACGGTCGTCCGATCACCATCGCGGGCGTCGGCTACGCCAAGGGCCTCGGCACCAACTCCGTCAGCGACGTCGAGCTCTACCTCGCCGGACAGTGCTCGCGGTTGACGGCGGACGTCGGCGTCGACGACGAGACGGGCGGTGCGGGCACGGTGACGTTCTCCGTGATCGCCGACGGCAAGACCCTGGTCACCACACCGACGATCCGCGGCAAACAGGCCGCGGTGCCGATCGACGTCGACGTCAGCGGCGCCCAGGTGATCGACCTCAAGGTCGGTGACGCGGGCGACGGCAACGGCAACGACCACGGGGACTGGGGGATGCCGACGCTGACGTGTGACTGACGCGCCGGTGGGGGTGGGGCTTCGCCCGCGAGGCGAAGCCGCTTCCCTTCCTACGCGGTGCCGTAACCGTCGAGGAGGTGAAGCAACGCGGCGGCCTCGGCGCGGAGTTGTGCGGCTCGGTGCGCGTGTGCGGGCGCGGTCAACTGCGCCGCGGCCTCCAGTCGTTCGGAGGCTTCGGCGTTGTCCAGCGCCGCAAGGGTGGTGCGAAGAGCGCTCACCGCGGCCCTGTCGCGCGCTCGCATCGCTTCCGGCAGCGCTCGACGCATGCGAAGACGTAGAGACATGCTGGTGACCCTAGATGATCTATTCCAAGGGGTTCAGTGGTTCGTGCGTCGAGCGTGGATACCGCTCGCCCACAGTCAGGCGCTGTCCGGTGCTGCGGATACCAGTCGTGCCGCTGGTGGTAGCGGTGCGTGCTGAGGGCAGGCTTGGAACGCCTGGATCGCCAACCCTGCGAAGCGTCGGGAGGCCATGACCTGGGTGTCGGTCGATCTGGTGTGGATCCCTTTGTTGGCCATGAGGATGAGAATGAGGTCGTCCAGGACGAAGTCGGACCGAAGGCACCCTGCGTCCTTGGCCCGCTGGGCCAGTCCGGCGACCGCTTTCATCGTGTACTCACGGCCCGCGACATCCGGCGCCCCCGGAAAGGTCGACATGAAGGCTTCGCTGAAGCCCCGATCCCGCGCGTGCAGCTCACAGATCTTCTCGATCACCAGGCAAAGGCCACGCCACGGATCGGGATCGGTGCACCCGTCGTCGACGATGGCGCGACATGCGCGCAACTGGTCCGCGAAGGCTTCGGTGGCCAGCACCTGCTTGGTCGGGAAGTGACGGTACAAGGTGGCAGGTCCGACCCCCGCGCGCCGCGCGATCTCCCGCATCGGCACGTCCAGGCCGTCGGCGGAAAACAGTGCTCGGGCCGCGTCGAGGATGCGCTCGCGGTTGTCCAGCGCGTCGGAACGCAGGGTGTGAGGCAAACGGTCGGGCATGCTCTCACTTTACCCAAGCGGACGGGGGCGTCCGTTAACGTTCAAGACGTAGCAGCTCACCGAGATCATCGGGGCGCACAGCACCGGGACCGAACCCCTGCCGCGCCGTGAACCCCCCTCCCGCCGTCGGCGGCGATCGGCGGCGGGTACTGAGCACGACCGCACTTGATCGGTCCGAGAACATGGGAGACGGCATTGAAGGCAATCGCGATCCAGACGTACGGAGGTCCTGAAGGTCTGGCTGTCGTCGACCTGCCGGCTCCCGCACCTGCTGCCGGACAGGTGGTGATCGCCACCGAGGCCGTGGGCGTCGGTGGAGTCGACACCGTGATCCGAAGCGGGGCCCTGGCCGCCTACGGCTTCAAGGAGGGCCACATCCCGGGCAGCGAGGTGGCGGGCACCGTGACCGCGGTCGGTGACGGCGTCGACGCCTCATGGATCGGCGGGCGGGTGTGGGCCTTCACCGGCACCGGCGGAGGCTACGTCGAACAGGCCCTCGCGCCGGTCGAGGAGATCGTTCCCCTGCCCGTGAACCTGTCCGCAGTCGATGCGGTGACACTCGGCAGTTCCGGCGTGGTGGCCCACTTCGGGCTCCGCCACGCCCGCTTCGCCCCCGGGGAGACGGTCCTGGTGCGTGGTGCGGCCGGCAGCATCGGGATCATGGCCGTGCAACTCGCCGCTCGCGGCGGCGCCGCCGCGGTGGCGGTCACCACCTCTTCCGCCGAGCGGGGCGAGCAGCTGCGACGTCTCGGCGCGACCCACGTGCTGGACCGCTCCGGCGACGGAGGGGAACCAGCTCCCGCAGGGTATGACGTCATCATCGACGTGGTGGCCGGCAAGGCCATGCCGTCGTTCTTCGACCGGCTCAACCCGAACGGCCGCATGGTGGCCGTGGGCGCTGTCGCAGGCCAGCCACCGGCGGACTTCGGCACGAAGATCATGGCGGCGTTCCAGAAGTCGATGTCCTTCGCCGCTTTCAGCGCATCCACCGTCACCGGAGCCGACCGGCGTGCAGTGCGGAGCGAGCAGTTCGCCGCAGCGAGCCGGGGTGAGATCGAAACAGTGGTGCACGAGGTGCTGCCACTGGATGCAGCCGTGCTGGCGCACCAGAAAATGGACGCGGGCGAGGTCTTCGGCAGGATCGTGCTGACACCGTAGTCGAAGGTATCCACGCCGGGACTGCCACGATCCCCTGCTCAGTCGAGGCGAGGGAGTCCAATGGCGGTGCGTGAACACAGAGTTGGACTCCCTCGCGATCGCGCTCTACGTGAAGACCGATGATCTACTGAAGGGATCGCCGCAGTTCGGGCCATGGCGGCCGGCTGTGGGCATTGCGCCGCAGCTCAGCGACGCCGAGCCAGTGACCCTGGCGATGATGCAGGCCATGCTCGGCTTCACCTCCGAGGCGCGGTGGCTGAGGCACGCTCATGCCCACCTGCGGTACCTCTTCCCCTACCTGCCCAAGCAGCCCGGCTGCAACAAGTGCCTGCGCAAGTCCGCAGACCTCGTCCGCCACGTGACCCGCATGCCGGCCTGGGACACCACGCTGTGGAGCGACGACGTATGGGTCGTGGACTCCACGCCGGTTGAGTGCGGCCGTTCCCGTGAGACCGTCAAGCGCTCCGACCTGGCCGGATGGGCCCAGTACGGGTACTGCGTCAGTCGCACGCGTTACTTCTGGGGACTGCGGCGGCACCTGGTCTGCACACTGCACGGCCTGCCCGTCGCCTTCGCACTGACGGGGGCCAAGGCCGATGAACGCGAGACCCTGCTGGACCTGCAACGGCTGGCCGAGATGGGTGTCCGGCTGCTGCGGCCGGCCCGCAAAGGCGAGACCGAGCGGCCCGGATCGCAGCTGTTCAAGCCGCTGCGGCAGGTCATCGAGTCGATCAACGAAACCTTCAAGGGGCAACTCGACCTCGAACGGCACCGCGTCCGCACTCCCGGCGGAGTGGCCGTCCGCGTCCTGCAACGCTTCCTCGCCCTCACCGCCGCGATCTGGCACAACGACCACACCGACCAGCCACTCCTGCGCGCCCTGACCGCCTACGACCACTGAACCACTTGGAATCGATCATCTAGGGCGGCGCCCCGGAACCCACAACGCGTTAGGCGTGCAACCGTGCGGGGTGATGCTCCTCGCTGTCTTCGTTCGCGGGTCCTGACCGTCTCCCTGCTCGGCGGCTGCGGACACTGATCCGAAGAACAGGGCAACCAGGACCGTCCCTCGCGGGTCTAGCCACCGATGACACACCATCAGGTTTCGTCGTACACGGGGAGGCGGCGAACCTGGCGTCCCGAGGGGGGACTTCATGCGTATGCGCCCGACCGTCGCCGTCACTTTCCTGACGGCCACCCTTTCCGTATCGGTGCTTCCGGCCACCGCCCACGCGGCGGACACGGCCGCTGCTGACGACACCACGTTCTCGAACGTCGTGGTCAACGGCGGCAAGGACATCGTGCTCGGCCTGACCACGAGAACGACCGTCACGATCACGTGGACGGCCCGGGACCCGGAGGGTGTTGCCGCGTCCTGGGCCTACCTGTGGCACGGGCCCAACACCGACGACGCCGACGGCGTTCTGCCGCTGTACCCACCGGCGGGAACATGCGTGGTGTCGCCGGCCGACCCGACCACCTCCACCTGCAAGGTGAACCTCGCTGTGGACGCCGTGCGGGACTTCGACCACAACGGTCTTGCCGGCGCCTGGAAGGTGCTGGCCGGGGCGCAGGACACCAAGGACGGCTGGACGGAGATCGACGCTGCCGGCACGGCGAACTTCAAGCGGTACGCCAAGCTGACGGTCAACGCGTCGCCCGAGCCGGTGAAGAAGGGCAGGACGATCACGGTCACCGGGAAGCTGACCCGCGCCGACTGGGGGAGTGGCACCTACACCGGCTACAAGGGCCGGCCGGTCCAGCTGCAGTTCCGTAAGAAGGGCAGTTCCACCTACACCGCGCTGAAAACCGTCACCAGCGGCGTCGGCGGCACGCTGAAGACCACCACCAAGGCCAAGACGGACGGCTACTACCGTTTCGTCTTCACCGGTACCTCCACCACCGGACCGTCCACGGCGACAGGTGACTTCGTCGACGTCAGGTGACGAACCGCGCCTGTGCCCGCCTGCCGACGTGGTGGCGACGGTGTCGTCGCGGGCCAGGGGCCGTTCTCGGCAGAAGTGAGAACGGCCCCTGCTGTTTCCGCGGGGCGCCGCGGTCACGGGTGTCGGTCAGAACCCGGCCGTGCCGTTCGGGGAGCCGAGGCCTGTCGGGGCGTCGTAGCCGGACAGGGCGGTGCAGAGGTAGCTGGTGGTCGGGCAGTCCTGGTTCTCGCCTTTGGTGGAGACGCTGCCGCCGGAGATGTCGTGCAGGTGCCGGCGGCGGGCGTAGAGACGGGAGGCGTCGTCGATCTGGCCGGTGTTGCCGGCCAGCGCGTAGACGCCCGCGATGAACGGGGACGAGGCGCTGGTGCCGCCGACGATGAACCAGCCCGGCGTGATGCCGTACGGGTTGGGAGTCGTGTCGTAGACGGCATAGCCGGTGGCCGGGTCCGCGTCGGCCGAGACGTCCGCGACGGTACGCCCGGGGCAGGCGGTGTCGTGCTGCCAGGACGGCTTGTCGAACCAGGCGGAGCAGGCCGAACCGGCCGCGGAGCCCTTGGCGTTGAGCGCCCATGCCGTCTCGGACCAGCCGCGTGCGGTGGAGGTCGCAGGGGTGAGGGTGGTGCCGCCCACGGCGGTCACCGTCGGGAGGTCGGCCGGGAAGGGGGCGGCGAGTTGGTAGCCGGAGTCGCCGC
Source organism: Streptomyces xylophagus (assembly GCF_000716435.1). Taxonomy (GTDB): domain Bacteria; phylum Actinomycetota; class Actinomycetes; order Streptomycetales; family Streptomycetaceae; genus Streptomyces; species Streptomyces xylophagus. The sequence continues at coordinate 672,606 of NZ_JNWO01000002.1, forward strand.
TCGAGGCGGTGATGGCGACGCCGGGGTGGTCGTAGGCGGAGGCGTAGGTGGAGGTGGTGGAGTTCTCGGCGGCGGAGTAGCTGTTGGAGACCGCGTTCGCGCCGAGCGCTACGGCGGTGTTCTCGGCCGCCGCGAGGGCGGGCAGGGACGCGCTGTCGCCCTCGACCAGCGTGATGTGGCACGCCGGGCAGGCGGCGGACGCGGCCTGGAGGTCCAGGCTGGTCTCGACCGCCCAGGAGCCGTTGGCCACAGGGAGCGGGGAGGCCGCGCCCGACTGGTTGGTCTTGGTGAAGCAGCCGTTGGCGGTGGTGCAGGGCGGCAGCCCGTACGTCGAGCGGTAGACGGCGAGGTCCGCCTCCGCGGTCGGGTCGTCGTAGGCGTCGACGACGGCCACCGTCATGCCCGTACCGCCGCCGGCGGCGATCGCAGGGCCGAGTCCGTACGCCGACTGGAGGTCGGCCGGGCCGTAGCCGGCGGGCAGTGACGCCGCGCCGTCCGGGGTGGCCGTGGCGGCCTTCTTGTGCGCGGCGCCGGGACGCAGCCGCGACAGGCAGCGGGCGTATCCGGGTCTCGCGGTGCCGCAGACGTCAACTGCGGTCGTGGTAGGGGTGGTTGAGGTGGCTGTGGTCTCGGACGGGGTGGCTGCCGACGCGGGTACGGCGACCGCGGCGCCGAGGAGGAGTGCGGCGGCGAGCACCCGCCGGTAGAGGGGTCTGGTCACTGTGAGGTCTCCTGCTCCTGGTAGGCGCGCGTCACCGTCTGGTCGATCCGGTTGCCCGCGCCGTCCCAGGCGGAGACCCGTATCGCGACGTAGCCGTCCCCGCCGGTGGCCGGGGCTGTGAAACGGGCGCTGAAGCGGCCGTTGCCGCCGGACGTCGCGGCCGGGATCCAGGTGGCGCCGTCGTCGTAGGAGAGCGACACGGCTGCCCCGTTGACGGCGGGCGCGACGGACCGCTCCTGGTGGTCCACGTCCAGGTGGAGCGTGTGCGGTCCCGCGGTCAGGGAGTTGGTGGGGGAGCTGTCGGTGTCGTAGTACGCGAAGAGCAGGGGCAGCGGTGAGCAGCTGCTACTGCCGTCCACGCAGCTCCAGTTGGCGGGGACGGGCTTGCCGTGGCCCGGGTCGGCGGTGAAGGTCCAGGTGGTCCGGGAGGAGGGGGACAGCGGGAGCGTGGTGATCGCGCGGTCGACGTTCTCGACGAGCTGGTAGCGGGCCCGGCCGCCGGGGACCGTGACCGTGGTGAGCAGCGGCCCGGAGTCGGCGGTGGCGATGCGGGTGCCGTTACGGAGCAGCTGGAGGGAGCTGGAATCGGACTGGCCGGCGGGCACCGTGTCCAGACCGGCCGAGGAGCCCGGCGTGTTGTCGTTGAACGGGTAGATGTTGAACTGGAGTTGGCCCGTGGCCGAGCAGGCCGCGCAGACCACGGCGGTGCCCGCGCTGCCCAGCCGTACGCCGGGGTGCTGTGCGCCGGAGAAGAAGTTCTCCGTGGTGTGGGCGCCGGGGGTGTAGGTGCGGGGCGAGGTCGTGGTCTCGTCGTAGCCGGGCGTGGTGCCGTCGAGGATGGTGAGCCACAACAGGTCCCGGCCCCCGGTGAAGTACTCGGTCCGGCTGGTGCCCAGGGTCACCTGGCTGAGCCCGTGCAGCCCGAACAGCCCGCTCCCACCGTCCCAGCGGGCGGCGGCGGTGTTGGCGCTGAGCACCTGGCGGTCGGTGCCCGGGGTCGCGTAGGTGCGGGTGACCGTGGCGAGCGAGGCCGGGTCCACGGTGGTGGGGAAGGCGGCCGGGACATGGTCGAACGGCTCGACGACGTGGTACTGGTACGGGCTCGCCGCGTCGGCCGGTGAGGTGAACTCGTAGGCCGGGTTGATCGCCAGATGCCCGTGTCGGGTCGGCCGGGAGGGGTTGAAGGCGTAGGTCACCGGGGTGGAGCTGAGGTTGAAGAGGTCGAACCAGTCGCCGGAGCTCGCCGTGGTCCCGGCGCCGTCGCCCGCAGCGATGCCCACGCTCGACGACTCCAGTACCGACGGGCGCGGGGTCGTCGGGGGCCGTGCGGTGACCGTCGCGGTGCGCAGGTCGAGGGTGATGGCGGTGCCGTCGCCGACGGTGAAGTTCGGATCGATCACGAAGCGGTAGCTGGTCGCGCTCTCGAAGCGGAAGATCATGGCCGCGTAATGGCCCTCGGGCACGGCCATCCTGGCGGTGCCGCCAAAGGTGACGACGAAGGGCCGGGCCACGGTCTGGTGGTCCAGGTTGGTGAGCAGGACGACTTGGGTGGCAGGACTCCCGTCGTCGCCCAGGGTGTTGATGGTCAGCCGACCGAGCCGGTAGCTCGCGTCGGAGGCGGCGGCTGTCGGCCCGGCGGGCGCTGCCAGCCCGCACTGGCTCTCGGCGAGTGCGGTTGTGTCGTACGCGGACGGATCGACGGCGCCGCTGGTCAGCGAGGCCATCGCACGTGCGGGCAGCAGCAGTTGATGCCCGCCGGCGTTGACGCCGACCACCGCCGCGGCGCTCGCGTCGGCGGGCCTGGCGGTCTCCCGCCCGCCGGACTCGGTCACGACGGCCTTCGTGCCGCCGGGCAGGGTTATCTCGCAGGGGGCCGCCTGATCGGCCGGACCGGTTGTCACGGTGGCTGGTGCCGCTGGCGAAGAGGAAGGAAAGAGGGCAAGGGCTGCCGCTGCGGCAATCGCGCAGAATCCGGCGAAAGGTCTGGTGCAATGGAGCAAGGCTGACTCCTTGCAAATCGCGTGTACCGCGCTTGGCTTCCGCGGGCGCGGCATGCTCTGGGCGGGCGGCAAGATCGAACACCTTGCCGTCACTTACTGTCCAGAGCATGGCAAGCGAAATTGCGCCAGAATGGCGCGTATATCTCTTGATCAGGCCCGTGTGTTACGGGTCCGGGCTCGTCAAGGAGGGAGGCGGCTGGTAGGAATTGGCTTGATCTCGCGCACCATGCAAAACGGTTGCGGAATTCTCCCGTCGCGCCCAATTTGCGTCCTTCTCGCAAATCGCTGCGGAGCGATATATCCCTCCTTGAAACCGATCCGGGGAATTCCTTGAGGGAATTCGCGTACGCAATAGCGCGGCGGCATCGGCCGGGTCACTCGCGTTGTACGGCGCCGGCTCACTCGTCAGTGACTACGGACTGTCGGCGCAGTACGGCGTACCGGGCCGGCCAGTCGGTGATGCCCGCCCGGCGGCCGAAGTCGGCGATGCGCTGGTGGACGACCGTGAACCAAGGGGACACCGCGCGCAGGAAGGTCTCCTCGGTCGTCCACGAGGGGCCGTTCGTCTGGTCGAGGGCTGACTCCGGGGCAAGGGCGGCGGCGCCGACGTGCAGCCACAGACCGCCGGGACCGCACACGCGGGCCATCCCGGCCGCGAACGCGCGGCGCTCGCGATCGGTCGGGCAGGTGTGCAGAACGCCGCGGTCCAGGACCACCGGGAAGACATCCGGCCGGCCCGGCCCGGTGATGTCGGCGACCTCGTAGCGGACCGCCGTCTTCGGGGCGGTGCGGCGGCGTGCCTCGGCGACGGCCCGCGCGGAGAAGTCGCAGGCCGTCACGGTGTAGGCCTGATCGGCGAGCCACCGCGCGGTGGTGCCGAGGCCGCACCCCACCTCCAGCACCCGTTGCGGAGGCGGGGCGTACGCCGCCAGGAGTTCGCCCAGCACGGGGTGGGGCTCCTCGTCCCAGTGGGCGGGCAACGAGGCGTAGGTGTGGTCCCACTCCCGTGCGGTGAGGGACCGCACCGGTGACATTGCCTGTGCGTCATCCATGGACAACTGCCCTCCGCTGTCGGTTCGACCGCTGCCCTGCCGGTGCGGCCGGTCTCCGCGGCGTGTTCGTCCCAGCTGCCTCACACCACCGCCGGCCAACGAAGGATGCGCGAGGGCATCCACCACAGGAGGGAACCCGCGCGGTGAACGAGACCCGCCTTCAGGAACGGGTCGATCTCCTGCGGCCGGAAGTCGTCGGCGGGTGCGCCGGCGAGGAGTGCGGAGAGCTTCCCCTCGTTCGGATCGGCCATGACGATGCGCCGTTGTGTCCCGTGCCGATGGTCGTTGATCTCAACGAATCCCCTGCCCCTGCGGTAGCCGCACTTGTTCATGTGGAACGCGGCACGCCATTGCTCGACGATGGCGTCTCCCCCCGGGCCGGCCACGGTGCGCGGGGGATGGAGATGGCTGAACAGGTGCCATCGCTCGGTGTCCGGGCCGAGGTCGACCTCCCAGTCGACCGATATGCCGTGCCCCGTCAGATCCCTTACGTGCGTGAGGGCCTGGACCGCCTGCCGCGCGTCGTCACCGTGGCCGTGCGGCAGGAGCACGGGTGCGGGGAGGGCGACATGCCGGGCGCCCAGCTCGGTCAGTCGTGCCAGGGTGCGCGCGGGCACCTTCTCGTACGGCACGTCGCCGAGCCGCATGCCGCTCCTTTCGCAGGTCTCCGCGTCCCGTTCGCGCCAGCACCGAAGTGCTGACGCATCCCCGGGCGTCTCCCGGGGCGTGTCGTCGCTCAACAACGCGGGCACCAGAGCGGGGGTGTTCGCTGAGGTGACCCAGCGCATCAGATCCTGGTTGGCGGCCACGGGTACGACGTGGACGATCAGTCCGTCGTCCTCGAACAGCAGTCCGTGGGCGTGCCAGTGGGCGATGAGCCGTGACACGTCCTCGTCGGTGACGGCGTGGCCCTGCGCGCGCAGCTTCGTGCTGAGTACGCCGGGTGTGCGCGGGTGCTCCAGCAGACGGAGGGCGGACAGCTCCCAGCCCTCGACACGCATGCTGCGCCACTCGAAGCCGGGCCGGGTGTTGGTGAGGACGACGTTGTCCCCCAGGTCGCACTGGGTCAGCCGGCCGTGGGCGTGTGAGCCGCGCCAGGTGTCCACCGCCTTGTGGAGACGTTCGGCGCAGGCTGCCGTGATCCCCTGGTGCGCGGCGTCGAAGAGGTACGCCATGTCATGGAGGTCCCCTTCCGGAAGGTCGTAGATCACCGCGTAGTGCGCCGCAGGCCGGAGGTCGCCGAAACCCAGTTCCGGCCGGTTGAAGTAGGGGCTGAAGCGTTCGATGGCGATGCGGGTGACATCGCTCGGCGGCGCGAGGTGCTGGAGTGCGGGGAGTTGGCGGATCACGGAGTCGTAGTCCTCCTCCGTCTCGCCGGGGAAGCCGAACAGGTAGTTCCACACGACTCCCAGACCGACCGACTGGGCGTCGCGCAGCATGCGGACGTTCTGGCAGCCGGTCACCCCCTTGTCCATCAACCCCAGTACCCGGGTGCTGAGACTCTCGATGCCGGGCTGCACGTAGTGGATGCCGGCCTCGATCAGGGAGGCGAGCTGTTCGCGGCGCATGTTGGACTTGATCTCGTAGCTGATGCGCAGGTCGTACCCCGCCTCGATGAGCCTCGGGACGGCCGACCTCAGATACGTCATGTCGAGGATGTTGTCCGCCACGGCCACATTGAGTACGCGGTGGCGTGCGGTCATCTCGATCAGTTCGTCCACGAACCGGTCGGGACTCTTGCTGCGGAACTCCATGAAGGAGCCGTTGAGACCGCAGAAGGTGCAGTGGTGCTTCTGCCCCCACCAGCAGCCGCGCGAGCTCTCGACCACCAAGTGGGGCTCGGCCAGGGAGCCGGCCCGTGCTGCCGCGTGCTGCTCGAAGTAGTCCGTGTAGTCGGGCACGACCAGCGCCGACTGTGGCAGCGGGGCCGCGCTCATCGGGTTGGCGTGCGACATTCCCTGCGCGTCGCGCCAGCACAGGCCGGGGATGCCGGAGGGGTCCGCCGAGTCCCGGACGCAGGCCAGGAGTTGGGGGAAGGCGACCTCGCCCTCACCGCGGCAGACGAAGTCGACGAAGGGGAATCCCCTGTGCAGCGCGGCCCCTTGGGGCCCGTCGCAGTTCCCGCCGCCGAGCACCACCGTGACGTGCGGGGCGAGGCGCTTCACCAGCCGTGCCGCGGCCAGCACCGCGCTGTTCTGGGCGAAGGTCGTCGAGAACGCGACGACGTCCGGCCGGTCGGCGAGGACCCTGCCGACCAGGTCGGCCACGTACTCGGGTGCCAGAGCGTGCAGCGCCCTGCCCTTGGCGAGCATCTCCTCGGGCACGGTGTCGAGGACCAGATCGGCGAACTCGGAGTCGCGCCAGTGCGGGTCGTCGTAGAGAGCCGACGAGAAGATCCACTCGCTGTACCCGGTGAAGTACGAACTCCAGCAGAACTCGTACTCCGCCCGGGTCAGTCCGACGCGCTCGGTGATCCAGTCCAGATAGTCGAGGTTGGCGTGGACGACGTCGATCCGGTCGGCCGGGAACTCGTCCGTGACGCGGCGCTTGAGGATGCCGAGGGCGAGGGAGGGGAAGTCGATCGACGCCCAGGGCATGTTGATGAGCGTGATGTGCACTCAGGGCTCCTTCAGCGGGGCTCACGGTGGGCCGATGTCGGTTCCCGGCTGACGGAGCCGGCTTCCACGACGCGGAGCTTGTCGAGCAGATGCCTTCCCCGCGGACTCAGGGCGATGAGCGGATCCCCCGGTTCGGGGCCGCACACCACGTGGTCGTCGGGCAGGGAGTAGATCTGTTCCCGGACGAGGTCGGCCAGGAGAAGGGAACCGGGGTCCGGGCTGAGACGTTGGGGAACGACCCGTGTCCACGAGTGCGGGAACAGGACGTCGGGTCCGGGCGGTGGGCCCGGTTCCGTGGCGGGAGACGGGATTCTCCGGGGGCGGGGAGCGGATGCCGGGTGGCGCATTCTTCTCAGCCGTCGCAGTGCCTCCGCCCGCCCGGCTCCGCCGGGGACCGCATGCGGTCGGCCGACTCTGCCGCCCAGGTAGTTGAGTTCTCGGTTGTCCGCCAGCGAAGCGGAATCCCCGAGGACCACGCCGTGCCGCTCGGGGTGGGCGGCGAGACGGGTACCGGGTTCGACGACCAGGAGCTCCAGGACGTCGATGGAGAACCTGTCCCTGTTGCGTTCGAGGAAGCCAAGTGACTCGGCGGCTTCCTGAGCCGTTTCGTCCAGCAGCCCTCCCATCACCGAGAAGTTGACCCGTATGTCGACCGCCGCGAGGTTGTCGAGGATGGTCTGGAAGTCGGCTGCGCGCACGCCCTTGTCGAGTCTGTCCAGGACGCGCTGTGATGTTCCTTCGTAGCCGATGGCCATGCCCTCGCAGCCCAGGTCCGCGAGCTCCCGGCAGAAGTCGGTGTCCAGGAGGACCGGTTCGAGCCGGTTGCGCGTGTTGAAGCGGATGCGCGGGCCGTCCTCGCGCAGCAGGCGCAGGGCTTGGACGAGCAGCCGCAGATTCGTGTTCTCGTCCACGACGGTGACGAAATCGATGCCCGTGCGCGTCACGACGGACCGGATCGTGCTCGCCAACTGCTCGGGCGAGGCCTGCTGGTAGGCGCCGCGTTCGAGGGAGCGGTTGCCGTAGGAACAAAAGACGCAGCGCCCCCAGTAGCAGCCCACGCAGGACACCACCGAGACGACAACGATGTCGTTGAGGTAGGAACGTATCTTCAGGCCGTCGTAGTCCGGAGCGCCGAGATCCCTGAAGTGCAGCGCGGGCGGTCGGGCGGGGCTCGTGGCGCCGGACGGGGTGAGCCAGCGCATTCCCGGTACGTCGGAGCGCGGCGCGGTACCCGCGAGGTGAGCCAGCCACCGCTCCAGAGGCTCTTCCCCCGCAGTGGTGCACAGCGCCTCCACGCTGGAGCGGACCGATTCCAGGGCTGCGAGGTCATCGTGCCGCAGCATGACCTGCGGGCCGCCCAGGCAGACGCGGGTACCGGGCCGAAGACGTCGTATCCACCGGGCGATGAGCAGTGCCGGCGGCACCTGGCTGAAGAAGGCCAGGGACAGACCGACCACGCGCGGCGCGGAGCGGTCGAGTGTTTCCTCCAGGAGGTCGTGGAGCGTCCGGGTCGCGAAGTCCAGGGAATCCCGCGGCAGTTCGGCCAGGCGGAGCACGGCATCATCCAGCGACGGCAGGTCGTCCCAGACCTGTGACAGGGGGGAGTTTTCGAGGGGGAGCCGGGCGGCCTGCCGTGCCAGCCGCACCGCGCGCACCGGTCCGAGCCCGGGGGAGGGGACCTTCTCCCGTACGAAGTCCTTGATCTCGTCCAAGTGTTGCGCGCACACGTCGGCCGCGGCTGCCCGGAACCAGGTGGGCAGACTGGAGGCCGTTCGCAGGGCGCCCGCCCGGTGCTCCAGCGTCGGGCGGTCGAGCAGGCGATGGACGAGTTCGAGATTCAGATCGGTCTGATCGGCGCTGTAGCCGGCGCGCCGGACGTGACCGGTGAGATAGGGCAGGCTCAGGTAGGGGAACAGGGTGGCTTCCGCGAGCGGCGGAAAGAGCAACAGCAGGTCCATGCGTTCCGTCCTGCTCCGGATGATGGGGTGACCGTTCGCGCGTGTCGAGGCGAGGCCTGGTTCGGAGAGAGCGATCCGTTACGACGCGGAGGGCGGAACGACCCGGTTGCGACGCGGAGAGTGCAGGGGCTCACAGGTGCCCGGGACGGACCCGTCCGTGCACACGGTGAGCCCCTTCCCGAAGTGAGTGGGGAGAGCGTCAGCTCGCCGGCGTCCCGGAGGGGCGGTCGGCGTTCTTCGCGACGTAGCTGTAGGCGGTCGGGGATCCGCCGACGTGCAGTTCGTCCATCTCGATCACGGTCAGTTCACCGAGATCGCTGTCGGACTCGGTAGTGACCTGTATTTCCATCGGACCTCCCGGCTGGGATGGAGTCCGGAATGCGGAACGCAAGTCCGGATGCAAGACATTGAGAACGGTCACAGTCATGGCATGTGCCAGTCAAGTGGCGAAATCCAGTCATGATCGACGATGCGGAATGGATTCGTCCGTCATCTCTACGGCTCACACCACTCCCGCGGACGTGACCCAGTTGCGCGCGCACATGGGCGTGAGCCGCGAGACGAGGAGGGCGGAGGGCGAGGCTCAACGGTCGGTGAGCAGTCCGGCGTCGTGGGCGAGGACGGCGGCCTGTACGCGGTTGGCGCAGCCGGTTCGAGTGAGGATCCGGCTGATGTGTGCCTTGACCGTGCCGGCGCTCAGATACAGCTGATCGGCGATCTCCGCGTTGGACAGGCCGGTGCCGAGCAGCCGCAGGACATCCCGTTCGGCCGGGGTCAGTTCGTCGGTCCTGCGCAGGGCGGCTTCGGTGTCGCGGCCGGACCGTACGTGCCGTTCCAGCAGCTGCCGGGTGATCCTGGGCGCGAGGACGGGTTCACCCCTGGCGGCGAGTTGCACCGCTCGGATCAGCTCGATGGGACCGGTGTCCTTGAGGAGGAAACCGCTCGCACCGGCGCGCAGGGCACGCGTGACGCTCGCTTCCTCGCCGAACGCGGTCAGCATGACGACACTGGTGCGGGGCGAGAGCCGCGTGATGTCCTCGGCGGCGCCGATTCCGTCCCGGGTGGGCATCTGGATGTCGAGGAGGGCGACGTCGATGTCCTGGGTGCGGCATGCCGCGGCGGCTTCCCGGCCGTCGCCCGCCTCGGCGACCACCTCGATGTCCTCTGCGTTCTCCAGGATCAGCCGGATTCCCGCGCGCATCAGTGCCTCGTCGTCGGCGATCAGGACTCGGATCATCGGCTCATCGTAGGGCTGCCGTCGTTAGCTGTACGACGAGGAAGCCCACCGTCGGCAGGACCACGAGCAGCGCCACACACCCCGATCCCAGGACTCGCGGCCAGGTCAGGATCTCGTCCGGCAGCGGGGCAGAGGCCCCTTCCTGCCCGATGCCGCCGGAGGGAGGACGGGCCGGGTCGGGAGGGGTTTCGGTGAAGGCGCCGTCAAACGCGGCGGGTTCGAGGGGCTTTCCGTGGGTGGGCAGCCAAGCTGCCATGCGGAAGCCGCCGTTCGTCAGGACGCCCGCTTCGAAGGTGCCGCCGAGGAGCGAGATCCGTTCCTGGCAGCCGGCCAGCCCGCTGCGGCTCCCCTCCAGGGACTGGTCCGCCGCGCGCGCCGCCGTGTTGGTGACGGACACCTCGATCCCCTCGCCCGTGTCTTTGACCTCCACCTTGGTGGGCGCACCGGATGCGTGTTTCAGTACGTTCGTCAGCCCTTCGCGGATCACCCGGTGGATCGCCTGACGCGTACGGAGGTCCACCTCGGCCGTGTCGGGAACGGACCAGTCCAGCTCGACCGTGCTGCCCGTCTGCCGGGATTCCGTCACCAGAGTGGTGATGTCCGCACGCGTTCCCCTCTCGTCCCCGGTCCTGCCCGTCGGATCCGTGATGTCCACGTGCCGCAGGACGCCGAGGATGTCGCGGAGTTCCCCCATGGCCGTACCGGCGGTCGTGCGCAGCAGCTCGGCCTGTTGGACGAGGGCGGGTGCCTTCCGCGCGGCGGCGAGTTCCAGCGCCCCGGCGTGCAGGGAGATCAGGCTCAGCCGGTGGCCCAGGAGATCGTGCATCTCTCCCGCGATCCGGGTCCGCTCCTCGGCACGGGCAGCCGCGGCGGTCAGCGTGCGGGTCTGTTCCAGAAAGGCGTTGCGTTCCCGCAGCAGGCCGACCAGGGGCCGCCGCCGCCCCAGCAGGGTCCCGGCCAGGGTGGGCAGCAGCAGAAGCAGCACCGCGGAGAGGGCGTTGCCCGCCAGTTCCGACAGCAGGGGTTCGGAGCGGACCAGGGCACGGGCGACGGTCAGGACACCGACGGCGGCGCAGGCCACCCCGGCGACCTGCCACGCCCGCCGCGACGGTGCGATGCGACGGGTGGCGGACAGCACGACCAGCGGCACCACCGCCAGTGTCCATACGTTGTGACCCACGAGCAGCAAAGAGGTACAGAGGACCGTGGCCACCGGCCGCACGCGCCGAGCCGGGACGAGCAGCGCCGCCCATATCCCCTCCAGCACCGCCGACACCGGCCGCTCCGGGGGCGCCGACAGCAGCGGCAGCAGGCAGAAGGCTGCCGCCAGGGCACAGGCCAGCGCCTCGACGACGACAGTACGGCGCTCGGCGGCCCGCACCGCCGCCCAGCTCTCCACCGCCTCGTTGCGCACCCGCCCGAGCGCACCCGTCAGTGTGCGTCCCAGCCGTACGGACGGGCCCAACACCCGGGTCTCCTCGGGTACCTGACTCATCATCACCCCTGCCCCGCCACCATGGATCTCCCGGGCGGAACGGTAGCTGCCGCGGCGGCGGTCGCCGCACGGCGGGCCCCCGGTGTCATGCGCCCAGCCGGAGACTCAGCTCCGCCCGCAACGCCGGCACGTCCACCTGGCCGGCGGCCAGCAGCCGTGCGACCACGCGGTCGGCCCCGGCGTCCGCCTCCGTCGCCGACTCGTCGAGCAGCGCGGACAACAGGTGCACCGTACCGACCGTGGACGCACCGTGCTCGGCGGCGGACAGCCGTGCGAGGGCCAAGGTCCGGTCGGCGGCAGTGGAGAGCCGCACACCGGCGCCGCCGGGAACGACGGCGGACGCGATCGTCGAAGCCGAAGAGACCAGGGAAACCTGCCGTACGCCGTGGCGGCGCAGCAGAGTTGGAGCAGCGTTGGCGTCCGACAGACTCCCGGGAAGCGAGTGTCCGGCGACGGACAGTGCCCGGTCCAGGGCCAGTATCCCCAGCAGGAGATCCACCGGCTCCGCTGCCGTGCGCCCGCACCGTACCGCCTGCCGCACGGCCTCGACGTTCACCGCGAACAGAACCGGCGAGCCGTTCACGGCGGCCCCGGAGGTCCACGAAGTCATCGCGCGCGTCAGGCGGTTACCGCTCCTGCCCAGCGTTCCGGCCCGGCGAAGAAGGGTGACACCGCGGGATTCCGGTCCCTCGGTCTGCGCCGGGGCGCCCGCGTCCAGTCCGTCGAGCACGGTTGCCGCGGTGGCCGGATCCAGCCCCCGCAGCGCAAGGGCTTCCCGTGCCCTGCTGTCCGGCAGGCCCAGCAGCGCACGCGCCACATGCCGGCAGCGCACCGAGACGGTCCCCTCGGCGCGGGCCGACCCGAGCGCGAGCAGCAGGCACCCGCGCATCGCCCCGGTCATCCCGGGCGGCACCGGACCGCTCTCCGAAGCCGATCCGCGCGCACCGAGTCCGAAACGCCACCGCGCCTCACGCCAGGCGGCATCGACCTCCGCCCCATCGGCTTCCACGCCGGCCGCGACCGGCACACCCTGCACCTCGTCGTCGCTCACCCAACCGCGGCCCGCACGGCCGGAGATCACGCCGCTGAGCGCACCGGCCTTCCGCATCCCCGGGGCGATCGCCGCACCGGCGTCCGTGTCCCCCATCACGAGCGCGCCCAGCAGGGTGTCCGTCCCCACGACCGGCACCTCGCTCCTGACCGCACGGCGCAGTGTCTCCACGAGCAGGTCCATGACGTCCGGCTCGAACTCCGTGGTCGCTCCGACCACGGCCGTGGTGTCGTCGTGTGTTCCGGTCGTCCCTCGCTGGTCCATCGAACATTCCCCTCGAAGCGCGGTGGCCTGGTCCGAACGACGCTAGGCGCACCTCCGCCGCACCGCGTCGGCCGACCGGCCACACTCCCGGTCCGATCGGCGAACCGGCTGCGGAACATCAGCGACCCTGGGCACCCGGCCGTGCGAAGACCGTTCGTTTCCCGCGTCGCCGACTCCGCCCCGCAGCAGCGCGCTGGCCGACGCCGACGCACCCGATCCCCAACCTGAACGACACGGTGGACCGGTGCGCGAGCGGGGCTGCCGGGTGGTGTGCGGGGCTACGGGTTCACGCCGGCTGGAGAGTTCGTCATGCCGGCGAAGGGCGAAGCTGCCGTCACAGTCGCAGGACGATCAGAGCCGTGTCGTCGGTGTTGCCCTCGGCGGGGAGCAGGTCGGCGAGCAGGGCGTCGGCCAGGGCCTCGGGTTCCGCGTGCCGGTGGTGGGCGAGGGAGTCGGCGAGGCGGGCCAGACCACGGTCGATGTCCTCCGTGCGACGCTCGATCAGTCCGTCGGTGTACAGCACGAGGGTGGCGCCCTCGGCGAAGGGGACACTCGTCTGCGACCGGACGACATGCTCGGGCCTGGCGCCCAGGGGCGGTTCGGTGGCCTGGTCGAGGAAGGTCACCGTGCCGTCGGGGTCGAGGAGGGCCGGGGGAGGATGGCCCGCGCAGCTGTAGGTGATGGTGTGGTCCTCCCAGTCGACGAACGTCGTCACCGCGGTGGCCGACTCGGCGCCCTCGACGAAACGGGCGTACAGGCCGAGGGCCTCGAGGGCGGCGCCCGGCCCGTCGGCGACCCGGCAGGCCGCGCTCAGGGCGCTGCGCAGTTGACCCATGACGCAGGCGGCCGGCAGACCGTGCCCGACGACGTCACCGACGGCGACCGCCATACCGCCGTCGGGCAGGTCGACCAGGTCGTACCAGTCGCCGCAGACGTTCAGGGTGCCCACGGCGGGCTGGTAGCGGACGGCCGCCCGGTGGTGGCCGACCGGCCGTGGCGGGGGCAGCATCGCCGCCTGCAGGGTCAGGGCCACCTCGCGCTCATGGGCGTGGGCCCTGCGCAGCCGCTCGTTGACCTCCTGCAACTCACGTGCCCGGGTGTACAACTCGGCTTCCAGTACCCGGGCCCGCCTGTCGTCGGCCCGGCCGCCGAAGGCCCGGACGAACTCGGTGACCTCCTCCACCCGGTGGACGATCAGCAGCACCTTGCCGTCCGCGCCGCGCACGGGCGCGTTGACCGGGCTCCAGAAGTGCTCCACCCACCGGCCGGACCCCTGGGGGTCCTCGATGTCGTAGCGGAGCAGGGCCATGGTGTCGCGCTCGCCGGTGGTCGCCGCGCGCTGCATCGACTCCCGGGTCTCGCGCATGCCGGCGGCCGCCGGGTCCTTGGGGTTCTCGGGGAAGACGTCGAAGATGTACCTGCCGACCAGTTCCTCGCGTTTACGTCCCGAGAGGCGTTCGAAGTCTTCGTTGGCATCGATGTAGACCAGCTCGGGGGTGAGCAGCGCCACCATGCCGGGCAGGGCGCGGAAGACCGCCGCGTAGTCGATCTCCGGATCCTGCATGGCCTGCCCGTTCGATGCCGAGGGTCACTGTGTCGTTCCACGATAGGAGGGAACTGGCCACGAAGCCCGGAAACGGCTCTTTTCGGTCCGGTGAGCAGTGATGATGCCGTCGGCGGTCACCCGACCGAGTGGCTTGTCTGTGGAGGCCTGCCTGGGCGGCTGTGCGATGGTATCGGCCGATCAGCGGTCACGCCGTTTCCGCGCGGAGAGGCGCCCAAGCGATGACCGTCGTTCGTAGAGGATCGGCCAGAGTGCGATGAGGACGAGCAGCCAGACCACGGTCACGGTGCGGACATGCGCGCCGAACGCCGCCAGCAGCAGGGGCAGTACGCAGCAGGGGAGGGCCACGCACAGCAGCCATCGCCGTTCCCGGCCGGCTCGGCCCAGCCAGGCAATTCCGCTCAGCAGGAAGTACCCGGCCAGGGACGAACAGAGCAGCCATCGGGTGGCGTCCGGCAGCGTCTCCAGGTGCTCGGCCGCGGCTCCCAGCGCGGCGGCCAGCGCGGCGAGGCAGCCGGACACGAAACAGTGCAGGGGGAGTGCCGCGCGGGCTGGCAGCACACCTGCCGCCAGATGCGGCACCCCGGCATAACCGTGTCCGAAGGACAACGCCCACAACGTGGCCAGCAGGAAGAACGCCGCGACGGCGAGCGCGTACAGCTGCTTGTCCCACTCCGCGTCGGACGTGGCTGCGACTACCTGGGCGACGCCCTCACCCAGCACGATGAGGACGAAGAGACCGAGCCGCTCGCTCAGGTGCTCCGTCTGCGACCGCGCGAACGACGTGCTCCCTGCGGAGCCGCGCCGAGCGGGCCGATCGCCGCGGCGTTCCCGGGCCTCCTGGTGCTCGACGAGGTCGCGCGCGGAGACCGCGAACGTGACGTACAGATCGAGCGCGATACCGAGAGCCCAGAGCCAATGGCGCAACGGATCGTGCGCCCAGAGGGAGACGGTCCACGGGATCACGCCGAGCGACATCTGGGCGGCCGGCCAGTCAACAAGGATCTGCCGACGGTGCTGCCAGGCCCGGCTCGCCAGAGCCCGGATCAGGATGTAGGCGAGAGCGAACACCCGCGCGTGCTGGTCGTCCCCCTCGTGCACCCCCGGTACCGCCGCTGCCATGACGGCCATACCGAACATCGCGGCCAACACCGTACGGACGTGGGTGTTCTCGTAGGCCACGTTCGCGTACAGGGTGAAGCAGATCCACGCAGTCCAGAAGGCCAGGAACAGCAGCGCGTACAGGCCCAGGTCGGAGACGTCCGGGACACCGTGCAGCAGGTGCGCGATCTGCGCCACACCCGCCACGGCGACCAGGTCGAAGAACAGTTCCAACCAACTGGCGTGCCGGTTCTCCTCGGAGGTCGGGTTCGGGGCCGGTGCGGTCGTGTCGTCGTCGCTCACGGCATCACCATGCCCTGTCGCCGACGACCTACGACGCGGAAAACGTCGGTCGACGGTCGGCGGTCCCACGCCTGAACTTCCGTACGGCCCTTGCGGACGGCGTCGGTGGGCCGTAGTCGTGAAGGCTGTCAGGTCGAGGGCGGCGGGGGAGCCAGCATGATGGGCCACTCCTCGTCGTCGGCGAGAAGCTGGTCGAGCGTGACGTCGGGTCCCGCCGTGAACACGGCGGTCGGCTCGCCCAGGCGCGCGCAGCGTGCCGGATCGGCGGTCGTCCGGGCAGACAGAAGCAGCACTGCGTCCGGGTCGATCGTCGACCGTTCGGGGAAGCCGGCCAGGCCCACTCCCGCCTGCTGGAGCGGCACGGGGTGGACGGCGATGCGGACGACCAGTCGCCCGGAGTCGAGCGACCGTTCGGCCCAGCCGTCGGTCCGCACGAGGTGGAACGACCCCTCGCCTTCGTAGCAGTGTCCCCCGAGTCGGGCCAGGGCACGTTCGCCGGGGGTGCCGTCGGGATCGACGACGAGGATGGGGAAGGCCGCTTCCGGAGCGTCGGGGTCGATGCCGGAGCGGACGTACAGGCGGGCCACGGGACAGGGCCTCCGAAGTGGATCGGATCGGGGCGGGGCGGGGCGTCAGTACGGTATGTGATCGGCGATGCAACGGGCTTGGCACGCCTGGTCGATGGGCCCGCACACACGGCATTGGCGTTCGTGTGCCAGGGGTCGACGTATGAACCGGTCAGCCGGCCGCGGCCGGGGTCATGTCGGCCGACGGCACGAGCTGTCGCCGGAGGCGGTCGCGGATGATGCTCTCGGCGTCCGCCACTATGGTCCGGACCACCGTCTCGCAGCTCTCCACGCTGTCGATGAGTCCCTGGGCCTGACCGGCCCACCACATCCCGCCCTCGATATCGCCCTCACGCAGCACCCGCTGCCTGCCGCGCTTCCCGGAGGCGAGTTCGGCGACGTCGGAGAAGGCGGCCCCGGGGTGCGCGCCGAGGCGGGCGATGTCCTGGGAGACCGAATTCCGCGCCACTCGTGCGGTGTTGCCGAACTCCCGGAACACGATCTGGGTGCCACGCTCGTCGTTTGCGACGATCTGTGCCTTCACGTTCGGGTGGATCGGCGCCTCCTCGGTCGCCTCGAAGCGGGTCCCCATGTTGATCGCGCACGCCCCGAGTGCCAGCGCCGCGACGAGACCGGCACCGGTGGCGAAGCCGCCGGACGCGATGACCGGGATGCGCAGTCTGCGGGCGGCGGCCGGGATCAGGACGAGGCCGGGCACGTCGTCCTGACCGGGGTGCCCGGCACACTCGAACCCGTCGATACTGACGGCGTCGACGCCCAGTGCCTCGGCCTTCAGCGCGTGCCGGACGGCGACAGCCTTGTGCACGACCTTCATCCCGGCCTGCTTGAACGCCGGCAGGTGCGGCGCGGGGTTGCTGCCCGCCGTCTCCACGACCTTCACACCCGAGTCGATGATGACCGCCCGGTAGTCGTCGTACGGCACCGGCTCGATGGTGGGCAGGATGGTGAGATTGACGCCGAACGGCTTGTCGGTCATTTCACGGCAGCGCGCGATCTCCCGTGCGAGCGCCTCCGGGGTGGGTTGGGTCAGCGCGCTCAGGAACCCCAGCGCGCCGGCATTCGCGACGGCCGCGATCAGCTCCGCGGTGCCCACCGCGAGCATTCCGCCGCACACGATGGGATGCTCGACGCCGAACATCTCCGTGAACTCGTTCTGGAAGGGCATGTCACTCCTGTTGCGGGGGCAGAGACGTCGCAGGTGTCAGGGGCGTCAGAGGCGTCGCGAGATGATCAGCCGCATGATGTCCGAGGTGCCCTCCTCGATCTCCTCCAGCTTGGCGTCGCGCATCCACTGCTCGACCGGGAACTCGCGCGAGTAGCCCCACCCGCCGAGGGTCTGAACTGCGCCCCAGGTCACGGCCATTGAGGTCTCCGAGGCCTGGAGCTTGGCCATGGCCGCGAGCTTCGTGGCATCCGCCCCGGCGTCCATCCGGCGTGCCGCGTGCAGGGTGAGCAGCCACGCGGACTCGATCCGGGTCGCCATGTCGGCCAGCCGGAACGCGACGGCCTGGTGCTCGATGATCGGCTTGCCGAACTGCTTGCGCTCCCGGGCGTACTTGAGCGCGTACTCGTACGCGGCGCGGGCCGCTCCGGTCGCCGCGGCGGCCAGCACGATGCGTGAGATGTCGAACGTCCGCATCAGACCGCGGAAGCCCTGCCCCTCGTCGCCGAGGCGGTCGGACTCGGGCACGAAGACCTCGTCGAAGAAGATCTCGCGGCAGACGATGGCGCGCTGGCCCATCTTGCGCATGGGCTCGCCGAACCTCATCCCTTCGGCGCCCTTGCGCAGCAGGAAGGCGGTGACTCCGGAGGAGCCCCGGGTGGGGTCGGTCTTGGCGAAGACCACGTACTGGTCGGCGAGGCCCGCGTTGGAGATCCACACCTTCTGCCCGCTGATCGCGTAGCCGCCCTCGACCCGGACGGCCGTGGTGGCGATGGACGCGGCGTCGGAACCCGCTTCCGGTTCGGTCGTCGCCAGCGCGGTGTAGAGCGGGTTCGGACCGGCGAGCGGGCGCAGCCACTCGGCCTTCTGCTCCTCGGTGCCGAGCGCGAGCAGCGGATCGGCGAAGAACCCGTTGGAGCAGACGAAGTTGCCGATGCCCGGGTCGCCCCAGCACATCTGCTCCTGGACGAGGCACTGGGTCACGACATCCGTGAATCCGCCCCCGCCGTACTCCTCGGGCAGCATGAAGTCGGTGATGCCGACCTTGGCCGCGGCCCGGAAGATGTCCAACGGCGACTCGATGTCACGCTCGTCGACCTCGCGTCCGCGCGGCCGGATCTCGTTCGCGGCGAACTCGCGGCACAGTTCGACGATCGCCCGCTGCTCATCGGTCAGCGGCCAGGGTTCAGTGGACATGCTCACGCGATGTCTCCTGCTTCTCGGTGGGTTCCCGGTGGCCGATCGCCCCGGTTGTCTCTGGTACGTCTTGCGCTACGACTTCTGCGGTACGGGGGACGACGAGCGCGTCCACGGCCAGGGCGCCCCCGGGCCCGACCCGGATCGGGTTGACCTCGATGTCCGCCACGCCGGTGGTGGCTGCGATCGCCTCGGACACGGCGACGATCGCGTCGATCAGCGCGTCGATGTCGACCGCCGGCTGCCCCCGCCAGCCGTCCAGCAGTCGGCGCGAACGCAGGCGGTCGATCATCCCGGCCGCCGTCCGCCGGTCCACCGGCGCCAGCTCCAGCGACACGTCACGCCAGAGTTCGGCGTGGACTCCGCCATGGCCCACGGCCACGGTCGGACCGAAGTCACGGTCCCGGCGGGCACCGATCAGCATCTCGACGACGCCCGGCCGGGTGTCCTGCTCCTCGACGACGTACTCGCCCGGTCCGAGGCGCTCGTACATCTCGCGGAACACGGCAGCGGCGGTGTCCGGGCCCAACCCGGTTCTGACGGCCTGGTGTTCGCTCTTGTGCTCGATCCAGCCGGCCTTGAGCACCAGCGGCGGTCGCAGCGACGCGCAGGCCTCCGCGAACCCGGCCGCGTCGGCGACCCGTCGCGCCTCGGGCATCGCGACGCCGAGTGTGGTCAGGAACGTACGGGCCGCCCAGTAGCCGGGAGTTGGGACAGCCGCTTCGACCGGCTCGATCACCGGGGCCGGGCGGGGCCGTCCGCCCAGCCGGGTCACGTGGCCGAGTGCGCCCAGGGCCGCGTCGATGGTGTCGAAGACCGGGACGCGGTGCTCCCGCAGCCGGGCGACCGCGGGCGAGGCGGCGCTCATGCTGTGCACGATCAGGGGTACGGGCGCCGCGTCCGTGCGGTGCCGGCGACCCAGGTCGCCGAGGCGGTCGATCACGGCGGACTCGGCGTCCACGAGGCTCGGCGAGTCCTCGCCGTAGCAACCCAGATACCCAGACAGGACGATCGAGTCGACCTCGCCGGAGGCGGCCACCAACTCGACGACCTGGGCGTAGACCTGGAGATCCGCTTCCCCCGCGCCCGCGAGGTCCACCGGATTGGACACCGCCGCGGCGGCGGGGAGCAGGGCACGCAGGCCGGTCTGCAACCGGTCGGTGAAGACCGGGGCGCGGAGGCCGCGGTCCGTTGCGAGGTCGGCGGCGATCCCGCCCTGTCCGCCGCTGTCGCTGACGATCGCGACCCGGCGTCCGCCCGGTGGTTCCGTCGCGTCCAACACCTTTGCAGCGTCGACGAGTTCGCGCGGTGACGCCATCCGGAGAGCTCCGGCGGCGCGGCACGCCGCGTCGACGACGTCGAGCGCCGAGGTCATCGAACCGGTGTGGGACCGCGCGAGCCGACGGCTGCCCTCGCTGGCACCGGTGGTGAGCACGAGTGCGTGCTTGCCGGCGCGGCGGAGGGCTCGGAGGGCGGCGACGATCCGCGCTCCGTCGGCGAAGCTCTCCAGATAGAGGGCCACTGTGGTCGTGTGCTCGTCGCCGACGAGCGATTCGAGTACGTCGACGGCTCCCACGTCGAGCTGGTTGCCGACTGAGTAGAAGCGCGACACACCCAGCCCGGCCCGTGCGCCGAGGCCGGAGATCTCGGAGCCGAGCTGACCGCTCTGCGAGACGATCGCCAGGCTTCCGGGCGTGAAGTTCCCCCAGGCGAGCCGGAGTTGTGTGGCGGCGTTGAACAGCCCGAGGCTGTTCGGCCCGATCATCCGCGCGCCCGACTCGTGCAGCAGTGCGGCGAGTTCGGCCTCGTCGGCGCCGAGTCCCGCGGTGATCGAGAGGAACGCGCGGCAGCCCTTGGCGAGGGCGTCGCGGACGACGGGGAGGACGTGCTCCGGGGGCACGCATACGGCGACGAGGTCGGGAGTCCCCGGCAGGTCGCCCACCGTCGGTCGGCAGGGCTGCCCGAGCACTTGCGCGGCACGGCGGTTGACCAGCCACACTTGCCGTCGGTCGGCCCCCGCGAGGGCGCCGGTGGCGAGCCAGTAGCCCCATTTGGCGCGGTCCTCGGTGGCACCGACGACGGCGATGGACGAGGGGTCGACGAAGGCCTGGGGAAGGGACACGGACGATCTCTCGGTTTCGGGGGGTCCGGGTGAAGAATGCCCGGGCGGACGGCGGAAGTTCGGGCAGCGGGCTCTAACTCAGGTGTGGGCCGCGGCGGTCTGCCGGCGTGCGAAGAACGCGGGATACAAGCGCCGGCAGACCAGCAGGGCCAGGAGTCCCAGCAGGATCGTCCCGGTGCCGATCACGAACGTGCCGCCGACGCGGGATCCCGAGGAGAACGGGAGGGTCCAGCTCGTACCGCTGTTGATGGGATCCCACGCCTGCACCAGGCTCCAGGCGCCCGCGCCGAGCAGGACGACCCCGCCGATCGCGGGGAGGACGACGGTCAGCCAACGGTTCGCCGCTCCGGCATGCGGCCCTGTGCGGTGCACCCAGGCGGAGGTGAGCCCGGTGAGCCCGTAGTAGAACGCGATCAGTACCCCGCAGGCGGACACCGCGTCGCCGAGGACGAGACCGTGGCCGAGGAAGTTCAGCGCGACGTACACCACCGCGCCGATGACCCCGACCGCGATCGTGCCCACGTGCGGGATGCGGAAGCGCGGGTGCACCCGGGCCAGTGCGCGGGGAAGCGCGCCCTGGTCGCCCATCGACAGCATCGTGCGGCTCAGGGTCAGTACGGTCGTTTCCGTGGAGGCGGCGGCCGAGGTGAGGACCATGAGGATCAGCAGGTGCCACAGCACCGAGCCGAAACCGCTCGACCCGAACACCGCGGTGCCGAAGCCGTAGAGGACGTCCCCGGAGTTGTCCGGGTTGTTGAGGCCGATCCCGGAGTCGCCGATGCCGGCGAAGGAGATCGCGGCGAACGTGGCGAGGAGGTACAGCGTCACCAGCAGGACCGTGGACCAGGTCGCGGCGCGGCCGGGGACGCGGTGGCGGTCGGTGGTCTCCTCGTTGACGGTGAGTGCGGTCTCCCAGCCCCAGTAGATGAACAGCATCAGCACCAGCGCGCTGACGAACGCACTGAGGGACGCGCCCTGGAACGGGTTGAGCCAGGACAGGCTCGGCCGCCGGGTCCCGGTCGGCGCGGTGCCGGCGTACACCTTGACGAGCGCGACGACGGACAGGGCCACGAGCATGCCGAACTCAAGGAACAGCAGAGCGCGTTGGACCGCCGCCGCGATCTCGATACCGCGATAGCAGACGAGGGTCATCAGCGCGAGCCAGCCGAGCCCGGCCAGCAGCACCCGCCAGTCGGCCGGATCGGAACCGATGTTCTCCGCGCCGAACAGCAGGAACACGTACTGTCCGGCGACCTGCGCGAGGCTGCCGATCACGAGGACGAAGGACGCGATGATCGCCCAGCCGCCGAGGAAACCGAGGCTCGGGTTCAGTGAGCGCGTGGCCCAGGTGAAGATCGTGCCGCAGTCCGGGTCGCGCCGGTTGAGCGCGGCGTAGCCGAAGGAGACGAACAGGATCGGGACGAAGGCGAGCACCACCACGGCCGGGGCCTGGAAGCCGACGTATCCGACGACGAAGGCCAGCGTCGCGGTGAGGCTGTAGGCGGGCGCCGCGGATGCCACGGCGAGGATCAGGCTGGTGGCCATGGAGAGCGCGCCGGAGCGCAGGCCTTTGTCGGAGGACTCGCCGTCGATCGTCTCGACGGTAGGGCGGAGCTCCTGTGCGGGTGCCGGCACCTTGTCCTGTTGGAATTGCGAATCTGAGGTCATTGCCACTCCCGATCTATTGGTCTACGGGTACCGACAAGAAAACGCAATGACTGATTGGCGAGTCAGACTGGCTGTGGCGAGAGGTGCTGTCAAGGCCTCGATCGCAATTTTGTGGACCATCTTGACTCATGAGTCAGTGTTGCGGCACGGTGGCCGGCGTGACACCACTCGAAACTTCTGCCGTGAACACCGAGGTCGTGGTCGTGGGCGCCGGATACGCGGGGCTCACCACCGCGTGGCGGCTGGCCGACGCCGAGATCGACGTCGTCGTACTGGAGGCCGCCGACCGTGTGGGCGGCCGTGTGTTCAGCCAGCTGAGCCCGTCCGGGGTCCGCGTCGACCACGGGGGACAGTGGATCGGGCCGAGCCAGCGACGGTTCCACGCGCTGGCGGACCGCTTCGGCTGCCGGACGTTCCCGACCTGGGAGACCGGCCGGCACGTCGAGATCCGCACCGACGGCACCCGCGTCGACTATGCGGGCGGCGCACCGGACACCGGACCGGGCATCGAGGAGTACGAACGCGTCACCGCCCTGCTCGACGACCTCGCCCGCACCGTCGACCTCGAACAGCCTTGGTCCACCGCGCAGTTCGCTGAGTTCGACGCCCTGTCGGCCGAGGACTTCTTCCGCGCGCAGACCGACGACGTGGACGCCCTCCAGCGACTGGCGCTCGCGATCCAGGGCGTGTGGTGCGCCGAACCGCGCGAGATCTCCTTCTTCCACGTGCTGTTCTACCTGGCCTCGGGCGGCGGCTACGAACAGCTGATGGAGACCCGCGGCTGCGCCCAGGACGCCCGCTTCTCCGACGGGGCGGACGCGGTGGCCCACGCCCTCGCGCAGTCGCTGGGCGGGAAGATCCGGCTCGGCGAACCGGTGCTGTCCCTCCGTCAGACCGCACACGGCGTCGAGGCGCACACCGGCCACACCGTCGTCCGCGCGCGGCGAGCCGTGGTCGCCGTGCCGCCGGCGGCACTCGGGCGGATCGCGTTCGACCCCGTGCTGCCCGTCGCCCGGCGCGGCTGGGTGCGCCACTCACCGATGGGACGGGTCGCCAAGGTGCACGCCGTGTACGAGGAACCCTTCTGGCGCGCGGCGGGCCGCTCCGGCATCGCGACGCTCTACGGCGACAGCCCGGTCGGCGTGGTCTTCGACAACTCCCCGGAGGACGCTTCGCGTGGCGTGCTCGTGGCCTTCGTCTACGGCGATCGGCTCGACCGCTGGTCCGCCGGGACCGACACCGAGCGCCGCCGAGGGGTGCTGGCCGCGCTGTCCGCGGTGGCCGGACCTAGGGCCGGAGCGCCGATCGACTACGTCGAGAAGGTCTGGCCGCGGACCGGCTGGACCATCGGAGGCTACGAGTGCTTCGTGACCCCGGGCGGCTGGACACGCCACGGCAGGGACGGATGGCGGGAGCCGGCCGGGCTCGTGCACTGGGCGGGGACCGAGACCGCCTCGGTGTGGAACGGCTACATCGACGGGGCGATCTCCTCGGGCGAGCGTGCCGCGGCCGAGGTGATCAGCGCCTTGGCGGCCGTCGTCCACCCGGGGTGAACCGCCTTGCCTGACATACTGACCGGGTTATGACCAGCATCGAAGAGCGGCCAGCCGCGACCGCCGACGATCTGCCGGAACGCGTACGGACCGCGATCCGGGCGGCCGCCGTCTCCCAGCGTGAACTCGCCCACCGCATCGGCATGGACCCGACCGCCCTGTCCAAGGCGCTGCGTGGGACCCGGCGACTGCGCGACGAGGAGATCGCGGCCATCGCAAAGGCCTGCGGGGTGTCCACGGCGTATCTGGTCGAGGGAACCGGCCCGGAGCCCGTCCTCCCGCCCGACACCGGGCGTGACCGAGCGCAGCCGGTGACGGCACAGGAACGGCGGGACCAGATCCTGGAGGCCGCGACCGTCCTCATCGCCCGCCGCGGCTATCACAACGTGCGGGTCTCGGACATCGCCCGCTACTGCGGGACCAGCACGGCGACGGTGCACTACCACTTCCCCAGCAAGGAAGCCACGCTGCACGCCGCGCTCGAGTACTACGCCCAGCGGTTCCGCACCCGGCTCGACGAGGAGTTCGACCGGGCGACTTCCGCGCGGGACAAGCTGCGCCGCCTGATCGAGGTCCAACTCCCGCTCTCCGCCGACGACATCGACGAGTGGTCGGTGTGGCTCCAGTTCTGGAACCAGGCGATGCTGGAGCCCGGATTGCGGCCCGCGCAGCGGCGGATCTACTCGGGCTGGTACCGGGTCGTGGTGGACCTGCTGCACGAGTGCCGGTCCGAGGGCCTGGCACCGGAGGCGGACGTCGAGGCCCTCGCCGACCGGTTCACCGCGATGGTCGACGGCCTGGCGATCCAGATCCTTGCAGGCTCTACCGAGATGCGGCCGGACCGTATGCGCTCACTCCTGCTGCGGGCCTTCGAACCGCACCTCGACCTGACGGACTGACCGACCTTCGCCGTCCCCTTGAGACACCGACTCCCAAGCTTCCGAAGTGCCGGCTGCCTCCCCGGTGCCGGCCCTCGCGACCGGGGCGTGCGGCCGGTTCACGCCTTTCGGCGAGCGGAGACGTGACGGCTACGAAGCAGGCCCGCGCCCGAGCTGTAGCCGCCCCCCCCCACAACCCGCGCATCACCGTCCGGGCCCGCCTCTCCACCGGTGGTCCGACCGCGGTCTGTGGTGTTACCGACGCGTGGTCCTCGGTGGAGCGACCGACCCGCGAGGCTTCGCCGCCGGAGCCAGCACTTTGCGACGGCTGAGCTTGTCCTCGTCGATCGCTTTGACCGTGCGCTTGACCACGAGGTCCACCAGCAGGTCCGCAGGCCATCGGTAGCTGGACAACGGCGGCGTCAGCAGCCGCGACAGCGGGTGGTCGTCGAAGCCCATGACCGAGACGTCATCGGGTACGTCGAGCCCCAGTTCCCGGGCCCCGGCGTAGACGCCGTAGGCCATCGAGTCGGCCAGGCACAGGAAGGCGGTCGGCGGGTTCGCCGAGCTCAGTACGGTGCGTGCGACCGCGGTGGCGCCGTCCAGATCGTGCGGCGAGGGGTGGAGGGTGACGTCGAGCCCGAGGCTCTGCGCGACTTGATGGGCGATCGCCTCGGCGGGGCGGTCGGGAGTGGTGGGCCGACTCGGAGTCATGACGGCGATCCTCCGGTGGCCGCAGTCGACGAGTCGGTGGAGGGCGTCGGTGACCCCGGCCCCGTTGTCGAAGACGACCTCGGCGGCGGTGGCCGCACCGGGCAGTCCGTCGCCGATGGACGTGAGCACCGTCCGTCGGGCGACCTCTTTCCAGTGTGCGGCGGCCGGGTCGACCGGCAGCACGATCAGCGCGTCCACCCGCTGGTCGGCGAGTTGGGAGGCGAGTGTCGCCTCGAGTTCGGGGTCGTTGGAGGCGTCGGCGATCAGGGTGTGCCGGCCGACGCTGAGGAACTTGCGGCCGAGGGCGGCGGCGATGTCCTGCTGCCAGACGTCGGCGAGCGATCCGCAGAGCACTCCCACGTATCCCGTGCGGCCGGAGGCCAGGGCGCGGGCGATCGGGTCGGCCTGGTAGCCGAGCCGGTCGGCGACCTCGCGGACGCGTCGTTGGGTCTCGGGCGGTACCTGAAGACCGCGTAGCGCGTACGACACCGCGGCGGCGGAGAGCCCGGTCTCCTCCGCGATGTCGCGCAGGGTGATCCGCCGCGGCTGTTTTGGCACCTCGTCAGTGTAACGACCGGATGAACTGGACTGCCGCCCCCGCCGTTCGGAGTGGAGCGGTCTCCCGGCGTGCATTGACACCGCCTCAGCTTAAGCGCTTCACTGGAGCGCATCACTGAAGCGCTTAACCCAAGAGACGGCATGTGCGAACGCGGTGCGACCGACATTCACCAACACCTGTGGCCAGAGCCCCTCGTCGAGCAGTTGCGGATCCGCACACGCCCGCCCCGCCTCGACGGCTGGACCCTGCACCTGGCCGGTGAACCGCCCTTCGAGGTGAGGCCGGAGGACCACGACCCGCTGCGACGGGCCCGCCTGGACCCCGGGCTGCGGCGCGTGGCCGTCTCGCTCTCCAGCCCTCTGGGTATCGAGCAACTCCCGTCAGACGAAGCGTCACCGCTGCTGAACGCGTGGCACCAGGGCGTCCGGGAACTGCCCGAGCCCTTCGTGGGATGGGCCTCCGCGCACGCGGCCGACCCCGACCTCGACGGCCTGAAGGCACTGCTCTCCGACCGGCTGATCGGCCTTCAGATACCGGCGACCGCCATGGCCACACCGAGGGCCGTGGAGAAACTCGCGCCGCTGCTGGCCGTCGCCGAGGCCGCCGGGAAGCCGGTACTCGTACACCCGGGTCCGCAGCCGCCACGGGAGGAAGAGACGCCACCGTGGTGGCCGGCCGTCGTCGGCCACGTCGGTCAGCTCCATGCCGCGTGGTGGTCCTGGTACGCGGCCGGACGCACGCTCCTGCCCCGGCTGCGGATCTGTTTCGTCGCCGCGGCCGGCCTGGCACCCGTGCACCACGAACGGTTCACGATGCGCGGCGGCGGCCAACTCCGCCTCGATCCACGGGTCTTCGTCGACACCTCGTCGTACGGCCGCCAGGCGCTGGACGCGGTCGCTCGTGTCCTCGGCATCGACGCCTTGGTGCTGGGCAGTGACCGGCCCTACGCCACTCCGGTCGACCCCCAGCTCGGCGCTGCGGTGGAGCACGCCGTACGCGTCAGCAATCCACGTCACCTGCTCGAAGGAGTACGACCGTGACCGCACCGCTTCCCTCCCACGAGCTCGACACCGCCGCCGCCCGCGATGCCGAGCCGTGGCATCGGGTGCGGGCGGCCGTCACCCTCGACGCGCTCCCGGGCCGCGACCTGGACAAGCGGGAACTGCTGGAGCTGGCCTCGTCGATCGCCGCGGACCCCGACAGCTGGCGTGAGCACGTCGCCTTCGACGACGACAAGCGGCATTACGTCTCGCTGTACCGGGACGCCCATGTCGATGTCTGGGTGCTGTGCTGGACACCGCGTAACGACACCGGCTGGCACGATCACGATGTTTCGTCCGGGGCGGTGGCAGTAGCCGAGGGAGCGCTCGTGGAACACAATCTGGCCGTCGGCGTGCCGAGCCTGGCGACCGAGGTTCCGGCCGGTCGGGTCTTCTGCTTCGGCCCGGATCACATCCACCGGCTCACCGGACGCGATGCCGGCAGCGTGTCCATCCACACCTACTCGCCGCCACTGTGGCGGATGGGCCAGTACACGGTCGCCCGCAACGGGATTCTTCGGCGCACCTCGGTCTCGTACGCCGACGAGCTGCGTCCGCTGGACGACATGATCTGAGGCGACCGGTCCGGTTCGCCGCCGATGCCGTCCCGCGAAACGTCAGGGGAATCCCGAGGGGCCGGACACGCCGACGGCCGACCGGTTGCGCGCCGCCTGTCACGCTGATCATCGTTTGCCGGCCCGCCCGGTATCGCGTCTCCGTGTGGGTCAGTTGGCCAGTGCGCGGCAGAACAGGGCCGCGGGGCCGGGTGAGCTGCCGGTGCGGGTGGTGAACGCGATGCCTGCGGCGTACTCGTCGTCCGCGCACTGGCCCTTGTAGTCGCCGGTGGCGAAGTCACCGCCGCCGGCGTTGCCGGGCCGGGTGTCGGAGCGGTCGAACCACACCGTGCGTCCTGTTCCCGCGAGTCCGGCACGGGCGGGGGCGCACAGGGCCGCCGACGTCCGCGTGCCCCGGTGGCTGTAGCCGATGAGGAACTGGCCCTGGGCGCACTGGAGTTTGGTGTATCCGGAGGCCCAGTCGCCGCCCTGGGGGACGTTGCGTTCGTCGGTGACGACCGTCTGGGTGCCGTCCGCGGCACGCAGGTCGCCCGCGGTGACGTCCGTGCACAGTCCCCGCCCCGAGGTGTGCCCGAGACCGATCAGCCGCAGCCCGTCCGGGCAGGCCGCTTTGGAGGCTCCCGAATCCCAGTCACCCGTGGCGCGCACCCGCAGGGACTCGACCTGGTCGCCGTGGTCGGTGGCGAGCATCCGCCAGGCGGGTACCGGGGCGACGGGACCGCTGAGCGAGGCCGCGGACATCAGGTGCTGCCAGCCGGCCGCGCGCCAGTCCGCGTCGTCCAGGAGGCCGCGCCGAGTGCCGTCCGTGTCGTAGCGCAGCAGGGCCCAGTCGTCGTGGCCCTGCCAGCCGACGAGAGGCCAGTAGGCGAAGTCGGCGTCGTGGTCGGCGAAGTAGTCGGTCGCGTTGCCGAACCAGGTGCGCGCCGCGGTGCCGGTCTCGCCCGCTCCGATGCCGAACTCGCTGATCCACACGGGGGCGGTGTAGTGCTTGCCGTCTTCCTGGGAGACGAAGAACGCCTCGTCGTACAGGGCCTGGAACAGTGCGTCGCGACTGAGGTCCTGGTAGCGGGGATCGGTGGTCTCGCCGATGCCGGTGGCACCGCTGTGGTGGGGGCCGGTGTAGCCGTAGAAGTGGGCCGAGTAGACGAGTTTGTGGGCGGCCACGAGGGTGTGCGACAGCGTGCGCGCGGGGGCGAGCAGGGGGCGGTCGTGGGGGAGTCCGTCGACGGGCAGGCCGGTCCAGTTGATGCCCTCGATGACGATGAGCAGGTTCGGATCGGCCTCGGTGAGGATGCGGTCGGCGGCGAGTTGAGCGGCGGCGTACCAGTCGTGGTCGTCGCCCGCTCCCCAGTTCGGATCGTTCCAGACGTCGCGGCGTACCTCGTTGTAGAGGTCGGCTCCCACCACGCGGGGGTCGGCGGCGTAGCGGCGGGCCATGAAGATCCAGTCGTCCGCCCACTGTTGGGTCGACTGACCGCTGTTCCATCGCTCGTTGCCGTCGATCCCGCAGCACCACCGGGAGGTATTGGTGTGGTTGTTCAGGATGACGGCGAAGTCGGCCGATGTCAGCGCGGAAACCACGGCGTCGAAGACCTGGAGCGGTGTCCGGCCGCGCAGTTGCGGGTTGGCTGCACGGCGGCGTCCGGTACGGCGGTGGTGTCATGGATCATCGCGTTGGAGAACGGCAGCCGGATGCTGTTGATGCCCAGTTCGTGGAAGTCGGCCATCAGGTGTGCCAGGGGCACGCGGTCCAGGCCGAGGGGGATCCCGTAGGAGTTCTGTCCGGCGTGGTGGTTGGCGCTGTCGGCCGCGCTGCCACTGCCCGTCCAGGAGCCCTGCGCACCGTCCCAGTTGGCCGACTTCAGCCGGAAGCGGTCGCCGTTCGCGTCGACGATGTAGCGCCCGCGCGTGGACAGGGGCGGCTGCCAGGAACCCGCGGCGGCGCCGGGTGCGGCGGCGTCCGCAGTAGCCGCAGTTGCTGCTCCGGTGGACGGGAACAGCAGGGATGCACCCATGACGAGCAGTGTCAGGTACCGGACAAGTTTGGCCATGAAGTGCCCTCCGTACCGATACCGACAGATGGCGGCTCTCTCGAATCCAGGAGCAGCCGCTCGTGGGACATTACCGGTGGCCTGTGGACCCGTCGACGGGACAAAGGGCGCGGTCTGTTTCGACATCCCGAAGCAGGGTGACAAAGCCTGCCAGGCGCAATCGCCGACCGTGACGTGAACGATCGCCGTGGACAGCGCTCCGTCGCGTGGGTGCTGTGTTCCGCCACTCTCAGGTCGTGCACCTCGACGGAGGGATCAGCGGTTTCGGGATCTTCCTGTGTCCGTCCGGAACGATCCAACTCCACTGACCGGGCGCCCTGTTCGGAGCATACCTCGTCGCGTTCTACCGTGAGCTTGTGACCCGCCCACTGCCCGATGGGCTGGTACGAACCGAATTGCTGAGCGGACAGGATGGACGCTGGCGTATTCAGTCGCTGTGGCGGGACCGCGCCGCGCTCGATGTCGTGCGCACTGCCCCGGGTGGCCCGCCGGCACCCCGGCTCTTCCGGGAAGTTGGCGCTGACCCCGCACTGGCAGTGCTCGAAGTCAAGGTCCACCGTGTCGCGTCGCTCTCACCGAGCTGACACTCCGGAAGCACTGCTGGCCGATCGCCGGGCACGCCGAGGGACTCCCGACGCGGCGCACATCTGCAAAGGGCTGATGACCTCGGTCATTCCGCTCGACGTACGGAGAGGCATGACTGGGCCGAACTCGGCGTGCGCGGTTGGACCTGGCGGAAGGTGCCTGTCCCGGGTGGCCTCGGCCGTGGCGTCGGATCCCGGAATCGTGGTGCGTGATCATCGCCGACCGGGCGGTGTCGCGGTTCACCGACGCACCTCGTCCTGAGTGGCTGTCGGGTCCTGCGTGATGGGGCGGAGTCGGGTGAGCAGGTCCCGTCGGCCACGGGCGGACAGACCGAGTCGGCCGGCGCGTTCGAGATCGATTACGCCGCTGAGCAGCCCGAGGACGGCACGGGGCGGTCCGTCCAGGACGAGGTCCGGGTCGGTGGCGCGGCCGAGCCGGGTGCGGACCTGGCCGTCCCGGAGTTCGATGACGGCCGACTCGTCGGATGCGACGAGTTGGATGACGGCGGGGGAAGCGTCGGGATCGGCGTCGGTGGTGAACCATGCCGGGGCGTAGGCCAGCCACTGCGCCCGGAATGCGTCGTCCGGCCGTTCGACGGTCATGAACCGCAGGCCCCACAGCCCGAGCGCCTTCAGTACTGGCTCCAGCTCCAGGCCGGTCTCGCTCAGGGCGTAGAGGGCGGTGGCGACCGGCGGCGGTGCGTCCTCGCGAGTGATCAGTCCGGCGGCCTCGAGTTCCTTGAGGCGGGCCGACAGCAGGTTCGCCGCGACGCCCGGCAGCCCGTTCTTCAGGTCCGTGAACCGGCATGGGCCTTGCAGCAGCAGTTCCCGGACGACCAGCAGCGTCCAGCGGTCTCCCACGACGTCGAGGGCCCGGGCGATCGAACAGTACTGACCGTAACTCCGCATGCTCCAAGCCTAGCCCCGGGTGGTTTATTTTCCAAATCGAATGGTAGAAAAAATCAACCAAGCGGGTCTAGTCTTCCACCATGACTCGTACACCGTCGAAACCGCTCGTGCTCGCCGCGCTCCTGGCGGCGTCGTTCGTGATCAACCTCGACACCACTCTGGTGAACGTGGCCCTGCCGACGCTGATACGTGAACTGGGCACCTCCACCGCGCAGTTGCAATGGGTGGTGGATGCCTACAACCTCGTGTTCGCCGCCCTGCTGTTGACCTCGGGCAGTCTGTCCGACCGCTTCGGCCGCAAGGGCATGCTCCTGGCCGGCCTGCTGGTCTTCGGCGTGGCCAGCTTCGCCGGGGGATACGCCAACACCCCGGCGGAGCTGATCGGCGCCCGGGCCGTGATGGGTCTCGGGGCCGCGATGACGTTCCCGGCCACGCTCTCCCTGCTCACCGGCGTCTTCACCAGCCGCAAGGAGCGCGCGCTGTCCATCGGCCTGTGGGGCGCGACGGCCGGCATGGCCATCGCGCTGGGGCCGATCGCCGGCGGCTTCCTGCTCAAGCACTACAGCTGGTCGAGCATCTTCTACACCCTCGGCCCGGTGTCCCTGGCCGTCATCGTCCTGGTGGCGGTGTTCGTCCCCAGGTCGCAGAATCCTCTCCCGCACCGCCTGGACTTCCCGGGCCTGGTCCTGTCCGGCGGATTCATGGGGCTGCTCGTCTACACGATCATCGAGGCCCCGGACCGCGGCTGGGCATCACCGGCGTCACTCGCGGGCTTCGCGGGCGCCGTGCTCCTGCTGATCGCGTTCATCGCCGGCGAGCGCCGCGCCGAAGAGCCGATGCTCGACGTGCGGCTCTTCAAGGACATGCGCTTCAGCGCCGCGAGCGCCTCGGTCACGATCGCGTTCTTCACGCTGTTCGGGTTCATCTTCCTGATGACGCAGTTCTTCCAGTTCGTCCGGGCGTACAGCCCCCTGTCCACCGGCGTCCACCTGCTGCCGGTCGCGGTCTCCGTCGCCGTCGGATCGACCTTGGGGACACGGCTGGCGGTCCGGGCCGGCACCAAGGCGGTCGTCATCGCTGGACTGACCCTCCAGGCGGTCTTCTACTTCTGGGTCGCGAGCGACATTTCCCCGACCCTCGGTTACGGCGTCATCGCCGTCCAGATGGTTGTCTACGGCCTGGGAATGGGCCTGACCTCGGCGCCCGCGACGGAGTCCATCATGGGCGCGGTCGCAGCCGACCAGGCCGGCGTGGGGTCCGCCGTCAACGACTCCACCCGCCTCCTCGGCGGAACCCTCGGCGTTGCGGTCATCGGCAGCGTGTACGCCTCGTTGTACGGCGCCCGGCTCGACGCCGCTCTCCCGGCACTGCCCCCGGCGCTGACGGACCTCGCCCACCAGTCCGTCGGGGCAGCGTTCGGCGTCTCCGGCCGGCTCGCCGCCGACGGCCGGCCCGCCGTGGCCGACGCCGTACGGCAGGCCGCGACCGGCGCCTTCGACCACGGTCTCAGCGTCGGATGCGTCGTGGCCGGAGTCGTCGCGGTCGCCGGTGCGCTGCTCGCCGGCCTCTTCCTGCCCGCTCAACCCCCGCAGCAACCCGGACCCGCACACCAGCCGGCCGAGTCGGCCGACACCACCAGCGACCGAAGGGACCCGGTGTCATGACCTACGAAGAGACCGCCGTCAGCCAGACCATCGACCGCCTGCTGAGCGACCGTCACGATCTCGACGCCGCGGCCGACGGAGTCCTGGACAACCTCGACCAGTTCCACATCGGTGGCGCCGGCGCCGTCGAACTCCTCATCCCCACCCTCGCCCTCGCGCACGGTGACGTCGTCCTGGACGTCGGCTCCGGATTCGGCGGCCCCGCGCGCCAGATCGCCCGCCGCACCGGCAACCACGTCATGGGCATCGACATCACCCCGTCCTACGTCGACGCCGCACGCGACCTCACCGCCCGGGCCGGACTCGGCGACCTCGTCCAGTTCCATGCCGGGGACATCACCGACTTCCCGCTCGATCCGGCCTTCGACGCCGCGCTCACCATGCACGTCCAGATGAACGTGCGGGACAAGACCACCTGGTTCCGTCACATCGCCGAGCGCCTCACCCCCGGCGCGCGCCTGGCCGTCTGGGAGGTCTGCCAACCACACCGGGCGGACCTGCCCTGGCCCATGCCCTGGTCACTCGACGGCACCGACAGCTTCCTCGTGTCCGCCGACACACTGCTCGCCTGCGTCAAGGAGGCAGGGTTCGCAACGGTCGAATGGACGAACGAGTCGACCTGGGTCCAGGACTGGATCACCAAGACCTTCGCGAACGGCCTGCCCGCCGGACCAGCGCTCCCGATGCTCCTCGACGACGGCTACACCCGCGTCATCAACTACGCCACCGCCCTCGCAGACGGCTCCCTCGAAATCTGGCGCGGCTGTTTCACCAAGAACGCCGACCAGGATTGACCCTTGCCTCCGGCCCTTGGTCCGTCTCAGCGTTCGTCTGGAGAGTCCGCGGAGACGGCCCAGAAGCGCAGCAACAGCGCGAGCATCCCTGAGGAGGCCAGGATCCATACGGTGAATCCGACGTCCTTGCGGGACTCGGCGTCGTTCATGACCACTGTGATCACACTGGCCATGATGCCCAGCGCCGCGTAGAAGCCGATCCTGATGGCTTTCGCGGAGCGGCGGTGGAACCGGTAGAACAACAGCAGTCTGCTGACCGAGACATGCGATTCCGCGTCGGTGTCGGCCTGCTCGGCTGCGTTCACTCGCGCGGACGCCTCGTCCAGCCAGCCGTTCGCCATCGCGGTCGGGTTCTGGAGCGCTTCGGACGTGCCGGCGGTCAGCTGCTTTGCCTTCCACCATTCGGTGGCGAAGGCCACCTGCCGAGTCGCGTCCTCGAAGGCCAGTCGACGGCGGCCCGCTCGCGATCGGCGCACCCTCCGGTCCTGCGCCCGCACACTCACCACACCGGCGGCCGCGGTCACGACAGGGACCAGCACTGCCACAGAGACAGCCACGATGTCCTGCGTGCTCATCGACAGCCCCCCAACTGTTCGTTCAGGCGAATCAGCATCCCATTCCGGCCCCTGGAGGTCGACAGTCGCACGGACCCGCGGCTCACCACCGTGCCGAATACGGATCATCTCGACAGCACAGGGCCGTCCGCCGACCAGTAGACCGGCTCATAAATGACGCCGGTGTACGGGTCTCGACGCCCGGCAACATCAAACAAGAACGCCATCCCGCATCATCGTTTTGCCGCATGACATCTCCCCGCCAGCCACGGAGTCAGCGTTCTGTGGCCGGACGCGTGGGCCGGCTCTGAGGCCGTGACCTGGTCAGTCCGTTTTCCACCGTGCTGAGCAGGGCGAGAGCGGCGTCGAGGTGTTCGGTGTCGTGGCCTGCGGCTTCGGAGAGGGTCGCGGCCCACTCCTGACGAACGAGGACGGTGTTGCTGCGTCCGCGCTCGGTGGAGCGGACCGTTACCCCGCGACCGTCGTCCGACTGGGCGCGCCGCTCGATGAAGCCCTTCTCTTCGAGTCCGCGCAGGACGGTGGAGAGGTTGGTGCGCTGGAGCCCGGTAGCGGCGGCGATCCGGCTGGGCGTCGCGGTGGGGTCGCTCTTCAGGTAGCGCATCACCATGCCCTCGGACTGCGATAGGTGGACAGCCCGCTCGTCCGCGTAGCGGCGGAACTGGATCTCCCGGCTGATGATCAGCACGAGGTCGGCCAGTTCGGCCCACCGCTGCTCGTGGCCCGGCCCCGCTGTCGGGCCTGTCTGGTGCCCTTGGTCCTCCATCACGGCTCCAGAGTACGGGGTTGTCGCCGTGTAGTTATGAGGGCATACTCGTTATGTGTTCATAGTTATTGACACATAACTTCTTCTCTCTGGGGGCTGTCATGACGACAACCACTTCCTCCCGTCAGGCCGGAGCGGCGACACTCTCGCCCCGTGCCGCGGCCCGAGCGGGCGGGCTGCACCCGGTCGGGGTATTCATCCTGCTGGCCGGCGCGTTCCTGCCGATCATGGACTTCTTCATCACCAACGTGGCCCTGCCCAGCATCGACGCCTCCCTGCACGCCTCGGCGTCGTCGCTGGAACTGGTGATCGCCGGGTACGGCGTCGCGTACGCGACCCTGCTGGTCCTCGGGGGCCGCCTCGGCGACCGCTACGGCCGCCGCCGGATCTTCCTCGGCGCCCTGGTGGGCTTCGTGCTGGCCTCGCTGGCCTGCGGTGTCGCCCCGAGCGTGGGCGCGCTGATCGCGGCCCGCATCGTCCAGGGCGCCACGGCCGCACTGCTCATCCCGCAGGTCCTGGCGACCTTCCACCACGTCCTCGAAGGCGAGCGCAAGGCTCGTGCCGTGGCCCTGTACGGGGCGACCTCCGGAATCGCCGCCGTGGTGGGGCAGTTGGTGGGCGGCCTGCTGGTCAGTGCCGACATCGCCGGCACCTCCTGGCGCCCGATCTTCCTGGTCAACGTGCCCATCGGCGTGGTCGTGCTAGTGGTGGCGGCCCGGATCGTGCCCAGCACCCGCTCGCACCACCCGGTCGGCATCGACCTGCCCGGCACCGTGCTGTTCGCCGCCACCTTGACCGCCCTGCTGGTGCCGCTGACCGAAGGACACTCGCTGGGCTGGCCGTGGTGGACGTGGCTGATGCTCGCCGTCGCGGTCGTCCTGGGCGCGGCCACCTACGTCGTGGAGAAGCGCACCGAGCGGCGCGGCGAGGTTCCGCTGCTGCCGCCGTCCCTGCTGCGCCTGCCGTCGATGTCCCGCGGACTGACCATGGTGTTCGCCTTCAGCATCGGCTTCGGCGCCTTCATGTTCGTCTTCGCCCTCACCGTCCAGAACGGCCTGCACGCCGACGCCCTGCACAGCGGGCTTGCGATCCTGCCGATGGCCCTGCTCTTCTTCGCCGGTTCACTGGTCGCACCCCGTCTGATCACACGGTTCGGCCGGGCGGCGCTGTCCGTCGGCGCCGTCGTCCAACTCGCCGGACTGGTCTCGCTGGTGGCGGTCCTGGTCGGGAACTGGCCGCACGTGAGCCTGTGGGTCCTGGCCCTGCCGCTGGCCCTGGTCGGTGCCGGACAGTCGATGCTGTTCGCCGGCTTGTTCCGCAGCGTGCTCGCCGACGTCCCCACGCATCTGGCCGGTATCGGCAGCGGCGTGTTGATCACCTTGCAGCAGAGCGGCCTCGCCCTCGGCGTGGCCACCCTCGGCACGCTCTACCTGGCCGTGGCGCCGCACAACGTCGCCCACGCCTTCGCGGGCGTCGAGTACGTGCAGATGGGCATCGTCGCCCTCCTCGCGATCGGCGCCGCCGCCCTGCCGCGCTTCACCAAGGCCACGTCGGCCGCCACTCCCGTCGCCGACGCCTGAACCGGTCCCTCTCGAAACCTCTCGAAATCTCTCGTAAGGGAGCAGTGATGAGTCTTCTCGACTTGTCGCGATGGCAGTTCGCCATCACCGTGATGTTCCACATGACCTTCCCGGCGATCACCGTCGGCCTGTCGATCTTCCTGTCGGTCGTGTACGGCCTGTACTGGCGTACCGGCAGGGCGGTCTACCTGCAGATGTTCCGGTTCTGGCGGCGCATCTTCGCCGTCGGCTTCGCGATCGGCGTGGTCGCCGGCGCCGTCATCACCTTCCAGATGGGTCTCAACTGGGGTGTCTACGGGGCGAAGACGGGCCCGATCATCGGGCCGATCATCGGCATGGAGGTCGTGACGGCCTTCTTCGTCGAGGCCGGCTTCATCGGCGTCCTGCTCTACGGGGACGGTCGCGTCCGCAAGGGCACGATGTTCGTGTCCACCGTGATGGTGTCGCTGGGCACGGTCCTGTCGTCCACATGGATCATCGCGGCGAACTCGTGGATGCAGACGCCCGCCGGATTCAAGGTCGTCCACGGCCAGTTCGAGCCCACGGACTGGATGCGCGTCATCTTCAACCCGTCGTTCGTCTGGCGCTGGCCGCACATGCTGGCCGCCGTCCTGATCTCGGCGAGCTTCTTCGTGGCCGGGATCTCGGCCTGGTACCTGGTCAAGGGGCGCGCGAAGGGCTTCGCCCGCCGCTCGATGTCGATCGCGCTCGGGATCGCCGCCCTGCTGATGCCCGTCCAGCTCTACCTCGGCGACAATGTGGCCGGGCACGAACTGCCGTACCAGCTCTCGAAGTTGGAGGCGATCGAAGGCGACTGGGGCAACGGGAACACCGGCTTCGTCCTGTTCTCCGTCCCGGACCAGCAGGCCGCGCGGAACATCGCCGAACTCGACATTCCCTGCCTCGGCAGCTACATCGCCAAGGACCTGACCTGCAAGACGGCCATGCCCGGTCTGAAGCTCACCCCGGCAGCCGACCGGCCGGACATGGCCGCGACCTTCTGGGGCTTCCGCGTCATGTTCCTGGCAGCCGTGCTGATGTTCGGCACGGTGTTCGCCGCCACGGTCCTGCGTATGCGCGACCGCCTGTGGACCGCGCGCCGCTTCCACCGGTTCGTCCTCTGGACGACACCGGTGGGCATCCTGGCCATCCTCGGCGGCTGGGTCACCGCCGAGGCGGGACGGCAGCCGTGGATCGTGTTCGGGCAGCTCCGCACCTCGGCCGCGGTGTCCCATCTGGCCCCCGGCGAGGTCCTGTTCTCGGTGATCGGCTTCTCCGTGCTCTACCTGATCATGCTGGTGGCCTACGTCGCCTACATCGTCCGCACCATGCGCATCGGCCCGGAACGCGACGACCCCCGACACGAACCTCCACCGCGGACCGGTCCCCCGCCGCTTGTGGAGCTGCCCGCAGCGCTCGGCCCGAAGGAGGTGGCGGCGCGATGACCACCACCCTCTGGTCGGCGACCGTACTTCTCTGCCTCCTGATGTACGTCGTGCTGGACGGTTACGACCTCGGCATCGGCGTGGCCACCCTCTTCGAACGCGACCCCGCGCACCGGCGGCACATGCTGGAGTCCGTCGCGGTGGGCTGGGACGGCAACGAGACCTGGCTCATCCTGCTCGGTGTCGCGCTCTGGGCGGGATTCCCCCTGGCCTTCGGCACGCTCCTGCCGCACGCCTATCTGCCGGTGATCGTGGTGCTGTTCTCCCTCGTCGTACGCGGTGTGAGCGTCGAGATGGCGTCCCAGGCGCCGCCGGCTCCCCGCTGGACCACCGCCTTCGGCGTGGCGTCGCTGCTGGCCGCGTTCGCGCAGGGCTTCGCCCTGGGGACGCTGACCTCGGCCGTACATCTGCGGGGCGACGTGTACACCGGATCGGCCTTCGGGGCCTTCAGCTGGTTCTGCGTGCTGTCGGGACTCACCGTCACGGCCGGGTACACCGCTCTCGGGTACGCCTACACCAAGCACAAGTCGACCGGGCTGCTCCGGCAGTCGGCGGCACGACGGGGAGTGGTCGCCACGGCGGTCGGGGGAGTGCTGCTGGTCGTCCTCCTGTTCGCCGTCGACGCCACCGCCGCACCACTGAACCTGGACAGTCCCGGGCGCGCCTTCGCGTTCGCCGTCCTGCTGCTGTTCGCCACCGGGGGAGCGGGCACCTCGCTCATCACGTTCCCGTGGAAGCGGCAGTCCGGGGCAGCGGACATCCTGCCGCTCGGCGGGCTCGTGATCGCCACGGTGTCCGTGTTCCTCGCCCTGGGCGTGGCCCGCTATCCGGTGCTTCTGCCGCCGGGTCTCACCGTCGACAGTACGGCCGGCCCGCACTCCACGATGGTCTTCATCCTCGTCGGCATCGGTCTGAACATGCCGCTGGTGCTGGCCTACAACGTGTTCGCCCACCGGGCCTTCGCCGGAAAGCTCGACACCGAAGGAGCGCACTCATGACCACCCGAAACTCAGTTCCCGCGCCGGTCCGTGCCGTACTGCGTCTGCTGGCCGCGATCGCGTGGACCGCGCTGGGTCTGCTCGCCTACTTCGTGTGTCAGGGGATGTTCGGCGGCTACGCGCAGATCCACTCGCAGCTGCTCACCACCCTGGGCATGATCGCCATCGCCCTGACCGGTGGCATCACGTGGATCGTCGACGAGCGGCGCCCTCATGACGACGAATGAGGTGTACGAGAAGGGCGATCATGCTTGGCTCACCGCATGCGCCGCGCCCGGACGGCACTGGTTCCTCCTGGCGGGCACCCTGCAGACACTGGAGACGCTGTTCGCGATCACCCGCTGGGGCGCCCTGGCCTGGACGGCCCAGGCAGTGATGGACGACCGGGCCGGCGCGCACGAGACACGGGGCCTGGCGGCCTTCGCCGTTGCGAGCGTGCTGGCGGTGGGCGCCGGCTGGATGGCGGGCACGCTCGCCGAGCGGGGCGCACGTGCCGTCGCGACCGGCCTGCGGCGGCAGTTGACGGGCGCTCTGCTGCCCACCGCCGGGCGGATCAGTGAGACCGGCCCGGCCGAGGCCGCGTGGGCGATGGTCGATCTGCCCGACGACATCGCCGACTTCCACGCGCG
This sequence comes from Streptomyces xylophagus, assembly GCF_000716435.1. Lineage (GTDB taxonomy): Bacteria > Actinomycetota > Actinomycetes > Streptomycetales > Streptomycetaceae > Streptomyces > Streptomyces xylophagus. The sequence goes on from NZ_JNWO01000002.1 coordinate 712,017, forward strand.
GACCGTGCCCCTGAGCCGGTCGGCACCGCTGTCGATGATCGCCGTGCTGGCGGTCACGGCCGCGGTGCACTGGCCGGCCGCGATCGTGCTCGTCCTGACCACCGCGCTGCTGCCCCTGAACATGCGCCTGGCGGGACTGTTCGCCCAACACGGCGCGGACCGGCAACTGGCCGCGACCCGGTATTTGAACGCCGTCGTCCTCGACAGCTTCCGCGGCATACGGACACTGCGCGAGCTCGGTGCGGTCGGCCGGCGCGGACGAACCCTGGCCACGTCCGCCGAGCAGCTGAACAAGGCGACGATGAGCGTGCTGCGCCGGGCCTTCCTGTCCGGGATGATCATGGACGTCGTCATCACGTTCTCCATAGCGGTGAACGCCACCTACATCGGCCTGTCGCTTCTCGGCTACGTGCAGGTGCCGCACGCACCACGCCTCGACCTGTTCACGGGTCTGCTGGTGCTGCTCGTGTGCCCGATGTACTTCGCCCCGATGCGTGCCAGAGCCTCCGCCTTCCACCAGCGGGAACGCGCGACGGTCGCGGTCGGCGCCATCCATGGCATCGTCAAGGACACCCCCGGCGAGGTACCCCGAGGAGCAGGTCCGCAGTCGACCGAGCCGGTCGGTGTGTCGCTGACAGCGGTCCGGTTCCGCTACGGCGGCGCCGACCACGACACCGTCAGCGCCGACGCAGAGTTCGCACCGGGCACCTGGACCGTGATCACCGGTGCCTCCGGTTCCGGAAAGAGCACGCTGCTGTCGTTGATCGTCGGCCTGCGCCGGCCGTCGGCGGGCTCGGTCCGGTGGCGGACCACGTCCGTAGGGCAGGCACCGGCACTCGGCGGATGCGCCTGGGTCGGACAGCGGACCGTGCTGCTCGACGCGACCGTCCGCGACAACATCCGCCTCGGCCGTCCGGAGGCCACTGAGCAGCAGATTCGGCGGGCCGTCGACGCAGCGGGGCTGAGCGCCGTGATCGAGGGCCTCCCTGAGGGGCTGAACACCCGTCTGGGCGAGGGTGGTTGGGGTGTGTCGACCGGCGAAGCCCGCCGGATCGCCATCGCCCGCGCTTTTCTGCGCGGAGCCCGGCTGTGGCTGCTCGACGAGCCGACCGCCCACCTCGACGCGGACAGCGAACGCGAGGTCGTCGAGGCCATACGGCGGGCCACCGACGGCTGCACCGTCGTCATCGCCACCCACTCCTTCGCACTGGCCGCCGCGGCCGACACCGTGCTCGTGATCGATGACGGCCTCCTGCACGACGCGAGGCTGGTGAACGCGCGATGAGCAGCCATAGCCCGAACGGCCGTGGTCTGCGGGCGCGTTCCCTCGCGGCGGGCGGGCTGGTGCTCGCGGTCGTCGCCGAACTGTCCTCCGCCGGACTGCTCGGCCTCTCGGGCTGGTTCATCAGCGCCTGCGCCCTCGCCGGGGCGGCCACCTTCAGCGCCTTCTCCTACGTTGCCCCCAGCGGCGGTGTGCGTGCCTTCGCCCTGGCCCGCGTCGCCGGCAACTACAGCACGCGTCTGGTGCTGCACGCCGCCGCCCTGCGCCGGGTCGCCACCGTCCGGGCCGGTCTCTTCGACCGTGCCGCGGCCACCGGCCGGGCACAGGAGGACGGCCTGTGGTCGGGTGAACTGCTCGACCGCGGCATGGCCGACGCCGACAGCACCGGGATGGCACTGATCGAGTCCACCGCCCCCGTCGCCGTCACCGCCGCGCTGACCATCGGCGCCGTCCTCGCCGTAGCGGTGTCCACGTCCCTCGCACCGGCAGCCGTACTCGCGGCCGGAGTCGTCGGCATGGCGATGATCGCTCACCGCACGCCCGGCACCGCCCGCGATGCCGAACAGCACACGCGCAAGGCACTGCGCGCCGAACTCGTCACTGCCGTCGACGCATGGACGGAGCTGGCGTCGCTCGGCGCCGCCGAACAGCTCGCGGAACGAACGACGGTGAGGCTCACTCGACTTGACACCGCGCGCGAAACCGCCGGCCGGAGCAGGCACCGGACCACGCTGGCCACCGGCCTGATCGGCACGGCCACGCTGACCGCCGCGGTCGCCACCGGACGCGCACCGGACGCCCCCACGTTCGTGTTCGTCGCCCTGTTGGCCCTCGGCGTGCTGGCCCAGGCCGAGCAACTGGCGCCCGCCGCCGAGGCCCGAGCCGCCGCGAGGGCCGCACACCGCAGGCTCACCACCAGCGTGCCGACCACCGCGAGCGCCCCCGCCGCCGTGGAGATACGGGCCTGGTCCACCGAGCAGGGCATCGGCTTCGCCGACTACCACCTTCCGTCGATGGCCCTCCGGCCGGGGCGCGTCCTCGGTGCCACCGTCGCGCGAGGCGCGACGCTCGTCGTCACCGGCCGCTCCGGCAGCGGCAAGAGCACCCTGCTCCGAGCCCTCGCCTCGTCGCTGCGGCAAGCGACCGACGGCCGGTCCGCCGTGGTGGCCGTGGCCGCCGACGACCACCTCTTCACCGGCACCATCGGATCCAACTGGCGCCTCGCCGACGCCGCCCTGACCGACGACGAGATCGACGAACGCCTTGCCCAACTACGGCTGAACGACAGCGGGTTGACCGCCACAACCCCCGTCGGACCTGGCGGCAGGCAACTCTCCGGCGGGGAACTCCGCCGGGTCTACCTGGGCCGCGCCCTGGCCCGCCACCCACACGTCCTGATCGTCGACGAACCGACCACCGGCCTGGACGACCGGACCGCCCGCCACGTACTCGGCATCCTCGCGAACCTGCCCGACACCGCCGTCGTCCTCGCCCTGCACGACGTACCGGAGTGTCTTGAGGGGTCCTGGCACGTGACGCGGCTGCCGCTCGACCACACCTCCCAGGAGGCACCATGACCACCACACGATCTCTCTCCGGAGCCACCGTTCACGAGCCGCAGGACTCGACGCGGTCCGAGGCGGATCTCCAGGCCCGCTTCGAACCGGCCCTGACATATCTCGACCGGCTCTACTCGGCCGCCCTGCGCATGACCTGCCATCAGGCCGACGCCGAGGACCTCGTCCAGGAGACGTACGCCAGGGCCTATACCTCGTTCCACCAGTTCCGCGAGGGCACGAACCTCAAGGCATGGCTGTACCGCATCCTCACCACCACCTTCCTCAACTCCCGCCGCACCCAACGGCGTCGGCCGCAGAACGACGGCACGGCCGAGATGGAGGACTGGCAGCTGGCCCGCGCTCAGTCGCACACATCCACGGGCCTGCGTACGGCCGAAGCCGATGCGCTCGACCGCCTGCTCGACGCGGACGTCAAAGCGGCGCTGCAGGCCATCCCCGAGAGCTTCCGCATCGTCGTGTACCTCTTCGACGTCGAGGGCTTCACCGTTCGGGAGATCGCCGACATCATGCGGACCCCCGTCGGCACAGTGCTGTCCCGGCTGCACCGGGGGCGCGGGCAGTTGCGGTCGCTGCTGGAGGGCTACGCCCGCGAGCACCGGCTCGTCCCGGCGGCGCGGTGTCGGCCTTGAGGTGATCAACGGGAGCAGGTTCGGGCTCTCTGGTGTCCCATGAGCCGGACCGCAGGACGCTGAGGGGGCGGCGGCTTTTTGTCGGCGGGTACCGGTGTCCTGGTGAGCGCCGCGAGCCCGGCCTATTCGCCGCTGCGCCACGTTCTGCCCCGTTCGGAGGCCGATGGTCTGCTGAAAACAGGGGATTGTCACCATCGGGTGACAACCTGGGTGCCTGCCCCGTCTTTGCCGCCAGAGGTCACAGCCAACCATTGAGGACCGCGACCAGCATGATCGCCTCGTAGCCGACGGCAAGAATCTCGCCCTTCGTGGCCACGGCGTGGTGCTGCTTGAGACGGTTGATCTCGCATTCGACCGCGTGACGCTCGCGGTAGTCGGGCTTCCCGGTCGGCGGCTCCGGGAGCCGAGTGGATGGTCAGGCTAGGGTCCGGCTGTCGGTCAGGGGAGTCGAGGTCGGCTCAGTTGCAGCACGAGCACCCGGCAGCGCAACCGCAGGAATCCGTCGTGCCGTCGGCCTCCTTGAGCGCCGTAAGGCCGGCGGGAGCGCAGCAGTCGTCGCCGCGCCAGGCCTCCCGGCCCTCCTTGACCGCGACGGCGGCGATGAGAAGGGCCGCGATCGGGTCGGCCCAGCTCCAGCCGAGCAGGGAGTTGGCGAGCAGGCCGACGAGGAGGACGACCGAGAGATACGTGCACAGCAGGGTCTGTTTGGAGTCGGCGACGGCGGAGGCGGAGCCCAGTCCGCGTCCGGCGCGGCGCTGGGCGGCGGACAGGAACGGCATGATCGCCAGGGAGAGGGCGGCCAGCACTATGCCGGGCGTGGAGTGCCGTGCCTCGCCGGTTCCGGCCAGGGCGCGGACGGAGTCGACCGCGACGTACGCGGCGAGCGCGAAGAAGGAGAACGCGATGATGCGTAGCGCGGTCTTCTCCCGGGCCTCGCGTACGTCGTGCTCGGTGGCGGAGAACTGCCAGGCCACGGCCGCGGCGGAGGAGACCTCGATGATCGAGTCCAGACCGAAGCCGACCAGCGCGGTGGAGGAGGCGCGGGTGCCCGCCGTGATCGCGACGATCGCCTCGATGACGTTGTAAGTGATGGTGGCGGCGACCAACAGGCGTATACGCCGGGTCAGTTGGGTGCGGCGGGCCTGGGTGGGGCCGAGGGAGATCGTCGCCATCAGCAGCAGTCCTTCTCGTCGGCGTCCACGCAGGTGCGGTCGGCCTCGACGGCGAGGACCACGCCGCGCAGGTTGTCCAGGGCGTGGCCGAGGCGTTCGTCGGCCAGTTCGTAGCGGACGCGGCGGCCTACGGGGACGGTGACGACGATGCCGCAGTCGCGCAGGCAGGCGAGGTGGTTGGAGAGCCGGGTGCGGGAGATCTCCAACTGCTCGGCGAGGTCGGCCGGGTGCGCGGGTGCCTCGCGGAGGGTGAGCAGGATGCGGCAGCGGATCGGGTCGGCGAGCGCGCGGCCGAAGCGGGCCAGGGCGTCGATGTCGGAGGCGATGGTCAGCACAACGAGAACGGTACACGTTTCCCTGAATTCAGGGAAACGTGTACCGAGTGGCTCAGTGCTTGTGAGGCTCGTCCCGGTGGACCGGGCCGTGTGGCTCCTCGCAGTGCTCGGCGTCCTCGGTGGGCAGCAGATCGCGGTTGCCGGGCTGGGCCGCTTGCAGAACCGGGACGGGGGCGTGGTCGACCTGGAGGGTGGTGTGGGTGATGGAGTAGTTGTGGCGCAGAAGTTCTTCGAGGTCGCGGCTGACGGCGTGGCAGTCGCCGCCGGGTTCGACCAGGATGTGCGCGGACAGGGCGGACTGTCCCGAGGTGATCTGCCAGACGTGCAGGTCGTGAACCTCCACGACAGCAAGCTCGCCGACCAGCATGTCGCCGAGCTCGTTCGGGTCGACGTCGGCCGGGGCCGCCTCCAGGAAGATCCGGCCGGACTCGCGCAGCAGCCCGTACCCCGCCTTCGTCATCAGCGCGACGACCACGAGGGTGGCGATCGCGTTGGAAGGGGCGAAGCCGGTCAGCACGACGATCAGCGCGGCGATCGCGGTGCCGATGAAGGCGAACAGGTCGTTGAGGATGTGCTGGTAGGCACCCTCGACGTTGAGCGAGGAGCGTTGCGCGGCTGTGGTACCTGGGCCGGTCCCGCGGGACCGGCCCAGGGGGCTCACTGGGTGTAGGTGTAGTGCGGACTGTCGTACTGGGGGCCGTTCTTCTCGTAGGTGAACCAGTAGGTCAGGGTGGATCCGGCGGAGAGCGTGACGTTCTGCGTCCAGGTGCCTCCGCTGTTGGTCATACGGAAGTTCTGCTGGCCGGCGTTGTTGATGAGGTAGTGCACGTCGACGTACGCCGCGGGTGTGGTGGGAACGAACGTGATCTGCGCCTGACTGCTGCTCAGGCGCGTCACACCGGCGGTGTAGTCCGGCGTCGTCGTGCTCCCGCCGGTGCTTCCGCCGGTCGTGCTGCCACCTGTGGTGCCACCGGTCGTCGTACCACCGGTGGTACTGCTACTGGCGCCTTGCTGGTAGACCGCGAACCAGTCGACGCTCATGGCGGCACCTGATGTGATGCTGCCCGCCTGGGCGGCCGAGCTGCAGCCGCAGACCTTGTCGGGGTACGAACCGGCGATCGCCAGGTCGAAGATGGCCATGAACCCGTGGTCGACGGCGGCCTGCCAGGTGGCGACCGAGACCTGGTTCTCGTTGACGGTGAAGGTCAGGTTGCCGTCGAGGTAGAAGCGGAGCTGCTCCGCGGCGGTGTTCGTGCGGTCGATGATCGCGGAGTACGTGTGGTAGCCGGTCTGGCAGCCCGCGCACGGCTGAAGATCACTGGTGATGCCGTCGGGGTCGTGGCATTCGCCCGCCCACACCCCGCAGTGGAAGGTGGTGGAGTGTTTGCTCAGCGCGTTGACGTCCTCCATGATGTCGAACTCGCCGATGCTCGGCCAGTTCGTCGCACCGACCGGGCGGGCCGCGCCGCCCATCGCCCAGAACGCGGGCCAATAGCCCAGTCCACTGGCCGGGTTGGGCTGGAGGATGGACGCGCTCATCTGGAGTTGTCCGCCGGCAGGGGCGGCGAAGTCGGTGCGCTGGGTCTCGATGCGTCCCGAGGTCCAGTGGCCGGAGCCGTCCCGGAGCGCCCGGATGACCAGGTGCCCCTGCCCGTCCTGGTACACGTTGTTCGTGGAGTCGGTGGCCGACTCGATCTCGCCCGTGCCCCAGTTGGCGGCACCTCCGGGGTAGCCGGTGCCCAGGTCGTACAGCCAGTTGGTCCGGTTCAGCGCGCTGCCGGACGATCCGTTGAAGTCGTCGGAGAAGACGGTGGTCCAGCCTGCGGGAGCGCCTGGGACAGCCGCCGAGGCGCTGCCACCGGTTCCGATCAGGCCTACGAGTGTGCCGATGAGCAGCAGCAGAGCGCTGCCCAGAACGAGGGGGACGGTTCTCTGGCTGCCTGCGGGCGCACCGGCAGGTGGTGGGGAGGTTGTCATCGTGTGGGTTCTCCCTGGCGAGCTGGCGGGTGGGGAGTGGTGCGGGGGGCCTGGCTCCTGGTGGGGACCGGGGAGCAGGTCAAGACTGAGAGCGCTCTCAGGGTGATCGTGAATCTGCGGTCCCTGGTTGTCCTCCTGATTCCGGACGATCCGTCATGTCGGCTGCTGTGGGCCTGAGTTGGGTGGGTGCCAGCAGGGATCGCCGTTCAATGCAGGAGTGTCCGGCGCGACCCTTCATGCGTCAACGGCTTCAACGCGATGGGTTGAAAAGCAGGCCTCTTGGCGACGCTGTATGGAGTCCCGGTAAAGGTCCGAACCAAGCTTCGTGGAGTTGTGGAGCGCTCTCCGGCGGCCGGCTGTGCGCGCTCTCGCCGTGTTGAGCTGGGATTTTGTGAATACGGTGTTGGCGAGCCGATTCTGTCGTCGAGTGGAGGCCCTCTGACGTTGCTCACGGACCTTGCGAAGCGCCTTCAGGAGTCGAAGGCGACCGGTACGGCGTGGCGGTGTCGCCGTTCGGAACCGTGGCCGACCACACGTGGCGTACGACGTTCGACTTGACGCGGGTGCTCTGCGGAGCCGTGGCGCAGCCGTCCCTTCGGGCCCAGGACCCGATCCACGAGGGGAGGGAGGGCAGGCCCTTCGAGGCGTCTCCGTTGGAGGGGACGGTGTCATCGGCCTGTCCGTGGAAGGCGAAGACCGGGACGGTGCGCTGCGGGGTGGTGGGGGTGAGCCTGGCCAGGCTCATGAGGACGGTGCCCGAGATGCTCGCGAGCATCCGGGCGCAGCGTGATCTGTGCTCTCCGATCGGAACGCAAACACCGGGTCCGAGTCTGGACCCGGCGGCGCGATTCGGGTGGGGGAGTGGGGCGTGGGGGCGTATGGCGCGGCGCGTCGAAGGTGTCGACGGTTGCTCACTTTCGGGGCCCGTTGGCCGAGAATGTGGCGCCACCTCGTGGCCTCGCGATAGGTCGCTCTGAGGGCATTGCTGCCGCACCGGGACGCCGCAACCGGGCAAGCTGATCACCACAGTCCCGGAACGCCACTGTGAGGTCGGCGGCATTGCCGTCCCGGAGGTCTTCGGCCTCCTCGACTCCGAGGCGATCGAGACGCAGACCGGCTGCCCGAACCGCTCCGCCTGGCGCACCGCACCCCCGGTGAGCATCGGGCGGCTCCCGCCTGCGGGCGCGCTCGCGCCGACCGTTGCCATGCGGCACCAGAGCTCGTCGACGGCCGGAGTCGGTGGTCACGTGATCACCTTTGACGATGTCGCCCCGGCTGCCCGGGTCTCGTAGGACCGCCGTCGACGCTGCCTCGCCTTCAAGGCTTGACGGGGTCCTCGCCGTGCCCGGTCCGTCTGCCGCGCCTCTGCCCAGGTCGTGCCGTTCGTAGGGGTACGCCGACCGGACGCCTGTGAAAGGGAGTTGAAGAAACTCGCGTCACGACTCTTGTCACCTCGATGGTTCATTACTTAAATCAAACCGTGAACTAAGCATGGCATAAGGCCAGTTCATGCACGCCGAACGCTGGACGGAGCCTGCTCCCGCGTTCCGGTTCCGTGTGTCCGCTCCGCTCGTCACCCCACCCGCATGGAGTCACGGCATGAGATTCAGATCCTTGGGTGTCGCGCTGGCCGCAATGGCCGCGCTCGTCACCCTGCCCCTGCACAGCCCGGCCGCCGCGGCAGACCTGCCGCTGTCCCAGGGCAAGACGGCCACGTCGTCCTCAGACGAGAACGCGGGCACCGTCGCTGCCAACGCCGTCGACGGCAACACCGCCACCCGCTGGTCCTCCGGCGCCACCGACACCCAGTGGCTCCAGGTCGACCTCGGCTCCTCGGCCACCATCACCCAGGTCGTCCTCAACTGGGAGACCGCGTACGGCAGCGACTACAAGATCCAGACGTCCCCGGACGGGAGCACCTGGACCGACGTCAAGTCCGTGACCGGCGGCGACGGCGGCACCGACACCCTCGACGTCTCCGGCACGGGCCGCTACGTCCGGATGTACGGCGTCCACCGCGCCACCCAGTGGGGCTACTCCCTCTGGGAGTTCCAGGTGTTCGGCAGCACGGACGGCACCACCCCGCCCGCGGGCTGTGACACCGCCAACGCCGCCCAGGGCAAGACGGCGACCGCCTCCTCCACCGAGAACGCAGGCACCCCGGCGTCGGCCGCCTTCGACGGAAACACCGGCACCCGCTGGTCCAGCGCGGCCTCCGACCCGCAGTGGCTCCAGGTCGACCTCGGGACCTCCCAGGACCTGTGCCGGGTCGACCTCAACTGGGAGACCGCGTACGGCAAGTCCTTCCAGATCCAGGCCTCGGCCGACGGCCAGACCTGGACCACGCTCAAGTCCGTCACCGACGGCACCGTCGGCTCGACGTCCTACGACGTCTCCGGCCAGGGCCGCTACGTACGGATCAACGGCACGACCCGTGGCACTGTCTACGGGTACTCGCTCTGGGAGGTGGCCGTCCACACAGGCTCGGGCGACGGCAGCGGGCCCGTGCAGGGCGGCGGCGACCTCGGCCCCAACGTGATAGTCGTCGACCCGTCGACGCCCGACCTCCAGGCCAAGTTCGACCAGGTCTTCGCGCAGCAGGAGTCGAACCAGTTCGGCACCGGCCGCTACCAGTTCCTGATGAAGCCCGGCACCTACAACGGGATCAACGCCCAAGTGGGCTTCTACACCTCGATCTCGGGCCTCGGCCTCAACCCCGACGACGTCCACATCAACGGTGACATCACCGTCGACGCGGGCTGGTTCAACGGCAACGCGACCCAGAACTTCTGGCGTTCGGCGGAGAACCTGTCGATCACGCCCTCCAACGGCACCGACCGCTGGGCGGTGGCCCAGGCGGCCCCCTTCCGTCGCATCCACGTGCAGGGCGGCCTCAACCTCGCCCCGAACGGCTACGGTTGGGCCTCCGGCGGCTACATCGCCGACTCCAAGATCGACGGTAGGGTCGGCCCGTACTCCCAGCAGCAGTGGTACACCCGTGACAGCTCCGTCGGCGGCTGGACCAACGGCGTCTGGAACATGACGTTCTCCGGCGTGCAGGGCGCCCCGGCCACCAACTTCGACTCCGGCCCGTACACCACCCTGGACACCACGCCCGTCTCGCGCGAGAAGCCCTTCCTCTACCTGGACGGCGACGCGTACAAGGTGTTCGTGCCCGCCAAGCGCACCAACGCCCAGGGCGTTTCCTGGCCCAACACTGCTGGTTCGTCGATTCCGCTGGACCAGTTCTACGTGGTCAAGCCCGGCGCGACCGCGGCGACCATCAACACCGCCCTCGCCCAGGGCCTGAACCTGCTCTTCACCCCGGGCGTCTACCACCTCGACCAGACCATCGACGTGACCCGGGCGAACACCGTCGTCCTCGGTCTCGGTCTGGCGACCATCGTCCCGGACAACGGCGTGGACGCCATGCACGTGGCGGACGTCGACGGAGTCAAGCTCGCCGGCTTCCTGATCGACGCCGGCAGCTCCAACTCCAACACCCTGCTGCAGATCGGCCCGGCCGGCAGCTCCGCCGACCACGCCGCCAACCCGACCACCATGCAGGACGTGTTCGTGCGCATCGGCGGTGCGGGCCCCGGCCTCGCCACCAACTCGGTCGTGGTCAACAGTGACGACGTCATCATCGACCACACCTGGCTGTGGCGCGCCGACCACGGCGAAGGCGTCGGCTGGGAGACCAACAGAGCCGACTACGGCCTCGTGGTCAACGGCGACGACGTCCTCACCACCGGCCTGTTCGTCGAGCACTTCAACAAGTACGACGTGCTGTGGAACGGCGAACGCGGACGCACGATCTTCTTCCAGAACGAGAAGGCCTACGACGTCCCGAACGCCGCCGCCATCACCCATGACGGCATCGTCGGATACGCGGCCTACAAGGTCGCCGACTCCGTCGACGTGCACGAGGCATGGGGCCTGGGAAGCTACTGCAACTTCACCTCGGACCCGTCGATCGTCCAGGCCCACGGCTTCCAGGTGCCGGTCAAGACAGGGATCAGACTGCACGACATCCTGGTGATCTCCCTGGGCGGCAAGGGCCAGTACGCCCACGTGGTCAACGACACCGGCGCACCCACGTCGGGCACGGACACCGTTCCCTCGAAGATCACGTCGTTCCCCTGACAGCGACCGTGACGGCGGTCTGACCGCCGACGCTGCTCACTGACAGGACGCGGGTGCCGGGTCCTCCTCCGAGGGGGACTTGGCACCCGCACGTCGCGCGCGGGGGAGCTACACCGATTCGTCGTCGGTGGTGTCCCGTACCCCGCGATCGCCCACGTCGGTTCGCCGGACTGGGCGTCGTGGTCGCCGGGGACCACAGCGTACGAGGGCACGTCTTCCAGGATGGGCACGGCCATGGTGCTGTCGGCTTGGACGCGGGCGCGGGCGACCAAGCGTTCAGTGGCGGCCATGGGAGCGGACCTTGCCGGTGTTGAGGTTGGCGCCGACAGCCACATTGCCCGCGCTCTTCGGCGTGGATGAGGATGCGGCCATGGCGGATGTCGTCGTCGATCTGTTCGGCTGAGCCGGAGGCGGTGGGGGCGGAAACGATGACCAGATTCGATTCCCGCGTTGGTGAGGGTGCGCGCCTCTGTCGCGGCCCGGCCGACGGTGGTGACCTCTTCCCACTCTTCCTCGGTGCGCTGGCGCGCGCAGGCGAGCCACTCGTCGATCTCGCGGCCGAGCGGTTCGTCCTCCTTCCGCCAGGGCGGGGATGTTGACGGCCTTCCAGCCCACCACCCGCTTGTTCAGGCGGGCTTGCTCCAGCAGCCGGCCGGACAGGGCGTCCTCGTGCCAATGGGTCTGGATGATGACGACGGGTGCGCCGGAGGCGAGACGGGTGCGCGCCGAGCCGGTTCAGAAGTCCCAGCGCTTCTCGCGCATCGCCTCGGAGTCGGCGTCAGCCCATCCCTTGATCGGGCCGTCGATGATGAGCAGGTCGACCGGACGGTCCGTCAGGGCTCCGTTGGTGCCAACGCAGTAGACGCCGCCGCGCACGTTCGCCGGCTTCCAGCGATCCGAGGCACGGGATCCGGATTGGAGACGGAGGCCCAGGTCGATCTTTCCGTCGGCTCCGTCGTACGTCATGGTGTCGTTGCGGATGTCCCGGCCTCAGCGGGCCGCCGTCGACTTGTCGTACGAGGCGATGGCGATGCGGGTGTCAGGCCGCCGGATGAGCGACGCCCTGGCCGAGTCGCCAGGCGCGGCGTAGACCTCGTGGCCCTGGCTGAACTCGTCCGTGATGCCGTCGAGGAGATGGTCCACGGCACCTCCTGGAGATGAGTGCGGCGACTAGGACCAGGTTCAGAAGCAGGATCACGCGAGCGTCTGCGACAGTGAGCATCACCCGTCTTCCTCATGGCACGTGCGGGACACTTTTCCTCTCCCTGGAGCCGTCAGGTAGCTAATACCTTCGCGATACGGGCATCGACCGACAACCCCGATTGGTAGTTGGGGTGGCCAGTTGGGCTCCAGGTCAGGGAGGCAAGATGGAAGAAATCGAGCAGCCCAGCGACGTTGAGCATTTTGCGATCATGCAGGTCTGTTCGCTACCGGAGACCAGACCGTTCCGTACCGACTGCATGGGCGTGAACTACCGGCCCCGAGCGGAAGACGATTCGCCGTGCTGCTGGTATCACGCACAGGACTGGAACACACTCTCGGAGCTGGCGATCGGGCTGCTGAAGCGAGCCTGGAACACTGGGCTGGTGGCCCAGGCGAGCATCTACCAGTTCGCATACAAAGAGTTGTTCGATTCCGACCTTGAAAGGTGGTGGTTGGTTGTCGAGTTGTTCTCGCCCAGCAGCATCCGCGTCTGCACGCTGGTGCATCCGTACGACGGGAGGCGGGAGGCCATTTACGGGAACGGTCAACACCGGGTACAGGCGATGAAAGATCTCCGTGTCGAGAGGACCGTGGTCTTGCGTCATAAGGACACCGTGCTCTGAGTGGCTCATTCACCGCCTAAGGGCCCGCAGGGAATCAACATGTTGCTTCGCGTGATTCGGCTCGTTGGTCTGGTACGGGCGTCTCCGATGAGGTTCGCGGTCAACTCGCTGTGAGGTTCGGGGCGTTGTTCCCGCATCTGAACGAGTGAGGTTTTCTCAGCGGTGATCACTGTCAGATTCCGTTGAGAACCTGCAGTGCGTGTGAGGTCGCGCCGACGGCTGGAGCTGAGCGTGGCGTGTGGGGGTGGGTCATTGTCAGTGGCACACCGACAGGTCGTCGCTGCTTGAGCTCGGTGGCAGTCGCTCGCCGAGAGCTCGCAGGTGCCGCGCAGCGGGCGCGGAGGATCAACCGCGCGTTGGCGGAGCTGTCCCCGCACGTGCATCCGGAGTCGGATTTCGAGAGCCGTTCGGGCTGCTGGTGCCCACCGAATGGGTGGCGAGTCCGGCAGCGTAGTGCGCCAGTCCGCCTCCGTGTATCGTCCGGATTCATGGCTGACCTGGCAGGGCGCTGGCGGGAGTTGAACAAGGCATATTGGGACGAGCGGGTGCGCATTCATCTGAGTGCGGCCCTCTACGACATGGAGGGGTTCCACGCCCGGCCCGATTCGCTGAAGGACTTCGAGACAGCCGAGTTGGGGGATGTCAGGGGCAAGCGCCTGATCCATCTGCAGTGCCACTTCGGCCGAGACACGCTGTCGTGGGCGGCACGAGGAGCACAGGTCACCGGGCTGGACTTCTCTCCACCCGCGATCAAAGCGGCTACACGGCTCGCAACCGAACTCGGCATCGACGCACGTTTCCTGGCCGCGGACGTCTACGACGCGGTCTCTGCGGTCGAGGGGAGACCTTCGACATCGTCTACGCCAGCTTCGGGGCGCTGAACTGGCTTCCCGACATCGGTCGCTGGGCGTCGGTGGTCGCTGAACTACTCGCTCCCGCTGGGTGCCTGTACCTTGCGGAGTTCCATCCCTTCAGCTTCGTCCTCGACGACGAGACCGGAAGCACGGTCACGCACGACTACTTCGATGAAGGTCCGGAAGCCTCGGGAGGCCCTGGCACCTACGCCGACGAGGCGGCAATGACCGAGCACGACGAGACCGTCGAGTGGCGGCACAGTCTGTCGACCGTTGTCTCGGCGATCGCCGGAGCTGGGCTACGGATCCGGTTCCTCCACGAGCACGACCACACCTTCTACCTCCAACGCCAGTCGCTTGAGCGCCGCGACGGCGACATCTACCGGCATCCTGAGGGCGCTCCGCGCATCCCCCCACCTATTCGATCCGCGCCGAGAAGGCTTGAACCACCCGATCCAGCGACGATCGGATATGCGGGCCCGTGCTCGGACAGACGTGAAGCCCTTGGTAGGACAGGCCTCTTTCACAAGATCGTCTGCTGATCCAGAGGCCTCACCTTGGTCACCTATGCTGCAACGCTCGACGTCCCGCGCCACGTCGTGGAGTACCTGTCCCGTCTGCTGGCCGCACACCGACGCGCATCGGCACCCCGCGCGGCTGCCGCGCGCTCGGCCCGTTCCGCCAGGCCGTGTTGGTCCTGGGCTGGTTTCGCGAGCGCGGCTGCGTGCACTGCCTGGCCCGAGACGCCGGCGTCTCCCAGACCACCGGCTACCGCTACCTCCACGAAGGCATCGACGTCCTCGCCGACCAGGCTCAGGACCTGCACCAGGTCCTGAACCGGTGCCGACGCGAGGGCATGACGCACGTGATACTCGACGGCACTCTGATCGAGTCCGACCGCCTTGCCGGGGTCCGCGACAACGACAACGACCTATGGTTTAGCCGGAGACACGAGGCCTTCGGCGGCAACGTGCAGTTCCTGTCCGCCCCGGACGGCACCCCGCTGTGGGTCTCCGACGTCGAGCCCGGCTCCACTCCCGGCATCACCGCCGCACGCATCCACGCACTGCCCGCGCTGTACAAGGCAGCCGCCGACGGCCTGCCCACCCTCGCCGACAAGGGCTACATCGGCGCGGGGATCGGCATCCTCGTCCCGGTCCGACGCCCGAAAGGCCGATCCGAGAAGGCCTTGCACGCGGACACGCGCACCACCAACAACCTGATCAGAGGCGTCCGCACCCTCGGCGAACGCGCCGCAGCCGAGCTCAAACAACGGTGGCGAATCCTGCAACACGTCACCCTCAGCCCCAGCCGGATCGGCGACATCGTCCGAGGCGCCCTCGTCCTCAACGGCGTCTGGAAATGATCATCGCTGAGAAAACGTCAGTGGCAGCGGCTGCTGCTGATGGGAGCCGAGGCCCGGTTCCTGGGGCACGGCGGTATCCGGGTGGTCGCGCGAGCGGCCTAGGTCAGCGAGACGACCGTCCGCAAGGGCGTGGACGAGTTGGAAGCCGACGAGGAGACCTGTCAGGTGCCGGTGCGCAGGACGGCGACGAGCAGGCCGCAGGAAGTCTCGATGCCCACTGACATCGGCTCGACCTCGGTATCGCCGTGTTCGGCAAGCAGATCTAGTGCCGCATCAGGCAACGTTCGTCCTGTCGACGAAGGGCCGTAGGCGCCGGTCGTCGGCATGGCGGTTCCGCCAGATGATGTAGCGGCGGATCATGCTGCCCTGTTCCTTGTGGTTGGCGTGGTCGGTGCCGTCGAGGGTGAAGTAGCGCAGGGCCGTGAACTGGGCCTCGATCCGATTCAGCTAGGAGGAGTTGGTCGGCGTGTAGGCGATCTCAACGTTGTTCGCCGCCGCCCAGGTGCCGACCCGCTGGCACTTCTCCGTGGTCAGGTGCGGCGAGAAGTTGTCGCAGACGATCGTGATCCGCACCGTCGGAGGGTAGAGGGTGCGCAGGTAGCGGCAGAACTCCAGGAACTGTGTGCGCCGCTTGAGCGGTTTGATGTGGCCGTAGAGCTTGTCCTTGGCCAGGTCTAGGGCGGCAAACAGGTGCCGCACCCCGCCGTAGCGATTGTAGGTCGCCCGGCGTCGGCGGCGGGGCTCACGGGCGGGGTCCTTGTGCCCGCCGCCGCGCTCGGCCCACTGCCGCCCGGGGTGCGGCATCAGGTTGAGCGGCCCGAACTCGTCTATACAGAAGGCGGCTTCGGGCTCGCCGTCCTCGGCTATGACTTCATCGTCGGCGATCGCGTAGAGATGCTCGACACGGGCCTTCTTGGCCGCATAGTCCGGATCGCGGGAGGTCTTCCGGGTCTTCAGGCGCTGAAAGGAGACGTCCTCCTCACGGAGCAGAAGCCGCGGGCCCTCGTGGCTGATGTCGTCGACCACCCGCCCGGCGAGAAGGAAGTCGGCCAGTTTGGTTAGACTCCAGGTCGAGAACGGCCGGCTACGTGGACCGCCGCGACGACCCCGCGAACCGGCGCAACCAGCTCGCCGTGCTCACCGAGGGAGGGCACCGACTCCTGGAGCGGGTGGCGCCCGGCCATGTCGAGGCCGTGCGACACGCGATCTTCGACGCGTTGACGCCGGATCAGGTCCGCCAGTTCGCGGAGATCGGCGAGGCGATCAACGCCGCACTGCAACATGTGGACGCAGCCCAGGACGATGAAGAGGCGCTGCCCTGGCGTCGGCGGTAGGGGCGGATCACAACACGGGCAACCGGATGGGCAGTCATGGGTTCGCCCATGCCGGGAATTGTCGATGCGATCGGGAGCGTCCGACGGTCTGTGTCGCAGCCCTGTCAGGTCTGTTCCGGAGCTGATCGCCGAGTTCACGGCGCCTCACGGAGCTTCTGCCTGTTCCGTGTGCTCGGTCCTGTAGGTCACTGGGTGCGCCAGGACTCCAGCCGTTGGGCGGTCGTGCGCAGATCGGCTTCCTGTGCCCGGACGGCCTGGGCGAGTTCGTACAGGTCGTCGTCCTTGGCCCGGAGGGGCTGGCCGGAGACGTGCATGTACTGGCTGGCGCAGGCCCAGCCGATGACCAGGTTGTAGTCGGTGAAGGGCCGCAACAGCAGTGCGGTGTGCAGGAAGGTCGCGGCCCGGGAGGCGGCCTCCTCGTAGTAGAGGACGCCGCGTTCCCGCTCGAAGGTGTGCCGGTCGGCCATGAACCCCAGGGCGCCCCAGTCCGAGATGGGCACGTTCAGCGGGGAGATCGCCGACTGGATCTGCAGGACCCAGCCGACATCGACTCGGATGATCGGGCTCACCGCTGTCCCTCGGGGAACCGGGCCACGACGCCGGGCAGCACCCGGGCAGCTTCCTCGACCGCCCCCTCCACGAAGGCGAGCCGGTCGGCCTCCTGGACCGTCACATCGTGCACGTGCTGCTTCAGACTCCGGCCCGTCAGCGCCGCCCGCTCGCGCAGCCGCGCCATCTCGTCCTCGGTGAATTCCACATTGAGTGCAGGCATGAACCCAAGGTACCGCGATCGGTACCTCGCGTGGTACCCGAACTCGGCAAGGCGCTACGGGCCGTCTGATTCGTTGTTCGTGAACTTCAGGTGTTCCCGCAGCCACCGCTCGGTGCTGTTGACGTGCATGAGCGCGGCTGCGTGGCTGAGAGAGGCGTCGCCGATGGCCAGTGCTTCGTAGATGGCTTCATGCTCGGCCAAGGTCCGTCCCGCGGCCCGGGAGTCGACAAGTCCGCGCCAGACGCGGGCGCGCAGAGTGCGGCCCGAGATCCCGTCCAGGATGGTCAGGAGTGTTTCGTTCGCGGTGGCCGAGACGACAGCGCGGTGGAAAGCCGCGTCATGGACGTTCAGCAACTCGACGTCCTCATGCGCCTCTCGCATCGCGTCCAGGTGCTTCTTCACCTCGGCCAGGGCTGTGTCCGACATGCGAGTGGCGGCCAGCGCGGCGGCAGCGGGCTCGAGCAACCGTCGTACCTCCATCAGATCCAGCAGTGCACCCGAGTCGCCTTGGAGCAGTTCCACCGCGCCGCCGAGGCCGAGCCTCCCAGGAACAGTGGCAGATCCTTGCTCTTTGATGAGCCGACCTACTGGAAGCAGTGGATGGGGCGAGGGCCGGCTCGCCTGCGCCATGAGTCGTTCCTGGTTCGCTCAGTGGCAACAGCCGGCATTCGCGGCGGACGGCAGCACGTCGATGAAGCAGATCTCCCAGCGCGCGGGAGTCGGAGCGGGCACCCTGTACCGCAACTTCCCCACCCTTGAGTCGCTGGTCCTGGCCGTCTACCAGGACGAGGTGGCACGCATCATCGCCACCGTGCCCGACCTGCTGGCCCCGATGCCGCGACTGGAAGCGCTCCGCCACTGGACGACCGACCTCGTCGAGGGCATGCGCAGAAAGCACGGTCTCGGCGACGCCCTGGGCCCGGGTGCACACCAGGCGATCACCGAGCAGAGCTACGGGCCGGTCATCGCCGCGATCACACAGCTCCTCGACGCCGGCAAGAAGGACGGGAGCATTCCCCCAGGACCGGGCACCCCACATGCTCGCGCTCATCCTCGACGGACCCCGCACGCACCGGTAGACGCCGCGCACGGAACAGGGCCCGTCAAGTGATCGACTTAGAGAGCCCGGCGGTAGGCGTCACTTGAGTCTTCTGGTGGTGGGTAGGTGTCCCAGCGGTAGCGCGGCGGACGCGTGTGCGGAGTGTGACGAGTACGCATGGCCGCGCCCGGCTGATCCCTAGTGCTGCCCCGCAGAAGTTCGTTGAGGGGGCTGATCAAGCTGTCCCCGTCATAGTCGGCAAGGTGCTGGAGCCCGCTTGTTCACCGGATTCCGGAGTCGGGATATTCGGCATCCCATTCTTGGCGTGCTTGCGCGATGGCGTCGCGGTGTTCCGCCGACCAGTCCGTGAGGGCCTTGACCAGATAGGTGAGGCTGTGGCCCATCGCCGTGAGCTTGTACTCGACCTGCGGGGGCACCATGGGGTGCACGGTCCGGGTGACCAGGCCGTCGCGTTCCAACCGGCGCACGGTGAGCGTCAGCATCCGCTGTGAGATACCGGGTATGGCGCGCTGTAGCTGTCGGAAACGGCGGACACCCTGGGCCAGTTCGACGACGACCAGGACCGACCATTTGTCGCCGATCCGGTCGAGCACATCGCGGATCCCGCAGTCCTCGTGCTCGTCGCCGCAGCTGACGACGGGTTCGGTGGTTACCCCGGTGTGCCCCACTGACATGGAAGTGCCTCCTTACGCTCCCTGCCGCAAAACCGCAGGATGATCCCGGTTACCGAAGAGAACCTACCGGAACGGGAAAACCCTGATGATCCTGGTTACAGGCAGCACCGGCGCCCTGGGCACGCTGATCGCCGAGCGGCTGGCCGACCGCGACGACACCGTCCTTGGAACGCGCGAACCTCAGCGGCTCAAGGCCCCGCTGCCGGTCCGCCACATCGACTTCGACGAGCCCGGCACCCTCGCCGGGGGCTTCGACGCTGTGGATGTACTGCTGCTGATCTCCGCGGGCTACGGCGAGGACGACACGGTCATAGCCCGGCAAGGTGCCGCCGTCGACGCCGCAGAGAAGGCCGGTGTGGGGCATGTCGTCTATACGAGCCTGACCACCGACGGCGATCACCTTCCCTACGCGCTGCCGCACCGTTGGACCGAGCGTCGGCTCCAGGCGAGCACCATGGACTGGACGATCCTGCGCAATGGCCTGTACGCGGAGTTGCTGGGTGGCCTAGCGGCGCCGTCGGCCGACGGGCGGATTACCGCCCCGCTCGGCGAGGGTCAACTGGCCGCCGTTGCACGGGCGGATCTGGCCGATGCCGCGGCGCGCGTGACGGTGGAGGCACCCGCTCATGCGGGGCGCATCTATGAACTCGTCGGCGAGCAGGCCATCGGCGGAGCCGACCTGGCCCGCGCTCGCGGCCCACACGTCACCTACGAGCCGGAGACCCTCGCCCAGGCCCGCGCGCGCATCGCCGCTTCCGGCGCCGAGCCGTTCCAGGTGCCGATGCTGGTGGGCACCTACTCCGCCATCGCGACCGGATTCATGTCCCGCACCGGCGGTGATCTGCGTCAACTGCTGGGCCGCGCACCCCACTCCGCGCTCGCAGCAGCCCTCGCATAGCCCACACAGCAACCATTCCGCGCCGGCGGGAAAGAGCCATGCCCCGCGCAACCAAGAGGGCTCTGACGGCGGTTGTGGTGGACCTTGCCGAGTCGGTGCGTGCGCGCCTGCTGCGGCTCACAGCGTCCGTGACAGCACAGGTCCGGCAGGCCCTACGGGCGAAGATCATTCTCGGTGCGGCCGACGGGCTGGCCAACGCCGCGATCGCACGCGAGCTGAAGGTCAGCGTCAACACGGTGCGCAAGTGGCGGGGCCGGTTCGCCGCCGGTGGCCTGGCAGCTCTGGCTGACGCGAAACGCTCCGGCCGACCCTGTGTCTACGGGCCGCAGGTGCGCGTCGCCGTAGTGGCCGCTGCCACCAGCCCGCCCCCGCACCCGGAGTCGACCTGGTCGCACCGCAAGATCGCAGCGCAGGTGGCGGGCACGGTCTTCACCGCGAACTCGCCGTCCCAGGTCGGCCGGATCCTGGCGGATCTGGATCTGAAACCGCACCGGGTGCGGGGCTGGCTCACCCGCCGGGATACCCCGGACTTCTGGCAGCGGGCCGCCGACGTCTGCAACTTGTACCTCTCCCCGCCCGAGGGTGCGGTGGTGCTGTCCGTCGACGAGAAGACCGCCATCGCTGCGCGATCCCGACGGCACCTTGGACAGGCGCCCCCGCCCGGATGGATAGCCCGGCAGGAGTTCGAATACCGCCGGCACGGCACCGCCTCCCCCGTCGCGGCACTGGACGTGCGAAGCGGCCAGGTCCTCACAGAGATCATCACCCGGAACAATGCGGCCACCTTCACCGCCTTCCTCGATCGACTCGATGCGGTCATCGACCCCAGCAAAGAGATCCACATCGTCCTCGACAACGGCTCCTCGCACACAGCCAAGCACACCAAGACATGGCTAGGATCTGTCCGGCCGATCATGTTCGGAGCCAGATGGTGAGGGCTGCGGCGGTTGCGGTGCCGAGGTAGACGTAACGGCGCTTGTCATAGCGGGTGGCCACCGCCCGGTGCTGCTTCAGCCGGTTGATGGCCCGCTCGACGGTGTTGCGCTTCCTGTAACGCTCCTCGTCGAAGCCCGGTGGCCGTCCGCCTCGTGACCCTTTGCGTAGGCGCGCGGCCTGGCTGTCGGTCTTCTCGGGAATCGTGTGCCGGATGCCCCGTTGCCGCAGATAGTCGCGGCAGGGCCCGTTGCTGTAGGCCTTGTCGGCCGCGACGCTGTCCGGCTTCTTGCGCGGCCTGCCCGGCCCGAGCTTCGGGACACGGATCTTCTCCAGAACCGGCTTGAACTGCGTGCAGTCCGCCCGCTGACCAGGTGTGACGACCAGGGCTAGCGGGCGGCAGCGGCCGTCCGCACTCAGGTGGAGCTTGGTGGTGAACCCGCCGCGCGAGCGGCCCAGACCCTCACCTCCCGCACCACCTCCACCAGGCGGGCGTGCAGGCTCTGCCATGGCGTTTCGTCCTGATGTTCTGGCCCCTCGGCCCCCTTTGACGCGGAGGTCGGCGGCGGGTCGGTGCGGGCGCCCGCCGCATGCTGATGCGCCCGCACGATGGTGGAGTCGACCGAGACGTCCCAGTCGATCTCCCCGGCCGCGTCGGCCTGGGCCTGGACCTGCTGGAGCAGACGCTCCCACGTGCCGTCGGCTGACCACGGCCGGTGCCGTTCGTAGACGGTCTTCCATGGCCCGAACCGTTCGGGCAGGTCACGCCACTGCACGCCGGTCCGTACCCGGTGCAGAATCCCGTCGATCACCTGCCGGTGATCCCGCCACCGGCCACAACTCCTGTTGCTGACCGGCAGAAACGGCCGCAGCCGTTCCCACTCGGCATCACTCAGATCACCCCGCCCCATGACAGGAAGAACGACCAGACCACGCGCCGGTCACAAGATCACACGAATCCTGCTCCCTACTCCGTGACGAAGGGCGTGTATCCGACCGGGACCTCGCTCACCTGAAGGTCCGAGAAGAGCAAGGTCAGGTTGTGTGCGTTGGTCTCAATGCGTACCTCATGGCAGTCGATCCCGAGGGCCTTCGACCAGCGGCGGGTCTTCTCCGACTCAGGGAGAAGCTTGGCTCCCGGGTACAGACCGTGCCACTTCACGCCCCAGACGTATCCGTCGAGGTCGATACCGGTTTCGTGGTCGATGAGCCGGTCGTCCAAAGAGATCCGCCAGGTCTCCGCCGGCACTGACGTCTCGCATCGGGCCTCGACGCAGTACCGGAAGAGATACCGCAGGTGGGACGGCGTGATGCCCGTACGGGGATCAGCCGTCGCGTAGACGATGACCTCGTAGTCGCGCATGTAGTTGGTGTATCCGTGGTGCACGACAGCGTGATCGAAGATCTCGTCCAGCATCTGTGCAAGTACGGCGGTATCCATGCCGTCCTTCTACCTCACTCGACGAGACCTTCGACACCGAGTTGCACGGGTTCAGACGCCATCGCCTCAAAGATCGACCGGACAGGTCCTAGCCGCCCACCCGCGTTGGCACGTGCACTGGACACCGCCCCACGCCTCCTGGCTGAACCAGATCGAGCTGTTCTTCTCCGTCCTGACCCGTCGTGTCCCGCGGAACGGCGACTTCCACAGTCGAGACGACCTCATCGACAAGATGGACACCTACGTCATCCAGCACAACAAGGCCGCGAAGTCGTATCGCTGGACCTATGGCGGCACCCCGCTCAAGACAGCGTGATCGACACCCTCCACGAACTTCTGCGGGACAGCACTGGATCCTCGAACGTCGGCTGAAGCCTGGCCGGGCGGGCGGCTGCCGAAGGGTCAGGCGGCGGGAACCGCCTGCGGATAGAGCACGCTCGGGTCGGCGGACAGGGCGGCCTTGAGCTGGACGGAGTTGTTGTCGGCGAGGATCTCCATGTTCCCGGCCTCGATACCGTCGAGGGCGGCGCGCACGACATCGGCGGGGTCGTTCTTCTCCACGTCCCACCCGGCCATCATGTCGGTGTCGGTGCTGGCCAGGTGCAGGCCCGTCACCGCGGTTCCCTGGCCCGCGAGTTCGAGGCGGATGCCGTTGGTGAGGCTCCACGCCGCCGCCTTCGACGCGCTGTAGGCGTTGGCCCCGTCGTAGGCGAGCCAGGACATCGCCGACAGGACGTTGAGGATGGCCCCGCCGCCATTGGCGGCCAAGACGGGGGTGAACGCCCGGACCACGTTGAGGGTGCCGAAGTAGTTGGTGTCCATCTCCAGCCGGATCTTCTCGGGGTCCCCGGTGACGAGGTTCTGCTGGGTGAAGACGCCGGCATTGTTGATCAGGAGGGTGACGTCCGAGGCCGCGCCCGCCGCGGCGGCGACCGACGCCGGATCGGTGATGTCGAGCCGCAGTACCTCCACACCGGGGAGGTCGACGAGGTGAGGGGTGCGCGCGGTCGCGTAGACCTTGGTGGCGCCCCGGTGCAGGAGCTGTTGGGCGAAGTGCCTGCCGATGCCGCGGTTGGCGCCGGTGACGAGGGCGACGGAACCGGTGATCTTCATGGGGAGTCTCCTGGCAGTGGTGAGGTGATTCCTGTCCGGGCTGTTCACGGGCTACGCTAAAACCTGACGTTGACGTCAGAGGCAAGGAATGTGATCCAGGTCATGGAGGGGGCGTTGATGCGCATCGGTGAGCTGGCCTCAAGGGTGGGCGTGAGCGTGCGGGCACTGCGCTACTACGAAGAGCAGGACCTGCTGGCCTCGGCGCGCAGCCCCAGCGGCCAGCGGCAGTACCCGGACAGCGCGGTCGACCGCGTCCAGCTGATTCAGCAGCTGTACTCCGCAGGGCTGCCGAGCAGGGCGATCCTGGAACTGCTGCCGTGCGTCGAGACCGGTGACGTGACCCCCGTGCTGCTGGACCGGCTGTCGGCCGAGCGGGACCGCATCGATACGCAGGTCAGCACCCTGGTGAAAACCCGGGACCGGCTCGACGCCATCATCACCACAGCCTCCACAGCCAGGAGCGCGGGCCGGCCCTGCCCTCGTTGAGCAGCGCGCCTTCCCCAGGCGTGCGGCAGTGCTGGTCCGCCCGACGTCAGCAGGCGTCACTTGAGTCTCTTGGTGGTGGGCCGTCCGTCCCGGCGGTAGAGCGGGGTCGCGCGGCGGATGAGCATGCGGAGCGTGACGATCGCGGCGGACAGGTAGAGGTGGAAGTCCACAGCGCACTGGCGCTTCTCGGTGCAGCGGCGGAGCTTGCCGAAGTCGTTCATCCATGCGTGGCTCCGCTCCACGACCCACGTCTTGCCGGCCTGGATCGGTGCGGGCACGCCCTTGCGGGCGATCTCGCCGGTGAAGCCCGGTTCCTCGAGCGCGGCTCGGGTCCTGTCACTGTCGTAGCCCCGGTCCACGTTGACGTTGACCTGCTCGGGAAACACACCGGCCTGCTTCTTCGCGGCCTCCAGGGTGGGCACGAGCAGCGGGGAGTCATGACGGTTGGCCCCGGCCGAGACGAGACCGATCGGGACGCCGCGGGCTTCGGTGGCCACTGAGCGCTTCAGGCCCTGCTTGCCCCGGTCGACCGGGGAGCGTCCGGCTCTGTCGCCGTCGCAGGGAGCCTTGGTGATGCACCCGTCGACGGACAGCTCATGGAGTTGGAGGCCGGTCATGCGGTCGTACGCCTGCACGGCCAGCCCGTGGACCTGCTCGGCCCTGCCCAGCTGTGACCCGTACTCGACGCGGCGTCGGATGGTGCGCTCGGAGCACTGGCGGTCGGCGATCCGCTCGTATCCGGAGCCGTGCACCAGGGCGGCGATGACGCGCTCGAAGACAATCCGGTCCGGGATGCGCGGGTTGTGACAGCCGAGCGGACGGGTATCGACATGCTCGGGCAGCAGCGCTGCGAACTGGTCCCACAGGGGTTCGAGCAGACATGACGGCAGCACAGGCACGAGCCCTCCGGCGATCACTGAGCGTCAAGAACTCCATGATCATCCGGGCTCGTGCCTGTCTTGCCTCCGGGTCGTCACACGGCCATTCGCCACACCTACCGCCGGGCTCTCTTAGACGCCGCGCAGATAGGCGGCGTTGAGGGCGTCTACTCCAGTTAGGCTCAGAAGATCACTGTTACAGACCGCTATGAGGGGGCTATGGCCGTCACTTACTTGATGCTTGCGCGGTTGCCTGAAGGAGGCTTGGGTGCCTTCGAGGCTTATGAGAGCGCTGTCCTGCCGCTCCTTGCCGAGTACGGAGGGCGTCTTGAGCGCCGGCTTCGCACTCTGGACGATCGGGTCGAGGCCCATCTCATAACCTTTCCCAACAGCGAGGA
The DNA here is from genome assembly GCF_000716435.1 of Streptomyces xylophagus. Classification (GTDB taxonomy): domain Bacteria; phylum Actinomycetota; class Actinomycetes; order Streptomycetales; family Streptomycetaceae; genus Streptomyces; species Streptomyces xylophagus. Next base: position 737,171 of record NZ_JNWO01000002.1, read on the forward strand.
TCTCTCTGCCTACCGGGCGGATCCCCGGCGTTCTGCCGCTGCACCACTGCTGGAGTCGTCTGGGGCAGCGGTCGAACTGCTCGCGGTGCGCGACATTTAGAGGTGGCGTGGACAAGGGTGCGGTCATGGTCGACGGTTCGGGCGTTCGTCCCAGCGGTGAGTCGTCCACGCCTGCCGGATCAGGCTGCGCACGGTGATGATCGCGTCAGCGAGGTTGAAGAATGCTTCGACGACGGTGGCGCGCCGCTCGTAGCAGCGGACGAGCCGGTAGAAGGCGTTCTGCCAGGCGTGGGTACGCTCCATGTGCCAACGTCGGCTGGCCTGGATGGGCGCCTTCTCGCCTTTGTGCGCAATGAGGCCGTGTAGGCCGCGTTCGTCGAGCACAGCACGGGTCTTGTCCGAGTCGTAGCCGGCGTCCAATTACACGGTGACGTCGACGGGGGAACGCCCGGCCACCTCGCCGCCTCCGGGGTTCGGTCAGCCATGAGGGCAGGGCAGGCACAGGTATCCCGGTGGTCACAGAGCGTCGCAACTCCATGATCACCAGGTCCTGTGCCTGTTCTGCTACCGAGGTACCCCAACGCGCCTACCTGCGCGCGCTCTTACAGTCCCGTTCGTACCGGTGACCGGCGCTATGGCCTCGGGTACTGCCGTGGAAGATGCGCAGGTCGATGCCGCAGATACTCGAGCTGCACAGCGGACTGCGAGTGCTCCCGTGGCAAGCATGCATCCCTCACCGTGGGGTGGAATTGATAGAAGTTCGCGGCCGTTCTTGCGAGGATCGCCGCGGTCTCCGTAGTGGAGGAGTCTGCGAACACCTCCTCGACTGCGCCCGCACCGGCCGGATGTCGTCGACCGTCCAGGTGCGGTGATCGGCCTCGTTGACGAGCCCGGACACCTTGCAGGTCACCTGAATGTGGGCCGTGCGCCGCCGCACCTGCTTCTTCCAGTGGGTGAGATCGCCGTCCGTGACGGACGGTTTACCGGGAGGCCGCGTTGGTGAATGGTGCGTAGCCCCCTCGATCACGTCAGGGCGGTGCGGCCGGCACGGATCGCTCTCCGCCTGCACGAGGTGCCGCACGGACCGCAGGTACATGCCGTCCGGTCCGGAGAGCAGAGCGTCGAGTGTGTCGCTGATCGAGAGCCCAGAGACGGTGGTGGTGGGAAACCGCTGCGATCGGCGGCTGATGTGTGCCGATCGCAGCGGTACCGGCGTTGTCACGCGAAGGGCGTCACTGGATGGTCCAGAGTTGGTTGGTCTGGTTCAGCGGTGTCCACTGGCCGAGTGCGGTTCCTCCAGTGGTCGAGTTGCCAGGAACCTCCAGGACCTGTCGGCTCTCGACGTTGCGGATGCCATATCCGCTGCTGGTCGGTTCGAAGTACCAGAGCTGGTCGTTGCCGCCGTTGTAGGTCTTCTGGACCAGGGCCGCACCCTTGGCGTGCGAGCTGTTGGAAATGTCCAGGACCTTGCCGCTGTTCCGGTTGACGATCTTGTAGAGGTTTCCGCTGACCCGCACGATGTTCCACTGCTGGTTGGCGCCCGAGTTGCTCTGCCACTGGACCACGCTCGCGTCGTCCGCGGTCGACCCTTGGTAGACATCGGCCAGCAGGCCGCTGTTGACGTTCTTGATCGTGTAGTACGTCGACGCGTTGAAGGACGGAGCGGTGGGCGGATTCTCCAGTGCGCCGCCGGCCTGCTGCACGCTGAAGTCGTCGATGTAGAAGTAGCCGCCGTCGGTCTTGGCGACGCGCACGTAGCGGAACTTCTGGCGTGCGTCGATCTTGGCCGTCAGTGTCGCGTTGTACGGGAGGACCGTGGCGTCCTGCCGTCCCAGCACCGTGTAGTCGGTGAACGTGGGGTCGTTGGAGCCGCGTATCTCGAAGTTGCTCCGGGTCTCGGGCTGGTCGATGTCCTGGCGGGTGGTGAACGAGAACTGACCGAGTGCGTACGCACTGCCGAGGTCTACCTGCCACCAGGCCGAGGTGTCGCTGCCGGTGGGGGACCAACCGGTCGTCAGGTCGTTGTCATTGGCCTTGTCCGGTGCCCAGTTGGAGCCGTAGACGGAGGACGCGGTGGCTGTCCTGCCGTAGGCGAGATTGGTCTTTGCCAGCAGTCCTTGGTAGGCCGACTGAAGACCCGAGGCCTGCATCACAGCGGTTCCGGTGGTCGTGTTGTTGGAGAGGGTGACGTTGGGGCCGTTGGCGTTCCGGATGACGAAGTTGTCCGTGTGCGACAGGACGTTGTTCGCCACGGTCATGTTGCTGGAGCCCTCGTCGAGGTAGATGCCGCCCACGCCCGAGGAACACGCGGTGGGCGTGCGGACCACGTCGTGGATGTAGTTGTTGTTGATCACCGTTCCGGGGTCGTTGGAGAGGTGGTAGATGCCCGCCGTGTCGCACAGTTGGTTCACGACGTTGCCGATGCGGTTGTAGCTGACGGAGTTGTCGCCCTCCGCGTTGGCAGCCGACTGCCAGCCCCAGCCCAGGGAGATCCCGGCCCAGGGGGAGTCGGAGATGTCGTTGTGGTCGATGGTGGTGCCGTGCACGAAGCCCGCGTTGATGCCAGCGGTGCCGAGATAGTCCTGGCCGGTGCGGTTGATCAGGTTGTTGGTGACGGTGACCCCGCTGACGACCTCGCGCGCGTCCTCACCCGCGGGTGAGGTGGGCGGGTTGTACACGGTGTGGTACTCGACGTCGGGATCCGAGAACTTGCCCACCGTGATCCCGTTGCCCGCGATGTCCTGGACGACGTTCCCGGTGACCGCGGAGTTGTGGACGCCGTGGTGCAGGTCGAGGGCAGTTGAGCCCATCTTCGTGAAGGTGTTGCCGGTGAAGGACAGGTTGTCGGCGTTCGCGGCGTACACACCGGCCGGCGGGCGGTTCACGTACTGCTTGTTGCTGGGGTCGGCGGAGATGTTGTAGTTGCCGCCCTGACCGTTGAGCAGGCCGTTGTCACTGGCCTCGGTCCAGTTGGTCTGGGTGAAGGTGATGCCCGAGAACTGCAGGTTGTGGACGGGGGAGTTGAGGCTGTCTCCCTTGATGTCGAAGAGCGTCTCCAGGGTCGGGACCTGCACGGCGGCCGACGTCATGGTCTCGCCCGCCCGGGGGAGGTAGTAGAGCGTCTGCGCGTCCTTGTCGAGGTAGAACTCGCCGGGCTCGGTGAGGAACTCGTGGGCGTTCTCGAAGTGCAGGGGAGAGCCGTTGGAAAGCAGCGGATACGGCCGCTGGAAGAGGATGCCGGCCTCGTGGTCCTGGATCGAGACGCTCGCCAGGCCGCCGCTCGTGGTGTACGACTTCAGCCGCAGGTAGTTCTCGGCCCACTGCAGTTGCAGCACCATCTCGACGCGGCCGAAGTGGTCCCAGTTCGCCACCTGGGAGCTGAGGACCTTCAGTACCTGGGCCGTCTTGTCGCTGCCCTGCAGTTGGAAGTTGGAGCCGACATCCGGGTAGCGGGCGCGCGTGGCCCGCACGCCGTTGACGTACAGCTGCCGGAAGTCGAGGTTGCCGACCGCTGCCTTGTACTGGCCGTTGCCGGCCGATGTCCAGCCGGTGATGGACGTGGCGCCGGAGACGACCGGGGTCTCCGAGCCGTACGCTTTGTAGATGACGTTGTGGCCGTTGGTTCCCGAGTCGGCGGTGGTGAAGTCGACCGGGCTGGTGAGGGGGTACGTGCCCCCGCGCAGATTCACGACGATGTCCCCGGACATGGCCGAGTTCACCGTACGCACCGCGTCGCGTGCCTTGGTGATCGTCTTGAAGGCCGCTGATGTGCTGGTTCCCGGGTTGCTGTCACTGCCGTTGGCGGGGTCCACGTAGAAGCTGGTGTCTGCCGCGTGCGCCGCCTGCGCGGGCAGGACGACGGCCGTGGCCACCAGCAGCGTCTGCAACAGTCCCACGATGAGCCGTGCGGGTCTCATGCTGTTGATCTCCTTACCTCGTTGCGCAGCGCGCGCCGGAAGTCCCGTACGCCGCCTGCGTCCTAGGTGGGGCTGTCGGTGCCCGGGTCGCCGAGATGCCAGATCTCGGGGAGGTCGGTCCACTGGCCCCCGGTGCCTCGGTCCGGCCACGGTTCCTGGCACGGATCGGTGAGCCTCCACCACCGTTTGGTCACCGGGTCGGCCGCGAGTGCCGCCATGTCGGCCTCGAAGTACTCGCCGTCGTACTCGAAGTAGGCGAAGAGGACGTCGTGGTGGCGGAAGATGCTGTAGTTGCGCACGTGGGCCCGGTGCAGCGCGGCTTCGACGGCGGGCCAGACAGCGGCGTGCAGGGCGAGGTAGTCCTTGCGCCGTTCCGGGCGGAGCCTGATGGTCTGGGCGATCCGTTTCACTCTCCGACCTCCCCGTCGGGAAGCCCGGCTCCGGATCCCGCCGGCACATCCACGGAGAACGGCGTGCGGTAGCTGGGTGTCCGCGTGCGCAGGCTCAGTCGGAGCGTGAGCCGTATGCGCGTGGAGGCGGGCAGTACGACGGTCAGCAGGGAGCCGCCGACGGGTGCTTCCGCCTCGGTGACGGTCGGCTCCCCGTGGCCGTAGTCGTACATGTCCCCGACCCATGAATCGTCCTCGCAGGTCGTGTAGCGCACCGAGGTGATCGTGTGTTCGGCGAAGGCGCCGGCCTGGACGCCGACCGTGCAAGCGCGGTCGGCGGAGAGGTTGACCAGCTCGACGACGGTGGCTTCAGGGGCGATCGATGTCACCAGGGCCGCCACTTCGGGCGGGAGTCCCGCGCGGCGCGCCTCGCCGTCGTAGTAGCGCACCCGCGCCTGCTGCAGACCGCCGTTGTAGAGGACCTGGGGACCGCCCCATGTCAGCTGTACGAGCGCCTCGGTGACCACCGGGTTCGACTGCTGCCACACGTGGATGTCCTCCTCGGCCACGTCCAGATCGCGGTAGCGGTCCATGCGGGCGAGGCGGTGGCGGACCTGCGCCTGGGCTGCGGCGAGGATGCGTTCCGGGTAGGCGGGATCGTCGCCGGCGAGGAAGGCGAACCAGGCCTCCTCGTGCCCGGACTCCTCCTTGGCCCGGAAGGCCCGCACGTCACGCCAGTCGAGTCCGCCGGCATCGCGCAGTCCCTCCAGCCGGGCCAGGTCGGCCGGAGCGGCCGTGTGATGCCACAGCGCCACCGGCACGGCGGGGGTGACGGGGTTGTGGTCGAACCATCCGGAGTCGTTGTGGCGGAAGGGGATGTGCAGGGTGGGTGTGTGGATGTCAGGACCGAGTTGGGCGAGCCATTTGGCGGGGAGGCTGGAATCGGCTTCGGTGAAGGCCATCACCTTGCCGTGACCGATGAGAGTGTCGAGGCTGGTCGTGACCATGGAGAGGTAGTCGTCGTCACCGGTGACCGTCGCAGCCGCGAGTGCCGCCACGCATGCCGCGTGGCCGACGCTGTGCCAGCCGTGCGGCCAGGACCAGCCGTAGTGCCCGCCGTACCAGCGGCCTTCGAGGAGGCCGCCGACCGTGCCGTCCGGGCCGACGTTGTCGGGTATCAGACCGCCGTTGGCCTTCGCGCGTTCATGCCATGCGCCGACGTACTCGACGATCCAGTCGCGGTAGCGTTCCTCGCCGGACAGGATCCAGGCGTTGAGGACCAGCCCGGCCGCGGCGAGGTTGACCGCGGTGTCGCCGCTGCCCATGCGGTCGCGCATCTGGCTGCCGAGGCGTGGGTCCGCGGACAGCGGGGGTTCGGGGGCGTCGGCCGGCTGGATCCAGTCGAGCGGAAAGCCGTACAGCTCGGCTTCCTTGGGCAGCCAGGGGTAGGAGTCGCTGTCGGACAGACCGCGCCGGTCGGGGTCGCTGCCGTTGTGGGGGCGCCTGATGATGCGGTGGTCGGGGTCGTAGTTGCCCTTCGCCGGATCGACGTACAGCTCGGCGAACCGCACGGCGCGTTGCGACCAGCGATCGGGGGCCGCCATGCACAGGAAGTAGAGCAGCAGCAGACTCTCGCCCTGGTGGAACCAGTCGTAGCCGCGCTCGAACTCGTCCTTCAGCATGCCCAGTTCGGTCAGCTGCCGGGTGACGCCCTCCCAGTGCCTCTCGGCGGCGGGCAGCAGGTCGTCCGCTCCGCCGAGCAGATACAGCTGGGGCCAGTTGAAGAACGCCTCGTAGAAGTCGTCGACGCCGTCACGGGTGGAGAGCTGTCCGTTGTAGTTCAGGCGCCCGTCCGGGCCGGTGAACTCCCGCTCGAAACGCCGCCAGGCGTGGTCGAGCAGGTCGAACAGCGCGCGCTGTGCCGGCGCCCAGCCGGGAGGTTCGAGCAAGGGCACACTGGCTCGCACTCCGGCGGAGGACACCGGGCCGTCGGAGGAGGCGGTGTCCTCGCCGGCAGAGCGATCGGCAGGACTGAAGGGCATGGGAACGTCTCCGTTCGGGAGAGGAAGGCAGTGGAAACGCGCGGAGGCCGGCGGGACGACGGTCCCTGACCTCATTCCTTGGTGGCGCCGGCGAGCATTCCGGTGACCAGGAAGCGCTGCGAGAACAGGAAGACGACCAGGACCGGAGTGATCGCGACCAAGGTGGCCAGGGCTAGTTGAGGCCGCTCGACGGCGAGGGATCCGACCGTCGGGTTGAAGGAGGGCACGCTGCTGAGCAGGGTGCCGACACCCACCTGCACCGGCATCTGGTCGCTCTCGGGCAGCATCACGTAGGGCAGGAAGTAGTTGGTCCAGTTGGCCACGAAGCTGAAGAAGCCGACGAGTGCGACGACGGGCGACGCGAGGGGAAGGGCGATGTGCCGGAAGACCCCGAACTCGCCGCATCCGTCGATGCGGGCGGCCGCCAACAGGTCCCGGGGCACCGCGGTGGTGAAGTAGATGTAGGTCAGATACACCCCGAACGGATAGAACGAGTACGGCAGGATGATCGACCACATCGTCCCGATGAGATGCACGGCGTTGAGCTCCAGGAACAGGGGGACCACCAGCGTCGCGTTCGGCATCAGCATCACGATCAGCGTGGCGACGAGCAGAGCACGACGTCCGCGGAACTCCGTCATCGCCAGCGCGTAGCCGGCCGGCACGGCGACGCACAGCGTGATGACCAGGGAAATGCCCGCGTAGATCGCCGAGTTGCGCAGCCACAGCAGGATCGCGTTGTCCTGGAAGGCGGTCAGCGCATGCCAGTTGGCCTTGAGCGCGTGCCAGGAGCCGAAGGAGAGCGGGTTGCCGTGCACGAGCTGGTGGTCGGTCTTGGTGGCGGCCAGGACGAGCCAGAGCACGGGCAGGACGAAGAACACCGTGAACGCGGCGAGTACGGCGGCCACCAGCGCCCGGGAGGCGTAGCGCCGGGCGGGAGGTCGGCTGGTGCGGGGAGGCCTGTGCGGCGTGGGGCTCGGGCTCGCGGCGGCTTCTCCGCGGCGTGGACGCACACCGGGGTGCGTGGGCGTTTCACTCGGCATCGAAGAATCCCGACCGTGCTACGAAGAGGGCGGCGGCCGACAGACTCACGATCAGGAGCTCGACAGAGACGGCTGCGGCGCCGTTGATGTTGTTCATCTGGAAGGCGAAGTCGTACGACAGCTGGTTGAGGGAGTAGTCGCGTCCCGCCACTCCCACGCTGGCCAGGGACAGCAGCTGTGGCTCGACGAAGAGCTGGGCGCCGCCGGCGAAGGCGAGGATCACCATGTAGACGATCCATTTGCGCAGCATAGGGATCTGTACCCGCCAGGCGGTCTGCCAGGCACCCGCCCCGTCGATGCGGGCTGCCTCCATCACGTCCTTGGGGATGTTGTTGAGCGCGCCGTAGATGACGACGATCCAGCCGCCCGCGCCGGTCCAGAACGCGATGATCGTGAACAGTAGAGGCAGGTGGCCGGGGGCGATGACTTCGCCGAACGTGTCGTATCCGAGGGCGTCCAGGAGGGAACTGACCGGGCTCACCGTGGGGTCGAGCATGAACAGCCACACCAGCACGCTCGCGGCGCCCGCGAGAGCACCGGGAATGTAGAAGAGGAATCTCAGAGCCTTTCCGGCGCCGCCGGAGGCGAGCCGGTGCAGCAGCAGCGCGAGGCCGACCACGATCACCACGAGCGAGACGAGCCAGAACAGCAGGTAGAGCCCGACGTGCTCGAGGGCCGGCACGAATCGGAAGTCCTGCATCGTGGTGACGAAGTTGTCGAAGCCGGTGAACGCGCCCTGGGCGTTGCTGAAGGCGAAGTAGACGGCGTAGGCGGTCGGGACGACTCCGAACGCGATCAGCAGCACGAGGTAGGCGGCGACGAACGCGGCGCCCGCCCGGCTCTGCCGCCGGGCGCCCTGGGGACGCCGACGGACAGAGCCGGCGGGGGAGTGGGTCACGGTCACTGGGAGACCTTGTATCCGTTGGACTGGGCGTACTTGACGATGGAGTCCTGCCAGGCGGGCAGCAGCGAGACGATGGTCTTGCCCTGCGTCAGGCCGGGCTTGACCGTCGCGGCCCAGATCGCTTCCTGGCTGAACTGGCCCGAGCCCCAGCCCGGCCAGACCTGGGTGGAGGCGTCCTTCAGCACGTTGACGTCCCCCGCGAAGTAGCCGGAGGCGTTCTGCTGCTTCAACCAGCTCTCCGCCGCCGGGGCGTAGGCGGGGAAGCCGGGTGCGACCTTGCCCTGGTAGGCGTCGTCCGTCGTGACCCAGGTGAGGAAGTCGGTGGCCGCCTTGATGTGTTCGGAGTGCTGGCTCAGCAGCCAGGTACCGCCGCCCACGTTGCCGGTCGACGGTGAGGTCTCACCGCTCCACTGGGGTATGGGCGCCGCCGCGATCTGTTTGGCCGGCGTCTTGAAGGTGCCTTTGAACAGCGCGCCGCCGTACCAGGAGGGGCCGGGCATCATCAGGACCTTGTCGGCCTTGTTCTTGCCGAAGTCGGTGCTGAAGACCCCACTGATGGACATGGACTTCTTCTTGATCAGTACGTCCATGAGCTCGGCCATCTTGGTGCACGTGGCGCTGGTGGTGTTCACGGAGACGGACTTGGCGCCGGTGATGTGGTTGGCACCGCACTTGCCGGCCCACAGGTAGATCTCCGGCGTGAAGGAGTCGCCGGCATCGCCCACCAGGTATCCGGGGTGCTCGGCGGCCACCTTGTCGCCGAGCTGCTGGTACTCCTCCCAGGTCGTGGGCACCGTGTAGCCGAACTGCTTCATCAGCGGCGCGTTGTACCAGAGCACGGCCTGGGAGAGGTCGTTGCGCAGGCAGTAGACCGTGCCGCCCACCGTGCAGACGTCGTTGGCGCCCGCGGCGAACTTTCCGAGGGTCTGCGCCGGGACGAGGCCCTTGTTCAAGGGGGCCGCGAAGTGGGCGTCGACCGCCCAGGTCACCTCGTTGTTCTGCGAGCTGAAGACGACGTCCGGCCAGCCCTTGCCGGTGCGGTTGAACAGCTGGACCTTCGTCTGCAGGTAGTTCGACCCATTGGCGTCGCCGTCGTAGGTGACGATGTTGAGCTTCACGTCCGGGTGGAGCTTCTGGTACAGCTTCGCGGCAGCCAGCCGGGTCGAGTCCGCCCAGACGGTCAGAGTCCCGTTCTTCTGTGGCACCTGATTGAAGCCGTCCTTGCTGCTCGTACCCGTGGAGCCGCCACCACAGGCCGTGGCGGCCGTGACCACGACGGCCACGCACCCCGCGAGGAGAACCGATCGCCGTTTGGCCAGCGCTCTGCTTCGGACAACGGACTGCTTCATCGCGGTCATGAGTGACTCCATTACATGGCTGGCGTGCAGAGGATCGTCGCCCCGAAATTAGGCGCCTTATACGGGCCCTGGTCAAGAAGATGTGCAGTCACAAAATTGGATTCTCTGGCCACATGGTCCGCCGATATGCGCAAATTGGTTCGGTATATGGCTAATTTTGCAATGAGTGGCAACGAGTGGTTGCCGGGATCACAGCAAGATAAGTACGATTCATTTCATCGAGTGAGGTGTTCAGTAGAGTGACCACGAAAGGACGGGCTCGCTCTGTGAGACCAGCGATGGGGGTAAGCCAGATGAACGACACGTCCGCGACCGGGACCTCGTCGGCGTCCAACGGGGCGACGTCTTTGGGCGGAGGGGCGGACACGGGCGGCGACTACCGTCCGGGCTATGAGCTCGTCGCGGAGCGGATCCTGGAGTTCATCGCCGAGTCAGGCCTGGTCCCCGGCGACCGGCTGCCGACAGAGAACGATCTGGCCGGGCGGCTGGGCACCAGCAGGGCGGTGGTGCGCGAGGCCGTCAAGATCCTTTCCGCCCTCGGGCGGATCCGAGCACACAAGGGCCGCGGTCTCTTCGTCTCGGACGACGAAGGCATGCTCAGTGCCAGTCGCTGGGGCGGGTTCTTCCGACCTACCGACCTGGACCACATCTTCATGCTGTTCCAGTTCCGCAGGATCCAGGAGATGGCCGCCGCCGGCATCGCGGCGACAAGTGCGACCCCTGCCGAACTCCGGGCGATGGAAGTGGCAGTGGAGACGTGCCGTCACGGCTTCGTCCACGGACAGGTCGACGTCTTCAACCAGGCCGATGACGACTTCCATGCCGCGGTCGCGGCTGCCTCCCACAACAGCTTCCTGGTCGACGCCGTGCGCGACGCGCGCCGGCTGCAGAGGCAGTCCAGTGCCCTCGGTATCCACGACACGCTCAGCGCTCAGTCCGAGGCCGCCGTCGAGGAGCACGCCGCCATCTACGAAGCCGTACGTGACGGCCGGCCGGAAGCTGCGGCGCAGGCCACCGCCGTGCACCTCGACAGGACGCTTGAGAACTACCGTCAGGAAATCAAGCGGAGGGTCTTCGGGTAAGGGGAGGAGGGGGCAAGTGCCGCGGGTCAGGACGTTGACGGTGCCGTCGGCAAGGGCTTGGGTGGGTAGCTCCGCAGGACGAGTGGGGTGGTGACCGGTCCGTATCGGCGAGGGCGTCCACGACCTGTTCAAGGCGTTCGGCGTGGGAACAGTGCACGTCGAGCAGCAGGCAGTCCTCGCCGGTCACGCGGAGGATCGAGATGACCTCAGGCGTCTGGGCGGCACGGGTGAGTGCTTGGGACAACTGCGCGTGGGTGGTGCGCAGCCGGACGACGGCATGGATGTTCAGTCCGACTGCGGCTGGGGCGATGACGGCGCGGTAGCCGCTGTTGATCCCGTCCTTCTCCAGGCGTGGACGCAGGCGTCGGCCGCCGGTTGGGACAGTCCGACTCGGCGTCCGACCTCGGCTCCGGTGAGCCGGCCGTCGGTCTGGAGGAGTTCCAAGATGGCTCGGTCGATCTCGTCGAGTGATTCCATCGTTGTCACCGCGACTTGCCTTGAGATCACTTGCTGAGCTCGATCGTTCCCGCTGATCCATCGAGAATCGCCTCGGGGTGTCCCCGCGATGTGCGGATGGGGTCCCGCAGCGGTCCGGATCGCGCCGGCCTCGTGGAGTGAGCCGGACCTGCCGGACCGGGTTGCCGCAATCCCGGCTGCCTACGAGATCGCCTCCCGGCGCGACCAGCAGGTGGTGTTGGTGGTTCACGGCCTGGGCTGCTGGGCAGCCGCGCTCTGGCTGGAGCAGCCGCGACCTGGCACGGTGACCGCGTTCCTGGTCGCCCCGCCCGATCCCCAAGGACCGGCGTTCCCACGTGGGGCCGCATCGACGTTCGTGTGCCTGTCCGCTCGCCCATTGCCGCGTCCGAGCCTGGTGGTGGCCGGCGACGACGACCCCTACTGCGACCCGATGACGTCCGCCTCCTTCGCGTGCGAGTGGCAGGCGCAGTGGCATCTCATCGGAAGCCACGGCCACATCAATTCCGACGGCGACGTGGGTGATGGGGAGCCGGGCCGGGAATTCCTGCCCCGCTGTCTGCTGGCGGACGGCGCCGTCTGATCGACCGCTGCCGGAACCGCGGACAGTCAGTGGAACCGTCGGACAGAACCCAGGCCCGGTTCATCAACTCGTTGATCAGCTGGGCGTTCTCCGCCGAAACGGTGACTGCCGACTCGAATGGAAGTTGTGGACAGGGTTTGCGGCTGTCCGTTGTCCGCACTGCAGGGCTGGATGTTCTTGCCGAGTTGCGCGGCGCGGATCGCGGCGACGTACCGCTCGGGCCGGCGCCGAGGACGATGACGTCGTAGTGCGCGCTCATGACGTGCCCCCTTTCCGGGGTGGTCGATGGTTGGCTTGTGGAGCGAGTGGTCATGCGGCGCGGTGGTGGGGTGCCAGGGTGGCGTGGATCTGGTCGCGGATGTCGGCGAGGACGGCTTCGTCGCTGCGGTGCAGGTGCACGGTGGCGGTGGTGCTGATGTGGATGATCGCGGTGATCACCCGCGCCAGCGTCGCCGCGTCGTCGGCACCGATGTACTCGTTGCTGGTGAGCAGGCCGGTGACGCCGTCCTCGAGACGGCCGGCAAGGGTTAGACCCGCTTGCCGGTAGGGCTCGGCCGGGTCGCCGAAGACGAGTTCGTGCAGGTATGTGCGGCCGTTCTCGATGTGCTCCCTCAGGCACTCCACCACGGGACGGATGAGAGCGGCGACCGGCTCCAGTACGCCCTGCCCGGCGGCGGCGTTCGCGGCGGCGAGGCCGACGTCGATGGCGGCGGCGAACTTCTCGTTCTGCACCATGATCAGCAACTCGGCCTTCGTGGACGCGTACAGGTAGAGGGTGCCGATCGCGACGTCGGCCCGGTGGGCGATCTGCTGCGTCGTGACCCCGCTGACGCCGTGTTCGGCGAACAGCTCACGGGCCGCGGTCATGATGCGCTCGCGCTTGGCCTGTTTGGCCCGCTCGCGGCGCCCGATCGGCATGTGACCGCGTTCCATGGGGCCTCCCTTGACAAGAATTCTGAGTGCACTCATAGTTGAGTGTACTTGGGTTGGCCGAGTGGGGCGAGACCCCGGAAGTCGCGCTGAATTGGCCGACCTGGTCTCAGACCTGGATAAATAGGATGAAGGCAAGGAGCGACGCCCCATGAGAGCGTTCGTCGTCACCAAGTACAAGGAGCCGCTGCAGGAGGCGGAGGTCCCCGAGCCCACCGTGGGGGAGCACGACGTGCTGGTGCGGGTGGAGGCCGCCGGGCTGAACCCGCTGGACGAGAAGATCCGCGCGGGTGAGTTCAAGCAGATCCTGCCCTACAAGCTGCCGCTGATCCTGGGCAACGACGTCGCGGGCACCGTCATCGGCGTAGGGGCGGCGGTTCGCGGATTCAAGCCCGGAGACGAGGTCTACGCCCGGCCCGCCGCGGACCGCATCGGCACGTTCGCCGAGCGCATCGCCGTCGCGGAGAGCGACCTGGCGCTCAAGCCCGCCTCGATCAGCATGGATGAGGCCGGCTCACTGCCGCTGGTGGCGCTCACGGCGTGGCAGGCGCTGGTGGAGCGCGGGAAGGTGCGGCCCGGGCAGAAGGTTCTCATCCACGCCGGCGCCGGCGGGGTCGGTTCGATCGCGATCCAACTCGCCGCACACCTCGGTGCGAGCGTCGCCACGACCGCCGGCGGTTCCAACGCGCACTTCGTGCGCGCGCTCGGCGCGGACACGGTGATCGACTACCGCACCCAGGACTTCGAGCAGCTCCTGACCGGCTACGACCTGGTGTTGGACGGCATCGGTGGTGAGACTCTCGAGAAGTCCCTGCGGGTGCTCAAGCCCGGCGGCAAGGCCATCGGGATCGCCGGTCCCCCGGACCCCGCGTTCGCCCGCGAGGCAGGCCTGAACCCGCTGCTGCGCCTCGCGGTCGCAGGCCTGAGCGGCAAGATCCGCAGGCAGGCGAAGAAGCTCGGTGTGACGTACGAGTTCCTGTTCATGCGCGCCAGCGGCGACCAGCTCCGCCAGATCACCACCCTCATCGACGAGGGCGTGGTGCGTCCGGTCGTGGGCAAGGTGGTCCGCTTCGACCAGACCCCGCAGGCGCTGCAGTCCCTGTCCCAGGGCGGCATTCGCGGCAAGGCCGTCATCGGCAACAGCTGACCCGCCGCAACCGCGACGGGCGACACGAAACGCACAGCCACACGAAACGCACGGCGACACAAAACACGCAAGGAGAATCCGTCATGAGCAGCACCGACATCCCGAACGAAGCCGTCATCACCTCCTACGCGAAGGCCCCGGCCCGCACCGTCAGCGCCGGCGGCGTCACCTACGCCTACCGCGAGCTGGGACCGAAGGGCGGCATCCCCGTCGTCTTCTTCGTCCACCTCGCCGCGACCCTGGACAACTGGGACCCCCGCATCGTCGACCCCGTCGCGAAGGGCCGTCACGTCATCGCCTTCGACAACCGCGGTGTCGGGGCGTCCACCGGCCAGGTGCCGGACAGTGTCGAGGCGATGGCCGACGACGCCTACGCCTTCGTCAGGGCGCTCGGGTACGACAAGATCGACGTCTTCTCCTTCTCCCTCGGCGGCATGGTCGCCCAGGCCCTGGTGGTCAAGCACCCCGGCCTCGTCCGCAAGCTGGTCCTCACCGGCACCGGGCCCAAGGGCGGCAAGGACATGGACAAGGTCGCCAGAGTCACCTACTGGGACATCCTGCGCGCCACCTTGACCCGTTCGGACCCCAAGGAGTTCCTGTTCTTCAACCGCAACGCCACCGGCAAGCCCGCCGCACGCGCGTTCGTCAACCGGCTCAAGGAGCGCACCGTCGACCGCGACGCGGAGATCAAGACCAAGGCGTTCCAGACGCAGCTGAAGGCGATCAAGAAGTGGGGGCGCTCCGCCCCCGACGACCTGTCGTCGATCACGCAGCCCACCCTGATCGCCAACGGCGACAACGACCGCATGGTGCCGTCGGTCCTGTCGGAGGACCTGCACCGGCGCATCAAGGGCAGCGAGCTGATCATCTACCCCGACTCCGGGCACGGCGGCATCTTCCAGTACCACGACCGGTTCGCCCCGGTGGCGGTCGAGTTCCTCGCCCGATGACGACCGCCTGACCAGGAAGGGAAGAGCAACGTCATGAGCACGTCACCGGCCGTCGCGCCCCCGGCAGTGAAGAAGCCTCTCACCTCCTCGATCCTGCTGTGGGTGCGCACCGACCAGCCCCGCCAGACCGGCATGGACCACTGGAAGGGCCCGCACTCAGGGATCATCTCCGCCACCCCGGGCCTGGAGGAGTACCGGCAGATCCACCTCGCTGAGCACAACACGGGCCTGTGGCCGGCCATCGACGGGGTCCAGACCGCGATCCCCGCGGACCGGAAGGTCGACGGCGTTGCGGAAGTCAGCTTCCAGTCGGCACTTGGTCCCCTGAAAGGGCGCAAGCAGACGAAACTGGCCTACGCCGACGAGATCAACGTGTTCCGTCGCACCCTGCTCTACGCCGGCCCGCCGAACTCATCCCGCTGGTACGACGTCGCAGGCCCCGGAGAGCCGGTCGGTGCCCGCGTTCTGATCTACCTGCGCCGCAGAGACGGCGTCGGCGCCGGCGACTTCCGGAAGTTTGTCAACGAGCAGCTCGCTCCCGCGCTCGCCGGCACCGGAGTGCTGAAGGAACTGCGCACGCAGACGTTCCTGCCCTGGATCGAAAAACTCTGGGACACCCCGGACGTCGCCCACGACAACCCCCACGACCGGCACTTCCACGCCTCGGTCAGCCTAGGGTTCACCGACACCGCGGCACGGGACGCCTTCTTCACCGGCAACGTGATCGAGGACCTGTCCGACCGGCTGGCCCCGCAGGTCTCCGCGATCCATGCCTACGACGTCAGCGCCGCCCTCACCTACGTCAAGAACGGCGAGATCCTCCCGCGCTACGAGGAGTGAGTGGCGCGGGCTCTGCTCAGCAACGCATCCGCGCCACGCTTCCCGGCCCTCCTCGCGCCCCCCGTCGCCGTCCGACACCCGTCACGCATCAGAATCCGTATCCGGAGCCAGCCATGAGCGAGCCCAGCACCATCCACTTCGAGCGCACCTCACCGCAGATCTCGAAGATCACCTTCGCCAACCCGCCCGTCAACCTCATCGTCGGCGAGACCGTCCTGCGCCTCATCGAGATCGTCGAGGAACTGGCCGCCGACCCGGACATCCAGGTCGTGCTGTTCGACAGCGCCACACCCGACTTCTTCTACAGCCACTTCGACCTGGCCGCCGCCGCCGACTTCCCTGCCTCCGAGGACCCGGACGCGGTGCCGGCATGGACGAATCTGGTCCTGGAACTCTCCAGGGCGCCGTACATCACCGTCGCGGTCATCCGGGGACGCACCCGGGGCGGCGGGAACGAGCTCGCCCTCGCCCTCGATCTGCGCTACGCCAGTCGTGAGAAGGCGGTCTTCGGACAGCCCGAGGTCGGCGGCGGACTGCTGCCCGGCGGTGGCGGCACCGAACGCCTCCCTCGCGCCATCGGACGCGACCGTGCCCTGGAGGCCGTCCTGACCAGCGACGACTACGACGCTGACACCGCCGAGCGTTGGGGCTGGGTCACCCGCGCCCTCCCCGACAGCGAGCTGGACGCCTTCGTCGGCACCGTCGCCGCCCGGCTCGCCTCCTTCGACCGCACCTCACTCGCCTCGGCCAAGGCCCAGATCAACCGGGCATCCCTGCCCCCGGACGCGGACCTGGTCGCTGCGTACGGCGAGTTCGCCGACTCCCTCACCCTCCCCGGTTTCCTCACCCGCGCCGCCGGCATGCAGGCCGCCGCCGAACAGGCCGGCATCGACTTCGAATACCGTCTCGGGCACCACATCGGCGTCGTCAACCGGCAACGCTGACACTCGGCAGCAAGCGAGCACGTACGCAGCGGATACCGCGGCCGTGCTCGTTCTGTCGCGAGTGTCACCTTGTTCGTCTTCGTACGCGTGCCCGACGGGGGAGGGGAACCATGGCGCGAAGCCCGGTCACCGCCGAGAACGACCGACCGATCGGCGCCGCCGCGGACGCGGTGCGGTGTTCGACATCGTCCGTACCCCCGTCGACCGGGGCCCCGGCATCGCCGGCGCATTCGAGCGCGGCGGCGCCCGCGTCGGGGCACAGGCCGACTGGCCAGGGCTCACCACCTGGTGGGCGGGGCCTGCGCGCCGACAGGGCTGCGGGTGGTGTCGGGGAAGTGCCCTGGCGGTCGCTGGGCGAACTGCACCGGATGATGCTCGACGAAGCGCTCGCCGGGCATGGCCTGTCCGAGTCCACGACGGTGCGCGCCTCCGTGATGCCGGCAAACCGTTCGAACCCCATGGATCACGCGGTCCCGACGTCAGGAGATCACATCGGGACCGAGGAACAGGCTCAGGCGTTCGTGCCGCGCAGGTCCGGGTAGAGAGCCTCGACCGGGCTGCTCAGAGCCGCCTTGACCCCCTTGGTCAACTCGTCGGCCAGGACCTCGTATTCGCCGGCCTCGACGGCGTCGTAGACCGTCGTCACCAGCTGCGTCGGCAGCATCTTGGGGCCGTCGGCGTGTGCGGCCATATCGGTGTCGACGTAGCCCATGTGCACACCCGTCACGTGGACGCCCATGGGTGCGAACTCGATGCGCAGCGAGTTGGTGGCCGACCACAGTGCGGCCTTGGACGCGCTGTAGGCGCCGCCGAAGGCATACCAGCTGGCAACGGAGTGCACGTCGATGAGGATTGACCCCTTCTTGGCGGCGAGGACCGGTGCGAAGGCGCGGGCGAGGAGGACCGGCCCGAAGAAGTTCGTCTCCATGTTCGCCCGGATGTCCGCCTCGGTGACGTCCAGCAGGCTCGCGCTCGGCGGGATGGCGCCCGCGTTGTTGACGAGCACGGTGACATCCGCGGCGGCGGCGACGGCCGCGTCGATCGACGCGCGGTCGGTCACGTCAAGGGTCAGGGGGACGATGCGGTCATCGTCCCAGGCGCGGGGGGAACGGGCCGTGGCGTAGACCTTGGCGGCGCCGCGTGCCAGGGCGTCGTGGACGAAGTGGGTGCCGATACCACCGTTGGCGCCGGTGACGAGGACGACTGCTCCATCGAGGGAGGGCATGGGTGTTCCTTCTTTCCAAGGGGATGTGAAGTGCGTGGCTGTGCACGGACGGACCAATGACTCCTCTCCCTGCCGTGGGAGAATGAGCGGAGCCACATTCGAGCCCACGCAGCAATGACTGCAGTCATAACTGACTACAGTCAGAAGTTATTCCTGGAGGACACCGCCATGTCTGTCGCCCCCCGGCCGGTCGGACGGCGCGAGCGGAACAAACAGGAGAAATTCGACCGCATCGTCGCTGCCGCCACTGAGCTGTTCGCCGAACACGGCGTCGATGAGGTCACGACCCAGCAGATCGCCGACAAGGCCGACATCGGCACCGGGACCCTGTTCCTTTACGCCAAGACCAAGGGCGAACTCCTCCTGCTTGTGCAGAACGCCAAGTACGCCGAAGCACTTGAGCAGGGCCGGGCGGACGCCGAGGCCGTCCCAAGCGTGCTGGACGCGGTGATGGCGATCGTCCGGCCGATCGTGGAGTGCAACCGCACCCAGATCGACAACGGACGCACTTACCTGCGAGAGATGGTCTTCGGTGACCCCGAGGAGCCCCGGCACGGCGCGGCACTCGCCATCGTCGCGCAGACCGAGGAGGCCGTCGCCGCCGTGCTGCGCCGAGACGAGCGGGTCATGGAGGGCGACGCCGCGACGCTGGCACACATCGTGTCCGCCGTGATGTTCCTCAGCATGGCGGTGAGCGTGAACATCGGCTTGAGCGTCGAGGAGATCGCGCAGGACATCCGGGGGCAGGTTGACGTCCTGCTGCCTCGCTGAAGCGCGGCCCGGACTCAGGCCCGGGCGACCGTCCGGGTGGTTCTCGGCTGCGTCACGCCCGAATCCCCAAATGGCAGGTCATCCGGCCGTTGCTGCCCATTCCGACATGGCCGGAGGAGTGGGGCGGGCGGCCGGAAGGCCACCGCCACCGTGAGCTGCTGGGATTCCGGCGATTGCCTACCTACGTGGCGTCGGGTCCCTGTCGCTCAGCCCCTGTCTCCAGGATTCCGGGTCGAGGCCCGTGTGGTGCGGTCAGGGCTTTGTGGGTCGATTCCAGGAGCTTCTCCGACAGCTCTGTGCCCGCCGTTGCCCGGGCGAGCAGGATCGCGCCGACCAGGGTGGCCACCGAGGGAAGGCCGTCGTCGGCGTCGGTAGACATCCACGCGGCGAATTCCCGGACTCCGGCCGCGTACGTGTCGCGTACCTCCCCGGCTGTGGGCTCGCGAGCCATGTCCCCGGCGAATCCGGCGGTGGGGCAACCGGTGCCGGGCTGGTCACGGTGCTCGGTCGACAGGTAGAAGTCGACGAGGGCGCTGCGCGCGGTGTCGTGATCTCCGTGAGTCGTATCGAACGATGCCAGGAGTAGGTCAAGGTCCCCGAAAGAGGCTTGAGCCGCCTCGGCCACCAGGGCCTCCTTGGAGGGGAACTGCTTGTAGAAGCCGCCCGTGGTCAGCCCGATGGACTTCATCAGATCGGCGACGCTGATGCCGTTCACGCCGCGCTCCCGGAAGAGCCGGGAGGCCGCGGCGACCGCGCGCCTACGGTTCTCGAGCGCCTGTGCCTGCGAAACACGCATCCGCCGGACCAGAAAAGAGATCCACCTCATGACCACGCGGAACAAGACCGCCGTCGTCACCGGTGCGTCCGCCGGCCTGGGTGCCGCCTACGCGCAGCGGCTTGCCGACCGGGGTTACGACCTGATCCTGGTGGCCCGGAACGCCGCGCGGCTGGAAACGCTGGCGTCGGACATCCGCAGCCGCACGGGCCGCGCGGTGGACGTCGTCACCGCCGACCTCACCGATGCGGCGCAGATCTCCGTGGTCGAGGAGCGGCTGCGGACCGACGAGAGCATCGAGATGCTGGTCAACAACGCCGGCGGTGCGCTGCTCACGCCGCTGGCAGCCTCCGACGCGGCGGCCTACGAGGCGCTGATCAACCTCAATGTGACCTCGCTGACCAGGCTGACCATCGCGGTCCTGCCGGGGCTGACGGCCCGCGGACGCGGCACCGTCGTGCACATCTCCTCTGCCATGGCTCTCAACATCCTGCCCGTCAGCGCCGTCTACAGCGGCACCAAGAGCTACGTGCTGACGTTCACCCAGGCACTGCAGCAGGAGCTCGCCGAAAGCCCCGTCGTGGTGCAGGCCGTCCTGCCGGGCGCCGTCCGCACGGATCTCTGGGACGGCTCCGGTGTCGACCTCGAGACGTCTCCCGACGAGATCGTCATGAACGTGGACGACGCCGTCGACGCGGCGCTCGCCGGCCTCGACTCCGGGGAGCCCGTCACCATCCTGTCGTTGCCTGACATCAGCGACTGGGAGTCGTTCGAGAAGGCACGTCAGAAGCTCGTCCCGAACCTGTCGCTGCGGGTCCCGGCCGAGCGCTACCGCGGCTGACCACTGCTCCGACTCCCGTACGGGGGTCCCTTTGCGACAACGGCGCCCTTTCGGGCTGATCAGGAACGGCTGGCCCTCCGGTACACCCAACTCATCCAGCCGCTGGTCGAGTTCGGCGAACAGGGTGCTGGACTCCCGCATGAGGGTGGTCGCTTCGTGTGGCCATGGATGCTCCCGGCAAGTGAAGTGCACCCGCCATCCCGTGATCGACATAGCGCCGGACAGTATCCGCGGACAGCTCAACAGCGCATAACAGAAAATCGACGGCAACCTTTTCGCCTCGCGTGGCCACTGAGCAGTGCAACAGCGACTCGCTCTTCCGAACGGGATGAACATGCAAGAGACACGTCGGGCCGCGCGTCAGCGCAGACGCAGACGCGAGCTGATGATGGGCACTGCAGCGGCGCTGATCGCCGTAGGCCTTGTGGTCTGCCTGATCACGAGAGACCGATCCGGCCCACAACCCGCTGCCGCAAGCGCCGCAGCCTCTCAGGAGACCCAGACGTCGGCGTCGCCGAGGAGGAAGTCCTCAGCACCTTCCCCGTCAGCAGTCTCCGCGTCCCCTTCGGCCGGCCCGTCGACCCCGAAGGCTTCCCCGTCCAGGTCGGCGGCACGGCCATCGGCTACCCCACGGAACGCTCCGGTCACGACCTCCCTCGCCGGGCGAATCCGGCCCAGGACCACATACCAGGGAGTCGCCACTGTCTACAAAGCCGGGGTAGGGGACGGCGCCTGCTCGTACGGGCCGAGCGGCGACATGATGATCGCGGCGATGAACACCACCGACTACGAGACGTCCAGAGCCTGCGGGGCATACGTGCTCGTTCGGACGGCGAGCGGCGCTTCTGTCACGGTCCGGATCACCAACGAATGTCCGCTGCCTTGTGCGCCCGGTCAACTCGACCTCAGCGAACAGGCCTTCGCCAAACTGGCCCCTGTGTCGACGGGCCGGCTCGCGATCACCTGGAGCCTACTCAGCCCCGACACGTCGGGCACGATCTCGATCCGCTACAAGAACGGATCCAGCCCCTACTGGTGCGGCATCCAGGCAATCGGCCACCGCAACCCGCTTGCCCGGCTGGAGGTCCGCACCGGCGGTGGCTGGCGCCAACTGGCCCGCACCGACTACAACTACTTCCTTTCCCCCGGCGGAAGCGGATGCGGTGGCGCGATCAGGCTCACCGACATCTACGGAGAACAACTGACCGTCGACGGGATCGCGCTGCGACCTGACGCCGTGCAGCCCACGCGGGTCCAGTTCGCCCGACACTGACCTGCCCGCCGATCCCGTTGGCATTCAGTGTTCCAAAGGGATCGGCTGGGGCGGACATGAGCCAGGTTTCGCATCCTGATCGATCTGAGCCAGGACTTCGACGTCGTGGGAGCCGCCAGCAGGCGCGAGCCGGCGTGGTTCACGACGCCGTGCCCGTCGGCGCTGACGACAAGGTGTGGGCGGGACAGGGTGGTCTGCACGCAGAAAGTACCTTTCCGCTGGGACGGTGGAGACCTTGGACAAGCCTCATCGTCCCAGCGCAGAAGGCACTTTCGCTTTTCTGTTCATGATCCGGATGCGCACCGAAGCAAGACTCACAGGCTAGGCGCTGGCGGCCCGAGCGGTACAACGCCGTCAGGCCTCGGAGGCCCGGACCGGCGGCCCCGTTGGAGACGTGTCAGTGGGCGAGATGGTCTTGGGATGCTTCTGGAAGTTCTGGGGACTTCAGCGTCCGTCGGTGGCCGCGAGGGGACGCCCCGGCATGCTCCGAGGGCTCGGTCGTTCCGGAGGCAACAGGTGGAGCTTTGCGCCGAGTTGGCCGATCACTCGGTGCAGTTCGGCGGGCGTGGTGGCGGCGCCGAAGAGGTAGAAGTCGGGGCGGACGACGGCCGCGACATGGCCGTGCTCGCGCATGTGGGGCAGGTAGGCGTTGTCGGTGTCGATGTAGGCGCTCTCCGCGGCCGCGCCGGGGTCGTCGGGTTCGTACAGCGGAACGAGCGTCGCGCCGATGCGGCGCAGCATGCTCCGGTCGGCGTCGTCCAGCGCTGAGCAGGGCGCCTGTCCGTCGGTCAGGACTACGAACCCGCCCCCGGTCATCTCGTCCAGGAGACCGGTTCTGCCGTGGTGGGTGATCCCGTACTGCGGGGTGAGGTGGCCGACGTTCGTCTGGCGGGAGCCGTCCGTGGTGTGCTGGAGCACGCCGTCACCGAGGACCGGCGGAGGGGTCGGCGGCAGGACCCGCGCGGGGTCGGCGCCGGCGGCGATCATGCGCGCGTCCCGCTCGGCGG
Organism: Streptomyces xylophagus; assembly: GCF_000716435.1. GTDB lineage: Bacteria > Actinomycetota > Actinomycetes > Streptomycetales > Streptomycetaceae > Streptomyces > Streptomyces xylophagus. The sequence continues at coordinate 759,666 of NZ_JNWO01000002.1, forward strand.
CGGCCTCCTCGTCGAGTACGCAGATGACCTGGCCCAGGGCCATCGAGATGCCGATGGCGTGCTGGACGTGTTCGCGTCGCTCGCTCGTGTAAGTGTCGAGGAGGCCTGGTGTGGCCGTGCCCGTCAGCACCAGGTCCAGCTTCCAGGCCAGGTTGACCGAGTCGCGCAGTCCCGAGCACATGCCCTGGCCGGCGAAGGGTGGCATCAGATGGGCGGCGTCCCCGGCGAGCAGCAGTCTGCCCAGCCGCCACCGCTCGGCCCAGCGGGCCTGGAAGGTGTAGACGGCGTGGCGCTCGATGACGCTGTTGTCCGGAGTCCGGCCCCAGGGCTTGAGCAACTCCCATGCGGATTCGAGGGTGTTGAGATCCTCGACGCTCTCCTGCGGCAGCCGCATGAACTCCCAGCGCCGCCTGCCGGGGCCGCCGGACACGATCGTCGTGGGGCGCGCGGGGTCGCACAGCTGCCAGTTCATCGGCGACCAGTCGGTGTCCGTGTCGCGCGGCACGAGGTCGACGATGAGCCAGTCGTAGAAGAAGCCCAGATCGGTGACCGTCGTGTCCATGCGGCTGCGGACGAAGCTGTTGGCGCCGTCGGCGCCGACGCAGTAGCGGGCCCGGAAGGTCTGCTCGGCGCCGGTGTGTGTGCGGGCGGTGAGGAGGACGTGGTCGGCGTCCTCGTGCAGGTCGGTCACTTCCAGGCCGCGGTGCAAAGTGATGGTTGGGAGCTCGGCGGCGGCCGTGGCGAGGACGGACTCCAACTCGGGCTGGGAGAAGAAGTTGGCGGTCGGCCATCCCGAGGGGCCCGTGCCCGACCAGTCGATGCGGACCAGGGGTTCGCGGTCACGGTTGTGCCACTCGTAGTGGTCGGGCACCGGGTCCGTGATGGCGCGGACCTGTTCGCCGACGCCGGCGGACTGGAAGATGCGGCCGATCTCGTCGTCGAAGTGCACGGCGCGCGGCAGGCCGTAGGCCTCGGGCCAGCGTTCCAGGACGAGGACCTCGTGCCCCGCGCGGGCCAGCAGGATCGACAGGAGCTGGCCGACCGGGCCGAAGCCGACGACGGCCACGTCGTACAGGGAGGAGTCTGTCGTGGTCACGGGTGTCACCTCGCCGCACTGTGGGTGCCGGTCATGAGGTCCGCGAGGTCCTCGGGGTGCAGGAAGGACGGGGACGGGGGCGGTCCCCAGCTGAACAACCCCTTGGCGCCTTCGAGGACTTCGGGTGTCCACAGCTGGTCGTCGACGACGCAGTCCATGTCGGAGTAGTACTCGCTGAAGTTGCCCGCCGGGTCCTTGAGGTACCAGAAGAAGTTGGAGCCGGCGTAGTGCCGGCCGAGACCCCACACGTGCCGTTCGGGATGGTTCTCCAGCATCGCGAAGGCGCCGCGGCCCACTTCGTCCACGTCGTCGACCTGCCAGGACGTGTGATGCAGGAAGGTGACGGGAGCGGCCATGACGAGGATGTTGTGGTGGTCGGTGGAACAGCGCAGGAACGCTCCGCGATCCTTCATGTAGTCGCTGGCCCTGAATCCGAGTCCGTCGCGGAAGAAGGCGGTCGTGCCCTCGAAGTCGGTGGTGCCGACGACGGCATGGCCGAGCTTGCGAGGCCTGACCGCGGCCTCGCGTACGACTCCAGGCGCCCGGCCTCCCGTTCGCTCGGAACGGCCGGGTCCGTTGTACGGCGTGGCGGGGACGGGCGTCTGGATCAGGCGGGGTACGACCTCCATGACGGCCCGCACGGCAGTGGCCCTGTCGTACGCGGTCAGGGAGGTGGACGTGCTCGTGACTTCGCTTTCGATGCCGAGCCGCCGTAGCCGGGACGCCGCGGCGGCCAGGTCGTCGGGGTGGTCGGCGCCGATGCGGACCTCGACCAGGCGGCGGGTGGGGGCGGGCACGATGTGGAGCTGGCGGCCGCCGTCACGGGAGGCGAACCAGCCGTCTCCCTCGGGGGAGAGGCCGAACTCGGCGTAGTAGGCGGCGGTTTCGGCGACGTCGGGGACCCCCATGGTGACGGAGGTGAGACGGTGCAGTGCCACGGCATGGACTCCTTCGTCCAGTGGTTCAAAGCGCTCCGGCTTGTCGGTCAGGCGGTGAAGGTCTGGCGCAGTTCGCCGATTCCCTCGACGGCGGAGACGAGCACGTCACCGGCGGTCAGCCACCGCTGCGGCTCCCGGCCCAGACCCACGCCGGCCGGGGTGCCGGTGAAGATGACGTCGCCGGGCAGCAGGGGCAGGATCGCCGAGAGCTTGTTGATCAGGGCCGGGACGGAGAAGATCAGGTCGCGGGTGCGGCCCTTCTGGACCTCTTCACCGTTGACGGAGCAACGGAGTTCGAGGTCGTCGGGATCGTCGAACTCGTCCGGGGTGACCAGCCAGGGCCCGATCGGGGCGAAGCCGGGAAAGGACTTGCCCAGGCCGAACTGCGGTGCGGGTCCGGCCAGTTGGGTGATGCGCTCGGAGATGTCCTGGCCGACGGCGAGACCGGCGACGTGATCCCAGGCGTCGGCCTCGGGCACGTGTTCGGCGCGGGAACCGATCACCACGACCAGCTCGACCTCCCAGTCGGTGTGCCCCTCGGGCGGCAGCGCGACCTCGGTGACCGGCCCGGAGACGCTGGTGGCGAACTTCGTGAAGACCGGAGGTAGGCCCTCGGGCGCCGTGAACCCGGACTCGGCTGCGTGATCACGGTAGTTGAGACCGATCGCGAAGACCTGGCGCGGGGCGGGCACCGGTGACCCCAGCTCGGCGGCCTCGAAGGGCGTGCCCGCGGGCAGGTCGGTCTGGGCCGCCCAGTCGCGGAACTCCTCCCAGCGCTCGTAGACGGCCTGGGTGTCGGCGGAGAAGCGACCGCCGCTGGCCTGCTCGACGTCGATCGCGCGGCCGTCGTGAACGAGGGCCAGACGCCCGGAGAGATGGGCAACGCGCATGGGGGCTCCTTCACGTTGATTCGCACCGATGCTTCTATTCATCATGATGAATATGGTGAGTCTGTGTCTCGGTCGGAGGGACCGTCAAGGGGTGAGGGGGGTAATCTTCATAATCAATTGCACTTCGTGTCGGCGCCTCGGGGAGAGCTGTGAGCACTGCACGCGACACCACGTCCAGTCGGGCCGAGCAGGCCGCGGAGCGCCTCGCGGCACTCGCCGCGGACGCCGAACCGGGGTCCCGCCTGGGCACCAAAGAGGAGCTGCGCACGCTGTGCGCGGTGTCCGTGGGCACCTTCAACGAGTCCTTGCGACTGCTTCAGTCCCGCGGACAGGTCACGGTCCGTCCCGGTCCCGGAGGGGGGATCTTCTCCGCCGTGCCCTCACCCATGGTCCGGCTCGGCAACTCCGTCCTCGCGCTGGACGCGCAGGAGACGGATGTGGCCGACGCGGTCAGGATCCGGGACGCGCTCGACCCGCTGCTGATCGAGGACGCCCTCTGGCACGCCTCGCCCGCCGACATCGCCGACCTGCGTACGCACATCGACGTGATGGAAGCGGCGGTCACCTCGGCCGACCCCGTCGCCTTCGTGCACGCCAACTGGAAACTGCACGCCCGTATCGCCGCCATCAGCCCCAACGCGCTGTTGCGGTCGCTGTACTGCAATCTGCTGGACCTCATCGAGTCCCACACCCTGGCCGTGCTGCCGGGCGAGCAGCCCCTGGGCGAGTACATCGTCCTGCGTCACGTGCTCCATCGCGACCTCGTCGACGCGCTCGACCGGAGGGATCGCCAGGAGGCTCTCCGCCTGGTCCACGAGCACAACACGACGGCGGTCGCCGAGCAGAAGTAAGACGTACCGGTCGGTCCAGGGTCAGGCGGGGACGGGGACCGACCAGCCGAAGGCCGCCAGATCGACCTCGGGGTGAACGGCCCCGCACTCGGCGCAGGTGCGGGCGGTCGGGTCGGCGGTGAATCGGGCGCAGGCCGCCGCGTACATGTGAACCGCCGGTGTGTCGTTGTCGTGTGCCCACTCGTAGCGGTGCAGTTCACTCCCGCATCCGTGGCAGAACCACGCCGCACCCAGCAGACCGGCCTTGAGGGGCAGGTAGCGGATCGTGACGCCCTCCTGGACGGGCACGATCCGGTGCGGAGTGCCGGCCGGGACGTAGACGTGATCTCCCACGCCCATGCGGAACCGGTTCACCGAACTGTCGCGCAGCTGCACCTGTGCCTCGCCGGACAGCTGACTGAGCACCGTGTCCTTCTCGCAGATCAGGTGGAAGGGCTGCGGGAGCCGGTTGCGGGACAGATAGAGCTGCGGGTCGGTGTCGGCGGGAAGAACGGCCGCGTCCTCGTAGTTCCCGAGTTCGGCTGCGACCTTGAGGGCGTGGAGCATACGGCGGCGGTTCATGACTGGCTCTCCTGCTCGGACTGTGCGGTGGCGGCCTGACGCAGCGCGCGGTACGCCGAGTTGACGGCACCGGTCTGGGCCACAGCCCTCGCCCAGCCCCAACCCGCCTCCGGGAACGGGGCGTTGACATGACCACAGGCCTGACAGGTGCGTCCCTGCTCGGTGTTGCGCAGGGCGGCGAACTCGGTGGAGCCGAGCGTGGTCGCGAACTGCCGTACGGGGTCCCCGGGTTCACCGTGGCGCTCCACGTCGTAGCCGGGCAGTGGGAAGGGTGTCGCGTCGTAGTCGTGGCGGACGAGTTCCGCCTTGCAGTTCTTGCAGCGGGCGATCAGGGCCTCGGCCTGGTCTCCTTCCTCGGACTGGTGCTGGGTGACGACGATGACGGCGAAGGCCTCGGGGTTCTTCTCATCGCGGAGGAAGGAGTTCACCCCGTGCAGGTGCTGGGTCGCCATGATCTGGCCGGAGCCGAGCAGCGACTCGTGGGAGCCGTAGGTGACGACGACCTCGTTCACGGCGTTCCAGTGGAAGAAGTGTCCGTACTCCGACTCGGGGCCACCGACGAGTACGTTGCCGCAGGGCACGATCGAGCCCGCGTGGTCGTAGGGGAACAGGGGCGTCAGTTGCGCGGCGGCCTTGGACATCCGCTCGTACACATTCGCCTTGAGCGGTTCGCGATCAGGGTCGGGCGGCGGGATCCGGCGCGTCTCCTGGAGTGATGGCGGCTCGGTGATCTGCTGACTCACAACATCTCCTCCTGACGAGGATGTCGCATCATGCGGAACGGTAGCCGTCATTGTGGAACCGCATTTCGTTGAATGGCAAGCGGGTGCGGGTATGGAAAAGCGGCCGGACCTGTGCTCTCAGGTCCGGCCGCTCCCGCGTGTGTACCGCGCCGCCTCAGCTCAGCCGGGCGCCCAGTTCGCGTGCGACGGCCGCGGTCGCGCTGCCGGTCTCCTCGGTCCAGCTCGCCCCGGACCGTGACAGCGGTGCCGTGGTCACGAGTGCGGCCCGGGGGCGGCCGCGCTTGTCCCGCACGGCGGCCGCGACCGCGCTGACGTCGTCCTCGCTCTCCCCGTGGTTGACCGCGTAGCCCGTGCGCCGTACGTGGTCCAGCTGTTCCCGCAGGGCGTCGAGGCTGGTGAGGGTGCGTGAGGTGGCGGCGGCCAGTCGGTCCGACGGGTAGAGCGCGCAGAGCCTGTCGTCGGGCAGCTCGGCGAGCAGGGCCTTGCCGGCCGCGGTCGCGTGGGCGTGCATCGTCCAACCGACCCGGCCGCCGGTGCGTACGACCTGCCGACTCTCGACACTGTCGAGGTAGACGACTTCGGTGCCGCGCAGCAAGGCCAGGTGGACGGTCTCGTTGGTCTTGTCGCGCAGTTCGAGGAGTGCGCTGTGGGCCAGGCCCCGGATGTCGATGTTGTCGACCACGGCCAGGCCGATGTCGACCAGCGCCGGACCGGGTTTGTAGGCGCGGGAGAACTCGTCCTGTTCGACGAACTGGTGGTAGCTGAGGGTCGCCAGCATGCGGTGGACGGTCGAGCGGGAGAGGTTCATGTCGCGGGCGACCTGATTGACCCGGATCATCTCGTGGTCCTCGAACAGGCGCAGCATCCGAAGCACGTTGTCGACCGCTCCGATCAGCCCCGTCGGGCGTTCGGTGTGGCCCGTGTCCTCGGCGTTCTCCGTGTTGTCGCCCCTCTTCGCTTCCACGCAGAGCACAGTAGCGCAGCATTTTCCAGACTTGCGCCCCTTGGCCTTCAGCGGCATCCTGCGGGACAGTGTTCCGCAGAGCGATACATGAACGCTCTGCATATCGCCACATGAGGGAGAACGGGATGCCTCTCTACGTGAGCCTCCACCAGGCCCCGGGCCTGTCACCGGAAGAGATCGCGGGCAACGCGCCGGAAGTCGCCCAGCAGGTGCACGCGACCTTCCACAAGCTGTACGTCAACACCGACACGGGATTCATCGTCTCGGTCTACGAGGCCGACGACGCCGCGGCCGTGGAGCAGGAGTTCGAGCGGGTCGGATTCCCCTTCGACTCCATCAACGAGATCGACTTCACCCAGGACGCGGCCGGGCTGGCCGAGATGGCGGCCGAGGTGACCCATGGCTGACGAGCCCCGTCTCGACCACCAGGTCACGCTGCACTTCCGTGGGGACTGGGGCCAGGCCAACATGCACCGCATCTGCGGCTGGCTCGCCCAGGAGATCGGAGACCGGGCCCCCGACGGCTCCCGGTTCGCCGTCTGGTCGGGCCGCGGAGGTCTGGACCAGATCGAGGCGCTCCACGCCCGGACCTGCGACATCACCGTCGTCACGCCGGCCTGCGCGGTGCGAATGCTTCACCGGGCGGGTCGGCTCGACGGCCTGTCCGCGCTCGGCGTGATCGGCCAGCGCGACCGTCTCGTCGTAGCGGTGGACGCCGCGCTGCCCGTCTCGACGGTCCCCGAACTGGCCGCCTACACCGACCAGTTGACCATTGCCACGTCACCGGACGACGGGGTGAACGTCATCGGCCTCGCCGCGCACAAGGGCCTGCGCCTCGCCGGACTCGACCCGGACAAGCTGACCTTCGCCTACAGCGAGCGCCCCTTCCCCGCCATCACCCGGTTCGCGCAGGGGGACGCCAATGTCCTCATCCACGAGGCCGTGATGACCCCGCACTGGCAGCGCATCGCCGCCGTCCGCCCGGTGAAGTACCTGCCCTGGGGCGACGAAGTCCTGAAGGCCTTCTCCGCCGAGGGCTGGCCGGACGCCGTGGTGGAGGCCGGATACCTCCCCGGTCTCGAACGGGACCTGCGCACACTGGAGTTCTCCGACTTCGTGGTGCTCTGCCGGGACGACCTGGCCGAGGACGTCGCCCACCTCGCCACCTGGTGCATGGTGCAGACCCGTCGCGCCCTGGAGGCGCAGTACGCGCACCTGCCGGCGGACCACTCCCCGGTCACGTATCCGCTGGTGCCCGACGACATGGCCCGCACCCCTCTGCCCCTGCACCCCGGTGCGGCACGTGCCTACGCGGAACTCGCGGCGCAGGACGTACTGCCCGACGCGCCCGTGTGGGGGTGACCGTGCCCATGCCTGACACCGACACCGAACTGCTCATCATCGGCGCCGGACCCACCGGACTCTTCGCGAGCTTCTACGCCGGCCTGCGCGGCCTTGGCGTCACGCTGCTCGACAGCCTGCCGCACCTCGGCGGCCAGGTCGCCGCCCTCTACCCGCGCAAGGAGATCTTCGACATCGCCGGGTTCCCGGCGGTCACCGGACAGGAACTGGTCGACCGCCTCGTCGCACAGGCACGGCTCGCCGAACCGGTCGTCCGGCTCGACGAAGCCGCGGGCACGCTGGAGTGCGGACCCGACGCGGTGACGGTGACCACGAGCAGCGGCCGCCGCATCAGGGCCGGCGCGGTCCTGATCACCGCGGGGATCGGCCGCTTCACCCCGCGGCCCCTGCCCGCCCTGGACACCTACGCCGGAAGCGGGGTGCATCATGTGGTGGCGGAGGCCGAGACGTACACCGGTCGCCACGTGGTGATCGTCGGCGGTGGCGACAGTGCCGTCGACTGGGCCAACACCCTTGTTCCGCACGCCCGCCGGGTCACTCTCGTCCACCGCAGGAAGCGGTTCCGCGCCCACGAGCAGTCGGTGACCCGGCTCATGGACTCCACCGTCAGGATCCTCACCAACAGCGAGATCGCCGAGGTGCACGGTACCGACCGGATGGAGGCGGTGACCGTACGCGACTGCGGATCCCAGGCCCTGCTCCGGCTCGAAGCCGACGTACTGATCCCCGCCCTCGGACACATCGCCTCCCTGGGCCCCCTCACCGGATGGGGACTGCGCCTGCGCGGTCAGCAGATCGAGGTCGCCACCGACATGTCCACCGGTGTCGACCGTGTCTACGCCGCCGGCGACATCACCACCTATCCCGGCAAGGTCCGGCTCATGGCGGTCGGCTTCGGCGAGGCCGCGACCGCCGTCAACAACCTCGCCGTCCGGCTGAGACCGGGTGAGGACCTCTTCCCCGGGCACTCCACGGACCGGCCCACCGCTCCACCACCGCAGAAGGAGGCGGCGCCATGGCCTATGTGATCAACGAGAAGTGCATCGACGAACTCGACGGGTCCTGCGTCGACGTCTGCCCCGTGGACTGCATCTACGAAGGCCTGGTCAAGCGCTACATCCAGCCCGACGAGTGCATCGACTGCGGCGCCTGCCTCACCGAGTGCCCGGTGAGCGCCATCACCGCCCCCGCCGACATCAAGGACCCGACCTGGGCCGCGGACAACACCGCGTTCTTCGCGCTGCCGCTTCCCGGCCACGACGCACCACTCGACACCCCCGGCGGAGCCACCGGGACCGGGCCGATCGGGGTCGACACCCCGCTCGTGGCCGGCTGGACCAAGGAGTGACCATGCAGCACATCCCCATCCTCGTCATCGGCGGCGGGATCGGAGGAATGGCCACGGCACTGGCCCTGGCCCGGGCCGGCTTCACGGCCCACATCGTCGAACAGGCCCCCGCGTTCGGCGAGATCGGCGCGGGCATCCAGCTCGCCCCCAACGCACTCAGGGTCCTGGACGGCCTCGGTGTCCTCCCCGCTCTCGACGAGGTGGCCGTCCGCCCGCGCAACCTTGTCTTCATGCACGCCGACACCGGCCGCCACCTGACCACGGTCGACCTCGGCACACCGTTCGAGAGGCGCTACGGCAGGCCCTACACCGTCCTGCACCGCGGCGACCTCCTGGACGTGCTCCTCCAGTCCTGCCGGGCCGACGAACGCGTCACCCTGGAGACCGGACGGCAGGTGGTCGAGATCACCGACCTCGACACCAGCGCCGAGGTGCGCTTCGCGGACGGGGACAGCTACCGGACCGACGCCCTGATCGGCGCCGACGGCCTGTGGTCCCGCACCCGCCGACTGCTGTCCGAGGACCGGCCGGTCACCGACACGTACGTCGCCTACCGCGGCGCGCTGCCCGTGAGCGACCTGACGGCGCCGGTCGAGCCGGACGACGAAATCGTCTGGATCGGCCCGCACAAACACCTGGTCCAGTACCCCATCCGCCGTGGCGAGCTCTACAACCAGGTCGCCGTCTTCCGCAGCTCCCGCTACACCCCTGATCGGGAACTCACCGACACCTGGGGCCTGGCCGACGAACTCGACGAGCACTTCGCCGCCTCCTGCGAGCACGTCCGTACGTCCATCGCCACGGTCAACCGTGAACGGCGCTGGGTGATGTACGACCGCGCGCCCCTCGACAACTGGACGCGCGGACGGATCACGCTTCTCGGAGACGCGGCCCATCCCATGGTGCAGTACCTGGCCCAGGGCGCCTGCCAGGCCATCGAGGACGCCGGATGCCTCGCCCGGACCATGCGCGACCACGACGGAGACGTCGACAAGGCGTTCGCCGCCTACCAGGCAGAACGCATCCCACGGACCGCACGCGTACAGCGCGTCGCCCGAGGCTGGGGGCAGGTCTGGCACGACGACGGGGACGTCATCCCCGCCCTGCGCGACCGCGTCTTCGGCCGCAGACGCCCTGACGACTACACCGACATGGACTGGCTGTACCAGCCGGCCGCGAGCTGACGGGAGCCGTGATGAAAGAGGAGATCGAGGAGACCGTACGCGCGAGCCGCGCGCTGGCCGCAGCGGGCCTGACGGACATGGTGTGGGGACACGCCGCCGTGCGCGCACAGGACGGCGGGGTGTGGATGAAGGCCGCCGGCTGGGGCTTCGAGGAAGTTGACACTGGGCGAGTGGTCCTCGTCAGCCGGGACGGGGACGTACTGCACGGCGAGGGCAAACGCCACATCGAGTACCCCATCCACACCGAGATCATGGCGCGGCGCCCGGACGTCGGCTGCGTCGTGCACACCCACGCCCCGGCCCTGAGCGCCTTCGCCTCTCTCGACGTCGAACTACGCCCCCTCTCCCACGACGCGGTCCCCTTCTGCGAACCGCAGTTGCCGCGCTTCACGCAGACGGGCGCGCTCATCGCGACCGCGGAGCTCGGCGCCGCACTGGCCGAGAAGCTGGGTGACGCGAACGCCGTCCTGATGCCCCAGCACGGCGCCGTCACCGCCGGACCGGACGCGGCCACCGCGGTCATGTACGCGGTCCTGCTGGAACGCGCCTGCCGCACACAGCTCATGGCCATGTCCGCAGGCGGTCCGAAGGTCTGGTCCGACCCGGCCGAAGTGGAGCTCAAGAACCGCCAGGTCTGGAACGCGGACCAGCGTGAGGCGGGCTGGCAGTACCTCCGACGACTCACCGAGAGGACCAGCTCATGACAACCGACACCACAGCCGCTCCCGTCACCGCCGACGAGAAACAGCTCTACGACGACTTCGCCCACCACGGCCTCATCCCGCTGTGGACCCAGCGCGAGGACCTGATGCCGCTACGGCCCACCCCGAAGGCGGTCCCGCACATCTGGCACTGGGGCGATCTGTATCCGCTGGCGGCCAGGGCGGGCGAGCTGGTTCCGGTGGGACGAGGAGGGGAGCGCCGGGCGATCGCCGTCTCCAATCCGGGCCTGCCCGGCTTGCCGTATGCGACCCCCACGCTCTGGGCGGCCATCCAGTATCTGGGGCCCGGCGAGGTCGCGCCCGCCCATCGGCACAGCCAGAACGCCTTCCGGTTCGTGCTGGAGGGTGAGGGGGTGTGGACGGTCGTCGACGGCGACCCGGTCGCCATGCGGCGCGGAGACCTGCTGCTCACACCGGGCTGGCGGTTCCACGGTCACCACAATCCGCATCCGCGGCCGATGGCCTGGCTCGACGGTCTGGACATCCCGCTCGTCCATGCCATCGACGCCGGGTTCTTCGAGTTCGGCGAGGACGGCGTCGAGGAGAGGCCCACCCCGCACCGCTCCCGTGCCGAGCGCCTGTGGGGACAGCCCGGGCTGCGGCCGGTGTCGGCCACGGCACACGACACCCCCGACTCCCCACTGGCCGCCTACCGTTGGGAACACACCGACGCCGCTCTCACCGCCCAGCTGGAGCTGGCCGCCGAGGGGCACCCGGGAGTCGTCGAACCGGGCCACGCCGCCGTCCGCTTCACCAATCCCACCACCGGCTCCGACGCGCTGACCACTCTGCGCACCGAGATGCACCGGATCGCGGGGGGACAGCGCACAGCCGCCGTGCGTGAAACGGGATCGAGTGTGTGGCAGGTCTTCGACGGTACGGGGGCCATCACGCTCGACGGCACGCGCCGGGACCTCGCGCGCGGCGATCTGATCGCCGCGCCCTCCTGGTGCGAAGTGACCATCGAGGCTCACAGCGACCTGGACCTCTTCCGATTCGGCGACGCACCCGTCTTCGAACGGCTCAACCTCGCTCGCAGGGAGTACGCGTGAGACTCGCGACCATCCGCACCCGCGGCACCACGGCCGCCGTACGCATAGACGCCGACCAGCGCGTGGCCGTCGAGATCGGCTACCAGGACGTCGGCGCGCTCCTGACCCGCCCCGACTGGCGCGAGCGCGCCTCCCGCGCCGAAGGCCCCCACCACGACCTGACAGGCCTCGACTACGCCCCGGTCGTCCCCCGTCCGCCGAAGATCTTCTGCGTCGGCCTCAACTACCGTTCCCACATCGTGGAGATGGGCCGCGAGATCCCCGCGTTCCCCACCCTCTTCGCCAAGTTCGCGCCCGTCCTGATCGGCGCGCACGACGACATCGTGCTGCCGGCCGTGTCGGAGGCGATGGACTGGGAAGGCGAACTGGCGGTCGTCGTCGGGGCGCGGGCCCGGAAGGTCACCCCGGACGAGGCGGCGGACCGCATCGCCGGCTACTCCGTCCTGAACGACGTCACGGCCCGCGACTGGCAGTACCGCACGAAGGAATGGCTCCAGGGCAAGATCTTCGAGGCGACCACGCCGTTCGGCCCTCATCTGGTGACCCCCGACGAGGCCGACGTCACGACGCGAACCCTGACCACGGAGGTCGACGGCGAGCCCGTCCAGCAGGCGGCCATCGGCGACCTCGTCTTCGACCCCGCCGCCCTCGTGGCATACCTCTCGACGATCATCACCCTCGAACCCGGCGACGTCATCGCCACCGGCACCCCCGGCGGCGTGGGCCACGCCCGCACACCGGCCCGCTATCTCACCGACTCCACCGCGCTCACGACGCGCATCGAGGGGATCGGCGAATGCCGTAACACGTGCGTGCAGGAGAAAGTGCGTTGACTCCCGACGAGATCCCACGAACCCGACTCCTACGGTGGTTGACGGAGGGCACCGACCTTCTCACCGTGCACCTGGCCAAGGTCACCGACGTGCGTCGGCCTTCCGCCCTGAAGGGCTGGACGCTCGGACATCTCCTCACCCATCTCGCCCGCAACGCCGACGCCTTGAACAATCTGGCGCGGTGGGCCGCTTCCGGGATCGAGACCCCGATGTATCCCGGCGGGCCTGAACGGCGAACGGCCGACATCCAGGCCGGAGCCCTGCGGCCCGGGTCCACGATCACCGCGGACGTGGTGGACAGCGCCGGGCGGCTGGCCGGCCACCTCGAAGGCCTGTCGGACAGCGCTTGGAGTACTCAAGTCCGCACAGGACAGGGGCGCTTGGTGCCCGCCGCGCTCATCCCGTGGTTGCGCGTCCGGGAGGTGTGGATCCACCTCGTCGACCTGGGTACCGGCGTCTCCTTCGCCGACCTGCCGGACGACCTGGCCACCACACTCCTGCCCGATGCGATCGCCACCTTGGCGCGCCACTCCGACTGCCCGGCCCTGATTCTGCGTTCGCAACCGTCCGGCAGCGAAGTGACCACCTGTCCCGGCGCTGTCGCCGTCACGGTCGAAGGAAGCACCGCCGACCTGCTCGGCTGGACGACCGGCAGGGCCGACGGCCGGGCCCTGACCACCTCCACGCCTGGCCTTCCCGACCTGCCTGCCTGGCTGTGACTGTCAACCGACACCGGAGCACATCGTGAACCTCACCCACTTCGGGCACGCGTGCGTGCTCGCCACGTTCGAGACACCGGCAGGAGGTACGCGCCTTCTCCTCGACCCCGGTACCTACGCGACCGGCTTCGAGCAGGCCCGCGACCTCGACGCGATCCTCATCACCCACGAGCACCCCGACCACCTCGACATGGACCGGCTCTCCGCGCTCGTCAAGGTCAATCCTGGTGTGCGATTGATCGCCGACCCCGGCGCCTCGGCCCACCTCGGGCAGGCCGGGATCGACCACGAGGCCGTCTCGCCGGGGGACACCTTCACCGTGAAGGGTGTCTCCGTCGCGGTCATGGGCGGTGAACACGCCGTCATCCACCCGCAGTTGCCGCGTGTGTCCAACAACGCCTACCTGATCGACGGCCGACTCCTCCACCCCGGCGACGCGTTGGTCATCCCTCCTGGCCCCATCGACGTCCTGCTCGTCCCGGTGGGCGGGCCGTGGATGAAAATCAGTGAGGGCATCGACTACCTCCGCGAGGTCGCGCCCAGCACCGCAGTGCCGATCCACCAGGCAGGCCTCGCGGACGCCCACCAACAGCTCCACCATCAGCTCCTGCGCGCCCTCGCACCCGAGGCCACCGACATCCAAGTACTCGAACTCCGCGTGCCCACCGCCTTCCCCGACGACATACCCAAGAACACGGTGTCGGGCCGCAAGCCGTAGCGGGCGGCCTCCTCGGAACCGGAGGGCATTCTTTCCACAGGCCGACCGTTCGGGAATCCGCCTTTCACGGAGCCGGAGATGACCACGCACGCGGGCAGGATCGCCATACGGTCCGATGCGGTTCAATCGACGGACGGCCCGGCCGCGCTGCTGGGGACGACGAGCCAAGAGGTCATGGTCGTCCGCGTGGCAGGGGCCGGGTGCCCTTTCACCTGGTCGCTGAGTATCTTGGCCGCGGTGTTCCCGCGATATGCCGGTTTGGTCGATGCTGGTGAGCGGTGCGGGGGCGATGGCGGCGAGTGCCGTGTTGTTGTAGCCCCCGAGGGACAGGTTCCTCGGGATGTGCAGGCCCACTCGGTCAGCACGATCTCCGGAGTACGCCTCCACTGGCTTGACTTGGTGCCGAGCTCGGGGTCCTGGCCACCGCAGTCGGCGTGCAAGACGCCGTCGCAGGTCGAGCCCTCATCGAGAAGGTTGCCGCCGAACCCCCAACGGTACGAATGACCTGAGTCGACCGTGGCTACCGTCACCACCTCGCCGAACCCGCCGTGACCCTGGGCATCGACATGCACCTTGTCCGCGGCGACCGCCACACCAGGGAATCCACCGTCGGACCCGCCCGCTGGACTGCCGCGCGCACCCTGGGCCGGCTCATGCACCACCGTCGCCCAGCCCGCGACTACGAAGCCGAATCCCACCGCTCTGAAGCCATGCTGCACCTCGCGATGACCGACCTTATGACCCGCGGCCTCACCGCCGAATCAACCCCCAGCCAGCGCGACACCTGGGACAAACCGGAATTGGGTCACGCAGGAACTAGAACAACCACCGGGCCAATCGGCGGGTGTACTCCCAGGCGTCGAATCATCGAGCAGCGAGGACGCGCGCCCACGGCTCGTCGACGTCGGCCAGACCCAGCACGGCGACGACATTGTCGAGCATTCCGGCGCCGAACCAGCGCCGCACGGCATCGTCATCGCCCAGCAGCTGCCGAACGGTGTCGACCTGCTTGGCGTAGCACCGACGCACGGCCTCCGCCACCAGCGGCTCGCCGACGGCACAGTTCGCGTGCATGAGGAAACGCAGGATGGTCCGGTCCGCGACGAGCGCGGCGTAGGCGCCGCGCGCCGCGTCCAGCGCCGCCTCGGACGTCGGCCCGGCCCCACCCGACGCCGGCGAGTGCGCGACCAGGGTTTCGGTCATCACGACGGACACGTGGTCGACCGTCGCCGCGAACAGCGCTTCCTTGTTCGGGTACAGGCGGTAGAGATACGGCTGGGAGATACCGACCCAGTCGGCGATCTCGTGCGTCGTCGTGCCGTAGAAACCCTTGTTCGCGAAGCAGCCGATCGCGGCGGCCACGATGGTCCGACGTCGTTCGTCGCTCTTTGTGCTGGTGCCGGCGGCAGGCATGGGCGTCAGTCAAACACGGCTCTCGCTCAGCTTCCAAAAGTCACGCTGAGGTCGGGGTCGGACGGGACGTCGTCGGGTGTGAGCGCCTCGATCGCCACGAGTGGGTTCCAGTAGTCCAGGTAGTGGGTGATGAGCGCGTCGTCATCGGTCCGGACGACGGAGATGCACGTCTGCTCGTACGGCTTGCCGGTCGGCAGCGCGGTGCCGGTCGAGCGGAATTCGGCGATCACGAGACCCGGATCGACGGTGTCGTGGAAGACCAGGTCGACGAATTTCACGTCGAAGGTCTCGGGAAAGTTGCGCATGTGCGCGAGCAAGGCGTCCCGTCCCGTCACCTGCCGCGGCACGCCGTCCGGCGCGTACGGGAACTCGAGTACCGCGTCCGGGGCGAACAGTGTCACCCATTCGTCGGTGCGTCCTGCGGCGGTGAGGCGCAGGTGCTCGGCCACGGCGTGCTGGGCGGCGACGCGGCGGTTGGCGTCGTCTTCTTGGGCTGTCATATTCACTCCTATTACGTTAGTGGTCGACCGATAACTTATCACGCGGCAGCTGTTGCGGGTAGTCGGTCCGCAGCCCAGTCCGCCGCTCAGCCATCCTCGAAGGTCGGGCAGGCCGGGTACCTCCTGACCGTCGCACACGAGGCGGAGTCGCACCCTCCGGACGATGCCCAGCTTCTGACGTGGGCGTTCTACGACAACCCGATCGCCATCGGGGTCACGGACCTTGATGGCCGACTACTGTGCACCAATCAGGCGATGCCCCGAGCAGCCGGATCGTCCGAAGCGGAACTGCGGGGGCACAACGTCACGGAGTTCCTCGCCGGACCCGGCTTCTCGGAGATCACACGGCAGGTGCTGCGGGTGGCCGAGATCGGCGTCCCCGAAACCGTGGAAGCATATGTCCGGTCCCCGGGGAGCCTCAGGCGCATGCCTGGGCCATCGACACCATCCCGCTCACCGACGAAAACGACCAGACGCCTGCAGTGGCCACCTGCATTTACGACTACTCGGAGCAGCACGGTTCGCGGAAGCGCATGGCCCTGATCAACGAGGCCCACATGCGCCTGGGGATGAGCCTGGACGTGTGGGGCACCGCCAGGGAACTCGCCGAGGTGGTCGTTCCTCGCTTCGCCGACGCCGTCGCGGTAGATCTGTTGGGCGAGGTCCTCGGGGGCGAGCTGCCGACCTCCGTGCCCGTCGGCCCACTCATGCTGCACCGAACGGCGTTCCTCCCCCCTCCGGGACGCCGTTCGGCCACCTCGCTCCCGGTGAGCTGATCGTGCACCCGGCCTCACCCCCCTTGGTGTCGCGTCTGCGAAGCGGGAGACCGGAGCTGCACCCCCTCACAGACCGGAAGGTCGTCGGCTGGTTCGAGAAGACTCCGGCAGAGGCGGAACGTCTCCGACGCGACGGCGTCCATTCGCTCATCGCGGTCCCCATCCAGGCTCGCAGCACGCCCCCAGCTAGTGCCGTATCAGGCAACGTTTGCCCTGTCGTGTTGCGATGCGCCGTCCCGCCGCTGCGCCGAACGGCGTGTGGTCGTCAACTCTGTCCGGGTGGCAGAACCGATACGTGTACGTGAGATCGACGATGGCGAAGACAAACAGCCGCTTCGGATCATCCGCCGGAAAACTCGGTCGGTGGTGACCTGGCGCCGCGCCCAGATGGTCCTGCTGTCCGCCCAAGGCATGCCGGTGACGGGGTCGAACCCGTACACCCTCTCCGTGGACACAACCGGCGACGTCATTCTCACGCTACTCAATTAGGCTTGCGAATCGGGGGGTCCAGTTCACCGGAAATTTCAGGTGATTGCACTGCGTCGAGCTGCGGTGTGCGAAGGCTTTGCTGAGTTCGGTCGCTCGCACGCAAAATAGTGGTGCCACCCGGGCGGGCTGGCCATGTTACGAGGAGATAATCCTCGACAGGTTCCATGCTCACCCGGTCGCGAAGGATTTCGCGGCCTCGGGCATGGACGCGTACTCGATAACAAGCAGGTCCTGCGGTGCTGAGGAGTGCAGAGTTGTCGGCCACTGGTCCAAGTTCAAGGGACTCTACGCGGAGTTGCCCCGCCGGGGCGTGCACGCTGAACTCGACGATCTCCTCCCAAGGGTCCGCAGGTGTGTCTGTTGGCCCATTATTCTGGCCTTGAACAGTGACTCGCACATAACCGGTATTGATGCCAGTCGCGATCAGTGCCCCCTTGTGCCATGGGAGCGACGAGTCCGTTGGACCACTCAGCTGATTCGCTAGCAATCACACCTCCGTCCAGGAGGCCGAAGACTCCTTCATTGACGAAGACCTGATGGATAGTGGTCACGATGGTCCTTTCTGTGAAATGTCGCCTCTCGAGAAGAGCTTCACACTCCTCGTAGAGGACGAGTTTTTCCGCCAAAAGAACGGGCGCCGCCTGCGTGATGTGGGGGCTTGCACCACGAGCATCAACGTCCGCTGTGGGCCCGCGAGTTTCATGGCGGCCGGAGGACGCCAGCGCTGCCAGTCTTTCAATCGGCATCACCGTGCCGAAAAGGGTTCGGAGTCATCCCGACGCCCATCAGACCACCACGAAACTCGCCGTGGAGAACAGCGCCTGTTTTCTTTGAGACCTCGCAGGTCGGAAGGAACTGAGGCATCCGCTCCACGCGTTACGGACCCATCTCAACAAAGTGAGTGCGGAAGCACGTACGCACTGCATGTGAAGGAACTGGTCGGCCCGTTCAAGAACTCCGGCCGTGAATGGGAGCCGAGAGGCGAACCGGTGCGGATCGATACCCACGACTTCCCCGACCAGGGCGGGTCAGCGCACTACAACGCCTCGCCGGGGCTGCGTGCTGAGCTCCCGGCGCACGTCCAGGCGGTGCAGCCGGACACCGGGCTGCCCGGATCCCGTGTCGTAAGGTCTGATACCGCGGCCGCCCACCGTCTGGAGCGGATCTCACCGAACCCGGCGGTGCCGCCGGTACGGCCGAAAGATCTGAACCGATACCGGGAATCAGGCCGCGACGAGCTCCTGTTCGCGGTCCGGCGTCTTGACCTCGGTCTTCTTGTTCGGCAGCGAGAGGCGGAAGACCTTGTGCCACGCGGAGAACACCTGCTTGGGCAGCGGCCCGGTGACGTACTCCAGCTCGTACTTCTCGAACAGCGCGCGCACCTTCACCGCGACCTCGGCGTACCGGTTGCTCGGCAGGTCCGGGAACAGGTGGTGCTCGATCTGGTGGGAGAGGTTGCCGGTCATGAAGTGCATGGCCTTGCTGCCGCTGATGTTCGCCGAGCCCATCATCTGGCGCAGGTACCACTGGCCGCGCGTCTCGCCGTTGATCGACCGGCGTTCGAAGACCTGCACGCCCTCGGGGAAGTGCCCGCACATGATCACCGAGTGGGTCCAGAGGTTGCGGACCAGGTTCGCGGTGAACGTGGCGGCGAGCGTGGGGAGGAACGACGGGCCCGACAGCAGCGGGTGGATCACGTAGTCCTTGAGCACCTGCTTGCGGATCTTGCGGCCCACGGCCCTGGCCCGCGCGCGGAACTCCGGGTTCTTGCGGCGGCGCTTCTGCAGGTTCTTGCCGAGTTCCAGGTCGTACGCCGCGATGCCGTACTCGAAGAAGCAGGCGTTGAGGAAGTTCCACAGCGGCTGGCCGAGGTGGAACGGGTGCCACCTCTGGTCCTCGTCGACGCGCATGATGCCGTAGCCGAGGTCGTTGTCCTTGCCGATCACGTTGGTGTACGTGTGGTGCAGCTCGTTGTGCGAGTGCTTCCACTGCTCGGAGGGCGAGACGTGATCCCACTCCCAGGTGGTGGAGTGGATCTTCGGGTCTCGCATCCAGTCCCACTGGCCGTGCAGGATGTTGTGACCGATCTCCATGTTGTCCATGATCTTCGCCACGGACAGACCGGCGGTGCCGAGCAGCCACGCGGGCGGGAAGAGCGAGAACAGCAGCACGCCCCGGCTGACCAGCTCAAGCTTGCGCTGCGCCGAGATGACCTTGCGGATGTACGCGGCGTCCTTCTCGCCGCGGACGGCGATCACCTCGTCGCGGATCGCGTCCAGCTCGCGGCCGAGCTCCTCGATCTGCTCCGCGGTCAGGTGGGCGGTGGGGTCGGTGGCGGTCAAGGTGCTCCTACCGTTCGATGTCGCAGGGGCCCGCCGCGGCGGACACGCAGGTCTGGATGAGGACGCCCGGCTCGGCCTCGGTGATCTCGCCGGTGCGCAGGTCACGGACGGCGCCCGCCTTGAGCGGCGTGACGCAGCCGAAGCAGATGCCCATGCGGCACCCGGAGGGCATGAGCACGCCGGCCTCCTCGCCGATGTCCAGCAGCGGCGTGGCGCCGTCCGCGTCGACGGTCTTGCCGGTGGTGCTGAACGTGACCTCGCCGCCGTCGCCGGTGACGACAATGCCGGGGCGGAAGCGTTCGGTGTGCAGGCGGTCTTGTACGCCGTGCTCGGTCCAGTGCCCTTCGGCAGCGTCGAGCAGGCCCGCGGGCCCGCAGGCCCAGGTCTCGCGCTCGGCCCAGTCGGGCACGAGTTCGCCGAGACGGGCGATGTCGAGCACGCCGTCCGTGGCGGTGTGCACCTCGGTGAGCCGCAGCTTCTTGTCCGCGACCAGGTCGCGCAGTTCGTCGCGGAAGATCACGTCGTGCGGCTGTGGCGCACAGTGGACCATGACGACGTCGTCGAACTCGGTGTCGCGCAGCATGCCCATCACGGGCGTGATCCCGCTGCCGGCCGTCAGGTAGAGCACCTTGGCGGGCTTGGCCCGCGGCAGCACGAAGTCACCGGTCGCCTGGTCGAGCTGGATCAGCGTGCCCGGTTTCGCCCTGCGGACCAGGTGGTTGCTGACCTTGCCGTCCGGGATCGCCTTCACGGTGATCGTGACGCGGCCGTCCTGGCGGTTCGTCGGCGAGGTGATGGAGTAGGCACGCCACAGGCGCACCCCGTCGACGTCGACACCGATCCGCACGTACTGACCGGCTGTGTGGCCGCGCCAGCCCCGTCCAGGCCTGATCACGACGGTCGCGGCGTCACCCGTCTCGGGGTGCACGGCCTCGATGCGCCCCCGCAGGTCGGCGCCCGCACGCAGCGGGCTGACCAGGTCGAGGTAGTCCGACGGCAGCAGCGGCGTCGTGACCATCTCCAGCAGTTTCCACGCCCTGCTGCGGAGGGCTGTACTCGTCATGACTTCAGCTTGCTGCGCCTCAGGGCGTAAAGTCCTGACCGCAAGACGTGAATCCGGTCGGCTGAATTGTTCGCAAGGAACAAAAACGTGAGCCATGCGATCCGTAGGGTCAGTGAACTGGCCCTGGATGAGACGACGGTCACCGCACTTCGGGCCACGCTGAAGGGCGCCGCCGACGAGGTCGTCGAGGCGATCATCGACGAGGTCCCTTCCTACGCCAACGCTCTTTCGGGCCGCATGGGTGGCACCATCCGCCGATCCGTCCGCACCGCCCTGGGGCACTATCTGGACCTCGCGAGCGGGAACGCCACGGGCGGCGACGCCGGTGACGCGGCCTACGAGCTGGGCCGCGGAGAGGTGCGCGACGGCCGTTCGATGGACGCCCTGCTCAGCGCCTACCGCGTCGGCGCCCGCGTGGCCTGGCGATGCCTGGCAGCGGGTGCCGTACCCGCAGGCCTGCCCGCCGCCGAGGTCGCCAAGTTCGCCGAACTGACCTTCGCCTACATCGACGAGCTCTCCGCCGCGAGCGCCGCGGGCCACGCCGACGAACTTGCCGCCCGGGGCAGGGACCACGAGCGCCACCTGGAACACCTGGCCCGCGTCCTCCTCGCCGGCGCGAGCCCGGACGTGCTGGTGGCCTCTGCTCAACGGGCCGGGTGGCAGCCTCCGGTTTCGCTCACCGCGGTCCTGCTGCCCGCCGACCAGACCCGGCCTGCCTACCGCGCGCTCGACCCGAACACCCTCGTCCTCGACGATCTGCCCGACGCCACCGGTGTGCTGCTCGTCCCCGATGCCGACCGATCACATCTCTTGCGGCAGCTGACCGACCGCACCGCCGTGGTCGGCCCGGCCCGGCCATGGACTCGTGCGTCGGCCTCGTACGCGCGCGCCGTACGCGCGCGTTCCCTCTCCTCCGATATCCGCGACACCGAGGACCACCTGCCCGAGCTGGTGCTGAGCGCCGACGCGGACGCGTTCGCGGACCTGCGGGCCCGAGCCCTCGCACCGTTGCGGACCTTGCCTGTCGCGACCGCACTACGGCTGGAGGAGACATTGCGGGCGTGGCTGCTGCACCAGGGCAGGCGGGACGAGGTGGCGGCAGCGTTGTTCGTCCATCCCCAGACGGTCCGGTACCGGATGTCGCAGCTGCGGGAGCTGTTTCCGGATCTCGCATCGCCGCAGCGGGTTCTTGAACTGACGCTGGCGGTCGGTCTTGGGGTCAGCTGACGCGTACGTCGACCGTCCACGACCGCGTCCGCGAGCGGTCCAGGAATCGTGACTCGTTCTCGGTGCCGTCAGCCGGCTCATGCGGCCAGGGGAGGAGCGGTATGAGCCGGCTGAGACCGGGGGCTGAGGTGAAAACCGGACTGGGCCTCGGGAAGCCCGCCGGGGCGCTGTCTCTGAGAAGCGCGGTGGCGGATACGGCTTGGTTCTGTCGGTAGTTGGTGGCTCTGGCCCACTTCGTGTGGAGAAGGCACTCTCAGTAATCGGTTGGGGACATTGCTTAGGCTGGCTAGGCTCCGAGCCATGAGCGGACCGGTGTTGACGATCGAGCTTGCTAAGGCCGTTCCGCATGCCGTGGTTCAGGAGATCCGCGAACTCCTGCTTCGCTCATCAGCACGCTTCGAGGAGAAGCGTTTCGGCGAGTACGGCCTAAGCGTCGATGCGGAGAGCCTAGGCATTACGAACACGGAGGGTGTTGACGGGCGTCGGCCGATCATGGCCTCCCTCATGGGCCCTGATGTGGGTGACAAGGCGACCTTCGACGCCGAACACGTCGATCAAGGCGACCAACAGCGCCTTCTCGGCTTCACCCCGACTCACGCGGTCAACGTCATCGCGTTCTCCAGCAGCGTTGTTGATCACGTCGTCACGGCACTGCTGACCGCAGGCATCATGGACCTGACCGGCGGTGTCGCCAATGCCGAACTGGCAGCCGATCAAATGGCTGTTGTTGCGGAACTGCCTGGTGTCATCGCGGTGACGCCCGGTTCGTGGCCGGCTGCGTATGGCTCGGCCGAGTTCCTCAGAGCGTGGGCCGAACAGCCCGGTTTTCGACTCCTGAAGTAACCCGGACCGTATGCAGCCAGCTCAAGCCAGCAGGACCCGCTTGCGGAGGAGTTCGAATCCTGCACGGCCGAACTTTTGGCGCTTGAGCATCTTGATCCGGTTGACGTGGCCTTCGACGACACCCGAGTTCCATGGCTGTGTGAGACCGGCGATGACCGCGTCGAGGTCGCGTTCGAGGTGCTGAGCGAACCGGTTCAGGCTGGGCAGGTCGGTGGCAGCGCGGGCGGACTCGATCCACTCCGGCAGTCGCGCGCCCTCCAGCTTGGTCACCATGTGGGCGAAGGAGCGGACGTGCTCGGTGAGTGCTGTCAGCTCGGGGCAGTTGGCCAGGACCGCCTTGAGCTGCAGCCGGTCTCGTTCGGTGAGCGCGTCGGGGTGAGTGAGTATCCAGCGGGCGACGGCGCGGGCCGACGGCGGCCGGGGCCCGATGGGCTGAGGCTTGCCCCGCAGAGTCCTCCTGACGTAGTCGCGGACGCTGCTGTAACCGTCCGGGTAGCCCTGTTCGCAGATCTCCTCCCACAACTTCCAGGCGTTGGTGCAGCCGTCCTGCCAGCGTTGGTCAAGGTAAGGCTTGAAGTCATCGAGCCTGGTCGCACGGTTCTGCCACTGGCCGGTGAACAGGTCCTCCGGGGTGGTGGCACGGGAGAAGCACATGATGGTGTTGAGGCCTATGCCGAGTTGTCGGGCCACGGACCGTTTGCTGTGTCCGGCGGCCAGGAGTGCGTGAACGGTCGCGTGCTTGGCACGGGTTCGTTCGGCGAACCGATGGCCCGTCGGCCAGGGTGACGACACCGTCGGCTCCGCCTGCGGTTCGTCCGGCGGTGCCGGCATGGGGCGCAGGCAGCCGCGGTGCCGGTAGACGCACTTCTCGGCGGCTTCGCCCAGGTTGTGCCAGAGGTGCCACCGGTCGGCAACCTGGCGGGCTTGAGGGGCGCCACGGGTCGCACCGTCAGCGAAGAAAGGTGCACGATCGCGGCAAATGATCTCGATGCCGGGCCGCTCGGCGAGCCAGGCCGCGAGAGTGTCCGCCTCACGATCCGGCAGGAGATCGATAGGGCGACGCGTTTCGACATCGACGAGCACGGTTCCGTAGATACGGCCCTTGCGCTGGGCGTACTCATCCACGCCGACCACGCGGGGCGCGGCGACGGGCGGCTCCGGGAGCGAAGTGACCAGTCTCAGCAGGGTGTTCCGGCTGACCGGCGCTCCGAAGGTGCCCGCCATCCGGGCCCCGGCCCGGCCCGCGAGCGCGAGGCCGACTGAGACGAGGATCGATCGCAGCCGTTCCGTTCGCCGGCCGAACCGGCGGGTGAGCCCCCGCACCTGCTCGACAAAGGTCCTGCGCGGGCAGGACTCCTCCGCGCAGACGAACCGCCGCACTCTCAACGACACCACAACGAACTTGCCAGCCGTCGGCAGATCACGAGGAAACCGCAGGTAGGAACCGTGTATTCGCGATGACCGGCACCCACACTCCGGGCAAGCCGCCTGCCGGACCGTGCTCTGGGCCTCGACCCGGACGACCGTGTCGGTCAGCTCGACCGACTCCACCACTACGTCCTCCACCGAGGAGAACAGCAACTCTTCGAGCTGCGGCCGTACTTCGTCCACGACGCAGAACTGTCGGCCACGTTGTCCACCGGCCGGGCGATTTTCAGGCGACCTCAGCCACCATCACGAGAAGATCAACAGTCACTCAACGTACGCAACCACAACAAGTGGACCAGAGCCAGCATTCACGGTCAAAGCCAACGGCTCGACTGGATCCGGTGGACGATGCGCACCGGCCCGCTGATCGAGTGTCTGGTTGGTGATCTGGGATGCTATGCCCTGGAAAAAGGCTTTCATGTCGTCGTGGAGGGCGCTGTCCTGGCACGAGCTGACCCACGGGCGCGCGGCGGGCTGCAGCTGGGTGACCGGCGGGGCGGCCAGGCCGGGTCATCAGGAACGGGGGCCGGGGCGCTCGCGCCGGGGACCACCGTGGTTCTGCGACAGCCCCGTGCCTCCCTTCCGACAGGTCAACCGGACGACCGACCGGGCCGGCCTGGCACACCGCGCGGGGGATGATGGGGATGGAATGACGGAATGTGAGATCAGGAGCTGTCATGGCGACGCGGGTTCACCGACCCCGTGAGGACGCGGAGTTCAACTTCATCCTCGGGATGAGCGGAGTTCCGGTCCTCGTGTACTTCACCGGGACATGGCCCAAGGCAATCGAACCCTGCCGAGTGATGGACCTCGTCGTGGGTGGCATCGCCGACGACTACGCGGGCCGCCTGACGGCCGTCCGCGCCGACATCACGCGTTGTCCGGCCGCAACCGAGCGATACGGGATCACCGGAGCCCCGTCCTACGTCCTGCTGAAAGAGGGAGAGGCGGTGGCGCACGGCACGGGGCCCATGACCATCACCGAGGTACGGAAGTTCCTGGACGGCCACCTCTGAGCTTGACTCCGAAGCTCCTATAGATCGTCAAGTGGCTGGAGATGTCGATGGTGCGCTGGTGAGGTTGCGGTGGACCTCTGGTGCGATGAAGCGCTTGAGGCATCTGAAGATGTCCTTCGTCTTGAGCCCTTCGAGGGTGCGTCGTGCGACGTAGTCGCGGGTGCGTGGGTCGTGACGCATGCGGTCCAGGACGATGGTGTGCGGCGCGCGGTTGGCCTGGCGGTCGCCGCCGCGATTGAGCCGACGGCGATCAGTGAGGCCTGGGGAGGCCGGCACGGGTGCGGCTGTGCAGAGGTGGGCGAAGGATGCCTCCGAGACGAGCCTGTCGGGGTTGTCCCCGGCGGTGACCAACAACTGCCCGGCGGTTTCGGTCCCGACGCCCGGTAGTGCGAGCAATCCGGGCGCGGTGTGGGTGATCAGGGCGCGCAACTCGGCGTCCGCGGCCGCGATCTCTTCGCTCAGGTGCTGGTATCGCTTGGCCAGGCGCCTGAGCGCGATCCTGCAGACCCCGCGCATTGGCAGGAGTGCTGTTCGGGGCCGCCGACTACGCGGCCGCCGCCCACTGCCGCCTCAACAGCCGGGCCCTCTGGCAGCCACGGTCCGTCCTGGCCGTCGGCGCGTCTGCTGCGGGCCTGCCCGCGATCGATTCCCCCTCCCTCGACCTGCGTGATCCCGACGGGCTCGCACGCGAGGCCGAAGAGGCTGCAGAGCTCGGGTACCTAGGCAAGGTCGGCATACATCCCCGGCAACTCCTCGTCATTCAGGAGGCGTTCCGGCCGACCACCCAGGAACTCGCCGCTGCGCGAGCCGTGGTGGCCGCCGCGGGTGCCGTCCACGGAGAGATCACCACCGTCGACGTCCACATGATCGGCCCGCCGCTCGTCGCCGCGGCCCGCGCGATAACCGACCGGGCGGATGCCATGCCCGCATCCGCCACATTCACTGAGGCGCGAACGCATTCGCAAGTGTGCCGTGGTCGCCAGGCCCAACATGCCAGGGCGCCCCACGAGTTCCTGCGAGAGGGAGAGGCGCCGATTTTCGTAAATTCTGGTGATCTTGTATCGGGTGGACTGTGTGGTGCGTTCCTGGTTGCGCCGGAAGTCGCGTTCGACTCGGCGGGCGGTAAGTATTCGAGGGCGGAGTGCAGACGTTTCTCGTTGTACCAGGTGGCCCGATGGAAGATCATCCGCTCGACCTGGTTGAAACCGGTCCCGGGGCTGGCTTCGGCGACTGGTTCTAGTCCCACCGAAGCGGATACACAGCGCCCCGGAATAGGTGAATTCCAGTGAGTGTCGGGCAGGGCCGCCCGGGACTCGCGGGTCCAGCGTCAGCGCGGTGAGTCGGGCAGCGCGATGAGCAATTGCTTGTCCGTCACCACGGCTAGCGACAGGGTGCGATAGCCGACGGACGTGAACAAGATGGTGATCTTGCCGTCGCCCTCGCTCATGACCTCGCCCTGGCCCCACTGGTCATGGCGCACGCGGACGCCTGGCAGGTAGGCGTGCTCGTCCCCTGTGGGGCGTTCGGCCGTCTCCGCCGCCTGGACGGCAACTGCGGAGGCGCCGGCGCGTGCACTGGCCCATGGCCACCGGCGCCGCCGTGCGGCCGCCTTGTACGGACGCTCGGCGTCCCCGGACCGCTCACGCCTCAGCCCGCTCACAGGCTTGAACACCGCCCCGGTGCAGTTGTCGCATGCCCGGCACGGGACGGGGACGGAGTCGCCGAAGTATCCAAGGAGGAACCTCCGTCGGCAGCCGGTCGTCTCGGCGTACCCGCGCATCATGTCGACCCGGGACTGTTCGAGCTTGAGGTGCGTGGCGTGGACGGCGAGGGCGCTCTGCACAGCGGCGTCGACGTGGTCATCCGCGCAGGCGTCGTCGGCGCCGGCCGTGCCGGTGAAACGGCTGCCGTCCCGTCCGGTACGGACCGCCCCGGCCTCCTCCAGCAGGTTCAGCACGGCGGACAGTGCCGTCGCGCTGAGCTCGCAGTCGGTCCGGAGCCGGGTCGCGCTCACGGATCCCGCTTCGCCGTGCAGGCGCTCGGCAACACGGCGCAGTGCGTCGGCGTCGGGAGCGCCGGCGGCGAAGAAGCGTTGCAGGCCCAGATCCTGCGGGCGGTAGGCGAGGATCGCCCTGGCGGGTGCGCCGTCGCGGCCGGCCCGGCCGATCTCCTGGTAGTAGGCGTCCAGCGAGCCGGGGACGGACGCGTGCAGCACGAACCGTACGTTCGCCTTGTCGATGCCCATCCCGAACGCCGAGGTCGCCACGATCACGTCGAGTTCGCCGGAGCTGAACCTGTCCTGGGTTTGGCGGCGTTCGGTGGCGGTGAGGCCCGCGTGGTAGCTCGAGGCGGCCAGGCCCAGGTCGCTCAACTGCTCGGCGTAGCTGTCCGCCGCCTTCCGCGTCCCCGCGTACAGGATTCCCGGCTTCTCCTCGACGGCCGCCCGCTCCACGACGAACCTCTCCTTGGTGGCTGCGTCCTGAAAGGTCGCCACTTCCAGGTGGATGTTGGGGCGGTCGAAGCCGGCCACTATCTCCACCGGGTCGTTCATGCCGAGACGCTCGGCGATGTCCCGCCGTACCGGGGCCGCCGCGTTCGCGGTCAGGGCGAGCACCGGCGGGTTGCCGAGCCGCTCCCGCGCGTGGCGCAACCGCAGGTAGTCCGGCCGGAAGTCGTGTCCCCAGGACGACACGCAGTGTGCCTCGTCCACCACCAGCAGCCGGGGACGGACGGCAGCGAGCCGGTCGGTGACGTCCGGCTTGGCGAGCTGCTCAGGAGCGAGGAAGACCACGTCGACCGAGGAGGCGCTGATGCGGGCCCATGCCGTCTCGTTGTCGCTTCGACGCTGCGCAGAGTTGATGGCGGCGGTGCGCAGCGCTCCTGATCCGAGCAGGCTCTGCATTTGGTCCCGCTGAAGCGCGATCAGCGGCGATACGACCACGACCGGACCGCCGAGCAGGACCGCGGGCACTTGGTACAGGGCGGACTTGCCCGCGCCGGTCGGCATGACCGCGAGTACGTCACGCCCCTTCATCACGGCCTTCATCGCAGTCAGTTGGGCCGGTCGCAACTGCTGCCAGCCGAAGACCCGACGGGCGACGCCGCGCAGACGACGGGACGTGAGTGTGAGCATCGTTCTCCTTGAAGCGTGGGCGTCCAACCGCCGGGTGTCTGGCGGCTACCCCGGTTCGCCGGAATATCGCCTCGCGCGATCCGGTCGCCCTTGTCAAGATCACGGCGGTACGCGCAAAGCGCCCGGTATCCGACCGTGGATGCGATGTGGATCCGTTCGCGCTGCTTCTCCGAAACGGCTTCCCGGTACTGCCCCCTGAGGCGCCGTCAGCCCGCTGGGCTCGAAAGAATGCCCCTTGACCAGCGGGAATGATGAACTACCGCTGGAGTGCCATAGGTGATGAGTAGTCAGCCGCGTGCAGGCGGCACCGTGTCTGACGGATCCAGGTCGAGATGATGGTGGAGCCTGGCTCGCAGCGCCACGGTGTCCGGGTGATCAAGTTCCTCGAAGAGCACCAAGGACAGGGTCCAGGCTTCGCGGGCGGCTTCGGGATTACGGGCCGCGTGGATGGTGTCGCCGAGGTGGGCGAGCATGTCCGCCTCGTAGTAGCGGTCTCCGATGTCGTGGAAGAGCGCAGCGGCTCTGAGCTGACTAAGCGATGTCCCGTAAGTGCGGTCGTGGACGGCCTCAGCCGTGTCAGGTCGTTGGGTTCTTCCATAGGTGCCGCTCGTCGAGGGTCCCGAAGCGTATGTCTCCGCGATCAAGGTCGACGAGGATGGGCCAGCAGTCCAGCAGCTGCTGTCCTGGCTCACGAGAGGCGAGGTAGTGGGCGGAGTTGTAGGGCACGATCAGGAGTCCGTTGCTCTCGCGGACTTGCTCTGCGTCGATGGCAAGGGGCGGCTCGTTGTCGCGCTGACTGCGCGCCAGAAATGCCACCGCGAGTTGTAGGGCTTCTTCGTGTTCCATCGCGCCTCTCCAGTCCGTTCGCTCAACGATGCGCACCCTAACCGTCCTGGGATGATCTTCAGATGGCTGGTGTGATCACGGCGTCGGAGCCGTCCTAATCCGGGGGTAACGACAGCCCTGAGAGACGTACGCCCAGGCTGTTTCTGCAACAGATGTTGGTCGCGATGGCGGTCACGTGAGTGTCGGGCTGACGCCTTGAGTCGTCCGGGGACCTGATCCCTATATCCAGAGCGGTGATACCCGACGCTCTCGTGACCGCCATCATCGTCAACACCGCTCGCTTGATCACTCGTTGGTGTCTGTGGTGCGAGCCTGCTGCATGGTGATCCCTCGTAATGCCCGAGCCGCTTCAGCTCCAAAGCAGACCGGGGCCCGTGCAGTGAGCTGGTGCCACGAACAGCCGCTGAGGTGGCGGACCGGCCTCGAGTCGAGTCCTTGGATTAGGTCGCTGCGTGGTTCCGCATGAGCTCGTGACCAGTACGAACACTCGAGTACGGGGAGGGGAAAGACCTTGATCTACTGCGGCATCGACTGGGCGGAGAAGACACACGACGTCGCCCTGGTCGACGACAGCGGCCAGGTGGTGGCCAAGCGGCATATCACCGATGACGCCGCTGGCTACAAGATCCTTTTGGATCTGCTCGCTGAGTGTGGCGATACGGAGGAGTTCCCGATCCCGGTGGCGATCGAGACATCCCGGGGCCTGCTGGTCGCGGTGCTGCGGACCGGTACACGACAGGTGTTCGCGATCAACCCGATGGCCGCGGCCCGCTACCGAGACAGGCACTCCGTCTCGCGCAAGAAGTCCGACCAGGGCGACGCCCTGGTCCTGGCCAACGTGCTGCGGACAGACATGCACGCCCACCGGCCGCTTCCCCAGGACAGCGACCTGGCCCGCGCTGTCGGCGTCCTCGCTCGCGCCCAGCAGGACGCCACCTGAAACCGGCAGCAGATCGCCAACCAGCTCCGCTCCCTGCTACGCGAGTACTTCCCGGCCGCTCTCGTGGCCGTCGAATCCTGGAAGAACGGCCTCTGCCGGCCGGAGGCCCACCAGCTCCTCAAGCTGGCCCCGACGCCGGCCAAGGCCGCCCGCCTCACGCGCACACAGTTACAGGCCGCGCTCAAGCGGGCCGGCCGTCAACGGGGCATCGCAGCAGACGCCGAGCGGCTCCGCGAGGTATTTCGGGCCGACTGGGCCCACCAGCCGCAGCTAGTCGAGGACGCACTCGGCAAGCAGATGCTTGCTCTCCTGATGCAGCTGGAGGCCGCCTGCACCGCGGCCGATAACCTCGCCGAGGCGGTGGAGGAGGCGTTCCCTCAGCACCCGGACGCTGAGATCATCCTCAGCTTCCCCGGCCTCGGCACCCAGCTCGGAGCCCGGGTGCTCGCCGAGATCGGGGACGACCGACAACGGTTCGCCGACGCCCGCGGCCTGAAGGCATACGCCGGTGCCTCGCCCATCACCCGGGCCTCCGGCAAGAAGTCCACTATCACCCGACGCTGGGTGAAAAACGACCGCCTCAACCACGCCGGATACCTCTGGGCCTTCTCCGCGATCACCGCCTCGCCCGGCGCCAAAGCCCATTACCGGCGTCGCCGAGACAGCCATGCAGACTGGCACGCGGCCGCCCAGCGCAACCTCTTCAACCGCATGATCGGCCAGCTCTACTACTGCCTCCAGCACGGCGAACGGTTCGACGAACTGGCCGCCTTCGCCTCACCGCCCTCGGAGACCGAGACAGCTGCCGCCT
Organism: Streptomyces xylophagus; assembly: GCF_000716435.1. Classification (GTDB taxonomy): domain Bacteria; phylum Actinomycetota; class Actinomycetes; order Streptomycetales; family Streptomycetaceae; genus Streptomyces; species Streptomyces xylophagus. The sequence goes on from NZ_JNWO01000002.1 coordinate 790,474, forward strand.
GATCTGCGGCATCGCGCCTTGCTCAGGTCGCCCACAGCGGTCGATCATTCGCAGATGAGACCCGAAGTTCAGACGTTCGTCGCCGACGGCCCCCTCCCCGACTGGGACGCCGACGAGGAGGAGATCGACCGGCGAGTCAAACAACTCGAAGCCATATCCGCACCCGTCACACGGAACGAGGCGCAGGCCCTGGCTGCCTGCTTCGGCCCCGACGACTGCTACGGCGTCGCCTGGTCGCTGCTGCACCTGATCGAGACCAGTCCAGGCCCGGTGCCGGCGGTTGCACCACCTGGACCCGATGCCGATGACTGGCACCACACGCTCTGGAACCGCTGGGGAAACCACGGGCTCACCGACGAGGACTTGACTCGTTAGAGCCCTGAGGTGTCTGGATAGCCCCGTTCTCCGGGCTGAGCCCACGTCAGTTCGGCAAACTGATAACCGGGTTGCGGCGGCAGGGTGCGGATCCAGTACGTAAGGGCCGGCCGTGGAGCCTGCCTCTGGAGGACCGGGTTCTGCTGGTCGCCGCGTATTGGCGGACGAACCTCACGATGCGGCAGTTGGCTCCGCTGTTCGGGATCTCGAAGTCCGCGGCCGACCGCATCATCGACCACCTCGGGCCGTCGCTGGCGTTCCAGCCCCGCAGACGGTTCCGGAGGGACACGGTGCTGATCGTGGACGGCACCCTGGTGCCCACCCGCGACCACCAGATGGCCGAGCAGTCGAAGAACTACCGGTACTCGACCAACCATCAGGTCGTCATCGACGCCGACAGCCGGCTCGTCGTCGCCGTCGGCCGGCCGCTGCCCGGCAACCGCAACGACTGCAAGGCATGGGAGTTGTCAGGCGCGAAGGACGCCGTCGGCCGCACCATGGTGATAGCCGACGGCGGCTACCGCGGAACCGGCCTGGTGATCCCACATCGCCGCGAACGAGGTCAAGCCGAACTCCCGCCCTGGAAAGAGGAACACAACGCCTCCCACCGCAAGGTCCGCGCACGCGTCGAGCATGCCTTCGCCCGCATGAAGACCTGGAAGATCCTCCGCGACTGCCGTCTCAAGGGCGAGGGCGTCCACCACGCCATGCTCGGCATCGCCCGCCTCCACAACCTCACTATCGCCAGGTAACCGAGGAGACCGCAGGTCAGCAAGCACGCCCGAGATCATTTACGGGACATCGCTTAGGTGAGCGAACTAATGACAGAACTTCGAAAATTCAAGACTTTTATCCGGCAGGGTCCATCAGTCGGGCCGATTTCCGACGCGCGGACCACGCCAGCACGTCGCGCGTATGTTCACTTTTTGCGTGGATTCCTAGGTATATTGCGAACGGTTCGGCTTCCTGGTTGGGTTGGCTTGATGAACATCGCTGATCTCTTCGACCTGCTCGACATCCTTGAGTCCGCCGACGCTCCGCACTGGGTCGCCGGCGGATGGGGGGTGGACGTCCTTGTGGGGCGTCAGACGCGTCAACACCGGGACGTGGACCTCGCGTTGGACGCCACGAGCGAGATAGCGACCGTCGGCGCGCTGGAAGCGTTCGGTTACCGGGTGGAGACGGAACAGCGTCCTACGCGTGTGGAACTCGCGGCTCCCGGTCGACGCTGGGTGGATCTGCATCCGGTCGTCTTCGACGCTGAAGGAGTGGGGCGGCAGGCCGACCTTGACGGCAGCTTCTTCCTGTACCCCCACGGCGCCTTCACCGTCGGGACGCTCCGGGGCCGGGCCGTCCCGTGCCTGTCGGTCTCGAAACAACTCGACTTCCGCAGCGGATACGCGCTGAGGGACGTCGACCACCACGACATCGCGCTTCTCGAAAGCCTGAACGTCCAGCAAAGGGGCGGCCGCTGACGACGGAGGTCGCGGAGGCCGCACATCACGCGAACTGGCCAGAAAGCGCACAGGATCCGCAGCGAAAAGGGCCCAAGCCACACCATAACTCCTCCGACCATCAGCGCGCCCTGGGCCCCTGTCGACACGACCGGGCTTCAACCCGCCGATCCAGCCCTGCTCCGGCCTCACGCGGACGTCACCGGCTCTCGCCGTCCCGGCCCGGCAGCGTGCCCGTGCTGGCCACGTCGGCGTACCACCGCGCACTGGCTTTGGGAGTGCGCTTGCCGGTCGGACAGTCGACGTAGACGGTACCGAAGCGCTTGCTGTATCCGTAGCCCCACTCGAAGTTGTCCAGCAGGGACCACAGGAAGTAGCCCCGTAGATCGACGCCCGCTGCACGACCGACAGGTGGCCGTGCGGATAGGCGATGCGGTCGGGATCGGCCAACCGTGTTCCAGTGCGGAGAATCGTGCGGGAGACACCGCCACTGAACGCCAGTCCGGTCCACATAAACGATCGCGTCCATGATGTCGCGCAGATCGTGTTCGGGCGGGCGGCCGAAGTCCAGGGCCCCTGCCGCGGTGCTCGAAGCCCCACCGTGACGATGTGGCGTAAACCGGCTCGCGCTCGCTCGCCCTGGGCAGCAGCCGGGGCTCAAGAGGCCGGGCGGCTGCGCCTACCCGCAGCCGTATCCCGTGGTGGGGCACACCACTCATCAGGCCGATCCATGTCGGCCATCGTCGACCGTCTCACCTTCGGCAGGAACATCATCGAGACCGGCACCGACTCCCTCCGCATCGCCCAGACCCGGACCAGGGCCGAGCAGGCCGACAGACGACCACAGCAGACCTGCCCTGGATGGGGCCTGCCCCGCTCTGTCCGAGAGAAGTCGTTCACTGCCCGACGCCGACGCTTCTGGCCTGCGTCGGGTGATGACAGTTGATGACGTGTTGTTCGTCCTGGCCTTGTTGCAGCGGGCGGAGGCCGACGTCTGGGTGCGCCGTCGGTGGTCAGGCAGATTTCGCTGGTGCGTGGGACGTCCGGTGACAGATCCTCGAACTGGCCGGACCACACACCTAGGTCGGCGCCCGGCCCGAGGTCGAAGGTGATGTATCCCGGAGTCTCGAACGAGGGGCTCATGCCGAGGAGGTCGCCGTAGAAACGGGCTGCGGCGGGAGCGTCGTTCACGTAGTGCCGTGACCACACAGGAACTCGCCTCGGCGCTCGGGGTGTCCCTGCGGACCATCACCCGGGACCTGAACTGGCTCCGCGACGCCGGTCTTCCGGTGACCGCACACCGGGGCCGCTTCGGAGGCGTG
>NZ_JNWO01000003.1 GCF_000716435.1 Streptomyces xylophagus
CGCCAAGGACCGGGACCCCGAGTGGTTCAAACGCGCCGTCTTCTACGAGGTCCTGGTCCGCTCCTTCCAGGACAGCAACGGCGACGGCATCGGTGACCTCAAGGGCATCACCGCCAAACTCGACTACCTCCAGTGGCTCGGCGTCGACTGCCTCTGGCTCCCACCCTTCTTCAAATCCCCCCTCCGCGACGGCGGATACGACGTCTCCGACTACACCGCCGTCCTCCCCGAATTCGGCGACCTCGCGGACTTCGTCGAGTTCGTCGACTCCGCCCACCAGCGCGGCATGCGCGTCATCATCGACTTCGTCATGAACCACACCAGCGACCAGCACCCGTGGTTCCAGGAGTCCAGAAAAGACCCCGACGGCCCCTACGGCGACTACTACATGTGGGCCGACGACGACAAGCAGTACCCCGACGCCCGCATCATCTTCGTCGACACCGAGGCCTCCAACTGGACCTTCGACCCCGTCCGCAAGCAGTACTACTGGCACCGCTTCTTCTCCCACCAACCGGACCTCAACTACGAGAACCCGGCCGTCCAGGAAGAGATCCTGGCCGCCCTCCGCTTCTGGCTGGACCTCGGAATCGACGGCTTCCGCCTCGACGCCGTCCCCTATCTCTACGCGGCCGAGGGCACCAACTGCGAGAACCTGCCCGCCAGTCACGACTTCCTGAAGCGCGTACGCCGAGAGATCGACTCGATGTATCCGGACACCGTGCTGCTGGCCGAGGCGAACCAGTGGCCCGAGGACGTCGTCGACTACTTCGGCGACTACCAGAGCGGCGGCGACGAATGCCACATGGCATTCCACTTCCCCGCCCCCCTGCTCGACAACGACCGCAACCAGATCGAACTCTTCACGGCCCTGCTCCTGTCCCTCCCCGGCTCGCCGATCCTCTACTACGGCGACGAGATCGGCATGGGCGACAACATCTGGCTCGGCGACCGCGACGCCGTCCGCACGCCCATGCAGTGGACACCCGACCGGAACGCGGGTTTCTCCTCCTGTGACCCCGGCCGGCTGTCGCTGCCGACCATCATGGACCCCGTCTACGGCTACCAGGTCACCAACGTCGAGGCGTCGATGTCGTCGCCCTCCTCGATCTGCGGGAGTTCGACGGCCTGCATCCCGTGGAGTTGATCGGCGGGGTGCGTTTTCCCGCCATCGGTGAACTGCCGTATCTGCTGACGCTCGCGGGACACGGGTTCTACTGGTTCCGGCTCTCGCGCGTCGCTTCCCGTATCGGCCGACGACTTTGAGGATGTGCCGGAGAAAGGACGCGTCACCATGCCGAAGACCGCACCCCTCCGACTGAGCAGCCCCGGCGTCGACCGGCCCCCGGCCACGCTCGCCGGGCTGCTGCGTGAATGGCTGCCCGGGCAGCGCTGGTTCGCCGGCAAGGACCGGCCGGTGGCCGACCTCGACGTGCTGTCCACGACGGAACTGTTCCCGGGCTGCCTTCATCTGCTGGTCCACGCCTCCCCCACCGGGGTTCCCGCGCCGGGCGGCACTCCCCCGCCCGGCGACTGCTATCAACTCCTGCTGGGCGTACGGGAACACGTCTCTCCGCGCCTCGCCCGGGCCTTCATCGGCCGGGTGCACGAGGGGCCGTTGGCCGGTCTCGTGGTGTACGACGCCTTGCAGGATCCGCGGTCGGCGGAGCTGTTGCTGGAGCGGTTGCGGCATCCCGGTACGGCGGGTCCCCTGCGCTTCGAGGCGGACCCGTCGGTCTCGGTGCCCGCCGGGCTCACGCCCCGACCGCTGGACGCCGAACAGTCCAACTCGTCGCTGGTGTACGGCGACCGGTACATCCTGAAGGTGTTCCGCCGCATCCAGCCCGGCGTCAATCCGGACCTCGAACTGCCGGGAGCGTTGGCCGCGCAGGGCTGCACGCGGGTCCCGGCACCGGTGGCGTGGTTCCGGACGGCGGAGCCGCGGGCCGCGACGCTCGGTGTGCTCCAGCCGTTCCTTCCCGACGCCTCCGACGGCTGGGCACTCGCACTGCGCGCACTCGCCGACGGTGATGAATTCACCACGGAGGCCCACGAGTTGGGGCAGGCCACCGCCGATGTCCATCTCGCGCTGGCCGCGGCTTTTCCGTCCGAGAGCGCCACGGGAAACGACCACACGGCGACCGCGATGACCGAACGGCTGGAGGCCGCCGCGCACTCCGTGCCCGCGCTGCGGCCGTTCGTGCCGGGACTGCGAACCGCGTTCGGCGCGCTCGTCGGCCGTGCTGCCGGGCCGCCCGCTCAACGCATCCACGGGGACCTGCATCTCGGGCAGGTGCTGCGGGCCGGGCGCGACTGGTTCGTCATCGACTTCGAGGGCGAGCCGTCCAAGCCGCTGGCCGAGCGGCGCAGCGCGCAGTCCCCGGTGCGGGACATCGCGGGCATGCTGCGCTCCTTCGACTACGCGGCCCGGCAGCGCCGCCCCTGGCGTCCGGAGTGGGCGCGCCGTTGCCGGGAGGCGTACTGCGCGGGCTACGCGGCCCGGGCCGGCTGGGACCCCCGCACCAAGCACGCGCTGCTGCGCGCCTACGAGACGGACCGCGCTGTGTATGAAGTGCTGTACGAGGCCAGACACCGTCCGGACTGGCTTCCCGTACCCATGGCGGCGATCGAGCGTCTCGCCGTCCGAGGAGGCTGAACTCCGTGGCCCTGCACGACACTTCACCTCAGGAGGCGGGTGGTTCGCCCACGACCGCTCCGCTCGACCCGGCCGACCGCGACCGCCTGCTCGCGGGTGCCCACCACGACCCGCACGCGCTGCTCGGCGCACATCCGGTGCCGGGTGGGTTCGCCTTCCGGGCCCTGCGTCCGTACGCCCGTGCCGTGAGCGTCGTGATCGACGGCATGCTCAGCCCGCTCACCTCGGAAGGGGGCGGTCTCTTCTCCGGCGTACTGCCGCTCGACGCGCTCCCGGCGTACACGCTGCTGGTGTCGTACGCGGAGGGCGACGAGCACGAGGTGCACGACCCGTACCACTTCCTGCCCGCCCTCGGCGATCTCGACCTGCACCTCATCAGGGAGGGGCGGCACGAGGAGTTGTGGACGGCGCTCGGCGCGGAGCCGATGTCGCACGCCGGGGTGGCCGGCACCCGCTTCACGGTGTGGGCGCCGAACGCCCAAGGGGTGCGTGTCGCCGGGGACTTCAGCTCCTGGGACGGGACGGCGTTCCCGATGCGGTCGCTCGGTTCGTCGGGTGTGTGGGAGCTGTTCCTGCCGGGTGTCGGCGAGGATGCCCGCTACAAGTTCGAGATCACCTCACGGCACGGCGAGCGCTTCCTGAAGGCCGACCCGATGGCCCGCCGTACGGAGGTGCCGCCCGCCACGGCGTCCATCGTGACGGCCTCGCACTACGAGTGGGGCGACGAGGACTGGCTCGCGCGGCGGACGCAGATCCCGGTCCACGAGGCGCCGTTCTCGATCTACGAAGTCCATCTCGCCTCCTGGCAGCCCGGCTTGACATACCGTCAGCTGGCCGTGGAACTCCCCGCATATGTGAAAGACCTGGGCTTCACCCACGTCGAGTTCATGCCGGTCGCCGAGCATCCCTTCGGTGGTTCCTGGGGCTACCAGGTCACCGGCTTCTACGCCCCGACCTCCCGCCTCGGCACCCCTGACGACTTCAAGTTCCTGGTCGACGCGCTCCACCGGGCCGGGGTCGGTGTGATCATGGACTGGGTCCCGGCGCATTTCCCCAAGGACGACTGGGCATTGGCCCGGTTCGACGGGGAGCCGCTGTACGAGCCCGGGGACGAGCGGCGGGCCGAGCATCCGGACTGGGGGACGTACGAGTTCGACCTCGGGCGGACCGAGGTGCGCAACTTCCTTGTGGCGAACGCCGTCTACTGGTGCCAGGAGTTCCACATCGACGGCCTGCGCGTGGACGCGGTCGCCTCGATGCTCTACCTCGACTACTCACGCGACTCGGGCCAGTGGACCCCGAACGTCCACGGCGGACGCGAGGACCTGGACGCGGTGGCCTTCCTCCAGGAGATGAACGCGACCGTCTATCGGCGGGTGCCCGGTGTCGTGACGATCGCCGAGGAGTCGACCGCCTGGGACGGGGTGACCCGGCCCACCGACACCGGCGGGCTGGGTTTCGGGCTGAAGTGGAACATGGGCTGGATGCACGACTCGCTCGGCTACATGTCGCACGAGCCCGTCCACCGTAAGTTCCACCACCACGAGATGACGTTCTCCATGGTGTACGCGTACAGCGAGAACTACGTGCTCCCGATCTCCCACGACGAAGTAGTCCACGGGAAGCGGGCGTTGGTGTCGAAGATGCCCGGCGACTGGTGGCAGCAGCGGGCCGACCACCGGGCGTATCTGGGATTCATGTGGGCCCACCCCGGCAAGCAACTCCTCTTCATGGGACAGGAGTTCGCCCAGGGCGCCGAATGGTCCGAGGCCCACGGCCCCGACTGGTGGCTCCTCGACCCGGAGTACGACGCGGCGGCCGATCACGAGGGAGTCAGGGACCTGGTCCGCGACCTCAACACCGTCTACCGCCGGACCCCCGCCCTCTGGCAACTCGACACCGACCCGGCCGGCTTCCGCTGGGTGAGGGGCGACGCTGCCGAGGACAACGTCTTCGCGTTCCTGAGGTTCGACGCCGAGGGCTCGCCTCTGCTCGCCGTCAGCAACTTCTCTCCGGTCGTGCGTCACGGCTACCGGCTGGGCGTCCCGGACGACATCCCCGCCTGGCGCGAAACCCTCAACACCGACAGCGCCCGCTACGGCGGCAGCGATGTCATCACCCCAGACCCGGTCAAACCGGAGGACGGCCATATCCGGCTCACGCTCCCGCCCCTCGCGACGGTGTGGCTGACACCGGGGTGACATTCCGCCCGCCATCAAACTCGGTGAGGGCACTTCCCAGTTCCCCTCACCAATCGCTCACACCTGGGCTACATTCGAGCACCGTCGATAACAGTAATGATCGGCAGAGTCACGCCCCGTACAACCCAGGAGCAGCGCATGCGCGACTTCGCCGTCGCTCCACCCCCCACCTCCACCCTCAACGGCGGCCTCGCCGACAGCATCTTCGAGACCGCGGTCGTCAATCCCACCCTTCCGCTGGTCGCACGCCGAACCGACCCCTCCTCCACGGTGTGGGAGGAGGTGACCGCCGTAGAGCTGCGGGACGAAGTCGTCGATCTGGCAAAGGGGTTGATCGCCTCCGGGATCTCGCCGGGCAGCCGGGTCGCGATCATGGCCCGCACCCGTTACGAGTGGACGGTGCTCAGCCACGCCCTGTGGGCGGTGGGCGCCGAGGTCGTGCCGGTGCATCCGACGTCCTCGCGGGAGCAGGTCGAGTGGATGCTGCGGGACGCCGGCTGTGTGGCCGTGGTCGTGGAGGACGAGCAGGGCATCATGACGGTCGGCACGGTGTGTGCCGCGCTGCCGTTGCTGCGGCACGTCTGGCAGCTGGACTCCGGGGCCCTGGCCCAGATCGTGGAGCGGGGCACGTACATCCCGCAGACCACGGTGGACTCGCTGCGCCGGATCGTGATGCCGGACTCGACCGCGGTCATCGCCTACACCTCGGGCACCTCGGGCCGCCCCATGGGCTGCGCGCTGAGCCACCGCAGTCTGGCCAGCCCCTGCGACACGCTGCTCGCGGGCTGGTCGCACACGGCGGCGCCCCCGGGGGAACAGCCGGCCGTCCTGGCCTTCCTGCCCTTCTCGCACGTGTACGGCCTGATGATCCAGGCCCTGTGCATGCGCGGCGGCTGGGTGATGGCCCACGAGCCGGAGATGACGGAGGCGGCGCTGGTGTCGGCGCTGCGCACCTTCCGGCCCACCTATCTGTATGCCGTGCCGTCCATCTTCGAGAAGATCTACAAGAACTTTCTCCGTACGGCCCAACAGACCGGCCGGGGCGCCCTGTTCGAGCGCGCGGCGGCGACCGCGCGGGACTTCGCCGCGGCCGAGGAGAGGCAGAGACTGGGCCGGGGCTCGGGTCCCGGTTTCGATCTGCGGCTCCAACATGCCGTGTTCGAGCGGACGGTGTACCGCAAGCTGCGCTCCGCGCTGGGCGGCCGGGTGGTCCGCGCCACGTCGGGCGGTTCTTCCCTGAGCCGTGAACTGTCCTTGTTCTACGCGGGCATCGGCATTTTCGTGCACGACGGCTACGGCCTCACGGAGACCGCGGGCGGGGTCACGATGCAGCCGCTGGGCCGGGAGAAGATCGGCACCGTGGGGCAGGCGCTGCCGGGCACGGAGATCCGGGTCGCGGAGGACGGGGAGATCCTAGTGAACGGGCCCTCGGTGTTCCAGGGCTACATCAACGACGAGCGGGCCACCCGGGCCGCGCTGTACGGGGGTTGGCTGGCGACCGGGGACATCGGGCGGCTGGACACCGAGGGGTATCTGACGATCACCGGCCGCAAGAAGGACATCATCATCACCAGCAGCGGCAAGAGTGTGGCGCCGGCCGCGCTGGAGAACCGGCTGCGGATGCATCCCCTCATCCATCAGGCGGTGGTCGTCGGCGACGACCGTCCCTGTGTGGGGGCGCTGCTCACCCTGGACCCGGAGTTCGTGGCGCACTGGCGGGCCGGTCTAGCGATGCAGAGCGACGCGCGGGGCCGGGAGGCGCGGGAGGAGAACGCGCTGCGGGAGGAGATCACGCGGGCCGTAGCGGCCGCCAACAGCCCTGTGGCGCGCGCCGAGTCGATCCGGGTGTTCCGGGTGCTCCCGCAGCCGTTCGACGTCGCGGGCGGGCTGCTGACGCCGTCGATGAAGCTGCGCAGGGACGCGATCGTGCGGCACTACGCGTTCGAGATCGACGCGATGTACCAGGCACGCGCGCGTACCCCGCGACTGCCGACGTCGGAGGAGCAGCTCACGGGCTGGGACGACGCGGACAACGTGTTCCGCTGAGGTCCCGGCCGGGGGTCACTCCGGGCGGTGGGCGACGACCGCGAACATCGTCACGGACATGTGCAGCGCGCCCTGCTCGGCGGCCTCGGTGAGGTCGGCGTAGGCACGGTCGCGCTGTGCCTCGGTGAGCGCGCCCCGGCGCACCGCGGACTCGCCCAGCATGCGGATCAGCGGCCAGACGACCGACCGGTGGTCCTGGAGCAGCGCCTGCGAACCCCGGTCGTCGACCACGAGGCCGGCCGCGCTGAGCTGGCCGACGAGCCTGCGTCCCGAGTACGGGTTCGCCGCTCCGGTGAGGGCGCCCGAGGTGAACGCCGCCATGATCTCCGGGTCCCCGGGGTGCAGGATCGTGGTCGCCCAGTCGGTGTCGAGCAGGGCCACGCGCCCGCCGGGGCTCAGCACGCGGGCCATCTCGGCGACCGCCTTGTCCGGTTCCGCGAGGTGCTGGAGCACCCGTTCGCACCAGACGACGTCCACGGAGGCGTCGGGCACGGGCAGGGACAGCGCGTCGCCGTCCGTGAAGCGGGCCGGACTGCCTGCCTTCGCGGCCCGTTCCTCGGCGACCGCCCGCAGCCCGGGGTTGGGTTCGACGCCGAGCGCCGACCCGTTGGCGCCGACCGCCGCGGCCAGTTCACGGGTCGTGGAGCCGGTCCCGGCCCCGATGTCGAGGGCGCGTTCACCGCTACCCGGGGCGAGCGCCTCGTGCGCCCACGCCCGCAGCCGTCGTACGCCGGGATTGGCCTCCTGTATGTCGAGCGCGGCCACCAGCCGCGTCACGTTGCCGGCGTCGATGTTCTGGGTGCGGAAGCCTGACCCCGGCTCGGGCTGAGTGTGCGACATGGCGTGCACTCTACGGTCCGTATCGATCGCCGACGGGGTGGTCAAAGGTCATTCAGGTACGCCATTTGTTCACGCGTCCGCGGCGTACGGCGGGCGTCGGCGGGGCATGCTGGTGCTCCACGCGTACGTCTGCCTGCCGCGCTCAGCTGGCGGAACGGCTTCCGGCACGGTGGGATCGATGTGGGTGCGAAGCAGCGATCCAGGGGCAGGCGTACGGCGTCGAGGCAGACCGCCTGGAGCCGCAGAAGGGATGAACACCGTGACACGACCGAGGATCCTGGTGGTTGGCGCAGGCTTCGCAGGAGTGGAGTGCGTTCGCCGCCTGGAACGGAAACTGAACACCGACGAGGCGGACGTCACCCTGGTGACGCCGTTCTCCTACCAGCTCTATCTGCCCCTGCTGCCCCAGGTCGCCTCCGGCGTCCTGACCCCGCAGTCGATCGCCGTCTCGCTGCGCCGCAGCAAGAAGTACCGCACCCGGATCATCCCGGGCGGCGCCATCGGTGTGGACATCAAGGCCAAGGTCTGTGTGATCCGCACGATCAACGACGAGATCGTGAACGAGCCCTACGACTACATCGTGCTCTCCCCCGGCAGCATCACCCGCACCTTCGACATCCCCGGGCTGACCGATCACGCCTTCGGCATGAAGACCCTCGCCGAGGCCGCGTACATCCGCGACCACGTCATCACGCAGCTGGACCTCGCGGACGCGAGCGACGACCCCGCGGAGAAGGCGTCGCGGCTGCAGTTCGTGGTGGTCGGCGGCGGGTACGCCGGTACGGAGACGGCCGCCTGTCTGCAGAAGCTGACGCACGCCGCGGTCAAGCGCTACCCGCGTATCGACCCGGGTCTGATCAAGTGGCACCTCATCGACATCGCGCCGAAGCTCATGCCCGAACTGGGCGACAAGCTCGGCAAGAGCGCGCAGGAGATCCTGACCAAGCGCGGTATCGACATCTCCCTGGGTGTCTCCATCGCCAAGGCGGGGCCTGAGGAGGTCACCTTCACCGACGGGCGGGTGGTGCCGACCCGGACGCTGATCTGGACGGCCGGTGTGGTCGCCAGCCCGCTCATCGCCACGCTCGGTGCGGAAACGATTCGGGGGCGGCTCGCGGTCACCGCCGACATGAACCTCCCCGGACACGACGGGGTGTTCGCGCTCGGCGACTCCGGCGCGGTGCCGGACGAGGCCAAGGGCGGGGACGGCGCGATCTGCCCGCCGACCGCGCAGCACGCCATGCGGCAGGGCAAGGTCGTCGCCGACAACGTGATCGCGACCCTGCGCAACCAGCCGATGAAGCCGTACGTCCACAAGGACCTCGGGCTGGTCGTGGACCTCGGCGGCAAGGACGCGGTGTCCAAGCCGCTGGGCATCGAACTGCGCGGCCTGCCCGCCCAGGTCGTCGCCCGCGGCTACCACTGGTCGGCGCTGCGCACCGGCGTCGCCAAGGTCCGCGTCGCGACGAACTGGACGCTGAACGCGCTGGCCGGCGACGACTTCGTGCGCACCGGCTTCCAGGCCCGCAAACCCGCCACGCTCAAGGACTTCGAGTACACCGACTCGTACCTCTCGCCGGAGCAGGTGCGGGACCGCATCGAAGGGGACGGGACCCAGGAGCCGTAGCATCGGTCTCACGGATCTTGGTGTGAACCTGGGGAGAGTACGGCGGCGTGAGGGCAGCGGGACGGGCGGCGTGGGCACGGGTGCGGTATCGCGTCGCGGCGTCCGATCCCGGACTGCTGCGGCTGACGGCCGGACTGCGGACGGTGGCCGCGATCGCCCTCACGCTGGCCGTGCTCTCCCTGCTGCGTGCCTCGGTGCCGCATCTGGTGGCCGGGGCGATGGCGGCGATGGTCTCCACGTTCGCCATCCGCGAGAAGCAGCGCACACAGCAGGCCGTGACGCTCGCGCTGGGCCTGCCGGTGGCGCTGGCCTCCGTGTCGCTCAGCGCGCTGCTGAACTCACGAGTCGTCGCCGGTGACGTCTTCTTCGTCCTGCTGATCTTCGGCGCCGTCTACAGCCGCCGCTTCGGCGAACGCGGCACGGCGCTCGGCCTGATCGGCTTCCAGATCTACTTCCTGTCCCTGTTCGTCGGCGTGACCGTCTCCGCGCTGCCTCGGCTCTACGGCGTGCTCGGCGTCGCCTTCGCGTGCAGCGCGCTGGTGCGGTTCGCGCTGGTGCCGGAGACGCCCACGGGGACACTGGACCGGCTGCGGCGGGCGTTCCGGGCGCGGTTCGCCCAACTGGTCACCGCGCAACTCGCGTTGCTCGACGCCGGTGCCGACGACATGGAGAAGGCCCTCGACGACGTACGGGAGGGCACCGCGCGGCTGCACGAGACGGCGCTGCTGATCCAGGGCCGGCTCGAGGACGGGACCTCGGACGAGACGGTGGCACGGCTCGTGCAGCGGCGTATCGCCGACGCCGAGGTCGCCGCCGAGCGGCTGGGGCTCCTGCTGCTGACCGCGCGCAGCGCCGAACGCGGCCACACGCTCACCCTGCATCTGCCGGGCGCACCCGTCCCCGCCGGCGAGCGGCTGCCCCGGAGGGACGAGACGACCGACACCCTGCGCCGCGACCTGGAGGCACTGCGCCTGCTGGTCCTACGGCCGTCGGGCTCCGACTCGGGCACCGCGCTGGCCCATGTGCGCAACCGGCTGCTGGGCTATCGCGAGGAGGAGAACCTGCCGCCCGCCTCGGACGCCGTGCAGGACGTCTTCCGGGGCATCGGCGAGGCCGGGCGCGCGGTGCTGGGCCTGCGGATCGCCGTCGACGGGCCGCAGGACGAGTCCGAGGACACGCCCGCGACGACCCGCTCCCGCGAGGAGCTGGACGCGGAGGACGTCGCCATCGCGGGCAGCGAGGAGGCCGAGCGGGAGGACGCGGAGCGCACGGGCCTGCGGCGGCCGACCACGCGGGCGGCCGTGCAGGTCGCCGTCGGTTCCTCGCTGGCCATCATCGGCGGCGAGTTCCTGTCCAGCCAGCGCTGGTACTGGGCGGTGCTGACCTGCTGGATCGTGTTCCTCAACACCTCGTCCACCGGCGAGATCCTCGTCAAGGGCTACCGGCGACTGCTGGGCACGGTCCTGGGTGTCGTGGCCGGTATCGGTCTCGCGGGCCTCGTCGGACACCACACGTGGACGGCATTCGCCCTGGTGCTGCTGTTCATCTTCGCGATGTTCTACACGGCACCGCTCTCGTACACCCTGATGTCCTTCTTCGTCACCGCGATGCTGGGCCTGCTCTACACCCTGCTGCACACCTACAGCGCGTCCGTGCTGGTGCTGCGGATCGAGGAGACGGCGCTCGGCGCGGCCTGCGGGGTGGTCGCGGCGGCGCTGGTGCTGCCGGTGCACACGGACCGCCGTACGAACGAACTGCTCGGCACCGTGCTGGAACGGCTCACCGATGTCACCGAGGCCGCCGTCGACCAGCTCAGCGGCGGGCCTGCGGCCGAACTCCTCGACAGGGCAAGGGACTTGGACCAGGCACTCGCCGACCTGAGCGCCTCGACGCAGCCGCTGACCCACCCGATCACGCCGTTGCGGGCCCGCCGGGACACGGCTCGGTATGTCGTCGCGCTGCTGGAGACCTGCGCCTATCACGCGCGGTATCTGGCGGCGACGGCCGAGCTGCTGCCCACGCATCCGTCGATAGCGGCCGATCCCCGGCTGCGTGAGGCGGGGCGCCGGATCGTGCACAACATCGGGGTGATCGGCGCCCATGTCGCCGGCGAGGAGGCCGTCGGCGAGATCGAGACCGGGCCGAGCATCGCGTCCCTGCTGCGGCCTGGTACGCCCGGCACCCCGCGCTACGGCCGCGTCACCGACCGCGTGCTGCGGCATCTGCAGCGCCTCGACGAGGCCGTGGTGGGTCTGGCCCGCCCGCTGGACGTGCCGATCGCGGCGCCGGCGCAGTGAATTCCGCGCACGGGGGTAGGCGGAGTACATGAGTGATGTCGTGGACTCGGACGAACTGTTGCGGCGCATCCAGCGGGCCCGCGCCTTCGCCGCCCAGGAGGCGCACACGTGGGCGGAGCAGGGTGACCCCGTGCGGGAGGTGGCCTACGAGGCCGTCCTGCGGGTGCTGGACGAGATCGTGGCCCCCGGACGGCATGCCGCGAAGTGAAACCGGTCACGCGACCGGTTCAAGTGGGTACGAAATCCCCACGGATGGTTTACGGTTCATTCATACGTGGTCACGGAGTCGACTGTACGGTCCTCCGGCGCCACCGCTTAACGGCCCTGGCTGGTCTCCCCCGTCCAGCCAGGGCTTTTTCATGCCCTGATTCCGTCCCCCGAGGTGCCCGGGACGTCGGCAGAGGCTGAAATGGGCGTAGGGAGAATTCCGGATCCGCTGCCGGCGAGGAGCCCTGTGCCATGACCAAAGCGATAAAACTGCTGACCGCCCTGCCCCAGACCCAGCGCGAGCGGCTGATGGAGCTCGCGCAGGAGGTCTCGTTCGCCGAGGACTCCAGGATCTTCGAGGCGGGCGGTACGGCCGACCGTTTCTGGGTGATCCGCTCCGGCGCGGTCTCGCTGGACCAGCGGGTGACGCCTGAGCAACGGGTCGCCGTGGGCACGCTCGGGGCGGGCGACCTGCTCGGCTGGTCGTGGCTGTTCCCTCCGTACAGGTGGGATTTCGGCGCGGAGGCGTTCAGTGCCGTGCGGGCCTACGAGTTCGACGCGTCGGCCGTCCTCGCCCTGTGCGTGGAGGACCCGCTGCTGGGGCTCTCCCTGGTCCGGATCGTCGCGGAGATCCTCGCGCACCGGCTGGAGCTGACCCGGGGCAAGCTGATGGAGCACTACGCGCTCCATCGGCATGTCTGAGCGCGCCCTCAGATGCGGTAGCGGCGCAGCGCCGGGACCGCGAAGGCCAGGGTCAGCATGATGACGACGACCAGGATGCCGCCGCCCGCGACCGCCGTGCGCGGGCCGAGGGCGGAACCGGCCGTGCCGTGCAGGACGTCGGCCAGGCGCGGGCCGCCCGCCACCACGACGGTGAAGACGCCCTGCATACGGCCGCGCATCTCGTCGGTGGCGGCGGACAGCAGGATCGCCCCGCGGAACACCATGGACACCATGTCGGCGACACCGGCGGCGGCCAGGAAGACCACGCCGATCCACAGATTGCTGCTCAGCCCGAACCCGGTGATGGCCACGCCCCACGCGACGACCGCGCCGATCACCATCCATCCGTGCCGCCGCGCCCGCGAGAACACGCCGGAGAACAGTCCGCCGACCACCGCACCGATCGGGATCGCCGCGAACAACATGCCGAGCGCGACGCCCTCGTCGTAGGACGCGTAGGTCTGGGCGGCGAGTTGCGGGAACAGGGCGCGGGGCATGCCGAAGACCATCGCGATGATGTCGGCGAGGAAGGACAGCAGCAGCACCTTGTGCAGCGAGATGTAGCGGAACCCGGCGGCGACCTCGCGCCAGCCCGCGCGGCGGGGTGTGGCGGATTCCTGGGGAGGCAGCGAGGGCAGCCGGACGACCGCCCAGAGCGTGACGCACAGGGCCAGCGCGTCGATGAGATACAGCTCGGGCAGGCCGATGACCGGGATGAGGGCGCCCGCGAGGAGCGGTCCGACGACCTGGCCGGTCTGCATGACGGTCGAGCCGAGGGCGTTCGCGGCGGGCAGTTGCCCGGCGGGGACCAGGCGGGCGATGGAGGCGTTGCGGGCGGGCGCGTTGAGGCCCCAGAAGGCCTGCTGCATCGCGAGCAGCACCATCAGCGCGGCCACCGACTCGAGCCCGGTGACGGCCTGGACCCAGAACAGCACCGAGGTCACGGCGATGCCGCTGTTGGTGATCAGCAGCAGTTTGCGGCGGTCCATGCTGTCGGCGAGCGAGCCGCCCCACAGCGCGAACACGATGAGCGGCACCAGGCCGGCCATGCTGGCGGCGCCGACCCACGCGGAGGAGCCGGTGATGTCGTAGATCTGCTTGGGTACGGCGACGGCGGTGAGCTGGCTGCCGACGGCCGTGACGATGGTCGAGGACCACAGGCGGCGGTAGGCGGGGATGCGCAGCGGGCGGGTGTCCATCGCCCAGCGGCGCCAGCCGTGCCGGGGTCCTGTCGCCGGTTCCGCGTCCTTCTCGGCCTCGGGTGCCGTGCCGCTGTCGGTGCTCTCGCTGGTGTCCACTGGCTTCCTGGTTGCTCGCTACATCTAATAGACCGGGGTTCACTATCGCAGCACCGGCTGTGGCCGCGGAATCCGCCGTCTCACGCCCCGGCGGCGGGCTTTGCGCCGCAGCGAATGCGGTGCGACGGCCTCTCCTGTTCAGGTCCCCGGCTCCGCCAACCGTGCGGCGGCGCTGTCCAGGAGCATCTCCAGGGCCGTCGGATACGCGCTGTCGACCATGCGGGTCGCCAGGAGCGGGGCCGCCTCGGCGATGCGGGGGTGGGTGGTGCGGGGCAGGCGGGCGTAGGTCGAGCGCCACATCGCCTCGTCGGCGCGGAGGGCCGCGCTCGGCAGGGCCAGGGACGCGGCGTCGAGGGCGGCGAAGGCCAGGGTCTGGTCGATGAACGCGTGGTAGATCCGCACGGTGTCGGGCAGCGGGAACCCGGCCGTGCGCAGGACGTCCAGTACGGCCTCGTCGGCGGCCAGTTCGTTGGGGCGGCCGGTGACCCGGCTCGCCGTGAGCTGGGCGGCCTGCGGGTGGGCGACGTACGCGGCGTGGATGCGCAGGCCGATCGCGCGCAGGTCCGCCCGCCACTCCCCCGTCGGCTCCCAGCCCCGCAGCGCCTGGCCGACGAGGGCGTCGCCGATGGCCAGGGTCAGCTCGTCCATGCCGCGGAAGTAGCGGTAGAGCGTGCTGGGGTCGGCGTCCAGGGCGAGGCCCAGGCGGCGGGCGGTGAGGCCCGCGCTGCCGTGTTCGCGCAGCATACGCAGCGCCGTGTCGACGATCAGCTGCTCGGACAGGACCGTGCCGCTCTTGGTGGGCCGGCGCCGTCGCCGTTTCTCCTCGGGCACCACCGGTTTCGGCATCGCGGCCTCCCTTTGCGCCTTATGCCAACGCCATTGACCTTATCCGCGCCACCGGCGTTGTATCTCCGGCAGGGCCCGCTGACTTTCCTGGTTCGGCAGTGAAGGAGTTCTTGCCATGCGTGTACTGCTCGTGGGAGCCGGTGGTGTGGGTACCGCGATCACGCGGATCGCGGCCCGGCGTCCGTTCTTCGACGCGATGGTGGTCGCCGACTACGACCTGTCCCGGGCGGAGGCCGCGGTCGCCGCGCTCTGGGACGCCGGCGCCCGGTTCCGTGCCGCGCGGCTGGACGCGAGCGACGAGGAGGCCGTCGTGGCGGCGCTGCGTGCGCACGAGTGCGACGTGCTGCTGAACGCGACCGACCCGCGCTTCGTCCTGCCGCTGTTCCGTGCGGCACGTGCGGCCGGGGCCAACTACCTCGACATGGCGATGTCGTTGTCCCGTCCGCATCCCGAGCGGCCTTACGAGGAGTGCGGGGTCAAGCTCGGGGACGCGCAGTTCGCCGAGGCGGACGACTGGGAGAAGGCGGGGGCGCTGGCCCTCGTCGGGATGGGGGTGGAGCCGGGGCTCTCGGACGTGTTCGCGCGGTACGCGGCCGACGAACTCTTCGACGAGATCGAGGAGATCGGTATCCGCGACGGGGCGAACCTCACCGTCGACGGATACGACTTCGCACCCTCCTTCAGCATCTGGACCACGATCGAGGAGTGCCTGAACCCGCCGGTCGTCTACGAGGCCGACCGCGGCTGGTTCACCACCGAGCCCTTCAGCGAGCCCGAGGTGTTCGACTTCCCCGAGGGCATCGGCCCGGTCGAGTGCGTGAACGTGGAGCACGAGGAGGTGCTGCTCGTCCCGCGCTGGGTCGACGCACGCCGGGTCACCTTCAAGTACGGGCTCGGCAATCAGTTCATCGACACGCTGAAGACCCTGCACCTCCTGGGCCTGGACCGCACCGAGCCGGTCACCGTACCGAGTGCCGCCGGGCCAACTGCCGTGTCGCCGAGGGATGTTGTCGCCGCCTGCCTGCCCGATCCCGCCACGCTCGGCGACCGTATGCACGGCAAGACCTGCGCGGGCACCTGGGTGCGCGGCACGAAGGACGGGGCGCCGCGCGAGGTGTACCTCTACCACGTGGTCGACAATCAGTGGTCGATGGCGGAGTACGGCTCCCAGGCGGTGGTGTGGCAGACCGCCATCAACCCGGTGATCGCCCTGGAGTTGCTGGCCACGGGCGCGTGGACCGGCTCGGGTGTGCTGGGTCCGGAGGCGTTTCCGGCCGGGCCGTTCCTGGATCTGCTGACGGCGTACGGCTCGCCCTGGGGCCTGCGCGAGCAGTGACCAGCGTCAATCGCCTTCCGGTGCCGGGGAGTTGGGCAGCCGCAGGGTGAAGACGGAACCGGCTCCGGGTTCGCTCGTCGCCTCGACCGTGCCGTCGTGGGCGGCGACCAGGTCCCGGACGATCGACAGGCCCAGGCCGCTGCCCCCGGTGCGGCGGCTGCGGGACTGGTCGGCGCGCCAGAAGCGTTCGAAGACGTGCGGGAGGTCCTCGGGCGCGATGCCGATGCCGGTGTCGGCGACGGTCAGGACGATGTGGTCGCCGTCGCGCCACGCGGTCAGGGTGACGGTGCCGTCGGCCAGTGTGTGCCGTAGCGCGTTGGACACGAGGTTGCCGAGGACCTGGCGCATGCGTACCGGATCCGCCTCCAGCCAGAGGGAGTTGTCCGTCTTGCCGGTCAGGGCGACGCCTGCCGTGTCGGCGGTGACACGGTACGCGGCGACGATCTGGTCGACGAGGTCCTGGACGCGCACGGGTTCGCGGTGCAGGCGCAGGGTGCCGGCGTCGGCGGCGGCGAGGTCCTGGAGGTCGTCGATGACCCGCTGGAGGACCATCGCCTCCTCGTGGAGGGAGCCGAGGAGTGCCGGGTCGGGTTCGACGAAGCCGTCCCGGGTGACCTCCAGCCAGCCGCGGATGTTGGTGAGGGGGCTGCGCAGTTCATGGGCGATGTCGCTGACCATGGCCTTGCGCTGGGCCTCCATGCGTTCTCGGCGTTCGGTCAGGTCGTTGAACGCCTCGGCGAGGATGCCGGTCTCGTCCCTGGTCCGCACCGGCACCCGGACGTGCAACTCCGGTGGCTGCTGGGCCGCTTCGGTCAGCGCGCGCAGGGGGCGTACGAGTCTCGTGGCCACGACCGCCGTCACCAGGACGGTGAGCGCCAGTACGGCCGCCGCCGCGCCGACGACCTTGGCCTTGTTCGCCGGGGAGACGTCGAAGCGGGGCGCGGTGGTGTCGCCGCCGCCGAGGAACAGTTCGGCCACCGGCGCGACGTAGGGGTCGAGTTGGGCGCGGCGAGCGTCGTCGGTGCAGGCCTCCGCCTTTCGGATGTCGGCCGCGTCGCCCAACTTGTTGTACGCGCCCGTGACGTAGCGGGAGCCGAGGTTCTTGTCGAAGACGTCGACGCCGAAGTACGGGACCTTGAAGCTCACGCCTCCCTCCTTCAGGCAGGGTTGGGCGCGCACGATCAGGTTCTTCAGCGCCTTGCTCTCGGTGGCGGTCGGGGTGTTGAGCTTCCCGTCGGCGCACTGCTCGGGCACATAGCCGTTGGCGTCGTTGCCGTCCGCGTCGGTCAGGACGGGACGGCCGCTCGGCGTCATCGTGATGCTCGTGTCGATTCCGGCCGCCTGGGCGAAGCATGCCTGGCGGTCCTTGGCCAGCCTCATCAGCCGGACCCGCTCCTTCGCGGTCACCCGGTACGGTCCGACGACCCGGGGGTCGAGGCCGCTGAGCTGTGCGCCCGGTTCCGTGTACGTGTCGGTGTGCAGCGGGTCGACGCTCGCGGCGGCGCGGGGCGGCAGGGAGGTGCCGTGCGGCGCGGAGTCGGCGATGAGGGTGCGGTCGGAGGTGGTGAGGGCGATGCGGCGGCCCATCTTCTTCGACAGGGCGCGGACGGTGGGCGCGACGCCCTTCCACTCGGGATGTGTCGCGGCGTATCCGCTGAGCTGGGCGAGGATGCGCATGTCGTCCGCGAGGTCCTGGCCCTGTTCCTCCCGGATGGCCCGGGTGGTGGTCTGCACCGCCAGCCAGGCCGTCGCCCCGACCGAGCAGAGCGCGATCAGCACGGTGGCGACGAGCAGTCGGACCAACAACCGCTTGCGCAGCGGTATCCGGGGCCTCACGCGCGACCGCCGCGCAGCTTGTAGCCGACGCCGAACACGGTCAGCAGCCGGACCGGACGGCGCGGGTCGGCCTCTATCTTCCGGCGCAGGTTCATGATGTGGACGTCGACCGCCCGTTCCGTGGAGGCCCGGTCGAGGCCCCGGGTGTACTGGAGCAACTGCCGCCGGGAGAAGACCCGTTCGGGCTCGGCGGTCATCGCGAGCAGGATCTCGAACTCGGCCGGAGTGCAGTCCACCGGCACGCCGTCGCAGCGCACCTCGTGGCGTACGGCGTCGACGGACAGGCCCGCGGCCCGTACGACGGTGTCCTCCTGGCGGTCCTCGGTGGTCCGGCCGCTGCGGCGCAGGACCGTGCGGATGCGGGCCATCAGCTCGCGCGGGCTGTAGGGCTTGGTCATGTAGTCGTCGGCGCCGAGTTCCAGGCCGAGCAGGACGTCGTCCTCGGTGGAGCGGGCGGTGAGCATCAGGATGGGGATGTCGTCCTCGCGGAGCACCCGGCACACCCCGAAGCCGTCGATCACGGGCAGCATGAGGTCGAGCACCACGAGGTCGGGTCTCAGTTCGCGGGCGGCCGCGATGGCGGCGGCCCCGTCGTGGACCACGGTCGCGGTGTGGCCTTCCGTCAGCAGGGAGCGTCGTATCAGCTCGGCCTGCATCTCGTCGTCCTCGGCGACCAGCACATGTGCGCACACCTGGCGGATCCTAGGCGGTCAGCGGCTGAGGGCGGCGGCGTCGCCCATGACGACGACGGGATGCCGGGCCGGGTCCAGGGTGCGCAGCAGTTCCTTCATGTGGTCCTCGGCGATGCTGACGCAGCCGTGGGTGGGGCCCCCGTGGTCGACATGGATCCAGATGCCGCCGCCGCGCGAGGAGCCGAGGGGGCGGGTCCAGTCGAGGGGTGAAGTGCCGGGCTGCCGGTTGTAGTTGATGGCGATCACGTAGTCGAAGGACCCGGCGAGCGGCTCGCCCTCGAAGCCGGTGCCGGGCGAGACGAAGCCCGACCCCTGGTCGTACGACAGCTTGGTGCCGGGGTCCTTGAGCAGCCCGCCCGCGTCCGTGAGCGAGTAGACGCCTATCGGCGAGCGCAGGTCACCGGCCATGTGGTGGTTCGACCAGCCCTTGAGCGCGTTGTGCGCGGCCCAGCTCGCGGTCTGCTGCCAGCCGTCGTCGGTGCGCTCGTACAGGGCGAGGGTGGCGAGCGGGGAGTTCGCGCCCCGGCCGGTCACCAGGACGACCTGCTCGGTGGCGGCCGGTATTCGGGCCAGCATCCTGGGCCCCACGCCCGGCAGTTGGCGGGGAGCCGCCTCGGCGGATATCTCCGACGAGGGCGAGGGCGAAGACGGGACGGCGGGAGCAGGAACGGAGCCGGAAGCGTGGCCCGTCGCCGCCACCGCACCGCCGCCGCATCCCGTCAGAAGAAGGGACGCGGCGACGAGTGCGACCGGGGACATACGAGTGATCATGAGTCGACGATGACCGACACATGTGAGGAACTCGTCAGCTCCTACGGCTGGGCCGGCTTGCCTTTCGTGTAGAGCCAGGTGTGGAAGAGGGCATCGAGACGTCTGCCCGATTTCTGCTCCGCCAGGCTGACGAACTGTGCGGTGGTGCCGTGCCCGTAACGGTGCGCGCCCGCCCAGGCCCGCAGGATCGAGAAGAATGTCTTGTCACCGACGGCCAGGCGCAGTTCGTGCAGGGCCATGGCCCCGCGCGCGTACACGGGCGTGCCGAAGATGTTGGCGCCGCTGCCCGGGTCGCCGGGCGGGAACGCCCACAGGTCGTCGGTCGCCTTGCGGGCGTACAGCGCGTCGAAGG
Organism: Streptomyces xylophagus; assembly: GCF_000716435.1. Lineage (GTDB taxonomy): Bacteria > Actinomycetota > Actinomycetes > Streptomycetales > Streptomycetaceae > Streptomyces > Streptomyces xylophagus. The sequence goes on from NZ_JNWO01000003.1 coordinate 19,729, forward strand.
TCTGCTGGGCGGTCTTGCCGCCGTGCTGCTCGCTGTAGAGCCACTCCGCGTAGGTCGCGAAGCCCTCGTTGAGCCAGATGTCCTTCCAGGCGGTCAGCGACACGGAGTCGCCGAACCACTGGTGGGCGTTCTCGTGCACGAGGGTGCTGAGGTCCGGCGCCGAGTCGTAGAGCGGCCGCCCCTGCGTCTCCAGGGCGTACCCGACGTCCGGGGCGTGGTCGACGATCGACCCGGCCGAGCGGAACGGGTACGGGCCGAACAGCTTGCTCTCCCACTCCAGGACGGAGGGCAGCTTCTTCAACACGGGCGCGGCGGCGGTGGCTTCGCGCGGGTCGACGGCGTTGTACACCTTGACCCCGTCCTTGGTGGTGTACTGCTCCACCTTGAACTTCCCGACCGTCGCCGTGGCGAGATAGGCCGCCATCGGCTCCGGCGCGTGCCAACGGAACGTGGTCTTCCCGTGCGCGGTCTTCTGCCCGACGAGCACACCGTTGGCGACCGCCGTGCGCCCCTGCGGGACGGTGATCGTGAAGTCGTACGACGACTTGTCCTTCGGGTGGCTGTTCGCCGGGAACCACGTCATCGCGCCCTGCGGCTCACCGGCCACGAAGGCGCCGTCGTCCGTGGCGATCCAGCCGTCCGCCGAGCCGTCCGGGTCGGTGACCTGCTTCGGGATGCCGCTGTAGGTGACGGTGACCTGGAACTTCTGTCCCTTGCGCACGGCCCGGCGCGGGGTGACGACGAGTTCCTGGCCGTCGCGGCGGAAGTCCGCCTCGGCGTGATCCACCGTCAGTCCGGTGACCTTGAGGCCCTTGAAGTCGAGGTCGAAGCGGGTGAGCTTCTCGGTGGCGCGCGCGGTGAGGACCGCCTTGCCGTCGAGCCGGCGGCTCGTCGGGTCGTAACGGAGCGTCAGGTCGTAGTGGGCGACGTGGTAGCCGCCGTTGCCGGAGAGCGGGAAGTACGGGTCGCCCGCGCCGGACGAGCCGATCGTCGTGGCGCCCGCGGGCGCGGCGGCCGCGAGCAGGGCCGCGACGGCGACGGGGACGGTGGCGACGACGGCGCTGCGGCGGAGGACAGCGGTGCGTCTTGTGGACTGCTGCCGGAGTTGCGTCACATGCGCTCCTACAGGATGAGGGGGGTGATCATTCGCCTCAGAGACTAGGCCGCCCGCCGCCTCGGAATCCCTCTTGGTAAAGCAAAAGGACACGCACTGCTGGGTTCGCCGGGCAGCGAGCAATGATCGCAACGGCACGTCGGCTCCCCACCCGCACGCGATCCCCGACGTAGGCTCACGGCACCACCGCCACCCGAGGGAGCCCCGCCCGTGACCGTCCGCGTGCGCCGTATCTACGATCCGCCCGAGCCGGAGGACGGGGTGCGCGTCCTGGTCGACCGGCTGTGGCCGCGCGGCCTGTCCAAGGACGCGGCCCGCGTCGACGAGTGGCCCAAGGCCCTCACCCCGTCGACCGAACTGCGCCGCTGGTACCACGCGGGCGAGGGGGCTTTCGACGAGTTCAGCAGCCGCTACGAGGCGGAGCTCGCCGAGCCCGAGGCGGCTCAACTTCTGCACACCTTGCGGAACTTGGTCCGGATGGGGCCGGTGACCCTGGTGACGGCGGTCAGGTCGCCGCAGGAGAGTCACGCCTCGGTGCTGGCCCGCCTCCTGGAGGGGTGAGGAGACGGGCCGTCGGTCCGTGGAAGGCTCGGTCAGGCCGTCTGCTTGGCCGCCGCCCGTCCCGCCGCGCGCCCGGAGAAGAGGCAGCCGCCGAGGAAGGTGCCTTCGAGGGCGTTGTAGCCGTGCACGCCGCCGCCGCCGAAGCCGGCGACCTCGCCCGCCGCGTACAGTCCGCCGATCGGCGCCCCGTCCGCGCCGAGCGCGCGGGAGTCGAGGTCGGTCTGGATGCCGCCGAGGGTCTTGCGGGTCAGGACGTGCAGCTTGACGCCGATCAGGGGGCCGGCGGCGGGGTCGAGGATGCGGTGCGGGGTGGCGACGCGGCCGAGGCGGTCGCCGATGTAGCGGCGGGCGTTGCGGATGCCCTGGATCTGGGAGTCCTTGCTGTACGGGTTGGCCATCTGGAGGTCGCGGGCCTCGATCTGGCGTCGTACCACGGCCGCGTCCAGGAGCGGTTTGTCGGTCAACTGGTTCATTTTCTCGACCAGTTGTTCCAGGTTGCCGGCGGTCACGAAGTCCGCGCCCTTGCGCAGGAACGCGTCCACCGGACCGGGGGCACCCTTGCCGAGCAGTCGGTCGCGCAGGACGGCCTTCTTGTCCTTGGCGGTGATGTCGGGATTCTGCTCGGAGCCCGACAGCGCGAACTCCTTCTCGATGATCTTCTGGGTGAGGATGAACCAGGAGTGGTCGTGGTCCGCCAAGTCCGCTGTCGTGCGCAGGTACTTGAGGGTGTTGAGGGTGTCGTAGCCCGGCAGGCACGGATCGGGCAGGCGGCGGCCGAGGGCGTCGAACCAGAGGGAGGACGGGCCGGGCAGGATGCGGATGCCGTGGCCGGGCCAGACCGGGTTCCAGTTCTGCAGGCCCTCGGTGTAGTGCCACATGCGGTCGCGGTTGACGAGCCGTACGCCCGCTTCGGCGCTGATGTCGAGCATCCGTCCGTCGACGTAGGCCGGGACGCCGGTGATCATCTCGGCGGGCGGTGTGCCGAGGCGCTCGGGCCAGTACTGGCGGACGATGTCGTGGTTGGCGCCGATGCCGCCGGTGGTGACGATCACGGCGTGGGCGGTGAGTTCGAACTCGCCGATCGCGTCGCGGTTGGAGGAGACACCGCGCGCCGAGGTGTCCTCGGCGAGGACCGTGCCGCGGACGCCGCGCGTCTCGCCTTCCTCCACGACCAACTCGTCGACCTGGTGGCGGTAGTAGAAGGTGAGCAGTCCGTCGCGGGCGGCCTGCTTGGCGTAGTTCACGAAGGGTTCCACGACTCCGGTGCCGGTGCCCCAGGTGACGTGGAAGCGCGGGACGGAGTTGCCGTGTCCGTGGGCGCGCAGATCGCCGCGCTCCGCCCAGCCGACCGTGGGCAGCAGCTTGATGCCGTGGCTCTCCAGCCAGGGCCGCTTCTCGCCGGCCGCGAACTCGACGTAGGCGCGCGCCCAGCGCACCGCCCACGAGTCCTCGTCGTCGACGCGGTCGAAGCCGGCGCTGCCCTGCCAGTCGTTCCAGGCCAGGTCGAAGGAGTCCTTGATGCCGAGGCGGCGCTGTTCCGGCGAGTCGACGAGGAACAGCCCGCCGAAGGACCAGAACGCCTGCCCGCCGAGGTTGTTGGCGTTCTCCTGGTCGACGAGGGCGACCCTGCGTCCCCGGCTGGTCAGTTCGTGGGCCGCGACCAGGCCCGCGAGACCCGCTCCGACGACGATGACGTCCGCATCCATGGCGACCGTTGCCCTTCTCGTTGGGTTCAGTGGGGAATTCGTTCGGAGGTGCCGCTGCCGTCGGTCAGCAGGGCGGTGAGCAGTTGCTTGAGCCAGACGCGGGCGTGCTCCACGTCCTTGTCCAGCAGCAGTTGGGTGGTGACTCCGTCGTACGCGGCGACCACGGCGTGGGCCGCCGCGTCGACGTCGGGGAGTACGGCGGGCAGTTCGGCGAGGCCGTGGGCCCGGGTGAGCCGGTGGGCGATCGCCCCGCGCAGCCGCGCCCGATGGCCCAGCAGGGTCTGCGCGACGGCGGGGTCCCGGGCCGCGTGCACCAGGAAGTCGGTCTTCACCAGGAGCCAGTCGAGGTCGAGGAGCAGCACCTCGGTGACGCGGTCCACAGCGGCAGGCACGTCGAGGTCGGGACCGTCGAGGGCGAGCGCGCCGGCCACCTGCTCGGCGATCAGCTCGGCCCGGTCCTGATAAAGCGCGAAGAACAGCTCGTCCAGGCTGTCGAAGTTCGAGTAGAAGGCGCCCCTGCTGTAGCCGGCGGCTTCACAGACCTCCTCGATGGAGACCCGGCCGTATCCCTTGGCGGCGAACACCGCGAACGCGGCGGCCAGCAGATTGGCCCGTGTGCGGACACGGCGCCTGGTCACCCGCTTGGGCGTCACCTCAGTCACCATGCCCGGACCTCCAGTCGATACGCGAATGTATCCGATACACCGATGTATCGAAAGAGTAGTGCTCGCATTGGAACAGATATTCGAATAAGGGGTACGCTGGTGCCATGACCGCGCACCACCTCCAGGGCTCCCTCTTCGACCAGACCGACCAGCTCCGCCTCGGCCCCCTCGACGGGATACGCCGTACCGCGCTGGGTCTCGGCGCCTGGATCGACGTGCTGCCCGGGTGGCTCGGCGGCGCCGACGCCCTGTTCGAGGAACTGGTCACCGAGGTGCCGTGGCGCGCGGAGCGCCGTCAGATGTACGACCAGGTCGTGGACGTACCGCGACTGCTCGCCTACTACGGCGCCGACGACGCGCTGCCGCACCCGGTGCTGACCGAGGCCCGGGACACGCTCTCGGCGTACTACGCACGGGAGTTGGGGGAGCCGTTCACCACGTCCGGGCTGTGCTATTACCGGGACGGCCGGGACAGTGTGGCCTGGCACGGCGATCGGATCGGGCGGGGCGCCAACGTGGACACGATGGTGGCGATCCTCTCCGTGGGCGCACCCCGTGACCTGCTGCTGCGTCCGCTGCGCGGCGGCGAGTCGGTGCGGCGCCCGCTGGGGCACGGCGACCTGATCGTGATGGGCGGCTCCTGTCAGCGGACGTGGGAGCACTGCGTCCCCAAGACCACCCGCGCCGCGGGACCGCGCATCAGCGTGCAGTTCCGCCCGCACGGCGTGCACTGAGGCGGAGAGGCGGCCGCTTCGGACGCACGCGGGGGCCGCCTCCGGCGGACGGTGCCGGAGGCGGCTTCCCCCGCGCGCGCCAGGACCGTACGCGTCTGGTTGGCTGTTCCTCGAACAGCACCACCACTCAAGGGACGATCATGCGGGCAGAAGTACGCCAAGTCGCGGACGGCACCTATCTGGTGCACGGCAGCAACACCAACTGGGTGATCCTCGCTGATGGTGACGCGGTCACGTTGGTGGACACCGGTTATCCCGGGGACCGCGCGCTGGTGCTCGACTCCCTTGAGCAGGTGGGGAGTTCACCCAAGGCGGTCACGGCGGTGCTGATCACCCACGCCCACAACGACCATCTCGGTTCGGCGGAGTATCTGCGCGACACCTACGGCACCCCGGTATACCTGCACGAGGCCGAAGTGCCGCACGCGCGGCGGGAGTTCCTCCAACAGGTGACCGTCGGGGACGTCCTGAAGAACATCTGGCGTCCGGGAGTCCTGCCGTGGATGGTGCACACGATTCGTGTGGGAGGCACCGAGCAGCATCCCGTCGCCGCTCCCCAGGCATTCGCAGGTGCGGGCCCGCTGGACCTGCCCGGCAGGCCCGTCCCCGTACACACCCCCGGCCACACCAGCGGGCACTGCGTCTTCCATCTCCCGGACAGCGGGATCGTGATCTCCGGAGACGCCCTGGTCAGCGGCCACCCCACCTCACGGATCAAGGGACCGCAGCTGCTGCCCGACATGTTCCACCACGAGCGCGACCGTGCCGTCGCCTCGCTGGACATCCTCGAAGGACTGGACGCCGACACCCTGCTGCCCGGCCACGGCCCGCTGCACACCGGTCCGGTCCGTGAGGCGGCACAGCGCGCCCGCGAACACGCGATCTAAGGTCACCCCATGGCACTGCAGATCAACGCGACCAACCCGGAGCATCCGGTCCTCCTGCTGGAACTGCCGTGGGACGTTCCCCTGGAGGAATGGCCCGAGGAGTACCTGGTGCCGCTGCCGCGCGGCATCTCCCGCCACGTCGTGCGCTACGCCCGCGCCGGCAGCGAGGTCATAGCCGTCAAGGAACTGGCGGAACGGCCCGCGCTGCGCGAGTACGAGCTGCTGCGCGACCTGGACCGGCTCGGCATCCCGGCGGTGGACCCCCTAGCAGTGGTCACCGGGCGCGCGGACGCCGACGGCGAGCCCCTGGAGCCGGTGCTGATCACCCGGCACCTGGGCGGCTCGATGCCGTACCGCTCGATGTTCGAGACGACACTGCGCCCGGCCACCATGCACCGGCTCATGGACGCGCTGGCCGTGCTGCTGGTGCGGCTGCATCTGGCCGGGTTCGCGTGGGGCGACTGCTCGCTGTCCAACACGCTGTTCCGGCGGGACGCGGGCGCGTACGCCGCGTATCTGGTGGACGCGGAGACCGGCGATCTGCACCCCCAACTCAGCGACGGACAGCGTGAGTACGACCTCGACCTCGCCCGCGTGAACATCAGCGGGGAACTGCTCGACCTGGAGGCGTCCGGGGCGCTGCACCCGTCCGTCGACCCGATCGAGTTCGGCACCGAGATCTGCGCCCGCTACCAGGGGCTGTGGGAGGAGCTGACCCGCGTCTCCGTGTACCCGGCGGGCAAGTACTACTTCATCGAACGCCGGATCCGGCACCTCAACGAGCTCGGCTTCGACGTCGCCGAGATGCAGATCGAGCACTCCTCGAACGGCGACACGGTCACCTTCGTGCCCAAGGTCGTCGACGCCGGCCACCACCAGCGCCAACTGCTGCGCCTGACCGGTCTCGACGCCGAGGAGAACCAGGCGCGGCGGCTCCTGAACGACCTGGAGTCCTGGATGGCCACCCAGGACGACTACGCCCCGGGCGACCCGCTCGCCGCCCGGCCCGAGGTGCTCGCGCACCGGTGGGTGCGGGACGTGTTCCGGCCCACCGTGCGGGCCGTACCGCTCGAACTGCGCGGCTCGATGGACCCGGCCGAGATCTACCACGAGCTGCTGGAACACCGCTGGTACATGTCCGAGCACGCCCAGCACGACATCGGCCTGGACACGGCGGTCGAGGACTACCTCAAGAACATCCTGCCGAAGGTACGCGAGACGCTGGAGCCGACCGCACCGGAGTGATCCGGGCAGGCAGTGGCGGCCACACCGGACTGCCCCCGCTCAGTCCGTGGCGGGCGGGGCCGTGGTGCCGCGGACGACGAGGTGGGGCGGGACGACCTGCTCGCCCTCCGGTACGGCCTCCCCGTCCAGGCGGGCGATGGCGCGGCCGACGGCGAGTTCCGCGAGGCGCGGGATGTCCTGGGCGACGGTGGTGAGGTCGATGTGGGCGAGCCGGGACAGACTGGTGTCGTCGAAGCCGACCACGGAGATCTCGCCAGGGACGGTGACACCGGCCCGCAGGAACGTGTCGAGGACGCCCGTGGCGCAGCGGTCGTTGAAGGCGAGGACGGCGCTCGGCCGAGGGTTCTCCGCAACGAGGCTTCTGGCGGCCCGGGCGCCGTCGTCCTCGGTGAGTCCGCCGGGCAGGACGTGGACGTGGTCGGCGAGGCCGTGGCGGTGCATCGCGGTGCGGTAGCCCCGGCGGCGGTCGGCGGCGCCGGGTGCGCGGCCGCCGTCGATGTGGGCGATGGCGCGGTGGCCGAGCGCCACCAGGTGGTCCACGGCCTGGCGGGCGCCCTCGTCGTCGGCGGTGCGGACGACGTCCACGGCAGGCGGGGCGGGCCGCAGCCGCCGGGCCACCGAGACCACTGGTACCTGGGTGGCGAGATGCGCGAGGCGGGCGGCCGGTACCTCGGGGCCGAGCAGGACGAGGGCCTCGCACCGGTCCGCGAGCAGTGCCTCCACGGCCTGCCGCTCACCGCGCGTGGGCGCGACCGCGCTGAGGGCGACCTGGTAGCCGGCGGGTTCGGCGGCGGCGTAGATGCCCTCCACCAGGTCGGTGTGGAAGGGATGGCGCAGCCCGAACTGCACGCCGAGCAGGCGTGAGCGGTTGCTGCGCAGCACCCTGGCCCGGGTGTCGGGCCGGTAGCCGATCTCCTCGGCGGCCTTGAGCACCCGCTCACGGGTGGTGGCGCTGGCGCCGTAGGCCCCGCGCATCACGATGGAGACCAGCGCGACGGACACGCCCGCCCGGGCCGCGACATGGGCCAGGGTGGGCCGCTTGCCGTCGGGGACCGCGGGGGTGGTCGGCACTGCTGTCCTTCCGGTCGAGGTGTCGTTGCGTTCCGGGATCGTAGCCGCTCCGAAAGCATGCAACGTCGCCGCTCCGAAGGTACTGCAACGTTCTAGAAACCTGCCCGGCGAGGGCTTGACACGGGAATCCCGTAGTGGCGTACTACTGCCATCTAGAACGTTCTAGAAGAGGGCGAGCAGTCATGTACACGTTGGCGGTCTGTGCCGAGATGGTCTTCCGGGACCTGCCGATCCACGAGCGGGCACGGCGCATCCACGAAGCCGGCTTCCAGGTCGAGATCTGGGACTGGACCCGGCACGACCTGGACGCGCTCACGCGGACCCCGGCGGAGTTCTCGTCGATGACGGGCTACATCCGGGGCAGTCTCACCGACGAGGCGGGCGCCGCCGAACTCCTGCGCACCGCCGAGGAGTCGGTCAAGGCCGCCGACCAACTGGGCTGCCCCCGGCTCAACTTGCACGGCACCGGGCTGGACTCCGAGGGCCTGCCGGTGGTTCCGGTGACCGGCGAGCCCACGGGCCCGATGTGGATCGCCGCCCACCGCACCCTGACCCGCCTCGCCGAACTGGGCGAGCGCCACGGGGTCACCTTCACGCTGGAGAACCTCAACTCCGCGGTCGACCACCCGGGCGTACCGTTCGCGACGGCCGCCGAGACCCTGGCCCTGGTCAAGGCCGTGGACCGGCCCGGCCTGCGGATGAACCTGGACCTCTACCACGCGCAGATCGGCGAGGGAAACCTCATCGAACTCGTCCGCAAGGCCCACCAGTTGGACCTGATCGGCGAGATCCAGGTGGCGGACGTCCCCGGCCGACAGGAGCCCGGCACCGGCGAGATCAACTACCCGGCGATCGCCCGCGCCCTCGCCGACATCGGCTACGACGGCACGGTCGCGATGGAGGCGTGGGCCTCGGAGAGCGAGAGCGAGCGCGCCCTGGACCGCTTCCGCACGGCGTTCACGGTCTGATCGCCACGAGGTCCATTCGGCTTCACACGGCATCACACGGCATCAGGGAGAACCCCATGACCACCCAACTGCCCCTCGCCATCGGTCTGGTGGGCGCGGGCCGCATGGGTTCCTTCCATGCCGAGACCCTCGCCCGCCGCCTGCCCGGCGTCCGCCTCGCCGCCGTGGCCGACCCGGCGCCGGGCGCGGCACGGGGCCTGGCCGACCGGCTCGACTGCCCCACGGCGTACACCGAGATCGGTGACCTGTTCACCGATCCCGACGTCGACGCGGTGGTCATCGCGACACCGGCCCGCACCCACGCGGACCTGGTCGTGGCGGCGGCGCGGGCGGGCAAGGCCGTCTACTGCGAGAAGCCGATGGCGACGACTCTCGCGGACGCCGACCGCGCCATCACGGCCGCCGCCGAGGCGGGCGTACCGCTCCAGGTCGGCTTCAACCGCCGCTACGACGCCGGGTTCCGGGCCGCGCACGACAAGGTGGCCGCCGGCGCGATCGGCACCCCGCAGCTGCTCCGCTCGCTCACCCGCGACCCGAAGCTGGCCGACCCGGCCCCCGTCCCGCCGTGGACGATCTTCCTCGAAACCCTCATCCACGACTTCGACACCCTGCGCTATCTCAACCCCGGTTCCGAACCGGTCGAGGTCTTCGCCATGGCCGACGCCCTGGTCCGCCCCGACTTCAAGGACCGCGGACTGCTCGACACGGCCGTCGTCACGATCCGCTTCGACAACGGCGCCCTCGCCACGGCGGAGGCCAACTTCCAGGCGGTGTACGGCTATGACGTACGCGGCGAGGTCTTCGGCTCGGCGGGCATGCTGACGATGGGCGACATCCGGCGCACCCATCTGACGTCCTACAGCGCGGACGGCATCACTGCCGAGACCGTCACCTACGACCAGGACCTGTTCCACGACGCGTACGTCGCCGAGCTCGCCGACTTCGCCGACACCGTCCGCGCCGCCCGTACCCCGTCGGCCACCGGCGAGGACGCCCGCGCCGCGTTGAGGATCGCACTGGCGGCGATCCGGTCGGTGGAGAGGGGGGTCCCGGTACGCGTCGAGGCCACCTGAGTCAGGAGGCCTCCGGCGACGGCACCACGGCCACCGGGCACTCCGCGTGGTGCAGCACCCCGTGCGCGACCGAGCCGATCCGCGCGCCCACCGCCGTACGGTGAGCGCGCCGCCCGACGACCATCAACTGCGCCCGCCCCGCCACCGACAGCAGCACCTGCCCCGCGCTGCCCATCTCTATGTGCTCGACGACGGGCACATAGGGGAAGCGCTCCCGCCACGGCTCCAACGCCTCGGCCAGGGCCTTCTTCTCGTACGGCTCCAGGCCGCCGGCGTCGTCGAGGAGCTTCATGGAGCCGGGGCTGTAGGCGAACACCGGCGGCAGCGTCCACGCCCGCACGGCCCGTACGGTCGCGCCACGCGCCGCCGCCGTCTCGAAGGCGAAGCCCAGCGCGGCGGCGCTGTCCTCGGGGTCGCCCTGCTGACCCACGACGATCTCCCGTCCGGCGGCCTCCCCGGACGCCTCGTCCCCGGCGCGCACGAGCACGACGGGCCGTACGGCATCGGCGATCACCTGCTGTCCGACGGAACCGAGCAGGAAGCCGACGACGGGCCCGTGTCCGCGTGAGCCGAGGACCAGCAGTTCGGCGTCGGCAGCGGCGGCGGTCAGCGCGTCGACGGGGTCGCCCTCCAGGACGTCGGTGGTCACGTCCAGGCCCGGGTGGCGTTCGGTGAGCGTCCGGGCGGCCTCGGCCGCCGCGTCCCGCACCCAGCGGCCCTGGGTGTCCCGGTCCCCGGCGTCGAGGGCCTGGTGCGGCTCGTACCGCCAGACGTGCACCACCCGCAGTGCCAGCCCCCGCCGTACGGCCTCCCGGCCCGCCCAGGCGAGTGCGGCGAGACTCTCCGCCGATCCGTCGACCCCTGCCGTGATCGGGCGTGTCATCCCGTGGCCTCCCTGTGTTGCGGTCACCAGTGTCGGGCCCAGTCTTCACTACCCTGCCCGCATGACCTTGGAGTGGGAGCAGGTGGTCGTGGACGCGGCCGACCCCGTCGCGCTGGGACGCTGGTGGGCCGAGGCGCTCGGGTGGGTGGTGGTCGGCGAGACGCCGGACGAGTTCGAGATCCGGCCGGAGCCGGACCGCCTTCCCGGGCTGTTGTTCGTGCCGGTGCCCGAGCAGAAGACGATCAAAAATCGGCTGCATCTGGACTTCCGGCCCGACGACCAGGAGGCCGAGGTGATCCGGCTGCTGGCGCTGGGGGCGCGGACGGCGGACGTCGGGCAGGGCGAGCAGCCGTGGGTGGTGCTGGTGGACCCTGAGGGGAACGAGTTCTGCGTGTTGCGCTCCCGGCGCCCCTGAGGCCCGCCGTCTCGGGTGTAGCGGAGCGCGGCGCGGCGATCGAACATACGATGGTCGGAGCCGGCGCGGTGGCAACGGCGCCGCCGTGCCGTGAATCCGACCACTCGGGGTGGGAGACGTATGGCACAGGCCGCCGAAGCCGCGCGGACCGTCATCATGACCGTGGACGACGATCCGGGAGTTTCCCGTGCCGTCGCCCGTGACCTGCGGCGGCGCTACGGCGAGTCGTACCGGATCGTGCGCGCGGAGTCCGGTGAGTCCGCGCTGGACGCGCTGCGCGAGCTGAAGCTGCGGGGCGATCTCGTGGCCGTGATCCTGGCCGACTACCGCATGCCGCAGATGAACGGCATCGAGTTCCTGGAGCAGGCCCTCGATGTCTATCCCGGCGCGCGTCGGGTGCTGCTGACCGCTTACGCGGACACGGACGCGGCGATCGACGCGATCAACGTTGTGGACCTCGACCACTATCTCCTCAAGCCCTGGGACCCGCCCGAGGAGAAGCTCTACCCGGTCCTGGACGACCTCCTGGAAGCGTGGCGGAACAGCGACTACCGGCCGGTGCCCGCCACGAAGGTGGTCGGGCACCGCTGGTCGGCGCGTTCCTCGGACGTGCGGGAGTTCCTGGCCCGCAACCAGGTGCCGTACCGCTGGTACTCGGCGGACACCCCGGAGGGGCTGCGGCTGCTGTCCGCCGCCGGGCAGGACGGGCAGCGGCTGCCGCTCGTCATCACCGCCGACGGGTCGGTGCTCGTCGAGCCGGAGGCGCCCGAGCTGGCCGCGCAGGTGGGGCTCGCGACCACACCCACGGCCGACTTCTACGACCTCGTCGTCATCGGCGGTGGCCCTGCCGGGCTCGGCGCGGCCGTCTACGGGGCCTCCGAGGGACTGCGGACCGTTCTCGTGGAGCGGTCCGCGACCGGTGGGCAGGCCGGGCAGAGTTCGCGGATCGAGAACTACCTCGGCTTCCCGGACGGCGTGTCCGGGGCCCAACTCACGGACCGGGCGCGGCGGCAGGCCAGCAAGTTCGGCGCCGAGATCCTCACCGCGCGCGAGGTCACGGGTCTTGAGGCCAACGGGTCGGCGCGGGTCGTACGGTTCGCGGACGGTTCGGCGGTCGCCGCGCACGCCGTGATCCTGGCGACCGGTGTGTCGTACCGGCAGTTGGAGGCGCCCGGCACGCCCGATCTGACGGGCTGCGGGGTCTACTACGGCTCGGCGCTGACTGAGGCCGCCTCCTGCCAGGGGCACGACGTGTACATCGTCGGCGGCGCCAACTCGGCGGGGCAGGCGGCCATGTACCTGGCCCGGGGCGCCAAGTCGGTGACCCTGCTGGTGCGAGGGCCCTCGCTGACCGCGTCGATGTCGTACTACCTGATCCAGCAGATCAACGAGGCGGAGAACATCTCGGTCCGCACCGGCACCGTCGTCGAGGCCGCGCACGGCTCCGACCATCTGGAGCAGCTCACCCTGCGCGACACGGAGAGCGGGAAGACCGAACTCGTCGACGCGCAGTGGATGTTCGTGTTCATCGGCGCTGCCCCGCTGACCGACTGGCTGGACGGCTCGGTGCTGCGCGACGAACGCGGGTTCATCCTGGCCGGGCCCGACCTCACCGCGGACGGAAAGCCGCCCGCGAGCTGGGAGTTGGACCGGGCGCCGTACCACCTGGAGACCAACATTCCCGGCGTGTTCGTGGCGGGCGACGCGCGCGCCGAGTCCGCGAAACGCGTCGCGTCCGCCGTCGGAGAGGGAGCCATGGCCGTGATGCTCGTCCACCGCTACCTGGAGCAGTCATGAGCGGGAAAGTGCTGCCGTGCAGCCCGCAGGAGATCGGCACGCTGTTCCTGTTCGAGAAGCTGACGCCGGAGCAGCTCGGCAGGCTGTGCTGCGACGGGCAGGTGGAGCAGTTCGAGGCCGGGCCCGTCTACACCGAAGGTGATCCCGCCACCTGCTTCTACGTCATGATCGAGGGCACCGTCGTGCTGTCGCGCCGCGTCGGCGAGGACGACGTGGAGGTCGCGCGGACCTCGCAACGCGGGGTGTACACGGGCGCGATGCAGGCCTACATCGGGGACCGGGTGCAGCAGGTGTACCTCAACTCGATGCGGGTGACGGAGACCACGCGGTTCTTCGTGCTGCCCGCCGAGACGTTCGCGGCCATCATGAGCGAGTGGTTCCCGATGGCGGTCCATCTGCTGGAGGGCCTCTTCTTCGGCCAGAAGAGCAGCCAGTTGGCGATCAGCCAGCGTGAACGGCTGCTGGCGCTGGGCTCGTTGTCGGCCGGACTGACCCACGAACTCAACAACCCCGCCGCGGCTGCCGTCCGGGCCACCTCGACGCTGCGGGAGCGGGTGGCGAAGATGCGGCACAAGCTGCGCGTCATTTCCTCCGGCCCGTACTCGCGGGAGGATCTCGCCAACCTCATCGACATCCAGGAGCGCACGGCCGAACGGGTCGCCAAGGCACAGACGTTGAGCCCGCTGGAGGCCTCGGACCGCGAGGACCAGCTCACGGACTGGCTCGACGACCACGGTGTCACGGAGTCCTGGCAGATCGCGCCGACGTTCGTGCAGGCCGGTCTCGACGTCGAGTGGCTCGACCAGGTCGCGGCGGCCGTGGACGAGGAGATCCTGCCGGGAGCGATCGGCTGGCTCAACTACACGGTCGAGACAGAGCTGTTGATGACGGAGATCGAGGACTCCACGACCAGGATCTCCAACCTCGTCGGCGCCGCGAAGCAGTACTCGCAGCTGGACCGTGCCCCGTACCAGGTGGCCGATGTGCACGAACTCCTCGACAGCACACTGCTGATGCTCGGCGGGAAGGTCGGCGACCGGATCAAGGTCGTCAAGGAGTACGACCGTACGCTCCCGAAGATCCCGGCCTACCCGGCGGAGCTCAACCAGGTGTGGACGAACCTGATCGACAACGCGGTCTCCGCCATGAACAGCACGGGCGGGGAAGGCACGTTGACGGTGCGGACGGCGCTGGTGCGCGATCAGCTCATGGTGGAGTTCCGCGACACGGGGCCCGGTGTGCCGCAGGAGATCCGCAGCCGTATCTTCGACCCGTTCTTCACCACCAAGCCGGTGGGCGAGGGCACGGGGCTCGGTCTGGACATCTCCTGGCGGATCGTCGTCAACAAGCACCACGGCACGCTCCAGGTGGAGTCGGTGCCGGGCGACACCCGCTTCCAGGTCCTGCTCCCCCTCACCGCCACAGACGACGAGACGCCCCAGGAGTCCGCATGAACGACATCACCGGAATCGACACCGGCGTCCCGCCGAGCGGCGCCGGCTGCGTGGAGTGCGACGCGGCCGACGGCTGGTGGTTCCACCTCCGGCGGTGCGCGCAGTGCGGTCACATCGGGTGTTGCGACGACTCCCCCGCCAAGCACGCCACCGCCCACTACCAGTCGACGGGGCATCCGTTCATCCAGAGCTACGAGCCCGGGGAGGGCTGGTTCTGGAACTTCACCACGTCCGAGCTGTACGACTCCGGTCCCGAGCTGGCCGCCCCGGTGAGCCACCCGAAGGATCAGCCGGTGCCGGGTCCCGCCGGACGCGTTCCGGCGAACTGGGCCGAGACCCTGCGCTGAACCGGCCCGCCGGGCGGGAGGCGTCTCCCGCCCGGTGGCCAGGTGCGTTGTCAGCGACGCGTGCCAGGATGGGGGCGTGTCGCAATCCGTAGCAGCAGCGCCGCTCATCGGCCGGGACGAGGAACTCGCCCGCCTCGCCGGTGTGCTGGAGCGTGCCCGCGCGGGCACGGCCGGGGCCGTACTGATCGCCGGGGACGCGGGCGTCGGCAAGACCCGGGTCCTCGACGAGGTGGCAGCGCGGGCGACGCACGTCGGCATGACCGTCCTGACCGGGCACTGTGTCGACCTCGGTGACGTCGGTCTGCCGTATCTGCCGTTCACGGAGATCCTCGGGGTCCTCGCCGACGACGAGCGCTTCGCCGCCGCCCTGGCCGCGCATCCGGCGGTCGACCGGCTGCTCGGCGCCGGTACGGACGCGGCACGGGACGCGGGCAGCCGGCTGCGGCTCTTCGAGGGCATCGCCGGACTCCTCGCCGACCTCTCCGACATCGCTCCCCTGCTCCTCGTCCTGGAAGACCTGCACTGGGCCGACCAGTCCTCCCGCGACCTGCTCCGCTTCCTCCTCAGCCGGGGCATCCTGCAACGCCCGGCGGGCGGCGCCCCCACCCACCGCCTCGCGGTGTTCGCGTCGTACCGCGCGGACGACCTCCACCGCCGCCATCCCCTACGGCCCCTGCTGGCCGAGCTGGTGCGGCTGCCCGCCGTGGAGCGCCTGGAGCTACGGCCCATGGGGGACGCGGAGGTCGCCCGGCTGGTGCGCGCCCTGCGCACGGGTCCGGTGCCGGACGGCACGGTCCGCCGGATCGTCGAGCGCGCCGAGGGAAACGCCTTCTACGCCGAGGAGTTGCTCGCGGCGAGCGACATGGAGGCGGGCGGGGTGCCGAGCGGGCTGGCCGACGTCCTGCTGATCCGGTTCGAGCAACTCTCCGACACCGCACAGCAGGTGCTGCGCACCGCCGCCGTCGCCGGACGCCGGGTCGAGTACGACCTGCTGCGGGACGCGATCCAACTCCCTGAGGACGAGCTGGAGTCGGCGCTGCGGGAAGCGGTCGAGCGGCAGCTCCTGGTCCCCGGGCAGGGCGACACGTACTCCTTCCGGCACGCCCTCGCCCGTGAGGCGGTGTACGCCGATCTGCTCCCCGGCGAGCGGTCCCGGCTGCACGGTTCGTTCGCCCGTCTCCTCGCCGGGCGCGGCCACCCCGCCGAGAGCGCGGCGGAGCGCGCCCACCACTACCGCGAGAGCCACGACCTGGCCGAGGCGCTGGCCGCCTCGCTGGAGGCCGCCGACCACGCCCAGCGCGTGGGCGCTCCCGCCGAGGAGCTACGGCATCTCGAGACCGCTCTTGATCTGTGGACCTCGGTCGACCCGGCTGCCCGGCCGTCGGGCGAGGGCATCGACATTGTGGCCCTCACCCTGCGTGCCTCGGCGGCGGCCGCCCATGCCGGGGACTCGCACCGCGCGGTCTCCCTCACCCGGTCCGCGCTCGCCGGGATCGGCCAGGACGCGGACTCCGAGCTGGCCGCCCGGGTCCGCTACACCCTGGCCGGCAATCTCATCGGCGTCGACAGCCTGACCGCCGCGTTCGCCTACAGCAGCGAGGCCTTGGCGATGATCCCCTCCGAGCCACCCTCTCGGACCTGGGTGTGGGCGGCGGCCACGCATGTGATGGCGGCCCGTCAGGTCGGCGAGGACGGGATCGCGCTGCGGGTCGCCCGCCAGGCCCTGCGCACCGCCGAGGAACTCCAACTGGCCGACGCCCGGGCCGATCTGCTGATCTCGCTGGCCGGGCTCGAAGGGGGTGGCCGGCGCACCCGGGAGGGCCGCGAACGGCTCGCGGAAGCACGCGAGTTGGCCCGGCGGGCGGGACACGCGCCCGTGGAGATGCGCGCGCTGTTCAACCTCGCCATCGGCAGTTTCGAGTCCGGGGACTTGGAGGAGTCCCTGCCCTGGCTCACCGAGGGGCTGGACCGGGCCCGTCGCGCCGGGCTGCTGTCGTCGCCCTATCCGCTGGAGATGCGCTATCTCCAACTCCTCGTGCTCTACACGCTGGGTCGCTGGGACGAGTGCGCGAAGGCCGCCGCGAGCGACGCGGAAGTGCTGCCGCACGCGGGCGGCTTCACCATGGGACCCGCGCTGTATGTGGGGCTGGCGCGGGGCGACTTGAAGGCCGCGGAGCGGGCTCGTGCCCTGCTGGACGGGCCGTTCGACTGGATGGCCGCGCTGGTGTCGGGCATCGTGCTGACGGACGCCGCGGCCTTCCAGGGCGATCCGGAGGCGGCCGTGGAGCGGATGCGGGCCGCGGTCACGGCGTTGACCGACGACTCCGGCCGGCGTCCCGACGTCACGGTCCGGCTCGCCGCGCTCGCCCTGTCCGCGGTCGCCGACCGGACTGTCGCCCTGCGGCAGACCGGAGACGAGGCGGGGGTACGGCGCTGGACGGACACCGCGACGGAACTCGTCGAACTGGCACGGACCGTCACGAAGGAGGGCCGCAGCGGCCGTCCGCAAGGGCCGGAGGGCCTGGCCTGGCTGGCCCGCGCCGAGGCGGAGTGGGCGCGGGCGGCCATGGGACCGGACGCGGCGGCCTGGGAGAAGGCGGTGGCAGCCTTCGACTACGGCGACGCCTACGAACGGGCCCGCTGCCAATTCCGTTTCGCCGAGGCCCTGTTGACGGCCGACCGCCGTGAGGAGGCGGCCGCCCAGGCCCGTACGGCACGGGAGACGGCCGCCCGGCTCGGTGCCGCTCCCCTGCTCGCGCGGTTGGACACGTTGATCCGCCGAGGCCGCCTGGGCGACCCGGCGCCGGACACCGGGGACCGCCCCTCGCCGCTGACGGCCCGCGAGCGGGACGTGCTGCGGCTGCTCGCCCTCGGCCGCAGCAACCGCCAGATCGGCGAGGAGCTGTTCATCACCGGCAAGACGGCGAGCGTCCACGTCTCCAACATCCTCGCGAAGCTGAGCGCCGCGAGTCGTACGGAGGCGGTGGCGATCGCCTACCGCCAGGGCCTGATCACCCCGGAGGCCACGGCGTCCGGCTGAACCTCACGTCACTGAACCTCACTTCGCGCAGTCGAGGCTCTTCAGGTCGACGGCGTCGGCCATGGCCGCCATCCCCTTGTCGTTGGGGTGGATGTGGTCTCCGCCGTCGAAGAAGGGGAGCATCCTCTCCTGGTCGTAGGGGCTGCGGAGAATGTGGTCGAAGTCGGTGACAGCGTCCAACTCCCCGCTGCTCCTGATGAATTGGTTGACCTCCTGGCGTACGGCCTCGGCCGCCGGGTCCCATTCGGGCCAGCCCTTGAACGGGCCGACCGTGGACCCGACGACACACTTCCCGGCCGCGTGCGCCCGGTCGATGATCTCGCGGTAGCCGGCGATCAGATCCTGAGCGGTGACGCCGGAATGGGCCTTGAGGTCGTTGACGCCCTCGAAGAGGAACACGGTGCGGACGCCGGGCTGGGACAGCACATCGCGCTGCAGCCGGTTGAGGGCGCTCTGCCCGGCGCCGTCGGCGAGGACCTTGTTGCCGGAGATCCCTTCGTTGGCCACGCCCTTGACCGACGTGCCGGCGGTCTGGAGTCGTCGGGCCAGGTAGTCCGGCCAGCGCCGGTTCTGGTCCGTGGTGGACGCCCAGCCGTCCGTGATGGAGTCGCCGAGCGTGACCACGGCTCCGATGCCCGCGCTCGGCCTGACGGACACGGCGTCGAGGTAGTACCAGGACCCGGTGGTGTCCGTCCAGGAGGTGGCGCCCTCCTCGCCGGTGTGGTCGCCCTGGGTCGCGTACGACGTCTGCATGGCCATGCCGTGGCCGGTCGCCGGGCCCGCCGCGTCCGGGGTGTGGATGCTGACCACGAGGTTGGTCGCGGCGGGCAGCCTGCCGGACAGCGGGTCGCTGTAGGCGACCGCGCCCGCGGGGATGGTGACCGACCGTTCGCCGCCGAAGGTCAGTCGCCGGTTGGAGCCGGGCACCAGCGCGGCGCCCGTCTGCTGCCGGCCCGCGTAGACGTTGTCGAAGGTCACCGGCCGGTCGCCGAAGGCGTTGGAGAGCCGGATCCGCAGATCGCCGCCCGCGACACTGGTGTGCACGATCAGGCGGTAACTGCGGTCGGCGACACCGTCACCGAGGTGGTCGGCGCTCGCTCCCCAGGTGATGACGTCTTGCGGGTCGTTCAGGGCCTTCACCTGTGCCTGCGGTTGTGCGTGTGCGGGTCCGGCCTGGAAGGCGGCGGCGAGCAGGAGGAGTGCGGCCGTACGGCGCAGTCGTGCCCGTCTCGCCGTCACCGGGCGAAGTCCTTCAAGGTGACGGATCCGCCCGGCTTGACGGTCACGGTGCGGGTCTTGCCGCCGTAGGCGACGGTCGTGGTGCGACCGCCGACGCTGCGGATCTTCGCCTCGGTGGGCTTGCCGTCCTTCCAGCGCAGGTCGACGACGAAGCCGCCGCGGGCGCCGGCTCCGATGATCGAGCCGGACTCGGCCCAGGCGTCCGGGAGGGCCGGCAGAAGCTCCAGATGGCCCGGGCGGGAGTACAGGAGCATCTCGGTCACGGCCGCCGGGGTGCCGAAGTTGGCCTCGATCTGGAAGATGCCACGGCCCTGTTCCACCTCGTAGATGTCGAAGAGGTTGAAGGCGGTGCCGTTGGTGCCGTTCTCGGACGGGCGGAGATTGTTGACGACCAACTGGTAGGCGTTGTCGGCGTTCTTGAGGCGGGCCCAGCACAGGCTGCGCCAGGCGTTGGCCCAGCCGAAGCTGTTCATGCCGCGCGCGGTGAGCAGGGCGGTGGCGCCGTCGACGATGTCCTTCGGGGTGGAGCCGTCGGGGCGGATGCGGTCGCCGGGGAACAGGTTGATCAGCGGGGACAGGTGGCGGTGGGTGGTCTCGCCCAGGTTGTCGGGCGACATCCACTCCTCCAGCCAGCCGGACTTCGGGCTCACCTCGGGCAGGTACAGGCGCCTGCGCAGACCCGAGATCGTGTTCGCGAACCCGCTGTCCCGCTTCAACTCCGCAGAAGCTGCGGCGTAGTTGCCGAACAGGGCCCACACCACTTCCTGGGCGTAGGTGTTGCCCCTGCCGTCCTGCGGACCCTGCTCCGGCGACCAGTCGTGGTCCGCGACCAACACCTCCTTCCCGTTGTCGAGGGTGGTGGTGATCAGCCGCGCCTCCCAGAACTCGCAGGCGCCTTTGAGGAGGGGGTAGATCTTCTCCAGGTGGGTGCGGGAGTGCGTGAACTCGTAGTGCTCCCAGAGGCTGTTGCTCAGCCAGGCGTTGCCCGCCGGGTGCCACCACCAGCCCAGTCCCCCATAGGGGTTGGTGGAGAAGGCGACGGTCCAGCCGGCGACCTTCCCGCTGGTGTTGCGGAAGCGGTTGCGGGAGTCCTGGAACAGCCGGTGGGTGAGGTCGGTCCAGGACGACAGTTGGTCGACGCAGTAGTCGGTGAAGGCGTCGAAGGACGCGGACAGACCCACCCGGTCCGCCATCCAGTAGTTCATCTGGATGTTGATGTCGGTGTGGTAATCGCCCATCCAGTCCGGGTCGTTGCCGTCCAGCCACAGGCCCTGGAGGCCCATCGGCAGACTGCCGCGCGAGCCGGAGACCATGAGGTAGCGGCCGAACTGGACGTAGGCGGCTTCGAGTTCGGGGTCGGGGTCGCCGCTCGTGTGGCGGGCCTGGATCCGCTCCCAGGTGTCCAGCGCGCGCTGGTCGTCGGACGACTTACCGAGCGAGAGCTCGAACGTGCCGAACGCGGCCTGATAGTCGGCGACATGGGTGTTCAGCAGGGTCGCGGCCGAGTGCTGGGCGGCGGCGCGGACCTTGGTGCGGGCGAGCTTCTGCGGGTCGAGCTTGGGGTCGCGGAAGCCGTGGGAGGCGTCCGGCGCGTAGTTGCTGCCGCCGCTCACGACGACGGTGAGGTCCTTGCACCCGGAGAACTCGATGTGCGCGCCGTTCACGGTGACCTTGCCGCCGCTGCCGTACGCGGTGACGGCTGCCCCGTACTTCAGGCCGTTGGCGAACTGGCCGCCGAAGGAGACCGCGGCGGCCTCACCGTGCGTTCCCTCCAGCGTGACGGTGCCGGTGTAGCGTCCGCCGCCGCTCTGGGAGAAGTGGAGGACGATCGCGTCGTCGGGGCCGCTGGCGAAGACCTCCCGCTGGTACGTCACCCCCGAGCGGACGTACGACGCGCCCACCACGCCCCGGTCGAGGTCGAGGGTGCGGCGGTAGCCGTTTACGGAGCCCAGGTCGTGGTCGGGGATGTCGACGGTGAGCCGGGCGAGCAGGGTCAGGGACCCGAAGTCCGCGCGGCCGTACGGGAATTGACCGTCGGAGTCGAGGGTGCCGTTGAGGCCGCCCGTCCAGATCGTGGCGTCGGTGACGAGGAGGACCTCGTGGCCCGGGTCGTTGCTGGCGAGGGCGCCGAGCCGGCCGTTGCCGACGGGGAGACCCTGTTCGATCATCGAGGTGTCGCCGGCGGGGGCCTGCCACCACAGGGTGTTGAGTGAAGTACCGCTGCTGTACGAGCTGTTGGTCGGCCGCTGCGGTGCGGCCGAGGCGGTGAAGGCGGGCAGGCCGGCGAGGGCGCCCGTGGCCGCGGCGAGGGCGAGCAGGTTGCGTCTGGGCAGGTCGGGCAGTGCACTGGACATGGCGGTCTCCGAAAAGGTCGGCTCAGGAGGAGGAGTTGGGCACGTCGATCCGGTCGATGTCCGGCGCGTAGCCCGAACCGCTGTCGAAGGTGATCGTGTTGGCGCCCGCCTTCAGGGTCACCGGCACGCTGACCGTCCCGACGGTCCCCCAGTCGCCGGTGGACGGGAACTTGTGGCTGGTGGCGCCGTTGCCGTTCGAGGAGATGCTCACCGAGCGGGAGTCACCGCTGACGTAGGCGATCTTCACCTGGTAGGTGCCGGCCTTGGCGGCGACGACGTTGTTGATGGTGAGCTTGCCGCCGAGGTAGAGGTTGCCGACCTTGTGGGCGCCGGAGCAGACAGAGCAGTCGGCGATGTTGGCGTTGCCGGAGAGGGTGTTGGTGGTGGCCTCGGCCTCGTAGCCGGTCAGGGTGACGGCGCTGCCGTGCGGGGTGACGGTGAACAGGCGGGAGCCGTGGGCGGGCAGGGCCTGGGTCACCTTGTTGGTGTAGGTGCCGAGGTCCTCGTGGTTCCAGAGGTCACGGACAGCGGCCTTGCCGGTGAAGCCGAGGGTCGCCCAGTTCGCGGAGACGGCGGCGGGGGCGTCGCCGAGGTTGAACAGGGCAACGGTGTAGGTGCCGTTGGGGTTCTTGGCGGCCCAGACCTGCTGGGAGTCGGACGGGGTGACGGGGCGGGCGGGCGGCGCGTCGCTCTGGTCGACGGCGATGACCTCGCGGTTGGTCAGCAGGGAGACGCCGTAGTCGTCGAGCTTGGTGAGGTCGTCACCGGTGAAGAGCGGGGACTTGGCCACGGCCCAGAGAGTCGCGTAGCTCTGGCGCTCCGCCTTGGTCAGGCCGTCCATCGCGCCGTTGCCGACGTCCAGGGAGTCGAGGTCGTTCCAGCCGCCGGGGCCCGCCTTGTCGGTCCAGGCGGGGGTGTCGTCCCAGCGGTCGTCGACCGAATTCCCCCAGGTGACAAGGGTGTTGCAGTAGCACTCGACGTCCGTGTCGATGCGCCAGCCGTTGGAGTACTTCTTCCAGTCGGCGGCGTGTCCGTAGTCCAGGGACCAGGAGACTTCCAGGTGGATGGGGCGTCCGGTGGCGGTGATGGCCTTGTTCCAGGCGGCCACATCGGCAACGTTGTCGTATTGGTCGCCGCTCTTTCCGGAGCCGGGGCCGACACCGTCGAGCTTGAGGAAGTCGTAGCCCCAGCCGGAGATCAACTGGGCCTGGGAGTCGATGTACTTCTGGGCACAGGGCTTAGAGAAGTCGATCTTGTACGCGCTGTCCCAGCCGTTGGTGGTGCGCAGGTCGCTGTAGACGATGTCGGCGGTGGTACAGCCGTCGGCGTTCCAGATGGGCGTCTTGCCGTCGCCGTAGGCGCCCTTCTCCAGGCCGGCGGGCAGGTAGATGCCGGCCTTGAGGCCCTTGGAGTGGATGCGGTCGGCGACGGCCTTCATGCCGCTGGGGAAGCGGACCGGGTCGGCCTTCTGGCGTCCGTACTGGTCGTATCCGGACTTCCAGGTCTTGTCCATCCACCAGCCGGCGTCGATGTTGACGTAGTTGTAGCCGAACTTCTTCAGCTTGCTCGCGAGCGCGTCGGTCTGCTTGGTGACGTTCGCCTCGGTGAGGTAGCTGTAGTCGCCGTCCGGGTTGAGGCCGGGGTACTTGGACGACTGCATGCTCCAACTCGACCAGCCCATATAGGGCTTGGCCGCGACGGTCAGCGAAGTGTCCGCCGTGGGGGTGGCCGCGTGCGCGGCCGGGAGGTGGGTGGCGAAGCTGGCGGTGAGGGCCAGGACCACCATGGCTCTCAGGGCGCGAACGGGCGTGAGGGAGTACATCGTCGGGCTCCTCGTGCGGGTAGGAGTGTGCGGGGTGGAGGTGTGCGGGGTGGGAGTGTGAGTGAGGTCTAGGTGTCCGATCGGATGAAGGACTGGATCGCGGTGGCCGCGGCTCCGCGCGCCCACTCGTCGAAGGGCAGGGGGCGGGTCAGTACGTCGCACCGGGCGGCGGAGCCGAACGCGGCCTCGGCGAAGGAGTCGCGGATCTGCTCGGCGAACAGGTCGTAGGCGGCCAGGCCCTCGCCGGAGATGATCACGCGCTCGGGGCCGAGCAGGTTGGCCACGGTCGCGATGCCCCGGCCGATCGCGTCCCCGGCCCGCGCGTACACCTCTCGGGCTCCGGCGTCGCCCCGGTGCGCGAGGGCCAACGCCTCTGCCGTGTCGGCGACTTGGACCCCGATCACCTCCCGGACGCGGGCGAGGATCGCCGCGTCCCCGGCGATCGCCTCGACGCAGCCGCGGTTGCCGCAGTGGCAGCGGGGCCCGGCGGGATCGACGACGACATGGCCGATCTCGCCGGCCACTCCGTGGGCGCCGGCGACGACCTGGCCGTGTACGACCAGTCCGCAGCCGATGCCCGCGCCGACGGTCACGACGGCGAAGTCCGTGAGGCCCGCGCCGGTGCCGAACCACTGCTCGGCGACGGTGAGCGCCCGTACGTCGTTGTCGACGGTGACCGGCAACCCGGTGGTCATGGCGGCCAGTTCGGCCAGGCGTACGTCGCGCCACTCCAGGAACGGCGAGTAGCGGACGACCCCTTCGCCGCGGTCCACGTCGCCGGAGACCGCGAGGCCGAGACCGAGCACCTGTACGCCGAAGTCGTCCGCCTCGGTGCGGAGTTCCTGGGTCAGGTCCGCGATCGACGCCAGTACCGCCTTGGGGTCGTGGTCGGTCAGCGGCACATGGCGGGCGACGCGGATGCGGCAGCACAGATCGGTGAGGACGCCGATGATCTCGTCGCCGGTCACCTTGACCCCGATGAACAGCGCGCGCCCGCCGTCGACCCGGACGAGGTTCGCGGGCCGTCCGAGTGCCGGGGGCGCGTCCTCGTCGGCGCCCTCCGCCAGGTACCCGGCCTCCATCAACGGCCGGACCGCCTTGGTCACGGCCGCCGCCGACAGCCCGGCCCGGCGGGCCACCTCGAGACGGGTGAGGGGGCCGTGGGACAGGACGATCGTGAACACCTGTGAGACGGCGGGCGTATGAGCCGGGAACGACTCGGTACGGGGGATCGAGCGCATGGCGGGAACCTAGATCCCTTCTTTTCCGTCGTCAATAAAAGAAGCAGGATTTGTCGAAGCGAAGTTGTGAGTCGCCTGAGCAGAGTTGGTGCGGGCTGGGGCCTCGTTGTCAGTGCCGGGCGGCACAATCGCCGTATGACGACGATCGATTGGGCGGAACTGACCCACGCCTACGGCAGCGCCGAGAACATCCCGGGCCTCTTCGCACGCCTCGGCGGCACCGAGGACGACGACGTGTGGCAGGAGCTGTGGGGTTCACTGTGCCACCAGGGTTCGGTGTACGACGCGAGCTGGGCGGCGATGCCCGTGCTCGTCGACATCGCGCTGGACCGCGCGCCGGGCGGGCCGATACAGGCGGTCACCATGGCGGGGCTGATCACCACGGACCCGGACGAGCTCAGCCGCAAGCGGTACGCGCGCGAGATAGCCCAACTGCTCGCTGTGGCACGCCGACTGCGCGCCGACCCGTCGCAGGATTCCCACACCTTCGTCTACCTGCAGATGGCCGTGCTCGCCTTCGAGGACGGCGGGGTGTGGGCCGAGGCGCTTGAGGGGGTGAACAGCGAGGAGTACGACCTCGAATGCCCCGAGTGCGAGGAGGGCCTGTTCGTCGCGTTCGGCTCGTACGGCGTCTTCACCTCGGCCGGCGACTACGTGACCGGGACGGGCGAGGAGGAGGACACGGAGGGGCGGACGGAGCTGATACCGGCCACGCCCGACCAACTCGACGGCATCGGGGCGCGCCTCCACGGCGAGGCGGTCGAGTTCGGGCAGACGGAGGTCGCGACGGCGTTGACGTATGTGTTCGGGAGGGCGAGTTGCCCGTCCTGCGAGGCCGTGTTCACCGTGTCCGAGGAGGTCGAGAAGCAGTGGATCTGAGGCCGGGCGTCCGGGTGCCCTGCTCGCGGCAGGGCACCCGGAGGGTCATCAGCGCCTGGTGGCAGGGGTGTTGGCGACCGTGACGTTCACGGCGGCCCAGGCCTGGTCGACGGTCTGGTACGCCGTGCTGGTCGCGCCGTAGAGGTCCGCCGCCGCCTGCAGTGTCGCGAGACGCGCGTCGTGGAAGTCGGTGGTGGACACCATGTAGCGGGTGAGCGCGCGGTAGAAGATCGCCGTGGCCTTGGCGCGGCCGATGCCGGTGACCGTCGACCCGTCGTAGGTGGGCGAGTCGTAGGCGAAGCCGCCGATCGTCTTGCGTCCGCTGCCCTCCGCGAGGAGGTAGTACGCGTGCGAGGAGACACCGGAGCCGGCGTGCACCTCCGCGTCGTACGTCTGGGGCGACCAGTAGTCGATCGTGCCCTCGAGCTTGTCGAGGGAGGGGTGGTCGAGTCGGCGCAGGAACTTCTGGGCGAGGCCGAGCTTCTCGCCGATCAGGTAGTTCGGCGGGTTCTTCGCGTTGTTGGCGCTGAACTCGACGTTGGAGCCGAAGATGTCCGCGAGGGACTCGTTCAGGGAGCCCGCCTCGCCGTACTGGTTGCCGTCGGCGTCGACGCGGGTCGGCTCCAGCTTCGCGGTGGCGTCCACGACGCCGTGGGTCAGCTCGTGACCCGTGACGTCGAGGACGACCAGCGGCTTCTTGAGCATGTCCCCGTCGCCGTCGCCGTACAGCATGCAGTCGCAGGTGGAGTCCCAGAACGCGTTGCCCACCTTCTTGCCGAAGTGGACCATGCCGCGGGCGGCCTTGCCGTTGTTCTCTATGCCCTTGCGACCGAAGGTCTTCTTGTAGAAGTCCAGGGTCTTGGTGATGCCGTACTGCGCGTCGACGGCGGCGCTGTCACGGTGGGAGACGGCGCCGTTGCCCCACTTGTCGGTGGTGCTGGTGAACTTCTTGCCCTGTGCGAAGTTCTCCAGTTCCTGCCCCTTGGCGTCGCGGGTCTCGGTGCCCCAGCGGGTCGGGTCCTTGAGGAGGTAACTGGTGCGTGCCGTACGGGTGGTGGTCAGGGGCACCTTGCCGGCGAAGAGGGAGGTGCCGGTGCCCGAGGCGGTGACGGGGTAGTGCACCGCGCGGGTCGCGGCGGCTCCCGTGAGCGCCGTCGCAGGTGCGACGGTTCCGGTGGCGGGGTCCAGGGTCTGGCCGCGCTCGTGCAGGGTGTCGAGCAGCTTGTGCGAGAGGAACTCGTCGCTGTCGGGGGTGTTGCTACGGACCTTGCCGGTGACGGCGTCGATGACGACCGTCCGGGTGCCGGCGGCCTCGGCGGTGCTGCTGTCGCTGACGGGCACCTGGTAGGCGAGGGCGGCTCGCCCGGTGCGCGCGTCCACCACGAGTTCGGCGGTGCCCGCGTCGCCCTTGCCGACGGCGGCGGCCTTCGCCTCGGCCTGGTCGGCCGTCAGCTTCGCCTGCGTGGTGGCGGGCTTCACGCTGTGGTCGGCCGCCCGGGTGACGCCGGTGTAGGCCAGCCGGTGGGACAGATGGACGACGAGGTCGCCGCCGAGGACCGGCATGCCCTGGTGCGTGCGGATGAACCGGACGTGTCGCGCGCCCTCGGGGTCGATCATCACGTCCTGGGCCCGGAGTTCGTCGCCCTGGACGACTCCGGTCGCCGACGCGTGCGCGAAGGCGGCGGCACGCGCGGCTTCGACGACCGACGCGACGGTGGTGGCGCCGGTGGACGCCACCGCCCGATCCGTCCCCGTGGCCGGTCCCGCGAAGGCCGTTCCGGCCAGCCCCGTGGCGGCCGTCGTCACCGCGACGGCGACCGCCAGACCGCGTATGTGGGGTCTACGCATGGTTGAGGGTTCCTCCGTTCGAAGGCGGCAGGGATCGCCAACCGCCTTGAGACAGGGCGTGGTTGAACACGCCCAGGGGGCTGGTCGGGCCCCGGGACGAAACCCTTATGGATCGGTCATGCGCATGTAAAGCGGAAATGAACGGTTTCCGCACGTTTCATGGCAATACTTTGCGAATCCACGTCGCTCAGTGAGCAGCGAGTGACCAACTGTGCGTCGCCTGTGGAGATGTGACGGGATGCGAGAAGGTTGCCTCGCGCGACTGTGACCGATCTCGCATACAGAGGACGGGAGAGAACCGGATGGACCGGAAGGTCTTGAGAACGGTGCGCAGGGCCACGGCGTCGGCGGCGGCACTGCTGACGCTCACGGCGGTACCGGCGCACGCAGCCACCCACGAGTCGGACCCCACGAGCAACGCGGCGGCCGCGCTTCCGGCCCCCGACATGGCGGGCCTCCGCACCGTGCTGCGCACGCTCACGACACAGGGCGCACCCGGCGCGATCGCCCGGATCGACGACCAGGGAACCGTCCGCACGGCGGCCGCGGGCATCGACGACCGCGCGACACGCCGGGCCATCGGCGACGCCGACCGCTTCCGCATCGGCAGCATCACCAAGTCGTTCTCGGCGGTCGTCCTGCTCCAACTGGTCGACGCGCACAAGCTGAACCTGGACGCCTCGGTCGACCACTACCTCCCCGGCCTGCTGCCCGACAAGCGGATCACCGTGCGCCATGTGCTGAGCCACCGCAGCGGACTCTACGACTACACGAACTCCATGTTCGCCAGCTCGGTCTCCGGCTTCGAGGCCGTACGCAACAAGGTCTTCACCTACCACCAGCTGGTACAGCTCTCGCTCCGACACGCGCGCACCAACGCGCCGGGCGCCGCCTACTCGTACTCGAACACCAACTTCGTGGTCGCCGGGATGCTCATCGAGAAGCTGACGGGCCACTCCGTGGGGACCGAGTACCGCAACCGCGTCATCAAGCCGCTCAAGCTCCGCGACACCTTCTACGTCCACCCCGACACGAAGATCCCGGGCCGGTACGCCCACGGCTATCTGACGCCGGACCGGGCGGGCGCGCAGCTGGTCGACGCGACGAACCAGACGGTCTCCTGGGCGCAGAGCGCCGGCGCGGTCATCTCCACCACGCACGACCTGAACACCTTCTTCTCCGCGCTGCTCGGCGGCAGGCTCACCTCCGCCGCCCAGCTCGCCCAGATGGAACGGTGGACTCCGGTCAACAGCACGACGCGCTACGGGCTCGGACTGCGCCGCCGCGATCTGTCCTGCGGTGTCTCCGTGTACGGCCACACGGGCGCGGTCCAGGGTTTCTACACCTACTCCTTCACCTCGAAGGACGGCCGCCGCAGCCTCACCGCGCTGGCCAACACCTCCAACAACGGCACGGTGCTGAACACGATGGCGGGCACCCTGGAGTCGGCGTTCTGCGGCAAGCGCACGAAGGCGATCCAGGTATCACCGCCCACCGGCCGAGGCTCCTTCGTCACCGAACGGAACGTGGCCTACGAGGACATCGCGCCGGGGATCGCCCGGGACTGAGCGCGCGTGACGGTGGGGGCCCTTGGCTCCCCGGCCCCCACCACGTCGTCCTGCGGGAACCCTCCTGCCGTGACGGGACGTTGAGTGGAGGACGAACTCCCCCACAAGGCTCTCCCAGAGGGTTCTTCCACAGGGCACGAACAGCGAGGTCGGTGCCATGAACGAGCTGGTGCCGGGCGGCAATCTGCCCCTCCCGGGCGGCGCCCTCACCTTGCGCGTGCCCGGTTCCTTCGACGTGTCGGCGCTGATCACGGACGAGAGCGGCAAGGTCGGCGGTGACGCGGACTTCGTGTTCTACAACCAGCCGACCGCGCCCGGAGCCCGCCTCCAGGGC
The DNA here is from genome assembly GCF_000716435.1 of Streptomyces xylophagus. Lineage (GTDB taxonomy): Bacteria > Actinomycetota > Actinomycetes > Streptomycetales > Streptomycetaceae > Streptomyces > Streptomyces xylophagus. The sequence goes on from NZ_JNWO01000003.1 coordinate 48,974, forward strand.
GACACCCTGACCGTCGACCCCGCCCGTCTGCGCACCGGCGCCGCGCGGGTCACGGTCGTCATCAGCCCCGCCGAACCCGGCACCCCGCTGGGCCGCCTGCCCGCACCGACCCTGCACGCCACCGACGCCGGAGGCCGGCCGCTCGCCCGCTTCACCCCGCCCCGCCCGCAACGGGAGACCGTCCTCCTCCTCGCCGAGCTCTACCGACGCGGCCCGGGCTGGAAACTGCGCGCACTGGGGCAGGGGTACGCCGACGGACTCGCGGGCATCGCACGGGACTTCGGCGTGGATGTCGTCGAGGACGCGGGTCCCGGCCCCGTGCCCGCACCCCGGTCGGCATCCCCGACCGGCCGCCCCGCCTCGTCCTCCCCCGGCTCCCCGGCACCCGACCCCACCGGCTTCCTCACCCTGGTCAACTCGGCCCGCGCCAATGCCGGTTCCCCGCCCGTCTCCCTCGACCCCCGCCTCGCCTCCGCCGCACAAGGGCACGCCGCCGACATGGCAGCCGCCGGACGCCTCAGCACCGAGAGCCGCGACGGCACCTCGGTGTACCAGCGGGTGAGCCACGCCGGGTACGCCTATCTCACCGTCGGCGAGCACCTGGTCTCCGGCCCGCGCACCCCCGCGGAGTTCGTCGACTACTGCCTCCGCACCGAACAGGCCCGACACACGCTGCTGGAGCGGGCCTTCACGCACGTGGGACTGGCCCAAGCCGTCGATCCCCGCTCCGGTGACGTCTACTGGACGGCGTTGTGGGCGACGCCGATCACCACGGGCAACCTGGCCCAAACGGCGGCGAAAGTCGTCGAGTTGACCAATGCGGAGCGTGCCAGGGCCGGGCTGCCTCCCCTGGCCGTAGACCCATTGCTGGCCGCCGCCGCGCAGGCACACAGCACGGACATGGTGGCCCGCGCCTTCTACTCGCACACCTCCCCCGACGGCTCCCAGCCCTGGGACCGGGCCGCCGCCGCGGGCTCGCGCAGGCGCACGATCGGCGAGAACATCGCCTGCGGTCAGCGCTCCGCCGCCGAGGTCGTGGAGGGCTGGATGAACAGCCCAGGCCACCGCGCCAACATCCTCAAGCCGGACTTCACCCACATAGGCATCGGCTTCGCGGGTGGAGGACAGATGGGGACGTACTGGACGCAACTCTTCGGCGCCTGACCGTCCGACGCGGTCACCCCCTCCTCGATCTTGGCGGAATGAGATCTTCCGGGCCAGGATGCCCGCATGAAGGGTGATCTGTTTTCCAGTGAGCACATGGTGCAGCCGGCCACCGCGCCGGGCATGACCGTCGAGAATGCCAAGTGCATCAGGTACGCGGTCAACGGCGAGATGCTCGCCCGCCAGGGGGCGATGATCGCCTACCGCGGCAACCTCCAGTTCGAGCGCAAGGGCCAGGGCGTGGGCGGCATGCTCAAGCGCGCGGTCACCGGTGAGGGCCTGCCGTTGATGGCGGTGCGCGGGCAGGGCGAGGCGTGGTTCGCGCACGAGGCGCAGAACTGTTTCGTGGTCGAGATCGATCCCGGTGACGAGTTCACCGTCAACGGTCGCAACGTCCTGTGTTTCGACGCCTCGTTGTCGTACGCGATCAAGACGGTGAAGGGCTCCGGCATCGCGGGCGGCGGTCTCTTCAACAGCGTCTTCACCGGACAGGGCAAGCTCGGCCTGGTCTGCGAGGGCAACCCGCTGGTCATACCCGTCTCACCGCAGTACCCGGTGTTCGTCGACACGGACGCGGTGGTCGGCTGGTCGGCCAACCTCCGGACCTCGCTGCACCGTTCACAGTCCATCGGGTCGATGCTGCGCGGCGGCTCCGGCGAGGCCGTCCAACTCATGCTCCAGGGCGAGGGGTTCGTCGTCGTACGGCCCAGCGAAGTGACTCCGCAGAAGGCGCAGCAGCACTGAGTTCCGGTCCGCCACCCACCCTGAAACATGTTGACCTGCGGGTCCTTTCCGGGTCAGGGTCGGAGGCGGCACGGAACACCTTGCCCCGTGCCGGAAGGATGACTGCCTTGATCGGCATCTCGGACATCGAAGCCGCCGGCGAGCGGATCGCCGGACACGTCGTACGCACCCCGACCGTGGAGAGTTTCGGGCTCTCGGAGCTGCTCGGTGTCCCGGTCACGACGAAGCTGGAGCTGCTGCAGCGCACGGGTTCCTTCAAGGCGCGCGGTGCGACGGCGAAGCTGCTGTCGCTCGGCGGGGGCGAGTTGGCGGCCGGGGTGGTGGCGGTCAGCGGCGGCAATCACGGGATCGCGCTCGCGGTCATGGCGGCGGCGCTCGATGTGAAGGCGACGGTGGTCATGCCGCGTTCGGCACCCGCACGGTCCGTGGCGCTGGTGGAGGCGGCGGGCGCGTCGCTGCGGCTGACGGACGACATGCCGAGCGCGTTCGAGCTGGTGAACCGCTTGCGGGACGAGGGGCTGACCCTGGTCCACCCGTTCGACGACCCGGTGGTGATCGCCGGACAGGGCACCGTGGGGCTGGAGTTCGCGGACGACGCCGGTGAACTCACCGACGTACTGGTCAGCATCGGCGGCGGTGGCCTGATCGCCGGGATCGCCGCCGCCCTGCACGCCCGACGGCCCGGCATCCGGGTCTGGGGCGTGGAGACCGAGGGCGCCGAGGCCATGTCCGCGGCGCTGGCGGCGGGCGGCCCGGTGCCGGTGACGCCGTCGTCGATCGTGACCACGCTCAGCGCGCCGGCCGTGTCGCAGCTGACCTACGACCATGTGTCGGCCCTCGTCACCGACGTACTGACCGTCTCCGACCGGGACGCCGTGCGAGGGTGTCTCGACCTCGCCGAGCACGCCAAGGTGTGGACCGAGCCCGCCGCGGGCTGTCTGTTGCCCGCCACCCGGCAGGTGCTGGAGCGGGTCGGCGACGGGGCCCGGCTCGGGCTCGTGGTGTGCGGGGGCAACGCGACGGTCGGGGAGATCGCGGACTGGTCGGAACGCTTCGGGCTGCGCTGACTTCCCGTCGTACGAGGAGGAGCGGCAGAGCCTGGGACGGGTCGGCCGCGTGGCTGCCGGCAGGGCCTCGTCCGGCGCGAGCCGCGGTCGAAGTGCGGGCCTGTGCGACCCACCGGCGCCTCACGCGGCGGGACCTCGAGAAAACACACCCGTGGGAGTGACCGCCACAAGGCTGACGTCAACACCCGGTCGACGTACGGCTGTCCGTGACCGCACGGGCGTCGAACGGAGCTTCCCCGAGCGCGCCGCCGGCTGAACCTCCGGAGCTGTCCCCGCGTATGAATTCCGCAGAGACAGCTCCGGTCTCAGCCACGGGACGGAAGGAGAGCACCGTGCCCACACCGCCCGAGTCCGACGCACCGGACGACCGCACCGCGCTGGAACCCATCCGCGTGCTGCGCCCGCGCCGCACCGACGCGCTGGCCCAACTGCTCGACGACATACGCCAGGACAAGGACTACCGCAGCCACACACCCCTGACCGCACCCCTCCCCCACACCCCGACCGACGGCGAGACAGAGGAACTCCCGCCCGTCCCCGGCAGCAGGACGGAGAAGCTCCCCGTACCCGACGGCAACGCCCGCCCGCCGCGCTCCGTGGACCGCCCACACCTGGGGCCCGGACAGCGCCGGGCGGCCGTGGTGATCGGGCTCGCGGCGGCGGCCGTCGCCGGCTTCGGCTGTTCCCTCCTGCTCCCCGGCCCCACCGAGGCCGCCCCGGCCGCACCCTCGGCGAGCGCGTCAGCCGCCCCGACGTCGGCCGCCCCCACCTCAGCCGGCCCGAGCGCACCCGGCGCCACCGACACCCTGACCAACCCCGGCTTCGAATCGGGCACCGTCTCGCCGTGGAACTGCTCCGGCACCTCGGGCTCGATCGTCACCTCCCCCGTCCACTCGGGCTCCAAAGCCCTCCAGGGGACGGTGAGTTCGCGCGACACCGCGCAGTGCGACCAGACCGTCGCGGTACGGCCCGACACCACCTACTCACTCAGCGGTTGGGTCCGCGGCTCCTACGTCTACCTGGGCGTGAACGACGGCACCTCCACCTGGACCACATCTCCCTCCCACTACAGCCGACTGACCATCTCCTTCACCACGGACGCATCCCAAACCAGCGCGACCATCTACGTGCACGGCTGGTACGCACAGGGCAGCTACTACGCCGACGACATCACCCTGACCGGGCCCGGTGGCGGCAGTCGTACCTGAGACGATGCGGCGGGTGCAGGGCCGTTCACGGGCAGTACGGTGCAGCCGCACGTGGCGAGGGCGCCCTCCCTGCCCGACAGACCGGCGCCACATCCTGAAACCAGAGCAGCCCGGCACCAGCCACCCAAAGGTGTCCACGGCGGAGTCCTGCCATCCCCCAGAGAACCCCTCGCCCCACGGGACCGCCCCCACGAACGCCCGTCCGGCCACCCCGAGACCGACCGGATACAGTGCGCGAGACGGCAGCCCGGTCAGAGAGGGGAAGCGTGACCGACACCAGCGACACCCGACCCGCCGACGGTGAAATACAGGCTCCGCGGCGGAGCCGACTGCACCGCGTGATGCGCTATCTCCCCCTGATCGCCCCCGTCCTTCTGTGGGCCGTGCCCTGCGGGGTGCTCCTGTACACCGGCCAGCACTGGCCGCTGCCCGTCACACTGACCGGCACCGCCCTGTTCGTCCTCGGCCTCGTCGGCATGCCGCTCGCGATGGGGCGCGGCCACGGCCGGCGCCAGCAGGACCGGGCGGCGATCGTCGGTGACACCCTGCTGGGCGCCAGCTGGGTCCTGTTCACCTGGTCGATCCTGCTCGGCGTCCTGCTGCGGCTCGCCCTGACCGTGGCCGGCGTCGGCGAGAGCCAGGACCGGGCCCGCATCGTCGCGTGGGCCGTCCTCGGCACCACCGCCGTGCTGCTCGCCTGGGGATACGCCGAAGCCCGCCGCGTGCCCCGCGTACGCAGCCTCGACGTGCAACTCCCGCGTCTGGGCGCCGGGTTGGACGGCACCCGAGTCGTCCTCATCACCGACACCCACTACGGCCCGCTCGACCGCGCCCGCTGGTCGGAGCGGGTGTGCGAGACGGTGAACACGCTGGAGGCCGACCTGGTCTGCCACACCGGCGACATCGCGGACGGCACGGCCCAACGCCGCCGCGCCCAGGCCCTCCCCCTCGGCACCGTGCGAGCCACCCACGCCCGGGTCTACGTCACCGGCAACCACGAGTACTACAGCGAAGCGCAGGGCTGGGTCGACCTGATGGGCGAGCTGGGCTGGGAGCCGCTGCGCAACCGCCATCTGCTGCTCGAACGCGGAGGCGACACCCTCGTGGTCGCCGGCGTGGACGACGTCACCGCCGAGTCCTCCGGCCTGCCGGGCCACCGCGCCCACCTCACCGGTGCCCTGAACGGCGCCGACCCCGACCTGCCCGTCCTGCTCCTGGCTCACCAGCCCAAGTTCATCGACCGGGCGGCAGCCGCCGGCATCGACCTCCAGCTCTCCGGCCACACCCACGGCGGACAGATCTGGCCCTTCCACCACCTGGTCCGCCTCGACCAGCCCGCCCTCGCCGGCCTCAGCCGGCACGGCATCCGCACCCTCCTCTACACCAGCCGCGGCACCGGCTTCTGGGGCCCGCCGTTCCGCGTCTTCGCCCCCAGCGAGATCACCCTGCTCGTGCTCCGCTCTCCCTCTCCGTAGCACTGCGGGGAAACCGTCGACGAATCCAACGTCAGGGTGCGCACTTCCGCGGGAACTTCCGGGAACCGCCAGGTGGACGCGGGAAGTCGCCACGCACAGGGACCGGCCCCGACCAGGCAAGAGGAACTGGTCAGAGAACCAACGGCAGGAAAGTTTCACGTTACCGCTGGTTACCACCAGGTAGGGCAACAATATTTCACCACCGGAGTCCCCGGAGCGAATTCGTGACCCCTCGACACGAGCCGCGACCTGGTACCTCCCCGCGACCGTATTTCCTCGCACACGCGCTCGCCGCGATTGAATAAAAGGCAAGAACCAGTGGGGAATTGGGTTTCCTTTGAACCACCCCATCACAGTCGCCGTACTTCTGGGAAAGGTGAGAGCCCGGGGTTCAGCGAGGGATGGCCATGGTCGAGACGCACGTCTCCGCACAGGAGTTGGTCGCCGGCAGATACCGGCTCATGGAGGTCGCGCATCGCGAGACGAACCGTGTGTCCTGGTACGGCGAGGACATGGCCGCCGAACGCCCCTGCCTTCTCACGCAGGTGACGCTTCCCGCCGCGCTGGACGAGGAGAGCGCCCGCCGGACGACCGCCGCGATCCGGCGCACGTCCGAGATCATGGTGCTGCTCAGTCCCACCCGGGTCGCCCCGGTCGTCGACGCCGTCGAGGAGGGCGGCACGCTGTGGACGGTCACCGACTGGATCGACGGCACGCCGCTCGGCGAACTCCTCGCCCAGCAGGGCACGTTCCACTATGTGCGGGCGGCCCGCATCGGACTCGAGCTGCTCGACATCCTGGAGGCGGCGCACAGCGAGGGCATCACCCACGGCGAACTCAGCCCCGGCCAGGTCTTCGTACGGGACCGGGGCACCGTCGTCCTCACCGGCTTCGGACTCGCGGGCGCCACCCTCGCCCCGCGGATCACCGCGCCGTCGTACGCCTCCCCCGAACAGGCCCGCGACGAGCGCATCGGGCCGGCCGCCGACCTGTGGGCGCTGGGCGCGATCCTCTACACACTGGTCGAGGGACACCCGCCGTTCCGCGACCGGGGCCGCCCCGAGGCGACCCTGAAGGGCGTGGACCGGCTCCCGATGCGCGCCCCGTCGCGCGCCGGACCGCTGGCGCAGGTCGTGCTGGGGCTGCTGCGCAAGGACTCCCGGGAACGGCTGACCCGCCCGCTGGTCCGCGAGTCCCTCACCCGCATCCTCAACGACGACCCGTACGCCGACCGGCTGGTGGATCCGGTGCCCCGGCTACGACGGGCCTACGACGCCTTCCGCGGGGCGGGGACCACCTGGAGCGGCCGTGGCATGGCCGCCGGGACCGCCCTCGCCGTCGGCACCGTCACGGTCGCCGTCCTCGCCGCCACTCACCATCTCCCCGGCACCCAGTCCTCGGCGGCGGCCACCCCCTCGCCCCTCCCGACCGCCTCCGCGTCGGTCACCACACCCGGCGAGAATGTCGACGGCCACGCCTACAGCCCCTCCGCCACGCCTTCGCCCTCCACCTCCACCTCCACCACGCCCTCGACCTCGCCCTCCGTCAGCGCGTCGCCCTCCGCCACCGGCTCGGTGCTGCCGGCCGGATTCCGTGAGTTCAAGGCACCGGAGGGCTTCTCGGTCGCGCTCCCCAAGGGCTGGAAGGTGCTGGAGACCCAGCACGCGTCCGATGACGCGTACCGCGTCACCTTCGGCGCCTCGGGCGACCCGCGCACGCTGGCCGTGACGTACAGCACTCAGGCGGGCCCGGACCCGGTCGCCGTGTGGCGCGACGACGTGCTGCCGGGGCTGAAGCAGATCGACGGCTTCCAGCAGATCGGCGACATCAAGGCCACGACGTACCAGGGCGACAAGGCCGCCGACCTGGAGTGGCTCTTCGGCACCGGCAGCGACCGGCAGCACACCTTCGGGCGTGGTTTCCTGATCGGCGGCGGACGCAGTTTCTCGCTACGGTGGACGACGCCCGCCGACGAGTGGAACGACGCGGCCAACCGCCAGGCGCTGCAGACCTTCCTGAAGACCTTCCGGCGGGAATCGAACTGACGGCACTGACGGCGACGCGAGGGCCGGGCACTCAAACCAGCGGCAATGGGTGGATATAGGCTGCCTGTTCGCACCATGCCTCATCACAAGCCCAGGAGAGTCCGCCTTGACCGTAGTGATCGACCAGGCCGAGACGTCCTTCACCGCCCTCGACGACGCCGGCCTCGTCGCCCGGGACGCGCACGAGTTCGGAGCCTACGCCCGCACCGGCGGCTGGGCCTTCGGCCTCAAGGTGGCGCGCAGCGTGCGGCCCGGCGGGCAGAGCGCGGACGAGACGCCGAAGGTCTCCGCGAAGGAGTTCGCCGAACTCGCCGACTGCTCCCCCGAGCGCGTCATGCGCTACTACAAGGCGTGGGACCGGGCCGCGGACGACGGTCTCGTCCCGCACTTCGAGGCGCTGGCCCCCGGCCAGGAGGTCGAACTCCCGGACGCCGACGTGTGGTTGAACTACTACGTCTCCCGTTCCAGCGCCACCTCGGAACGCGGCACCGCCATCTCCGAGGCCGCCGAGGCGGAAGGCATCCGCCCCACCAAGGCACTTGAGGTCGCGGAGAACCCGACCGCGCTGCGCGCCGCGATCCTCGCCGACCCGTCCACCGCCCGGGCGGCCCGGCAGGCACTGCTGGACCGAGTGCGTGAAGACCCCGAACTGCAGGCCGAGTTGGCCCGCGACGTCGTCCGCACCGACGACCTGAAGAAGGCCGTCGCGACGGAGAGCCGCTCGGCGGACCGGATCGGCTACGTCCGACAGATCGCCGAGTCGGGCCAGATCAAGACCCCCGCCGGACAGACCGTCGACGCGCCCCTCGACGTACGCCAGGAGGCCGAGCGGCATCTGTCGCTGCTCGACGAGCTGGAGGACGGCGAGGACACCGGCGGGTGGGCCACCGAGGCCTACGACACCATGAAGAACCTGGTCGTCGAGACGGTGGAGGCCGACCCCGAACTGCGCGTCCAGGAACGGCGGACGAAGTTCTACAGCAGTCTCCAGAAGGCCACGAAGGCCTTCGAGGAGCTCACCTTCGACGACGCCCAGGACTTCTACGAGGACGACATGGTCCAGCGTCTGGAGGAACTCCAGCAGGCCATCGACAGCTGCCTCAACGCACTGCGCAAGACCACCACTCCGGCTGAGTAGCCGTACTCATGTAGCGCCTTCGGCCTTCGGACACGATGGGGCTCCCCACGACAAGGGAGCCCCATCGTGTCCGTTCTCGCTTCCGCACCGCGGCGCCGTCTGCCCGCCGCCATGGTCGCGCTGGTGGTTGTCGGCATGGCCCTCTCCGCCTGGCATCCGCACGATCGCACGACCTGGTTCCTGGAGACCGTGTGGGTCTTCGTCGGACTGCCGGTGATCGTCCTGACCTGGCGCCGCTTCCCGATGACCGGCCTCCTGTGCTGCCTGCTCGCCGCGCACGCCCTGGTCCTCGCCGTGGGCGGCCACTACACGTACGCGGAGGTGCCAGCGGGCGACTGGGTCCGGGACACGTTCGGGCTCAGCCGTAATCCCTACGACCGTCTCGGCCACCTCATGCAGGGCTTCGTACCGGCGGTCCTGGTACGGGAGTTGCTCACCCGTACCTCACCCCTGCGCGGCAGCCGCTGGCTGGCGCCGCTCACGGTGTGCGCGTGTCTCGCCTTCAGCGCGCTCTTCGAGCTGTTCGAGTGGGCGGCGGCCGTGATCGGCGGGCACAGCGCGGACGCCTTCCTGGCCACCCAGGGGGATGTGTGGGACACCCAGTGGGACATGTTCTGCGCGCTGATCGGGGCCACTGTCTCGGTGCTGGTGCTCAGCCGCGTCCACGACCGGCAGATGGCGCGGCTCGGTGTCATCGGGCGCCCGGCCGAGCGTGCGGAGGGCCGGGGCTCCAGCAGCGGCGGGCCGGCTGCTCCTGGAGCCGTGGTCCGCGCTACCAGCGGCCTTCGACCTGGTCCTTGATCCGGCGGTCGTAGAGGTCCCGGATCGCGGTGAGCGTGTCCTCGGACAGGGCGGGCAGCTTGGCGGCCGCCGCGTTGGCGCGGGCCTGTTCGGGCGAGCGGGCGCCGGGGATCACCGTGGTGACACCGGGCTGGTCGATGATCCAGCGCAGGGCGAGCTGCGCCGGGGTGTACCCCTCCGGGGCGAGGGCGGAGAACTCGGCGGCGGCCTCGACGCCCGTGGCGTAGTCGACGCCGGAGAAGGTCTCACCCTGGTCGAAGGCCTCGCCGTGCCGGTTGTAGGTGCGGTGGTCGTTCTCCGGGAAGACCGTGTCCTTGGTGTACTTGCCGGACAGCAGGCCCGACGCGAGCGGCACGCGCGCGATGATGCCGACGCCCGCCTCCTGGGCGGCCGGGAGCACCTGGAGCAGGGGCTTCATGCGGAACGCGTTGAGGATGATCTGCACGCTGGTCACGTTCGGCCGGGCGATCGCCGTGAGGGCTTCCTCGCAGGTCTCCACGCTGACGCCGTACCGGGCGATGCGCTCCTCCGCGACCAGGGTGTCGAGGGCGTCGAACACCTCGTCCGAGGAGTAGACCGGCGTGGGCGGGCAGTGCAGCTGCACGAGGTCGATGCGGTCGACGCCGAGGTTGCGGCGCGAACGGTCGTTCCACGCGCGGAAGTTGTCCAGGACGTAGTTCTCGGGGATCTGGTCGACGCGGCGGCCCATCTTCGTCGCGACCAGGACATGCAGATCGGGCCGGCCGCTCAGGAAGGTGGCGATGGTCTGCTCGCTGCGCCCGTCGCCGTACACGTCGGCCGTGTCGAAGAAGGTCACCCCCGACTCGGCCGCCGCCTCCAGCACCGCGAGGGCTTCCTTGTCGTCGACGTCTCCCCAGTCGGCGCCCAGCTGCCAGGTGCCGAGACCGACGACGGACAGCTGCTGATTCGACCTGCCGATTACACGTTCGTCCATGCCCTCAGTCTGTCATCCGCCACTGACATGCGCGGAACGGCCTCCTCCGGGCCGCGACCTGTGAATCTTTCACTCACACGAGTGAACCGGTTCGACAGGATGCCTACTCGTGTCAACACCCACCTAGCGTGTGCGCGTGACCGATCATGTCTCGAACAACCTCCGGTCGGGGAACGGCAGTTCCGCTCCCTGGACCCGTCGCGGCTTCCTTCTCTCGGCGGCGGCCCTGGCCGCCGTACCCGTACTCCTGACGGCCGATCCCGCCGCCGCGGCAGCCGAGCTGCCCGACTTCCCGGCCGATGTCGACCTCTACCGCTCGGCGTACCGGAACTGGGTCGGCGAGATCACCGCCGACGGGCTCTGGGCGTGCGCGCCGACCGACGCCGACCAGGTGGTGTCCGTCGTCAACTGGGCCTGGCAGCACGGCTGGCGGGCCCGCGCCCGCGGCTCCTCGCACGGCTGGTCACCGCTGACCATCGAGTCCGGTACGGCGTCCGACGCGCCGGTGCTGCTGGTCGACACCGCCCCGCACCTCACGGGCCTGACCCTGGACTCCGCCTCGGCCGTCCGGGCCGGCACCGGTATCACCCTCGAGGCGCTGCTCACCTTCCTGGAGGGGCACGGCCTCGGTCTCACCGCCTCGCCCGCCCCCGGCGATCTGACCCTCGGCGGCGCCCTGGCCATCGACGCACACGGCACGGCCGTACCGGCGCACGGCGAGGAGCGGACGGCCGGGCACACGTTCGGGTCTCTCAGCAATCTGGTGCTGTCGCTGACGGCGGTGGTCTGGGACACGGACACCGGCGCGTACGTTCTGCGGACCTACACCCGCGACGAGGCGGACTGCGCGGCGCTCCTCGCCCATCTGGGGCGTGCGCTGATCACCGAGGTCGTGCTGCGGGTCGGGGCGAACGCGAACCTGCGGTGCGTGAGCCGTACGGACATCCCGGCAACCGAACTGTTCGCGGCACCCGGGTCCGGCGGTCGGACCTTCGCGAGCTTCCTGGACGAGGCAGGGCGGGCCGAGGCGATCTGGTTCGCGTTCACCGAGTTCCCCTGGCTGAAGGTCTGGAGCGTCGCACCGACCAAGCCGTTGACCTCGCGGCGCGTCTCGTCGCCGTACAACTATCCGTTCTCCGACAACGTGCCGACGCTGGTCGCCGATCTCGTCGGACGCATCCTGGCCGACGGCGCGTGGTATCTGGCGCCGGTGCTCGGCAACGCCCAACTCGACGTGGCCGCGCTGGGGTTGGTGACGACGCTGTCGGCGGACATCTGGGGGCCGTCGAAGAACACGCTGCTCTACATCAAGCCGACGACACTGCGGGAGACCGCGAACGGCTATGCGGTGCTCACCTCGCGGGCCCAAGTGCAGCGCGTGGTCCACGAGTTCACCGAGTTCTACCGGGAGCGGCTCGCCGCGTACGCCGCGCTCGGGCGCTTCCCCGTCAACGGCACCGTCGAGATCCGGGTGACCGGCCTCGACCACCCCGCAGACACCGAACTGGACGGCGCCCGCGCCCCGTTGCTGTCCGCGCTGCGGCCGAGCACCGAGCACCCCGAGTGGGACACGGCCGTCTGGCTGGACGTACTCACGCTGCCCGGCACGCCGTACGCGGAGGAGTTCCTGCGGGAGTTGGAGCAGTTCCTGTACCGCTCCTACGACGGCACGGACGCCCTGACCCGGGTCGAGTGGTCGAAGGGCTGGGCCTACACCGAGCAGGCCGCGTGGAGCGACGAGGAGGTGCTGGGCACGGCGATCCCGGGCTCGTTCGGGGAGTCGGTGTGGGGGCAGGCGGCGGGGACCTTCGACCGGCTGGACCCGCACGGGGTGTTCGGGAACGCCTTCCTGGACCGGCTGTTCGGCTAGCACTGACTAGGCTGTCTCCGGATCTTCGAAACGGGGAGAGTTGTGAGCAGTTGGTCGACCGCTTTGACGAAGGCGGGCATCACCGATCCGCGACTGCGGCGTGCCTACGACGCCCAGTGCGGGATCGTGCGCAGGTACGCGCTGCACGAGTACGTGGCGGTAAGGCTGTTGCTGCCGGCGGAGCTCCATCCGCCGGTCGTCGCCGCTGTGGCCTTCATGCACGCGACCGACGAACTGATCGACACCGGTGCCGTGGACGCGCGTACGGCGGCCCTCGCCTCCTGGGACGCCGAGACCACGGCGGCCCTGGAGAGCGGCGAACCGCCCGCCCAGGACACCCTGTTGGCGCTCTGGGACACCACACGCCGTCACCCGCACATGGCGGCCCGGGTGCGTGCCTTCCTCGACGCCGCTCCCGTCGACGCGAGCTGGACCGGATTCGAGACGGAGGCCGACTTCCAGGCGTACGTGGACGGTTACTCGCTGCCCGGCCTGATGCTGACCGCGTCACTGCTCGCGCCCGCCGACCCCGACACCTACGAGTCGTACGTCAAGGGGTGCCGGGACCTGATCGAGGGCTGGCAGCGCAGCGACTTCCTCGCCGACCTCTGCGAGGACGCCGAGAACAACCGCGTCGGCATCCCACGTGACGAACTCGCCCGGCACGGGCTGAAGTTCGACGATCTGCTGAGCAAGTCACCGGGATGCGTACCGGCGTTGGACCGGGTGGTTCGGGCGCAGGCCGACCTCGCGGAGGCCACGCTCGCCGGCTGCCGTACGCTCCCCGAACTCGTCGCGGCGGAACACCGGCCGTTCCTCGACGCGTTGATCGCCGTCCAGGAACTGCGACTCGGCGCGGTGCGACGCGAAGGGGGCAGGGTCCTGCTGCACGACACGGGTCCGCCGACTCTCGCCACCCTGCGCGTCCTGGCCCGGCAGTACCGACGGGCACGCCGGTACGCCTAGGGCATCAAGTGGGCCTGCACGGTGGGTCCGTAGTGGTCGACGATGATGTCGATCGGGGTCGAGCGCAGTCGGGCGCCGCGCGCGATGCCGTACATGACGCCGAGGCCGAGGAGCGTCGCGACGGCGAGTTCGGCGCGCAGGGCGGCGTCGGGGCCGGGGAGGCGTTCGGTGAGGCGGTCGACCACCTGGGCGCGGAAGTTGACGCGGAGGATGTCGCCGTGGTCGCCCTGGAGAGGCGCGAACGCGATCCGCAGCAGCGGGTCGGCACCCCGCTCGCGCTGGCTGACCAGGACGTGCCGGACCATGTGGCGGCCGAGCGCGTCGAGCGGGGCGTCCAGGAGATCCTCCGCGTCGGTCTCGAAGGACATGACACGGGCGAACAGGGCGTCCTTGTTGCCGAAGTACTTGAGGATCAACGGCGCGCTCACACCGGCGCGTTCGGCGACGGCCTTGAGGGTGATGTCGGCGTGCGCGTTCCGCGCGAGGAGGTATCGGGCCGCCCTGAGGATGGCCGCCTTGGTCGCCTCGGCGTCCCGGCGTGCGGGCGGGGACGCGGTGGGTGGAGTGGTGCTCACGGCACTCATGCTCCCTCCAACGCCTCGTCCCGCGCGCCCTCCGCACGGCCCCGGGCGCGCCGCGTGTCGTCGGAGGTGGGATCGCCCGGGATGGTCAGTGCCGCCGCACACGCCACCAGGGCGATCACGCCCGCGATGCCGAACGCCATCAGGTATCCGTGCAGCGTGGGCAGCGGGAGCCCACCGACCAGGCTGGTGTGGTGCACCAGTACGGCGGCCACCACGGCGCTGGAGACGGCCTGGCCGATGGTGCGCATCAGGACGTTGACGCCGTTGGCGGACGCGGTCTGGCCGGCCGGGACGGCGCGCAGGATGAGCGTGGGCAGCGCCGAGTAGGCGAAGGTGGTGCCGGTGGCCACCACCGTCGCGCCCAGGATGATCGTCCACAGGTCACGGCTGTCGGCGATGCGCACCACATAGCCGAGCGCGATGATCGCGGCGCCGAGGGCGAGCGTGATGCGCGGGCCGCGGGCCGCCGAGATCCGGGCCGAGACGGGTGAGAGCAGCAGCATGGTGACGCCGCCGGGCAGCAGGCACAGGCCGGTCTGGACGATGGTCAGTCCGAGCCCGTACCCGGTGGCCTTGGGCGCCTGCACCAGTTGGGCCGTGACCAGGGAGTTGGCGTAGAACGCGAAGCCGGTCAGCAGGGCCGCCACATGGGAGAGGCCCACCCTGGGGCGGGACACCAACCGCAGGTCCACCAGCGGGAGTTCGGTGCGCAGTTGCTGCCACCACCACAGGCCGAACACGACGACGGTGGCGAGGAACAGGGCCAGGATGCGCGGGCTCCCCCACCCCCACTGGCCGCCCTGCGACACCCCGAGCAGCAGACATATCAGCCCTGCGGCCAGCCCGAGCGTGCCGAGCACGTCGAAACGGCCGGGCTCACGGACAGGCGACTCGCGCACCGCCCACCAGATCCCCCACACGCCGACCGCACCGAGCGCGCTGGTCGCCCAGAACATGACGTGCCAGTTGGCGTACTGCACGATCAGCGCCGCGAGCGGCAGGCCGAGCGCGGCGCCGATGCCGACCGTGGAACTCATCAGCGCGACCGCGCTGCCCCGGCGCTCCGGGGGCAGTTCGTCGCGCAGGATGCTGATCGACAGGGGGACGACGGCGGCGGCCGCGCCTTGCAGCGCGCGGGCGGTGATGAGCACGCGGATGTCGGAGGACAGGGCGCACATGACCGAACCCACGGTCATCAGGCTCAGGGCGCCGGTCAGGACCCGTCGCTTGCCGTACATGTCACCGGCCCGGCCGAGCACGGGGGTGAGGACGGCGCCGGAGAGCAGGGTCGCGGTGACCATCCAGGAGACGGCGCCCGCGGAGGAGTGGGTCAGCCGGGGCAGGGACGGCAGCAGCGGTACGACCACGGTCTGCATGACCGCCATGAGGATCCCGCCGAACGCCAGCACCGGCACGGTGAGCCGGTCCCGCAAGGGGGGCCGCCCGGCAGTGGTGCCGGGCGGGTCGGGTATCGGGGCGGGCTGGCCCATGGGCACTCCAGCTGGCACGAAAAAGAAGGTGAATGGCTATTCACCCTATCCGGTGAATAGCCATTCACCCAATCTCCTCGGACCTGCGCCCGGAGGGCCGACCGCTCGCGGAGGGCGCCCTACTTGCGGGAGGCGAGCGCCCGCGCGTGCACGGTCCGGGCGACCTTGGGGCCGAGCCAGCGCTTGAACCGACGCAGCGCCTCCAGCCGGCCCGCCGCCTTGTCGATGCCGTAGTACACCTGCGGCGGCACGTACGGCAGCAGGGGCGAGTGGCGCTGGCCGAGCAGGGCGAACATGCGGTGCGGGGGCAGGTGGATGTAGCGCTGGAGGTTCTCGTACCACTGGGCGCTGTAGCGGGCCGCGCTCTGGATGGACAACAGGGCGGATTTACGGCGCTGTTCGTAGTCCGCGAGGGCCCGCGGCAGTTCGGTGTGGTCGCGCAGGGCGTCGGCGAGCGCGATGGCGTCCTCCAGGGCGAGGGTGGTGCCGGCGCCGATGGAGTAGTGGGTGGTGTGGGCGGCGTCGCCGAGCAGGACGAGGTTGCCGCGGTGCCAGGTGCTGTTGGTGAGGGTGCGGAAGTTCAGCCATTGGGCGCTGCCGTCGGACGAGGCGCGGCCGATCAGGGAGTGGCCGTCCAGGAGGTCGGCGAAGAGCTTCTCCAGCAGGGCGAGGCCGTCGGCCTCCGCCGCGGTGTCGAGGCCGAGGCCGGTCCAGGTCTCGGGCGCGCACTCGATGACGCAGGTGCTGCCCTCGGGGCCGAACGCGTAGCCGTAGCACCAGATCCAGCCGTGGTCGGTCTCCACGAAGGCGAAGGTGAAGGAGCCGAAGACCTTGCTGGTGCCGAGCCAGATGTACTGGTTGCGGCCGGGCTTGAGTTCGGTGCCGAAGTGGTCGGCGTGGCGGGTGCGCAGTGCGCTGTTGACACCGTCGGCGGCCACGACCAGATCCGCGTCGGGCAGGTCGTCGGCGGTGATGTCGTGGTCGAACTCCAGCCGCACGCCGAGGGATCTGGCCCGCTCGGCGAGGATCTTGAGGAGCCGGTGGCGGCCGATGCCGTGGCCCTCGTCACCGGGTTGAGTGGTCGTCAGATCCCGGATGCGGGCGACCCCGTCGCTCCAGCGCACCGAATGCTCGTCGACGGCCTGCGCCGACTCCGGGTCGTACTCCCGGAGTTGGTCGAGCAGCCCGCGCCAGTACGTCACGCCCCAGCCGTAGGTCGAACCCTCGGGGTTGCGCTCGTAGACGGTGATGTCGTGGGACGGGTCCTGCCGCTTCAGCAGGATCGAGAGATACAGACCGGCGGGCCCGCCTCCGACACAGGCGACCTTCACGCGCACACCCCTGGAGATTACTCAAAGTGGTCAAGTAGGACCGCAGAGTAGCAGGCTGGAGGGGCGGTGCCGCGCTTCTCCACCATCGGACGGTGGACTGGGGAACTCTTGCGGGCACGGCCCTCGGCGCCGTCCTGGGTGTCGGTACGACGCTTGTCGCCGAGCGGTCACGGTGGCGGCGGGAGCACACGGCCCGCGAACGCGCCGTCAAACAGCAGCTGTACGCCGAGTACCTCGGGGCGCTCTCGCTGACCACACATCAGCTGAGGGATCTGAAGCGCAACACCGGCCTGACGAGGGAGGAGCGCATCAGGCGGGCGGGCGAGATCCTGGGGTCCACCGCCGCCTACAATCTCCGCTACCAGATGCTGATCATCGCCCCCGAGCCTCTCGGCGCGACGGCGGACCAGGCGTTCAGGTGCGTCCGGGACCTACGGGACCGTTTCGACGGACCCGACGTCGGCACGGACCCCGAGTGGTCGTCGACGATGAGCGCCGTCAGTGAGTCCCTCAAGTCCCTTCGGGCGGCGATGCGTTCGGACCTCACCTCGGACTGAGTCGGCCTCAGGCCTCAGCGGTGCGACACTCCGGGTGACCCCAGCCCTGGGCGTTCTTGCTGATGGGCTCGCCGGCCGCGTAGGCGCGACCGCACAGGCAGCGGCCGGGGAACTTCGCCTTGATGGTGCGGGGGGCCGAACTCGCGCTCTTCCGGGGCGACTTGGCCGCACTCGTGCGGGCGGACTTCTTCGGGGTGTCGGGCGAGGGCGGCGGTTCCGGGGAGCCGAGGTCGCTGCCCGCGGGTTCCTGGACGACGGCGGCCTGGCTGGCGGCGCGGTCGGCGAAGTCGTTCAGGGGGTCGCCGTCGACCTGGTGGGCGGGGACGTATCGGAACTCGACCGAGCGGCCGTCGAGCAACTCGTCGATGCGGACGACCAGTTCCTGGTTGGCGACCGGCTTGCCGCCGGACGTCTTCCAGCCGTTGCGTTTCCAGCCGGGCAGCCAGGTGGTGACCGCCTTCATGGCGTACTGCGAGTCCATACGGATCTCCAGCGGTACGTCCGGTGCGGTCGCCGTCAACAGGCGCTCCAGCGCGGTGAGTTCGGCGACGTTGTTGGTGGCCTTGCCGAGCGGTCCCGCCTCCCAGCGGGCCGGGCTCTCCTTGTCGTCCGACACGACCCAGGCCCAGGCAGCCGGCCCGGGATTCCCCTTCGAAGCCCCGTCGCACGCGGCCACCACACGTTCACGCATGCGCCCGATCATGCCATGGCCGCGCGACGGACTCCGCGTCGCCCCGGACGGGCGGGGCCGCTTCGAAAGGGCGTCTCTCACAGCGAGTGCTAATATACAGGTGTCAAATAACCCACCTTTGGGGTGCCAGATGTTCAGTGCGGACGCAACCGCCGCCGAAGTGATCGACGGCGTCGACCTGCACGGCCGCCGGGCCGTGGTGACCGGGGCCAGTTCCGGGATCGGGGTGGAGACGGCCCGGGCGCTCGCCTCGGCCGGTGCCGATGTCACGCTGGCCGTGCGGGACACCGACGCGGGAGCCCGAGTGGTGGAGCGCCTGGAGAAGGAACTGCCGCCGGGATCGGGGCAGTTGACGGTGGGACGGCTCGACCTCGCCGACCGGTCGACGATCGCGGCGTTCGTGGCGGCCTGGCAGGGCCCGTTGCACATCCTGGTCAACAACGCCGGAGTGATGGCCACCCCCGAACTCACCCGCACGCCCGAGGGCCGGGAATGGCAGTTCGGTGTCAACCACCTGGGCCACTTCGCCCTCGCCACCGGCCTCCATCCGGCACTCGCCGCGGCGGACGGCGCGCGGGTCGTGTCGGTGAGCTCCATCGGCCACCTCTTCTCGCCGGTCGTCTTCGACGACCTGGACTACCGCTTCCGCCCTTACGACCCCTGGACCTCGTACGGGCAGTCGAAGACGGCCAACGCCCTGTTCGCCGTCGGTGCCGCCGAGCGCTGGGCCGACGACGGCATCACCGCGAACGCGCTGATGCCGGGCAACATCGCGGACACGTCCCTGGCCCGGCACATGGACATGGACCAGGTGGCCGCCTTCATCGCCTCGGGCGAACTGGCGCTGCCCCCGCAGAAGTCGGTCGAGCAGGGCGCCGCGACCTCGGTGCTGCTGGCCGCCTCGCCGACCGTGCAAGGCGTCACCGGCGGCTACTTCGAGGACTGCGCCCGCTCCGAACCGGTCACCCAGCGGGCCGGTGCCGTCGCCGGCGTCGCGCCGTACGCGCTGGACCGGGAGAACGCGGCCCGGCTGTGGGCCGTATCCGAAGATCTCGTCGGCTAGCCCCTACGCTGCGCGCATGACCTCGCGACACGAGCAGTGGGCCCGGCTGCGCCGTCAGTTGTGGCGGCCTCCGCGCCCCCACGGTGAGCAGCCCCGCGAGCGGGTGGTCGGGCCGCTCGAACTCTTCTACGACCTGGTCGTGGTCGTGCTGGTGGCGCAGGCCGCCCATCACTTGTCCGGGGAACTCGACTGGCACGGCCTCGGCCTGTTCGCCGCGGTGTTCGCGCTGGTGTGGATCGCGTGGCTCAACGGCAGCCTGCACCACGAACTGCACGGCCACGAGGACGCGCGCGGCCGGAGCATGTTCCTGTTGCAGATCCTGGTGCTCGTCCCGCTGGGGGCGTTCATCCCCGAGGCGGGTGACGCGCGCGGAGTCGCGTTCGCCGTGGACGCGGGGGTGCTGTTCGCGGTGCTGGCGCTGCTGTGGCTGCTGGCATCGCGCGGTGACAGTGCCGAATTCCGGCGCCCCAGCAAGCTGTTCGTGACGGGTACGGCGCTCTGCGCGGTCGTGCTGGCCGCGAGCGCCGCGTTGCCCGCGGACGCCCGGGTGCTGACGTGGGGTGCGCTGGCCGTCGTCTATCTGGCGGGGTTCGTGTTCGTGCTCGGCAGGGCCATTCCGGAACAGGTCGTCGGGCTCAGCGTGACCGACGCGATCGCGGAACGGTTCGGGCTGTTCATCATCATCGTGCTCGGCGAGAACGTGACCGGGGTGGTCGACGGACTGGCCCACGAGCCGACCAACGCACTCACCCTCGCCGTCGGACTCGTCGCCGTCGTCGTCGGCTTCGGCGCCTGGTGGACCTACTTCGACTTCGCCGGCCACCGGCTGCCGAGGCCCACACGCGCGGGCGCCCTGCAGTGGATGATGATCCACCTGCCGCTCACGGGCGCGGTGGCCGCCATGGGCGCCGCGATGGTCGGCCTCGTCGAGCACGCCCACGACAGCCGGACCCCGGCCGCCACGGCCTGGGTGCTCTGCGGGGGTACGGCCGTCGTGCTCTGCGCGACGATGGTGCTCGCGGCGTCCCTGCGCGCCTGGAACGAGAACCTCGGGCTCTACCGGCCCCTGGCCCGCACCAGTGCCGCCATGGCCGTGCTGTGCGTGGGAGTGGGCGCCGTACGCCCGGCTCCACTCACCCTCGGCCTGTTGCTCGTCCTGTTCCTCGGCATCCCCTGGGGATACGCCGTCGCCAACCGTGTGGCCCACGCGGAGGAGGTCGCCGCGTGACCCGCGCACGCGTCAGGGCGTCGAGGGGCGCGTCTCGGTCCAGTCGACCATCAGCCGGCGTTCGGCGAAGTACCACTCGCCGTCCTGCTTGGTGAACTCGTCGAGGTAGCGGATGGAGGCGATCATCAGCGTGCGCTGCCCGGACTCGTCGACCGCGATGTGGTGGGCGATGCAGTAGCTCTCGCCGGTCGCCCGGTCGCCGTCCAGCGAGACGGTGCTCTGGCCGTTGAAGTGCGTGGTCGCCTGGTAGGTGTTGAGGTTGTCGAACACCGGGGCCAGGGACTCGCGCCCGTGCAGGGTCTGCGTCGGCTCGGCCGCCTTCGCGTCCATGAACACCAGGAACCGCGTGTCCTCGGTGAACAGACCCATCTGCCCCTTGGCGTCCCGCCGGTCCGCGCAGTGCGCGTACGCGTCGACGAGTTCCCGGATGGCCAGTCGGTCGGCGGCTTCCTGAGGTGAGATATCGGTGTGCGAGGCCATGGCCGTTCCTTTCGCCACACTATTTGACATGTGTATAAAATCACTCTCCATGGCAGAGTGCAACGTGACCCGGAGGGCGGAGCGCTGAACCAGCGGATCGATCCACGCATCACCCGTACGACCCGTGCCTTCGAGGAGGCCATCGTCGACCTGGCCGGCCGCCGGCCGGTCTCCCAGATCACGATCGGCGAACTGGCCGACCGCGCCGGGGTCACCCGGGCCACGTTCTACAACCGCTACAGCTCCCCGCTGGACCTGCTCATCCAGGTGCTCTACGACGACCTGGAGCGCGGCCACAGCCGGGAGGCCGAGCTCCGAGCGCGGGGCGACCACTCGGCCCACGAACTGCTGCGCATGTCCACGGCGGAGGTCGGCGACCACGTCGAGCGGTACCTCGCCGTCTACCGGCACGCCCTCGACGACCCCGCGGACAGTGGCGTCTACGACGCGCTCGTGCGCCACTTCAGCGACTACGCCCTGACCTTCATGGCGGACGGCGACCACCCGGGGCTGCCCGAGGCCAACCGGCGGGTGATCGCGCAGTTCATGGCGCACGGCTTCGCGGGAGCCATCAGGGCATGGCTGAAGGACCCGTCGGTCACGAAGGACGACATGGTCGACGCGGCCGTCGCCTGCGCCCCGGCCTGGTGGGCGGCCGACGGCCGATGACGTACGGCCTGCTCGGCTAGACGTCCGTCATCGACGGCATCTCTCCCTGGGTCGTGGTCATGTCGATCACCGAGAACGAGGCGCCCTGCGGGTCGCTCAGAGCCGCGAACCGTCCGAAGGGGCTGTCCATGGGCCCGAAGCGCAGGACGGCGCCGAGCTTGGTGGCCTTGGCGACGGCGTCGTCGCAGTTGTCGACGCCGAAGTAGACGTTGACGTACGACGGCACCTCGGGCGGGAACTCGTCGCCCATCCTCATCCGGCCCAGGACCGGGTTCCCGCCGAGGTTGTAGACGCGGAAGTCGACGTTGTCGTCGTTCACCTGCTGTGCCGAGTACGGGAAGACCGCGGGGAGGAACCCGTCCGCCTTGTCGGGCTCGCGGGTGAAGAACTCGGCCCAGGCGTAGGCACCGGGCACGCCCGCGGCCTCGAAGCCCTCGTGGGTGGCGCCCTGCCAGACGCCGAAGACGGCGCCGCTGGGCTCACTGGCCAGGCACATCGTGCCGAACTCGCCGACCTGCATCGGCTCCATCAGCACCGTGCCGCCGTTCTCCCGGATCTTCGCCGCGGTGGCCGCCGCGTCCGGTGACGCGAGGTAGAGGCACCACTGCGACTGGCCCTCCGCGCCGGGCATCGGCGGTACGACGGCCGCCACGGCCTTTCCGTCGACGAACGCCTGGGTGTAGTTGCCGTACTCCGACGACGCCTCGCCGAAGGTCCAGCCGAGGACGTCGCCGTAGAAACTCTTCGCTCCCTCGACGTCGCTGAACATCGCGTCGGCCCAACAGGGGGTTCCCTCAGGTTGTACGGCCATGGCTGCGGCCCTCTCCGGTCGGTCGGGTTGTCCGGATTCTCACGCTAGTCACCCGGCGAGCGGGACGCGCGCCGAACGCCGGGGTCCGTTCCACACTGGACGCATGGCGGATGCGAGGACGATGCGCGCGTGGGCGGTCGATGAGCCGGGGCCGGTCGAGGGGGGCTCGCTCCGGTTCGTGGAGAAGTCCGTCCCGGTGCCCGGTGACGACGAACTGCTCGTGCACGTGCGCGCGTGCGGGGTGTGCCGTACCGATCTGCATGTCACCGAGGGGGATCTGCCCGTGCACCGGCCGGGGGTGACTCCGGGGCACGAGGTCGTGGGGGTCGTGGCGGGGCTCGGGGCGGCGGTGACCGGCTTCGCCGTCGGCGATCGGGTGGGCGTGGCGTGGTTGCGGCACACGGACGGCACGTGCGTGTACTGCCTGCGCGGGGCCGAGAATCTGTGTCCGCGCTCCGAGTACACCGGCTGGGACGCCGACGGCGGCTACGCGGAGTACACGACCGTACCGGCCGCGTTCGCCCACCGACTGCCCGCCGGCCTCGACGACGTGGCCCTGGCACCGCTGCTGTGCGCCGGGATCATCGGCTACCGCGCGCTGCGCCGGGCCTCGCTGCCGCCGGGCGGGCGCCTCGGTCTCTACGGCTTCGGGGGCAGCGCCCATCTGTGTGCGCAGGTGGCGCTCGCCGAGGGGGCCGCCGTGCATGTGCTGACCCGGGGCCGGGCGGCGCAGCGGCTCGCGCTCGAGCTGGGAGCGGCATCCGCGCGTGATGCGTACGAGGCGCCGCCGGAGCCGCTGGACAGCGCGATCCTGTTCGCGCCGGTCGGCGATCTCGTACCGGTGGCACTGCGGGCGCTCGACCGGGGCGGGGTCCTCGCCGTCGCGGGTATCCATCTGAGCGACGTACCGCCCCTGAACTACGAGCACGAGCTGTTCTACGAGAGGGAGTTGCGCAGCGTCACCTCCAACACCCGTGCGGACGCGCGGGAGTTCCTCGGTCTGGCCGCCCGGCACGACGTGCGCGCGACCACCCACACGTATCCGCTGTCGCGGGCCTCGGACGCGCTGACGGATCTGAAGGCCGGCCGTTTCGACGGGGCCGCGGTGCTGGTGAACGACCTCAACGGGTAGGCGGCGCACGGGGTTTCACGCTGGTGGGCTGTGTCCGCGCCCCGCGCGCCGGGGTGCGGGGACGATCCCTTCCCCGCCCCGCCTCGATCGCCGGGTTTACCGCCTTCAGGGCGTGAAGCCGCCCCCTTCGCGCGGTTACCGGTCCTGGGCAGGACTGTTTGGCTTGTACACCGACGACGCGCTCACCCCTGTTCACCTCCCGGGAGGGAATGTGTCCACTCCGGAAAGCGCCCACGGACCCGCCACCGACGAACCCGACCCCGCGACCCCCGGCATCGGCCAACTCACCAGTCTCAGCACCGTGGCGGCGCGCCAACTCGCCACGACCACCAAGTCCGAACCGCAGATGCAGGCCATCACCTCGCGATGGCTGCTGAAGATGCTGCCCTGGGTGGATGTGAGGGGCGGCGCCTACCGGGTCAACCGGCGGCTCCAACTCAGCGTCGGCCGCGGCCGGGTGCGGTTCGAGCAGAACGGCGCCGACGACATCAAGGTCATCCCCGAGACGCTCACCGAACTGCCCGTGCTGCGCGGGTACTCCGACACGGAGGTCCTCAAGGAGGTCGCGGGCCGGTTCCGGGTCCGGGAGGTGCGGGCCGGCCAGGTTCTCTTCGAGGCCGGACAGCCCGTCACCGAGGCCTACTTGGTCGCCCACGGCCGCTTCACCCGCTACACCGCCGGCAAGTACGACGAGGAGGAGGTCCTCGGCGTCGTCACCGACGGCGACCAGATGGGCGACGAGGCCATAGGGCAGTCCGACCCGCTGTGGCTGAGCTCCGTGCGCGCCGAGACCGCGGGCGTGCTGCTGGTCCTCCCCTGGGACGTCGTCGCGGAGTTCACCGAACGGGTGCCGTCCCTCGCCGCCCATCTGGAGGCCTACGCCGAGCGGCAGCGGCTGCCGATGAACCGCAAGGGCGAGGCCGACGTCCCGGTGCAGGCCGGTCATGTGGGCGAGCCGACGCTGCCCGGCGGCTTCGTGGACTACGAACTCGCCCCGCGCGAATACGAGTTGTCGCTCACCCAGACCGTGCTGCGGGTGCACACCCGGGTCGCCGACCTCTACAACGACCCGATGGACCAGACCCAGCAGCAACTCCGGCTCACCATCGAGGAGATCCGCGAGCGCCAGGAGTGGGAGCTGGTCAACAACAGGGAGTTCGGGCTGCTGCACAGCGTCGACTACACCCAGCGCATCAGCACCTTCACCGGCCCGCCGACCCCCGACGACCTCGACGAACTGCTCGCCATGCGGCGCAAGACGCGGCTCTTCCTCGCCCACCCGAAGGCGATCGCGGCCTTCTTCCGGCAGTGCAACAAGCGCGGTCTGGTGCCCGGCACGGTGAACGTCGACGGGCACGAGATCCCCGCCTGGCGCGGTGTCCCGTTCTTCCCGTGCGGCAAGATCCCGATCACCCCGCAGCACACCAGCAGCATCATCGCGCTGCGCACCGGGGAGGCCGACCAGGGCGTCATCGGGCTGTTCCAGACCGGGATCCCCGAGGAGTACCAACCGGGGCTCAACGTCCGCTTCATGGGCATCGACACCGCGGCGATCATCCGCTATCTCGTCACCGCGTACTACTCGCTGGCCATCCTGGTCCCCGACGCGGCGGGAATCCTCGAGAACGTCCAGATCGGCCGGACCGCCGAATGACGGCGTGGAGCACCTCATGACCACATCCGCGACCACCTCCCTTTCGCTGCCCGGACCGCCGAACCTGGCCAGCACCCTGCGCGCCCGGCGCACCGGGGCGATTCCCGGGCTCAAGTACCAACCGGCCGCCCCTGCCGACCCGGAGAAGGCCGCGGAGATCGACCGCAGGCTGGAGGCCTGGGCCCGCGAACTCGATCTGTTCCCGGCCGCATGGGACGGGGACTTCGCCGGGTTCCAGTTCGGCCGGGCCGTGGTGCTCCAGCATCCGGGGGCGCTCGACCTGGAACGGCTCACCGTCGCAGGCAAGTTGCTGCTCGCCGAGAACATCGTCGACAACTGCTACTGCGAGGAGGACGAGGACAAGGGCGGCTCGCACCGCGGTCTTGGCGGACGGCTGATCTTCGGGCAGTCGGCGCTCGACCCGTTCCACTCCACCCCCGAGTTCGAGTCGGACTGGCGCCAGGGCATGCAGGCGGACGGACCGCTGCGCTCGTACCACTTCGCGCTGAAGGACTACGCCCTCCTCGCCACCCCCAGCCAGACCGACCGCTTCGTGCACGACATCGCCCGGCTCCACCTCGGCTATCTCGCCGAGGCCGCGTGGGCCGAGACCCGGTACAGGCCGCGCATCTGGGAGTACCTCGTGATGCGGCAGTTCAACAACTTCCGCCCCTGTCTATCGATCGTGGACGCCATTGACGGCTACGAACTGCCCGAGCAGGTCTACGCCCGGCCCGAGATCCAGCGGGTCACGGCCCTGGCCTGCAACGCCACCACGATCGTCAACGACCTCTACTCCTTCACCAAGGAGCTGTCCGACCCCGCCCACCTCAACCTGCCGCAGGTCGTCGCCGCGAACGACCGGTGCGGGCTGAAGGCGGCCTATCTGAAGTCCGTCGAGATCCACAACCGGATCATGGAGGCCTTCGAGGAGGAGTCCGCGGTGCTGTCCGCCGCGTCGCCCCTCGTCGAGCGCTACACCCACGGCTTGGCCGCCTGGGTGTCCGGCAACCACGAGTGGCACGCGACCAACACCCACCGCTACCACTTGCCCAACTACTGGTAACAGCCCGGTTCCTGACGCACTGTCGGACGTACCACGCTAGGAGTCACCGTTGACCACCGCCGACGCCGGCACCACAGCAGCACCGGTGCCGACCCAGTCCACGTACCAGAACCGTGTCGCGGACTACTGGAACGCCGAAGAGAACCCGGTCAACCTCGACCTCGGACAGATAGACGATCTGTACCACCACCACTACGGGATCGGCGGCGCCGACGAATCCGTGCTGGAGGAGCCCGATCCCGTACGGCGCCGGGAGCGGCTCACCGCCGAGCTGCACCGGCTGGAGCACGCGCAGGCCGAACTCCTCGCCGCCCACCTCGGCCAACTCACCCCGGACGACCGGGTGTTCGACGCGGGCTGCGGGCGCGGCGGCGGCAGTGTGGTGGCGCATCTGCGCTACGGCTGCCGGGCCGACGGGGTCACGATCTCCGCCAAGCAGGCCGAGTTCGCCAACGCGCAGGCACGCAAGCGGGGCATCGACGGCAAGGTGCGCTACCACCACCGCAACATGCTCGACACCGGCTTCCCGACGGGCGCGTTCGCCGCGTCGTGGAACAACGAGTCCACCATGTACGTCGAGTTGGACCTGCTGTTCGCCGAGCACGCCCGGCTGCTGCGCCGCGGCGGACGGTATGTGGTGATCACCGGCTGCTACAACGACACGTACGGTCGGGCCTCGCGCGAGGTGTCCCTCATCAACGCCCACTACATCTGCGACATCCACCCCAGGTCGGAGTACTTCCGGGCGATGGCCCGCAACCGCCTGGTCCCCGTCCACGTCCAGGACCTCACCGAGGACACCATCCCCTACTGGGCGCTGCGCAGGCAGGCCGACCATCTGGTCACGGGGATCGAGGACACCTTCCTGACCGCCTACCGCAACGGCAGTTTCCAGTATCTGCTGATCGCGGCCGACCGGGTCTGACTCAACAACGGCCGGCGATCTGTGCGGCCGCCTCCGGGAGACCGGGCGCCGGGTCCAGCACGTCCAGCGTGCCGTGCGCGCGCAACAGGCGCACGGTGCGCGGGGCGCACACCACGGCGAAGCCCGCCTCGCGCTCCCGCACCCGGCGCCGGAATCGCAGGACCAGATTGAGCCCGGTGGAGTCGATGAAGGTGGTGCGCCGCAGATCCACGACGTAGGCGGGCGCGCGCAGCGCGACGACGGAGTCCAGCCACTCGCGCAGCCGGGTGACGGTCGCGAGATCGATGTCGCCGTGCAGGTCGACGACCAGCAGGCCGTCCCGCGCCCCCAGCAGGGCGTGTTCGCCGGGCGCGGGCCAGGCCGGTATGGACACCGGCTTCAGGCTGTTCTCGTGCAAGATGTTCCGTCCCCGTTCCGTGCCTTCCGCGCGCGGGCGCGCGATCCGGCGCGGGTCCGTGCGGCGGCTTCGACATCCCCGCACCGCGCGAGCCCGCGCCGGAACTCCCCCCGAGCGGCTCCCCCTTGAACCGTGGGTGCCTACTGTTCTACCTTCGCCACATGGTCGGGGCATCAACGCCCGCTCATCAGCGACACAACGAGCGGGCCGAGGTCGGGCCGGGTGATGTGCGATGCGTCCGCACCTGGCACTGATCGAGGACGAACCCGATTTCGCACTGATGTGCCGTTCCTATCTGGAGCACGAGGGCTTCACCGTCACCTGGGCCATGGACGCCCGCGCCGGCAAGTCCGTCCTCCACGAGAGCAGGATCGATCTCGCCGTCCTCGATCTGGGACTGCCCGACGGCAGTGGCCTGGAACTCCTGCGGGCGCTGAGGTCCACCAGCCGACTGCCGGTGATCGTGGTCACCGGGCGGGGCGCGGAGGCCGACCGGGTCGCGGGCCTGGAGATCGGCGCTGACGACTACCTGGTGAAGCCGTTCTCGCAGCGGGAGTTGGTGGCCCGCATCCGGGCGGTACTGCGCAGGTCGCAGCCGCCTGAGGTCCCGGCGGTGTTCCAGGTCGGCTCGCTGCGCATCGACACGGCCGCCCGCCAGGCGTCCGCCGACGGCGTCCTGCTGACGCTACGGCCCAAGGAGTACGCCCTGTTGGAGATGCTCGGTCAGGCGCCCGGCCGGGTGTTCTCCACCGAGCAGGTGCTCGAGCGGATCTGGGGCGCGTCCTGGCAGCAGCCCGCGACCGTGATCGAGCACGTGTACCGCCTGCGCGGCAAGCTCGCGGCACTCCCCGTGCCCGCGCCCCGGATCACCACGGTCCGCGGCTACGGCTACCGCCTCGACCCCTGAGACCCGAGACCCGAGACCCCTGAGACCCGAGACCTCTGGGAGCCGCCATGCCGCCCCTCGCCGCGCCCGACTTCCGGCTGCTCTTCGACTCCTCGCTGTCCCCGCTGCTGATCCTCAGTCCCGACTTCACCATCGTCGAGGTCAACCGCGCGTATCTCGCAGCCACCCGTACGGAGCGCACGATCGTCGGGCAGCGGATCTTCGACGTCTTCCCCGACAACCCGGACGACCCGTCGGCCGACGGCGTCGCCAATCTGCGCCGCTCGCTGGAGTCGGTGGTGGCGACGGGTCGCAAGGACACGATGGCGTTGCAGCGCTACGACATCCCGACCGGCGAGGCGGGTGGCTTCGCCGAGCGGTACTGGAGTCCGGTCAACTCCCCCGTCCTGGACGCCGACGGACACGTCACGCACATCATCCACCGGGTCGAGGACGTCACGGACTTCGTGCATCTGCGCCGGGTCGGCCGGGAACAGGAACGGGCCGCCGCCGAGGCACAGATGCGGGCCGAGGGCATGGAGATCGACCTGTTCGTGCGGGCCCGGGAGATCCGCGAGGTCAACGAGCAGCTGAGCCGCGCCAACGCCGAACTGGACGCGGCTGGACGACAGTTGAGGGAGGAGCAGCGGGCCAAGGACCGGTTCATCGCCACGCTCTCGCACGAACTGCGCAACCCCCTCGCCGCAGCCACCGCGGCCGTGGAACTCCTCGCCCTGGACCTGCCGGACGCCGGTCATCCCGCACTGGCCGTCCTGGAACGGCAGTTGGGCACGCTGGTGCGGATGAGCAACGATCTCCTCGACGGGACAAGGGCGTTGACCGGGCGTCTTGAGCTGGTGCCCGAGCGGGTCGACGTACGGTCGGTGGTCGAGGGCGCGTGCGCCGACATCCGCAGCCTCTTCGGACACGCGGAGCGCGCCCTCGAAGTCACCTTGCCGGACACGCCCGTTGTGGTCGACGGGGACCGGCTGCGGCTGGCGCAGGTGCTGACGAACCTGCTGTCCAACGCGCTCAAGTACACCCCGCCCGGCGGGCGTACGGAGGTAAGGCTCCAGGGCGAGGACGAGCAGGTCCGGCTCACCGTGCGGGACGACGGCATCGGGTTCGAACCCGCCCAGGCCGAGGACCTGTTCGGGGTGTTCACGCGGGCGGCACCGGCGGGCCCCAACACTCCCGAGGGCCTCGGCCTGGGGCTCGCGGTCGCGCGCACGGTGGTCGAACTGCACGGCGGCCGGATCGCCGCGCACAGCGAGGGGCCCGGCAAAGGAGCGACGTTCACGGTCCTGCTGCCGCAGGCCGACGCGACGGCTCCGGAACCGGTACGGCCGTCCATGCCCCCTCGTTCCCGGCGCCAACTGGCCATCCTGATCGTGGAGGACAACACGGACCTGGCCGCGACCTACCGCACCCTGCTGGAGCGGCAGGGCCACCACGTCACCGCCGTCCACACCGGCGCGGACGCGCTCACCGCGACCGAGTCCGACGTCTTCGACGTGGTCCTGTGCGACCTGGGCCTGCCCGACACCGACGGCTACACGGTGGCCCGTACGGTACGCGCCCGCCCGCACGGCGACCGGCCCCGCCTGATCGCGGTCACCGGCTTCAGCCAGGGCACCGACCGCTCACTGTCCCGGGCGGCCGGTTTCGACGCCCATCTCGCCAAGCCGCTCCCGCTGACCGATCTGCTGGACCTCCTGGAGCGCCTGGAGTAGCCGGGTGTCTTCCCCCTTCCGCCCGGCTGTGCTTGCCTGGGGAGCCGTTTTCCGGTGCCCGGGGCGGGAGTTGCCGTATGCGGAAGCCGTGGATCGTGGGTGTGGTGTTGGCCGGAGTGCTGCTCGGGGCGTGCACGGACCCGTCGTCCGGGCCCGAGGCCGCGCCGCCCACCCCCTCCGTGCCGATCACCACACGACAGCAAGCGCCGGTCTCGCCGAGCAGTACCCCGGTGAAGTCGGCGCCCAGGGTGCTGTATCTCGGGGACTCCTTGGCGATGGAGAGCCAGAACGTGCTGGGGCGGGAACTTCGCGACACGTTGGACGCGACGTACACGAGTGCCCCGTACTCGGGGACCACGCCGTGCGACTACCTGGAGGGCGCAAAGGCGGGTTCGCTGGTCCCGGACGCCGACAAGGCCGCCACGCTGGTGCGTGCACTGCACCCGGACTTCGTGGTGCTGCAGTTCTGGGGCAACGCGTGGGCCTATACGCCCTGCATGGACGGGATCACCTACGCCGCCGACCGGGAGACGTACTTCGCGCGGTACAAGGCCGACGTCAGGAAGCTCACCGCGCAGATCGCGACCGCCGGGGGCGCGCAACGCCCCACGATCGTCTGGGTGTTGCAGGGCCCCGACCCGATGACCCCCGAGCGCGTCCGGGCCGTCAACGCGCTCTACGAGGCACAGGCCAGGGCCACGGGCGACATCGTCGCCGACGCCGGCAGGACCGTGAGTCCCGCCGGAGCCCGCTACACCTGGACGCAGTACCTGCCCTGCACCGCCTACGAACGCGCCCACCCCGACTACTGCACCCAGCCGGGCAACGGCCGCACGGCCCTGCACCTCGACAAGGACTACCTGCACTTCTGCCTGGTGCCGACGACCTCGACGCCCAGGCCGTGCCCGGTGCGCTCCCCCGGCATCCTGCGGATCGCGCGGGAGATCACTCGGGTGATCGGCGCCCAGGCCCCAGCTCCGTCTCGATGAGCCGGTTGAGGTGCCGGCGGGCGTCCTGGGTGCTCAACGGAGGTGCCTGGCGCAGCCGTTGCAGGGCGAGGCCGTCGGCGAGGGCGGCGAAGCGGACCGTGAAGCCGTCGAGGTCGTCGGAGGCGAACTCCCCGTCGGTGACGCCCCGTTGGGCCAGCGAGCGGATCTGCCGGTGCCAGGTCTCGTACCGTCGGGCCTGTCCGCCGCTGAAGGCCGCGTCCGTGCCCTGCTCACCGGCGTTCCAGTAGTCGAACCACATCCGCCAGTGCCGGTCGGTGTCCTCGGTGAACAGCGCGTCGACGAGCAGCCGCAGCGCCTCCGCCCCGCTCGTCGCCTGCTCGGCGGCCTCGCTCAACTCGGCGTAGTAGCGCTCGATGTGCAGGACCATCGCCTCGGAGAGGATCTCCTGCACGCTGCCGAAGTGGTACGTGACGGTGCCGACGGAGACCCCGGCGGCGGCTGCCACGTCCCGCACGCCGACCGAGGCGTAGCCGCGTTCCGCTATCAACGGGACGGCCGCCTCGACGATGAGCCGGCGGCGCACCTCGGTGGGCTGCCGGGTGCGGTCGGCGGCGGCGACCGCACGGCGCGGGGACTTGGCGGCCGGCTGGGGCTGCTTGGCGGCCGTCATCCCGACGTCCTCGGGGTGGTGCGGTGCCATGCGCGCTTGGCCACTGTCTCTCCGTTCGCCCGTGCTTCGACGCGACTGTCCATGACGAAGTCCGCGGCCGTGGCGCGCAGCTCCGTCCGCGCCATGATCTCAGCGTCGTAGTCGTCCCCGCGCCGCAACCGGATGCGCCACTCCGACACGGCGTGCGCGGACAGCGGGTCGTCGCCGCGGATGCGGTACGTCTCACGCGCGCTCTCCTCGTAGCGCAGCCCGTCCGGATACGTCCGCGATCCCCCGTAGTTGGGGTCGACCTCCAGTGTCCACTCCCCCTTGGCGACATCGTGCGTGACCAGCCGCTCGGGGGTGGGCTCGGCGGGCCGGTCGTAGGTCACGTCGAGCGGGGGCGCCTGTTCGGGCTCCTCGAAGGTGATCGTCGGTTCCTCCCCGGCTTCCCGCACGGGCAGTTGTACGGCGCTCTCAGCCGGTACGACACGCAACTCGCCGCGCTCGCCGTGCGGCCAGACCCACGGCCAGTACGTGTCGGAGACGGCGAGCCGGATGCGGTGGCCGGGCGGGACGGCGTAGCCGATGCCGGTCAGCTCGAACTCGACGTCCTCGTACGTCCCCGGTGTCCACTCGACGGCCCGGTCACGGCCTTGCCGGCTCAGCAGGTTGAGCACTCCCCGGGTAACGAGCGTGGACGAGCCGTCCGGGGCCACGTCGCACAGCCGGGCGACGACATGGGCGCGCGGGGTGGCGCTGTCGAGGCGGAGCCGGACACGCGGTCGGCCGAGGATCTCGACGCGTGCGGTGAGCGGTTCGGAGTCGAAGCAGACCGAACGGCCGTCCTCCTCGCGCTGGTCCGGCGGCAGGTCGCTCGCGTTGCCGAAGGGGAAGAACCGGCCGGCGTCGAGACCGGTGTGCTGCGGAGAGCGCACGAGGACGGGGGCAGCGCTTGTACCGAGTGGACGCGAATCCCAACTGATCTTAGGGCTCGGCCACTTGGAGTCCCCCACCCAACGGCCGGGCAGCACCTCGTACGACGTCGCCGGCGGGACCGGGTCGGTGATCCAGGACCGAAGCAGGGGCTCCTCCATGGCCCCCGTGTCAATGCCCTTGAGATGCTGGTCCCACCAGCGCAGGGTCTCCTGGAGAAAGCCGATCGCGGGGCCGGGCGGCAGACCGCGGTCGGGGTACTGGTGCGACCAGGGGCCGACGATGCCCCGGACGCGGTCCTCGGGCAGGTGCTCGACGAGCCGCAGCACCGCATCCCGGTACGGGTCGTTCCAGCCGCCGACCGCGAGGACGGCCGCGTCGATCGCGGTGTAGTCCTCGCAGACGCTGCCGTGCTTCCAGTAGTCGTCGCGCTGTTGGTGGTCGAGCCAGGTGTGCAGGAAGGGTTCGAGGGCGTCGAGGCGCTCGCGCCACATCGGCACCCAGCGGTCCGCGCCGACGCTCGCCGGGTCCGGCGGCCGGGAGGCGAAGGCCAGCATGGTGCCGGCCCAGGCCAGCATGTCGATGCCGAGGACGGCGCCGCCCGTGTAGTGGACGTCGTTGTCGTACCGGTCGTCGGTCGAGCAGACGGTGACGATCGCCTTGAGCGGTTCGGGGGCGAGGGCGGCGATCTGGAGGGCGTTGAAGCCACCCCAGGAGATGCCGAACATGCCCACCTTGCCGGTGCACCAGGCTTGTGCGGCAAGCCAGTTGACGACGTCGACGCCGTCCGCGAGTTCCTGCGCGTCGTACTCGTCGCCGGGCAGGCCCTCGCTGTCGCCGTGGCCGCGGATGTCGACGCGGACGGAGGCGTAGCCGTGTCCGGCGTACCAGGGGTGGCGCTGGGCGTCGCGGGGTGCCGTCCAGTCGCTCTTGCGGTACGGGAGGTATTCGAGCAGTGCGGGTACGGGGTCCGGCTCGGCGTCGACCGGCCGCCAGATACGGGCGTGCAACCGGGTCCTTCCGTCCCGGGTGGGGATCCAGACGTCCTCGCGGACGACCTGGCGGTCGAACTGTTCGCGGTACTTCACAGAATTCCTTCCGCCACGGGGGCGTTGAGGGGGCGCCAGCGTCGGACGCGGTGGCCGTCGTCGCCGTGGTCGGTCCAGATGTCGTCCCCGTCCGCCCCGTCGGCCCAGTCGGCGGTGTCGTCGACGTAGGGCAGCGCGTCGGGGTCGGGTTCGAGGGCGGCGGCCATGAGCTGGCGGGTGTAGGGGTGTTGGGGGTCGGCGAAGACGGTCTCCGTCGGGCCCTCTTCGACGACAACTCCGTGGCGCAGTACGACGACCCGGTCCGCGATGCCTCGCACGACGGCCAGGTCATGGCTGATGAACAGGCAGGCCAGGTCGCGCTCGCGCCGCAGGTCGTCGAGGAGCCGCAGGACGTCGGCCTGGACGGAGACGTCCAGGGCGGTGGTGATCTCGTCGGCGATGAGGACGTCCGGTTCGCCCGCCAACGCGCGTGCGATGCCGATGCGTTGGCGCTGACCGCCGGAGAGCTGTGCGGGCAGGCGGTCGGCGAGGGCCGGGTCGAGCCGTACGTCGGTGATGAGCTGTCGGGCCCGCTCGGCCGCCTCCGTGCGGTCGGTCACCGTGCCGAAGAAGCGCAGCGGGTGACGGACCGCGTCGCCCACGGAGCGGCGGGGGTTGAGCGAGGTGTCCGCGTTCTGGAAGACGAGCTGCACCCGGCGCCGCAGGGACAGCGGCCGTTGCTGTGCGGGCGGTGCCAGGTCGCCGTCCGCGTGGCGCATCGTGCCGCCGGACGGGGTGCGCAGTCCAGCCAGGGACCACGCGAGGGTGGACTTGCCGCTGCCCGACTCGCCGACGAGGGCGAGGACTTCGCCGCGCCGGACGTCGAAGGAGACGCCGTGCACGGCACGGGTCTTGCCGTAGTCGATGGTGACGTCCTGCGCGGAGACGGCGACAGGAGCGTCGTCGGGTATCTCGGCCCTGGGCCTGACCTCCCGCTCCCCCGCCTCGCCGACGACCGCGAGCCCGGCGTCGTCGAGGCGCGGCACGCTCGCCAACAGGCGCTTGGTGTACGGGTCCTGGGGCTGGGCGAACAGCTGCCTGGTGGGCGCCGATTCCACCACCCGGCCCGATCGCAGGACGGTCACCTCGTCGGCCATGTGGGCGACGACTCCGAGGTCGTGGCTCACCAGCACAGCGGCGAGGCCGAGTTCGTCGCGCAGGGCGGCGATCAGGTCGAGGACACTGCGCTGGGTGACGACGTCCAGACCGGTGGTCGGCTCGTCGAGGACCAGGACCTTGGGGCGGGCCGCGATGGCCATGGCGATGGCGACGCGCTGCTGCTGGCCGCCGGAGAGTTCGTGCGGGTAGCGGCGGGCCAGCTCGGTGGGGTGCGGCAGCCGGACCTGTTCCAGCAGGTCCACGACCGGTACGTCACCGCCCGCCTCCGCGATCTGTCGGCCGATGCGCATGGAGGGGGTGAGGGCGTGGCCGGCGTTCTGGCCGACCATCGCGACCGTTCCGCCGCGCAGTCGCCGCAACTCCCGTGCGGGCAGGGCGAAGACGTCGGCACCGGCCACCTCGACCGAGCCCCCGGTGATCCGCGAGCCGTGTCGCAGATGGCCGAGGAGGGTCGCGGCGATGGTCGACTTGCCGCTTCCGGACTCGCCGACGAGCGCGTGCGTCTGCCCCTCGGCGACGTCCAGCGACACCTCGTGCACTACGGGCACGTCACGGCCGCCCGAACGGTAGGCCACGGACAGGGAGTTGACGGAAATGATCGAGGCCATCAGGAGCCCTCCCTGATCCGGTCGACGCCCCACGCCTTGGACAGGCCGTCGGCCGCGAGGTTGAGCCCGACCACGAGGGTGGCCAGCGCGATGATGGGGGCGAGGCTCGCCATCGGGACGACGGTGATGGCGGTGCGGTTCTCCGCGACCATCAGGCCCCAGTCGGGAGTCGGCGGGTCGGCGCCGAAGCCGAGGAAGGACAGCGAGGAGATCAGCAGGACGACCCAGGAGGCCCGCATCGCGAACTCCACGCACACCACGTCCGTGATGTTCGGCAGGATCTCCCGGCGCAGGATCGACCAGGTGCTCTCGCCTCGGGCGCGGGCCGCGGTCACGTAGTCGGCGGGGACGACCGCGAGGGCGGCGCCGCGTACGACGCGGACGACCTGCGGGACGTAGGTGACCGCGACGGCGAGGACGATGACCGCCGGGCCGGTGCCGAGGGCGGTCACGACGACGAGGAGTGCCAGGACCGAGGGGATGGACAGGATCGCGTCCAGGACCCGGCCCAGGACGTCGTCGAACCAGCCGCCGCGCAGTGCGGCGGCGCAGCCGATGACCGTGCCGAGTGCGACGGTCAGCAGGGTGGCGGTGACGGAGATTCCGAGGGCGTACCGGCCGCCGTAGAGGACGCGGGCGAGGACGTCGCGGCCGTACTGGTCGGTTCCGGCCCAGTGCGACCAACTCGGGCCGAGGAGCGCGTGGCCGGCATCGTTGGCGATGGGGTCGTAAGAGGTGAGGAGGGGTGCCAGCAACGCGATCAGGACGTGTACGGCGACGATCGAGAGGCCGATGAGCGCGGTGCGGGACGTGCTCAGGGTGCGCCAGGCGCGGGTACCGCGCACAGCCATGGTCGGGACGGTGTCGAGCGTGGTCATCGGGTCCTCCCTCGGGTGCGGAGCCTGGGATTGAGGGCCATGGTGGCGAGGTCGGCGGCGAGGTTGCAGACGACGTAGACGACCGCGCTGATGAGGGCGATGGCCTGGATGGTGGGCAGGTCGCGGTTCTGCACCGAGGAGAGCATCAGCTTGCCGATGCCCGGGTAGTTGAAGACGTTCTCGACGACCGCGACCCCGCCTACCAGCCAGGCGACGTTGAGCGCGATCACGTGCAGGGTGGGCAGCAGGGCGCTCGGCAGGGCGTGCCGGGTGACGACCCGCCAGGTGGAGAGGCCCTTGAGGCGGGCGGTGGTGACGTACTCGGTGGCCATCACGTCGATGACCGAGGTGCGGGCTATGCGGACGATGTACGCGGCCATCACCACGGCGAGCGCGAGGGCCGGAAGCCATACGGCGGGCAGGAGTTGACCGACGGTGGCGTCGGGGCCGTAGAGCACGACCGCCGGGAACCACGGGAGGGCGACCGAGAAGCACAGGACGAGGACGGTGGCCACGACGAACTCGGGGACGCTCATGCCGACGAGGCTGACCGTGGAGATGACGTGGTCGGGCCAGCGGTCGCGGTACAGGCCCGCGAGGATGCCGAGGACGATCGAGCCGGTGACCGCGAAGAGGACCGTGACGAGCGCGATCAGCGCCGAGTTGGCGAGATACATGCTGACCTCGCCGCCAACTGCCTTGCCGGAGACGAGGGAGGTGCCGAAGTCGCCGTGGAGGGCTCCTCCCACCCAGTCGAAGTACCGCTCCCAGGCCGGCTTGTCGAGCTTCAGTTTCTCGCGCAGGGCGGCCACCGCGTCCGGGGTCGCGTCCTTGCCGAGGATCTGGGTGGCGACGTCGCCGGGCAGGGCCTGTACGGCGAGGAAGACGAGGATGGAGGAGAGGAAGAGGGTGCCAACTGCGGCCGCGATACGGCGGGTTATGAAGGAGAGCATGGTCAGGCTCCCTTCAGGCCGATGTTGAGATAGTCGAACTCGAAGCCGTGCTCGGCGTATCCGCGCACCTTGCGGGAGATGCCGACGAGCCGGTCGGCGAACATCGGGGTCATCGCCCCGCCTCTCTCGATCACCAACGTCTGCGCCTCGCCGTACAGTTCGCGCCGTTTGGTCTCGTCGATCTCGGCGCGCGCCCGGTCGAGCACCGCGTCGAATTCCTTGTCGGACCAGGCGGTCTCGTTGTAGGAGGAGCCGCTGCGGAAGATCTGGGTGAAGAGCTGGTCGACGGGCCGGCCCGTGAACCAGTAGGTGGCCATCAGCGGCTTCTTCATCCAGATCTGGGTGTAGTAGGAGTCCGCGGAGGCCGTCTTGACCTTGATGCGGATACCGGCCCGCTTCGCCGAGTCCTGGTAGGCGAGCGCCATCGGCGTGAACAGCGGGTCGTAGGAGGAGGTGTAGAGGTCCATCGCCAGGCCCTCGTGGCCGGCCTGCTTCAGCAGGTACTTCGCCTTCTCCGGGTCGTGCTTCGGGTGCGCGGAGATGTACGCGGGGTCGCTCGGCGGTACGGGGTTGTCCCAGCCGGGGGTGCCCGCGCCCTGGAGGGCGACCTGCACGACGTGCTCGGGGTCGTAGGCGAGCTTCATCGCCTGGCGGACGCGGACGTCGGTGAAGGGCTTCTCGGTGGTGAGCATCGGGAGCACGTACCACTGGGCGTTCTTCACGCGGGCGATGGTCGCGCGGTCCGAGGCGGCGACCACACGGGCCGTCGCGAAGTCGAGGTTGGTCTGCGAGAGCAGGTCAACTTGGCCTGCCAGCAGGGCATTTGAGCGGGCCGACATGTCGGCGACCGAGTAGAAGGCAATCGCGTCGAGGACGGGGCGGCCCGCGAAGTGGTCCTTGTACGCGGTGACACGGCCGGGGCCCGCCGGGGCGAACGACTCAAGCTTGAAGGGGCCGGTGCCGATGCCGGTGCGGCCGATGGACTTCGCGCTGCCGTCGGGGATGACGTAGCAGTTGTAGTGCGTCAGCAGGCTGGGAAACTCGGCGTTCGGGCTCTTCAGCGGGACTACGAGGGTGTGGGCGTCCGGGGTGCCCAGCTTCTCGGGGTCGATCAGCGGGGCGAGTACCGCGGCCTGCGGGGACGCCGTCGTCTTGTCAAGGATATGACGCAGGGTGTAGGCGGCGTCGGCGGAGGTGAAGGCGCGGCCGTTGTGGAAGGCGACGCCCTTGCGGAGACGGAAGGTCCAGGTGCGGGCCTTGGCGTCGGTCTCCCAGGACTCGGCGAGGTCGGGGGCGAGCTCGCCGTTCGCTGCGACGCGGACGAGCCGGTTGTAGAGGGCGCCCAGGTACTCGTACGCGGACAGCGAGCTGGCCGGGTCGAGGGTCTCGGCGTCGGAGGCGGGCGGCCGGGCGATGCGCAGGGTGCCGCCGCGGTCGGGGGCGCCCTTCGCGGCCGCGGCCGGCAGGACGGGGGCGGCCGAGGCCCCGGTACAGCCGGTCAGCAGCCAGGACCCGCCGAGCGCGGCGGCCGAGGCGACGCCCGCGGCGAGCACCGACCGGCGGCCCGGGTGGTGGATGTCGGACATGTACCGACCGTCCTTGTCGCTATTCGTTCAGCTATTCGTTCAGCGGAACGATTGAGTGAAGTGCGTGAACGATAACGAGGGGATGGTTTCCCGCCAACCCTTTGGAGGCGGAAATTAACGTCCGAAACGCACTGGTTACCGGGAGGCGTCGCGCAGGGGTTGTCGGTATGGCCCGTGCGGTCGCTCAGCCGGTGATCTCGCGGGCCCAGGGCAGCAGCGCCCGCTCCGCGAGGACGACGACGTAGAAGAGCAGGACGCTCATGACGCTGAGCAGGGCCATCGCCGCGAAGGCGAGAGGGGTGTCGGCGTTGCCGCCGGAGGCCACGATGACGTAGCCGAGGCCCTGGTCGCCGCCCGCGAACTCGCCGACGACCGCGCCGACGACGGCCAGGGTGACGCCGAGGCGCAGGCCGACGAAGACCTGGGGCAGGGCCCAGGGGATGCGGAGTTTTCGGTACGTCTGCCAGCGGGAGGCGGTGAGGGAGTGGGCCAGTTCGGTCAGCTCCAGGGGGACCGAGGTCAGCCCGGCCATCGTCGACACGACCACGGGGAACCAGGCGAGCAGGGCCACCATGAACACCTTCGGGGCGGTCCCGAAGCCGAGCCAGACCACGAGGAGCGGTGCCACCGCGATCTTGGGTACGGCGTTGACGGCGACCAGGAGCGGCATGACCGCACGCTCCACGCCACGGGACGCGGTGAGCAGCACGGCGGTCGCCAGTCCCGCGCCGACCGCCAGGCCGAAGCCGACGGCCGTCTCGGCGAACGTCTGCCAGCTCTGCCGCAGCAGATAGCCGGGCAGCCGCTCGAAGGCGTCGACGACATCGGGCGGCGACGGCAGCAGGAACGGCCGGATGTCGAAGGCGACGGTGATCAGCCACCACCCCGCCAGGGCGCACACGGTCGCGAGGACCGGGGGGCCCGCCGCCAGGACGCGTCTCACGCCGAGGACCCGCGCCGACGGGACACGTTTCACGCCGGGGGCCTGCGGCCAATGGTCGAGTAGGTGAAGTGGCCGCGCACCACGAGCCGGGGATCGGTGACGAGCCGGCTCAGCTCGTCCAGCTGGGCTTCGGTCATGCCGGCCGCCAGGAAGTCCTCCCGTGCCTGCGCGATGTTCGCGCCGATCAGCAGCGCGCCCGCGGTGCCGCCCGGCCAGGACCGGGCCTGGATCACGGTGTCCACGTCGGTCAGACCTGCCTCCAGCATGGCGGCGGGCGCCCGGCCCGCCCAGGTGGGGTCGTTGCCGTGGGCGGGCAGCACCCGTTCGACGAGCAACTCGTGGTAGAGGTCCACCAGTTGGGCGGCCTGCGGGGTGGGGGCCGCGAGCACCATCTTGCGGAAGGTCGTCTCGAAGTCCTCCACCACCAGCGCGCCACCGGGTGCGAGTACCGCCGCGAGCCTCCGGAGCACGGCCTCCCGTCCGGGCAGATGCAGCAGCACCAGGCGGGCGTGGATCACGTCCCAGGGGCCCTCCGGCACCGGTTCGTTCTCCAGGTCGTGCACCAGCACGTCGTACGGTGGACTCGGTGGCAGATGACGGGTGTTGACGTCGGTGGCCAGCACCCGCCCCGTCGGTCCCGACGCGCGGGCGAGCCACTCGGCGATGCTGCCGCCCCCGGCGCCGGTCTCCAGACAGCGCAGGCCGGTCAGATCGCCCAGGGACGAGAGCCGCGAGATCGTGAACTCGTCGAGGATCGCAGGGAGTTGGCCGTGCCGGTCGGCGGCCTCCGGATGGTCGTTGTCGAAGACGTACGAGTGCGGGGTCTCCACAGCCGTCAACTCTCCTTCATGGCCGCGAAGTCGACGACGTCCTGCGGGGTCAGACCGGGCTGGATGACCCCGGCGTTCTGCAGACTGGAGAGGGCACGCTGCATCCGGGCCTGGGTGATCAGCCCGATGTTCTCCGTGCCCTCGGCCGTCACCGCCGGTGTCATCAGCTTGATCTCGGCGGCCGCGGCGGTGGCGTCCGTCTCCGGGTGCTTGGAGTGCAGCAACTTCCCCGCCTCGTCCGGGTGTTGGATCGTGTACTTCAGCGCCTTGAGCAGGGCGGCGCGGAAGCGCTTGACCAGGTCGGGCTTCTTGGTGGCGAGGGAGGCCGTGGTGACCGTGGCGTTGCCGTACAGGTCGGGCAGGTAGGTGCTGTAGGGAAACACCACGACGTGCTTCGACCTGGCCTGCACGGTGGCCTTCTCGACGGTGGGCCGGCCGATCAGGAACGTGCTGAGCGCGTCGGCCTTTCCGCTGGCGAGTGCCGGGCCCAACTGGACGGGCTGGACGGCGATCCAGTGGATTCCGGCCGTGTCGATCCCGGCGAGTTTGGCGTAGCCGGGGAAGAGCATCTGGTTCACGGAGTTGGCGGCGGCCGCGATCCGTTTGCCCTTGAGGTCCTTCGGCGTTGTGATGCCTGAGCCCTGCATGGCCATGATGGAGACGAGCGTGCGCTGGTGGATGGCGAGCACGGCGCGGAAGTCGCGGTAGCCCGTGGAGTTCCTGGCGCCGGTGGAAATCATCGCGCCCGTCAGGTCGAGACTCGTGAACTGGGCTTTCCCGGAGGCGAGGGCCTTGAGATTCTCGCCGGTGGCCTTTCCGAGTTCGATCTGTACGTCGATTCCGGCGTCCCTGAAATAGCCCTTCTGCTCGGCCACCCAGGCGAAGGCGTCCCGTCCCGCCGCGCCGAAGGCGGTGACATAGGTGAGGTGATCCTTGGCCGAACTCGTGCTCTTCGAGGACGAGTTGGAGTCACAGGCAGCGGCGGCCAGTAACGTGAGCGTCGCGCAGAACACCGCGGTCGTACGGTAGGAGCGGATCATGCGACCTCCCCGGAGGGGGAATGGGTGGGGGGACGGCGGCAGTCGGTGGGGCGTTATCGCCGGGGTCGCGATCCGGAAAAGCGTACGCGTGCGTGCCACAATCCAGCAGAGCGATTTTCGGTACTCCGCGCACGGCGGCCGGCGGGAGTCGACGGATGATCCAACTACGGGGTGTGTCCAAGGAGTTCGCACATCGGCGGGGCTCCGTCGAAGCGCTTCACGGCATCGATCTGGAGGCGGACGACGGTGAGTTCGTGGCGGTCGTCGGGCGTTCCGGTTGCGGCAAGTCGACGCTGCTGCGGCTGATCGCCGGGCTGGTGCCGCCGACGCGGGGCGAGGTGCTGATGGGCGGCCATGCCGTCACCGGGCCGCGCCGCGACTGCGCCGTCCTCTTCCAGCGCCCGGCGCTGCTGCCGTGGCGGTCGGTGCTGGACAACGTGCTGCTGCCTGCGGAGATTTCCGGCGAGCGCGGCGATGGCGCACGGAAACTGGCGCTGGGACTGATCGAGACGATGGGCCTCGACGGCTTCCAGCGGCGCCTGCCGCACGAGCTGTCCGGCGGGATGCAGCAGCGCGTGGCACTGTGCCGGTCGCTCATGCAGCGGCCCCGGGTACTGCTGATGGACGAGCCGTTCTCCGCGCTCGACGCGCTCACCCGGGACGAGTTGTGCGCCGAGTTGCAGCGGACGCACCGCGAACATCCGTCCACCGTCGTCCTCGTCACCCACTCCGTGGACGAGGCGGTCCTGCTCGCCGATCGGGTGATCGTCCTCACGCCCCGGCCCGGCCGGATACGTACGGTCCTCGACATCGCCCTGCCCCGCCCGCGCACCCGCACCGAGGCCGACCATGCGGAGCAACTGGCCCGGCGGGCAGCCGAGTTGCACGCGCTGCTGCTGGACAGCGAGAGCTGATCCCGGCCACCCCGTCCGGTCCGGCCGTCACTCCCCCGCGAAGGCCTTCTCCAGCGCGGCGAGGTCGAACTTGCCCATCGCCATGAAGGACTCGGTGGCCCGGGCGACCTTCGCGGGGTCCGGGTCGGTGATCATCTCGATGAGCCGGTCGGGGACGACCTGCCAGGACAGACCGTACTTGTCCTTGAGCCAGCCGCAGGGGCCGGGCTCTCCGCCGCCGTCGATGAGCTTGGCCCAGTAGTAGTCGATGTCCTCCTGGTTCGCGCAGGGGATCTGGAAGGAGATCGCCTCGGTGAACTTGAACATCGGGCCGCCGTTCAGCGCGACGAACTTCTGGCCGAAGGCCGTGAACTCCACCGTGAGCACCGAGCCCGCCGGCTGCGGGGCGCCCTCGCCGTAGTGGCTGATGCGACCGATGCTGGAGTTCTTGAAGATCGACACGTAGTGGTGGGCGGCTTCCTCGGCCTGGCCGTCGAACCAGAGACACGTGGTGAATCCGTCGGTGAGTGCGTCGGTGGTCATGAGCTCCTCCATGGGCTCCGGGGGCATCGAACACGGTCATCTGTATCGACTGACGCCCGCCGCGAAACTCATCGGTCGGGACGCCGGACAATTCAGGTGGCCGATCCGCCGCCCGGAACTAGTGTCGGACCCCATGACGTCCTCGCAGGCAGACAGCGTCCACCCATCCCGTATCGAGCCTTTCCGCATCGACATCCCCCAGGTCGACCTCGACGACCTGCACGACCGCCTCGACCGCACCCGCTGGCCCGACGAGCTGCCCGGCACGGGCTGGGCCTACGGCGTGCCGGCCGGCTATCTGCGGGAGCTGGTGCGGTACTGGCGGCACGAGTACGACTGGCGGGCAGCCGAGGCCGAGCTGAACGCGTGGCCGCAGTTCACGACCACCATCGACGGATCGAACGTCCACTTCGCGCACATCCGCTCCCCGGAACCGGACGCCACCCCGCTGATCATCACGCACGGCTGGCCGGGCTCGATCGTCGAATTCGTCGACATCGTGGGCCTGTTGACCGATCCGGCGGCCCACGGCGGCGACCCGGCCGACGCCTTCCACGTGGTCGTGCCCAGCATCCCGGGCTTCGGACTGTCCGGGCCACCCGCCGACACCGGCTGGGAAGCGGGCCGCATCGCCGACGCCTGGGCGGAGCTGATGCGGCGGCTCGGTTACGAGCGGTTCGGCGCGCAGGGCGGCGACTGGGGCGCGGCGATCTCCCGCGGGCTGGGCCGCGCCCACCCCGACCGTGTCATCGGCGTCCACCTCAACCTGTTGCCGGGCGCGCAGGCACTCACCGAGCCCACCGCCGAGGAGCTGGC
This sequence comes from Streptomyces xylophagus, assembly GCF_000716435.1. GTDB lineage: Bacteria > Actinomycetota > Actinomycetes > Streptomycetales > Streptomycetaceae > Streptomyces > Streptomyces xylophagus. The sequence continues at coordinate 92,936 of NZ_JNWO01000003.1, forward strand.
CGCGCTCGGTCCCGAGGAGCAGGCGGACGCCCTGGAGTCCTGGCGCCGCTGGACCGCCTGGCAGGCCGAGGGCACCGGATACGCCGTCCTCCACGCCACCCGCCCGCAGACCCTGGCGTACGGCCTCACGGACTCGCCGGTGGGCCAACTCGCCTGGATCGTCGAGAAGTTCAGGGAGTGGACCGACTCGGAGGAGCTGCCCGAGGAGGCCGTCGACCGGGACCGGCTGCTCACGAACGTGATGCTGTACTGGCTGACGGGGACCGCCGGTTCGGCCGCCCGGATCTACTACGAGCGGGCCCACGCCACCGGAGTACGGGCCACCGCGCCCACCCTCCCGTCCACCGCCCCCACCGCGCTCGCCCTGTTCCCGGCCGAGATCCAGATCCCGCTCCGCCACAAGGCCGAGCGCACCGAGAACATCGTCCGCTGGACCAAGCTCGACCGGGGCGGCCACTTCGCCGCGATGGAGGAACCGGACCTGCTGGCGCAGGACGTGCGGGCCTTCTTCCGACAGCTCCGCGAGAAGGACGCCGAGTGAGCGGAAGGGGGGCCGACTGACGGCTCTGCCCACGGCGAATCTGCTAGGAGCCTAGAAACCCGCAGTTCGGGCGGCTCCCGGCCGACAGTGGAGACACCACACAGCCTCGACAAGGAGGACCGATGTCTCCACTCACCGCCGGTCTCGCCCCGGCCCTCATGCCTCGCGCCGAGGAGGGCGACACCCCGCCCTCCCGCTTCGACGACCACCTGGCAGCGCAGCTCCTCGCGCAGCGGATCGTCTTCCTCGGCACGCAGGTCGACGAGGTCTCCGCGAACCGGGTCTGCGCCCAGTTGCTGCTCCTGTCCGCGGAGGACCCGCGCACGGACATCAGCCTGTACGTCAACAGCCCCGGCGGCTCGGTGACGGCTGGCCTCGCCATCTACGACACCATGCAGCTGATCCCGAACGACGTCTCGACGCTGGTGATGGGATTCGCCGCGAGCATGGGCCAGTTCCTGCTGACCGTCGGCGCCCCCGGCAAGCGCTACGCCCTCCCCCATGCCCGCGTCATGATGCACCAGCCGTCGGCGGGCATCGGCGGCACCACCGCCGACATCGAGATCCAGGCGGAGAACCTGGAGCACACGAAGAAGACCATCGAACGCCTCACCGCCCGGCACACCGGCCAGAGCGAGGAGACCATCTCCCGCGACGGCGACCGCGACCGCTGGTTCACGGCGGAACAGGCCAAGGAGTACGGCATGGTGGACGGGGTCGTGGCCTCACTGGCCGACGTGCGCCCGGCCGCCTCGAAGCGACGGATGGGGCTCTGACATGGGGACGTACACGATTCCGAACGTCGTCGAACGGACCCCGAACGGCGAGCGGTCCTACGACGTCTTCAGCCGCCTGCTGTCCGAGCGGATCATCTTCCTCGGCACCGAGATCGACGACGGCGTCGCCAACGTCGTCATCGCGCAACTCCTCCATCTGGAGTCGTCGTCCCCGGAGAGCGAGATCGCGATCTACATCAACTCCCCAGGCGGCTCGTTCACTTCGCTCATGGCGATCTACGACACCATGACGTACGTGCAGGCCCCGATCTCGACGTTCTGCGTCGGCCAGGCCGCCTCGACGGCGGCCGTGCTGCTGGCCGGCGGAGACTCCGGACGCCGGTTCGTCCTGGAGCACGCGCGCGTGCTGCTCGGTCAGCCGGCGAGCGGCGGGCAGCGCGGCATGGTCTCCGATCTCGCCCTCCAGGCGAAGGAGATGGTGCGGATCCGCGCCCAGGTCGAGGAGGTGCTGTCGCGGCACACGCAGCACGACATCGCCACGCTGCGTGCCGACATGGACCGGGACAAGGTGTTCACCGCACACGAGGCCGTGGCGTACGGCCTCGCCGACGAGGTCGTCAGCCGACGCCTCGCCGGGGTCTGAGCGACACCGTCAGGCGGCGACCAGGCACAACCCGTTGTACGGCGAACTCACCCTGCCCTGACGCCTGTTGCGGTGCTCGGTGAGTTCGCTGTGGGCCAGCGACAGCAGATCGCCGAGGTCGAGACCGAGGGCGTGGGCGGCAGCCGCGAGAACCTCCGAGGAGGCCTCCTTGCGGCCCCGCTCCACCTCCGAGAGATACGGCATGGAGATCCGGGCGGCGTCGGCCACATCCTTCAACGTGCGTTCCTGGGCGAGGCGTTCGCGCCGTAGGACGTCACCGACCAGGTCGCGCCACAGGGGTTCCTTGGGCGCGGGAACCGTGGGCTCCGGCAGGTGGGGGGCCGGCTCGTGCGGGCGCAGGGGGATCACGCGGGCTTGGTTCGGCGCTTGGTTGGTCACCCCCTCAGACTAAAAGCGTTGGACGCCAGGGCAAGGGATCAGCATTCTGCCCTGGGTGGAATCGCCGATGCGAAGGGTGCGGGAACGGTGCTGCGCGACACGTTCGACCAGGTAGCCGAGCGGTACGACAGGGCTCGGCCCCGGTATCCGCGCCCGCTGGTCGAGGAGCTGGCCCGCACGGCGGGCCTCGGCCCACACAGCAGGGTTCTGGAGATCGCTCCCGGGACCGGTCAACTCACCGTCCCGCTGGCCGAGTTCGGCTGTCGGCTGACCGCCGTCGAGCTGGGGCCGGCGCTCGCCGCCGTGGCCCGGCGCAATCTGAGCGCGTTCCCGCGGGTGGACGTGGAGGTGGCCGACTTCGAGCTGTGGGAACTGCCGGCCGAGCCGTTCGACCTGGTGGTGATCGCGACGGCGTACCACTGGTTCGATCCAGGGAAGTTCGTGGCGAAGGCGGCGGCCGCGCTGCGTCCCGGCGGGCACCTCGCGGTCGTCACCACCCACCATGTGGCGGGCGGCACCCAGGACTTCTTCGACCGGATGCAGCGCTGCTACGAGCGGTGGGAACCGACCACAGTGCCCGGCTTCAGGAGTCCCACCGAGGACGAATCGGCAACGGACACCGGGGAGTTCGAGCGCTCCGCGCACTTCGAGGACGTCACGGTGCGGCGCGGCGCGCAGGAGATCACGTACACGACCGACGAGTACATCGATGTCGTGCTCACGTACTCCAACCATCTCGCTCTGGACGAGCCCTCGCGCCAGGGCCTCCTGGCCTGCCTCAGAGAGCTGCTGGAGACCCGGCACGGCGGCCGGGTCACCAAGCGGTACTTCCACGAGTTGATCACGGCCACCCGGACCGGGACCTGACGTCCTAGCGTTCCTCGCCGCCGCCCAGGGGCACCACGGCGCGCACCCGCTTGCCGACCGGTACCCGCTCGACGGTCACCTGCTCGGCCAGGGCGTGGACTATCTCCAGGCCGTGCCGCCCGATGCGCTCGGGGTCGCGGGCGAAGAGGCGGGGCAGGGCGACGCTGCTGTCGCAGACGGACACCGTCACCGAGGCGTCCGTGCCCTCCAGTTCCAGGATGTACGGGCCGTTGCTGTGCCGGTCCGCGTTGGTGACCAACTCACTGACCACCAGCAGCAGTTCGCCGTCGGCCTGGTCGGAGATCGTGGCGCACCACTCGGTTCTGAGCTGCTCCAGGAACTGGTGGGTGAAGTGCCGTGCCGCGGAGATGCAGCCCGGTTCTCCGGTGTAGTGCGCCGCCCGCCTCAGCGGTTCCACGGGCACGTCGAAACGAGTCGGTATCACTGCCCCGTCCCGGTGGTCGATCATGCGTGTCTCTCTCGGAAGGCGGCTAGGCCGGTCGCTGTCGTATCAGTGCTCGTACCCAGCACCACGCCCGACAGTCCCCCCGATCAGAGTGACGGTGAACTCGTCGCCGAGGAAACCGGCGCGCTGAAGGTGGACGCCGACGTGGAGGCGGACGTCGTGGTCGTGTCGGAGGCGACCGATTCGGGTGGAGACGAAGATGCCGAGGAGGCCGAAGAGGCTGCTGACGACTCCGTCGACGGCGGTTCGGAGGACGGGGACTCGGAGCTCGGCGACTTCGAGGACGGCGCGCTCGACATCGGCGGGCACGGGCTCGTGGACGTGCCGGGCGTGCCCGGCGTGCCGGGGGCGGCCGAGGAGGCGCACGGCGACGGGGAGTTGGAGGACGGTGACGTCGGCGGTGAGGTCGGCGGGGACACGGTCACCGAGGGGCTGGCCGGGTTCACCGGCGGCGGGGTCTTGTGGTCGTGCCGGCCCGTGTCGCCGTGGTGGCGCCCGAACCAGTCGCCGTGGTGGGGGTCGTAGATCACGAAGATGTTGATGATCTGCGGTGCGGGGGTGACCACGACGACGTTCTGCGGCCGGTACGACGACCAGGTGTCGCCGGTCCGCTTCGGGGTGGTCTGCTGGGCGACGGGCGGCGAGAGCGGGTTGCCGCAGGCGCAGCGCACGCGAGGCACGCCGTGGCTGTCGACGAGGACGGCGGTACCCGCCTGGAGGACGGCCTGGTAGCTGGTGGCGACGCCGTCGCGGTAGCCGTGGTTGGTGACGCGGGTGTCCATCCGCAGCTGTACGGGGGTGAGCGAGCGCAGGTAGGCGGGGACTCCGGCGGGCTGGACGCCGACGACGGACGCGAAGGCCTTTTCCTTCGCCGGGGCCGCCTGGAGCGCCTTGATCTGCTTCTCCACGTCACAGCTGGAGACGTTCTGGGTGCCCCCGTAGAGGCCGGGGGCGCCGCCGTCGACGCCGCGTACCGCGTTCACCGGTTCCGAGGCGGTGGGCGAGGCGGAGACGGGCGGGGCGGAGTTCTCCTTCGCCGTGGACTCGGTGAACGGGTCGGGCCCGGTCTTGGCCGCGGCTTGGAGGAAGACCTCGCCCTTGGTCGCCGTCTTGCCGGAGCCACCGCCGGAGCTGGTGAAGACGATGGCCAGGACGACGGCGGCCACGACGGCGGTCGTGAGGATCGCGACGCGCGGCGCCGACTTCCACCAGGGGCGGTGCGGCTCCGGTGCCCCGGCGCCGCCGCTGCCCGAGGGCTGCGAGGGCGGGCCCGAAGGCGGCTGGGAGGGTCCCGACAGCGGGCCTGAGGGCGGTCCGGTGGGGCGGCCTGAAGACGGAGGTTCGACGCTCACGAGCTCTTCTTCCCGACGCGGCTCGAGCGGCATTTCAGGCGATCTATACAGATCCATGCCGCTTTATCCACAACGAACCCATTGTGTGCTCCGGTCCCGGTCCGCCCGCAAGCCGACGCGGACGGCCCTCCCGGCGGGCGCGCTTCCCGGGGGCTGCTTAGCGTGGCAGACGTGACCCCCCGAACCCCCTCTGACCAGGCAGTCGCCCGCCACGGCTGGGTCCAGGCCCTGAGCACGGTGCTGGCCGGGATGCTCACCATGGGCGTGGTCGCCGCGCTGGGCCTGTGGGCGGCGGGCGCGACGGACCTCCCCGACGGCGCGTTCCCCCGGGTCGTCACGGCAACGGTGGTGACGGCCGTCGGCGGCACGGTGAAACTCTCCGGGAACGCCGGCGCCCTGGCCGACACAAAAGCCGGCATGACCGTCATCCCCCTCTCGGTGACCCTGGCCGGCGCCCTGGCGACCGCGACCGGTTTCCTACGGCCCCTGCGGCACCGCGCGGTCGCCTCGGCCGCGGAACTGGCCGGCTGGGCCGCCCGCATCGCCGTCCTGTGGCTGCTCGCCCTGATCGGACTGGCTCTCGGCGCGCGCCAGAAGTTCTCGATCTCCCTCGGCAGCGGAACACTCGGCGACATCGGCGACCTGCTCGGCGCGTCACCCGAGGTCGGTTTCGAGGCGGACGTAGCGCAGACCGTGCTCTTCGGGTTGCTGTGGCTGGCGGGGGTCCTGGTGCTGGCCCTCCTGGTGTCGCCAAGAGCGCCGCTCCCGGCCCGGCTGCTGCGCTTCCACGCATCCGTACGCCCGGCCGCGTACGCCGTGGTGGCCCTCCTGCTCGCCTACGTCGCGCTCGGCGTCGCCATGTCCCTCGTCGTCGCCGCGACACGCGGGTACGCCGGCCAGACCTTCGCCCTGATCCTGCTCGGCATGCCGAACCTGGTCTGGCTGACCCTGACGATCGGCCTGGGCGCCACCTGGAACGGCCGCGTCGACGGCCCCTTCGGCCTGCCCATGCCCCACCTGCTGGACGAGGTACTGCGCACCCCGGACATCTCCACGCTCAACCTCAGCTCGCTCGCCTCCTACGACGGCAGGGTGTGGTGGCTCCTGGTGATGGACGCGGTCCTGCTGTTGGCCGCCGCCTTCCTGATGGCCGCCCGCTCACCGGCCCACGTACGCGCCTGGCAGCACGCCGTCCACCTGGCCGTCGCCTTCGCCCTCGCCGTCCTCATGATCTGCCTCGTCGGCCGCGTCTCCGCCCACTACGGCCTCTCCCTCCTCGGCATCGGCGACGTGGGCGGCGGCCTGTCCGGAGACCTGTTCCTGAAGCCCGAGTTGTGGTCCGCGGTGGGGCTCGCCGCGCTGTGGGGGTTGGTCGCGGGATTCCTGGGAGCACTGCTGGCGAGGCCCGTACACCGGCGGGGCGAGATCGAAATTCCCGCGCAGCCGCAGCCTCCGGCGTGAGAGTGTGCGCGCAGCCGAGGGAAGGACAGACATGGCGTTGCTCCTCGAAGACCGCCTGGCCATAACGGAGTTGATCGCACTGCACGGTCACCTGGCCGACGAGGGCGAACTGGACCGCATGGCCGAGGTGTTCACCCCGGACGTCGAGTACGACCTGACCGACTTCGGCCAGGGCACGGTCACCGGCCTGGCCGAACTCGTGGACGCGTCCCTCGCGTTGGGCGCAGGGAACCCCGTCGCGCATCACGTCACGAACGTGGTGATCGAGGAGCTGGCCGAGGGAGGCGCCCGGGTCCGGTCAAAGGGTCTGGGCATCAAGGCGGACGGCTCATGCGGATCGGTGACGTATGTCGACACGGTGGTGCGGGTGGGGGCGAGTTGGCGCATCGGGCATCGCAGGGTGTCGGCGCGACGCGTGCCGTTGAATGGGGCGCGGGGAACTGCGCGACCAGCCACAACGAACCCGCAGACGACAGACAACTAGTTCAGCCGCCTGAACACCGGCTCCGCCCACCGCGGCGGCGCCGGTGGCCGCCTGTCCGGTACTCCACCCACCCGCAGATCCACCTCCGTCGCCGCATGCCCGGCAACACCACCCCGCAACTCCGTGACGAATGCAAGGCACGACTCGTACCGATCATCCGGACTCTTCGCCAACGCCCTCGCGAAGACCGCGTCCACGTGAGCCGGCAGCTCCGGCCGGGACTCGGTGACCGCCGGCGGCACGTCGTACTGGTGGGCCCACAGCAGAGCCATGTCGTCGTCGCGCCGGAACGGCGGCCGCCCCGCGAGGGTCTCGTAGACGACGCAGGCGAGGCCGTACACATCGCACCGCCCGTCGACCGGCCGCCCGGAGATCTGCTCAGGAGCCACGTAGTCGAGCGTGCCGACGAACTGCCCCACGGTCGTGAACCCGGTCAGGGACAGCGACTTCTTCGTCAGGCCGAAGTCGGTGAGGTACACGTGCTCGGGGTGGTCGTCGTCGGTACCCCGGGCGACCAGGATGTTGCCGGGTTTCACGTCCCGGTGGACCAGCCCGTGCTCGTGGGCCGCGTCCAGCGCGGACGCGACCTGCGTGGCGATGCGCGTGGCCGTCGGGAGCGCCAACGGGCCCGCCCGGTCCAGGAGATGACGCAGGTCGCTGCCGGAGACGTAGCGCATGGCGATGTACAGGACGCCGTCCGTCTCGCCCGCCTCGAAGACGGGCACGATGTGCGGGTGGTCGATCGCGGCGGCGACGCGGGACTCGTGGGTGAAGCGTTTGCGGAAGGTGTCGTTGCGGGCGAGTTCGGGGGCGAGCAGTTTGAGGGCGACCGTGCGGTCGAGGCGCAGGTCGTGGGCGCGGTAGACGACGGCCATGCCACCGCGGCCGATCTCGTCCTCGATGCGGTATCCGGCGATCTGCTGCCCGATCAGCTCGGAGGGACGGCCGGAGAAGAGGCTCGCGTCACGGGCCATCGGGACTCACGACCTGGGTGGGAGCGTGGCCGGGGTCGGCCGGTTCGGCGTGGGGTCCGTCGTCGGAGGCGTAGGTGCTGAGCCGGGTGCCGTCGCCGTACACCCAGCGCTCGTGGTCGGCGTCGTAGAGCCAGACGGATTCGCCGTCGACGACCACTCCGATCCGCAGGCCCTTGGTGCGGGCCTCGAAGGACGCGCCGTCGAGGCCGCCGCCCGCGAGATCCTCCACGGCGCTGCGGTAGCGGACGAGGGCCTGTTCGGCGCGGGCGAGCAGCGGGCGTGGGTCGGCGGTGCGGGTCAGCGGGCCACCGGCGGCGGGCGGGTCCTGGGAGACGGAAATCAGATGGCGGCCGTCGACCCACGCCGACCAGCCGTTGGAGCACAGGGCATGGGCCCAGTCGCCGCGCCGTTCCAACAACTGCACGGGCAGCAGCGCATCGAGCGGCACGGTGGGGCGGGCGGGGTCCGGGGCCTCCCAGGCGGGCATCCCGTGCTCGGGGACGACGTGCGTGGGCCGGAAGCCGGGGGTCGTCATCGTGGCGCCCTACTTCCGCATCACGGCGGGTTCGTGCCGCCGCAGCAGTCGGGACACCAGGATGCCGAAGAGCAGCGACAGCACGACCAGCATGCCCATGTTGAGCAGCCACACCCCGGCCGAGTGCCGGAACAGCGGATCGCCGGTCAGCTCGCCCGGCACGATCCGGGCCAGCCCGACGGTGCCGGCCATCCCGCCGAGCGCCCATCGCGAGGGCACCAGCCAGGAGAGCTGTTCGAGGCCGGGTACACCGTGCAGTTTCAACAGGGCGCCGCAGAACACCACTTGGACGATGGCGAGCAGCACGAGCAGCGGCATCGTCACCTCCTCCTTGCGCACCATCGCGGAGACCAGCAGGCCGAGCATCATCGCCGTGAAGGCCAACAGGGCCACGGCCACGGTGATTTCGATCAGGGGTGGCATCAACACCCCTTTGCCGCCCGGCGCGTTGAGGTCGACGCCGAACAGGCCGACCAGGGTGAGCACCACGGCCTGCGCCACGGTGATCGCGCCCAGCACGACGACCTTGGACAACAGATACGCCGATCTGGACAGGCCGACGGCTCTCTCGCGCCGGTAGATCGCCCGTTCCTTGACGAGTTCGCGCACGGCGTTGGCCGCGCCGGTCAGCACACCGCCGACGCACAGGATGAGCAGCGCGTTCATCGCCGTCTCCTGGGTCAGCCTGCTCCCGGCGAGCGCGCGGGCCATCGCACCCATCACGAACGGCAGCGCGATCATGATGGCGAGGAAGGTCCGGTCGGCGCCGAGGGCCGCGGTGTAGCGGCGGACCAGGGTGCCGAGTTGTGCGCTGCGGCTGCGGGGCCGGGGCGGCGGCGCCACGGCGACGGGGCCGGAGCCGAGCTGGTGGGGCTGCGCGGTCGAGTTGCGGATGTACTGGCGTTGGAAGGGCGATTCCGCGAACTCCCTCGCCCAGTCCCGCTCCTGGTCCCGCTCGAAGGCCTCGAACGCCTCCGGCCAGTGCTCGAAGCCGAAGAAGGCGAGGGCGTCGTCGGGCGGTCCGTAGTAGGCGACCTTGCCGCCGGGCGCGAGCACCAGGAGCCGGTCGCAGACGTCGAGGCTGAGGACACTGTGGGTGACGACGATGACGGTACGGCCGTCGTCGGCGAGGCCGCGCAGCATGTGCATCACCGAGCGGTCCATGCCCGGGTCGAGGCCGGAGGTCGGTTCGTCGAGGAAGAGCAGCGAGGGCTTGGTGAGCAGTTCCAGGGCCACGCTGACGCGCTTGCGCTGGCCGCCGGAGAGGCTGTGCACGGGCTGCCCGGCGCGCTGTTCGAGGCCGAGTTCCCGTACGACTTCGTCGACCCGGGCGCGCCGCTCGGCCTTGGCCGTGTCCTGGGGGAAGCGGAGTTCGGCCGCGTAGGACAGGGCGCTGTGGACGGTCAGCTGGGCGTGCAGGATGTCGTCCTGCGGGACGAGGCCGATGCGCTGGCGCAGTTCGGCATAGTCGCGGTAGAGGTCGCGTCCGTCGTACAGGACGGTGCCGCGATCGGCGGGGCGCTGGCCGGTGAGCGCGTTGAGAAGCGTGGACTTGCCGGCGCCGCTGGGTCCGACGACGGCGAGCAGGCATTTCTCGCCGACCGGGAACGACACCTGGTCGAGGAGGACCTTACGGCCGCGGTCGACGGCGACCGTGAGGTCCTGTACGTCGAGGGAGACCTCGCCGGTGTCGACGTACTCCTGCAGCTGGTCGCCGACGAGACAGAACGCGGAGTGTCCAATACCGACGATGTCGCCCGGCCCGACCGGGGCGCGGGCGACGGGCTGGCCGTTGAGGTAGGTGCCGTTGTGGCTGCCGAGGTCGACGATCTCGTACGTGCCGTCCGGCATGGCGCGCAGTTCGGCGTGGCGGCGGGAGACGATCAGGTCGTCGACGACGAGGTCGTTGTCGGCGGCCCTGCCGATGCGGACGGTACGGGCGGGCAGCGGCCGTACGGTGGTCGGTTGCCGGAACGTGCCGGTGAAGGCGGGCATGGACACGGCCGAGGGGCGTTCGGGTGCCGGGGCGGGGCGGTCGGCCAGAGTGACGCACGGACCGTCGGCCGGATTGCCGAAGCGGATCACGCTGCCCGGACCGACGCCCCACTCCTGGACACGGCGACCGTCGGCGTAGGTGCCGTTCGTGCTGTGCTCGTCCGCCAGCGTCCAGTGGTCGGCCTCGGGTCGCAGCACCGCGTGGTGCCAGGAGACCCGGGCGTCGTCGATGACGATGTCGCTGAGGGGGTCGCGCCCGACGTGGTAGTCGCGGCTCGGGGTCATGACCGTGGAGCCCGACTCGGTCTCCAGCAGGAGTTCGGGCGCTGTCGGCGCCATCGGCCGCTCTGACATGCCCCGAATTCTACCGATTCGTTCACCTGTGCGCCCGGTCAGCGGTCAGGGGTGTACCGCGGGCGACACATGTCAGGCGACGGGGACGACGAGTGCCGGAGTGGTCCGCTGCATACGGAGGGCGTCCACCGATTCGGCGAGCAGCTCGTACTCGGTGGTGTCGTCACTGATGGCGATCCGTACTAATCGGCCGGCCGCCAACTCGTAGGCCACGACCTCCTGTTGGGAGACGTCACCGCTCCAGGTGCGTAACGCCCTGGGCACGTCGACCACCGAGTCGGCGACCGGCACCAGGGCTCGCCTGGGGAAGCGCGGGTTCTCCGGTTGCGGGTCGAGCCGGTCGGCCATCCAGACCGCACGGTCCCGTAACCACCACAAGGCGAGTGCCAGGGTGGGAGCGCGGTAGGTTCCCAAAGGCACCCCGACGCGCTTGCCGCCGCAGCTGCCGTACGCGGTGACATGGCACAGGAATTCGTCGTGCACGATCACTCCCCCGTCGCGTGTCTCGATTGCCGGTCGGGCCTCGCTTTCCATGCGGCTCTGATGGCGGCTCGGGTGGCTCAGGTGGTGCGCACGATGGCGGATTTGCCTCGTGAAGTTATGCCCTAGCAGACGAGTATGTTCACTCCTGAAACACTGTCACCACGACTTTTTAGCCAGTCTCTTGGCATATTCACAGCCTCTATTGGCTGAAATGCTTCGGGTGCCCTTTCCGGCGATCTTCCGCCGTCATTACCCGAGGGGTAATCGACGCTTCCCGCGAGCCCCGGCATGGTGGAGGCACCGGGTCGGCACGCACCGACATCCGGTCCCTGACCAGCATGAACGACCTCGATGGAGGCTGATTCACCATGTCCGCGAACACCGACCGATACGAGAGTGCCGTCGCCCGCTACTTCGAGGCCTGGAACGCGGGCGAGCCGGAGGCACTGGCGAAGGCGGTCGCCGCCGCCTGGTCCGTCGAGGGTACCTACACCGACCCGTTGGCGACTGTCACCGGCCACGCGGAGATCGCGGGGCTGATCGCCGGGGCGCACGAACAGTTCCCGGGGTTCGCCTTCCGTCCGCTGGGCGCCGTCGACGGGCACCACGACACCGCGCGCTTCGCCTGGGAGCTGGTCAGCGAGGCCGACGGCACCGCACCCGTCGCCGGGTTCGATGTGATCACGCTGGACGCGGACGGTCGTATCCGCTCCGTGCTCGGGTTCCTCGACCGGGTACCCGCCGGGGCCTGAGGGCCGGCGTCTGCGAGGAGTTTCTCCGCTGGGGCTGGCCTGTCGTACGAAAGGCCAGCCCCAGCGGTTCAGCTCTTGGCCAAAGCCTCCTCGCGGTACCGCCGCGGTGCCACACCGACCGCCCGCTTGAACGCGTTGCTGAAGGCGCTCTCGGAGGTGTAGCCGACGGAACGGGCGAGCGTCCCGACCGGGGCGGTGTCCTGACGGAGGGCCCGGGCAGCGAGGCTCATGCGCCAGTTCAGCAGGTACGTCAGGGGCGGTACCCCGGCCGCTTCCTTGAACCGTACGGCGAACGTGGTGCGGGACATCGCCGCCGCCTGGGCCAGTTCCTCCAGCTGCCAGGGGTGGGCCGGGTCGCCGTGCATCAGGCGCAGCGCCGGGGCGAGCCGTTCGTCGGCGAGGGCACGCAGCCAGCCGGGCGGCAGCCCGTCCGCCTCGATCAGGCAGATCCGCAGCACCTGCACGAACATCAGCTGCGCGAGCTGCGCCGAGACGAACTCGACACCGGCCCGACTCGTCCTCATCTCCGCCACCAACTGCCCGATGAGCCACCGCAGTACGCCGGCCTCGGGCGAGTCGGCCCGGACGTGGACCAGCTCCGGCAGCGCCCGGCGCAGCAGGTCGCCGCGGTCCCGGCTCAGGTCGATGTGCCCGGACACACAGGAGACGTCCACCGCGTCGCCCTGGCCGAGCCGGGCCATCCGCGTCGCCGGGTCCATGACCACGTCGGCGGGGTCGGTCGGTTCGACGCCGGGCCGGTTGCACAGCACGTACGGCTGGTCGCCGTCGGAGACCACCACGTCCCCCTCGGAGAGCCGCAGGGGTTCACCGCCGCCCTCACGGACCAGCAGACAGCTGCCGCGCAGCACGGCCTTCACCTTCAGCCGGTGACGTCCGCGCAGCTCGATCGCCCAGTCCCCGCCGGCCGTGAAGCCACCGGAGAACACACTGCGGGCATCGGCGACGGCGAGGGCGTCGGACAGTGGATCGGCAGACATGCTCGAACTATCACGCAAGTAATGCGGATTCTCAAGTATTCATCGTACGGAACGGTCGACCTACGGTGGTCCGGACAGCCCAAGCTGATGAGGAGAGAGCAGACATGACCACCGCACAGCAGCCCCTGAATTCCGGCTTCGGCGCAGCATCGACCGCCGAGGAGGTGATCAAGGGCATCGACCTGACCGGCAAGGTCGCGATCGTCACCGGCGGCTACTCCGGCATCGGTCTGGAGACGGCCCGCGTCCTGCGCGCAGCCGGCGCCGAGATCGTCGTACCGGCACGGGATGTCGAGCGCGCCCGGGCCGCCGTCAAGGATGTCCCCGGCGCCGAGGTCGAGCACCTCGACCTGCTGGACCCGGCGTCCATCGACACCTTCGCGGAGAAGTTCCTGGCCTCCGGGCGCCCGCTGCACCTCCTGGTGAACAGCGCCGGGATCATGGCGACGCCGCTGGCGCGGGACGCGCGCGGCTACGAGGCACAGTTCGCCACCAACCACCTCGGGCACTTCCAGCTGACCACCCGGCTGTGGCCCGCGCTGGTCGCGGCGAAGGGCGCGCGGGTCGTGGTGCTGTCGTCGCGGGGCATCCGCTTCGCCGGCGTCGACTTCGACGACCTGAACTTCGAGCACCGGACGTACGAGCCGTTCCTCGCCTACGGCCAGTCGAAGACGGCCAACGCCCTCTTCGCCGTGGAGGTGGACCGGCGCGGCAAGGCACAGGGCATCCGTGCCTTCGCCGTGCACCCGGGCCTGATCATCGACACCGGACTGGTCAGGCACATCGACCCGAAGATGCTCCAGGCTGCGGGTGCGCTAGACAACGAGGGCAGGCCCATCCGCGACCCCGAGCGCCAGATGAAGAACGTTCAGCAGGGCGCGGCCACCAGCGTCTGGTGCGCGACCAGCCCGCAGCTCGACGGCCTGGGCGGCGTCTACTGCGAGAACGTCGACATCAGCCCGCTGGTGGCCCCCGAGAACGAGGCCGCCTGGGCCGGCGGGGACACGATCCCCGGGGTGCTCCCCCGCGCCGTGGACCCGGAGGCGGCGGCCCGTCTCTGGGAGGTCAGCAAGCAGCTGACCGCCTAGCCGTTACGGCCTGACGATCGCGTCGATGCGGGCCAGCTCGTCGGCGTCGAAGTCCAGGTTGCGGGTGGCCGCCACGCTGTCCTCGATCTGCTGCGGGCTGCTCGCACCGACCAGCGCGGAGGTCACCCGGCCGCCGCGCAGCACCCAGGCGAGGGCGAGCTGGGCCAGGGTCTGACCGCGTCCCTTGGCGATGTCGTCGAGGGCCCGGAGCTGTCCCACCAGGTCCTCGGTGACGGCGTCGGAGTTCAGGAACGGGCTGTCGCTCGCCGCCCGGGACCCCTCCGGGATGCCGTCGAGGTAGCGGGAGCTGAGCAGCCCCTGCTCCAGCGGGGAGAAGACGATGGACCCGACCTGCAACTCGTCGAGGGCGTCGAGCAGGCCCTCGTCCTCGGGGCGGCGGTCGAGCATCGAGTAGCGCGGCTGGTGGATGAGGAGCGGGGTGCCCAGCTCGCCGAGGATGCGGGCGGCCTCCCGGGTCTGCTCCGCCGAGTAGTTGGAGATGCCGACGTAGAGCGCCTTGCCCTGCTGGACCGCGGAGTGCAGGGCGCCCATCGTCTCCTCCAGGGGAGTCTCCGGGTCGGGGCGGTGCGAGTAGAAGATGTCGACGTAGTCCAGGCCCATCCGGCTCAGGCTCTGGTCCAGCGAGGACAGCACGTACTTGCGCGAACCCCACTCGCCGTAGGGGCCGGGCCACATCAGATAGCCGGCCTTGGTGGAGATCACGAGCTCGTCGCGGTACGACCCGAAGTCCGCCTTCAGCGCCTCGCCGAGGGCGGACTCGGCGGCGCCGGGGGGCGGGCCGTAGTTGTTGGCCAGGTCGAAGTGGGTGACGCCGAGGTCGAAGGCGCGGCGCAGGATGGCGCGCTGGGTGTCGACCGGGCGGTCGGGCCCGAAGTTGTGCCACAGGCCGAGCGAGATCGCGGGAAGTTTCAGGCCGCTGCGTCCGGTGCGCCGGTAGGGCAGGTCCGTGTAGCGGTCGGGGTGTGCGGTGTACAACGCGACTCCAGAGGGGTTGGCACACGAGATACCGGTTCCAGGGAACCGTCGTCCACTCTGTCCGACCTGCGGGCAGTGGTCCAACAGAAGAATCCGATGGAATTCAGCGGCTACGCTTCTCAATCATGGAACTGCGTCATCTCCAGCATTTCATCGCCGTGGCCGAGGACCAGCACTTCACCCGGGCGGCCGAGCGGCTGATGGTGTCCCAGTCGGGCCTGTCGGCGTCGATCCGTGCCCTGGAGCGGGAGTTGCAGACCCCGCTGTTCGTCCGCACCACGCGCCGGGTCACGCTCACGGAGGCCGGCCGGGCGCTGCTCGGCGAGGCGGAGCGCATTCTGGCGCAGGTGCGGTCGGCGCACGAGGCGGTGGCCGCGGTGCAGGGCGTGCTGCGCGGCACCCTCTCCCTGGGCACCGAGCAGTGCATCGCCGGGGTGCATGTGGCGGGGCTGCTCGCCGCGTTCCGGCGCCGGCATCCCGACGTGGAGATCCGGCTGCGGCAGGCGGGCTCCGGTGCGCTGGCGGAGGAGGTCGCGGCCGGGCGCCTCGACCTGGCCTTCGCCTACCGCACCCAGGCGGACACCGACCAGCTGCGCTCGGTGTCCCTCACCAGCGAGCCGATGACCGTGCTGTGCCATCCCAGCCACCGGCTCGCACAGGTCGGCGCGGCGGTCACTCCGGACGATCTCGGCGGCGAGGTCTTCGTCGACTTCCACCCGGACTGGGCCTCGCGCCGCACCACCGACGCCGTCTTCGCCACCGCGGGCGTACGGCGGACGGTCGCACTGGAGGTCAACGACGTGCACAGCCTCCTCGACCTGATCGACGAGAACCTCGGTATCGCGGTGGTCCCCCAGCATTTCCGCCACAAGCGCGAGCCCCTCACCGCACTCCCCCTCAAGGGCACCGGCGAGGAGGTCTACGAGACGGTCGCACTGCTGCCGCCTCCCCAGGCCACCAGTCCGGCGGCGAGGGCGCTCATGACCCTCCTCGAAACCGGGACTCCGCCCGCGTGACGAACGACAATGCGCGAAGGTGGCCGTATGCATGCCAACGACATCCTCATTGACGCCTACGGCCGTATCCAGGAAGAAGTCCATGCCGCCCTCGACGGCCTGACCCCGGACCAACTGCACGCGCGCGTGGGCGCCGACGCCAACTCCATCGCCTGGCTGATCTGGCATCTCACGCGCATCCAGGACGACCATGTCGCCGATGCCGCCGGCCTCGACCAGGTGTGGCTCACCCAGGGCTGGGAGAAGCGCTTCGGACTCGATCTACCGCCCCGGGACCACGGATACGGCCACACCTCCGAGCAGGTCGGCAAGGTGCGCGTCGAGTCGGCCGGGCAGCTGACCGGGTACTACGACGCCGTACACGAGCAGACCCTGGAGTACCTGCGCGGGCTGACCCCGGAGGACTACGAGCGGATCGTGGACGAGCGCTGGGACCCGCCGGTCAGTCTGGGCGTGCGGCTGGTCAGCGTCCTGTCCGACGATCTGGAGCACGTCGGACAGGCCCAGTATGTGCGGGGGCTGCTTCAGAGCGCGGAGGCGTAACCCGGCAGGACGACGTCCTCGATGAGGGCCTTGCGCTCGTCGTACGGGATGAACGCGCTCTTCAGGGCGTTCACCGTGACCGTGCGCAGGTCCTCGACGCTCCAGCCCGCCTCCTCGACCAGGAGGGACATCTCGCGCGTCATCGTCGTACCGGACACCAGTCGGTTGTCGGTGTTCAGGGTGACGCGGAAGCCGAGGTCCTTCAGGGCGGTGATGGGGTGCTCGGCGATCGAAGTGGCGGCGCCCGTCTGGAGGTTGGAGGTCGGGCACATCTCCAGGGCGATACGACGGTCACGGACCCAGCCCGCGAGGCGGCCGAGCTTGCCGTCGACGATGTCCTCGGTGATGCGGACGCCGTGGCCGATGCGCTGGGCGCCGCAGACCTGGAGGGCCTGGTGGATGCTGGGCAGGCCGTGCGCCTCACCGGCGTGGATGGTGAACGGGACGCTCTCGCGGCGCAGGTGCTCGAAGGCGGCGAGGTGGTCGGCGGGCGGGAAACCGTCCTCGGCACCGGCGATGTCGAAGCCGACGACACCGGCGTCCCGGAAGGCCACCGCGAGGTCGGCGGCCTCGCCGACCCGGTCGAACATCCGCATCCCGCACAGCAACGTCCGCACCTGGACCGGCGTCCCCGCCGCCGCGGCCTTCGCCATACCGGCGGCGAGACCCTCCTGGACGGTCTCGACGACCTCGGCGAGCGTGAGCCCGCCATTGGTGTTCAGCTCGGGGGCATAGCGCACCTCGCCGTACACAACACCGTCGGCGGCGAGGTCGAGGACGTACTCCTCGGCGACGCGCAGCAGGCCCTCGCGGTTCTGCAGCACGGCGAGGGTGTGCTCGAAGGTGGCGATGTAGCGCACCAGGTCACCGGAGTTCGCGGCGTCGAAGTACCAGGCGGCGAGCTCGTCCGGGTCGGTGGTGGGCAGGGTGTGGCCGACCGATTCCGCGAGCTCCACCACGGTGGCGGGGCGCAGGCCGCCGTCGAGGTGGTCGTGCAGCACGACCTTGGGCAGCCGGCGGATGATCTCGGGGTCTATGCGCGTAGAAGTCATGTGCGGTCGTTCCTCGACGGTTCTCGGGTGAGCGGGTTCGGGTCAGGCGGCGGGCTGGAGCAGGTCCCAGCGGTTTCCGTACAGGTCCTGGAAGACGGCGACCGAGCCGTACGGCTCGTGGCGCGGCTCCTCCAGGAAGGTCACGCCCGCGGCGAGCATGCGGGCGTGGTCGCGGGCGAAGTCGTCGGTGTGCAGGAAGAACCCGACGCGCCCACCGGTCTGGTCACCGACCCGGCCACGCTGGTCCTCGCCCTTGGCACGGGCGAGCAGCAGTCCGGTGCCGTCGCCGTCCGTGCCGGGCGGCGTCACGACGACCCAGCGGGAGCCGTCGGGGCGGGCCGCGTCCTCGACGAGGCGGAAGCCGAGGGCTTCGGTGTAGAAGCGGATCGCCTCGTCGTAGTCGTCGACGACGAGGGTGACCAGGGCGATACGGCTCATCGGGGGGTCTCCGTGCGGGTTCCGTTCGGTGGGATTGACGGGTGAGGTTATACGTAAAACGTCACGGATGCCAGTCCGAGCCGGAGAGAGGTGAGCCGACGGGGTTTCCCGAACTTCAGGGAGTCCCGGGCGGCCGGGCATATCTGCAGGTCAGCGGGGCGCCCGTCACCCCGCCTCCTCCCCCTGAGCCACCTCCACCCGATGGTGGACGTCGACCATCCCGGTCGCCGAGGCCGCGAAAGAGACCGTGGCGCAGGCGATGAGCAGGGCGGCAAGTCCACAGGCGGCGGCACGGTGGGTGACGTGCGGGGTCGCCAGGAGGGCCTTCACCCTTTGCGGGACCGGCCCTGTCGTGGCGCCGGGGACGAAGTCCGGGCGCGCGGCGCGGGCCGACTGTCCGGCGAGGGCCGCTCGGGCGATGGCGCGGGCGATCAGGCGCCGGTCGCCTACGACCCTGGCGGCAGCCTCGTCGGCGGCGCGTTCGGCCGCGAGCCGGATCGCGTCGCGGACCGGGCGGAGCGCGGGGTGGCAGCGGGCGGCGAGTTCGGCGGCGGCGAGGAAGTAGTGGTGGCCGCCCGCGTTGTGCGCCCGCTCGTGCGCGAACAGCGCCTCGCGCTCGGCGGCGTCGAGACTGCGCAGCATCCCGGTGGTGACGACGATGCGGTGCGGCCGTCCGGGCAGGGCGTACGCGTCCGGGTGCGCGGACTCGACCACGCACAGGTCGCCCGCGGCGGGCCCGCACCCGGCCTGCGCGCGAGCGTCACGGAGGGCACGGGACTGCCGCAGCGCCCACCGGGTCAGCGACCAGGCGCACCCGGCGAGAGCACCGGCCGACACCACGGCCGCCGGTACCACGAGACCGTTGGCGGAGGTGCGCAACGGGTGCACGAGTTCACCGAGCGCCGCGAACAACGGCAGCCGGAGCAGTCCGGTCAGGACGAACACACCGAGCGCGGCGAGAGAACAACCGGCCGCGATCACCGCGGAGCCGGTGAGCAGCCACAGCGCGGCCACCGGCGTGAGCCGCTCCAGGGCACGCCGGGCCGGCGACCGCAGCGCGAACGGCAGCACGAGCGGGAGGAGCAGCAGGGCGATCATCGCTCACCGAGTTTCATCACGCTCAGGGTGTCATGGTTCCAGGAGGTCGCGCAGAACACGCTCGTCGTCGGCGCTGAGCTGGGCGACGAAACGGGCGAGGACCGTCTCCCGGTCGGCGTCCCGGTCGAGCTCGGTGTGCATACGGCGGGCGGTGAGCCCCTGCGCGTCCTGCACCGGAAAGTAGGCGTAGCCCCGGCCTTGACGCCGGCGATCGACAACACCCTTGTCGTGCAGCCGCGTCAGGATCGTCGTCACGGTGGTGCGGGCCAGCCCCGTGCCGAGGCTCAGCTGCACCTCGCCGGGGGTCTGCGGGTCGCCGGCGGCCCAGAGGGCGGCCATGACGGTGGCCTCCAGCTCACCCGCCGGTCGGCGTTCGTCCTTCGCGTCGGCCATGGGAACGATCCTCACCCCGTCCTCGTCTACAGTTCAGTAGACCGTCTACAGGATTGTAGTCACTCGGGTGCCGTCTCGTCACCGCACCCGTGTACCCATTCCCGCGTGCCCATTATGGAAGGGACCGTCGCCGATGACCGCAGGGCTTCGCACACTCATTCCCCCGCGCGCGTCGACGAGCTTCCACGCGATACCGGCGTTCCGTCTCCGCCCAGGTCCTACGACGGAAGAGCGCCGCGATGTGTCCCCAGCCCCAGCCCGCCAGGGTTCCCTCCGTACCTCACCTGTTCACCCTGCTGCGCCGCCACCTGGGGCGAGCCGTCGCCGTGACGTATGTCGCCGCGGCCGTGCTGCCCGGCCCGGGCCTGTGGCTCCGGTACCCGCATGCGACGGGTATCGCCGAACTCCCCTTCAGAACACCCCAGTTACTCCTCGGCCTCGTCCTGTTCGGCGCCGGTCTCCAGGTGCCGCTGCGTGAACTGCGCCTGCTGGTACGACGCCCCGCCGCCCTGCTCGCGGGCCTCGCGCTGCACATCCTGGTGCCGCTGCTGATCGTCCCCGGGGTCGCCCTCGCGCTGCGTCTTTCGCCGGACCACGACGGGGGCAGCGGCATGATCGCCGCGATGATCCTCGTCGTCGCCATGCCGGTGGCGGCCGGGGCGACGGTGTGGACCGCGAAGGGGGACGGCGACCAGCCCACAGCCGTCGGCCTGGTGCTCGCCTCCACCCTGGTGAGCCCCCTCACCGTCCCGCTCACCCTGGCCGTCCTGTGCCCCCTGCTCCAGGGGGACTACGCGGGCAGACTCGCCGCGGCCGCCCATTCGGCCGGGAACGCCTTCGCCCTCACCTCGGTCGTCCTGCCGTGCGCGGCGGGCATCCTGTGCCGCCTCGTGCTGCCCCGGCGCGCGCTGGCCATGCTCCTCGCCACGGCCGTCCCGGCGGCGCTCCCGGGTTCGCTGCTGCTGACGTACGTCAACGCCAGTGGTGTGCTCGGTCCCTTCCTGCGCCATCCGCGCCCGGTCCTCCTGGTGGCCGCGCTCGCCGTCGCCGCGACGGTGTGCGGGCTGTCCTTCACGCTGGGCCGGGTGGCCGCGCGGGCCCTGCGCCTCGACGCCCGGGCCGGCGCCTCGGTGACGCTGGCCTGCGGAATGAACAACAGCAGCGCGAGCGCGGTGCTCATCACGACGACGCTGCCCGACCGCCCGCACATCCTGCTGCCCGTGCTGGCGTACGGACTGCTGCAGAAGGTGGCCGCCGGACGGGTGGTGCGCACGGGGCAGGGCAGCGGCCCGGGCACCGATCCGCCTCCGGTGGGCGAAGGGAGGGGCCGGAGCGACCTCCGAAGCCGGCCGTGACAGGCTGGGAATCTGGAGATCATGCCGGGGCCCGCCCCGACGCCCCCACCGAGCCTTGCCGTACAGGAGTTGAGCGCCATGTCCTCCGAACTGCCGAAGTCGACCGGAGCCCCGGCCCGTCAGAACGTCACCTTTCCCAGCGCCGGGGGCACCGCCCACGGCTATCTCGCGCTGCCGCCGTCCGGGCAGGGGCCGGGCGTGATCGTCATCCAGGAGTGGTGGGGCCTGACCGACCACATCGCCGACGTCGCCGACCGCCTCGCCCAGGAGGGCTTCGTCGCGCTGGCCCCCGATCTCTACGGCGGGAACGTGGCGCACGAGAGCGACGAGGCCCTGCGCATGATGCTGGCCCTCCCGGTCGCCCGCGGTGTCGAACTGCTCTCCGGCGCGGTCGACCACCTGCTGTCCCTGCCCGAGGTCACCTCGGACACGGTCGGCGCGGTCGGCTTCTGCATGGGCGGCGGCTTCGTCCTGTACCTCGCGGCGGCCGACCCCCGGGTCAGCGCGGCGGTGCCCTTCTACGGTGTGATCCAGGGCGAACTCCCCGACTTCTCCGGCCTGAAGGCTCAAATCCTCGGCCATTACGGCGAGTTGGACGAGAGCATCCCGGTATCTGGCCTCGACGCCCTGAGCAAGACCATCCAGGAACAGTCCGGCATCACCCCGGACCTGCGCCTCTACCCGGCCAACCACGCCTTCTTCAACGACGGCCGCCCGGTCTACGACGCCGACTCCGCCACCCGCGCCTGGGCGAGCACGGTGCCTTTCCTGCACGAGCAACTGGGCTGACGCTCGGGCGCTCTCACCTCGGTCCGGGGTCCTACGACCCTGGCCCGAGGTGCCGCGCGGGCGCCGCCGGTAGCGTCCCGGGCATGAAGATCACCGTGCCGCCCCGCGGCCCCGAAGAACGCAGGCGTGACGTACTGGCCCGGCTGGAGCAGGAGTCGGACATCTGGGTGGCCTCTGCGGACACCGACGGGCTGCCCTGTCTGGTGCCGCTGTGGTTCGTCTGGGACGGGCAGGCCGTCTGGCTGTCCACCCGGGCCACGAACCCCACGGGCCGCAATCTCAGCGACGGACGACGGACCCGGCTCGCCTTCGCCGACACCCGGGACGTCGTACTGATCGACGGCGAGGCGACCGCCTTCACCGCCCAGGACGTCCCGGCTGCGGCGGCCGAGGCCTTCCCCGCGAAGTACGGCTGGGATCCTCGCGAGGACCGAGCGCCCTACTCCTTCTTCCGGGTGCGGCCGGTCGCCGTCCAGGCGTGGCACGAGGTGCGCGAGCTGCCCCAGCGACATCTGATGCGGGACGGAACCTGGGTGGTGTGAGCCCCGCCGTCGCTCAACCGGCCTTGCGGTGCAGCTCGTTGAGCCCGGCCAGTTCGTCCTCGGTCAGCCGGATCGCGCCCGTGGCCACGTTCTCGGCGAGGTGGTCGGGGTTGCCCGTGCCCGGGATCGCGAGGACGTGCGGCCCCTGGGCGAGGGACCAGGCGAGGCGGATCTGGGCCGGGGTGACGCCATGGGCTTCCGCGATGGCGAGTACCTCCGCGTCGTGGGCGGTGGTCGCGCCCTGTGGCCCGGCCGCCCCCGCGATCGCGAAGAACGGGACGAAGGCGATGCCCTGTTCCCCGCAGATCCGCAGCATGTCGTCGGTCTCGGGGCTGGACGAGTCGAGCCCGAACCGATTCTGCACACTCACCACGGGGGCGATCTCCTGTGCCTCGGCGAGGTGCCGCGGCTCGACGTCGGAGATCGCGAGGTGGCGGACCAGGCCCTCCTCCTGGAGTTCGGCGAGCGCGCCGAAGTGCTCGGCGATCGAGTCCTGCCGCATCCGGCGCAGATAGACCACGTCGAGGTGGTCGCGCCCCAACTGCCGCAGGTTCTCCTCGACATGACCGCGCAGGTCGTCGGGGCGGGCCGACGTGCCCCACTCCCCCGAGTAGTTGCGGAAGGGACCGACCTTGGTGGCGATCACGAGGTCGTCCGCGTAGGGAGCGAGCGCGGAGTTGATGAGCTCGTTGGCCGACCGCAGGGACGAGAAGTAGAAGGCAGCCGTGTCGATGTGGTTCACACCCAGCTCGATCGCCTTGCGCAGCACCGCGATCGACCGGTCGCGGTCGCTCGGCGTCCCGAGGTTGAAGGCTGCGCTGCCCGTCAGCCGCATCGCGCCGAAACCGATGCGGTTGACGGTCAGGTCGCCGAGCTTCCAGGTGCCCGCGGCGGCCGCGGTGATCTTCTCAGAGGTCATCAGCGGATCCTCGCACACGACCGCCGCACGGCCGCCCGCTCTTTACGGATACGTGTAGGTGTTCAGGGAGTTGACGGCGGAGGCCGGGTCACCGAGGTCGTAGCGGTCCACGGCGAGGAAGTTGGGCTTCTTGCGGGCGGCCGGCTGGCAGAACCGCTGGGTCCGGTCGAGCACCTTGGTGTTGTCGGTCTGCGCCGTGCCGGCGATGGTGGCGTCACGGAAGTGGTTCATGACGAACAGCGGGCGGAACCCCGCATACGTCTGGGTCAGCGGGACGTTGAGGTCGTTGCCGTACCACCGGCTGTAGCAGGACCAGTCGGAGGAGCTCGCCCCGGAGCCCATGGACCAGTAGTTCTCGACTGTCCACTCGCGCTGGTACATCACGCCGAAGCTGTCCCGCGTGAGTCCGGCGGACTCGTCGGAGGCGCGGCTGTGGTCGGTGAAGATCAGCAGTCGGTGGTTGGCGGCGATCAGGTCGGCCATCTTCGGCCAGCCGTTCTGCCGCACACCGGTCTGGTCGGGGCGGTACAGCACGTCGTACAGGCCGTTGACGCGGGCGAGTTCACTGCGCAGGACACCCGGGTCGACGTAGTCCTCGAGGAAGACGGTGACGAACTGGTCGGGGTGCGTCTTGAGGAAGTCCACCATGCGCTGGAGGTCGACGTTGAGGGCGACCGGGCTGCTGACCAGCGTGCAGCTGTCGTGGCAGAGGATCGCGCCGTCGGATGTCTGGTGGATGTCCAGCATGAATCCCCGTACGCCGTCGGAGAGTTGCTGGTTGATGCCCCGGGACTGGTTCGGGAAGAAGTTCACGAAGGGCGGGGCGAAGCCGCCGTCGACTCCGTTGGCGTAGGCGTTGTGCGCGGTGAGGAACGTGACCTGGTCCAGGGTGCGTTGGTCCTGGGCGGGGATGGGCTTGGTGGGCGAGGCGATCGGGGTGAGGTACCAGGAGGCGAGGCTGTCGGAGGAGCCGATGGCCAGCTGGGCCGGGTAGTTGGCGCCGGAGGGCTTGGCGCCCACGGTCAAGTAGCTTGTCGTGCCCGGGACTTGGAGCGTGTACTGGTCGCCGCCGATGGGCGTGATCTGCCAGGCCGCGTCGGCGCTCGTGCAGGCGACGGTCTTCGCCTGACTGCCCGAGCGGCCCAGACAGCTGCCGGCCGTGTCGGTGCTCTCCAGGACGTACGAGGACCCGCTCGTCCGGAGGTTCCACTGCTGGTGGTCCTCGTTGCCCTTGGGGTTGTGCTGCTCCACCGCTCCCCCCTTGTCGGCCGCGTTGAGCCCGGTCGTGGCGCTCTGGACGTAGTAGGTGCCGGCGGCCGGAACCGCGTCGGCGGCTCCGGCCGAGGGAGAGACGAAGGTCGCGGCCAGCGCGGCGGTGACGGCGAGCAGGGCGTGGGGGGTTCGCATGAATGCCCTTCGGTTGAGTGTGGTCAGGCTCATGACACCGAAAAGGTGATCGGGCCACACCCAAGCGCCTTTGGTCTGAACCAGTCAAGAGGCTTGACCGGTCGGCGGAGTGAACGGCGAAGAACGACGAACAGTCAACGCTCTTCCCTCAACTGCCGCCAGGCCAGGTAGTGATCGAAAAGCGTCTCCTCCAACGGCCGGTAGACGATGCCGAGTTCCTCGACACTGCGCCGGTTGTCGACCGTGAACCTGATCCCGAGGTGCTTGCGGATGTAGTCCTGGGTGAGCCCGAACGCCGGGCCCAGGATGCGCACCGGCCAGTGCGGCAGGCCGTGTTGAGGCAGCCGGTAGGTGCGCGGGAAGTGCTGCCGCAGGGCTCGTGACATGTCGAGGAAGGACGCCATCCGGGTGGCCGCGACGATGTAACGCCCGTGCGCGTCGGGGTGTTCGGCCGCCGCGATGTGCGCGTCCGCGACGTCCCGTACATCGGCGACGGTGAAGCTGAAGTCGGGTGCCCCGTAGAAGAAGTAGCCCTTGAACAGCTCGTCGAGGAGGAACAGGCTGCCGGAGTCGGAGGCCGGGGTCAGTGAAGGGCCCAGGATCAGGCCGGGGTTGACGGAGACCATCCGCCAACGGTCCTGCGCCTGCTGCGCGTCCCAGGCGGCCTGTTCGGCGACCGTCTTGGCGTAGTGGTACGGGTTGTTCTCGACCGTGCTGGTGGTGTTGAAGTAGTCCTCGGAAAGGATCTCGTCCTTCATCGCCCGTACGTCGGCGTAGTCCCCGAAGATCGCCCCGACCGTGGACGTGAACACCAACTTCTCGACAGTGGGGGTGCGTTCGATGCCGGCGAGGACGTTCCGGGTGCCCGTGAGGGCAGGGTCGACGACGTCCTTCTGACCGTCCTTGATCTTCTCCGGCATCAGGAACGGCGAGGCCACATGGAACACCACCCGGCAGCCGTCCATCGCCGCGTCGAAGGAACCCTCCGCCAGCAGATCGGCCTCGAACAGCTCCAGCGCGCCCGGGAATTGCTCCCCCATCGCCCGCAGCGGCGCGACCTTCGCCCCGTTGCCGAGAGACCGCACAGTGGTGCGCACCCGGTAGCCGCGCTCCAGCAGCCGCCGGACCAGATGGCTGCCGACGAATCCGCTCCCGCCGGTCACCAACACCGTCTCGCCGCCGACGCTCATCCCTGGCTCCGATCACCCGTGACATCCCGCGCGCACGCTACAACGGCGATCGGTCCCAGGTCAGCGATTCAGGCGCTGCGACCCTCAACTCCCGGCCCCTGTATAGGCGGCCGTCGTCCGGTCGGCCGCCTCGCGGGCCACCGACTCGTCCTCGCCGCTCGCCACGTTCGCCGCGAACCACGCCTCGCTGCTCGCCGTGACGAAGCGCCGCCCCTCCTCGGAGGCCAGCCAGGCCATCGCGTCCTCGGGCTTCACGGAACCGCTGTCCGACAGATTGCCGCCGAGCCCCAGCAGGATCGAGTCCCAACCGACGCCCACCGCGCCCGGCCCGAACTCGGCCCACTTCGTGTCGTCGACATGGGCGATGTGCTCCAACTCGAAGCGCGTGCCGTCGCCCTCGGGCGTCAACCGCAGCTCGATCCAGCTCACTTCGCCGCCGAACTCCCAGGTCGCGAAGAAGCTCTTGGGCGGGTCGCAGCGCTCGACGGTGCCGCCCGCGTTTCCCTGCAACTGATACTTCCCGCCCAGCCGCAGTTCGCCGGTGACCGGCAGGAACCAGCGCGGGATGCGCTCGGGGTTGGTGCAGGCGTCCCAGACGTCGTCGACCGGTGAGTCGTAGGACTGGCTCACGGTCACCACGCGGGCCTCGCCGGCCTTGAAGACACGTCGGCCGACCTTGCGGCTCACGGAGTTGATCTGGTGCGTCACGTCGATCATGGGGTGCTCCTCGGGATGTCGCCGTCGGCCTCGCGGAGCCGGCGCTCACGTTTGCCCCGGGCCAACTCGGTTGCCAGGGCGTCCAGATGCGGGGTCCAGAAGCGACGGAACTGGCCAAGCCAGGCGTCGATGTCCTGCAGCGGCTCGGAGTTGACCGCATACAGGCGCCGGGTGCCGTCCGGCCGTACCGTCGCGAAACCGTTCTCCCGCAGCACCTTCAGGTGCTGGGAGACCGCGGGCTGCGTTATCCCGAACTCCCCCCGGACGACGTCACTGACCGTGCCGGCGGGCTGCTCGCCCTCGGCGAGCAGCTCAAGGATGCGGCGGCGCACGGGGTCCCCGAGCACATCGAAGGCGTGCATGAGCACCAATGTATCACCGGGCACTTATATAAGCGACCGGTGATATAGGAGCCCGTCGGTCAGGCCAGCGGCTTCTCCAACAGCGCCTTGCGGTGGCTGAACGTCTCGATGGAGTAGCGGCCGTGGTAGTTGCCCATGCCGCTCTCGCCCACGCCGCCGAACGGCAGGTCGGAGACGGTGAGATGGGCGAGCGGAAGGCCGTAGCCGACGGCGCCGGAGGAGGTCTCGGCGGCGATCCGGGCGCGGGTGTCGTCGGAGTCCGTGAAGACGTACAGGGCAAGGGGCTTGTCGCGGTCGTTGATGAAGTCGATCGCCGCGTCGATGCCGGGGACGGTGACGATCGGCAGGATCGGGCCGAAGATCTCCTCCGCCATGACGGGCGCCTTCGGGTCCACGTCGGCGAGGACGGTCGGCGCGATGTACTTGTCCGTACGGTCGCTGCGTCCGCCGACGACCACGCGGCCGGAGTCGAGCAGTCCGGCGAGCCGGTCGAAGTGACGTTCGTTGACGATCCGGCCGTACTCGCCGGAAGTCTGCGGGTCGGCGCCGTAGACCTTCTCGACCGCGGTCACCAGCAGGGGTTCGAGCGCGGCGGCGGTCTCCGGGTCGGTCAGGACGTAGTCGGGGGCCACGCAGGTCTGGCCGGCGTTCAGGAACTTACCGCGCGCCAACCGGTCGGCCACGACAGTGAGATCGGCGTCGCGGTCGACGAACGCCGGGGATTTGCCGCCGAGTTCGAGGGCGACCGGGGTCAAGTGCTCGGCGGCGGCGCGCAGGACAATGCGGCCGACAGCGCCGTTGCCGGTGTAGAAGATGTGGTCGAAGTGCTCGGCGAGCAGGGCCGTAGTCTCCGGGATGCCGCCCTCGACGACGGCGACCGCGTCGGTGTCGAGGTAGGCAGGCAGCAGCTGGGCGATGGCGGCGGAGGTGGCCGGGGCCATCTCGCTGGGCTTGAGGACCACCGCGTCGCCGGAGGCCAGCGCGCCGACGACCGGGGTCAGCAGCAGCTGCACCGGGTAGTTCCACGGCGCGATCACTAGGACGACGCCGAGCGGGTCGTACTGCGTCCAGGCGGTGGCGTCCGTGCCGAGGTGGGCCGGTACGGGAGCCGACTCGGGGCGGAGCCACTCGTCGAGGTGGTCGAGGGTGTGGTCGATCTCGCGGATCGTGAAGCCGATCTCGGTGCGCTGGGCCTCGGCGGCGCTCTTGCCGAGGTCGGCGTGGAGGGCGGCGGCGAGGTCGTCGCCATGCTCCGTGAGCAGGTCACGCAGGCGGCGCAGCTGGGCGGTGCGCCACTCGACGGGCTTGGTACGGCCGGTGCGGAACGTGGCGCGCAGCCGGGCGACGATGTCGGCGGGCTGCTCGGGGCTGGACTGGTTCACGGTGCCTCGCTGCTGGTGCGTGGGTGGTCTCGACGGTCAGGTGTATATAGCAACCATTCTTGCACCGGCAAAAATTCCGGTGCCGCCATGGTCACCCTCCGCCTCGCGGCTGTCACATGCGGACGAGCTCCCGGCGGCGGCGTTCCAGGTAGCCGCGTTCCGCCGCGCTCTCCGTGCGGGTGATGGCTTCTTCGTACGCCCGTACCGCCTCGGTGTCACGGCCAAGACGGCGCAGCAGATCGGCGCGTACGGCGTGCAGCACGTGGTAGTCGTCGAGGTCCAGCGCGTCCACGAGGTCGAGGGCCTTGCGCGGACCGTCGACCTCGGCGACGGCGACGGCCCGGTTCAGGGCGACGACGGGACTCGGGGTGACGGCCATGAGCTGGTCGTAGAGCTGGAGGATCTGGCCCCAGTCGGTCGCGTCCGCGCTCGGCGCGTCGCTGTGCACGGCGTTGATCGCGGCCTGGATCTGGTACGGCCCGGGGTTGTTCAGCCGCAGGCACCGCCGGACGAGTGACTGGCCGTCGGCGATCAGCTCGCCGTCCCACCGGTCGCGGTCCTGCTCGGGCAGCGGCACCAGCTCGCCGTTCGGGCCCTCGCGGGCGGCCCGGCGCGACTCGATGAGCAGCATCAGTGCGAGCAGGCCCATCACCTCGGGCTCGTCCGGCATCAGCTCGGAGAGGAGGCAGCCGAGGCGCAGGGCTTCGGCGCGGAGTTCGGGCGAGTCCGTGTAGCCCTCGTTGAAGATCAGGTAGATGACGGCGAGAACGCCCTTGAGCCGGTCGGGGAGGTCGGCGTCGCGGGGCACGCGGTACGGGATTCTCGCGTCGCGGATCTTGGCCTTGGCGCGGACGAGTCGTTGGGCCATCGTCGGTTCCGGCACCAGGAAGGCGCGGGCGATCCGGGCGGTGGTGAGCCCGCCGAGCAGGCGCAGGGTGAGCGCGACCTGCGCCTGGGTGGCGAGTGCGGGGTGGCAGCAGGTGAAGATCAGGCGGAGCCGGTCGTCGCGCACGGGTCCCTCCTCGGCGGGCGCGTCGGACGCGTACAGCAGGGCGGCCTCGCTGTGGCGGGCCTCCCTCGACGACTCGCGGCGCAGCCGGTCGATGGCACGGTTGCGGGCGGTGGTGATGATCCATCCGGCCGGGCTCGGCGGCACACCGGTCTCCGGCCACTTCTGTACGGCCGTGGTGAAGGCGTCCTGGACCGCTTCCTCGGCGAGGTCGATGTCACCGAGGAAGCGGACCAGAACGGAGACCGCGCGCCCGTACTCGGTACGGAAGACGGCCTCGATGTCGGTGTCGAACGGCATCAGTCCTCGGCCGTGTTCATGAAGGGGCGCACCTCGACGGGCAGGGTGGTGGCCCAGGTCGCCCGCTTCCCCCACTCCAGGGCCGCGTCCAGGTCGGCCGCCTTGATCAGGCAGAGTCCGCCCAGGTACTCCTTGCCCTCGGCGTACGGACCGTCGGTGATCAGGACGTCGCCGTCCTTGGGACGCAGCACGGTGGCCGTCTCCGGCCCGTGCAGTCCGCCGGCGAAGACCCAGGCACCGGCGGCCTGGAGTTCGTCGTGGAAGATCTCCAGATTGTGGACGATCTCCGCCATCGCCTCGGGCGAGGGCATCTGTCCGTCGGTCGGCGTGATCACGCTGAGCAGGTAGTGCGGCATGACGTCCTCCATGGCGTAAGGGGTTCCTTCACCCCCCGAGGGGGGTTCTCTCACCTCCTACACGAACGCCCTGTTCCCGGATCGACACCGCGCCTCAGGAAACCGGCAGGATTTTCTCCGCGGGTTCGTCCCCGGCCCCTTCGGCATGATCGAGGGCAGCGGTGAGCCGGGCGAGCAGCCGTACGAGATCGCCGTGGTCGTCCATCGCGTCGAGCAGCCGGGTCTGGTCGGTGAGGAGGCGGTGGGCCGCGCGCTCGTGGAGGGTGCGGCCCCGGGCCGTGAGGTGGAGCAGGACGCGGCGGCGGTCGGCCCGGTCGGGGCGGCGGTAGACCAGGTTGTCGGCGACCATCCGGTCGACCAGCTTGGTCAGGCTCGGCGCGGGCATCAGGACCTGGTCGGCGATCTCGGTCATCGGGTGACCCTTGCCGTCCGCGATGACCGACAGGACGCGCCACTGCTCCACCGAGCAGTCCTCCTCGGCCAGTACGAGGGCCATGCGCAGGCCCATCCGCCGCTCGGCGTGACTCAGCAGGTGGGCGAGGCCCGGCGACGGTACGGACGACATTGCCGCTGTCCTTCCGGTAGGTCTACTGTGCGGTTCAGATTACGAGCCTCTGCGAGGGCGCCGGGGCCGGGACCGGTATCCGTGCCCTCATGCCCTCACGGAGGTGGTCTGGTGCATCCCCTGCCGCCCGGGCGGATCGGCGGCCCGGTCAGGACCTTGGTCGTGGCACTGGTCGTACCGCTGCGGGGTCCGGCGGGCGTCTTCGGCCCGTCCTGCGAACTGGCCGCGCAGCTCGCCGTGGAGGAACTCAACGCCACAGGCGGTGTGTTGGGCCGCGAGGTCCGGCTGATCGTGGTGGACGGCGGCGCGCCGGCGGAGCAAGTCGCCGCCGAGGTAGAGGTGTTGGTGTCGATGCGAGCCGTCGACGCGGTGGTCGGCTGGCACACCTCGGCGGTACGCAAGGCACTGGTGCCACGCATCGCGGGCCGGGTGCCGTACGTCTACACCGCGCAGTACGAGGGCGGCGAGCGCACACCGGGCGTGTTCCTCACCGGCGAGACCGACGCGGCCCAACTCCTGCCCGCCATGCGGCTGTTGACCGAGGAGACCGGCGCGCGGCGCTGGTGCACGGTGGGCAACGACTACGTGTGGCCGCGCGTCACCGCCCGGGCCGCGCGCCGCTACGCCCGGGACTGCGGCGGCCGGGTGCGCGACGAGGTGTTCGTACCGCTGGGGACGTACGAGTTCGGGCCGGTGCTGCGCCGCGTCGAGCGCTGCGAGGCGGACGCCGTACTGATGCTGCTCGTCGGGGACGACGCGGCGCGCTTCAACAGGGCGTTCGCCGCCCACGGGTTGCACCAGCGCTGTCTGCGCCTGAGCACACACATGGACGAGAACATCCTGCTGGCAACCGGCGCGGAGGCCACCGAAGGACTGTGGGCGGCGGCCGGTTACTTCGAGACCCTCGCCACCGCCGAAAGCCTTGATTTCAGCGGGCGTTACGCGGCCCGGTTCGGTGTGGAGGCGCCCGTCGTGGGCAGCCTCGGCGAGTCGTGTTTCGAAGGCGTACGACTGCTCGCGGCACTGGCCGAGCGGGCGCGGTCGCTCGATGTGGGCGCCATGTGCGCGGTGGACGGCACGGTCTCGTACGAGGGCCCGCGAGGTGTACTGCGCCTGCACGGCAACCACCTCCACCAACGGCTGTACCTGGCGCGGGCGGACGCCTTCGACTTCGACATCGTCGCCCAACTCTGACCTCCCCACCTGCTGCGATCGAGACTACCTTCCCCCAGGAATAGTTTCCACAGGAAGCATTGATTAAATCTACGCGCGTCGCCAAAAGAATTTTGAAAACTCTCCTATTTAAAGAACGTGAAACGGCCGGGAAACAATGCGGCGTGACTCTTCCGTCCAACTCCCCCGGGCCGTCCGGGAGATGACCCACACCCGTGGAAGAGGGAAGTGTCGTGACGGAGATCGTCGACAAAGAGGCGCCGGCAACGGCTGCCGGACGGACCTACAACGACTGGGCGCAGAACGACACGTTGGAGGACTACTCGCTGCGCTACGCGCCGAAGTCCTTCCGCCGCTGGACCCCGTACGTGGTGGCCACCACCGCTCTCGGCGGCATCGCGTACCTCGCCGACTTCGCCATCGGCGGCTCGATCGCGATCTCGAACGGCTTCTCCAGCGCCATGGTGGCAATCCTGGCGGCGGCGGTGACGATCTTCCTCACCGGCATCCCGATCTCGTACTACTCGGCCAAGTACTCCATCGACATGGACCTGTTGACCCGCGGTGCCGGCTTCGGCTACCTCGGCTCGACCCTCACGTCGGTCATCTACGCCAGCTTCACCTTCATCTTCTTCGCCCTCGAAGGCTCGATCATGGCCCAGGCCCTGGACCTGGGCCTCCATATCCCCCTGGCCGTCGGCTACTTGATCTGCTCGCTGATCATCCTGCCGCTGGTGATCTACGGCATGACCGCGCTCTCCAAGATGCAGGTGTGGACGCAGCCGGTGTGGCTGGTGCTGATGGTCGCGCCGTTCGTGTCCATCGCGATCCAGGAGCCGGGCAAGTTCTCGCAGTTCACGCACTTCGCGGGCAACTCCCCCACCGGTTCCAGCATCAGCATGCTCGGGGTCGGCGCGGGCGCCGGTGTGGCCCTCTCCCTCATCGCGCAGATCGGTGAGCAGGTCGACTACCTGCGCTTCATGCCCGACAAGACGCCCGAGAACGCCAAGAAGTGGTGGGGCGCGGTGCTCTCCGCCGGTCCCGGCTGGGTGATCCTCGGCGCGGCCAAGCAGATGGGCGGCGCCTTCCTCGCCTTCTACATCGCCAGCAGCGTCGGCCTGGCCAAGGCCAACGAGCCCATCCAGCAGTACGTGCACGGCTTCAAGACCTTCGCCGCCCCGGTGGCCCTCGGGCTGGCGACGTTCTTCGTGATCCTCTCCCAGGTGAAGATCAACTCGACGAACGCGTACTCCGGTTCACTGTCCTGGTCGAACTTCTTCTCCCGCCTGACACACCGTCACCCGGGCCGCGTGGTCTACATCTTCCTCAACGTCGGCATCGCCCTGGCCCTGATGGAGGGCGGCGTCTTCGGCTTCCTCAACACGGTCCTCGGCTTCTACTCCAACGTGGCGATCGCCTGGATCGGCGCGGTCGTCGCCGACCTGGTCATCAACAAGCCGCTCAAACTCAGCCCGTCCTACATCGAGTTCAAGCGCGCCCACCTGTACAACTTCAACCCGGTCGGCTTCGGCTCGATGCTCATCGCCTCGGCCGTCTCCATCGCCGCGTACTTCGAGGCGTTCGGCGACTACGGCAAGGCGTACTCCCCCTTCATCGCCCTGTTCCTGGCGATGGTCCTCTCGCCCCTGTTCGCGTACCTCACCAAGGGCAAGTACTACATCGCCCGCCTCGACGACCTGGAGGAGCCGCTCCTCGGCCCCGACGGCCTGCCCTCGGCCGTGGAACTGACCTGCACGGTCTGCAAGACGGACTTCGAACGCCCCGACGTGGCGAACTGCCCCTTCCACGAGGGCGCAATCTGCTCCCTGTGCTGCAGCCTGGACAAGGACTGCCACGACTCCTGCAAGACCGGCCCCGGCGCCACGGGCCCGGTCGACCTCGCGATGCCCGCCGTACGTACGGCGGACTGACCACCCCGTCCCCACCCCGCTCCGCCCCGTCCCCAGCGCTCCGGCCCGTGTCCTACGACGCGGGCCGGAGCGTCGCGCGTGGTCGGCCCGGCCGATCGGGAGAATCACCCGCATGACCTCGCACTCCCTCGTCACCCGAGCCCGCCACCTCGCGGACGACCTCCTCACCCCGCACGCCGAACAGGTCGACCAGGAGGGCGTCCCGGCGACCCACATCGAGGCGATCAAACAGTCCGGGCTCCTGGGCGTGAGCGCCCCCGTGTCCTACGGCGGCTCGGCGGCACCCGGCGCGGTGGCGAGGGAGACGGCGGAGATCCTGGCCGGGGCGTGCTGCTCCACGTGGTTCGTCCAGACTCAGCACCACACACCCGTCATGACGCTGGCGAAGAGCGAACTGCCGGTGCGGGAAAGGCTGTTGGGCCCGCTCTCGCGAGGTGAGCTGATGTCCGGGGTGGCGTACGCGCATCTCCGGGCGTACCCGCGCATCCCCGTGCGGGTGTCGCGGGAGCGGAACGGCTGGCGGTTCGACGGGACGGTGCCCTGGTACACGGGATGGGGGCTGAACGACGTGATGCTGCTCGCGGGGGTGACGGACGAGGACGAGGCGTTGTTCGCGTTCACGGAGGCGCGGGAGCAACCCGGACTGCGCGCCTCGGTCCCGATGCGGCTGGCGGCCCTCACCGCGTCCCGGACCGTGTCGCTGGAGCTGGACGGCCTGTGGCTCCCCGAGGAGGCGGTGGCCCTGCGCGCACCGTACGCGCAGTGGGCGAAGACCGACCGCCCGAAGCCGACGAACGCGTCACCGGCGGTGTTCGGAGTCGCGGAGGCGGCGCTCGCCCTGCTGGACGAGGACACCGCCGGCCCACTCCGCACCCGCCTCGACAAGGTACGCAGGCAGGCCTACGCCTTGGCCGAACACCCGGTACCGCACGAGCACTTGGCCGAACGGCTGGCCCTCAGGACACAGGCGTACGAGGTCCTGATGACGGCCACGACGGCAGCCGTGGTGGCCGGAGGCGGTAGATCCCTGGCATTGACGAGCAGGGCCCAACGCCTCGCGCGCGAGGCCCTGTTCCTGCTGGTCCAGGGTCAGACGGCGGAGTCGAGAGCGGCCCACTTGAAGGCACTGGCCGACTCGTAATTCGCTTGACCCGGTCACGGAGAAGCGCTGCACTGCAATGATGAAGATCCGTAACACGACCGACGACGACCTCGACGTGTTCGTCGACACGCTCCATGCCGCGTTCGGGCTCTTCCCGGAAACCCCGACCGAAGGCGGCGGTCTGTGGTGGTCGGCGCTCGAAATGGACCGCTGTCTGCTCGCCACGACGGCGGACGGACGGCCCGTCGGCACCGCCGGCGCATACCCCTTCGAGCTCACTCTGCCCGGCGAGACCATCGTCCCGGTCAGCGGGGTGACCGCCGTCGGCGTCCTGCCCTCGCACCGACGCCAGGGTGTGCTCGGCGCGATGATGCGCCACCAGCTCACCGAGCTGCGCGCCCGCGGGGAGTCCCTCTCCGTGCTGCTGGCCTCCGAGGCCCTGATCTACCGCAGGTTCGGCTACGGACCGGCGACCTACACCCAGCGCCTGACAGTGCCGCGTCACCGGGCTGCCCTCGCCCTTCCTCGGGCGCAAGGCACTGCCGACGGCTCGGCTTCCGGCTCGGTCGAGTTGCTGCGGCGTGCCGAGTGCGGCGAGATCCTGGAGGAGGTCTACGACCGCTACCGCCGCGCACAGCCCGGCGCGCTGTCCCGGCCGCACCGCTGGTGGGCCCTGCGCGCGGGGCAGCCCCCGATCTCTCCGAAGCCTCGCTACGTCGCCGTCCACCGTGACGCCGACGGGGTCCCGGACGGGTACGCCAGCTATGCGCTCGGCGACTCGCAAATCCTGACCGTGGACGAGACCATCGCCACCGACGACGCCGTCTTCACGGCTCTGGCCCGGTTCGTGCTCGGCCACGACCTGGTCAGTCAGGTCGTGTTCAAGCAGTTCCCGCCCGGCCACCCGCTGCGCTGGCAGCTCGCGGACTTCCGCGCCGGAGAGGTGAGCGGCGACACCGACTGGCTCTGGGTGCGGCTGCTGGACGTCCCGCGTGCGCTGACCGAGCGCGGCTGGTCGATGGACGGTGAACTCGTCCTCGCCGTCGACGACCCGTTCCTCGACGAGCACGGCCGGTATCTGCTGACCGTCCGGGACGGCAAGGCCGACTGCGTCCTCACGGGCCGGGAGCCCGATCTGTCCATGGACATCAGCGACTTGGGCTCGGTCTACCTCGGCGGCACCGCACCGAGCACTCTCGTGCGGGCCGGACACATCCGCGCCCACCGCCCGGACGCGCCCGCCCTCGCCGACGCGCTCTTCCGGGCCGACCGCTCCCCGCACTGCCTGCACTGGTTCTGACCACGGCTCAGCCCGCGAACGGCACCTGTGCCTCAGCGGGCCTCCGGTCGCCGACCGGGTGCCGCCAGATTCCCTCCGCGGCCAGCCTCGGCAGCACGCCTTCCCCGAACCAGTACGCCTCCTCCAGATGCGGATACCCGGACAGCACGAACTCCTCGATCCCCAGCGCCGCGTACTCCTTGATCCGCTCGGCGACCTCCTCGTGGCTGCCGACCAACGCCGTCCCGGCCCCTCCCCGGACCAGCCCGATCCCGGCCCACAGGTTGGGGTGGATCTCCAGTCCGTCCCGGCTGCCCCCGTGCAGCGCCAGCATCCGCTGCTGTCCCTCGGACTCGCTCCGGGCGAGCCCGGCCTGCACGGACTTCACGGTCTCGGAGTCGAACCCGTCGAGCAGCCGGTTCGCCTCGGCCCAGGCCTCGGCGGACGTGTCACGTGTAATGACGTGCAGCCGGATGCCGAACCGCAGCGTCCGCCCCTCCTTCGCCGCCAGCCCCCTGATCCACGCGATCTTCTCGGCGACCTGGGCGGGCGGCTCGCCCCAAGTGAGGTACACGTCCACGTACTTCGCGGCGATCTCTCCCGCGATCGGCGACGATCCCCCGAAGTAGACCTCGGGCACGGGCTGGGGCAACCGTGCCAACTTCGCGTCCTCGACACGCAGATGCTCGCCGGCCAGATCGACGGTCTTGCCGTCCCACAACTGCCGTACGATCTCCAGGAATTCGCCGGTACGTCGGTAACGGTCGTCCTTGTCGAGGAAGTCGCCGTAGGCCCGCTGCTCGTGGCTCTCGCCGCCGGTGACGACGTTGAGAAGCAGCCGCCCGCCGGTCTGCCGTTGGAACGTGGACGCCATCTGCGCGGCGAGCGTCGGCGAGACGAAGCCGGGCCGGAAGGCGACCAGGAACTTCAGTCGTTCGGTGTTCTGGCTGACCATCGCGGTGGTCAGCCACGCGTCCTCGCACCAGGCGCCGGTGGGCGTGAGGGCGCCCACGAAGCCGAGGTCCTCCGCCGCGCGGGCGATCTGGCTCAGGTAGGCGACCGTGGGCGGCCGGTCCCGTCCGGAGGTGGTGGCGGGGGTGCCGTGACCGCCGCCGACGACATGGCGGCTGTCCCCGTTGGTGGGGAGGAACCAGTGGAAGGTGAGGGACACGTGGGGTCTCCGATCCGGACTGTCCGATGGGGGTTAGAGGAGGCCGTGGCGGGGTGGCCTGGTGCCGTTGAGCACGTATCTGCCGATGTGCTGGATCTTCCAGCGCGCCGGGTCGTGCAGGGTGTGGGTGCGGGCGTCCCGCCAATGCCGGTGCAGGTTCAGCGAGTTGAGAGCCGAGCGCGTGCCCGACACCTCGAACAGGGCGCCCGCGACCTCCACCGCCGCCTGCGCCGCGTACACCTTGGCCGCGGCCACCGCGATGGAGGCCTCCGCCGCCGAGTCGTCGCTCAGGTTGGCGCGCGCCGCGTCCACGGCCTTGGCCGCCTGGATCAAGAGGGCCTCGGACGCCCTTACCTGGAGGGCGAGTTCACCGAATCGCTGGATCAGCAGCGGGTCCTCGGCGGCGGTCTCGAACCCGCTCTCGAACCAGGGGCGGCTCTTCGTCCGGACGAACTCGGCCGCCTCGGCCAGCGCTCCCCCGGCGATCCCGGCGTCGATGGCCGCGTGCAGCAACTGGGCGACAGCGCCGTGGAGTTGGGGGCCCTCGAAGGTGAGGTGGTGCGGCAGGACCCGGTCGGCGGGGACGGCGACGGCCTCCAGGCGGACCGTGCCGCTGGCCGTCGTGCGCTGGCCCATTCCGTCCCAGTCGTCGACGACCGTGACGCCCTCGGCGTCGCTCGGGACGTAGGCGACATGGAGGTTGTCGTCCTCGGTGCGGGCGAGGACTGGGATCCAGTCGGCGAAGAGGGCGCCGGTGGAGTAGTGCTTGACGCCGGTCAGTGTGTAGGAGCCGTCGGGCCGGCGGGTCAGCCGGGTGCGGATGTCCTGGATGTGTTTGGTCCCGGCCTCGGACTGGGCGTTGCCGAAGCGGCGGCCTGCGAGCAGTTCGGCAAAGAAGAACTTCCGCTGATCCTCGGTGCCCTGACGGCGGATCACGTTGACGTAGGCGAAGTGGCTCTGCGGGATCTGGGCGAGGCTGCCGTCGGCCGAGCCGAGCAGACGGAAGATCTCGGCGAGGGTCTGCGCGCTGACGTCGGCGCCGCCGTACTCCGCGGGCACGGTGACGGCGAGCAGTCCGGCGTCGGACAGGCGGTCCAACTCGGCGCGCGGGAGCCTGCGTTCGGTGTCGCGGGCGGAGGCACCGGCGCGGAACTCGTCGGCCAGCGCGGCGGCGAACGCGAGGGCCTCGGCGTCGTCGGTGATCACATGGGCGGGCGCACGGGCGGTCGTATGGGCATGTTCATGGGTGGTCGCGTGCGCAGGCTCGGGGGCGGTCATGGTCGTCAGCCCGCCGCTGCCAGGAACGGGGTGCGGCCGAGGGCCGCCGAGAACTGGTCCACCACCTGGGTGAGGGCCTCGGTGGTGGCCGGGGCGACGGTGAGGGAGCCGTCCTCGTGCGCGGTGATGTCCTTGTCGAGGGTGAACCAGCCCTGGACTATGTGGGCCGCGCCCATGGAGTTCAGCACCGGGCGGAGGGCGTAGTCGATCGCGAGCACATGTGCGGTGGACCCACCGGTGGCGAGCGGCAGCACCGTCTTGCCGGTGAGGGCGTACTGCGGGAGCAGGTCGAGCAGGGCCTTGAGGACTCCGGAGTAGGAGGCCTTGTAGACGGGGGTGCCGACGACCACTCCGTCGGCGAGGGTGAACAGTTCGGTCGCCTCGACGATGGCCGGGTGGCGGAAGTCCGCGCCGAGCAGGGCCTCGGCGGGGATGGTGCGCACATCGAGCGGGATCACCTCGTGGCCCTGGGCGATCAGCCGCTTGTCGAGATGGCGCAGGAGGCGGTTGGTGCGGGAGGAGACGGAGGGGCTGCCGGAGACGGACAGGACGGTGGCCATGGGTCCTCTTTCTGGTCTGCTGCGGGGGCGCTCAGGCGTGCACGGAGACTGACTCGGGCTCGGCGTCCGGGAGTTGGGCCTCCAGTTCACGCACCAGCGGCAGCACCCGCTTGCCGAAGTACTCCACCTCCTCGTGGTAGTGCAGGAAGCCGAGCAGGAGAAGGTCGACGCCCAACTTCTTGTAGGCGACGATCCGTTCGGCGATCTGCTCCGGGGTGCCGATGAGTCCCGTACGGAAGCCGTCGTTGTACTGCACGAGGTCCTCGAACGTGGAGTCCTGCCACATGCCCTTGCCGTCGGCCGAGGACTGCCCGGCCTGCTTCACCGCGGCCCCGAAACCCTCGACTGCCTCGCGGTCCGCCTTGGCGACGATCTCACGGAGCGTGTCGCGGGCCTCGGCCTCGGTGTCGCGGGCGATGAGGAAGCCGTTGAGGCCGAACTTCGGTGCGGTACGGCCGACTTGGGCGGCCGAGTGGCGTACGTCGGCGATCTGTTCGGTGACGCCGTCGAAGTCCTTGCCGTTGGAGAAGTACCAGTCGGAGACCCGGCCGGCCATGGCTCGGGCGGCGGTGGAGTTGCCGCCCTGGAAGATCTCGGGGTGCGGTCGTTCGGGGGTATTGAGAGGCTTGGGCTTGAGGGAGAAGTCGCGCAACCGGTAGAAGTCACCGGCGAGTTCGGTGTGGTCCTCGGTCCAGATCTGGCGCAGGGCCTGGATGAACTCCTCGGAGCGGCGGTAGCGCTCGTCGTGCTCCAGCCAGGGCTCGCCGAGCGCGGTGAACTCGCCCTTGAACCAGCCGGACACGACGTTGACTGCGAAGCGGCCGTTCGACAAGTGGTCGGCGGTGGCGCCGAGTTTGGCGAGGACACCGGGGTGCCACAGGCCGGGGTGGACGGCGGCGATGACCTTGAGGCGCTGGGTGGCGAGGAGGAGGGCGAGGCTGAAGCTGGTCGACTCGTGCTGGAACTCGGCGCCGTAGCTGGCCATGTAGCGGACCTGGCTGAGCGCGTACTCGAAGCCGTTGTTCTCGGCGAGGACGGCGAGCTCGCGGTTGTACTCGTAGCTCCAGTCGGTGCGTTGCTCGATCCTGCTGGTGACGAGTCCTCCGCTGACGTTGGGGACCCAGTAGGCGAATTTCACGGGCGCTGCGGGCATGCGGAACTCCTGTTGCGGAATATGTTTCCGGGCACGCCGAATCCGGCCGGGCGATATCCGGCGAATGTCAGGCGGGAGGGAAAAGGAAGCGGCGGGTCACAGGACGGAGGTGACGGGGATCAGGCCGCGGTGCAACAGGAGGCGCTGGAGACGCGCGCGAGGTCGACGTGGCGTCGCCGCGTGAGGTCCAGTCGCATCTTCATGCCTTCGATCGTGGCAGCCGTCGGCGAGGACCGTCAAGGAAAACCCGACCGGTCTCGTATCCCGGACCATTGAATTTCACGAAGGTGTGACAGGGAAACCCTTGAACGGCCCGGGAAATCCCCCGCATTCTGCGGGCATGCGGACCGAACAGCTGGAATACATAGCGGCAGTGACCCGGCTCGGCTCCCTGCGCCGGGCCGCCGAGGAACTGCGCCTGTCGCAGCCCGCGTTGAGCGAGACCGTACGGAACCTCGAACGCGAACTCGGCGTCGACCTCCTGGAGCGCAAACGGTCCGGCGCGACGATGAGCGCGGAGGGCCGGGAGCTGCTGCCGAAGATCGTCGATGTGCTGGACGCGGTGGACCGGCTGCGGGCGGCGGCCGGTGAGCAGCACCGGATCAGTCGCATGGTGCGGGTGGGCACGGTCAACGCGGCGACCGTGCCGCTGCTGCTTCCGGTCGTACGGGACTTCCGTGCCTCGCATCCGCTGACCCAGGTCGAGGTGGTCGGCGCGCAGCAGACGGACATCCACCGGGCGCTGTCGGAGGGCGGGTTCGATCTCGGGCTGGTCAATCACCTGGACGGCGACGACATGCCGGCCGACTTCGAGTCGACCGAGCTGCTGTCCGGGCTGCCGGTGGTGTGTGTCCGTCCGGACAGCCCGCTGGCGTCCCGGCCGACGGTCAGTGTGGACGACCTCCTCACCGAGCCTCTGATCGGTATGCGTTCCGGCTATGTGATGCACCGCTATGTCCACCGGCTGCTCGATGGTCGTGGCCCGGCCTTCGCGTATTCGACCGATGGCGCCGAGATGGGCAAGCTCATGGTCGCGGAGGGGCTGGGGGCGACGGTTCTGCCCGACTTCAGCGTGGTCGGGGATCCACTGGAGCGGCTGGGCGCGATCACCTACCGGCCGATCGCCGGCGACACGGCCCGGGTGCTGCTGATGCTGCGCCGCCGCCGTGCGGAGTCCGTACCGCAGGCGGCCGGTGACCTGCACGAAGCGTTCGTACGACGGGCGCGGGAGCTGAGCGAGGCGCGCGTCTGAAGCCGCGACCGTACGTACCGTCAGTCCTCGTCGCCGACCGGAACCACCACGAGGAACGCGTCGGACTTCAGGTCCATGACGACCCTGGCGGGCTGACCCTCGGCGCGGCGCCGTGCCGCGAACTCCTCCGCGGGCCATGATCCGCGCGGGGCTCCTGCCGGGAACCGCTCCAACACCTTCGCGCCCATGTCCGAAGACACCTCCAGCGTCCGCCTTTTTCGACTGCCCACAGGGACCGTCGTACCTGTTCGACTGCCCGCGATCGTCGCCGACATGCCAAGCAACTCGTGGCCGGGGGCACGTACGCCCGTCGGGTGACGGCCGCATCCGTCGGGTGCGCCCAGCCGGAAGCACCTCACGACCCACTGGCCCGTCTCCCGGAGTTCGCACCATGAACGTCTCGGTCGTCCTGTTCACCTCCGACCTGCGCCTGCACGACCACCCCGCGCTGCGGGCCGCCGCCGAGGCCCGCGAGGCGGTCCCCCTGTTCGTCCGGGACCGGGGCCTGGCGGACACCGGGTTCGCCGCGCCCAACCGGCTGGCGTTCCTCGCCGACTGTCTGCGCGACCTCGACGCCGGTCTGCGCGAACGGGGTGGTCGTCTCGTCGTCCGCTCCGGTGACGTCGTCGACGAGGTGTGCAAGGTGGCCGCCGAGACCGACGCCGACGAGGTGCACATGGCGGCCGACGCCAGTGGTTACGCGCAGCGGCGCGAGCAGCGGCTGCGGCGGGCGCTGGAGGCGGAGGGGCGACGGCTGCACGTCCACGACACCGTGACCACGGCCGTCGCCCCCGGCGCGGTGACACCGGCCTCCTCGGACCACTTCGCCGTCTTCACCCCGTACTTCCGCCAGTGGTCCGGGATGCGGCTGCGCGCCCCGCTCGCCGCGCCGCGCGGCGTGCGGGTCCCGGACGGTGTCGGCTCCGAGGAGTTGCCCTCCCGTGCCGCTGTCGCGGGGCTGTCACCGGGCCTGGCGACCGGCGGGGAGGCGGAGGGCCGCAGGCTGCTGAGCCGGTGGCTACGCAGCGGCATCGCCGCGTACGAGGACGTCCACGACGACCTGGCCGCGGACGCCACTTCCCACCTCTCACCCCACCTCCACTTCGGCACCCTCGCCCCCGTGGAACTGGTCCACCGGGCACGGCAGTTGGACGGACCGGGCGCCGAGGCGTTCGTACGGCAGCTCGCGTGGCGTGACTTCCACCGCCAGGTCCTGGCGGCCAGGCCCGCTGCCGCCGGCTCCGACTACCGTACGAAACACGACCGTTGGCGGTCCGGACGCACGGCCCGTGAGGACATCGCGGCCTGGAAGGAGGGCCTTACCGGCTATCCGCTGATCGACGCGGCGATGCGCCAACTGCGCCACGAGGGCTGGATGCACAACCGGGGACGACTGCTGACGGCAAGCTTCCTCACCAAGACGCTCTACGTCGACTGGCGGGTCGGCGCCCAACACTTCCTGGGCCTGCTGGTCGACGGCGATGTGGCGAACAACCAGCTCAACTGGCAGTGGATGGCGGGCACCGGCACGGACTCGCGTCCCAACCGGGTCCTCAACCCGGTCACGCAGGCCAAGCGGCATGACCCCGACGGCACGTACGTCCGGCGGTGGGTGCCCGAACTCGCCGGGCTGGACGGCCCGTTGGTGCATGAGCCGTGGAAGCTCAGGGGATTCGACCGCGCGGCGCTCGGCGACTATCCGGATCCGATCGTCGAACTCGCCGACGGACTGGCGCGTTTCCGGCGAGGACGGGCAGGTGACTGAGGTCCCCTGTCAGTGCCGTTCCCCGTACATCCCGGCGGCAAAGTCCACGGCGTCCTTGAGGGTCACCGGCCGCA
Source organism: Streptomyces xylophagus (assembly GCF_000716435.1). Classification (GTDB taxonomy): domain Bacteria; phylum Actinomycetota; class Actinomycetes; order Streptomycetales; family Streptomycetaceae; genus Streptomyces; species Streptomyces xylophagus. The sequence goes on from NZ_JNWO01000003.1 coordinate 136,232, forward strand.
CCGCTCCCCGCACCGGCGCGCCGGACCAGCCGGGTCCGGCCAGCACCATCGAGGGCTGTCGCCGGGCTCCCTTCACTCCCCAGCGGATGTCGGCGAGATGCCGGGCCAGCGACGGGCTCGCCGTGGAACGCGCTTGCGCCCACAGGACGACGGCCGCCGGGCCCAGCCGCCGCACCGCCGCGCCGAGTGCCTCCGCGGGTACGGCGGCGCCGAACATCCTTGTAGGCAGGCCGAGTTCGGTGAGCGCGGCGTTGAGTGCCTCGATCGGCAGGGTGTGCTGTTCACCGGGCACGCAGGCCAGGACGACGGGCCCGGCGGGCGAGGTGTCCGCCGGTCGCCCGGGAAGCGGGGTGCGTCGGCGCAGGGCGGTGGAGACGTGCCAGGACAGCAGGTGCTCGACCTCGACGTAACGGTCCCCGGACGACGCCCACTTGCGCCCCACCGCGTGCAGGGTCGGCACCATCACCTCCTGCCAGGCGTCGACGATGCCGTACTGGCCGACGGCATCGGTCAGTTGACGCTCGACGGCCGGTGCGTCGAGCCGTACGGCGGCGCGTGCCAGGCCGCGGCACTCCTGGCGCACGTCCCCGAGGGGCAGCGCGCCGGGGGCCCGCGACGTCCGGGACCGTTCGGGCATGCGCTCCGGGTGCGCATCGGCGGCCCCCTTCGCCACCCTCGCCGCCTCGGCGGGCGGCACTCCCGACGAGGTCAGCCGGCACATCGCCTCCAGCAGCGCCACGTCCCGCGGGGTCCAGCGCCGGTGCCGTCCCTCGGCGCGGGTCGCGGGCCCGATGCCGTAGCGCCGCTCCCAGGACCGCAGCGTGGTCGGCGCCACGCCCAGCCGACGGGCCAACGCACCGGTCGTCAGGGGCACTTCGGCCGCGGACGCGATGGCCGTGACTTTCTCGTCGGGCAATTCGCTCACCCAGTGACTGTACGACGCACAATCGACGCAAGTTGAGGACCTTGATCCCTGGCTCGCACGATGGCCGCACCGGGGCATGCCCCGGCCGTGATCTCCATCCCTCCGACGTGAGGAGCCGTCGTCATGAGCCCGCAGCACCGCGTCGCCCGGCCGAGCCCGGCGGCGGTGTCGCTCACCGACGAGGAGCTGGCGAGGGGGCTGGTGGCAGGCGACGAGGGCTGCTTGGCCGCCGCGTATCACCGCTGGTCGGCCCTGGTGCACACGCTGGCGTGGCGTTCGCTCGGGGACGTCAAGGAGGCGGAGGACGTGACGCAGCAGGTGTTCCTCGGTGTGTGGCGCGGGCGGCGGGGTTTCCGCCCCGAGCGCGGCACGATGGGCGGCTGGATCGTCGGCATCACCCGGCGCAGGATCGCCGACGCGCTGTCCGCCCGCAGCCGTCGACTCCGTCTCGTGACCGCCGCCGGTTCGTCCCTGGCCCTCGTCGATCCCGGTGCCCGCAGGCCCGAGGCGGCCCTCGACCGCGTGCTCGTGCTGCACGAGCTGGCCCGGCTGCCGGCGCCCCAGCAGCGGGTGCTCCGGCTGACCTTCTACGAGGACCTCACCCAGACCCAGATCGCGCGCCGCACCGGCTGGCCGCTCGGCACGGTCAAGAGCCACGCGCGACGCGGCCTCCACCAGTTGCGCCGCCGCCTCGCGGACGACGAACAGCCTGACCACTACACATAAAGGAGAAATAAGAGCAGAATGGGAGTAAGCGGCTCTTACCGCACACCGCACCAGACGCGGTCGGGCCAGCAACTCAAAGGAGACGAGTCATGGCCAACGTCTCGCACACCAGAGGTGACATAGCGAGCCACCCTGATGTCTCCGAAATGCAGGCGCGCTACGCCCGCATGCTCGGTGGACGCGATGTGGCGCTCGTGGACGGACCGGTGTTCCTGCTCGGTCTGTACTGCGCCGTATCCCCGTGGATACTCCACTACACGACGAGCCAGCCCGCGCTCGTGCCGCACAACCTGATCGTCGGCATCGCGATCGGCCTGCTGGCCCTCGGGTTCACCAGGGCACCGGAGCGCATGTACGGCCTCAGCTGGGCGATGAGCGCCCTGGGTGTCTGGATGATCGTCTCGCCGTGGATCGTCGGCAGCAGCCCCGACAAGGGCGTCATCCTGAACAACGTCATCATCGGCGGTCTGGCCGTGGTCCTGGGCCTGGTGTGCGCCGGTACGGCGGCGAAGAGCACCCCCAAGCCATAAGGGCTCCCCGGAAGGAAGGCACGTCGGGTCCGGTCCGCGCACCACGGACCGGACCCGATGCGTTGCGTGCCTACGACCGCTCAGCGGGCCGGTACCGACCACGGTGACTGCGGGAGCGTGCTCCCCGTCTCCAGCAGGGACTTCAGGTTGGACAGCACCGCCGGCCAGCCGCCGGACACGTCGGACAACTCGCCCTCGTCGGCGAGGTCCTCGTGCGTGACGGTGAGGCGCACGATGTCCTCGTGCCGCCGGATGTCGTAGGTGACGCGGGAGTGCTTGTCCTCCTGCCCCTCGTTCTCCGGCGAGGTCCAGGTGGTCACCAGGCGGGTGGGGCGCTCGCTCTCGACCACGGTGCCGACGACGTCGGCGATGCCGGAACCGTCCGTGCGCCGGTGTTCCCAACGGGAGCCCTGCTGCCAGTCGGACACGTTGCTGTGGCCCCAGTAGGCGGCGGTCAGGTCGGCGTCGGTGAGTGCGTCCCAGACCTTTTCGGGCGTGCTCGCGATGTAGGTGACGTAGACGAATGTCGGCTTGTCGGTCATGGCTTCCTCGGCTCGTCGCTTCAGGGCCCCGAGCGCGCGCAGTCGCGGGCGCTCGAACTTGTCGATCCAGCGCTCCTGTATCTCGTGCAGCGGGACCGGATTGAGGTAGTGCAGCTTCTCCCGCCCGCGCCGCACCGTGCTGACCAGGTTGGCGGCCTCCAGGACGGTCAGATGCTGGGTCACCGACTGACGGGCCATGTCGATGCGCCGGCACAGCTCGCCGAGCGTCTGCCCGTTGTGCTCGTGCAGCCGGTCCAGCAGCTGTCTGCGGGTCTCGTCGGCCAGTGCCTTGAAGACCTTGTCCATCCCTGAGTCGTGTTCTGATCGCACACCCAAAGTTATGCAGGCAATTACCTGCATGTCAAGGTGTGCCTATCGAGCGACTTGGTGAGTGTTCGCCTCAGCCCAGGAAAGCGCCCAGTTCACGGCGGTGTGCGGCCACCCAGACGTATGCGTCCCGCACCTGGTCTACGACTCCGGCCGCCCGCAGGCCGAGCATGGCCCGTTCGCCGCGCTCGGCGCCGGTCTCGATGCCTCGCCAACATCGGTCCTGCCACCACAGGACCGTGTCGAGCAGCCGGCCCCTGTCGTCGAGCCCGTACGCCTCGCAGATCAGGGCGATCCGGCGGGCGGTATCGGCTACGTGGGTGATGCCCGGGCCGAGGTCCAGGTACTGCCAGCAGACATGGGCGAGATCGTGGACACGCTCGCCGGGGGCGGCAAGGTCCCAGTCGACGAAGGCCAGCGGGCGCCACGCGGTGCCGTGGACGGCGTAGACGGTGTTCTTGGGGGCCAGGTCGTTGTGGCATACGACGTCCTGGTCACCGGCCTCCGGCGTGCCGTGCGTCAGGTCGTGGAAGGCGCGGACGAGGCGCGCGACGCGCACAAGGCCGGCGTCGGTGCAGGCGGCGGACCGCTCCTCGGGGCTGACGGCGGCCTGGCCGTCGATGTACCGGAACACCTCCCGCCCTCGCTCGTCCGTGCCGAGGAAACGCGGCGCTCCGGCCCACCCGTGCCGCGCGAACAGGGCGAGCACCGCGGTGACGTACTGCGACCGTTCCGAGGGCGTACGGCGTACGGTCTCCCCGACTCGCACGACCTGGTTGATCGCCCCTCCGCCGAGCACCGACTCCTGCACCTGGCCCGCCTCCCCGAAATCGTTCGACCGCACGAGTATCGCTTGGCACGCTGCTCGTGTGGATCACGCGGAGGCACTGCTCATCGGGGGACGCGCCGGGGTCGGGAAGACGACCGTGGGCTGGGAGGTGTCGGCGCGGCTGCGCGCGGCGGGGGTCGCCCATGCCGTGATCGAGGGGGACTTCATGGGGCAGGTGCATCCGGCGCCGGACGGCGATCCGCACCGGACGGCGATCGGCGAGGCCAACTTGACCGCGGTGTGGGGGAATTACGCCGCGCTGGGATATCGGCGGCTCGTGTACACGAACACGGTGAGCGTGCTCGGGGAGGCGTCGGGGCAGTTCCGCCGTGCGATGGGTGCGGACGTGCGGATCGTACGGGTGCTGCTGACCGCCTCCGACGAGACCGCGGCGGCACGGCTCAACGGGCGTGAGATCGGGAGCGAGTTGGGAAAGGAGTTGGCCAACAGCGCTCGCAAAGCACGCCTGTTGGACGAGTGGGCGCCCGTGGACACCGTGCGGGTGGTGACCGACGGGCGCTCTGTCGTCGACATCGCGGGTGAGGTGCTCGCCGCGACGGGGTGGGTCAACTGCCGTTAGGCACCGGCGGGTTCCGGGACCGTCTCCGTGAGGTACTCCTCCGTGATCTCCCTGGGGCCGAACGGCCACACCTTCTCCAGGCGGGCCCAGACCACGAACGCGACGAGGCCCAGGGCGAGCCAGGCCAGGGACCACTCGATGGGGTGGCGGCCCGGGGAGTTCTTGTCGGCGTAGCCGTAGATCACGCACCAGCCGACGAAGGCGACGATGCTCGGCACGGGGTAGAGCCACATCCGGTAGGGGCGGCGCAGGGTCGGCTGGCGTTTGCGCAGGACTGTCAGGGCGATGATCTGGGCCAGTGCCTGGACGATGACCATGACCGTGGTCAGGAGTTGGATCAGGGTCGCGAGGTCGGTGTGGCGGCCGATCAGGAAGCCGATCGCCGTGATCACGCCCATGGTGGCCAGGCCGAGCATCGGGAAGCGGTGCTTGGGGTGGAGCTTGGCGTAGGGGCGGAAGAAGACGCGTTCGCGGGCCGCGTCGTAGGGGACCCGGGAGCCGCCGAGGAGGCCGGTGAAGACCGAGGCGAAGGCCGTGATCAGGATCAGGACGGTGACCGTGTCGGCGGCACCCTTGCCCCAGGTCTTCTCCAGGACCGCCGAGGCCACCGAGGTGGACGCGATGTCGTTCACGTGGGTCATCCGGTGCCAGTCGATGACGCCGAGGGTGCCGATCTGGAGCATGAGGTAGATCGCCATGATGCCGACGATGGAGAAGAGGATGGAGCGCGGCAACGTACGGCCGGGGTCCTTGATCTCGGCGCCCATGTAGGCGGTGGTGTTGTAGCCGAGGTAGTCGTAGATGCCGATCGTCAGGCCGCCGGCGAAGCCGAGCCAGAAGTGGTCGCTGCCCAGGTCGAAGGCGTGTGCCGGGTAGGTGAAGGCGAGGTCGGCGCTGAAGTGGGTGGCGGCGGCCACGATGACCAGGAACACCGCCGCGATCATCACCGCCCACATCACGGCGGTGATCCGCGCGATGTTCTCGATGCCGCGCCACAGCAGCAGGATCACTATGGCGATGACGCCGAGGCCGATGAGATCGCCGGATGTCTTGCCCAAGTCCGGTGCCAGATAGCCGAGATACTGCACGAAGCCGACCACGCCGGTCGACATGATCAGCGGGATGAAGAGCATCGCCGTCCAGACGAACAGGAACGGCATCAGCCGGCCCGTGCGGTACTGGAAGGCCTGGCGGAGATAGACGTAGCTGCCGCCGGAACCGGGCATCGCGGCGCCCAGCTCGGCCCACACGAGCCCGTCGGCGAGCGCGAGGATCGCGCCCGCGACGAACCCGATCACCGCCTGCGGGCCGCCGAACGCGGCGACCATCAGCGGGATCGTCACGAACGGCCCGATGCCGCACATCTGGCTCATGTTGATGGCGGTGGCCTGGAAGAGACCGACGCGGCGGACGAAGCCGCCGTCTGGGGGCGGACTACCGGACATGGGGGCTCCTGAGGGGTGCGTTGCTCCGGGGAAGAGGGGGTGCGGCGTGCGGGCCGGTATCCGGTGGCTGACTGGGCGATAAAGTTAAGGAGCCTTACTAGACTCGTCAAGAGGGTGTCCCCGATGCGTGAGAATGATGCGATGCCCGCCAACGACGTCGCAGAGCAGCCGGAACAGCCCTGGAGCCGGCAGCGGCTGCGCAGCGTCAACGAGCGGCTGCTGCTCGACCGGCTGCGCACCGCCGGCGCCGCCTCGCGCGCCCAACTCGCCCGCGAGACCGGCCTGTCGAAGCCGACGGTCTCCAGCGCGCTCGCCGCCCTGGAGGAGGCGGGACTGGTCCACGAGGTCGGGACACAGGCCCCCGAGCGCGGCCGGACCGCCGTGCTCTACGCACCCGATCCGGCCGCCGGGTACGCGCTCGGGATCGACGTCGGACGCAGTTGGCTGCGGGTCGCGGTGGCCAATCTGGACGGCGAGGTGGTGGCCCGGGCGGACGTCCGCAACCGGGCCCGGAGTTCGGGCGCCATGGCCGAGCTGGTGGTCGCCACCGCACACCAGGTCGTCGCCAACTCCGAGGTCGAACCGGCCGCTGTGGTGCATGCCGTGGTGGGCACTCCGGGTGTGTACGACGAGCAGCGGCGGCGGGTGCGGTACGCGATGCATCTGCCGGGGTGGGGCCGGGCCGGGCTGTTCGACCGCATGCGGGAGGAGCTGGGCATCCCGCTGGAGGTGCACAACGACGCCAATCTCGCGGCGCTGGGCGAGTACACGTACGGCGTCGGCGCGGGCAGCCGGCTGTTCGCGTACATCATGATCGGCACCGGTCTCGGCATGGGCGTGGTCAGCGAGGGGCGGCTGTTCACGGGGGCGCACGGCGGGGCCGGCGAGATCGGGTTCCTGCCGTGGCCGGGGCGGCAGAAGCCGGAGACGCTGGAGGACGCCGTCTCCGGGGTGGCCGTCGTCGAGGCGGCCCGCATGTTCGGCATGAGCGGACAGCAGCTCACCGCGAAGGCCGTGTTCGACGCGGCCCGGCAGGGAAACGCCGCCGCCGTCAAGGCGGTTGAGCTGGAAGGTGAGCGGATCGCGTACACGGTGGCGGCTGCCGCGGCCGTGCTCGATCCGGACCTGGTCGTCCTGGGCGGCGGCGTCGGACACAGCGTGGATCTGCTGCTGCGTCCGGTACGGGAGAACCTGCGCGCGCTCACTCCGCTCCGGCCGAAGATCGTGCCCAGCGCGCTCGGCGAGGACGCGGTGCTCCTGGGCGCCGTGGCCACCGCCCTCGGCACCGCGCGGGAGCTGGTGTTCGAGCGCCACTCAGCGTCCTGAGCAACTCGCCCACGCGCAACGGTGATTGACACACCCCATCCTCCGGCCTACCTTCTGTCGCAGTTAGTAAAGTTTCCTAACTTGACGAGGCTGGAGTCCCCGTGTTCCACCGCCCCGCCGTCCACCCCCTCCTCAGGGGCCGTCTCGCCACGGCCGCGATCGCCCTCGGCCTGCTGGGCACCCTCACCACCAGCGCCTGGGCGGGAGCCCGGGAGCCTTCCCCGCAGCCGCGCACGCAGGCCCCGGTGACCGCCGTTCGCTCGACGGCCGGTTCTGCCACCCCCCTGTCCGGCTACGCGATCCAGTCGTCCGCCAAGGTCACCGATTCCGCCGCGGCCGTCTCCTCCCCCGGCTATCGGCCGACCGGCTGGTACCCAGCGGGCGCGCGCTCGACGGTCCTCGCCGCCCTGATCGCCGACGGCATCTACCGGGACCCCTTCTACTCCACCAACCAGCAGAAGATCCCGAAGGCCGACTTCCAGGTGCCGTGGTGGTACCGCAGCGACTTCACGGTCGCCGACCGCACGCAACGCACCTACCTCGACTTCAGCGGGGTGATCTCGGCGGCCGACGTCTACGTCAACGGCAAGCAGATCGCCAGGGCCAAGGACGTCATCGGCGCCTATACACAGCACGAGTTGGACGTCACCTCGCTCGTCCGCGCCGGCACCAACACGGTCGCCTTCCGCATCCAGCCGAACGACCCGAACAAGAACCTCACCATGGGCTGGATCGACTGGCTCCAGCCGCCGCCCGACCAGAACATGGGCATCGTCCGTGACGTCCTCGTCCGGCGCGGCGGCCCGGTCGCGCTGCGCGACGCACATGTGGTGACGAAGCTGGCCGTGCCGTCGCTTGCCACGGCGGACCTGACGGTGAAGGCGTCGGCGCGCAACGACTCGAACACGCCCGTCACGGCAGAGGTCAGGGGCAGCATCGGGAGCACGGCCTTCGAGAAGACCGTCTCCCTCGCCGCCCACGAGACGAAGACCGTCACCTTCGGCCTCCACCTGAACTCCCCCAAGGTCTGGTGGCCGGCGGGCATGGGCGGCCAGCCGCTCTACGGCCTCGATCTCACCGCCTCCGTGGCGGGCACCGTCTCCGACACCGCGCACGAGACCTTCGGCATCCGGGACGTGCGGGCCCCGCTGAACTCCGCCGGCGACCGCCAGTACCTCGTCAACGGCCGCAAGTTGCTGATCAAGGGCGGCGGTTGGTCGCCGGACGAGTTCCTGCGCTGGGACCGGACATACGTCGAGGACCGCCTGAAGTACGCCCTCGACCTCGGCCTGAACACCATCCGCCTGGAAGGGCACATCGAGCCGGACGAGTTCTTCGACCTGGCCGACCGCTACGGCATCCTCACCCTCCCCGGCTGGGAGTGCTGCGACAAGTGGGAGGGCCAGGTCAACGGGGACGAGACCGGCGACAAATGGACCGCCGCCGACTACCCGGTCGCCAAGGCGTCGATGGCCGCCGAGGCCGCCCGGCTGCGCGACCACCCGAGCGTGATCTCCTTCCTCATCGGCAGCGACTTCGCGCCCGACGCGAAGATCGAGAAGACCTACCTGGACGCCTTGAAGGCCGCCGACTGGGGAACCCCGGTGGTCGCGGCCGCATCGGACAACTCATCCCTGATCAGCGGCAGTTCGGGCATGAAGATGACCGGCCCGTACGACTGGATCCCGCCGAACTACTGGTACGCCAAACGCGAGGGCGGCGCCACCGGCTTCAACTCCGAGACCAGCGCGGGCCCCGACATCCCCACCCTCGACACCCTGCGCCGCATGATGACCCCCGCCGAACTCGCCACCCTCTGGAAGAACCCGAGCGCCAAGCAGTACCACCGCTCCCCGTCGCCGGTCTTCAACACCCTCAAGCTCTACGACAACGCCCTCACCGGCCGCTACGGCCCACCGACGAGCCTCACCGACTACGTCCGCAAGGCCCAGCTCGCCCAGTACGAGAACGTGCGGGCCCAGTTCGAGGCGTACGAGCGCAACGCCACCGACGCCTCGAAGCCGGCGACCGGGGTCGTCTACTGGATGTTCAACAGCGGATGGACCTCGCTGCACTGGCAGTTGATGGACCGTTACCTCGACCAGGGCGGCGCCTACTTCGGCGCGAAGAAGGCGAACGAACCGCTGCACATCCAGTACTCGTACGACAACCGCTCGGTCGTCGTGGTGAACAACCGGAACGCGTCCGCCTCCCGACTCACCGCGCGGGCCGCGCTGTTCAACACCGACGGCACGCAGAAATACGACAGGACGGTCAAGGGGGTGAAGGTCTCCGGCGGCGGCGCGCACAGCACCGCGCTCACCCTGCCCTCCTCGGTGCCCGGGCTGTCGACGACGTACCTGGTGCGGCTGACGCTGACCGACGCGTCCGGCAAGGAGGTGAGCCGGAACGTGTACTGGCTCTCCGCCGAGCCCGACACGCTCGACTGGGCGCACACGGACTGGTACTACACGCCGACGACGAGCTACGCCGATCTGAAGGGGCTCAACTCGATGGCGCAGGTGCCGGTTTCGGCGACGGCGTCGACCTCGGTGGGGGCGAGCGGCACGTCGACCACGACGGTCACGGTACGCAACTCGGGGAAGGGACAGGTCCCTTCACTTCTCACGGACGTCCATCTCGTGGACTCGGCGGGCAGGCCGGTGCTGCCGGTGCAGTGGTCCGACAATGAAGTCAGCCTGTGGCCCGGGGAGTCGAAGACCCTGACGGTGACCTACCGGACGTCCGAGCTGCACGGGTCGGCGCCACGGGTGCGGGTCTCCGGCTGGAACACGCCTGAACGGACGGTCCCGGCGGCGTGAACACCTGAGAACCGGTGGGGCCCGGCCGCCGCCGGGCCCCACCGGTCGTCATCAGCTGACGTTGAGCGCGGTGTCGTCGATGACGAAGGACGTCTGGAGGGTGGACCCTTCGACGCCGCTGAACTTGATGGTGGCGGTGGTGCCGGCCAGGGAGGAGACGTCGAAGGACTTCAGGACGTATCCGGAGGCCGCGTTCAGGTTGGAGTACGTGGCCAGGGTGGTGGATCCGGCGGTGACCGTCAGTTTGTCGTAGGCGGTACTGGTGGTGGTCTCCGCGGTGTCCACGTGCAGATAGAAGCTGAGGGTGGCGGAGCAGCCGGACGGGATGGTCACCGACTGGGACAAGGTGTCGGTGTGGGCCGATCCGTAACCGTCGAGCCAGGCCTTGTAGGAGCCGGTGCGGGCGGCCTCGCTGGAGGAGCTCGTGATGACGCCGCTGGTGGCCGTCCAGGTGGTGTTGCCGGACTCGAAGCCCGGGTTGCCCAGCAGTTGGGCGGCGGTGCAGGTGCCGCCGCCTCCTCCGCCACCGCCGCTGGTGCCGTCGCCGGCCAGCCACGCGGTGGCGTTGAGGGCGAGGGCGGCGTTGGTGGCGCCGGTGTCGTTCCAGCCGTCGTAGAGCGTGTTGCCGGACTGGCCGGTGCCGTCGTCGATGGGCGAGCTGTCGCCCCAGAAGGCGACGCGGCCGCTGCCGAAGGTGCTGGTCGCGAAGAACGCGCCGGTGTTGCCGGAGTAACCGCTGCGGTACACGAGGCCCTCGACGGACGAGTTGTCGGCGGGCTTCAGCGTGGCCGTCGTGCCGTCGGCGATGAGGCTCTTGGTGACCGTGCCGAAGGCGCCGTTCAGGACCGTGTTGCTGCTGTCGCTGATCGCGGCGGGATAGCCGGAGCTGATGTCGAGGGTGTCGATGGAGAACCCGAACGGGTCGGTCGAGTCGACGCTGTTGTTCGTCATCAGGTCGTTGAGGATCTCGACCGCGTCCTCGCCGTCGCTGTTGCGGTCGGCGCCGGTGTGGTCGGAGATCATGAACAGGCCGCCGCCGTTCTGGACGAACGTCATGATCGCGGTCTTCTCGGCGGTCGTGAACAGCGTGTTGGGCTCGGGGAGGACCAGCGTGTCGAAGTTCGACAGGTCGGTCGTCGACGAACCACCGTACGTGAGCGCGCTCGTGGCGGTCTTCAGGCTGTAGTCGCCCGTCTGCTGCAGGGCGACGCCCCACGAGGAGAGCGCGCCGGTCCAGTCCGTCTCCGACGACGGGGAGGAGTCCTGGGCCAACGGGTCGGGCTTGCTGGTGGAGATGATCCAGTCCGCGTTGCCCGCCTCCTCGGCATGGCCGTCGTCGAACAGGATGCGGTGAGTGGTGGCCGCGTGTGCGGGTGTGGCCGTAGTGGTGACCTGGAGGGCGGCTCCCGTGACGAAAAGCCCCAGGCCGGCGAGGGCGGTGGTGAGTCTGCGGCGGGATCTTCTTGATCCAAGCATCCGGCGAACCTCCGTGAGGGGGTGAGGAAGGGTGCGGTGCGGGCGCCAAATCTGCGCGCGTAGAACGGTAGTGGGGGAGTTCTACACGCGTTGAACGATTGAAAGGTACATGGCATGAAGGGGTGGTGAAAAGAAAGTCCCGGCAATAACAGGCACCAAAACACGGGCGGACTGGCTTGGCGTCCAGCGGGCACATGAAGAGAGCAGGGAAATCGACAAAGAGGGGCGGAGATGGAGATCTCGGGCATCATCAGTGCCATCATCATTGGCATCATCATTGGCGTGTTGGGACGGCTCGTCGTACCGGGTCGCCAGCACATCGGCATTCTGCTGACGATCGTGGTCGGCATCGTGGCCGCGCTGATCGGCGCGGCGATCGCCTCCGGCCTTGGGGTCGCCGACACCAAGGGGATCGACTGGATCGAGTGGCTCATCCAGATCGGGCTGGCCGGCGTCGGCATCGCCGCGCTGGACCGGACGAGGGCGCGCCGCTGAGCGGGCGACGGCAATCGCGTTGCGGGTGAGACCGGGCGGCGACGAGGGCCTGCCCGGCGGATCGGGTCGTTGAGTGTCGGCGGCGACTGACCAGGACCGGTGAGCGGGGTCCGGCGCGTGCGGCTGCGGGATGGAGGAGGGAGTCGACGCGGAGTCGGCACCCGACGACACCACCGCGCAGGCGCGCGCCGGGCCCCGCGTCCGCGCCATGATCCGCCGGGCGAGCCCAACCGGTTTCATCCGCCGGGGAGTTGGGAGAGTTCCTGCAGGCCCACGGCTTCCGTCCGGTGCCAGCGCCGACATATCCGCGACTTCCCTCCGGCGCCCGCGCTGACGTACCCGCGGCTCGCGCCGGCCGACGTGGATCTCGCGGCGAGCAGATGGAGAAACCTTGCCGCGCGGCTCAACGCGCGGCGCGCAGCGCGGCGAGGCCCTCGTGGCTGGACGGGTACGCGGGTGTCCAGCCCAGCTCGCGTTCGGCCTTCGCGCTGGACACCCGTTGGTTGCTGGTCATCATCGTGTGCGCGTATCCCATCGGCCGAACCATCCACAGCGGTACGGCCATGGGCTTCGGCAGCCCGAACTCCCTTGCCACGCACAGCACATGGGCGCGGAAGCCGAGCGGTGTGCGGTCGGTGATGTTGTACGCCTGCCCGGGGCGGCCGTGTTCGACGGCGGCGGCCACGGCGCGGGCCGCGTCGGTGAGTTCGACCCAGGGCAGGACCCGGCCGTGGTCGTCGGGGGCGGGCAGTTGGCGCTTGCGCAGCATGGGGAGGACGGCGTCGGTGCCGCCGGGGCCGTAGAAGAGGCCGAAGCGGAGTGCGATGCCCTCCAATTCTGGTGCCTCGAAAGTGAGTTGTTCCTTCGTGCGCATGGCCTCGATGTGCTTCTCCAGCTCAGGCGTGGTGCCGCGGGGGCCGAAGGGGTCGTTCTCGGTGAGGAGTTGGGTGACGAAGTCTCCGTAGCCGTAGCCGAAGACCATCGACTCGGAGAGGAAGCGGCGGGCGCCGGTGGAGCGGGCGGCCTCGATGAGGTGGGCGGTGCCTTCGATGCGCAGGGCGTTGGTGGCGTGCATGTCGCGGTGTCGGAGGGGTGGCTTGCGCAGGGCGGTCGCCGCGTGGACGACCGTGTCGAAGCGGTGTCCGTCGACCGCGCGGAGCAGCGCGTCGCGGTCCATGAGGTCGGCGCGGATGCCGTTGCCGGGTCCTCGGCCGAGGCCGGTGACCTTGTGGCCGGCGTCGGTGAGGGCCTTGGTGATGTGACCGCCGAGCACACCGCTCGCACCGGCCAGGAGGATGCTCTGGTTGCTCTGACTGTTCTGGTTCGTCGTCATGACGGTGCGACGGCTCGGGCGGCCTCCGATGTGACATCGGTGCACTGACCTGCGGGTTTACGGCTCGTACACGTACGGCGTGGTCGTGGTCAGCGGGGCGAGGCCCAGGCGTTCGAGGATGGGGCGGCTCTGGTCGGAGGCGTCGACCTGGAGGTAGCGGTAGCCCCGGTCCGCGGCGATGCGGGCCCGGTGGGCGACCAGGGCGCGGTAGATGCCGCGGCCCCGCCAGGCCTCGACCGTGCCGCCGCCCCACAGGCCGGCGAACCGGGTGCCGGGGACGAGTTCCATGCGGGCCGCGCTCACCGGTTCGTCGCCGGCGAGGGCGACGACGGCGACAACTGTGTCCGGGTCGGCGGCGAGTTGGGCGAGGAGGCGGGCGCGCAGCCGGGTGCTGTCGGTGCCGAAGGCCTTCTCGTGGACGTCGGCCACGAGGTCGACCCCGGCGCGGTCGGTGGCGGGCAACAGGCGGATGCCGTCCGGCAGTTGGGCGTCGAGGGTGAGGGCGGAGACCTCGCCGACCATCAGCGTCTCCTGCGGTTCGGGCGTGAACCCGGCCGCCGCCAACCGCTGCCCGAGATCCGTCGGCAGATCGTGGCCGTAGAGCTTCCACTCGAAGTCGCGGCCGAGCCCGGTGAAGTACGCGATCTGCTCGGCGATCGCCGCGTCGGCGTCGGTCTCGTCCAGGTCCGACCACAGGACGCCGTTCCAGCCGTGCTCGTCGGCGACATGGCGTACCACTCCCCCGGTTCGCTCGACGCGGGCCCCGGGTCCGTCGGGTCGGGCGCCTTCGCGCAGGTCACGGTCGTGGAGGGCGAGCACAGTGGCATGATCCATGGGCCCACTTCAACATCCGCGGGCGCGCGCGGCAACGGGATTACGCGCCCTCCGACGGCACAGCCGGTCGTACGGACGGTCGTACGGCCGCCAGATACGCGCTCAGCCGGTCGCGGTTGCGGGCCAGGCAGTCGATGCGGGCCTGGATCCGGTCGATATGGCCGCTGAGCAGGGCGGCCGTCTCGGGGGTCAGGCACTCGGCGGGGACATGGATCTCGTCGGGGCCGGAGAGATACGGCAGGATCGCGCGGATCATCTCGGTGGTGAGGCCCGAGTCCAACAGGCCGCGGATCTGCTGGACGTCCCGGACGGCGGGCTCGCCGTAGAAGCGGTAGCCGTTCTCGGTGCGGTCGGGGTGGAGCAGGTTCTGCTCCTCGTAGTAGCGCAGGAGGCGGGTGGGCACGCCGGTGCGGCGGGAGAGTTCGCCGATCTTCATGGCCGCCTCCGGGAGCGCGCTTGCGGGTCGCCCTTGCCTTCACACTGATGTGAGGGTTCGACCATGGTCCCATGACCACCGCTTCCCCGGCCATGGGCACCCGTCTGCCCTGGTCCGGGCTCCTCGCCCTGTCCACGGCCGCCTTCACCGCCGTTCTGACGGAACTGCTCCCCGCCGGTCTGCTGCCCCGGATGGCACCGGCGCTCGGCGTCTCCGAGGCGCGGGTCGGCTTCCTGGTCACCGGGTACGCGGTCGCCTCCTTCCTGGCCGCGATCCCGGTCACCGCGGCCCTGCGCGGGCTGCCGCGCCGACCGGTCCTCGTCGGTACGCTGCTGGGCTTCGCCTGCGCCAACGCGGTGGTCGCGCTGTCGTCGTCGTACGCCCTCACCTTCGGCGCCCGCCTGCTCGCCGGGGTCATGGGCGGCACGATGTGGGCGATGCTCGCCGGGTACGCCGCCCGGATGGTGCCGGTCGAGCGACGCGGCCGGGCCATCGCCGTCGTGCTGGCCGGGATCACCCTCGCCCTCTCCCTGGGCGTACCCGCCGGAACCGCGCTGGCCGGGGCGCTCGGCTGGCGCACCGCGTTCGGAATGCTGGCCGGGATCGCGGTGCTGCTGGTGGCCTGGGTGCGGTGGCGGGTGCCCGAATTTCCCGGTGAACTGCCGGGCGCACGCGTCCCGTTGAGGGGCGTGGCCCTGCTGCCGGGAATCCCCGCCGTCCTGTCGGTCACACTGTTCCTGCTGCTGGGCCATCAGGCGATGTACACGTACGTCGCGCCGTTCGCGGCGCACGCCGGCTACGGCCGTACGGACGTCGTCCTGCTGGTGTTCGGGGTCGCCACGGTCGTCGGGATCTGGGTCACCGGGCTGCTCGTCGACCGCTGGGCACGGCCCACGCTGCTCGGCGCGCTGGCGCTGTTCGTCGCGGTCATGTGCGTACTCGGCCTGTACGGCGACTCCCCCGCCGTGCTCCTCGGCGCGGTCGCCGTGTGGGGTGCCGCGTTCGGCGGGGCACCGACACTGATCCAGACCGCGCTTGTCAACGCCTCCGGTCCTGAACACGCCGATGTGGCAACGTCGTTGCAGACCACGGTGTACAACGCGGGTATCGCCGGAGGGTCGTTCACCGGGGGTGTCGCCCTGTCGGGGTGGGGTGCGGATGCTCTGCCCTGGACGGCGCTGCCGCTGGTCGCCGGTGCCCTCACCGTGGTCGTCCTGGGCGGCCGGTACGCCTTCCCTGCGGCGCCCGCGGATATCGGGAGGCGGGTGAACTCGCCCTGCGCACAGGGTCGGTGACGGTGACACTGGTCGCCCGGCCGGGGTGCGTAACGTCGTCCGCCGAGGGCCTCTCACCTACCCGACAGGGCCGCGGGGTTGCTACACCGTGTCGAAGTAGTGGCCCGTCTCCAGGTCTGCCATCAACCCCACCTCCGCCGGCTGCCATCCCGTCTGCTTCTGCGTCAGTGTGCTCGACGCCGGGCAGTCCAGGGAGGCGACGAGGCCGAGGAAGCCGAAGTGGTCGACCGCCGACTCCGGCGGCACGCTCTCGGTGGGGACGTCGAGTCGGCGGGCGATGACCTCCGCGATCTCACGGAGCGGCAGCCCCTCGTCGCCGACCGCGTGGTACTTCGCGCCGGCCGGAGCCGACTCCAGGGCCCACCGGTACAGCCGGGCCGCGTCGAGGCGATGCACGGCGGGCCAGCGGTTGGTGCCGTCGCCGACGTACCCCGAGACGCCCTTCTCGCAGGCGGCACCGATCAGAGCCGGGACGAATCCCTTGTCGCCCCTGCCGTGCACGGACCTGGGCAGCCGGACGACCGACGACCGTACCCCGCGCTCCGCCAGCTCGACCGCCGCGATCTCGGACGGCTGCCGGATCGCCGAGAACGACTCCGGGTCGACGCTGTCCTCCTCCGTCGCCACCCGTCCCTCAGGCAGCCCCGGCGTGCCCGCGGTGACCACGAAGGGCTTGTCGGTGCCCGCGAGCGCCTCGCCGATCGCCTCGATCGCGCGCAGGTCGGTGGCGCAGTTGGCGGCGAAGTTCGAGAAGTCGTGGACGAACGCCAGGTGACAGACCCCGTCCGCCGCCTCGGCACCGCCGCGCAGACTGTCCAGGTCGTCGAGCGCACCCCGGTGCACGGCGACTCCCGCCGCCGTCAACGCCTCGGCGGACGCGTCCGAGCGGGCCAGACCGGTGACCGTGTGCCCGGCGTCGAGCAGTTCACGAACCACGGCGGAGCCGATGAACCCGGACGCGCCGGTGACGAAAACTCGCATGCTGCGTTCCTTCGATGAAGTGGGTGTGACCTGTGCTGTGGTGTGCTTCCATCGTGGGCAGGGCACCCGGTCCAGGTCCAAAGCCTGTTTCGCATGAGGCAATACGGATCAGGCATCGCAGCAGGTCAGTTGCCCATTGGGCGAGATGGCCGCCGCGTCACGCCGTACACTTCAGGCATGACGGAACTGTCTGCCTCGCCCGATCTCGAACTCCGCCTCGTGCGGTACTTCATCGCCGTCGCCGAGCAGCGTCACTTCGGTCGCGCCGCCGAGGCACTGCACATCACCCAGCCGTCCCTCAGCCGTCAAGTCCGGCGCCTGGAGGAGCAGTTGGGCGCCCGCCTGCTGGACCGCACCCCGCAGGGCACCCGACTCACGGAGGCCGGGGAGGTCTTTCTGCCCCGCGCGAAGTCACTGTTGCGCTCCACGGCCCAGGCCGCCGCCGAGACCCGGGCCGCCGCGGAACCCAGCCGGCTCACCGTCGGGTACATGGCGAACCTCTACGTCACCCCGGCGGTGCGCGAGGTGCGACGTCGGCATCCGGACGCCGACGTGAACGTCGTACATCTGGCCTACGACGAGACCCGCACCGCCCTGCTCGAGCGGCGGGTGGACGCGGTCGTGGTCCGACTGCCCTTCCCCACAGACCAGTTGGAGGTCACAGTCCTCTACGACGAGCCTCGCCTCCTGCTCGTACCGCTGGATCACCGCCTGGCCGGAAAGGAGTCCGTCACCCTGGACGACATCACCGACGAACCCCTTCCCCAGATCCCCGGCGCGGACCCGGCATGGACCGCTTTCTGGCGTATCGACCCCCGACCCGACGGCCGCCCGGCACCCGGCGGTCCGGTCGTCCGGTCCCTGGAGGACAAGTTCGAGTTCGTCGCCAACGGACAGGCCGTGGCCATCGCAGCCGGTCTCCGCCCCGGCCGGACGATCCGGCCCGACATCACCGCGATCCCCCTCCACGGCGTCGAGCCGAGTCATGTCGCCCTGGCGACCCGGGCCGGTGAGCACAGCCGCCTGCTGTCCGCGTTCCGGAAGGCGGCCCACTCACTCCTCAGGGCACCTCAGGAGCACGCCGACGAACTCCCCTACGATTCCTAGGAGTTGACGCCCTCTACCCTTGTGGCGCATGACTTCCGCGAACATCTCCCTGCGACCGGTGGACGAGGGCGGCCTAGCCGTCATGGAACGCTTCCTCGCCGACCCGGAGGCCGCTTCGGCCTTCCAGTGGTACGGCTGGAGCGACGCCCGGCGCTGGCGACGGCAGTGGTCGGAGGACCGGCTCCTCGGCGACGACCGGTCGTATCTGATGGTGGTCCGGGGTGACGAGCGGGTGGGGTTCGTCGCCTGGCGGAAGGTCACCCCGACCCCGACCTGCCACTACTGGAACATGGGCATCACCCTGCTGCCCGAGGCCCGCGGACAGGGCGTGGGGACCGAGGCGCAACGGCAGTTGGTGCGGTATCTGTTCGCCCACACTCTGGTGATGCGCGTCGAGGCGGACACGGAGGTGGAGAACCTCGCCGAGCAACGGGCCCTGGAGAAGGCCGGGTTCACCCGCGAGGGCGTCCTGCGCAGTGTCGCGTACCGGAACGGGCAGTGGCGGGACGGGGTCCGGTACAGCATTCTGCGCGGAGAACTGCCCTGACCCGGTCATGAGGGTCTGACCCGGTCGTGAGGGACGAAGGACGGCGGAGGCCCCACCGGTCGTGTACCCGGTGGGGCCTTCCGTCCTGGCGCGCGTGCTCGGGTCAGCGTCCCGCCCTGGGGCGGAAGCGCCGGTACAGGGCGGCGCCGCCCAGGAGGAGGGCCGCGCTCGTGGCGGCGGCCGGGATGGTGCTGTCGGCGCCCGTGTGGGCGAGCGACGCCTGGGCGGCGGGCGGTGTGTGGTGCCCCTCCACCCCTGCTCCTGGCCCTGGTCGCGGGTGCGGCTTCGACGGCGTGGGCGGCTCGGGGGTCGGTCGCACGGGGTGGTGGGGGTGATCGCCCGAGGCGTTCCCGGACTCGTTGCCCACGCTCGGATTGCCGACGCCGACCACGCTCACGGAATTGCCGGTGACGTTCACGGGGAGATGGATCGGGAGGTGCACTCCATTGCCGGAGAGCACACCCGGTGAATCCTTTTCGCCGCCCTGTGCGGCGGCACCGGCGGGCGGTCCGTCGGGGTTCTTCGCATCGCCCCTGTTCGCGCCGCCCGCGTGCGCGCCGCCTTCGTTGGTACAGCTGTTGCCCGCGGCGGGATTGAGGAGTCCCACGACATTCACGGTGTTCCCACACACGTTCACCGGCACGTGCACCGGGAGCTGAATGGTGTTGCCGGAGACCACACCGGGCGAACCGGCCGCGGAGCCGTCCGCCGCGGAATCGGCGAACGCGGGCACAGCCACAGCCATCGCACCGGATGCGGCGGCGACGGCGATCACACCGTTTCGGGTAACCCGTTTCATAGGTTCCCTGCCTTCCAGAGATGTAGCGGGCACACACCCGCACCGGATAAAACGCGGGCGCACCATCCGAGTTATGGGTTATCGGCCTTTCACTCCATCGAGCGGCATGGTTATCGAACTACTCGTAACGAATCTTGATCAGTCGGAATGCATTAATCGGAAAACCTCTTATGCCTATTGAAGGGGCGCAGAATACGGCACCGATCACTGGTCCGCTCGCCGGGAGGCGGGGGCCGAGAGGCCCGCTTATCGTGAGCGAAGGCGCTGGTCACGGCGCGTTCTTGGAGGCATTGATGCTGGCCAGGCTGTCATCGCGGCCCGCGTTCCGGCGCTGCGCGTTCACCGGGGTCCTCACACTGGCACTCTTCGGCGCGGGGTTGCCCGCGCCGGCCGCACCGGCCACGGCAGGCGACCGGCCGCAACCGGACCTGTCCCGGTTCTACCGGCAGAAGGTGAAGTGGGCCGCGTGCAAGGACGTGGACGCGCCGAAGGACCTACAGTGCGGGAAGGTCACCGTCCCGCTCGACTACGCGAAGCCCGGCGGCGGGACACTCGATCTCGCGCTGGCCCGTTATCGGGCGACCGGGAAGTCCCGGGGTTCCGTGCTGCTGAACTTCGGCGGCCCCGGCGGCGCCGGAGTCAGTGAACTCGCCTCGGACGGCAAGGAGTTCATGGATCTGACGAACGGCTACGACGTCGTCACCTTCGATCCGCGCGGCGTCGGCCAGTCCTCGCCCGTCAGTTGCGGCGAGGGCTCCGACCAGGGCTCGGCCGCGATCGACGAGGACGCCACCGCCAGCACCGATCCGAAGGTCGTCCTCAAGCAGTTGCGGAAAGCGGCCGAGACATGCGCCAAGTACTCCGGCCCGGTCCTGCCCCACATAGGCACGGTCAACGCCTCCCGGGACCTGGACGTGATGCGCCAGGCCCTCGGCGACAAGAAGCTCAACTACCTCGGCTTCTCCTACGGAACGCGGCTCGGCGCGGTGTACGCGGCCCAATTCCCCAAGAGGGTGGGCCGGTTGGTGCTAGACGGCGTCGACACCCTCACCGAACCGCTGTCCGAGCAGGGCATCGCGGGCGCCGAGGGACAACAGACGGCGCTGGAGGACTTCCTCAACTGGTGTGTGCAGGACATCGCCTGCCCCTTCGGGACAGACGCACGATCGGCGCCGGACCAGGTCGTACAGCTCGTGCGCTCGCTCGACCGGGACCCGGTGCAGACGGACTTCGGCGACCACTTCTCCGGCCAGGACCTGGTGGGTTCCATCAGCCAGGCGCTGTACAGCAAGCAGTTGTGGCCGACGCTGGAGCGGGCCATCGCCTCGCTGGTGCAGGACGGGGACACGCGGGCCATCATGGCGTTCTCCTCCGGCGGCTCCGGCCTGCCCCGTCGGAGCGGGGGCGGCGGGATCGTCGACGCGCAGGACGTCCCGCTCGACAACCTCCCGGCCGCACTGATGGCCATCAACTGCGCCGACGACCCCGACCGCCCCACCGCCGAGCAGATCACCAAGAACCTGGACGGGCTGCGCGCCGAGTACGAGCAGGCGTCACCGGTCTTCGGCCGCTACCGGCTGACCGAGGTGCTGATGTGCTACGGCCGCCCCAAGGGCACCGCGTACATCCGCGACGACGTCAAGAACGTGCACGCGTCGAAGATGCTGCTCGTGGGGACCCGGGGCGACCCGGCGACGCCGTACCGCTGGACCGTGGAGACGGCCCAGCGGCTCGGGTCCTCGGCTGTGGTGCTCGACAACAAGGGTGAGGGCCACACCGGTTACGCCTCTTCCAAGTGTGTGCACACCAAGGTGAACGACTTCCTGCTGTACGGCTCGCTGCCGCCCAGCGGGAGTTCGTGCCAGCCGGACGCCGCCGAGGTTCCCTGAGGGACCGCTCAGCCGAGTGCGATCTCGGGCTTGTAGAGGTCCAGCCAGAGCGCCAGGTCGAGGGCGCGTTCCAGTCCGCGCCGGCCCGCCTGGGTGCTGATGGGTGCGTCGTGGTGGGCGGCCCGGCTGAGCCTCTCCCGGTCGACGAGGTCGAAGACCGGGTGCGAGGGCCGGGCCAGAAGGTCCTTGGCGTGGTCCTGGAGTGCGACCGCGTACTTGGGGTCCTGGGTGGACGGGTAGGGGCTCTTGACCCGGTCGTACACGGACTGCGGGAGGACGTCCGCGGTGGCCTCCCGGAGCAGGGTCTTCTCCCGGCCGTCGTAGGACTTGAGGGACCAGGGTGTGTTGTAGACGTACTCGACGAGCCGGTGGTCGCAGAACGGGACGCGGACCTCCAGGCCGACGGCCATGCTCGCGCGGTCCTTGCGGTCGAGCAGGATGCGGACGAAGCGGGTGAGATGGAGGTGGCAGATGCGCCGCATCCGGAACTCGAAGTCGCTCTCGCCGTCGAGGCGTTGGATGCCGGCGACGGCGTCGCGGTAGCCGTCCGCGAGGTACGACTGCGTGTCCAGGGCCTTGGTCAGGTCGGTGCGCAGGACGTCGGCGTCGTCCCCGAAGTCCCGGCCGAAGCGCACCAGCCAGGGGAAGGTGGCGGCACGCCGGGCCTCCTCGTCGAAGAACTGCTGGTAGCCGCCGAAGACCTCGTCGGCGGACTCGCCGGACAGGGCGACGGTGGACTGGTCACGGATGGCGCGGAACAACAGGTACAGCGAGGAGTCCATGTCGCCGAAGCCCAGGGGGAGATCGCGGGCCCGGAGCATCTTCGCCCGTACGTCGAGGTCGGCCAGGGCCTGCGCGTCGAGCACGATGTCCTGGTGGTCGGTGCCCGAGGCGCGGGCCACGTCGTGGACGAACGGTGTGTCGGGGGTGCCGCGCAGTTGGTCGGCGACGAAGTTCTCGCTCTGGCCGACGAAGTCGACGGCGAAACTGCGCACCTTCTCGCCGTGCTCGGCGAGTTGGCGGGCGGCGATCGCGGTCATGGCGGAGGAGTCGAGGCCGCCGGAGAGCAGGGTGCAACGGGGTACGTCGGCGACGAGTTGGCGGCGCACGATGTCGTCGAGGAGGGTTCGGACGCCGGCGACGGTGGTGTCGCGGTCGTCGGTGTGCGGGCGGGTCTCCAACCGCCAGTAGACGCGCCGCCGTAGACCCGAGCGGTCGACGGTGACGACGGTGCCGGGCTGGACCTCGTGCATGCCGTCCCAGATGGCGTGTCCGGGTGTCTTGATCATGGTGAAGAGTTCGCGCAGGCCGTCCAGCGTGACCCTGGCGCGGGCCAGCGGGTTGGCCAGGATCGCCTTCGGTTCGGAGCCGAAGAGGACGCCGTCGGGGGTCGGGTGGTAGTAGAAGGGCTTGACGCCCATGCGGTCCCGGATCATGACGAGTTGGTCGCGGCGGCCGTCCCAGATCGCGAAGGCGTACATGCCGTTGAGGCGTTCGGCGACCGTATCGCCCCATTCGAGATAGCCGCGCAGCACGACCTCGGTGTCGGATTCGGTGGTGAACCGGTGTCCCCTGTCGGCGAGTTGGCGGCGGACTTCGGTGAAGTTGTAGGTCTCCCCCGAGTAGACGAGTGCGACGGTGCCGTCCGCCGTGTCGACGGTCATGGGCTGGCGGCCGCCGGGCAGGTCGATGATCGCGAGCCGGCGGTGCCCGAGGGCGGCGGGACCCTGGACCCAGGTGCCGCGGTCGTCCGGGCCGCGGCACGCCATCGTCTCGGTCATTGCATCCAATGTCGCAGCCTCGGTGCGCAGTTCACGGTCGAACGAGACCCAGCCGGTGATGCCGCACATGCGCTACCTCCTGCGTCCGGCCCGCCGAAAACTGGTCGCCCACCTGCTTTTCTGTTGCTCGCGACCCCGACCCGGCGAACCAGTTGCATCGAGCATCTATGCAACGAGCGTGTGTCACACCCGCGAGGCCGGTCAACATGCCCGTAACGTGAACGGCCGCGCCGACACCGCCTTTTCGGCCGCGCTTTGCGCACCCGAGGTCCAGGGATCGGGTCCCCACCGGGCGGCTCTCGTCAGGAATCGGCCACGGGCAAAGAGTTGGACAACATCCCCTGTACGTCCGGAAGTTCAGAACTCCACCGGGTCCCGCACGATCGGGCAGGTCATGCAGTGCCCCCCGCCCCGGCCACGTCCCAGTTCGGCGCCGACAATGGTGATGACCTCGACGCCGGCCTTGCGCAGCAGGGTGTTGGTCTGGGTGTTGCGGTCGTAGGTGAACACCACGCCCGGTTCCAGCGCGACCGCGTTGTTGCCGCTGTCCCACTGCTGGCGTTCGGAGGCGTAGACGTCGCCGCCCGTCTCCACGATGCGCAGTTCGGGCAGGCCGAGGGCCTTGGCGACGACGTCGGTGAAGGGGGTCGGGCCCTCGTCGACGATGTCGATGCCGGGTGCCTTGTCGCCGGGGCGCAGGGAGAAGGTATGGACGCCGTCCATGATGGCCGGGTACAGGGTCACGAGGTCGCGGTCGGCGAAGGTGAAGACGGTGTCGAGGTGCATCGCGGAGCGCAGCTTCGGCATTCCGGCGACGACGACGTGTTCGGCGGCGCCCAGGTCGAAGAGTGCCTTGGCGACTTGGGTGATGGCCTGGCGCGAGGTGCGCTCGCTCATGCCCATGAGGACCACGCCGTTGCCGACGGGCATGATGTCGCCGCCCTCGAACGTGGCCTGCCCCCAGTCGAGTTCGGGGTCGCCCCACCAGACGACGGAGCCCGCGAAGTCCGGGTGGAAGGTGTAGATCGCCTTCATCAGGAGGGTTTCGTCGTGCCGGGCGGGCCAGTAGAGCGGGTTGAGGGTGAGGCCGCCGTAGAGCCAGCAGGTCGTGTCGCGGGTGTAGAGGGTGTTGGGCAGCGGCGGCATCAGGTATTCGCGGACGCCGGTCGACTCGCGGACGAGGGCCGAGTAGCCGGTGCGGTAGTCGTCGGGGAGGTCGGTGGTGGCGAGGCCGCCGATCAAGTACTTGGCCAGTTCGGCCGGTTCGAGGGATTCCAGGTAGGCGCGGGTCGTGTCGATGAGTCCGAGGCCGACCTCGTTCGCGACGATCTTCCGGTCCAGGAGCCAGTCCTTCGCGGCGGGGATCGTCATGGTCTGGGCGAGCAGTTCGTGCAACTCGACGACGTCGACGCCGCGTTCGCGGAGTTTGTTGACGAAGTCGGCGTGGTCGCGCTGGGCGTTCTCGACCCACATCACGTCGTCGAAGAGCAGATCGTCGGAGTTGGTCGGGGTGAGCCTGCGGTGGGCCAGACCCGGCGCGCAGACCAGCACCTTGCGCAGCCGGCCGACCTCGGAGTGGACGCCGTACTCATGTCGGTTCACGGTGTCTTGACTGGTCACGGTGCACCTTTCCGGAGGTCGGAGACGAGGTCAGAGGCTGATCCAGCCCAGGGTCAGGGCGACGATCCCGACGACGGCGCCCGCGATCGAGACGGCGAGGATCACCAGTTCCCGGGCCGAGAAGAGCGAACGTCCCTGTTCCCTGCGGGCCTTGACGAACAGGAAGGTGGCGGGCGCGTAGATGATGAGCGAGACGAGGAGGTACTTGAGGCCGGCCGCGTAGATGAGGAACGCGGTGTAGACGGTGGCGAGCACGGCGACCACCAACTCGCCGCGCCCTGCGCGGGTTTGCGTGAGCGCGATCCGTACGGCGAAGCCCGCCGCGAGCAGGAACGGGATCAGTGTCAGTGAACTGGTCAGGTCCAGCGCGAAGTTGAAGGCGTCGTCGGAGAAGTAGGTGACGACCAGGACGACTTGGCTCAGCAGGGTGGTCATCACCAGTGCGGGCACGGGTACGTCGGCCGCCGTGGACTTCTTCAGGAAGCGCGGCATGTCGTCGTCCTTGGCGGCCACGAACAGCACTTCGGCGGCCATCAGCGTCCAGGCGAGATAGGCGCCGAGCACGGAGACGATCAGCCCGACGCTGACGAACACCTTTCCCCAGGTGCCCACCGCGTGTTCCAACACGCCGGCCATGGAGGGCTGCCGCAGTTCCGCGATGTCGCCCATCGGCATGAGGCCGTACGACACGATCGTGACCGAGGCGAAGACGGCGAAGACGCTGAGAAAGCCGAGGACGGTCGCGCGGCCGACGTCCTCGCGGCGCTGCGCGTGCCGGGAGTAGACGCTGGCGCCCTCGACGCCCAGGAACACGAACACCGTGGCCAGCATGGTGCCCTTGACCTGCTGGAACAGGGAGCCCGCGTAGTCGGCGCCGCCGAAGTTCTCCGCGAAGACGTGCGGCTTCAGATAGAAGAGCGCAAGGATGACGAAGACGAGGATCGGTACGACCTTGGCGACGGTGACGATCCGGTTGATGGCCGCCGCTTCCTTCACGCCGCGGCTGATCAGCAGGAAGAAGAGCCACAGTCCGGCCGAGGAGAGGACCACCGCGAGGACGGTGTCGCCCTCGCCGAGCGAGGGGGCGATGGTGCCGATCGTCGACATGATCAGCACCCAGTACGTCACGTTGCCGACGCAGGCGCTGGCCCAGTAGCCGAACGCGGAGAAGAAGCCGAGGTACTCGCCGAACCCGGCCTTGGCGTAGGCGTACACACCGGCGTCGAGGTCGGGTCTGCGGACGGCGAGGGTCTGGAAGACGAAGGCGAGCATCAGCATGCCGGTGCCGGCGACGGCCCAGGCGATCAGGGCGCCGGCGACGCCCGTCTCCTGCGCGAAGCGGCGCGGTAGGGAGAAGACGCCGGCCCCGACCATGGAGCCGACGACCATGGTGGTCAGCGTCGGTAGGGTCAGTTTGGCGGCGGTCGTCCGTGTGTCGGTGGTGGCGGCTTGCGTCACCCGAGGGACGTTAGCAACCAATTACCCCAATTGCCTGGCGGGCTTCCCCCATATGCCCCATCCGTCATTCGGCCCTATCGTGCTGTTATGGAGCACGCACTGAGTCCCGCCACGCTTACCGAACTGCGGCGCCCGCGCCCCTACCCCGCGGTCTCCGTGCTCACCCCGACGCATCGTCGCGAGCCCGACAACGCCCAGGATCCGGTCCGGCTGCGCAATGTGCTGGCCGAGGCCAAGAGGCAGTTGGAGGCCGATCCTGCGATCCCCCGGGAGCGGCGCATCGACGTCTCCCGGCAACTCGACCAGGCCCTCGCCGAGGTCGATCTGGCGCACGCCGAGGACGGTCTGGTGATCTTCGCCGCGCCGGGTGAGCACCAGGTGTGGTCCCTCGCCAGGTCCGTGCCCGAACGTGTGGTGCTCTCCGACACGTTCCTCACCCGCAATCTCGTCTCGGCGCAGGCCTCCGAGCGGCCGTTCTGGGTGCTGTCGCTCGCCGCGGACCGTGTCACGCTGTGGAACGGCGGTGTCGACCGGGTCGTCGAGGCCCACACCGGCGGCTTCCCGCTCACCCGCGACCACCGG
The DNA here is from genome assembly GCF_000716435.1 of Streptomyces xylophagus. Classification (GTDB taxonomy): domain Bacteria; phylum Actinomycetota; class Actinomycetes; order Streptomycetales; family Streptomycetaceae; genus Streptomyces; species Streptomyces xylophagus. The sequence goes on from NZ_JNWO01000003.1 coordinate 162,917, forward strand.
GACAACTTCGACGCCGAGCGCCAGGAGCGGATCGGCGACATACCCAGCACCTTCCGCGACGAGGACACCCGCCACTTCCTGCGCGAGGCCGACACCGCGATGGGCCGGATCCTGCGCGAGCACAAGCGCCCGCTCTACATCACCGGCGAGCAGGCCGCCCTGTCCGCCCTCGACGAGGTCGGCAGCGCTACCAAGGGTGCGGCGCACATCGCACACGGCGGACTCGCGCACGGCACGCCCGACGCCGTGTGGCAGGCCGTACAGCCACTGGTCGCCGCCGAGGCGCGGAAGAGCACCGTCACCGTGACCCGGGAACTCGAATCGGCGCGCGGGCGCAAGGAGTTCGCGGCCGGCGTCGACGAGGTCTGGCAGAACGCCCGCGAGGGCCGGGTCCGGCTGCTGGCCGTCGAGGAGAACTACCGGATCACTGTCCGCGACGACCACGGCGACCATCTGGTCCCGGCCGACAGCGGCGACCTCGACGCCCGCGAGGACATCGTGGACGAGATCGTCGAACAGTGCCTGGAGACCGGCGCCGAGGTCCGCTTCGTCCCGGACGGCACCTTGAACGACACGGACGGCATCGCGGGCGTGCTGCGCTACTGAAGCCACCGCACCACTGAACCCGCCGCGCTGCCGGGCCCCGGGCATTCCGGAGGCCCCCTCCCCCTACGGCGTACGCTACGGCGTGATCGTCGACGTAGAGGGAGAGCACACGTGGGTGACCTGCTGGGCGTGGCCGTACTGGGTGCGGGACACATGGGAGCCGACCACATACGCCGCCTCGACCAAGTGGTGAGCGGAGCCAGGGTCGTCGCGGTGGCCGACCCGGACACCGATCGCGCCAAGGAGGCGGTGGCCGGTCTGGACGCGGTCGCGGTGCACGAGGACACCGTGGCCGCGCTCGACGCCCCCGGAGCCGAGGCGGTGCTCATCGCCTCGCCGGGTCCCGCGCACGAGGAGGCGCTGCTCGCGGCCTTCGCGCGCGGACTGCCGGTGCTGTGCGAGAAGCCCATGGTGCCCGACTCCACCGGAGCACTCCGGGTCGTGGAGGCGGAGGCACGGCTCGGCCGACGGCTGACGCAGATCGGGTTCATGCGGCGCTACGACGCGGAGTACCGGCGTCTCAAGTCCCTGCTGGACAGCGGGCAGTTGGGGCGCCCGCTGATGCTGCACTGCACCCACCGCAATGTGTCGTCGCCGCCGTACTTCACCTCGGCGATGCTCATCGACAGCTCGGTCTCGCACGAGATCGACGCGGCCCGCTGGCTGCTCGGCCAGGAGCTCACCGCGGTGACCGTGCTCAGCCCGCGCTCGTCGGCGAACGCCCCGGAGGGGCTGCTCGACCCGCAGCTCGTCCTCTTCGAGACCGACGGCGGCGCCCTCGTGGACGTCGAGGTCTTCGTCAACTGCGGCTTCGGCTACCAGGTGCGCTGCGAAGCCGTGTGCGAGGCGGGCAGTGCCCGGATCGGCGACGACCGCACGATGGTCGTCACCACGCGGGGCAGCGCGCACGAGGACGTGCCGCTCGACTATCTCGTGCGGTTCGCGGACGCCTACGACCGCGAGGTGCAGTCCTGGGTCGACGCCACCCGGCAGGGTCTGGTCACCGGCCCGAGCGTCTGGGACGGCTACGCGTCCTCCGTGGTCGCCGAGGCCGGGGTTCGGGCGCAGGAGAGCGGCGGCCGGGTGACCGTCGAACTCGCCCCGCGCCCGGACCTGTACGCCGACGTCAGCCGCTGACGCTCGCCGCACCCGACTCCAGGTGCCCGGTGAACCGGCGCGACCAGGTCGCGTCGGAGTCCACGGTCACCGTGAAGTCGTACCAACCGCTCTGGTACGCCACGGCGTTGAAGAAGTCCTCCGTCGACGCGCCCGCGGCGACCGTGTAGGTCCACGGTCCGTCGCTGCGGTAGTGGTTGGACGTGATGGTGAACTTCACCGACGCAGCGGACGAGTTGGCCATCTTGAAATAGATCGCGAGCTTGCCGGTGCCGGATTCGACGGCGTAACGCGTGCTCACCTCAACGGACTTGCCCGCCTTGGTGGCATCGCCCTGGAACCGGCGGAGGAAGCGGTTGGGGCCGACCATGCTGAGGTCGTACTTGCCGCTGCCGTAACCCGTACCGATGTTGAAGTAGTCGGAGGCGGTGCCGCCCGGGTCGACCGTGTACTGCCAGGGGGTGCTGTCGCGGTAGGCGTTGGGGTGGATGGAGAGATGGGCGGCGCTCCTGGCGGCGCCGCCCTGGTTGGTCATGGCGAACCAGGCGAGGATCTTCCCGCTCGACCCGAACTCCAGGTGGTCCAGGTACCCGTTGGGCTGGTACGGCAGCGCACGGGCCGGCCGGGTGCCGGTCTCCTGCGTGGGCAGGGCGTTGTTCGTCGGCACCGGGTTGGGCAGCGGGCCGCAGGTGGAGAGGCCGATGACGCTGGTCGCGGGGAGTGCGACGGAGCCGTAGACCGGGTTGGCGAAGTCGAAGACGCCCGTCAGGTCGCCGCTGACCTTGCGGCGCCAGGTACTGATGTTGGGGCAGGCGGCGGGCTTGCCGAGGGACGTGGTCCAGGTCTCCAGGAAGCGCAGGACCGAGGTGTGCTCGAAGACCTCGGAGGAGACCCAACCGCCGCGCGTCCAGGGCGAGATGACGATCATCGGGACGCGGAAGCCGAAGCCGTACGGGACACCGTTGAGGAACTCGCCGTCGGTGCCGGCGGGCGGGACGGGCGGCGGTACGTGGTCGAAGTAGCCGTCGTTCTCGTCGTAGTTGAGGAACAGGACGGTCGAGTCGAAGACGTCCGGGTCGGCGGCGAGTGCCTGGTAGACGAGGCTGACGAAGTGGGCGCCGTCGCCGGGCGGGGCGTAAGGGTGCTCGGAAAAGGCCTGGTTGGGGACGACCCAGGAGACCTGCGGGAGCGTACCCGCGAGGACGTCGGCCTTGATGGCGGCGGCGATGTCGTCGGGGGTCGAGCCGGTGGCGGCGGGGACGGAGGACATGCCTCGGTCGTAAAGAGCGCTGCCCGCCTTGGAGTTGGTGAAGTTCTTGAAGTAGGCGCAGGCGTTGTCGCCGTAGTTGTCGGACGCGTTCTGGTAGACCTTCCAGGTCACCCCGGCGGTCTGCAGGGCCTCGGCGTACGTCTGCCAGGTCAGGCCGGACTCGTCACCGCCGTCGTAGCTGGAGGAGTCGACCTTGCCGCTCCACAGGTAGGTGCGGTTGGGGCCGGTCGCGCTGAGGGTGGAGCAGAAGTAGGCGTCGCAGATCGTGTAGTTGTCGGCGAGCGCGTAGTGGAACGGGATGTCGGCGCGGTCGAGGTAGCCGAGCGAGCGGACATTTCCCACGCCCGAGACCCAGTTGTCGAGGCGGCCCTTGTTCCACGCGGAGTGCTGTGACGACCACGAGTGCGGCAGGTCGCCGTTGCACTGTGCGAGGGTCTCGCCGTCGTGGCCGCCCGAGGCCGGGGTGGCGCTCAGCTTCCACGGGTACTGACGGCCGCCGCCGTTGGGCTGGTTGAAGACCGGGTAGCCGCCGCTCAGCGTGATGCCGCTGCGGTCGTCGAAGCCGCGGACGCCCTTGAGTCGCCCGAAGTAGTGGTCGAAGCTGCGGTTCTCCTGCATGAGGACCACCACGTGTTTCACGTCCGAGATCGTGCCGGTCGCCGCCTGCTGGGCGGCGATCGCGGGCCGTGCTCCGGCGCCCGTCGCCATGCCCGCCGCAACGGTCGCACCGAGCCCCACGAAACTTCTTCGGCTGATCGGTGTCATTCGCCCCGTCCTCGTCCCAGGCGTGCCCGAGCGGCACACCGCGCGCAAGGGTGCACGGGGTGATCGCCAAGGTCCATACCGGGACGGTGAGATGGAGGTGAACAAAAGTCAAAGTCGCCCTCCGGAGGCCGAGTTGCCCCTCAGCCGTTCACACGTTTCCGAACAGGGCGCTCAGTCCCCGCTCGACGACCGCGTCCATGTCCTCCTGCCCGGTGGCCACCACGTCGTAGGTCCGCAGCAGGAAGCGGCGCAGTTCCGGGGTGGGGAAGTGGAGCAGGGCGAGGCCGAACGGCGAGTGGAACTCCAGCACCGTACGGGCCCGGCCGCACGGCCACAGGTGCACGTCACCGCCACCGGCCGGCCTGCGCAGCCCCTCCTCCAGCAGCGACCGGGCGAAGGTCCAGGTGACACCGTCGCCGTCGAGGGACACCTCGGGCGGGAAGTCGAGGTGCACGGCCAGCGGGTCCGAGGTGAGGTAGCGCAGCGTGGCGGACACGGGAAGCTCCGTGTCGTCCGCCGTGATCAGCCGGGCTCGGGTGGGCTGTTCGAGGGTGATGTCCATGGTCGGTCTCCCCTGCGGGCATGAGGTCGGCCGGATTGCCGTGTGCCTGTACGACTTCGCAGGTGCCGTTCGCATTACGCGGAACCTCGAATGATTTGATGTGACCTGCGTCACTCGGGTGCCCATATGTGGGGCTGCTGATGAATTGGTTTGCGGTGGGACGGATGGGGCCGGTGAGGTGGGCCCATGGACAGGGCCACGGAGCAGGCGCGACGAGCCGGGTGGCACCGGCCGGCGGTGCTCTCGGCCCTGATGCCGGCCGCCTTCACCTTCAACACCCCGGAGAACCTGCCGATCGGCCTCCTCGAACTCATCCAACGCCGGTATCGCGGCGGGCGCCGCACTCGGCGGACTGGTCCTGCCGCTCGCCGGTGTGCGGGGCGCGTTTCTCGCCGGCGGGCTGCTGACCGTCGGGGCCTGCGCGGTGCGGGGGTGCTTCGTGGTGGACCAACGCCCGCCGCCCCAGGCCGAGTTGGGGAAGGTCCACCTAATGATCTCATTCCGGAGCGGGCACCGCGCTCGATGCGTAGGCGTCAAGGGCCGCCACACGCAACGCGGCCCCCACCCGACTGACCGCCTCGCCGGGCGGATGCGGAAGGCGGGCCAGCAGCAAGCGGCGTTGCTCCGGGGGTCCGCCCCGCACCGGCAGGACGCGTACGCCCGGCGGTACGGCCGGGGCGAGTGAGCCGGTGATGGTGGTCAACCCGCAGCCCGCCGCGACGAGTTGGAGTTTGGCCAGCCAGTCGCGGGCAGTGTGGGCGATCTCGGGCCGCTCGTCCAGGCCCGGCCATACGCCCATGAGCCGGTCCTCGCCGGAGGAGGGGCCCGCGATCCAGCGCTGCCCGCGCAGGTCGGCCACGTCGACGTAGTCGCCGCGGGCCAGTGGATGGGTGGCGGGCACCGCGAGGTACAGAGGGCGCTCGGTGAGCGTGCGCAGCACCAGTGGTGGCGATTCGGTGTCCGGTGGGCGGAACGGCGGCGCCGACGCCAGCAGGGCCAGGTCGAGGCTGCCGGCCCGCAGGGCGCGTACCAGCGCGGGGGTGCCACCCTCCCGGCTGACGATGTGCAGGTCCGGGTCGCTGCGGCGCAGGGCGGCCAGGGCGCGGGGCAGCAGGACCGCTCCCGCGCTGGGGAACCAGCCCAGGCGGACGGTCGCGGCCTCCGTGGGCAGGCCGGAGAGTTCGCGGGCGGTCGCGTCGATCTCGTCGAGTACGACCGTCGCCCTGCGCATGACGACTCGGCCGGCCGGAGTCAGCCGTACGCCGTCGCGGCGCCGTTCCAGCAGTTCCGCTCCCGCGGCCCGTTCGATCGCGGCGATCTGCCGGGACACCGCCGACTGGGTGTAGCCCAGCGAAGCGGCGGCCGCGGTGAAGGTCCCCTGTTCGGCCACCGCGCGGAAGACGCGCAGCGCGGTCAGTGACACATCCGTGAAGTCCATGACGATCACGCATACTAGCCGTGCGCAACTTTCGTTGGACGCATACCCGGCGGGTTCCTACCGTGGCAGTCATGAACGTATCGCGCATCGCCCTCGTCACGGGCGCCAACCAAGGACTCGGCCGTGCCCTCGTCGAGGGGTTGGCGGCCCACATGGGTCCCGACGACATGGTTCTGCTCACCGGACGCGACGAGCGGCGGGTCACCGACGCGGCCCGCGAGGTGGGGGACCTGCCCGGCACGCGCAGCCAGGTGCGGGGCCGGGTCCTTGACGTCACCGACACCGAGGCCATCGCCGACCTCGCCGAGGAGCTCCGGCAGCGCTACGGCGGGGTCGACGTCGTGATCTCCAACGCCGTGGCCCGGGTGCTGCCCGGGGAGTCGCAGTCAGCACGTGCCGACGAGTTCATCGACGTGTCGAACACCGCCACCCACGCGATACTGCGCTCCTTCGGCCCCCTCCTGCGCCCGGGCGGCCGGTTCCTCGTCGTGGCCAGCAGCCTCGGCACCCTCGGCCACCTCGACCCGGCACTGCACGACCTGTTCGACGGTGCGAGCCTGGACCAGGTCGAGTACGCCGTCGAGTCCTGGCGCGGTGCCGTCCACCACGGGACCACGGCCGAGGCGGGCTGGCCGCTCTGGCTGAACGTGCCCTCGAAGGTGGCTCAAGTCGCCGCTGTCCGCGCGGTCGCCGCGGAACGCCGCGAACACGACCTCGCGACGGGCACGTTGGTCGCCTCGGTGTGCCCGGGCATGGTGGACACCGCCACCTCCCGCCCGTGGTTCAGCGACTTCAGTCAGGCCCAGTCCCCCGCCGAGGCCGCGGGCGCCGTGCTCGACCTGGTCTTCGCCGACCACGTCGACCCCACCCACTACGGCGAGTTGGTGCGCTTCGGCAAGGCCCTGGACTGGTACGGCGGCACCCCGCCGGTGGAACAGGACCGGCTGATCACACCGTGACCGCGGCGATCCGAGAAACTGACTGAGCATGCCGATCGGTTCTGACCGCGCCTGCGTGCAGTGCACACCGGAGCGGCCAGAACCGACTCGGGCTGTCAGTCACCGAACCCGAACCCGCGAGCCCCGAACTACGAGGCTAGACCGGCCGGTTCACGGAGTGAGCTGCCACTGCTCGATGTAGCCGACGTCGATCGCCGCGTGGTCCTGCACCCGCAACTTCCAGGTACCGGTGACAGGTTGGGCGGAGGCGTCGACGGTGAAGGTCTGGTCGACGTTGTCGGCGGAACCGCCGGAGCGGTTCAACAGGGAGTAGACGGTTCCGTTCGGGCCCACGAGGTCGACGGTCAGGTCTCCCCGGTAGGTGTGGACGATCTTGACGTAGACCTGGGTGGTGGCCGAGGCGTTGCCGTCGCGGCCGGTGACCGTGATCGGGGACTCCACGGCTGTGCTGTTGTCGGGGATGTCGACGCGGGTGGCGCTCGCGTAGATGTTGGCGATCCGCCAGGTGAAGGCGGCGGTGGCGGTCGCGCCCGTGTCGTCGGTGACGGTCACCGTGACGTCACTGCTCCCGAGGGTGGTCGGGACGCCGGAGATGAGGCCGGTGCCGCTGATGGTCAGTCCGTCGGGCAGTCCCGTGGCCGAATAGGTCAGGCCCGCACCGGAGTTGGTGGTGTACGCGTCCGTCTGCAGGGACACGGACTGTCCGACTCCGCTGATCTGACCGGCGATGGGCGCCACGTTGACACCGAGCGCGATCCGGCTGCCGACGTTGATCGCCGCCCACGCGTCGGCCACGGCGAGGTACGTGGGGCTGTACGCGCCGAAGAGGTCCGCCGCCGCCTGGAGCGTCGCGGTGCGGGCACCGGCGTAGTTGGTGGACGAGGTCATGTATGTGGTGAGCGCCCGATACCAGACCTTTTGGGCGTTGTCGATGCCGATGCCGGTGACGGGCACGCCGTCGTAGGTGGGGCTGTCGTAGGAGACGCCGTTGACGGTCTTCGCGCCGCTGCCCTCGGACAGCAGGTAGAAGAGGTGGTTGGCCGGGCCCGAGGAGTAGTGGACGTCGACGCTGCCGAGCGTCGAGCTCCAGTAGTCGCGGGACGCACCGTCCTTGGACGGCTTGTCCATGTAACGCAGAGGTGTGCCGTTGCCGTTGATGTCGATCTTCTCGCCGACCAGGTAGTCGGGGACGTCGGCGGGCAGGTTCTCGTGGAACTCCACCGCGGCGGCGAAGATGTCCGAGGTGGCCTCGTTGAGGCCGCCCGACTCACCGGAGTAGGTGAGGCCGGCGGTCGCGGCGGTGACGCCGTGGGTCATCTCGTGCGCGGCCACGTCAAGCGCCGTCAGCGGGTGGGTGTTGCCCGAGCCGTCGCCGTAGGTCATGCAGAAGCAGGTGTCGGACCAGAACGCGTTGACGTAGTTGCTGCCGTAGTGGGCCCGGCTGTAGGCCGCCACCCCGTCGTTGCGTATGCCGCTGCGACCGAACACGTCCTTGTAGTAGTCCCAGGTGGCCGCGGCGCCGAACGCGACGTCCACGCCCGCGGTCTGACGGTTCGTCGCGGTGCCGTCGCCCCAGACATCGTTGTCATCCGTGAACAGGGTGCCGGTGCCCGAGGTGCCCTGGTTCAGGTCGTAGGTCTTGTGTCCGGCGCGGTCGCCGTCGACGAGTTGGTACGTCGATGTCGCCGGGTCGAGCGTGGTGCTGAGCGGGACCGTTCCGTTGAACTGGCCGGTGCCGGTGCCCGTTTCGATGCCCTGGTACTGGAAGACGGCCTTGCCCGAGTCGGCGTCGGTGATCACGTGGAGTTCGCTGGGGGTTCCGTCGTCCTGGAAGCCGCCGACGATCGCTTCCCAGGCGAGGACGGGCTTGGCACCGGCGGCCCAGACGACGAGCCGCGGGGCGCCGTCGAGCTTGGCCCCTTCGCCGCCCTTCTTGGCCGCGGCCACGAGCGCTTTGGCCTTCACCGTCGCCGACGACACGTTCGGGGTGATGTCCGGCAGGGCCAGGGCGGCCTTCGCGGCCTTGGTCACCGTGAGCCGGCCGCTCTTGGCGTGGACGACCAGGTCGCCGCCCAGGACGGGCAGTCCGGCGTACGTCCGCTCGTAGCGGGTGTGGGTGGTTCCGTCGGCGTCCTGCGTGACGTCCTTGACGACGAGCTTCTCCTTGGCCCCGAGGCCGAGGGTCTTCGCCGTGCTCCTGACCGCCGCGCCCGCGCTCTTGAGGAGGGCGGCGTGCTTCGTCGGCGACAGGGCGGCCGGGGCCGCTCCGGCGCGGGGGGTGGCCAGGATCTTCGCCGAGGTGTGACCGCCGGGGACGGCGGAGGCGGCGCCGGTCTGCATACCGGCGGCCAGCAGGGTGCCGACCGCCGTGAGCACGAGGGCGGCGGTGTATCTGGGGTGGTGCGGATAACGGTCAAGCCGGGTCAAGGCGTTCTCCTTATGTGGGGTGGTCGGACTCGGTGGAGTCCTGGAGAGCGGGTCGGGCCGGGGTACGGCCGTCCGGCGGCGCGCGGGTGCGAGGAGGAAGGGTGAGGAGGAAGTGAACGCTCGGTGAGCGTGATGCACAGCAGGGTGGCATCACGCCCACAGAATTGTCATGGCTATAACAAAGCAACGGCTCAAAATGACTGGCGCGAACTGCGGATCACTCGCTCAAGCAACACTTTTCAGCCTCACGCCGGACACCGTCACGGCACAGGAACAACAGGACGTCGAACAGGTGGTTGAATGTCGACCCGAGAGGGTAATCAATCCCTCAACTCGCGTACGGCGTATACGACTTGCTCCACCAGGGCAGCTACGCCACGAGCACGGCACAAGTCGCCCGTGAAGACGCTGGCATATGCCAGAAGCACCACCGGATCGTGTGTTGCCAAATCCCTTACAGGGCGTCGCAGGCTGTGCGACAGTCGTAACCGGTCCCTCCATCCGCCTTGGTCGTACCGTCCCCGCATCGGAGTGCGTCATGCCGTCCCATCTCTCTGCGGACCGCCCAGCCGCCCAGCCGCCCGCGCGCGGCTCGGTCGACGCGCTGATATCGCAGGCGCGGCGGCTCATGGGCGACGTGGACGCCGTACGGCGGGACGCGCAGCAGGACGGTTCGGACCCGCGCGAGCGGTGGCAGCGGGCGCTGTGCGATCTGGCGCTGCATCAACTCAACGACCTCGACGAGCACTTGGCCCAACTACGGGACGGACCACCGCCCGTTCCGGCGGCCGTCGAGGAGCCGCTCGCACCGACTGCCGTACCGGACGCGGCTCGACAGGACTCGCTGCTCACCCGGGTGGGCAGTGCCGAGTGGAATCTGCTGACGGACGAGGCGAGTTGGTCCGGGGAGCTGTACCAGATTCTCGGCCGCGATCCGGCCGCTCCTCCGCTCACCCTCGACGAACTGCCGTCCCTGGTCCTCGACGAGGACCGGCCGGGGCTGACGGCGATGGTCACGGACTGCCTGGTCGACGCCAAGCCCATCGACGGCGAGTTCCGCGTCGTACGGCCCGACGGCGCCGTACGGACCGTGCACATGATGGGCGAGCCCGTGCTCGACGCCGACGGTGGCACCGCCTCGATGTGGGCCGTGCTGCGGGACGTCAGCGAACTGCGCCGCAGCCAGCGGACGGTGAGCGAGACCCGTGACTCGCTGCAGCGTCACCGGCACCACGCGCAGACCGAGCGCCGGCTCGCGGTCGAGCTGCAGGAGGCCGTGCTGCCGCCGTGGCGCGGCTCCTTGCGGCTCCCGCACCAGGGACCGGAGACGCTGGACCTGGCCGCCCGCTATCTGCCCTCGTCGACGAGCGCGCTGATCGGCGGCGACTGGTACGACGCGCTCCAACTCTCCGACGGCGCCACCCTGTTGAGCGTCGGCGACCTCACCGGACACGGTGTCGCCGTCACCTCGGGCATGGCGATGCTGCTCGGCGCCCTGCGCGGTATGGCGATGGCGGGCACCGAGCCCGGCCAACTGATGTCCTGGCTCAACCAGTTACTCGACGCCACCGTGCAACCGGCCCTGGGCAGCGCGGTGTGCTGCCGCTACCGGCCCGAGACCCGCACCCTGACGTGGGCGCAGGCAGGACACCCCGCCCCGCTGCTGTTCCGCGACGGGACGGGGCGCGTGCTGAGCGCACCGGACGGCGTCCTGCTCGGCGCCACCTCGGGAGCGGCCTACGGACAGGCCGAGGAAACCCTCGATGCGGGCGACGTACTCCTGTTGCACACGGACGGACTGGTGCCCGGCCACGGCGGAGAGGCCGCCGTGCACCAACTCCTGGACCTGGCCCCGCGGTTCGGCGAGGCGCGCACCGCACAGGACTGCGTACGGATGGTCGTGGAGGAGTTCGGCGACACCGAGCGCGCGGACGACGCGTGCGTCCTCATCGCCAGGACCACCTAGCGAGGAAGCGGCGGCGCAACCCCCTTACGCCTGTGCGCTGTTGCCGCCCCTGGCCCTCGGGCTCCTCGGCTGTGTCTTCGGCAGCGCGAGCTTGATCTCCTCCCGCAGTTCGTGGATCTTCGGATAGTTGGAGTACTGGGCCGTCAGCCGGTACATCTCGCGCAGCCGGTCCCAGGTGCGGTGGGAGGAGTTCGATCCCATCGACACCAGGGCCAACCGCGCGTACCGGTCCGCCTGTTCGGGGTCGTCGGCGATGAAGCAGGCCGAGGCCATCGACAGGAAGTCGAAGATCTTCGAGCGCTGCCGTCCGTCGACCCGCAGTGCCAGGGCCTTCTCCGCGAAGTGCTGGGCGTGCACGGCCGCTCCGGGCTCGTGCTCGGCCAGCGTGCGGTAGGCCAGGGCCTGCATGCCGTAGAGGTCCTCCTCCTTGAACGTCTGCATCCAGCTCGGGGACGGTACGTCGCCGCGGTCGGAGACGAAGAGGTCCTCCGCCTGGCCGAGGGTGCGGCGCATCGCCTGGCCCTTGCCCATCGAGGCCTGTGCCCAGGCCTCGATGGTGTAGAGCATCGCCCGGGTGCGCGGCAGCACCTCGTCGCCGGAACCGGTCTTGGCGAGTTTCATGAGATCGAGTGCGTCGTCGGGCCGGCCCAGGTGCACCATCTGGCGAGCCGCCCGTGAGAGCGCCTCCCCGGCGCGGGGCCGGTCGCCGCCCTCACGGGCCGCGTGGGCGGCGATGACGAAGTACTTCTGGGCCGTGGGCTCCAGGCCGACGTCGTGCGACATCCAGCCCGCGAGTACGGCGAGGTTGGCCGCGACGCCCCACAGGCGCCGCTGCAGATGGTCGGGGTGCCGGTAGGCGAGCATGCCGCCCACCTCGTTGAGCTGTCCCACCACGGCCTTGCGTTGCAGCCCGCCGCCGCGGGCCGCGTCCCAGGCTCGGAACACCTCGACGGAACGCTCCAGTGCCTCGATCTCCTGCGACCCGATGGGGGCGGCCTCGTAGCGGTCGAACCCAGCGGGGTCGGCGTGCAGGGGATCGTCGAAACGGGGAGCGTCGGCGGAAAGAGTCGGATCGGAGTGCAGCCAGTCGTACATGGCGCTGCTGAGTGCGGAGCCTGCGGCGAGCGCGGCGCCCGCGCCCACCAGGCCGCGTCGGTTGAGCATGAGGTCCATTCCCGTGAATTCGGTGAGGACCGCAGCAGTCCGTTCGGGCGCCCACGGCACACCGTCGGGATGTTCCGCATTCCCGTCGTCGGGCCGTTTCCCCGCACGCCCGTGCCGGACCAGACCGAGGTCCTCGATGGTCACGACACGGCCGAGACGCTCGGTGAACAGAGCCGCCAGCACCCGCGGCACCGGATCGCGCGGGATCTCTCCCGTGTCGATCCAACGCCGTACCCGCGAGGTGTCGGTCGACAGCTGGGGGTGGCCCATGGCCGCCGCCTGCCGGTTGACCCTCCGCGCGAGTTCGCCCTTGGACCAGCCGGCCAGGCCGAACAGGTCCGAGAGACGGGAGTTGGGTTGTCCGTTCACGTCAAGCCCCCAGGTTCTCGGCTGACTTGAACATAGCCCGGCGCGGGTTGCCGGGCGACTATTCGCCAGGGTTCGCCAGGGTGCGCCAGATGGTGTGCCACTGCGCATCTGGTGTCAGGTAGGAACGCGCCACCCCGACCCGGTCACCGAGGGACACTCCCCAGGGTGCACCGTGGGACCGGGCCGGGTAGCGCGCTTGCTTGGACAGGCACTGCAGGCACACGAAGGGATCTGTATCTCCCATGTACACAGCATCGTCCTCCGTGTCCGCCCCGCCCCGGTCGCTGCACCCCCGCCCGGGCGCCGGCGGCCCCTATCTCGACCCGGCGCGCCCGGCGGCCGGCCCCGTGCTCGGTGCGGGCAGGCCGCGGCGCGTTCCGGGGCTCGGCACCCAACCGCTCAGCGGGAGACTCGACTTGTCCGGCCCTCAGGGCGCCCAGCTGCGTACGGCGATCGCGTCGGTGCACCGGATCTGCCCGGAGTTCGCTCCGGTGCAGGTGCTACGCCGCAACGGACGCTCCGTGCTCCTGGTCGGAACGACCGGACGCAGCACGGCTGTCGCGAAGTGTTTACTGGACCACTCCCCCGCGTGGGCCGAGCGGATCCGGCACGAGATAGCGGCGTACCGCTCGTTCGTCCGGCACCGCCCGCCGGTGCGGGTGCCGCGGCTGATCGCGGCGGACCCGGACAACTGCACGCTCGTCATCGAGCGGATGCCGGGCCGGGTGGCGGCACTGCACCGGCACCCGGCGGAGGCCCCGCCGCGGGCGGACATCAGGGCGGCGCTCGGCGCGATCTGCCGGCTCAACGCCTGGCGGCCGCCGGCGGGCACGTTCGACGCCCCGCTGGACTACGCGGCCCGTATCTCCCGGTACCACGAGCTGGGGCTGCTCACCGACCGGGACATGGGAGACCTGCAGAAGCTGCTGCACGGCATCGCGCACTCGGCGGGCCGTCAGGGAATGGGCCAGTTCTGCCACGGCGACGCCCTGCTGTCCAACATCCTCCTCTCACCGGCCGGTCCAGTGCTGGTGGACTGGGAGCATGCGGGCTGGTACCTGCCGGGCTACGACCTGGCGACGCTGTGGGCGGTCCTCGGGGACGCGCCGGTGGCCCGGCGGCAGATCAGTCAGATCGCGCAGTCGGCGGGGCCGGCGTCGCGTGACGCGTTCCTGGTGAACCTGATGCTGGTGCTGACCCGCGAGATCCGTACCTACGAGATGGCCGTGCAGCGTTCGATGCACGACACGACCCCGGCGGCACCGGGAGCAGCCCATCCGGGTGCTGCGCCGTCCGGCGAGGAACAACGGCTGCTGCTGAGGCGGCTGCACGACGACTGCCAGTTGGCCCGACGGGCCGTGCGTGCGGCGGTCGGCACTCGCTGACGGGGATGACGGTCCGCGGTGCGCCCTGCAGCGGCGCACCGCGGACCTTCGTGTGTCCGGCCGACATAGGGCCGACCCACATATGGGCGGCACATATATCTCTGTCCGGGACCTGGCAGCACTCCCCCATTGGTGTACACCACTGACGCTCCGCAGGCCCGAATGCCGCCGCCACGAAACTCCTCGTATCCCCTGTTGACAAGGGAAATCGCCTGCCTCTGGGCATGATTGACGGATCGTCGGCCAGCCGGTACCACTGACGCACGCCCGGCCCCGCACGGTTCATCACGCCCCACCGTCCCAGGAGGCTGCATTGCGAGGATCCTCGACCGACCCCAACCGCTCTCCCGGACACAGACGCACCCGAAGATCCGCGGGTGCGCTCGCCACCGCCGCCCTGCTGCTGCCCCTGCTGGGCGCGGCCCCTTCGGAGACCGCGACCGCCTCCTCCGCCTCGACCCTCCAGCGGGCGTTCGCGTCGGCGTCCGCCGAGTACCACGTACCGCAGACCGTGCTGCTGGCTGTCTCCTACCTCCAGTCCCGCTGGGACGAGCACGGCGGAGCGCCGAGCGTGACCGGCGGCTACGGCCCGATGCACCTCACGGACGCCCGTACCGCCCTCGCCGCGACGGAGCACCTGAGCGAGGGCACCGAGGACCCCCGCGGCGACAGCGCCCGCACGGCCCTGCACCCGACCGCGCAGATCCCGGCGGACTCCCAACTCCCGGACCGGCTCAGGACGTTGACGAAGGCGGCCGAACTGACCGGGCTTCCGGCGGCCGACCTCCGTAGCGACGAGACCGCCAATGTGGACGGCGGCGCCGCGCTGCTCGCCGACGCCCAGAAGGGCCTGGGCGAGCCGCTCAGCGCGGACCCGGCCGACTGGTACGGCGCGATCGCCCGCTTCTCCGGCGCCGACGACACGGCCACCGCGGCCGCGTATGCCAACGATGTCTACGACGTGATCCACACCGGCGAGGAGCGCACCACGGACGCCGGGCAGCAGGTCGCCCTGGCCGCGCAGCCGGAACTCGCCCCGGACACCGCGCAGTTGAAGGAGACCGGGCTGCGCACGGTCTCCACCGACAGCACCGAGTGCCCGAAGAAGGTGTCCTGCGAGTGGATCCCGGCGCCGTACGCCGAGTTCGGGGACAACGACTACGGCAACCACGACCTGGGCGACCGGCCCGCGTCGCAGAGCATCAAGTACATCGTCATCCATGACACGGAAGGCCAGTGGGACGGTGTCCTGAACCTGGTCCAGGACCCCACCTATGTGTCGTGGAACTACACGATCCGCTCCACCGACGGTCTCATCGCCCAGCATGTGAAGGCCAAGGACGTGGCCTGGCACGCGGGCAACTGGTACATCAACGCCAAGTCGATCGGCATCGAGCACGAGGGCTTCCTCGCCGCGCCGGACGCCTGGTACACGGAGGCGATGTACCGCTCGTCGGCGCGACTGGTGAAGTACCTGACGAAGAAGTACGGCATCCCGCTGGACCGGCAGCACATCCTCGGCCACGACAACGTGCCGGGCCCGACCACGTCCACGATCCCCGGGATGCACACCGACCCGGGCCCCTACTGGGACTGGGCGCACTACTTCGCCCTGCTGGGCCACCCCTTCAAGCAGACCGCCAAGAAGAGCGGCGGCCTGGTGACGATCCGCCCCGACTACACGACCAACCAGCCGGTGTACACGGGCTGCGTCACCAAGGGCGTGCCGTGCGCGGTGCACGGGTCGAGCGAGGTCCGGCTGTACTCCGGGCCCGGCGAGACCTACCCCCTGATCAAGGACATCGGCCTCGGGACGACCCCGACCACCGGGGTCAACGATCTCTCCTCACGGGTCTCCACCGGCCAGCAGTACGCGGTGGCCGACCGCTCCGGGGACTGGACCGCGATCTGGTACCTGGGCCAGGAGGCCTGGTTCAAGAACCCGAAGAAGCACCCGACGGCCGTCAAGGCGGCCGGGTGGGTGATCACGCCGAAGGAGGGTCTGGACAGCGTCCCGGTGTACGGCCGCGCGTACCCGGAGGCCTCGGCCTATCCGACGGGAGTGCCCGTCCAGGCGGTGTCCCCGCTGCCGTACAAGCTGCTCGCGGGCCAGAAGTACGTGGTCGGTGACAAGGTGCCCGGTGAGTACTACTACGCGGTCACCTTCACCACCGACTCGCACAAGGTCGTCGTAGGAAAGGATCTCTACTACGAGATCCAGTACGGCCACCGGGTGGAGTTCGTGCGAGCCGCGGACGTCCAGCTGAAACGGTCCGGCCGGTAGCCAGTCGCCTCAGCCCTGCTGGAACAGCTCCGCCGGGAGCGGTTTCAGCAGGGCGTAGAGGTCGTCCGTGATGGGGCGGTCCCAGGCGGCGATGGTGACCAGGACGTTGTCGCTGCGGTCGAACTGCACGCAGGAGATCCGGCTCTCGGAGAGCTTGAGGCGGCGCACGATCAGGAGGTTGTCGCCCTGCATCACCGGCATGTCCTCGGTGCCTACGACGGTCACCTCCTCGTCGTTCTCCAGCGCGAGGAGCAGCTGCGCGACCTCGAAGGGGACCTCGTCCTCGGCGACGTCACGGGCCGGGGAGCCCTCCGGCAGATTGCCGATGACCATCGCGGGGCCGCGGCCGCCGAAGAGGTCGTAGCGCAGGAAGACACCCTGGCAGCTGCCGTCGGGGGCGGGCAG
The DNA here is from genome assembly GCF_000716435.1 of Streptomyces xylophagus. Lineage (GTDB taxonomy): Bacteria > Actinomycetota > Actinomycetes > Streptomycetales > Streptomycetaceae > Streptomyces > Streptomyces xylophagus. The sequence continues at coordinate 179,633 of NZ_JNWO01000003.1, forward strand.
CAGGCCCGCGCCGAGGTTACCGGGCCAGTCGCCCGGGTCCATGGCCAGCACATCGAATTCGGGGCCGGCGGGGGTGGCGCTGCGGCGGCGGAGGAACGACATGCAGCAATGGTACGGGGTGCCGTCCGGCGGTGGGCACGTGGTTTGGCGCGGGTTCGTTGTCGGGTGCGGGTGCGTAGGGGCTGGGCGCGCAGTTCCCCGCGCCCCTAGGGGGTTCGGTCCTACGTTGGCTTGATAAGTGCCGTTCCCAAGCCCGTGCGGTCTGTGCCCAGTTTTCGGTAGGCCGCTGAGAGCAGACGTACTGCGGTCTGCTCGTCCGTGTGGAGTTCTACGGCTATCTCGTGGTCCGTGCTGTCGTGGGCGGCCAGGGTCGCGGCGGCGCGTTCTTGGGTCGTGAGGGTGTCTGTTTCGGTGCTGTGGAGGCGGCGGGGGCGTAGGCCTGCGGCGGCGAGTTCGGAGCGGGCCGTGTCGGCCAGGCCTTCGGCGCCGCACTGGACGGCCGCGTCCAGGCCTCGGTAGAGGTGGTCGCCTGCCTCCCGGGCCCTGCCGACGCGGCGGAGTTCGGTGCCGAGGGCGACCAGGGCGCAGGCCAACTCGTAGGCGGCCGGGGAGCGTTCGAGGTGGGCGACGGACTCCTCCAGGAGTTTGGCGCGGGCCGAGCCTGAGGAGACCTCGGCGGCGATGCGCAGGGCCTGGCCGATGGCGGACGGGGTGCCGAACTGGCGGGCGCGGGCGACCGCTTCGTGGGCGGTGGCGACGGCGCGCTCGGGGGTGTCGTGGCTCTCGGCGCGGGCGAGGTGGAGCTGCCAGGGGCACCAGGCGGGGTTGCGGATGCCGCGCGGGTCCAGGCGGCGGCCTGCGGAGGCCAGTTCCTCCGCCGCGTCCTTGGTGAGGCCGCGGGCCAGGAGCAGTTCGCCGTAGACGGTCTGGGCGTCCGGGAAGACGACGGCGGCCGGGAAGGGCTCCGCGAAGGCATGGTCCTCGGCGAGTTGTACGGCCTCCGCGACCCGGCCGCGGGCCAGCAGGACCTCGATGAGGATGCCGGTGCCGTACCAGTAGACGGGGGTGCCGGGACCGACCCGCTCGGCGAGGCGCAGGCCAGCGCGCGCGAAGTCCTCGGCCTCGGCGAGCCGGCCGCGCCGGTAGCGGAGATAGCCGAGGAAGGTGTAGCCGAAGGACAGGTGCGCACCGCGCCAGCCCTGCTGCTCGAAGTCGGCGATGCCGGTGGCGAACAGCTCCTCGGCGCGGCCCGGTCGGTCGCAGTACATGAAGGCGAGGGCGACCAGCACCGGTACCTCGAAGCCGCGGTCGGCCTCCGCCCAGCCGAGGCCGCCGGCCAAAGCGCGCTCGGCATGGTGGAGGGCCACATGTGCGGGTTCACCACGGAGTACGGCGTCCCAGGTGCGCAGGCCGATGATGTACCGCTCGGTGAGGTCGCGGCCCTTGAGGCGGTCGGCGAGTTTGGTGAGGCGGCGGGAGCGCGAGGGGTGATCGGGTTCGTCGGCGCGGAAGGCGTCCCACATGAACTGCTCGGAGAGCATGCGCAGTTTGACCCGGGCGTCGTCGGTGACGCGGATCTCGCGGGCGAGGGTGTCGGAGGCCTCGGCGAGGCGGTCGCTGTGGGCGAGGACCTGGGAGAGGCGGTAGACGATGTTCTGCCGCAGGCCGGCGTCGCTGATCGGCTCTTCGAGGGCGGCCCTCAGGTGGTTCACGGTGGTCGCCGGTTCGGTGAGCAGGGAGGCGCTGCCCAGTTCGTACAGGACGGCGGCGCGGTCGTCGTAGGGCGGGGGTTCGCGCAGGGCGCGGGCGAGGTAGCTGCGGGCCGTGTCGGGGGCGCCCGCGCGCAGGGTCTCCCCGGCTGCCGCGCGGAGTTGCTGGACGACCCAGTTGTCACCGTCGGGGTGGGTCTCCATGAGGTGGCGGGCCGCGGCGGAGGGGCCCTGGCCCTCGTTGATGACGCACCAGGCGGCCTGGCCGTGCAGGGCCACGCGGACACCGGCGGGGATGGCCCGGTAGACGGCGGTGGCGATGAGCGGGTGGACGAATTCGAGCGTGCCCGCGGCGGTCAGCGTGCCGGTGAGGATACGGGCGTCGCGCAGCGTGTCGACGGCGTCGGCGGCCTCCTCGTGGCCGAGTCCGGCGACGGCGGCGGCGAGCATCGGATGGGTCTCGGTGCCGAGGACCGCGCAGGCCCAGGCGAAGCGGACGGTCGAGGTGCCGAGGCGTTCGAGGCGGGTGATGATGCCGTTGCCCTTGACGGCGGCGGCGAGGTCGCGCAGCAGGTACGCGCCGGCTTCGGTGGGGTCCAGGCCGCGGTCGTGGATCTTGGCGGTGAGTTCGACGGTCTCGAACGGGTTCCCGGCGGTGACGGCCCAGCATTCGCGGCAGAACGCGTCGTCGGCGTGCGCGCCGAGCGTCTCCCGCACCAGATCGGCGACGGCGGCGACGCTGAGCGGTTCGAGATCGAGGGGGCGTCCACCGGCCCGGCCGGGCAGTCCCCTGAACGACTCGGCGTGGTCGGGGAGTTCGTCGGGCCGGTAGGCGACGACGACCAGCAAAGGGAGTTGCTCGGCGCGGGGCGCGAACGCGGCCAGCCAGCCCAGGGATTCGGGGTCGGCCCAGTGCGCGTCGTCGAGGACGAGGACCATCGGGGCACGCTTCACCGCGAGGTGGGTGAGTACCCAGTCGAGGCCGTCGCGCAGGCCCTGTTGGTCGGGCGGGGAGCCCGCGGTGGGGGCGCACAGGCCGAGGGCGGGGCCGACGATGTCGTACCAACTCCCCAGCGCGGCGCGGAGATCGGCGTCGGCCGACCCGGCGAACTGCGGCTGCAGCAGCTGGCGGGCGACGTGGAAGGCGACGCGCTGTTCCTGGTCGCCGCCCCGCGCGGACAGCACGGTGCAGCCCTGGGCTGCGGCGCGGCGGCGCACCTCGGTGAGGAGGGTGGTCTTGCCGATGCCGGCCCGTCCCGCGAAGGCGAGCAGGGCACCGCGCGGCCTGTCCCCCGGTTCGGCTCCGTCCGTGCGCAAGCCGGTGAGCTCGCCCAACGCCTCGTCGACGGCGGCGAGTTCACTCTCCCGTTCGAAGAGTGTGCTTCTGCTGCGCGCGCTCCGCTGTCCCATCCCATACCCCCTGCCACGGTGGTGCGCCCGCGCGGGGAGCGAACGCGTACCGTGAGCTACAGGGACCTCAGCGTACGCTTCCCGAGGGTCCCGCGACCCGGTAGTCGACGAAGGCGTACTGGCCGGTTTTCCGCTGTCGTCGGTGATTGCGGGCGATACGGATTCCTTTTGATCGGCAACTCGTCGGCGGACTTCCTCACTCCTCCAACGCCGTCGGCGGCACCACGGCGATCGGGCTCGCCGCGTGCAACAGGACCGCCTGGGTCACCGAGCCGATCAACCGAGCCGGGGACAGCAGGCGCCGGCGATGGCGGCCCACGACGACCAGGTCGGCGTCCTTGGAGGCGGCGACGAGGTGGCCGGCCGCGTCGCCCGGTGCGACGTACGGCTCGGTGGGGACGTCAGGGTGGTGTTTGCGGTGCGGGGCAAGGAGGGCCCCGGTGAGGACGCGGGTCTCGTTCTCGATGGCGTCCTGATCGATGACCGGCAGCACGAGTTCGCCCGGGGACTCCCAGGTCTGCGGTGGCCACGGGTAGGCGGCGACGACCTGGAGGCGGGCTCCGCGCCGGGCGGCCTCGGCGAAGGCGAAAGCCAGGGTGGTCTCGTCGGGGCTGTCCACATGCAGGCCGACGACCACTCGGGGCCCTGGCTCGGCCGGAATCCCGTCGTGAACCTCGCGTCCGGGCCGGGGCACCACGACGACGGGGCAGTCGGCGTCGCGGGCGGCGGCCATGCCGTTGGAGCCGAGCAGCAGGCTGGCGAAGCCGCCCCGGCCACGGGAACCGAGCACCAACAGCTGTGCGGTGGAACCGAGTTCGGGCAGTACGGCGGCCGGCGCGCCCTGCAGTCCGAGGTACTCCATGACCGGGCGGTCCGCACGTCCTTCGAGATACGTGCGGACCTGGTCGAGCACCGCGTCCTCGTCCGGGTTCGGCGGCCCGGCGACCAGGACGCCGGGCGGTGTCCACGCGGCGGCGTACTGCCACACATGGACGACCCGCAGCGGCGCCCCACGTCCACGGGCCGCGTCGAGGGCCCAGTCCAGGGCGCGCAGACTGTCGTCCGAACCGTCGACCGCCGCGATGACCGGCAGGGTGCTCATGGGTTCCTCACCTCCGGAGTAACGGGACCTTTCCCCTCTGGGGCCAGCCTGGCTCAGGCGTCGGCTCCAGAAGGGTTCTCAAGGTCGCGTGTCCGGAAAAACCGGCGGAACACCCCGAAGAGGCGGAGAACCTCTTACGTCAGATCGAACTCCCCCTCCCGCGCCCCCGACACGAACGCGCCCCATTCCGCGGGCGTGAAGATCAAGGAAGGGCTCTGTGGGCGGCCGCTGTTGCGCATCGCGATGAATCCCTCGACAAAGGCGATCTGGACATCCCCCAGGCCACGGCTGCTCGAGTGCCAATCGGCGTCACTGAGGTCCAGCTCCGGCTTGTCCCAGCCCGCAAGCGGGTGTTGCTGGATGGTGCTCTCGGCCACGTCCGTGCTCCTCCCGATTCGTCGTCCGCGGTCAGCCTAGCGATCGGTTTCTGATGCCGACAGGCCACGTGAGGGGGACCTTTCAGCAGGCGGGTGGTTCGCTGCCCACGAGCCACATCGAGAAGAACTGCGATCCGCCGCCGTAGGCGTGCCCGAGAACCCGTCGAGCGCCTTCCACCTGGTGTTCTCCGGCCTGGCCGCGCACCTGAAGCGCGGCCTCCGCAAAGCGGATCATGCCCGAGGCGCCGATCGGATTGGTCGACAGAACCCCTCCTGACATGTTCACGGGAAGGTCGCCGTCCAGCTCGGTCACCCCCGATTCGGTGAGCTTCCAGCCCTCCCCCTCCTCGGCGAACCCGAGGTTCTCCAGCCACATGGGCTCGTACCACGAGAACGGCACATACATCTCCACGGCGTCGATGTCCCGGCGCGGATCGGCGATCCCCGCCTGCCGGTACACATCGGCCGCGCAGTCCTTGCCGGCCTGCGGCGACACACAGTCCTTTCCCGCGAACAGTGTGGGTTCGCTCCGCATGGCGCCCCCATGCATCCAGGCCGCCGGACGTGGTGCCCGCGCCGCTCCCGCCCGGTCGGTGAGGACCATCGCGCAGGCCCCGTCCGAGGAGGGGCAGGTCTCCGAGTAGCGGATCGGGTCCCACAGCATCGGCGAGGCCTGGACCTTCTCCAGCGTGATGTCGTGCTCGTGGAGATGGGCGTACGGGTTCTTCAGCGCGTTGCGCCGGTCCTTGTACGCGACCAGGGAACCGACCGTGTCGGGCGCCCCGGTGCGCCGCATGTAGGCCCGCACATGGGGGGCGAAGAAGCCGCCCGCGCCCGCGAGGAGGGGCTGCTGGAAGGGGATCGGCAGGGACAGTCCCCACATGGCGTTCGACTCGGACTGCTTCTCGAAGGCGAGGGTGAGGACCGTGCCGTGCACGCGGGCCGCGACGAGGTTGGCGGCGACGAGCGCGGTCGACCCGCCCACCGAACCGGCGGTGTGCACCCGCAGCATGGGCTTCCCTACGGCGCCCAGCGCATCGGCGAGATACAGCTCGGGCATCATGACGCCCTCGAAGAAGTCGGGCGCCTTACCGATGACAACGGCGTCGATGTCCGCCCACGTCAACTCGGCGTCGTCCAGGGCACGTTGAGCCGCCTCCCGCACCAGCCCTGCGATCGACACGTCCCGGCGCGCGGCGACATGCTTGGTCTGGCCGATCCCTACGACGGCCACGGGCTCCTTGCTCATCGCGGATCCCCTTCGAGTACGGCGACCAGGTTCTGTTGCAGACAGGGACCGGAGGTGGCATGGGCGAGAGCCCGGTCGGACTCGCCCCGATGGATGCGCGCGGCGGCCTCACCGATGCGGATCAGCCCGGCGGCCATGACCGGGTTCGCGGCGAGGGCTCCTCCGGACGGGTTGACGCGCACCTCGTCGCCGAGCCGCAGTGCCTTGCGCAGTACGACCTCCTGCGCGGTGAACGGCGCGTGCAACTCGGCGGTGTCGACGGGCCGTTCGAAGGCACCGGCCTTCTCGGCGGCGAGCCGCGTGGACGGCGAGTCGGTCAACTCCCGTACGCCCAGGCCGTGCGCCTCGATGCGGTGGTCGATGCCCCTGATCCAGGCGGGCCGTTCGCACAGTTCGCGGGCCCGTTCTCCGGCCGCAAGGATGACGGCGGCGGCTCCGTCGCCGATCGGTGGGCAGTCACCGGTGCGCAGCGGCCGTACGACATAGTCCCCTTGCGGCACCGAACCCCGCACCTGGGCATGGGAGTTGGCGCTCGCGTCGGTCCGGCTGCGGGACGCCACCTCGGCGAGCGCGGGTTCGTCGGTGTCGCCAGCGTCGATGAGGGCCTGGGCCTGGAGGGCGGCGAGGGCGACGGAGTCCGGCCACAGGGGCGCCACGTAGTACGGGTCCAGTTGCCGAGTCAGGACATCGCGCACGGAGCCGGGGGACGACTTGCCGTACGAGTAGACGAGCGCGGTGTCCGCGTCGCCGGTGAGCAGCTTGGTCCAGGCCTCGTAGAGCGCCCAGGCGCCGTCCATCTCGACATGGGACTCGGAGATCGGCGGCCAGGCGCCGACGCCGTCGAGGGCGAGGGTGAAGGAGAAGGCGCGGCCGGCGAGGTAGTCGCTGGAGCCGGAGCAGGTGAAGTCGATGTCGGCGGTCTTCAGTCCGGTCTGTTCGAGGACGCCGTGCAGTACCGGCATCAGCATCTCCACCTCGGAGAGCTCGTCGGTGGTGCGCCGGTGGTCGGTCTGCGCGAAGGCGACGACGGCGATCTCACGCATCGCGGCAGCTCCATGCATCACAGCAGCTCCTTGTAGACGTCGTAGTCCGCGTCGGGCTCGCCGGTCGGCCGGTAGTGGTCCGGATAGCGACCGCCCTCGCTCCACACCGCCTCGACGCGCAGCCCCATGCGCACCTGGTCGTACGGGATGCCGCCGATCCGTCCGTGCAGCGCGAGGTCGGCGCCGTCGAGGGCGATGTGCGCGTAGACGTACGGGACCTCGATGTCGAGGTTCTTCGCCTTGATGTTGACGATGCAGAACGTGGTGACGGTGCCGCGCGGACCCACTTCGACGTGTTCCGCTGTGGCGACACCACATGTGGGGCACGCACCCCTCGGCGGGACGTACACCTTGCGGCAGGAGGGGCAGCGCTCGCCGACGGTGCGCTGTTCGGAGAGCGCGTGGATGTAGTCGGTCTGGGCACGGCCGGGCGAGTAGACATAGTCGAGCCGCGCGGGAGCCACGATGCCGGTGACCATGCTCTCGAACTCGCCGGTGTGGTCGCCGAGTTGGCGCGTCTCATCACCCTCGTACGGCTCGAAACAGGCGATGTCCGTGATCGCCCCGACACGCTCCTCGGCCCAGCGGACACGGACCCGCATCCCGGTGTGCACGGCTTCGGGGCCAGGCGCGTCGAGCGCATGCAGGAGGGCGGTATCAGCACCGTCGAGCCGAACCAGTACCCAGGCGAAGGGCGTACCAAGGGGCTGCCCGCGACGGGGTTCGTGGTTCCAGGCCCAGGTGGTGACCGTGCCGGTGGCGCCGACCTCGACGAGATCGCGGATCTCTTCAGCGGTAACGGGGTCGTACTCAACGGGCGGCACGAGGGTGCGCCCGTCACCGGTCTTCACCCCGAGAACGACGCGTTCACGCAGCCCGGTGAGGAAGGCGCTCTGAACGGGCCCGAGGGATCGGGTGAACGGGAATTCAAGTACCAGGGGCGCTTTGAGTACTTCGGCCACGGCATCTCCTAACTGAACAACTGGGGCCAAGCACCCCCACCTAGGGGCGCGGGGAACTGCGCGACCAGCCACAACGAACCCGCAGACACAAACCGGCCGACAAACGAAGCACTACGCCCGCTTATAAACAGGCGCCCGCTTCTCCGCAAAGGCACGTGCCCCCTCCTTCGCATCGGCGGTATCGAAGATCGGCCACCCGCGCTTGAGTTCGGCCGCGAGGCCCTCTGTCTCGGTCTGCTCTGCGGTCTCGTACACCGACGCCTTGACCGCCTCGACCGCCAACGGCCCACACGCGTTGACGAGTTCGGCGATCTCCAGGGCCTTGCTGAGGGCCGTGCCGTCGGGGACGACATGCCCGACCAGCCCGATGTCCGCCGCCTCCCGCGCGCTGTACGGACGTCCGGTGAGCAACATCTCCAAGGCATGCGTGCGCGGAATCTGCCGCTGCAGGCGGACAGTTGAGCCCCCGATCGGGAAAAGCCCGCGCTTGACCTCGAACAGGCCGAAGGTGGCGGACTCCCCGGCGACTCGGATATCGGTCCCCTGAAGAATCTCCGTACCGCCGGCTACGCAGTAGCCCTCAACGGCGGCGATCACCGGCTTACGCGGCCGATGGTGCCGCAGCATCGCCTTCCAGTGCAGGTCAGGATCGGCGGTAAGCCGCTCGCGATACTGCTGCCCCTCCATGCCCTTCCCGGCCAGCGCCTTGAGGTCCATACCAGCGCAGAACGCACCCCCCGCACCGGTCAGCACGACCGAGCGGATCGCGTCATCCGCGTCGGCCTCGACCCAGCCGTCGTACAGACCGACCAGCATCGGCAACGAGAGCGCGTTCTTGACCTCGGGCCTGTTGAGCGTGAGCACCAGCGTGGCGCCTTCACGCCGCACGGTCAGGTGTTCCGTACCGCCCATTGCCGTTCTCCCGTCGCCGTACCGCCTCCGGAACGAGAACAGGTTGCAGGAGGCGCCCTGCCAGTACAAGAGGTTTCTGACACTCAGTCAGATTTCTTCTGCGCGGACCCTTCACAGTTGCCGCGCCCTTTGCTCTGATGACCGGCGAACCGACGTCAGGAGGAGTGGTGGAGTACAACATTGCCGACCTGTTCGAGTCGGTCGTCGACGTGGTCCCCGACCGCGAGGCGCTCGTGTACATCGACCACCCGGGCACGGGCGCGGAACGCCGCCTGACCTACGCGGAGTTGGACGCGGCCGCGAACCGCGTCGCGCATCATCTGATCGACGTCGGGATACGCCCCGGTGAGCACCTCGGGCTTCATCTCTACAACGGCGTCGAGTACTTGCAGACGGTGCTGGGCTGCCTGAAGGCACGGGTCGTGCCGGTCAACGTCAACTACCGGTACGTCGAAGAGGAGTTGGTGTACCTCTACCGGGACGCCGATCTCGTGGCGCTGGTCTTCGACACGGAGTTCACCGAGCGGGTGGCGGCCGCGCTGCCCCGGGCGGAGCAACTGCGGCACCTGGTAAGGGTGGGGACACCGCAGGCGGGCGCGCCGGATGTGCCCGCCGTGGCCTTCTCGGACGCCGAGGCCACCGGGTCCACCGAGCGCGGGTTCCCGGCCCGGTCGGGCGACGACCAGTTCATCATCTACACCGGCGGCACGACCGGGATGCCCAAGGGCGTGATGTGGCGCCAGGAGGACCTGTTCTTCTCGGGGCTCGGCGGCGGCGCGCCGACCGGTGAACCGGTGAAGAAACCGGAGGAGTTGGCCGAGCGGGTCGCGGCCGGCGGAGCGGGGATCACGTTCTTCCCCACTCCCCCGCTGATGCACGGCACCTCCACGCTCACCGCGTTCATCGGCTTCAACTTCGGTCAACGCGTCGTGATCCACCGCAAGTTCGTGCCGGATGAGGTGCTGCGGACCATCGAGAAGGAGAAGGTCACCAGCATCTCCCTGGTCGGTGACGCGATGCTGCGGCCGCTGATCGACGCCCTCAACGGGCCGATGAAGGGCACCGATTGCTCGTCGGTGTTCAGTGTGTCGTCGTCGGGCGCGATCATGTCGGAGACGGTGCGCCGACAGTTCCAGGCCCTGCTCCCGAACACGATGCTGCTGAACAACTACGGCTCGTCCGAGTCCGGCTTCAACGGCACGGCGACGGCCGACTCCGGGGCCGGGCAGTCCTTCCGCATCCGGGTCAACTCCCGTACCCAGGTGGTCGATCCGGCCACGCACGAGCCGGTCGCCGTCGGTGAGATCGGCCGGGTCGCCCAGTGCGGACACGTACCGCTCGGCTACTACAACGACCCGAGGAAAACCGCCGAGACCTTCTTCCAGAAGGACGACGAACGGTGGGTCCTGCTCGGCGACATGGCGACCGTGGACGAGGAGGGTGTCGTCACGGTCCTCGGCCGCGGTTCGCAGTGCATCAACACCGGTGGCGAGAAGGTGTATCCGGAGGAGGTCGAGCAGGCGCTCAAGTCGCATCCGGATGTCTACGACGCGCTGGTGGCCGGGGTGCCTGACACGAAGTGGGGCAACCATGTGGCCGCCGTCGTACAACTGCGGGCGGGTGCGCTACGACCGTCGCTGGACGACATCCAGACGCACTGCCGCACCCACCTCGCCGGGTACAAGATCCCGCGCCAGCTGGTGATCGCGGAGTCCATCCAGCGGTCACCGAGTGGCAAGGCGGACTACCGGTGGGCGCGGGAGGTGGCTGTCGCCGCGGATCAGTGAGCCGGTGCGGACTCCGGAGTGAACTGACGGTAGCGTGCGGCCGTACTGGTGATGGCGGACCTGGCGACCCGGACCAGGTCGGCCATGCCATCACCGGGTTTCGCACGGAAGGAAGTTCGGGTGTCGCTCTTCACGCGCTCTCGCCCATTGCCGGACCAGAAGGATGCCGAGGAAACCGGCCCGGCGGCGACCGAGCCCGCCTCACTCGAACCCCCTGACTCAGCCGAAGCCCCAGAGTCGCCGGAAACCGCTGACTCGACCGAGCAGCCGTCGCAACTCCCGCTCCGCGCGGGCTGGTTCGGCTGGCGTCGCCGTTACCCCGGCGCGGCACGTGCCGTGGGTGTGGGCACGAGTGTCCTGGCCGGTGTGCTGCTGTTCGTCGCGCTCATCGTGCCGGACCGTCTCGACCGGATGACGTTCCAGTCGTTCCTCCGCTTCCCTGTGGAGCTGATCATCCTCGCGGTCGTGCTGCTCGTGCTGCCGTCGCGGGCGCGGCGGATCGCCGCCGTCGTCCTGGGTGCGTTCGTCGGGCTGTCCGCCGTCCTGAAGTGCATGGACATGGGCTTCTACCAGACCCTGGCCCGGCCGTTCGACCTGGTCTTCGACTGGGTTCTGTTGAGCGACGCGGCGGACTGGATGAAGGACTCGTTCGGGCGTTCGGGCGAGGTGCTCGCGATCATCGGCGTGATCGTCCTGCTGATCGCCGTGCTCGTGTTGAGCGCGCTCGCGATGGTGCGACTGTCGAACGTGCTGGCCAGGCACCGCCCCATGGCCGTACGCACCACACTCGTCCTCGGAGTTGTGTGGATCACGTGCTTCACCCTGAGCGTGCAGGTCGGCGGCGTCACGCTCGCCACCAAGGGATACAGCACGTTCCTCGCCAACCGGGTGCAGTACGTCCGCGACGGCTTGGGGGACGCCGACGTCTTCAAGAAGCAGCTCACCGTCGACGCCTTCGCCAAAACCCCGTCCAACCAACTCCTGACCGGACTGCGCGGCAAGGACGTCCTGTTCACGTTCATCGAGAGCTACGGCCGGGTGGCGATCGACGATCCGACGATGGCGCCGGAGATGGACGCGACGCTCACGGCGGGCGACGCGAGGCTGAAGTCGGCCGGATTCGCCTCGCGCAGCGCCTGGCTCAGGTCGCCCGTGACGGGCGCCGGCAGCTGGCTCGCCCACTCGACGTTCCTGTCCGGCCTGTGGATCAAGAACCAGCAGCGGTACCGGACCGTGACCACCAGCACCCGCGCGACCCTCACCAGCTACTTCCAGAAGACCGGCGCCTGGCGCACGGTCGGCATCGTCCCCGGCGTGCGCAAGTCCTGGCCCGAGGGCAAGTACTTCGGCCTCGACAACATCTACGACTCCACGCACCTCGGCTACAACGGTCCGTACTTCAGCTGGACGCCGGTGCCGGACCAGTTCAGCCTGCAGTCCTTCGAGGATCTGGAGTACGGCAAGAAGAACCGCGACCCGATCATGGCGGAGATCATCCTGGCCTCCAGCCACAACCCCTGGTCCCCCATCGCCCACACGATCCCCTGGAACGACCTCGGGGACGGCACGATCTTCAACAAGATCAAGAAAGAGGGCACGAACCCGACGGAGGTCTGGAAGAGCGCGAAGCGCGTGCGGACCGAGTACCGCAAGGCCATCCAGTACTCCGTGGACAGCCTGACCCAGTGGATGCAGCGCTACGGCAACAAGAACACCGTCCTCGTCTTCCTCGGCGACCACCAGCCCGTCCCGACGGTCACCGGGGGCACCAGCGACAAGGACGTGCCGATCACGATCGTCGCCCACGACCCGAAGGTGCTGGACCGGATCGCCAACTGGGGCTGGACGGACGGCATCAAGCCCGCCGACAACGCACCGGTGCTGAGCATGGACAAGTTCCGGGACCGCTTCATGACGGCGTTCGCGAAGTGACCTGGTCCTGACGAACCCCGCTGGTGTGGCCACCCGCGATCACCAGCGTGGGCATGGTGATCCTCCCCATGTGGTCCCACCACATGGGGTTGGGGTCGTTCGCCCGTGCGTCGGTCGCCTCGATCATGGCCCAGTCGAACGGCGGGTCCCCCGCGGGCCGTTCGGTGGGCGGCCGTGGCGGATCGAAGGGGATCGGCGACGGCACATCCTGCAACACCAGCCGCCGTACGGCGCCGGGTGCCTCCTGGGCGAGCAGGTACGCGACGATGCAGTCGAGGGTGATGCCGCTCGCCTTGACGGTACGGGTTCGGTGTCCATGCCGGGAACGTAACCGGTGTGCCGTCGGGTCAGTCGCCTGCTCTGCCGAGGGCAGAGGCGCCCGCTCCGCTCCCGTCCAGGAACGTGGTGACGCGGCGCACGAACCACTCCGGGTCGTCGAGCCACGGGTAGTGACCGGCACCAGGCTGGACCGCCAACTCCGCGTTCTGGAACAGGTCGGCGGCGCGGCGGGCGAGGTCGGGACGGGGGCCGCCGTCGAGTTCACCGGCGAGCACCAGGACGGGTGCGGGGAGGGCGGCGAGGGCGGCACGGGTGGCGGGTGGGTTGAAAGCACCCTCGGCGAAGTACAGTTCGGCGGCCTCGTCGTTGCACTGCTCGTCGGCGAGTGCGGAGTGCTCCTCGGCGACGGCATCCCATCGGCCGTAGAAGAAGGGCTCGAAGACCGGGTCGAAGTCTTCTGCGCCCGCGAGCCATGCCTCGAACGCCGGGTACGCGCCCGCGAACCACGGCTCGCCCTTCCGTAGCCGTGCGGCGGCGAGCCGGTCCTCGGCCGTGGCCGGCATGTCCAGTGCCCACGGGGTGGCGGTGACGAGGGCCAGTCGTGCCACCCGCTCGGGATACCGGGCGGCGTACAGCATCGCGAGGCTGCCGCCCGCCGAGTGCGCGAGCACATCTATGTGGTCCAACCCCATGTGGGCGCGCAACACCTCCACGTCATCGACCAACCGGTCGCAGCGATACGTCGCCGGGTCCGCCGGCATCGCGGAGTCACCGGTCCCCCGCAGATCGAGCAGGACCAGCCGACGATGCGCGTCCAGCCCACCCAGGTCACCGAGATACGCGGAGGCCCGCATGGGCCCTCCGGGCAGGACGACGAGCGGCTCGCCCTCACCCCGTACGTGGTAGGCGAGTTGGGTGCCGTCGGCGGCGGTGAAGGTCGGCATGGGGCTGATCCTCACCGCCAACCGCCTCCAGCCGCAAGGCAGTTCCTGGGGTTCTCCCGGGACGCTCCCGGGCGACGCGCCGAGAAAGTGCGGGCAGACCTCTTGCCCAGGCGGTCGGTGGACTGGATTACTGACCCCACACACGGCGACCGAATGATCGGTCGCCCGAAATAGTGCGATTGGCGAGGGAGTGCGGCGATGGCTGACGCGGCGGAGCTGCTCGACTCGGGAGAACTGCTCGACCAGGAGGCACTCCAGGCGTTGCAACTGGAGCGGTTGCGGGCCTCGCTCCACCACGCCTACGCGAACGTGCCCTTCTACCGGCAGTCCTTCGACGCGGCCGGGGTGCACCCGGACGACTGCCGCGCACTGTCCGACCTCGCCCGTTTCCCGTTCACCACGAAGGTGGACCTGCGCGAGAACTACCCGTACGGGATGTTCGCCGTCCCCGAGGACCGCATCCGCCGCATCCACGCGTCGAGCGGCACCACCGGACGCCCCACAGTGGTCGGCTACACAGAGAACGACCTTTCCATGTGGGCGGACATGGTGGCCCGTTCGATCCGCGCCGCGGGCGGACGGCCCGGCGACAAGGTGCATGTGGCGTACGGCTATGGGCTGTTCACCGGTGGCCTGGGCGCCCACTATACCGCCGAACGACTGGGCTGTACGGTCATCCCCGCGTCCGGCGGTATGACGGCCCGCCAGGTGCAGCTGATCCAGGACCTGCGGCCCGGGATCATCATGGTGACCCCGTCCTACATGCTGACGCTCCTCGACGAGTTCGAACGGCAAGGGGTCGATCCGCGCGGCACCTCCCTCCGTGTCGGCATCTTCGGGGCGGAGCCGTGGACCGAGCAGATGCGGCAGGAGATCGAGGAGCGGTTCGCGATCGACGCGGTCGACATCTACGGGCTGTCGGAGGTGATCGGTCCGGGGGTCGCGCAGGAGTGCGTGGAGACGAAGGACGGGTTGCACATCTGGGAGGACCACTTCTTCCCGGAGGTCGTCGACCCGATCACGGGCGAGGTGCTGCCGGAGGGCGAGAAGGGCGAGTTGGTGTTCACCTCGCTCACCAAGGAGGCCATGCCGGTGATCCGTTACCGCACCCGGGACCTGACCCGCCTCCTTCCCGGCACCGCCCGACCTGCTTTCCGGCGCATGGAGAAGGTCACCGGCCGCAGTGACGACATGGTGATCCTGCGCGGGGTGAACCTCTTCCTCACCCAGATCGAGGAGATCGTCCTGCGCACCCCTGGAGTCGCACCCCACTTCCAGCTCCGCCTCACCCGCGAGGGCCGCCTCGACGCGCTCACGGTACGGGCCGAGGCACGCCCCGACGCCGGCCCCGAGACGCGGGAAGCGGCGGCCCGCGCCATCACCACGGCCGTGAAGGACGGCATCGGCGTCTCCGTCTCTGTCGAGATCGTGGAACCGGAGTCACTGGAGCGCAGCGTGGGCAAGATCCGGCGCATCGTGGACCTCCGGACGTCCTGAGGCGACTCCCCCAGCCCAAGGCACCGCCCGGATACCCCGGAGTCACCCCAGGCCCAACAGTTCCGCCAGATTCCCGCCCAGCACCCGGTCACGGACCTCGCCCGCAGACGTGACCCGTTCAATCGTCGTGCGCGCCACGACGGGGTCTCCGTAGGGAGCGTCCGAGCCGAAGAGGGTGCGGGTGGGGAGTTCGTGTATCGCGAGGCGGACGGCGAAGACGATGTTCGCCGTGGACAGTTCGAGGTGGAGGTTGGGGATCGCGCGGGTCAGCTCGATCGCCTCCATCCAGTGGGCTCCGGCCAGTTGGCTGATCACCAGCGGCACCTTCGGGTAGCGGGCGGCCAGTTGGGCGAGTGTGCGCAGGTCCCCCGCAGTGGTGGGCGCGAAGCCATGGACGACCACCGGGAGTCCGGCATGGTCGTTCGCCGCCCGAAGTACCGGCTCGACCAGGGCCGCCCGGTCCGGGGGCGGGGTGAGTTCCCCGATGCCGTACAACCCGCGACCGGTCACCTCTCGCTCCACCCGCGCCGCGGTCTCGGCGTCAGGACGGCCGAGGGGGACGGAGCCGAAGCCGATGAAACGGTCGGGGTGCGCGGCAAGAGCCTCGTCCAACTCCCGCATCGCCAGGGCGAATCCGTCGTCGCCGGAACCACCGCCCAACGCCCGCTCCAGCACACCCATTTCGCGGCGGAGGGAATCCAGGTCGCTCGCCCGTTCCGGGTGCGCGCGCGTGGGGAACAGCACCGTACGGTCCACACCCGCGTCGTCGAGCGCCAACAGGTGCGCGTCGAGCGGATCGTGGACATGGCTGTGGGCGTCGAGAATCATGTGCGCCTCCCTGAACGTGCCGACCACCCGGCGGAATGCGGGCTGCGGAGGCCAGTGTTGAGCCCTGACACCGTGGGAAGGTCAAGTGGGAGAGGAGCGCGAGCCGGTGCTGATCGGAGAGCTGGCCGAGCGGACGGGAACCAGCGAGCGGCTGCTGCGCCACTACGAACGGGCGGGGCTGCTACGACCCGGGCGGCTGCCCAACGGCTACAGGGAGTACGCCGATTCGGACACCGCCGCCGTACTCCGCATCCGCGCGCTGCTCGCGGCGGGGCTGCCCACCCGGGTCATCCGCCAGGTGCTGCCCTGCACCACGGACGAAGCCGCCGTGCAGCCGTGCCCGGGTGTACTCGACGCCCTGCGCGCCCAGTTGAGCGCCCTGGACCGCCGCTCCGCCGAACTCGCCGCGGCCCGTGAGGTGTTGCGGGACACCATCGCCGGCGCGGAGGCTCGCCCGGCCCCTGCCCCGGCTCCCGAATGAGGGGCACTCAGTCGGCGAACCGCTCCCGCAACTCCCGCTTCAGGATCTTCCCGCTGGCGTTCCGCGGCAGCTCGTCCACGAACAGGACGCGTTTCGGTGCCTTGAAGTGCGGGAGCTTCTCGCGTGCGTGGTCGATGAGTTGGGCCTCGGTGACCTCGCCGCGCGGGACGACGACCGCGGTGACGGCCTCGATCCAGCGGTCGTCGCGGAGGCCGATGACGGCGACCTCCGCGACGCCCTCGTGGGTGTAGAGCGCGTCCTCGACCTGGCGTGAAGCGACCAGTACGCCGCCGGAGTTGATGACGTCCTTCACTCGGTCGACGACGGTGAAGAAGCCGTGCGCGTCCCGTACCGCCAGGTCGCCGGAGTGGAACCAGCCGTCACGGAAGGCGGCGGTCGTCTCCTCGGGCTTGTCCCAGTAGCCCTCGCACAACTGCGGTGAGCGGTAGACGATTTCGCCCGAGGTGCCGTCGGGTACGTCCTTGCCGTCCTCGTCGACCACGCGGGCGTCCACGAAGAGGACCGGGCGGCCGCAGGAGTCCAGTCGACCCTTGTGCTCGTCGGGGCCCAGGACCGTGGCCAACGGGCCGATCTCGCTCTGCCCGAAGCAGTTGTAGAAGGCCAGTTTCGGGAGCCGTTCGCGCAGGCGCTCCAGGACGGGCACCGGCATGATCGACGCGCCGTAGTACGCCTTGCGCAGCCCGCTCAGGTCGCGGGTCGCGAAGTCGGGCCGGTTCGCCAGGCCGATCCACACCGTGGGCGGGGCGAACAGGCTGTCCACGCGCCCGGCCTCGATCAGGTCGAAGAGCCGGTCCCCGTCGGGTGCGTCGAGGATGGTGTTGGTGGCGCCGACCGCCAGGTACGGCAGCAGGAACACGTGCATCTGCGCCGAGTGGTACAGCGGCAGCGAGTGCACCGGCAGGTCCCCCGCACTCAGGTCCAGGGCCGTGATCGCGCTCAAGTACTCGTGCACCAAGGCCCGGTGGGTCATCATCGCGCCCTTGGGCAGCGCGGTCGTGCCCGAGGTGTAGAGCAACTGCACCAGGTCCTCGGTGCGCGGCTCGGGCCCGTCGTACGGCGACGCCGACGTCAGTTGCTCCAGCAGCGAACCCTCCGCGTCCCGCAACGGCAACGTCCTTACGCCGACCGGGAGTTGACCCGCGAGCCCGGGGTCGGTGAGCACCAGCGCGCTGCCGGACTGGCCGACGATGTAGGCGAGGTCGTCGCCGGTGAGGTTCTGGTTGACCGGCACATGCACCAGGCCCGCGCGGGCGCAGGCGAGAAAGCCGATCAGGTAGGCGTCCGAGTTGTGGCCGTAGGAGCCGACCCGGTCGCCCGGTGCGAGGCCCTGGTCGAGGAGCACGGTCGCCGCGCGGGAGACGGCCTCGTCGAGTTCCTCGTAGGTCCAGGAGCGCTCGCCGTAGTCCACCGCGACGCGTGCGGGAGTTCGCCGGGCACTGCGTCGCAGTACCCCGTCAACCGTGCTGCCGTGTCCGGGGGTCATGACACATGATCCTCGGGCCGACGCCCGGGCAGGTCAAGCCGACTGGTCGAGGTGGTCCCGGCCCACATGGGGTGGGACCACACCCTTCCCGCTCCGAGTTCCTACGGCACTCACATGGGCCGCGTACGCCCCTCCCAGTACGGGTCCCGCAGCCGCCGCTTGTACAGCTTGCCGTTGGGGTCGCGGGGCATTTCGGCGATGAAGTCGATGCTCTTGGGCCGCTTGTAGCCGGCGAGTTCCTCGGCGCAGTGGTCGAGGAGGGCGGTGGCGAGGGCCGGGCCGGGCTCGTGGCCGGAGGCCGGTTCGACGACGGCCTTGACCTCCTCGCCCCAGTCGTCGTGCGGGATGCCGAAGGCAGCGGCGTCGGCGACGGCGGGATGGGCGAGGAGCGCGGACTCGATCTCGGCCGGGTAGATGTTGACGCCGCCCGAGATGATCATGTCGATCTTGCGGTCGCGGAGGAAGAGGTAACCGTCCTCGTCGAGGAGGCCGAGGTCGCCGACGGTGAAGAAGTCGCCGATGCGGTTCTTCTTCGTCTTGGCCTCGTCCTTGTGATAGGCGAAACCGCCGGTGCTCATCTTCATGTAGACCGTGCCGAGTTCACCCGGCGGGAGCCGCTTGCCGTCGTCGTCGAAGACCGCGAGTTCGCTGATGGGCCAGGCCTTGCCGACCGTACCGGGCTTCTTCAGCCAGTCCTCGGCGGTCGCGAAGGCACCACCGCCCTCGCTCGCCGCGTAGTACTCCTCCACACAGTGGCCCCACCAGTCGATCATCGCCCGCTTCACATGGTCGGGACACGGGGCGGCGCCGTGGATGGCGTGCCGCATGGACGAGACGTCGTAGCGCGCCCGTATGTCCTCGGGGAGGGCGAGGAGGCGGTGGAACTGGGTCGGGACCATATGGGTGTGGGTGCACTTCTCGCGGTCGATGAGGCGGAGCATCTCCTCCGGGCTCCACTTGTCCATCAGGACCAGGCGGTGCCCTATGTGCAGGCTCGCGCCCGCGAACTGGAGGACGGCCGTGTGGTAGAGCGGCGAGCAGACCAGGTGCACGTTCTCGTCGAAGGGCTTGATGCCGAAGATGCCGAGGAATCCGCCGAGGTACGCCGACTCGGGCGGCCTGCCGGGCAAGGGGCGGCGGATGCCGCGGGGGCGTCCGGTGGTGCCGGAGGTGTAGTTCATGACCCAGCCGAGCGTGCGGTCCGTGGGCGCCGACTCCGGTTGTCCGTCGAGGAGTTCGGCGTACGGCCGGAAGCCCTCGACCGTGCCCACCGCGTACCGGTGGGTGGCGGGAAGGCCGGCCTCGTCGGCGGCCTGGCGGGCGGGCTCGGCGAACCGCTCGTGCGCGATGAGCACCTTGGCCCCGGAGTCCGCGACGATCCAGGCGATCTCGGGTGCGACGAAGTGGTGGTTGACGGGGACGAGGTAGAACCCGGCCTGGGTGGCGGCGAGATGGGCCGTGAAGAACTCGACGCCGTTGGGCAGGACGACCGCGAAGGCGTCGCCGCGTTCGAGTCCGGCCGCGCGCAGACCGTGGACGAGTTGGTTGGCGGCGGCGTGCAGGCGTCCCGCGGTCCACACCGCGCCGTCGGGAGCGACGAGGACCTCACGATCGGGGTCCTGAGCGGCCTGGGCCCAGAAGCCGGCGGGCGGTGTGCTCACACCCTGTGTGGCCGCCCCACGTGTGGTCCCGCCCTGTGTGGTCTCCCCCTGCGCGCTCACTGGCCGCTCCTTCCGGCGATGCGGTTGATGCGGTCGACGGCGTGCTCGAAGCCGCGGGTGAGGTCGTCGAAGACGGCCTGGACACTGCGTTCGCTGTTCATCCGGCCGACGATCTGGCCGACGGGGGTGCCGAGCAGTGGTTCGACCTCGTACTTCTGGATGCGCGAGACGGCCTCGGCGACCAGCAGTCCCTGCAGCGGCATCGGGAGGGTGCCCGGTCCGCTCGCGTCGTCCCAGGCGTCGGTCCACTCGGTGCGCAGTTGGCGGGCCGGTTTGCCGGTCAGGGCGCGGGAGCGGACGGTGTCGCCGGACCCGGCGGCGAGCAGTTTGCGGGTCAGGGCGGCCGAGTGCATGTCTGCTTCTGTGGTGGTCAGCCATACAGAGCCCAGCCACACACCTTGAGCACCAAGACTGAGCGCGGCGGCCACCTGCTGTCCGCTGCCGATGCCGCCCGCGGCGAGTACCGGCAGCGGGTCGACGGCGTCGACGACCTCGGGTGTGAGCACCATGGAGGCGATCTCACCGGTGTGGCCGCCGGCCTCGTAGCCCTGCGCCACGACGATGTCGATCCCGCCCTCCGCGTGCTTGCGCGCGTGCCGGGCGCTGCCCGCGAGCGCGGCGACGAGGACGTCCTGGTCATGGGCGCGGGCCACGACGTCGGCGGGCGGGGAACCCAGCGCGTTGGCGAGCAGCTTGATCGGATAGTCGAAGGCGACGTCGAGCTGGTTGCGGGCGACCTGTTCCATCCACCCGGTGATGCGCCAGCCGGACACCTCGCCCTCGGCGAGTTCGGGCACGCCGTACTTGGCCAGGGTCTCGACGACGAACTGCCGATGCCCTTCCGGGATCATCGCCTCGACCTCGGCCTCGGTGACGCCCTCCACCTTCTTCGCCGGCATGACGACGTCGAGGCCGTACGGCAGCCCGTCGACGTGCGCCTCCAGCCAGTCGAGGTCGTGCTTGAGGTCGTCGGGGGCGGTGTAGCGGACCGCGCCGAGCACTCCGAAACCGCCGGCCCGGCTGATGGCCGCGGCGACGGCGGGGAACGGCGTGAAGCCGAAGATGGCGTGCTCGATTCCCAGTTTCTTGCTCAACTCCGTCTGCATGGGCGCAGAATGCCGCAGTCCTCCGGACGACGGAAGGCCTTTTCTGATGCTCCGTCAGATTTTCCTCAGAGCAGGGCCCGCCGGGCGGTGAGCACGGGCTGGTAGAAGCCGCTGCTCTCCGGTCCGTGCCAACTGACGTCCGCGAAGCCCGCTTCGCGGACGGCATCGGTCAACTGGCGCCGCGTCTGGGCCCAGTAGGTGGTACGGCGGACCCGTACCTCCCAGCCGTCCCCGTCCGGCAGGAGCTGGAAGTGCTCGAGGTCGTAGCGCTCGCCGTCCTCGTGCCAGTGCCACAACTGGAAGGTGACCACGCGGCCTTGGCCGGTCGTCGACACCTGCGGAGCCGCGGACGCGGGACGGCCGGCGCGGATCTCGTCGTAGTCCCGGACGCTCAGCACAAGGAGCCCGTCGTCGCGCAGGACCCGTCGCATGCCGACCAGCGCCGCACGTACGTCGTCGGGTGTCAGCAGATGCGGCAACGAGTTGTCGGCACAGACCACGACGTCGAAGGCGGACGCCCGGAACGGCAGTGTCCGCATGTCCGCCACGGTCACCGGAAGGCCGATACCCCGGGCAGCGGCCTCTGCGGCGGCCCGCGTGACCGCGGCCGGGCTCAGGTCGCTGCCGATCACTCCGTGTCCGACCGCGGCGAGCCCGATCGCCTGGGTGCCGATCCCGCAGGAACAGTCCAGCACCCGATGGGGCCCGGCCCCGAGCCGCGCCCGGACGAGCCCGTCGAGCGCCTCGGCCTGGCGGGCCATGCTCGCGTCCCAGTCCGGGAAGATCAGGTGGTAGTCGGCGGCGAGGCCGTCGTAGAAGTCCCGGACCGAGGGCACGATCACCTTCCTGTCAGCGGTTTTCCAGCCGGACGTGCAGTTCCCGCTCCTGGTCGCCCGAGGTGACCGCGAGGTCGTGCACGATGAACAGGGAGTCCAGGGTCGTACGGAACTGTTCGATGGCCCAGTACCCGCCCTGCAGATCCGCCTCGACGGACGCCCCGAGCCGGGCCGGGCCGCCGGAGGCGCCCTCGTGGGCGTCGGCGACGTCGAAGGTGCCGAGCCAGACCGTGGGGCGGGTGTCGTGGTGGTCCCGGGGTACGTCGTCCGCGTGCCGGTCGGATCCGTAGCACGCGCACAGCGTGTCGAACACGATCCGGGCGTCCTCCTTGCTGCACCCGCTGATCTCCACCGAGACGGATTCCGGGTGCCCTGGCACTGTGTGCACGCTGTCCATGGCGGTCGCTCCTCTCGTCCACTCCCAGAAAAGCACCACTTTCCCGGCAGGGCACCAGGGCGGTCAGCCGGCGTCGCCCTCCAATACCGCCATCGCCGCGTTGTGCCCCGGTACACCGCTCACTCCCCCGCCACGCACGGCGCCCGCGCCGCACAGCAACACGTTCGCGTGCCGGGTCTCGACGCCCCAGCGGCCGGTGCCGTCCTGGGCGTAGGGCCAGCTCAGCTCGCGGTGGAAGATGTTGCCGCCGGGGAGCCGGAGGTCGCGCTCCAGGTCGAGCGGGGTCTTCGCCTCGATGCAGGGGCGTCCGTCCGCGTCGGTGGCCAGGCAGTCCGCGAGCGGTTCGGCGAGGTGGGCGTCGAGCTGGGCGAGGGTCGCCTTCAACAGCTCGTCGCGTACGGCGTCGTTGTCCCGTTCGAAGAGCCGCGCCGGGGTGTGCAGGCCGAAGAGGGTGAGGGTCTGGTAGCCGTCCTCGACGAGGTCCCGGCCGAGGATGCTCGGGTCGGTGAGGGAGTGGCAGTAGATCTCGGAGGGCGGTGCGGCGGGCAGCGAACCGGCCGTGGCCTGGGCGTGTGCGGTGGCGAGTTGGTCGTAGCCCTCGGCGATGTGGAAGGTGCCGGCGAACGCCTCGCGCGGGTCGACCGAGGTGTCGCGGAGCCTGGGCAGCCGTTTGAGCAGCATGTTCACCTTGAGCTGGGCGCCCTCTGCGGGGGCGGGCGGCTCGTCGCCGGTGAGGGCGGCCAGTTGTTGCGGGGAGGCGCCGACGAGGACGTGCCGGGCGGCCACGACGCCTTCGCCGTCGGCCGTGCGGTAGGTGATCTCGGCGGCGCGTCCGTCCGTGTCGATACGGAGGGCCTCGTGCCCGGTGGCGAGTACGGCGCCGGCCTCGCGCGCGGTCGTGGCGAGGGCGTCGGTGAGGGCGCCCATGCCACCGACCGGGACGTCCCAGGCGCCGGTGCCGCCGCCGATGACGTGGTAAAGGAAGCAACGGTTCTGCGCGAGCGAGACGTCGTGCGCGTCGGCGAAGGTGCCGATGAGAGCGTCGGTGAGGACGACACCCCGGACCAGGTCGTCGGTGAAGTTCTCCTCGATAGCGACGCCGATCGGCTCCTCGAAGAGCATCCGCCACGCGTCTTCGTCGTCCACGCGGCGGCGCAGTTCGTCGCGGGTGGGCAGCGGTTCGGTGAGCGTGGGGAAGACCCGCTGCGCGAGGCGGCCGGTCATGCCGTAGAGCCGCTGCCAGGCCGCGTACTCGCGGTCGCCGCCGGTCAGCCGGGCGAAGGCGTCGCGGGTGCGGCGCTCGCCGCCGCCGACGAGGAGGCCGGTGGGGCGTCCGTCGCGTTCGACGGGGGTGTACGACGAGATGGTGCGTCCACGGATGCGGAAGTCGAGGCCGAGGTCCCGCACGATCTTCTTGGGCAGCAGGCTGACCAGGTACGAGTACCGGGAGAGGCGTGCGTCGACCCCGGCGAACGGGCGGGTCGACACGGCGGCGCCGCCGGTGGTGCCGAGGCGCTCCAGCACGAGCACGGAGCGCCCGGCCCGGGCCAGGTAGGCGGCGGCGACCAGGCCGTTGTGGCCACCGCCGACGATGACGGCGTCGTAGGTCCGGTGTCCGGGTCCCTCGTGTGCAGGCATGGTTCTTCGTAACACGAGGTGATCTAGGTCGGCCAGGGGTGGGCGGGGGTCCTCCGGGGCTGGGGGCGGATGCGGATGGCCGACGGCAGGCCGGGCCGGCCGCAGCCGCGGAGAGACGTGGGCGCGCTGTCGTCTGCGCCCACGGGCGGCGAGGGCGGCCCCGGCCACCAGTGAGTCCCCGCCGCCGCCTCCAGCGCCGCGGTCACAGAGGCGGGTATGGCCGACGGCACGCGCGGCCGTCCGCGTCCGCAGACAGGCACAGGCCCGCTGTCGTCGGCGGCCCACGTCCCCACGGGTGGCGGGGGCGGCCCCGGCCACCAGTGAGTCCCGGCCGCCCCCTCCAGCGCCGCGGTCACAGAGCCGGGTACGGCCGACCGCAGGCGCGGCCGTCCGCATCCGCGGACAGGCACAGGCGCGCTGTCCTCGCCGCCCACAGCCCCACGGGTGGCGAAGGCGGCCCCGACCACCAGTGAGTCCCGGACGCCCGCCTCCAGCGCCGCGGTCACAGAGGCGGGTACGGCCGACGGCACGCGCGGCCGTCCGCGTCCGCTGACAGGCACGGGCGCGCTGTCGTCGGCACCCACGGCCCCACGGGCGACGAGGGCAACCCCAGCCACCAGTGAGTCCCGCGACGCCCGCGTCCAGGACTGCGGTCGCAGACGCGGGTACGGCCGACCGCATGCGCAGACAGGCACGGACGCGCTGTCCTCGCCGCCCACGGCCCCACGGGTGGCGGGGCGGCCCCCGGCCGTCAGTGGCTCCCGGGCGTCCGCCCCTGTCGTAGCACCGCCACCCGGCGGTACAGCTCGACGGCCTCGGCGTTGCGGCCGAGTTGTTCGAGGCAGTGGGCCTCGTCGTTGCGGCTGGCGAGGGTGTCGGGGTGGTCCGGGCCGAGGACGCGTTCGCGGGCGGCGGCCACCCGGCGGTACTCGGTGAGGGCGTCGGCCCAGCGGCCCAGCCAGCCGAGGCCTACGGCGACCTCGCGGCGGCTGACCAGGGTGTCGGTGTGGTCGGCGCCGAGGACGCGCTCGCGGATGGCGCATACGTCGCGGGACTCGGCGAGGGCCTCCTCCCAGCGGCCGAGGCGGCCGAGGTTGACGCCGAGGCCGTGCCGGGCGCGGAGGGTCTCGGGGTGGGCGGGGCCGTGGACGCGGGTGCGGTCGTCGATCAGGTCGCGGTAGAGCTTGAGGGCGTCGGCGCTGCGGCCGAGCCGGCCGAGGCTGATGCCGATCTCGTAGCGGGCGGCGAGTGTGTCGGCGTGATCGGGACCGAGCGCCTGGGCGCGGGCCTCGGCGACCTCGCCGTAGGTCTGCAGGGCCTCGGGCCAGCGGCCCAACTGGCCCAGCGCGTACGCCACTTCGTAGCGGGTGACCAGGGTGTCGGGGTGGCCGGGGCCCAGCACGCGGGCGCGGGCGGCGGCGACCTCGCAGGCCATGCGGTACGAGTCCTCCAGGCGGCCGAGCCTGCTGAGGTTGAACGCGAGGTTGTGGCGGCAGCGCAGGGTGTCCGGGTGGTCGGGGCCCATCGTGCGTTCCCGGGCGGCGAGTACGGACGTGTACACCTGGTGTGCGTCAAAGTGGCGGCCCAACTGCCCCAGGACGTACGCCATTTCCTGCCGGGCGGCGAGCGTGTCGGCGTGGTCGGCGCCCAACGCCCCTTCCCTGACCCGGGCGACGTGCGTGTACTCGCGCAGGGCGTCGGCGGCGCGGCCGGTGCGGCTGAGGGTGAAGCCGAGTTCGTAGCGGCTGGCGAGGGTGTCGGGGTGGTCCGGGCCCAGCAGGCGCTCGCGTTCGGCGGCGACCGCGCGGTGCACCTCGCCGGCCTCCGCCCAGCGGCCGAGCCGGCCCAGGCTCAGGCCCGCGTTGTGGCGTGCGGCCAGGGCGTCGAGGACCTCCGGGGGCGGTGAGGCCGGCGTCTCCGGTGCCGGTGCGTCGGGGTGGCCGGTGGCCGGGCGGGCGATCCATTCGCCGGTGAGTCCGGCTCCGGCGTCCGGCGGTGTGGTGCGCAGTCCGGCGCCGGTCGCCTTGTGCCCGGTGGTCATGCCGCGGGTCCAGGACGGCAGGCGCGGCTCGCGGGACACCGGCTCCGGCGGCCGGAGTTGAGGCTGCGGGGTCACAACTGTCGGGACGTACAGGGGTGTCGTACGGCCCATGGTGATGCGGCGACCCAACTCCCGGGCGTCGTGCGGGCGTTGTTCGGGGAGCTTGGCCAGCAGGTCGAGGATGGCCTTCTCCAGGTACTCGGGCAGTTCGGGGCGCTGGGTGCGAGGCGGCCGGGGCGGGGTGTCGCGGTGGCCGATGAGTATGGCCCAGGCGTCGCCGAGGTCGAACGGCGGTGCCCCGGTGGCGAGTTCGTACAGCACACAGCCGAAGGAGTAGAGGTCGCTGCGCTGGTCGACCTCAGTGCCGCTGATCTGTTCCGGCGACATGTAGTGCGGGGTGCCCATCGCGATGCCGGTGCCGGTCAGCCGGGAGGTGAAGCCGATGTCGGCGCCGAGTCGGGCGATGCCGAAGTCGCAGATCTTCACCGTGCCGTCGGTCAGCCGCATGATGTTCGCGGGCTTCAAGTCCCGGTGCACGATGCCCTGTTGGTGGCAGTAGGCGAGGGCGGAGGCGACCTGCTCGGCGATGTCGACGACGTCACCGACGGGGAGCGGACGCTGTTGGTTGTCCTCCAGGAGCTGGCAGAGGTTGCGGCCGTCGAGGAGCTCCATCACGAGGTAGAGGACGCCGTCGGACTCGCCGAAGTCGTGGACGACGGTCACCCCGCGGTGCTGGAGCGCGGCGGCGACCCGGGCCTCGCGCCGGAACCGCTCGCGCAGGACGCGGGTGAACGACTGGTCGTGGTGCGGGCCCAGCGGCTTGAGGCACTTCACGGCGACATGCCTCCCCAGCGACTCGTCCCGCGCGCGCCACACCTCGCCCATGCCGCCGCGCCCGATCAGCTCGAGCAACCGGTAGCGGCCCTGGATCAGCCTGCTGTCCCCCATCTCCCGCGATCGCCCCCGTCAGTGTTCGTCCCGCCCTCCCCTGGCTCGTCCAGTATGGCGAGCGATCGTCCGACTTTGTACGGGGCGGGCCGTGAGCCGGGCCGAGCCGTGACACGGGTAGCGGGATGCGCCCGGGCGGGAGATGCCGGCGCGCACGGGCGGGAACGCAGCGCAATCAGGATGCCTGTGGCGCGCAGTTGCCGGGGGACGGTGGGGAGGCGCGGGGGTCGGTCTGCCGTACAGCTGCGCGGTCGTACGACGGCAGGGTGGCGTATGCCACGTGCGTCATGCGCCGCCGGAACGCTTCACGCGCCGGGGTGAGGAGGGGATGCGTCGGCGGACGGAGCGGGCGTCGTCCGCTTCGCGTGCCGCTCCCCCGCACCCGGGGTCCCCCCTTCGCGGTGTGACGAAGCTGGCTGGTTGACATCGGGCGACGTTCGTGACCTGCGCTGATGCCAACTGGCTCCAGCGGCCGGAAGCACGGAATCAGAGAGATAGCTGGCACTTTGGTACAGCGCAGATCACGGCACCTATGGCGACCACGCCTCCGACAACGTTGTCGAAGGCGTGGCCTGCCCGAGGCGCGGCCCTACGGGATGCAGCCAGCCCCGAGGGGGCACCGGACGCCGGGGAGTGTGGTCGGTCTACGGCGTGTAATGGGCGTCACTGCCGTACAGCTCCCTGGTGAACGCGGAGACATCGGCGCTGCGATCGGCGCCGTCGAGGTTGTACGTCAGATAGACGCCGTACCCCTCGCTGACCGTGCGGCGGGCAAGGCTGGCGGCCGTGCTCTGCGAGGTCCCGCCGATCTCGACGGCCGCCGGCGACAGCTTCGACTTGGGCAGTGCGATGCCGGGAACCTGCCAGGAGCCGTAGTACGGGTTCCAGGCGTAGTCGAACTTGGACGTGATGTCGACGCCGCCGTAGGACAGGCGCGACGCGGCCGGTCCGATGTTGTAGAGGCTGATGATCTTGCCCGGCATGTTGGCGCGCAGTGCCGACACCAGGTACACGAACGAGCTGGCGTTGGGCTGGCCGGTGCCGTTGTTTCCGTAGTCGGCGTACTCGTCGTCGAAGTCGATGCCGTCGAGGCCGTACTTGGCCACGGTGTCCGACAGCTGTTTCGCGAACGTCGAAGCCGCCTGCTGGGACGGGAAGTTGGCGAAGCCCGAGCCCTGGTGGTTGCCGAGCACCGAGAGGACAACCTTGATGCCCTTCTGCTGCAACGGCCGTATCTGCGTGGCGGCGTTGTCGAGGACGCGCTGCACGTTCGGGTTGAAATACAGGGTCCCCGCCTTCGTGCCCGCGTCGTAGTTGATGTTCGCCGCGAAGATCACGGCGATGTCGAAGACGTTGGCGCCGCCGTTGGAGAGGGTGTACTTGCCGACGTTCAGCATGCTGTTGCTGTTCACCTCGACGTACGCCACCGAGGTCGGTCCCTGTTTCGCGGCGGCGGGGGCCGCTGCCGCGCCGCTCGTGGCGGTCGCGCCCAAGGCGAGGGCCGCAATCGCCGAGAGCGCGAGCGCGGCCGTCCGTACTCTTCTCCGCACCGGAGTGAACATCGTTGATCGGTCTCCCATCGCATGGAGCGGCGCCCGACCTGTTCGCGAGCGCCGAGTGAGCCCCCCGGATCTTTCCGTTCCCGCGACCGAATCCCCGGAACCATGCGAGAACTCTTCACGACTCCCGCGCACGTCGCGCCGCAACCCCCAATCCAGACAGGGGAGTTACTGGAACGCTGCGCTGCCGCGCAGTCCCAGGCAGGCACGCCGCGGATCCGCAGCACTGGAGCAAACGGTCAGCGGCTCCTCTCCCGCACACCTCAGGTTCCGCTCCTCGCGGAGGCGCCGGGCCACGACAGTTGGCGCCGATCGGGCTGTGCGACCTGGAGCTCCCACGGCCTGTTCTCATGACCTTCGGCGATTTCCAGAGACCGTCCAGCCCCCTGGCCATCGTGTCGAGTGTCGGCCAAGGGGGACCCCACCAACTGCTCCACCACGAGCTGGATCCCCAAAGAACAAGGTGGCCTCCTCGTGCCTCAAGTACTGTGACTCGGCGTGATCGAATCCGAGAGGGAGATCAGCGAGGATCTGGTCCGCGACCTGCTTCGGGAGCAGCATCCGGACCTGGCCGAGCTGCCCCTTCACGAAGTGGCGGGCGGCTGGGGCAACCAGATGTGGCGCCTCGGGAACGAGTTGGCCGTCCGGATGCAGCGGATGGACAAGAGCCCCGATCTGCAGCTCAAGGAGCGCCGGTGGCTGCCGACGCTGGCCTCGCGCCTGCCGCTGCCGATTCCTGTCCCCCTACGGGACGGTGCGCCGTCCGGGCGCTTTCCCAAGATCTGGACCGTCATGACATGGGTCGAGGGCACACCTCTGGACCACGGCTCGATCACTCATGTCGACCACGCGGCCGAGACGCTGGCGGGCTTCCTCAGAGCGCTGCACGTGGAGGCGCCTGCCGACGCACCGACCTCTTCGGACTTCGGCGCTCACCCCAAGCACTGCACGGACGGCTTCGAGCACTTCTTCCAGGCCGCCCCTACCGACCTCGCCGCCGAGATCCGTGAAGTCTGGGGAGAAGCGGTGGTGGCCCCGGGGTGGGAGGGCCCACCGGTGTGGGTGCACGGCGACCTGCATCCCGCGAACGTCGTCGTCGCGGACGGGACATTGGCAGGTGTCGTCGATTTCGGCGCACTCTTCGCCGGCGACCCGGCGTGGGATCTCGCGGCCGCCTGGCTGCTGCTTCCCGCGGGCGGCGCCTCACGGTTCTTCGACTGCTACGCGCAGGTGGACGAGGCGGCGGTGCGACGGGCGCGCGGGCTGGCCGCGATGAAGAGCCTGTTCCTGATGTTGATGGGCCGGAACGGGGACCGCGGCCTGCCCGGCGGGAAGCCGAATTGGGGGCCCATAGGCCGGTCCGCACTTGATCGTGTGCTGAAGGGCCTTTGACGTCGGCATGGATCGACCGGGTCTGCCTGGCGGCCGGGCACTCGCCGACAGGGGTTGGTGCAGTCCCGGCCGGCCGTGGGAACCGTCCAGACCGGAGCCTCCTCGATCCCGGTTCGCCAACTGGCTCAGTTGGGCGGACCTGCTCGCGCCGCCGACCACGCTCCTTGGTGAGGATTCGGATCATGGTCTCCGAGTGAGCAGGGCTGGTCTCGTGATCCCGCGCCGGACGCCAGTGTAAGGAGGCTCCCCGCACCTGACACGGGGAGCCTCCTGGTCGGCGGAGTGCCCGAGGTCAGCCCGGGAGCACCCTGACGGGGGTGGTCATGGTGCGGGTGCTGTCGACGATGCGCTCGTCTCCTCGCAGGGTCACCTGGACGGGAACGCCGCGGTCGCCCGCCGACCGGACGACGGTGAGGGTGAGGTCACCGGGTTCGACGCGTCGGCGAAGGTCTCTCCCGGTGAAGGCGGCCATGTCCGTGTGGACCTCGAACTCGACGACACGGGACTCACCGGCGGCGAGGTCGACGCGGGTGAAGGCGATGAGCTGGCGAACCGGGCGGGTGACCGAGGCGACCGGGTCGGTGAGGTAGAGCTGGGGGATGCAAGTGCCCGCGCGCTCACCGGTGTTGGAGACTCTGGCTCGCAACGTGATCGTCGCGTCGACGGACACGACGGCTTCGTCGACGGACGCGCTCTCGATCTCGAAGGTCGTGTACGAGAGACCGTGTCCGAACGGGAACGCGGGTGTGGGGTCGATGTTGCTCACGCCGTCGCTCTTGAGGGCGAGCGGAGGCGCCAGGTAGGTGCCCGGCTGGCCGGCCTCGTCGCCCGGGATCTGGACCGGAAGGCACCCGGAGGGATTGATTCGACCCGAGAGGACACCGGCGATCGCCGCCGCCCCTTCCTCGCCGGGGAAGAACGCCTGGACGGTGGCGCCCGCCCGCCGGGCGTGCCGGCCGATGGCGTACGGGCGGCCCGAAAGGACGACGAGGACGACTTGGTTCGTGGCGTCGAGGACAGCCTCCACCAGTTCGTCCTGGACTCCGGGGAGTGTCAGCACGCTGACGTCGCAGCCCTCGCCGGAGGAACCGTGTCCGAACATCCCGGAGCGGTCACCGACGACGAGGACCGTGACGTCGGCCGCGGCGGCGGCAGCAACCGCGGCGGCGATGCCGCTGCGGTCGTCCCCGATGACCTGGCAACCGGTCTCGTGGCGGACCTCGGCGTCGGGGAACTCGCGCCGGAAGGCGTCGAGCACCGTGGGCGCCTCGAAGCCCAGGGGGGTGTCGGGGTGGTGGGGCAGTACGTGGTTGGGGAACGAGTAGCAGCCGAACAGGCACCGGACGTCGTCGGCCGCGGGACCGATGACGGCGACGGAGCGCGCGCCGGCAAGCGGCAGCAGGTCCGAGGAGTTGTCGAGCAGGACGACGGACTCCTCGGCCAACTCCTGGGCGATGGAGCGGTTTCGGGCCGAGTCGAAGTCCGCGGGAGCGGTGTACTGTCCGGGCTTCCAGTCGGGATCGAGCAGGCCGAGTTCGGCCTTCTGGGTCAGGACCCGCAGTACGGCGCGGTCGACGAGATCCGCCGGCAGGCCGTCGTCCAGGAGCGGCTCCCCGTAGGCGGTGGTGTGGGGCAGTTCGACGTCGATTCCGGCCCGGAGCGCTGCACGTGCCGCGCCCGGGATGTCGGCCGCCACGTGGTGCAGGGAGGCGAGGAACGCGATCGCCCAGTAGTCGGACACCACCGTGCCCTCGAATCCCCAGCTCTCGCGCAGCAGCCGGGTCAGGAGCTCCTCGCTGGCGCCACAGGGCACGCCGTCTATGTCGTTGTAGGCGTTCATGACCGAGCCGACCCGGCCCTTCACCACGGCCTTCTCGAACGGCACGAGGATCAGGTCAGCGAGTTCGCGGGGACCGACGGCGGCCGGGGCGTGGTTGCGGGCGGCCCTGGAGGCGGAGTAGCCGGCGAAGTGCTTCAGCGTGGCGACGACGCCGGCCGACTGCAGCCCCTGCACGTAGGACAGGCCGAGTTCCGAAACGAGGTAGGGGTCCTCGCCGAGGGTCTCCTCCACCCGGCCCCAGCGGTAGTCGCGTACGACGTCCACGACGGGTGACAGTCCCTGGTGGATGCCGACGGCCGCCATGTCCGAGCCGATGGCCGCGGCCATGCGGTGGACGAGGGCGGGGTTGAAGGTGGCCGCCCAGGCGAGCGGTGTGGGGTAGACCGTGGCCTGCCAGGCGGTGAACCCGGTGAGGCACTCCTCGTGGGCGATGGCCGGGATGCCGAAGCGGTTCGCCGCTGTCACCCGCTCCTGGAACTCCGCGAGGCGCTTGCGGCCCGCCTCCGGGTCGACCGGCGCCGTACCGAACACCCGGGTGAGATGCCCAAGACCGTCGACGATCGCTTCTTCGAAGCTCTCGGCGCCGCGGAAGGTGTCCTGCATCGGGGCCACGTCGCCGGACTCGTCGTGGCCGGGCCAGGTGCTGCCGAGCTGTGCGACCTTCTCGGCCCTGGTCATGGTGTCGAGGAGGGCCCGCGCGCGAACGGACGCCGGCAGGGCGGGATCGTTCCACAGCCCGGTCGTCGGGCGCTCGTCGCTGATCGTCAAGGTCTCATCCGTTCTGTTGTGGGGGTGCGCGAGAGCGCGCGAGTGGTCCAAGAGGTCGAGGAGGCGCCGTCGACCGGGAAGGGAGTGGGCCCGGACGCCGGTCCGGCGGTCATGGGGAGGCAGACACGCCGGACCGCGTCGCACGGGGGGAGTCGGCGCCTTCGGCGTCCGGGCCCCGAACGAAGTGGCGTCCCGCTTGGGCGAATCCGGCGGGACGCGGCACCGCTACTTGCCGCCGGCTCCCATCAGACCCGCGACGAGGGCGCGGCGGGCGAAGAGGTAGACGACGAGGATGGGGACCGCGGACATCAGCACCGCGGCCAGCAGGGCCGGCACGTTCGATCCGTACTCGGAGACGAAGTTGTACAAGCCCAGCGTCACCACCTTGTTGTCGTTCGACTGGGTCATGATCAGCGGGAACAGGAAGCCGTTCCACGCCTGGAGGGCCGTGAAGACGCACGTGGTCGCGATGGCCGACCTCGACATCGGAACGACCAGCGTCAGCAGGGTCCGAGCCGGGCTCGCGCCGTCCAGTGCCATGGCCTCGTACAGCTCGTTGGAGATGTCCCGCATACCGCCGCTGAGGACCAGCACGCTCACCGGCAGCGCGAACGCGGCGGTGGGCAGGATGATGCCCCACAAGGTGTCGTAGAAGCCGAGATTGTTGATGATCAGGAACAGCGGGATGATCACCGCCTGGGAGGGGATCGCCAGGCCCAGCAGGAACAGGCGGAACACGCCCTTGGTCAGCCAGCCCCGCCCGCGCACCACGGCGTAGCTGATCGGGACCGCGAGCGCCAGCACGATGGCGACCGTGGCCACCGCGACGACGACGGTGTTCCAGATGTACTGCAGGAACCCGCTGTCCAGGACCGTGCGGAAGTTGTCCAGGGTCACGGTGTCGGGGATCGAGACCGGGCCCTTGTCGGTGTACGTCGTCTGCGGTTGTACCGCCGTGTTCACCAGCGCGTACAGCGGGACGCCGATGATCAGCAGCCAGACCAGAGCGGCGGCGCCGGCGAGGTAGTTCGGGCGCGTCCTCACAGCCCCTCCATCGTGCTCGTCATCTTGTCGTACCCACTGAGCTTCGTGAGGAGGACGGAGGCGGCGGTGGCGAGCAGCAGCAGGAAGCTGGCGATGGCGCTCGCGTAGCCGTAGTCGTACGTCCGGAAGGCCGTCTGGTACATGGAGAACGGCAGGATCGCCGTGTCGGTGCCGGGGCCGCCGTTGGTCAGCAGCAGGACGATGTCGAAGGCCGTGAGGCCGCCGACGACCATGAAGATGGTCGAGGTGATCATCGTGTTGCGCAGCTGCGGCAGCGTGATGTGGACGAACTGCCGGACCCGTCCCGCGCCGTCGATCGCCGCCGCCTGGTAGAGCGTGTGCGGGATGGCCCGGGCGGCACCCTGGTAGAGCAGGCTGTGGAAGGGGACGAACTGCCAGGTGGTCACGAGGACCAGGCAGGCGATCGCGCCCTGCTGGGTGCCCATCGGATCGGCGCCGAACAGCCAGTCGAACTTGGACGGCAGGCCGAAGTTCGGGTCCAGGAGCTGGCGCCACATGACGGCCGTTGCCGCTGTGGACAGCAGCAGCGGCAGGAAGAACAGCGCTGACAGGACCGCCCGGTTGCGCTGGGGACCGGCCGCCCAGACGCCCAGCAGGATGCTGACCGGCGCCTGTACGACGATGTTCCCGATCAGCAGGGCCCCTGTGACCAGGGTGGACTGCCAGACCTGACTGTCGCCGAAGAACCGGGACCAGTTCTCCGTGCCGGTGAACTGCGGTGCGTTCAGGCCGTCCCAGTGCGTGAAGGAGAGGTACAGCACGCCCACCATCGGCACGACGGCGAAGACGAGGAAGAACAGCAGCCCGGGAAGCGCCCAGGCCACGCCGGGCCGCTCCAGGGTGGGCGGAGCGGCCCGGTCACGAACCCGTTGCTGGTGCACGGGACGCGAAGTCGTTGCGGAGACCACGTGGACGCGCCTTCCTACTTCTTGATCGCCAGAACCGCGCTGACGAACTGCTCCGGCGAGCTCTGCCCGTTGAACAGCTTCTGGATCTCGGTCAGCAGCGGCGTGCCGAGAGTGAGGCCGAGCGCCTGGTCCCAGGACTGGGTGAAGGAGGGTGCCTTCTGCACCAGGTCGTACTGGAACTTGGCGTACGCCGGGTCGGCCGCCTTGGTGAGGTACTGCGCGGCGTTGGAGGTGACCGGCACCTCACCCTTCTCGACCAGTCCCTGCACATAGCTGTCGCTGTAGGTGGTCTGCAGGAAGTCCGTCGCGGTCTGCTTGGCGGCGGACGTGGTCACCGAAAGGTAGTTCGTGGGGTTGCCGACCACGTTGGCGGCATCGCCCTTGCCCCCCTCCACAGAGGGGAAGGGCACGTATCCCAGGCCGTTCTTCGCGAAGTCGGGAGCCTCGGCCAGCTGGGTCGCGTACTCCCACGAGCCCATCAGCACCATCGCCGCCTTGCCCTTGTTGAGCAGCGTGGAGGTGCCGCCGGCGCCGTAGTTGACCGATCCGAACTTCTTGCCGAACGCGCCGCTGTCCACCAACTCCTTGATCATCTGCGCGGTCTTGAGGATGGCGGGGTCCTTCCACTGCGACCAGTCGCCACCCTGGATCTTGTCGAACAGCTCCGGCCCCGCGAGGCGGTCGACGAGGTACTCGATCCACATCAGCTCGGTCCACGAGGAGCTGGCGTTGCCGGCGAGCGCGAAGGGGGTGATGCCCTTGCCCTTGAAGACCTTGACCAGGTTCTGCAGCTCGGCGTAGGTCGTCGGCGGCTGAACGCCGGCGTCGGTGAAGAGCTTCTTGTTGTAGAAGAGGAACACCGGCTGGGTGCCTCGACAGGGGATGCCGACCAGCTTGCCGCCGACCTTACCCGCGGCCAGCGCGGAGGGCAGGAAGTGCGACTCCAGGGCTGTGTCCAGCGTGACCAGCTTGCCGGCCGTGACGTAGTCGTTCAGGCTGCCGCCGCCCCAGCTGAAGAACAGTCCGGGCATCTTGGCCGAGCCCATCGCGGTCCGGAGCTTGTCCTTGTACCCGTCCGTGGCGATCACGGTCATGCTGACCTTGCCCTTGCCGGCGGAGTTGAAGGTGTCCACCGCGGCCTTCTGGACCGAGTTGGTCGGGTCCTGCAGCGTCCAGAAGTCGACGTTGCCCGTGGGCGAGGACGTGGAGCTGCCGGACGAACCGCAGCCGGCCACGGTGACGCTCAGCGTGGTCGCCGCCGTAGCGGTGAGGAACCATCTCCGGGACACACTGTTCATCGTTGAACACCTTTCGAGTCGGCAGAAGTCGGCAGGATCCCCTTCGCGGGTGCACCGCACCCGGCAGGCCGTCCCGGGCCTGCCGCGCTGAGGGATCTGGGTCGATGGCCATGACCGTCAGGCGCTGTTGCGCAAGTGTTGCGGTTCCGTTGCTCCTGCGGTTGAGCTGGCGTCGGTCACGTTAAGCGGCGGAATTCGGCCGCGGCAATATCGGAGCGAAATCACTTCCGAAAGACTTTCGCAGTCCGAGGGCTTGCGGAACCGGCTCGGGTTCGTCCCTATTTCCCGGTTTCGGGCGGCGCCGTGGACACGCGCACGACCAGTTCCGTCGCGAGCTCCCTGCGCGTCGTCGCGGGAGGCCTGCCGTCGGCGAGATTCAGCAGGACACGCGTGGCCTCCTGGCCCAGTTCCCTGAACGGCTGCCTCACCGCGCTCAGCGGCGGCGAGGCCATGGCGGCCACGAGGGTGTCGTCGAACGACATCACCGACAGCCGGCGCGGTACGGCGATGCCCAGTTGCCGGGCGGCCTCCATTGCGCCGAGCGCCTGGACGTCACTGGCGGCGAAGAGAGCCGTCGGTCTCTCGTCCCGCTCCAGCACACTGCGGGCGGCTCGCAGCGCCTCGCCGTAGTCGAAGTCCGTCGAGCGCACGAGCGCGGCGTCGTAAGGGATCCCGGCCTCCGTCAGGGCGGCCCGGTAGCCGTGCAGGCGTGCGGACCCGGCCAGGGAGTGCGACCGGCCGGCCAGCATGCCGATGCGGCGGTGCCCGAGGTCGATCAGGTGCTGGACAGCGGTCGTCGCGCCGTGCCAGTTCGCCACCCCGACACTGGGGATGTCCCCGGACGGCGCGTTCAGGGGATCGACGAGCACCACCGGAATCCGCTGCTCCAGGATCCGGCGCTCGTCCCGCTCGACGAGAGTGGAGATGACGATGACGACCCCGAGGGCGTCCAGCTTCTGGCACTCCTCCAGCCATTGTGCGATCGAGCGCCGACTCGTCGTGCCGACGGTCGTGTGGACACCGATCTCGGCCGCCGACTCCACGATGCCGCGGACCACTTCCAGGGTGTACGGTCCCGCCAGGTCCCGGAACACCGCGAGGATCTGCCGTCGCCGACGGGCTTCGGTCTCCCACGTGCGGACAAAGCCCCGCTCGGTCAGCAGCGCCTCGATGCGGGCGCGTGTCACCTCGGACACGTCACGCCGCCTGTGGACGACCTTGGACACGGTCGCCGGCGAGACGCCGACTTCGTCGGCTATCGAGGCGAGAAGCCCGTACTGAGCGTTCCGGCGCGAACTGGTTGGGCCCGTCACTGCGGTGTGGACCTCCCCTGCGCGTCCGTTGGCCTGTTCTGAGCGCGTGCTGAGTGAACGTACACGCCGGTTCGATCACGGCAGGCCGTTGCGGAGCGCCGAAAGCCCCGTACACCTGCGGAAACGCGAGTGCTCAAGGGTTGCGAAAGTCTTTCGCAACCCGATCGCCCGCCTCTTATAGGCTCCCCCGCAGCCTGTTCGAGCCGCTCAGGCACGTAACGTCCGGGAGGCCGGGTATGCCGGTGCACAGCATCCACGACACACAGCCTGCCGCCCGCTGGGAGGACGCTTTCCTCTCCGGCAACGGCGAGTACGGAATCATGGTGTTCGGGCATCCCCACCGGGAGCGGATCGTTCACAACCACCACCGTTACGTGCTGCCCAACGAGTCCCTAGGGATGCGGCCGCCGGCGGTCGCCGACCGTCTCGAACAGGTCCGCGACCTGGCCCTCGCCGGTGAACGGGAGCGGGCACAGCGCGAGTTCTCCGACGACAGGGGGATGGCCTGGACACAGTCCTTCCATCCGGGACACATGCTTTATGTGGATACGACTGCCGGGGACGGCCCTGTCGAGCACTACCGCCGAGTCACCGACTTCGCCACCGGCGAGGTGCGGGTCACCTGGTCCGACGGGGAACGGGAGTGGGTACGGCGTGCGTTCGTGTCGCGCGCCGACGCCGTCGCGGTCGTCGAGATCACCGGTCCGCAGCTCGACCTGGCCATACGGCTGTCCGGCGAGCTGGCCGGCCGCCCCGCCGAGGTGACTTTCACGACATCCGCCGAGGTCACCGGGGACGGCGAGGCGTCACTCGCCGTCGTGGGCGAGTATCCGCCCGGTCCCGGCGCGGCGGGATTCACCGGCGTGACCCGGGCCGTCGTCACGGGCGGCCGGGTCGCGGCGGAAGGGGACACGGTCCGTGTCGACGGAGCGACACGCGTCGTTCTGCTGACCCGGATGGACCGGTCGGCGCCCCTCCCCCGCATCGACGCGCTCCGCACGGTCCTGGCTGAACTGCCCGCCGAATACGACGAGTTGCTCTCCCGGCATGTGCCCATCCACGGCGAGCTCTACGGCCGCGCCGAACTCGACCTGGGTGTGCCCGACAGCGACCGCGGCCTCCCCATCGGCGACCTGATCGCCCGTGCCGACACCAAGACGCTGGACGGCGCGCTGGTCGAGGCGCTTTTCCACTCCGGCCGCTACCTGCTGCTCAGCTCCAGCGGGGTACTGCCGCCCCGGCTGACCGGCCTGTGGCTGGGCGAATGGGGCGCCGCCTGGTCCGGCGACTACACCACCGACGCCAACATCAACCTCCAGATGGCCGGAGCGGTCCTCACCGGCATGCCCGAACTCATCGCGTCGTACGCCGCCTTGATCGACGGGCAGATCGACGACTGGCGCACCAACGCCCGCACGATCTACGGCACCCGCGGGATCCTGGCCCCCAGCCGGACGGACGGCGAGCACGGGCTGCTCTTCCACCTGAACGACGACTGGCCCTGGACCATGTGGCTGGCGGGCGCGGACTGGCTGCTGTTCCCGCTGTACGAGTACTGGCAGACGACCGGTGACGACGACTTCCTCGCCGGCACCCTCGCCCCCTGGCTCGTCGAGGCCGCCCTCTTCTTCGAGGACTTCCTCACCCGCGAGGACGACGAAGGACACGTCGTCCTGGTCCCCTCCTACTCCCCCGAGGTCGGCCCTCGCAACGGGCAGGGCATGTCCGGGGTGAACGCCACCATGGACCTGGCCGCGGCCCGGCACGCGCTCGCCACGGCCGCCGAGGTCTGCACCCGCCTCGGCATCGAGCAGACGGCGGTCGGCCGCTGGCGCGCGCTGGCGGAGCGGCTGCCGCCCTACCGCGTCGACGGGCAGGGGGCGCTCGCCGAGTGGGCGTGGCCGGGACTGGAGACCGCCGACGCGCACCGGCACATCAGCCACCTCTACCCGGTGTGGCCGCTGCACGACATCACCCCGGACGACACCCCGGACCTGGCCGCCGCCGCCCGCGAAGCCCTGCTGCGACGGGGTGACGAGAACCTCTCCGCACACGGCAGCCTGCACCGCGCCCTGGTCGCCGCACGCCTGAAGGACAGCGAGACGGCGAAGGAGAACGTCCTCAAGATCGTCGGCCGGAACATGGTCTTCCGGTCACTGATGACCTCGCACAACCCCGATCTGGAGATCTACAACGCGGACGCCGCCCACTGTCTGCCGGCCGTGGTCGTGGAGATGCTGCTCGACTCCCGGCCCGGGATCGTGGAACTCCTGCCCGCCCGGCCCCCGGAGTGGCGGTCCGGCAGCCTGCGCGGCCTCGCCACGCGCGCCGGGGTCTCCGTCGACGAACTGACGTGGGATGTGTCCGAGGGCCTCACGAAGGTGGTCCTCACCTCGCCCCTTGAGCGGGACATCGTCCTCGTGTGCCGTGACGGCTCGGACCAGCGACAGACCGTACACCTGCTGCCGCACGTCCCCACCACGGTGACCGTCCCGCTCGCCTGAGGCTTCAGGGGCGGGCAGACGCGGGACGCCCGCCCTCGGGGCAACGCGTGCGCCCTGGGGTCACTCACTGGGTATCGACTCGCCTGCGCACCGACGTCGAGGTACGCAGCACGAGCTCCGTCGCCAACTCGATCCGGGTCGACGCGGGCGGTCGACCCTCGGCGAGTTGCACCAGCACCCTGGTGGCCTCGGCGCCCAGCTCCTCGAACGGCTGGCGCACCGCGCTCAGCGGCGGACAGGCCATGGCCGCCACGAGGGTGTCGTCGAAGGACATGACCGCCAGGTCCCCGGGAACGCTGAACCCGTGCTGACGGGCCGCTTCCAGGACGCCGAGCGCCTGCGCGTCACTCGCCGCGAAGACGGCGGTGGGTGGATTCGCGGAGCGCAGGATCTGCAGGCTGGCGAGCAGCCCTTCTTCGAAGTCGAAGTCGGTCGAGCGCACGATCGCCGGGTCGTACGCGATCCCCGCCTCCTCCAGAGCGGCCCGATAGCCGTGCAGCCGGGCCGCCCCGGCCAGCGAGTGCGAACGGCCCGCGACCATGCCGATCCGGGTGTGCCCGAGGCCCAGCAGGTGCTGCACCGCTTCCCTGGCTCCGCTCCAGTTCGTCACACCAATGCTCGGAATGTCGTGGGTCGGTGCGCTCAGCGGGTCGATCAGCACCACGGGAAGCCGCCGCTCGACGATCCGGCGCTGGTCTTCCTCGGCCAGCATGGAGATCACGATGATCAGACCCGCCGCGTCGAGTGCCACGCACTCCTCGAGCCACTGGGAGATCGAACGGTGACCCGTCGTCCCGGTCACCACGTCCAGGCCCAGTTCGTCCGCCGCGTCCACAATCCCCCGGACGACTTCCAGCGTGTACGGCCCCGACAGGTCACGGAACACCGCGATGATCTGACGCGACGCCGCGGGATCAGGTTCTCCCGGGCGGACATACCCGTGGCGTGACAGCAGGTCCTCGACCCGGGCGCGGGTCGCCGCTCCGACGTCGGCACGCCGGTGCACGACCTTCGACACGGTGCTGAGCGACACTCCCGCCTCGCCGGCGATGCTGGTCAGCAAGCCGTACTGCGCATCCCCGCGCGCGCTGCCCCGAACTGTCACTCGTACGCCTCGCCTTTGAGCTGCCACTCGAAACTCCGCCGCAAGCCAACAGGACGAAAGGCCCGGTGACAAGGCTGCTGCGTCGACGACGGCCAGCGCACCGCGTCGGTCTCACCCCTCGTGAATCGTCGAGGGTACGCACCCCGCCGTAGCCGTCCCGGCCAGAGCAGGACGCCTTGCTCCCCGGTCAGCCGTTCACCGTCCGGAACAACCGGCCGGTCTCCTCGCCCGGATCCCTCGGGACGGTGTATCCCGTCTCGTTACGGATGTCGTCGAAGTGATCCCGGACGTCCTCCATCGACAGAGCCGAGTTGAAGTAGCCGTCCGTTCTGCCGACGAAGAACCGCGAGACGTGACCGGCGCCCACCGTGTACATCTCGCCGGAGACGGGACAGTCCTCGTGTGCCGGGTAGGCGACGGCCGGCGCGACGAGCGCCGGATCGAGCTTGGCGACGAAGGACTTCATGCGTTCCACGGTCATCGCCTGCCCGGCACGTCCAGGCTCTCGTTCGGGCTGTCGTTCGGGGGTCTTCCCCTGTTCCCCGGTTCGCGTCATGGACTGGGTGAGCATGCGGGTGAGCGCGATCGGGGCCACGGCGTCGACGTTGGTGCCGTATGCGGACCCCTCGGCGGCCAGGACGCGGGTGAGGCCGATCAGGCCCGTCTTGGCGGCGCCGTAGTTGCTCTTGTTCGCGGTGTCCAGGAGTCCGGCCGCCGAGCAGCTCCGCCGTCATGGCGTGGAACGGTGCGTCCCGCAAGATGCCCGCGTTGTCGACGACGATGTCCACGGTGCCGTAGGCGTCCAGGGCGGTATGGACGACGGCATGCCCTCCCTCGGACGTCGCCAGGACCAAGGGGCCGAGGTTCACCCTCATGCTCGGCTCCACGATCATCGGGCTCGGCTACCTCCTCAGCATGGTGATGATGTCCGAGGTCTGGCAGCTCATCGTCGCCTCCTGCATCGTCAGCGTCGGTACCCGCCTCGACTACGCCGCGCTGCCCACACTCATCATGGGCGCGATTCCCCTGTCCGAGACCGCGGCCGCCACAAGCCTCAACACGCTGATGCGGGCCATCGGCAACACGGTCGCCAGTACCGTGCCAGGCATGGTCATCGCCCACATGACCACCGGCTTCCACGGTGTCGAACTGCCCTCGGAGAGTGGGCTGCGGACGGTGCTGGCGATAGGTGTCGCCGCCGCGGCCGTGGCCTTCGCCGCCGCGGCCCTCATCCCCCGCCCGCGGTCGACGGACACCGCTCCGGGCTCCCGACCCGTCGTGGAGACGGTCGCGGGCAGGCCCGACCTCTGAAACCTGACGGCCGAAGCCGACCGGAACACACCAAGACCGACCGATCACCAATGCCGCGACAACTCCCGGAAATGTGCGGCGAGTTCGGGGCCAGACCACCTGGCAGACGTCTGCTCCAGCGGGCCCGGGGGCATGACGCGATCGCCGTCAGCTTGAGCCTGCGGGCGTCGGACGTTCCTCAAGGTTTCTTCGGCTCTCCGGGCCGGCGTCGTCCTCGGCAGGGACAAGCAGGGACGGCGCCGTCTCCGGCAGGCGCCAGAGAACGGGCAAGGCCAGGAGAGCAATGCCGGCGACCATGATCCCGGGGACAAGACGCCATCCGGTGCCGTCTATCAGAGCCTGGGAGGCATACGGGGTCAGACCGCCGAAGATCGTCGTAGCGACCGTTGCCACAGCGAGCCCACTGAGTCGGCCGGCGACCGGGAACTGCTCCGGAGCGGAGGAGGCACCCACGGCGCTGACCCCGCCCGCTACGAGAGCCAGGACCACGGCTCCGACAAGGGCGAGCACGGTGTGTCCGCCGGTCATGAACGCGAACAGCGCCACCGGCAGGACCAACGACAGAACACCGAAGAACACGAGAGTGGGCCGCCGCCCGAGGCGGTCGGCCATCACACCGGCGAAGGGCGTGACGACGATGACTGCGGCGGAGGCCAGTGTCGCCAGCCGCAGTGCGTCACTTTCCGCGAAGCCGCCCACGGACGTGAGGTACGTGGGGACGTAGGTGATCCCCACGTAGTAGGTGATGGACCCCAGCGCGGAGATCGTGAACGTCCGGTACAGCGCAGGGCGT
This sequence comes from Streptomyces xylophagus, assembly GCF_000716435.1. GTDB lineage: Bacteria > Actinomycetota > Actinomycetes > Streptomycetales > Streptomycetaceae > Streptomyces > Streptomyces xylophagus. The sequence continues at coordinate 222,192 of NZ_JNWO01000003.1, forward strand.
TGGGTTCGCAAGGTCCGCCCGAGCGGGCCGCGGTCGGTGCCGTGCGCCTGCTAGAGCTGCTCGAACGCCGGGGACTCCTGCATGGTGGAGCGCGCTATCAGGGTGCCCGCCGCGAGCAGGGCGCCGAAGAGGAACGGGATGCGCCAACCCCAGGAGTCCAGCGCCGGGCCGCTGGTCAGCGCGGTGGTCAGCGCGGCCGCGCCGACTGCGAGCAGCGCGCCGACCTCGCTGGCGGCGGAGGCCAGGGACGCGACCAGGCCGCGCCGCCGGGGAGGGGCGCCTTCGACGAGGTAGGTCATGACGCCGGTGTACTCGCCGCCCACCGAGAAGCCCATGACGCAGCGCAGCAGCAACAGCAGCACGCCCGCCGTGGAGCCGATCTGCTCGCGCGTGGGCAGCAGGGCCGTGACCAGCATGGCCACCGTCATGACGGACATCGAGGCCAGCAGGACCCTGCGGCGCCCCAGCCGGTCTCCGACGTGACCGAAGACCAGCGCGCCGAACGGGCGCATCACGTAGGCGATGGCGAAGACCGCGAGTGCGGTGAGGACGGACGAGGTTCCCGAGCCGAAGAACACCCTGGACAGCACGGTGGTCATGAACAGGTACAGCGTGAAGTCGTACCACTCGACCACCGTCGAGAACGCCGCGACCGCCATGGAAGAACGCGGCAGCCCGGCTACGCGGCCCGCCTCGCGCGACAGAGCGGGCGAGGTCGCCGGCGGAATGGAGGCAGAGGAGGAATCAAGATCCATGGTTCGGAGCTCTCGGGGAGGTCGGCGGCGTCCCCGACGGGGCGCGCCTGCGGGGACGAGCTGAGCTGCGGGACGTGCGGGCCTCGACGGTGAGGCGAGCCGTCAACGACCGTAACATCGATTCGATGTGAGTATCGATTCGATGTCGCATGTGAGAAGATGGCCCCATGCTGGAACTCGCGATACTGGGCTTCCTGGCCGAGGGCCCCCTACCGGGCCATGAGCTGCGCCGACGCGTTTCGGACCTGACCGGCTACACGCGCCCGGTCAGTGACGGCACCCTCTACCCGGCCATCAACCGCCTCGCGAAGGCGGGCCTGCTGGAACGGCGGGCCGATCCGCGCGCGGGTGCGGGCCGCTACATGCTCAGCCTGACCGAGGCCGGCCGCGCCGAAATGCTGGAGCGTCTGCGCAAGCCGGCCGACCACGAGATCACCGACTTCACCCGCTTCTACACGGTGCTGTCCTTCCTCTCGCACCTCCCTGACACCGCCGAACAGCACGCGGTACTGCGTCGACGCCTGACGTTCCTGGAGGAGCCGGTGAGCTTCTTCTACGACGGTGACCGGCCCCTGCGCGCCGAGGAGGTGGCCGACCCCTACCGGCGTGGCCTGCTTCTCACCGCCCGCGCGACCAGCCGCGCCGAACGCGCCTGGCTCCGCGAGGTCCTGGGCGAACAACCGCCCGAGAACCCCTGAAAGACCCCGGAGGTACCTCCATGCTCGCGTCCTGGTACGACCAGCAGGGCTCCGCCGCCGATGTCCTGCACGTCGGTGAACTGCCCGAACCCCACCCCGGCCCCGGCGAGGTGCGGGTCCGCGTGACCGTCTCGGGCGTCAATCCCGGCGACACCAAGAAGCGGCGTGGCTGGCTGGGCTCCTCGATGCCGTATCCGAGGGTCGTCCCGCACAGCGACGCCGCCGGCGTCATCGACGCGGTGGGCGACGGCATCGACGCCCACCGCGTCGGAGAGCGGGTGTGGGTGTACGGCGCCCAGTCCTACCGGCCCTTCGGCACCGCCGCCCAGTACACCGTCGTACCGGATCAGCAGGCTGTACGTCTCCCCGACCACCTCAGCGACGAGCTCGGCGCGAGTCTGGGCATCCCCGGCATCACCGCTCACCGCGCCGTTTTCGCGGACGGTCCGGTCGACGGCCGTATCGTCCTCGTCCACGGTGTGCTCGGCGGCGTCGGTTCCCTGGCCGCGCAGCTCGCCCGCTGGGGCGGCGCCACCGTCATCGGCACCGTCCGCCGCGGCGACGACTTCGCTCACGTCGACGCGACCGCCGTCTCCCACGCCGTCGCCCTGGATTCGGCCGACCCGGCGGCAGCGATCCGCTCGTACGCGCCGGACGGCGTCCACCGCGTCGTCGAGGTGTCCTTGTCGGCCAACGCCGACCTCGACAATGCCGTTACCGCGCTCGACGCCGTCATCGCCGCCTACGGCACCCACGCCGACCGTACCGAACTCCCCTTCTGGCCCCTGCTGTTCAACAATGTCACCCTGCGGCTGCTCGGCAGTGACGACTTCCCCGCCGTGGCGAAGCGACAGGCCGCGCGTGATCTGACCGCGGCCGCCGCGGTCGGCGCCCTCACCGTCGACGTCGCGGACCGCTATCCGCTGGAGGACATCGCCAAGGCCCACGAACGGGTCGACGCGGGCGGGCGGGGCAGGGTGGTGGTCACCGTCCCCGGCTGACCGGAGCACGGCCAGTGGCCGTGTTTTCAGGAGAGAGGCGTTAGTCCTGCGGTACTAATCGCGGCCCATCGATTCGATGCCACAGGGGGCAGGAAGCGCGGAAACCCGCACCTAGCTTGAGATCAAGGGCCGATCAGGCCCTGCTCACGTAATGATCTCTTCTCCTGGTGGGAGTACCCCGTGGCCACCTTCCTCTATCGACTGGGACGGCTCGCCTTCCGGCGACGACGGCTGTTCCTGATGTTGTGGATCGCCGTCCTGGCCGCCGTAGGCATCGGCGCCATGAGTTCCACCGGCTCCACCTCGGACAGCTTCACGCTGCCCGGCACGCAGTCCCAGAAGGCCATCGACCTGCTGCAGAAGGAGTTCCCGCAGGCCTCCGCCTCCGGCGCCACCGCCCGGGTCGTCTTCGAGGCCCCCTCCGGCCAGAAGCTCACCTCCGCCGCCAACAAGGCTGAAATCACCTCGCTGGTGGCCGAGTTGAAGGCGTCGCCGCAGGTGGCGAGTGTCTCCGACCCGTTCACCAGTGGTCTGGTCAGCAAGTCGGGCGACATCGCCTACACGCAGGTGTCCTACAAGGTCGCCAAGTCCGACGTCAGCAGCGCCGCGCACGAGGTCCTGAACAAGGTCGCGGCGGAGGGTGACAAAGCCGGGCTGACGGTCAGCATGGGTGGTGACGCGGTCGAGGACAAGGCGGCCAGCAAGGCTGCCGAACTGATCGGTCTGGCGGTCGCCGCGGTCGTTTTGGTGATCACCTTCGGCTCGCTGATCGCGGCGGGACTCCCGCTGCTGACCGCGATCCTCGGCGTGGGCGTGGCCGTCATGTGCATCACCATCGCCACCTCGTTCGTGGACATGGCCTCGGCCGCCTCGACGCTGGCTCTGATGCTGGGTCTGGCGGTCGCCATCGACTACGCCTTGTTCATCGTCTCCCGCTACCGCAACGAGATCCGCGACGGCCATGATCCGGAAGAGGCCGCCGGGCGGGCCCTGGGCACCGCCGGATCCGCCGTCGTCTTCGCCGGCCTCACCGTGATCATCGCGCTGGCGGGTCTGAGTGTCATCGGCATCAAGATGCTCACCTCGATGGGCCTGGCCTCCGCCTTCGCGGTCGCTGTCGCCGTGCTCATCGCGCTGACCCTGCTGCCCGCGATGCTGGGCTTCGCCGGGACGCGGATCATGAAGGGCAAGCTCCTCAGCCGCCGCATGCACGCCCTGGAAGAACGCGGCGAGGGCGAGGCCATAGGCGTGCGCTGGGCGCGCTTCGTCACCCGCAACCCGGTCAAGGTCCTCGCCGTCGCGGTGATCGGCCTGGGCCTGCTGACCATCCCTGCCATGTCCCTGCGCCTGGCCCTGCCCGACGACTCCATGAAGTCCCCCGACAGCACCCAGCGCGTCGCCTACGACACCCTCAGCAAGGGCTTCGGTCCCGGCTTCAACGGTCCCCTGACCGTGGTGGTCGACGCCCGTGACAGCAAGGACCCGAAGGCAGCCGCCTCGGACGCGGTGACGCGGATCAAGAAGCTGCCCGACGTGGCCGCGGTGCGCGACGCCGCGTTCAACGAGGCCGGAGACGTGGCCCTGATCGGGGCCATCCCGAAGAGCGCGCCGAGCAGCCAGGCCACCAAGGACCTGGTCAAGGACATTCGCGCCCAGAGCGGCACGTTGCACAACGACACGGGTGCCGACCTGATGGTGACCGGCACCACCGCCGTCAACATCGACGTCTCCACGAAGCTCGCCCAGGCCCTCATCCCCTACCTGGCGATCGTGGTCGGCCTGGCGCTGGTTCTGCTCCTGCTGGTCTTCCGCTCGATCCTGGTCCCGCTCAAGGCAGCCCTCGGCTTCCTCCTCAGCGTGGGCGCCACACTCGGCGTCGTCGTCGCCGTCTTCCAATGGGGCTGGCTCAAGGGCCTCTTCGGCATCCAGGAAACCGCGCCCATCGTGAGCGTCCTGCCCATCCTGCTGATCGGCGTGGTCTTCGGACTCGCCATGGACTACGAGGTCTTCCTCGTCACCCGGATGCGGGAGGAGTACGTCCACGGTGCCGAACCCACCCAGGCCATCGTCCAGGGCTTCAAGCACAGTGCCCGCGTGGTCACCGCGGCGGCGATCATCATGATTTCGGTGTTCTCCGGCTTCCTCCTCGACGACGTGGCACTCATCAAGTCCATCGGGCTCGGCCTCGGCTCCGCCGTGTTCTTCGACGCCTTCGTGGTCCGTATGACCATCGTCCCGGCGGTCATGACCCTGCTCGGGCGCCGCGCCTGGGCCCTGCCCAAGTGGCTGGACCGGGCCATGCCCAACGTGGACGTCGAGGGTGAGAAGCTGCGCCAGGCCCTGGCCGCCGAGAAGACGAGCACCGCACCCGAACCCGTATTCGCCGGCGTACCCGCGGGAGGCCACCAGGGCTCGGACAACCACGCGGCCCCGTCACTCCTCACCAGCGGCTCCGGCGCCGACGACTCGCACACGACGGGCTTCGCGTCACCGCTCCCCCGGCACCACCGTGGAAGGATCCCGGGACTGCCCGGCCTCGGACAGCGCCGCGCACGCGATGGCGACGCCGCCCCGTCTGCCGACACGGCCGAGCCGAAAGCAACGCCGACGAGGGGGCTGCGGAACAGACTGTTCCGTAAGAGCTAAGAGCTGACGGAGACGCGTCGCAACAGCGACCACTGCCGACCGCTGTTCGACCCCCGACCGGATCGGCCGCCTCCCACCGGCCGATCCCCCAGCCCCGCCCACCGGTCCAATCCCCCGGGACCGGAGGGCGGCCTCCCGACCCGTGAAGGACCCCCGTGACCACACCGAGCGCCCCCGCGGCCCCCGGCCCGGACAACCGCCGGGTCCTGGAGACCCTGACCAGCGATTCCGAACAGCGCGTGATCGCCTCGGTCATCTTCCGGCTGGCCGCGCTGCGGCGGGCCGACCGGGCCCACCCCAAGGTCCGGCACTGGGGGGTACCGGCCTTCTGCGCCGCGCTCGGCATCAACTCCTACCTCAACCCCTACAACACCGGCGACGTCCCGGCCCAGCTGGCGCTCATCGTCGCGTTCACCCTCCCCCTCCTGTGGCGGGAACGCCGGCCCATGCTGGTCTTCGCCCTGACCACCGCCGCCTCCGTGGTGGCCCTCCCTCTGGGAGTACTGACCGGAGCCGAGTCCGCACGGGTCGTGGCCCTGTTCAACGTCGGCCGCTACAGCACCCCCCGACAACTCGCCCTCGCCGTCGGCATCACCACCGTGCAGCTCGGAGCGTGGGCCGCCGTCTTCTGGCGGGGCGGCCAACTGGAACACGCCACACGCCCCGAGGTCGTGACCCTGCTGGCGATGACCGCGATGGCGGCGTTCGCCGCGCTGGGTCTGCTCAGTCGTCTGGCCATTGCTTCCATCGACGCCCTGAGGAAGGAACGCGACCAGCAGGCCCGCCTGGCCACAGCGCAGGAACGTGCCCGGGTCTCCCGGGAGATGCACGACATCCTCGGCCACACTCTCGCCGTCATCGTCGGTCTCGCCGACGGCGCCGCCGCCCTCGCCGAGAAGAAGCCGGAACGCGGGGCCCAGACTCTCCGCATCATCAGCACCAGCGGCCGTGACGCACTGGCCGAACTGCGCCGCCTGCTCTCCGTCATCGGCGAGGAGGACGACCCGCCGGGCGACAAGCCGCTCGCCCCGCAGCCCGGCCTGACCGACCTCGACTCGCTACTGGACCGCGTCCGCGCGGCCGGTCCCACCGTCACCCTGGACTCCCACGGCAACATCACCGACCTGCCTCCCGGGATCCAGCTCTCCGTCTACCGCATCATCCAGGAAGCCCTGACCAACACCGTCAAGTACGCCGCCCCCGACACCTCGGTCCATGTGTCCCTCACCGCCGACCCGGACGCCGTACGCGTCACCGTTGAGGACACAGGACCGGCCCGCACACCCTCGGCGAACCGTCCCCGCGCGGGCGGTGGCCGTGGCCTGGTCGGCATGCGCGAACGCGCCGCCCTCTACCAGGGCACCGTCACCGCAGGCCGCAACGCTCACGGCGGCTGGTCCGTCCGCGCCCTTCTCGTCCCCAGCCCGCAGCCCAACTCCCCGGAGAAGCACCCCTCATGACCACCGTCCTCATCGTCGACGACCAGGCCCTGCAACGGATGGGCTTCAACATGCTCCTGGAGGCCCAGTCCGACATGAACGTCGTCGGTGAGGCCACCAACGGCGGTGAAGCGGTCCGTATGACTGCCGAACTCCGGCCCGACGTCGTCCTCATGGACGTCCGGATGCCCGGCATGGACGGCATCGAGGCCACCCGCCGCATCGTGGAGTCCGGCGGCCGTTCGCGCATCCTGGTGCTGACGACCTTCGACCTCGACGAATACGCCTACGACGCCCTGCGTGCCGGAGCCAGCGGCTTCCTGCTCAAGGACGCCCAGCCCGACGAACTCGTCGCCGGGGTACGGGCGGTGGCCGCCGGCGACGCCGTCATCTCCCCGGGCCTCACCCGCAAACTGATCGACGCCTTCAGCGACCGCCTCCCCGGGCACAGCCCTCAGCAGCAGCGCCGACTCGACGACCTGACCCAACGCGAGTGCGAAGTCCTCACCGCCATGGCCACCGGCTGGACGAACCAGGAGATCGCCGAGCGTCTCCACCTCGCCGAATCCACGATCAAATCCCACATCGGCCGCATCCTCACGAAGATCGACGCCCGCGACCGCGTGCAGGCCGTCATCTTCGCCTACGACACCGGACTCGTCCGCCCGTCGTAAACCGCGCCCCGCCCCGCTCGCCCGACCCCCAAGGGCCACACCGACACCGCTCCATGTGTACCGCCACGTCCCCGCAGCCCAGCATCCGCAACGAAGAACAGGACACAGCAATGGGACCGTTGGCACGAACCGGCATGGGCGTGGCCCTTGCCTGCGGGGTACTGATCACCGCCGTCAGCATCGGACAGAGCGCCGACAGCAGCGCCAAGACCAAAGTGAAGGAGATATCCAAGGGGCCGTACGTCGCACTCGGCGACTCGTACACCTCGGGCCCCAAGATCCCTCCTCAGACGGGCACTCCGGCCGGCTGCGACCGCTCCGGCCGCAACTACCCGGCCCTGGTCGCCAAGGAACTCGGCCTGAAGGCTGCCGACTTCCGTGACGTCAGCTGCAGTGGCGCCACCATCTCCGACCTCACCACCCCTCAGTCCACCGGCAACGGCACCAACCCCGCACAACTCTCCGCGCTGACCACCGACACGCGGCTGGTCACGCTCGGCATCGGCGGCAACGACATCGGCTTCAGCTCGATGATCACCAAGTGCGTAGGCACCGGAACGCTCTTCAAACTGGCCGAGCGCATCACCGACATCACCGACAAGGCACCCTGCGCGGAGAAGTACACCTCCGGCGGCACCGACAAGGTGGCCCAGAAGATCCGCACCGCAGGTGACCGCCTCACCCGCGCACTGAACGAGATCCAACGCCGTGCGCCCGACGCCCGGGTCTACGTCGTCGGCTACCCGTCGATCCTGCCCGCCAAGGGCACACACTGCGGTCGCGGCCTGCCCATCGCCCCCGGCGACGTCACGTTCCTGCGCCAGAAACAGCAGGAACTCAACACCATGCTCGGCGAACGCGCGCGAGCCGCAGGAGCCACGTACGTCGACACCTTCACCCCGTCCGCCGGCCACGACGCCTGCTCCCCGGCGGCCACCCGATGGATCGAACCCCTCAAGCCCAGCAGCCCCGCCGCCATGGTCCACCCCAACGAACGGGGCGAACAGGGCATGGCCACCGCAGTCCTGAGCACCGTCAAGAGCTGAGGACACCACAGTCAGAGAGCAACGAGGCCATCGGGCAGGCAACTCCGGCCTGCCTCCTGCGCCCGCGACTCCGGTCGCGCGTACTCAAGCGGAGCGCGCGTCCGGTCCGCATCGGCCGTCCGTGGGGACAGGCGCCCGGTGCGGGTGAAGGGCCCGGCCACGATCCGAAAAATCCCGGGATCCGTGGCCGGAAGCCGTCGCCCACACCCCGAACTGTTTCATGAGCGAACACCTATGAAACGGCCGGGCGGTGCGGGCTCACGTCAACGCCCCGCCCCGAATGCCGCTCCTCAGATGCCCCGAAGCGGTGCAGGGCCATACACGCGGCCGGAAGGATGGTCGGCACGCACTCCTCGTCATCGTCGAAGACGACCTGCACGCCAACGGCCGCCACTTCCGCACCCTCGACTGCATCGTGCTCGACACCAGCGACGACATGTGCGGCGAACTGATCTTCACCGTGTTCGCCGCCATCGCCAAGTTCCCACGTCAGCAGATCGTCAAAGGCACCCGCGAAGGCCTCGACTCCGCCCGCGCCCGAGGCCGCGTCGGCGGCCGCCCTCGCGCCCTGACCTCCGAACAGATCACCGACGCCCGCATCCTGCTCGGCGCCGGACACACCCGAACCGTCGTCGCCGCCAAGCTACGCGTCTCCCGATGGACACTCAGCCGCGCCCTCGACACCGCGTCCCGCTGACGCCCGCCACCGGGTGCCAACGCTTGACCCCAGCGGACAGCCCCAGCCCCATGCGCAGATCGCGGATCGCGGATCGCGGATCGCGGAAGAGGACGGTCCAGTCGTCGCCTCAGTGTCCGTCGCGGACCAACGCCAACCCGCCGACCCGGGTCGTGATGCCCGCCGGCCCGCGTCGGGCCGAAGTGAGCACGCCGGCCGGTCGACCGAGGGTGTCGCCCTGCTCCACCTCGATCGCGACCGTCTGCGCCCCTGTCGTGTCGAGCAGGTGGGCGGCCGGGCAGCCGGTGCTGTTGGCGTTGGCGACGTCCTCGTCGACACCGATCGCCGGCGTGAACATCCGCGCCGCACCCGGTCGGTCGCCCACCGGCGGTGCGTACACGAAACAGCCGAGGAGCCCGTACCACTGGCACGCCGCTGTCAGCCTGCCGAGGTGTGGGTGGACTCGGAGCAGCGCCGACCGGTCGTGGACCGGTACCAGCATGCGTGGTACGCCGGGCGCGGCGATCAGTGGCGCGTCGGTCGGATGCGGGTCGTCCGCGGTGAGCCCGAGCGCGGCGACGATCGCGGCGCGCTCGTCCGGTGCCGGGTGACGCAGCGCGACGAGGCCCTGGTCGAACCACACCTCGATGCCGGCGGGGCGGCGGATCGCGACGGTGTCGAACGTGCGCCCGCCGGTGTGTTGGCGGTCGTTCAGCTCGCCCAGCGCGGTGCGGGTCAACCGGACGGCCTGCGCGGCAATGGTGCCGTGGCCGCAGCCGGACAGTTCGGCGGTGGCGGTGAAGAACCGGACCGGCCAGCCATCGTCCGGCGTCCGCCCCGGGCCGAGGAACGCCGCGTGCGAGGTGCCGTCCGCAGCAGCGACCGCACGCCGGTCCGCGTCCGTCGCCGCCGGGTCGTCGTCGGTGACGGGCGTGGCGCTGCCGCCCCGGCCGTCGCGCCGCACGCACGCATCAACCACCGTGACATCCGGCCAGGACATCGGCCCACCTTTGACGCTCAACGAACCGGCACCCGCGAACGGCGTCCGCCGATGGCCGGACCTGGCCGCAACGGCCGACCGAACGCGTCCCGGAGCGTGCCGGCCTGCCTCAGCCGGTGCCGTCCTGCACCGGATAGTGGATGACGACCGCACCGCCGGTGGCGTAGTTGGCGACATCGGCGGCCACCCGCCGGCCTTGCGGCGACGCCCGCGCCGCGGCCATGGCGGCGGCGTCGGCGAAGTCGCCTTCGAAGACCGCGAAATACGGCGCTTCTCCCTTGGTCGCCGCCACGTCGAAGCTGTAGCGCCACGCAAGCAGGCCGGGCCAATTCATGACCAGTGGAAGGTGGTTGGTCACGTAGTAGTCGCGGAAGTGGTCAGGGTCGGCGGGCTTGGAATACAGGACCACCAACTTATGCATGACGACCTCCGTCGAGAGGCGAGACCGTAACTCTCCGGGTGACCTGGGAGCTCCTGCCAAGAACTGCCGCCGACCTCGCCAGGTGCGGAGTATCGGGATCCGGGTGAGGACGGAAGTCGAGCGCACCGGGCTGGGTTGCCGCGGCCTTCGCGAGAGGCGTGAGGGCGGACTCGAAATCGGCGGTGTGCGTGAGCGCGATGTCTAATCCTGCGGTCAGTTGAATCGTCATATGCGCAGGTTAGGGCTTGATGTGCGGTCGGGGGAAAGACCGGTACGGGATAGACTCAGAACGGATCGTTATCAATCGGCAGGGAGGGCACGTGGCGCCGGATACGGTGAGCCTGCGTTACTTCCTGGTGCTGGCGCAGGAGTTGAACTTCACCCGCGCGGCCGCACGGATCGGTATCGCACAGCCCGCACTCAGCGCCCGGATGCGCCGATTGGAGACGGAACTCGGTACGGCCCTGCTGGTCCGCAACACGCGTAGCGTCGTATTGACCACGGCCGGTGCGGCTTTGGCGGAGTCCGCGCCGCCCGCGCTGGCGGCGCTGGACCGGGCATGGGACACCGCCCGGAGCGCGGCGGCCGGTGAACTGGGCACGCTGCGCATCGGATACAGCCTCAGCGTCGGGGCCGAGACGGCACCGGCCCTGGTGGACAGGCTGATTCGCGGCAACAGCGGACTCGAGGTCGGCGCGGTCCCGATGGCGACACCGGAGATCTCCCCCGCGGTCGCCGACGGCCGCATCGATGCCGGGATCACCCGCGGTGAACAGCCGGGCCGTGGCGTGCGCCGGTTCCTGCTGCGGCGTGAGCGCGTCGGGGTCCAGCTGGCGCAGCACCATCCGCTGGCCGAACACCCGGAGATCGAGATCGCCGACGCGGCCGCGTATCCGCTGCGACTCCTGGACCGTGCGGCCAACCCCGTGATCCACGATCAGCTGTCCGCACTGTTCCGAGACACCCGACCACACCCCCGGTTCCACACGCCCGCAGTCTCTTTCGACATGTCTCAGCGCGACCTGCGCGACGGGGTCACCCTCGCCCCGGCCGGAGAAGCCGCGGTCACGGCATCACCGGCCGGTCTCACCTGGCGACCGCTGCGGGGCGCGCCCAGCCTGACGATCCACCTGGTCCTCCCACGCGAGCAGTCGCCGCTACACCGCCGCATCCGTGCCCTCGCCAAAACCCTGGCGCACGAGCTGCACTGGCTGCCGGACTGACGCGCAAGAGGTCAAGCAAGACGGACGTCTGCGGTGGCGAGGCCAAAGAGCTTGCGCCGGGCGGCCGTGGTGACGGCGAACTCGCGTTCGGTCGGCGCGAACCGGGCCACCGCGTCGACCTCGCGCACCACGGTCGCCGGATTGTGCGGGCGCCCGGTGTTCCGCGGGACCTCACGGGTCTCGTAGTACGTCGTGATGAGCACACCTCCGGCGAACGCCAGCTGGTTCTCCTCCAGGTCCGCGAGGTGCTCGACGATTGCGGTGCGGTCGCGTGCGACGTAGGCGCGCGTCAGGTCGAGGGCGCGCCACGCGGCCTCGACCTGACGCGGGTCGGTGCGGTCGGCGAAGTCCTTCATCGTGGCTCCGTGGTCGATCGGGCGGAGGGGGTAGTGCGGGGGTGGGGCACGGCAGTGAGCAGCCCCAGGTCGAGGCGCTCGTCCATGTCGAGGCGGAACGTGCCCTACGGGTTGACGTTGGACCAGAACAGGGCGGTCAGGCCGCGCCGGTCCTCGCCGGTGAGCTTCTTCGCCCACGCCGGCTCGGCCGGGACCTGCTGCGCCAGCAGGGTGTTGACATGCACGAGCGCGGACCGGAGCAGGTGCAGGGCGAGCATCGACGTCTCGGCGTGCTCCGTGTCCGGGCCGGTCAGGGCGCCGACCTTGCCGTAGTGGAGCACCATGTTCGCGCCGAGTCCGAGCGCGAGCAAACCCGACTCGTGTCGTCGTGGCGGAGCACCGACTGTCTTGTCACGGCCCAGCGGCTATCTCGATCACGCAGAATCCTGGTGCCAACCATCCGCAGTATGTGACAACTGGAGTCCGTGGTCACAGCGGGCTAACGCCGCACCCTCGGCATCCCCAGCCCGATCCACGAGATGATCTCCCGCTGGATCTCGTTGTTGCCGCCACCGAACGTGAAGATCACGGCGGAGCGGTAGCCGCGTTCCAGTTCGCCGTGCAGGACGGCGCCTGCGGAGCCTTCCTGCAGGGCGCCGGCCGCGGCGACGATCTCCATGAGCCAGGCGTACGCGTCGCGGCGGGCCTCGGAGCCGTAGACCTTGACGGCGGAGGCGTCCTGGGGGGTGAGGGCGCCTTCCTGGACGGCGTTCACCATCTGCCAGTTGAGGAGTTTCATCGCGTCGAGCCTCGCGTGGGTGCGGGCGAGGAGGCGGCGGACCCAGGGGAGGTCGACGACGCGGCGGCCGTCGGCGAGTTTGGTCTCCATGGCCCAGTGCTGGACGTCGTGCAGGGCGCGGATGGCCATCGTGCCGTGGGCGGCGAGGGTGACGCGTTCGTGGTTGAGCTGGTTGGTGATCAGGCGCCAGCCCTGGTTCTCCTTGCCGACGCGGCGGGTGACGGGGACGCGGATGTTCTCGTAGTAGCTGGCGGTGGTGTCGTGCGAGGCGAGGGTGTTGATCACCGTGCAGGAGTAGCCGGGGTCGGCGGTCGGTACCAGGAGCATGGTGATGCCCTTGTGCGGCGGGGCGTCCGGGTCGGTGCGGACGGCGAGCCAGACCCAGTCGGCGGTGTCGCCGTTGGTGGTCCAGATCTTCTGCCCGTTGACGACGTATTCGTCGCCGTCCCGTACGGCGCGTGTCTTGAGCGCGGCGAGGTCCGTGCCGGCCTCGGGCTCGCTGTAGCCGATCGCGAAGTCGATCTCGCCGGAGAGGATCTTCGGGAGGAAGTACGCCTTCTGCTCGTCGGTACCGAACTGCATGATCGTCGGGCCGACGGTGTTGAGGGCCATCAGCGGCAGCGGTACGCCGGCCTGCGCGGCCTCGTCGAAGAAGATGAACTGCTCCATCGGCGTCAGCCCGCGCCCGCCGTACTCCTCGGGCCAGCCGACACCGAGCCAACCGTCCGTGCCGAGCCGGCGGATCGTCTCGCGGTAGTAGCGCTTCTGGGCGGCCGGGTCGGCGTAGCGGGAGTAGACGTGGTCGGGCACCAACTCGGCGAAGTAGGCGCGCAGTTCGTTACGCAGCCGCTGCTGCTCGGGCGTGTATTCGAGATGCACGGCGCCTCCAGGCTCCCCAAGGCCGGTCCTGACGGCGCACACCGTAGAACGTGTTCCAGAAATTGGGAATGGCGAGGCGGCGATGCCGGGCAAGAAGGCGCAACTGCCCGTCAGTTCAACGTGGTCAAGAACTCCTCGCACGCCCGCGCACAGTCCCGGCAGGCCCGCGCGTCCGCCTCCGCGCCCGGCCACTCGTCGAAGACCTGCGCGCATTCCAGGCAGACGAGCAGGCACCACTTGGTCTGGAGGCGGAGGGCGGGCTCGTCCTGGAGGTGCTGTTCGGCGAGCATGCGGCAGGTCGCGTCGCAGACCTCCGCGCAGAGGAGCGCCTTGCTTCGTACGCGTGCCTCGTGGTCGATGGCGTCCGGATCCGAGCGGCTGACGCGCAGGACGCAGGCCCGCGCGCACTCGGTGCAGGCCTGGGCGCAGGCGAAGCGGTCCTCCAGGAACCGGACGAGTTCCTGCTGGGTTGTCATCGCTGTCACGGAGTTCGGGTTGCCGCCGGCGCCCGCCGCAAACCCGGTACGGCGGGCGTCCGGGGTGCGCGGGAGTCCGCCGGTCAGTACGGTGCTGTCCAGGTGTTCGACCTTGGACACGAGCAGACTGCGCACGTCATCGAGGGGTTGAGGCGGCATGGCCGGCAAGAAGGCGGCAAAGCTGCCGCGCGGGACGTACGAGACCGAACTGCTGCGCCTGCAGACGGAGTTGGTCAAGCTCCAGGAGTGGGTGCGGGCCGAGGGCACCCGGCTGGTGATCGTGTTCGAGGGCCGGGACGCGGCGGGCAAGGGCGGCACCATCAAGCGCGTGTCGGAGCATCTCAACCCGCGTGTCGCCCGGATCGCCGCGCTGCCGAAGCCGACCGACCGGCAGCGCACCCAGTGGTACTTCCAGCGGTACGTCGAGCATCTGCCGGCCGCCGGGGAGATCGTGCTGTTCGACCGCTCCTGGTACAACCGGGCCGGCGTCGAGCGCGTGATGGGCTTCTGCACCAAGGAGGAATACCAGCTGTTCCTGCGCCAGTGCCCCATCTTCGAGCGGATGCTCGTGGAGGACGGGATCGTGCTGCGCAAGTACTGGTTCTCGGTGAGCGACGCCGTGCAGCAGGACCGGTTCCGGCGCCGCCTGGAGGATCCGCTGCGGCGCTGGAAGCTCTCGCCGATGGACCTGGAGTCCATCACCCACTGGGAGGACTACTCCCGGGCCAAGGACGAGATGCTGGTGCACACCGACATCTCGGAGGCCCCGTGGTACGTCGTCGAGAGTGACGACAAGCGCAAGGCCCGCCTGAACATGATCGCCCACCTGCTCGACTCGCTCCCCTACCACGAGGTGTCCCCGCCGGTCCTCGAACTCCCGCCCCGCCCGCCGTCCACCGGCTACGAACGCCCGCCCCGCGACCTGCAGACCTACGTCCCGGACCACGCGGCGAGCCTCTGAGCCGGCCAGGGCAAGGAGCCCCATTGACCACCCACACACCGGGCGGGCACGCCTCGGGGTGGCGCCGCCTGACGCCCGGGATCGCCGCGCTGGCCGGATACCGGCGTTCCTGGCTGCGCGGCGACCTGCTGGCGGGGGTCACGGTGGCCGCGTACCTCGTCCCGCAGGTGATGGCCTACGCCGGGGTGGCGGGGCTCCCGCCGGTCGCCGGACTGTGGGCGATCCTGCCCGCGCTCGCCCTGTACGCCGTACTGGGCTCCTCACGGCTGCTCTCGGTCGGCCCCGAGTCGACGACCGCGCTGATGACGGCGACCGTCGTGGGCCCGCTCGCCTCAGGCGACCCCGGCCGCTACGCCACCCTCGCCGCCGCCCTCGCGGTCACGGTCGGTCTGCTGTGCCTCGCCGCGTGGGCGGTACGGCTGGGCTTCGTCGCCGACCTCCTCTCCCGCCCGGTGCTGATCGGCTATCTCGCGGGCGTTGCCCTGATCATGATCGTGGACCAACTGCCCAAACTCACCGGCGTACGGACGACGGGCACGGCCTTCTTCCCCCAACTCTGGTCCTTCCTACGACACTTGGGCCAACTCCACGCGCCCACGCTGCTGTTCGCCGCCGTCATGCTCGCGTTCCTGTTCACGGTGGCGCGCACGTCCCGGACGATCCCCGGCCCGCTGCTGGCAGTGGTGCTGGGCACGGCGGCCGTCGTCCTCCTCGACCTCGACGACCGGTACGGCATCAAGGTGATCGGCCACGTCCCGGCGGGACTTCCCGCGGTCGGCCTGCCGGACCTCACGGAACTCCCCCACCTGGTGCTGCCCGCCCTCGGTGTCCTGCTCGTCGCCTACACCGACTTCATCCTCACCGCCCGCGCCTTCACCGGCGGCGACGAGGACGACGGCCCCGGTCTCGACGCCGACCAGGAGTTCCTGGCGCTCGGCGCGGCCAACCTCGGCGCCGGCGTCCTCCACGGCTTCCCGGTGAGCAGCAGCGCGAGCCGCACCGCGCTGGCCTCCTCGACGGGCGCCCGCAGCCAGGCGTACTCCCTGGTCGCCGGAGCGGTGGTCCTGGCCGTCCTCCTCTTCCTGAGCCCCCTCCTGTCCCGCACCCCCTCGGCGGTCCTCGGCGCCCTCGTCGTCTACGCCGCCGTCCGCATGATCGACCTCACCGGCTTCCACCGCCTCGCCGGCTTCCGCCGCCGCGAACTCCTGCTGGCACTCGGCTGTCTGACCGGCGTACTGGCCCTGGACATCCTCTACGGCGTGATCGTCGCCGTGGGCCTGTCGGTGGCCGAACTCCTCACCCGGGTGGCCCGCCCGCACGACGCCGTCGAGGGCCTGGTCCCCGGTGTGGCCGGCATGCACGACGTGGACGACTTCCCGCAGGCCCGCACGATCCCCGGCCTGCTCGTCTACCGCTACGACTCGCCGCTCTTCTTCGCCAACGCGGAGAACTTCCGCCGCCGCGCCCTGGCCGCCGTCGCCCAACAGGCCGTCCCGGTGCGGTGGTTCGTCCTCAACACCGAGGCCAATGTGGAGGTGGACATCACCGCCCTGGACGCGGTCGACGAACTCCGCCGCGAACTCGCCCACCGTGGCATCGTGTTCGCCCTGGCGCGGGTGAAGCAGGACCTCCTCGACGACCTGGAGACGTACGGGCTGGTCGACTCGATCGGCACCGACCACATCTTCCCGACGCTCCCAACGGCCGTGGCCGCATACCGGAGTTGGAGCGGGACGCCCGATGAGGGAACGGCGGGGCCGGTGGCGTAGTGCCACCTGTCGGGCACTCAGCCGCGCATGCCCTTACGTGTACTCCGCGAGCCAGGACGCGGCAGATCGCGTCCATGTCTCCGCTTCTCCCGCCCCCTTCGCGAGGCCCAGGCTGTGCGGGCCGTGGGGGTAGACGTGCACCGCGTGGGGCACGTTGTGGGCGGCCAGGGCGGTGGCGAGGCGGTAGGTGTGTTCGGGCGGCACATAGGGGTCCTCCGCCGTGTGCCACAGGAAGAACGGTGGGGCCGACGCGGTCACCAGCGCGTCGAGCGAGGTCGCGCGGCGTAGCTCCGGTGTCGCGTCCTCCCCCAGCAGGACGAGTCGCGAAGGGCGGTACGTCTCGGTCTCCATCGAGGTGATTGCGTAGCCGAGCACGGCGAACTGCACCGCCGTCCGCTCGGACACCTGCGGAGCGAGGGCGGCCAGGCCTGCGAGGTGCCCGCCGGCCGAGAACCCCACGAGCCCGATCGTGCCGGCGCCGTCGGCTCTCAGACGGCCGATCTCGGTGCGCAGCGCCTCGAGCGGTTCCGGATGCCGCACATTGAGCGGATACCGGAAGACGCTCGCCGCAAGCCCAAGTCCGTTGAGCCACCTGACGATCGGCTCCGCCTCGTGTGCGGCGTGCTGCACATAGCCGCCGCCCGGCAGCACGATCACATGCACAGACATCACTTGGTCCGATCCGGTCGGTGAAGACTCCTGGGGAACGATGAAGACTCCTGGAGAACAGGGTCAGATCGTCGCGATGTCGATCACGAACCGGTAGCGGACATCGCTCCTGACCACCCGCTCGTACGCCTCGTTGATCTGGTCCGCGCGGATCACCTCGATCACGGCACCCAGACCGTGCTCGGCACAGAAGTCGAGCATCTCCTGGGTCTCGGGAATGCCGCCGATGCCCGAGCTGGTCAGGCTGCGCCGGTCGCCCAGGACCGCGGAGAGGGGGATCTGGACCGGCTCGTCGGGAAGGCCGAGGTTCACCATCGCGCCGTCCGTGCGCAGCAGTCCCAGGAAGGCGCCGAAGTCGAGCGGTGCCGAGACCGTGTTGAGGACCATGTCGAAGGTGCCCCGGAGCGTGTCGAAGGTCGCCGGGTCGCCGGTGGCGAAGTAGTGGTCGGCGCCCAGCCGCAGGCCGTCGTCCTTCTTGCGCAGGGACTGCGACAGGACCGTCACCTCGGCACCCAGCGCGTGCGCGATCCGCACACCCATGTGGCCGAGCCCGCCGAAGCCCACGACGGCGACCTTCTTGCCGGGGCCGACGTTCCAGTGCTTGAGCGGGGAGTACGTCGTGATGCCGGCGCACAGCAGCGGCGCGGCGACGTCCAGGGGCAGGCCGTCGGGGATGCGCAGGACGTAGTTCTCGTCGACGACGATCCTCTGCGCGTAGCCGCCGTAGGTCGGTTCGCCGTCCTTGCCGACGGCGTTGTAGGTCCAGGTCGGGCGGCGGACGCAGTACTGCTGCAGGCCGGCCTTGCAGTTCTCGCACACGCGGCAGGAGTCGACCATGCAGCCGACGCCCACCCGGTCGCCGACGGTGAACCGGGTGACTGCCGGGCCGACTTCGGAGACGACGCCGGCGATCTCGTGGCCGGGGACCATCGGGAAGATGCCCTCGCCCCAGCCCTCCTGGACCTGGTGGATGTCGGAGTGGCAGATGCCGGTGAACCTGATGTCGATCAGTACGTCGTGTGCGCCGACCGCGCGCCGCTCGATCGTCGTGCGCTCCAGCGGAGCCTTGGGGGAGGGTGCCGCGTAGGCGGCGACTGTGGTCATGCCGGGAGTCTCCCTGGGAATGGTCGTGGCGAGGGGCGGTGCCGCGCCGGTGCTTCAGCCGGTTGGCCTTCACCTCTCGCCCCGCGTCGGCGGGGTCGGGCTCCGAGCGGCCTACAGCAGCCAGGCGGTGCCGAGGTTCTGCACCGGGTCGCCGCCCTCGCGCCCCAGGTAGAGGGCTCGCGCGCCGATCCACAGGACGGTCGCGCCGATGCGGTCGGGGTAGCGGTCGAGCATCGCGTGGAAGAACTCGGCCGGGGTGTCGTGCGCCGCCAGGAACTCCTCGGCGTCGTCGAAGTACCGGCGGGTCTCGGCGATGAGGCGTGTCGCGTCGTCGTCGAGGTTCTTGTTCTGGTGGCTCGCGACGATCCGGCGCGGCTCCAGCGCGGCGACGGTGTCGATGGCCTTGCGCCAGGCGCCGAAGTCGCCGTCGGCCGTCTCACCCAGGTACTGGTGCACGCCGTTGTAGATGACGTCGCCTGCCACCACCAGGTCGAGGTCCGGTACATGCAGCACGGCACAGCCGTCGGTGTCGGCGTGGCCCACCTCCACGACGGTCAGGTCGTGCCCTTCGAGGGTGAGGCGGTTTCCGGGGACCGTGACCGCGGTGACGGGCGATGGCGGGATCTGCCCGGGAAACAGCGTGTCCCACAGCGCTTCCCGGAAGGACACGTTGGCGTGCATCTGCTCGATGGTTCCCGCGGTGGCCACCACCTCGGCGCCGAAGCGCTCGGCGAGCACGCCGGCGGTGAACCAGTGGTCACCGTGCCCATGGGTCGCGAAGACGTGCGTCAGCCGCTTGCCGCTCGCCTCCACCCAGTCCCCGACCCGCTGCGCCTGCTCGGTCGTCAGGGGCGGGTCGACGAGCACGGCGTCCCGTACGCCGTGGATCAGGGTGACGGCGATGGGCTGATAGTGGCGCGGTTCCCCGTTGGGCAGCGGCGCGGAGACGTTCAGGGGCAGCGGGTCGGCGACGAAGACGTCGTAGCCGAGGGCGGTGTCGTCGTCGGACACGGTTCTCTCCTTCGGAGTGCGCTCGCTAACGCGGCTGGTCGAGGAAGCGCGCGACGTCACGCGCGAACTGTTCGTGGTGCTGGAAGAGGAAGCCGTGGGCCGCGTCCGGGTAGATCGTCAGCTCCGCGCCGTCGATGAGTCCGGCCAGCAGGTGGGAGTAGCGAGGGAGGATCATGGGGTCGCTGTCGCCGTTGGCGACGAACACCGGTGTCCGGATCGCGGTCACCCGCTCGAGAAGCGACACGTGGGGAACTCCCCAGGCGCACACGGCGTCGTACTGCGCCTGGCGGGTCTGCCATGTCGTCGGGGTGTCCGGGTCGTTCCTGGAGAACATGCGGCCGAGCGCCTTCTCACCGGCTGTGCGGCTCTCCGCGGACCGGGTGTAGAAGACGTCGAGCATCTTGGCCGGGGCGAGTTCGCGCCCGCCCACCGAGTCGATGACCCACTGCGCCCACCCGTGCATGCCGGGTGCGCCCTGGGGCGCCGACGAGGCCAGCACGAGACGGCGGACGAGCGCGGGCCGGATCAACGCGATGTCCTGGGCGACGAACGAACCCAGCGAGAACCCGAGGATGTCGACCTGCTCCAGGTCCAGTGCGTCCACGAAGGCGAGCGCGTCCTGCGCCATCTGCGCGACGGTGCCGGGTGTGGTGCCGCCGGACGCGCCGACGCCGGTGTTGTCGAAGGCCACGGTGCGTCGGTCGGCGGCCAGGGCGTCCACCAGTGCGGGGTCCCAGTTGTCGAGGTTGCCCCTGAAGTGCGTCAGCAGGACCAGCGGCACTCCTCCCTCGCCGGTCTCGCGGTACGCGTACTCGATGCCGTTGGCGGCGGTCACCTTCCTGGTCGGCGCCAGGGAGTAGCTCGGGGCCGTCCCGTCCATCGGATCCACCTCTCACTGGACATACGGTCGCGGGCGGCGACGTCGGCGCACCCGTGTGCGTTCACGCCCGCGATCCGGGAACAGGGTCGGTGAACCGTCGGCCGCTTGTCTCTCACATGAATGGGTGAGGGAGGTCCGGCGGCGGCACGCTGTCCGTTCCCGGCGCGGGCAGGGGCAGGGTCAGCACCATGCGGGCACCGGGGTCACCGGCCCGGGGTGCCCGGGCTGTGAGGGTTCCGCCGTGGGCGGTCGCGATGTCGCGGGCGATGGCCAGGCCGAGGCCGGTACCGCCCTCGCCGCGCGTGCGGGCGTTGTCCAGGCGCGTGAAGCGGTCGAAGATCCGCTCCCGGTCCTGGGCGGGAATGCCCGGACCGTCGTCGCCGACCTCGACGACCAACTCGCCCTCGTTCCGGCGCACTTCGACGGTCACGGTGCTGCTCGCGTGACGCAGACCGTTGTCCAGAAGGTTCGTGAACAGGCGGGCCAGTGCCGTGCGGCTGCCGAGGACGGCCGTGTCGGGCGCGGAGTGGATGTCGAGCACGACGGGGTGGTGCGCGTAACCCTCGGCGATGGTCCGCCGCAGGAGGTCGGGCACGCTCAACGGCCGCAGCTTCAGGGGCCGGCGCGCGTCCAGCCGGGCGAGGAGCAGCAGATCGGCGACGACCTCTTCGAGACGGTTGGTGTCGCGCAGGGCCTCGTCACCGACGGTCGTCCAGTCGGCCCGCTCGGGACGGGCCGTGGCCAGTTCGAGGCGCGCCTTCAACGTAGTGAGGGGGCCGCGCAGTTCGTGGGAGGCGTCGGATGTGAACGTCCTCAAACGGCCGACGGCACGCTGGAGTTGATCGAGGGTGTCGTTCATCGTGGCCGCCAGCAGGGCGACTTCGTCGTCGGCGTCGGGCACGGGGACCCGCCGCTGGAGACTGCTGGCGGTGATGTCGGCGAACTCGACACGAATGTCCTCGACCGGTCGCAGCGCCCGGCCCATCGCGTACCAGGTCAGGCAGACGACAAGCAGCACCAGCAGCGTGGTGCAGGGGACCAGGGCCCAGGTCAGGGCCACGACGGCGGTACGCGCGGGAGCGAGATCGGGATAGGCCTGTATCAGCATCGTTCCGGACGAGGTGACGACAGCGGCACTGGCGCCCCGGCCCTGCGATCGGGTCGTGCCGGAGGAACCGGTGAGATCTGAGGAGCCAGAGGAGCCACTGGGGCTGGTGGGGGACGCGGAGTCCAGGGTGACGTCCGGCAGGGCGGCCTTCACCTCGGCCGGAGGTATGCCGGCACCGAGTCGGCGGGCAGCCTGCTCGACGTGGTCGCGGGCCGCGACCTGGGCCGAGTCGACCAGGTCGGTGTGGACGGCGTAGAGCAGGACCGCCGAGCAGGCGGCAAGGGCGAGACTGGCCACCAGCGCCACGGCGACGGTGGCACGGCCGCGTACCGTCCGCGGCCAGAGCCGTGACCGCAGCCGTGACCGACGCCGGCGTGGGCGGTCAGCCTCCGTCGGAGCGGAGGCGGTAGGCACCACCGGGCACGGTTTCGATACTGGCCCGGCCGAAGGGTTTGTCGATCTTCCGGCGAAGCGCACTGATGTAGACCTCCACGATGTTCGGCCCGCCCTCGTAGGCGCTGTCCCACACCTGGTCGAGGATGGCGGCCTTGCTGACGGCGACGTCCGGGGTGTCCACGAGCAGCGCCAGGATGTCGAACTCGCGGGCGGTGAGCGCGATGTCCTTGCCCGCACGGCGGCAGCGGCGGGCGCCGGTGTCGGTCTCCAGGTCCCCGAAGTGCCGCACGATCTGCCGCTCGGGGCGGGCCCGGCGGATCAGGGCCCGCAGTCGGGCGTTCAGGACGACGAACGAGAAGGGCTTCGTCAGGTAGTCGTCGGCCCCGGTCTCCAGTCCTTCCGCCTCGTCGTACTCACCGTCCTTCGCGGTCAGCATCAGGATCGGGGTGTTGTCGCCGGCCGCGCGCAGGTGGGCGCAGACCTTGTAGCCGTTCAGACCGGGCATCATGACATCGATGACGATCACGTCGTAGTTGTCGTCCGTGGCCCTGGCCAGCCCGGCGAGGCCGTCGCTCGCCGCGTCGACCGCGAACCCCTCGGCCCGCAGGCCCTGTTGGAGCAGTTCCACGAGTCGGGCATCGTCGTCCATCACCAGCACGCGCATGCCCTCCACCTTGCCTCACCCCTCGCGCCGACAGCTGAAGAGGATCTTCAGGACGTTCAGCGGGCCTTCAGCGGGTGGGGCCGAGAGTTGCCCCGTACTCGTTCCCGGCGGGACACGCGGCTGGTCCGACACCGGCTTCTCCGTGTCCCGGCCACTCAGACTCATGAAGGAGCTGATCCCATGACGAATCCCCTGACCGACCCCGTGACCGATCCCGGGAAGACGCGCTGGAGCCGCGTCTCCCGCCGACGGGGCTTGGTGCTGGCCGGTGCGGTGGCCGTCGTCCTCGCCTCGGGCGGGGTCGCTGTCGCGGCGGCCTCGGGCGACGGCGGCCCGGCCGAGGACACCGGTGTCACGCTCGTCGAGGTGCCCGGCGCGGAGCCGCCGCACGACGTGATGCCGGCGGATCCCATTCCGGTGACGGACGTGCCCGTCGTCGTCGGCGACGAGGGACAGACGCTGGCGAGGCCGTAGCCAGGTCTCTCGGCGGCTCGCGGGGGTGGCGCCGGGTGCGCCGGGCCGCTGCGGCAGGCGCTCGGCCGGGACTCCACCGGCCGAGCGCTCTGCTCGGGAACGGTCGCATCCGTGACGAACTCCGCCGAACCCGCCGGTGCGACTAACCTGGGAATCTCCGGGCCCGGTCGGCAGCCACGGGTACCGGTGATGTCCGAGGGCGCGGCGCATGAGGGTTCCGTACCGAGGAGGTCCGGATCGACCATCTCGCTCGGGGTCCGTCCGACAGAAGGTTGACGCGTGGGTGAGCTTTTCGGCCGTGACGAGGAACGCGCCCGGCTGCGGGCCGTCCTCGATCATGCCCGGCGCGGGATGAGCGCGGTCGTCGTCCTGCGCGGTGGCGCGGGCACCGGCAAGACCGCTCTCGTGGACTACGTGCACCGCGTGGCGGAACCGGAGTTCGAGGTCGTCCGCTTCGACGCCGTGGAGTCCGAGGCGGAACTCGGTTACGCCGCTCTGCACCAGCTCCTCCTCCCCCACCTGCCCCACCTCCACGAACTGCCGGAGCCGCAGCGCGAGGCCCTCGGCCAGGTCTTCGGACTCGAGAAACGGACGACACCCCCGGACCGTTTCCTGGTCGCCGTGGCCGCACTCGCCCTGCTGGCGACGCGGTCCGCCGACCGGCCCCTGCTGTGCCTGGTGGACGACGCGCACTGGCTGGACGACGACTCCGCCGAGGTGTTGTCCTTCGTCGCACGCAGGATGCACGCGGACTCGGCCGCCATGGTGTTCGCGGAACGTGACACGACGGACCGCGTCGACCGCCTGGCAGGACTCCCCCGCCTCCCGGTCGCCGGTCTGGATGCCGAGTCGGCGGGCCGGTTGCTCGCGTCGGCCGTCGACGGGAACCTCGACCCCGAAGTCGGCGCCCGCATCGTCGCGGGTACGGGAGGCAACGCCCTGGCGCTGGTGGAGGCCGCCCGGGAACTCCGTCCCGACCAGCTCAGCGGCGAGACCCCGCTCCCCCAACTCGTCCCCCTGGGGCAGGAGTTGGAGCGCGGCTACCTGCGCGAGGTACTGGCCCTGCCGCCCCGCACCCGCGTCCTGCTCCTCACCGCCGCGGCCGACCCCACCAGCGACCCCGCACTGCTCTGGCGCGCCGGCACGGAACTCGGCTTCACGGCGACCGACGCGGCGGCCGCCGAGGAACGCGGCCTCCTCACCATCCGGGACACCGTCCGCTTCCGCCACCCGCTGATCCGTTCGGCGATCTACTACGGCGCTCCGCTCGCCCGGCGCGCCCGCGTGCACGCCGCCCTGGCCGACGTCTCCGGCGACCTGGACAAGGCCGAGCTACGGGCCTGGCACCTGGCGGCGGCCGCCACCGATCCCGACGAGACGGTCGCCTCGGAGCTGGAGCGCGCCGCCGAACGCACCCGGGACCGGGGCGGCTGGACCGCGAGCTCCACCCTGTGGGCACGGGCTGCCACCCTGACCTCCGACCTCCCCACCCGCAGCCGTCGCCTCCTCGCCGCCGCCGAGGCGAGCGCGGTGGCCGGCGCTCCCGGCCGGGCGCAGACCCTGCTCGACGAAGCCGCCGCCGACCGCGACGACCCGTGCCACAAGGGGTCGGTCCTGCGCACCCAGGCGCGCGTCCACCGCCTCATGGGCGCCCCCGCCGCGGCGACCGGCTCCTTGCTCGCGGCGGCGCGCGAGCTGGGCCCGGTCGACATCCGCGTGGCCCGTGACGTGCTGGTCGAGGCCCTGGTCCAGGCGCAGATCAGCGATGCGCTCGCCCCGCGCGGCGCGACCCGGCGCAGTGTGGCGGAGGCCATCCGCGCCCTGCCCCTGCCTGCGGACCTGCCCGCCACCACCGGCGACCTGATCCTGGAGGCCGACGCGACGGTCCACCTGGAGGGACTGGCCGTGGCCGCGCCCCTGCTCAAGGAGGCGATCGCGGCGGCTCGCGGCGAGGAGTCGTCGGCGCCGGAACTCTTCCAGTGGCTGGCGGCGGCCTGCTCGCACGCCACCGTCCTCGGCGACGACATCGCCCTGCACGAACTCGCCTGGCGGATGGAGTCCGAGGCCCGACGGCAGAGCATGGTCATCCCCCGGGCGCTGGCCCTCAGCCACACGGCCCTGTCCGAACTCGTCGTCGGCCGCCTCGCCGAGGCCGAGCGTCTCTTCGACCGACGCGCGGCCCTGGAGGAGGCCCGTGGTGGCGAACTCCACCTGGGCGCCCTCCTGTTGGCCGCCTGGCGCGGAGACGTCGACCGGGCGCGCCGGCTCATGGACGCGGTCGACGAACACGCGGCGCGCACCGGTCAGGGCTACCAACTCGTGTTCCGCGCCTACGCCCAGTGCGTCCTCGAACTCGGCCGAGGGCACTACCGCGAGGCCTACCTCAGCCTGGAGAACCGCATCGGGGAGCTGTCCCAACTCAAGTTCGCACTCGTGGACTTGGTCGAGGCGGCGGTCAGATCCGGCAAGGACGAGGAGGCCGCGGAACTGTGCGAGCACCTCGGCCGGCTCACCGAGTGGTCCCCGGTACCCGCTCTGCTCGGTGACCTCGCCCGCGCACAGGCCTTGACCAGCATGGACCCGGCGGAGAAGGAGCGGCTCCACCTGGAGGCCGTCAAGCACCACGAGAACACCCGGGGCCCCGGCCGCCGCGCACGCAGCCACCAGCTCTACGGCGAGTGGCTGCGCCGGGAACGCCGGATCAAGGAGGCACGCTCCCAACTCCGCACAGCACACCGGCTGTTCGAGACGATGGGTGCGTACGGATACGCGGCGCGCACGGCACTGGAACTCTCCGCGGCCGGCGCCCCGGTCGAACTCCGGGACACACCCCGCACCGGCAACGAACTGACCGCCCAGGAAGCCCGGGTCGCCCACCTGGCGGCCTCCGGCGCGACCAACGCGGAGATCGCCGCCCAGTTGTTCCTCAGCACCCACACGGTCGACTACCACCTGCGCAAGGTCTTCCGAAAACTGGACGTCCGCTCCCGCCGCGAGCTCGCCGACCGCCGCGGTCTGATCGCACCGTTGTAGGCCCCGCACAGGGGGCGGCACCGCACACCACGTAGTGCCCCCGTCCCTACGACCACGTGCCGCACGTGATTCCACCGCGGCGCCCCGCAGGAAGACTCGCGACACAGTTCCGCCGGAACACCGCTCGGAACATCGCACAGTCGCATTCAGGGAATCGAGACACCGCCATGCCCATGATCGACGTCTACGCGGCCAAGGGAACCATCAAGGACCGCAAGCAGCTCGCCCAGGACCTGGCACAGGCCATCATGCGCTGGGAGAAGGTCCCGGCGATCCCCTTCTTCACCGACAACACGGCCGCTTTCGTGCACGAACTCGACGCCGACTCCTTCTCCGACGCCGGCGGCAACAGCGCCCACATCCGCGTCAACGTGACCACCAACGCGGGGGCGTTGGACCGGGAGCAACAGCTCGGCCTGGTCAAGGAGATCTCGGAACTCGTCGCCACGGCGGCCGGCGACGCCTCGCTCGCCGACCGCACTTGGGTCGCCCTGACCGAGGCGGTCCCCGGGGGCTGGGGCATCGGCGGCCACTCCTACACGAACGACGAGATCGTCCAGCACGTGCGCGAACTGCTCGGCAAGGCCTGACCACAACCGCACCGGCCAAGCGACCCACCGGAGTTGACCGCATGCCCATTTACCAGTGCTCCGCGCCCGTCGGCATACTCACCGACTCCATGAAGTCGGAGATCGCCGCCGCCATCACCGACGCCCATGTCGAGGCGACCGGCGCCCCGCGCGTCTTCGTGCACGTGTTCTTCCAGGAGCTGCCTCCGGGCGTCGCGTACAGCGCCGGTGAGATCGACACGAAGATCTCGGGCATCCAGGGTGCGATCCGCGCCGGCCGCCCCCTGGAGGTGAAACAGAAACTCCTCAAGAACATCGTGGCGTCCTGGTCGGCGATCACCGGTCAGCCGGAGAAGCAAGTTCTGGCCGGTATCAGCGAGATCGACTCGGACACCTCGATGGAGTACGGGCTGATCCTTCCGCACCCGGGAGGCGAGACCGCGTGGTTCGCCACCAACGCGGAGGCGCTCGACGGAATTCAGGGCACGGGCCTCTGAACTCTCAGGCGCTGACCGTCCGTTGAAAGGTCCGCCGATATGCCGTAGGCGTCGTACCCAGGGCATCGCGGAACCGGGCGCGGAAATTGGTGCCGGAGCCGAGGCCGCTCTGGGCGGCGATCTGTTCGACGCCGAGACCGGTGATTTCGAGGAGTTCGCGGGCGTGGTTGACGCGGGCGGTGAGCAGCCACTGGTGCGGGGTGACACCGGTCTCCTGGCGCCACATGCGGACCAGAGTGCGGGTGGAGACGCGTGCGTGATGGGCGAGCACGTCGAGGGTGAGGGGTTCGTCGAGGTGGCGCAGGGACCACTCGCGGGTGTCGGCGAGGGTGTGGGCGGACGGCTCGGGCAAGGCTCGGTCGATGTACTGGGCCTGGCCGCCGTCGCGGTGCGGTGCGGCGACCAGTTCGCGGGCGATCTCGTTGGCGACGGCGGCACCGAGATCCTTGCGGACCATGTAGAGACACAGGTCGATTCCCGCGGTCACGCCCGCGGAGGTCAGCAGCGGATCGTCGTCGATGTAGAGGACGTCACGGTCGACGCGCACCTCGGGATACAGCCTTTCGAGTTCGTCCGCGCTGGCCCAATGCGTGGTCACCGTACGGCCGTTGAGCAGCCCGGCCGCCGCGAGCGCGAAGGCGCCCGTGCAGATCGAGGCGATATGGGCGCCCCGGCTGAAGGCGTGTCGCAGCGCCGCCGTCACCTCGGGCGCCGGTGGCCGCTGAAAGTCCCAGTACCCGGGCACGATGATCGTGTCCGCCCGGGCCAGGGCCGACAGCCCGGCGGTGACACCGACCGTGAACCCGGTGCTGGTCGTGACACTGCCAGGGGCCGCGCCGCACACCGTGAGGTCGTACGGGGTGTTGGCCCGCGCGTTGAAGATCTGGGTGGGGATGCCCAGATCGATGGGCAGAACGCCGGGCAGCACCAGGGCCGCGACGCGATGAGGAGCCATGACCTCAATGTTACGACCACAGCTTTCCCGCCACCCCTGCGCACGTCCACCGAGCGCGAACCTGTCCCGGAAGTTGCGGACAGTGGCACACGAGCCTGTGGTTGATCACCAGGGGTCGGCAGACGATCGACCCATGAGCAGCACACCTACACCCATCGGCCGCTACTTCGACGTCCAGGGCGGACGCCTCTACGGCCACGTCCGCGAGGGCGACGGCCCTGCCCTGGTCTTCCTCCACTACTGGGGCGGCTCCCACCGCACCTGGCGCCCGGTCCTCGAACTCCTCGGCCCCACCCAGGCGTTCGTCTCCTACGACCACCGAGGCTGGGGCGAGTCCACCGAGGTGCCCGGCCCCTACGGCATCGAGCAGCTCGCGGACGACGCCGAGCGGGTCATCGCCGAACTCGGCTACGACGCCTACGTCGTCGTGGGTCACTCCATGGGCGGAAAGGTGGCCCAGGTACTCGCCTCCCGCCGCCCCACCGGCCTGAAGGGAGTGGTCCTCGTCGCACCCGCCCCACCGGCGCCGGTCGGTGTGACGCCCGAGCTCCAGGAGGCGTTGTCGCACGCCTACGACAAGGACGAGACCATCGAGCAGAGCATCCAACTGGTGCTGACCAACGGCGAGTTGGGTGCGGAGGCCCGCCGCCGGGTCCACGAGGACAGCTCCCGTGCGGGTGAGGCGGCCCGTCTGGCGTGGCCCCGGCAGGCGATGGTGGAGGACTTCTCGGACAGGGTCGGCGCCATCGACGTTCCCGTACTGGTGCTGGCCGGCAGCGACGACAAGGTGGATCCTCCCCAGGTCCTCCGCGCACACCTGCTTCCCCTGATCCCCACCGCCACCCTCACCGAACTCGACGGCACCGGCCACCTCTCCCCACTGGAGGTGCCCGGCCAAGTCGCCTCCCACATCAGCGCGTTCGTCACCCGCCTCTCACTTCCCCGTGGGTGAGCGGGACCGGTCCGATCGGCGGAACTGACCTGTGAGAGTCCATGTGCTGCGCGGCCGAGCCGAACCGATGGCCGGCGCCCTGCGGGTCGTACAGCGGGCGAGGCGTTCGGGCCAGGGCGGGATCATTCTGATCACGGGTGAGGCAGGCATCGGGAAGACCGCGGTGCTCGACGCCGTGCGCGCGGAGGCCGGCACCGCCGGGTTCGTCGTGGGGGCGAGCAAGGCGGACGAGGTCGATCATGTCGCGCCCGGCATGCCGGTTCTGCTCGCGCTGCGGTCCGGCCGTCAACCGCTGTTGTCCTCAAAGGAGTTCGAGGACGTGCTCACGCTGGTGGATCAGCCGCTGCTGCTCATCGACCGGCTCTGCGCGCTGCTGGAGGAGGTGGCGAGCCGTTCGCCTGTTCTCCTCGCGATCGACGACATCCAGTGGATCGACCGCCTGAGCCGGCTGGCGCTTCGCGTGCTGCCGGCGCGGCTGGCGGGCCTTCCCATCGTCTGGGCGTTCACGTCCCGCGACAGGACGGGCGGTCCCGCCGAGGAGTTCTCCGGGGGCCGCTTCTCCGGTGTCCCGGTCGAGGAGATCACTCTCAACCCGCTTGATCTCACTGCCCTCTTGGAGATCGCGAGGGACTGGCTCGGCTCCGCTCCGAGCGGTGGCACGCGCCGCATGCTGGAAGGCGTGGCCGGTACGCCCTTCTTCGCCGTGCAGATCCTGGAGGGCATCAGCCGGGCCCGCGCCTGCGGGGAGAGCGAGGACGAGGTGCCGGCCGAGTTCGTGGCGGGAGTCCGCCGCCGCTTGGCCGCGCTGCCGACCGGGGCCGCCGAACTCGTACGCCTGGCCGCGGTGTTGGGCCGTCCCCTGAAGTTCGAGGACGCCCTCGGCCTGCTGCCGGACCGACCTCCGGTGACGGTGTCCGAGCTGATCGACGCGATCGCGGCATCAGGATTCTTCGAGCCGCGCGGCCCCTTGATCGCCTTCCGGCACGATCTCGTCCGGGAGACCCTCTACGCGGACCTTTCCGATGTCACGCGCCGCCGGATGCATCACCGGTGCGCGCGCCATCTGATGGACGCGGGACACGGCGCCCTGAGCGCGGCCCCGCATGCGGCGGCGGGTGGCAGGAGCGCGGACGGCAGCGCCGTGGCCATCCTCCGCACGGCGGCGGACGAGGCTTTGGCCTCCATGCCGCACACGGCCGGTGACCTGATCCTCTCCGCTCTGGCGCTGACCGGCCCCGACCAGCCCGGCTACTGGGATCTGGGGGTCCGGTGCGTCGACATCCTGAGTCGGGCCCAACGCGCCACCGAGGCCGTGCAGACCGCCGACTCCCTGCTCGGCAAGGGA
This sequence comes from Streptomyces xylophagus, assembly GCF_000716435.1. Classification (GTDB taxonomy): domain Bacteria; phylum Actinomycetota; class Actinomycetes; order Streptomycetales; family Streptomycetaceae; genus Streptomyces; species Streptomyces xylophagus. Next base: position 252,647 of record NZ_JNWO01000003.1, read on the forward strand.
CCGCCGACGGAGGAGGCCGCGCGCATCGAGGTGTTCGCCGCCCGCGCGCTGTGGCTGACGGGCAGGCTGACGGAGTCGGTCGGCCGTATCGACGCCGTGCTGTCCGGTGGGCGGGTGTCGGCCCCCGTGCACGCTCGGCTACGGGCCTCGCGCGCCCTGGCGATCACGCGCGCCGAGCCCGCGGAGAGTGCCCGGGTGGAAGCCGAAGCCGCCCTCGCCCTCGCTCGCGCCACGGGCGACCGCGAGGCGCTCGAGGTCTCGCTCCAGGCGCTCGCCGAACTGACCAAGAACTCGGGTCACCACGCCCAATCCCTGTCCTATTTCCGGGAGTTGCGCTCCATCGCCGGTGCCGCGTACCTCCCGGCGGAGATTCTCGTCCTGCAGTTGCTCGACCGGTACGCCGAGGCCCAGGCGCTCCTCGACGCCGCCCGCCAGGATTCCGACAGCCAGGCCGAGGCGGTGCTGCCGTCGATGGTGCACGCGCGGATGTGGCAGGACTTCTACGGCGGGCGTCTGGAGGAAGCCGAGGCCGACGCAGCCGAGTTGGTGACCTTGGGCGCCGAACTCGGCAACCACGTCTACGAACTTGACGCCGTCTCCCTCCTCAGCACGATGGAGTTGTATCGCGGCGAGGTCGCGACGGCGCGAGAACTCCTCACGCCGTACCTCACCTACACCAAGGTCGACGACGCCGTACGCTCACCGGGCCTGATTCTCATGCGGGGTTGGCTCGCCGCCGCGGAGGGCGACATCACGCAGGCGCTGGCCGTCCTCGGCCCACTGCTCCACTCGGCGCGCGACGGGCGGAGTTGGTGGCCCTGGTGGCCGGGATGGATGCCGGTGTTCGCGCACATGGGCCTCGCGGCAGGCGATGCCCGGTTCGCGGAGGAGGCGGCCGCGATCGCCGAGGAGGGCGCCGCCCGCAACCCCGGCGTCCCGACCTTCGAAGGCCTGGCCCTGCACGTACGTGGATTGGTGGACGGCGATCGGAAGGTGCTCCAGGCGGCGGCGGACGTCCTGAAGGCCACCCCGCGCCTGACGGCTCGCGCGGGCGTCGCCGCCGACCTGGGCCGGGCACTCCTCGCCGAGGGACAGCGCGACGAGGGAATCACCCACCTCGAGCGCGCCTGGCAGCTGTACCACGACATCGGCATCAGACCGTCCATGCTCTCCGTCCAAGAGACCTTGCGCGGAGCGGGAGTTCGACACGCGAAGTGGACGACGGACACGGCGCGTCCCACGTCGGGATGGCAGTCCCTGACGAGGACGGAACTCGCCGTCACCCGTCTCATCGGCTCCGGGCTCACCAACAAGGCGGTCGCCGACGACCTGGGGCTCTCCCCCAACACGATCGGCACTCACGTCCGTTCGATCTTCGCCAAGCTGGGCGTGCACTCACGGGTCCAGTTGGCGAACGCACTCCACGCACGGGAGGCCGCACCGCCCGGTGACTAGCGCTTGCGCGCGCAGAGTTCGTCGACGTACGTACGCGCATCCACCTCGGGCAGGGTCCAGGGCAGGAAGATCACCCGGTAGATGATGGGCGCCACCACCCTGTCGAGCACGTCGTCGCCGCTGAACGTACTGCCGGGCCGGGCGGCGAACTCGGCGGCTTCAGCCCGTCGGTCGCGCAGGCAGTCCGACTCGCTCTCACCGGCCGCGGCGGCCCCGCCCCGCAGAAGGGCGGCGTTCACCGGGACGCTGTAGTGACTGATCAACTCCCGTGCCCACGCGGTGAGATCGGCACGCAGGTCGCCGGTGTCGGGAAGCCCGCGATCCGGGTCGAGCCGGTAGGTCGCCAGGTCGTTGATCATGGTCCGCGCGTCGCCCCAGCGCCGGTAGACGCTCGAGTGATTCACTCCCGCACGCTCCGCGACCATCGGGATGGTGACGGCGTCGCTGCCCCGCTCGGCGATCAGTTCCTCGACGGCATTCCGGATCGAGGTCAGCACTAGGGCGCTCCGGCCACCGGTGCGCCGCCGAGGGGACGATTCTCCCGATTCTCCAGCCATGCCCCCACTGTAACGCACAACACTTGGCATTAAGGAGCCGCCGGGTCTACTCTCGAACTCCGCAAGCTAACGCACAGAGCTTGGCATTAGGAGGCTCGCGGTGTCCGTCACCGAAGCAAGGCACGACTGCGGCAGCCCCGACCTCGCGACCTCCGCGCCCGCCCGGTCCCGCAGGTTGCTCCCCTCTTCCGCCGCGTTCGCCGGATCGGCCGCCGTCTTCGCGGCGCTCTACCTGGCCGCCGGCGCGCCGACCCCTCTCCTCGTCGTCTTCGAGCAGCAGTGGCACTTTCCCGCCTGGGTACTGACCGTCGCCTTCGCCTCCTACGCGCTCGGCCTGCTGGCGGCCCTACTGGTCGCCGGATCACTGTCCGACCACATCGGCCGCCGGCCGGTCCTGGTCGGATCACTCGTGGTGGAGCTCGGGGCGATGCTCATGTTCGTCTTCGCCCCGGACATCGGCTGGGTCATCGCGGCCCGCACCGTCCAGGGCATCGCCACCGGCGCGGCCACGAGCGCCTTCTCCGCCTCGGTCGTGGAACACGCCCCGGAACGCCACAAGAAGCTGGGCACCATCGTCACCAGCGTCGCCCCGGCCGGCGGACTCGGACTGGGAGCACTGTTGACCGGCGCGGCGGTCCAGTTCAGCAGCCACGCGACCCTGATCGTGTTCACGACCCTCGCGGTGATCATGGTCATCGGCACCGGGGTGGCCGCGTTCTCGGCGGAGACCGCCTCCCCCCGTCCCGGAGCGGCGCGCTCCCTGATCCCGCGCGTCTCGGTCCCCCCGGCCGCACGCCGTGAATTCATGGCGAGCATCCCCGTCCACCTGGCCGCGTGGATGCTGGCCGGGCTCTTCATGGGCCTCGTACCGACCATCATCCGCGACCTCCTCGGTCTGCACAGCGGCCTCCTCAACGGCGCCACGGCCTTCATCGAACCGGCGGCAGCCGCCGTCGCAGGCCTCTTCCTCGGCCGCCTGACCCCGCGCCACACCATCGCCATCGGCGGCGCGGGCGTACTGCTGGGCACCGCGGTGATCGAGGCGGGCGTCGCCGCCGGACTGCTCTCCCTGCTCTGGGTCGGCGGCATCATCGGCGGCGTGGGCTTCGGCGCCTCGTTCTCCGGCGCCGTCCGAAGCATCGCCCCGCTGGCCCAACCCCACGAACGGGCAGGGCTGTTCGCGGCCATCTACCTGGTCGCCTACCTCAGCTTCGGAGTACCGGCGATCATCGCGGGCCTCCTCATCGCCCCGGTCGGCCTCCTGAACACCGTCCTCGGCTACGGCGTCGCGGTGCTGGTCGCCGCGACCTTCGGGCTGGTCGCGCAGTACCGCCTCAACACGAGCCGACAACTCCTATCGCCTTGACAAATTTTTTTGTCGGATGGATTCTGGAGAAGTCCCGATTACCTGGCCGCCCCATGAGGAGCCACCATGCGCACCCTGATCAGCACCGCCTTCATCTCCCTCGACGGCGTCATGGAGGCACCGGGCGGCGAACCCGGCTACCGCAACTCCGGATGGACCTTCAAGGACGTCGAGTTCCTGCCCGAGGCGTACGACATCAAGGGGCGGGAGCAGGAGGAGTCCACCGCGATCCTGATGGGCCGGGCCAGCTACGAGGCGTTCAGCCCGGTGTGGCCGGACATGGACGAGTTCGCGCACTACAAGACCGTGCCGAAGTACGTCGTCTCCACCACCCTCACCGACGACGGGCTCGTCTCGAACTGGGGCGAGACCACCATCCTGCGCTCCCTCGACGAGGTCGCCGCCCTCAAGGACACCGAGGGCGGCCCGATCATCGTCCACGGCAGCGCCGCCCTCAACCACGGCCTCGCGGACGCCGGCCTGGTCGACCGCTATCACCTGCTCGTCTACCCGCTGCTGCTCGGCGCCGGAAAGCGCCTGTTCCCGGCGACCGACAAGGACACCCAGAAGCTGAAGCTGGTCGAGCACGCCGTGTACGCCAACGGCCTGCAGCTGAACGTCCTCGACGTCGTCCGCTGATCGGGGCTCGGCGACAATTCGGCGTTCGGGTAGCCTCCGGGACATGCGGATCTCTGTTTCCTCGGACATGGACGAACCCGTTGCCCGCTCCCTCGTCGCGGAGTTGCGCGGACGTGGCCACGAGGTGGTGACGCACGGCGCGCTGCGCCCCGGGGACGACCCGCAGTGGGCGGTCTGCTCGGAGGCCGCGGCCCGCGAGGTCGCCGACGGGACGTCGGACCAGGCGGTCGTGTGCTGCTGGACCGGTACGGGCGCGTCGATCGCCGCGAACAAGGTGCCGGGCGTACGAGCGGCCCTGTGCGCGGACGCGTACACGGCGGACGGCGCACGCCGCTGGAACGACGCCAACGTCCTGGCCCTCAGCCTGCGGTTGACGTCCGAACCGCTGCTGAAGGAGATCCTCGACGCCTGGTTCGCCGCGGAGGCCAGCGAGGACGCCGACGACCGGGGGAACGTGGCCCGCATCGGACAACTCGACCTGAACAGGCCTGCCCTGTAACCGAGTTCGGGCAGTGGGCGCCCCTGCGATGTCCGGGACAATTCCCGTGCGCCGACCCGCGCCACCTCATACGATCCCCTCGCTGCCCGCACACCAGTGCGCATCCGGGCTCCGTGCTGCGGGCACCCGAACGGGAGGGATCACTTGACCATGTCCTTCGGCGCGCGTTCGCGCGCCGTCCTCGCTTCTCTCGGCGCCGCCGGCCTTGCACTGGCCGCCGCCGTGTCCCCCGCGAGCGCGGCCGACGCGACGCCCGTCACACCGACCCAGCTGTTCAACGGCTACCAGAGCTGCTCGACCGACGCGGACCGGCCCACCTACCTCTGGGCCGGCAACGGCCTCACCGTCGAGGGCATTCCGGGAACCACCGACACGACCAGCACCTCCCTGGTGAACGTGCAGTACCAGGTCTGGCCGGTCACCGACCCGACGCACACCACGACGGTCACCCGCGCCAACGCCCTCCCCGGATTCGAGGCCACCGCCAACCTGCCCGCCGACGCCCTCCCCGACGGGCAGACCTACGCGTGGCGGGCACAGACCGTCGCCGGGGACGCGGCCTCGGAGTGGTCCGATCCCTGCTACATCGCGATCGACAACACGCCTCCGGCGAACGCTCCCGACGTCTCCTCGTCGAACTACCCGGAGGGCAGGGGGGACCAGGGCGGAAGCCCGGTCGAGTTCACGCTGAACGCCGACGGCGACGACGATGTCACCGGGTTCGAGTACTCCTGGCAGCAGGACCTCCCGATCGCCGGTTCCGCGACCATCGGCGACCACGGCGTTCCGCAGTTCGTCGACCCGTACGCCGACCCGAGATACTTCACCCGCGCCGATGCCCCGGGCGGTTCGGCCACGATCAGCCTATTGCCGCCGAGCGGTTCCTCCGGCCTGACGAGACTGTGGGTGCGCAGCCTCGACCGGGCCTACAACGGGTCGGCGGTCACCAGTTACTCGTTCTTCCTCGACTCCACGGCGCCCACCGTCACCCCGGCCGTCGCGTCGCCCGAGTTCGACACACCGACCACGTTCACGCTCCGCCCCGGCGCGGGCCTCCAGTCGACGAGTCCGGTCGTCAGCTATTCCGTCGAGACCGTCGGCGGTCAGGGCGGCGACAAGACCGTCGACGTCCAGGCCGGGCCGGACGGCACGGCGAGCGTCGAGCTCGCACTGGACGGAATCTACGGCGAGTCCCTCCGGGTGAGCAGCACGAGCGCCGACGGCTGGGTCAGTGACACGGCCTTCTGGGGCATCAGTTACGACACCACGCCGACCATCGCTTCGGACGTCTACCCGGAGAACGGTTCCGGCGGCGGCGCGGGCGTCCCCGGCACCTTCACGTTCACACCGAAGGTGGAGGACGTCGCGAGCTACACCTACTCCGTCAACGGGGACCCGGAAGTCACGGTCACCGCGGACGCACACCACACCGCGAGCGTCGACTGGACCCCGACCGCGAGCGGCGACTACGACCTCACGGTCCACGCGACGACCCGCTCCGGCATCGCATTGGCGCCCTACGACTACTACTTCACCGTGAGCTGAAGCCGCGTGGACACTTGCGCCTGTCTCCAGGCGCAGCGCGACGGGTGGTGGGCACCGGCATGGAGCCAGTGCCCACCACCCGTCGCGCTACCCCCGTAGACTGCCCGTGCGGTGACCCGCCGTCCGCCCTGTTGCCGCGCGTCGTGGACATGTCCTGGCCCGGCCTGACAAGGATCGAGGTGGCGGCGCGATGAGTACGGCCACCCACGGTGAACCGTTCGCGCATCCCGCGCTGTTCTACCGGGGCGAGGAACAGTACACGGCCGGTACGGTGCCGTTCCTCCGGGACGGACTGGCCGCCGGAGAGGCCGTCGCGGTCGCCGTCCCCGGGCCCCGCCTCGAACTGATCAGGGCCGGACTCGGATCGAGCGGCGCCGGTGTGCGGTTCCTCGACATGACCGAGGTCGGCCGCAATCCGGGGCGGATCATCCCCGGTGTGCTGCGGGCCTTCGCCGACTCCCACTCGGGCCGCCGGGTGCGGATCATCGGGGAACCGATCTGGCCCGGCCGTACCGCCGTCGAGTACCCGGCGTGCGTCCAGCACGAGGCGCTGATCAACGCCGCGTTCGGGGAGCGCGAGGCGACGATCCTGTGCCCGTACGACGCGGACCGACTGGAGCCGCAGGTGCTCGCCGACGCCTGGGCCACCCATCCGGTCGTCATCGACGAAGACCGTGAACTGCCCAGCGAGGCCTACGATCCGCAGCGGGTGATCGCCCGCTACAACAAGCCGCTCCCCTACCCACCGGGCGCGTCCACCCTCGCGTTCGACACGGGAGATCTCCCCAAGGCCCGCTGGTTCGCGGTCCAGGAGGCCGAGCGGCTGGGCCTGGCGGGCGCGCGACTGCAGGATCTGACCCTGGCCGTCGCGGAGTTGACCACCAACAGCGTGCTGCACGGAGGCGGGTCGGGGACGCTGCGGATCTGGGCCGAGGGCGAGCAGATCGTCTGCGAGGTCCAGGACCACGGCCGGTTGAGCGATCCGCTGGCCGGCCGCCGCCCCGCCTCACGCGACCAGCCCGGCGGGCGCGGTCTCCTCCTGGTGCACTACGTCGCCGATCTCGTCCGCCTCCACACGGCCCCGGACAGCACCACCATCCGTTTCTACCTCGCCCGTTGACGACGTCTCAAGGGCGGGTCGCCGGAGGTGTCCAGGCCGCTTCGGCCGCCTGAGCGGTGGGGTGGGTCGGGAAGACCTGGTCAAGACCGACCATCTGGAAGATACGGCTGACGCGGTCGGGGACCGCCGCCAGGGCGATGCCTGCCCGCGCGGCGAGGGCGTGGTTGCGGGCCGCGAGCAGGGCGGTGATGCCGCTGGAGTCGCAGAACGTGACACCTGTCATGTCGACGACGAGTTGCTGGCCGTCCTGGAGTGCCAGCGCGGGCAGGAGATCGCGCACCTGGGAGGAGCTGTCGTAGTCGAGCTCTCCGGTGAGTTCGACGACGGGCCCCGCGGGGGTGGTCCGGGTGTGGACGGCGAGTCGGGTCACGGCTGCTCTTCGCTGGTCGGTCGGGGCACGTTGATGGCGAGGACGGCGGTGTCGTCGTCGACGCCGGTGCCGAAGGTGTCGAGCAGGTCGCGGATCGCGGCGACGGCGGCGGAGGCGGTGGTGGGCGCCAGGGCGCGCGCGAAGTCGAGGAGGGCTTCGTCGCCGTAGCGGTCGCCGTCGCTGTTGCGGGCCGGGCGGGCCTCGGTGAGTCCGTCCGTGTGGAGCAGCAGGGTGTCGCCCGCCGCCAGGTGGACGGTGGCGGTGGCGATGTGGGCGTCGGGCAGGACACCGATGAGCTGTCCGCCCGGGGTGTGCAGGTGGTCGGCACTGCCGTCGGCGCGCAGCAGCAGGGCCGGCGGGTGGCCGCCGCTGGCCAAGGTGATGCGGAAGCCTCCGCGATCGCCCTCAGGGGTGAGCAGTCCGAAGACGACGGTGCAGAAGCGCGGGTCGTGGCCGTTGTACTCGTGGTTGAGGACGGTGTTGAGGTTGCCCAGGACGGCGGCCGGGTCGGGGTCGTAGACGGCGGCGGCGCGCAGCGTGTAGCGGGCCAGCGAGGTGACGGCCGCCGCCGCGGCGCCCTTGCCGCACACGTCCCCGAGGAACAGCCCCCAGGCCCCGGCGGAGAGCGGGAAGAGGTCGTAGAAGTCGCCGCCGACCATGTCGGTGGAGGCGACGTGGTAGTGCGCGGCGACGTCAAGTCCGGGCACGTTCACGAGAGTTGGGGGCAGGAGGGTCTGCTGGAGGGTGGCGTTGAGGCGCTTGAGTTCCTCGCGTTCGAGTTCGGCCTCCTTCCGGGCGCGCAGCAGTTCCGTCTCGTAGGCACGGCGGTCGCGGGCGTCGAAGACGGTGGTGCGGATCAGCAGCGGCTGCCCGTCGCCGCCGGTCTTGACCGTGGAGGTCACCAGTACGGGCAGCCGGCTGCCGTCGGTCGCCTTGAGTTCCAGGGCGATTCCGCTGACCTCGCCCTGCATACGCAGCAGCGGGCCGAAGTGGGTCTCGTGGTAGAGACGGCCGCCCACGGTCAGCAGGTCGGAGAAGGTCCTGCGGCCCACCAGGTCGCCGTGGTCGTAGCCGAGCCAGTCGAGCAGGGTCTTGTTGATCTTCGCGATCGTGCCGTCGAGCAGTGTGGAGAGGTAACCGCACGGCGCGTGTTCGTACAGGTCCTCGGCGCTGTCCTCGAGGAGTGCGGAGAACGCCGCGTGGTCCTCGCCGGGCTGCTTCCCGGGATGTCGGTGCTCGCCGTTCTCGCTGTCGCCGCCGGTGCTCATCAGCGCGTGGCTGCCACGAAGTCGGTGATCGCGGCGGCCGTTTCCTCCGGTGCGGCGAGCTGGGGGCAGTGCCCGGTCGCGTTCAGGGTGACCAGCCGGCTGCCCGGGATCCGGGCCTGGACGAAGGCTCCGACCTCCGGGGGCGCGATCGCGTCCCCGGAGCACTGCGCGACCAGAGTGGGCACGGTGACCGCGGCGAGATCCTCGCGGTTGTCGGAAAGGAACGTGACACGGGCGAAGACGCGGGCGATGTCGGGATCGGTGCGGCAGAAGCTGTTGGTCAGCTCCTCCCCCAGTTCCGGGCGCTCGGGATTGCCCATGATCACCGGTGCCATGGCGCCGGACCAGCCCAGATAGTTGGCGTCCAGCGACTCCAGGAGCTCGTCGATGTCCTCGGCGCTGAAACCGCCGCGGTAGCCGACGGCGGGATCGTCGATGAAACACGGCGAGGGGGCGAGCAGCACCAGACCGCTGAACGCCTTCGGCTCGCGCGCCGCGGCGAGGACACCCATCATCGCGCTCACCGAGTGCCCCACGAACGTCACCGGGCCGAGCGCCAGTTCGTCGCAGATCTCCAGCACGTCCTCGGTGTAGCCGTCCAGTGTGGAGTAGCGCTCCCGGCTCCACGCCGAGAGATCGGAGCGTCCGGCGCCCACATGGTCGAAGAGCACCACCGTGCACTCGCGTTCCAGGAGCGGCACCACCAGTCGCCACATGTGCTGGTCGCACCCGAACCCGTGGGCCGGCATCACCACGGGCCCTCCGGGCCGGCCCGACACCGTCACATGGTTCCTGCTCAGCGCGCTCATGCGGCTCATCCTCACAGACCGCTTCCCTGTCCACCCGTTGTGCCCACCCTGTGGCACCCGTCGGCGCCGCCTACTTCGGCTTGCCCAGGGACCAGCCGGACACGTCCGTGAGCCGCCCGCGCCACAGGGGCATGACCACCGACCCGCCCGCTCCGGCGACGCCGATGGCATCGCGCAGGTGGATCCACTGCGGCAGCCGTTGCGGTGTGTGCCGTCCCTGCTTGTCCTCGACCGCCTCGTCGACCTGCTGCGGGAACCGCTCCAGCAGCTGCGCGCCGGGGCCGTCGACGCCGTGCAGGGTGTGCGCCCACTCGGTGGTCCATGCCTCGTGGGAGATCAGGTCGCCGTGGAGGAAGGAGCCTCCGACGGTGAGGGTGACGGGCAGGGCGGCGGTCGCGTCCTGGCCGATCAGCCGTACCAGCATCTGCAGTTGGAGGTCCGGGACCGGCTCCGTGACGATCGGTGCGGAGGGCTGGTGCAGGGGATCGTGGGCGGCGCTCATCCCTGGTGGTCCTTTCGGTGCCGTGCGGGTGCGGGATCAGGTGGGGAGGAGGCCGGTGCGGAGCTTTTTGAGGGTGCGGTTCAGCAGGCGGGAGATGTGCATCTGCGAGAGGTTCAGTTCGCGGCCTATCTCGGCCTGGGTCAGCTCCTGGCCGAAGCGCATCTCGATGATGGTCCGCTCCCGCGCGTCGAGCTGTTGCAGCAGCGGACCGAGCGTGTGCAGATCCTCGAACAGCTCCAGGGCCGGGTCGGCGTCACCCATCGTGTCCGCGTACTTGGGAGCGCTGTCGGCCTCGTCGTCCCCGCTCGGGGTGTCGATCGAGCCCGCGACATAGCCGTTCGCGGCGACCAGGCCCTCGATGACCTCGTCCTCGGTGAGCTCCAGGTGGGCGGCGAGTTCCTTCACCGTCGGGTTGCGGCCCAGCCGGGTGGCGAGGGTCTCCTTGCTCTTGGCGAGGTCGACGCGGAGTTCCTGCAGGCGCCGGGGCACGTGCACGGCCCAGGTGGTGTCACGGAAGAAACGCTTGATCTCGCCGACGATGTAGGGAATCGCGAAGGAGGTGAACTCGACCTCGCGCGACAGGTCGAACCGGTCGATGGCCTTGATCAGGCCGATCGTGCCGACCTGGATCACGTCCTCCATGTCACCGCTGCCCCGGTTGCGGAACCGGCGCGCCGCGAAGGCCACCAGGGACAGGTTCATCTCGATCAGCGTGTTCCGCGCGTACTGGTACTCGCGGGTGCCCTCCTCCAACTCCTGCAGCCGGTCCAGGAACAGCCGGGACAACACGCGCGCGTCCTTGGGAGCGACCTTGCCCCCGTCCTCGATCCACGGCAGGTCGTCCACGACCTCCGGTGCTCCCGTGCGGGAAGGAGCAGTTGCGTCGAGGGCGTTCACGGAGGAAGCCACGATGCCGCCTTAGCTGGGGAACAGGTCGAACGTCGCGTGCCCCCTTCGCGCGCAAGCATGTCTACGCGGACCTCACGATTCCGCCAACACGTGAAGATCGCGCCTTCTCCCACCCCCGCTGTCTGTTCTACGACGGTTTCGGGCGCCGGTTCACAGGCGGCGCCAGCGTGCCGACGCGAAGGAGAAACCGCCGAAGAGGACCAGCCCGATCGCCACGGCGACCAGCAGCCAGGGGCCCGCCGGAGTGTGCGCGAAGGTGCGCAGCGTGGCGTCCATGCCCTTGGCCTGGTGGGGGTCGAAGCGGACGGCCGCGATCAGCGCGAAGACACCCACGCCGGCGAACACGACACCGCGCGCCACCCCGCCGCCCACGCCCAGACCGGTGACGACCTGCCGTACCCGGCGGCTCATCTTCTCCGTCTCCAGCTTCTTCAGGAAACGCCGCATCACCGCCCGTACGGCGAGGGTCGCGCCGACACCGATCAGGACGCAGCCCACAAGACCCACCAGCTCCTGACCGGCCGGCAGCTTCAGCGCCGAGGCGGTCCAGTCCTGCGACTTCGCGTCGCTGCCGGACGATCCACCGGTCCCGGCGGCGAAGGACGCCGTTCCCCAGCAGACGAAGCCGTAGAACACGGCCCGGCCTCCGTCGAGCAACCGCGAACCGACCTTGCGCGAGGGCCCGTTGTCGAGGATCGCCCCGGATGCCCGCCAGATCGTCATGCAGCCGAAGCCGACGACGAGCAGCCACAGCATGACCTTCCCGAAGGGCTGCGCCGCGACCTGCTGCAACGCCCCCTGCCGGTCCGCCTCCCGGCCACCGCCGCCGAACGCGATCTGCAGGGCGAGAGCGCCCACGAGGACGTAGACGACGCCGCGTGCGACGAATCCGGCGCGCCCGGTGACAGCCAGCGCCTGCTTCCCCTCGGCCTTTCCCGGCGTATGGCTCCGGTTGTTGGAACTCCCGTTCCGCAGCCCCCACTTGTGCGTATGAGACGACGTCATGATGCCTTTCCTGGAAACACTGGACGAGCCGAGATGCGGGCGCACGGTTCGCGTCCCGTCCTGTCGCGTGCCCCGAGCCCGCGCTTCGATGTCCGTCCGGCGGCATCACACCCCGCACACCGCTCAGCGGCGGACCAGCAACACGTCCTCCTCGTGGAGATCGACGGTCACCTCGTATCCGGCAGCGGTCAGGGCCTCGGCGTAACGGACCATCTCCACAGCAGAGTTCAGCGCTTCTTGCACACCAGGCTCCTCCGGTTCGTCGGCCTCGCAGAAGTAGACCTCGTACGATTCCCCGTCCTGACCGGCGCCGACGACGAAACCGTCGTCCCAGCGGTCGTGCTCCCGGAGCCCGGCGAGGCGCAGTGCGTCGCGGATCTCGTCGGCCGGTGTCCTGACGCCGAGGGGATCGGGGGTGTGCAGCAGGGAGCGTCCGGCCTCGACCGCCTTCAGGATCGACCTGCTGTCCAGTTCCCGGAAGTCGGGGTCGAGGGCACGGAGTGCCCGGGTCGACCGCGTACCGAGGCCCGGCAGGATCTGCCCCCGAAGGTCGCAGACATACCCTGCCCAGCCGTTGACCTGGACCGTCGCCGGGTCCGCGACCCGGAGGAAGTTGCCGGCGACGCCGAGTTCGGCGCGGAGGCCGCCGTGGAACTCGGTCAAGTGCTGGTCGGTCAGCACGACTTCGGCACGGGTGTCGCCCTTGATGACGGTGTGCCCGTGGTTGTAGATCCCGGCGAGGGTCTGCGTCACGTCGAGGTCTCCCTCGACCAGGACCTCACTGCCCGCCGTGGCGAGGTTCTTGGCCCGTACGTCGCCGCGCACCAGGAGGAACGGGCCGAAATCCCACTCCCAGTTGGTGATCCAGTCGGTGACGGTGAGGCCTCCGTCGACGACGACACCCAGGAACATGTCCGGTGACGCCTTCGCCAGCCCGGTCCAGGAATCCAGGTGGGAGAAGTCGAGCGGCAGCTGCTCCAGCGCGGCGTCACCGCTGAAGACGACGACCTCCGCGTCGGCGTTCGCCCCGAGGTGGAACAACGACCGCACTCCGAAGCGCTCGTCGGCCTCGTCCAACGGGACTGCCCTCATGTGCCGCACGTCGTCGTTCCTTTCACGGTGTTCGCCCATGGACGGAACCTACTTGCCCGGGTTGTCGGTGGCACCGCCTACCATCCGGCGCATGACCACGACCACTTCACCGACCGGCTACCGCGTCATCACCGTGGAAGAGGCCGAAGAGCGCTTCGGTGTCTCCGCCGATGTCAGCCATCCGTACCAGGACTTCGCCGACGAGCAGGAAATACGGCTCTACGAGGGCGGGTTGACGGTCGCGGGCGGCCTGGAGGCCGAGCCGGACGGCGACTGGGTGCCGTACAACACGATCGTGGACGGCGATCTGACCGTCGGCGGGGATGTGGAGTGGTGGGATTCCCAGAGCGGCAACTTCCTGCTGGTCACCGGTGATCTGCGGGCTCGCCATGTGCTGCTGTCCGGTTGCCCGAGCGTGGTCGTGCGGGGCGATGTGAGTATCTCCGGTGTGATCCAGGGCAGTTACGGCGACGACGGTGGTTTCCTCACCGTGGGTGGCCGCACCCGTGCCGAGGCCGTGATCAGCAGTCTCTACTTCAACATGGACTTCGCCGGGCAGCCGGAGGCACTGCTCATCGCCGACCCGCACCGCACCAGTCACCCCGTCGACTTCACCGATGAGGAACTGGACGACCTCGTCCTGCCCGGGCTCCTCGCCAAGGACGAGACCGCCGACGAACGCGCGATCAGCGCCGCGCTGCGGGCGGGACAGCCCGTCCTGCGCCCCGGCATCCGGCCCAGCCACCTGCTGGCACTGGACGAGCTCGACGCGCTGCTCCCGCGCGCGGCGGAGGTCACCGAGCTCGACCTGTCCGACCGCAAACTCCGCCGATTCCCCGAGCAGCTCTACGCCTTCACCAACCTGCGCGTGCTGTCCCTCGCGGACAACGACGCCATCGGCGAACTCGGCGAGCGCATCGGCGAACTGACCGCCCTGGAGGAACTCGACGTCTCCGGGACGGAGTTGACGGGTCTGCCGGAGTCCGTCGGACGGCTGCGCAACCTGCGTGTCCTGAACATCTCCGGCAACGCCTTCACGACCCTGCCCGAGCAACTCGGCGACCTGCCCCGGCTCGAAGTGCTCCGCGCCGCCCGGCTGACCTGCCCCGTCCCCGAGGCCATTGCCCGCCTGGTCACCCTGCGCGAACTGGACCTCTCGAACCTCCAACCGGGCGAGTACAACTCCCTGGTCGCCTTCCCGACACCCGTGACGCGGCTGCCCGCACTGCGCTCCCTCAACCTCTCCCAGGTGTTCCTGGAGACCGTCCCGGACGACCTGTTGGCCCTGACCGCCCTGGAGGAACTGGACCTGCGCGGCTCCCTGTCCGCCCTGCTGCCGCGTCTGCCCGACCTGGCGAGGCTGCCCCGTCTGCGGGTCCTGCGGCTGAGCGGCAGGACCCCTTGGTCCTTCCAGCCCGAGCCCGGCCGTGAACTCCTCGCCGGCGTCTGGGAGATCACGACCCTGGAACACCTGGAGATCGACGGCTGGGGCGAGAAGACCCAGGGCGGTCAGGTCGTGCGCACGGCCTTCACCGCCCTGCCCGACGACGCGTTCGCCCGCATGCCCGGGCTGCGCCGCGTCAACCTGTCCTTCAACGAACTCCGCACCCTCCCCGAATCCCTCTTCGCACTACGGCAGTTGGAGGCGGCCGACCTGCGCCACACCGAACTCGACAAGGCGACCGTGGAGCGACTGCGCACCGAATTGGGCATCGAGACCACCCCGGTTGTTCAGGGCCGGTAGACCATCCCCGGCCGGGGCTCGGCGGGGGCCAGCAGCTGGGACACCGTGACGATGGTGTAACCGCGCTGCTCAAGTGCCTTGATGATGCCCGGGACGGCGGGCACGGTCCCCTTGTGCAGGTCGTGCAGGAGGATGATGCCGTCGCGGTGGGTCTGGTCGAGCACCCTCTTGGTGATCAGGGCCGAGTCGGTCGTCTCGTAGTCCTTGGCCGTGACGCTCCACAGCACCTGCGCCAGGCCCAACTCCCGGCAGATCTCGGCCACTTTGCGGTTGGTGCGGCCCTCCGGCGGACGCATCAGGACGGGTCTGGTGCCGGTGATCCTCTCGATGGCGTCCTGTGTGCGGGTCAACTCCTCGCGGGCGTCGGCCGCGTCGATCCGGGTGAGGACCTTGTGGTTCCAGGTGTGGTTGCCGATCTCGTGTCCCTCGTCGGCGATCCGCCGGATGATCTCCGGGTACTTGGCGATATGGCCCTTGCCCTGGAGGAAGAACGTCGCGTGCAGATGGTCCCGCTTGAGGATGTCCAGCAGGCGAGGGGTCGTAGGACTGGGGCCGCCGTCGAAGGTGAGGGCGACACACTTCGCCCTGCGGCAGTCGACGGCGCCGGCGGCGACCGTTCCGGACGCCTTGTTCCGGGCGGCGCGCGGCGAGGTGTGGTCGTACGTCGTGACCGTCAGGGCCAGTGTCACAGTCACGGCGAGGGCGGTGATCGCCGTTGCCGCGAGGGCGACGAGCAGCCGCGATCGGCGTATTCGCGCGGAGAAGGGCATGGGAGACCTTTCCCTGGGTCGGGTGCGGGGCAGGGGTTCAGGACGGGCGGCGGCGGATCCACCAGAAACACAGGCCGGCCAGCCCGGCCGCCAGCAGCAGACACAGGCCGGTCTCCGCCCACTGCAGGGGCCACAGGTGGGATGCCGGATGGAACTCCGCCCAGCGGCCCGTCCTGCCGTGCTGGGCAAGGCACTTCGGGTAGTCGTCGGCCGCGTAGCAGCCGACCAGGTCCGGGACCCGTCGCCCGGTGGCGCCGACCAGCCCCTCGTGGAGCACCCACGCGTTCGAGGGAGCGGCGGAGCCGGTCGTGCGCTGAACCGTGGCCAGGGTGGTGGGCAGCAGCTGACCCCGGACCGACTCCAGCAGATACAGCGCGCCCGCGCCCAGGACGACGGTCGCGCCCATCGCCAGGACGGTACGGCGCAGGATCAGGCCCGCGGTCACGCCGATCAGCAGGGACAGCACGGACAGGCCCACCACCACGGGGCCGATCCCGTCGTACGGATACCACTGCCACCAGGGAAACCAGGCGCCCAGCAGGGACCCCGCGGGTTGCCACCACCACGTCATCGCGGCGGCGATCGTCCCGCTGATCAGTACCGTCAGGGCCACGGGGACGAGGAGTTTGGCCGCGAACCAGCGCGTCCGAGTGACGGACTGCGCGCACACGGTCCGGTAAGTGCCGGACTCCCACTCCTGTGCCAGCTGCGGGCCGCCGAGGAAGATGCCGAAGACCAACGGCAGCGCCAGCATGGCCTGGAGGGGCCTGCGCATCGGGAACTGGTAGGTCTGCGTGAAGGAGTTGAGCTTGTGGGAGCAGTCCCCGGCCGGGACGGTGGTGCCCCGGCAGGCGTCGAGATGTCCCTGGGCGATGGCGGTCGTCATCTCCTGGTGCCGCACGATCGCGTACACCGCGACAACGGCCGCGACGCCGAGGCCGATCCAGAACGCCAGCCGGTTCTGCCGCCAGACCAGCCAGGTCAGCCCGCGCAGTCGTGGTCGCCAACTGGTCCGGGCCGAGGGGCGGTTGGAGATCAGGGCGCCGCTCACACCATCACCTCGTGGTGCGCGCCGGGACGTGCGGCGGAGGTGATCAGAGGGGGCACGTCGTCCGTCCGCAGATGGGCCAGGAGCAGTTCCTCCAGGCTCGGCAGGACCGGCTCGGCGTCTGCCGGAAGCGGGCCCTGGGGGCGGATCAGTGCCGTGGTGCGGCCGCCCGCGCTGCGGGTGTCGACGGTCAACTGGCCGGGCAGGCCTGCCAGTCGGTGGGCCTGGGCATCGGGGGCGGAGACGGTCCGGTGGGCGCCGATCAGTTCGGCGACATCGCCGGCCAGTCTGACCTTGCCGCCGCCGATCAGCACCAGGAAGTCGCAGACGCCGTCGAGTTCGGAGACCAGGTGGGAGGACATCACGACGGTCGCACCGTGCTGGGCGGCCTCGGCCATCAGCGTGTCCATCATCTGTCGCCGGACCAGCGGGTCCAGGTCGGCCATCGGTTCGTCCAGGAGCAGCAGCCGTGGCCGCTTCCCCAGGGCCAGGGCGAAGGCGACCCGGGTGCGCTGACCGCCGGACAGGGTACCGACTCTGGCGTCCATCGGGATGTCTCCGGCCGCGACGATGCGTTCGGCGGTCTCCTGGTGCCAGGTCGGATTCAGCTCACGGCCGATGCGCAGCGTGTCGGACACCCGGAAGCGCGGATAGAGCGCCTTCTCCTGGCTGAGGAAGGCGGTGTGCCGGCGGGCCTCCGCGGACCGGGCCGGGTGCCCGCCCAGCCGGACGGTGCCGGTGCTCGGTTCCGACAGGCCGGCGGTCAGCGACAGCAGGGTCGTCTTGCCGGCGCCGTTCGGACCGACCAGCGCGCAGATCCGCCCGGCCGGCAGCCGGAACGTGCAGTCCCGCAGAGCCCAGCCACGCCGGTACCGCCTGCCGAGGCCGACCGCCTCCAGCGCCGGGCTCTCTCGTGGATCGGTGAGATCGGTTCTTTCGGTCATGCCGGAACGCTAGAAGCGCCGGTCCACGGCCGGCTTCGGCCCAAAGTCGGTACTCGCGTCTCCCCGTACCGACCAAAGTCTCTAGACCAAAGTCTGTGGGGCTCCCGTCTGCGACCGCTCTACATTTGTCGCTTGTGAGCGGTTACCGGCGTGAGAAGACGATCGACCTCGGCATGGTGGTGCTGGCCCTTGTGCTGTCGGCCGCCCTCTCCCTGGTCCAGATCAGGGGCGATCTGGCGCTGAGCCCTGGACTGGGTTCCGGCACCTGGCCGTTCGACCGGCTGAGCTTCACGTCGCCGCTGCTGCTCGGTTTCACCTGGGCGGTGAACCCGGTCTCCCTGGTCGCCATCGGGATGCTGTGGTGGCGCAGGCGATGGCCGACCGCTGTCGCCGTCGTGGCGATAGGGGCCGCGATGATCACTCCGGCTGTGGTGCCGTTGATCGTGGCGCTCTTCACGGTCGCCGTCCTCAGGCCCCCGCGCACCCTCCTCACCGTCGCACTGCTGGCACTGCTGCCGATCCCGGTCCACTTCCTGACCAGTCCCTACGTCTCCGGGGTGCCGATCGCCAACACGGTGATCCTCACGGTCCTGATCGCCGCCGCGATCGGCTGGGGTCTGTTCGTCCGCTCCCTGAGCGAGCGCACCGAACGGGCCGAGGCGGAGGCGGTGTTGCGGGCCCAGCGCGCCCAGCGCGAGGCTCGGGAGGACATCGCGCGGGAGATGCACGATGTGCTGGCGCACCGGCTGTCGCTGCTGAGCGTCCACGCGGGTGCGCTGGAGTTCAACGCGGGCGCGTCCCCGCAGGAGACCACCCGTGCCGCCGCCGTGATCAGGGAGAGCTCGCACCAGGCGCTGGAAGATCTTCAGGTGGTGCTCCAGGTACTGCGGTCGCCGGACGGGAGTCCGGGCGCGGACGGTAGCACCCGCCCCGCGCAGACCGGTCTCGCCGAGGTGCCCGACCTGGTCAGGGAGTCGCAGGACGTCGGTATGAAGGTCGACCTCGACATGCGCGGCGTCGGACCGGGCGGTCCGACGGGCATCGCCGGGCTCGCGGCCTACCGGATCGTCCAGGAAGGACTCACGAACGCCAGAAAGCACGCCCCCGGTGCGCCGGTCAGGATCACGGCGGAGGGCGGCCCCGGCGACGGGCTCACCCTGGAGCTGGCCAATCCGGCCGGACGAGGTGCCGTGCGCGACGGCATACCGGGGGCCGGGCAAGGGTTGATCGGCATCGAGGAGCGGGTCGCGCTGGCGGGCGGCACATTCCGTCACGGCAGGGCCGGAGCGGATTACGTGCTCCGGGCCTGGCTACCCTGGCCGGCATGATCCGTGTGCTCCTCGTCGACGACGACCCGCTGGTCCGCTCAGGACTCCGGCTGATGCTCAGCGGCGCCGACGACATCGAGGTCGTGGCCGAGGCCGCGGACGGCGGCGACGTTCTCGCCCTGGTCGAGGAGCACGCCCCCGACCTGGTGCTGATGGACATCCGCATGCCCGGCGTGGACGGCCTCAAGGCGACCGAACTGCTCCGCGCCCGCCCCGGCGCCCCGGCCGTCGTGATGCTGACGACCTTCAAGGACGACGAACAGGTCCTCGGCGCGCTGCGCGCGGGCGCGGCCGGTTTCCTCCTCAAGCACACCCCGCCCGCCGAGATCGTCGCGGCGGTCCGCAGGGTGAAGGCGGGCGAGCCGGTGCTCTCCCCCGCGGTGACCGAGCAGCTCATCGCCCGGGTCACCCAGGGCGACGGAACGACCCCGCGCCGACCGGAGGCCGCCGAAGCACGCGTCCGGCTCGACCGGCTGGGCGACCGGGAGCGCGAAGTCGCCGTAGCCGTGGGGCAGGGCAGGACCAACGCGGAGATCGCGGCCGAGCTGTACATGAGCGTGGCCACCGTCAAGGCCCATGTCTCCCACATCCTCACCAAGCTGGAACACACCAACCGCGTCCAGATCGCCCTGACCGTGCACTACGCGGGGCTGGTCTGACCCTCCCTCCACGGACGGATACGAGACGTGCCGCACACCCCTCTCCCCCACGGCTCCTGGACCTCACCGATCACAGCGGACCTGGCCTCGCGCGGAATGACCGCGGGCCAGATCGCGGCACCGTCCTGTGTCGGCTTCCAGGGCGAGGAGTTGTGGTGGATCGAGCCCCGCCCGCAGGAAGGCGGACGCTCCGCCCTCGTACGCAAGCGCCCGGATGCCGCAGCCGAGACCGTGCTGCCGGAGCCCTGAAACATCCGCAGCCGCGTCATCGAGTACGGCGGACGCCCCTGGGCGACGGCAGCCGACGACCACGGTGTGCTGGTGGCGATCGTCCAACTCCCGGACCAACGGCTGTACTTGTACCGACCGGACGTCGAAGGGTCCGCGCCACAGCCGCTCACACCGCTTTCCTCCGTCGGCGGCGGACTGCGCTGGGCGGAGCCGGAGATCGGCCTGGTGCGCGGCACGGTCCGTTGCGTAGTGGAGGAGTTCACCGGCGAATAACGCGCCGTGAGTCCCGCGACCGCGGTGTCGAGGGAGCGTTCCAGGGCGGTCGGCCGCCGATGGACGTGGGCCAGCGTGGCGCCGCCCTGGAGCGCGGCCGGGAGCAGGCGCCCCGGGTCCTCGGGATCGGCGTCGGAGCGCACCCGGCCCTCGGCACGGGCGCGCGACACCAGGTGGGCGAGGCTCACCGGCCCGGCGGCTTCAGGCTGCCGGAGAATCCGTAACGGCCTTCCTGGTGGCCTGAAGTACCGCGTCGAGGACGCTCTTGGCCTGTTCGCCGGCAGGTAGTGCGCGTGCGAGAGTGACCGCGCCCACCATCGCGGCGACCATGGCCCAGGCCCGCTCCTCCCGCTCTTCCGCCGTGCCCTGCATGGCGGGGGCGAGGAGCGCGACCACGTCGAGTACGCGGCGCTGGTAGGCCTCGCGGACGGAGTCTCCCGCCCGGGACACGTCCGCGCTCAGCGCCGGCATGACGCAGCCGTGGGCGACGTCCTCGCGGTGGTCGTCGCTGAGGTAGACGCCGAGGAACTCGACGAGCCTGCGCCGCCGTTCGGCCGGGTCGGGGTCGTCGACGACGGTGAACTCGGCGCCGAGCTGCGCGTCCACGACCTGCTCGAGGAACGCCTCCTTGCTGCCGAAGTGCGAGTAGAGGGCGCCCGAGGTGACCTGGGCGGAGGCGGCGAGACCGTCGACCCCCACGCCCTGGAATCCCTTCTCCTTCAGCGTGTGCGCCGCCGTGGCCAGGATCGCCGCCCTGGCCTGCTTCTTGTGGTCCTTCGGGTACCGCATCGCGCGCCCTCGCCCGTCCTTCCTCGTCCCTCGCCTGCTTGCGTTCCGCTCCATGACATCGTAGCGTAGCGCTCGTTATATAACGATCGCTACGCCATGGCGTCGACCCCTGTCATCAGCACGAAGTCCTCCACGGAAAGAGCACGATCATGTCTGCGACCGCTACCCACAACGAAGCCGTCACCAGGACCGTCGACGTCGACGGCACTCCCTTCGCCTACCGCGAGGTCGGCGCCTCCACGGGCACCCCGCTGGTGCTCCTGCACCACTTCACCGCGGTGCTCGACGACTGGGACCCCGCCGTGGTCGACGGCCTGGCCGCCGCGCGCCGCGTCGTCCTGGTCGACCTCCGGGGTGTCGGCGCCTCCGGCGGCACCACGCCCGACAGCGTCGAGGCCATGGCTGCCGACGCGGTGGCGTTCATCGAGGCCCTCGGGCTGACCACGGTCGACCTGCTCGGCTTCTCACTGGGCGGGATGGTCGCTCAGGAGATCGTGCAGCGGCGACCCGACCTGGTCCGCCGGGTCGTCCTGGCCGGCACCTCCCCCGCGGGCGACGCGGGCCCCGCCAACACGTTCACCGTGCTGCAGAACGCCATCCAGAACGCGACGGCCGAGGGCAAGCACCCCAAGCACTTCCTGTTCTTCTCGCCCACGCCGACCAGTCAGGCCGCCGCCGACGCCTTCCTGGGCCGCCTGGAGCAGCGGACCCAGGACCGCGACACCGAGGTGACCAACGAGACCATCGGTGCCCAGGTGACCGCCCTGGCCAAGTGGGAGAAGAGCAGCTCCAGCGCCGGTCTCGCCGACGTCCACCGGCCCGTCCTCGTGGTCAACGGCGACGACGACACGATGATCCCGACGATCAGCTCGTTCCACCTCGCGCACCAACTGCCCGACGCCGAGCTGAGCATCTACCCGGACTCCGGGCACGGCGCGCTCTTCCAGCACCACGACCTGTTCGTCCAGCAGGTGCTGGGCTTCCTGCGCGACTAGAGGGCGACTGGCGCGCGGCTAGAGGTCGGAACCATCCGATTGATGTAGCGACAAATCGATTCGCCGGGTGAACGTCACGGCATTCGACCGACCGCGCAGGTCAGCGCGGCGATCCTGGGGCGCGCGTCCAACTGATCGGCGGGCACAGGCCATTCAGGACTGTCCCGCCACTGACCTGGGAGTCTCCCTTTGCGTGTTCGTCGTCTGGTGACCAGCGCCCTCGGTTCCGTCGCACTCGTGCTCACGTCCTTCGGCACGGTGGCCGCCGCCAGTCCGGCGACCACCGGTCCGTGCGGGTTCTACGAGACCGGCTCCGACGCCTTCTACCGCCACTGCACCACCGACGACTCGCGGGTCGTCATCAAGGTCGAGGTCGCCCGGGCACGCGACTACGAGCGGTGTGTCGGGCACGGTACGACGTGGCTGGGCTCCGCCCGCAAGATCCAGGGCGCCCACTACGCCGGGCGCACCTGCTGACGCGCACCTGTCGTCACGACGGCGCCGGCCGGCATCATCGAGATGCCGGCCGGCGCCGTCGTCGTGGTGCGTCAGAGCGTCACAGCGCCGCGGTCGTCCCCTCGCCGGAGCCGCTGCCCGCGAGCCACTGGTCCCAGCCGAGGTTGAAGTCGGCGTAGCCGTTGTCGGCCGGGGCCTTGCCTCGGGGCGATCCGGTGATCGTGATGGGGTCGCCCTGCTTGACCTGGCCGTAGAACCACTTGGCGTCCGACAGGGAGAGGTGGACGCAGCCGTGCGAGCCGCGGGCGCTGCCGCTGCCCGGGTTCGGGTCGCCGGTCGAGTAGTGCACGTAGGTGCCGGACTGGGTGAGGTGGATGTCCCAGGGCAGCGTCAGGTCGTAGTAGTTGGGGCTGCCCTTGTCGCAGCTGATGCCGACGCTGCAGGAGGTCATGTGGACCTTCTCCTGCTTGTCGATGACGGCCATCGTGCCGTCCCACGTCGGGTACTCGGCGCTGCCCGCGTTGATCGACAGGGTGCGCACCGCCGCGCCGTTCTTGGTCACCTTCATGGTGTGGTTGGTGACGGAGACGTCCGCGCGGACGTCGTCGCCGATCTTGAAGGTGTGTGTGTAACTGTGCACGCCGTAGCGGCCGTTGCCGTTGCTGACGCCCTTCATGTCGGCGTCGATCTTCACCGTCGTGCCGGAGGGCCAGTACGTCTTCGGGCGCCAGTCGACGCGCTTGTCGCCCATCCAGTGCCAGGCGCCGACCACGGACTGCGAGGCGCTCACCTTCATGTGCTTCTCGACGGTGGCACGCGCCTTGGACGCCACCGGGTTCGTGAAGATCACCGAGATGGGCATGGCCACGCCGACCGTGGTACCGGTCTGTGGGGTGATCGTGTCCAGCAGCATCGGCGGGCCCAAGGGCTTCGTCGGTGAGGGCGAGGCACTCGCGCTCGGCTTCCCCGACGCCTTCGCGTCGTCGCTGCCGCTCGCCTTGGCACTGCCCCCCCCGCCGCAGGCACTCGCGCCCACCAGCATCGCACCCGTGACGAGTGCGATCCCTATGCTGCCCTTGCGCCGTCCCACGACTTGCCCCACTCTCTCTAGCTCTTCGGCCCTGACGGGCCCGACTCACTGTCAGACATCAAAGGACGGGGCCGCAGTTGCGTACGCCGTGTAAAGCGTGTCTCAAGATTCCCTGTGCACCGGCCCTGCCTCCGCCGCCTCCGGCCACTCCCTGTCGGTGAAGGCGCTGGGATCCTCGGGCCGTACGAACTGGGGCGCGCCCGCGAACGCGGAGATCGGTTCCGGCCGGGGTTCGGTGGCGATCAGCAAGTCGGCCAGGTGACCGACGAGTTCTCGCGGACCGGCCTGCTCGGTCATCGTCGTGTACCCGATCCGCACCATGCCGCTCGTCTCCTCGTGGGTCGGTCGCGTGCCTACGGTCTCCCGTCCCGTCACTGTTTGGTGCCGAGGCGCAGGTCGACCTCCTTCTCCTGGTCGCCCGACGCCGCGCCCCAGTGGTCCACGGCGAACGCGGTGCTCAGCGCTTCGAACAGCTGGTCCACGGCGACATAGCCGCCCTGGAGCGTGGCGGAGACCGAGCCCTCCAATGGCATCGGATCCGTCGGGATCCACTCCGGCGTCGGCTCGAACTCCGCGGTCCACACGACGGAGTTGTCGCCCGGTTGCTCCTGGGGCACGTCGTCTGCGGGCCGGTCGGTGGGGAACGCCGTCCGTAGCACGCCGAAGACGGTGGCGGCGTCCTCCTTGGACGCTCCGGTGAGGGACACGGTGGCCATCGAGGTCACTTTCCTTGCGTGGAGCGGGGACGTGGGTGGTCGGGCGTCAGCCGGGCGGTTCGTCTGGCACAGGTTGCCCGGGACATGAGGCGCGAGTACCCCGGACGCCGACGATGATGCTGGTGAGGCCGCATACCGGGTCCGGACTGCGGTCACCGGGAGCCAGCTCCGCCTCATCCCTGCTCCTTCTTCGGGAAGACGTACTCGTCGAGGATCAGGCCGACAGCGACGGCCGCCGGGATGGCGACGAGGGCGCCGATGATGCCGAGGAGCGCCCCGCCGACCAGCACCGCGAGGACGGTGACCAGCGGGTGGACGTCGACGGCGAATTTCATGGCCCTGGGCACGATGAGGTAGTCCTCGGCGACCCGGAAGACGACGTAGAAGACCGCGGTCGCGATCGCGATGGGCAGGGACACGGAGAGTGCGACGAGGCTAACGACGACTCCGGCCAGGGTGGAGCCGACGATCGGGATCAGGTCCATCAGGGCGGTGAAGACGCCCAGCGCGGCGGCGTACGGCACGCCGGTGGCCACGCACCAGCCGAAGGTCGCCGCTCCGGCGATGCCCGAGGTGACGAGGTTGCCGAGCATGAACTTGCCTATCCGGTTCATGATTTCCTCGGCGACGCCCTCGACACGCTCACGGCGACTGGCCGCCACGAAGCGGTAGCCGAACTGCTTCATGGTCGGCAGGGCCGCCATGCAGTACAGGGTCACCGTGATCACGATCGCCGTGGACGTGACGGTACTGAGGACGATCTGACCCGCGCCCAGGACACCTCCCGCCAGGCCGCTCGCCCCGCCTCCCGAGCCGATCTGCTGCTTGGCCTTCTCGACGAGGTGGTAGCGGTCCTCCAGGCGGCCGAGCGTGGACTGGTGGTTGTGGACCTGCTCCAGCCAGCCGGGCACCGCGTCGACCAGTGCCGTGATCTCTTTGGCCACCGGTGGAATGACCAGGGCCAGGAATCCGCCCAGTACGACGAGGAAGCCGGTCAGCACGATCGCGACGGCCCAGCCGCGCCGCAGACCCCGGCGCGTGAACCAGAGGACGAGCGGTTCCAGGCTGATCGCGATGAACACGGCCAGCAGCAGCAAGGTCAGCATCGAACTGACCCGCATGACGGTCTGCACGGCGAGCCACGCCAGGCTCGCGCCCAGTCCCAGAGCGAACCCCACGGTCACCCATGACCGCCTGCGCCCGCCGCGTGGTTCTTGGTGCGGCGGCTTCCAGGGCGCCTGCGCCTGTACGCCGTCCGCCGTTCCGGGGTCCGAGCCGTTCACGCCCGTCCCTTCCGGCGTGCCGTGCTCCTCCCGAGCGGACTCGGGCTCGGACTGCGCAGACATCGCGACGCCTCTCCTCGACTGTCTCGAACGGTGGCACCGTCGCCGGGTACCCAGGCACTCCGCTCGTACGGCGTCCAGGGCCGGGCATCCGCACTGCGAAGGGGCACCGGCTCGCGGCGGACGGCGCGCATCCGCAGCGCCCGCTGTGGGCGTCGACCGGCGTCAACGGCCATGTCCCGGCCGCCGCCGGTGGGTCACAGCGGTGTGCGCAGGGAGGTGCGGCCGGCGCGCCAGGCCGTGAGGAGGTGGTTGCCGAGCCGGTTCTCGGTCCGTTCGGTGGCGTCGACGCCGAAGGCGATGTCCTCGTCGAGGGAGGGGTCGGTTTCGAGGAGGCCGCCTACGACGTCCCGGCGGACGATCTGTTCGTGGACCGCGTCGGCCTCGACGTGTTCGGCGTAGAAGTGGACGGCGGCAGAGCCCGCGCCGACCCGTCGCAGTCCGTTGGCGAGGCGTCGCGAGCCGGGCGACGAGGTCGTCTCCACGGCCGCGAAGTGGCCCACCAGGGCTCCGCTCAGCGCCCGGTGGAGCCCGAACAGGGACATGAGGTTGACGCTCGTCAGCATCTCCGCGCCGGCGGTGTCGACGTACTGTCCGTACGCCGTGTCCAGGCCGAGGTCCGCCATCAGGTCGGCGAACAGCTGAGCGTGGATGCGCTCGGGCCGTCCTGCGCCGAACTCGTCGTACTCCACGGCGACCATCGCGGCCTTCGCGCGTCCCGTCAGCCGCGGGATGACCCAGGCGTGCGGGTCGGCTTCCTTGAGGTGATAGAGGGAGCGTTGGGCGGCGTACTCGCGGAACTGCCACAACTCCCCTTGTTCCGCGAGGAAGTGGGAGGGGCCGTCGCCGTCGACGGGTTCCACGAGAAGGTCCGCGAGGGCGTCCCCGGCCGTTCTCGGCGGGCCGGCGTCGGCGCGGAGCGCGGTCAGGAAGCGCTGTTCCAGCTCCGCGCGCAGCCGCAGCAGTCCGGGCTCCCACTCCCACCCGGGGTCGACACCGGCGAAGCCTCGGTAGTGCAGTTCGTAGCAGAGGTAGAGCGCCAGTTGGAGATCGTCGCCGTACGGCTCGGCGTGCGCTGCCGTCACCCGTTGCGGGAACGGTGTCCCGGCGGGCCGGGTCAGTGCCTGGCGGACCGTGCGGGAGAGTTCGCCCCTGCTGCGCGGCAGCGCGGGGCCGGTTGTCTGGCCACGGGCGAGCGGTGCGGTGGTGGTCATGCGGTCCGCCTCTTGTCCCGGGGACGGTGGCTGGTGTCGCACCAGGGGTAGGACCGGCTGCGCCGGCAGACGCAGAGCGCGACGGTGAAGCGGTCCGAGCGCGCGGTGCTGCCGTCGTCGAGTACGACCTCGACCGGCCCTTCGACGAGGAGCGGCCCGTCATTCGCCAGCGTGACGCGGCGCGGTTGTTCACCGGGGGCGTTCGGCTGGTCAGCGGATGCGTTCGGCACGGATGACCACCAGCTCTTCCTTCTCCTCGTCGGCGTCGACGAGTCCCCGGTCCCGCAGCCACGCCCCTCGTGAGCGGAGCACGGGACCGAACGGCACGAGACACCGGTCGGTCACCCGGGCGTCGAGCCCCGACCGCTCCAGCGCGGCCAGCGTCGATGCGATGCCGCACAGGGCGGAGTGCACGAGCAGCAGCACGCCGCCGGGACGCAGCGACGTGTGCGCGCTCCGGCAGATCCGGTCCAGCAGGAGACGTCCGTCAACGCCCGCGTCCCACGCCACCGCGGCACGGTGACGGCGCGGGTCGGCCCCGGGCGTCGGGACGTAGGGCGGATTGCTCACGACGAGGTCGAAGCGGCGGCCGCCTACCGGCCCGAACAGATCGCCGTGGAGGACTTCGACGGGCAGCCGGGCGAGCCGGGCGTTGAGCCGGGTGGTGAGGACGGCCCGGTAGGTCCTGTCGACGGCGGTGACGTGGGCGCCCCGCCGGGCCGCGGCCAGGGCGAGGGCCCCGGTACCGGTTCCCACGTCCAGGACGGCGGCTCCAGCGGGTACGTGCTCCCGGTCCAGGGCCCGGGTCAACAGCTGGGTGTCGTGCTGGGGGGTGTACACCCGCCACGGGGCCAGCACCGAACCGCCCTCACTGTCGTTCCGGGTCATCAGGTCAAACACACGTACACCTCGCAGCCCGCGCCCCGAGCGTGTCACCGGACGCACCCGTCCGGGTGGCTCAATGCGAGGGGGCGCCTCACGGGCGAACCTCACAGGGCACACCCGACCAATGCGTCACAGCTCCGAGTGCCCGGCGAAACGCCCCTCACACCGCACAACGGACACTTCTACGATCATCCAGGCGCCGCAGCCGCACACCCGGCCGACCGAGCCGGCCGTCGGGACAACCCCCAGGCCCGTCACTCCCCCGGATTGTCCTGGCGCTGCCTGGCGCCGGGGAGCATGTCCTGGACCTTCGCCTTCAGGCCCTGGCGGATCATGCCGACGCGGTCGCTGTCGCCCTTGAGGACGGCCGAGGCGGCGGCCTCGATCTGTTCGAGGGTGGCGTGCGGCGGGATCGGCGGTACGGCGGGGTCGGTGCGGAAGTCGATGACGAACGGCCGGTCGGCGCCGAGGGCCCGCTGCCAGGCCTCCTCCACTTCTCCCGGCTTCTCCACCCGTACTCCGTCGAGCCCGATCGAGCGGGCGAAGTCGGCGTACGGCACGTCCGGGAGGGCCTGCGAGGGCAGGAACTGCGGGGCGCCGGCCAGAGCGCGCATCTCCCAGGTCACCTGGTTCAGATCCTGGTTGTTGAGGACCGCGACGATCAGCCGCGGGTCCTCCCACTCGGGCCAGTACTTGGCGGCGGTGATGAGTTCGGCCATGCCGTTCATCTGCATGGCCCCGTCCCCGACGATCGCCAGCGCCGGACGGTCGGGATGGGCGAACTTGGCGCCGATGACGTACGGCACACCGGGCCCCATGGTGGCGAGGGTGCCGGACAGGGAGCCACGCATGTTTCCGCGCATCCGCAGGTGCCGTGCGTACCAGTTGGCGGCGGAGCCGGAGTCCGCGGCCAGGATGATGTCGTCGGGCAGGAGCGCGTCGAGGGTGTGCACGACGTACTCGGGGTTGATCGGGTCCGCGTCCACGGCGGCCCGCCGCTGCATGACGTCCCACCAACGGGCCGTCGCCATCTCGGTCTTCTTGCGCCACGAGCCGTGCTTCTTGCGCTTCAGGTGCGGCAGCAGTGCCCGAAGCGTCTCCTTCGCGTCCCCGACGAGGTTGACCTCGAAGGGGTAGCGCAGCCCGATCATGAACGGGTCGATGTCGATCTGCACGGCCCGGGTCTGCCCGAACTCCGGCAGGAACTGGGTGTACGGGAAGCTGGAGCCGACGACGAGCAGCGTGTCGCAGTCCCGCATCATCTCGTAGGAGGCGCGGGTGCCGAGCAGGCCGATCGATCCGGTGACGTACGGCAGATCGTCGGGCAGGGCGTCCTTCCCGAGCAGCGCCTTGGCCACCCCGGCGCTGAGCACGTCGGCGATCTCCTCCACCTCGGCCCGGGCACCGCGCGCGCCCTGCCCGATCAGGATCGCGACCTTCTCGCCCTCGTCCAACACCTCGACGGCGCGCGCGAGTTCAGCCACGGGCGGGACCGGCGCCGAGTGCGTCAGGCCGAGGCTGGACGGCACCATCTTGAAGGCGTGGGTGGGCTCCGAGTAGGTCAACTCCTGTACGTCGGCAGGGATGATGACCGCGGTCACCGTGCGCTTGGCGTACGCGGTGCGCATGGCGCGGTCGATGACGTTGGGGAGTTGCTCGGGGACGGTCACCATCTCGCAGTACGCGGAGGCCACGTCCTTGTAGAGGCTCAGCAGGTCGACCTCCTGCTGGTAACTGCCGCCCATGGCACTGCGGTTGGTCTGCCCGACGATCGCGACGACCGGCACGTGGTCGAGCTTCGCGTCGTAGAGCCCGTTGAGGAGATGGATCGCCCCGGGGCCCGAAGTCGCCGCGCAGACACCGACCTTGCCGGAGAACTTGGCGTAGCCGACGGCCTCGAACGCGGACATCTCCTCGTGCCGCGACTGGACGAACTTCGGCTTGTTGTCGGCTCGGCCCCAGGCGGCGAGCAGGCCGTTGATGCCGTCACCGGCGTAGGCGAAGACGTGATCGACGTCCCATTCGCGGAGCCGCTGGAGAACGTAGTCGGACACCTTGATGGACACGGGAGTTCCTCTCGTCTTCGCCCCTTCGCGGAGGCCGCTCGGATGCCTTGGGCCGGGTTCCCGGTGATCGGGGTGCCTAACGTCGGGCCGCAGAAGGGCGCTGTCCGCCGCGGGTCCGGCCGGGGGTTTGGCCTGGAGGGAGGGGGGTAGTCGCCAGGTAAGTGCTTCGGAGAAGTAGGCACGTCCGTGGGAGCGACGAACCGTCGCGCCGGGTGTGCCCCTCCGTGTGACCGGTGCGCTCCCCACGGTGACCGTCCACCACCCCAGAGCAGGGGAAGCGTGAGGCACCATGCCCGCTCGACTGAGCACGAAGCAGCATCCGCACGACGACGCCCCCGACACCGCGGAGTCCTTCCGCGCGCTCGCGCTCCTCGCCCCCGGACCGCGGCACGACACCGTCCGCGGGGAGATCGTGGAGGCCTGGCTGCCGATGGCCGACCGGCTCGCCGGGCGGTTCCGCAACCGGGGTGAGAGCTCCGAGGATCTGCGTCAGGTCGCGGCCCTCGGCCTGCTCAAGGCCGTCGACCGGTACGACCCCGCGCGCGGCAACGCGTTCGAGAGCTATGCCGTGCCGACCATCACCGGCGAGATCAAACGGCACTTCCGCGACCACATGTGGACCGTGCATGTGCCGCGCCGGGTACAGGAGTTGCGCAACCAGGTGCGGTTCGCCGTACAGGATCTGTCGCAGACCGTTCCGGGCCGGCGGCCCACCACCGCCGAGATCGCCGCGCAGGCCGGCCTGCGCGAGGAGGACGTCCTGGTCGGGCTGGAGGCCATGGAGAGCTTCACCGCCCTCTCGCTGGACGCGGAGCTGGCCGGCGGCGAGGACGGTTACTCCCTGAGCGACACCCTCGGGGCACCCGACCCGGCCCTCGACATCGTCGTCGACCGTGAGGCCGTCAAACCCGGCCTCCACGATCTCCCGGAACGCGATCAGGTCATCCTCTATCTGCGGTTCTTCGGCGACATGACACAGGCCGGCATCGCCGAGCGGCTCGGCATCTCACAGATGCACGTCTCCCGGCTGCTCGGCCTCTGCTGCGACCGACTGCGTGATCAGGTGATGCACGACGCGGCCTGAGACCCCGACCGGTTTCCTTTCGCCCTCTCAGGGCACTTCGGTTGCCAGGTCGTCGCGCGCCGCTCGGACGACGCAGCGGAACAACCAATCGAACAGGGCGAGTTGGCCTCGCCGGTGGAGGTGTCAGGTGAACCGGCGTACAACACTCCTCGGCGTGGCCGAGGTTCTGGCCTGGTGGGCCTTACTCGCCCTGCTGTGGCTGGTGTTCATCCGCGCAGTGGGCTCGAAGGAATTCGTCATGGGCGCGCTGGCCGCGCTGATCGGGGCGTTCGCCGTGTGGGGCACGCGGCGGGCGGTGAGCGGGTGGTGAACGGCGGGGGCGTCGCCGACGCATGGTCGGGCCGAGCCGGGTAACCCCAGTGGTATGGCACGGACACCGATACCGGATCACCAGGGCGACGCGCCGGACCGGCCCACCCAACTGCCGAAGCGGTCGTGGTGGGCGGTACTGAAGGGCACCATCAGGGAGTTCCAGGCCGACGAACTCGCCGACCGCGCGGCGGCGTTGACGTACTACGGAGTGCTGTCGCTCTTCCCGGCGCTGCTGGTCCTGGTCTCGTTGCTGGGTGTCGCGGGCCGGTCGACGACCCAGCAGGTGCTGGACAACATCGAGAAACTGGCGCCGAGTTCGACCCGGGACATCATCCGCGACGCGGTACGGCAGCTCCAGGCACCCGGCGGCCTCGGGTCGATCGTCGCCGTGGTCGGCATCGTGCTCGCGGTGTGGTCGGCCTCCAGCTACATCGCGGCCTTCATCCGCAGCGCCAACGTCGTCTACGACATGCCCGAGGGACGCCCCCTGTGGAAGGTGCTGCCCATCCGCGTCGGCGTCACCGTTGTCCTGCTGGTCCTCACCGTGGTCAGCGCGCTGATCGTGGTGTTCACCGGCGGCCTGGCCCGCGCGGCCGGTTCCGCGTTCGGCGTCGGGGACGCCACGCTGGCGGTGTGGTCGATCGCGAAGTGGCCGGGGCTGGTCGTCCTGGTCACGCTCATGATCGCGATTCTGTACTGGTCGGCGCCGAACGTGAAGGGCCGCGGCTTCCGTTGGGTCACTCCGGGCAGTGTGCTGGCCCTGGTGGTCTGGATGATCGCCTCGGGCGGCTTCGCCTTCTACGTGGCGCACTTCGCGTCGTACAACAAGACCTACGGCACGCTCGCCGGCGTGATCGTCTTCCTCATGTGGCTGTGGTTCAGCAATATCGCGGTCCTGCTCGGGCTCGAGTTCGACGCGGAGCTGTCACGTCAACGTGCCGTCGCCGGCGGACTCCCGAAGGATGCGGAGCCCTACCTCCCGCCCCGTGACACCCGTGCCTGGAGCGAGGAGGACCAGCGCCGCATGAACTGACACGGTCCGTGGCGGAGGAGTGTTCCCGGCGCACATGGTGGCTTCGTACACTCCATGGTCTACGCCGGAGGAGTGCCCCTGGCACACATGGAGGCTCCGCACACTCGGCGGACACTCCACATGGGGAACCCGTGGTCACCCCGAACGCGAACCCCACCGCGGTCGCCGCTGGTCCTCGCTGCGCCTGCCGCCGGACCTCCCGCCCCCGGACAGCTGCTGCGGGGTCAGCCGCTCGCTGTCGTCCTTCGCGTGCGGCATCTCGTCGGGCTCGCGCATCTCCTGGACCTCGTGGGTCGGCCCGGACTCCGGCAGCCGGGGCTGCTCCTCCGGGCGCGGCGGCGCCGACTCCCGACGGCGGGCCTTGATCCCGAGCCGTACGGCCCAGACCAGTCCGACGACGAGGATCAAACCGGCGACCAGCGGAAAGACTCCGAGGGCCGCTCCGCTCGACGCGACCATTTCCGTGTTCGGTGTGTTCATCGGTGCCGGGTACCCCGGGGCCGCCGGGACAACCTCGCGGGCGTGGCCGTCGAGGGCGACCCCTCCGGCACACGGTCCGAACCGGAAGGGCCTGACCATCACATTCCCCCGGGGGACATGACGACGGCTGACGGCCGAGTGCCCACATATCCGCGACCTACCTGTCGCCGCCGCCTGCCGGGATCAACTGCCGTCCGGGCGTCTGACCGGACGGTTTCAGGGCACTCGGCGACCAGGAGGTTCGCTCATGATTCCCATCCTGCTGGTGTTGCTCGTGGTGCTGATTCTCTTCGGCGCCGGTTTCGCGGTCCAGATTCTCTGGTGGATCGCTCTGGTCGTCCTCGTCCTCTGGCTGCTCGGGTTCCTGATGCGCGGAACGAGCGCGAGCGGAAGCCGGGGCCGCTGGTACCGCTGGTAGTCCTCGGCACGGCGGCCCGCACCCGGGTCGGACAGCCCTCACGCACCACCTGGAGCAACGATGACCAAGCACGAGCACGCACGGCCCACCCCTCCGTCGCAGGCGCCCGGGGAGAGCGGCGACCCGGAGGCCCGGGAAGAGGCGGAGGAAGCCGTACGTCCCCGCACACCGGAGGAGGCTTCCGCGTCGGACAGCGGCGAGGGGCAGCCCTCTGAGAAGGACGCGCAGGCTGCCGTATCGGATGAATCGGACGAGTAGCGGTTCCCGTCCGGGGCGTCGGTCGCGTGCGGAAACGGGGCGACGGCGGCGGCCATCAGCGGCACAAGTGATCTCCGCTCCCTGTCCCTCGCAGCCGCCCGAACATGTATGCGGTCGGCGGGGGCAGGAGATGCCCATCCTGCTTTCCACCTGAGGCGGCACCGTGACCCATCCCGTGAATGTCCGCCGACCGACCGTCGCCGTCACCTCGGAAACCCCGGAAGTGACGAACGACCTGCCCTGGATCGAGGAGGGCGGCAAGGTCGCCCCCAAGGACGCACGCGTGCTGTCCCGGCTGTTCCTGGACCGGCTGCGGAACCTGGAGGAGGGCACCCAGGAGTACCAGTACGCGCGCAACACGCTCATCGAGATGAACCTGTCCCTGGTGCATTTCGCCGCCCGCCGCTTCCGCAACCGCGGCAGCGGTGACATGGAGGACGTCGTCCAGGTCGGCACGATCGGCCTCATCAAGGCCATCGACCGGTTCGACCTGTCGCGCGAGGTCGAGTTCACCTCGTTCGCGATTCCCTACATCGTCGGCGAGATCAAGCGTTTCTTCCGTGACACCACCTGGGCCGTACACGTCCCCCGGCGCCTCCAGGAACTCCGTGTCGACCTCGCCAAGAGCAGGGAGGCACTCACCTCCACGCTGGACCGCAACCCCACCGTGAAGGAGCTCGCCACCCACCTCGATCTGACCGACGCCGAGGTCATCGAGGGCATCGTGGCCGCCAACGGCTATGTCGCCGGGTCCATCGACACCCCGGGCGGAGAGGCCGAGACCGACGACGGCGCGCCGAAGTACGCGGACACCATGGGCGACGCCGACCCCGCCCTGGAGCTGTTCGAGGACCTGCACACGCTCGGCCCGCTGCTGCAACAGCTCGACGACCGGGAACGAGCGATCATCGAGATGCGCTTCGGCCAGGAGCTGACCCAGGCCGAGATCGGCCGCGAACTGCACGTTTCCCAGATGCACGTCTCCCGCCTGCTGAACCGCACCCTCACCAAACTCCGCAGCGGACTGCTGGCCGGATGAGCACACGAGTCTCACAAATCGCCGGGCGGGGAGTCGGTGCGGCGCACCCCGTCGCCCAGGGCGATGCGGGCGGTGACGGTCTTGCCGGTCGGTTCGAGGCGGACCTGGAAGGCCTGCACGACGGCCATGACGATCTCCAGGCCGTGCTGACCGACCCTGCGCGGATCGACCCGGCGGGCGAGCAACTGCACACGGGCGGTGTCCCTTACGGTCACCTCCACCGCGTCGTCCAGGATGCGCAGTTCCATCCACAGCGGGCCGGGGGCGTGTTTGCGGGCGTTGGTGACCAGTTCGCTGACCACCAGCCGCGTGAGGTCCATGGCCCGGGTGGAGACGGTCACCCCGCGTTCCGCCACGGCACGGCCGAGGAAGTCCGCCGCGAGGTGGCGTGCCTCGGCGATGCAGGTGTCGTCGCCGCTCAGCGGGACGGCGATGGTCATGGGGCGAGTGCTCGGCTCGCCGTCGCCGTCATTGTCGGCAGGCTCCACTCTGCGTCACCTTCGTTCCCCTCGTCGGCCGACGCCTACCCGGCACGACGTACCTCATGTTCTTGCCAGTCGAATTGCCGGCGAACGCGGTCGAGGACACGGTGACAGACGTACACCCACCCCAGCCCGGATATCTGACGGCCCGTCACCTCGCGCGGGACGGCGTCCGGATCGTCGCCCTGCGCGGCGAACTCGACCATGCGGCGCGGGACTTCGCCGAGGAGGCGCTGAGGCCGCCGGCCGGCGACGTCCCACCGCGGACCGTCGCCCTTATTTCCTGCCGGGACACCTTGCACCTGGCGCTCGAGAAATCACCTCCACACATGTGCCGTAGTCTGCGCCGGTCAATCCTGACACCTCCATGTGAATACCTACACGTGAATATCGAAGGAGTACCTGAATGGTGAAGCGAGACAATGCCGTGGACCTGGTGGGGCTCCTGTCGGTCGAAGGGCAGGATCTGGCCGCTTCATGGGTCGGAGAGGTGACAGGATCACTCGGCGGTCGCGTCGGCGCGGCAGAACTCAACCGTGAACTGCGAGAGCTGTACGAAGCCCTGGTGGAGGCTTTGCGAAAGGGCGCCACGGACGTCCACTCGGAGCACATGTCCGAAGTCCGCGCCCATTTGACAGAATTGTCGAGGAATCGGGCCCGGCAGGGATTCTCGCCGAGTGAGACCGCCGTCAGTGTCTTCGCGCTGAAACGCGTCCTGGAACCCGTATTGGAAAAGGGCACCGCCGACGAGATCCGCGCCTATCTGCGGCTCGCCCGAATACTCGACAGTCTGGGACTCTTCACGATCGAGACCTATACGCAGACCCGGGACGAGCTGATCACCGCGCAGGCCGAGCAGTTGCTGGAGCTGTCCACGCCGGTGGTGCGCCTGTGGGACGGCGTCATCGCCGTACCGCTGGTCGGCACGCTGGACTCGGCGCGGACCCAGGTGGTGATGGAGAAGCTGCTGCAGGCGCTCGTGGACACCGGTTCGGAGCAGGCGATCATCGACATCACGGGGGTTCCCGCGGTGGACACCCAGGTCGCCCAGCACCTGCTCAAGACCATCGTCGCCGCCCGGCTGATGGGCGCCGAGTGCACGGTGTCCGGCATCAGTCCGCAGATCGCGCAGACCATCGTGGCGCTGGGGATCGAGTTCGACGGCATCGTGACGAAGGCGAGTCTGGCGGACGCCCTCAAGCTGGCCCTGCGCAGGTCCGGCGTGGATCTGGTCGCGCACACCGGTGCGCAGCGATGAGCGACCGCATTCCGATCCTGCGGATCGGGGACATCCTTGTGGTGTCCGTCCAGTTCGACCTGGAGGACCAGACGGTCCTCAATCTCCAGGAGGATCTCGCCGACCAGATCGTGGCGAAGTCGGCCCAGGGCGTCATCATCGACATCAGCGCTCTGGAGATCGTCGACTCCTTCGTGGGGCGCATGCTGGCGACGGTGGCGGCCATCTCGCGGGTGCTCGACGCCAGGACGGTGGTCGTGGGCATGCGTCCGGCCGTCGCCATCACCCTGGTCGAGCTGGGTCTCTCGCTCGGTGGCGTCAGCACCGCTCTCGATCTGGAGAAGGGGCTGGCGAAACTGAGCCGGTCCACCAGTACGGGCCCCAGGTGACAGCGCCCTGGACAGCCGACGAAGAGCCGCAGGTCTACGCCGTCGAGCGCAGCGGTGATCTCGTCCACGTCCGCCAGGCGATCCGGGCACTGGCCCAGCGGTGCGGTCTGTCCCTGGTCGACCAGACGAAGATGATCACCGCGGCCAGTGAACTCGCCCGCAACACGCTGACCTACGGCGGCGGGGGCACGGTCAGGGCCGGGCTGGTGAGCGCGAACAGCAGACGGGGAGTGGGCGCGGTCTTCGAGGACACCGGCCCGGGAATCCCCGACGTCGAACAGGCGATGACGGACGGCTGGACCTCGGGCGGCGGGCTGGGGCTGGGCCTCAGCGGTGCCAAGCGGCTCGTCGACGACTTCCGGCTCCGCACCGCGCCCGGCGAGGGCACGGCCGTCACCATCATCAAGTGGGCGCGATGAGTACCACGACCCCCCTGGAGTCCGAGGACCTGGCCTGGTTCCGGGACGGGCCGTCCCTCTCGGTGGCCGCCCGGGGCGCGGCCACCGCGCTGGCCCGGCGCATCGGCCTCAGCGACCATCGGGCGGCCGAGGTCGCCCTCGCCGTCACCGAGGCCGCGACGAACGTACAGCGACACGCGGTCGACGGCGCCCTGCTGCTGCGCGCGGTGCGCTCCGGGGACGAGGCCGGGGTGGAGTTCCTCACCGTCGACTCGGGACCCGGGATGACGAACGTCCCCGCCGCCCTCGCCGACGGGGCGTCCAGCGCGGGCACCCTGGGCATCGGCCTTGGCGCGGTCTCCCGCCTTGCGGACCACTTCGACCTGCACTCCGTTCCCGGCCGCGGAACGGTCATGGCAGCCCGGTTCTGGCCGCGCGGAGGGAACGGCAGGGCCGTCGTGGCCTCCCCCGGCGACTCCCCCGCCGCCGGTGTGACCAGGCCGATCAGCGGGGAGATCGTGTGCGGGGACGCCTGGGCCGTACGCACGGTGGCCGGTGACGGCGACGGAGGTCACCCCGCGCTCCTGGTCATGCTGTGCGACGGTCTGGGCCACGGGCCGCTCGCGCAGCGCGCGAGTCAGGCCGCGGTCAGGGCGTTCCACGCCGCGCACGATCTCAGTCCGGAGGGTGTCCTCGGCGCCGTTCACCGTGCGTTGAGCGGGACGCGTGGCGGGGCGGTCGCGGTGGCACGGATCGAGCCCGCCGCAGGACGGGTGCTGTACTGCGGGATCGGCAACGTCAGCGGTTTCCTCGTCCACGACGGCGGGCGCCGTGCGTTGTTGTCGGCCCCCGGAATCGTGGGCGCGCACATGCGGCGACTGCGGACGTTCGAGGAGCCCCTTCCCGCGCACGGCGCCCTGGTCATGCACTCCGACGGGCTGACCGAACGCTGGGATCCGGCAGTCCTGCCGGGCCTTCTGGGTCACTCACCGCTCGTCATGGCAGGCCAGTTGCTGCGCGAGGCGGCGGTGCGGCTGGACGACGCGTGTGTGGTCGTGGTCAAGGGCGCCTGGTGACCGGGGAGAGGAGCGGGCATGCCGACCGACGCGTCTGAGCCGGGCCCGCGCGGCGGGGCGGTACGCCATGACCGCTCGCCGGACGCTGTCGGACGGGTGGCGGCCCTCGGTCTCGCCACGCCCCAGGACGTGTTCGGTCTTCGGCGCAGCGCCCAACAGGCCGCGGCAGCCGTGGCGTTGGACCGTCAGGACCAGGTCCGGCTGGCCACCGCGCTGAGCGAACTGGGCCGCGACCGGCTCGGCTGCCGCGGCCTGGAGGTCGCCTTCGGCCTGGACGTCACGGCGCAGCCGATGGCCCTCGTCATCACGTTCGTCTGGATCGGCGGACCGCCGCCGGCCCAGGAAACGCTCGACCTGGCGGCCAAGCTCGTGCGGGTCGACCACGAGGCCGGTGCCGCGGTCAGCCGTATCGTCGTCACCCAGCCGCTCACCGCACACGGGCTGACGGCCGCCGAACTGCGCGCACGTCTGGTCAAGGTGCTCGCAGGCGGTGCCCGGTCCACCGAGGCGGACGATCTGCGCGCCCAGACCCGCGACCTGGTCGCCACGCTGGAGGAGACGCGCGCCCAGCGCGAGGAACTCCTCCAGCTGAACGAGGAGTTGGAGGAGACCAACCGCGGAGTGCTCGCGCTCTACTCGGAGTTGACCCAGGAACTGGAGACCACCAACAGCGGTGTGCTGGCCCTGCACTCCGAACTGGAGGACAAGCGGCACCAGTTGCTGGAGGCGAGCGAGGCCAAGACCCGGTTCTGGACCAACATCAGCCATGAACTGCGCACTCCGGTCAACTCCGTGGTCGCGCTCTCCCACCTGCTGCTGGCGACCGGTTCACCACCGCTCACCGAGGAGCAGCGGGAACAAGTAGACCTCATCGCGTCCTCCGGCCACACCCTCCTGTCGCTGGTGAACGACCTGCTGGACGTCGCCAAGGCCGAGGCCGGCCACCTCGACATCCATCCTCAACCGGTGGATCTACGGCTGCTGTTCGCCCACCTCGGCAGCCTCCTTCGGAACAGCCCCCACCACGACCAGGTCACCCTCGTCACCCCTGGTCTCGAACAGCAGCCGGACCTGGTGACCGACGAGACGCTGCTGATCCGCGTCCTGCGCAACCTCCTGTCCAACGCCCTGAAGTTCACCGAGCGGGGCGAGGTACGCCTGGACGTCGCCGTCGACCCCGAACTGCCGCCGCACGCCCTCCTGTTCACCGTCACGGACACGGGAGTGGGGATACCTCCCGACGAACTCGGGCGGGTCTTCGAGGCGTTCTACCAGGTCCGCGGCCCGCACCAGAGGGGACGCCCCGGTACCGGCCTGGGCCTGCCCTACGCCCGCACACTCACCGAACTGCTCGGCGGCTCCCTCACCCTCACCAGCACCGTGGGGGTCGGCACCCGGGTACAGGTACGCCTGCCGGATCTCGGCCGGGAACCCGCGAAAGAACCGGAAACCGGAGGGTCGGGCCATGACCGATAGCGTCCAGGATCCTTCCCCCGCGACCGTCCTGGTCATCGACGACAACGAGACGAACCGCTACGTCCTCACCAGCTGGCTCCGGCGCGCGGGACACACGGTGATCGGCGCCGCCACCGGCGAACAGGGGCTCGCACGGCTGAACTCCACGGAGAGCGCGCTTCCGGACCTCGCGATCATCGATGTGCGGCTGCCCGACATGAGCGGCTTCGAGGTCAGCGAACGCCTCAAGGACAGCCCGCGGACGGTCCATCTGCCGGTCATCCAGATCTCGGCCGCCGCCACCAGCGCGGACGACCACGCCGAGGGACTTCGCCGGGGTGCGGACGCCTATCTCGACCAGCCCATCGACCCCGGCGAACTCCTCGCCACCGTCACCGCCACCCTGCGCTACGCCAGGGCCCGCCAGCGCGCCGAACGGCTCGCGCAACGCCTCATCGCGCTGAACGCGGCGACGCTGGACGTCTACAGCGCCGTGGGCTTCCACTCCTTCGCCTCGGCGGCCACCGGCGGCGCGGCCGGAGTCCTGGAGAGTCCGGCCAGCGCGGTGTTCCTGTCGCCCCAGGCGCAGGCCGTGCACAGCATGATCGACGACCCGCGGACCCCCGTACGCACCCTTGCCGCCCATCCCGGTCTCCTGGACCAGTTGGCGGCGCAGGGCCTGAAGCAGGACACCGGGGTCGCGGTCGTCCGTGTCCCGCACGACCGGTGGCGAGCCCTGCTGCCGGCCGACCACCTGTCCGGCGAGATCGCGCTCGCGGTCGCCCGCACCAAACGCGGCCGTCCCCCCGTCTGCCTCGCCGTCCCCGCGTCCGCCCTGGGCAGCGCCGACGACGAGCAGCTCTTCCAGCAACTGGCCAACGCGAGCGCCCTGGCCTTGGAGGCCCTGCGCACATACAACGAGGAACACGCCCTGGGCCTGGCCC
Organism: Streptomyces xylophagus; assembly: GCF_000716435.1. GTDB lineage: Bacteria > Actinomycetota > Actinomycetes > Streptomycetales > Streptomycetaceae > Streptomyces > Streptomyces xylophagus. The sequence goes on from NZ_JNWO01000003.1 coordinate 292,939, forward strand.
TGCAACGCTCCTTCCTCCCCAAGGAGTTGCCGACGGTCCCCGGCGTCGAGCTTGCCTTCCGCTACCTCCCCGCCTCCGAACACGCCGAGATCGGCGGGGACTTCTACGAAGCGGTGCGGACGGTCAACGGCCTGCTCCTCGCCATCGGAGACGTCGTCGGGCACTCGGTGACGGCCGCGACCGTCATGGGCGAGGTACGACACGCCCTGCGCGCCTACGCCATCGAGGGCCACCCTCCCCACCACATCCTGGACCGGCTGGAAACCCTGCTGGGCCAGTCGCAACCCGGTGTCACGGTCACCCTCTGCCTGGTCCTCGTCACCGCGGAGGACCGCCACCTGCACATCGCCAACGCGGGTCACATCCCCCCGTTGTTGATCGACCCGCGAAGCGGACCCCGGTTCCACCACCCCCACGGTCCGCTGCTCGGCCTGGGTCTCCCGCATCCGCCGCCCACCGTCCTGCCGGCCCCGCCCGGCACCCGCCTGCTCCTGGTCACGGACGGCCTCGTGGAGGTACGCACCGCTCATCTCGACACCACACTCGGCGAGTTCAGCACCGCCGTCGCCGAAGGCCCGGCCGATCTGGAGGAGTTGTGCGATCTGCTGCTCGCCCGGTTCGGACACAACAAGGACGACGACATCGCCCTGATCGCTGCCCTGTTCTCGTAGGCGGGCAGCCTCGTCGGCGGGCGAACTCGTAACCCTGGGCACGCGAGAGCCCCGGGGCTCCTTGCGGAATCCCGGGGCCGTGGTGCTCGCGGCAGACGCCGGATCAGACGCGCGGGCCGCCGAAGGGGCCGCCGCCGCCCGTGCCGTAGTACGTGCCCACCTGGTCGTGGTAACCCCGGTCGCCGAGGTGCTTCTCACGCTCGAAGTCGGGGGCGTCCTTGATCTGTTCCTTGGTGAGGCCGACGAAGACCTTCTTCTCGCTCGGGTCGATGCTCACGACCGTGCTCGCCGGGAGCAGAACCTCCTTGCCGAAGATCCACACACCGGTGTCGACGACCAGATAGGCGTCACCGACCTCGTCGGAGTGCTTGTCGACCTTGCCGATACCGCCGTCGGTCGCCTCGACCTTGTATCCACTGAGGTCGGCGTCCGCCAGACGACCCGCGGTCGACTTGTAACTCCACACATTCTCAGTCACGCGAAAACAACTCCTCGGTTTATTCGACAGCCACAGTTGCGGGTGCCCGTCATCCGGGGTCGCACGCCCCGTATTCACGAAAGAATCCGCAACTACCAGCGATACCAACGGCCACTGCCGCCCTTCGGACGAGCAACGAATCCGACGAGCCAAAGAACCAGCACGACGATCGCGACCCACCACAGAATCTTCAGCGCGAAACCCGCACCGAAGAGAATGAGGGCCAGCAGAAGAACAAGAATCAGGGGAATCATAATTGTCAACCTCCGAACTGCCGTCTGCCCCCACATTCTCCGCTCACGCCTACGGACCTGCAATTCACCTGTGTTCGGTACGGCCGAGGTCGCGCGCGTGCGGAATCTCCATCAGCGGCGGATCAGCCCACCGTCGACGAGGATGACCTGACCGGTGATGAACGCGGCCTCGTCGGAGGCGAGGAACGCGGCCAGGTTCGCCACGTCCTCGGGCGTCTGCTCCCGCTTCAGGTTCTGCAACTGCGCGTGATGCGCGAAGAAGTCGTCGTCGAGCTCGCGGAGCGTGGTCGGAGTACGCACGACGCTCGGGGCGAGGGCGTTGACCGTGACGTCGTAGCGCGCGAGGTCGGTCGCCAGCGCGTGGGTGAAGCCGTTGACGGCGCCCTTCGCGGAGACATACGCGAGGAACATGGGCGGGGCTTCCCAGTAGCTCGACGACGACATGTTGATCACGCGACCGGCCGGTGACTTCTTGACGTCCGCCAGGAAGGCCTTGGTGACGAGGAAGTAGCCGTTCACGTTGATGGAGAAGAGGTTGCTCCACTGCTCGAACGACGTGTTCTCGAAGTCGCGCAGCATGGCGACGGCCGCGTTGTTCACCACGATGTCCACAGGGCCCAGTGCCGCGTGGACCTGCGCGGCGAACGCGTTCACCTGGGCCTCGTCGGACACGTCGACCTTCGCGCTGAAGAAGCGGCGCCCGTTCGCCTCGACGAGCGCCCGCGTCTCGTCCGCCGGGTCGAGATCGGCGACGGCGACGTCGGCGCCCTCGGCGGACAGCTTCTGCACGATCACTCGGCCTATTCCGGCGCTCCCACCGGTCACCACGGCGGTCCTACCGGTCAGACGTCCAGCCATGACACAACTCCCTTAGTTTTTGACGGACTTGCTCTGATGGATCGGGTCCGAGGGGGAACTCAGCCGCCGGCGACGGTGGCCGCGGTGTCCCGCAGCGCCCGGGCGGTCCGGGCAAGGTCTCCGTGGAGCAGGCGGCCCGCGGCCTTCACGACCCGTCCTGCCACGAGGACCGTGTCCACGTTGTGGGGGTGCGCCGCCGTGACCACGGCCGCGATGGGGTCACGCTCTGCGGTGAGCAGGTTGATGTCGTCCAGGCGGAGCAGGACGACGTCGGCCTGTTTGCCGGGGCGCAGTGAGCCGATCCGGTCGGCCAGGCCCAGCGCGGCGGCACCGTCCAGCGTGGCCATCCGCAGTACGTCCCCGACGGTCATCCTGGGGTCGTCGGCGATCTGGCTGGCGAGCAGTGCCGCCCGCATCAGGGAGAACATGTCACCGGGGGCCGAGGTGACGGCGTCGACGCCGAGACCGGTGGTGACGCCGGCGCGCCGCAGACGGCCCGCCACCGGTGCGTTGTTGCCCAGCATCGCCTCCGCGCCGGGGGCTGCCGAGGCGGTGGCACCCGAGTCGGCGATCAGCTTCAGTTCGTCGTCGGCGAGCGTGTTGCCGTGCACGTAGAGGATCTTCCGGCGGAGCAGGCCGGCATCGCGCAGGGCGGAGATCGGCTGTGGGCTGACAGGGGTACTGGCGACGTGGAACGTCAGCGGCAGGTCCAGCTCGTCCGTCATGCGCCATTCCTCGGTCACCGTCTCGATCGGCGCGAACGACGGTCCGAGCGGGGCGTACGCCATGGTGACGAGCGCGCTGTCGTCGGACAGGCGCTCGGTGCGCAGGCGGCGGACGTCGCCGAGGTCGCCGCCCCCGGTGACCGGAGTGCCGTAGCCGTAGACCGCGCGCAGCCCGGCCGTGTGCAGGGCGTCGATGGCCGCGTCCGCGTGCTCCGGCGAGTACGCGATGTGCGAGTAGTCCAGCTGGGTCGTGATACCGGAGTCGAGGCACTCCAACGCGCCTGCCAGGGTGGCGATGTGCACGTCCTGCGGCCGCATCCGTGGGCCGCACCGCGCCAGGAGGCCGAGGTAGGTACCGAGATCGGTGTCCACGGCCGCGCCGCGCAGCGCCGACTGCCAGAGGTGCCGGTGGGTGTCCACGAAGCCCGGGAGCACGATCCGGTCGGTGGCGTCGATGACGGTGGCGCCCTCCGAGGCCAGGTCGCGTCCTACGGCGGTGATCCGGCCGCCCTCGATCAGAACGTCGGTACCGGAGTGGGCGATCGGTTCCGGCTCGGTGTCGATCACGTGGCCGTTGCGGATCAGGATGCGGGTGTCGGGCATGGCGCTGCCAACCTCTCTCGAGCAGTAGCTTTTTGAAAAGCTATCTCGAAAGCTATATCGACAGTGACCTAGCATGCAACCGTGACGACAACACCGGATCCCGTGGACGCCTGGATGGACTCATGGCGTGCGGAACTGCCCGAGGTCGAACGCTCCTCCTCGGAACTGACCAAACGGATCATGTTCATGTCCGGCGTACTGGACGGCGTCATGCGGCGCGAGCTGACCGAACTCGGGCTGACACCGGCCGAGTTCGACGTGCTGGTGACCCTGCGCCGGTCCGGTACGCCGTACCGCATGAAGCCGAACCAGCTCGCCCGCTCCGTGATGCTCACCACCGGCGGCACGACGAATGTCACCCACCGCCTGGTGGCGCGCGGCGTCGTCGAGCGGGAGGACGACCCGGACGACGCCCGCAGCACCTGGCTCCGGCTGACACCGGACGGCGTCGCGCTGGCCGAGCGGGCGGTCCTCGCGAACGCGGCCGCTCACGACGCCCTTTTCGACGGCGTGCCCGCGGCGGCCGTCGAGGCGGCGACCGCCGCGCTGCGGGAGCTCTTCGCCGTCAGCCCGAGCCTGCTCGGCAGCGGCGGGACAGTTCGGGTCGCCCGACCCCGGGCCTGATCGCGCAGCGGGCCCGGCGAGCCCAGCGAGTAGAACACTCGTTATAGAGCTGATGTAGAGTCACGCTATAACGATCGTCATAGGAGGCAGCCGTGACCGTCATCACCGTCAACACTCCCAAAGGGCGCCTGAGCCTTGAGGAGCGCCGCGCGCTGGCCGAGACGTTGACGGACGCGGTGCTCGTGCCCGAGGTCGGTCGGTTCGCGCCGGCCGCGCGGGTCGGGTTCCAGGTGCACTTCGTGGAGCGTGAGCCCGACATGATGGCCATCGGCGGACGTCTGCTGGCGGACACCGGTCCGGGGCTCGACGTCATGGTGATCGACGTGGCGGTCATGGACGGGGACTGGCGCCGGGAGGTCCGGGCCGAGGTCATCGAGCGCGTCCTGGCAGCGCTTGCCGAGGCCTGCCGGCTGCCGGCGCCGTCACCGGCCTGGTGGGTCACCTTCCGTGTCATCGACGAGGGCAGCTGGGGCGCCGGCGGCGGCGTACTCTCCGTCCTCTCGCTCCTCGAAAGCGGCGTGTTCACGGAGGACAAGGCCAAGGCGATCCGCGCGGCGATCGACGGCTGAGCCCCGGAGCCGCTCCCCCACCGTCAGGCCGGACGGTCGATCGCGCCGACGATCAGCTCCTCGAGCTGCTGCGCGACCTGGTCCAGGGGCTGCGCACTGCGCTTGGCGCGGCACATGGCGGTGGCGCCCTCGACCGATGCCACGATGAGGGCCGCGAGACCCTCGGCCCGGTCGCGGGTCACTCCGTGCTCCCTCAGCGACTCGGCGAGCAGCCGCTCCCAGCCCTCGAACGCCTCGGCGGCGGCAGTGAGTGCCGGTGAGACCTCGTCCAGCGGCGGCTCCTCGACGGAGACGGCCAGCACGGGACAGCCGGCGCGGAAATCGCTCTCGACGACGATGCCGCGCCACAGTCCCAGGAAGGCGCGCACGCCGGCGACCGGACCCGCCTTCAGCTCGGCACGCAGAATGCGGGCAACCGCTCCCCCCGCATACCGCACCGCCTCGGTCACCAACTGCTGCTTGCCCTCGGGGAAGTAGTGGTACGTCGAACCGAGCGGCGCCTTGGCGTGTTTGGCCAGGTCCCGGATGCTCGTGGCACTCAGGCCGCGCCTGCTGATCATGTCGGCCGCACCGGCCACGATGCGCTCACGCGACGGCGCGCTGGATTTGGCCAAGGCCGCACTCCCATCTGGATATAACGCTCGTCATAGTCTAGCTTGATCTCCGGTTATAACGCTCGTCATAGACCGTGTGTCCACCGAAGGGAAGACTCCGCCATGCCGATGATCCGGCTCACCGTCCCGCCCGCCTCGCTGACCGAGGAGGGCCGCAAGACAGTCCAGCGCGACCTGGCCGCCGTCCTGCTCCGCTGGGAGGGAGCGCCCGACACGGCGTTCTTCCGCGCCCAGGCGTGGAGTTACCTCGTCGAACTCCCCGAAGGCGCGCAGACCACCGCGGAGGACGAGGCGCCCCGCTTCCTCGTGGACGTCACCGTCCCGCAGGGCGCGCTGTCGGAGCGCCGCAAGGCGGGCCTGGTCGAGGACGCGACGAAGACCGTGCTGGCCGCCGCCGGACTCACCCCGGACGACGCACTGCGCGTGTGGGTGCTGGTGCACGAACAGCCCGACGGCACCTGGGGCGCGGGCGGCTCGGTCATCCGCTACGCCGACCTCGTCGCCCTCGCGAAGGGGCAGCGCGCCGATGCGTGAACTGACCTACGTCGCGAAGCGCACCGTCGAATGGCGCGAGGCTCCCGACCCCAAGCTCCAGTCCGACCAGGAGGCGATCGTCGCCCCGGTCGCGGCCACCTCCTGTGACGTCGACTCCGCGATCCTGGCCGGACACGGCTTCATCGAACCGCCCTTCGCCCTGGGCCACGAGTGCGTGGCCCGGGTCGTCGACATCGGCGACGCGGTGACGGCCGTATCCCCCGGCGACCTGGTGGTCGTCCCCTGGTCCATCAACTGCGGCACCTGCGACCACTGCCGTGCCGGACTCACCGCGCACTGCTCGGCCGTACCGCACATGGCGATGTACGGCGCGCCGATCGGCGGCAGTTGGGGCGGTCTCTTCTCCGACCTGGTCCGGGTCCCGTACGCGGACGCCATGCTGGTGCCCCTGCCCGAGGGCCTCAGCCCGGTCGCGATGGCCTCGGCCAGCGACAACTGGTCCCTGTCCTGGCGCCTGGTGGCACCCCACCTCAAGAACAAGCCCGGCGCCCGCGTCCTGGTCGTCGCCCGCGGCAGCATCGGCCTGTACGTGTGCGACATCGCCCGCGCGCTCGGCGCCTCGGACGTTCTGTACGTCGACCCGGACCCCGAACACCGCGAACTCGCCCGCAGTTACGGCGCCGCCACCGCCGAGACGCTGGAGCCGGTCCGGCACGGCTTCGACATCGCCGTAGAGGCGACCGGCCGCGTCGAGCAGCTCGCCTTGGCCGTCAAGTCCCTTGCTCCGGAAGGCATTTGTGAGTCCGCCGGCAACCACTTCCGGCCCGGCGAGCTGCCCCTGCTCGACATGTACCTCACCGGCGTCACCCTGCGCATCGCCCGCGACAACGTCCGCAACCACATCCCCGACGCCCTCGAACTGGCCGCCTCGGGCAAGGTCGACCCGGCACGGGTCGTCTCCCACGTCCTCGACTGGGAACAGCTCCCCGACGAACTGCCCGAGAGGCGCCTCAAGCCCGTCTTCGTCCGCGCCGACGGCTGACCGCGTCGCGACCACGACACCCCGACCGAGAAACTTGATGAACGCGATACCGACCGAATTCCCGGCGACGACCCACGACACAGCAGGCACGACAGGAGCGGAGCTGGACCTCCAACGGGAGGCCATTGCCGCCCTCGGCCACGAACTGCGGGCCCTCGTGGACGCCACCGTACGCACCGCGGCCCCGGTCGAGGTCCTGCACCGGATCGCGGACGAAGTCCGCCTTCTCAGGGGGCAGTTGACCGGTCGGCGACGTACCAGGGCGGAGATCCCTGCCGTCGACGAGTTCCCCGGAGAGATACGGATGTACAGCCCCGTGACGGGAGCCGGGAGCCCGCTCGCTCCGCCCATGCAGGTGACCGCTGACAGCGGTGGCGCCGTGGGCCGCTGCACCCTCGGTATCGCCCACGAAGGACCGCCCGGCTACGGGCACGGCGGCATGAGCGCCATGCTGCTGGACGAACTCATGGGCCGGGCCTGCATCGCCGCCGGACTACCCGGCATGACGGTCTCCCTCCAGGTGCGCTACCGCCGGCCCGTCCCCCTGGAGACGCCCTTGTGGGTCCACGCCCGGGTCACGGGCACCGAGGGCCGCAAGGTCTTCGTAGCCGGCTCGATCAGCACCGAGGAGGACCCGTCGACCGTCGTGGTCACCGCAGACGGTGTCTTCGTCTCGCCCGACCCGGACCGCGCTCGCGCCCTGTTCCCGAGTGACCCGTCAGTTCTGCGCAGGCAGGACGGGCCTGATCGTGACAATCTCCCTGATTGACGGCATGCAACCCGCTGATCCGGCTGATCTCGCCGGCTGCCTCCCCTTCGCGTTTCACCCCGCACCTGCCCCATCCGAACCACCGCGAACAACAGGGCCTCCCCCATGAACCTCAACAGCTACGTCACCCAGTACCTCCAGAAACTCCCCCCGCCACAGACCCGGGACCTGGCCGTCGAGCGCGATCTGCCCGTGCCCGTGCGGGACGGCGCCGTCCTCCTGGCCGACCGCTGGAGTCCGAAGGGCGGCGGTGACGGCCTGCCGATCGCGCTGATCCGTACCCCGTACGGCCGAGCCGGCACGCTCGCACTGGGGGCGGCCAAGCCGTTGGTCGAGCGCGGTTTCCAGGCGCTGATCGTGAGCTCGCGGGCCACCTTCGGCTCCGACGGCCCGTTCAACCCGTTCCTGTGCGAGCGCAAGGACGGTCTGGACGTCCTGGACTGGGTGGTCAAGCAGCCGTGGGCCGGTGACTCGATCGTGCTTGTCGGCGCCAGCTACGTCGGCTATACCCAATGGTCGGTGGCGGACGCCGTACCGCCGCAGGTCAAGGCCATGGTTCCGGTGGTGTCCAACGCCACCTTCACCATGGCGTTCAACCGCGAGGGCGGCTTCGCCCTGGAGACCCCGTTCACCTGGGCGGTCCAGGTCGAACGGCAGGAACGCCGGTTCGCCAACGTGCGCAACGCGCTCGAGGAGCGCGAGATCCTGCGCGCCATGCGCACCCTCCCGCTGAGCCAGGCCGACGTCGGACTCCTGGGGCACCGCAACAGCTACTTCCAGAACGTCCTCGACCACGACGGCGACGGCCCGTTCTGGCAGGCGGCCGACCATGTCGACAAGGTCGCCGACATCACCGTCCCGGCGAGTCTGGTGGGCGGCTGGTACGACCTGTTCCTGCCCAACCAACTGCGCGACTTCCAGACCCTGCGCCGGACCAGCCCGGACACCCCGCACCGGGTCACGATCGGCCCCTGGGCGCACTGGGCGATGGCGATGGACGGACTGGCCACCCGCGAGGCGCTGGAGTGGGGCCTGGCCCTCGCCAAGGGCGAGACACCGCCGGAGCGCGCTCCGGTACGGCTGTTCGTCATGGGCGAGGACAAGTGGCGCGACTTCCCCGCCTGGCCGCCCCCGGGATACGAGCCGCAGCGCTTCCACCTCCAGCCCGGCGGCGCCCTGGCCGCCGACCTGCCCGGCGAGTCCACCCCGGACGAGTACCGCTACGACCCGGCCGACCCCACCCCCGCGCTCGGCGGTGTACGGATGTGGACCCTGCAGAAGTACGGCCGTGTGGACAACGCCGAGCTGGAGGCGCGGTCCGACGTCCTGACGTACACAACTCCCCCGCTACAAGAGGATGTTGAGGTAGTCGGCGAGGTGAGCGCGGAGATCTTCTTCCGCTCCAGCCTGCCGTACGCCGACGTCTTCGTCCGCCTGTGCGACGTCGACGAGAAGGAGAAGTCCACGAACGTCTGCGACGGCCTGATCAGCCTCACCGATGCCGACTCCGACGAGACGACGTGCGCGGCGGTACAACTGTGGCCTACGGCCTACCTGTTCAAGCGCGGCCACCGCATCCGCGTCCAGGTCTCCAGCGGCGCGTTCCCCCGCTTCAACCGCAACCCCGGCACCGGTGAACCCCGCGCCACCGCCGTCACCCTCCGCCCGGCCGACCAGCAGGTCTTCCACGACCCCGCTCGCCCTTCCGCGATCGTTCTGCCGATCCGCCGGATTCACAGCGAGCCGAGCAGGCCGTTGAGGATGCCCTCCTCGGCGAGGTAGAAGGCGAGACCACTCACGGGAGCGAGCACGGCGCACAGCCAGTAACGGTGCACCCCGGCGCGCGCCAGGCAGACGGTCAGGACAACGGTGATCAGCGCGCCGACTGCCAGAAAGACGGCCGCCTCTCCCCAGTAGTGGAGCGCCAACCCCAGCCAGAGCCCCTCCCCCAGAACCACCATCGCGATGGCCGCCCCGGCCACGGCCCGTATGTCCCCCCGCCCACGCCGCACCGTCCATCCGGCCCAGCCCAGCAACGGTCCTCCGGCCACCCCGGCCGCCGACCACACCGCGGCGGTTCCGAGCCCTCCGGCTCCGAAGGTGTCCCCGAGCGTGGACGCCCCGTAGTAGCCGCCGCAGGTGGCGAGCATCATCAACGCGCCGCCCCAGACGGCGAGTTGCCGGGCGCGGATCAGCGCACCGGCCACGGCGGTCCAGATGATCCAGGTGGACACCGAGTTGGTCGCCCGCTCCAGTAGGGGTGTCGCCCCGTGCAGGTCGTACGTCGCCCAGCCGAGCAGCAGCCCGAAGGCCACGGTCGCGGCAAGGACGGTGGCAGGGGCGTCACGTCGGGACGCGGTTGTGGTAGCCATGACCGCGTACTATACACATGACGTATACGCTCAATGTATAGTCATCGGATCCCGAGGCGAATCAAGATCTGTTCCGGTCGAACGATGTGGAGGGACAGGTGAACCGTCCCTCCACATCGTCATACGTGACAGCGGTCAGCTCTTGCCGAGCAGCCGCCAGATCTGGTTCTTCTTGGTGCTCAGGGCGCTCGCCGCGTCGCAGGTCCACTGGTGGATCAGCGCGCCGGCGGTGGTCGAGACGCCGGTGACGTCGACGCACTTGCCGCTGTGGACGGCGACGAGTTGGTAGTCGTGGCTGTTGCCGAGCGCGGTGACGGGGTTGAGGGTGAACTGCTGGTTGGTGGCGCCGTTGCAGGTGTACTGGATGACGGCGGCGCCGTCGGCGGTGGACGCGCCCGAGACGTCCAGGCACTTTCCGCTCAACTCGTCGACGACCGTGTAGGTGTTGGTCGTACCGCTGACCGGCTTGAGGTCGAGCATCTGCTGGTAGCCGCCCTCGCAGTAGTACTGCTGGTACTGCGTGCCGTTGGCGGTACTGACACCCGTGTCGTCCAGGCACTGGCCGCTGTTCTGGCTGACGGCGACCGTGGAGACGGTGGTGTTGGACGGGGGCAGCAGGGTGACGGTGTAGCCGTCCTTGGCGTTCGTCCAAGGGAGGCTCACCGAGGCGGCGTTGCCGCTGACCGTGAGGGTCGTGTCGGAGATCGTCTCAGGGCCGGTCACCGCGGCTCCGCTGTTGTACGGGATGCGCTGGACGACGGCGCGGACCTGGCTGTTCGTCACGACGGACGTGGTGTTGAGCCCGGTCAGGTTGACGGTGACGGTGCCCGTGTTGCCGCTGCTGCCGAGCAACACCTTTGCGTTGCCTGCCGAGTTGTCCTTGGTGGCCAGGCCGTCGGTACCCGTACCGGCGGTGAGCTTGACGATGTTGCCGGTCTGCGAGCCGTAGTAGCGGTACATGAACCACTCGCCGAGCGGCAGGTACTGGCCCGCGCTGTTCTTGGTGAGCAGGTTGGCCTCGTTGTCGTGCAGTGCGGTGCCGGAGGCCCAGTTGCCGCGCAAACCGTCGGCGCCGGCGCGTTCCAGGCGGCCGATGAACCAGGCGCCGCCGCCCGGGGACTGCATGGACAGGGTGGCGTACTCGTTGATCTGGTAGGCGCGGGTGTTGGTCAACCCGGCTGTCGCGAGGGTGGAGTTGGCGCGGCCGACGTCGGTGGCGGGGTCACCGGGCTCGTCGTGCCAGCTGTAGATGTCGGGGGCGACGTTGTTCGCCTTGACGTAGGTCAGGTACGTCGTCCACCAGCTGTTGGAGGAGTTCGGCTGGCCCGCGATGCTCGGGCCGACGATGAGTTGGGCGGGGAAGGCGGCGCGCACCTTGGCGTAGAAACGCGACCACATCGCCAGGTACTGCGTCTGCGACGCACCCCAGAAGCCGCTGCCGTCGGGCTCGTTCCACAGGTCCCACTGGACCGTCATGTTGTTGGCCTTGACGTCACTGATGAGCTGGGTGACGAAGGCGTCGAACTGCGTCCAGTCGCCGTTGTCACCGGGCCAGCCCTGACTGGTGGTGCCATCGGCGCCCCACAGGTCGTGCGGGAGGAGGACGAAGGTGCCGCCGAGGGCTGCGGTTCGCTTGTACTGGGCGAGAGTTGAGGCCCACCGGGTCTGGTAGTCGGCCAGGCTGGTGGCGTAGCCGCCGCTGTTGAGCTGGGCGCCGCCGGCCCGCATGAAGTGCCACTTGATGTCGGTGAAGAAGTGGTCCTGCGGCAGCGAGCCGTCCGGGGTCATCCCGTAGATCATGCCGGAGGCGTGGTAGGTGGGGGCGCCGCCGGCGGTGGAGAAGTCGACGGTGACGGAGGTGTCCGCGGCGTGGGCCGTGGTCGCGGGGAGCGTGAGAGCGGCGAAGGAGGCGAGGATCGCCGCGACCACGGCCGTCCTGCGGCCTCTCGGGACGGGTGGTCTGCCGGTGCGTCCGGCTGGGGAAAGGAAGCGAGGTATACGCATGTGCGGGTCTCCCGAAGGGGGAACTTCCTGGGCGCGGCTCGCCCAGGGGGTCTGTCAGCCGACGGCCTCCGTGGCCTCGGCGCGCCTCAGCTCGTGGGCCTCGGCGAGGAGCAGATAACTGCTGGCGGTCCAGGTGTAGGCGCGGTCGCGCAGGCCCGCGCCGGTGAGGGCGTCGAAGTTCTCCGCGAAACCCGAGGTCTCGCACAGCGCCCGGAATCGGTTGCTGATCTCGTCCGCGAGACGGTCGTGTCCCGCGCGGCGCAGACCGTCCTCGATCAGGACGGTGGACGGGGCCCAGATCGGTCCGCGCCAGTAGCCGTCGTCCAAGTAGTGCGGTGAGGTGGGCAGTTCGGTGGCGAGGCCGTGCGCGGTGAGGTGGGCCTCGATACGTTGGGCCAGCGCGTCGCCGATGTGCTCGGGCAGGTGCTCGCCGAGCACCACGGGCATCAGGTCGAGCAGGCTGGAGCTGGTCCAGGTGGTCCCGCTGTGTGCCGAGCGGGCGACGAACCGGTCGCCGGTCCACAGCTCGTCGAACAGCGCCGCCTGCGTCGCGTCGGCTGTCCGGGTCCACTTGCGCGTGTCGTCCGGCAGCCCCAACTCCTCTGCCAGTACGGCGAGTTCGCGCAGTTGGAGGATGAGGAAGGCGGCCAGGTCCGCGCTGACTATCACGCGTTCGGGGTCGAAGGTGGTGGCGTTGTCCCAGCCGCTGTCGTTGCCGTGCTGGTAGTGCGGGAGGGCGGAACCGGGTGCGCGCCGCATGGTGAGCCAGAAGTCCGTCCAGCGGGCGAGTCGGTCGTAGACCTCGGTCAACTCCGCCTCGCCTAGCGGCTCTTGCAGTCGTCTGCGCAGGTGGCGTAGTGCCCAGCCGTGGATGGGTGGCTTGACGAAGTTGTAGAGGATCTCCGAGTGGGTCACCGAGTCGGGCAGCGCGCCGGTCTCGTCCTGGTGGTCGAAGGGCAACGAGAACTGGTCCAGGGCGAGCCCGGGCGAACCGGGCGCCAGGGCAAGGGCGTTGAAGCAATGGTCCCAGCTCCACACCTTGTCCATCCAGTGCTTCGACATCAGCACGGCGGGCCGGGTGACGAAGCCGCGGGGCCGGACGGTCGCCGACCACAGTACGTAGGCGGCGAGTTCGGCGGCGGGCGTCCTGGACGAGCGCCAGGGTGCGACGGTGTCGACGAAGGAAGCGAAGTCGTCGTGCGCGGCGTCCACGACCGCGTCGAAGGATGCCGAGGACGCGTACGGGCGGCGGGCGGCCTCGTACTCCTCGACCGCGATCTCCCAGACCGCGCCAGCTTCGGGGCCGATCGTGACACCTCGCGTGGCGCTGCCCAGGCTCTGTGTGCCGGACGCCTCGGTCACGGTCCCGGACAGCACGGTGACGCGGTAGCGCCGCCCGGTCTCGTACGAGGTGAACACATAGGCCCCGGTGCCGGGTTCGGGGTAGAAATAGGTGCCGCTGAACGGCGTGAGTGTGGTCGCCGCCGCGCCGATGTGCAGGCCCAGCCCGTCACCGCGCAGCCGTACCGTGTCCGGCGACTCGTAGGCGAGGTCGATGCGGCCGTCAGCACTGACCCAACTGAGCAGGCTCGGGGTCGCGTGCGGCCCGGTGTCGGCGCGGTCCCCGGTGGTCGGGTCGAACGGGACCAGACGCAGCACGGCATGCATGCCGTTCTGGTGCGAGACGAGATGAAGGTCGTCGGCGATCGTCTTCTCCGCCACCACGGGCGAGATACCGAACCATGACCCGCGGGTGCTGAACGGGATGTCGTGGACGGAGAAGGCCGGGCCGGACGGGGCGGCGGTCATGCAGCGTGACTCGTTTCTGGAGCAGGGGTGATCGGCACGTGGGCAGGGGTGATCGGCACACGGGCGAGCAGGAATCAGGGAGACGTCAGTCCTTGACGGCGCCCGCGGTGACGCCGGCGGCGACGTAGCGCTGGGCGAGGACCAGGATCACCGTGGCGGGCAGCGAGGCCACGACGGCGGTCGCCATGATGGCGTTCCACTCCTGGTTGTTGTTGCCGATGTAGTGGTAGATGCCGAGGGTGATCGGCTCGTGTGCGCCGCCGTTGGCGAGGGTGCTGGCGAACACGAAGTCGGACCAGGACCACAGGAACGCGAACAGCGACACCGTGACGATGGAGTTGCGGCTCATCGGCAACACGATCGACCGGAAGGTACGCACAGGTCCGGCGCCGTCCATCTGTGCGGCCTGGAGCAGTTCGCCGGGGATGCCGGACATGAACGCGGTGAAGATCAGCACGGCGAACGGCACGGCCAGCGTGGAGTCGGCGACGATCAGCCCTGGCACCGACTGGAGCAGACCGAGGCTGAGGTAGATGGCGTAGAAGCCCATCGCCATGATGATGCCGGGGATCATCTGGGCGACCAGGAAGAGGAAGCTGAGCACACCGCCGCCGCGCGGGCGGAGCTTGGCGAGTGCGTAGCCCGCGGGTGCGGCCAGTGCCACGGTGACGACGACCGTGCCGAGGCCGATGACGAGGCTGGTGCCGAGGTAGGGCAACTGCTGGTCCAGGACGGCTCGGTAGCCCGCCAGGGTGCCGTGCAGGGGGATCAGGTCCGGTGGGCTCTTGCGCATGTCCTGGTCGCGGGTGAAGGACACGTTGAGCATCCAGTAGACCGGGAAGAGCATCACCGCGGTGAACAGGACGCCGATGGCCGTCTGCCACCACGTGCGGTTGGTGCGTCGGTTGATGACAGTGCCGCTCATGACAGTGCCTGCTTCCGCTGGACTCGGACGTAGACCAGGCCGAACACCAGGGCGGCGACCACGAGCAGGTTTCCTACGGCCGCTCCCGGTCCGAAGGCCGGCAGCAGGTTGCCGAAGCCGAGCTGGTAGGACCAGGTGGCGAAGGTGGTGGACGAGTCGGCCGGGCCGCCCTTGGTCATGATCCAGATGATGTCGAAGACCTTGAGCGTGTAGACGAGGCCGAGGAGGAGGGTGATCGCGGACACCGGGCGCAGCAGCGGGAAGGTGATCCGCCAGAACCGCTGCCAGGCGTTCGCCCCGTCGAGGGCCGCGGCCTCGTAGAGGCTCGCGGGGATGGACTGGAGGCCGCTATGGAGGACCACCAGGTTGAACGGGACGCCGATCCAGATGTTCGCGATGATCACCGAGGCGAGCGACCAGCCCGGTGCGGTCAGCCAGTTGACCGGTCCGATGCCGACGGCGTGCAGTACGGCGTTGACGACACCGGAGTCGCTGTTGAGCATCCACGACCAGGTGGACGCCGACACGATCAGCGGCAGCAGCCACGGTACGAGGAAGAGGGCCCGCAGGGTCGCGGAGAGCCGGAAGCGCTGGTTGAAGAAGACCGCCAGGGCCAGCCCGATCGCGTACTGGAAGACCAGGCACACGGTGGTGAAGACCACGGTGTGCAGCAGGGCCGGGGCGAAGGTCGGATCGTCGATGACCGTGCGGTAGTTGGCCAGGCCCGTGAAGGGTGCGTCGCCCTGGACGAAGGACCGGACCGTGTAGTTGCGCAGGCTCAGGTCGATGTTGCGGTAGAGGGGATAGGCGTAGAAGAGGACGAGGTAGAGGGTCACCGGGGTGAGGAAGCCCCAGGCGGCCCACTGCTGGGAGGTGGGGCGACGCCGTGCCCGGGGCGGTGCGGTGGGGGCCGCACCGCTGTGGTGGCGCACGGGCCGTCGGTGTGGCACTTGGGTCATGTGACTCATCAACTGGCCCTGGTCTCTGGTTACTTGACGGCCGACTGGGCGGCGGACAGTGCGTCCTTCGGCGACTGCGAACCGCTGAGCGCGGACTGGACCGCCTTCCACAACTGCTCTGAAATCTTGGGGTACTTGGTGCCCAGGTCGTCGCTGGTGCGTCCCTTGGCGGCCTTGACCGCGTCGACCCAGGGCTTCAACTCGGCGTTCGCGGCGATCTGTTTGTCCTGGACCTCGGTGGTGGGTGCCACGTACGACAGTGTGGTGTCGGTGTTGAGGAGGTTGTCGGTGCTGGTCAGGCAGGTGACGATCTTCTGGGAGGTGGCGTAGCGGTCGGTCTTGCCCTGCACGGGGATGGTGACGAACTCGCCGCCGGTCGGGGCCGCCGCGTTGCCGCCGTCGGCTGCGGGAACGGGGACGACCCCGTACTCGAAGCCGGCCTTCTTGGCGTTGGCGAGCTGCCAGGTGCCGTTCTCGCTGAACGCGTAGTCGCCGGTCGCGAACTCCTGCCAGCTGGTCGTCTGGGTGTTGTTGAGGACCGAGTTCGGGGCGTAGCCGTTCTTCAGCCAGTCCTTCCACAGCGTCAGGGCGGAGACCGCCTTGTCGGAGTCGACCGCGGTCAGCTCGGCGCCGGATCCCCAGAACCAGGGCAGGAACTGGAAGGTGCCCTCCTCGGTGCCGATCGCGGAGAACGTGATGCCCTTCTTGCCCGCCTTCTTGACCTTCGCGAGCGCCGCCGTCAGCGACTTCCAGTCCTTGACCGAGGCGATGTCCACTCCGGCCTTCTTCAGCACCGCCTTGTTGTAGTAGAGGGCAAGGGTGTTGGCGCCGATCGGCATGCCGTAGGTCTTGCCGCCCGCCTGTCCGGCGGCGAGGAGGTTGGGGTTCACCTTCGAGGTGTCCAGCTTGTTGTCCGCGGTCGTGGTGAGGACGCCTGCCTCGGCCAGGGTCGACACCACGGGGTTGTCGACGATGAGGACGTCGGCGGAGTTGTCCTGCTGGGCGGCCAGCAGCGCCTTGTTCGCCAGGTCACTGGTGTCGAACGCGGTCCGCTTGATCTTCACCCCGGCCTTGGTGCCGCACGCGTCGAGCAGCTTCGCCCAGGCAGAGGTCTTGTCGAACTGCGGGTACGGGTCCCAGATCGTGTAGGTGCCGGTGTCCGCGGCCTTCGTGCCGGTGCTGCCCGAACCGGAGGAACAGGCGGTGGCGGTGCCGGCGACGGCCAGGACCGTCACGGTCGCGGCGGTGAGGCGGAGTCGTCTGAGGGAGCTGTGCATTGCGCGTTCCTTCGTTTTTGGCACGGGTGTGCCGAGGGAGGGTGACGAGGGGGGAAGCGGGCATGCCGAACAGCCACGGTGAGGGGGGAGTACGCCCGTGAAAGGTGATCAGAAAGTGGTGTCGGGGGTCGAGGTCAGCGCGTCTCGGTGGACGGCGTACCGGTGCCGGGCCCCGTGCTGGCACGGAGCGAGATCGGCGGCGCGAGCAGGTGGTGCCGGGGCGGCGCGTCGGGCTGGTCGATCCGCTCGACGAGGAGGTCGACGGCGTGTCGGCCCATCTCCTCCGCCGGTACGTCCGCCGCGGTGAGCTGCGGGGTCACCGTCTCCGCCCACCGGCCGGCCACGACTCCGGTGACGGAGAAGTCGCGCGGTACATGACGGCCGGCCTGGGCCAGTCCGCGGTAAAGGCCGCCGAGCGCGGCCTCGTTGAGGGTGACCAGGGCCGTGGTGGCCGGGTCGTCGAGCAGGATCTGTTCCAGGCACGCCTGGCCGGACGCGGCGTCGTCCCCACAGCAGTACGTCCGCACGGTCAGCCCGCGCTCGGCCGCGGCCTTGGTGAAGCCGTCCAACCCGCGGTGGGCCGACTCGTATCCGGCCCGCAGCAACTGCTCGGGACGATTGACGAAGGCGACCCTGCGGTGGCCGAGGTCCGCGAGGTGGTGCACGCAGGCCGCCGCCAGCGCGGTGTGGTCCAGGCCGACCCACCAGGTGCCTTCGGGATGCGCGGTGCGGCCGATGGCGACGGAGGGGAAGCCGAGGGCGGCCAGGTGATCGACCCGGTCGTCCTCCAGCCGGATCTCCATCAGGATCGCGCCGTCGACCCGCCGCTCCCCCAGCATCCGCTGGAACGAGCGGTCGCTGTCGACGCCGCTGGGTGACAGCAGCACGTCGTAGTCGTGGGCCGCGGCGGCCTCCACCACGCTGCCGATGAAGTCGAGTTGCATACCGGTGTAGTGATTGCCGGCCGGCGGGAAGACCAGGCCGATCGTGTTGGTCCGGCCGTTGGCCAGGGCGCGCGCACTGGCATTGGGCCGGTAGCCCAGCTCGTCGATGACACGCTGGATCTTCCGGCGGGTCTCCTCCGACACCGGGCGCTTGCCGCTCAGTGCGACGGACACGGTGCTCCGCGAGACACCGGCCCGCCGGGCGATCTCACCGATGTTCACGGGCACTCCCTGGATGGATCGAACCGGTTCGACGTTGCGTAGGGCGACAGCCGGTCATCGAACCGGTTCGCGTGAAGTGAAGGTAGGAACAACCCCGGCGGCTGTCAACACCTCGCACCGCATCTTCTCGTAACTCCCCTGGAATCCAGGGTGAGCTGACACGACTCCTCGCGTCAGAGGTATTGCCGCCGGATTTCCGCGGTGCTAGCTTCCCGGCCCAGCACTATCGAACCGGTTCGACAACGCTCGTCCGGTGTCCGCACCCGCACGGAAACCACGGAGACCCCAGTGCGACGAAGACGAAAGAGAACGACGGGAGCCGGCGCCGCGGTGGCGGCGATCCTCGCCACCCTGCTCGCCGCCCCCTCCGCCGGCACCGCTCACGCCGCCGACGCGGAACGCCTCTCCATCGATCTGGCCGCCGACACCGGTGCCTTCCACGGCGGCGCAGCCGGCTCGCTGTACGGGATCTACGGCGACGGGGCCCCGAGCCGCAACCTCATCGAGGGCATGCACCTTCAGACCGTGTCCACCAAAGCGCAGGACGGCCCCCAGCACCCGGGCGCGGACGCGCTGGAGGTCCTGCCACCGCTCGTCGACTCGGGCGGCAAGGACGTCTACATCTACATGACCGACATCTACCGCGGCTTCCCGTACCAGTGGCCGGGCGACAGCGGCCCCGAGCGGCTCGCGGACTTCAAGGCGAAGATCAAGAAGCAGGTCGACCAGGTCAGGACGATGGGCGCCTACAAGGACCACGTCGTCTACGTCCCCTTCAACGAGCCCGAGGGGAACATGTTCGGCTCGGGCGCGTGGAGCTACAACAACGTCTCCTGGCTCAACGACCCGCAGTACTTCTTCGCGGCCTGGAAGGAGGTCTACCACCTCATCAAGGACGAGGACCCGGACGCCAGGATCGCGGGCCCGAACACCTCGATCCTCTACGACCAGGTCAAGGGCTTCCTGCAGTACGCCAAGGCCAACGACGTCGTCCCGGACGTGATGACCTGGCACGAACTGTCCTCACCCGCCGCGGTCCGTACGAACGTGACCAAGTACCGGCAGTGGGAGAAGGACGCGGGCATCGGCCCGCTGCCGATCAACGTCAACGAGTACGGCCACAACTACCACCTCTCCGTGCCCGGCCAGGTCGTCCAGTGGGTCTCCGCCATCGAGGAGTCCAAGATCGACGCGGACCTGGCCTACTGGAACATCGACGGCAACCTCAACGACTCTGCCGTCGACGCCAATCGGGGCAACGGCCAGTGGTGGCTGTTCAACGCCTACGGCCAGATGTCCGGACACACCGTGCAGGTGACCGCCCCGCACCCCAACCAGCAGTACACCCTGCAGGGCGTGGCCACGCTGGACACGAAGAAGAAGCAGTCGCGTGCCCTCTTCGGCGGCAAGAGCGGAGACGCCGACGTCGTCTTCCGGAACATCGACCCCAAGCTGTTCGGTACGACGGTGCACGCCACCGTGCAGGAGATCCCGTGGACCGGACAGGTAGGTGACTCGGCGCAGCCGTTGCGGCTCGCGGACCAGGAGGTCGCCGTCGGCGAGGACGGCTCGGTGACCCTGCCGATGACCGGCATGAACGAGATGTCCGCCTACCAGGTCATCCTCTCCCCCGGCGGCCACGGCGGGACGTCGGCCCAGCCTTCGGTCAGTTGGCGGGGGACGTACGAGGCTGAGAACGCCACCTACACCGGCAAGGGTTACTCCAAGAACGGGCCCGAGGGCACACCCTCGAACGTGGGCGGGTTCGCGACCAGCGGCAACTACAACGTCGGCGGTCTGCGCACCGGATCGGACGGGGTGCTCGCCTTCGACGTGGACGTCCCGAAGGACGGCACGTACGACCTCAGTGTCTTCGCCAACTCCTACAACCTGTACGGCCTGGTGCAGGAGCAGGGCCCCACCAACGTCTTCCTGCGCGTCGACGGCACGGACCCGCAGGAACTGCTCCTGCCGCTCGGCTACAAGTGGGTGGTCTGGGGACACACCGACACCACCGTGCAGTTGACCGCCGGCCGGCACCGGATCACGCTTTCGGCGCAGGACGCCGACTTGGGCGTCACGAAGGGCGACGCGATCATCGACAAGATGGACCTGTCCCTGCGCGACAAGAACGTGACCAGCCCCGCGATCTACGAGGCCGAGTACGCCACTCTCACCGGGACCCGGCCGCAGTACACGTACCGGGGTGCCTCCGGACCGGGCGCCGTACCCCTGTCCAAGGGCGCGTCCGCGACCTTCTGGGTCTACTCCCCCACCGACGGTGAAGCGACCCTGGCGCTCGACCAACTCGGCGACGGGCGGGCGGAGTTGTCCCTCAACGGCGAGAAGCTGGGTGTTGCCAAGGCAGGCCACGGGAAGAAGGGCACTGACGTGGTGCGGGCGTTCCTGTCCGGCGGCATCAACAAGGTCACCGTGACCGGCGCCTCCCACGGTGTTGTGCTGGACCGGCTCCGGGTCGCACCTTCCAGCGACTCGTCGGCGACGAAGGTGTACCAGGCGGAGGACGGCACGCCGAGTGGAGCCGCCAAGGTCACCGACGCGTACACGTTCGCCAAGGGCGGCAAGGCGGTCACCGGCATCGGGGACGGCAAGGCCAACGCCCTCACCGTCGACGTCTTCGCCGAGCGGGCCGGACGGCACGCGGTGACCATCCGCTACTCCAACGCCGAACAGGCACCGGCCACGCACTACAACCCCGACCCGATCACCCGTCACGCCGACCTCTCGGTCAACGGCGGACCGGCGAAGCGGGTGCTGTTCCCGACCACCTTCCACTTCAACGCCTTCCGGGAGCTGACCGTCCCGGTGACGCTGAAGAAGGGGACCAACCAACTCACCTTCACGGCCGAGGAGTTGCCCGATTTCAACGGCGACACCTACAACCAGTACGACCAACGGTCCCCGTACGCACCGGTGATCGACCAGCTCGCGGTCACCCCGCTGTCGGAGAGGTAACCGCTCCGGACGTGGTGGCGCGGCAGGCACGGGTGGCCGTCAGGGCCCGTGCCTGCCGCGCTCTCCGGGGAGGCCTACATCGGGCAGGTGTTCTGGAAGGCAACGGTGTTGGCGTCGTTGGGAGTTGGGCAGATGAACTGGTCGTAGCGGGTGTCGTTGTCGACGAAGCGTTTGAGCCAGACGATGCTGTACTCGGCGACCGTGGTGTTCGGGCTGGCGAAGGTGAAGTGGTCGGCGTTCCTCAGCTCGATGAACGCCTTGTCGTGGTCGTTCGTCAGGGCGTTGTAGGCGGGCAGGGTGAAGGTGTCGACCGGGGCGACGGTGTCCCCGTCGGCGCCGAAGATCATGGTGGGCACGGTGATCTGGTCGCCGACGTTGACGACGTCCCAGGGCGCCAGCGCGATGGCCGCCTTGAGCGACGGGGTGCTCGCCGCGCTCTCCAGCGTGCCGCCGCCGCCCATCGACCAGCCCATCACGGCTGTCCGGGTGGGGTCGATCTCGTTCTTCACCGCGCTCTTGGTCGTCAAGTAGCTGAGCGCGGCGAGTTGTTGGTTGCTGCGGTCGGTCGGGAAGTCCCACAGCGCGTTGCTGTCCAGGGTCATCACCACGAAGCCCTGGGAGGCGAGCCGGGGCCCGTACCAGGCGATCTCCGCCTGCGGTGCGACGAAGCCCGGCATGATGACCACGGCGCCGAAGGTGCCCTGGCTGGTGTCGGTCGGGAAGTAGATGGTGCCGTTGTTGAAGCCCGAGCCGCTGCCCGAGGGGACGACGACCGAGGCGACGGTGAACGGCCCGGTCTCGGCGGTGACGCTCGCCAGGGTCGGGGCCGGGCCGCGCTGGTAGGGATTGCCGGCGGCGGCCTGGGCGGGGGCGATGAAGCCGAGGGCGATCGAGGCGACGATCGCGAGGATCGTCATGAGCGCTCGGGGGCGGAGCAGTTTCACGGAAGTCCTCCCGGACGCGCTGTCAGTTGACGTAGATGGCGGGGGCGCCGCTGACACTGCTGTCGACCACGGGGGCGTAGGTGGCCGTGAAGTAGCCGTTGCCCGCGCACAGCACCGAGCCGGAGAACTTGGTGAACGCCTGGTTGGTGAAGCTCAGGCTGGTGGCGCTGTTGGAGCTCACGGCGGCGAGGCTGGGCGCCCGGTAGACGCAGGTGACGGAGCCCAGCAGGGTGGAGAGCACCACCGTGGTCTGGATCGTGCTGCCCGAGGCCGGGGTCACCGTGACGGTGCCGTCGGAGGAGGCGGCGGTGCTGTAGGGCAGGTTGTTGACGGTGATGCTCCGCACCCCGGTGACGCCGAGGACGTTGCTGGTGCAGCCGCTGAAGGTCTGGGCGGTCGCGGACTCGGTGGCGGTGCCCGGGGCGGCGGGGTTGTCCGTCACCGTGGCGGAGAGCGTCGAACCGGTGCAGGTGATGCCTGATGTGCCGCCGCTGCTGGTGGCGAGGGTGGCGTTGGTGCCGCTGGCCAGGGAGGCGGTGAGTACGTCGCCGACGGAGACGGCGGTGCCGGCGGCGCTGCCGTAGGTGAGCACGGCGCTGTCCGCCGAGGCGGTGGTGGCGGGGAGGAGCGCCAGGGCCGCGACGGCAGCGGTGGCGGCGAGGGCGGAAGCGGTGTTTCTGCGCATGCGGGGTCCTCTGACATACAGGGGTGTGGGTGGCGAGGACGGGTCGCTCCCCCGGCTCAGGGGTGAAGGCAGCGACCCGCGCAGGGTGGTTCCCGGACTGCGGGAACCACCGGACCGGTGCACGCCTCTGACCTGACGTCAGGGGCGCGAGGGCACTTGTTGGCGGCCTTGCGGGTACGTGACACTGACGGCTCCGGCGGCGTCCCGCCGCAGGTCCGCGCAAGAAGAAAACCTGTGAGAGTTGTAAACCTGACGGGTATTCAAGTCAATACAATGCGGGGAAGTTCGCGAGGAAGGACGTGGAATGGCGACAGGCCCGTCGGTGCCGCCCGCGCTCGTGCTGCCCGGTACCCGCATGGCACGCGACCCTGAGCGCTCGCTGCGGCGAGGGCCGAGGCGCACCTCACCGGAGGTGGTCGCCGCCAACCAGCGCGACCGGCTGCTCGACGGCTTCGTCCGCACCGTCGCCCAGGTCGGCTACGCCCACACCCGGGTCAGCGACATCTGCCAGGCGGCGGGCGTGACCAGGCCGGTCTTCTACGACCTCTTCAAGGGCAAGGAGGACGCCTTCCTCGCCGCGCACCGGTACGGCACGACCATGGTCATCGGTGCCATGGAGGAGGCCCACGCCAAGGCCCCGGACTGGCCGAGCGCGGTGCGTGCCGGGCTCGGCGCGCTGCTCGGCATACTCGCCGACGCGCCCGCGTTCGCGGTCATGGCCATCGTGGAGATCGACGCGGTCGGCCCCGCCGGGCGAGAGGCGCGGGAGGGGCTGCTGGCCCGCTTCCGGGACTTCTTCACCGACCTGCCGGAGACGGAACTGCCCATCCCCACCGAGGAGTTGATCGACACGGTGGTCGGTGGGGTGTACTCCGCGATCTACCGGCGGATCGCCGCGGGCCGGGCCGCGGAGTTGCCGGGCCTGCTGCCCGGTCTGACCTTCTCCGTGCTGGCACCCTTCCTGGGCCCGGAACGCGCCGCCGCCTGTCTGACCCCGGACGTCTGATCCGAGGAACCTGTTCGCGTTCGCACCCGCTTCAGCACGGCTTGCGCCACACCCCCAGCTCCAGTTTCTTCTGCATCGACGACAGCCTCAGCTTCCGCGACTCGGCGCAGAAACGGCCCGTCGGTACGGCGTACTCGACGTGGAACACCGCCTTGTCGGCCGCGATGAACGGGGTGAGTTCCGCGCACTCGTGGTACTGGGCGCACTCCTCGTTGACCGCGAAGTCGAAATCGGGGAGGAGTTGGGCGATCTGCGGCAGGTCGTTCTTCAGGCCCACGGACAGCCCGCGTTCGTGGGCGATCGACGCGATCATCCGGTTGTAGCGGAGCTGGTCGGCGGCGGTGAGCGGGAACCCGGTGTCGTTGCTGTAGCCCTCCACCAGGTCGGGCTCCACCGCGTCGAAGCCCTTGTCGCGGCACATGTCGAAGCGCCGCTCCATGATCGGCCGTAGTACGGCCAACTTGCGTATGTCCAGCCAGCGTTCGCCCGCCCAGCCGTTCTCCTTGCCGAGCAGCGAGCGGGGGAAGTCGGCCTTGTCGGGCCGGAAGTTCTCCCACGCGCCGACGTTGACGTAACAGATGACCTTGCGCCCGTCGCGGTGCAGCCGGGCCACGTCCGCCTTCGCGTTCTCGAAGCCGTCGATGTCGTAGACGGGCACGTCCACCGACGGGTCCACCCTGGTGTCGAGCTGCCACTGCCAGGCCAGCCCGGGGTGGGGCTGCCAGCGGCTCCCTTCCGGCTCCGAGCCGGAACAGCCCGCCAGTGCCAGGGTCAGCGCCAACAGGATCACTCGTGCCGTGTACCTCATCGATCCATTCCGGTCAGGGCGGGCGTCAACTCTGCCCAGGGGTTGGGTAGTTCGCCGGTCACGGGGCCGCTGATCCCGGCGCCCCGCTGACGCGCTGTGCGCACCGCGAGCGGCACCAGCACCGCGGGGACGCCGTAGACGAGATGGCACAGTCGCTCGGGTGGCAGGCGCATGGCCCATGACGGGCGGCTGAACACCGAGACATACGTCGACCAGTGGCCCTCGAAGGTGACGGTCACGTCGGCCAGCCGGGCGTAGCCGGGCGACGGGTGCATCCCGGGGTTGAGGACCACCGTCCCGGCGCCCAGCTTGCGCAGTGTCCGCACCAGCCGGCGGCAGGCGGGCAGCGCGTGCCGTGTCGCCGTCACCCGGTCGAGGAAGCAGCCGTCGGCCGCGTACCACTCCTGGTGCCGACGCAGGTCCGCCACGACGTCGGCCCGTGCGCGTGTCCCGTAGTCGGTGTCGATGTAGCCGAGGAGTCGAGCGCCCGCGTCCTTGAGGGCACCGGCCGCCGCGGTGAACGCGGGGTCGGGGCGCTCGCCGGGCCCGTTCGCGGGGTTGAGGACCACGCCGTAGGTGCGCCCGGCCGCCTGGATCAACTGGTGCCAGGCGCCCGGGTCTTCGGCGGGGTGCACATACAGCGGAACGAGCAGGCTCACGGTGAGCCGTCGGCTTCCCACAGGGCGGCGAGCGCCTCGTCGAGGGTGTGGCGGGGGCGCCAGCCCAGGGCCTCCTCCGCGGCGCCGATCGCGGAGCACTGCCAGGACACCTTGCCCGAGCGGATCGAGCCTCCGCCCTCCGCGTTCTCTTCCGTGCGGCCCCGGAAACCGGCCAACTCGGCCAGGCCGTGCACGAGTTCACGCACCGGGACGGCCCGGCCGGAGCCGATGTTCAGCACCGGTAACAGCGGTGGGGGCGCGGTGACGGCGAGTTCGACCGCCCGCGCCACATCGCGTACGTCGACGAAGTCGCGGTGGGCGGACAGGTCACCGAGCCGCAGCACTGTGTCGGGGCCAGCCTGCCGCAGCAGCGCGGTGATACGGCCCGGCAGCCCGGCGGTCGGCGCTCCGGGGCCCACCGGGTTGCCCACCCGCAGCACCACCGAGTCGAGCCCGGACGAGGTGACCACGGCCGTGCCCGCCAGCTTGGTCGCCCCGTACGGGCCGACCGGGCGGGTCGCCGCGGACTCCGTCACCGGGATCCCCGGTTCGCCCGGCCCGTACTCGGCGGCCGAGCCCAGGTGCACCAGCCTGGCCGCCGGGGCCCCCTCCCGCAGCGCGGCGCAAAGTACCGCCGGGCCACGGGAGTTGAGCTCGGCCAGGGCCACGGCGTCGCCGCCGGTCGCGCCCGCGCAGTTGACCACCGCGTCGGGCGCGACCGAGGCCAGGGTCTTGGCCAGTTCCTCCGGACGGACGGAGGCGAGGTCGACGCCGTGGTCCGCGTCGGGGGAACGACCGGCGGTAAGGACCTGCGCGTCCGACAAGGCGCGCAGCCGTTCGGCGACATGGGCTCCGAGATAGCCGGTGGAGCCCAGGACGAGAATGCGCATGGGGTGCTCAAGCCCCCTTGAGGAGATGGGACTTGCGGGAGGTGAACTCGGCGTTGGCCCGGTCATAGTCGTCGGGGCGCCCGATGTCGAGCCAGTAGCCCCCGAAGTCGTAGGCGTGCGGCTGGTTCTGATCCCGTATCAGGTCCAGGACCAGCTCGTCGAAGCCCAGCGGCAGCCCGGGCGTGTAGCCGTCCAGGGTGTCGCGGGAGACGCCGTAGACGCCCATGGAGACGCGGTAGTCGATGCTCGGCTTCTCGGTGAAGGCGACCACCCTGGACAGGTCGGTGGTCAGCACCCCGAAGTCGATGTGCACCTTGCGGGCGTACGTGGCGATGGTCAGCGGTGCCCCCGACTCCTCGTGCGTGTGCAGCATGTCCGCGTAGTCGAGGTCGGTCAGGACGTCGCCGTTCATCACGAGGAACGTCTCGGGCAGCTTCTCGCGCAGGGTGAGCAGCGGGCCCAGGGTGCCCAACGGGCTTTCCTCGGTGGCGTAGTCGATGTCCATGCCCCACTGGGAGCCGTCGCCGACGTAGGCGCGGATGATCTCGCCCAAGTGGCCGATGGCGATGGTGACATGGGTGAAGCCGGCCGTGGCCAGCTGGCGCAGCACGATCTCCAGGATGGCGTGCTGGTCGCCGATGGGGACGAGCGGCTTGGGCAGCGCCGTGGTGTAGGGCCGCAGCCGGACACCCTTGCCTCCCGCCAGGATCACCGCGTGCATGGGACTCCTCCTTCGTGAGATGAGTGGGGTTCGTGAGGGCGGTGCCCGACGGTCAGATGTTGTAGATGCCGGTCTTGTACCGGGCGAGGTTGGCCGGGTCGCGGAAGAACTCCACGGTGTGCGCGAGCCCTTCCTCCAGGGTGTGCGCGGGCTGCCAGCCGGTCGCGGCGGTGAGCCGGCTCGCGTCCGCGACCAGCCGCATCACCTCGGAGTTGGCGGGCCGGATGCGCGCGGTGTCCTCGCGCATGTCGAGTGCGGTGTCCATCACCTTGCCGATCAGCGCGACCAGGTCGCCGACCGAGATCTCGCCGCCGGTACCGGCGTTGAAGGTGCGCCCCACCACCTGCTCGGCGGGCGCGGTGCCGACCGCGAGGAACGCCTGTGCGGTGTCCTTGACGTAGGTGAAGTCCCGGGTGGGGCGCAGGTCGCCGAGGGTGATCGTCCGTTCCCCGGCGGCCACTTGGCCGATGACTGTGGGGATGACGGCCCGCATCGACTGACGCGGCCCGAAGGTGTTGAAGGGCCGCAGTGTCACCACGGGCGTCCCGAAGCTCGCGTGGTAGCTGTCGGCCAGCCGGTCGCCGCCCGCCTTCGAAGCGGCGTACGGGGACTGGGTGTTGATGGGGTGGTCCTCGGTGATCGGTACGGTCCGGGCGGTGCCGTACGTCTCGCTGGTGGACGTGTGCACCAGTCGGGGCGTTCCCAACGCGCGTACCGCCTCCAGCACGTTGAGGGTGCCGGTGACGTTGGTGTCCACGTAACTGTGCGGCGCCTGGTAGGAGTACGGGATCGCGATCAGCGCGGCCAAGTGGTAGGCGGTGTCGGCGCCTTCGAGGAGACCGCGGACCGAGCCCGGGTCGCGGACGTCACCGAGGACGATCTCCACCTGGTCGAGGACGTCCGGGTGCAGGGTCTCCAACCAGCCGTAGGAGGAGAAGGAGTTGTACTGGGCCATGGCTCGTACCCGGTGCCCGGAGGCGACCAGCGCCTCGGTGAGATGGGAGCCGATGAACCCCTCGGCTCCGGTGACGGCGGCGAGTGGTGCGGAGGTCAACTCGGTTGTCCTTCCCATGAGTTGATGCGTGGTGGGGGGTGAAGGTGAACGTGTGCGGGGTGAGCCGCCTACGCGTGCGGCGCGGGACGGCCGAGCAGCCACAGCACGGACGCGTACAGACACAGCGCGGCGGCGGCGCTGCACAGGGTGAGCGCGGCCACCGGGCCCGGCGGCAGATCAAGGAGCGTCACCGCCCCGGCACCTCCCGCCGCTGCGAGAGAGACGAGCGCCGACAGCCAGGCCGCCCCGAACGCCTGGAGCAGCAGGGCGGTCCACAGGGCCGCCCCGAGCGCGAGCAGCGCGACCGGTCCGACGCCGGTGAGCAGGGCCGCCGGCCACAGCGGCAGCAGGTAGCCGAGCAGACAGAGCGTGAGGTTGTCGACCGAGCGCAGCAGGAACCCGGCCGGTGTCCTGGCGGCGCGCAGTGCGGCCACCGAGAGACCGCGGTAGCGGTACAGCAGCCACTCCGCGGGCCCCATGCTGACGGTCAGCACGATCACCGCGTACGGCTCCCGGCGCGCCTCCAGCAGCACCAGCACCCCGGCCGCCAGCCCGAACAGGCCGTACGGCAGGGAGGACAGCACGGGCGGCAGGGCCGCGCCGGGCACGGCGGGCGCCGCGAGGGGCTCCCTGAGCGCCCAGGCGGCCGCGAAGATCGTCGCCACCAGGGTCAGCGTCGGCAGCTCGGCCCTCGCGAGGTCGCCAGGTTCCCACCAGGGCAGTACGGCGGCCCCGGCGACCAGCGGGGAGAGCGCGGCCAGCAGCAGCCGCTCGCGGGCCAGCACCAGCAGCACCCCGGCCGCCGCCAGATACACCGACTGCGCTGCCGTAGCCAGGAGCAGGAGCCCGCTGCCGGCGAGCGGTGCGGCCGCTGCGGTGGCCACCAGTGCGCCCAGGGGTGCGCCGACCAGCAGCGTACGGGCTCCTTCCCGCCGTCCGGTAGCCATCCGCAGGTGGGCGCGGTGCCCGAGGGCCTGGCCCCAGGCCCAGGAGACGAGCCCCGCCACGATCAGCGGAGAGGCGTGCTCCCGTACGTTCCACAGCGGAGCGGTGAGGAGGTACGCGAGGCCCGGGAGGGCGAACAGCACACCCCGCAGCAGACAGCGCACGGTGTCCGGGCGCCATGGGTCGGCCGCCGGGGCCGGTTCCGGGAAGGTTCGCGGCACCTGCTCGTACAGCGCGGCGGCGAGCGAGAACAGGTTGGGATGGCCGTACCGTTCCCTGACCATCGGCGCCGTCAGGCCCTCCGCCTCCAAGAGAGCGGCCACCTCGTACGGGTGGACGGCGGGTCCGACCCGGTCGGCGAGTTCGGCGGCGAGCCAGTTGACCGCCTCCTGGTCGGGACCGTGCCAGGGCAGCCGGATGGTGAGCGTGGAGTCGTTGACGGCCCAGCGCGGTCGACCGCGTGGCGGATGGATGTCGGAGAGGCGCAACATCAGCGTGTCCGGCTCGGAACCGCTGGGCTCCAGGGACATGGGCCCGCTCATCCGGCGACCGCGACGAAGTGCTCCGCCAGGACCGGTATGCGCTCGGACTGCCGCTCCAGCGTGGGCAGTTCGCGATAGATCGCGCGGAAGGTGTCGATGGTGTGGCGGAGCGTGAACTGTTCGATGACCCGTAGACGCGCCGCCTCGCCCATCGCCCGGCGCCGCTCCGGGTCGCCCAGCAGTTCCAGCGTGGCCGCGGCCATCGACGCGGGATCGCGCGGTGGCACCACGAACCCGGTGTCGCCGACCGCCTCGCGCACTCCGCCCACGTCGGTGGAGACGGTCGCCCGTCCGCACGACATGGCCTCGATCAGGGTGAACGGGAAGCCCTCGCTGATGCTGGACAGCATCACCACGTTGCCGGCCGCGTAGGCGTCCCGGATGTCGTCGACGCGGCCCTCGAAGGTGACGGCGTCGGCGTGCCCGAGTGCGGCGGCCAGCGCCTCGCAGCGCTCCCGGTAGGCCTCGCCGCCGCGCGGTGTACCGCCGAACAACCGCAGCCGGGTGTGCGGGAGTTGAGCCCGTACCAGCGCGAAGGCGCGGATCAGGGTCTCCAGGTCCTTGATCGGGTCGACCCGGCCGGCCCAGCTGAGGGTGAGCCCCTGTGGCTCGGGTCCGGCGGGGGGAAAGGCCGTCGGGTCAACGCCGTTGTAGACCGTGCGGATCGACTCCGGTGCCGCGCCGCCCTGTTCCTCCCAGACCCGGTTGTACCGGTTGCCGGGGGTGATCAGGGCGGCCCGCCGGTAGCCCTCCTGTGCGAGGAGCCGGAAGAAGCCGAGCACGACCGCCTTCACCGGCCAGCGGTAGGGCGCGATGCGGTAGCCCAGGTAGCGCTCGCGCAGGTAGACGCCGTGCTCGGTCAGCAGCAGGGGCACCCCGTGCTGATCGAGTGCCGCGAGGCCCGGCAGGGTGGCGAGGCCTCCGCTGACCGCGTGCGTGACACCGGTGCGTGGGAGCGGTACGGCCAGCGGGCGCAGGGCGTGTTCCAGGAGGGAGGTCGCGGTGAGCGCGTCGTGCAGGCTCGGGGCGGCCTCGCGGACGGCCAGTCCCGGACGGTTCCACACCGAGGTGAGGATCGCGATCGCCTTGTCGCCGCGCAGGAAGGGACTGAGGGTGCGGCCCGCCGCCGCCCGGGCCAGCACATAGAGGGCGCGCGGGAAGCGGGCCTCGGCGCGCGGGTCGAGCAGCGCGGTGAGGAACTCCTCGTAGGCGTCGCTCAGTCGGGCGCGGGCACTCCCCCGGGGCGCGCGGCCCGCGGGCGGGTCGCCCCACATCGGGACGGACAGGACCTGCGAGACATGCGTGGGCAGCTCCCAGACGAGCGGTTCGCGTCCGGTGCCGGTGACGGCGATGACGGCGAAGTCGATCTCGGGCATGCCCTGGACGAGTTGGTCGCACCAGACGCTCACACCGCCGTGACTGTGCGGGTAGGTGCCTTCGGTGAGCAGGGTGACGCGTACCCCGCTGCTGGGGCGTCGCGCGTCGTAGGGAACGTACATCGATGGGCTCCACGGCCGAGGTGTGGGGGTGGCTCCCGCCCGGTGCGCCCCTGGTGGAGGGGCGCACCGTTCGGTCCTGTGCAGTCGGTCGGTGCGCCGTTCAGTTGGCCGCGGTGTCCGGAACCTGCTCGGTGACGCCCGCGGGGACGCGGGTGGCCGGGGCGGGCTTCGTCGCCGCGAGACTTCCGGAGGAGGTGACGGCGGCCGTGGCCGTGGCGGAGGCCGGGAGGGTGAGCGTGACCGGGAGGCCGTTGGAGATGTTCCAGCCGGAGAGCCTGCCCGCGTACGCCGTGCCGACGGTGACGCCGCCCATGGTGGTCCCGATCGGCGCGGAGCCGTTGACCGCCAGCCCGAACGGTGCCTGGATGGTGACGGCGTTGCCGATGCGGTAGGCGGTCACCTGACCGGCCCTGAGGGCGGTCTGCCAGGCGGCCCTGCGCTGGAGCTCGATGCCGATGTCCTCCATCCGCAGGTTCACCAAAGGGGTGTTGTCCGCGAACAGGGCCCGGTAGCCGTCGACGACACCGTTGAGGACCGGGTAGGCGAGGCGGTCCTCGGTGAGGTTCGACTGGTGGATGAAGTGCGGCTTGGGGTCGCCCGAGAGCACGTGTCCGAGCGCGGCGCGGGTCTCCAGCGGCACGATGTAACCGGTGTACCCGGTGGCCGTGTTGAGGGGTGCCGGCAGGCAGGTGCTGGTGGCCGGGTTGTCCTCGCAGATGCCGCTGCCGCCCTGGGCGCGCTTGGTGTAGATCCAGTTGTACTCGTCGACCTGCTCGGCCGCGCGGCCCGCGTTGTAGAAGACGTTGACGGGGTAGCGCGGGACGGTGAGGGCGGGGCCGAGCTGACGCTGGGCGGGCTCACGGGAGTTGTCCGCGCCGAGCGAGGTGACGCCGTTCAGGCTGAGGGCGAGGGACAGATTGGGGTTGTCGACCGGCTGCTGCGGCAGCACCTTCATGCCGGAGTGCTCGCCGGTGATCAACTCCTTGGTGTTCAGCGGGAGTCCGTTGGCCTGGCCCCAGGTGCGGTTGGTGGCGATCTCGTTGGAGATGTCGGCCGTGCTGACCCACTTGATGGCGGTGCCCACGGTGTCGCACTTCCACGGCACCACGGTGATGTTCTGCACGCAGCCCAGGAAGGCGTGGGTGTAGGTGTGGTTGATCCAGCGGAACTGGGTCTTCTTGGCCAGGAGCGCGTCGGCCAGGAGGTCCACGTTGTTGTTGTCGGCGCGCTGGTCGACGGTGCCTACCGCGTTGTAGGCCAGGTCGAAGGTGATGCCCTGCCGGGTCTGCCAGTCGGCCGCGAAGGTGACGTCCGCGGCGTTCATGCGGATCGGGTCCGGGGTGGCGTTCGGGTCGGTGCAGTCGACGTCGCCGGGCGTGCAGTTGAGGGTGCTGTTCCAGCGGTCGTCGGACGCGAACACGTCGTCCACGTGCACGGCGAAGTAGTTGCGGGTGGAGCCGAGATGGACCCCGCCGGTCATCCACTCCACGATGCCGCGCGCCAGCAGGCGGAACTGCTGCTGGTACTGGTTGTAGACGAAGGTGACGACCAACTCCCGTCGTCCGTCGTGCCGGTACTCGCCCACCAGCGAGCCCCGCGTCGCTTTCCCGGGGATCGCGGCGTCCACGTACGGCGTGAAGTCGGCGCCCGCCGCGGGGGTCGACAGGTAGGCGTAACTCTCGCTCACCGCCGGGTCGTTGTTCTCGAAGGGGACCGGGCCGTCGAGGTAGCCGAAGGGGCCCGCCTTGCCTGCGGTGGTCACCGCGGCCTGTACGCCGTCGACGGTGCCGGAGTAGCCGCCCTGGGCGGCGTCCTGCAGTCCCGCCGCCGGGCGGGCGTAGGTGTACGCGTCGACCTGCGGGATCGCGTATGTCTGCTCGTAGGCCGCGAGCGCCGCCATCTCGGCCGAACCGGCCGGGAACGGGTTGTCGTTGGGCAGGACGACGGACTGGAACTTGGCGCGGGGTACGCCGAGCACGGTGTCCGCGAGGAACGCCGCGTTGATGGTCGGCCGGCCGGCCGCGGTGAGGTCTATCTCGGTGTAGGGCGTGCCGGCGGTGTCGAGTTCCGCCGTGATGGCGTCGGTCGCCGGTCCTCCGTCGCTCACCACGAGAACCCGCAGGTCCACTCGGGGCGTCACGGCGGCTTGTGCCGTACCGGCGGGGAGGCCGAGCGCGGCGATGAGCGCGCCCGCCGTCAGGACGGCAGTGCGTGTGGTCCGCTTCATGCGGTGCAGTTCCCTCTCCAGGCATGGGGGGTGAGTACGGCTCTCGGGGAGCGGACGTACTCCCTAGCGGGACGCCGGTATCCCGCGAAGGGCCCGGCCGTAACCGCTTTCTGGTGCGCCAATGTAGTGGAGAGACTGTGCGCGTCTTGTGTCCATCTTGTGAACCGTGGCGGAAAATCGATGCACTCGACGGATTGACCGGAAACCAATTCGGACGTTTTCACTTCAGGGGTGCCGATGGGACGGGATGGGCGCGAGGATTTAAATGCAGGTCAGCGCGCCATTCCATGGTCGGGCAACCCCGGCGACCGCACCCCCCGAATACCATTGGTCCATACCGCAAAAGAGTGTCTGGAACCTGCTGAATACTTGCCTCGATCATGCCCTGAACAGCAGAAACGGCCCGTCGGATGAACCGACGGGCCGTCACGAGAGATAGCTGCCAGGAATGCAAAAAATGGCGAATGGAGTTAGTCAGTGGCGTGACAAAGTCGAGCCCGGTTTTTGTTCGTCCGTGAGCAATGGGCGAGCCGATTCCGACGCGGAGGCGGAATTCGCCCGCAGGGCCAGTTCCAGTTCGAAACGGGTCTCTGAATCCTGCAGGGTCTCACCGAACAGTTTCTCCAACTGACGCATGCGATAACGCACCGTCTGCGGATGGATGTGCAGTCGCAGGGCGGTGCTGTTGACGCTGCTCTCGCACTGCAGCCATGCCAATAACGTCTCCGCCAGCCGGTCGCGCTGCGGCGCCGGGATTCCGGCCAGCGGTGCCAGGACCCGGTACGACAGCGCCCGGACCAACGGTTCGTCCGCGTAGAGGATCAGCGTCGTGAGGTGGTCGGCGCACCGGAGCACGCCCTCGCCGGGCAGCACACCGCGCCGCATGAGCGAGAGGGCCCGGGCGGCCAGGCGTAAGGAGTCCGCGGTCTGCGAGAGCGGGACCGTCGGCCCGACCGCGGCGGGCCGACCCCGCAGCGCCGAGGCGAGAGCGTGTCCGCGCGAGGAGCCGGGCACGTCCGGGTCCGGGATGACGAGGCGCGCCGGGCGGGCGGTCATGTCGGCCAACACCGCGGTGGGCAGCAGCAGTTCGTCACCCTGCTGCTGCTCGGTACCGCCCACCGCTATGACGGCGACCCGTTGCGGCAGGGGCCAGCTCGCGGTGCGGGCGAGTTCCGCGACGGCCTCCGCGGAGGCGGGCGGATCGGCGAACAGCAGGTCCAGCAGGCGCATCCGGCGCCGTTGCAACTCGCCCGTGCTGCGCAGTTGGGCCTCGGTGTGGCCTTCGGTGGCCGCCTGCATGATCTCGTGCATGTGGGTGAAGCCCGCGTCCGCGAGTGCGGCCACCTCGCTCGAGTCCAGCTCCAGTTCCTCGGCGGCTTTCATCATCCGCCGCCAGGCGGCCCGTCCGCCGAGCCTGAGCGCGGCCTGGAGTACTTCGAGGCCGCGTCCTTCGCCGGCTTCGCCACGCCCGATCTGCTGGTAGGTGTGGACGACGTGTTTCCCTTCGCGGCCGGTGTCGGCGATGCGGTCCACGAAGAGGGTCAGTGCCTGGCGGACTCCGGCTCTGATCGTGCGCACGTAGGCGTCGTCGGCCGGTCTTGTGTACTCGGGTACCTGAAGCTGTACCTCGCGCGCCACCTCCGCGGCTATGTCGTCGAGATGGGGGCGCAGAAATTCTGCCAGTCGCTGGGGAACGGCGACGAAAGGATCCATGTGGCGTGCTCCTACCGCTCGGTCAAGGCGGCCCGAACGATGACGATATCCCCCGCCGAACTCCGTTGGCCTGTACGCGAGTTACAAGGCGGCGCTGCGATTTTGTCCGTGCGTGACAAACCCCGTACGGGTCAGGCCGGCAGACCGAGCGCTCCGGCGAGAACCGGCCACGAGGTGGCGAACTCCCGCTTCCAGTCGCTCCATTGGTGTCCGCCGCCCTGATACAGGTGCTGGGTGGCCGGGACGCCCAGTTGCCCGAGCGCGGTGACGAAGCTCTGCGTGGAGGGTGCCACCAGACTCTCCAGGACCCCGGGCAGCAGGGAGCCGATGCCGCTGCTGATGAGCTGCGCGAGCGCGAGGATGGTGCCGAGCCCTCCACTGAGACTGCCGGTGCCGACGGAGACGTAGAGCGCGGTACCGCGCAGGGCGCTCGCGTGCGTCAGGGGGTTGAAGTCCTGCCAGGTGGCGGAGTTGAGCGTCGGGTCGCCCCACAACGACAGGGGGTTGAGGTTCTCCCGGCCCACGATCGCCTCGATGATCGTGGGCATCGTCGTCGTGGTGGTGTCGGGGATTCCGCTGTACGACGCGGCGGCCACGAACGTTCCCGGGTGGCGGGCCGCGTGTGCCATGGCGCCGTATCCGCCGGTCGAGACCCCGGCGACGGCCTGCACGGTGGAGGCCCGGTATCCGGCGCGCAGGACCGCCGGCACTTCCTGGAGCTGGAAGGTCTCGTAGTCGAGGCCGGTCTGCCAGCGGGTGGGGATGCCGGTGGGCCCTCCGTCCGGCATGGCGACGATCAGGTCCCGGTTCGCGGTGAACGCCTCGATGTCGGTCTCTCGGGTCCACGAGTTGTAGTCGTCGTGCGCGCCGTGCAGCAGATAGAGCACCGGCCAGGTGGCATCGGGCCGCGCGGCGTACGAGGTCGGCAGGATGATCCGTACCGGCGCGGTGCGGCCCAGTGCGGCGGAGGGGACGCCCAAGTCATAGGTGCGGGGCCCCAGTTGGGTGACGGTGACGTCGGCGGCCGAGGCTCTCCAGGCCCCGGTCAGCACGCCCGCGACACCGAGGGCCGCGGCCATGGCGACAGTGCGACGGGACGGACCTCGGCGGGGGAGGGACGGGTGGTCGGACATGGCGGGCGGCTCCTTGTGAAGTGGCGGCGGGGAGCGGGGTGTTCAGCCGAGCACCCGGTTGAGGTGGTCGGCGATGGCCTGGGCGTGCGGCGGGTCGAGGAGCGACAGGTGGTGTCCGGGGATGCGGACGATCTCCAGGTCCGGGCACAGCTCGTCCCAGCCGAGGGCGTCGTCCGTGCGCTCGTACGCCGGGTCACGCACCGTGTGCGGCGCGGGCTCGGTGGCGCGGTAGAGGATCACCCGGCCGTCGTAGGAACGAGGGGTGTGCGCCTCGCCGGTCCGCAGGTCCAGGTAGGAGGCGCGCTGGTGACGGAGCGCGGCGGGCGGGATGTCGGCGACCGAGCTGAGCGTCTCCAGTACCAGGTCGATACGGCCCCTGTCGTCCAGGCCTGCCAACTCCCCGTAGGGCAGGTCGAGTTGTACGTCGAAGGTGCGGGACGCGTACGCGGCGAATCCTTCGAAGTGCTGCCGCGCCACGTCCCATGCAGTCCGTCCGAGCGGTCGGGGCAGCGGACGTACGGCATCGATGAGCACCACCGCCTCGGGGGGTGCGTACTCGGCGGCGAGCAGCCGGGCGGTCTCCTGGGCGACGAACCCGCCGAACGACCA
This sequence comes from Streptomyces xylophagus, assembly GCF_000716435.1. Lineage (GTDB taxonomy): Bacteria > Actinomycetota > Actinomycetes > Streptomycetales > Streptomycetaceae > Streptomyces > Streptomyces xylophagus. Next base: position 329,564 of record NZ_JNWO01000003.1, read on the forward strand.
TCCGCCGATCCAATAGCGGCCGTCGGGCCACGCTTTCCGGATCGCCTCCGCGCACAGCCTCGCCTTCGCGGCGACGGTGTCCGCTTCCTCGACACGGTCCAGCCCGTACACCGGTACGTCCGGTGCCAACAGCCCGGCGAGCGGCCGGTAGACGTCCGGGGTGCCGCCGGCCGCGTGGGCCAGGATCAGCGGCGGGCGGTCGCCTGCCGGACGCAGCACGCGTAAGGGGTACGGCATGCGACGGTCGGCCGGAGCAGACACCATCGCGGCGGACGGGGGCCTGTGTTCCAACTCGTCGTGGTGTGCGACGCGGGTGATCGCGTCGGCGGCGGCCTGGACGGTGGAGGCCTGCATCAGGTCGCGCGTCGAGGGTGCGGCGCCGAACTCGCGCTCCACGGCGGCACGCAGGCGGACGGCCATGAGCGAGTCGAGGCCCAGGTCGGTGAGCGGGGTGTCGGGGGTGATCCGCTCCGGCAAGTGGCCTGCGACAGCGGCGATATGGCGGATGAGCCGCTCGGTGACAGTGCCGTCGACGGCCAACGGGACCGGTGCGGCGGGCAGTTCGGGGAGTCTGCGCCCGCCGTCCAGCAGGGGTCGCTCGGCCGTCCACCAGTGGCGGGTGTGGCGCCAGGCCGGGAGGGGGACGTCGATGACTTCGCCGTGCGGGTGGAGGAGGCGGGTCGGGAGGGGATGGCCCGCGGCGTGCAGGGCGGCCAGTTGGAGGCGGAAGGTGAGGGCGGGGTCGTTGCCTCTGCGCAGGGTGGGCAGGTGGAGGGCGTCGGGCAGGGTCTCGGCGAGGGCGTGCAGGAGTACGGGGTGCGGGGAGATCTCGATGAACGCGGTGTGCCCGTCGGCCGCTGCGGCGGCCACCGCACCCGCGAACCGGACCGGGCGGCGCAGGTTCTCCGCCCAGTGCCCGGCGTCGAAGACACAAGGTCGGGTGGGGTCGTCGTGGACGGTGGAGTAGACGCGGACGGTGCCGCCGCTCCGGCCCCCGATCCCGCCGAGGGCGGCGGTCAGTTCGGGCAGCAGCGGTTCGACCTGGGGCGAGTGCCCGGCGCCCCGGACGGGCATGGTGCGGGTTTCGCGGCCCTGTACGGAGAGATGCTTGACGAACCCCGCCACGGCGGCTGCCTCGCCGGTGACGATCTTCTGTGCGGGCGAGGAGTCCACGGCGAGGTGCACACCGGGGAACTCCCGCTCCAGGTCGTCGAGTTCGTCGTCGGTCAGGTCCACGACGGCCATCGACCCGCCGCGCAGTGTGGCGAGCAGCCGGGACCGTACGGCGATGATGTGGGCGCCTTCGGCGGGATCGAGTGCCCCGGAGACGACGGCCGCCGCGACCTCGCCCATGGAGTGTCCGATGACGGCGGCGGGTTCGACGCCGTAGGAGCGCCAGAGTTCGGCGAGCGCCAACTGGGTTCCGTAGAGGAGGGGTTGGGCGGTCTCCACCTGGCGTAGGTCGTCGTCCGTGCAGTCGTCGAGCATTTCGTACAGGGAGATGCCGCACGCGGCCGCGAGCACCGGTTCCAGTTTCTCCACGGCGGCGGCGAACGCGGGCTCCCGGCCGAGGAGTTGACGTCCCATCGCGGCCCACTGGGTGCCGTAGCCGGAGAAGACCCAGACCGGGCCGGGACCGAGTCGGTCCCGGTCGCCGGTGCTGACGCGCGGGTGGGGGCGGCCGGCCGCCAGTGCGCGGAGGGCGGTGGTGAGGCCGTCGCGGTCGTGGGCGACGACGGCCGCGCGGGCGGGGCCGCGGCCGGTGCGTCCGGCGAGTGTGCGTCCGACGTCCTGGAGCCGGGCGGCGCTCCCGGCGGGTGTGTCGAGCCAGTCGGCGAGCCCGGCGGCTGTGTCCCGGACCCGGGCCGGATCGGCGTCGCTGAGCTGCAACAGGCCTGCGGAACCATGGGAGTTGAGGGCGCGTTCGGCGGGCCGGGTGGGCTGCCACTCCTCCAGTACGGCGTGCGCGTTGGTGCCGCCGAAGCCGAAGGCGGAGACTCCGGCGGTCGCGGTCCCGCCGTAGCGGGGCCAGGGTTCGGGTTCGGTGACCACCCGCAGCCGCTCGTCGTCCAGGGCGGGCCGGTCGCAGTGCAACGAGCCGGGGATGATGCCGTGGTGGAGGGCGAGGACGGTTTTGACCAGCCCCGCGACTCCGGCGGCTGCCTCCAGGTGGCCGAGGTTGCTCTTGACCGAGCCGAGCAGCAGCGGCTGGTCCGGGTGGCGGTCGCGGCCCAGGACGTCGGCCAGCGCACCCGCCTCGATGGGGTCGCCGAGGGGTGTGCCGGTGCCGTGTGCCTCGACGTAGTCCACGGTCGCCGGGTCGAGGCCGGCTCGCGCGTAGGCCGCTTCCAGGAGCGCGCGTTGGGCCGTCGGGTTGGGTGCCATGAGGCCGTTGGAGCGGCCGTCGGAGTTGACGGTGGTGGCTGTGATGACGGCCAGGACCCGGTCTTCGTCGCGCAGCGCGTCGCTGAACCGTTTGAGAACCACCACGGCACAGCCCTCGGCGCGGCCGATGCCGTCGGCGGACTGGGAGAACGGCTTGCACCTGCCGTCGGGCGCCAGGGCTCCGGCGCGGCCGAACGCGACGGTGACGGCGGGTGAGAGCAGCACGTTGGTCCCGGCGACGAGCGCCGTGTCGCATTCACCGCCGCGCAATGCGGTGCAGGCCTGGTGGACGGCGACGAGGGAGGACGAGCAGGCGGTGTCGACGGCGACGCTGGGGCCGCGCAGGTCGTACACGTAGCTGAGCCTGCCCGCCGAGACCGAGGTGGCGGCTCCGGTGGTCGCCCAGGGGTCGACGGTCGCCGGGTCGGCGCCGGTGAGGTGGCCGTAGTCGTGGGCCGAGATACCGACGAAGACCCCGGTGGCGGTGCCCGCCAGGGACGCGGCGGGGATGGCCGCGTGGTCGAGGGCTTCCTGGGTGACCTCCAGCAGCATGCGCTGCTGCGGGTCCATCGCGTCGGCCTCGCGCGGGGAGATGCGGAAGAAGGTGGAGTCGAACCCGGTGAGGGTGGCGTCGTCGAGGTATCCGCCCCAGGTGTTGGCGTCCGGCGGGACCTGCGTGGCGAAGTCCCGCCAGCGTCCCTCGGGTACCCGGCCGATGGCATCGGCGCCCTCGACGAGCAGCCGCCAGTAGTCAGCGGGCCCTCGCACACCGCCGGGGAGGCGACAGCCGACGCCGACCACGGCGACCGGTTCGTCGTCGTCGACGGCGATCTCCCGGGGGACGAACGCGGTCTCCGGAACGGGCTCCAGGCTGTTGCTGAGCAGAGCGACCAGACCGTCGACGGTCGACGTCTCCCACAGCAGGGTGGGGGGCAGGTCCCGGCCGAGTGCGTGGGAGAGTTCGGCAGCGATCACGACCGCGTCGCGGGAGGACATGCCGAGTTCGGCCAGCGGCCGGTCCACGGCGATGTCCGCGCCGGGGACTCCTGACCAGTGGGCGATCCGTTCGACGACCAGGCGCCGCAGGTCGGCGGCATCGGCCGGCATCGCGCTCACTCCGTGCCTCCCTCGGGGCGGTCGTAGGAACCGTCGAGGTAGCGGGCGCGGGTCAGCGTGCGGGAGATCTTGCCGCTGGAGGTGCGGGGCACCGTGCCTGGTGGGAGGAGCAGCACCTCGGCCAGTCGCAGGCCGTGCCGGGCGGAGACGGCGGCGCGCACGGCGGCGGCGACCTCCTTGGGGTCACGGGCCGGCTCATCCAGACCGCGCGCGTACTCGGCGATGATCACGGCGCCCTCCGCCACGATGGTGGCTCCGGCGCCGGGAGCGTGCCCGGCGGGTACGGCGAAGGCCGCCAGTCGGTCGGGGCGTATCGCCAGGTGGGCGGCCTGTGCGGTGTTCTCGATGTCCTGCGGGTAGTGGTTGCGTCCGTCGACGATGATCAGGTCCTTCAGGCGCCCGGTGACCAGGAGTTGTCCGTCGAGGACCGTGCCGAGGTCGCCGGTGCGCAGCCAGTAGCCGGGGGCGTGCGCCAGTCGGGCCTGAAAGGTCTTGCGATGCTGCGCGCCGTGCTCCAGGTATCCACGCGCGATGTTGGGTCCCTGCACCCAGATCTCGCCCACCTCCCCCGCGGGCAGCATGGTGGCGGTGACGGGGTCGACGATGCGCACCGCCTGACCGACGGGTTCACCGCAGGCGGCGAGCAGCACCGCGGCGGGGTCACCGGGCGGAACGGCCAGGGCCTTGCCGGCCGCCAGGGCCTCCCGGTCCAGGGCGTAGCGGCGCAACGGTTGACCGGGCCGGTGGGCGCTGACGAAGACGGTGGCCTCGGCGAGCCCGTACGACGGGCAGTGGACGTCGGCCGGAAGGCCCTGTCCGGCGAAGGCCGCGCCGAACCGATCGGCGGTTTCGGGCCGCACGGGTTCACTGCCGTTGATGAGCGCGGCGATCCGGTCCAGCCGTAGCCCTGCCTTCTCCTCCTCGGTGACGACGGCCGCGCAGTAGTCGTAGGCGAAGTTCGGTGCGGCGCTGAGGGCATTGGGGTGCTCGGACAGCAACTGCAGCCAGCGGGCGGGCCGTTGGAGGAAGGCGAGGGGATCCATCAGGACGGACAGCAGTCCGCGTACGACGGGAGTGGCGACGCTGAGCACCAGCCCCATGTCGTGGTAGAGCGGCAGCCAGCCGACCATGGTGAGGCGACGGTCGTCGGCGCCGTACGCAGTGAGCGCCTGGCGGGCGTTGGCGACGACGTTCGCGTGCGAGATCTCGACGCCGGTGGGAAACCGGGTCGATCCGGAGCTGTATTGGAGATACGCGGTCGACTGTTCGTCCAGAACGGGCGGTTGCCATGCGTCGGCCTGATCATCTGAGACGAAGTCGGTGACGATCAGACGGTGGCGCAGGCCGTGCGCGTCCAGAAAAGTGCCTACGGTCTCGGCCGCGGCGCTGGTGGTGAGCACGGCCGAGGGTTGCGCGTCGTCCAGGACTCCGGCCAGGCGGTCGCCGTGTCCGGGCAGATCGGGGGTGAACATGGGTACGGCGACGGTGCCGGCGGTCAGTGCGGCGAGAAAGCCGATGACGTATTCGGTGCCCTGGGGACAGAGAACGGCGACGCGTTCGCCGGGAGCCACGGTGTCCGCGAGCCGGGCGGCGACCGCCCGGGTCCGTACGTCGACGCGCTGCCAGGTGAGGGTGCGGTGGCTGCGCCGTAACCCGGACGACGTGTGGTCGACGAAGGTGAACGCCGGTTGGATGGGGGCGTGTTGGGCCCAGTGCGCGACGTGGGCGGGGAGCGTGGTCGGGCGGTCCGGTGCTGCTGAGGATGTGCCGGGGGCGTGCGGAAGGGCGTGCGCGGGCATGGGGGAACTCCTCACGTCACAGGTGGTGTCCCCGTCCGGGGTGATGCGGTTACGGCTTCGCTTCACTCACAGCGGGATGTTGCCGTGCCGCCGCTCGGGGACGGCGGCACGTTTGGTGCGCAGCGTGTGCAGGGCCCGGGTGATGTGCGCCCGGGTGGTGCTCGGCGCGATGACCGCGTCGATGTAGCCACGTGCGGCAGCCGCGTAGGGGGTGGCCCAGGCCGTCTCGTACTCCTCCACGAGCTTCGCCCTCAGGTCCGCCGCGGCCTGCTCGCCGACTGCGGCTGCCGCGGCGAGTTCACGGCGGTACAGGACGGTGACCGCTCCCTCGGCGCCCATCACGGCGATCCTGGCGGTGGGCCAGGCGAGGTTGACGTCGGCGCCGAGGTGCTTGGAGCCCATGACGGCGTATCCGCCGCCGTAGGCCTTGCGGACCACGACGGTGACCTTGGGGACGGTGGCCTCGGCGTAGGCGTACAGCAGCTTGGCGCCGCGCCGGATGATCCCGGTCTGCTCCTGCTGCGTGCCCGAGAGGTAGCCGGGAACGTCGGCGAAGGTCAGCAGCGGAATGCCGAACGCGTCGCAGAAGCGGACGAAGCGAGCGGCCTTCTCGGAGGCGTCGATGTCGAGCGCGCCGGCACTGTGCAGGGGCTGGTTGGCGACGACTCCGACGGAACGGCCCTCGACCCGGGCCAGGGCGCAGACGATGTTGGGCGCGAACAGCTCGTGCACTTGGAGCAGTTCGCCGTCGTCGACGACCGTGCGCAGGATCTCGCGCATGTCGTACGCGGTCTCGGGACGGTCGGGGATGAGTCCGTCCAGGCGCAGGTCGTCGGGGGTGGGGTCGAGGGTGCGCGGCGTGAAGGCGTACTCGGGTGGGATGTCACGGTTGTTCGCCGGAAGGTAGGCGAGCAGGACGCGGACGATGTCCAGGGCGTCGTCCTCGTCCTCGGCGAGGAAATGGGCGTTGCCGTTGCCGGAGTTGCTGGCGCGGGCGCCGCCCAGTTCCTCGGCCGTCGTACGCTCACCGGTCACCGCCTCGATGACGTCCGGGCCGGTGACGAACATGTGCGAAGTCCCGTCGACCATGACGGTGAAGTCGGTGATCGCCGGCGAGTAGGCGGCGCCGCCCGCGCACGGGCCCATGATCACGGAGATCTGCGGGATGACGCCCGAGGCCTCGACGTTGCGGCGGGCGAGTTCGGCGTAGAGGGCGAGCGAGGCGACGCCTTCCTGGATGCGGGCGCCACCGGAGTCGTTGAGGCCGATGATGGGGCACCCGGTCTTCAGGGCCAGGTCCATCGTGCTGACGACCTTCTCCCCGAACGCCTCGCCCATGCTGCCGCCGTAGACGGTGGCGTCCTGCGCGAAGACACACACCGGGCGCCCGCCGACGGTGCCTGAGCCAGTGACCACACCGTCGCCGTACGCCGTGTCATCGGCACCAGTGCGAGCGCGTACCAACGCGCCGGTCTCGACGAAGGACCCCCGGTCCAGCAACCGGGCGACACGTTCACGGGCCGTGAGCCGGCCACGAGCGGCCTGCCGGGCGACGGCCGACGCGGAGCCGCCCGCCAGGGCCCGCTGCTGTCGGGCGGCGAGGTCCGCGAGACGTGCCGCCGTTGTACGCGCGACGGGCACGGGCGATCCCAGGGTTTCCGCGGTCGAGGTCACAGCCACCTCCTTCGGGGGTTGCGAGCATGGCAGCTCCGCGAGGTGCGGTCTTCCTTTCCGCCGCCAATGTGAAGTTGTTGAGTGGTCTGGGGGCCCGCGTTCATAGAGGGACTACAAACGGACGACGTGAGTCACGCCTGAGGAGGTGGTGCAGTTGTTCTGATCAGTCAGGCCCGCCTGGTCATGTCTCTTCGAAGCACAGGCAGAAGGGATGTCCGGCGGGGTCGAACAGCACCCGGACGTTCTCCTGCGGCTGGACGTCCGCCACGGTGGCGCCCAGGGCGATCGCCTCGGCGACCGCCGAGTCCAGATCGCCGACCTGGAAGTCGAAGTGCATCATGGGGCGCTGTTCCCCGTCGATCGGAGGCCAGACGGGAGCCTGATAGCCGTCCGCCTGCTGGAACACGAAGAACGGTCCTTGCGGGGAGGCGGCGACGATGGCCGTTCCCGGCTCTTCGTGTCCGATGTTCCAGCCAAGGAGTTCGGCGTAGAACGTCGCCAAGCCGCTGGGGTCCGGTGCCTCGATCGTCGTTCCCCACCACATGCCACCGGTTCGAGATCTCATTCCGACAGCCTGCCCTCGTCAGCGTGTTCTTGTCCTGGCTCGATGACCGTCCCGGGGCCACGGAACGGTAGGCGGCGGCCACCTCGCGCTCGACGAGGACGCCGCTCTCCCGCCTGGCACGCCCGTGCGCGTCCGAGCCCGTGACCTTCACCGCTGCAAGGTCGATACTTTCCACAGGGGTACTCCGCCGGCACCCGCTTCCGACCACGACCGACCGCCACCGACCGCTCAGGACCACCGAGACCGACAACTGACGTAACCCACTCCGAGCAGCAAAGACACAGGCCACAGGCTCATCTGCCAGTCTCGCCAGGAGGTACCCATGAAGATGCTCATCAACGTCGCGGAGACCGTCGTCACGGACGCGCTGCGAGGCATGGCGGCCGCCCACCCCGAGTTGACCGTGGACGTGGAGAACCGAGTGATCGTACGGCGGGACGCTCCCGTGGCCGGGCAGGTGGCGCTGATTTCCGGTGGGGGGTCGGGGCACGAGCCGTTGCACGGCGGATTCGTGGGACCGGGGATGCTGACCGCGGCCTGTCCCGGTGAGGTGTTCACGTCGCCGGTGCCCGATCAGATGGTGCGGGCCGCGGCTGCCGTGGACAGCGGGGCCGGGGTGCTGTTCATCGTGAAGAACTACACGGGGGACGTGCTCAACTTCGACATGGCGGCCGAGCTCGCCGAGGACGAGGGCATCCAGACCGCCAAGGTGCTGGTCAATGACGATGTCGCCGTCACCGACAGCCTCTATACCGCCGGGCGTCGCGGAACCGGCGCCACGCTGTTCGTCGAGAAGATCGCCGGTGCCGCCGCGGCGGAGGGGCAGCCGCTGGACCGGGTGGCGACCATCGCCCGGCAGGTCAACGAGAACTCCCGCAGCTTCGGCGTCGCGCTCAGCGCCTGCACCACCCCGGCCAAGGGCAGCCCCACCTTCGATCTGCCGCCGGGCGAGCTGGAGTTGGGCGTCGGTATCCACGGCGAGCCGGGCCGGGAGCGGCGGGCGATGATGACCTCCGGTGAGATCGCCGACTTCGCCGTCCACGCGATCCTGGAGGACATGACGCCGCGCAATCCGGTCCTGGTCCTGGTGAACGGCATGGGCGCGACCCCGCTCCTGGAGCTGTACGGCTTCAACGCCGAGGTGCACCGGGTGCTCGCCGAGCGCGGGGTGGCCGTCGCCCGCACACTGGTCGGCAACTACGTCACGTCCCTCGACATGGCGGGTGCCTCGGTCACCCTGTGCCAGATCGACGAGGAGCTGCTGCGGCTGTGGGACGCGCCGGTGAGGACGCCGGGACTGCGCTGGGGCATGTGACACGGCGGTACGTCCGGCCAACTCACCCACCACGCAAGGAGATCCAGTGCTCGACGCCGACTTCTTCCGCCGTTGGATGACGGCGACCGCCGCCTCCGTCGCCCGCGAGGCGGGACACCTCACCGACCTCGACTCCCCCATCGGCGACGCCGACCACGGCGCGAACCTGCAACGCGGGTTCACCGCCGTGGCGGCCACCCTGGAGAAGGAGGCGCCGGACACCCCGGGCGCCGTCCTCACCCTCACCGGACGGCAGCTCATCTCCACGGTCGGCGGAGCGTCGGGACCGCTCTACGGCACGCTGCTGCGCCGTACCGGCAAGGCGCTCGGGGACGCCGCCGAGGTGAGCGAGGAGGAGTTCGCCGCCGCGCTGCGCACCGGAGTCGACGCGGTCATGACGCTCGGCGGGGCCGCGCCCGGCGACAAGACCATGATCGACGCCCTGGTACCGGCGGTCGACGCGCTCCCGGGCGGCTTCGCCGCGGCGCGGGCCGCCGCCGAGGAGGGCGCTGTGGCCACCACGCCCCTGCAGGCCCACAAGGGCAGGGCGAGCTACCTCGGGGAGCGGAGCATCGGGCACCAGGACCCGGGCGCCACTTCCTCGGCGCTGCTGATCGCCGCGCTCCAGGAAGCCGCGGAGGCGACCGGTGAGTGACGTGAGCGGCGACAAGCTCGTGGGGATCGTGCTGGTGTCGCACAGCGCCGAAGTCGCCGCCTCCGTGGCCGAGTTGGCGCGGGGCCTCGCGGGCGGCGGCGCGGCGGTCCCGCTCGCACCGGCCGGCGGCACCGAGGGCGGCGGGCTCGGCACCAGTTCCGAACTCATCGCCGCGGCGGCCGCGTCCGTCGACCGCGGCGCCGGGGTCGCCGTCCTCACCGATCTCGGCAGCGCCGTACTCACCGTGAAGGCCCTGCTCGCCGAGGGCGACGAACTCCCGGCCGGCACCCGCCTGGTGGACGCCCCGTTCGTCGAGGGCGCGGTGGCCGCGGTCGTCACGGCGTCGACGGGAGCGGACCTGGACGCGGTGGAGGCGGCGGCGGTGGAGGCGTACAGCTATCGGAAGGTGTGAGGCACACGCCTGTCTGTCGGGCGGGGTGAGGCGGGGGCGTGGCGGAAGGCCTGCGGTGCAGGCGGGGGCCATGGGCCGAGCGCTTCCGGCAGAGCGCGCCCGCTGAACACCTCCGGTTGAGCCCCCCTGGCCGAGCGTGCCCGCTGCGCACCGCTCGTCGGAGCGCATCCGCTGCGAACCGCCACCTCCGCGCGCCGGCGGGTCACTCCGTCGGACACTGATCCGCGCACTGGCGGGTCGCGCTGCCCAACTCCGGCCGCACACCGGAGAGTCGCACCGCCCGACACGGACCCGCGCACCGGCCCCACATGCCTCGCCCGACCCTCGCCCGCGCCTCACCCACCCCGAGCACCACCCCTCCCCTACGACACCCCTTCCGCCGCGATCGCCAGCGCCGAACGCAGCGTCTCCGCCACCTCGGCGTCCCCCGGCGCCGCGTCCGTCCCGGTCTCGAGCGAGCGCCAGGCGAACCGTTCGACCGCCGCGCGCAGCGCAGCGTTGAGCATCGCGGCCTGGATCATGGGGCGCAGGTCGTCGGCTGGCAGGCCGGCGCGGTCGGCGAGGGCGCGGGCGAAGGCCGGTTCCGCCTCGGCGTAGGTCTGGAGCCAGATCGCGCGCAGGCCCGGCTCGGTGCGGGTGAGGCGGACCAGGGCGCTGCCGGTGGCGCCGTCGGGGCCGGTGGCGGCGAGGAGGCCGGCCGCGAGGCCCGGGTCGAAGAGTTCTTCGAGGGGGCGGCCAGGCGGCCACTCCCGCAGCCTCGCGGCGATCACGTCGATACCGGCCGAGAACAGCGGCCGTACGCAGTTCTCCTTGCTCGGGAAGTACCGCCACACCGTGCGTGCGGAGACGCCGACCGCCTGGCCGATCTGCTCGCCGGTGGTCGCAGCCACGCCCTGGGTGACGAACAGCTCCACCGCGGCCCGGGCGATCTCCAGCCGGATCTCGGCCTTGCGCGCCTCGGTGAGAGGCGGTCGTCCCGTGCGTCCGCTGGGTGCGGTCATCAGTTCCCCTCCGGCTGCGGTCGTGACCTCCCGGAATTCTGCACCATGGCCCCGCCGTCACTTTATGTCACTCGACGACATTAAGTCGTATGGTGAGGGGACAACGGGGCGCGGAGCCCCCGCACGACGAACAGGAGCACCTCATGGCCAGTGGATTCGACGGACGCGGCGTCATCGTCACCGGAGCCGGTTCGGGCATCGGGCGCGCCGCCGCGCTGGCCTTCGCCGCGGAGGGTGCCAAGGTCGTGGTGGCCGACCTCAACGCCGACGGCGCCGAGGCGGTCGTCAAGGAGATCGCGCAGGCGGGCGGCACCGCCGTCGCCGTCACGGGCGACCTGAGCGAGCAAGCGATCGTCGACGAGGTGACCGCGACCGCCGTGGAGCGGTTCGGCGGGGTCGACGTGCTGGTGAACAACGCCGGGATCATGGACCGCATGTCGGCGCTGGCGGACGTGGACGACGCGGAGTGGGAGCGGGTCATCCGGGTCAACCTGACCGCGCCCTTCCTGCTCACCCGCGCCGTGCTGCCGCACATGCTGGCGGCGGGCAAGGGCGTGATCGTGAACACCGCCTCCGAGGCGGGCTTCCGCGGCAGCGCGGCGGGCGCCGCGTACACGGCCTCTAAGCACGGGGTCGTGGGCCTGACCAAGTCCCTCGCCGTCATGTACCGCAAGCAGGGCATCCGCGCGAACGCCATCGCCCCGGGCGGCACGGCGACCGGCATCACCGTGGACGCCGACCGGGCCGCCCTCGGTCCGGCGGCGCTCGGCCCGCACTTCGTCAACGTCGGTCGCCTTGCCCAGCCCGAGGAGCAGGCCGCGGCGATCCTGTTCCTCGCCTCGGACGCGGCGAGCAACATCAACGGCGCGATCCTGCCCGTCGACGACGGCTGGTCGGCGGTCTGACGACCCCGCCCCGGAGGGCTCGACAGGCTGCGCCCTACGACTCCGGACGCTCGGCAGCACCCTGCACGAAGAGCCGCGCGAGCCGCTGCCCCGTCTCCACGGCGGCCGCGTGGTCCTCGATGGGCTTCACCCGCGAGTCCTTGAACACGATGTAGGTGACCCCGGTGTCCGTTCCGCCGCCGCGCGGATCGGCACGGATACCGAGACCCTTGGCTGTCGCGTACGACGCCTCGCCGATGATGTCGTGCGGACCGACGTCTCCTACGACGGCGTACTGCACCCGGTCCCGGTAGATCACGGCGGCCACCGAACCGCCGCCGACGCGGTGGTCCCGGTGGTTCCAGAGGGCGCTCGCGGCGGGGACCACGATGTAGGGGAGCTGCTCGGCGTTCAGATAGCGGCCGTCGGACTGCTGGTACGCCGTCATGGACGAGAAGAGCGGGTCGGTGCGCCCGTTGCAGCGGGCGCCGGCCTGTCCGTCGCAGTCGATGTCCATGTCGGCCTTCCAGAAGACGGCCTCCTTGGTGCCGCAGACCGGGATCGTCGCGGGCTCCCCGTCGTCGCTGCGGTACCGGCCGCGCGAGACGGGGGCGCAGTCCCGCACCTTGGCCAGCAGGTCGGCGGCGGCGACATCACCCTCACGCAGCGCCACCGGCCCCGACTGAGGCCGCGCGAAGGCGACAGGTGCGGAAGGAAGCATGGTCGGGGCGAGCAGGGCGGCGCCGGCCGCAGCCAGCGTCAGCGACTGGACACGCACGATAGAGGACCCTCTCCTGGGGGATCTGACGGACACTCAGCCCACCCTGGTACCGGTCCGATCACGCGGCCACCGGTAGGGGGCCGGACGGTGCACACCCCGAACTCCCGAGAGAAGCGGAGACCCTGAGTTCGCGTCACTCCTGACGGAAGCCGAGCCCCTGTCACTCCTGACGGAAACCGCGGCTCCGAACCCGCGCCGCTCTCGACGGGGACCGGGGGCCCGAGCCTGTGTCGACCCCGGCCACCCGGCCGCCCGCGCCGGCGCGGGATCAGCGACGACAGCGGTCCGCGCCACCGGCATGAACTACCCACTCCCAGGGGCCAGTTCAGCCGTGAGAGCACCAGCATACGTAACCCTCCCGGCGGGTCGGCAACGGCGCCCCTCTTGATGCGGTCGCACCACCCGGGTCATATTGGTCCGGACCTTTTCCGTCGTGTGGTGCCCACGTAATGCCGGGGAGGCAGAATCGTGCGACGCGTCCGTGCCGCCCTCGCCCTCCCCCGTACCGTCCTGACGTGCGCCGCGCTCCTGCTGCTCGCCTCCTGCGGCACCGGCGTCGAGGAGGACGGCCACGCTCCCGGCGCCCCGGCCGGAGTCACGGCGGCGGCAGGGAGCGCGACCAGCGTGCACGTCATGTGGGACGCGGTGACGGCGAACCCGGGCGTCGGCACCTACGAGATATATCGGGGCACCACGAAAGTGAAGGAAGTGCCGGGTTCCGAGCACATGGTGGATGTCACCAGGCTCCGGCCCGCCACCGTGTACGCCTTCACCGTGCGGGCCCGGGACACCGACGGCCGCCTGGGACCGCGCAGCCGGGAGGTCCGGGCGCGGACACCGGTCGCCGTCGCGGCGGACCACTCGGCGCCCACCCGTCCGCGCGCACCGCAGGGCAGGGCGATCGGCAGCCGGGCGGTCCAGCTGTCCTGGGGTGCCTCGACGGACGACCGGGGTGTGGTGTCGTACGACATCTATCAGGGCGGGGCGAAGATCCACAGTGTGGGCGGGGCACAGACCGCGACCGTGGTCACCGGTCTGCGGCCCCATACGCGCTACTCCTTCACCGTGCGGGCCCGTGACGCCGCCGACAACCTCTCCCCGGCGAGCACGGCCGTCCCGCTGACCACCGCGCCGGGCAGCGACGACGGGCAGGGCACCGCCCCCACGGATTTCCGCGCGACGACTCACCGGGGCGACGACGGGGCGTACTACATCGACCTGTCCTGGGTACCGCCGCGCACGGACGGGGTGGTCACGGAGTACCAGATCAACCTCGACGGACAGCCGGCCACCTCACTGATCTGGGGCGGGACCGCGCCGCGCGACCATGCGACGTACAGCTTCTACGCGGGCGGGGACGCCGGGGTCAGCCACCGGGTACGGCTCAGGGCGCGGTTGCCGGACGGTACGTGGGGCGGTTTCTCGGCGCAGCGGACGGTGACGACGGGCGCCGCCAAGCCATAGCTGTTCTCTAGGATGAATCCCATGATCCATGGGAATTCCAATGGCTCGCCGGGGCCCGCCACACCCGCCACGCCGCTGGACCTCTCCCTCCTGCGGACGTTCCTCGCCGTGCACCGGGCCGGTTCGTTCACTGCGGCTGCGCGGCTGCTCGGGTTGTCGCAGCCGACGGTGACGACTCAAATCCGGTCGTTGGAGGAGCAGTTGGGGCGGGAGCTGTTCGAGCGGCGGTCGCGGGGTGTCGTGCCGACCTCGGTGGCGGACCAGTTGGCCGCGCAGGTCGCGGGGCCCCTGGACGCGCTGGCCGTCGTGGCGGACCGCGGCGCCCTCGGCGCGGACCAGCCGCCGGAGCCCGTGCACGTGGCGGGCCCGGCCGAGCTGCGGTGCACCCGCGTCCTGCCCGCCCTGGCACCGCTGACCGAGGAGGGCGTACGGCTGCGGGTCAGTCCGGGGCTGACGGACGACCTCCTCGACGGGCTGCGGGGCGGCCGTTTCGACCTGGTGATCGCCACCGCCCGGCCGCGCGGGCGGACGCTGACCTGGGAGCCGTTGGCGGACGAGGAGTTCGTGCTGGTCGCCTCGCCCGCGTGGGCGGAGCGCGTCGGCACCGGGCGGGTCGCGGCCGAGGGGCCCGCCGCGCTGCACGTAGTGCCCCTGGTGTCGTACGCGGAGGATCTGCCGATCGCGCGCCGTTACTGGCGGCACGTCTTCGGTACCCGGCTCGGCGGGCAGGCCGCGATCACGGTGCCCGATCTGCGCGGGGTGCTGGCGGCGGTCGTGGCCGGTGCCGGGTTCACCGTGCTCCCCCGCTATCTGTGCCTGGACGAGCTGGCGTCCGGGGCGCTGGTGCCGCTGCTGGTCCCCGAGGACCCGCCGATCAACACGTCGTACCTCACCCGGCGCCCCGGTGCGCCGGACAACCCGCACGTCACGCTCGTAAGGGAGCGGCTGCTGCGGGCGGCGCCCGCCTGGTGAGCACGCGCGCGACCCTGACGGCGCCTCATCCCTGAGCCGGACGAAGGAATCCGTCACCTGCCCGGTCGCCGTCCGCATGCGGGACGGGCCGGGGGCGCGTTGGCTTCCTTGGAGGCAGCACGGCCGTTTCCCGATCCCGGCGGCGCAAGGGATGTTCCGCCAACCGTGCCGCCGGAGGGCAGTCCCATGCGCACTTTTCAGCTACTACTCCGCTCCGGCCTGACCGTGACAGCCGCCGTCGCTCTTCCGCTCGCCCTGACCGCCGGAACCGCCGGTGCGGCTTCGGGGATCTCCGTGAGCACGACCGGGACCACGGTCTCGGTCACGACCAGCGCGTGCTCCCAGAACCGCACCACCGGCGTCTGGGGCACCGGTTCCCTGCTCACCAGCAGCCAGGGAAGCTTCGCCGAGGGCCGCAAGGCCACCCTGGCGGGGACCACCGTCAGCCAGTCCACCGCCTGGACCAACGTCACTCCGGGCACCTACACCGTCATCGTCATGTGCCAGAACGTCAGCACACCCGCGGGCACCCAGTCCGTGATCGTGTCCAGCACCACTACCCCCACCGTCACGGCCTCGCCCTCGCGCGGCGTCATGGGCGGCCTCGGCGGGGCCACCAAGGACTACGGCCCTCTCACCCTGGCGGCCGGCGGCGGCCTGGTGGGAGTCGGCGTCATCGCGACGGCCTGGTTCCTGCGCAGACGCGCGAAGCCGTACCGCCTCTGATCGTCCAGAACCATGAGGGGCCGCCCAGCCCGGGACGGCCCCTCACTCATGTCCTACGGCTCACTCATGCCCTACGGCAGCTCGGCGAACTCCTCGATCGCGTGCGTGAGCCACTGCGTCCAGAAGGTCTCCAGGTCGATGCCCGCGCGCAGCACGAGATGCCGGAGCCGGTCCTGGGGGCTGTCCCGGTCGGGCGGGAAGTCGCGCTTCTCGATCTTCTCGTACTCGGTCAACTGCCGCTGGTGCAGGGCGAGATGGTGGCGCAGGTCGGCCTCGATGCCGTCGGTGCCGACCACGGCCGCCGCGCGCAGTCGCAGCAGCATGGTGTCGCGCAGCGGCTTGGGGTCCTGGGAGGACGCGGTCCAGCGGGCCAGTTCGGCGCGGCCCGCGGGCAGGACCTCGTAACTCTTCTTCTGGCCGCGGGCCGGCTGTTCGGACGCGAGGGCCCTGATCTGGCCCTCGGCCTCCAGTTTTCCCAGCTCGCGATAGATCTGCTGGTGCGTCGCCGACCAGAAGTAACCGATCGACCGGTCGAAGCGCCGGGTCAGTTCGAGACCCGAGGACGGCTTCTCCAGTAGGGCGGTGAGGATCGCGTGCGGGAGTGACATGGGGTCATCCTAGGGACGGCCCTCAGAGGGCGGCCGCGACCTCGGTGCCCTGCTTGATGGCCCGCTTGGCGTCCAGTTCGGCGGCCACGTCGGCACCGCCGATCAGGTGCACGCTGCGTCCGGCGGCGGCCAGTTCGTCGTAGAGGTCGCGGCGCGGGTCCTGGCCGGTGCACAGGACGACCGTGTCGACCTCCAGGACGGTGCTCGTGCCGTCGACGGTGACGTGCAGTCCGGCGTCGTCGATCAGGTCGTACTGGACGCCCGGGACCATGGTGACGCCCCGGTGCTTGAGTTCGGTGCGGTGGATCCAGCCCGTGGTCTTGCCGAGTCCGGCGCCGACCTTGGTCGCCTTGCGCTGGAGGAGGTGGACGCTGCGCGGCGGGGCGGGCCGCTCGGGTGCGGCGAGGCCGCCGGGGCCCGCGTAGTCCATGTCGACGCCCCAGGCGCGGAAGTACGTCGCCGGGTCCTCGCTCGCCTTGTCGCCGCCGTCCGTGAGGAACTCGGCGACGTCGAAGCCGATGCCGCCCGCGCCGAGGATCGCGACGCGGTCGCCGACGGGGACGCGGTCGCGCAGGACGTCGAGGTAGCCGACGACGCTGGGGTGGTCGACGCCGGGGATGTCGGGGGTGCGCGGGGTGACGCCGGTGGCGACGACGACCTCGTCGTAGTCACCCAAGTCCCCTGCCGCAACGGGCGTGTTGAGGCGTACGTCCACTCCGTGTTCGTCGAGCTGCGTGCGGAAGTAGCGCAGCGTCTCGTCGAACTCCTGCTTGCCGGGGACCTGTCGGGCGACGTTGAGCTGCCCGCCGATCTCGTTCGCGGCGTCGTACAGCGTCACCTCGTGGCCGCGTTCGGCGGCCGAGATCGCGCAGGCCAGACCTGCCGGACCCGCGCCCACCACCGCGACCCGTTTACGCAACCGCGTCGGTGCCAGGACGAGTTCGGTCTCGTGGCAGGCGCGCGGGTTGACCAGGCAGGAGGTGATCCTGCCGCTGAAGGTGTGGTCGAGGCAGGCCTGGTTGCAGCCGATGCAGGTGTTGATGGCGTCGGAGCGGCCGGCCGCGGCCTTGGCGACGAAGTCCGGGTCGGCGAGCATCGGGCGGGCCATCGACACCATGTCGGCGTACCCGTCGGCGAGCAACTGCTCTGCCAACTCAGGGGTGTTGATGCGGTTGGTGGTGACCAGCGGGATCGAGACGGCACCCATGAGCTTCTTGGTCACCCAGGTGTACGCCCCGCGCGGCACAGAAGTCGCGATGGTGGGGATGCGGGCCTCGTGCCAGCCGATGCCGGTGTTGATGATGGTCGCCCCGGCGGCCTCAACTGCCTTGGCCAGGCTGATGACTTCGTCGAGCGTGGAACCGCCCGGCACGAGGTCGAGCATCGACAGCCGGTAGACGATGATGAAGTCCTCGCCGACCGCCTCGCGCACCCGGCGCACGATCTCGACCGGGAAGCGCATGCGGTTCTCGTAGGAGCCGCCCCAGCGGTCGTCGCGGTGGTTGGTCTGCACGGCGATGAACTCGTTGATGAGGTAACCCTCGGAGCCCATGATCTCGACGCCGTCGTACCCGGCCTGCCGGGCGAGGCGGGCCGCGCGGACGTAGTCCTCGACGGTCTGCTCGACCTCGGCGTCGGTGAGCGCGCGGGGCGGGAACGGGCTGATCGGCGCCTGCACGGCGCTCGGCGCGACGAGGTCCTGGTGATAGGCGTAGCGGCCGAAGTGCAGGATCTGCATCGCGATCCGCCCGCCCTCGCGGTGCACGGCGGCGGTGATCCCTGCGTGCTGCGCGGCCTCGGCGTCGGTGGTCAGCTTGGCGCCGCCCTCGTAGGGCCGGCCGGCCTCGTTGGGCGCGATGCCGCCGGTGACGATCAGGCCGACTCCGCCACGCGCGCGTGCCGCGTAGAACTCCGCCATGCGCTCGAAACCGCGCTCGGCCTCCTCCAGTCCCACGTGCATGGAGCCCATGAGGACACGGTTGGGCAGGGTGGTGAAGCCCAGGTCGAGCGGGTTCAGCAGGTGCGGGTAACGGCTCATGGGGCCCTCCGTGCGCGGTGTCGTGCCTCTTTTGTAGAGGACGGACAGGTGTTTGTGCAACTAGTTGCATAATCGAGGGCGGCCGGGCCCGCGCCGGATTCACAGGGTTCCATTACCGGTTCTTTATTCGTCGCACCCGAGAATCGAGGACAGGCGTGCCGGTGGGATGCCGCGCGCGCGTGGCCTAGGGAGCGAGCCGTGACGCACGATCCTGAGCACGAAGCCGGCGACAACCCGGCGGTGCCTCCGATGCCCGACCACGCACCCGAGATGGAGGTGCTCACGGGACCCGGTGGCGCGGAGCGCGATCACGGTCTCGACCGGTTGTGGCGGCAGCGGTCGCGGCGGGCCCGTGCGGTGATCGCCGCGGCCACCGTGGGTGTACTGGCACTCGGCGGGACCGTCGCCTACGCGGCGACCTCCGGGAGTTCGGGGAGCGACGCGTTGCCCGCCGCCGCGGGAACCCCGTCCGGTTCGCCCTCGCCCGGTGGGCCCGGCTCCCGGCACGGGGGCGGGATGTGGTTCGGGTTCGGGGTCGGCGGCAAGGCCGTGCACGGCGAGGCGACGGTCAAGGACGACTCCACCGGCAAGTGGGTCGTACGGATCTGGCAGCGCGGAACGGTCACGAAGGTGGACGGCGACCAGGTCACCGTCAAGAGCGACGACGGGACCTCGTGGACCTGGACCGTGGGTTCCGACGCCACGGCCCAGGATTCCAGCACCCTGAAGAAGGGCGACACGGCCTCCCTGATCGGCACCCGCTCCGACGACGGCACCCGGACCGCCGACCGCGCCTTCACGGGCACCTTCGACCGCAAGGGCCCGGGCGACCGGCCGAGCGGGGCCCCGAGCGGGTTCCCGGGCGGCGGCCACGGTCCCTGGGGACACGGCGCCCGCGGCCCGAGCGCCTCGCCCAGCCCGTCCGGCAGCGGCGCTACGACCTGACCGGCCGCACCGGCCTGACACCGATCACGACGTTCGCGTACAACTCCTCCGATGCGACCGACCGTGTCTCGAGCCCCGCACGCGTGAACGCCTCGACCGCTGACGGGAGTTGACGTTCGCTCGTCTCGACGAGCAGGCAGCCGCCGGGGGCGAGCCAGTCGGGCGCCCCGGCGGCGACCGCGCGGAGTATGTCGAGGCCGTCCGTGCCGCCGTCGAGGGCGACCAGCGGTTCGTGCTCGCGCGCCTCCGCGGGCAGCAGACCGACCTCGTCGGTGGGGACGTAGGGCACATTGGCCGCGAGGATGTCGACGCGGCCGCGCAACGCGTCGGGCAGCGCGGTGAACAGGTCGCCCGTGTGCACGTGCCCACCGAAGGCGGCGATATTGCGGCGGGCGCAGCGGGTGGCGGCGGGGTCGATGTCGGCGGCGTGCAGTTCGACCCGGCCGAGGGCGGCGGCCAGAGCCGCGCCGACCGCGCCGGAACCGCAGCACAGGTCCACGACGACGGACGCCTCCGGGGCGTGCGCGAGGGCCTGTTCGACGAGGAACTCGGTACGGCGGCGGGGCACGAAGACGCCCGGTTCCACGGTGATGCGCAGACCGCTGAACTCAGCCCAGCCGACGACGTGTTCGAGGGGCAGGCCCGCTACCCGGCGGTCCACCATCGCGGCGAGTTCGTCCGGGGTGCGGGCGGCGGTGAGAATCAGTCGCGCCTCGTCCTCGGCGAAGACACAGCCCGCGGCACGGAGCGCGGCGACGACGGAGGCGGGGGAAAGAGAGGGCATGAAAGCCGAGAGCCTTTCGGAAGCTAGCCGAAGGATGCTCTCGCGGTCACCTACTACCGGTGATCCGAATTGTCCTGAGGAGAGAGCACCCGACCTGACACAGCGGTAATGGGTCTCACCTCCCAGGGAGTTCAGGGCCGGGATCGTCCGCGACCGAAGGGAACAGTACCCGAACCGCACGGCCCGCGAGGAGCCGACTCCCTCCGTGAGTTGTACTGTGCAACCAGGAGAACTCAGGGAGGTTCCGGTGCGAGCGGACCAGGCCGTGGAGACCATCCAGCGCGAGATGACCACCTTCGCCCGCCGCGCCCGCGCCTCGGCGGGCCGCCTCCACCCCGAGCTGTCGCTGGTGTCGTACACCCTGCTCGGGCACCTGGAGGAGCGCGACGGGTGTCGGGCCACCGACCTGGCCGCGCACTACGCCCTCGACAAGTCCACGGTCAGCCGTCAGGTCGCCGCCCTGGAGCGCGCCGACCTCATCGAGCGCCGCCTCGATACCGAGGACCACCGCGTCCAGGTACTGCACCTCACCGACGCCGGCCGACGGATCCTCGCCCAGGTCACCGAAAACCGCCAGGCCGCCTTCCGGGAACGGCTGGCGGGTTGGCCGGAGGAGGATCTGACAAGGTTCGCCGGCTATCTGGAGCGGTACAACGCGTGGTCGGGCGAGGTGCCGGCCGAGGAGGGCTGAGGGGTTCGGCCCTACGACACCCCGACGGCCCGTGTCTGGGTCAGGTGTTCCGGCGCCCGTGCGGCGAGGAACGCTGTGTTGAGGCGCAGGCGGAAGCCCAGGGACTCGTAGAGCCGTATCGCGGTGGCGTTGCCCGCGCCGGTGTGCAGGAACGGGGTCTCGCCGCGTTCGCGGATGCCGTGGGCGACGGCCAGGATGAGGCGGCTGGCGAGGCCCTCGCCGCGGGCGGAGGGGTCGGTGCAGACGGCGCTGATCTCGGTCCAGCCGGGCGGGTGGAGCCGTTCGCCGGCCATGGCGACGAGTGCGCCGTCGCGGCGGATGCCGAGGTAGGTGCCGAGTTCGATGGTGCGGGGCAGGAAGGGGCCGGGCTTGGTCCGTTCCACCAGGTCGAGCATCTCGGGGACGTCGGCCGGGCCGAGGCGGACCGCCTCCGGGTCCGGCGCGGCGGCCAGTCCGTCGTCGACCATCTGCACGCCGTCGATGTGGAAGGTGATCTCCCAGTCGTCCGGCACCCGGTTTCGGAAGCCGAGGAGCGGGATCTCGGCGCCCGGTCCGGAGAGCGCCGCCACGTCGGCCCAGTCCTCGGCGTCGGGCTCGTCGGGCAGGGCCAGCCACGGGGTCACGTCGACCGGGTAGCGCAGGATACGGCCGCGCCGCTCGGCGAAGTGGGCGTGCGGGCCGGTGAGGGCGGCACGGGCGGGGTTGTCGAGAACGCTCTCGTCGACGGCACTCATGCGGCGACCTCGATCACGATCTTGCCGCGCGCGTGGCCTTCCTCGACGGTGCGCAGGGCGTCGCCGGCTTCGTCGAGCGGGAAGGTCTGTGTCACGTGCGGGTCCAGTCGGCCGCTGACCACGAGCTGCGCGACCTCATCGAGGACTGCGGCGTTGCGGGCGCGCTCGACACGGGCGCCGCCGAGCTTCTCGACCACGGGGGCGGGGGCTCCGGCGGTGACGAGTTTCGTGCGGTCGGTGAGGAGGGTGGCGACCTCGGCGAGCACGTCGCCGCCGACGAGGTCGTAGACGCCGTCGATGCCGTCCGGGGCGGCTGCCCGTACCCGCGCGGCCAGGTCCGGTCCGGACGGGACGTGGACCGCGCCCAGCGACTCCACGAAGTCCTTCTTGCCCTCGCTCGCCACACCCACGGCGCGCAGCCCGAGGGCGCGGGCGATCTGCACGGCCGCGGAGCCGACCCCGCCGCCCGCGCCGGTGACCAGCACGGTCGAGCCGGAGGGCAGGTCGAGCTGGCGGACGCCGTCGTATGCGGTCGCCGCGGCGACCGGGAGCGTGGCCGCGTCGAGGAAGGACAGCTCGGCGGGCTTGTGCGCGGTGACCGTAGCGGGCAGCAGGGTGTACTCGGCGTATCCGCCGGTCAGGGCGCTGCCGAACACCTCGTCGCCGACGGCGAGTCCGTCCACTCCGGCGCCGATCTCCTCCACGACCCCGGAGACCTCGTTGCCGAAGACGGCGGGGAAGACTCGCGAGTCGGTCTCGCCGGGGCGGCGGTAGCCGGTGCGCTGCTTCCAGTCGACGGGGTTCACCCCGGCCGCGCGCACGGCGACGAGGACTTCACCGGGGCCGGGGCTGGGCCGTTCGACCTCGACGAGCGCCTCGGTCTCGGGTCCCCCGTAACGCGTGAAGACGTACGCCTTCGGCATCTGGTCCCTCACTCTCCTTCGCAGTCACCGGATCACCGGTGGTGATCACCGATGCTCATCACACCAGCACGACCACGGGCTGTCCGCACTCAAGCCGCACTGAAGACCAAGGTCGACCCCCGGGCGGCTATTCCCTCGGGCGCGCAGAGTTCATACGGCCGCAATGATCGGCGGTCACCCTCGGACCTGGGCATACCTCGTGGACGCGTACCGTTGAAACGAGAAACCACTGATCACGCTCGCCCGGCGGACCCGCGCCGCAGCGGCCTGGAGGCTCCACCCGTATGCACGTCACCCGAGGCTTCACCGGACGCCCCCGTGTCCCCGACGCCGGACTGCCGCCCGGCCAGTACGACGCGGGCGACGACTGGCCCGTCCTGTCCGCCGAGGTCACCCCCGACCTGGCACCGGCCGACTGGACGTTCCGCGTCGACGGACTGGTGGCCCAGCCGCGCACCTGGAACTGGACGGAGGCGCACGAACTGCCGGCCTCCGCCTACGAGGGTGACATCCACTGTGTGACGAGCTGGTCGAAGTTCGGGGTGCGCTTCGGGGGCGTCTCGCTGGACGCGTTCTTCAATGTGGTGCGACCCCATGTGTCCGCCACACATGTGGTCGCGTATTCGCACACCGGGTACACCACGAACCTCCCGCTCGAGGACGTGACCGGCGGACGTGCCTGGATCGCCTGGGAGTACGACGGCAAGCCGCTGCCCGCCGAGCACGGTGGCCCCGCCCGGCTGCTGGTGCCGCACCTGTACTTCTGGAAGAGCGCCAAGTGGATCGCGGGCCTGCGGCTCCTCGACCACGACGAGCCGGGCTTCTGGGAGCAGAACGGCTATCACGCCCGGGGCAACCCCTGGGACGAACAGCGGTACTCCGGTGACTGAGACCTTCGCGCCCACCACGAGGTTCGCGGTGCCGGGACGCATCGCCGTGAGCAACCGCGCCGCCGCCGTGTGGCAGACGGCCACGCTCACCGAGATCCGCCGGGAGACCCCGTACGCCTCGACGTTCCGCTTCGCCGTGCCCGGCTGGGCCGGACATCTGCCCGGCCAGCACCTGATGCTGCGGCTGCGGGCCGAGGACGGCTATGTGGCGCAGCGCCACTACTCGATCGCCTCGCACCCGGACGACGCCGGGCACGTCGAGCTGACCCTGGACCATGTCGAGGGCGGCGAAGTGTCCGGCTGGTTCCACACGGTGGCCGAGCCCGGTGACGAGGTCGAGGTGCGCGGCCCGCTGAGCGGCTTCTTCGCCTGGCCCGGCGACCGGCCCGCACTGCTGCTGGGCGCGGGTTCCGGTGTCGTACCGCTGATGTCGATGATCCGGCAGCACCGGGCGCGACGTCTGTCCGTGCCGCTGCGACTGGTGGTGTCGGCGCGCAGTCCCGAGGAGTTGATCTACGCGCGGGAGTACGGCGCGGAGACGACGGCCGTGTTCACGCGCAGCGCGCCACAGGGTGTGCCGGTGGGACGTATGGCCGCCGCACATGTGGCACCGCTCCTGGCCGAGCAGCCTGCTGGTGGGTGGGAGGCCTATGTGTGCGGCTCCAACGGGTTCGCCGAGCACGCCTCGCGGCTGCTGGTCGAGGCGGGGCAGCCCGTGGACCGCATCCGCATCGAGCGCTTCGGCTGAGGTTCGTTCGGGGGCGCAACCGGGACCGGTGATCGATCCGCACGGCTGCGGTAGCCGCTCCGGTTGAGGGAAGTGCCTCGGAGGGGGTACGACTTCTGTGTGGACGCTCGCATGCGTGCGCGGCGTCGAGGCAGCGGCCTACCGGCCCCACCCGGGGCTTCCGGTCCTCCGTTCCTCGGCTCCGGTGACGGCGAGGAGGTCGTTATGCGGACCCGGGTACGGAGTCGACGCCGGCACAATCCGCTGCGGCGCCGGTCGGATGTCGTGCAGACGTGGACGGCACTGGCCGTCACCGTCATCCTGTTCGTCGGCGCACCCCTGGCGGGCGCCACCGCCGGCCTGTGGGCCCACGAGCAGGCCCGCACGATCGCCGCCACCCAGCGCGCCGACCGCCATCGCGTCCACGCCCAGGTCATCGGAAAACCGCCCGCCGCACTCACCTCGGTGGAGGACACCCGCCAGCGCTCCGTGTGGGTGACGGTGCGCTGGACGCAGCCGGGCGACGGGCCGCGTACGGCCACGGCCGAGGTCCCGGCGGGTACGGCACGGGGTGACGTGGTGGACGTGTGGCTCGACGCGAAGGGTCACACCGTGTCCCCGCCCGTGGGTGAAGTGGCCGTCTGGCAGCACACGTTGACGGTCGGCGTGTGGGTCGCGGGCGGCGTGGTCGGCCTTGCCCTCCTCGCGTCCGCCGTGATCCGACGGGTCGCGCTGCGACACCGGTTGGCCGAGTGGGAGCGGGACTGGGCACTGACGGAACCGGAGTGGACTCGGCGGCGGGCGTGAAACACGCATCATGACGGCACCAGTACGCACCGACGAAGCTCAACAGCACATCCTTGCAAGGAAGTTGAGCCATCCGCAGTAGAGCGCCCCTCGGCCGCTACTCCACCCCCCGCTGCATCCTCCGCGCAACCCGCCCATGATCCCGCAGCACATCCCCCAACGCCGCCAACACCGGCTCACCCCGCTCGACAAGGACCCGCCCGCCGACGACCGTCGTCCACGCCCGCGCAGGCCCGCACCGCAGCCACGCCTCGACGGGATCGCTGAGCGCCCCGGCCAGCGCGACCTCGTGCAGGTCCCAGACGACCAGGTCGGCACACGCGCCCGGCCGCAGGTGCCCCAACTCGTCGGCGCGGCCCAGGCAGCGCGCCGAACCGCGGGTCGCGATGTCGAGGGCGTCGCGCGCGGTCATCGCACCCGGTCCGCCCCGGTAGCGGCCGAGCAGCAGGGCGCCCCGGGTCTCCATCCAGAGCGAGGCGTGATCGGTGGAGGCGGAGCCGTCGCAGCCGATGCCGACGGGCAGGCCGAGTTCACGCATCTCCTTCACCCTGGCCGTGCCGCCCCCGATGAGCATGTTGGAGCTGGGGCAGTGCGCCACGCCGACGCCCGCGGCGGCAAGCCGGCGCAGTTCGTCGTCGTTGGGGTAGATGCAGTGCGCGACCCAGGTGCGGTCGCTCATCCAGCCGGTGTCCTCGAAGTACTCGACGGGCCGGCAGCCGTAGGTCTCAAGGCAGTACGTGTCCTCATCCCGGTCCTCGGCGAGGTGGGTGTGCAGCCGCACGTCGTACCGCTCGGCGAGTTCCGCGGTCGCCGTCATCACGTCCTTGGTGACCGAGAACGGCGAGCAGGGTGCGAGCGCGACCCGGATCAGCGCGCCGGGTTCCGGGTCGTGATGGGCCTTGATCAGCCGCTCGCTGTCGGCGAGCACCTCGTCGGTGCTCTGCGTGACGCTCCTCGGCGGCAGTCCCCCGTCCTCGACGGACCGGGTCATCGAACCGCGCGTCGCGTGGAAGCGGAAGCCGATGTCGCGGGCGGCGCGGATCTCGGCGTCGACCAGGTAGGGGCGTGGATGCACATAGAGGTGGTCGGAGGATGTGGTGCAGCCACCCATGAGGAGTTCCGCCATACCGACGTACGCCGACACGTACGCGGCCTCTTCGTCCAGGCTCGCCCACAGCGGGTAGAGCGTGGTCAGCCAGTCGAAGAGGGTGCCGTTGACGGCGGGGGCGTAGGAGCGGGTGAGGTTCTGGTAGATGTGGTGATGGGTGTTGATCAGGCCGGGAGTGACGAGCCGCCCGGTTGCCGAGACGGTCGTAGCGGCTTCAGGTTCGGAACCTCCCGGGCCGACGGCGGTGACCCGACCACCCGTGACGGCGACCCAGCCGCCCGGAATCTCCCGCTCACCGTCCACGACGAGCAGTTCGGCATCCTTGACCAGCAGATCCACGGCTGACGACATGCCGACATGGTAGGCGCGGGACGCCGCACGAGCCTGGCGAGTCCTCCGATGTCACACGTACGGTGTGATCATCCGCACTCACCCTTCACAAAGGCGGTCATCGATGGCCCTGTTCGACCTTCCGCTCGACGAACTCCGCGAGTACCGCAGCGCGTCCACCGAGCCCGAGGACTTCGACGCCTTCTGGTCCAAGACCCTCCAGGAGGCCCGCGAGCACGATCTGGACGCCCGCTTCGAACCGGTCGACACGGGACTGTCCACGGTGAAGGTGTACGACGTGACGTTCGCCGGGTTCGGCGGTCACCCGGTGAAGGGCTGGCTGCGGCTGCCGGCCGACGCGGCCCGACCCCTGCCGCTGGTCGTGGAGTTCGTCGGCTACGGCGGCGGGCGGGGCCTCCCGCACGAGAACCTGCTGTGGGCGTCGACGGGCCGCACGCACTTCATCATGGACACGCGCGGGCAGGGCAGCGCGTGGGGCGGCGGCGGTGGCACCCCGGACCCGGTGGGCGGCGCGCCCGCGTACCCCGGCTTCATGACCCGGGGCATCGACGCCCCCGAGAACTACTACTACCGCCGGGTGTTCACGGACGGCGTGCGGGCCGTCGAGGCGGCCCGTTCGCACCCGTTGGTCGATCCCGCGCGCACGGTGGCGCTCGGCGCGAGCCAGGGCGGCGGCATCACCCTCGCCGTGGGCGGGCTGGTCGGCGACCTGGCCGGGATCGCGCCGGACGTGCCGTTCCTGTGCGACTACCCGCGCGCCGCGACCCTCACGGACCGCCACCCGTACCGCGAGATCGGCAGCTACCTCAAGACCCACCGCGGCCGCACCGAGGACGCCCTGCGCACGCTCTCGTACTTCGACGGCGTCCACTTCGCGTCCCGGGGCCGCGCCCCCGCCCTCTTCTCGACGGCCCTGGAGGACCAGACCTGCCCGCCCTCCACGGTGTTCGCCGCGTTCAACGCGTGGGCGCACGAGGACAAGAAGATCGAGGTGTACGACTTCAACGACCATGAGGGCGGCGGCCCTTACCAGGAGGCGACCAAGCTGGACTGGCTGCGGTCGTACGTCTGAGGGGTGCGTCGTGTTCGGCCCGGACAGGTCATGGATAGACGTACTCCACGCGGATGCCGTTCTGTTCGGGCAGCACGATGACGTCGGGGTGGTCGTACGTCCATCCGCTGGGGATCAGGAAGAGCTTCCCGTCGGAGTAGGCGACGAGTTTGAGTCCCTCGTAGCGGAAGCGGTACGCCCCCGGGGTGGGGAACGTGGTGGGGCGGACACCGGGGAGACCGTCCAGCCGCAGGTTCTTGTCGCTGAACACGGTCACGCTGACGCGATGGCCGAGGCCGGCCACGAGGCTCTCGGCGGCCCCTCGGCCCTGGATCTCGGCGAAGGTGCCGGCCGTCCAGAAGAGCAGGACGACGACCAGCCCGAGGACGTAGAGGCCCGTCGAGGCGCTCCAGAGCACCCACCGGGACGCCGGAGAGCCCTCGTCATCCCCGTCAGAGGTGTCGTCGGAGTCCGGGCTCTCCGGCGTTCTCGACCACAGGGCGCCACCCCAACAGGCCAGCAGGACCCCGACGGTGAGCGAGGCGGGGAGCCCCAGTTCCCACCACCCCGGAGAAAGCCTGAGGAACGCCCAGGTGCCGAGCGGAACCGTCACGACGCACGACACCAGTCCCAGACACAGTCGGCTGCGGAATCTCCTGCTGTCCGTGCACAGGCCCACCAGCACGGGATCGGCGATCCGCCAGACCAGCGCGACGCCGACGGCGATCAGCAGCGGATCGAAGAGTGCGGGAATGCTGCTGAGCACATATCTCTGGGCCGAGGAATTGAGCTGGCTCTCCGCGTAGCCGAGATAATCGGCGAACGCCTGGTTCCGCTTCCAGCCGAAATAGAACAGCAGCGCCGCGAGAAGTGACACCTGCGCGGCGACAGCTGCTCCCGCCTGGAGAACGAAGGACCTGATGGACGCGGGTCCACGCGGTGCGGGCTGCGGCGGTCCGGGAGTGCTCATGGGCGGCGGCTAGCAACCACTGTAGGGGCCGGTCTCGCCCGTGGCGATCTGGAAGTTCGCGTTCGGGTGGGCGCGGTGCAGGGTCACCAGTTCCTCGAGCAGCAGATATCCGTTCTGCCCTTCGCACCCTTCGCCCGTCACTCCCCCGGCGGCGGACAGCGCGTCATAGGCGTCCTGTGCGGAATTCCAGTCCGCGGCGCCGTCGGGGGTGATGGCGGGGCAGGCGGCGCGCAGACCGCGCAGCAGAACAGCCAGGCCGTCCTGCGCCTGTTCGTCCTGGATCTGATCACACTCTGCGTCGACCAGGTGTGTGTACCAGTCCAGGGAGAATTCCCGCACTGCGGCGCCCGAGAGATCCTGGCCGCTTTCCTCGGAGCTGGATTCGTCCGAGCTGCTCTCGACCGGCGAGGACGGCGAGGTCGAGGACTGGGTCGGCTCTGAACTCGGTCCGAAACCCGGCCAGCTCACGCCTATGCGAGGTCTTTTCTGCGCCGTGGTGGGGACTGGTGTCCCAGGTCCGGGCCCCGGCCCGCTGGAGCCCGTGGAAGAGGTTGCGGTCGTGGTCGTCCCCGCCGACAGGACACCGCTCGCAGTGCCCACCGTGTCCGAAGAGCCTGCGGTGGACCGGTTCTGCCCGGGGGTTCCACAACTGAGGGTGGTCGCCAGCGCAGCCGCCGCGATCACAGACAAAGAGCGCCGTAAATACGTTGTCCCCGTCATCGTTCTTCCCCCTCCCGGCGGCACTCGGCCGACCGGTAGCAGGATTATGCGCCTGCCCCTGTGACCGAGGAAGGGAAACGCCGGAAACGGGCACCTCGGGCACAACGGTTCGGCATCCTCTATTAGTTCGGGATACAGGTGAGGCAGGTGTTTCCCTGCGAAACTCCACGGTAATGGAGCCCGGTTTACCGACGTCCCGGTCATGACGCCCCGCGTCGCACACCTTCCCCCCAGTCCGACCAGTCGGTATGTTCGGACGGCCCGGGTCGCAGCGTCGCGGCCCGGGCTCACGGCGGACCACGGAGGCACCATGTCCGAGCACCAGCCAGCCATCGACGGCCACTGCGACCCCCGCTTCACGGCGGTGCGGACGGCGTTCGAGGAGAACTTCCGGGACCGGGACGAGCTGGGCGCCGCGGTGACCGTCACGGTGGACGGCGAGACCGTGGTCGACCTGTGGGGCGGCTGGGCCGACGCGGCCCGCACCCGCCCCTGGGAGCAGGACACGCTGGTCAATGTCTGGTCCACCACGAAGGGCCCGGTGGCCCTCTGCGCCCACATCCTCGCCGACCGGGGCCTGCTCGACCTCGACGCCCCGGTGGCCACGTACTGGCCGGAGTTCGCCGCCGCCGGCAAGGAGAACGTTCTCGTACGACACCTGCTGTCGCACCGCGCGGGACTGGCCGGTCTGCGCGAGCCGCACTCCCTCGCGCAGCTCTACGACTGGGAGTTGACCACGCGGCGGCTCGCGGCCACGGAGCCCTGGTGGGAGCCGGGGACGCGGTCCGGGTACCACGCGTTCACCTACGGCTTCCTCGTCGGCGAAGTCGTGCGCCGGGTCTCGGGGTTGCTCCCGGGGGCGTTCCTGGAGCGGGAGGTCACCGGCCCGCTCGGGATCGACTTCACCATCGGGCTGCCGGAGAAGGAGGCCGACCGGGCGGCCGAGTTGGTGCATCCGCCCGCCGCGTCGGCGAGTGAACAGGCCGCGATCTTCAGCCAGTTGGCGCCCGTGGCCATCGCCGCGCTGACCAACCCGATCGTGGGCGCGACCGAGGCCAACACCCCGGAGTGGCGCGCCGCGGAGATCCCGGCCGCGAACGGCCACGGCACGGCACGCGCGATCGCCGCCCTCTACGGCGTGTTCGCCGGGCGCGGTTCCTACGCCGGCCACCGCGTCCTCTCCCCGGAGGCGGCCGAGCGGGTGCGCGAAGGGCAGGGCAGTTGCCGCGACCTGGTGCTGGGCGCGGGCTTCGCGCACGAGACGGAGGTCGCGCTCGGCCTCTGGCTCAGCGGGGCGAACGGCTCGTACGGTCCCGACCCGAGGGCTTTCGGACACGACGGCTTCGGTGGCTCCTGCGGTCTGGCCGACCCGGACGCGGGGGTGTCGCTGGGCTATGTGATGAACCGGATGGGGCCCCATATCGCCGACGACCCACGGAAGATGGCGCTCGTCGACGCCCTGTACGGGGCACTGTGACGGGTGATCACCACGGGTCGATTTCGGCCTAACTGCCCTGCCGCCCTTCCCTGGTGGTTTAGACCAATGCTAGATCTGGTCGCGCAACGAGCCCGCACGGCTACGTCTTGTCACCAGTTCTGCCCTCAGTCTTGTCACCAACAGGAGGCGCGGCATGGCCCGCACCACCCCCCACCACCCGACCGCCGACGACCAGCCCCTCTACGGGAAGGTCGCCACCCAGCTGCTCGCCGAACTCCACGACGGCACCATCCCGCCCGGCGAACGCCTGCCCGCGGAACGGCAGTTGGCCGAACACTTCCAGGTCAGCCGGGAGACCGTACGGCAGGCGCTGGAGGTACTGCGCAGGGACGGTCTGGTCGCCACCGACCGGCGCGGCAGCCACGCCACCCTGTCGGGCCTGCCCGTCGAGACCCCGTCTTCCCTCACCTTCCCGGTCGGCGCCCGCAGCACGGACCCGACCGGCTTCGACCGGACCACCGTGACCTGGGAGACTCCACCGCCCGAACACGCGGAGGCCCTGAGAATCGCCCCGAACCGGCCGACACTGGTGCACCGGTACGCGTCCGCCGCGGCCGACGGCAGCGGACTGCGTACGGCCGTCACGTCCTTCTCCGCGGTGGCGCTGGCCGAGGTGGAGGAACTGGCCCGCTACCGCGACCGCGCCGACGGCTCCGCGTCCGCCCAACTCCGGCGCGCCTACGACTGGATGCGCCAGGCCGGTCTGACCCTGCACCATCGGGACGCCATCACCCAGGTCGCGAACGCGCCCTCGGTCCGGGTGACGCGCCGCGTCCACGACCAGTACGCACGCCCGCTGGAGATCACCGATCTGGTCGTGGAGGCCCAACAGGACGCCCTGATCTACGAGTTCACGGTGCCCTCGGCAGGCTGAAGCCCGGGCCGGACCATGGCGCGCGGCGGGCCGATGCCGAACTCGCCGCGCGCCGCCCGGTGTTACTCGCTCGTGAGGACGACGAGCTGCTGGGTCGCCCGGGTCATCGCCACGTAGTGGTCGACGGCTCCCTCGATGCCTTCGCCGAACGTCTCCGGGTCGACGAGCACGACCAGGTCGAACTCAAGTCCCTTCGACAGTTCGGGAGTCAGCGACCGGACGCGTGAAGTCGCCCGGAACGTCGGATCTCCGATGACGCAGGCGATCCCGCCGGCGTGCGCGGCCAGCCAGGTGTCGAGGACCGACTCCAGGTCCGAGGTGGGGCCGTGGACGACAGGGATGCCGCTGCTGCGGATGGAGGTCGGCACGTTGGCGTCCGGGAGCACGGCACGGATGACCGGCTCGGCCTCCGTCATGATCTCTTCCGGGGTGCGGTAATTGACGGTCAGCGAAGCCAGGTTGATCCGGTCGAGACCGATCCGCTTCAGCCGTTCCTGCCACGACTCCGTGAATCCGTGCCGGGCCTGGGCGCGGTCACCGACGACGGTGAAGCTGCGGGACGGGCAGCGCAGGAGCAGCATCTGCCATTCCGCGTCGGTCAGTTCCTGGGCCTCGTCCACGACGATGTGCGCGAACGGCCCGGCGAGCAGGTCGGGTTCGATGCCGGGCTGGGCGGCCTCGTCGATGAGGGCGTCGCGGACGTCCTGTCCGTGCAGCATGCCCATCGCGCCCTCGCTCTCGTCGATCTCGACGTTCTGAAGCAGGCTGTCGATGACGTCGGTCCTGCGGGCGTGTTCGGCGGCGACGGCGGCTTCCTGGCGGCGCTTGCGGCGCGCCGCCTCCGGGTCGCCGAGGCGTTGCCGCGCCGCGTCGAGCAACGGCAGGTCGGACACCGTCCAGGCCTGGGCGTCCGCGCGCTGCAACCGCTGGACGTCGTCGCGGCTCAGTGCGGGGGCGCACTTGCGCAGGTAGGCCGGTACCGTCCACAGGTCGCCGACGAGGTCGGCCGCCTCGAGCAGCGGCCACGCGCGGTTGAAGGCCGTGAGCAGTTCCCTGTTCTGCCGAAGCGACTTGCGGAGCAGGGCGGGGGTGACCGCGCCGTCCGGAGCGGAGGCGGTGTCCTCGTGCTTGTCCACCAGGATCGTGAGCAGTTCCTGCCAGACCTGCTCACGTCCCTCGTTGTGCGGGGTGCCGGGTTCGGCCGCCTCGAACGCCACGGCCCAGTCCTCGGCGCTCAGCCAGATGTCGGACCAGTGCGTGGTGACGTTCATCCCCTTGGTGGGCGGCTCCTCGTAGAACCGGACAGCCGGCTCGATCGCCCGCACCAGCTCCACGGACGACTTCAGCCGGGCCACCTCCGGATCGGCCTCGACGGCCGCGGCGGCGCCCTCGGCGACGAGGTCCCGCAGGATGCAGGTCTGCACGCCCTCCTCGCCGAGGCTGGGGAGGACGTCGGCGACGTAGTCCAGGTAGGGCCGGTGCGGACCCACGAACAGGACGCCGCCCCTGCGGTGCCCGAGGCGCGGGTCGGAGTAGAGGAGGTAGGCGGAGCGGTGCAGGGCGACGACGGTCTTGCCGGTGCCCGGGCCGCCGTCTACGACGAGGGCGCCGCGTGATCCCGCGCGGATGATGGCGTCCTGGTCGGCCTGGATGGTGCCGAGCACATCGCGCATCCGGCCCGACCGGTTGCCGCCAAGGCTGGCGATGAAGGCGGACTGGTCGTCGAGGGCGGCGTGGCCGACGAAACCGTCCGCCGTGAACACCTCGTCCCAGTAGTCGCTGATCCGGCCTCGGGTCCAGCGGTACCTGCGGCGGCTCGCGAGGCCCATCGGGTTGGCGTGGGTGGCCCCGAAGAACGGCTCGGCGGCGGGCGAGCGCCAGTCGAGCAGCAGACGTCGGCCCGTGCTGTCGGTGAGGCCGAGCCGCCCGATGTAGACGGGCTCGGATGTGTTGGCGTCGACCATGTGGCCCAGACACAGGTCCAGGCCGAAACGGCGTAGTGCGCGCAGCCGTGTGGTCAGCCGGTGGATCTCCGTGTCCCGGTCCATCGCCGCTCGGCCGATGCCCCCGGGCGCCCTGCGCTCGGCGTCGAGGCGCTCGGTCAGTTCCGCGATCGACCGGTCGAGGCTCTCCGCGATGGCCGCGAAGTGCTGCTCGTCGCCGGCGATCTGCGTCGGGTCGGCCTTGGCGGAGAGGCGGTCGGGGAGGTCGAAGGCGCTGGCGGTGAGGGGGTTCACGGCATCAATTCCGATCTGAGGTCGCTCACGGCCGTGCGGGCGGCAGGCCGTGCGGACCGGTGCGTACGGGTTCTCGTGTGCGTGGTCGGGCCGGTTCACGCGCGCGTGGGCGGCCTTTCCCCGCCGGCCATGTCGAGGAGCATCTTCGCGGCCACCGTCGTCCCGTCGGTGCGGAGCAGGCCGGCCACGGTCCGTGCCCGGGTCCGGGTCTCGGGGGCCAGGACAGTGGTGAGCGCGGCCGACAGGGAGTCGTAGGTCGGCGTCGGACCGTCGTGTGCCACTCCGATGCCCAGCTCGGCCACCCGTGCCGCCCAGTATGGCTGGTCCACGATCTGCGGCACGACCACCTGAGGCGCCCCGGCCAGCGTGGCCGCCGTCGTGGTGCCCGCACCGCCGTGGTGCACGACCGCGGCCACCCGCCCGAACAGCGCCTGGTGATTGACCTCGCCCACGACGAAACAGTCGTCCCGATCGTCGATCGGGGCCAGCTCCGCCCAGCCGCGGCCGAGAACGACACGGCGGCCCTGCGCCCGGACCGCTTGGACGGCGTCCCTGGCCACGTCCGGCGAGGTGCGCAGGGCCATGCTGCCGAAGCCCACGTACACCGGCGGCTCGCCGGCGTCCAGGAACGCCTCCAGATCCGCCGGGAGCGGACGCCCGTCGGGCAGGATCCACGATCCGGTCACCACGAGGTCGAGATCCGTCTGCTCCTGCCACGGGAACAGGTCCGGGTCCGAGGCCAGCCACGGCCGCTCGGTGAACGCGTGGTCGCGGACGTTGTCGACCGGCGGCAGGCCGATCGCCGCCCGGTGCCGGTTCTCCGCCTCGCGGTACAGCGCGTTCACCCGCTGGGCGTCCTCGTCCCACAGCACCTTGATGTCCTTCTCCTCCGGCGAGGACTGATGGCCGGGCCGCGACGGCGGCCGGTGCCTGGACGACGGCAGCCCGGCCGTGTGGAAACAGGCGAACACGTAGTGGATGCCCAGTTTCTCGGCCACCGAGCGCGCGCCGGTCGGCATCAGGCCGCTCGCCAGCAGCACGTCACACCCCTCGGCCGCCGGCATCAACGTCTCGTACCGCGCGGCGACCAGCTCGGGCGCGAGCCGGAACGCGGTCTCCGCCGAGGGCGGCTTCGCCGCGGTCACCACCGAGCGCACCGACGGGCCGAGCGGCACCAACGGCACACCGGCCCTGGCCAGCAGCTCCACGAACTCCTCGTCCGGCGGCGCGGCGACACGTACCTCCGCGCCGAGTTCCAGCAGACGGGCCGCGAGTCCCGCGATGGGCTCGACATCCCCGCGCGATCCCCACGTCGACAACAACACACGCATTCCGCGACTCCCGTTTCCGCAGGTCATGGCCTCAGGCCGGACATTCTGCGGCACGACGGGGGCCTTGCCGCAAGCCCCCCGGTGCGCTATACGTTAAGAAGGGAAGAGGAGTGGGTACGCCTCCCTTTCCGCCCTCCCTCCGGATCTCGCGAAACTCGCGGCGAAAAAATCCGCCGACCATGTCGAGAACCCGCGTCCGGCTCCGTCCCCGAGGTGAACGCGCCCACAATGGGTCGCACCAGCACCGAGGAGAACGACCATGGCCAAGTACCTGCTGCTGAAGCACTACCGCGGCGCTCCCGCCGCCGTGAACGACGTCCCCATGGACCAGTGGGCGCCCGAGGAGATCACAGCCCACGTGCAGTACATGAACGACTTCGCGGCCCGGCTGGAGAAGACCGGCGAGTACGTCGACAGCCAGGCACTCTCCCCCGAGGGGACGTTCGTCCGCTAC
Source organism: Streptomyces xylophagus (assembly GCF_000716435.1). GTDB lineage: Bacteria > Actinomycetota > Actinomycetes > Streptomycetales > Streptomycetaceae > Streptomyces > Streptomyces xylophagus. Next base: position 365,054 of record NZ_JNWO01000003.1, read on the forward strand.
GACGGCGAGGGGCGCCCTCCGGTCACCGACGGGCCGTTCGCCGAGACCAAGGACGTCATCGCCGGCTGGATGGTGATCGACGTCGACAGCTACGAGCGCGCCGTAGAACTGGCCGGCGAGCTGTCGGCCGCCCCCGGGGCCGGGGGCAAGCCGATCCACGAGTGGCTGGAGCTGCGCCCGTTCCTGGGCACGCATTCCACGACTACGGAGTGCACCTTTAAGTGAACGAGGTTCTGCTGAGGAGCCTCACGCCGAGTGTGCTCGGGATCCTCGTCCGCCGCGGAGCAGACTTCGCGGCGGCCGAGGACGCCGTACAGGAGGCGTTGGTCGAGGCGGTGCGGGTGTGGCCGGACGATCCGCCGCGCGACCCGAAGGGGTGGCTGGTCACGGTGGCCTGGCGGCGGTTCCTCGACGCGACGCGGGCGGACACCGCCCGCCGGAGGCGTGAGGACCGTCTCGACGAGGAGCCGGCTCCCGGCCCCGCCCCCGCGACGGACGACACCCTGCAGCTCTACTTCCTGTGCGCCCACCCGTCGTTGACGCCGTCGTCGGCGGTCGCGCTCACCCTGCGTGCCGTCGGCGGGCTCACCACGCGCCAGATCGCGCAGGCGTATCTGGTGCCCGAGGCGACGATGGCGCAGCGGATCAGCCGGGCCAAGCGCACCGTCTCCGGGGTGCGGTTCGACCAGCCCGGCGATGTCGCGACCGTGCTGCGCGTGCTCTACCTGGTCTTCAACGAGGGCTACTCCGGTGACGTCGACCTCGCCGCCGAGGCCATCCGGCTCACCCGGCAGCTCGCCGCCGCGATCGACCACCCCGAGGTGGCGGGGCTGCTCGCCCTCATGCTGCTCCACCACGCCCGGCGCGCCGCCCGGACCGCGCCCGACGGCAGCCTGGTGCCGCTCGCCGAGCAGGACCGCGGCCGGTGGGACACCAAGGCGATCGCCGAGGGTGTCACGATCCTCCAACTTGCGCTTAACCGCGACGAGTTGGGCGAGTTCCAGGCCCAGGCCGCGATCGCGGCGCTCCACGCGGACGCGCCCGCCGCCGAGGAGACGGACTGGGTGCAGATCGTCGAGTGGTACGACGAACTCGTCGGCCTGACCGACAGCCCGGTCGTCCGCCTCAACCGCGCCGTGGCCGTCGGCGAGGCCGACGGTCCGCGCGCCGGTCTGGCCGCACTCGCGGCACTGGACGACTCGCTCCCCCGGTACACCGCGGTGGTGGCCTATCTGCACGAACGCGACGGCGACTTGAGGACTGCGGCCCGGCTGTACGCCGAGGCCGCGCACAAGGCCCCCAACCTCGCCGAGCGCGACCACCTGACCCGTCAGGCGGCCCGGCTCAATACCCGCGGATCTCTCTGAGCTATTTGCTTTTTCTCGATGAGTGTGGGCAATTCTCGGACCTCTCCCATTCCCGTTGCCCACACCCGAGGAGAGTTCGTCAAGGGCGATATTCGCAACACCGGAAAGGGAGTTGTCGCGTCACGAAAGGCTGCGAATCGCTGCTACGGTGAGCACTCGTCCCGAGGCCGAGCGATGTGCCGTATCGGCACCCTGACCTCGAATTGCACAGCGAGTGTTCCGCTTCTCACCGGATTCCGTTCACTCTCACCTTTCCCTGTTCGCGGCACTCCCTGGAGTTCTTGAACCATGTCTGCTGAGAGCGTGGCCACCGTCACCTCCACGGCACCGGAGCATTCCGGTGCCTCCCCCAGAGACCGGCATCTCGGTCTCGCCCTGTTCGTCATCGCGGCGGCCCAGTTGATGGTCATCCTCGATGCCACCATCACGAATATCGCCCTGCCCGCCATCCAGACCGACCTCGGCGTCTCCGACGCGAATCTGGCGTGGATCGTCAACTCGTACGCGCTGGCCTTCGGCGGTCTGCTGCTGCTCGGCGGAAAGGCCGGGGATCTGTTCGGCCGCCGCCGGATGTTCCAAGTGGGCATTGCCGTCTTCACCCTGGCGTCCCTGCTCGGTGGACTGGCCCCGAACGAGGGCCTGTTGATCGGCGCACGCATTCTCCAGGGCGTCGGCGCGGCACTCGCCGCACCCAGCGCGCTGGCGCTGATCACCACGACGTTCCCGGCGGGGAAGCCGCGCAACCGGGCGATGGGCGTGTACGCCGCGATGGGCGGTCTGGGTGCCACGGTCGGCCTGCTCCTCGGTGGTCTGCTCACCGATGTGCTGGACTGGCGTTGGGTGTTCTTCGTCAACATCCCCATCGGTCTCGCCGTCCTCGCCGGCACCCGCAGCCTCGTCGAGGCACAGCGCCACCCCGGCCGCCTGGACGTACCGGGTGCCGTCACCGGGACCGGCGGTCTGATCGCCCTCGTCTACGGCATCACGCGCGGCGGCGAGCACGGCTGGACCAACGGCCTCACCCTGGGCTGCTTCGCGGTCGCTGCCGTCCTCCTGGTGGCGTTCCTGTTCCTCCAGGCCCGTACGCCGGACCCGATGATGCCGCTGCGACTCTTCAAGGACCGTAATCGGTGGGGCAGTTACGCCACCATGCTGTTCATCGGCTCCGGCATGTTCGCGTTCTTCTACTTCCTGACCCTCTATATGCAGCTGATCCTCGGCTACAGCCCCATCAGGACCGGCTTCGCCTACCTGCCGTTCAGCTTCGGCATGGCGGCAGCGGCGGGCATCAGCTCGAAGCTCGTCGCCCACATCGCGCCCCGGCTCATCGCCGCACCGGGCCTCCTGGTAGCGGCAGTTGGCATGTTCTGGTTCGCCACCCTGGAGCCGGACTCGTCCTACGCCGGGCACCTCATGCCGGCCATGTTCGTCACCGCGCTCGGCCTGGGCATGAGCTTCGTCCCGATGACGCTCGGCGCGGTGAGCGGTGTCGCCCACCAGGACACCGGTATCGCCTCGGCCCTGCTCAACACCGCGCAGCAGATCGGTGGCGCCCTGGGCCTCGCCGTCCTGTCGACGATCTCGACCTCAGCTGCCGACGACAAGCTGCCTCAAGCGGCCGGCGCCCTCTACCGGGGCCTGGCCACCAAGGACTTGGGACTCGTCTCGAAGGCGGGGGACGCCTTGACGCACGGCTACACGATGGCGTTCGTCGCCGCCGGGGTGGTGTTCGTGGCCGGTGCCGCCGTGACCGTGTTCGCAGTGAACGCCGACCGGCAGCAACACACCGAAGGCGCAGCACCGGTCCACATGGGCTGAGCCCACACAGTCAGGCACCACCGCGTCGAACCGGCGCGAAGACCGCGGACGCGGTCTTCGCGCCGCTGGAGTCCAGCATGACGAACCAACCCACCTCAGCGGCGCCTCGGCGCCCTCAACTCCCGCCGCCCGTCGACGCGTTGACCCGCGCCTTCGCCCTGGTCGGCAAACGCTGGAGCGGCCTGGTCCTCGCCGCGCTGGCCAAGGGCCCCGCGGGCTTCGGCGAGGTGCGCGAACGGGTGCCGGGCATCAGCGATCGTATGCTCGCCGACCGCCTCCACGAACTGGCCGCCGCCGGCCTCCTCACCCGCACCGTGCGCCACGGCCCGCCGCTGCGTTCCTCCTACGCCCTCACCCCGCACGGGAACGCCTTCCTGATCCCCCTCGCCGCGCTGGCCGTCTGGGCCGAGGAGCATCTCGTGGTCACTCCCACTGGTACTGCAGGTACTTGCCGTCGAGGGTGATGACGACCCGGTCACCGGCGGGGTCGGGGACGCGGCTGACGTCGAGGCGGAAGTTGATGGCGCTCATGATGCCGTCGCCGCACTGCTCGTGGATCAGTTCCTTGATGGTGGGACCGTAGACCTGGATGACCTCGTACAGCCGGTAGATCGTGGGGTCCACGGGCACGGCCGCGTCCAACGCGCCCCGGGTCGGCTGGAGTTGGAAGGCGAGGGCTGCGTCCTCGCCGAGTTCGAGGAGGGACGCGGCCGTCGCCGCCTCGTCCTTGGTCATGGGGTGCTGACCCAGCAGGGCCGCCGTGGTCCACGCGAGCGGCCGGCCCACTGCCTCGGCCAACTGGGCCCATGTGACACCGGTCTTCACCTTGGCCTGTCGGACGGCTTCGCCGGCTTCACCCTTGCTGAGCATCCGCAACTCCGTTCCCGGACAACACCTTTGACCACTCGACGCTCAGCGTAGGAGATCACCCATGTGGCGACAATGGCGCCATCCGCCACCAAGTGCGGCCATACGACAGACTCCAGGATTCCGCGGACGCATACTTCGGGCATGACCCACACCGACGTACAACAGATCGAGCGGGCGAACGCCGTCGAACGTACTCCGGTCGTCTTCGTCCACGGTCTGTGGCTGTTGCCGAGCAGTTGGGACCGCTGGGCGGCCCACTTCGAGCAGGCCGGGTACGCGCCGGTCTCCCTGTCCTGGCCCGACGACCCTGACACGGTCAAGGAGGCCAACGAGCACCCCGAGGTCATGGCCGGCAAGACGGTCGGCCAAGTCGCCGACCACCTCACGGAGTTGATCGGCACACTCACGCGCAAGCCGGCGATCGTCGGCCACTCCTTCGGCGGACTGCTCACTCAGATCCTCGCTGGCCGCGGACTGTCCGCCGTGTCCGTGGCGATCGACCCGGCGCCGTTCCGGGGCGTGCTGCCACTGCCGGTGTCCGCGCTGCGCTCCTCCGCACCGGTCCTCAGCAACCCCGCCAACCGCAACCGCGCGGTCCCCTTGACCTACGACCAGTTCCGCTACGGCTTCGCCAACGCCGTCGGTGAGGAGGAGGCGCGGGAGTTGTACGAGACGTTCGCGGTGCCCGCGCCCGGTGCCCCGCTGTTCCAGGCGGCCACGGCGAACCTCAACCCGTGGACCGAGGCGAAGGTCGACACGGAGAACCCCGATCGCGGCCCGCTCCTGATCATCTCGGGCGAGAAGGACCACACTGTGCCCTGGTCGATCGCCAACGCCTCCTACAAGAAGCAGCAGCGCAACAAGGGCGTCACCGAGATCACCGAGATCAAGGACCGGGGTCACGCGCTGACCATCGACCACGGCTGGCAGGAAGTCGCGGACACCGCCCTGTCGTTCGTGCGCCGCTACGCCTGAACCCGATACCGCCCCATCGGCTACGGCAGCCGTCGCGCCGCGACCATACGGACGCGGGGGCTGCCATCGCCGCGACTCCCGAACTCGGGCAGGGCGTAGAGGTCGATGGCGAAGCCGGTCCGCTCCAACTCCCGTCGCACGAATCCGAGTTGGAAGTCCCGGTAGTACATGACGAAGGGCGGTCGCCAGACGGCGTTGCGCACCTTCATCGCCGCATCGAAGCCGGACAGCATCCAGTACGCGGGGGATGTGGGACGCGGCGGTGCGATGACCGGGAAGGCGAAGCATCCGCCGGGCCGCAGTGCCGAGTGCACCTGTGCGAACAACCCCGGCAGTTCGCCGGGCAGGAAGTGGCCGAACGCCCCGAAGCTGACCACGAGGTCGAAGGCGGGCGCGAACGGCAGGGCCCGGGCGTCGCCGCGCACCCACGCCACCCGGGGTCCGCTGCTCCGTACCTGCTCCCGCGCGACCGCGAGCATGCCCGCGCTGAAGTCGACGCCGGTGACGCTCTCCCGGCACACCTTCGTCAGCACCTCGGCACCCGCGCCCGTGCCGCAGCACAGGTCGAGTCCGTCGTCGAAGGGGCCGATGCGCCGCAGCATCGCGGCGACCGCGTCGAGCAGCGGGGCCGGTGTCCGGAAGGGGGTGTGGTCGAACTTGGGCGCGAGGCGGTCGTAGCCGTGCTCGACGGACGACAGTGCCTGGACGGCGAGTTCGCGCAGACTGGGACCTTCGGGGCTGAACATCCGGGTCAGCCTAGGGCAACCCGCTGCTTGAGGATGGCGAGAACGCGCTCGCACCAGCGCAGGTTCTCCTCCTCGAAGGTGATCCCGGCCATCAGCGTGAGGTACGGCCCGATGCGGTCGGCGTCCCGGAGGTAGTCCTCCTCGGTCCGACCGCCGAGGAGACGGTCCCGTACGCGCTCGTAGCGGTCGAGCTTGCCGCGCGACCATGACCTGCGTTCTTCGATCAGCTCGCGGGTGACGGCGGGGTCCGTGCCGTCCATCGCCTGGATCTTGATGAGGAGTTCGTCGCGGATGGCGGTCGGTCGCCGGGGCGGCTCGGCGGCGAAGGTGTCGAGATCGCGCCGACCGGCCTCGGTGAGCGTGAACATCCTTTTGTTGGGCCTGCGTTCCTGCTGTACGACCCGTGCCTCGATCAGCCCGTCCTGTGCGAGGCGCTCCAGTTCGCGGTAGAGCTGCTGCGGTGTCGCGGGCCAGAAGTTCGCCAGCGACACGTCGAACACCTTGGCCAGCTCGTAGCCCGAGGCCTCGCCTTCCAGGAGGGCCGCGAGGACCGCGTACTTGAGGGACATGTGGACACGCTAACAGCCGTTGATTAGTCTCATCCACACCTACTCAACTAATTGACTATGGGGTGAGCCGATGCGTGCGTTCCGTGAGGCGGTCGAGGCGCAGGACATGGACGCCGTCGAGGCGCTGTTGGCGGAGGACGTGGTCTTCACCAGTCCGGTCGTGTTCAAGCCGTACGCCGGGAAGGCGATCACCGCGGCGATCCTGCACGGGGTGGCGCGGGTCTTCGAGGACTTCCGGTACGAGCGGGAGATCGGCGACCCGGACGGCCCCGACCACGCGCTGGTGTTCGCCGCGCGGGTCGGCGACCGTGAGCTGACCGGCTGCGACTTCATCCACGTCGACGAGGACGGTCTGATCGACGAGTTGACGGTCATGGTCCGCCCCCTGTCGGGCGCCCAGGCTCTCCAGGAGGCCATGGCAGGGCAGTTCGAGCGGATCGCGAAGGAGGCGGAGGCGCGGCCGGCGTGAAGCGTGAGCCGCGCCTCCGCCCTCGCTCACGCGACGGTCAGCGTGAGGGCGCCCGCGTACGTCTGGCCGGGCGTGATGGCCGTCGCCGTCCCGTCGACCGTCAGGGTGACCTTCTTGCCCCGGGGTGCCCTGACGGTCGCGTCGGCGGCGAGGGCGAGCCGGGTCAGGTACGAGGTGCCGGTGACCGTCCAGGTCGAGCCGCTGTTCAGCTGCACGATCGCGCCGTTGTTGACGGCGGCCTGCGCGGTGTTGGTGACGATGCCGAGCTCGTAGAAGGTCGACGCGTCGATGCTGGAGACGCGGTGCTTGGCCGCCGTCGCGGAGATGACGCCCTCGACACTCGCGTCCTCGAAGGTGAGGACCATGTTCTTGCCCTTGCGCATGCCGTTGTAGAAGTCGCCCTTCAAAGCCATGGAGTTGAAGGTGGCGGCTCCGTCGGTGGTGTGGACGGCGGTCGGGTCGAAGGTCGCGTCCTTCGTCGGGTCGCCGGTGGGCTCGGTGTAGACGCCGACGTTCATCATCTTGCCGTTGACCGGGACCGGGCCCGGGTCGTCCAGCTCGATCATCTGGAGGATGATGCCGTCGCGCGGGTTGAGCCGGGCACCCTGCGAGCCGTCGACGCTGATCGTCGTCTGCTGGCCCTTGTTGAGGAAGGTGGCCCGCTCGGAGTTGATCTGCGTGCCGCCGTCCAGGGTGAGTTGGCCGGTCCCGAAGAACATGTAGCCGAAGTGCCCGGAGTTCACGACGGTCCTGCGCACCGGTATCGACGCCAACTCGGCCTTGGACAGCCCGAGTTCCAGCTCGGTGTTGAGCGCGGAGACGGCGGCCCTGGTGCTGTCGCCGTAGTGCACGACCGCGGCCGGGCCCGCGATGATGGTCGCGTAGCTGCCGACGTCGAGCCGGGAGCCGAGCACCCGCACGGTCGCGTCACCGATGGCGTAGGTGCCGTAGCCGTACTCCCCCGTGTTGCCGAAGTGGCTGTTGATCGCGGTCAGTTTGAGTCCGCTGCCGCCCTCCACCGACAGGGCGCCCCAAGTCTCCGAGAAGATGGTCGAGTTGAGGTAGGTGGCCTTGGTGTTCTTGCCGATCAGGTTGGTGGCCCGGACATTGCCGTCGAGGCCGAGCATCCAGGGCACGGACTCCATGTACGGCGTCTCGACGGTGGCTTGGTAGTCGGAAGGTAGTACGCCGTTGCGGGCGCGGAGGACGGAGTCCTTGACGATGACATTGGCGCCGTCGTTGGCGATGACGGCGGTACGGACGACTCCCTTGTTGTCGATCCGGGCGCCGTCCACGACCAGTGTGGTGGCCGAGCCGTCGCCGACGACCGCGGCGCCGTAGCCCGCGAAGTCGCAACGGCCGTTGCCCGTAAGGGAGATGGAGGGCCGGTCCAGCGTGTAGGTGGCGTCCTGGACGTACACGCCGTCGAAGCACTCGCCGGTCGAGGTGATCGACACGTTCTTCGCGTAGGCGTCGGTGAGCTTGCCACCGAGGACGGCCGCGAGGACGGACTTGTCCTTGACCACGCCGTCACCGTCGACGTACACCGCCTGCCGGAACGGGAAGGTGAGCGTCTGGTACGTCACCTCGTTGGCCGCGGTGACGGTCAGGACGACATCGCCCCGGTAGGTGCCGGCCTGGATCAGGGTGGCCGTGGCGCCGGTGGCGGTGAGCAGCTGGCCGGTCTCCACGCCGTCGACGGTCAGCGAGAGGCCGGCGCCGTCCGGGGCGACGATCGTGCCGCCGTCCGCGATGGACAGTTCGCTCACGCGGGTGGTCGCCGAGACCGTGTACGTCTCACCGGATGCGACCGAGATCCGCGTGCCCGAAGCCTTCTTGGTCGTCGGCGCGGCGGTGGCGGAGACCGCCGGCACCAGTACGGCTCCGGCCGTGGCGGTACCGGCGATCAGGACCGAGCGTCGGGTGATCAGCGTCATTGCTTGCCTTCCCAGGGATCGATGCGCCGTTGCGCAGTGTGACCGGCCGGCCGTCGAACGCGGGATGCGGACGGCCCGGCGGAGGCACCGAAGGTGCGCACGAGGGAGTGAAGCAGCCAGGAGAACCAGGGAATAGGCGGTCGGCACACACATATGGGAGTCCGATGCCTCGGATCACGCCGACCATTTCATGGCAGTCACACAGAGTCGTCATAGGGGATGCGTGTCCGTACCCACGACGGCGAGGCGGGCGGCTCACCGGCCGTCCACCTCGCCGTTCTGGTACGTGCTGTTCGGCTACGCCGGGGCGATCATCCCCGCCGACAGGTCGATGTCGGCCCCGCACAGGCCGGGCATCGCGAGCATCGCCACCAGCGCCTGCGCGACCTCGTGCTCCTCGACGAGCCGGCCCAGGGCGGCCCGGGAGGCGAAGTCGCGTTCGGCCTCGGCCACCGTGCAGCCGGTCAGTTCGGCGGTGAGCCGGAAGTTGCGGTCCATGCGCGGCCCCCGAACCGGGCCCGGGGAGAGGGAGTTGACCGCGATCCCCTGCGGGCCGACCTCCCCGGCGAGGGTCCGGGTCAGGCCCAGCAGCGCCATCTTGGAGGCGGTGTACGGGGTGCGGTTGAGGAGGGGGCGCTTGCCGCTGACCGAGGCGACGTTGACGATGTCACCGCGCCCGGCCGCGAGCATGGGCGGCAGGAAGGCCCGGCACATCAGATAGACACCCCGGACATTGGCGGCGAACACCTCGTCCCACTCGCCCGGCTCGATGTCGACGAGGGGCCGGACCGGTCCCGCGACCCCGGCGTTGTTGACGAGCAACGACACGTCCTCGTCGGCGAGTTCGGTGGCCAGGGCATCGACGGCCGCCGGATCGGAGACGTCGCACACTCCCGTACGGGCCTGTCCGCCGTCCTTCTCCACCTGTGCCGCCGCCTCCGCGAGCGCCGTCTCGTTGCGGCCGACCAGGATCACCCGGGCCCCGGCATCCGCGAGGGCCAGCGCGAAGGCGCGCCCCAGCGGTCCACCGCCGCCCGTGACCAGTGCCGCACGGCCGTCGAGGGTCCTACGGCGGTCCGAGGTCCCCCGGTGTTCCGAGCTCACGCGGTGTTCCAGGGCAGCTCGTCACCCGCGGCCTTCGCGGCGCGTACGTCACCGGAGCGCGCGTGCCCCTCGAACAGCTCGACGCGGGCCGCCCGCCCGCACAGTCGGCCGAGCAGCGCCTGGGAGTCGGTGTCGGTGACCTCCTGGTAGGTCACCGTCTTGAGGTACTTCCCCACCCACAGGCCGCCGGTATAGCGCGCGGCACCACGTGTGGGCAGCACATGGTTCGTGCCGATGACCTTGTCGCCGAACGACACACAGGTGCCCTCGCCCAGGAACAGGGCGCCGTACTGGGTCATGCGCTCCAGCGCGAGGCGCGGTTCGGCGGTCAGTACCTCGACGTGCTCGAAAGCGAATTCGTCGGCGAGGGCGTACAGCTCGTCGAGGGTGTCCACGACATGGACCTGGCCGTGGTCGCGCCAGGCGGGGCCGGCGAAGTCGCGGGTGGGCATGTCGGGCAGGAGGCGTTCCACCTCGGCGATGGTCTTCTCGGCGACCTCGCGGGAGGTGGTGATGAGGACGGCCGGGGAGTCCGGGCCGTGCTCGGCCTGGGAGAGCAGGTCGACGGCGCACACGAACGGGTCGGCCTGGTCGTCGGCGAGGACGAGGATCTCGGTCGGCCCGGCGAACAGGTCGATGCCGATCTCGCCGAAGAGCTGCCGCTTGGCCTCCGCGACGTAGGCGTTGCCGGGTCCGGCGATGAGATTCACCGGCCGCATCGTGTCCGTTCCGACGGACATGGCGGCCACGGCCTGCACTCCGCCGAGCAGCCAGATCTCGTCGGCTCCGGCGAGATGCATGGCGGCGACGGTGGCGGCCGGGATCTCGCCGTGGATGGGCGGCGTACAAGCGACCACCCGGGGCACGCCCGCGACCTTGGCAGTCACGATGGTCATGTGGGCGGAGGCGGTGAGCGGGTAGCGGCCACCGGGGATGTACGCACCCGCCGCCTGCACGGGGATGTGCTTCTGGCCGAGCTTCACACCGGGCAGGGTCTCGACCTCGAACTCCCGCAGGGAGTCCAGCTGGTGGCGGGCGAAGGTGCGCACCTGGTCCTGGACGAAGCGGATGTCGTCGATGACCTGCTGCGGTACCGACGCGACGATCTTCTCGACCTCCTCGTCGGAGAGCCGGAAGGAGTCGGGGCTCCATTTGTCGAACTTCTCGGAGTAGGCGCGCACGGCCTCGTCACCGCGCGCACGGATGTCCGCGATGACGCCGGTCACGGTCTCGCGCACCTGGTCGAGGGAGGCGGTCACCTCTGACTTGGGCACGGCGTGCTTCAGGATCGTTGCCACAACTGCGGCCTTTCTGCAGGTCGTTCGCGACAGAGGGGGTGTCGGACGGGAGGTGTCAGACGGGGGGTGCCACGAAGAGCACGTCGGGGTCGTTGAACTGCTCCTTGGCCACCGACTCGCTCATCGGGTCGGCGGTGCCCCACTGGTCCTGGGTGATCGGGTCGTCGACGTCATGGCGGCCCGGGTGCCACAAGTCCTCTTCGAGGACGGCGAGTTCGGTCGTGTACTCGACGGTGTTGCCGTGCGGGTCGTGGAAGTACGAGAAGGTGTTGTCGCCCGCGAGATGCCGGCCGGGCCCCCAGGTGAGCCGGGTCCCGGCGCGCAGCGCCCGCCCGGTGCCGCGCATGTACTCCTCGACCCCGCGCATCTCGAACGAGGCGTGGTGCAGGGAGACATGGGGTCCCCGGGCGATCGCGAAGGAGTGGTGGAGCGGGCTGCACCGCAGGAAGTACATGAGGTCACCCATGTGCGTCGAGTACAGGGTGTCGGTGAGCCGGAACCCCAGGTGTTGGACGTAGAAGTCCCGAAGCCCCTCCGGGTCCTGCGAGTTGACCACGCAGTGCGAGAGCCGGACCGGGATGGCCTCGCGCTCCTCGATCTTCCGGTGGGCGCGGGTGGCGACATCGGCCGACACCTCGACGACCCGCCCGTCCGGGTCGAAGAACCGGAAGCCGTAGCCGCCGCCCGGCGTGTCCAACACCCCCGGTTCTCCGACGAGTTGAATCCCGGCCCGCCCGAGCCGCCCGTGCAGCTCGTCCACCGCGGCCGGTGAGACGGCCCCGAAGGCGACCAGGTCCATCCGCTTCCGCTCGTCCTCGCGGATACGGACGATGTACTGCTCCGGGCTGCCCTCGGCGGCGAAGAAGGCGACTCCGCTGTCGTTCGCGACCTCGGTCAGGCCCCACGTGGTGCCGTAGAAGGTGCGCTGGCGGGCGAAGTCCGGTACGGCCAGGTCGACATGGCGCAGATGGGTGATGGGCTGGAAGGTCACTGTCCGCTCCTGACGGTGTTGCGCTGGTGGCCCAGGCCGGTGATCTCCGACTCGACGACGTCGCCGGGCTTCAGGAAGACGCCCCAGTGCGCGCCGTTGCCGGCCGGGGAACCGGTGAGCAGCAGGTCGCCGGGGCGCAGGGTGGTGGTCGTGGAGACGTACGCGATGAGCTTCGGGATGTCGAAGATCATGTCCTTGGTGGACTCGTCCTGGCGGACAACTCCGTTGTGGCGCAGGGTGATCCGCAGATCTCCGGGGTCGCCGACGAAGGCCGCCGGTACCAGGAAGGGCCCGGTGGGCAGGAAGGTGTCGGCGTTCTTGGCGGTGAACCAGTCGGTGCCGATGGCCTTGAGGTCGGGCCGATAGAGGCGGTCGCGGGTGGTGAGGTCGTTCGAGATCGTGTATCCGGCGATGTACTCCATCGCCTCCTCGGCCGGGATGTTCTTGCCCGACTTGCCGATGACGAGGGCGAGTTCGAGTTCCCAGTCGTGCTGTTCGCCGAGCGCGGGGAGCACGATGTCGTCGTAGGGGCCGCTGATCGCGCGCGGGGAGCCGAGGAAGACGTACGGCACTCCGTTGCGGGCGCGTTCGTCCATCATCGACTCGGCGTCGGCACGCGCCTCTTCGGGAGTGGCGCCGTGCACGCTCTCCTTCTCGGCGGCGACCAGATCCACCACGTGCTTGCGGTAGTTGGCGCCGCTCTGCAGGATCTGGCCGGGCTCGACGGGGGTCAGGACGCGCAACGCGGCCAGCTCGTGCCAGGTGCCGTCGGACGACCGGGCGAGGTCACCCAGCCGGGGCAGCCAGTCGCCCCAGTCCTCGACGAGCGCGCGGACGGACGGCACGAGGTCGGAGAGGTCGCGCACCCGGTCGCCAGTTACCAGGCCGGGAAAGACCTCCTCACCGGAGGCGCCGGAAGCGAACGTGCCGAGCGCGAAGGGTCCGGCATGGGTGGGCAGTGGATCGGGCACGGCGCTCTCCTCGTACGGGTGGGGGCTCGCCCTCGACGCTAGGCAGCCCGGGCACCGGGCGGAAATGGCGATCCGCGATGCCTGCCATCACCGGCCGCGCAGGCCCTCAACTGGGGCTCCATCGCCGTACGGGATGCATGACGTCCCCCTTGCCGATGCCTCGATCCGTTGACCGTCCGTCGGCCGCCCACGCAGGCTCGGAGCACCCACTTTCCCGAGGAGAAGAACGTGATAGTCGAGCATGCCGAGCTGACCGTCGAGGCGGGTCGTGAGCGGGAGTTCGCGGAGGTGTTCGGCAAGGCCCGCGAGGTGCTGGCCGAGGCCGACGGGTTCCGCTGGGCCGAGCTGCTGCGCGGTGCGGAGCGGCCGACGACCTTCCTGCTGCTGGTCGGCTGGGACTCGGTCGAGGCCCACACGGTCGGCTTCCGGGAGTCGGAGGCCTTCGCACGCTGGCGGGCCCTGGTCGGACCGTTCTTCGCGGAGCCGCCGACCGTCGAGCACTTCCACGAGCTCGGCGCGCGCTTCTCCCGATAGCCCCCACTCTGCTGTCTACGTTCGCAAGGATCGCCCATGCCCGTACAAAAGGTGCTCGTCGTCGGCGGCGGCATCACCGGAAGCGTGCTTTGCCTCGCGCTCGCCCAGCGGGGCGCCGAGGTGGAGCTCGTCGAGATCTCTCCGCAGTGGTTCGGTGTGGGCCATGGCATCACCGTCCAGGGCAACGCGCTCAAGGCGCTGCGTTCCGTGGGTGTCCTGGACCGGGTGCTGGCGCGGGCGGTGCCGTTCGACATCATGCGGCTGCGCCGCGCCGACGGCGGGCTGATCACCGAGTTGAACACTCCGCACACCGGCGGCCCCGAACTGCCGTCCACGGCGGGCGCGTTGCGCTCGGATCTGCAGGACGCGCTCTGCGACGCGGTGCACGCGCACGGGGTGCGGGTGCGCCTCGGGCTGAGCGTGGACCGGCTCGACCAGTCGCCGGACCATGTGGACGTGGCCTTCACGGACGGTACGACCGGTCGCTACGACCTCGTCGTGGGCGCCGACGGCATCAACTCGGCGATGCGCTCGCTGATCGGCATCGACGCCGAGCCCCGCCCCGTCGGCATGTCGATCTTCCGGGTCGTCGCCGACCGCCCGGCCGAGATGGACTGCGCCGAGGTGTACTACGGCGGCCCCCGCTTCAAGGCCGGCTACAGCCCGATCTCGCCGGACCAGTGCTACGCCTACCTCCTCGACGAGAATCTCGACACCTCCCTGATCGGCCCCCGCGCACCCCTCGCCCTGCTGCGCGAACGCGGCGCCGGGTACGGCGGTACCTGGGGGAAGATCCTCGCCTCGCTGCCCGACGACACGGCGGTCGACTACCGCTGGATCGAGTCGATCCTCGTCGACGAGCCCTGGCATCGCGGTCGCGCGATGGTCATCGGCGACGCCGCGCACGCCTGTCCGCCGCTGATCGCGCAGGGTGCGGCGATGTGCATGGAGGACGCCGTGCTGCTCGCCGAGTTGGTGACGGCGGACGAGCCGACGGAGAAGGCCCTGGACCGGTTCATGGACCGGCGCCTGCCCCGCGTCCGGATGGTCCTGGAGAACTCCCTCCAGCTCGCCGACTGGGAGATCAACCCCGGCACACCGGGCGCCGACCCCGCCCGGATCATGTCGGAGACCCTGGACAACCTGACGGCGGCGGCGTGAACAGCTCGCCCGTGGTCGACTTCCACGGCCACCTCGCCGTCCCCGCGGCCGACGCCCTGGTCGCGGGCACCCCGGGTCTGGCCGCCGAGCTGGCGGCCGAGCAGCGCGCCCACTCCCCCGCGTCCCTCGCTGTCAACCGCGCCCAACTCCAGCGCCTGGCACCCAAGTTGACGGACGTCACCACCCGCCTCGCGGACCTCGACGCGATGGGTGTCGACATCCAGGTGGTGGGCCCGATGCCGATGCACCACTACTGGGCGGACCCGGACCTCTCGATCCACCTCGCCCGCACCGTCAACGCGGCCGTGGCCGCCCACTGTTCTGCCGCACCCGACCGGCTGTACGGCCTGGGCACCGTCCCGCTCCAACACCCGGACCTCGCGGTCGCGTTGCTGGACCAGGCGGTCAACGACCACGGCCTGTACGGCATCAGCGTCTCCACGACAGTCGACGGTCGCGAACTCGCCGACCCCGCACACGACGTGGTGTGGCAGCGGGCCGAGGAACTGGGCGCGATCGTCTTCGTGCACCCGTGGGGCTGCTCCCTCGGCGAGCGCCTGGCGACCGACTACCTGGGAAACACGGTCGGTCAGCCGGTGGAGACGACGGTCGCTCTCTCCCACCTCGTCTTCACCGGCGTCCTCGACCGCTTCCCGCGCCTCAAGCTGGTGGCGGCGCACGGCGGTGGCTATCTGCCGACGTACATCGGTCGTTCGGACCATGCCTGGCAGGTACGCGAAGACGCGCGCGGCTGCGCCGAGTTGCCCAGCGCCTATCTGCGGCGGATGTGGTTCGACGCGCTGGTGTACACCCCGGGCGCACTGCGTCACCTCGTCGAGGCGGTGGGCGCGGACCGGGTCGTCCTCGGCACGGACCACCCCTTCGACATGGGCGTCGACGACCCGGTGGCCCGGCTGGACGCGGCCGGGCTCGCCCCGGCCGACCGGGCCGCCGTCGCCGGGGGCAACGCCCTCGACCTGCTGCTGAAAGGACGTACGCGATGACCGCCGCCGGTGCCCTCGGTCCGATCGAGGAGGAACTCGCCAAGGCCCGTTCCGCCTACCGCAATTGGGGACGCTGGGGTGAGGACGACGTGCTCGGCACCCTGAACTTCATCGACGACGCGATCCGCGCCCACGCGGTGGGCCTGGTGCGGCGCGGGCGGTCCTTCTCGCTCGCCCAGGAGTTCAACGAGCAGGGTCCGCAGCGCGGATTCCGCGGCCGTATCAACCCGGTCCACTACATGAAGGACACCGGCTCCGACGCGGCGGCCGGCACCCAGGGCTTCCCGCACGGCTTCGGCGGCGCCGACGACCACATCGTGATGCCCTTGCAGGCCTCCACGCAGTGGGACGGTCTGGGCCACATCTACGACAACAAGCAGGCGTGGAACGGCCGTCCGTGCACCATCGTCAACGGCGACGGCGACTCGGTCACCGGCATCGAGCACATGAAGGACGCCTTCACCAGCCGCGGGGTCCTCCTCGACGTGGGCCGAGCGGTCGGCGACGAGCACGGTGAACTCCCGGACGGATTCCCCATTTTGGAGGAGCATCTGCGGGCCACGATCGAGGCGCAGGGCGCGACCAGTTCGGTCCGGCGCGGCGACCTCGTCCTGATCCGCACCGGGCAACTCGGCCGCGTACGCCGGGTCGGCGCGTGGGGCGGTTACGCCGCCGGTGACGCACCCGGCCTCTCCTTCACCACCCTCGGCTGGCTGCACCGCACGGAGATCGCGGCGATCGCCTCCGACACCTGGGGACTCGAGGTACGGCCTTACGAGTTCCCCCAGCCCGCGATGTCCCCGCTGCACCAGATAGCGATCCCCAACATGGGCCTCCCGCTGGGCGAGATGTGGGACCTGGAGGCACTGGCCGAGGACTGCGCGGCGGACGGTGTCTACGAGTTCCTGCTGGTCGCCGCGCCCCTGCCGGTGACCGGCGCGGTGGGCGCCCCCGTCAACCCGATCGCGATCAAGTGAGTACACCTTTGAACCTGAACCGATTCTCCGGCACCCTCCACCTCCCCGGCGACGAGGACTTCGAGGCGGCGTGCTTCGGCCGGGTCTTCAACGCCCGCCGCCCGTCGGACCGTTCACCGGCCGCCGTGCTGATGGCCGAGTCCGAGCAGGACGTGGTGGAGGGGGTACGGCTCGCCCTGGAGCGGGGCTGGCAGGTCGCCGTCCGCTCCGGCGGGCACAGTTGGGCCGCCTGGTCCGTGCGCCAGGACGCGCTGCTGATCGACCTCGGCGGCTTCCGCGAGATGGCGTACGACCCGGAGAGCGGGATCGTGACGGCGACGCCCAGTGTGAAGGGCGGCGACGAACTCAACCCGTATCTGGGCGAGTTCGGCCGCTTCTTCAACGGCGGGCACTGCCCGTCCGTCGGCATCGGCGGCTTCCTGCTCCAGGGCGGCCAGGGCTGGAACGCGCGGGGCTGGGGCTGGGCGGCGGAGAACATCGTGGCCATCGATGTCGTCACCGCCGAGGGCGAGTTGGTGCGCGCCGACGAAACCCGACACAGCGACCTGTTCTGGGCGGCGCGCGGCGCGGGCCCCGGTTTCTTCGGCATCGTGACCCGCTTCCATCTGCGCACACGCCCGCTCCCGCGGTACCTGGGACACACGGTGCACGCGTATCCGCTCGACCTCTTCGACGAGGTCATGACCTGGCTGCACGGCATGCACCACACGGTCTCGGACCTGGTGGAGATCGTCGCGCTCACCCAGACACCACCCGACCTGGACGAGCCGGTGCTGCTGGTCACGGGCGTGTCGATGACCGACACCGCCAAGGAGGCGGCCGAGGCGCTGGCACCGCTGCACGCCAACCCGTACGCGGACCGAGCACTGTTCCGCGTGGAGGCGCAACAGACGACGTTCGCCGAGCAGTTGGCGGGTCAGCGCATCGCCAACCCCGAGGGCCACCGCTACCTGGTCGACAACGCCTGGCTGACCGGCCCCGCCGAAGAGGTCGTACCGGCGATCCGCAAGGTCTTCACCGAGCAGCCCACCCGGCAGACCTTCACCATCTGGTTCTCCATGGCCCCGCTGCGCCAACTCCCCGACATGGCCTTCTCGTTGCAGTCGGAGATCTACTGCGCCACCTACGTCATCCACGACGACCCGTCACGGGACGCCGAGTTGCGAACCTGGTTGGACGAGGTGATGGCGGACATGCAGCCGGTCACCGCCGGCCAGTACCTCGGGGACTCGGACTTCACCGTGCGGCAGTTGAGGTTCATGGGCGACGAACAGTGGCGGCGACTGCGGGAGATCCGGGCCGCGCGTGACCCGAAGGGCCTCTTCGTCGGCCATCTGAGCACGGAGTCCGTCACCAACACCAACCACTGGGAGCAGTGAGCGATGCGGTTCGCGACATATGAGTACGAGGGCGTGGAGCGCGCCGGGGCCGTCCGGGACGGGACCATTCACCCGCTGCCCGAGGGAGTCACCGTCCTGACCCTCCTGGAACAGGACGTGCTGCACGCGGCCGGAACCGAAGCACTGCGTGCACCAAGCGACTTGACGGTGGATCAGGTCAGGCTGCTCCCTCCGCTGAAGCCGCCGTCCATCCGGGACTTCGTCGGTTTCGAGGCGCACATCGAGGGGGTCTCGAAGTCCCTGGACGGGCTGGAGCACGTGCCCGAGGAGTGGTACCGGGCACCCAACTTCTACTTCACCAACCCCCATGCGGCATACGGCGCGCACGACGAGGTGCCGGTCCCGGCGGGCTGCTCGGTGCTCGACTTCGAGTTGGAGGTCGGCGTGGTCATCGGTCGCAGCGGGCGTGATCTCACGCCGGAGCAGGCGCGCGAGCACATCGTCGGCTATCTGGTCTTCAACGACTGGTCGGCGCGCGACCTGCAGAAACCGGAGAAGAACCTCGGGCTCGGCTTCTCCAAGGGCAAGGACTTCGCGAACACGCTGGGTCCTTGTCTGGTCACCGCCGACGAGGTCGAGGACCGGCGCGACCCGGACGGCTTCCTGGACCTGGAGATGACGGTCACCCTCAACGGTGAGCTGATCGGCCGCGACACCCTCGCCAACGTCTCCTGGACCTTCGAGGAGATGATCGCCTACGCCTCCCGTGACGCCTGGGTGCGCCCCGGGGACATCCTCGGCTCGGGCACCTGCGGCTGGGGCGCGCTGGCGGAGTTCTGGGGCCGGGTCGGCGAACGCACCCCGCCGCCGCTCGAGCCCGGCGACGAGGTGACCCTGGCGGTGGAGCGCCTCGGCACCCTCTCCAACCGCGTCGTGCCCGGCCGTACGGACGTATACCTTCCGCGCGCCCGCAAGCGCGGCCGGACGCCGCGGCCGTAGCCCCTCTCGGCATACGGTCCGACCTGCACACATCCAGGGATCCGATGGCAGCTATCGGATCCCTGTGACTTCCCTCCCGGCCCCTTCCTCGGCGGGAACCCGGTCGTTACGCTCCGGTTTCACCGAGCTTCAACGATGCGGCCGGAAGGACACACGCATGGGTCTGGGAGCAATCGACCTGAATCTTCTGGTGGCTCTGGAAGCCCTCCTGGAGGAGAAGAACGTCACCCACGCGGGGGTGCGGCTGTCCACCAGCCAGTCCGCGATGAGCGGCTCCCTGGCACGGCTGCGGCGGCACTTCAACGACGAGCTGCTCGTGCGGGTGGGCCGCGAGTACGAGCTGACCCCGCTCGCGGAGCGACTGCTGCCGGTCGTGCAGTCCTCCCTGCACAAGGCGGAGGAGGCCCTGTCACTGACCAGGCACTTCGATCCGTCGCGCAGCCGACAGCGGTTCTCGGTCGTGATGTCCGACTACGTCATGACGGTGTTCGTGGAACCGCTGCTGCGGGCCCTCGCGCAGGAGGCGCCCGGCATCCGTATCGACTTCCACCCGATCGTCATCGGGCAGCTGGAGACGGAGACGCATCTGCGCTGCCACGACCTGATGGTCGTGCCGCTCGGCTACCAGTTGCCGGGCGTCAGCGAGACGGTGATGCACGACCGGTTCGTGTGTCTCGTCGATCCGGACAACCCGCGTCTGGTGGACGGGCGGCTCTCCCTGCACGACCTCGCCGAGATGCCCCACGCGGCCTGCGTCATCGGCAAACTCACGCCCGCCGACCGGCAGTTGGAGACCCTCGGCATCACACCCCGGGTACAGGTCAGCACGCCGGGCTTCAACGTGCTGCCGTTCCTGGTGGGCGGCACCGACCTGGTCGCCGTGGTCCCCGAACGGCTCGCCCGGCGCTACGAGGGCTTCGCACGCTGTGCCGTCGTACCGACGCCCTTCCCCGACGTACCGCTGGTGGAGGCCATGTACTGGCACCACAACCGGCACGCGGACCCGGCGCACCGCTGGCTGCGGGAGACGGTCCGCAAGGTGGGCGCGTCCCTGGACGACCCGGTGGTGCTGTCGCCGGCCGAGCCGGTGGTCGGGGAGATCGCCGGCGCGGATGCCACCCATGCCGATCGTGCGTTTCCGGAGCTGACCCCGGCTTCCTAGCGTGGACGGGAGACAGCCCGCACCCCCAGGAGGAACCGTGAGCCGCACGCGTCTGGACGGTCGTACCGTCGTCGTCACCGGGGCCGCGCAGGGCCAGGGAGCCGCCGAGGTGGCGGCCGCGGCCCGCGAGGGCGCGACGGTGGTCGCGACGGACGTCCTGGACGAGGCGGGCGAGAAGCTGGCCGCGTCGTTGGGCGCCGAGGGCCTCCACGTGACCTATCGACACCTCGACGTGTCGTCCCAGGACGACTGGGCAGACCTCGCGGCCTCGCTCACGGAAGTGCACGGTCTCGTGAACAACGCCGGCATTCCCATGCGGGCACGGCTCGGTAACGTCGAACTCGCCGACTGGAACCGGGCGTTCGCCGTCAACACGACGGGCGCGCTGCTCGGCATCCAGGCGCTCACCCCGCTGATGCCGGCCGGATCGTCCATCGTGAACGTCGGCTCGGTCGCGGGGCTCACCGCGCATCACGCTGTCGCGTACACCGCGAGCAAGTGGGCGCTTCGGGGCTTGTCCAAAGTGGCCGCGCTGGAGTTGGCTCCGCGCGGCATCCGTACGAACGTGATCCACCCCGGCTATATCGAGACCCCGCTGATGGCGTCCGCGAACCCGGTGTTCGTCCAGGCCCACCTGTCACTGACCCCGCAGGGTCGGGCCGGCACGGTCGACGATGTCGCGCCGCTGGTCGTCTACCTGCTGTCGGACGAGGCGTCGTACGTCAATGGGGCGGAGATCACGGTCGACGGCGGATACGCGGCGCACGGCGGGGTGAAGGCGATCACGAACGCCCTCGACGCCACGTGACGGCCGGCTCCTGAGCGACACCGGCCGTCGTGGGTGAGGAGCGTGGCGCTACTGATCGGTGCGGTCTGTACGGAAGTTGGCGGTCAGCCGGTTGATGCTCTTGACCGCGAGTTCGGCGAAGTTCGAGCGGGCGACTATGGCGCTTGTCTCGCCGTGCCGGCGGACGCTGCGCAGGTCGCGCTGGACCTGGCGGGAAAGCTGGTGGAGTTCGCGTTGGGCGGTGGCGAGCCGCTGCTCGGCGGCGGTTCGGACCTGTCGGTGCTCCCGTCGGGTGCGGGGAGCGCCTGTGCTCTCGGAAGAGGTCTCTGTGGGCATGTCGGTGCTCGCTTCCGTGGTGGTGGGTCGCGTCGCCGCGAGGGGACGGACGCCGACAGTGTCCAAATAGGCTTCTACGGCGCCCAGTTCGGCGGTGTCGACCACGGCGGCGACGTATCCGTCCGGGCGGACGAGCACCCACTGCTCGGAGGACAGTCCGTAGGCATTCTGGACGCGGTCGCCGCTGTCGAGGATGTCGCCCCGGGCGCCGATGGTGTGGATGTGCAGGCCGGGGCGCGCCGCCGGCGCCGAGGCCTCGTCGACGTCGTGGCCGAGCAGGGTCCAGTGCGGCCCTTGGAACAGGCTGAACAGGCGGGTGGGCAGGCCGCCCGTGCCGGTCACGGGCGAGTCGGGCGCGCGGTCTCCGGCCAGCACGCCCTTGTCACGCGCCGAACTGTGCAGTGACAGGGGCGAGTTCAGGTAGCCGAGGTCGAGCTGGCTGACCTCGCGGCCCCGGTGGATGTCGCGGTTCTTGGCCGCTTCGAGCAGCTGCTCGGACAGGCCGAGGACGGCTTCGGCGATGGGCCGGCGTTCCTGCTCGTACGAATCCAGCAGGGATTCCGGGGCGCCGTCGAGCACGGCGGCGAGCTTCCAGCCGAGGTTGTAGGCGTCCTGGACACTGGTGTTGAGGCCCTGTCCGCCGGTCGGCGGGTGGCAGTGCGCCGCGTCCCCGGTCAGGAAGACGCGTCCCTGGCGGTAGGTGTCGGCCAGCCGGGCGTTCATCTGGAACGCGGACGCCCAGGACACGGAGCGGATCACGACGTCGTCGCGGCCGGTGCGCTCGCGGAAGAACGCGGTGAGTCCCTCGGCCGAGAGGTCCAGGTCGACGTCGAAGGGGACGGGGGCCTGGAGCTGGAACATGTCGGTGCCGTAGAGCGGGCACATCGAGACCTGCCCGGCGGTGTCCTCGCCCCAGCGGTGCCAGGCGTCCGTCGAGACGCCGTCCACGTATACATCGGCCACGATCGCCCGTACGCCGAGGGTCTTGCCGGGGAAGCCGATCCCGAGCGTCTTGCGGACGAAGCTCGAACCGCCGTCGGCACCGATCAAGTACCTTGCCCGTACGGCCTGTTCGCCGTCCGGGGTGGCGATGCGCGCGGTCACACCGTCGCCGTCCTGGTCGAAGCCGACGAGTTCGTGGCCGTAGTGCGGGGCGTGGCCCAGCTCGGCGAGGCGTTCGCGCAGCCGACGCTCGGTGAGGAACTGCGGGACGAGCAGCGGTATTTGGTACGGCTCCTCCGGCGTCGGCTCCGGCATCTCCACGCCGACCTGGTCGATGGGCCCGTCGGCGGTGTAGATGCGCTGGACGGGATACTCACCGCCGGAGGCGACGATCCGGTCGATCACACCGAGGTCCTCGAACACCTCCTGGCTGCGGGGCTGGATGCCCTTGCCGCGGGAGCCGACGAACGGGTGCGGCGCCTTGTCGATCAGCAGGAACGCGATGTTCCTGCGGGCGAGGTCGAGGGCGAGGGTCAGACCGGCCGCGCCGGTGCCGCAGATGATGACGTCGGTGTCTGTGGTGGGGGACATGGCTCCAGGCTCCTTGGGTAATTCCGGTACGAACTGCACGACGGTCGGGGCGAGTTCAGGGCACCAGGACGGTGCGTACGCCCGGGACCTCGGGCGCGTTCCAGGCGCTCTCGACGTCCGCGAGGGGTACCGCCTTGGCGGTGACCGCGATGCCGCCGCTCTCGATCTCCTCGACGAGGGACGGGAGTTCCTCCAGGTACGTCCTGGTCGACACGGCGCCCTGGCCGTTGCCCTGAAGGCGGAAGTTGGCCGAGCGCAGTGCCACTGACGGCAGTTCGATGGTCGGGCCGGCCATGGCGCCGATCTGGATCCAGTTCAGGGCGCGGCCACGGTCGGAGCGGGCGCGCAGCACCGCCATGATCGCGTCACCGGCGGGCTTGCCCCACAAGTAGTCGATGACCAGGTCGACTTCGGCGGCCTCCTTGGCCAGCGCCGTCGCGGTGGCGTCAGCGTCGTCGGTGAGCGCGACGGTCGCGTCCGCGCCGAGCCCGGGCAGGGTCGCCAGGCGGGCCTGGTCGCGACCGGCGCCGACGACCCGCCCGGCACCGAGACGCTTGGCGACCTGGACGGCCATCTGTCCGGCGTTGCCGGTGGCGCCGAGGATCAGTACCGACTGCCCGGCCTCGATCGGGACGCGGCGGCGCAGCGCCACCCACGACGACATGGCCGGGTTCATCGCGGCGGCGATCTTCACGACGTCCGCGCCGTCGGGGAGCGGGATGCTGTGCCGACTGTCGATGACGGTGCGGGTGCCCATCGGGCCGACCAGTTCGTCGTCGGCGACGAAGTACACCAGCCTGCCGTCCGCACGCCGGCCGACGCCGTCGACGCCGGGCACCATCGGCAGCTTCCCGGTGCTCGTGTAGTGGCTGCCCGACGCTCCGGTGCGCACCCGGGGGTGCAGGCCCACGGCGAGGACGTCGACGATTTCCTGGTCCTCGTCGGTCGGCGCGGGCAGGTCGAAGGGCTCGTAGCGGGGCGGGGTGCCGAACGAGCCGACCACCGCGGCGTGGATGTCCATGGCTGCTCTCCTCAGATTTGGTACGCGGGACGAAGGATTTAGTAGGCGCCACGGAGGATTTAGTACGTGACACGAATCAAATTAGTAGGTGCCACGTACCTTTGCAAGTAGAATCAAGAGGTGACTTCATCCCACGACATGCCACCCCCGCCCGCACCGTCGCCCGCAGACGAGGATCTCGGCCTGGTCGACGGCCTCGCCCAGCTGTCGTTCCTGGTGCAGAGCGCCCTGTCCGAGATCGCCGGGCAGCACGACCTGTCGGTCGTCCAGATCCGGATGCTCGGAATACTGCGGGACCGGGAGCCGACGATGAACCAGCTCGGCCGCCATCTCGGCCTCGACAAGTCCTCGATCACGGGCCTGGTCGACCGGGCGCAGCGCCGGGGTCTGGTCACCCGCACCGCCAGCTCCGTGGACCGGCGCTCGTTCCAGGTGTCGATCACCGACGCGGGCCGGCAGTTCGTCCAGCAGGTCGCCGCCGAGTTCGCCGAGCGGATCGAGCGGTGTGTCGCGCCGCTGACCGAGGCCGACCGGAAGCGGCTGTCCCGCATGGCGACCCGCATCGTGACCACCGACGCCCGTGACCGTGGCATCGACCTGCGCACCACGCCCCGCTGACCGGACTCCGTCAGACGGAGCTGCGCGGCACCGTCACCACGTGCTTGCCCACGACGCCGCCGCGCTCGAACGCCTGGTGCGCTGCGGCGATGTCCGCGAGCGGGTACACACTGTCGATCACCGGGCGCAGCGCGCCCGAGGTGACACGGTCGGCCACGTCGCGCAGCACGGGGGTCTCGGGGTTGGCGCTGAAGGTGCGGATGCGGCGGGAGCCGTGCACGCTCGAAGCGGCGATCGCGGCGATGGCGGACGGGGACAGTCCGACGGTGACCATCCGGCCGCCCTTGGCCAATCGGCCCCGGTAGCAGTGCAGTTCGGTGCCGACGGTGTCGACGATGACGTCGAACGGCCCGATCCGGTCGGAGGTGGTGGAGCCGTAGTCGAGGACCTCGTCGGCGCCGAGGTCGGTGAGGATCTTGGCGTGACGGTCGCGGGCCAGCGCGGTCACATGGCCGCCCATCGCGTGCGCCAACTGCACGGCGGCCGTGCCGACTCCGCCGGCCGCGCCCCGCACCAACACCCGCTCCCCCTCGGCGAGTCGCACGCTGTCGCGCAGCGCGATCAGCGCCGTGGAACCCGCGACCACCAGGGCTGCCGCCTCGACCGAGGAGAGGTCCGCCGGGGCGTGTGAGACGCGCTCCGCGGGGACCACGACGTACTCGGCCGCACCGGCGATGGAGTGCCGCTGCCGGGGATGCACCATGCCCCACACCCGGTCACCGACCCGATAGGCCTCGACACCGGCGCCGGTCGCGGCGACCACGCCGGCGAAGTCCAGCCCCACACCGATCGGGAACCGGCGCCCCGACACCATCTTCAACTCCCCCGACCGGACGATCACATCGTGCCCGTTCACGCTGGACGCCTCGACCGACACGAGGACCTCACCCGCGCCGGGAGCGGGACGGTCGACCTCGTTGACCTGCAGTGCGTCCGCCGTGCCGAAACTCGTGATCTGAACGGCCTTCATGTCGCTGTTCCTTCCGTGGCCCGCTGTGTGGTTGATCCGATGGTGGACCCCGCACGCGAGATCACGGTCGTTCTCCTTTTCCTGGGTCTGGCAGACCCACCCTCGCGGGCCGTGCCGACGGCATACTGGCGCGGTGAACGACTCCTCCCACGCCATGAGCGACGACCCCCGACGCGAACTCGCGGAGTTCCTGCGCACCCGCCGAACTCGGCTGCGGCCGGAGGACGTTGGCCTGGAGCCCGGCCCGAGACGGCGCGTCGCGGGACTGCGGCGGGAGGAGCTGGCCCTGCTGGCGGGGGTGAGTTCGGACTACTACCAGCGCATGGAGCAGGGCCGCGACGTACGCCCCTCCGAACAGGTCCTGGACGCTCTCGCGCGCGCCCTCAACTTCTCCGCCGAGGAGACCCGCCACCTGCACAGCCTCGCCGCCGCCGCACGTACCCCGGTCCAACTGCCGCGTACCTACGAGCCGGAGGAGGTACCCGACACCACGCTGCGACTGCTGAACACCATGACCTCGCCCGCTCTGGTCGTCGGCCGTTTCCTGGACGTGCTGGCCTGGAACCCGCTAGGCGGCGCCCTGCTGGGCGACTTCACCCGCCAGCCCCAGAAGGAACGGAACATGCTGGCGCTGTTCCTGCACCCCCAGGCCGACCGGACGTGCCCGAACCGGGCGGCCACCGTCGCCGAGCTGATCGGGATGTTGCGGACGCAGGTCGCCGCCGATCCGGGGAACCCCCGCGCCGTCGAACTCGTGGGTGAACTCGCCGTCCGCAGCGACGAGTTCGCGGCCCTGTGGGCCCTCCACGACGTGGAGGAGCCGACCCGCGGCCAGATGCGCCTCAACCATCCCCGGGTCGGCGAACTCAACCTGGACTGGGACGCCTACCCGATACCGGGCAACCCGGGCCCCGCGCTCATGGTCTGCACCGCCGCCGAGGGCAGCCTCGACGCCGAGCGACTCCAACTCCTCGCGGGCCTGCTCGACGTCCACTGAGGACGGCCCCCGGTCAACCGCCCAGCCGGAGCCCCGCGAGCCAGACCTCAGGGGTACCGGGTTCCGGCTCCTCGGCCGCCAACCGGGCCAGGATCTGCCGTGCGCGGCGCAGAAGTACGAGGGCGAGGGCGGTCATCGGAACCTCCGGTGTCGTGAGCTGCTTTCACCCCACCGACGAACGCCCCCTAGACGGATCGACACTCCGCGAGCCGCCGCTCCAGAAACCTTCGCTCCGCCGCGTTCTCCACCAACTCCAGCGCCCGTTCGTACGCGACCACCGCCTCCGCCGTACGACCGCTGCGGCGCAGCAGATCGGCGCGGGTCGCGGGCAGTAGGTGATAGTCGGCGAGTTCGCCCGACCTCTCCAACTCGGCCACCAACTCCAGCCCCGCATCCGGGTGTTGGGCCATGCCCACGGCCACCGCCCGGTTCAGGTGCACCACCGCGGAGGGCACGAAGCGCTCCAACTCGCCGTACAGGCCCGCGATATCGGCCCAGTCGGTGTCCTCGGCCGTGGACGCGGTGGTGTGGCAGGCGGCGATCGCGGCCTGGATCTGGTACGGCCCGGGGCGGCCCCGGCGCAGCGCGGTCTCCAACAGGGCGGCGCCCTCGTCGACTTCGGCCCGGTCCCACGCCGTACGGTCCTGGTCCTCCAACGTCACCAACTCGCCCGCCGCGTCCACGCGCGTGCGGCGGCGGGCGTCGTGCAGCAGCAACAGGGCCAGTAGACCGAGCACTTCGGGCTCGTCCGGCATCAGGCGGGCCAGCACGCGGGCCAGGCGGATCGCCTCCGCGCACAGGTTCGTGCGGACCAACTCGGCGCCTGAGGTGGCCGCGTAGCCCTCGTTGAAGAGGAGATAGACCACCCCCAGTACGCCCGTCGTGCGTTCGGGCAGCAGATGCGCGGGCGGCACCCGGTACGGGATGCCGGCGTTGCGGATCTTCTTCTTGGCGCGCACCAGCCGCTGCGCCATGGTCGCCTCGGGGACGAGGAAGGCGCGGGCGATCTCGGGGGTGGTCAGTCCGGCGAGTGTGCGCAGGGTGAGGGCCACCCGGGCCTCGATGGGCAGCGCGGGGTGGCAGCAGGTGAACACGAGCCGCAGCCGGTCGTCCTCGACCCCGCTGTCGTCGCCGTCGTACTCCGGGTCGTACGGTCCCTCGTCCCGCCCCAGCACCGCGACCTCCCGCAGTTTCGCCGCCCCGACCGCCTCCCGGCGCAGGACGTCGAGGGCGCGGTTGCGGGCGGTCGTGGTGAGCCAGGCGCCGGGGCGGCGCGGGATTCCGTCGCGCCGCCACCGGTCGAGTGCCTGGGCGAAGGCGTCCTGTGCGCACTCCTCCGCGAGGTCCCAGTCGCCGGTCACCCGGATCAGGGTGGCGACGACCTGGCCCCACTCCTCGCGGAAGGCGGCGGCGACGGCCTCCTCGACGTCCGGCACGTTCACTCCCAGACCGGCCGCACCTCGACCGAGCCGCCGGCGAGCGCGGCGGGGTGCCGGGAGGCGAGCGAGATCGCCTCGTCCAGGTCGGCCACCTCAATGATGTCGATGCCCGCCACATACTCCTTGGACTCGACGAACGGCCCGTCGCTGAGGAGGACTTCGTCGCCCTGGACGCGCACGGTGGTGGCGTCGGAGGCGGGCCGTAGCCGGGCACCGCCGCGCATGATGTCGCGGCTGCGGACCTCATCGATGTAGGAGGTGAAGCGGGGGTCTGTGGCGATCTCCTCGGGGCTGAGTTCCTCGCCGGCCACGGGTGTGCAGATCAGCAGGACGTACTTCATGACCGCTCCTCGGTCTTCTCGGCCGGGGTCGAGAGGTGCTCGTGGACGATCAGCCAGCGCAGGCCGGCGTTGCGGTAGCCGGTGGTCACGCGCAGTACGTCGTCCAGCGGCCGGCCGTCGATGCGGGTGCCGCGGAGTCGTACGAGGGCGTGGCCGAAGGCGATGGACTCGTCGACGTGGACTCGGAACTGCAGCACCTCGCGGGTCAGGGGTCCGGTCACGCCCGCGAGAACGTTCTCCACGGCTTTGCGGAAGGCGGCGGTCCCGAAGTGCTCGGCGCCGCCCGCGAAGGCCGCGATGTCCGGGGCGTAGCAGGCGAGGATGCGGTCGACGTCCCGTTCGCGGACCGCTTCGATCAGTTCGGCGTCGAGCGCGCGGATCTCCGTCTCGGCGTCCTCCTCGCCGTCCATCGGCCAGAAGGGGCGCACCTCCATCGCCCCGATGGTGGCCACGGGGTGCTTGGCGGCGGCCTCGACGGCCTCCTCCAAGGTGTCGCACTCCAGGATGTCGAATCCGGCGACGTACTCCTTGGTCTCCGCGAACGGCCCGTCCGTCCGCAGCACCTCCCCGCCCCGTACCCGCACGGTGACGGCCTCGGCGGGCAGCGCGAGCCGGTGTCCGTGCAGCCGTACGTCGCGGTCGCCCAGCTCCTCAACCCAGGGTTCGACGGGTGCCATCCCGGAGGCGTCGGCGGTGTCGTCTCCGCACACGAGCAGCATGTACTTCATGGATCCTCCCGGTCCTCATGAGCTTCCTACACCCCACCGACGAACGGTGCCGCGCCGAATCGACACTCCCTTCGGGAAAACACGAAGAGGCCGGGGCCACGAGGCCCCGGCCTTCCGCTACGACGTACCTGTTACGCGGTGGCTGCCTGTACCGACGGCTCCCCCGCGCCGACAACCGCGCGCTCGGTGTTCTTGCGGACCAGGAGCAGGGTGACCACCGCGCCCAGCAGGGAGGCGCAGCCGCAGATCACCACGCCGAGGGCCATGCCGTGGCCGAGGGCGGTCTGCGCGGCGGCCTTGGCCTGGGCGCTGCCCGCGTTGACGACGGCGAGGGGGCCAGCCGCCTTCTCCATGCCCGCGTCGGCCCCGCTGAGCTTGCCGACGAGGGCGGAGGACGCGGCGCTCATCGCGATGGTGCTGATGACGGCCGGGCCGAGGCCCTGGCCGAACTCGCGGACCAGGCTGGTCGCGCCGCTGGCCATGCCGGTCATGTTGATCGGTACGGCGTTCACGGCGGCGGAGGTGAGCGAGGACACCACGCAGATGAAGCCGACGCCGAGCAGCAGCACCGGGCCGATGAAGGCGGCGAGGGAGGTGGTGGTGATGGGCAGGGCTGCGATCCAGAACTGTCCCGCCGCCATGGGCAGCAGGCCGCCCATCAGGAGCCAGCGGGCGTCGATGCGGGTGAGCATCCTGCTGAGCACGGGCGCCAGCAGCAGCGGGATCAACTGGAGGATCACGAAGGGCATTCCGGCCCGCAGCGGGCTCAGGTGCATCACGGCGCCGAGGCGGATCGAGACGCAGTAGGCGGTGCCGATGAACCCGAACATGCCGGCCAGGGCGACGACGGCCGCCGCCGCGAACGACGGGATCTTCAGCAGGCCGAGGTTGAACATCGGAGAGGCCGCGCGGGTCTCCGCGACGACGAACCCGACGAGCGCGACGGCCGCCAGGGTCAGCGAGCCCACGATCGCCGCGCTGCCCCAGCCGCGGTCACCGCCCTCGATGACGCCCCAGAGCAGGGCGGTCAGGCCGACGGCGATGGTGATCTGGCCCGGCCAGTCCAGCGCGCGGCCCTCGGGCGCCTTGGAGTCGGTGACGAGCTTCCAGGAGGCCACGGCGACGATGAGACCGAGGACGACCGGCGGCACGAACGCCCAGCGGAAGTCGGCGACCGTGGCGAGGATCCCGGAGGACAGCGGGCCGAGGGCGGAGGCAAGGGAGATGGACAGCGCCCAGGTGGAGACGGCTTTCGCCCGGTCCTTGCCGTCCGGTGTGGCCGCCGCGATGACCGCGAGGGAACTGGGGAACAGCGCGGCGGCACCGATGCCGGCCAGGGCCTGCCCGGTCCACATCATGGTGATGTTCTGCGAGGTGGCGTTGAGGAGCTCGCCGAGCGCCAGGACGAGGCCGCCGAGCACCAAGAGCCGCTTGCGGCCGAAGAGATCGCCCACCACACCGAAATTCAGTTCCAGAATCGCGGTGGGGAGAATGAAGGCGGAGGTGACCCAGGCTACTTGCGAACCCGACGCACCGAATGCGGCCTGAATTTCCCCATTGATGGGCGAGGGAACGGTAATGCACAACTGTGCCGCCGCGACCGCGAGACAGCACGCTATGAGCGTTCCGGGGTCCAGTCTTTTCAAGGAGATCGAATCCGTCATCGTGCGTGCCCTCACTCTGCGTTTTTCTCTATGAGTTCGATGAGATTTCCCTCGGGGTCACTGACCCAGGCCATGCGCACTCCGGGCTCGGGGGACGGCCCGGGTGCCATGACCTCGCCCGCTCCATGGGCCACCAAGGCGCCGTGGACGGGGTCGAGTTCGGGGGTGGTGACCGCGAAGTGCCCGTATCCCTCGGTGAGGGCGGCGGTCAGCGGGTCCGGCGCGCGAAGGCCGGGGGCGGAGCCGGGTCTGGCGAGCAGCTCGATGCGCCAGCCCCGCGGATGCTCCAGGACGACACCTTGCAGACCGGGCCCTTCGAGGTGGAACTCGAAGACGGTCTTCAGGCCGAACGCGCCCTGGTACCAGGCGGTTTGGGCGGTCAGGTCGCGTACGTTGACGCCCACGTGGTCGAGTCGGGTGGTCACGGCGGCTCAGCCCGCCATCGCGCTGTCGCCGCCGTCGACCATGAGGTTGGCGCCGTTGACGAAGGCCGCCTCGTCGGAGCAGAGGAAGGCGGCGGCCCGCGCGATGTCCTCGGGCTGTCCCACCCGCCCGACCGGGATCCGCGCCTCCAACTGGGCCTTGGGCCCGTCCGGATCGTCCAGGAAGGGCGCGGTGGCGGAGGTGCGGGTCATTCCGGGGGCGATGGTGTTGACGCGGATGCGATGCGGGGCGCCGGCCGCGCACAGGTGCAGGCTCATCGCCAACACCCCGCCCTTGGCGGCCCCGTGGGGCACCATCGGCATGAACGGCGCCCCGCGTACGGCGGCCACGGAGGCGACGTTGAGAACGGCCCCGCCGCCACGGGCGATCAGGTGCGGCCAGGCTGCCTGGGTACAGAAGTAGGGGATGTCCAGCTCGTTCTTGATGGTGAAGTACCAGTCCTCGGCGGGCATGGTTTCGAACGGGCCGTTCCGCAGCGCGGAGGCGTTGTTGTAGAGGATGTCGATCCCGCCGAAGGCCGCGATCCCGGCGTCGATCCACTCCCGGGCGCCGTCCTGGGTGGACAGGTCCACGGGGGCGAGGGACCGCATGATTCCGCCGGCCTTCTCGACGAGTTCCACGGTTTCGGCCGCGCTGTCCTCGTCGATGTCGCAGCCGAAAACCTCGGCGCCCTCCGCCGCGAATATCTGCGCCGCGGCCCGCCCTATTCCTGCCCCCGTTCCACTGATGAAAGCGATTTTCCCGGCCAGTCGACCCATGATTGCCAAGTCCCTTGTCCCGTGCCGCCGTGGTGCGGTGGTGGCAGCGTAGGTACGGCCATTGGCGAGAACAAGAAATGGGTCAGCGAAGGGCCATCGGGGGTTCGTATGGCTGGTATGAGGCGCGGAGCGGAGGACCCGTCCCAGGATTCACAGGAAACGTCACGACATGTCGAGTACGGCCTTCCCCCGCAGGCTACGACCGCTCAACGCCTCCACCGCTTCGGCGATCCGGTCCCACGACCCGCGCCAGCCGACCGGAACCCGCAGCCGACCGTCGCCGACCAGCGTGAGCAGCCGCCTCAACTGCGCCTGCCTGTCGGTGAGTCCGACGCCGTTGTACACCGAGACGATCGACTTCGGCGTGCTGCTGCCCAGTGTGACCCCCACGGGCAGCACGGCGTCCCGCCCCGCGGCCCAGCCGACGCTCTGGAGACTGCCGCCGGGGGCCAACAGGCCGTACGCGGACATCAGTTGGGCCCCGCCCACGCTGTCGATCACGACATCGACCGGTTCCTTCACCTCGTCGACCCCGGCCACCACCTCGTGCGCCCCCAACTCACCGACCCACCGCGCACCGTCCGCGGAACCGGCCACACCGACGACGTACGCCCCGCCCAGCGCCGCGAGTTGCACGGCGAACCCACCGACCCCGCCGGACGCCCCGGTGACCAGCACCCGGCGCCCGAGGAGCGGCCCGGCCTGTTCCAGCGCGCGCAGGGCGGTGCCGGCCGCGACGGGCAGGGTGGCGGCCTCGCCGAGGTCGACCCCGTCCGGCACCACGGCCGCATCGGCGACGTCCAAGGCCCGCAGGGCGCCGAACCCGCCGCCCTCCCCGAATCCCACCACCCGACTGCCCACCGCGGGCCCACTCCCGTCGACGGCGGCCCGCACGACGACACCGGCGGAGTCGAAGCCGATCACCTCACCGGGCGCTCCCCGCTCCGCGAAGTACAGCTCGGCCGAGTTGAGGGAGGTGTGCCGGACCTCCACCAACACCTGGCCCGGACCCGGCACCGGGTCGGGTGCCTCCCCGAGTCGCAGCCCACCCGCCGCCTCCGGATCCACGATCAGTGCACGCACGGCTTGCCCCTCTCGTCGTAGGTCACTCGTCTCGGGGCAACCAGCGCGGAACCGGTGTTCTTCCCGCCGTCCACCACCCGATCACGGTTGGATGACCCCATGACCACCGACGAGCAGGCACGGCTGATGCGGGCCAACCAGGCGAACTGGGACGCCCGCACCCCCGTCCACCTCGCCAGCCGTTTCTACGGCCTCGACGGCGACCCGGACCCGGCCCGCTGGTTCGCCGCCTTCGAGTGGGAGGACCTCGGCGACCTGACCGGCCGTGACGTGCTGCATCTCCAGTGCCACCTCGGCACCGAGACCCTCGCGTTCGCGCAGCGCGGGGCACGTGCCGTGGGCCTCGACTTCTCCGCCGAGTCCGTGACGGCAGCGACCGGCATCGCGGCGAAGGCGGGCCTCGACGTCGACTACGTACAGGCGAACGTGTACGACGCCGTGGAGGCCCTGGGGCAACGGCAGTTCGACGTCGTGTACACCGGCAAGGGCGCCCTGTGCTACCTGCCCGACCTGCCGCGCTGGGCGGACACGGTCACCCGACTCCTGCGCCCCGGCGGCCTGTTGTACCTCGTCGAGTTCCATCCCCTGCTCAACTCGCTCGGCCCGAAACCGGCTCCGGGCGAGGGGCCCGAACTGCTGCTGCGCCACGACTACCTGGGCGGCGGCGGTCCCGTGCACAGGGACGCCACGTTCACGTACACCGACGGCCCGGCCGTGGCAGGGGCGACCGACAGCTACGAGTGGATGCACGGAATAGACGAGGTCATCAACGCGTTGACGACGGCAGGACTGAACATCCGGCGGCTCCGCGAGAGCGACGAGTTGCCGTGGCCGCGCTGGCCGCAGATGGTCCGGACTCCGAGTGGCTGGTGGCGCCTGCCCGAGCCCCGGATCCCCCTCCTGTACGGCTTGCTGGCGAGCCGCTGAGCCGTACCTCACAGCCAGAGCCCGGCCGGGTGTGCTACGGTGCGGTCAGCACTTGTGTACGCCCCGTTCCGGGCGCCGGTGCGAGTTTCATTTCACCTTCGCCGAACAGCCCGTCGACTTCCGACCGGTACACCGGCTTCCCGCACCACCTCACGACCGGCGTGTTTCCGCCGTACCCGAGGTGATGTTCCCGCCGCCCCGAGGAGCGCTCGTTCGCCCTCCGTCTGCGGCTTCTCCCCCCTTCCTTCCGCATGACACATGCAACCGTCCTTGAAAGGACCACCTCTCATGACCACCACACTCGAACACCCCCCAGTACAGGAACAGCCCCGCACCCAGACCGCCACCGGTGTCCTCGACATCGACGGCAACGGGAAGGGGCACCTGCGGGCGCTGGACTGCCAGCCCTCGCCCACCGACCTCCAGGTCTCCCCCGCGCTGATCCGCCGTCACGGCCTGCGCAAGGGCGACATCGTGGAAGGCGTCCGCGGCGGGCAGCGCGCCCTGACCGAGGTCGCGTTCGTCAACGGGCACACGCCCGACGAACTGCGTGGCCGACGCCACTTCCGTGACCTCACTCCGCTGCACCCGCGTGAGCGGCTCCACCTCGAACACCCGGCGGCCGGCCTGACCGGACGCGTCGCCGACCTGATCGCCCCCGTCGGCAAGGGCCAGCGCGGGCTCATCGTGGCCCCGCCCAAGACCGGCAAGACCGTACTGCTCCAGCAGATCGCGGCAGCCGTCGCCGGCAACCACCCCGAGGCCCGCCTCATGGTGGTACTGCTCGACGAACGCCCCGAAGAGGTCACCGACATGCGGCGCTCCGTGCGCGGCGAGGTCTACGCCTCCACCTTCGACAAGGCCCCCAAGCAGCACATCGCGCTGGCCGAGCTCGTGATCGAGCGGGCCAAGCGGCTCGTCGAGGCCGGCGAGGACGTAGTGATCCTCCTGGACTCCCTCACCCGCCTCTGCCGGGCGCACAACAACGCGGCGGCCTCCGGCGGCCGTACCCTCAGCGGCGGCGTCGACGCGACCGCGCTGATCGGCCCGAAGAAGTTCTTCGGCGCCGCACGCCTCGCGGAGGAGGGCGGCTCCCTCACCATCCTCGCCACCGCACTGGTCGAGACCGGCTCCCGTGCCGACGACTTCTATTTCGAGGAACTGAAGAGCACCGGCAACATGGAGCTCCGCCTCAGCCGCGAGCTGGCCTCCCGCCGGGTCTTCCCGGCCGTAGAGATCAACCCGTCCGGCACCCGCCGCGAGGAACTCCTGCTCACCCAGGCCGAGTTGACAGCAGTGCGGGGCTTGCGCCGCGTCCTCCAGAACAGGGACGGCCAGAGCAGCACGGAAACGCTGCTGGAGCGCATGCGGGAGACCCCGGACAATGCAACGTTCCTACGACGTATCCAGCCCACGCTGCCTTCCAACTGACGTGAGCTTGTTCTTTTAGGGGCGCGGGGAACTGCGCGACCAGCCCCCACCGGCCCGCAGGCGAACCACTAGCGCATCCGGGTGCACACTCACCCCGCCCGGCCCCGCCATCACCCTGAACAACGACGACGTTCCTACGTTTGCGGTATGACAATCGGATTCTCACCCCGGACCGCTATGTCGGCCTGCGCCCTCTGCCTGACGGCCGTCCTCGCGCTCACCCCCGCCACGGCGACAGCCAACACCGGGTCGGATCCCAGCACCCAGGTCCACCCCCACCCCGGCGCCCCCCAACTCCCGGACATCTCCGCCCTCTCCTGGCTGGTCGCAGACACCCACACCGGCGAACTCCTGGCCGCCCACGACGCCCACCGCAAACTCCCACCCGCCAGCACCCTGAAAACCCTCTTCGCCCTGACCGTCCTCCCCACGCTCCCCGGAGGGCTCCGGCACCGCGTCACCGAGGAGGACCTGTCCGGCATCGGCGAGGGCAGCAGCCTGGTCGGGGTCGAGGAAGGCCACACGTACCGCGTAGCCGACCTGTGGCGCGGGGTCTTCCTCAACTCCGGGAACGACGCCGTGCACGTCCTGGCCGCCCTCAACGGCGGCTGGGACGCCACGGCCGCCGAAATGCAGGCCAAGGCGCGCTCGCTGGGCGCGCTCGACACCCATGTCATCTCGCCGGACGGCTACGACACCGACGGCCAGGTCTCCTCCGCCTTCGACCTCGCGGTGTTCGGGCGGGCCGGACTGCGCAACGCGGACTTCGCGAAGTACTGCTCCACCGCCGAGGCAGAGTTCCCGGGCGACGGGTCGTCGTACGCGATCCAGAACACCAACCGGCTACTGACCGGCAACGACGGCGTCGAGCCGTATCCGGGGCTCATCGGTGTGAAGAACGGCTACACCACGCACGCGGGCAACACGCTCGTCGCGGCGGCGCGTCGGGGCGGGCGGTCGCTCGTCGTCACGGTGATGAATCCTCAGGCGGGCGGTGGTTTCACCGTGTACGAGGAGGCGCGCGAGCTGCTCGACTGGGGTTTCGCGGCCGCCGGGCGGGTCGATCCGGTGGGATCGCTCGACGCGTTGCGGGCCAGGCCGAGGCCGAGGCCGGGTCCCGTCGCCGTGCCGGTCGCCGCCGAGGTCGTGGCGGACGACGGGCCGGGCTGGGCGGAGACGGCGGCGATCGTGGCCGCCGCGGTGCTCGGCGCGGGTGCGGTGGTGGTGGCGTTGCGGTTCAGGGGCGCGCGGCTGCCCCGGGCCTGACCGGTCGGCAGCCACAGCAGCAGGCCGAGCGTGATCCAGGTGTACGTGTTGCTGCCGAGGAAGCCGTCGATGCCCGAGGCGTCGTGGAACCACAGCCACACGACACTCGTGCACATCACCGCGTAGAGGGCGCCCGCGATGCGCGGGTGCCCGGCGCGGACCAGTACGGCGAAGGACGGCAGCAGCCACACGAGATGGTGCACCCAGGTGATCGGGCTGATCAGGCAAGCGGTCAGCCCGGTCAGCGCGAACGCGGCGATCCAGTCCCCCGCGACGACCGCACGGCGTGCCCGTACCGCCCACACGCACAGCACGAGCAGGACGACCGTCGCCCACAGCGGGCGGCCGGTCTCGCCGAGCCGGGCCAGGACTCCTTGCAGGGACTGGTTGGAGACGTAGTCGAGGCGACCCACGCGGGTGGTGTCCCACATCGCCCGGGTCCAGTAGAACCGCGAGGCGTCCGGGACCACCAGAGCGGCGAACCCGGTCGCCGCGAGCGCCACAGCCGTCGCCACCGCGGCGGCTTTCCAGCGTCTGGCCAGCAGCAACAGGACGATGAACAGGGCCGGCGTGAGCTTGATCGCCGCCGCGAGTCCGATGCCGACGCCCGCCCAGCGGCCCCGGCCGGAGGACAGCAGCCAGCCGTCGCCGAGCACGAGAGCCAGCAGCAGCAGGTTCACCTGCCCGAAGCTGAAGGTGTCACGCAACGGCTCGAACAGCGCCAGCCCACAGGCCGCCAACGCCCACCCGAACCAGCCGTACCGCCGCCACCCGGGCCCGACCAGGATGCGCAGCACGAACGCGAGAGCCGCCAGGTTGAGCACCAGCGCGGCGACGATCGCGGTGCCGAGACCGACGTACGCCATCGGGGCCATGCTGACCGCGGCGAACGGCGGGTAGGTGAAGCCGTACGTCGTGCCGGGCACCTGGTAGTCGTAGATCCGGCCGCCGTGGTGGAGCCAGGTGTGGACGGTGCCGTAGTAGACGCGCAGGTCGAACCAGTCGCGCAGCAGGGGGACGGTCGCCGTGAAGACGGTGACGATTGCGGCGAGGGACAGCACCACGAGGAGTCGGCCGCGGTCGGTGGTGGGTGTTCTCATGCCGTACGTCCCAGGGCAGGGGCCTCCGCCGCCTGGCGGGCCTGCCAGAGGACGACGATCGCGAGGACGCCGCCGGAGACGGCCAGCACGAGTTGTCCGATGTCGGCGGGGCCGCCGCTGGGCAGGACGGCGAGGGCGAGGACGCCCGTGACGGCGGCCACTCGGTGTCGTACGGACGTGCTGGGTGCGGCGGCGGCGATGAGGAACAGGCCCCACAGGGCGTACCAGGGGCGGATCGCCGGGCCGAAGGCGGCGACGACGGCGAGGCTCAGGCCGAGGGCGTAGACCGGGCTGGGGCGCAGACGCAGCCATATGGCGAGGATGGCCGCGCCGGTGACCGCGAGTCCGAGGGCGTGCCAGGCCGGGACGGCGAAGGGGGCGAGGTCGCTGCCGAGGTGCTCCAGCAGGGCGCCGGTGGCGCGGCCGAGGAGGCTGGTGAGCGCCCAGTTGTGCGCCGAGACGGGCGTGTCGAGGGCGCCTATCCAGCCGTAGCCCGTGCCGGCGATGGCCGTGGCGGCGACCGTGGTGGCGGCGGACGCGACGACGGTCGTCGTGACGGCCTTGGCCGGGCGGTGGCCCGCGCGGATCTGGAGGAGCACGACGGCGGCGAGACCGAGCGCGGCCGGTGCCTTCACCAGGGCGGCGAGCGTGACGAGTACGGCGCCCAGGATCGGCCAGCGGCCGAGGGCGGCGACCAGGCCCATGCCGAGCAGACCGAGCATGATCGCGTCGTTGTGGGCGCCCGCGACGAGGTGCAGCAGGACGAGCGGGTTGAGGGCGCCGAGCCAGAGCGCGGCCGCCGGGTCTGCGCCGCTGTGCCGGGCTAGCCGGGGCAGCGCGGCGGCCATCAGACCCACCCCGAGGAGGGCGACGAGCCGCATCCCGAAGAGCCCGGCGGGGAGTTCACCGCGGGTCAGTCCGGACAGCCCCGACGCCATGGCGAGGAACACCGGGCCGTACGGCGCCCCGGTGTGCTGCCACAGCGGGGCGACCTCGTCGGCGAGGGGACCGCCGAGCGTGGCGGGGCCGTGCGCGTACACGTCCATGTGGGCGTCGACCATGGCGCCCTGCGCGAGATAGCTGTAGACGTCCCGGCTGAACAGCGGCGGCGCGAGCAGCAGCGGGGCCGCCCACACGGCGAGGACCAGCAACAGCGAGCGCGGGGTGGGCGGTTCGGCGCTGCGGATCAGCTTGCCCAACAGCAGCCAGGCCGCTATCAGCAGGACGACGCCGAAGTAGACCCCGACGAGCCCCAGTGCCGCCTGCGCGGAGGCCGGGGAGAAGAGGTCGGCGGCCGGGAGCGCTCCGGCCGTCTCACCGCCCAACGCGAGGACGGCGGTTCCGGCCAGACCGAGCACCTGGCAGCGGCGGAGATCGACAGGAAAAGCCATGGCCAACACTCGGTCAGCGTGTCAACACAGGATGGCGGGAAAGCGACGTACCGCTCTCCGGGCGGCGGACTGCGCATGACCTCCGTGTGATCGGGCCTCGGCACCGACGAATTCGAGGTGCCGTCAGAACACCGACACCCCGGTGAGCGTCGTGAAACGGTCCAGCGCGGCGACCCCGGCCACCGAGTTCCCCCGCTCGTCCAGTCCCGGGCTCCACACGGCGAGGGTGCACCGGCCCGGGACGATCGCGATGATGCCGCCGCCCACCCCGCTCTTGCCGGGCAGGCCCACCCGGTAGGCGAACTCGCCCGCCGCGTCGTACGTCCCGCACGTCAGCATCACCGCGTTGACCTGCTTGGCCTGGGTGAGGGTGAGCAACCGGGTGCCGTCCGCGCGGCTGCCGTGCCGGGCCAGGAAACCGGCGGCGAGGGCGAGGTCGGCGCAGGACGCCATGATGGAGCACTGCCGGAAGTACTGGTCGAGGAGGACGGGCACCTCGTTGTCGATGTTGCCGTAGGACTTCATGAAGTGGGCGAGGGCCGCGTTGCGGTCGCCGTGCGCGGACTCGGAGGCGGCGACCTCCTTGTCGAAGTCGAGGGACGGGTTGCCGCTCTCGGTGCGCAGGAAGGCCAGCAGTTCGCCGGCCGCGTCGCCGGTACGGGTCTGGAGGCGGTCGGTGACGACGAGCGCGCCCGCGTTGATGAACGGGTTGCGCGGGATGCCGCTCTCGTACTCCAGCTGGACAAGGGAGTTGAAGGGGTTGCCGGAGGGCTCGCGGCCCACGTGCTCCCACAGCTCGTCGCCCTCGCGGGCCAGGTCGAGGGCGAGGGTGAACACCTTGGTGATGGACTGCGTGGAGAACGGCTGCCGCCAGTCACCCACGCCGTACACCGTGCCGTCCAGCTCCGCGACGGCCATGCCGAAGCGACGCGGGTCGCAGGCCGCGAGCGCCGGGATGTAGTCGGCGGCCTGGCCACGGCCGGGCATCCGCTCGATCTCACCGGCGATGCGCTCCAGGACCGGCTGGAAGGTCATGGATGGGGACATGATCACCATTGTGCCTCCGGGCGGGTCCTGGTGCGCGTCCGTGGATCGGACAGCGCGGATCAGACGACTACGGATCCACTGCCGGCCAGGACCTCGGGCCGCAGCAGGGCGGCAAGCGTCTCGGCGGGCAACAGGCCCTTTTCCAGCACCAGTTCGGCCACGCCCCGGCCGCTCGCGAGGGCCTCCTTGGCGATGTCGGTGGCGGCCGTGTACCCGATGTGTGGGTTCAGCGCGGTCACCAGACCGATGGAGTTCTCCACGCTCGCGCGCAGCGCCTCGGTGTTGGCGGTGATGCCGTCCACACAGCGCTCGGCAAGCGTGAGGCAGGCAGCCCGCAGATGCGTGATGCTCTCCGACAGCGAGTGCAGGATGATCGGCTCGAAGGCGTTGAGCTGGAGCTGTCCTGCCTCGGCGGCCATCGTGATGGTGACGTCGTTGCCGATCACCTCGAAGGCGACCTGGTTGACGACCTCGGGGATCACCGGGTTGACCTTCCCGGGCATGATGCTCGAACCGGCCTGCACCGGCGGCAGGTTGATCTCCCCCAGCCCCGCACGCGGCCCCGAGGACAGCAGCCGCAGATCGTTGCAGCTCTTGGACAGCTTGACCGCGACCCGCTTCAGCACACCCGACATCTGGACGAACGCCCCGCAGTCCTGCGTGGCTTCGACCAGGTTGGCCGCCGTCACGAGCGGCAGCCCGGTGATCTCGGCGAGGTGCCGCCGCGCCGACTCGGCATACCCTGCCGGTGCATTGAGCCCGGTCCCGATGGCTGTGGCCCCCAGGTTGATCTCATGGATCAACTTGACGGCCTCGTCAAGACGTTGACGATCCTCGTCAATCATGACCGCATACGCCGAGAACTCTTGACCGAGCGTCATCGGCACCGCGTCCTGCAACTGTGTACGGCCCATCTTGAGCACATCACGAAACTCGACGGCCTTACGGGCAAAAGCGTCCTGCAGTACAGACATTGACGCGATCAATCCATGTACGGCAAAGACAGTCGCTATCTTGACCGCGGTCGGATACACGTCATTGGTTGACTGGCCAAGGTTGACGTCCTCGTTCGGGTGCAGGAACTGATACTCCCCCTTGCCGTGCCCCAGCAACTCCAACGCCCGGTTCGCGACAACCTCGTTGGCGTTCATGTTGGTCGAGGTACCGGCCCCACCCTGCACCACGTCCACGACGAACTGGTCGTGCAGCTTCCCGTCCCGAATCTCCCGACAGGCGGCGACAATGACGGCCGTCTTCTCCGGCGACAGCAGCCCCAACTCCTCATTGGCGAGAGCGGCGGCCTCCTTGACGGCGGCAAGAGCATTGATCAAGTGCGGGTAGACGGAGATCGGCGTCCCGGTGATGGGGAAGTTCTCGGTGGCCCGCAGGGTGTGAACACCCCAGTAGGCATCGCCGGGTACGTCCCTATCCCCGAGCAGATCATGTTCGCGACGGGTAA
Source organism: Streptomyces xylophagus (assembly GCF_000716435.1). Lineage (GTDB taxonomy): Bacteria > Actinomycetota > Actinomycetes > Streptomycetales > Streptomycetaceae > Streptomyces > Streptomyces xylophagus. Next base: position 406,686 of record NZ_JNWO01000003.1, read on the forward strand.
CAGCAGACATGGGGTCCTCTTTCCAACAGCGTTCAGGTCATTTAGGGGCGCGGGGAACTGCGCGACCAGCCACAACGGACCCGCAGCGACCCAATAACCGATCTAGGCACACGCAGACAACGGCGACACCGGGTCCAATGCACGCACCGGCCGAACACAACCCACCGGCTCCCCACCACCGAGCAACGACTCCCCCGCAAACTCGCCGAGCAGAGAGGCCGAAACCCCGGCCCGCGCAAGCCCAGCGGCAGCGACAGGCACTCGCGCCCGATTAGCCCCGTCCGCGATCTTCACAGCAACGGCCCGCCCATCAGGCAACGCGGCAACCTCAACCCCCTCGAACCCGTCCTTGGCGAGAAGCCCCGGCACGGCCCGCATCAACGCGGCCACGTCCCGCCCGGCCCCGGACGCCATCTCGGCATACTCCCGCATCGCATCCGCAACTCGCGCCTCAGGCGTACCTGGCTCCGCAGTAGTGATCCGAGCAACAGCCCGAGCAAGCCCGTGCAGGGAGATGGAGAACAAAGGAGCCCCGCACCCATCGACACTCACCCGAGCAATCCGCTGCCCGGTGAGATCCTCGACGATCTCCGCGATCGCCTGCTGAAGCGGATGCCCGGGGTCGAGATAGTCGTCGAGCGACCAGCCATTGAGCTTCGACACGTACAACATCGCCGCATGCTTCCCGGAACAGTTCTGGGCAAGCCGGGACGGGGGCCGCCCTTCGCGCACCCAGACATCCCGCACGACCGGGTCGAACGGCAGGTCAGGAACGTTGCGCAGATCGGACTCGGTGAGCCCGGCGAGTTCAAGAATCCGCCGGGCCCCGGCGAGGTGACGTTCCTCGCCGGAGTGGCTGGCCGCGGCGAGCGAGAGCAGCTCACCGTCGAGCGGCAACCCGGCGCGCACCATGGCGACGGCCTGCACCGGCTTGATCGCCGAGCGCGGATAGAACGCCGCCTCGATGTCGCCGATCTGGAGCTGGACCTGGCCGTCGGCATTGAGGACGACGACCGAGCCGTAGTGGATGCCCTCGATCATTCCGCCGCGTATGAGGTGGGCGACGGGTGCGTGGAGGGGTTCACGGACGAGGGGTGGGTCCGCGAGGGGACTGCTGTACATCTCTGCCTGTCGGGGTCAGGACGACGTGGGTCTCACGCGTCGGTTGCGGAGGTGGACGTGCTCGCCACGCGGCGGCGGACGGCGAACCATCCGGCGACCAGCGCGGCGGCGATCAGCGGCAGACAGAGCACGGTGGTGCGTCCGGCGCCGCCGTCGGCGTACATGAGGACCAGGACGGAGGCGAGGAAGGCCAGCGTCACGAGTTCGGTCCAGGGAGAGCCCGGCAACCGGTAGCCGGGGCGCGTCAGTTCGCCCTTCTCGGTCTTCTGCCAGAAGAGGAGGTGACAGAGCATGATCATGCCCCAGGTGGAGAGGATGCCGATCGCCGCGAAGTTCAGGACGATCTCGAACGCGTCCGCCGGGACCACGAAGTTGAGGCCGACGCCGAGGACGCAGATGCCGCTGGTGAGCAGGATGCCGCCATAGGGGACCTGGCTGCGGCTCATCACTGAGGTGAACTTGGGGGCGGAGCCGGACATCGCCATGGAGCGGAGGATGCGACCGGTCGAGTACAGGCCGGAGTTGAGGGAGGACATGGCCGCGGTGAGGACGACGAGGTTCATGACGCCGCCGGCGGCCGGGATGCCGATGTTCGACAGCACGGTCACGAAGGGACTCTGGCCCGCGCTGTACTTGTTCCACGGCAGCAGCATCGACAGCAGGACGACCGAGCCGACGTAGAAGAGGCCGACGCGCCACATGATCGAGTTGATCGCCTTCGGCATGATCTTCTCGGGGTTCTCGGTCTCGCCGGCGGCGACGCCGACCAGTTCGACGGAGGCGTAGGCGAAGACGACGCCCTGGATGATCAGGAGCATGGGCAGCAGGCCGTTGGGGAAGATGCCGCCGTTGTCGGTGATCAGGGACGGGCCGGGGGTGGTGCCGTCGACCTGGTGCTGGGTGACCAGCAGGAAGATGCCGATCAGCATGAAGACGACGAGCGCGCTGACCTTGATGATCGCGAACCAGAACTCCAGCTCGCCGAACATCCGCACCGAGATCAAGTTGACCGTCAAGACGACCGCGAGGGCGATCAACGCGATCAACCATTGAGGGATGTCGGAGAACATGCCCCAGTAGTGGGTGTAGACGGCCACCGCGGTGATGTCGGCGATGCCGGTGGTGGCCCAGTTGAGGAAGTACATCCAGCCCGCTACGTACGCACCCTTCTCTCCGAGGAACTCCCGGGCGTACGACACGAAGGCGCCGGACGAGGGCCGGTACAGGACGAGTTCGCCCAGGGCGCGGACGACGAGGAAGGCGAAGAGTCCGCAGACCGCGTACGCGATGAACAGCGAGGGGCCGGCGTCGGCGAGGCGGCCGCCCGCGCCGAGGAAGAGGCCGGTGCCTATCGCGCCGCCGATGGCGATCATGTTGACGTGCCGGGACTTCAGGGACTTGCTGTAGCCGGCGTCTCCGGCGTCGACATGCCCGGATCGTTTCTGCACGCCGTCGTGCAGGGGCTGCTCGCTGTCGTGCAGGGACTGCTCGCTCACGCCTCGGGTCCGCCTTCCGTGGGGGTGTCCGTGCGCGCGGGGCGCACGATGTCGGTGAGGGTCGTCTCGACCCGGTCGAGGTGGTGGGACATGGCCTCGACGGCGTCCGCCTCGCTGCCGTCGATCAGCGCCTCGACGATCGCCCGGTGTTCGCGGTTGGACTGCTCGCGACGGCCGCCGAGTTCGTTGAGGAACGCGGACTGGCGGGCCAGCGCGTCACGGATCTCCTCGATGACCCGGCGGAACACCGGGTTCTGGGCGGCCTCCGCCACCGCGAGGTGGAAGAGCGTGTCCATCGCGACCCACGCGGTGGTGTCCGTCTCCCGTTCCATGCGGTCCAGGAGGTGGGCCAGGTGGTCCAGGTTCTCCGGGGTGCGGCGCACCGCCGCGTACCCGGCGACCGGGATCTCGACGTGGCGGCGCACTTCCAGCAGGTCGCTGGCCGCGTAGTCGCCGAAGGTCGGGTCCTCCACGGCGTTGGCCACCACGAAGGTGCCCTTGCCGGTCTTGGAGACGGTCAGCCCCATGGTCTGCAGGGCCCGCAGGGCCTCGCGGAGCACGGGCCTGCTGATCTCCAGGGTGCGGCACAGCTCCGCCTCGGAGGGGAGCTTGTCGCCGATGGCGTAGTCGCCGCGCTCGATGGCGCCGCGGAGGTGGACAAGCACCGCTTCCATGGCGCTGACGCGCCGCGGCCCGACTCCACCTGTCTGGCTGTCTGACAGGTTCACGGACGTGATCCTGCGGGTGACAGGACAGTGCTGTCAAGCGATCGGAAAAGAAAAATTCAGCGGGCGTGAAGCCTGAAAATCCGGCTTCACGCCCGCTGTGATGATCGTCCGCGCGGTGTCAGTGCCTGTCAGCTGTCGAGCACACCTGTGCCGAGCAGCCCGAACAGCAGCAGACCGATGACGATCCGGTAGATCACGAACGCGTTGAAGGAGTGCTTGGCGACGAACTTCAGCAGCCAGGCGATGGAGGCGTAGGCCACCACGAACGACACGATCGTGCCGACGGCCAGCGGGGCGGCGCCCACTCCCGCCCCCAGGGCGTCCTTCAGCTCGTAGATACCGGCGCCGGTGAGGGCGGGGATGCCGAGGAAGAAGGAGAGCCGGGTCGCGGCGACGCGGTCCAGGTCGAGGATGAGCCCGGTGGACATGGTGGCGCCGGAACGCGAGAAGCCGGGGAAGAGCAGCGCGAGGATCTGCGAACTGCCCACCAGCATCGCGTCCTTGAACGTGACGTCGTCCTCACCGCGCTTGTGGCGGCCCATCTGGTCGGCCGCCCACATGACACCACTACCGACGATCAGTGAGGCGGCCACCACCCACAGCGAGCCGAGCGGCCCGTCGATGAGGGGCTTCGCGGCCAGGCCCACCAGGACGATCGGGATCGTCGCGTAGATCACCCACCAGGCGAACTTGTAGTCGTGGTGATAGCGCTCCTCGCGATTGCGCAGACCACGGCCCCACGCGGACACGATCCGCACGATGTCCTTGAAGAAGTACACGAGCACGGCGGCGATGGCACCGACCTGGATGACGGCCGAGAACCCGACGACGGAATCGTCGTCGACGGGGATCTTCATCAGCCCCTCGACGATCTTCAGATGGCCGGTCGAGGAGACCGGAAGGAACTCGGTCACCCCCTCGACGACTCCGAGGACGGCGGCCTGACCGACGCTGATGACGCTCATGAGATCCAGTTCTTGGGAGTTGGTCGACAGTGCTGTAGACAATAGCGCTGGGAGCGGTCCTGCTCGGGCGCGGGATCCGCCCGATCTCTTACGCCCACAGGGCCTGCGCGATCGACACCCCGACAAATGCCGCACCGAGGCCCGCCATCACGCTGCCGACGACGTTGGCTGCAGCGTAGAGGCCCGCCCCTGTCTCGGTCAGCCGCAGTGTCTCGTACGAGAAGGTGGAGTACGTCGTCAGGGCCCCGCAAAGGCCTGTCCCCACGAGGAGTTGGAGATGTGAACTCGCCGCGCCGGCCGACGCGGCACCGGTCAGCACGCCGAGAATCAGACAGCCGGAGACGTTCACCGCGAAGGTGCCCCAGGGGAACACGGTGTCGTGTCTGGTCTGCACCGCGCGGTCGGTGAGATAGCGGAGCGGAGCACCTACGACGGCCCCCGCGACGACCAACAGCCAGTTCACAACGACCTCTTACCCTTCCGGCCCGTTCCGCCGGAGTCGTCGAGACGGCCCACGTACCGTATGACCTCGCACTCGTCGAGGATCACCAGTCCTTCGCCGACGAGTTCGTCGAGCTGCGGCAGGAACTCCCGTACGCGCTCCTCGGTGTCCACGATCACGATCGCCACCGGCAGGTCCTCGCTCAGCGACAACAGCCGTGTGGTGTGGATCAGGGAGGAGGCGCCGAAGCCCTCGATGCCCCGGAAGACGCTGGCGCCGGCCAGCCCGGCCTTGTGGGCGCGGTGGACGATCTCCGTGTAGAGGGGCTTGTGGTGCCAGGTGTCGTTCTCGCCGATGAAGATCGTCACCCGCAGGGCACTGCCGGTCAGCCTGGTCATCGCTGCCTCCACTTCAGGACCCGACGGGCCGCCGTCACCGCGAGCCACACCGCCGTGAGCGCCGCGAACAGGGTCGCGGCGAGATAGGCCAGCGCGGTGCGGGGATGGCCCGTGTCGACCAGTTTCTGGATGTCGACGGCGTACGTCGAAAAGGTGGTGAAGCCGCCGAGCACACCGGTGCCGAAGAACGGCCGCACCAGCCTGTGCGCGGCCCACACATCGGTGATCACCACCATGAACACGCCTATCACGGCACACCCGACGACGTTGATCCAGAACGTCGTCCAGGGGAAACCGCCGCTCTGCGCGGGCCACCACACAGAGGCCGCGTAGCGTCCCGTGGCGCCGAGCGCGCCGCCGAGCGCGACCACCGCGACGACGGGTCCCTGCCCGCGCCAGACGGACGGACGCGGGGCCTGAGGGCGGGTGCGCAGGCTCTCGGCTTCGGGGGCTGACATGGCCGTACGTCTCCTACTCGTCGGGGGCCCTGGGGGCACACGCCTGTACAAGTAGGGACCGTTGGCGGCACCTCTGCCGCGGTTCGGGTACGGCGGGCCCCACCGCCGCGCCGCGAGAACTGATCACGGCCGGGCATCAGGTTAACGCCGGGGGCGTGCCGGGGTCACTTCGGGGCGGGCGGCTCGCACAGCGCGATCCCGCGCTCCCACACGCTGCCCAGCACCAGGTGCCCGGCGGCCTCGCACACGCTGGTGGCCATCCGGTACGCCGAGCCGCGCGCGGCGAGGTGATGGACGACGGTCCCGTCGTCGTCGAACGCCATGGCTCCGATCGTGCCGGTGGGGCGGAAGGGCACGCGCACGGCGACACGGGCCGCGGCCTGCCGTACGGCGGGTGAAGCCTGGTGGAGGAGCTCGAGCGGCGCGACGCGCGGGCCGGCCAGCGCCACCCAGATCGGCCCGTCCGGGCCGGCGCGCCAGAGGTTGTCGGGCATTCCGGGGAGGTCGTCGACGAAGGACTCGCTGCGGCCCTCCTTCGGTCCGGTGAGCCAGTAGCGGGTCAGGCGGCGGGCGCCGGTTTCCACGACGACCAGGAAGGACTCGTCGGCGCTCGGGGCGAGCCCGTTGGCGAACTGGAGTCCGTCCAGGAGGACTTCGGGACTGTCGGCGCCCGGTGCGAGGCGCAACAGCCGTCCCGTGCCGGTGTGTTCGACGATGTCGCCGATCCACCGCTCCATCGGGTGGCGGAGGCTGAAGACGGTGAAGTACACACTGCCGTCCGACAGCGCGACCACGTTGCTGCCGCCCCGCAGCGGCTCCCCCGCCACGGAGTCGGCGAGGACGCGTACGGTTCCGTCCGCCAAGTCGACGCGCAGGAGCCCTCGTTCCGCGTCGGCCACCAACAGAGCGTCGTCCGGGAGGAGTTCGAGGCCGAGCGGCCGACCGCCGGTGTCGGCGAGGGTCTCCACCCGTACCGCCTCGGGATCGATCAGACCATCGAGGCGCAGGATGCGGCCGTCCTCGACGCCGGTCAGCACCCGGCCGCGGGCGTCGGCCACCACGTCCTCCGGGCCGCGGCCGCCGATCGCGACGTAACGGCGGGCGAGCAGGGCCTCGGGTCGGTCCATGAAATCCTCCACGGTTCGGGTCGGCACGCGTACGCTTGCTTTTCCTCCCGGTCATCGCCCACACGGTCGCGTTTGCCGAGCGTATTCCTGGTGACCCGGAGCGCGCTGCCGGTCGGTGAGAAGGGGGCCCTCATGTCGTGGTCGGCCGCCCGCCGTTCGGGAGGTCCGCGGTGAGACGGGTCCGCCTGATGTGGCAGCGGTTGGGACTCGCCGAACTCAACCGGCGCGGGCGGGAGTTGGAGCTGCTGCACCGGGCCATGGGGTTCGCGACGCTCGCCCTGGTCACGTTGGCGCCGCTGCTGATCGTGGTGGCCGCCGCGGATCCGCTGGGGCACGGCGGGTTCGCGCTGTGGCTGGTGGACGGCATGGACCTGTCCGGCAGATCCGCCCGCGCGCTCACCGATGTCTTCACGCCGCCGCGCAAGGTGATCGGCGCCACCAGCGCGTGGAGTGTGGCGCTGCTCGCGCTGTTCGGCCTGTCCTTCGCGTCGAGTGTGCAGAGCGGCTACGAGCACGTGTGGCGGCCGGCCGGCGCGCCCTGGCATCGCATCTGGCGGCGGCAGTTGATCTGGCTGGTCATGCTGATGGGCTATCTGTACGCGCAGGTGCAGACCCGCAACGTCATCGAGGGCACGCCCCGCATCCTGCTCAGCATGGCGGCCGGCCTGCTGTTCTTCTGGTGGGGCCCGCACTTCCTGCTCAACCGGCAGGTCCGCTGGCGGTATCTGCTCCCGGGCGCGCTCGCCACGATGGCGGGCCTGGTCGGCCTGCGCTGGTTCTCGTACCTCGTGTTCACCCCGCTCCTGGTCACCAACGCGGTCAGCTACGGCCCGGTCGGCACGGTCCTGGTGGTGGAGTCCTGGCTGGTCGGCGTGGGCTTCGTGCTCTACGGCGGCGCGCTGGTGGGCAGGCTGTTGTGCGAGCGGTTCGGGGACCCGGAGGCGTCGTTCCGCACGGAGTCGGAGGCACCGGAGGGAGCGGACGCCGGGCAGGACCCGGTGTGACGCTCGGCCCGGCTGGCCCGCTACCAGCCCTTCTCGAACATCCGGGCCACCTCGGCGATACGGACCTCGTCGCGCCGGTGGTAGGTGCGCAGCCGGATCCGCCGGGTGCGCAACAGGCCCAGGGACACGAGGAGTTCGAGGTGGGTTTCGGCAGCACGGTCCGCCGCGTCCCGGACTCGGGGACCTTGTCCGGGACCGACCGTTCCTGTTCGGCGCGGCCGTCACCGCTGGGGCGTGCGGCAACGGGCGGGACGCAGCGAGACCACCGGGGACGAACTCCGGGTTCCGGAACCGGAGTTGGCCGAAGCACACCGTCGTAGCCGAACAAGAACGCACGGGCGCCGGGTGGCGGACGTCCCCCTCCACCCGCGGCTCACGGCTCGCGCGGGCGGAGGGGAGTTCGGCTCAGCCGTCGAGTCGGACGACCCGGACGGCTCCGGCGGGGACCGCGAGGCCGCCCGCGGCACGTTCGCCGGTCAGCAGCTCGGTGCCGTCGGCGCCGAGGGGCACCTTGACGTCCGAGGCACTGTGGTTGATCGCGAAGAGGAAGGTTCCCGACTCGCCTTCTCGGCGCACCACTTCGACGTCGTACGGCAGGTCGGCGCGCGGGGTGATCCGGGCGTCCTCGGTCGCCCAGCCGAGCAGGGCGTCCAGGCCGTGGGCGTCGAGACGGGTCGACACGTACCAGGCGGTGCCCTCGCCGAGGCGGTGCCGGGTGACGGCCGGGTGGTCGGCGGTGAGGCCTTCGGCGTACGTCCACACGGTCTCGGCGCCGCGCGGGACGACGAACTCGGTCCATACGTCGCCGGTGAGTTCGGAGCCGTCCGCGCCGGTGATACGGACGCGGTCGCCCGCCAGCAGGGGCGAGAACTCCTCGACGGTCAGGCCGAGTACGTCGCGGAGCGCTCCGGGGTAGGCGCCCTCGTGGACGGCGTCGTGCTCGTCGACGATGCCGGAGAAGTAGGAGACGACGAGGGTGCCGCCGTTCTCGACGTACCGCTTCAGGTTGCGCCCGGCCGCTTCCGTCATCAGATACAGCGCCGGTACGACGACAAGGGGATAGGCCGACAAGTCGGCTTCCGGGTGGGCGAAGTCGACCGTGAGGTGACGGTCGTAGAGAGCCTCGTAGAAGGCGTCGGCGCGCTCGCGGGCGTCGTGGTCCTCGCTGGGACGCCACTCCAGTTTCTGCGCCCACCACGACTGCCAGTCCCATACGACGGCCACGTCGGCCTGCGTGCGGGTGCCGCGTATCCGGCTCAACTCCTCGACGGACTGGCCGAGTTGGACGACCTCGCGCCAGACACGGGTCTCGGTGCCGCCGTGCGGGAGCATCGCGGAGTGGAACTTCTCGGCGCCGCGCCGGGACTGCCGCCACTGGAAGAACATCGCGCCGTCCGAGCCGCGGGCCACGTGCGAGAGGGCGTTGCGGGCCATCTGGCCGGGGGCCTTGGCGGGGTTGCGGGGCTGCCAGTTGACGCCCGAGGTGGAGTGTTCCAGGAGCAGCCACGGGGCCCCGCCCGCCACCGAACGGGTCAGGTCGGCGGCCATCGCCAGGTTGACGTGGGTGCGGCGGCCGTCGGTGATCAGGTAGTGGTCGTTGGTGACGAGGTCGACCTCGCGGCCCCAGGCCCAGTAGTCGACGGACTCGCACTGGCTGAGGGCGGCCATGAAGTTGGTCGTCACCGGGATGCCGGGCGCGAGGCGGTGCAGGATGTCCCGTTCGGCGACGAAGTTCTCGCGCATGGTGGCGTCCGCGAACCGCGTGTAGTCCAGCGCCTGGGCCGGGTTGACGGCGGTCGGGGTAAGGCGCGGCGGGTTGATCTGGCCGAGGTCTCCGTAGCGCTGGCCCCAAAAGGCGGTGCCCCAGGCCTCGTTGACCCCGTCGACGGTCCGGTAGGCCGCGGTCAGCCAACGGCGGAAGTGGGCGGCGCAGTTGTCGCAGTAGCAGGCGGAGACGGGGACGCCGTACTCGTTGAAGACGTGCCACAGGGCGAGGGCGGGGTGCGTGCCGTAGCGCTCGGCGAGCCGCGTGGTGATGTTCGCGGCGGCGGCGCGGTAGTCGGCGTTGCTGTGGCAGATCGCGCCGCGTGAGCCGAACTCGTAGCGGGTGCCGTCGGCGGTGACGGGGAGGGCCTCGGGGTGGGCGCGGTAGAACCAGGCGGGCGGGGCGACCGTGGGGGTGCCGAGGTCGGCGCGGATGCCGTGCTCGTGCAGCAGGTCCAGGAGCCGGTCGAGCCAGCCGAAGTCGTACACACCGGGCTCGGGCTCCAGCAGGGCCCAGGAGAAGATCCCGACGCTCACCATGGTGACGCCGGCCTCCCGCATCAGCCGGACGTCCTCCTGCCAGACGCTCTCCGGCCACTGCTCGGGGTTGTAGTCCCCACCGAAGGCGAGGCTGGTGAGGCCCCTGGGGGTGGTCTCCGGCATGGATCTCTCCCGTAGTCGATCATTTGGGAACGTGCACACAACGCGCCCGAAGGCGCCGCCCCAACATAACCGCACCCCCGTGACTGCTGACAAGTGTCCTTGATGTTTCTCTGCTGTGAACGCTCCCAGCACGGTGCTTCTGGCCCCGGCCCCGGGAGCCGTAGAGTCTGACCATGAGCAATACGGGGGGTCGGCGCAGGCCGCCGACGATCCATGACGTGGCACGCGAGGCGGGCGTCTCGCGGGGCACGGTGTCGCGGGTCCTCAACGGCGGGCACTATGTGAGCCCGGCCGCGCAGGAGGCCGTCAACGCGGCCATCCGCAGGACGGGTTACGTCGTCAACCGGCACGCCCGCTCGCTGATCACCGGGCGCTCGGACTCGGTCGGTTTCCTGCTGACGGAACCGCAGGAGAAGTTCTTCGAGGACCCGAACTTCAACGTCCTGCTGCGCGGCTGCACCCAGGCGCTGGCCGCGCACGACATCCCCCTGCTGCTGATGCTGGCCGGCACCGAGGACGAGCGACGGCGCATCACGCGGTACATCACCTCCGGGCACGTCGACGGGGTGCTGCTGGTCTCCAGCCACTCCGGGAACCCGGTCGCGGAGGAGCTGAGCGAGGCGGGCGTACCGCTGGTCGCGTGCGGCAAGCCGATCGGGCTCGGCTCCAAGATCAGCTATGTCGCCGCCGACGACCGGGACGGCGCCCGGGACATGACCCGGCATCTGCTCTCCCTCGGCCGCCGCCGCGTCGGCATGGTCACCGGGCCGCTGGACACCCCGGGCGGTGTCGAGCGCCTCGCCGGTTACAAGGAGGTGCTCGCCGAAGCTGGTATCGCGGTGGACGACGATCTCGTCGTCTCCGGCGACTACAGCCGGCTCAGCGGTGAACGCGGCGCCGAGCGACTGCTCGCCCAAGTCCCGGACCTGGACGCCGTGTTCGTCGCCTCCGACCTGATGGCGCGGGGCGTGCTGACCACACTGGAGCGGGCCGGGCGGCGGGTGCCGGAGGACGTGGCGGTCGGCGGCTTCGACGACTCCCCCGCCGCGCTGGCCTCCAGTCCCGAACTCACCACGATGCGGCAGCCGTTCGACCGGATCAGCGCGGAGATGGTGCGGGTGCTGCTGGCGCAGATCGGGGGCGAGGACACGGCGGCGGTGATACTGCCGACGGAACTGGTGAAGCGCGAGTCGACGTAGGAGGGACGCGCTCTTGTGGTGAGCGCGCCCCTCCCCACGGCCGTCAGGCGGACGGGTTGACGATCACGTCAGCCGTGTTGTTCGCGGTGTTCGTGTCGAAGGCGAGGGGCGTGCCGTTGTAGGCCCGGGTCGTGACGTGGCCCGTCGCGTCCGGCACCACCGTGTCGATGCGCAGTTGGAACGGGAAACTGACGTCCAGGTCGGGCTTGGCCCACGTCGGCAGGGTGCAGGCGTAGTGGGCGATGGTCGGGTCGTCGCCGGCGGTGTGGGCGCCGTGGCAAGTCCTGGGCATGGACGTGGCGACGGTGCCCTGCGGGGCGTAGAAGTCGATCGTGGTGATCGGGTCGCCGGCGCTGACGTCACCGGCCCAGGCAGGTCCGTGGTTGACGAAGCGGAAGCCGGAGGTGACGGTGTCGCCAGCCGCGCCGCTCGCCACGGTGCCGTAGACGGCGAAGTCGGCGGTGTTGTCCGCGGTGATGTGCCAGGAGCGGCTGTTGTCCGAGCTGTCGAGGTCGGTGACGTCGGCCAGGGGCTCGACCTCATAGTCGAACCGGTCGTACAGCGCGTGGTCGGTGACGGCGAGCAGCAGCGGTTCCGGCAGCTCCACGGTGGCGCCGGGCGCGATCTCGGTGTCGAAGGAGCAGGTCACGTAGGTCGTGCCGTTGGCGTCCGGACCGGTGTAGGTGCACTGCGGGTAGCGGGTGGAGACGTCGAGGCCGTACGTCGCCCACATGCTCACGCTGAAGCCGTGCGCTGTCTCGTTGCCGGTGTTGGTGACCGAGTACGGCACGGTGAGGCTGGTGCCGGGTGCGATGCCGGTGGCGTCCTGCGGGGCAGGGATTCCGAGGTCCACGCCGGAGCCGACGGTGACGGTGGTGTCGTCGCTGCGCGTGGCGACGAGCGTGCCGTCGGGGCCGCCGGTGGCCTCGGCGGAGTACGTGACCGTGCCCTGCGCTCCGACGGCGGCGCCGGTGACGGCCCGCACCTTCAGCCGCACCTGCGCGCTGTAGCGGATCGGCACGTCCCCGGTGTCGCAGACGGCGACGGTGCCGGTGGCGTCCGGTGTGCAGTTGTCGGGCCAGGCCACCTCGGCGACCCCCGCGAGCCCGGAGGCATCGACGGTCAGCTGTCCGTCGGTCACGGTGAAGGCGTCGTTGCTGTGCGTCAGGCCCAGCACCAGCGGCCGGTACTGCGCCGTGCCGCCGTCCGGGGCGACGGTCGCCGCCACGTCGTACGGCGAATGGATCGCCAGCGCATCGGTCTGCGGCACGTCGTCGGCGACGGCCGCCCCGCTCCCGAGACCGGCGACGACCAACGCCCCCACGGCCCCGGCACAGGCCCCGCGACGCAGCACGCGTCCGACGGAGACAGAACTCATGAAATCCCCCAGTTGGGACAATGGAAACCCCGGCAACTGATCGGTGCCGGGCGGGAGTTGGACGGGGTGGCTGGACGGAAGGTTGTAGGAGGGGCGCGTGTGGCGGGAGGTTCTTACCGTCCTCTTGCACAGCGCCGGTCGGGCAGCCCGCCAGGCCGGTCGGGGCACTCGGTCAGGATTGAAGAAGCCCCCGCCCCCTCCTCCGCCCTAGCCTGAATTCACCGACGAAATCCGTCGGACCACGCTTCACGGAGGAGCTCGCCATGACCGACGGACTGAACACGATCATCTACCCCGTCAAGGACCTCGACGCCGCGAAGGCCCTGTTCGGCGCCCTGCTGGGAGTCGAACCGTACGCGGACGAGCCGTACTACGTCGGCTACAAGGCCGCCGGACAGGACGTCGGGCTCGACCCGAACGGGCACTCCAGGGGCATGACCGGACCGGTGCCGTACTGGACCGTGGACGACATCCGAACGCGGCTCGCGGCCATGGTGGAGGCGGGGGCCGAGCTGGTGCAGGACGTCCAGGACGTCGGCGGCGGCAAGCTGATCGCATACGTGAAGGACGCGGACGGGAACTTCGTCGGGCTCACACAGAATCCGGCCGCCTGACACCGGTGCCGCACCGGCCGTGGCACCGGGCCCGCTACTTGCACGTGCACTAGTTGCGCACTCAATAATTGGCCGGATCGGTGTTACCGTGCAGATATGGCAGTGAAGACGGCCGGCGCCCGGCGGCTAGAGGAACAGTGGCGGGACATCCTGTCCGTGCACGCGCGCACGATGTGCGAGATCGACCGTGTACTGCACCCGCACGGCCTGGGTGCGAGCGACTTCGAGGTGCTCGACATGCTCGCGTCCGAGGCGCCCGAAACGGGCGACCAGTGCCGGGTGCAGAACCTGGTCGGGCGGGTGCACCTCAGCCAGAGCGCGCTCTCCCGTCTCATCGGACGCCTGGAGAAGGACGGCCTCGTGGAGCGCTCGGTCTGCATGGAGGACCGACGCGGGGTGTGGGTCGCGCTCACCCGCAAGGGTCGTGACCTGCACGCGGAGGTGCTGCCCCTGCAACGGGGCGTGCTGGCGCGGATGTTGGACGACGCGCAGGAGTAGTCGCCCCCGAAGCCGCCTCACACCACGAATTCGGCTCCGTCCATGAGCACTTCGATGCCCGCCCCGTTCACCTGCCCCCGCGCCGCCGAGCCCGCGTCGAGCAGCGGGTTCGTGTTGTTGAGATGGGTGTAGATCCGGCGGACGCCCGGGTGAGCGGCGAGGCGGCCGAGGCTTCCGCCGGGGCCCGACACCGGCAGATGTGCCGGCCTCGGTCGACCGGCGCCGGTGCCTGCGCGTACCGGCGGGCCCATCTCGTCGACAGTGAAGAAGGTGCCGTCCAGCACCGCGCAGTCCGCCGTCGTCAGCAGGTCGTCGAAGGTGTCGGTCCAGGCTTCGACGCACGGTGCGTAGACGAGGGCCCCGCCGGTCGCCAGGTCCTCGATGCGGTACGCCGTCACCCAGTGGTCGTCCGGTGGGCGGGGCGGCAGGTACTTCGGGGCCTTGGTGCCCACCGGGTGGGCCGTGACGACCAGGCCTCCGGCGAGTACGAACCCGCCCTCGGCCAGGCTGTCTGCCCACTCCCAGGGGGCGTAGCGGTCGAGGACGGCCCGGGCCGGGGTGAGCGCGGTGAGGACGGGTGACGGGGCGTACACCTTGAGGCCCGCGGCCCCGCGCAGCACGGTCAGGCCCGCCACATGGTCGGGCTCGGCGTCGGTGAGGAGTACGCCGCGCACGGGGATGTCGCGCGGGCCGGGGCCCGGCCAGAGTGCGGCGGTGGCGGTGAGCTGGGGGCGGATGTCGGGTGAGGCGTTGAGCAGCCACCAGTCGCGCGCGTTGCCGGTGACGGCCACGCACTCCTGGGTCCGCGAGGGCAGTTTCCCGTCACGGGCGGCGGCACACAGCGCACAGGCACAGTTCCACTGCGGGAATCCGCCCCCGGCGGCGGTACCGAGCAGGACGACCCTCACGACGATCGCTCCCCCTTGCCACATCACCGACTGACCCCAGCGAATCCCCCCGAGGGATCTTTCCTCCGAAACGGGCCGGACTATCCCACCGCAGGGGGCAGTTCAGGCCGATCTCCGTCCAGGCCGGCCACCCCACCCGGCTCAGCGCAGCAGATCCCGTACGGCCGCGAACGCCGCGTCGACCGTCGCCGGGTCGGCGCCCGGGCGGGCGAGCGCGCTCATGGGGATCGGGGTGACCGAGGGCAGGCCGTCGTAGGGAGTGAGGCCGTCGGGGGACGTGCCGACGGCGGCGAGCAGGGCGACGCCCTGACCGGTGCGGGCGATGTCGAGGACGCCGGCGAGATAGCCGGCGTCGCCGACGACCGTGGCGGGTACGCCGTGTGCGGCGAGGGTGGAGATGGCGCGGCGGCGGATCGCGCACGGGTCCTCGATGGCGACGAGCGGGACGGGCGCGGGCGCGGCCGGTGGCTGCCAGCCGGGCGTGGCGTGCCAGGTGAGCGGGAGCCCGCCGACCGGTGTGCCCTCGGTGGCGGCGGCCTCGGTGACGTACACCGCGACATCGACGCTGCCGCGTTCGACGGCCTCGACGAGCCGGGCCGAGCGGTCGATGCGGAAACGGACCCGACAGCCGGGCCGCACCTCCTGGACGGCCGCGGTCAGCCGTGGCAGGAACTGGTCGGCCGCGTGTTCGGTCGACCCGATGGTGACGGTGTCGCCGTCCACATCCAGCAGCGTGCGTACGGCCTCGTCGTGCACGGCGAGGATGCGGCGGGCCTGTTCGAGGAGCAGCCGCCCCTCGGTCGTGAACCGGGTGCCGCGCCCCTCCCGCTCGACGATCGGCCGGCCCAGCGTCTTCTCCAGCCTGCGCACATGCTGGCTGACCGCGGACTGGCTCAGGGCGAGAGCCCGGGCCGCGCGATGGAAGCCGCCGCAGTCGGCCACCGCGGTCAGGCTGCGCAGGGCCACGATGTCGAGGACAGGTTGGGGCATGCCGGTGACGGTAGCCTGTTTCGGTCATCGATCGCGATCCCTGATCGATTTCGATGCGGAATCATCGTTGGACGCGATCGGTCGTAGCCGGTCATGATGGGCGCATGCTGCACACGACCGCTTTCGCTGCCCTTCTGACGCAGCGCCGAGTCATTGACTTCGGCGTGGCGTGCAGCGCGCGCTGTCGTTGACCTGTCGCCGTTCTCCGGCACCCTTCCCGAGTTCTCGCTGATCACGTCCGCCCTGCGCACTGACACGTGACGGCGGCTCCGGCCTGCTCTGTTCTCCCTCTCTGCTCATTTCCCCCTTTCCCTTCGTTGGGAGCTGTCACCCCATGCCCTCTTCCGCCCTCTCCTCCTGGGACGAACCCGAAGGCCTCGCCGCGCGCGGCACGTTGATCGTGCTGGCCGGGCGGGGCGAACACGGCGGTGTCTACGAGCGGTTCGGCCGCCGGCTCGCCTTCGACGCCTACCGCGTCCGTGCCCTCGGCGACCCGACCGCCGACCCCGCCGTACTGGAGCAGGCCGCCAAGCTGCTCGCCGACGAGTCGCTGCCCGGCCCGAAGGTGCTGGTCGGTTCCGACACGGGAGCGCGCTACGCCCTTCAGCTCGCCGCCGAGCAGACCGCGGGCGTCGACGCGCTGATCCTGGCCGGGCTGCCCACCGGCGCCTGGGCATCGGGGAGTTGGGAGGAGGAGGCAGCGGCACGCACCGCCTGCCCGACCCATCAGGGCCGCCTCACCAACGACCCCGCCTTCCGGCGCGGTGCCATCGGCGAGACCCCCGACCTGCCCGAACCGCGCCTCGACCTGGTGCGCGTCCCGGTCCTCGCCCTGCACGGCAAGGACGACACGGTGAGCCCCCTGGACCAGGCACTGAACGTCTACGACGGTCACCCGGGCGTCCACACCGTGGTCTTCCACGACGGCCGGCACGACGTCCTCAACGACGCCCTGCACCGCACCGTCGCCGCGACGGTCGTGCTCTTCCTCGAACGACTCCGGCTCACCACCGACAGCTCCGAACTGCCCCTGATCGCCGAGGAGTTGGCATGAGCGCCCGCGTCACGACCACGGTCGCCGAGCTGGCCGGGCTCCTCGGCTCCGAGCGACCGCCCGTACTGCTCGACGTCCGCTGGGCCCTGGGCGATCCGTACGGCCGCGACCACTACGCCGACGGACACATCCCCGGCGCGGTCTACGTCGACCTGGACACCGAGCTGGCCGCACCGCCGAGCCCCGAGGGCGGCCGGCATCCGCTCCCCGACTTCGCGGAACTGCAGGAATCCGCCCGCCGTTGGGGCATAGGCGACGGACGGTCCGTCGTCGTCTACGACGACCTGGGCAACACGGCCGCCGCACGCGCCTGGTGGCTGCTGCAGTACGCGGGAGTCACCGAAGTGACCCTGCTGGACGGGGCGTTGGGTGCCTGGCGGACAGCGGGACTGCCACTGGAGTCCGGGATTCCCGCCGATCCGACTCCCGGTGACGTCGAACTCCGCGCGGGTGCGCTGCCGGTCACCGATGCCGACGGTGCCGCCGAACTCGCCGTGTCCGGGCTGCTGTTGGACGCCCGTGCCGGTGAGCGCTACCGGGGTGAGGTCGAGCCGGTGGACCCGCGTGCCGGGCACATTCCGGGGGCTGTGTCCGCGCCGACCGGGGAGAACCTCGCGGCGGACGGGACGTTCCTGTCGCCCGAGCTGCTGCGCAAGCGGTTCGAGGAGCGGGGGGCCGGGGACGCGGAGCGCATCGGCGTGTACTGCGGGTCCGGTGTCACCGCCGCCCATCAGATCGCGGCGCTGGAGATCGCCGGGTTCGAGGCGACGCTCTTCCCGGGTTCCTGGTCCGCCTGGTCCGCCGATCCCGCGCGCCCGGCGGCGACGGGAGACCGGCCATGACGACGAAACCCCTCAACGCGGCCGTACTGCCTGTGCAGTCGGCGCCCGCGGACACGGTTCAGCCGACCGCGCGCGTCACGATCCGGGGCAGGGCGAAGACCTCGCGTCGTTTCACCGTCCCCCGTTCCGTGCGGCGGGCCGCCGGACCTGTGGGCCTCGTCCTGCTCTGGTTCCTGACCTCGGCCACCGGTGTGCTCCCCGAGTCCGTGCTGGCCTCCCCCGTCGACGTCCTGCGCCAGGCCGTCGACCTCACCAAGAACGGTGAACTGCCCAGCGCCATCGCCGCGTCGGGCCGCCGCGCCGCCATCGGATTCCTCATCGGCGCGACCGTCGCGCTGACACTGTCGCTGGTGGCCGGGCTGTTCCGGCTCGGCGAGGACGTCATCGACTCCTCGATGGGCATGTTCCGGGCGATCCCCTGGGTGGGTCTCATCCCACTGTTCATCGTCTGGTTCGGCATCGAGGAGACCCCGAAGATCGCACTGGTGGCGCTCGGCGTGACGTACCCGCTGTACTTCAACATCTACGGCGGCATCCGCTCCACCGACGCCCAACTCGTCGAGGCCGCACGGATGATGGGGCTCGGCCGCTTCGGTCTGATCAAGTACGTCATCCTGCCGAGCGCGCTGCCCGGGGCACTCGTGGGCCTGCGGTACGCGCTGTCCACCGCGTGGCTCGCGCTGGTCTTCGCCGAGCAGGTCAACGCGGACGCGGGGCTCGGCTATCTGATGAGCAACGCCCAGCAGTACTTCCGTACGGACGTCATCGTGCTGTGCCTCGTCGTGTACGCGCTGCTCGGCCTCGCCTGCGACTTCGCCGTACGGATTCTGTCGCGCCGCCTGCTGACCTGGCGGGCCAACTTCGAGGGCGAGGCGTAGAGATGGCCAACTCCGTGGAAATACGGGGGCTTTCGCGGGCCTTCGACGGCAACACCGTGCTGCACGCACTCGATCTGGACATCCGTGAGGGCGAGTTCGTGGCCCTGCTCGGGCACAGCGGCTGCGGCAAGTCGACGCTGCTGCGGATTCTCGCCGGGCTCGACGACGAGATCGGCGGCGAGGTGACCGTGCCGGCGCGGCGCAGCGCGGCCTTCCAATCGCCCCGGCTGCTGCCCTGGTTGAAGGTGTGGCGCAATGTGGTGCTCGGACTGCCGGGCCGCCCGGACCGGGACCTCGCCCTCAAGGCGCTCGACGAGGTCGGCATCGCGGAGCGCGCCACCGTATGGCCCAAGACGCTGTCCGGCGGTCAGGCACAGCGGGTCTCCCTCGCCCGTGCTCTGGTCCGTGAGCCCGAACTCCTGCTCCTTGACGAGCCGTTCGGTGCGCTGGACGCGCTGACCCGGGGCAAGGTGCAGGCGCTCGTCGCCGAGCTGTGGCGGCTGCACGGATGCGCGATCCTCCTGGTCACCCATGACGTGGAGGAGGCGCTGCTGCTCGCCGACCGGGTCCTGGTGATGGACGAGGGCCGTATCGCCCACGAGTTGACCGTCGACCTGCCCCGCCCGCGTGACCTGACCGCCCCCGAGTTCGTGACCCTGCGCGCCCGCCTCCTGAACTGGCTCGGCGTGACCCGCACCCTGGAAGGAACCCCCTCGTGATCCGCAGAATCGCCGCCGCCACCCTGAGCCTGACCTCCCTGCTGGCGTTGAGCGCCTGCGGCGCCGACTCCTCGGCGGACACCTCCGCCGGCAAGCAGGTCACTCTCACCATCGGCGACCAGGCCAAGACGCTCCAGACGATCATCGCCGCGTCGGACGCGCTCAAGGGCGCCAAGTACAAGGTGAAGTGGGCCGAGTTCCAGGGTGCTGCCCCGCTCTACCAGGCCGTGCAGGCGGACGCCGCCGACACCGGGTTCTCCGCCGACCTGCCCGCGCTCCAGGCGCTCAGCGGTGGCGTCAAGATCAAGAACGTCGCCGCCCTCAAGAACGACGGCACGCACGTCGGGATCGTCGTCCGCAAGGACTCCGGCATCGACAGCGTGAAGGACCTCAAGGGCCAGAAGGTCGTGGTGTCCTCGGCGAAGGGCAGCGTCTCGGAGTATCTGCTGGCCAACGTCCTCAAGCAGAACGGGCTCAGCTACAAGGACGTCAAGGTCCAGTACCTGCTGCCGACCGACGCGCAGGCCGCGTTCGCCTCCGGGAAGGTCAAGATCTGGGCGACCTTCGGCGTCTACCAGGCCGTCGGCCTGGAGCAGGGCGGCAAGCTCCTCGTCGACGGCGGGGACGGCCGGGTCAGCGGCATCGGTTACATCAACGCCTCCGACAAGGCCCTCGCGAACTCCGCGAAGAAGACCGCCCTGAGCGACTTCCTCCAGCGGCTGAGCACGGCCCTGAAGTGGACCAGCACCCACAAGGACGCCTACGCGAAGGCCATCGAGGAGCGCAACGGCGCCGACGCCTCCGTGGCGAAGACGCTCGCCTCCGCCGCCTACAGCCAGGTGCTGCCGATCACGTCGGACGTCAACACGACGGTCCAGCAGGTGGCCGACCTCATGAACAGCATCGGGGTCCTCGACCCGAACGTGGACGTGGCGAAGACCGCCGACACCTCTCTGCTCAAGTGACCTTCGCTTCTTAGGAGTTGCTCATGTCTGTCGAGTTCATCAGCGCCGTCCACACCGACTCCGGGGCCTCGGGTCCCGCCGCGTCGAGCCGTACCGGCCTCGACGTCGACCACCTGCGCAAGTACGCCCGGGCGCTCGACGACGGCGGCTTCGACCACACCCTGGTCGCTTACCACTCGGCCTCGCCCGACGCCTTCCAGATCGCCCAGTTCGTCGCCACCCACACCGAGCGGATCCGCCCGATCCTCGCGCACCGGCCCGGCGTCATCTTCCCGACGCACGCGGCCCGTGCCCTGGCCACGCTGGACCAGATCAGCAACGGCCGGCTCACCCTGCACATCATCTCCGGGGGCAGCGACGAGGAGCAGCGCCGGGAGGGCGACTACCTCAACAAGGCGGAGCGGTACGAGCGTTCGGACGAGTACATCCAGATCCTGCGGAAGGTGTGGGAGGCCGAGGGGCCCGTCTCGCACGAGGGCAAGCACTTCCGCTTCGAGGGCTACTACTCCGATGTGAAGCCGGTGAACGGGCTGGTCCCGATCTCCGTCGGCGGCTCCTCCCAGGACGCTTACCGGGTCGGCGGCCAGCAGGGCGACATCTTCGGCCTGTGGGGCGAGCCGCTCAAGGAGACGGCCGAGCAGATCGCCTCCGTCAACGCGGTCGCGGACGCCGCCGGGCGCCCCCATCCCCGTATCTGGGTGTCGTTCCGCCCGATCATCGCGCCCACCGAGGAACTGGCCTGGGAGAAGGCCCACCGCACCCTCGGCGTCCTCAAGGACCAGGCGAAGAACACCGAGTTGCTCCGCCACTACCGCACCACCGGCCGCCCTGCCAACGTCGGCTCGCAGCGGCTGCTCGACATCGCCGAGCGCGGCGAGGTCCAGGACCGCTGCCTGTGGACCGCCCCCGCCGTCGCCACGAATGCCGCCGGCGCGTCAACTGCCCTTGTGGGCACGCCCGAGACCGTCGCGCAGGCACTCCTCGACTACGTCGACATCGGCTGCGACCTGCTGTCGATCCGCGGCTACGACCCGCTCAACGACGCGATCGACTACGCCCGTCACGTCCTGCCCCTGGTCCGCCAGGAACTCGCCCACCGGGCGACGACCTCACAGGCCGCCTGAACCACTCCCCCTTCCTGATTGCGAACTCCCCTATGGAGACTCCGTGTTGTTCCGAAGCACCCTGCGCGCGTCCGCCGCCGCCCTCGCCCTTCTCCTGCCGTTCGCCGCGGCCTGCGGAGGGAGCGCGAAGGCCGAGTCCTCGTCCGACGTCTCCTCCGTGACCCTGCGCGTCGGTGACACCGGCTGGAAGGTCAGCGAGGCCGTCCTCAAGTACGCCCACCTCGACGACACCCCGTACAAAGTGAAGTGGAACCTCTTCCAGGGCGGCGA
This sequence comes from Streptomyces xylophagus, assembly GCF_000716435.1. GTDB lineage: Bacteria > Actinomycetota > Actinomycetes > Streptomycetales > Streptomycetaceae > Streptomyces > Streptomyces xylophagus. Next base: position 428,292 of record NZ_JNWO01000003.1, read on the forward strand.
CCTGCAACTCCAGGCGATCCGCGCCGGAGCACTGGACCTGGCCTCCTCCAGCGAGATCCCGCCCCTCTTCTCGGCCGCCGACGGCAAACCCAACTTCAAGGTCGTCGCCGTCCAGCGCGGCACCACCCTCAACCAAGAAGTCGTCGTCCCCAAGGGCTCCAAGGTGACCGACATCGCCGGCCTGAAGGGCAAGAAGGTCGGCTACGTCCAGAACACCACCGCCCACTACTTCCTGTACGAGCTGCTGAAGCGGGCCGGCCTCAAGTGGTCGGACATCGACGCCAAGCCGCTGCTCCCCAACGACGGCCTCGCGGCCCTGAACGGCGGCTCCATCGACGCCTTCGCCTCCTACGGCACGTCGATCATCACCGCTCATCAGCAGGGCGCCACCACCATCGGCTCCGGCGCGGACATCCTGTCCGGCAACTTCCTCTGGTCCGCGCGTGACAGCGTCCTGAAGAGCCCCGCCCAGAAGGCCGCCGCGGCCGACCTGATCGCCCGGATCACCAAGGCGTACGCCTACGTCCGCGACGGCCACGAGGACGGCTTCGCGAAGGTCACCGCCGACGCCACCCATCAGCCGCTGGCGCAGGCCAAGTCGGACCTGATCGCCGCGCAGAAGCAACGGCCCACGCAGGCCAGGACAGTCGGCGACGACACGATCGCCTCCCAGCAGAAGGTGGCCGACGCCTTCACCGAACTCGGCGCGCTCAAGAAGCACTTGGACGTGAAGTCCTTCTGGACCACCGCACTCAACTCCGACCTGAAGAAGGCCCTGTGACCGCGCGCATCGCCGAACTGGCCGCCGGCTACGACCAGTCGGGCGCCTTCCCCGCCGAGTCCCTCCGCATCGCCCACGAGGCCGGGCTGCTCACCGCGACCATCGGTGAGCAGTACGGCGGCCGGGGCGCCCGGGTCGAGGAGTCCGCGCGCATCCTCCACCGGATCGGCCGGGGCGACCCGTCCGTCGCCCTGATCGCGGCGATGACCCTCAACACGCACGCGCGGCAGGCCGTGCAGCCGCACTGGCCCGAGGAGTTGTACGCGCGTGTCGTGAAGGAGTCGTTCGAGCGGCCGGTGCTCGTCAACCACGCGCGCGTGGAGCCCGAGTTGGGCTCCCCCGCGCGCGGCGGACTCCCCTCGACGCTCGCCCGGCGCACCCCCGACGGCTGGTCACTGAGCGGCACCAAGCGCTTCGTGACCGGCGCGGAGGGCCTGGACTGGTTCCTCGTGTGGGCCACCACCGACGAGCGGGAGCCGCGTGTCGGCACCTTCCTGGTGCCGGGTGGCTCCCCCGGTATCGAGATCACCGGCCGCTGGGACCAGTTGGGGCTGCGGGCCAGCGGCAGTCACGACGTGACGTTCCGGGACGTGGAGATCCCGTACGAGCACGTCATCGGTATCGGCCCGTACGGCGCGTCCGCCGAGCAGGACAACCGGGCGGGCGCGGCCCTCCATCTCCCCCTCGCCGCCCTCTACTTGGGGGTGGCGCGGGCGGCGCAGTCCTTCTTCCACACGTTCGCGCACGAGCGTGTGCCCGCCAACCTCGGTCATCCGGTGGCCCGTACGGAGCGCTTCCGCAGGACCGCCGGGGAGATCGAGGTACTGCTCGCCGCCGCCGAGCAGCTGGTGTTCGACGGAGCCGCCCGGGTGGACGCCGCCGACTCCACGTACACCCCCGAACAGGCCCTGGGGGCACGGGTGTTGGCGGACCGGAACGGTGTGCGGTCGGTTGAGCTGGCGGTACGGCTACTGGGCAATCCCGGGCTCGCCCGGGGCAATCCGCTGGAGCGGCACTTCCGGGACATCCAGTGCGCACCCGTGCACGCGCCCCAGGAGGACATCTCCCTGCTCGCGATCGGAACCAAGGCGTTGAACCTGTGACGGAACCCATGACGGCACGCACAGTGAAGGTGAAGGTGCGGAACCCGTGACCACAGCGCCCCCGACCACCGCCGCCGCCCGGCTTCTCGGTCTGCTCGCCCGGGATCTGCCGCCCGATCAACTGGCCACGGAGCCACGCACCTTGGCCGCGTTCGCCACGGACCGGTCGGGCACCCGGCCTGACGGTGTCCCGCTCGCCGTGGTGCACGCCCGGCGCACCGAGGACGTGACCGTGACGCTCCGGCACGCGAACGCGCTGCGCGTGCCGGTGGTGCCGCGCGGTGCGGGCACCGGTCTGTCGGGCGGGGCGACGGCCGGCGAGGGGGTGCTCGTGCTGGACCTGTCCGGGATGAACCGCATCCTCGAACTGTCGGCCGACGACCAGCTCGCGGTGGTCGAACCGGGCGTGATCACCGCCGAGTTGGACCGGGCGGCAGGCGAACACGGACTGCGCTACGCACCTGATCCGGCGAGCGCGGCGATCTCGACGATCGGCGGGAACATCGCGACCAACGCGGGCGGGCTGCGGTGCGCGAAGTACGGGGTGACGCGGGACAGCGTGCTCGGTCTGGAGGCCGTGCTCGCCGACGGGACGGTGGTCACGACCGGCCGCCGTACCGTCAAGGGCGTCACCGGTTACGACCTCACCGCGCTGCTGACCGGCTCCGAGGGCACGCTCGCCGTCATCACGTCGGCGACGCTGCGGCTGCGCCCGGTGCCGGTGGCGACCGCCACGGTGGCCGCCTACTTCGACTCGTTCGAGGCGGCGGCCGAGGCGTCGTACGCGATCGGGCGGGCCGGCGTCGTACCGGCGCTCGCGGAACTGCTCGACGGGCCGGTGCTGCGCGCCGTCGATCCGGCGCTGGGCGAGCGCGGGGCGGCGCTGCTGCTGGTGCAGTGCGACGGGGCGGGGGCGACGGTCGAGGCGGAGCAGGTCGCGCGGGTGCTCGCGCCGACCGCCACCAGCGTGGAGACCACGGCGGACCCGGTCGAGGCGGAGTCCCTGCTGGCTGCCCGTCGGCTCGCCCTGCCCGCGCTGGAGCGGCTGGGCCGGCCGCTGATCGAGGACATCGCCGTGCCCCGCTCCCGGCTGGCGGAAGCGGCCCGCGAGATCCGTGCCATCTCGGCGCGGCACGACGTGCCGGTCTACACCCTCGCGCACGCGGCGGACGGGAACCTCCATCCGATCATCGTGGTCGACCCCGCCCTGGACCGGCTGCCGGACGCGGCCTGGGAGGCGGCCGGTGAGATCTTCGCGCTGGCGCTGCGGCTCGGCGGGACGTTGACCGGTGAGCACGGTGTCGGGGTGCTGAAGCGGCAGTGGGTGGCGGACGAACTCGGGCCCACTGCCCACGCGTTGCAGCGGCGACTGAAGGAGGCGTTCGATCCCCGGGGCATCCTCAATCCCGGCAAGACCCTCTGAGGCACCCCGGATCGGATACCGCCGAACGGGTGAGGGTGAAGGAATCGGGGGTGGTGCGGGAGCACGTGCGGTTGGCATGTGCCTCGACCGCCGTCCGAAGTCATCACTCATCACCACCGATGCCGGGTAGCTGTACGCACGGAACGTGACGGGACGCACGCATTCCGTCACTCGCGCGTACAGGAGAGAAGGCACCATGTCGGTCGAGACCGGTACCGCGCCCGAGGCGGGCGCCGAGGAGCGGGAACAGCAGAGCCTCGGTACCGCCGCGGCACGCACCCTGGCGACCACGACCAAGTCCGAACCCCAGATGCAGGGCATCAGTTCCCGGTGGCTGACCCGCATGCTGCCCTGGGTGAACGTGCCCGGCGGCACCTACCGCGTCAACCGCCGCCTGACCTACACGTGGGGCGACGGACGGGTGACGTTCGTCCAGACCGGCGCCCAAGTACGGGTCGTCCCAGCGGAGTTGGCCGAACTCCCGCTGCTGCGCGGCTTCACGGACACCGACGCGCTCGGCGCGCTGGCCGAGCGGTTCGAGCAACGGGAGTACACACCGGGGCAGTTGATCGCGGAGGCGGGCCACCCCGCCGACCAGGTGGTCCTGATCGCGCACGGCAAGGTGGAGCAGCTCGGCGAGGGTCCCTACGGCGACGAGGCGGTCGTCGGTCTGCTGGCCGACGGCGACACCTTCGGCGGCCAGGTGCTCGCCGACCCCGACGGCACCTGGGAGTTCACGGCCCGCGCGGCGACGGCCACCACGGTGCTGACGCTCCCGCACACGGCGTACCGGACGGTCGCGGACCGGCACGCGGAGCTGCGCGCACATGTCGAGGCGCGGGGCGCGGACGAACCCGGCCCGCTCAACCCGTTCGGCGAGGCGGCGATCTCCCTCAGCGCCGGGCATGTGGGCGAGCCCGATCTGCCGGCCACGTTCGTGGACTACGATCTGGCCCCGCGCGAGTACGAACTCAGCGTCGCCCAGACCGTGTTGAAGGTGCACAGCCGCGTCACCGACCTCTACAACCAGCCGATGAACCAGACCCAGCAGCAACTCCGGCTGACCGTCGAGGCGTTGCGCGAGCGGCAGGAGAACGAGCTGGTCAACAACCGGGACTTCGGCCTGCTGCACAACGCCGACTACGACCAGCGGATCTCCACCCACTCCGGGCCGCCGACCCCCGACGACCTGGACGAACTGCTGAGCATGCGACGCGACACCCGCTTCCTGTTCGCGCATCCGCGGGCGATCTCCGCGTTCGGCCGGGAGTGCAACAAACGGGGCGTCTACTTCAGCGGTATCGACGTCGGCGGCCACCATCTGCCCGCCTGGCGCGGGGTGCCGCTGCTGCCGTGCGGCAAGATCCCCGTCAGCGATTCCCGTACGTCGTCGATCATCGCCATGCGCACCGGCGAGGACGACCAGGGCGTGATCGGCCTCTACCAGACGGGCATCCCGGAGGAGATCGAGCCGGGCCTCAACGCGCGCTTCATGGGCATCAACGAACAGGCGATCATCTCGTACCTGGTCAGCACCTACTTCTCGGCGGCGGTCCTGGTGCCGGACGCGCTCGGCATCCTGGAGAACGTCGAGGTCTCCCGCCGGGACGCCAACTGACCGAGGAGAGGCCCTAGTTCAGGAAGGCGTCGAGTCGTGCCGCGTCCGGTGCGGTCGCCGGGCCCGGCGCGGTGACGGCCAGGGCGGCGCCCGCGTTGGCCCGGCGGGCGGCGGTCACCGGGTCCACCCCCTGGGCCAGGGCGGCCATGAACACTCCGGTGTGCGCGTCACCCGCGCCGTTGAGGTCGACGGCGTCCACGGCGAACCCGGGGACGGTGACGAGGCGCCCGTCGTGGTGCAGGAGACACCCGTCGGGGCCGGTACGGACGAGCACCGAGCCGCGCCCCAGGCGGGATTGGAGCGCGCGAGCAGCCTCGGCCGGGTCGTCGATGCCGGTGATCAGCGCCGCCTCGCGGGCGTTGCAGCTCCACCAGTCCGAGCGGGCGAGCAGCAACTCCAAGGCGGCATCGGGGATTTCACGGACCAGCGGGCCCGGGTCGGTGACCAGCGTGGCGGCCGGGTCCAATCGCGGCAGGAGGTCGAGCAGGGCGGCCCGGTTGCTGTCGTACAGCAGGCTGTATCCGGTGACGTACACCAAGTCGCCTTCCCCGGGCCGGAGTTCGGCCAGGTCGGCGGAGGTCAGGGTGGCCTCGGCGCCGGGGCTGGTGACGAAGGTGCGCTCACCCTCCGCGTCGACCAGGCAGACCACGAAGCCGGTGTCCGGTTCCGGGCGCGGTGCGAGCAGGACGTCGATGCCCTCGGCGTGCAGTGCGGCGCGGGCCCGGTCACCGAAGGGGCCGGTGCCGTGCGCTCCGGCGTAGGTCACCGGAAGTCCCTGGCGGGCCGCGGCCGCCATGACGTTGAAGCCGCCGCCCGGGGTGCGCTCGGTGCGGGTGGCGAGGACGTCACCGCCGCGTTCGGGGAGGGCGGGTACCTCCAGGACGAGGTCGACGACGACGTTGCCGAGGTGCCAGAGCCGCGCGCTCATGGCCGCTCCCGCAGGCCGAGCGTGGCCATGGCCGTGGCATCCCGGACGACCACAACCGTACCGAGGTGCCAGAGCCCCCCACTCACGACCGCTCCCGCAGGCCGAGCAGGGCTGCCGCCGTGGCATCCAGGTCGAGCGCCGGGTTGACGCGGACGAGCGTCTCCCGCGCGTCGGCCGGGAAAGCGTCCACTCCGTGGCACGCTCCGCCGACCGCGCCCGCGATCGCCGCGATGGTGTCGCAGTCACCGCCGACGGACGCGGCGAGCAGTGCGGCACGCCAGGGGTCGTCGGGGCAGGCGGCGAGTACGGCGAAGGCGGCGGGCACGGACTCCTGCGTGGCGAGGCTGGTGCCCACCAACGCGTAGACCCGCTCGCAGACTTGGGCCTCCGTGAGACCCCGCACCAGCCCGGTCGCCCAGACGATCCGCTCGGCGACGTCGGCGGCGGCCACCCAGTGCCCGCGCCCCGCCGCCAACCGGGCTGCCGACACGGCCACTTCGACCGCCTCGGGAACCGACGTTCCGTCAAGTCCCGCGCTCACAGCGGCGGCCACCGCTGCCGCACCGGCGAGCGCGACCCCGGTGTTGTGGGTCAGGCTGCTCGCCTCCACCACCCGGTCCACCAGTACGGCCGGATCGGCGGCGGACACCGCGATGCCCACGGGGGCGATCCGCATCGCCGCGCCGTTGGTGGTGCCGTATCGCCCGACTTCGTCCACCGGGGTGCCCGCGAGGACCTGCTCCACCGCGCGCTTGGTGGACGGGCCGAGCAGGTCGAGGGAGCCGCGGGCCCGCATGTCGTCCTCCCAGGCGACCAGGCGCCGGGCCAGTTCCGCCGGGTCGACGCGACCCTTGCCGTCGAGCAGCAACTCGGCGAGAAGCAGGGCCTGTTCGGTGTCGTCGGTGACGGCACCGGCCGGCATCCCGGCGGCGAGGGGATGGTCGGGGTCGGCAGGGTGGAAGCCGGTGAGGAACGGGCCGTAGCGTGCAGTGATTTGTGGGCGGGACAGCATCTGGGTGGGCATGCCGAGGGCGTCCCCGAGGGCGAGCCCGTAGAGGGCTCCGGCGGCGCGGCTCTGGAGGGTCATGGGTACTTTCCGGGGCGGGTTCGGCGGTTCAGCCGAAGGCGAGGGTCAGTTGGAAGTGGTCGGGGTCGAGGAGGCTCACGACATGTTCGACGAAGGAGCCGTCGGCGGCCCGGCTGGTGCGCCGCGTGTCGAGGAACCAGTCACCCGGTTCGCGGCGCAGCAACTCCGCCTCCCGCCCGTCGATCCGCCGCCCGCTCACCCGCTGTTCGCCGTGGTCGGGCCGCAGCCCGGCCCGCAGCATCACGTCGGTGAGCGACTCCTGGTCCAGTCCGCGTGACGGCAGGTCCCGCACTCCGGGTACGGGGGGCAGGAAGCTGCGTTCGTACGACACGACGACCGCGTCCGCGGCCAGCTCGCGTATGCGCTCCACGCACACGAACTGCGCTTCCTTCAGGGTGAGTTGAGCCGCCAGCTCGTCGTCGCGCAGCTCCCGTACGACGAGCGTCCGTACACGGGTGTCGATGCCGTGGCCCGCCAGTGCGTGGGCCCAGCCGAGGTGGTCGTCCAGGGGGCGGCCGTCGAAGAGGACGTAGGAGCCCTTGCCGGTGCGGGTGGCGATCAGGCCGGCCTCGCTGAGTTCGGCGAGGGCCGCGCGGACAGTCGTACGGCTGACGCCGAAGCGTTGGGCCAGGGCGTGTTCGCCGGGCAGTTGCTCGCCGGCGGGGCGGTGGCCGCTGCGGATCTCCTTGGCGAGAACCTCGGTGATCCGCTGGTGTTTGAGCCGGACACCGGTCACGACGTCTCCCCGACCACCTCGGCGACGCTGACCACCCGGATCAGGGGCCGGTACAGGTCCATGACGTGCAGCGCCTTGGCGTGGGAGTCGTCGTCCACGCCGGCGCAGGCATCGGCGACGACCAGTACCTCGACTCCGGCGTCGGCGGCGGCCAGTGCCGTGGAGAGAACACAGCAGTCGGTGCTGACGCCCGCGAGGACGAGCCTGCCGGTGGGGCGGACGCGTTCGGCGAGTTCCGGGGTCCATTTGCCGAAGGTGGGCGCGTCCACCAAGTGCCGCGCCCGCGCGGCGAGTTCGTCTGTCAGCTGCCAGAGCGGGGCATCCGGCGGCTGAAGGGCGAAGGGCCACTGGTCGTAGTAGGCGCGCCAGGCTCCGGTGGGCTTCTCCGGCGCCACGAAGCGGGTGAAGGTGACTCGCTCACCGAAGGCCGGGAGCAGCAGTCGTACTCCCGTGGCCGCCTCCCCGAAGCGTGGGGTGGCCCAGGGGCTGTCGGGTTCGGCGAAGACGCGCTGCATGTCGATGACGGCGAGGTGGCCGGGTGCGGTGGTCATACGGCGGCCACCGCCTCCGGGCTCGCGGCCTCGGCTTCCTGCCGCTGGACGCGGGCGCGGCCCAGGGCGAGGGTGCCGAGGAAGCCGAGGGCGAGGGCGGCCAGGACTCCGAGGTTGGCGTAGGCCCAGGAGCCGGACTTGCCGCCGAGGCCGAACGGGTCGAGCAGATAGCCCTGCCAAGTCAGCCAGCTGGCGGCCGTGTTGGTGACCAGGCCCCAGCCGATCGCGGTGGCGGCGAGGGTGAGGAGGAGCGGTGTGAGTGCCACGTCGCCGTAGCGGCCGTTCGGGCGGAAGAGGTCGCCCTCGTCGTAGTCGCGGCGGCGCAGGGCGAGGTCGGCGAGCATGATGCCGCACCAGGCGGCGATGGGGACGCCGAGGGTGGTGAGGAAGCCCATGAACTGGCCGAGGAAGTTGTCGGCGAAGAACACGATGTAGACGGAGCCCGCGATCATCAGGACGCCGTCGACGAGCGCGGCGACGTAGCGGGGTACCCGCAGGCCCGCCGACAGCAGGGCCAGGCCGGAGGAGTAGATGTCGAGGACCGCGCCGCCGACCAGGCCGAGGACGGCAACCACGGCGAACGGGACCAGGAACCAGGTGGGCAGGATCGTCGTCAGCGCGCCGATCGGGTCGGCGGCGACCGCCTTGTTGAGCGTGCTGGAGGAGCCGGCGAGCAGGAGGCCGAAGACGAGCAGGAGCAGCGGGGCGACGGAGGCGCCGAAGGTGGTCCAGCCGATCACGCCTCTGCTGGACGAACTCCGGGGCAGATAACGGGAGTAGTCGGCGGCGGCGTTGACCCAGCCGAGGCCGAAGCCGGTCATCATGAACACCAGCGCGCCGATGAACTCCTGGGCGGAGCCCGCCGGTACGGCGCTGACCGTGCTCCAGTGGATGTGGTCGGCGACGAGGGCGATGTAGACGATCGTGAGGACGCCGGTGACCACGGTGATGACCGTCTGCAGGCGCATGATCAGGTCGAAGCCCATGACTCCGCCGATGACGGTCAGCGCGCCGACGATGATCAGCGCGACCACCTTGGTCTCGGTGCCGCCGCCCCAGCTGAGTCTGCTGAAGACGGTCGCGGTGGCCATCGTCGCGAGGGCGGTGAGGACGGTCTCCCAACCGACGGTCAGCACCCAGGAGATGACCGACGGCAGCCGGTTGCCGCGCACGCCGTAGGCGGCGCGGCTGAGCACCATCGTCGGCGCGGAGCCGCGCTTGCCGGCGACCGCGATGAAGCCGCAGAGCAGGAAGGAGAAGACGATGCCGATGACGCCGGCGACGAGCGCCTGCCAGAACGAGATCCCGAAGCCGAGCGCGAAGGCGCCGTAACTCAGGCCCAGGATCGAGACGTTGGCGCCGAACCAGGGCCAGAACAGGGTGCGTGGGGTGCCTTTGCGCTCGGCGTCGCCGATCACGTCGAGACCGTGCGTCTCGACCTGGAGCTGCCGGGACTGGGAAGTCTGGGAGTCCGCCATCGTCGACCTACCTGTCTAGACGTGTTTAGTCGAGGCTAGGTGCGGGTGTGACGGCCGTCAAGAGCGAACGGCTCCCGTCAGTGGTGGTGGCCGTGCCGGCCCAGGGTCTCCACGGGGGTGGCGCCGGGGCGGGTCCACTGCGGGACGGGGCGGCTGGTCGGACCCCAGGTGGGGGCGCCGTCGGCGTCCGAGCGCCAGTACCAGCAGGCCGGGCGGCTCTCGGGCAGGTACCCCTCGGGGTTGTCCTCCCACGCCTCGCTGCGGCCGTAGGGCGTCATGTCGAGCAGGCCGAGGGAGCCGTTGACCACTTCGTTGCCGCGGCCCGTCGTGGAGTAGGTGAGGAACAGACGGTCGCCGTCGCGCAGGAAGGAGACGATGTGCCCCATTCCGCCGCCGATCGGCGCGTCCACGCCCCGCACCGAGTACCAGGGCTGGGTGTAGCCCATGAACTCGACGTAGGGAGCCACCTCGCTCCACGGGCCCGTGGTCAGGACGGCGTACGAGACGCCCCGGGCGTTGAGGTAGACGGCGTCCTGCAGGTGCCAGGCCGTGGTGGTGCAGCCCTCGCACTGTCCCTGGTGCGGCGCGCCGTCGTGCCACATGTGCTGGTAGACCACAAGTTCGTCGCGCCCCTGGAACAGGTCCAGGAACGGGACCGGCCCGTCGGCGCCGGTCACCTCCACCTTCCCGTCGAGCTCGACCATGGGCAGCCGACGCCGGGCCGCGGCGATCGCGTCGCCCTCACGGGTGTGCGCCTTCTCCCGCAACAGCAGTTCCGCGCGCTCCGCCTCCCAGGTGGCCAGGTCTACGGCCGGTCGCTTGCCGGGGCTGTCACTGCTCGCGTTGCCGGGTGTGGTCGTCATGGGGTCCTCCGTGGTGTCTCGTTCCGGGCGGCGTCGTACGACGGTCACCACACAACAGACTGGCGCCGCGGCCAGAACTCATCGCGGCGATGCGTGCCGTGTTCCGCCGTTCCGCTCAACGGCACGGCACGCGACAGGAAATACGGTCCCGGCAGCGGGAGTTCGCCGACGTCGGCTCGGTCGGCTTCGCTCAGGCGCTCGTCCTCGAGCGGGCCGTCGTGTCATGGCACATGCCGGCGGTGAGGGTGGTGCCGCCGGCCGGGTCGATGAGGATGAAGGAACCGGTGAGCCGGGAGTCGGCGTAGGCATCCAGCGGCAGGGGCTGGGAAGTTCGCAGGACGACCGTGCCGATGTCGTTGACGGCAAGTTCGTGGGGGTGGTCCTGGCGGGTCAGGCCCTGTGTGAGGTCGACTTTGTGAGGCAGTTGCCTGACGATCGCGTTCACCGTGCGGGTGCCGTGCTTGAGCAACACCCGGGCGCCGACCGTCAACGGCCGCTCGTGGAGGTGGCAGACGGTGCCCTCGACGTCCTGGGTGATCGTGGGGGCGTCGAGGGTCGGCGCGATGACGTCGCCCCGCGAGACGTCGAGGTCGTCGGCGAGCAGCACGGTCACCGACTGCGGGGCCCAGGCCGTGGTCACGCTCTCACCGAGCGCGTCGATCCCGGTGATGGTGCTGGTCAGGCCCGACGGTTGGACGGTGACCCCGTCGCCGACCCGCAGTACGCCTGACGCGATCCGGCCCGCGTAGCCCCGGTAGTCGAGGTGCTCGGCGGTCCGGGGCCGGATGACGTACTGGACGGGAAGACGGGCCGGGGCGGTGGTCGGGTCGTCGCCGACCGGCACGGTCTCCAGGTGTTCCAGGATCGTCGGGCCGCTGTACCAGTCCATGTGCGCGGAAGGGGTCACCACGTTGTCCCCGGCGAGTGCCGAGATCGGTATCGCGGTGATGTCGCGTACGCCGAGCGAGGCAGCGTACGCAGTGAACTCCTCGGCGATAGCGGTGAAGGACGGTTCGGCGTAGTCGACCAGATCCATCTTGTTGACGGCCAGCACCACGTGCGGAACCCGCAGCAGGGCGGCCAGCGCCGCGTGGCGGCGGGTCTGTTCGACGACGCCGTTGCGGGCGTCGACCAGGACCACGGCCAACTCGGCCGTGGAGGCACCCGTCACCATGTTGCGGGTGTACTGCACATGTCCGGGTGTGTCGGCGAGGATGAACCTCCGCCGGGTGGTGGCGAAGTAGCGGTAGGCGACGTCGATGGTGATGCCCTGATCCCGCTCCGCGCGCAGACCGTCGGTGAGCAGCGCCAGGTCCGGAGTCTCCTGGCCGCGCCGCACGGAGGCCGCCTCGACGGCTTCCAACTGGTCGGCGAGGACCGACTTGGAGTCGTACAGCAGCCGTCCGACCAGGGTGGACTTGCCGTCGTCCACGGAACCGGCGGTCGCGAAGCGCAGCAGGGCGGTGGTGGTCGGGAGCCGTTCGGCACCGCTGCTCATGCCCGTGTCCCTGTCCGTATCGGTGCCGGTGTCAGTGTCTGTATCCGTGGTCATTAGAAGTACCCCTCGCGTTTGCGGTCCTCCATCGCGGCCTCGGACAGTTTGTCGTCGGCGCGGGTGGCGCCCCGCTCGGTGATCCGGGACGTGGTGATCTCGGTGATGACCTGCTCGACCGTGCCGGCGTCCGAGTCCACCGCGCCGGTGCAGGACATGTCGCCGACCGTGCGGTAGCGGATCCGGCGGCGTTCGGTGGTCTCGTCGTCCTTCGGGCCGCCCCATGCGCCGGGTGCGAGCCACATACCGTCCCGGGCGAAGACGTCACGCTTGTGGGCGAAGTAGATCTGCGGCAGCTCGATGCCCTCGCGGGCGATGTACTGCCACACGTCCAGCTCGGTCCAGTTGGAGAGCGGGAAGACGCGGACGTGCTCGCCGGGCGCGTGCCGGCCGTTGTACAACGCCCACAGTTCCGGGCGCTGGCGGCGCGGGTCCCACGCCCCGAACTCGTCCCGCAGCGAGAAGACCCGCTCCTTGGCGCGCGCCTTCTCCTCGTCCCTGCGGCCGCCCCCGAACACCGCGTCGTGCCTGCCCTCGGCGATCGCGTCCAGCAGCGGCACGGTCTGGAGCGGGTTGCGGGTGCCGTCGGGACGTTCGCGCAGCCGTCCGTCGTCGATGTACTCCTGCACCGAGGCGATGTGCAGCCGCAGCCCGTGCCCGGCCGCCGTCCGGTCCCGGTAGGCGAGCACCTCGGGGAAGTTGTGCCCGGTGTCCACGTGCACCAGCGAGAAGGGCACCGCCGCCGGGGCGAACGCCTTCAGTGCCAGGTGCAGCATGACGATGGAGTCCTTGCCGCCGGAGAAGAGGATCACCGGCCGCTCGAACTCGCCCGCCACCTCACGGAAGATGTGCACCGCCTCCGACTCCAACGTCTCCAGATGCGACAGTGCGTAAGGGTGGGGATTCGCCGGCCTCCCGGCGGAACTCCCGGTGGAACCCCCTGCTGACCGGTGGTGGACGACCGTCATGCCAACTCCCTTTCCACAAGCAGCGTGTACAGGGCGTCGACGGACTCCGGGACGCCTTCGGCACGGGTGCCCAGCCGCAGATCCGGCGTCTTCGGCACCTCGTACGGGTCGTCGACACCGGTGAGCCCGGATATCGCGCCCGCGGCCTGCCGCGCGTACAGGCCCTTCACGTCCCGCACCGAGCAGACATCGAGCGGTGTCGCGACATGCACCTCCAGATAGGGCGTCGCGGACTTCGCGTGCCGTTCGCGGACCATGTCCCGGCTGTCCGCGTACGGCGCGATCACCGGTACCAGGACGGCTGTGCCGTTGCGTGCCAGCACCTCCGCGACCATGCCGATCCGCTGGACGTTGGTGTCCCGGTCCGCACGGCTGAAGCCCAGCCCGGCGGAGAGGAATCGCCGGATCTCGTCGCCGTCGAGGACCTCCACGCGTCGTCCGTGATGTCGTAGCCGCTCGGCGACCCCGTGGGCGATGGTGGTCTTGCCCGCGCTCGGCAGGCCGGTCAGCCATACGGTCGCGCCGGGCCGGCACGTGCAGAACGAGTGGGATGTCATGCCGGGCTCCTCACCGCGGGCTCGGATGCCGCTCGATCCGTACTCACCGGCAGCGTGGTCAGTTCGCGCAGCGCGGCCGAGAGGACGGCGATGCCGCGCAGGTAGTCGTCGGTCAGGATGTGCTCCTCGTCCGAGTGGTCCAGCGCGCTGTCCCCCGGGCCGTAGGTGGCCATCGGTATGTCCCAGAACTCCGCGAGCGTGTTCATGTCGGAGGTGGCGGTCTTGACCGTCGGACGCGGAACGCCTCCGACTCGCCTGATCCCCGCGGACAGGGCATGGACCACGGGACTGCGGCGTTCCACGCGCACCGCGGCGACCCCGTTGAGGACATCGACCGTGCCGCCGTGGGCGCGGTTCCTGAGGTCGGTGACGAATCCGTCCTGGTCGAAGCCGACCGGGGTGCGGACGCTGATCTCGAGTTCGGCGTCCGTCGCGTCGCCCCGCATCGCGACCAGGGTCGCGCCGGGGGTTCCGAACGAACCGTGGCCCTGGTCCGGGCCGAGCAGTTCGAGGGCGTCGTGCCAGAACGCGGCAGCCGATTCCGTCGCCTTCTCCACGGGGTTGCTCGGATGGGTGGCGGGACAGGTGACCCGGTAGGAGAGGTCGAGTTTCCCCTTGTACCCGAGGACCACTCCCGACCATCCGCTCGGTTCGCCCACCACCAGCGCGTCCGGCCGGGCGAGTGTGCGTCCGACGTGTACCGCGCCGCGGGATCGGGGGGTTTCCTCCTCGACCACCCCCACGACCGTCAACCGGCCGGGGAAGTCGGGGTTCGCCGCGACGGCCTGCACCATGGCCGCGAGCGGGCCCTTGGCGTCCACCGAGCCGCGTCCGTGGATACGGCCGTCCGAACACCGCACCGGCAACTGGCCGGGGACCGTGTCCATGTGACCGAGGAGCATGATCTTCGGGCCGGGGCGATCAGGCGTCTCGCCGATCACGTTTCCGGCCTCGTCGATCCGGGTGGCCAGGCCCAGTCCCCGCATGACGACGACGAGATGTTCGGCCAGCCGGCTCTCCTCCCCCGACGGCGAAGGGATCGCCACCATGGCTTCCAGCATGTTCGTCGCCGAGACCGGGTCCACGCCCGTGAGGGCTCGTCCCAGATCCTCTGGCAGGACGGTCGCGGTGCCCATCAACTGCTCCTGTTCTGCTCGGGGTTCCGGTCCGGAGCCTGTTCCTGACCGGGCGTCAGCACGATCTGTGTGCCCGCTCCGTGCAGGACGTCGGTGACCGCGTTCTCGTGGCGGCCGTCGGAGACGGTCACCTGCGGGACCCCGCCCTGGAGGGCTTCGCGCGCGGCGACGAGCTTGAGCGCCATGCCGCCACGGGCGAACTCCCCCGGGGCGGCAGTCCCGGACACCTCGTACTCGTCCAGCACGCTGTCTTCGTCGTCCGCGTCGGTCAGTACGCCCGGAGCTCCGGTGAGGAGCACCAGCCGGTCCGCGTTCAGGGACGTGGCCAGCGCCGCCGCGGCGCGGTCCGCGTCCGCGTTGACCGGGAACCCGTGCTCGTCCGCCGCCGGCGGCGAGATCACGGGAACGTATCCCTCGGACAGCAGCGTGGTGAGAAGTTCGCTGCGGACCTCGCCGATCCGCCCGCTGTGGTCGTCGCGCACGACCACCGTGCGTCCGTCGATCAGTGCGCGATGCGCGGTCTTGCGGCTCGCCTGCAGCATCCCGGCGTCCATCCCGGTCATGCCGACGGCCGGCACACCTCTGCGCTGCAGTTCGGCCACCAGCCTCGGCTTCACGGCCCCGGCCAGGGCCAGCGTCACCACCTCCATGGTCGCCTCGTCGGTGTAGCGGGCCGATACGCCGTCGGGCGAGACCATCCGGCGCTGCGGGACGTCCAGGCGTTGCGCCAGGCTGTCGATGTCGGCGGATCCGCCGTGCACCACGACGACCTGATGGCCGTCCTGGGTCAGGTCCGCGATATCGGCGCAGATCTCGGTCGCGTTGACGTCGTGGTTGCCGCCGCATTTGACGACGAGTACTTGGTTCGCGTTCAACCCGGCCTCCAGTCATGTCAGTTCGTGTTCGGGGATGTTCGGGTGGGCCCTACATCGGATGCAGCCCCGGGAACGAGAGTCCGTACGACTCGGGCCACCCCATGCGGACGTTGAGGCACTGCACCGCGTTGCCCGCGCCGCCCTTCACGAGGTTGTCCAGGGCGGCGATGACGACCAGGCGGTCGGAGCCCTCGTCGGCGGCGTGGCCGATGTCGCAGAAGTTGGAACCGAGCAGGATCTTGGGTTCCGGATAGCGGTAGACGCCCCGCTTGTGGGCGACCATGCGGATGAACGGCTCGTCCGCGTACGCCTCGCGGTAGGCCGCGCGCACCGCCCGGTGGTCGGCGCCCGGCGCCAGCTCGGTGTGGCAGACGACTTGGACGCCGCGCACCGCCTCGACCCCGGTCGCGGTCATCCGTACGTCGAGGCCGGTGTGCTGGGCGATCTCGGCCTCGTGACGGTGGGCCACGGGGGCAAAGACGCGCATGGCGCCGCTGCGTTCGGCGTGCAGGTTGCCCTCGCCGGCCGTCGCTCCGGAGCCGCTGGATCCGGTACGCCCGTCCACCAGGACCCGCGAGGCGATCAGTCCGCAGGCGGCCGGCGGACGCAGCGCGAGCAGTCCGGCCGTGGCCATGCAGCCGGGCACACTGATCAGCCGTGCGGTGCGCAGCTCGTCGCGGTGCAGTTCCGGAATGCCGGGGACGAACGAGTCCAGCAGTTCCGGAGCTTCGTGGGCGACGCCGTAGTAGTGCTTGTACGCGTCGGCGTCCTTGAGCCTGAAGTCCCCCGAGAGGTCGATCAGGAGTTCCGTACGGCTCGCCCATTGCCGTACCAGGGCCATGGCCGACCGGTGCGGTGTCGCCAGGAGGACGACATCGCACTCCGGCACCTGCTCGGCGTCGCAGAACGTGAGGTCCGTGGCCGAGCGCAGATTGGGATGGACGCTGTCGACGCGCTTGCCGGGGAAGCGCGACGACACCGCGGCGGTCACCTCTGTCTCGGGGTGGCCGAGGAGCAGCCTGAGCACTTCGCCGCCGATGTAGCCAGCGGCACCGAACACCGCGGTCCTGATCACTTCCACACCTCCGTGACCAGTCGGTCGGCGATCTCCTCGGCGACGTCGACCCGGCCCTCCAGGGCTTCTTGGAAGCCCTTGAACTCGACTCCGTGGTTCACTTCCAGGACGTACAGGGCGCCGTCCACGTCCTCGGCCAGGTCCACGCCCGCGATCTCCGCCCCGGTCTGTGCGGCGGCGGCCACGGCGAGGCCGGCGATGTCGTCGGTGAGGGCGCACGGCTCGGTCCGGCTGCCCCTCGCCACGTTGGTGCGCCATTCGTCGGACATCCGGTAGACGGCACCGATCGGCACCCCACCCACGACGATCACCCTGATGTCGCGGCCGGGCTTGTCCACGTAGCGCTGGAGATAGATGATCTGTGCCTGCGGCGAGGGAATGGCGTCGCAGTGCTCCAGTACGGTCCGGGTCGCCTCGGCGTCCGGCAGCAGTGCCACCCGCCTGCCCCAGGAACCGACCAGGGGCTTGATGACGACCGGGTACCCGATCTCCTCGGCCGTCTGCTGGGCGGCCTCGGTCGTCAGGGCGAGGGAAGCGCGCGGCGTGGGGATGCCGGCCCGGTGAAGGGCGAGCGACGTCCGCCATTTGTCACCGCAAGTCTCGATCGCGGCCGAGGAGTTGACGACGGTGACGCCGCTCGCCTCGAAGGTCAGTGCCGCGTAGAGGGCCTTGGTCGCCGAGATCTCCCGGTTGAGCACCAGGTCCCAGGCCGGCGGCGGCCCCTCCATGTGGTGTCGTACGGTCCGGGTGTCGATGTGCGTGCACGGGACTCCTCGGCGCTCCAGGGCCTCCAGGATCCGCTTCTCCTCGAAGCGGATCCTGGAGGCCAACAGGGCGGTCCGGGGTGCCGTGGAAGGCTTTCCCAAGGTCACTCGCCCCAGTCCTCTTCGACCTCGGGGGCCAGCGCGAGCAGCAGCGGGGCGGTCGCCACCACTTCCAACTCGCTGCGGCAGCCGGGACATTCGAGCACTTCGCTCATCCGGACGGAGTCGTCGATCGTCAGTGCTCCGTCGCATTCGGGGCACGTCTGGGTCGCGGTCGTCATGACAGTTCCCTCTCTTTCTCGTCGGTCCATGGGGTGTGGGGCGCGTCCGTGTCGAGTGCCGCGCAGACCGCGGCAGCCGTTCGGGCGGCGCTGATGCCGTAGTGGTCCAGCAGGTATTCGTGGCCGCCGGCGATGTCCGCGAACTTCTCCGGCATGGCGATCCGCACCACGCGGGTCGGCTGCTCCTCGCAGAGGGCCTCGCAGACCGCGCCGCCCAGTCCGCCGCTGCGCCAGTGCTCCTCCACCGTGACCACGAGGGAGACCTGTGCGGTGGCCGCGAGGAGCGTCTCGGTGTCGAGCGGTCGCAGGGTGTGCATGTTGAGCACGGTCGCGGAGACTCCGCATTCGGAGAGCAGCTGCGCCGCCTCCACGCAGGCCGCCACGGGATACGGTCCGCAGCCGACCAGCACCACGTCCGTTCCCCGGCGCAGCAGTTGGGCCCGGCCGATGATCATGGGCTCGTCGGTGTCGATCGCCGGCGTGGCCTTGCGGCCCAGCCGTACGTACAACGGGCCCGGCAGGTCCAGGCTCTGTTCGACGACGGCTTCGGTGGCGGCGGCGTCGGCCGGTACGACCACGGTCATCGTCGGCAGGGTGCGCATCGCCGACAGATCCGCCAGCGCGTGGTGAGTGGGGCCCAGGTGCCCGGCGGCCAGGCCGCCGTGCGTCGCCATGATGCGTACCGGCAGAGCCGGGTAGGCGATGTCGAGTTCTACGGCTTCCAGCGCCCGCGCACTGGCGAAGGCGGCCATGGTGTTGACGAACGGCATCCGCCCGCAGGCCGCGAGCCCGGCCGCCATGCCCATCAGATTGTGTTCGGCGATCCCCAGATTGACGTACTGGTCGCCGGCGGCGCTGATGTCGTCCGGGCTGAAGAGGCCGGTGTCGGTGTCCAGGCAGATCAGCCGGGGGTCCTGCTGAAGAAGTCGCATCAGACGGTCGCGGTACGCGTGGCGGGTCGCCGCCGGGGCCGGGATTGTGGTCAACGGACTTCATCCTTCCCTGTGTTGTGGGACACGGGCGCGTCGCGCAGTACGGCTCTGACCCGGGTGTGTTTGCGTTCGGTGAGGGTGACGTAGTGGCTCGCGACCTGGCCCGCCAGGAACGGAACGCCGTTGCCCTTCACGGTGTGCGCGATCAGGAGGCTGGGGCGGCCCGGCTCCCACGGGGTGCTGCCCAGGTTCCGGACGAGTTCTCCGACGTCGTGTCCGTCGGCCTCCCGCACGGCCCACCCGAAGCTCCGCCACCGCTCCGCCAGTGGTTCCATGGCGGCGATTCCGTTGGTGGGGCCGGTCAGTTGGAGGGAGTTGCGGTCGACCACGGCGACCAGGTTCTCCAGTCCCAGGGAGGCGGCGCCGATGGCGGCCTCCCATACGGAACCCTCCTGGAGTTCGCCGTCCCCCATGAGGACGAAGGCCTTCGAACTCCTGCCGTCCAGGCGCGCGGCCAGGGCGAAACCGCATCCCAGGGCGAGTCCGTGGCCGAGTGAGCCGGTCGCGGCCTCGACTCCGGGGACTGCCCTCACCGGATGGCCCATCAGCCTGCTGCCGGGATGGCCGTATTCACGCAGTTCCTCGACGGGCAGGAAGCCGCTCTCCGCGAGGATCGCGTACAGGCCCACCGCGGCATGGCCCTTGCTGAGCACAAAACGGTCCCGTTCAGGGGCTGTCGGCCGTGCCGGGTCCACGGTCATGACATCGCCGTAGAGCGCGGTCAGTACTTCGGTGGCCGAGTACGAGCCGCCGAGATGCCCTCCTTCGGGGCCCGCGCACATGTCGGCGACGTGTTCACGCACCCGCGTGGCGGTGGCGCGCAGGGCCGAGAGGCGGGCCGGGGTCGGGCTCGTGGCGGTCATGATCGGGCCCCGGCGAGCGTGGCGACCGTGTCGAGGTTCTCCCACACTTTCTCGAAGGCCTCCGCGTAACGATCCAGCAGCTCACCGCTCGTGGGGCTCAGGTGCCGCTTCTGGAGGGTGAGGGAATCACGGATCACCGCGTGGGCAACCGGATACTCAGCCCGGGAATCCGCCGGTACCTGCTCCGGTACGGGCTCTGCCGAGGGCTCGAGAGCCGCCCACGGGTAGTCGCGGCCGAAGCCGAGGTGATCGCGGAACACGGTCTGGTCGGGCAGCGGCATCAGTTGGTACTGGGACATCGGAACTCCCTCGGCCCGCAGTGCGCGGCGCAGTGCCTTCCGGAAAGCCGTGTCGGTGATCCCGGGCAGTCCGGCCGCGGCCGGGTCGAACCGGAACCGGAGGATGTGCCATACATGGGTGGTGCCGGGCAGCGGCGTGGGCACGGTGAGGCCGGGCAGTCCTTCCAGGCGGGCAAGGAAGCGGGTGACGTTCGTCTGCCGGGCCTGCTCGTAGCGGTCGAAGCGGTCGAGCTGCGCGCAGGCGAAGGCCGCCTGCAGGCCGTTCATCTTGTGGTTCCAGCCGAGTTGGTGGGAGACGTAGTCCCGGTCCCTGCCGCTTTCGATCACCTCGCCGAACTGGCGTCCCCTGCGGGCGGATTCGGCGAGACCGGCATCGCCGGTCACCAGCAGACCGCCCTCGCCGCAGGTCGGGATGTTCTTGGTGACCTGGAGGCTGAACGCGCCCATGTCGCCGATGCTGCCCACGGGATGCCCCCGATAGGTCGCGCCCGGGGCCTGGGCGGCGTCCTCCACCACGGCCAGGCCGTGGCGGCGGGCCACGTCGGTGATCCCGTCCATGTCCGCCGGCGCGCCGTGCAGATGGACGGGGATGATCGCGGCCGTCCTCGGTGTGATGCGCCGTTCGACGTCCCTCGGGTCGAGGTTGAAGGTGACCGGATCGATGTCGGCGAAGACCGGTACCGCCATGTTGTGCAGCGGAGCCAGGCCCGTCGCGATGAAACTCAGCGCGGGCACGATGACCTCGGTCCCCGGCCCTACGCCCAGCGCGGCCAGGGCGAGTTGCAGGGCCGCCGTGCCGTTGGTGACGGCCACGCAGTGGGCGTGGCCGAACCGCTCCGCCCACCGGCGCTCCAGCACGGTCACCGGCGTTTCGCCGTTGGTGTCGGAGACCAGCCGCCCTCCGTCGAGCGCGTCGAGCACGGCCTTGCGGTCCTCGTCCTGGATCACCGGCCACTCGACGGCGCGTCGCGTCCGTGGCACGGCGGGGGTTCCGCCGAGGACTGCGAGTTTGCTCATGTGGTCCTCCTTCATGGTTCGGTGAGCGCGAGTTTCCGGTGCGGGGTCCGGGAGGCGTCCGGGAGTTCGGTCACAGCTCGCCCACCGCCCGTTCGACGGACGCGAGCGCCTCGGCGTAGCGGCGGCGCAGTACTCCCGCGTGCCACCGCAGGTCGTCCGCGACCTCGGCGGGGGCGCCGAATCCGTGTGCTCCGGTCATCCGCAGCGCGGTCCACGCGTGGGCCACGCCTTCCACCGCCCGTCCCGCCTCCGCGAGCCCCGGGCAGTTCCAGGCGGCCCCGCGGTCCCGGAGCAACTCGCCGTGCAGCGCCGCCTGCGCCTGCATCCCCCAGCCGAACGTGTAGAGGCTCTGCAGCGCACCGGTCTCTCCGGCCCGTGCCCGGGACACAAGGTCACGGGTGTAGCGGTCGAGTCCGGCCGAGCCGCCCCAGCCGACCGGTGTGTCCGGCTGCTCGAAGCCCGTCAGATTCGCCCGCAGCCAGCCGGCGAGCCGTTCGCGGGTCAGGTCCGGGTAGGGCGCGTCCACCGTCACCGAGAGGCACCGCTGCTGGATCCGGGATTCGCTGAAGAACGCGTCCTGCTCGTCCTGCGGATTGACCGATCCCCAGCTACGGAGGAAGTCCTCGACCGGAATGGGCCCTTGGAAGGCGGGCGGCATGGCGTCGGTCACATGGATCAGGCCCAGCTCGTCGTCCAGCCCGTGGACGACCAGCAGGTGCGCGGCGTGGACATCGCCGAACGCCGGCCGGAAGGGGAGGTGGAAGTTGTCCACGGCGGCGATGACGAGTCGCTGCTCGGACAGCGCCCGCCGCAGTTCGCGCAGGGGATCGCGCTGGTCCGCGGGGCGCCACCAGGACGAGTTGAGCGCGTGGTGGGGGGCCAGGGCGCGACCGAGGTCACCGTCGTACCGGCACGGGTAGTAGAACTCCTCCGGCCTGACGTCGTCGGGGATGTACAGGAATTCCCAGCCGGCTCCGAGGACGAACAGCGGGTTCTCGCCGTGCTGCGCGAGGACCGTCCCGAACGTCGACTGGAGACAGCTGATCGGATCCCGGTACCACAACGGGGGTGCCACGATGGCGGGTCGATGCGCGAGTTCACTGGGCATGGCTGTGCTCCGATGCGACGACCGCCGTCTGTTGCAGGGTGGCGGCGAAGATGTGGAGTGCGACATTGCGCGGCAGGCGAAAGCCCTTGAGATCCGCTCTGCGCGTCACCGGGACCCGCTGGGCCCACAGCAGGGCGCTCACGCCTTGCTGGACGTGATGCGGGTAGTGCATCACCGGGGTCTCGAACGCCTTCGTCTCACCGAACCGCGCGGGTGCCGCCCAGAAGTCGGAGACGCGTATCCATTCGGGGTCGACGGTGCCGTCCTCGAAGTGCATGGCCATCGTGTCCTCGGTGCGCCGCTCCGCCGCGGCGAGCAGATGCAGCCAGTCGAAGCGCCCGGTCTCCACCGGGACGAACTGGCCGGCGCAGCGCACATTGTCATTGCCTCGGCCGACCGGAGGGAACCGGAACGGGACGCCGTCGACCGTGACCGGTGCCCGGCCGGAGGGCAGGGATTCGGCGGGAAACGAGTTGCCCCAGACGTTGAATGATCCGCGCCCGGTGTCCGAGGCCGGGGATATACCGGTGTTGTTGAAACAGGGCGTCAGGTCGACGGGATCGTACGGTGACTCTTCGGTGGGCGGTCCGGGTATCGCAGTCAAATTCTCTCTCCTTTCACGTCCTTCACGGTAAGGAATTCCACTGCTACGATCCAATCGCGTCGGGGCACCGGGCGTCTTCCTCCCAGGTGATTACTTGACACCTCCAGGTTTCGCTACGGAATCCACCTCCGGACCAACGGACCGTTGACGACCGTGTACGTGTACCAGTTACATTCCGGGACGCCGGACGGAGGTTGAGCCGGTAGTTGGGAAAGAAGCCCAGTTCAGGCCGTGAGCACGGTAATTACCCTGGCTGCGGGAGCGGAGGGAATCCGGTACTCCGTCACGACGGAGCCGGGGGCTCGGATGGTAACGTCAATTTGCCCAGGAAACCGTGGAGGAAAAATGATCGAGACGAATGTCGCGACGAATTTAGAGGCGAGCGAGGCCGGCGGACGGCGTGTCATCGCACTCTGGAGTGCGCCACGATCGCGTTCCACCGCCTTCCTGCGAATGATGATGGAGCGCGACGACGTCGTCACACTCCATGAACCCTTCTCCCATCTCTCGGACTTCGGATCGACCGATGTGGGGGACCGCAGGATCGAGACGGAAAAGGACTTGATCGAGGCCATACGCGATTTTTCGCCGGGGTGGCGGGTCTTTTTCAAGGACACTACGGACTTCTATTACCCCGGCGTACTCGAGGACCAGCGCTTTCTGAAGGAGGTCCAGCACACGTTCATCATCCGGAAGCCGGCCGAGGTCATCGCCTCGCACTACGCACTCAATCCCGATGTCACGGCCGATGAGATCGGCTTCCGGCGGCTGTATGAATTGTTCGAGGCGGTCCGCGCCGCGACCGGAACCGTTCCGGTGGTGATCGACTCCGACGGACTGCTCGACCGGCCCGCGGAAACCGTCGAGGCGTACTGCGCACGAGTCGGGCTCACCTTCCTGCCCGGCACGCTGAACTGGTCGAACGGGACACGGGAGGAGTGGCTCAAGGCGGCCGAGTGGCACAAGGACGCCGGTGAGAGCGTGGGGTTCGAGCGCGCGGCGCGTCAGTACGAGTTCACCGTGGACAATCACCCGCCGCTTGCCGAGCTCCACCGCCAACAGGTGCCGTACTACGAGGAGTTGCTCCGCCACTGCCTGCCCGTCCGCACCACGGCGGTCGGGTCACCGACGGATTGACCGCCCCCGGCCATGCGCGACACTCGGCCGCCGAGGAGTTCGCCGGGTACGCGGGAGGCACGTCGGTGACCGCGAGCCCGGGACGAACAGGCGCAAGGTACGCGTAATCCACGCCCCGCTGGGAACCCGTGACGCGCGCGGACCCACCGACCTGTACCCGGTTCCCGTCCTGCCCCCGCGAGGATCCGCAAGCGGAAGGAACCGTCTTGTCTGCGAACCCACCGAGCCGGCCGAATCCGCCGGACTCGCCGCCCCTGTCGAACTCGCCGGACCTGTCGGCGGATTCGCCTGCCCGGACCCGCCTGAACCGGTCGCAGATGGGGGCCATCGCCGGACTGTTGGTCGTCACGGCGATCTGGGGGGCCACTTTCGTGGTCGTCAAGGACGCGACAGCACGGTTGCCCGTGTTCGATTTCCTGATGTGGAGGTTCGGGATCGCCGCGGTGCTGATGGCCGTCCTCCGGCCGCAGGCCCTTCGGCGAATGGATCGCGGAGTCGCGGGGCGGGGAGCGGCCATCGGTCTGCTGCTGGGCCTCGCGTACATCACTCAGACCATGGGGCTCCAGACCACGTCGGCCGCCGTCTCGGGCTTCCTGACCGGCCTGTTCGTCGTGTTCACCCCCCTCCTGACGTGCCTTCTTTTCCGGACCCGGCTGCGCCCGCTGGTCTGGGTGGCGGTGGTGATCGCCGCCTCGGGCCTGGCGCTCATGACCCTGAACGGCGTCGCCTTCGGCTCGGGCGCGCTGCTCACCCTGCTGTGCGCGGTCTGCTTCGCCCTGCACATCGTGGCGCTCGGTCGCTGGTCCCCGGGCCGGGATCCCTACGCGCTGACGGTGATCCAGATGGCCACCGTCTCCGCGATGTGCTTCGTGGGGGCCCTTTTCCAGGGCCCGGGACTGCGGTCCCCCGGAGGCAGGAGCGAGTGGACGGCGGTACTCATCACCGCGGTCCTGGCGTCGGCCTTCGCCTACATGGTGCAGACCTGGGCGCAGGCGCACGTGACTCCCACCCAGGCGGCCGTGGTGCTGACCATGGAACCCGTCTTCGCCGGTATCTCCGCGGTGGTCTTCGGCGGGGAGTCCCTGACCATGTCCACCATCGCCGGCGGCGGCCTCGTCGTGGCCGCGATGTATCTGATCGAGCTCTCGGGTACCTCGTCCGGGGAGGCGACACCGGAGGAGGCGTCCGTCGGCACCGCCACAACGGTGCCCGATGCCGAGGCACGCGGTCCCACGGCCGGCGTCCAGTGAACGTCACATGGCGGTCGGCAGCCGCATCAGCCCCGACGTGTGGGCGAACGAGACCATCTGCGCACGATCCCGCACATTGAGTTTGTGCCGCAGTCGAAATATGTGGGTCCGAACCGTGGTGGCGGCGATGAAAAGCTTGACGGACATTTCTTTGACGGACAGGCCCTCGCCCACCAGCAGCAGTATTTCCCGCTCGCGCTGGGTGAGGGCGGTGACCTGGGGATCGGGTTCCGGTTTCTGATCGAAATCGTCATCCTTGAGCCATTCGACGACCCGGTGAATCACATGCGGCGCGAGCATGAGCTCACCCCGCGCTGCGGCTCTGATCGAGGCGAGAAGTTGCTCCTGCCCGGCCTCCTTTTCAAGGAGGCCGTACACTCCTAACCGTAATAATTCCCTTATGGCCACATCGGTCGTATCGTTTGCGAATACGACCACCCCTGGGTTTACCTCTGTTCCATTCAGGGCCAATTCTCGGACGAAAGTGACACCGTCCATCCCTTTTAGACTCAGATCGGTTATCACGACATCGGGACAGAGTTGTCGAGCGGCTGCGAGACCTTCGACGGCGCATCCGGTCGCGGCAACACAGGCCATGTCTGCCGCCGAGACAAGAGCCGACCTGAGTCCGTCCCGCACGACGGGGACCGAGTCGCAGACCAGGACCTGAATCATCATCTTCGCTTCTTCCGCCGTCATTCGCTGCTGGGCCTCCGCGAACACGAGCGGAAGATTTAGTTCGCTGGCATAACCAGAAGGAGATTTTTCGGGTTGCGTGAGTTCCAGAAATGCGCGACAGATATTTCTGCGAGTGTGCATCAGTGGCTCGACTGCCCATATTTTCGTGCTACACGCTCTTCAAAGTTCCGGTCAAGAGGACCCGGTGGGTCAGGTGCGGGGTCGGCAGATGCCTCATCCGAAGGGTGGGTCGCCGAGCCCTCTGTTTCATGGCCTGTGCTGCGACACCACCTGCAGGAGCCGCATCGCCTGTCGCAGTCACAGCCCTCGACAGAGGCTGATCTTCACGGGGCGTGGTCATGTGAAGCATGGTGCGTACCTCGCAGCGCATTCCTCACTACGTAGCCGTCCTTTCCGTAGCCGTTCAGCGGCGAGCCAGTTGCCTCTCACCAGCTGCGCCGCGGTCGAAGGAGCCTGCTTCACCAGCGTTCTCACATGGCAGGCCTTGAGCCGGACGTCTCGTCTGTCGGTCGCGAGTCGCACCCCCGGTCCTCCGCGTAGAGCCGCCGCAGTGCGTGCCGCAGCGCACGCTGCACCCGCCCTGGGAGCGGCTCGCCCTCCCAGGTGGCGACCAGAGCCGATGCCACCTCCGGAAGCTCGGTGTCGCACTGCCGCGAGACATCCACCAGCAGGTTCCTGGCCGGCTCACGGCGGCACGGGACCAGGACCATCACCATGCCGCAAGCCTGGTCGACGACCGCACCGGCGGCCGGCGCGAGCCCCGGCTGATCGACCTCGGCACGCAGCGCCACGGCATCCTGTCCGGCCGGATTCCCTACCGAGGTCTCGGACTTCGGATCCCACCAGCCCCTTGGAACCGCGGTTGTGCGACGCATGGCATCTGCCTCTCCACGATTTCGGCGCGTCCGGCTCGGCCGAAGCCGACCCGGACCCCTTGGATGTCAGGCAACTTCATCGGTCATCCGCGTCGTCGCGGTCCCGACGGTCCTCGCACCTCGATCGCGCCCGGTGCCGACAGCTGTCGCGACGATCCCAGCGGACCTGGCGATCCCGACGGTCCCGGCAATGCCGGTGCTCCCCGGGATCGGAACCGTCGCCACGGATCCAGCCTCCCCCCGGGACCGCGGCCGTAGCGGGTGGCGCTGAAGGACCAGCACGGCCGCGGCCAGCCACCAGAGGGGGTTGAGGAACCCGAAACCGAACAGGATCAGGGCGACGATGAGAAGCAGGACGAACACGGCGGGCCTCCCCGGAGCGGCGCAAGGCAGCACTGCCGGGGGCTGGGGCCTGTTCGAACAGCGTAGCTCTGCCCGGAAGTTGCGGGTAGCGCCCGGGTGCCGGTCGGCCACCCGGGAACAGATGGCCACTTGACACCTGTCCCGGGAGTGCCGCGAGGACTACCGTGCTTGGTACGGCCCGAGCCCCCGGCAGCGTCGATCACCTCTCGCGCTCCCTCGTGGGCGCACCTCGCGCATCAGTGCCGGAACCGTCCCGCCCCCACGGGCCGCTCCCCCACCCGCCGTCGCCACCGGATCCCGGCACGGCATCGATGCGCCCCAGGCGGGCACCCTTTCGCGCCCGCCGCCTCGCACGCATACCACCGCAGGCGGCACACATGTACGCCCTGATCCTTCCGGCCTCGACCCCCTTCGTCCTGCTCGCCACCGTGATGGGCCTGTCCTGGTGGGAGGACCACATCCTGCCGACGCCGGCCGAGCCTGTCGGCATTCCCGCCGAGGCTCCGTTTGTCCCAGCGGCCCCCTCCCAGCTCACAGAGCTCCTCAGCGTCGACACTCCGTTGACACGGGAGGTCGCCAGGCGTTGACTGACAGCACGGCGTAGGGCTGTGCCACTCCGGATTGTCCGGCGGCATTCCACCTCCCCCGCTTCGCCCGGACCCCGCGGAATCAGGAACTTCCCGCGATCTGGAGGTCCGGCAATGATCCTGTGGATTCTTCTCTTTCTGCTGATCCTGGTGGTGTTCGGATTCGGCTTCACCATGCAGACCCTTTGGTGGGTCGCCGCCGTACTCCTGATCGTCTGGATCTTCGGCTTCGCGAGGCGCGGGCGCGGCGGTGGCGGGCGAAGCCGGGGCCGTGGCCGCCGGTACGGCCGCAGTCGCGGGTAGCCCAGACCAGGCCGTTCCCCCGCCCGCCGGACGAGCGGCCCCTATGGCGATCACGCGCGGGAGCCCATCCAGCGAACAAGCAGAGGACAGCCATGAGCGTCAAACAGACGATCAAGCACAAGACCCAGGCGTTCAAAGGCCGGGTCACCGAACGCATCGGCCGGACCACCCGCAACAGGCGACTGCAGCGGCACGGCAGGACCGACCAGATCTCCGGAAACCTGAAGCAGTCCGGCGACAAGGCCAAGGACGCCTTCAAGCACTGACCAGCACCGCCCCGGGCGGCGCCCGGATCACGTGGACGCCACCCGGCAGGCCAACGCGGAATCAGCTCAGGGGAATTGGCGGTGCCTGCACATGAAACCGAACACCCTACGAGCCGAGAGCCGGAGAAGGCCGCCATGCTCACCATCGTGATCATCGCCGTGATCGTCATCGCGGCGGCCGTCTTCTTCATCGTCGGACGCGGACGCATCCGGGCCGACGGCGGGCGCGGGCTCAAGCACCGCTTCGGACCCGAGTACGACCGTGCCGTCGCCGACCACGACGGCGACACCAAGGCCGCCGAGCAGGAACTCGGCGAACGCGTCAAGCGGCACGGCTCCCTCCAGGAGCAGCCGCTGTCGCCCGAGGCCCGCGCACAGTACGTAGCTCAATGGGCCGACATCCAGGAACAGTTCGTCGACTCGCCCCAGAAGGCCGTCACCGCGGCCGACGCACTCCTCGCAGATCTGGCGAGGGACCGCGGCTTCCCCGACGGCCAACAGTTCGACGACCAGCTCGCCGCCCTCTCCGTCCACCACGCCGCCCACGTCCACGGCTACCGCAACGTGCACACGGCGGCACACGGCCAGGGCGACACCGAGGAAATGCGGGAGGCCATGCTCGATGCCCGGAGCCTTTTCGAGACGCTGGTCGCCGAACAGGCAGGAGACGGCGACCGGCGCCTCCCGCCGTCTCCCGACGGCAACGGCCACTGGCCGTTGGCACTGAACCGACGCCCCACGAAGGGAAGCAGCACCTGATGTCGCACAGCGCCGAACACGCACGGCAACCCCAACCCGGGGCCCCGGATCCCGCGACGAGGCGCGCTCCGCAGACACTCCACACCCAATCCGGTCATGCCTCGCGCGAGCCCGGCACCAGCACCAGCACCAGCACCGACAGTCCCGGTCGTAAACCCGCCCCGGAGCTTGTCCCACCGGGCGACCGGGACAAGCTCCCCCTGCGTCTCCAGCAGGCCTTGAACACCTTCGTCGACGACCCTCGCCAGGCGGTAGAAGAAGCCGACGCCGTCTTCGACGAGGTCGTCACCCAGTTCACCGACAGCCTCGCAGAACGGCGCCGCGTCCTGCGCGCAGGCTGGCAGGACCAGGACACGGACCCGCAGACCGAGGAACTACGGCTCACGCTCCGGCAGTACCGGGAG
This sequence comes from Streptomyces xylophagus, assembly GCF_000716435.1. Taxonomy (GTDB): domain Bacteria; phylum Actinomycetota; class Actinomycetes; order Streptomycetales; family Streptomycetaceae; genus Streptomyces; species Streptomyces xylophagus. The sequence continues at coordinate 457,594 of NZ_JNWO01000003.1, forward strand.
ATCACCGAACGACTGCTGCACATGCCGGCACCAACCGGCCACTAACACTGCCCTCCCCGCAGAAAACACAGCCGCCGCAGGAGAACGGTGCGCACACCGCACCGGCCGGACTGCGGCGGCTGTGTTCTGGAATCAGGGGCATCCGAGCGGTCACCCGCATCGCTGTCGTGGGTAAGGAGCCCGCTCAGGTCGGCCGGGAAGGACCGTGCCCCCTGTCGAGGGCGGAAGGCCATCGGAGCCGTCCAATCAGCGCTGTGTAAACATCGTGGTACCCCTCTCCGGGGCCAACCACGCAACGGGCCCGAGGAATATGCTGGGTACGGACGTCCCAGACCCCGGCGGGCCACTGCTGCTTGGCGCACGTGCCTGTGGAGAGCGGATCAATCGTCCCCTCGCCGCACGCATCCCCGAGGAAACCGGCTGGGTCCCACGCTCCCGCAATGTCGGCTGCCGGACCGGTCGTTCACCTGCCCGCACGACAGTTAAGACCGTACCGGGAGCCCGGCACGGTCTCGTGAACCGAGGCACCCCGCCCATGGGCATCCCACCCGTCCTGCACGTCCACCGGCACGACACCGACAACCGGACGCTGATCACCCTGACCGGCGAGATCGACCTCACCTCGGCGCCCCTGGTGCACGCGTCACTGGAGCGGTGCCTGCACGACGGCATCCGCGCCATCGACGTCGATGTCACCACCGTGACCTTCCGCGACTCCATGGGCCTCAACGCCTTCCTCTACGCCCTGCTGCACACGGTCGCGGCCGGCGGATCCCTGCAACTGCACCACCCCGGCCCGGCGTTGGAACGCCTCGTCGCCCTCACCGGCTCCGGCTTCCTCTTCCGCACCCTCCCGGATGCCCTCGCCGGCACCCGGCCACCCCCGCAGCTCTCCCCCTCGCATGCGGCCTCGTATCAGCTCCTTCCGGGCCTGCCCACTCTCCCGGGCCGTGTGCTGTGACGGCCCCGCCCAAGTCGGCCCGACCGGGCGGCCGTTCAGGCCACCGGCCGCTCGCCGCGCGCACGACGCCTTTGCACCTGCGCCGGCTCAACCGCTGGCAGACCGAGGGCCTGCGCGAGGACATGGCGGACCTGTACGCGGAGTCCTGCGCCACCACGCCCAGCTGGGAGCACCACGGCCGCAAGGACTTCCTGCGCCGCCTCACCCGCGACACCTGGCGACCGGGGTTCACCACCCTGACCGCGCAGGCACCCGCCCTGATCGGCTACGCATCCGGATTCCCCATAGCGCGCGACGGCTCCTGGTGGAGCGGATTCCGCGGACCACTCCCGGAAGACGTCGAGCAACTCACCGCGTCCGGACGGGTCTTCGCCATCAGCGAGATCGTAATCCGCCCCTCCGAGCGCAATCACGGCCTGGCCGACCGTCTCCAGGAACTGCTGCTCGCCGACCACCCGGCACATCTCGCCACCACCCTGGTGGACCGCACCCACCGCGCGGCCTGCGCCGGATTCCGGTCACGAGGATGGCACGACATCGGCCTGCTCTACCGGCAACCGGGCCCAACCGTGCTGCGGGCACTGGTCCTTCCCCTCAGCGAGCGGACGACGGAGAACCCAAGTGACCTCGCACACCGTGCACGAATCCAGTAACGGGGCGGCAAGAGTGCGCACATGGGACCAGCAGCTCCTGTCCCAGACGTTCGTCGAGCTGGCCGACCATCTGGTCGCCGACTTCGACCTGATGGACTTCCTGTGCCTGCTGACCGACCGCTGCGTCGGCATGCTCGGGGTGAGCGCGGCAGGGGTACTGATCGCCGACCGCAACGGCGAACTCCGAGTGATGGCCACCTCCAGCGAACAGGCACGCCTGCTCGAGCTCTTCCAGCTCCAGAACGACGAAGGCCCCTGCCTGGACAGCTTCCGCACCGGCACACTGATCTCCGTCCCCGACGTGACCACAGAGATCCACCGCTGGCCACACTTCACCGCACACGCCCGCCACAGTGGGTTCGCGGCGGTCCAGGCCATACCGATGCGCCTGCGCAACGAGACCGTCGGCGCCCTGAACCTCTTCCACACCGACGCCGGCCCCTTCGACCCGGCCGGCACCCTCATCGCTCAGGCCCTCGCCGACATCGCCACCATCAGCCTCCTGCAACAACGCACCACCCACCGCAACACGATCCTCGCCGAACAACTCCAGACCGCACTGAGCAACCGCATCCTGATCGAACGAGCCAAGGGCAAACTCGCCGAACGCCTCCACATCGACACGGAACAGGCCTTCTCCGCACTGCGCGCCTACGCCCGCGCCCACAACCGCCGCCTGTCCGATCTCGCTCGCACCTTCGTCGACGGCACCGAACCCCTCAACGGCCTCATCGTCCGACCACCCGCGACCGACCTCCCAACGCACCTCAGTCCGCCGGCACCAGCAGATCGTGGTGCGGGGGCCTCTCCGCCCGGCTATCACCGACTCGTGAACTGACGGCAACCACCGCAGAGTTCGGGAACTCCCGCTTCCACCCAGGGTTTCGCGCGGTGCGACATGGATCACCGCTGCGGTTCCGTGGGTGATCCTGGACAACACCCTCGGGAAACGTCATCGCAGGACGGCCTTTATCGCAGGGCTCGTCTTCACCCTGTGGTTCGCCTGGTTCCTTGTCACACGGCTCGGCATGCCGGACTCCTACCCCACCCCGTTGTGCCCGGCCAACGTTCCACCTTGGTGGCCGCGCTTCATCCCGGCATGACTCCGGCGAAACCTGTGGGCGACCTCGTCACCGGGAGAGCCGACTAGCCCACCCACAATCTCAAACGCCAGAGCGATCGCAAGCCCAATTGCGAGCACTTCCGTTGGCTGACCTGTGAGGATGGCTGCGGCTTCGAAAACGAGGACACCCGTCATCGGGCGGCCCGGGCCGCCCGATGTGTGACTCTGTCACTGACTGGTGCTCAGGCGTTGGTCTCGTCGTACGCCAGGTCGCCGCCCAGTTCGCGGGATGCCTGGGCCTGTGCCAGGAGTTCCCCGGCCTTGGCTTCGACGCCTTCGATGGCATCGGCGCCGGCGACGAAGCGCAGCGGGGGCTTGTCCTGGTCTGCGATGGTCAGGAGGGCGCGGGCGAGCTTGGCGGGGTCGCCGGTCTGCTGACCGTTCATGCTCTTCCAGGCCGCGACGGTGGCCCTGGTGCGCTCGGCGTAGTCGTCGATGGTCGGCTCGGGCCAGATGGTGGAGCCGTCGACGAGCAACTCGGTGCGGAAGAAGCCCGGCTCCACGACCGTGGTGTGGATGTTGTACGGCTCGACGTCGTAGCGCAGCGACTCCATCCAGCCCTCCACGCCGAACTTGGAGGCGGCGTACGCGACACAGAACTCCTGGCCGATCAGACCGGCGGAGGAGGAAAGCGTGATGATGTGGCCGGCGCGCTGCTTGCGCAGGACGGGCAGGACGGCGCGGGTGACGTTCATGGGGCCGAAGAGGTTGGTCTCGATCTGCTGGCGCATCTGGTCGGGTGTGATCTCTTCGAAGTAGCCGGCGAAGAAATTCCCGGCGTTGTTGATGAGGACGTCGATGCGGCCGAAGCGGTCGACAGCGGCCCGCGCGGCGGCCTCGGCGTCCTCCAGGCTGGTGACGTCCAGCTTGGTGACCAGAAGATCGTCCCGCGGCCCGCCCAGAGTCTTCTCGACTTCTCCAGGGCGGCGGCCGGTGGCGACGACCTGGTGGCCGGCGGCGAGGGCCTCGCGGGCGATGTCCGTGCCCAGACCGCGTCCGGCACCGGTGACGAAAATGACCTTGCTCATGAGGGATTCCTTTTCAGGTGCGGTGTCCCGGCACCCGGTGTGGTGGTGATGGGTGATGACCTGGCAGGTGGCCGGGCGACAGATGAGGCCAGGACCTCGACCGGTCAAGCCTGGTCGGTGGGCATGATCCACAGCTCCGCGACGGAGGCGTGGCGGGGGCGGGTGACCATGTAGGTGACGCCGTCGGCGATGTCCTCGGGGCGGAGGACCTCGGTCTGCTCGTAGAAGGTGCCGATCGCTTCTCGGACCTCCGCCTTGTGGTCGTTGTGCGAGCCCAGCTCGGTGTCCACGCCACCTGGTTCCAGAACACCGACGCGCACGTGCCGCTGCGTGACTTCTTGGCGCAGGGACTCGGTGAACCCGTTCACGCCGAACTTGGTGAGGTTGTAGACGCCGTATCCGTTCCATGCCACGCGGCCGGCGATCGAGCTGATGTTGACGATGTCGGCGACCCGGCGCGGGCTCTCGTCGGCTGCCTTGAGCAGGTGCGGGAGAGCGGCGCGGGTGGTGTAGAGCAGGCCCTGGACGTTGACGGCGATCATCCGCTCCCACTCCTCGGCGTCCGCACCGACGACCGGGCCCAGCAGCATCAGGCCGGCGTTGTTGACCAGGGTGTCCAGCCGTCCGAAGTGCTCGACGGACCGCTGTACGGCGGTTTCGGCCTGGGTGCGGTCGGTGATGTCCGCTTCCACCACCAGGGCCGTTCCGCCCGCCTTCTCGATCTCGGCGGCGAGGTCGTCCAGCCGTTCCTTGCGGCGGGCCACGAGCGACACACAGGCTCCGTGTTCGGCCAGCAGGCGGGCGGTGGCGGCGCCGATACCGCTGCTCGCGCCGGTGACGAGCGCGACGGTGCCGGTCAGCTTCGATGAGGTCGAGGGAGCCATGGGGGGGTGTCCTGTTCTCTGGGCGGGGTGCTTGGTGCGGTGGGCCCGTAATCCAGGCAACCACCCGCCGACCCCGCCCGGGACGCCGTAAAGGGCACCCTTCCACCGGGGGTCCGGCAGTACCCCTTTCCGGGCAGCCGACGGTCGGGGGCGGCCGTACGGTGGATTCATGGACCGCAGCGTCGAGATCCGGGAGTTCCTGCGTACCCGCCGGGCCCGGGTCACCCCCGAACAGGCAGGCCTCGCCCCACAGCCGGGCGCCCGCCGGGTCCCGGGGCTGCGGCGCGAGGAAGTCGCCCAGCTCGCCGGGGTCAGCGTCGACTACTACGTCCGCCTGGAACGGGGCCGTACCCAGGGCGTCTCCCACGCGGTCCTGGAGGCCGTGGCCCGCGCCCTGCAACTGGACGACACCGAACGCGCCCACCTTTTCGATCTGGCCCGGCCCACCGAGACCCAGGTCCGCCGCAGGCGACCGCTCAGTCCGCAACGGGTGCGCCCCGTCCTGTACCGGGCCCTGGACTCACTCGGCACGCCCGCGATCGTCCTGGGCCGACGTATGGACGTCCTGGCCGCCAACCGGCTCGGCCACGCCCTCTTCACCGACTTCCAGGCCCGGCCCCACCGCGAGCGCAACTTCGCCCGCTACGTCTTCCTCGACGAGGCCGCCCACGCCCTGTACGCCGACTACTGGGAGACGGCCGCCAGCGACTGCGTGGCCACGCTGCACCTGTACGCCGGACGCCATCCCGACGATCCCCAACTCACCGAGTTGATCGGAGAGTTGTCCGTGCAGAGCGACTTCTTCCGCCGTATGTGGGCCGACCATGACGTCCTCGCCCACACCAACGGCACCAAACGCCTCCACCACCCGCTGGTCGGCGACCTCACCCTCGACTACGTCGTCCTCTCCGTCGAGGGCGACCCCGACCAGAACCTCACCATCCTCACCCCTGAACCCGCTTCACCCTCCGCAGAGGCCCTCGACATCCTCGCCAGCTGGACCCACACGTCCGGCGAGCAGCTGACCGAAGGGATCACGCGGAAGGACTGAGCTCGGAGGCCGGTCATCCATCGCCAGGCCATCTCGTTGGTAGGGGTCAACACGCCTGGATTCCGCCACAAGACATGGGAGTTCCACGACCGGTTGCGTACGAGGATCCGCGAGAGGCCGGTGCGGGATGCGGAGCCGTCGGCCGGGGTGATCGACTCGCAGTCGGTCAAGGCGGACGCCGTCGTCGGCTCCGGCAGCCTCATCGTCCACTGCCTGGCCACGCTCGCGCCGGTGCTGACGATCGTCAAACGCGGCGACCATCAGAAGGGGTTCGTGGTGGTGCGCAAGCGGTGGATCGTCGAGCGGTTCTTCGCCCACCTGATGCGCACCGGCCACCCGGCCCGGCCACGCCCACAGCCGGCGTGAACCGGCCCGGCTGCTGCTCGGCCGGCCAGCCGCACGCGACCATGCGTTTCGCCTTCGACCGCAGTGCCTCCACCCGTGCCGGCCTCATGTCCATGCCGAACGCCACGGCCATCTCCTGGCAAGTCAGCGGCCCTTGAGGGAGACGGGCCCGGTTCGCGAGCACCTGCAGGATGCGCTGGTGGTCCACCTGCAGCACCGACCACGGCAGCCCCTCACGCCACATCGGGACCTGCGACTTCGTCTTCGCGGCCCTCCGGCACCTGCGGCGGCTTTCCGGACTGCTCCTCGGCGCCCGGCGCGGTCCCTTCGGTCCAGGCGGCGTCTCGCCCACGACGGCGAGCACCCAGCTCACGGTGCTCCAACAGCCCGGCCACCGACGGCATCCACGGCCTCCCGGGCAACGACAGCACGCCGGACCACAACTCCCACGGGATCGCCGACCCTTGCCCGACCAGCGGAAACGCAGTCCTCGAGCCCGGAAGGACAACAGCTTCTCAGAGTTGCTCCCGGACGCCAGGTTCGCCGGTGAGTCCGGGCCGAGTGGCGCTGAGCTTGCCGTCCAGGGCGGCCGCTGCTTCGCCGCGTCGCAGCAGGGGGAGGACGGCATGGGGCCAGGCGTTCTCGATCAGCAGGGCGAAGCCGAGGTAGGCGGCGGCCAGAGTGGCGGCCAGTGCGACGCAGCCCGCCGCGAGTTGGAGAGCGGATGAGCCTGTCAGGTTGTGGAGCCCGTCGAGGACGGCGCGCGCCGAGCACAGGGTGAGGACGGCGGCGAAGAGGGGTTTGGCGTGGGAGGCGACGACGGCCAGGCCCGCGACGACAACGCCGAAGGAGAGGGAGAACAGGCCGAGCACGGTAGGCGTGGATCCGGGGCGGCTGACGATGTCGAGGAGGCCGAATGCCAGCCAGCTCGTGGTGAACAGGCCCAGGATGGTCGCGCCCACGGTGTCGCGGCCGAGGAAGGCCATGATCGTGGCGATGAGCTGGAGCGGGAAGACGTAGCTGGCCAACAGCACGCCGACCAGCAGCTGTTCGTTCTTGACCCAGCCCAGGCTGTCGGCCGCCAGGACGATCATGCCGAGCGCGAAGGCCAGGTAGCCCAGGGGCAGGCTGGTGCCGATGGGCCGCAGGGTCACACGGGTCCGCGGAAGGACGGCGGGATCGTACGGGGGATGGTGCGCGGGGTCACTCGACGGCGTGCTCATGGTCTCCTCCGGGCGTGGGCTGTCGCGGGTGGGTCAGGGCCCTGCCGCCCGGCGTGCTCGGTGCACGGCGGCGGTGATGCCGATGTCGTCGAGGGCGACGTTGGTCATCGACGGGTTCTCCCGCGCGGCCAGGGCGGTGAGGACGTGGCCGGGCGAGACCTGGAGGGTCGCGGTGACACCGACTTCGGGCATGAGCCGTACGACGTCGTACCAGCGGACCGGTTGTCGGACCGCTTGCGCGAGGTCGTCGAGGATCTTGTCGGTGGCGTGCAGGAGCCGTCTGCCGGTGGTGTTGGCGAAGTAGGCGAGTCGCTGTTCTCCGGGGGTGACCCGGGCGAGCGCGTGGGCGACGGCGCGTGCGGTGTCGGCTTGCAGGGGGCAGTGGGAGGCGATGGTGACGTCCAGGAGGGTGAGCGCACTGGCGCCCGCGGCCGGCGCGTGGCGGCGGAGCGTGTCGAGTGCGCCGCGGGTGCCACTGACGACGATCTGGTCGGGGGCGTTGATGTTCGCGATCCAGAGTGGGTCGGCGCGGGTGGTCACGTCGTCCAGGAGTCGTTGCACGGCGGGAGCGGGCAGGCCGCGCAGGGCGGCCATGGTCCATGATCCTTCGGCGCAGGCGGCTTCCATGCCGATGCCCCGGACCTGGAGCGCGTGCAGGGCGTCGTCGAGGCCGAGGACGCCCGCCACGACCGCGGCCGCGAAGGCGCCCACGGAGTGACCCGCGACGGCGTCGACGGCCAGTCCGTGGTCGTCGGTCAGCGCGCGGGCGGTGACCACCGCGGCCACGTGCAGGGCCAGTTGGGCGTTGGTGGTCGACTCCAGGGCGTCCGCGGTGTCCAGGGGTGAGGGAACGCCTTCGAGCGTGGACAGGATGTCGCGCGCCTGCTCGTAGGTCCGGGCGGCAGCGGGCGTCCGGGGCAGGTGCTGGAGCATCCCGGCGTACTGAGAGCCCTGTCCGGGGAACAGGAGCGCGATGCTCATGGCCGCTCCGGGACGCTCTGCGGATCGCGGTGCGGGCGGCGATCGGCCGGGGGCACGGTGGGGGCGTGCTCCTGGCGATACGTGGTCAGGCGGGGTCCGTTGCGGGTCCGCAGGAGCAACTGGGCTGGGCCGGCGGCCAGTTCGGCAAGGGCGACGGCTCCGGCGGGCATCTCGATCTGACAGTCCACGCGGGCCGGCAGGTCCGAGAGGCGGTTGTGGAGGCCGGCTGCCCAGGCGGGTGTGGGCAGCGTCTCGGTACGGACGATGAGGTCGAGGTCGCTGGCCGCTGTGGTGACCGGCCGACCGGTGGCCCTCTCGAAGCCCACGCTGCCCACTGGGCCCCAGGGGAGGCCGAGTTCGTCCAGCAATGGGCCGATCTGACGCAGGGCGGCCAGCGCCGGTGTCCGGTCGGTGCCGTCCCCGGGTCTGAGCTCTTCGGGTCGGACGGTACGGGCGGCGGCTCGTAGCGGGATCCGGGCGGCGTGCCGTTCGTGCCGGGCCGTACCGCGCACGCCGACGGGCAGGTGGCCGGGCGGTGCTTCGGCGCGGCGGACGACCACCCAGGGGGTGGTGAGCAGCGACCGGGCGACCCAGTCCGGCTCGGTGCCGGTCAGGAGCACGGCCGGGTCCGTGAGCCGGATCAGGTCATGTGCACGGGTGCCGTCTTCGTCGGTCACTGCTCGTTCCACTGCCGGGCCAGTGTGTCGCGCACGGTCCTGGAGGCTTTTCTGACCTTCTTCGCCTGTACGGATTCCAGGCGGTTGGAGAGGTCGGTGGGGCCGGAACGGGCTCGGGTGACGGCGTCCGCGATGTCCCGTGCGACGGAGCGCACATCGCCCTCGGTCGGAGTGTCGGCGTCCTCGACACTGAGCAGGCCGTCGCAGAAGCCGAGCGTGGCCCAGTCGCGGACGTCGTAGGACAGCGGTGGGATCTTCTTGGCGAGTCGGTCGAGTTCGTCGACGGTGCGCAGGGTGATGTGCGCGGCGGCCTCCTTGTGCATGGCGTGGATCTCCACGCCGGGGTCGTCGAGGACGAGGATCTGGGAGGCCTGCAGTCCGTGGGTGAGGAATCCGCCGGACAGCGCCTGTCCGACGACGAGGGTGATGAGCGGGTGTCCGGCGACGCGGGCCGCCTCGGTGGCGTCGACGGCCGAGGCCATGGCCTGGTGCAGGCCGGCCATCTCCTCGATCCGGCCGTACGCCTGGCTCGGCAGGTCCACGACGGCGACGATCGCACGGCGCTCGGCACGGCCGTCGTCCTCGGCGGTGATCTCCCGCATCGTGCGGGCGAGCGCCGCGGATTCGGTGACGCCGACCTGCCCCTGCCGGGCCCGGTAGAAGTGGTTGTCGGGGTCGGGGACGACGGCCAGGTAGACGGCTTCGTCGGTGTCCGCGCGCAGTACCGAATCGATCACCGGGCGCGGGGTGGTGCCGGACAGGGCAGTGATCCAGGTACGTCCCCGCCGACTGGGTGTCATGGAGGAGTGAGTGGTCCCGGCCTGGGGCTGTACGTCGCTGCCGCGGTGCGTGGTCGCGGGCCCGGTGGGCGGCATGTCGTAGGTGTCGCCCCACATCTCGCGCAGTCGGGCGGGCTCGGGCGGGTTCGCGGGGTCGATCGTGGCCAGGCGGGCGTCCAGGACGTCGAGTCGCTCACTGCGATGTGCGCCCGGCCGGGTGGTTCCGGCCGCGACGGCCTGGCGTACGGCGTCGCGCAACGCGTCGGCGTCGTCGACGACCAGGGTGTCGGCCAGGCCGGTGCGGCGGCGCTGTTCGCCGCCGTCGACCGCCCAGATCAGGGCGTGGTCGGAGGAGTCGAACTCCTCGACGCCGGCTTCCTGCTCGATGACGGCCGCGCCGTTGAGCCCGATCCTGGCCTCCGGGGTGACGACGACGTGCGTGCAGAGTCCGGTGGCGATGCTGATACCGCCGAAGGAACCGACCGACCCCGCCACGACGCCGACGACCGGTGCCAGCGGGCGCAGCTCCAGCAGCGCGGAGCAGATCTCCGCCACCGCGTTGAGCCCGAGGTTGGCCTCCTGGAGGCGCACCCCTCCGGTCTCCAACAGCAGTACGGCCGGGACCGGCGTACCGCTACGGCTGTCCGCCGCCGCCAGTCGCAGCGCCTGGGAGATCTTGGCGCCGGAGACCTCGCCGGTGCCGCCGCCCTGGAACGCCTGCTCGATGGAGAGGACCACGACGCCGGTGCCGTCGATCGTGCCGCGGGCGACGATCACGCCGTCGTCGGACTGCGGTGTCACGTTCTGCGGCTCCAGCCAGGGCGATTCCAGGCGCTCGAAGGGCCCGCACAGCACACGGATCGAGCCCTCGTCCAGCAGGGCTTCCGCCCGGCCGAGGGCATCGAGTTCGAGGAAGCTGTGGCGGTGCAGTACGCGCTGCCAGTCGATGGACTGGCCGTCGATGCTCGCGCCGAGCGCGCGGGCGACCTCGTTCCGCTCACCGCTGTCGTGGCTGGTGGTACTGGTCATGACGTGTCCTCGCCCTCTGCCGTGCTGGATGAGGCGGCGCCGGACGCCTCGGCGGCCTGTTGCAGGCGCAGGGTGACGAGCGCCGGAGTGGCGGCGGAGTCGTTGAGTTCCCAGGCCCCCCGTACGGGAGTACGGGCGAAGAAGCGCTCCAAGGTCGTCTGCCAGACCTCGTCGAACCCCTCGACGCTGGTGCGGACGGTCACCTGTGCCCGGTCTGTCGAGCCGTTCTGATCGTCGCCGGGTTCCAACAGGATCTCGAGGTCTCCGGATCCGACCACGCCGACGTGGGCGCGGCGGGCCGGAGGCGTTGTGGCGGGGAAGGTGTAGTGCAGGGTGCGCATCTCATCTGCTCCTGTCCGCGGTGAGAGGGAGGGCTGAATCGAGGAAGAGGGCAGCGGCCAGCACATCGGCGCTGCCACCGGGTGACAGACCCCGGAGACGGCAGACCGCGTCGAGTTCCCCGAGCAGCGCCCCGCCGTGAGGGGTGCCCGAGCCCCCCGCCCGCAGCACCGCCAGGGCACCTCCGCGCACGGTCCGCAGTCCCTCGGGGCCGGCCCGGTGGAGCAGGCAGGTGTCCTCAAGGGCTGCCATCGAGGCCAGCAGGGCGTCCGTGCGGGCGGTGTGCTCGCCGTGACCGGCCGCGCGGGCGGCCAGCAGCGCGGGCAACGCCACCCGGGTGATGTGGGGAAACCCCCGGCGGGCTTCCCCCATGGCCCCCGGTGCGCCGTAGCGCAGCCGAACGCGTCCGCCGTTCGAGGCGTCACGGGAGGGCACGGCGGGATCGTCGAGGTCCGCCAGGCGCGCGGCGAAGCCGGACGCGGCCGACAGTGTGCCGGTGGCGGCCAGCCCGGCCGCGAGCAGTCCCAGCGCCCACAGCGCTCCACGGTGGGTGTTCACTCCGCCGGTGGCGTCGAGCATGCGCTGCTCGCCCGCCCGTCCCAGGGCACCGATCTCGGCTCGCAGCGCGGGGCCGAGCGGCAGAACCTGTGCCACGCGGGCGCACGCGGCGATCGGCGCGGCGAGTGCGTCGGCGGAGGCCAGCAGCACCGGCAGATCCATGTCGTGATGGGATCCGCCGCCCCGCCGGTCGACGAGGCCGGGCTTGGGGGTGAGCAGCGCCTCCTCGCGCAGGGCCTGCCCGGCGAGGTCTCCGAGTGTCTCGGCCACGGTGTCCGCGGGCGTCCGGGAAGGGGCCAGGACACCTGGGCGAACGGTCTCGGTGGTGGTCATGGCTTCCACCACTCGCCTCACCAGTTCCGGAACTGGGCCGGCGGCTTGTACAGGCCCCCGGACCAGGCGACCAGGTCGCCGATGCTGCGCGCCGCGAGCAGCGAACGGGTGGCCAGCGAGGTGTCGACCTTCAGATCGGCGGGGAGCGCCACCAGGCCGTCGCGGCGCAGCCGCTCAAGGGTCGAAGCGTCGGTGCTACGGCCCAGGTCGGTGACGCCGGCGATCGCGGCGAGGGCGTCCTTGCGGTCCTCCAGGCTGGTCGCCTTGTACAGGTAGGCCACTCCCTCTTCGGTGACGACATGGCTCACGTCGTCGCCGTAGATCATGACGGGAGTGATCGGCATGCCGGCGTCCTTGCCGACCTTGATCGCGTCCAGGGACTCGACGAAGGTGGGGGTGCCGCTGGACTGGAAGGTCTCGGCCATCTGTACGACGAGTTTCCGGCCGCGCAGCCCGGCGCCCTCGCCGTGGTGCAGGTCCAGCCACGCGGGTGTGGAGTGGCGGCGCCCGTGCGGGTCGTGTCCCATGTTGGGCGCCCCGCCGAAACCGGACAGGCGGCCCTCGGTGACGGTGGAGGAGTTCCCCTCGTAGTCCATCTGCAGGGTGGAGCCGATGAACATGTCGATCGCGTACTGGCCCGCGAGCTGGCACAGCACCCGGTTGGACCGCAGCGAACCGTCCGCGCCCGTGAAGAAGACGTCCGGCCGGGCCGCGACATAGTCGTTCATCCCGGACTCGCCGCCGAAGCTGTGGATCGTCTCGACCCAGCCCGACTCGATGGCCGGGATCAGCGTCGGGTGCGGATTCAGGGTCCAGTTGCGGCAGATCTTGCCCTTCAGCCCGAGCTGCTCGCCGTAGGTGGGCAGAATCAGCTCGATGGCGGCCGTGCTGAATCCGACGCCGTGGTTGAGCGAGACGACCTGGTGGCGCTCGTAGACCCCGCGCAGCGCGATCATCGCCTGAAGGATCTGCAGCGGCCCGATGCCCTTCGGGTCGCGGGTGAACAACGGCTCCAGGAAGAACGGCCGGTCGGCCTGTACCACCAGGTCCACCCAGTCGCCGGGAATGTCCACGCGCGGCAGCTCCCCCGCGGCGACGATCTCGTCGGCCTGCACGATGACGACGCCGTCGTGGAACGCCGCCGCCTCCGCGATGATCGGGGTGTCCTCCGTGTTCGGCCCGGTGTACAGATTTCCGTGCTCGTCGGCGGCCGACGCGCACAGCAACGCCACGTCCGGACGCAGGTCGATCACCATGCGCGCGTACAGCTCGACGTAGGTGTGGATCGCGCCGATCGACACGGTGCCGTCCGCGACCAGTTGCGCGACCCGCACGCTCTGCGGGCCCGCGTAGGCCAGGTCCAGCTTGGAAGCGATGCCCTGCTCGAAGAGGTCCAGGTGCTCGCTGCGCGAGACCGAACCGATCAGCATGTGCAGGTCGTGCAGCTTCTTCGGGTCGCAGCCGGCCAAGGTGCGGGAGAGGAAGTCGGCCTGCTTCTGGTTGTCGCCCTCCAGAGCGACCTTGTCGCCCGGTCGGATCACCGCTTCCAGCAGCGCCCCGAGTGCGTCCGGCCTGATCAACTTGCCGTCGGTGTGCCCGCTCGCGCCTGCCAGGCGTTCCCGCTTGGCAGCTCTTCGCGTGGCCCAGTTCCGGCCGTTGTGCGTCGGTGTGGCAGTCGTCATCGATACTCCCGTCCCGCGAACCGAGGCACGGTGTGCCCTGCCGGTGACTGCCCTGTCGGCCACATCTCAACCAGCCTGATCAGAAAGACATTTCGCAGCGCACCACACCGGATCAAATGTTTTATATCGGGACATTATGACAGTACGTGCATAGCCTCTTGGCGTCCATCGCAGCCCAGCGGCGGGCTTCTGTCGGCGGGCGGTATCGCCGGGCATCGTCGGCAGCACCGGCCGGGAGCGGTCCAGGGCCTGACTCCACGATTCCTCATCCCGTACACCCCCTCCAGCGGATCGAGGTGCGGACTGCTCGCATTCGTGCGGGTGTCATCACAGGGTCAGGGGGAGCCCCGTTTTCATGCCCTGCAAACGACTAGAGCCGGCACGCGCCTACCGGCCGGCCGATCACCCAGAACGTGTTCGGTGGTATCCCTCCGACACGGCGGACGCGGGACTTGGAGGTGAAGCTGCTGCGGCTCATCTCGCCCGATCCGGGCGGGACTTGGCACCATCTGAAACCCTCAGTGGCAGCGCCGGCTCAGCCAAGAACTGGGCGCCGTGGACCCGGTGGAGTTCCGCCGTTGCTGCTGGTCCGGCGGAACCACTTCCTCTTCGACTTCGGCAAGACCCGCCTGGAGCCCGGCGATTGGTATCTGCTGAGCCCGCATCTGATCCACCGTGACGAGCAGGTCTGGAAGCAGCAGGACGTGTTCGACCCGGACCGTTTCCTGCCGGGCGCGCCGCACGGGCCGGCGGACCGTACCTGTTATGTGCGTCGGCGCGAACATCGGCACCGTCCAACTGATGGGCCTTTGCCATCTGTTGTGCACCCGGTACCACCTGACCCTCGACCGCCCGAGGATCTCACCACGGCTCTGCGCTTCACCTCGCCCTGCGCCGGCCAAGATCGTCGTCTGTCCCGGAAGTCCCGCGAAATTGTCCGTGATCCGTAACAGAGGGATCCTTCCGCTCGTTTATACCGTCCTGACGAATGCACGGAATCGGGCAACAGAACAGGGAACAGGGCGGACATGGCGCGGCATGGCGGGCGGGGATGGTACGGCCGGGTACTCGCGGCGGCGGTCGGGGTGACGGCGGTGGCGGCGGCCACCTCCGTGTGGACCGCGCAGGCCGGAGTCGTCGACGCGCAGCGGAATGGAGCCAACGCCCGCCCCGGCGCGTCGAGTTCGGCGCCGGCCCGGGTGACGACCGTGTCGGAGGAGATCGTGCACGCCTCCGACAAGGGCGCGCGGGGCGTCAACATCACCATCGACGACGGGCCGGACCCGACCTGGACGCCCGAGGTGCTCCAAGTCCTGCGGGAGTACGGCGTGAAGGCCACTTTCTGCATGGTGGGCACGCAGGCCGAGGCCCACCCGGACCTGGTCAAGGCGGTGGTGGCGGCCGGGCACCGGCTGTGCGACCACACCGTCTCGCACGACACCACGATGGACAAGAAGTCCGAGGCCTATCAGTCGAAGGAGATCCTGGACGCCGCCAGCATGATCACCAAGGCGTCCGGGGGTGTCCGCCCGGAGTACTACCGGGCGCCGGGCGGCGCCTTCACGCCGTACAGCCGACACCTCGCCGCCTCGCAGGGGATGCGCCCGCTGGGCTGGAATGTCGACTCCAAGGACTTCGAACTCCCGGGCACCGGCGCCATCATCACCACCGTCAAGTCCGAACTGCCCAACGGGCCGACCATCTTGTTCCACGACGCCGGCGGCGACCGCTCCGAGACCGTGGCCGCCCTGCGCGAGATCCTGCCGTGGCTGAAGCAGCAGGGGTATTCGTTCGGGTTCCCGGTGCGCTGAACGGCACGTTGAACGGTTCGCCGAATGGGCGGTCGCCGCTTTTCAGGTGGCGAATATGTGTGGGAAATGTGGTAACGGTCCGCGAGGTGGCGGTATTTAAGCGTGTCAGTGCCGATTCGCGCTGCTGTCTGTTCCTGATGAAGGCTTGCGGCGATATCAGGCGTGCAGTAACTACGTGATACATGAACCTGTTCAACCGTGCTGCGCCCCTCCGCCGCCCGGCACCCCCCGCCGCTCCGCGACGTCCGGCCGCCCCACCGGCTTTCACCTCGTCCGGCCTGCCCGATCCCGCTCTGGCGGCGCTGACCGGGGAGTGGATGATCGACCCCGCGCACAGCCGGATCGGCTTCTCCGTCCGGCATGCCATGGTGACGACCGTGCGCGGCTCTTTCGCCGAATACAAAAGCCGGCTCTACTTCGACGGCCGCAATCCCGCCCGTTCGCAGGCCGAGATCGTGGTGTCCACCGGAAGCGTCGACACCGGCGTGGAACAACGCGACGCGCACTTGGTCGGCCGTGACTTCCTGGACTCCGCGAACTTCCCGCGGATGCGGTTCGCCAGCACCGCGGTGCAAATGGCGGGCAACGATGTCTACCGCATGCTCGGCGACCTCACCATCAAGGACACGACCCGTCCCGTCGTCCTGGAACTCACCTACATCGGCCACGTCACCGACCCGTTCGGCTACGAGCGCGTGGGCTTCGACGGGACCACCACCATCGACCGCTCCGACTGGGGTCTGACCTACGACTCCCGACTGGCCGAGGGCGGTGCGATGGTGAGCGAGAAGGTACGCCTCCAGTTTGACATCGCTGCGATCCGTACGATGCCGGCCGCCTGAAGGAACGTTTGCTCGCCCGGACGCCGTGTTGCTGCGTGCCGGGCGAGTCGTGTGTTTCCGTTGCGCGGCCTCGCTACCGGGTGACGAGACGGCCGCCGACGATCGTGTGGACGGGGTTCAGGTCGCGCAGGGCGTCGTCGGAGCAGAGCGCGGGGTCCTGGTCCCAGACGGTGAGGTCGGCGAGGCGGCCCGGGGTGAGGGTGCCGCGCAGGTCCTGATCGCCGCACAGGCGGGCCGCGTTGACGGTGTGCAGGGTGACGGCCTCGTCGTAGGTGATGGCGTGTTCGGGGCCCTTGACGCCGATGACGGTCTGGCGGGTGGTCATGCCCCAGACGGAGCGCATCGCGCCGAACTGGCCTACGGGGAAGTCCGATCCGGCGCTGACCTGGGCACCCAGGTCGATCCAGCCGCGGGCGGGGAAGAGCCGGGCGACGCGTTCCGGGCCCCAGAAGCCTTCCTCCACCTCGGCGGTGTCGTGCAGGAGCGGCTGCTGGATGGTGACGGGGATGCCCAACTCGACGGCGCGGGCGCGCTGTTCGGGTCCTGCCAGGCCACCGTGCTCCATCACCAGCGTGCCGTCGGGCAGGCCGGGGTTGCGGGCGAGGACGCGTTCGTAGACGTCCAGGAGGGTGCGGACCGCGCGGTCGCCGTAGGCGTGGGTGCCGACCCGCCAGCCGCGCCGGACCACGGACTCGACGGCCTCGACCAGTGCGTCGGGCTCCCAGATCAGGGTGCCGGAGAAGGCGTGGTCACAGGCGTACGGCTCCTCGGTGGCGCCGGCCTCCAACCCGCCGTCGAGGCCGAACTTCACGCCCCACACCCGCAGCCACGGGTCGGAGTCGTCGCGCCAGTCCTCCATGACGTCGAGGAGGTCCTCCACCTGGGCCGCACTGGTCATGCCGAGCGCCGAGATCAGGGTCCGAATCCGGGTGCTGAGCGCCCCTGCCTCGCGGGCGGCACGGAGCACGGCGTAGTCCTCGGGGGTGACCGCGCAGTCGCGCACGGTGCCGATGCCAGTGGCGGCGTACTGAGCGGAGCCAAGGCGCAGTCCGTCGACGCGCCGGGTCCGGTCCGGGGCCGGGACCAGACGCTCCACCAGTCCCATGGCGTTGTCGATCAGCCGCCCGTCGAGCCTGCCGTCGGCACCGCGGCCGATGACACCGCCCGGCGGCACGGGGGTGTCCTCGGTGATGCCTGCCAGGCGCAGCGCGTAGGTGTTGACGACGTCGTTGTGGCCGCCGCGCTTGACCAGGACCGGGTGCCGGTCGGTCGCCCGGTCGAGCTCGGCCGCGGTGGGCATGCGGCGCTCGGCCAGGTTGAGTTCCTGCCAGTTGGTGGTGGTGCGGATCCACTCGCCCTCGGGGGTGGTCCTGGCCCGTTGCCGGATCAGGTCCAGGAACTCGGGGATGTCGTGGGCCTGGTGGACGGGCACGTCGTGCGCGCCGAGCGCGGCGTAGATGAGGTGGGTGTGGGTGTCGTCGAAGGCCGGCAGTACCGTGGCGCCGGGCAGATCGTGCACCGTGGTGCGCGCGCTCACCCAGTGGTCGAGTCCGTTCGGGTCGGGCGAGAGGGCGGCGATGCGGTCGCCGCGCACGGCGATCGCCCGCTGCGGTGCCTGGCCGGGCACCTGTGTGTGGATCGCACCGGCCCGGATCACCAGATCGGCCCCGTGATCAGTCATCGTTCTCTCCTACTTCCTGCACGACATCCGCTGACCAGGCTGTTGTACGGCTGATCAGCTGGTTCACGCATATTCAGTGGCTTATGAAGCAGGAAACACGTCACAGTAGCGGCCAAAAATGGAGATCATGCGCCAATCCTTCAGCATCGGCATCACGTCCCTGTCGAACGACGGGCAAGCGCACGGACCTCGTCCGCCACTCCGGACCATGATTGACAAGGCGATTCCGCAACGGTTGTCATGAGCACATGCAGAGATGCCTGAACGTGCCGCGGAAGTACGGTCATTGACCGGGCGCCGCGAGCTGCTCGACGCCGCCCGGGCCGAGTTGACGAACCGTCACGGAGTACTGCTGTACGGTCCCGCCGGGATCGGCAAGTCCGTGCTCGTCGCCGCCCTCGTGGCGTCCTCGGCCGCGCATGTCCAGCCGTCCGGAACGGTGTTGCACTGCTCGCCCGCCGAGGGGGACGCCCGGCTCCCGTTCGCCGGCCTCGTCGACCTGTTCGCACGGGTGCCGGAGAGCTGCCTGGACGCGCTGGCGCCTGAGCCCCAAGTGGCGTTGCGGGCAGCCCTGTTGCGCGGCCGGGAACCGGGCGGTGACCGCGACCGGCTCGCGATCCGCGTCGCCGTGCTCGAAGTGCTGCGCGCCCTCGCCGCCACCGGCCCCGTGCTGCTGGTCCTCGACGGCCTCCAGTGGCTCGACCGGCCCACCGTCGAGGTGCTCGCCTTCGTCGTACGCCGTGTCCAAGGCCTGGACGTACGAGTCGTGGCCGCCGAGCGGGTGGCCGAGGGCGAGCAGCCCGAACGGCCGCACTGCTGCCCGCCCGGCAGCGTCGAACTGCCCGTGCCGCCCTTGACGGACGACGAGGTGGCGCAGCTTCTGCACACAGACATACCACCGGCGGTACTGCGCGCCGTCCAGGACGCCGCCGCCGGAAACCCTTGGTACGCACTGGAGTTGGGGCGGACCGCCCCGAACGACGCGGCCGCCGTCGGCCTCGGCCGCACGCTGCCCGTACCCCGAAGGCTGCGCACCCTGCTCCTGGACCAGGTGCGTTCGATGCCGGAATCCGCGCGCCGCACCCTCCTCGTCACGAGCGCCGCCGCCCATCCCACTCTCACCGTGCTGCGCACCGCCGGGCTCCACGACCCCGCCGCCGACCTCGCGGAAGCCGAACGGCTCGGTGTCGCGGCGGCCGACGCCGATGGAACCGTACGTTTCCGGCATCCGCTGATCCGGGCCGCCGTGTACGCCGACGCGACAGAGCACGGCCGTCGGCAGGCGCACGCCCTGCTGGCCGACGCGGTCACCGAGCCCGTGGAGCGGGCCCGGCACCTCGCGCTCGCCCACCCGTACGAGGACGAGACCACCGCCCGCACGCTGATGGCCGCGGCCGAGCACGCCCGGCGCGACGGCGCGCCCGACGCCGCCTTCGAACTGGCCAGGCTCGCGGCCCGGCGCACTCCCGGCGAACGTCCAGTACAACGCGCCGACCGGTTGTTGGCGGCGGCCGAATACGCGTGTGACGCAGGGCAGTTGGAGGAGGCGGGGCAGGCCGCCGAGACCGTGCTCGCCGGGTCGGGGTCCGCGCGGCAGCGGGTGCGGGCGCGGCTGGTCCTGCTGCGCAATGCCGGGCAGGCGTTGAAGGGCGCGCACGCCCTGATCGAGGAAGGGCTCCGGGATGCCGACGGCGACCCGGAGGCCGAGGCGTGGTTGCACCACTGGGCAGCTGTACGGGGCCTGCTGTGCGGGGAGTTGGAGGACGCGGCCCGGCATGCCCGGCGCGCCGCACGGCAGGCGGCCTTGGCAGGCGACACCGACACCCGGATCGGGGCGCTCGCCACTCTCGCCCGGGTGCGCTCCCTGGGCGGTGAACCGGTCGCGGCCGACACCGCGTTGGAGGAGGCCCTCGCGCTGACCGGCGGCGCCGACGCGGGCCCGGAGAGCTGGGGGCTGATCCGGATGCGGGCGATCCTCGCCCTGGACTCCGACAAGGTCACCGAGGCCCAGGAGAGGGTCGCTCAACTCCTCTCGGAAATAGGGGAGTTCGCCGGGGTCGAGGAATTCATGGCGACCCTGGTGGCACTCACCCGTATCCAAGTGCGCGCCGGGTACTGCCGGGAGGCGCTGCACACCGCCGCCCGCTGCACGCGTGCCGTGGCCGAGACCGGCGTACAGGCTGCTCCCGCGCTGTACGCGGCAGCGCTCGCGGCGACCGCCGGCGGCACTGCCGACGAGGCCCGCCACCTCGCCGAGCAGGCGGTGCGGGCCTCGGAGGCGGACGGCGACCGGCTGTTCCTGCTGCGCGCGCTGGCGGTGCTGGGGCAGGCCGAGTTGCTCGTCGGCGACCCGCGGGGAGCTGCCGCCGCGGTCGAGGCGCTGCAGCGCGTCAAGGAACTCGGCGCCGCCATGTCCGCCGCCGATCCGCCCCTGCTGCACTGGTACAGCGACCTGGCCGAAGCCCTCGTCGTGCTGGGCGAGACGGACGCGGCCGGGACGGTGATCGACGAGGCCCGCGCACGGGTGTCCGGCGACGCGCCCGGCAGCGTACTGGCCGCGCTGGAACGGGCGGAGGGACTGCGCGAGGCCGGTCTCGGCCGGGCGAAGGAGGGGGCGGTACGACTGCGGACCGCCGTGGACCGGCTGCGCCAACTCCCGTTGCCCGTCGACCTGGTACGCACCCTGATCGCACTCGGTGCCGTCGAACGCCGGGCCCGCCACCGGAACGCGGCACGGACAGCCCTCGGCGAGGCGCTGGAGACGGCGACGCACATCGGTGCCGTTCCGCTGGCCGCGCGGGCCGGGGACGAACTGGCCCGTCTGGAGGCCGGTGACCGGGACGGTGAGGGGCGCCCCGAACTCACGCCCACGGAAGCCAGGGTCGCCGAACTGGTCGGCGGCGGGGCCACCAACCGGGAGGTCGCGGCGGAGCTGTTCATCAGCGTCAAGACGGTGGAGGGCACCCTGTCGCGGGTCTACCGCAAGGTGGGTGTCCGCTCGCGGACCGCGCTCGCCCACGCGATGGCGGTCGCCGTCATCGCCTCCGGCGCGGCGACCGTGAGCGTCGGCGACGACGACCAACAGCAGCCCACCGCCCAGCCCGTGACGATTAGTCAGCCCGGTCGCATCCGGGCTCCTCGCGCGCTCCGCACCCGCCGCTGACCTGTCATCCGCGGTTCATGTGACATCCGCAGTTAACACGCGACGCAAGGGTTCCCCCGCTTATGCGGGTGGGGCTGATGTTCCTACGGTGAAGCCGTTCCGCTTCCGGGACAGCAACCCCCCACTCCTCGGAGGACCTCAGTGACGTCACGCCTGAAACTGGTCGGTCTGATCGCGGTACCGGCCCTCCTCGCCGCCGCCGTCCCCAGCGCCTACGCCGCCGCCCAGCCGCACACAACTCGCGCCGCCATCGCGGGAGATGTCCTCAAGGGCCTCAACCACGACGCGGCCCGCACCGGCGCCGTCTCCGCGTCGAAGCGGATATCGGTGGCCATCAGCCTGACGCCCAGAAACGCCAAGGCGCTGGACACGTTCATCGCCAACGTCAGTAACCCGAGGTCGAGTTCGTACGGCCACTATCTGACGAAGGCTCAGTTCGCGGCCCGGTTCGGCCGCACCGACGCCGAGGTCAAGCAGGTCAAGGAGTTCCTGCGCGCCCAGGGGCTCACCGTCGGCAAGGTCCACTCGGGCAACCTGCTGGTCGACGCCAGCGGCACCGCCGCCCAACTGGAGAAGGCCTTCGGCACCAAGCTGTCGACGTGGAAGGACGCCAAGTCGGGCCGCGCGTTCTACGCCAACGAGACCGCGCCGACCCTGCCGACCGGCATCGCCGGCCTCGTCAGCGACGTCACCGGCCTCAACAACCGCGCCCAGCTGCACCACCAGGCGACCCACACCGTCGCCCCGCGCAACGGCCCGGGCGGCGGCTACACCCCGGCGCAGCTCAAGGGCGGCTACAACGTCTCCGGTACGTACACCGGCAGCGGCCAGAAGATCGCGCTGCTGGAGTTCGACGGCTTCGCGCAGTCCAACATCACCAAGTACGACACCAACTACAGCCTGGGCTCCCCCACCCCGACCGTCTCGAAGGTGGACGGCGGCTCGGGCGCGCTCGGTGACGGTCAGGTCGAGGTCGAGCTGGACATCGAGGTCCTGCACGCGATCGCCCCCAAGGCGAACGTCACCGTCTTCGAGGGCCCCAACTCCGACGCCGGTGAGGTCGACACCTACCAGGCCATCGTCGACAGCGGCATCCCGACCACCTCGATCAGCTGGGGTGCCTCCGAGAGCCAGCGCACCACCTCCAACATCAACGCCGTGGACGCCGTGTTCAAGGCGGGCGCGGCCGAGGGCCTCGGCTTCTACGCGGCCTCCGGCGACGACGGCTCGGACGACGCGGGCGACGGCACGACCACGGTCGACTACCCGGCCTCCGACCCGTACGTCACCGGCGTCGGCGGCACCAAGCTGACCGTCACCTCCGCCAACGCCTTCAGCAAGGAAGTGGCCTGGTCCGGCGGTGGCGGCGGCAAGTCCTCCGTCTTCAAGATCCCCAGCTGGCAGACCGCGGTGCAGAAGAGCGCCGGTGGCGGCTACCGCCAGGTCCCGGACGTCTCGGCACACGCCAACCCCAGCCCCGGCGTCTCCATCTACTCGCAGGGCACCTGGACCTCGGTCGGCGGCACCAGCGCCGCCGCGCCCGAGTGGGCGGCCTTCGGCGCGCTCTACAACCAGCAGGCCGCGGCGGCCGGCAAGGCCAACCTCGGCTTCGCCAACCCCGCGCTCTACGCGGCGAGCGGCACCGGCTTCCACGACATCACCAGTGGCAGCAACGGCGCCTACTCCGCCACCACCGGCTGGGACTTCACCAGCGGTTGGGGCTCGTACAACGCGGCGACCCTGGCGACGAAGCTGCTCGGCTGACCTACAGCAGCAGGAAAGAGCGGGCCGGGATCATCCCCGGCCCGCTCTTCGCGTCACTGGAACTTGGCCTTGCCGGGGCCCTCTTCGACGAAGCTCCGCATCCCACGCTCACGGTCCTCGGTCGCGAACAGCCCCGCGAACCACGTCCGTTCGACCGCCAACCCGGTCTCGATGTCCGTCTCCAGACCGGTGTCGATCGCTTCCTTCGCGGCACGAAGTGCGATCGCCGGGCCCTGCGCGAGCTTCGCCGCCCACGCATGGGCTTCCGTGTACACCTCGGCGGCAGGGGCCAGTCGGTCGACGAGACCCAGCGCGAGCGCCTCGTCCGCCTTGACCATCCGGCCCGTGAAGATCAGGTCCTTCGCCTTCGAAGGACCGATCAGACGCGCCAGCCGCTGCGTGCCGCCCGCGCCCGGAATCAGCCCGAGCAGAATCTCCGGCTGCCCGAGCTTCGCGTTGTCCGCCGCGATACGGAAGTCCGCGCACAGCGCCAACTCACAACCCCCGCCCAGCGCATAGCCCGTGATCGCCGCGACCACCGGCTTGGGGATACGGGCCACCGCGGTGAACGACTCCTGCAACGCCCGCGACCGTACGACCATCGCCGCGTGGTCCATGCGCTGCATCTCCTTGATGTCCGCACCCGCGGCGAACACCTTCTCCCCGCCGTAGACCACCACGGCGCGCACGTCGTCGCGACGGGTCGCCTCCTCGGCGAGTGCGCGCAGGCCGTCCTGTGTGGCGGTGTCCAGCGCGTTCATCGGCGGGCGGTCGAGGCGGATCGTGCCGACGCCCTCGGCGACTTCGAGTCGAAGTGTCATGGCCCGCCTCAGCTGTCGTAGTCGACGGCGAGTGTGTCGGACACGGGGAAGGTCTGGCAGGTGAGGACGTAGCCGGCGTCGACCTCGGCGGGTTCGAGGGCGTAGTTGCGCCGCATGTCCGCGGTCCCGTCGGTGACGAGGGCGCGGCAGGTGCCGCAGACGCCGCCCTTGCAGGCGAAGGGGAGGTCGGGGCGGGTCTTCTGGGCGCCGTCGAGGATCGAAGTGTCCTTGTGCAGCGCGGAGTTGGTGGTGCGACCGTCGAGTGTGATGCTCACCTGGCTGACGGGGCCGTCGTAGGCCTTGTCGATGTGTTCGTTGGTCCGTACGGGCTCGTCGTCGGCGTAGAACAGTTCCTGGTGGACGCGTTCGGCGGGGACGCCGAGTCCGGCGAGGACCTGTTGGGCGTCGCGGACCATGCCGTGCGGGCCGCACAGCCACCAGTGGTCGGCGGTGTCCACGTCCACGAGGGCGTCGACGAGCGCGGTGAGCCGGTCGGCGTCGAGGCGGCCGGAGAGGATCTCCGCCTCGCGCGGTTCGCGGGACAGGATGTGCGCGAGCTGAAAGCGGCCGGGGTGCAGGTCCTTCAGGTCGGCGAGGTCGTCGGCGAACATCACGGTGTCGCTGCGCCGGTTGCCGTAGAAGAGCGTGACGCGGGAACGGGTGTCGGCGGCGAGGACGGACTCCGCGATGGACAGCATCGGGGTGATTCCGGAACCGGCGGCGATCAGGACATGGTGGCCGGGGAGGGTCAGGTC
Organism: Streptomyces xylophagus; assembly: GCF_000716435.1. Classification (GTDB taxonomy): domain Bacteria; phylum Actinomycetota; class Actinomycetes; order Streptomycetales; family Streptomycetaceae; genus Streptomyces; species Streptomyces xylophagus. The sequence continues at coordinate 482,077 of NZ_JNWO01000003.1, forward strand.
GGGGGTGAAGGCGCCGGTGGGGGCCATCACCTCGACGGTGTCTCCGGGGCGCACGTCGTTGACCAGCCAGGAGGAGAACAGGCCGCCGGGGACGACCCGCACGCCGATGCGGGGGCGCGCGCCCGCCGGGGAGCAGATGGAGTACGAGCGCCGTTCGTCGCGGCCCTCGACCTCGCGGCGGAGCGTGAGCGACTGGCCGGGCCGGTACGCGAACTCCTCGGCGAGATGGTCGGGGATGTCGAAGCTGATGGCGGCAGCGTCCTCGCACAACGACTCGACGGCGGCGACCCGCAGGGCGTGGAAGGCCGGCCGGCGACGCGCCGGGCGGGCGGGGGTGGTGGGGGCCGGGGCGGTCACTGGTCCACCGTCCTTTTCGCGAGCGGGAGTTGGGGGCGCGCCGCAGGGGCGGCCTGGGGGCTTGCCACGGGCGGGAGCTGACGGCTCTCCGGGCGCGGGAGTCGGGGGCGCGCCACGAGCGGAAGCTGAGAACCGACCGCAGGCAGAAGCCGACGGCTCACCGCGACGCCAAGCCGAGGACTCGCCACGGACGAGAGCCGCCCGCCTTCCGCGAGCGGAACCCGGCGACGCACCACAGACGGAAGCCGAGAACCCACCGCAGGCCGAAGCCCGCGGCTCACCGCGACGCCAAGCCGAGGACTCGCCACAGACGAGAGCCGGCCACTCTCCGCGAGCGGAAGTCGGGGGCGCGCCACGAGCGGAAGCTGAGAACCGACCGCAGGCAGAAGCCGACGGCTCGCCACGACGGCAAGCCGAGGACTCGCCACGGACGAGAGCCGCCCGCCTTCCGCGAGCGGAACCCAGCGACGCACCACAGACGGAAGCCGAGAACCCACCGCAGGCCGAAGCCCGCGGCTCACCGCGACGCCAAGCCGAGGACTCGCCACAGACGAGAGCCGACCGCTCTCCGCGAGCGGGAGTCGGGGGCGCGCCACGGGCGGGAGTTGAAGCCTCGCCGCAGGTGGAGGTGGCGGGCTCGCCGCGAGCAGGCCTTGGGGGCTCGCCATCAGATCTCCTTGACGTACTCGAACGGCTCGCGGCAGGCGCGGCACCGCCACAGGGCTTTGCAGGAGGTCGCGGCGAAGTGCGAGGTCTCCTCGGTGTCCGTCGCTCCGCAGCGCGGGCAGGACACCGTACGGCGGGTCGGCGACAGTGTGAGCGTGAGCGGACCGCGCGGGGCGGCACCGGGCGGGGCGATGCCGTGTTCGGCGAGGCTGCGGCGGCCCTCGGGGGTGATCCAGTCGGTGGTCCACGGCGGGTCGAGGACCGTACGGATCTCCACGCGTGCGAATCCGGCGTCCCGCAGCCGCGCGGACACCTCGGCGCGCATCTCGGCCATCGCGGGGCAGCCGGAGTAGGTGGGCGTCAGGCTCGCGACGACCGTGCCGTCCGCGCCGATCTCCACTCCGCGCAGGACACCGAGGTCGGCGAGGGTGAGCATGGGCATCTCGGGGTCCGGGACCTGCGCGGCGATGTTCCAGGCGCGCCGCGAGTCGATCAGGGTGGTCACCATGTCGCCTCCGGGTGGGCGCGGGCCACGCTCTGGAGTTCGGCCAGCAGCGGGGCGAGGTGGTCCGTGTGGTCTCCGTCCCGGCCGTGCCCGGGAACCGGTGTCGGCTCGGGGAGCACGAGCCCGGCCGCGTCGGTGACCTGGCGGAGCACGGCCAGCACCTCGGACCTCAACTCCCCTGCCCCGGCGAAGAGTTCATTCTCGTCCCCCGCGAAGAGTTCGTCCACGTACGGCGCGATGGCGGCCAGCGCGTCCTTCATCCGCCGCTGCGACTCCTCCGTGCCGTCGCCCAGCCGGACGACCCACTCGGCGGCGTACTGCCGGTGGTACGCAAGCTCCTTGACGCCCTTGGCGGCGATGGCGGCCAGTACCGGGTCCGGTGTGGTGACGGCGAGGCGCTCGAAGACGGCCAGCCGCCAGGAGGACAGCACCAGCAGCCGGGTGAGGGAGAACGCGAAGTCTCCGTTGGGGAGTTCGGCCAGCCGTACGTTGCGGAAGTCGTCGGCGTCGCGGAAGTAGGCGTACGCGTCCTCGCCGCGTCCGGTGCCGTCGACCTGGCCGGCACGGGCGTAGAGCAGGCGGGTCTGGCCGAGGAGGTCGAGCCCGATGTTGGCCAGTGCCACCTCCTCCTCCAACTCGGGTGCGGCGGTGCACCATTGGGCCAGCCGCTGCGCGCTGACGAGGGCGTCGTCACCAAGTGCCAAGCAATACGAGGCCAGTTGAGCGGAGTCCGTTCCCTCCGGCACGGTCTCGTCGACGCCGTGCAGCGGGTCCTCGAAGCCGGTGCCGAACGCCCAGCGGGCGTCGCTGTCGTCGTGCCCCTCGGCCAGGGACAGATAGACGTGGTCGTCACTCATTCCCTGCTCCTAGATGTGGGGGACGTCGTCGGGGATGTCGTAGAAGGTCGGGTGGCGGTAGACCTTGTCGGCGCTCGGCGCGAAGAACGGGTCCTTCTCGTCGCGGGTCGAGGCGGCGATGTGCTCCGAGCGCACGACCCAGATGGACACGCCCTCGTTGCGCCGCGTGTAGAGGTCGCGGGCATGGGTGAGCGCCATGGCGTCGTCGGCGGCGTGCAGCGAGCCGACGTGGACGTGGTTCAGGCCGCGCTTTCCGCGGACGAACACCTCGTACAGGGGCCAGTCCTGCGTCATGCCGCCGCTCCTTCGCTCTTCTTCGTACGGGCGGCCTGCTTGGCCGCGTGGGCGGTGGCCGCCTCCCGGACCCAGGCACCCTCCTCGTGGGCGGCCCGGCGGCGGGAGACCCGCTCGGCGTTGCGCGGTCCGTCGCCGCTGATCACTCGCTGCAACTCGGACCAGTCGGGGGTGCCGAAGTCGTGGTGCCCGCGCTCCTCGTTCCAGCTCAACTCCGGGTCGGGCAGGGTGACTCCGAGCTTCTCCGCCTGCGGAACCGTCATGTCGACGAACCGCTGACGCAGTTCGTCGTTGCTGTGCCGCTTGATCTTCCAGGCCATGGAACGCGCCGAGTTGGGCGAATCGTCGTCGGGCGGGCCGAACATCATCAACGACGGCCACCACCAACGGTCCACGGCGTCCTGGACCATGGCCCGCTGACCGTCCGTGCCGCGCATCATCGTCAGCAGCAGCTCATAGCCCTGGCGCTGGTGGAAGGACTCCTCCTTGCACACCCGCACCATGGCCCGCGCGTACGGCCCGTACGAGCAGCGGCACAGCGGCACCTGGTTGCAGATCGCCGCGCCGTCCACGAACCAGCCGATCACGCCGACGTCGGCGAAGGTCGGCGTCGGGTAGTTGAAGATCGACGAGTACTTCTGCCGGCCCTCGATCAGCGCGTCGGTCAGCTCCGCGCGGTCCGCGCCCAAGGTCTCGGCGGCCGAGTACAGATACAGTCCGTGTCCGGCCTCGTCCTGCACCTTGGCGAAGAGGATCGCCTTGCGGCGCAGGGAGGGGGCGCGGGTGATCCAGTCGCCCTCCGGCTGCATCCCGATGATCTCCGAGTGGGCGTGCTGCGCGATCTGCCGGATCAACGTCCTGCGATAACCGTCGGGCATCCAGTCGCGGGGCTCGATCCGCTGGTCCTTCGCGATCGTGGCATCGAACTGCTCCGAGAGCCGCGCTTCGTCCCAGCCGGCGGCTGACGCCTCCGTGCCTGTGCTGGTCATCGACACACCAACTTCCCTACCGACCATTCGTTCGGTACCTAGTCTGATGGGTTTCCCCCGGCGAGGCAAGACCTGCCGGGTGAATGGCTGCTCATCGGCCCTCGAACGACGGCTCGGCCCGCGCGAGAAACGCCTCTACGGCGGCCCGGTGGTCCCGCGTCGCCCCCAGCCGCTCCTGCGCCGCCGCCTCGCGCTCCAGCACGGTGGCGAGGCTCGCGCCGGGCGCGTCCCGCAGCAGCGCCTTGACCTCCGCGTACGCCACGGTCGGCCCGGCGGCGAGCCTCCTGGCCAGCGCCAGACCCTCCGCAGCGGCATCGCCGTCCGGCACGACCCGGTGCACCAGCCCCCACCGCAGCGCCTCCTCCGCGCCGAACCGATCACCGAGCAGCATCAGCGCGGCGGCCCGCGAGGGACCGACCGCCTGCGCCAGCGCACCGCTCAGCCCGCTGTCGGCGGCCAGCCCGATCCCGGTGAACGCGGTCGCGAACCGGGCACCCTCCGCCGCGGCCCCGTTCTCCAACGCCCGGGCGTGCTCCTTGAGATCCTGTCCCACGCAGAAGTGCTTGCCCCGCGCGGTGAGCAGCACAGCCCGGACCGCCACCCCGCCGTCGCGCAACTGGCTTACGGTGCCCAGGAGTTCGCCGCGCAAGGGGGCGTCGAGCGCGGACCTGCGCAGCTCGATGGTGGCGACACCGGCATCCAGGCGATAAGCGACGCCGTCCGGGGATTCGCTCACTCCCACGCGTAGAACCCCTGTCCCGTCTTGCGGCCCAGCTCACCGCGGGCGACCTTGTCGCGCAGCAGTTGCGGCGGGGCGAAGCGCTCGCCGAGGGTGGAGTGCAGGTACTCGGCGATGGCCAGGCGTACGTCGAGGCCGACCAGGTCGGTCAGGCGGAGCGGTCCCATGGGGTGCTTGTAGCCGAGGCTCATCGCGTTGTCGATCGCCTCCGGCTCGGCGACGCCCTCCTCAACCATGCGGATCGCCTCCAGGCCGAGTGCCAGCCCGAGGCGGCTGCTGGCGAAGCCGGGCGAGTCCTTGACGGTCACGTCCTTCTTGCCGAGCGCGTGCGTCCAGTCGAGTGCGGCGCTGACGGCGACGGCCTCGGTGTGGGGCGCGACGACGATCTCGACGAGCGCCGAGGCGGGCACCGGATTGAAGAAGTGCATGCCCAGGAAACGGCCGGGCCGGGTGAGCACGGAGGCGAGTTCGGTGACCGACAGGGAGCTGGTGTTGGTGGCCAGCACGGTCGTCGCACCCACCGCCCGCTCGGCCGCCGCGAGCACACGCGCCTTGAGCCCGGCGTCCTCGGGGACCGCCTCGACGACCAGATCTGCGTCGGCGGGCAGCCCGTCGACCGAGTCCGCCATGGTGACGCGGGCGAGCACCTGCTCGGCGGACTCGCTGAGCAGGCCCCGCTCGGCGGCCCGCTTCAGCCCGGTGGCGACCCGGTCCAGCGCGGCGGCCGAGGCCTGCTCACCGCTCTCCACCACGGTCACGGACGAACCGGCGGCCGCGAAGGACTGCGCGATGCCGGCGCCCATCCGGCCACCGCCGATCACACCGACAACTGCTGGGGCGGAGTGGGGTGTTGGGCTCATGCGCGACTGCTCCTCTTCTCCAGGCCTCTTTTGTCCAAGAAGCGCGTCATACGGTCCTTCTTGTCCTGCCCCTCGAAGAGCACGGCCTGCGCGAGGTCGTCGGCGATCGGGTGGGCGCCGGGTGAGTCGACGACGAGCTTGGTGAGCCTCAGGGCCGTAGCCGAGGACCGTGCCATGCGGTCGAGCAGCGCGTGCGCCTCGTCCAGCAACTTCTCCGCCGGTACGACGTCGATGACCAACCCGGCGGCCAGCGCCGCCGCCGCGTCGAGGTTCCGCCCGGCGAGCAGCACCTGCTTGGCGACGGACTCACCGACCAGCTCGGGCAACCGCCAGCAGGCACCCGCTGCGGCGAGGATGCCGAGTCCCGGCTCCGGGTTGCCGAACACGGCGTCCGGTCCGGCGATACGGAGGTCGCAGGCGTACGAGAGTTCCGCGCCGCCGCCCAGCGCCCAGCCGTCCACCGCGGCGAGGGTCGGCATCGGCAGCCGGCGTACCCGTTCGAAGAGCCGGCTGTTGATGCCCTGCAGCGCCTCGTCCCGCCCGCGTGCCAGCAGCTCCGCGATGTCGGCACCGCCCGCGAAGACCCCGCCGTGGCCGGTGAGCAACAGCAGCTTCGGGTTCTGCTCCAACTGGTCGCAGACGGCGTGCAGTTCGCGGATCATCAGCCCGCTGATGGCGTTGCGGGCCTCGGGGCGGTGCAGGGTGACGACGACGCGGTCCGGGCGCTCCTCGACGAGAAGGGTTTCGTATGCGGTGGCGACGGGGGAACTCGTTCCGGAATCAGGGGAGTTCGGGTCAGTGTCGCGGGGGCCCGAGCCGGCCGCGGTGGCGCTCACACCCGCTCCACGAGCATCGCGACGCCCTGCCCGACACCCACGCACAGCGTGGCCAGGCCCCGGCGCCCGTTCTCGCGCTCCAACCGGCCGATCAGCGTGAGCAGGATGCGGGCGCCGGAGCAGCCGAGGGGATGGCCCAGCGCGATGGCTCCGCCGTCGGCGTTGACCTTCTCCTCGTCGAGCTTGAGGCGGCGCGTGACCGCGATCGCCTGGGCGGCGAACGCCTCGTTCAGTTCTACGGCGTCCAGGTCGCCGGTCTCCCAGCCCGCGCGGGCAAGAACCTTCTCCGTGGCGGGGACCGGGCCGAGGCCCATGATGTGGGGCTGCACCCCGGCCGAGGCCGACGTGACGATCCGCGCCCTCGGGGTGAGTCCGTGGCGCCGGACGGCCGCCCCGCTCGCGACCACCAGCGCGGCGGCGCCGTCGGACAGCGGTGAGGAGGAACCGGCGGTGACGATGCCGCCCTCGCGGAAGATGGTGCGCAGGGAGCCGAGCTTCGCCGGCGTGGTGCCGGGGCGCGGTCCCTCGTCGCGGGTCACCTCGCCGTCCTTCACCGCGACCGGCACGATCTCCCGGTCGAAGTGGCCCAACTCCTGTGCGGTGACGGCTCGTTGATGGCTGCGCAGCGCGAACGCGTCGGACTCGGCGCGGGTGATGCCGTCGAGCGCGGCGACCTCCTCGGCCGTCTCCCCCATCGACAGGGTCTCCTGGGCGGCGAAGCGCGGATTGGTGAAACGCCAGCCGAGCGAGGTGTCGTGCACCTCCCCCGGCTTGGCCCACGGGGTCCCTGGCTTGGCCATCACCCACGGGGCGCGGGTCATCGACTCCACACCGCCGGCGACGACCAGGTCGGCCTCTCCGGCCCGTATCACCTGGGCCGCCGAGGCCACGGCGGTCAGCCCCGAGGCGCACAGCCGGTTGACGGTGTAGCCGGGCACGGTGTGCGGCAACCCGGCCAGCAGTACGGCCATCCGCGCCACATCGCGGTTGTCCTCGCCGGCCTGGTTGGCGGCGCCGAGGATCACCTCGTCCACCTCCTCGGCCGGAATCCCGGCGCGGCGCACCGCCTCGCCGACGACCAGTGCCGCGAGGTCGTCGGGTCGTACGGAGGCCAGGGCTCCGCCGTAGCGGCCCTGCGGGGTGCGGGCCCCGTCGATCAGGTAGACCTCGTCGGAGGACGGCTCAGGCATCGGTGGTCTCCTCGGCGGGGGCGGGTCGGACGGGGCGTCCAGGGGCCTCGGGGCTGGTCCGGGGCATGCGTTCCACCTCTTGACAGGCAGTGGTGTTGCTGGATTACTTGGCCGTGCCGCACGCTAACCGAATGTTCGGTCGGTCCACAAGGTGGTGGAAAAATGACGCAGGCCACGAACACGGCCTCCGGTCCGACGGAGAAGATGTTCGCCGCGGACGAGGCGTCCCGGGCTCTCGGCATCGAGCTCGTCGAGCACGGCGAAGGGACCGCCGTGCTCCGTATGACCGTGACCCCCGCCATGGTCAACGGCCACGGGACCGCCCACGGCGGCTATCTGTTCCTGTTCGCCGACTCCGCCTTCGCCTGTGCCTGCAACAGCCACGGCCCGGTGACCGTGGCCGCCGCGGCCGACATCGACTTCGTCGCCCCGGCGCACGAGGGCGACGTCCTGGTGGCGACCGCGACGGAGCGCACCCGGTTCGGCCGCAGCGGCATCTACGACGTGAGCGTGGTGCGCGGCGAGCAGGTGATCGCGGAGTTCCGCGGACGCAGCCGCAGTATCAGAAGCGCGAAGACGAAGGAGTCTCCATGAGCAGCGACCTGACAGCCCCGGCGGCCCCACCGGCTTCGGCGCCCGTGAGTCCGCGTCTGGGGGAACCACTCCCCGACAGGTTGCTGGACGCCGCCGAGCGCCTCACCCGCGAGGAGCTGCGGGAGCACCAACTCGGCCTCCTCCAGGCCACCTTGAGGCACGCGTACGACAACGTGGAGCTGTACCGCCGCAAGTTCGACGAGGCCGGGGTCAAGCCCGGTGACTGTCACACCCTGGAGGACCTGGCCCGGTTCCCCTTCACCACCAAGGCCGACCTGCGGGACACCTACCCCTTCGGCATGTTCGCCGTCCCCATGGACCAGGTCCGCCGCGTCCACGCCTCCAGCGGCACCACCGGCCGCCCCACGGTCGTCGGCTACACAGAGAACGATATTTCCATGTGGGCCGACGTGGTGGCCCGCTCGATCCGCGCGGCCGGCGGCCGCCCCGGTCACAAGATCCATGTGTCGTACGGCTATGGGTTGTTCACCGGTGGTCTGGGCGCCCACTACGGCGCCGAGCGCGCGGGCTGCACCGTGATCCCCGCCTCCGGCGGCATGACCGCGCGCCAGGTGCAGATCATCCAGGACTTCAAACCCGAGATCATCATGGTCACCCCGTCCTACATGCTCACCCTCCTCGACGAGTTCGAGCGCCAGGGCATCGACCCGCGCACCAGCTCCCTCAAGGTGGGCATCTTCGGCGCCGAGCCGTGGACGGAGGAGATGCGTCGCGAGATCGAGGAGCGCATGGACATCCACGCGGTGGACATCTACGGCCTGTCGGAGGTGATCGGCCCGGGCGTGGCGCAGGAGTGCGTGGAGACCAAGGACGGCCTCCATGTGTGGGAGGACCACTTCTACCCGGAGGTCGTCGACCCGCTCACCGACGAGGTGCTCCCCGACGGCGACAACGGCGAACTGGTCTTCACCTCCCTCACCAAGGAGGCCCTGCCGATCATCCGCTACCGCACCCGCGACCTGACCCGGCTGCTGCCCGGCACCGCCCGCCCGGCCTTCCGGCGGATCGAGAAGATCACCGGTCGCTGCGACGACATGATCATCCTGCGCGGGGTGAACGTCTTCCCCAGCCAGATCGAGGAGATCATCCTGCGCACCCCCGCCGTCGCGCCGCACTTCACGATCCAGCTGAGCCGACGCGGCCGCATGGACCACATGACGGTCCGCGCCGAGGCCCGCCCCGGCGCCACTCCCGAGCAGCGGGATGCCGCCGCCGCGGCGATCGGCAAGGGCGTCAAGGACGGCGTGGGCGTGACCGTGGCGGTGGAGATCGTCGATCCGGAGACCCTGGAGCGCTCGGTGGGGAAGATCCGCCGGGTGAAGGATCTGCGGGGGCAGTGAGATCCGAGGCGGTTCTGTCCGGTGCGGTCGCCGGCCTTGTCACAATGGCCCGGTGACCAGGACACCTGTGCAGAACCCGGCCGGCCGCCACGGCCGTCCCGCCTACGACCGCGACTCGCTGCTGGAGATCGCCGTCGTGGTCTTCAACGAACGCGGCTACGACGGCACCGGCATGGAGGAACTGGCCAGGCGCCTGGGCCTCAGCAAGTCGAGCATCTACCACCACGTGTCCGGCAAGGAGGAACTCCTCGAACTCGCGGTCAACCGCGCCCTGGACGCCCTCTTCGCCGTGCTCGACGAGGAGGAGAAGCAGACGCGGGGCCCGGGCGGCGGGTCCCCGGAGACCACGGCGACCGCCCGGATGAAGCGCATCGTCCATCGCAGCGTCGAGGTGCTCGCCGCCGAACTGCCCTACGTCACCCTGCTGTTGCGGCTGCACGGCAACAGCGAGGTCGAGCAGCGGGCGCTCGCCCGGCGCCGTGAATTCGACCACCGGGTCGCCGAGTTGATGAGCCGGGCGGCGGCCGAGGGCGGCATACGGGCGGACATCGACCCGCACCTCGCGAGCCGGCTGCTGTTCGGCACCGTCAACTCCCTCGTGGAGTGGTACCGCCCGGACCGCGACCTGACCGTGTCGACGCTGGCCGACGCCCTGACGACCATCCTCTTCGACGGCCTGCACGGACGCGCCGCGGACTGAGAGGCACGACAGACCCAACTCCCCACCCCCGCAAGCCACATGACCCACCCGAGTACGATGATCGAGAGCTCGGCCCGATCCCCGTTCCGCCCGCCGCGATGGAGTTGCCATGCCGACCGACCCCCAGCCGTCACCGCAGATCGACACCGGCAAGGCGCATCCCGCGCGGGTCTACGACTGGCTGCTCGGCGGCAAGGACAACTACCCGGTCGACGAGGCCGTCGGCGAGGCGCTGCCGCCCGAGGCGAGGGACGCGGCGCGGCAGAACCGTGCGTTCATGCACCGCGCGGCGACCTGGCTCGCCGGCCAGGGCATCGACCAGTTCCTGGACATCGGCACGGGCATCCCCACCGAGCCCAACCTGCACCAGATCGTCCAGAAGACGGTGCCGACGGCGAAGGTCGTCTACACCGACAACGACCCGATCGTCCTGCGTCACGCCGAGGCACTCCTGGTCAGCCACGCCGACGGGGTCACCGACTACATCCAGGCCGACGTACGACAGCCCGAGGCCATCGTCGAACACGCCCGCCACGTCCTGGACTTCAGCCGCCCGATCGCCCTCTCGCTGATCGCGCTGATGCACTTCATCCCCGACGAGCAGGACGCCCACGGCATCGTCCGCGACCTCGTCGCCACCCTGCCGTCCGGCAGCTACCTGGTGCTGTCGCACGCCGCGTCCGACCTCTACCCCGAACTCGCCGAACAGGTCACCGCCCAGTACGCCAAGGGCGGCATCACACTCGGCTTCCGCACCCGCAAGGAAGTGGAACGCTTCTTCGACGATCTCGACCTGGTGGAACCCGGCCTGGTGACGGCGACGGAGTGGCAGCCCCCGACGCCGGGCGAGGCCCTGGAGGGCAGCGGGATCTACGCGGCGGTGGCGCGGGTCCGCTGAATCCGGATCAGCGCTGGATGTCCTCGTGCAGGTGCACGACGAGCCAGTGGCCGTCGGGATGCGCGCGGCGCAGCACCGCGGTGTTGCGGGCCAGGTCCGGCGGGGCGGCGCGGTAGTCGACCCGCAGCCAGTAGCGGGCCACCGCCAAGTCACCGAAGATGTCGACGACTTGACCGTACGCCGTGAGACCCGTCTCGGTGGGGGCACCGTCACCCGTCGGGCGGCCGTCCCGGACGCGGTCCAACTCGCTTTTTCCGCAGAGGAGTTCGGGGGTCGCCGAGTCCCAGACGGTGGCCTCGGGGTCGAGGAAGGAGTCGATGCGGTCACGGTCGCCCGCGGTGTAGCCCTCGTACATGCCCGTGATCACCGACCACACCTCGGCCAGGTCGGCGGGCGCGCCACCCGGGCGGGCGGAACGGGACTGTGAAGTCGGCATGGCGGAGTCCTTGCGTGGGGTGGGTGAGCGGGGTGCGGGGTGGAACGGGTGCGGCCCGGGTCAGGACAGGACGACCAGGTCCCGGGGCGTGCGGTTGAGGCGCTCGCCGCCCTCCTCCGTGCAGATCACGATGTCCTCGATCCGTGCTCCGTACCGGCCGGGAAGGTAGATGCCGGGTTCGACGGAGAAAGCCATGCCCGGTGCGAGGGGGAGTTGGTTGCCGGTGACGATGTAGGGCTCCTCGTGGCTCTCCAGGCCGATGCCGTGTCCGGTGCGGTGGATGAAGTGCGGCCCGTATCCGGCGTCGGCGATGAAGTCCCGGCCGACGGCGTCGAGTTGGCCGGCCGTGATACCCGGCCGTACGGCATCCGTCTGCGCGCGTTGGGCGCTCAGCAGCACGTCGTGGAGCCGGCGGAAGTCGGCGGGCGGCTCGCCCACGGCGTACACGCGGGTCGAGTCGGAGCAGTAACCGTCCTGCGTCGTGCCGCCGATGTCGACCACCACGGGGTCGCCGGGCCGGATGGTGCGGTCGGACAGTTCGTGGTGCGGGCTGGCACTGTTCGGGCCGGAGCCGACGATGACGAAGTCGACCCGGACATGCCCCTCGGCGACGATCGCGTCCGCGATGTCCCGGCCGACCTCGCGTTCGGTACGCCCGGCCCGCAGCCACTCCCCCATGCGCGCGTGCACCCGGTCGATGGCCGCACCGGCCCGGCGCAGGGCGGCAGCCTCCCGCGGGGTCTTGCGCATCCGCAGCGCGTTCAGCACCTCACCGGCCAACTCCTGGCGGGCGTCCGGCAGTACGGTCCGGAAGGCGAGGGTCTTCTCCGCCCACATGCGGTTGTCGACGCCGATGCGGGCGGTGCGCGCGGGCAGCCGGGCCGCGACGAGGGCGTACGGGTCGTCGGTCTCGCCCCAGCCGATGATCTCGATGCCCAGGTCAACGGCCGGGGACGCCTTCGCGGCGAGTTCCTCCAGGGCCGGCACGAGCAGGAAGGGGTCACCGTCGGCCGGCAGCACCAGACAGGTCAGCCGCTCCAGGGGCTTGGCGTCGTAGCCGGTGAGATAGCGCAGATCCGCACCGGGCGAGATCAACAGGGCGTCCAGACCGGCTCGGGCGGTGGCATCGCGGGCGGTGCGGAGGCGGTCCGGCGGGTACAGCAGGTCCGCTGGGTGGCCGGAGTGGCCGTCGTCGGGCATGGCCGCGTAGGGCATGGGTCCTCCGTGAAGTGTCGTTGAAATCGGGAGAGTTGCGTGGCCCCCTGCGCGAACCCGTCGGCCGGGAAAGGCGCGTAGGTCGCGTACCTCGTGGGCGAATCGACGGCCGGGAAGGTGGCGCCCCTCTCAGGTGGACCGTCCGGCCCCGCTCAGGCCGCGTACAACCGGCACGCCACGCCCCCCGCGATCAACTGCGGCTCCTCGCGGTCGCAGCCGTCGAAGGCCTGCGGGCAGCGGGGGTGGAAGCGGCAACCGCTCGGCGGATCGGCGGGATCGGGTACGTCGCCGGGGAGTTCGGCGGGCAGCACTCCCGCCCCGTCGGGCTTCGGTACGGCGGCCAGCAGCGCGCGGGTGTAGGGGTGCCGCGGGTCGTCCCAGACCTCGGCGGTGGGGCCGGTCTCCACGATCCGCCCGAGGTACATCACGGCGATCCGGTCGGCGATGAGCCGTACGACGGACAGGTCGTGGCTGATGAACAGTAGCCCGGCGCCCGACTCGACGGCCAACGACCGCATCAGCGTGGCAACTTGGAGCTGGGCGGAGGCGTCGAGGGCGGAGATCGGTTCGTCGCCCACGAGCAGTCGGGGCCGGGCGGCGAGTGCCCGTGCGATGGCGATGCGCTGCCGTTGCCCGCCGGAGAACTCCTGCGGATAGCGCTCGGCGGCGCTCGCCGACAGCCCCACCCGGGTCAACAGCTCCTCCGGGGTGGTGACTTCGGCCCCCTCACCGCGTCCGGCCGCCGCACGAATGCCGTCGGCGATCTGCGCGCCCACCCGGCGCCGCGGATTGAGGGAGCCGTACGGGTCCTGGAAGACCATCTGGACGCCGGTGAGGGCCGGATCGCGCCGCCGCACCCGCAACGGCCGTACCGGTGTGCCGTCGTAGGTGATCCGGCCTTCCGCAGGTGCGGTGAGTCCGCAGACCGCCCGCGCCAGGGTCGACTTGCCGCAGCCCGACTCGCCCACCAGGCCGACGACTTCACCGGCCCGCACCTGGAGGCTGACCCCGGCGACGGCACGGGTGGGCAGTGCGCCAGGCCGGTGGTACTGGACGACGAGGTCGTCGACCGAGAGGAGGGGGGCCGTCGGGTCGGGGGTCATGCGGTGCTCCTTCCGGGGAGCGCGTCCAGGAGCGTACGGGTGTACTCGTGCCGCGGCTCGGTGAGTACCTGGCCGCGCGCACCCGTCTCCACGACCAGTCCGTGGCGCATCACGCTCACTTCGTCGGCGATCGCGGACATCACGCCCAGGTCGTGGGTGACCAGGAGGACGGCGAGGCCCAGGTCGTCGCAGAGGCCGCGCAGCAGCCGCAGTACGCCGGCCTGTACGGTCACGTCGAGGGCGGTGGTCGGTTCGTCGGCGATCAGCACCTTCGGTTCGCAGGCGAGGGCTATGGCGATCGCGATGCGCTGGCGCATTCCGCCGGAGAACTGGTGGGGGTAACGCCCCAGCGCCTCCCGGGGGTTGGGGATGCGGACCTGCGTCAGCAGATCAACTGCCTTCTCCCTCGCGGCCTTTCGGTTCAGCTTCAGGTGGTGGCGCAGGTGGTCCGTGAGTTGGTGGCCGATGCTGAGCATGGGGTGCAGGCTGGTGGACGGGTCCTGGAACACCATGCTCACCGATCGCCCACGCAGCGCGGCCAGTTGACGGGTCGGCAGGGTCAGCAGGTCCGTGCCCTCCAGCTCGATACGACCGCCCGTGCGGGCGCCCGGCGGCAGCAGGCCCAGCGCCGCCAGACCGGTCATGGTCTTGCCCGAACCGCTCTCCCCCGCGAGCCCGTGCACCTGACCGGGCCGCACCGCGAGGTCGACTCCGCCGAGGATGCGACGGCCACCCAGGTCGAGGGTCAGACCACTGATCTCCAGCACGTTGCCGTCGGTCATGCGACCCGCTCCTTCTCCGCGCCGATCGTGCGGGCCGTGCCGGGGTCGAGGGCGTCCCGGAGCGTGTCGCCGAGGAAGTTGAAGGCGAGGACGACGGTGAGGATGGCCAGCCCGGGGAAGACCCCGATCCACCACTTGTCGAACTGCTGGGTGCCGTCCGCCACCATCGCGCCCCACTCGGCGGTCGGCGGCTTCGCGCCGAGCCCGAGGAAGGACAGCCCGGACAGCAGCAGCGTCGCGGTGCCGATGTCGAGGGTGGCCAGGACCAGCAGCGGCCCGAGCACGTTGGGCAGGATGTCGACGCGCAGGGACCGCCAGGCTGAGAAGCCCAACAGCCGTCCGCTGAGCACGAATTCACGATTCCGTAGTCCCATCACCAGGCCACGGGTGACGCGGGCGTACGACGGCCAGGACACCACCAGGACGGCCAGTACCGCGTTCTGCAGGCTGGCGCCGAGCGCGGCGGCGACCACCATCGCGAGGATGACGGTGGGGAAGGCGAACACCAGGTCCGCGATCCGCATCACGACCTCGTCCACCCACCGCCCGAAGAACCCGGCGCAGGCCCCGAGCACCCCGCCGACCAGCAGCGACATGGCGACCAGCAGCAGGGCCAGCGGGATGGAGACCCGGGCGCCGTACAGCACCCGGCTCAGCACGTCCCGGCCCAGCTCGTCCGTGCCGAACCAGTGCCCGGCGCCGGGGGCGGTCAGCCGGGGCAGGTCCTGCGCGAGGGGGTCATGCGGGGCGAGCAGCGGGGCGGCGATCACGATGACCAGCCAGAACGCGGCGACCAGTCCGCCCGTCACCGCGAGCGGCCGGCGCCAGGCGGGCGGCAGCCGTCGTAGGAGACCGCGTTTCACCGTGCCTTCGAGGCCGGGTTCCACCGTGGGTTTCGCCGCGCCCTCAGGACTGCGTTTCACTGGACCCTCACCCTCGGGTCGATCACGCCGTACAGGACGTCCACGGCGAGGTTGACGATCAGGTACACCAGGCCTACGACCAGTCCGACGCCCATGACGGCGGGCAGGTCGAGGGTGGTCGCGCTGCGGTAGGCGTAGGCGCCGAGGCCCGGCCAGGCGAAGATCGACTCGACCAGGACGGTGCCGGAGAGCAGCGCGCCGAAGGCAAGTCCGGCGACCGTGATGACGGGGACGAGGGCCGCCCGGAGGACGTACTGGAAGAGGACCGTGCGGCCGGGCAGACCCTTGGCGCGGGCCGCGCGGACGTAGTCCTGGTTCAGGACCTCCAGGACGGCGGAGCGGGTGAAGCGGGTGAGCAGGCCGACGGTGTATGCCGTCAACACCAGTGCGGGGAGGGCGAGATGGCCCACCGCGCTCCAGAACACCGGCCACTGACCGGCGAGTGCCGCGTCGACCGTGTAGAGGCCCGTGACGTGCGGTGGGGCGGTCATGCCGGGGTCGAGGCGGCCGCTGCCCGGGGCCCAGCCGAGCCGGTAGAAGAAGACGTAGAAGGCGAGCAGTGCCAGCCAGAAGGTCGGGACGGAGACCCCCAACAGGCTGACCACGCGCAGGAGTTGGTCGGTGAAGCGGTCCCGGCGCAACGCCGCGATGACACCGAACGCGACACCCACGATCAGCGAGACCACGATCGCGGCACCGGCGAGTTCCAGGGTGGCGGGGACGGCCGTCGACAGGTCGGTGAGGACCGACTGGTGGCTCTGCTGGGACTCGCCGAGGTCGCCGTGGAGGAGGTTGCCGAGATAGGTGACGTACTGGACCGGGAGTGGCTTGTCGAGGCCGTAGTGGTGGCGGAACTGGGCGACGATAGCCGGATCGCCGATCGCGCGCTGGCCGAGGTTGGCCGCCGCCGGGTCGCCCGGGACCAGGTTGGTGAGGACGAACGTCACCAGGGTCACGCCGAGAGCGAGCAGGACGGCGGTGGCGGTACGGCGGAGGAGGAAACGGGCGAGGGGGTGGCGGGCGAGGAGACGGCGGCGGGGGCCGGGGAGACGGCGGGCGGTCGGGCTGGCGGCGAGGAGGCGGTCGCCGTCACCGCTGCCCGCACCCTCGCGGCCTTCGCTACCCGCACCCTTCCCGCCCGCTCCCTTACTTGGCACCCAGCGCGGCGACATCGATCGTCCATACGGGGTTGTAGGCGACGCCGGTGACGGACGCGGCGGAGACGGTGTTCCGGCTGGGCTGCATCAGGGGGATGAAGGGGCCGGAGGCGTTCATGCGGGTCTGGATCTGCTCGTACAGCGTCTTGCGGGTGTCGTCGCCGATCGTGGTGGCGGCCTTGTCGCCGAGCGCGGTGAGGGTGGGGTCGGCGCCGGCCTTCCAGTCCGCGCGCAGGCCGACGAGGTTGCCGGGCAGGAAGGTCAGGTAGTCGCTGGGGTCCGGGTAGTCCGGTCCCCAGTACCAGAGGCCCAACTGCTCTTTTCCGTTGCGGTAGTTGTCGAGTTCCGTGGTGGTCGGCGCGGGAGCCAGCGTGACGGTGATGCCGACCTCCTTCAGCTGTGCTTGGACCCGTTCGGCGAGGGTCTGGAGGGAGAGGCCGTCGACGGTCAGGTCGCTGGCGTAGCCGAGGGTGACGGAGGGCTTGGCGATCCCGCTCGCCGTCAGGGCCGCCTTCGCTCCCGCGAGGTCGCGGCCGGCGGCCTCGGAGGCGGGGAGCGCGCCGAGGAAGGTCGACGGGATGACGCCGGCGGGCTGGACGGAGCCGGTGCCGGCGAGTGACAGCAGGCTCTTGTAGTCGATGCCCTTGCGCACCGCCTCGGCGAACTTCGCGTTGGCCGTCGTACTGCTGACCTTGGTGTTCCGGTTGAGCAGCAGGAAGATCACGTCCGAGGACGCGCCACTGTCCACCTTGAGCCCGCCGCTGAGCCCGGTGACCTGGTCGGAGGTGAGGTCGAGGGCGATCTGGCTGTCGCCGCGCTGGACGTTCAGCTTCTGGGTGGGGGCCTGGACGTTGCGGAGGACGATCTTGTCGTACGTGGGCTTGTCCGAGCCGGTGTACTTGGGGTTCTTCGTCAGGACGACCTGGGTGTTCGTGTTGAACGAGGTGAGCGTGTACGGCCCGGAGCCGGCCGACGTGGTGTTGAGGTACTTCTCCGCCCCGTCCGTCGCGGTCGCCGAGCCGCCGTGCGCCTGGACCGTCTTCGCGCTGAGGATGCCGAGCGCGGGGTTGGGGAGGATGAACGGGAGCGCCGGGTTGGCCTTCTTGGAGACCAGGGTGACGGTGGAGGCGTCGGTCTTGGTGACCGTGACGCCGTCGAGCAGGAACGACGGGTTGCCCTTGAGCGCGATCACCCGGTTCAGCGAGAAGACGACATCGTCGGCGGTGACCGCGCTGCCGTCGGCGAACTTCGCGCCCGCACGCAAATGCAGGGTGAGCGTCTTGCCGTCAGCGGACTGCTCGTAGGAGGAGGCAAGGCCCGGTACCGGCTTGGTGACGTCGGAGCCCTTGAAGGACAGCAGCGTCTCGTAGAGCGCCTTGTCCACGATCTGCCCGGTCGGCTCGAACTCACGGCCCGGGTCGGCGGTCTTCAGGTTGAACGACGTGTCGACGACCAGGGTCTTGCCGGCCGAGGAGCCGGAGGCGCTCGTACCGCCGGAGCAGGCGCTCAGGGCGAGCGCCGCGACCGCGACGAGCGGGAGTGCCACCGGGTACGAGCCGGCACTGAATCTGGGCATGCGTGCCTCCGTGAGCAGGGCGGAGCGGAAGAAGGCCGGGCGAGAGCGGGCGGACACCGGGAGGGGACCTGGACGATTCGCCGTTAGGGTGGCCTGAAACTAACCAATACTCTCGGCCGCGGTGATCACCGCGAGACGAATATCAACGGAGAGGCGCGAACATGGACGATCTGTCGACTCCGGAGCCCTCGGGCGAACGCCGCTCTGGACGGATCGGCATCGGTCTTGGCCTGGATTCGGTGCATTTCAAGATCCTCGATGTCCTCCGCACCCAGGGCCGTATCTCCGTCGCGGCTCTCGCGGAACGTGTCGGCGTCTCTCGCGCCAATGCCTATACCCGCCTCGAAGCACTCCGCGCCGACGGCGTGATCAACGGCTTCAGCGCCCGGGTCGACCACAACCGGGTCGGCCTCGAGATCTGCGCCCTGATCTTCGTCACGGTCCGCCAGGAGCTGTGGAAACAGTTCCGCTCCGCGCTCGCCCAGATGCCGGAGGTGGAGTACTGCGCCGTCACCACCGGCGAGCACGACGCCATGATCCAGATCCGGGTGGCCGACGTCACCGCCGTGCACCGCCTGGTCACCGACCGGCTCTCCACGATTCCCGCGGTCCGCGCGACGGAGACGGTCATCATCCTCGACGAGGTGCTCCGCCGCCCGTACGTCCTGCCGACCGCGCCCCGCTCCTCCGAATCCGCGGCCGGTACCCCTCAGGACGCCCCTGGAACAAGCCAGTTCGGCATGACCCGCTTCATCCGGGCGGCGGAGGGACGGGCGGACCTGCAGCGCACGTCCGAGCCGGAGGACTGACGGGCACCTCGCCCTCGCGCCCGGGGCATTGTCAGTGGTGGCAGGCAGGATGAGAGTCATGACAACTCCTGCAGCTGTGATCGTGGACGCCGCCGCCTACGCGCAAGCGGTCGAGGACGCGGTGAAGGCGTCGGCCGCCTACTACGCCGCCGGCACCTCCGCGCTGGACGACGACTCCTACGACCGGCTGGTGCGCGGCATCGCCGCATGGGAGGCCGAGAATCCCGACCAGGTACTGCCCGACTCCCCGACCGGGAAGATCGCCGGCGGCGCGGTCGAGGGCGATGTCCCGCACACGGTGGCGATGCTGAGCCTGGACAACGTGTTCTCCGCGGAGGAGTTCACCGCCTGGACCGCCTCGCTGGCCCGAAGAATCGACCACGAGGTCACGCGGTTCAGTGTGGAGCCGAAGCTGGACGGTCTGGCGATCGCGGCCCGTTACGACCGCGGCCGGCTCACCCGGCTCATCACCCGCGGCGACGGCACGGCAGGCGAGGACGTCACCCACGCGATCGGCACCATCGAGGGCCTGCCGCAGGAGTTGGCCGAGCCGGTCTCCGTCGAGGTGCGCGGCGAAGTCCTCATGACCACCGCCCAGTTCGAGCACGGCAACGAGGTACGTACCGCGCACGGCGGGCAGCCGTTCGCCAACCCGCGCGGCGCCGCGGCGGGCACCCTGCGCGCCAAGGAGCGTGCCTATACGGTGCCGATGACGTTCTTCGGCTACGGCCTGCTGCCCCTCCCCGACACGGAGGCCGGGCTCGCGGCACGGCTGGTCGAGCTCGCGCACAGCGACCTCATGACCCAGGCCGCCACCTACGGGATCAACACCACCGCCACCACTCCCGTGCCCGGCATCACCGCCGACACGGTCGAGGAGGTGCTGGCCCGGGTACAGGAGATCGCCGCGCTGCGAGCCGCATTGCCGTTCGGGATCGACGGGATCGTCATCAAGGCCGACCTGGCCGCCGACCAGCGGGCCGCCGGGTCGGGGTCACGGGCGCCGCGCTGGGCGATCGCGTACAAGCTGCCCGCCGTGGAGAAGATCACCCGGCTGCTGGAGGTGGAGTGGAACGTGGGCCGCACCGGGATCATCGCCCCACGCGCCGTCCTGGAACCGGTCGAGATCGACGGGGCCACCATCACCTACGCCACCCTCCACAACCCGGGCGACATCACCCGCCGCGACCTGCGCCTGGGCGACCACGTCATGGTCCACCGGGCCGGCGACGTCATCCCCCGCGTCGAAGCGCCGGTCGCGCATCTGCGTACCGGCGACGAACAGCCCATCGTGTTTCCCGAGGTGTGCCCGCGCTGCGGCTCCGCCATCGACACCAGCGAACTGCGGTGGCGCTGCGAACAGGGCCGCAACTGCCACCTCGTCGCCGCCCTGTCGTACGCCACCGGCCGCGACCAGCTCGACATCGAGGGCCTGGGTCACACCCGTGTCGTCCAGCTCGTCGACGCCGGCCTGGTCGCCGATCTCGCCGACCTGTTCGCCCTCACCCGCGACCAACTCCTGGGCCTGGAGCGGATGGGCGAGACCAGCACCGACAACCTCCTCGCGGCGATCGACGCGGCCAAGGGCCAACCTCTGTCACGGGTGCTGTGCGCGCTCGGAGTGCGCGGCACCGGCCGCTCCATGTCCCGCCGTATCGCCCGCTACTTCGCCACCATGGACACCATCCGGGCCGCCGACGCGGAAGCCATGCAGCGGGTCGAGGGGATCGGCACCGAGAAGGCCCCCTCGATCGTCGCCGAACTCGTGGACCTGGCCCCGCTGATCGACAAGCTCGCCGCAGCCGGGGTCAACATGACCGAACCCGGCGCGACCCCGCCCGCGCCCACGACCGACGATGCCGCAACTGCCCCTACGGATGCGGCAGATACGGCCGACGGGCCGCTGGCCGGGATGACCGTGGTCGTCACCGGCGCGATGACCGGCCCGCTGGAAAAGCTCAGCCGGAATCAGATGAACGAACTCGTCGAGCGCGCCGGTGGCCGTTCCTCCTCCAGCGTCTCCAAGAAGACCACCCTGGTGGTGGCCGGCGAGAACGCGGGATCGAAGCGAGCCAAGGCCGAGACGCTCGGCATCCGTCTCGCCACCCCGGACGAGTTCGCGACACTGATCGCGGAGTACCTCGACTGAAGCTTCGCGTATGAGGTGTTCCGGAGGGGAGGGTGTTCCGCAGCTCACAGTGGCCGGCAGGACATGAGCGGGAACAACTGAGGCGGGTGGCCCGTTCATCCATATGTGGCTGCGGAGGGGACAGTGTCCCCGGGCCTCACCTATAGCCCATGGGGACGATCGTCCGGCTGAAGCCCCATGGAGCCCCTCGCCGAGAGGCGACCGCCCTCCGCACGCCACCACGTACGGTCCCGGCTGGTCTCCCCCGTCCAGCCGGGGCTCTTTCACTCCCAGGGGCGTCCTCCCGCACTCCGCGACAGGGGCAGAATGGACGCCACACAGCCGCTGCGGATGGGGAGTTCATGGACACGCGTACGTTCGACGCGCTGACGGAGTCGATGAAGAGCGCGTACGTCGCGGGTCTCAGCGAAGGTGCCGTGCCCCGCCCGGTCATCATGCCGCTGGTGCGCGGCGAGTTGGTCGGCCTGATCTGGCTGCGCCCGGTCGAGTCCGCCGAGGACGCCCTCACGGCGATCGCGTCGCTGTCGAACATCGCCGCGGCGGCGAACGCCGACGAGATCGTGCTCGCCTGGGAGACCCAGGACGTCGCCACCACCTGCGAACTGCCCTCCGACGGGCCGTCGCCCTGCCTCAACATGGTGCACGCCTCGAAGGACGGCCACACACTCCACCAGTTCCCGTACACCGAGGACTCGGTATCGGCCGAACCTCATTGGCTGCCGGTCCCGGCTCCCCAGCCCGACGGCAAGCTGATGCCGCCTGTGCAGGCCGCGGTCGACTATGCCTTCACTCCCCTCGAACTGGACCATCCCTCCCCGTTCGGCGTCACGGTCGTGCTGATGGAAGAGGACGGCTACAAACTGCGCCTCACCGAAGCATTCGCCTTCTGAGCGCCTCGGGGCCGATGGATCGATCATTCGGCAGGTGACCAACCGCCGTTACAGACATGACACAGTTCACGGCACAGTGGCACCGTACGCCCGCCCCGGGCCTACGCTGTGCCGGTGACCAGTGTCGATGTCGCCGCCCGACCCGCCGCCGAGAGCGGTCCCGAGCCGCGCACCCAGTCCCTGATGCTGACCTTCTTCGGCGCTCATGTGCTGGGGCGGCCCATCGCCGTGTCGTCGGGCAGTGTGATCGCCGCTCTCGGTAGGTCGGGCAGTACCGAGGAGGCGGTGCGGACCACCCTGAACCGCATGGTCAAACGCGATCTGCTCGAGCGGCGGCGCCAGGGCCGGAAGACGTACTTCGGGCTGACACCGCACGCCGTCCAGGTACTGACGGACGGCAAGGACCGCATCTGGCGCACCGGCGCGGTGAACCGCGACTGGGACGGCCGCTGGACGATGGTGGGCTTCTCGCTGCCCGAGGCATGGAGCCGCGAGCGGCACGATCTGCGCTCCCGCCTGATCTGGGCGGGCTTCGGCCCGCTGCAGAACGGCCTGTGGGTGGCCCCGGCGCGCGTCGACGTCCGCGAGATGGTGGCCGGTCTCGGCCTGGAGCCGTATCTGCGGGTGTTCCGGGCGGAGGTCGAGTCGCCGACCGACGTCCGCGAGGTGCTTGAGCAGGCGTTCGACGTGCCGGCCATCGGCGCGCGCTACCGGGCGTTCCTGGAGCGCTGGGACCGCACCGACCCGCTGCCCGCGGCAGCCTCCGGCGACGAACTCGCGGGTCAACTCCTGGTGCACACCGACTGGTTGGACCTGGTGCGACGCGACCCGCATCTGCCCGCCGAGCACCTTCCGGGGGACTGGCCCGCCGCGCAGGCGGAGACCGTCTTCCGCGGCCTGGCCAGCCGCTGGGAGCGTCCGGCGGCGCGCGCGGCTGCCCGCCTGTTGGACACCGTGACGCTGGACTGACCCCCCGGACACCGCTCACACCTCGAACCCCT
The DNA here is from genome assembly GCF_000716435.1 of Streptomyces xylophagus. Classification (GTDB taxonomy): domain Bacteria; phylum Actinomycetota; class Actinomycetes; order Streptomycetales; family Streptomycetaceae; genus Streptomyces; species Streptomyces xylophagus. The sequence goes on from NZ_JNWO01000003.1 coordinate 504,964, forward strand.
CACACCTCGGACCCCGCGCATCCACCGGCGGATCCGCCTGCCTCATTATTGGTCAATCTATTGACGGCAGTGAAAAAAGAGCCCTACATTCGCAGCGCTCTTCCAGCTCATTGCTCCCCCTCGCCGCTCTTCCAGCTCGCTCCCCCCACTCGGTCCCCACACGACCCGCGGAGCCGCCGCCATGCCCCGACCCCGTTTCTCGACCCTCGCCGCAGCCTGCGCAACCGCCCTCGCGACCGCTCTGATCGGTCCTGCGACCGGCGCCCACGCGGCCACCACCGTCGCCCAGTACTCCGGCACTCTCGCCGACGGCGCGACCTGGATCGCGGAGGCACCCGCGCAGTGGAACGGCACCCTGTTGCTGTTCAGCCACGGCTTCGGACCTACGACCGCTGCCGACGCCCCGTCGCCCGCGGTGCGCCAGGCTCTCCTGGACGCCGGTTATGCCCTCGCCGGCTCCTCCTACGACCCGAACGGCTCGATGTGGGCGCTCGATTCGGCCGAGCGGGACCAGTTCGCCGCGCTCACCGCCTTTCGCGGACAGGTCGGCGCGCCGACCCGGGTCATCTCGGTGGGCCAGTCGATGGGCGGCCTCGTCAACGCCCGGATCGCCCGGGACGGCGTGGGACGCGTCGACGGTGCGCTCGGCCTGTGCGGCCTGGTCGCGGGGGGTGTCGATCTGGACAACTACCAGCTGGACGCCGAGTACACCCTGGCCACGTTCTTCGACCCGGCCGACGCCGACGCCCTGGTGAACCTGGACGACCAGGCCGACGGCGCCGCTCTCGCCGCCCGGCTCACGACGGCGGTGGAAGCGGCACAGCAGACCCCGGCGGGACGCGCCCGGATCGCTCTGGCCGCCGCCTACCTCAACCTCGCCGACTGGGCTCCCGGCCAGCAGCCGCCCGCCGACGACGACTTCGCGGGTCAGGAGCAGCAACAGTACGCATGGCTGGCGCAGGGCCTGCTCCAGTTCATCGTCCCGGCACGCTGGTCGGTGGAGCAGTCCGCCGGCGGCAACACGTCCTGGAACAAGGGCGTCGACTACGCCGGCCTGCTGCGCGAATCGGCCCACGCCAAGCAGGTCGAGTCGCTGTACCGCGACGCCGGGCTCGACCTGCGCACCGACCTGAACCAGCTCACCCGCGGTGCGGACATCACAGCCGACCCCACGGCCGTGGCTCAGCTGCGGCGGACCTCGACCGCCGGACAGGGGCTGGCCGTTCCGCTGCTGGACATCCACACCACCGCCGACCAACTGGTGCCCGTGGAACAGGAGTCGGCCTTCGCCGGGCGGGTACGCCGGGCCGGTGACTCCGCGCTGCTGCGCCAGGCCTACGTGGCGCGCCAGAGCCACTGCAACTTCACCACCGCCGAAGTGGTCGCCGGTCTGCACGCCGTGGAACACCGGCTGGACACCGGGCACTGGGGCGACTCCACCACCGCCGCCGAACTCCAGCGCGGTGCCGACGAGTTGGGCCTCGACGGCGCCGCCTTCACCGACTACCGGCCGAGCCGTCTGACCGGTGCCCGCTGACCCCGAACCGCCCTCTCCCCGTCCCGATCCTGCGCGCCTCAGGAGCCCTCCGTGTCAATGACGACCGAATCCTCCGCCAGAACCGCCACCGGCCCCGGCCTGAGCACCGGCACCCTGGTCGCCGGTCTCCTCGCCGTCTGCCTCGCCCAGATCGGCCTGGCCATACCGGCCACGCTCAACGGGCTGTTCCAGTCCGACCTGAATCCGGTCGGCTCCCAACTCACCTGGATATCCGACGCGTTCCTGCTCCCGGTCGCCGTACTGGAGCTGACCTTCGGCCTGTTGGGCGACCTCTTCGGCCGCAAGCGGCTGCTGGTCGGCGGCGCTTCGCTGCTGGCGGTGGGCGAGTTGGTCAGCGCCACCTCCACCGGCGTGCACCAGCTCTGGACCGGGCAGGCCCTGGCCGGCCTGGGCGCCGCCGCGCTCTTCCCGACCTCGCTGGCCATCCTGGCCGCCGGCACCACCTCACCCGCACAACGGGCCCGGGTCATCGCCATGTGGGCGGCCCTGCTCTCCACCGGCGGATTCATCGCCCCGCTGCTCGGTGGCGTCACCGCCACCTACGGCTCGTGGCGCTGGTCCTTCGTCGTGGTCACCGCCATCGCGGTCGTCAGCGTCGCCGTCAGCGCCCTGTTCGCCGTCAACTCCAGTGCCCCTGAGGGTCGTTCACTCGACATAGCGGGCCAACTCACCATCGGCCTCGGCCTGTTCTCCCTCCTCTACGCCATCATCCAGGGGCCTACGGACGGTTGGGGCTCGCCCTCGATCGTCATCGCCTTCGTCCTGGCGGCCGTGTTCCTCGCCGCCTTCGTGCTGGCGGAGAAGCACGCCAAGTCCCCGCTCCTGCGCCTGGATCTGTTCCGTAATCGCGCGTTCGCCGTCGCCTCGGTCGTGGCCGTGGTGGGCATGTTCGCCTTCCTGGGCACCGCCTACTCCGTCAGCATCCGGCTCGGCCCGGTGCAGGACCAGGCCCCGATGCGGACGGGCCTGGCCTTCGTCCTGCTCAACGGCGTCACGCTGGTGATGCTGCCGCTGACGGAACGGCTGCTGCGAACCGTCGCACCGGGGCTACTGCTGGGCGCGGGGCTGCTGTTGATCGCGGCGGGCGACTACTGGGCCGCCACTCTCCCGATCACCGACACGGCCTTCACCTCACTCATCCTGCCGCTCGGCCTGGTCGGACTGGGCTTCGCGATCACCGTCTCGTCGATCACGGCGACGGCGGTCAACACCGTGTCGACACACCTGGCCGGCATGGCCAGCGCCACCACCAACCTGCTGCGCGACTTCGGTTTCACCCTGGGCCCCGCGATCATCGGAGCAGTCGCCCTGAGCCGCGCGGCCAGCAGCTTCTCCGCCTCCCTGCACGACTCGGCCCTGCCGCAGGCACTGAAAGGCGCGGGCACGGCCGTACTGGAAGAGGGCGGTCCTCTCGCGGTGAACGGCGCCTCGGAGGCGTCGCCGAAACTGGCCGACCTGCACCCACTCGCCATGGAAGCCCTCGGACACGGCTACTCGATCGGCTTCGTCGTCTGCGGCTCGGCCGCGCTGTTCTCCGCGTTGCTGGCCCTGATCACACTCCGCAGCCACAAGGCTTCCCCCTCCTGACGGGTCCGCCCCACCCATGGTGCCTCCACGCACTACGCCCCCCAGAACTATGGTGTCCCACCACATGTGCCGCTGACGTGCCCCTTCCTAGCGTGTGCGCTCACGTACCCGTCCCCACCGCACACCAGGAAGTGGCGCACATGGCCTCCACACCCACCGCTCCCCCACCCCGCACCGACCTCACCCGCATAGTCGCCGCCAGCCTCATCGGCACGACGATCGAGTGGTACGACTTCTTCCTCTACGGCTCCGCGGCCGCGCTCGTCTTCAACAAGCTGTTCTTCCCTGGCTCCGACCCGCTCGTCGGCACCCTGCTCTCCTTCCTCACCTACGCTGTGGGCTTCGCGGCCCGCCCGCTCGGCGCCCTGGTCTTCGGGCACTACGGCGACCGGATCGGCCGCAAGAAGCTGCTGGTGCTGAGCCTGCTACTGATGGGCGGGGCGACCTTCGCGATCGGGCTGCTGCCGACCCACGCGACGGTGGGAGCGGCGGCACCGGTCCTGCTCACCGCGCTGCGTCTCGTGCAGGGTTTCGCGCTGGGCGGTGAGTGGGGCGGGGCCGTACTGCTGGTCTCGGAGCACGGGGACGCGCGGCGGCGCGGGTTCTGGGCGTCGTGGCCGCAAACCGGCGCGCCCGCGGGCCAGTTGCTCGCGACGGGCGTGCTGTCCCTGCTCACAGCCGTCCTGTCGGACGAGGCGTTCGGCAGCTGGGGCTGGCGTATCCCGTTCCTGCTCTCCGGTGTCCTGGTCGCCGTCGGTTTGTGGATTCGTCTGTCTGTCGATGAATCCCCTATATTCCAGGAGGCGTTGGCACAGGCGGAGGCCCGCAAAGCGGCCGCTCGCGCAACGGCCTCAAGCTCCGACACCGAGCAACTCCCGCTCGTCTCCGTACTGCGCCACCACTGGCGCGACATCCTGGTCGCGATGGGCGCCCGCATGGCGGAGAACATCAGCTATTACGTGATCACCGCGTTCATCCTCGTCTACGCCACCACCTCGGCCGGTGTCTCCCGGCAGACGGCGCTGAACTCCGTACTGATCGCCTCCGCCGTGCACTTCGCCGTCATCCCGGCCTGGGGCGCGTTGTCGGACCGGATCGGCCGCCGCCCCGTCTATCTGCTGGGCGCGGCAGGTGTCGGGCTGTGGATATTCCCGTTCTTCTCCCTGATCGACACCGGGGACTTCGGCAACCTGGTCCTCGCCGTGACCGTCGGCCTGGTGCTGCACGGCGCGATGTACGCACCCCAAGCAGCCTTCTTCTCCGAGATGTTCGCGACCCGGATGCGCTACTCCGGCGCCTCGATCGGCGCCCAGTTCGCCTCGGTCGCGGCGGGCGCCCCGGCCCCGTTGATCGCCACCGCCCTGCTGGCCGACTACGACAGCTCGACCCCGATCGCCCTGTACGTGATCGCGGCCGTCGTCCTAACCCTGATCGCGGTGGGCACGGCCAAGGAGACCCGGCACCGCGACCTGGCCGAGGTCGAGGCCGCCACTGCCGACGAGCCTGCGGCCACTACCGCTCCCGCTCCCACTCCCGTGAAGGGCGCGGCGGACGCACGCACCACCTGATCACCGCGCACCACGGATCGCGCGCCGCGCCGCGCCGACCCTCGTACGCCTCGCGCGTACGAGGGTCACCGTCGCACCGGAGCCGCCAACCGTCGTAGTCTCAGGGCGAGTTGGATCTCCAGGGCACGGCCCGGGTCCTGCCAGTCCTCGCCTAGGAGCCGGCCCACGCGTTCCAGCCGCTGGGCCACGGTGTTGACGTGGACGTGCAGGTCGTCCTTGGTCCGGGCGGGACTCATGCCGCAGGCGAAGTAGGCGTCGAGGGTGCCCAGCAGATCGGTGCCGCGCCGCTCGTCGTAGCGCACGACCTGGCCGATGGTCCGCTCCACGAAGCCGCCGATGTCGCGGTCTCCGGCGAGGAGCAGTCCGAGGAAGCCGAAGTCCTCGGCGGCGGCGCCGTCTCCCGAACGGCCCAGCAGACGCAGGGCGTCGAGGCAGCGACGCCCCTCCTCGTAGGCGGCGGCGACGGCGTCCGGCTGGTCGGCGAGTTTCTCGACGGGGGCGGAAGCACCGACGGTGACCGCCTCGTGTACAGCCGCTCCCAGGTGGGCGGCGGTGCGTCGGGCCAGGCCCGTGGCGGTGTCGCCGGGGCCGAGGGGCAGCAGCAGGACGGTTCCGCCGTCGCGGGCGGCGGCGAGGCCCTGCCGGGTGCCGGCGAGATGCGAGGCGGCGGACCACAGTCGTCTGCGCGCGGCGCTCTCCTGGTCGGCGTCGGCTGCCGTGCCGTCGAGCCGGGCGGCGAGCACGACGTGGGTGGCGTCCAGGTCGGCGTGCAGCCGGGACGCGCGCTCCCGCAGCAGGCGTGGGTCGCGGTCGCGGGCGTCGAGCAGATCGTCCAACAGCTCGCCGCGAACGCGCTGTTCGGCCTCGGCGGCCGATCTGCGGGCGAGCAGGAGCAGGGAGGTGACCATGGCGGCGCGTTCCAGGGTGCGTTGGTCGACCGGGTCGAGGCCGGGGTGTCCGCGCAGCACGAGCGCGCCGAGGAGTTCGCCTCCGGCGGCCACGGCGGCGATCCAGTCGTCCCGGTGCCGCACCGCGTGCCCCTCCGTACGGGACGCTTCCAGCGCCTTCGTGGGTGTGGCGTCGGTCTCGGTGAACTCGACCACCCCGTCGAGGACTTGGGAGACGGCAGCGGCCACGTCGTGGACCCCGCCGCCGCGCAGCACGAGTTCGGCGAGCCGGTCGTGGACGTCGGAGGCGCGCTCGATGACTCCGCTGCGGTCCTGGATGATCTCGTTGGCGCGCTCCAGACCGGCGAGTGCCGCGCGGGTCTCGGTGAGCAGGTTCGCGGTGTCGATGGCGGCCGCGGCGAGCGCGGCGAAGGAGCCGAGCAGCGCGATCTGCTCCCGCTCGAAGACCCGCGCCCGCCGGTCCGCCGCGAACAGCACCCCGATCACCCGGTGCCCGAGCATCAGTGGCACCCCGAGGATCGCCACGAGCCCCTCGTCCCGTACCCCGGAGTCGATGGTGAGGGTGTGCTGGAAGCGGTCGTCCTTGAAGTAGTCGTCGGTGACGTACGGCCGTGCCGTCTGGGCCACGAGTCCGCCGAGCCCCTCCCCCATGCCCAGGCGCAACTGCTGGAAGCGGGCCGCGACCGAGCCCTCGGTGACCCGCATATAGGTGTCGCCCCTGGCCGGGTCGTTGAGGCTGAGGTAGGCGATGTCGGTGCCGAGCAGCGACCGGGCGCGCTGGACGATCGCCTGCAGTACGGCGTCCAGGTCGCGCAGGCCGGCGAGGTCGTGGGCCGTCTCGAAGAGCGCGGAGAGCTCGGCCTCACGCCGTCGGCGTCCCTCCAGCTCCGAACGCACGCGCAGCGCGAGGGACTTGGCGTGTTCAAGTCCGGCGATCAGCGCGGCCGGTCTCCCGTCGGCGCGGGCGAGCAGCACCGGCTGCTCATAGGCGTCGACGGAGGCGCCCCGGGCCAGCAGCTCCAGGAACGGCGCCTCGGCACTGCTCGGTCGCGCTCCGGCACCGGAGTCGGTGGTGGAACGCTCGGCGGACTGCGTGTGATCGCTGGACATGCTCACAGGATTCCCCATCGCCGGGCCGGCCGGTCAGGCCTGTGGATAACTCAGAATTCCCTGCGCGACAGCGGTTCAGTGCGCGGTCCACCCGCCGTCCATGACCAGCGAGGTGCCGGTCACGAAGGACGCCTGCGGGCCGCACAGATAGGCCACGGCCTCGGCGACCTCCTCCGGTTCGATGAGCCGTTTGACCGCGCTGTCCTGCAGCAGCACCTCGGTCAGCACCCGCTCCTCGGGAATGCCGTGCGCGTGTGCCTGGTCGGTGAGCTGCCGTTCGACGAGGGGGGTGCGCACATAGGCGGGGTTCACACAGTTCGAGGTGACGCCATGGGGTGCGCCTTCGAGGGCGGCGGTCTTGGAGAGTCCCTCCAGACCATGTTTGGCGGCCACATACGCGGACTTGAAGGCGGAGGCGCGCAGCCCATGGACGGAGGACACATTGACGATCCGGCCCCAGCCCTGCCCGTACATATGGGGCAGGGCGCCGCGGATGAGCCGGAAGGGTGCCTCCAGCATCACGGTGAGCACCGTGTGGAAGACGTCGGGCGGGAACTCCTCGATGGGGCGCACCAGTTGCAGCCCCGCGTTGTTCACCAGGACGTCCGTGCCGGCGGCGGCGTGCTCTGCGGCGTCGAGGTCGGTGAGGTCGAGGACATACGGCTCGACGGTTCCCACGAGGTCCTGCGCCTGCTCGGCGAGCGTCGCCAGTCCTGGAGCGTCCAGGTCGACCGCTCTGACCTTGGCCCCGGCGGCGGCCAGCCGCAGCGTGCAGGCGCGGCCGATACCGCCGGCGGCACCGGTGACGAGGGCGGTACGGCCGCCGAGATCGAGGAGGCCGGGGTGGGAGCCCGGGAGGGCGTTGGGCACGGTCATAGGTCGACCCTAGACAGCGCCCCCGCCCCACCACATATGGGCTGCACCCATACTTCAGTCGGAACTCGTGGTGTCAAACCATGTGGGTGCGTCCGCCAGGGTCTGCTTGATCCGGAACAGTTGGTGATCACTGAGCTCGGGCAGCGCATCCAACTCGAACCAGCCGACCTCCAACGACTCGTCGTCGTTCACGGCTGCTTCTCCGCCCACCGCCCGGCACTGCAGCGTGATGTCCATGAACTGGCAGGCGTCGCCGTTGGGATAGCTGATCGGCCCCCCGGCCTTGACCATGACAATCCGTTCGGCCACGCACTCGACGGCCGTCTCCTCGAACACCTCGCGCACCGCGCAGACGGCGGGCTGTTCACCGGGCTCGGGAATGCCGGAGGGCAGAGCCCACTCGTGGTTGTCCGACCGCTTGCCCAGCAGGACGCGACCCGCGTCGTCGAAGACAACGGCACTCACCCCCGGAAGCCACAGCAGCTGGTGCCCGGCGGATTCCCGGATCGTACGAATGAAGTCAGGAGTAGCCATGCACCGACCCTAACGGGACGATCCATGGCCGCTCCACGAACTACCGTCCCCGCGGCGGGCGTACAACAGGCGTACGGTTACACGTCGCCCGCGCGCCGCCTGCGCACACCCGCGCCGATCGCCCAGCCGAGGCCGCCCGCGGCGACGAGCACCAGGGCGATCTCGGGCAGGATGCCGAGCTTCGTGGCCGGTGTCTCCGAGGAGCGCAGCGGCACCTTCTGGACCAGGGAGTCGGCGACGAACATGCCGGTCTTCTGCGTGATCTTCCCGTCGGGCATGATGATCGCGCTGACGCCACTGGTCACCGGCACGGTAACGGTCCGGCTGTGCTCGACGGCGCGCACCCGGGACATGGCGAGCTGCTGGTAGGTCATCTCGCTGCGGTCGAACGTGGCGTTGTTGCTCGGCACGGAGATCAACTGGGCGCCGTCGGTGACCTCGGAGCGCACGGCCCAGTCGAAGGCGGCCTCGTAGCAGGTGACCAGGCCGATCTTGGCGCCGTTCATGGTGAACACGCCCGGCTTGGTGCCCCGGCTGAAGTCCTGGCGGACCATGCTGGTCCAGTTCTTGTTGATCGCCCCGAGCAGCGAACGCATCGGGAGGTACTCGCCGAACGGCTGGATCTGCCGCTTGTCGTAGGTGTCGGTGGGGCCCTTCACCGGGTCCCAGAGGATCTGCTCGTTGTAGAGCTTGCCGTCCCGTTCGACGACGCCACCGACCGAGATGGGCGCGCCGATCGCCTTGGCCGCCGCGTCGATGTCGGTGTACGCCTGGGCGTCGGCGAACGGATCGACGTCGGAGGAGTTCTCCGGCCACAGGACCACATCGGGCTTCGCGACCTTGCCCGCCTTGACCTTCGCGGCCAGCCGCAGCGTCTCCTTGACGTGGTAGTCGAGCACGGCACGCCGTTGGGCGTTGAACTCCAGCCCCGCGCGCGGGACGTTGCCCTGGATGACCGCGACCGTCGTGGTGCCGTCCTCGGCCTTGTCGCTCACCAGGGACCGCGCGGCGACCGCGCCCACCACCGGCACGGCCACGCTCAACAGGGCCACCGTCGCGGCGGACCGCTGCACGACGCGGGTGCGCCGGCCCTCCAGGACCAGGCGCACGATCTCGTACAGGCCGAAGCCGCACAGGACGACCCCGAAACCGAGGACCGGGGTGCCGCCCACCGCGGCGAGCGGCAGGAAGACACCGTCCGCCTGACCGAACGCGATCTTGCCCCAGGGGAAGCCGTGGAAGGGGACACGCGCGCGTACCGCCTCACCGGCGATCCACAGCGCCGCCGCCCAGACCGGCCAGGCGGGCAGCTTCGACACCGCGGTGATGCCCGCGCCGACCAGTGCGACGAAGACCGCCTCGGCCACCACCAGGGCGATCCAGGGCCCCGGGCCGACCTCGACGCCGGTCCACACCAGCAGCGGCAGCAGGAATCCGAGGCCGAAGAGGTAGCCGAGGCCGAGGCCCGCCTTCCAGCTCCGGCCGCGCAGCACCCACGCGAAGCAGGCGAAGGCGGGCAGCGCCAGCCACCACAGGGTGCGGGGCGGGAAACTGACGTAGAGCAGCACTCCGGAGAGCGCTGCTACGGCGGCCGGAACCAGGCGGGCGAGCCGGGCGAGGCGCGAAACGGGCGCGGCCTGTGGCTCCAGCTGGTCCGACTCGTCCACGGAAGTTGCGGTGACGGTCACTCCGGGAGTGTACGGCGGTTGACCTTGGCGCCGACAGCACGGTCCGGATGGCAGCCCAGGGCACTGAACTGGGCCGCAGCAGCATCGTTCCTGCGCAACTCGTCCACAAATCGGTCATCAGCCGTTACGGTGTGCCGGAGCCCCTGTCGTGCGGTCGGTCCAGGCCAGGACGGCGGGGGCCGTCACTGGTCGGGGGCGGCCGGGTTCGGGGGGCGGCGGGGTGGGATCCACGGGGATGGCGTCGGCGACCGGTCCGGACGCCGACAGTGAAAGACGAAACGTTTCGGATGCGGCGGGCGTCGTGGTGCTCGGGGCGTGCGCCGCGTGGTCGCTGATCACCGCCGCCATGCACGACGGCCGGCCCGAGGGTGTGCTGCTCGCGGTCCTCGCGGTCTCCGCCGGTTACGCCTCGGGGCGGATCTCCGGGGCGCTGGTGCCGGTCGCCGCGCCCTGCGTCGTAGCGCTGGCCGGGCTCGGTCTGGCACTGGCCGAACCGCGTCTCGCGCCGGGCCCCCAGTTCACCGTCCCGCTCGGCCACGCGGGAGCCACCGCGGCCCTGCTGACCCTGGCCGTCGGCTCCGCGTGCTGCGCCACCTGGGCCGCCTCGACTCCGGCACTGCGGCTCGCGTCGGGGCTGCTGGCCGCCGGGATCACGGTGACGTCGGCCGTGCTGGGATCGATCACGGGCTTCGCCATGTGCACGGCGGTGCTGCTGTGCTCGCTCGCCGCCGGCCGGATGGAGCACCGGGGACTCGGTGTCGCGGGTCTGGGCCTGGCCACGGCGCTGGTGACCGGGGCCACCTGGGCCGTCGCCGGAAACGTGCTCCCGGAGGGGCTGACCACGTCCCTGGAGGGCCGGCTGACCCCGCACCGGGTCCAGCTGTGGCAGGACGCCCTGCACATGGCGCATCAGGATTCCGCCCTGGGGGTGGGTCCGGGGCGCTTCGGGGAGCTGAGCAGCGCGGCGGCCGAGGCCCTGCTGCCGGACGGGAAACCGCACTCCGCGCCGCTTCAGATGGCGGCCGAGCAGGGAGTCGTCGGCGTACTCCTGCTGGCGGCGGCCTTCGGCTGGGTGCTGCACGCGCTGTGGCGCACTCCGCGTTCCACCCCGATCGCGCTCACCGCGGGCGTCGCGCTGACCGGGCTCGCGTTGATCGCCTCGGTCGGCAACGCGCTGAGCTTCACCTCGGTGTCGGTCGGCGCCGGTTTCCTGGCCGGCCTTGCCACGGCCCGCCCGCTCGCCGACGACTCCTCGCGCACAGCGTCGGACGCACGCACGCGTGGCGACCGTCTGTCCCCCTGAAGGGCGTCAGCGCACCACGCCGGGCGTGGGCGGCACCAGCCGGTCCGTGATGATCCGTACGGCCGCCTCCGCGTTGTCCACGGTGATCGTGAACGTGTGCCCGTCCCACAGCTGCAGCACGATGCCCTCGCCACGCCGTACGACGACGGCGGTGCCCTTCTCGGGCCGCCAGCGGTAGCCCCAGCCGCCCCACTGGCGCGGGGTGACGTGCGGGGCGAACTCGGCGCCCGCGACGCTCGCGAGAGGGATGCGGCGGCGCGGCACACCGATGTGACCGCAGCGCACTTCGAGGGTCTCCGTGTCGACCTTCAGGGCGACATGCACGAAGGCGAGCGTGCCGAACAGCATCAGCAGTCCGGCCGCGATGCACCCGACGACGGACATGGCGAGCGGGGCGATGCCGGACGTCCAGGCGGAGTCCACGGCCAGCTCGATGCCGAGCGCCATGCAGGCGGCACCGGCGAGCGCCAGCAGCCACTGGAACCGGTTCGTCGCGCGTCCGGTCCAGATCTCGGTCTGCGGGATGGTTTCGTCGCGGGGGTGGTCCCTCATGCCTACGAGACTACTCAGGTTTCGCTGCGCGGGTACCGCGTTGCGGAGGGTGACCGTTTTGTGCGACGGCACGGTGGACGCACAGCGTCCGGGTCGTCGCCTGTGGTCAGTGGGCGGGGGCTACGGCCCGCAGCAGCCGACCTTCGGTGTAGGTCGACGCGGCTGCGGGCAGCGCGCCTTCCCGCCCGTTCAGGAGCACCGTCAGGCTGCCGTCCGCCAGCGCCTCGGGTGCGGGCTTTTCACCGATCCGGCGCAGTGCCTGGGCGGCCACCGCGTCCGCGGAGCCGTGCAGGACGAGCGGCGGGCGGTCGGGGCGCTGCACGGCCGCACGGATGCGTTCGGCGACCAACTCGTAATGGGTGCAGCCCAGGACGACGGTCGTTACATCGTCGGGCGTGAGCTCGGCGGCCGCGGCGACGGCGGCGTCGATGGCCGCCCCGTCCCCGCGCTCCACGGCCTCGGCCAGTCCCCAGCAGGGGATCTCGGTGACCGGCACACCGTCGGCGAAGTCCTCGATGAGGCCGCGCTGGTAGGGGCTGCCGGTGGTGGCGGGCGTCGCCCAGATCGCGAAGGGCGTGCCGCCGGCCGCGGCCGGCTTGATCGCCGGGACCGTGCCGATGACCGGGATACCGGGTTCCAGGCGGTCGCGCAGAACCGTCAGGGCGTGCACGGTCGCGGTGTTGCACCCGATGATCAGGGCGTCGGGCCGATGCGCGGCGGCGGCCTCGGCGACGGCCAGCGCGCGCTGGGCGACGTCTTCGGGAGTCCGCGGACCATAGGGCATGCCCTCGGGGTCCAGGGAGAGCACGAGATCCGCGTCGGGGCGCACACGCCGTACAGCTGCGGTGGCCGCCAACAGACCGATTCCGGAGTCCATCAGCGCGATCTTCACCCGGCCACGATAGACGATGGCCTCTGTGGATCCGCTCCGTTGGGGCAGACTGCGCCCGTGAGCGCCATCGTGTGGATCGCCGCCGGATCACTCGCCGCCTGGCTGTGGCTGCTGCTCTGCCAGGGCTTCTTCTGGCGCACGGACATCAGACTGCCGCCCCGCGCCGACCCGGACGACTGGCCGTCGGTCTGTGTGGTCGTCCCGGCCCGCGACGAGGCCGCCGTACTGCCCGAGAGCCTGCCGTCGCTCCTCGCCCAGGACTATCCCGGGCGGGCGGAGATCTTCCTTGTCGACGACGGCAGTTCGGACGGCACCGGGGAACTGGCCCGTGAGCTGGCGCGGAAGCACGGCGGGCTGCCGCTGACCGTGGACTCCCCCGGCGAACCGCCGGCGGGCTGGACGGGCAAGCTGTGGGCCGTACGGCACGGCATCGGTCTGGCACGCGCGCGTGGGCCCGAGTATCTGCTGCTGACGGACGCGGACATCGCGCATACCCCGGACAGTCTGCGGGAGTTGGTGGCGGCGGCCCGCACCGGCGGCTTCGACGCCGTCTCGCTGATGGCCCGGCTGCGCGTAGAGAGCTTGTGGGAACGGCTGGTGGTGCCGGCGTTCGTCTACTTCTTCGCGCAGTTGTATCCGTTCCGCCGGATCGGCCGGAAGGGCGCCCGGACGGCAGCGGCGGCGGGCGGCTGCGTCCTGCTGCGCGCGGAGACGGCCGAGCGGGCGCGGATCCCGGACGCCATCCGGCACGCGGTGATCGACGACGTGGCACTCGCGCGTGCGGTCAAGGGCGGCGGCGGTCACATCTGGCTGGGGCTCGCCGAGCGGGTGGACAGCGTGCGCCCGTATCCGCGGCTGCACGACCTGTGGCGGATGGTCTCGCGCAGCGCGTACGCGCAACTGCGGCACAACTCGCTGCTGCTCCTGGGTACCGTCCTCGGCCTTGCGCTGGTGTATCTCGTGCCACCGGTGGCCCTGTTCGTGGGTCTGGCCGCCGGGAGTACGTCGACCGCGGTCCTCGGCGGTCTCGCGTGGCTGTTGATGACGGGTACCTACATCCCGATACTCCGCTACTACGGGCAGCCGCTGTGGCTCGCTCCCCTGTTGCCGTTCACCGCGTTTCTGTACCTCCTGATGACCGTCGATTCCGCGGTGCAGCACTACAGGGGACGTGGTGCGGCCTGGAAGGGCCGCACCTACGCGCGTCCTGACGCCGTCGTCGGCGACGAGGGGTGAGGGCTCACTTGCGGCCCGGGGTCCAGTTCATGCCCCACCCGTAGACGCGGTCGACGGTCCGCTGCGGGCTCACCCCGCGGTCCGGGACGAGGTAGCGGGCCTCGCGCTGGACGACGAGGTCGCCCCCGGTGTTGGTGATCAGGGCGAGCGCGCACACCGTGGAGGGGACCGTGCACTCGTCGAGCGAGAAGTCGATCGCGGCGCCGTGCTGCGGCTGGAGGGTGACCGTGGCGTGCAGGTCGGCGAAGGAACGGGCACCTTCGTAGATGGTCACGAAGACGAGGATGCGCCGGAAGTCCTTGATGTGGTCGAGGTTGACGGTGAGGTTCTCGCCGCTCGCCGACGCGCCGGTGCGGTCGTCGCCGTCGAGGTGGATGTACGGGGGCCGCTGCAGGGAGCCGTAGGCGTTGCCGAGGGCCTGGACGACGCCCTTGCGGCCGTCGGCGAGTTCGTACAGAGCGCAAAGGTCGAGGTCCAGGTCCGCGTGCATCGCGACCGCCCGGCCGCGCTTGCTGCCCCAGCCCGAGAACTGCTTGCGCACCTCCCAGTTGAGGTTCACGCGCAGGGCGCCCGAGGTACCGCCCTGCTTGGTCAACGAGACCGAGGGGGCCGCCTTGGTGAGCGTGACCTTGGTCAGCCGGACGGGGGCGGCGGGAGGGGGCGAGGGCGGGCCGGCGGGAGGAGCCATGGGCATGGGCGGGGGCAGGTTCACGGACGGCCCGGAGGGGGGCGGCAGGTTCACGGGTGGCCCGGAGGGAGCCGGCATGGTGGCGGCCGGTGCCGTCTGCTGCGGCTCGTCCACCGTGATGCCGAAGTCGGTCGCCAGGCCTTCGAGTCCACTGTCGTAGCCCTGGCCGACGGCCCGGAACTTCCACGCGCCCTGGCGGCGGTAGAACTCGCCGAGCACGAAGGCGGTCTCGACCGTCGCGCCCGTGCTGTCGAAGCGGGCCACTGCGGTGTTCTGTACGGCGTCCCGGACCTCGATGTACAGATCGGGGACCCGGCCGAACGTTCCGCCGTCCGCGGAGGCGGCGAGGACGATGCGCTCGACAGCGGGCTCCACGCGCGCGAGGTCGACGAGCAGCGTGTCGGTCACCCACCCGCCGGCGTTGCCCTTGCCCTCGTGGCGGACCGCGCCCGAGGAGTGCGCCGGCTGGTTGTAGAAGACGAAGTCGCCGTCGGAACGGACCTTTCCGTCCACCAGCAGCAGGGCCGAGGCGTCCGCGTCGGGGACGCCGGGTCCGGGCCGCCAGCCCAGCTCGACGCGCAGTGCCGTCGTCGGCACCGGAACATTCGAACCTTTCGGCATCGACATGTCTGCCGCCCCCATTCACGTGTCACCGTGCCAGGACACGCCCCGGCAGCCCATCGGGTGTCTACCCGGACAACCTATTCCCCGGGGCCGCGAACGCCCATGCGGGGCGCGGCAACACTGGTGGCCAACCGCTGGTAACCCGCCGGGAACTCGGCCTTTACACGATCCGAACACCGATCGATGCCCTTTTTTGCCAAGTTCGCTCGCATTGGGGATCCCATGCCGCTGCCGACACGGAAAACAACCCTCTAATCGGTCTCCCCAACCACCACATCGTGGGCTTAACTTATGTGCCATGACCTCCCCCCGCTCCACTTATGGCGGCGGCTACTACTCCGCCTCCTTCCCGGACACTCCGATCTACGACTCCCTCGTGGCCGAGCGGGGGACCCCGCAGATCGCGCCGATCCGGGTCCCCGCCGCCTACGACATGCCGGGGAGCAACCTGCCGGCGCTGCCGTCCGCACTGCCCGCCCTCCCGGCGGGTCCGTCGCAGGCTTCCTACGGCGGCTATCCGCAGGCGCAGCAGCCCGCCCCCCTGCAGCAGGCGCCCGCCGCCTACATCCCGCAGCAGGCGCCGCCGCGCGGCTACCCGGGCCAGCAGCAGCAACAGCAGCCGCGCCCGATGGCGGCTCCGGCCGGCTACGAGGCGATGCGTCCGGCGGCTCCCCGCCCGGCCCCCGCGCCGTACCAGCAGGACCCGTACAACAACAACCAGCAGTACCGCGGTTACTGATCCTCACCCTGCGTTGTCGGTGCCGACTGGCACGATGGAGCGATGGGGAATGCGGAGCTGCGGTCGATCCACGTTCATCCGGTCAAGGCGCTCCGGGGTTTCTCACCCCGGGAGGCTCTCGTGGAGCCTTGGGGGCTGGCCGGTGACCGACGCTGGGCGCTGATCGACGACGGGGGAAAGGTCGTCACGCAACGCGAGCACCCGCGTCTCGCACTGGCCGCCGCCGAGCTTCTGCCCGGCGGCGGTGTTCGTCTGTCCGCGCCCGGACGTGATCCGCTGACCGTGCCCGTTCCGGAGCCGGTCGCCACCGCGGTGATGGAGATCTTCGGCACCAAGGTGGACGCGGTGCCCGCGCGGG
Source organism: Streptomyces xylophagus (assembly GCF_000716435.1). Classification (GTDB taxonomy): domain Bacteria; phylum Actinomycetota; class Actinomycetes; order Streptomycetales; family Streptomycetaceae; genus Streptomyces; species Streptomyces xylophagus. Next base: position 521,185 of record NZ_JNWO01000003.1, read on the forward strand.
ACGCCGCGCACACCTGGTGCAGCGACTATCTGGGCCTCGGCGTACGTCTTGTCCACATGGACGATCCCGCCACACGTCGGCCCGTCGACCCGGACTTCGCGCTTCCCGGTGAGACGGTCGGTTTCGCCGACGGCTATCCGCTGCTGCTGACCTCCGAGGCGTCTCTCGACGCCCTCAACTCCCTGATCGCGCAGGGGGATCACCCGGCCGAGGGGCCGTTGCCCATGAACCGGTTCCGGCCCAATGCGGTCGTGGCGGGCACCGCCGCCTGGGCCGAGGACGGCTGGTCGCGGGTCGCGATCGGCGAGGTCGAATTCCGCGTCGCGAAGATGTGCGGGCGCTGCGTCGTGACCACCACCGACCAGGGCACCGCCGAGCGCGGCAAGGAGCCCCTGCGGACCCTGGCCCGGCACCGGCGTATCGGCGGCAAACTCATCTTCGGGCAGAACCTGGTGCCCCTGTCCACCGGCACGATCCGCGTCGGTGATCCGGTCCGGATACTCGAGCAGAACGCGTAGAAGGAGTTCCCCCGATGGGGGTGCGGGTCGGGAACCCTCCCCGTGGGCCCGGTCGTTGAGATCCCGTGAGAAGTTCATGAGAGGCCCGGTGAGAGGTGATTTCCCTCTCTCTTTGACAGGGCTCTCGCGTGAATGGCTGCGCCTGGGGTTATCACGGAGCGGGAAGGGGGTGCGGGACGGTGGGAGCAATCAGGGGTCTGTGGCGCTGGCGGCGCAATCCGCTGCGTCGCGCGACCGATCTGGTCGAGGCATGGCTGGCCCTCGTGGTCCTGCTGCTGGTCCTGGTCGCCGCACCCGTGATCGGCGCGCTCGTCGGCGCCGTCGCGCAGGACACCCTGCAGCGGTCGGTGCGTGAGCAGCGCGCGGACCGGCACGTCGTGACGGCGACGGTGGTCAAGAAGCTGAAGGGGGCCGAGTTCGACCCCGACCCCGACTCGTCCACCGCGCGGGACGTCCGCAGCCGGGTCCTCGCCGACTGGACCGCCCCGGACGGCACCGCGCAGCACGGCACGGTGCTGGCGAGCCTCAACACCCCGCACGCGGGCGACCACTTCAAGCTCTGGACGGACCAGCACGGCCGCATAGTGGCCCGCCCACTGGACTCGGCCACGGCGACGACGCACGCCGTGCTCGCCGGGCTCGGTGCGGCACTGCTGACCGCCGGGCTCGTCGACAGCGGCCGGCGGTTGGTCCTGTGGCGCATGGTCCGTCGCAGGTACGCCCGTTGGGACCGGGCGTGGGAGCGGGCGGGCCCGGACTGGGGCCGGACCGGCACCGGCAGCTGACAGCCTTCCCGCTCTGGTCAACCCACCGCCCGCCCGCACGCTACGGTGGACCGGCGAAGGCTTCGGCATCAACCCGCGTACCACGAGGTGGGGGCACAGCAGCGCCATGGCACAGGGCACGGTCCAGGTGACGCACACCGGTACATCGCGGTGGCGGCGCCGCACAGGTGAGTACGCGTCGCTCGCCGCCGCCCTGGAGGCCGCGGCCGAGGGCGACGTCCTCACCGTCGCTCCCGGAACCTACCGCGAGAACCTCGTCGTGCAGCGGCAGGTGACCCTGCGCGGCCCCGAGGGTTCGCCCGGCTCGGTGCGCATCGCGCCCCTGGACGGCGTGCCGTTGACCGTGCGCGCCTCGGCGATCGTCCAGGACCTGCATGTCGAGGGCCAGGACTCGGCCGCGCCCGCCCTCCTTGTCGAGGACGGGGCACCGGAGTTGACGGATCTGCGGATCGTCACGCGCTCCGCGTCCGGCATCGAGGTCCGCGGCGGTGCCCGCCCCACTGTGCGGCGCTGCACCGTCGACAACCCGGCCGGCATCGGGATCGCCGTACTCGACGGCGGCGGCGGGGTGTTCGAGGAGTGCGAGGTCGTGTCGGCCGGCCAGGCGGGCGTAGCGGTCCGCGGTGGCGGTCACCCGCGTCTGGAGCGCTGCCGCATCCACCACGCGTCGGGCGTGGGTCTGTCCGCGACGGGCGAGAACTCCGCGCTGGAGGCGGTGGGTTGTGAGGTCTACGAGACGCGGGGCAGCGGCGTCCAGATCACCGGCCGGGCCACCGCCCACCTCACCGACTGCGATGTGCACCGTACGACCGCCGACGGCGTGACCCTCGACACCGACGCGGTGCTGACGCTGGCCGACTGCCGTATCCACGACATCCCGGAGAACGCGGTCGACCTGCGCTCCCGTTCCGTCCTGACGCTGACCCGGACGACGGTGCGTCAGTTCGGGCGCAACGGACTGTCGGTGTGGGACCCGGGCACGCGCGTGGACGCCAACCAGTGCGAGATCTTCGACAGCACGGGCGACTATCCGGCGGTGTGGGTCAGCGACGGCGCGACCGTGGTCCTCGACTCGTGCCGGGTGCACGACGTACCTGACGCGCTGTTCGTACTCGACCGCGGCTCGCGCGCGGATGTCGTCGACAGTGACATCTCCCAGGTCCGCAACACAGCCGTGTCGGTGAGCGACGGCGCGACCGCGCAGCTCGACGACTGCCGGATCAGGGACGCGGCCACGGGCGCGTGGTTCCGCGACCACGGCAGCGGCGGCACTCTCAACAACTGCACGGTGGACGCCACTCAGACCGGCGTGATCGTCACCAAGGGCGCCGACCCCACCATCGAGCGCTGCACGGTCGACTCCCCCGCCGAGGCCGGCTTCTACGTCTCCGCGGGCGGCCGGGGCACCTTCCAGGGCTGCCGGGTGACGGGCAGCGGCGGCTACGGCTTCCATGTCATAGACGGTTGTCGTACGACGCTCAAGAAGTGCCGTACGGAGCGGTGCGCGCGCGGCGGTTACGAGTTCGCGGACGCCGGCCCGGACGCGGGGCCCGGCACGGGACCCGTCGTCGAGGACTGCACCAGCGACGAGAGCAGCGTCAAGCCGCCCACCGCTCACGAGACGGCCGTGGCGACGGCGAGCCAGTCGACCACTGTGCTGGGCGCGATCCCCGGCCAGCGCACCGCCGAGCGGGAGCCCCTGGTCCCCGCGACGGAGGCGGACAAGGAGTCCCGCAGCTCCAAGGCCGTCCTCGGTGAACTCGACGCGCTGGTCGGCCTGGACAGCGTCAAGCGCGAGGTGCGGGCCCTCACCGACATGATCGAGGTGGGCCGCCGCCGCCAGCAGGCCGGCCTCAAGGCAGCCTCCGTCAAACGGCACTTGGTCTTCACCGGCTCCCCCGGCACCGGCAAGACGACGGTCGCCCGGCTCTACGGCGAGATCCTCGCCTCGCTCGGTGTGCTGGAGAAGGGCCATCTCGTCGAGGTGTCCCGGGTCGACCTGGTCGGCGAGCACATCGGCTCCACCGCGATCCGCACCCAGGAGGCCTTCGACAAGGCGCGCGGCGGAGTGCTGTTCATCGACGAGGCGTACGCGCTCTCCCCGGAGGACTCGGGCCGCGACTTCGGCAAGGAAGCCATCGACACGCTGGTGAAGCTGATGGAGGACCACCGCGACGCGGTCGTGGTGATCGTCGCGGGCTACACGGCGGAGATGGAGCGGTTCCTTTCCGTCAACCCCGGTGTGGCGTCCCGTTTCTCACGGACCATCACCTTCAGCGACTACAACCCCGAGGAACTGCTGAGGATCGTCGAGCAGCAGGCCGAGGAGCACGAGTACCGGCTGGCCGAGGGCGCGTCCGAGGGACTGACGAAGTACTTCACGGCGATCCCGAAGGGCGCCGCGTTCGGCAACGGCCGCACCGCGCGCCAGACCTTCGAGGCGATGGTGGAGCGGCACGCGAGCCGGGTCGCCCAGGTCGAGGAGCCGAGCACGGACGAGCTGACCCTGCTCTACGCGGACGACCTGCCCGAGCTGCCCTGAGGCGGCACCTCGGGCCGCAGCCTGGCCAGCAGCCGCTCGCGTTCCTCGGCGAACACCGGATCGGCCTGGTAGTCGGAGTGGCCGAGGATCGGCGCGGGCAGCGGATGCCGTGCCGTACGGCCGTACTCCAGTGGGTCCTTGAGGGGGGCGTGGTCCACCTCGGGGCCGCAGTCGCCGGACACGCGCACCGGGCCGCCGATGGGGTCGGTGAGCCGGTACAGATTGCGCCAGCAGTCGACCTCGCGGTGCAGCCGGCTGAGCGCGGCCGGTCCGAAGTGGGCCGGGAACCAGCGGCCGTAGAGGCGCTCCAAGGGTGAGCCGTAAGTGAGCAGGGCGACGCGTTTGCGCTGGGCCGGCTTGAGTTGCCAGGCCGCCGCTGCGGCGAGGACGCTGCCCTGGGAGTGGCCGGAGATGACGAGGCGGCCGCCGGTGGTGCGGGTCCAGGTGGCCATGCGCCAGGTCAGGTCCGGTACGGCGCGCTCGGCGTAGCAGGGCGGGGCGAAGGGGTGGGCGGCGCGCGGCCAGAAGGTGCCCACGTCCCAGAGGATGCCGATCGTGCGCCGCGCGGAGGCGTCCTTGTAGGCGCGCCTGCCCCAGGTGACGAAGAGGATGAAGCCGAGCCCGATCAGCCAGGAGCCGAGGCCCTGCGAGGTCTGGGCGGCGCCGTGCACGAAGGCGTGCCCCTCCTCCCCGGCCCGTGCCGGTGTCTTGTCGGTGGTGAAGGCGCCGACGAGCGCCGCTGCGCCCAGGAGCAGGGTCGCGGTGGAGGTGACGGCGACGAGGAGGGGGCCGCGGTCGGTGAGCGAGGCCATCGCGCGCGTGCTCGCGATACGGCCGGTGCGCGCCCGGTCCTTTCGGCGGACCGGGTAGTCCTGTGCCACCGCGGCCAGTTCGGTACGGCGCAGCCGCCAGGTGCGGTGGCCCAGCCCGGCGCAAAGGACGAGGAGGACGACGAGCAGGGACGGGATCACCGAGGCCTGCCAGGTGAGCAGGACGGGTGGGCCCGCGATGGAGGTTCCGGTGCCGTCCAGCCAGTCCGAGACGCGCTGCGAGACCCCGCCGGACATCACGCCGCCCAGGGCGCAGGCCAGCATCGCCACGGCCGGTCCGCCGAGACCGCGCATCGCCGCGCGGGGGTCGGGGTGGGTGCGGTGCAGCAGGTGGGCGACCACGGCGAGGGTGATCACCAACAGGCCCTGGACCAGGGCGATTCCACCGAAGGCCGGATCGCCCGGCAACCGCCCGGACGACTCCCATCCCGGGCGCGACCAGCCGGCGTACAGCAGGGCGAGAGCGAGCAGCAGAAGTGCGCCGAGCGGCAGGCGTCGTACGAGACGGCGGTCCAGGGCCTGGTCGAGGCGGTTCTCGCTGCGGCCCCGACGGCACACTACGTAGACCACGACGAACGCGACGCCAGCGAGCGCGGTCTCCAGGAGTCCGCCGAGGGTGGCCAGAGCGTGGGATCCGGCGGGCCCTCGGTCGAAGTCCGCCGTCGGAACGGTGACGGCGGCGGCGACCGTCAGGAGGCCGGCCGCCGTGTGGGCGGCACGGAGTCGGGCGACCAGGCGGCGGCCGTACCAGAAGCCGGGGCGGCCCAGGGAACTGCGGTCCGGTTCGTCGTCGGGTTCGGCTCTGCGGGGCATCGGCTGCTGCGACTCGTACTCGCTCCACGTGCGGCGGGAGAGGTACCAGAGCAGAACCGTGAGCGCGGTCGGCACCAGGGCGGCGAGCGCGAGGCGGCGGCCGGGGCGGCTCCACCAGCTGTCGTGCGACACGGTGGGCGACAGGAAGCCGAGCCAGGAGTGGCTCTCGGCGCACGCGCGCGTGCCGGCGCACTGCCAGGCGGCGAGGTCGAGGGCGACCTCGCAGGCCGCCGCGACGAGCAGCACGGTCAGGGTCAGTCCCGCGAGCCGCACCAGGAGGCCGTAGAAACGCACTGTGCGATTCCGGTCGCGTGCGGTGGGGCGCATCCAGTGGGCGAGGTTGACGACCATGAACGGCAGCAGTAACAGCCACAGGGCTCGCGTGCCGTTGCCGGAGGTCAGGTTGCACCAGACATACGCCTCGCGGATCGGTCCGGTGTGCTGGTCGGCGGGCCGGGACTCGGCGTCGACGTCGGCGGCGCGCCGGAAGACGGCCGCCGTGTCGTCTCCGGTGATCCGTACCGTGCGCGGATCACCGAGCATCTTCTCGGGTGTGGCGCCGCCGACTCCGTGGACCAGGAGTTCCAGGGCGGGTTCGGTCTCTTCGGGCCGTGGGGCAAGGCGTTTCGCCTCGCTCGTGACGGCATGTTCCTGCACACGTTCCACTGTTCGCACATCCCCCGTGACGCACCGTCTGGCTGTGTTCGTGTGCACACCAGGATCGCCCCTTCAGGCGCATTGCACACGCCCGGTCACGGAATCTCCCCGATCCGTGTGACACAAGGGGGACAGTTGATGTTCGAATGACATGTGCGCGTCGGGACAGGCGGTGGCGCGGTGCTTGTGGAGGCGTGCGAGGATGGGTCCTCCCACGCGCCGCAGCCGGGAAGAACCTCCTGATCGGGGCAGGTGCGATGGACAGTCTGACGGGTCGCGGCGAAAGGACCGGAGCGTACGTGAGTGAGAATCAGAACCTCCTCGCGGAGCAGCGGCGCGCCCTGATCCTCGACGAGGTCCGGCGCCGGGGCGGTGTCCGCGTCAACGAACTGACCCGCAAGCTCGGCGTGTCGGACATGACCGTACGGCGCGATCTCGACGCGCTGGCCCGCCAGGGCGTCCTGGAGAAGGTGCACGGCGGGGCGGTCCCGGTCGTCGAGGCGAGCACGCACGAGCCGGGCTTCGAGGCGAAGTCGGGGCTGGAGCTGACCGCCAAGGAGGACATCGCGCGGGCGGCGGCGGAGCTGGTGGCGCCGGGCACGGCGATCGCGCTCTCGGGCGGTACGACGACGTACGCGCTCGCCCACCATCTCCTTGAGGTCCCCGACCTCACCGTGGTCACGAACTCGGTGCGGGTGGCGGACGTCTTCCACGCGGCACAGCGCAGCTCGGGACAACGCCAGGGCGCGGCCACCGTCGTACTGACCGGCGGGGTGCGGACCCCCTCCGACTCGCTGGTGGGCCCGGTGGCCGACCAGGCGATCGCGGCGCTCCACTTCGACCTGCTGTTCCTCGGTGTGCACGGCATATCGGTCGAGGCCGGACTGTCGACACCGAACCTCGCGGAGGCCGAGACCAACCGCAGGCTCGTGCAGTCCGCGCGGCGGGTCGTGGTCGTCGCGGACCACACCAAGTGGGGGACGGTGGGCCTGAGTTCGTTCGCCGCGCTGGAACAGGTCGACACGCTGGTGACGGACGCGGGGTTGCCCGCGGAGGCGCGTGCGGACATCTCGGAGCATCTGCGGCGGCTTGTGGTGGCGGGCGAACCCGATGACGGGGAAGACATCTGACTGGTCGTCAGCTATCGTGACGTCGCCGCCTCGGTCAACTTCCCTTACCCGTCAAGGGGGTTCGCGTCCATGGCTCACCGTCTCCGCCCTGTCGGGCTCGACTTCGTCGACACCGCTCCGGTACGGCTGATCTTCGCGCAGGAGATGTCCGCGGCACCGGACGCGGTCTTCCACGCCCTCAACGACGATGTGCCGGGGTGGGCGGAGTGGTTCTCGGCCGTGACGCGGGCGCGGGCACTCGACGACGGTGCCGGGCGCGACATCCGGCTGAAGGGTGGCGGGCACTTCGTGGAGACGGTGATCGCGGCGAAGGAGGCGGAGGTGTACGCCTACCGCGTCGACATCACGAATGCGCCGGGGGCGCGGGCGTTGGCCGAGGAGTGGCGCCTGGTCCCTGCCGGGGGTGGGACCAGGGTTCAGTGGACGTTCGCCGCGGATGGCTCCGCCTTGTTTCGGGGGGTTGTGCGGCTGGCTCGGCCTGGGTTGGGGCGGGCGTTCAAGGGGGCGGTGACGGAGTTGGATCGGCGGTTAGGGCGATAGGTCGCGTTGGCCGTCGATCGTGTGCGGGTCCGTTGTGGCTGGGCGCGCAGTTCCCCGCGCCCCTTCAGGGCGCTACAGCTCAGGTCGGCCACACCCCTGTCACCAGTAGCGACGTGATCGCCTTGCTGTACGGGGTGATGTCCATGCCCTGGGCCGTCAGCCAGGTGTCCGAGTAGTACTTGTCGAGGTAGCGGTCGCCCGGGTCGCACAACAGGGTTACCACGCTGCCCTGTTGGTCCGTTGCCACCATCTCGGCGATGATTTTGAGGGCGCTCCAGAGGCCGGTGCCGGTGGAGCCGCCCGCCTTGCGGCCGATGGTTTGTTCCAGGGCTCGTACGGCGGCGATGCCGGCCGCGTCCGGGACCTTCATCATGCGGTCGATCGCGCCGGGTACGAAGCTCGGTTCCATACGGGGGCGGCCGATGCCCTCGATGCGGGAGCCGCAGTCGCAGGTGACGTCCGGATCGCCGGTGGTCCAGCCCTCGAAGAAACAGGAGTTCTCCGGGTCGGCGACACAGACGCGGGTGTCGTACTGCATGTAGTGGACGTAGCGCGCGAGGGTCGCCGAGGTACCGCCGGTGCCGGCCGTGGCGACGATCCACGCGGGCTCCGGGAAACGCTCCAACTCCAGCTGGCGGAAGATGGATTCGGCGATGTTGTTGTTGCCGCGCCAGTCCGTGGCCCGCTCCGCGTAGGTGAACTGGTCCATGTAGTGGCCGCCGGTCTCCACCGCGAGGGCGGCCGACTCCTCGTACATCTTGCGCGAGTCGTCCACGAAGTGGCACTGGCCGCCGTGGAATTCGATCAGGCGGATCTTCTCGGGGCTGGTCGTGCGCGGCATGACCGCGATGAAGGGGACGCCGATCAGTTTGGCGAAGTACGCCTCGGACACCGCCGTCGAACCGCTGGACGCCTCGATCACCGGGCGGGTGGGCCGGATCCAGCCATTGCAGAGGCCGTAGAGGAAGAGGGAGCGGGCGAGGCGGTGTTTGAGGCTGCCCGTGGGGTGGGTCGACTCGTCCTTCAGGTACAGGTCGATGCCCCAGTGCTCGGGGAGCGGGAAGCGGAGCAGGTGCGTGTCGGCCGAGCGGTTGGCGTCGGCCTGGACCTTGCGGACGGCTTCTTTCAGCCAGCTCCGGTAGGCGCCGTCACTGCGGTCGACATCGAGGGTGGCGCCGGTCAGGGCCTGTGGGGTGGTGCTCACGGCGGGGCTCCTTACGCTTCGCGCCGACGGCGCCTCGCGCGGCCGACACCTCGATCATAGGCACCTTCCGCACGCTTCTCACCTGCATAAACGCGCCTTTGAGGTCCCCAAAGGCGCCCCTGGGGAGCGACCGCAAGGAAACCTGGGGGCGCATTTATGCGAGTGCTCCGGGTACTCACCGTGACCGTGCCGTACGTACTGGTGCTCGACGGCCCGGGCGGGCAGACTGCACCGGAGCGGGACGAACGTCCTGAACGGGGGCGCACACTGGATCACGAGATGTCCTGGACCAAGGGGGCGGGGAAGCATGGCGGAGCCGGAGTTCACGGCCACGGGCGTGCGGATCGGGAAGCGGCTGCGGTCGCTCACCCGGGCCGGACAGGTCCGGATCAATGACGGCAGGCTGGAGTTGCTCACCAGTTACGGCAGCGAGATCGACAGCGCGCCGGTGCAGGCGGTGCGCGCGTCGAAGCCCTGGTTCGCTCCCGAGGACCGGGCGCTGGCCGATCTCAACGGCAACAGGTACCTGTTGACCCTCGGCGAGCACGACCCCGCGCCGGGTCAGCCGGGTCCACCGGCGGCACGCCGGTTCATCGAGGCCGTACGCAAGGCGGCCGGGCGCGGCGGCTGACCGGCACGGCGGGTAGCAACCGCCGATCGGCGGTTGGAACGGCTGCGGTCGGCCGCGAGTTGCGGGACCGCGGCCCCTGCGTCACTCTGGTCTCACGTCACTCTGGGTTTACCGGCGATAACGCTGCGAACCAGCCCGCCGGGTACAACAGCAGGCGGCCGTTTCCCTTGACCACCCTGCTGGATCCGAACTCCGTGTTCTTCCGGACCTCAGTCGGGGAGTCGCAGCCGTGATCAGTCACCCAAGCAGGCACTGCGCGGTGGAGCTCCAAGCCCTGCCGTCGCGGATCGGCCAGGTCCGCAGAATCGTATCTGCGCAGTTGCGCTACTGGCATATGGACCCTCTGATAGACCGGGCCGCGCTCGGTGTCACAGAGCTCCTCACCAACGTCCACCGGCACGCCCAGCCCGACAAGACGTGCATCGTCGAGATCGAGCTGCTGCTCGACCACCTCATGGTCTCGGTGCACGACCACGATCCCCGGCTTCCGGTGGTGGGGGACATCGACGAGGTCGCGCCTACGGCCACCTGTGGGCGGGGGCTCGCGATGGTCGCCGCGGTCAGCGAGAGCTGGGGGGTGCGGCCTGACGGTGATTCCGGGAAGGTCGTGTGGTTCACGCTCACCGCGCCCGAGCCAGCACCGGCCGCGCCGGCCGCCCCGGCCCGTCCCCCGCGCCGTGCGGTCGCGGAGAAGCCCGCGCATCGGTTCGTGACCGAGGTCGAGCACCCGGTCGACGGCCACCGACCCCAACACGCTCCCGCCCGGTCGGCCGTTGCCGGTTGATCGGGCGGTGATTTGTTTGGGGGTGGCTTCGGGGG
>NZ_JNWO01000004.1 GCF_000716435.1 Streptomyces xylophagus
CCCCCAGCAGCGGGCCCGCCAGGCCCCCCTCCCCGTGCTCCCCTACCGCAAGCCCACCAAGGGCCGCGACTACTGGGTGCTGAACGACGTGCTGCCCGACGTGGACGCCGTACGGGAGCGGTGTCTCGCCAAGGACGACTGGGTGAAGGGGTATCCGTACACGTCGGAGACCTGGCCGGGGCTGCGCACCATGCCGGGGCTGGAGCCGTCCGAGTTGGGGCGGATCGAGCGGCTGGTCAAACAGGCCACCGGGGCCAAGGAGTTGTGGGTGCAGAAGGCGCCCGGGGGCGGGACCCTCAACCACAACTGCATCCAGGTCGTGGGGGAGGGCGAGAGCGAGCCCCGGCCGCACACCGACTCCCGCGCCCTGTGCCGGTACGCCGCCGTGCTGTACCTCAACCCCTCTGTGCCGAAGGACTGCGGGACCAGTTTCTACCGGCAGCATCTGCCCGGCGGACGGCTCGGCGGCAATGTCGTGCAGGCTCCGCACAACAACCTCGTGGACGCCCTCGGGACGCGGTTCGTCGCGCCCGACGCCTTTGAGGAAGACGTGCGCGTGCCGCACAAGTACAACAGCCTGCTGCTCTACCACGCCAACCTCGTGCACAGCGCGACCAGTTACCACGGCAGCACGCTGGAGGAGAAGCGGATGACCGCCGTCTTCTTCTGGATGGCCTGACTCCGACTCCCTTTGGTGGGAGGGGACTTGCGGGACGGGTCAGTACCGCAGTGCCGTTCCGACCGCCGCCCGCACGCCGCCCGACAGGTCGCGGTTGCTGCGGGCGGTCGCCGTGGCGGACTTGCCGGCCGGGACGTCGGAGACGGTGACGACCACCGTGTCGAGCAGATTGCCGCCGGTGTCCTTGAACTCGACCTGTACGGCGAAGGACTTGGCCGAGCCGGCGCTGTTGTCGACGGTCACCTCGACGGTGCTGCGCCCGCCCGAGTCGGTGGCCGGCGAGCCGAGCTTCACGGCCTCCTTGGCGTCGACGCCGTTCTTCACCTCGTCGAGCCTGCGGCCGGCCTCGGCGGTCGCCGACGCGATCGCACCCGTGGCCTGCGCGCCGATGGACGCGACGGCGGACGCGGCCTTGCTCGCGACGGAGGAGGGACTGCTGTCGCCGGAACAACCGGTCAGTCCGGTGAGACCCGTCAGTCCGAGGGCGACGACCGTAGCGAGCGTCGCACCACCCCTGTTCCAGGCCATGTCGCCTCCATGAGTCGAGTCGCCGCTTCTCCGGGCCGTCCCTCAAGTGAAGGTCCGATGCCGTGCGCCCGCATGCCGGCGTCACCCGAACGGCGCGGCCCTGCTCGCGGACCCGGGCCATCGGGGATGCGCTGACAGGCAGTGGCGCGGAGGAGGCAGGGGTGACGGAACTCGACCGACTGCGGGCGAGGGTGGCCGAGCTGGAGGCGGGGCGGTCGCGGCACCGGGTGCGTTCGCTGGTCGCCGTCCTTCTGGTCGTCATCGGGTGTGTGCTCGCTCCGCTGGGCGCGGTGGCCGCGTGGACGGCGGACACGGTGGGCGACACGGGCCGCTACGTGAAGACGGTGGCGCCCCTCGCCTCCGACCCGGACATCCAGAACGCCGTGGCGAACCGGGTGACCACGGCCGTGATGGACCACCTCGACCTCACCGCACTCCTCTCCGGCGTGGCTTCCGCTGAACGCCCGCTGCTGGAAAGGGCGTTGGGGGCGCTGGGCGGTTCGCTGGAGGACGCGGTCCGCGCGTTCGTCCACGACAAGGCGCAAGCCGTCGCCGCGTCCGGCGCCTTCGCCACGATCTGGAAGGAGGCGAACCGCCGTGTCCACAGCACTGTGGAAAAAGCCCTGACCGGCAGCGGCGGCGGTGCGGTACGCCTCGACGACGGCGCGGTGACGCTCGACGTGGGTCCGGTCGTGGACCAGGTGAAACAGCGGCTGGTCGACGACGGGATGACGGTCGCCGGGAAGATCCCCGAGATCCACACGTCGATCACCCTGCTCAGGAACGACGACCTCGCCAAGTACCGGAAGTACTTCCGCCTCCTCCAACTCGCGGGCACCTGGCTGCCGTTGGTGGCCGTGGCGCTGGTGGCGGGCGGCGTACTCCTGGCGGTCCGCCGACGCAGGGCACTGGTCACCGGCGCCCTGGGGGTGGCCACCGCGACGGCCGTCCTCGGCATCGCGCTACGGATCTTCCGCGCCCTGTACCTGGACGCCCTCCCGGCGGGAGTCTCACCGGCGGCGGCCGCCGCGGTGTACGACGCGCTGACCCGCTTCCTGCACACGACGGTACGGATGGTCGTGGCACTGGGAGTGGTGGTCGCGCTGGGCGCCTGGCTGACGGGTCCGGGGCGCCGGGCGGGTCTCGTACGGCGGCTGTGGACGTCCGGGATCGGGGCGGTGCGGGCGACGGCGGACGGGGCGGGGCTGCGTACGGGGCCGGTGGGGCCGTTCGTGCGGCGGTACCGGGCGTGGATCGGCTGGGTGCTGGTGGGCGCGGCCCTGCTGGCGTATCTGCTGTGGTCGCGTCCGACGGGGTGGGTGGTGGTGGGGCTGGCGCTCGCGTTGGTGTTCGCGCTGGCGGTGGTGGAGTTCCTGGCGACGGAGCCGGGGCCGGGGCCGGGGGCCGCGCAGGGTGTCACCCGGATGGCGTAACTCCCCTGGTGGAGGCAGTGCCACGGCCGGATGGTCGAAGCACCGAAGCACCAAAGCGCCAAAGCACCCACGGGTGAAGCACCACGGACCACAGAGAGGTGGGGCACGGCCATGACGCAGCAGCCGCACTCGACACAGCAGCCGCACTCGACGTCCACCGGCGGCGAGGAGAAGTCCTCGGCCTGGAACGACTCCGGCGGTCGGCCCGGCCAGGCGCCCGGCACGCGCGGCCACGGCGCGCCCCCGTCCGGCGGCGGTCTGGCGGTCGGCGGTGCCGTGTTCGCCGGTGTCCTGATGCTGATGAACGGCGTCATCGCCATCCTCCAGGGCATCTCCGCACTCGCGAAGGACGACGTGTACACCCGCGTCGGCGACTACGTGTACAGCATCAACCTCACCGGCTGGGGCGTGATCCTCCTCTGCGTCGGCGCCGTCGGCGCGGTCACCGGCTGGGGCATCCTCCGGGGCATGAGCTGGGCCCGCGTCTGCGGCATCGTCCTCGCGAGCCTCAGCGCGATCCTCCAGTTCATGTTCCTCCCGTACGCCCCCATCTGGTCGGTCATCATGATCGCGGTCGACGTGTTCGTGATCTGGGCCCTGGCGGTGTACGACCCGGCGGCTTCGATGTCCGGGGCGAGGCGGTAGAGAAGGACAACGGTCGCCGTCGGTGTGCATGATGCCCCGATGGCCCGACTCCGCGACATCGTCATCGACTGCGCCCGTCCCGCCGCCACGGCCCGCTTCTGGGCGGCGGCGCTGGACGGGTACGCCGTAGCCCCTTACGACGAGGCCGAGTTGGCCCGTCTGCGCGCGCTGGGCGTCGCGGGCCCGGACGACGACCCGACGGTACTGGTCGAACCGTCCGGGGGCGGCCCGCGCGTCTGGTGCCAACTCGTACCGGAGTCCAAGTCCGGCAAGAACCGGCTCCACCTGGACCTGCTCGCGGAGGATCCGGAGGAGGAGACAGGGCGCCTGGTGGGACTGGGCGCGAGCGTCCTCGCCCGCCATGAGGACCACCACGTGCTGGCCGACCCCGAGGGCAACGAGTTCTGTCTGTTCCCGGCGCGATAGTCCGCAGGGGGTTCGGCTGAAGCCTCCGGATCTTACGGAACGCGGACGTTCCGCGCTCTGAGCCGGTGCGGGGCGGTATCGGTGGCCTGGTGGTGCGAGGCTGGCCGTATGCAGCAGTCGTACGAGAAGGTCGGGGAGGTCGACGGGGCCGTCGGCGCCCGGGTGCTGGTCGTGGATGACGATCCGACCGTCGCCGAAGTGGTCTCCGGGTATCTCGACCGTGCCGGGTATGTCGTGGAGCGGGCCGGGGACGGGCCGGAGGCGCTCGCGCGGGCCGATGCGCACTGGCCCGACCTGGTGGTGCTCGATCTGATGCTGCCGGGGATGGACGGGCTTGAGGTCTGCCGGCGGATGCGGGGGCGTGGGCCCGTGCCGGTGATCATGCTGACCGCCCGCGGCGACGAGGACGACCGGATTCTGGGGCTGGAGGTCGGCGCCGACGACTACGTCACCAAGCCCTTCAGCCCGCGCGAGCTGGTGCTGCGGGTGGAGTCGGTGCTACGGCGGTCCCGGTCGCCGGTGGGGTCCCCGACCCCGCTCGGGGCCGGCGGGCTGGCCGTCGATCCCGGTGCCCGGCGCGCCACCAAGGACGGTGTCGAACTCGCCCTCACCCACCGGGAGTTCGACCTCCTCACCTTCTTCCTCCGGCATCCGGGGCGGGTCTACGCGCGGGAGGACCTGATGCGGGAGGTGTGGGGGTGGGACTTCGGTGATCTGTCGACCGTCACCGTGCATGTGCGGCGGCTGCGCGGCAAGGTCGAGGACGATCCGGGGCGGCCCCGGCTCATCCAGACGGTGTGGGGGGTGGGATATCGCTTCGAGCCGACCCCGGCCGCCGGACCCTCGGCGGAGGGCTGATCATGCGCGACATGCTGCTCATCGCCCTGTTCGCCTTTCTCGGGGCCGCCGCGACCGGGGTGCTCGGTGTGGGCGCGCTGTGGTTGCTGCGCCGGCGTTCGCTCACCACGTCCGTGTCCGTGGTCGCCGCCGTCGCCGTGACCGCGATGCTCGCCGGGACACTGGCCGTGGCGCAGGCGATGTTCCTGTCCCGGCACGACCTGTCCGTGGTCACGACCGTGGTCGCGATGGCCGCCGTGGTCTCCCTGGCCACGGCCCTGCTGCTCGG
Organism: Streptomyces xylophagus; assembly: GCF_000716435.1. Lineage (GTDB taxonomy): Bacteria > Actinomycetota > Actinomycetes > Streptomycetales > Streptomycetaceae > Streptomyces > Streptomyces xylophagus. Next base: position 4,838 of record NZ_JNWO01000004.1, read on the forward strand.
CCGCTGGGTCGTCGCCCGGAGTCGTGAACTCGCCCGCGCCGCCCGCGACTTCGGCGACGACGGCGACTTCTCCGCCCCGCAGGGCGCCGCCACCGCCGAACTGGCCGACCTCAGCCGCGAGTTGGCCGCCACCAGCGCCAAGCTCGCCGAATCCCGGGACCGCGAACGGGCGTTGGAGTCGTCGCGACGTGAACTCGTCGCCTGGATCTCCCACGATCTGCGCACCCCGCTGGCCGGTCTCCGCGCGATGTCCGAGGCCCTGGAGGACGGCGTCGCCGCCGACCCCGACCGCTACCTCCGCCAGATCCGCACCGAGGTCGAACGCCTCAACGACATGGTCGGCGACCTCTTCGAACTCTCCCGCATCCACGCCGGCGCCCTCGCCCTCACCCGCTCCCGGATGTCCCTCTACGACCTGATCGGCGACGCCCTCGCCGGAGCGGACCCGCTCGCGCGCGAGCACGGCGTACGGCTGGTCGGCGAGCTGATCGAACCGGTGCCGGTCGAGGTGGACGGCAAGGAGATGAGCCGGGTGCTGGGGAATCTGCTGGTCAACGCGATCCGGCGGACACCTGCCGACGGCACGGTCGCCGTCGCCGCCGAACGGACCACCGAAGGCGTCGTCCTGTCGGTGACGGACGGCTGTGGCGGTATCCCGGAGGAGGATCTGCCGCGCGTCTTCGACACCGGGTGGCGCGGCACACACGCACGGACCCCGCCGGCCGGGGCCGGGCTGGGGCTCGCGATCGTGCGCGGCATCGTGGAGGCGCATCAGGGGCGGGCCGCCGTACGGAACGTGTCCGGTGGCTGCCGCTTCGAGGTGACGCTGCCCGCGGCGGAGGCCTGAGCCACCTCCGCGGAACCCCTAAACCCCGAGAAACCGCAGGTCAGATCACACGTGGCCGATGCCGCCCCCGCCGAAGGAACCGCTCCTTCCCGGCAGCCAGCGGTGTCGGCTCTGGTCCTTGCCCGTTCGGCTCCCGGAGTGGTGGAGCTGGTACGGCATCAGCCGCTCCTTCTCCTCCGAGGCGACGGGCATCTCGTCGGGCTCCCGCATCTCGCGCATCTCGTGGACCGCGCCGGTGGCGGGGAGGTGGGGCTGCTCCTCGGGGAGCGGCCGTGGAAGTTCCTGGTCCCGGACCTTCATACCGAAATGTATGGCCCAGACCAGCGCGCCTGCGATCACCAGGCCACCGAGGAAGGCGGCGGCCACGTCGAGATTGTTGTGCGACGACGCGGCCAGTAGTTCATACGCTGCCGTGCTCATACTCCGAGTATCACTCTTTCGGCGCAGATGTGGCGATGCGCGCCAAATAAGCGGCTATCTCGGCGGGGTCGGTGGTGAGCAGTGCGATGTGGTTGTCGGGGCGTACCAGGACGAGTGCCGGGTCCGTTACGCCGTACGCCCGCCGGGCATGTCCCTCGTGGTCGCGCAGGTCACCGGCGTCCACCGCGAACGCCTGCACCAGACCGTCGTACTCGGCCGCCAACTTGCCCACCGCGCCCGCGACTTCGGTGCCGAAGCCGAGCAGGGTGAAGCGCGGGTCGGCGTACAGCTGGAAGAGCCGGACCGGGCGGCCGGAGGCGTCCAGGCAGGGGGCGTCGGGGGCGCGGTCGCCGGGGCGCAGGACGTCGGGGTCTCCGGTGGTGGCGGAGGCGGAAGGGGTGGCCAGGGAACTCCAGCGGTATCCCGTGCCCATCGGGGGCGGGGCGGCGGCCTCGACGCCGGTGCCGGGTTCCTTGACCGCTTCCTGCACTCGGGCGTACAGCTCCGTGCTGATGCCCAGGGTCCAGGCGGCCACCGGGAGGCGCTCCTCCTCGTAGGTGTCCAGGAGTCCGGGGGCTGCCTGCCCGGCGGTCGCGAGGGCGAGCTTCCAGCCCAGGTTGTAGGCGTCCTGGATGCCGGTGTTCATGCCGAGTCCGCCCGCGATCGGATGGATGTGGGCGGCGTCCCCGGCCAGGAAGACCCGGCCGACGCGCATCCGGTCGACCATGCGGACGTTGACCCGCCAGAGGGAGAGCCAGGTGGGGTCGGTCAGCGTGATGCCGGGTACGCGCGCGTGCCGGTCGAAGATCCGCTGGAAGCTCTCCAGCGTCGGCGGCAACGGGTCGCCGTTCGCGTCGAGTTCGGGGCCGGCCTGGAACTGGAAGGAGTTCGTGCCGGGTATGGGGCACAGCATCACGCCCCCGTCCGACGTGAACCACTGGTGCCAGACGTCCCGGCTGATCCCCTCGGCCGCCACGTCACCGACGACCATCGACTGCGCCTCGTTGGTCGTGCCGTCGAAGCGCACCCCCATCGCCTTGCGCACCCGGCTGCGCCCGCCGTCGCAGCCGACGAGATAGCCGGCCCTGACATGCTCCCCGTCGGTGAGGAAGGCGGTGACACCGTCCGCGTCCTGCTCGAACCCGATGACCTCCGTGCCCTGTTCGACGCCGACCCCGAAGTCTGCGAGCCGCTCGCGCAGGAGTTCCTCCACCTGCCACTGCCCTATGAGGACCCCGCCCGCGTACGGCGCGTCCGGTGTCGGCCGGGCGTCCTCGAAGCGGTCGGTGTCGTTCACGTGCACGCCGTCGAAGTACTTGCGGTACCGCAGCCGCGTCCTCCCGGTGGCGAGGGCGCGCTCGGTGACACCGAGGTCCTCCAGGACCTCCAGGGTGCGCGGCTGCAGGCCCTTGCCCCGGGATTCCCGGTGCGGGACCGGGGCAGCGTCCACGATCCGCACCCCCGCACCGCGCCGGGCCAGCTCGATGGCGAGCGTGAGGCCGGTCGGCCCCGCGCCCACGATCAGGACGTCGTCGTCGCTCATGGCGGTCCCCTCGTCGTCGTTGCGTCCAGTCGCATCGAACTGCTTCCAGGGAACACCGAACGAAGAGAAAATGCAACCAGGTCTCAGAAGATTCTCGGTCTCATCAGAGTCCGAGTCTCACCTGCCTGGTAAAGTGATCGGCATGGACGAACCCGCCGGTCTGCGCGAGCGCAAGAAGGAACGCACGCGGAACCTCATCGCGCAGGAGGCCCTGCGTCTGTTCCGCGAGAAGGGCTTCGACGAGGTGTCCGTCGTCGAGGTCGCGGCGGCGGCCGAGGTCTCCAAGGCCACGCTGTTCCGGTACTTCCCGACCAAGGAGGACCTGGTCCTGCACCGCTTCGCCGACCACCTCGGCGAAGCTGCCCGCGTCGTGGGCGAGCGCCCGCCCGGCCAGACCCCCGCGGCCGCCCTGCGCGCCCACTTCCTGGCCCGCCTCGCCGCCCGCGACCCGATCACCGGCCTGAACGACCATCCCGACGTGCTCGGTTTCATGGACCTGCTGTACGGCACGCCGAGCCTGCAGACCGGCCTGGTCCAGCGCTACCGAAGCCAGGAGATCGACGCGCTCGCCGCCGCCCTCCCCGACTCCGGGGACTCCACCCCGTTCACCCGCCGCCTGGCCGCGACCCACCTGATCGCCGCACAGCAGGAACTCGCCCTGGAGAACTGGCGGACGATGGCCTCCGGCCGCACCGCCGACGAGGCGTACGCCGACGCCGTCACGGTCGCGGAGCAGGCGTACGCGCAACTCATGACGGGACTGGACACGGCGTTCTCGGCCATATGAGCGCCCATGTGAGAGCGCATGTGAGAGCCCGTTGCCGGGAGGGTGCGGTACCTCCCGGCAGGCTCGGCCCGCGTCAGTTCTGGTGGACGACGTTCCGGCCCGGGCCGCCGGACAGGACGTCCGTGCCCGTGCCGCCCCACAGCGTGTCGTTGCCGGAGTTGCCGTAGATGGTGTCGGCGCCGGCGTTGCCGTAGAGGACGTCGTTGCCCGTCCCGCCGTAGATGAAGTCGTTGCCGGCGCCGCCGCTGATCCGGTCGTTGCCGGCGCCGCCGGTCAGGCTCTGGTTCCCCGCGCCGGCGGTGATGACGTCGTTGCCTGCGCCGCCGTCGGCCGCGTCGCCCACGGTGGTGATGGTGTCGTTGCCGTTGCCGCCCTGGGCGATGGTCCCGGTGCCGGCGTGGAGGGTGTCGTTGCCGTTGTCGCCCCAGCCGATCGAGTACTTGCCGAGGGTGAGGGTGTCGTTGCCGGTGCCGCCCGAGACGTAGTTGCCGTCGACGCTGCCGTCGTCGGTGGACTTGTCGTTGCCGGCGCCCAGGTCGATCGAGGCGAAGTAGTACGTCTGGTCGGTCTTGTTGTGGTAAGTCAGGGTGTCGTTGCCGTCGCCGAGCTTCACCTCCAGGGTGGGGTACGGGTCCTGGCTGTCGAAGGTGGTGACCGTGCAGGTGACCTTGGTGTGGTCCGAGGCGGTCGGGTACGCGCAGCCGGCGCCCGGCTTGATCGTGACGACGTCGTCGATGACGTAGGTGATGGTCGAGAGGTTGGTCGTCGACGCGGTCACGACCGCCTTGTTGGTCTGGCCGGCGGCGGCCGTGTACAGCACCTCGTTGTCGCCGTTGCCGAGCGCGGCGGTGGCAGGGGCGGTGGCGGCGCCCGCGGTCCCGGCGAGGAACAGCGGTGCGGCCAGACCGGCGCCGAGGGCAAGGGTGACGAGGCGACCGAGAGGACGAGAGGACATCGCACAACCTCCGTGGAACGTAAGGGGAGTTGGCGGAAACCGAGGAGTTCGGGTTCCGGCACAGCGTCTGACCCTCCCCTCGGAGGCTTGGTTGTGCGTCCTCGCGCACGGGTGTCGTATCACCGTGAACTGTCAGCCGTGATTCAACGCGAATTCACGAAACGGCCCGCCGATCCACCACAACCATCGCTAGGGACGGGCGAGTTCGGCGGCGTCGCGGCGGAACGCCCAGCGCATCTCCGGTTCCATCGCGCACCGGAACGCCCGCCGGACCGGCGGTGTGCACAGGGCGGTCACGACGGCGGCGGCGACCACCGTCACCGTGATCTCGCCGAGGGGACCCCGCACCCACGAAGGGTCGTACCAGCCCCAGGACTTGGCGCCCTGCGCGACGAACCCGTGCAGGAGATAGCCGTAGAGCGTGCCCGCGCCCAGTGCGGTGAACCAGGTGCGGCGGCGCGGCACCCAGGCGAGGAAGCAGGCGACCAGGAGGGTCGAGCAGGCGAACAGGGCCAGCGTCATGACCGGTCCTTCCCAGTAGGGCACGCCGAGTTGCCGCGCGCTCGCGTTGTGGAAGAGCCAGGCGTAGTCGAAGCGCGGGACCGACCAGTAGGCCGCCGCGAGCGCGCACACGAACACCGGGACCGCCAACTGCCGTACCTCCGGCCGCCGTACGAGCTGGAAGTGCTCCGGCTTCAGGGAGAGACCGAGCACGAAGTACGGCAGGAACTGCAACACGCGTTGCAGGTCGAGGTCGTCGCCGATGGAGGGGGAGAGCGTCGCCAGCATCGCGATCGCCAGGGCGAGGGGCAGCGGGTGACGGACGTGGTTCCAGATCGGAGTCGTGAGGCGCCAGACGAACAGGGCCGCCAGGAACCACGTCAGGTACAGCGGGTCCAACAGGCTGATCGCGCGGTCGGGTTGGTGGTCGGTCCAGCGCGTGAACAGCGTGTACGCCGTCTCGAAGACGACGTACGGCACGACGATTCCCGTCAGCAGGCGCCTGATCTGCGGCGGGCTCGCGCGGAAACTCCGGGAGAAATAGCCGGAGATGACGATGAACGCCGGCATGTGCACGGCGTAGACGAGCGTGTACAGCGCGGTGACGCTGCGGCTGTCGGAGCGCAGCGGTTCCCAGGCGTGGCCGATCGCCACGAGGACGATCGCCAGGTACTTGGCGTTGTCGAAGAAGGGGTCGCGTTGCTTCCCGGGGACGGGCGCGGCAGCCGGGACGGCGGCCGGGGACAGCCGTACGGGGGTGTCGGCGGAGGCGGTGGGAGAAGCACGCATCCCGCTCGCCTCACCGCTTCCCGACGATCCAAACCCCTCGTTCATGTGACGTGTGTGACACGTGTGGCGCGTGCGTGACGTGTGTGACGCTCAGCCGAAGCGGCCCGCCACGTAGTCCGCCGTCCGCTGGTCCTTCGGGGAGCCGAAGACGTCGTCGGTGGCGCCGGCCTCCACGATCCCGCCGGGGGTGCCCTGTTCGGCGAGGAAGAAGGCGCACTGCTGGGAGACGCGGGCGGCCTGCTGCATGTTGTGGGTGACGATGACCACAGTGACCTGTCCGGCCAGCTCGTGGATCGTCTCCTCGACCCGGCGGGTGGAGGTGGGGTCGAGCGCCGAGCAGGGCTCGTCCATGAGCAGGACCCGGGGGCGTACGGCGAGCGCGCGGGCGATGCACAGCCGCTGCTGCTGGCCGCCGGACAGGGCGCCGCCGGGCTGCCGCAGCCGGTCGCGGACCTCCTTCCACAGGCCCGCGCGGGACAGGGACTCCTCGACCAGCTCGTCCTTCTCGCGCCGGCCCACCCGCGTGCCCGTCAGGCGCAGACCGGCCACCACGTTGTCGTAGATCGACATCGCGGGGAACGGGTTCGGCTTCTGGAAGACCATGCCGATACGGCGGCGGGCGTCCGTCAGCCGCCACGAGGCGTCGTAGATGTCCTCGCCCTCGAAGAGCACCTCGCCGCCGAAGGCCGCCGACGGGATCAGCTCGTGCATGCGGTTGAGGGTGCGCAGGAACGTCGACTTGCCGCAGCCGGACGGGCCGATGAGCGCGCTGACCTGGCCCGCGGGCATGGTCAGCGACACCTGGCCGAGCACCTGGTGGGTGCCGAACCAGGCCGAGACGGCGCGGGCCTCGAGCGTGGCGGGGGCGGTGGTCGCGGTGGTGACGGGCAGGACGGCGGTGTCGGTCTCGGTCATGTCGGGATCCCTCGGTTCACAGCAGGTTCGGCAGCAGTTCGGTGGTGCGCGTGGCGACCTGGAGGCCCAGGACCGCGACGAGCGGGGCGAAGACGATCCACGTCTGGTGACGGCCCCAGCGGTGCCAGGCCCATACGGCGGCTACGGCGGCCAGCAGCAGCGCCTGCAGCCACATCACCAGGGGCCACGGCACGCCGTCGGGACGGGCGAGGGGTTCCTCGGAGGCGGGCAGGGTGCCGGAGCGGATCACCGCGGCCGGGGTCGTGAAGGCGGTCGAGATCAGGTCGGCGTCGACGCGGAGGACGCCGGAGGGCATGTAGTGCGGGCCGGTGGCGGTGACCAGGACCAGGCGGCCCTTGCCCGAGGCGAGGGCGGCGGGTGCCGGGTCGCCGGCCCGGCGGACGTCGGCTACTTGGTAGGTCGCCTTGCCCTGGCCGGTGGTCACGGAGAACGTGACGCCGGCGCGCAGGTCGGCCAGCCGCCCGAACGGGCCGCCGTAGGCCGCCGCGCGGCCCATCAGCACGCTGGTGCCGGACTGGCCGGGCAGCGGGGTGTCACGGCGGTGGCCGGGGCCGTCGGTCAGGACGGTGGAGTCGGTGCCCTCCAGGACGACCTGGCTCAGACCCAGGGACGGGATACGGATCAGGGCGACCGGGGTGCCGGGCGCGAGGAGCCTGCCCTGCTGGTCGGTCTGGGACACCGGGGCGGTGCCCAGGGCGAGTTGACCCCGCAGCGCGTCGAACGAGGCGTGCTGCGCGGAGTGTTCCTGCGCGCCGCTGAACACCAGCAGCTGCGCGGTGATGCCGAGCAGGAGGGCGGCGAGGCTGAGCAGGCCGCCGCGGGCGAGGTGGCGGACGGCGGTGACGCTCCGCGCGCTCTGGACGCTCCGGACGAGCGTGCGCGGCACGGTCGGAGCGGGCCTGACGGGGGTGGCGACGGTCACGGCGGCCCGCCTCCTTTGCTGTCGTCGTCTGCTGTCGTCGTCGTAGGGGCCGCCGGGGAGACGGTGAGGTCTCCCCGGCCGCACGGTCGGTCAAGCGGTCAACTGCGGTTGGATCAGGTGGACTTGATGACGAAGTTGGCGCTGCTGCGCGCGTTCACCGTCGCCGAGCCGGCGTAGGAGGCGTGCAGGGTGTGCTTGCCCTTGGCGAGCTTCGGCAGGGTGATCGTGACCTTGCCGGCGCTCAGGGTGCCGGTGGCGAGGAGCTTGGTGCCCTCGTAGATCCGCACGGTGCCGGCCGGCGTGGTGCCGGTCGCGGTGACCTTGACGGTGACCTTCGCGCGGGCCGTGTGGGCGATCGAGGCGGGCGCGGTCTTGGTGACCGCCGGGGTCGCCTTGGTGATCTTCAGGGAGACGGTCGCGGAGGAGGCGTTGAGCTTGCTCGCCCCGGCGTAGGAGACGGTCAGGCTGTGCGTGGCGACCTTGAGGTGGTTCGACACGTTGACGGTGACCTTGCCGGAGCTGTTCAGCGTGCCGGTGCCGACGACCGTCGCGCCGTCCTTGACGGTGACCTTGCCGCTGGGGACGACACCGTGCGAGCCGGTGACGGTGACCGCGACCTTCGGGGTCGTGCCGTACGCGGTGGTGGCGGTGGTCGCCTTGGTGGTGCTCGCGTACTTGACCGCGCCGGTCCACGTGGCCGCCGTACCGGTGCCGTTGACGTTGTTGGCGGTGACCGTGGCGGTGTAGGTGCCGGTCGCGAGACCGGTGAAGGAGTACGACGTGGTGGAGGCCGGGACGTCCTTGCTGGCGACGACGCCGCCGTCCGCACCGAAAAGCGTGACCCGGTAGTCGGTGACCGGCATGGCCGGGACGAGGACGTTCGGGGTCCAGCCGATCTTGAGGCTCGCGTCGCCGACCGTGGACTTCAGGGCGGGCGCGTTCGGCACCGAGTGGTCGAAGGAGCTGGACTCCTCCAGGCCACCGAGCTTGGCGTGCTTGGCGACGGAGACGGAGCCGTTGTAGGACTCGTTGACGAAACCGAACTTGGCGATGACGGACTCGGCGGCGTCCGACGCCAGCTGCGCGGTGTGGCTGCCGCTGGTGACGAAGACGTCGTACAGGTCCTTGTCGTAGAAGATGCTGGTCGGGTCGATCGCCCGGCTCGGCACGACGTTGTAGACGTCGCGGCCGAAGGTGGCGTTCTCGTAGTAGGCGTTGACCGGGGCCAGCTTGCCGTTCACCGTGGTGACCGGGCTGGTGGCACCGTCGTCGCCGGGCAGCTGCACGGAGGCCAGGTGACCGCCGGCGGCCGCCGCCGTCTTGCTGTAGTCGGGGGAGACGCCGTTGTTCTGGGCGATCCAGGAACCGACGGAGAACGGGACGAGCGCGCCGTCCTCGGTGAGGGCCGCGTTGGCCTGGTTCTCCTGGACGACGCCGATGCTCACGGGGACGTCGTTGTCGGCCACGCCGATCGCGTTCAGGAAGAACTTGCGGGTGCCGGAGTTCTGCTGCGGGATCTTCGGGTGCACGGTCTGGCCGTTCACCACGGTCAGGCGGCCGATGTAGATGTCGTGCAGCTGCTGCACGGTCAGGGTGTCCAGGCCCGAGCCCTTGACCGCGACGCCGACCGCGTCACGCGCCATCGGGATGTAGGTGAGCGAGGTGCCGGAGCTGGACGGACCGCCGGAGGAACGGGCGAAGTCGACCTGGCCCTTGACCGAGGCACCGGACGAGTCCAGGTCGCCGGTGAGCGACTCGCTCAGGGCGGTCCGGCCGGAGCCGGAGCCGTTCGGGCGCAGGAAGGTCGTGCCGCCGGAGCGGGTGGTGATCTTCGTGCCGGTGGCGCCGGTGCCCGGCTCGATCGCGTCGTAGGACGCGATGCCCGCGCCGTTCGCCGACTTCACGCCGGTGGCGGAGTAGCTGGTGCCGTTGACGGTGTCACCGGCCAGGGCGTTGGTGACGTCCTGGGTGGTGTCCGAGCCGACGCCGACGAGCTGGCGGAAGGTCCCGGCGGGAGTGGGGTCGGCGGACGCCGGGCTCGCCAGAGCCAGCGTGCCGGACACCACGGCGGCGGCGACCATGGCCGCCGAGAGGCGCATTCTGCGCATTGCGGTTCTCCAGAAGGTGTGCGAGGTGACGTGCCATCGGATGGATCAGGTGAATCTGAGATGGTGGTGCGAGCCGCCCGCCCCGACTGCCTTTCGGGGCGGACGGCGGTCTATGGGGAGTTCTCAACTCCGGTAGGGGTAGTGCTTTTAGGGGCGCGGGGAACTGCGCGACCAGCCACGACGGGCCCGCAGCCGACGAACAACCGTCTGTGCCGAGGCGAGAGACAACCGCCCCCCGCCGGCGAACGGCGCACCAACACCGGCGAAAGCACCAAGCGCCGCACCAACCGGCACCGCATAGCGCAGCGGACTCGCAGGGTCAGCAGGCGTGGTGCCGGCCGCCGTAGTCGCAACGGCCTGACCTCCGTCGTACGACGCCGACGCGCTGGGCGAGACACTGGCACCGGCGCCCGCGCCACCGGCACCCGTACCGGCACCGCCCGCCGTGCCACCGGTCCCCCCGGCGGAGCCACCCGCGCCGCTGCCCGAGGTGGAGGTACCGCCGCCGTCGGCCGAGCCCCCGCCCGTGGACGTCGGACCGGTGTAGGCGACGAGCGCGTCGGCGGCCTTGCCGGCCTGGGCGCGCAGCTTCTTGGAGAGCGGGGCGTATCCGTACGGCAGCCTGCCCGGATCGGCCCCCTGGGTCTGGCCGGCGCCGGAGGCGTACCGCAGCAGCGCCGCGTAGTCCTGGCGCGCGGCCTTGCTCACCTTGCCGGGCCGCACCGCCGCGTACACCAGCTCGGTCAGCGGATACGCGCCCTTCGCCGTGGCGTTCGCCGGGGTGACCTCGGGGACGCCCGAGCCGGTGGCGGTCGCGGCCGCCGCGGTCAGCGCGGCCGTGGTCGGGGCGACGTACTTGCCCGCGCTGTTCTGCAACTGGGCGGTCTGCAGGCCGTAGCGGGCGGCGGAGGCCGCGTCCGTGACCGTGATGACGAAGCGCGAACCGACGATCTGCGGGCCGGAGTTCTTGTACGCCGGCGGAGTGGCCAGCGGGTCCCAGGTGGACTTCCACAGGGTGTCCGCGCGGCGGGCGTGCAGGGCGCCGGCGTGCATGTCCTCCACATAGGGGTGGAAGTCGATCATGCACTGCTTGTTCGTCGCGGGCGCGCCCGAGCCCGGCGGGATCGTGCACCACGGGTCGCTCTTCGGGTAGTCGTCGGTGCTCGACGGGTCGAAGGCGGTGCCGGTCGGGTTCAGGTCCGCGTTGGTGCTGTAGTACGGGTTGACCCGCATGCCGTCGTCGTCGGGGACACCGGAGAGGAACTGCCGGGAGTCCCTGTCGGCGAGGATCCACTGCCAGATCGCACGGGCGGTGTCGGAGTGGCCCAGCGAGGTCAGCAGATCGGTGTCGGTGGCCGGGGTCTCGGCGACCGACAGATAGGCGAACTCCGGGTTCAGCGCGATGAATTCGGGGTCGGTGGCGAGCCCGGAGGGGTTCTTCCGCGCCCAGCCGTACCCCTTGACCGCCGTGCCGCTGATGACCGAACCCCAGGTGGAGCTGCGGTACGACTCGGTGAGCAGCTTGGCGACCAAGCGGGCGTTCAGCTTGATGGACTCGATCTTGGTGCCGTCGAGTTTCTCCTCGGACGCCGGTGCTCCGGACGAGGATCTGCGTTCGATCGTGAACCCGATGACGGCTCCGGAGAGGGCGACCGGCGCGTACGTCGTCGTACCCGGTGGCGCTGTCGTGCCCGTGTCTGCCCCGAGCCTGCGGGTGGTGAACGCGAGGCCCGTCGAACCGTCCGCGATCAGCCGGGACCGGGTGTCCGGTTCGCCGAACTCGGTGTAGCTGTACACCTTGCCGGCCGCACAGAGCTTCGCCTGCCAGCTGGTCATCGCGTCCGCCACCAACTCGCTGCCGGTGGTGGGGCGTTCGTCGGCGCCCAGGGGGCAGTTGGTGCCCACGCTGTTGAAGTCCAGCTTGACCGCGATCCGGTTCTGCCAGTTGGTGGAGGAGACCGGGGAGCCGGCGTTGACCTGGCTCTGGTCCGCGTACGGCTTTCCGTCCAGGTCCAGATGACCCTGCGGGACGATCACCAGCCAGCAGGAGCGGGGTTTGGTGACGCCGGCGGTGGTGACGGGTACGCCGCAGCCGAGGTGGGGGGCCTCGTTGGCCGTCTGGACCTCGAAGAACTCCTTGCCGGTGCCGTCGGCGCCGGTGCGGGCGAAGTCGACCTCGTTGGTGGTGTTGCGGCTGAAGAACTTGTTGTTCTGGGTGCCGGTGGTGATCGTCGTGCCGTCCACCGACTTGAAGGGGACCTCGCCGGGGGCGTTCGGGTTGGCGGCGCCGTAGCGGTTGTCCTGGCCGTAGTTGGTGGGGTCTGCGCTGTAGAAGATCTGCCGGGTGTCGTCCTGGCCGTTGCCCGGCCAGCTGCTGCGGTCGGTGGTCGGGGAGGCGCCGTACTGGCACTGGGTGCGGGACGGGCCGGGGTTGGCGGGGACGGTGCCGTCGTCGTCGCCCCAGCACTGCATGATCTGTACGAAGTCGGTGTTGAACTGCGTGCCGGCGAACGTGGTGGGGGTGCCGCCTGTCCAACTCACGCTGATGGCCTGGCTGGTGAGGTGGGTCGTCTGGTCGACGGTGAACTTCATGTCCTTGAACTCGCCTCGGCCGGAGACGGTGACGCTCGCGTTGGCCGGGGCGGCTGTGGCGGGCGGGGCGGACTGTCCTACGGCGAGGCCGGCCAGGGCGCCGATGGCTCCGCCGGCGATCAGGCGGACCAGCAGCCTCGGCTTCGCCATCGCCTTCCGATTTCCCACCCGCACCGCCCGTGATGCTTTCGTCGTCGGGTGCGGGTGGCCCCTGTGGGGCGGAATCGCCGTCGGCGGGTGCGGGTGCTTCGTGGTTTCCGCGCGCGCTCTCCGTGTCGGCTTCGCCGCCACTGCGTGCGCTGGGCGTGGCGGGTTCGTCGTCGGGTGCGGGTGGGCCTTGTGGGGCGGATTCGCCGTCTGCGGGTGCGGGTGGGCCCCGTGGGGCTCGTTCGCCGTCTGCGGGTGCGGGTTGTCGGGCGTGGTGGTCATCGCGAACTCCCCTCGTCCTTGCGGTCGTTGGTGCGGGACGTGATCAGGCGGGAGGCGATCGACGGGAGTAGGAGGAGGCCCAGGATCAGGACGGCTGCCAGGAGCATCAGGGTTTGGGTGGTGGTCCAGCCGTGTTGCGTGGAGACCGCTACCGGCTGGGCGAGGGCGATCGTGCCGTCCGCCGCGGCTGCGGCCGTGCCGGTGCCCGTGCTTGTGCCGCCGGTGCCGGTGCCGCCCGAGGTCAGGGCCTGGCCGGTGTCCGGGTCGACGGACGGTGGTGCGGAGTTGCCGCCCGTGGTGTCACCCGTGGTGGTGCCGGTCGCGGTGCCGCCCGTCGTGCCGCCGGACGTGGTGCCGCCCGAACCGGTGTTGCCCGTCGTCGACTTGGCGCCGCCGCTGCCCGTCGTGCAGGCCGTCGCGCCCTGCTTGTCGCAGGGCGAGGGGTAAGGGGCCGTCTCCGCCAGCTTGTTGCGGCCGTCGGTGGTGAAGGTCGGGTTGTTGCAGTTCTTGATGTTGATGTTCTGCGCCCGCACACCCGGGATGCGGCGGATCTGGTCGAAGCCGGCCTTCACCAGGTTGATCGGGAGGGGCGAGTAGCCGAGCGACGGCGCCTGTTGCTGGCCCTGGCACATGAAGTAGTAGGAGAAGGCGCCCAGCGTCTTGCCCTTGTCCTTCGTGAACGTGCCCTGCACCTTCAGCGGCAGGATCATGTACGAGTAGCTGGAGAGCGGGTAGTTGCGCTTGTCGGTGTCGTTGTAGACGCCGTTGAGCTGCTGGGTGAGGTAGTCGGCGGAGCTCTTGTTCGTGTTGATCTTCGCCTTGAGCAGCGAGACCGCGACGTTCTTCGGGGTCGGCTCGGTGTAGTAGCCCGCGTGGTTGAGGACCTTGGCCACCGGATAGTGCGCGTTGAGGGCGTAGGAGTAGTTGACGTAACCGATCGCGCCCTCGCCGTAGTTCTGGGCGATGTAACCCGCCACGCCCAGGTCGCCGGACTGGGCGATCATGCCGGAGACGGTGGGGTAGTACGAGGTCTGTCCGCAGGCGCCGGAGCGGCCCACCTTCGCGCAGTACGCGTTCCAGAGGGACTTGTGCTGGGCGGCCATCCACATCGTGAACTGGGCGGTGGAGCCGGAGCCGTCGGAGCGGACGACGGGGACGATGGTGCGGTGGGGGAGCGCGAGGCCTGGGTTGTCGGCCTTGATCACCGGGTCGTCCCAGGTCTTGATTGCCCCCGTGAAGATCTTGGTGACCACGGCGCCGGAGAGGCGGAGGTTGGTGACCCGCTTGCCGTTGACGGTCAGGTGGTACATGAAGACGGTGCCGCCGGCCACGATCGGCATGTAGGCGTACGAACCCGAGCCGGGGCGTTCCGCTGCGCTGCCGTCGGTGGGGTGGGTCTGGAACGGGATGTCCGACACCGCGAAGTCGACTGTGCCGCTGAGGAATTGGCGGCGGCCGTCGGAGGAACCGGTGCCGGCGTAGCTGATCCGCATGCCGTACTGGTTGACCGCGCGGCGCCATTCGTCGACGGCGTTCTCCGCCCAGGTGGAGCCGGCGCCGGCGATGGGGGTGTAGGTGTCGGCGGCGGCGGGTCCGGCGAGTGGCCCTGCCAGTAGGGCGGCTAGGGCGGTGATGACCCCGGCCAGGGTTCCCAGTGCGCGTAGGCGGCGGAGAGGGGCGGTGAGGTGGCTGGGCATCAGTCGGTCGTCTCTCCGGGTGCGGGCGCGGCTTCGGGTGCGGGCTGGTGGGTGGAGTCCCGGCCTCCGGCCGGGTTTTCGTTCCCACCCGCACCACCCGTGATGGGTTCGTCGTCGGGTGCGGGTGGCCCCTGTGGGGCGGACTCGCCGTCGGCGGCCGCGGGTGCTTCGCCGCTTCCGTGCGCGCCCTCCGTGTCGGCTTCGCCGCCACTGCGTGCGCTGGGCGTGGCGGTCTCGTCGTCGGGTGCGGCCGGCCCTTGTGGGGCGGACTCGCCGTCGGCGGCTGCGGGTGCTTCGCCGCTTCCGTGCGCGCCCTCCGTGTCGGCTTCGCCGCCACTGCGGGCGCTGGTCGTGGCGGTCTCGTCGGCGGGTGCGGGTGGCCCCTGTGGGGCGGACTCGCCGTCGGTGGGTGCGGGTGGTTCGGGTGTTGGGGTGGGCGGGGTTGTCGGCGATTCGTGGGGAGGCGCGTCGAACAACGACAGGCCCGGCCGCCGGAGTTCGGCGAACCGGGCCGCGTCCCGGCGGGAAGCGCGGGCTGTGCGGCGGGCCTGGCTGCGGGTCTGTTGGCCTGGGCCCCGGCCGCCGATGACGCGGGCGATGACGAACAGGACCAGGACCAGGGCCATCAGGACCGCCGCCGCGCCGAAACCGCGGGCGATCATCGCCGGCTCGGGGGAGCGGACGAAGCTGAAGACCGCGAGCGGCAACGAGATCATCGGGCCGTGCAGCGGGTCGTAGTTCGTCGCGGCTGTGAAGCCTGCCGTGAGCAGGACCGGGGACGTCTCGCCGATGCCTCGGGCCGTGCCGAGGATGACCGCCGTGGCGAGTCCGGAGCGCGCGGTCGGCAGGACCACGTGCCAGACCGTCCGCCAGCGCGGCGCGCCCAGCGCCTCCGCCGCCTCGGTGAGCGTGCCGGGGACCAGCCGTAGGACTACGTCCGCCGCCCTGATCACGATCGGCAGCATCATGACGCTGATCGCGAAGCCCGCCGCAAGTCCTGATTTCTCCATGCCGAGTTGGAGGACCCAGACGGCGTAGACCATGAGGCCGGCCACGATGGACGGCAGCGCGGTCATCGCCTCGACGATGGTGCGGACGAAGCGGGAGAAGCGGCCGGGGATCTGGTTGAGGTACACCGCGCAGGCCAGGCCCAGCGGGACGGTGATCAGCAGCGCGATGGTGATCATCAGCAAAGTGCCGATCATCGCGTGGGCTATGCCGCCTACGCCGAGCGGGTCGAGCGGGCCCGCCGCCTGCATGTCCTGGTGGAAGAAGTTGAGGTAGGTGAGTGCTTCGCGGCCTCGCCAGAGGGTGAAGCCGACGACCATGGCGAGGGCGGAGAACAGTAGGCCTGCCGCCGTCCACAGGACCACCGTCATCACCCGGTCCCGTACCGCCTGGCCGTTCTCCTCCAGGCCGGTGAGCACGCCGTAGACGACGAGGAAGACGGCGTACCAGGTGACGGCGAAGCCCAACGCCCCTGAGAAGGGGGCCAGTTCACCGAACAGGAGCACGCTCACGCACAGGCCGGATATCGCTGCTCCGCACAGCGCCAGCACCCCGGAGCGGGTGGGACCGCCGATCCGCCGTGGAACGTCCGGGAGTTGGGCGGTCGCGGGCTCCGCCTCGACGGGTGCCGCGAGTTCTTCTACGACCGTCATCTCATGCCTCGCTCTGCGCGCCGGACCGCGAGCGGGCCGCGATCGTGGAGGCGGTGAAGTTGACCGCCAGGGTGAGCAGGAACAGCGCCAGGCCCGCCGCCATCAGCGCTGACATGCCGAAGGAGGAGGCGTCGCCGTAGTGCAGGGCGATGAGGGAGGAGACCGAGTTCGAGCCGGTCTGCAGGATGTGCGGCTGGATCACGAAGACCGGCGAGATGATCATGTAGACGGCGATCGTCTCGCCCATCGCCCGGCCGAGCCCCAGCATCGTGCCGCCGATCATGCCGCCCTTGCCGTACGGCAGGACGACCGCGCGGATCATGCCCCAGCGGGTGGCGCCGAGCGCGTAGGCGCCCTCGCGTTCGCCGGCCGGGGCCTGGGCGAAGACCTCGCGCATCACCGAGCACTGGATGGGCGCGACCATCAGCGCGACGACGATCCCGGCGACGAACGCGGACGCGGTGTACACGCTCGCGGAGGCGAGCGGATCGCCCGGGTGGGTGCCGTCGACCTTGAAGAGCGGGAACCAGCCGAACCAGTCGGACAGCCAGCGCGACAGGCCGATCACGTGCGCCTGGAGGAAGAAGAGACCCCAGAGGCCGTAGACGACCGAGGGGACGGCCGCCATCAGGTCCACCAGGCTCACCAGGGTGCGGCGCAGGCCGCGCGGGGCCACGTCCGAGATGAACAGCGCGGTTCCGACCGCGAGTGGTACGGAGAGGGTGACCGCGACCGCGGCGATCAGCAGGGTGCCGGTGAGCACGGCCGCGATGCCGAACTTGTGGACGTCCGGCTGCCATTGGGCCGTCGTCAGGAACGACGGTCCGGTGGCTCGGAGCGCCTGCGCCGCCCTCAGTAGCAGGAACAGGCCTACGGCGGCCATGATGCCGAGGACGACGACCCCGGTGGCCGTCAACTGGTAGCGGAAGACGCGGTCACCGAGGCCGCGAGCGGCCGGTGGCCGCCCGGGCGGCGGATCGAGCACGGGTCCGTGCGGATCGAGCACGGGTCTGTGGGGCTCCGGTCTGCCGGAACCCTCCTGCGCGGACACCACGTGTCCCCCCACATACGGAAACGATTCGTCCCGCGACTCCGGCTGGATGCCGCGCGGAGTGAGTCAATGGCCGGATTCTTTCGGCGCAGAGCTGTGAATGTGGAGGGTTGGTGAACGGTCCATGTCACTTCGGTGAGGCTGCTGTGAGAAAGCGTCTCTGGGCAACTGTCGGAGAAGGGAGGAGGGAAGCGCCTCACGATCGGCCCCGAAAGCGCCGCCCGCACCTTGCTTCCCCCGGGCAACCTGGCAGGCCGCAACACTGCCGGAGATCGCACAAGCGCTTGCCGCACGGGCCCTGGCACAGTCGCCGGTATGACCGAAGTCCGTGACGTGATCTGCCGCCCCGGTTCGCCGCGCGCCCTGTGGTTCTTCGCCACGTGCACGGCGGCGGGGGCGGTCGCTGCGGCGGGGTGGGCCGTGTATCGCGGGCCGTACGTCCCGTGGTTGACGGTCGCCGCGTCGCTCGTGCTCATCGGCCTCTTGACGGTCCACCTGGTCACGGCCCGGGTCGACGCCGACGCGCGCGGTCTGCGGTCCCGGACGCTGCTGCGCCGCTGGAGTGTCTCGTGGGACGAGGTCGCCGATGTGCGGGTGCGGCTGAGACGGTCCAACTTCGCGCGGGGGCAGGAGAGTTGTCGTGTGGGTGTAGTGCTGCGCGACGGGCGTGAGCGGGTCCTGCCCCTCCCCCTCGGGCGGTCTCTCCCCGACCCTGAGGTGCAGGAGAAGCTGACCGCGCTGCGCGCGCTGCACAGTCATCATGGTGTACCGGTGTCGGACCACCTCGTGGTCGTCAGCGGCCGTACCGCCGGGCGCGGTTGGGCCGGATCAACTGCCCTGTGCGTGCTGCTTCTTGTGTGCGCGGGTGCGGTCGGGTGGTTCGTGCCGGGGGCCGCGGCCACCGAGCGGGCGTGGCACGCGGCCAAGCCGTGCACCGAGGCTACGCCCGCCACGCAGGTCCGGGAGTGCGTGGACACCCTGCCGGCCGTGATCGAGCGGACCGACGTCAACGAGGCCCGGCACGACAGCTGGTTGTACTTCACCGACGGCCGGCCCCTCACCCGCCTTCCGGTGTCGCGCGAGGCGGCTGAGGGGTTCCGGCCCGGCGACCGGGTCCGACTGACCGTCTGGCGCGATGAGGTGATGGCGGTCTCCGGCGCGCACTACGTGTGGCACGACGGCGTCACCCACACCGGGGGCGTCGCCGACATCGCGGCCCTCTTCGTCCTTGCCGCGGGTTACCCCGCCGCGCTGACCCTGCTGACCCTGCGCGGACGCCGCCTGCCCGCCGACGAAGTCCTGCCGTCCGCAGGCCCGTTCACGTTCGTCCTCGCCGGTACGGCCCTGTGGCTGTTGCCGCTCTGCTATCTGTATCCCACGCGTCTGCTCTCCTCCCTCGTGGCGATCGCCTGGGGAGTCGCGGGTGTGCTCGCCACGTCGGCCCTGTTCACCCGGGCCTGGCGCGCCACCCGGCCGCGGACGCCCCAACAGGTGGCGGTGGACGACGAGTTGGCGGGGGAGGTGTTCCTGGCCGCCCGCTTCCTGGACCACACCGACTACAACCCGCACGGCTACGGCACCCACATCGCCCTCGGCGACGGACCGCCCGCCGTGGCCCCCGGCCCCGGCCGGTTCGCCGCGCGCCGGATTCCCGTGGAGCGGCTCACCGTCAGGAACGTACGGCGTGCGCACGGCGGTGACGGCGAGACCGTCCCCCGGCACTGGAACGTGGCCGAACTCGACGACGGGGGCCGCCGGGTACGCCTCGCCGCCGCACCGGCGGACCTGGCCCGCATCCTGCGCGAGCTGGCGAGTGAGCGGCACCTGGCGGGCGAGCGGGACTGACGGTTGGGCGCGACTGACGGTTGAGTGGGACTGACGGCTGAGCGGGAGCTGTCGTCGTTCTGTGGCCTTCTTTTTGCCGGGCCATGACGAGGGTGGCCAGCTGCGGGAGTTATCGTCCGACCTGCTTGTTCACACTTTCAACAGGAGCTTCATGCGCCTCAAGCAGGTCTCGCTCACGGCGGCGATATCGCTCGTCGCCGGGCTGACCACCGCCGCGGTCGGCCTCACCGGCCCCGCCGCCTGGGCCGACAGCACGGCCGCGCTGCCGTTGTCCCACTACGCGCACATGCTGGTCGACACCGCTCACCAGCACATTTTCTTCAGCCAGGGCGCCGGTTCGACCGGCATCGTGGTGACCGACCTGGCGGGCGACCCCGTCACCACCCTCACCGGTGAACAGGGCGCCACCGCCCTGGCGTTGTCCCCGGACGGCGGCACACTCTACGCGGCCCTCGCCGACGGCGACGCGGTCGCCGCCATCGACACGGCGACGCTGACCGAGTCCACGCGCTACCCGACCGGCACCGGCAGCGGGCCGGTCTCCGTCACGGTGGCGGGCGGCAAGGTCTGGTACGGCGCCACGGTGGACGGCCACGGTGCCGTCGGATCCGTCGACCCGTCCGCCGCCGCACCGGTCGCGACACCGGTGGCCGTGTTCTCCAACTGGCCTTCCGCACCGCAGGGATTGGCGACGGGCGGTGGCGTCCTCGCGGCCGGGGAGACCAGCCAGTACGACACCGACGTGGCCACCTTCGACGTCTCCTCCGGCACGGCGGCCGCCATGACCGAGATAGGGGTCTCCCCCGGTCCGGCGACCGGCTTCCGGGTCACCGGCGACGGCAAGAAGGTGCTGATCGCGGCCACCGGCGACGTCGCCCTGCGGGCCTACCGCACGGCGGACATGATGATGGCCAACCCCTCCGTGTACTACACGGGCGGCATCCCCTCCGCGCCGAATTCGCTCGCCGTCGACACCGACGGCACGATCGCCGTCGGCAGCACCACGGGCTCGGCGCCCGGCCTGTACCTCTACGCCGGCTCCCAACTCCGTGAGAACTACGTCCCGTTGGCGTCCGGGACGCTGGCTCCCGACGGCCTGGAGTGGGGCGGGGACGGTACGACGCTCTACGGTGTCACCCAGGACTCCGCGGGCGCCTACACCCTGAACGTGCTGGCCTCTCCCAAGCTCACCGACACCCAACTCGCCCTGAGCGTCTCGGGATACGCGGTCCCCACCAGGGAGTTCACGCTCAACGGCACGTTCACCACCAACGGCTTCGTCCCGGCCGGCGCGAAGCTCCAAGTCACCCGCGACGGCGTCCAGTTGCCCGACGTCACGCTCGGCGCGGACGGCACGTTCGCGGTCAAGGACACCCGGGCCGACGAGGGCACGTACACCTACGAGGTGTCGTACGACGGCGACGCGACGCACCGGCCCGCGACCGCCTCGATGAAGCTGGATGTGGCACGGCTGGCGACCGACCTCGAGTTCCAGGAGTTCAGCTCGGCGACACCCCACTCGGTGGTCCTCACCGGCACTCTCGGCACGCGGGACCTCAGCACCTTCCCCCAGGGCACCACCGTTCAGGTGACCCGCACGAACGCGGACACCCAGGAGTCGGTCCCCCTTCCGTCGGTCCCGGTCGATCCGGCCACGGGCGTGTTCACGGTCACCGACGCCCCGGACGCCGCGGGGTGGTTCACCTACGGGCTCTCCTACGCGGGCGACGCGGCGCACCAGCCGTCGGTCAACGCACCGTCCGTGATCGTCAAGCCGTACACCCCGGCCCTGACCCTCAAGGCCCCGGCGACCGCCACCCGCGGCGCCGCCCTCACCTTCGGCGGCACGCTGGGCGACGCCCCGTACACCGCGGGCGAGACGGTCACCGTGTCCCGCACGGACGCGGCCCACCCGACGACGCCGGTCACCTGGACGACCCCCGTCGGCACCGACGGGAAGATCACCGTCAAGGACACCCCGACCATCGGCGGCGCCGACACCTACACGGTGAGCTACCCGGGCGACGCCGCGCACGAGGCGGCCACCGCGTCCGCGACCGTCCAGGTGTCCCGCGCCGCGACGACCGTGTCCGTCACCAGCAACGTGTCGACGTACACGTACGGCGCGACGGCCACCGTCACCGCCCACCTGGGCACGACGTACAACAGTCGTACGGTGTCGATCTGGGCGACGCCCGCCGGTGGCAGGAAGACGCTGGTGAAGACCGCCGCCGTGGACAGCAAGGGCAATCTGAGGGCGACGTACAAGGTCACCCACAACACCACCTTCACGGCGTCCTTCGCCGGCGACTACCGCTACGCCCCGGCGACGGCCACGCACGCCGTCCACGGACAGGTCAACATCGCGGAGAGGCTGGGCAGTTACTACACCAGCACCAAGTACGGCACGGTCACCTACCGCGTCTACCACCACACGGTGAAGCCGCAGGTGGTCGGCACCGTGACGCCGGACAAGTCCGGGCAGTGCATGCGGTTCCAGGCCCAGGAGTACTACAGCAAGGCCTGGCACACGCTGACCACGTCGAGCTGCTTCTCCATGACCGCCGACAGCGTCGGGGTGACCCTGCTGAGCCTCACGCACGCGGTGGGCCAGAAGTTCCGGGTGCGTACCGAGTACGTGGCCGGCACCAAGGACACCACCAACGTGAGCACGTGGGGCGGCTGGCTCTACCTGACGGTCAGGACCTGACCGTCAGCTCTCCTTCGGCCCGGCCTGCTGGACCACCTCGAAGGTCCACAGCGTCGCGTCCGTCGCGGCGGGCTTCGGCCGCTCACCCTGCGGGGCGCCCTCCTTGGGGCCGCCGCGGTGGGCGGCCTGGCCCATCCCGGACATCCAGTTCTGGAAGTCCTCCTCGGCACGCCAGCGCGTGTAGACGAGGTAGGTGTCGGTGCCCTCGACGGGCCGCAGCAGCTCGAACCACTCGAAACCGTCCGAGCCGTCCACCGTCCCGGCCCGGTTCGCGAACCGCTTCTCCAGCGTCTCGCGCTGCTCTTCGGGGACGGTGAGTACGTTGATCTTCACGATGCTCATGGGCCCATTGTCACAGTCGCCGCCGGGCTCGATTCGTCGCGGGTCACCCGCCGCACCAGGTCCACCCAGGTGGCCTGGAGACGGGCTACGGGGACGCCGCACCCGACGTGCAGATAGTCCCCCGTCTCGAAGTTGGCGAAGGCGAGCAGCGCGTGGGCCAGCATGTCGTGGTCCCCGTCGACTCCCGCTTCCGCCACGAGGGTTGAGACGTGGTGGTGGAAGGCGCGTCCGGTGTCGGAGGCGTGCCGGCGTTCGTGGAGGACCTGGCGGCCCAGCGCGGCGCCGAGGTCCGCGTCGGCGGCGACGCGCGCGATCAGGGCACGGCCGAACGCGGTCAGCCGGTCCCTCGCGGCGGCCCCCGGTCCCAGGGGCGGCGGACCCGAGGTGTACGCCTCGTGGAAGTCGGCCTCGGCCTCGCCGAGCAGCGCGAGCAGCAGCCCGTCGCGGTCGCCGAAGCGCCGGAAGAGCGTGCCCTTTCCCACCCCGGCCGCCTCCGCGACCTCGTGCATCGTCACGTGCTCCGCGCCCCGCTCGGCCACCAGCCGGGCGGCGGCCTCCAGCAGCCGGACCCGGTTGCGGGCGGCGTCGGACCGCTCGGCGGGGACGTCCTCGGGTGTCACGCCCGGACGCCGCTGAGCTGCGCGAGGACGGTGTCGTAGGAGCCGTTGGCCTCCGCTTCGCGCACGAACCGGGCGCGTTCCACGACGAGTTCCCTCGCGTCGGGGTTCTCGCGCAGCAGGTCGAGGGTCTCGGTGAGGAAGTCGTCCAGCGGCATGGAGTTCTCGTCGTCCTGCTGGCCCAGCAGGGTTGTGCGCACGCCGGGCGGCGCGACCTCGATCACCTGGACGCCGGTGTCGGCCAGTTGGACGCGCAGGCTCTCCGAGAAGGAGTGCAGCGCGGCCTTGGTCGCGTTGTAGGTCGGGGTGACCGGCAGCGGGACGAACGCCAGCGCGGAGGTGACGTTCATGACGGCCGCGTCGTCCTTGCCGGTCAGCAGCGGCAGGAAGGCGTACGTCATCCGGATCGTGCCGAGCAGGTTGACCGTGACGTGGTCCTCGGCGACCGGGAGGGAGGCCGGGTCGAGGAGGTTCTCGCGCAGCATGATGCCGGCGTTGTTGACCAGGACGTTCAGCTCCGGGTGCGCGGCCCGCACCTGCTCGGCGGTGCGGGTGATCGACGCCGGGTCCGTGACGTCGAGGACGAGCGCCTCGATGCCCGGGTGCTCGGCCGCGATCTCGTCCAGCAGCTCCTTGCGCCGGCCGGCGACGATCACCTTGTTGCCGGCCTCGTGCAGGCGCAGGGCCAGGCCGAGGCCGATGCCCGAGGTGCCGCCGGTGATCAGGATCGTGTTGCCGGTCATCTTCATGGGGGTCTCTCCTTGGGGATTTCTCCTCGGGGGGGCGCTGCTCCGACCGTAGGAGCGGTCTCGCGGGGGCGGGAGAGGAAGGCTTATCCATGGATCGGGGATCCCTGGCTGGGTCGGCGGAAAGCGGCGACGATGGAGGTCACGGACGGGAGAGGGCGATGGCGGGCATGGAGAAGAAGGCGCTGGCGGAGTTCCTGCGCCGGCGGCGCGAGGCGCTGCGCCCCCATGACGTCGGGCTGGTCGAGGGCCCGCGCCGGCGGACCCGGGGGCTGCGCCGCGAGGAGGTCGCCCAGCTCGCCGGCATGTCCACCGACTACTACGCCCGCCTGGAGCAGCAGCGCGCCCCGCAGCCCTCCGTGCAGATCACCACCGCCCTCGCGCGGGCCCTGCGGCTGACCCCGGACGAACGCGACCACCTCTTCGCGCTCATCGGCCACAACGCCCCGGTCCGCTTCCAGCGCTCCGAGCACGTCAGCCCGACGCTGATGAGGGTCCTGGAGCGCCTGAACGACGACACCCCGGCGATCGTGCTGACCGACATGGCCGACACCCTCGCCATGAACCCGATCGCCACCGCACTCCTCGGCGACCAGACACGGCACACGGGACTGGCGCGCAGCGCCTACTACCGCTGGTTCACCGACCCCGCCGACCGGCTGGTGTACCCGGCGGAGGACCACCCCCGGCACAGCCGCACCCAGGCGGCCCGGCTGCGCGCCGCGCTCACGGCCGACGGCGGCGACCCCCGGGCGGCCCGGATCGTCGCCGAACTCCGCGAACGCAGCCCGGAGTTCGTCCGCGTGTGGGAACTCCAGGAGGTCGCCCAGCGGTACGGCGAGAGCAAGACGATCCTGCATCCCTCCCTCGGCCGGATCGACGTCGACGCCCAGGTCCTGTTCACCGAGAACCGCGCCCAGACCCTGGTGGTCATGACCGCCCGCCCCGGCACCGAGAGCCAGGGCAAGCTCGAACTGCTCTCCGTCATAGGGCACCAGCAGCTCACGCCCTGACCTCACCCTTCGACGCGCCGGGCCCGCCCGTCCGCGCGGAACGTGCGCCGGTACGTCTCCGGCGGCACCCCTCCCGAACTGCCGCCACCAGCACGGGAGTCGGCTCCTCAGCGACCTCGTGGCAGGCCGGGACGACGACCGTACGGGCGCCCGTGAGCGCGTCGAACCCGACCCGCACCGCCCGTCTGGAGTGCTCACCCTCGGCGTTCTCACCGACGCCCGCGACGTCCTCGCGGCGCTGGATCTTTCGGGTGATCTGTCGGCAACATAACAGACGTAACGTTTCCTCACTTCGGGCGCTGAGCTGGGCTTTTGTGGAAAATCGGCCGGAACTGTTCAAGTGTTCGGATCGCGTCACGTTCCCGACCCGATCTTGATCCGATCTACAGTCGTGCCGCTCGTCCAAGATCACTTCCGAACGAGGCGTGTGTGACCCTCCGACTGCCCAGCGCAGCCCCCCACTTGACGACGCCGCAGACGGCCGTCCTCGAGAGCATCGCCGGTTTCGTCCCGCCGGACGCGGTGGCGAACGACGCCCTGCCCGCCGCGTGGGGCGTCGACGACGCCTGGGTCCGCAGACGCACCGGCATCGGCGAACGCCACCGAGCGGCACCGGGCGTGGCCACCGGCGACCTCGCGCTGGAGGCGGCCCGCCGCGCACTGGCGGTCGCCGGCCGGCCCCTCGTGGACGCCGTGATCGTCGCCACCTCCACACCGGACCGCCCGATGCCGGCCATGGCACCCCGCCTCGCCACCCGCCTCGGACTCGGCGGGACCGCCGCATGGGACGTGTCCGCCGCGTGCAGCGGATTCGTCTACGGCCTCGCCGCCGCCGTCGGCGCCCTGAACTCGGGGTGCGCCGACCGTGTCCTGCTGGTCACCGCCGAGGTGTACTCGACGCTGCTCGACCCGCGGGACCGTTCCGCCGGAATCCTGTTCGGCGACGGCGCCGCGGCGGTCGTCCTGCGGCGCGGTGAGCGGGGCGAGCCGGGGAGCGTGCTGGCGCTGGACCTCGGCAGCGACGGCTCGGGCGAGGATCTGATCCAGGTGCCCGGTGGCGGTGCGCTGGAGCGTGCCCGCTCCGACGAATACGCCCCGGACGACCGTTATTTCCGTATGCGGGGACGTGAGGTGTTCCAGCACGCGGTCACCCGTATGACCCAGTCCGCCCAGACCGTGCTCAAGCGCGCGAGCTGGGCGGCCGAGGACGTGGACCGCTTCTGCGCCCACCAGGCCAACGCCCGCATCCTCTCCGCCGTCGGCGACCGCATCCCGGTACCGCCCGACCGCCACATCACCAACATCGAGCGGGTCGGCAACACCGGCGCCGCCTCCATCCCCCTGGCCCTCGCCGACGCCGCCGCGTGGGGCGAACTCCACGCCGGTCAACGGGTGTTGCTGACGGCCTTCGGCGCGGGGCTGACCTGGGGCTCGGCGGTCCTGGTATGGCCGGAACTGCCGAGCGTGCCGCGCATCGAGGCCGTCGACCTGGCGGTGGATGCGGGCGCGGACCTGGTGGTGGATGCGGGGGCCGACCTGGCGGTGGTGGCCGGCGCGGACCTGGCCGCCGACGCCGTTGCCGACCTGGCAGTGGGGGCTGCCACCGACTCGGCTGTGGGTGTCGCTGCCGACCCGGCTGTAGATGCTGCCGTCGGTGCGGTCGACGACCTTGCCGTGAGTGCCGCTGCCGAAGCGATCACGGATGCCGTCGCCGATCCGACCGTGGGTACCGCTGCCGATCCGGCCATGGGCGCCGTTGCGGACCCGGCCGCCGGTACCGCTACCGACCCGGCGCTGGATGCCCACCCCGACCCGGCCGAGGACTCCGCCCCCGACTCCTCCGTACAGATCCCGATCGTCTGAGACCTCGCCCGTCCCCGGGCGGCCCCGCTTTCCGACCGGCGTTTGACCTGCTCGAAACAGGTCAAGCGTCCCGATTTCCGCGCTTGTCGCGCTCGTCGCGCCCGTCGAAAGGAACGCCATGTCCCCCGTGCAGACCGCCGTGACCGCCGTACTCACCCAGAAGTTCGAGGTCAGCCCCGAGAGCATCCGGCCGGAGGCCACCCTGGAGAGCCTCGACCTGGACTCCCTCGCGCTGGCCGAACTCGCCCTGGCGCTCCAGGAGGAGCTGGGGGTTCCGGTGGCGGAGGAAGAGGCCGCCAAGAACAGCACCGTGGGTGGACTCGTCGCCGCGCTGAACGCCAAGCGGGCGTGATGCCGGCATCCCGCACGCCCGTCTCCGTCACCGGCCTGGGGCTCATCACCCCGGCCGGGG
This sequence comes from Streptomyces xylophagus, assembly GCF_000716435.1. GTDB lineage: Bacteria > Actinomycetota > Actinomycetes > Streptomycetales > Streptomycetaceae > Streptomyces > Streptomyces xylophagus. Next base: position 31,624 of record NZ_JNWO01000004.1, read on the forward strand.
TCGGCCGTGAGGAGACCTGGGAGGGGGTCCTGAGCGGGCGGTCCCGCGCGGACACGGACCCCGAACTCAAGGGCTGCGCCGTCGACTTGTCCTGCCGTATTCCCGTCATGACCCCGGAACAGGCCCGGATCGGCGGCGGCAAGGCCTGGCGCATGGGCCGCTTCAGTCAGCTCGCCGTGCTCGCCGCGCGCGAGGCGGTCGCGGACGCCGGGCTCGACCCCGCCGGGTGGGACGGTGCGCGGGTCGCCGTCGTGATCGGTTCGGGTCTCGCCGGGGCCATGCACCTGGAGGACCAGACGCTCCGCCATCACCAGGGCGGCCCCGACCTCGTGTCGCCCGCGCTCGTGCCCATGCTGATCTCCAACATGGCCGCTGGGGAAGTGTCGTTGGACCTCGGCGCCCACGGCCCGTCCATGGCGACCGAGACCGCCTGCGCCTCGGGGGCCAGCGCCCTGGCCGTCGCACGCCAGTTGCTGCTCGCGGGGCTGTGCGACATCGCGGTGGCGGGCGGCACAGAGGCGGCTGTCACCCCGGTGATTGCGTCCGGCTTCCAGCGGATGGGCGCGCTGTCGACCCGTGTCGACGAACCCGGCGCGGCCTCCCGGCCCTTCGCGGCGGACCGGGACGGGTTCGTGATCTCCGAGGGCGCCGCCGTACTCGTCCTGGAGCGGGAGGCGGACGCATTGGCTCGTGGACAGCGGCGGTACGCCCGGCTCGCGGGAGTCGGCCAGACCTCCGACGCGTATCACCCGACTGCCCCTGATCCCAGGGGAGTTCATGCCGAGGCCGCGTTGCGGGTGGCGCTGGCGGAGGCGGGACTCGGCCCTGTCGACGTCGATCACGTCAACGCACACGGCACCTCGACCCTCCTCAACGACCTGACCGAGGCCGAGTTGATCGGGCGCGTGCTGCGGCGGCGGCCAAGTGTCACCGCCGCCAAGGGAGTTCTCGGGCACAGCCTCGGCGCGGCCGGTGCGATCGAAGCCGCGCTCACCGCCCTCACCGTGCACCGCTCCACCGTGCCGCCGATCGCCAACCTCACCCCGGACAACCTCCCTTTCGACCTGGACTGCGTGACCGGCGCGCCCCGCCCACAGCGCGTCCGGGCCGCCGTCAGCCACTCCTTCGGCTTCGGCGGCCACAACGTGGTCCTGCTCTTCACCAACGAGGACTGACGACCGGGGACTGACGACCGAGGGCCGAGGGCTGTCGGCCGAGGACCGAACAGAGGCCGGCCTTGACCGAGGAAGGACCAATGACCGTTCACAGCACCATCGTTCACGCCACCGTCCACATCCCCGAGGGACGCCAGAGCGTGACCGCCGTGGAGGACCGGTTCCGCGCGGCCAGTCCCGCCGTACCGCTGTCGCGCGGAGTGCTCCAGCGCATGTACGGCCTTGCCGAGCGCACCGTCGCCGACGACCGGGAGCAGCCCTCCGACCTGGCCGTGCACGCGGCCCGGCGCCTGTTCGAGGACACCGGCACCGATCCGGGCGGCGTCGACCTGCTGCTCTACGCCGGCATCCTCGCCGACATGGAGGAGCCGGCCACCGCCCATGTCGTCGCCGACAAACTCGGCCTGGGCTGCCCGGTGTTCGACCTGAAGAACGCCTGCAACGGAGTCCTCAACGCCCTGGAGGTCGCCGACGCGTTCATCCGGGGCGGCCAGTACCGCCGGGTGCTGGTGACCACCGCCGAGGTCAGCACCCGGGAGAGCCGCTGGCAGGTGGACGACCCGGCCGACCTGCTCACCGCGCTGCCGAGCCTCAGCACCGGTGACATGGGCTCGGCCCTGCTGGTGGAGGCGGGTGAGCGGCCCGGCATCCTCGGCTCCCGGTTCTTCGCCAACTCCTGGGGCTGGCGGGCGGCGACCCTGCCCAACCCGTACGCGCAGCACCGCACGCTCGGCCATCTCCGTATCGACTCCGCCCAGTTGGTGGGCTCCTTCGACGGGCTTCCTCGCAAAGTACGGGGTGCCCTACGGGAGTTGGGCGTCAACGGCGACGACCTCGACCTCGTCTGTGTGCACCAGCCGTCGGTGCCGTTCACCAAGGTCGCCTGCGACTGGATCGGCGTCGACCCGAGCCGCGTCCTGGCCACCTTCCCCACTCACGGCAACGTGGCGACCAACACCATCCCCCTGCAACTTGCCGCCGCCCTCGACAGCGGACGCCTCCAACGCGGCGACCTGGTCGGCATGTTCGGCTTCGCGAGCGGCGCCAGCGCGGGAGTGGTCGTCTGCCGCTGGTGAACCACGACAACGCCCCGGCCCACGGCACCGTACGAAGGTGAAAGCACCATGACCACGACTCCCACCCCCCGCATTCCGCCCCTTCCACCCGCCGAATGGCCCCCGGTCCTACGGGCGTTGCTCGCCGACTCCCACCAGGACGGCCCCGGCCGCGAGAACCTCTTCGGCACCCTCGCCCACCACCCCGCCCTGGCCCACGCCTGGCTCTCCCTCGCCCGCGTCCTCACCCACGAGGGAACCCTCGGCCACCGCAGACGCGAGCTGATCATCCTGCGCGTGGCCCACCGGCTCGACGCGCCCTACGTCCACCGCCGGCACCGCACACCGGCCGCGGACGCCGGGCTGACGGACGTCGAGATCGACGCCACGGCGGCCGGACTCGACGCCCATCCCTGGGCGGAAGAGGACAGCGCCCTGCTGGAGGCGGCCGACCTGCTCGCCGTCAACTCCCCGGTTCCCGACGGCCTTTGGGGCCGTCTCGCCCGGTCCCTCAGTCCCGGTCAACTCGTCGAACTCCTGGTCCTGGCGGGCCAGACCGCCACCATGTGCGCCACGCTCAACACCCTCCGCACCCCCTCCGACCGGCAGCCCTCCCTCCTCGTACTCCTGGACCGGGAGCGCTGTTGCAGCGCGGGCCAGTGCGTCGGTGCCGCGCCCGAGGTGTTCGAGCAGGGCGAGTCGGACGGCCTGGTCGGCCTGCTCGTACCGGAGCCGGATGCCCGGTACGCCGACGAGGTGCGCTTCGCCGCCGACCTGTGCCCCAGCGGAGCCATCACGCTCGTCGACCACGAGGAGGCCACCCACCCATGACCGTCACCAGCCCCTCCATGACCGTCACCCCCCTCGATCTCCCTGCCCCTTACGGAAGTTGCCCCTTCGATCCGCCGCCCGCCTACACCGCCGCCGCCCGCGAGGCCGCCGTCACCCGTGCCGTGCTGCCGGACGGCACCGCCTGCTGGCTGGTCACCGGCTACGACGAGGTGCGGGCCGTGCTGTCCGACGCCCGGTTCAGCGCCGACGCGCGCACAACCGGCTTCCCCTTCCTCTCCGCCGGACAGCGTGAACTGGCCACCGCCAAGCCGAGTTTCATCCGCATGGACGACCCCGAACACGCCCGGCTGCGCCGCATGGTCAGCAAGGACTTCCTGGTCAAGCGCATCGAGGAACTCCGCCCTGGCATCCAGGACATCGTCGACCGGGCCGTGGACCGCATGACCGAGGGACGCACCTCGGCCGACCTGGTGGCGGACTTCGCCCTGCCGATCCCGTCGCTGGTCATCTGCCTGATGCTCGGGGTGCCGTACGAGGACCACGACCTGTTCCAGTCGCTCAGTCGCACCCTCCTCGACAACCGCACCACCCGACCGCAGGCGGAGCAGTCGCACGCCCAACTCATGGGGTATCTGGCGGAGTTGGCCGAGCGCAAGCGACGGCACCCCGCCGACGACATCCTCAGTCGGCTCGCCGCCCGCGACGACCTGACCGCCCAGGAGACGGCGTCGCTCGGCTTCCTGCTGCTGGTCACCGGGCACGAGTCCACCGCGAACATGACCGCCGTCAGCGTGCTCGCCCTGCTCCAACACCCGGCGCAGAGGGACCTGTTGCGCGCCGCACCGCACCTGGTCCGCGGGGCCGTGGAGGAGCTCCTGCGCCACCTCACGATCATCCACCTGGGCCTGGGCCGCGCGGCGACCGAGACCGTGCGGGTGGGCGAGGTGACGATCCCGGCCGGCGAGGGGGTGATCTGCATGCTGTCCACGGCCAACCGCGACGAGCAACTCTTCGGTTCCGCCGATGACTTGGACCTCACCCGGGACGCCCGCCGCCATGTCGCCTTCGGCTACGGCATCCACCAGTGCCTGGGCCAGACCCTCGCCCGCGTGGAACTCCAGACCGTCCTCACGACCCTGCTCCGTCGCCTGCCGACCCTGCGCCTCGCCTCGCCCGGAGATCAACTCGCCTACAACCGGGAGAACATCGTGTACGGGCTGCGCGCCCTCCCGGTGACCTGGGCCTGACCCGGTCAGAAGACCCGGCCGAGGTCCTGCCGCACGATCGTCCGCATGCTGTGCTCGGCGAGCGCGGCGATCGTCATGGACGGGTTGCAGGCGCCGGTGGAGCCCGGGATGCGGGCGCCGTCCAGGACGTAGAGACCCTTGTGGCCCAGGACGCGGCCGGTGAGGTCGACGGCGTCTCCCATCGGGACACCGCCCAACGAGTGCCAGGTGGACGGGGCTTGGGCGTTGGTGTCGATCATGATGCCGCCGCCGGCGGTCGCGATGTCCTGCATACGGGCCGCGATCAGGGCCTGCAGTTCGGCGTCGGTGTCCGTCGGCCAGGTGAGGACTGCGTCGTCGCTGTCGGCGTCGTAGGCCCAGGTGCCCGCGCCGTCGACGATGCCGAAGCCGACCACCGTCAGGGCGGTGACGCCGGGCTGCTGGATGGGTGATCCGGCGTGCACGACGGTGAGCGGGATCGCGCTGTTCGGGTCGCGTCCGCCGACGCACGCCGGGCCGCCCTGCTGGGTGCCCGCGTCGCCGGTCGGGTTGATCCAGGCCCAGATCCGGTCGCCGTTGTTGCCCCAGCCCGTGCCGATGGCGTCGGGGAGGTCCGGAATCAGGCCCTTGGCGCGGGACTTGACCAGGAGGCGCGTGGTGCCGGGCGAACCGGCGTTGAGGAACACGGCGTCCGCGGTGATCCGGATCTGCTCCTGCACCGCGCCCGCTGTGTCGATCCGGTCGACCGACAGCACCCACTTCTTGTTCGCGTCCATCGCGAGGTCGCGCACCACGTGCAGCGGTGCCACCCGCACCAGCCCGGTGGACTCCGCCTGCGCGAGATAGGTGACGTCGATGGAGTGCTTGCCGCCGTTGTTGACGCCGAAGGCGATGTCGCTGGTGGTGTACGTCGGGTCGTACAGACCCTCCAACTCGCCCCGGACATACGCCCAGTCGATGGGCAGCGGCACCTTGAACGGCGTCAGACCCGCCTTCGGTGCGATGTCCTGGAACAGGCGCGAGGACTTGTAGGGGTCCGAGGCGAGGATGTCGTAGGGGACGGTGGAGATGCCCAGCATGCGGGCGACGGTGGGGTAGGCCCAGAGGTCGAGGTCGTCGTAGAGGCCTGCCGCCTGGGGGATGGAGGTGGCGAAGTCGGCCTTCGTGGGTTGCAGGGTCATGCCGTGGTACATGATCGATCCGCCGCCGACCGCCGCCCCGCACATGGCGGTCATGCCGTTTCCCACGACGGCTTCGAGCACGCCCGTGTACGGCGTCCAGGTCTGGTCGCCGCCGCCGACGATGGCGTGGTCGGTGAGCCAGGCGGAGCGGTTGTCCATGTTGGCGAAGCGGCAGAACGTGGTCGCGTCCGGGCCGGTCGGCCAGCGCAGTCCGCGCTCCAACACCAGGGTGGAGACGCCGGCTTGGGCCAGGCGTAACGCGGTGACGCCACCGCCGAAACCGGTGCCGACGACGACGGCCCGTTCGCGAAGTTCCGTGCCGGCGGCCCGGGTTGAGGCGGCGGCCCGGGTCTGTCCGGTGGCGGCCAGGGCGACCGCCCCGAGGGCCGTCGCACCGAGCAGGCTGCGGCGGCTGAGGGTGGGGTGGGGGGAGGTGTGTTCGGGCATGGGGGGACTCCGGCAAGCCGTAGGGGAGTGCGAGTCGCCGGGAGCGTAGCGTGGATGAGCATGTCATTGTCAACAAACGGAAATGTAATTCTCGGAAGGGAGAGTCTCGCTACCGTAGAAGAGTGTGGTGGTTCGGGGTGGGTCCCTCTGAAGTCCCGTGAATCCGATCAGCGCCAAGTGGCCTCTCTGTACACTCCGTTACCCGTCAGGACCGTGAGTGAGGGGTGGGGCGGTGCGGGTGACACCAGCGGCCGGGGACAGGATCGACGGCCGGTATCTCCTGCACGAGCCCATCGGCACGGGCGGGATGGGCGTCGTGTGGCGGGCGTGGGACGAGCGGCTGCAGCGGTGGGTCGCGGTCAAGTGCGCACGCCTGGACGACGATCGGGCCACCCGGCGGCTGATGGGCGAGGCCCGCAACGCCGGTCGGCTGCACCACCCGAACATCGTGGCCGTCTTCGACTACGTCGACGAGGGCACCACCTGCTGGATCATCATGGAGTACGTCCCCTCCCGCAGCCTCGCGCAGATCATGGCGGAGCGCGGCCCGTTGGCGCCCGAGGAGGCCGGGTCGATCGGCTGTCAGATCGCCGACGCGCTGGTGAAGTCCCACAGCGCGGGTGTGGTGCACGGCGACGTGACGCCGGAGAACATCCTCGTCACGGAGGAAGGGGTCGCGAGACTCACGGACTTCGGGATCTCCCGGGCGCTGGGGCACGACGTCACGCAGAGCACCACCGGCACGGTTCGCGGCAAACCCCGTTATCTGGCGCCCGAGTTGGCCAAGGGGCAGGCCGCGGGCGAGAAGGCGGACGTGTTCTCCCTGGGCGCCTCGCTGTTCGCGGCGGTCGAGGGGCAGTCGCCGTACGGGGAGGCCGAGCATCTGATGACCTACCTCGCCCGTGCCGTCGAGGGGCACATCGAGCCCGCGCGCCGGGCCGGTCAACTGGCCGAGCCGCTCGCCGCGTTACTGGCGGTGGAGCCCGGGGACCGGCCCGACGCCGCGCGGGCGCGGAAGCTGCTGACGCGGGTCGCACCACCGCCCGCGCACATCCAGGAGCGGCTGGACGACCGCCGCACCCTGGACCTCGCGTCCTCGACACTCCGGCTGGGACGGCTCTCCCGCCGCACCCGGGACGTCCTCACCCTCCCGCTGCCGAGGCGGGTACGCCGCCGCCCCCTGGCGATCGCGGCGGTGGCGCTGGTCACGACGGGTGCGGTCGCCGCCGGGCTCGTCCTCCTCGACCCGTGGGGCTCGAAAGGCGCGCAGCACAAGGGAGTTGACCTCGCCGACGCGAAACCCTCGGCCTCCGCCCGGGCCGGGACCATCGGCGACGAGCGTACGGCGGACCCCTGCGCCCTGATCGACGCCGCCTCGCTCAGCCGCTTCGGCCACACCGTGCTGGACCCGGACTACGGGGAGATCGACCGGTGCGACGTCCTGGTGCGCAACACCAGCGGTGACGACACCGCCGACGTCCAGGTCAACCTCGACTCGGACCGGGACGACTTCGACGACATCCGCTCCACCCGTCTGGTCGGCGGGCTCACGGTCGTGACGCTCGACCGGGACGGGAAGAGCTGCGAGCGGGCCGTCCTGACCCCCGACGGCAAGCAGATCCGCGTCGACGGGCGGCAGTTGGCGACCGCGTCGCCCGACCCGTGCCAACTGGCCGACGCCGCCACCGATCACGTGGTCGGCGTCCTGGCCGACGGCCCGGTGCCGAGGCGCGCGTCGGCACCGGACGCGAACTCCCTGGCCCGGCTCGACGCCTGCACCCTGCTCGACGCCACCGCCCTCGCGCGACTGCCCGGCGTCCAAGTCGCCAACCAGGACCGGGGGTTCGGCTCCTGGGACTGCGACTGGTCCAGCGACGACGGCAAGCGCGAGGTGGAGATCCAGTTCAGCCGGGACAACTCGCTCGACGCCGACGACGGACACCCGGTGGACGTCGCCGGCGTCAGGAGCTACTCCGTCGCGGACGAGGCGGAGGACGACAGCTGCACCGTACGGACCCCGCACCGCACCTACCCGGACTCCGTCGGCGAGAACACCACCGAACTGTTCCATCTGACCGTGTACGCACCGCAGCCGAGCAGGCAACTGTGCGACACGGCAGCGGAGTTGGCCGGGACTGTCGTGGGGAACCTCGCGAAGCGGCTCCCGGTGCGGTGACGACGCGCCGCCGAGCGGTCAGGGCTGTACCGGCATGGTCCAGCAGTTGGAGACGGTCGGCCTGCCGGCGAGGCGGTCGGTGAGCCAGGAGATGGCGTCGCCCTGGTCGGTCAGCAGGGGTGCGAAGTGGTTGAGGAGCGCGCTGCCGACACTGGGCAGGACGACCGCCTTGTACGTGACGTCGGCGCCCTTCGCGCACCAGTCGAGGGCGAGTTGGCGGGCCTGCGCGTGCGGGACGAGGTTGTCGCTGACGCCGGTGGCGAGGCGGACGGGCCCCGACGGCTTCAGCGTGCCGATGCGCTGGCTGTCGAGGAAGGCCCGCAGCGCGGGAGTCGAAGCGATGATGGCGCTGATGGACTGGCCGTCCGTGGTCCAACTGGTGCTCTGCGCATAGGCGTAGCCGAAGAGCGCGTCGCCGACGCACATCGTCGACAGGTCGGTGAGCGCGGCCTTTCCGGCGTCGTTGAGATGCGCCTCCGCGAGGGGCTTCAGCGCCGGGTCGGACTGGAGGAAGCCGTTGAGCGACCAACCCAGCGCACCGGCGAGTTCGCTGCCGTCGATGGCCTTGGTGACGGAGGTCAGGTCGGCGGGCGGGGCTCCGGCGTAGGTCCCGGAGAGGGTGACGTCGGGGGCGTAGGAGGACTGGAGTTCGGCGGCTGCGGCGGTCGCCCCGCCGCCCTGGCTGTAGCCGTACAGCCCGACCGGCGAGTCGGCGGTGACCGAGGTGCCGGAGAGCGAACGGGCGGCGCGTACGGCGTCCAGGACCGCGTGCGCCTCGTCGATCCGGTTGACGTAGGTGTGCAGCCGGTCCGTCGCGCCCAGGCCGACGTAGTCGGTGACGACCACGGCGACGCCCTCGGCGAGGAGGCGGTAGATCGCCAGGTCCTCGTAACCCACCGACAGGGTCTGGCTGTTGACGGCCAGGGGGTGTTCCAGGCCCATGGACGCGGAGCACTGGTCGCCCTGTCCCAGCGTGCCGGGGGCGACCGCGACGAGGGGGCGCGGGCCGGTGCCGGACCAGTCGGCGGACGGTTCGATGTAGGCGCCGGTGACGGCGACGGGCTGCCCGTTCGAGTCCGTGGACTTGTACATCAGGCGGGTCGCGGTGCCGGGCAGGGTGCCGTCGAGGCCGGGCAGGCTCAGGGCGAGGGGGAGGGGCTCGCTGCGGACGAGGGCGCCGTCGGCGGCGGGCAGGGTGGTGGGCGGGTTGTAGAACGCCGGGATGGTGACGCCTCTGGACACGACCTCGTCCGACGCGCCGGCGACGGTGGCGGTCGTGACGACGAGGGCTTGAGCGCCGAGGCAGGCGGCTGCGGTGACTGCGGCGGCGAGCAGGTTTCGTTTGCGTGCGGGCATGGCGAACCTCCTGTGGAGCGGCCGTCCGGAGAATGGTTCGCCTGGAACTTACCTGCGGGTAAGTTACTCGTGATACCTGTCGGTAGGTTACGTTTCGGTAATGTGACGGGCTGTCAACTCGCGGCGACCAGCTCCAGGAACCCGGCGACGGCCTCCGGCTCGCTGACCATCAGGTCGTGACCGGTGTCGATGTCCCACAACCGCCCTGCCGCGCGCGCCGGTTCGAGGTCCGCCGGGTCGCGGTACGGCAGGGTCGCCGTGCAGACGATCTGGGACTGCGGAAGCGCCCGCACCCCCGCCTCGTGCGTGAGCCGCAGCGGCTGCTCGAAGCACTTCCAGGGGTGCGGCGTGATCTTCGGCGCCAGCCAGGCGATGTCGTCCGGATCGGTCAACCCGTAGGAGGGCATGGGCCCTTCGCCCGGGAAGTTCACCAGCTCCACCCCGTCGACCTCCCGCCCCATGGCGCGCGAGGCGGCCATCAACTCCGGTGCCAGATCGGCGAGGGACTGCCCGTTCGCCGGGGTGGCCGCGTCCAGGTAGACGAGGTGCCCGACGCGGTCGAGGGCGCGGTCGGCGGCGCCGGTGATCACCATCCCGCCGTAGCTGTGCCCGACCAGGATCGCGTCGAACAGCCCCTCGTACCGCAGGAGTTGGACGACGTCCGTGATGTGGGTGTCGAGATCGATCCCCGGCCCGAGCAGATGCGCCCGCTCGCCGAGCCCGGTCAGCGTCGGGGCGTACACGTCATGACCGGCCGCACGCAGGAGTCGCGCGACGCGCTGATAGCACCAACCGCCGTGACTGCCGCCGTGCACGAGAACGTACGTGGCCATGCGGGGGCCTCCTGTTGTCCGGCGCGGGTCGCGCTCAGCTCGTAAACGACAACTGTCGGATAACCATCAGGTGTTGGAGAGAATACTGTTGCCGCATGCCAGCGCAACCCCTTGAACCGCACGGCCTCCCCGACCCCCGGGTCCTCCGCTCCCGCGCCGCCCTCGAAGCCGCCCTGCGCGAACTGGTCACCGAGCGCGAGCTGCGCCAGATATCCGTCGCCGACCTCACCAAACGCGCCGGCGTCAACCGCTCGACGTTCTACGAGCACTACGTCGACGTCCACGACCTGGCCGTCGCCGCGTGTACCGCGACCTACGACCAGTTGGTCGCCGTAGCCCCCATCCCGCACGGTCAACTGGCCCCGGACGGTGGCCCGTTGCCGAACCCCATGCCGGCCCTGTTCACCCATGTCGCCGAGCACGCCCCGCTATACCGGGCCCTCCTCTGCGACGAGGGCAGCGCCCGCATGATCAACCACCTCCTTCACCGCATCACCCTCGCGGCCCGCGTCAGCCGCGGCCTGCCCACGGAGACCGGGGCCACCGACCCGGTCTCCGCCTTCCTCGCGGGCGCCGTCCTGGGCACGGTCATCGACTGGCTGCGACACGACTGCCCCGGCACACCGGAGGAGATCGGCGCGGCGATCTGGCCGTATGCGCTGGCGTGCGCGGAGGTGTGACGGGGGTCCGGTGCGGCTCGGCGAGGGTGCCGTCGGTGGGCAGGCGAGGCGCGATGGGGAGTGCCGGGGTCGCGACGCCCTACTGTCATCGGCATGACGGAGCCAACGGAGCCAGTGGCAGGGGCAGACACCCCTACCGACCCGCACGAGAACGTCCCGCACGAGAAGGCCCCGAGCGTGACGCGCCTGATCGCTCTGTCCGACGGTATATACGCCATCGCGATGACACTGCTCGTCATCAATGTCACGGTCCCGGGGCATCTGGACGCCGCCGCGTTCCACAAGGCCCTGAACGACGCGCTGCCCAGTCTCGGCGCCTTCGCCCTGAGCTTCACCCTCATCGCCGGGTTCTGGCGTGACCACCGCCGCATCCTGACCTCGCTGCCCACGGAGACGATCGTGGTCACCCGCCTGGTCCTGCTCGGCCTCGGCCTGGTCGCGCTGCTGCCGTTCCCCACCGGGTTGCTGGCCGAGTACGCCTCGCAACCCGATGCCGTGGCCCTCTACGCGAGTGCCATGGCCGCGATCCACGCCGTGCACGCGACCCTGCTGCTGCTCACCCAACACCGGGTGCACCCCTCGCCCGAATCACCCGCCGCGGTGGCCCGCCGCCGCTTCACCGCCCAACTCGCCGCCAGCGTCCTGGTGTTCGGCGTGTCCATCCCGCTGGCCTTCGTCAACACGGAGGCGGCGATGTGGTTCTGGCTCACGCTCGTCCCGGCGCACTACCTTCTCCGGCGGCGTCTTCCCGGCCGATTCCTGCGCCGATGACAGGGCTCAAGTGGTGGCAGCGGGTGGTGCTGGTCGTGTGCCTGTGCGCGCTCACGCTGCCGCTGTGGTTCGCCGCGAGGAACGCCTACCGGTTCGTCGACGGCCACCGGACGATCACGGACGGGTATGTGCACTGCGAGGGCAACGACCGGTGCCGGGGCACCTGGAGTCTGCCCGGCGGACGGCACGGGCGGGGTGAGATCGAGGGTCTGGCCTTCGAGTACGACGAGGAGCAGGTGACGGGCATACCGCTCTACGCCGGCCGGGACTGGGCCGTGTCCGACCGCTCCAGCCTGGCTGTCCGCGCGGCGCTGGAAGCGGGCGGGGCTGTGATCGGGATGGTTGTGGTGCTCTCGGTGGGCTGGGTCAAGTCCAGGCGTCTTTGACGGTGTTGGGGTCGGCTTCGGGCCGCGATGCCGCCACCGGCACTCCTGGCGCGGCCCCGGTGCGACATCTTGCCCGGCTACCGTGCGCCCAGGTGAGGACAGGCGCGAGAGGGAATCGGTGATGGACAACCCGGGAGCTCCGGCGGAAGCGGGCGCCCTGAAGCGTCGGCTGGGTGTGTCCGACGCGGTGGTGATCGGCCTGGGTTCGATGATCGGGGCCGGGATCTTCGCGGCGCTCGGCCCTGCCGCCGGTGCCGCCGGTTCCGGGCTGCTGCTCGCTCTGGGCCTGGCCGCGGTCGTGGCCTACTGCAACGCGACGTCCTCGGCGCGACTGGCCGCTCTCTATCCGCGGTCCGGCGGTACCTACGTGTACGGACGCGAACGCCTGGGCGACTTCTGGGGCCACCTGGCCGGCTGGGCGTTCGTCGTCGGCAAGACCGCCTCCTGTGCGGCCATGGCCCTCACGGTCGGCGCGTACCTGTGGCCCGGACAGACACACGCGGTGGCGGTGGCCGCCGTAGTGGCGCTGACCGCGGTCAACTACACCGGAGTGCAGAAGTCCGCCCTCCTCACCCGCGCCGTCGTCGCCGTCGTCCTGGCCGTGCTCGCCGCAGTGATCGTCACCACTCTGACCTCCGCCCACGCGGACACCGCGCGGCTGGGCATCGGCCCGGACGCCACCGTCGGCGGGGTGCTCCAGGCCGCGGGCCTGCTGTTCTTCGCCTTCGCCGGCTACGCCCGCATCGCCACCCTCGGCGAGGAGGTCCGCGACCCCGCCCGCACCATCCCGCGCGCCATCCCGATCGCGCTCGGCATCACCCTCACCGTCTACCTCCTCGTCGCCGTCGCCGCCCTGAGCGTGCTGGGCCCGGGCGGGCTGGCGGACACCACCGCCCCGCTGTCGGACGCCGCGCGGGCCGCAGGCGCAGACTGGCTGGTGCCGACCGTCCGCGTCGCCGGCGCGGTCGCCGCGCTCGGCTCCCTGCTCGCGCTGATCCTCGGCGTCTCCCGCACCACCCTGGCCATGGCACGCGACCACCACCTGCCCCACGCCCTGTCCGCCGTCCACCCGCGCTTCGGCGTTCCGCACCGCGCCGAACTGGCCGTCGGCGCCGTCGTCGCCCTGCTCGCCGCGACCACCGACGTACGCGGCACGATCGGCTTCTCCTCCTTCGGAGTCCTGGCCTACTACGCCATCGCCAACGCCTCCGCCTGGACCCTCTCCCAGGAAGAGGGCCGCCCGAACCGACTGATCCCCGCCACCGGCCTGACCGGCTGCACGACCCTCGCCTTCGCCCTGCCCCTGAGCACCGTCATTTCCGGCACGGCGGTCCTGATCCTGGGGGCCGCGGTCTACGGCCTGCGCAGGACCAGAGCCAGGGGCACCGGTTCCGGGGACTGATTCCGCTCAGACCGTGAGCGCGCACACCACCGAAGCCACGCTGACCACCACCCCCGCCTCCACCAACGTTCCGTCTCCCCGCACCCCCAACACCGCGACAGTCCCGCTGTGTTGGTTCGCGACCAGCAGATGCCCGGGCGCAGAGGCAAGCCCGCGAGGCCAGTTGCCCCCGCTGGGAACCTCACCTAGAGGCTCAAGGGCCGTGCCCGCGATCCGGAACGCGGACACCGTGTCCGCACCCCGGTTCGTGACCCAGACGTAGCGCCCGCAGTCCGAAGTGACGATCCCGCCGGGCTGGTTGGGGATGTCCGCTACGGCCGTCGCCGGCACCCGGGACAGTTCGTGCAGGGTGCCGGTCTCCGCGTCGTAGCGGTGGCAGGTCACCGTGGAGGAGAGTTCGTCGGCGCTGAGGACCAGGTCGCCGGACGGGGTGAAGGCCAGGTGGCGGGGGCCGGAGCCCGGACGGAGTTGGGAGGTGGCGACGGGCTTCAACTTGCCGGTCTCGAAGTCCAGTTGGTACGTGAAGACCGTGTCCGCGCCCAGGTCGGTGGCCAGGATGTAGCGGCCGGCGGGGTCGGTGAGGACCTGGTGGGCGTGGGTGCCCTCCTGGCGGCCGGCCACCGGACCCGATCCCTTGTGCTCGACCACGTCCGTGAGGTCCGAGAGGCGGCCGTCGCCGTCCAGGCGGTGTACTGCCACCGTGCCGGGGAGCGTGTCCGTGCCGTAGTTGGCGGTCAGGAGGAAGTCGCCGCCCGGGTGGACGGACACGTGGCACGGGTTCGCGCCGCCGCTGGTCACGGCTGCTCCCAGCGGAGTCGGCGCCGCGTCCTCCCGCAGCGCGAACGCGCTCACCGCGCCCGGCGTCGACTCGTGCGTCGTGTAGACGACGGGGAGTGTCGGGTGCGCCGCGAGGTACGAGGCACCGCTCGCCGCCACCGCGTCCACGACCCGAAGACCGCCCTCGGGCGTCCGACGCAGCGCCGTCAGGCCTACGCCCTCGCCGCCCGTGTCCGGCGTGTACGAACCCGTCAGGACGACAACCTGCCTTGCGATACCGCTACTTGTACTTGTACTTGTGCTTGTCATTGGGCGTTCAGTCCTCAGCGGGGGGTGTCAGCGGAGTACGTCGTCGTGGTGGTCCGGCAAGGGGAGTTCGGCGCGCCGGGGCAGGCCCTCCCAGTCGCCCTCCGTGCCGACCGCGAACGCACCCAGCCGCGCGGCCGTGTCGAGGCGGACCGACGCCGGTGCGCCGGCGAGGAGTTCGGCCAGGTAGCCCGCGACGAAGGCGTCCCCGGCGCCGACCGAGTCGTGGACGCGGGCGGGCAGGGCCGGTTGGCGGTGGGGGCGGCCGTCGAGGAGGGCGAACGCGCCTTCCGCGCCCAGCTTGATCACCGCTCCGGACGGGCCCAACTCGCAGATCCCCTTGGCGAGTTCCTCGGGTTCGTGACGGTCAGGTACCGCGAGCCGGGCCTCGTGCGGGCCCGCGAACACGAGGTCGCTGTCGTGCAGGAGGGGCAGCACCGCGGTACGCGCCTCGTCCTCGTTCCACAGCAGCGAACGGAAGTTGATGTCGAGGGAGACCAACACACCGGCGCCGCGCGCGATGTCCACCGCCCGGCGGACCGCGCGTGCCGGGCCCTCCCCCAACGCCGGTGTGATGCCGGTGATGTGGAGGATCGCCGCCCTCGCCAACGTCTCCTCCGGGATGTCCTCGGGGGCGAGGCGGACGCCCGCCGTCGCCGTCCGGTAGTAGCGCATGCGGTGGTGCGTGCTGGTGCGTTTCTCCTTCAGGAGGAGGGAGGTGGGGGCCGGGTCGCGGACCGCGAGGGTGGTGACGCCCTCGGCGCGCAGCTCTCGCAGGACCAGTTCGCCCAGTTCGTCCTCGCTCACGCGGCCGATCCAGGTGGCCCGGCCGCCCAGGCGGCTGACGCCGATGGCCACGTTGGACTCGGCGCCGGCGATGCCGAGGCGGAGGGTGGTGCCGAGGGTGAGCGGGCCGGGGCCGGCGGCGGACAGGACGCCGAGGGTCTCGCCCACGGTGACGAGGTAGGGCTCGTCGCTGTCGGCAGGCTTGCGGGTGTTCACAGGTGCTTCTCCTCGGGCCCGGTGCCGGGCCTGACCGTCGCCAGCAGTGCGCGTGCCCGTGCCGTCAGGGCGTTCAGTGCCTCCGGGACGGGGTCCCGGTCGGCGTCGCGCAGCAGCGGGGAGCCGACGCCCACCGCGAGTGCCCCGGCGGCGATGTACTGCCCGGCCGCTTCGAGGTCCACGCCGCCGACCGCCATCAGCGGTATCTCCGGTAGCGGGGCGCGGAGTTGGCGCAGATGGGTGGGGCCTCCGGTGCAGGCCGGGAAGAGTTTCACGGCCGCCGCGCCCGCCCGCCAGGCCGTGGTCACCTCGGTCGCCGTCCAGGCTCCCGGGTAGAAGGGGATGCCCTGGTCGGCCGCGGTACGGATGACGTCGGGTTCTACGTTGGGGGCGACCAGGAACTCGGCCCCTGCGGCCAGCGCGTCCCGGACGTCGCCTGCGGTGAGGACCGTACCGGCGCCGACCGAGACCGCGGCGCCGAGTTCGTCCTTGATACGGGCGATCGCGTCGAGCGCACCGGCGGTGGTGAGGGTGACCTCCAGGCAGGTGACCCCGCCGGCTGCGAGGGCACGGGCCGCGGCGGGCAGCCCGGAGGCGTCGGCCGACCTGAGGATCGCCATGACCCGGGTGCTGGTCAACTGCGGGGTGGGCAGCGGCCGTTGAGAAGACTGATCGTCCGTCACTTGACCGCTCCCGCCGACATGCCGGCGACCATCTGCCGCTGGAAGAAGATGAAGATGACGAGGAGGGGCAGCACGCCGAGCAGCGCGGCCGGGAAGAGGGTGGTCGGCTGCACGGTGTGCGGGTCGATGAAGGAGTACGCGTTCACCATGACCGTGCGCTTGCCCGGGTCCTGGAGGAACACGAGCGGGACCAGCAGGTCGTTCCAGATCTGCAGGGAGATGAAGGTCAACAGGGTGCTGGTGACCGGCCGTAGCAGCGGCAGGATGATGACGAAGAACGTGCGCAGCGCGCCGCAGCCGTCGAGGGCCGCCGCCTCCTCCAGGTCGGTCGGGATCTGGCGGATGAAGCTGGTGTAGAAGAACACGGCGAGCGGCAGGTTGATCGCGGTGTAGATCAGGACGACGCCCGCGTACGTGTCCAGCAGGTTCAGGTCGCGCATCAGCAGGTACAGGGGTGCCACGACGACGAACACGGGGATCGACGTGCCGAGGATGAAGAGGCGGTACACCGCCGTCGACCAGCCCGCGGTGATGCGGGCCAGCGGGTAGCCCGCGAGTGCGCCGAGCACGGTGATGAGCACGCACGAAAGCCCGGTGATCAGCAGGGTGTTGAGGGTGCTGGTGCCGTAGTGGATCTGGCTGAAGGCGTGCGTGAAGTTCTTCAGGGTGAAGGAGTGCGGGATGCCCAGCGGGGAGCGCGCCACGTCCGCCGCCGTGCGCAGCGAGGTGACGATCGTGAAGACGAACGGCAGCACGAACAGGACCGTGCCGAGGCAGAGCACCACCGTGCCCAGGCCGGTGGCGAGCCTGCGCGGGGTCCACGGAGCGGAGGTGTGGGGGCGGGCCGGAGGGCGGGGCCGGGGCGTGTCGCGCTTCCCGGCCGGGCGGCTGATCTCCGGTGCGGAGAGGGGTGAGGTCATGGGGTGATCCGTCCGATTCCAACGGTGCCGACGGGGAACTGCCCCGCGTGCGTACGTACTTGAGGGCGTCCGTACGTGGTCATACGCGCCGTTCGCGCAGCCTGAGCAGGGAGTTGGTCGCGCTGGACAGGACGACCACGGTCACCAGGAGCAGCACCGCGATGGCGACGCCGTAGGCGAACTTCCCGCCGCCGAAGATGTTGCGGTACACGAGCAGGGTCAGGGTGTCGGTGGCGCCGGCCGGGCCGCCGTTGGTCAGGACGAGCGGGAACTCGAAGACCTTGAGCGAACCGATCAGGCTGAGCGTCACGTTGACGGTCAACGCCGGTGCCAGCAGCGGCCATTCGACGCTGCGGAAGCGCCGCCAGCCGCTCGCGCCGTCCAGGGCGGCGGCCTCCAGGAGTTCGGTCGGCATGCTCATGTAGCTGGCGAGGAAGATCGCGCACGAGTAGCCGGTGAACATCCAGATGTTGACGGTGGCGACGGAGTACAGCGCGGTGGAGGGATCGCCGAGCCACACGTGCTGGAGACTGCCCAGGCCGACCCCGTCGAGCAGCGCGTTGAGGCCGCCGTTCGGCGCGAAGAGGTACGACCAGATGAACGCGGCCATCAGCGGCGAGATCAGCGTGGGGGTCAACAGGACGACGTTCAGGGCCCTTCGGACCCTCGGACGGCGGAACAGCATCGACGCGAAGAGCAGCCCGAGGCCGTTCTGCACGACGACGACCACGACGGCGTAGAGGACCGTGTGCCACAGGGCCGCGGAGACCTGGGAGTCGTCCGCCATCGCCTTGTACTCGTCCATGCCGACGAAGTGGGAGATCGGGCCGCCGACGCTGTCCGTGAGGCTCAAGTACACGCCTCTGAACAGCGGATACAGGACGAAGAGCGCGTACACGGCGATCGCGGGGAGCAGGAAGGCGGCCATGGTGGCACGCCGTCGGTGGAACACGGGGGATCAACCTCCTTGGCCGACAGGCCCCTTGGGGGAGTGGGTGGGACGGGGGTGGGCCGGCCGGCTCGGTCAACCGACCGGTGTTCGACTCACCGGACGGCCCAACTACCCCACCGATACGGCTACTTGGCGGACGCCGCCGTCTGGATGTCCTTCAGCGTCTTCGCCGCCGAGGACTGGCCCAGCAGGAACGCCTGGATCTTGGAGCCGGTGTCGGTCTCCGACTGGGATCCGTACCAGGTGTTGGAGGGCAGCACCCGGTAACGGCCCTCCTTGAAGGCGGTGTTGAAGATGGTCGTCTCCGTCGAGTCGGGCGTGGTGCCACCGGTGAACGGGGACTCGGCGTGCTCGGCGTCCAGGTACTTCGAGAGATTCGCGCTCTGCGACCAGAACTTCACGTACTCCTTCGCCGCATCCGCGTGCTGCGACTGGGAGTTGACGCCCCACGCCGTGCCGGAGAACAGCATCGCGTTCGGCTTCGTGCCCGCGGCGCCGCCCGGCCAGGGCGCGAACGAGACCGGGAAACCGGCCTTCTTGATGTTGGAGACCTGCCAGGCACCCTGGTACCAGAAGGCGCTCTTGCCCGCGCTGAAGTCCTGCGGGCCCTGCGACCACTCGTCGACGCCGAGCTCGTTCTTCCAGTTCACGAAGCCCTTGTCACCGAGGGTCTTGAGCTGGTCGAGCGGCTCCTTCCAGTCCGGGTCGAAGGAGGCCTTGCCGGCGAGGAAGTCGGCGTCCCACTGCTTGTTCTTCTGGTAGACGGTGGTCGAACCGCTCGCCTGGAAGATGGAACTGCCGGTCCACGCGGACTTGTCGGGCAGCGCGATGGGCGTGATCCCGGCCTTCTTGATCTTCGCGAGGTCGGCGAGGAACGTCGGCCAGTCGGCGGGGACTTCGGTGATCCCGGCCTTCTTCAGCAGGTCCATGTTGGCGTACAGACCGATGCCGATCAGCTCCATCGGCATGGCCAGCGTCTTGCCACTGCTCTGCGTGAACGGCTTCGCCGCCGAGGATATGGAGCTGACCCACGACTCGTTCGACAGGTCCGCGAGGTAGCCGGAGGCGCCCCACTTCTTCATCTTGTCCGCGTCGACCATGATGACGTCGCCGGCCTTGCCGCCGAGCAGCTCGGGCTGGAGCTTCTGCGTGTAGGTCGGGTCCGCGGTGGTGTACTTGAAGTCGATCTTGATCTTCGGATGAGCCTTCTCGAACGCCTTGTTGATCTCGGCGATGTTCGCCGGTTCGGCGCCGCCGCCCTTCCACGCCTCGACGTGCAGCGTGACCGTTCCGTCCGCCGAGGTCGAGTCGGACCCGCCGCCACAGGCGGCGAGCGATGTCGCCAGGGCGGCGACCGTGGTGGCGACCGCGAGCAGTCTCCCGGAGCGCTTCATTGCACACCTCACCCATCATCGGCGCATGCCGATTTCGTCGTGCTTGCAGGGGTTTACTACAGAGAGTTGCGAATCCTCCGCGACGACCGAGTCCCATCGGCTGTGCGGGGATCGCCGGATATGCCAGGCCTGAATGGATATATCACTGAAATCCATCCAAGGAAACCGGTTGACCAACGACTTCGGCGAACGCTAGGTTGCGGCGCCAGAAGGTGTCAAGAGGTCAAACGCAACACCGCATGCCGAACGCCACACCCCGGGCGAATGCGGCAGTCGGGCAGGATTCGCATGACGGTCGGAGCGGTCGACAGCGTCGTTGGCAGGGAGGACTCGCGTGGCTGAACAGCCCGTACGGGCAAGGCTGGTGGACGTCGCACGGGAGGCGGGAGTCTCCAAGGCGACGGTGTCCAAGGTGCTCAACGGACGGCAGGACCTGTCCGTCCGGCCGGAGACCAGACAGCGCGTCCACGAGGTCGCCGCCGCCCTGGGCTACCGTCCCCACTCCGGGGCCCGCGCCCTGGCCGGGGCCAGCACCCACGCCCTGGCCCTGCTGGTGCCGGCCCTCAACAACCCGACGTACGTGACCATTTCGCGAGGTGCCTACCAGCGCGCCCGTGAACTGGGCTATCTCTCCCTGCTCGCCGAGGACTTCGACGGCCAGGAGGCCGACGACACCTTCAACGACCTGGTCAAGGAAGGGCGCGTCGACGGTCTGCTGATCGCCTCCGCCCGCCCCCATCACCCCCTACTGGAGACCCTGAGCCGCAACCCGGTTCCGCACGTCTTCCTCAACCGCGCCGTCAAGGACTCGGGCCGCAACGTCACGATGGACGTGGCCCGTTCCAGCGTCACCGCCCTCGACCATCTCCACGCACTCGGTCACCGGGTGATCGGCCATATCGCCGGCCCCTCCGGGATCACCCCCAGCGAGGACCGCAGGGACGCGTTCCTACGGCACTCCGCGTCACTGGGACTGGCCGCGGCACCGGTCGCCTCCGGCGACTTCACCGAGGAGGGCGGCGCCACCGCCGCCCTCGAACTCCTCACCCCCGCCGAGGGAAAAGCACAGGTCACCGCGCTGTACACCAGCTCGCTGGCCCAGGCCATCGGGGCGATGCGGGCCATCCACGAGCGCGGCCTGCGCATCCCCGAGGACATCTCCCTGGTCGGCAACGACGACCTCCCCGTCGCCGCCTACCTCACCCCACCGCTCACCACGGTCGCGATGCCCCTGCACGAGCTCGGCACCGCCGCGGTGGACGCCCTGGTCGCGGAGATCCAGGGCAAGCCACCGGGGGACGTGATGGTCCCGACCGAGCCGCGGTTGGTATTGCGGGGGTCCACGGCACGGCCTGGATCCGGCGGGGCGAGCTGACCCTGTAGGACCCGTAGGCCCCTGCTGCGCGAGTGCGGCTGGACCCGTAGGACCCGTAGGACTTGTACGCCCCGTAGGACCCGTACGACCTGACCGGACGGGTCGGCCCGAGCCGTAGGCCGACCCGGAAGGACGCCCCCGAGGACGGATGACCGGACGGGCCGGTCACGCCGAGAGGATCGCCATGAGCCGCACCACCCCCGAGAGCCACCCCGGACGTCACCCCGACAGCCACCCCGACCACCGCCCCGCCGCCCGCTTCACTGGCCGTACCGCCCTCCTCACCGCCGCCGCCTCCGGCATCGGGGCCGCCACCGCCCGGCGGCTCGCCGACGAGGGCGCGTCCGTGCTGGTCACCGACGTGGACGCGGCGGGCGCCGAGCGGGTGGCCGAAGAAGTCCGCGCCAAGGGCGGCGACGCCCGCCCCCTGGGGCTCGACGTCACGAACCCCGAGGCCTGGCCTGAGGCGATCCGGACGGTCGAGGAGTGGACGGGACGCCTCGACCTGCTGCACCTCAACGCGGGTCGCAACCTCCCCGGCGCGATCCACGAACTCGACGACACCTCCTGGCACAACCACCTCCGCCTCGCCCTCGACTCCGTCTTCTACGGCGTCCGGGCCGCCGTTCCGCTGCTCTCGGCGGCCGGTGGCGCGGTGGTCGTCACGGGCTCCGTGCACGCGGTCATCGGCTTCAGCGGCTTCCCGGCGTACGCGGCGGCCAAGGGCGGAGTCAGCGCGCTGGTACGGCAGTTGGCGGTCGAGTACGCGGGCCGGATCAGGTTCAACGCGGTCGTGCCCGGGGCCGTGGACACCGGTCTGTGGACCGACGCGCCGGACGAGTACCGGGTCCAGACGGCGGCCCGTACCCCGGTCGGGCGGCTCGGCGAACCCGAGGACATCGCCGCCGCCGTCGCCTTCCTCGGCTCCGACGACGCGTCGTTCATCACCGGCCAGAACCTGGTCGTGGACGGCGGGCGCAGCATCAGCTCGCAGGAGTAGGCCCCTGGCCTTCCTGTTTGCCTCTCACTTGTCTCCCCCTTGTCTCCCCCTTGTCTCTCCTCCCCCCTCCTCCCTGCCCCTCTCCGTACCCGTACTCGCCATACCCGTAGGACCCGGAGGTCCGCAGCATGAAAATCACCGGATACGAGCTGTTCCTCGTCGAACCGCGCTGGCTCTTCCTGCGCGTCGACACCGACGAGGGGATATCCGGCTGGGGCGAGCCCATCGTGGAGGGCAAGGCCCACACCACGGCCCGGGCGGTCGAGGAGATGTTCGACTACCTGACCGGCCAGGACCCCGCCCGCATCGAGGAACACTGGCAGATGCTCGCCAAGGGCGGCTTCTACCGCGGCGGCCCGGTCCTCAGCAGCGCCCTCGCCGGCATCGACCAGGCCCTGTGGGACATCGCCGGCAAGACCCACGGCGTCCCCGTGCACCAACTCCTCGGCGGCCACGTCCGCGACCGCGTCCGCATCTACGGCTGGCTCTACGGCGAGACTCCCGAGGAACTCGCCGAGTCGGCCGCGGGCCAGGTCGCCAAGGGCCTGACCGCCGTGAAGATGAACCCCTGCGCCCAACTCGAGCCGCTCGCCACCCCTGCCGCGATCGACGCGATCGTGGCCCGGGTGAGCGCCGTACGGGAAGCGATCGGCCCGGACCGCGACCTGGCCCTGGACTTCCACGGCCGCTTCAGCGGAGCGATGTCGAGGCGCGTACTGCCGTACCTGGAACCGCTGTTGCCGATGTTCGTCGAGGAACCGGTCCTCCCGGAGTTCACCCGCGACCTCGGCGACGTCGTCCGTGCCACCTCCATCCCCATCGCGACCGGCGAACGCCTCTTCTCCCGCTGGGACTTCAGGGAGGTCCTCGGCGCCGGCATCGCGGTCGCGCAGCCCGACATCAGTCACGCGGGCGGCATTTCGGAGACCCGCCGTATCGCCGCGATGGCCGAGGCCTACGACGTGCTCGTCGCCCCGCACTGCCCGCTCGGTCCCATCGCGCTCGCCGCGAGCCTTCAACTCGACTTCGCCGTACCGAACTTCCTCATCCAGGAGCAGTCCCTGGGCATCGGCTACGGCGACAGCAGCGGCCTGCTCGGGTATCTGGCCGACGCCTCGCCGTTCGAGGTCCAGGACGGCTACATCCACCGCCTGACCGCCCCCGGCCTCGGCATCACGGTCGACGAGGACAAGGTCCGCGCCGCCGCCGAACGCGGCCACCGCTGGCGCAACCCGGTCTGGCGCAACGCGGACGGCTCACTGGCGAGTTGGTAGTACGCGACCTCAACGGCCCGTAGGCAACAGGTCGTTGGCTCCGCGCTGCCCCGACGCCGTCGAATCCGACGTCGGGACAGCACCACACGCTCCAGGCGCACCGGCGGCAACCGGTCATCGCGCCTGGTGAAGAGGGGAATCTCGCCGCACGCAGCGGCAAGGGACACATCCACCCATCCAAGGAGCGCGCAATGAAGCGTCGCAGATTCGGTTCTCCCGGCAGACCACTTTCCGCCACCCGCCGAAGGCCGGGGATCCTCGCCCTGCTCGCCGCGCTGGCGGGCGCCCTGCTGGTCCCCGTCGCCGCGACCAACGCGGCGGCGGCAGGCACGAGTTACTACGTCGACTGCTCGGCCTCCGCCAACGGCACCGGCACCAGCGCCAGTCCCTGGAACTCGGTCGCCGGCGTCAACAGCACCACCTTCACCGCGGGCGACAGCATCCTCTTCAAGGCCGGCACGACCTGCACCGGCCAACTCACGCCCGGCGGTTCGGGCTCCTCCGGCAGCAGCAACATCTCCATCGCGTCCTACGGTTCGGGCGCCAAGCCGATCATCGACGCGGCGGGCGCGACGGGCGCGGTCATCCACCTCCTGAACCAGCAGTACTGGGACATCGGCGGCCTGGAGCTGATCGACAACGCCTCGTCCCCCGCCTACCGTTCGGGCGTCCTGGCCGAGAACAGCTCCGGTGGCGTCCTGAACCACATCCGCGTGCACGACATGTACATCCACAACATCGCGGGCTACGGCGGCGGTTGGTACGCGACGAACGCGGGTGTCGGCGTCCAGACCGACCACACCACACCCGTCTCCACCTGGAACGACGTGGTGGTGGAGAACAACACGTTCGACCACGTGGACCGCATCGCGGTGGCGGTGACCCCGGACGCGGACGGCCAAGGCACAGGCCTCACCACTGGCACAGTCATCCGCAACAACACGATGACGTACGACGGCGCGGACGACATCCTGGTCGTCAAGAACGACGGCGCCCTGATCGACGGCAACAAGGCGGGCTACGGCGGCGCCAAGTCGACCTGCCCGCCCTCCGGTCAGTACTGCAACGGCGCCTCGGCCGGCATCTGGATGTCCGGCAGCAGCAACACCGTCGTCCAGAACAACGAGGTCTACTGCCACATCAACGGCGCCGACGGCACCGGCTTCGACGTGGACTGGGGCAACCACAACACCACGTTCCAGTACAACTACAGCCACCAGAACCTCGGCGGCTTCCTGCTGGTGATGCCCCCCTTCACCATCGCCAACGAGCCCACGTCGACCGTCCCCAGCGACGGCACGGTGGTCCGCTACAACATCAGCGAGAACGACGGCAGCAACTCCGGCTGCCCGACATCGGGTACGCAGACACACGGCGGCGGAGTCCTCCACTTCGTGGGCGGAGTCCCGAACCAGAGCGGCAGTTCGTCAGCCGTCCCCCTCTTCTACAACAACACGTTCTCGGTCAGGGACGGCCTGAGCACCCCGATCCTCTACTCCCGCTCGGGCACGTCGATCAGCGGCGCGTTGTCCTTCCAGAACAACGCCGTCTTCAACTACGGCTCCGGCAACTACTTCACCACCACCGGTACTTCGACCTACTCCAACAACCTCTTCTACGGCAACCACCCGTCCCGCGAACCGGCCGACGCGGCCAAGGTGACGGCGGACCCGGAGTTCCGCAACGCGGGCAACGCCAACACCTCCTCGTCCTACACGGGCAAGAACGCGTACCAGGTGCACCCGTCGTCACCGGTGATCCGGGCGGGCGCGGTCATCGCGTCCAACGGCGGCTACGACGCGTTCGGCAACGCGGTCTCCGCCACGGCCGCCCCCAACATCGGCGCGTACAACGGCACCGGCGGCAACCTGCTGTCCAACGCGGGCTTCGAGACGGGCAGTCTGTCCCCGTGGACGCAGGCGAGCGGCACGGCGTCATCGGTGGCGGCGGCCAACTCCCGTACGGGAGCTGACGCGTTGACGACGGCGGCGAGCGGCAGCGGCGCCAACCAGGCGCTGACCGGCCTGACCCCGTCCACGACCTACCTGCTGACGGGCTGGGCGAAGGTGGCGACGGCCGGCGAGACCCTGGCCATCGGCGTGAAGAACTTCGGCGGCACGGAGACGTACACGAACATCGCGACGTCGTCGTACTCGCAGGCGGCGATCCTGTTCACCACGGGCGCGTCGTCGACGTCGGCGACGGTCTACTGCTGGAAGAACGCGGGCGGGACGGGCGCGGGCTACTGCGACGACCTGGCGGTGGAGCCGCTGTCGTCGGCCACGAACGCGGTCACCAACTCCGGCTTCGAGACAGGCGCGTTGACTCCGTGGACCCAGAGCACGGGTACGGCGTCGAGCGTGGTCGCGTCCAACTCCCGTACCGGCACGTACGCGTTGCAGACGGGCGTGAGCGCGAGCGGTGCCATCCAGACGGTGAGCGGCCTTGCGTCCGGCGGCAGTTACCTGCTGGCGGCATGGGCGAAGGTGGCCACCGCCGGTGAGGAGGTGGCCGTAGGAGTGAAGAGCTTCGGCGGCACGGAGACGTACCTGCGGGGCTCGACGACGACGTACGCGCAGCAGCCGATCTTCTTCACGACGGGCGTCTCCAACACGGCGGCGTCGGTGTACTGCTACAAGAACTCCGGCTCGGCGGCGGGGTATTGCGACGACTACACGGTGGTGAAGCTGCCCTGATCGTCGCTTCGGACAGCTGACAACCCCCGGGTCCTCGGCCCGGGGGTTGCCTGCTTCGGGGCCGGCCTATCCGCGGGCGGTGTTCCTGTCGTACGCGTCCTGGTGGCGGCGGATCTCGGTGTGATGCTCGGCGCTCCAGCCGGCCAGGTGCTGGATGGCGGAGAGCAGGGAGGCGCCGAGGTCGGTGAGGGAGTACTCGACGCGGGGCGGCACCTCCGCGTAGGCGGCGCGGTCGACGAGGCCGTCGCGCTGAAGGCGCTTGAGGGTGAGGGTGAGCATGCGACGCGAGATGGCGGGGATCAAGGTGTCGAGGTCGGAGTAGCGGGCGTCTCCGGCGGCCAGGGCGCCGATGACCAGGATGCTCCACTTGTCGCCCACCAGGTCGAGGATCTCGCGGATGAAGTCCGCGTCCTGCTCGTCCCAGCGCTCGCAGGGGCCTGAGAGGCGCAGTACGTTCGCCCGCGCCCGACCTGCGGCGGGTGTCCGGCTCTCGTCGCTGTTCACGGATGACGCCCTTCCGATGTTCCCAGGGAACATAGACATACCTTTTGTAACGCTAAATCCGTTCCGGCACAGTGGTCTGTGTACCAGGCATCGACGTCCTGGTCGAAGCGGTCGTGCTGCGCACAGGGCGGCAACCGCCGGGCCCGTCGGGCGTATTCCCACCCCGTCGTCCCGGCCCTGTTCCCCCTGCCGTGCGGACACCGCACCCACCCACAGTGAAGGGACAACTCCGCCGTGGCCACGCTCCGCACACTCGGCACGTCCGACCTCGCCGTCTTCCCCCTCGCCCTCGGCGGCAACGTCTTCGGCTGGACGGCCGACGAGAAGCAGTCCTTCGCCGTCCTCGACGCCTACACCGAGGCCGGCGGCAACCACCTCGACACCGCCGACGTCTACGCGGCCTGGATAGACGGCCTCAAGGGCGGCGAGTCCGAGACCGTCCTCGGCAAGTGGCTGGCCGCACGCGGCAACCGCGACAAGGTCATCCTGTCCACCAAGGTCGGCATGCACCCGGACTACCAGGGCCTGTCCGCGTCCACCATCAAGGCGGCGGCCGAGCAGTCGCTGCGCCGCCTCGGCATCGACCACATCGACCTCTACTACTCCCACTACGACGACCCGTCCGTGCCCGTGGAGGAGATCGTCACCGCCCTGGACGACCTGGTGAAGGTCGGCAAGGTGCGGGCCGTGGCCGCCTCGAACCTCTCCGCGCAGCGGCTCCAGGCGTCCCTCGACTTCGCCGAGCGCGAGAACCTCGCCCGGTACGTGGCGATCCAGCCGGAGTACAACCTGGTCTCCCGCGACACCTACGAGGGCGCGCTCCAGGACACCGCCGAGCAGGCCGGCATCTCCGCACTGCCCTACTTCGCGCTCGCCGCCGGCTTCCTGACCGGCAAATACCGTCCCGGCGTCACCGTCGACAGCGCACGCGCCGATCTGGCGGCCGGGCACGCGTCGACGGCGCGAGGCGTCGCGGTACTCGAGGCGCTGGACACGGTCGCCGACGCGCACGGCGCCGAACTCGCCACCGTCGCCCTCGCATGGCTCCTCACCCGCCCCACCGTCGCCGCCCCGATCGCCAGCGCCCGCAACCTGGAACAGCTCCCGGCGCTCCTGGCGGTCCAGGACCTCGCGCTCACCGACGAGGACGTCCGCCTCCTCACGAAGGCCTCGGCCTGACACACCGCTCTCACCGTTCGAAAGGGGTATCCGCATGAAGAAGATCGCACTGGGAGGAGAGGGGCTCAAGGTCTCGCGGCTGGGCCTCGGCTGCATGGGCATGTCCGGGGGCTACACCGGCGCCGGCACCGACGACCCCGGGTCGATCGCCACGATCCACCGCGCCATGGAGCTGGGCGTCACCTACTTCGACACCGCCGAGATCTACGGTCCGTACACGAACGAGGAACTGCTGGCCAAGGCGTTCGCCGGCCACCGCGACGAGGTGGTCATCGCCACCAAGTTCGGTCAGATCGACCACCTCGTCCCCGAGCAGAACGGGCTGCCGGTCCTGGGACTGAACGGCACCCCCGAGAATGTGCGGCGCGCGGTCGAGGGCTCGCTGCGCCGCCTGAACACCGACTACATCGACCTCTACTACCAGCACCGGATAGACCCCGGGACGCCGATCGAGGACACGGTCGGGACGCTCTCCGAGCTGATCGACGAAGGCAAGATCCGCCACTACGGCCTGTCGGAGGCGGCGCCCGCCACCATCCGACGCGCACATGCCGTGCACCCGGTGACCGCCGTCCAGAGCGAGTACTCGCTCTGGACGCGCGACCCCGAGGCCGAGGTACTCCCCACCCTGCGCGAGCTCGGCATCGGCTTCGTGCCGTACTCGCCGCTCGGCCGTGGCTTCCTCACCGGCACGATCCGCTCGCTCGACCAGCTCGACGCCGACGACTGGCGCCGGTCCAACCCCCGCTTCGAGGGCGACAACCTGGAGGCGAACATCCGGATCGTGGAGCAGGTGGACGCCGTAGCCGAACAGCTCGGCGCGACGCCCGCTCAGGTCGCCCTCGCGTGGCTGCTCGCGCAGGGCGACGACATCGCGCCCATTCCCGGCACGCGCCGGGTCGCCAACCTCGAACAGAACGTGGCGGCGGACGAGTTGGTGCTCTCCGCCGGGCAACTGGAGCAGCTGTCCGAGGTGGCAGCGCCGATCGGCGACCGGTATGCCGACATGAGCCGCATCGACCAGTAGTCCACAGTCCACGGCCACACCCGTGCGGAGGGTCCCGGCGGGTTCCGGCTCGCGTGAGCGCATGGGCGGACAGTCCGCAGACGTCCGTACCGGGTAGCCGGCGGCGAGCCACCGATGAGTTCTGCCGGCCGGCCCGGTCTACCAGGACGTACGCACGCCATACGTCATCGAGATACGCCATCGAGATACGACGTCGAGCCACTGACTGACCGGAGACCCGCCATGACCACTTCCGCGACCACTCCCGCACACCCCGGCCGCATGCTGTTCGTGAACATCCCCGTCGCGGACCTCGAGCGCAGCAAGGCGTTCTTCGCGAAGCTCGGGTTCGGCTTCAACCCGAAGTTCACCGACGAGACCGCCGCCTGCATGCTGGTCGGCGAGCACGCCTTCGTCATGTTGCTCACCCGCGAGAAGTTCGCGGAGTTCGCGAAACTGCCGATGGCCGATCCCACCACGCACACGCTGGCGCTGTACTGCTTCAGCGTGTCCTCCCGCGAGGAGGTCGACGCGGTCAGCGCCACTGCACTCGCGGCGGGCGGCACCGAGGTGGACGGCGCCGAGGACTACGGCTTCATGTACTCACGCAGCTTCTACGACCTCGACGGCCACGGCTGGCAGGTCATGTGGATGGACCCGGCGGCGGCGGAGCAGGGCCCCGAGGCGTTCGCGGCCTCGGCGCAGGACGCCGACGCCCCGGCTTGACCCACCACGGTGGCGTTGGGTTGTGGGGCGCTGCTGGAGCCGTCAGTCCCCTGCTCGCCGCCGCCGGCGCGGGCAGGGGACGGGTCACGTCAACGGCCAACGGCCAACGGTCAACCGTCAACCGTCGGCGCTCACTTCACATCGACGAAGTCGGTCCAACCGGTGGTGGCCGTGGTGAGGCTCGTGGCCGCGAAGTCGTAGCGGTACGAGCCGTCCGCCGTGGCCTTCACGGTGGCCGTGGCCCAGCCGTTCCGGTCGGTCTTGAGCTTCTTCAGCGTGACGAAGGGGCCGCTCGTGCCCTTGCGGTACTGGAGCAGCACCTGGTGCCCGATGAGCGGCACGTTCTTGTTCTTCTCCCAACTGGCCACGGTCATCTGGGCCTTGACCGTGAGGTTCTTGCCCTTCTGCACCGTCTGCGGGGTGACGACGGTCTGGGACAGGTAGGTCTGGCGCTTGATGCGGGCGAAGTAGGGGCCTTCGGCGCGGGTGACGTTGCCGTCGCCGTCGACGGCAACGGGGGTCATGTACCAGAGACCGGCGAGGGCGTTGCTGCGGAGGTTGACCTTCGGGTCGGCGGTCAGGAGGGCCTCGCAGTAGGAGGTGAGATCGTTGATCCTGTGGCACTGGGCGGACCCGACCATGACCCCGTCGGCCGTCGCCCGGTCCTCTCCGTGCCACAGCTCGAACGACACACTCTTGACGCCGGACGGATCGCTGACCGTCGCGGAGACCGAGAACACTCTCTTCTGTGCGGCCGTGACGCCGACGGTGTAGTCGAGGTCGTGGTTGACGCCGATATTCACGAACTGCGTCGCCGAGTCGTCCTGTGCGGCCCCGGCGGCCGGAACGGCAAAAGCGGCGACGGCCAGGGCGGCGCTGAGAGCGGCGGCGGTCGCGGTGGCGACGGTGGTGCGTCTGCGCATGGTGTGGTTTCCCCCCACGTTTGATGCCCGAGTGATGCCCGAGTGGTGACTTCACCCGCATCAGACAGAGGGGGTGTGGGGGAGGTTGTGCATGATCGCCGACCCGGCCCACGATTTCACCCTGGCTTCGCCACGGGTTGGTGGAATCACCGACTGCCGGCCAACTTCGTTACGAGGCCGGCAGCGGACGCATCGCTCGCTGCATCCCCCACTTGCCTCAGCCATGCTGCCGGCACGTCGACCGGAGCAAGCCGCGGCGGCCTGCCCGTGACGAGGTGCCGGAGTTCTCAGCTTGGGAAGCTGCGGGTATTTGTGACTGGCTCCGAGGCTGACCTACGCGAACGGCTGAGGCGCGGCATCGTCGGACACGGCTGCATTCACCGTGATTCCCCGTTGTACTCCGCTTGATCTGGTGCGCTTGTTCTACAACCGATGTCCGGCGCGGTGCTGGGGGACGCCTGTGACTCAGTCGCCAGCCGGCCTCGGCGTTGGCGCCAGCGCTCCGACAGCTCCCCGGTCGCGATGGAGGCGGCGGCCATTCCGGCACACGTTGTCCAGCTCTTGAGGTCGCTGATGACCAGGCCGAAGAGACGGAACGCGACCGTTGCCAGACCCCACCAGACGGCAAACCAGGCTGCCGCGCCGATCCATCTGCCTCTGTCGTTCACGGGCCAAAGGTAGCTGGCATGTACTGGACCAATCGATGCGTGTCCGGGTTGGGCGCTGCCGGTTGGTGGGGTTGCTGTACTTCGTTGCTGTACAGCAGGATCGAACGATGTCCCGATCAGCAGGCGCGCACACTGCTGACCCGTGCCCTCGGTGCCGCGTTGAGGCTGTTCGCCCAGGCAACCCGATGACTGTTGGGGGATGCGATGTGGTCGGCTACCTCTGCGATCACTGTGCGCACGTGTGGACTCGGCCGTTGAGGAAGACCTGGACGTCTACGACACCGTCAAGGTGGACCTCTCTAACGCCACGCTCTACGGCACGGTCTGGCAGGTGGACGCCGATCGCGTCCAGGTGCGTGGTGCGGGCGGTGATTGGCTGCGGTGGGTCGAGCACTGGAGAGTGATCGTCTACTGAAGCCCCTTCCCGCGTGTGCTCAATGGGTCGCCGGGACGCGGGAATCACTGGGCTTGCCGACGCCGGCTGCGTACCGAATGGCTGGCGTACTCCGGGGGTACGTCGTGCACTCTTTCCAACTGTGGTGGTGGGATGGCGGGTTGGGTGCAGAGGCGTTCACCTGCGTTCAGGGGCGGTCCAGCCCTGGGGCAGGTTCGACGCGCGGTCTCACATGAACGGCCGTGAACCAGGCTGAATGAGACGGAAACTGAGACGGGCTGTGTTGTTCTGACCTGGCCCCTTCGGGCCAAGGAAGCTCTACGGTGCGTCCATGTTGACGACACTCGGGGCGACCCTCCTGGGAGCCTTCATAGCCACTGGCACTTCCCTGCTCGTCGAATCTCGCCGCGACAGGCGTACTGCTGTTGCCGAGTGGCGGCAAGCCCGCCGTGAACTGTACGGAGCGTTCCTCAGCGCCCTCACTAAAGCGCGAGGTGAGCTATGGACGATCAGCCGAGACGATCAACTGCCGAGCGAGGAACGTGCCACGGCTGCTCGGGCGATCTTTGCCGGATGCTACGAGCAGCGCTATCAACTTGAGGTCTTCGCGCCCAGTGGCGTCGTCACGCCGGCACTGGACTACTTTCGCAGCGTGCGGCGACTCCGTGACGCTGTCGGTCAAGGGCTCCGTTGGGACGATGCGGCACGCCCTGCGCATGACGATGACGTGGTCCAGGGCCTTCATGCGACTCGGGATGCGATGCGTGTGGACATGAGGACCGATGTGATGCGTACGGAGTGAGCTCCTACGCCCGCGACCCGCTGGCGGGTAGAGCGCGCGGCTTCCTGCCTGTCGGTTGACGAGTCCGGTTTCCGGAAGACCTGAGCTTGGGAAGCTGAGGTGATCTAGGGATCACTGTGGTGCTGGCCTGCGGCGGAGCGGTGTCAGGCACTTGGTTGGCACTTGACTGGTTCCCTGGAGTTCGCCGCGGTTCCCTGCACGATCTGGCATGAGCCTGGCACGCGTAGTTTGAGGCCCGAACTGCGAAAGGGACTGTCGCGGTACCGCTGGCTGCTGGGGTATCCAGGCAGCGTAGCCGCCTTGGAGGGGCCGTCTGAACCTCAGCCGACGAAAGCCAGCCACGATGGCGGGTTCGTCGAGGGGGCAGACGCGCGTGTGCCTCGATGCCGCCCCGCCGGTCTTAGCCACGTTGCCTGGTGACACATCCACCGGAGTAAGAGGCGGCGGGGGAGACATGGTACGAGGATGGAGGCCGCCACTCCATCGTCTCGAAGGGAGGGACTCACTCCATGCACCTCAGCACAACACCCTCCGAAGGACGCATTCGGAGGTCTAGGCGGAGCCCTGCATCTTTGAGTCGTTGCGCCTTGTGCAGCGACTCACTGGCAATCTGCCCGGAAGTCTGTACAGTGGTACTACGACCAAGGAGAGGACCAGCATGGAAGCTGCACCGCTGACAGATGCCCGTGACCGCCTGAGTGAGATCGTGGACAGCGTTGCCGCCACAGGGGAAGCTTTCATGATCACGAAGCATGGCAAGCCAAGCGCCGTGATGTTGGGTGCGGATGAATATGAATCGTTGATCGAGACGCTAAACATCCTTTCTGACGCTGAAACGATGGACGCCATTAATGAGGCGCGTCGTGAAGCTGATGAGCTGGCGGGGCAGGGATAGAAGTGTCAACGATCAGCCGACGTGCGCAAAAAGACCTTGATGGTCTTCCGGACCCTCTTCGCCAGAAGGCATTCAATATCATTAACAGGCTAGACTCTGAGCCCGGCCTGGGGAAGAAATTGTTGGGGCCTCTGGCGGGTATCAGGTCTGCACGACTCGGAAGGTCGCACCGCATTTTGTATCAGGTTCAAGATTCCGGGCTCGCCTTTGTTTTGACTGTCTCTCAGCGTCGGGACGCTTACCGGTGACAAAAGCAGAATTGCCGAATGAAGGGCCCGAGAGGGAAATATTTCTCCGGGCTCTTCGTCGTTTTAGTGATTCCTGTCAGCCGCCTAACCTCATCGCAGATTGCCCTTTCTCTATAGATGTACCAGAGGGGGGCAGGGGCTGCGGCGAAGAGTGCATTGACTTGCTTGAGGTGTATGGAAGTCCGCTGGCTGAAGACTCGGTCGAGTTTGGCGCTGGAATGTCTGTAGCTCCTATGAGGAGTCCGGGTGCCCACAGCGGGGAAGCGGTTGCTGGCGTCCGCCTATTTGATGCTGCGGAGATATATCTCCGGGATCGGGAGAACTCGAATATCGAGGAGTGGCACATCACCTCCTTGATTATGCAATTGCGTGAGCAGTTTATACCCAGCCCTGAGGCTACGCTGCTCGTGGAACGAGAAGATCGCTGCTTGGCGCTCTGCCGGGAAATTGCCAGGCGGGGGCTATCTCCTGAGGGGATTGTTAGGTACGGATTTAGGGATTCCTTCGTTTACAACATGGCGCTTGCGGTAACGATGCCTGCGATCATGTCTTTGGATGAGAGCCAGGAGGGAGAGCGGAGTCAACTCCCGGTGTCCCCTCCTGGCTGGGGCGATCTCGTGGATGCCTTGGCGGCAGACGCATCAACACTGGGTCTCAGCTATCCCTCGGATGAGAGCCCCCGCAGGCTGGCTCGATTCAGAATGAGTGTGGCCCTTACTAACGAATTCATTCAAAGGATGCAAGCTTGGTTGAATTCTGCAAGTTTGGTCTCGCTTCTTGGGTGGCATGCACCTTCGATCGGTGAATTCCTAGGAGCTGAAACCTCGCGAGCTGCCCCAGAAGACAGGGGGACGCGTGACGTGCAGCGATGGATAGTAGATCGTTACACTAACACCTATCTATCTGACTGGGGCCTCAAGTCTCTTCAGCTAGAATGGCTATACAAAAAGGGGCAACGAGAGGCGCCTTGCTCACGAAAGCAAATGGCGGAGCGTTACATTCGCGATCTGGATCTTGCCTATGCGCTTTCGGATGTTTCGTGCAAGCGTGATCCGGCAGATGAGACGTCGGTGGCGCTCAACTCCATGGCCACTGAGTTGGTGTTGGCTGGCCGGGTAGCGTCGGCTGCCGAGTTGCTGGAAATGGCAGTTCGCAAGGATCCTCATAATCCGAGTCTATTGAATTCCCTGGGATTCTGTCTCGTGCCGCAAGATCCAAAGAGAGCGCTGGTTGATTTGGAGCGCGCATATGAGCTGGGGTTCACTGCGACCATGAACCTCTGTAACCGGCTTTATGCTCTACTGCGACTAGGGAAATATGCGAGCGTATTGGAGTTGGCGGATAGGGCGGTCGCAGAGTGGGGTGAGCTTGACCAAGGAAGGCTCATACTTTGGGACTTTATGGCTTCATCTCCAGTTGTTAAACGTTCCGCCTGTCCGCGTTGCTATGTGAGGGATATAGCGCTCTACGTGGCGAATAACTACGGAGATGACGCCTCTCGTAGGCGCTGGCGTGACTTTGCCAAGGGTCACAAGGCCTGATCGGGGTCATTCGGATTTCTTGCTGCGCGGCACGGGCGCCGGCTGGGCTGGAGCGGGGGGAGACAGGAGCGCAGGCCCGGCCGGGGGCCGTGCCGCGCGCGGGGAGCGGAGCGAGCCGCCTTGAACCAGTAGAGAAAGTTGTAACTCAGTAGGTCGTATGGGGCCGTTGTGGTCGCCCGGAGTTGGCGCTGATGCGAGTCACCCAAGGCGTCCGGTACGAGAGCACTGGGGCACTCCCGTCTGCAGAGGCGGCGGGAGAGGACGAAACGAGTAGACAGTCGCCGGCGCCATTTGAAGTGGTCAGCGGCGCCTGGTCACACCCGTTGTACATATGCGGCTCGCCACTCCGGTGACGGGTCCGATCCCAGCTCTGTCCAGTACTCACGGCCATCAACGATCGTCCCGCCCCGAACCGTCCAGAACGACACCACGCGGTGGACCCCCATCGCATCGTGAGGGACTTCCACCTCGGAGACCACCACCTCGCCGTCCGCCACGATCCGCAGGACTTTGATGGCCCACCCTTCCGGATACTCCGCGTTGATCCTCACGAAGTTCCCGCGGCCCTTGATGCGCT
This sequence comes from Streptomyces xylophagus, assembly GCF_000716435.1. Classification (GTDB taxonomy): domain Bacteria; phylum Actinomycetota; class Actinomycetes; order Streptomycetales; family Streptomycetaceae; genus Streptomyces; species Streptomyces xylophagus. The sequence goes on from NZ_JNWO01000004.1 coordinate 66,946, forward strand.
CGCGGCTGACTGGCCACTCCACCACCAGGTCCTCGGCCAACAGCTCGCCAAGCCCCTTCCAGTCCCGGGCCTGCATGCGATCCCAAAATGCCTCAACAGTCTTCGACGGTTCCATAAATGCATCCTGGCAGGCCCCACTGACACGCTCCGCGCCGTGATGCCCGGTGGCGTATTGCCGGCCGAAGATCCGCCAGGCGAACCCCTTCAAGGAGTGGCGTGGGGTTTGAAGTCGTGCGCGCACGAGGGAAGTTCGGTGCCGTGGCGGTGTGCGAGCGGCAGGAAGGTCACGGGGCTTACGGTTCAGGTGATGAGTGTGCGGGCGTGGGTGACGGACACAGTCCAGGGCGCGCGGCGCAACAGGGCCCGTCGGGTGTTGACGCGGTGGTCGTAGAGCCGTTCCCATGCCTCCTGGGAGGCGTCGGAGTCGAGTTCCGGTGAGATGGTGCGCAGGATCTCGGAGACCCAGTTGTTCGCCTCGGTCTCTGTGCGCGCGTCGTAGGAGCCGAAGAGCGTTGGCGGCCGGCAGTCGTCCAAGTGCCGGGTCCAGCACTCGCACCAAAAGCCTGGGCCGATCGTCGTGCTCAGCACGGGTGCCCTCCTCGTCGTACGTCCGTGAAGAGCTCCGCGGTGACTGTGTGACCGCAGTCGCTGTCATGCACCACGACCCGGCGCGCGATCGCGCTGACCATCCCCAGCCCCCGACCGTGCTCCGCCTCCTGGTCCTGGTGCTCGACCTTCGGAGCCGTACCAGCACCCCCTCCATCCGTCGCCGACAACGCCACCACCTGCGACGACGCCGCAAGCGACAGATGGAAGCTGCCGGCCTCCCGCGCGCTCGCCGTGTGCAGGATCGCGTTCGCGCTCAGCTCGCTCACGATCAGCTCGGCGTCCTCGGCCAACGGCGACCCGCGCAGGATGTCGCACGTCGTCGTCTGGCGGCCATCGAGGCACGCGCGCACGGCCACCGAGGAGACGCTGCCTCGGCCCAGCAGGCGCTCAACGCCTCTCGCCAGGAAGGGCGTGGACACATCGACGACCTGCACGACGGCGTGGCGGGCGAGTTCGGCTTCCCCGCCGACCGACTGGCCATGTCCAACGCCTCGACCTGTCTACTGCTCGGCGACGGCGAACAGGCCGAGGCCGCTGCCCGCACTGCGCTCGACCTGGTGACCGGCAAGCCCGAAGCCCTACGCTCCGCACGCGTCGTGGGTGGGGCTGCCGCGGACCTGGCCGCGGCCCGGCTCCTGTGCGGTGACCTCGACGGCGCCGCCGACGCTCTCGAACGCGTCTGGATCGTGCCCGGCGAGCAGCGCGCCACCGGTCTGTTGACCCGCACCGCGCGCGTCGCCGCGCACTGACTGATGAGCGGTTCCGACAGGCGCCCCTCGCCGACGAAATGGGCGAGCGCCTGGAGCACTTCAGTCGCCTCGCCGCTCAGCACCAACTGGGTGTGGGGGCCGGCGCGGTGGCCGTTCTGGAGGGATGAGCCGACTCAGGATGTGGAGGCCAGTGCAGCGAGGATCTTGGCCTCCTTTGCAGCGGCGATTCCGTGCTCCGCCCAGCGAGGGTGATCCACCGGGCGCCCGTCGGCCTGCAGGCAGGCCCACGTGTCGGTGATCGTCTCGGTCAGCGGCCGGCACCGCAGCCCGGCCGCCACCGCCTTGCCGACGTCCACCGACCACACGCCGGCGTGGGTACGCCAGAGAGGCAGCTCGGTCCACTGCCGTACCTCGTGCTCGATGAGCACCTCGGGCTCCACCCACACCGGGTGACCGTCCGACTCGGTGACGGCAAGGCAGGCGAGCAGGAAGTCCCCGAACTCCATCCCCTCCGGATGGGCCAGGTTGTAGGCGCCGCCGGTGTCGGCAGCCGCCCGGTCGAGGGCGAAGGCCGAGACATCGCGACGTCGACCGGCTGGATGATCCAGTCGGCCGGAGCCGGAGCCGGAGCCGGAGCCGGAGCCGGAGCCGGAGCCGGAGCCAGCACCGGTCCGCCCCGGCTCGCCCGATTCAGCCACCACGGCAGCCTGCCCACGTACTCACCCGGCCCGAGGATCACCCCCGGCCGCAGGAACACCGCCCCATCGCCGAACACCTCGGCGACCGCCCGCTCCCCGCCGGCCTTCTGGAACCCGTACTTGGTGGGCGACCCGTCCGCGCCGGTGTAACCGAAGGACTCGTCCGCGTCCGACGGGCACTCCAGCACTTCGGACGCCTCGGTCAACCTGTGATGCGGCCACCCCGCGTACACCGACACTGTGGACACGTGCCCCCACCGCGCCACCGCGTCGCGCAGGGCCTGTGCGGCCAGCCGCACGTCGCGCGGTGGAAACTCGGAACTCGACGTATCGATCACCGCGTCCCAAGGGCCGTGGGCAGCAAGCCGGTTGAGATCCGCCGCCTCCGTACGATCACCGCGGACCGTACGCACCCCCGGCATATCCCGACCGGACCGGCCGCGACTGAACGTCGTCACATCCCAGCCACGGAGCGGCGCTGCTTCGACGACGCATTTCCCCAGGAATCAGGTGCCACCCAAGACCAGAATCCTCATACCCAAGATCCTGCCCTCCCGTAGGACAAGGGAGAAGACAAGGGAGAAGAGGGGAAGCGGACGGCGAAGGCCCCGGAGAACGAGTCCTCCGGGGCCTTCGACGAGGAGTGATTCGACGAGGAGTGCGAGGTGGGGACGGAAGGTCAGGAAACGGATGCGGTGCCGTTCAGTTCCCAGGTCTTGCCCGACTTCCCGTCACTCGCGATGTCGGGGTAGGCGTCGCCGTCCGCGGTCCAGGTCTTCTTCTTGGTCTTGACAAAGACCATGCCGTAGTCGTTCGTGAACGTCTTGGAACCCTTCTCCGAGCCGTTGATCTCGGAGCTGATGTCGCGGTCCTCGCAGATGTCGTAGCTGCAGTTCGTGACCTTGGTCGACCCGTGTTCAGCGCGCATGTGGATCGAGAAACTGTTGAAGCGCGTCCCACCGATGAAGCTGGACGTACCGTCCCAGGACGCCTTGCTGACCCAGGCGGTGTAGTGGCGGTAGCCGCTGCTGGTGCCGGTGTACTGGATGCAGATCTTGACGCTGACCTTCACGTCCGGCTTGCCGGGAAGGTCGAACGACTTGGTGCTGGTCTTGCACTGCGTGGTGGGCGCCGCCTGGGCGTTTCCAGCCGTGGCGACGGCTCCGCCGAAGAGCAGCGCACCGGTGGTCGCCGCGGTGGCCGCACGGCGTACGAGTGTGTTCATGAAGACGATCTCCCCCTGGTTTCGTCGATCAACGTTTCCGCCGAGCCTCATGGGGCTCTGAGAGGCGAACCGGGTGTTTGCACGGTTGCCTCTCGGCGATACAGCCACGGGACATCAAGAGTGGGTGACACGTGTTTGTCCCGTCCTGGCCCATGATCGTAACCGGGGCGCCGGCCTGTTGAGCCTGAGGCGGCCGATGGCGGGTGATCTTTTACTGATCTTCTACAACTCGGCCGATTCGCCAGGGGGGTGACGCCGAAGGCGGTGGATCGGCACCCGCATCAGAGAGGCCCAGGTCCCCGACCCGGGCCTCTCTGCGGAGCTTTCACGGGTAGAAGGACGGCGGCGTCACGGAACCCGCCTCCCTACGACCGCCCCCCCTCAACCCGCCGCCCCCGGCTTCACCACCGTGCTGACGAAGTCGGCGATCGCGCCGAGCGTCGCGCCCAGCTGCTCGATCTGGGGGAAGTGGGCCGCGTCGGAGATAGGGGCGAAGTGGCCGTTGGGGAAGGAGTCGGCGTAGCCGCGGCCGTACTTGAGGGGGGCTATGCCGTCCTCCTCGCCCCAGACGACCAGGACCGGCACGGTCACGCGGTGGAGGCGGGCGCGGAGCTTCGGGTCGTAGGTGAAGTGTTCGCCGCCGTAGACGGCGAGGGTCTGCTGGTTGGCGGCGCCCGCGGCGCGCTGCTCGTCGGTGAAGGAGGCGAAGTCGGGGCGGAACTCGGCCTTGGCGAAGGACAGTTGGCTGATGTCGGCCGGGGCCATGCCGCGCGGGTCGACGACGCGGTTCTCCACCATGTGGGCGTGGATGCCGACCGCGTTCAGCAGGGTCAGGGCGCCGATGCGGCCGTGGTTGTCGCGCAGGGCCATCTCGGCGGCGATCCAGCCGCCGATGGAGTTGCCGATCACCATGACGTCCTTGAGGTCCAGGGTGTCGAGCAGGTCCAGGTAGGCGATGGCCAGGTCGGCGACGGTGTCGAAGCGCTCGGGGCGGGGCGTGCCGTCGAAACCGGGGTGGATCGGCTTCACGACGTAGACGTGCTCGGACAGCGCGGCGGAGATCCCGGTCACCGTGCGCGGGCCGCCGCCGCCGTGCAGTACCAGGACGCCCGTGCCCTCGGTGTTCTCGCCGAACTCCTCGATGGTGAGGGAGAGTCCGCCGGGAAGGTCGACGGTGCGGGTGGCGGGGGTGGAGGCGGAGGAGGGGGAGGAAGAGGCGGGGGTGGTCATGGTGGGGTCCTTGTCGCTAGGTCTCGTTTGTCTCGCTTGCTGAGAGCTGACTCTCATGAAGGTAGGGGGTGAACTCTCTTTATGCAAGTCCACTCTCACGATGAGAGTTGTGCAGCAGTCTGAGCGGGTGCGCGAACGGTCTCGGGGTTCGATGACAAGTGCAGGGTGAGACCGTCGTCCGGCGGTCGGAAACGGAGATTCGGTGAAACCGAATGACCCGGAGGAACTGGGCAATCGGCGGCGTGGCGGCGAACACGGCGACAGCGACGCCCAGTTGACGCAGTCTGCGCGCGGTGACTCGGCCGCCTTCACTCCCCTTGTGAAGGCGCACTCGTCCGCCCTGTACGGCTACTTCGCCCGGCGTATGCCCACCGCGGCGGAGGATCTGCTCGCCGAGACCTGGTTGCAGGCGTTCGCCGCCCGGCGCACGTTCGACCCCGCTCGGGGTTCGGCCCGGGGCTGGCTGTTCGGGGTGGCCCACAATGTGCTCGCCCAGTACCTGCGGCGGGCGGGGCGGAAAGAGCCCGCGCCGGGGCCGGATGTCACCGACCCCTGGCAGTTGGTGGATCAGCGGCTCGACGCCGCCGCGCTGGCTCCCGCGCTGCGCCGGGCGCTGGCCGAACTGCCGCCGGAGGAGCGGGAGTTGCTGCTTCTGATCAGCTGGGAGCAGCTCACCCCGGCCGAGGCCGCCGTCGTCGTGGGCATCCCCGCGGGCACCGCGCGTTCGCGGCTGCACCGGGCCCGGGGCCGACTGCGCGACCGCCTCACGATGCCCCGCCCGGCGGGACGAAACCTGACCGCGACAGGAGACCTCGCATGACCACGTACGACAACTCGGAGGCGAACGGTATGGGTATGAACGAGCGAGGTGCGCTGCTGGACTTCCCCGGTGCCGATGAACTGGCCACGGCCGGGCTCGTCGAGCCGCTCTCGGAACGGGCGTTGGCCAGGGTGCTCGCGGAGGTCGAGGCGGCGGTGGCCACGGAGGGCACGGTGGCCACGGGAGGGGCGAGGGGCGCAGAGGGGGCGGCCGGAGCGAAAGCCGGCGTTGCCGCAGTGGTACCGCTCCGGCGGATCTCCGGGCGCCGCCGTGCCCTGATCGCGCTGCTGACCACAGCCGCGGTGGCGACCGGCGTGGTGACCTACGCGAACACCGGCGCGACCCCGGCGGGCACCGGCACGCACAGCGGGGCGCGCGCGAACACCGCGGCCGTCTTCCTGGACGACATCTCCACGGTGGCCGCCAGCCAGTCGGCTTCCTCGGGGAAGTACTGGAAGATGCGGACGACGGTCGGGGACGAGTACATCTCACAGTCCATGGACGAATACGTCGTCAACAGCGGGAAGGCCGCCAAGAAGGGGCAGCACCCCGACTGGCAGTTCGGGCCGAAGGACCTCGACTGGAAGGGCCTGGAGCAACTCACCACCGACCCGGCGCAGTTGCTCGCGCTGCTGCAGACTCCGCCGCGGCCCAAGAGCATCTCGCCCTTCGACCAGGCGGCCAGCCTGCTCACCGAGTCCCCGGCCGGCCCGAAACTGCGGGCCGGGCTCTTCAAGGCGATGGCCGGGCTCAAGGGCGTCAAGCTGGTCGGCCAGGTCAAGGACAGCACCGGGCGCGGCGGTACGGCCGTGGAGTTCGCGGAGGCCACGAGCGTCGGCCGGGTGATCGTCGACCCGAAGACCAGCGCGATCCTGGAGTACACCTTCACGTGGACCGCGGGCCCCAGCAAGGGCAAGGTCACCTATCACACGGTTCTGTCGGCGGGCTTCACGGACAAGATCGGCTGACCCACGGGATGGGCGGGGGCACTCCCCGCCCATCCGGACAATCAGGCGTCCGGCAGCGAAGCCGCCAGATCCTCCCACGCCTCATGCACATCCGCCCCGACCATCCCGAACTGCGTGATCACCGCGACGCATCGCCCGTCCTCGTCGTCGAGTTCGAGCGCCGAGGTCGGACCGTGCGCGGCCAGGGAACGGACGAGGTGACAGGCCCGGACGGCGGCGAGGTCGATCTCCACCGAGCTCTCCGCGACCGCCGCGAACACCCGCCCGCCGACCGTCCGATCGGTGACGTGCACCCGGCCGCCGCACGCTTGCATGACCGCCGGGGCGAACACCGCGACACCGATGGGCAGTCCGACGGAACAGACGTGGTCGAGCACCGACGCCACGACGTCGACCTCGATCGGCCGGTACGCACCGCCGTCGTAGCGGTGGAACGACGTGCGTCGGGCGATCCCGCCGTCCGCCAACACCGCGTCGAACTGGGCCAGTTGGTCGCCGTGCTCCCACGCCGGGACCTCCGGGGGCGCGGACGGTACGGCGGACCGGGCCGCCCCCGCGTGCACCGTGGGCGCGAGCCCGGCCAGCAGCCGGTCCCCCTCGGACAGCAACCGTCCCTGATGCACGGTCCGGCCCACGGTGTCGAGCAGGCGCAGGGCTACGGCGTCCTCGTCCCGCGCGACCACCGCCGTGTCGACCCCGGCGGCGTCGATCCGCAGCGCGATCGAACCCGCCCGGACGGCGAACGCCCCACCGCGCAGGCTCGGTTCCGCGTAGCTCCCGGCCTGGTCGATCCTCGCGACCGGGCCGCCGGTGACCGCCTGGACGTACTGGAACAGCGTCAGACACCGCGCCAACTCCGGCATCCGCGCGTCGATCAAACGCGTACTCCCGCCGCTGGCCCCAATGCCGCCTCGCCGCCCGCAGCATCCCTCGAACCCACAACCCTGCTGGTCGGTCATCCTCAATACACGTCCCGTACATAGCGCTTGGCCCGGCGCAGGTCCGCGAGGTACTCCGCCGCGTCGTCGTCCCCGCGTCCGCGCTGCTCCGCCACGACACCCAGCAGTGCCGCCTCGACGTCCTTCGCCATCCGCGAGGCGTCACCGCAGACGTAGACGTGCGCGCCGTCCTCCAGCCACCCGTACAACTCCCGCGATCGTTCCCGCATCCGCGTCTGCACGTACACCTTCTCGGCCTGGTCGCGCGAGAACGCGAGGTCGAGTTCGGTGAGCACGCCGCGCTCCCGCAGCTGCGTCAACTCGTCCTCGTAGACGAAGTCCGTCTCGCGGTGACGGTCGCCGAAGAACAGCCAGTTGCGGCCGGAGGCACCCCGCGCCGCCCGTTCGTGCAGGAAGCCGCGGAACGGTGCGATGCCCGTGCCGGGGCCGATCATGACCATCGGTGCGCTGTCGTCCGCCGGGACGCCGAAGGAGGCGTTGGGCTGGACATAGATGTCTACGGCCGTGTCGGCGCCGCCTGTTCGGTCCGCGAGGTAGGTCGACGCGACGCCCTCGTACCGGCGGTGATGCGCGTTGCCGTAGCGGACGGACGCGACCGTGAGGTGGATGCGGTCCGGGTGGGCGAGCGGGCTCGACGAGATCGAGTACTGGCGGGCCTGCAACGGCCTTAGCAGCGGCAGGAGTTCGGACAGGGACGGGGTGGCCGCGGGGCCTGCGTCGCGGAGCAGGTCGAGGATGTCCCGGCCCCAGAGCCAGGAGTCGAGGTCGGAGCGGTCGCCGTGTGCGACGACCGCGGCCAGTTCGCTCGACGGCGCGCGTTCGACCAGGTCGGCGATCAACTCCTTTGACGGGGTGCGGATTTCGCTGCCCGTGCGCAGCGCCTGTGCCGCCTCCTCGTCGCCGGTCGCGCCCAGGTGCTCCAGGAGCGCGCCTACGAGCCCGTCGTCGTTCAGTGGTACGACGGCCAGCGCGTCCCCCGCCTCGTAGGTGATGCCGCTGTCGCCGAGGTCGAACTCGTAGTGGCGGATCTCCTTCGCGCTGTGCGGGGAGGACAGGAGCCGGTTCACCGCGAGCCGGGAGCGGTACGGGGTGCGCTTGTTCCAGGTGGAGCGGGGTCGGGGAACAACAGCCTCTGTACTGCCGCCTGTTGAGCCTGTTGCGCCGGTCTCGGCCACCAGCCGGTCCAGGACCGTCGTCGTCCACTCCGCCGCCGGTTCCTCGAAGTCGACGTCGCAGTCGAGGCGTTCGTGGAGCCGGCCTGCCCCGAGTTGCTCCAGTCGGGTGTCGATGAGCTTCGCGGCCTGGCAGAAGTCGTCGTAGCCGCGGTCGCCGAGCCCGAGAACGGCGTACCGCAGTCCTTCGAGGCGGGGTGCGGTGTCGGACTGGAGCGCCTCCCAGAACAGCCCCGCGTTGTCGGGGAGTTCGCCCTCGCCGTAGGTCGAGGTGACGACCAACACATGGGACATCGCGGCTAGTTGGGCGGGTGTGACGGCGTCCAGTGGGGTCGCTGTGGAGCCGAGTCCACGTGACCGTGCCCCGGCTACGAGTTCGTCGGCGAGGAACTCTGCGTTGCCCGTCTGCGTGCCGAACAGGACGTCGACGGTGGCGGCGGGCGTGTCCGTCGCCCCGCCCTCCCGGCGTCCGGCGGCGGCGATGCCGGCGATGAACCCGGCCAGCCACGCCTCCTGTTGGGCGGAGAACGGTGCGTCGGCCGGGATGAGGGACCCGGTCGGGGGCATGAGCGTCACGTGGTCACCGTCTCGGTCGGGGCCTGCGGGGCGCGGCGCGTGGCGATGTCCTCGAGGGCGGCGGTCGCGAGCAACTCGTCGAAGCGGGCGGCGCGTACCCGGGCCGCGTTCTTCGTGTGCTGGTGGACGATCCAGCCGTAGGTGCCGGGGGCGTCCACGCTGAGGTTGTTGCGCTGCCGGAGCGCGCGCTTGTAGTCGTCGAGGCGCTTGCTCGCGATGAGCGTCGCCAACTCGTCGTCGTCGAACCGCTCCAGCGTGCCGCGCAGGTACTTCACCACCCGCTGCTTGACGAAGAAGTCCTCGGTGAGGACGAGGTTGCGGACGGCCTCGGCGACCCGGGGGTCGTCCGGGCCGGTCGCGCCCGGCACCCGTTGCAGCGCGAGGTCCTGTGCGACGGCGAGCACGGTGTACGACGACAGCAGCGAGAACATGTCGTCACTGCCCTGGTCGCCGAACGCCGGTGCTCGGCCGCCCAGTACGGTGCGCCGGTCGCGGTAGTCGACCTTGAAGGCCCGCAACTTGTCCGTCGCGATCGAGGTCGCCAGCTCGTCCAGCAGCTCTCCACGGGTGGCGGCCGCGAGGATCTCGCCGGCGTCCTGGTACAGGAGCAGCGCGCGGGGCATTCCGCAGTACACGTGCCGCCGCTGGGACTGCCAGTCGTGGAGCAGCCGTGCCGCCAACTCGGAGCCCGTGGCCTCCACATGCCATGCCAGCAGCAGTCGTACGGCCTCCTCGTGGAAGGCGCCGTGCCCGGTGTCGGTCACCGGGAACACGAGGAGAGAGTCGGCGCTCACGCGGTCGGCCAACTCGCCCGACGGGTCGTACTGGTAGAGGAATCCGCCGCTCATGCCGTTGCCGAGGCCCTTGCCGAAGCCGCCGAGGTTGAGGACCGTACCGCCCGTCATGTACTCGCAGCCGAAGTCGCCGAGCCCCTCGACGACCGCCGTCGCACCGGAGTTGCGCACGGCGAACCGGTCACCGGCCTCTCCCTGTACGAACGTCCGCCCGCCGGTCGCGCCGAACAGCGCGAAGTTCCCGACGAGGACGTTCCCGCCGCGCTCGGTGCTGCCGCCGCCCGGCGCGCGGACCATGATCCGGCCGCCGCTCTGGCTCTTGCCGACGCCGTCGTTCGCGGTGCCGGTGTGTTCGAGGGTGATGCCGTCGTTGCAGAAGACGCCGTACGACTGACCGGCCGAGCCGGTGGTGCGGATGCGGACCGCGTCGTCGACGAGGCGGCGACGGCCTCGGTCGTCCGTGGTGAACGCCGGTGCGTCAGCGGCCAGTTGGTGGTTGAGCAGCCGTTCCACGTCGATGGAGAGCTGGCCGCCGACCGACTTGTCGCTGTTGCGGAGGTGGATGCCGTCGACGAGCAGGGCCGGTTCGCGGCGCTCGACCAGTGCGGCCCGGACGCGTTCGATGAGGGCGTCGTCGGTGGTGAAGTCCTTTTCCAGGTACTCCGGTTCGGCCACGACCTTCTCGGGCACGCGCGCGAGCAGGCGCCGGACGTCGAGGCGGCCGACGCTCGCCGGGTGGTCGAGGAGCTGGAGCAGGTCCGTACGGCCCCGGGCCTCGCGCAGCGAGCGCAGGCCGAGGCGGGCGAGGATCTGGCGGACGTCGTGCGCGATGTTGAGCAGGTACTGGGCCAGTGCGCGCGGATCGCCCTCGAACGCCTCGGAGTTGGTGGTGAGACCGGCCGGGCACTTCACATTGCAGTTCTTCGCCATGACGCAGCCGAGCATCATGAGCGCGGTCGTACCGAACTCGAAGCTGTCGCCGCCGAGCAGCGCCGAGGTCACGACGTCACCGCCGGTCTGGTGCGCGCCGGAGCAGCGCAGGACCACCTTCTGCCGCAACCCGTTGGCCACGAGGGCCTGGTGGACCTCGGCGACACCGATCTCCGCCGAACGGCCCGCGTACTTGAGGCTGGTGACGGCCGCCGCACCCGTACCGCCGGTGTTCCCGGCGACGTTGATGACGTCCGCGCCGGCCTTGGCGACACCGACCGCGATGGTGCCGATGCCCTCGGACGACACCAGCTTCACCACCACCCGCACGCGGGCGGCCTTGCAGTCGTGGATGAGCTGGGCCAAGTCCTCGATGGAGTACGTGTCGTGGTGCGGGGGAGGGGAGATGAGTTCGATGCCGGGGGTGCCGCCGCGCGCCGCCGCGATGTCCACGGTGACCTTCGGCGCGGGCAACTGGCCGCCCTCGCCCGGCTTCGCGCCCTGCCCGATCTTGATCTCCAGCTCCTGGAGCATCGGGTCGGCGAGATACCCCGCCCAGATCCCGAACCGGCCCGACGCGAACTGCTTGATCCGCGAGCCCCGGATCGTGCCGTACCGGGACCGATGCTCGCCGCCCTCACCACTGTTGGACATCGCGCCCACCATGTTCGTGCCGTGCGCGACGGCCTCGTGCGCGGTCGCGACGAGCGCGCCGTGGCTCATCGCGCCGGAGGCGAGAGTGCGGGTGATCTCGTGCGCGGGCTGTACGTCGGTGAGTTGGACGCTGTCGGGGGCGGGGCGGAGGAGGGCGAGGAGGCGGGCGGCTGTGCCGGTGGCGGTGACCGTGACTCCGTCGGCGTCCGCGTGGAGCGTCTCGACCTCGCCGGGGTGCGCGAGGGCGAGGCCGTCGGCGAGGGCGGTGTGCAACTCGCTTCCGGGGGAGGAGAGTTGCAGACGGGCTGTCACCGTGTCCGCCGACTGCTCGGCGACGGTCGCGACGACGCCCCTGACCGTCACGCTCGCGTTGCCGCTCGTCGAGAACCGTCCCAGCTCGCGGGCGAAGTCCTCCGGCGTGCGCAACCCCGTGACGTCGGCGGGCAGCGCGAGCACGTCCCGCAGCGCGGCCGGCCGACGTGACCGTTCCTCGTGGGTGGTCCGCAGGAAGGCGCGGTACCCGGGGGTGATCCGGAACGCGTCGATCTCGGCGTCGCTGAGCGCGTCGTAACCCGTGTTGCGGTAGGCGGAGTCGGTGATGCCGAACGCGTCGTCGAGCTGGCCGAGGGTGAGGAGGCGCAGCGCCTCGGAGTCGTTCTCGCGCCCGAACTCCGGCCGCTCCTCGGCCATGTCACCGAACCCGCGCACGGCCGAGACCCCGAACGAGTGCCCGGCCCCGTCCGACCGTTCCTTGAACAGCCCCAGCAGCGGCACCTGTTGCTCGGTCTCCACGGCGCGGGCCCGCTCGTGCCACTCGGTCGCGGCCTGCGCGATCCGTGCGAAGCCGACTCCGCCGACCGGCGCCTCCATGTGCGGGAAGGCCCGCGCGAAGACGTCGTCGCGGGTGTCGAGGTAGTTGGGCTCGAAGAACGCGCCGCCGATGTAACTCTCGGCGGTGCACAGCCCCACCCGCCCCATGGTCTTGGCGAGGGCCTTCTCGGCCGCCTTGCGGAACCGCGCCAACGCCCGGTCGGTTTCCGTCACTTCACCGGCCGGCGCGGGTTCGCTCGGGTGCTTCTCTTCCGCCCGCAGCCGCGCACTGAGGCTGTAGACGGCGGAGGCGCCGAAGCCGAGCGCGGTCGCGACGTGGTGCGACGACGGCAACTGCCCGCTCTCCGCCACGATCGAGACCCGCAGCCGCAGCCCGGTCTCGATGAGCCGCTGGTTCACGGCGGCGACGGCGAGGATGACGGGCAGCGGCGCACGCGAGGACGAGATCGCCCGGTCGGTGAGGACGGCGATACCGCCCTCCCCTGCGGCGAACTGCTCGACCTCGTCGCAGAGTCGGTCCAGCGCGGCGCGCAACGAGTCGGCGTTGGCGGTCTCGTCGCCGACCACCGGGTCGTAGAGCATGTCGAACCGTTCCAGCGGGACGATCCGCTGGTCCCGCAGCCGGACCATGTCGAGATGGCCCAAGACGGGGGAGGAGACGACGAGTTGGCGTCCGCCGACAGTCCCCGTGCCGTCGGGCTTGGGGCCGAGGGCGACGCGCATGCTCATGCCGTCGGCCTCGCGGAGGCTGTCGAGCGGCGGGTTGGTGACCTGGGCGAAGCGCTGCGAGAAGTACTTCGCCATGCCGCCCTCGGTGTCGCTGAGCGCGTTGATGGCGTTGCCGTAGCCCATCGCCGAGATCCGCTCAGACCCGTTGGCGAGCATCGGGTCGAGCATGAACCGGAAGCTCTCCTGGTTCAGCGAGTACGCCACGTACCGTCCGGCGAGGGCGAGATCACCGTCGTAGCCGAGGGTGGTGGTGCCGCGGTAGTAGTCGGGCGCGGGCAGGTCGTCGAGGTTCACCCGTGCCGCGTCGAGGAGTTGGGAGTACGGCCGTCGGGAGGCGAGGGTGTCGAGCACCTCGCGCGTGCGCATCCGGCGTCCGGTGCGGTGGTCGACGACGAGCATGCCGCCGGCCTCGATCCGCCCCCGGTGCACAACTTCCGCGTCCGGGAAGGCGACTTGCCCGGCCTCCGACGCCACCATCAGGTACTCGGCGGTCTCGACGGTACGCAGCGGACGCAGCCCGAGCCGGTCGAGACGCGCGCCGATGACGTCCCCGTCGCTGAAGATGACGGCGGCGGGCCCGTCGTTCTTCTCCTCGTAGAGGGAGAAGTACTCGAGCATGTCCCGTACGGCGACCGGCAGAGTGCGGTCGTTCTCCCAGGCGGGCGGCATGAGCGACACGACGGCCTCGACGAGGTCCAGGCCGTCGTCGAACACCCGGCTCTGCAGGGTCTGGTCGAGGCGGCTGGAGTCGGACTGACCGGGCGGACGGACGATGCGACGGGTACGGGCGCGCGCCAGGGCCTCGTCACTGAGCCGGTTCTTGCGGTCGGTGTTGAGTTCTCCGTTGTGCGCCATGAGGCGGAACGGCTGCGCCATCGTCGGGTGCGGCTCGGTGTTCGTGGAGAACCGGGTGTGGAAGTACAGCGAGCGGACGGAGTGCCGCGGGTCGCTGAGATCGCGGAAGTACCCGATGACTTCTGCGGAGTTGAGCCGTCCCTTGAGCACCTGGGTGCGCGCGCTGAGCGACAGCGGGTACAACCCGGCGTAGGTGTCGTCGGCGTAGGCGACGGCCTCGATCGCGAGCAGGGCGCGATGCGCGGCGGCATCGACCTCGGCGCGTGTCCACTGCTCGGGCGCCCGGAACACCCATTGCACGATGGGTAGTTGATGCGGCTCGGCGGCGGGCCTGGCGACGCTGTGATCCACGGGTACGTCCCGCACGAGCAGCACGTCGAAGCCCTGCTCGGCGATGCTGCGGCCGACCAGGTGCAGGGCGGCCTCGCGGCGGTCCGAAGTGCCGGTCGGTACGAAGCAGTTGGCGACGCCGAAGTGCCCGGCGCGCAGTTCCTCGCCGGTGACGGCGCCGAAGAACTCCACCGACAGGTCGACGCTCACGCCCGCGCCGTCACCGACGCCCTCGGCGGAGGTGCCGCCCCGGTGCGGGATGGCGCGGAGCGCCTCGTCGCCCTTGCGGATGACGTCATGGCCGGCCATCCCGTCGAGACGGGTGAGGAAGCCGACGCCGCAGTCGCTGTGGTCGCGGGCAGGGTCGTACAGCCCGAAGGTGCGCTGATTCAAGTGCGGGTCCTGTGAGCGGGTTCCGGCTGGGGTACCTCCCAGGCCCATGAGGGACGGGGGAGGACGGCCAGGCTGCGTCGGTGGAGCGCTCGCCGCGGGTCGGCCGGGGTGACGGCCGTGGCCCAAAGTGGTGCGAAGACGAATAGTAAGGCTTACCTAACTTCCAGGGCAAGCGTGTGCCCTGCATTTATCTGTTCCCGGCCTGGGGGTGAGGTAATCGGATGATCAAAAGTCGGCAGTGAAGTCGCATCCTGACGGCCCGCCTCCGCCGAGCTGCCGTATCGTTCCGCCAACTCCAGGGGGAACATGTCCATGCGCCGCAGACGACTGCTCGTGAGATCCATCGCCGTCCTCTCCGTGCTGATCGGCGGTCCCGTCACCGGAGTCGCCCACGCCGACACCGCCGCAGGCACGGCCCTGTACGTCGACGACGACGCCGTCGGCTGCAGCGACACCGGACCCGGTTCGCAGGCGGAGCCCTTCTGCCAGATCCAGCCGGCCGCGGACGCGGCAACGGCCGGGGACACCGTCCATGTGGCGCGGAACAAGACGCAGTACGCCCCGGTGACCATCGCGTCGGCCGGCACCGCGGACGCGGCCGTCACCTTCGTCACGGCTCCCGGCGACAGTCCGACCGCCACCGGCACCGCCTTCCTGCGCGGGACCTCGACACCGGCGGTGACCTTCTCCGGTGCCCAGTACGTCGACGTGACCGGTTTCAACCTGTCGTCGGGCGGGACGAACACCCTGGTGGTCTCCGGGTCCCGGCACATCACCTACGACACGGGCCGGATCACTACGGCGGATTCGGCCCCCGGCACCGCCGAGACGATCGCCGTCGACGGATCGTCCTCCGGCATCTCGCTCACCCGGCTGTTCATCTCGCCCGAGTCCGGCGGCCCGGCCTTCGCGAGCGCGGCCGGAGCGTCGGACATCACGCTGGCCGACGACGCCATCCGGCTCGGCGGAGGCGTCACGGCCGTCGGCACCACGGGCCTCCACCTGGCGGGCGACACCATCGAGACGTCCTGCGGCAACGCCGTCAGCCTGACCGGCGGCAGCTCCGGGTCCGTCGAGAACACCGTCGCGCTCCCCGACATATCGGCATCCTGCGCGGACACCGGCACCCCCGCCGAGATCACGGTGGACGCCTCCTCCGCACCGCGGGTCACCGCGGACTACAACGCGGTCAACTCCCGGTCGACCGGCACCGACTACGACTGGGCCGGCACCGCGTACGGCACCCGGCAGGCGTTCCTGACCGGCACCGGCCAGGGAGCCCACGACCTGGACAAGACGGACGTGAGGCTCACCACCACGTCAGGCCTGCCCACGGAGCACTCGCCGCTGATCGACTCGGCCGACGCCGACGCGCCGGGCGAACTCCCCACCGACCTGCACGGCGCACAGCGGGTCGACGACCCGCTCGTCGCCGACACCGGCACGGGCGCCGGCGACTACGACCGGGGCGTGACCGAGGTCCAGGACCCGCTGAACGTGACGACACCCGGCCTTTCGTCCACGGACGTGTACGTCGGTGTGCCGGTGACCTTCAAGGCCAACTTCACCAACCCGTGGTCGGACTCCCTCGATGGCTACAGCTACACCTTCGACTTCGGGGACGGCACGACGGCCACGTCCACCACCGGTTCGGCCACCCACACGTACACGCAGCCCACCACAGGCACCGACATCTACGCCACGGTCACGACGTACCGGCCGGACGGCACCGAGCTGGGCACCGAGAACAGCGGCTACTTCCCGGTCCACCCGCTGCCCGCGCTGACGGGGACCGTCAGCTGCGACACCGCCCCCGCCCTCCCGGACACCACCAGCTGCAACTTCGCCGCCTCCGGCTTCAGCGGCTACCCGATCACCAGCGACCGGATCACCTACGGCGACGGCTCGGCGGCAGTCTCCGTGACCGGCTCCAAGGGCTTCGTCCAGCACACGTACACCGCCGCAGGCACCTACACCGTCACCCAGCAGCTCACCGACTCCGGCGGGCGCACCGCCACCGCGACCACCCGGACCACGGTCGGCCCGGCCTACGTCGCCACCAGCCCGAAGCGTGTCCTGGACACCCGCTCCGGCACCGGCGCGGCCAAGCGGCGGGTGGGTCCCGGGGGCGTGGTCCGCCTCAAGGTCCTCGGGGTGGGCGGCATCCCGACCTCCGGGGTGACCGCGGTCACCATGAACGTCACCGACACCAATGCCACCGCGAGCGGCTACGTCACGGTGTACCCGGACGGCACGAGCCGCCCGACCGCGTCCGACCTCGACTTCACCGCCGGGCGGACCAACCCGAACCTGGTCACGGTCAAGGTGGGCGCGGACGGTTACGTCGACCTGTACAACGCCCACGGCGACGTGGACCTCGTCGCCGACACCCAGGGCTACTTCACGACCAAGGCCGACACGAGCGACGGCATGAGCGACCTCGCACCGGTCACCCCGACCCGGGTCCTGGACACCCGCAACGGCACCGGCGCCGCCAAGGGCGAGGTAGCGCCGGGCAGCACGACGACGGTCACCCTTCCCAAGGAGGGACAGGGCCTGGGCACCGTCGGCGCCGTCCTCAACGTCACCGTGACCGGAGGCACCGGCAGCGGAGTGGTCACCGTCTACTGCGGCGGCCGCCCGAGCACGTCGAACCTCAACTACCGCGCCGGGCAGACCGTTTCCAACCTGGTCGTGACGAAGGTGTGCAGCGGCGGCAAGATCGAGATCTACAACAGCGGCGGACACGTCCACCTGATCGCCGACCTCCAGGGCCTCTACGTCAACTCCAGAGACGGCACCTCCCCCATCGGCAGCCCCTTCGTTCCGGCCAACCCCACCCGCTTCCTCGACACCCGCAACGGCACGGGCGCCCCGGCCCACTCGCTGGGCGCGAACGGCACCCTCACCGTGAAGGTCGCCGGTGTCGCCGGCGTCCCGGCCGACGCGACCGCCGTGCTGGTCAACCTCACCGCTGTCGGCCCGACCACCGGCACCCACCTGACGGCCTACGGCGCCGGCGATCTGCCGAACGTGTCCAACGACAACCTGACCGCCGGCGAGACCCGACCGATCCTGGCCGTGGTCCCCGTGGACGGCAACGGCGACATCCACATCCACAACTCGAACGGATCGGTCGGCGTCGTCGCCGACCTGGAGGGCTACATCGGCTGACCGCGAACCCGCGCGCTGTGCCCTTACTTCACCTACTTCACCGTGGCCTTGAGGATCACCTCGATGTTGCCCCGGGTGGCGTTGGAGTACGGGCACACCTCGTGCGTGGCCTTGACCAACTGGTCGGCGGTGGACTGCTCCAGGCCGGGCAGGTGGGCGGTCAGGGACACGGCGAGGGTGAAGCCGCCCGACTCCAGGGCGAGGAGGCTGACCTTCGACTGGACGGTGGAGGCGCCCAGTTGGACACCCTGCCCGCTCGCGATGAGGCGGAGGCCGTTGTGGAAGCAGGCGGCGTAACCGGCGGCGAAGAGCTGCTCCGGGTTGGTCCTGTCGCCGCCGGGGCCGCCCATCTCCTTCGGGACGGCGAGGAGTTCGTCCAACACGCCGTCGACGGAACGGACTTCTCCGTTGCGGCCGTCGCCGGTCGACAGGGCCTCGGTGGTGTACAGCGCAGACATGGCGGTTCCCTCTTCGTCGGTACTACGGGTGGTGGGCTCCGAGTCTGGAACGGGCGACCGCCCGCAGCCTGCCCATGCCAGGGGCAGGCTGGCCCGCAACCATGTGCCCGATACTCGGCTCATGGACAAGAAGCCCCGCCTGGGCGAGTTCCTCAAGATGCGCCGCTCGCAGTTGCGGCCGGCGGATGTGGGCATCCCCGATTTCGGCGAGCGCCGTCGCGTGCCCGGTCTGCGCCGGGACGAGTTGGCGCGGCTCGCCGGGGTGGGGCTGTCCTACTACACGCGACTTGAGCAGGGGCAGTCGCTCAACGCGTCCCCCGAAGTGCTGGACGCCCTCGCCCGCGCCCTGAGCCTCGACGAAGTCGAACGCGCCCACCTGCACGACCTCGCCCGCGCCGCACGCCGCAGCGCTGTCCAGCGCAGGCCCGCGCCGGAACGCGCCGCCGACACCACCCGGCAACTCCTCGCCGCGTTCGGCGACGCCCCCGCGCTCGTCCTCGGCCGCCGTAGCGACGTACTGGCCTGGAACCGCACCGCGCACGCCCTGTTCGCCGGGCATCTGGACCCGGAGATCCCCGACCGGCCCGACCAACGGCCCAACACCGCACGGCTGGTGTTCCTCGACGCGCACACCCGGGACCTGTACGACGTGGACTGGCCGAAGAAGGCCCGGGACGTGGTGGGGAAGCTGCGGCTCGCCGCCGGGCAGCATCCGGACGATCCCCGGCTGGCCGCGCTCATCGGCGAACTCACCATGAAGAGCGAGGAGTTCGCGTCGATGTGGTCCGAGCACCGGGTGCGGAAGTGGGACCTCGCCACCTACCGCATGCACCATCCCCTCGTCGGCCGCATGCGGCTCAACCTGCAGACCCTCAACGTTCCGCAGGAGGAGGGCCAGCGCATCGTCGTCGCGACCGCCGACTCCGGTACGGCGTCGGAGACTTCACTGCGCCTGCTCGCTCAGGTGGCAGTCGGCTCGACCGCACAGCCGACAGATCTCGCCGAGGCCGCCGCAGGCTGAAGCCTCCGCTACTTCCTTGCTGTGGCGCAGAGTTCCGTGTCGATCAGGGCGTTCTGGGCCACCTCCGTGGACAGGTCGGACGACGCTCCGTCGCCCGTCGCCTCCAGGACCACGGTCCGGCGGCCGTCCGCGCTGACGCCGTCCCGGGTGGTGTAGCCCATCAGGTCGCCGGCGTGGCTGTAGTAGACGCCGCCGCAGGTCAGAGGGATCTCCATCAGACCGAGGCCGTAGCGCGCGCCGGGCCAGACCGGGTCCAGGGACGCGGCCCGTACGGTCGTCTTCATCTCGGCGAGCTGGGCCGGGTGCAGCAGCCTGCCGCCCAGGAGCGCCGAGAAGAAGCGGGTCAGGTCACCGGTCGTGCTGATCATCGCGCCTGCCGAACCGGCGGCCGTCGGATTGAAGTCGGTGACGTCGATGGTCGGGCCGCTGCCGCCGAAGTCCGAGTAGCCGTGCAGGTGTTGGCCGGGGATGCGGGACGAGGTGTCGGGGGCGGAGGTGTCGCGCAGGCCCAGCGGGCGGATCACGCGCCGGGTCACCTCCTGCTGCCAGGTGTGGCCGGTCGCCTTCTGGATGATCATTCCGGCGAGGATGTAGTTGGTGTTGGAGTACTCCCACTGCGTACCGGGCGCGAAGTCCGGCGCGTGCCGCATCGCGATCCCCACGAGCTGCCGCGGGCTCCACGTGGTGTACCGGTCGGCCTCGAAACCGGCCACCGTGGCGATCGCGGGGAAGTCGGCGGTGTAGTTGAACAGCCCGCTGGTGTGGTTCAGCAACTGCCGTACGGTGATGGCGTTTCCGTCGTTGCCGTTGCCGGACACCACGCCGGGCAGCCAGTGTTCGACGCTGTCGTCCAGCGACACCCGTCCCTCACCGACCAGTTGCAGCATCACCGTGGCGACGAAGGCCTTCGTGCTGCTGGCGATCCGGAACCGGTCGGTGACGCGCGCCGCCCGCCCCGTCGCCGTGTCGGCAAGCCCGGTGGTGGCGTACCGCCGCCCGTCCGGACCCGTCGACTGGGCTACGACGGCTACGGTTCCCGTCCTCTCGATGGCGTCCACGCTCGCCTGGAGCGTGCTCTTGTGTGACTCCTTGGCGCTCGCGGCGGGCGTTGCCAGGCCCAGTCCCAGTGCGGCCAGTGCGGCTACGGCGGTGAGGTGACGGATCGTCATCATGGGCTGTCCCCTTGGGAGTTGGTGGTTCGGCACACCGGACTCTCGGTGTGCTCACCAACTTAGGAAGACGGCGCACGGTGATCGATCCAGCGCGCGGGCCGGTCCGCCGTACAGCCTGCTGTACCCGTCACCGCCTCAGGCGAGCCGTCGTAGATCCTCCAGATAGCGCAGGACCGCCGCGACCCTTCGGTCCACCTGGTCCGTCGGGGACAGGTCGAGCTTGGCGAAGATGCTGCGGATGTGTTTGTGGACGGCGCCGTCGGTGACGACGAGTTTCTCGGCGATGGCGGAGTTGCCCAACCCCTCGGCCATCAGGGCGAGTACGTCCCGTTCGCGGGGGCTGAGCCGTTCCAGGCGGGTGTCCTGGCGTGAGCGGGTGAAGAGTTGGGCGACGACCTCCGGGTCGATGGCGGTGCCGCCCGCCGCCACCCGCCGTAGCGCGTCGAGGAACTCCTCGACCCGGCCCACCCGTTCCTTCAGCAGATAGCCGAGACCGCTCACCCCGCCGCCGAGCAGTTCGGTGGCGAAGCTCTGCTCGACGTACGCGGACAGCACGAGCACCGCCAGGTCGGGGCGTCGGCGCCGGGCCTCGACCGCGGCGACGATCCCCTCGTCGGTGTGGGTCGGTGGCATCCGTACGTCGAGGATGGCGACATCCGGCTTGTGCGCGTCGATGGCGTCCAGCGCCTCGTCGGCGGTGCCCGCGGTGGCCACCACGTCGAGCCCCTCGGCGCGCAGCAGCAGGGCGAGCCCCTCGCGCAGCAACGGGTCGTCCTCGGCGATCACGATCCGCATGTCAGTCACGCTCCACAGCTCGCACTCCACAGCTCGAGTTCCGCATCGCAGGCTCCCTTTGCTCGTCACGATCCCCATCTCACCGGCCACAGGGGAGATCCACGGTGAGGACGGTCGGTCCGCCCGGTGGGCTGGTCAGGGTGAGGCCGCCGTCATGCGCGGCGATACGGCGGCGGATGCCGGTGAGCCCAGAGCCGCCGTCCGCGTCGGCCCCGCCCCGCCCGTCGTCCTCGACGCGCAGCACCAGCCGGCCGCCGCTGCCGCGTGCCGTGACGGTGGCGTGTCCGGCGCCGCTGTGCTTGGCGATGTTGGTCAGGGCCTCGGCGACGACGAAGTAGGCGGTGGCCTCCACGGAGGCGGCGCAGCGTTCGGGTACGTCCACGTCGACCCGGCAGGGCACCGCGCAGTCCGCGGCGAGACCGGAGAGCGCGCCCGCGAGCCCCCGGTCGGCCAGCACCGGCGGCAGGATGCCGCGCGCGACCGTACGCAGCTCGGCCAGCGCCTGTTCGGCGGCGGACTGGGCGCGTTCGAGCAACTCGTCGGCGCCCGCCGGGTCGCGGGCCACCATGCGGCGGGACGCGCCGATCAACACGGCGACGGAGACGAGGCGGTTCTGCGCGCCGTCGTGCAACGAGCGCTCGATACGGCGTAGTTCGGTGGCGTGGGCGTCGAGCGCGGCGGCGCGGGTGGCGGTCAACTCCGCGACGCGCAGGGAGAGATCGGCGTCGGGCCCGGCCGACAGGAGTCGTCGCCCGGGGCTTGCCTGGAGCCGTGCCATACCGGGCCCCAGCCCCAGGATGATGGCGATCCAGCTCACGCCGAGCAGCGCCACGGCGAGGGCGTCCGGCCAGGTGTGCGCGTGGCCGATGCCCAGGGACGTGGCGGTCGTGTTCGCGGGCATGAACGTCCAGTACAGCGGGAACGCCGTGTCCCGCACGGCGGTGATCGGCAGCAGGATGCCGAGCAGCCCGAGCAGCAGCCCCAGGGTGGCGTGCCGGACCAGCCAGCGCAGCTCGCGCCGGGTGGTGGGATCGACGAGGGCGGGCCGCAGCCGGGTGGGCGGGGGCTCCGGGGCGGCGATCGCGGGACCCCGGCGGGCGAGCCGGTCGCGCTCCCGGCCGGCCAGGGCGTGCAGGGCGCGCAGCAGCGCGGGCGCCATGAGCAGCCCGACCCCGACGACGCTCGTCACGGCGGTGACGGCTAGCCACAGCAGCAACAGCCCTGCGAGCACAGCCGTGTTGAGCCCCGAGGCGAGCTGGGCGATCGCCTGGCCGGCGGCGCTCAGGGTACGCAGGGCGATGTCCTTGAAGCGCTCCGGTCGGTCAACGGTCGCCACATCCTGCTGGATTGCCATTGCGCCTCTTTCCCGTGACCCGAACGACCCTATGTCGTCTGCCAGTTCGCCGTCATCCGAGCAGCAGGGAAGTACAGCCTGCTGTACCCCGAACCCGGCGGACTGCGGGATCGGCCGCGAGGGGTGCCGATCCATAGCGTCGATGACGACAGCAGGAACGGCACCAGACCCCACCGGACCACGGGAGAAGCCCCCATGCCCAGCACGACGACACCCACCGAACCCGACCGCCTCACCCGCGGCGAGATCGCCCGCACACTCCTCTGGACCATCGTCGTGGCCAGCGCCCTCACCAACATGGCGGTCTCCTTCGGCGGCGCCGACACCTGGGTGCACCTGGTGTGCGGCGCGGTCACCGTCCTGTGCGCCGGCACCCTCGTTGTACGCAATGTGCGAGGCCGTCGATGAACACCGCAGCCGCCGTCACCACTACTGCCGCCATCGCCCTGGAGGGCGTCAGCAAGGCCTACCCCGGAGGCGTACGCGCCCTGGACGACGTGTCGTTGACCGTGGAACGCGGCACGTTCCTCGCCGTGATGGGGCCCTCGGGCTCCGGCAAGAGCACGCTGATGCACTGTGCCGCAGGGCTCGACTCCCCGACCTCGGGCAGCGTCCGCATCGACGGTCACGAGATCGCCGGGCTGAACGAGACTCGCCGTACCGAACTGCGCCGGGAGCGCGTCGGGTTCGTGTTCCAGGCGTACAACCTCATCCCCTCCCTCTCCGTCGAGGACAACATCACGCTGCCGCTGCGGCTGGCGGGACGCATCCCGGACCGCGACTGGCTGCGCACGCTGGTGCAGCGGGTGGGGCTGGCCGACCGGCTGGCCCACCGCCCGGCCGAGCTGTCCGGCGGCCAGCAGCAACGGGCCGCCGTCGTACGGGCGTTGGTGGCCCGCCCCGCCGTCGTGTTCGCCGACGAACCGACCGGCGCGCTCGACCTGCGCAGCGCCCACGAGGTCCTCGACCTGCTGCGCGACCTCGTGAACGACCTGCGCCAGACCGTCGTGATGGTCACCCACGACCCGGCCGCCGCCGCCCGCGCGCACCACGTGCTGGTGATGGCGGACGGCCGGGTCGTCAAGGCTCTCAAGGCGCCGACTGCCCCCGAACTGGCAAGCCGCATGGTCGCGTTGGGAGAGGTCTGAGTCATGTTCCGTCTCGCGATACAGATGGTCGGGCACCGCGTCACCGCGCTGATCGCCGTGGCCTGCGCGGTCCTCGGCGGTGCGGCGCTGATCACCGCCACCGGCGTCCTGGCCGAGTCCGGCCTCCGCTCCCACCTCCCCGCCGGCCGCCTCGCCGGCGCGTCCGTCGTCGTCGCGGCCGACCAGGAGTTCCACCCGACCGGCGACCTGCCGCTCGCGCTCCCGGAACGTCGTAGGGTCCCGGCCCAACTGGTCGGTGAACTGGGCAAGTTGCCCGGCGTCACTGCGGCCGTCGGTGACATCGGCTTCCCGGCCGCCCTCGTCGACGCCCACGGGCAGGTCGTGCCGGTCAAAGATCCCCAGGTGTCCGGGCACGGCTGGTCCTCGACGAAGCTGCTGGCGGACGCGCACGTCACCGGCAGCGCGCCGACCGGTTCCGGCGAGGTCGCCGTGGACAGCGCCACCGCCGCGGCTGCGGGTATCAAGGCGGGCGACGAGGTGCAGGTCGTCGTCAACTCCCGCCCTGCCAGCGGCTATCGCGTCTCGGCCGTGGTCGACGCGCCGGGCGACGGCGTCTACTTCGCGGACAGGACGGCCGTAGGACTGGCGGGTCACTCGACCCGCGTCGATCTCGTCGGCCTGCGCACCGCGCCCGGTGCCGAGCAGCGGGTTGCCGCCGAGGTCCGTACGAAGCTGAAGGGCACCGGGCTGCTGACCGTCACCGGTGCCGAGCGGGGCGACACGGCCGCACCCGGTGCCGGGGCGTCACGGTCGCTGCTGGTGCTGCTGGCCGGTTCGCTGTCCGGGATCGTCCTGCTGATCACCGGGTTCGTGATGGCGAGCGCGCTGGCCGTGGCGATCGGCGGGCAGCGTCGCGACCTGGCGCTGATGCGGGCCGTCGGCGCGACCCCGAAGCAGATCCGCCGGCTGGCGGCCGCGCAGTCCACGCTCGTCGCGGCCGTGGCCGTGGCACCCGGCGTGGGCCTCGGCTATCTGCTGGCCGGGCAGTTCCGCGGGCTGCTTGCGGACAAGGGAGTCATCCCGGCCGAACTCCCGCTCACCTTCAGCCCGTTGCCCGCCCTCGCGGCGATCGTCCTCATGCTCCTCGCCGTGCAGGTGTCGGCCCGCTGCTCGGCCTGGCGCACCTCGCGGATGCCGGCCACCGAGGCGGTCGCCGAGTCGCGCAGTGAACCGCGCAATCCGTCGCGGGCCCGGACCCGTATCGGCGTGGCCGTCATCGTCGTAGCGACCGTCATGTCGGCCCTGCCGCTCTTCTCCCGCACGGTCATCGGCGCTACGGCCACCTCGCTCGCCGGCATCATCGGGGCGATCGGGCTGGCCCTGGCGGGACCGGCGCTGGTGCGGGGCATCGGCGGTGCGGCGGCCCGGGCGACGCGGTCCGGCAGCTCGGCGCCGACCTGGCTGGCGATGGCCAACCTCCGCGCCTACGCCCTGCGCAACGCGGGGATCGTCTCCACCCTCGCCATGGCGGTCGTGTTCGTGCTGACGTACACCTTCACCCAGACGACCGTGCTGGCCGCCACCGCCCAGGACACCAGCACCGGCACACTGGCCCAACTGCGCCTGAGCGCACCCGGGTTGGGCGGACTGCCCGCCGACACACTCGCCGCCGTACGGAACACGAAGGGCGTACGGTCCGCCGCCCCCGTCGGCACGACCACCGTGGTGTGGCAGTTCCAGGAGTTCGGCGATCCGGCGACCGAGTCGGACTCCGCGTCGATCCTCACCCCGGACGCGGCGGGCGTCCTCGACCTCGACGTACGGGACGGCGGGCTGGACCGCCTCACCGGCGCGACCGTCGCCGTCAGCAGCGATGTCGCCCGCACGCGCTCCGCGACGGTGGGCCGCACGGTGAGCCTGGTCCTCGGCGACGGCACGCACGTCGACGCCAAGGTGGTCGCGGTGTACGGCCGGGGCCTCGGTTTCGGCACGGTGGTGCTGTCCCACGACCTGGCCGCAGGACACACCACGACGGCACTCGACCAGTCCCTCCTGATCCGTACGGACGGCACGGCGAAGGCGGAGCAGAACCTCACGACGCTCGCGGCCTCCCGCCCCGGCCTGACCCTCGCGCCCGCCAACTCCCCCTCCACCGGCGGCCTGAAGGACGCTCCGCCCGAGGTGTGGATCAACCTCGCGACCATCGTCGTGCTGCTCGTCTACCTCCTCCTGAGCATCGCCAACAAGCTGGTCGCGGCCACCGCGCAGCGCCGGGTCGAACTGGGCGCCCTCCGCCTCAACGGCACCACCCCCCGGCAGATCCGCGCGATGATGCGCCGCGAGGCCGCGATGACGGCGGCCACCGCGCTCACCACGGCCCTCCTGCTCTCCGCGATCCCCCTCGCCCTCCTGGGCCAGGGTTTCCTCGGCAGGCCCTGGCCGGCGGGCCCGGTCTGGCTCCTGCCCGCCCTCGCCCTCACGGTCACGTTCACGGCCTTCCTCACCATCGAACTCCCCACCCGGCAGGCCCTGCGGACACCGCCGGCGGACGCGATCCGTGCGCACTGAGCCGACGGAGAGCGCGAGAGGCCCGGGTCGATGACCCGGGCCTCTCGCCACAAAGCGAGTGGGAGCAAGGTGGCTCAGGTGACCGACTTGTACCCCTGCCAGCCCGACGCGATCTTCGTGCGCCCGCCGAAAGACCCCTTGCCGTCACCGTTGTTGCGCCACACGTTCCCGCTGGTGTCACGGGACACCAGGTCGGTCTTCCCGTCCCCGGTGATGTCGCCGACCCCGACGACCGCGTTGTACGAGCCGCCCCACGCGCTGAACACCTTGACCCGCGCCCCGAACGTGCCGTGGCCGGTGCCGTAGTAGCGGTACAGGTTGTTCGCCTTGTCCTGTGCCAGCAGATCCCCGATGCCGTCACCGTTCAGGTCGCCGGCGCCGACGACCTTCTTGTACGTCCTCCAGTCGGCGTACAGCTTCACGCGGGCCGCCAACTTCCCGCCGCCGGCGCCCTTGTAGAGGTAGACGGCGCCGGTCGCGGCATTGCGGGCGAGCAGGTCCGGGCGGCCGTCCTTGGTCACGTCACCCGGCGAGGTGAGGATGTCGTACTGGTTCCAGCCGGAGGTGCCGAGCGAGGTGTACGGCGTCGTCGGCGTCGGTGCCTTGCCGCAGGCGGGGTGGTAGGCGCGCAGCGCGCCGCTGCTCAGCTTCACCAGGATGTCGTTGCAGCGGTCGCCGTCGAGATCGCCGTACGGCACGGCCTTGGCGCTCGTCGGCCAGCCGGTGCCGGACACCTTGGTGCCCAACGTGCCCTTGGCGGTGCCGCGTTGGACGGTGAGGGTGCCGGTGGAGCCGAGGGTGAGGAGGTCGCCGACGCCGTCGTTGCCCGCGTAGTCGCGCGGTGCCGCAGTGCCCGCCGTCACCGTGAGGCTGCCGGAGCGGGTGAGGGCGGCGCCCTGGCCGTCGGCGGGCCTGGCGGTGAGCGTCCAGGTGTAGGTGCCGTTGGCGACGAGCCGGCCGGCGGTGTCCTTGCCGTCCCAGGTGGCCGTCAGCAGCCCGCGGGCGTCCGCGCCGGACAGGGTTCGCACGGTGGTCCCGGCCGTGTTGCGGACCGTCACCTGCCAGGTGGCGGCGGGCTTCGACAGCCACCAAGTGCCGGAGAAACCGGCTGAGTTGGTGGTCGCCGTGGAGTCGATCGCGGTGAGTGCGGACGCCGGGAAGCCGGCCGGTACGACATGGACGCGCTGGGCGGTGTCGGCGTACGCGATGCCGCCGCCGAAGCGGTCCACGGTCCAGTCGGTGCCGACCTTGCCCTGGTACTGACCGATGTCGGTCCAGTCGGCGATCTTGTGGTGCGGCAGATCGGTGGAGGTGCCGCTCGACGGCAGTCCGCCGTGCAGGTCGAAGAGCGTGAGCCCGCTGGTCGACCCGGTGCCGGAGAGGTGCTGGACGAAGTAGCCGTCGCCGAGCAGGACCCCGCTCTGGGGAGCGGTCGCCGTCTTCTTGGTCGTACGGTCGTAGACGCCCGCGCCCTGCGGCAGGCCGCCGTAGTCCACGCAGGTCCAGTACACCCAGTGGCCCACGGCCTGGAGGTCGGCCGGGGTGCAGCCGTTGCGGGTGGTGAAGGACTCCACGGCGGTGCCGGACGGGAGGCGGGTGGCGGAGATGGTGCCGCCGGTGGCCGCCCCGCTCCACAGGGTGTCGCCCCATACGGCGGCGGCGACCCGGCCGCGCTTCTGGAGGACCTTCGGTGCCGTCCCGTCCACGGGGAACTCGGCGATGTACTGCTGACCGGAGGACGCCCCGTCGACAATCGCGTACCGCCCGGAGAGGTCCTTCAGCTGCGGGGTGTCGTCGCCGGTGTCGAGGGTGGGGCCCCAGCCGGTGGCGCCGTTGGCGTACAGCATGGTCAGGCCGGACTCGGTGGAGTTCACGCGGCCGTGGCGACCGGTGCCGTCGGCCAACAGCACGTCTCCGTCACGGCCGTTGACCAGGGCGTCCACACTGGACCTGGCCACGCCGGGAGTGCCGCCGGTGGTGAGCCATGTGCTGCGGTACGCGCCCTCGACCGTGGCCGGCTCGTACAGCGTGCTGTTGCCGGCCGTGGTCAGGACGCCGCTGCCGAGCGCGAGTCCGCTCACCGTCGCGGGCATGGGCGCTACGGCGGTCATCCGGCTGCGGGTGACCGAGCCGTCGGCGCCCGGCGCGATCCGGTAGACGCCCCAGTCGAGGTCGCCCCGCTCGACGTAGGCCGCGGCGCCCGCCACGAGGACGGAGCCGTCCGGCGCCTGGACGAGCTGGTGGGCGGCCGGGTCCATGACCTTGGTCATGGACGTGTCCGTGCCGTCGGAGCCGAGGGCCCACAGGGGCTGGCCTCGGTACAGGTTGTCGCCGGGCGCCACCGGTTCCACGCCGAGCAGCTTGTCGCCGACGACCCCGTAAGTGGCCTGGTAGCTGAGGGAGCCGGTGTCGAACGAGCGCGGTGCGGCCGACAGGTCGGCGCGGTCGTACACCTCGGCCTTGCTGCGTCCGGTGCGCAGCCGCACGATCGAGTCGGCGCCCAGCCGGAAGCCGCTCACCTCCCAGCCGTTGTTCGCGTCGACCCGGTCGGGCAGCGCGCTGAGGGCGCCGGTGGTGAGGTCGACGATGCCCCAGTGGCTGTAGCCGTCCCCGCCGGCGATGTCGTAGCGGAGGATGACGGACCGCGCGTCGCCGTCCTCGACCTGGATGTTGCCGGCACCGTCCGGCAGTCCGGTGACGGGCGTCCCGGTGGCCTCGCCCCCGTCCTGGACGCGCCACAACTCGTAGGCGCCCGGGTTCCCGTCGGCGGCGTCGGTGCTGGTGAGGACCGTGTCGCCGAAGGTGCCCTGGTAGGTGGCGCCCTCGGGTACCGGCACCACGCCGGTGGTGCCCGTGCTGCCCGCGCCCTTGAGGAGGGTGACCCGGCTGTCCGTCTGCGAGTAGAGGGCGACGGTGTCCGAACCGTCCCCGTAATAGCCGGTCTTGAAGGAGGCGGCGTGGGTGAAGTAGCCGGTGTCGATGTCGTAGGCGAGCGGGGCGTCCAGCCGCTGCTCCAGCGCGGTCGTGATGCCCGAGGCGTAGTCCGTCCACAGGAGGCGGTCGTCGCCCTCCTGGGCCCAGAGGAAGCCGCTGCTCCCCGCGTCGAGGATCTGCGTGGCCCGCGGAACGGCGCGGGGCGCGGCGTTCACCACGACCTCTCCGGCCGTGGTGGCGAAGGCCGGGGACGGCAGGGCGGCCAGGGGGAGACCGAGGGTCAGCGCGGCCGCCAGCACGGCCGCGACACGCGTCGGGCCCGCCGTGCGGGACGGTCTCTGTCTGTGCGGATGCCGGGCGGGTCGAGCCACGATTCCTCCAGAAGCCGAGAAGAAGGCATGGCGGACGTACGGCAACGCCCTGGCAGTTTCCCCCGGCCCCCGACCGCTCCCCCATGCGTGTAAGGCAAGCGAGCCTAACAGCATGAGCATGACGAACCGGCCCGGGTTTTCATGGGTCCGTCCTCTGGCCCTCCTCTGTCTGTCGTCGGGCCGATCGAGTGGACTCGCACGGACGTGTACCGCAGGAGGAACTCCCACCGGGCTCCGGATGGTGGCGTGGCAGCCTCACCCCCGAACCGGAAGAAGCGGCCCCGACATGCGACGTACTCCCTCCAAACGCCTGCTCGCAGCTGTGCTGCTGGCCGCCTCCGCACTGGCCCCGATGACGGCGACCGCCGCCACGGCCGCCCCCGCGGCCCACCTCGCGAACGCCGGCCGGCACGACCACGACCACGACGCGTGCCCGGCGGACGGCCTCGGCCGCGGCGTCACCGCCCGGCTGGACAAGGCCGTCGCGGATGTCCGCGAGGAGGCGGGCATCCCCGGCGTCGCCGTCGGACTGTGGATGCCGGGCAAGGGCTGCTACGTCCGCGCGACCGGCGTCGCCGACAAGGTCACGGGGCAGCCGATGAGCACCGACTTCTTCTCGAGGATCGGCAGCGAGACCAAGACCTTCACAGTCACCGCGCTGCTCAAACTCGTCGACGACGGGCGGATCCGCCTCGACGACCCGATCGCCCGCTACGTCCACGGGGTGCCGAACGGCCGGCACATCACCCTGCGCCACCTGGCCGAGATGCGCAGCGGCCTGTTCCCGTACAGCTCCGACCCCGACTTCGCGCACGACCTGCTGAGCGACCCCACCCGCTCGTTCACCCCGGACGAGCTGCTCGCGTACGGCTTCAAGCACCGCAACACCTCCGCACCGGACAAGGTGTTCGTCTACAACAACAGCAACCTGGTCCTGCTCGGCCTGGTGATCGAGAAGGTCACCGGCCACCACATCGCCGACGTCATCGACCGGCGGGTGCTCCGCCCGGCCCACCTCGACCACACGCTGTTCCCCGACGGCCCCAACGTCCGCGAGTTCCCCGAGCCGCACGCCCGCGGATACACCAACCAGACGCTGAGCGGCGAGGTCGCCGACTCCACGGACTGGAACCCGAGTTGGGCCTGGTCGGCCGGCGCGATGATCTCGACCATGGACGACCTGCGCAGCTGGGCGAAGACGGTCGCCACCGGGACGCTGCTCAGCCCGGAGACCCAGAAGCAGCGCCTGAAGACGCTGCCGACCGGATTCCCCGGCCTCAGCTACGGCCTCGGCATCTTCGAGACCGGCGGCTGGATCGGGCACAACGGTTCCATCCCGGGCTACGAGTCCGTGACCGTCTACCTCCCCGCCCACAAGGCGACCCTGGTCGTGCTGCTCAACACCGACATCACGACCGGGGGCCAGGAGCCGTCCACGCTGCTCGCCCGCGCGGTCACCCAGATCGCCACCCCCGACCACGTCTACGACGGCACGGCCCCCACACGCTAGGAACTCCGCACGGCCGTGGGCCCGTCGGCGGTCTGTTCGTCGTCGGTGCCCACGCGCCTCTCCCGGCCGACGAAGAAGCTCAGCACCGCTGTGAGTGTGGAGGTCAGGGCGAGCCGTACGGCCCACGTGCCGAGGAGGTCGTCGCCGATGACGGAGGTGAAGTCGGGTCCGTCGAGGAGGGCCCTGCTCAGGAGCAGCGCGCCCGCGCCGCTCAACAGGTAGACCCACAGCGGCGGTTCGTTGGAGACGATGAGGACCGAGGCCGCGACGACCACGATCACACTGAGTACGACGGTGAGCGAAGTGATGTCCATGGCCTTCAGCATTCCGCCGGCCGGCCTGCGACGCGTCGCCGCAGCGGACGAACGGAGCCTCTACCCAAGGGTATAGACGCCGACCCGTGACGTCGGCTACGCGCCCGCTCTACGCTCGTGCCCGACATGGACACGGAGACCGCACGAAACTGGGCGCTTCCCGGGCTGCTCGCCCGGGCCCGCATCACCTTCGAACAGGCCGGTACGGTAAGGGTGTTGCTGCCGTTGCCGGCCGGACCCGGTCAAGTACCGCCCCCGGCAAAGGAGTTCTCGGAGATCCCGGAGGTGTCCCCATCGCCACCCGCGTGATGGTCGTCGACGACCAGGCGGTGGTCCGCGCCGGATTCGCCGCCATCGTCGACGCCGAACCCGACATGACCGTGGTCGGCGAGGCCGGGGACGGCGCCAGTGCCGTGGAACTCGCCACGCGCGAGGCACCCGACCTGGTCCTGATGGACATCCGGATGCCGGGCATGGACGGTCTCACCGCGACGCGTTTCATCACCGCGCTCGAGACCGCGCCCCGCGTCCTGGTCCTCAGCACCTTCGACCTCGACGCCTATGTGTACGAGGCGTTGCGGGCCGGCGCCTCGGGCTTTCTGCTCAAGGACGCCCAGCCCGAGGAACTCCTCACCGCCCTGCGCGTGGTCGCCTCCGGCGAGGGCATCCTCGCCCCGGCCGTCACCCGCCGCCTGATCGACACCTTCGCCCAGGGCGCGCCCCCGCCGCCCGCCGTCACCGGTGCGCTCGCCCAACTCACCCCGCGCGAACGGGAAGTACTTCTCCACATCGCCTCGGGCCTGGCCAACGCGGAGATCGCGGACGCCCTGGGTGTCACCACCGGAACCGTGAAGACCCACGTCAACGCCCTGCTCACCAAACTGGGTCTGCGCGACCGGGTGCAGGCGACGATCCTGGCGTACGAGAGCGGCCTGATCCGCCCCGGCGGCGCACCCGTCGCCTGATTCCGGTCTCAGGAGAACAGCAGCCGCCAGGTCAACGGCCCGGGCGTGCCGTCGGCGTCTCCGCGCAACTCCTTCCGCGACATCTGGAAGTCCCGCACGTTCAGCCGGTCCGCCTCTCCCCAGGTCCGGCTCGGGCCGACCTTGTAGTGGTCGCCGAAGCCACGCTTCACCAACTGCTTGCCGAGCTGCAGGACATACGCGTTCGACGCCCCGGCCACGAAGTACTTGCGCCCAGGGAACGCGGGCACCTTCGGCTTGGCGGGGGTGGTCGGCGCCGGGGTGTCGTCGCCCAGGTCCAGGTCGGCCTTCGCCTCCTTGACGAGCCGGGCGAAGTCGATCGCGCCGGGGTCGCCATGGACGTTCTCGGGCACGTGCATGTGCCCGCAGACCCCCTTGAAGTCGGTCCACTGCGCCCCGGTCATCCGCTGACCGCCGGCCTTCGCGTACGACGACGGGTACGCGGGCCACGCCTTCGGACCCGCCAGCGGCACCCCGTGCTCCTCGTGCATCCAGGCCAGGAACCGGGCCACCCCCTGCAACGCCCAGTCGGGCGCGTCCGGCCAGTACACGTGCGCCTGCCCCGACGCCTGCCACTTCGCATGCGTCTTCGGGTCACAGGTACCGACCAGCTCGACCTGACACACGTTCAGGGTGTTCGTCTCGACACCGCCCCGCAGATTGACCAGCGCTCTGGAGGACGTCTCTATGTCGAAGTGCTGGTACCACTTCAGCTTCCTGGCGGCGAGGTCGGGCACGGCGGTCAGGTTCGGCGCGGAGGAACCGCCGCCGTATCCCGGCAGGGTGGGCCCCTCGGTGGTGTGCAGCACGACCACGTCGACCTGCATCGGGTCACCGCCGAAGTCGTCCTGGTACCAGTTCGCCCGACTGGCGGAGGGGTAGCGCTGGGGTCCTGTCCTGGTGCTCATCACAGACTCCTGGGGTGACGGGGGAACTTCTTCGGAACACGGTTGAATTCTCGAAGAAGGCCCGTCACGGAACATCGGCCCAGAACCTGATCTCGGGGGTGCCGGTCTGTATCCGGAGATAGAGACGGGTCTACGACCGGGGACGGATCAGTCCCGCACGACCGCCGTCATCGCCTCGATGCCCCCGGCGAGGAAGGCCATGGCCGCGGTGATGGCCTGGTCGCGGTCGGTTCCCTCGGGGTGCTCGAAGACCTCGGTGGCCACCGCGGCGGCGGCGACGGCCACGAGGCGGGGGCCGATCCCCTCCGGGGCCTGACCGGTCTCCTCGGCGAAGATGCGGGCGCCCTCCTCGATGACCGCCGCCATCCGCGCGCTGCGTACCGCCCGCAGTTCCGGGTTGGCCTCGAACATGCGCATTTCGAGCTCGTCGGTCTCGTCCTGGCAGGCCATCTCCTCGCGCAGCCAGCCCTCCAGGGCGTGCAGGGCGCTCTCCCCGGGGGCGCGGCCACGCAGTACCTCGGTCAGGCTCAGCGCCGCGGCGTCGAAGACCGAGAAGGCGATGTCCTGCTTGGAGCGGAAGTACAGCGTCACCGTGCGGGGGGACACCTCGGCCGCCGCGGCGATCTCCGCGATCGTCGTGGCGTCGTAGCCCTGCGTGGCGAAGAGCTCGAAGGCCGCGTGAGTGATCGCGGCCCGTCGTCTGGCCTTGCCGCGTGCGCGCAGGCCGTCACCCGCCGTAGCCCTGTCCATGGCGCTCAGCATAGCCGGGCAGCTGCAATTTTACATCCGACGGTAAATTTGCATTAGGCTGTAAAAATCCCGCTGTTCCTACGGGACCGTGGACCGTTCCGACCGGGTCGACAGCTGCCGAACCCCGAAACGAAAGAGACCTGCCGTGGCGAAACGCTTGTACGCGCTGGGACGTTGGGCGGCGCGCCGCCGGGGCCGGGTGCTCGCGGTGTGGGTGCTGCTCCTCGCGGTGGCCGCCGGTCTGGGCACCACCCTCGGCGGAAAGGTGACGACGGAGTTCTCGGTGCCCGGCATCGAGTCGCAGCAGGCCCAGGATCTGCTGAAGGAGAAGTTCCCGCAGGCCGCGGGCGGCACGGCACGGGTCGTGTTCGCCGCGCACGAGGGCACGAAACTCTCCGGAGAGAAGGAGCGGCGGGCCATCGCCGCGACCCTCAAGGACGTCGCCGCCGTGCCCGGGGTGATCACCGTCTCCGACCCCGCGAAGACCGGCGCCGTCTCGAAGGACGGCACCATCGGTTACGCCGACGCGGTGTTCGGCAAGCCCGCCGACAATGTGCCCCAGTCCGCCAAGGACCGGCTCGACGACGCCCTGGACCCGGCCAGGAAGGCGGGCCTGGAGGTCGAGTTGGGCGGCACCGTGTCCACCCCGGCGCCCGAGGTCGGCGGCCCCGCCGAGGTGGTCGGCGTGGTCGTGGCCTTCGTGGTCCTCGCGCTCGCGCTCAGCTCACTCGTGGCGGCCGGGCTGCCGCTGGTGACCGCCCTCGTCGGCGTCGGGATCGGCGTGATGACGGTCCAGTTCCTGTCCCGGTTCGTCGAGATGACGAACACCGCGACCGTGCTCGCGCTGATGATCGGCCTGGCGGTCGGTATCGACTACGCCCTGTTCATCGTCTCCCGGCATCGAGAACAGCTCGCCGATCCCGAACAGGACGTGCCCGACTCGATCGCCCGCGCCACCGCCACGGCGGGCAGCGCCGTGACCTTCGCGGGCGTGACGGTCATCATCGCGCTCGCCGCGCTCTCCACGGCCGGTATCCCGTTCCTCACCGTGATGGGCCTGGCCGCCGCCGGCACCGTACTCGTCGCGGTCCTGGTCGCGCTCACCCTCGTACCGGCCCTGCTGGGCTTCCTCGGCGAACGCCTGCGCCCGAAGAGCGGTCCCAAGAGCGGACGGAGTGCTGGGAAGAAGGTGGCCGGCCGCGAGCGCAAGCCTGGTGCCTGGGGTCTCGCCTGGGGCCGCCTCATGACGCGCTTCCCCATCCCCGTCCTGGTCGTGAGTGTCCTCGGCCTGCTCGCCCTCGCCCTGCCCGCCACCGGACTGCGGCTCGGGCTGCCGAGCAACGAGACCCAGCCCGCCGCGAGCACCCAGCACAAGAGCTACGAACTGCTCACCGAGGGCTTCGGCCCGGGCTTCAACGCGACCCTGGTCGTCGTCGTGGACGGCACCCGCGTACCGGCCGCGCAGCGCGAGACGGTCGTGAAGCAGGTCGCCGGGGCCGTCGGCAAGGACCCGGACATCGCGACCGTGGCGCCGCCCACGGCCACCGAGGACGGGGCGATCACCGTGATCGGTGTCGTACCGAAGACCGGCCCCGACGACCGGAAGACCACCGACCTGGTGCACCGGCTGCGCGACCACGCGGTGACCCCGGTGACGGACGCGGGCGGCACGGCCTACGTCGCCGGCGCCACCGCCGCCGGGATCGACGTGTCGGCGAAGCTGTCCTCGGCACTGCCGCTGTTCGTCACGATCATCGTCGTCCTCGCGCTGCTCCTGCTGATGCTTGCCTTCCGCTCGCTCCTGGTGCCGCTCAAGGCCGTACTCGGCTTCCTGCTGTCCATCGCGGCGAGCCTCGGCGCGATCGTGTGGGTCTTCCAGGACGGCAACCTCTCCGGACTGTTCCAGGTCGCGGCGGCTGCCCCGATCGCGAGCTTCGTGCCGGTGCTGCTGATCGGCGTCCTGTTCGGGCTCGCGATGGACTACGAAGTGTTCCTGGTCAGCCGGATGCGGGAGCACTTCCACCACCACGGGGACGCGCGGGCGGCGGTCGAGCACGGCGTGGAGCGCAGCGGCCGGGTCGTCACGGCGGCGGCTCTCATCATGGCGGCCGTCTTCGGCGGCTTCATCTTCAACCACGACCCGACCGTCAAGTCGATCGGCTTCGCGCTGACCGTCGGCGTCCTCATCGACGCCTTCGTGGTCCGCCTCACGATCGTCCCCGCGCTGCTGAGCCTGCTCGGCCGCCACGCGTGGGCCCTGCCCAAGTGGCTGGACCGCGCCGTGCCCAACGTGGACATCGAGGGCGACTCACTGCCGCCGCGCGGTGCGGACACCGGCCGGACGGAAACAGCTCCTGTCGCCGCCGAACCGGTACCCGCCGACAAGAGCTGATCAGGCACAGCGATACGTGAACGCCGGTGCGGGCGGCCCAGCGAGAGCCGCCCGCACCTTTGCCGTACCGGCCCCGCTCAGCCCTGGTCGGCAGGCCTGCCGAAGTCCGCTTCCTCCGGCAGGATCTCCATGTCTATGTCCGCGCGCCCGAGGAGCGGGCCCAGCGCCATGCCGCGCTCCGGCGGCCAGAACTCGGGCCTCTTGCCGGGCACGGGGTCGTCCCCGCCGTCCAGCCACAGCCCCTCGCCGCCGCCGGGGGTGAAGAAGGCCACCATGTGCGCCTGTTCGTCGGTGAGGTTCCGGAACCGGTGCCGGGTGCCCCTGGGCACGAAGACGAAGTCACCCGTGTTCGCCACGAAGGTCTGGTCGCCGTTCAGGAATTCCAGCGAACCCGAGATGACGTAGAAGGACTCGTCGGCACTCTTGTGCACATGCGCCACGGGTCCACCGCCCGGCGGCACCCAGCAGACGGTGAAGCCCACCGCGCCGCCGGTGGAATCGGCCGTGGCCAGGGTCTCGTAGACGTCACCGGACATCCACTTGACCACGCCCTTCTCGGTGGGGACGTGCAGGACGCGAGGACGGTAGTAATCGGGCGTCTCCGCGCCGCTGTTCTGCACTGCAGAGCTCATGTCGTTTCCTCGAAGGCATGGGGAGAAAAGATGGGGAAGGGGAACCGGAAGGTGACGGAAGTCAGTGGACGCCGAACTCCCGTGCCTGCCGGGTGGCGGCGCGGACGCCGTCGGTGAAGGGCTCGCCGTGTCCGGGCAGCAGCAGGTCCGCCGTCAGTTCGTCGAGGCGGTCCAGGGCGAGGAGCGCGGCCCGGCTGTCGTGGGTGAAGCAGCGGCTCACGAGCGTGGGCCCGGTACGGTCGGCGAAACCGTCGGCGGTGACCAGCGCGTCGCCGGTGAAGAGCAGCCCGCGGTCGGGGAAGAGGTACGCGGCGCTGCCGGGCGTGTGTCCGGGCAGTACGACGGCCTGCGGGGCGCCGGGAACGTCCTTCAGCACCTGGTCGCCGTAGAAGATCCGCGCACCCTGCACCGGGGGAGCGGTGAAGGCTCCGGAGCGGGCCAGTCGGAGGGGGAGGGCGAGTGCGGAGGGCCTGCGCAGCAGGTACGGGAGCAGTGAACGCTCGGGCTTGGCGTGGCGCATCGAGCTGCGCGGGCCGTCCCGCAGGATGACGTCGTCGCGCTCGTGGATCCAGAGGTCGGCGCCGGCTTCCTGGAGGGGGCGGGCCAGTCCCGTGTGGTCGGCGTGGCCGTGGGTCAGGAGTACGGCACGGATGTCGGCCGGCGAGTGGCCGAGGCCGGCCAGCAGTGTGTCCAGCTGCTGGAGATGGGCGGGCGTTCCCGCGTCGACCAGGACGAGACCGTCGGGGTCCTCGATCAGGTAGAAGTTGACGCCGTGATCGCCGAGGCGGTGGACGCCAGGTGCGACCGGCGTGGGCGCAGGACGGGACATGAGAGCCTCCGGCAACGGAGCCATATTCGATACAGTCGACTGTAACAGAATTGGAGGGGTGTGCCGATGGCAGACGGGACGCCACGTCGGTCCTACAACTCCGAGGGGCGGCGGGAGGCCGCGCGCCGCAACCGTGCCGCGGTGCTGGAGGCCTGCCGCGAGCTGCTCTTCCGGGAGGGCTACCACGCCACGACCGTGCGCGCCGTGGCCGAACGGGCGGGTGTCTCCGCCGAGACGGTCTACAAGTCGTTCGGCGGCAAACCGGGCATGGTCAAGGCCCTGTGGGACATCACCCTGGCCGGAGACGACGAACCGGTTCCGATGGGGGACCGCCCCCAGGTCCAAGAGGTCCTGGCGACAAGGGAGTTGGGCACCAAATTCCGGCTCTACGCCGCGTATGTGCGCGGCATCCATGAGCGGATCACCCCCCTCTTCGCCCTGCTGACCCAGGCGGGCCCCGACGTCGGCGAGGTCCTGGAGCTGGGTGAACAGGAGCGTCTGACCGGCGTCACCGCCTTCGTCACGCACCTGGCCGAGACCGGTGCGCTGGCCCCGCGAGCGGACCCCGCCCTTGTGGCGGACGCCGTCTGGGCGCTGGCCGGACCTCAGCTGTACACGCAGCTCACGGCGGGGCGGGGGTGGTCGGCGGACACGTACGAGGAGTGGCTGGCGGACACGCTGACCGCGACGCTCGCGCCGGGCTGATCAGGAGCGGGTCACAGCCGCGCCGCCGTGCGGACCAGCCCCGCGAGGGCGAGGGACCTGCTGTGGGCCGGCCAGGCGATGTGGGTGACGACGGGGGGCGCGTCGGTCAGCGGGACGGCGGTGTGGCCGGCCCACAGCCAGGAGCGGGCGGAGTCGGGGAAGATCGCCACGGTGCGGCCGAGGGCGATCAGCTGGGCGAGCTGTGTCTGGTTGTGGATCTCGGGGCCCGGGCCCGGCGGGTAGACGCCATGGTTGGGCCAGCGGGCGAGCGGCAGGTCGGGGATGTCGGTGACGTCGGCCAGGGACAGGGCCGGGTGCGCGGCGAGGGGGTGGCCGGCGGGCAGGACGGCGATCTGTCCCTCGGTCGTCAGCTCCTCGCTGTCGAACCCGGCGAGGGAGTTGAACGGGGCGTGCATGAGCGCCACATCCGCGCGGCCGTCGCGCAGCAGCTCCGGCTGCTCGCACATGCCGCACGGCAGCACCTCGATCTCGGCGGCGTCGGGCTCGGCGGCATAGGCGTCGAGGAGCTTCCGCAGCAGCTCGTGCGAGGCGGCGGCCTTGACCGCCAGGACCAGCCGGTTGCGCGGGCCGCCGGTGCCCCCGGCGCGACGGGTGCGGCGGGCGGCGGCGCTGGTCGCGTCGAGGGCGGCGCGGCCCTCGTGCAGCAGTACCTCTCCGGCGCCGGTCAGCCGGACGCCCCGGCGGTTGCGCTCCAACAGGCTTACGCCGAGGCGCCGTTCGAGCTGCTGGATGGCCCGGGACAGCGGCGGCTGGGCCATGCCGAGACGTTCGGCGGCACGGCCGAAGTGCAGTTCCTCGGCCACGGCGACGAAGTACCTCAACTCGCGGGTCTCCAAGGTGTCCACGGCCCCAGCATAGTTCCCCGGTGATACCCGCCGGGTATGACAGGGCACCGCATCGGTGTTGGCCGCGCCGCTCGTCCCCGGGCGACCATCAACGGCATGAGCGAAACGAAGATCGCGCTGGTCACCGGCGCGAACAAGGGAATCGGCTACGAGATCGCGGCCGGGCTGGGTGCCCTCGGCCACCGGGTCGGTGTGGGAGCCCGCGACAAGGCCCGGCGCGAGAGTGCCGTGGAGAAGCTGCGCGCCGCCGGGGTGGACGCGTTCGCGGTACCGCTGGACGTGACCGACGGACAGAGCGTCACCGACGCGGCCGAACTGATCGAACGGCAGGCCGGGCGCCTGGACGTCCTGGTCAACAACGCCGGCATCTCGGGAGACATGGACCCGGGATGGGTGCAGGACCCGACCACCCTCGACCTCGACCTGGTCCGCACGGTCGTGGAGACCAACGTCCTCGGTGTCGTCCGGGTGACCAACGCGATGCTGCCGCTGCTCCGGCGCTCCCCGTCGCCCCGCATCGTCAACGTCTCCAGCGCCGTCGCCTCCCTGACCCGGCAGGCGGACCCGGACATCGAGATCGGCCCGGTCATGGCGGCCTACGCGCCGTCCAAGACGTTCCTCAACGCCCTCACCGTGCAGTACGCACGCCAGTTCGCCGACACGAACATCCTCATCAACGCCGCCTGCCCGGGCCTGGTCGCCACCGACTTCACCGGCTTCCACGGCCCCCGCACCCCCGAACAGGGCGCGGCCACGGCGATCCGGCTCGCCACCCTGCCCGACGACGGCCCGACCGGCTCGTTCTTCGAGGACGACGGCGTCGTCCCCTGGTGACCCCGTCCACAGCCGCCGTCACAGGCTCAGCAGCAGATCCCGTACGGCGGCGGGCCGGGACAGGAACGGGTGGTGGCCGGCGTCGAGTTCGACGACCTTGCCCGCCCGCCGGGCGAACTCGCGCTGCAGCCGCGCCGGGGTACCCCGGTCCTGAGCACAGACGAGGTACGTCGAGGGAACCTGCTGCCATGCGGCCGCCCCGACCGGCTCACCGGTGACCCGCACGCTCTGCCGGGCGAGATGGTCGGCCGCCTCCACCTGGTCCTCGGGGTCGCAGTCCTGGAGGAACGTGTCCACGAGCAGCTCCGGGCGGACCCCGAACGTACCGGCACCGGGGTCGATGTCGAGGAACGGGGCGGGGGTGCCGTCCCCGAACTCCGAGAGGCTCTGCCCGACTTCGGGCAGGTAACTGGAGATCAGCAGCAGGTGCCGTACCGCCTCGATGCCGGCGGCGGCTTCCGCGGTGACGATGCCGCCGTAGCTGTGGGCGACCACGACGGTCGGCTCGTCACTGTCCCGGAGCACCTGCCGTACGGCGGCGACATCCTCGGCCAGTCCCGGACCGCCGACACCGCCGGGCGGCCCCGTCTCACCGCAGCTCGGCAGCGCCGGGGCCACGCTCGGCACCCCGCGCTCCTGCAACAGCCCGGCGGTGCGGTGCCACCACCACGACCCGTCACGGACGCACGCCCCATGCACGAACACGACCCTCATCGCTGCCTCCATCACGTCCGGCCCTGCCTGACTCTGCCGTCGACGTTAGACGTAGTGGTTGTTACGTGAAAAAGTGAGGCCATGGGCAGACGGCCGCAACCGCACATCAAGGAGAAGCTGCTCGACGCCTGCGCCGATCACGCCCTGGCACACGGCCTCCCCGACCGCCTCGAACCGCTGGCCGGCGCCACCGGCACCTCGGCCCGCATGCTGATCTACCACTTCGGCACCCGCGACGCCTTGTTGCGGGCCGTCCTGGGACGCGCCCGGCAACGCCAGCTCGACACCTTCGGCGACCTCCTGCGAGTACGGCCCGACGAGCCGTACCCGGTCACGCTGAACCGCGCGTGGACGGCCATCACCGGCCCGGACGGGCAGCCGTATCTGCGGATGTTCGGGCGGCTGCGCGAGAGCGCGGAGCAGCGGTTGTGGCCCGACTTCCGGCGCGCCGCGACGACCGACTGGCTCGGGCCGCTGGAGGACGGCCTGCGCAGCATCGGCCGGCCGGAACTCGCGACGCTCGTTCTCGCCGTCATCCGCGGCCTCCTCATGGACCTCGACGCGACCGGCGACACCGCCCGCACCGACCGGGCCTTCCACGACTTCCTCGACACGCTCGAGCACCTGCCCGACGGCCCCGGCCCCGGCGCGTAGCTTCCCCGCCGATCCGTCCCCGCCGATCCGCCGCCAGGTCAATCCGAAGCCCCGCCTGTTCCGGATTCGTCCGCCCTCGCCTGGGCCGGTACGGCGCTGTGGGCGGTCGGGATCGGCTTCGAGGCGGTCGGGGACGCCCAGTTGGCCCGCTTCCGGGGCGATCCCGCCAACCGGGGCTTGATCATGGACCGGGGCCTGTGGGCATGGACCCGGCACCCCGACTACTTCGGCGACTTCTGCGTGTGGTGGGGCCTGTTCCTGCCCGCCTGCGACTCCCCGGCGGCAGCAGCCGTGTCCGTGGTCTCGCCGGTGGTGATGAGCCTGCTGCTGGAACGGCACATGGCCGACCGACCCGGATACGCCGAGTACAAGGCCCGTACGAGCGGCTTCTTCCTACGACCGTCGCGCCCAAAAGCGCAGAGCGAACAGAGGGCACCGGCATGACGGACGCCCGGTTGTCGGGAGAGGATCGCCTCCGTGACCCGCGCGAAGCGGAACGCGCGGGCCGGAACAGGGGGCGCACCGGAGTGCAGTGGGACAAGACCGAGTCGCCCGAAAGCCCGCTGCTCCTTCAACACCGCCCGACCCGCCCCCGCGCGGCCGTTCTCGTCCTGCACGGCGGCCAGGCGACGAGCCACCGCCCCGCCCGGCCCTGGCAGCTCGCCGCGCTCCGGATGAACCCCGTCGCGCGGGCGGTGTCCGCCGCGCTGCCGCCCGAGGACGTCCTGATCGCCCGGGTCCGCTACCGCGTCCGCGGCTGGAACGACGACCGCGCCGATCCGGCACGGGACACCCTCCGGGCACTGGACGACCTCGCCGAACTGACCGGCCCCCTGCCCACCGTGCTGCTCGGCCACTCCATGGGCGGCCGGGCCGCTCTCCGCGCCGCCGGTCACCCACAGGTCCACGGAGTGGTCGCCCTCGCGCCCTGGTGGCCACCGGGCGAACCGGTCGACCAGACCGCCGGCCGGCACATCGTCGCCCTGCACGGCGACCACGACCACGTCACCTCGCCCACCGAGACGGCCGACTGCGTACGCCGGGCACGGGGGACTGCGGCGCAGGCCGGGATGGCCGTCATCGGGGGCGGCAACCACGCGATGCTGCGCCGCCACGCCTTCTGGCACCGCACGGCCGCGGCCCTGGTCGCCCATCTGCTCGACCCCGGCGGCACACCGGACCCCCTGCCCGAGGAGTGTTACGGGACAGGGGACTTCCCCGTGCTCTGAGGGGTCGGCGGCCCACCGGATCGATCCCCTGCCCGAGGAGCCCTACGGCACGGTCGGCTCCGCCGCACTCCGCCGCACTCCGCACACGGAGGCCCGCGTCCTTGGACACCTCCGCCGCGAACTGCGCCCCCGTCAGCAGCGCCAGGTTCGACAGCCACAGCCGGACCGGGAAGGCGACGATGCCGGAGAGCGAGCCGTACAGCCTGCTGCAGGCGCCGAGGGTCGAGGCGTACGACGAGAAGCCCGCGGAGACGGCCGGCGAGAGCGCGGCGGCCAGTGCGCCGCCGGGCAGGGTCGTAGACACCGCCGAACGCGTCCTCGTCCCCGAGAGCCACCCGCCCCACCAACTCCTCCAGGCCGGGCCCCGCCGGTTCGTTCCTGCCGATATGTACTGCT
Organism: Streptomyces xylophagus; assembly: GCF_000716435.1. GTDB lineage: Bacteria > Actinomycetota > Actinomycetes > Streptomycetales > Streptomycetaceae > Streptomyces > Streptomyces xylophagus. The sequence continues at coordinate 110,101 of NZ_JNWO01000004.1, forward strand.
TCTTTCACCAAGGGTCTCCACGGTCGGGACATGTCCTGACGTAATCCGTTCCCGTGGGGACCTTGGACTGGATACGGCGGCCACGACCCGGGTGGTAAAGCTGTTACCACCCGGGGTCCTGGCGGCTGACGCGCTCCTCGGAGGAAGATCAGGCACGCGAAGGAACCGGCGGGTTCGTCGACCACGGTCGTCGGGCCTTCATGACGTGGGGCTACGGCGCCGCCCTGCGCACGGCACCCGGGCCGAGGGCGCCGATCTCGGCGCCGGACGGGGCACCGCATCCGCCGTGCTCCGTGCTCCCGGCATCCCCCCGGCCACAGCACGACCGCCCCCCGTCGACCGACAGTGCGCTCCTCAACTGCCCGTGCACGAGGGGTCGTTGGACGTGCGGCCAGCCAGAGATGCCCCATGGCGCCGCCGTCAGGACCGGTCGGCCTTGAAGCAGAGAAGTCGGTCCTGAAGCAGAGAAAAGGAACCCACGGTGTCCGACGAAGGACGGCTGATCGCCGACCGCTACCGCATCCTCGACCGGATCGGCCGAGGCGGCATGGCCACCGTGTGGCGCGCCCGCGACGAACTCCTCGGCCGCCAGGTCGCCGTCAAGAAGCTCCATCCCCAGCCGCATCTCGACACCGACGCACTCGACACCCTCTTCGAACGTGCCCGCCGCGAGGCCCGCAGCGCCGCCCGGATCAGCCACCCCAATGTCGTCGTCGTCCACGACGTCGTGGACGACGAGGGCCTGCCCGTCATCGTCATGGAGTACGTGCCGTCCACCACCCTCGCCGACCTGGTCAAGGAGCACGGCCCGGTCCCGCCCGAGGAGGCCGCCAGGATCGGCCGTCGCATGCTCGCCGCGTTACGGGCGGCGCACCGGGCCGGAATCCTGCACCGGGACGTGAAGCCGGCGAACGTGCTGCTCGCCGAGGACGGCCGAGTCGTCCTCACCGACTTCGGCATCGCCCAGGCCGCCGAGACCTCGGCGCTCACCCGCACCGGCCAGTTGGTGGGGTCGGTCGACTTCATGGCCCCCGAGCGTCTCGTCGGCGCCAAGCCGGGCCCGGAGGCCGACCTGTGGGCACTGGGCGCCACGCTGTTCCAGGCGGTGGACGGGCGCTCACCGTTCCTCCGGGACACCGTGACGGAGACGATGTACGCCATCGCCATGGAACCGGCCCCCGAGGTCCGGGGCGCCGGCCCGCTGACCCCGCTGATCCAGGGTCTGCTCGCCCCCAGACCGGCCGACCGCATATCGGCCGAGGACGCGGAACGCCTCTTGCGGACGGTGGGCGCCGACCCGCGACGGACACACCGAGCGGGCTACCCCCCGACTCCGCCTGCCGCGACCGCTCCGCCTGCCGGCACCATTCCGCCTGCCGCGACCACTCCGCCCGCCGCCACCGTTCCGCCTGTCGCCACAACGGCGCCCGCCGACACTCCGGCTACGGCGGCGAAGCCGGCCCTGAGTCCGGTTCCGGCCCCGAGTTCAGAGCCGGCCCAGAGCCCGGACCCGGACCCGGACCCGGACCCGGACCCAGAGCCGGACCCGGGGCCGGACCCGGGGCCCAGAACACCCGAGGCATCCGCTGCCGACCTGGCGGCGGAACCCCCGAAGCCGGCCACGACAGCCCCGCAGGCGCGTCGGCCCTCCGGCCGAACGGGCCGCGCGAAGAAGCCGGCCGTGCTGGCCGCCGTGGCCGCCGTGGTCGCCACGGCGGCACTGCTCACGACCTCGTCGCTGATCGACAGGACGGGGGAGAAGAACACCGGCAACACCCGAGCGTCGGCCGGCTCGCTGCCCGCCGGCGGTACCACGCCGCCGCCGTCCGCGGACACGCCGACAGCCTCTCCCGTCTCCTCCTCAACCTCACCGTCGAGTTCTACGAGCGCCGACACCACGTCGGCGACGACGCGCAAGCCCTCACAGGAGTCGACGCCCAAGGCCGGACAGGAGGATTCCGGCACGCAACCCGGAGCCGAGAGCCCGTCCACGGGCAGCGGATCCGGATCGTCGGCCGCCCCGACCGGCCATGCCCTGGTCGTACCCGCCACGGAGAAGTGCCTGAGCGGCGGCGCCGGGACCGAGGGGACACAGCTGGTCCAGGCCACATGCGACGACTCCGCGACGCAGCGATGGCTCATCGGATCGGACGGGACCTTCCGGTCGGCGGGGAAGTGCATGACCGTGGCCGGAGGGGCGTCCGCCGACCGGACCGAGATCCAACTGACCGGGTGCGACGGCGATGCCGCCCAGCGATTCCACTTCTCCGGTACGGAACTGCTGGCCGATCAGTCACAGAAATGCGTCACCATTTTCGGCGGCACGAGCGGAACGGTCGTAGTCCTTTGGGAGTGCGACAACTGGGACAACCAGACCTGGATGATCCGATGACCCACGTCCCCGTCCCCTGTAACGAATGCGTCGTGCGGCCGCGGAAAGCTTCGTGTCGTCCGCGGCCTCGGGACGACGATTGCCCGCATGGCGACGACGAATCACTTCGGCATGGCACTGCGCGGCTGGCGTGAGCGCATGCCGCCCCAGGACAGCGGGCCGGAGGCCGGCGGGGAGCGGCGCATTCCCGGACTGCGCCGCGAGGAACTGGCCCGCTCGGCGGGCATATCGGTCGACTACGTGGTGCTGCTGGAGCAGGGCCGCGCTCGCAACCCCTCGGCCCAAGTGGTCGCGGCCCTGGCCAGAGCACTCCGTCTCGACCCGACCGAGCGTGACCACCTGTTCCGCTGCGCCCAACTCGCACCGCCCTCCGCCGGGAACGTCGCCAGGCACATACCCGTGAATGTGCGGCGACTGGTCCACCAGCAGCTGGGCGGGATTCCCGCCGGGGTCTTCGCCGCCGACTGGACCATTGTCGGCTGGAACAGGATGTGGACGGCCGCGATCGGCGATCCCCGCGCGTACGGCTGGGACGGGCGCAATCTCGTCGCCGGGATGTTCCAGTCGGGCGACGGACGGGACCGGGACCCGGTCGCGGCATGGCCCGTCTGGTCGTGGAAGGGCGACGAGGCGCAGGAGGAGGATCTGGTCGCCGACCTGCGGGTGACAGCGGCCGCCCATCCCCATGACGAACGTCTTGCCTCACTCGTCGAGGGCCTGCTGCGAAGCAACCGACGCTTCGCCCGTCTGTGGTGCAACGGCACCGCCGGCCCCTACGTCGGCGACCGCAAGACCATCGAACATCCCCTGGTGGGTGACGTCGCCCTCGACGTCGAGGTCCTGATGCCCGCCGGCACCGACCTCAGGGTCGTCACGTATGTGACGTCGGCCGAGGCCACCGACGTAGAGAAGCTGGCTGCTCTACACGCGACCGTCCTGTGATGCCTGTGATGCCTGTGATGCCTGTGATGCCTGCCATGACTGTGCTGCCTGTGACGGGGTGACCGTGACGAGTTGGTGCTTCATCAGGGGCTGATCGCTCTGCCTGCTGTAGTCGTCGAGCCCGCACAGGATGTTGAGTTCGGGCGTGGCTCGTGATGTCGATCAGGTCGAATGCGGCCAGGCCCCGCCCGTCCGGTGGTGTTCCACTGGTCGTGCGAACGCATGGTGGAGAGTACGAGCATGCCCTCGGGCGGGCTGGGTGATGCGGAAGCCGAGCGGCTCGCGCACCCGCCGGTTGAAGTCCTCGAAGCCCGGGAGGACCCGGGCCATCGTGTCGCGGATGCGGTCGTAGTCCTGGACGTACCACTGCCGCGGCGTCATCGAGTCCGGGAGCGTCGCCCGTGCCATCCCGGCCACGATCGCGCACTCGGACAGAAGCGTCTCGGCGGGCGGTGATCACCCCGCCCGTCGTACACGACCGACTCGCAAGCCCCGCTGCGCCCGTGGAGAGACCGGACGCGCGCATGGCTTCCGGCTCAACTGGTCCGCAGCCCACGACGGCGCGCGTGATGTCGTCAGCGGCGGCGCCGGTGGCCACCGTGAGGGCTTCGGCCGGTAGCACGCCACGTCGTCCTCGTACAACGTTCCGCCGGGACCGGGCGTCCAATGGTCGGCACATCGGCTGAACGCCGTTCGCGGTGTTCAGCGATCACACGTCGTGTTCGAGGGACCAACGGACCAGGGGTGGGGCGCATGGCGCGCGAAAGACGTCGGCGGAGATGGCGAAGAACCAGGTCAGGGGCGGTCGCCTCGGTCGTGACGATCCTGGCGGTCGGGGCGGGGCTGCTGCCGTGGGCGGGAGCGGGGTCCGCGGTCGCGGACAGTGCGGGGCTGCCGTCGGTCACCCTCAAGGGCGAGCTGGGGCCGCAGACGAAGCCGGCGGTCCCGATCAGTGCGGACGGTTCCGGGGTTCTGTCCTACGGCGTCGATTCGGGGGAGCGGGTCACCTGGGAGCGGCCGGACGGTACGTACGTGAACGGCCTGCCCAAGCCTCTCCGTCTCGGCGAGATGTGGGGCGTCAACGGCGGCTTCGGCCTGGAGCAGGTCGGCACCACCCGCACCTACCGGATCCGGAACTACGACACCGGCAAGGCCGTGCAGTTCGACCTGCCGGCCAGTGACAAGGCCACGACGGTGTTCACCGGGAACCGCCTGATGACGCTGCGGAACACGCACGGCAAGTGGTCGCTGCACCTGCTGGAGATCCCCGCGGCCGGCGGCGCGCCGGTCGACCACCTGGTGCCCGGCGTCCCGGACACCCTGCCGGGAACCGTCACCAACGCGCTGGTGGACTCCCGGGGAGCCGCCATCGACTTCGGTGGCCCCGCCGGCTTCCACGCGCTGCTGGACTTCGCGACCGCCCGCCTGACCGTGGTGCCCGAGGAGGGCGACTCCGCGACGCAGGTGGTGTCGCTCAGCGCCACCAGGATTCTGTACGCCTCCTACACCGACTTCGACAGGTACCTCGTCGACCGCGACCACCCGGACGCGCCACCGACCCTCCTCAAGGTGGATTCCACGGTCAATCTGAGGTTGCTGGGCGACTGGGCGGTCTACCCCGGTGCCGACGGCCAGATCCTGGCCCAGCCCGCCGCCGGCGGCGCGGCCCGCACCCTGCTGCCGCAGTCCGACTTCCAGCCCGTCATGGGGGCGGACGGCGCCGTCTACGTCGCGGGCGGCTCGGGCCCGGACGACTGGGCGGTCCGGCGCATCTCGATCGGTGCCGACGGGACACCGGCCGTCGGCGTCCTCGTACCGCTGCCCCGGCAGTCGGTGTACGACGTCGGCGGTATCGCGGTCGACCAGGGACAACTGCGGGTCGGCACGCTGCACGTACCGAGCGGTGTCTCCCGCGCGACCACGTATCTTTCCGGCTCTTCGCTGTCGCTGACCGCGGGGGGCACGCTGAACGCCACGCCCCCGCAGAACGTCGGCGACCTCGGGTGGCACCCCGCGGACGGCGAACCCGCCTACGACATGCAGTGCACCGGGGAGTGCCTGCGGCTGGTCGGCACCGGGGAGGGCGACGTCGTCCGGTCCACCGGGGAACGCTGGGTACCCACGCTGTCGGCCTCCGGCACGTACAGCATTCAGCGCCCCGACGCACGGTTCCAGTACGTCCTCGACGGAACCAGGGCGCTGAGCCACACCGACCACTGGCACGCCGCCTCCCTGTGGGGCAACCAGCTGTGGAGCGCGGGGAGCAGGAGCGGCACCGTCTCCGCGGTGTCCCTGCCGTCGATGAAGGCACTCGGCTCCGCGGTGTCCGTGGGCGCCCCCTGCACACCCGAGGAGATCCAGGTGGTGGGCCGGTGGATCTACTGGTCCTGCGGTCCCACCGGGAGAGCAGGCGTCTACGACCGCACCACGAAACACGTGATCACGGTGCCGTCCGGCTACGCGGAACTGGCCGACGGCTACCTCGTCAGCCAGAACGCGGCGGCGGCAAGGCTCGACATCACCTACTTTCCCGGCGCGGTTCCCGCCGAGCGCGTGGGCACCACCGCACTGGGCCCGCTGAAGGACCAGGTGGGCGCCGCCGCCGACCGGCGTGGGCGGTTCTGGGCCGTGGACCGGTTCGGCGGCCCCGTCGCCTACCTCACCGACGCGGGAGATGTGACGGTCAGATGGCCGCGGGTCGCCACCTTTCCCCTTGCCGTCATCTCCACCGACAGCCCCGCCGGCGTGGATCTGCGTGCCGACGGTAGTCAGTACACGGGGGTGTGGCACCTGTCGAAGCCGGCGGCGAGCTGGAAGCTGACGATCGCCGCCGACAGCGGGAAGACCGTCCGTACCCTCACCGGTGGTCCGGCCACCGGCAGGATCTCCGCGACGTGGGACGGCACCGGCACCGACGGCAGGAAGGTCCCCACGGGCACGTACCGCTGGACGCTGACCGCGAGGGCCGCCGACCACGCGGGTCAGTCCGCGACCGCGGCGGGTTCATTGGCGGTGTGGTCGTCGGTCGCGCGGCGCCACGACTTCGGCAAGGACGGTGTCGGCGACATCGTGACGATGGACACCGCCGGGCGGCTGGCGATCCAGCCCGGAGACGGCCGCGGCGGGATCGACTCGGCGCACAAAGCTCTGGCGGGCGGCTGGCCGCGGGGCTCCTACCCGGTCCCCTTCGGCGACATGAACGGCGACGGCTGCGACGACCTGTTGATCCGCGACTCCGCTGGCGCGCTGACGCGTTACGACGGCAGCTGCGGTTCACCGATCGCGCCGAAGTCCGCGCACGTCCGGCTCGGCACCGGGTTCAACGCCTACAACGTGCTGACCTCGCCGGGCGACCTGACCGGCGACGGCCGAGCCGACCTGCTGGCACGCGACGCGGCAGGCGTCCTGTGGACCTTCCCCGGCACCACGACGGGCGGCCTCGGCACCCGCGTCAAGGGCGCCCCCCACCAGCAGATCTATCAGCGGCTGGTGGGCGCCGGCGACCTCGACGGCGACGGCATCGGCGATGTGATCGCCCAGGACAAGGCGGGCGTCCTCTGGCGGCTCCTCGGCACCGGCAAGTCCGGCTTCCATCCGCGCATCGGACTCTCCTCGGGCTTCGCCTCGTACAACGTGCTCGCCGTGCCCGGGGACCTCACCGGTGACGGCCGCCCCGACCTGGTCGCCCGCGACACCGCCGGCCGGTTGTGGCGGCTGAACGGCACGAGCGCGGGTTCCTTCTCGGCTCGTACGCGGATCGCCACGAACTGGCAGAGCTACCTGTATCTGACCTGATCCCATCGGCCCGCCGGCCGGGGTGCGCGACGCACGTGCGCGGAGCCCGCCCCGGCCGGTCAGGTGGGCCTCTCCACGTCCGTCAGCTTCCGCCAGAGTCGTCTGCTGCTGCCCGCTGCCCACCGCACGATGTCAGGCTCCCGAATCCCGTGTTCCGCGTTCTCCGAGAGGCGCGAGTGGCCCTCCACCGCACCTCCATCGACGGACGTGAGGCTCTGAGGGGCGGTCGGGAGCGGCTCGGTCGGCCACAGAACTGGTGCGGAGGCGGCATGACTCGGGTGGAGCCTGCGGATTTCCGGGAGTTCTTCGGATCGATACCCACGGCAGTGGCGGTGGTGACCACGGTCGATTCCCACGGGCGGCCTCAGGGGTTCACCTGCAATGCCTTCGCCGCGGTCTCGCCGCAACCGCCGCTGCTTCTCGTCTGCGTGGACGGGCGCTCCCGTAGCCTGCCGTCGCTTCTGTCGTGGCGGGCGTTCGTGTTGCACCTGCTCGCGGACGACGGTGAGGAGACGGCCCGGGTCTTCGCGAGCCGGGCCGTCGACAAGTTCGTGGGACTGCCGTGGTTTCCGAGCGAGGTGGTCCGCGAGGTACCGGTCCTGGACCGCGGCGTCCTGGCGTACGCGGAGTGCACCCTGGACCGGGTGGTGGAGGCGGGCGACCACCATGTGCTCATCGGGCGCATGGAGGCCGTACACCTGCACCCCCGTCGACCGGTGCTGTACCAGCGGGGGACGTTTCGGTCGTGGGGCGGGACGGCCGAGAAGACGGTTCAGGCGTGACAGGCCGGGAGCCCGCCGTGGAACTCCACCATCTCGGCGAACAGAGCAGGCATCTCCGCGGCGTCCCCGACGGCCTGGCCCCGTTCCTCGGCGTACGCACGGTGCAGGTTGGGCACCAGCCGTTCGGCATCGATCCACTCGCCGTAGGGGCCCAGGTCCGCCTCCTGGGCGGTCTCCAGTGGTGTGAGTCCTGCCGCGGCCCCCTCGCGTGCCAGTCGCTGGACGAGACGGAGATAGCCTTCGGCCGAGTCGAGCACCTCGGTGCCGCCCACCGGTCCGTGCCCCGTCACCACGGTGCGGGCACCGAGCGACCGCAGTACGGCGATGGCCTCCACGGAGCCGGCCACCGAGCCCATCGGGCAGAAGGGGGTCACGCCGGACATCACCAGGTCACCGGTGAACAGCACTCGCTGTGCGGGCAGCCACACCACGGTGTCCGCTGCGGTGTGCGCGGGCCCCAGGCAGAGCAGTTCCGCCGTCGTCCCGCCGATGTGCAGGGTCAGCCTCTCCCGGAACGTCACCTCGGGGAGGACGACTTCGACGCCGCCCCAGCACACCTCGGGCCACAGCCCGGTGAGATGCAGACCGACCGTGTCCATCTCGGTGCGGGTCCGCTCGCTGCCGACCACGACAGCTTCGGGGAAGAGGAAGTTGCCGAAGGTGTGATCTCCGTGGGAATGGGTGTTGATCACGGTCCGCGGCGGAATGGGCGTCACGCCGAGCACGGCTTCGCGCAGAGCACGTGCACGGGCCTCGGTGGCGGCTGTGTCCACCAGGGCCGACCGGCCGCCGGAGACGATCAGGCCGGCGTTGTTGAGACACCAGCCGCCGTCCGGTTGCAGATGGGCGAAGATCCCGTCGGCGACCTCCTCGAGCCGGGGCGCGAGTTTCTCGGTGACTCCTTCGACGTCTTCGGTCATGTGGGCTCCCTCGTGCGCATCCTGGACGTCGCACATCGTCGGCTGCGCGACTGGAGGCCCGCTTGAGGCCGGTCACCGGTCGTCGCGACGCCTCGGCAGCACATATGCGAAACGCATATGTGCGCCGTGTGGACTGCATTGGCGAACTCGTGCGGCACGCCCTGGAATTGATCTGGCACTCAGTGTCACTCTGCGGCTGTGCCTTGCCCCACGAGATCGCACGAATGGAGAGAGACCATGCAGATATGTGTCTTGGGTCCACTCGCCGTCGAGTACCACGGCAGGTCCATCGTCCCCACGGCGGGCAAGCCCAGGCAGATCCTCGCGCTGCTGGCACTCCGGCCCGGCCGCGCCGTTCCGGTCGACACGCTGATCGAGGAGGTCTGGGGGGACTCGGTGCCACGCAGCGCTTCGACCACTCTGCAGACGTACATCCTTCAGTTGCGCCGAAAGATAGGCGAGGCCCTGGACGGTGACGGTGATATGTCACCCAGGGACGTCCTGTCCACCTCCTATGGCGGTTACCGTCTGATCCCTGCTGATCAGGGCCACGATCTCACTCAGTTCCAGGACTCGCTGGTGTGCGGTTCGAGGGCTCTCGAGGCCGGGGACGCGCGCTCCGCCGCCCTGCTGCTGGGGAATGCTCTGGCGCTGTGGCGCGGTCCGGTCCTGGCCGATGTGCCCAAGGGCCTGGTGCTCGAGCTCGAAGCCATCGGCATGGCAGAGGCCCGGACGACGGCGCTCGAGCAGCGGATCGAGGCGGATCTCCGCCTCGGCCGGCACACCTCACTGGTTCCCGAGCTCCGTGTGCTGACCGCTCGTCATCCACTGAATGAGAGTCTGCGTGCCCAGCTCATGATCGCCCTTTACCGCGCGGGCAGCCCTTGGCGGGCGCTGGAGGAGTTCCGGCAGCTGCGTGACCAGCTGAACGCGGAGCTGGGCGTGGAGCCCAGCCCCCGCCTTCAGCGGTTGCACCGGGCGGTGCTCGATGGGGATCCCCTCCTGGACACCGACCGGGCGTCGGCCCTACGGCTCGCGGGCTGACACCACGGCCGCCGCGCCGACGAGACAGGACGCGGGGCCGAGCCGGACGGTCCGGGTGGCGAACGACCAGCCGTCCGGGCCGTCCGGGCACGACCCGTCGAAGCCGGCGCCGAGTCCGCGCGACGGCACGCGCGGCCCTGTACCCAGTGCCTTGACGTATGCCTCCTTCAGGGTCCGGAGCCGGAGGACGCCGTCCTCGTGTCCGGTCGCGTCGAGCGCGGCGACGACGGCCGGTTCCCGTGGGGTGCGGATCCGTCGAGCCGGCTCGGGCAGGACGCGGCGCCCCGCCGGCAGGTTCGGCAGTACCGGAGCGCCGAGTGCGGTGCGGTCGAGCCGTACGACCCCTCCGCGTCAGAACATCTGGTCGTGCTCGACGCACCGGGACCGGGTCAGTACGGTGTCGCCCTCGATCACCAGCACGTCGTGGACGACGCAGCTCGGGGCGATCTCCGGTTTGCCCCCCGGGCGGACCGTCACCACCAGCGCGTACACCCTGGACCGGTAGGACCCGTCGGCCTGCTCGGTGAGTGCGATGTGGTTGAACCAGTGCCTGCGCCGCACCGGGTCATTGTCGAAGCGCTTGTGGAAGGCGACCAGTTCGGCGGTGATCCCGTCCCGTCCGACGGCCGGTTCCGCCTGCGGCGAGTGCTGGAACTCCCCGTCCTTGGTGAAGGTCGCCGCGTAGTCCTCGAACCGGCCGCCGTCCAGTGCCTGCATCTGGTGCGCGTAGAAGTGCTGCACGCGTACGAGGAGTTCGCCGGGTACGGCGGGTACGGCGTCGGTCTCGGGTACGACGTTGGTCTCGGTCACCTGGATGCCTCCTGTTTCCTGGGTCCGGATGGGCTCGGGACATGCTCGGCCGGCCCACTGGAGTGCGGGTGGAGGGCGGCCGGGGGGCACTCCAAGCTCCCTCCAGCGTGGCTCGACCGGTTTCCAGGAGGCTCGACGGAACCCAACGGCCACGACATACGGAGGGCACATGACCGCGACCGCATCGCCGGTGGCGCTGGTGACCGGAGCGACCAGTGGCATAGGTCTGGAGATCGCCGAACGGCTGGCCGGGCTGGGCGCCCGTGTCTTCCTCTGCGCCCGGGACGAGGCCCGGCTCACGGCCACCGTCAAGGAACTGCGCGACCGGGGACACGACGTCGACGCCACGGTCTGCGACGTCGCCGACCCCGAGCAGATACGCGGATACGTGCGCGCGGCGGTGGATCGCTACGGACCGGTCGACATCCTGGTCAACAACGCGGGCCGAAGCGGAGGCGGTGCCACCGCGGAGATCCCGGACGAGCTGTGGAACGACGTGATCACCATCAACCTCACCGGCGTCTTCCTGATGACGAAGGAGGTGCTGACCACCGGTGGGATGCGGGAGCGGGGGCGTGGCCGGATCATCAACATCGCCTCCACCGGGGGAAAGCAGGGTGTGGTCCATGCCGCCCCGTACTCCGCCTCGAAGCACGGCGTGGTCGGCTTCACCAAGGCCCTGGGACTCGAACTGGCCCGTACCGGGATCACGGTCAACGCCGTCTGCCCGGGATTCGTCGAGACACCGATGGCGGAACGCGTGCGCGAGCACTACGCGGGTATCTGGGGCGTGAGTGAGCAGGAGACCTTCGACCGGATCACGGCGCGCGTCCCGATGGGCCGCTACGTGGAGCCGCGCGAGGTGGCGGCGATGGTCGAGTACCTGGTCGGGGACGACGCCGCGGCCGTGACCGCGCAGGCACTCAACGTCTGCGGCGGACTGGGCAACTACTGATGGCCGCGAGTGGTCCCGTCGCCCTGGTGACCGGATCCTCCTCGGGGATCGGAGAGGCGATCGTCCGGCGACTGGCCGAGGACGGCTACCGGGTGGCGGTGAACTCGTCGAGTTCTGTGGAGGCGGGTGAGAAGGTGGCCGCGACACTGCCCGACGCGATCTACGTACGGGCCGACGTGTCGGACGAGGGCGAGTCCCGGGACCTGGTCTCCACCGTGGTGGGGCACTTCGGCAGGCTGGACGTGCTGGTGAACAGCGCGGGCCGTACCCGGGCCATCGCGCACCGGGACCTGGAAGCGGCCACTCCCGCGGTGTGGCGCGACATCCTGGACCTCAACGTCATCGGCACCTGGCAGACCACCGTGGCGGCGATGCCGCACCTGGCGCGGACCCGTGCCGGTGCCGTGGTCAACGTCTCGTCCATCGCCGGCAGCCGGACCGCGGGCAGTTCCATCCCGTACGCGGTCAGCAAAGCCGCCCTCGAGCACATGACGCGACTGCTGGCGAAGGCGGTGGGTCCCGAGGTCCGGGTCAACGCCGTGGCTCCCAGCCTCATCGAGACCCCGTGGACGGCGGACGACGCGTTCTTCGCGCCGATCGCGGAGTACGTACGGCAGAACGCGCCGTTGCGCCGGGTGGGAGTACCCGAGGACGTCGCGACGGCCGCACGGCACCTCGTCGACGCGACGTACACCACCGGGCAGGTGGTGTACGTGGACGGCGGCTGCCACCTGCTGTGATCCGTCATTCCGAGCACACCAGGAGTCCGGTGCCATGCGCCTCGCTGTGAATCTCACCTACCAGGGCGCGGCCGAACTGGCCCGCGCCGCAGAACGACTCGGCTACGCGGCCGTCCTCGCCCCCGAGGGATACCGTTCCGACGCGGCGAGCCTGCTGGGACTGGTCGCCGGACAGACCGAGCGGGTGGCCCTGATCTCGGGGGTGATGCAGATCCCCGCTCGTCCGCCCGGGCTGACGGCGCTCACCGCCGCGACGCTCGACGCGCTGAGCGGCGGGCGGTTCAGGCTCGGCCTCGGTGTCTCCAACCCCGATGTGGCGCAGGGCTGGTACGCCGCCGCCGCCGACCGGCCGCTGGCCCGTACCCGGGAGTACGTGGAGGTGGTACGCCGGGCGTTGGCCGGCGGTCCGGTCCGGTACGAGGGGCGTCACTACTCCGTCGGCGGCACCGCCCCGCTCCATGTGCTCACGGAACCCGTGCGCGCGGACCTGCCCGTCTACCTCGCGGCGGTGGGGCCGGCGAACCTCAGGCTCGCCGGCGAGATCGCCGATGGCTGGATCGGGGTGTTCACCGCGCCCGAAGCGGTGGCCGAGGCGGTCACGGAGATCGAGGGCGGCCGGAAACGGGCGGGCGGCGACATGGCGGGCTTCGAAGTGCTGCCGAGTCTGCCCACGGCGGTCGGACCCGATCCGGCCACCGCCGCGGACCTGCTGCGCGACCAGTACGTCTATCTCATGGGCATCGGCGATGCCGAGCGCAACGTGTACTGCGCGCTGTCCCGCCGGCTCGGCTACGGCCATGTCGCGGACGCGCTGCGGGAGCGGCTGGCCGCCGGCGACCGGGCGGGGGCCGCCCGGGCGCTGCCCGTCGACTTCATCGACCGCACCGCCCTCATCGGGCCGGTGCCGCGGATAGCCGAACGGATGGCCGAGTACGCCGAGGTGGGGGTGACCACGCTGGGCGTCATGGTCTCGGCCGCGGCCACCACACAGGCTCAGCGGCTGGTGATCCTCCGTGACTGCGCCGAGGCATGGCAGCTGTCGGGGGTCGCGTCATGACGACGTCCCGTCGCCGGTGCACGCCCTGTCCTCCCCGCTCAACCCTCAAGGAGAAGAAGTGAGTTCGGTCCAGACGGTCCTGTTCGAGGACGACTTCGCCGGGTGGAACACACCGGGCGGACGGGAGCGGTGGGAGCTCCGGCCGCTTTCGTGGCTGCCGAAGGGTGACGGTGTGGCAACCCTGTCGCCGGAGGGGCTGTCCGTGGTGCCCAGCGGGCGCAACCCCGGGACGGGGCGCCCGGCGTTCGCCCCGGCGCCCGACGGGCACGACGGATCGGGGCACCTGCGGTGGGCCGCCTTCGCGCTTCCCGCCTCCGGGGACAGCCGCAAGGGCTTCCCCCTGCCGGACGAGGGTGAATTCCGTGCGGAGGCGGTGCTGTCCGCCGAGCTCTACGGCACCGACGGGCACCCCTACGGCGAAGCCGTCGCGGACCCGGACGCCACCCTGAAGTGCGGCATGGCGGCGATGATCTGCGTGGACATGGAGTCCGGCATGGTCTTCGACTTCGCCCTCACGAACGGTCGCGTCTGGGCGCTGTACGAGCGTCTGCCGCGCCCCGGTGCGGAGCACGGCACCTTCTCGTACGCCATACCGGTCGCCCCTCGTTCGGCGGCGTCCTGGCACGACCTGGCCATCACGGTCGACTCCCGGGCGGGGCGAGCACGGTGGCTGGTCGACGGTGACGAGGTGTTCGCCGTGTCGGGCGTCGGACTCCGGCTCGGGGCGGACGAGTATCTGGCGCGTGCCGAGCCGGGACCGGAGGAGGAGGTGACTGTCCGTCAACTGTCACTGGGGCTCGGGCTGTTCGCCGATCCCCTGTGGGGCCAGGGGGCGCGGCTCGTGGCTCGCCGGGCCCGGGTGGGCATCCTCGGCTGAAGCGGTCCCGGCGGCCTGGGCCGACGGACTGTGGGCTGACACGGGAGGGGGGACGACCGGATGGTCGTCCCCCCTCGGCCGTCCCTCACACGTCGCGGGCGTGGATGCCCGGCCGCCCGGGGTCGAGGCCCCAGGACAGGATCCGGGTCGGATGGATCCGGATCATCTCCCCGCTGAAGTGCTCCATGTGCTTCTCGACGCCCGTGATCGTCTCGGCCCGGCCCCGGACTTCGACGGCGCGTACCCGCCAGGGACTGAAGGAGGCGATGTCGTCGACCACCAGGGAGACGTTCTCGTTGACCTGCACGTTGCGGAACTTACGGGTGTCGCCGAGTGCGCGGCCCTGGATGTCGATCGTCCCGGTCACCGGGTTGTGGCGGAAGGCGACAGGGTTGTTCTGCGGGACGCCGTCCGGCGCCACGGTGGCCAGCCTGCCCAGGGTCTGGCCCTTGAGGTAGTCGAGTTCGGCCTCGGTGAAGCTCATGCTCATGCCTTTCCGCTCGCTTCCAGCGCTGCCTGTCGTTTCTGGGCGCGTTGCGCGGCGAACACCGGCCGCTCGACCGCCGCCAGCACGGCGGTGGCGGCCAGGGCGACCAGCGTGACACCCAGCACCCATCCGAACGCGACTCCGAAGGAGTCCGCCATGGCGGCCGTGGAGCCGTGCGTCCCGGCCAGGCTGTTCTGCAGGACCACCACGATGACCGCGGTGCCGATGGAACCGCCCATCCTCTGCAGGATGCTGAGCTGCGGGGTGGCGTCGTTGATCTTGCTCCGGCCGAGGACCCGGTAGGCGGCGGTCATCGCCGGCATCATGGACATCCCGATCCCGAAGCCGCGGACGACCATCGCCAGGCTCAGCGCCACGTACGAGGTGTGCGCGCCGATCATCACGAACGGCAGGGTCGAGGCGATGTTCACCAACCCGCCGATGACGGCGGTGAGTCCACCGCCGATGCGCTCGGTGATCCGGCCCGCCAGCCACATCGCGGCTGCGGCACCGAAACCGGAGGGGCCCAGCAACAGTCCCGTGGTCACGGCGTCCTCATGACGTACGGCCTGGTAGTAGAGCGGCATCAGGATCATCCCGCCGTACATGGCTCCGCCCAGGCAGAACGTGGCGAGGCAGGCGGCGCCGAACGCCCTGTTGCCGTAGAGCCGCAGATCCAGCAGCGGGCGGCGGGGCTGCCTGACCCGGAGGGCGTGCAGGACGAAGCCCGCCGTGAGCAGGAGTCCGGCGGCGAGCGAGACCATGACGGTGACGGTGAACCTGCCGGTGTTGCCCAGTTCGGCCAGGCCGTAGGTGAGGCCGATCATGCCGAGCGAGATCATCGCCAGGCCGGTCACGTCCAGTGGGCCGGCCTCCTCGGGCTGCTCGCGGGGCAGCAGCCGTAGCCCCAGCAGGAGGGCGAGCGCCCCGATCGGCAGGTTGACGAAGAAGATCCAGCGCCAGCCGGGTCCGTCGAGGAGCAGCCCGCCGATGGTCGGGCCGATCACGGGCGTCAGCACCATCGGGATGCCGATGATGCTCATGACCCGGGCCATGTTCTGCGGCCCGGCCTTCTTCGCCAGGATCATCTGGCCGACCGGGAGGGTCAGGCCGCCGCCGATGCCCTGGAGGACCCGTAGAGCGATCAACTGCTCGACGTTCTGGGCCAGTCCACAGGCGACGGAGGCCAGAGTGAACAGGACGATCGAGCTGAGATAGAGGCGGGTGGCGCCCACCCGCCGGGCGGCCCAGCCGGTCACCGGAATGACCGAGGCGAGAGCCAGCAGATAGGCGGTCACGACCCACTGGACCGTGTTGAGGCCCGTGTGCAGTTCGCGGGTGAGGTGGTCGAGCGCGATGTTGACGATCGTCGAGTCGAGCAGCGAGGCGATCGCCCCGGCCACCACCACCACGGCGATGCGGCGGACCTCGGGGCTCAGGGCGCGCGGTGGCGCGGCGGAGGCCGCCCCGCCCGTGTCGGTTCGGGCACTGTCTGTGGACATGAGGGCATGGTTGCCCACGTGGACAACCGTGTCAACCAGATAGATGAAGACGTTGGCTGGGTGGTTGAGACGCGCTAGCATGGCCTGGTGGATCAGAAGAAGACGGATGGGAAAGAGGGGTCGGCTCCGCGCCGCCCGCGCCGGTCCCCGCGCCCCGAGGACCGTGTGCTCGACGCCGAGCGCAGCCGCCGGCAACTGCTGGAGGCGGCACTCGACGTGTTCTCCCTCAAGGGCTTCGACGGCGCGCGGGTGCAGGAGATCGCCGACCGTGCGGGCGTCAACAAACAGCTGATCAGCTACTACTTCGGCGGAAAGCTCGGCCTGTACCGCGAGCTGCAGAAGGCATGGCAGGAACGTGAGAGCAGCCTCGGTGGGCCCGACCTGCCGCTGGACGAGGCTGTCGTCCGGCACCTTCAGGAGGCGCTGCGCGATCCCCGGCCCATGCGGCTCGGCCTGTGGCGTGGCCTGACCAACCCGTCGGAACTGTCGGCCGACGAGCCCGAGGAGCGCGAGGACCTTTCGCACACCTACGCACGCCGCGACCGCCGGGAGCTGGCCGAGGACATCGACCCCGCCTCCGCCGTACTGCTGCTCATCGGTGCGGTGGCCGCGCCCGTCACCATGCCCCAGCTCGTTCGCCGGATCTTCGGCATGGAGGCGTCGGATCCGGCCTTCCAGGAGCAGTACGCGGACCAGCTGCGGCGGATGATCCGCCGGCTGGCCCTTCCGCTCCCCGACGAACCGTCGCCCGAGCCGGGCTCCACCGGGCATCGAGGCGGCGTCGAGGAGTCCTGATCAACCTGGCCCGTAGCAGCCGATCCAGGGAGGACCCATGACCGTGTCATCCGTGTCGTCATCCGTGTCCAACGCGGGCTTCATCGCCCTCGTCACCGTCAAGACCAAGGACGCCGCCACCCAACAGGCGCTGGTGGAGATGCTCTCGCGGGACGTGGAAGCCTGGGTGCGCCACTGCCCCGGCTTCCTCTCGGCCAACTACCACCTCAGCACGGACGGCACCTCGCTGGTCAACTACGCGCAGTGGACCACCGAGGAGGCGTACCGGAAGTCCTTCGAACGCAACCCGGACAAGGAGGCCATGCGCCGGGCCATCCGCGAGCTGCCGGGAGTCCTCGACGGCCCCTCCATGACCGGCTACCGGCTCGAACGCAGCATCACCGCGCCGCAGGACGTCGGCCCCGGCGAGGACGTCCGGCCGATCGCCGACTGGGTTCGCCGCGGTGCCATGCAGTTGGGCAGCCGGTTGCGCAAGGAACTCCCCGAGAACCCGCCCGCGGTGCCCGAGCTCACCCTCCTGGTGCAGCTGACGAACAACCGGGCGCCCAGGACGGTGCGGGAGCTGGCCGCCCACGACGAGGTGCCGGCCGAGGCGGCGCGCGACACCCTCGCCGGACTCGCGTCACGCGGTCTGGTCGAGGCCGTGGACGGCGACGCCTACGCGATCACGCCGAGCGGCCAGGAAGTCCTGGACGCCGGCCGCCGGGCACGCACCGACTACCTGACGAAGGCCATCGAGGCCCTGGGCCTCACCGCTTCCGAACGGGCCGTACTGCTGCAGGCCGGCCCGCTGCTGGAGCGGCTCGCCCGCTACTGACCCCACCACCCGAGGAGCGCCGATGCGCGTCGACATCTGGACCGATCTCGCCTGTCCGCACTGCTACTACGGCTCCCGGAACCTGCTCACGGCCCTGGCCCTGCGCGGTGACCGGCCGGACGTCCAGGTGTTCTGGCGCAGTTTCCAGCTCATGCCCGGTCCTCCCGCGCCGGATCGCGACCCGGAGGAGGCTGTGCCCAGCCTGTTCGACGCGCTCGCCCGCTTCAACGGCAGTCGCGAGGCCGCCGAGGCCGCCATGGCGCGCATCGCGCCCCGGGCGGCCTCGGCCGGTTTGGACTTCCGGCCCGACCTGGTACGCCCCTGCCGGACCATGAACGCCCACCGCATGGTGCACCTGGCGGCCGAGCACGGCCTGGCCGGACAGGCGGTGGCCCGTCTGTACGGGGCCTACTGGGCCGAGGGCCGTGACCTCGCGCACCACGACACCCTGGTCTCGCTCGTCGCCGAGGTCGGCGTTCCCGCCGACGAGGCACGCGAGGTGCTGTCGGGCGACCGGTTCGAGACGGCCGTGCACGCCGACCGTGCGGAAGGGCTGGCGCTGGGCATCGGCGGCGTGCCGTCGATCGTGATCGACGGCCGCTACGTCGTGTCGGGCACCACCGCTGCCGAAGACCTCGCCGAGCTCCTGGCCGAGGTGACCGAGGGCCTGCCGACTCTCTGATCCCCGGCCACGGGGCTCGTTCAGCGCGAGGAGCGCTCCACGCCCGCGGTGCGGGGCGCGCGGTGGTGCTCCGCCGGCGCCCAGGCGGTTCGCGCCAGCCACGCCTCCAGAGTGAGCAGGCCGGGCTTGCGTCGTCGCAGGGCCGTCAGGTCGGCCGTGTAGCCGACCCGGTTGAGCCAGTCGTAGGCGGTGGCCTGCCATTCGCTCTCCTGCCGCAGCACGTCCATGGGGACCGCCTCGTAGCGCGTGGCGATCCCGGTGTGCCGCTGGAAGACCTCGGCGATCATCTCGCCGGTCAGTTCGTCGCCGGCGATCTCCCACGCCTTCCCCATGAACTCCGCCGGAGCGTCGAACGCCTCCGCCGCGAAGAAGCCGATGTCCTCGGAGGCGATCATCTGCAGTGGCGTGCCGGGCGCCAGTCCGCGCCGGTAGACCAGTTCCCCGTCCTGCAACAGCGGCGGGTACTGGCCGAAGTTGTCCATGAAGTACGTCGGCCGGATGAAGGTCGCGGGCAGCCCCAGCTCGCGCACCCGTTCCTCGATCCGTAGCTTGGCCTCGCGCCAGAAAACGCCGTCAGGGTTCTCGGCACCGCCCACCGAGCTGTGCACGAAATGCTGCACGCCCACCTCGGCGGCGACAGCCGCGATCAGATTCCCGTGGCGCTCCTCGGCCGGCACCCCGCCCGGTCCGAGCGGTGTCTGCACGCTGAAGACGGCGTGGGCTCCGCGCATCGCGGCCCGCACGGACCCGGCGTCCTCCAGATCACCCCGCACCAGGAGCGCACCGCTTGCCGCCAGCTTCTGCGCCGCCACTGACGCCGTGTCACGGACGAAGGCGTGTACCGCCCACCCGCGGGCCAGCAACTCCCGGGCAGTCGAACCGCCTTGGTTCCCCGTGGCTCCGAACACGAGTATCCACTTTGCCGACATGGCTGATTCCTTCGCTCGCCTCAACGGACAAGGCCAGCCTGGCCGCACGGTCTCCAGTCTCACTCGAGCCTCGCCAGCGAGTGTGGGTCGGGCAACGTCGCGAGAGAAGAAGGAGAGGACCGCATGCCGGACCGCCCGAGCGAATTCACCGTGCTGACCACCGCGGCGGTGGACGTCGCCAAGCTCGCCGCAGAGCACGCGACCGAGGCCGAACACCGTCGGTCGCTTCCCGAGGCAGTCGTGGAGTCGCTGATCTCCGCGGGTTTCGCCCGCCACTTCGCACCCGTCGCGCACGGGGGCCGGGCCGGTCGGTTCACCGACGTCGTCACCGCGGTCGCCACGGTGGGTGCCGGTTGCACCTCCGCCGCATGGGGTGCGTCCCTGACGGCCCACCTGCCCCGTATGGCGGCGTATCTCCCCGAGCAGGGACAGGCCGACATCTGGCAGGACGGTCCCGACACCCTCGTCGTGGGGGCTCTCATGCCGCTCGGCCGGGCCGAGCCGACGCCGGGCGGCTGGCGGGTGGGCGGACGCTGGCCCTACGTGAGCCTCGTCGAGTTCTCGGAGTGGGCCCTGGTCTGCGCCGTCACCCCGTCCGGCGCCACCGCCGAGACCCGCTTCTTCGCCGTGCCGCGGAATGCCTACGCCTTCGAGGACTCCTGGGACAGCGTGGGGATGCGCGGCACCGGCAGTCACACCCTGGTCATGGACGATGTGCTGGTACCCGCTCACCGCTCGTTCCCGCGGGACACCGTGGTCACCGGAGCGGCGCGGGACGGTGCGAGCCCGTGTCACCGGGTGCCGCTGAAGGCCGTCAACGGCCTGTGCTTCGCCGCGCCGGTCCTCGGTGCCGCCCGTGCGGCGGCCGACGCCTGGCTGGCCCTGGCTTCCGGGCGCGGCTCGCTCACCGACGCCGCTGCCGCCGATCTGGCCCGGGCGACCGGTGAGACCGACGCCGCGGAGCTGTTGCTGCTGCGGGCCGCCACGACGGCGGACCGTGGAACGGTGGACACCATGGAGGTCGGCCGGGCGGCCCGGGACTGCGCGCTGGCCGCCGACCTGTCGGTCACCGCGGTGGAGCGGCTCCTGCGCGGCGCGGGAACCCGCGGCCAGCAGCAGGGATCTCCGTTGCAGCGGGCATGGCGCGACGCGCACAGCGCGGCCAGTCACGTGGTACTGCAGTTCCAGCCCGCGGCCGTCGAGTACGCGCGGCGGCTGACGGCCTGAAAGGGCGGCGGCCGGGCGGGCACCGATGGTATCGGTGCCCGCCCGGCCGCACAGTGCGCCGGGACGGTGTCACGCGTGCGCCGCGGCCATCCGCTGCAGCGTGGCCCGGCTGTTGTGGCCCAGCGCACTGCGCACATGGGCGCGGGCGTCGGCCAGGGTCGCGTCCGGACCCAGGATCTCGGCCACCGCGTCCGGATTGATCACCACAGTGTGCCGCGCGGTGGCGACGGCCCCCGAAGGGCTGTCGGCGAACGACCAGTTGCCGCTGTGTCCGGCCAGCAGGCGCGGAGCGATCTGCTGCTTGTACGCGATCCACTCGCCGTCCCGGCAGACACGTACCGAGCGTGTGGTGTGCTGTGAGCCGTCCGGGGTCAGGGTGTCCATCTCCATGTGCTGGATCTCGGCCTGCGACTCGGTGAGTTCCACCCGCGTGACGTGCGACAGCAGGTTCGGCCAGCGTTCGGCGTGCGCCACGAACGCGTACGCCTCAGCCGCGGAGACGGGCAGCTCGACGATGTCGGAGAAGGCGAACACCACCTCGTCCACGAGGTGCCCGCAGGAGGCGAGCCGGCCCAGGGCCGCCAGCTCCCGCTCGCTGTTGCGGTCGAGCGCCGCTGTTACGGCGGCCACGGATGCCGGATCGTCGTCGGCCACGGTGAACCGGTGTCGCAGCACGATCTCGGTTCCGCCCGAGGACAGGGGACGGAAGAGCCAGCCGCCCGACATCGAGGTGACGGGCGGCGTGCTGTGCTCCTGGCGGAAGGAGACATAGCGGCGCTCTCGGTCGAGCACGCGGCGAGAGGTCCAGTGAGCGACCGTGCCGTTCACTTCCGCCCATATCTCGAACCGCTCGGAACGTGTCGCATGCTCGAGGTGACGCACGTGAACGGTGGGTTCGAACACGGCCGGCCAGCGGCTGACGTCCGCGACGAGGGAGTAGAGGGCATCGGCCGCCGCGGCGACCGTCAGGGTGTGCTGGGTTCGGTGCAGGACGGCAGAGGGCATGGGTTCTCCTGGACGTCTCCGGCGACGGAAGGGCGAAAGGACGAAGGGCGAAAAGACGGGGCCGCACCCGGTGGGTGGTGCGGCCCCGGTGGACGTTCCGCGCGGTCAGGCCGCGGTTGCGGTCAGGCCGTTCACCAACGCCAGCAGGGCGCGTGGAGTGTCGGCCTCGGCGACTGCCTCCTCCGGCAGCGAGATGCCGTGATCGCGCTCGATCTTCGCCGCGCTCTCCATCAGCGCCAGCGAGTCGTATCCGAGGTCTTCGAAGGTCATGTCGAGGATGTCTCCGCTCAGTTCGACCGAGTCCTCTTCGCCGGCGCACGCGATGAGTGTGCCCCGCAGGTCATCAAGGGTCATGGCTGGTGCTCTCCTCAGGTGTGGGTGGGGGCGCGAAGTACAGCCCGGATCAGACAGTGGTGAGGACGACGGCCGCGTTGAAGCCGTGCCGTCCCCGGGCGAGCACGAGGACGGCGTCGGCGCGCACGGGGCGTGGCTCACCGAGAACGAGGTCCAGTCCGTAGGAGTCCGGGACGGACGTGGTGTGGGCGGTGGCCGGGATCACGCGGTCGCGCAGGGCGAACAGCGCCGCCGCGATGTCGGCGGGGCCGCCGCCCGCGTACATGCGGCCGGTCAGCGCCTTGGGTGCGGTCACGGGCACGCCGTAGGGCCCGAAGATCTCCCGCACCGCCTGTGCCTCGGCCGCGTCGAACGCGGGGATGCCGGCCGCGTCCGCGAACACGGCTCCGATCGCCGAGGGTGTCAACTGTGCGTCGGCGAGCGCGAGTTCGGCGGCTCGACGCAGGCCGGGCGGCCGACCGGTGCCCGGAGACGGATCGAAGGTGGCCGCGTACCCGGCGATCTCGCCGTACGTCCGGGGCGCGCCTCGTTCGCGTGCCGACTCCGCGTCCTCGACGACCAGCATGGCGCCGCCCTCTCCCGGTACGTGGCCGCACGCCGCACCGTCGAAGGGCAGGTAGGCCCGCTCGGGGTCGTCCGCCGTGCTGACCCTTCCGCCTGCCAGTTGAGCCGACCAGCCCCAAGGGTCGAACGCCGAGTCGACTCCACCGCTCAGCACCAGCCGGGTTCCACGCCGCACAGTGCGGCGGGCGTGCCCGATCGCGTCAAGTCCGCCCGCCTGTTCGCCGACGAGGGCCGCGCTCGGGCCGCGCATTCCGTTGCGGATGGAGATCTGGCCGGTGTTGACCGCGTAGAACCAGGCGAAGGACTCGTACACGCTGACGTATTCCGGGCCCTGGCTCCACAGCTTGTGGAATTCCCGGTGCGTGAAGTCGAATCCGCCCTGCGAGGTGGAGGTGATCACCCCCATGTCGTAGTCGTCGATCCCGGCCCCCGCGTCGATGCCCGCGTCCGCGAGGGCCCAGTCGGCCGCAGCGAGGGCGTAGCGGGTGGAGATGTCGGTCTGGGGCATCAGGCGGCTCGGCAGGTGCTCCGCCCCGTCGAAGTCCCTGATCTCGCCGGCGAGCCGGGCCGAGTACCGGGACGTGTCGAAGCGGCTCAGCTCGGCTATGCCGCTTTCCCCGGCGAGCAGGGCCTTCCAGTACTCCTCGGCCCCCAGCCCATTGGGGGCGACGACACCGAGTCCGGTGATGACCGCGCGTCGGGAACTCATAGGGAAGTCACCTCCGGGTCGTGCAGCACCATGGCGCTCTGGAAGCCGCCGAAGCCGCTGCCCACGGTGAGCACGGTGTCCACGCGCTGCTCGCGCGCGGTGAGCGGGACGTAGTCCAGGTCGCACTCCGGATCCGGGACACGCAGATTCGCCGTGGGCGGAACGACGTTGTGCCGTATGGCCAGCACAGAGGCGGCGATCTCGATGGAACCGATCGCGCCGAGCGAGTGGCCCACCATCGACTTGATGGAACTCACCGGCACGGCGCGCGCGTGCTCACCCAGACTCCGTTTGAAGGCCGCGGTCTCGTGCCGGTCGTTCTGCTTGGTGCCGGAGCCGTGTGCGTTCACGTAGTCGATGGTGGTCCGGTCGAGGCGGGCCTCGTCGAGCGCCGCTCGGATCGCCTCTGCCATCTCTCGGCCGTCCTTCTTCAGACCGGTCATGTGATACGCGTTGCTGCGCGTCGCGTAGCCGCCGACCTCCGCGTAGATGTGCGCACCGCGGGCCCGAGCCGCCTCGAGTTCCTCAAGGACGAACATCGCCGCGCCCTCCGCGAGGACGAAGCCGTTGCGGGTGCCGTCGAACGGTCGGGAGGCCGTTTCGGGTTCGTCGTTGCGCGGCGTCGTCGCCTTGATGGCGTCGAAGCAGGCGACAACGATGGGCGACACGGGAGTGTCCGCCGCACCGGCCAGCACGGTGTCGGCACTGCCCTCGCGGATGAGCTGGACGCCGTACCCGACCGCGTCGAGGCCCGATGTGCAACCGTCGGAGACCAGAGTGACCGGCCCCTCGGCACCCACCTCCCGGGCGATCTCCGCGGGCATCACCCCGGGACTGAGGTAGTCGAACATGTACGGCGACAGATGTGCCGGGTCGACCAGCCAGTCGCGGCCGGCGTCCGACATGACCAGGTATTCGTTCTCCAGGCTGGTCGCCGCGGCCACCGCGCTGCCCAGAGCCACACCCACCCGGTGGGGATCGAGTGTCCCGAAGTCGAGACCGCTGTCGGCGAGGGCGTCCCTGGTGCACGCGACGGCGAACTGGGTCGCCCGGTCCATGCGCCGTGTCTCGCGCGGAGTGAACCCTTCGGCCGCGGCGTCGAAGTCGATCTCTCCAGCGATCCGCGACCGGAACGGCGAGGCGTCGAAGAAGGTGATCCGCCGGGTCGCGGTGCGCCCCGTCGTGAGCACGTCCCAGAACTCTTTCGTTCCGGAGCTGCCGGGTGCTCGCACACCGATTCCGGTGATCACCACCCGCCGGGTCACCGCCCGGCTCCTGTTCTGCTCGGCATGGTCCGATAGCCCCTTTCCATGTGGACCCGGAGGTGCTGACGGGGTCCAGCATCGAGGCAGCCGCTCGAGCCTGGCTCGGGAGCGAATGGGGTGGGCGGTGCCGGAGCAGGCTCGGGTAAGAGATATGGGGCACTCTTCACTTCACCGTAACAATGTGAAGACCATGAGGCGTACAATTGGTCGCGGTTACCGGTCACAAACTGGCGAACTGCGGGGGAGTGGTGGGCAAAATCTACGGATGGATATCTGCGCCCTGGTTAGCCGTGTGCACCATCTGTGCACTTCAGGTCGGGGTGGCGTTCAATGGCTTGATTGAAATGCTGTCGGCCGGATCCAGTGGTGTTGCCCTCGCTGTCTGGGTTGTTGCCCTACCGATTCTGGTCGTTCTTCAGGTGCTGCACAGTCCACCCGGCGTGAAGAAAATTCGCCGTTTCTCCCCGTGGTCCCTTCACCTGCAAGCGCTGCTGACCTATGTGCCGTCCGTGGCCATCGGGGTCACATGGCCGGGAATGGGGGGTTTCATCGCGGGCGCGGCGGCGGGTATGCTGCGCGGCTGGCGGGGGACGGGAGCATTTCTCGGAGTTCTGCTCGTCGACCTGGCGGTGAGCAGGCGGAACGGCCTGTCGTATACGGAATCGGCCGTGGCCGGTACCGTGACGCTGACCGTCGGCCTGGCCGTTACCGCCCTGGTCCGGCTCGCGTGCCGCCTTGCCTGGATGCATCAGTCGGAGGACCAGGCCGTGCGCAGCGCCCTGCAGGACGAGCGTCAGCGGATAGGCCGGGACATGCACGACCTGCTGGCCAGTCGACTGGCGTACGCGACCATCCGCGGCGAATTGGCCAATCGCTATCTGGGGAATCAGAACGAGCGGGCCCGATCAGAATTGCACAGTCTTATGGGATTGACCCGCGAAGTCCTCGTCGATATGCGTTCGATGGCCCATGAATTCGGAGTGCTGTCCTTCCGCAACGAACTGGAAAACGCTCAGTCCTTGCTGAGGAGTGTGGACGTCGATATCACGGTCGACGAAGAGGCGACTGTGTTGCCGGGCGAAATACAGAATTTCTTCGCCACCGTGGTGCGTGAATCCGTGGCGAATATTCTCCGGCACAGTGAGGCGACCTTGTGCACAATCTCCGTGCGGCGCAAGGGCGATGCGTTCGTGTTGTCCGTGCTCAATAACGGTGTACGCGATGCCTACGACGTCGTCACGCCGGCATCCGGGGGCGGACTTTCCAATCTCGCGTTACGCGCCGCCGAACTCGGCGGCCGGTGCAGGGCGTGGGCCCCCTCGACCGGCCATTTCGAGCTCACTGCGTCCTGTCCTGCGGAGCCGCCGTCCCCTCGGCTGGAGGCAGCCATCCCGCTTCCCGGGCGATGCGTACAGCGTCGAGACGACTTCGAGCACCGAGTTTTGTGATGCAGTTGCCGAGATAGTTTCGGACAGTGCCCGCGGACAGTCGTATCGCATCCGCGATGTCCGACACCGTCTGCCCGTCCGCAGCCCGCCGGAGCATTTCCGTTTCCCGCGGAGTGAGCGGATTGACACGACTTTCCCAGGCCGCGAGCACCAATTCGGGCGCGAGCGCGCGGTGTCCGGCGGCGACCCGCCTGATTGCCGTGGCCAGATCGGCAGGGGGCGCGTCCTTCATCAGGTATCCGTTGACGCCCAATTCCATTGCTTCCCGCACGGTTGCGGCGGTGCCCAGGCTGGTCAGCAGCAGCGTCCGGCACGAGGGGAGGTGCTCGTGCAGTTGGCCGGCCACCTGAATCCCGCTGGTGTCGGAGAGATTGACATCCAGTACTGCCACATCGGGACGGTGGGTGAGTGCGAGGTGCAGCACCTGGCTGCCCACGCCGGTGTCCGCGACAACCTTCAAGTCCCGCTCGGCGCGGAGCAGTTCGACGAGCGCCCCCCGGATCAGATGCTCGTCATCGGCCAGCAGCACACGTATCACAGAAGTCCCCCCAGTGCTCTGGGCTGTCGTCCCAGCCGGCGAAGCGGCGCCCCCGTGACCATTGGCGGACCAGTGGACGCCATGAGCCCACCCTACTTGGACGGTGGAAAGGATTCGGGAAATTAACCCATCTCTCATATTGGATGCGTAAATTCACTTGACAGGGCACTCGCATTGGTTCGTCAAGAAGGAGCGGGCATTTGTGGCGTCCCTGAGTACGACGAGCCGATGGTTTTGGGGAGCCGGCGACGAACAAGGCCAGGCCGGGGACACGACAGGAGCGCCTACGGGGTGGCGCCCGGTGACATCAAGTCCCCGGGCGCCCCGGAAGGCCGAACTCGCCGCCTAGGAAAGGACCTTGTAGCCGCTCCAGCCGCTCGCGATCTGCACCCGCGCACCGAACGAGCCCTTTCCGTCCCCGCTGTTGCGCCACACCTTGCCACCGGTGTCACGGGAGACCAGGTCCGGCCTGCCGTCGTCCGTGATGTCGCCGACCCCGACGACCGCGTTGTACGAGCCGCCCCAGTTCGACAGCACCTTGACGCGGGCCGCGAACGTGCCGTCGCCCTTGCCGTCGTAGCGGTAGACGTTGTTGGACGTGTCCTGGGCGAGGAGGTCGGGCTTGCCGTCGCCGGTGATGTCACCGGTGCCGACGATCTTCTTGTAGCCCTTCCAGTTGTCGTAGAGCTTGACGCGGGCGGCGAGCTTGCCGGTACTCGTCCCCTTGTAGAGGTAGACCGCTCCGGTGGACGCGTTCCGCGCGATCAGGTCCGGCCGTCCGTCACCGCTCACGTCGCCGGGCGAGGTGAGCACGTTGTACTGCGTCCAGCCGCCGGTCCCGAGGGTCGTGTACGACGTCGACGGCTTGACCGCCGCCCCGCAGCCCGGCTTGTACAGCCGCAGCGCGCCGCTGCCGTAGCGGACGAGGACGTCGTTGCAGCGGTCGCCGCTGAGGTCGCCGAAGGGGATCGCCGTGATGGTCGTGGGCCAGCCGGTGCCCGTGTACTTGTCGCCGAGTTTGCCCGTTCCCGTGCCGCTGTGGAAGGTCAGCCCGCCCGAGGAGTTCAGGGTGAGCAGGTCGCCGCGGCCGTCCGGGCCGTCGGGGCTGACGAAGTCGCGGCGCACCGCGGCTCCGCCCTGCCCGAAGCCCTCGCCGCCGGTCACCGTGTTCGGCGTGGCGGTGCCGAGGCCGGTCACCTTCAGGGTCCAGGTGTAGGGGCCGTTGGGGAAGTAACTCCCGCTCGCCGTCCTGCCGTTCCAGGTCGCCCTCACCCAGGCCGCGGTCGCGCCGCCGGTGAGGGTGCGGGTGGCCTTGCCGTTCGCGCCGCTCTGGACCGAGGTGAAGGTGAGCGACCAGGAGGTGACCGGGCGGGACAGCACCCAGGCGCCCTCGAAGGGCATCCCCGGGGCCACATAGCTGCCGGCCGACGTCTCGAAGGCCGTCACGGCGGACGGGGCGATGCCCGTGGTGGTGACGTGGGTGCGCTCGTAGTCGTCGAACCAGGCGACCAGACCGGTGTACTCGTCGACCGTCCAGCGGTAACGGCGGTCCACTGAGCCCTTGTCGGGCAGGTCCGAGGCGATCGTGCGCGTGGTGCCGGTGGCCGCCTCGGTGAGGACCAGCGTGCCCGCGCCGTGGTCGTGGCGGACGGTGAAGCCGTCGCCGAGCAGCACGTCGCCCGGGGCGACCGCCCTCGACGTACCGGCCTTGGTGTCGTACACGCCCGCCGAGTCCGTCCCGCAGGCCCAGTACACCCAGCGTCCCGCCGCCTGGAGCTCGCTCGGCACGCAGGCCAGGCCCGGGACGGTCACCGTGGTGAGCGTCTTCGCCTGCGGGATGCTGTACGAGGTGAGCTTGCCGGCGGTGGTGGTGGCACTCCACAGGGTGGAGCCGTTCAGGGCGGCGGCGCCCACTGACCGCTTCAGCTTCTGGCCCTGGCCGAACTCGCCGACGTACTGCGCCGGGCTGGTGCCGCCGGAGTCGAAGACGGCGTAGCCGTCGGAGACGTCGACGATCCGGCCGCCCTGGCCGCCGAAGTCCAGGTCGTTGCCGCCGATCTCCACCAGCCGGTCGTCGCCGAGGCTCTCGCCCTCGTCGGTCCCGCCGTTCGCGTCGAGGTAGACGTCCTGGGCGTCGAGGTTCCCCCACAGCGCCGAGCACGTGGTGCCCTCGTACGGGCAGAGGGCGGCGTAGATCGAACGGCTTGACGTGGCCTCGGACGCCGTCAGCGTGGCGGAGCCGTCGGTGGTGAGGGTGCGCACGGACGTGGTGTCCGCGGTGGCGTTCGGGTCGTCCTCGGCGACCCGCAGACTGCCGCGGCTGAGCGCGATGCCCGTCTTGGCGTTCTCCAGCGCCGGGGCCTGCTGGACCTTCTCCAGCTCGAGCGTGCCGTCGTCGGCCCGGCTCACCCGCCGCACCCACCAGTCGGTGGCGTCGGCGCCGCCGGTGACCAGCGCACTGCCGTCACCCGCCGCCAGCGTGTACTCGCCGGCGCTCGCCAGCAGGGTCTCCTGCACCGAGGGATCGTCGACGTCGACCGCGAGCAGCCGGGAGCCGAGCGACCTGGAGGACAGCGGCAGCAGCAGCCGGTCGCCGACCAGGACCGGGTCGCCGTCGAGCGCGCCCGGATCGGCGGGCAGCGTGACGACCTGCTCGGCCGCGGTGAGGTCGGTGCGGGACTTCAGATGCAGCTCGGCGGTGCCGGCGTCGTACCAGCCGATGCGGTCCTCGCTCATCACGTAGTGCGAGGCGTAGGTGGCGTCGGTGAACGCGTAGGTGTTCACGGCCGAGGCGACGTCGACGTAGCCGATCGTGCTGCTGTCGACTGACCAGAGCACCCCGCCGGAGTCCGCCGCGAGGACGTCCTCGCTCCCCACGCTCGTCGCGTCACCGGTGACCCTGCGGCTGCGCCACTCGCCGTCGACCTTGTCGATCAGGGTGTGGGTGGTGACGATCGTGTCGCCGGCGAGGGCCCGGTAGTAGCCCTGCCCGTACTGGCCGGAACCGTTCCAGCTCACCTTCTTGGAGGTGGCCGTCGCCGGATCCCACAGGGTGGCGTACGCGTCGTTGGCCGTGGTCGGAAGAGCGACCAGGTCGCTGTCCGAGCCGTACCAGGCGTGACGGCACGCGGAGGCGATGGACGTGCAGCCGGTGCCCGGTGTGTAGACACCGTCGGCGTTCTCGACGGTGACGGTCCTTCCGCTCGCGTAGTCGCTCCACAACAGCCCGGTCCTGCCGGTCTGCCGGTGCAGGAAGCCGGTGTCGCCCGCGACGTACGGGCGGTCGGTGCGTGGTGTGGTGGAGCTGGGGTCGACCAGTGTGATCGCGGTGGTGTCGGCCTCGGCCGCTTCCGCGGAGCCGCCGCCCTCCGACAGGACGACGACGGACGTGGCCACGACGGCGACCACGAGTGAGGAGACGGCGGCGGCAGGACCGCCCCGTCTCAGGGCGTGTCTGCCCACGTGATGTTCCCTCCCCCGCGAGGTCCTTGCCCTCGCACAAGTGGCCGAATCTTACCCGACTCTTACCAAAGGGAGTGACGGCAAGGAGCCGCTCGCGAAGGTGAGAACCGTCGCGGCGGCGAGGCCGTCTGGTTCACCATGGGGTGTGCGATTCGATTCAGTTCCCATGCCGACGACCGTCGAGGCCAGACCTCGTGACAGCCGCGGCTACCCCGTGCCCGCCATCACCCCGTGGGAGGGCGACGAACCCCGGTTCGCGCTCACCGACTACGGGCGCAGCGCCGAGTGCGCACGACAGCGGCTGTGTTCGGTCTGCAACACCCTGATGCCCAGAGGACCGGTGTGGCGGGTGGTGGGTGCCGCGGAGAGTGCCGCGATCCGCGAGGCGCTCACCGCCGGGCGGCCGTACCGCAACATGGCGGCGACGCTGGAAGCTCCGGGACACCGCGCGTGCATGCTCTACGCCTCGATGGTCTGCCCGTATCTGGCGCGGCCCAACGCGCGCCGGGGACTGACGGCGGAAGCCCCGGACGACATGACCGCGCATGTCGTCCGGGGCGCCGTTCGTGGGGACATGGGTGCCGTGGTGGGGTACGGCGACTACGAGTTCGCCGTCACCAGGACCCAGGTTCTGTTCCGTTTTCTCGACGTGGTCGAGTACCTGCCGCACGACACGGCCGACCAGCACCTGCCCGAGCTACAGGCCGAACTCGCCCGCTCCGGCGGCCGGTTGGGTGGCGGTCAGCCGCGGTAGGCGGGCAGGCCGGTGTGGGTGGAGACCTTGACGGGCTTGCCGAAGCCGTGGGCGGTCTTCGTGATGGTGTACGTACCGGTGGGGGCCCGGAAGGCGATGGTCTTGCCGTTGGGCGACCAGGTGGGCTCGGTGTAGTTGCTGGTGGCGCTGGGGGTGACGTCCTTGACGACGTTGGTGGAGCCGCCGAAGTCCTCGACGAAGAGGTGGTCGTGCCCGTGGACGGAGCGGACGAAGACGACCTCCTCGTTGTCGGGGGAGAGAGCGGGCTCGGAACCCTTGGCCAGCGCGCCGCCCTGCTGCCGCAGGTAGTCGTCCCGGATGTAGACCTCGCCGGTGTGGGTGTTCTCGTAGACGGCTGAGCCGTAGCTGCCGCCGGCGTTCGGCCAGGTGTTGTTGGTCTGCGGGACTTGGCCGTCTCCCGCGTAGCCGTTCAGGCTGATCTTGGCCGGCCTGCCGTGGTTGCTGGTGGCCTTGATGCCTTCCAGGACGGTGCTGCCGTGGATCTTGGCGGAGAAGACGATGTTGTTCTTCGCGGGGATCTGGTTCGTACGGTCGGCCGCGGCCACCTGCCAGGTGGGGTGGGACCAGGTCTGCCCGCCCGGGTTGGCGGCGACGGTGACGCGGTGGGTGCCGTCGGGGTTCGAGACGACGAGGTTGCCGTGCCCGTCGATGAACGCGGCCTTGCTGCCACTGGGGTTCCAGGCCAGGTCGCGGACGACGGTGCCGAAGTCGATGGACCTGCCGTTGACGATGACGTGGCGGGTGCCGTCGCTGATGGTGAGCCCCCGGGGCACGGTGACCGTGTGGCCGGACGCGGCAGCGGCGACCATCGCGGCGCTGCCCTTGGCACTACCGCCGGAGGACGGAGCGGCCATCGCGGTGGCGGCGGCGCCGCACAGGGTGAGCAGTGCGGCGGTACCCGCGGTGACGACGGCTGCGGTGCTCCGACGGTTACGAGCGGACATCGAGTTTCCCCCCAGGGATGTGAATGACGCTGCGATGAGAGTCTCGCGGGAACCGCCTGCCGTCCCCGGAACCTGAACCGGTCCGCTCGACCTGCCGCCCTGCGCGATGGGACGAAGTCTTTCGGCGGGCGGTGACGGGGCTGTGCGCTCACTGTCACAGCTGTGCAATAGCACGTCGGATGAGATGAAGAGACGTCAGCGAGGGACGCCGGAGACCGAACCGCCCCGCGAGGGGTGCCCCTATGAATTTCGTCAACGAAATCGGGCTGCGTCGAGGATCGGTGCCGGGCAGCATGACGGTGTGTCCGATCTGCTCTGGGAAGACGTCGAGTACTTCTTCGACCTCGATGAGATGGGGTCGTTGCCGGACGTGCGTGTCCCTGACGCCTCGGTGGAGGACTGGCAGGCGGTCCTCGACCTGATCAGTGCGAGCGGCTGGCAGTGCCGGTACTCCGAGGGCGAGGTCGTGATGCCGATGCCCCGGGCAGAAGCGGTGTTGTCCCGCCCGGCTGATGCGGAGTGCCCGGAGCTGCGGGTTTGGCCGACAGCCGATGTGCTGGCGATCTTCCGCTTCCACGCGGCGGAGGAGATCGACTTCGACGTCGATCTGCGGGAGCTGCAGGGCCAGGACCGACTCGATGTGTTCTGCGCCTTCCTACGGGCGATCGGGCGCCGGCTGGCCAAGCCGGTGCTGATGGATCCGGAGGGTGATTACGGTCATCCGGTGCTCGGGTTCGATGTGGAAGCCGATCGGGTTGTTCTCTTGGCCGAACCACCGGCCGGTTGACCACGGACGCCGGCTGCGGTCCGCAGAAGGTGCCGTCGGAGAAGTCGGAGAAGAGAGACAAGTGTCGCCCGGTGACCATCAGGTGACCGCTGTCCGTCAGGTGATGTGCGGGGTCGGAGGAAATGATGGGGGGCGTCACCGCAAGCAACCAGCAACCAGCAACCAGCAGCCGACGCACCGCGCGAAAACCCCGACCGCACCGGAAGGAATCTCACCCATGACCGCGACCGCGCCCAAGGCTCCGACTGCACCAGGGGTGCGGTCCTGGTGGGGAATCCCGTACGCCACCGCCGAGCGGTACCGCCGCCCCGTGGTCGCGGACTTCGATCCCGACCGCCCCTACGACCGCAAGGGCGTCGCCCCCGTCCAGCCCGACAGCGGCGACTGGCTCGAAGCGGACAGCGGAACGGGCGAGGACTGCCTGAACCTGAACGTGTGGGCTCCCGAGCGGCGGGCCGGGAAGCCGCTGCCGGTGGCCGTGTACATCCATGGCGGCGGATTCGAGTTCGGCGCGAACACGCAGCCCACCTCGAACGCCGCCGGTCTCGCCGCGACGGGACGCGTGGTGAGCGTGTCGCTCAACTACCGGCTCGGCGCACTGGGCGCGCTCTCGCTCTCGCAGTACGGCGGGCGGCTCGCCGAGGCCAGCAACCTGGGCCTGCAGGACGTCATCGCAGCCCTCACCTGGATCAGGCAGCACATCGCCCACTTCGGTGGCGACCCCGACGACGTCACCGTCTTCGGCCACAGCGCCGGCGCCTACTCCACCCTCGGGCTGCTCGGGGCCTCCGCCGCGGACGGCCTGTACCGGCGACTGGCCGGGTTCTCCGGCGCGCCTTCGCGTCTCGTCCCGGCCTGGTGGGCCGAGGAGCTCGCGGAGCGGTTCGTCAGCGAACTCGGTGTCGCGGGCAACCCCGACAAGCTGATCGATCTCGACGCGGCGTCCCTGGTGGCCGCCCTGCGCACGGTCTGTCCGACGGATCTCGGAGTCCGTGGCGGCATGGACAACCAGAGCCTCGGCGTCGTCCTGGACGCCGAACAGCCCGGCGGGGTGCTGCACGCCCACCCCCTGGACGTCCTGGCCTCGGGCTCGCACCGGGACATCGACGTCCTCCTCAGCACGGCCAGCGACGAGATGGGCTGGTGGGTGGCGAACGACCTCGACCGGTTCGACCCGCACGCCGTCGACCGCGTCACCGACGAATTCGCGGGCTGGCGCATTCCCCGCTCCCGCGCCAGGAGGATCGTCGACACCTACGACCAGGACGGCCGCACCCCTGCCGAGGTCCGCGCCGCGTCCCTGACGGACTACATCTTCACGCTCCCCGCCGCTCGCGGTGCCCTGGCCCACGCCGCCGCGGGCGGCACCGCCCGTCTCCTCATGATCGGGCCCGCCGAGGATGCGCCCGCCGTGCACGGCACCGAGCTGTACGCCCTGGTCGGCCAGCAACGGCCGGGCCGCAGCCCTGAACAGGCCGACCGCGATACGCGTGTCCGCGACATCGTCCTCGACTTCGTCACCGGCGAGCAGACCCGCCTGTGGCCCGCCGTCACGGACGACCGGCCCACCTCGGGAAGTGTCGGCAACCCTCCCCACGAGCCCAGCGCCCGCTACCAGGCGGTCCTCGACCTGTTCGGGAACATCGCCCGCCCCTGACGGCCACCGGGCGATGACTTCGTCACCCCGGAACAACGCACCTGGGGGCGAGCACAGTTGGCGAACACAGTTAGGGAACTCGACATGAGCCGACCGACACCAGCCGGCGACTCCGCACCGGCGACGATGCGGGCCGTCGTCGTCACCCGGCCCGGCGGCCTCGACGCACTGGAGATCAAGGATGTGCCGGTGCCCGTACGCGAGCCCGGCTGGGTGCGGATCAGGGTGAAGGCGTTCGGCGTCAACGAGTCCGAAGTCACCACCCGCAAGGGCGAGTCGGACGCGGCGGTCACCTACCCGCGTGTGCCCGGCATCGAGGGCGTCGGCGTGGTCGACGAGGCCGACGAGGACAGCGAACTGCGGCCGGGACAGCAGGTGGCCACGATGATGGGCGGCATGGGCCGCTCGTACGACGGCGCCTACGCCCAGTACGTGACCGTCCCCGCGGCGCAGGTCATCCCGTTCGAGACCGGCCTGCCGTGGGAGGTCGTCGGCGCGCTGCCGGAGATGTTCCAGACCGCCTACGGATCGCTGACCACCGGCCTGGACCTCAAGGCCGGGCAGACGCTGCTGATCCGCGGCGGCACCTCCACGGTCGGGCTGAGCGCGGCCACGATCGCGAAGGACCTCGGAGCCACCGTGCTGTCCACCACCCGCAGCCCGGAGAGGGCCGGGGCACTGCGGGCCGCGGGCGTCGACCATCCCCTCGTCGACAACGGCACGATCGCCGACCAGGTGAGCGAGTTGATGCCGGAGGGTGTCGACGCCGTACTGGAGCTGGTGGGCTGCTCGGTCCTCGCCGACACCCTCCGCACCGTCCGTCGCCACGGCACGGTCTGCTTCACCGGAGCCCTGGCGGGCCAGTGGACGATCCCCGATTTCACCCCGTTCATGATCCCCAACGGGGTGCGGCTGACGTCCTACGGCGGTCAGGCCGCCGACCTCCCGGCCGACGTCTTCGCCCGCCAGCTCCGGGCCATCGCCGCGGGGAGCCTCGAAGTCCCGGTCGCGAAGGTCTACCACGGCCTGGAACAGGTCCGTGCCGCCCAGGCCGACGTCGAGTCCGGCACCACGCCGGGCAAGCACGTCGTCGTCCTGCCGACGATCACTCCCACAACACCCCAGAGGGCGGAACCCCTATGAGAATCCGACTGACCGCCGGAGAAACCGTCCTCGACGCAACCCTCGAAGACAACGCGACGGCACGCGACTTCGCCTCGCTGCTTCCGCTGACCCTGCAGATGAACGACCTGTTCAAGCGCGAGAAGTACGGTCACCTGCCCCGGTCTCTCACCGCAGGAGGCGAGCCGCGGTCCAGCTACGAGATCGGCGACATCGCCTACTGGTCACCCGGTCCCGACATCGCGATCTTCTATGACCACGACGGTCAGTCCATCCCCGAACCCGGCATCATCGTCCTTGGCGAGATCGGCTCGGGGACCGATGCCTTCAAGAAGTACGACGGCACGGTCGACGTCACCATCGAGGCCGTCGACTGAGACCCAGCCGGAAACCACCGGGACCGTCAACCGAGATCGTCAACAGGGAGAGGAGGGGGGACGTTCGTGGCCTCGCCGGCCGCGAAGGCGGCCGGGGTGAGACCGGTGCGGTCGCGGAAGAAGCGGCCGAAGTTCGCGGGGTCGGTGAAGCCGAGGTGGACGGCCACGGTCCGGGCATCCCACCGTTCACCTCCCAGCAGGCGCCGGGCTTCCAGGAGGCGCCGCTCGTCGATGAGTTCACGTACTCCCTTGCCGGTGGCGTCCCGCGCGGCACGGCTGAGGGTGCGGACCGAACAGCCGAGCAACTCGGCGTAGTCCGCGGCTTGGTGGAGTTCGCGGAAGTGCAGCTCCAGGGCGTCCAGGAAGCGCCCGTACCTGTCGGCGCGGCCGGTGCCGGCGGTGGCCGTGCCGGTGGGGGCGATGCCCGGGGAGTTGGCCAGGCGCAGCAGCAGCGATTCGAGCAGGCTGCGCCGCAGGGCGTGGTGGATGCCGAGGGGGCGGCGCCCCAGTGCGCGGTGTTCGTCCAGGAGTTGGAGTGCCGTCTGCTGGAGCCAGTCGGTGTCGTCGGGGTGCGGGCTGAGCACGGCAGGGGCCTCGTGCGCGGTGAGCGGGGCCAGGAGGCGGGCGAGGTCGGGCCGCAGTACGTCCGGTTCGAACAGGATGAACGGGCCGCGGGCCGCGCCGGGCGAATGCCAGCACTGCGCGTGCCCGGGACGCACCCACAGCCACTGGCCGGCGGCGACGGTCCGCGTGACGTAGTCGACGTCGTGCCGCAACTCGCCCTCGGTGACCAGGATCAGATAGTGGAAGGTGGCACGGCCCGGCCGGGGCGGGTTCCACGGCCAGTCGTCGTGCTGGGCGAAGAAATCCTCGACGGTACTCACTTCAAGGCCGTACGGAGTACCGACCGGGGGCTGGAAACCGTACAGCGGAACCGCGGCCGGCCCGGCCTGCCCGCTTGGCCAGCTAGGCCCGCTCGGCCCGGAGTGTCGCTTGTCGACCATCACGTGTCCGCAGCCTACCGCCCGTCCAGTCGCCTTCGACGCAAGGATGGGACGTGCCACCGTGCCCGCGCGGCGCGCCCTCCGCCTCCTTCGACGCCACAGTCCGTCACCCCCTGGGAAGGCTCACCGCCCATGAACGGATCGGCCCTGCACAAGACCGCCGCCGACTGCGCGGAGGAACTCCCCGGAGCCCGGCTGGAGCACCCCTTCGGCCCCGACTGGGCGGTCTACAAGGTGCGCGGCAAGGTGTTCATGCTGATGACCGAAGTCCCGGGGCGTCCCGTCGTGATCCTCAAGGCGGACCCCGGCGAGGCCCACGCCCTGCGGGAGCAGTACAGCCACATCACCCCCGGCTACCACATGAACAAGAGGCACTGGATCACCCTGGAGGGCGGAGAAGGCGTCGACAAGGAGCTCGTCGGGGAGCTCGTCACCGAGTCCTACCGGCTCGTCGTCGCCCAACTACCCAGGGCGGAGCGGCCCGTTGACCCGCACACCTACGGCACAGGCACAGGTACCGGCACGCGGGCGGCCCGGTGAACGCGGCCGGTGATCGGCTCCAGGACACCGCCCGCCGGGCGGCCCTTGCCCTCCCCTACGCCCGCGCTCACGTACGCGGCCACGCCTCGATCACACCGGGCCGCTATCTCGACCAACGCGACTGGAACTCGCTCGGGCCGGGACCCGGCATCGCCGAGCGGCTGCCGCGACGCGACCGCGCGGATGCCCGATGCCCGATGAGCAACCTTCTCCGGCGCGGTGATCTGAGGTACGGGCACACCCTGGCGTCGCCGCGTTCGGCCATGAAAGCGGCTGGCGCACTCCGAAGCGAGCCGAGGTGGCCACCTCCGCCCCGCATCTGCGAATACTTGGCTAGCCACACGATTGCTGTTACGGTAGTCATGTGGCTAGCCACACTTTCTCTTGAACGTCCCCCGCAGAACTGAGGAGACCCCATGTCCCACGAGAACTCTCTGGTGAAGCCTCCGATCAATCAACGCGTGCTGACCCTCGGCATCACCTCTGATGCGCTTTCGCCGGACGATTTCCCGCCGGGGGTTGCGACGCTCGAAGAGCTGGTCGCCATGAGGGAGCGCAGCTGGGCTGCGCTCCAGGCGACAGGCATCGACGGCGAGGCGGGATATGTCAGCCTGGACCCCGACGAGGCCGAGGCCGAGCTGCGTCGGCTGTTCGCCGCGCACTCATACGGGGTGGTGCTCATCGGCGGCGGCATCAAGAACGTCCCGGAGTACACCGTCCTGTTCGAACGGATCGTCAACGTGCTCATCGACCTCCAGCCCGACATCCGGTTGAGCTTCAGCTCACATCCGACGAACGTGCCCGAGGCGCTGCAACGTTGGCTCAAGAAGTCCTGACAAAGACGCCTCACGGAGCCGGGCGTTGGACGCGGCGGTGAGTGATGAGGCAGGCGGCGAAGCCGAGGAAGGCTTCGTGGATGTCGTCGCGTCGTCCCAGCCGATCCGCAGCCGGCGCAAGCCGTGCAGCCAGGGGATCGTCCGACTCCCCGCACAGTGGGCAGCTTGAGTCGCCAGCTCCCCTAGCAGGTAGCTCGTCACCACCGTCAGTACCTGCCCGCTCGACCAGGCGGCCACGGTCCAGCAGGCCAGCGACGCCGGGCACGTGCGGGGCAAGTACGGTCCTGACCGTCGCCCGAGCACGCCCGCCCACCCCCTCCCCAGGTGGCAGAGCGGCCGGCCGCACCGACTACCCCACCCACACTGGCTGAGGAACCGAACCATGCCCACCCCCGAACTCCGCATCCCCACGACGGCCGACGCAGGACCGATGAGCTACGCGATCTTCCAACTCTCCCGCGCCCACCGCGCCTACGCTGCCGCTCTGCTGCGCGAGATGGACCTGCATCCCGGACAGGAACTGGTGCTGATGCACCTTTTCGATCAGGACGGCCAGTCCCAGTCCGAGCTGATCGAATCCCTCGGCGTGGACCACTCCACCCTCTCCAAGGCGCTACGCCGCATGCAGGACGCCGGCCTGGTCATCCGCGAGCCGGCCGCACATGACCGGCGCGTCATGGTGGTCCACCTCACCGACAAGGGCCGGGCGATGCGCGAGCCCATCACGGCCCTGTGGCAGGCCCTGGAGGAGACCACCGCCCGGAATCTGTCGGAGCAGCAGGCGGAGTCCTTCGTCGAGACCGCCTACGCCATCACCGAGGCGATCAGCAGCCGCGCGTTGCCCGAGCCCGAGGAAGAGTCCACCTGACTCCCCCGGTGTGCACCCCAGACTCCCGTACGCCACACCGCACATGAAAAGGGCACGTGGACTGGGGTGCACACCGTCCCGCATGCGGCACGACCCACCTCCAGTCAGGCCATGCCACCTCCCCTGTCCCGGCTGTTCCGGACGCGGCACGTGGCGGCGAGGCGTACGACGGATCCGCCGCCACGGCCCGCCTCACCCACCCCACCCCCCCCGTCCGGCACGCAGGCGCCCATGCCCGCAGCCACCGCCCAGCAGCCTGACCGAAAGTGAGACCCCATGCCTGCCACCGACTCAACCGCCCTCCCGGTCCTCGTCGTGGGGGCGACCGGCTCCCTGGGGAGCAAGGTCGTCGACGAACTACTCAAACGCGGCAAGAACGTCCGCGCCCTGGTGAGACCTGCCACCGACGCCGGCCGGCTCGAAAGCCGGGGCGTTCAGATCGCCCGCGGCGACATGCTCGACGTCGACTCGCTCGTGGCCGCCATGACCGGCGCCGACGCCGTCATCACCACCGCCGCCGGCTACACCCGCGGCGGCAAGAACGCCCACGACATCGACACCCTCGGCAACGCCAACCTCGCCGAGGCCGCCCACCGCACCGGCATCCGGCGGTTCGTCCTGACCAGCATCCTCACCAGCGACCAGACCCCGGATGTCCCGCACTTCTGGCACAAGAAGCTCGCCGAGGACAAACTCGAACAGCTCGGCGTCCCGTTCGTCGCCCTGCGCCCGGGGGCGTTCCTCGACCAGGTCGCGACCATGGCGGGCAACCCGCTCGACAAGGGCCGCCTGATCTGGATGTCCAAGGCCACCGTTCCGCTGACCTTCGTCCGCACCTCCGATCTCGCGGCATACCTGGCGGCCGCGGTCGACGCCGAGGCGGAGGCCGGTGAGCGGATCGACATCGGCTGGGACCGTCCGGTCACCATGCGCGAGGTGGCCGACGTGATGGGCCACCGGGCCGGAAAGAAGATCAAGGTGTGGACCGTCCCCTCCGTCGTCGTCCGCGCCGCAGGAGCCGTCGTCGGCCGCTTCAATCCGGTGGTCAAGGACATGGCCGCGATGTTCGGCTGGTTCGACACCGGACGCTACGTCGCCGACCCCCGCCGTCAGGAGCAGCTGTTCGGCCCCGTCCCCACGGCCGAGCACGCCCTCGCCCAGTTCACCGACGAGCTGCACACCGCACAGCACCAGTGACAGCCCGCGTTCCGCGCCTCGCCGCCAGGTGGCCTGACCAGGACGCCTCGGGCGCCCGAGGGCCGCGGATAGGGTGCCCCACCTGCACTTAGGGCACGCGGAGGGCACGCGACCCCCGAATTGGTCTAGACAACAAACAACCCCCAGGCCGCTGACCTGGGGGCAGATTCTGGAGCGGGTGACGAGAATCGAACTCGCACTCTCAGCTTGGGAAGCTGATGTTCTACCACTAAACTACACCCGCGCGTGACGCCGGTTGAGCCGGTGTCGAATGCCCGCTCACTCTACCCCATGCCCTGCCCCCGGTGCTGAAGCCGTGGAGGCCCGGTCGCGTTTCGGAGGGCGGACACGGCTGCGGGGAGCCGGAGTTGGGGCGTACGGTGGAGGCGTGGAAGAGGGTCTGGGTGGGACCGGAGTGCCGCCTGGAGAGTCGTTCCTTTCATCCCGTAATGTGGCATTTGGCGTCCGGCGAGCAGCAGTCGGACGCGGCTCTTGGGGAAGGGACTCATGGACTTGATGGAGCGCACCGTCGTCCGTTGTGCCGATGGGCACGTGTTCAGCACCGCTTCGTTCCCGATGCAGCAGGCGGAGCGGCTCGGCCCCGGCCGGCTCGTGCGGTGTCCACGGTGTGCCCGGCTCCGCAGTGTGGTGCCGGTGACCTTGGAGAAGCAGTAGCGGTAACGCGGTAGGCAGCAACAGGCGCGCGGGTCGTCCGATTGTGGTCGGTCCGCGCGTCTTGCGTATCCTCGGGGCGTGCTTCTCTCAGACAAGGACATCCGGGCCGAGATCGACGCCGGGCGGGTCCGGATCGATCCCTACGACGAATCCATGGTGCAGCCGTCGAGTGTCGACGTGCGCCTCGACCGCTACTTCCGGGTGTTCGAGAACCACCGCTACCCCCACATCGACCCCTCCATCGAACAGGCGGACCTGACGCGGCTGGTGGAGCCGGAGGGCGACGAGCCGTTCATCCTCCACCCCGGCGAGTTCGTGCTCGCCTCGACCTACGAGGTCGTATCGCTGCCCGACGACCTGGCCTCGCGCCTGGAGGGCAAGTCCTCCCTCGGCCGCCTCGGCCTCGTCACGCACTCCACCGCCGGCTTCATCGACCCCGGCTTCTCCGGCCACGTGACACTGGAGCTGTCGAACCTCGCGACGCTCCCCATCAAGCTCTGGCCGGGCATGAAGATCGGCCAGCTGTGCCTGTTCCGGCTCACCTCGCCGGCCGAGTTCCCCTACGGCAGCGAGCGCTACGGCTCCCGCTACCAGGGCCAGCGCGGTCCCACCGCCTCCCGCTCCTTCCTCAACTTCCACCGGACGCAGGTGTGAGCATGGGCGACACGGACAAGGACGTACGGGAGAACCTGACCTACGAGGCGTTCGGCGTCGCCGTGCGCGAACTCGCGCAGACCATCGCCGACGACGGCTACGAGCCCGACGTCATCCTCAGCATCGCCCGCGGCGGAGTCTTCGTCGCCGGGGGCCTGGCCTACGCCCTCGACTGCAAGAACATCAGCCTCGTGAACGTCGAGTTCTACACGGGCGTCGGCACCACCCTCGACATGCCGGTGATGCTCGCCCCCGTCCCCAACGCCATCGACTTCTCCTCCAAGAAGGTCCTGATCACCGACGACGTCGCCGACACCGGCAAGACGCTCAAACTGGTCCGCGACTTCTGCCTCGACACCGTCGCCGAGGTCCGCAGCGCGGTGATCTACGAGAAGTCGCAGTCGCTGGTGAAGTGCGAGTACGTGTGGAAGCGCACCGACGACTGGATCAACTTCCCGTGGAGTGTGCTGCCTCCAGTACATAGGTCCGGAGAAGCGGCGAAGCCGAACAAGGAAGCCGTCTGACCTGCGGACGCCGTAGGGGTTGCGGTACTGGTGAGCGAAGAGGCCCTCGGTTGATCACCGAGGGCCTCTTGTTCATGAGGGTTCGCGTTCCAAGAGATCTCACAAGAGATCTCAGTTGATCCGGTCCGGATGTGCCCAGGCCCTCATGGCGCTTGACCTTGCCCAAAGGTGAAGGCCGACGCTGTCTGTGGCGACCACGTTGGCCGGCTGAGCGCGTGGCTCCGACCGAACCGGGCTGAGAGGAACCTGCATGGATGACGACGCTCTCCTGGCAGAACAGATGGCTTACTACAGGGCCGGTGCGGCCGAATACGACCGGCCCTATGCAGAGTACGAGGACCTGCAGAGGTTGCTGGCTGTCGTCGATGAACTCCCGATTGCCGGGGATGTGCTGGAGTTGGCCTGCGGAACGGGCCAGTGGACCCCAAGGCTCGCCGCGCGGGCCCGGTCGGTAACGGCTGTCGACGTGGCAGCCGAAGTGCTGGCGCTCGCTCGTGCGCGCATCGCATCCTCCGCCGTGGAATTCCTTGAGGCCGACCTGTTCGAGTGGCAGCCGCCACGGCGCTTCGACACCGTGTTCTTCGCCTTCTGGCTCTCCCACGTCCCGCCGAGGCGGTTGCCCGACTTCTGGAACACCGTCGCCGCCGCGCTCGCGCCCGGCGGAAAGGCGATCTTCGTCGACGACGGCCCCGCGGCAGCCGCATACGAGGAAGTCCTCACGGACCAACCGACGCCCTCGGCGCTGCGCCGACTCGATGACGGCAGCCAGTACCGCATTGTGAAGGTGTTCCACGACGCCCGGACCCTCACGGACGACCTCACAGCGCTGGGGTGGTCGGTCCGCATCC
Organism: Streptomyces xylophagus; assembly: GCF_000716435.1. Lineage (GTDB taxonomy): Bacteria > Actinomycetota > Actinomycetes > Streptomycetales > Streptomycetaceae > Streptomyces > Streptomyces xylophagus. The sequence goes on from NZ_JNWO01000004.1 coordinate 153,007, forward strand.
GGCCCATGGCCGGGAACTTCATCGGCATCGCAGAACCGCCGACAGGACAGGACAGGAAAGGACAGGAAGTAAACGGGGGTAGTAGTGCATGCCCTCGTCCTGTGACAGACGCCTGACCGCTTGCCGCTGAAGGCTGATCATCCGCGCCGATACACTCACGGCGCCATGGAACAGCTGCCCGAGAGCGTGGATCGCGACATCCTGGAGCACCGGATCATCGCTGCGCTCAAGGCAATCCGCGAAACGTCGGGGTGCACCCTTCACGAGGCGCTCGATGTCTTCGCGCAGCGGTACGAGGAGCTCCGCCGCGATCGTCCGGACGACTTCGGTCTGAGCCGGGACGAATACGGCCGAGGTTTCTACTCCTGATCCAGCCACCCCAGCCACCCCAGCCAACTCAGCCGGAAAATGGCGGCAAGAGCGGAGACTTGGCCCCTCCTCATCATGTGTCCGCGCCGTCGGTGGTCGGCAGGAGCGCCGCCAATTCGGTGTCGTCCGGGCGGTGGACCGCCTCGGCCGCCTTACGCAGAACGGCGCGGTCGACCTTGTCCGCGTCCGCGATCAGGTGGACCACCACGGCGTCGATGGGTACCGCGTACTCGTGGCTGTCACCTGCTTTGCGGTACCAGGCGTCGCCGTCGTGCTCACAGGTGACCCGCTTGTCCGACACCTCGCCCAGCGGCTGCTTGGGGCAGCTCTCCGCTGTCAGTCTGCCGTGACCTGCGAAGAGGCCGAACTTGGTGGCACCCTTTTCGGACCGGTACGCGGCGGCGAACTCGTCGTCGTACTCGCCGACCGACTCCTGGAACACGGTGTAGCCGGAGACCTCGGTGACATAGACGAGTTCCGGCGCCACGCCCCATGCGCGCGCGGCGGCGTCGAGGTCGGCGCTGTCGGCGGCCGTCCCGCTGTTCTTGTCCGCGTCGCATCCTGTGAGGAGAACTGGCAGCAGGAAAAGGGGGAGCAGCGCACGCGCGGGTCGCATCATGCCCATACCTTTTCGCATGGACATGCCGCAGGAACAACCGATTTCCGGATTCCCCCGGGTGTGGTTCCCTGCGAGTTCCCGTTCGATTGGGCACGCCGGGGGCACGCTCAGTCTTCGGCCTGACTCGGTGCCGTGAGGTCCACCCATATCCACGGCTTGTGGTCCCACGTACGCACCTCGCCCACGACGAGGTCGACGGTCGCCCCGACCCTGGGCAGCTCCTGCGCGAGGTGCTGCACTCCCGGCTCGCTGCTGCGGCGAATCATGTCCAGCGAGGCGCCCACGGGCTCGTATCCGTTGAGTTCCGCCACGAAGCCCCAAGGCTCGTGACCAGTGATCGTTGCTCGGACTGTCTCGCCTTGCCGAAGCTCGGTCAGGGAACGCCGTGAACCGTCTGCCATGGTGGCATCATCTCAACGCCCTCGACGACAGTCAGTCACGACGGCAGAAGCGTGGTGGCTAGGCGCTTTGGTCCGTCGAACCCCCGGTCGTGCGCCGCGCGGGTCAGATTCTCGACGCCTGAGCGCGACGGCAACTTCCAGGACTCCTACGGCTTCTACGTCGACGAGGGGCTCCCGGCGTGCACCGGGAGCCCCTCGTCGACGTAAAAGCCGTAGCCGCGAAGTCTCTAGAACGTGCCCAGCTTCACGATCGACAGCAGGGCGATCAGCTGGATTGCCGACGCGCCCAGGGCCTTCGGCCAGGGGAGGTCGTGGGAGCGGCTGACCATCATGGTGAGGAGGGCGCCGGCCGCTACCCAGGTGGCCCAGCCGAGGGCCTGGACGAAGGTCGCGTCGCCGCCGAAGAACATGGCGAAGACCAGGCGGGGGGTGTCGGTGAGGGACATGATCAGCATGGAGAGGCCGACCGTGGGCTGCCAGGCTCCGTCGCCGCCCAGCTGGCGGGCCAGGGTGTGGGTGACCACGCCCAGGACGAAGGACGACAGCACCATCGCCACGGCGGTGATGAGGACGATCGGGACCGCGTTCGCCAGGGTGGCGTTTATCGCGTCCTTGCGGGCGCCGTCGAAGCCGAAGACCGCGAGCAGGCCGTAGAGGAACGTCACGATCAGGGCGGGGGCCCACATCGTGTAGTCCCGCATCTGGAGGAAGGTCTGCCGGGGGGCGAGGACGATGCCCCTCAGCAGGTCCTTCCAGTGCAGGCGGGGGCCGACCGGGCCGGAGGGCGCCTGGGCCGAGCCCGCGCGGTAGGTGCCGCCCTGGGTGTACGGGTCCTCGCCCACGGAGAACGCCTGGGTGTGGCCCGGGTTGTTCGCCGCGTACGGGTCAGGGGTGCCCGGGTGACCGCCCTGGCCGTAGCCGCCGCCGTCACCGAAGTACTCCGGCTCGTCGCCGTAGGCGCCGTTGCCGGCGTTCCCCTGTGACGACCACTGCCGGCCGCCGCCGCTCGCAGCGCTTCCGTACTGCGGTTGCTGCTGCGGCGGGTACGGCTGCGGGGCCGCAGGGTAGCCGTACGGTCTTCCCTGCGGCGCCGGGGGTGCCTGCTGCCCGTACGCAGGTTGTTGAGGGCGCGCTTGCGGGGCCCTGCCGTCCCGGCCGCCGCGTCCGATCCTGAATCCAGCCACGTCATCGAACGTACCTGGTTCCGCTGAGTCACGTGCCGGGCCGGGGGTTTCGGACGGGGCTTTGCTGCCGAGCTGTGACATCCCCTAAGGGACCTGTGACATCCCCTGAGGGACAGGGGTGTCAGTCGGCGAACACGGCTCCGAACTGGGGTGTGCCCGAGGTCGAGACGCCCGCCGCGCTGGCCGAGATGGCGCGGGAACCGGTCGTGACGATCTTCGTGCCGTTGGAGGGGAGGTAGGTCACCGCACCGTCGCCGCCGTTCTCGTACGAGCCCACGACCAGGTCCGCCCGGCCGTCGCCGTTGACGTCGTCGAGCTTGACGTCGGCGCCGAAGAGGTCGTTCTTCTCGTCGTCGCCGGGGACGCCGGCCGTGCTCTGGGCGAAGGACTGGACGCCGGTGGTGGTGTTCGCGCCGGACGCGGAGCCGTAGATGACCGTGACCATGCCGGCGTTGGTGTTGGCGCCGAGGTCCTCGTTCGGGGCGGAGACCACGACGTCCTGGTAGCCGTCGCCGTTGACGTCGCCCAGGTCCAGGTCCCAGCCGAAGGCGTCGCCCTTCTCCGAACTGCCGGGAATGTTCCCGGAGTTCTGGGTGATGCCGGTGGTCGAGGCGGGGCCGGACGCGGAGCCGTAGGTGATGTTCACCTTGCCGCCGTTCGCCGAGTCCGGGACGGTCGTGCCGTCGCTCGTCGTGGCGTCCCAGCCCGCGCCGCTGACGATGTCGCCGTAACCGTCGCCGTTGATGTCGCCGATGCCGGTGACGATGCCGGGCTTGAGGGTCTTCACCCCCGCGATGCTCAGACCGCTCGCCGCGCCGGGCACGTAGTAGTTGGTGTTCCAGCCGTTGCTGGTCCGCGTCTCGTAGCCGTCGACCACGAGGTCGGTGCGGCCGTCGCCGTTCACGTCACCGGCCGTCAGGTGCTCCGGGCCGTACGGGAAACCGGTCGTGCCGGAGTGGATCGGGGGCTTGATCGTGTAGCGGCCGCCGGGCTTGCCGGTGGAGCTGCTGAAGCCGCCCTTGTAGACGTAGACGGTGGCCGCCGAACTGCCCACCGCCAGGTCCGCCTTGCCGTCGCCGTCGAAGTCGCCGGCGGCGAGGGTCTGGCCCCAGTTGTCGTGCCCGGACACGGCCGGGTCCGGTACGTCGCTGCTCTTGCCGGTCAGGCCGCTCCTCGAACCCCACAGGATCGCGAGCGCGCCGCCGTCGGTGTCCGTGCCGACCTTCTCGTACGGCGACGACACGGCCAGGTCGTCGTATCCGTCGCCGTTGAAGTCGGCGTACGCCGTGTGGTAGCCGAAGTAGTCGCCGGACTCGGCGGTGCCGGGGACGTTGCCGGAGTTCTGGCTGAGTGTCGTGCGCTTCGCGGACGACACGCCGGTGGTGGTGCCGTACAGGACGACGATCTGGCCGGCGTTGGCGTGACCGCCGACAGATGCGCCGGGCGCGGAGGCGACGACATCGCCGATTCCGTCACCGTTGAAGTCGGCCTTCGCGACCTTGAACGAGTCGGCGGCGCTCGCTGTCGTCATCGAGAGCGTGAGCAGACCGCCCGTCAGCGCGGCCGCGGTGGCCGTCGCGAGGGCGAGTCGCAGGTACTGCTGCATGCGGGGTCTCCTGCGGCATGCGGGGGATGCGTGGCGGGCATCCGCGTCGATGGGGTGCGTACCGTCCGTTTTCGCCTGGAGTTGTCCTTGGCTTCACGGGTGGTTGGCGATCAGGAGACCTGTGGTGGGGCGTGAGGGTTGTACGTGAGGTCGGTAAATCTCTGGGGGGTGGTGGTAGCGACTGTTGGGTCTCAACTTGGCGCCGGGGTTTGCCACTTGCGTAGGTTGTGAGGTGAACGTTGGGCCGCCCGCTTCTTTGTCAGTGTCGGGATTGCGTGAGCCGAGTAAAGGGCGCTCCCTGCGGTCGCGTCGGCTGCGCCGATTGCGCTGCGCTCCACCCTTGACTCGTCTCACGCAATCCCGTTGGAGAAGCGAGCGGGCGGCCCCGAGGGATGGGTGGCCAGGCAGGTATCCCGTCGGGTGGGCTGTGCTGCGGGCCGGGGTGGTGGGGGCGCGTTCGCGTCTCGCCTGCACGCCGGGTCGGCTTAGCGGCCACCCACCGGTGGGGACTGACCGACGTAGGGGGGATGCCACCCGGGCTGCGTGGCATGCCGGGCCGGTGCGGGTGGGGCGCGTTCGCGTCTCGCCAGCACGCCGGGCCGGTTCAGCGGCCAACGCCCGGTGGGGACTCCCGCATTGAGGATTGAGGGAGGGGCTCGAGGGAGGGCGGGGGGTTGTTGGAAGCTGGGTTCGTTTCTAACCTGTGACGTGGCGTGTGAGAAGTTAGTCTGGGACCCAGCTTCCAGCACCCCCCAGCCCTGATCTCGTCCTACTCCCGCCCGGGGACGTAGTTCAGGCAAGGGGAGGCATGCCTGGGCCATCCGTTCTTCCGGGCCGCTCGCTCGCTTCTCAAACGGGCTGGAGCGGCCCGAGTCAAGGGTGGAGCGCAGCGCAATCGGCGCAGCCGACGCGACCGCAGGGAGCGCCCTTTACTCGGGGCGTGGAAGCCCGACACTGGCCAAGAAGCGAGTGGCCCAACGGTCACTTCGAAGCTGCGTCCGGTCTCGTCTTGTTATGACGTGCAGACGTTTTTGAGCTTCTTCGCTGCCGCGTCGATCTTGCTGGAGTCGGGGTTCGTGTCGCCGTTCAGGATGGACTTGTTGTAGTCGGAGATCGCCTTGTTGAGGTCGGTGACCGCCTTGTCGACCTTGTTGTCGTCCGAGTTGGCGTCGATCTTGTCGAGGTTCTTGTCGATTGTCGCGATGGATTCGTCGGTCTTGGTCGGGTCCTTCGCCGCGTCGACGCCCGCGTCGTGGATCGCCTTGAGGCTGTCGGAGATCGTGTTCCAGTTCTTGAGGCAGTTCAGGGAGTTGGAGGCGTCGGAGGTGTCGGTGGGGTCGCAGGCGGTGAGGAGGCCGGCGGTCAGGGCTATGGCTGCGGCGGTCGTGGCGAGGGTGGCCGTACGACGGAGCTTCGTGGTCATGGGTGTGCCCTTTTCGGGTGAGGTAGCGAGGTAGCGAGGGGACTGGGGGCTACGGGCTGGGTGGAGCTCAGGCCCAGGGCTCTTCCACCCTCGCCTCCGCGGCCGGCTTGCGGCGGTTCGCTACCAGGCCGCCCGCCGCGCCCAGGGAGACCAGGCCCATTCCGGCGGCGGTCGCGATGCCCTTGACGCCGTCCATGGAGAGGTAACAGAACGCGGCGACACCGCCGTTGAAGAGGAACAGGAACCACAGCGTCGACGGCTTCGACAGGAACGCCTTGATCTTCGGCTTCTTCGCGATGCGTGAGCCGGCCAGCAGCGAGACGGCGATACCGGTGTAGGTGGCGGCACTCTTCGCCGTACCGTCCAGGACCGCCCCGGAGGCCGTGCTCGCGACGAGGCCGCCGATGAAGAACGACCACAGCAGCAGGTTGGCGACGAACGACTTCAGGGTGGTGAGCAGCGACTTCACGGGATGTCCTAGGGGAGGCGGGGGCGTGATCTCTGCCCTCTACGATTCCGTCGCGCGCTCGCCGTCACGAGGGACCGTTCTCCCGGATTCGGGGTGTAGCCCGCTACACCCTTCCCCTACGACGACGGCGCCCCGCGCCCTCCGGAGAGGGTGCGGGGCGCCGTCGTAGCGGATCGGGCCGTTACTTCACCGGCTGGGGTTCCGGGGCGTTCTCCGGTTCCGAGGTGCCTGCCGGGGGTTCGTCGTCGGTCGGCGTCCTGACCGAGTCCAGGAGGAGCTGGGCCACGTCGACCACCTGGATCGATTCCTTCGCCTTGCCGTCGTTCTTCTTGCCGTTCACGGAGTCCGTGAGCATGACCAGGCAGAAGGGGCACGCCGTCGACACGATGTCCGGGTTCAACGAAAGCGCCTCGTCCACGCGCTCGTTGTTGATGCGCTTGCCGATGCGCTCTTCCATCCACATGCGCGCGCCGCCGGCACCGCAGCAGAAGCCGCGTTCCTTGTGCCGGTGCATCTCCTCGTTGCGGAGGCCGGGGACGCTGGCGATGATCTCGCGCGGGGGCGTGTAGATCTTGTTGTGGCGGCCCAGGTAGCACGGGTCGTGGTAGGTGATCAGACCTTCCACCGGCGTCACCGGGATCAACTTGCCCTCGTCGATCAGGTGTTGGAGCAGCTGGGTGTGGTGGATGACCTCGTAGTCGCCGCCGAGCTGCGGGTACTCGTTGCCGATCGTGTTGAGGCAGTGCGGGCAGGTCGCGACGATCTTCTTCGCGGCGCGAGGCTTCGCCGACTCCGGCACCACCTTGCCGTCGTCGTCCAACTCCTCGCCGAACGCCATGTTCAGCGCCATGACGTTCTCCATGCCGAGCTCCTGGAACAGGGGCTCGTTGCCGAGGCGGCGGGCGGAGTCACCCGTGCACTTCTCGTCGCCGCCCATGATCGCGAACTTGACGCCCGCGATGTGGAGGAGTTCCGCGAAGGCCTTCGTCGTCTTCTTCGCACGGTCCTCGAGGGCGCCGGCGCAGCCGACCCAGTACAGGTACTCGACCTCGGTGAGGTCCTCGATGTCCTGGCCGACGACCGGGACCTCGAACTCGACCTCCTTGAGCCACTCCAGGCGCTGCTTCTTGGCCAGGCCCCAGGGGTTGCCCTTCTTCTCCAGGTTCTTGAGCATCGTCCCGGCCTCGGACGGGAACGAGCTCTCGATCATCACCTGGTAGCGCCGCATGTCGACGATGTGGTCGACGTGCTCGATGTCCACCGGGCACTGCTCGACGCAGGCGCCGCAGGTGGTGCAGGACCACAGGACGTCCGGGTCGATGACGCCGTTCTCTTCGAGCGTGCCGATCAGCGGGCGCTCGGCCTCCGCCAGAGCCGCGGCCGGTACGCCGGCCAGCTGCTCCTCCGTCGCCTTCTCCTCGCCCTCCATGGACTTGCCGCCGCCCGCGAGCAGGTAGGGCGCCTTGGCGTGGGCGTGGTCGCGCAGGGACATGATGAGGAGCTTGGGGGAGAGGGGCTTGCCGGTGTTCCAGGCGGGGCACTGCGACTGGCAGCGGCCGCACTCGGTGCAGGTGGAGAAGTCGAGCAGGCCCTTCCAGGAGAACTGCTCGATCTGGGATACGCCGAAGACGTCGTCGTCGCCCGGGTCGGTGAAGTCGATCGGCTTGCCGCCGGAAGTCATCGGCAGCAGGGCGCCCAGTGACGTCTCGCCGGTCGCGTTGCGCTTGAACCAGATGTTCGGGAACGCCAGGAAGCGGTGCCAGGCGACGCCCATGTCGGTCTTCAGGGCGACCGTGATCATCCAGATGAAGGAGGTCGCGATCTTCACGCCGGCGAAGAGGTACGTGAGGTTCTGGAGCGTGGACACGTCCAGGTGCTCCAGGCCCGACACCACCGGGTACGAGATGAAGAAGGACGCCTCGTAGCCGTCGACGTGGTGCTGGGCGCCCTCCAGCGCGTGCAGCATGAAGATGCAGACGCCGACGATGAGGATGACGGCCTCGACGAAGTACGCCTGGCGGAAGTTGGAGCCGGCGAAGCGGGACTTGCGGCCCGGCTTGTTCGGCTTGTTCAGCTGGCGGATCGCGATCAGCACGAGGATGCCGAGGACCGTCATCGTGCCGATGAACTCGACGAAGACGTTGTACGGCGCCCATTCGCCGATGACCGGCAGCAGCCAGTCGGCCTGGAAGAGCTGGCCGACGGCGTTGACGATCGTCAGCAGCAGCGAGAAGAAGCCCACCGCCACGAACCAGTGCGCGACACCGACGACGCCCCAGCGGTTCATCCGGGTGTGGCCGAGGAACTCCTTGGCCACGGTGACGGTGCGCTGGACGGGCTCGTCGGTGCGGGTGCCCGCGGGCACGTTCTGGCCGAGTCGCATGAAGGTGTAGATCTGCAGGACGGCGCGGGCGAACAGCGCCACACCGACCACGATCAGAACCAGCGACACGATGATCGCGGCGAGTTGCATTTCAGGGCTCCTCGGGCCTGCGAGGGGTCATTACCGAACCCAGAACATTACTAAGCGGTAACTTAATCGGTCCGACCGAGATTACCCTCATTCTCTGTCGCACTGTAGCCAGCTGTGCGGTGATCTATGTCGCTGAGGGTCGCCTTAAAAACCTGTGACGGTCCGATCGTGTTATTCGTACTGAATTGGTACATTTGCGTCTAATTTAGAACCGTGCTCTACGGGATTCTCGCCGCCACGACCGCCCTGCTCCTCGCCGCCCTCCTCGCCGCACTGCTCCGGGTGCCCGCGCTGCGGGCGGGTGTCGTCGACCGCAGACGACGGACGCGCCCGGTACCGCTGCTCGGGGGACTCGCCGTCGTGCTCGCCGTCGTGGCGGTCACCTGGGGGTGCGACTGGACCGGCGTCGCGCCTCTGGGTGATGACGTCGGCGGTCTGTTGGTCGCCGGGTCCGCCGTGGCCGCGCTCGGGCTCGTCGCCGACGTGTGGCGGCTGAAGACGCGGTTCCTGGTCGTCGGTACGGCGGTGGCGGCGGCCTGTGTCGTGCCGTACGCGGAGATCGGGGTGCCCGGGGGGCTGCTGGCCGCGGCCTGGATCGTGTTCGTCGCCGGTGCCTTCAAGGGGCTCGATCACGCCGACGGGCTGGCCGGGACCGTGGGAGTGGTCACCGCCTTCGGGGTCGGGGCCTGTGCCGCGATGGAAGTGATGGACGGGTTCGCGGTGTTGTTGAGTGTGCTGGCCGCCGCGCTCACCGGGTTCCTGATGCACAACTGGCATCCCGCGCGGATCGCGCTCGGCGCGTGCGGGTCGCTGTTCACGGGTTTCGTGCTCGCCTCGGCGGCCGTGATCACCCGGACCGGGCACGATCTCGCGTCCAGCGCGGGCGTCCTGTTCGCGCTCACCGCCGTCGCGAGCGCCGACGCCGTCCTGGTGCTGCTGTCGCGGCGGCTGGCCGGGCGGGCGCTGTTGCGGGGCGGGCCGGACCATCTCGCCCACCGGCTGCGGCGGTTGGGGCTCACCCCGCAGGGGGCGGTGGTGCTGCTCTCGATCGGGGGGTTCTCCGGAGTGCTCGTCGGGGTGCTCGTGCACAACGGGTGGGCGGGTGAATCCGCCGTGATGTGGGTGGCCGGCGGGGCCCTGGTCGTCGTAGGAGGACTGTTGAAAGTCTCTGTCTACGGGGTGCGGCGGGCCGGATCTCCGCAGGTCAGCGCGCAGTTGCGTGTAAGGAACGGATAAGAGTTGAGTCCGCTCGACTCAGCTCTGTTGACCCAGCGATGAGTGTCGTGCACACTTGAGTCCGTTCCACTCAAGTCATTGCTGGAGGAATCAACCATGGCACGTGCGGTCGGCATCGACCTGGGCACGACTAACTCCGTCGTCAGCGTTCTTGAAGGCGGCGAGCCCACCGTCATCACCAACGCAGAGGGCGCCAGGACCACGCCGTCCGTCGTCGCCTTCGCCAAGAACGGCGAGGTGCTCGTCGGAGAGGTGGCCAAGCGCCAGGCGGTCACGAACGTTGACCGGACCATCCGTTCCGTGAAGCGCCACATGGGCACGGACTGGAAGATCGAGCTGGACGGCAAGAGCTTCAACCCGCAGCAGATGAGCGCCTTCATCCTGCAGAAGCTGAAGCGCGACGCCGAGGCCTACCTGGGCGAGAAGGTGGCCGACGCGGTCATCACCGTCCCGGCGTACTTCAACGACTCCGAGCGCCAGGCGACGAAGGAGGCCGGCGAGATCGCGGGCCTGAACGTCCTGCGCATCGTGAACGAGCCGACCGCCGCGGCGCTGGCGTACGGCCTCGACAAGGACGACCAGACGATCCTCGTCTTCGACCTCGGTGGCGGCACCTTCGACGTGTCCCTCCTGGAGATCGGCGACGGCGTCGTCGAGGTGAAGGCCACGAACGGCGACAACCACCTCGGTGGTGACGACTGGGACCAGCGGGTCGTCGACTACCTGGTGAAGCAGTTCGCGTCCGGCCACGGTGTGGACCTGGGCAAGGACAAGATGGCCCTCCAGCGTCTCCGCGAGGCTGCCGAGAAGGCCAAGATCGAGCTGTCGAGCTCCACCGAGACCTCGATCAACCTGCCGTACATCACGGCGTCCGCCGAGGGCCCGCTGCACCTGGACGAGAAGCTCACCCGCGCCCAGTTCCAGCAGCTGACGGCCGACCTGCTGGAGCGCTGCAAGACGCCGTTCCACAACGTCATCAAGGACGCCGGCATCTCCATCAACGAGATCGACCACGTCGTCCTCGTCGGTGGCTCCACCCGTATGCCCGCCGTCGCGGAGATCGTGCGCGAGCTCACCGGTGGCAAGGACGCCAACAAGGGCGTCAACCCGGACGAGGTCGTCGCCATCGGCGCGTCCCTCCAGGCCGGTGTCCTCAAGGGTGAGGTCAAGGACGTCCTGCTCCTCGACGTGACCCCGCTGTCCCTCGGTATCGAGACCAAGGGCGGCATCATGACCAAGCTGATCGAGCGGAACACGACGATCCCGACCAAGCGGTCCGAGATCTTCACCACCGCCGAGGACAACCAGCCCTCCGTGCAGATCCAGGTCTACCAGGGCGAGCGCGAGATCGCGGCGTACAACAAGAAGCTCGGGATGTTCGAGCTGACCGGTCTGCCGCCGGCCCCGCGTGGTGTCCCGCAGATCGAGGTCTCCTTCGACATCGACGCCAACGGCATTATGCATGTCACGGCCAAGGACCTCGGCACCGGCAAGGAGCAGAAGATGACCGTCACCGGCGGCTCCTCGCTGCCGAAGGACGAGGTCGACCGCATGCGCCAGGAGGCCGAGCAGTACGCGGACGAGGACCACCGTCGCCGCGAGGCCGCCGAGTCCCGCAACCAGGGCGAGCAGCTCGTCTACCAGACGGAGAAGTTCCTCAAGGACAACGAGGACAAGGTCCCCGCCGACGTCAAGACCGAGGTCGAGGCCGCCGTCGAGGAGCTGAAGGCCGCGCTGAAGGGCGAGGACACCGCCGAGATCCGCACCGCCACCGAGAAGGTCGCCGCGGTCTCGCAGAAGGTCGGCCAGGCCATGTACGCCGACGCCCAGGCCGCGCAGGCCGCGGGCGGCGACGCCCCGGGTGCCGAGGCGCCCAAGGCGGACGACGACGTGGTGGACGCCGAGATCGTGGACGACGAGCGCAAGGACGGTGCCGCGTGACGGAGGAGACTCCGGGCTTCGACGAGAAGCCCGACGTCCCCTCCGGCGCCACCCCCGAAGACGCCGAGCCGAAGGCCGCCTCCCCCTCCACGGGGGAGGGGGCGGCCCCGGCAGGGGACGCAAGTGCACAGATCGCCGGTCTGACGGCCCAGCTGGACCAGGTGCGCAAGGCGCTCGAAGAGCGCACCGCGGACCTCCAGCGGCTCCAGGCCGAGTTCCAGAACTACCGCCGCCGGGTCGAGCGCGACCGGATCGCGGTCAAGGAGATCGCCGTGGCGAACCTCCTGACCGAGCTGATGCCCACGCTCGACGACATCGGCCGCGCGCGGGAACACGGTGAACTCGTCGGCGGTTTCAAGTCGGTGGCGGAGTCGCTGGAGACCGCCGCGGCGAAGATGGGACTGCAGCAGTTCGGCAAGGAGGGCGAGCCCTTCGACCCGACGATCCACGAGGCCCTCATGCACTCGTACGCGCCGGACGTCACCGAGACGACCTGCGTGGCGATCCTGCAGCCCGGGTATCGCATCGGCGAGCGCACCATCCGCCCCGCGCGGGTGGCGGTCGCCGAGCCGCAGCCCGGTGCCACGGGGACCGGCAAGGCGGAGGACGAGTCCGAGGCCGCCGACGAGAAGGACAACGGCCCTGAAGAGGGCTGACGCAGCCGACGCATCGAGCGGACCGAAGGAGGGACGTCGAGGATGAGTACCAAGGACTTCATCGAGAAGGACTACTACAAGGTCCTCGGCGTCCCCAAGGACGCCACCGAGGCCGAGATCAAGAAGGCGTACCGGAAGCTCGCCCGCGAGTTCCACCCGGACGCCAACAAGGGCAACGCCAAGGCCGAGGAGCGCTTCAAGGAGATCTCCGAGGCCAACGACATCCTCGGTGACCCCAAGAAGCGCAAGGAGTACGACGAGGCCCGCTCCCTCTTCGGCAACGGCGGCTACCGCCCGGGGCCGGGTGGCGCGGGCGGCGGCAACTTCAACTTCGACCTGGGCGACCTCTTCGGAGGCGGCGCCCAGGGTGGCGGCGCCGGGGGTTCCGGCGGCTTCGGCGGCGGCATCGGTGATGTCTTCGGGGGCCTGTTCAACCGCGGCGGCACGGGCACGACCCGTACGCAGCCGAGGCGCGGCCAGGACATCGAGTCCGAGGTCACGCTCAGCTTCACGGAGGCCATCGAAGGGGCCACGGTCCCGCTGCGGATGTCCTCGCAGCAGCCCTGCAAGGCCTGTTCGGGCACCGGCGACAAGAACGGCACACCGCGCGTGTGCCCGACCTGTGTCGGCACCGGCCAGGTCGCGCGCGGCTCCGGCGGCGGTTTCTCGCTCACGGACCCGTGCCCGGACTGCAAGGGCCGCGGCCTGATCGCCGAGCACCCCTGTATCGAGTGCAAGGGCAGCGGGCGCGCCAAGTCGTCGCGGACCATGCAGGTCCGTATCCCCGCGGGGGTCACGGACGGCCAGCGCATCCGGCTGCGCGGCAAGGGCGCGCCGGGTGAACGGGGCGGTCCCGCAGGGGACTTGTACGTCATGGTGCACGTCGACGCGCACCCCGTGTTCGGCCGCAAGGAAGACAACCTCACGGTGACGGTCCCGGTGACGTTCACGGAGGCGGCACTCGGCGGCGAGGTCAGGGTGCCCACCCTGGGCGGGCCGCCGGTGACGCTGAAGCTGCCGCCGGGCACACCCAACGGCCGCACGATGCGGGCCCGCGGCAAGGGCGCGGTCCGCAAGGACGGCACCCGGGGTGACCTCCTCGTGACCGTCGAGGTGAGTGTCCCGAAGGACGTCACGGGGAATGCTCGTGACGCACTGGAGGCGTATCGAGAGGCGACCGCGGGCGAGGACCCGCGGGCGGAGCTGTTCCAGGCCGCGAAGGGAGCATGAAGAGATGGACGGCCGTCGACGCAACCCGTACGAGCTGACCGAGGAGACCCCGGTCTACGTCATCTCGGTGGCGGCCCAGCTCTCCGGCCTGCACCCGCAGACGCTGCGCCAGTACGACCGCCTCGGCCTGGTCTCCCCGGACCGCACGGCCGGGCGGGGCCGGCGCTACTCGGCCCGCGACATCGAACTGCTGCGCACCGTCCAGCAGTTGTCGCAGACCGAGGGCATCAACCTGGCCGGCATCAAGCGCATCATCGAGCTGGAGAACCAGGTCGTCGCGCTCCAGCAGCGCGTCGCCGAACTCCAGGCGGCGGTCGAGGGAGCGGCGGCGACGATGCAGCAGCGCGAGGCCGCCGTCCACGCGTCGTACCGCCGTGACCTGGTGCCGTACCAGGAGGTCCAGCAGACCAGCGCGCTGGTGGTGTGGCGGCCGAAGCGGCAGCAGTCCTCGGACTGACGCACAGCACGGCAGGCATCCCGAAAGGGGCCCGGAGGTTCACCGACCTCCGGGCCCCTTTCGCGTGCCGACCGCGTTCGGATCGCGCTCAGACCGTGCTCAGGGCTCCAGGATCGCCCAGTCCGCCCCGGGCGCCGACTCCGTGCCGTCCGCGTACAGCGCGGTCACCCAGTAGTGGTGGGTGGTGCCGCGGGCGGCGGTGGTGTCGTCGTAGGAGCGGTCCGTGGTGGCCGCCAGCTTCTCGTACGCCTTGGTGACCGGGTTCCAGCGGTAGACCTGGTAGCCCGTCGCCGAGTCGACCGCGTTCCACGCGAGGCCGACGCCCGAGTCGGTCGCGGTCGCCGACAGGCTGATCGGTGAGTCCTCCGGGGTCGCCACCGACGGGGTCAGATCCAGTTCGTCGATGCTGACGGCGTACACGGGACTCGACGACCACCTGGTGGAGTTGCCCGCGGTGTCGACCGCGGCCACGAAGTAGCAGCGGTGCTGGCCGTCGGGCAGGGTCACGTCCGTGTAGCGCGAGGTGGACGGGGACAGCCACGCCCACTCCGACATGGAGCAGACCTGTTCGTCGCCCTCCTCACCGAGGACCGTGCCCCGGTAGACCGCGTACCGGGCCAGGTCGGGCTCGGTGTTGTCGGCCCAGTCCAGCTCGATGCCGTACTCGGTGGCCGTCGCGGTCAGCCCGGTCACCGGGGCCGGCGCCTTGTCCGAGGCGAGCGTGGTGACGGTGACCGTCGCGGAGGGGAGGGAGACGGCGGCCACCTGGTCCTGTGTCGTCACCGCGTAGTGGTACGTGGTGTCCTCGTCCGCCGAGTAGTCGCCGCAGCTGTAGCGCCGTGACCCGTCGGCGAGTTCCTTGTACGTCGTGGTGCAGGTGACCGGCGTGCCGGACGTGTCCACCGGCAGGGTCGTCGAGCGGTAGACGTGGAAGGTGTAGACCCAGGCGTCCTCCGGCCTGACCGTCCAGGACAGCAGCGCGGCCCCGATGTCCGCCGTCGCCGTGAGGTCGCGCGGCGCGGCGGGCGGCCGGTGCGCGCTCACGGTGTCGGTGTACGGGGAGAGGTGGCCGGAGCCGTCCACCGCGGCGACCTTGTAGGCGTACGTGGAGACCCGGTCGAGCGTGTCGTCGCTGAGGTGGTTCCAGTTGACGTCGGTGACCTTGTCGGCGCCGCCCCGGTTCGTGCGCACCACGCGGTACTTCACCGCGCCCGGCACCGCCCGCCAGGACAGTTCGGCGGTGGTGTCCGTGACCGAGGAGGCGAGGCCGAACGGCGCGGTGAGCGTGATGCCGGTGACCAACTGGTCGGCGGTACCGGCCGATTCGTTGCCCGCCTTGTCGTAGGCGCGTGCCTCGTAGTAGTAGACGGCGCCGGTGGCGGGCGGGGTGTCGGTGTACGAGGTCGCGGTCGTGGTGGTGAGCCGGGTCCAGCTCGTGCTGCCCCGCAGCCGCCGGTAGACCCGGTAGCCCGCGAGATCCATCTCCGCGTTCCTGCCCCAGCTCAGCTTCGCCTTGTTGCTCGCCGTGTCGTACGACATCAGCGGGTCCATCGGCGTGAGGGGCTTGACCTTGTCGACGGTGGCCGAGGTGCGGGGCGTGTACGTGAACTTGGCCTTGGCGGCGCCGGTCCAGTTCACGTAGTCGACGCGGAGGGTGTGCCTGCCCTTCGGGACGGTCACGTTGACGGTCTTGCCCACGGCCGTGGAGGTGTTCTTCCACAGGTCGATCTTGCGGACGCCGTCGACGTACACGCGTATCCCGTCGAGGCCGGTGACGGCCAGGGCGAAGGGCCCGCCGGAGCCGAAGTCGCGGGTCACGCTCCAGCGGACGCCGAAGTTGTCCTTCGGGAGGCCGGAGGCGGGCGCGCCGCTCCAGCTCTCGTCGACCGCGCTGTCGCAGTCCGTCTTCCTGGGGGTGCCCTTGAAGGTGGTGTTCGCGAAGAACTGCCGTTTGTAGACGGGGGAGGTGCAGCTGGTGGCCGCCGAGGCCGACGGGACGGCGACGGTGGTGAGGACACCGGCCGTGCCGGCCAGCACCACGGCCGTCGCCCGAAGGGCTGTCTTCATCGGGGTCACTCTCCGCTCGGCAGGGACACGGCGGAGTCCACGTTGCTGAAGGTCTCCGAGCCGTCGGGAGCGACGACCGAGAGCAGGTAGTAGACGGTCGTGCCGCGGGGCATGGTGGTGTCGGTGTAGCCGGTGGCGGTGGGCGCCAGCGGGACGTCCGTCACGCGGACGTAGGTGCCGCTCGCGCGGTCCCAGCGGTACACGTTGATGCCGGCGGCCTCCGTGGCGACCGAGTCGGCGCAGTCGATGTACATGCCGCCCGCGTCGCCGCGGGTCGTGTACGCGGCGACGGAGCAGGGCGCGGTGTCCTCGGGGACGGTCGTCGGCCTGAGGTCCTGCTCGGTGGCGGTGACCGAGGCGACGGGGCTGTCCCAGTAGGCGCCGGTGAACTTGGCGTAGTTGCCGTAGATGTCGGCCGGGACGACGACGTAGGTCTTCTCCTCGCCGTCCGCGACCTGCGGGCCTGCGACGAACTCCGAGGTGCCGGCGGGTACTTCGCCCAGGAAGTCCGGTGTGCAGCAGGACCGGTACTCGTAGACCTCGTAGTGGGCCAGATCCGTCGCCGGGCTGTCGTCCCAGTCGAGCCTGAAGCCGTACTCCAGGGGCTCGGCGGTCAGGCCGGTCACGGGCGGCGGCGCCTTCTCGTCCCCGGGGCGGGTGACGGTCATCTCGGCGGAGCCGGTGGACCAGCGGCCCGCGGTGTTCTTCCGGGTCATCACGTAGTGGTACGTGGTGCCCTGGTCGCCGTCGTAGTCGACGCAGCTGCGGATCCTGTTGCCGGCCGCGTCCGTACTGGCCTTGCGGCTGCGGCAGTCGGTGAGGTTGTCGTAGGTGGTCGCCACCGGGGAGGTCGTCGAGCGGTAGACGTCGTAGTCGGCGGTGTCGCCGCCCGGTGCCTCGGTCCAGGTGAACACGGCGCCGTAACTCGGCACCGATGCCGTCACGTTCTGCGGCGGGAGGATGGACCGGGTGGAGCGGACGACGTTGGAGTCCCGCCCGTTCTTCGCCGCGTCCAGCGCCTTGACCTTGTAGTCGTAGGCGTCGCCGTAGGTCGCCCGGGTGTCGACGTAAGCGGTGTCGGTGGTCTCGGCGATCTCGGTGTACGAGGTCGCCGAATCGGACTTGCGGTAGACCCGGTAGAGCACGGCGTCGGCGGAGGCCGTCCAGGACAGGTTGTTGGAGGCCTCCACGGCGGTGGCGGTGAGGGCGGGGGCGGCAGGGGCGGTCCAGTCCACCGAGGTGATCGGCTGGTCGGCGGAGCCCGCCGACTCGTTGCCGGCCTTGTCGTAGGCGCGGACCTCGTAGTAGTACGACTGCCCGGTGGGCGGCGGCTCGTCCCCGGCCGTGCGCTTGGCCGCCGTGGTCGTGGCCACCTTGGTCCAGGCGCCGGAGCCCTTCAGCCGGCGGTAGACGCGGTAGCCGGCGAGGTCCATCTCCTTGTTGGCGGACCAGGCGAGCTCGGTGTACGCCCACTCCCCGTCGGGGATGTAGTCGGCGGAGACGCCGGTCGGGGCGAGCGGCCCGACCTTGTCGACGGTCGCCGAAGTGCGGGGCGTGTAGCCGACCTTGACCTTCGCGGCGCCGGTCCAGTTGACGTAGTCGATCCGCAGGGTGTGCCTGCCCTTGGGGATCGTCGCATTGACCGTCTTGGAGTGCGACCCGGTCGTGTTGGACCAGAGGTCGATCTTGCGGCTGTTGTCCAGGTAGACGCGGATGCCGTCCGTCCCGGCGGCGCTGAGCGCGAAGGGCCCGCCGGAGCCGAAGTCGCGGGTGACGGTCCAGCGGACGCCGAAGTTGTCCTTCGGGAGGCCGGAGGCGGGGGCGCCGCTCCAGCTCTCGTCGATCGCGCTGTCGCAGTCCGTCTTCTTCGCGGTGCCCGAGAACGTGGTGTTCGCGAAGAACTGCCGTTTGAGGGCGGGGGAGGTGCAACTGGCCGCCGCGGAGGCGGACGTCGTCGCGGCGGCGAGCAGGCCGCCCGCGACGGAGAGCGCGAGGGCGGCGGCCGTCGCGTGTCTGGCTGGGTTCATGCGGTCCTCTGTCGGATCGGTCACGGCGGCAAGTGGCCGTTGATGATCACGACTCGCGAGAAAAGCACTTGGTTGTGCTGATCTTTGCCCGTTCATGAACTCCCGTTGAGTGGAGGGTCCGTAAAGAGTGTTTGGAGGTGATTTCGCGAGGTCTCCACATACCAAACGGAACGTGGCGTTGCCATCTCGTTAAGCGGTTCCGCTTGACGCCGGTGGTCGTGGACGCGTTGGCTTTTCAGTCACCTGGGTTGCATGCTGCACCCACGTCCGGACGGCACCAGAAGTGAGCTCACCAATGCGTCGTATCGCCATATCCGTGGCCGCGTTCTCGCTGGCCCTCCCCCTGGCCGCCTGTGGCGTGCTCGACTCGTCGGGGAGCAGTGCGGACGCGACTCCGGCGAAGGGCAACGACATCACGGTGGGCGTGCTCATGCCGGAGAAGACGAACACGCGGTACGCGGAGTTCGACTTCCCGATCATGAAGGCGAAGATCCAGTCGCTCACGGCGAACAAGGGCAAGGCCGAGTACGCCAACGCCGGCGGCGACGCGGCCGTCCAGGACAAGCAGATGCAGGAGATGATCGACAAGAAGGTCGACATCATCGTGCTCGACGCCGTCGACTCGCACGCCATCCGGACCATGGTGGGCAAGGCCAAGGCCGCAGGCATCCCGGTCATCGCCTACGACCGCCTCGCCGAGGGGCCGATCGACGCGTACGTCTCCTTCGACGGCGAACTGGTCGGCGAGGTGCAGGGCCGCTCCCTGGTCGAGGCGCTGGGCAGCAACGTGGACACCTCCGACAAGGTCGTGATGATCAACGGCTCGCCGACCGACCCGAACGCCGCGGTGTTCAAGACCGGGGCGCTGTCCGAGCTGCAGGGCAAGGTGACGGTCGCCGCGAGCTACAACACCAAGGCCTGGGACCCGGTCATCGCCCAGAAGGAGATGACCGAGGCGATCGACAGGCTCGGCAAGAACAACATCGCCGCGGTGTACTCCGCCAACGACGCCATGGCCGGCGGCATCATCAAGGCCCTGAAGGCGGCGGGCCTGACGAAGATTCCGCCCGTCACCGGCCAGGACGCCGAACTCACCGCCGTGCAGCGGATCGTCACCGGCGAGCAGTACATGAGCGTCTACAAGCCGTACCCCGACCTGGCCGAGGCCGCCGCGAAGATCGCGGTCGCCAAGGTCCAGGGCAGGGACATCGAGTTCGACGCCCTCACCCGTGACTCGGTCGACAGCCCCACCAACAAGAAGATCCCCTCGCAGCTGGTGTCCGTGGTCGCGCTGACGCAGGACAACATCAAGTCGACGGTGGTCGCGGACGGGATCTACAAGATCTCCGACATCTGCACCGCCGACTACAAGACGGCGTGCGAGGCGCACGGGCTGAAGTAGCCCGCCCCGCCTCGCCCCCGCCCTGTCCAACTCGCCCGTCCGGCCCCGGAGTTCACGCCACCCGCGTGAACTCCACCGTCACCTCCGGCGGGCCGCCGGCCACGCCCCGGTAGATCCCCTTGTGCGGGGTCACGTCGTCGTAGTCCCGGCCCCGGCCGACCACGACATGGGACTCGTCGGGGCGGGTGCGGTTGGTGGGGTCGTAGCCGCACCAGTCGCCCGCCCAGTACTCGATCCAGGCGTGGCTCTGCCCGGCCACCGGGCGGTGCAGTTCCGCCTCGCGCTCGGGGTGGAGGTAGCCGGAGACGTAGCGCGTGGGCAGGCCGAGGCCGCGCAGCAGGGCGATCGTCACGTGGGCGATGTCCTGGCAGACGCCGGCGCCCTGCTCCCAGGCCTCGGTGGCGGAGGTGTTCACGCCGGTGACGCCGGGCAGGTACGCCACCCGGTCGGCGACCAGCGCGGAGACGGCCACCGCGGTCTCGTGCGGGTCGAGGCCCACGGCCGCCCTGCGCGCCTTCTTCAGCAGCTTGGGCGGGACCGTCGTACGGACCGTGGGGCCGATGAACTCCAACAGGCGGGAGTTCGTGGTCCGTTCGGTCACCTCCTGCCAGCCGGGCGCGGGGCCGAGCAGCTCCGGCGGGGCCGTCTCGACGAGGCTCGACGCGGTGATCGTGAGGTCCGCGTGCGGGTCCATCAGGTCGAAGCCGGTGACCTGGGTGCCCCAGTAGTCCCAGTACGACCAGGTGGGGGTCGTGGGGTTCACCGTGACGCGCGCGTCCAGCGTGGTCTGGCCGGGCAGCGTGAGCGGGGTCATCCGGACCTCGTTGTGGGAGGACACGGCCGCCTGGGCGTACGACACGCGGGTGGTGTGGCGGATGCGAAGCCTACGGGTCATCTCAGGCTCCTTCCTGGGCCCACTCGACGGGCCCCTGGTACGGGAAGAACAGTTCCGCCACGGCCTCCGCCGAGTCCATGCAGGCGTGCTGCAAGTCCTTGAGGAGGGCGGGCAGTTGTTCTTCCAAGGCGTGCGAGTCCAGGTATTCGAGGCGGGTGCGCAGCCGGCCGATGGGACGGCGCGCCGGGTCCTGCCGGGGGCGGCCGAGCGCGGTGAGGCACTCCTCGGCCGTCGTCAGCGCGTGCAGCGCCGAGCGCGGGAAGTCCCGGTCCAGGAGCAGGAATTCGGCCACTCTCGGGGTGTCCCCGAAACCGCCGTACACGCGCGCGTACGCCTCGTCGGCGCCGCTCGCGCTGAGCAGCGTCGTCCAGTCGGGCGCGTGCGCCGCGTCCAACACCCGTACCGACAGCAGCCGTACGGTCATGTCCACCCGCTCCAGGCTGCGGCCGAGGACGACGAAACGCCAGCTGTCGTCGCGGCTCATCGTGGAGTCGGCGAGCCCGAAGAACAACGCGGCGCGTCTGCGCACGAGTTCGAGATAGGCGTAGGGGCCCGTACGGCGGGCCGCGAGGCGTTGGTCGGCCAGGGCGTGCCAGGTGGAGTTGAGGCACTCCCACATCTCCGAGGAGACGGCTTCCCGGGCGCTGCGGGCGTTGAGCCGGGCGGCGCCGAGGGCGCCCTCGATGGAACAGGTCGAGCGGGCGTCGAAGGCGAGCTGGTCCAACACCTGCTGCATGTCGACGCGTTCGCCGCCCGCGTCGACGCCGAGGATCGCGTACAGCGACCGGCAGGCCACGTCCTCGTCGCGCCAGGGGTCCTCCAGCATGCGGTGCAGATAGGCGTCGAGGATGCGACCGGTGGTGTCGGCGCGCTCGACGTAACGGCCCGTCCACGTCAGGGCTTCGGCTATCCGGGAGAGGATCACGTCGTTCACTGCTGCTGCGCCCCTTCCTGTACGACCGCGGGGTTGCCGTCGGGGCCGAGCTGGCGTGGCGCCACCTCGGGCAGTTCGCCGTCCGGGGTCAGCGTGGCGGGCTGCTCGGTGGGGCCCTCCGCGAGCACCCAGGTGTCCTTGGAGCCGCCGCCCTGGCTGGAGTTGACGATCAGGTTGCCCTCCTGGAGGGCGACACGGGTGAGGCCGCCGGGCAGCACCCAGACGTCGGTGCCGTCGTTCACGGCGAACGGCCGCAGGTCGATGTGGCGCGGTGCCATGCGTTCACCCGCGAGGGTGGGGGAGGTGGACAGGGCGACCGGGCGCTGGGCGATCCAGCCGCGCGGATCGGCTGCGACGGCTTTGCGAGTGCGTTCGAGTGTCTTCGCGTCGGCCTTGGGTCCGATGACGATGCCCTGCCCGCCGGCGCCGTCGACGGGCTTGATGACCAGCTGGTCGATCTGGTCGAGGACCGCCTCCAACTGGCCCGGCTCGTCGGGGCGGTACGACTCCACGTTGGGAAGAATCGGTTCCTCGGAGAGGTAGTAGCGGATGAGGTCGGGGACGTAGGTGTAGAGGAGCTTGTCGTCCGCGATCCCGTTGCCGACCGCGTTCGCGAGTGTGACGTTCCCGGCCTGGGCGGCGTTCATGATGCCCGGGCAGCCGATCACCGAGTCGGGGCGGAAGTGCAGCGGGTCGAGGAAGTCGTCGTCGAGCCGCCGGTATACGACGTGGACGGGCACCTCTCCGCGCGTGGTCCGCATCCACACCCGGTTGTTGCGGCAGGTGAGGTCGTGCCCCACCACCAGCTGCACGCCCATCAGCCGGGCGAGCAGGGCGTGTTCGAAGTAGGCGGCGTTTCCCGGTCCCGGGGTGAGGACCACGACCCGGGGGTCCTGTGTCCCGGCGGGCGCGGCGGCCCGCAGGGCGGCCAGCAGTCGCCCCGCGTACCCGTCGACGGGGACCACGTGCTGCTCGGCGAAGAGGGACGGGAAGATCCGCGTCATGGCTCTGCGGTTCTCGATGACGTACGAGACCCCGCTGGGGACCCGCACGTTGTCCTCGAGGACCCGCAATTCCCCGGCCTCGTCCCGGACGAGGTCGATGCCGGCGACGTGGATGCGTACCCCGCCCGGTGGCTCGACCCCTTGCGCGGACCGATGGAAATGAGCCGAGTTGAGGAGCAGCCGCCAGGGCACGACACCGTCCTCGAAGGCACGGCAGTGCGAGTACGCGTCGGAGAGATAGGCCTCCAGGGCCCGCACCCGTTGCGCCACCCCGCGCTGGATGAGATCCCACTCCAGCGCGTCGATGATCCGGGGCACCAGGTCCAGTGGCCAGGGCCGTTCCTCGCCCGCGAAGGCGTAGGTGACCCCTCGGTCGGTGAACGCGCGGGCCATCTGGTCCGCGCGGAAGCGCAGTTCACTCGGCTCGATCGGCTGGAGTGCCGCCAGTACCGGCTCGTAGGCGGTTCTGACCTCACCCGGCCGCACAAACATCTCGTCCCACGCATCGGCCAATGCGTATGCGTCAAATATGTCCGCCATGAGGGGACGTTAGAGGCGATACGTAACACGGCGATCTCTGAGTGATTTCCGGCAGCTCACGCGGAAAGTGATACGACGACGGACCCGGTGTCGTGGGTCGGTACCCCCCCAGCTTGTTGCAAGGTGACGCCCGGAGGCCGGGAGATAGTGGCTTATATCGGCGATTTTCGGGGGCTGTTCGAGCGGGAGCCGTGTTGCGGAGCAGGTCCGGGCCGCGCATAGTTGCGCTGCGGAAGAGGCGCAAACCGGGGGTGGGACGGTCGATGGCCGGGCACAGGACGGACGAGCATCCACACGGTGCTGACCGACTGTGCGATGCCGGGGACCGCGTGTACTCCCGGGCCGTGCGGCGGGGCCGGGTGCCCCGCACGGACGCCGAGCCGGTGCCGTGCCTGTTGGAACTGGCCCTCCTCCACCCCGACCCCGACGACATGGACTGGCTGGTGCCGACCTCCCCGCAGGAGGTCATGACCCGGCTGCTGCGCGGGGTCTACGACGAGGTCAGCGAGAGCCACCGGCGGGTGGGCTCGGCGGTCGCGGCCTTCGAGTGGTACGCCGGTCTCGGCCGCCGTATCCAGGCGTCCGCGATGGCGTCGGCTTCGGCGACGCTGGAGGGCGGCGCCGCGATCCGCGTCCTCGACGGGCTCTCCCGTATCCAGGCGGCGATGGACGACGCGACCGAGGCCTGCACGGGCGAGGTCCTCACCGTCCAGCCCGGCGGCATCCGTCGCGAACCGGAACTCACGGAGGGCCTGCACCGCGCCCTCGCCCTGCGCTCGCGCGGGGTACGCATGCGCGACCTGTACACCCACGTCGCCCGGCACGGCCAAGGCCTCCTGAACTACCTGGAGTTGATGGGCGACGCGGTGGAGGCGAGGACGCTCGACGAGGTCGTCGACCGGCTGATCCTCTTCGACCGCACGGTCGCCTTCATCCCCGCGAGCGCCGACCACACGATCGCCCTGGAGCTGCGCCACCCCGCCCTCATCGACTACTTCGTCACGGTCTTCGACCGCCTCTGGCGCCTGGCGATCCCCGTCGCCGCCCCGCTCCCGGACACCGGCATCGAGGGCATCTCGCACCGCGAACAGTCCATCGCCGCCCTGCTCGCGGACGGCCACCAGGACGCGGTGATCGCGGAACGGCTCGGCATAAGCGTCCGGACGTGCCGGGCCCATATCGCCCGGCTGTCGGAGACACTCGGCGCGGCCAGCCGTACCCAACTCGGCGTGCGGATCGCCCAGGTGGGCCTGGACAGCCCCTCGTCACGCGTGCCGGACGTCCCGGCGCAGCTCACTCCTGCTGATCAAGAATCCCCGACTGTCCGATGAGGTAGCCGAGTTGGGCCCTGCTCTCGCTGCCGAGGGTGGCGGCGAGTTTGGCTATGTGGACGCGGGCGGTGCGGATGTTCATGCCGAGGCGGTCGGCGATGACGGCGTCGGTGTGGCCTTCGACGAGGAGGCCGGCGATGGCGCGTTGGCGGGCCGTGATGCCGTTGAGGGAGGGTTGCTGGACCGCCTCCGGGTACATGGGGGCGGCGAGGTGCCAGAGGCGGTCGAAGACCGTGACGAAATGGGTGATCAGCGCGGGATGGCGGACTTCGAGGGCCATCGTGCGGTCCGCGTTCGCGGGGATGAAGGCGACCGTGCGGTCGATGACGATGAGGCGGTCGGTGACCTCGTCGAGCGTCCGGGCCTCGGCGTCGCCGCTCAGCTGCTCGTAGCGGGTGAGGACGGAGGGCTGGTGGCGGAGCGCGTGCGGGTACAGGGTGCGGATACGGCCGCCGCGGTCCAGGAGGGCCTGGTCGCGGTGCAGGGCTTCGTAGCTGAGCTCCAGGGACTCGGGGTTCCGGCGGCGCGGCTGAATCGCGAGTACTTCCGCGGAGGCCACGGCCATGGCCTCCGCGAGGGCCAGGTTGATGTGGTCGAATCCGCTGACGACCATGATCGTCGGGGTGTCCGCGGTTCCCGTCCTGGGTCCGTCGATGCGCATGAGCGGTTCGAAGGTCTCGGCCAGTCGCTCCTCGCGCCGCCGTTCGTCCGCGATGCGCGCCCCCGAGGTGCGCAGCAACCGGTGGAGGGCCACGGCCGGGGCGACCGGCTCCAGCAGGCTCGCGTTCCCGACGGCCGGATGCAACAGGCCGTGATCGACCAGGCAGGGAGCCGAGTCGGCGTCCGCGCCGTTCACCCACCCTTCGCGCAGGGCGCGTTCGTACAGTTCCGTTCCGGCGGGACACAGGTCTTCGACACCGTGTTCCGTGTGGGGCGCGGATGTCACTCCGTCGCTCCCTCCTGTCTGAGGATTCCTGATTCCGCGATGAGGTAGCCGAGTTGGGCCCGGCTCTCGCTGCCCAGGGTGGCGGCGAGTTTGGCTATGTGGACCCGTGCGGTGCGGATGTTCATGCCGAGGCGGTCGGCGATGACGGCGTCGGTGTGGCCTTCGACGAGGAGGCCGGCTATGGCGTGCTGGCGCGGGCTGACGCCGTTCAGGGAGGGGCGTTCGACCGCCTCGGGGTACATCGGGGTGGCGAGGTGCCAGAGGCGGTCGAAGGTGGTGACGAAGTAGTCGATCAGCGCGGGGTGGCGGACCTCGAGGGCGAGGGTGCGGTCCCTGTTGGCGGGGATGAACGCCACCTGCCGGTCCATGACGAGAAGCCGCTCGGTGACCTCGTCGAGGGTGCGGGCCTGTGCGTCGCCCCGCAGTTGCTCGTAGCGGGCCAGGGCGAGGGGGCTGTAGCGCTGGGTGTGCTGGTAGAGGGTGCGGATGCGGCCGCCGCGGTCGAGCAGGGCCTGGTCGCGGACGAGGGCGACGGCGTGAGCTTCCGGACTGCTCGGGTTGACGCTGGGCTGGATGGCGAGCAGTTCGTCCGTGGCGTCCGTCATGGCCTCGGTGATGGCCTGGTTGATGCGTTCCTTGTCACCGAGGACCGTGATCGTCGGGGTGTCCGTGGCTGTCGCACGGGAGCCGTCGAGCTGCAACAACGGTGCGAAGACGGTCTCCAGACGCTCTTCGCGGCGCCGCTCGTCCGCGATGCGCTCCGCCGATCGCCGCAGCAGCCGGTGGAGTACGGAGGCGGGCGCGACGGGCCGTAGCCAGCCCAGGTCCTCGATCTCTGGTTGCAGCAGCCCGAGACCGACCAGACACGGAGCCTCGGCGGTGTCGTCGACACGCACGCGCCCGACGCGCAGGGCATGGACGTACAGGCTCAGGCCCGCCCCGCAGAGGTCGTCCGCTCCGTGCGTGTGCGCCTCGGTCACAGTGGGCCGTCTCCTCCTGGTGCCGGGTGGTCCTGGTTGAGGATGCCCGACTGGGCTATGAGGAAGCCGAGCTGGGCGCGGCTGCCGCTGCCCAGGGCCGTGGCGAGCTTGGCGATGTGGGCCCGGCAGGTGCGCACGTTCATCCCCAGGCGCCGGGCTATGGCCTCGTCGACGTGGCCCTCCACGAGGAGTTTGGCGATGGAGTGCTGGATGTCCGTGATGCCGTCGGGGGCGGTTTCGTAGGGGGCGCCGGCACTCAGCGGGACCGCGCGGCTCCACATGAACTCGAAGACCTTGATCAGGTAACTCACGAGACCCGGGTGGCGCAGTTCCAGGGCGACCTGACGGTCGTCCCGAATGGGGATGAACGCGACGGTCTCGTCGCAGATGATGAGGCGTTCGACGAGTTCGTCGATCGTGCGGTACTCCACCTTGCCGTCGGTGAAGTTGTCCACCCACGCGAGCCTCTCCGGGCTGTATCTGGCCGTGTGCTGGTAGAGGGTCCGGATGCGTACCCCTCGCTCGATCAGTGGCCTGTCGCGCTCGAGCGCCTCGACGAGCCGGCGTTCCGGGTGGCGGTGGCTCGGCTGGACTGCGAGCACCTCGTTCTGGCACTGCGCCGTCGCCAGGTCGAGCGCCGCGTTGATGCGGTCGAGTCCCTCGAGTACGGAGATCGAGTGAGTGGACTCCGTCACCTGAGCACTCAGCGCCATAAACGGCTCGAACACGTCGGCCATCTCGATCGACAGCCGTCGGCGGTCCGTTATCTCGCGTTCGATGGGATTGAGCCGCTGGGCCAGGGCGACCGCCGGAGGAACCGGGCACAGCCAGTTCGCGTCGTCGGGATCGGGATGGAGCAGGGCGAACTCCATCAGACAAGGGGCGGGTTCCACGTCCGCGCGGGCGATACGTCCAGTGCGGAGCGCGTTCGCGTAAAGACGACCTCCTTCCTCACACAACTCCGTCACAGCATGGGGATGTGTCGCTTTAGTCCGATTCATTGTCAAATCTCCACCCCCCAGGGTCCTGAACATGCAGGAACATGATGCACCGATCGTGTGGCCATGACGTGCCCGAATGAGCCATCGTCTTACTCGACGGGGGAATGAGGGGACCTTCAAGTGAGGACGAAGCCGACTATGCGTAAGAGAATGCTTCGCTCGGTGCTTGTCGCCGCCTTCTCCGCCGTTGTGGCCTTCGGAACGCTGAGTGGCCTCTCTGGTGCGAAGGGTGAGGTGCGGCAGGACACCGCTTGGTCGCTCGCGGCCGACACCGCGACCGTGACCACCGGCGATACTTCTGTCACCGCAGATGACACTGCGTGGAGTTGACGTGACCACCCCACCCGACGACCGCTCTTTCCGGCGCGAGATGGCCACGGCCTACCGCTCCGGCTGGCACTTCATCGACCTGGCCACCGCCATCCCCCACAGCGGTGACTCGCTCATGGTGACCGTGTTCGGTGAGCCGGTCGTCGTGACGCGGGACGAGGACGAGGACGTACGGGCGTATCGGTGTCTGCGGCGGCCTCGGGGGGCGCCGCAGCCGGTGCGGTGTGCCATTCGGTACGGAATGATCTTTGTGAATCTTGACCAGCGAGACCACCGGCTGGTGGAAACGGATGCCCCCGACGTCCAGACCATCTCAGCCACCCCCCGCAGTGCCTGACGCGATTCCCCCGTCGTAAAAGATCGCTCAGGTGCTTCCCCCCGCAGCGGCGTCACCGTGACCTGAACACGGTGACGCCGCTGCAGTTTGTGCGGAATGTGCGGGTATGTGCCCGGTGCCGGTGGCTGGAACTGATCGATTCGCGGGCCCTGGCACCCCTCAGCTTTTTTCATCGCTCCCCCCTTGCCGTCCCCTTCAGCCCTTCCCCATCGCCCGCGTCAGCTCGATCTCGATCACCACCCGGGACGGGTTCGGCGACGGCGTCCGCCCGTAGCGCTCCGCGTACCGGCGCTCCGCCTCCGCGACCCGGTCGCGTGCGGCGCGGACGAAGGCCCGGCCCTCCAGCGTCGCCCAGCGCCGCCCGTCCACCTGGCACACGGCGACCGGTGCGCCCCGGGTGCCGGCGGCCAGCACGTTCGCCACCTTCGTGCTCGACTTGTTCGCGATGACCCGAGCCAGCCGCGCCTGCGGGTCGTATGTCACTCCGACAGGGACGACATGCGGACTGCCGTCCGGGCGGAGGGTCGTGAGGGTGCACAGGTGTCGTTCCCGCCAGAAGGCGAGGTACGACGCGTCGGGATCGCCCGGGTCGACCGGGTATGTGGTCATGCCCCCGGAACTTAGTCGCCGGATCACTCCCTCCGCTGCCTTGAGTGGAATAGACTCAACTTTGTGTACGTTGGCTGAGTCAGCCGTAGGACACCGAGGAGGAGAACGCGAACGTGGACGCCGAGCTGACCAACAGGAGCCGGGACGCGATCAACGCGGCCAGCAACCGTGCCGTGACCGGGGGGCACGCGGATCTGACCCCGGCGCATCTGCTGCTCGCCCTGCTCGAGGGGCAGGACAACGAGAACATCACCGACCTGCTGGCCGCCGTCGACGCCGATCAGGCCGCCGTACGGTCCGGTGCCGAGCGGGTGCTCGGTTCGCTGCCGAGTGTGACCGGGTCGACCGTCGCGCCGCCGCAGCCCAACCGTGAGCTGCTGGCCGTGATCGCGGACGCCGGCCAGCGCGCGAAGGAGCTCGGCGACGACTACCTCTCGACCGAGCACCTGTTGATCGGTATCGCCGCGAAGGGCGGCGCGGCCGGGGACGTACTCTCCCAGCAGGGGGCCGGCGCGAAGAAGCTGCTGGACGCGTTCCAGAAGAGCAGGGGAGGGCGCCGGGTGACCACACCCGACCCCGAGGGGCAGTACAAGGCGCTGGAGAAGTTCGGTACGGACTTCACGGCCGCCGCGCGCGAGGGCAAGCTCGACCCGGTCATCGGGCGGGACCAGGAGATCCGGCGGGTCGTCCAGGTGCTGTCCCGCCGCACGAAGAACAACCCCGTCCTCATCGGTGAGCCCGGCGTCGGCAAGACCGCCGTCGTCGAGGGGCTGGCGCAGCGGATCATCAAGGGGGACGTGCCGGAGTCCCTCAAGAACAAGCGGCTGGTCGCGCTGGACCTCGGCGCGATGGTCGCGGGCGCGAAGTACCGCGGCGAGTTCGAGGAGCGGCTCAAGACCGTCCTGGCCGAGATCAAGGACTCCGACGGCCAGATCATCACCTTCATCGACGAGCTGCACACCGTCGTGGGCGCCGGTGCCGGGGGCGACTCCGCCATGGACGCCGGCAACATGCTGAAGCCGATGCTCGCCCGCGGTGAACTCCGCATGGTCGGCGCGACGACCCTCGACGAGTACCGCGAGCGCATCGAGAAGGACCCGGCGCTGGAGCGCCGCTTCCAGCAGGTGCTGGTGGCCGAGCCGTCCGTCGAGGACACGATCGCGATCCTGCGCGGACTCAAGGGCCGCTACGAGGCCCACCACAAGGTCGTCATCGCGGACAGCGCGCTGGTCGCCGCCGCGACACTCTCCGACCGGTACATCACCTCCCGCTTCCTCCCCGACAAGGCGATCGACCTGGTCGACGAGGCGGCCTCCCGCCTCCGTATGGAGATCGACTCGTCCCCCGTCGAGATCGACGAACTCCAGCGCTCCGTCGACCGGTTGAAGATGGAGGAGCTGGCGCTCGACAAGGAGACGGACGCCGCCTCGATCGAACGCCTGGAGAAGCTGCGCCGCGACCTCGCCGACCGCGAGGAGGAGCTGCGCGGTCTCAACGCCCGCTGGGAGAAGGAGAAGCAGTCCCTCAACCGGGTCGGCGAGCTGAAGGAGAAGCTCGACGAACAGCGCGGCCAGGCCGAACGCGCCCAGCGCGACGGCGACTTCGACACCGCCTCCAAGCTGCTCTACGGCGAGATCCCCTCCCTGGAACGTGACTTGGAGGAGGCCTCCCAGGCGGAGGAGGAAGCGTCCAAGGACACGATGGTGAAGGAAGAGGTCGGCCCCGACGACATCGCGGACGTCGTCGGCTCCTGGACCGGCATCCCCGCAGGCCGTCTCCTGGAGGGCGAGACGCAGAAACTCCTGCGCATGGAGGAGGAGTTGGGCCGTCGCCTCATCGGCCAGAGCGAGGCCGTACAGGCGGTCTCCGACGCCGTACGGCGCACTCGCGCGGGTATCGCGGACCCGGACCGCCCCACCGGCTCGTTCCTCTTCCTGGGCCCGACGGGCGTCGGCAAGACCGAACTCGCCAAGGCCCTGGCCGACTTCCTCTTCGACGACGAGCGGGCGATGGTCCGCATCGACATGTCGGAGTACGGCGAGAAGCACAGCGTGGCCCGGCTGGTCGGCGCGCCTCCCGGCTACGTCGGCTACGAGGAGGGCGGCCAGCTCACGGAGGCGGTGCGCAGGCGCCCGTACTCGGTGATCCTCCTCGACGAGGTCGAGAAGGCGCACCCCGAGGTCTTCGACGTGCTCCTCCAGGTGCTGGACGACGGGCGGTTGACGGACGGTCAGGGCCGCACGGTCGACTTCCGGAACACCATCCTGGTCCTCACCTCGAACCTGGGCAGCACCTTCCTGATCGACCCGCTCACCAGTGAGGACGAGAAGAAGGCTCAGGTCATGCAGGTGGTCCGGGCCTCCTTCAAGCCGGAGTTCCTGAACCGGCTGGACGACCTGGTGGTCTTCTCCGCCCTGAACAGGGAGGAGCTGGGTCGCATCGCGGCGCTCCAGATCGGCCGCCTGGCGAAGAGGCTGGCCGAGCGCAGGCTCACCCTGGAGATCAGCGACGAGGCCCTGACCTGGCTCGCGGACAACGGCAACGATCCGGCCTACGGCGCGCGACCGCTCCGCCGCCTCGTCCAGACCGCGATCGGGGACCGGCTCGCCAAGGAGATCCTGGCGGGCGAGGTCAAGGACGGGGACACGGTACGGGTGGACGCGTTCGGGGACGGGCTGATTGTGGGGCCGGCGACCGGCAAGACGCTGTAGGTGGCACCGTAGAACCCTGGGCCGACCGGATCAGGTCAGCCCAGGGCCGACAGTCCCGTCAGGGGTTGCCACGCCCCTCCCCGGATGGGGGAGGATGGCGGAATCCGTACGAAGGGAAATACACGGTGAGCATCGACCCGTCCTCGATTCCGAACTTCGGGGGCCAGCCCGAGCCGAACCCCCAAGGACCGGCGGGCCCCGTCGTCCCGGATCAGGACCTTGTGAAGCAGCTCCTCGAGCAGATGGAGCTGAAGTATGTCGTCGACGACGAGGGTGACCTCGCGGCGCCGTGGGAGCAGTTCCGTACGTACTTCATGTTCCGCGGCGAGGACGACCAGCTGGTCTTCTCGGTACGGACGTTCTACGACCGTCCGCACGACATCGACGTCAAGGCGCAGCTGCTGGAGTCGATCGACGACTGGAACCGCCGCACCCTGTGGCCCAAGGTCTACACGCACACCCACGACGACGGCACCGTCCGTCTCATCGGTGAGGCGCAGATGCTGGTCGGCACCGGCGTCGACCTGAACCACTTCGTGTCCTCGACGGTCAGCTGGGTGCGCGCCGCGATCGAGTTCGACCGCTGGCTCGTCGAGCAGCTCGGCCTCACCGAGGAAGTCGACGAGGCCGTCGAGAAGCCCGAGGACGACGAGGAGTAGTTCTCCTCGGTCCCGCAGGACCACGTATGACCGGCGCCCGTCCACAGCCTGTGGACGGGCGCCGTCGTATCCGTACCGCTCGGGCTCAGCCGGCCAGCTTCTTCAGCCGGCCCACCGCTTCCTCCAGCACACCCACCCGCTTGCAGAACGCGAACCGCACGAAGGGCGCACCCTCGTCCCGGTGGTCGTAGAAGACCGCGTTCGGGATGGCGACGACCCCGGCGAGTTCCGGCAGCGCGCGGCAGAAGGCGAAGCCGTCACCGTTCTGTGAGAGGTCCGGGCCGAGGGGGCGGATGTCGGTGGTGATGAAGTACGTGCCGGCCGGGCGGAAGACCTCGAAGCCCGCCTCCGTCAGACCCGCCGCCAGGACGTCCCGCTTGGCCAGCATGTCCGCGCGGAAGGCGTCGAAGTAGGAGTCGGGCAGGGCCAGCGCCTCCGCGACCGCGTACTGGAACGGGCCCGACGCCACATATGTCAGGAACTGCTTCGCCGACCGTACGGCGGTGACGAGCGGGGCCGCGGCGGTGACCCAGCCGACCTTCCACCCCGTGAACGAGAACGTCTTGCCCGCCGACCCGATCGACACCGTGCGCTCCCGCATCCCCGGGAAGGACACCAGCGGAATGTGCTCGGCCGCGTCGAACACCAGGTGCTCGTACACCTCGTCCGTGATCACCAACAGATCGCGTTCTACGGCGAGTTCGGCGACGGCGGCGAGTTCCTCGCGGGTGAGGACGGTGCCGGTCGGGTTGTGCGGGGTGTTGATCAGGAGGAGGCGGGTGCGGTCGGTGACGGCGGCGCGCAGTTCGTCGAGGTCGAGGCGGAAGCTGCCGTCGTGCGGACGCAGGGTGACCGGTACGCGCGTGCCGCCCGCCATCGCGATGCAGGCCGCGTAGGAGTCGTAGTACGGCTCCAGGGCGACGACCTCGTCGCCGGGCTCCACCAGGGCCAGCAGGGCCGCGGCGATGGCCTCCGTCGCGCCCGCCGTGACCAGGACCTCGGCGTCGGGGTCGTAGGACAGGCCGTAGCGGCGCTCCTGGTGGGCGGCGATCGCCGTGCGCAGTTCGGGGACGCCCGGGCCCGGCGGGTACTGGTTGCCGCGTCCGTCGCGCAGCGCGCGGACCGCCGCCTCGCGGATCTCCTCGGGGCCGTCCGTGTCGGGGAAACCCTGGCCGAGGTTGATCGACCCGGTCTTCAGGGCCAGGGCGGACATCTCGGCGAAGATCGTCGTTCCGAACTCGGCGAGCCGGCGGTTGAGGAGGGGGCGTGAGCTGGAGGTCATGCCCGTCATCCTGCGCCCAAGCTCTGGACTTCCTCAACTCTGCTTTGGCAGGTGAGACGGCCGGGCATCCCTGGTTCACGCACCACACGAGGCGCCCACGGGGGGCCGCTTCGGGGGAATCGGAAGGAGGGTGACGCCATGTTCTTCTTCGTCATCCTGGCAGTCGTCGCAGTCGCCTTCATCGCGGCGATCGTCCGCGCGGGGCGCAAGGACAAGCTCGGCAACGGATCGGGCCGCCGGGCCGGTATCGGCGGTGGGAGCAGCAGCAGCGGCGCCGGCAGCTGGTGGGCCGGAGACAGTGGTTCGTCCTCGGGCGGCGGGCACCACGGAGGCCATGGCGGCCATGGTGGTCACCACTCCTGCGGTGGCGGGCACTCCTCCTGCGGCGGCGGCTCGTCGTGCGGAGGGGGTTCGTCCTGCGGGGGCGGTGGCGGCTGCGGCGGGGGCAACTGACCAGCGCGTCGGGGGCCGTGGCGCCCGTCGGGAGACCGCTCCCGGCGGGCGCTCCGGCGCGCGCCTGACACGCCTGGGCGTACGCCTTGGTTGAACAGTTGAGCTGTGCAGCCCCCTGAGGGATGGAAACCCCACGAAGTTGGGTAAAAACGCTGTGGTGGCGCCACCGCTCATGATTCCCTCTACAACACCGACGCAGCCCTCGGGCGCCTGCAAGACACCTTCTCCTGACTGGGCCGACCGGGCCGATGTCCCGGTGTCGGCCGGGGTGTGCCGGACCCCCACACCTCCCCTTTCTTTGCGTGCTAGCGGAGCCGATCCATGCTCACGACCCTGAAGACGTCCTACACCGATACGCGCGCGGCCGACCTCGCCTGGACCCTGGGGCGCGAGCCGCTTCCCGCCCTGGCCACGCTCGACCTCGAACTCGCCGGTGCGAAGCTCCAGTTGAGACTGCTCGGCGCGTCCCACCAGGTACTCCTGGACGAGGAGCGGGGCAGCTGTTCGGAGACGGTCGCGTGCATCCCGGGTTCCAGCACACCGCTGCCGCTCGGGGTCGCCAAGCGGGTCGGCGACTGGGAGTACGAGTTCGCGGCCCGGGTCGAGGTGCTGTCCCCGGGACAGTTCGCGGGCCGCGCCCAGGAACTGCTCGCCCTGGTCGCCGACCATCCCAACGGACTGGCGGGGGTCTTCCCCGGCAGCCCGCACGCCTTCACCGCGATGCTCGCCCAGCGGTACGAGGGTCAGGTGCACTGGCGCACCTGGCACGCCTATCCGCAGGACGGACAGCTGGTGGCGACACGGACGCGGGTGGGGGTGCGGGTGCCGGTGGGGCTCGCCGTGCCGTCTCCCGCCTGAGTCGTGGGGCCGACACCAACCCCGGGCGGTGTAAACACATTCCACACGTGTGGGTGACGAAGCGTGCCCGTCATGTGACGTAACGTCGCAGCGTGATCGAACCGCACGCGCCGGCCCGGCCGGGTACCCAGCCACCGTGGGCAGGCCCCGCGCGGCTGCCCGTACGGCCGGGCACGGGCCGGTTCCTGGTGCTCGCGGGCGTCTTCGTCTGCGCGGCCTGCGGACTCGTGTACGAACTCGAACTCGTCGCCCTCGCCTCGTACTTGATCGGCGACTCGGTCACCCAGGCGTCCGTCGTCCTGTCCGTCATGGTCTTCGCGATGGGTATCGGCTCGCTCGCCGCGAAACGGCTGCGCTGGCACGCGGCGGCCGGTTTCGGCGCGGTCGAGGCGGCGCTCGCGCTGATCGGCGGGTGCAGCGCGATGGCGTTGTACGCGGTCTTCGCCTGGACCGGCAACTGGGGCGGCCTGTGGGCCCAGGGCCCGCGCTGTCTCCTGGTCGCCTTCTCCCTCGCCATCGGCCTGCTGATCGGCGCCGAGGTGCCGTTGTTGATGGAGCTGATCCAGCGCATCCGCCGCCAGGACGCGGGCGGTGCCGTAGCCGACCTCTTCGCTGCGGACTACGTAGGCGCACTGGTCGGCGGCCTCGCCTTCCCCTTCCTTCTCCTCCCCTTCCTGGGTCAGCTGACCGGCACCCTGCTCACCGGCACGGTCAACGTGGTTGCCGGCGGCTGCCTGGTCCTCGGCCTGTTCCGCCGCGACCTCACCCGCCGGGGCCGCTGGCTCCTGGTCGTCACCAACCTCACGGTGCTCGGCCTGCTCGCCTCCGCCGCCGTCCTGGTCGACGACTTCGAACGGGCCGCGCGGCACGCGATCTACGGCAAGGACGTCCGCGTCGCGCTCCAGACCGACGTCCAGGAGGTCGTCCTCACCGGCGGCGACCACGGCCGCCCCCTCGACCTCTTCCTCGACGGCCGCCTGAGGGTCAGCGGACGCGACGAGCGCCGTTACCACGAGGCCCTCGTCCACCCCGCGATGAACGGCCCCCACGCGCGCGTGCTCGTCCTCGGCGGCGGCGACGGCCTAGCGGCCCGCGAGGTGCTGCGCCACCGGGGCGTGCGCCGCGTCGACATCGTCGAACTCGACGCGGGCGTCGTCCGGTTGGCCCGCCACGACCCCGCCCTGTCCGCGCTCAACGACCACGTCTACGACGACCCGCGCGTCCACGTGACGACGGGCGACGCCTTCGACGTGCTGCGAGGTGTCCGCCCGGGGTCGTACGACGTGGTGATCGCGGACCTCCCCGACCCCGGCATCACCGCCAGCACGAAGCTGTACTCCCAGGAGTTCTACGGCCTCGCGCGCCGGGCGCTCACCCAGCGGGGGCGGCTGGCCGTGCACGCCGGGCCGGTCGTGTCCCGGCGGCACGTCTTCTGGACGGTGGTCTCGACGATGCGAGCGGCCGGGCTCCACACCGTGCCGTATCGGGTCGGGGGGCGGGCCTCCGGCTTCGCGGCGGGTCCCGATCGAACGACCGGTACGGCTGGGGCTCCGCGGGACTGGGGGTTTGTGCTGGGGGCGCGGGGTGCGGTGCCGGTGGAGGCGGGGTTGGAGAGGGAGGAACGGGCGGCGGAGCGGACAAGGGTGCCGGGGGTGGCGGCTTCTACGCTGGTGCATCCGCGGTACTGATCCCACGAGGGGCACCGTCCCTGGCTACGCCAGCACCAACACGCCGCACTTCCGCGCAACGCCAGGTGTACCCCCGCCCAACCTAGGTAGGCTCCGCAAGCATGGAGCATGAGGTGCACGTTCCGGTTCCCCCCGGTCGACTGCGGGACGCACTCCGCGACCCCGCCCGGGTCGCCCGCGCCGTCCCCGGCCTCCAGCAGGACGCCGGCACCGAACCCGTCGCCGGGCGCCTGAAGGTCCGCGTCGGCAGCCACTCCATCACCTACCGGGGCGCGGTGCGCGTCTCCGCGCAGGACGACGGTTCCTACGCCGTCGAGGGCGACGCGACCGAGGCCCGCGGCACCGGCTCCGTCAAACTCGCCCTCACCGTGCGCATCCGCGAGACCGACACCGGCTCCACCCTCACCTTCGACGGTACGGCGACGGCGGACGGCCGCGTGACCGAACTGGCCCCGGACGCGGTGAGCGCGGCGGCGACGAGACTGCTGGACCGTTTCGCGGTGAACCTGGGAGCGGAGACGGAGACGGCGGCGGAGACGGCGGCGGAGACGGCGGAGCCGGAGCAGGCCGACCCCTCCGATGAAGCCGATGAAGCCGACGAAGTGGACGACATCGAAGAAGTCGACGTGGTGGACGTAGTGGACCCGGACGACGACATCGAAGAGGCCTACGTCGTCGACGAACCCCACGTCACCGAGACCTTCGCCGAGAACCCCGAACCCCCCGCCGAAGCCGCGCACGCCCGCCGCACGATGATCGGCCGCAGCGCGGAGGAGGTCGACCACGCGCCGCCGCGCGGCCGTTACGCCCCCGTCCCCGCCCCGCAGACCGTCTCGACGAACGCCACTCTCCGCTGGGCGGCCCCCGCCGCGGCACTGGTCCTGGCCTCGGCGATCGTGGTCAACAGGGTGCTGCGCAAACGCCGTTGACGGGTCGCCGTCCGCGTTCCCGATCAGCCCAGTAGGGTCGTCCCGTGAGTAACGAAGAGATCACGCTGACCGCGGGCGACGCGGAAGTGACGGTGCAGCCGGGCAACGGCGGCCGTATCGGAGGGCTCCGCGTCGGCGGTACCGAACTCCTGCGCCAGGGCGAGCGGTTCGGGTGCTTCCCGATGGTCCCCTGGTGCGGCCGGATCCGCGACGGCCGCTTCCTGGACGGCGGGACCCTCCACCAGATGCCCCTCAACTCCCCGCCGCACGCCATCCACGGCACGGTCCGCGACGGCGCCTGGCGCACGGCCCGCAGGAGCGCCGACGAGGCGGTCATCACGTACGACCTGGTCGAGCCGTGGCCCTTCCCCGGCCGCGTCACCCAGGCCGTCGCGCTGACCGGGGACGCCCTGACGCTCACCATGGCCATCGAGGCCCACGGCGACTCGTTCCCGGCGCAGATCGGCTGGCACCCGTGGTTCCACCGCAACCTCGGCGGCGAGGACGTGCTCGTCGACTTCAGCCCCGCCTGGCAGGAGGAGCGCGGCGACGACCACCTGCCCACCGGGAACCGTATCGACGTGAAGCCGGGCCCCTGGGACGACTGCTTCGGCATGCCGGACGGCGTCGACGTCACCCTGACCTGGCCGGGCCAGCTGGAGCTGAAGGTGACGAGCCCCGAGCAGTGGGTCGTCGTCTACGACGAGCAGGAGGCCGCCGTGTGCGTCGAACCGCAGACCGGCCCGCCCAACGGCCTGAACACCCTGCCTCGCCTGGTCACCCCGATCGAGCCGCTCGAAGCCACGATGACCTGGAGTTGGACGCGCCTCTGAGCCCGCGGGCATCGCCTCTAAGCTGGCAGGCATGACGGACGTACGCGGCGTGGTGCTGCAGCAGATCAAGGACAAGGCCGTGGTGCACGGCAAGGTGACCCTGTCGTCGGGTCTCGAGGCCGACTACTACATCGACCTCCGGCGCGTCACCCTCGACGGGGAGGCCGCCCCGCTCGTCGGCCAGGTGCTGCTGGACCTGACCGCCGACCTCGACTTCGACGCGGTCGGCGGTCTGACCATGGGCGCCGACCCGGTGGCCACGTCGATGCTGCACGCCGCCGCCGCGCGCGGGCGGAAGCTGGACGCCTTCGTCGTGCGCAAGGCCGCGAAGGCGCACGGCATGCAGCGCCAGGTGGAGGGCCCCGAGATCAAGGGCCGCCGGGTCCTGGTCGTCGAGGACACCTCCACCACCGGCGACTCCCCGCTCACCGCCGTCGAGGCCGTGCGCGCGGCCGGTGCCGAGGTCGTCGGCGTCGCGACCATCGTGGACCGGGCGACCGGTGCCGCCGAGAAGATCGAGACGGGTGCGGGAGTGCCGTATCTCTTCGCGTACTCGAAGGACGAACTGGGCCTGGACTGACCGCCTCCGCCCTCGCGTCCGCCCGAGTTGTCCACAGGTCGGGACGGGCAGGGGTGACCATCCGGCCGCGTCTGGAAAGATGGGGCCGACGATGACGTCGCACCCAAGGTCTAGGTCAGGGCCGTAGTACGCAGATCGCGAAGATCGCCAACCCGCACATACCAAGGAGCGGACAGATGCCCATCGCAACCCCCGAGGTCTACAACGAGATGCTCGACCGGGCGAAGGCAGGCAAGTTCGCCTACCCGGCCATCAATGTGACCTCGACCCAGACCCTGCACGCTGCGCTGCGCGGCTTCGCGGAGGCCGAGAGCGACGGCATCGTCCAGATCTCCACGGGTGGCGCCGAGTTCCTGGGCGGCCAGTACGCCAAGGAGATGGTCACGGGTTCCGTGGCCCTGGCCGAGTTCGCGCACATCGTCGCCGAGAAGTACCCGGTCACGGTCGCGCTGCACACCGACCACTGCCCCAAGGACAAGCTCGACGGATACGTCCGTCCGCTGATCGCCGTCTCCGAGGAGCGCGTGAAGGCCGGCGGCAACCCGCTGTTCCAGTCGCACATGTGGGACGGCTCGGCGGAGACCCTCGCCGACAACCTCGCCATCGCGCAGGAGCTGCTGGCCCGCGCCGCCGCCGCGAAGATCATCCTCGAGGTGGAGATCACCCCGACCGGCGGCGAGGAGGACGGTGTCTCGCACGAGATCAACGACTCCCTCTACACCACGGTCGAGGACGCGATCCGTACGGTCGAGGCGCTCGGCCTCGGCGAGAAGGGCCGCTACCTGCTGGCCGCGTCCTTCGGCAACGTGCACGGTGTGTACAAGCCGGGCAACGTCGTCCTGCGTCCCGAGCTGCTCAAGGAGCTGAACGAGGGCGTCGCCGCCAAGTACGGTCAGCCGGCCGGCAGCAAGCCGTTCAACTTCGTCTTCCACGGCGGCTCCGGCTCCACGCCGGAGGAGATCGCCACCGCGCTGGAGAACGGCGTGGTGAAGATGAACCTCGACACCGACACCCAGTACGCGTTCACGCGCCCCGTCGCGGACCACATGCTGAAGAACTACGACGGTGTCCTGAAGGTCGACGGCGAGGTCGGCTCCAAGAAGACCTACGACCCGCGCACCTGGGGCAAGCTCGCCGAGGCGTCGATGGCCAAGCGCGTCACCGAGGCGTGCTCGCACCTCCGCTCCACGGGCACGAAGATCAAGTAACCCCCACGGTTCATCGCGAGCCCGGTGCTACGGCACCGGGCTCGTTGTATACCTGGGGCATGTCCGACGTCCGGCTCGCCTCGCCCCAGGGCAAGTGGATCCTGCTCACCACGGTCCTCGGCTCCAGCATGGCCATGGTCGACTCCACCGTCGTCAACGTCGCCCTGCCCCGCATCGGCCGCGACCTCGACGCCGACCTGGCCGCCCTCCAGTGGACGGTCAACGCGTACATGCTCACGCTGGCCGGCCTGATCCTCCTCGGCGGCTCCCTCGGCGACCGCTACGGCCGCCGCAGGATCTTCGTCCTGGGCGTCGTCTGGTTCGCGGCGGCCTCCCTGCTGTGCGGGCTCGCGCCCAACGCCGGGATCCTGGTCGCCGCCCGCGCGCTGCAGGGCGTCGGCGGCGCGCTCCTCACCCCGGGCTCCCTCGCCCTCATCCAGGCCTCCTTCCACCCCGACGACCGGGCGAAGGCGGTCGGCCTGTGGTCCGGCTTCGGCGGCGTCGGCGCGGCCGTCGGCCCGTTCCTGGGCGGCTGGCTGGTGGACGGCCCCGGCTGGCGCTGGGTGTTCCTGATCAACGTCCCGATGGCGCTGGTGTGCGCCCCCATCGCGGTCCGTCACGTCCCCGAGTCCTCCGACGGCCGCACACACGGCCGCTTCGACGTGCTCGGCGCGGCCCTCGGCGCCATCGCGCTGGCCCTCGTCACGTACGCGCTGATCGAGGCGCGGAACGGTTCGCTGGTGGTCGCGCTGACCGCCGTCGCCGGTGTGGTCGCGGGCATCGCCTTCGTCTACGTCGAGAAGCGGCGCCCCGACCCGATGATGCCGCCGGACATCTTCGCGTCGCGCCAGTTCACGGCGGTCAACCTCGTCACGCTCTGCGTCTACGCGGCCTTCAGCGGCTTCTTCTTCCTCACCGCGCTCCAACTCCAGGTCGTGGCGGGCTACTCGGCGCTCCAGGCCGGCACGGCCCTGCTTCCCACGACTGCCCTCATGCTCCTCTTCTCGGCCCGCTCCGGCGAACTCGCCCAGCGCATCGGCCCCCGCATCCCCCTCACGGTCGGCCCCCTCCTGTGCGCGGCGGCGATGCTGCTGATGCTGCGGGTCGGCCCCGACGCCTCCTACCTCGCCGACGTCCTGCCCGCCCTGCTGGTGATGGGCGCCGGAATGGTCACCCTGGTCGCGCCGCTCACGGCCACCGTCCTCGCCTCCGTGGACACCGCGCGGGCGGGCCTGGCCAGCGGCATCAACAACGCGGCGGCCCGCGCGGCCGGCCTGCTCGCCGTCGCCGCGCTGCCGCTGCTCGCCGGGATGGGCCCGGAGGCGTACCGCTCGGCGCACGCCTTCGACAACGCCTTCCGCCGCGCGATGCCGCTGTGCGCGGGCGTCCTGGTGGTCGGCGCGATCCTGGCCTACGCGACCGTACGGCGCCCGGCCCCGGACTGCCGCCGCCCGGAGTGCCTCACACACGGCTGGGTGACGGCACCACCGCTGGAGCCGCGGGTGGGGAAGGGGCGCCTGGAGGCCGGGGAGCAGCCGGGGGAGTAGCCGGAGAGCAGCCCGGGCCCGCTTGATGCCGGGCGGCGACGGGATGGCGGGCGGGGCGGGGACGGGATGCCGGTCGAGACGAGATGCCGGTCGGGACAGGACGGGACGGGACGGCGGTCGGGACAGGACGGCGGTCGGCGACGGGACGGTGGTCGGCAACGGGATGGCCGCCGGTAACGAGACGGCGGTCGGCGACGGGATGCCGGGCAATGGCCCTCCCTGGGGGAGACTGGAACCCATGACGATTCACGAGAACCTCCTCGGGGGACCGCCCCCGACCCACCTCCCCGAAGACCCCGGCCCGCGCGACCTCCTCGCGAGCGGTACGGCGCCCGCCGACGTCGCCGCCAAGTACCCGACCTCCTCGCTCGCCTGGGCCCTGCTGGCCGACGACGCGTTCGAGCGGGGCAGCGTCGTGGAGTCGTACGCCTATGCCCGTACGGGCTACCACCGCGGCCTGGACTCCCTGCGCCGCAACGGCTGGAAGGGCCACGGCCCGGTCCCCTGGGAGCACGAGCCGAACCGCGGCTTCCTGCGCGCCCTGCACGCCCTCGCGCGCGCCGCGCAGGCGATCGGGGAGCAGGAGGAGTACGCGCGCTGCTCGCAGTTCCTGAAGGACTCCTCGCCGACGGCGGCCCAGACGCTGGGCTAGATCCTTCGCGTTGTTGCAGGTCCGCCTGGTGTGACCAGGCGGACCTTGCGGACTCGGGGGACGATTGTGGAGGATGCCCGGTGGGGACCGGGGCCCCCGTGTCGGAATTCGGCAGGGGCGGACCGCTACCCGGAGTACGCATCAGGAGACAGCGATGTCCCAACCGGCTCAGGAACCTCAGGAGCCCGAGGCCCCGCATCTCGACTTCCAGGGAACGACCCCCTACGAGGACTACGTCCAGGCGGACGTCCTCACCCACCTTCAGCACACCCGCTCCGACGACCCCGGCGAAATGGTCTTCCTGGTCACCACCCAGGTGATGGAGCTGTGGTTCACCGTCATCGTCCACGAGTGGGAGACCGCCGCGCGCGCCCTGCGCGAGGACCGGGTGCCGGTCGCGGTCGACGCGCTGAAGCGTTCCGTACGCGAACTGGAGGCGCTGAACGCCTCCTGGCGGCCCCTCGGCCAGCTCACGCCGGCCCAGTTCAACTCCTACCGTGGCGCCCTCGGCGAGGGCTCCGGCTTTCAGTCGGCGATGTACCGCCGCATGGAGTTCCTGCTCGGTGAGAAGTCCGCGTCCATGCTCGTCCCGCACCGCGGCGCCCCGCGCGTGCACGCCGAGCTGGAGAAGGCCCTGCACGAACCGAGCCTCTACGACGAGGTGTTGAGGCTCCTCGACCGGCGCGGGCACGCGATTCCCGAGGCCGTGCTGAAGCGCGACGTGTCGCTGCGGTACGAGCCGTCGGAGGAGGTCGAGAAGGCATGGACCGACCTCTACTCCGGTGACGCGAACGACGAACTCGCCCGGCTGGGCGAGGCGTTGACCGATGTCGCCGAGCTGGTGTGGCGATGGCGCAACGACCATCTCGTCTCCACCCGGCGCGCGATGGGCGCGAAGACCGGCACGGGCGGCTCCGCCGGGGTGGCCTGGCTGGAGAAGCGCGCGCAGAAGAACGTGTTCCCCGAGCTGTGGACGGCGCGCTCCCATGTCTGAACTCGCGCGCAGGGCAGAGAAGTTGGACGCCGCTGACGAACTGGCGGGTGTGCGTGCGCAGTTCGTCCTCGACGACGTGGTGTATCTGGACGGGAACTCGCTCGGCGCGCTGCCGGCGTCGGTCCCCGGCCGGGTCGAGGACGTGGTCCGTCGTCAGTGGGGCGAGCTGCGCATCCGCTCCTGGGACGAGAGCGGCTGGTGGACCGCGCCCGAGCGGATCGGGGACCGTATCGCTCCGCTGGTCGGGGCGGCGGCCGGGCAGATCGTCGTGGGCGATTCCACAAGTGTCAATGTCTTCAAGGCACTTGTGGGTGCCGTGCGGCTGGCGGGGGAGGGGCGGGACGAGATCGTCGTCGACGCGACGACCTTCCCCACGGACGGGTACATCGCCGAGTCGGCGGCCCGGATGACCGGCTGCACGCTGCGGCCGGTGACCCCGGCGGAGGTCCCGGGCGTGCTCGGCGACCGCACGGCGGCGGTACTCCTCAACCACGTCGACTACCGCACCGGCCGGCTGCACGACCTGCCCGCGCTCACGGCCGCGGTGCATGCGGCCGGTGCTGTGGCCGTCTG
Source organism: Streptomyces xylophagus (assembly GCF_000716435.1). Classification (GTDB taxonomy): domain Bacteria; phylum Actinomycetota; class Actinomycetes; order Streptomycetales; family Streptomycetaceae; genus Streptomyces; species Streptomyces xylophagus. The sequence continues at coordinate 196,441 of NZ_JNWO01000004.1, forward strand.
GGACCTGTGCCACAGCGCGGGCGCCCTGCCGGTCGGGCTCGACGAGCACGGCGTGGACCTCGCGGTCGGCTGCACCTACAAGTACCTGAACGGCGGCCCGGGTTCACCGGCGTACCTCTATGTGCGCCGGGAGTTGCAGGACCGCTTCGACTCCCCGCTCCCCGGCTGGAACTCGCACGCCGAACCCTTCGGCATGCGGCCCGCCTACGAACCGGCGGCGGGCGCGTTGCGCGGTCGCGTCGGCACGCCGGACATCCTGTCCATGCTCGCCCTCGAAGCCGCCCTGGAGGTGTGGGACGGCGACGGCGTCTCGATCGAGGCCGTGCGCGCCAAGTCCCTCGCCCTGACGGACTTCTTCCTGGAGTGCGTGACGTCGTACGTCCCGGCCGGGCGGGTGGAGACGGTGACCCCGGTGGCCCATGCGGAGCGGGGCAGCCAGGTCGCGCTGCGCTGCGCGGACGCCGGTGACGTGATGAAGCGGCTGATCGAGCGGGGCGTGGTCGGCGACTTCCGGCACCCGGACGTACTGCGGTTCGGATTCACGCCGTTGTACGTCGGGTTCGGGGACGTGGAGCGGGCGGCGCGTGTGCTGGGAGACGTAGTCCGCTAGAAGCTGTACCCGCATCTAACCGTCGTGGTGCATGGGAGTGGTTAGCGTGCCTGTGACGAACACCCCTGCCACGGCGGCGGCCCGCGCGGCGCGTGCGGCCCGCTCCGCGGCGGGGGCGTCCGGGGCCGTCCCGGTGGTCAGCAACTCGTAGTAGAGGGGCGCCGACACGGCCCGTACGACCTGGGCGGCATCGGTGCCTGCGGGCAACTCCCCGCGCGCCACGGCCTGTTCGACGCAGGGCGCCCACTCGGCGACCCGCACCTCGTAGAAGTGGCGCAGGGCCTCGGCCGTACGGTCGTCGCAGGTAGCGGCGGCGATGACCGCGCGGAACAGGGCGCCTTGGCGGGGGTCGGCCAAAGTGCGCTGCACCAGCAGGGCGTTGGCGCGCAGGTCGCCGAGCAGCGAGCCCGTCTCCTCGCGGGGGAGCGACTGTTCGGCCATGTCGACGAGCAGGTCCGCGACCAGCGCGGTCACCGAACCCCAGCGCCGGTACACCGTGGTCTTGCCGACCTCGGCCCGCCGGGCGACGTCCGAGAGGTCGAGCCGGTCGACACCCTGCTCGGCCAGCACATCACCCGCGGCGCGCAGCACCGCCGTACGGACGCGTGCGGTGCGGCCGCCGGGGCGCAGGGTGCCGGGTTCGGTGGACATCGCGGTCTCCTTGGTGTGCCGACGAGGGGGTGACGAGATGCTGACAAGGTGTGCCGTGACGGGCATGGTGTCAGCGTAACGAAACAGCAGAACCGTTTAACCCTCACCCAGCGTGACATCCGCGTGTCCGCGCACGTCACCGGCCTGGTAGCGTCCCGCCAACGGCCGCAATCTTCTCCAGGTCCGCCACATCCGAACCGTCCAAATCCTCCCCCAGTGCCGAAAGCCTGGGAGGTACCCCCATCGTCGCTGAGAGGTTGGAGCATGCCGGACGACGTCGCCGCACGTGCCGCCGCAGAAGAGGAGTCCGCCTTCTCGCACCCCGCCGTCGACCCCGACAGCACCGCCGCGTACGGCGACCACCCCGACCAGGTGATCGACTTCTACGCCCCGCGCGGCGAACGCGTGCCGGGCGAGCCTGCCCCTCTGGTCGTAGTACTCCACGGGGGCGCGTGGCGCGCCCCGTACGACCGTCGGCACATCACCCCGTTCGCGGACTTCCTCGCCCACCGGGGCTTCGCGGTGGCCAACGTCGAGTATCGACGGGGGCCTGCGAGTCCCGCGGAGGGCGCTTCGATCCCGGCGCAGGGTGGTGCGACGGGCCTGGTCGCCGGCCGCTGGCCGGACACCTTCGACGACGTCGCGGCGGCGCTGGACGCGCTCCCCGCGCTCGTACGGGTGGCGTTGCCGCAGGCCGATCCGCGCCGCACGGTGATCACCGGCCACTCGGCGGGCGGTCATCTGGCCCTGTGGGCGGCGGCCCGGCATGTCCTCCCCAAGGACTCCCCCTGGCGCACCGACGCCCCCGCCGCCCTGCGCGGAGTGGTCGCCCTCGCCCCGATCGCCGACTTCACGGTCGCCGAGAAACTCGCCGTGTGCGGCGGAGCGGCCGGTCAACTCCTGGGCGGCGAAGCCAAGTTCGCCGAACGGCTGCCGTACGCGGACCCGACGTTCCTCCTCCCCACCGGCATCGCGACCACCCTCGTCCAGGGCCGCGCCGACGTCGACGTCCCCCAGGCGGTCGCCGAGTCCTACGCGGACGCGGCGGCGAAGTCGGGCGAGGTGGTCGGCCTCACGCTCCTGGAGGACGTGGGTCACTTCCCGTTGATCGACCCGGCGGCGGACGCGTGCGCGGTGGTCGCGGAGGAGATCGCACAGTTGGCGTGGTGAGCGCCCCTCGCCCGCCCCGGTCATACCCGTAGTACCTGAGAGCTACGACGCAGATGAGCTCCCTGGCGTGACGCGGACGACGAGCGCGGATCCGTAATTTCCCTTCCAGATGAGCCCGACGGCCGGGCGGACTGGGAGGGGGGACGGCGATGGGGCTCGACACGGGGGCGGGGCTCGATACGGGGGTAGGGCTCGATACGGAGGTGCACCGGGCGGCAACTGCCGGGTGGAGTACGGAAGTTTCCGCGCCGAGAGCGGCCGGCCGCGCCAGCAGCCCCGGCCGGCCCAACCGACCTCGCACCGGCAGATGGCGCCGCGCCCTCCTCGCCGCGCTGGTCACCACCGCCATAGTGATCCCCCTCTCGGCCGCGGCGCAGCCCGAGATCCCGGCACCGAAACCCGCCGCCCTCGCCCCGCTCACGTCGGCCACGCTGGACGAGGCGTACGCGGCGAACCGGGCCAATGCCTCCGAGGCGTCCCGCATGGCAGCCGCCGACGGCGACGAGCATCGCGCTACGGCAGACCGTGCGATGGCCGACCCCGCCCGCCGCTTCCTCGCCTTCGACGGGCGGGGCGAGGGCCAAGCGGCGGAGATTTTCGGTGACTTGGCGCACGCCGAGCACGTGGCCGTCCTGGTGCCGGGCTCGGACACCTCGCTCGACACCTACGACCGCTTCCGCGCGACCGCCCTGAACCTGCGCCGCCAACTGACCCTGGACGCCCCGCATTCGCCTACGGCGGTCGTGGCCTGGCTCGGCTACCGGACCCCGCGCACGGTGAGCACCACCGTGCTGACCGCAGACAGAGCGGACCAAGCGGCCCCGCAGCTACGGGAGTTCATACGACAGCTGCACGACATCACCGGCCGTGAGGCACAGGTCGCGCTGGTGTGCCACTCGTACGGCACGGTCGTCTGCGGTCGTGCCGCCGCCGGTCTGGACGTGGCGGACATCGCCCTGATCGGCAGCCCCGGCACGGGTGCCGACTCCGCCGCCGACCTGCACACCCCGGCCCGCGTGTGGGCGGGGCGTGGCCGCGACGACTGGATCGGAGACGTCCCGCACGTCAGCGCTGACCTCTTCGGTACGACCGTCGGCTTCGGCACCGACCCGGTGTCCCCGGCGTTCGGCGCCCGCGTCTTCGCGGCCGGCGACGTCGGCCACAGCGACTACTTCTCCCCGGGCTCGGCCTCCCTGGCCAACCTCGCCCGGATCGTCCTGGGCGAGACCTCGGAGGTGACCCATGCGTGACCGCAGCCTCAGCGGCGTGATGGACGGGAACAGGATCGGCACCGGGATACGGCAGGGCATCGTCGGCATACGGCGAGGCGCCACCCGTGTCGACGCCGCGACCCCGCCCGACCGGGACCGTGCCGTGGACGCTCTGCGCGCCTTCGCGATCCTCGGTGTCGTCATGGGCCACTGGTTGGTGACGGCCCTGGTCGCGGACAGCGGGGCGCTGCACACGGCGAGCCCCTTGCAGCACATGCCCTGGCTCGCGCCCATCTCCTGGGTGTTCCAGACGCTGGCGGTGTTCTTCCTGGTGGGCGGTCATGTGGCGACCCGGGGTCACGCCTCCGCACGGGCCCGGGGCACGACGTACGGTCAATGGCTGACCGCCCGTCTGTCCCGGCTGTTCAGGCCGGTGGCGGCAGTCCTCACCCTGTGGACGGTGGTCGCGATCGCGCTGCTGCTGTCCGGCGCGGACTTCGAAACGGTCCGCGCGCTGGTCAAGTTGGCGCTGTCCCCGATGTGGTTCCTGGTCGTGTTCGCGGGTCTGACGGCGGCCACTCCGCTCGTCGCGCGGCTCAACCCGCTGTGGCCGCTGGCCGTCGTACTGCACGTGGACCTGATCCGTTTCGGCTTGGGCGGCCCGTCCTGGCTCGGCTGGGTGAACGTGGCGGCCGGCTGGCTGGTGCCCTACACCCTGGGCGCGGCCTGGACCCGGGGCGAGTTGGACCGTGCCCGGGCGGGCTGGGTCCTGCTGGCAGGCGGTACGGCGGCGACGGCGGCACTCGTCCTCTTGGCGCGCTACCCGGCGTCGATGGTCGGCGTCCCCGGCGGCACGATCTCCAACCTGGACCCGCCGACCCTGGCCGCCGTCACCTTCGGCCTGGCCCAGTGCGGCCTGGCCCTGCTCCTCCGCGACCGCCTGCGCCGCACGATGCGCCGCCCGCTCGTCTGGTCGGCGGTAGCCCTGGTCAACCTCTCCGCGATGACGATCTTCCTCTGGCACCAGACCGCCCTGATGGCCACCACCGCCACGATGCTGCCCGCCGGTCACCTGCCGGGCCTGCACACACTCCCCGACGACCTGACCTGGGTGGCGGCCCGAGTGGCATGGCTCCCGGTGTTCGCGCTGGCCCTGACGATCTGCTGGACGGCGTTCCGGACGTACGAACAGGACCCGCGTCCCCGTCCGATCCGCACCCGCATGCGCCTCCGCTTCCGTACCCGCATCCGAGCGAAGTCCCCTCACCGTGCCTAGGGTTGACCGGGTGAACGCAGCCGCCGACGGTGCCGAGCCCGCGCAGGGGACATCCGCACCCGTCCCCGCGCCGGGACCGCACATCTCCAAACGCCGCTGGCTTCGCTACCTGGTGTACGCCCTCGTCTCCCTCGCCGCCCTGGGCCTCTCCCTGTCCGGCACGGACGAGATGATGGGCGAGTACAAACTGGGCGTACCCCAGGGCGTGTTGGCCGGTTTCGCGCAGGGCGTCGCCCTGGTCCTCGCCCTGCGTCGGCCCGTCCCCGCCTGGGCCCTGTCCCTCACCGCCACGGCCGTCACCGCACTGGCCGCGCGTGCTGCCATGGATCCCCGCCCCGCCCTGGGGCAAGTCCCGTACCCCGGCACCGGCCCCGGTCCCGACTGGCCCTGGAGCACCACCGAAGTCATCGTCCAGGCCGCCGTCCTCCTGCTCGTGGCCCTGCGCGTGCCCACCCGCAGAGCTCTCGCGGCGCTGGGCGTGACCGGCCTGACGACGTTCGTCATCCAGGGTGTGCTCGGCGCCCAGAGCTACTCCTCGACGGGCACGCTCGCGGTGGCCGTCTGCGCGGTCGCCGTCCTCGTCGGCACCACCCTGCGCGGCCGCAGCGAGGCCCGCACCCAGCTCGTGGAGCAGGTGACGATCACGGCGGAGGAGCGCAACCGCCGCACCCTCCTGGAGGAGCGCAGCCGTATCGCCCGTGAGCTGCACGACGTGGTCGCCCACCACATGTCGGTGATCTCCATCCAGGCCCAGGTCGCGCCCCACCTGGTCGAGAACCCGTCGGAGGAGCTCAAGGAGAACCTCGCCGGCATCCGACAGAACGCCCTCGAAGCCCTCACCGAACTGCGCCGGGTGCTCGGCGTGCTCCGCTCGGAGAACCCGGAGTATCCGGAGGACCCGTACGCCATCGGCGGCGCCGGTACGGGTGCCGCCCCTGATGCCCCGCAGCCCACCCTGGATCGCCTGGACGCCCTGATGGAGAACACCAGGGCCGCCGGTCTCGACGTGCGCAGCGATGTCAGGGGCGAGGTGCTCGCGCTGGCACCCGGGGTGGAGCTGTCGGCGTACCGGATCATCCAGGAGGCGCTCAGCAACGCGCTGCGTCACGCCCCCGGTTCCACGGTCGCCGTCGAGGTCACCCACGCCCCCGACGGGCTGCGGCTGTTCGTCACCAACTCCCGTCCGCAGCAGCCCGTTCCGCCCTCCCCGGGCGCTGGTCACGGCCTGCTCGGCATGCGGGAGCGGGCGGCGATGCTGGGCGGACACGTGACCGCGGGGAGGACGTTCCAGGGCGGCTTCGCGGTCGTGGCGTTCCTGCCCCGGGACGGTGTCGCCCGTCCCGCCGAACCAGCCGGTCCCTCCGGTGCCGGCACGTCCGCCGTTCCCGAGTTCATCTTCCCGACAGGAGACGACATCCCATGACGAGCGGCACCATCCGCGTACTCATCGCCGACGACCAGCAGATGGTCCGGCAGGGCTTCACCGTGCTTCTCAACGCCCAGCCCGGCATAGAGGTCGTCGGCCAGGCGGTCGACGGCCTGGACGCGGTGGCCAAGGTCGCCGAACTCGCCCCGGACGTCGTCCTCATGGACATCCGCATGCCCGAACTCGGCGGCATCGAGGCCACCCGCCGCATCACGGTCGCGACCCCGCAGATCAAGGTGCTGGTGCTCACCACCTTCGACCTCGACGAGTACGTGTACGAGGCGCTGCGGGCGGGCGCCTCCGGCTTCCTCCTCAAGGACGCGTCCGCCGAGCAACTGGCCGAGGCGGTACGGGTGGTGGCGGCCGGTGACGCACTGCTCGCGCCGGGCGTCACGCGCCGCCTGATCGCCGAGTTCTCCCGACTGAACGGCACACCGCGCACCCCGCTCAAGTCCCGCGTCGGCGACCTCACCGAGCGGGAGACGGAGGTGCTCGCGCTGATCGCGCAGGGCCTGTCGAACGCGGAGATCGCCGAGCACCTGGTGGTCGCCGAGCAGACCGTGAAGACCCATGTGGGCCGCATCCTGGTGAAGTTGGGGCTGCGCGACCGTACGCAGGCGGCGGTGTTCGCCTACGAGTCGGGGCTGGTCCGGCCGGGCGGGGGCCGCTGAAGCCACGGGAGCCAAAGTGCCGCTGAAGCCGGGCCGTCAGGCATACCCGTAGTACTTGAGACGGACGGACCAGGACCCTTCTCACAGGTGACGACGGCTACCCGCCCCTCCGCCTACCGTTTTGAATGTGACCGAGACGACCCAGCAGATGCCGCCAGTGGGCGGGGCCAAGCCGCGCAGCCCGGAGTTCCGGCTCGCCGCGGACGCCCTGCGCGGGCTGCGGCAGGACCTGTTCCACGATGCCTTCGCCTACCGCCCGTTGCCCCGCTCCACCGCCGAAGGCCCGCTGACCCGCCGCCTGAAGGGGCGGGCGCGGGAGAACGCGGCCTGGAGTCCGCACGCCCTGATCGTCGCGGCCGGCCTGCTCGCGATGTTCGTCGCGACGAACGACGAGGCCCGCGGCGCGGGCAGCAACCTGATCCTCGGCCTGCTCGCCCTGGCGCCGGTGCTGCTGACCATGGTGCGGCCGGTCGGCGCGTTCTGGCTGTCCATGGCGGCGACCCCGGTCGCCACCGCCCTGGCGACCGGGTTCGACGACGAGTGGCCGTGGCGGAATGGCAGCTTCGCCTGCCATCTGTTCGTGCTGACGATCGTGGCGATACGCACCCGGCCGCGCACGGCCGCCTGGATGTGGACGCTGACAGCGGTCTACGGCTTCATCGCAGGCAACGTCGCCGGCGGCCACGCCTTCGGCTCGGACACCGCCCAGTTGCTGTTCTTCTCCGCCTTCGCCCTGCTCGGCGTCGCCGTCTGGCAGATACGCCGCGAGGCCCGGCAGGAGGTCACCGCCCAGCAGACCGTCACCGCGCACGAGCGGTCCCGGCGCACGCTGCTGGAGGAGCGCACGACGATCGCCCGCGAGCTGCACGACGTGGTGGCCCACCACATGTCGGTGGTCGCCATCCAGGCGGAGGCCGCGCCCTACCGCGTGGAGAACCCGCCGCCGGAGCTGGAGCGCGCGTTCGTCACGATCCGGGAGAACGCGGTGGCGGCCCTGACCGAGTTGCGCCGTGTCCTGGGAGTGGTGCGTGCGGAGGACTACGAGGCGCCGGACGCCCCGCAGCCCACCCTCGCCGACATGGACGGACTGCTCGCCAATGTGCGCGACGCGGGCCTGAGCGTCGACAAGGCGGTGACGGGGGCGGTGCGTGAACTCCCGCAGGGCGTCGAGCTGTCGGCGTACCGGATAGTGCAGGAGGCGTTGAGCAACACGTTGCGGCACGCGCCCGGCGCGAGCGCCCGCGTCGAGATCGGTTATGTGCTGGGCGGGTTGGGCCTGCGGATAGTCAACGGCCCGATGCCCGAGCCGAGCCTGGTGAAGCCCTCGCCCGGTGCGGGGCACGGCATCACGGGGATGCGGGAGCGGGTGTCGATGTTGAACGGCGAGATGACGGCGGTGCCGGTGGAGGGCGGCGGTTACGAGGTGACGGTGTTCCTGCCGGTGCCGAGTGCGAGTGAACCGGTCCCGAGTACGAGCGGAGGTGACGCATGACCATCCGGGTACTGATCGCGGACGACCAGATGATGGTGCGCGAGGGCTTCTCGGTCCTGCTGGGCGCGATGCCGGACATCGAGGTCGTCGGCGAGGCGGTGAACGGCAGGGACGCGGTCGAGCGGGTGCGTGAACTGGCCCCGGACGTGGTGCTGATGGACATCCGGATGCCGGAGATGAACGGCATCGAGGCGACCCGGGAGATCGTCGCGGCGGACGGCGCGGCGAAGGTGCTGGTGCTCACCACGTTCGACCTCGACGAGTACGTGTACCAGGCGCTGCGGGCGGGAGCCTCGGGCTTCCTGCTCAAGGACGCCTCGGCACGCCAACTCGCCGACGGGGTAAGGGTGGTGGCGGCCGGCGAGGCACTGCTCGCGCCCTCCGTCACCAGACGGCTGATCACGGAGTTCTCGAAGTTGTCGGAGTCGCCCCGTCTGATGCCCGCCGCGCAGCCGGGGTCGTACGGGGAACTGACCGAGCGGGAGACGGAGGTGCTGGTCCTGATCGCGCAGGGCCTGTCGAACGGGGAGATCGCCGAGCGGCTGGTGGTGGCGGAGTCGACGATCAAGACCCATGTCAGCCGCGTCCTGGTGAAGTTGGGGCTGCGGGATCGTACGCAGGCGGCGGTGTTCGCGTACGAGGCGAGGCTGGTGAGGCCGGGGTAGGGACGGGTACGGGTACGGGTTGTTTGTGGCCGGGGGCGGGTTCCTCGTGGCCGGGGGCGGGCTCTGAGGAGACTCTGATGGAACGCTGAGCCGATTCTGTCCCGGGCTCTGAGGGGACGTTGATCAGCGGCGGACGAATCCGTTCGAGAGTGGTGCGCAGCAACTGGTGCTTCCACCGAATTCCCCCTCTCGATGGAGTGATCCATGGCATTCGCCCCGCGCAAGAAGACCTCCGCCCGGCGCTTCTCCCCCCGTACGCTCGGGGTGCTCGGTGTCCTCACCGTGGGCGCCTCGCTGCTCACGGCTCCGCAGGCACTCGCCGCCGACACTCCCACCAACGCCGAGCTGCTGAAGGCCTGCAACTGGGCCAGCTTCTGCAAGTTCCGCCCGCAGAGCTACTGGAGCTACACCGGCCCGGCGCACCAGGTCGGCAGCACCGCGTACAACTGCGGGACGCAGACCAACCAGCACCGGATCGACTGGTCGGACACGACCACCGCGGGCAACACGGTCGGCGTCTCGGTCACCGCCGGCTACAAGTTCGCCGAGGTCTTCGAGGTGTCGGTCGAGACGAGCTACAGCCACACCTGGCAGAACTCCCACACCGACACCGAGTCCAACACGGTCAACATCCCCTCGGGCAGCTACGGCTGGATCGAGCGCGGCACCGCGAAGCAGCAGGCCAAGGGGTGGTGGGAGATCCAGTTCAAGGACAAGTACTACGGCCACTACGACTGGTACGTCTACGACTACCAGGAGTCCGGTTTCAACAACGACAACCCCAGCTACGGCTATGTCACCTTCAAGGACAAGCCGATGAGCCTGGCCGATCGCGGCCGACACTGCTGACGGGCGGCGCGCGATGTCCCGTATCGCCGCTCTCGCGGTCTGCTCGCTCCTCCTCCTGACCGGCTGCGCGACCGCGAACGCCGAGGGCACGCACGTCGGTTACGCGGACCGTGCGGGGCCGACGGTGATCGGTACCGACGGCTCGGCGGAGAGCAGGGTCGTGGCGGCGCTCTACGGCGAACTCCTCACCGGGGCCGGACAGAAGGTGCGGACGGCGGATGCCTCGTACGCGTCGCCGGTCGCCACCGCGCAGGCCGTGGTGGACGGGAGGATCAGCATCGCGCCCGCCTACGAGTCCACTCTGCTCCGGGCGATGCCGGGCGGGCAGACCATGCCGGGGAACATGGAGGCGACGCTGAGCATGGCGTTGCCGCCGGGGATCGTCGCGCTGCCCCCGGCCGCCGCGCAGGGCGGGGTCGTCCTCGCGGTCACCCGGTCCACCGCGAAGCGGCACAAGCTGAGCGGCCTGGCGGATCTGCGCCGGGCCGGTACCGGTCTGACGCTCGGCGGTTCCGCGTCCGGTGATCCCGACGCCCCGTCCGTCGCCGCCCTGAAGGAGGCGTACGGCGTCACGCTCACCCCGGCCGGGACGGCGGGGACGGCGGACGTACGGGTGCTGCGCAGCACCGACCCGGCGATCGCCCGGGACGGGCTGGTGGTGCTCGCCGACCCGAAGGCGGTCGTACCGCCCGAGCACGTCTTCCCGTTGATCAGCGCCCCCGCCCTGGACCTGACCGGCCGGACGGCGCTGGCCAGGGTCAACACCCTGCTGACGACACCCCAGTTGGCGAAGCTCACCGCGTCGGTCGACGCGGGCGAGACCCCCGGCAGAGCGGCGAGGGCCTGGCTGCGCGCCAAGGGTCTCCTGCGCTAGCCCTGCACCAGCCCGCAATGGCTCAACCATCACCCCTCCACACAACTCACGTAGGAAAGGCGGTAGTTCCATGCGCACGGTCAGACGCAAGGTGGTCATGGCGATGCTCGCCGCGGCCGCCGCGGTCGGCGGTCTCGCGGCTCCCGGGACGGCCTCGGCGGCGAGCGACAAGTTCGTGACCCTCAGGGTCTGCAGCGGGTCCACCGAGACGGTGAAGTTCTTCTTCGTCGGGGAGAACCAGTACGGCGACTGGATCGGCTCGCAGTTCTGGGAGATCGCGCCGAAGGGCTGCACGACGGCGAGCGGTTACTGGTGGAAGGCCGGGCAGTCGGTCGAGTTCCACCACCGCAAGCCCAGCACCGGCTGGCGCTGGGAGCCCCGGCTCATCTCGTACAACGACACGAAGGACAAGGCGGTCTACGACCTCTGGATCGGCTGACCGCCGGCACCACTGCCGATCCCCGCACCGCCGATCCCCGTACTGCCGACCCCACCACCGATGCTCCCCTTCTCGGTGGTGGGGTCGGCGTTCACCAGATAGCCCGCGCCCCGCACGGTGCGGATGAGGGACTGGCCGGAGTCGCCCAGCTTGCGGCGCAGGTAGTAGACGTAGGTCTCCACGACCCCGGACTCGCCCTGGAAGTCGTACTTCCAGACGCTGTCGAGGAGGCTGCCCTTGGAGACCACCCGGCCCGCGTTCTCCATGAGGACCTTCAGCAGGGCGAACTCGGTGGCCGACAGGCGCACCGGCTGTCCGTGCCGCCATGCCTCGCGGGTGTCGACGTCGAGTTCGACGCCGCCCGCGCGCAGCCGGCGCGGGGCGGCGGGGATGTCGTGGCCGAGGGGCCGGAGCGGGACGGCGCCGCGGGAGCGGCGGATCAGGGCGCGGATGCGGGCGCTGACCTCGGTGAGGTCGAAGGGCTTGGTGACGTAGTCGTCGCCGCCCAGGGCCAGCGCGCGGCACTTGTCGGCGACCGAGTGGCGGCCGCTGAGGAAGAGCACCGGGGTGTTGTCGCCCGAGGCCCGCAGCAGCCGGCAGACCTCGGCGCCGTCCAGGTCGGGCAGGACGAGGTCGAGCAGTACGGCGTCGGGCCGGTGGTCGCGGACGGCGACCAGGGCCTCGGCGCCCGTGGCGACGGCATGCGCGTCGAAGCCGAGGAAGCCCAGGGCCGTCACGAGTGGCTCGGAGATACCGGCGTCGTCCTCCACCACGAGGACGGAGGGGCGGTGGGGGGAACGTTCTCGGGTCACGTCTGACGCACCTTCGGTCAAGGGGATCTGTCAGGCCTCACCCCCAAGGCTGACGATCAAAGGGTTGTCCACGTAGCCCCTTCCATCACTCCAGACAAACAATCACCGCTGTTCACAGGTGTTCCGGTAGGGCGCGTCGGGGATGTCCGCGGCCCATTCGGCCCGGGTCAGCACGGTGCCGGCGCGGGCGCACACCTGGGTGAGGACGGCGGAGGCGGAGACGGCGTAGCGCTGGAGCGGGACGTGGTCGCCCGCGACGTAGAGCGTGCTGTTGTCGGGGCTGAAGGCGAGGGAGCGGATGTCCTCGCCGGGGGTGGGCAGGGTGCCGCCGAGGGGTTGCCGGGTGGCGGTGTCCCAGAGCTGGACGGTGCCGGCGTCACCGGCGACGGCGAGGGTGCGGCCGTCCGGGCTGAACGCCAGCGCGCTGACGGCCTCGGGGGTGTTGGCGACGGGGGCGGGGAAGACGTTCGGCAGGATTCCCGCGCGGTCGCGCAGCGCCCCGTCCCACAGGGCGACCCGCCCGGTCAGGTCACCGGCCGCCAGCCGGGAGCCGTCGCCGCTGAACGCGAGGGCACCGATCCTCCCGCTCTGCCCGAGGGCCTGTGCGGTGACGGGTCCGGAGGGCAGGGCGACGGCGTGGCTGTTGCCGACGAGGAGCCGGCCGTCGGGCCGGACGGCGAGGGTGCCGCTGTCGAAGTCCTGGAGCACGGCGGTCCTGCGCTGCCGGGCGGTGTCCCAGACCTCGTCGGTGACCTCGGGGGTGCCGGTGGTGTCCGGGACGGCGCCCGCGAGACCGGTCAGCTCGGTGAGTTCGGGCAGGTCGTCGAGGTCGGGCATGACGACGGCGGCCGGAGCGCTCCACGTACGCGCGGCCAGCAGGGTGCGCCCGCCCGGACCGAGGGCGACCGCGACCGCGGGCCCCGACGCCGACGCGGAGGGGGCGGTGGCGAGATCGACCGTGCCGCGTTCCCGGCCGCGCGCGACATCCCAGAGGGTCAGCCGCTGGGTGGCGGTGTCCCGGCCCGGTGCGGACACCCCGTAGGCGAACGTGTCGCCGTCCGGGCTGAACGCCATCAGGGACCTGGTGTCCGCCGGCACGACCGGCTCGCTCCCGGCGCGGGCCAACGGGAGCGCGGGGGAGCGCAGTTGGCGCAGGAGCCGTCCGTTCACGGTGGCGCGGAGCTGGAAGCGGTAGTGGCCGCCGGTCCGTTCGGCGGTGGCGAGGACGCGGCCGGAGGGGTCGAGCAGCGCGTTGTCCAGCGGACGGTCCCGCCACCGGGGGGTGGTCGCGGCGGCGACGTCGAGGGTGTGGACGGTGGCGCCTTCGAGGTAGCGCAGGACGGGTTGGTCGGGGTCCCAGGCCAGACTCCCGGACGGCAGCTGCCCGTTGAGGGAGTACCGGAACACGGGCGCATCCGGCGCCGACAGCCGCCACACCCGGATCTCGTCACGGCACGAGGCCGCCAGGAACTCCCCGTTCCGGCTGAAGGCCGCGTACTGGACGTCCGGATAGAAGAGACCGGCGAGCCGCCGTCCCGAGGTGGTGTCCCAGGCGCGGATCCCGGTGCCGGACAGGGCGATGAGCCGATGGTCCGCGCCGAGCCCGAGCAGTTCGTACGCGTCGTCGCAGATCCCGTGCGTGTGCTCCCACGCGCCGTGCAGCGCACGCCGACGGCCGAGGTCCCACACGGCGGGCGCGTGCCCCTTGGCGCAGACGGCGACCTGCCGGTCGTCCGGACTCGGCGCCACATCGGGCCCGCCCGCGCCCGAGGCCTCGTAGAGCACCCGGTCGTCCGTGACGGCCCGCAGCCACGTCCGCCCGCCGCGCGGATCGCGCACCACATAGCTGCGGCCGCTGGGCCCGAAGCCGATCCGGTACGACGACGGCAGCGCCCGCGCGGGCCCGGTCCACTTCCCGGTGGCGGTGTCCAACAGCCGCTTCCCGCCCGGCACTTGGAGCGCCACGACCCGGGCGTCGGGAGAAGCGGCGAGCACCGTGGCGGCCCCGGGCAGGGGTCCGAAAGCGATACGGCGGTGGGTGGTGACGTTCCAGGTGCCCCAGGTCCGTCCCTCGGTGCTGAGCACGGCGCGGCCGGAGTCGGTGAGGAAGCGCGGGGTGTCGCCGTCCGACCCGGGCGCGGTGAAGGCGTCCAACTGGGGCTGGGTGAGCGCGCCGAGCAGCGCGGAGCGGCTCTCGGTGAGCGGGGCCGTGCGCCAGGCGGCGACGCTGAGCAGCATGGCCGTCCTGGGGTCGGTGGCCCGCATCGAACCGGCGACCGAGGCGACCCGGCGCGCGGCCGTCTCGACGCGTTCCCGTACGCCGTTGCGATGCAGCTGCCAGGCGACCAGACCGGTGACCAGTGACAGCGCCACGGCGGCGGACAGCGAGAGGATCAGGCGCCGGGCCCGGCGGGCGGTCCGGGTGGCCGAACGGCGTTCGTGCGCGCGGGCGTCGAGCGCGGCGGTGAGGAACTCCCGTTCCAGCGTGTTGAGTTCGGGGGAGAGTCCGGCCGAGAACATCTCCTCCGCGTGGGCCAGCCGGTTGCCCCGGTAGAGGGTGCCGGTGTCACGGCCGAGCTCCGCCCAGGTGCGGGCGGCCTGGGTGAGGCTCCGGTGGTGGCGCAGCCGTTCACGGTCTTCTTCCACCCAACTGTGCAGCCTGGGCCAGCTGTTGATGAGGGACTCGTGGGCCAACTCCATACCCTCGGCGTCCACGGTCAGCAGCCGGGCACGGGCCAGCCGTTCGACGACCTCGCACAACTCCGGTTCGGAGGCGTCCAGTTCGTCCCGCCGGACCGGGCGCCGGGTGTCCGTGGTCCCCTGCCCCGGTTCGACCAGCCGCAGCAGCACCCGCCGGGCGGTGCGGGCCTGGGCGGGGGAGAGGCTGTCGTAGAGGTGCTCGGCGGTCGCGGCGATCGCGCCGCACACTCCGCCCGCCGCCTCGTAGGCGGCCATGGTCAGGGTCCGGCCGCGGCGCCGGTGCCAGGTCTCCAACAGGGCGTGCGACAGCATCGGCAGCGCGCCGGGCCGGTCGACGACCTCGTCGATGATCCGGGCGGTCAGCTCCCGCTCGACCAGCAGCCCGGCAGCGGCGGCCGGCCGGACCACCGCCTCCCGCAACTCCGTCGCGTCCATCGGCCCGACCAGCAGATGGGCCTCCCGCAACGCGTCCACCAGCCCCCGGTGTTCGGCGCACCGGGCATAGAAGTCGGCCCGTACGGCGATGACGACCCTGAGCCGGTTTTGCCGGTCCCGCGCGGCGAGCAGCAGCTCGATGAACCGGGCCCGTTCCTCCCGGTCCCGGCACAGCGTGAAGATCTCCTCGAACTGGTCGACCACCACCCAGCTGTCCGGCTCCCCGTCCCCCGGAGCCAGCAGATGCCCGTGGGTCGCCGCCGGCGTGGCCCCCGGGGTGAGCACCCGCAGCACCGCCGCGCAGCCGTCCTGCTGGACGCGCCGCCGCAGCCGGGGTATCAACCCGGCCCGCAGCAACGACGACTTCCCGCTGCCGGACGCCCCGAACACCATCGCCAGCCGGTGCTCGCACACCAGCTCCAGCAACTCCCCGACCAGCCGCTCCCGCCCGAAGAACAGCTCCTCGTCACCGGGTTCGAACCGCACGAGCCCGCGATACGGCGGCTCGTCCGCACCGCCTCCGTCCTGCCGGGCGGCCATGTCCTCCTCGGCCGCCGCCTTCCACCGCGTCTCCCATTCCCCGGGGTCGGCGTCACAGGCCCGCGCATACGCCTGCACCACGGCGAGCGACGGCAACCGCTCCCCGCCGGCCGCCTGCGCGAGGGTGGCCGCCGAGTAGTGCGCGCGCCGGGCCATCGTCCGGTACGACGGCCCGCCGCACCCGGCACGCAGTTCCCGCAACTGATGCGCGAGCCGCTGCACGGCCCCGGCCTCGGGATCCACCGGCCGCTCGGGACGTCCCATCGCACCACCAATCGCCCGTTCCTGGCAGGGTCGCAATGATTGAAACATCAAGAAGCGGCGGGCGGGCCGGGACCGGGAACGGGGGCTGCGATATTCACCACAAGTCCACACGGGGGTGCGGGCGCCGGCCGGGAGCTCCTGGTCAGCAGCTTGTCCAACGGTCGGCGTCCGTCCATAGCAGCGGCTGACGACCTCGCCTTCGGCCTCTGGGGCCCGGCGGTCGTGTCCGACCCGTACGTCGCCTGCGCGGGTCTTCGATCTTGAGCGGTGCGACCCTGTGCCGGTCTTCCCGGAGGGGACTGTCCCTGCGGAAGTGTGACAGTTCGGCGCGGAGTGTCACACTTTCTGGGCTGCACTCTCCTGGCGCCGAAGATCCCCGCGCACCGCCCAACACCGCTTCACCCACGAGGACTTCGGCCGTACGGCACCCCCGCCCGAGCGCGAGCCCTTCCATACGGTGCCTCTCACGCTGCGTCCAGTTCGCACCAGACGTACTTGCCGCGGTTGCCGTTCCTGGACTGTGGTTGCCAGCCCCATTGGTCGGCGCAGGCCCGGACCAGTGCGAGGCCGCGGCCGTCCTCAGTGGTGGTGAGGTGGTCCCACGCCTGTGGTGGCTCCGGTGGTTCGGGGTTCGCGTCCCAGGCGCCGATGCGGAGAGTACGGGGCGACCAGGAGACTCGTAGGGCGGCGGGGCCGTCGGTGTGCCGTACGGCGTTGGCGATCAGCTCCGTGGCGAGGAGTTCGGCGGTGTCGACGAGGGTGATCAGGCCGTGCATCGTGAGGATCAGGCGGAGGGTGCGGCGACTGATCGTGACGGCGCGGGGGTCGTTGGGGATCTGGAGTGTGTACTCCCAGGGCGCGCTTTCGGGCATGGGTGAACTCCGTTCGTGGGGTGGGGAGTTGGCGTTCAGGGCCGGTGGCAGTGCCGCAGCCGTCGTGGCAGGACGGAGCGGTGCGCTTCCGGGTCCCCGGGGTTTCGCAGGGTGTGCGTCGCAACACCGACGGTAGTGCAAAAATTTTTGTCAGCGCAAGCGGGTGTCGTAATCTGACCCCCGAACGAGGCAAGCCAGTAAGGCGGTTGAGGAGGGGTATGGCGCCGAGGAGTCAGCCCACGGCGAGGCAGGTGCGCCTGGGCGAGGAACTGCGTCGGCTGAGGGAAGCGGCCGGGCTGAAGGCCCGTGAGGTGGCCGGCCTGCTCAATTCGACGTCGGCCCAGATGAGCCAGGTGGAGGCGGGCAACGTCGGCGTCAGCGAGGAGCGGGTACGACGCCTTGCCGCCCACTACGCCTGCACGGACGAGGCGTTGATCGACGCCCTCGTGGCGATGGCGACCGACCGTACCCGTGGCTGGTGGGAGGAATATCGGGGCGTGCTGCCGCCGGTGTTCCAGGACACTGCCGAGGTGGAACACCATGCGACGTTCCTGCGCGAGGTTGTGATCACCCATGTTCCGGGGTTGTTGCAGACCGCCGACTATGCCCGTGCGATCTATACGTACGTGCAACCTGGGCTGCCCGAAAGCGAATTGGCGCCTCGGGTGGACCACAGACTGATGCGGCGAGCCGTGATCGAGGGCGATACCCCGACCCCGTACGAAACGCTGATCCACGAGTGCGCCCTGCGCATCCAGGTGGCCGACCACCGGACCTCCCTGTCTCAGCTCCGGCGCATCTTGGACGAGATCGACAACGGGCACGCCACTGTGCGGGTCATCCCCCTTGACCGGGAGGGATTTGCCGGAGCCGGAATCTCGATGATGTACGCGGGTGGTCCGGTGCCACGGTTGGACACAGGACTACGGGACGCCCCGACCGGCGTCGCGTTCATCGATGCGGAAGCTCAGTTGGAGCAACTGCGAGGCCTCTTCCTTAGGATGCAAGAGGCGTCGCTGGAACCCACCGCGTCGCGGGACTTCATCCACCGGCTGGCGAAGGAACTGTAATGAACTGGCGAAAGTCGACGTACTCCGGCGGCGGCGACGGCGACACCTGCGTCGAGATAGCCACCCTCCCCACCCGCACAGCCGTCCGCGACTCCAAGGTGCCCACTCGCGCCACCCTCTCCTTCCCCACCCCCGCCTTCACCGCCCTCGTCGAGCACATCAAGGCCGGTGACAGTGATCGTTTCTGCGGTGAATCGGGTCCGCCGGTCGGGTGAACGGCCGTGTCCTGAGCTGTTGGTGCAAACCGGGCGCCCGCTACACCAGGACGCATGATCAAACACCTGAAGTACGGCCTCACCGCACTCGCGTTGACCGTCCTGCCCGTCCTCGCCAACGCGCCCGCGAGCCACGCGACCACGACGTCCGCCGGTTCCTCCGGTTCCTCCGGCGCCCGCGCCGCCGTCAGCACCTTCCGCATCATCTCGCGCTTCAGCAACCGATGTCTGACCGCCAACGGCGACAACGTGGAGGTGACGGACTGCAGTGCCCGGCCGGTGTCGAGCCAGGACTGGTACTGGCAGGACACGAAGCTGGTCAACTACGCCGAGGCGAAGTGCCTCGACGTCAGGAACGGCGAGCTCGACGCCCCGGCCCAGCTCGTCGGTGACTGCCACGGCCAGGCCAACCAGCGCTGGCAGTGGCACGGCGAGCAGCTGCGGACCGACGTCAACTACCAGTGCCTGAGCATCCAGAACCGCGGCGACTGGAGCACGCACGCGGGCATCAACCTCCGCAACTGCGAGGACACCGCCACCTGGCAGCGGTGGTACACGCAGGCCTAGCCGACCCGTAGCGCGAGACGTGACCCACGGGGCGCCGGTCCCCGTGGGTCACGGTGCCGACAGCAGGTTGGGCAGGGCGCTCGCCGTCATGCCGGCCGCGCCGATCCACAAGGTGGAGGTGGCTCCGAAGACGGTGCCCGCGGCTCCGCCCAGCAGGCCGCCCAGCGGAATGCCGCCCCAGGACACGAAACGGGCGGTCGCGCTCATCCGGCCCAGGAGCCGGTCGGGGGTGAGGGACTGTTGGAGGCTCGCCTGTGCCACCACGCGGACGACTCCGCCCAGCGACAGGGCCGCGAGCCCGAGCGCCGCCGCGCACAGGGTCCACCCCGGCCGGGCCAACGGCATCAGGGCGGTCGGCGGGCAGGTGATCAGCGGCGCGAGCCGGATGACGCGAGCCTGTCCGAGCCGGTTGGAGAGCCTGGTCGCCATCAGTGCGCCCAGCAGCGCACCGCAGCCCATGCCCGACAGCACGACACCGATGCCGAAGGAGCCGAGACCCATGTCCCGCTCCAGGAAGACCAGCAGCATCGTCTGGTACATGACCAGGAAGAGATTGAACATCGCGTCCCCCATCACGATCGCACGGAGCGCGGGATGGCCGATGACGAACCTCAGCCCTTCCCTTATGTCCCGGCCCAGTTGGGGTCGAGCACTTGCCTCCGGACCACCGGGCTCCGGCTTCTGTTCGGGCTTGCGGATGCCGAGCGCGAGCAGACCCGACAGGGCCATCCCCGCCGAGCTCACCAGGAGCGTCGCAGGGGCTCCGGCCCAGCCGACGAGCGGCCCCGCCACCCCGGGCCCGCTGATGCTGGTCACCGAGCGGATGGCCGAGAGCTTCGCGTTTCCCTCAACCAGGTTCCCGCGGCCCACCAGGTGCGGCAGGTAGCTGACGTAGGCGACGTCGAAGAAGACGGTCAGGACTCCATGGGTCAGGGCGACCGCGTACAGCCACCAGATGGTGAGGAGGCCCGCCCACCACGCCAGCGGTACGGTCGCGAGGACCAGTGCCCTGGCGAGGTCGGTGCTGATCATCACCGGCCGTTTGCGCATCCGGTCCACCCAGGCGCCGGCCGGCAGTCCGACCAGGAGCGAGCCCGCCGTGGTGGCCGCGGTCAGCAGGCCGACCTGTAACTCGTCGGCGCGCAACGCAACGATGGCGACCAGGGGCAACGCCAGGAAGATGACGCGGTCGCCCAGCTGGCCGAGCGCGGTCGCGGCGGACAGCCGTCCGAAGTCGGGGTCGCGAAGGGGCCCGAGCCGGGAGGGTGTTGGCGGGTGCGGGGAGGAAATCGGCGGGTGTGGGGAGGGAGTTGATGACATGTTATGGCCGGTCCACCGCGAACTCGTAGACCACTTCCCTGCGTACGTCGGGTATGACGAGGTCGGCGGTCTCCACCGGGCGTCCGTCGGTGGCGTAGATGGTCCGCTCGATCCGGAGCACCAGGTCGCCGAGGCTGATCCCCAGGAGGTTCGCCTGTTCCTGGGTGGCACGGGCCGGGCGCGGGAGTTCGACCACGGTCTCGACCTCCACGCCGAGGGAACGCATGCGCTCCACCACCCCCTTTCCCGCGAGCGGTCCCCGCTCGGGCAGCACGACCGGCGTCCCGGCCGTGAGGGCCATCGGCTCCCAGGAGGCGGAGAGCTGGACGGGCTGCCCGTCGGCCAGGAACTCGTAGTGCGTGTGGACGCAGAGGTCCCCGGGGCTGATGGCGAGCCGCTCGGCGATGTCCTCGGGTGCGGGGACGCGCGTCCGGCTGTGCGCGTCCCAGGCCTGGGCCCGGCCCCGCTCGGTCAGGCCGGCGCGGCTGCGTTCGCGGTGCCGGGAGCGGATCATGCGCAGGCGCTCGCGCGGCGACCGGACGTAGGTGCCGGAGCCCGCGCGTCCTTCGAGGAGGCCCAGGGCGATCAGGTGGTCCATGGCCCGCTGCGTGACGTTGCGCCCCACGCCGTACTCCTCGGCGAGCCGCACCCGCGACGGCAACCGCTCCCCGATCCCCCACTCTCCCGCGAGGATCCGTGCGCGCAGCGCGTCGGCGACCACCAGATAGGGCGCCTCTCGGGGCATGGCCGACTCTCCTCTTCGTCTGCTCTCCATCCGGTGATCCCGGACCGCGTTGGCAAGCTACCGCGCCGGGCGGAAGCTACTGGAGCAGAAACTGGAGCAGAGATACGCAGGGTGACCGGCGGTCCCGCCGCCTCCCGGGTCACCGGGATCACGCGGGTCGCCCCTGGTCAGACCGGGTGCTGTCGGGCTAGCGTCCGTGCATGGCAGCCTTTGACCCCTGGGACCCCGCGTTCGTCGACGACCCGT
Organism: Streptomyces xylophagus; assembly: GCF_000716435.1. Taxonomy (GTDB): domain Bacteria; phylum Actinomycetota; class Actinomycetes; order Streptomycetales; family Streptomycetaceae; genus Streptomyces; species Streptomyces xylophagus. Next base: position 217,561 of record NZ_JNWO01000004.1, read on the forward strand.
ACCCCGCCTACGCCGAACTGCGCGACCGGGGCCGGGTCACCTACTACGAGCCCACCGACCAGTGGCTCGTCCCCCGGCACGCGGACGTCTCGGCGCTGCTGCGCGACCGCCGCCTCGGCCGCACCTACCAACACCGCTTCACCCACGAGGACTTCGGCCGTACGGCACCCCCGCCCGAGCACGAGCCCTTCCACACCCTCAACGACCACGGCATGCTCGACCTGGAGCCCCCGGACCACACCCGCATCCGGCGTCTGGTCTCCAAGGCGTTCACCCCGCGCACGGTCGAGCAACTGAAGCCGTACGTCAGCCAGTTGGCCGGTGAACTGGTGGACCGCCTGGCGGCCGCGGGCGGCGGCGACCTGCTCACGGACGTGGCGGAACCCCTCCCCGTCGCGGTGATCGCCGAGATGCTCGGCATCCCGGAGTCGGACCGCGCCCCGCTGCGCCCCTGGTCGGCGGACATCTGCGGGATGTACGAACTGAGCCCGTCCGAGGACACGGCGGCGAAGGCAGTCCGCGCGTCGACCGAATTCTCCTCGTATCTACGCGAGTTGATCGCCGCCCGCCGCAAGGAACCCGGCGACGACCTCATCTCCGGCCTCATCGCGGCCCACGACGAGGAGGACCGGCTCACCGAGCAGGAGATGATCTCCACCGCCGTCCTCCTGCTGAACGCGGGCCACGAGGCCACGGTGAACGCCACGGTGAATGGTTGGTGGGCGCTGTTCCGCAACCCGGACCAACTGGCCGCCCTCCGCGCGGACCACTCCCTGATCCCGTCCGCCGTCGAGGAGTTGATGCGTTACGACACCCCGCTCCAGCTCTTCGAGCGGTGGGTGCTGGACGAGATCGAGATCGACGGCACGGTGATCCCGCGCGGCGCGGAGATCGCGATGCTGTTCGGCGCGGCCAACCACGACCCCGCCGTCTTCGCCGACCCGGAGCACCTCGACCTCACCCGCGCCGACAACCCGCACATCAGCTTCAGCGCGGGCATCCACTACTGCATCGGCGCACCCCTGGCCCGTATCGAACTGGCCGCCTCCATGAAGGCGTTGCTGGAGAAGGCCCCCACCCTCGACCTCGCGACGGAGCCGAAACGCAAACCGAACTTCGTGATCCGGGGCTTGGAAGGGCTGAGCGTCACGGTCTGACCCGCCGGACCAGGGCCCAGACACCCAGCGCGGCGGCGACCCCGCCGAGGACCGCCAGCGGCAACTCGGCATAGAGGACACTCCAGTCGGGGCTCGCCTCGAACCGCTGGAACCGCCCCCGGACGCCGTACGACCACACCGCCAGTCCCAGGCCCGCGCCAAGTGCGACGGTCAGACATCCCCCGGCGGCCTGCGCACGTTGTCCCATGCCCGGGACGGACGCGCCCGGGCCGCCGGAGGTTCCCGTCCCGCCGGTCAGGTCGTGAGGTCCCGCCGCCGCAGACCCGCCAGTCCTACGGCGACCAGGGCGGCGGCGATCGCGGTCAGGACCGCCACCGGTCCCCACGCCATGTCTCCGCCCGGCAGCTTCGGCAGATGGCCGAAGGGGGAGACGTCCAGGACCGCCTGGGGGAGGTTCAGCGCGAGTCCGATCCAGCCGAGCAGGAGCGCGAGTCCGGCCGCACCCCAGGACGCCGGGGACAGGCGCGGCGAGATGCCGTGCAGCAGGACCGCGAGGGCGCCCAGGGTCCAGACCGCCGGGACCTGGACCAGGCAGGCGGCGAGGATCGGGCCGGGTTCGGCGCCGTAGCCGAGGGTCAGGCCGAGGCCGCTGAGCAGCATGATCAGGACCGCGCCGGCGAAGGCGATGGTGAGGTGGCCGGCGGCCCAGCGCAGGCGGCCGACCGCGTTCGCCAGGATGGGTTCGGCGCGTTGGCCGGTCTCCTCGCTGTGCAGCCGTAGGACCGAGGAGACCGCGTACAGCGCGGCGAGCATGCCGAACATGCCGACCATCGTGGCCAGGAACGCGTCCTCGATACCGGACTGGCCGCCCATCCGCTCGATGATCTCGCGGGTCTTGGCGTTGTCCCCGACCAGGTCCGCGGCCCCCTTCGTGATGCCGCCGAAGGCGACCCCGGCCGCGAAGAATCCGAGGCTCCAGCCCAGGACGCTGCCCCGCTGGAGACGCCAGGCGAGCGCACCCGCCGTGCCGAGACGGCCGTGGGCCGGGCCCGGGCGGGCCGGGAAGAAGCTCATTCCCACGTCTCGGCGGCCCGCCAACTCGTAGGCGACGAAGCCCTGGAGGAGGGATGCGGTGACGAACAGAGCCAGTACCCACCAGCGTTCGGCCGCGAACGGGCGCAGGTTCTCCAGCCAGCCGATGGGCGAGATCCAAGTCAGGGGAGAGGAGCCGTCGTTGGTGGTCGAGTCGCCCACCGCGCGCAGGACGAACGCCACTCCCACCAGTCCACCGGTCAGGCCCTTCGCGAGCCTTCCGCTGTCCGTGAACTGCGCGACGATCGCCGCGAGCGTCGCGAACACCATGCCCACTCCGCCGATGCCGAGCCCGAGTGCGAGGGCTCCCGCCGTCCCCTGACCAGTCATGCCGGCCGTAATCAGCAGCGCCAGCGCGGAGTTGGCGACGAGCGCCGTCAACAGGGCTGCTGTCAGCGGGGCGCGGCGGCCCACCATCGCCGACGACACGAGTTCCTGCCGGCCGCTCTCCTCCTCGTCACGCGTGTGCCGTACGACGACGACCAGGCTCATGATCCCGGCGAGGATCGCGGCGTACCCGCCGATGCGCCAGGCGGTGAGACCGCCGAGCGAGTCGCTGAACACCGGGCCGTAGGTGGCGCGGAGTGAGCTGTTGGCGAGCATCTGGCGGGCGATGTCGGCGCGTTGGGCGGGAGTGGAGTAGACGCTGCGCAGTGAGCCGGGGAGGGAGAGGACCAGCAGGCCGGTCACTGCCACCCAGGCCGGGATCACCACCCGGTCGCGGCGCAGGTTGAAGCGCAACAGGGCTCCCGTGCCCGCGAGTTGGCGTGAGCTGCCGGTGTTGGTGCCGGTGCGTACGGGGAACGCGGCGGCGGTCATCCGGCCACCTCGTCTTTCGTGTCCGTCTCCTGGTAGTGACGGAGGAACAGCTCCTCCAGCGTCGGCGGCTTCGAGGTCAGAGAGCGCACGCCAGAGTCGCTCAATGACCGCAGGACGGCGTTGAGTTGGTCCGTCTCGACCTGGAGGTGGACGCGGTGACCTTGCACGTCGAGGTCGTGCACGCCGGGCAGGGACGCCAACCCGTTGGGCAGGCCGGTGAGTTCGGCGGTCACGCTGGTGCGGGTGAGGTGGCGCAGGTCGGACAGTGAACCGCTCTCCACCGTGCGGCCCTTGCGGATGATGCTCACTCGGTCGCACAACTCCTCGACCTCGCTGAGGATGTGGGAGGAGAGCAGGATCGTACGGCCCCGGTCGCGCTCCTCCTCCACGCAGCGCTGGAAGACCTCCTCCATCAACGGGTCGAGGCCGGACGTCGGTTCGTCCAGGATCAGCAGGTCGACGTCCGAGGCGAACGCGGCGACGAGGGCGACCTTCTGGCGGTTGCCCTTGGAGTACGTGCGGCCTTTCTTCGTCGGGTCCAGCTCGAAGCGGTCGATCAGCTCGGCGCGGCGGGCCTTGTCGAGGCCGCCGCGCAACTTGCCGTAGAGATCGATGACTTCGCCCCCGGAGAGGTTGCGCCACAGCGTCACGTCGCCGGGGACGTAGGCGACCCGGCGGTGCAGTTCGACCGCGTCGGTCCATGGGTCGCGGCCCAGGAGCTGGGCGGCGCCCGAGTCGGCGTGCAGCAGGCCGAGCAGGACGCGGATCGTCGTGGACTTGCCGGAGCCGTTGGGGCCGAGAAAGCCGTGTACCTCGCCGGTCTCGACGGCGAGGTCGAGGCCTGTGAGGGCATGCGTCTTGCCGAACGACTTGTGCAGGCCGGAGACGGTGATTGCCTTCGTCATGGAGCCGAACGTACGCTTCTTTCAGAAATTTGTGAAGTTAAGGAAGCGTGTGAAGCGCGGGTAGGGTGAGTCCATGACGGATACATCTGGTGCGCGGGACGCAGAGTCCGTGTCGAAGTTCGTCGAGTCCTTCGCGGCGCAGCTGGTCGAGGCCGGGATGCAGCGGATGCCGGCCCGGATCTTCGCCGCGCTGCTCTCCTCCGACGAGGGCGCGATGACCTCCGTCGAGCTGGGAGAACAGCTGCGGATCAGTCCGGCGGCGGTGTCCGGTGGGGTGCGGTACCTGGCGCAGCAGCACATGGTGTCGCGCGAGCGGGAACCGGGTTCGCGGCGCGAGCGGTACCGGGTTCAGGGCAACCAGTGGTACGAGGCGCTGACCAACCGCGAGGCCGTGCTCAAGCGGTGGGAGGCGGCTCTCAGCGAGGGGGTTGCGAGCCTCGGCGCGGAGACCCCGGCGGGGCGCCGTATGACCGAGACCCTCGCGTTCTTCGAGTTCGTCGACGGGGAGATCGTGGCGATGATGGAGCGGTGGCGGGTTCACCGTGAAACGCGCTTCGGTGGACTCACCTAAGGGGCGCGGGGAACTGCGCGACCAGCCACAACGCTCCCGCAGATTCGTACTCGTCTGCAGGCCGGTGGTGGGCTGGTTGCGCAGTTCCCCGCGCCCCTAAAAGAACCTCAGCGCTCCTTGGTTTCTTCGAGCACCGTGCGGCCGAGCAAGGCATAGCGTTCAGGCGCCCGGCGCTTCAAGTACTGGGCGTAGCCGATGCCCGTTGCCGCGACCAGGGCTACCAGCCACGGGGTCGCCTTCAGGAGCAGGGAGTCGGACTCCGCGCCCGCCGCCACGCTCATGTTGGACACCAGGAGCAGCACCACCGCCAGCATCGCGATGCCGCCGAGCAGCGGAGCGGTGAACGTCTTGAACCAGTGCCGGCTCTCGGGGTGGTGGGTCCGGAAGTACGCCAGCACCGCGAACGAGCACACCGCCTGCACCACGAGGATCGCCATCGTGCCGAGGATGGCCAGCAGGACGTACATCGCGTTGGCCGGGTCCTTGCTCGTGGCCCAGAACGCGACGATCAGGACGGCGCTGATCACGGTCTGGACGAAGCCCGCGATGTGCGGGGAGCCGTGCTTGGCGTGGGTGCGGCCGATGGTGTTCTTGAGGGAGGGGAGGACGCCCTCGCGGCCCAGCGCGTACATGTAGCGGCTGGCGCAGTTGTGGAAGGCCATGCCGCAGGCGAGCGAGCCGGTGATCATCAGCCACTGCATGAGGTCGACCGCCCAGTGGCCGACGTAGTGCTCGGTGGGGTTGAAGAAGAGGGCGAGCGGGTTCGCCGAGGAGGCGACCTTGACGGCCTCCGTCTCGCCGTTGCCGATGATGGCCATCCAGGAGACGAAGACGTAGAAGACGCCGACGCCGAGGACCGAGATCATCGTCGCCTTGGGGATGATCTTCTTCGGGTCGCGGGACTCTTCGCCGTACATGGCCGTGGACTCGAAGCCGACCCAGGACCAGAAGGCGAAGAAGAGGCCGAGACCGGCGCTCGTCCCCTTGAACGCGTTGACCGGGTTGACCGGGCCGAAGGTGAAGCCGTGCGGGCCGCCGCCGTGCAGGGCGACCGAGATCGCCATCGCCGCGAGGACGGTCACCTCCGTCCCGAGGAGTACGACGAGCAGCTTCTCCGCGACCGAGACGCCGAACCACGTGCCCGTCGCGTTGACGGCCAGCATCACGATCGCGCAGGCCCACCACGGGATGTCAAGTCCCGTCTGGTCCTTGAAGGTTCCGGTGGCGAAGACCGAGAAGATGCCGATCAGCGCCGGTTCGAACACGACGTACGCGAAGGTCGCGAGGAGGCCGGAGGCGAGTCCGACGGTGCGGCCGAGGCCGTAGGAGATGAAGCCGTAGAAGGCGCCCGTCGACGTGATGTGCTTGGCCATCGACGTGAAGCCGACGGAAAAGATTGCCAGGACGACCATTGCGACGAGGTAGCTCGCCGGGGCGCCTATGCCGTTGCCCGACGAGACCATGAACGGCACGTTGCCGGTCATCGCGGTGATCGGGGCGGCGGTCGCGACGGCCATGAAGACCACGCCCAGCAGGCCGATGGCGTTGGGCTTGAGCCGGTGAACGGCGCCGTCCTCGCTTGTGTTCGCCGCGGGGGCGACCCCTTCGTCCACTGCCATCGGATGGCCCCTCTCCTGCTGCTCTCGCTGCCGCTCGGCTGGTGTTTCGAAGCGGAACTCTGTAGGCCGAATGAGTCGGGAAAGGGTTTCGTCGCGTTAAATGTTTGTCAACCAGACCTTTAGAAATCTGAGGAAATCTGGGGGCAACACGCGCCTCGTACGGTCACCGCCATGAGTACGTACACCTCCACCCTCGGCGGCCGGCGCTACCGCTTCGGCTCCCTCGCGCGCCTGCTCGCCGCCGCGAGCCCCGAGCGCTCCGGCGACCGGCTGGCGGGGCTCACGGCCGAGAGTGCCCAGGAACGGGTGGCGGCGCGGTGGGCGCTGGCGGACGTACCGCTGACCGCGTTCCTCACCGAGCCGGTGATCCCGTACGAGACGGATGACGTGACCCGGTTGATCGTCGACACGCATGACACGGGCGCGTTCGCGACGGTGGCCGGGCTGTCGGTGGGCGGGTTCCGGGAGTGGCTGCTGGCCGCGGACACGTCCCAACTGGCCGCCGTGGCAGCCGGGTTGACGCCCGAGATGGTCGCGGCGGTGTCGAAGCTGATGGGCAACGCGGACCTGGTCGCGGTCGCGCGGAAGGTGCGGGTGGTGACGGCGTTCCGGTCGACGATCGGGCTGCCGGGCCGCCTCGCCACCCGCCTCCAGCCCAACCACCCCACCGACGACCCGGCGGGCGTGGCCGCGGCCCTGCTCGACGGGCTGCTGCTCGGTTCCGGCGACGCGGTGATCGGCATCAACCCGGCGACGGACAGCCCGAAGGCGGTACGGGACCTGCTGGAACTGCTGGACGGCGTGATCCAGCGCTACGCCATCCCCACCCAGTCCTGCGTGCTGTCCCACGTCACGACGAGCATGGACCTGATGGCGGCCGGCGCTCCAGTGGACCTTGTCTTCCAGTCCATCGCGGGCACGCAGGCGGCGAACGCGTCCTTCGGCGTCACGCTGGGCCTGCTCGACGAGGCGTACGAGGCGGCGAAGGCGCTCGGCCGGGGCACGGTCGGCTCCAACGTCATGTACTTCGAGACCGGCCAGGGCAGCGCACTGTCGGCGGACGCGCACCACGGCGTGGACCAGCAGACGGTGGAGGCACGGGCGTACGCGGTCGCCCGCCGCTACGACCCGCTCCTGGTCAACACGGTGGTGGGCTTCATAGGCCCGGAGTACCTCTACGACGGCCGCCAGATCCTCCGCGCCGCCCTGGAGGACCACTTCTGCGGCAAGGTGCTCGGCCTGCCCATGGGCCTGGACATCTGCTACACCAACCACGCCGACGCGGACGACGACGACATCGCCACGATGCTCACCATGCTCGGCGTGGCCGGCGCGTCCTTCGTGATCTGCACACCCGGCGGCGACGACATCATGCTCAACTACCAATCCGCCTCGTACCACGACGCGTTGTACCTCCGCGAGGTCCTCGGCCTGCGCCCGGCACCGGAGTTCGAGGCATGGCTCGACTCGATCGGCCTGCTGGGCGAGAGCGGCGAGATCAGGGACGTGTCCGGTACGACCCACCCGTTGACGGCGATCGGAAGGGAACTGGCGGCATGACGACCAGTCAAGTGGCTTCGGTGGACCGGGACTTGTGGCCGTCCCTGCGCCGACACACCCAGGCGAGGATCGGCCTGGGCAGAGCGGGCACGGGCCTCCCGACCCACCACCGCCTGGAGTTGCAGGCAGCGCACGCGGCGGCACGGGACGCGGTCCACTCCCCGTTCGCCCCGGACGTGGTGGCGGAGGCGCTGCGGGGAGAACCGACGATCCGGGTCCGCAGCGCGGCCCCCGACCGCCTCACCTACCTCCAACGCCCCGACCTGGGCCGCCGCCTGGAGCCAACCGACCGCGCGCACCTCCCGGTGGGTGACTGGGACGTCGTCTTCGTGGTCGCCGACGGCCTCTCCAGCCGAGCGGTGCACGAACACGCGGCGGCGATGGTCCGCGCGACGACGGCACTCCTCCCGCCGACCTGGCGAGTGGCCCCGGTCGTCCTCGCGGAACAGGCCCGCGTGGCCCTCGGCGACGACGTGGCCTCGGCGATGGGCGCGACGATGGTCGTGGTCTTCGTCGGCGAACGCCCCGGCATGTCGGCGGCGGACTCCCTGGGCGCATACCTGACGTACCACCCGAAGCCGGGCGTGACGACGGACGCCGACAGGAACTGCCTGAGCAACATACGGCCGCCGTTGGGGCTGACGTACGAGGTGGCGGCGGGGAAGCTGGCGGGACTGATGGGCAGGGCAAGGGAGTTGGGGTCGACGGGCGTGGCGTTGAAGGACGAGTCGGACGCGCCGATGCTGGCGAACTAGCCCAATCTCAGCCCCTCCGGCGTTTGAGGAGCGGGGGTTCGGGGGCTGGCCCCCGTGACGGGGTCGAAGGGGCGGCGCCCCTGGAGGATGGGACGGGTAGGGGCGGCGGGGGCGAGAAAATCCCCCCGCCCCCGGAGGTCACCCCACCGAAGGCAACGTAAGCCCCCAAGCCCCCTCCCGAACCACCCACGTCCGAGTCCGCACCGGCCCCGCCACCACCGCGTCCGCCCGGTACCGGAAGTCCGCCCCGGACACGGTGACCGTCCGTCCCCTCGCGTACAGCGGAGACGCCTCCGCCCCCACCGACACCGGCCGTACCTCCACCTCGGCCAGCCCCGACGCCCCCGGCCGCACCGAAACGCCCTCCACCGGCTGGTCCAGATCGACCAACGTCACCCCGTCGACCTCGACCCGCAGCCGCGCAGGCCCGAACCGCGGCACACCCACGAGCGGTTCCCGTGACGGCCGGGCCGGCACCAGTGTCCGTACCAGTGACTGGCACGTCCGCAGCCACGACGCGTGCCCGTTGCCGGCGGGCGAGGGCACAGCAGGCGAGGGGAGCGAAGGAATCCGCAACGCGCCCAGCACCACCCCGTCGCTGTCGTCCACCAAAAGATCCATCCGGTGTACGACCCCGTCGAGGACCGCGCGCGCGGCCGCCACCGCCCCCGTGGGCACCCCCAGCGCCCCCGCCAGCGACAGCGCACCCCCCACCGGCACCATCGACAGCGCACATCCGGCCAGCTCCCGCTGCCGGTGCAACAGGGACACCGCACGCATCAGGGCCCGGTCGTCGCCCACCAGCACCGGCCGGCGCGAACCCCGCCGGGCCAGTACCCGGGCGAATTCCTCGGGCCCCTCCGGAAGGCACACCTTCGTCGCCGCACCCGCGCTGAGCACGTCTTTCGCGATGCGGACGGACTCCGCGTCGGCGCGCCGGGCGACCGGATCGATGACGACCAGCAGCTGATCGGAAGTCGCGAAAGTCGCCACCTCGGCCATGCCTCGCTTCCTCGGGTAGCATCTTTGTGCAAGAGCCCCTTGCGCTATTGCGCCAGGGGCTTCGTCTATTCCGGGGCATCCGGTCCGACGGGTCGCGACCGACGAGGGTCGCAGGTGTACGAGGCACACGCTGTGCCGCGTACGTCTCTGACCTTGGACATGCCCCGCCCGGAAGGGGTGTACGCGCGTGCCCGCACTTGTGCTGCTCGGTGCTCAGTGGGGTGACGAAGGCAAGGGAAAGGCGACGGACCTGCTAGGTGGGTCCGTCGACTATGTGGTGCGCTACCAGGGCGGCAACAACGCCGGCCACACGGTAGTCGTGGGCGATCAGAAGTACGCCCTTCACCTGCTCCCTTCCGGGATCCTCACACCGGAGTGCACTCCGGTCATCGGCAACGGTGTCGTCGTCGACCCGTCGGTCCTGTTCTCCGAGCTGAACGGGCTGAACGAGCGCGGCGTCGACACGTCCAAGCTCCTGATCAGCGGTAACGCTCACATCATCACGCCGTACAACGTGACGGTGGACAAGGTGACGGAACGCTTCCTCGGGAAGCGGAAGATCGGGACGACCGGCCGCGGCATCGGCCCGACCTACGCGGACAAGATCAACCGCGTCGGCATCCGGGTCCAGGACCTCTACGACGAGTCGATCCTGACCCAGAAGGTCGAGGCGGCCCTCGACGTCAAGAACCAGATGCTCACCAAGCTCTACAACCGCCGCGCGATCGCGATCGAGCAGGTCGTCGAGGAGCTGCTGTCCTACGCGGACCGCCTCAAGCCGTACGTCGCCGACACCGTCCTCCTCCTCAACAAGGCGCTGGACGAGGACAAGGTGGTCCTCTTCGAGGGCGGCCAGGGCACGCTCCTGGACATCGACCACGGCACGTATCCCTTCGTGACGTCGTCGAACCCGACCGCCGGCGGCGCCTGCACCGGCTCCGGTGTCGGCCCGACGAAGATCAGCCGGGTCATCGGCATCCTGAAGGCCTACACGACCCGTGTCGGCTCGGGCCCGTTCCCGACGGAGCTGTTCGACGCGGACGGCGAGGCGCTGCGCCGCATCGGCGGCGAACGGGGTGTCACCACCGGCCGTGACCGGCGCTGCGGCTGGTTCGACGCGGTCATCGCCCGCTATGCGACCCGCGTGAACGGCCTGACCGACTTCTTCCTCACCAAGCTCGACGTCCTCACCGGCTGGGAAGAGATCCCGGTCTGTGTGGCCTACGAGATCGACGGCAAGCGCGTCGAGGAACTCCCGTACTCGCAGACCGACTTCCACCACGCGAAGCCGATCTACGAGAACCTGCCCGGCTGGAGCGAGGACATCACGAAGGCCAAGACCTTCGCGGACCTCCCCAAGAACGCGCAGGCGTACGTGAAGGCGCTGGAGGAGATGTCGGGCGCCCCGATCTCGGCGATCGGTGTAGGCCCGGGTCGTACGGAGACGATCGAGATCAACTCGTTCATCTAGTACGTGCAGCAACAGCATCTAGTACGTGCAGCAACAGGAGGGGCGCCCGTCCGGGCGCCCCTCCCGCTGTATTGCTCTGCTGCTCAGCTGGTGAAGACGAAGTACTTCCACGCCCCGTGCGTCGTCGTGTTCACGTTGTCGCCGGACGCCCCGTCGACGTACGACGAGCGGATGCGGAAGCGGTAGCCGACGTCGTGGGCGCCGCCCAGCTCCACGCGGGAGACGCCGGACGCGTCCAGCGGGAAGTACGTGGAGCCGCCGTCGTACCAGGTGCCCTGGTAGTAGACCTGGATCTGGATCTGCTGCTCACGGCCCGGGTACGCGGTCATCGTCGTCGTGAACAGCGGGTTCGTGTTCTTGTGGAAGTAGGCGTACGTCTGGCCGTACACCTTCTTGTTCTTGTACTGGCGGCCGATCGACGTCGACACCTTGACCTGGGTGTAGACCGTGCTGGCGACCGTCTTGGGCGCGTAGCGCGCGTCGCCGGTGAAGCGGGCCGTCAGGCGGGTGTCGCGGGTGGGCTTGTATGTGACCGCGAAGTCGCCGTTCCTGTTCACCGTGCCGGACTTGACCAGCTTGTTCGGCTTGTCGGAGCCGTACGGGTCGGCCCAGATCTCGACCTTGCGGTTCTTGTAGGTGGCGCCGAGGTGGGCGGTGAACTTGACGCTCTGCCCGTAGCCGTAGGTCTTCTTGTTGTTGTTCAGCCGGAGCGTGGCCGCCGCGCGCGAGACGTCGACCGAGGCCGAACCGCTGCCCGCCGCGTGGTCCGCGTCGCCCGCGTACGACAGCGTGTACGTCACCTTGCCGCCGACGGGCGGGCTGTTGGTGAAGGAGAACGTGCCGTTCGCCGCGAGCGTCGCCGTGCCGATGTTCCGGCCCTTGGGGTTCTCCAGGTCCGTGCGGAGGATGGCGAGCTTGGTGCCGGCGGGCAGCGGCAGCTTGGAGGTGACCTTGCCCTTGACCGTGAGCTTCTTCGCCCGCGGGGCCTTGGAAGGGGCGGTGACGGAGACGGTGGTGACCGCCTTCGTCGGGTTGTTCAGGATGCGCAGCTCGTAGGTGCTGCCCGCGCGGAGGGCCGTCACCGCGAACAGGCGGGACCGGTCCGGCGCCCAGCCGAGGCCGGCCGGGGCGAGGGTGCCGGTGCTGTCCGCGTTGATGAGGTCGTAGTCCCGGACCGAGGTCGCGGCGCCCTGCTTGTAGACCGACAGGCCCTGGCCGTAGTTCGAGTCGTTGCCCGCCGCGACCGTGCCGTCGGGGGCGATGGCCACCGCGTTCGCGTAACCCGCCCCGGAACCGGGGTACTTGCCGTCCACCGTGAGGTCGGAGGTCTTGTACACCACGTGGTAGTACGGCGACCCGGCGGCGACGACGATGTGCGTGCCGTCCGGTGTGACCGCGAGGTCCTTCAGGTGGGCACCCGTGATCGTCGTGCGCGCGGTGGCGGTCGCGGTGCCCGACGAGACGTCGTACACGCCCAGTTCGGCCGTGTCGCGGTCCGGCAGGCCGGCGACCAGGGTGCCGGAGCCGGGCGCGGCGTCCAGCACGGGCGCGGCGGTCCACGGCGCGGCCGGGTCCGCGTCCAGGGTGACCTTGTGCTCGGGGCCGGCCAGGTCGACCGAGCCGATGTTGCCCGTGGAGCCGCCCGGGGCCCCGTATCCGAACCACAGCTTGCCGCCCGCGAGGGCCGGGTACTGCGGGTCCACGTCCCCCGTGGCGTACCGCGCCGACTCGGTCGCCGTGGCGGTGTCGATGGCGACGATCGCGTCGCCAGTGCCGTCCGAACCGCCGGGAACGGCCGCGTACACGGTCCCCGAGTCGGCCGACAGCTCGAGTCCCCGTACGCCGGGCAGGCCGGTCAACTGCCGGACGCCGTTGCCCTGGAAGTCCGTGACGGCGATCTTGCCGGTGTCCGGGTCGCTGACGAAGACCCGCTGATGGACACCGTCCACGACGATGTCACCGACCGAGAAGACGCCCAGGTCCCGCTGGTCGTCCGCCATGGCCGTACCCGCCACGCCGGTCGTGAGCGCGACGGAGCCGAAAGTGAGCGCGACCGCGAGCGCGGTCGACAGAGTGCGTCTGTGCACGGTGATTTCGAACCCCCCGGTACGAAATGGCCCCGGAACAGGGCCAGTTGACCCCTGAGTGGAGCCTGTGAAGGGAATCGTAGGTGGTGCCACTGACAGGAGGTACACAGGAGGTGAACGGGGCCGCAGGTACGGACGCCTTTCCCTTGAATTGACCGGAACTTGGCCTGTCATGGTCTGTTCTTGGTTCCTGGCTGGCCTGTTGTGCCGCCACGATCTACGCGTGTAGTCCCCGCACGGCCCACGTACCTGCTCGCGACACCGCAGCCACCCAGGAGCCCTGAATGCCCGTCAATCCCCTGAACCGCCGGGAGTTCGTGAAGAAGTCGGCCGTCACCGGTGCGGCCGTCGCCGTCGCGGGGACGGCCGCGACGACCCCGGCCCGGGCGGCCGACCAGCACAAGAAGCCCGCGCCCAAGCCGAAGACCTGGTCGTTCTCCATCCTGGGCACGACCGACCTGCACAGCCACGTCTTCAACTGGGACTACTACTCGGACAAGGCCTACTCCGACAGCAAGGGCAACACGTACGGCATCGCGCGCATCGCCACCCTCGTCAAGAACCTGCGCGCGGAGAAGGGCGAGGACCGGGTACTGCTCGTCGACGCGGGCGACATCATCCAGGGCACGTCCCTGGCGTCGTACTACGCGAGCGTCGACCCGATCACCGGCAAGAACGGCAAGCGCGGCCCCAAGCACCCCATGGCGATCGCCATGAACGAGATGCGCTACGACGCGGCGGCCCTCGGCAACCACGAGTTCAACTACGGCATCGAGGTCGTCCGCACCTTCGAGAAGCAGTGCCACTTCCCGCTGCTGGGCGCCAACGCCCTGGACGCGAAGACCCTGAAGCCGGCCTTCCAGCCCTACACGGTCAAGCGCATCAAGGTCCCCGGGGCGCCGGACATCAAGGTCGGCATCCTCGGCCTCACCAACCCGGGCATCGCCCTGTGGGACAAGGACAACGTCTCCGGGAAGATGACCTTCACCGGCCTGGTCGAGCAGGCGAAGAAGTACGTGCCGCGCCTGCGCGCGCTGGGCTGCGACGTCGTCTTCCTCACCGACCACTCGGGTCTCGACGGCTCGACGTCGTGGGGCGACGAACTCCCGTACGTGGAGAACGCGTCGAACCTGGTCGCCGAGCAGGTCCCCGGCATCGACGCGATCCTCGTCGGCCACACCCACACCGAGGTCTCCACGTACACGGTGAAGAACGAGGAGACCGGCAAGGACGTCGTCCTCTCCGAGCCCTACTGCTACGGCTACCGCCTCTCGGTCTTCGACTTCGAGCTGGAACTGGAGCACGGCTGCTGGAAGGTCACCAGCACCACGTCGACCACGCTGAACAGCAACACGGTCGCAGAGGACGCGCGGATCACCGAACTCCTCACCGCCGACCACGACTTGGTGGTCAAGTACGTCAACACCGCGATCGGCACGTGTACGGCGGCGATGTCGACGGCGGAGGCCTGCTGGAAGGACGTCCCCGCCATCGACTTCATCCACCAGGTCCAGATGGACGCGGTGAAGTCGGGCCTGTCGACGGCGGACGCCGCGCTCCCGCTGATCTCGGTGGCGGCGTGCTTCAGCCGCACGGCCGTCATCCCGGCCGGCGACGTGACGATCCGCGATGTCGCGGGCCTCTACATCTACGAGAACACCCTGTACGGCAAGAAGCTCACGGGCGCCCAACTCAAGGACTACCTGGAGTTCGCGGCGAAGTACTACCACCAGGTGCCGACCGGCACGACGGTCGACACCGCGACGCTCACGAACGCCAACAGCTTCTGGGACTACATGTACGACACGGCGGCCGGCGTCGACTACGAGATCGACATCGCGGCGGCTGAAGGCTCCCGCATCAAGAACCTCACCTACAACGGCACCGCGGTCGCCGACGACCAGGTCTTCGTCGTCGCGGTCAACAACTACCGCGCCAACGGCGGCAGCGGCTACCCGCACATCGCCGCCGCGGAGACGGCGTACAGCTCCACCAACCAGGTCCGCGACCTGATGATCGCCTACGCCACGGCGAAGGGCACGATCGACCCGACGGCATTCGCGGCGACGAACTGGAAGCTGACGCAGGGCGGGACGGCGGTCTTCTAGACTCCGGACACCTTTCGCGCCGCTTCCCGGGGACAGAGAGGTTCCCGGGAAGCGGCGTATCGAGCGAGCGTGAGGAGCGCGGATGACCACGCAACTCCTGGAGCCGGGCGAGGCCCGCGCCGCCCTCGTCCTGGAGTCCGTACTCAGCACGGTGGCCGTGGTGTGGTGGTCGTCCCTGCTGTGGGCGCACCGCGACGCTCTGTACGCCGTGCCCGACGCCGTGGCGCTGATCGGCACGGTCGTGCTGTCATTGCTGGTGACGTGGACCTTGTGGCTTCGGGCAGGCCGACTGCAGATTGCGAACCTGGCATTGATCGCGGTACGCGGCATCGCGGTGCTGGCGTTGTCCCTGTCGTTCTTCCAGGACCTGTAGGTCAGTCGGGGCAGGCGAGCGGTAGGCCGAGGCAGGCGTGAACAGCTTGGCTCAACCGCCGGTCTACAGCAGCACGTTCATCGCCGGTATCGGTCGACTCCGCCGATGGGATCAGCGCGTACGGGAGTGCTGTGGTGAGCACGGCGAGCGTGGCTGTGTCCTGCTCGGTGCCGCTGGGCAGATGCGCGGTCACATGCTTGCTCAGCCAGTGCCAGGCCGTGTTGTGCCACACGGTGTCCGGACGGAGAACGGCGGCGTACGTCAACGCCGGTTCGGTCCGTGCCATGGCCGCGACGACCGGATGCTCTCGCAGCAGCCGGGCGGCCCGCACCACCATGCATACCCCAAGACACTGCGGTGGCGGCAACGGGCTCGGTACTTCCCGGGCCTGATCCAGTAGACGTTTCAGTTCCTGCAACGTCGCATCGCGAAGCAGCACGCTGGGACTGGCCCAATTGCGGTAGAAGAATGGGCGGTTGGCTCCGGCCAACTGTGCGATGTGGGTGATGCCCACGCGCCGGGGCCCACGCACGGCCAGCGCGAGCAGAGTCGCGCGGTACACGGTGGCCATTCCGGGCGGCGCCTGGACATGCTGCGGGCTGCTCATGTGAGCAGCTTGGCGCGGGGGGAGGCAGGTGTCTCAGAAAAGTGTGTCAGTTTCCCCGAAAGTGTCACACTTTTTCGGGGAAGGGGGTGGGGGTGGCGAGGAAGGCGCTCCAGGCCACATCGGAGACAGTGACGACCGCACCGCCCGGGTTCTTGGAGTCGCGGATGTGGATGGTGTGGGGGCAGGTGGCGATCTCGACGCACTCGCCGCCGCTGTCGTTGCTGTAGCTCGACTTGAACCACTGCAGGGTGCTGGTCATGCGCGATCTTCTCCTGCCAACTTCCGGATGAGGCTCAGGGAGTCGTCCGGGCTCAGAGCCTGCGTACGGATCTTCGCATAGCGGTGCGAGAGTTGGGACACCTTCGAGGGATCGCTGATCAGGACGCTCTCGTCCTCGATCTCCAGGTAGACGACATGACGGTGCTCCTTCGTCACCACCAGGACCATGTCACCCCGCGTTCCCGCGTGCCCGCCGTGCAACCCCCGTTCCAGCGGGACCACTTGGACACTGACATTGTCCCGCTCGGCATCCTCCGCGAGCGAGCGCAGTTGCCCGCAGTGGATGTCCCAACTCGCGAACGGCCGCCTCAACACAGCCTCGTCAAGGATCACTTCGATCATGGCCGTCGGATCCCGGTCGAAGAGTTTCCGGCGGGCCACGCGCGCCTCGACCAACTCCTCCACCTTGGCGTCGGGCAGTTTGGGGAAACCGCCGCCGATCAGGGCGCGGGCATATTCCTTGGTCTGGAAGAGGCCGCCGACCACGTACGTCTGATACGACGACAGCGTCACCGCCTCCGCTTCCATCAGCGCGAAGTTCTTGAACTGGGGCGGGTACTTGTCGAGCAGGACATACGTGCGGGCCTCCTCGAAGACCCGCATCCCGCCCCCGATCGTCTCCTCCAGCTTGACGAGCATGTCGTCGCTCGCGGGCTGCGCGCAGGTCTCCATCGCACTGATGGCGGACCCGGTGTAGCCGGTCATCTTGCCCAACTCCACTTGCGTGAGTCCCTGTTGCTCGCGCAATGCCTTCGCGAGGAGGGCGACAAGACGCGCCACTCCACTCGCCTCCGCCTTGTTCTCCGCCCGCGCCATCGCGGTCACCCCCGAACTCAACCGAACTCAACCGGTCACCAGCACCCCGCACTCATATCCAACCGTTGCCGATGGTCGACGCAGAGTTATGGAAGACGGTAGCTGTGGCTGCCGAGACTGTCCGCATGGATACGCAAAGTGACCTGAAATGGATCCCCGCAACCGGCATCCAACTCCGCAAGGCGGGGGTCCAGTTCGATGCGGTACGGGTGGACGGCGACGAGGGCAGAGACCTCGCGGACAGGCTCGCCCGCATGACAGGAGGGGCGCCGGGCCCGGTCGTAGAGGAAGCGACGGGCAACCGCCCGGTCTACTTCCTGGTCCCGGCCGGCAGCGCGTCCCACCGCCCCTGGCCACCCGGAGTAACCCGCCTCACCGCCGGCCCGAACCACATCTCGTACATCCCGGTCCCGGCCCTCAACGGCCAGACCTGGCCCCTGACTTGGCGCTACCGCCCGACGTCACCGGACCACTTCGTCCACGCGCTGCTTCTGCGAACAGCCCTTCACCCTCAAGAGTGAAGAACGCGAACTCCCGCCCAGGAAAACCCAGTTCCGGCTTGCGTTCGTCTCTTTACGTGCACATAGAGTCACGCCGACAGAAACGCCCCCGCGGTGCTGGAACACCCGGGGGCTCGACACCAGGAGACGGACCTCCCAATGCCTTTGCACCGTACCGTGCCTGCGGACACGCTCACCACTTTCGCCACCGACCTACTCCACGACCGGGACATCTCCTGGTGCGCGGCGGGCATGTTGGCGTACCTTCTCAGCTTCCCGGACGGGGTCGACGTCACGGTCGCCACGCTGACCGTGCAGCGCAAAGAAGGACGCGCCGAAGTCGCGGCAGCCCTGCGTGAACTTGAGGTGGCCGGGTACCTGCGTCGAGTGCCGGGTGAGGGTGATGCGGTGTATGAGGTGTCTGACTTGCGACCCGATGCGTAGCGCACAGCACTCGCCGCGAAGCTGCTTGGCTCACTCCGCCGAACCGAACTCCGGCTCACTCTCGGTGCCGCCGAGGCGCTGAAACTCGCGCCGCTGGTCGAGGAGTGGTGGGACCGGGGCGCGACGAGCGTTCAGGTGCGCGCGGCTCTGATGGACGGTCTGCCGCGACGGATGTACTCGGCCGCCGCCATCGTCGAGAACCGCCTGCGCCGAAAGTGCCCGGCAGCCCCCGCCGCCATGCCGGTCACCACCGTCCACGTCGAACCCCGCAAGCCCGGTGCCTCCGGCTACCGCGAGGCCGCGCAGCGCGGAGGCGCACTCGCCCGCGCCTTGCTGCAGGGGCGCCCCGCGCTCGCGTAAGCGCCTCACAGACTCCCGGCCGCACGCCCGTGCAGAGCCGGGTCCTTCGAAAGAAACGGAGTGTCGATGACCGTCACACTCGTACGCCCGGAGACGGTATACCACCGGTATACTGTGCTCATGGCTGACACCACGATCAAGGTCGACCCCGCTGTCCGTGACCGTCTTCAGGAGCTTGCCCGGGAGCGTGGGATCACCATGCGGGACCTCGTCGCGGAGCTGGCCGGGGCCACGCCCACCAAGGAAGAGCTGCGGAAGCGGTACGAGGAGACCAGGGCGTATGTCGAGGAGCACTTCCTCGGGCGGCCTTACACGGAAGAGGACGAGAAGGCCGGCGAGAAGCTGTGGGCCGACCTCGAAGCCGGGCGTATCGGGGAGGTCCAGTGACGGGGGATGAGCGGTACCCGCTGCCGCGTGCCGTCATCTTCGACGACACCGCCGCACTGGCCCTCGGCGCGGGCAACATCATGGCCTCCCGACTCGTCGTCGAGGCCGAGAAGGACCCCGCGCTGCGCGTCTACATCCCGGCACTCAGCCTCGCCGCCGCCGAGCGCGAGCGGGCCGGGGTCGCCGAACACGTCGGCGCGTTGCCGTCCGTGGCCATCGAGGGGCTCGACTTCGCGGCGGCGACCGCCGTCGGCAAGCGACTGCGAGGCGTCGGTCGCACCGACGTCGAGGGTGAAGGCGACAAGGGCGAGGTCGACTGGAGCGGCGCCCATGTGCTGCACCTCGCCCTGCCCACCGTCGAGTGGCCGCGCGGTCGGCCCGTCCTGACCAGGACGCCGACTCGGTATCGCGGTACCGGCATCCGCACGATCCGGATCGTCGAGCAGAACTGATCGCAAAGGGGGACGCCCTCGTGGGGGCACCCCCCTTTGTCCGGGCATATCCTGAAGTAGTCCAACCCGCGCACGCCGATCAGAAGAAGGTGACTGCGATGCGCATGATGCTGAAAGCGTCCATGGACACCGAGAAGGGGAACGAGGCCATCCGCAACGGGACTCTTGGGAAGTTGATGGAGGAGTCCCTGGAGCAGATCAAGCCCGAGGCGGCCTACTTCACCGCCGACGGCGGCAAGCGGACCGCGTTCCTGTTCTTCGACCTGAAGGACCCCTCCGACATCCCGTCGATCAGTGAGCCGTTCTTCCTCAACCTGGGTGCCGAGCTGACCTATACCCCGGTGATGAACGCGGAGGACGTCCAGACGGGTCTCGGCAAGATCCGCTAGCTGAACACGATCATCGAACCCTGCGCCAGGCTGCGCGTCGCCGCCGCGTGCAGCCCGAGCCAGACGTGGCGTTCCCGGGCGAAGGGACTGGGGTCGTACGGTGCGGCGACGGCTGGTTCCTCCAACTCCGTTGGCGCGGCGGGGGGTTCCGGGGTCGCCGGTGGGTTCGCCGGGTCGATGCCGATCGTCGGGGCCACGAACTCCAGCTCGCGCAGGAGGGTTTGGGACGAGCCCAACGGGCCGCCGCCGGCGAGGAGTTCGTCGTTCGCGAGGGGGTGCGGGAAGTCGACCGGGACGTAGGCGCCCGCGTGGTCGTAGTGCCAGACCAGGTGGGACTGCTGTGCTGTGGTCTCGAACATCTCCAGGAGTTGTTCGTAGTCGCCGCCCAGTTCGTCGACCGGCGTCACCGGGAGACCGCAGACCTGGAGGAGGTAGGCCCGGCGCAGGAAGTGCAGCGCGTCGTAGTCGAAGCCCGCCACCGGGGCGACCTCCCCGGACAGTCCCGGCATGTACTGGTACACCGGCACCGGAGGGAGTCCGGCCTCGGCCAGCAACGCGTTGTAGAGCGCGAGTTCCTCGGCGAACGGATTGTCGGGGGTGTGGCACAACACGTCGACGAGCGGGACCAGCCACAGGTCACAGGCCAAAAGAGGGCTCCTCGGTTACTCGCTGCGCAGCGTGGATCTCGCATGGTGGTCAGGCAAGAGTAGGGGGAAGAGTAGTCGGTACGGCCCGGGTCAGCTCCCCTCGTGCAGGTCCCATACCCACACGCCGTCCACCCACTTACCGGGTTTGCCCACCAGCTTTTCCACAGCGGTGCGGAGCTTGTCGTCGTTGGGTTGTGGAGCGACCACCAACGCCCCCGCGTGCCAGAACGCGAAGTCGGCCTTCGCCTGCGCCTGCCAGTTCTTGCCGATGGTGGGGATGACGCCGGTGTAGCGCACGTCCCGCAGCATGTTCGAGGTGTAGCGGGGGGAGGCGCCGTAGATGCCGATGCGGTCCTCGCCGTAGGGGCCGTTGAAATAGCCGCCCGGCATCTTGAAGCCGAGGCCGGCCGCTGTCTGCCAGTGCATGGGCTCCGCCGCGCCGGGGTCGGCGAGCGGGATCGGGACCAGGGATTCGCCGTCGCGGACGTACGACTTGTAGGTGCCGTCCATGAAGAAGGCCGGTACCGCCGCCCGGTCCACAGCCTTGAGGGGTGCGGGGATGATCGGGATCAGGGCCATGCACACGGCCAGCAGGCCCACGTACTGCGTGCCGAGTTGGCGCGTCGCCGCCAGCTTCTCCACCGCGATCGCCAGCAGCATGCCGAGCGCCGGTGCGCAGATCATCGCCACCCGGCCCTCGATCACCGACTCGAAGAGCGGCTTGTGGGCGAGCAGGGCCCAGGGGCCGGGATAGATCGTGTCCGTGAGCGGGATGCGGATCTTGGGGCCCATCGACAGGATCGCCGCCGCGATCGCCGTGAACGCCAGCGCCTTGACGAGCGCGTGCTCCCACAGGCGTACGACGATCGCGAACGCGAGGGCGACGAGCGGCCAGCCGTAGAAGGCGTTCTGTTCGGTGGGGTTGAGGGAGAGGGAGTTGGCCCGGATCTCGTTGCCCGCGATCAGGGAGCGTTCGGCGAAGGAGAGCAGGGCGAGCGGGCTGTTGCCGGCGTTGTCGCCGTGCAGGACGCTCTTGTAGCTCTGCGGGCCCGCGAACTGGTAGTAGAGCGGGATCAGGATGATCGGCGCGCAGACCGCCGCCGCGATGCCGAGGCCCTTGAGCAGGGGGCGCCAAGAGGCCCTGACGACCTCCCTGTTGAGGACTCCGTAGGACGCGGCGAACAGGACCATGCCGATCGACGCGAGGAGTAACGGCTCCTCGCCGAGGAAGATCTGGTAGGCCGCCATCACGCCGAGCACGATGCCGTCGCGGACCACCCGCGTGCCCGCGCACAGGCGCAGGGCGCGGTCGATGATCAGCGGGATCATGAAGAGGATGACGAAGTTCGGGTGCGCGTTGGCGTGGCTGACCATCGGCGGGGCGAAGGCCGCGAGCGAGGCGCCGACGAAGGCCGCGGCCCGTTGCCGTACGACCCGCTTCACGATCAGCCAGTACCAGGCGGCGGCCGTGGCCGCGAGGCCCAGCGCCATGCAGACGCTGAGGGAGACCGCGGGGCCTGCCAGCAGGGTCAGGGGCGCGAAGGGGACCGACAGGCCCAGCATGACCGTGTTGGCCATGAGGTTCACGCCGTCGGGGAAGCCCTGGAGGTTCGAGAAGAACGGGTTGTGGAGATGGGCGACGTTGTCGGCCGTGACCGCGAAGAACCACTCCCACTGGTTCTGGTCCTGGAGGGAGTCCTCCAGGTAACGGTGGTTCGGGTCGAAGAAACGGCCCGAGTAGAGGGCCACCGACATGAGGAGGAAGAGAACGGTGACAAGGATGTCGGCCGGGCGCAGGGCGCGGGCGCGGAGGCGGGCGAGTTCGGTGAGGACCCGGGCGTAGTCCAGGGGCCGTACCTTCGAACCGGTCTGGTGGGCCCAGCGCACCGGTACCTCGGCGACCTCCCAGTCGGCGCGGCGGAAGTGCTGGAGGACTTCTACGTCGATGCCCCAGCCGTTGATGCGGGAGGCGGCGAAGGCCTCGCGGGCGCGGTCGCCCTCGAAGAGCTTGAAGCCGCACTGGGTGTCGCGTATGCCGGGCACCGCGGCCTGGCGTATGAGGAAGTTGCCCGCGCGGCCCAGGAGTTCACGGACCGGATGCTGGTGGCTCTCGATCGTCGCGCCCGGCACGGCCCGGGAGCCTATGGCCGCCGCGCGGCCCTCGCCCAGCTCCTTGTCGAGTTTCTCCAACTCCTCGATGGGCGCGGCCAGATCGGCGTCGGTGACCAGGACCCGGCGCCCGCGCGAGGCCGCGACGCCGAGGCGCAGGGCGTGGCCCTTGCCGCGGTTGCGCGGGCTGGTGACCAACCGCACACGGGGATTGTCGAGGGAGCGGGAGGTGACGAGCTCCCTCGTCCCGTCGTCGGAGCCGTCGTCGGCGACGAGGATCTCCCAGTCGCCGAAACGGCTCTCGTTGTCCCGCAGATACGTGGTGATCGCGTCGAGCGTCGGCCCGAGCCGCCGTTCCTCGTTGTAGGCGGGCACGACGACGCTGAGATCCACGACGACACTGTCCACGGCCGGAGCGGCCCTTTCCGGTCCGGTCACCGGGCGGCCAGCCGCTCGATGAGGTCGAGGGAGTGTTTGTTGTACGCGAGGACGATCGCGCGCGCGGCCGGGGTGTCGCGGCGCGCCAGGGCGTCGACCAGTTCGGTGTGTTCGGACCACAACTGCCCGCGCAGATCGGTCAGTCGGCGCAGATGCTGCACCGTGCACACCCAGGACTGGACGCGCAGCCGGTGCAGGAAGTCGCCGAGGTAGGGATTGCCGAACATGGTGCTCAACTCGCGCCAGTAGCGCAGGTCGTAGCCGATCAGGATGGTGAGGTCACCGGCGTCGGCGGCGCGCTGCGCCTCCTCGCCACGGCGGCGGACCCCGGCGAGCGCGGCGACCGTACGGGGGTCCTCGGTGCGGTCGAAGACGGGGTGGCCCTCGGCGAGGGCCAGGAACATGCCCTCGGTGACCAGGGCGCGGGCCTCGATCATGCCGCGGTGGTCGGCCACCGAGTACTCGTGGACGCGGAAGCCGCGGTGCTGGTCGGCTTCCAGGAGCCCCTGCGCGGAGAGATCGACGAGGGCTTCCCGGACCGGGGTCGCGGAGACGCCGTACTGCTCGGCGATCTCCTTCACCGTGAATTCCTGGCCCGGTTGGAGCCGGCCGGCCAGGACCTCGTCGCGAAGCGCGTCGGCGATCTGCTGCCGCAGGGTGCTGCGGGTCACGGCGCCGTTGCCGCTGCTTCCGGGCATCGTCGGAGCGTCTCCCTCATCGCGTTCGATGGCGTACTCGTATATGTCTACGAGCACGCCACCTTACGCGTTCGGGTTCCCGCCCTGCCCGAATGCGGGCACCAGTTGAACGGACCCGCCCATTCCGGGCGTTAAGAGGTGTATTCGGCGGCGTATTACGAGGTGAATTCGTCCGCCACCGAGAGCGCCGTGTCCAGGGCGGCGAGGCCCTCCTTCAGTTCGGCCTCGGTCACATTGAGCGGCGGGACGACGTGGGTGCGGTTCATGTTGATGAAGGGCCACAGCCCCTGCTGCTTCGCGGCGGCCCCGAACGCGGCCATCGCCGCGTTCGCCTCACCGGCCGCGTTGTACGGCACCAGCGGCTCGCGCGTCTCCCGGTCCTTCACCAGCTCCAGCGCCCAGAACATCCCGACACCCCGCACCTCGCCGACACTCGGGTGCCGCTCGGCCAGCGCGCGCAGGGCGGGCTCGACGACGGTCGGACCGAGGTGCTTCGCGTTCTCTACGACGCCCTCCTCGGCCATGACATTGATCGTCGCCACGGCGGCGGCACAGGCCAGCGGGTGGCCCGAGTACGTCAGTCCGCCCGGGTAGGGCCGCTTGCCGAAGGTCTCCGCGATCGCGCCGGAGATGGCGACCCCGCCGAGCGGCACGTATCCGCTGTTCACGCCCTTGGCGAAGGTCATCAGGTCCGGTACGACGTCGAACAGGTCGGCCGCGAACCACTCACCGGTCCGCCCGAACCCGGCCATCACCTCGTCGAGGATGAAGACGATCCCGTACTTGTCGCAGATCTCACGCACACCGGCGAGATAACCGGGCGGCGGCACCATGATCCCGGCGGTGCCCGGCACGGTCTCCAGGACGATCGCGGCGACCGTGGCCGGCCCCTCGAAGGTGATCGTCGTCTCCAGGTGTTCCAGCGCCCGCGCGCACTCCTGCTCCTCGGTCTCCGCGTAGAAGCGGGACCGGTAGAGGAAGGGCGCCCAGAAGTGCACGACCCCGGCCGAGGCGCTGTCGCTGGCCCAACGGCGGGGATCGCCGGTGAGGTTGATCGCCTGCTGCGTACCGCCGTGGTACGAGCGGTAGGCGGAGAGCACCTTGGCCCGCCCGGTGTGCAGCCGGGCCATGCGCGTCGCGTGCTCGATGGCGTCCGCGCCACCGTTGGTGAAGAAGATCTTGTCCAGGTCCCCGGGCGTCCGCTCGGCGATCAGCCGGGCCGCCTCGGACCGGGCCTCGATCGCGAACGCGGGCGCGAAGGTCGTCATCGTCGCGGCCTGCTCCTGGATCGCGGCGACGACCTTCGGGTGCTGGTAGCCGATGTTCGTGTAGACGAGCCCGCTGGTGAAGTCCAGGTAGCGCCTGCCGTCGTAGTCCCAGAAGTACGACCCCTCCGCGCCGGCCACGGCGAGCGGGTCGATGAGCTCCTGCGCGGACCAGGAGTGGAACACGTGCGCACGGTCCGCGGCCTTCACGGCGGCGCCGGCCTGGGGGTTGGGCTGAGGGGTCATGCGGGTGAGCGTAAATGTCCGCGATGCGGAAGCGATATCGGCGTCCTGTCTGTGGTCGGGGGGTTTCCGCGACAGGTTGTCCATCGAGTCGGCCCCATGGGACCGCCGTCGGATTGCCCGTCGAACAGAACGACAGTATGCTGTCATAAAAGCAGTATCCTGTCATAGTGGCTGGAGGAGTCATGAGCAGCAGCGACACCCGCAAGCCCGTGCACCTCGCCGTGTACGACACCCTCGCCGACTGGGAGACGGGTCACACGACCGCCCATCTCGCCCGCGCCGGGTACGAGATCCGGACGGTCGGCCCGTCCCGTGAGCCGGTGGTGAGCATCGGCGGGCTCCGTATCGCACCGGACCTGGCCCTGGACGACGTACGACCGGAGGACAGTTCGCTGCTGATCCTGCCGGGCGCCGACCTGTGGGACACGGGGGACGATCTCGCCCCCTTCGCCCGTACGGCACGGGAGTTCCTCGACGCCGGTGTCCCCGTCGCCGCGATCTGCGGGGCGACGGCCGGGCTCGCGCGCGAGGGGCTGCTCGACGACCGGGACCACACCGGCGCGGTCTCCTTCTATCTGGCGGCCACCGGGTACGGCGGCGGGGAGCGGTACGTCGACGCGGACGCCGTGACCGACGGGAAGCTGGTCACCGCCGGGCCCACCGAGCCCGTCGCCTTCGCCCGGGAGGTCTTCGGGCTGCTCGGGGTGTACGAGGGCGAGGTGCTCGACGCCTGGTACCGGCTGTTCCACGACTCGGACGCGGAGGCGTACGCCGTACTGCAGAAGGCCGACGCGCTGTGAGCCGTGAGCGTCAGGAGCTGCTCAGCCGCAGCGCCCTCGGGGTCTTCCGGCTGAACGGCCAATTCCTCGCCGTGGCGGAGGAGTTGGCGCGGCCCGCCGGGCTCACCGCCGCCTGGTGGCAGGTGCTCGGCGCGGTCCTGGGGGAGCCGTTGCCGGTCTCCGGGATCGCCCGGGCCATGGGCATCACCCGGCAGAGCGTGCAGCGGATCGCCGATCTGCTGGTGGAGCGGGGGCTGGCGGAGTACCGGGCCAACCCCGCGCACCGACGGGCCAAGCTGCTGGCACCGACGGGGGAGGGGCGGGCGGCCGTCGCGCGCATCGGTCCGGGGCACATGGCCTACGCGGACCGGCTGGCGGAGGCGTTCGGCCAGGCGCGGCTCGCGGAGGCGGTGGAGGTGCTGGAGCGGCTGTCGGCGGTGCTCGACGAACTCGGGCCGCCTGATCGTGACGCCCTCGGGGTGCGTGGTGACGAGCGGTGACGAGACCGGGGCGGCTTCGCCGTGCGGGGGCGGCGCGGTTCTGTGGTGTTCGGTGAACTCGGCCGGCCTGATCCCGAGGGTCTCCGCCCTCCGCCCGCCTGATCCGGATGCCCTCGGCCCTCCCGGTGACGGGCGATGACGAGGGGTGTGACGGGCACGGCTTGGCCGTTACGGAACCGTAGACACCTCTCCATCCGTCCCGTCGATTCCCCGCACTATTCTCGGGCTGTTCCCGTTCTGTCGCGGAGCACAGGGGTGCGACAGGGGTGTGACCGGGGCGTGACCGGGGATTTCAGGGGAGGCGGCGCGGTCGTGGAGAAACTGGGGGCGGCCGATCCGCAGCGGATCGGGGCGTACCGGCTGTTGGCCCGGCTGGGGGCCGGCGGCATGGGGCACGTGTATCTGGCCCGGTCGGACCGGGGGCGCACGGTCGCCGTGAAGCTGGTGCGGGAGGAACTGGCCGCGCAGGAGGAGTTCCGGGCGCGGTTCCGGCAGGAGGTGACGGCCGCGCGCCGGGTCGGCGGACACTGGACGGCGCCCGTGCTGGACGCGGACACCGAGGCCGAGGTGCCGTGGGTGGCCACGGGGTATGTCGCCGGACCCAGCCTGCAACAGGTCGTCGGGCGCGATCACGGGGCACTGCCCGAGCGGTCGGTACGGATTCTCGCGGCCGGTCTCGCGCACGCGCTCCAGGACATCCACGCCGCCGGCATCGTCCACCGCGACCTCAAGCCGTCCAACGTGCTGATCACCATCGACGGCCCCCGTGTCATCGACTTCGGCATAGCGCGGGCCCTGGAGACCCTGGCCGGCGACGGGCTCACCCGCACCGGTTCGCTGGTCGGCTCGCCCGGTTTCATGGCGCCGGAACAGGTGCGGGGGGATCGCATCACCCCGGCGTGCGACGTCTTCTGCCTCGGTTCCGTCCTCGCCTACGCGGCGACCGGCACCCTGCCCTTCGGCGCCGCCAACAGCGGTGTCCACGCCCTGATGTTCCGCATCGCCCAGGAGGAACCCGACCTCTCGGGCGTCCCCGAGGGCATCGCCGACCTCGTCCGCGACTGCCTGCGCAAGGACCCGGCCGCCCGCCCGACACTCCACAACATCCTCGACCGCACGGGCGCGGAGGACACCGTCTCCGGCGGCCGCTCCCGCGACCCGTGGCTCCCGGGCACCCTGGTCGCCCAACTCGGGCGCCACGCGGTGCGGTTGCTGGACACGGAGGATCCGGAGACCAGGGAGTTGGAACGGGTCGAGCCGGAGCGGGGTGGGTCGGGGCGGGCCGGAGTGGGTCGGGGTGCGCCGGAGTTGCGCGGGTCGGAGCGGGGCGAGCGGGAGATGCGCGGCTCGGAGACGCCTGGCCCGGTGACGCGCGGCCCGGAGGTGCCCGGCTTGGAGAGGGGCGGCCCGGAGACGCGCGGTCCAGATGTGCGCGGCCCAGAGGCACCCGGCCTGCAGAGAGGCGGCTCGGAGATGCCCGGCTCGGAGCGGGTCGGACCGGAGACGCGCGGGCCTGAGAAGCGCGAGTTGGAGAGGGCCGACCCGGAGAGGGTCGACCTGGCGAAGGCCGCTCCGGAGCCGGGGGCCCCGGCGGCGCCGAGCGCGGTGGCCGCTGCGGAGGCGGCGGGCCCGGAGGCTGCGGGCCCGGAGGCAGTCCCGGGTGCCGCTCCGCCTCCGGGCTTCGCTCCCGTCGCCGGGCAGACGCCCGCTGTCGCCGCAGGGCAGACGCCCGGCGCCGTTCCCGCGGTCGCCGCCGCGCAGACCCCCGGCGCCGTTCCCGCGAACCCACCCGTCGCCACCCCCGCGGAGCCACCCGTCCCCATAGAACATCCCACCGCCCCCGTCACCCCCGTCTCCGAAGCCTCCCCCGAGCACGCCCCTGCCTCCGACGACTCCTCTCCGATGCCGCCGCCGCCCGCGACGGCGGACGGCGGGGCACGGGTCACCCACCCCCCGACGGTGGTCGCGGACCCGGCCGGAGCCGCCCGGACACCGGCACCGCCCGCCCCGCACCCGGCCTACGGCTACCCGCAGCAGCACCCCCAGCCCGCCGCCGGGTACGGCTACCCGCAGCAGTCCGTCCTGCAGCCCGCTGCCGACTATCCGCAACCGCCGGCCCGGCAGCCCGTCGGCTGGGGCGGGCAGGTGCCGTACAACCCCTACCCGCACAACCCCGGCCTCGGCTCCACCCCGCCCTACGGCCCGGGGCCGTACCCGCAGCCCCAGGAGCCGCGCCGCAGCGGGCGGTCGACCGCGTTGCTGGTCGTGGTCGCGCTGGTCGTGGCGCTGGGCGCGGGCGGTTCGGTGTACGCGCTGATGAAGGGCGGTGGCAACGGCGGCCGTACGGCGGCCGGTTCGGGTGGCAAGGCCACCAGTGCCGCGCCTACAACCCCGGGCCCGACCGCGACCAGCGGGAAACCGTCGGCGTCCGCCTCGCCCTCCGCCACACCGACCGGCGCGGGCGCGGTACCGAGCGGTTATCTCGGCACCTGGAACGCGTCCATCGACAACGACACGGGGCACAACACCCGCCAACTCACCATCCGTCAGGGGAAGGTGGGGGACCCCGTCCTGACCCTGATCGCGGACGGGCCGAACTACCACTGCGAGTTCAGCGCCGACCTGGCCCAACAGCCGGGCGGCGAGAGCCCGTTGGTGATCGGCGCCTCCACTGTCACCTCCGGGAAGCCGCTGTCGTCCTGCAACCCGGGTTCCGCGACCGAGATCACC
Organism: Streptomyces xylophagus; assembly: GCF_000716435.1. Taxonomy (GTDB): domain Bacteria; phylum Actinomycetota; class Actinomycetes; order Streptomycetales; family Streptomycetaceae; genus Streptomyces; species Streptomyces xylophagus. The sequence continues at coordinate 246,687 of NZ_JNWO01000004.1, forward strand.
CTGCTGTCGGCCACCACGCTCCAGCGCGTCAACACCAGCAGCGGGGAGAAGCTGACGTACACGAAGGCGGGCTGAACTCCCTTTACCTCAGGGCCAGTTGAACGTCACGCGAACTTCCGCCAGAACCCCCTGTGTGTTTTCCGGTGCCGCTCGTACCGTGACCCCACGATCCGACTGGGGAGCGGGGGCCCGCAGTGGAGTGGCTGAGCGCGGAGAACGTCGTCGCCGTGGGTACCGCGCTGCTCGGTATCGTCGCGTCCGGCGTGATGGTCTGGTACGAACGCCGGGTGCCGCGCCGCAAGCGGATCGGGTACCGCGTCCAGATGGACAACCCCATTGGCGACGACGTGCGTTCGGGCCGCGCGAACAGACGCCTCGGCCTCTTCGACGAGGCCCCCGGCATGACCGACGCCACCCTCGTCCTGCTGCGCATCGAGAACGACGGTTCGCAGAGCATCGCCGACAACGACTACACCGGGCGCGAACTCCACGGCCTCACCGCGGTGTTCACCGACCGCACGATCCGCGGTGTCTCGGTCACCCAGCCCGACGGCACCGACCATCTGATGGACCACTTCACGCGAGCGGCCGGTCTCGGCTACGACGGCAACACCCTGCGCATCCCACGCGTCCCGCTCAACCGCGGCGACCACTTCAAACTGCTGGTGCTGCTCTCCGGCGGCGATGTCGGCTGCCCGATACGGCTCATCGGCGGCATCCGCGACGGCGAGGTCCACCCCAACCGCAGCGCCACCCCGGACGAGACGCTGCCCCTGTTCAGCCGCGCCTCCCGGCTGATCACCATCATGCTCACCGTGTGCGTGGTGACCCTGGCGACGATCGTCGTGGCCCGCGACGACACCCCGCCGCCGCTCGGCTGCGAGAAGGGCGTGCTGAAGATCACCGGCTCCACGGCCTTCGCGCCCGTGACCCAGGAGCTGGCCAAGCAGTACGAGAAGGACTGCGAGGGCTCCCGGATCACGGTGGACGCGCGGGGCAGCGCGGCCGGAGCTGCCGAACTCGCCGCGCTGGGCGCGCAGTCGGCGAAGAGCGCCCGGTCGGTGATCGCCTTCTCCGACGGCGCCGCGACCGACGTGGGCGGCGAACTCTTCGGGACCCGGGTCGCGTTGTCCGTGTTCACCCTCGTCGTCAACGACGACATCCGTCTCCCGCACGGCCTCTCCCTGGCCCAGGTACGCCGTGTCTACCGCGGCCAGGTCACCCGGTGGAAGCAGCTCGACGCCACCCTTCCCGACCTGCCCATCGTGCTGGTCAGCCGCAACGCCGACTCCGGTACGCGGCAGATCTTCCAGCAGCGGGTGCTGGGCAGTTGGGAACGGGTGCCGAGCACCTCACTGGACTGCGTCCGCAAGGACGACGCCTCCGCCCCTGTCACGCGCTGCGAACTCGACTCCACGGACAAGGTGTTGGACAAGGTCGCCGAACTCCCCGGCGCCCTCGGCTACAGCGAGGTCACCCTCGCGAAAGGACACAAGGGCCTGCGCCCGGTCCCCCTCGACGGCGCACCGGCCTCCGTCTCGGACATCGAGTACGGCAAGAGCGAGTACCCGTACCGGGGCGTCGAGTACGCCTACACCTACGGCCGCCCGTCGGCCGGCTCCCTCGCCGAGAGCTTCCTCGCCTACGTCTCCCAGGGCACCGGCGAGAACGTCATCCGCGCCCACGGCCACCTGCCGTGCTCGGCCACCCAGTCGACGGGGCTGTGCGAGGACGACTGAGACGCGGAGCCCGTCCGCGTCGCGAAAGACGTGCTCCCCTCCCCTCCCCTCCCCTCACCTCACCTCACCTCGGCTCCGGCGGCCGCTGCCGCGGCATGTTCGGCCGGCTGCCGCCCCCGCCCGACCCCGGCGGCTGCGGGAACCTGCCCTGGACGACCGCCCCCTCCGGCCGGACCCCGGACGCCCCCGCCGACTGGATGCCCAGCGGCGCCGACCCGGTCCGGAACTCCACCATCCAGTCGGACGTCTCCATCCGCACCAGCTCCGTCACGTCCTCCGAGAACCGTCGCAGCACCGCCAGACACCGGTCCGCGGCCTCGCTCGCCGTGCCCTCCGCCGGTCCCAGGAACTCCCGGACGCCCTCCGACGCCCAGTCGAACTGGAGCACCTGAAGACGCCGCTGCACGGCCTGCGCCGTAGCCACGTCCCTTATCCACCCGGACGTCATCCCGAAGAACCGGTCCCCGGCCACGCACGCGGCCCCCAGCAGCAGCGCCAGATAGCCCCAGGCGGCCAGCCCCGCCACCGCCCCGGTCAGGTCCAGCAGCGGCAGCGCGGCCCCCGCCACCCCGCCCAGCGCAGCGCCCGCGCGCAGCGCCCGCGCCCCGCGCCGCTTCCACACCCGGTCGGCGAGATACCAGGCCGCCGTCTCCAGCGCCCCGCGCTCCACCCACCGGTAGAGCTCGTCCAGCCGGGCCGCGGGCTCGCCCCAGTCCCCGAGCGGAAACGTCCGCCCGGCCAGATCGCCACCCTCGGGCTGAATCTCCGGCTGACCCACCCGGCACTCCCTTACGTCGTGTGACACCTGATGCTGATGTGCCGGACCCTTCCTACCGCCCAATGGGTGGCGAAGAAGCAGGATTCACCACTTTTCCGCCCGGAAGTGGGTCTTGATCAGGTATAGGACACGGTGACGACTCACTCGAAAGAGTGCTGAAGCGATGACTGCCCGGACCACGTAGGCTCGTGCCGAGCGGGGGAAACCGCGCCCATACAGCCGTATCGACGAAGCCGTATCCATGACTGACAGCCCGTACGAAACCAGGAGCTGATCGTGATTCCCGGTGGTGGCCAGCCCAATATGCAGCAGCTGCTCCAGCAGGCCCAGAAGATGCAGCAGGACCTGGCGAACGCGCAGGAGGAGCTGGCGCGGACCGAGGTCGACGGACAGGCGGGCGGCGGCCTGGTGAAGGCCACCGTCACCGGCGCCGGCGAGCTGCGCGCGCTGAAGATCGACCCGAAGGCGGTCGACCCGGACGACACCGAGACGCTCGCGGATCTGATCGTCGCGGCCGTCCAGGCGGCCAACGAGAACGCGCAGACCCTCCAGCAGCAGAAGCTCGGCCCGCTGGCCCAGGGACTGGGCGGCGGCAGCGGTATCCCCGGTCTGCCTTTCTAAGACGGCCCGCGGCCAACTACGGTACGTACGTACCTCCCGCACTTACTCCGAGGAAGGGCAGGCAGTCCGTTGTACGAAGGCGTGGTCCAGGACCTCATCGACGAGCTGGGGCGACTCCCCGGCGTCGGTCCCAAGAGCGCGCAGCGGATCGCCTTCCACATCCTGCAGGCGGAGCCGACGGACGTCCGCCGGCTCGCGCAGTGCCTGATGGAGGTCAAGGCGAAGGTCCGCTTCTGCGCGACCTGCGGAAATGTTGCGCAGGAAGAGCTGTGCGGTATCTGCCGCGACCCGCGCCGCGACCTCTCGGTCATCTGCGTGGTCGAGGAGCCGAAGGACGTCGTGGCCGTCGAGCGCACCCGCGAGTTCCGGGGCAAGTACCACGTCCTGGGCGGCGCGATCAGCCCGATCGAAGGTGTCGGACCCGACGACCTGCGTATACGAGAACTTCTCGCGCGGTTGGCCGACGGTACGGTCACGGAACTGATCCTTGCCACGGACCCGAATCTGGAAGGCGAGGCCACGGCCACGTACCTCGCCCGCATGATCAAGCCCATGGGCCTCAAGGTCACCCGCCTGGCCAGCGGCCTCCCGGTGGGCGGCGACCTGGAATACGCGGACGAGGTGACCCTCGGCCGCGCCTTCGAGGGGAGACGACTCCTAGATGTCTGACGCCACGCTGCATGCCACCGCACAGGACCCGGACGACTTCGCGGTCCAGATCGCGGACCAGGTCGAGAGCTTCCTGGTGGCCGTGTCGGAGGTAGCGAAGGGCGAGGACCCCGACTCGGCGGTCCCCTTCCTCCTCCTGGAGGTGTCCCAACTCCTCCTGGCGGGCGGCCGTTTGGGCGCGCACGAGGACATCGTCCCGGACGAGCGCTACGAGCCCGACCTGGGCCCGGAGCCGGACGTGGACGAGCTCCGCGAGCGCTTCGCGGTGATGCTGGAGCCGATCGACGTGTACTCGGAGGTCTTCGACCCCTACGAGCCGCGCAAGGCCCCGGTACCGGCGCGCATCTCCGACGACCTCGCCGACCTCATCACCGACCTCCGCCACGGCATGGCCCACTACCGCGCGGGCCGCACCACGGAGGCCCTGTGGTGGTGGCAGTTCTCCTACTTCTCCAACTGGGGCTCCACGGCGTCCGCCACCCTGCGCGCCCTCCAGTCGGTGGTCGCGCATGTGCGGCTGAACCAGCCCCTCGCCGAACTCGACGGCCTGGACACGGACCAGAGCGTCATGGGCGACGAGACCCTCGAGTTCGAGGCCGGCAAGGTGATGGTGGAGGAGATCGCGGGGCCGCTGGGGATCAGGCCGGTGAAGTAGGCCGGTCGTCGGCCCGGTCAGGTCGGCCTGCCTGTTGAACGGCTCGGCCCGCTGCGACGTACCAGTTGCTGCGGGCCGTATCGGGCCGTCAGGACGTGTCGCCGGTGCGCGGTATATCGGTGACCAGAGGGGGGCCGGACAATTTCAGTGGATGCGAGCCGTCCGGCCGGCAGTGCTCTCGACCTGGCCACTCCGCCCGGCCGCGAGGGGACGGAAAGCGGAGCGCCTGTCCGTCGGCAAGTGCTGGGCCTGGACGGTCTGCGCGGCCTGGCGGCGCTCTATGTAGTCCTGTTCCACTGCTGGTTGTACACCTTCCCTGGTTACCCGAACAGTTCGGCGCCTCCATGGCTGGACGGCTTGATGTTCGGGCGTCTTGCCGTCGTCTTCTTTCTGGTGCTGTCCGGGTTCTCCCTGGCGATCTCCCCGGCGCGGCACGGTTGGCGGTCGGGCGGTGTCGGCCAGTTCCTGCGGCGGCGCGCTTGGCGCATCCTGCCCCCGTATTGGGCGGCGCTTATCCTGAGCCTGCTCATTTCATGGTTCTTGGTGCCTGCTTCGCATTTCGGGCCACCGACCGGCATGACGGTACTGGTCTATGGCCTCGTCACCCAGGACATGATTACCGCTCCGACACCGAACGGTGCGTTCTGGTCGATCGGGGTGGAGTCCGAGCTCTATCTGCTCTTTCCCCTTTTTCTGTTTGTCCGCCGACGGTGGGGTGCCGCGGTACTGGCCCTGTGCGTGACGCTTCCGGTGGTCGCTCTTGGGCTGATGGCGGCCGGTGCGTCACCCGTGGAGGGCGACAACTGGCTCGCCCCGCATCTCGCCCCGGTGTTCGCCGCCGGTGTGATAGGCGCAGGGGTCATCAGTGCGTCGGACCGGGTCCGGCGGCTGCCCTGGGGCTGGCTCGCCGTCCTCGCCGCCCTGCCCGTCCTGGTTCTCGGTGTTGTCCAGGGCTCCGTCTGGACGGTGAACCACTATTTCTGGGTAGATCTCGCCATCGCGCCGGCCATGACGATGGTGCTGGCCGCGGTCGCCACGGGTAAACCCGCCTTCCTCGTACGGCTGTTGACCACGGGCCCTGTTCGGGGCCTCGGCAATTTCTCCTACAGCCTCTACCTGATTCATCTGCCGATCGTCCTGGTGGTCATTCGCCGAATAGCCCCGCACTTTGTGTCACCCGGGCTGCCCGCATTCGCGTTCACGCTCGCCCTGGGTCTTCCGGTTTCGCTGTGCGGGGCCTGGCTGTTTTCCAAGATCTTTGAGCTGCCGTTCAAAAAGCACAGGTCCTGGAAGTCTTTGATGGCGCGGGGAACCGACATCACCGTGTGATCAGGTGGTGGGTGCGGCCGTCGCGGTGGATTTCTGTCCGGCGGGAGTGACGGCGTACCACTCCTTGTCCTTCCCCTGGCCGTTCGCCTGTCCGGCCTCTGTGTCGCCGACGTACCGATAGAGCGGCCAGCCGGCAAGGGTCAGCTGCGTCTCGCCGTTCCGGTGGACCGTACCGAGGAGGCTCTGCTCAACTCCCGAAGTCTGCACGGATTCCGGGACGATGACAGGTATCCACGTCTTCGTGCACGCACCGGAGCACGTCCACTTCGAGGGATTCGGCTCGTCCTTGTCGTAGCGGTAGAGGACGAGACCCTTGTCGTCGGTGACCACGATGCCCATGCCGTTCACCGCCCTGGCCGTCACGGATGTGGTCGTGGCGGACTGTCCCGTCCCGGAGCTGCCGGTGTCTGCAGCGGCCGACGCGGAAGGCGCGGAAGGCGCGGGAGCCGACGAGGTCGGCGCCGGCGGGGCCGCGCTCGTGGCGCTCGTGCCGGTCGAGGAGCCGCATGCCCCCAGCAGGAACGCGGAAGCGAGCCCTAGGACCAGGTTCGGGACGATGCGTCGCGGCATCAAGAAATCGCCCTTCGTCGGGAGTCGCAGCTGCTTGCTCCTGCTAGTACGGCGGCAGACTCCCGCCCTCTCAGCCGCCGGTGTCCCATGACGCAGTCTTGACCATCGTCGTACCCGCTCCACCTCGGCACTCCGGCAACTCGCACGAACATCCACGGGAGTTGGGATCACAGCCCCCACACCCCTTTCCCCACCGCCGTCACCCCACCGGCCAACGCCAGCGACAACACCAGCACCCGGGCCCGCCGTTCGGGTATCCGCCCCGCGAGCCCCCGCCCGATCACCCCGCCCACACCCATCGCGGCGACGACCGCGACCCATCGCGCCCCGCTCAACGACGGCACCCCGTTCGCCGCGATCGAGAACGCGTTGACGACGACGCCGTAGAACTGCGCGTTGGGCACGAACTCCCGTACCGTCCAACCCGCGTTGACCGCGTAGAGGGAGATGGGCGGGCCGCCGACCCCCGCCGCCGCGTTCATGAAACCGCCCGCCGCTCCCGCCGCCACCGCGCCCCTCGTGCCGCGCAGGGCCGGGACGCGGGCGCCGCGCATCACCAGCAGGACGGCGACCGTCACCAAGCCGCCCATGACCAACAGGAGGACGGGTGGGGGGAGTTGGCGGGTCATCCACGCCCCCGCCGGTACTGTGCAGACCGCCGCCGCGCACAGGGGCACCATCGCGCGTGCCCGTACCTGCCGCCAGCCGCCTGCCAGGCCCACGACGCTGATCGCACCGGCGGCGCAGTTGGCGAGGACGACGCCCTCCGTCGGGCCCAGCAGCAGCACGAGGGCCGGTACGGCGACCAGGGCGAAGCCCATGCCCGTGAGCCACTGGACGGAGGAGCCCAGCAGGACGATTCCGCCGAGCAGCAGGTCGGTGGTCATGGGCCGACATCATTCAGTGGCCATGGTGTAGTCCGCTACACCCTCGCTTCGGGACCGTGCTCCCTCGTCGCGGACCTGCGGAAACGGGATCGTTGAACTCGTCAGCCGGTGAACGAGCCACCGGCCCCGATCCCGAAGGTGCCCGTCATGAAGAACTTCCTCTCCTCCAAGCCCGTCCTCTGGTTCCTCTTCCTGTTCAACCTGGCCGTCGCCGCGGTCGCACCCTTCGTGGTCGACGGAACGCAGGGCGTGATGACCGCCGTGGGGATGGGTGTCGTGTCGCTGGGAGCCGGGGTCAGTCTCGTCCGGGACCGTGGTCAGGCGGCCACAGCGCGTTAATTGGAGCCGTCCTTGCCGACCCCTGTACGTCCGCTGCACGGGCCCTAACCAGCGAAAAGCGAGTCTTGAGTCATCCCAAAGAGCACCAGTACAACTGGAGTTGAGATGACCCGCCGGTCCATGAGCAAGCGTGCAGCCGTCGTCACCGTCACCACCGTCCTGGCCCTCGGCACCCTCGGCACCGTCGCCGCGACCGCCGGGCCCCAGAAGGACGCCAAGCCCAGCAAGAAGCAGATAGCCGCCCTCTTCGACGGCTGGAACGCAGCGCTGCAGACCGGTGACCCGAAGAAGGTCGCGAACCGGTACGCGCCGGACGCCGTGCTGCTGCCCACCGTGTCCAACGAGATCCGCACCGACCGTGCCGAGATCGTCGACTACTTCGAGCACTTCCTGCCGAACAAGCCGGTCGCGAAGAAGGTCGAGACGTACATCAACGTCCTCGACAGCAACTCGGCCATCGACGCGGGTGCCTACGACATCACGCTCACCGACCCGAAGACCGGCAAGAAGCGTGTGGTGGAGGCCCGTTACACCTACGAGTACGAGAAGCGCGACGGCAAGTGGCTGATCGTCAACCACCACTCCTCGGTGATGCCCGAAGGGTGATGACCACCGACAGCCCGCTTCCGGGCGCGTCCCGCAGGGTCACCGTTCCGCCGTCGTCCGTCACCAACTGGCGTACGACGGCGAGGCCCAGGCCCGAACCGGAGCGCCCGGTGAGGCCCTGACCGCGCCAGAAGCGGTCGAAGGCGCGGGACTTCTCCGCGTCGGACATGCCGGGCCCCTCGTCCGCCACCGTCAACTCGACCTCGTCGCCCCGTGATTCCGACCGCACGGTGATCGTCGCGCCGTCCGGTGACACCTCCAGGGCGTTCGACAGCACGTTGTCCAGGACCTGTTCGAGATGACCGGGACTGGCCAGCACGAGCGGCCGGCCGTCGACAACACTCCCCCTGAGCGCGATGTGGACTCCGCGCTCGTCGGCGGCCGGTCTCCACACCGACAGGCGCTCGGCCACGATCTCCTTCAGCGCCAGCGGTTCCGCCGCCGTCACCTTCGCCTCGGCCCGCGCCAGCACCAGCAGGCCGTTGACGAGGCGGCTCATCCGGACCACCTCGGCCGTCGCCTGTTCCACGTCCTCGCGCACGAACTCGTCGTCCGTGCCGTCCGCGATGTTGTCCAGCGAGAGCCTCAACGCCGTGAGCGGGGTGCGGAGTTGGTGGGAGGCGTCGGCGACGAAGATGCGCTGCGAGGCGATCAGGGTGTCGAGGCGTTCGGCGCCCTGGTTCAGCGTGCGGGCGAGTGTCTGCGTCTCGTGCGGGCCGGTCACGGGGGAGCGGGCCGTGAGATCGCCGTCGCTGAACTTGCTCGCCATGTCGTTGAGTTGGCGCAGCGGACGGGTCAGGCGCCGGGCCACGAGCGCGCCCAGGCCGGCCGCCACCGCCAGGACCGCGAGGGCGAGGATCGCGCGGAAACCCCAGATCTGCACCAGGCGCCGGGTCAGGTCGGAGGTCGGGTACGAGATGCGTACGGCGCCGACGGTGCGGCCGTCGCGTTTCGCCGGCTCCGTCACCTCCAGGGCCCCGTCGCCCCAGTGCGTCGCGGTCTTCGCCTGCGCGGCGGGCAGTACCTCGGCGGTGCCGGGGGTCTCCTGCGCGTACGCCACCACCATGCGGTCCAGCGCGGCCCGCGAGGCGGCGTCGCCGCTCAGCAGCAGGGCCATCGTCCTGGCCTCGCGCTGCACGGACTGCTCGGTGTCGCCCCGGAGTTGGGCGGTCAGCGTGAAGGCGACGGGCACGGTGAACGCCGTCAGCGCCACGGCCACGAGCAGGACGTAGCTGACGATCAGTTGCCGGATCATGAGGGAGACGCGCCGTCCGTGATCTCCAGGCGGAAACCGACTCCCCGTACCGCCTCGATCGTGATCGCGCCCGCCAACTTCCGCCGCAGCGCCGCCACATGGACGTCGAGCGTCTTCGTCGGGCCGAACCAGTTCGCGTCCCAGACCGCTTCCATGATCTGCTCGCGCGACATCAGCGCGCCCGGCTCCTCGGTGAGGAACGACAGCAGGTCGTACTCCTTCGGAGCGAGCGGGACCTCCTCGCCGTCGAGGCGGACGCGGGCGGCCTTGCGGTCGATGGTGAGGCGGGTGCCGTAGGCGTCGGGGCCGGCCGCTTCCGAGACCCCGCGAGGCTGTGCGCGGCGCATCACCGCCCTTATGCGGGCGATGACCTCCCGTACCCCGAACGGTTTTGAGACGTAGTCGTCCGCGCCCAGCTCCAGGCCGACCACCCGGTCCGTCTCGTCGCTGCGCGCGCTGATCACGATGATCGGCACGTCGCCGCGGGCGCGCAGCGCCTTGCACACGTCGAGGCCGTCGGTGTCGGGCAGGCCGAGGTCGAGGAGGACGACGTCGTAGGGGTCCTTGTGGCTCAGCGCCGCGCCGCCCGTGGTGACCCAGTCGACCTCGAAGCCGTAGCGCAGCAGGCCGCGTCGTAGCGACTCGGCCACGGGTTCATCGTCTTCCACCAGGAGTACGCGCACACCGCGCACCTTAATGCTTGAAACTTAATTCACAGGCGTGACTTGTGACGCTCGGCACTTTTCCCGCACCCCGTAAGTGGGCATGCGCTGACCTGGGCGTCCGAAGCTTCCGAATCTCACGATGCGATACCGCGGAAGCGAATTTCGGGTGCTCGTTAAACTGAGCCGACACACCAGGACTGAGCGAGGAGCGCACGTGGGCCTTGTCGTGCAGAAGTACGGAGGCTCCTCCGTAGCCGATGCCGAGGGCATCAAGCGCGTCGCCAAGCGAATCGTCGAAGCGAAGAAGAACGGCCATCAAGTGGTCGTCGTCGTTTCCGCGATGGGCGACACGACGGACGAGTTGATCGATCTCGCCGAGCAGGTATCTCCGATGCCCGCCGGGCGTGAGTTCGACATGCTGCTGACCGCCGGAGAGCGGATCTCCATGGCACTGCTGGCCATGGCGATCAAAAACCTGGGCCACGAGGCCCAGTCGTTCACCGGCAGCCAGGCAGGCGTCATCACCGACTCTGTCCACAACAAAGCGCGGATCATCGACGTCACGCCGGGTCGGATCCGTACGGCGTTGGACGAGGGCAACATCGCCATCGTCGCCGGGTTCCAGGGTGTGAGCCAGGACAAGAAGGACATCACGACGCTGGGGCGGGGTGGCAGTGACACCACCGCCGTGGCGCTGGCCGCCGCGCTCGACGCCGAGGTGTGCGAGATCTACACCGACGTCGACGGGGTGTTCACCGCCGACCCGCGTGTGGTGCCGAAGGCGCGGAAGATCGACTGGATCGCCTTCGAGGACATGCTGGAGCTCGCCGCCTCCGGCTCCAAGGTGCTGCTCCACCGCTGTGTGGAGTACGCCCGCCGATACAACATCCCGATCCATGTGCGGTCCAGCTTCAGCGGACTTCAGGGCACGTGGGTCAGCAGTGAGCCGATTGGGGACCAGAAGGTGGAGCAGGCCATCATCTCCGGTGTCGCGCACGACACCTCCGAGGCCAAGATCACGGTCGTCGGTGTGCCCGACAAGCCGGGCGAGGCCGCGGTGATCTTCCGGACGATCTCCGACGCCCAGGTCAACATCGACATGATCGTGCAGAACGTGTCGGCGGCCTCGACGGGTCTCACGGACATCTCCTTCACCCTCCCCAAGGCGGAGGGCCGCAAGGCCATCGACGCCCTGGAGAAGAACAAGGGCGGCATCGGCTTCGAGTCGCTGCGCTACGACGACCAGATCGGGAAGATCTCGCTGGTGGGCGCCGGGATGAAGACGAACCCGGGCGTCACCGCCGACTTCTTCACCGCGCTGTCCGACGCGGGCGTCAACATCGAGCTGATCTCGACCTCCGAGATCCGCATCTCGGTGGTCACCCGCGCCGACGACGTCAACGAGGCCGTCCGCGCCGTGCACACGGCGTTCGGCCTGGACTCCGACAGCGACGAAGCCGTCGTCTACGGAGGCACCGGCCGCTGATGGCCACGACCGGAGCGACCGTGCGTCCGACGCTCGCCGTGGTGGGGGCGACCGGAGCCGTCGGCACGGTCATGCTCCAGATCCTGTCCCAGCATGCGGACATCTGGGGCGAGATCCGTCTGATCGCCTCTCCGCGCTCGGCCGGCCGCAAGCTGGCCCTGCGCGGGGAGCAGGTCGAGGTGGTGGCCCTTTCGGAGGAGGCCTTCGACGGGGTCGACGTCGCCATGTTCGACGTCCCCGACGAGGTCTCCGCCCAGTGGGCGCCGATCGCCGCCGCCAAGGGCGTGGTGGTCGTCGACAACTCGGGCGCCTTCCGGATGGACCCCGAGGTGCCCCTGGTGGTCCCCGAGGTCAACCCGCACAAGGTGCGCTGGCGTCCGCGCGGGATCATCGCCAACCCGAACTGCACGACCCTGTCGATGATCGTCGCCGTCGGCGCGCTGCACGCCGAGTTCGGGCTGCGCGAGCTGGTGGTGTCGTCGTACCAGGCGGTGAGCGGGGCGGGCCGGGCCGGGGTCGACACCCTGCGCCAGCAGCTCGCCCTCGTGGCCGGCACGGACCTGGGCACCAAGCCCGGTGACGTACGGCGGGCCGTCGGGGACAACACCGGGCCGTTCCCGGAGCCGGTCGCCCTGAACGTCGTACCGTGGGCCGGGTCCCTGCGCGAGGACGGCTGGTCCTCGGAGGAGATGAAGGTGCGGGACGAGTCCCGCAAGATCCTCGGGCTGCCCGCGCTGCCGGTCGCCGTGACCTGCGTCCGCGTCCCGGTGATCACCACGCACTCCCTCACCGTCCACGCCCGCTTCCAGGGCGAGGTCACCGTCGACGGGGCGCGCGAGATCCTCGCCACGGCCCCGGGGGTCGTCCTGTTCGACAATCCTGCCGCCGGAGAGTTCCCGACGCCCGCCGACGTGGTGGGCACCGACCCGACCTGGGTGGGGCGGCTGCGCCGGGCGCTGGACGATCCGACCGCGCTCGAACTCTTCGTCTGCGGCGACAATCTGCGCAAGGGAGCGGCCCTCAATACCGCGCAGATCGCCGAGCTGGTGGCGCGGGAGCTGGCGTGAGTGCAGGCCGCACGTATCCTGCCCGGCCGTAAATCCGCTGGCCAGTGGCGCCCAGGTTTGTAGGATCACTGTGCGCGATGTGGCCGGATTAATGGTTGGGATCACTTGAATCCGGCCACCTCCGCATCCGAAGATTTCACTCCCCGCTTCCCGCAACCGCGCGGCGAGCGGGGAGCGTCTTTGCGAACGCCCTTCAGGTGGGCGTGGGGATGCGGTGAGGGGCGTGGGGACGCCCCGGACATTCGTGACACAGGGGAAGAGCGGGTAGGCATGAGGGTGTTCGACGCACTGCCGGTTGTGCTGCCTGACACCAGACGGGTGGGTGATGACACCGGACGGGTGGGCGGTGACAGCAGACAGGTGGGTGGACTGTCTGTTTCGTCTGACGTAAATGTGACGGCCGACGCGTACAACCCCCAAGGGGGGAAGCGTGTCCAACTGGCGTGGCTCAGGTACTCGACTTCACTGCGGCACGCGGCACGGCCCTACGGCCTCCGCGTGGATCCCGTGCGCCCGGCGGCATGCCGGTGATCGCGCCGATGCCCGCAGCGCGGCCCGCCCGCATCCCGAACCAGCGCGACGGTGTCGACGACGCCGTCGCGGCCGGAACGACGGTCGACCACCTCACCGAGACCTATCGGGCGCACTACCGCTCGCTGCTCGGACTCGCGGCGCTCCTCCTCGACGACACGGCCTCCTGCGAGGACGTCGTCCAGGAGGCGTTCATCCGGGTCCACTCGGCGCGCAAACGTGTCCGTGACCCCGAGAAGACCCTGGCGTATCTGCGCCAGACCGTCGTCAACCTCTCCCGCTCGGCCCTGCGCCGCCGCATCCTCGGCCTCAAGCTCCTCTCGAAGCCGATGCCGGACATGGCCAGCGCGGAGGAGGGCGCCTACGACCTGCTGGAGCGCGACTCCCTCATCAAGGCGATGAAGGGTCTGCAGCGCCGCCAGCGCGAGGTCCTGGTCCTGCGCTACTTCGCGGACATGACCGAGGCGCAGGTCGCCGAGTCGCTCGGCATATCGCTGGGCTCGGTGAAGGCGTACGGCTCGCGCGGTATCGCCGCCCTCCGCATCGCGATGGAGGCGTCGGCATGAGCGACAACGTCGAGGGGCACGGCTCGGGTGAACGGCACGAGCCGGAGGTCCGGCGCGGGCCGACCTGGGCCCGCAAGGAACAGCCGAACGAATCGCACGCTGGGAACGGAACTGTGAACCACGGCCCCGACGAACCGAGCCCCACCGGGCCGAGCCTCGACGGGCAGCACCCCGAGAACGCGGAGGGGCAGGCACCCGAGGGGCGTACCCCCGACGGGGACAACCCCGAAGGGTTCGACCCGGACGAGCTGGCCCTGCGCCGGCTGCTCCACCAGGCCGTCCAGGAGGTCGAGCCGCGCGACGGCACACTCGACCACCTGCGCAAGGCGGTACCGGCCCGCCGGGCCCGCAAGCGCCAGGCCGTCGTCGGCATGGCCGCCGCCGCCCTCTTCTTCGGCACCGCCATCCCGGCCCTCGTCCACGTCTCGAACTCCACCGGCTCGAACGCGGACCCGTCCATCATGGGCAACAGCTCACAGGCCCAGGGCGGCACCAGCTCGGGCAAGAACCCGGACGGCGGCTCCAGCACCTCCGGCGGCTCCTCGGGCCAGGCCTCGCAGAACCCGGGCGGCCACAAGAACGACGGCTCGGGCAAGACCCCCGGCGCGGGCACAGTCAGCGCCAACCCCTCGGCCAGCACCGGGACGGCCGCGCCCCTCTGCACGGCCGAGCAGTTCGGCGCGTCCAACTCGACGGTGGACGCCCCCGACTCGGCCGGTATCGTCTACGGCACGTTCACCGTCACCAACACGTCCAGCACGAGCTGTACCGTCGGCGGCCCCGGCACCGTGGGGACCGCCGCGCAGGGGGCCGCCGACTCCACCAAGATCAGCGTGGCGCAGCACAGCTCCGGGGATGTGGCGTCGGGGCTGCCCGACCCGTCGACGGAGGCCTCCCAGCTCGTGCTGCTGCCGGGCTCCGCCTACCGGATCAAGTTCGCCTGGGTGCCCTCCGAGACCTGCCCCACCAGCAGCACGAGCACCGGCGGCACGAGCACCGGCGGTACGACGGCCAGCCCGTCGCCCAGCGAGGACACCAGCACCAGCACCGGGTCCACGACCGGCGACACCGGCACGTCCACCCAGCTGCTCGAGGACGGCACGCTCGACGGCAGTGTCGTGGTCTCCCACACGGCGGAGGGGGGCTCGCCGACGGTCTCGGCGACGGTGTCCAACGCGTGCGCGGGGACGGTCTACCGGACGGGTGTGCTGGCGGGATCGTAAGCCGGTCGTTCGCCGTCAGAGGGTCGTTGTCGGTCGTTCGTCGTCGGTCACGGGGGACCGGCACCGGTGTCAGACCACGGTGACGCGTACCGCTTCCTCCGTGTCCTCCTCGGACACCAGGCCCAGTTCCGCGTCGCGCGCGAACTCCACCTCGCGGCGCAGCAGCCGGAACCACATGAAGACGACGAAGCCCGCGAAGACGAACCACTCGCCGGTGTAGCCGAGGTTCTGGAACGCCTTCAGGTCGAGACCGGTGTTCGCGGGCGCGGTCGCCGGTACGGCCGTCATCCCGGAGTCGCCCTTGTCGAGCGTGATCCACGCGTCGTACAGCTGGTAGGGCACGAGGTTCACCAGCGAGGCCGCGCTGATCGCGGCGGTCTGGCCGGACGGCAGCCCGCCCTGGGCGCTGACGCCGTTGTCGCCCGGGGTCTCGGACGCCTGGAGCGAGCCGGTGACGGTGACCTCGCCGGTCGGCGCGGCCGGTGCCTTCGCGGCGTCGGGCTTTCCGGGCAGCCAGCCGCGGACGACGGGCAGGGCCTTGCCGCCGTCGGTGCGCAGCAGGGTCAGGACGTAGTAGCCGTTCTTCCCGTCCAACTGGCGGTCGGGGACGAGGAGTTGCTTGCCGTACCGGCCGGTCGCCGTGGTCTGTCGGCCCGAGGTGCTCTGGTCGACCGGCAGCAGTGAGGCGAGGGGGCGCGCGGCTTCCGTGCGGTCGGTCTCGACCTGCTTGGTGGCCTGGTGGCTGCTGTCCACGCGCGCCTGGAACCGGCTCAGCTGCCACGACCCCATGAAGACGCAGAAGGGGATGGCGAGCAGTACGAAGACGTTGATGCCCCACCAGCGCGATGTCAGCAGAAACCGGTACACGACTCCCACGGTACGGGGCTCCCGTAAGGCTCTCGGCCCGGGGGTCCGCCCGAAGGTTCACCCGGCGTCGGCAATGCTCCGGCCGGGTCTTGGTCGAAGTTATCCACAGGCTGAGGATCCGACCAGTGCAATGTCTGTGTGGGCGGGCAGTATGGGGCCATGACTGAGAGCAACGGGTCCGAGTACACACCGGACTGGGAGAAGCGCTTCCGGGCGCCCCGAGTGTCCCTGCCCGACTGGGCGGAGGACGCACCCGACCGTTCCCTGTTCGTGTCGAACGCGACAGGGACGTATGAGCTGTACGCCTGGGACCGGGCGACGGGCGAGCAACGCCAGGTCACGGACCGGCCGAACGGCACGACGGACGGTGTGCTCTCCCCGGACGGGGAGTGGATCTGGTGGTTCGACGACAAGGACGGCGACGAGTTCGGCGTCTGGCGCCGCCAGCCCTTCAAGGGAGGACCGGACGAACCGGCGGTCCCCGGCCTCGAACCGTCCTACCCGGCCGGGGTCGCCCTGGCCCGGGACGGCAGAACCGCCGTGGTCGGCCGCTCGACGGACGAGGACGGTACGACGATCCACCTCGCCCGCACCGGCGAGGAGACCACGCTGCTCTACCGGCACCGCGAGTCGGCGGGTGTCGGCGACCTCTCGCACGACGGTTCGCTGATCGCGATCGAGCACACGGAGCACGGCGACGCGATGCACTCGGCGCTGCGCGTCCTGCGCCCGGACGGCACGGCGGTCGCCGACCTGGACGACACCAAGGGCGGCACCGAGGAACTGGGCCTTGAGGTGCTGGGCTTCGCACCCGTCGAGGGCGACACCCGCCTGCTCATCGGCCATCAGCGGCGCGGCCGTTGGGAGCCCCTGGTGTGGGACGTCGTCAAGGGCGGCGAGACCGACCTGGCCCTGGACCTGCCCGGCGACGTGAGCGCCGAGTGGTACCCGGACGGCTCGGCCCTCCTCATCGCGCACAGCTTCGAGGCCCGCAGCGAGGTGTTCCGCTACGACCTCGCGTCGGGCGACCTGGAGAAGGTGCGGACGCCGCCCGGTTCGGTCTCGGGCGCGACGGCCCGCCCCGACGGCAGCGTCGAATACCTGTGGTCGTCGGCCGCCGAACCGTCCGCCGTGCGCTCGACCACGGGCGAGGTCGTCCTGGACCCGCCCGGCCTGAAGTCACCGGGATCGGTACCGGTGGAGGACGTGTGGGTGGAGGGCCCGGGAGGCCGCATCCACGCTCTGGTCCAGAAGCCGGCCGGCGCGACGGGCCCCCTCCCCACGGTCTTCGACATCCACGGCGGCCCGACCTGGCACGACAGCGACTCCTTCGCGGCCGGTCCGGCGGCCTGGGTCGACCACGGATACGCGGTGATCCGGGTCAACTACCGCGGCTCCACCGGCTACGGGCGCGCGTGGACCGACGCGTTGAAGGTCCGGGTCGGTCTCATCGAGCTGGAGGACATCGCGGCGGTGAGGGAGTGGGCGATCACCTCGGGCCTCGCCGACCCCGCCCGCCTGATCCTCACCGGCGGCTCCTGGGGCGGCTACCTCACCCTCCTCGGCATCGGCACCCAGCCCGACGCGTGGACACTGGGCATCGCCGCGGTGCCGGTCGCCGACTACGTCACGGCGTACCACGACGAGATGGAAGCCCTGAAGGCCATGGACCGCACGCTGCTGGGCGGCACCCCGGAAGAAGTCCCGGACCGCTTCGAGGCGTCCTCCCCGCTGACCTACGTCGACGAGGTCAAGGCCCCGGTCTACATCTCGGCCGGCGTCAACGACCCCCGCTGCCCGATCCGCCAGATCGACAACTATGTGAAGCGGCTGGAGAGCAGGGGGGCCGTGCACGAGGTGTACCGGTACGACGCGGGGCACGGGTCGTTGGTGGTGGACGAGCGGATCAAGCAGGTGAAGCTGGAACTGGACTTCGCGGAGCGGCACTTGGGGAAGTAGGCAGGGTTTCCTCAGGGTTTGTTCTTCTCGGGAGTGGCGTGCGGAGCGGGGATGCGAAGTCCCCGCTCCCTACGTCCCGGCACGATCCCGAGGTCGCCGCCCCAACAACTCCGCCAACCCCCGTCGAGTGGCAGCAAGCACAACCCGGTCCGAGTCCCGCAGGACATACGTGTCGGGTAGGTCCCACACCAACCCCGACCGCCGTACGTCCTCGGAGGCATCCCGCGTCGCCGTGTCCAGCGCGAGGACCCGCCACGACCCGGCGCGGAACGCCTCGGCGATGGTCTTGCCCTCCAGTTGGGGATGCCCGCCCACGGTCATCGCCGCGAACAACAGCACCCGCCGCTCGACTGGGATCGCGCCCAGGATCTGCCGCCCCATCATCGCCCCGGCGAACGCGGGCGCGGCCAGATGGGAGACGCTGCGGCTCCGGGTGAGGGCGTGCGGGTGGGCGGCGCGCAGCGTCCGGTACACGGCGGTGGCGAAGTCGTCGTCGTACAGGCGCAGTACGACCCGTAGATCAGGCCGTACGGACCGTGCGTACAGGACCGCTTCGAGGTTCGTGGTGTCGGAGCTGGTGACCGCGAGGAGGGCGTGGGCGCGGTGGATCTTGGCGGATTCCAGGACGCCTTCCTGGGTGACGTCACCGAGGATCACTGGCACCCGCAGCCGGCGTGCGACCGCGAGGCCGCGTGCCTCGGGGTCGGCCTCGACGCACACCACGGGGATGTGGAGTTCGCGCAGCCGGGTCAGCACCCGGGTGCCGATCTTGCCGAGCCCGAGCAGGACGACATGACCGCCGAGTCCGCGCGGCGGCTTGCGCAGCCCGGACGCCGTACGGAACGTGCCGAGGGCCTCGAGGACCGCGGCCAGCAGCACCGGCATGAGCAGCAACCCGACGAGACCGGAGAGGAGTTGAAGGATCTGCCGGCCCAGGGGCGCCCCGATCGCGGGGTCGTCGATCGCGAAGAGATCGAGCAGCGTCAGATAGAAGGCGGTCACGGGATGGACCTTGGTCACCACCCACAGCGCGATGGCGAGCGCGATCACGCATGCCACCATGCCCGCCAGCGACCAGCGCAGCCGCCGGGAGAAGAGCGAGGAGAAGGCGGGCACGACACCGCCCCCACGCCCACCCGGCAACTGCGGCCCGGCGTACGACACCTGTTCCAGGACGACGGTGCCGCGCCCGGTGGCCGAGGCGACGGCCGCCGCGTCGGGCAGCAGGCGCGGGCCCTGTTCGCCCATGCCCTCGGAGCCGTCCGCGCCGGCCGGGTCGCTGCTGGTCGCCGAGAGCAGGGCGAGCGTGGCCAGCCCCGGGTCGGCGACCTGCCCGGGTCCCGGCGGCGGCCGTTCCACCGCGCGCAGCAGCAGCCCGTCGGTCTGGACGACCTTGCTGGTACCGGCGAGAGCGGTGGCGGCCAGCGCGGGCGCGGCCGTGTCGGCGTCGGACAGGACGGTGGTGGAGGCGTCGAACCCGGTGCCGGTCCCGCCCTCCTCGCCGGTCGCCAACGCGGCTGCCTGGTCGAGGAGTTCCTCGATGTGCTGGCCGAGACGACGGTTGTAGAGGCGGAGCACGAGCCGGATACGGGGGTTGAGGCGGCGCGCGGTGAGGGCGGCGCGGATGTTCGTCTCGTCGTCGTCATAGACGAGGGCCAGTGCCGCCGCCCGCTCCACGCCCGCCTCCGCGAACACCGCCTCGGTCAGCTCGGCGACCTCCAACACCCGCTCCCCGCGCGGGGGTTCGGCGGCGACGGGTGCGCCGTTGGCGGTGCCGTTGGCTCGGGCCACCGCCGCGTTGACCCGGTCGCGCAGGGCCACCGAGGCGGCACGCGCGCGGCCGACCACGGGTGGGCGGGTGGTTTCGGAGAGCGGTACGACGAGGGTGATCTGCTCGCCGTAGACACTGCGCAGTTCGGCGGCGAGACGGTGCGCGAGCGCGTCGTCGCCGCACACCACCATGTGCGCACGGGCACTGCCCGGAGGACTCTGATGCGGAACGCTGCTCGCCACGAGGGAAAAGACTGCCCCAAGGAGGCGGGTGGTTCCAGTATTCCGCTGAACACCCTTGCTCCGACTGCCGTATGCATCGACAGGGAGCAAAACTCGCGAAACCATGCGCCTGCCGGAGGTACTTCACCCGTGGCCATCACCACCGAACCAGCCGCGCCGACCACGGAGACTCCGCCGATCGCGGAAACGCCCCAGCAGCCACCCGCACCGGCGAAGCCGGAGGCGCCCGCGCCCTCGAAAGAGCCGAAGGAGCCGAAGGAGCCCAAGGAGCCCAAGGAGCCCAAGGAAGGCTGGCAGCTCAACTCGCCGCTCGTGCTGACCATGGTGCTGCTCGTGGTGGTGCTGGTGCAGAGCCCGATCCGGCAGGCGCTGTCCGCGCCGGTGATGCAGAGCTGGATGACGGTGTTCGTGGCCGTGGTCGTGCAGGCGCTGCCGTTCCTGGTGCTGGGCGTGCTGCTGTCGGCGGCGATCGCGGTGTTCGTACCGCCGACGTTCTTCGCCCGCGCGCTCCCCGACAACCCTGTACTGGCCGTCCCGGTGGCCGGAATGGCGGGCGCGATCCTGCCGGGCTGCGAGTGCGCGTCCGTGCCGGTGGCCGGAGCGCTGGTGCGCCGGGGTGTGACACCGGCGGCGGCGATCGCGTTCCTGCTCTCCGCCCCGGCGATCAACCCGATCGTGCTGACCGCGACGGCCGTGGCGTTCCCGCGCAACCCCGAGATGGTCCTCGCCCGGTTCGTGGGCAGCCTGCTCGTGGCCTGTGTGATGGGCTGGCTGTGGCAGCGGGTCGGCCGCACCGACTGGCTGCGCCTGCCCGCCCACGAACCGCACGAGGGCGAGACCAAGGGTGCCGCGTTCTGGGGCTCGGTGCGCCACGACGTGATGCAGGCGGGCGGCTTCCTGGTGCTCGGCGCGATGTCCGCGGCCACGCTCAAGGCGGTGGCACCGGCGAGCTGGCTGCGTACGGCGGCCGACAACCCGGTGGTGGCGATCCTCGCCCTCTCGATCCTGGCCGTCCTGCTGTCGATCTGCTCGGAGGCGGACGCGTTCGTGGCCGCGTCGCTCACTCAGTTCTCCCTCACGGCAAAACTCGCGTTCCTGGTGGTGGGTCCGATGATCGACCTGAAGCTGTTCGCCATGCAGGCGGGCACGTTCGGCCGCGGCTTCGCGCTGCGCTTCGCGCCCACGACCTTCGTCCTCGCCATCGCGGGCGCGGTCGTCACCGGGGCGGTGCTCCTGTGAACCGGCAGGCACAGGCGGCGGTCCTGTTCCTCGTCGGCGCGGCCATGCTGCACGCGGGCTTCACCAACCTTTACCTGCGCTACGTCAAGGCCGGACTCCAGCCGTTGCTGCTGCTCTCCGGCGCGGTACTGATCGTCGCGGCGCTGGCGACGGCGTGGTACGAGTGGCGGCGGGCGAAGGTGACGAAGGCCCACGCGGAGGCTCACGGGGAGGCTCACACCGAGGCCAAGTCGGAGGCCCACGCCGAGGGCGACGGTCACGAGGGTGATGCCCACGAGGGTCACGTGCACCGCGAACCCCGTATCGCCTGGCTCCTGGTCCTCCCCCTCTTCGCCCTGATCCTGGTCGCCCCGCCGGCCCTCGGTTCCTACAGCGCGGTCCGCACGGGCACGGCCCTCATGAAGCCCTACGGCCTCTCGAAGCTGCCCGACAGCAACCCGCTCACCATCGGCCTGGTCGACTACGCGAGCCGGGCGGTCTACGACCACGGGCGTTCCCTCGGAACCCGCCAGCTCAAGGTCACCGGCTTCATAGCGCTGGACAAGTCCGGTGCCCCGTTCCTCGTCCGCATGGCCCTCAACTGCTGTGCCGCCGACGCCCAGCCGGTCAAGATCGCTCTAACGGGCAAGATCCCGCCGGTACTTCAGCCGGACACCTGGCTGGAGGTCACCGGCACGTACAGCGCCAAGCAGACCAAGGACCCCATCAACAACGGCCCGATCCCCTACTTCCAGGTCGCCCTGGCCAAACCGGTCCCGACGCCGAAGGACCCGTACGACGAGAGCTGGAACCAGTAACCCGCTCGGTCTCAGCCGAGGTTGGCCACGGCGGCGGCCATCATCGACTCGGCTGCCTCCTCTGCCAGGCCCGGCGGTACGACCAGGAGGTCCCAGCGGCCGCGGCCGGGAGTGAGCAGGGTGACGGTGTTCGGGGCGTGCACGGCGGTGGTCCGGTGCAGTCGTACGACCTGGTTGTGCACGAGCATCCGGCCGGGGGCGGCGGACCAGATCGTGCCGTTCACGGTGACGCTGACGATGTGACCCCAGGTCCGGGGGAGCCCGGCGAGCAGTTCCGGAACCTCGGTCAGCACGTCGTAGGAGCGCGGCCACCACGCCCCGTCGAGGCGGCGCGGCACCGGACTGTGGGGTGCGAGGCGCAGTCGTAGCAGGAGATCGACGGGGGACGGGGGCGACGGGGGTGACGTGGACGGCGGGGCGATGGTCATGACGTCTCCAGAGGAGTGTGGGCGGGAGCGAGGGGCCGGGGGCTGGGGACCGGAGCTCGGAAGGACCGTGCGGGACCTGGGACTTACCTGGCTCAGTCGAACGGCGCGGGGCGCGGCACGAGGAGTCCGGGCAGGGGCCGGTCGGTGTGCTCCGGGGCGGACCAACTACGGCTGTCGGTGGGCGCGTTCATGTCGCGATCCCTGTCCCCGGCCGTCGTACTGCGGTCCGGTGCCGTGGTGCACTGGGAACGACGTCGGCGGAGAGCCGAGGTGCGGAGAACTCCCGGTAGGTCCTTACCGTACTCCCGCACCGGTGATCAAGGGCCGGGCGAACGGGGTCCACGGGGCGACGGCGGTGCCTGTCAGCCCGGTTCGTCGGTGTGGGTGCGGTGCGCCTGCGACTCGCTGGTGAGCAGCCGGAGCGACTCGCTCTCGGGGGAGCCCGGACCCCTCAGCCCCCACCCCCATCACCGCCCGCCCCCTCCACCCCCGCGGGCGTACCGTGAAGAGACCGGGAATCTCTCGTGTGCCGGATCGCGCCGGTGCCGTTCCCGGCGAAGGACGACGCCGGGGTGGATGTGTCCGCGCCCGGGGCAGGGCTCAGCTCATGAGCGTGAATGTGCCCGGTCGGCCGGTGACCGCGGAGCTCGTCGGGCGCGGCGGTGCCGAGGGGGCGCGCTGGGAGCAGGCGTGGTCGTCCGGGCGCGAGCGTGGGCCGTCGCCCTGGGAGGGTGACCGGGTCCGGCCGCTCAGCCGGCGGCAGATCGAGGACCGGTTCCAGGAACTGGGCGATCTGTACGAGGAGACCGGCGGCAGCGGCGCCCGCACGGGGAACCGGTCCCGCGCGGCGTTCCTGCGGCGGCTGGCCGGTGACGTCCGGCGGCCGGGCTTCGCGCTGCTGATCGCCGAGAACACGACCCTGACCGCCTGCGCCTACGGCTTCCCGGTACGCGGCACCGATCCCTGGTGGCAGGGGTGCGACGCACAACTGCCCGGGCACCTGCGCGACCTCGCCGTCGGGGGCGGGCTCTTCGCGGTCTCCGGGATCGTCGTCCCGCCCCGCGTGCGCACCCACTACCAGGACCGGGACTGGAACCTCGCCCGGCGCCTGCAGCGCCGGCTGCTCGCCGATCACGCGCCGGCCCTCGGCATCGCCCTGGTGCCCCGCACCGACACCGAGACACTGACCGCCTACCGGGCCTGGGGCTGGCAGGACGTCGTACAGAACCTCGTACAGGACGTACAGGGCTTCGCATCAAGCCACGTACGGACCCCCGGACGAGCCCCCGAACGGGGCTCCTCAACCGGCCCGGAAGACCTTGATCCGCGGCCGTCCGACCCCTGCACCGTGCTCGTTCTGGAGTGCTGACCGCGTCAACCCGCGTCAGGACATCTGTGCTCGCCGCGACAGAGATTCCCCAGGGGGGACTAGAGTTCCCGTACGGGGTAACAAGCTCCCCTGCGGCGGGCCGTCCGACCTCCGGCGGTCCGCAGGAAAGGTGTACATGCCCTCGGAAAGCCAGCAGCCCGCGGCCGACCGGCTCGACGACGACGACTACCCGGCCTACACCATGGGCCGGGCCGCCGAGCTGATCGCCTCCACCCCCGGTTTCCTCCGGTCACTGGGTGAGGCCGGGCTGATCAACCCGAAGCGGTCGGACGGCGGTCACCGCCGCTACTCGCGCCGTCAGCTGCGTACGGCCTCCCGCGCCCGCGAGCTGGTCGACCAGGGGACCCCCATCGAGGCCGCCTGCCGCATCATCAGCCTGGAGGACCGGCTGGACGAGGCGCTGCGCCTCAACGAGGAGCTGCGCCACTCGTCCCATGGGCCATCGCACGGGCCATCTCAT
The DNA here is from genome assembly GCF_000716435.1 of Streptomyces xylophagus. Taxonomy (GTDB): domain Bacteria; phylum Actinomycetota; class Actinomycetes; order Streptomycetales; family Streptomycetaceae; genus Streptomyces; species Streptomyces xylophagus. Next base: position 270,826 of record NZ_JNWO01000004.1, read on the forward strand.
GGATCAAAAATCTGATGTCACCGAAACAGAAATTCACTGTTTCGGGCGGGGCTTTTCCCGCGCAATTCCACCGCCGCGTAAATGGGTTCCGTGCTAGGCTGACTTCAGTTGCAGTTGTGGTTGCCAATTTTGAACCGGTTCTCCGGGCAGGTGATCATCACGGCGATGGAGGAGATTCGTAAAGTGCGGATCTCGTGCACTGCCTAGGAGTTAAGACATGGCCACCGGTACCGTGAAGTGGTTCAACGCGGAAAAGGGCTTCGGCTTCATCGAGCAGGACGGCGGCGGCGCTGACGTCTTCGCCCACTACTCGAACATCGCCACCCAGGGCTTCCGCGAGCTGCAGGAAGGTCAGAAGGTGACCTTCGACATCACGCAGGGCCAGAAGGGCCCGCAGGCGGAGAACATCGTTCCCGCCTAAGCACGCGAAGCTGCGAAACAGGGGCCCGCACCTTGGGTGCGGGCTCCTTTTCGTATCTGCTCATTTACTTGCCGTTCTTCGGTCACCCACCGTTCTTCGGCCGTTCTTCCGCATTCCCCGCGGAGAAATCCTCCCCTCTCCGCCCGCTCGCACCCCTAGGTGAGGCACCATGCGCTGCGTGATCGCCCGTTACCCCTTCGATCTGACGAAGAGCGAGGTGGAGGAGATGCTCAAGGGCATCCGCCCGGAGCAGCCCGTCACCGGCCCCTGCGCCGTCATCAGTCGCAAGCTGTACCCGGTGAAGCAGGTCGGCGAGGTGATCACCAAGCAGGATCGCCGTGACTTCACCGCCTTCGAGGTGACAAGGGCCCTCACCCGGCTCGGCTTCACCTGCCACGAGACGCCGCCCGCGCCGCCGGCCCCCGCGCCCGCCGCTCCTTCTGCGGACTCCGCTGATTCCACGGACTCCGGCCCCGAGTCGACGTCGTACATCGGTACCACCCTGGGCTGACGCCTCCGCCCCCACACCTCCGCACAGCCCCAAGCGACCACGCCGCCGACGTTCATCCGGGCGCGGGGTCGCTTTTCTCTGTGCCGACCCCCGCTTTCCGTGCACGTTCTGTGCCGGCTTCGGTGCGCGTCACAGCTCCTTCTCGGGCCAGTCCAGCAAGCGGGCCCCGATCACCGCCGTCTGCAGCATGTACCGCTGGCCGGGATTCGCCGGGTCCGCGCCCGTCAACTGGTGGATGCGCTCCAGCCGGTAGGTCAGCGCGCGCACGCTCAACGAGAGCCGGCGGGCCGCCTCCGCGGCCACACAGCCGCAGTCGAAGTACGTCGAGAGGGTGTCCAGCAGCGGGCGCGGACCGCCGCGCGCCTTGGTGAGCGGGCCCAGCGCGTCGAGCACCAGATCGGCCATGGCCTGCCGGTCGCGCGTGAGCACCGGATAGACCAGCAGGTCGGCGGCGCGCAGGAGGGGGCCCTCCAGGTTGAGCCGCTCGGCCAGTTCGAGAGTGTTCAGGGCTTCCTCGTACGACTGGACGACCCCGCCCGCACCCGGCTGCGGCCGGCCGATCGCCGCGCGGGCACCCTCGGCGGCGGCGTACGACTGCTTGGCGAAGTGAGTGAGGACGTCGTCCTGGTCGCCGGGCGCGACGCACAGCATCCGGCCGGCCTTCGTGGTGAGCAGGATGTTGCGGTCACCGAAACGGCTGATCATCGCGCGCTCCACCTGACGCGGCACCGGCGCGCTCTCGTCGTACGGCGTCGGGCCCTGGACCACGGCGACGGCGTGCGTGTGGGAGAGGCGCAGCCCGAAGCGTTCGGCGCGTTCGGCGAGCCGGCCCAGGTCGCTGCGGCCGTAGAGGAGGTCGTCGATGAACTCCCGCCGGGCCGCCTCCTCCTGGCGTACGGCGAGGCGCTGCGCGCGTTCGTAGCCCTCGGCGAAGGCGTCGACGGCCTGTTGCACCGCGGCGAGTGTGCAGTCGGCGGATTTGGGGGTCTCCGGCCAGGCGGCGCGGGTGGCCGCGAGATGGGCGTTGACCAGGGCACGCAGTTCGTGCCCGGCCTCGGCCGCGTGTTCGCCGAGGGCGCGGCGGGTCTCCAACTCGGCCCGGGTCAGGCGCCGTCCGGTGACGGAGACCTCCGCCAGGAGCTGCGCGTACCCCGCCAGATACTGCTCAGGTATTCCGCGCTCCGGCAACGCCGCCCCCTGTTTTCTTGACGCCCTGGTGACGCTTTCTTAGCGCGTCACCGGCATCAAGACCCTAATGAACACTGCCGGGTTCCGGCAATGCGCGGGCGTGCACCCCGCGTGCACCATGGCGCCAGGGGAGCACCGCGGAAGGTTCCGGTGCCGGACACCGGCAGGTTTCCGGCACCAGGACCGCGAACCGCGCATCCCCGTCGGCTGGTTGGGGCGAGTGAGGGAACGGGGGGCCGGGATCATGGGGGCGTTCATCGCTGCCGCGACCGGTTTTCCCGCGATCGTCTTCACCGCGGCGCTCGTCGTGGTCGTCCTCTACTGGCTGCTGGTCGCGCTCGGCGCGGCCGACGCGCACGGACACGCCCACGTGCACCTCCACTCCCGTGCGCACGTCGACGGCCGGTGGCTCGGCGGGGTCCCGGTGACCTTCGCCTTCTCGCTGTTCGTCGCCGTCGGCTGGCTGATCAGCTTCTGCGCGAGCGTGCTGTTCGTGCCTTCGGGCCCGGTGGGCGTCCTGGTCGGGGTGGCCGTGCTGATCGGCACGGTGTACGTCTCCTGGCAGACGACCAAGCTGCTCGTACGACCCCTGCACCGCCTGTTCCCCGACGAACACGGGCCGTCCCGGCTGGACTTCGTCGGGCTGACCTGCACCATCCGCACCGGGCGGGTGGACGAGGGGTTCGGACAGGCCGAGGTCAGGGCGGCGGACGGCTCGGCCGCGGTGGTCCAGGTCCGGCAGACGGGCAACGAGGCCCTCGCCAGTGGCAGCACCGGACTGCTCTACGCCTACGACGAGACCGGCGAGTTCTTCTGGGTCGCGCCCTACGACAGCGCGCTGGACCCACGGACCGGCCCAGGCGGCAACCCGGGGTAGGCCGCCAACACTTGTTGGTCTACGGCCGTTGCCCACGCGTGTGGGCCCACGACTGTTGGCCTACGCCTGTCGGCCCACGCTCGTTGGCCCACGCCTGTTGGCCCGCACCCCGCTTCATCACCCTTCTCATCCTTCGAGGACCCATGTCATGAACGCCATCACCGTGGGCATCGGTGTGTTCGTCGCCGTTGTCCTGCTCATCGCGCTCACCCTGCTCCTGGTGGTCGGCCGGCTGTTCCGGAAGGTGGAGCAGGGGCGGGCACTGATCGTCTCCAAGACGAAGAAGGTCGACGTCACCTTCACCGGCGCCGTAGTCCTGCCGGTGCTGCACAAGGCCGAGTTCATGGACATCTCGGTGAAGACGATCGAGATCCGCCGCACCGGGCGCGAGGGCCTGATCTGCCAGGACAACATCCGCGCCGACATCCACATCAGCTTCTTCGTGCGGGTCAACAAGACCGTCGAGGACGTCATCAAGGTCGCGCAGGCCATCGGCACCCAGACCGCGAGCGACCCGGTGGCGATCCAGGACTTCTTCGCCGCGAAGTTCTCCGAGGCGCTCAAGACCGTGGGCAAGCAGCTGGACTTCGTCGATCTCTACACCAAGCGCGAGGAGTTCCGGGACCGGATCATCCAGGTCATCGGCACCGACCTCAACGGCTACCACCTCGACGACGCGGCCATCGACTTCCTCGAACAGACACCGATGACCCAGCTCGACAACCAGAACATCCTCGACGCGCAGGGCATCCGCAAGATCACCGAGTTGACGACCATCGAGCACGTCCGCACCAACGAGTTCCAGCGCACCGAGCAGAAGGAGATCACCCGGCAGAACGTCGACGCCCGGGAGACCATCCTGGAGCTGGAACGCCGGCAGGCCGAGGCGGAGATCAAGCAGCGCCGTGAGGTGGAGGTCCTGCGGGCGCGCGAGGAGGCCGCCACCGCGAAGGTGCAGGAGGAGGAACGGCTGGGCGCGCAGGCCGCGTTCCTCCGTACCGAGGAGCAACTCGGCGTCCAGCGCGAGAACCAGGCCCGCGAGATCGCCGTGGCGCAGAAGAACCGCGAGCGGGTCATCGCGGTCGAGAACGAGCGCATCGAGAAGGACCGCCTCCTCGAAGTCATCGCCAGGGAACGGGAGACGAGCCTGTCCGGGATCGCCCGCGACAAGGAGGTCGAGGCGGAGCGGCGCGAGGTCGCGGACGTGGTCCGGGAGCGGATCGCGGTGGACCGCACGGTCGCCGAACAGGAGGAGGCCATCAAGAAGCTGCGGGTGGTCGAGGAGGCCGAGCGCACCCGGCAGGCCGTGATCATCGCCGCAGAGGCGGAGGCGCAGGAGAAGCTGGTCAAGGACATCAAGGGGGCCGAGGCAGCGGAGGCCGCCGCCAAGCACCGCGCCGGTGAGCAACTCACCCTCGCCGAGGCCCGGTTGAAGTCCGCCGACCTCGACGCCCGCGCCAAGCTGCGACTCGCCGAGGGCATCCAGGCGGAGGCGGCGGCGGCCGGACTCGCCGAGGTCCAGGTCCGCGACAAGGAGGCCGAGGTCACCGTGAAGGCCGGCCGCGCAGAGGCCGAGGCCACGGGGGCGCGGCTGCGCGCGGAGGCGGAAGGCACCGAGGCCCGGCTGCGGGCGGAGGCCGAGGGCACCCGGGCGAAGGTGCTCGCGCAGGCGGAGGGCGTGCGGGCGAACGCGCTCGCGGAGGCCGAGGGCGCGCAGGCGAAGGTGCTCGCGCAGGCCGAGGGCGTACGGGCGAACGCGCTCGCGGAAGCCACCGGCATCGGCGAGAAGCTCAAGGCCGAGGCGGAGGGCCTCACCGAGAAGGCCGCCGCGATGGCCGCCCTCGACGACGCCTCGCGCGGCCACGAGGAGTACCGGCTGCGGTTGCAGGCCGAGAAGGAGATCCGGCTGGCCGGGCTCGACGTACAGCGGCAGGTCGCGGAGGCGCAGGCCACGGTCCTCGCGACCGGTCTGGAGAACGCCGACATCGACATCGTCGGCGGCGACTCGGTCTTCTTCGACCGGCTGATCTCGTCGATCTCGTTCGGCCGGAGCGTCGACGGCTTTGTCCAGAACTCCGAGACGGCCCAGGCGTTGGCGCGTCCCTGGCTGGACGGCACGTCGAACATCGCCGACGACCTCGGCCGCGTCCTCGGCTCGGTCTCCACGGCCGACGTGCAGAACCTCACCGTGTCCGCGCTGCTGATGAAGCTGATGCGCTCGGACACCGCGAACGCCGGTCAGATACGGCAACTGCTGGACAAGGCCGGTGAGTTGGGCCTGGCGGACACCCCGCTGGCCGCGCTCAACGGCCACCCGGCGAAGGCCTGACACCTGGCCGAGGCCCGGCCCCACAGACGGTCCGGAACTGCCGCACAGGGGACGGCAGTTCCGGACCCAACACCCCCCGAGATCTTGAGAGGGACCATGACGACCGGCCTGGACACCGGCACCTACGAGGTCCTGCGCGACCGCCTCGCCGCACAGGCCGCCGAACTCGCCCGCCGCGCGGAAGCACTCAACGCCCGCCGCACCGAGGAGTTCGGCTCGACCCGCCTCGAACTCACCGGCACCGAACGCCTGAACACCGAGCACCCGGCCGCGCCGAGGGACATCGTCGCCGTAGGAGACGCGCTGCTCTTCGGCCACCAGGTCTCCCTCGGCATCACCCGGGACACGACGGTGGCCGACGTCCTCACCCTGCACGACCGCCACGACCAGCACCGGCTGCCCGAGAACGCCGTACCTGGACTCCTCGACGACCCGGACTTCGTGCGGGAGTTCGCCGCCCTCCACCGCTACTACCGCCAGGCCACCCTGCTCCAACTCCGCCGCACCGACGGCAAGTTGCTGGCCGTCTTCCGGACCGGCGAGAAGGCCGACGACATCCGGGTCCTGCGCTGGGCACTCACGGACGACGGCCGGACGGCGACCTTCCTCGATGCGCACGGCGAACGCGACCACGTCCTCCCGCCGTCGTACGACATCGACTGGACGGAGACCACCCGCGAGGACCTCGTCCCCGGCCGGCATCCGCACCTCCGGATCCAGGACGGGCTGTACGTCGACACGGTCGGCGGCACCCTCACCGTCAAGGTGGAGGACAACACCGAGACAGCGGAGGGGATTTACTCCGAACCGGTGGACGAGCCGCTGCAGTCGCCGGCCGACGCGGAGATCGCGTACGCGCGGGTGGGTGCGCTGGTACTCGTCGACATTCGCCCTTACAAGGAGGAGGCCCACCGCTACCTGGTCTTCAACACGCTGACCAAGGGTGTCGTACGGCTCGACGGGATCGGGCTGTCGTGCCGGCGGCTGCCGGAGGAGCAGGGGATCGTGTTCCCGGGCGGGTACTGCCTGGCCACGGGGGTGTACAAGACCTTCGAAACGGACATCGCCGGGCTGGAGTTGGAGCGGGTGGTCCGCTCGCCCAACGGCGAGGACGTGCTGTTCGCGTACCGGGCGCGGGTGCCGGGGCGGAGCCTCCTGCTGCCGTACAACATGATCCGCAAGGAGGTCGCGAACCCGCTGTCCGGGCAGGGTTGGGCGCTCTTCGACGACGGCACGCTGATGGTGCTGCGCGCTCGTGGGGGCGATGGGGAGGCGGCCCGTGTCCATCCGGTGCAGCTCTGGCGTACTCCGTATGTCTCCGACACGCACGCCGCCGCACAACTCGTCGGCTCCGGGCCGCTGTTCCGCGTCGGGAACGCCGATCTCGTGCGCGGGATCTCCGACTGTCTGTCGCTCACGGGCGCGGTCGCGGGGATGGAACCCACGGCGGAGGTGTACGAGGCGCTGGTCGCCGCGTGTGTCCGGGCGGCGGATTCGTACCACTGGCTCGGGGACGCCGAACTCGGCGATCTGGGCGGCCCGTTGGAGGACGTGCGGGTCACGGCGGAACAGGTGTTGAGTGAGTTCGAGACCGTCCGGACCCTCACTGGCCGGGCCGCCGACGCCCTCGCCGATGCGACTGACCAACTCACCGGGCTCGTACGGCGGTTGCGGGGTGAGGTGCCGCCGGATGCCGCGGGCTGGGTGGCGGGGCTCAGCGAACTCCGGCGTGCGCAGGGGCATTTGCTGACGTTGAAGGAGATGCGGTACGCGGACACCGCGCGGATCGACGAGCTGGCGGCCGGGGCGGAGGCGGATCTCGGGGCGTTCGGGCAGCGGGCGGTGGCGTTCCTGGCGCGCGAGGACGCGTTCGCCGGGCATCACGAGCTGGTCGAGGACCTGGTGGGGGAGGCCGGGGCGCTGGGGACGGTCGCCGAGTCGGTGCCGGTGGCTGCCCGGCTCGACGAACTCACCGACGGGCTGCGGACGGTGACCGAGGTGGTCGCCGGTCTCGAGATCGGTGACGCCACGGTCCGTACGTCGATCCTGGAGCGGGTCGCCGAGGTGCTCGGCGGGATCAACCGGGCCCGCGCCACGCTGGACGCCCGGCGCAGGGAACTCCAGGACCGGGAGGGCAGGGCGGAGTTCGCGGCCGAGTTCGCGCTGCTGGGCCAGTCGGTGACGGGGGCGCTGGCGGACGCGGCGACACCGGAGGCCTGCGACACCCAACTCGCCCGACTGCTCGTGCAGTTGGAGAACCTGGAAGCCCGCTTCACGGACTTCGACGACTTCCTCGCCGAACTGACCGGCAAACGCGCCGAGATCTACGAGACCTTCTCGGCCCGCAAGCAGACCCTGGCCGACGAACGCGCGTGCAGGGCAGAGCAGTTGGCGGCCTCGGCGACCCGGGTCCTGGAGACCGTGGGGCGTCGGGCGGCCACGCTCGCCGACGCCGACGCGGTCAGTACGTATTTCGCCTCTGACCCGATGGTGACGAAGATCCGCCGCACGGTCGGCCAATTGCGGGACCTGGGCGACCAGGTGAGGGCGGAGGAGCTGACCGGCCGGCTCGCGTCGGCCCGTGAGGAGGCGGTCCGTGCCCTGCGCGACCGCACCGACCTCTACACCGACGGCGGCCGGACTCTCCGTCTCGGCCGGCACCGCTTCGCCGTGAACACCGAGCCCCTCGACCTCACCCTGGTCCCGTCCGGCGACGGCCTGGCCTTCGCCCTCACCGGCACGGACTACCGAACACCGGTCAGCGACCCGGAGTTCGCGGACACCCGCAGGTTCTGGGACCGTCCACTGCCCTCCGAGTCGCCACGGGTCTACCGCGCGGAACACCTCGCCGCCCGCCTCCTCGACGAACACGGCGCACAGGCCCTCGCCCAGGAACCCGACCTCGCGGCCCTGGTCCGCCGGGCCGCGCAGCAGTCGTACGACGAAGGCTACGAACGCGGCGTGCACGACCACGACGCGACCGCGATCCTCGCCGCCCTGCTCCGCCGGTACGAGAGCGCGGGCCTGCTGCGCCACGAACCGGGCGCCCGGGCAAGGGCGTTGCTGTTCTGGACGCACGGCACGAGCCCGGAGGAGCGGGCGAGTTGGACGCGCCGGGCGAGGTCGCTCGCGCGGGCCCGCGACACGTTCGGACCGACGTCGGCCGTCGCGGATTTCCGGGCGGAGTTGGCGGAGTCGGTGGAGTCGGTCGGGGAGACGGGCGAGTCCGCGGCCGTGTACCTCTTCGACGAGCTGACCACCGGCCCCGAGGGGTTTGTGATCAGTGCGGGCGCGCGCACTCTGCTCGACAAGTTCCGGCGGGCGGTGGGGAGTTCGGCGTACGACGAGGACGTCTCGGCTCTCGACGACCTGACCGCGCGCCGCCAGCTCGTGGAGGCGTGGCTGACGGCGTACACGGCGGCGTCCGGCACGGAGGTCGATCCGGGGGACCTCGCGGAGGCGGTGGCCGCCGAACTCTGCCCGGACGCACCGCGGTACGAGTCGGACGCGCGACTGACGGAGACGGTCGGGGGACTGCTGGGCACGCACCCGCGGATCGAGGCCGGGTCCCTGTCGCTCCGGGTCGACGAACTCCTCGCCCGTACCTGGGAGTTCAGGGCGGTGGACGTCCCCGGGCATCGCGCGTACCAGCGTCGTCGTACCGCCTTGGTCGCGGCGGAACGCGCACGCCTGCGCCTCGACGAGTACCGGCCGCGGGTGATGTCGTCCTTCGTGCGGGGGCGGCTGGTCGACGAGGTGTATCTGCCGTTGATCGGCGACAACTTGGCGCGGCAGATCGGTACGACGGGGGAGGGGGGACGCACCGACACGAGCGGCGGTCTGCTGCTGCTGATCTCGCCGCCGGGGTACGGCAAGACGACCCTCATGGAGTACGTCGCCGACCGGCTCGGGCTTGTGCTGGTCAAGGTGAGCGGTCCGGCCCTTGGGCAGGGGGTCACGTCCCTCGACCCCGCCGAGGCGCCGAACGCGACCGCCCGCCAGGAGGTGGAGAAGGTCAACTTCGCGCTCGCGGCGGGCAACAACGTGCTGCTCCACCTCGACGACATCCAGCACACCTCGCCCGAACTCCTCCAGAAATTCATCCCGTTGTGCGATGCCACCCGGCGCGTGGAGGGCGTGTGGGAAGGGGCGCCGCGCACATATGACCTACGGGGGAAGCGGTTCGCGGTCTGCATGACCGGCAACCCGTACACCGAGTCGGGCGGGCGTTTCCAGGTGCCCGACATGCTCGCGAACCGTGCCGACGTCTGGAACCTCGGCGATGTCCTGACCGGCAAGGAGGCGGTGTTCGCCCGGAGTTTCCTGGAGAACGCGCTGACCTCGAACCCCGTGCTGGCCCCGCTGGCCGGCCGCGACCGTGCCGACCTGGACCTGCTGATCCGGCTCGCGGAGGGCGACGCGAGCGCCCGCGCGGACCGGCTGTCGTACTCCTGCGCTCCCGCCGAACTGGCCCGGATCATAGGGGTGTTGAGGCACCTCATCACCGCCCGGGACACTGTGCTCGCGGTCAACGCCGCGTACATGGCGTCGGCCGCGATGCCGGAATCGGCCCGCACGGAACCGCCGTTCCGGCTCCAGGGGTCGTACCGCACCATGAACCGCGTCGCCCAGCGCATCGACCCGGTGATGAACTCCCGTGAACTGTCGGCGGTGTTGGACGACCACTACACCGCCGAGGCGCAGACGCTGGCGACCGGCGCCGAGGCCAACCTGCTGAAACTGGCGGAGCTGCGCGGCACCCTGACCGACGAACAGGCCGTGCGCTGGGACGAGTTGAAGGCGTCGTACGCGCGGTCGCGATCCCTGGAAGAGGGCGACCCGCTGACCCGCGCGGTGGCGGCCCTCGGGCTGCTGGCCGAGCGGGTCGGAGCGGTGGAGTCGGCGATCACCCGGGCGAGCGGCCAAGGTTGACGGCCGCCGACCTGCCCGTAAGCCGGGCCCGGGGTGACGACCGCCGACCTGCCGCAGGACCGGCTACAGCTGAAGCAGCCGTTGCGTGAGCTCGCGGTACTGCCGCAGCGCGTTCCGGAACTCGTCGGACTGGGACTCGGACGCGGACTCGGGGTCCTGGTCCGCCCACCCGGCGCGGAGGAGGTCCCGGCGGGCCGCGAGGGCGGTGACCAGCTGGGCGGTGGCCTCGTCGTAGGCGCTCTCCGCCTCCTCCAGGGCATCGCGCGGGGTGTCGGCGAAGGTGTTGAGGGCGTGCCGGAGGCGCTGGAGGACCTTGTCCCGTTCACTCGACGGGAGCAGCGGTTCCGGGCCCGGGGTGCGGCGTTCGGACGGGACCCGGTTCTGGCCCGCGGGTTGTTGGGCGCGCGTCTGGTCGTACATCATCGGGAGTCGCTTCCGTTCCGCCTGACGGCGTTTTGGGGATCGTCCGTGTACCGGCCACTGCCCTGCGCCGTGCTGCCAGTCAACGTCCGGCGACGGTTCGTGTCAACGCGGAGGCCGGGTGCTCCGGCCCGGTCCGTTCCGACGCGCGCGGGAGTACCGTGGACGTACCGAGGGCTCTTGACGTGCCGGTGTCCGGTCCGGCGTCCTGTCCTCGCGTTCCCTTCACAGGGGCAGCCCGTGACCCCGGCCGCGCCATTCGCAGCGAGGCTCAGGAGTCCGGCATGACGACCCTTTCCACCCCACCTCCACTCCCACCCCCTGCCCCGAAAAAGTGTGACACTTCTGAGGAATGTGACACACTTTTCCCGGACACCTACCCCCCACCCCCGTCCTACGACGGCACCTCCCCCTTCCCGCCCGACGAGGGTCTGCCGTCCGTGCGCGACGGCGCGGCGCGGATATACGTGAGCGTCACGGCGGCGATCGTCGTGCTGCCGTTCCTGGGGCTCGGCCTGGCCGGCTGGCTGCTGTGGGGGCGGCTCATCCACCCCCTCGACATCGTGCTCGCGGTCGTCTTCTACACGATCACCGGTCTCGGCGTCACGGTCGGCTTCCACCGCGGGCTCACCCACGGCTCGTACCGCGCCGTCCGCCCCGTCCGCGTCGCTCTCGCGGTGGCCGGGTCGATGAGTTTCCAGGGCGATGTCATCGGCTGGGTCGCCACGCACCGCCGCCACCACGCCTTCACCGACCGGCCCGGCGACCCGCACTCGCCGTACCGCTACGGCACCCATCTGTGGGGCCAGTTGCACGGACTGGTGGACGCCCACGTCGGCTGGCTGTTCCGCAACGAGGAGACACCGCCCGAGCGTTACGCCCCCGACCTCCTCGCCGACCCCGACATCCGGGCCGTCTCCCGCGCCTTCCCGTGGCTGTGCCTGCTCACCCTCGCGCTGCCGTTCGGGCTCGGCTGGGCGATCGGCGGCAGCTGGCTGTACGGCGTAACAGGCTTGCTGTGGGCGGGACTTGTGCGTATCGCGCTGCTCCACCACGTCACCTGGAGCGTCAACTCGCTGTGCCACATGATCGGTGAGCGCCCCTTCCGCACCCGCCGCCACGACCGCGCCACCAACCTGTGGCCGCTGGCCCTGCTCTCCTTCGGTGAGAGCTGGCACAACCTCCACCACGCCGACCCCACCAGCGCCCGCCACGGCGTCGACCGCGGCCAGATCGACCCGTCCGCCGCCGTCATCCGCCTCATGGAACGCGCCGGCTGGGTCTACGACGTCCACTGGCCGACCCCGGACCGGGTCGCGGCGCGGCGGGCGTGACGCAGACGCCGGCGAGAGTCAGGCGCGCCGCTCCTCCGGTCGCCCGCCCGTCGCCGACGGCGGTGGCGGGATCATCCGGGTGTCGAAGTCGCCGCCGATGATGCGGGCCGCGAGATCCGACAGCCGCAGCTGGCGGGAGCGGGCGTAGGACCGGAACGCGGCGAAGGCGTCGTCGACGGACGTGTTCCAGCGCTCGGCCAGCACGCCCTTGACCTGCTCGATGAGGATGCGGCTGGTCAGCGCGGTCTGCAGCTGGCTGTTCTCGACGTGCGACTGCTCCAGCGTGCGCTGCTGGAGTACGGCGATGGTCGCCACGTCGGCGAGGGCCTGGGCCAGCGCGATGTCGCCGTCGCCGAGACGGTGCGCGCCGGTCTGGAAGAGGTTGAGCGCGCCGACGACCCGGTTGCGCAGCCGCAGCGGGATCGCGTGCGTGATGACGTACCCCGTCTCGCGGGCCTGCGCCGCGAACCGCGGCCAGGCGGCGGTCGTCTCCGGCCGCGTCAGGTCGATGTTGGTGCGGGCGGCGCCGGAGCGGTAGCACTCGACGCACGGACCCTGGTCGTGCTGGAGCGCGAAGAGTTCCAGCAGCCGGGTGTGCTCGTCCGAGGCCGCGATGATCTGCAGCTCGCCGTGCGCGTCCACGAGCAGGATCCCGGCCGCCGACACGTCGAGCAGCTCCACACAGCGCGAGGACAGCCGCTGCAGCAGGTCGATGACGTCGAAGTCCTCGACCAGGGAGTCCGCGACCTCCACGAAGATTTCGGCCAGACGCTGTTCGCGGGCCATGGCGATCATCCCTTTCCACCTTCGGGCGAATACGGCCCGCTTATATCGTCGTCCAATTCGCCCCCGAAACGGAGCCTGCGGGCGACCACGTCCTCCGCGACCTCCCCGAGGGGGCGTTCACTGCCATAAGCGTGTGCCCGCAGACGCAGCAGGGCCTCCTGTATGGACACCCCCAGCTGCACACTGATCATCCCGGTGGCCTGGTGCACGACCGGCCGGTTCAGCCCGGTCGGCCACGCCGGCATCCTGTCCGGCCCGGGCGCGGTTCCGTTTACGTGCCCGTTTCCGTTGAGGAACGCGCCCGTCAGTACGGCCGCCAGAGCGGTGGCGTCCGTGAACTGCTGCTCGCTGATCCGCCGGTCCCCGTCGCACAGTACGGTCAGCACGCCGACCCGGATCGCGCCGATGCCCAGCGGGAACCCGCACACCCCCTGGACACCCATGTCCCGCGCGGCCGGCAGCAGTACGGGCCACCGCTCGGGGCGCACCCGCTCCAGGTCCGGTTCCAGCACCGGCGAACCGGTGCGGACTGCGTCCGGGCCAGGGCCCTCGCCCAGCGTGAACTGGAGTTCCTCGAAGCGGGCGCTCAGCTCGGGATGGCACCACAGCGGCTCCGCCGTACGGTCGGCGCCGACCAGCAGCGACAGCGCGACACCCTCGGCACCCAGCACCCGGGCACAGGCCTGCGCCGGATCGCCGCCCGCGTCCAGGCGCAGTGACCGCAGGACTTCGGCCATGCCGTCGCTGATCACCGAGCTCCGTTCCGCGGCGGCCGGGGCGCTTCGAGACGAGGCGCCGACCGGCTTCCGCCGTACACTACGTGGCCCGGCGCTCCACCGCGCGGTCGGCGGGCACACCCCGCCAGGCGTCCCGGGCACTCGCGTACCGCGGGAACCGCTCCTGCAGACCACTGGCCCGGAACACGAGCGCGGGCCCCGGGCGGACGTGGACGACCCGCAGCCAGCCGAGCCGCTCACGACACTCCTCCCACGCCGCGCACAGCGGGTCCAGCACACTGCCGTCCATGAAGGTCACGCCGAGCAGGTCGACGATGACGTAGAGCCGCCCCGTCCCGTGCCGGGCCGCCTTCAGCTCACGCGCGAAGGCGGGCGCGGTGGTCAGATCCAGCTCGCCGCCCGCCCGGACCACTCGTAGTTCGTCGAACAGGTCAGGATGTGGGCCCATGTGCCCCAACTCCCCGGTGAGTGGATGGCTTTCGCCTTGCGCAGAGCCTCAGTTGCGCGAACGGGGACTGCACGGAGAGGGCCGGGGGCTCGGGCTGCCGTACGGCCAGCGTATCGCCGGGAAGGGACGCGCCGGCAGCCCTTCCCGTCCACCCGGTGCCGATGTCGTCCCTTGCCCATACTTCAGTCGGACTGGGCCGTTACCCACTCACTCTTGTCCAGTGAATAGCCGAAGCGCGGACGTCCGGACATGCCGCTGGTGCGGAACGGCTTCCCCTGGTCATCGATGCGCAGCACGCCGTGCCGGCTGCCGCTGGTCCACGCCAGCTCCAGATACCAGCGCACATCGTGGGACGACGCGGCGGCCGTGATGTACAGGACCTCGGGATCGCTCTCGCTCACCTTGTACGGCAGCCCCGTCTGCCCGGACTTCGGCGTGGCCACCGGCCGGCTCGCGTCCAGCCCGACGTCGAAGGAGTGCGTGGGCACCCCGCCACCGCAGCCGACCCCCACGTACCCCATCGTGTACGCGTTCCAGGCGACCGGCGCCGCGCTCTCGACCACCCGCACATTCAGGCTGTTGAGCACCACGGTGTCCTGACCGCTGCCCTGCACGGTGAGCTCGAGATACTGACTGTCGGCGGACACGGCACCCAGCGCGCTCACCCAACTCGGCGCGTCCTGCTCGGTGGGCGGCGGCGGCACCTTCCCCGCGTCCTCGTCGACCAGGTAAGTCTGACTGCACGGACTCTCCCAGGCGTACGGCCGGGTGGTCACCGTCAGCGGAACGTCGGCCGCCACGTCCGCGGCACCTCCGCCGGCCTTCGCGCTCGCGGAGGCGGACGCCCCGTTCTTCGCCCTGGCGGACTCGGAGGGACTCGCGCTGCGGGAAGGTGAGGAGGAGGCCGAGGCGGACGACTTCGGCGATGCGGACGGTGATGTGGTCCCACGCCCGGTGGAGGTCACGGACCCGGCCTCCTGCTTCCGGTCGTCACCCCCGCCACCGGACACCAGCCGGGGCACGAGCACGGTGGCGGCGAGGACCACGGCGACGGCGGCGGCCGCGAAGAGTGCGGTACGGCGGCGGTTGCGTACGGCGGGCTTGGGGGCGGCGGGTTGGCTGACTTCGGGGGTGGGGGTGAGGGCCGCCTCCGGGCCGGGCGCGGGCGGTGTGACGGCGGGGGCGTTGTCCGTCACGTTGGCCGTCGTGGCGGACTTCCGCTCCCGCTGACGGGCGCCGTCGGCCAGGATCCACCGGCGGTGGGCCTCGACGAGTTCCTCCGGGGTGGCCTTGCAGAGCCGGGCGAACCGCTCCACGGGGGCGTACTCCGTGGGTACGGCGTCGCCGTTGCAGTAGCGGTGCAGCGTCGACGTACTCATGTGCAGCCGCTTCGCGAGTACGCCGTAGCTCAGCCCCGACCGGTCCTTCAACTCCCGGATCAGCGCCGCGAAATCGGCCGTCTCCTCAGGCGTCGCCACCCTGCCCCCATCCCAGTTCCGCGTTCCAGGGAGTCACTGTTCCCCCAGGTAAGAGCCGGTGCGAACGTTCCAGGTTCCCGTAGATCCCGGCTGTCGTAGCGGGTGGGACGGAAAGCGGCACAAGCTGCGGTCATCAAAGCACGCCACCCGCCGACGGGTCGGCGGCCGGCTACTTCCCACCTCTCCGAAAAGGATCACCACCATGTCCGCGTTCACGGCCCGTCCCCGCACCCGCCTCTTTGCCGCCGCCACCGTGGCGCTCGCCGCACTCTCGCTCACCGCCTGCAACGACAAGCTGGGAGTACAGGACGAGGGCGCGGCGACCCCGCAGTCCTCCTCTTCGTCGGTGACGACGCAGGCACCGTCCGGGACGAAGACCGGTGGGACGGGGACGGCGCAGACCGGCGGCTCGAAGTCGGGTGGTTCCACGACGGGCGGGAGCAAGACGAGCGGCGGTTCGGGCTCGGGCTCGGGCTCGGGTACAGGTTCTTCCGGTACGAGCTCCTCCGGCTCGGGCACCTCCGCGAGCAGGGTCCCGTGCAGCGGCGCCAACACCAAGACGACGGCACAGACGGTCACCCGCCCCATCAACCACATGCTGCTCACCGTCACCAACACCGGCTCCAAGACCTGCGACCTCTACTACTACCCGGCCGTCAACTTCGACGACGCCCAGTCCGTACCGCCGGTCATGGAGGACTCCCAGCCCCAGGCGGTGACCACCCTCGCCCCGGGCGAGTCCGGCTACGCCGGCGTGGCCCTCGCCGCCGGCGACGACGGCACCGGCACCAACGGCCGCACCGCCAAGTCCCTCTCCGTCTACTTCTTCGACCGCAACAACAACAGCATCAGCCCGGCGGCCACACCGAGCCTGCCGGCGAAGGGGGTGTATGTGGATGACTCGCTGCGGGTTACTTACTGGGTTTCGGATGTGCAGGATGCGTTGACGTACTGAGAGCCGGTGACGTTGAACGCCAGAGGGCCGGTACTGGATTCCAGTACCGGCCCTCTGAACTGCTATTTGGCTGTCGGGGTGGCGGGATTTGAACCCACGACCTCTTCGTCCCGAGGCAACTTGGGTGGGGGCTCTGCCTTGGGCTGGTCTGCCTCTCAACTGGGTTGACGGTCCGCTGGCGTCCGCGCTCGTCCGCCGGTGTTCGTCAGCGTTGTCACGCAGTTAGACACTCACCCGGCAAGCTGGCGAGAGCTTCAGTCGCCCGCGAACCACAAGTAGCTGCCTGGGGTAGCCGCGCACTCTTCCATCATCGTTGTGAGATCGCCCAGCGCAGCGAGCTGACGCTCATCAGCGCAACTCCGCCTCAAGCCGTGGATCTCCTTGAGGGCGGCCGCGGCCGCCTGCTCGTGCATCAACGTGTCCCCGTACGGATCTGGAAGACGAGACCGTTCAACAGAAAGCCATGGCTGAGTTAGACGCCGAAGAGAAGCGACTCCGCGAGCGGAGGACTGCTATTGCGAGCATCCTTGGGCAGCAGGCCACGGGAGTGGAAACTGTAAACGAGGCCGCTCCTGAAGCAAGTACCCAGAGCCGAGGCGAGCGTAGAAGCAAGCGAGGGAGCGAGTAGCCCTCTCACGCCACTCGTCGAAAACGATACCTGTCTCTGATGAAGCGAGCGTGGTAGCGGCCTTTGCTTGGAGCATTCATGAATGCGGTATATACCGACTGCGGAACACCGTAGTATTGATAAACGGTTCCACTGTGGAACCCAACTTCAAGAATCGAACCTTCAAGGGCATAGCCCACAGAAGCAACGTTACTTGAGGCGACGGACTGTCGCTGCAAGACCCCTCCCTCAGATATCCACCTGTCTGGCTTCAACTTGCCCTAGTCGATCGTGTGAATGTCCTCCCCCTTGTGGTTCTGCACCCACACGTCGCCGTCATCCCAAATCTTGACGGTAATAGTGCCGTTGTACCGGGTTGAGAGCACCTTGGCACCGTGGCCCTTGTACTCGTCGGAGGCATCGGTCCCGGGTTTCTTGCCGACCGAGCAGATCACGACCTCCGGCGACATGGCCTCGACGGCCTCCTCGTGATAGCCGGATTCCCGACCATGGTGCGATGCCTTGAGGATGTCGCACTTGATCGCGTCTTCCCCAGGGGTGTCCAAGATTGACTTCCAAGCTGCCGATTCGGCATCACCCGGCAGGATCACCGTACGGCCGGCGTGCGTGAGCTTCAGAACATAGGAACAGTCGTTGTAGCTGCCGCTTACAGAACAGCCGTCGATCAGCTCTTGCGTTGGCGACAGGATCTCGATGTTGTCGTCAGCCCAGTATTGAGCTGAAGCCCCTCGCAGGTTATTCAGCACCTTTTGCTTAGTGTCGTCCGGACCAACTCCGCCACGCAGACACTTGTACACCAGCCAGTCGACATACGCATACTTGCTCTTGTCGAATCCAGACTCCTCCAACTCCTTGTCGTGGTCTACATCCCAGAAATTTTCAACAGTAACTTTGTCTTGCCAGAAGAGGCGATGCAGGCCGCTCATGTGGTCCATGTCGGGATGTGTCTGGATGTAGCGAAAGAGGCTCTTGCCCGAGAAGTTGTCCTTAAAGTAGTCAGCTGGGTCGACCAGCAAGGACTTGTAGTAGTCCTCCCAGGAGCGAAACTCTCCTTTGACTAGCTGGGATCGGCGGTAGCGGAAATCATAAAGCGATACCCCGCTACTCTCGGCCAATGCCTCTTCATCCGCTTCGGGCAGGCTCTTAGAATTGTTTATGTCGATCATCATGATCCTGCCCGAGGGCAACTCCACGATCGTGCAGTCTCCGTGCCCCACATTTAGGAAATGAATCTTCATCACGGGTGTTCCACTACTCCGTTCAAGGTCATGCACACTTACGCGTTCGGATTCGACGCAGCCGCAGGAGCTTCACCCTTCAAAGTGACCGCAGACTGCAACAGTTGCTGGGCGTATTTGTTGGCGGCTTCTCGCACCCGCCCTGGAGACGGCCAAACACACCAGTAGACAAAGAATGCGAGGCACGAAGCCACGCCGAACAGGCTCTCGGCTGTAATGCCGTCCTGGTGCCGCCCAAGCGACACCCATGCCATGTAGGCGCCTACAACCATGACTCCGCCGAGGCTGATGCCACGACCAATCCAGCGAACTCCGTACAAGTTGCGTGCAAACCCGTAGTTACGGTTCTCGTTGAACAACAGCTTGAACTTCGCCGTGTCCCGCGTGCGATCCCGCACCTGGCCGACGGCGGTTGCAATCGCCTGGTCGGCTCGCGATGGATTCGCACGCTCAGCCCGTAGGCTCAGAAGCTCTACGCCAGACACTTCCGCAACTGCCTTGCGCCAGAGGTCCCGCTGCACCTCGTTGTCCGAGGAATCCCGCAGCCTCAACCAGGCCGTAGTTGGCGGGCCGCCCCAGCTGGCCCAAAGGGTCTTCTCGGTCTTCCGGCCACGCTGACGAACTATGTCGGCCACTACTACGGGCATACCGATGACGGCCGCCGCGCCCATGGCGTAAGAGACCGTGGGGAGTTGGCGCAAGCTCAGCACCGAGAGCAGGATCGCCAATGGAAAGATCGCCAACAGTCCCGGTATGAGTCTCGCCCGGCGTTCGTACTCGTCGAGCCACACCACGGTCAGGCACCCCCAGCGGCAATCTGCACACGGCGGCATCTGCACCCACTGCCACACCAAACAGTTGTGGCGTCGCTGCCCTTGAGCTCCTCCTCGATCGAGAGAAGGTCGATCTCGTATCGCACGTAGGTTCCTTGGCTTCCAGGCGCGTTGGCGCATCACACGAAGAGACGGCCTCTGCATCCCCGTGCTTTCGGCCAACTACCGCGCACACAGTAGCCGCACAGGCCGACAACTCCTCACGCTCCGTCAGACTCAGGGCAGACAAAAGGAGTAGACCACCCTCCTTCTTGACCGAACGTGATCACTTCTGTCGACCAGTGACCGCGCACATCTCCCGTTCCAACACCCACACGAAGGCCACGCCTCCCTTGGGAAACGTCCAGCCTGGATATGCCACCTGAACGCTTGGTGATGGGTCGGTTGCGGCCAGTTCGGCCACTCGCGACTGTCGCGGCCCAGACAGGTAGTCCAGAACGTTCATATGCCGGATACCGCAATCGCCGTACCAAAGTTCAGCCGTGAAGTCCTTGGTCGGTTGAGCGAGATCGAGGTGCAGTACGTGTCCGTGTTGCTGAACCAAGACGCGGTAGGTGTACGCCAGCGACACCTGCTCGCCTCGTTGCACCTCGTCACCGAGGCTCACGCTGAAGAGCTGGCCGTCCTTCCGACTACTCCGGCGGACTGGACGCGACTTGCCATCTACGGTGACGGAAACGAGCTCGAAGGCTTCAGGTGACCCGGCGTCAAGTCCGTTGTTTTCATGGGCGGTCAGTCGCCAGCGTGGAGACAGCTTCAGGTCTCGCCTGAACGGCCGTGAACGGTGCTGAACGAGACGGAAACTGAGTCGGCCCGCTGCGCGGAGTCTTACTCGATGATCTCGGCCCGCTCTCGTACCTGGTCGTCTAGCTTGCCGTGCTCCAGGTCGCTGAGGGCGGCTGCGTATCCGGCCATGACCGCCTGGTGTACGACGTCGTGGAGGGCTTCAGGGATCGCGTCGAAGATGCTGGAGCAGATGTTCGCGGCGGCGTCGTACGCGGACTGGTAGTGCGTGTCACGGATGCTGGCGCCCAAGGCGTTGACGAGACTGCGTAGGTCTTCCTTGTGGTCATCGCTCACGTCGACGTCATTACCCTTAGGCCTTGGCCGAGAACCGCACTTCCGGGGGCCCTAGCCGACGAAAGTCAGCCACGACGGCGGGTGCGCCGAATGATCAGGCGTGTGTGTGTCGCTGCACCCCTACCGGCCTCAGTCACGTTATCGGACTTGTCGTCGACCTGAGCAAGTCGCGACGGCCGGTCCGTGACGACGGCATGCAGCCATCAGCTTGGGAAGCTGTGGGCATTTGGGGGCGTTTCGCGGGCTGACCTGGGCGAACGGTCGGGCGGCGACCGCGCCGGGCTCTGCCGCTTCCACTGTGGTTCCCCGCTGTTCCCCGCTCGCTCTGGTGCGGTTGTGGTGCGGAGGCAGACTGCGCCCCTGCGCCTGTCAGTGGGCGTGTATGGTCCCCGTTCCGTACGGTGCGCCGCTGTCGGGGTGCTCTTGGGGGAGCGGGGCTCGCACGAACTGGGTGCGGCGCTCGTCGGACGCGCCGATCTCCTGGTAGTTGCGGCGGGCCTCTCGGAGGCTAAGACCGTGGTTGGGGTCTCCTCGGACCTCTTCCGCGCCGTGCTCGTCCTGGCCGTCGTCCTCCCAGAAACAGACCTGGCAGATCTCGTACGCTCCGCGCTCGGCGAGGGTGATGAAGCCGCAGCAAGGACAGCGATACGGTCCGTCCTTGGCGTCGCCTCGAACATTGTTGAAGGTCACAGTTGCATCCTCGGCCACCAACACCACAAGGGCTCACAGCTTTTAGCGGGGACTTGCCAGGCAGGAGCCGGCTCGCACGAGTCGTCGATCAAGCAGCCCGCTGCACATCATGCGTTGGGGTGCACGCTTTCCAACTATGGGGTGGGGTAACCGGGTGCGTGCAGGGGCGTTCACCTGGTTCATGGACGGCTGCTTGGCGGGTGGAACACGGCTCCTGGTCTTGCGTGAACGGCTGTGAACGGCGGTGAATGAGACGGAAATTGAGACGACGACGCCCTCCTCCTATGCTGGTGGGATGGCAAGTTCATGGACCCGCCTTCACCAGGAACTCGGCATCTCACCCGGCCCGCTGACCTATTCGCACATTCAGCAGGGCACGGACGAGATAGTCGGCGAACGAGACGACCTCGACTGGAAGCGTGATCTTCCGAAGAAGGCCGAGCCTGGCGAGTGGAACGAATTTTCGAAGGATGTCGCCGCCATGGCCAACGCCCGCGGTGGCCTGCTCATCTACGGCGTCCGCAACGACCGCAAGATCACGGGCGTTGACCCCAACGCCGTCCACACGGAGCATCTCTTTAAGTGGCTCCGTGCGAACACGCAGCCGTATGTTGCTGGCGTCGACGCCTACACGCTCACCTCAGAGGACGGCAGCTTGAGCGTGCTGGTGGTCGACGTTCCGGCGAGCGCGATGGCACCGCACTTCATTCTGGGTGCCACACCACGTGAGAAGGAGCTCCGGGCATTTGCAGTGCCCTTTCGGTACTCGGACCACACTGGATGGCTCGCTGAGCACGAAATCGATCGTGCGTATCGTGACCGCTTCGCCAGGCAAGCTGTGGCTGACCAAGCCCTGGAACGGCACCTAGACCGCATCCGCGAGGTGGTCCTGACCGATGGGTTCCCACCGATCGCGTGGTTCATCGCCGTGTCGCGTCCTTCCCGGCCACTGCCACCCCTGGTGCCGCCCACTGGCCGGCAGGAAGCCCGGGACGTTCTCAACGCGACGCTGGCAACGGCGGTCAGCATGCAAGGAGAATTCGATGTCACGCAGTTGATGCGCAATACACTTAGCGGTAGTCCACAGATCGGCCTGCGCTGTTGGATCGAGGGGAACTTTCTACACCCCTTTGTGGGGTCGCACCCGAGAGGTCGGCTCATGCTGGTGGAACTCCACCACGATGGCACAGTGGTGTATGCCGTCGACGTTTCACGCCTGGCGAGGCAGAAGAACGTCATTCCCACGGAGCCTCCCCAGGGCGCCTACACTCCGGTAGAAAGTAGGGTGATACAGGTCGCCGCGTGTGAGGCGGTCGCACTCGCGCACGAATTTCGGCGCGCGCGACGTATCGACAGCAGCACCGATTTGGCGGCCGCGCTTGTCTCGATGGAGAAGTCACCTGCGCCCGGCTTGCCCTTCCCTGGATACGCGCCGGTCATCGAGAATCACAGCTTCCTTGATGTTCCCTCAACTGCCCGGTGTCCTAAGAGGATCCTTCCCGTGGGCTCGGAGTTGCCTCCCGCTGCCGATCGAACGGCATTGCGTGACTGCGCTCAATCTCTTGCTTCCGGGTTGCTGAACCAGTTCGGCCTTGAGTCGATTTTTCCGTAACGCTGCGGAGCACGTGCTGCCGGACTTCAATGTCCGCCGTCGTCTGAGATGTCAGACGACGTGTCGCTGGTCGCTGGTACAACACCCCAGCCACTTGGAGGTGTTGCACATGGTGTGGCACGGTTGTCTAGACCCGATCGATGATTGTAGCCATGAGCTTGGGAAGCTCGGGTTTCCCGGCGGCGATTGCTGTGCTGACCTGCTGCGGGGTGGTGCTAGAGCCCTGGGTGCGTCCCGGGCCCCTCCCCGCTGTTCACCGTGGTTCCCCGCAGGATCTGGCACGCGAATGGCACGACCCGTTCGCCACTGAGAACCCTGGGCGACAACTCGGTCTTGGGGCTTGAGCCTCAGCCGACGACAGTCAGCCACGATGGCGGGTGCGCCAACCGATCAGGTGCGCGTGCGTCTCGCTGCACCCCCACCGGGCTCAGCCACGCTGCTGATCCGTCGACCAGAGCAAGCCGCGACGGCCATCCCGTGACAACGGCTCTGGGGCCCTCAGTGGGAATCCCTGAGGTAGCGGCACCTCCTACAGAGCGGTCTGCGCCCGTGGCTCCGGGCATGGCCAGGGGCCCGGTCCTGGCCGGTGGGACAAATCTTTATGCACCCATGCGACAGACCTGCCATAGTTGTCGAATGGTAATCAGGATCAACAAGAAGAGTCGAGCGCTAATCGTAGACGGGGTAGAGGTATCCCCCTGCGGCCTCACCTACATGTACGAATATGAAGAATGCGCGGAAATTAGCCTGCTGGCACTTCGGCGTGCGATTGCCGAGCTGGAAGGCAAAAAAGCACCTCCTGTGAAGTCTGCGCCTAAGCGAGACGGACCTGTTGACATGTCGGAATTGGGTGAGACCTCATTACTTGAGGGCGTGTCGAATAATGTCTCATTTTGCCTGCGTGACGGAATTGGGCCGGAGTTTATTACGGTAGATGTGAGCGATGAAGGGGACTTAATTTCCTCTTTCTTCATTCCCTGTGAAGTGGATGACGATCGCTCCATGGTTGAGACTGTATCTCCTCATTTGAAGTTCCGGGGGGCTCACCTTCTCCGATATAAGTATGAGGAAAATCCAGGCGAAAAGATCCCGCCGGGGTGGGATTTTGACATCCTGCTGCCACTCCGGAAATTATCCCTTTCTGGAGTTCGTCAGTTGGCGACAGTGATAGCTGAGACAATCAGGCGTCCTCCCGAGCCTATGGGGCCCGTGGTGGCCCAGGAACTTTGCCATGGTGCACCGGAATCCCTCATTGGATCGGAGGAATCAGATTGGCTGGAAGTTAAGTCCCAGGGGTATAATCTCGATATTTTCAGAGATCGGATTGAACTCGCTCAGGATGTCTCGCGATTCGCCAATAGTGAGGGTGGTGGGCTTCTCGTTGTCGGGTACAGGACCAAGAAAACTCGACACGGTGAAGTGATCTCTAAGTTTACGCCCGAAAAAGAGGCATTGGTGCGAGCTAATCGCTACCGGTCGATTATTGACGCTCGCGTCTTCCCTCCCGTTGACGGTCTAAGGGTACGAGCATCTCAGCAGGAGGGCGGGTGGGTGCTATCGATTCTCGTTCCACCGCAAG
This sequence comes from Streptomyces xylophagus, assembly GCF_000716435.1. Lineage (GTDB taxonomy): Bacteria > Actinomycetota > Actinomycetes > Streptomycetales > Streptomycetaceae > Streptomyces > Streptomyces xylophagus. Next base: position 294,902 of record NZ_JNWO01000004.1, read on the forward strand.
CGGAGGAGAACAAGCCGTTTCTTGTCCATGGGGCTATCGTGGATGGGAAAATGGAGGGAGCTTTCATTTCGGTCGTGAGGCGGAGAGGTGAGGCATCTATTCCCATCACAGGGCCCGCTATTCACAGCATGTTGGCTGCAGGCCGAGGCTTGTTGCGCGGCGGGTTCCATCAGAGGTGACCCCATTGCGACGCAAGCCAAGGTTCGTGGAGCCGACCGCCCCAGCCGCGGCGTACCCGTTCTCTGACATTAGGCGGCTGATTGCCATGAGCGCGGCACGGCCCCTGGCCGGGCTGGAGCGGGGCGGAGACAGGAGCGCAGGCCCGGCCGGGGGCCGTGCCGCGCCCGGGGAGCGGAGCGAGCCGCCTTGAACCAGTAGAGAAGGTTGTTACTCAGTCGGCGCTTGGGGCGGCTGTGATGCTGCGGGACTGTGTTGCGGCTCGGCGAAGAGCGTCGGCTACCTGGTCGGCGGCGTCGGCGGACAAGAGGATCTCTTGGGTCCACAGGATCGAGAGCCTGATGTCACCGTTGAGTAGGTTGGTGGCGACGTCGAGTTCCGTGCCGTTGCCGGTGATGTCGTGCACGTTGAGGTCCTGATCGCTGCTGTAGGCGCTCATGGTGTCCGGCTCGGCCCCTGGGGGCCATCGGCCGTAATGCTCCACAACGGGGCTGCGTACTGCTCCGGGTGGCTGTTGAGGAGCAGTCGGCGCAGGTCATCGCGCTGTGAGCCGTCGAGGTGCAAGACCTCGGTGAGGTGGCGGAACGTCGTGTGGGTGACTCCACGGCTTCGTGCTTCGGCCTCGAACTGGGCGAGCTGTGGCAGTACTGAGTCGGCGTCGAGCCTCGCCGGCTGTTGCTCCTTGAGCCAAAGAGCCTTGTTGCGCTCGTAGTCGATTTCCGAGAAGCCGCAGACCTCGCGGCTCAAGGCCTCTGCCTCGTCCAGGGTGGTTGTCGCCATGATGGCGCGGGCCAACTCGTTGCGGCTCAGGGCCTCGTCCAGGTCGACTTCGTGGACGGTCGGGCTCTCGTCGGTGAGAGGGATGGGAAGTCCCGCGTCCCGGACCTCGCACGTGCCGCGTACACCTCGGGCTGTTGCAGCGAGCATCCCGGTTGCCTCGGAGGGGTGCCACTCCAGGACCGAGCCGATCGGTTCGACGTCCTTCGCCGTGAACGTGTGGACCACTGGACCGAGCAGGCCGCGCAAATCCTCGTGTGACAGTTCGCCGTCCAGGCCGGGGCCTGCGACCAACAGCCGTATTGGCGCGTTCACTTGGCCGCATGCTGCCAGCGTCAAGGAGTCGGCGAGAGGGCTCCTCAGCGTCGGTTCGCCGCCGCGGGCCAGCACGTCGCCGCCTACGTCCAGGAGGTCGATTGTGGTCGGTTGCAAGTGGGTGAGCAGTTCTTCGACCTGGCGCGTCACACCCTCAGCGCCGTGCCTCGGGTCGATCAACGCGATTGTGTGCGGGAGTTCTGCGGCGAGTCGGGGGAGCGTCGAACCTGCCGGAGCGATGGGGCGAGCCTCCGCCGGCACCTTCCGGACGGCCGGGGTGATCACTTCGAGGCCGGTGAAGTCGTCGGCGCTTCTTGGGCCCGGTATCGGGTCGATCAGCAGGCGGTCCCACGCGTAAGTGAGGATCACCGCATGGTCCCCGTCGCCGTAGAGGGCGGCGTCAAGCATTGCGGCGGCGACTGCGTCGCCCCCTCCTCCTGCTGCGACGATCAACCGCGTCATGGGCCCAAGCGTACGGGGTCGCCCCTTGACCACTCGCTCTATAGTGGCTAGAGGCTATAGCCACTTGGACGAGGAGGGGACATGCCTCAGATTGAGGAGGCTCAGCCGAAGTATCTCCAGATCGCGCACTTCATCCGTGATCAGATCCTTCGGGGTGACCTGCGGCCGGGGGACGAGGTTCCTTCGGAGCGACAGTTGGCGGTGAGTTGGAAGGTGTCCCGGCCGACGGCGGCGCGGTCGTTGGAGGCGCTGAGCCATCAGGGACTCGTAGAGAAGCGGCAGGGGTCCGGCACGTACGTGCGGAGCCTTGAAGTGAACCGTCGTGCGCGGGAGTTGTACGGGCGAGCCCGGCAGACCGGAAAGATCTACACGTCCGGTGAGTACGCGGTGATCACGTCGGCCGGGTGGCTGGAGGCGCCGGACCACGTCGCTGAGGCGTTGGGCCTGGTGAAGGATCGGCGGGCCGTGCATCGCCGGCGTGTCACCAACAACCAGGACGGGCCCCTCTCGCTGTCCACTTCGTGGTTCGCGCCGGACGTCGGGCAACGGGCGCTCAAGCTGCTGGAGCCGGAGCGAATCCAGGAAGGCACCCTGATGTACGTCGAGAACTCGACGGGCCGGCAGGGGAGTTACGCCGAGGATCGCATGTGTGCCAGGCCCGGGACCGAGGAGGAGGTGGCTGACCTTCAACTTGAGCCTGGCTCTGCGGTGTTGGTCGTGCATCACGTCGTCTTCGACCTCCAGGACCGGCCGTTGGAGTTCGCCGAGGCCACCTATCCGCCGCACCGCTGGGCGTTCGAGCAGGGGTATCCGCTCACCTGATGGTTCGTCACTTCGTCGAACCGCTTGCGCGTTGCAAGTGGCTAATGCCACTATCCAGTAAGTGGCTAAGGCTACTTGATCGGAAGGGGGCACGGAGTGACGAGTCAGCGGCCGGACCAGGGAGCGCGCTTACCTTGCCGGAGTTGTCGGGGACGTGGCTGGAAGCGCGTCGGTTCGCGCACGTCCCTGACGCTCGCCGCTGCTGCTGACCGCACCCGTGCCACATCGAAGCGGCGCTGCCTCGACTGCGACGGCAGCGGCAAGGAGTAGACGCGGATGACTTACGCGATCGACCACCACCCCTCTGAGGGCTCACCGCGACTCGGCGCGATGAGCCTGCATCCTGCTCCGGAGTCCGTCCCCAGGGCCCGGCGCTGGTTCCGGAAGTTCATCGCCCCGTACAACCCGGCCTGTTCGATCGACGACTGCGCGCTGATGATCTCGGAATTGGTGACCAACGCCATCCGCTACGGGCGGGCCGACGACCCGTGGCTTGTGCGGGTGGAATGGTTCCGGGATGGCGCCTCGCTCCGGGTCGAGGTCCACAACCCTGGATTCCCGGCGAACGTACGGTTGCGGCACCCGGATGCCAACGATGCGCATGGGCGCGGGCTGCTGCTGGTCGACTCGATCGCCGAGTCGTGGCACTCCGGGCCCAGTCGCTTCGGCGGCACGGTCGTCTCCTTCGTAGTGGCCGATGCCTGGCCGGCCTGAAGGGGCGCCTGGGTTCTTTTCTATATGCACTGCCGCTAGTCTGGTTGACCAGTTGACTTGGCCAATATTGACAGGCGGCGGCGTTGATGGCGTATGACGTGGAGGCACCGAAGTACGTTCGCCTCGCGCAGACCCTTCAGGGGCGCATCGAGGATGGCACATACGCCCCCGGAACCCGCGTGCCCAGTGAAAACCAACTGGTGCAGGCTTTCGGGATGTCCCGCCCGACCGTCGTCCGGGCCCTGGAGCTGCTGAAGCGTGATGGCTGGCTGGAGTCGCGGCAGGGGTACGGCACGATCGTGCGCGGGCGTCCTGCTGCGGTCGAGAAGAGGGATCGCCGGGGGACTGAAGCGCTCACGCGCGATGAGTCTCGGGCTTCGGGGCGCCTGGTCGAGGTCGGCCGTGTCCCCGTTCCGGCGCGCGTCGCCAGTGTGCTCGGGCTGCCGAAGCGCGCCAAGGTTCTCGTACGCCGGTTCCTGGTCGAGGAGGATGGCGAACCCGTCGAGCTGGTCTCGTCGTACTTCCCCGCCGGCCTGATCGAGGGCACCGACCTGGAGAGTGCCACCCCCTTGAGCGGTGGTACCCGTGCGCACCTGGAAGCACGGAAGAAGCTCCGCTTCGACCATGTGACGGAACGGGTCTCGGCTCGGTTGCCCGAGCGCGACGAGGTCGAGCTTCTGGAGGTCCCGGACGGCGTGCCCGTCCTCAGTGTCCTGGTGGTCGCGTGCGATGCCTCCGGGCAAGCGCTACAGGTCTCTGACGTCCTACTTCCTGCCGATCGGCAGGAGTTGGAAGACACCTATCGTCTGAACTGAGCCCTGTCCGGGGCCAGTTGCCTGAGATTTCCGCGCTTCATTGACTTGACAAGTCAACTTGTCATCCCTAACTTCGAACTTGCTAAGTCAACTTGTCAGGTGGCAAGTTGATCGAACCTGAAGGAGAACTCTCTGTGCGTGTAATCCGAGTTGACGCCGCGTCCGCCACGATCCTTCTCACCGAAGCCCCGGCACCGAAGGTGCGCGACCGGCAGACCGGTGAGATCGCGAAGGACACCGTGAGTGGCGAGGCGCTCATGACCGTCGGCGTCGTCTTCATCGACGAGGGGGACTCGTCGATCATCCAGGTCACCATTCCTGAAAGCGGTGTAACGGAGGGCCTGACCGTTGGCGCTCCGGTGTCCCTGCCGGGCCTCATCGCCCGGCCGTGGGAGAGCGTGTTCAACGGCCAGCAGCGGCACGGCATCGCCTACCGCGCGACTGCGATCGCACCGGGTGCCTTCCCGGTTCCGGTCGCTCAGGCGGGTTGATCACCGTGACGGATCTGACCACGTTCGCCGAGCTGGGTGGGTCGCTCGCCGCGATAGGCGGCGCGGCCTACGCCCGGCACGCCCACCCGGCGGCGTATTGGTCCACGGTCGGGCTGCCGCTCTCGGTGGCCCGGCTACTGGCCTCGTACTCCTCGACCATGGACGCCTGTGGGCTGACGGTCGAGCCGTCTCGCTGGCGGGCCTTGGCCGTCCGGGCCACTACCAGGCGGGAGGTGCGACCGGTTCCCCCGCGTCGGGGAATGATCCGGCCGACTTCGACGGGGCTCCGGGTTCGGCTGCGGCTGGCCCCGGGGCAGGAACCGGCGGATGTGGCAGCGTCAGTCGAACGGCTGCGGCACGCATGGGGAGTTCACGCCGTGCACGTACGGGACATCAAGCCTGGAGTCGTCGAACTTCGGCTGATCGGCTTCGACGTGCTGCGCACGGTGCGGAGGCCGCGCCGCGTCGAGAGCGGGCTTCTCCGGGTGCCGGTGGCGCTACGGGAGGACGCGACCGCGTTCGTCCGTGACTACCGCGCCGTACCGCACGAACTCGTCCTCGGCGCAACGCTATCGGGCAAGTCCATGTACCTGCGCCACCTGGTCGCCGGACTCGCGGCCCAGTCCGTCGCCCTGGTCGGCATCGACTGCAAGCGCGGCGTCGAACTGGCGCCCTTCGCCTCGCGGCTCTCCGCACTGGCCACCGACCCTGACGAAGCAGCCGAGTTGCTGCCGCTCCTGGTCAAGGAGATGGAGGACCGCTATGACCTGATCAAGTCCCGGCAGGGCATCGCCCCCAACACCCCCGACGAGGAGATCACTTCAGACATCTGGGGCCTGCCCGAGAGCGAACGCCCGGCTCCCATCGTGCTGTTCGTCGACGAGGTGGCCGAACTCTTCCTCGTCGCCACGCGCAAGGACGAGGAACGGCGGGATGAGATGGTCACCCACCTCATCCGGCTTGCCCAGCTCGGCCGCGCGGCCGGCATGTACCTGGAGGTGTGTGGCCAGCGCTTCGGCGCCGAACTCGGCAAGGGCGCCACCATGCTCCGCGCCCAGCTCACCGGCCGCGTCTGCCACCGCGTCAACGACGAAGCCTCCGCGAAAATGGCACTCGGCGACATCGCGCCCGAAGCGGTCTACGCGGCCTGTTCCATCGCCCCCGAGTTGCCTGGCCTCGCCGTCGTCGGTGACACCTCCGGCGGCTGGTCACGCATCCGTACCCCCTACCTGTCCCTCGCCAGCGCTGCGGCTCTCTGCCGTGAGTCGGCGCACCTCGCCCCGGACGTTCCTGCGCTTGCGCCCTTCAAGCCGTACGTCCCGCCCGTGTCTGTAGCGGCCTCCGGAACGGCTGTCGCTCCCCGCCCGGTCGCCGAGTAGCTCCCTCCGAACCATCGGCCGGCGCGGCCGTCCCGCGCCAAGTCCCTACCCCTGCCATGCCTGGAACCGGAAGGAGTGCCGCCGTGCGTACCTTGCCCGTCCGCCCTGACGCCGTACTCGTCCAAGCTCTGATCGCCGCTGCACTGTCCTTCGCTCACCTTCACGACCTGGCCGCCGCTGCTGGACAGAACGGCTGGAAAGCCTGGGCCTACCCGGTCTCCGTCGACCTGTTGTTGGTCGCGGCCTGGCGGCGACTGCGCTCCGGTGGTTCGAAAGCGGCTGGCTGGTGCTGGTTCCTGGTCGCACTGACCACGTCGCTCGGCGCCAACATCGCCACGGCCGGGCTGCTCGACCTGGACGCCGTACCGGCTTGGTTGCGCATCCTCGTCGCCGGATGGCCTGCCGTTGCCTTCCTCGGCGGAACGCTCCTCGCCCACGGCTCGAACGACGTACCCGAGCCGCAAGCACCTCCGGCCGAACTGCCGACCGCGGAACTCGAAACCGCTCCGCCGCCGACAACTCCCGTTCCGCCCGCCCTCGTTGCCCACGCCCGCAAGGTCGCCGACGAACACCGGGCCCGGACGGGAGCACCGATCGACATCCCGACCCTTCGTGCCCGGCTCGGCGTCCCGCTGCCGCTCGCCGAAGCCATCGCCGCCCAACTCACCTGAACCCAGGAGCACTTCCACTCATGCGTCCGTCCACGCTCCGCGCGCTGAACCGCGCTGCCGAGCTGACCCGCCAGAACCGCCTCACCGAAGCAATGCTCATCGCCGAACCCGTGATCCTCATCGCCGACGACGTCGAGGGCGAGGAGATCCGGCGGTGGCTGCTCGACCACGTCGCCGACTTCACCGGCGAGAACCACGACGGCCCGAAGGAGCTGCCCTGATGACCGCCAACCCTCGTTTCCGCCGAGTCGTCCGGATCGGCCCCGTCCAGGTCGCCACGTACAACGACGACCGTGGCCGCGAAAAGCACATCGCCGCCTGCACCGCCCCGCGTTGCGGTGCCTCCGTCGACTACGACAGCCGCGCCGCCGCCGAACTAGCTGCCCGCACCCACCGCTTTCGCGTCCGCTGAGGAGATCCCGTGACTGTCTCTCTCCCCCTTGTCTTCGTCCTGGGCGTCATCGCCTGGACCGCGATCAAGTTCCTCGGCGTGCGCATGTGGGTCGCCGTCGTGATCGCTCTGTTCGGCTTCTGGCTCTCGCACACCTTCCTCGCCCCCGCGATCGAAACCGGCACCCGCACTGGGGTCGGCGTCGTCGACGGCACTGGCAAGTGACAAGGAGGCACACCGTGTTGTTCCGCCCGCAGCTCCCCGAAACCCTGCACCCGCCTACGACGATCACCGCGCACCACCAGGCGCAGAGCCCGGCCCCTGTACCGCCCACCGGTCGCCCGCTCACCCCCTACGTGGGCGCGGTCGTTGCCGTGGTCGTCGTCGGCATCGTCCTCACCGCGCTCCTGGCGGCCGTCGCCGTCACGGCCGTGTCCGTGGCCATAGCAGCCGTGGTCCTGCGCTCCCTCGTCAGCAACGCCAACAGGCGCTGACCGGCCGCCGGGGTGGCAAACGCCGCCAAGCATCCCGCCACCCCGGGGACCGTCCCTCCCAACCACCGAAACAGCCGAAAGGGACTCCCATCCTTACGCACTCGACCCCGCCCCCGCTGGCGGAGCTGAGCACCCTCGCCGCCCTGGGCAACATGCCCGGACTCGCCCGACAACTCGCGGGCCTGGGCGGCTGCACCCACCCCGTACGCCTCGACGGTCACCGCACCGAATACGACGTCGACACCGCGACCGGCGAGATCGGCAATCTCCTCCGCAGACTGGACTCGGCGGCCCTCCCGGCCGGTCACCTCCTGGTCCGCTGCAACAACCGCCGAGCAACCCGCTGCCCGGCCTGCGCCGAGACCTACCGTCGTGACACCTTCCACCTGATCACTGCCGGACTTCGCGGCGGCAAGGGCACAACTGACCGGGTAGCCACGCACCCCCGCGTCTTCGCGACCTTCACCGCCCCGGGCTTCGGCCCGGTCCACAACCGCCGGACCGATGGACGCCCTTGCCGCTGCGGCATCTCCCACGACCAGGACGACACCGAACTCGGTACCCCGCTCAACCCCGACACCTACGACTACGAAGCTGCCGTCCTCTGGAACGCGCACGCAGGTGCCCTTTGGCGGCGCTTCTCGATCTACCTCCGCCGTGAGGTCGCCAAGCTCGCCGGCCTCACCCAACGCACGTTCCGCAATCACGCCCGGATTTCCTTCGCCAAGGTCGCCGAGTACCAGAAGCGCGGCGCCGTCCACTTCCATGCGGTCATCCGCCTCGACGGCCCGGAAGGCGGCGACACTCCGCCTCCGGCCTGGGCCACGGCCGAACTGCTGGCGGATGCCATTCGTTCCGCTGCCTCCGCAGCCCGCGTAGAGGGCCCAGTGATCGAGGCGCGCTCGCACGCCTTCGCGTTCGGCCGTCAGCTCGACGTCCGTCCGATCCGTTCCGCCGACTTCGACGGTGGCCAGGAACTCACCGATCGGGCCGTAGCCGCGTACATCGCGAAATACGCCACCAAGGGCGCCGAAACGACAACGGGCGCCCTGGACCGACCGATTCGGTTCCTCGCCGAACTGGCCCACGCCCGTATCAGCGACCACGCGCGCCGCATGATCCGAACCGCCTGGACCCTCGGCGCCCGCAAGAGCCTTGAACACCTCCGCCTCCGAGCCTGGGCCCACATGCTCGGCTTCCGCGGCCACTTCTCCACCAAGTCCCGCCGCTACTCCACCACCCTCGGCGCTCTGCGCGACGCCCGAGCCGACTGGCGTCGCGCCCAAGCCGCAGCGCTCAACGGGCGAGAGAACGACACGACATACGTCCTCGCCCACTGGGTCTTCGCCGGAACCGGCCTCTCTGACACCGAAGCCTGGCTCGCCGCGTCCCTCGAACCCGCCCCCGGAACGGAAGGAGAACCAACACATGCGTGACGACGAGCTGTTGACCGTGGTCGACGTCATGGCTCGCCTCAAGGTCGGGCGGTCCACGGTCTACGACCTGATCCGCACCCGGCGTCTGCGTTCCGTCGCCATCGGTAGGTGCCGACGTATCCCCGCTTCCGCTCTCCACGACTTCATCTCCGGGCAGTCGGAGCGTGCTGCCTGATGACCAAGCGTCGTAGTCGCGGTGACGGCGGTCTTCACTGGGACGAGAAGAGACAGCGTTGGATCGCCACGGCGAACCTCGGTTTCGACCCGAGCGGGAAGCGGATCGTGAAGCGGGGGAGTGGCAGGACCAAGACGGAGGCGAAGAACAAGCTCAAAGAGGTGCTGCGGGACCACGAGGACGGCCTCGCCATCGCGCCCACCAACTACACGGTCAAGAACGCAGTCACGGACTGGCTCGCCTACGGCCTGGCCGGCCTCGACCCCAGCACCGTCGAAACGGCCACGCTCATGAGCGAGAAGCACGTCATTCCGTCGCTCGGTGCTCGCAAGCTCCGTGACCTCAGTGCGGAAGACGTGGACCGTTGGTTGGCTACCAAGGCGAAGACACTCAGCACGCGTACCCTCCAGGGCCTCCACTCCTGCCTGAACCGTGCGGTCAAGCGGGCCATGGCGCGGGACAAGGTGAAGCGCAACGTCGTCGAGCTGTGCTCGGTGCCGCAGGGACAGGCGGGGCGGCCGTCAAAGGCACTCACCTTCGTCCAGGCCGAGGCCGTACTGAAGGGGGCTGCTGGAACCTCCATGCACGCGTACATCGTCGTCGCCCTGCTGACCGGGGCCCGCACGGAGGAGCTGCGGGCACTCACTTGGGACCACGTCTTTCTGAAGGGGCGGCAGGACTTCGACCCGCCGCAGCCTCCGCACATCGCCGTCTGGCGGTCGGTCCGGCGGAGTGGAGACACCAAGACGCGGAAGTCCCGGCGCACCCTCGCCCTGCCGGCGCGCTGTGTGGAAGCGCTGTGGCAGCAGTTCGAGGAACAGGGGTGGGACCGGCTCGCCGCTGACGAGGAGTGGGAGGAACACGGGCTCGTCTTCTCCTCGGCCGTGGGCAAGCCGCTCGATGCAGCCAACGTCCGCCGCGCCTTCCGTCAGGCGCTCAAGGATGTCGACGGAGTCAACGCCGTCGAGTGGACGCCCCGGGAGCTCCGGCACAGCTTCGTCTCGCTGCTCTCCGACCGGGCCGTCCCCCTGGAGGAGATCTCCCGGCTTGTCGGGCACTCGGGTACCGCCGTGACCGAGGAGGTCTACCGGAAGCAGATCCGGCCCGTGATCCAAACCGGTGCCGTCGTCATGGATGGCATCTTCGGAGCCGATCCGCGGAAGCCGTAGACGCTAAGGCACTCAGGAAGCGATAGTCACGCAGTTAGACACGCAGCAACGCCAGAGGGCCCTCACCGATCCGGTGAGGGCCCTCTGAACTGCTATCTGGCTGTCGGGGTGGCGGGATTTGAACCCACGACCTCTTCGTCCCGAACGAAGCGCGCTGCCAAGCTGCGCTACACCCCGATGTCGCCACTCATCTCGCGGTGCTGCTGCTCATCGCGGCGACGTCGTTTACTTTAGCCCACCGGTGGCTGGAGACGAAATCCGGTTTTGGCGCGGTGGCGGATCGGGTTGGGGCGGGCGTGGTCGAGGGCTACGAGGAGGACGGAGAGGGCGTAGAAGGCGAGGCCTAGGAGGAGGGCGTTGCCCAGGACGCTCTTGTAGCCGTGGTGTTCGACGTCCAGGAAGGTGTAGAGGTAGCGGCCCGGCGTGCCGGGGAGGATCAGTTCGCCGCGGGCCAGATACACCGCCAGGTACGTCAGCGGGTACAGCAGCCACGTCGCCGCCATCCGCAGGTGCAGCCGGCCGGGGGCGGTCAGGAGCAGCCAGTCGATCACCGCCGCGATCGGGGTGACCGTGTGCAGGATCTGGTTCGTCACCGCCTGCCAGCCGGTGGGCGACGTCGTACCGCCCGTCATCGCGAACGGGCTCGACGCGTGCGTCAGGATCAGGTGGTACACCAGGCCGGTGATCGTGATGTAGAGCAGCGCTGCGCCTGTGACCAGCGGGGAGAGGGGGCGGCGGGCCGTCCACGCTCGGCGGGACGCGACGATCATGACCAGGGCCAGCAGGATGTTGCTCTGGATCGTGAAGTAGGTCAGCACCCGGATCGGGCTGCCGAGGAGCAGGTCGACGGTCACCGCCGATGCCGCCGACAGCGCGACCAGCAGTCGGTACACCGCTGCCAGCGGGCGGCGGTACGGGGCCACCACCGCGGTGGCGGGAACGGGTGAGGCGAGCAGCGCGGGCATACCGGGTACCGCGGGGAGGTCCGGAATGTCCCTGGGTATCGGAGCGGTCATGCCCTCACGCTAGACAGCGAGGGCAAAGGGGGCGATACGGGTGGGCTGGACGAGGTACCCGGTCCGGAGCACGGAGCCCACCCGGTACCCGATACCTCCTACTCCCGGCCCACCAGCGTCAGCAACGTCGCCTCCGGCGGACAGGCGAACCGCACCGGCGTGTACCGGTTCGTCCCGCACCCCGCCGACACGTGCAGGTACGACGTCCGGCCCTCCGCCGTATGCCGGGACAGGCCCTTCACCCGGTCCGTGTCCAGGTCGCAGTTGGTCACCAGGGCGCCGTAGAACGGGATGCAGAGCTGGCCGCCGTGCGTGTGGCCGCCGAGGATCAGGGGATAGCCGTCCGCCGTGAACGCGTCCAGTGCCCGCAGGTACGGCGCGTGCACCACGCCCATCGAGAAGTCGGCGTCGTCCGACGGGCCGCCGGCCACGCGCGCGTAGCGGTCGCGTTTGATGTGCGGGTCGTCCAGGCCCGTCAGTTCCACCGACGCGCCCTCGAGCTTCAGCGTGCCGCGCGTGTTCGTCAGGTTGAGCCAGCCCGCCGCGTCGAAGCCGTCCCGCAGGTCCTCCCACGGGTTGTGGATGGCTCCTACGACGGGCGGGTTGCCGTTCAGCCCGTGGCGGCCCGCGGTCTTCTCGAACAAGTACCGGGCGGGATTACGGGGTTTGGGGCCGTAGTAGTCGTTGGAGCCGAAGACGTACGCCCCCGGGAACTCCATCAGCGGACCCAGCGCGTCCAGGACCTCGGGGACGCCCTCCGGGTCGGAGAGGTTGTCGCCGGTGTTGATCACGAAGTCGGGACGCAGGCCCGCGAGCGAGCGCAGCCAGCGCTGTTTCTTGCGCTGGCCGCCGACCATGTGGATGTCGGAGACCTGGAGGACTCTGAGCGGTCGCATGCCCGCCGGCAGCACCGGGACCGTCACCCGGCGCAGGCGGAAGGAGCGGACCTCGAAGCCCGCCGCGTAGACCACACCGGCGGCACCGGCCGCCGCAATTCCCAGAGGTACTCCATATCGCGCGCGCATTCCTCCATCGTGTCAGACCCCACTGACACCCCGTCGGCCGCAGCCCCTTAAAGCCGCGGCCCGGTAAATCGGCGGGCGGAGCCGGTTGCGCACCTGCGAGAATCACACCCATGACCACGACGCTCAAGGCGAAGCTCCAGGAAGACCTCAACACCGCGATCAAGGCGCAGGACAAGCTGCGTTCCTCCACGCTCCGGCTGACGCTCGCCGCGATCACCAAGGAGGAGGTCGCGGGCAAGGAGAAGCGCGAGCTCTCCGACGACGAGGTCCTCAAGGTGATCACCAAGGAGGCGAAGAAGCGCCGCGAGGCCGCGGACGCCTTCGAACAGGGTGGTCGCCCGGAGCAGGCCGCGCAGGAGAAGGCGGAGGGCGAGGTCCTCGCCGAGTACCTGCCCAAGCAGCTCGGCGACGAGGAGCTGACCGCGATCGTCTCCCAGGCCGTCGAGGAGGCGAAGGCGGCCGGCGCCGAGGGGCCGCGCGCCATGGGCGCCGTCATGAAGATCGTGAACCCGAAGGTGGCCGGACTGGCCGAGGGCGGCCGCGTCGCCGCCGTGGTGAAGAAGCTGCTCGCCGGCTGACCCACCCGCCGAACACAGACATGTGGCTACGACGCCGTACACACATGTGGCTACGACGACGGGGGCGCCCCTTCCACAAGGGGCGCCCCCGTCGTCGTAGACGAAGAAGCAGAAGAACTACCGGCAGCCGGGGTGCTATCCCCTGTTGCCGCCGTTCCCGTTGCCGTTGTTGCCGCCGTTCGTCGTGCCCTGGATGAAGCCGTCCGGCAAGGAGATCGTCGGGGTCGGGGTGGTGCCGCCGTCGGTCGTGCCGGTGGTGCCGCCGTCGGTGGTCGTGCCCCCGTTGTCGTTGTTCTTGCCGCCGTCGTTGCCCTTGTCCTTCTTGACGGGGTCCGGGATGTTGACGAGCTGGAAGGACTCGGCCTGCTTGCCCTCCAGGGCGCCGGTCATGGCGTCCTTCCAGATCGGGCCGGGGGTGTCGGCGCCGTAGACCTGGTCGTGCCAGACGCCGCCGATGCGGATGCTGGTCATCTCGACGTTCTGCTTGGCGCTGCCGACCCAGACCGCGCCCGCGAGCTGCGGCGTGTAGCCGACGAACCAGGCGTTCTTGCGGGAGTCCGTCGTACCCGTCTTACCGGCGCTCTCGCGGTCGGTGAGGCCGGCCTCCTGGCCGGTGCCGGAGTCGACCACGCCGCGCAGCACGGTGTTGATCGTGTCGGCGGTCTTCTTGCTCATCGCCCGCGAGCAGGTGGACTTGGGGACGGCGAGCGACTTCTGTTCGTTGCCCACCTTCTGGGTGATGGACTCGATGGCGATCGGCGTGCAGTACGTGCCCTCGTTGGCGAAGGCCGCGTACGCGGAGGCCATCGTCAGCGGCGAGAGGCCCTTGGAACCGAGCGCGATGGCCGGGACCTCGGGGATCTTGTCGCCGTTGCCCTGCACGACGCCGAGCTTGCTGGTCATGCTCACCACGGGGCACAGACCGATGTCGGAGATCATCTGCACGAAGTAGGTGTTGACCGACTTGGCCATCGCCTCCTTCAGCGCGTACGGACCCTTCTCCGACTCGCTCTCGTTCTCCACCGTCGCGCCGTCCGTGTTGACCCAGTTCTTGCCGCTGCAGGTCGAGACGGGGCTCGGGTAGTCCATCGAGTACGGCGCCGGGTACTGCTGGGTGGCCGGCAGGCCCTGCTCCAGCGCGGCCGCCGCCACGAACGGCTTGAACGTCGAACCGGTCGGGAAGCCGAAGTTCGAGCCGCCCATGTCGGCGTTGACCGAGTAGTTGTACTCGGTCTCGTTCTTGCCGTAGCCGTACGGCTTCGACTGGCCCATGCCGAGGATCTTGCCGGTGCCGGGCTCGACGAGGGTGGCCGCCGCGGCGACCTTGTCCGACTTGTAGATGTGCTCCTTGAGCGAGGCCTGCACCGAGTCCTGGGCCTGCGGGTCCAGGGTCGTACGGATCGTCAGGCCGCCCTGGTTCCAGATCTTCGCCCGGGCCTCCTTGGTCTTGCCGAAGACCGGGTCGCTCAGGAAGACCTTCTCGACGTACTTGCAGAAGAAGCTGGCGCCCTTGACCGCGGTGATGCAGCCGTTCTTCGGCTGGCTGACCTTCAGGCCGAGGTCGGACTGCTCGGCCTTGAGGGCCTCCGCCTTGGAGATGTCGCCGACCTCGGCCATGCGGGCCAGCACGGTGTTGCGGCGCTTCTTGGCCTCGGCCTCGTCGTTGATCGGGTCGTAGCGCGTGGGCGACTGCACGATGCCCGCGAGGAGCGCCGACTGCTGGAGGTTCAGGTCCTTGGCGTGCTTGGAGAAGTAGCGCTCGGACGCGGCCTCGACGCCGTAGGCCTGCTCGCCGAAGAAGGTGATGTTCAGGTAGTTCTCGAGGATCTTCTTCTTGCCGAGCTTCTCCTCGATCTGGATCGCGTACTTCAGCTCGCGGACCTTGCGGCCCAGCGTCTGCTGAGTGGCCTGCGCGACCTTCGTCGGGTCGTCGCCGGCCTCCTCGATGAAGTAGTTCTTCACCAGCTGCTGGGTGAGCGTCGAGGCGCCCTCGGAGACCCCGCCGCTCTGCGCGTTCTTGTTGAGGGCGCGCAGGACGCCCTTCAGGTCGATCGCGCCGTGCTGGTAGAAGCGCGAGTCCTCGATCGCGACGATCGCCTTCTGCATGTACGGCGAGATGTCCTTGAGCTCCACCACCGTGCGGTCACGGGAGTAGACCGAGGCCAGCTGGTTGCCCTTGCTGTCCAGGATCGTGGTGCGCTGGCTCAGCTGAGGGCTCTTCAGATTGTCCGGGATGTCGTCGAATCCCTGGACCGAGCCCTTGGCAGCGAGTCCCAGCGCGCCGGCCGCGGGCAACGCGATTCCGGCCATGACGGCACCGGCGAGCACACTGACACCGAGGAACTTGGTGGCCTGCTGCAGAGGGGACAGACCACCACCCGAGCGCTTTTTTGGCATGGGGGCAGCCTACGTTCTCATTCGCCGGACACGTGTCTAGGCCTTGGCCTAAGCTGCTCTCAACTGTCACAGCAGAGCGGTCACGTATCAATACGTCCGGCGACCCCGAATCGTTCCGGTCGTTCCCAAGTTTTTTGTGGGGGGCGTGTCCGAATCCGCCTCCTGTGTCACCTGGTGCCCGTTGTGGCGCATGACAACTGTCCCGGTTCGCCGGGAAAGTCACGCATGTCGCCCCCTCACTCCCCCGGGTGATCTGCCGCTTACCCATAGTCCGTTCGGGCCATTCAAGATTGGGCCCGAAGGGGGTGTTGCGCTGTGCCCACCTTCCGTAACGTCCTCAACTGGCGGCGGTGAATATGCCGCTGCCGCCGTGGGGGAGCCTCGATTCGGGAGAGGACGGCGCCGGTATGGGCTGGGTTACCGACTGGAGTGCGCAGGCGGCCTGCCGCACTACCGATCCGGATGAACTGTTCGTTCAAGGAGCAGCGCAGAACAGGGCGAAGGCAGTGTGCACCGGATGTCCGGTACGCACGGAGTGCCTCGCCGATGCGCTCGACAACCGCGTCGAATTCGGCGTGTGGGGAGGAATGACGGAGCGGGAGCGCCGCGCACTGCTGCGCAGGCGGCCCACTGTCACTTCATGGCGCCGGCTACTGGAGACCGCGCGCATCGAGTACGAACGAGGGGTCGGCATCATCCCCCTCGACGACGACGAGATCTACGAGAACTACGCGGCGGTGGGCTGAGGCCCACCGGTCCCTTCGGCGCCGACCTCGGGCGATCCCCGGGGCACGCGCCCGGAGGTCCGCGTCAGACCGTTGTCTCGGGCAGCTCCGGCCGACCGGCCGCGAGCCGGTTCCCGATGTCCCGCAGCCCCGCGAGGTCATGCACGTCGCCGGGCAGCGCGGCCACTTCGGCCACGGCCACCTCGGGGTGGCGTGCGGTGAAGCGGTCACGTGTGCGCTGCTCGCGGGAGAGCAGCCGCATCCGGTCGGCATGCAGCCTGAGCAGGCCTGCGGTGAGTTGTTCTACGGATCGCTCGTCGTCGGAGGGCTTGTCGTCCGTGGCGGCGGACCGCTCCTGGTCGGTGTCGGCGGGGGAGCCTTCGTCAGGAGCTGCGGCACGAGCCGATGTCCCGGAAGCGGGAGATTCTGAACTGCCGTACGTGTCGGGAGAGTTACGAAGTCCAGCTTTCCCGCCCACCTGATCGACAATGCGGGGCTCTTCAAGATTTTCCGCGGCGGCGAGTGCCCGCTCGGCCGACAGCCGGGCGGCTCCGCTGCCGTGGACCCGGTTGAGCACCAGACCGGCCAGCGGCATGTCCTCGGCCGCCAGCCGCTCCACGAAGTACGCGGCCTCGCGCAACGCGTCCCGCTCCGGGGCCGCGACCACCAGGAACGCGGTGCCGGGCGCCTGAAGCAGTTTGTACGTCGCGTCCGCGCGCGTGCGGAACCCGCCGAAGGTGGTGTCCATCGCGGCCACGAACGTCTGGACGTCCTTGAGGAGTTGACCGCCGAGCAGCTTGCCGATCGTGCCGGTCATCATCGACATGCCGACATTGAGGAACTTCATCCCGGCCCGTCCGCCCAGCTTCGCCGGGGCGGTCAGCAGCCGGATCAGCTTGCCGTCCAGGAACGAGCCGAGACGTTTCGGCGCGTCCAGGAAGTCGAGGGCCGAGCGCGACGGCGGGGTGTCCACGACGATCAGGTCCCAGTCGTGCTGGGCGCGCAGCTGGCCCAGCTTCTCCATCGCCATGTACTCCTGCGTGCCCGCGAAGCCCGCCGAGAGCGACTGGTAGAAGGGGTTGCTCAGGATCGCGGCCGCCCGCTCGCGGTCCGCGTGCGCCTCGACGATCTCGTCGAAGGTGCGCTTCATGTCCAGCATCATGGCGTGCAGTTCGCCGTCCCCGTCGACGCCCTTCACCCGCCGCGGAGTGTTGTCCAGCGAGTCGATGCCCATGGACTGGGCGAGCCTGCGGGCCGGGTCGATGGTCAGGACGACGACCCGGCGCCCCCGCTCGGCGGCCCGCAGCCCGAGCGCCGCCGCGGTGGTCGTCTTGCCGACCCCGCCCGAGCCGCAGCACACCACGATCCGGGTCTCCGGGTCGTCGAGCAGCGGGTCGACGTCGAGCACGCGCGCGTGGGAGATCTGATGGGAGCGGGCGGGGTCCTGCGCCTGG
Source organism: Streptomyces xylophagus (assembly GCF_000716435.1). Taxonomy (GTDB): domain Bacteria; phylum Actinomycetota; class Actinomycetes; order Streptomycetales; family Streptomycetaceae; genus Streptomyces; species Streptomyces xylophagus. The sequence goes on from NZ_JNWO01000004.1 coordinate 312,385, forward strand.
GCCGGGTCCGGACTCATGACATCCCCTGCTTCCGCAGCTCGGTGGCGAGTTCGTACAGGCCCGCGAGGTCCATGCCCTCGGCGAGCAACGGCAGTTCGTGCAACGGCAGGCCCTGCTCGGCGAGTACGGCCCGCTGGTCGTGCTCCAGGGCGTACCGCTCGGCGTACTCCTCGGCCTGCGCGAGCAGCGGATCCACCAGCTTCTCGGCATTGCCACCGCGCCGCGCCCCGCCGAGCCCGGCGGCGGACAGCGACTGGGCGACGGCGGTGCGCGGCACGGCCCGTACGAGATCCAGGTCGGCCGCGTCCAGCACCTCGGGCCGCACCATGTTCACGATGATCCGGCCCACCGGCAGCCGCGCCGCCCGCAGTTCGGCGATGCCGTCCGCGGTCTCCTGGACGGGCATCTCCTCGAGGAGCGTCACCAGGTGCACGGCCGTCTCCGGCGACTTCAGCACCCGCATCACGGCCTGCGCCTGATTGTGTATCGGGCCGATCTTGGCGAGCCCGGCGACCTCGTCGTTGACGTTGAGGAAGCGGGTGATGCGCCCGGTGGGCGGCGCGTCCATCACGACGTAGTCGTAGGCGAACCGCCCGCTCTTCTCCTTGCGCCGGACGGCCTCGCAGGCCTTGCCGGTCAGGAGGACGTCCCTGAGGCCGGGCGCGACCGTGGTGGCGAAGTCGATCGCGCCGAGTTTCTTCAGGGCGCGGCCGGCGCTGCCGAGCTTGTAGAACATCTGGAGGTAGTCCAGAAGGGCCAGTTCGGGGTCGATGGCCAGCGCGTACACCTCCCCGCCCCCGGGAGCGACGGCGATCTTCCGCTCCTCATAAGGCAGCGTCTCCGTCTCGAAGAGCTGCGCGATGCCCTGGCGACCCTCGACCTCGACGAGAAGCGTCCGCTTCCCCTCGGTGGCCAGGGCCAGCGCGAGGGCCGCGGCCACCGTGGTCTTGCCGGTACCGCCCTTGCCACTGACGACCTGGAGCCTGCTCACGTCTTCGAGCCTAACCAGTCCGCGCCCGAACCAAGCGGGAGGCTGTGGACAACGCGACGGCGGAGGGCCGGTGGGCAGCCGCTAAAGTCGGCCGCATGACCAAGTGGGAATACTCGACTGTGCCGCTGCTCGTCCACGCCACGAAGCAGATTCTGGACACCTGGGGCGAGGACGGCTGGGAGCTCGTCCAGGTCGTGCCCGGGCCGAACAACCCCGAGCAGTTGGTGGCCTACCTCAAGCGGGAGAAGGCATGAGTGCCGTCGAGGCCCGGCTGGCCGAACTCGGCCTGACCCTGCCGGCCGTCGTCCCGCCGCTCGCCGCGTACCAGCCCGCCGTACAGAGCGGTGTCTACGTCTACACCTCGGGCCAACTGCCCATGGTGGACGGCAAGCTTCCGGTCACCGGCAAGGTGGGCGCCGAGGTCACCGCCGAGGAGGCCAAGGAACTGGCCCGCACCTGCGCGCTGAACGCCCTCGCGGCGGTCAAGTCCGTCACCGGTGACCTGGACCGCATCGCGCGCGTGGTGAAGGTCGTCGGCTTCGTCGCCTCGGCCTCCGACTTCACCGGCCAGCCCGGTGTCGTCAACGGCGCCAGCGAGCTGCTCGGCGAGGTCCTCGGCGACAAGGGCGTGCACGCGCGGAGCGCGGTCGGCGTGGCGGTGCTGCCGCTGGACTCGCCGGTCGAGGTCGAGATCCAGGTCGAGCTGACGCAGGCGTAATCGCTGTCCCGGAGTGTGCGATCGGGCCTGATCGTGGTCCTGGGGTGCACGTTGTTGCCTCTCGAACATCCGCGCACTACGGGATAGCCTCCGCCCATGGCGAACGGTCAGTGGTATCCGGCGGAGTGGCCCGAGCGCATCCGCGCGCTCGCGGAGGGCGCGCTCACGCCGGTCGCGCCCAGGCGGGCGGCCACCGTGATGCTCCTCAGGGACACCGACACCGGCCCCGCCGTCCACATGCTGCGCAGACGCGCCTCCATGGCCTTCGCCGGGGGCGCGTACGCGTATCCGGGCGGCGGTGTCGACCCGCGCGACGACGAGCTTCACGTCCGCTGGGCGGGCCCCACGCGCGCGTGGTGGGCGAACAGGCTGGGCGTCGACGAGACGGCGGCCCAGGCGATCGTGTGCGCGGCGGTCCGCGAGACCTACGAGGAGGCGGGCGTCCTGCTCGCCGGCCCGACCCCCGACACCGTGGTCGGCGACACCACGGGCGCCGACTGGGAGACGGACCGGGCCGCCCTGGTCGCCCGTGACCTGTCCTTCGCGGAGTTCCTCGACCGCCGGGGCCTGGTCCTGCGCTCCGACCTGCTGGGCGCGTGGGCCCGCTGGATCACCCCGGAGTTCGAGACCCGCCGCTACGACACCTGGTTCTTCGTGGCCGTCCTCCCGGAGGGCCAGCGCACCCGCAACGCCTCCACGGAGGCCGACCGCACGGTGTGGATCACCCCGGCCGAGGCGGCCACCGGCTACGACAAGGGCGACCTGACGATGATGCCGCCGACGATCGCGACCCTGCGCGGGCTTATCCCGTACGGCAGCGCGGCCGAGGCGTTGTCGTCGGCACCGGAGCGCGATCTGACGCCGGTCATTGCCCGGGCGCGCTTGGAGGACGGCGAGATCGTCCTGGCGTGGCCGGGGCACGAGGAGTTCACGAAGCACATCCCGACCGACCTCTCGACCGGTGGAGCCCCCGCATGACCGACGCAGCCGCCCTCCCCGGCCAGCCACGCGGCGGGGTCCTCACCGGCCCCGCCACCGCGCGTGCCGTCAACGTCCTCGCGCCCAACGCGTCCGCGATGACCCTGGACGGGACGAACACGTGGATCGTGTCGGAGCCGGACTCGGAACTGGCCGTGGTGATCGACCCGGGGCCGTTGGACGAGGGGCATCTGCGCAATGTCGTCGACACGGCGGAGAAGGCGGGCAAACGGGTCGCGCTGACCCTGCTGACGCACGGACACCCCGACCACGCCGAAGGCGCCGTCCGCTTCGCCGAGCTGACGGACACGAAGGTCCGCGCGCTGGACCCGGCGCTGCGCCTCGGGGACGAGGGGCTCGCCGCCGGGAACGTGATCCGGGTCGACGGCCTGGAGCTGGTCGTCGTGTCGACGCCCGGGCACACCGGGGACTCCCTGTGCTTCCATCTCCCGGCCGATCAGGCCGTCCTGACCGGGGACACCGTCCTGGGGCGCGGTACGACCGTCGTGGCGCATCCTGACGGCCGCCTGGGCGACTACCTGGACTCGCTGCGGCGGCTGCGGTCCCTCACGGTCGACGACGGCGTCCACACCGTCCTGCCGGGGCACGGGCCGGTCCTGGAGGACGCGCAGGGTGCGGTGGAGTTCTATCTCGCGCACCGCGCCCACCGGCTCGCCCAGATCGAGACGGCCGTCGAGAACGGCCACCGGAGCCCGGCCGAGGTCGTCGCCCACGTGTACGCGGACGTCGACCGTTCGCTGTGGCCGGCGGCGGAACTGTCCGTACGGGCCCAGTTGGACTACCTCAAGGAACACGGCCTGATCTAGTCAGCGGGGCGTGTTGCCTTCACGCCGTGCACGCGCGCGTACTCGTCAGCGAGCCACGGGCCCAGATCGTCGACGTACGACCGCAGAACGCTCGCGTCGCCCGTCGGTTCGTAGCCGAACACCGCCGCCCTGCGCAGCTCCTCCGCCCGCTCCGGGTAGTACGCGCCGAACGCCTCGGCCATCTCCCGCAGATCGCTGGTCCAGCCGTTCCAGCGGGGCATCACGAGGGTGAAGGCGGTGCGGACGAGGTGCCGGGACATGAAGCGCACCAGGGGGCGTCGGGCCTCGTCCGTGTCCTCGGCGCCCGCGATGCGCTCGCGCCAGCGGGGGAGCAGCAGCGCCAGGTCGCCGTTGGTCTCCCGGGCGAGCAGCGGGTCGGGGCGGTAGCGGGGCAGGTACTCGGCGAGGTCCTCCCCGAGCAGAGGTGTGCACAGGCAGGCCACGAACCACCCCATGTCGTACGTCTCCGGCTCGCTCAGCAGCCGTGCCCGGCCGTACAGCAGGATGCCGGTCCCGTCGATCTCCGGGAACTCCTTGTCGAGCGCCTCGCCGAGGCTCCGTGCCGCGTCCCGGTCCTCCTCGGTCGGCTCCTGCCGGGTCACCACGAGCAGGTCCAGATCGCTGCGCCCCACGCGCGCGGTGCCGCGCGGGATCGACCCGTAGAGGTACGCGCTGTTGAGGCGTCCCCCGTAGACGTCGATCAGCCGGTCACGCGCGGTGGCGACGACCGGCCGGAAGGCGTGCGGGACACGCCCCAGGGAGCCCTCGCGCTCGATGTACCCCTGGGCGTCGAGTCCTCTTCGGTGAACCGTTTCGGGCATGGGATCACTGTGCCGGGGGACGGGTCCCGGGGCAGTGCATTTACGCTCGCCGGACGGGGTCATCTCCAGCGGAACACCCGCAGCCCGTGGCTGTAGTCGCCGGCTTCGCAGCCCACGGCGACCAGGTCGCCGGACGCGGCGACGAGCGAGTCGAAGGCGGTGCCGCGCAGCCTGCGCCGGGCCACCACCCGGCCGTTGGCGGGGTCGAGCACGCTGAGCCGGCCGCCGTACTCGTGCACGACCGCCAGCCGGCCGCCGTGGGCGAGGGGAGTGTCCTGGTACGTCTCCTTGCCGTGCCACTCCCACAGGAGCTCGCCGGTCGAGACGGAGTACGCCCCGAGGCGGTTGCCGCTGTCGCGCTCCGCCCTGTCCTGGGGGACCAGGCCCACCAGCAGGACGTCGCCGCTCACGGCGACCCGCTCGCCGAACCTCTCACAGCCGTCCGGCGGCGTCAGCGTCACGCCGTCCGTCCCGCCGTCGCCGAGGAAGAGGAGCCGGTGCCTGCCGCGTGCGCCGCGTGTCCTCAGGACCGCCACGAAGGGGTGCGCGCTGAGGACGGACACGCTCTCCACGCCCGGGTCGGTGACGTCGTACTTCCACCGGACCTCGCCCGTGTCCACGTCGAGGGCGCGCATCACGGGCCGCGCCTCCCAGTCCTTCCAGGACTCGCCGGTCGTCGCGATGAGGCCGCCGCCGAGGGCGACCTTGGCCGGAAGGTGCCCCAGCGGGGCCGCGTCCTGTTTCCGGCGGCGTACGACCTCGCCGGTGCCGACCGCCAGCGAGGTGAGGCCGACGCGTTTGGCGTCCCGGCGCCCGTCGTCGTAGTGCATCACCACCCCGACGCCGTCCACGGTGTCGGCGGACACCAGGCCGACGACCTGCTCGGCGGGCGGTCGCCAGGTCCACAGGGGCTCGCCCGTGGCCGCCCGGAACGCCCGTACCCGGTCGGCGTGGGCGATGACGACGGTGTCGTCCGTCAGCCAGAGGCCCAGCGGGTGTCCGCCGCCGTCGCCCTTCTCGTCGGGGGTTCTCCACAGGCGGCGCGCCGATCTCCGCCACCGGGAGTGCTTCCAGACCGACTCCGGTGCGCTGTCCTCGTACATCCCCACCCCTGGCGATACGCGATACGCGAAGGGCCCCGCCGTACGAGCGGGGCCCTTCGAAGACGTATGAAGAATTCGATCGTACGAAGAATTCATACGGAGAAGTCGTACGAAATGATCAGCGTGAGCGCTTCGCGAGCCGCTCCACGTCCAGCAGGATCACCGCGCGTGCCTCCAGGCGCAGCCAGCCGCGGCCCGCGAAGTCCGCCAGGGCCTTGTTGACCGTCTCGCGGGACGCGCCGACCAACTGGGCCAGCTCCTCCTGCGTCAGGTCGTGCACCACGTGGATGCCCTCCTCGGACTGCACGCCGAAGCGGCGGGAGAGGTCCAGCAGGGCGCGGGCCACGCGGCCGGGGACGTCCGAGAAGACCAGGTCGGACATCGCGTCGTTGGTCTTGCGCAGCCGGCGGGCGACCGCGCGCAGCAGCGCGGAGGCCACCTCGGGGCGGGCGCTCAGCCAGGGCTGGAGGTCGCCGTGGCCCAGACCGAGGAGCTTGACCTCGGTCAGCGCGCTGGCGGTGGCCGTACGCGGGCCCGGGTCGAACAGCGACAGCTCGCCGATCAGCTCGCCGGGGCCGAGGACGGCCAGCATGTTCTCGCGGCCGTCCGGGGAGGTGCGGTGAAGCTTCACCTTGCCCTCGGTGACCACATAGAGCCGGTCGCCGGGGTCGCCCTCGTGAAAGAGGGAGTCCCCGCGCGCGAGGGTCACCTCACTCATGGAGGCGCGCAGCTCCGCGGCCTGATCGTCATCGAGCGCCGCGAAGAGCGGGGCGCGCCGCAGAACGTCGTCCACGAGTTCTCTCCTTGTCGACCTGCTCAGGGGATGGTGCTCCCCCTTGGTACCAGGGGACCGTGCTCCCCATTTTGCCGGACCGTCCAAACAGTGTGATCTGTCACAAGGATGCCGCACAGGTGTCCCGAGGTAAGCGGCAGGGGTCCAATTGGGGGCTGATCTTCGGGGTCCGGGGCGGATGTCAGTGGTGGGCTCTAGGCTGGCCGGGTGTCCAAATCGCCGGTGAGAGCACAGGCCAAGGGGGCTGGGCGGATGGTTGTACCTCGTGATTCCGCTGTGGGCGAACAGGGCCCTGACGGCGGTAGGAAAGCGGCAAAGGTGACAAAAAGCTCGACGGTCGGCAAGGGCGAGTCGCACACCGCTCTGGTGCGCCGTGCCCGCCGTATCAATCGCGAACTGGCCGAGATCTATCCGTACGCCCACCCGGAGCTCGACTTCGAGAACCCCTTCCAGCTCGTCGTCGCCACGGTCCTGTCCGCCCAGACGACCGACCTCCGGGTCAACCAGACGACTCCGGCCCTGTTCGCCAAGTACCCGACCCCCGAGGACCTGGCCGCCGCCGACCCGGAGCAGGTCGAGGAGATCCTCCGCCCGACCGGGTTCTTCCGGGCCAAGACCAAGTCGGTCATAGGGCTCTCCAAGGCCCTGGTGGCCGACTTCGGCGGCGAGGTGCCCGGCCGGCTCGAGGACCTCGTCAAGCTGCCCGGCGTGGGCCGCAAGACCGCCTTCGTGGTGCTCGGCAACGCCTTCGGGCGGCCCGGCATCACCGTGGACACGCATTTCCAGCGGCTCGTACGGCGCTGGAAGTGGACCGAGGCGACCGAGCCCGACAAGATCGAGGCCGCCGTGGGAGCGCTCTTCCCGAAGAGCGACTGGACGATGCTGTCCCATCACGTGATCTTCCACGGCCGCCGGATCTGCCACGCCCGCAAACCCGCCTGCGGCGCCTGCCCCATCGCCCCGCTCTGCCCGGCGTACGGCGAGGGCGAGACCGACCCGGAGAAGGCGAAGAAGCTGCTCAAGTACGAGAAGGGCGGCTATCCGGGTCAGCGCCTGAACCCTCCGCAGTCCTATCTGGACGCGGGCGGGAAACCGGCGCCGCCGCTGGGGTCGGCGTGAGGCCGAAGTCGGGGGCCGGATGACGGAACGATCTCGGAGGTATCGGGCGTTGATCAGTGGGAACGGGGGTGGGGGATGACACGCGCGAGCAATACCCAGGGTGTGGTGCTCAGCAAGGAGGGGCTGCCGGACTGGCTGGACCCGGTGGTGCACGCCGTGGAGACGGTCGAGCCGCTGCAGCTGAGCCGGTTCCTGCCGCCGGAGGACGGGGCGGGGCGGCAGTCGGCGGTCCTGATCCTGTTCGGCGAGGGCGACGGGGAGCGCGGGCCCGAACTGCTGCTCATGGAGCGGTCGACCTCGCTCAGGTCGCATGCCGGGCAGCCGTCCTTCCCGGGCGGTGCCCTCGACCCCGAGGACGGCGACCCGACGGGCGACGGGCCCTTGCGCGCCGCCCTGCGCGAGGCCGAGGAGGAGACCGGGCTCGACCCGGCCGGAGTGCAGCTCTTCGGGGTGCTGCCCAAGCTGTACATCCCGGTGAGCGGCTTCGTGGTGACACCGGTGCTGGGCTGGTGGCGGGAGCCGACACCGGTCGGCGTGGTCGACCCGAACGAGACGGCGCGCGTGTTCACGGTCCCCGTGGCGGATCTCACGGACCCGGCCAACAGAGTCACGGTCACGCACCCCAGCGGCTTCCTGGGTCCGGCATTTCTGGTCGAATCGGCCCTTGTCTGGGGCTTCACGGCCGGAGTCATTGACCGCCTGCTGCACTACTCGGGCTGGGAGCGCCCCTGGGACCGCGACAAGCAGGTCCCGCTCGACTGGCGGTCATGACAGGGTGTCCGTCGTGAATGTGCTGGACATCCTGTTGCTGGTCGCCGCCGTGTGGTTCGCGATCGTGGGCTATCGCCAGGGGTTCGTCGTCGGCATCTTGTCGGTGATCGGGTTCCTGGGCGGCGGTCTCGTCGCCGTCTACACACTGCCCGTCATCTGGGACGCGCTGACCGATAAGTCGGAGGTCAGCACCACCGCGGCCGTCGTCGCGGTCATCATCGTCATCGTCTGCGCCTCCGTCGGCCAGGCCCTGACCACCCACCTGGGCAACAAGCTGCGCCGGTACATCACCTGGTCCCCGGCCCGCGCCCTGGACGCGACCGGCGGCGCCCTCGTCAACGTCCTCGCGATGCTCCTGGTCGCCTGGCTGATCGGCTCGGCGCTGGCCGGCACCACCCTGCCGACGCTCGGCAAGGAGGTCCGCAACTCCAAGGTCCTGCTGGGGGTTTCCCGGGCGCTGCCCTCGCAGGCCGACACCTGGTTCGCGGACTTCTCCTCGGTCCTCGCGCAGAACGGCTTCCCGCAGGTCTTCAGCCCGTTCGCGAACGAGCCGATCAACGACGTCCAGCCGCCCGACCCGGCCCTCGCCTCCAGCGCGGTAGCCACCCGCGCCCAGCAGTCCATCGTCAAGGTCATGGGCACCGCCCAGAGCTGCGGCAAGGTCCTGGAGGGCTCCGGCTTCGTCTTCGGCGACCGCCGCGTCATGACCAACGCGCACGTCGTGGGCGGCGTCGACGAACCCACCGTCCAGATAGGCGGCCAGGGCCGGAAGTACGACGCCAAGGTCGTTCTCTACGACTGGCACCGCGACATCGCCGTACTCGACGTACCGGACCTGAAGGCGCGCTCCCTGCAGTTCGCGACCAAGGACGCCACGAGCGGCAACAGCGCGATCGTCGCCGGCTACCCGGAGAACGGGTCGTACGACGTCCGTGCCGCACGCGTGCGGGGACGTATCACGGCCAACGGCCCGGACATCTACCACCGCGGCACGGTCCGCCGCGATGTGTACTCGCTCTACGCGACCGTCCGCCAGGGCAACTCCGGCGGCCCGCTGCTCACGCCCGAGGGCAAGGTGTACGGCGTGGTCTTCGCGAAGTCCCTCGACGACCCCGACACCGGCTACGCGCTCACCGCGGACGAGATCCAGGAGGACATCGTCAAGGGGCGCACTGCCAACGAGCAGGTGGACAGCGACAGTTGCGCGCTGTGAGCCCGGCTTGTGACGCCCGGTTGCTTCAAAAAAAGGGGGGTGCGTCAGCCTCGTGGGTGACGCAGCCGTACCGAGACCCAGCGGGCCCGGCGGCGCAGAATGCGCGGGATCCCCACCCTGAGGTCTGTGCCCTGGAGTTGCGGGGCGCCCCGTTGGTGGGAGCTCAGACCATGGTCCGAGCGGCGATTGCGTGCTGCGTCACTGTAGTCGTGCGTCCAGCCCATACCCCGACCTCTGCCCCTGCCCCAAGGTCCATAACCGCCCCTCGGGGCTCCAATTGGCCTATGCGCGGGGCAAGTAGCCGTTCGTAGTACAGGTGTTCATATCCGGATACCGGGCGCAGCGGGACGGTCACCGATCGGGTTCGGGGTCTTTGAGCCAGTTGACCAGTTCCGTCGAGAAGACGACCGGGTCCTCCTCGTGCGGGAAGTGCCCGAGACCGTCGAACAGCCGCCAGCGGTACGGCGCTTCGACGTACTCCCCGGAACCGGCCGCGCTGCGGGTGCGCAGCACCGGGTCGAGCGAGCCGTGCAGATGCAGCGTCGGCACCCGCACCGGTCGCTTCATGCGCCGGTTGAACTGGATGCCGTCCGGGCGCGCCATCGACCGCACCATCCAGCGATACGGCTCGATCGAGCAGTGCGCGGTCGACGGGATCAGCATGGCCCGTCGGTACGCCTCGACCGTCTCGTCGTCCGGGAGGTTCGGGCCCGACCAGTCGCGGATCAGCTCGCCCACCAACTCGGCGTCGTCGGCGATCAGTTGCCGCTCGGGGAGCCAGGGGCGCTGGAACCCCCAGATGTAGGAACTCGCGGTCGACTGCCTGACGTCGGAGAGCATCGCGTTGCGCCAGCGCCGGGGGTGCGGCATCGAGGAGACGGCGAGCCGGCGCACCAGCTTGGGGCGCATCGCGGCGGCCGTCCACGCCAGATAGCCGCCCAGGTCGTGGCCGACCAGCGCGGCGTCCGGCTCGCCGAGGGAGCGGATCACACCGGTGATGTCGAGGGCGAGGTTGGCCGGGTCGTAGCCGCGCGGGGTGCGGTCGCTGCCGCCGACGCCCCGCAGGTCCATGGCGACGGCCCGGAACCCGGCGTCGGCCAGCGCGCCCAACTGGTGCCGCCAGGTCCACCAGAACTGGGGGAAGCCGTGCAGCAGCAGCACCAGGGGCCCGTCGCCCACCTCCGCGATGTGGAAGCGCGCGCCGTTGGCCGCGACATCCCGGTGGGTCACCTCGCGCCCGCCGGGAATGTCGAGCCGTACGACCGAAGCAGGTTGTGCCCAAGGATGGGCGGGGTCCGTCATGAGGACGAGCGTGCCACAGCCTCGATGGCTTCGGGGACACGGTCCTCGATCGCCGCGCGGGGATGCGGCTTCGCGTTGCCGAGAACGCCCGCGGTCTCCTTGACCGACGCGGCCACCTTCTGCGGGCCCTTGCTCTTGGCGGCCTTCTTGAAGAAGAGCACGCCGATCACCACGAGGAAGGCCGCGAGGAGCGCGTTCACGCCGAAGGAGATCAGGAAGCACCACGCGAGGCCCAGGCCGGTCCAGGCGTGAAAGCCGTACGCCAGCGCGAAGTTGAGCATCGGCAGGGAGAACAACAGCACCACCACGGCGACCGTGATCGCGCCGCCGCCCACCGCCCCGCGCTTGACGTCCTGCTTGAGCTGCGCCTTGGCCAGCGCGATCTCGTCGTGCACCAGCGCGGACATCTCGGTCGTCGCCGAGGCGAACAGCTGGCCGATGCTGCGTTCGGCGCCGACCGGGCTGCCGTCGGGTGCGCTCATCGCGTACTCCTCTTCCGCATGTGTGTACCGGCATGTGTGTGTACCGTCTGGTCAGATCATGCCGGACCGTCGTCGTCCTCGCCTGCCCCGCCCGGCACTTCGGCAAGCCCGCGCCGCTGCTCGGCGGCCTTCACCTCGGCGAGCCTGCGGTGCTCGGCGGCCTTGCGGTCGTGCAGTTCGGCCATGCGCAGGTGGTACGCCGGGTCGTCCTGCTCGTAGATGTCGGGGATGCCGTCGAGGTCCTCGTCACGCTCCTCGTCCTCGTACATCCTGCGGTACCTGGCGTTGCGCAGCTTGAGCAACACGGTCGCGCACAGGGCCGCGATGAGGGAGCCCACGAGGACGGCCGCCTTCACCTCATCGGTGAGCACCTGGTCGCCGTCGAACGCGAGTTCCCCGATGAGCAGCGACACGGTGAAGCCGATGCCGGCCAACGAGGCGACCGCGAACACGTCCGGCCAGGCGAGGTCGTCGCTGAGCGAGGCCCGGGTGAAACGGGCCGTCAGCCAGGTCCCGCCGAAGATGCCGAACGCCTTGCCCACGACCAGTCCGAGGACCACGCCCAAGGTCTCGGGCTTCGTGAATACGTCACCCAGTGCGCCGCCGGAGATGGCGACCCCGGCGCTGAACAGGGCGAACAGCGGCACCGCGAGGCCCGCCGACAGGGGTCGTACGAGATGTTCGACGTGCTCGCCGGGGGAGTGCTTCTCGTCCTCGCGGGTGGTGCAGCGCAGCATCAGGCCCATGGCGACACCGGCGATGGTGGCGTGGACGCCGCTGTTGTACATCAGCCCCCAGATCACCAGCGCGAGCGGGACGTAGACGTACCAGCCGCGCACGCCCTTGCGCAGCAGCAGCCAGAAGACGGCCAGGCCCACGGCCGCCCCGGCGAGCGCCACGAAGTCGATCCGGGCGGTGAAGAAGACCGCGATGATCAGGATCGCGAAGAGGTCGTCGACGACGGCGAGGGTGAGCAGGAAGGCGCGCAGGGCGCTCGGCAGGGCGGTGCCGATGACCGCGAGGACGGCGAGCGCGAAGGCGATGTCGGTGGCGGTCGGCACGGCCCAGCCCTGGAGGGAGCCGCCGCCGGTGAGGTTCGTGAGGGTGTACACGAGTGCCGGTACGGCCATCCCGCACAGGGCCGCCACGACGGGCAGGGCGGCGGCCTTGGGGTCGCGCAGGTCGCCGGCGACGAGTTCGCGCTTGAGCTCGATGCCGGCGACGAAGAAGAAGACGGCGAGGAGGCCGTCGGCGGCCCAGTGGGCGATCGAGAGGTTCAGGCCGAGGGCGCTCGGGCCGAGGTGGAAGTGGCTGACACTCTCGTAGCTGTCGTGCAGGGCGGGGACGTTCGCCCAGATCAGCGCGGTGACCGCGGCGATCAGCAGGAGGACACCGCCGACGGTCTCGGTGCGCAGCGCGTCCGCGACGAAGTTCCGCTCGGGCAGGGAGAGCCGTCCCAGCACTTTGCGGGAGTCGGTGGGGCGGGGCGCGGTCACGGGAGACCTCCGGTGGGTGGGCAGCACAGAGCACTCGCCGACCAGACTTCCCGGCACACCTTGTCGCGTCTTTGACGCTTTGCTTAGTTTACCTAAGATGCGGCGGGGCGGGTCCTACGGATCTCACGGCTACGGGTCCTACGGATCTCACGTTATGCGCGAAAGGGGCGCCCGGCGCGTTCGCTGCCGGGCGCCCCTCACGGACGTATGGGCTGGTCAGTCCTCGCTCGGCGCCGCCGGGAGCTTCTCCTGGATCAACGTCATGACCGTGGAGTCGGTGAACCCCGTCCGTCTACGTCTCCAAGTTCTCCGTTTGCTACATCACCCGTCTGACCTGCGGAAACCTTGCCCTGACGCGAGTCGACGGTGCCCGTGATCCGCATCGGCGGGAGCGAGAACTGCGGTGCCGCCGGCACCTTCCGGTACTGCGACAGCGCCTTCAGTGCCTGCCGGTATTCACCGCTCTCATCCCAGCGTCGGATCGTCCGCATCATCGTTGAGTACGACCGGCCACCCAGCCGCTCGCACTTGTCGTAGTCCATCCACGGGCTCCCGGTGCGGACCTTCTCCAGCAGCACATCGAAGCCGCCGCGTACGTCCTTCCACTTCTGCGAGTAGGAGAGGATCGCCGAGACCTTCTCCCACATCTCATCCGTCAGCTCCGTAGGCACCTCCGCGCCCACCTGAACGGCGAGCGCTACATCGACGGATACGACGACCTAAACGAGGAGGGCGAACAGTGAGCGACGGAGCACCGGCCGAGATGGCTGACTACATGCGCGAGTACTGGGATGACACGGCGCTCATGTACTACTGGCGCAACCTCGACGACGGGCTGGTCTACTCGCGCCCCTTCGACGAGGAGGAGCTGGCCGGCATCGCCAAACGGCAGATGCTCGACAAGCTCGGCGAGGAGGCCAAGGAGGCGATCGTCCTCAACGACGAGTGGATACACGCGAACGCGGCCTTCCTCGCGATCGAGGCGCCGACGTCCGACGAGTTGCTGAAGCAGATCCGCTCGCTCACTGAGCAGGCGAGCTACCAGGGCGGCACCGCCAAGCGCGTCATCAAGGTATTGGCCGAGCTCACCGGCCGAGAGGTCTGAAAGTGTCGCATCGGCGGCCATCGGGCGGCCGATGCGGCAGTTCACGCTACAGGCTCCCCCGGCTGGTTCGGGGGCGCCTGCTACTCCGCGTTTCCGCCCTGATTCAGGGGCTGGGGCGGAGTCGATGGGCGAGTGTCGGTGAAGTCAAAGAGGCCGATCACCGCGACGGAAGCCACGAGCGTTGCCAAGAACGCGCCACCGCCAACGGACAGGCAGGCCCAACTTGTCGCGGTCTTGACCATGGAGTTGAAGCAGATCGAGGCCGAAAGACCGACGATGGCGGAGATCAAACTGGCGATGAGTAGAGCCACGGCTCTTTTCGTGTTTGGACTCACCGACTTTTTTCCTTCCCTCGCGGGAGGTGACCGGTGAGCGTGCAACAGCCTCGACCGGCCACTCTGCCGGCTGACAGATGGCACGACCTCGCCAGCTGGACGGCCTGCTGCACTGCACAGGCACGCTGGTGAGGGGTCGAGGTCTGCCGCTCAGCCCTGACGGCGAATCCTCGGGGGCACTGGCCCCAGACAAAGCATCTTTCGATCGATCAGCGCGCATCTTTCGGCGTGCATGTCCCGAAGAGGCGATGAGCACGTGGGCTGTTCCGTGTCATCGACGGCTCATCCGTCCGTCACCTCCGTGGCGGACGGAACAGCCGTCATACAAAAAGCGTAAGCACGACGAATGCAGATGTAAAGATTCGGGCGGTCGGGCACTCGGGAGAGGCGATGGCAAGGCAGAGCCCCCGGTGCCTGCGAATGAGGGGCTTTCGCGGACGAGCTCGGGTCGCTCGTCTCTTCATGCCTTCCGCAACGGCTTCTAGGCCGGCCAAGCTGGTCTTCTTCTGCCAATCCGGCAGATCATGCCAGTTGTCACGTACCCCGGCCCTGGTCCTCGCATTGGTGGAATGCCTACGTCATCCCACTTGTTGCGGCGACCTCACCCTTCCGTTCCGCGGTAGGCGGAAAGCGCGAGGAGCAGGCCAACAGGGCTACCCCTCGCGGCACTTCGGGCGCACTGCACTGATTCAGGGAGTGGGTGCTCCTTGCTGAGGCGGGGTGGGGGGTGTCTCGGTTTTGCTGGCTGTGAACTCGAAGGGGCCGATGACCTTCACCCCTAGCCCCAACAGCGCAATGAGGCTGCCTCCACCCGCGCCGGCGATGCCGAGCCCGGATGCGCCGAGGATGCTGGCCGAGAGTGTCACACCGCCCGCGATGAACAGCGAGCACAGCGTCCAGATGAGGTACGCGACCAGCCTCTTCAGATTGACCTCGCTCACCGATCTTTCC
Organism: Streptomyces xylophagus; assembly: GCF_000716435.1. Taxonomy (GTDB): domain Bacteria; phylum Actinomycetota; class Actinomycetes; order Streptomycetales; family Streptomycetaceae; genus Streptomyces; species Streptomyces xylophagus. The sequence continues at coordinate 327,390 of NZ_JNWO01000004.1, forward strand.
TTCCTGTGACCGGTGAGCGACAACCTCGACCGGCCACCTACATGAGTAAGTGAACGCCCCTCAGTTCTCGCGTCCCAGCGGGAACGCAAGCTCCTGAGGAGTCGGTCGAGTTAGCGCGTGAGTCCACACCTCACAAACCCGAGTGGTGCTGGCCTTGCGGTTGAGCCAGAGAGCCTTCTTTCCTCGACCGTTGGGTGCGAGGAGAGCCCTTCCTCATGCACCGGTGGACTACGTCCGGCACACAAAACCCCGCCTGTTGTCGGGGGTTGAACCTCTTGCGGCCAGGCTACTCGTCGAAATTCATGATCACAAAGCAAGCCCCCTGGCTCATGTGACCAGGGGGCTCAGTGGTGTTGGGGGAATTCGCAGAGCGTTAGCCGATGGTGCCTCGCCATTGGCCACGGGACAGGTGGCACACCCCGTCTGGCGTAATACGGACGTACGCACCAAGTAGCGGCAACGCACCTTCCGCGTTGACTCGGTTGCGGATGCGCTCCAGGGTTTTCCACAGGCGCTGCGGGCCACTCTCATGAACTTCTGGCGGGTCGATCCACTCGGCAGATGCGCGGGCCCATGATCCGTCCGGGTGCACCAAGAGGGCGGTTCTTCTTCGTCCGCTGCTCTCGTAACTGAGTTCGACGCCCGGCGACGTGACCTCCAACATCGATCGGAGCTCCCACGCGTTCGCCACATCCACCACGGGGTAGCGCCCAGTGCTAGTCACCTCTCCGTCCGCAGCGCGGGCGACGGCGAGGAGTTCGGCAAGGGCGGGTGGGTAGTCGTCGCCGGAGCGCGTGAGCATGAAACCCGCCATGTCCCGCTCGACGCGCCCGATCACGTCACCACTCCGATCTTTCCAGCCGGTGACGATCAGGGAAGTGCGCGCGATCGTCGTTGCGATCCGGCCGCCGGTCTCCAGCGCGCCGAGTATCGCCCGGAGCCCCGAGCCGGGGGCGAGCGCGACCGTGGACACGATGCGGTCGTACGAGCCCGGCACGCTCTCGGCGGCATCCGCCGTGATCATCTTCGGGTGGTAGCCCATGTCCGCGAGCCGTACCCCGGCGGCACTGACCAGGTAGGGGTCGACGTCCAGACTCGTCACGCAGTGATCCCCGAGCCGGTAGCACGCATACGCGGTGAGTCCGCCGGCCCCGGTGCCCAAATCGAGTAGGGACAGCCCGTCGCCAAGTCGGCCATGCCTCAACATCCGTACGACCAGACTCGGCAGCGTGGCGGACGACGTGGGCAACCCCTCGGGACGGTCGTCGGGACCGGCGTGGTCCGCGTGCAACGGACCCACCCGAGTGATCACCGAGCGGTCGGCGTAGGCAACTTTCGCCCACGTTTCAGGCTCGCTGGGTCCGTCATGCAGAATCCACTGACCCGAGTCATCCGCCTCCCACCAGCGTGGGACCAACTTGTGCCGGGCAACGTGCGCCACGGGGGCGAGCCAACGCGAATCCGGATCCGTCACCCGGTATGCGAGGGCACTTGCCTTGTCTTCCCAATCCATACGGCCGAGCCTTTCTGCGTCTAGTACGCAGGTTCACACGCTTCCGTGCCCGCCGGATCGCAGTCGCCCGAGTCGTTGGGGGTGCACGCCGCCCGAGGGGTGGGCACGCTCGCCGAGAGTTCGGCCCATCCCGGCCCCCTGAGCAACTCGGCGAGCCGGGTTCCTCGGACGTTGCCCACCGGGAAGTCACGCGAAAGCACGCAGCCCACCAGGTCGCCGTTCGGAAGAACGGCGGCGCGGCCTCGGGTGCACCTGCCGCACATCTCGTCCAGGGTTGGTTTCGTTCCGGGCAATGCGGCTCGGCCAACAGCCCGCACGCGGTCTGTGTTGATGTTGGTCACGCCCATGGACTTCAGCTCGCTGCGCGCTTCTGCGACGCGCTGTCCCGGCAGGATGTCCACGATTCCGGCGCGGACCGGGATTCCGCGGTTCACGGCTTCCCGGATGTTGCACCGGGTCCGTACGTAACTGCCCTCTCGCTGCGTGATCTTGTCGTGTTCGGCGGGGTCGTCGCTGTAGTAGCTCGTCCCCAGCGTCACACCTTCGCGTGCGAACAGGTCCCACCACTCGGGCAGGACGTGGAACAGGTTCGAGTACACCTCCACGTGCAGCCCGAGCGAGAGCCCCAGCTCCGTGAACTCCCGCCAGTACGGATGAACGGTCGGTTCGCCACCGATGAGCTGAACCGTCTGCACTCCGAGCGAGACAGCGTCGACAATGACCGCCTTCCAGTCCGCAGGCGTCATCGTGCCGTGAGTGGCCTGCGGGCTGGACTCGGACAGGCATTGCACACAGCGGAGTTGGCACTTCCCGGTGATCTCTAGCTCAAGGGACCTGATACCGGCCGCCGGCGACACGGGGGGCGGTTCAAGGAGAGTGGTCACGGCTCAACTTCCTTTCGTCGTGTGGTGCTCGGCACTTCGCGAATCCCCCGACGAGGGCAGTGGGGCAGAAGACGGAAAGGCCCCGCCCGAGCGCACGGGGGATGGCGCTTGGGCGGGGCCGGTTCAGGGGGTGGGCATGAAGGTGCGCCACGGCCGGGTGATGATCTCGCTGTACGAGTGGTGAGACGGGTTCCGCCCGGAGTGGCTCAGGGCCCAGGACTGAGGCGGTTCCCATGATCCGTCCTCGCCGGATTCGTCGCCGCACACGTCGCACCGCATCTTGTGCGTCAGGGGCTTGGCGTCCGGCTCACGGTCGGGCGTGATTGTCCACGTTTCGCTTCTGATGATCGCCTTGGGCCCGCTCAAAGCGCCCGCCTCGTCAGCTCGTTGCGAGCGGCGTTGCGAACGCTCAGCTCCTCGCGAGGCGTCAGGGACCGTACCTTGAAGGCGTCCCACTCCAGTCCGCCGCCGACCGGGCGTAACTGCACTCGATCCCCGCCCACGTGGCCCATCACCACGCCAACCTTGTCCCGCTCGATGTCCTTGATCAGCGTGCCGAGCGGGCAAGTTCCGGGCGGCACGGCGACCTCTCCTGCATCCGTGGTAGCCATGCTTCGAAGTTACGGTCACCTACACGTGCCACCCCAGACACGCAGCGTGGTAGTTCTCTGACTGATCGCCAAAAAGTGCCACGGACCGTGGTAGTTACCCCGCGATGCCGAGGTGAACGGCCATTTCGCGCATGTCCTGAGTCAGCGTTCGCTTCCGCTTCGAAAGAATGTCCTTCATGACATGCCGAGCCATCGACTGATGCTTCAGCCACTCGGAAGCTTCCGACTTCACGCCCGTCAGCTCGTCCATGGCGTCCTGATGTGAGCCGAGCAGCGTGTGAGCCCTCGCGACGTCCAGCCGGTGCCTGGCCCAGTTGTTGGCGCTGGGCCGACCAAGCTTCTTCAGCCCCTTTGCCCCCACGGGCCCTTCGTCGGCCCGGTTGAGCACCCCGCGGGCGTCACCGATGAGCGACAAGTCTTCGATCCGCTTCGTCTCGGCCGTCACAGGCCCGAACGTCGACCAGTGCTCACGGAAGTCGACGTGCTCGACGTCCAGCCCGCTGGCAGCCTGCGCAGCCATACGCCGGGCCTCCCTGGCGATGTCGGGCCGGTTGTTCCGGATGGCGGCGGAGGCTACGCGCTGATGCAGCTCACCCCACACGGCCAATTGGCCCGGTGTGGCGCTGGACATACGTGGCTCGACTTCCTGGGCCGTGGTGGCGGCCAGTTGCTCCGCCTCGTCGAAACGGTCCTGGCGCAGGAGCAGCCACCCCATGCCGACGATCCCGGTCGCGGCGAGCTGCACCTGTCCGACCTCCCGTGCGTCCAGGATGGCCCGAGAGAGGGCGTGGTAGGCCATGTCGTAGCGTCGGACCTGCGTCAGGTACTTTCCGGCCAGCAGGAAGGCGCCAGCGCGCGTGATGATGGCGCGCTGACGGGGCTCACCCTGGTCGCTGAGGGCCACGGCCGTCTCGGCGGCGCGCAGGATGCCGGGCAAGGCCCTTGCCACCGAGTCGTAACGGTCTGCTTGGTACAGGCTGTGCGAGTCGTCGATGTCCCGCTGAATCGAGGCAAGGTCTCGTACGTCGGTAGGTTCCGTGAGCACCGAGGACAGACCAACCGGAGGCATGAGCGCACGCCGCAACTCGGTCAGCTTAGGGCCGTCGCCCTCGGCCTCGCGCACGGGGGCCGGCGCCTCGGACGCGAACAGGCTGGATGTTGTCGTGGAGAGCGCTCGGGCAAGCTGATGGATCGTCTCCACCGAGACGGTTCCGCCCTGCTCAACTTTGCGGACGGTGCCAATCGAGAGATCTGACTCTTCGGCGAGTTGTTCCTGGGTCCACCCTGCTCGACGCCGAAGGGTGCGGACGTTCTCCTGGAGCGACATCGAATCACCTCACGTTCAGCGTACGCCGCATGGCCTACTGGGGAGGGTTCCTCCAAACGGGGGCACCCGAACATGGCAAAGGGCCAGGACCGTTTCCGGTCCTGGCCCTTCAACATGAGCCCCTACTCGTCGTCGGTGGTCGTCGACTGCGACTTCATACTGTCAACGATGCGACGCACGCTATCTGTATCCGTCAGGGTCGTGACATCGCCCAGCTGGCGGTTCTCCGCCACGTCACGCAGCAGACGGCGCATGATCTTGCCGGAGCGGGTCTTCGGCAGCTCCGCCACCGGGAGGATCCGCTTGGGCTTGGCGATCGGGCCGAGGACGGTGCCGACGTGGTTGCGCAGGTCGTTGACGAGGTTCTCGTCGTCCGCGTTCGCCGTGCCGCGCAGGATGACGAAGGCGACGATCGCCTGCCCGGTCGTCTCGTCGGCCGCGCCGACCACGGCCGCCTCGGCGACGGAGGGGTGCGAGACGAGCGCCGACTCGACCTCGGTGGTGGAGATGTTGTGCCCGGAGACGAGCATCACGTCGTCCACCCGGCCGAGCAGCCAGATGTCGCCGTCGTCGTCCTTCTTCGCCCCGTCACCGGCGAAGTACTTGCCCGGGAAACGCGACCAGTACGTGTCGAGGAACCGCTGGTCGTCGCCCCAGATCGTGCGCAGCATCGACGGCCACGGCTCGGTGAGGACCAGGTAGCCGCCACCGCCGTTCGGCACCTCGTTGGCCTCGTCGTCGACGACTGTCGCCGAGATGCCGGGCAGCGGGGTCTGCGCCGAACCGGGCTTCGTCGCGGTCACGCCCGGCAGCGGCGAGATCATCATCGCGCCGGTCTCGGTCTGCCACCAGGTGTCCACGATCGGCGTCCTGTCGGCGCCGATGTGCTTGCGGTACCAGATCCACGCCTCGGGGTTGATGGGCTCGCCGACCGATCCCAGGATGCGCAGGGAGCTGAGATCGAACTTCGCGGGGATGTCGTCGCCCCACTTCATGAACGTACGGATCGCGGTTGGCGCCGTGTAGAGGATGGTCACCCCGTACTTCTGGATGATCTCCCAGAAGCGGCCCTGGTGCGGGGTGTCGGGAGTGCCCTCGTACATGACCTGGGTCGCGCCGTTCGCCAGCGGGCCGTAGACGATGTACGAGTGCCCGGTGACCCAGCCGACGTCGGCCGTGCACCAGTAGACGTCGGTCTCCGGCTTGAGGTCGAAGACCGCGTGGTGCGTGTACGCGGCCTGGGTGAGGTAGCCGCCGGAGGTGTGCAGGATGCCCTTGGGCTTACCCGTAGTACCGGAGGTGTAGAGGATGAACAGCGGCTGCTCGGCCTCGAACGCCTCGGGCGTGTGCTCCGCCGACTGCCGGTCGACGATCTCGTGCCACCACACGTCCCGCTCGTCGTTCCACGCCACGTCCTGGCCCGTACGGCGGACCACGAGGACGTGCTCGACGCCGCTGTCCGGGCGGTCGACCGCGTCGTCGACGGCGGGCTTGAGCGCGGACGGCTTGCCGCGCCGCCAGCCGCCGTCCGTGGTGATGACGACCTTGGCGTCCGCGTCCTGGATACGGGTCGCGAGCGCGTCCGCCGAGAAACCGCCGAACACCACCGAGTGCGCGGCGCCGATGCGCGCGCACGCCAGCATCGCGACCGCGGTCTCCGGGATCATCGGCATGTAGACGGCGACCCGGTCGCCCTTCTGAACTCCCAGCTCCAGCAGGGCGTTCGCGGCCTTGGAGACCTCGTCCTTCAGCTCGGCGTAGGTGATCGCGCGGCTGTCGCCGGGCTCGCCCTCGAAGTGGATGGCGACCCGGTCGCCGTTGCCCGCCTCGACATGCCGGTCCACGCAGTTGTACGCCACGTTGAGCGAGCCGTCCTTGAACCACTTGGCGAACGGCGGGTTCGACCAGTCCAGCGTCTCGCTCGGCTCCTTGGCCCAGCTCAGGCGGCGGGCCTGCGCGGCCCAGAAGCCGAGCCGGTCAGCCTTGGCCTGCTCATACGCCTCCGCCGTGACATTGGCGTGCGCCGCCAGGTCCGCGGGGGGTGCGAACCTGCGCTCCTCGCGCAACAGGTTGGCCAGGCTTTCGTTGCTCACGGCATCTGCCTTTCCCAGGGTGTCCGTTGTGTCCCGGGCCAGCTCATCAGACCCGGGGGTCCGATGACAAGGGTCGTCGAAATATTGGTTTAGACCTGTCATCGGACCTGCGGGCCGACGCGCGTGACGGGGGTCTTTCGTACCCACGGACGCCGGGTGAACGAGGTTCAGGCCGACATGTCCGCCATCCCCACTCCATCGAACAACTGGTCCCCGTCCTCGTCGGTCAGCAAGTACGCCTGCGCCTCACCGACATGGAAGTACATCCCGTGCAGCTCCAACGCTCCCTCCCGCAGGGCCCGAGCCACCGACTCGTGCCCCCGCAGATGCTCCAACTGCTGCACCACATTGGTCAGACACAACTGCTCCACGGCGTCGGCGGGCGCCCTTCCGGCCAACCGCGCCCAGGGCCTGCCGTCGTCGGCCATCCGCTCCAGGCTCGGCCGCCCGTGCCGCAGCCACCGCTGGAGCGGCGTACGGACGCCTCCGGGCTCGGAGTTGACGGAATCGGGCGCGGAGTTGAGCAGCGCCTGCATGGCCCCGCACCCCGAGTGCCCGCACACCGTGATCGATCTCACGCGCAGCACGTCCACCGCGTACTCGATCGCGGCGGCCACCGAGTCGTCCCCGCTCTCCTCGCCGGGCGGCGGCACGAGGTTGCCCACGTTCCGCACGACGAACAGGTCGCCGGGACCACTGGAGGTGATCATCGACGTCACCAGCCGCGAGTCGGCACAGGTCAGGAAGAGCTGCGACGGCTGCTGCCCTTCCCTGGCCAGCCGGGCCAGCTCGCCCCGCACGAGTGGTGCGGTGTCGCGCTGGAACGCGCTGATGCCACGGGCGAGTTGACGGCCACCGGGGCCGGTGCCGGGGCTGGTGCTGCTTCCCGTTCCGGGGTGGGTGCCGGTGCCGGACCCGAGGTGGGGTGCGGTGCCGGTGTTGCCCGGTGTGGCGGTGCCGGGTGCGGAACGGTCCGTGGGCTCGCCCGGGTGTCCGCTCGGCGGGGCGGACCGCGGGTGGTCGCACTGGTGGTTGCGCCAGGGCGTCCAGGGGTGGCAGCGGCAGGCGGTCGACGTCGTCGGCTCGCCGGTCGGAGCCTTGGCCGTGGTGCGGGCCGGAGCCTCGGTCGTCGTGCCGCTCGTCGTGCCGGTCGCGGTGTCGGCCGGTGTCGCTTCGCCCCCGGTGTGTCCCGGATCGGTGACACGAACTCCCGTGCGCCGTCCGGTCAGTTCGGCGGAGCCTCCCCGCGCGAGGTGCGCGTTCTGCCAGTCCTGCAGTGACTCGTACGCCGCGTGGTCCATGAACGAACCGTCCAACTCCACGACGACGTGGGCGCCTTGGGGTACGAGATGCAGGGTGCGGCTGAGCCGCGGCACCGCGAGGAACGTCAACTGCCCTCGGACGTGTACGTGATGGACTCCTTCCTGCTCGTCGTGCGTGATGCGGGTGTGGGTGAGGCGGTGCAGAGCTACGGCGACCGCCACGGCGACCCCGAGGAGCACGCCCTCCAGGACACCGAGGCAGACCACGCCGAGGGTGGTGACGGCGTAGACCAGTACTTCGCGGTGGCGGGTCACCGTGCGGATGTGGTGCAGGGACACCATCTGGATACCGACGGCCATTACCAGTGCGGCGAGCGAAGCGAGGGGAATCAGCTCCAGCACCGGGACCATCAGCAGCGCGGCGATCACTACGAGAACGCCGTGCAGCATCGTGGAGTTCCGGCTCACGGCACCGGCTTGCACATTCGCCGAACTCCGTACGGCCACGCCTGCGACCGGCAGTCCGCCGAGGGCTCCGGAGACGATGTTGGCGGCGCCCTGGCCCAGCAGTTCGCGGTTCAGGTCGGAGCGGCCGACGCGGGCGGAGAGCCCGGGTTGCCCGGCGACCAGCTTGTCCACGGCGACCGCGCCGAGCAGCGACTGCACGCTGCACACCAGCGTGGTGGTGAGGACGGCGGCGGCGATGCCGAGCACCGGGCCCTCGGGAAGTCCGGCCAGCGCGTGGCTGCTCCAGGACGGCAGGTCGACCTTGGCCAGGCTCAGCCCGGCGAGGGAGGCGGTGAGGGTGGCTCCGGCGACGGCGACGAGCGCGGCCGGGATCTTGCGCATCAGGTGCCCGAGCCGGCCGGGGACGCGCGGCCACAGCAGCAGAAGGGCCAGCGTCAGCACGCTCATCGCCACATCGGCGGGGTGCAGGTGCGCCAACTGGGCGGGCAGCGCGCGGAGGTTGGCGAGGACCGAGCTCTGCGGGGTGCCGCCGAGCACGATGTGCAGCTGGGCGACGGCGATGGTGACGCCGATGCCGGCGAGCATGCCGTGCACGATCGCGGGGCTGACGGCGAGCGCGGTGCGGGCCACGCGCACGCAGCCCAGGGCGAGTTGGGCAAGGCCCGCGAGGACGGTGACCGCGCACGTCGTACGCCATCCGTAACGGTGGATCAGGTCGGCGGTGACCACGGTGAGTCCGGCGGCCGGGCCGCTGACCTGGAGCGGGCAGCCGCCGAGCAGTCCGGCGACGAGTCCGCCCGCGGCGGCGGCGACCAGGCCGGCCTGGAGGGGCGCGCCGGTGGCGAGGGCGATGCCGAGGGACAGGGGCAGGGCGATCAGGAAGACCGCGATGGAGGCCGACACATCGGCGCCCGCGATGCGGAAGCGGCGGGGCGGGGGCGGCGGCGGGCTGTGGGGCGGGTGGACGCGCTTCGTCCGATTCGGGTTCGCATTCGAGTCGGTGGCGCGAGTGGGTACGCAGGCTGACATGTCTTCCCGTCTCCTCCGGGGCAGCGCGGTCGCGGAACTGGTGGTCCCCGTCGATGGCGGGGGTCGGTCGCGGCCGTGGGTCACGGCGTGCAGCGGCGGGATATCTCAACGCTCGGTAAATGGATCGTAATGCAGAGTAAAGGTCAAGCATAGACTTTGCGGGCAAATGGGCGAATAAGTCACCTCGAAGAGTGAAGTGGAAATTTCATCGGCTTGTCGTACTAATCCCACCTTCGGCCCATGCGACCTTGGCGGCGCTGCCGGGACTCCCGGCACAACGTCAGAGAACGCCCTGATCGGCGTCGGTCCGAACGAAGGAAGAAGGTGGGCGGACATGGCCGCCACCCAGAGGATCACCGCGGGCGCCGTGATCGCCGCGGCCTGTGCCGCGTCGCTCGCCGGTTGCGCGATCGGCAACGGTTCCCCGCACGGAGCGCACGGTCCGCGGAAGGCGGCGCCCGCCCCGGCACCCAAGAGCGGAGTCCGCCTGATCGGGGACGGCTCCACGTCGTACACCGGGGCGCAGCCGCACCTGCCCAGACCCGAGCGGCTCAAGCCCGGTCAGAAGCCCCCGCAGTTCGTGGTCTTCTCCTTCGACGGTGCCGGTGAGGACAGCCAGAAGCTGTTCTCCCACTTCCGCAAGGTCTCCAAGGCCAACCACGCGAACATGACGTACTTCCTCAGCGGCGTGTACATGCTGCCGGAGGACAAGCGCGATCTCTACAAGCCCCCGGAGCACTCGCCCGGCAGCTCCGACATCGGCTTCAACGACGAGCAGGGCATCGCCGACACCGTGAAGCAGCTGCGCCTGGCGTGGCTGGAGGGCAACGAGATCGGCACCCACTTCAACGGCCACTTCTGCGGCAAGAACGGCGGGGTCGGCGAGTGGTCGGTCGCCGAGTGGAAGAGCGAGATCGCCCAGGCGAAGCAGTTCGTGAAGACCTGGAAGACCAACTCCGGGATGACGAAGGCGTCTTCGCTGCCCTTCGACTACGACAAGGAGCTCGTCGGCGCCCGCACGCCCTGCCTGGAGGGCCAGGCCAACTTCATGAAGGCGGCGAGCCAGTTGGGCTTCCGCTACGACACCAGCGGGGTCAACGACCAGATCTGGCCCAAGAAGAAGGAGGGGCTGTGGGACCTGTCCATGCAGCTCGTCCCCTTCCCCGGGCACTCCTACGAGCAGTTGACCATGGACTACAACTTCATGGTCAACCAGTCCGGCACCCAGACCCAGGGCGACCCCGACAAGTACGAGCAGTGGGGCGACGAGATGCGTGACGGCCTGCTCAAGGGCTTCGACCGCGCCTACGACGGCAACCGCGCGCCCCTGGTCATCGGCAACCACTTCGAGTCCTGGAACGGCGGCACCTACATGCGTGCCCTCGACGAGGTCATCGAGAAGGTCTGCAACAAGCCCGAGACGCGCTGTGTCTCCTTCCGGCAACTGGCCGACTGGCTGGACGCCCAGGACCCGGGGACCCTGGCCAAGCTGCGCACCCTGAACGTCGGCGAGGCACCCAAGCCGGGCTGGACGTCCTTCCTGACCGGCCGCCCCGCCCCGGCCCCGAAGGGCGTCCCCGGGGCGCCGGCGGTCAAGCGGTAAGCGGGAGTCGGGAGAGGGCTCACCGCACGCGTCGCTTCACACGGATGCGGTGACGCTCTCGTCGAGCACGAACCCGGGGTCGACCTGCGCGGCCAGGTCGGCCCCGGTGCGCGCGTCGCCCCAACTCCGCGCGTTCTTCAGGTGGAAGTGCACCATCTGCTGCGTGTAGCGCTCCCAGTCACGCAGTTCGTACGTCGCGTCGGCGGCGATCTCCAGCAGGCGCAGGGCGCGGCGGTTGACGTCCTCCAGGAGCTCGAACCGGGGCGGCCGGCCCTTCTCCATGGCACGCACCCAGTCCGAGTGCCCCACCGTCACCAGCAGGTCGTCCCCGACCTCGGCGCGGAGGAAGTCGAGGTCGTCCTGACCCTGCACCTTGTTGCCGACGACCTTCAGGACGACCCCGAAGTCGCGGGCGTACTCCTTGTACTGGCGATAGACGGAGACCCCCTTCTGGGTCGGCTCGGCCACCAGGAACGTGATGTCGAAGCGGGTGAACATGCCGGATGCGAAGGAGTCCGAGCCCGCCGTCATGTCCACCACGACGAACTCGTCGCGCCCGTCCACCAGGTGATTCAGGCACAGCTCCACCGCTCCCGTCTTGGAGTGGTAGCAGGAGACCCCCAGGTCGGCGTCGGTGAAGGGGCCCGTGACCATCAAACGGGCGGCGCCGCCGTCGAGTTCCACCGGCCGCGCGCAGGCGTCGTAGACCGGATTGTCCCCGCGCACCCGCAGCAGCCGGGAGCCCTCGCCGGGCGGGGTGGTCTTGATCATCGTGTCGGCGGAGGCGATGCGCGGGTTGGTGCCGCGCAGGTAGTCCTTGATGAGGGGGAGGTGTTCGCCCAGTGCGGGCAGTGCGGCGGCCTCCGCCTCGTCCAGGCCGAGGGCGGCGCCCAGGTGCTGGTTGATGTCCGCGTCGACGGCGACGACCGGTTGGGCGGTGGCCGCGAGGTGGCGGATGAACAGGGAGGACAGCGTGGTCTTGCCGCTGCCGCCCTTCCCGACGAAAGCAATTTTCATGTTCACGAAGCGTAGTAGGGATGTAGCTGTACGTGGCAGGTGTGCGTGAAGAAGACCACTCAATCGTGGGGCGCGCCGCCGGGATGGCTACTGTCGTACTCATGAGTACGACAGGTGCGACCGCCGATCCGCTCGCGGCCCTGGGCACGCTGCCCACAGTGGCCGAGTCCGTCGAGTCCATGCGCAAGGCCGTGGACCGGGTCTACGGGCACCGGGTCATGCGGCGCCGCAGCAACGAGATCACCGCCGAGGCTGCACTGCGCGGAGCCCGCGGTTCCGCCGCGCTGTCCGGGGCGGACTGGGCACTCGAAGAGGTGCGCCGGCGTACCGACTTCAGCGGCGACGCGGAGGCCCGCACGATGGGCGCGGCCCTGAGGCTGTCCGCCGAGGCGGGCCAACTGCTGTCCATCTGGCGGCAGTCGCCCCTCAGGGTGCTCGCCCGACTGCACCTGGTGGCCGCCGCGACCGACGACGACGAGGTCGGACGGCCGCGACAGCAGGGGGAGCCGGTCGACGAGCCGCTCGTCGAACTGCCGCTGCCGGGCGCCGCCGAGGTGTCGGGGCGCCTGGAGGGGCTCTCGGAGCTGATCATCGCGGGCGGTTCGGCACCGGCGCTGGTGACGGCCGCCGTCGTGCACGGCGAACTGCTCGCGCTGCGCCCCTTCGCCTCCCACAACGGCCTGGTCGCGCGGACGGCCGAGCGGATCGTCCTCATCGGCAGCGGCCTCGACCCGAAGTCCGTCTGCCCGGCGGAGGTCGGTCACGCCGATCTGGGGCGCGCGGCCTATCTGGCGGCGCTGGACGGTTATGTCTCCGGCACCCCGGAGGGCATGGCCGCCTGGATCGCGCACTGCGGCAGGGCGGTCGAGCTGGGGGCGCGCGAGTCGACGGCGGTGTGCGAGGCGCTGCAACGCGGGGCCGCCTGACGTTGCCCGACATGAAAACGGCCCTCTACGGAGGGCCTTGTTACAGGGATGCGGCGGTACGAGGATTCGTACCGCCGCTGGCATGTTCCACCGGGTTACCAAGCGTCCTCGAAATATTGCCCATCAGGTCGGGAACGTTGCCCGTCACCTGGTGCGGCTGGCCCGTAATCGACGGGTCGACGTCGCGTGGGTGCTCGGTGTTCATGCGCGGTCCGTGGGGCCAAATGCGTTATTAAGGTGATCCTTTCGGATGTCCTTGGTCTCGCGGGCCGTTGAATCCTTTGTACTCCAGCCCTGGAGGAAGCGGAACCCCTGGCCGCGGTTCTTTACTTTTACGTTCAAAGGGTCACCAACCGGCCTAAACGGTCGTCGTCCTGCGTCGGCTCGCGTACCAGACGAGCCCCGCCGTGGCCGCCGCCGCACCCACGGCCGCGGCCACGACCAGCGCCGGGCGGGGCGGTACGGAGAGCACGGGCAGCCGCTGCTTGAGCCGGACCGGGCGGTTGAAGTCCAGAATCGGCCACCCGCGCGCGAGTGCGTCGCGGCGCAGCGCGCGGTCCGGGTTCACGGCGTAGGGATGGCCCACGGACTCGAGCATCGGCACATCGGTCGCCGAGTCGCTGTAGGCGTAGCAGCGGTCGAGGTCGTACCCCTCGGACTGGGCCAGCTCCTTGACGGCCTCGGCCTTCGTCGGGCCGTACGCGTAGTACTCCACCTCGCCCGTGAAGCAGCCGTCGTCGCCCACGACCATGCGGGTCGCCACCACCCGGTCCGCGCCCAGGAGTTCACCGATCGGCTCGACCACCTCGGCACCGGACGTGGACACGATCACGACGTCGCGGCCGGCTGAGTGGTGCTCCTCGATGAGGGAGGCGGCCTCGTCGTAGATGATCGGGTCGATCAGGTCGTGCAGCGTCTCGGCGACGATCTCCTTGACCTGTTGGACGTTCCAGCCGCGGCAGAGTGCGGACAGGTACTTGCGCATCCGCTCCATCTGGTCGTGGTCGGCGCCGCCGGTGAGGAAGACGAACTGCGCATAGGCGGTCCGCAGGGCGGCCCTGCGGTTGATCAGTCCGCCTTGGTAGAAGGACTTGCCGAAGGTGAGCGTGCTCGACTTCGCAATGACCGTCTTGTCCAGGTCAAAGAAGGCTGCTGTGCGGGGCAAGGAGTGGCTTTCCACAACCCAGAGCATAGGCGCAGCCCATTCGGCGTAAGGTGGGGCGCGTGGGTTTGCCTGAGAGGCCTCTCGGGTACACCATGGAAGTCACGGATCGTTCGCGACCGTGCTAACGCGGTCCGGCTCCTCCCCCCCCCCGAGTCGGCCGTGAAGGCGACCCCCACTCTCCCCCCCGGTGGGGGTCGTCGCATGTCCGGACGCTTTTTTCCTTCCTGTACGTGGTCGTGAGGCCATCCCGAGGCGGCTGGTGCCGCCTCTTTTTCATGCCCAGGACTCGTCACCGTGTGTAGTTGACGGACTGCGCTGCGGAACTCGCACAGAGGCCTGTACAGGGGGCGCCGGTATGGGTGACGGCGATATTCACAGCCCCCGAGTTGTCCACAGTTTTCGACCAAGATCCACACGATTTCCGTGATGCCCGCACCGTGATTCCCACGCGTCCTCGATCGCGGCGAGTTCATGGCCGGCTCCGTTTCTCGGACGCGTTTGGCCGGTTTCTGTCGGCCGTGCATATGGAGGGCCGCTCGCCGGTTCGCCACACCTTTGGGAATCGCGGGGCCGCAGGGGTCACGCGAGAAACGCAGCGATGGGGGATGGAAAACATGGCCGGAACTGTCACACACGATCCACCGCCTGCCGCCGGAGGGCGACAGGGCGGACCGCTGATCGTCACCGAGGACGTCGAACTCCTCGACGACCTGCTGAGGCTGTGCGCGGCGGCCGGGGCGACACCCGAGGTCCACCACGGGGTGCCGGAGCGCCGGGGCGGCTGGGAGACGGCGCCGCTCGTCCTGGTCGGCGACGACGCGGCCCGACGGGTGCGCGGGGCCGCCCGCCGGCGCGGGGTGGTGCTGGTCGGCCGGGACCAGGACGACTCCGGGGTCTGGCGGCGAGCCGTGGAGATCGGCGCCGACCACGTCCTGATGCTGCCCGACGGCGAACAGTGGCTGGTCGACCGCATCGCCGACGTCGCCGAGGGCGTCGGCCGCCCCGCGCTCACCGTGGGCGTCATCGGCGGCCGCGGCGGAGCCGGAGCGTCCACGCTCGCGTGCGCCCTCGCCGTCACCTCCGCGCGTGAGGGACTGCGCACGCTCCTCGTGGACGCCGATCCGCTGGGCGGCGGACTCGACGTACTCCTCGGCGGAGAGACGGCCGAAGGCCTGCGCTGGCCCGCGTTCGCCGCCTCGCGCGGCCGGGTCGGCGGCGGCGCCCTGGAGGAGTCCCTCCCGGAACTCCACTCGCTCCGGGTGCTCAGCTGGGACCGCGGCGACTGCGTCGCCATCCCGCCCCAGGCGGTGCGGGCGGTGCTCGCGGCGGCCCGCAGGCGCGGCGGCACGGTCGTCGTCGACCTGCCCCGCCGTATCGACGACGGGGTCGCCGAGGCCCTCGCCCAGCTCGACGTGGGTCTGCTCGTGGTCCCCGCCGAACTGCGCGCCGTGGCGGCGGCCGGACGGGTGGCGTCGGCCGTCGGCATGGTCCTGCGGGATCTGCGGGTGGCCGTACGGGGTCCCTACGCCCCCGGTCTCGACGACCGCGAGGTGTCCCGCCTGCTCGGCCTGCCACTGGTCGGTGAAGTGCCGGTCGAATCGGGGCTGTTGCGGCCGCACGAGGGCAAGTCGCCGCCGGGGGCGGCGGGGAGGGGGCCGTTGGCGCGGTTCTGCCGGGAGTTCCTGGAGCGGGCGTTGGTCGAGGTGGGTGGCGTATGAGGGGGTTGGCGGGGAGTTCCGAGCGGGGCGGTGCGGTGAGGGCTCCGCGGGGCGAGGTGCCTGGGCTTGCCGGGACGGGCGGTTCGGCCGGTGCCCCCGTGCAGCGGGCGGGCGGTTCGGGGCGTTGGACTTCAGGTGGGGCCGGGGTGAGTGGCGAGCCGGGGTTGCTCGACGGTGTGCGGCGGTGGCTGGCCGAGAGCGGGGGTGAGCCGACGCCCGCGCGGGTGGCACAGGCGCTGCGGGAGCAGGGGCGGGTGCTGGGGGACGCCGAAGTGCTGGGCGCGGCCGAGCAGTTGCGGTCCGAGCTCGTGGGCAGCGGTCCCCTGGAGTCCCTGCTCGCCGACCCTTCGGTCACCGACGTCCTCGTGTCGGCCCCGGACCGGGTGTGGGTCGACCGGGGCGGCGGCCTGGAACTGACCGACGTCTCCTTCCCGGACGCGGCAGCCGTACGACGCCTCGCGCAACGCCTGGCCGCGGTGGCCGGACGCCGACTGGACGACGCCCGCCCCTGGGCCGACGCCCGGCTGCCCGACGGGACACGCCTGCACGCCGTACTGCCTCCGGTCGCCGTCGGCTGCACCTGCCTGTCGCTCCGGGTCGTACGACCGCGCGCGTTCACGCTCAACGAGTTGGTCACGGCGGGCACGGTGCCGCCGGGCGGGGACCGCATCCTGCGGGCCCTGATCGAGGCACGGCTCTCCTTCCTGATCAGCGGCGGCACGGGCAGCGGAAAGACGACGCTGCTCAGCGCACTGCTCGGGTTGGTGGGACCCGGTGAGCGGATCGTGCTTGCCGAGGACTCGGCGGAGCTGAAACCGGACCACCCCCACGTCGTACGGCTGGAGAGCAGACCCGCCAACCAGGAGGGCGCCGGACTCGTCACGCTCCAGGACCTGGTCCGCCAGGCCCTGCGGATGCGGCCGGACCGGCTGGTCGTCGGCGAGGTGCGCGGCCCCGAGGTCGTTCACTTGCTCGCCGCGCTGAACACGGGCCACGAGGGCGGCTGCGGGACCGTCCACGCGAACGCGGCGGCCGATGTCCCGGCCCGCCTGGAGGCCCTGGGTACGGCCGCGGGCCTCGATCGGGCCGCGCTGCACAGCCAGTTGGCGGCCGCGCTGTCGGTGGTGCTGCATCTAGTACGGGACCGGGTCGGGCGGCGACGGATCGCCGAGGTGCATGTCCTGGAGCGGGACCCGTCGGGGTTGGTGCGGACGGTGCCGGCGCTGCGGTGGGGCGTGGAGGCGTTCGCGTACGAGCGGGGGTGGGAGCGGTTGCGGGAGTTGATTCGGGGTGGGGGTGACGGGGGTTAGGGGGCGTGCAGGAGTCGTTGGGGGCGTGGTGAGGGGCCTGTGCGACGGGCGGCGGCGAGTAGGAGGGGTGGTGACGGGGGTGCGTGCGGGATCGGCATCGGAGAGCGGGAGTCGTGATGGGCGTGTGTGAGGGCTGGCTGGCCGTGAGCGGGAGTGGTGATGGGTGTGGGAACGGGTGAGATGTCGGTCGGGGTGGCTGCCGTGTGTGTCGGGGCCCTGGTCTGGCTGATGGGCGGGCGGCAATCCGGGGCCCGGCGGGCGCAGTTGCTGTTCGCGGGCGAGGGGGTGGTGGGCGTCGGGCCGCCCTCGTGGGAGCGGGCGGTCGGTGAACTGCGGCGGATCCGGGGCCGGTTGCGGGCCGAGTGGTGGTCGCTGGGCGCTGGAGTGGTGCTGGCGGTCCTGGGCGCCTCGGTGGTTCCGGTCGTCGCGGGGGCGGTCGGGGTGCCGTTGCTGCGTCGGGTGCGGCTGGCCGGGGAGGCTCGGCGGGCGGGGGAGTCGCGGGGCGACGCGGTGATCGCGTTGTGCTCGACGCTCGCCGGGGAGGTGCGTGCGGGGCGGCAGCCGGGGGAGGCGTTGTTGCGGGCGGCGCTCGACTCCGGCGGGCTCGGTGAGGCGCAGGCCGCGGTGTTGGCGGCGGCGCGGTTCGGCGGGGATGTGCCGGGTGCGCTCACCTCGGCGGCACGGCAGCCGGGCGCGGACGGGCTGTTGGGGCTCGCCGCGTGCTGGCGGGTGGCCGTGGATCAGGGCGCCGGGCTCGCGGCGGGACTCGACCGGCTCGAGGGGGCGTTGCGTGCCGACCGGGACCAACGGGCCGACCTCCGAGCCCAGTTGGCGGGGGCGCGGGCCACCGCGGTGATGCTCGCCGGGTTGCCGGTGCTCGGGCTGCTGCTCGGCGCGGCGATGGGCGCCGATCCGCTGCGGGTGCTGCTGCACAGCGGGGCGGGGTTCGGGTGCCTGGTGGTCGGGGCGTTGCTGGAGGGTCTGGGGTTGTGGTGGGCGCTGCGGATCGTGCGAGGGGTGGAGGCGGTGTGAGCGGGGGTGGCGTGACCGCGGAAGTGGCTGTCGGTGTCCGGGCCGGTGAGGGACTCGGGGTGGGTGCGAGGGGAGGGATTCGCGACGTGCCGGGCCGGAGCGGACCAGGGCGAGGTCGCGAGGGGACGACGGCCGGATACGAGGTCGGCGGGGTTGAGGCGAGGGGCCGCTCGGTGAGGGCCGGGAGCGGTGTGCGTACGGAAGCGGAAACCGGCCTGGGCTGGAGAAGGGAGGCGGCATGAGCGCGGAAGTTGTCCACAGGCTGGGGGTGGTCTTGGGGGCGGTGCTGATCGTGGGGTGGCTCGCGCGGTGGCTGGACGGGCTGAGGCGAGAGCGGAGGGCTCGGCGGCGGCTGGCGGAGCTGCTGCTTCGGGAAGTTCGTGAAGTGCCGCCTGCCGGGCCCGGGTTCGAGGCTCGGGAAGCTGCGCGGCGGTGGCTGCCCGTGGTGGGTGTCGTGGGTGCCGGGTGGGTGGTGGTCGGTGGGGTCGCCGGAGTCGTGGTGGGCGGGGTTGTCGCCGTCGGGCTGTGGCAGTGGCGGCGACGGCAGGTTGCCGGCGACACCGTCGCCGAGCGCGACGCCGCGACCGCCGCACGTCAACTCCCCCTCGCCGCCGATCTGCTGGCCGCCTGCATCGCCGCCGGAGCCTCGCCGGTGATCGCCTCCCAGGCCGTGGGAGAGGCCCTCGCGGGGCCCGTGGGGGAACGGCTGGCCCGTGCGGCGGCGGAGGTACGGCTCGGTGGTGAACCGGCCGACGCCTGGCGGAGGTTGGCCGCGCTCCCGGGTGCCGGCCCGCTGGCTCGGCTGCTCGAACGGGCCGACGAGTCGGGGCTCCCCGCCGCCGGACCGGTTGCCCGGCTCGCGGCGGAGGCCCGCGCCGACTGGACCCGCACCGCGACGGCACGGGCCCGACGGGCGGCCGTCCTGATCACCGCACCGGTGGGGCTGTGCTTCCTGCCCGCGTTCATCGCGGTCGGCGTACTGCCCGTGGTGATCGGGCTCGCGGGCGGGGCGGCGGGAGGGGGTGGCGGCTGACGGGAGGAGCGAGCGCGAGCGGTGACGGACGTATGACCGACAACGACTGATCGAGCGATCGAGCCATCGAGTAACTGAACCAACAGGAACCTCACGGGGGTTGAGATGAACAAGGCAGTGCAGGGAGTGCGGGCGGCAGCGGTACGGGTGCTGCGAGCGGTACGGGTACGGGCGCTAGTGGGCGCCGGGGCGCGCGGGGACGCGGGGATGGCCACCGCCGAATACGCGATGGGGTTGGTCGCGGCGGTGGCGTTCGCCGTGGTGCTCTACAAGGTGGTGACCAGCGGCGCGGTCAGCGCGGAGCTGCAGAGCATCGTGAAGCGGGCCCTCGATGCGAAGGTGTGAACGCCGGGGCGGGGACGCGGGGTTCGTGACGGCGGAGGCGGCCGTGGTCCTGCCCGTGCTGGTGATGTTCGCGATGGCGCTGGTGTGGGGGCTGTTGGTGGTGGCCGCGCAGATCCAGTGCGTGGACGCGGCCCGCATGGGCGCCCGTGCGGCGGCTCGGCAGGACCCGGCCGACGCGGTCGTCCAGGTGACCAGGGACACGGCACCGCGCGGTGCGCGGGTCACGGTGGGCCGGGAGGGCGACCAGGTCCATGTGGTCGTGGTCGCGAAGCCACCGGTGCTGAGTGGGCTGCCCTTCGAGGTGCGGGAGGAAGCCGTGGCCGCGGCCGAGGAGACGGTGGGAGAGGGGAGGGCGGGGCCGTGAGGTGCCGTGTCCAGGCCGCTGTGAGGGGCCTTACGGCGGTTCTGGGGCGTATGAGAGCCCGTCACTCGGGTGGTGACTCGGACCGGGGGTCCGCGACCGTGTGGAGCCTCGGTGCGATGGCCGTGCTGTGTGTCGTGTTCGGCGTGGTGCTCGCCCTGGGACAGACCGTCGTGGCCCGGCACCGTGCGGCCGGCGGTGCGGATCTCGCGGCGCTCGCGGCGGCCGATCACTGGGCGGAGGGCGGTGCGGGCGCCTGTGCCCGGGCGGAGCGGGTGGCGCGGGCACAGGGGACGCGGATCGTGCGGTGTGCGGTCGTGGGCGAGACGTCGGACGTGACGGCGGCGGCGGGCCTGGGACCGTTCGCGGCGGAGGTCAGGGCACGGGCGGGGCCTGCGGGGCCGGTACCGGCGCCTCCAACGGGCCCCGCAGCACCGGCGCCTCCACCGGTTCCTGCACCACCAGCTCCTGCTCCTCCACCGGTCCCCGCACCACCGGCACCCTGAGCCGGCTGCCGCCGCCCGTCAAACCTCGCCCACCTTCTCCCCCGGCACCTCTCGCACGTCCTCCGGCGCTTCCCGCAGCAGTTCCGTCAGCAACCGCACCGCCCCCCGCTTGTGCAACGGCTCGTTGCCGTTGCCGCACTTGGGGGACTGGATGCAGGACGGGCAGCCGGCGTCGCATTCGCAGGAGGCGATCGCCTGGAGGGTGGCGGTGAGCCAGGCGCGGGCGGTGTGGAAGGCGCGCTCGGCGAAGCCCGCGCCGCCCGGGTGGCCGTCGTAGACGAAGACCGTGGGGAGCAGGGTGTCCGGGTGCAGGGGGACGGACACTCCGCCGATGTCCCAGCGGTCGCAGGTGGCGAAGAGGGGGAGCATGCCGATCGAGGCGTGTTCGGCGGCGTGGAGGGCGCCGCCGAGGATCTCCGGGTTGATGCGGGCGGCGTCGAGTTGGTCCTCGGTGACCGTCCACCACACGGCGCGGGTGCGGAGCGTACGAGGAGGGAGGTCGAGTTTCGACTCGCCGAGGACTTCGCCGGTGATGACACGTCTGCGGAGGAAGGAGACGACCTGGTTGGTGACTTCGACGGAGCCGTAGCACAACCGGCCCTGCCCCCAAGGGAGTTCGATGTCCGTCTCCAGGACGGAGATCGCCGTGGTGTCGCGGGCGACCGTCGAGTACGGGGGGTTGGCCTCCTCGACGAGGGCCACCGAGTCCTCCAGGTCCAGTGAGCGCACCAGGTACGTGCGGCCCTGGTGGAGGTGGACCGCGCCCTCGTGGACGGTCGCGTGGGAGGCGGACTCGTCCACGGTGCCCAGCAGGCGGCCCGTGCCGTTCTCGACGATCTGGACCGGCCTGCCGCCCCCGCCGCGGATGTCGGTGAGGTCGGCGGCGCGTTCGCGGCGCGTCCAGTGCCAGGCCTTCGCCCGGCGGCGGAGCAGTTTCGCGGCCTCCAGTTGCGGAAGCAGGTCCGCTGTCGCCGGGCCGAAGAGGTCCAAGTCCTCTTCGGTGAGCGGGAGTTCGGCCGCTGCCGCGCACAGGTGGGGGGCCAGGACGTACGGGTTGTCGGGGTCCAGGACCGTGGACTCCACCGGCTGGTCGAACAGGGCCTCGGGGTGGTGGACGAGGAAGGTGTCCAGGGGGTCGTCGCGGGCCACCAGGATGGCCAGTGCTCCTTGCCCGGTCCGTCCGGCGCGGCCCGCCTGTTGCCACAGAGAGGCGCGGGTGCCCGGGTAGCCGGCGATCAGGACCGCGTCCAACCCAGAGACGTCGATGCCGAGTTCGAGGGCGGTGGTGGCGGCGAGGCCGAGCAACTCGCCGGAGTGGAGGGCGCGTTCGAGGGCGCGGCGTTCCTCGGGGAGGTAGCCGCCGCGGTAGGCGGCGACACGGCGGGCCAGCGAGCGGTCGACCTCGGCGAGGCGTTCCTGGGCGATCAGCGCGATCAACTCGGCGCCGCGCCGGGACCGTACGAAGGCCACCGAGCGGACGCCCTGGACGGCGAGGTCGGTCAGCAGGTCGGCCGTCTCGGCGGTGGCGGTACGGCGGACCGGGGCGCCCTTCTCGCCGTGGAGTTCGGTGAGCGGGGGCTCCCAGAGGGCAAACACCAATTCGCCGCGCGGTGAGGCGTCGTCGGCGACCTCGACCACGGGGAGGCCGGTGAGGCGGCGGGCGGCGACCGAGGGTTCGGCGGCGGTGGCGGAGGCGAGGAGGAAGACGGGGGAGGAGCCGTAGCGGGCGCAGAGGCGGCGCAGGCGGCGCAGTACCTGGGCGACGTGGGAGCCGAACACGCCCCGGTAGGTGTGGCACTCGTCGATGACGACGTATTTCAGGGACTTCAGGAAGGAGGACCAGCGCGGGTGCGAGGGCAATATGCCCCGGTGGAGCATGTCGGGGTTGGTCAGGACGTAGTTGGCGTACTGGCGTACCCACTCGCGCTCTTCGAACGGAGTGTCGCCGTCGTACACGGCCGGGCGAACCGCATTGCCCAGCGGTTGTGAAAGTTCCTTCACAGAGCGGAGCTGGTCGGCAGCCAGGGCTTTTGTGGGGGCCAGGTAGAGGGCGGTGGTGCCGCGGCCGTTCGGCGCCTCGGAGCCGTCCAGGAGCGTCGAGAGGACCGGTACCAGATAAGCCAGCGACTTGCCCGAGGCGGTGCCTGTGGCAACGATCACTGACTCGCCGTCGAGGGCGTGCTCGGCGGCCTGTGCCTGGTGGGCCCAGGGGTGTTCGATACCGGCTTCCTGGACGGTGGCGATCACCTCGGCGCGAATCCGGTCAGGCCAGACGGCATGGCGGCCCTCACGTGGGGGCAAGTGCTCCGTATGAGTGATGCGCGAAGCCCGGCTCGGTCCGGACGCGAGCCGGTCCAGAACCGTGCCCGGCGAGAGCCCGGACATGGGGTTCGCCGAGGGTCGATCGGATCGCTGATTCTTGGCCATCGGCACCGAGTGTGTCACTGGCGTGACGGACAATGGAGCCAAGGCGTCGTGCACGCCCTGCGGTAAGTGATTGAATGCCATCGCGGCTGGCGAACCGTCCTGGGGGCTCTGCCGAGGTGTCCCATGGGATGACCGCTCGATAGCAAGGTGCTGGAGGATCCGTGGACCTGTCCCTGTCGACCCGTACCGTCGGCGATCGTACGGTCGTCGAGGTCGGTGGCGAAATCGACGTATATACCGCGCCCAAGTTGCGCGAACAGCTGGTCGAGCTGGTGAACGACGGGAGTTTCCACCTCGTCGTGGACATGGAGGGTGTCGACTTCCTCGACTCCACCGGGCTCGGCGTGCTGGTCGGCGGCCTGAAGCGGGTGCGTGCCCACGAGGGCTCGCTGCGCCTGGTCTGCAACCAGGAGCGCATTCTGAAGATCTTCCGTATCACCGGCCTCACCAAGGTGTTCCCGATTCACACCTCGGTCGAGGAAGCGGTGGCGGCCACCGACTGACCGACCGTTCCGGGAGCGGTGAACGACCGCTCCCCGATCGGCCGTATAGACGACCGGTGGACCGGGCTTTCGGCAGCCCGGCCCTCCGACAGCACGCCCGTAGTCCCGAGGGGGATGCATGGCCACCGTTGAACTCCGCTTCAGCGCGCTGCCCGAGCACGTCAGGACCGCCCGACTGGTGGCGGCAGCGGTGGCGCGCAGGGCCGGAGTGGACGAGGCCGTACTCGACGAGGTGAGACTCGCCGTCGGCGAGGCCTGCACCCGTGCCGTCGGGCTGCATCAGAGCAGCGGGATCACCGCTCCGGTGAAGGTGCTGCTGATCGAGGAGGAGAAGCAGTTCTCCATCGAGGTCGGCGACGAGGCACCACGCTCGGCTCCCGGCGACAAGGCGCCCGGGTCCCTGGGCGACGATCCGGACGCAGACACCGAGGAGGACGAGATGGGCCTCGCTGTCATCAGCGGGCTCGTCGACGATGTCGAGGTCACCGCCGGGGAGCACGGCGGATCGATCCGGATGACCTGGCCGACCACACCGCCGGCCACGCCGCTCTCCTGACAACACCGCACACCACAGCCGAAGGGCCCTGCTGAGCAGGGCCCTTCGGCATTTCCGGAAGAGTTCCGCGATCGTGTACCGATGCGTACCGGCGGTGCGAAAGAATTCGTGAATCAATTCACGATCAATGCCTGATCGGCGCCCCGATAATTTGATCAAGCGCCAATGCTTTTAAGGCATTACTATGCGAAGGCCAATTCCGTTTGCCGCGCACTGTTTTGATCAGGTTCCGGTACCTACAATCCGTCCACATCTTGAGCTCAGCACAGGCGTCAAGGAGGACGAATGGCGGGGCTTTCTACCCCTCAGCAGTTTGACCACCCCACAACCTTCGCAGCCGCAGTCCTGACCGACGACAACCGCGTCCTCGTGATGGTGATCGCCGTCGTGGCACTGGCGGCGCTCGTGGTCGCTGGCATCCTGGTCCGCCAGGTACTCGCGGCCGGCGAGGGCACCGACAGCATGAAGAAGATCGCGACGGCGATCCAGGAAGGCGCGAACGCCTATCTGGGACGGCAGTTGCGCACGGTCGGCGTATTCGCCGTGATCGTTTTCTTCCTGCTTCTGCTGCTGCCCGCGGACGACTGGAATCAGCGCGCCGGACGATCGATCTTCTTCCTGATCGGCGCGGTGTTCTCGGCGACCACCGGCTATATCGGCATGTGGCTCGCCGTACGCAGTAATGTCCGTGTCGCCGCGGCGGCCCGGGAAGCGACCCCGGCGGAAGGTGAGCCCGAAAAGGATCTCACCGCCGTCTCGCACAAAGCCATGAAGATCGCTTTCCGCACGGGCGGCGTCGTCGGCATGTTCACGGTGGGGCTCGGTCTGCTCGGCGCCTCCTGCGTGGTGCTGGTGTACGCGGCCGACGCGCCGAAGGTGCTGGAGGGATTCGGCCTCGGCGCCGCCCTGATCGCCATGTTCATGCGTGTCGGCGGCGGCATCTTCACCAAGGCGGCCGACGTCGGCGCCGACCTGGTCGGCAAGGTCGAGAAGGGCATTCCGGAGGACGACCCGCGCAACGCCGCGACCATCGCCGACAACGTGGGCGACAACGTCGGCGACTGCGCGGGCATGGCGGCCGACCTCTTCGAGTCGTACGCTGTGACGCTGGTCGCCGCGCTGATCCTCGGCAAGGCGGCCTTCGGCGACTCCGGGCTCGCGTTCCCGCTGCTCGTGCCGGCGATCGGCGTGATCACCGCCATGATCGGCATCTTCGCGGTGGCGCCCCGCCGGACCGACCGCAGCGGCATGTCCGCGATCAACCGGGGTTTCTTCATCTCCGCGGCGATCTCGCTCGTGCTGGTGGCGGTCGCGGTCTTCGTCTACCTGCCGTCGTCCTACGGCGACCTCGACGGCGTCACCGACGCGGCGATCAAGGTCAAGGACGGCGACCCGCGGATCCTCGCGCTCGTCGCCGTGGCCATCGGCATCGTGCTCGCCGCACTGATCCAGCAGCTGACCGGCTACTTCACGGAGACGAACCGCCGTCCCGTGATGGACATCGGCAAGACCTCGCTCACCGGCCCGGCCACCGTCATCCTCGCCGGCATCTCGCTGGGCCTCGAATCGGCCGTCTACACCGCCCTGTTGATCGGCCTCGCCGTCTACGGGGCGTTCCTGCTCGGCGGCGCCTCGATCATGCTGGCGCTGTTCGCGGTGGCGCTGGCCGGCACCGGTCTGCTCACCACGGTCGGTGTGATCGTCGCCATGGACACCTTCGGGCCGGTCTCCGACAACGCGCAGGGCATCGCCGAGATGTCCGGCGACGTCGAGGGCGCGGGCGCCCAGGTGCTCACCAACCTGGACGCGGTCGGCAACACCACCAAGGCCATCACGAAGGGCATCGCCATCGCCACCGCCGTCCTGGCGGCGTCGGCGCTCTTCGGGTCGTACCGCGACGCGATCCTCACCGCCGCCAACGACGTCGGCGAGAAGGTCTCGGGACCGGGCGCGCCGCTCAACCTGATGATGGACATCTCCCAGCCCAACAACCTGGTGGGGCTCATCGTCGGCGCCGCGGTCGTCTTCCTCTTCTCGGGACTCGCGATCAACGCGGTCTCCCGGTCCGCCGGGGCCGTGGTCTACGAGGTGCGGCGGCAGTTCCGCGAGCACCCCGGGATCATGGACTACACCGAGACACCGGAGTACGGCCGCGTCGTCGACATCTGCACCAAGGACGCGCTGCGCGAACTGGCCACGCCAGGACTGCTCGCCGTGCTCACGCCGATCGCGGTCGGGTTCACGCTCGGCGTCGGCGCGCTCGGCTCGTTCCTCGCGGGCGCGATCGGCACCGGCACGCTGATGGCGGTCTTCCTCGCGAACTCGGGCGGTGCCTGGGACAACGCGAAGAAACTCGTCGAGGACGGCAACCACGGCGGCAAGGGCAGCGAGGCCCATGCCGCCACGGTGATCGGCGACACGGTCGGCGACCCGTTCAAGGACACCGCGGGACCGGCCATCAACCCGCTGCTGAAGGTGATGAACCTCGTCGCGCTGCTCATCGCGCCCGCGGTCATCAAGTTCAGCTACGGCGACGACAAGAACATCGGGGTGCGCATCGCGATCTCGGTGCTCGCGTTCCTGGTGATCGTCGTCGCGGTGTACATCTCCAAGCGGCGCGGGATCGCCGTGGGGGACGAGGGCGATGCCGAACGGACGACCAAGTCGGCGGATCCCGCGGTGGTTTCGTAGGCCTTCTTACGAGGCTCCGCTCAACGGGCGGGCGGGTGGCGCGAGTTGTGCGCGCCGCCCGCCCGTTCCGCATGTGTTCAGGCCCTCGCCGTGAGCCTTCTCTCGCTTGGTGCAAATGGCCCCAAAGACTCTTCTATCGGACCTTGGGCCCGGGGGTGTCGGCCGTCCGGCGTGTATGTTCCGGGGCCGAGAGCCATGGAAGGGACCAATCCGGTGAACAAGAAGCTCGCGGCCGCACTGTCCGGCGGTGCGGTACTGGTACTGGCGCTGTCGGGATGCGGCGGCAGCGGCGACGACAGCGACGCCAAGCTGGACTCCTGGGCCAAGCAGGTCTGCCTCGCCGTGCAGCCGCAGGCGAAGAAGATCGAGGCCGCCAACACGGCGATCCAGAAGGAGACCTCGGACAACAGCACCCCGGAAGAGGTCCAGAAGACCGACTCGCAGGCCTTCCAGGACATGTCCGACGCCTACAAGGCGATCGGGGCCGCCGTGAACAGCGCCGGGGCACCGGACGTCGAGAACGGCGCGACGAAGCAGCAGAACGCCGTCAAGGAGCTCAACGGCATCTCCACGTCGTACGCCACCCTGAAGGGGCAGGTGGACGCGCTGAACACCAAGGACCAGGCGAAGTTCGCGGACGGTCTCAAGGGCATCGCGACCTCGCTGGACAAGCTCAGCACGAGCGGGAACGACGCCCTGAAGACCCTCGAAGGGGGCGATGTCGGCAAGGCGATGACCAAGCAGGCGGCCTGCAAGTCGGCGTCCGCGTCGGCCTCGTCGTCGGCCTGACCCCACCCGGGGAACGGCATCTCCTGGAGGCGTCCCCTGATAAGTCGTCTCCCGTAGGCAGCGATCTTTCAGTTGCTGAAAGATGCCCCGGTACGCGTGCGTGCCGGGGCCTTCGCATGGGCGGGCGCGTTGTCGGTCCGAGCGGCCACAATGGAGGTGTGAGTAACTCCAGCCTGCCCACTCTGCCCGCATCCGACCGCCCGGAGGTCGCCGCCCGGCTCCGGGACGCCCTGCTCGGCGCCGCCTTCACCGCCGACGGACTGCTCGAACTGCTCGGCGCCCCCGCATACGCGGCGCTGGCCCGCAGCGAGACCGTGCCGGCACTCCGGGCGACCCGGGGCGACACCCCGCTGGAGACGCTGATCCGGCTGTTCCTGCTCCAGCAGCCCGTGCCGCACGCACGCGTGGCGGACGTGCTGCCCGTCGCCGAGTGCGTGGCGAGCGGATGGCTGGTGTCCGTGGGCGGCGACGAGATCGCCGCGACCGTGGACGTACGGCCGTACGGCGGGCCCGACGGCGAGGACTGGTTCATCGTGTCGGACCTGGGGTGCGCGGTCGGCGGAGCCGGCGGCATCGGCAGCCGGGAGGAAGGCGTCGTCCTCGGGGTGGGCGGCGCGTCCACGACCCTCGCGGGCATCACCGTACGGACGCCGGTCTCCGCCGCACTCGACCTCGGCACCGGCTCCGGCATCCAGGCACTGCACGCGGCACAGCACGCCACGCGCGTGACGGCCACCGACGTCAACCCGCGCGCCCTGCACATCACCGCGCTCACCCTGGCGCTCTCCGGCGCACCGGCCGCCGACCTGCGCGAGGGCTCGCTGTTCGAGCCGGTCAGGGACGACGAGACGTACGACCTGATCGTGTCGAACCCGCCGTTCGTGATCTCGCCGGGTGCCCGGCTCACCTACCGCGACGGCGGGATGGGCGGGGACGATCTGTGCCGGTCGCTCGTTCAGGAGGCGGGGGAGCGGCTGCGCGAGGGCGGATTCGCGCAGTTCCTCGCCAACTGGCAGCACGTGGAGGGGGAGGACTGGCAGGACAGGCTCAGGTCGTGGGTGCCGCGCGGATGCGACGCGTGGATCGTGCAGCGCGAGGTCCAGGACGTCACGCAGTACGCCGAGTTGTGGCTCAGGGACGCCGGCGACCACCGGGGTGACACGGCCGCGTACGAGGCGCTCTACGACGCGTGGCTCGACGAGTTCGAGGCGCGCAAGGTCAAGGCCGTGGGCTTCGGCTGGATCACCCTGCGCAGGACGGGATCCGACACGCCCTCGATCACCGTCGAGGAGTGGCCGCACTCGGTCGAACAGCCCCTCGGTGACACCGTGCGCGTGCACTTCGACCGCGTCGACTATCTGCGCGCCCACGACGACGCGTCCCTGCTCGCCGCCCACTTCAAGCTGGCCGACGAAGTCATCCAGGAACAGGTCGGCCTGCCCGGCGCCGAGGACCCCGAGCACGTCGTGCTCCGTCAGCACCGCGGCATGCGCCGGGCGACCAAGGTCGACACGGTCGGCGCGGGCTTCGCCGGCGTGTGTGACGGCACGTTGAGCGCGGGCCGCATCCTGGACGCCATCGCCCAACTCGTCGGCGAGGACCCGGTCCTGCTCCGCGACCGGACGCCGGCGCAGATCCGGTTGCTGGTGGAGCAGGGGTTCCTGGAGCCGGTGGGGTGAGTGGTGCTGGTGGAGTGAGTGGTGCTGGTGGAGTGAGTGGTGTCGGCGGCTGACCGGCGCCGGGTGGCGGCCAGTTGCGGGTGGCTGACCGTTTCCCGGGGGCGGAGCGGGCCCCTCGCTCTTGGCCGACTGGCTGTTCCCGGGCGGGCGTTGCTCTCGATCTCGGCCGGCGCCTGCCTCTGCTGACCGGCTGATCGTGGTTCGGGGGTCGGCCTATCTCGCCGTCGATCGTTCCTACGGCCGGCCCGTCCCTCGCGCCTCCGCCCACCCGCCGTACGGCACCCCGGATTCCCCTCCCGCCCCTGTCACGCCTGAGGCCTCCCCGTACCACTGAGCCGCGTGTGTCCACATCAACCGGGATTGTTCGGATCGGTGCGGAAAAGCCCTCCTGTCAGTGGCGGGTGCGAGGCTACCTTCGAAGACAGGTTCCACGCGTCCTCGGGGGAGGCGCGCCGTCTCGGGGGAGGCGTGATGGCTGGGGATACGCCGGAGCAGGGCGAAGGCAGGGTCATCAACGGGCGCTACCGGCTGCTGCGCACGCTCGGCGCGGGCGGCATGGGGCGCGTATGGCTCGCGTACGACGAGGAGTTGGCCTGCGAGGTCGCCGTCAAGGAGATCTCGCTGCCGGACGTGCCGGGGGACGTCGGCGAGCGCGCGCAGCGCATCGCGCGGGCCCGCAGCGAGGCCCGGCACGCGGCCCGGCTGCGCGGCCATCCGCATGTGGCGACCGTGCACGACGTGGTGATCCACGAGGGCCTGCCCTGGATCGTCATGGAGTACGTCCCGGACGGCGTCGACCTCCAGGTGGTCGTACGGCGTTCCGGACCGCTGCCGCCCGCGCGGGTGGCCCGTATCGGACTCGCCGTCCTCGACGCGCTCACCGCAGGGCACCGCATCGGCATCCTGCACCGCGATGTGAAACCGGCCAACATCCTTCTGGCGCCGAACGCTTCGGGCGATCCGTACGCGCGCGTGCTGCTCACCGACTACGGCATCGCCCTCCAGCCCGAGTCCCGCGAACCCCGGCTCACCGCCACCGCGGGCATCCTCGGCACACCCGGCTACCTCGCCCCGGAGCGGGCCCGCGGCGAGCCGCCGACCCCGGCCGCCGACCTGTTCTCCCTGGGCGCCACGCTGTACGCCGCCGTCGAGGGCCGCGGCCCCTTCGACCGCCACGGCGACTACGCGACCCTCACCGCCCTGCTCGGCGAGGAGCCCACGCCCGCCGTCCGCGCGGGTGAACTGGCGCCCGTACTTCAGGGGTTGCTGGTCAAGGACCCGGTGCTGAGGTCGACACCGGAGACGGCGGCACACGGGTTGGAGCGGGTGGCGCGGCCGGTCGGTCACACACCGGGGAGCCCGCCTGCGCCGGAGGGCTTCGGCCCGACGCCGGACGGTTTCGGTCCGGCGGGCGGTAGTTGGCCCACGCCCGATCAACCGCAGGGCCCCGCTGCCGACGGTCCGCCCGGCTACGTCACCAGCGGGCCGAGGGGGCAAGCCGCAGGTGGTCCGCCCGGATACGCGGCGGCCGGTCCCTATGTGGGCGGCCCCTACGCCCCGCAGACACCGGGAGGGTCCGGGGCCACCCCTCAGGGCCCGGCGCCCTACGGTGACCGGCCCGCGGCCCTCCTCGGGGGCTCCACGCCGCCGGGCCGACCCACCCCGCAGACACCCGGCGCCCCACCGACCCCCAACACACCGAACACCCCGGCCGGCGCCGTGTCGCCGTACGACCCCCAGGGGCAGGCCGGTTCGGGCGGCGCGTACGGCCAGTGGAACCCGTACGCGAACAGCCCCACGATGTCCTACCAGGGCGCCTATCAGAGCAGCGCGCCTGCGCCGCCCTACGCGGGCGGCCAGGGTCCGACGTATCCGGGCGGTCCGGGGTCTGTCGGGGGCGGTCCGCCGGGCGGTGGGCGGCGGCGTCGGATGCCGGTCGGGGCGGTGCTCGCGCTAGTGGTGGCCGTCGCGCTGGTGATCGCCGGCGGGGTGTGGGCGGCGAACTCGCTGACCGGCGGCAAGGACACGGCGGCGACGAAGAAGGCGTCCCCGTCCGCGTCGTCGTCGCCGACGGGCTCCGCGTATCCGTACGGCGAGGATGTGGGGCTCAAGAAGGCGCTGCAGACCGGCGATTGCGTGCACGCGGTGTGGACCGGGACGGCGTTCGCGTCGCGGCCCAACCTGGGGGTCGTGAGCTGCGCGCACGACGATCCGGACGGCCAGGTGATGGCGGTCGACACGGCGAGCGACTTCGCCGACGCCCGCGACCACGGTGCCGAGCGGTGCGCGGGCAAGGCGAAGGCGGCCGCCGACTCCCTGGCCGACGCGGACGTCTACGCCCTCACACCGACGGAAGCGGGCTTCGGGGCGGCCGGGGGCGGTACGGCGTGTCTCGTACTCGGCCGTCATGTGCCGATCGGCGGCGAGATAGGGCGCTTCCGCAACACCGAGTCGAACGTGTGGACCACCGAGATGAGCGTCGGCGACTGCTGGTTGTACGTCGACCACAAGACCTACTTCACCGCGACCCTGACCGACTGTGCCGATCAGCACACCGACCAGGTGATCGGTTTCGCGACGGCCCCGCGGACGATGACGTTCGAGGAGGCGCTGCAGCAGGGGAACAAGCTGTGCAGCAACAAGTTCGAGTCGACTTGGGCGCCCGGATCCGACCGTTCCGTCTTCGGGTATCTGTCCGACGAGAACAACTGGAAGGCCGGATTCAACTCGGTCGTCTGCACCGTGGGGCAGGCCGATCGCTCCCGGACGACCGGGGCGATATCGTCCTCCGGTACGGCCGCCTGACGGCTGTCCGCCGCGAATTCACCGGGGGTTGGCCTGCCCGTCGCCCACGGGTGCCAGCCTCCCGGACCGGGGTACCGGGTCGGGAGGGGACACGCATGGAGAGCGGGCCGGCGATCTTCGCGGGGTTGGTGTTCGCCCTGTTCGGAGGCGCGCTGCTGCTGTGGACCGCGGTCAGGGCGCGGCACCGCGAACCCGTGGCCCAGGGTGTGAACCCGGTCGCATCGGCGACCCTCGCGAGCGTCGTCGCGGTCATCGCCCTGCTCCTCGGAACCTGGTGCTTCCTGCACGTCTGAGCACCGCGCCCGGGGTGCGGCGCAGGTAACCGGGGGATCACCCTCCGGATGGCTCCGAAAAGGCCGGTGGGGACTCCGGGCGGCAGGAATGGCGGTAGTCGGGTTACCGTTCGAGTGGCCGTTGCGGGCTTTTCCCGTTTGACACGGGGGCGGGATGTACCGTCACACTCCGCAGCGTCACCATGACCCGACCCCGGGACCAAGCAGCTCCGGGGGAGGCCCCCAGCGTCGACCGGAGAGAAGAGCGAAGTTGTCCCCGACCAGCGAGACCGCACACGGCGGCCGCCGACTCGTCATCGTCGAGTCCCCTGCCAAGGCGAAGACGATCAAGGGCTACCTCGGCCCCGGATATGTCGTCGAGGCGAGCGTCGGGCACATCCGCGACCTTCCCAACGGCGCCGCGGAGGTGCCCGAGAAGTACACCGGCGAGGTCCGCCGCCTTGGTGTGGACGTCGACCACGACTTCGCGCCGATCTATGTGGTCAACGCCGACAAGCGGGCCCAGGTCAAGAAGCTCAAGGACCTGCTCAAGGACTCCGACGAACTCTTCCTCGCCACCGATGAGGACCGCGAGGGCGAGGCCATCGCGTGGCACCTCCTCGAGGTTCTGAAGCCCAAGGTCCCGGTCAAGCGCATGGTGTTCCACGAGATCACCAAGGACGCGATCCGCGCCGCCGTCGCCAACCCGCGCGACCTCAACCAGCCCCTGGTCGACGCCCAGGAGACCCGCCGTATCCTCGACCGCCTCTACGGCTACGAGGTCTCGCCGGTCCTGTGGAAGAAGGTCATGCCGCGCCTGTCGGCCGGCCGTGTCCAGTCCGTCGCCACCCGGCTCGTCGTCGAGCGTGAGCGTGAGCGCATCGCGTTCCGGTCCGCCGAGTACTGGGACCTGACCGGCACCTTCGGTACCGGCCGGGCGGGCGACGCGAGCGACCCGTCGACCCTTGTGGCACGCCTCCAGGCCGTCGACGGCAAGCGGGTCGCCCAGGGCCGCGACTTCGACTCCCTGGGGCAGATCAAGAGCGCGAACACCCTCCACCTCGACGAGGCCAACGCCCGCGCGCTGGCCGCCGCCCTGGAGGACACGCGGTTCGCCGTCCGGTCCGTCGAGTCGAAGCCGTATCGACGTTCGCCGTACGCCCCGTTCCGTACGACGACCCTCCAGCAGGAGGCCAGCCGCAAGCTCGGCTTCGGCGCGAAGGCCACCATGCAGGTCGCGCAGAAGCTGTACGAGAACGGCTACATCACCTACATGCGTACGGACTCCACGACCCTGAGCGAGACGGCGATCACCGCCGCCCGCGCCCAGGTGACGCAGCTGTACGGCGCCGACTACCTGCCGGCCCAGCCGCGCGTGTACGCCGGGAAGGTGAAGAACGCCCAGGAGGCGCACGAGGCGATCCGCCCCTCGGGTGATCGTTTCCGCACCCCCGCCGAGACCGGTCTGACCGGCGACCAGTTCAAGCTCTACGAGCTGATCTGGAAGCGGACCGTCGCCTCGCAGATGAAGGACGCGGTCGGCAACTCCGTCACCGTGAAGATCGCGGGCACCTCGTCCGACGGCCGGGACGTCGAGTTCAGCGCCTCCGGCAAGACGATCACCTTCCACGGGTTTTTGAAGGCCTACGTAGAGGGTGCCGACGACCCGAACGCCGAGTTGGACGACCGCGAGCGCCGGCTGCCGCAGGTCGCCGAGGGCGACGCGCTCAGCGCCGAGGAGATCACGGTCGACGGGCACGCCACCAAGCCCCCGGCCCGCTACACCGAGGCCAGCCTCGTCAAGGAGCTCGAAGAGCGCGAGATCGGCCGCCCGTCGACGTACGCGTCGATCATCGGCACGATCCTCGACCGCGGCTACGTCTTCAAGAAGGGCACGGCCCTGGTGCCGTCCTTCCTGTCCTTCGCCGTGGTCAACCTCCTGGAGAAGCACTTCGGTCGACTGGTCGACTACAGCTTCACCGCCAAGATGGAGGACGACCTCGACCGCATCGCCAGCGGCGAGGCACAGGCCGTGCCGTGGCTGCGCCGCTTCTACTTCGGTGAGGGCGAGGCGACGGGTGCCGCCGAGGCAGGCAACGGCGACGGCGACCACCTGGGCGGACTCAAGGAACTCGTCACCGACCTGGGCGCGATCGACGCCCGCGAGGTGTCGTCCTTCCCGGTCGGCAACGACATCATGCTGCGGGTGGGCCGCTACGGCCCCTACGTGGAGCGCGGCGAGAAGGACTCCGAGAACCACCAGCGCGCCGACGTGCCCGAGGACCTGGCGCCGGACGAGCTCAGCGTCGAGCACGCGGAGGAACTGCTCGCCAAGCCGAGCGGCGACTTCGAGCTGGGCGCCGACCCCGAGTCGGGACACCAGATCATCGCCCGCGACGGCCGCTACGGCCCGTACGTCACCGAGGTGCTCCCCGAGGGCACCCCGAAGACCGGCAAGAACGCCGTCAAGCCGCGTACGGCCTCGCTGTTCAAGTCGATGTCCCTCGACACGGTGACGCTCGCCGACGCCCTCAAGCTGATGTCGCTGCCGCGTGTCGTCGGCAAGGACGCCGAGGGTGTGGAGATCACCGCGCAGAACGGGCGCTACGGGCCGTACCTGAAGAAGGGCACGGACTCCCGCTCGCTGACGGCCGAGGACCAGCTCTTCACGATCACCCTCGAAGAGGCGATGGAGATCTACTCCCAGCCCAAGCAGCGCGGCCGGGCCGCGGCCAAGCCGCCGCTGAAGGAACTCGGCACCGACCCGGTCAGCGAGAAGCCCGTCGTCGTCAAGGACGGCCGTTTCGGGCCGTACGTCACCGACGGCGAGACCAACGCGACCCTGCGCTCCGGCGACAGCGTCGAGGAGATCACCCCGGAGCGCGGCTACGAGCTGCTCGCCGAGAAGCGGGCCAAGTCGCCCGCCAAGAAGACGGCGAAGAAGGCCCCGGCGAAGAAGGCGGCGGCCAAGAAGGCGCCCGCCAAGAAGACGACGACGGCGAAGAAGACCGTCGCGAAGACGACGACGGCCGCCAAGAAGACGACCACGGCCGCGAAGACGGCGACGGCCAAGAAGACGGCCACCTCCAAGGTGGCGTCCGAGGACTGACGCCTGTTGCCCGCGGGGTGAGGAGCGCACGCTTCCTGCACCGCGGGTTCGCGAAACGAACGCCCCGGCATCACTTTGGTGTCGGGGCGTGCGCAGGTCCGGGCGGGCGCGGCTTGTTGTCGGTGGCTGCCGATAGGCTGAAAGCATGACGCCAGCCGAGCAGCCAACGGCCCACCAGCCGGCCCCCGACGACGCCCTTGTCGCGGACTCCCGCGAGCGTGCCGTCCGCGCCCTGCTGCGCCAACCGCAGCTCAAGCGGCTGTGGAGCGCACAGTTCGTGACGAGTGTCGGTGACACTCTCGCCCTGCTGGTCCTGGTCGTGCTCGCCTTCCAGGCGGCGATCCTCCAGGGCTCCTTCGGCGGCGGCTACCGGGGCGTGGCGTTGGCGGTGGCGACCGTCTTCGGGGCGCGCATCCTCGCGACACTGCTCTTCGGGGCGGTGCTCCTCGGCCCGCTCAGCTCGCTCACCTCCCAGGACGGCCCCCTCGACCGGCGCTGGACCATGGTCGGCGCGGACGGTCTGCGGGCCGCGCTGCTGATCGTCGCCCCGCTGTGGATCGACTGGACCCCGGACAACGCACTGGCCGTGCTCCTGGTGACCGCCTTCGTGACCGGAGTCGCCGAGCGCTTCTGGACGGTGTGCCGCGAGAGCGCGGCGCCCGCCCTGCTGCCCGCCCCGCCGCTGGAGGGCGCCACGGTCAGGCCGCTGCCCGACCACATGGACGCGCTGCGCCGGCTGTCGCTGCGCACCAGCTTCGTGGCGATCCCCCTCGCCGCCGCGGCCCTCGTCGTGGCCGCGCTGCTCAACAACCTGCTGGGCACCGGCGTCGCCTGGTTCGACCAGCACCAGGCAGCGCTCGGTTCGTACGTCGCCGCCGGGCTGTTCGCCGCGTCCCTCTCCGTGCTGACAGCCCTGGAACTGCCCGCCGCCCGCACCCCGCGCGCGCGGTCGCCGCTCGAAGGGCTGCGCCGCCCCAGGACGGGCACCGGCATCGACAAGGGCCGTACGGGGGCCATCGCGCTGCTCGTGGTCGCCTGCGCGGCCGTCGCCGGAGCGATCTCCGCCGCCGTCGCCGTGTCCGTGCTCCAGGCCAAGGACCTGCACGGCGGCCCGGTGACCTTCGGACTGCTGGTGCTCGGACTGACCGGCGGGGTCGTGGTCGGCATCCGTACGGCGCCCTCCCTGCTGCCGACGCTGTCCCGTCGCCGCCTGCTGACGCTGGCGATCGCCTTCACCGGCATCGCGCTGCTCGCCGCCGGCCTGGTCCCGGACGTCACCACCGTGCTGCTGATCGTCGCGCTGGCAGGCATCGGCGCGGGCGTGGCCGCCAACACCGGGCACACCCTGCTCGACCAGGAGGCCGAGGACTACCGCCGGGCCCGTACGACCGAGCATCTGCACGCGGTCGTCAAGGTCTCGGTGGCGCTCGGCGCGCTGATCGCCCCCCTGGTGGCGGCGCTCATCGGCCCGCACCGCCTGGAGAACGGCAAGTTCGTGTTCGCGCACGGCGGCGCCGCGTTCACGCTGATGCTGGTCGGCGCGCTGCTGCTGCCGGTCGCCGCGCTGGTGCTGGCCAAGGTCGACGACCGCGCGGGAGTGCCGTTGCGGCACGATCTGCGGGACGCGCTGCTCGGCGGCGACGACCCCGACACGGTGCCCGCGAGCACCGGTTTCTTCATCGCCCTGGAGGGCGGCGACGGCGCCGGGAAGTCCACCCAGGCCGAGGCCCTCGCCGAGTGGATAAGGGGCAAGGGACACGAGGTCGTGCTGACCCGCGAGCCCGGCGCGACACCGGTCGGCAAGCGGCTGCGGTCGATCCTGCTCGACGTGTCGTCGGCGGGACTGTCCCACCGCGCGGAGGCCCTGCTGTACGCCGCCGACCGCGCGGAGCACGTCGACACCGTCGTACGACCCGCCCTGGAGCGCGGCGCGGTCGTCATCTCGGACCGCTACATCGACTCGTCCGTCGCCTACCAGGGCGCGGGCCGTGACCTGTCCCCGACCGAGATCGCCCGCATCAACCGCTGGGCGACCGACGGACTCGTCCCGCACATGACCGTCCTGCTGGACGTGGACCCGGAGACCGCCCGCGAACGGTTCACGGAGGCGCCGGACCGACTGGAGTCGGAGCCCGCCGAGTTCCACGCGCGCGTACGGTCCGGTTTCCTCACCCTGGCCGCCGCCGACCCCGGCCGCTACCTGGTGGTGGACGCCGGCCAGGAGCCCGAGGCCGTCACCACGGTGATCAGGCACCGCCTCGACACCGTCCTGCCGCTCTCCGAGGCCGAGATCAAGGCCCAGGAGGAAGCGCGGAAGGCCGCCGAGGAGGAGGCCCGCCGCAAGGCCGAGGAAGAGGCCGCCCGCAAGGCCGAGGAGGAGCGCCTGGAGCGCGAGCGCCAGGAGCAGCTCGCCCAGCTGCGCGCCGAGGAGGAGGAGCGCAAGCGGCGCGAGCTGGAGGAGGCCCAGCGCCGCGAGGCCGAGCGCCAGGCCGAAGAGGCCAGGCAGCGCGCCGAGGACGCACGCAGGCGTGCCGAGGAGGAGAAGGCCCGCCTCCTCGCCGAGGAAGAGGCCCGTGTCGCCGAGGAGGCCCGCCGCAGGGCCGAGGCGGACCGGCTGCGCAAGCAGGCTGAGGATGAGGCCCGGCTGCGCGCCGAGGCCGAGGCACGGCGACTGGAGAAGCAGCGCAAGGCCGAGGCGGCGCTGCTGGCGGCCGAGGAGGCACGCCGGTTGGCGGCGGAAGCGGCGGCCGCGGCGGAGGTGGCCGCTCGACAACCGACGGCTCCTGTGGTCCCTGTGGTTCCGTCCGCTCCGGAGGCCAGGGCCGAGGCGTCGACTGTGCAGACGCCTCTGGTGAAGCCGGCGGGTGGAAGCGCGGGTTCGGGTGGGCGTTCGGCGGAGGACACGGCTGTGCTGCGGCCGGTGGGCTCCGGTGCCGCCGACGAGACGACTGTGTTGCGATCGGTGTCCGGGGACTCCGCGGCGAGTGACTCCGAGGTGCGCGATTCCGAGGTGACTGCCGAGCTTCCGCAGCCGCCCGCTCCTGCGGGGGCCGCCGAGGAGACTGCGGTGCTGCCGCCGGTGTCCGCCGCCGAGGAGACGGCGGTCCTGCCGCCCGTACGGTCCGGGGCGGCCGACGAGACGGCCGTACTGCCGCCGGTCGGTGCCGCGGACGAGACCGCGGTGCTGCCGCCGGTGCGCGGGCAGGATCCGGCGGACCGGGTGCCCGAAGGCTTCTTCCGGGACGAGCGTCCGGCCGACCGGGGGCCCGAGGACCGTACGCGCGAACTGCCCCAGGTCGACGAGCAGGGGGCGCCGCGACGCCGGCCGCGACCCGACTGGGCCGAGGAGACTCCGCTGGACGACCTGCCGTCGTTGGCCGACGAACTGCTCGGTCCGCGCGAGGCCGGTGACTTCGACCACGACGACGACACGGGTCGTGGACGGGGCCGTGGTCGGGGGCGCAGGGGCTGACGGGCTCGGGCCCACCGCCCATCGGACTTGTGCGCGGGCCCGCGCACAAGGTCCACCCCTTGGGCCGGCGCACCGTAACCCCCTGCCCGGCACCCGTTGTCAGTGGTGGGCCGCACAATGGATCGCGTAACCCGAAGCGTGACGAAAGGGCCGGTGACCCATGAGTGTGTGGGACGACCTGGTGGGCCAGGAGAAGGTGAGCGAGCAGCTCGATGCCGCCGCCCGGGACGCCGACGCCTTCGTCACCGCGGCGACCACCGGCACGGCCCCGCCGGAGGCGTCGAAGATGACGCACGCCTGGCTGTTCACGGGACCGCCCGGCGCGGGACGCAACCAGGCGGCGCGGGCCTTCGCCGCCGCGCTGCAGTGCGTGAGCCCCGACCGCGCGCTCGGCGGCAGCCCCGGCTGCGGCTTCTGCGACGGCTGTCATACGGCGCTGATCGGCACCCACGCCGACGTCACCACGGTCGCCGCGGTGGGCACGCAGATCCTCGCCGACGACATGCGGGACACGGTCCGCAAGTCCTTCACCTCGCCGGCGACCGGCCGCTGGCAGATCATCCTCGTCGAGGACGCCGAGCGGCTGAACGAGAAGTCCGCCAACGCCGTCCTCAAGGCCGTCGAGGAGCCCGCCCCCCGCACGGTCTGGATCCTCTGCGCCCCCTCGATCGAGGACGTCCTGCCCACGATCCGCTCCCGCTGCCGCCACCTGAACCTGAGCACGCCCTCGGTCGACGCCATCGCCGACATGCTCGTCCGGCGGGAGGGCATCGAGCCCGGTGTGGCCGCGGCCGCCGCGCGTGCCACGCAGGGCCATGTCGACCGGGCCCGCCGCCTCGCCACCGACCCGGCCGCGCGTGAACGCCGGGCCGCCGTACTGAAGTTGCCGTTGCGCGTCGAGGACGTCGGCGGTTGTCTCAAGGCCGCTCAGGAACTCGTCGACGCCGCCGCGGAGGACGCCAAGCACCTGGCCGAGGAGGTGGACGGCAAGGAGACCGAGGAGATGAAGGCGGCGATGGGCGGAGGGCAGGGCAGCCGGATGCCGCGCGGTACGGCGGGTGTGATGAAGGACCTCGAGGACAAGCAGAAGCGCCGGAGAACGCGTACGCAGCGCGACAGTCTCGACCTCGCGCTGACCGACCTCACCGCCTTCTACCGCGATGTCCTCGCGCTCCAGTTCGGTTCCCGGGTGGCGATCGCCAACGCGGACGCGGAGGACGCCTTGGAGCGGCTGGCCCGCGCCGGTTCACCGGAGTCCACGTTGCGCCGTATCGAGGCGATCGGCGCGTGCAGAGTGGCGCTTGACCGCAATGTGGCGCCGCTGCTCGCGGTGGAGGCGATGACGTTGGCGCTCAGAGCGGGGTGATCTTTTGAGTGTGAGGTTGACGATGTAACTCGTCCGAGGTGGATTGTGCACACAGGGCGTTCAATTGGTTGCGCAACGTTACGATCGTCTGATGCACATCAGGCGCTCCCTCCGCCAACCCAGTCGGCCCGGTCGGGCCCGCCGAAGCCGTCGGACCGGTGGCACGCTGCTCGCCGTCGCCGCGCTGCTCGTGTCCGCGTGTTCCCCGGGGAGTTCGACGACGGCGGCGAGTCCGGCCGCGGACGTGGCGCTGGCCGCGCTGCCGAGGTCGACGCCGTCCACCCTCGCGTCGTACTACGGACAGAAGCTCAGCTGGCACACCTGCGGTGTCCCCGGTTTCGAGTGCGCCACGATGAAGGCGCCGCTGGACTACGCCAAGCCCACGGCCGGGGACATCCGGCTCGCGGTCGCCCGCAAGAAGGCCACCGGCAAGGGCAAGCCGCTCGGTTCGCTGATGGTGAACCCGGGCGGGCCGGGCGGTTCGGCGGTCGGCTATCTCCAGCAGTACGCCGGGATCGGCTACCCGGCGGAGGTCCGCGCCCGCTACGACATGGTTGCGATGGACCCCCGCGGCGTCGCCCGCAGCGAGCCCGTCGAGTGCCTCGGCGGCCGGGCCATGGACACGTTCACGCAGACCGACACGACCCCCGACGACAAGCGGGAAACCACTCAACTCGTCGACGAATACAAGAAGTTCGCGGAGGGCTGCGGCGCCCACTCGCCTGACGTGCTGCGCCATGTCTCCACGATCGAGGCCGCGCGGGACATGGACGTCCTGCGGGCGGCGCTGGGGGACCAGAAGCTGACGTATGTGGGGGCGTCGTACGGGACGTTCCTCGGGGCGACGTACGCCGGGCTGTTCCCCGACCGGGTCGGCCGTGTCGTCCTGGACGGCGCGATGGACCCGTCCCTCCCCGCGCGCCGGATGAACCTCGACCAGACGGCGGGCTTCGAGACGGCGTTCCAGTCCTTCGCGAAGGACTGCGTACGGCAGACCGACTGCCCGCTCGGCGGCAAGGGGACGGCGCCCGCCAAGGTCGGGACGAACCTGAAGGCCTTCTTCCGCAAGCTCGACGCGCACCCGATCCCCACCGGCGACGCGGACGGCCGCAAACTCGGCGAGGCGCTCGCCACCACCGGCGTGATCGCGGCGATGTACGACGAGGCGGCCTGGCCGCAGTTGCGCGAGGCGCTCACCTCGGCGATGAAGGAGAAGGACGGCGCGGGGCTGCTCGTCCTCTCCGACAGTTACTACGAGCGTGACGCCGACGGACGTTACTCGAACCTGATGTTCGCCAACGCCGCCGTGAACTGCCTCGACCTTCCCGCCGCGTTCTCCACCACCGACCAGGTCGAGAAGGCGCTCCCCGCCTTCGAGAAGGCGTCCCCGGTCTTCGGCGACGGCCTCGCCTGGGCCTCCCTGAACTGCGCGTACTGGCCGGTCAAGGCGACGGGCGAACCCCACCGCATCGAGGCGAAGGGCGCCGCCCCGATCGTGGTCGTCGGCACGACCCGCGACCCGGCGACCCCGTACCGCTGGGCCCAGTCCCTGGCCCGCCAACTCTCCTCGGCCCGCCTCCTCACGTACGTCGGCGACGGCCACACGGCGTACGGCCGCGGCAGCAGGTGCATCGACACGGCGATCGACACGTATCTGCTCCGCGGGACCCCGCCCGGGGAGGGAAAGCGCTGCTCGTAGCCTCGGCGCGGCTGCGTTCCGGGGGTGCTCCGGGGGGTGTACGGAGCACCCCCAGAAACTGTGTAGACTTTCCGACGTTGCTGATCGCACCATGGTGTGGACAGCGCGCCGCCTTAGCTCAGATGGCCAGAGCAACGCACTCGTAATGCGTAGGTCTCGGGTTCGAATCCCGAAGGCGGCTCTGTGGAAGCCTCAGGACTCACTCGCCGTGACCTGGGGCTTTTGCTTATTTCGGATACTTTGCGGGGGCGGAACTCGATGATCTTCGCACCCTCGTGTGTGGCCATGGTGTGGCCATCCTGTCCGGCGATCGTCTCGCCGGTCCGTCCGGCGAGGTGATCGAGCACCAACTGCTCGACCGTGCGGCCGTCCTGCTCGGCGACTGCGGCGAGCTGCGCGACGAGGTGATCGAGGGCGAGCTGCGCGACCTGCTCGACGCGCGGATCGGCAGCCGACGCGGCGGGCGCCTCATCAGGGAGGCGGGCCGCGCCGCGCGGGACGATGGCGGCCGTCGCCTCGGCAGCGTCGCGAGCAGCCTTCGGCATGACCGACTGATAGATGTCCCGGGTGATCCGGGTGTCGCTGTGGCCGAGGGTCTCGGACACGATCTTGATGTCGACGCCGGCGGCGAGCATGAGCGAGGCGGCGACGTGCCGCAGGTCGTGCAGCCGGATCGGGGGCAGGCCGGAGAGTTCGACGAGCCGCTCGAAGTAGTCCGTCAGCCATCCGGGGTGGATGAACGACCCGTCAGGCATGGTGAACATGCGCCCCGATTCGACCCATGCCTCGCCGTATTCGAGGCGCTCGGCCTCTTGCCGCAGTTCCTGCTCGTCGAGAACCTGCCCGCTGTACTCGTCGAGGTCGACGATGCGCTCGCCGCTGTCGGTCTTCGGTGCGTTCTCGATGACCTCCCAACCATCCTGTACGAGCTGTGTCGCGATGGTGAGCGTTCCCGCCGCGCGGCTTCGGTCGGTACGGCGCAGGCCGACTGATTCGCCCCGGCGCAGTCCGCGGAAGGTGATCAGGTGGAACAGGCCGTACAGGCGCTCGCCGGTGTCGGCGAGGAAGTCGAGGAACTGTCCGGCGTGCTCTGGGGTCCACACCATGCAGGCGGACGGCTTGATGCCGGTTCGCAGCCACTCGGCGATTCGCTCGTCGGTCCAGACAAGTGCCTTGGGCCGCTTGGCGGCTTCGAGTTCGACGTGCGCGGCTGCGTTGAAGATGATCAGTCCGCGCCCGATAGCGACGTTCAGGGCGGCCCGTAGCGTCGCCTTGATGTGGTGCTGCGTCGCTACTCCCGTGATCCGCCGGAACGGGTCCATCGCGTCGATGGTCTCTTTCAGTGCCTTGCGGCGGCGCCGGTTCTCAACTCCCTTCCAGGCGATGAGCTTCAGCTCGTCCAGCGCGGTGCGGCGCAGGATGTTCGCGTCGTTGATCTCGATGTTCGTCTCGGCGATGCCGGCGAACATCTCGTCGAGGTGCGCCACGGTGAGTCGGTCGAGCCGGATGTGTCCGATCCGCGGTATGAGGTGCACCCGAATATCGATGTCGTACCGGTTCTTGCCGCTGGTGCGCAGCCCCTTCTTTCCGGCGAGCCACTGTTCGAGCCACTCGCCGACGGTCATGTGCTGCGTGAGCGACTGGCCGGTCGCGAACTTGCGGCGGGTCTCCTCGTGGTCGGGAATCGGGTCCTTGCTCGCCCCCACCGTTTCGAGCATGTCGGCCAGACGCGCGCGGCCCTCGACGTCGTTCTCGTCGGCGATGTTGAGGAGCGCGCGCACCTTGTCGAGGTCGGCCTGCGCCTTGGTCTTGGTGTCGTAGCCGCTGCGCCGGAAGCGGCGACGCGCGTTGCCCTTCTTGGGCGGCAGTTCCTGATTGAGGCTGAACAGGCCGTGGCTGCGCTGACTCAGCTTGGTGCACGAGCCGTTGAGCTGCTTGCCGTCGGCGTCGCGGCAGCCGCAACGCTTGGTGATGGTGCCGTTCACTCAGTCCCTCTCGGGTTGACGATGTCGGGGTCGTCGAGCATGTCGAGCCCCTGCATGTCCTCGATCAAGTCAGGTCGTAGATCGGGGATCGTGAGCCCCGCGCGGTTCATGTCGTTGATGTGGCGCGCGAGTTCTTCGAGTCGGTGCAGGTAGTCGGTCTGTGCTGTGGTGCGTCCCTCCTTGTCGGTGCGGCGCGTTGCCTGCGCGGTCTCGGTGCGCAGATACGCCCTGTGGACTGCCTCGCGCCGCCGCTCGAACTCGGGGTACAGCGACGCGGGATAGGCGGCCGTGCCCC
Source organism: Streptomyces xylophagus (assembly GCF_000716435.1). GTDB lineage: Bacteria > Actinomycetota > Actinomycetes > Streptomycetales > Streptomycetaceae > Streptomyces > Streptomyces xylophagus. The sequence continues at coordinate 371,241 of NZ_JNWO01000004.1, forward strand.
ATGCGGCGGACCATTTGGGGCCGTCGCCGGCGATGGGTCGGGGGTTGACGTAGTGGCGTCCGTCGAGGGGGCCGGCGAGCGTCGGCGCCTCCTCGCCGGTGAACCACTTCCACACGGTGTAGGGGTCTCGCGGATTGGCCGCGGGCACAGTGGGCACGGTCTGCTCGTCCCCCAGGGGAAGCACCAGAAGGAGCGGGGGCACTGCGAGGGCGAGGCCGAGCACGAGCAGCTCGTCGACGGTCACCTCGCGGCGTCGCTTGCCCTCCTTGTTCCTGCGCCCGGTCTCAATGTTCGTGATCGCTGCGTATGTGAGGTCGGTGGCTCCCAACCGGGCGCACTCGTCTGCGAGTTGCTGCCGGTTGAGGCCGAGCCGGGCTCGGTGCTTGCGGACCTGCTCGGCGATGGTGTCGCTTGCCGTTTGGTGACTGTGCATATCGACACGCTAGCAGTGCATATTGCGTAGTCACAAGCGTTATCGATACGTTATGTTCGATGAACGCCCCAGCTAGGAGGGCGTGTTGACCACCCTGGAGGGGAGTTCGTGACCAGCGACGAGCGAGCGATGACGCATGACGAGTTGATCAATCTGCCGGTGACCGTCGACCTTGAAACGGCCAACCGGGCACTGGGCCTCGGGCGTACGACGGGGTACAGCCTGGCCAGGGGAGGGCGGTACCCGGTGCGACTGCTGCCGGCCAACCGCGGTTACCGGATCTCGCGGTACGACCTGCTTCGGCACCTCGGGGTCGGTCCGGACGGGTGCGGAGTCGAGGCGGAAGTCGCGTAGGGGGCGAGCGGTGTGCCCGCCGGACCGAGAGCCGGCGGGCACAGGGGTGTGCACGTGCTGACCTTGCCGACCGCCCCACCTGCTTTCGGCCCTTCAGTTCCTGAGTAGGTGGGGCGGAACCTGTGACCCGTTACGCTCGAACCTCAGCGGGTCGACCCGGGGTCCAATCCACCTCGGGGCGGCCCGTCCTTCTGCGTTTGGGCTGCTCACGCGTGGTAGGTCGTGCCCCAGCGCATCGCGCCTCGCGCGTGGCAAACGCGTACGTGTTCGGCGATTGCTGTTTGGCCGGCGCCGGCGGCGAGGGGGGCGAACAGGACCAGGATTCGGACCGGTCCCCCGACCTCGACCACGTTCACCCACGACCGCGCGGCAGGCAGGCCGAGCCGTTTCTCGCCGTCGCCGTAATCGAGCCACGGCGTGCCCTGCCGTATGCGGATGCGGTGCCCGATGTGCGGCGGGGGGCCGTCGTGTGGGCCGAGGTACAGCGCTTCGGCGAACGCCCGCATGCCCTCGCTGATGCTGTTGACGCTCTCGTTGTCGAGGCGCGGCGGCGCGTGGTAAGCGAGCAGTTGGGCGACGGGGAACAGGAACTGCTGATGCACGCCGGTCGCCAGGCGGATACCGGCGACGAACCCGGGGCCGGGTGGCGCCTTCGCTTCGGGCGCAGTCACGATGCCTTCACCTCCGCCCACACGAACTTTCCGAACGGGCGGTCGCGGACGCCCCAACTGCCGGGGCATAGGGCGTCGAGGATGATCAAGCCTCTCCCGCGGTCGCGTCGGTCAGATGCTGGGCGGGGGTGGGGGCGCCGTCGTACAGGGTCGTGTACCTCGACGCGTGTTCGGGTGTCGTCGGTGTCTAGTTCGATACGTAGAGAGTCGCCAGGCCGGGTGCCGTATCGAATCGAGTTGGTGACCAGCTCGCAGGCCACCAAGACGACCGTCTCGACGTGGTCCTCGGACGCGTCCGGAAAGTTGTGCTTGACGTATTGACGTACGAAGTCACGTGCAAATTTTGCTGACTTGGCTTCGCCCTTCAGTAACAGAACTGGTGGTGGGCCGACTTGGGCTGCATGGGTGGCGGGGATCGCTTCCCGCCGTCGTTCAGTCATGGTGTCCCCTCACGGGCAAGTCCCAACACGAGCATGGCATTTCGTCCCACGCGTGTGGGCGGAATCGCATTTCTCTCCCACAGAGTGCTCCTCCAACCATGTGCATCGCAAGAGAACGCATACTCGTGTAGAAAATTGCATATGACGCCAGGAGGAGGGGGCGGGATGGCAAGTCGGCAGGTGACAGGCGATGAGGGGGCACGGCAGACTGATGGACCAGACACTGAACAGGAGGGGGGAACCGTGAGTGCGCCAACAGTGCGCCGGCGGCGACTCGGTGCGAAATTGCGCGCCCTGCGCGGCGACCTCACCCTCGATGAGGTCGCGGACAGCTCCGAGGGGGCGTTCATCTCCTCGAAGCTGTCACGGATGGAAACGGCCAAGAGCGCGGCCAAGGCAAAGGATGTCGAGGACCTGCTCGACCTGTACGTACGGCTTGACCGCGAGGTCAGCGACGAACTGCGCGCGGCCCTGGTCAAGCTCACCAAAGAGGGCGGACAGCGCGGTTGGTGGCACTCGTACCGGGGCGTCCTCACGCCGGTGTACGAGGACCTGATCAGCCTTGAGGCCGAGGCCGAATCAGTCTCGACGTGGCAACTGGGCCTGATTCCTGGCCTTCTCCAGACCGCCGAGTACGCGCGCGAGATCATCCGCGCGACGGCGATGTCTGAAGCGATCGAGGCCCGGGTCGATGCGCTGGTCGAGGTACGCCTCGCACGGCAGGCCGTGCTCACGCGCGAGGAACCGCTCGCACTGTGGGCGATCATCGCGGAGCAGGCCCTACGTTCGACCTCCGACGACGCGAGCCTGATGCATGAGCAGTTGGGACGACTGCTCTCCATGGGGAAGCGTCCGAACGTCAACATTCAGGTACTGCGGTCGGACGCACCATTGCACGTCGGACTGACGGGAACGTTCACCATCTTGGGGTTTGGTCCACACCCTGACCTCGACGTCGTCCACGCCGAGTCGCTGACGTCGGCCCTCTACATCGAGGACCGCGACAAGGTCGCCACACACCGCGATGCGTGGCAACGCCTCACGTCTGCCGCTGAGTCGGTCGAGACATCGGCGGAACTGATCACCGAGATAAGGAAGAGCACATGAGCCATGTTGGCGACGCTTCGACTCTGCCAGTGACGTGGTGGAAGTCTTCGGCGTCTGCGGCACAGTCTGACTGTGTCGAGTGCGGAATAGTCGACGACGAGACGATCGCCGTTCGGGACAGCAAGAACCCGCACGGGCCTGCACTGCTGCTCACCCGCGAGCAGATGACTACCTTCGTCACTGCTGCGGCCTCGGGCCGGTTCGGCGGTCTTGAGTAGGGAGTCGTACCAGGAGCGACGGCCCGCCCCCGCGCGATTCGGGGGCGGGCCGTCTGCGTGCGGGCTGGCGTGAGCCTACGGCGAACAGGCGGCGCGGGAAACAACACAACGCCCCCATACGGCCGTTCGTGGCCGTATGGGGGCGTGTGGCTGGTGCCTAAGGTTCGAGGGTGGCGCGGATACGGGTGGCGATTCTCACCGGTGGGCGAGTTGCCACAGGGACACGGCGAGGCCGAGAACGGCGACCAGGGCGGCGAGGGACGGCAGGGGCCACCGCGCGCGTTCGAGGGCGTCGAGGCGCTGGTCGAGGTCGGTGAGCTGTCGGTCGGTCTGGTCGCCGCGCTGGACGAGCAGGGCGAGGGAACCGTCGACCCGGGCGAATCCCTCGGCCATGGTGCCGCGTAGCTTTTCCAGCTCGACGGCGACGGACTGCTCGGGCGGGGTCGGCAGGGTCACGCGCTACCGCCCTGGTCGTCGTCGACGAGGCCGAGGCCGACGCGGTCGAGTAGCTGCTCGACGGAGGGCAGGGCCATGACGCGGGCGAGGCCGGCGGCGACGGCGAGGGCGCCGGCGACCCACGGCAGGGACTCGGGGATGCCGGACGCGCTGACGACGGCAGGGAGGGCGACGGCGAACATGACGACGCCCTGAATGACGGTGCGGACGGTGCGCTTGGTGGCGGGGTTCATGAGGGGTTCCTCGTTTCTGAGAGTGCGGGTACAGGGGCCCGGCGCGGTGTCGGGGCGGGCGAGGGGTGGCTACTTGTCGTAGGCGAGGCGGAACAGGGCGGCCCAACCCTTCGGGCCGATGGCTGGGTCGGATGTCTTGCCCTTGGCGCGGTAGGTCGGGTGGGCGTTGTGGAACTTGACGACGCCGGCCTGAGTCTTGGGTCCGTAATTCGGCGACTCGGCAACGGACTTGGCCATGTAGCCGGCGGCCTTGAGCGCGCGCTGAAGCGTGACGGCCGACGGCTTGGCCTTGCCCGGGGCGAGGCCGGTCGGGAACTTCGGCGGGGTGTACGACGGCTCGTCGTCGTTGCCGGTGTCGCCCTTCGCCCACTCGCGCAGCGCGGAGGGGGACATGTAGGCGATGTTCCGGTCGAGGGGGGTCGACGTGAACTGCCAGAACGTCACAGTGCGGTTGGACGGCTTGGGCCGAGTAGCAGCCTCTGCTCGGGCGTAGGTTGCGGCACCCCACGGGTAAGCGGGGTACCACAGGGGAACGCCCGACGGGACGTGCCCGGCGGCGATGTCCGAGGCCGACGTGTAGACGCCGACGACCTGCCCTGGGAACGCCTTCTTCACCGCGGCAATCCACGCCGAGGCGTACGCCTTGATCTGCGCGGCCGAGCGCCCGCGGTAGTTGCGGCCGTCGCTGTAGCGCTCAAGGTCGAGCCAGTGCAGGAACCCGGCGCCGGCGTACGGCTTCACGGCGGCGATGTAGTTCGCGGCCTCCTTCGCCGCAGACTGGTTCGGCCACGCGAAGTGATACGCGCCGGCGACCAGGCCGGCGCCCTTGATGCCCTTGATGTGTGTCGCGAACCGGGCGTCGCGGCTCTTCTCTCCCTCGCTCGCCTTGGCGAACGCGAAGGTGAGGCCGTCGGCCTTGAGCGCGGTCCAGTTCTGTGCGGACTGGTACGCGGACACGTCGAGGCCGCGCGAGGTGCTGGTCATACGGGGTGCCTCCTGGGCATGAAAAAACGCCCGGCGCGGTGCGCTCGGGCGTGCGGGGTGAACGGGGCGGCCTAGTAGACGGCGGCCCAAATGGCGTTCGCGTCGGGCACGATGGCGCTCGACGGCGTGAAAGAAGTAGGGAGCGCGGTAAGCGCGGTGGTCGACAGCCGGCCGTGCCGGATGAACGTCACCGTGGACGCGCGGGCCTGCCCGGACGGATTCGTGCCGGCGGCGGCGCCGCGGGCGAAACCGGGGCCGTTGGTCGAGGCCGTCGGCCCGTTGATGAGCAGGGCGACCCAATACAGGCCGGCCGCGGCCGAGTAGTTCGCGGACAGGCCGCACTCGACGGTCGCGCCCTCGTTCGTCGTGAACCAGTTGTTGAGACTGGTCGTGAGGGCAACGCGCGTTCCCGCTGCGTTGTAGAGCCCGGCGAACGACTGCGTATTCGGCTGCGTGGCGCCGTTGCCGGCGGTGTAGAAGCAGATTTTCGACAGGGTCGCCGCCGCGCGCAGCGCGATCCCCATCAGGTAGACGTAACCGATCTGGCAGTACTGGGCGGTTGCGTCCGTGAGGGCCGGGTCGAACGTCCACGCCTGAAAGCCGAGGTCGGACGGGATGAACACGTTCGGGATCGCGGCCGGGGGGATATTGGCGAGGGGTACGTCGCTGCTGGCGTCGAGCGGTGCGACGCCGGATGCCGCGCCCCGCGCAGTGGTGGCGAGGGCGCCCACCTGCGCAGCGGTGTAGGTGGGGCGCTGCGCACTGGCGAGGATGCCGTCGGTGCCCAGGGCTGCGACGCCGGACGCTGCGCCTACCGCGGCGGTCGCGACGGCGCCCACGGTGGCGGCGGTGAGGGCGACGTTCCCGGAGGCGTCCGGCGTGATGCTGTTGACGGACAGCACGCCCGCGGCGCTGCTCGCGGGAAGCTGCGCGGCGGGTACCTTCCCGGACGCGTCGAGCTGCGCGACGCCGTTCGCTGCGCCGGCGGCGCTGGTGGCTATCGCTCCCACGGTGGCGGCCGTGAGGGTGATCGCGGCGGCCGACATGCCGTTGACGGACTGGACGACGCCCGGTGCTCCGGTCGCACCCTGCGTTCCTTGTACTCCCTGCGCGCCGGTCGCGCCGGTCGCGCCGGTGGCACCTGTCGCGCCGGTGGCGCCTCGGGCTCCGGTCGGGCCGATCAGGGAGGCGAGCCACTGGGCGGCGGTGCCCACGAACCCGTTCTCGACGGCGACCTCGTACGCGCTGTCGCCGCGTACGGCAACGTAGTTGGGCGTCGAGGGGTCGGTCGGCGCGATGTCGGCGAGGTCGACCTCGGGTGCCTCGCCGGGCAAGAGGACCTGATAGACGCGATTCACCGCGACGCCGGCGAGCTGCTCGGCGACCGAGTACGACCAGCCGCTCGGGTTCATGCCGGGGGCGTCGGTGGCCGGTAGCTCGACCTCGAACGCGCCCGTGGCGTCGAGCGGGACCGTGACGGGCCCGCCGAGGATTACGTCGTACTCGGCGAACGTGAGCAAGTTCGGTGCGCGGAAGACGACTTGACCGGACAGGGGTCGGCCGTCGGGGAACAGGAAGCGTCCGGTTACGCGGACGGTGGGGATGCCCTCGGGCAGCACATCACACCCCCTCGGCAGACACGGCGGGGGCGGCGGTCGCTGCGTTGGCGACGGCCGTTACCGGTACGTCGGGCGCCTCGTCCTCGGTGAAGGTGTTGCGGGTGTAGGCGCTGTAGAGGCGGGTTTCGCAGTTCTGGCTCGCCGACTTGGCGCGGTGGTCGATCCGCAGCGTGAAGTACGAGAGGAATTGCAGACCGTCGAGCGGGTGCTCGATGGTGCGGCCGGTCCATGCGCCGGCCGCGCAATCCCACTGGTCGAGTTGGGTCTCGACGCCGTCGTGCGTGAGGACAACCCGAACTTGCGCCCCGCCGGTGTTGGCGTAGGTGGTCAGGTTCAGGTACAGGACGGCGTTATGGGCGGCGGTGGTCCCGACCCATGCCGGTTCGTACGTGGTGCCGGTGTACGACTGCCGTTCGGTGGGGTGCAGTTGAACCGGTATCCACGGCCGGCCGAGGAACTCGTCGGAGTAGTAGTCATCCATCACGACGACGTTCCGGTTCCGGTCCCAGATGCGGACCATCTGTCGAGGGGCGTCGTCGTCCGGGTAGCTGTTGGCGCCGATGGCGAACGCGATGTCGCCGGTGTCGCGGCGCATCGCGGTGAAGTAGTCGCCGACGGTGGGTGACTGGCCTGTCTCGAACACGGGCGTGCCGTCGGGGTCGCGGACGAACAGGCGCCCGCCCTCGCCGATCACCACATCGCCGTTCAACACCTGATTGAGGGCGGGTCGCATCTGCGCCCGCCCCCGCAACTGCCGTACCTCGCGTTCAAGGGCGGCGATCCGGTCGAGGACGTCTTGCGGGACGTACGGCACTGTTTAGGGGACCTCCAGGTACAGGCGGGCCGTCTCGGGGCGGCCTCGCTCGGGTGGGGTGATGGACAGGCCGACGACGCGGTACCGGGCGTCGAGGGTGTCGGGATGCCACAGGTCGCGGATGCGGAGCCGCACCGTGGCGCCGAGCAGGGCCGGCGTGATGTTCCCGCTGAGCAACACCTCGACCTCGGGTATCTGCACGGGATTCCGGGCGGCGGCCTGGTCGGCGCGGGCGTGCGCGTCAAGGGTGGTCTGCTCTTCAACGGTTGTGTAGTCGCTGGAGCCGTCGAGGCGCGGCCAGCCGGCGGCGATATCGGCGTCGTCGACCAGCACGGGCGAGGTGAGCGGGTAACTGTCCTGCGCCTGGTTGCTGTTGACGCTGGCGCCGCGGGACTGCCACGCGTTCGCCTTGGCCGTGGCGTCGACCGGCCATGTGTAGGACAGGACCGGGCCGGGGTGGTCGAGCACGATCTCGGTGGCGCCCGCGCGGATGATCGGGTGGCCGAGCTGAAGCTGCTTCACCCGGCGGCCGTCGGCGTCGCGGAACGACGCGATGCGCCACTCGAACCCGTCCTCGACAGCGGCGAGGTCGTCGAGCAGGTCGCCGACCGTCGGGAGGTCATAGCGCAGGTACGTGCGGTCGCGCAGCACGCCGGACACGGCGGTGCCGTACGTGACCCCGATGTTCCCGCCGGGGGTGTTCTGCACGTAGTTGACCAGGCCGCGGGCAATGTCGAGTTGGTCGACCTGCTCGGCGACTTGGGTGTCGAACAACAGCCGGCGGTACAGGTATGACTCCCACCCGCCGGCCTGAATCTGCGCGCCGAGGAACCCGCGGGCATCCGAGGCGAGGGCGAGCGTCCACAGGATGCCGCCCCACCAGATGTCACGCCCACGCTCGACCCACACGGCCGTGCGTCCGGGCACGATCGCCCGCCGAGCCCGCTCGGCAATGGCGCGGTTGGGAATCGGCACGGTGCCGGTCAACCGCCCTGTCTTGCCTATGTAGTCGTCGAGGGCGACGCCCTGTACGGGCAATGCGTCGAGCAACTGGTCGGTACGCAAATCACAGAAAAGCAAACGGTACGGGGGTGGCAATGGTTCACCCCCCTCGTTGAATACGTGTTCGAAAAACGCGTGTAGGGCCGGGGGAACCGTGCACGATAGCTGTAAGTGAGCGATTGCGACGCGAGGTTGTCGACCTACTAGGTTCGCGACAACGGGGGAACAGAGAACGGTGGAGTGCTGAGGATGGAAAATGCGCGGGCGTTGCGCTTACTGGCTGTTGGTCTTGTAGTGGTCTTTTCCGCCCTGGTCGGGGTGGTCTCAGCGTGGGCAGCGCGCTCGACCGGACAGAGCTGGCCCGATGTACTGCGGAGTGCTGGAGTTGCGTTTGGAGGCACTGTGGGCGTGTGTGCCGCCCTGGTGGCTCTGTACCGTGCGATGGCGGGCGGCGGACAATAGCGACTACGGCACGAACTCCACCGTCAACTGTCCGTCCTGCACGAAGACGTCTGTGCCGCCGTTGCTGCTGATGTTCCACCCGGGGATGAGCGTGATCTGTCCGCCGGGGGTGAGACCGTCGCGGTAGACGCGCCGCGAGCCGATCACACGACCTGCCTGTGCCGACAAGCCGTTCAACGCCCCGTGTGCCTCGGTGTAGGCGCCGGTCGCCCGCCACGTCATCCACGCTGTCGAGGCCGCGGTCGAGCGGTTGCTCACCTGCCCGCCGACCGTGACGAACACGGTTCCGGACGGGGGCACAGTGAACGTGATCCGGGGCCAGGCGGCCGCGGTGAAGTCGACGAACGCGCCGGTCGTGGTGAGCGGCGCGGCCGTGACCTGCTTCGTACTGATGGGCCGGGTCGGGGTCGGCGGGTACGCCTCCCACGCGCCGGCCGTGGCGTCCCAGCGTTCGAGGCCGGCGCCGTTGTCGCGGTACTGGCCGTCGTACGCGCCGTTGAAGGCAAGGCCGTACCCACGCGGGATGATCCCGCCGTAGGCAGAGGTGAAGCGGCGCCGGTCGCCGAGGGCAGACGACCAGTCGATACCGCCCACGCCGGCCGAGGCGCCGGCGGGGACGGTCACGTCCCACAGGCGCAAACAGGCCGGGGGCATACTCGGCGCGATCGGAGTCGCCGACGCCGTGCCGCGGATGATCTCGACCGTGGCGAGGTTCTGGCCTGCCTGGTCGAACAGTTGGTCATACACGCGCACGGCGACGGAATCGATACGGGCGAACTGTGCGTCACCTTCACCAACCGGGACGACCACAGGCTCATCGACCGCTACCGGGTAGGCGCCCTGAGCGTCGGTGCCTTGCACCAGGGCTCGGCCGACGCCGATCTGTAGGGACATCGCGCCTGCGCCCGCGGCGGCGAACGGGTTCCCGCCGGCGATTACACCGTCGCGAGTGCGAATCTCCGACTCGGGCGCGTAGGTGCCGACCGGCGTTAGGCGGGTGTCCTCGCGAGTCTGCGTGAGCGGCAGCAGCCATGCGGAACGCACGGTCACGGTGGGGTTCTCCTTACCAATAGGCCGAGCGGTAGCGCACGGTCGCCGACGCCGTCGGGTCGTTGCTGCCGGGCGCGGCGCGGAAGATCAAGGATGAGATGCCGGGCGCGAGCGTGAACGTCTGCTCGGGCACCGAGCGCGAGGTCGCGGTGTAGAGCCGGCTCGCGGTGCTGTTGAGGATGACCGTCCCGGCGAGGGTGTCGACGGTGAGCACGTCGCCGGCGGCGAGCGGCATGTCGTACTCGATCGCGTCGCCGGTCGCGAGGTTCGTCAACGACGGGCGAGTCACCGGGCCCCGGAACTCCACCGCGGGGTGTGTCTCGCAGTCGCCGACGTTCACCGCCGACAGGGCGCCGGTACTGCCCGGGGTGCCGAACGGGAGCGGCCACGACAACGGCCACGACAGGCCGGCCTCGGACATGGGCAGCGTCGCCGACGCGGTGCGCTCGGCGAATTCGTACCGGCGCGGGTCGGTCGCCTGCCACTCGATCGCCCCGCCCGTGATGGTGCCGAGGCGGTACCCGAGACCGGCGGGGACTGCCCGCCGGGTGGCGCGCGCGTAGGCGAGCAGGGGCCCGCGTTCGTCGAGCCACACGACGAGCGGACGCTCGTCCTCGACCGGCACCGTGCCGGCGTTGAGGGCGGCGACTACCGCGCCGATCGTGGCGCGGGGGGCGCGGACGAGCAGGCCGTCGAGGGTGATCGTTCGGGCTTGGGCGAGCAGCCGGCCGGGGAACGCGCCGTGCGCGTCGGACCGCGCCACGGTGCCGGAGTCGAGGGCGGGAAGGTCTTCCCACCCTCCGATGGAACGCCACCCGTAGGGAGTGCCGGGGCCGAGCAGCAGCTCGCCGTACTGCACGTGCCCCGGTCGGGTCACCTGATCACCAGCGGCCACGGACGATCACCCCCTCGCCTTGGCCAGCCACGCGAGCGCGCGGGCGTTGTCGTCGGGGGTGCCGTTCTCGGCTGCGTGCCAGTGCTCGACGTGCACCGTCGCCCCCGCCGCGGTGGCGGCGAACGGCGAGCCGTACGTGCCCGTTCCCGCGTAGGCGGGGGTGAGGGAGGGAACAGCGGGTGCGGCAACCAGGTTCCGCATGGTCCGCTCTACTGCTCCGGCGCCACCTTGAATTCCCTTGACCAGACCGGCGGGAATCCAACGGCCAATATCACGCGCCATGACACGTGACGGGCTTGAGATTCCGAGTGCTTTTGCGATGGGTCCCGGAATCATATTCTTGGCGAAAGAGATTAGCTGGCTCTTGAGCCAAGATCCCATGCTCTTGACGCCGTTATACAAACCTCGGATCAGATCGCGGCCCTTTTCCGTGAGCATCGATCCGAAATTGCCGAAGTATCCGGCGATCGTGCGGGGCAGTCCGCGCACAAAGGCGAGCATCTCGCCCGCCTTTGTCTTCGTTCCATCCTTGATTGACTGCCAATGCTTGATGACCAGTCCGACCAAGGTGAAGTTAAGAAAGAAGCTGACGAGCTTCTGTGGCAGGCTCTTTACGAACTCGACCGTGGCATTCCAGACGCGTACGGTCCCGTCCTTGATTGACTGCCAATGCTTGATAATGAGGCCGACCAAAGTGAAGTTGAGGAAAAGCTCGACGAGCTTTTCGCCAACCCACTTGATCTTTTCCCACACCCAATTCCAGGCGGCGAGCGTGGCCTGCTTGATGGTGTCCCAATTGGCGATGACCAGAGCGACGAGGCCGATTACAGCGGCGATCACGAGCGCTACGGGACCCATGGCGATCAGCCAGGCCGCAGCCATCCGGCCGGCCTGAATGAGCGACTGAGTGCCCATCAGCACCCAACCGGCGACCACTCGCAGCGCAGTACCGGCCGCAGCCGCTCCCTGGGCGATCCAGCCGGCGAGGATCGTCGCGTTTGTGGCTACGAACCGTGCCGCGGCGGTGACGCCGGCGGCGGTCTGCGTCGCCCAGCTCGTGACCGTCGCGGTTGCGGTGGTGTACGCCTGCGCTGCCAGGGTGACCAGCGCGGGCAGCATGACCAGCGTGACGACGCCGGCTGCGATGCCAAAGGCGGTGCTGTTGTCGGCGACGAACCCGGCGGCCGACAGGAACGCGGCTCCGAAGTCGTCGAGGTAGTCGGCCCCCGCCGTCAGAGCAGGGATCACGTACGTGCCGAGGACGGTTACGAAGCCCTGTTGCAGGGAGCGCGTGAACGCCGTGACCTTGGTCGAGGCGTTGTCGCGCATCGTGTCGCCGGCCCGCTTGGCGGCGCCGTCGACCTTGCCGAGTGCGTCAACGGCCGAGGACGGATCGAGCGCGAACAGCGCGCCGGCGAGGTCCTCGGCCTGACTGCCCAGCAATTGAACGGCCAGGCGTGAACGCTCGGTCGGGTCCTTTACCGCCCGTAGGCGGTCCATGATCTGATCGAGCGCAGCATTTGCGGCCGGTCCACCCTTGGTGAACGCGGCGGCCATCTGATCGGCGTTCAGCCCAAGGGACTTGAGCCCCTCGGCCGCGCTGCCGTCCTTGACCCTGATATTCAGTTCTTTGAAGGCGTCGGCGACGATATCGGCGTCGCGTGCGCCTGCGTTGAGCCCCTGCTGAATGAGGCCCATCGCTTGCTTTCCGTCGACCCCCAGGTCGCGGAATTGTGTTCCGTATTCGCCGAAGACGTCGAGCAGGTCCTCGGCTTTGTTCGCGCCGTTCTGTGTTCCCTTGACGAGAATGTCGAACGCTTCCTCGGCGTTCGCGGCCATTCCCGTTTTGAGCATCTGGCCGACCGCGGCCGAGGTGGGGCCGACTTCCTCGCCCATGATCTGTGCGACCTGAGAGAGGCGCCCGCCTACCTTTTCGAGCTCTTTCTGTGTGGCGTCCGCGGGTACGAGACCCTGCTGCCACAGTGCTTTCAACGCCTCGTTGGCGTCGGCGACCGAGTCTGTGTACCCCTGGCTGTAGAGGTTGCCCGCGGCCTTGCCGAGCCGCTTTGCCTGATCGGGGCTCGCGCCGAGCTGGGCAGCAAGAAGGCTGTTGTCCTTCTGCTGCTCCATGGCCTCGCCGATACCGGCGACGACCGCGGCGCCGAGGCCGGCACCGACCGCGGCCCACCCGAACGAGGTGAGCGTGTCCCGGAGTCGGCCGCCGGCTTCCTGCGCTCCGTCCTCGGCTCCGTCGGCGACGCCGTCGCCGAGCTGCTGCCCGGCGGCCTCGCCGGCACGTGCGGCCTCGGCGGTGATCTGCTCCGCGGCGGCGACGACGTTCGCCTGCATCCGGGCGAGGCCGGCCTCGCCGGGGGCGTCGTCGAATTCGAGGGTGGCGAGCAGCTCGGCGACGGTGAGCGGCACAGGCGATCACCCCCCGGCGGTGCTCTAACCGGCAGGCAGACCGGTGATGGCGGCGATCTCTGCGGGGGTGGTGACCTCGCGCGGTGTGCGCGACCACGCGCGGGTGAACCGAGCCTCGGCCGACAGGCCGGCGACGAGTGCGAGAAACCGGCGGGTGGAGAGGGCGGCGAGCTGCTCGGCGGTGAGGTGGTACTCGCGGGAGAGGTCGGCCTCAAGGGCGTTCCAGTGGGTCAGGACCGCGCGCCAGAACGCGCCTGCGTCTTGCCCTTCCTCTTCTTCGGGTTCTTCGGGCTCGCCCTGCGCTCCGCCCGGTTGGCCGGGGCTTTTCCCGCCCTGCCGGCCTCGCCCTGGTCGTAGAGCTCGGCCGCGCGCTGCATGGAAACGGCGCCGGGGTTACGGATGTTGGCGGCCGACCAGATCAGCACGACGCCGAGCTGCCGGTCGGTCATACCGTGCTCGGCCCACTCGTCGAGGGTGCCCTCGCCGAACAGGGTGGCGAGCATCCGGCGGACGTCCTCGGGGTCCGAGCTGTGCTGTACGCGCTCCATTTGGAGGGTGAACAGCAGCGGCAGGGAGTCGGGCAGCACGTGCTCGCGCCCGTACAGAGTGAGCGCGGCGCGCGGCCGGTCGGGGATCTGCTCGGCGAAGAACGCGTCAAAGTCGGCGGTCTCGACGAGCGGCTGCTCGGGGGTCTCTGGCGTCTCGGTCACGCGTCACCCCCCGACTTGCTCGCCGCGGCGGCGAGCGTGGTTGCGCCGGCGACCGGGGCCGCGGTGGGCGCCCCGCACCTCGTGATCGTCGCCGACCAACTCGTCTTGTCGTTGGTTTCGCCGCCCTGCTCGCCCGGGGTGACGGTGGAATCCCAAAGGACCCATGCCGTCTGCGACTTGTGGCGCCACCGCACAGCGTTGCGCGACTCGATGCCGAGCCGGTACGCCCATACGGTGTCGACGTACGCCTGCCCGGGGTCCTGATTGCCGGTGGACTTGTCGATGCGGTACTGCCCCTCAATTGCCAGGGTCGCGCCCCGCTGCATGACGTCCTGCTCGAAATACCCGTCGCTGTCGAACGCGACGGTCTCGGCCGTCTCTTCGTTCTCGCCGGGGTTGTGCGTGAACGAGGTCAGGCCGGCAATCGGCAGCCATGTCTCGGTAGTTGCGGTGGCGTCGAGGACCTCGAACAGCCACCCGCGGGCATCAATCGGCCTACTGGTCGCGGCCAAGGGTGATCCCTCCTATTCGGGTCGGTGAGGGGTGGGGTTGGCCACGTCGAGCCGGAAATTCACCGTGTGCTCGTGCCGGCCCGAGGCATCCGTGCCGAGGGGCGCGGGAGTCTGCTGCGCGACGGCGAGCACCAGCCATGTGCCGTCAGGCAGTTCGAGGCCGGCGAGTCCGTGCAGGGCGCCGTACAGGGCCTCGGCGCGGCGCCGGGAAACCCGCGGGTCGGCGGTGCCGCGCACGCGCACTTGCAGCGAGCGGACGTCGTAGCCGTTGCGCGAGTCCTGCTCGCCGGCGCCGTACAGCCACACCGCGACCGCCTCGGCCGGCTCGGGTGGCAGGGTCTCGATGAAGGTGTCGCCGGTCGTGCCGGTGGGGTCGTAGGTGAACAGGTCGAGGTCGTCGAGGTAGCGGGCGATGCCGTCGAGGAGATCAGCCACGCAGCGCTCGCCGGACCTGCGCGGCGATCAACTCGCCGATGACCGCGGCCTCGCGGTTGGCCGGGTCCTCAAGGAACTTCGCCTTCCGACCGGGGGAGTGCCGGGCCGTGAGGTCCTCGTGCACGCGCGCGGCGTACGGGGTGTCGTAGGTGACGCCGGCGACGAGGTCCTGCTCGTCGACGGTGGCCGCGCCGGAGCGTTCGAGGGTGCCCTCGGCGATCGGTACCTCTTTGCGGGACTCGGCGAGCAGGTGCTCGGCGCCGAGCAGCAGTCCGCGCACGGCGCCGGCCCGAGCTCGGCCGAGGACCTGGTCGCCATTCCACCGGATGCGGGAGCGGGGGCGGCGGCTCATTCGCAACTCACCTCCGAATACGTCCTGTTATTCCATGTGAGACCTGCGAGACCTGTAGGATCTGTGGCGCCTGCCCATTTCTCGCACGTATACGTCCGACTGCGATCTTCGGTCGGATTCCTCGCAGCGCGAGGTGCCTTTTAGAGAAAGGAGCAGGCACGTGGAAGGCGAAGAGGGAGAGAAGCCCGAAGATCTACCGCGCTGGGTCCGCTCAGCGGTTGCGATCTTGGGTGCGCTTGCCCCACTCGCAACGTGTGTGGTGATGCTGCGGCGCTAGATCGCGGCAGGTCAGGGCGGGAAGCGGCTGAACGGACCTTAAGATAGGTCCGGCTGGCTGACAGTCAGCCGGACCCACCCAACCCCGCACACGTGCCGGGTCCCCGGGTCCAGCCGGGGCTCCGGCTCTTCACGTGTGTGAGCTTCAGATGCAGTCCAACTTGCAGTTGAACTGCATCTTGTGTAGCTACACCATAGCAACCGCGCCAAGTCTTAAGCGTCGTTTGGGGACGATCCAAGTCTAACTAAGCCGGTTAGCGTCTTCAGTTAGCTTGCCATCTCGTCTTAGTACGTCTCTCTTTAGCCTTAGATCGCGATTAGTCAAAGTCTTTGGTGTGGAGTGACTCGTTGAGTTATTACTCGCAACTGACTTCGGTGCAGGCGGGCACCGGGAGGCCAGGCGCCGTGTGGCGGGAGACGGTGATCGCGGTCGCGGTGCGGCCGGCGGGCAGCGTGACGCGCGAGCCGAGCGGACAGTCGAGATCGGGGGCGGCGATGAACGTCGCCGTGGCGGTGACCTTGCGCCCGTCCGGGGCGCGCACCAGGCGCGGGGAGGCGTCCACCAAGGCGGGGACGTCCTCGGCCGCGGGCCCGTACTGCGGGCCGTACGCGGAGTCGGCGAGGTAGGGCTCGATGCGGATGCGGTGGCGCAGCAGGACCGCGGGAACGCGGGTCACCATGGCATCACGCACCCGGGTGTGAGGCCGGCGCGGCGCAGGGCGCGGTCGGCGCGCGGGGCGAGGTCGACGCCGCCGGTAGTCGAGGTGCGCGAGCTGCGGCCGGACAGGGAGACGGGGCCGATCGAGACCGAGTCCCACTGTCCGGCCGCGCCGGTTCCGTCGTCGCCGGCGACGAGTTGGTACTCGACCTGTGCACAGGTCGCGTCGGCGAGCGCGGCCCGTATCTGCGGGTCGAGCGGGTCGCCGTTGTCGTTCACGGGATAGACCGCGGTGAGCAGGGCCGAGTCGATGTCTTCGCCGGCCCGCGCGAGCAGTCGCTCGGCGTCCGCGGGGGCAGGCTGGCCGGTCCATGCGGTGAACTGCTCGGGGGTGGCGTAGGGCTGGCGAGCCACGATCACCCCGTCGACTTGCCGCGGGCAGCAGAGCGGGCCGTCGGCTTCTTCGCCGGCGGCCCGTTCGTCTGCTCGTCTTCCGTTGTCTGCTCGTCTCCGTCCTCGTCGGGGGAATCGTCCTCTCTCGGGTGGTAGCGACGGAGCAACATCACGCCGCCCCCCGGGTCTTGAGAACGACGATCCCCTCGTCGTCGAGTCGGTGCGTGGCGTAGTGCACGTTCGTGGTGACCACGGTCGTGCGGGCGAGGATGTCGCGGTCGGTCTCGACGAGCGGCCGGCGCTTGTAGAGCAGCCCGAGGGAGCCTCGGCGCACCATCAGCGCGTTGTACGTGGCCGGGTTGGTGCCGTCGGCCGCGGTGGTGGTGACGCGGTCGGACACGAACACACTGACGCCGCCAATCTGGCCGATCACGCCACGCGGGATCACTGCGCCCGTGCCGAACTTGTCGGCGCTGATGAAGTTCGGGTCCTTGTAGATGCTCGCCCGCTGGAGCGAGTGAATGATGATGCCGGCCATGTTCTCCGGCTCCCACTCGTCCCCGAACTTGGCGATGCCGTCCACCATCACATCCCACGACAGAGGGTCGGTCGCGGCGTTGACCATGATGACGCCGGCGGCCTCGGCCGCGGCCGTCAGATCCTTGTCGATCTTCCGGGCGATCAGTACACCGAGCTGTCGCTGCGTCTCGGCGAACGGGTCGCCGAACGCGACAAGGCGAGCCTTGTCGGTGATCTCGACCGCCTTACCGGCCTCCTTGATCGTGGCCGTGTTGCCCGGGTCGGTGCCGAGCTGCTCGGGGGTCATCGGGGTTCCCTCGGTGAGGTCCTCCGCCTCCGTGAGTCCCTTCCACTTGGGGAAGTTCACGGAGTCGCCGGGCTTGCCTTCGAGGGTGGAGTCGTTCAGCGCCATCGAGCCGATGACCAACTTGCCCTTGAACTTGCTTTGCACCATGTCGGCCCAGACGTCCGGGACGATCATCTGTGCCGCGGTCGTCTTCGCCATGCGGCAGCCTCCTTACTCGCTCGCGGCAGAAAGCTGCCGGTACAGGTCGGGGTCGGACTGGTGGAGCTCGACGCGGTCGGCATAGCTCAGGCGCGCGAACTGCTCGGGCGTGACCGTCTGCGGGGTGCCCGGGGTGAAGTCGGCGCCCCCTTTGGGCGGTCCGGCCGACAGGGTGCCGCCGGCGCGCAGCAGCGGGTTTGCCTCGACCGCCGCGGCGATCACGGCGTCGAGCTGCTCGCCGAACTTCGCGTCGGTCGGGTCGAGCGCTTCGAGCTGCGCAGCTACCGAGCGGGAGTCGAGCAGCCGGGCCGGGTCGGCGTCGTTCTTGTGCGCGGCCTGGTGGGCGGCGAGCTCGACGCGCAACCGGCGAGCCTCGGCGAGCGCGGTGTCGCGCTCGGTGGTCGCCTGCTCGGCGAGCTTGGCCGGGTCCTGCTCGCCGGCCGCGCCGTTCGGATCGAGAACCTTGCGCAGTGTGCCGAGCAGGTCGTCGCGCTCGGTCTTGGCCTGCTGCGCTGCCTGCTCGGCCGCGGTCGCGCGCTGCTCGGCCACCGGGTCGACGACGGGCGAGGCCGGCGTCGTCGGCAGTGTGGTCGGTGCCGGCGATATATCCGTGCCGGGGTCGGTACCAGTGGTCGGGGTGGGTTCTGTCATGTGTGATCAGCCTTCGGGGGCGGTGCGCGGGCATGAGTAAGGGCCCGCCGGATGGCGAGCCCTACTTGCAGAAGATTTCGAATAGCGATTGTCAAGTCTGCGTCTTAGTCTCGGTCAATCCGAGCCCTCTAGTCGTTCCGCCGCCGGCGCCAACTTGGAACCACGATTGAGAATACTGCATCGATCACGGCGCCAAATGGTAGAGCGGAAACGAGCGCGACGGTAAGTGCCTCTGTAGCGATTCCTTGTGTGTATTCTGAATCGATTTCCCGAGGATGTACGTTGACGATCGGGATTTCACACTCAAGGGTCGGGTGCGCCCCGTCTACCAGGAGCGCATAGGTGATGGACTGCCTGCTACGGATGAGGGTGGGACCCATCTCGATGGCGGTGTCCTTGATTGCCGGTGTCGGTGCTTTGAGCGATTCAGGGACGCATGTGCTGTTAAGGTGAGCAATGATTCGGACCCCGAGGTCGCATCGGATGCTCTTAGCGTCATCGAAATCGGTACTCGGGATATCTTTTCGTCCCCTGTTGATTAGGGTTACCTGAAGCACATGCGGATCGGTCAGAACTTCTCCGCGATGCCGCAACTCTAGGTCTTGACGTACGCCTTCTGGAGCGCTCAGGAGAGGAGTCGGATTAGACATTCCGTAGAGGAATTGGCGCTTGGGATCCTTGAATCGCCATGTGTAAATCCCCCAACTGAGTGCGAGGAGGGCGATGACTGCCGTAGCAGCCTTCCAAAAAGCATCGGAGTTGTACCACTCTCCAGCGAGCAACATGCGCAGTATCAAAGCACGCTGTTAGGGACAGGCGCATGCTTTTCGCCCAATGGACGAGCCTTTGCGTATCCGCGCACCCATGCCGAGCGCAGCAGGTCGCCGGCAGGGAACGGGCATGAGGTCACGGGGTCGCCGTTGCGGCCGGCCTCAGCGCCGGCGTTGATGGCGCGGACGAGGTCGCCTCGACTGCCCACTGCTGCCCCCCCATGTTCAGAGTCGGTTCTGCTGATCGCCGCGGTTCTTGCGGGCGGTGTCAGCGGCGGCGTTGCGCACGCCCGTGATCTGCTCTGTGTACTCGGTCAGCGTAAGGCGCGGGTGATCCTGCCACCACCTGATCAGGTCCTCGGATGCGCGCGCGTAGGCGATGTGCGCGGGACCGGAAAACAGGGTGACTGGGTCGACGCCGGCGGCCTGCGCTTTGCGGTTGAGGAGATAGCCGTTCGTGGCGTCCTCGGCCGCGAGCAACTGCGCGTAGACGTGCTCTCGATACATCTCGCGTATCTGCTCGCGGGTGTAGGCGGTGCGCTGCTGCTCGGCGTCGTACTCCCGCTCGGCGATCCATCGTTCGGTTGCGGTCATGCCGGCGTACGGGTCCTCGTCCAACGCGAGCGATCCCCACTCGTCGGGACTCTCGGCCGGCGCGAGCGCCTCGTCGATCGCGGCGCGGTCGGCGAGTTGCCCCTCGACGGTGTGCGCGCCGGCGGCCTCGGGCAACGGGGTTGGCGGGTACCGGCGGTCGAACTCGTCGGCGATCCGCTCGGCGTCCTCGGGACGCGCGTACCGGATCGCCCACCCGAGGACGTCGTCGCCGAGTGGCGAGAGGTCCTCGGCGAGCCGGCCGTCGGGGAACACCTCGGCGAGCAGCCGGCGCCGGTTGGCCTCGGCGGCGATCTCGGCTCGCTCGGTGTCGTCGACGTGCCGGGCCCGTTCGACGAGTTCGCGCTCGGACAGGCCGATCAGGTCGCGGCGCGCGGCTGGCAGGGCGGCGTCGACGTCGCGCCGATCGAGCTCGGCCATGACGCGCAGCACCTCGTCGTCGCCCAAATGCGAGAACACGGCGGCGAGTTCGTCGTCGCTGAACTGTGTTAGCTGCTCGGTGAGTTGACCGTCGGGGCGCAGTCGGGCGAGCAGCTCGGCCTCGTCGCGGCGGTCGGACTCGGCGTGGATGCGGTCGAGGTCGCTTTGATCGAGCACACCGGGCCGGATCGCGGCGCCGAGCTGCTCGTCGCCCATCTCCGGCAGGGTGCGCTCGTCGCCCGCGCGGACGCGCGCGGCCTCGATCGCGTCCTGCGACGGGCGCGGCGCGGTCGAGGGGAGATTGCCGGCGCCGGGCTGCTCGCGCTCGCGCCGGCGGATGAGTTCGGGGTGGTCGGCGAGATGGCCGCGCATCCGGCCCTGCCACGCGCGCCCGCGTGCCTCGGCCGCGCGCTTTGCCTCGGGTGTGGTCGCCGAGGCGGCGCGGTTCTTCCACTTGCGAATGCCGCGCTCGATGGCGCGCTGCTTCTGCGTCGCCTCGTACCCGTCGGGGTCCTCGGACGCGTCCTCGGGAGCGCGGGTCACGCCGGCAAGGTAAGCGGCAACGGAGTGCCGGCAGTTGGGATGCTGAAACCCGCGGGCCCGAGCTGCGTTGAGCGAGCCGGCGACGTCCACGCGCACGGTGCGGCCGTCGTCGAGGGCGTGCTCGACGTCGACCTCGTGCGGCCCGTCGGGGCCGTCGATCGACAGCACCTTGCCCTCGAACGGACGGCACACGGGGCACTCGTGCGGGGCGTTGCTGACGATGACGAGGTCGAGGCCGGCGGCGCGCAGGCGGTCGGTGTGCCCCTCGACCGCGGCTCGACCGACCGCGGTACGGGTCGCCATCTCCGCGTAAGAGGTCATCTGCCACGCGCGCCCGCTCTTGTCGACGAACGTGCGCAGCCCACGGTCGGAGAACCGTTCCATGGCGCGTTGCGTAGCTTGCCGGCGGGTGTCGATGCCGAGCAGCGGCGTTGCCGACACTTCGGCGATTACCTGCCGGTACCCGTCCTCAACTCCCCGGAGAATCCCGCGGTGCGTCTCGGTGACGAGGTCGACCGTTTCCTGTGTGAGCCGATCCACGGCGCGTGTCGCCGGCGTTGTCTCGGCGATCCGGCGCACCTCGTTGTCGCCCAGGGCGCCGAGCTCGGCGAGGCCGGCGCGCGCACCGACGTTGTACGCCTCGGCGACCACATCCCACACCTCAAGGTCAACCGCAGTCGAGAGCGCGTCGACGACCTGCTGCGCCGAGCGTCGTAGCGGCTGGATATCGGCGAGTTTGGCCACCGCCCACCCCGGAGCCTCGAACCCGTCGACGAGTTGGCGCGCGACGATCCCCAACAGCCGTGCTTCGGCGTCCGCGTACAGATCACGCACGCTTGCCGAGAGGTCTTCGACCATGCCCGGGTGGATCGACACCAGGCACCCCCTTGACACTATGCAGTCTCGGCGTAACGCTGGGTGCGGCCGCAAAGGCCCTGTGGAGGCGGCATTCGTCGCTGGTGAAGCAGTTCACTTGGGATCACGGGGGACCCGCACTTATTGGAGTGTGTGCGTGCCCACCTCTTACCTCTCCTTGTGGCCACTTCTCGTCATCGTTTTCGTGGCTGCCGCTCTGGTGTTTGCCGTGTTCGTCTTGACACTGCGCGGCGCGAGCGCGGCAGAGCGACCCGAGATCATCCGTGCTTTGGCGATGTTTGCCGCAGCCTGTCGGACTGGAGACACTCAGCAGTCGAAACCCGAGGAGTCCACGACAGATTCGCCCCAGTAGCGCGGCCGGCGCAGGTTGGCCACAGCTTGCTCGGTACCCCGTTGTCAGTGGTGCTCGGTACGGTCGAGTGCATGACCTCTGCGCAGATCAAGCCCGGCGACGTCTTCACGCGCGCGCAACTGAAAGCGAAGTTCGGCGGCGGCCCCCAGGGTGGCATCATCCCGTCCGCCACGACCGACAACGTCCTGATCTACTCGGATCACGACAGCGGTAAGGACTACGGCTATCAAGACGGTTGGCTCGCCGAGAAGGACGAGACGGGCCCGATCTTCGAGTACACCGGTCAGGGTGTCGAGGGCGACCAGACGCTGAAGGGCAACAACGGGTCCGTCCTGAACCACGCCGACGACGGGCGCACGTTGCGCGTGTTCATCTGCGTCGGATACGTCAAGGGCAACAGCGGGCCCAAACTGCACCGCTACGTCGGCGAGTTCAAGGTCGACGAGGGCGAGCCGTTCGTGAGGCGACGAGCCCTCGACCAGAACCACGACATGCGATGGGTCTACGTCTTCCGACTGCGTCCGGTGGCCGAGACCGAGCAACTGCCCGAGGACTTCGTGTCCGCGGCGGTCGACGACGTCACCGAGACCCTGTCGGCCGTCCCGATCGGTGTTGACCCGTACTTCGAACTCAAGCCGGCCGAGTCCACCAGCGGACAGGCCACCGAGCCGGAGAAGAACAGTAAGAAGAAGGTCACCCGCAAGGCGAGTGACGCCGTCGAGGTCACGCGACGCGAGGCGGAGCTGAGCGACCGATTCCTCGCCTTCCTCAAGGGCGAAGGGCACACGGTCGACCGCTTCAAGATCCGCATTAAGGGGCTGACGTCAACGTTCTGGACGGACCTCTACGACGCGACCGACAACGCGCTCTACGAGCTCAAGGGCAGCAGCAGTCGTAACGCCGTCCGCATGGCCATCGGCCAACTCCAGGACTACCACCGACACATCCCCCCGAAGGATGCGCAGCTCGTCGTACTGCTCCCCGAACGTCCCGTCGACGACTTGGCCGAGCTCGTCGAGTCCGCCGGAATGACGCTCGTGTACGAGGACGGCGACAAGTTCGTTGGCTGGCCTGTGGCCTAGGCAGGAATTTCTACCCGCCTAGGTGCGGCATGGATCTCGGAGTGCGCCTATAGCGCATAACTGCGAAGAAGTCTAGGGGGACGAAGGCACCTAAAGCCATTTCTCAGTGAAGTCACAGAGAGGTGAAAGCACGTTCTCAGAGCGGATCGATTTCCTATGGGTGTGAAGACCGATCAGGACTTAGTCCTACGATTGCCGCGCCCTTCTATCCGTTGGAGTGCGATTAGTGGCGGTGGCATCACGACTGCCATCGCCACAGGGCACGTTCAGGACCCAACCGCGATTTGGGCTCTCGTAGTCTTGGGCGCCATCGGTCAGGGCTGTGACCTGGCCGTATCGCTTGCATACGCTCGCACCTCTACCAAGGGTTCATAACTGGTGGGCCATCAAGAGAGAGCTCCGAACTGCATTGGGTCAGGGACGGCTTGTCCGGTCTCGATGAGGATGCGGTCGACCTCGGCTTGCACGGCGGTGCCGTCCCAATCGGGGTGCAGGATGCGCACCTTCGTGTCGACGCTCACGGCTTGCGCCTGCGCGAGTAGGGACAGGGTTTGCGCGACGCTGGTCGGGTCCTCGCTCACGGAGTCGCCGAATGCCACACGGGGCCGTTCGACGGCGAGTGACGGTGTGAAGAGGCGGCGGTCGAGCATGAGTGCCACGTGCAGGATGTCGGTGACCCCCGGGGCCCAATACCGGGCTTTCTTCTCGCGGGTGGTCATGGACTTGCGCTCGCGTGCTTTGACCTCGGTCGCGGTGACCGCGGTCGAGTCGTCCATGCCGAAGGTCTGCGCGGAGTAGCCAGCGGAGCGGACGGCTTGGCGGACGATCGAGTCGGCGGTCGACTGGTGCTCGGCGACCCTGATCGCGAACTGCGACAGGGTGATGCCGGCGCCGTTCTCGGTGGGCGGGATGGACAGGGCGGCCCAGATTTCCCGGTCGTCGTCGAACGAGGCGCCGCGGCCGGGGCCGTGGTCGCGCAGGTAGGAGTCGGGGACGATCAGCCGCGCGCGGGCGAGGCGGATGTCGCGCATCCAGCTCGACCATGTCTCGTCGAGCGCGTCCATGAGGTCGTGCAGCGGGGCGTCGTAGTCGCTGCGCCCGTACGGACTGCCGCGATGGCGGCGGTTGGGCAGCATGTTCGGGACGTACGAGGCGGTGAGCGCATCTACGCCGGTGGTGATGCTGTCGCCTTCGGCGTCGAGGGAGTCGACCAGGCCGGCTGTGTCGGGGTGCTCGGTGAGCGGCACGCGGGTGCCGATCCGGTCCTCGGTGCCCTCGTACAGGGCGTGCAGGATGCGGCCTCGCTCGTGCCGTTCGAGGTGGCGCCATATGGTCGAGCGGTCGCTGCCAGGCAACTCCCGCCAGAACGTGACTGCTTGGAGCAGTCCGTACGAGAACTCTGGCACGGCCTTGTCGGGGTGAATGACCGTGAGCAGGGGGCGGGCGGCGAGCTCGGCATTCCAGGTGACGCGGAGGAATGATCCGCCGAGAGAGGCGCCGACTTCGGCCGCTTCGAGGAGAGTGTTCGCCAGTCCGCCGGCCTCGGCGAACGCGTCGAGGCGGTCCTGCGTCGTGGTGTTGTCGACGGTGAGCGCGAGCGGCTCGGCGAACAGCAGCTCGGCCGAGGAGCTCGCGATGTCGCCAGCGAGCGGGATGTGCAGCCGGCCGTCGTCCTTGTCGTGCTGGGGGTTTCGGTGGCGTGCCCAGAGCCGACGCCGGCCGTCGTGGCGGCGCTGCCGTTCGGAGCGGTAGACGTCGGCGAGCCGCTTACGGTCACCCGAGTACCAAGCGTCGTTGACCGCGATTTCGTGGTAGAGGCCGGCGATGTGGGGTGGTGGCCACGGGGCGTTGTTGTCTGGCAGCGTCATATCCGCCCCCGAATCTCCCTATGCTGCAAATTATTGGATACAGTGTTCTTTATGGCCGGATCATCGCAATTACCCTCACCGCCTCCTGAGGGGCCTGAGGTAGTGGCGGTGCCAGGGGTGCGGTTGTGGCTGGAGGATCTAGAAGACCTTCACGCTCTTCTATCCAGGAGCTCTCATGGTGTGACAATTATCAGGGGCGTAACGGTTGTTAATGCCGTGGTGGATCTCCAGGGAACGCGCAAGTCGGATCTGAAGTGGGTAAAATTTCAGACAGTAAATCCAGATATTTCAATAGACTTCGGTGAGGGGTTGATAAACTATTCAGTGGGCGTTGATCCATATCTGAAGGATTGCGTTAACTATATTCTGGACAATGCGAGGGTGAAGAAGAATCTCGCGGGCGTGCTGGACAATATCTTAACGTTATTGCTTATCGCAGGGGTGGTCGCTGGAATCCTGTACTTGCCGGCGCCGTGGTATACGATTTCGCTCCCCGCGTACCTCGTGTATCTACTGAGTGAGCACGTGTGGTGGATACCGCGGCCTACCCGTGAATTTATCTTTTGGTGTTACTTGCTCAGTGGGCTCATTTTCTTTGAGGAGGATGAGGGTTCGGTTACCGAAGTGAAGATAGTGCCGTATAGGCGTGCGGATCTTCGGCAGATCGTCATTCAGGGGCATGTGGCGTGGGCGACGAATTTGATAGGTGCGATTATTCTTCTGATTCTTACGGTCCCTGTTACGCTGCTTATAGCCTGGCTTAGCAAGTTGTTGGGGCTGTCGAATTAATTTGGGTGGTCGGGGTGTCGGCAGGTGGGGTGGCTGGCAGTGGCCGGTGATGCAGCACCAGATGGCGCCACTCGTGCGCGGTGGAGTGCACGGCGTAGCGCAGCGCGTCGACGCTGTGATCGTTCGCCTTGACGGGCTGGTCTTCACCGCGGGCGGCGGCCTCTTCCGACCATGCGTAGCCGGGCAGTTCGTCGAGCAGCCCCTCGCACGAGCGATGGATGCGTAGCAGGCCGGCGTCGAGCACGTTCGAGATGCTGCGGATGCCGTCAAGCACCGTGTTGTTGGCGTGCGCGACGCCGGGGTGCCCATCGGCCCAGAGCTGTGCGGAGTACGAGGCGGCGCTCGGGTCAACGAACGTCCACTCGGGCTCGACACCGAGCCCGGCGAGCCACTTCCGCACGGCGGCGCTGTACTGCGCGTCGGTCATCTGCCGATGCCGGGCGCGGGAGTCGTAGCGCCACTCGGCCACCGCGTACAGGCGATCGTCGTCGCCGAGGCCGAGCAGGATGGCCGAGAACGGGTTCGTGGTGCCGTAGTCGAGGCCGACCCAGTGCCGGCGCATCGTGGGCAGTTCGTCGACGACGTGCACGGCCTCGTCGTACATGTCGAAAATCGCGCCCTCGGCGACCACCCATGCGCCGTCGATCATCCGCCGGCGCCAAAGCCCGGTGTACTCCGCAGACAGGGCGGCGACGTAGGCCGGCGAAAGCGAGGGGTTGTCGGCGAGGCGGAAGTGCCATGCAGCGAGGTCGAGTTCGCCGGCGCGGTTGAGATAGCCGACCCGCAGCCA
The DNA here is from genome assembly GCF_000716435.1 of Streptomyces xylophagus. Classification (GTDB taxonomy): domain Bacteria; phylum Actinomycetota; class Actinomycetes; order Streptomycetales; family Streptomycetaceae; genus Streptomyces; species Streptomyces xylophagus. The sequence goes on from NZ_JNWO01000004.1 coordinate 397,516, forward strand.
GTGCCGCGGACTGTCCGGGTTGGTGGTGCACAGCAGCCGCGCGCCGGGCACGGACAGCCGGGCGAGCAACTGCACGAAGAACGCTTCAGGGACGAGCGTTGCCTCGTCGACGTAGGCCAGGCAGGCAGTCGCACCGCGCAGTCGGCCCTCGGCCCGTGCGTCCGAGGCGCCGATCAAGTGGACCGTACGACCGAGGATGCTCGCGACGGTGGCGCCGCGGGTGTGGCGAACCTCGGCGGCGACGTCCGAGCCGAACAGCGCAGGATCTTGCAGGGGCTCGATGATGTTGCGCTCGATCGTCTGCAACGACCGACCGCACAGCAGGATCAACCCGGTTGCCGGGGCGCGGCGGATCGACAGCAGGAACGCGAGCAGGCTCGCAATCGTCTTGCCCGACCGGACACTGCCGTGCCAGATCGAAATGCGGGACGTGAACGACTCGCGCACCGACCGCAGTTGCTTGTCGGACAGCGGGAGGGGCGCAGCCATCACACCCCCTCGCGGTCACCTCCGGCCGGCCCGAGCAGGGCGTCGGCTAGGCGGTCGAGCATCGAGCCGCCGGCACTTCCAGTACCGGTCTGGCGGGCGAGCTCGGAGACTCGGGCGTGTACCTCGGTGAGCGCGCGGGCGGCGGTGGCATGGTCGCGGGCATCCCGCGCGGATTCCGCGCCGGCAGTCTTGCTGACCTGCCCGAGCGCGCCGTCGAGGGCCTCGTTGGCGAGTAATTCGCGCCGTGCGGCGGCGTCCGCGGTCCGTGCCTCCGTGGCTGCGGCGACGCGGGCGCCTCCGGAAAACGCGAGCCCTTCCTCGCGGGCGATCTTGCTTACGGTGGCGGCGCTGCGCCCGATAGTCCGGGCGATCTCGTTACGCGACTTGCCCTCGGCGTGCAGGGTGCGCACGGCCTCGCGGTCGCGCACAGTGATCGGCTCGGCCACGCATTCACCTCCGCAAGTTCCGCTATGCGGGCGGGAGTTGGCCCGAACAAGATCGTCTCGTTATCAGATCGAGACCGCTTGACTCTGATGGATTTTTGGCGCCGCTCCCTGCGGTACGCCGAATCCCACCTAGGTGGGATTCGCACTTTCGTAGGTAGGAAGGGTCTGCGACTTAGCTCCCGGAGGCTGGGTCGCGGTCGCAGGTTTGTGTTTTTCCAGCAAAAGCGGTGGACTGCTTTTCAATCTAAGGGCACCCAATATCCGGGTTCTGTCCGAAAGTCCTGCTTGTGACGAATGGGGCACAGTCATGTCTGACCGTGGATCTGTAGTTCGCTGCGGCACCTCGCTCGTCCGTACGCGACGTAGGGGTCGACCCGTGCTTGAGGTCATCGTGGCTGTGATCGCGCTCGCCGTTTTGGCCCCCTGGATGGCTCCGGGGGCTCTCTCCGTGCTCGTGGCGGGTCTCGCGGTGCTTGTGCACTGCTGTCTGGTGCGCGCATCGGTCCGAGCGCGAGCCTGACGCAAGTGCGCCCCGCCAGGAGGAATGCGGCGGGGTGTGCGAGTGAAGAGGGTGACGTTTCCGGGCACGCTGGAGGCGTCACCAACAATAGGTCACGGAAAGGTAACGGCGCAAGCGTCTTCGTGTGGGACTCCTGCATCCTTTACCTAGAGGCACTGACACGGTGACGCCGACGCCTACCCGCTGTTGGGGCCTACCCCTGTTCCTGAGGGGCGAAGTGAGCTACCGCTCTCGCACTCCCTCTCCACGCCCCCGTGGAGCATCGAGATTCAGCGCGTGTCGGGCGGTGTTCTCGGACTGATCACCAGTGTTCTTGGTGGTCGACCCGAGGCTGCCCGCTTCCGTGTCGGCTGCCCCGAGAAGGAAGGCGAGCCGCTCGGATGGAAGCGGTTGGATGGTCAACGGCGGCGGTGGCTGCGCTCGTTGGGTTCGTCATGTTTGTTCTTGATCAAGTGCCCCCGATTTCCGACAAGGCGATCGCGGCACTTGCCGCGCTGCGCAGGCTGCGCGATGCATGGCGGGGACAGGGTGAGGGGGGCGAGCAACCACAGAGCCGAGACGACTTGGAGAGTCGTTAAGGTGGGCGCAGCCCGGGCGGGGGTTGCTCCCGCTCCATGGTCAGGGCCCTCGCCGTGTGGAGCGGCGGGGGTCTGCTCACTCCTCCGCGGCGGGCTTGCGCTCACGCAGGATGCGCGAGGCGTACGAGGGGGAGCAGCCGAGGATGCTCGCGATTTCCGTCGCGCCCATGTCGTCGCGCTCGTTGGCCTCGATGATCAGGCGCGGAGTCGCTTCCTCGACGAGCTTGTACGCCCGACGGATGCGACCAGCCTCGGCGAGCGTGACATCGGCAGCCGTTCGCGCGGGGTCGTACTGCGCGGCGACGTCGTGCACCAGGGCGGCGCGTTCTGCGGCCTCCCGCTCGCGCTCGTCTGCTGCCTCGGCCGCGAACGTGTCAACGAGCGCGGCGACGCCAGCCAGCAGGCGCCCCCGAGGCGAGTCGGCGTCCATTTGCTGCTCGTCGGTGGTCATCGGGTTTATGTCTCCAGTTGCGACGGGGTCCGCCCTGGCGCTGCCGGGGCGGACCGATGGTGTCAGACGAACAAGGCGCCTTGCTCGTCGAGCAGTCCCTCGATGGTCTGCTGCCCCTCGGTGAGCCACTCCTCGCGCCACGTGGCGACAACGTCCTCGACGACGAGCTGCTGCTCGACATCGGCGGCGGACGCCGGGCACGTCTCCTCGTGCGCGGCCCACTCCTGCCGCGCCGGCGCCGTGCCCTGCGCGTACCGCCCGACCCACTCACACGCGTCGCAGTCGTACGGGGCGTCGGCCTCGACGTCGTACCCGAACAAGCTGCTCGTCCAAGCGAGGTCGAACTCGGCCACCTTCACGCGCAGCGCCTCGCACACCTTGCACGCGCGGTCGCCCGCGGGGGTGCCCTCGCCGACGGTCACGCCGCAGTACGCGCCCGACGTGCCCTCGATCAGGTAGTGCCCCACCGCCTTGGTGCTGCGCGCGGTAGCGAGCAGCCGTACCTCGGGGCGCAGCACGTGCGAGCGCAGGACGGCCGCGCCCCGCTCGCAGGACTGGCACAGGCGCCCGCCGGCCGCGGCCACCACGACGAGACCCTGCGCGACGGTGTTGCAGATGGTGCGCGGGGCGCCGTCGACGAGCCCACCAAGGTGGGGGGTGGAGGTACGGCCGGCGGTGAAGGTGATCAGCTCCATGGGGGTTGCTCCCTTGGTGGTGAGTGGGTGCCGGGTGGAGGCCGGCAGAACGAGGTTCACGCTACCTTGGGTGAATCCAGTTCACAAGAACTTCAGTGAACTTGGTTCATCCGAGGGGCGGAATGCGACATCGAATGGTGTGAAATTCGCTTAATCGGATCAACCCGCCTCGATGTTCGGGCAAGTTCGGTCAACTGGGTGCATCGGCAACCCTGCCCTGATGCGGTGTAGTTGCGACCGCCACCCACCTTGGGCCTTGTGCCCATTCCCCTTTGACGCGGCGCAGAGAGGGCTGACCTATGCCTAAGCGGTACCCGTATGAGCTGCGGGAGCACAAAGTCGATTACGGTGTCGTGATCCCGGTCGACCAGCTCAAGACAGACGACAAGGCCCAGCGCACCCTGAACAAGAAGCGTGCGATGGGGATCGCTGCAAACCTCGTGCCCGAGGCGATCGGAACGATCGTCGTCTCTCAGCGCGCGAACGGGGATCGATACATCGTCGACGGCATGCACCGTTGGTACGTGTGCGAGATCTCCGACATCCCCACGATGGTGGCTGAGGTGCATCACGGCCTCAACCAACAGGAAGAAGCCATCCTGTTCTTGATCAAGAACAGGGAATCGAACAAGCCCAATCCGCTGGACGAGTACAGGATCGGCCTGACGGCCGAGCTCCCTCTCTTCGCGGCTACGGAATCAGCGCTCAAGCGTCGGGGCCTGTCCATGGGTTCTGCCTCCCCTAACACCGTGGGGGCGGTAGCGGGCGTTCTGCGCATCACAGACGAGTACGGTCCGGAGATCCTTGAGCGCACGCTCGCGGTCGCCGAGGAGGCGTGGGGTCGCACAAAGGAAACGTGGGACGGCATGTTGTTGGGAGGCATTGGGACGTTCCTCGGCCGCCATGGTGACGATGTTGTCGACGCTCAGCTCGCCGAGAAGCTGGGCAAGAAGGGCACGGCATTCGTCTGGCGCACGAGGGTCAGTAACCTGACGACCGACGGCGGGCTGCACCACAGCGGCACCGGGTCCCGCGTGAGCATGTGTTACCAGCTCATCGTGACCGAGTGGAACAAGAACAAGAAGAAGAACCGCATCGCTGCCTGAAGTCCGAGGGCGTCGAAGGCACCGGCGAACCTCGCCGGTGCCTTCGTTCTGTCTGGCGGGTACGACTACGCCGAGTGGAGCGCGCTAACCAGCAGGACCAGATTGCTCCACCCCCACGAGCGCCGGCCATCTTCGTCCACGGGTACAGGCGCATTGCACTCAGGCCCGGTCGAGCACGTAACGGTCGGGGCCTGCTCGGGGCCGGTGTGCAGGGTGAGCTCGCCGGCGCAGTACGGGCATGGGTGGTCGGGTAGCGGAGTGGTGCGCTGGTCGAGGCCGAGGGCGCGCAGCAGCCGGCCCTCGGCGATGCGCGCGGTACGCCGTGCCTCGTGCAGCAGGTGCGGGGGCAGGGGCTCGAACGGCGGAGCGGTCGGGGTGCTGTCGAGCTGCTGCTCGGGCTCGGTGTCCTCGTCGAGCACGCGCCCCTCGATCCACACGGAAGCGAAGTGTAGCCCGTGCGCCCGCGATCCGGCCGCGCGTCGAGCGTTCGCTGCGCCGGGGTGCTGGAACTCCCAACGGCGGGGGTCGTCCTGCTTGGTGTGCTGGACCGCGGCGGCGAGAGTGTCGGCGAGGTCGAACACCATGCGCTCGATGGCGAGGCCGGTGTCGAGGGCGTCGAGGTTGAGTGGGGCGGGGTGCTCGCGCAGCACCAGGGGTGCGCGGTCCTCGACGACGAGGGGCTCGTCGTCGCCGGCGCGCAGGGTGTGCGCGAGCTGCCGCGGTGGCCAGACGTCCGCGGGTGGCGTCTCGATGGCGAGCAGCAGCTCGGCCCACTGCTCCCGGACGCAGCGCAGAGCGGCGACGGTCTCGTGTACGGCGGGGGCGTAGCTCATCGGCACTGCTCCTGTTCGGTGGGTTCGTGTGTGGCATGTCGGTGGCTGCGGACGTGCCGCACACGAACTCCCTTGGCTCATCAGCCGGTTGTCGGTGTTCGCGGTGGCCCGGAAGTGGATGAATGCGGGTTTCATCGTGTTGACGGAGAACCACTGCACGTGTGCGTGCCGGCGAGCTGCTCTCGGACCTCGTCGCGCTCGGCCTCGATCTCGCGAATGGCGTCCTCGGCGGCCTCGATCCGCTGGTGCAGCCGCATCGCTGCTGCCTGTTGCCCGCCGGCACTGCGCCGGTGGGTGTCGGACTCGGCGACCTCGGCCTCGACGTCAGCGCGGAGCTGCGCGCAGTCCTCGGGCGCGAGCACGCCTCGGTCGGCGCGGGCGAGCAGCAGCCGGAAGCGGTCGCGACGGGCGTCGCGCTCGGCCTCGCGGGCGATCGTCCGGCCTCGGCGAGAGTCGATACGGGTACGGGTGTTCATCGGGCGGTGTCTCCGTTCGGGCGTGCGCGGTGAGGAAGCAGGCGAGCGGCGAGGCGCCGAGCGCGCGAGGTCTCCCGCGCGCGAGGCGCGACCGGTCGCGCGGCCGGGGTGGTGTTGATCTCCCATCCCTCGGCGGTGAGGCGGTCGAGCAGCTCGGAGGCGGTGATCGTGGCGCGGTGTGGCGGCAGTTCGAGCGTGTCCGTGAGGTGCGCGGCGAGGGCGGCTCGGGCGGCGTTCGGGGTCATCGGCGGAGTCCTCCGGCGGTGTGTCGGGCGCGGACTTCGCGCGGGGCGGGCGGGGTGGCCATGAGGCGGGCGAGGTAGTGCTGCTCGTCCTCGGTGTGCTCGTCGAGGACGCGCTCGCAGAACGCGGCGGTCTCCTCGGCTAGTTGGGACTCGACGCGGTCGTACCGTTCGGCCGCTTCTTGCTCGACCGCGGCTCGGCGCAGGGCCGGCCCGTCGAGGGTGTCGAGGTGGCGCCACTGGCCGCGGCGGCGGCGCTCGACGAGGACGTGCGCTCCCTGGTCGGCCCACTCGACGGCGCGGCGACGAACGCGGGCCTTGTCGGAGTTCCGGCAGATCGCCGGCGGCCCGTTGTGTGACCACGTGGCCGTTGCCCGGTACTCCTCGGTGTTCTGGGTGGTCTCGCGGGCGTGGTGGCGGCGACGGCTCATGCGGCCTCGACCTCCCGTACGGCACGGATACGGGCGGGGTGCGGCTCGGCCGAGGTGCACGGCTCGCTGGGTCCGGAGCCGCACTCCGGGCACGTGGCGTAGGTGGTCGCGTAGGCGTCCCGCCGGGCACCGTGAACGCCGGTACGCAGTTCGACGTCGCGCGAGGACTTGCACAGGCGGCGGACGGCGGCGCGGCACTGCTCATTGGGGCAGGCGACGGCGAGCTCGACGAGCGCGGCCCGGCGGCCGGGCAGCGTCTTGCGGATGGCGGCGCGGGTCTCCGGCGCGACGTACGGGCGCGGCTCGTCGTGGACGCTGCGCCCGATGCTGGCGGCGAGGGCGAGCACTGCCCGCGGCGGGGCGGCGTCGAGGGCCTGCCCGATCGTGCGCGAGGGCAGGGTGCCGTCGGCCGCGGCGGTGAGCTGGGCGCGGCGGCGCTCGGTGAACTCGACCGAGGATTCGTCGGGGTGGCCGTCGTAGACCGGGTGGGCGGTCTCGATGCGCTGCGTACGCAGGCCGGTGCGGATCTTCCGCACATGGGCGGGGGTGATCCATGCCTCGGTGCGGCCGTAGTGGTCGGCGACGGCGTCTCGGGTGTCGTCGTCGAGCGGGATGTCGCGCAGGGCGTAGGCCCATGCGCGGGCGTCGGATTCGCCGATGGTGCGGCGGTCGAACGCGGCGCACAGGGTGAGCAGTTCGGCGGCGTCGGCCGGGGTCATGGGGTGGCCTCCTGTTCACGGAGTCGGGCGGCGAGGTCGAGGCCGTCGCGCACGCGCTGATCGGTGGTCGAGGGGCGCGAGCCGTGCAGGGCAACGACGTTGGGGCCGCGGCCGGCGTCCGGCGTGTGGGCGGGCATCGAGGGCAGGGAGCGCCAGCCGGCGAGGAAGTACCGGGCGCTGCGCACGCGGGAGCGGGCGGCCTGCCAGGCTCCGCCGGCGTGGTCGACGAGGACCTGTACACCGCAGCGTTCGATCAGGGCTTGCAGCAGGACCCACTCGGCGGGGGTGAGCTCCCACGAGACGACCATGCCGGCGGCGGTCATGGCGTCGACGAGCGGCCGTACGGGCTCGGCGATCCGCGGACCGTCGGGGCTGGCTTGTTGTCCTCCACTTCCGAAGGAAGTGGAGGGGGAAGGCTTGGTGTTGGCTTGGGGGGTTGTGACAGCCTCGACGGCGTCACGCTGTGACCCGGTGCCGTGACCTGCGCTTCCCTTCGGAAACGGGGGTGCGTTTCGATCGGCATTCGGCGTCGGTCCGTGTGCGTTTCGCTCACGATCCGCGGACGATTCCTCGACGATTCGCGTCTGATTCGCACGGCTCTTGGCCTTGCGCTCCGCGGCGGCCGAACGGGCGGCCTCGACCTGCGCCCGGGTGGCGTTGCGCCCGCCCTCGAAGAAGTCGTGCACGACGTAGTCGCCCGCGGCCGGCTGCGGGCAGCGCTCACAGCCGTGCCCGCGTGCGTGCCACAACCCGACGGTCACGAGCTTTCGAGCCTGCGGGGCAGTCCCGTACTGCTTGGCCACCATGCCCGGCACGCGGCCCTCGGTGAGGTGCTGCGCGGAGTAGGCGCCGCAACGCAGCCACAGCCCAAGAGCGGCGTTGCCGGCCGCGACGAACTTCGGGTGCATGTGCGAGTTGTCATCGATCTTGAACCACGACATGACGTGCCGGCTCCTCTCACCTGATATCGACTGTGGTTGAGGAACCGACCCCTAACCCCTAGAAAAATTAGGGGTAGTTGGGGCCGTTCCCGGGTGGTGGTGTGCCGGGTTCGGGGCGGCCGGCGAGGGCCGCGGGAGTGTGGAGGGGGCAGCGGTAGCCGGTCAGATAGCGGCGGGCGCCCGGGGTGCCGCAGTAGCGGCGCCCGCTCCCGTCCCAATGCCGGCATCGGTAAGCGATGGCCGGCCGGCGGATCACTGCGAGGCAGCCTCGGCGGCGGCCGGCTCGGCGGCCTCGGGCCAGCCGGCGAACTCCTCGGGCACGTCCTCGACCGAGGACTGCTCGGCACCCTGCGCGGCAGGCGGCCGGACGACCTCGCCCTCGATGTAGTCGCCGGGGGTGTCGAGTCCCTCGGGCGAGGGATCGCGACGCACGGTCTCGTCGTGCGCCACGGCCCGCGCGAGCTCGGCGGACTTCGGCAGCAGCTTGAACAACTGCCGTACGCAGGTCTTGCGGGCCATGGCGTCGTAGTCCGTCGACCACGGACCGAAGTCCTTGGCCTTGCTGCGCTTGCGGATCGCCTCGACGTCGTCGACATCCAGCACGACGAACGCGTTCCCGCCGTTCGCGAGGCGGGCTACGGCGTAGTAGTGCGAGGGCGCTCCCTTGGCGCTGCCGCTGGCCGGCTTGTGCTTGAGGACCGGGGCGAGGCCGTACTCGTAGTCGAACTGGTCGCCCTCGAACACGGTGTGCGTGTCGAGGCCGGCGGCGAGCGGGTGCTGCCAAAACAGCTTGATCATGCCCTGATAGCCGATGACGAGCTGTACCTCGTACGCCCGGACCTTCTTGTTCCAGAACGGCAGCAGGTACGCCTCGCCGGACACTCCGCCGGGTTCGAGGCCGAGGGCCGAGCAGGTCATCAGGGCGCCGGCGAACGACTCTTGAGTGCACTCGGCGAGGTGCTCGACGCGCCGCAGCTCGGTCAGCGCGATGCGGGCGATACGGTCGGCGCCCCCGACGTGGGCGGGCAGCGCGCGCTCGATCTCGGGGCGCATCTGCTGCACGAACTGCACGAGGGTGGGCTGTTGGGCGGGACGGTGGGCAGGGGCGGCGGCGGTACGGCCGGTGCGCTTGGTGGCGACGCGCTCGGCAAGGTTGGTGCTCACGCTGCGGCAGGCTCCTTGGGCACAACGAGGCGTCGGGCACGGTGGGCCCGGTACTCGTCGGGGTGCTCGGCGGCGAGGCTCTTTGTATCGAGCGCGTCGACGCGGTGCGTGTACTTCGTGGCGAGGCCGGGGTGCGCGGCGGTGAACCGCTTCGTGGCTAGTGGGCCGTTCTGTTTCCAGGTGAACGCGACCGTGCCCTGCGTCTTGACGATCTCGGCCTCGCCGGCAATCGCCTTCAACCGGTTGTCGACGTCGCGCAGTTCGTCGGCGACGCGTTCCTCGCGTGCCTTGAGTTTGCGCCGGCGTTCCAGCAGCGGCAGGACCTCGGCCGGGTCGGTGACCGTCACGGCGTCGGCCTTGACGTCGTAGAGGTGGCCGAGCAGTTCCTCGGTCGCCTCGGAGCCGTCGACCGCGGGCGGCCGGTGGTCGAGCACGCCCTGCCAGAACTCCCCGAGCAGTGCGACGAGGTGCTCGACGAGTCCCTCGTCGCGCTCGACACGGTGAATCAGCAGCCGGTTGCCACCGAGCAGGGCGGCGACGTGCGCGTGCTGGTAGCCGGTCACGGCGAGGTACCAGTGCGTTTGCAGCGCCGGACCGTCCGGCACACCGAGCAGCCACTCGTCGAGCTGGAACGCGGACCGGGTCTTGATCTCCAACAGGCTGGACGGTGCCGATTCGCCCTCGGCGAGCACAAATCGGTCGACGTTCGCGAGCATCCAACGACGCTCGATGTGGGCGAGGGTGCCGGGGCCCTCGACGACGCGCAGGCCGGACCGCTCGGCGAAGACGCCGGCGATCGTGGGCTCGTGCGCCAGTCCCCAGAACGCGGCCTCGTCGAGGTCCGGGTTCCGCGGGCGGTCGAGCGGCAGCTCGCCGGCCTTGTCGAGGTAGACCTCAAGCGGCGAGGTGTGCTTGTCCATCCCGAGGACGGCGGCGACTTCCGAGCCACCGATGCCGGTACGGCGGACCGTGAGCCATTGCTCCCGGTCGAGGCCGGGCGGCGCGACGACAACGCCCGTGGGCGTCACGGCGGTTGGCGGGGCGGCAGTCACTGCTCGCCCCCGACATAACGCGCGTAGACGCGGTGTTCGACGTCTCCGTTCTTCTCGACGACCGTCCGGGCGACCGCCTCGAAGGAACCGGCCGGCTCGTACGCCGGCAGGCGCGCGCTCCGGATGGCCTGTGCGGCGGACGCTGCACGTACGGACGTGGCCGGTGTACGGACGACTCCCCACTCTTTGGGGTGCAGGCGCAGGCTGTTCGCGATCCGGGTGTGCTTGGTGTTGCGCTGCTTGGGCGGCGGACCGACGAACTCGACAGGGCTCACGTGCTTGTCTCTCCTCACGCTGTGGCTTGGCGCGCTTGGCGCGCTCCGTAGCTGTGGGGCGAGGGCGTATCGAACGGCGCCGGGGCGCCCGGAAACCTTCGATCCTGTGATTTCGCTGTGCGCGATCACTCTTCCCCCGTTGTCCCACATTTCGAACAGTCGGGGCCCTAGAGTGCCTGTGGCGCTTGACCCCTGCTGTTGCAGAATTCGAACACTGCAACCGTAAGAGTCTGGTGAGACGCACGTCAACGAACTTTGGCTGCCGCGATTCCGGGTGATGGCTGCTTAGATGAGAAGTGTTCGAATTCTGCAACGGAGTGGGAGTGAGAGCGTGTCGCTGACCGACACGGACGAGCGTTGGCCTTACGGCACCCCCTTCGGGGACCTCTTGCGCGCAGCGAAGGAAGAGACGGGACTCTCATACCGCAAGCTCGCTGAGCGTGCCGTCGACCCGGCGACGCAGACGAGGGTCGGATACACGACCCTGCACCGGATTGCTCATGATCAGCCGATACACATGCTGCCGGGGATTGCCGGCGCCGTCTCAAGAGCCATAGGGGGTGACGAGCGCAGAGTGCGCCTTGCTGCGGCGATGCAGTACTGCGGGGCCGTGGCTGGCGATCCGCTCGGCGCGAGCGGTGACGAGGCGACCGTCGTTGTCGTCCATGCGCCGGGCATGGGGGCTCGGGACATGCCCCGGGTTGAGGCTCTGCTCAAGAAGTACGCGGCCGGCGATCTCCCGCCGGAACTAACCGATGATGCCTAGGCGTTGACAATTGTGCGGGAGGTCTGGTCACTCCGTGGAGTTCGCGCGTGACCTCGCGTGTACTGCGGAGTAGGCTGATCCGGGCTCTTGACTCGGGCATATGTTCGAGTCATGGGCCTAGTGATGCCATGAGGGGGGCACCAGTTGATCCGCGTAACCCGCACTCAACTCGACACAGGGGCGATTGCAGTCGTTCGTGCGACCGGCGACGAGCTGACCATCGACATGGACCGGCGCCACATCACCCCTGCGGGTGCGGCCGGTCTCGAACAGGCTTTGAACGGGCTTGCTGCCCCCCGTGCCGACGGTGACAACTCCGAGGATTAGAGCCAAAGCTGAGCAGCGACGAGGGCCGCGCGGTGGATGCCGCGCGGCCCTCTCTGTCAGTCAGCGGCCTCGCGGCCCTGACCACCCGGCACCCGGGCTGGTCTCCCTCGGTCAGCCGTAAACGGGCTGGCCGAGGGGCTGTTCGGTGTGGCCGATGTGTGGCCGGATTGCCTTGGACCGGCTGTCAGCGCCTGTACCTCGATGGAACGCTGTACGCCTCTGACCTGTATGTATCGGCATTCCGTGACAGTTAATGAACCCCCCTGTCAGGGCTGCTCTCGGTCTCGTAATGCGTAGGTCTCGGGTTCGAATCCCGAAGGCGGCTCTGTGGAAGCCTCAGGACTCACTCGCCGTGACCTGGGGCTTTTGCTTTTGTCCGATGCGGTGGCGGTGGGCTAGTCCTGGTCAGTGGTCGGTGTCGTGCGCGAGGCCGCCGGGTGTCGGGACGCGGTCGGTCGCGTCATCGCAGGCGACAAACCCGGCGACGTCGGCGATCATCCCCGGGATACTGGGCGCCCATGGATGAGGTCGAAGTCGTTGTCGCCCATTCCGAGCGCGCGACTCTGCGCGTCGGTGACGTGTTCCTGAAGGTGGACGTCGATCAGGCGCGCGTCGACATTGAGGTCGACGCGATGTCCCTCGTGCCGGTCCCGACCCCGAAGATCTTGTGGCGCAAGCCGCCCGTGCTCGCGCTCGCCGCGCTCCCGGGGGCGACGCTCGGGCGCCTGGGCGGGCCGGCGACCGGGTCGCCGGCGGCCTGGGCCGCGGCGGGTGCCGCCATCCGGAAGCTGCACGAGGCGCCGTTGCCGCCCCGGGTCGGTGGGGCGGGGCGGAGCGTTGTCGCACTGGTGGCGGAACTCGACGACGAGTGCGAGTTGCTCGTGGCGAACGGGCTCCTGCCCGCCGACCTGGTCACCCGCAACCGGCAGGTCGCCGAGGCCGCGTTCCGGCCGTGGACCCCGGCGTTCACGCACGGCGACCTGCAGATCGCGCACGTCTTCGTCGACGGCGACGAGGTCACGGGCATCATCGACTGGTCCGAGGCGGGCCAGGGTGATGCCCTGTACGACCTCGCCACCTTCACGCTCGGACACGAGGAGCACCTCGACGACGTCATCGTCGGCTACGGCACCGACGTCGACCTCGACGTGATCCGCGCGTGGTGGTCGTTGCGAAGCCTGCTGATCGTTCGCTGGCTGAGCGAGCACGGCTTCGACCCGTTCGCGCCGGGCTGTGAGGTCGACGTGCTGAGATCCCGGATGTGAGGCTGCGCGGGCCCGACTGCCAGGGATGCGTTCCGACGCATCGAGCAGGTCATCCCCCGGGGCGCATCGCATCGCCTGCCCTTAGGCGCGGGGTGATCGGGAACAGGCGGACCTCGTCCCGGCAGATCCCGAGCGGTGTGAGCCTGGCCTGCCGCACCAACGACCTGGTCCAGCAAGAAGCCACCAGCACCAGCAAGCAGACCTCGACACTCGACGCGGCGCACCGTCTCGCCGCCCGGACCACGCAGACCAGCGCCGCCTGCGGAGGACACCAGCGGCACCGACACCCGGGATGTCCCGGGCGTTGGCAGGCACCCTGGACTGCGGTAACACCACGAGTACGTCCGTGACTTGGGGCCCCTGCCTGTTAGCGGATGCGGTTGCGCCGCCCCTGGTTCCAGCCGGTGATCTGGATGGTGAGGCCGCCGTCGGGGTTGGCCGTTGCGGTGACGTCGGCGCCGTGGGCGTCCAGGCCGTGCGCGGCCTGATCCCGCGCACCGCCAACCCGCAGAACCCTGAGGTCGTGACGGTCACCGACCCCTCCTCTGGGCTCAAGGCGCAGGCCGCCGCCAAGGGCGCCTTCACCAGCCTGCTCCTGGGGCTCGGCGCGGTGGCGCTGCTGGTCGGCGGGGTCGGCGTCGCCAACACCATGATCATCTCGGTGCTGGAACGGCGCTACGAGATCGGCCTGCGCCGCTCGTTCGGCGCCACCAAGGGCCAGATCCGCATCCAGTTCGTCATGGAATCGCTGGTGCTGTCCGGCCTCGGCGGCCTCGCGGGCATCGCCCTGGGCTCCCTCGCGACCTTCGGCTACGCCTTCCACGGCGGCCTGCCCTGGGTGGTACCGCTGTGGGCCGTCTCCGGCGGCTTCGGCGCCACGCTGCTGATCGGTACGGTCGCGGGTCTGTACCCCGCGGTGCGCGCCGCGCGGCTCTCTCCCACTCTCGCGTTGCACGCCGCGTAGAGGGCGGGGGTTCGTCGGCGTCGGGCGGGTGGTTCATGGAGACCTCAACTGCCCCTGCGAGGTGGGCGGGAGTGCCTTCGCCGGGTCAGTCCGGCCGTGGCCCCGCCCCCCTCACCACCTCGCGCAGCAACGGCCTGCTCGCCGCGCTCGCACCCGCCAGGCCCACGAAACCCAGGGTCAGACAGGCCGCGAGGAGTGCGACACCGGGGCCGTCCACGTGGGGCGTGCCGCCGGCGAAGGTCAGTGGGGCCGCGCAGAAGAGGCCGGTCAGCAGGGCGCCGGTCGTCAGGACCGTGCCGGGGAGCACCGACTCCGTGCGCCTGGCCGTGTCAAGGACGCGGAGGGGCGTGCCCGCCAGGTGGAGGAGGCCGTAGGTGCGGCGGCGGTCCAGGACCGAGGAGGCCGCGGTGATGCCGGTCGAGGCGATGGCGACGGTGAAGCTCGCGCCGAGTACCGCCAGGGTGGAGAGGTGGAAGTCGTGGTCGAACCGGCGTGACTGCCAGTCGATGTCCGTGCCGGTGATCGGGAACTGGCCGGGGGCGAGGCCGGTCAGTGCGGTGCGGGCCCTGTCGAGCTGGCGGGGGTTCGCGATCGTCGCCGTGATCTGGCGCTCGTCGCCCGTGCCCGTGCCCGTGGCGACCCAGGTGGTGGTCGTGCCGACCGTGGCCTTGATGTGCGCCTGCTTCAAGCGGACGCCGAACTGCTGTCGTACGGCGGCGACTTGGGCCTTCGGTACGGAGAGCGAGAGTTGGTCGGGGCTGCTCCAGGGCGTGCCGCCCGCGATGCTGAACAGGGCGAAGAAACCGGCCACGAACCCCGCCAGGGTCAGGCCCGACACCGCGCGCCAGACCGACTTGGGGTCGTCCAGGAGGCGCCGGCCGGCCAGGAGGGTCGTAGGGCGGCGGGCCAGGGTGGTCAACAGCGCGCCGAGCGTGCCGACCGCCCACGGGCCGATGACCGACAGGGCGGCGAAGACCGCCGCGCAGCAGTACACCACCGCGTCGATGTCCATCGGCCTGCCTGCGGAGAGTTGCCAGTAGCCGACGAGTACGGCGACGAACAACAGGGCGCGTACGGCGTTGAGTCGGGCGGCGCGGGAACGGCGTACGACTCCCAACGGGCCTACGACCACCTGCCGTAGGCCCGCCAGCGCGCTGATCGTCACCATCAGCACCACGCCGGCGAGTACGGCGAGCAGGACAGGTGTGCCGACCCAGAGGTCGGAGACGTACCAACTACCGCCCGCCACAGGGACTTTGGACGCCAGGGGCAGCAACGCCGCGTAGCCCACGGCGCCTGCCGCCGCACCTGCCGCGGACGTCAGTGCCGCCTCGGCCGCCGCCATTCCCGCGATCCGGCGCGGTGCCGCGCCCAGCAGGCGCAGCAGCGCCAGGCGGGTGTCCCGGCGGGAGACGGAGAGGCGGGCGGAGGAGGCGCCCAGGACGAGCAACGGGATGATCACCAGGACCGTCGCCAGCTTGGCCAGGGCCTGGTACTGGGAGGCGATTCCGTCCGTTGTCCGCGTTCCCGTGAAGTCCGCTACGGGGGTGGGGGTCACGATGTCGCCCGGGCGGCGGGGGTCGGTGCCGCGTTTCGTCGTCATGGTGGGGTCGTTGGCCCTGTAGCCGACCACCGCCACCTTTTCGCCGGGGCGTGCCAGTGCGGCTCGGCCCAGTGTTCCTGTCGTGGTTGTCGACCCCGGCAGCTTGCCCAGCGCGGGTGACGTCCATACCTCGCCCGGCCTGGGGAAACGGGGCATGCCGGGTGGGGGTGCGGGGGGCTTGGTCTGCTTGGTCGGATTGCTTGGCAGGGCGGCGATGTCGATGACCGTCACCGGTTCGCCGTTGATGAACGTGGTGGCTACGGCCTGTACGGCGACCGCGTGCGCGGGGTCGGTCTTGGCGGGGGTGCGCCAGTCGGTGTGGGCGGCGCGTGCGGCGAAGCCCAAGTTGGCGCCCACGCACAGGAAGAGGAGGGTGGTGCAGAGTGCCGACGCGGCGACGGACAGGCCCACGGCGAGACTGCCGTGCCTGCCGCCGCCGCGCAGCAGGCGCCAAGTCAGGGTCCAGGTGGTGCGGTTGAGGGTCCTCATCGCCGGACTCCGGTGCCCGCGGCGGGGATTCGCGTGGCCGGCTCTTCTCCTACGATCCGGCCGTCCCGTACTCGTACCGTACGGTCGCACCAGCGGGCGACCGACTCGTCGTGGGTGACCACCACCAGCGCGGCGTTCTGCGCCTTGGTGACCTTCACCAGCATGGCGATCATGTCCTGGCCCGTCGTCCGGTCCAGGGCGCCGGTCGGTTCGTCGGCGAAGACGACCTGAGCGCCGGCGACCAACGCCCTTGCCAGAGCGACCCGTTGGGCCTGGCCGCCGGAGAGTTCGCCGGGGCGGCTGTCCTCCTTGCCGTCCAGGCCAAGGGGTGCGAACCACTCGCGTGCGTGACGCTCGGCCTCGCGGCGGGGCATGCCGCCGAGCATCAGGGGGAGCGCCACGTTCTCCACCGCCGGGAGTTCGGGCAGCAACTGGCCGAACTGGAACACGAATCCGAAGCGGACGCGGCGCAACTCGCTGCGGTGCGGTTCGCGCAGCTGGTCTATGCGTTCGCCGTCCAGCAGGACCTGTCCGCTGTCCGGGCGCTCGATGTTCGCGAGGCAGTGCAGCAGCGTCGACTTGCCCGAGCCCGAGGGACCCATCACGGCCACGGACTCGCCGGCGCGCACGGCGAGATCCACGGCGTCGAGCGCGTGCGTGGAGCCGAAGGACTTCGACAGCGCGATGCCCTGCAGCACCGGTGGATCGGGGGAGTTGGGGTTCATGTGCTCCAACATGCTTGTCCGCTACGGCACTTCGCCTCGGCCGGGCGGCCGGTTCGGCTTCGTCGCGTCGTCCTTTCGGCCGAGGCCGTTCGGCAAGAGCCGCCCCTACGCTGCGAGTTGTGCGAGACGTAGACGATCAGACTCCCCTTTCCCGGCTGTCCCGCCGTACCGCCCTCACCGCGTTGGCGGTGGTCATGGCGCTGTTGTGGGTGCTCGACGTGGCCGGTATCGCGACCGTCGCTGGGCTGGAGGGGAACGGGGTGTGGTGGCGGCTGCTGCCGGGTGTCGTGGCCGCCGTGGCGTTGCTGTTGCCGGGCAGGTCAAGGGTGCTGACCTGGGGTGCTGGGGTCGCGGTGGTCGTGTCCTGGGCGGTCACGTTGGGCCTGCTCGGGGCCGTGACGCCGACGTTCGCCGGCTGGGGGCTGTTGGAGACGCTGTGCTTGCTCCTTCTGCTGGTGCGTACGACGCAGGATGTGGCCCCGCCCTGGCCGGCCGCCGCGTTGGGTGCCGCGCTCGCCGTCGCCGTGATCGCGGCACCGATGCGACTGGAAGGGGGCGGAGTCGGCTACTCCTTCCTCCTGACCTTCCCCACGGGCGGGGCGGTCGGCCTCGGCTGTTATCTGCGCAGTCTCGACGACCGTAGAAGGCGCGCGGTCGCCGATGTGCGGCAGAGCGAGCGGCTCGAACTCGCCCGGGAACTCCACGACTTCGTCGCCCACCACGTCACGGGCATCGTCGTGCAGGCGCAGGCCGCCCGGGCGATCCGGGAGAGCGCGCCCGAGCAGGTGGACCCGTTGCTGCGGCACATCGAGCAGGCCGGGTCCGAAACCCTGCAGTCCATGCGGAAGTTGGTGCGGGTGCTGCGCGAGGACGACGGACGGGCGGTGCGGCCGGGGGATCTCTTCGCCGAACTGGGCGAACTGGTCGCCGCGTTCGCCGAACGCGACGCCCCCGCCACCCTCCAGGTCGCGGCCGAGGCGAGGCAGGCGCGGCCCGATCCCGAGGTGGAGACGTCCGTGCGGAACGTGGTGCGGGAGGGGCTGACGAATGTACGCCGTCATGCGGCGGGATCGCCGTCCGTGTCGGTGCGGGTCGGGCTGTCGGGGGAGGGGGCGGGGGC
>NZ_JNWO01000005.1 GCF_000716435.1 Streptomyces xylophagus
AGGGAAACGCCCGGTTACATTCCGAACCCGGAAGCTAAGCCTTACAGCGCCGATGGTACTGCAGGGGGGACCCTGTGGGAGAGTAGGACGCCGCCGAACTCCTTTTAGAGCTCTGGCTCTTGGGCATGCAGCCCAAGAGCCAGAGCTTTTTTGCGTTGGGGTAAGGTCAGGGGGCATCGTCGGCACGTATTCCCACAGGAGGCCCCCGGGTGGAGGTCCAGGAGACCCGCGTCCAGACAGACCGGGTGCTCACCATCCCGAACATCCTCAGCATGGCGCGCCTCGTCGGCGTACCCATCTTCCTGTGGTTGATCCTCAGGCCCGAGTTCGGAGGCCCCAAGAGCGACGGCTGGGCGCTCCTGGTGCTGATGCTGAGCGGGATCAGCGACTACCTGGACGGTAAGCTCGCGCGGCGCTGGAACCAGATCAGCAGCCTCGGCCGGCTTCTTGATCCCGCCGCGGACCGGCTCTACATTCTCTCGACTCTCGTTGGACTCACCTGGCGCGAGATTCTGCCAATCTGGTTGACCGCCGCGCTGCTGGCGCGTGAGCTGGTCCTGTTGGTGGTCGTAGGCATCCTCAGGCGTCACGGCTATCCGCCGCTGCAGGTGAACTTCCTGGGCAAGGCGGCTACGTTCAACCTGATGTACGCGTTCCCGTTGCTGCTGCTCAGTGACGGAAGTGGATGGCTCCCGTCACTCGCGGCTATTTTCGGATGGGCGTTCGCAGGATGGGGTACAACGCTCTACTGGTGGGCAGGAGTCCTCTACCTGGTACAAGTCCGCCGCCTACTGCGTGCGGACGCCATGGCCGACTGACCTTGCCGATTGGGCGGTAACAGTCGCTCGATGGCCCGCTGAGCAAAAGTGCGGGACAATCTGGACTGGTGAAGTCGGCTAGACCGTCGTCTCTCAGAGGAGGACGCTTCCGACATGAAGGCCGTCGTGATGGCCGGAGGCGAAGGCACACGCCTTCGCCCCATGACCTCAAGCATGCCCAAGCCACTGTTGCCCGTGGTCAATCGACCGATCATGGAGCACGTGCTCAGGCTGCTCAAAAGGCATGGGCTCAATGAGACCGTAGTCACCGTGCAGTTCCTGGCCTCGCTGGTCAAGAACTACTTCGGTGACGGCGAAGAGCTCGGCATGGAGCTCTCGTATGCCAATGAGGAGAAGCCACTCGGTACCGCCGGAAGCGTCAAGAACGCCGAAGAGGCGTTGAAGGACGATGCCTTCCTCGTCATCTCCGGTGATGCCCTGACCGACTTCGACCTCACCGAACTGATCAGTTTCCACAAGGAAAAGGGCGCGCTGGTCACCGTCTGTCTGACCCGTGTGCCCAATCCGCTGGAATTCGGCATCACCATCGTCGACGAAGAGGGAAAGGTCGAGCGGTTCCTCGAGAAACCGACCTGGGGGCAGGTCTTCTCGGACACGGTGAACACGGGCATCTATGTGATGGAGCCCGAGGTCTTCGACTACGTCGAGGCCGATGTCCCCGTCGACTGGTCAGGCGATGTCTTCCCGCAGTTGATGAAGGAAGGCAAGCCGGTCTACGGCTTTATCGCCGAGGGCTACTGGGAGGACGTCGGCACTCACGAGAGCTATGTGAAGGCACAGGCCGATGTCCTGGAGGGCAAGGTCGACGTCGAGATCGACGGTTTCGAGCTGTCGCCGGGTGTGTGGGTGGCCGAGGGCGCAGAGGTGCACCCCGACGCGGTTCTCCGCGGGCCGCTGTACATCGGTGACTACGCCAAGGTCGAGGCCGGTGCCGAAATCCGTGAGCACACCGTCATCGGTTCGAACGTCGTCGTGAAGACCGGGGCATTTCTGCACAGGGCCGTGGTGCACGACAACGTGTACGTCGGCCAGCACAGCAATCTGCGTGGCTGTGTCGTCGGAAAGAACACCGACATCATGCGCGCCGCCCGGATCGAGGACGGCGCGGTCATCGGTGACGAGTGCCTGATCGGTGAAGAATCGATCGTGCAGGGCAATGTGCGGGTCTACCCGTTCAAGACGATCGAGGCTGGCGCCTTCGTCAACACGTCGGTCATCTGGGAGAACAGAGGCCAGGCGCACCTCTTCGGCGCGCGCGGTGTGTCCGGGATCCTGAACGTGGAGATCACGCCGGAGCTCGTCGTCCGTCTCGCCGGCGCCTACGCTACGACGCTCAAGAAGGGGTCCACGGTCACCACGGCCCGCGACCACTCCCGAGGCGCCCGTGCGCTCAAGCGGGCGGTCATCTCCGCCTTGCAGACCAGTGCGATCGACGTACGAGACCTGGAGAACGTACCGCTGCCCGTGGCCCGGCAGCAGACCGCGCGGGGCAGTGCCGGCGGGATCATGATCCGGACCACACCCGGGGTGCCGGACTCCGTCGACATCATGTTCTTCGACAGTCAGGGCGCTGATCTCTCGCAGGGGAGTCAGCGCAAGCTGGACCGGGTGTTCGCGCGGCAGGAGTACCGGCGTGCGTTCCCCGGCGAGATCGGGGACCTGCACTTCCCGGCCAGCGTCTTCGACTCGTACACCGGGTCGCTGCTGCGGAACGTCGACACGACCGGGATCGCCGACTCCGGCCTGAAGGTCGTGGTGGACGCGTCGAACGGCAGCGCCGGGCTTGTATTGCCCAGCTTGCTCGGCAAGCTCGGTGTGGACTCGCTGACGATCAATCCCGGTCTCGACGAGTCCAGGCCGACGGAGACCGCCGACACGCGGCGGTCGGGGCTGGTGCGGCTCGGTGAGATCGTGGCCTCCGCGCGGGCCGCGTTCGGGGTGCGGTTCGACCCGGTCGGTGAGCGGCTGTCGCTCGTCGACGAGAAGGGGCGGATCGTCGAGGACGACCGGGCTCTGCTCGTGATGCTCGACCTGGTGGCCGCGGAGCGGCGCAGCGGGCGGGTGGCGCTCCCGGTGACCACCACCAGGATCGCCGAGCAGGTGGCGGCCTATCACGGGACCCAGGTCGAGTGGACGACGACCTCGCCGGACGACCTGACCAGGGTCGGGCGCGACGAGACGACCATCTTCGGCGGGGACGGCAAGGCCGGGTTCATCATCCCGGAGTTCAGCAGCGTCTTCGACGGTGCCGCAGCCTTCGTACGACTCATCGGGCTGGTGGCGCGGACACAACTCACGCTCAGCCAGATCGACGCCCGGATTCCGCGGGCGCACGTCCTGAAGCGGGACCTGGCTACTCCCTGGGCCGTCAAGGGACTTGTGATGCGCCGGGTCGTGGAAGCGGCCGGCGATCGCTTTGTCGACACGACGGACGGCGTCCGGGTCGTCGAGACCGACGGGCGCTGGGTGATGGTGCTGCCCGACCCCGCCGAGGCGGTCACGCATCTGTGGGCCGAAGGGCCCGACGACGCTTCCGCGCAGGCCCTGTTGGACGAGTGGTCGGCGGTCGTGGACAGCGCCGGACGGTAAAACGCGGACCACGCGCGCGTGCCGGACATGCGTCCCCAAGGGGGCCTGTCCGGCACGCCGGTGGGGCCATTCGGAGGTACAGGCCACCACGTGCGACGATGTGCGGCATGCCGCAGCAGCCCCCCGTTCGGAGCACACCCACGCGACCTTCGCGCCCGGACGCATCCATGTCGCTGCTCACCAACGTCATGGACCACAGCCTCGACGACGGTTACGCCGAGGCCGCCGAGCGGAAGAGGGCCGCGGGCGCGAGCGGTATGCCGAAAACGCTCCGGGCGAAGCTCGGTCTCGCCGCCGGCCTGGTGCTGGCGGCCCTCGTCGTGACCGTAGGTGCGGCACAAGCGCGCGTGGCGGCCCCCGTGGTGGCCAAGGAGCGCCAGGAGCTGATCGACCGTATCGACAAGGAGACCACGTCGGCGGACAAGCTGGAAGGCACCGTCGACAAGCTCCGGGACGACGTGAGCGCGCGGCAGCGGGCCGCTCTGAAGACGACCGGCGGCAGCGGACAGGCCGACCTGGTGAGCATGTTGTCCGGAGCCACAGCGGTGCACGGCCCCGGTGTGAAGCTCGTGGTCAACGACGCGAAGGAAGCCTCCTCCGGCGGGGGCGACAACCCGCGTGAGACAGCGGACTTCTCCGACACCGGACGGGTGCGCGACCGCGACATGCAGCGGGTCGTCAACGGACTGTGGGCGGCAGGCGCCGAGGCGATCTCCATCAACGGGCAGCGGCTGACGGCGCTGTCCGCGATCAGGGCCGCGGGTGACGCGATACTGGTCGACAACAGGCCGCTGGTGCCGCCCTACACGGTGCTCGCGGTGGGGGACGGCAAACGGCTGAGCACCAGGTTCCAGAACGGTGCCGACGGGCTCTATCTGCACGCCCTGGAAGACAACTACGGCATCAGGGCGACCATTTCCGCGGAGAGCGATCTCCGGCTGCCCGCCGCGCCGAGTGTGATCGTACGTACAGCACAGCCGAGAACTGAGAAGGGCACATCGTGATCGCCGTACTGGGCCTCATCGTGGGAGTGGTGGCCGGAATCCTGGTCCGGCCTGAGGTGCCGGTGGTCGTCGAGCCGTATCTGCCGATCGCCGTCGTCGCGGCGCTCGACGCCGTCTTCGGGGGGCTGCGGGCCATGCTCGACGGCATCTTCGACGACAAGGTCTTCGTGGTGTCGTTCCTGTCGAACGTGGTCGTGGCCGCGCTGATCGTGTTCCTGGGCGACAAGTTGGGCGTCGGTGCCCAGCTGTCCACGGGTGTCGTGGTCGTTCTCGGCATCCGTATCTTCTCCAACGCCGCGGCCATTCGCCGGCACGTCTTCCGGGCGTGACGTAGATGAGCAACGAGGACGAGCAGCCGGAGAACAGGCTGCGCAGGGAACTGCCCGAAGAAGTGCCGGCGTCTGCTTCCTCGGAGGCGCCGAGTCCTGAGGAGAAATCCGGCCCCACCGTGACCGGTCGGCAGCGGCTGGTGCAGGGACTGTGGCCGCCCCGGGTCAGCCGGGCCCAACTCATCGTCGCCGTGCTGCTGTTCGGCCTCGGCTTCGGGTTGGCCGTGCAGGTCGCGTCGAACAGCAACAGCGACAGCGCGCTGCGTGGGGCCCGGCAGGAAGATCTTGTACGCATTCTCGATGAACTGGACGACCGTACTCAGCGTCTTGAGGACGAGAAGCAGGGTCTGCAGAAACAGCGCGACGAGCTGGAGAACAGCTCCGACCAGGCCGAGGAGGCCCGCAAGCAGACAGCCGAGAAGGAGAAGCAACTCGGCATTCTGGCGGGCACCGTGGCCGCGCAGGGACCCGGCATCACGATGACCATCGACGACACGAAGGGAACGGTCGAGGCGGACATGCTGCTCGACGCGGTCCAGGAGTTGCGCGCGGCCGGCGCGGAGGCGATCCAGGTGAACGGTGTACGGGTCGTCGCCGGCACGTATCTGACCGATTCGGGCAAGAGCGTGAGTGTCGACGGGAACAAGATCAACGCGCCCTATCGTTTCAAGGTCATCGGCAAGCCGCAGGATCTCGAACCGGCGCTCAACATCCCTGGAGGCGTGGTGCAGACTCTCGAGAAGGAGCAGGCCACCGTTACCGTCGGGCGGTCGGCCAAGATCGTCGTGGATGCCTTGCGGGCGGCGAAGCAGCCTGACTACGCTCGGTCGTCCTCCCGGTGAACCGGGGGTGCATGGGGACCGTCCGGCGAGGGCATGAGGTTGCGGGGGGTCGACGCACCGATTGGGTGGTGCGTGGTGGAAACTGTCTGGTGGATACGGACGTTGTGAGGATGTCCGGGTCAACCGGTGTGTTCAATCAGGGTTCGTCCTGCCCCACGGGCGGGTCTGTTTCGGTCAAGGGGAATCGCCCGTGAAGTTGTTTGCGAAGTTGTTCGGCAAGAGTGCGAAAGAGGGCAGCGACAGTCAGACCGCCCGCCATCGCGCCCAACCGGACGCAGAAGGCCAGCGCCCGCTGTTCCGCGATCAGGTCGGTGGCCAGGGCGCGCCGTCGGTTGACCCTGCGCAGTCCGGCGACATAGGTTTCGGGCAACCGTCAACCTCAAGTACGGGTGGAGGGTTTTCCCCTATGTCGGCCCTGGTGTGTACGAGGTGCGGTAACCGCAACGCGGAGAACAGCCGCTTCTGTTCCAACTGTGGTGCGCCGCTGCGGCCCGGCGCGACCCCGGAGCGTCCGTCCGAGACGACCTCCACCATCTCCATCTCCGGTCTCGAGGCCTACGACGCCGAGGTCACCGGCCAGACGCAGATGCCCACGCTCTCCCCGGAGGCACAGGCCGCCGTGGACGCCCTGCCGTTGGGCTCGGCACTCCTGGTGGTGCGCCGCGGGCCGAACTCGGGCAGCCGCTTCCTGCTGGACGGCGAGCTGACCACGGCCGGCCGTCATCCGCAGAGCGACATCTTCCTGGACGACGTGACGGTCTCGCGCCGGCATGTGGAGTTCCGGCGCGCCCCTGACGGTTCGTTCACGGTCGCCGACGTCGGCAGCCTGAACGGCACGTACGTCAACCGCGAACGCATCGACTCGGTCCCTCTGGCGAACGGTGACGAGGTGCAGATCGGCAAGTACCGGCTGGTGTTCTACGCGAGCCAGCGGGGTTACTGACCCTCCCTCGGACTGGGTCCGGGGGGATTCCCCAGGAAGGTCCATGCTTCAAACACCGAGCGGCGGTGCCGGGCACGGTACCGCCGCCGCGGACACTGGGCTGATGAGCATCGGCACGGTGCTGACCGTGCTGCGCGACGAGTTCCCCGAAGTCACCATCTCCAAGATTCGTTTCCTGGAGTCGGAGGGCCTCATCGAGCCGCAGCGGACCCCTTCCGGGTACCGCAAGTTCAGCCCCGCCGACGTCGAGCGCCTCGGCCATGTCCTGAGGATGCAGCGGGACCACTATCTGCCGCTCAAGGTGATCCGCGAGCACCTCGACGCCATGGAGCGCGGGGAGGCCGCCCCGCTGCCCACCGTGGGGCGTCAGCGGGACGGTGAGATCGTTCTGGAGCCCGTGGAGGGGCCCACGGTGGCCCGGATCGGGCGGGCCGAGCTGCTGGCCGCCGTGGGCATCGGTGAGCAGGAGCTCGACGAGTGGGAGTCGTACGGACTCATCGCTCCGCTGCCGGACGGGGTTTACGACGTCGAGGCCGTCACCGTGGCGGGACTTGTCCTCGAATTGGGGCGGTTCGGGATCGAACCGCGGCATCTGCGGGTGATGAAGGCGGCCGCCGACCGTGAGGCCGGGCTCGTCGACCAGGTGGTGGCCCCGCTCAAGCGCCACCGCAATCCGCAGACCAGGGCCCACGCGGAGGCCCGTACGAAGGAGCTGGCGGGGCTCACGGTGAAGCTGCACGCCGCGTTGGTGCAGACCGCGCTCGGTACGCGTCTGCCCTGAGCCGGGCGGGTTCGCGGCTGCCTGATCGGTCACCCGTTCTCGGCCCGACTACCCAAACGTCCCGGGCACGGCCTAGGGTTGCTGTGTGAACGAGCTCGATGTCGTAGGTGTCCGGGTCGAAATGCCCTCCAACCAACCGATCGTGCTCCTGCGTGAAGTGGGAGGCGACCGCTACCTCCCCATCTGGATCGGGCCCGGGGAGGCGACGGCGATCGCCTTCGCGCAGCAGGGCATGGCCCCCGCACGACCGCTGACCCACGACCTGTTCAAGGACGTGCTGGAGGCCGTCGGCCAGGAGCTGACCGAAGTGCGCATCACGGATCTGCGGGAGGGCGTCTTCTACGCGGAGCTGGTGTTCGCCAGCGGCGTCGAGGTGAGCGCCCGCCCGTCCGACGCCATAGCGCTGGCTCTGCGCACCGGGACGCCGATCTACGGCAGTGACGGCGTGCTCGACGACGCCGGCATCGCGATCCCGGACGAGCAGGAGGACGAGGTGGAGAAGTTCCGTGAGTTCCTCGACCAGATCTCACCCGAGGACTTCGGCACCAACAGCCAGTGAGACCGACGCTCGGCGAAGAAATGCTGGCATTTGCCACCGGCGAGTGAGAGCGTCCTGCGGCTTCCCGCGAGCGCATTCGGCTAGCCTTTCCCCGCGGTGGGGTGCGGGAAACCACTCCTAGGGTGATTATCACTCGGCGTGCCGAGTGTGGCGATCGTTGACGCACCCCTGGTGACTGCCTACCGTCGAGAAGGCAGGTCAAGGACGGAGGTCGGCGTGAGAAGCAGCGGCGACGGTACGGCTGGGGGTGCCCCGGAACGCAGTTTCGGGGACAGTGGCCCGTACCCGCTTCATGGCAGTGCGGCCGATCACGCTACGCATCGACCCACTGCCGTGCCGAGCAGCGGAGGGGCGACGTCCATGGCGTCCGAGCAGATCGGCTACCGGGGCCCGACGGCCTGTGCGGCGGCCGGCATCACCTATCGGCAACTGGACTACTGGGCACGCACCGGGCTCGTGGAGCCCAGCGTGCGGCCCGCACACGGGTCGGGGACTCAGCGGCTCTACAGCTTCCGGGACGTCGTCGTCCTGAAGATCGTCAAGCGGTTCCTCGACACGGGCGTGTCGCTGCAGAACATCCGCAGCGCCGTCCTGCACCTGCGGGAGTGCGACTTCCGCGACCTGGAGCGCATGACGCTGATGAGCGACGGCGCCACGGTCTACGAGTGCACTTCGCCGGACGAGGTCCACGCGCTGCTCCAGGGCGGCCAGGGTGTCTTCGGGATCGCTGTGGGTGTCGTGTGGCGGGACGTCGAGAGCGCCCTGTCGCAGCTGCACGGGGAGCGCATCGACACCGGCGAGACGCTGGTCGGGTCCAACCCCGCAGACGAGCTGGCCAGGCGGCGCAACCGGGCCGTCTGAGGGCCCGGCGGGAGCCGTAGCGGGGCATTGTCAGTGGCGTAGGGCAGCATCGGAGATGTGAGAACCGCGCCCACGATCCTGCATCTCGACATGGATGCCTTCTTCGCCTCGGCGGAGCAGGCGTCCAAGCCGAGCCTGCGCGGGAAGGCCGTCGTGGTGGGCGGGCTCGGGCCGCGCGGGGTGGTCGCCACCGCGTCGTACGAGGCACGGGTCTTCGGGGTGAACTCGGCGATGCCGATGGCCCAGGCGCGGCGGCTCGCTCCGAACGCCGCGTATCTCGTGCCGCGGTTCGGGTTCTACCGGTCGATCAGCGAGCAGGTGATGGGGCTGCTGCGGGCGTTGTCGCCGCTGGTGGAGCCGCTGAGCCTGGACGAGGCGTTCGTGGACCTGGAGGCCGGGGGAGCGGCCCGGGACGCCGAGTCGGCGCGGCTGACCGGGGAGCGGCTGCGGGCCGACATACGGGCGGTCACGGGGCTTACGGGCTCGGTGGGGCTCGCCGCCTCCAAGATGATCGCGAAGATCGCCTCCGAGCGGGCCAAGCCCGACGGGCTCGTGCTGATCGATCCGGGGAGCGAGCGGGCTCTGCTCGGTCCGCTGTCGGTGCGCACGCTGCCGGGGGTCGGGCCGGCGACGGGCGACCATCTGCGGCGGGCCGGGATCACCACGGTCGACGAGATCGCCGAGGCGGGCGAGGACGAGCTCGTACGGCTGGTGGGCAAGGCGCACGGGCATGCGCTGTACGCGATGGCGCTGGCACACGACGAGCGGCCCGTGGTGGCCGAGCGGGAGACCAAGTCGGTGTCCGTCGAGGACACGTACGACGTGGACATCCACGACCGGATCCGGGTGGGTCTGGAGGTGCAGCGGCTCGCCGACCGGTGTGTGCGGCGGCTGCGGAGCGCCGGGCTGTCGGGGCGGACCATCGTGCTGAAGGTGCGGCGGTACGACTTCTCGACGCTCACCCGGTCCGAGACGCTACGGGGGCCCACCGACGACCCCGGGGTGGTGCGGGAAGCGGCGGCGCGGTTGCTGGACTCCGTGGACACCACGGGCGGGGTACGGCTGCTCGGGGTGGGGGTCTCCGGGCTTGCCGACTACACACAGGAGGACCTGTTCGCGCAGGCGGCGGGGGAGCAGGCCGACCTTCTTGAGGAGGAGCACACGGAGGAGGCCGGTGAGGAGCAGGCGGCGCCCGTGGAGCGGCGCTGGCCCGCGGGGCACGACGTGCACCACGCCGGGTTCGGGCACGGGTGGGTGCAGGGGAGCGGGCTGGGGCGGGTCACCGTGCGGTTCGAGACGCCGGAGGATGTGGGGCCGGGGCGGGTACGGACGTTTCGGACCGACGATCCTGAACTGGAGCCGGCGGAACCGTTGCCGTTGGTGGCGCGGGAAGTGGGGGAGTCGCCGGGGGTGGCGTTGCCGTTGGAGGGGCGGGGTCGAGAGACGCGGCCGGCCGAGCCGTTGCCTTTGGTGGCGCTGGACCCCGGCCTTCTCCCGCCCGCCGCGCCGAGGGACCCGGAAACTCGAAGACCCGGAGATGATCCGCCCGCCGAGCGGCCTCAGGTGTTGTCGTCCGAGCCCGCCAGTTTGCCGAAGTCGTGGTCCGGGAGAGAGGGCGGTGGCGCCACGTCGAGGCCGTAGTGGTGGTAGAGCTGGAGTTCCTGGTCCGGGGAGAGATGGCGGCCGACTCCGAAGTCGGGGGCGTCCTTGATCAGGGAGCGGTCGAAGGGGATGTGCAGGGTGCCTTCGATCAGTTCGCTGGGCTCCAGGGGGACGAAGGCGTCTCTGGAGAACAGGCCGGTGCGTATGGCCGCCCACTCCGGTACGCCGGTCGCGTCGTCGAGGTAGACCTCGTCGATCGTGCCGATCTTGGCGCCGGTGCGGTCGAACGCCTTGCGGCCGATCAGGTTGCGGGGATCGATATCGGTCTGCACGGGCCCTCCTCCTGGTCGCAACTCATCCGTAAGCACTACAAAAGAGCACATTGGGGAAGGTGGCCACTCGAAAGCTCGGCTTCAACGCTCGCTGGTAGGCTGGCGAGTGGCTGCTGACCCCGTGCGGGAGAGTCCTCCAGACTTCATCGGAGGCGCCGAAGGAGCAAATCCTCCCCGGAATCTCTCAGGCTCACGTACCGCACGGACGAGGTCACTCTGGAAAGCAGGGCGCGTGTCGTCGATGGTGTCGACGGCTTGCGCTCTCACCGACGGTGAAAGCCGGTGACCTTCGGGTGACCGGTGAAGCTCTCAGGTTGAGATGACAGAGGGGGAGGCCGTCCGGCACCCCGATGTCGTGGTGCCCTCGAAGGTCGTGTTCGACCAGGAGGCCTCCCTCATGACTGCCCCTCGTACTTCCCTCTCCGAGCTCGAACAGGGCATCCCGTTCGAGCAGCGTCACATCGGGCCCGACCAGGAGGCGCGGGCCAAGATGCTCGCGCAGGTCGGCTACGGCTCGCTCGACGAGCTCACGGCCGCCGCGGTTCCCGATGTGATCAAGAACGCCGACTCCCTGGATCTGCCGGGTGCCCGCACCGAGGCCGAGGTGCTGGCCGAGCTGCGTTCCCTCGCGGACCACAACGAGGTCCTCGGTTCCATGATCGGGCTCGGGTACTACGGGACCTTCACCCCGCCGGTGATCCTGCGCAATGTCATGGAGAACCCGGCTTGGTACACGGCTTACACGCCATATCAGCCGGAGATCTCCCAGGGGCGGCTCGAAGCCCTCCTC
The DNA here is from genome assembly GCF_000716435.1 of Streptomyces xylophagus. Classification (GTDB taxonomy): domain Bacteria; phylum Actinomycetota; class Actinomycetes; order Streptomycetales; family Streptomycetaceae; genus Streptomyces; species Streptomyces xylophagus. The sequence continues at coordinate 11,472 of NZ_JNWO01000005.1, forward strand.
AATTTCCAGACCATGGTTGCCGATCTCACCGGGCTGCCGACCTCTGGTGCCTCGCTGCTCGACGAGGGGACGGCCGCCGCCGAGGCGGTGGCGCTGTCGCGGCGCATGGGGAAGAACAAGAAGGGTCTGTTCCTGGTCGACGCCGACGCGTTGCCGCAGACCATCGCCGTGATCGAGACCCGTGCCGAGCCGGCCGGCGTCGAGGTCGTCGTCGCCGACCTCAGCGAGGGCATTCCGGCCGAGATCGCCGAGCGTGAGATCAACGGCGTGCTCGTGCAGTACCCGGGCGCCTCCGGTGCCGTACGCGACATCAAGCCGCTGATCGAGCAGGCGCACGCGCTCGGCGCGCTCGTCACCGTCGCCGCCGATCTGCTCGCGCTCACGCTGCTGAAGTCGCCGGGCGAGCTGGGGGCGGACATCGCGGTCGGTACGACGCAGCGCTTCGGGGTGCCGATGGGCTTCGGCGGGCCGCATGCCGGATACATGGCCGTGCACGAGAAGTTCGCGCGCAGCCTGCCCGGACGGCTCGTGGGCGTCTCCGTCGACGCCGACGGGCACAAGGCCTACCGGCTTGCCCTGCAGACCCGTGAGCAGCACATCCGCCGGGAGAAGGCCACCAGCAACATCTGTACCGCCCAGGTGCTTCTTGCGGTGATGGCCGGCATGTACGCCGTCTACCACGGGCCCGAGGGGCTCAAGGGCATCGCGCGCCGGACGCACCGGTACGCGACCATCCTCGCTGCGGGCCTGACCGCCGGAGGTGTCGAGGTCGTGCACGGTGGTTACTTCGACACGCTGACCGCACGCGTTCCGGGCCGGGCCGCCGAGGTCGTCGCCGCCGCTCGTGAGGACGGGGTCAACCTGTATCTCGTGGACGCCGACCAGGTGTCGATCGCCTGCGACGAGACCACCACGCGTGCCCAACTGGCCGCCGTATGGGCCGCGTTCGGGGTGGAGGGTGACGTTGAGGCGCTTGACGCGTCCGCCGCGGACACGCTGCCCGAGGGCCTGCTGCGCACCGACGCGTACCTCACGCACCCCGTTTTCCGGGACCACCGTTCCGAGACCGCGATGCTGCGGTACCTGCGCAGGCTCGCCGACCGGGACTACGCGCTCGACCGGGGCATGATCCCGCTCGGCTCCTGCACCATGAAGCTCAACGCGACCACCGAGATGGAGCCGGTCACCTGGCCCGAGTTCGGGCAGCTGCACCCCTTCGCGCCCGCCGAGCAGGCGCAGGGATACCTCACGCTCATCCGGGAGTTGGAGGAGCAGCTCGCCGAGGTCACCGGGTACGACAAGGTGTCGTTGCAGCCGAATGCTGGTTCGCAGGGGGAGTTGGCCGGGCTGCTGGCGGTGCGTGGGTACCACCGTGCCAACGGTGACGAGCAGCGGACCGTGTGTCTGATTCCGTCGTCGGCGCACGGGACCAATGCCGCGAGTGCCGTGATGGCGGGCATGAAGGTCGTCGTCGTGAAGACCGCCGAGGACGGTGAGATCGACGTCGAGGATCTGCGGGCGAAGATCGAGCAGTTCCGCGACGAGCTGTCGGTGCTGATGATCACGTACCCGTCCACGCACGGGGTGTTCGAGGAGCATGTCGCCGACATCTGCGCGCAGGTGCACGAGGCGGGCGGGCAGGTCTACGTCGACGGTGCCAACCTCAACGCCCTTGTGGGGCTTGCCAAGCCGGGGCATTTCGGCGGGGACGTCTCGCATCTGAATCTGCACAAGACCTTCTGTATCCCGCACGGTGGTGGCGGTCCGGGGGTCGGGCCGGTCGGTGTGCGTGCGCACCTGGCGCCGTATCTGCCGAACCACCCGTTGCAGCCGGCGGCCGGGCCCGAGACGGGAGTTGGGCCCATCTCGGCTGCTCCGTGGGGCTCGGCAGGGATTCTGCCGATCTCTTGGGCGTACGTCCGGCTCATGGGCGGCGAGGGGCTGAAGCGGGCCACGCAGGTGGCGGTGCTCAGCGCCAACTACATTGCCAAGCGGCTCGAACCGCACTACCCGGTGCTCTACACCGGGCCCGGCGGGCTTGTCGCGCACGAGTGCATCATCGATCTGCGGCCGATCAGCAAGGCGACGGGCGTCTCCGTCGACGACATTGCCAAGCGGCTCATCGACTACGGCTTCCATGCGCCGACCATGTCGTTTCCGGTGGCCGGCACGTTGATGATCGAGCCGACGGAGTCCGAGGACCTGATTGAGCTGGACCGGTTCTGCGAGGCGATGATCGCGATTCGGGGGGAGATCGAGAAGGTCGGGGCGGGGGAGTGGCCGGCTGAGGACAATCCGTTGCGGAACGCGCCGCATACCGCTGCCGCGTTGGGCGGGGAGTGGGGGCACGCTTACTCGCGCGAGGAGGCTGTCTTCCCGGCCGGTGTCTCCGTCGCCGATAAGTACTGGCCGCCTGTGCGGCGGATTGACCAGGCCTTTGGGGACCGGAACCTTGTTTGTTCCTGCCCGCCGTTGGATGCGTACGAGGACTGACGTCTTTCGGCTGCGGCCGCGTCGTGGCTGGTCGCGCAGTTCCCCGCGCCCCCAAGAGGGGCGCTCTCGCTCAGGTGGGATATGAGTGGGTCTGGGTTGCCTTCACCGCAGCCCAGACCGACGCGCCCTGGTGTAGGTCCAGTTCGGCTGCTGCGGGCGTTGTCAGGTCTGCTGCCAGGGGGAGTTCGCCGGTCAGGTCTACGCGGATCTGGTCGCCGTGGGTTTCCAGGCCCGCTACCTCGCAGTGCCAGAGGTTGCGGGCGCTGGCGCCAACGGGGCGGTCCCGGAAGAGAGTTACCGCGCTTGGCGGGAACGCTACGAACACCTCGCCCTGGAGGTTCTCCGTGGTGGTGATCGTGGGGCCGGTGTCGAGGGTGACCGTGTGGCCGTCGGCTTGGCCCTTGTAGAGGTTGAGGCCGACCAGTTGGGCGATGTAGTCCGTGCGGGGGTGGCGGGCGATGTCGGCGGGGGTGCCCTCCTGGACGATCGTGCCCTGCTCGATCACGACCAGGCGGTCGGCCAGCACCATGGCGTCCAGGGGGTCGTGGGTGACCAGTACCGCGACCGCCTCGAACTCCGCGAGGTGGCGGCGGAGTTGGGCCCGTACGTCGAGGCGGGTGCGGGCGTCCAGGGCGGCGAGGGGTTCGTCCAGGAGCAGAAGTCGGGGGTGGGTTGCCAACGCCCTTGCCACGGCTACGCGTTGGGCCTGACCGCCGGAGAGGCTGCGGGGCTTGGCGCCGGCGTGCTCGGCGAGGCCCATCCGGTCCAGCCACTCGGCGGCCACCGCGCGGGACTCCGCCTTGGTCGCTCCCTGGCAGCGTGGGCCGAACGCCACGTTGTCGAGTGCGGTCAGGTGGGGGAACAGCAGGTAGTCCTGGAAGACGACTCCTACCGGGCGGGACTCCGGTGGCGTTCGGTCCAACTCCGCGCCGTCCAGCCGTAGATGACCGTCCGTCAGGCGGACCAGGCCCGCCAGCGCGCGGAGCGCTGTGGTCTTGCCGGCGCCGTTGGGGCCGAGCAGGGCGACTACGTCACCGGGGGCGGCGGTCAGCTCGACGTCGAGGCGGAAGGTGCCGCGGTCCACGACGAGATGGGCGTCGAGGCCCTGGGAGCCGGTGAGTTGGGCGTCGGCGGTGTCGGTCATCAGGGGATCGTCCAACGTGGTTGGGGTGGTTTCGTCATGACGTGGTCATCCAGCGGTCGCGGAGTCCGGCCAGTACCGCGATCGACACGGCGAGCAGGACCAGGCTCAGGGCGATTGCCGCCTCCGGGTCGTTCTGCAGGGCCAGGTAGACCGCCAGCGGCATTGTCTGGGTGCGGCCCGGGAAGTTGCCGGCGAAAGTGATCGTCGCGCCGAATTCGCCGAGGGCGCGGGCCCAGGCGAGGACCGAGCCCGCCGCGATGCCCGGCGCGATCAGGGGGAGTGTGACCCGGCGGAACGCGGTGAAGCGGGAGGCGCCCAGGGTCTGGGCGGCCTCCTCGTAGCGGGGGTCCGCGGCGCGCAGGGTGCCCTCGACGCTGATGACCAGGAACGGCATCGCGACGAACGCCTCGGCGATCACGACGCCGGTCGTGGTGAAGGGGAGGGTGATGCCGAACCAGGAGTCCAGCCACTGGCCCACGACGCCGTTGCGGCCGAGGGCCAGGAGGAGTGCTACGCCCCCCACCACCGGGGGCAGGACCAGGGGGAGTGTCACCAGGGCTCGGACGAAGCCGCGGCCGGGGAACTCCGTGCGGGCCAGTAGCCAGGCCAGCGGTACGCCCAGGACCAGGCACACGGCCGTCGCCGCGGTCGCGCTGAACAGGGAGAGTTGGAGCGCCTGCCAGACCTCCGTGCTCGTCAGCTGGGACGGGAGGGAGCGCCAAGGGGCCCGTACGAGAAGGGCGAGCAGGGGGAGGAGCAGGAACGCCAGCCCTACGAGCGCGGGCAGCAGAAGGGGGAGCGGCACTCCGCGGCCGGTCATCCGGACGCGGCGACGCCGCGGCCCGCCCTTCAGGGTCTCGGCCGCGGCGTCGGAGGTGTCGAGCTGGGTCACGGCTTGAGGAAACCTGCCGCGGACAGCACCTTCTGGCCCTCGGCGGACTGCACCAGCGCGATGAACGCCTTGGCGGCGACGGCGTTCGGTGCGTTCTTGAGGAGGGTGATCGGGTAGTCGTTGATGGCTTCGGCGGACTCGGGGAACTCCACGCCCTCCACCTTGTCACCTGCCGCGTGCACATCGGTCTTGTACACGACCGCCGCGTCTGCCTCCTTCAACACCACCTTGTTGAGGGCGGACTTGACGTCCTCCTCGTACGACACCGGGGTCAGCTTCAACTTGCTTGCCGTCAGCGCCTTTTGGGCGGCGGCACCGCACGGCACCGTCTTGTCGCACAGGACGACCTTGAGCGAGGACTTGGTGAGGTCCTTCAGGGAGGCGATCTTGTCGGGGTTGCCCGGCAGGGTGGCGATCTCCAGCTGGTTGCGCACGAACGTGGCCGGCGTGCCGACGCCGTCGCCCTTGTCCGTGACGATCGCCATGGTCTTGGGGCTCGCCGCGGCGAACACGTCGGCCGGGGCACCGCTGGTGATGCTCGCGGCGAGGGTGTCGCTGCCGGCGAAGTTGAAGGTCACCTTGGTGCCCGGGTGGGCCGTCTCGAACTCCTTGCCCAGGGTCGTGAAGGACTCCTTGAGCGAGGCGGCGGCGAAGACGGTGACCGTGCCGGACATCTTCGGGGACGCGGACGCCGAGGAGTCGGACTTCGAGGAGGACGAGTCGTCGCTGGAGGAGCAGGCGCTCAGGGCCAGCAGCGCGGCGGCTCCCGCCCCGGCAACCTGCAGGGTCCGGCGGGTCCGACGCGCGGAACGGGTCATCACGGTTCTACTCCTCTGATTCTGCTGATAAGGGGTCGTCGCGCCCTTGCCCGGCCGCAACAGCCGTGCCGCGATGATACTGCCGCATATGCAAGGCATAAGTCTCCTGTCGCATCGCATGAGCTGCACTGTTCGCTTGTGGGGTGTGCATGTGCGTTTGTACGGGAGTGCCGTCCGGGTACCACATTCCGGGAGGTGATGGCTCGTGACGCTCGCGCAGCTCGACCTGACGGGGGACCTCGCCCGACCCGCCCGGCTGACCGTGCCGGACCTGTTCGACTGGCCGCTGCACCGGGTGCGGGTCAGCTTCGAGTGCGCCACCAGCGGCACGCAGGTCCACCGCTTCGCGGGACCTCGGCTCTACGACGTCCTGTCCTCGGCCGGTCCCGGCTTCGACCCCGTCCGCCGCAAGGACCGGCTGCGCTTCCTCATCGCGGTCAGCGGTGCGGACGGGCACCACGCGCTGTTGTCCTGGGCCGAGATCGACCCCGACTTCGCTCATGCCCCTGTTCTGCTCGCCGTGAGCATCGACGACACCCCCCTCGACCGTGCCGGGCCGCAACTGGTGCTTCCACAGGACCGTTGCGGGGCCCGGCACATCAGTGGGATCAGTGCGATACGGGTGGACGGCGGGTACGGCGCGGCGACTTGGCCAGTGCCAGCCACACCCGGTCGCGGGTCAGCGGAAGTTCGGTGAAGCGGACCCCCGTCGCGTCCCGCAGCGCGTTGGCGAAGGCGGGCGCGACCGGGTTGAAGGGGCTCTCGCTCATCGACTTGGCGCCCAACGGCCCGATGGCGTCCGCCGTTTCCATGAAGTGCACCTCGGTGCGCGGCACGTCCGCGTACTGCGGCAGCCGGTAACGCCGGAACGCTGCCGTCTCCACCGCCCCGTGCTCGTCGATGCGGACGTTCTCGAAGAGGGTCGCGCCGAGCGCCTGGGCGACCCCGCCCTCGACCTGGCCCCGGCACTGCATCGGGTTCATCACCTTGCCCGCGTCGGCCGCGTGCACACTGCGCAGGATACGGATCTCGCCCGTGTCCGGGTCCACGGCGACCCTGAACCACTGCGCGTTGAACGCCACCGAGCGGGGCGTCCCACCGAAGTGCCCGTCGGCGGTGAACTCCACCCCGACCGCCGCACCCGCCGCGTGCAGCTCCTTCAACGACAGACGGCCACCAGGGTGCAGTACGGCCTCCTCCGCCAACCGGCAGTCCGCGCGCGGGAGTTGCAGATGGGCGGCGGCGAAGTCGAGCAGCTGGTCGGCCAGGGCGCGGGATGCGCGCAGGGTGGCCTTGCCGGCCACCACCGTGCCCGTGGAGGCGAAGGCGCCCGTGTCGTGCCGTACGACGTCGGTGTCGGACTGGCGGACGGTGATCCGGTCGACGATGGTGGCGAGTTCACCGGCGGCGATCTGGCGGTGGACCGTGGTCGTGCCGTTGCCGAACTCCGCTGTGCCTACGGCGAGATCGAAGCTTCCGTCGGGGAGGAGGCTCGCCTTCGCGTCGGCGATGTGGCCGCCGGGCGGCCCCGTCGCGATCATCGCCAGGGCCGCTCCTTCGCCCACCAGCCAGCCGTCAGGGGCCGCGTCCCAGGGCTCGGTCTGCGCGCGGCGCACGATCGACACGCACTGGCCGAGGCCGTAGCTCGCGATGTGCAGATCCTCCTCCTCGCCGCCGGGGGAGAACATCGCCTCGCCCGGGCCGATGATGTTCTTCGCCTTGAACTCCAGCGGGTCCAGACCGAGTTGGCGGGCCAGTTCGTCGAGGGCCGACTCCACGGCGAACATCACCTGGCCGAGGCCGTAGCCCCGGAAGGCGCCCGCCGGGACGGTGTGCGTGTACACGGAGAAGGCGTCGACCTTCTTGTGCGGGGCGCGGTAGACGGCCATCGACTCGCCGACGCTGTGGAACATGACGGCGGGGCCGTGGTTGCCGTAGGCGCCAGTGTTGGAGACAACTCGCAGCTGGAGCGCGGTGAGTTGGCCGTCCCGGCGGGCGCCCACCTTCACGTTGATCGTGAACGGGTGGCGGGTGGTGGCGCCGTAGAACTGTTCGGCGCGGGTGTACTCCAGTTTCACCGGGCGGCGCAGGCGCAGGACCGCGAGGGCCACGATGTCCTCGACGAGCATCTCCTGCTTGCCGCCGAAGCCGCCGCCCACCCGGCCCGCGACCACGCGTACCTGTTCCTCGGGGAGGTCGTACAGCGCGCACAGGGCGCGGCGGGTCAGGAACGGGGTCTGTGAACTGGTGCGTACCGTAAGCCTGTTGTCCTCGTCGAACCACGCCACCGCGCCGTGCGTCTCCAGGCTGGCGTGCTGGACGCGCTGGGTGCGGTAGATGTCCTCGTAGACGGCGTCGGCCTCCGCGAAGCCCGCCTCCACGCTGCCGATCTCGCCGTGCGCCTCGCCCACGACGTTGTTCTGCGGGCGTGAAATGCGGGCCGTGGCAGCGTCCTTGTCGTGGACGACCGGTGCGCCCGGGCGCATGGCCTCCTCCGGGTCGAGGACGGCGGGCAGGATCTCGTACGTCACCTCGATGCGTCGGCAGCCCTCCTCGGCGGCGGCCTCGCTGTCGGCGACCACGGCGGCTACGCGTTGGCCGATGTAGCGGACGGTGTCGTCGAGGACGCGGGTGTCGTCCGGGTCCTCGGTGGGGTGTTCGTGGCGGGCTGTGGAGAAGTGCCGTTCGGGGGCGTCGTGATGGGTGAACACCGCTTGTACGCCCGGTACTTGGAGGGCCGCCCTGGTGTCGATCGCGGTGATACGGGCGTGGGCGTGCGGGGAGCGGAGGAGCTTCATGTGGAGCAGGTCGGGGATGTCGACGTCGAAGGTGTAGCGGGCGGTGCCGGTGACGACCTGGGGGCCCGCGGGGGCCGGGAGGTTGCGGCCGACCGCCTCTCCCGCGCTGGGTGCTTCGGCGTGGCAGACGCCGCGTACCGCGTCCTCGATGGCGCGGTAGCCGGTGCAGCGGCAGAGGTTGCCCTTGAACGCCCGGGGGAGGTCGGTGAGTTGGTCCTCGTTCAGGGCGGCCGTCGTCATCAGGAAGCCGGCTGTGCAGAAGCCGCACTGGAAGCCCTGCGCGTCCAGGAACTTCCGCTGTACCGGGTGGAGTTCGCCGTCCTCGGCGGCCAGGCCCTCGACCGTGGTGACGGCGCGGCCGTCGGCGCGGAAGGCCGGGTAGAGGCAGCTGTGCACCGGTTCGCCGTCCACGTGGACCGTGCAGGCGCCGCAGTCGCCCGCGTCGCAGCCCTTCTTCACGCCGAACCAGCCGCGCTCGCGGAGGTAGGTGCGCAGGCACTGACCCGGGCGGGGTTCTTCGCCGAAGGACCGGCCATTGACGTCGATCTTCATGCTGCCGTCTCTCCCAGCTCCCGGCGGATCTCCTCCGCGTAGTGGAACGTCATGTGCGCCCGCCACTCGGGCAGCCCGTGGATGTCGTCGAACCACTCGTCGTCCGCTACGGCGGTGGCGATCGCCGTGCGCAGTTGCTCGGCCGTCGGTGGGAGCGGGAACGACAGGCGGATGGGGCGGACCGTCGACGCGGTCACCGTCAGTGCGAGTGAGCCGTCGAGCGGGTCCAGGGCGCCGATGACCAGGACTCCGGAGCGGCCGAGGCCGTAGAGCGAGGCCTGGCGGAAGGCCGTACGGGAGGCGAGTGCCTGGGCCGGGACGGTGATCGAGCGGAGCAGTTCGCCGTCGGCCAGGTCCTTGCGGCCTGCGCCGGTCACGAAGTCGGTGACGCGGACCCGGCGGCGTACGCCGTCCTGGGCGAGCAGCAGGCACTCGCCGTCCAGGGCGGCCGTGAGGGAGATCATCGGGCCTGCGGGCAGGGCGTTGCAGAGGTTGCCGCCGACGGTCGCCATGTTCCAGATCTTGAAGGAGGCGAGGAAGGCGCGGCAGCACTGCTCGAAGAGCGGGGCCGCCGCCTCCGCCGTCAACTCCTTCGCGAAACGGGAGAGTTGGGCGATCGTGCAGGTGGCGGCGATTTCCAAGGAGCCGTCCGGGAGGCGTTCTACCGGCGTCCAGCCGGTGCGGCTCAGGTCCACCAGGCGGCGCAGGTGCGGTTGCGGCTCGGAGAAGAGATACGTGCCGCCGCCGAGCCAGGCGTCGCCCGGCCGCCAGGGTGTCGGCTGCCGGGCGTCGAGGATCTCGGCCACCGTGTTCAGGTCCATGACCGCCAGTGAAGCAACGTGGACCCGGTCGGGACGACTGGTTCACAGCACGGAAACACCGACGTTCCAGAGCCTCACCATGGAGGATCAACCAAGAGGCGTTTCGGTCGATTGGTCTTGCACTTACCATGCAATCACTCGTGTTCACCTGGCGAATGCGAGATGCGAGGAGCCGGAACCCATGCACGTCGAACACCTCCTTCAGGACGAGTCCCTCGGCCTGCGCCTGCTGTGGGCCGAGGACGCCCAGCTGGCCCGGGAGATCAGCGGAGTGACCGTGACCGACCTGGAGGACCCCGCGCGGTTCGTGCGCCGGGACGAGGTGGTGCTCAGCGGGCTGGTGTGGTGGTCCGCCGAGGACGGGCCCGGGCGGGCGGAACGATTCGTCTCCGCGCTGCGCGGTGCGGGGGCCGCCGCGCTGCTCGCGGGGGAGGAGACACACGGCTCGGTGCCGGACGATCTCGTCGAGGCCTGTGTGCGGCACGGGGTGCCGGTGGCCGCCGTACCGGCGCACATCATGTTCCGCGCGATCACCGACACCGTGTACCTCGGGCGGTGGGGCGAGCTGAGCCGTCGGCACGCGCTGCCGGAGAACGTGCGGGGGCGGCTGAGTCGGATGGCCGCGCAGGGGGCGGGGCCGGAGGCGATCGTGGCGACCGCCTTCGCTCACCTTGAGCGGGCCGTCGCGTATGTGCTCACGCCGTCCGGGCGGACGGTCGCGGCCACGCCGGGTGCGGGGGCGATACCGGCGCGGGAGGCGGCTGCGGTGCTGACGGAGGCCGTGCCCGTCGACGCCGACGGGGTGTCGCCGTACGAGCGCTGGCATCTCTACCTTCCCGACCCCGACGACGCGCCGCCGCGCATGGTGCACGAACTCGCCTCGGTGCTGGGGCGCTGCCAGGAGGCGCGGGTCCGGGCGCGGGCCGAAGAGCGGCAGACGGCCGATGAGTTGGGGGCGTTGCTCGCGGTGCCGGGGGCCGATGGTGCGGCTGTGGTGGCGGCACTGCGGGCCTGTGGGCTGCCGGACGCGGGGCCGTATCGCGTGCTGGTCGCGGAGACCGGGGCGCGGCGGGCGGGGCTGGCCGAAGGGGCCTTGGCTGAGGCGGTCGCGCATGTGGTGCAGGGGGAAGGTGCTGCGGGGCGGACGGCGGACGAGGCCGCGTCGACGAGTGGGCGGGCGGGGGCAGGAGGGCGGTTGCCGGAAGGCACGGCTGTCGGAAGGGCTGCGCGGCCGTTGGCGGAGGGCGGGGTGACTGCGGGCGGGGCAGCGGGAGCGGTGCCGGGGGCGAGGGCCGGCCGGTCGACGGACGGCACGGTCGTCGGGGGCGCTGCGGGACGGTCGCGGGACGGCGCCCCGGTCGCGGGGACTGCGGGACGGTCGCCGGCCGGCACGGTCGTCGCGGGGGCGGGTGAGCGGGGGTTGGACGGCACCGGGCTCGCCGATGATCTGGTGCCGGGAGCGGGTGCCGTGGGGCGGTTGCCGGACGGTACCGCGTTCGCGGTCGTGGCCGGGGGTGAGGCCGACGCGCTCCACGAGGTCTGGTCGCTCGTCGCCGGGGCCGAAGCCGCCGTGCCGCTCCACGGCGGGACCGGGGCGCCCGTAGCCGAGGCGAAGGAGCTCAACGGGGCGCTGGCGCAGGCGCGTTACGCGCTGGCCTCGGCGCGCAGTACCGCACGTGACGGCTCGGCGCTCACCGACGCCTCGACGCTCACGGGACTCGACGCGCTGCTCACCGGTGTTCCGGCCGAGGTCCGTACCGCCTACAGCAGGACCGTCCTGGGTCAACTGCGGTCCAACGCCGTCCTGTTGGAGACCCTGGAGACCTTCCTGGCCTGCGACGGCTCCTGGGCGCGGACAGCGGAGGCCCTGCATCTGCACGTCAACACCGTCCACTACCGCATCGGCCGCATCGAGCACTTCACCGGCCGCGACCTCTCCCGCCTCTACGACCGACTCGACCTGTGGGCCGCCCTGTTGTGCCGGACGGATGCGGCTTAGCCTGCACGTTCCAGGGGAGGTTGGGCATGCTGCTGCGTCAGCTGGAGTACCTCGTCGCGCTCGCCCGCGAGCGGCACTTCGCGCGCGCCGCGGCGGCCTGTTACGTCTCGCAGCCCTCGCTGTCGGCCGCGATCCGGCGCCTGGAGCACGAGTTGGACGTGCCGATCGTGCGGAGAGGGAGACGGTACGAGGGGCTGACCCCGGAGGGCGAGGTCGTGCTGGCCTGGGCGCACCGCATCCTGGCCGAACGGGACGCGCTGCACCAGGAGTTGTCGGCGCTGCGAGGTGGTCTGACGGGCACGCTGCGACTCGGTGTGGTGCCCACCGCGCTGCCCGCCGCCTCCCTCCTCACCACCCCGTTCTGCGAGCGGCATCCCCGGGCCCGGGTCGCCCTGGAGTCCCTCTCGTCCGTCGACATCACCCACGGGCTCGCCGAGTTCGAACTGGACGCGGCGATGACGTACCTGGACGACGACACCCTGCGCAACGTCCGCCGCCTCCCGCTCTACGAGGAGCGGTACGTCCTCCTCACCCCGGTCGACGGGCCACTCGCCGGTGTTTCCAAGGCCAGTTGGGCTCAGGCGGCCACGCTTCCCCTCTGCCTGCTCAACTCGCGGATGCGCAACCGCCGCATCATCGACGAGTGTTTCGCCGCCGAGGGCGCGACGGCCGCCCCGGCGGTCGAGTCGGACAGTGTCGCCGGGCTGTACACGCTGCTGCCCGGCGGCCGTTGGTCCAGCGTGATCTCGCACGCGTGGCTGCACATGTTCGACGTACCGGAGGGGATGCGGGTGGTGCCGCTGAACGGGCCCGCGCACGGGCCGCGGGTCGGACTGGTCGTCGCCCGCAGCGAGCCCCAATCGGTGCTGGCGGAGGCGCTGTTGAAGGTGGCGCGGGAGGCGGGCGTACGGGACGCGCTCGACGAGCTGCTGCACACCTATCTGGGCGACGGCGGACGCTGACAGCCGTTGATAGGAGCGGGCTATGTCGGCATAGCAACGTTCGCTTTGACCAGGGCGATTCGCTCCGAGGATCGTGAAGTGCGTCTTCAGACAACGGAGTTCCGGAAACGGAGTTTCCGACAACGGAGTTGAGGAGCCGCGACATGGCCAAGGTTCTCTGTGTCCTCTACGACGACCCGACCGACGGATACCCGACCTCGTACGCCCGCGACGACCTGCCCGTGATCGACCACTACCCGGGCGGCCAGACCACCCCCACCCCCGAGGCGGTCGACTTCACCCCCGGGCAGCTTCTCGGCAGCGTCTCCGGTGAACTCGGCCTGCGCGCCTACCTGGAGGCGGCCGGGCACACCCTCGTCGTCACCTCCGACAAGGACGGCGAGGGCTCGGTCTTCGACCGGGAGCTGGTCGACGCCGACATCGTGATCTCGCAGCCGTTCTGGCCCGCGTACCTGACGCCGGAGCGGATCGCCGCCGCGAAGAACCTCAAGCTCGCGGTCACCGCCGGCATCGGTTCCGACCACGTCGACCTCGACGCGGCGATCTCCCACGGCGTGACGGTCGCCGAAGTGACGTACTGCAACAGCATCAGCGTCGCCGAACACGTCGTGATGATGACGCTGTCCCTCGTGCGCAACTACCTGCCGTCCCACCAGGTGGTGCTCGACGGCGGCTGGAACATCGCGGACTGCGTGGCGCGTTCGTACGACCTCGAAGGTATGCACGTCGGCACGGTCGCCGCCGGGCGGATCGGGCTCGCGGTGCTGCGGCGGCTCGCGCCCTTCGACGTGAAGCTGCACTACACCGACCGGTACCGACTGTCCGAGGACGTGGAACGGGAGTTGGGGCTGACCTGGCACGAGAGCGCCGAGGACATGGTGCCGCACTGCGACGTCGTGACCATCAACGCGCCGCTGCACCCGGAGACCGAGGGGCTGTTCGGCGACAAGCTGCTCGCGCAGATGAAGCGCGGCGCGTATCTCATCAACACCGCGCGGGCGAAGATCGTCGACCGGGACGCCGTCGAACGGGCGCTGCGCAGCGGGCAGTTGGCGGGTTACGCCGGTGACGTGTGGTTCCCGCAGCCCGCCCCGGCGGACCATCCGTGGCGGACCATGCCGCACCACGGGATGACTCCGCACATCTCCGGTTCGTCGCTGTCGGCGCAGGCCAGGTACGCGGCGGGGACGCGGGAGATCCTGGAGGCGTTCTTCGCGGGGCGGCCGATCCGGGACGAGTACCTGATCGTGGACGGGGGTGCGCTGGCGGGGACCGGGGCGCACTCCTACTCGGTCAACAAGTGACCCGGTGACGGACGGGGGCCGCCGCGCGCCTCACACCCGGTCGATGTGCACGTTCGTCGACTTCACGCGGGCGGTGGCCTCCATGCCGACCTCCAGGCCGAGTTCCTCGACGGCCTCGCGGGTCAGCAGGGAGACCAGGCGGTGCGGGCCCGCCTGGATGTCGACCTGTGCGGCGACGTCGCCGAGCTTGATCGCGGTGACGATGCCGGGGAACGCGTTGCGCACCGAGGTGTAGGAGGGGTCCTCCTCGACACCGCCCGCCTTCGCCAACTCGACCGAGAACGCGGCCAGATCGACCCCGTCGATGAGCCGGCGCCCGCCCTCGTCGCGGTGGGTCGTCACCCGGCCCGCGTCCGCCCACCGGCGCGCGGTGTCCGGACTCACGCCGAGCAGCCGCGCCGCCTGGCCGATTGTGTAGGACTGCATACGCGCCACCCTAGGGGCAGAAACGGAAGTCGGTGGACGGGGGGTTGGCTCTGGGGTATAACGCGATATAGCGCCAGGCCGTCTATCGGGGTGAGGGTATGTCGGGTGAGCTGACGAGCACGACCGGGTTGCGGGCCTCGCATGCGGACCGGGACCGCGTCGTGGACGTGCTGACCGGCGCGGCCGGCGACGGACGGCTGACCGCCGAGGAGCTCGACGAGCGCGTCGAGGCCGCCCTGACCGCCCGCACGATGGGGGAGTTGGCGGTCCTGACGGCCGACCTGCCGGCGGTGGCGGGCGCGACCCCGGTCGAGGTGAAGGACGTCGCCCGCATCGAGCAGAACGGCGGTTCGACGCGGCGCGGTGACGGCTGGGTGGTGCCGCGCCGGCTGGAGATCCAGTCGCGCCTGGGCGATGTGACCCTGGACTTCACCGAGGCGGTGATCACCCAGGGCACGCTGCGCATCGACCTGGACATGCACCTCGGGTCGCTACGGCTGCTGCTCCCGCCGGGGGTCGTGGTGGACACCGACTCCCTGGTGCTCAACTACAGCAAGGTCAAGACGCGCGGGCCCGGCGACACCGGGGCACCGGTGGACCTGCGGATAGAGATCGCCGGGCAACTGGGCTTCGGGAAGGTCCGGGTACGCCGGACGCGGCGCGCGGTCAGGAAATCCCCGACGCCCTGAGGACCGACCGCGCGGTCTCGTCGTCGATCAGATGGCCCAGGTGACGCCGGACATCGGTGCCCTGGCGCAGTGTGCCGCGTTCCATCGAACGCCGTATGCCCGTGTCCAGCTCGTGCCAGAGCAGGGGGTTGGCGACCAGGACCCGGGGGTCCAGTTCGAGCCAGTGTCCGTGCGCGTCCCGCAGGACCAGGCGCGCGGACACGTCGCCGTACTGTCGTACGACGGTCAGCGCGTCCGTGTGCACCGTGCGCCGCAGCAGCGGGCCGTCCACGGTGAGCCAGCCGGGGCCCGCGGTGACCCGATGCGGCAGCAGTACGGCGAAGAGCGTCGCCGACAGGGCGAACCACAGCAGCGCGCGGGTCAGGGTCAGGGTTCCGGCGTTCCAGTCGACCAGCAGGGTCATGCCGAGGAAGCCGAACGCACAGCCCGTCGCCAGCCGGGCGTCGCCACGCCAGTGGCGGTCGCCGGCCGGGTCCGGTGGGAGGGTGCTGTGCCGCATGAGGCCGACCGTAGGCCGCCGCGCGTGCGGTGCGGGGGCCGCTGACGGGGCTCTTACACTGCGGGACCGGATTTTGTCGTGTCTCTTACGGTGCGGGCGCGGATGGGATCGACGGGCGATCGGTGGGGGCGCGTGTGCGGCGAGGGCGGTGCCGTTGGGTGGTGTGCGTGTGCGGGGCGCCGGCTGCGGTTCCGTCGGCCGGGGTGTAGGCGGGTGAGCGGTGAGGTAGGTGCTGTTGGCTGGTGTGCGCGTTGCTCGCGGTCCTGCCGGTCGGCTGGTGTGCGCGGGTGGAGGGTGTGTTTCCGTCGGTTGGCCGGTACGCGGGTGTCGCCCGCAGTCCCGTCGGCCGGTGTGCACGCGGGTGAGCGGCGAGGTCGGCCTCGCCGGCCAGTGCACCCGCGCGGGCTGCCGCCCGCGTTCCCGCCGGCCGCTGTGTGGACGCGCGCGAGGTCGAGGCCGTCGCCCCCCGCCACCCCTTGCCCACGCGCGAGCGCCGAGCCCGGCGCCCGCCCCCCCCTCAGCCCGTGTGCACCCGAGGCCGCCTCGCCCGGTCCGGTTCCGCCTCGCGCAGGACCTCTCGGGTGACCGGGGCGACCTCGCCCTGGCCGAAGAGGAAGAAGCGGAGGAAGTTGGCGAACGGATTGCCCTCGGTCCACTCGAAGTACATGTGCGGGATGCGGCCCGTCGTGTCGCGGACGTTCAGCATGAGCGCGGCCAGGGCGTTCGGGACGGACGAGGACTCCAGGGTCAGCACCCGGTAGCGGTTGTGGAGGACCTCGCCGCGTACGGTCAGGCCCGCCTCGAACTCGGAGGCGTCGAGGACCGTCACCTCGACGAAGACGAAGTCCTCGCCGGGGATGTCGTTGTCGGTGCGGATCTGCTCGATCTTGTCCCGGTACTCGGCCTTGTCGCGCCGGTCGGGCTCGTTGGCGACGAAGCGGATCTTCCGGCTGGCCATGTCGCGGATGAATCGTTCCGCCATGGGGTCCAACTGCACGCTCGTCACGCGCAGTTCGAAGGCGCGGGCCAGCCGGGACAGCAGGGAGACCAGGATGATGCCGGCGATGAAACAGGCGCCGATCTTCACACCGTCGGGGCGTTCGATGACGTTCACGACGGTGACGTAGAGGAGGACCGCGGAGACGATGCCGAAGACGACGGTCCAGTTGCGCTGCTGGGCGCGGCGGGCCGCGATGGTCACCGCGATGGCGGCGGAGGACATCAGGACCAGGACGCCGGTGGCGTAGGCGCCGCCCTGGGCGTCGACGCTGGCGTCGAAGATCCAGGTGACGAGGAACGCGACCAGGGTGAAGACGATCACCATCGGGCGGACAGCGCGGGCCCAGTGCGGGGCCATGCCGTAGCGGGGCAGATAGCGCGGCATCAGGTTGAGCAGGCCGGCCATCGCGGAGGCGCCGGCGAACCACAGGATGGCGATGGTGGAGAGGTCGTAGACCGTGCCGAAGGCGTTGCCGAGGTACTCGTGCGCGAGGTAGGCGAGCGCGCGGCCGTTGGCCTGGCCGCCCGCCTTGAACTCCTTCTCCGGGATCAGCACGGTGGTGATGAAGCTGGTGGCGATCAGGAACACGCTCATGATGAGCGCGGCAGTCGTCAGCAGCTTCTTGGTGTCCCGGATACGGCCCTTGGGGTTCTCGTGGGTGTCGTCCGGGTCGCCCTCGACGTGCGGCATGACGGCCACGCCGGTCTCGAAGCCGGAGAGGCCCAGCGCGAGCTTGGGGAAGACCAGCAGGGACACGCCGATCATCGCGAAGACGTTGCCGTGCTCGGTGGTCAGGGCGCTGGTCCAGTCGGTGACGACGTGCCCCTCGGTGACCACGTGCCACATGCCGACGATCACGACGACGACGTTGAGGCTCAGGTAGGCCGCCACCAGGTACACGGCGACACCGATCGCCTCCAGGAAGCCCTTAAGGAACACCGCGCCGAGCAGGGCGACCAGGATCAGGGTGATCAGCATCTGCTTGTCGTGCAGCATGCTCGTCAGGTGCGGGTTCTCCACGAGGTGGGTGGAGGCGTCCGCCGCCGACAGGGTGATGGTGATCAGGAAGTCCGTCGCCGCGAACCCGAGCAGGGTCAGGACGAAGAGCTTGCCCTTCCAGAACGACAGCAGCCGCTCCAGCATCGCGATGGAACCCTCACCGTGCGGGCTCTCCTCGGCGACCCGCCGGTACACGGGCAGGGCGCCGGCCAGGGTGACGATCACGAGCACGATCGTCGCGACGGGGGAGAGGAGTCCGGCCGCGAGGGCGGCGATGCCTGGCTGGTAGCCGAGGGTGGAGAAGTAGTCGACGCCGGTCAGACACATCACCCGCCACCAGCGCTGGCCCTGGTGGGCGTGCTGCTCCGGTTCCGGCGCGGCCTGCGTGGCGTGCGTGCCGCCCTTGCCCATGTCGGCCAGACCCTCCAGCATCCAGGCGCGCATACGACTGGGAGGGTGTTCGGTGGTGGCCATGGGCGTGCTCCTGGGATGCGGGTCAGCGTGTGGGTCTCCGGCCATCACGCGGACGGCGGCACCAGCGTAAGCGGAGAGTGACGCGTGGGCCCATGGATGACGGGGCCTTCGGCGTCAATCTTGCGTTAAGACTGGCCGGGTTGGTGGAGGTGGCGCATCAGGAAAGGGGGGATGGGGCTGGTTGGGGGTGCGTTGGGCTGTATGGGGGATGGGGAGGGGGTGGTCGAGGGGTGGATACCCAGCGTTACGGGGGTGAGGGGCTGGTGTTTCCTCGCCTACGAGCTCGGGGGGTTCCCTTGTGTGGCGGGTGCGGGTGCGTTGTGGCTGGTCGCGCCCGCGCGGCGGTAGCCGCACATCAGATACAGCCCCGCGCCCCTAGGGGGTGGCGGGGGCCGGAGTCGGGTTGTGGTCGAGGCTTGCGAAGTCACACGTCCGCCAACCTCGCCTCCTCCAGGTCCAACGACCGCTGGAGCCTCCTGCGCGTCGTGTCGCTGATGGCGTGGTCGTCGTAGAGGCGCTGGAGTTCCACCGCCTCCACGGCGATCAGGTCGCGGCGGAGTTGGCGGTAGACCAGGTCGGCCGATTCCGTGTGGGAGGCGTGGCCGTTGTTCTCGGAGAGGCGGTCGCGGGCGTCGTCGAGGCGGGCGTTGAGGCCGCGGCGGAGGCGGTCGAGGACGACGTCGGGTACGGCCTCCAACTCCGCCAGTTCGTCGAGGCGGCGGATGCCCGCGTCGGCCAACCGGCAGCGGGCGGAGGCCTCTTCGCGTTCCGTGTGGTCGGGTTCCAGGGCGATGCCGGAGCGGCGGACGACGGGGGCCAAGGTGAAGCCCTGAACCACCAGGGTGACGACCACGACCGACGTGGTGAGGACCAGGACCAGGGGGCGGTCGGTCAGTGTGGCGCCGGTCTTGGTGACCTCCGGGATCGACAGGGCCGCCGCCAGCGGGAGGACACCCCGGGTGCCTGCCCAGGTCAGCACCATCGGGACCCGCCAATTCACCCTGTGCACCCCGCCCTTGCGTTGTACGACCGCCGACAGCGGGGCCAGCCACAGCAGTCGTACGGCGATCAGGGTGCCCGCCACCGCGAACGCGTACAGCGGCCACGCGCGGTCGCCGTCGGACAGCGCGCGCACCTGGGCCGGCAGCGCCAGTCCGATGAGCGAGAACACCACGCTCTCCAGCAGGAACACCACCGTGCCGTAGACGGCGTGCAGTTGGAGCCGTATGCGGGCGTTGGTGAGGCGGTCGCCGCGACCGCCGAGGACAACTCCGGCGACCACGACCGAAGTTACGCCGGAGGCGTGCGCGCCCTCCGCCAGGACGTAGGCCGCGTACGGGGTGACCAGGGCGATCACCGTCTCCAGGACCGGGTCCTCGGTACGGCGCCGGATCAGTGTCACGACGTAGGCGACGGCCGCTCCGATGACCGTGCCGCCGCCCGCGAGCACCACGAACTCCCCGCCTGCCGCACCCCAGTTGGCCGCCGCCGAGGCCACGGCGACGCTCACCGCGACCCGGAACAGGACCAGCGAGGTCGCGTCGTTGAAGAGGGACTCCGCCTGGACGAGTACCTGGACCCGGGGCGGCAGCGCGAGCCGTCGGCCTAGCGCGGTGACCGCGACCGGGTCGGTGCTGGCCAGGACCGCGCCGAGCACGAACGCCATCTGCCAGGAGAGGGGGGTCACCGTCGACGCAACCCAGCCGACCGCCGCCGCCGACGCGAGGACCAGGCCGATCGCGAGGATTCCGACCGGCTTCCACACGGCCTTCAGCTCGCGCCACGACATGTCCTCGGCGCTGGCGTACAGGAGCGGCGGCAGGACGACCAGGCCGATCACGTCGGGACTGATCTCGATCGCCGGGGTGCCCGGCAGCAGGGCCACGGCGAGACCGGCGACCACGAGCAGGGAGGGCGCGGGAATCCGCCACCGGCGCGCGAACGTCGCCACCAGCGTCGCCAGCACCACGAGTGCGAGAACCGTACCGACGCCGCGCATGCCGTCCCCCTGGGGCTTGGACGAGCCCATGTGGACTCCCCGCCGACCAGACTTCCCGGCACACCGCGCACACCCTAACCCGGCCAAGGGCCGTCAAGACAGTGTCAACGTCCTTGAGGGCGGCGCCAGGGACGCATCAAGAAGCCTGCCCGGAGGCCCGCGGAGCGCTTCTCTGGGAGGCGATGGACGACGTACTGCGACGCGGACGGCTGAAGGTCTACCTCGGGGCGGCCCCGGGCGTCGGCAAGACCTACCGCATGCTCGACGAGGCGCGGCGCCGGGCCGCCCGGGGCGCCGATGTGGTGGTGGGCTTCGCCGAGTGCCACGGGCGTCCGCGCACCGAGGCGATGCTCGACGGCCTGGAGGTCGTCGCGCGGGCCCAATGCGCCTACCGGGGCGGGGAGTTCGAGGAGATGGACCTCGCGGCGGTCCTCGAACGGCGTCCGGAAGTGGCCGTCGTCGACGAGTTCGCGCACAGCAACGTCCCCGGCGGCGGACGCAACGCCAAGCGCTGGCAGGACATCGACGTCCTGCTCGCCGACGGCATCGACGTCGTCACCGCTGTCAACGTGCAGCATCTGGCCTCCCTCAAGGACGTCGTCGAGAAGATCACCGGGGTGCCGCAGCACGAGACGGTGCCCGACGACGTCGTGCGCCGGGCCCAGCAGATCGAGCTGATCGACATGCCGCCCGAGGGACTCCGGCGGCGCATGGCGCACGGCAACATCTACGCGCCGGAGAAGATCGACGCGGCCCTCGCCAACTACTTCCGGCCCGGAAACCTCACCGCACTACGGCAGTTGGCGCTGCTGTGGGTGGCCGACCGGGTCGACGAGGCCCTGCACACCTACCGCGCCGAGCACGCGATCGGCGGGGTGTGGGAAACCCGGGAACGCGTGGTCGTCGCCCTGACCGGCGGCCCCGAGGGCGACACACTCATCCGGCGCGCCGCCCGCATCGCCGACCGGTCCGCCGGCGGTGACCTGCTCGCCGTGCACGTGGCCCGCAGCGACGGTCTCGCCGCCGGGGTGTCGCACGCCTCGCTCGCCCGGCAGCGGCGCCTCGTAGAGGACCTGGGCGGCAGCTACCACTCCGTGGTCGGCGACGACGTGGCCACCGCCCTGGTCGAGTTCGCCCGCACCGAGAACGCCACCCAACTCGTCCTCGGCACCAGCCGCCGGGGCCGGTTCGAGCGGTTCCTGACCGGCCCCGGCACGGGCGAGACGGTCACGGAACTCTCCGGTGACATCGACGTCCACCGCGTCACGCACGAGCGCGCCGGACGCGGCACCCTGCTGCCCTCCCGCCGCCGTACCCTCTCCACGGCACGGCTGATCGCCGGTCCGGTGACGGGACTTGTGCTGCCGGTGCTGCTCACCGTCTGCCTCGCGCAGGTACGCGACACGGTCAACCTCACCAGCGAGGCCCTGCTGTTCCTGCTCGCCGTGGTCGGGGTCGCCTGCATAGGCGGTGTCACCTCGGCGGTCATCGCGTCGGTGACGGCCTCGCTGCTGCTCAACTACTGGTTCATCCCGCCCATCGGGCAGTTCACCCTGGACGACCCCAACGCACTGTTGGCGCTAGGGGTGTTCACGGTGGTGGCGGCGACCGTGGCCGCCGTCGTCGACCGTTCGCTACGACTCTCCCGGCGCTCGGCGCGTGCCACTGCCGAGGCCGAGACGATGTCCTCGCTCGCGGGCAGCATCGTGCGCGGCGGCCAGACGATCCCGGCACTGCTGGAACGCACGCGCGAGACCTTCGGCACGGAGTCGGCCGAACTCGTCGACCGGCCGCCCGATCATGAGATCGGCGGCGGGGTCACCACTGTTCCCGCGGGCCCCGGTGCCTTCCTCGTCCTGCGCGGACGCACCCTGTCCTCCTCGGAACGGCGGGTGCTGGCCGCCTTCGCCGCCCACGTCGGCTCCGCCGTCGAACGGGCCCAACTCGCCGAAGCGGCAGCCGAGATCGAGCCGGTGAAGGCCGCCGACCGGTTGCGTACCGCGCTGCTCCGGGCCGTAGGACACGATCTGCGGACGCCGCTCGCGGCGGGCTGGGCGGCCGTCACCTCGCTGCGCGGGCGGGACGTGGAGTTCTCGGACGAGGACCGGGACGAACTCCTCGCCACCGCCGACGAGTCCATGGCCAAGCTGAACCGGCTGCTGGAGAACCTTCTCGACCTGAGTCGGCTTGAGGCGGGTGTGCTCCCGCTGAACCTGCGGGCCACGAGCCTGGAGGAGGTGTTGCCGATGGCGCTCGCGGACGTGCCCGATGTGGACCTGCGGGACGTGGAGTCGATTCCGCCGGTGCTTGTCGATCCGCCGCTGCTGGAGCGCGTGATCGCCAACCTGGCCGGGAACGCGGCCCGGCACACGCCGCCCGGGCGCCGGGTCATGGTCACCGCCAGTGCGCTGGGAGGGCGGGTGGAGCTGAGGGTCGTGGACCGAGGGCCGGGGCTCCCAACCACCGGGCGCGAGCGGCTCTTTGAGCCCTTCCAGCGGCTCGGTGACACGGACAACACCACCGGGCTCGGGCTGGGTCTCGCCCTGGCGCGCGGGCTCACCGAGGCGATGAACGGGACCCTCACTCCCGAGGACACCCCGGGCGGTGGCCTGACCATGGTCGTCTCCCTGCCGCTGGCCGAATGGGCGGACCCCTCAGCTTCAACAGCGGTGGCTACTCCAGGCCGGACACCTTGAACACGGTCTCCGCGGTCTCGCGCTCGACGCGCTCCGCGATCCGGCGCAGGGCGGTGGCCCCGCAGGTGAGGGAGCCGGAGGTGATCGACTTGCGGGAGTCCTCGGAGATGCGGTGCCACAAGTCCGGGTTGTTCACCAGCACTTCGGGATCGATCTCGACCCGGCCGCCCAACTCGTCCCGCAGCAGCAGCCGTTGGGAGACGCCGTCCAGACAGCGCACCGACACGAGCCGGTCCGTGCGGACGCGTCGCTCGCGCAGCAGTCCGCGCGCGGACAGCCAGCCCTCGCCGGCCCGGACCCGGGCAGGGTAGAGCACCGCGAAGAGCAGGACGGCGAGGGTGAGCCAAAGCGCGCCGCGCCACAGCGTGAAGTGCCCGCTGAAGTGGTCGACGAGCAGTAGGAGTCCGAGCAGCGCGCCCGCGCAGCGGAACGTGTCGCGCAGGTCCCGTGCCCATCGGCGGTCCTCCACCGCTTCCCCGGGTCTCATGGGGGTGACGGTAGAGAGTCCCGGCGTACGGGAGCCGGGCCTTGACGCGACTCTGACGGGCGGCCCGCGCTTCTTGACGCCGTCGCAGCGGGCGAGGGCAGTCGCGCAGGTCACATCGTCGTCAAGTTCGTGTCAAAGAACGCGTGTTCGGCGCGAAGAAGCCGCAAGGAGAAGGAGAAACCGGCGGCGGCGGGACAGAACCTGAAGCGCACCCGCGCGTTGCCGTCACCGCGCGTCCGTACGTGAAGGAGCCAGCAGCATGACCGTTCTCACCTCCCCCACTCTCGGCTTCGCTCGAGCGGGGGGACCCCCATCGCCGGGCGCGACGCCCGCCGACGAGGAGCCCCCGGATACCGGCGAACGCCATCGGCTGACCGCCCTCGCCGGGTTCGCCGCCCTCTCCCTGGACGCCATGGCGTCGGTCGCGTACGGCCCCGAGGCGATCGTCCTCGTGCTGGCCGCGGCCGGTGCGCACGGACTCGGCTTCACGCTGCCGGTCACGCTCGCCATCGCCGCCCTGCTGGCGGTGCTCGTCGCGTCGTACCGACAGGTCATCGCGGCCTTCCCGGACGGCGGCGGCTCCTACGCCGTGGCGAAGACCCACCTGGGCGCGCGGACGAGCCTGGTGGCGGCCGCCTCGCTGGTGCTGGACTACGTACTGAACGTTGCCGTGGCCGTCACGGCCGGAGTCGCTGCCCTGACCTCGGCCTTCCCCGGGCTGTACGACGACCGGCTGTGGCTGTGCCTCGCGGTGCTCGTGCTGGTCACGGGGGTGAACCTGCGCGGGATCGTCGAGTCGGCCCGCGCCTTCATCGTGCCGACTGTGGTGTTCGTCGGCTCCATCTTCGTGCTCATCGCGGTCGGCCTGTTCCGGTCCGCGCCGGTGAGCACCGCGACCGCCGACGGCCATGCCTCCGCGCTCGCCGACAACGCCACGAGCGTCGGCACCCTGCTGTTGCTGAAAGCTTTCGCCTCCGGGTGCAGCGCCCTCACCGGCGTCGAGGCCATCGCGAACGCCGTGCCCTCCTTCCGCACGCCCCGGGTCAAGCGGGCCCAGCGCGCGGAGGTCGCCCTCGGCGCGGTGCTCGGCGTGATGCTGATCGGCCTGTCGGTACTGATCTCCCGCTTCCACCTCCAGCCCGTCCAGGGCGTCACCGTCCTCGCCCAGCTCGCGGACGCCGCCCTCGGCCACAACTGGGCTTTCTACGTCATCCAGTTCGCGACGATGATCCTGCTCGCCCTGTCCGCGAACACGTCGTTCGGCGGGCTGCCAGTGCTGCTGAAGCTGCTCGCCCGGGACAACTACCTCCCGCACGTCTTCGCGTTGAAGGCCGACCGCCAGGTGCACCGGCACGGTGTGCTCGCGCTGGCCGCGGTCTCGGCGGCCCTGTTGGTGTTCTCCGGCGGCGACACCAACACCCTCGTGCCGCTCTTCGCGATCGGTGTCTTCGTCGGCTTCACCGTCGCCCAGGTCGGCATGGTCCGGCACTGGCGCGGCGAACGCGGAACCGGCTGGCGAGGCAAGGCCCTCCTGAACGGCTTCGGCGCGGTCCTCACCGGCGTCGCGGCCGTCGTCGTGACCGCGAGCAAGTTCGAGGAGGGCGCCTGGCTGATCGTGATCACGCTGCCGCTGCTCGTGCTCGCCTTCGAGACCGTGCACCGCGCCTACGCGCACATCGGCGAACGGCTCGGCCTCGGCCGTATCCCTGAACCACCGCACCGAGACCGGTCGGTGGTGATCGTGCCGGTCTCCTCCCTCACCCGGCTTACCTCCGAGGCGTTGACGGCCGCGGCCTCCCTCGGCGACGAGGTGCGCGCGGTGACCGTCTGCTACCCCGACCCGGAGGATCGCGCCCACCTGCACGCCCTGGAACGCGCCTGGGCCGAGTGGAACCCCGGCGTACCCCTGGTCCGGCTCGCCTGCGAGCGCCGCACGCTGGGCCGCCCCATCGCCGCCTACGTACGCGACGTGTCGGCGACGGAACCGGACACCCGGGTCACCGTCCTGATCGCCGAGGTGGAGCCGGTACGGCTGTGGCAACGGCTGCTCCAGAATCAGCGCGGGGCCGTGGTCGCCCATGCGGTACGGCGGGACACGGACGCGGTGATCTGTCGGTTGCGGTTCCGGTTGTTCTGACGCGGGTGTGGTGCGGGTGCCTGCTTCGGCGCCGGGGTGCGGCGCGGGCGCCTGCTTTGGCACCGGGGTGCGGGGCTCGCGCCTGGGCCTGCGGCACGGCCTCGGTGTGGAGGCGCTTGCGGGTCGGTGCAGGCGTCGGCGTAAGACGCCTGTGGCCCGGTGCGGGTGTCGGCGTGAAGCCGCTTGCGGGCCGACGCGGGCATGGGCGTAACGCCCGAGGGCCGGTGTCGGCGCCGCGTTTTGAGCGGCCTGCGGCCCGGCGGGGGCGTCGGCGTGAAACGCCCGGGGTAGGTGTCGGCGTGGGTGTGAATCGCCTGTGGCTTGGTGCCGGCGTCGGCGTGAAACGTTCGCGGGTCGGTGTCGGTGTCGGTGTTGGAGCGCCTGCGGCGCGGTGCTGGTGCCGCCGATATCCGTTCGCGGCGCGGTGCTGGCGTCGGTGTAGGACGGCCTGTGGGCTGGTGTCGGCGTGGGTGCGAGTCGCCTGTGGCTTGGTGCCGGCGTCGGCGTGAAACGTTCGCGGGTCGGTGTCGGCGTCGGTGTTGGAGCGCCTGCGGCGGGGTGCCGGTGCTGCCGATTACCGCTCGTGGCGTGGTGCTGGTGTCGGTGTAGGACGGCCTGTGGGCTGGTGCCGGCGTGGGTGTGAATCGCCTGTGGCTTGGTGCTGGCAGCGGCGTGAAACGTTCGCGGGTCGGTGCCGACGTCCGCGTGAAACGCTCGCAGGTCGGTGCCGACGTCCGCGCGAGCGTGCCCCCGGCCCGGTGCTGGTGCCGTCGTAAAACCGCCCGCAGGCCGGTGCCGATGCCGCTGTAGAACCGCCCGGGGCCCGGTGCCGGCGTCGCCGCAGAACCGCCCGCAGGCCGCTGTCGGCACCGGCGTGAACTCGCTCGCGGGTCGGTGCCGGTGCCGCCGAAAACCGTCCGCGGACCCGCGCCCCACACCGCCGTAGAGCCGCGCCCGCCCGCCGAAGCCCGCCCTCGCCGTAAGAGTCGCGTCAAAGGCGTATGCGTCGCCGTAAGGGAGCCGTCAACGGCGGCCGAATCCGGTCACGGGCGCGGTTACCTCTAAGCGTCCGTTCCATTCGAACCTCATTCCAGGAGCTCACGATGGCCGATCTGGCCTTCGTCGTCACCACGATCGCGGTCTTCGCGCTGGTGGCCCTCGTCGCCAAGGGGGTGACGAAGCTGTGACCGCCGAGAACATTGTCGGCCTCGTCGTGGCCGTCGCCCTGCTGGGCTATCTCGTCCTCGCCCTGATCTTCCCGGAGAGGTTCTGAGCCACGACATGGGTCCCGTACTCGCAGGTGTCCTCCAGTTGCTCGCCCTCATAGGCGCGCTGGCACTCGCCTACATCCCCCTCGGCAACTACATGGCCAGGGTCTACTCCTCCGACAAGCACCTGCGGGTCGAGAAGTGGATCTACAAGGGCATCGGTGCCGACCCGAACACCGAGATGCGCTGGCCCGCGTACCTGCGCAGTGTGCTCGCCTTCTCGGCGGTCGGTGTTCTCTTCCTTTACCTGCTCCAGCGCCTTCAGGGCATCCTGCCGGGCTCGTTGGGCTTCTCTTCCGTCAATCCGGCGCAGTCGTTCAACACGGCCGTGTCGTTCGTGACGAACACCAACTGGCAGTCGTACTACGGCGAGCAGACCATGGGTCACGTCGTGCAGACCGCCGGTCTTGCCGTGCAGAACTTCGTCTCCGCGGCCGTTGGCATCGCCGTGGCGGTCGCTCTCGTACGGGGCTTCGCGCGC
Source organism: Streptomyces xylophagus (assembly GCF_000716435.1). GTDB lineage: Bacteria > Actinomycetota > Actinomycetes > Streptomycetales > Streptomycetaceae > Streptomyces > Streptomyces xylophagus. The sequence goes on from NZ_JNWO01000005.1 coordinate 38,410, forward strand.
TCCCGCACCGGTGAACTCGGCAACTTCTGGGCCGACTTGGTGCGCGGCACGATCCGCATTCTGGTGCCGCTCTCCGTCGTCGCCGCGCTCGTGCTCGTCGCCTGTGGTGCCATTCAGAACTTCTCGGGCATCCATGAGGTCGGGCAGTTCATGGGCGGGCACCAGCAGTGGAACGGCGGCGCGGTCGCCTCCCAGGAGGCCATCAAGGAGGTCGGCACCAACGGCGGCGGCTACTTCAACGCCAACTCCGCCCACCCCTTCGAGAACCCGACGCCCTTCACCAACCTCTTCGAGATCTTCCTGCTGCTGGTCATCCCGTTCGCGCTGACTCGCACCTTCGGCGTGATGGTCGGCTCCATCAAGCAGGGCTACGCGATCCTCGCCACCATGGCCACCATCTGGCTCGGCTTCGTCGCCCTGATGATGTGGACAGAGTTCGCGCACCACGGCCCGGCGCTCCAGGCCGCCGGCGGTGCGATGGAGGGCAAGGAGACCCGGATCGGCGTCGGCGCCTCCTCGATCTTCGCGGTGTCGACCACCCTGACCTCGACGGGCGCGGTGGACTCCTTCCACTCCTCGTTCACCGGTCTCGGAGGCGGAATCACCATCCTGGGCATGCAGTTGGGCGAGATCGCACCCGGTGGTACCGGTTCCGGTCTGTACGGAATGCTGATCATGGCCGTCATCGCGGTGTTCATCGCCGGGCTCATGGTCGGCCGTACGCCCGAGTACCTCGGCAAGAAGATCGGCACCCGCGAGATGAAGCTCGCGGCCTGCTACATCCTGATCACCCCGGCCCTGGTGCTGATCTTCGCGGCCGCCTCCATGGCGCTGCCGACCCCGCCGCACTCCATGCTGAACTCCGGCGCGCACGGCTTCTCCGAGGTGCTGTACGCCTTCACCTCCGCCGCCAACAACAACGGATCGGCGTTCGCCGGTCTGAACGCGAACACCGACTGGTTCAACACCATGACCGGACTCGCGATGGTGCTCGGCCGCTTCCTGCCGATGGTGTTCGTGCTGGCCCTGGCCGGTTCGCTCGCCGAGCAGAAGCCGGTGCCGGTCACCGTGGGCACCCTGCGCACCGAAAAGCCTTTGTTCACCGGCCTGTTGGTGGGCGCGATCCTCATCATCACCGGTCTGACCTACTTCCCGGCCCTGGCGCTGGGTCCGCTGGCCGAGGGGCTGGCGTCATGACCACCCGCATAGACAACCAAGAAAACCAAGAGGACTCGATGTCCACTGCCACTCCGACCCGGGCGCCGCACAGCGATGTGCCGACCGGTCACAAGGACGAAGGACGGGTCGGTGCGGGCCTGTTCGACCCGAAGCAGCTGATCAGGTCCCTGCCCGACGCCTGCCGCAAGCTCGACCCGCGGGTGATGGTCAAGTCGCCCGTCATGTTCGTGGTGTGGATCGGGTCCGTGCTGACCACGATCTTCTCCTTCAAGGACCCGGGCGACTGGTTCGGCTGGGCGATCAGCGCCTGGCTGTGGCTGACCGTCATCTTCGCCAACCTGGCGGAGGCCGTCGCCGAGGGCCGCGGCAAGGCGCAGGCCGACACCCTGCGCAAGGCCAAGACCGACACCGTGGCCCGACGGCTCAACGGTTCCGTCGAGGAGCAGGTGCCCGGTACTGAGCTGCGCATCGGCGACCTCGTGGTCTGCGAGGCCGGCGACATCATTCCCGGCGACGGTGACGTCGTCGAGGGCGTCGCGTCCGTGGACGAGTCGGCGATCACCGGCGAGTCCGCGCCCGTCATCCGCGAGTCGGGCGGCGACCGTTCGGCCGTCACCGGCGGTACGAAGGTCCTCTCCGACCGCATCGTCATCAAGATCACGACGAAGCCCGGCGAGACCTTCATCGACCGGATGATCGCCCTCGTCGAGGGCGCCGCCCGGCAGAAGACGCCCAACGAGATCGCCCTGAACATCCTGTTGGCGTCCCTCACCATCGTCTTCCTGCTCGCCTGCGCCACCCTGCCGCCGTTCGCGGACTACGCAGGCACCCACCTCACGATGATCGTGCTGGTTGCCCTCTTGGTCTGCCTCATCCCGACCACGATCGGCGCGCTGCTCTCCGCGATCGGCATCGCGGGCATGGACCGGCTGGTGCAGAGGAACGTACTGGCCATGTCCGGCAGGGCAGTTGAGGCCGCCGGTGACGTCTCCACGCTGCTGCTCGACAAGACCGGCACCATCACCCTCGGCAACCGCCAGGCCTCCGAGTTCGTGCCGGTGACCGGCACCACCGAGGCCGAGGTCGCCGACGCCGCCCAACTCTCCTCGCTGGCCGACGAGACGCCCGAGGGCCGCTCCATCGTCGTCCTGGCGAAGGAGAAGTACGGCCTGCGCGAGCGCCACCAGGGCGAGTTGGCCCACGCCGAGTGGATCGCCTTCACCGCCCAGACCCGTATGTCGGGTGTGGACGTCGAAGGGCGCAAGATCCGCAAGGGCGCGGCCGGTTCGGTCGCGGCCTGGGTCCGGGAACGGGGCGGCGAGGTGTCCGAGGACGCCGGCGCGCTCACCGACCGGATCTCCGCGGCCGGTGGCACCCCGCTGCTCGTGGCGATCGAAGACACCGAAGGCGCACGGGTGTTGGGGGTCATCCACCTCAAGGACGTCGTCAAGGCGGGCATGCGCGAGCGGTTCGACGAGCTGCGCCGCATGGGCATCAAGACCATCATGATCACGGGCGACAACCCCTTGACCGCCAAGGCGATCGCCGACGAGGCCGGCGTCGACGACTTCCTTGCGGAGGCGACTCCCGAGGACAAGATGGCCCTCATCAAGCGGGAACAGGCCGGCGGCAAGCTGGTCGCGATGACCGGTGACGGTACGAACGACGCGCCCGCGCTGGCCCAGGCGGACGTCGGCGTCGCGATGAACACCGGTACGTCGGCCGCGAAGGAGGCCGGCAACATGGTCGACCTCGACTCGAACCCGACGAAGCTCATCGAGATCGTCGAGATCGGCAAGCAACTCCTCATCACCCGGGGCGCGTTGACGACGTTCTCCATCGCCAACGACGTCGCGAAGTACTTCGCGATCATCCCGGCGCTGTTCGCGGCCGTCTACCCGGGCCTCGACAAGCTGAACATCATGGGCCTGTCCTCGCCCGACTCCGCGATCCTGTCGGCCGTCATCTTCAACGCGCTGGTCATCATCGCGCTGGTCCCGCTCTCCCTGCGGGGCGTGCAGTACCGGCCGGTCAGCGCGGACAAGATGCTGCGCCGCAACCTGACGATCTACGGCATCGGCGGGCTGATCGCGCCCTTCATCGGCATCAAGATCATCGACCTGCTCATCTCCCTCATCCCCGGAATCGGCTGATCGGCTATGAACAACTCGGTATCCAACACAGCCCGGTTGCTCTGGGCGGGCCTGCGCGCCCTGCTCGTGCTGACCCTGGTGACGGGCGTGATCTACCCGCTGGTCGTCACCGGCATCGCCCAGGGGATCTTCCCCGGCAAGGCGAACGGCTCGGAGATCAAGTCGAACGGACAGGTCGTCGGCTCGTCCCTCATCGGGCAGTCGTACAACCTGCCGTTGAAGAAGGGCCAGGAGACCCCGGACCCGGACCTGAAGTGGTTCCAGGGCCGCCCGCAGAACGGGCTCGGCGCCAACAGCATCAACACCCAGTACAAGCTGATCCTGTCCGGCGCCACCAACCTCTCCGCCGACAGCAAGGTGCTCGTCCAGCAGGTGAAGGACGCCAAGGCCGCCGTCATCAAGGACAACTCGGTGCCCGGCTACACGGTCGAGGCGTCCCAGGTGCCCGCCGACGCGGTGACGTCCTCAGGCTCCGGCCTCGACCCGGACATCTCCCCGGCGTACGCGGACCTCCAGGTCCACCGCATCGCCGAGAAGAACGGGCTGTCCGTCGCTCAGGTGCAGAAGCTGGTCGACGAGCACACCGACGGCCGCACCCTCGGCTTCATCGGTGAGCCGACGGTGAACGTGCTGGAGCTCAACATCGCGCTCAAGTCCCTTGTGACGAAGAGCTGATGGCGTTACGCGACCGGCAGGGGAGTCGGCGGCCCGGGAGGGATCCCGGCGCCGCCGACTCCCGCCGCCATGCCAGGGACCACACGAAAGGCACACCCCCATGACACGGGTGCTGGTGGTGGAGGACGACCCGCAGCTCGTACGGGCCCTCGTGATCAACATGCAGGCCCGCCAGTACGGCGTGGACGCGGCCCCCGACGGCGCCACCGCGCTCCGGCTCGCGGCCATGCGGCAGCCGGACGTCGTGATGCTCGACCTCGGGCTGCCCGACATGGACGGCGTCGACGTCATCAAGGCGCTGCGCGGCTGGACCCGGGTCCCGATCCTGGTGCTGTCGGCGCGGCAGGCCTCCGACGAGAAGGTCGCCGCCCTCGACGCGGGCGCCGACGACTACATCACCAAGCCGTTCAGCATGGACGAACTCCTCGCCCGGCTACGGGCCGCCGTCCGCCGCGTCGAGGACGTGCCGCTGGCCCCGACGACCACCCTGGTCACCACCGACGACTTCACCATCGACCTGCTCGCCAAGCGCGCCACCCGCGGCGGACACGACATCCGGCTGACCCCCACCGAGTGGCATCTGCTGGAGATCCTGATCACCAACCCGGGCCGCCTCGTCACACAGAAGTACCTGTTGCAGGAGGTGTGGGGGGTGTCCCAGAGCAACAAGACCAACTATCTCCGGGTCTACATGGCCCAATTGCGCCGGAAGTTGGAGGGGGACCCCTCCAGCCCCCGCTACCTGATCACCGAGCCCGGCATGGGCTACCGCTTCGAAGGATGACATGGGACGCGGCAAGCTCCGGATCTACCTCGGCGCGGCACCGGGCGTCGGCAAGACGTACGCGATGCTGTCCGAGGCACACCGCCGAATCGAGCGCGGCACCGACTGTGTGGTCGCCTTCGTGGAACACCACAGCAGACCGCGCACCGAGGTGATGCTGCACGGCCTGGAGGAGATCCCGCGCCGCGAACTCGCCTACCGGGACACGACGTTCACCGAGATGGACGTCGACGCGGTCCTCGCCCGCCATCCCGAGGTCGCCCTCGTCGACGAACTGCCGCACACCAACATCCCCGGCTCCCGCAACGCCAAGCGCTGGCAGGACATAGAGGAACTGCTGGCGGCGGGCATCGACGTGATCTCGACCGTCAACATCCAACACCTGGAATCCCTGGGCGACATCGTCGAGTCCATCACCGGCGTACGGCAACAGGAGACCGTCCCGGACGAGGTCGTCCGCCGCGCCGACCAGATCGAGCTGGTCGACATGTCACCGCCCGCGCTACGACGTCGTATGGCGCACGGCAACATCTACAAGCCCGACAAGGTCGACGCGGCTCTGTCGAACTACTTCCGTCCCGGAAACCTCACCGCCCTACGGGAGTTGGCGCTCCTGTGGCTCGCCGACCGCGTCGATGCCTACCTCCAGGAGTACCGCAGCGAACACCGCGTCTCGGCGATCTGGGGCTCGCGCGAGCGGATCGTTGTAGGCCTCACCGGCGGCCCGGAGGGACGCACGCTCATTCGCCGGGCCGCGCGTCTCGCCGAAAAGGGCGCGGGGGGTGAGGTGTTGGCGGTCTACATCTCCCGCAGCGACGGCCTGACGTCCGCGTCCCCGAAGGAACTGGCCCAACAGCGCACGCTCGTCGAGGACTTGGGCGGCACCTTCCACCAAGTCGTGGGCGAGAACATCCCGGTGGCCCTGCTGGACTTCGCGCGCGGGGTCAACGCCACCCAGATCGTCCTCGGTGTCTCCCGCCGCAAGGGCTGGCAGTACGTCTTCGGGCCCGGCGTCGGCTCGACGGTCGCCCGGGACTCGGGACCCGACCTCGACGTCCACCTCATCACCCACGACGAGGCGGGCAAGGGACGCGGACTGCCCGTGAACCGGGGCGCACGGCTCGGGCGCGCCAGGATCGTCTGGGGCTGGCTGGCCGGAATCGGCGGACCGCTGCTGCTGACCTGGCTGTTGAGCAGTGTCGCGCCCGAAGTGGGCCTGGCCAACGACATGTTGCTGTATCTGACCCTGACCGTGGCGGCCGCCCTGCTCGGCGGACTGTTCCCCGCACTGGCCTCGGCGGCGGTCGGATCGCTGCTGCTGAACTGGTACTTCACCCCGCCCGTGCACACCTTCACCATCGCCGACCCCAAGAACATCGTCGCCATCGCGATCTTCGTGGCCGTCGCGGTGTCGGTCGCGTCGGTGGTCGACCTGGCCGCACGGCGCACGCACCAAGCGGCCCGACTGCGCGCCGAGTCGGAGATCCTCTCCTTCCTCGCGGGCAACGTACTGCGCGGCGAGACCAGCCTGGAGGCCCTCCTGGAACGGGTCCGGGAGACCTTCGGCATGGAGTCCGCCGCCCTGTTGGAGCGCGCGAGCGACGTCGAACCCTGGACCTGCGCCGGCAGCGTGGGCCCACGCCCCTGCCAGAACCCCGAGGACGCGGACGTCGACGTACCGGTCGGCGACCACATGGCCCTCGCCCTCTCCGGCCGGGTGCTCCCCGCCGAGGACCGCCGCGTCCTGGCCGCCTTCGCCGCGCAGGCCGCCGTCGTCCTGGACCGCCGCCGCCTGCGCGAAGAGGCAGACCAGGCCCGCGCGTTGGCCGAGGGCAACCGCATCCGCACGGCGCTCCTCGCCGCCGTCAGCCACGACCTGCGCACCCCGCTCGCCGGCATCAAGGCGGCCGTCTCCTCGCTCCGTTCCGAGGACGTCGACTGGTCGGAGGAGGACCGGGCGGAGCTGCTGGCCGGCATCGAGGACGGCGCCGACCGCCTCGACAACCTCGTCGGGAACCTCCTCGACATGTCCCGCCTCCAGACCGGCACGGTCACCCCGATCATCCGCGAGGTGGACCTCGACGAGGTCGTCCCGATGGCACTCGGCGGAGTCCCCGAGGACAGCGTCGAACTCGACATCCCCGAGACCTTGCCGATGGTGGCCGTCGACCCCGGGCTCCTCGAACGCGCGGTGGCCAACCTGGTCGAGAACGCCGTCAAGTACAGCCCGGACTCAACTCCCGTACTGGTCAAGGCGAGTGCCATCGCCGACCGCGTCGAGATCCGCGTGGTCGACCGCGGCCCGGGCGTCCCCGACGAGGCCAAGAACCGCATCTTCGAACCCTTCCAGCGCTACGGCGACGCCCCACGCGGAGCGGGTGTCGGTCTCGGCCTGGCGGTCGCACGCGGCTTCACCGAGGCCCTCGGCGGCACCCTCAGCGCCGAGGACACACCGGGCGGCGGCCTCACGATGGTGCTCAGCCTGCAACTCGTACCCACACAGAACCTTGCCGCCGTCCCCGGAGCCACTTACAGTCCCGCTCCGTAATGTTCGTCAATCGGCCCGAAACTTTCGAGAACGGGCCGGGCGGAGGAGACCCTGCGTATGCGGACGTACGACAACCTGGTCATCGGCGGCTTCCATCCCGACCCCAGCGTCTGCCGGGTCGGCGAGGACTACTACCTCGCGTGCTCCAGCTTCGAGTACTTCCCCGGCGTCCCGCTCTTCCACAGCCGGGACCTGGTGCACTGGCGCCAGATCGGCAACGTCCTTGACCGGCCGGGCCAGTTGGACCTCCCGGACGACACCCCCGCCTCGGCCGGCATCTACGCCCCGACCCTCCGCCACCACGACGGCCGCTTCCACCTGATCACCACCGACGTGGGCGGCAAGGGCAACTTCCTCGTCACCGCCGACCGCCCCGAGGGCCCATGGTCGGACCCGGTGCTCGTCGACGTGCCCGGCATCGACCCCGACCTGGCCTGGGACGAGGACGGGAACTGCTGGTGTGCCGTGGCCGGGGTGAAAGTGGCCCGCATCGACACGGCGACCGGCAAGGTACTGGAGGGCCCGCTCCCGATCTGGTCCGGGACGGGCCTGCAACACCCGGAGGCCCCGCACCTCTACCGCGTCGGCGACTGGTGGTACCTGATGCTGGCCGAGGGCGGCACCGCACACGGCCACAGCGTCTCGATCGCCCGCGCCCGCTCCCCGCGCGGCCCCTACGAACCGGCTCCCGCCAACCCGATCCTCTCCCACCGCAGCACCGACCTCCCCATCCAGAGCACCGGCCACGCGGACCTGGTCACGGCCCCCGACGGCACCTGGTGGATGGTGCTGCTCGGCACCCGCCCCCGGGGCTGGTTCCCGGGCTTCCACGTCCTCGGCCGCGAGACGTTCCTGACCCCGGTGGAATGGGTGGACGGCTGGCCGAGGGTGGGCCCGGTACAGGAACAGCACCCGGCTCCGACAGCCTGGCATCCCCTCCAACTCCCGCCGGTACGCGACGACTTCGACGCCCCGACCCTCGCCTTCTCCTGGATCTCCCCGCGCAGCAGGCGGGACGACAGCTGGTCGCTGACTCGTCGGCCGGGCTGGCTGACCCTGGACGCGCAGGCGGGCCCCACGTTCCTCGGACGCCGACAGCAACATCCCGACTGCCGGGCGGCGGTCCGGATCGACCCCGGCTCCGGGCGCGCGGGTCTCTCCGTCCGCATGGACGAGGCGCATCACTACGACATCGAGGTCGCCGGGGGAGTGGTGAGCGTGGTCGCGCGGATCGGGCCGGTACGGCAGCGGATCGCCGAGCATGTGGTGGAGCCGGGGCCGGTCACTCTTGCTGTCGCTATCAGCACGGCCGATGTCGGCACGCGCGGTCCCGACACCCTCACCTTCTCGGTGGAGGGCCCCGAAGGCGCCGTAGAACTCGCGGAGTTGGACGGCCGCTATCTCTCCACCCAGGTCGCCGGAGGCTTCACCGGCCGCGTGCTCGGAATGTACGTCACCGAGGGCGAGGCGGACTTCGACTGGTTCGACTACGAGGAGGCGCAAGGAAAGCGAGCGACTACGGAGGGTGATTGACCCCGGAAATGCGTCGGGGCCGGTGCGCACCTCGTGTGTGCGGCCGGCCCCTCATGTTCTTGAATTGCTCAAGCGGCAGTCATCACCTGTCGGTGCGGGGCGATGATCTGGCCGTCGGGCAGGAGCTCACCGGTGTCCTCGAACAGGAGAACGCCGTTGCACAGCAGACTCCAACCCTGTTCCGGGTGGTGCGCCGTGAGGCGCGCGGATTCCCGGTCGGCGGATTCGGCTGTGGGACACGGTGGCTGGTGCTTGCACATTGGTGGGATCTCTCGCTCTGTTGTGGTCATGTCCGTCCCCCGTGGTGTTGAGTCGGTCCGAACCCAGTGTTGCCCCACGGGCGTCAATCCGCAGGGATTTAGCAGCACCGCTTCTCACAGGTTAGTGACGCTTCACCCGCGCGGACGGTTCATCCCAATTCCCAGCTCGTACGAGCTTTTTCCTGCTCGTACGAGCGTTACGAGCGTAAATAGGGCCGGAAACGCGATCGTACCCCGCTGCCGGGAATTCGGCGGCGGGGTACGGAGGCGACGGAGGGGGAAAGTCAGGCGGGGGAACCGAGCAGGGGCGCGGGAGTCACCCGATGGGTCAGCACCGGCAGCAACTCGGCGACCCGGTGCGGACGGTGGGCCGCGATGCCGGGCGGTGCCGGGGCCAGCGGGACCAGCAGATCGGTCGCGGCGGGGTGGCCGTCGGCGCCGTCCGCGGTGAGGTCGCCGTGCAGCCAGAGCGTGAGCATGTAGAGGCCGGGCACGGAGAGGAGGCGCGGCTGGTAGGCGCCCTTCATGTTCTCGGCCTGGCGCAGCGCCCGCTCGGTGGCGGCGATGTACGGGCCCTCGAAGAAGTGCGAGAACGCCCAGCCGTCGGGCGTCAGCATCGTCTCGGCCGCGGCGACCGCGCGGTCACCGCAGCGGATCAGGAAACGCCACCCGGCCAGCCGGGTGACGGCCGCCCCCTCCGGGGCGACGCTGTCCAACACATGGACTGGCAACGGGAGTTCGGGGGTTGCGGGCCCCTGGGCCGCGCGCAGGGACGGGGTTCGGGCCTCGCGGACGGCGGTGGGGGAACCGAGTGCCGTGAGAACGGAGCGCAGGGCGGGCGCGGGAGCCGGGGGGACATGCAGCGGCATGGTGGGTCGCCTCTCATTCGACAGGCACGGTGGCGCGAGGGCGGGACGGGGGCGGACGGCGCTGTCAGCTCTCGGGGTCAGGGAGGCCGGGGCCGGGTGCTGTGAACATGGGTACGGCGTGCCGCACGTGACCTCGACGGCAGGACCAGGACCGTGGGCACCAACCTTCTGCCTTGTTCGCGGAGTTTATACGACACGTGTTCAGACGATGTTTCGTCTAACCGTTTCCCGTATGAACAACAAGGGGCTATTCGGCCAGCGATTCGCGGGAATCACCCCTGTTCCGAACCGGTCCTGCGGCGATGACCTCGGGATATGGCGCCGATGCGGTCGGCCAATTGTCGTCGGCGTTTTTCACGAGGTCCTCATTGAGTGCGGAACTGCATGGTGCCGCATGCCTCGTGAATGTGCCGCGGGTCACGTTCGACCAGAGTAGCGGGCGCCGGGCCGCTCCGGGACGTTATCGATCGCCAGGTCTGGGCATCATCCTTCCTGACCCGGGGACGAGTGGGACGAGGAGGTGGCGCATCGTGGGGGAGAAGGTCGTGGCGGGGCCGTTCGAGCTCGCTGACCGCCAGCGCTACCGCGCCAAGCTGCGGCGGTGCCTGACGGGACTGGAGCGGCTGCTGGCCGAGAAGCGGTTCGACCGCCCGAAGAACCTCATGGGGCTGGAGATCGAACTCAACCTCGCCGGCACCGACGGCATGCCGAGAATGCTGAATGCGCAGGTCCTGGAACGCATCGCGAGCCGAGATTTCCAAACAGAACTCGCCATGTTCAATCTGGAAGTCAACATTGCCCCACATCGATTGGAGGGCCGGGTATTCGACCGGCTCGCCGAGGAGATCCGTACGTCGCTGGCATATGCCCATCGAAAAGCGGGCGAGCTCGACGCCGGAATAGTGATGATCGGCATTCTGCCGACGCTGGACCGGGACGACCTGGTCTCCTCGAACCTCTCCGCGGTCGACCGCTACACCCTGCTCAACGATCAGATCGTGGCCGCCCGCGGCGAGGATTTCGTCCTCGACATCGACGGCGTCGAACACCTCACCTGCACCTCGGGCTCCATCGCGCCCGAAGCCGCCTGCACCTCCGTGCAGTTGCACCTCCAGGTCACCCCGGACCGCTTTGCGGACGTGTGGAACGCGGCCCAGGCCGTCGCCGCGGCGCAGATCGCCGTGGGCGCCAACTCGCCCTTCCTGTTCGGCCGTGAGCTGTGGCACGAGTCCCGCCCCCCTCTCTTCCAGCAGGCCACCGACACCCGCCCGCCCGAACTCCAGGCCCAGGGCGTACGCCCCCGCACCTGGTTCGGCGAACGCTGGGTCACCTCGGCGTACGAACTCTTCGAGGAGAACCTGCGCTTCTTCCCGCCCCTGCTCCCGATCCACGACGACGAGGAACCCCTCGACGTGCTCGACGCGGGCGGCATCCCCACCCTCGCCGAACTCGTCCTGCACAACGGCACGGTGTACCGCTGGAACCGCCCGGTCTACGGCATCGCCGACGGCGTCCCGCACCTGCGCGTCGAGAACCGCGTCCTGCCCGCGGGCCCCACCGTCACCGACGTCATCGCCAACACCGCCTTCTACTACGGCGTCGTCCGCGCCCTCGCCGAGGAGTCGCGGCCGGTGTGGACCCGGCTGCCCTTCGAGGCCGCCGCCGCCAACTTCGACACCGCGTGCCGCCACGGCATCGACGCGAGGCTCATCTGGCCCCGGCGCGGACGCCTCGGGGGCACCACCGAGATCGACGCGGTGGCCCTCGTACGCGACGAACTGCTGCCGCTGGCGGAGGCCGGCCTGGACGCGTGGGGGGTCGAACCGGCCGACCGGGACCTGTACTTGGGCGTGATCGACGAACGCTGCCGCCGCCGGGCCAACGGCGCGACCTGGCAGTCCGCCACGTTCCACCGCGCCCTCGAACAGGGCCTCACCAGGGAAGCCGCCTTCGCCGCCACGACGCGCCGCTACAGCGAGTTGATGCACCTCGGGGAGCCGGTCCACACCTGGCCGGTGGGGTTGCCGGAGCCGGTGCCGCTGGGGTGAACTGCCCTTGTTCCAGCCCGCGTTGGCGGAGACGGGTGAACTGCGGCTGCTTCAGCCCGCGTTGGCGGCTGCGCCCGACGCGCCCGCCGCCACGATGGCCTGGAGGATCACCGACTGGATCTGGGCCGGGTTGCTCACCTCGTGGCCGGAGCCGCCGGTGGCCTCGGCGATCTGCCGGGCCTCCTCCTTGTCGGCCTCCGGACCCACCGCGATCATGATCAGCGGCACCGGCCGTTCCGGGCTGGCGAGTTGCTGCAACTGCCTGACGAGCGTGGAGCGGGAGATGCTGCCGGGGTCCTGATTGACGCCGTCGGTCAGAATGACCAGCGCGTTGAACTTCCCCTTCACATAAGAGGAGGTGGCCGCCTTGTACGCGGCGAGCGTGGTGTCGTAGAGGCCGGTCGCCCCGCCCGGCACCGGCTTCAGCGAGCCGAACGCCGCTGACAGCGTGTCCCGTTGGGTGCCGTCGCCCTTGCGGTCGCCGAGCCGCTCGGTCGGCACCAGGATCTTGTAGTCCTTGTCGCCGTCGAGCTTCGTGGAGAACTCCCACAGCCCGATCTCGTCCTCGGGCGTGAACGTGGCCAGCGCCTGGAGCAGCGACGCCTTCGTGACGTCCATCCGCGACTGCCCTGTCCCCGGCACCGACTCCGACATCGAGGACGACGCGTCGACGACCGTGGTGATCCGCGCGCTCTGCACCGTGATCGTCCAGGTGCCCAGGGCCTCTTCGAGCGCCGCGTCGGAGGCCTGGTCCGCCGGGGCGGCGGCGTACGGCTGCGGACTAGTACCGCCGGCCTTGGCGACCACCGCCTTCGGCGCGTCGTCGTCATCGGTGCGGAAGCCGTACTTCTCCATGAGCTTCTGCTGCGCCGGCTGGCTCAGATAGGTCATGAACCGGATCGCGGCCCGGCTCTCGTCCGTCGTCAGCCGCTCCTGGTCGACCAGGTTGTACGGATAGTCGAGCCGCGGCGAGCCGTCCTTCGGATAGAAGAGATCGAGGCTCCCGTCACTGTCCGCCGACGCGTTGTACGCGAACGCCGACTGCTCGCTGAGGACCAGTGCCTGGTTGCGCTTCGGGTTGCCCTGCTCGGTGCCCGAGGAGTCACGCGGCAGGGTGTCCAGGACCTGACTGTCGGTGTCCGAGATCCGCTGCGACAACGTCTTCATCATCGCCGCAGCCTGCGTGGCCCCGCCCTTGACCTTGGCGGCGGCCGTACTCAACTGCGTGAGCGCCAGCAGCCCCGTCGCGCTGCGCGCCGGATCGGCCGCGCCCAGCCGCAGCGAGTCGTCCTGCAGGGTGGCACCGGCCAGGTCCAGCCAGGTGTACGTCTTCTTCGGCCAGCCCAGCGACTTCGCGGCGGCCGGGACCATCGCCACGCCGACCGGCGTCGAGGCCACGTTCCCCGCGGGCGTCACCCCCGTCGCGTCGCTGTTCGCGGCCGACGAGACATGGTTCACCCACAGCTCCGAGTCGGGCACCCACACCTGGATGTCCGGGTGCTTGCCCGCCTTGAGCGTGTCCGCGAACTTGTACGACTCCTCGGCGGTCACCGAGATGTTCAGACACTGCCCGTCGGACGTGATGTTCTCGTCGCGGGCGTTTCCGGCCGCCGCGCGCAGGGCGGGAGCCATGTCGGGGGAGGCGGCGAGTTTCAGCCGTACCGCGTCCTTCCGGCAGGAGGAACCGAAGGAGAGCAGCCCGCTCTGCACCGCGACCGCGGTACCGCCGGCGACAGTGAGCACGAGGACCGTGGCGATGGCCACCGAACGGCGGCGCGCCCGGGGGCGGGGGTCGCTGCCGCCCGCCCGGTACTGATCGGGCAAGCTGTGACGTCCCATGACGGTGGTGCCCCTCCCTGTTGAACCTCGTGCCTCCGTCTCCCCCAACGGCCCGTCGCGCACGATCTTTCGTAAGTTCTTTCGAGACCCTAGCGGGGCGAAGATGGGCATGAGGCGGGATTTCCGAACTGAAGGCAGGTGTGCAGGTGGAGGCAGGGCAGGTGGCCGAAACTTTTCCGCTGGAGCGGCCCACGCGGCGGATTCTCCGGTCCGAGGCACTGCTCGTTCTGGGGCTTTCGCTCGGTGCGAGTGGAGTGTCCGCCCTGATCAGCTTTGTCGGATCGGTCACGAAACCGGGCGGCCTCAAGGACCAGGCCGCCACCCTCAACGCCTCGGCCGCGCCGGGCCGTCCGTGGCTCGATCTCGCCTGGCAGTTGTTCGGGATCGCGTCGGCACTCGTCCCCGTCGCACTCGTCGCGCACTTCCTCCTGCGGGAGGGCGAGAGCCTGCGCACGATCGGCTTCGACCGCACCCGCCCCTGGCCCGACCTGGGTCGCGGAGCGGCGATCGCGGCAGTCATCGGCAGCACCGGAATCGCCTTCTACCTGGCCGCACGCGGCCTCGGCTTCAACCTCACGGTGGTACCGGAGGCACTGCCCGACGTCTGGTGGAAGTACCCGGTCCTGATCCTCTCCGCGATGCAGAACGCGATCCTCGAAGAAGTCATCGTGGTGGGCTATCTGCTGCGCAGGCTGGGCCAGTTGGGCTGGACACCGGGCACCGCCCTCGTGGCCAGTTCCGTACTGCGCGGTAGCTACCACCTCTACCAGGGCATCGGCGGTTTCATCGGCAACATGGTGATGGGCGTGGTGTTCGTCTACCTGTACCGGCGTTGGGGTCGCGTGGGTCCCCTGGTGGTGGCGCATTCCCTGCTCGACATCGGGGCGTTCGTCGGCTACGCGCTGCTGGCGGGGAAGGTGGGCTGGCTGCCGACGGCGTAACTCGTCGGCAGCGCGGGTCTCTTGGGGCTCAGGCGAGCAACTCGCCGTCGATCACGGTGACCGCTCGACCCGTCAACAGGGTCCGTTCGCCGCGCAGTTCGGTCCGGACGAGCCCCGAGCGCGGCGAGGCCTGAAGCCCGGTGAGGACCGTGCCGCCGAGGCGCTCGGACCAGTACGGCGCGAGCGCCGTGTGCGCACTGCCGGTGACCGGGTCCTCGTCGATCCCGACGTTCGGGAAGAAGCAGCGGGACACGAAGTCGTAGCCGCGGGTGGGGTCTTCGGCGCGGGCGGTGGCGATGATGCCGCGCTCGGAGTGGGCGCCGAGGGCCTTGTGGTCCGGGGCGAGTCCTACGACGGTCTTCTCGTCGGCGAGTTCGACGACGAGGTCGCGGATGTTCGGGCCGGTGTCGAACGCGGTGAGCGGCTCGGCACCCAGGGCCTCGGCGACACCGTCCGGGATCTCGACGGCGGTGAGTGGGGCGGTCGGGAAGTCGAGGGTGATGGACCCGTCGTCGGCCGGCGTCGCGATGAGCACCCCGCTCCGCGTGGCGAACCGCACGGTTCCCTCATGGGCGCCGGTGGTGTGCAGTACATGGGCCGTGGCGAGGGTCGCGTGCCCGCACATCGCGACCTCGGCCGCCGGCGTGAACCACCGCAACGCCCAGTCGGCGTCCCCGCCCGCGGGCAGCCGGTGCGCGAACGCCGTCTCGGCGTGATTGACCTCCAGCGCGATCTTCTGAAGCCGGTCGTCCTCCGGGAAGGCGTCGAGAAGCAGCACCCCGGCCGGGTTGCCGGCGAAGGGACGGTCGGTGAAGGCGTCGACGATTCGAATCCGCATGGTCCGACGCTAGAGGTTTTGTGGAGCGCTCGACCAAGGCCAATTCGGGGGGAGTGGACCGATTTACCGGTGCCGGGGTGGCATCAGCAGGCCCACCAGCGTCCCCACTGCAGTCGCGGCGTCCGGGGTGGTTTCGACGAGCACCGGGTCGGGCGTCCGCATGCGCGTCCCGCTCCACACCCGGAAGACGGGGGAGCCGTCCGGGCCGCCCTTGTCGAAGGAGACGGAACCCGGCAGCACCTGGCACTCCTTGGCACCGGGCGTGAACAACAGGGGGCCGTCGGCGAAGCACAGGTGGTTGTGGCTGGTGAACGGGTACCACTGGAACAGCGGGCTCGCGCGGGCCGCGCGCACCAACTCCTCCTCGACCGGCGGCACCCAGGACGCGTGGGTGTTGTTCCATGCGTCCGAGTCCCGCGCGGCCTCCACCGCCCAGGACCACGCCTCGGCGAGTGTCCACGTCGTGCCGTCCGCAGTCGTGTCGTCCGCCGTCATGTCGGGAGTCTGGCCGCCCCGGCAGATCCCGAAACGATCGCTACGACGGTGACGGGTGTGGTGAAGGGCGTTCCGGTTTCCGGGCCAGGAAGGTGGCGTGCGTCCTCTTCGCTCCTTCGGCCGGCTCCAGGACCAGCCGGGCGGTGAGCGTGAGCCCGGCCCGTGCCAGCAACTCGGCGATCCGGTCCGGTGGGAGCAGGTGGGACTCGTAGGACACGGGATGCTCGCCGTACGCCTTTGTCGGGCGCAGGAGTTGGTCGTCTCCCACGTGGCCGGCCAGCATCAGATGGCCGCCGGGCGCGAGTGTGCGGTGGAACTCGGCGAAGACGACGGGGAGTTGGTCGGGTGGCGTGTGGTGGGTCGAGTAGAAGGCGAGGATGCCGCCCAGCTCGTCGTCCCCGATCTCCGGCGCGGTCATCGAGCCCACGGTGAAGGTCAGGTTCGGGTAGGCGCGGCGGGCCAGTTCGATCATCTTCGGGGAGATGTCGAGGCCGAAGATCGGCACCCCCGACTCCGCCAGATACGCGGTGAATCTGCCGGGCCCGCAGCCCAGGTCCGCCACCGGCCCGAGGCCGGCCGCCCGCACGGTCTCGGCGAACGCGGCCAGCATCGCGCGGGACAGCGGGTCCAACTCGGCCGGAGTCTTGACGAGTTGGACGTAGTCGGCGGCGACGGTGTCGTACGACTCCCGGATCGCGGCGAGGTAGGAGGGATCTGTCACGCGGGGGACTCTAGGGTCGGGGTGGTTCCTGCTGGTAGCGGTTATCGCTGCGCGGGATGGCGACGGTGCCGGTGTCGCCGGCCGGCGCGACCGTCGTGCCCTGCGTCGGCGTGGGGTGATGCACGCGGCTGGTGTCCCAAAGGGGCGGCGGATGCTGCGGCCAGCACGGCGACGCCGGCCGAGCGCCGAGGGATGCGACGCCCGCCCCGCCCCCCGGGTCGCCGGCCCCTTCCCGTCGGCCCTCATGCCGCCGCGTCGTACGCGGCCCGCGACCGGACTTCCCCGTCGGTCCGCGGCAGCGGCGCGCGCTCCGCGAACACCGCCAGCCGCAGCACGAGATAGCGGCCGATTCCCACGAGCGCGGTGGCCGACAGGTAGACCGTCTGCTGCAGGACGAGTCCGGTGCCGGGGCGGAGCGCGGCCAGCGTGCCGACCGCGGCGGACGTGACCAGCCAGCCGAGCGCCATGGTGGCCGCGCTCTTCAGATGCCCGGCGAGGCCGGGCCGTCCGTGGCTGAACGAGACGCGGGCGTGCAGCTCGGTGGCGACCACGGTGGAGGCGACGGTGGTCAGCGCGTTCGCCGCCATCCACGGGATCCACTGCGAGAGCAGGACCAGGGCCGCCGACGCCGCCAGGGTGACCCCGCTGCCCAGCCCCGCGAAGCGCCCGAAGGCTGCCGCGTGCCGACGGATCATGCGCACGCCGCTCATGGTGATCCCCTCCTGGGCCGCGCCCCCTTGCGGGGCTGGTGTCGTCATGCGCAGAGCGTGGCCGACCCTTCATTCAGCGCGGTTTCAGAGCGTCCTCAGGGGAGCGGGCGGTGCTGAAACCGGTGCCGCGTTCCTCACTGAAACAACCGCAGCAACCGCAGCAAGGAGATGTCCCGAACTCCGGTGTCAGACCCCGGTCGTAGCGTGTGCGCGTGACTCAACTCCTGCAGTCCTACGCCTATTTACGCCCCTCGGCCGTGCGTGATTCCACGGCCGGGCGCAGTCTCGCGCTGGAGACCTCAGGCGGTGCCACCCCCGCCGGAGAGGTGGCCAACCCCCGGTTCTTCAGCGGGTTCCTGACCGCGCCGGCCGCCGCGGCCACGGCACTGCTCGCGGTCGCCGACGTGGCCGCCGCCCGCTACTACCGGCCGGGCGGCGGCGCCTCGCTCGACCCGGTGGTGACGGCCGACGGCGACCGACTGCGCCTGGAGTCCTTCTCCGGCTGCTGCGGTGTCTATGCCCGGCTCGACGTCCTCGCCCCCGGCCTCGACGGCGACGACGTCGGGCACGGCACCACGAACGTGGACGTGAACCCGCCGCTGCGGCAGGCGCTCGCCGGGCTCGGTGGTCTCGACCCGCTCCATCTGGCCGTAGGGCCCGAGGAGTTGGCGGTGCGCACCTTCGACGGCGAGTTCGTGGAGAAGAAGGTTCCGCTGCCGGAGCGCTGGCTGCGTGGCTTCGCCGAGGCCCAGGTTCTCGCGCCGGGCTTCGCCCTCCGGGCCGAGGTGCCCGCGGCGGAGGCGGCCGCCGTACTGCGGGCGCTGCCCCGGCCCACCCGGCAGTCCGACGCCCGTACGACACGCTGGGTGATACCCGTGGGCCGCACCCTGCGCCCCACGACCAGACCGGCACCGAACGCCGTGTGCCTGCCCGGCCCGGAACGGCTGCTGACCCTGCTGCCGGTACTGCGGCACGCGACGACCGTGCGGGTGTACGCGCCGGCCGACGCGGACGGCGCCGCGGCCGTCGCCTGGGAGGTCGAACTGCCGGGCATGCGGCTGACGTTGATGCTCTCCCAGAGCGCCTCGCGCGGCTTCTCCGGCGAGGGCGGAGTCCTCCACGACCTCGCCGCCGGGCCCCCGGCGGCGGACGTCGAACGGGTCGCCGAACTGCTGGCCTGGGAGCCGAGGATCGACGTCGGCGAGCTGTCCGGGCAGACCGGTCTGCCGGCCGACCGGGTGCGTGCCGCGCTGACCGTGCTGGGCACGTCCGGTCAGATCGGCTACGACCTCGCCGAGGAGGCGTACTTCCACCGCCACCTGCCCTACAGGGCGAGCGCCGCCGAGACGCGCAACCCCCGGCTGCGCGCGGCACGGGCGCTCGTCGCGGACGGGGCGGTGGGGCTCGACGGCGCGCTGGCCCGGGTCGGAAAGGGCGACGACGCCCATGTGGTCCGCACCGACGAGGCATCGGGCCGGCTGAGCTGCACCTGCTTCTGGTGGGCGAAGTACCGGGGTGGACGCGGCCCCTGCAAGCACGTGCTCGCGGTGGGCATGGTGCGCGGCACGACGGCGGACCTGGACGCGCCTTCGACAGTGGGCACGAACACGACGGCGGACGCGGAAGCGACCGTAGACGCGCACGCGAATACGAACACGGCACGATCGGAGACCGCACGATGAACCTGGTCCACCTCGCGGAAGCCGGGGACGTCGAAGGAGTGCTCCGGGAACTCGGCGCGCTGACGCCGGACGGGCGCGCTGCACAGGCCGAGGCGCTGGAGGAGCGGCGCGCGCCGCTGCGAGCCGGCTGGTACCACGTCCCCGAGGAGGAGAAGGCCGCCCAGCTGGCCGCCGAACTGGGTTGCCGGACCGACCCGTTGGCCGCCGCCGAGTGGATCCTGCGGTCCGAGAACGGCGCGAACACGGTCGTCCTTCCCCTCGGCGGCGTCTGGATGCTCGACGTCGTGAACCTCCAAACCGTGGCCTGGCGAGCCGAGTTGGCCGCGCGGATCGCCGAGCTGTCGACGCCGGGGAACACCGTCAGGTCCGACCTCGTCGAGCACCTCGTCCACGACACGGGGTGTCCCGTGCCGACCACCGACGGGTTCATCGACAGCTGGCTGGTCCGCCGCGGCAGCAACTGGGAGCAGCCCGGACACCTGCGCGGCGGCGCCCGGTCCGGGGCCACCCTTCTGGCGCGGCTGCGCGCCGACGACCTGACGCCGAAGCTCCTCCCGCTGCTCGTGGATCGGCCGGGCATCCACCTCGGCGCGCATGGATTCCACCACCAGACGACGCGGCACGACCTTCGCTACGTGAGGGAGAACACCAGGCTCGGCGTGCTCATCTACCTCTCCGCCGAGAGCAACGGGCTGGTCGACCGGGCCGCGCTGGTTCGGCGTGTCTTCGCCGATCTGCTCGCCGCCCCGGTCTGGGGGCAGGACGCGGCGATCGCGCTGACTCAACTCGCCCTCACACCCGGGGAACACGCCTCGACGAGCCGTGAACGCCGGGCGCTCGCCGAGCAGTTGCTGCCGCAGCTACTCCAGGACGGCACACGAGCGGAGACCGCGCCGCCACTCGCCCACCTGCGCGCCCTCGCCCTCACCCCGGCCGAGAACGCGCCCGCAGTCCGTGACCATGTGGCCCTGCTCGACCTGTCGTTGCCGGTCGCCGCCTACGCCCAGGAGGTTCTGATCGGCCTGGACGAGGCCGGGCTGCTGGAGCCCGACGTGCTCACCGAGATGTGCCAACGGGTCCTGCCGCGACCGGAGAAGAAGCTGGTCCGTACCCAACTCACCCGGCTCGACCGCGCGGCCCGCAAGGATCCCGGGCGCGCCCGCAGTGCCGTACTCGACGTGGCGACGGCCTTCGACCACCGGGACGTCGACATCCAGGAGCGCGCCCTCGACGTGGTGGCTCGGCACCTGAAGGCTGCGGGCGACTCCGTACTGCCGGAGCTGCGCACGGCAGCCGAGCGGATCACCCCCGCTCTCGCGGCCCGCGCCGCCGAACTGTTCGGCGCTGCACCAGACCAACTCCCCTCCCCGCACGCCGACTTGCTGCCCGCTGTACCCGAGCCCCGCCCGGTCCCGGGCCCCATCGAGACGCCCGCCGAGGTCGCCGAGGAACTCGCGGCGGTCGTAGCGAACGACAAGGACGTGGTGACGTTCGAGCGCGTCCTGGACGTACTGGTCCGGCACGCCCACCTCGACCGTGCCGCGCTGGAGCGGGCGTTGCAGCCGGTCATGCGCAGACAACCCCGCGACGCCCTGGACTTCACCCAGTCCGACGTCTACGACGTGGCCGCCGCGCTGCGCGGCGACGAGCCGAGGCGGCGTAACTTCACCGACCGCCTCAGGTACCAGGACCACTCTCCGGCAGGGGAGTTGCTGCAGGCGCGGCTCGCCGAGGCGCTCGACATCATCAGGACCGACGCGCAGCCGTTCCTGCTGGCCGTGCCGACCGACGCGACGGGGGCGCTGGACGCCGCCGTACTCGTGGAGCGGATCTCGGTGCTCGACGGGCTCGGCATCACCCCCGCGCCGGTCGACCTGACCCAGGCCCTGCTGCGCGTCACCCCGACCGCGGACGAGGAGGTGCTGGGCGCCGCCGAGCAGCTCCGGTCCGACGCCGGGCGACGGCTGGCCGAGTGGCTGCGTGAGGGCGGGCTGCCGCACTGGGAGTGCGGGCCTGCCGACTGGCCCGAAGCCCGGCCGGGCGAGCACCCGTCGGAGTGGGTGAGCCACCTGCGCCCCGAACCGGCCCCCGGCCCCCCGCTCCTCCCGGCCGCCGCGACCCTGATCGGGCCGCACCGCGACAACGGCCTCTACGACCCGATGCTCCCCTTCTGGCTCGCCCAGCTGCCCCACCACCGCGAGGTCGTGCTGGCCCGCGACTACTTCAGATACCGCGTCTCCATGCGGGGCTGGGCCCTCGCACTGCCCTTCGCCGCGGAGTCCGGCGGCCCGGCGGGGTTCGCGCTCCACCTGGCCGTGGCGTACACCCTCACCTACGACCAGCAGCGCGAACGCGACGCGGCGGTGGACGCGCTGCTCGTGCTCGCCGGGCGGGGACAGCTGAACACCGACCTGCTCGGACGGCAGCTGGCCGCGCTGCTGCGCGCCAACTGCGTCGAGGCGAACCGGGTGACCGCCTCCCTCCGTACGGCGGCCGAGACGGGCGCGTACGCCACCGTCTGGTCCGTCCTCGAAACCGCCCTGCCCCTCCTGCTGCGCGACCCCGTGGCCAGGGGCACCGGAGCGCTGCTCGCCCTCGGCGTGGACTCCGCCTCGCGCTGCGCGGCGAAGGGGGAGATCCCCGAGGTCACGGCGGCCGCGGCGCGCAAGGGGTCCAGCCAGGTGGTGAAGACCGCGCGGCTGCTGCGCGACGTACTGGGCTGAGCGGTCCCACCCCTGGACGGGAGTGGTCCGAAGGGATTTTCCGGAAGCCCTTCGGCAGGGGGTTGTCATCCGAACAGTTCCGATATATCGTTGACGCATCGCGACAGATCAACGATGGAATGGAGTGATTGCGATGCGTACCCACGGATACGAGCGTGGACATGGACAGGACGGCCCCTCCCGGCGCGGCCGGGGTGGCCCTGACGGACGGCGTGCGGCTTTCGGTCCCTTCGGGCCGGGTGGCCCGGGCGGTCCCGGTGGCCCCGGCTTCGGACCGGGCTTCGGTCCCGGCCCCTGGGGCGGACGAGGGCGCGGCGGCCCCAGGGGCGGCAGGGCACGGCGCGGCGACGTACGCGCGTCGATCCTCGCCCTCCTGAAGGACCGGCCGATGCACGGCTACGAGATGATCCAGGAGATCGCCGAGCGCAGCGGCGGCGCGTGGAAGCCGAGCCCCGGCTCGGTCTACCCCACCCTGCAGCTGCTGGAGGACGAGGGCCTGATCGTCAGTGAGACGGAGGGCGGCAAGAAGCTCTTCGCGCTCACCGAAGCCGGCCGTACCGCGGCCGAGGAAGGCCCGGACGCGCCCTGGGAAGAGGCTTCCCGCGGTGTCGACTGGGAGGCCCTCAGCGAGATCCGCCAGGCCGGCTTCGGTCTGATGGAGGCCTTCGGCCAGGTCTGGAAGACCGGCAGCAAGGAGCAGCGCGAGAAGGCGCTGACCGTCATCAACGACGCCCGCAAGAAGCTGTACCTGATCCTGGCCGACGAGGACTGATGTCCCCGGCGCCGGACGAGGCAGCGGGCCAAGGCGCCCCACGGGACATCCGTGGGGCGCCTTCCCTTTGCGCGTTCCCGTTCCTGCGGTGCCCCTGCGCCTTCCTCAGGCCACCAGCCCGGCCAGTTTGCGCAGCGACTCGTTCAGAGCGGCCGTCCCCGAGTCCTTCAGCTTGCCCGCCATCAACGACACCGCCGCGCCCGTGAACTCGCCGTCGATACGGACCGTGGTGGCGTCGCCGTCGGGTGTGAGCGTGTAGCGCGTGGCGACGTTCACGGCCATCGGGCCCTTGCCGCGGATGGCCAGCACGCGGGCGGGCTCCAGCTCCTCGATGGTCCACTCGACCTCCGCCGGGAAGCCCATCAGCTTCATGTTCTCCTGGAAGGTCCCGCCCACTTCGAGGGCTTCCGGACCGCCCTTGGGGAAGTTCGTGTGGGTCGCGTTCCACTCGCCGTACGCGGACCAGTCCGTGAGTTGAGTCCACACCTTCTCGGCCGGGGCCTCGATGCGTGCCTCCGCGCTGATTTCGGCCATGCGACCACCTCTTCGTATCGGGCTACGGTGTCGCGGAACGTAGCCGCAGGGCGTCCAACATTCAATACTGATGAACCGTCAGGAATTGTGTACGTCCGCCGGTTTGCCGGGGTCAACTCACCCGCCGTATCACCGCCGCGTCGAACAGGTCCCACGCGCGCGGGTGGGCGCTTTCGTCGTGGCAGTGCCAGGCGTCCCAGAACAGGTCGGCGAGCAGTGCGTCTTCCGGGGCGTACACCCGGTACACGTACTGCCTGCCGTCGACCGCCGGCAGAGCCACCAGCCAGCACCTGCTCTCCACGCTCGCAAAAGACGTACGCCGGGTGCAGCGCGGTTGCGTACGGGGCGCGCGGTGGGCAGGCGCGCGCCTCTCAGGGTCGGCCCGCGTGATCTCATCCGTAAGGAGGAGATTCCGTCAGCCTGGGTCCACTTTGCGTGGGACGCCGAAATGCTCCCCTCCGGGGATGCCCTCAATGCGGGGGACTGATGGGGTAGGAGAGTGCAACCCCGTATCCCCAGGCAGTCGACGAGCGAACAGGGAATCCACCGCGCGGACCACGATGCCAGGCTCAGTGCAGAGCTGGCGGCGGTGGTCGCCGGCGCGCGCCGCCGGGCCCTGCGGGACGGGGACCGGCAGATCGACACGGCACACCTCCTGCACAGCCTCCTCGAGTCGGACCCCGAAGCGCGTGCCGTCTTCGGCGACGGCCCCCAGATCGCCCGACTCCTCGGCTACCTCGTGCAACGCAGCATCGGCTACGGCCTCCGCTGGCAGGGCGCGGTCGAGGACTCCGGCGCGATCCCGGTCATCCCCACGGCGGAGGGCTGGTCGCCCCTCGCGGCGGGCGCGCTGGAATACGCCTGTGAACGCGCCGAACTCCGCGGCGACGCCCTGGCCTGCGGCAGCGACCTCCTCGCCGCGATCGTCGCGGACCCGGAGTCCCGCGCCGTCGAGGTCCTCCACCGGGCCGGCATCGAGTCGCCTGAAGTCCTGGTGTGGATCGAGAGCCGGTGGGACGAGTACGTCGGGGACGGGGAGACGTCCACGCCCTGAGACAGGTGTCAACAGGGGTGACGGTCATGTCATCGCCTGTCATCATGTGGCCGTGCATACGTCTGAGAGCAGTGCGGCCGTCGGAGGCGGGAAGGGCGTCGGGCTGGGCCTTGCGCTCGGGTCCGCGTTGGCCTTCGGCGGGTCCGGTGTCGCGGCGAAGCCGCTGATCGAGGCGGGCCTCGACCCCCTGGACGTGGTGTGGCTGCGGGTGGCCGGTGCCGCGCTCGTGATGCTGCCCCTCGCCGTACGTCATCGCGCGCTCGTCCGCAGCCGCCCCGCGCTGCTCCTCGGCTTCGGACTGCTCGCCGTCGCCGGTGTCCAGGCCTGCTACTTCGCCGCGATCTCCCGCATACCCGTCGGCGTCGCCCTGCTCGTGGAGTACCTCGCACCCGCCCTCGTGCTCGGCTGGGTGCGGTTCGTGCAGCGGCGTCCGGTCACCCGTGCCGCCGCGCTCGGTGTCGTCCTCGCGGCCGGCGGACTCGCCTGTGTCGTCGAGGTGTGGTCCGGCCTGAGCTTCGACGCCGTGGGACTGCTGCTCGCCCTCGGTGCCGCCTGCTGCCAGGTCGGCTACTTCGTCCTGTCCGACCAGGGCAGCGACGCCGGCGCCGAGGCCCCCGACCCGCTCGGCGTGATCGCGTACGGCCTGCTCGTCGGCGCCCTCGTGCTGACGGCCGTGGCCCGCCCGTGGACCATGGACTGGTCCGTCCTCCGGGGCGACGCCGCCATGAACGGCACCCTCGTCCCCGCTGTCGCCCTGCTCGCCTGGATCGTGCTGATCGCCACGGTCCTCGCGTACGTCACCGGCGTGGTCTCCGTCCGCCGTCTCTCCCCGCAGGTCGCCGGCGTCGTGGCCTGCCTCGAAGCGGTCATCGCGACCGTGCTGGCCTGGGTACTGCTCGGCGAACACCTCTCCGCACCGCAGATCATCGGCGGCGCGGTCGTCCTGCTCGGCGCGTTCATCGCCCAGTCCTCGGCCCCCACGAAGGGCTCCGAGGAGCCGGTCGCGAGCGGCGGCCCGGAACGGGAGCTCTCCGCCCGGGAGACGGCCTCCTGAGCCGCCCCCCAGCACCACTCCCTGGATCTCCCTACGTCAGCTCGGTCGCCGACGCGCC
Source organism: Streptomyces xylophagus (assembly GCF_000716435.1). Lineage (GTDB taxonomy): Bacteria > Actinomycetota > Actinomycetes > Streptomycetales > Streptomycetaceae > Streptomyces > Streptomyces xylophagus. The sequence goes on from NZ_JNWO01000005.1 coordinate 63,880, forward strand.
TGCCTCAGCTCGCGGTCGACGGCCCAGGCGTCCGCGACCGGGCCGAGGTGGCCGAGCTTGTCGGGATTGATCACCGCGCGGATGGTCTGAATCTGTCCGTCCAGCACGTCGAGGATCAGAGTGTGGAGCACCTTCCCGTCGCGGTCGCGGAAGATCGCACCCGGCTGGCCGTTCAGCTCGTGCGGCTCGAACGACACGTCGATCCGGATCAGCCACGGGAAGACGGTGCCCAGCACCCTCGCCACGTTGTCCGCCCCCATGACCGCCTTGGCCAGCTGCGGTGCCTTGCCGCCGCCGTCCCCGACGAACTGCACGTCGGCGGCCAGCAGTTCACGCAGCCCGCCCACGTCGCCGTCCTTCAGCGCGGCGAAGAACCGCGCCGCCAGCTCCTGCCGCTCCTGCCGGTCCGCCGCGAACCGCGGCCGCCCGGCCTCCATGTGCCGCCGCGCCCGTACCGCCAACTGCCGGCACGCCGCCTCCGAACGTCCCACCGCCGCGGCGATGTCCTCGAACTCGAAGGCGAACACCTCGCGCAGCACGAACACCGCCCGCTCCAGCGGGCTGAGCCGCTCCAGCATCAGCAGCGCCGCCATCGAGACCGAGTCGGCCAGATCCAACGACCGGGCCGGATCCTGGTACGGATCACTCAGCAACGGCTCGGGAAACCACGGGCCGACGTACTCCTCCCGCCGGACCCGCGCGGACCGCAGCACGTCGACGGAGATCCGCGTCACCACGGCCGAGAGATAGGACTTGGTCGACGTGGGCCGGGTCGCGGTGCCGTCGAAGCGCAGCCACGTCTCCTGCACCGCGTCCTCGGCCTCGCCCACACTGCCCAGAATCCGATAGGCGATCGAGAACAGCAGCGGCCGCAGCTCCTCGAACTCCTCGACCTTGCTCACGCCGAATCCCCTTCCCCTGACGGGAGTTGTGTCCCCAGCCGCATACCAACACTGCGGTTCAGCCGAACATCCCGGGCTCGTAGTCGCCGGCGCACGGCTGCCGGGTGATGATGTTCAGCCGGTTCACCGAGTTCATGAAGGAGACCAGGATGACCAGGGCGGTGAGCTGCTCCTCGTCGAAGTGCTTCGCCGCGTGCGCCCACACGTCGTCGCTCACCCCACCCGCCCCGTCGGCGACCCGGGTGCCTTCCTCCGCCAGCTCCAGCGCCGCCCGCTCGGCCTCGCTGAAGACCGCGGCCTCGCGCCACGCCGCGACCAGGTTCAGCCGTACCGAGGTCTCGCCCGCGGCGGCCGCCTCCTTGGTGTGCATGTCGACGCAGACGGCGCAGCCGTTGATCTGGCTCACCCGCAGCGCCACCAACTCCTGTGTCAGGTGCGGGAGTTGCGAACCCTTGAGTGTCCTGCCCACCGCCATGAACTGCTTGGCGGCCTTACCGGCGATCGGGCTGGCGAGGTAGTTCAGTCGCGCTTCCATGGCGTGCTCCTCTGCGTGGTGTCCGTCGGCTACACCCCCGAGACGAGACAGCCCGGCCTCCTGTGACATGAGCGAATGTGACCTGCGTCTCCCGGCAGACCGGTGCTGCCCGCAGAGGAAGTCCCCTTGTGTGAGGGGGAGTTCCGTTCTTCACCCCTCGCGCCGCCGCAACAAATGCTCCCGCGCCACCGCGTCCCGAGGACCACCGCGCTCCGCGAGCCCCGCCGCGATCCGGTCCTGCACCTCGGCCGACCGCTTGCCCGCGTACTTGAACTTCGCCCGCACGCCGGTCACTTCGAGCCGCAGCACGCGAATACCGGACAACAGTCGTCCGTACGGCGCCTCGCCCGCCGCGACCGGCGCGGAGCCGCCCTCGGGCTGGAAGTGGCCGACCTGGCGGTTCAACAGGGCCGCCTTCTCCGCCGGATCGTCCACCAGGTGGGCGGTGCAGCGGAGTTGGACCGCGGCGTAGAAGCTGGTCGGCACGCCGTGTTCCGCCGGGCCGTCCGGTTCCGCCTGCCAGGGACCGGTGACGTACACGTAGTCGTCGACGACGCTCAGCACCACCTGGGGGTTCGCCTCCAGCGATGACCACAGGGGGTTGGGGCGGGCGAGGTGGGTGATCACCTCGCCGCGGTCGGGGTCGTAGGCGAAGTGGAGCGGTTGGACGAACGGGGGTTCGCCGGGCGGGCCGTTGACGGCGAGCTGCCCGAAGTCGTGGGCGGCCAGCCAGTGTTGCCACTCGGCGTCGTCGTGAGGTGCGTCCCAGGGGTGGATGAGCATCACAACGCCGCCAGGTAGTCGGGGAGTTCGATGCCGGGAGCCAGGTCGTCGTTCGGGAGCGGGGCGCCGTAGGCGGGCCGGACGGGGACGACGCCGGCCCAGTGGGGGAGGTCCAGGTCCTCGGGGTCGTCGTTCGCGCCGCCGGTGCGCAGCTTGGCGGAGACCTCGTCGAGGTCGAGGCGGATCACCATGGTGGCGGCGAGTTCCTTCTTGTTGGCGGGCCGCGAGTCCGCCGACCGGCCCGGCACGACGTGGTCGACCAGCGCGTCCAGCGCCGTCCGCTTCTCCTCGGGGTCCGTCACCTGGTGAGCGATGCCGTGCACCACCACGGAGCGGTAGTTGATCGAGTGGTGGAAGGCGGAGCGGGCCAGCACCAGCCCGTCGACGTGCGTGACCGTCAGGCACACCGGGAGCCCGGGATCGGCCTGCCCTGTCATCCGCAGCGGACGCGCGCCCGTCGAACCGTGCACGTACAGCCGCTCGCCGACCCGCCCGTACAGCGTCGGCAGCACGACCGGCGCGCCGTCGCGGACGAAGCCGAGGTGACAGACGTAGGCCGCGTCGAGTATCGCGTGCACCAGGTCCTTGTCGTACGACGCCCGGTTCGCGGAACGCGTGGGGACGGTCCGGTCGGTCGGCGTGTAGGCGGCGGGCGGCGACGTCGGCTGTGGGGCGGTCCCCTGCATGGTGCTCTCCAGTGTGCGGTGACTGTGTTCGGGCGACTGTGTTGCGAGGGATATTGCACTAGTGCATAATGCTCTTTGTGCTAGGAGGATATCGGATCGAAGGGCGACGTGCAGCAGACATTGCCGCGGACGTCGAGCGTGCGGTGGGTTCGGGTGAGCTGGAGCCCGGGCAAGTGCTGCCTCCCATGCGGGAGTTGGCGGTCGAACTGGGGGTGAACCCCAATACGGTCGCGGCCGCGTACCGGACCCTGCGGGAGCGCGGGGTCATCGAGACCGCCGGGCGCCGGGGCAGCCGGGTGCGGCCCAAGCCGGCCACGACCGGGCGTGAGCACATCCGGATGGACGTGCCGGTGGGGGTGCGTGACGTGTCCCACGGCAACCCGGATCCGGCGCTGCTGCCCTCCCTGGCGCGGGCCTTCACCTGGGCCGCCGAGCAGTCCGACCGGGAACCGGTCCTGTACGGCGACAACCCGGTCGAGCCGGAGTTCGCCCGCTTCGCGCGCGCCGCACTGGACGCCGACGGGGTGCCGGCGGGCCCGGTGGCCGTGGCCTCCGGCTCCCTGGACGCCGTCGAGCGTGTCCTCGCCGCCCATCTGAAGCCCGGGGACACCGTCGCCGTCGAGGACCCCGGGTGGGGCAGCCTGCTCGACCTCGTACCGGCCCTCGGACTGCGCGTGACCCCCGTCCGCGTCGACGACGAGGGACCACTCCCCGACGACGTGCGCGCCGCGCTGGAGTCCGGCGCGCGGGCCCTGATCGTCACCGACCGGGCACAGAACCCCACCGGAGCCGTGGTGAGCGCCACGCGCGCGCGTGCCCTGCGTGCCGTGCTCCGCCGGCACCCGGAGATCCTGCTGATCGAGGACGACCACGGCCACGGCATCGTCCACCAGCCCCTGCACCCCCTGGCCGGCACCACCCGCACCTGGGCCTTCATCCGCTCGGTCGCCAAGGCCTACGGCCCCGACCTGCGCCTCGCCGTGCTCACCGGCGACGCCGTCACCCTCGACCGCGTCCGCGGCCGCCAGCGACTCGGCCCGGGCTGGGTCAGCCGCCTGACGCAGCGGGCCGTGTCCCGCCTGTGGGCCGACGGCGCGGTGGACGCACCGGCGGTGGCAGCCGCGTACGGCGAGCGCAGGGACGCGCTGATCGCCGCGCTCGCCGAACGCGGCGTCCCGGCCCACGGCAGCAGTGGCCTCAACGTGTGGATCCCGGTACCGGACGAGACGGGCGCCGTGTCCCGCCTGCTCCACGCGGGCTGGGCCGTGGCCCCGGGCGCCCTCTTCCGACTGGGCGCAGCGCCCGGCATCCGGATCACCGTCTCGACCCTGACGCCCGAGGAGACCGGACCATTGGCGGAAGCGATCGCTTCGGCGTGCGAGGCGGGGCCGGTTCGGGGTTATGCGTAGCACAAGCGAGATCTACGCCCGGTATCTCGTAGCATCGCTTACATGTTGAACCTGGAGCGCCTGCGTACCCTGGATGCCCTCGCCCGGCACGGCTCGGTCAGCGGTGCTGCCGAGGCGCTGCATGTGACGACCTCGGCCGTGTCGCAGCAGATGTCCAAGCTGGAGCGGGAGGTGAGCCAGCAGCTCCTCGCGAAGAACGGGCGAGGGGTGCGGCTCACGGACGCCGGCCGGCTGCTCGCGGAGCACGCGGGGCGCATCCTGTCCCAGGTCGAGCTGGCGCAGGCCGATCTGGAGGCCCAACGGGGGCAGGTGGTCGGCGAGTTGAGACTCTCCGCGTTCCCGACCGCCGCCCGCGGCCTGTTCCCCGCCGCGCTCTCCGCCCTGCGCGCCCAGCACCCCGCGCTGCGCGTCCGCTCCACGGAACTGGAGCCGGAGAGCGGTATCGCGGGAGTCGTGCGCGGCGACCTCGACCTCGCGGTCGTCCTCGACTGGTACAACAAGCCGATGCCGCTGCCGGACGGCCTGGTGAAGGCGCCGATCCTGGACGACCCCGCCGATGTGGCGATGCCGGCCGACCATCCGCTGGCCGGGCGCGACGAGGTGGACCTCGGGGAGTTCGCCGACGACGAGTGGATCACCTGGGCCGAGGGCGAGTTCTGTCACGAGTGGCTGATGTTCACCCTGCGCTCCCGGGGCATCGAGCCGATCATCGGCCATCGCGCCGCCGAGACACACACCCAACTGGGCCTGGTCGCCGCCGGGTTGGGCGTGTGCGTCGCCCCTCTGCTGGGCCGCCGGCCGATGCCCGCCGGAGTCGTCACCGTCCCGCTCAAGCAGCGGGTGCGCCGACATGTGTACGTCGTCTGGCGCGCGGACGCCGACCGCCGCCCGTCCATCCGCGCGGCGGTCGAGGCGTTGCAGGCGGCGGCCGAGACTCTCACCTGAGCGGAACCGGGCAGAGCAACAGCGGAAACGGGCAACTGGCTTACAGAGCCGCCAACTTGCGGAAGTCCCACGACGCGACCGTGTCCGGCGTCAGCCGTATCCACGCGTGCCTGCCGTCGTACGGCATCGCGTCCAGGCCGAAGTTCTTCTGCGCGAACAGCTTCTCCACGGCGACGAGTTCGGGATGCGGCTCGCCCGTGCGCGGGGCCTCGCCCACGAACTCGACGGTCCCGGACAGCTCGACGCCCCGCAGCTCGTCGTAGGCGTGCCCGCCGTCGATCACCACGGCGACGCGCGGGTCGCGGCGCAGGTCGGACCAGCGCTTGCTGCGCGTGATCGAGTAGAGCCACAACGAGGTGCCGTCCCAGGCGAACCAGAGGGGGCTGACATGCGGGGCCCCGTCCGCGGAGGCGGTCGCCACGCGGCAGGTGCTCTCGGCGGCGAGGAACTCGTCCAGTTCCTCGGGTGTCATCATGATCTTCCGGCCTCGACGCTGAGTGGCGGTCATGCGATCCCCTTCGGCTACGGCACGAGCGGCGGGCAGCCGCTTCTGACGCTGCGTCAGGAAAGGGGCCGAAGGAGCGTCGGCCGTCTTCCCTCCGCACGCGATGCTCGTTACTGTCGCCCGCCCCGGCCGTCGACGACAAGGGAGAGCCATGCCGTCGCACGCACAACTCAGTGAGATCCTCGACACGGTGGGCACTGCACTGCTGACCGTCGAATGTCAACAGGGGGTGGTCGGCCCGGACAGCGCACTGCCCGAACTCGCCCTCGCCGCCCGCTCGTCGGGCGCGCTCGCCAACGTCGCCCGGCTGGTCGCCGCCGCCCACGAGAGCGGGGTGCAGGTCATCCACGCGGTCGCCGAACGCCGCCCGGACGGCCGGGGCGCGAACCACAACGCCCGGCTGTTCCGCGCCGCCGAACGCCTGCCCGTACAGCAGCTGTCGGGCACCACGGCGGTGCGCGTCGCGCCCCCGATCGAGGTCGCCGAGGAGGACTTCGTCGTACGACGGCTGCACGGTCTGTCACCGATCCAGGGCACCGAAGTCGACGCGCTGTTAAGGAACTTGGGCTGCCGCACACTGATCGTCACCGGCGTCTCGGCCAACGTGGCGATTCCCAACGCCGTGTTCGACGCCGTCAACCGCGGCTACACCGTCGTCGTACCGAAGGACGCCATCGCGGGGGTGCCCTCGGAGTACACCCCCGCGATGATCCGCAACACCCTCGCATTGGTCGCTACGGTCGCGACCACGGACGAGGTGCTGGGCTGTCTCAAACGACCGCGCCGGAGCTGACCGTCACGCCAGCGTGATGGAGTCCCCGGACACGGTGATCTGCTCGGCGGGCAGCGCCTCGGTCGCGGGACCCTTCTTCACGCTGCCGTCCGTGACGGAGAACTCGCTCTTGTGGCACGGACAGACGATGACGCCGTTGCTGATGCTGCTCACCGCACAGCCCTGGTGGGTGCACTTCGACGAGAACGCCTTGTACGTGCCCGCCGTCGGCTGGGTGACCACCACGCCCTGGCTGGCGAAGATCTTGCCGCCGCCCTCGGGGATGTCGGAGGTCTTCGCCAGTTCGGTACCGCCGGCGGCACCCTGGGCGGTGGACGAACCCGCGGTGTTGGTGGAGCCCGAGGAGTCCGACGACGAGTCGTCGCTGGACGAACACGCGGTCAGCGCGACGGCGAGTCCCGCCGCGCCGACCGCCGCCAACGCGGTGCGGCGGGACGGCGCCGTAACGGGTTCGAACGAGTCGCTGGTCATGCTGACGTTCCTTCCATGGGGGGCGTGTGTGACTGTGCAAAGGGGTACGAAGTGCGGGCGACCGTCGTTCAGACGGTGTCGAGAGCTTGGCCTGATCGAGATCAGGTGTGCGTAAAACGTCCCTGTCGTTCCGCTGTCGGCCCTGTATAAGGCCTGAACAGGCGCTTGTAGCGGGCACCAGTAACCTGGGGCGATGCTCAAGGAAGTCATTGCGACCCGCTACATCACGCCCCTGCGCGAGGGCGGTTCGCTGCCGGGGCTCGTCGAGGGTGACGACTTCGCGCCGTACGTCATGAAGTTCAGCGGCGCAGGACAGGGCCGCAAGACGCTCGTCGCCGAGGTCGTGGTGGGGGAGCTGGCCCGCCGGCTGGGCTTCCGGGTTCCCCGTCTGGTGACCCTCGACCTCGACCCGGTGCTCGGCCTCGGTGAACCCGACCAGCAGGTCCAGGAACTGCTCAGGTCGAGCGGCGGCACCAACCTCGGCATGGACTTCCTGTCCGGCGCGCTCGGCTTCGACCCGCTCGCCTTCACGGTGAGCCCGGAGGAGGCCGGCCGGATCGTCTGGTTCGACGCGCTGGTCAACAACGTCGACCGCTCCTGGCGCAACCCCAACCTCCTGATGTGGCACGGCGACCTGTGGCTCATCGACCACGGTGCCACCATGATCTGGCACCACAACTGGCCCGGCGCGGAGACTTCGGCGGCCCGTCCCTACGACGCCACCGATCACGCCCTCGCCCGCTTCGCCCCGGACCTCGCGACCGCCGCCGGGGACCTGGCACCGCGGGTCACCGAGGAACTCCTCGCCGAGGTCACCGCCGAGATCCCCGACGCCTGGCTGACCGGCGAGCCCGGCTTCGACACCCCGGATCTCCTCCGTGAGGCGTACGCGGCACCCCTCCTCGCGCGCGTGCCCTTCCTCCATGAACGCATCAAGGGACTCCAGTGACCGAGCGCCACATCATCCGGCCCAGCGAGGCCAACGAACGGGACGTCTTCGAGTACGCCCTGCTGCGCGTCGTCCCCCGCGTCGAGCGCGGCGAGCAGATCAACGCGGGGGTGCTCGTCTACTGCCGCGCCCAGTCCTACGTCGGTGCGCGCACCCATCTGGACGAGGCTCGGCTGCTCGCCCTCGACCCGGCGGCCGACGTGGCCGGAATCAGGGCCGCGCTCGGTGCCGTGGAAGGTGTGTGCGCGGGTGGTGAGGCCGCGGGGCAGGCGGCGGCGGACGATGCCGGGCGGCGGTTCCGGTGGCTGATCGCGCCCCGGTCGACGGTGGTGCAGCCGGGGCCCGTGCACACCGGTCTCACCGTCGATCCGGCGGCCGAGGCGGAGCGCCTGCTGGACCTGCTGGTGAGGTAATGGATCACACCCGGCCGCGCGCACGTTGACACCGCGTGCCAGGGCTTCTAGCGTCACGTCTGCCGAAGGTACTAAGCGGTCGCTCACCGACTGGCCGCGGTTTCAAGGGCGAGAGTCTCTCAAGGGCGAGGAGAACCAGGAATGTCCACCACTGAGCAGCGGGTCGCGATCGTCACCGGCGGAGCGCGGGGCATCGGCGCCGCCACCGCCGTACGCCTCGCGGCCGAGGGCCGTGCGGTCGCCGTGATCGACCTCGACGAGGCCGCCTGCAAGGACACCGTGGAGAAGATCACCGCGGCCGGCGGCAAGGCCCTCGCGGTCGGCGCCGACGTCTCCGACGAGGCGCAGGTCGAGGCCGCGATCACGCGCATCGTCGCCGAGCTGGGCGCGCCGACGATCCTCGTCAACAACGCGGGCGTGCTCCGCGACAACCTGCTCTTCAAGATGAGCGTCTCCGACTGGGACACCGTCCTCGGCGTGCACCTGCGCGGCTCGTTCCTGATGACCAAGGCCGTCCAGAAGCACATGGTCGACGCGGGCTTCGGCCGGATCGTCAACCTCTCCTCGTCCTCCGCCCTCGGCAACCGCGGCCAGGCCAACTACTCCGCCGCCAAGGCCGGTCTGCAGGGCTTCACCAAGACCCTCGCCATCGAGCTCGGCAAGTTCGGCATCACGGCCAACGCCGTCGCCCCCGGCTTCATCGCCACCGACATGACCGCCGCCACCGCCGCCCGGGTCGGCATGGGCTTCGAGGACTTCAAGGCCGCCGCCGCCACCCAGATCCCGGTGCAGCGCGTCGGCGAGCCCGACGACATCGCCAACGCCGTCGCCTTCTTCACGAACGAGGCGGCCGGTTTCGTCTCCGGCCAGGTCCTGTACGTCGCCGGCGGACCGCTCAACTAGGCATCACGGGAACACGGGAACGCGGGAAAACAATGACTGAACTGCCTGAACTCTCCGGCAAGGTCGCCGTCATCACCGGCGCCAGCCGCGGCATCGGCTACGGCGTCGCCGAGGCCCTGCTCGCCCGCGGCGACCGGGTCTGCATCACCGGCCGCAACGAGGACGCCCTCAAGGAGGCCGTCGAGACGCTCGGCGCCGACCGCGTCATCGGCGTGGCCGGCAAGGCCCACGACGAGGCCCACCAGGCCGTCGTCGTCGAGCGCACGATGGAGGCCTTCGGCCGGATCGACTTCCTGGTCAACAACGCCGGTACGAACCCGGTGTTCGGCCCGATCGCCGACCTCGACCTGAACGTCGCCCGCAAGGTCTTCGAGACCAACGTCATCTCGGCGCTCGGCTTCGCCCAGAAGACCTGGCACGCCTGGCAGAAGGACAACGGCGGCGCCATCGTCAACATCGCCTCCCTCGCCGGGGTCTCCGCCTCGCCGTTCATCGGCGCGTACGGCGTCAGCAAGGCCGCGATGATCAACCTGACGCTCCAGCTGGCGCACGAGTTCGCGCCCGGCGTGCGGGTCAACTCGATCGCCCCGGCGGTCGTGAAGACCAAGTTCGCCGCCGCCCTGTACGAGGGCCGCGAGGCGGAGGCCGCCGCCTCCTACCCGCTGGCCCGGCTCGGCGTGCCGTCCGACATCGGCGGCGCCGCCGCGTTCCTGACCTCGGATCAGTCCGACTGGATCACCGGCCAGACCCTCGTCGTCGACGGCGGCATCTTCCTGAACGCCGGAGTCGGCTGACCAATCCGTCCGGGCGTCGATTTCTTTGCAGTTCACTTGACGAAATCGGCGCCCGTGTCGAGGCACGAAACCGCGCACAGTCGAATGACAACGTCGTCATAAAAACGCTGATCAAAGGCCCCGTCCGAACCTTGCTCGACCGGCCGGGGCACTGCGGTATGGTCTGCCGACCCTTGGTACGGCGGATCGAGGAGCGTGCGCGTGTTCAACCGGAACCGAGGCCTGCGCAGAGTCGCGGCGATGGCGTCGATATCCCTGGTGGCCGGATGCGGAGTGTTCTCGGACGGGAATCCCGACGACCGCGGACCCATCGTCGTCGGGACCACCAGCGCCCCCAGCACACTCGACCCGGCCGCCTCCTGGGACGGCTCCTGGGAACTGTTCCGCAACATCTACCAGACGCTGCTGGCCTATCCGAACGGCGCGACCACACCCCAGGCGGACGCCGCCAAGTGCCGCTTCACGGACGCCTCGAACACCACGTACCGCTGCGCACTGCGCGCGGGCATGAAGTTCGCCGACGGCGACACCCTCGACGCCCAGGCCGTCAAGCACTCCATCGACCGGATCAGACAGATCGACGTCCCGGGCGGCCCCGCGGGCCTGCTCGGCAGCCTCGACCGGGTGCAGGTGATCGGCGACCGCGACGTCGTCTTCCACCTCAACAAGCCCGACGCCACCTTCCCGTTCGTGCTCGCCACCCCGGCCATGTCGATCGTCGACCCCGACGACTACCCCGCGCACTCCCTGCGCAAGGACGGCAAGGTCTTCGGCTCCGGGCCGTACACCCTGAAGTCCTACGACGACGGCAAGCAGGCCCAACTCGTCCGCAACGACCGCTACAAGGGCTTCGCCGAGCGGGAGAACAGCGCGGTGACGATCCGCTACTTCCAGGACTCCGGCACCATGGTCAAGGCGCTGCGGGACGGGAAGATCGACGTCACCTACCGCGGCCTCGCCGCCGACGACATCGTCTCCCTCCAGGGCCGCCCCTCCAAGAGCCTGCAACTGGTCGACGGCGCCGGCACCGACATCAACTACCTGGTGTTCAACCCCAAGGACCAGTGGGCCCGCAACCCCGCCGTCCGCAAGGCAGTAGCCCAGATCGTCGACCGCGGCGCGATCACCCACAAGATCTATCGCGACACCGTCGACCCGCTCTACTCCATGGTCCCGAAGGGCCTCACCGGCCACACCACCGCCTTCTACGACAGCTTCGGCGACCCCAGCGTCCCCAAGGCGCGGAACATCCTCACCAAGGCGGGCATCACCGAGCGCGTCCCGCTCACCCTCTGGTACACGTCCGACCGCTACGGCTCCGAGACCGCCCTCGAATTCAGGGAACTCAAACGGCAGTTGGACAGCTCCGGGCTCTTCACGATCACCCTGAAGAGCCGTCCCTGGAAGACGTACGTGACGGGCTACCAGAAGGGCGAGTACCCGGTGTTCGGGCGCGGCTGGTTCCCGGACTTCCCCGACGCCGAGAACTTCATCGCGCCGTTCGTCGGGCAGCAGAACGCGCTCGGTACGCCCTACCCGGCACCGAAGATCACCAACGTGCTGCTGCCCGAGTCCCGCCGGGAGACCGACCGGGCCGACGTGGTCAAGGAGTTCGAGGACGCCCAGCAGATCCTGGTGGACGACACCCGGCTGCTGCCCCTGTGGCAGGGCCGGCAGTACGTCGCCGCGAGCGACGACATCTCCGGCGGGGAACAGGCCCTCGACCCGTCCACGATCATGATGATGTGGGAGCTGTACCGCAAGACCAGCTGGTGACACGGATCCCGGCACCCGTTGTCAGTGGTCGCCTGTAGGTTCTGGGACATGGAGGCGACCGCACAGCGCGGTCGCTCCGCATCGCAGTCGCCGCACACGGTAAGGAAGTTGACGTGACCGACATCTCCATGCTCCCCGAGTCCTGGCGCGGGGTCCTGGGCGACGAGCTTCAGCAGCCCTACTTCAAGGAGCTGACCGAGTTCGTCGAGGAGGAGCGGGCGAAGGGTCCGGTCTACCCTCCGCGCGAGGAGGTCTTCGCCGCGCTGGAGGCGACGCCGTACGACCAGGTGAAGGTGCTGGTCCTCGGTCAGGACCCGTACCACGGCGAGGGGCAGGGACACGGCCTGTGCTTCTCGGTCCGCCCGGGTGTGAAGACCCCGCCCTCCCTCCGGAACATCTACAAGGAGATGAAGGAGGAACTGGACCTCCCGATCCCGGACAACGGCTATCTGATGCCGTGGGCCCAGCAGGGCGTCCTGCTGCTCAACGCGGTGCTCACGGTCCGCTCCGGCGAGGCCAACTCGCACAAGGCCAAGGGCTGGGAGAAGTTCACGGACGCGGTCATCCGCGCGGTGGCCGACCGCCCCGACCCGGCGGTGTTCGTCCTGTGGGGCAACTACGCGCAGAAGAAGCTCCCCCTGATCGACGAGAAGCGGCACGTGGTGGTCAAGGGCGCGCACCCCTCCCCGCTGTCCGCCAAGAAGTTCTTCGGCTCCCGCCCGTTCACCCAGATCGACGAGGCCGTCGCCCAGCAGGGCCACACCGCGATCGACTGGCGCATCCCGAACCTGGGCTGACCCCACCGGGCCGGTCCGGGGCCGCCTGACGGGGATTGTCAGTGCCGCCGGTTAGCGTCGACCGAGACAGCTGGTACGGCTGACGAGGTGCGGAGGACGCGGTGGCGGAGCGACAGGGACAGGCGGCGCCGGACGCTCTGCTGACGCGGATCGGACAGGTCGTCATGCTGCACCACGGCGGCGACCGCGAGGAGGCCCGGGACCGGCTGCTGGGCCTGTGGGCGGAGCTGGGCGAGGACGGCGACCCGCTCCACCGCTGCACCTTGGCCCACTACCTGGCCGACACCCAGGACGACCCGACCGACGAACTCGCCTGGGATCTCCGGGCGTTGTCGGCGGCGGACGAACTGACGGACGGGCGGGACACCGGCGACAACGGCGAGGAGGGGGCGATCGCGGTCCGCGCCTTCTACCCCTCCCTGCACCTCAACCTCGCCGCCGACTATGTGAAACTCGGCCGCGCCGACGCCGCCCGCACCCACCTCCACCGGGCCCGGGGCGCCTGCGCGGTCCTCGCCGACGACGGCTACGGCAACGGCGTACGGGCCGCGATCAGCCGACTGGAACTGCGGCTCGACACCGAAGGGGGCTCAGCGGGAGACGGGACTTGGGGGCCGCCGAGACAGCGGCCCTAGGGTCTGGTCGGCAGGGTCCCGCTGGCCTCAACGGCTGTACGTCTGACCGCAGATGATCGACTGGGGGCTGTCCGGCTTCCAGCCACCGTACTTCCTGCCCAGGGCACAGACGTCCGTCGTGTTCTTCGGTACCGACTTCACCACGTCGGGGATGTCCGCGCCCGGCTGCCGGGGGTGGCGCGGCTTCGGGTGCGGATGAGGGTGGGGATGGGGATGCGGGTGTGCGCGGGGGACCGGTGCCTGTGCCGCCTTCGGGGGCGTGACCGGTGCGCGGTGCGGCGGATGCGGGGCCGGTTTCGGGCGGTGGGACGGGTCGATGAGTTCCAGTGCCTCCCGTGCCGGGGCCTGCACGACCTGCGGCTCCGCGCTGCCGTCCGGACGCGGCACCGACGCTTGGGACGGTGGCGCGGCAGGGGGCGCGGGGGCGGGCGGCCGCTGGACGGTCACACAGCCGGAGAGGGCCGAGACAGCCACGGTGACCAGGAGCGTTGCGGTGGTCGTCGTTCGATGCACCCGCGCAACTCTGCTGGTTCCGGCCCCGTTTGGAACACCGGACGGGCGGATGATGCCCCACACGGGTGATCTCCGCCCCCTTACGGACGGCCCGCGCCCGCCCCGGGTGACGTGACGTCAGTCGCCGGTGTTGCCGTCGATGCGCTCGCGGAGCAGGTCGGCGTGGCCGTTGTGCCGCGCGTACTCCTCGATCATGTGCGTGTAGATCCAGCGCAGGTTGAAGCGCTCACCGGTGCGCCGGTGCTTGCCCAGGGAGTGGTCGTCCAGGGTGAACCGGGCCGCGTGCTCGTTCGCCACCGCGATCTCGGCCCGCCAGGTGGTGTGCGCCTCCGCCCAGGTGTCCGTCCCGGTGGTGTGGAAGTCGCCGTCCGGGTCCTCCTCGGTGAAGTAGATCGGGTCCGCCTGCTCGTCCGCCATGACCTTGCGGAACCAGCCCCGTTCCACCTCCGCCATGTGCCGCACCAGGCCCATGAGCGACAGCGTGGACGGCTCCACGGACGCGGTCCTCAACTGCTCGTCGGTCAGCCCCTCGCACTTCCAGGCCAGGGTCTCCCGGTGGTACGTGAGCCAGCCCTCCAGCATGGTGCGTTCGTCGGCGGTGGTCGCGGGTTCAGTGCGCTCGATGGTCATGCCCGCATCCTCGCGCGCCCGGTCCGCCCGCACCAGCGGATATCCCCCGCCGTATGCTTCCGAGGTACCGCCGGGCGAGCGTTAGGGAGACTCCGTGAAGGTCGGCTGCATCGGACTCGGTGACATCGCGCAGAAGGCCTACCTGCCGGTTCTCGGCAGCCTGCCCGGTGTCGAACTTCATCTGCAGACCCGCACCCCCGCCACACTCGCCCGGGTCGCCGACGGCCTCCATGTGCCGGCGGAGCGGCGGCACACCGACCTCGACGCACTTCTCGCGCAGGGCCTCGACGCCGCGTTCGTGCACGCGCCGACCGTCGTGCACCCCGAGATCGTCACCCGGCTGCTGGAGGCGGGCGTACCGACGTACGTCGACAAGCCGCTCGCCTACGAACTCGCCGATTCCGAGCGGCTGGTGGGGCTCGCGGAGGAGCGGAACGTGTCGCTCGCGGTCGGGTTCAACCGGCGCTACGCCCCCGGGTACGCGCAGTGCGCCGACCATCCGCGCGAGTTGATCCTGATGCAGAAGAACCGGATCGGGCTCCCCGAGGAGCCGCGCGCGATGATCCTGGACGACTTCATCCACATCGTGGACACCCTGCGGTTCCTGGTGCCGGGGCCGGTCGAGGACATGACCGTGCGCGCCCGCACCCAGGACGGACTGCTGCACCACCTGGTGCTCCAGCTCTCCGGCGACGGCTTCACCGCGCTCGGGGTGATGAACCGGCTCAGCGGCTCGGTGGAGGAGATCCTGGAGGTGTCGGGCCAGGACACCAAGCGTCAGGTCCTCAACCTCGCGGAGGTCGTCGACCACAAGGGCCAGCCGACGATACGGCGCCGCGGTGACTGGGTGCCGGTGGCCCGGCAGCGCGGCATCGAGCAGGCCGTGCTCGCCTTCCTGGACGCGGTGCGCGCCGGCAAGATGCTCAGTGCCCGGGACGCGCTGGCGACTCATGAGCTGTGCGAGCGGGTGGTACGAGCGGTTGCGGACCGGTCCGCCGCAGCCTGAGCGCCTGCACACCCTCACCGGCACACATCGCCGCGAGCACCAGCAGGGCCAGACCCACCGGCCAGGCGCCGTAGCGGACGTACGGTGTGACGCCGTGCGCGAGCGGGACGTCGTAGACCCGGGTCGTGCTGGCGTTCGTGCCGATCCACGGGCCGATGCGCCGGCCGCTCGGGCCGTAGACGGCGGAGACGCCGGTCAGGGTGGCGTGGACCATCGGGCGGCCGGTCTCGGCGGCGCGCAGGGCGGCGAGGGTGGCGTGCTGTTCGGGGGCCCAGCTGTGCTGGAACGACGAGGTCGACGACTGGGCGAGCAGCACGTCGGCGCCGTCCTGGGCGAGATGGCGGCTCATGTCGGGGAACGCGGTCTCGAAGCAGATCAGCGGGCCGATGCGCAGCCCGTGCCCCACGTCCATGACCACCTGCTCGGAGCCGTGCCTGCGGTCCACGCCCGCCGCCTTGCCGACCGAGGTGGCCCAGCCGAGCAGGGAGCGGAACGGGATGTACTCGCCGAAGGGGACGAGCCGCATCTTGTCGTAGCGGTCGCCGGTGAGGCCGTCCGGGCCGACCAGGATCGAGCTCTTGTAGATGCCGGGCTTGTCGGAGCGTTCGGCGTCCACGTTGACCAGGATGTCGGCGCCGGTCTCCTTGGAGAGGGCGGCGATACGGCGCGCGTAGTCCGGCCGCTTGGTGAGGTCGAAGCTGACGCTGCTCTCGCCCCAGGCGATCAAGTCGACGTCCTGGCCGGCGAGTTGGCGGGTCAGCTGCTCCTCGCGGTCGAAGCGCCGGTCGCCGCTGTCGTCGCCGTCGATGATCCCGGGCTGCACGACGGCGATCCGGACGCGGCCGTCGATGTCGGGGCGCGGCGACCACACCCACGCCGCCGAGGTCACGGCGGCGGTGACGAGAAGTCCGGCGACCGCGGGCACCCGCACCGCGCGGACCGCGACCAGCACGGCGACCGCGACATTGACGGCGACCACCAGGAAGCTCAGCAGCCACACCCCGCCGACGGACGCGAGCCGTAGCGCCGGTTCCACCTGCCACTGGGTGGAGCCGAGCAGACCCCAGGGGCCGCCCAACCCCTGCCAGGACCGCACGAGTTCGACCGTCAGCCAGCCCGAGGGCAGGACCAGGAGCGCGGCGGCACCCCGCCTCGCCGACGGCGCGCCGCCGAGGAAGCGGCGCACCAGCCAGCCCCACGGCGCCCACAGCGCGCCCAGCAGCCCGGCGATGACCACGATGAACACGCTCAGGCTCGGCATCAGCCAGCTGTGCACGGCCAGCATGAAGCCGAGCCCCCCGAACCAGCCGTCGTAGACCGCCCGGCGCCCGGTCGGCGCCGAGCGGGTCAGCAGGATCCAGGGGACGAGCGCGACGTAGGCGAACCACCACAGGGACGGCGCGGGGAACGCGAACACGGGCAGGGTGCCCGCGAGCACGGCGAGCAAGGAGCGCCGCCAGGGGGAGACGAGCCAGTCGCCGAAGGTCTTCATATGAACCCCCTACCCGCTGGTGGCTCCAGTGTGCGTGCCGCGGCCGATCCCGGACAGCGGACGCCGAACCGGTCGTATCAGTTGATCACGGCTTCCGGGCGCCGTTCGGGAAGACGCCGCCACTTCTCCTCCACGACGACCTCGGTCAGCCGCCAGCCGTCGTATGTCCGCAGCAGCCCGAACGCGTACCGCCCGCCGCACACGAAGTCGGGCGAAGTGGAGGTGTCACTGTCGTCCTCCTTGGCGAAGCGCATCGGATTGACGTAGTCGGCCTGGACGCGGGCGGTGTCGTCGGTGTGCTGGTCCAGGGCTCCGAAGCGGATCCGCCGGTTGACGATCAGATGCTGCCGCATCGGGAACAGCTTCATGCTCTCCGCGAGCCATTCGGCGATCTGGTCCGTGTCTCCCTCGATTCCTCCGGCGGACCGGTAGTCGGCGCGCCCGTTCGGGGCGAACAGTTTCCGGTACGCCTCCCAGTCGCCGTCGTCCACCGCCACCGCGTATTCGGTGATCACTTCGTCCACGGCCAGCCGGTCCATCACAATCGCCAGTTCCACACGCTGCGTCATCGGCTCAGTGTTGGCTACGGAGCGTGTCGCGCCAAGGGGTACGCGGGGACAAGGTGGGGAACATTGGGTGGTTACTCGTCGATATTCATCGGTATTCGTCGCGGGGAGTGCTCATGAAGCGTCTTGTCACGGTCGTCACCGGGGGCAGCCGGGGGATCGGCGCCGCGACCTGCCGGCGGCTCGCGGAGGACGGGCACGACGTGGTGGTGGCGTATCTCCGGGACGCGAAGGCCGCCGAGGAGGTGGCGGACGCGGTACGGCGGACCGGGGCGCGTTCGGTGTGCGTACGGGCCGACACGGCGGTCGAGGCGGACGTCGAGCGGCTCTTCACAGCGGCGGAGAAGGAACTCGGGCCGGTCACAGGCCTGGTGAACAACGCCGGGATCACCGGACCGTTCGGCCGGCTCGCCGACACCGACCCCGCCGACCTGCGCCGGGTCGTCGAGGTCAACCTGCTCGGCACACTGCTGTGTGCACGCCGTGCCGCGCGGGTGATGACGGCCCGGGGGAACGGCGTGATCGTGAACGTGTCGTCGTCCGCCGCCACCCTCGGCAGCCCCGGGGACTACGTCCACTACGCCGCCACAAAGGCCGCCGTCGACGCCCTCACCCTGGGCCTCGCCAAGGAACTCGGCCCCGACGGCATCCGCGTCAACGCGGTCGCTCCCGGCATCATCGACACGGAGATCCACGCGAGGTCGGGCGACCCGGACCGCGCCCAGCGTGTGGCGGCCTCGATTCCGCTGCGCCGCCCGGGGCAGGCCGAGGAGGTGGCCGCCGCGATCGCCTGGCTGATGTCGCCGGACGCGTCGTACGCGACGGGGGCGGTGCTGCGGGTGGCGGGAGGGCGGTGAGCGCTGTGCCGTGCGCTTCCGGATGTTGTCGCCGGACGTGTCCGATGCGACGGGGGGTCTGCGGGTGTCGGGCGGGAGGCTGAGCGAGGCCTGTGCCGCGATCGCCTGGCCGTTGTCGCCGGACACGCCGTACGCGACGGGCGTGGTGCTCCGGGTGTCGGGCGGACGATGAGCGAGCCCTACGCTGCGGCCCGCAACCGCTCGAACGCCGTCGGTCTCGGTCTGCCGGGCAGGAAGTCCTTGATACGGCGGGCACATTCGGCCGGCCCCCAACGGCTGGTGTCGCACTCGATGTCGTAGACGCCGTGCGCGTGGACCTGGGTGACTTGCCGGGCGGCGAGACCGGTCGGCCGGTCGGCGCGTTCGCGCTCGCGGCGTTCCAGTTCCTCCGGCGGACAGTGCACGCCGACGAGCACCACGTCCTCGGGGACGAACAGCGAGAGGCAGTCCCGCAGCCGCCACTCGGCG
The DNA here is from genome assembly GCF_000716435.1 of Streptomyces xylophagus. Classification (GTDB taxonomy): domain Bacteria; phylum Actinomycetota; class Actinomycetes; order Streptomycetales; family Streptomycetaceae; genus Streptomyces; species Streptomyces xylophagus. Next base: position 82,708 of record NZ_JNWO01000005.1, read on the forward strand.
CTCAGCACATGGTCCACGACGACGTTGTTGCCGGCGGCGGCCATCCCGGCGACGGCACGGTGGTAGCCCCGCCAGGTGCGGTGCAGCACGGTGTCGAGGTCGCCGGGCTCGATCGGGACCGGTGAGCGCATCGCGTGGAACACGTCGACCGGCATATGGAAATACGGCTCGTCCAGCATCCGAACCAGCTCGGCCGCGATGCTCGACTTGCCCGAACTGGACGTGCCGTTCAGGAAGATGACGAGCCCCTGGCGCTCCGGCACGCTGCTGAGATGCTCCACGCGGTGGATCCTATGCACCGCTCGGGTCAGGCGGCCGCGATGACCTCGTCGCGGATCGCGGCGGCCCACTCGACCACCAACAGCTCGTATTCCTCCCGCTCTTGGGTGGAGAGCGAGCCGCCCGCACGCAGCCAGAGTGCCCGGATCTGCTCATTCACCTCGGCAGCAGACCGCACGGAACCAGGGGCCAAGAAATCGGGGGACATGCGAACAGCCTAGGGGCAAGGACTGACACTGCGCTACCGGACGGCTACTCAGACCGTATGGGGTTGGTCACGGGCGCGAGGTGGAGGCTGTTCGCTCAGTCGACCCACGTGACGATGTGCTGGGCGTGATGCGCCGCGGCTCGGTAGAACTCCCGCAGGGCGGCGAAGTGTTCGGTCAGATGGCCTCGTACGTCGCCGCTGAATCCGGCACCGAATCCGCAGACGGCGGCCGCGTCCACGGTGGACGCCGGCAGGTCCGCGAGCAGGTCGCCGAGTCGGACACGGTCCAGTGCCGCGGCGATGTCGGCGACCGCGCCAGGGGCGAGCAGCCGGGGCGGATCGCCGAAACCGTCGTACACCTCGTCGTGGTCCAGGAATCCCACGTTCCCGTCGGGATCGCCCGAGACGGCCCGGTCAAGAAGGGCGATCACATCAGGGTCGGCGCCGGTCGAGCGGCAGTAGCGGATCAGGCCCCACACAGCCCAGCCCGTGTCGAGCAGGTCGCCTTGCGGTGGATTCCAGCCCGGTGACGCGCCGGACGCGGCGAGGACCGAAGCGCGGCAGCGGTCGAGGTACTCGGACGTCACCCGGGCGAACTGCTGGGTCAGCGCCATGAGGTGGGTTCACCCCCGCCGCTCGGCCCACACCCGCGACCAGTCCAGCAACGGCCCCATCGCCGTTACGAGGTCCTCGCCCAGCGGGGTCAACTGCCATGCCCCGTCGGGCGTCTGCGTCGCGATGTCCGCCTCGCGCAGCTCCGTGAGGCGGGTGGAGAGGACGCTGGAGGACATGTCGTCGCAGCGGCGTTGCAGGTCACGGAAGCCGATCGGGGTGGCGTGCCGGTGGAGTTCCCAGATCGCGCGGAGTGTCCAGCGCCGGCCGAGGAGGTCGAGCGCGGCCATGACGGGGCGGCCGGTGGCCGATCCGCGTACCGGGCGACCGGGGGTGGGGGTCGGTTCCAACAGGGCCTCCTCGCCTGGGTCATGGCGATCTCCTGATTCACCCTTGCGCTTCGATTTCAGAAGCGCAAGAGTTTGTGAACATGAATCAGCGCATCGAAGGAGTCACCCCGCCCTACGCCCCCGACACCGACCGCGCCCTGCACCGCTGGATGCCACCCGGCGTCTCCCGTGAACCCCTGATGCTCTTCAAGGTTCTCGAACGCCACCCCGAACTCGCCTCACGGATGCGCGCGTTGGGCGCCGGGCTCCTCGTCCACGGCCGCCTGAGTGCCGCAGACCGCGAACTCGTCATCGCCCGTGTCTGTGCCCGCGCCGACTGCGCCTACGAGTGGGGCGTCCACATGGCGACGTACGCCGAAATCGCCCAACTCACCCCGCGGCAGGTCACCTTGACCGCGACCGGCACCCCGGACGACCCGGACTGGTCGCCCCGGCAGTCCGCGCTGCTCCGAGCCGTCGACGAACTCCACGCCGACGCACACCTGAGTGGCGCTGCCTGGTCCGGCCTGCGGGAGCATCTCGACGAACCCGAAGCGATCGAATTCCTTGTGCTGGCGGGGTGGTACCGCACCATCGCCTACGTCGCCAACGGTGTCGGAATCGAGCCCGAGCCGTGGGCTCTCGCCCTGCCCGAGCGGTAACTCAGTTCGCCGACTCGGCCGCGTGCGGGCTCAGTGCGCCCGCCGTCACCAGCGCGATGATGACGATGCCGAGGGCGATGCGGTAGTAGACGAACGGCATGAAGCTCTTGTGCGAGATGAACTTCATGAACCAGGCGATTACGGCATATCCGACCACGAATGCGATCAGTGTCGCGAACATCGTCGGGCCCCACGCGACATGCCCTTCCTCCGCCGCGTCCTTCAACTCGAAGGCGCCGGAGGCCAGTACGGCCGGCATGGCGAGGAGGAAGGAGTAACGGGCCGCCGCCTCACGGGTGTAGCCCATGAACAGGCCGCCGCTGATGGTCGCGCCCGAGCGGGAGACGCCGGGGACAAGGGCCATCGCCTGGCAAAGGCCGTACAGGAGGCCGTCCTTGGCGTTCAGGTTCTCCAGTGTCTTGCGCTGCTTGGGCGCCCGGTGCCGGCCGCCCGTCTCGTCGCGGGCCGCGAGCCGGTCGGCGACGCCGATGACGACGCCCACCACGATCAGCATCGTGGCGGTGATGCGCAGGTCCCGGAACGGCCCCTCGATCTGGTCCTTGAGCGTGACTCCGAGCACGCCGATCGGGATGGAGCCGACGATCACCAGCCAGCCCATCTGGGCGTCGTGGTCGCGCCGCATCTCCTTGTTCGTGAGCGACCGGAACCACGCGGCGAGAATCCGCCCGACGTCCTTGCGGAAGTAGATCAGCACGGCTGCCTCCGTACCGAGCTGCGTGATCGCCGTGAAGGCCGCGCCCGGGTCCTTCCAGCCGGAGAAGGCCGCCGTAAGCCGCAGATGCGCACTGGAGGAGACGGGGAGGAACTCGGTCAGCCCCTGGACGAGCCCGAGGATGAGGGATTCAAACCAAGACATGGAGTGACGACGTCCAAGTGCTGATCGTGGAGCGGCAAAGGGCACACCAAAACGCCGCGCGCGGTGATCGAGTGTGTATGAGAGGCAGCGTAGCGTCCCGGTGTGACAGGCCCGACACAGGGGTTTCACGGCGTGGGCGACTCCGGGCACAGGGGTTTCGCGGGCGGCCGGGCGACTCCGCACACAGAGGTTTCACGAGTGGTCCGACGACTCCGGCTTCGCGGTGTTGACCAGCTGCGGGGGCGGCGCATACGTTGCAGCGGAGGAAAGCGCTTGCTGGACGCGCTCGCTGTCTCCGGAGGAGTGCTGATCACGCCCATGTCCACACCCGCCACCCACCCCGGGGCGTTCCAGCCCTTGTCGCCGCTCACCGGCCGCCGCGTCAGGGCCGCCGTGGTCGGCGCCGGTGCCATCGGCCGCGGCTCCCACTTCCCGGCGCTGGCCCGGCTCGCCGAGGAGGGTGAGACCGAGGTCGTCGCGGCCGTTGACATCGATGCCAACTCGGTCGGGTCCTTCTGCGCCGAGGCCGGGATCCCGCACGCCTACACCGATCTGGAGCAGATGCTCCGGGAACAGCGGCCCGACCTCGTCACCATCTGCACCCCGCCCACCCTGCACCGCGCGCAGACCGTCGCCGCGCTGCGGGCCGGCGCCTGGGTGTGGTGCGAGAAGCCGCCGGTGCCGAGCCTGGCCGACTTCGACGCCGTGGAGGACGAGGAAGGCCCCGAAGAAGAGGGAGAGGCCGGCGGGCCGTACGCCTCCATCGTCTTCCAGCATCGCTTCGGCTCCGGCACCCGGCATGTGCGGCGGCTGCTCGCCGAGCGGGCCATGGGACGGCCGCTCGTGGCGCACTGCCAGACCACCTGGTACCGCGACACCGCTTACTACGCCGTGCCCTGGCGTGGGCGCTGGGCGACGGAGGGCGGCGGTCCGGCGATGGGACACGGCATCCACCAGATGGACCTGCTGCTCGATCTGCTCGGGCCGTGGAGCGAGGTGAAGGCCATGGCCGGGCGGCTGGTGCACGACGTGGAGACCGAGGACGTCTCGACCGCGCTGGTCCGCTTCGAGAACGGCGCGATGGCGACCGTGGTGAACAGCGTGCTGAGCCCCGACGAGGTCAGCCGTATCCGCATCGACTGCGAGCGCGCCACCGTCGAACTCACCCACCTGTACGGGCACAGCAACGACAACTGGCGCATCACACCCGCCCCGGACGTATTGGGTGAGGAGGTCGCGGCCTGGCAGGACTTCGGGCCCGACGTGCCGAGTTCGCACCTGGAGCAGCTGCGCGAACTCGTCGTGAGCATGCGGGCCGGCGAACGGCCGCGCAGCAGCGGCACGGACGGGCGCACCAGCCTGGAGCTGATCACCGCGCTCTACAAGTCGGCGTTCACGGACACGACCGTACGGGCGGGCGAGATCGGTCCCGGCGACCCCTACTACACGGCGCTGCACGGTGGCGCCCCCGGCTGGGCGCCCGTGGCGCGCGAGGAGGTGTCGGCGTGACCGGCCTGCGTATCGTCCACGCCCACGGCGACCGCATCACGGTGACCGAACCGGCCACCGGCGTCGAGCTGTTCAGCTACGTGTACCGGCCCGAGGCCGCCTGGGAGGCGCCCAAGCCGTACCTCCACCCGATCAGGACGCTGGCCGGTGACGTCGTCACGGACTACCGGCCCAACGACCACCGCTGGCACAAGGGCCTGCAGTTCACCGCCTCGCATCTGTCGGGCGCGAACCTGTGGGGCGGCAACACATACGTTCACGGCGAGGGATATCTCGAACTCCCAGAGCGGGTCGGGTCGATGGCCCATGTCGCCTTCGACGAGATCGACATCCACGACGACGCGGGCGCCGAACGTCTCGTCATCGCCGAACGGCTGACCTGGCACCCGTACAGCGGCGAACTCTGGGCCGACGAGCAGCGCCGGATCGAGGTGCACGATGTCGACACGGAGTCCGGTTCGTGGGCGCTGACCTGGACGAGCGCCGTGACGAACCGCCGTGCCGAGCCGCTCCTCTTCGGTAGCCCGACCACCGCGGGACGCGAGGCGGCGGGCTACACGGGCCTGTTCTGGCGCGGACCCCGTGCTTTCCGCGACGGCCGGATCATCGGCCCCGACGGCGAGGGCCCCGAGCTGATGGGCACCCAGGGCCCCTGGCTCGCCGTCTCCGGCGAACACGACGGCACCGACGGCCACGCGACCGTCGTCTTCGCGCACGCCCCCGAGAACGATCACACCGGCGCCCAGGGCAGCCACCCCGACCACTGGTTCGTACGCAACGAGCCGTTCGCGGGGATCGCTCCCTCCTTCGCCTTCTACGACGAACTGGAGGTGGCCCCCGGCGACACGCTCACCCGGCGCTACCGCGTCGTCGTGGCCGACGGAGCCTGGGAGCGGGAGGAGATCGCCAAGTACTTGGAGGCGCGCCCGTGGTGAGTGGTTTTTCCGGGCTGCCGGGTGGGGTCGCGGTCTCGCATCTGTCGGTCTACGACTGGCCGGCCGAGGCCGGCGTTGACGAGGGTGTGTGCGGCGGAACTCCCCATATGCACCTGACCTGTTCGGAGGGGTACGTCGTCACCGGCGGGCGGGGTGCGGTGCAGACGCTCACCATGGCCGACACAATTTCCGGCACGACGTCCGGATACGAGGTCACGCCGCTCGCGGCCGGGACGGTCGCCTGGTTCACGCCGGGGACCATCCACCGGCTCGTCAACGAGGGCGACCTGCGCATCACCGTCCTCATGCAGAACAGCGGGCTGCCCGAGGCGGGGGACGCGGTGCTCACACTGCCCCCGCAGTACCTCACCGATCCCGAAACGTACGCCGCCGTCACCGTGATCCCGGCCGACGCGCCCGAGGCGGAGCAGGAACGCGTCGCCCGAGCCCGGCGCGACCTCGCGCTGGAGGGCTACGAGGCGCTGCGCTCCGCCGAGGGTCCGGAAGCGCTGACCGCTTTCCATAAGGCCGCCGCCGCGCTGGTACGACCACGGCTCGCGGACTGGCGCGAGCGGTGGGAGCGGGGCGCGCGGGCCGCCGCCGCGGCCACGGGGGAGCAGCTCGAACGGCTCGAACAGGGGGACTTCTCCCACCTCGCCGATGCTGTTGTACGGGCTGAACAGCCTTCGGCGTACGGGAAGTTCGGGATGTGCGGGCGGTTGGACGTTTACAAGGGTGCGTGACGCGCTTCGTTTCTGATCAGGGTTTTTGATCAGGCGGCCGTCGGGCCCGTCACTGTCCAGCCGGGGGTCTGCGGGTGGGCCGTCAGGTCCTCGTGGCGGACGGGGTCGCCGCAGGCGGTGCAGGTGACGGCAGGGACCAGTTCGTTGCCGCAGATGTGCTCGATCACCATGGGGCGGTCGAGCGTGTCCTTCCGAAGATGGCGGTCGCCCCACGCCATGAGGGTCATCAGAACCGGCTCCAGTTCGAGACCCGCCTCCGTGGGCCGGTACTCGAAGCGCTGCGGGTGCTCGCTGTACGTCCGCCGGGTCAGGATCCCGGCGTCGACGAGGCGGCGCAGCCGGCTGGCCAGGACGTCGCGCGGGGCGCCGATGTTGCGGACCAACTGGTCGAAGCGGCGGTTGCCCAGGCATACCTCCCGCAGGACGAGCAGGGAGTACTTCTCGCCGACGAGTGCGAGGGCGTCGGCGATGGAGCAGGGGCGCGGGTCTTTCGGGGCGGGCTTGTTTTTTGGGTCGGCCATAGCACCCACTTTAAGGGAGGGTTTGATTTTCCAACTCACGGGGCTATGGTGAGTTTGGATTTCCTACTCACTGGTAGTTCTGGCTGTCATGGAGGCCCGCACCATGTCTATAAAAATTGGGCGTGACGCAGTGATCGTCGAAGCCGTACGCACGCCCGTGGGCAAGGGCAAGCCGAACGGCACCCTCGCTCAGGTCCACCCCGTCGAACTCCTCGCGCACACCCTGCGCACCCTCGTCGAACGCACCGGGATCGCCCCGGAGGCCATCGACGACGTCATCGGCGGTACGGTCACCCAGGTCGGTGAGCAGGCCGTCAACATCACCCGGCAGGCCGTGCTGTCGGCGGGCTTCCCGGAGTCGGTGCCCGCGACCACGGTGGACCGCCAGTGCGGCTCCTCCCAGCAGGCCGTGCACTTCGCGGCGCAAGGTGTGATCTCGGGGGCGTACGACCTGGTCGTGGCCTGTGGAGTGGAGTCCATGGGGCGGGTGCCGATGGGGTCGGCCGTGCTGCCCGGCACGGACCCATTCGGCCCCGGTGTCGCCGGGCGCTACCCGGAGGGCCTCGTCCCGCAGGGCATCAGCGCCGAACTCATCGCCGCGAAGTGGTCGATGACACGCGATCAGCTGGACGCCTTCGCGGTCTCCTCGCACCACAAGGCGGCCGCCGCGTGGGACGCGGGTCTGTTCGACGCCCAGGTGGCGCCCCTGGCGGACGCCTCGCGCGACGAGTGTGTACGGCCCGGCAGCACGACCGAGATCCTCGGCGGCCTGAAGCCCGCCTTCTACGACCCGAGTTATGCCGAGCGCTTCCCGCAGATCGAGTGGAACATCACCGCCGGCAACTCCAGCCCCATCAACGACGGTGCCTCCGCCGTCCTCATAACCTCCAGCGAGACCGCGGCCCGTCTCGGCCTGCGCCCGCTCGCTCGGCTGCACAGCTTCGCCGTGACCGGTTCCGATCCACTCCTCATGCTCACCGGCGTCATCCCGGCCACCGAGAAGGTGCTGCGCCGGGCCTCGCTCACCCTCGACGACATCGACCTGTTCGAGGTCAACGAGGCGTTCTCCAGTGTCGTTCTGGCCTGGCAGCAGGAGACGGGCGCCGATCTCGCCAAGGTCAACGTGCACGGCGGGGCCATCGCGATCGGGCATCCGCTCGGCGCGAGCGGTACGCGGCTGACGACCACACTCGTGCACGCGATGCGGGACCGCGGGGCGCGCTACGGGCTACAGACGATGTGCGAGGCGGGCGGCCTCGCCAACGCGATGATCCTGGAAGCTGTCTGAGCTGTCTCGTTGTTTCCCGTCTGGGTGCTGCCCGTCCGGTTGTTCAGTGGTCCCGCAGGTGGTGGCGCTTGCGCCAGGCCACCACCGCGCCGCCCAGGGCGGGCAGGGCGATGCAGGCCATCGCGATCAGGAACGCCGGCGAGGTGGGGCTGGAGGCACGGGCGCCAGCGACGACGTACGCGGCGGTGTTCGGGATCGACCCGAGTGCCGTCGCGAGCAGGAACGGCATCCAGCGCATGCGGGAGACGGCGGCGCAGTAGTTCACGCCCCAGAACGGCAGTCCCGGGAAGAGTCGTGCCGCCATCATCGAGCGGAAGCCGTGCCGGCTGAGCTGGCCGTCTGCCGCCTTGAGCCATCGACCCCGCAGCAGCGGGCGCAGGGCGTCCTGGCCCAGCACGCGGCCCAGGCCGAAGGAGATCCCGGCGCCGAGCACCGTGCCCGCCAGCGCCGAGACGGTGCCCAGCTGGGAGCCGAACAGGGCGCCCGCCGCGAGGTTCAGCAGCGGGCGCGGTACGAACGCCACGCTGCACAGGCCGTACGCCGCCGCGAACACCAACGCGGCCATGGCGCCGCCGAGTTGGGGCGGCCAGCCGTCGGAGAGCAGCCGCTGCGGATGGAAGAGCAGCACCGTCGACGCCGCCCCGGCGAGCAGGACGAGGAGCAGCGACAGCCGCGACCACGGCGAGAGCAGGGCTCTCGTGCAGCGCGAGGCGAAGCTGGTCGGGACGTCGGGCACCAGGGGGGCGACGGGCACGGCCGCGGGTACGGCTACGGCGAGCTCCGTGGCTACGGCCCGGGGAGAGGCCGTGGCGGTGCCCCCAGAACGGGTGGTGGCATCGGCGAGCATGTCGGCGACACTAACCGACCTGTGTATGTGATCGCCGTATGGTTCGTCTCATGAGCGTCACAGGTGCGGGCACCCCGGCGGTGCCCGGCAGCGTTCTCGCCGACACCGTGCTGGAGCGGCTCACCGCTGCGTACGCCGCCGCGGCCGACCCCGAGCGGGCCGCGCCGATGCGGGCGTACATGAAGGACGTGGCGCCCTTCCTGGGCCTCCCCACACCCCTGCGCCGTGCCCTGTCCCGCACGGTCCTGGAGGGCACGCCCCGCCCGGACGAGGCCGACTGCGTCGCGATCGCCCTGCGCTGCTGGGAACTGCCGGAGCGCGAGTACCAGTACTTCGCGGTGGACTACCTGCGCCGCCATGTGAAGCGCTGCACGTCCGGCTTCCTGCCGGTCGCCCGGTACCTCGTATCGACCGTCCCCTGGTGGGACACCGTCGACGCACTCGCCTCCCACGTAGTGGGAGGCCTGGTCGCCGCCGATCCGAAGCTCAAGGCCGACATGGACGAGTGGATCGTCGACGACGACCTGTGGGTCGCCCGTACGGCCCTGCTCCACCAGCTGACCTACAAGGAGCACACCGACACCGAGCGCCTCTTCGCGTACTGCCTGCGCCAGTCCGGACACCCGGACTTCTTCATCCGCAAGGCGATCGGCTGGTGCCTGCGGGAGTACGCCTGGACGGATCCGGAGGCGGTACGTGGGTTCCTGGCGAGGGAGAAGGGGCGGTTCGCGCCGCTGTCGGTGCGTGAGGCACTGAAGAACATCGGGGCCTGAAGAACATCGGGGCTTGAAGAGCGTCGGCACCTGAACTCCGGTGCCCTCATAAATCATTCGACTCGGGGCAAAGCGTCGGCAATGATCGGCGTCATGTTCCGGTACGCCTTCCACCTCGCAGCATCCGCGGTCGCGGATGCCCCGAAGGCTGCCGTTCCCGTCCTCGTTCCTGTTCTAGCGGCCGCAGTCGACGGCGCCCGAAGCTGACCCTCTCCGGATCGTCCGGCGGACCCCGCAGGGGGAGGGTCGGCGAGTCCTCGGGGTCCCCGCATCCACCTCACCAGGCTTCGAGGTACCGCCATGTCCAAAACGGCATACGTCCGCACGAAACCGCATCTGAACATCGGCACGATGGGCCATGTCGACCACGGCAAGACCACCCTGACCGCCGCCATCACCAAGGTTCTCGCCGAGCGCGGGGCGTCCACCTTCGTCCCGTTCGACCGTATCGACCGGGCGCCGGAGGAGGCCGCGCGCGGCATCACCATCAACATCGCGCACGTCGAGTACGAGACCGACACCCGGCACTACGCCCACGTCGACATGCCCGGCCACGCCGACTACGTCAAGAACATGGTCACCGGGGCCGCGCAGCTCGACGGGGCGATCCTCGTCGTCTCCGCGCTCGACGGGATCATGCCGCAGACCGCCGAACACGTGCTGCTCGCCCGGCAGGTGGGCGTCGACCACATCGTGGTCGCGCTCAACAAGGCCGATGCGGGCGACGACGAACTCACCGACCTGGTCGAGTTGGAGGTCCGCGAACTGCTCACCGCGAACGGCTACGGCGGCGACTCCGTACCCGTCGTACGGGTGTCCGGCCTCAAGGCCCTTGAGGGGGACCCCCGTTGGGCGGCGTCCATCGACGCGCTGCTCGACGCCGTGGACACGTATGTGCCCATGCCCGAGCGGTACTTGGACGCGCCGTTCCTGTTGCCGGTCGAGAACGTGCTCACCATCACCGGGCGCGGGACGGTCGTCACCGGTGCGGTCGAGCGCGGCACGGTCCGGGTGGGCGACCGGGTCGAAGTGCTCGGCGCCGCCGTGGAGTCGGTGGTCACCGGGCTGGAGACCTTCGGCAAGCCCATGGCGGAGGCGCAGGCCGGCGACAGCGTGGCGCTGCTGCTGCGCGGGGTGCCGCGTGACGCGGTGCGGCGCGGGCACATCGTCGCGGCGCCCGGCAGCGTCGTGCCCAGCCGGCGGTTCTCGGCGCAGGTGTATGTCCTGTCGGCGCGTGAAGGTGGTCGTACGACCGCTGTGTCGACGGGGTATCGGCCGCAGTTCTACATCCGTACCGCGGATGTGGTCGGGGACATCGATCTCGGTGAGGCGGGGGTTGCTCGGCCCGGGGACACCGTCACGATGACGGTTGAGCTGGGGCGGGAGGTGCCGTTGGAGCCGGGGCTCGGGTTTGCGATCCGTGAGGGTGGGCGGACTGTGGGGGCCGGGACTGTTACGGAGGTTGACTGACGGCTTGGTGGGCTGATGGGGCGTGGGTGGCTGCGGGTCCGTTGTGGCTGGGCGCGCAGTTCCCCGCGCCCCTTTGGGGCGCCTGCCGAGCCCGGTGCTTTCCCGGCACCGGCACAATGGACTCCGTGAACGAGCCGATACCCGTGACCCGGGACGTTGATCACGGGACTGCCAAGCTGATGCCCGATGTGGATCGGGATCGGGCCTGGCTGTTGACCGTTGATGGGGCGCCGCAGTCGTACGTGGACCTGGATGAGCCGACGCATCTGGAGTTCGAGTACACGCGGCGGCTGGGGCATGTGCTGGACGTCGTCGCGGAACGGGGGCGGCCGTTGGACGTGCTGCACTTGGGTGGTGGGGCGTTCACGTTGCCCCGGTACGTGGCCGCGACCCGGCCTGGTTCGCGGCAGGACGTGGTCGAGGCCGACCGGGGGCTGCTGGAGTTGGTCACCGAGTATCTGCCGTTGCCGGACGGCGCCGGTGTCACCGTGCACGGTGCCGATGCCCGTGCCTGGCTGGAGGCGGCGCCGGACGGTTCGGCGGACGTGATCGTCGCCGATGTGTTCGGTGGTTCGCGGGTTCCTGCGCACCTCACCTCCGTGACGTATGCCCGCGAGGCCGAGCGGGTCCTGCGCGCCGACGGCGTCTACCTCGCCAACCTCGCGGATGCCGCCCCCTTTGCCTTCCTGCGTGCCCAACTCGCCACGCTCGGCGCGGTGTTCGGGGAGCTGGTGCTGATCGCGGAACCAGGCGTACTGCGCGGACGGCGCTTCGGCAACGCGGTTCTCGTCGCCGCGCACCAACCGGTCGACACGGCGACCCTGACCCGCCTCGTGGCCTCGGACGTGTTTCCGGCGCGGCTTGAACACGGGTCCGCGCTGAGGGAGTTCATCGGGGGTGCGCGGCCGGTCCGGGACGAGGACGCGGTGCCGTCACCCGTGCCGCCGGACGGGGCGTTCGGGATCGGCTGAGTCGTCGGAGACGGCCCGTGTCTCCTGCGGTGTCACCTTCGTACGGCGCCGCAGGTTCCGGACCTCCGGCACGCACAGCACCGCTCCCGTGACCAACGTGACCAGCGCCGCGCACCCCCACAGGGCCGCCGTACGCCCGAAGGCCGACTCCGCGGGGCCCGCTGCCGCCGCGGCGATCGGCATCAGCGCGATCGAGCCGAACCAGTCGTAGGCCGAGATCCTGGAGAGTTTCTCCTCGGGGATCTCCTGGTGGAGTGCGGTCATCCACGAGACACCGAACACCTCGACCGTCGCCCCGGCGACGAACATCACCGCGAACAGGACTCCCACCGGCACCGGTATCGCGAGCGCGGCGGAGGGGAGGGCCAGGGGAAAGATGCAGAGCATGCCCGCGAGGAGCAGTCTGCGGGGTTTCCAGCGGGTCATCAGGAGGGCGCCGGCGACCGTGCCCGCGCCGAACGCGGCCAGGGCCAGGCCCCATGGACCGGCGCCGCCGAGGCTGTCGCGGGCGACGAGTGGGCCGTAGACCGCGTCGGCCGCGCCGACCACCGCGTTGGCGATGGAGAACGCCACGACGATGGACCACAGCCAGGGGCGGCCGATGAACTCCCGCCAGCCGTCCCGGAGATCGGCGAGCATCCCGCCGCCCGGTGCGCGCGGCGGGATGTGACTCACGTTGAGGAAGGTGCGGAGTCCTCCTGCTACGGCGAACGCCGCCGCGTCCACTGCGAGCACCCAACCCGGGCCGACCGCCGCGACCAGCGCGCCGCCGAGGGCCGCGCCGCCCAGGGACGCGCCCTGCATCGCCATGCGGAACACGGCGAACGCGCGGCCCGCCTGTTCGCCGCTCACCGTGGACATCAGCATGCCCTCGGCCGCCGGGCCGAAGAACGCCTGCCCGGTACCACCGAGCGCGGTCAGCAGCATCATCTGCCAGATGCGGGGCTCGCCGGTGAGGACGAGTACCGCGAAGGCCGCCTGGGAGGCGCAGCTGAGGGCATTCGCCGCGACCATGACGTGGTGCCGGGGGACCCGGTCCGAGATTGCGCCGCCTATCAGCAGGAACAACACCAGCGGCAGCGTGCGCGAGGCGGCCACCAGGCCCACGTCACCGCTGTCGCCGCCCGCGTCCAGCACGGCGAACGCGGCGGCGATCAGCGCGCCGTTCCCGCCGAGGCCGGTCGCCACCGCGGCGGCGGTCAACAGGGTGTAGTTGCGGCCCGCCCAGTCGGGTCGGCGCGGTCGGCGGGGAGAGGCGGTGGCGGTCACCGGGCGACTATCGCCGCAGGTGCCACGCCCTGCCAAACAGATTGCCGCCAGAATCCAGCCAAACGGTCAACCGCTCGACGAGCGGAGGGTCAGCTCGTGGCACCCGTCGGGTCGCCGTGCAGTCGTACGGTGCTGAGGATCTTCTGGATCGTCGCGTCGGGGATCTCCTCGCTGACGCCCTTCGCGCCGTAGAGGGTCCAGGAGACGTAGTCGGACGCCGAGTTCTTGAAGGCGAACGTGGTCGCCTTGCCGTCGGAGGAGCACTTGCCGGACTTCGGGACGCCGGACGTGTACGAGGTGGCGACGCTGCCCGTGACACCCGACTTCGTCGTGTACGGCTTCGCCGTGCCGATCTTCAGGTACTTCTTGGACGAGTCCTTCTGGTCCGTGTACCCGCCGAACGCGAACGCCGCCGCGTCGCCGCGGGCCGTGCTCGCGGTGTCCTTCGCGCCGTCCTCGCCCTTGGTGCCGCTCGACGCCAGCGACGAGGTCTCCTTGGTGCCGTCCTTGTTGTCGTCGGACTCGCACCAGTTCTGCTTCAGGTAGGCGGGCGCGGAGAAGCCGATGTACGGGGAGCCGTCGCCCTTCACCTCGTCCTCGAAGAAGGTGAACGTGCCCGGCTTGCCGACCTCCCAGTCGGCGGGGACGTCGAAGGCGGTGCCGTACTTCTGGTTGACGACGACCTTCCAGCCCGCGATCGTCGGCTGCTCGGTCTCGTCGCCGCGCGGGTTGTCGTCCGAACCCGAGGAAGAGGCACTCGGGTCCGCGGACGCCGACGGAGACTGGCTCGACGTGTCCTTGCCGCCGTCCGCCTTGTCGTCCTTGTTGCCGCCCAGGACCAGGTAGCCGGTCACACCCGCCGCCACGACGACGGCAGTCGCGGCGACGATCGCGACCAGCTTCGTCCGGTTTCCGCCGCCCCCGCCCTGTGGCGGCTGCGGACCGCCCGCGGGAGCCGGAGCACCCCACTGCGGTTGCTGCCCATAGGGGTTGGGCTGCTGGTAGCCGGGCTGCTGATACGGATTCGGCTGTTGGTACCCCGGCTGCTGGTACGGGTTGTTCTGCGGGTTCTGCTCGCCCCCGGGCGGCTGCTGTCCTGGCCACATGGGCAGTAACCCTAGTGCCGCGCGGGACACGGTGGGGTCACCGCCCCTTGACAGGGTCGTACCAACTCGGACCGGACGGCGTTTGCCGGCGCACAGGTCTGGCCCGCATTGGCTACCCATGGGTAACATGCTGCTCATGAGCGCAGATCAGATGTCGATAGGCGAGTTGCTGGCCGCCACGGTGCCGATGGTTCGCACCCTGAACCTGGAGTACCTGGAGACCAGTCCGGAGCGGGCCGTGCTGTCCCTGCCGGACCAGAGCGAGTACCGCAACCACGTCGGCGGACCGCACGCCGGTGCCATGTTCACCCTCGGCGAGTCCGCCAGCGGTGCGATCGTCCTCGCCGCCTTCGGTGACCAGCTCTCGCGGGCCGTGCCGCTCCCGGTCAACGCCGAGATCGCGTTCAAGAAGATCGCCCTCGGACCGGTGAAGGCCACCGCGACCCTCGGCCGCCCCGCCGCCGACGTCGTCGCCGAACTCGACGCGGGTGAGCGCCCCGAGTTCCCGGTCACCGTCGCCATCCAGCGCGAGGACGGCGCCGTGACGGGTGAGATGACGGTCACCTGGACGCTCCGGCCGAACGGCTGACCATCACAGAGCTGATGCAACAAGGGCCCGGTCGTCGCCTACGGCGTGACCGGGCCCTCGTGCGTGGGGAGTTCAGGCCGCGATCCGCGAACCGCTCTCGCTGTCGCCGGTCCCGCCGTTCTCCAGCCCTGCCACGAACTCCTTGAGCCACGCGACGAATTCGGGCCCCAGGTCGTCGCGATCGCAGGCCAGCCGGACCACCGTGCGCAGATAGTCGGCCTTGTCGCCGGTGTCGTAGCGCAGGCCCTTGAAGACGACTCCGTGGACCGTGCCGGCGGCTGCCAACTCCTGGAGGGCGTCGGTCAGTTGGATCTCGCCGCCGCGGCCGGGCGGGGTGCGCTCCAGGGTGGCGAAGATCGCGGGGTCCAGGACGTAGCGGCCGATGACGGCGTAGCGGCTCGGCGCGTCCTCGCGGGACGGCTTCTCGACCAGGCCGGTGACGCGCACGACACCGTCCTCGCCGGTCGGCTCGACGGCCGCGCAGCCGTACAAGTGGACCTGTTCCGCGGGGACTTCCATGAGGGCGACCACGCTGCCCGCGTACCGTTCGCGGACCTCGAGCATCTGACTGAGCAGGGTCTCGCGAGGGTCGATCAGGTCGTCGCCGAGGAGGACGGCGAAGGGCTGGTCGCCGACGTGGTGGCGGGCGCAGAGCACCGCGTGCCCGAGGCCGAGCGGGTCGCCCTGGCGGATGTGGTGGATGTCGGCGAGGCGCGCGGGATCGCGTACGGCGTCCAGGCGCACGGTGTCGCCCTTGGCGGCCAGGGCCTGTTCCAGTTCGAAGGCGTGGTCGAAGTGGTCCTCGATGGCCCGCTTGTGCCGGCCGGTGACCATCAGGATGTCGTCGAGTCCGGCCGCCGCGGCCTCCTCGACGACGTACTGGATCGCGGGCTTGTCGACGACCGGGAGCATCTCCTTCGGCGTCGCCTTCGTCGCGGGCAGGAACCGCGTGCCGAGCCCGGCGGCCGGCACGACCGCCTTGCGGACCGTGGGGACGGGGGCGGATGCGGGGGTGGCTGAAGAGTGGGGGGCGATCATGCGGTTCATGGTGGCCCACGGCGATGAGAGCGCCCCGAGAGAAACTTCGGAGTTCCCTGTGCACCTCCCTTAGTTCGCGGGGGAGTTGGAGATTGTGTGGAGACGCCTGTGGATACCGCGGGTAACCAATCTGAATTCCCCACGTTTTGAACATCGGTCACTCGAACTCCTTGTTTCCTGTCAGAGGCTTGTGCGAGTGTGAGCCACCTCATGAGGGCCAGTCGTGAGAAGGCAATGGTCAGGGTCGTTTCTGACACCTCATAGGTATGCACCAATCAAGCACCTGCTTTCCGATGGTCGGGCATTCGTATGCCGTCCTGCGGCTTGGAAGGAAAAGGTTCCGTGCAATCCCCCTACCCCCCACGCCCTCCGTTCGCGCCCCGCCCCGGGGCGAGTCCGGGGGAGTCCGACCGCAATCTCGTGGCGCAACTCGGCGATAAGGCCGCCGGCACCCGTGCCGTCGCCACGCTGCTCGCCCGCCATTGGCAGGCGACAAGTGAATATGCCTCCATCTGTCTCGCCTCCGCCGAGAGTTCGGCGTCCATGGTGGCGACCGCCGCCTTCCACCAGGTGCTTGCGGGCCGCGCGACCGGCGGCGCCCTGCGCCCCCAACTCCTTGTAGCGGTAAGGGAGATGGTGAAGAAGTGGGCGGCGGAGGAGCGAATTGCCGCGCTGCTGCCGGAACTTCGTAAACCCACCGGCGCCCGTGGTCTGCGCGCGGCACGACCCGGCACCTCCGAAAGGCGACTGCTCGCGGAACGCGCTTTCGGCGCGCTGTCGGGCGCCTCCCAATGCCTGCTGTGGCACACCGAGGCCGAGGCCGAACCCATATCCGTACCGGCCGGTCTGCTGGGCGTCGACGAAGCCACCGCGACGGCCGCGCTGGACCAGGCGCGTGAACAATTCAGGGCAGGCTGCGTTCGCGCCCACCGGGAACTCGCACCGACCCCGGAATGCCGCCACTACAACCGACTCCTCGACGTCCCGATCCGCCGCGGCGGCAGTCTGTTGCCTGATGTGCAACGGCATCTCCTGACATGCCGCTACTGCCGATTCGCGGCGGAACAGCTGAGCCATTTCGACGGCGGCCTCGAAGTGCTGCTCGCCGAGACCGTCCTCGGCTGGGGCGCCCGCCGCTACCTCGACTCACGGCCCGGCCGCGCGACCCGCGAGACCTCCGCGCGCGCCGCCCGCCATCCGGTGGGCCGCCACCGGCCCGTGCCGGACGGCCGCCTCGCCTTTCCGCGCAGGCACCCCAGGGCCGCGATGGTGGGCGTGGGTCTGACCTCGCTCGCCCTGCTCGCCACCGTGCTCGCCACCAAGGGCTGGACCGAGGGGGACAACCCGCCCGATCCGCAGGTCACTTGGGGTGCGCCCAGCGGCAGTTCGACCCGCCCGAGCCCTGTCGCCGCACCCTCGTCCGACGGTTCCGCGTCGGCCGCCTCCTCCGTCGGGGGAATCGTCCAGCAGGGCGTCCTGCGCAGCCTCGACTCGGGACTGTGCGTCGACATCCCGGACGGCCGGCTGGAGACCGGCGCCACCGTCGCCATGGCGGCGTGCTCGTCCGCCGGGTCCCAGCAGTGGTCGTACGACCAGGACGGTCTGCTGCGCAGCCTCGCCGATCCCGGACTCTGCCTGGGCTCCGACACCACCGCGGGCACGGTCACCCTGGCCGGCTGCCTGGTGCACGCGGGCGAGGTGCACTACGACCTGACCGTGCGCGGCGAACTCCTGCTCCGCTGGAGCCAGGGGCTGGCCGTCGCCCCCGTGAGCGGGAAGGCGGGGGCGCGGGTCGTGGTGACGGACCGGGACGGCTCCGCCGGGCAGCGGTGGGCGCTGGAATCCGACGCCGACGCGCGGGTGAAGCAGGGCGCACCGGACGGAAAGGGAGAGACGGAAGGGAAGGGCGCGCCGCCGGGGAGCGGCGCACCGAACGCACCGGAGCCGCCCGAGGGCGCACCCCAGGGAGACCCACCCCCGCCTCCCTCGAACCTGCCGCAACAGCAGCAGAACGACCCGCAGTACGCACCCCGCGCCGCCCAGGTCGCCTGCTGCGGCGACCCCGCGCCGGAACCCGAGCCCTCGGGCACCGGTACCGGCACCGGTACGGCCGTCGCCGCCGTGCAGCCACTGGTGACGGTCGTGACGGACGTCGTGGATACCGTCACCGGTCTGCTCCCGGCACTGCACTGATCGTGGGGCCGCCCCATCGGGGTGGCCCCACGCCTTTCCCATCACCTTCCCACCCTTCGGTTCTTGTCGACTCGCGGCCGATTCCTGTTCGGATCGTTGACACGAGTCAGCGGCGGTCATAGTTTTCCCGCCGCGCGATCGGTTCCTAACGGATCGTCAAGTCGGGCCTGACGCATAGTGCGTTCAGATTCCGAACACGGTCCGGGGCACCGAGGCGCACCTGCGGTCCACGACGTCGTGCCCGCACACCGAAGGAGTGACGGCTCATGACCGACACCGACATCGACACCGTGTCCCGGCGATCCGCCCTGCGCCTGCTCGGCGGCGCGATCGCGGTCGCCACCGCGGCCACCACCGGACTCATCTTCCCGTCGCACGCGAACGCGCAGACCAGACCCGAGGCGGGGGCCGGCCCCCGCGTCGAAGGACTCCTGGCCAGGCTCACCCTCGACGAGAAGATCTCCCTCCTGCACGGCGCCACCGACCCGAACTCGCTCGGCCAGGCCGGATACATCCCCGGCGTCCCCCGCCTGAAGATCCCGCCGCTACGGCTCACCGACGGACCGGCCGGCGTCCGCGTCACCGCACACGCCACCGCCCTCCCCGCGCCCGTCCTGCTCGCCTCCGCCTTCGACCCCGAACTCGCCCGCCGCTACGGCCGGGTCGTCGGCCGCGAAGGACGCGCCCTCGGCCAGGACGTCCTGCTGTCCCCGATGGTCAACCTCATCCGCACCCCGTACGCGGGCCGCAACTTCGAGACCTTCAGCGAGGACCCGCTGCTCGCCGGCGACCTGGTCGCCGCCGAGATCAAGGGCATCCAGGGCGAGGGACTCGTCGCCACCGTCAAGCACTTCGCGCTGAACAACCAGGAGAAGGACCGCAACACCATCGACGTACGGGTCGACGAACAGACCATGCACGAGATCGAGTTGCGCGGTTTCGAAGCGGCGATCGGTGCGGGCGCCGGCGCGGTCATGGGCGCGTACAACAAGGTCAACGGCACCTTCGCCTGCGAGAACAAGACCCTCCTCACCGACATCCTGCGCGGCCAATGGGGCTTCGACGGCTGGGTGATGACCGACTGGTTCGCCGCGCACAGCACCGTGGCCGCGATCACCGCCGGTCTCGACATGGAGATGCCCGACGGGACGTACTTCGGCGCGCCCCTCAAGTCGGCTGTGCAGAACGGCAGTTTGCCCGAGTCGTACGTCGACCGCGCGGTGCGCCGGATCCTCGGCGTCATGGACCGGTTCGGGCTCCTCGACGGCAGCGCGCCGCCGCGCCCCGACCGTGACGCGAAGGCGGGTGCGGCCGTCGCCCTGGAGGTCGCCAAGGCGGGCGCGACCCTGCTCCGCAACGAACACCGCACCCTCCCGCTGACCGACGGCTCCATCGCGGTGATCGGGCCCACCGGCAGCCTGCCCTTCGTCAGCGGCGGCGGCAGCGCGCACGTCGTACCGGACCACGCGGACAGCCCCCTCGACGCGATCAAGGCACGGGCCGGTTCCGGCACCCGGGTGACGTACACACTCGGCGAGGATCTGTTCGGCAAGGCGATCCCCGCGTCCGCGCTCACCCCCACCTTCGACAGCGAAGGACAGCGGGTGGACGCCGGGAAGACCTGGCAGTACGACGGCTCGCTCACGGTGCCGGAGACCGACGAGTGGACCTTCGTCCTCCACTTCTCCTCCGCGCCCACCGCCCGCCCCCAAGTCCTGCTGGACGGCGCGGAGTTGTTCCCGCTCGCGGCCGGATACGGCGAGTACTTCTCCGGCGGCCTGGTCTCGGCCGACCCCGACGGCCTCGGCGTACGCCGCAAGACCCTCACCCTCACCAAGGGCGCCCACACCCTGAAGATCACCGCCGCGGGCGGCGACGCCGGACTGCTGTTCCGGCTGCGGCGCAGCACCGGTGCGACCCGCGCGCAGGACGTCGCCGACGCCGTCACCGCGGCGCGCGCCGCCCGCAGTGTCGTCCTGTTCGCCTACGAGGACGCCACGGAGGGCCTCGACCGCACGAGCCTCCAACTCCCGGGAAATCAGACTCGGTTGATCGATGCGGTGACGGCCGCGAACTCGCGCACCACGGTCGTCCTCAACACCTCGTCCTCGACCTCGATGCCGTGGCTGGCCCGCACCGGCGCCGTCCTCCAGATGTACTACCCGGGCCAGGAGGGCGCCGCCGCCACGACCGCCGTCCTGTTCGGCGACTGCGACCCCGGCGGTCGGCTCACCCAGTCCTTCCCGGTCGACGACGCCCACCATCCGGTCGCCGGGGACCTGCTCCGCTACCCCGGCGTGAACGGCACCGAGGAGTACTCCGAGGGCATCCACGTCGGCTACCGCTGGTACGACGCGGAGGGCGTACGGCCGCTCTACCCCTTCGGGCACGGACTGTCGTACACCTCCTTCTCCTACGACGACCCGTCGGCGCGGTGGAACGGGCACGGGCTGGATGTGACCTTCACCGTCCGCAACACCGGGCGGCGGGAGGGCGTGGCCGTGCCTCAGGTGTACGTCGGGCGCTCACCGGATCTCCAACTCGACCAGGCTGTACGGGTGTTGGGCGGCTATCGGCGGCTCGTGCTGCGGGCGGGGGAGCGGCGGCGGGTCAGTGTTCGGGTCGATGCGCGGACGTTGTCGTCGTGGGATGCGCGGCGGCATGCGTGGGTGCTGGGGACGGGGCGGCGGTCCGTGTGGGTCGGGGCTTCGGCGGGGGATCTGCGGGTGCGGGCGAGTGTGGAGGTGAAGCGGTAGACGAGGCGAGGCGGTGCGTCGTCATCGGCCCTGCCGGGTGTGGTGGGTGGGGCCGGTGAAGGGGTGATCGGTGATCGTGTCACCCTGTCCTGACGAAGGCGGACTTCGCAGCGCATGAGGGGGGAACATGGCCGACAGTCGTGCTCGGTGGCGGTTGCGGGCCTGTGCGGTGGTGTTTTTCCTTGCTGGCGGCGGCTCGATCGTGGCTTCCCTACAGGATCGCGATCCGTGGTGGTCCTGGTTGCCGCATCTGTGGGTCGGTGTGCTGTTGGTCGCCGTCGGCCTCCTCTTGTTCCTGGCCGGCGGTCGCCGCAGTCGTCTCCCGAGAGTGAAGAAGCGCAGCCTTCCGCCGCTGTAGGGGACGGGGGTTCATTCGCAAGGTAAGGTAAGGCTTACTTTACTTGGTGGATGTGGTTGAGGGGTGTGCCCTCGGCATTCCCCTGTGTGGGGCGATGGAGGCTCATATGGCAGACAACGCAAGCGCCCCGGCGCCCGCGCTGACGCTCGCCCGGGTGCGGTTGGGCGCCGGTGGGCCGCTCGCCAGGGTGCGGGTGGCGGACGGGCGGATCACCCACGTCGTACCGGAAGCGGACGCGGATGCTGGTGCCGGCGGTGAGCAGGTCCTCGATCTCGACGGGCGGGTGTTGTTGCCCGGGTTGTGGGACGCCCATGTCCACCTCGCGGAGTGGGCGAGCGCCCGGCACCGGCTGGACCTGGCCGGGACCGTCTCCGCGCGGGCGGTTGCCGACCTCGTCCGGGAACGCGCCGGGGTATCCGATGGGACGGTGCTCTACGGCTACGGGTTCCGCGACGGGCTGTGGCCCGACGCCCCGCACAAGGCGCTGCTCGACGCGGTGCTGGCCGATCGGCCGGTCGCCCTGGTCAGCGCCGATCTGCATGCCGCGTGGCTCAACTCCGCTGGCCTCGCCCTCGTCGGCCGGGGCGACCACCCCACCGGACTGCTCAGGGAACACGAGGCCCACGAAGTCCTCGCCGCCCTCTCCGCAACGCCGGCCGAGGTCGTCGACGGCTGGATCGAGGACGCCTGCCGGGCCGCCGCCGCGCGCGGGGTCACCGGTGTCATCGACTTCCAGTTCGGCGACACGGTCGGGGACTGGGAACGGCGGTCGGCCCAATTCCGGCCCGCCGTACGGGTGTCGGCGGCGGTGTATCCGAGTCACCTGGACGCGGCGGTCAAGCGTGGCCTGCGCACGGGGGACGAGGTCGGGGCGAGTGGCGGTCTGGTGCGGGTGGGGCCGCTGAAACTCTTCACGGACGGCTCGCTCAACACCCGTACCGCCCTGTGCCGCGACCCCTACCCGGGTCTCGAGAACACGGACGGCGCCCACGGCATCGAGGAGACGGCCCCGGGCGAACTCGTACGGCTCATGCGCCGCGCCGCCGCGCACGGCATCGAACCCGCCGTGCACGCCATCGGCGACCGCGCCAACACCGTTGCCCTGGACGCCTTCGAGGCGGTGCGCTGTCGCGGCCGGATCGAGCACGCGCAGCTGCTGAGCCCCGAAGACCTTCCGAGATTCGCCCAGTTGGGAGTCGTCGCGGGTGTGCAGCCCCGGCATGCGACGGACGACCGCGATGTGGCGGACCGGCACTGGGCCGGACGTACCGAACGCGCCTTCGCCTACGGCGACTTGCTCGCCGCCGGTGCCCGGCTGGAGTTCGGTTCGGACGCGCCTGTCTCGCCGCTCGACCCCTGGCTCGCCATCGCGTCCGCCGTCAGCCGCACCGACGACGAACGTCCCGCCTGGCACCCGGAGCAACGTCTGTCCGTCCCGGACGCGTTGGTCGCGGCGGCCCGTGGACGCCGGCTCATCCGGGTGGGGGACCCGGCCGACCTCGTCGTCGTGGACGTGGACCCACTGGACGCCGATCCGGACACCCTGCGCACGATGCCGGTGCACGCCACGATGGCCAACGGCCGCTGGACTCATGGGCCTTACTGAGGCGGCGAGCGGCGAGCGGCGAGCGGCGAGCGGCGAGCGGCGAGCGGCGAGCGGCGAGCGGCGAGCGGCAAGGGGCAGGTGGCGAGCGGCGAGCGGCTGGGCGGCCTGCCGGGTTCGGGTGCCGGGCGCGGTTTGTGAGGGCCTGCTGCCGCCCGTGAAGATCTCCGACGCGTTCCCCACGACCTTCGACGACCGGTGAGAGGCCGATGCGCATGCCGACATCCGACATGGTCCCGTACGTCATGCCCGGCCCCGCCGCGCTGCCCCCGGACCGGACGGGCTGGGCCATCGACCCCGGCCGCGCTGCCCTGGTGGTCCTGAACGTCCAGAACCACTTCCTGCACGTGTTGCGGGAGTCCTCGGCTCCGGTAGGTGAACTACTCGCCGGAGTGGGTGAGTTGGCGCGGTCAGCGCGGGCGGCGGGCATCCCCGTCCTCTACACCCTCAAGACCGCCGAGCGGGAGCCGGACGGCCGGGAGAGCAGCTTCGGGCATCCGCGTCTCCCCGGCGGCGAGGACTCCCGTGACGTCGTGGACGCGATCCGGCCGCAGGTCGGCGACAGCGTGCTGGTGGCGAAGCGGTTCAGCGCCTTCGCCGGGACCCGACTGCGGCGCAGGCTCGCGGAGTTGGGGCGCGACCAGCCGGTGATCGTCGGGGTGTTCGCGCACACGCAGGTCCTGCTGACCGCGGCCGACGCGTGGATGCAGGACATGGAACCGTTCGTCGTCGCGGACGCGGTGGCCGACCGGGCGCACGAGGATCACCGGATGGCGGTGGAGTGGATCGCGGCGACGTGCGGGGCGGTCAGGACGGTGCGGGGTGTGGCGGATGTGTTCGGTGGGCCGAAGTCCCAACGCCGGTGATGTGACGGGAGGTTGACCGCTGCCGACGGCCTCGCGTGCGGTGATCCTGCTGGTGACTGGTGACTGGTGACTGGTGACTGGTGACTGGTGACTGGTGACTGGTGACTGGTGACTGGTGACTGGTGACTGGTGACTGGTGACTGCATCGAGCAGGGTCAGTGACCACCGGTCAGCGAGCCGCGTCCGGTAAGCACCGACTGAACCTTGGCCGCCGCGCCCGGCGTAGACCGAAACCTGGCCCCCGCTCCTGCGCGGAGCCAATCCCGGCGACCGTGCCCGTCGCGGGCCGATCCCGGCTGCCGCTCCTGCGTGGACCCAACCCTGGCTACCGTGTCCGGCGCGGCCTGATCCCCGCCGCCGCTCCTGCGGGGGCCCGGCCCTGGCCGCCGTGCCCGCGCGGAGGCACCCCTGGCCGTCGTGCCCGGCGCCGACTGATCCCGGCCGCTGTTCCCAGCGCGGAGCCAACCCCGGCTGCCGTGTCCGGCGCGGCCTGATCCCCGCCGCCGCTCCAGCGCGGGTCCGGCCCTGGCCGCCGTGCCCGCGCGGAGTCACCCCTGGCCGTCGCGCCCGGCGCCGACTGATCCCGGCCGCTGTTCCCAGCGCGGAGTCACCCCTGGCCGCCGTATCCGGCGCGGAGCCAACCCCGGCCGCCATGCCCGGCGCGGACCGATCTCGGCTGCCGCTTCCGGCGCGGACCCAACCTCGCCCCCCAGCGCGGACCCAACCCCCACTCGCCGCCCCGCCGCAGAAAAACCCCGGGCCCGGAAGGGACCGTACCCTCCGGGCCCGGGGAGTCGGGGGTGGCGTCAGACGGGCAACCTCGCTGCCTGTACCGAGCGGTGGATCTCCTCCGCTCGTACCGCGACCGTCGACAGCAGGGTGCTGGTCAGCCCGTGGGTGTGTTCGGTGCCGCCCTGGAGGTAGAGGCCGGCGGTTACCTCCGGGACTGTTTCGACCCGGTGGTCCCGGCCCACGCGGATCTCGTCGCCGTCGTCCCTCAGGCAGAGCTTGGCCGCCTCGCCGAGCAGCGAACTCAGGTCGCGGGGGCGGTAACCGGTGGCCAGGACCAGCACATCGGCCGACAGCACCTGCTTCTCGCCGGTGGGCAGGAACTCCACGGCGACGTCGAGACCACCGTCCGTCGCGGAGTCGACGGCGCGGATGCGGGAGACGTTGAGGAAGCGCAGCCGTTCCCGTCCGGCCACCTTCTCCCGGTACGCGGTGGCGTACAGGGCCTCGATCAACTCCATGTCGACAACGGAGTAGTTGGTGGAACGGTGGTAGTCGATGAGCGACTGCTTGACCTCGGACGGAGCCGAGAAGTAGACGTCCACTGCCTCCGGGTCGAAGATACGGTTCGCGAACGGGCTGTCGTCGGCGGGGGTGTAGCCGTACTTGGCGAACACCGAGCACACCTCGGCGTCCGGAAAGGTGCGGTGCAGATAGTCCACCGCCTCGGCGGCGCTCTGGCCTGCGCCGAGCACCACGGCCCGCCGTACGGGCGCGCCCGCCTCGGCCAGCCCGGTCGCCCGGGGTATCAACTCGCTGTTGTGCCAGACGCGTTCGCCCAGTTCGAGACCCGGCGGCACGTGCGGCTCAAGACCCATCGCCACGCTGATGTTGCGGGCCCGGCGGGTCACGGTCGTACCGGAACCCCTACCAGAACCGGGACTTGAACCCGAACCCGGTCCCGATCCGGAACCCGCAGGGTCGCGGGTGGTGACGTCGAAGAACGCGATCTCGCCGTCGTCGCCGCGCACCGGGTCGACGGCGACGACCTCGCTGCCGTAGGAGACCAGGTGGGAGACCCGTTCGGCCGCCCACTCGAAGTACTCGTGGAACTCCATGCGCAGCGGGAAGAGGGTCTTCTGGTTCAGGAAGTCGATCAGTCTGCCCTGCTCGCGCAGGAAGCAGAGGAAGCTGTAGTCGCTGGTCGGATTCCTCAGCGTGACAAGGTCTTTGAGGAACGACACCTGCATCGTGGCATCGTCGATCAGCATGCCCCGGTGCCAGCCGAAGCGCGGCTGCCGTTCCAGGAACAGCGCGTTGAGGCGACGGTCTGCCGGAAGGTTTCTGTTGTGCTCCTCAACCGCTATGGACAGTGCGAGATTTGACGGACCGAATCCGATTCCGAGGACGTCGTGGACAACGTCGGAATCCATGAGCGGTGACTTCACCGTGGCATCGCCTCCCTCAGGCAGCCCAATGCTAGATAAGGTAAGGCTTACCTTGCAATGGAGTCGTTGAAGGGAAGGACCGTCATGCGGGTCGTCATGCTCGGCTATCAGACCTGGGGTCACCGCACGCTGCAGGCGTTGCTGGACTCCGACCACGAGGTCGTGTCCGTCGTCACCCACCCGAAAAGTGAGCATGCCTACGAGAAGATCTGGGACGACAGCGTCGCCGAACTCGCCGAGAAGAACGACGTTCCCGTGCTGCTGCGCAACCGCCCCGACGACGCCGAACTCCTCGACGCCGTACGGGAAGCGCGGCCGGACATCATCGTCGCCAACAACTGGCGGACCTGGTTGCCCCCGGAGCTGTTCGACCTCCCGCCGCACGGCACCCTCAACGTCCACGACTCGCTGCTGCCGTCGTACGCGGGCTTCTCGCCGATCATCTGGGCGCTCCTGAACGACGAGCCGCGCGTCGGTGTCACCGCGCACCGCATGAACGGCGAACTCGACGCGGGCGACATCCTGATCCAGCGCTCGGTGCCGGTCGGGCCAACCGACACGGCGACCGACCTGTTCCACCGCACCGTCGACCTCATCGCGCCGATCGTGCGCGAGTCGCTCGACCTGATCGCCTCGGGCCGCGACGCCGGCCAGTGGGTGCCGCAGGACCGCGGGCGGGCCAGCTTCTTCCACAAGCGCTCGGCCGAGGACAGTCGTATCGACTGGAGTTGGCCCGCGGAACGCCTGGAGCGGCTCGTGCGGGCCCAGTCGGACCCGTACCCGAACGCGTACGCCTTCCACCGAGGTGAGCGGCTCAGGATCGTCTCCGCGGCCGTCTCCGAGGGGCGCTACGGCGGCACCCCGGGCCGGATCTTCATCCGCGAGGGCGACGGAGTGGTCATCGTGGCGGGTCCCGAGGCCCATACCGGGCGCGGCCGGGGGCTGTTGGTGCGCCGGGTGCGCACCGACGACGGCACCGAGTACGCGGCCGGCGACTACTTCCGCACCATGGGCGGGTACTTGACGTCCCGCCCGTGAGTGAGCGGGCCCACGTCGGTCGGCGGACGACGCTGGCGCGTCGAGCGCGGTGAGGGTAGGGGTTCGGAAAAGTGTGACACTTCTCGCGAAAGTGTCACACTTTTTCGGCGGTACCCGGCTGCCCGGCCCGCCGGCGGGCCGGGCAGCCGGGTACCGGCCCTCGGCGGGGCCTCACCGGGTCGTGACGGCGTTCTCGGGTCTCTCGGCAGGGGAGGCGCCGTCGTGGTGGTGCCGCCCCAGCGGGATCACCAACGGTGTGCCGCTGATCGGGTCGGGGGTGATCCGGCAGCGCAGGTCGAAGACGTCCTCGACGGTCGCCTCGGTGACGACATCGGCGGGCGCGCCCTCGGCGACGATGCGGCCGGCCTTCATGGCGATGACGTGATCGGCGTACCGGCAGGCCTGGTTGAGGTCGTGCAGGACCATCACCACCGTGCGGCCCTCGCGCCGGTTCAGGTCCGTGATCAGGTCGAGTACGTCGATCTGGTGGGCGAGGTCGAGATAGGTCGTCGGCTCGTCGAGGAGCAGGACGGGGGTGCCCTGGGCAACCGCCATGGCTATCCAGGCGCGTTGCCGCTGGCCGCCGGAGAGTTCGTCGACCGGGCGCTCGGCGAGTTCGGTCAGGTTGGTCGCTTCGAGGGCCGCGTGCACGGCCTCCTCGTCGGCCGTGGACCACTGTCGCCACCAGGTCTGGTGCGGGGAACGGCCCCGGCCCACCAGATCGAGGACGGTGAGTCCCTCGGGCGCGACCGGCGTCTGCGGCAAGATGCCCAGTTTCCGGGCGAGTTCGCGGGTCGGCACGGAACGCAGCGCCACGCCGTCCAGCTCCACCACGCCCTGGCGCGGCGCCAGCAGCCGGGCGAGCGCCCGCAACAGGGTCGATTTGCCGCAGGCGTTGGCCCCGACGATGGCCGTGATCCGGCCGGTCGGCACGGTGAGGTCCAGGTTCTCGACGACCACCCGCCCGTCGTAGGCGAGTTGGAGGTTTTGGGCGCGCAACTCGGGCCCCGGCGAGGGTGATTCGGGTGTCCGCGGGGCGCGCGGGTCAGTGGTCGACATGAGATCAGCCTCCAGAGCCCGCGCGGTTGACGCGGATGAGCAGCCACAGCAGGACCGGCGCGCCCAGGGCGCCCGTGACGATCCCGACCGGCAGTTCCGTCCCCGGGATCGCCTCGCGGGCGAGGAGGTCGGAGCCGAGGACGACGAACGCGCCGGTGAGACCGGAGACGAGCGGGGGCGGCGACGAGGTGCCCGCCAGCCGCTGGGCGATCTGCGGACAGGCGAGCGCGACGAACGCCACCGGACCGGCCGCCGCCGTACCGAACGCGACGAGCCCGACCCCGGCCAACAGCAGTGCCAGCCGCACCGGTTGGACGGGTGTGCCGAGCCCGGCGGCCACGTCGTCGCCGAGCATTAGCGTGCGCATCCAACGGCCCATGCCCAGCGTGACCGGCAGCAGCACGGCCAGGGCGATGGCCAGGGAGTCCACCTGACTCCAGGTCCGGCCGTTGAGGTTGCCGACCAGCCAGCCGAGGGCCGCTTCCGCCTCGAAGCGATTGCCGCGTGCCACAAGGAAGTTGGTGGCGCTGGAGCAGATCCAGGACACGCCGATGCCGACGAGGATGATGCGGTACCCGGTGGCCCCGCCCTTCCACGCCAGCGCGTACACGAGGAGTGCGGTGGCGAGGGCGCCGAGCAACCCGAGCGTCGACAGGCCGAGCCCGCCGGTCCAGCCCAGAACGACCGCCGCCACCACGGCGGTTCCGGCGCCCTCGGTGAGACCGATCATGTCGGGGCTGGCCAGCGGGTTGCGGGTCATCGTCTGGAACACGGCCCCGGAGACCCCGAACGCGACCCCGACCAGCAGTCCGACCAGGGCGCGCGGCAGCCGTAGATCCTGGACGACGATGACCGTGCCCGCGTCGCCCGAACCCCACAACGCCCTGATGACGTCGGTGAACGCGACCGGGTAGTCGCCGATCGTCAACCCCCAGCAGAACAGCAGGAAGGCGCCGACCGCGACGCCAACTCCCGTAAGGAGCAGGCGCGGACGCAGTACGCCGGACACCGGGGGGAAGGTGAGCCGGAACGGTCGGTTACTCAAGGCGGCTGGTGGTGCGGACACGCTCATACCTCCGCGAGCTTCCGGCGGCGGACCAGGACGATGAAGAACGGGCCGCCGAGGAAGGCGACGAGGACACCGGCCTGGATCTCGGTCGGGCGGTCCACCATCCGGCCCAGGATGTCGGCGGACAGCAGCAGCACGGGCGCGAGCGCGGCGGACAGCGGCAGCAGCCAGCGGTAGTCGGGGCCGATGCCGACCCACTGGGCGAGGACGCGCGCGATGTGCGGGACGACCAGACCGAGGAAGACGACAGGGCCGATGACGGCGACCGACGCGCCGGTCAACAGCACGACGGCGGTGACCCCTTGGAGCCGTACCAGACCCAGCCGCCGTCCCAGGGAGGCGGCCACGTCGTCGCCGAGGGCCATGCTGTTGAGGGCGGGCGCGCAGGACAGGGCCAGTACGGCGCCGACGGCGAGGAAGGGCAGGATGCGCACCAGGTCGCCGGAATCCTGGTCGGCCAGGGTGCCGGCGGACCAGAAGCGGTAGCGGTCCAGCGCGTCCTGGTCGGTCAGCACGATGGCGCTGGTGAACGACTGGAGCAACGAGGTGACGGCGACCCCGGCGAGCGCCAGTTTGACCGGCGTCGCCCCGGACCTGCCGAGCCGCCCCAGGAAGAAGACCACGACACTCGCGACCAGCGCCCCGCCGAACGCGAACCACACATAGCCGTAGAGCGAGGTGGCCCCGAGCACCCCGACCGCAAGGACGATCGCGAAGGACGCGCCCGCGCTCACCCCGAGAATCCCCGGGTCCGCGAGCGGATTGCGGGTCAGGGCCTGCATCAACGCACCCGACAGACCGAGGGCCGCGCCCGTGGTCAGGCCGAGCAGGGTGCGCGGCACGCGTACCGACCAGATGACGTTGTCGATCAGCCGGCTCGGCGGATGGCCCAGCACCGAGCGCACGACCTGGTCGAGCGGAACGCTGAGCGCGCCCAGCGCGACGGACAGCAAAGACAGCAGAACGAGGAGGGCGACGACGAGGGTCACCAGCACCGTGGTGCGAAGCCTTCTGCCTGAAGCCACGTGCCGGTCTCCATGTCGTCTTCCGGGTCATCTTCCGTGCGCCGGAGCCCTGTTGGCGGACCACCGGACAGCCCCGCCAGCAGCTTAGGTGAGCATAACCTCAGTGGCTGTGACGTGGACCTGTGGTTCCGGGGTAGGTCTATCAAGTAAGGCAATGCTTACCTTACTATGCGAGCGGTCGCGGCTCCGCTGAGCCGTTCCGCACGCATTGGGAGGCACGGGCAGCTGTGGCGGGCAACACGCTTTCTTCCGCACGGGCAACGGCGACGAACGACTTCTGGCGACGGCGCTTCGCGTCACCGGTACCGGAGACGTCATTGCCCCTGGACTTCCCCCGCCCACCTCGCCAGGACAGCACGGTGTCCCGCGCGCGACGCACGGCCCCCCTCGCCGTCACGGCCGACGCGACCACCCAACTCGCCGCCTTCGTCGCCCTGTTGCACCGCTACGGCGGCACGACGGCCACCGAGACGGCAGTGGCCCACGAGGGCCTCCCGCTGCGCGTCACGATCGACGGCGACACCCCGTTCACCCAACTCCGCGACCAGATCGAGGCCGTACGCGCGGAGGCCACGGCCCACCACCTGCCGACCACCGATCTGCTACGGCTCCTCGCCCCCGAACCCTTCCGCGGCGGCGGCCTGTTGTGCGCCACGGGCTTCGGACCGGCCCCCTGGGACGAGAGCGCCCCACTGGACCTGGCGCTGACCGTGACCGACGGCGCGGTGTCGGCGGACTACCGCACCGACCTCTTCTCGCCCGCCACCGTCGACCTGATCCTCGGCCACTACGGCACCCTCCTCGCCGACGCAGTAGCCCGCCCGGCCACCCCGGTCGCCGACCTCGAACTCCTCGGCGCGGACGAACGGCACCGCATACTGCACGGCTGGAACGACACCGCGCACGACGTCCCCGCGCTCACCTGGCCGCGCATGTTCGCCGACCAGGTCGCCGCCCGCCCGCAGGAGATCGCCCTCATCCACGAGGACGTCCGCCTCACCTACGCCGAACTCGACGCCCGCGCATCGAAGTTGGCGCACGCCCTGGTGGCCCGGGGTGCCGGTCCGGAGCGGGTCGTCGCGCTCGCCGTACCGCGCTCGGCCGACATGATCGTCGCCGAGGTCGCCGTCCTGAAGGCGGGCGCCGCCTATCTGCCCGTCGACACCGACTACCCGGCCGACCGCATCGCCTACATGCTCGCCGACGCCCGCCCGGTCTGCCTCGTCACCACCGCCGAGATCGCCCCCGACCTCCCGCCGGACCTGGACCCGCTGGTCCTCGACGCCCCGGACACGGTCGCGGAGCTGGCGGCCCATCCCGCCCAAGGGCCGTCCACCGCCGACGAGTTGACTACCGCGCACGCTGCCTACGTCATCTACACCTCCGGCTCCACCGGCCGCCCCAAGGGCACGGTCCTCTCCCATGCGGGTGTCGCCAAACTGGTCGCGACCCAGCAGGAACGTTTCGGGATCGGCCCGCACAGCCGTGTCCTCCAATTCGCCTCGCCCAGTTTCGACGTGGCGTTCTGGGACCTCTGCCTCGGCCTGCTCTCCGGCGGCCGCCTGGTGGTCGTCCCCGCCGACCGCCGCGTCCCGGGCGCACCCCTTGCGGACTATGCGAACGAGTACGGCATCACCTTCATGATCCTCCCGCCGGCGCTGCTCGCCGCCATGCCCGAGGACGTCCAACTCCCGTTCGAGTCAACCCTGTTGGCGGGCACGGAACGCGTCTCGCCCGAGTTGGTCGGACGCTACGCGCGCGGCCGGATGATGTTCAACGCCTACGGCCCGACCGAGGCCACCACCAACTCCACCCTCGGCCTGTGCGACCCGGACACCCCGGCCGGCACCATCGTGCCCATCGGCATCCCCGACCCCGGCACCCGCGCGTACGTCCTCGACGACCGCCTCCGCCCGGTCCCCGCAGGTGTCACAGGAGAGCTCTACCTCGCGGGCGACGGCCTGGCCCGCGGCTACCTCGGCCGCCCCGCGTTGACCGCCGAACGCTTTGTCGCCGACCCCTTCGGCGCCCCCGGCGAACGCCTTTACCGCACAGGTGACTTGGTGCGCTGGAAGGCGGACGGCCGCCTGGAGTTCCACGGCCGCGTCGACACTCAGGTCAAGATCCGCGGCTTCCGTATCGAGCCCGGCGAGATCGAGTCCGTCCTGCGTTCCCACCCGGCCGTCGACCAGGCCGCCGTGGTCGTCCGCGAGGACCGCCCCGGCGAACGCCGCCTCGCCGCCTACGTCGTGCCCTCACTGGACGCCGACCCGAGCCCCGACGAGGGGGTCGCCGACTGGAAGGACCTGCACGAACTCCTCTACTCCGCCGCCGGATCGGACGGTTTCGAGGAGAACTTCGCCGGCTGGAACAGCATGTACGACGGCCTGCCCATCCCCCTCGCCGACATGCGCGAGTGGCGCGAGGCCACACTCGACCGCATCCGCGCGCTACGGCCCCGCCGCATCCTGGAGATCGGCGTCGGCTCCGGCCTGCTGCTGTCCCGGCTCGCCCCGGACTGTGCCGAGTACTGGGGCGCCGATCTCTCCGAGGAAGCCGTACGCGCCCTGGACGCCCAGGTGTCCGCCGTCCCCGAACTCGCCGACCGCGTCACCTTGTTGGCCCGCCCCGCGCACGATCTCACCGGACTGCCCGAAGGCCACTTCGACACCATCGTCGTCAACTCCGTCATCCAGTACTTCCCCGGCGGCGACTACCTCACCGGCGTCCTCCGTGACGCGGCCGCCCTCCTTGCCCCCGGCGGCGCGGTGTTCGTCGGCGAC
This sequence comes from Streptomyces xylophagus, assembly GCF_000716435.1. Classification (GTDB taxonomy): domain Bacteria; phylum Actinomycetota; class Actinomycetes; order Streptomycetales; family Streptomycetaceae; genus Streptomyces; species Streptomyces xylophagus. The sequence continues at coordinate 115,661 of NZ_JNWO01000005.1, forward strand.
GTACGCAACCTGCGCCTGCTCCGCACCCTGAGCGCGGCCGTCGAGAGCGGACGCGCACGGGACGAGGCGGCGGACGACAAGGAAGCCCTGCGCGCCGCCGTCGACCGGGCCGTCGCCTGGGAGGGCGAACTCCTCGTCGACCCCGACTACTTCACCACCCTCGACGGCCTCACCGCCGACATCCGCGTCAAGCGCGGCACGCACCACAACGAACTCACCCGCTATCGCTACGACGTTGTGCTGCGACCGCAGGTGGATGCGTCGGAGCAGATGCCCGAGTCGCCCTGGCCCGCGCTCGGTTCGGCCGGCGCCCTTGAGGCCCTGCTCGCCGACCGCCCGGACCGGCTGCGGATCACCGGCATCCCCAACTCCCGCCTCGCCGACGACCTCGCCGCGCTCACCGCCCTCGACGACAGCAGCAGGCCGGCCGCCGGACCGTATGGCGTGGACCCCGAGACCCTGTACGAGATCGCCGAGCGGCACGGTTACGAGGTGGCGCTGACCTGGAACGGGGACGCGGAGGACGGCAGTTTGGACGCCGTGTTCGCCCTCGAAGAGGAGGCACAGGCCCGGTACCGCCCCGGAACCGGCCACCCGCTCACCAACCGCCCTGCCCCCTTCCGCAACGTCAACGCCCTGATGTCGACCCTGCGGGCGCACGCCACCGAGTACCTGCCCGACTACATGGTCCCGGCCGCGTTCGTCCCGCTGGACCGGCTGCCGGTCACCCCGAGCGGCAAGCTCGACGCCGCCGCGCTGCCCGTACCGGACCTCACCCGGATCAGCGCGGGCCGGGCCCCCGAGACACCTCGCGAGCGACTGCTCTGCGACCTGTACGCGCGGGCGCTCAAGGTGCCCTCTGTCAGCGTCGACGACGACTTCTTCGCGCTCGGCGGCGACAGCATCGTCGCGGTCCAACTCCTCATCCTCGCTCGCCGGGCAGGCCTGGAACTGACCCCGCGTGACGTGTTCCGGCACCGCACGGTCGCTGAACTCGCCACGGTCGCCCGCACCGGGACGGCCGATCTCATTGCAGAAACCCCGTGGCAGCCGCTGGGCGACGACGAACTCGCCTCGCTCCAGGGAGAGTTCCCCGTCACCGTCGAGGAGGCGCTGCCGCTCGGCCCGCTCCAGGAGGGCTTCTTCTTCCACGCCCTGGTGGACGGCGCCGAACTCGACGCGTATGTCGTGCAGCAGGTCATCGAGCTGTCGGGACCGGTCGACGGCACCCTTCTGCGCACGGCCGCGCGTCGCTTGCTGGACCGGCACGCCCCGCTGCGCGCCTGCTTCCGCCAGACGCCCGACGGCCGCCCCGTCCAGCTCATCGCGTCAGGCCTCGAACTGCCCTGGCACGAAGTCGACCTGTCCGCACAGGACGACCCCGCGGTCTGCCGCGCCCTCGCCGAGGCCGTCGCCGCCGACGAACGCGCCCACCGCTTCGACCTCGCCCACCCACCACTGATCCGCTGCGCCCTCATCCGCTTCGGCGAGGACCGCAGCCGACTGGTCCTGACGTTCCATCACATCGTCGCGGACGGCTGGTCGCTGCCCGTCCTGCACCGCGAACTCCTCGCGCTCTACGGCGAGAACCCCGCACCTCTCCCCGAAGTCGCCCCCTACCGCGGCTACCTGCGCAGGATCGCCGGCGCCGACCGCGAGGCAGCCCGCGCGGCCTGGCGCACCGCGCTCGCCGGGGTCGAGGAACCCACCCGACTCGTCGAGGCCCCCGCACCCGCCGGACCCGTCGAACCCGCCCAGATCCGCGTCGAGTTGACCGAGCGGATCACCTCACGCCTCGCCGCCCGCGCCCGGGAACGCGGAGTCACCCTCGGCACCCTCGTGCAGGGCGCCTGGGGTCTGCTCGTCGGTCGTATGACGGGCCGCCAGGACGTGCTGTTCGGCACCACCGTCGCCGGACGTGACGCCGCCGTCGACGGCATCGAGTCGATGATCGGCCTGTTCATCAACACCCTGCCCACCCGCCTGCGTTGGGCCCCCGGCGACACCCTGGGCGCGCTGCTCGACCGGCTCCAGGAGGAACAGAGCGCACTCCTCGACCACCAGCACCTCGGCCTCGCCGACATCCAGCGCGCCACCGGCCACGCGGGCGACGGCGAACTCTTCGACACCCTCGTGGTGTTCGAGAACTACCCCGGCGGCGAAGGCGCCCCGGGCATCACCGACCCCACCGGCACGATCGCCGTCGCCGGGCACGCGTTCCACGACGCCGTGCACTACCCTCTGGCCCTCATCGTCAAGCCCGGCCGCCGCCTGGACCTGCGCCTCAAGCATCACGCCCGGCGCCTCGACGCAGACGCCGTGCAGTCCCTCGCCGACCGGCTCACCCTCGTCCTGCACACACTGGCGGACGACCCCGGCGCCCGAGTCGCCGACCTCGACCTGCTCACGCCGGACGAGTTGGCAGACGCCCACTCGGCGGGGGAGACGCGGCCGGTCCCGGCCACCACGCTCGCCGCCGAGTTCGCCGCGCAGGTCGCGCGTACTCCGGACGCTACGGCTGTCGTCTTCGACGGTACGACCCTGACCTACGCCGAACTGGACGCGCGGGCCGAGGAGTTGGCGGCGCGGCTGCGGGCCAAGGGTGCGGGCCGAGAACGGTTCGTCGCCGTCGCCGTACCCCGCTCGGCAGAGCTGATGGTGGCGCTGCTGGGTGTTCTGAAGTCGGGGGCCGCCTATCTGCCCCTCGACCTGGACTATCCGGCCGAGCGGCTCGCGTACATGCTGGCCGACTCGGGGGCGACCACGGTCGTCACGACGGAACGGGACGCGCAGCGGCTGCCGTTGGTCGAGGGACTCGACGTGCTTCGCGTGGACACGGAGGGCGGAGAAGCCCTGTTCGGCGGAGTCCCGGACCCCGCCCGCCCCGACGACCCCGCCTACCTCATCTACACCTCCGGCTCCACCGGCCGCCCCAAGGGCGTCGTCGTCACCCACCGCGCCATCGGCAACCGCCTGGCCTGGATGCAGGGCGAGTACCAACTCACCGCCGATGACCGGGTGTTGCAGAAAACGCCGTCCAGCTTCGACGTGAGCGTCTGGGAGTTCTTCTGGGCGCTGTGCGAGGGCGCGGCCGTCGTGCTCGCCGCGCCGGACGGACACCGCGACCCCGCCTATCTGGCCCGCCTGATCCGGGCCGAGGGCATCACGACGATGCACTTCGTGCCGTCGATGCTGGAGGCGTTCCTCGCCTCCGACGAGGTCACCGCCGACCCCGCGTGGGCGGGCAGCCTGCGCCGCGTGTTCAGCAGCGGCGAGGCCCTGTCCGGGTCCGCCGCCCACCGCTGGCACGAGCTGACCGGCGTCCCGCTGCACAACCTCTACGGCCCCACCGAGGCCGCCGTCGACGTGACGTACCACGCCTACGACGGCACGCCCGACACCACCGTGCCCATCGGCCGACCCGTGTGGAACACCGGCCTGCGCGTGCTCGATTCCTGCCTGCGCCCGGTGCCCGACGGAGTCCCCGGCGAGCTGTACCTGACCGGCGTCCAGCTGTCCCGCGGCTACCACCGGCGCCCCGCGCTCACCGCCGACCGCTTCGTCGCCGACCCGTACGCCACCGAGCCCGGCGCGCGCATGTACCGCACCGGCGACCTGGTGCGCCGGCGCCCCGACGGCACGATCGACTACCTCGGCCGCACCGACCGCCAGGTCAAGATGCGCGGCAACCGCGTCGAACTCGGCGAGATCGAGGCCGAGTTGACCCGAGTGCAGGGTGTGGCACGGGGCGCAGTCGTCATCCGCGACCAGCGGCTCGTCGCCTACGCGGTCCCGGCGTCCGGAGCCAGGCTCGACGCCGCCGAACTGCGCGCCGCCCTCGCGGACGCGTTGCCCGCGCCCTTGGTCCCGGAGGCGTACGTCGTCCTCGCCGACCTCCCGCTCACCCCGAGCGGGAAGTTGGACCAGGTCGCGCTGCCCACCCCCGAGGCCGAGCGCGCCGAACGCCGGGCGCCCGCAGGGCCGTTGGAGACCCAGCTCACCGAGATCTTCGCGGCCGTCCTCGGCATCGAGGACGCGGGCCCCGACGACGACTTCTTCCGCCTCGGCGGCGACAGCATCAGCTCCATCGGCGTCGCGAGCCGCGCTCGCGCGGCGGGCCTGGACCTGAGCCCGCGCGACGTGTTCACCCATCGCACACCGGCTGCCCTCGCGGCGGCGGCCGGCACCACAACGGCCGTCCTGAGCAACCGAGTCGAGGCGTTCACTCTCACCGACGCCGACCACGCCCGAGTCCGCGCCGTCGCCGCCCCGGCGGAGGTCGCCGACGTATGGCCGCTGGCCCCCCTCCAGGAGGGCCTGTTCTTCCACTCGGCGTACGACGAGGGCGCGTTGGACGTCTACACCGTCCACGAGACCTTCGACTTCGCCACCCGCCTTGACACCACCCGTCTGCGCGCCGCCGTCCGCACGCTTCTCGACCGCAACCCGGGCCTGCGCGCGGGCTTCACCAGCGACGGCCTCGACCAGCCGGTGCAGTTCATCGTCGAGGACCCGGAGATCCCCCTCGAAGAGGTCGACCTCTCCCTGCTCCCCGCAGCCGAACAGGACGTACTCCTGAGGGAGTTGACGGACGCCGAGCGCAACCGCCGCTTCGACCTGTCCGCACCCCCGCTGTTCCGGTTGCTCCTGCTCCGCCTCGGAGCGGAGCGCGGCGACCGGCTCGTCGTCGGCCGCCATTTGATCCTCTGGGACGGCTGGTCGGCATGGCTGTTCCTCGACGAACTGTTCGCGCTCTACGAGGCGGGCGGCGACGCGAACTCCCTGCCTGAGCCCGGCAGTTACCGCGACTACTTGACCTGGCTGGAGGAGCAGGACGACTCGGTCGCCACGGCCGCCTGGCGCACTGCGCTGGCCGGTCTCGACGAGCCCACCCTGCTTGCGCCCACCGCCGCCGACGGCTTGGAACCAGTCATCCCCGACCAGCTCGACATACGCCTGTCCGCCGAACTCGGCGAGCGGCTCCGCGAGTTGGCCCCGGCTCACGGACTGACCCTCAACACGATCCTCAACGCGGCCTGGGGACTCACCCTCGCCTCCGCGACCGGCCGGTCCGACGTCGTCTTCGGCACCACTGTCGCAGGCCGCCCCAGCGAGGTCCCGGACGTCGGCAACATCATCGGCCTGTTTCTCAACACCGTCCCGACCCGTATCGCCCTCAACCCCGCGGAGCCGGTCCTCGACCTGCTCCGCCGCATCCAGGGTGAGCGCCTCGACCTCATGCCGTACGAGCACCTCAGCCTCGGTGTCCTCCAGGCCGAGACCGGGCACCGCAAGCTCTTCGACACGCTGTTCGTGCTGCGCAACAACGACACCGAGGAACGGCTGGCGGACCTGAAGACCCGGCACGGCGCCACCGCCGTCGCCAACGTCGACGCCACCCACTACCCGGCCAACCTCGTCATCACCCCGGGCCGCGAGATCGCCGTCACCCTCACCCACCGCCCCGACCTCGTCCCAACTGACCGCGCCCAGGCGCTCCTCGACCGTTTCGCCCTGCTCGTCGACCGCCTCACCGCCGACCTCACGGCACCGGTCGGCTCCCTCGACCCGCTCCTGCCCGCCGAACACGAGGCGCTACGGAGGGAGTCGGCGGCCAGCCGTGTCCCCGACCCCGAGGACACCATCGCCGACCTGCTGGCCGCACAGGCGGAACGCACCCCGGACGAACGGGCCCTCGTCTTCGGCGAGCGCAGCATGACGTACGCCGAACTCGACGCCGCCGTCAACAGGATGGCCCGGCTGCTGATCGACCGGGGCGCCGGCCCCGAGAAGGTCGTCGCCCTCGGCCTGCCGCGCTCCCTCGACATGGTGGTTGCCCTCTTCGCGGTACTGCGCACCGGAGCGGCCTATCTGCCACTGGAGTTGGACCACCCGGCCGACCGGCTCTCCCTGATGCTGGCCGACGCCCGCCCGCTCCTCCTGCTCAGCACCACGGCCGTATTCGCCACGCTGGACGGCGAGATGGCCCGCGTCCTGCTCGACGACACCGAGATCAAGGGGGAGTTGGCGGCTCAGTCGGACGTCCCCGTCCGCCGTCGCTTCAGCCTCGAACACCCCGCCTACGTCATCTACACCTCCGGCTCCACCGGCCGCCCCAAGGGTGTCGTCACCCCCTATCGGGGCCTGACGAACATGCAGTTGAACCACCAGAAGGAGATCTTCGAGCCCGCCATCGCCTCGGCCGGCGGCCGACGGCTGCGCATCGCGCACACCGTGTCCTTCGCCTTCGACATGTCGTGGGAAGAGCTGCTCTGGCTGGTCGAGGGGCACGAAGTGCACGTCTGCGACGAGGAGTTGAGGCGTGACGCCGAGGCGCTGGTCGCCTACTGCGAACGCCATCGCGTCGACGTCGTCAACGTCACGCCCACGTATGCGCGGCTGTTGATCGAGCAGGGTCTGCTGGAAGGCCACGTCCCGCCACTCGTACTCCTCGGCGGCGAGGCCGTACCGGAGACGGTGTGGACGGCCCTGCGCGACACCGAGGGAACGTACGGCTACAACCTCTACGGGCCGACCGAGTACACCATCAACACCCTCGGCGGCGGCACCCTCGACAGCGACACTCCCACCGTCGGCAAACCCATCCGGGGCACCCGTGCCCACATCCTCGACGCCTGGCTGCGCCCCGTGCCCGACGGTGTGCCCGGTGAGCTGTACATCGCCGGAATCGGCCTGGCCCGGGGCTACTTGGACCGGCCTGCGCTGACCTCCGAGCGCTTCGTGGCCGACCCGTTCGGTGAGCCCGGCGAGCGCATGTACCGCACCGGCGACCTGGTCCGCCGCAACCCCGACGGCAACCTCGACTTCCTCGGACGCACCGACGACCAGGTCAAGATCCGCGGCTACCGCATCGAACCCGGCGAGATCGAGACCGCCCTCAGCCGCCACCCGCTGGTCGCCCAGGCCGCCGTGGTCGTCCGCGACGAACGCCTCGTCGGCTATGTCGTCCCGTCCGGCGCCGACTCGGCCGAGCGCACCGCCGCCGAGGCCGCGCAGGTGGGGGAGTGGCAGGAGATCTACTCCGACGAGTACGAGGAGATCGGCACCGCCGTCTTCACCGAGCAGTACGACGGCTGGGACAGCTCCTACGACGGACAGCCCATCCCCTTCGAGGAGATGCACGAGTGGCGCGAGGCCACCCTCGCCCGCATCGGCGCCCTCAAGCCCCGCCGCATCCTCGAAATCGGCGTCGGATCAGGCCTGTTGCTGTCCCGGCTCGCCCCGGAAGCCGAGGCCTACTGGGCAACCGACTTCGCCGCGCCCGTCATCCGCAAGATCGGTGAGGAGGTCCGGCGCGACCCCGCACTGGCCGCCAAGGTCGAACTCCGCTGCCGCCCGGCCGAGGATCTGAGCGGCTTGCCGTTCGCGTACTTCGACACCATCGTCATCAACTCCGTCATCCAGTACTTCCCGAGCATCGACCACCTCACGACCGTTCTGCACGGTGCGATGGAACTACTCGCGCCCGGCGGCGCCCTGTTCGTCGGCGACGTCCGCAACCTGCGCCTCGCCGGCACCTTCCACACCGAGATCCAACGCACCAGGGGCACCGCCGAAGCGGACCTGGAACGGGCGGTGGAACGCGGCCTGCGCCTGGAGAAGGAACTCCTCGTAGACCCCGACTACTTCACCACCCTCGGCTACGGCGTCGACCTGCGCACCAAGCGCGCCCAGCACCACAACGAGCTGAGCCGGCACCGCTACGACGTCGTCCTCTACGCCGACGAGCCGGACGTACGTCTGGACAACGCCCCGTCCGTCGACTGGGCCACCGGCAACACCATCGGTGAACTCCTGCGCGGAGACTGGTCGTCGGCCGAGGCGATCGGTCAACTCCTGGACGGCAACTGGTCCGCGACGGGGGTGGCCGGTGAACGCCCGCGCGGCGAACGCCCGGAGGCGCTCCGCTTCACCGGCATTCCCGACGGTCGTACGAGTGACACAGGCGTCGATCCCGAGCACCTGCACGAACTCGGCACGGCGGCCGGATACCGGGTGCTGACGACCTGGTCGGAGCAGGACGGGACGTACGACGCCGTGTTCCTGCGGTCCGGCGAACTCCGCCTGACCGGCGGCCTGTTCCGTCCTGGCGGCGGCATCCATCCCTACGCCAACGACCCGACCGCCGCCCGCGAGGCGAGCGCCCTGGTCCGCAGGCTGCGTGAGGACCTGGGCCGCGAACTGCCCGACTACATGGTGCCGTCGGCCTTCGTCACCGTCGACGTCCTGCCCATGAACGCCAACGGCAAGCTGGACGTCCGCGCCCTGCCCGACGCCGAACCCGCCGTCGCTCTCGGCGGCGGACGCGGTCCGCGCACCCCGCAGGAAGAGGTGCTGTGCCGTCTGTTCGCCGAGGTGCTGGGACTTCCCGAGGTCGGCGCGGAGGACAACTTCTTCGACCTGGGCGGACATTCACTCCTTGCCACCCGGCTGGTCAGCCGCGCCCGCACCGAGCTGGGTGCCGAACTCGCCATCCGTGACCTCTTCGAAGCCCCGACTCCCGCCCTGCTCGCGGGCCGTGCGGACACGGCGAGCCCGGCCCGCCCGGCGGTCACCCCGGTCGCGGACCGACCGGCCCGCATCCCGTTGTCGGCCGCCCAGCGACGGCTGTTGCTCGTCGAGCAGATCACCGGCAGCGGAGTCGCCTACAACTTCCCGCTGGTCTTCCGGCTGCGCGGAAGCCTCGACACCGAGGCACTGGCCGCCGCGCTGCGAGATGTCGCCGGACGCCACGAGGCGCTGCGGACCGTGTTCCCGACGCACGTGGGCGAGCCGTACCAGCGGATCGTGCCGGCCGAGGAGGCGGACCCCGCCTGCACAGTCGTCGACTGCGCAGAGGACGAACTGCCCGCACTGATCGAGTCCGCCCAGCGCCGCCCCTTCGACCTCACCGCCGAACTCCCGCTGCGCTGCGAAGTGTTCAGGCTCGGCCCGGATGAGCATGTGGTGGCAGTCGTCCTGCACCACATCACCACCGACGAGTGGTCCGACCGCCCCTTCCTCGCCGACCTCGACATCGCCTACGCGGCCCGCAGTGAGGGACGGGAGCCTGCCTGGGCGCCGCTGCCGGTGCAGTACGCCGACTACACCCTCTGGCAGGACGACCTCCTCGCCCGCACCGGCGAGGCCCAACTCGCCCATTGGGCCGAGGCCTTGCGCGGTCTGCCCGACGAACTTGCCCTGCCCGCCGACCGACCGCGCCCTGCCGAGCCGACCGGCCACGGCGGCAAGGTCCGCCTCGAACTGTCCACTGCCACCGGCCACGCCCTGCGCGGCCTCACCACCGCCACCGGCACCAGCATGTTCATGCTGTTCCAGGCGGCCACCGCCGCACTGCTGAACCGGCTCGGCGCGGGCGACGACATCCCCCTCGGCGCACCGATCGCAGGCCGCACCGACGAGGCACTCGCCGACCTGGTGGGTTTCTTCGTCAACACGCTGGTGCTGCGCACCGATGTGTCTGGCGACGAGTTGACGTTCCGCGAACTCCTGCGCCGGGTAAGGGAGTCGTCCCTCGCGGCCTTCGAGTACCAGGATCTGCCCTTCGACCGGGTGGTGGAGGCTCTCAACCCGCCCCGTGCGGCCGGTCGTAACCCCCTCTTCCAGGTCATGCTCGGCTACCACCACCGCCCCGACGGCGACCCGGACGTGCTCGGTCTTGACACCGAGTGGTTCGACATGGACACCGGCATGGCCAAGTTCGACCTCCACTTCACCTTCGTCGACGAGACCGGCCGCGACCGTGTCGTCCTGCTCCTGGAGTACGCGACCGACCTCTTCGACGAGTCGACCGCCGAGCGCATCGCCGGCCGCATGGCGCGCCTGCTGGACCACGCGGCAGCTGAACCCGACCGCGCCGTAAGGGAATTCGACCTCCTGGAGGACACCGAACGCGCCCTGGTCCTGGGGGAGTGGAACGCCACCGAACACCCCGTCCCGGTCACCACCCTCCCGGAACTCTTCCGCGCCCAGGTGACCCGCACCCCCGACGCCACGGCCCTCGTCTTCGAGGGACAGCGGCTGACGTACGCGGAGCTGGACGCCCAAGTGGAGCGCACGGCCAGGGTGTTGGCCGCGCTCGGCGCAGGCCCCGAGCAGACCGTGGCCGTAGCCCTCCCGCGCTCACTCGAACTCGTCGTCGCCCTGCTCGCCGTCCACCGATCCGGAGCCGCCTACCTCCCGCTCGACCCCGACTACCCGGAGGACCGCCTCGCCCTCATGGTCGAGGACGCCCACCCGGTGTACGTCATCCGCGACACCCTGCCGACGGGGCCGGAGGGGCAACTCCCCACGTCCTACGATGCGTCGAGCCCCGCGTATGTCATCTACACCTCCGGTTCGACCGGTCGCCCCAAGGGCGTCGTCGTCCCGCACGAGGGCATCGTCAACCGGCTGCTGTGGATGCAGGACGCCTACGAACTGACGCCCGCCGACCGCGTGTTGCAGAAGACGCCGTCCAGCTTCGACGTGTCCGTGTGGGAGTTCTTCTGGCCGCTGATCACCGGCGCCACCCTGGTCGTCGCCCGCCCCGAAGGCCACCGAGACCCGGCCTACCTGGCCCGGCTGATCCGCGAACAGGACGTCACCACCGTCCACTTCGTGCCCTCCATGCTCCAGCTCTTCCTGGAGGAACCGGCCGTAGCGGAGTGCACCGGCCTGCGCCGGGTCATGTGCAGCGGTGAGGCCCTGCCCGTCGCCCTCACCCACCGCTTCCACGACATCCTGGCCACCACCGAACTCCACAACCTCTACGGTCCGACCGAGGCCTCGGTCGACGTGACGGCCGTAGAGATCGGACCCGCCGCGACGAGCGTCCCGATCGGCCGCCCGGTCTGGAACACCCGCACCTATGTCCTCGACGCCGGACTGCGCCCGGTACCGCCCGGTGTCCCGGGCGAGTTGTACCTCGCGGGCGTCCAGCTCGCGCGTGGCTACCTCGACCGGCCGGGGCTGACCGCCGAGCGGTTCGTCGCCGACCCGTACGGCGCGCCCGGCACACGGATGTACCGAACGGGCGACCTGGCCCGCTGGAACGCCGACGGGACCGTCGAGTATCTGGGGCGCACCGACGACCAGGTGAAGGTGCGCGGCTTCCGTGTCGAACCCGGCGAGATCCAGGGCGTGTTGACCACGCACCCGTCCGTCGCACACGCCGTCGTGGTCGTGCGGGAGCAGAGCCTTGTTGCGTACGTGGTCCCGGCCGGGGGCAGTGGTTCGGCGGATGTGACCGGAGCGCGCACCCGCACAACCGCCGCCCCGATCGACGTGACCACCCTGCGCGCCCACACCGCCGCCGCGCTGCCAGCCCACATGGTCCCCGCCGCCTTCGTCGCGCTGGACGCGCTGCCGCTCACCCCGAACGGCAAGCTCGACCGCGCGGCCCTGCCCGCCCCGGACTTCACTGCCGCCACCGGCACGGACGCGGGTACGTCGCCCCGTAGCCCGCGCGAGGAGATCCTCGCCGGACTCTTCGGCGACATCCTCGGCCTCGAACGCGTCGGCGCAGACGACGACTTCTTTGCCCTCGGCGGCCACTCCCTGCTCGCCATGCGCCTGGTCAGCCGCGTCCGTACGGCACTTGGCACCGACCTCACCGTCCGTACCGTCTTCGAGGCGTCCACCCCCGCATTGCTAGCCGCCCGCCTCGACGACCGGGCCGGTGGCCTGCCCGCCCTCGTCCCCACCGACCGCCCCGACGAACTCCCGCTCTCCTACGCCCAGCGACGCCTCTGGCTGCTGCACCGCATCGAGGGCCCGGGAGCCACCTACAACATCCCGGCCGCCTGGCGCCTGACCGGCACACTCAACCGGGCCGCGCTGGCCGCCGCGTTGAACGACGTCGCCGTACGGCACGAAAGCCTGCGCACGGTCTTCCCTGAGCGGGACGGCCGCCCCCACCAGGTCGTGCTCGACCAGGCGTCGGTGCCCCTCCACCACAGCCGGGTCACGGAGGCCGAACTGCCCGGCCTGCTCGCAGAAGCCACCGCACGCGGCTTCGACATCGACCGTGAACTCCCGCTGCGCGCCCACGTGTTCGAGGTGGCCGAGGACGAGCACGTACTGCTGCTGGTGCTGCACCACATCGCTGGCGACCAGTGGTCCGACGGGCCCCTGTGGCGAGACCTGGCCACCGCCTACGAGGCCCGCCGCGAGGGACGCCCGCCCGCGTGGGCGCCGTTGCCGGTGCAATACGCCGACTACGCCCTCTGGCACCGCGAGGCACTCGGCGATCCCGACGCTCCCGACAGCCGCCAGTCCCGCCAACTCGCCTACTGGCAGCACACCTTGGCAGGCCTGCCGGACGAACTGGCCCTGCCCGTCGACCGCCCCCGCCCGCTGGAGAGCAGCCACCAGGGCGGCGCAGTCGGACTGACTCTCGATGCCGAACGGACCCGACAACTACGCGCGTTGGCCCGCCGCCACGGCGTCAGTATGTTCATGGTCACCCAGGCTGCCGTCGCCGCACTGCTGCACCGGCTCGGAGCCGGGGACGACATCCCGCTCGGCGCGCCGATCTCCGGACGGGCAGACGAACACCTCGAAGACCTGGTCGGCTTCTTCGTCAACACCCTTGTTCTGCGCACCGATCTCTCCGGCGACCCCACGTTCGCCGACCTGCTCGCCCGCGTCCGGGACACCGACCTCGCCGCCTATGAGCACCAGGATCTGCCCTTCGAGCGCCTGGTGGAGGCGGTCAACCCGGCCCGCTCGCTAGCCCGGCACCCGCTGTTCCAGGTGATGGTCGTCCACCTCGACGACGAGGGCGCCACCCCCGCCCTGCCCGGCCTGACCGCCCGCCGTGAGGAACTCGGCCAGCAGGGCGCCAAGTTCGACCTCAGCTTCGACTTCGTCGAGCAGGGCGAGGACGGTATGCGGTGCTGGATCGAGTACAGCGCCGACCTCTTCGACGAGTCGGCCGCCGAACTCCTCGCCCAACGATTGGAGTTGCTGCTCGCCCAGGTCGCCACCGATCCGGGCCGACGCGTCGGCGCGCTCGACGTCCTGCGCGACGACGAACGCGCCCTCGTCCTCACCGACTGGAACGCCACCGCCAGGACCGTCCCCGACCTCACCCTGCCCGAGCTGTTCCGGTGCCAGGTCGCCCGCACCCCCGAGGCCACGGCCGTCGTCTTCGAGGACACCGCCCTCACCTACGCCGAACTCGACCTGCGGGTGGAGAGGTTGGCGCACACCCTCGCCGCGCAGGGAGCGCAGGCAGAGGCCGTCGTCGCCGTCGCCCTGCCGCGATCCCTCGCCCTCGTGGTCGCGCTGCTCGCGGTCCACCGCGCGGGTGCCGCCTATCTGCCTCTCGACACCGGTTACCCGACCGACCGCCTCGCCTACACGCTCGCCGACGCCCGCCCGGTCTGCCTGGTCACCACGGAGGGCGTCACCCTCCCGGACACCGATGTGCCCACCCTCACGGTGGACGCGGACGGCACCCCGAACCAGCCGGCGTACGCACCCCTGCCCACGGCCCACGACCCACGCCACCCGGCCTACGTCATCTACACCTCCGGCTCCACCGGCCGCCCGAAGGGCGTCACCGTCCCCCACCAGGGCATCACCAACCGCCTGTTGTGGATGCAGGACGCGTATCGCATGGACGCCGACGACCGGGTCCTGCAGAAGACCCCGGCCGGATTCGACGTGTCGGTGTGGGAGTTCTTCTGGCCGCTGATCACCGGTGCCACGCTGATCGTGGCCCGCCCCGACGGCCACCAGGACCCGGTCTACCTCGCCGAACTGATCCGGCGTCAGCACATCACCACGGCCCACTTCGTACCGTCGATGCTGCGCGCCTTCCTCGACGAGCCCGCCGCCGCCGACTGCACCGAACTACGCCAAGTCATGTGCAGCGGCGAGGCGTTGCCGTCCCCGCTGGCCGCCCGATTCCACCAGGTCCTCCCGGACACGCGCCTGCACAACCTCTACGGCCCCACAGAGGCGTCCGTCGACGTCACCGCCCACGAGGTACCCGCCGACCCGGCCGCCGTGCCGATCGGCCGCCCGGTGTGGAACACCCGCACCTATGTGCTCGACGCGGGACTCCGTCCCGTACCGCCCGGTGTGGCCGGTGAACTGTACCTGGCGGGCGTCCAGTTGGCGCGCGGCTACCTCGGCCGCTCCGCCCTGACCGCCGAGCGGTTCGTCGCCGACCCGTACGCCACCGAGCCCGGCGCCCGCATATACCGCACCGGCGACCTGGCGCGCTGGACCCGGGAGGGCGAACTGGAGTACCTGGGCCGCGCCGACGACCAGGTCAAGCTGCGCGGCTTCCGTATCGAACTCGGCGAGATCGAGACCGTTCTCGCCGGCCACCCGGGCGTCGCGCACGCCACCGTCGTCGTACGGGACGAACGGCTCGTGGCGTACGTCGTACCGGTCGGCGCCCCGGCGGACTCCGCCGAACTGCGCGCCCACACCGGCCAGTTGCTGCCAGACCACATGGTCCCGGCCGTCGTCGTCACCCTCGACGCCCTCCCGCTCACCCCCAACGGCAAGCTGGACCGACGCGCCCTGCCCGCCCCCGACTTCGCGGCCGAGGTCACCGACACCCGCCCGCGCACGGCGCTGGAGGAGACTCTCTGCGCGCTAGTCGCTGACGTTCTCGGTCTCGAACGCGTCGGTGTCGAGGACGACTTCTTCTCGCTCGGCGGCGACAGCATCGTCGCCATGCAACTGGTCGCCCGCGCCCGCGCCGCCGGACTCACCTTCAGCCCGCGTGACGTGTTCCGCCACAAGTCGGCCGCAGGGCTCGCCACCGTCACCACCGCCACGGTCACCGCCGAGCGCAACGCCGACACCGTGCTGCTCGACCTCACCGCCGACGAGCGCGCCGAACTCGCCGCCCTGCCCGCCGGAACCGAGATCCTGCCCGTCTCCCCGCTCCAGGCCGGCCTGCTCTTCCACGCCGCCCTCGACTCCGGCGACGACGGACCGGACGTGTACACCGTCCAGGTCTCCTACGACCTCGAAGGCCCCCTCGACACCGACCGGTTGCACCTCGCCGCGCAGGCCGTACTCGACGCGCACGAGAACCTGCGCAGCGGCTTCCGGCACCTGTCGTCCGGGCGGCCCGTCGCCGTCGTACCGCGTACGGCCGTACTGCCGTGGCGACAACTCGACCTGACCGACGACCCCGAGGAGTGGGAGCGTCTGCTCGTTCAGGAGCGGCGCCGCTTCGACCCCGAACGGCCGCCGCTGCTCAGGCTGTTGCTGGCACGGCTCGGTCCGGACCGGCACCGGCTCGTGCTCTCGCACCAGCACCTCCTGCTGGACGGCTGGTCGTTGCCTTTGCTCACCGCCGAGTTGTGGGCACGCTACGAGGGCCGCACCCCGGTGGCGCCCGCCCCTTATCGCGAGCACTTGCGGCTGCTCGCCGCCCAGGACCCGGCAGCCTCCGCAGCCGCGTGGGCCGAGGCCCTCGGCGGACTCGCCGAGCCCACCCGGCTCGCGCCCGTCGACCCCGACCGTGCCGCCGTCGTACCGTCCACCCACACCGTGGAGTTGGACCCGGAACGTACGGCGGAGCTGGAGGCGTTCGCGCGGCGCCAGGGCGTCACCGTCAACACTCTGGTCCAGGCCGCCTGGGGCGTGCTGCTCGGCCGGCTCACCGGACGGGACGACGTGGTGTTCGGTGCCACCGTCGCCGGGCGCTCGCCCGAACTGGCCGGGGCCGAGTCGATGATCGGCCTGTTCATCAACACCGTGCCGGTGCGGGTGCGCGTCCGGCCGGAGGAGAGCACGGTCGCCCTGCTGGAGCGGCTCCAGGACGAGCAGTCCCGGCTCATCGCCCACCAGCACCTCGGCCTCGCCGACATCCAGCGGGCCGCCGGACTCGGCGAACTCTTCGACACACTCGTGGTGTTCGAGTCCTACCCGGTCGCCGATGCGGAGGAGGAGGGCGACGGCCCGCGCGTCACCGTCCGCGATCACGAGGACTCCACCCACTACCCCTTCGCGTGGGCGGTCGAGCCCGCCGAACGGCTCCGGCTGACCGCCGAGTTCAGGCCCGATCTCTTCCAGCCGGCCGTCGTACGGCGGATCTCAAACGCCCTGACATCTCTGCTCACCGGCATGGCGGCCGACCCCGACCGTCCCGTCGGCCGCCTCGACCTGCTCGACCCCGCCGAGCGGCACACGGTCCTGGAGACCTGGAACGACACCGCGCTCCCGGAGTCCGAACGCCTCGGCACGGTACCCGCGTTGTTCGCCGCGCAGGCCGCCGCGAGCCCCGACGCGATCGCCGTCACCGATGGCCGGACGACGTGGACGTTCGCCGAACTCGACGCACGCGCTGACCAGTTGGCCCGCACCCTCGCCGGACACGGCGCCGGACCCGAGCGGATCGTGGCCCTCGCGCTTCCCCGCACCGCCGACCACATCGCCGCGATCCTCGCCGTGATGAAAGCGGGCGCCGCCTATCTGCCCCTCGACCCCGACCTTCCGGAGTCGCGCCTGACCGGCATGCTCGACGACGCCGGCCCGGTGCTGATCCTGGCCACGGACGAGACGGCCGCCGCGCTGCCCCCAACCGGCGTACCGGTCCTACGGCTTGACGTCCCGCTCGACGGACTGCCGCAGGCGGAACCCGTCGCCCCCGAACCCGACCACCCCGCCTACGTCATCTACACCTCGGGCTCCACCGGCCGCCCCAAGGGTGTCGTCGTCACCCAGCGAGGCATCGCCAACCTGTTCCACAGTCACCGCCACGACCTGCACGAGGTCGCCAGGCGGCGCACCGGACTACGGCGGCTGCGCGTCGGGCACGCCTGGTCGTTCTCCTTCGACGCCTCCTGGCAGCCGCAGTTGTGGTTGCTGGACGGGCACGCGCTGCACATCGCGGACGACGAGACCCGGCGCGACCCCGAACTCCTCGCAGCCTTCATCCGCGACCGGGGCATCGACTTCATCGAGGTCACCCCGTCGCTGCTCGCGCAGATGGCGGACAGCGGCCTGATCGGTGACGAGGGCGACTGCCCGCTCGCCGTGGTCGGCTTCGGGGGCGAGGCCGTACCCGAGTCGCTGTGGACGCGGCTGGCCGCGCTGTCGGACACCGAGGCGTTCAACCTGTACGGCCCTACCGAGGCCACCGTCGACGCGCTCGTCGGCCGGGTCCGCGACAGCGCAACTCCGGTCGTCGGACGCCCTGTCCACGAGTCCCGCGCCTACGTCCTCGACACCGCCCTGCGCCCGGTACCGCCCGGCGTCACAGGCGAGTTGTACCTGTCGGGACCAGGCCTGGCCCGCGGCTATCTCGGCCGGCCCGAACTCACCGCCGAGCGGTTCGTCGCCGACCCGTACGCCACCAAGCCCGGTGAGCGCATGTACCGCACCGGCGACATGGCCCGCTGGACCGAGGACGGTCTGCTGGAGTTCGCCGGACGCACCGACGACCAGGTCAAGATCCGCGGCTACCGCATCGAACTCGCCGAGATCGAGGCCGCGTTGGACAGCCACCCGGCCGTCGCGCAGACGGTCGTCGTAGCCCGCGAACACCGGCCCGGCATCCGGCAGTTGGTCGCCTACGTGGTCGCCGAGGAGGTGGACGGGGTCGTGCTGCGCGCCCACGCCGCCGCCGCGTTGCCCGACTACATGGTCCCGGCCGCCGTGGTCGTTCTCGACCGGTTGCCGCTGCTGTCCAACGGCAAGCTCGACCGATCCGCCCTGCCTGCCCCGGACTTCTCCGCGCAGGGCGGCGGCCGGGCCCCTTCGGGCGACACCGAGCGCACCCTGCGCGACCTGTTCGCGGACGCCCTCGGGCTGCCCGCCGAGGCGATCGGCACGGACGACGACTTCTTCACCTTCGGCGGCGACAGCATCGTCGCCATGCAACTCGTCGCCCGGGCACGCGCCGGTGGGCTTCGGGTCACGCCCCGGCAGGTCTTCCAGCACCGAACTGTCGCCGCCCTGGCGGCCGTTGCCGTCCCGCTCGGCACCGACGAACGGCACGCCGTACACGACGACGGCACCGGCACCGTCCCGCTCACCCCGATCATGCGCGGCCTGCTGGAGCGCGGCGGACCCATCGCCGCGTACCACCAGGCGGCCCTGGTCCAGACCCCGGCCGACCTCACCGAACCCGGCCTGCTGGCCATCCTCACGGCCCTCGCCGACCGGCACGACATGCTGCGAGCCCGGCTCGTCCGCGCACCGGAGTGGACTCTGCGGGTACCCCCGGCCAAGGACACCGACGTCAGCACCTGGCTCACCCGGGAAGACGTGCGCGACGCGGGCGAAGCTGAGCTGCGCGCCGCCATCTCCCGACACGCTCAGGTGGCAAGGGCGGGGCTCGACCCCGACAGCGGGGCGATGGTGCGGGCGGTCTGGTTCGACGCCGGTGCCGGCCGGCCCGGGCGGCTGCTGATCCTCGTCCATCACCTGGTGATCGACGGCGTCTCCTGGCGCGTCCTGCTGCCCGACCTGGCCACCGCCTGGGCGGCGGTCAGAGGCGGCCGTATGCCCGAACTCACCCCCGTGGAGCTGTCGTTCGCCCGTTGGTCCCGGCTCCTCGGAACCCGCGCCACCGACCCCGCCACCGAGGACGAGCTGCCGTGGTGGACCTCCGCTCTCGCCGAGGGCGCCGAACTCCCGCTGGCCCGCACGCTCGACCCGGCCCGGGACACGGTCGCCACCACCCGCTACCTCTCCCTGACCCTGCCCGCCGACCTCACCGGCCCCCTCCTGAGCCGGGCCCCGGCCGCCTTCGGCGCCACCGTCAACGACGTCCTGCTCACCGCGTTCGCACTCGCCGTCGGCGACTGGCGGGCCCGGGAGTTGGGCGCAGACCGGGCGGGCGGGCCCGTACTGGTGGACGTGGAGGGCCACGGCCGCGAGGAGCAACTCGCGGGCGACGCCGACCTGTCCCGGACCGTCGGCTGGTTCACCAGCGTCGTACCCGTACGACTCGACCCGGGCGAGGCCGACTTGGCGGACGCCTTCGCAGGCGGCCCCGCACTGGACGCGGCGTTGGCCGACATCCGCGCCCATCTCACCGCCCTGCCCACGGCCGGCATCGGACATGGCCTGCTGCGGCACCTCAACCCCGCGACCGGTCCGCGACTCGCCCAACTCGCCGAGCCGCAGATCGAGTTCAACTACATGGGCCGCTTCGACCGCCCGGCGGCAGCCGACTGGTCCTACGCCCCCGAGGACGACGCCGCCGACCTCGACGCCGACCCCGGCCAGCCGATGTCCCACGCCCTGACTCTCAATGCCATCACCGAAGACCGTCCCGAAGGCCCGGAGTTGAGCGCCCACTGGGCCTACGCCGCCGAACTCCTCACCGAGGAGCAGGTGCGAGACCTGGCTCGCACCTGGTTCCGGGCGCTGGAGGCGGTCGTACAACGCGCCGCTGACCTGAACAGGCCCTGACCGAACCGCACTTACCCACCCGACCCCGCCCGACCGCATCAGAGAGGCAAGGAATCCCCGACATGAGCAACCCGTTCGAGAACCCCGACGGCGTCTACTCCGTTCTCGTCAACGACGAGGGCCAGCACAGCCTTTGGCCCGAGTTCGTGGACGTGCCGGCCGGCTGGACGGTCGCGTACGGACCCGCCGCCCGTCAGGAGTGCCTCGACCACATCGAGACCAACTGGACGGACATGAGGCCGAAGAGCCTGGTCGAGGCCGACGGGGTCTGAGCACACGAAAGGGGGGCGGGTCCGAACCACCTCGGACCCGCCCCCCTTTCGCGTTCCCGTGTGTCAGGACGCCGGCTGCTCCACCTTCGTGGCGGTCTTGCCGTCCACCGCCGCCGCGAGCTGCGGCACGAGGCGGTCGAGGACGTAGGGGATGCTCAACACGGTGGACAGGGACACCGCGTTGCCGTAGTCACTGGTCTCCTTGATGAAGACCTCGCGGCCCTGCTTCACCACGTTCAGGTCGCCGTAGATCTTGTCGTCGTGCAGCTTGGTGACGGCCGTGGTGGTGTCCGGGACGATCCACACGGCGACCTTCTGGTCGAGGAGGTCGTAGCGCTCCTTGCTGATGTTGGCGCCGAACGTGTCACCGATGACCTTGTCGAGGTCCTTCGGGAGGGTGAAGCCCAGGTCGGACAGGAGGCGGGAGCGCGGGTCCTGGCTGCCGTAGACGAACACGCCCTCGTACGGGGTGGCCATGACGGCCGAGGCGCCGGCGAAGGCGGGGTTGGCCTTCTTCGCCGCGTCGAACTTGGCCTCGACGCCCGAGACCAGCGTCTTCGCCTCGGTGGCCTTGCCGAGCGCCTGGCCGATCTCCTCGGTCTGCTGCTGCCACGGCACGCCGTAGTCGTTGTACGCCTTCGGCTGGGCGACGACCGGCGCGAACTGCGACAGGCTCTGGTACTGCGCCTTGGTCAGGCCCGAGTAGACGGCGAGGATCAAGTCGGGCTTCAGAGCGGCGATCTTCTCCACCTGCGGGCCGGTGCCGGTGTCCTTGAGGACGGTCGGCGCCGCCGAACTCCCCAGCTTGTCCGTGGCCCACGGGCCAATGGCACCCTTGTAACCGCCGAGCCATTCAGTCGTGCCGACCGGCACCTTGCCCAGGGCGAGGACGGCGTCCTGGTCCGTGAGGCCGACGGTGACGATGCGCTTGGGCTCGGACTTGATCGTCGTACTGCCGAACTTGTGGGCGATCGTCACGGGAAAGGCGTCCGCGGAGGCCTTCGCCTCCGAACCCGCCGTCTCCGAAGAGGACGCATCGGAACCGGAGTTGGAGGAGCCGCAGCCGACCGCCGTGACGGCCAGCAGGAGTACGGAGGCGAGCAGGCCGGACAGCCGGGAGGCTCTGGTGGCGCGGGGCATCGGATGATCCTTCTGTTCGTCGCGGTGGGTTCGGCGGGGGGTGACAGGTCTTCAGCGAGGGGGGCTGGTGGCGTCGGGGGCGGCATCGGCGGAGCGGCTGTCGGACCAGGCGTGCCACAGGGTCGCGTACGGGCCCTGGGCGGTGAGGAGTTCGGCGTGGGTGCCGTTCTCCACGACCCGGCCGTCGCTGAGGACGATCACCCGGTCCGCGGTGGCGGCCTGGCTCAGCCGGTGCGCCACGACCAGTGCGGTACGGCCGCGCAGGGCCTGTTCGGCGGCCTCGTCGAGCTGACGGGCGCCCGAACTGCCCGCCTCCGCAGTCGCCTCGTCGAGGACGACGACCGGCGGGTCCGCCAACAGGAGGCGAGCCAGGGCGAGTTGCTGGGCCCGGTCGGCGGTGAGCCGATGACCGCCGTCGCCGACGACCGTGTCCAGGCCCTCCGGCAGCGCCTCGACCCAGCCGAGCGCGCCCACCGTGTCGAGTGCCTCGCGGAGTTCCTCGACGTGCGCGTCCGGGCGGGCCAGCCGGAGATCGTCGGCGAGCGGCCCGGCGAAGACATGGACCTCCTGCGTGACGAGCCCGACCAACTGCCCGGCCTCGTCCGGTTCCGCGCCGCCGACGTCGATCCGGCCCGACTGCGGGCGGTGCAGCCCCGCGACCAGCTTGGCGAGCGTCGTCTTGCCCGCACCGGTCGTACCGACCAGCGCCACCCGCTCCTTGGGCCGTATCTCCAGGTCGACGTCGTGCAGCACCGGGCGGCCCGGCACATACGCGTGCGAGACACCGGTCAGCGTCACGGACGGAGGTCCGGCGGCGGTCGTACGGTCGTCCGCGCGCTCGGCGACCACGGGCGCGGGCTCGTCCACCACACCAACGAGCCGCGCCAGCCCCGCCGTTGCCGACTGGGCGTCGTCGAGCAGCACCAGGGCGGTGTTGACCGGCCCGAAGAGACTGTGGAAGTACAGCGCGGCGGCGGTGGCCGTACCGACCGAGGCGGAACCGTCGCGCACCAACAGGAACCCGGTGACCAGGACCGCGGACAGCCCGAGGTACTCGGCGATGTGCAGCCGACTGTAGAAGCGCAGCATCAGCCGCACCCCGCTCATCGTCAACTCCACGGCGGCGCGCGAGCGTTCGGTGACCCGCCGGGTGTGTCCGGTCTGCAAGCGGTACGCCCGTACGGTCCGTGCCCCGCCGATGGTGTCCAGGAGTTGCTGCTGCTGCGTCCCGGTGGCGATGCGCTCCTTGGCGTACAGGGGAACGGCGTTGCGCACATACCAGCGCGCGGTGTGCGCCTGCACGGGCACGGCGATGAGCGCGGCCAGCAGGAATCGCCAGTCCAGCAGGGCGAGCGCGCCGAGCGTCAGCACGATCGACAACGCGGACCGCGCCAACTCGGGCAGCGCCCCGCGCACCGCGTCGGCGACCCGCGAAACATCCCGTGTGACACGGGAGTTGAGGTCGCCGGAGCCGGCCTTCTCCACCCGGTCCAGCGGAAGCGACAGAGCACGCTCGACGAACAGTTCACGCAGCCGCGCCAGCGCGGTCTCCCCGAGCCGTGACACCAGGGACATGCCGAGCGCGGTCGTCACACCCTGGACCACCGCGACACCGGCCAGCGCGACCACGGGGAAGGTGAGCGCGTCGGGGGAGCGCCGCTCAGTGACCACATCGACGATGTGGCCCAACAAGGGCTGGGTAAGCAGCCCGACGGCCGTGGCGACGACCATCAGCCCGAACCCGGCGGCGGCCAACCCGCGCTGCGGACGCAGGAGTTCACCGACTGCGGCGCGGGTGCGGGCCGGGGTGGCGGTAGGGAGAAGGGCGCGGTCGCTGTCCGTCTGTACGGCTTCCGTCGTCATGCCAGCACCGCCGTCCGGTAGGTCGCGTCGGTCCGCACCAGGTCCGCGTGGGTGCCCTCGGCGCCGACCCGGCCGGCGTCGAGGAGGATCACGTGGTCGGTGACGGCGAGAAGGGCGGGGCTGTTGGTGACAACGATCGTGGTCCGGCCCTGCCGGAACTCGCGCAGGCCGTCCGCGATGCGGGCCTCGGTCACCGTGTCGACGGCAGTCGTCGGATCGTGGACGACCAGGACAGGCGGCCCGGCACGCAACGCCCGTGCCAGCAGGACGCGTTGGCGCTGTCCACCCGACAGGGAACGACCCCCCTCGCCGACACTGGTCGCAATGCCGTGCGGCAGGGAGTCGGCCACCTCGTCGGCGCGGGCGGCGGCCATCGCGAGCTCCGTACGAAGATCCGGCTCACCGCCCTCCGGTGGTACCCCCCACTCCTCCTCCGGAGTCACATTCGCCGCCAACGAGCCCTCGAACAGCGCGGCGTCGTGCGCGGCGACCAGTACCGCCGCCCTAAGTCCCGCCGGATCAAGGCGAGTAAGCGGTACGCCGTCCAGCTCGACCGAGCCCGACTCCGGGTCCGTCTCCCGGCCCAGGCAGCGCAACAGAGCCTCGGCGCCGGCCGGATCGGTCACGGCGATGCCGGTCAACTGCCCGACGGGCAGGTCGAGATCGAGGCCGTCGAGCCCACCGAGCCGTACGCCGCGCAGCCGCAGTTCCCCGCGCACCGGCTCGGCGACCGGGTCGACGCCGCCCACGACGGCGGGACCGATGGCGAGCACTTCCGCGACCCGGGCGGCCGAGGCACGCCCCTGCGCCAGCTCGGCGTTGACCCAGGCGAACGTCTCCAACGGCCCGAGCAGAAACAGCGCGAGCCCCACCGCCGACACCAACTGTCCCAACGTAAGGGAGCCGTTGAGGGCGAGCCGCCCACCCACGAGGGCGATGAGCGCGATGAACCCACCGGTGAGCGCGAGCACGAGTCCCGTCTGCCAGGACTCGGCACGCGCCGAACGCAGCGTGGCGGCAAGGGAGATGCGGCTCGTCCGTCGATACCGCTCGACGGCGGCCTGCTGTGCCCCGAGCCCCTTCAGCACCCGCAGCCCGGCCACCAGGTCGGCGGCCACGCCCGAGGCATGGGCGGCCCGATCCTGCTCGGCCTCGCTACGACGCTCGAGCGGCTTGCTCAGCAGATGCCCCAGCCACAGCAGAACGGGCGTGCCCAGCAACACGATCAACCCGAGTGTCACGGACGTCAGCAGCAGCGCCACGGCACTGACGGCGACACCCGCGACGGCCCAAATCCCGGCCATCAGCGCCATGTTGACCGCGCCGACCCGCTTGGCGTCCTCGGTGGCGACGTTGGCCAGTTCACCGGGCAGCCGTCCCTCCTCGGCGCCGCCGCGGGCATCGAGCACCCGGCCCACGATCGCCAACCGGAGTGTGTGCGCGGCCTCTTCGGCACCGCGTTCACCGGCCTTGGCACCCAGCCGGAAACTCCACGACAGCGTCACGTACAGGACGGCCAGTACGCCGAGCCAAAGCGCCAGACGCCCGGCGTCCTGACCGGCGACGGCCTGATCGATGACGACACCGATGAGCACCGGAACCAGGGCTTCCCCCAGTTGGTGCACGCATCCGAGCGCCGAGCCGAGAGCGAGGCGCCGTCTCTGTCCCTTGACCGAGCGCGCCAGGACGTCCCGCCCCGACAGTTCCCCTGCTCCCACCAGCCACCCTCCGGAAACCGGCCAACTTAGGCAAGGCTACCTTAAGTGAATCCGGGGCAGGTGATGCCCTTTCGGCCCTTCCGGTAGGTAACGGAGCGGTTCCGATGCCCGTCGATCCGGGGGCGTCGGCGCGCGACGCCGAGCGGTACGCTTCCCAAGTGCGCCCCTTTTGCGGAGCACACAGGCAAGGCGGTACGCGAACTCTGGAGGACCGGCGTTGCACGTCCAGGAATGGCTCGACACGGTTCCCGCGGTGGCCGTCTACGCCCTGGTGGCGCTCGTCATCGGGGTGGAGAGCCTGGGCATCCCGCTGCCGGGCGAGATCGTCCTGGTCTCGGCGGCCCTGTTGTCCTCCCAGCACTCCGGCATCAACCCGGTCGTCCTCGGCGCCTGCGCCAGCCTCGGTGCGGTCATCGGCGACTCCATCGGCTACGCGATCGGCCGCAAGGGCGGACGCCCCCTGCTCGCCTGGCTCGCCGACAAGTTCCCCAGACACTTCAGCGAGGGCCATGTGGCCACCGCCGAGCGGTCGTTCGAGAAGTGGGGCATGTGGGCCGTCTTCTTCGGCCGCTTCATCGCCCTCCTCCGCATCTTCGCCGGCCCCCTCGCGGGCGTACTCCGCATGCCCTACTGGAAGTTCCTCATCGCCAACCTCCTAGGCGGAGTCATCTGGGCGGGCGGCACCACAGCGGTCGTCTACTACGTAGGAATCGTCGCCGAGGACTGGCTCAAGCGCTTCTCATACTTCGGCCTGGCGGCGGCGGTACTGGTGGGCGTCGCCTCAATGCTGATCGTCAGGCGCAAGGCCCAAAAGATGTCAGCCGAGAAAAACGAACCCGAGCCGGTAAACGCGGGCGAGTAACGTAGGGGCGCGGGGAACTGCGCGCCCAGCCACAACGAACCCGCACCCGCCAACGATCTACTCATGCACCCCCTTATGCGCCTTGGCCAACTCCGCATACATGGTCCCGTTCAACGTGAGCCCCTCCCGCTCCTCGGCGCTCAGTTCTCGGCGAACCTTGGCGGGCACACCGGCGACCAGTGACCCCGCCGGCACAACCATCCCCTGCGGCACCAACGCCTGAGCCGCAACCAGCGAACCCGCCCCAATCACCGCCCCGTTGAGCACCGTAGCCCCCATCCCAATAAGGCAGTCATCCTCAACGGTAGCCCCATGCACAACGGCGTTGTGCCCGACGGAAACCCGCTCCCCGACACTGACCGGAAACCCGGGATCGGCATGCAGCGTGCAGTTGTCCTGAATATTGCTGCTGGCCCCCACAGAGATCCGCTCCACGTCACCGCGCAACACGGCTCCGTACCAGACACTCGCCCCGACCCCCAGCGTCACATCCCCGATGACAGACGCCGTAGGAGCCACGAACGCCGACTCGTCGACCTTCGGTTCCCTGCCGCCCATACCCACGATCAACGCCCTGTGCGTCACAACACCCTCCCAAGCCGTCGGAGACACCCCGCACCGTACGTCATCCGGTAGGGCGAAGATCACAGCGGCCGAACCTCATGGCCACGGCTCACGCTGAGTACCGTGGCCGGGTGCCCAACCGCAAGAACACGTTCTCAGAATGGCGGCGCCACCTCGCGCAGCGCGCCGTCCACGCGGGCTGGGCCTGGGTGCAGCGCACGGGCTCCGTCACCGCCGCACACCCGGGACGGTTCCGCTTCGGCGCGATGGGAACAGGTACCAGACTCGCCTTCCCGCTGGGCACCGTCTTCGGCGAACCCTGGATCCACCTCGGCGCCCACTGCATCGTCGGCGAGCAGGTCACCCTCACCGCGGGTCTGATGCCCGACCTCGACCTCGGCCCCGACCCCATCCTGCGCCTGGGCGACGGCGTGGTCCTCGGCCGCGGCAGCCACGTCATCGCCGACACGACGGTCACCATCGGCAGCGACTGCTACTTCGGCCCGTACGTCTACGTCACGTCCACGAACCATTCCTACGACGACCCGCACGAGCCCATCGGCAAACAGTGGCCGCGCATGGAACCCGTCGAGATCGGCCCGGGCTGCTGGATCGGTACCGGCGCGGTGATCCTGCCGGGCGCGCGCATCGGCCGGAACGTGGTGGTGGCCGCCGGTGCCGTGGTCCGCGGCACGGTGCCCGACCACGCCGTGGTGGCGGGGGCGCCCGCACGGGTCGTACGCCGCTGGACCCCCGCCGAGGGCTGGCAGCCACCGCTGCGGACCCCGGCGCCGGTGCCGATCCCCGCGGATGTGACCCCGGATCAACTGCGCGCGCTGGCGGGCCTGGACGAGGCGGGCGCGGCCCGGCTCGCCGAACTCGACGAGAACGCGATCGCCTACCTCGCGGAACTGGACGAGGCCTGACCCGGTCTTATCCGGTCGCCAGCAACAACGTCCCCACCAACGCGAGCCCCGCCCCCGCCGCCTGCACCGCCCGCAACCGCTCGCTCAGGAACCCGCGCGCGGCCAGCGCGGTCACCACCGGATACAGCGACGCGAGCACCGCCGCCACAGTCACCGGCCCATGCTGCGCGGCAACGGAATACGTCCCGTTGGCCGCCACATCGGCGAGCCCCACGAAGGCCAGCGCCGGCAGCGAACCCCAGGGGAACCCGCCCGCCGGGAGCGCGGCCCCGCCGCGCCGTACGGAGACGTAGAGCGCGGCGCCACCGGTGGCGACGTTCGTCAGGCGCTGCACGAACAGCGCGAGGAAGAGGCCGGTGACGCTGGTGGACGCCTCCGCGATGAGCGCGAACACCGTGCCGAAGCCGAGCGCCGCGACGAGCGTCAGCAGGATCGCCCGGCGCTGCACGGGCGCGCCCCGCAACTGGGGTCCGCCCGCGAGGACCACCCCCGTGACGGCGACCGCGATCCCCGCCACCTGCATCAGGCCGGGCCGCTCCCCGAGGAAGAGCCCCACGCCGACCGGTACGGCCACGCTCAGCGTCGCGAGCGGCGAGACGACCCCCATCGGGCCCAGCGCGAGCGCCTTGTAGAAGGAGAGGAGGGCGACCGGCCCCACCAGCCCCGCCGCGAACGCGAACCACAGCCGCGGCCCGGCCTCGCTCCAGCCGCCGGTGGCCACGACGACCGCGCCGAGCACCGCCGCAGCGATCCCCTGCGAGACCACGACCACCGTCAGGGCGGGAGATCGTCGGGTCAGCAGGCCTCCGCCGAAGTCGGCCAACCCCCACAGGAGGCTGGTGGCCAGGGCGAAGAATGCTGTCACGGGGTGCCTCGCAGTACAGTTCGGTGAACGATTGGGTGCACCACACCATAGTTCACCAAAGTGAACCCTGTCATCCACAATATTGAACTGAAGGTATGGACGGAACGTGTCGGACCTCGACCTGCTGACCCAGTCCCTGGCGCGCAACGTCAAGCACTGGCGCTCGGTGCGCGGCTTCACCCTGGACGTGCTCGCCGCCCGGGCCGCCGTCAGCCGGGGCATGCTCATCCAGATCGAGCAGGCCCGCACCAATCCCAGCATCGGCACGGTCGTCAAGATCGGCGACGCCCTCGGCGTCAGCATCACCACCCTCCTCGACTACGAGCAGGGCCCGAAGGTCCGCGTCGTCCCCGCCGACCGAGCCGTACGGCTGTGGCACACCGACGCCGGCAGCTACAACCGCCTCCTCGCCGGCACCGAGGCGCCCGGACCGCTGGAGATGTGGGACTGGCGGCTGATGCCGGGCGAGAGCAGCCCCTCCGAACCGCACCCCACCGGCACGGTCGAACTGGTCCACGTCACCGCGGGCGAACTGACCCTCACCGTCGACGGCGAGGACCACCTCGTCCCGGCCGGCGCGAGCGCCACCTTCGAGGCCAACACCCCGCACACATACGGGAATCGGGGCGAGGTGCCGATGGAGATGATGATGATGGTGTCGGTCCCGCCGGTGCGCGGAGACACCCCGTGAGCGGCCGCCGCAGGGCTGTTAGCGTGCCGTCATGCGCGCACCCATCGGACACTTCGACCACGCCACCCCCGCCCCCGACTGCCTCGACGAACTGACCCGCCCGGTCGCCGACGCCGTGCGCGCCTGGCGCGGCAGCGTCCCCGCCGAGCAGATCGTCTACGTCGACACGGACCCCGAGTGGGCCGACACCGCCACCTTCGTCGAGCACTACGGCCGCGAACTGCTGGACCAGTCCGCGAACTGCGTGGTCGTGGCCGGAAAGCGCGGCGGCGAGACCATGCTGGCCGCCTGTGTGGTCCTGTCCACCACCCGCGTCGACGTGAACGGCGTCGTACGCCGCCAACTCGGCGCCCGCAAGGCCTCGTTCGCCTCCATGGACACCGCTACCGGCGAGAGCGGCATGGAGTACGGCGGCATCACCCCCGTCGGACTCCCCACCGACTGGCCGGTGTTGGTGGACTCGGCCGTCGTGGACCTCCCGTACGTCCTCGTCGGCAGCGGACGCCGACGCGGCAAACTCCTCGTCCCCGGCAAGGCGTTCGCGGAACTTCCGGGCGCGGTCGTGCTCGAGGGTCTCGGGGTCGCCTGACATCAGGCCATGCTGTGCCTGATGTCAGGCCATGCTGTGGTGGGCCAACTCCCCGTGCGGGTCCGCCTCGCCGGGCACCGGCGCCGGATCGGCGTGCACCAGGGCCGCCGTGAGCCGCGGCACCGCGTGCAACAGCGCGTGCTCCGCCGCCACGGCGACGGCGTGGGCCTGCCGTACCGTCGCCTCCCCGTCCACGACCAGCGCCACCTCGGCGCGCAGCCGGTGCCCGATCCAGCGCAGCCTCAACTCGCCCACGCCGCGCACCCCTTCGACCTCCCGCACGGCGTGCTCGGCGCGGTCCACCAGGTCGGGATCGACGGCGTCCATCACGCGCCGGAACACCTCGCGCGCCGCGTCCCGCAGCACCAGGGCGATCGCTGCCGTGATCGCCAACCCCACGATCGGGTCGGCGAGTTGCCAGCCCAGCGCCGCACCACCGGCGCCGATCAGCACGGCCAGCGAGGTGAACCCGTCGGTGCGGGCGTGGAGTCCGTCGGCGACCAGCGCGGCAGAACCGATCTCCCGCCCGACGCGGATGCGGTACCTGGCCACCCACTCGTTGCCCACGAACCCGACGAGCGCCGCGACGGCGACCACGGGAACGTGCGTGACGGGACGCGGATCGAACAGCCGGTCCACCGCCGCCCAGGCCGCGAAGGCGGCGGACGCGGCGATCGTCAGCACGATCGCGATTCCGGCCAGGTCCTCGGCGCGCCCGTAGCCGTACGTGAAGCGGCGGGTGGCGGCCCGGCGGCCGAGGACGAACGCGATGCCGAGCGGTACGGCGGTCAGCGCGTCCGCCGCGTTGTGCACCGTGTCGCCGAGCAGCGCGACCGACCCGGACACGACCACCACGACCGCCTGCACCAGCGCCGTCACCCCGAGCACCGCGAGCGACACCCAGAGCGCGCGCATACCGCGGGCCGAGGACTCCAGCGCGGAGTCGAGTTTGTCGGCGGTCTCGTGGGAGTGGGGAGTGAGGAGGTGGGTGAGGCGGTGCCGGACACCCTTGGGGGAGTGGTGATGGTGGTGCCCGTGTTCATGGCCGTGATCGTGGTGGTGCTGGTCGCTCACGTGCGTCCCCTTCCGGTGCGCGGGTGGACGTACGGCGTCCACAGGGCCATTATGTGCGTATGAGCGCACGCATGCACCTATCACCTGCGCATGATGCGCATCCGCGCACCCCCGGCGAGGAACAGTTCGCGCTGGCGGCCGAACTCCTGGCCCTCCTCGGCGACCGCACCCGCCTGACCCTCCTGCACGCGCTGACGGCGGGCGAGTCCGACGTCAGCACCCTCACGGAGGCATGCGACGCGGCCCGCCCGGCCGTCAGCCAGCATCTGGCGCGGCTGCGCCTCGCGGGGCTGGTGACCACGCGCAAGGAGGGCCGCCGGGTCATCTACTCACTGAGCGACGGCCATCTACGACGGCTCGTCGACGAGGCGCTGAACGTGGCCGACCACCGGCTCAACGACCGCCCGCCGCACGACTGACAATTTATTGGGGAACCGGTGTCCTTTTATTGGGGACCGGTGTCCTTGCCCAGGTACGACTCCGCGAACGCGAGCCCGGCGGCGGGGGATTCGAAGACGCGGCGCAGTCGGGCGAGGGTGGTGCCCGCGCGGTACGGATCGCCCGACGAGGCGCCGTGGTACACCTCGGAGAGCCACTGCGAGAACTCCTGGTACTCCCAGACGCGACCCAGACAGGCCTCCGAATAGCCGCCCAGGCCTACGGAGTCGCCCATCGTGAGGTACGCGACGAGCGCGTCGCCGAGCAGGAACGCGTCGTGCAGGGCGAGGTTCATGCCCTTCGCGGCGATGGGCGCGGTGAGGTGGGCCGCGTCGCCCGCGAGGAAGAGGCGGCCGAACACCATGGGCTCGACAACGTAGTTGTGCATGTCGAGCACGCGCTTCTCGATCAGCCGACCCTCGGTCAGCGGCGGGGCGCCGGTCGCGGCGAGCCGGTGCTGGAGCTCGGCCCAGACGCGGTCGTCCGGCCAGTTGTCGGGGTCGTCGCCGGGCGGGCACTCCAGGTAGTAGCGGGTGACTTCCGGACTGCGCGCCATGTGCCCGGCAAACCCGCGCGGGTGGACGCCGAACAGCACACAGTCCGAGGACGGCGGCGCCTCGGCGAGCAGCGCGAGCCACCCTATGCCGTAGTCGTGCCGCGCGACACGGGCCCGCTCCGGCGGCAACGCGGCCCGGGTCACCCCGCGCGCACCGTCACAGCCCGCCACGAAGTCGCAGCGCACGAGCTGCCGTTGACCGGTTTCCGGGTCGGTGTACGACACCGCCGGGCGGTCGGTGTCCAGGTCGTGCAGCTCGACGTCCCGCACGCCGAAACGGATCTCGCCGCCCAGCACGTCCGCGTACTCCCGCACCAGATCCGTCACGAGCAACGGCTGCGGATAGACGTAGTGGTGATGCCCCGTCAACTCGGTGTACGACAGCCGGTGCCGCTGCCCGCCGAACCGGAACTCGCACTGCGTGTGCCGCTGCGCCCGCTCCAACAGGTTGGCGGCGAGGCCCCGTTGGCGCAGTCCTTCGACAGCCCACTCCTCGATGACACCGGCCCGTGGCCGCTGCTCGATGAACTCACGGGTCTCCGTCTCCAGCACCAGACAGTCGAGCCCGGCCGCCCGCAGGATGTTGCCGATGGTGAGCCCGGCGGGGCCGGCGCCCACGACGACGACCGGAAAGCGGGGCGTGGACGGGGAGTTGGGGTGGGGGGAGGTGGAAGTCACCGGACCAGTATGACGGTGTCCGGACAACCGAAAACCGGCCACCTGGGCGGCGGCCGGTTCGGATGCGGCTGGGGAGGGACCGGATCAGTGCGCGGGCGCGTCCGTGATCACGACCTCGTCGATGCTGCGCTCGATGTCCTCGGACCGCGACGCGGTCGCCTTGGCCCAGTAGTAGATGCCGAGGGAGAAGACCGCGACCACCACGATGTCCCACCACAGTGCGATGTGACCCTGACCACCGAAACTGCCCTGCCAGGAGATGAGTCCCAGACCCAGCAGATAGGCCGGCAGCCACTGCGCGGCCCTCCAGTCCAGCCGGGGCGCGTCGGGCCGCTCACTGGCCGTGGCGTACCAGGCGTAGGTGCCGAGCAGCAGGTAGCCGAGGACGATGGCGATGCCGAGCCGCCACAGGGTGTCCCAACCGGCCCAGTAGATGATGAGGTTGGCCACCACGAACGACAGCGGCGAGAGCACCTTGCCGAAGGGGAGCCGGTAGGGGCGCTCCAGCTGCGGCAGCCGGTCGGAGAACACGCCGTACGCCAGCGGGGCACCGGCGTACATCAGGACGCTCGCCGAGGTGATGAACCCGACCAGCTCCTGCCAGCTCGGGAACGGCAGGAAGCAGACCACGCCGGTCACGAAGGAGATGATCAGGCCGAACCACGGCACGCCCCGCTTGTCGGTGTCGGCGAAGACCTTCGGCGCGTAGCCGTTCTTGGACAGGCCGTAGGAGACGCGCGAGGTGGCGGTGGTGTAGATCAGGCCGGTGCCACCGGGGGAGATGATGGCGTCGAGGTACAGCACGACGCTCAGCCAGCCGAGGCCCACCACGGTCGCGAGGCCCGCCCAGGGGCCGCTGATGCCGGCGTACGCCAGCTTGGCCCAGCCGTGTGCGAAGGAGCTGCCCGGGAGCGCGCCGATGAAAACGACCTGGAGCAGGACGTAGATGGTCGCGCCGATGGCCACGGAGCCGAGCGTCGCGCGTGGCAGGTCCCGCTTGGGGTCGCGGCTCTCGCCCGCGAGCTGGATGGCCTGCTCGAAGCCCAGCAGGGCGAAGATGATGCCGCTGGAACTGATCGCGCTCAGCACACCCTTGGCGCCGAACGGAGCGAAGCCGTGCGAGGTGAAGTTGCCCGGGTGGAAGTTGCCGACCGCGATGATGAATATCGCGGCGAGCGGCACGGCGATCTTCCACCAGGTCGCGGCGCTGTTGGTGTGCGCCAGGACCCGGACGCCCAGGAAGTTGACCACGACGAACACCGCCATGAGGATGACGGCGACGAGGATCCCGCTGCCCGTCAGCGTCCCGTCGGTGTGCTGGAAGCCGGTCGCCCAGGACCAGTGACCGGCGTAGCCGATCATCGCCTCGACCTCGACCGGCGCCACGGTCGCCGCCTGCAGCCAGGAGAACCAGCCGAAGGACATACCGGCCAGGCCGCCGAAGGCGTAGTGCGGATAGCGTGCCGTACCGCCCGCGACCGGGAACATACCGCCGAGTTCCGCGTGCACCAGGGCCAGCAGCACGATCGCCACCGTGCCGATCAACCAGGAGATGATCGCCGCCGGACCGGCCACCACCACGGCCTTCTCGGCGCCGTACAGCCACCCGGAACCGATGATTGAGCCCACCGAGGCCCACATCAGTCCGATCAGTCCGACATCCCGCCGCAGACCGCTCGGGTCCCTGGTGGCCTCTGGTACGGACTGGTCAACACTCACCATGTCAAGGGGCCTCTCGAAGTCAGCACGCATGCTTAACGGGCAAGAGGCCTCAGGCTAGGAATGAATGAATATTTACAGAAGTCCGTTGTATGAAACTTTGCTTGTCTTCGAGGGCTTCTTTGACAGGTTCACAGCTTTACGACAGGTCAGTAGGAGCTACGACCGAGGCCCGGGATCTCGATCGCCGGGCACCGGTCCATCACCATCTCCAGACCCGCCGCCCTGGTCCGCTCGTACGCGGACTCGTCGATCACGCCGAGCTGGAACCACACTGCCTTCGCGCCCTTGGCGACCGCCTCGTCGGCGACCGGGCCGGCGAGGTCGCTGTTGACGAACACGTCGACGACGTCGACCTCGAAGGGGATGTCCGCGAGCGAGGCGTACCCCTGCTCACCGTGGACCGTCTCCGCCTTGGGATGTACGGGGATCACGCGCTTGCCGAAGCGCCGCAGCACCTCCGCGACGCCGTACGCCGCGCGGGACCGGTTCGAGGACAGTCCCACGACCGCCCAGGTGTCACCGGACTCGGTGAGGATCTTGCGGACCGTTGCTGAGTCGCCGTACACGATCGGCCTCCTGGGACGGGTTCGTCGCCTGCTGCTGTCTTTGACGGGACAACAGCAGGCGACGGCCGGGGATTCCGCGCGGTGGGGCGGTTCAGTCCTCGACCACGGTCGTGTTGAGGCCCTTGTCGTAGTGGTTGCGGGCGATCTTGATGCCCGAGCTGCCGTGGAAGACGAACAGCGGTGAGGTGTACGGCGGTTGGTCCGGTCCGGCGAGGCGGCGGACCGTGTTGCCGGTGAAGGTGAAGCCGCCGACGCTCTTGGCGTTGACGACGGTGACGTCGCCGATGTCGAAGGAGTTGTGCTCGACCGCGATGTTGTGGTGCACCGGGTTCGCCGCGTCGACGACCTGGTTGGTCGGTTCCACGAAGATGACCGGGCCGGTGGGCCGGGTGAAGGTGTTGTCGCGGATCGTGAGGTCGGCGACCGGGCCCGACTCGTACCACTGGTAGGCGTCGGCGG
This sequence comes from Streptomyces xylophagus, assembly GCF_000716435.1. GTDB lineage: Bacteria > Actinomycetota > Actinomycetes > Streptomycetales > Streptomycetaceae > Streptomyces > Streptomyces xylophagus. The sequence goes on from NZ_JNWO01000005.1 coordinate 150,042, forward strand.
AGACGTAGATGCTGGCCATGGACATCGCGTCGAAGCGGTTGCCGGTGATCAGGACGGGCTTCCGGGTGGTGACCAGGATGCCGCGGGTCGGCACGTTGCGGAACGTGTTGCCGGAGATGACGACCGACGGGGCGGCCGTGATGTTCTCGACGACCGTGCCGCCGATCTCGACCCCGGCGGGAACCGGCCGGTCGAAGGTGACGGTCATCGTGGTCAGGGACTTGGTGTGGTCCATGCCGCTGGGACCGTCCACCGCCGTGACCTTCGCGTGCGCGTCCGTCAGCGGGACCATCGTGCGCTTGGTCGTGAACTCGACCTCGTCACCCGGGGCGAACTGAGGGAAACCGGCGGTCTGCGGGTGTTCGTAGGCGAGGGTGAGGGTGTTCGGGCCCGGCTGTCCCGCGACTTCGAGATATGTGCCGTGGATGTTGATCGGGTCGTCGTGCGGGCCGTCGAAGAGGCTCCGGGTGATCGAGACCTTCCCCTTCACGCCGGACATCTGCACGAAGTCCGCGAACGAGGCCGTCGACCGGCCGGACTTCGGGTCGGGTGCGAAGTTCACCTTGTCGATGGAGATGTTCTCGCTGAACTGCCCGACCACACCGAAGGATTGGAGGTAGTAGGCGTTCATCGAGCGCATCGTGACGTTCTTGGACTGCCAGATGAAGGCGCCCGGTTCCGTGCGCTCGATGAGGCGCATCTGGTAGACGAGCCCGGCGTCCGTCGGCTGTGCCGCGGTGGTGTAGTCGATGCGGATCCGGCGGTTGCCGAGGTCGGTGACCGAGGCGACGTCGTTGAAGAGGGGGTTGTCCCCGCGCCAGGTCTTCTGCGCCTCGGGGTCGTGGATCTGCGTGTACTGGAGTCCGTCGACACCCGACCAGTACGGCTGCCCGGTGGCCGGGCTCTTCTCGCCGAGCCAGGTGATGTGCGTGCCGTTCACCTGGTAGGGGCTGCCGGCCGGGATCTTCAGGACGCGGTAGGCGTGCGCGTCAGTGCCGTCGGTGACACCGGCGGTGGCGACGGTCGCGTCGATGACCTCGGGGGCCGCGTAGTCGAACGAGAGGTTCTGGAACGTCACATCGGTCGAGCGGATCGACGCGAACGCCGTCTGCAGACCGTGGTAGACCAGCTTCGCCCCGCCGCCGTCGACGGTGACGTCGTGCATGTCCTCGATCAGCAGCCCGATCTTCTTGTCCCGGTAACGCTGGTCGGCGCCAACGGTGTTGGAGACGTACAGCTCCCGCGTCTCGGCCCGCTCGGGGTACAGCTGGTAGGTGCCCTTCGAGAAGACGATCCTGACCGGCCGGTCGCGGTCGACGCGCTTGGCGTGCCGCAGCGCCGCGACGACGGCGGGCGTCGAGTCGGTCCGGCCCGTGGGGTCGGCGCCGTAGGCATCGACGTCGACCACCGCCACCGGCGCCGGTCTCGACGCCGCGGCGACAGGACTGCCGCCGCCCACGAGCAGCGCGAGCGCCACCCCGAGAAACACATACCGAGACATAACCAGCCCCTCCGGAGTATTCATGAGTCATCAAACACCCGATGAATATGCGGAGTTGCCGCCGATTTCCTGGTCGGATCTCCGACTGGAGTGTCCTTAGATCCGACCTCTAGGTCAATGGTCTGGACGAGGCAGGGGCAGTTACACCCTCGGCGCCGCCGTGCTCGCGCGGATCACCAGCTCGGGGTCGAAGAGGAGCTCGCCGACGGGGACGTCGCGGTTGCCGACCAGGGCGAGGATGCTGCGGCCCACCTCCGAGGCCAGGCGGTCGGCCGGCTGGCGGACCGTGGTGAGCGGGGGATCGACGAAGTCCATGATCATGGAGCCGTCGTAGCCGACGACCGACACGTCCCCCGGCACGTCGTACCCCTGGCGCCGCGCCCCGCGGATCGCGCCCAGCGCCATGTAGTCGCTGGCGCAGACGATCGCCGTGGCACCCTGTGCGAGGAGCGAGATCGCGGCGGACTGGCCGCCCTCCACGGTGTAGGACTGCCGGACCACCCACTGCTCCGGGTCCTCGACACCGCGCTTGCCCAGCGAGGCGACGAAGCCGCTGACACGGCGGTCGGCGGGGCGGTTGCCGACCGGGCCCGACGCCATGCCGATACGGCGGTGGCCGAGCCGGTGTAGGTGGTCGACGGCGAGTTCGGCGGCGAGCAGGTCGTCGGTGGAGAACACCGGCGCCTCACTCACGCCCTCGAACCGGCCGTTGACCCCGACGAACGGGATCCTGCGGGAACGCAGGAGTTCGTACGCCGCCGGGTCCGCGCCCTCGATCGTGTTGCTGGCCGAGAGGAACACGACGGCGGCGACACCCCGGTCGGCGAGCGAGGTCACGAAGTCCAACTCCTGCACTCCGCCCGGGAAGCACGGGCACAGGACCGTCTTCAGACCGTGCGGGGCGAGCACGGACTCGATCCGCTCGGCGACATCGGCGAAGAACGGGTTGGAGACCAACTCGGTGACGACCGCGACGAGTTGACCCCGTGTCTGCCGCTCGTACCCCAGGTCGGCCATCGCCTGCTCGACGGCCTCGCGGGTCCTGCGGGACACGCCCTGGCGCCGGTTGATGACGCGGCTGACCGTGGCCTCGCTCACCTGCGCCCGGTCCGCGACCTCGGTGATGCCGACCTTCATGCCGTTCCCTCCGAGAACCCGACTTGCAAGAAGTGGACGAAAACTTTCAGCTCATCCGTCCGAGCAAAGTAGCAGCAGAACTGCGTGCCTTCCATGTTTCTCGCGCATGACCATTGAACCGCCACTTCCGCCCCTGCTAGCTTTCCGGCCACCACGCGGCCCCCACCCCGCCGTCACCGAAGACCGGGAGACCCGATGAAGCCCTCGCGGCTCATGCTGCTCACCGCTGTTGCCCTGCTCGCACCGATGGCTCCCGCTCTGTCGGCCACCGCGTCCGCCGCACCCCGCCCCCAACTCGCCATCCCTGACCCCGGGTTCGAGAACGGCGGCACCGGCTGGACCTTCACCTCGGGCGCCGGCGTCGGCACCGGCAACAGACACGGCGGCGAGCGCTTCCTCTACCTCGACGCCGGAGCCGGCAAGAGCGCCGAAACGACCATCGTCGCGCCCCGTGACGGCAGTTACGACTTCTCCGCGTGGATCGGCAGCGCCGGCACCGGCGGCACGTACACGGTCCGGCGCAACGGCGTGACCGTGCAGACGATCACGCTGCCCGAGCATCGCCCGTACGCCCGGTACACCATCAGCGGCGTCACGCTGAAGACCGGCGACCGGCTCCAGATCGAATTCGGCTCCGGCACCGCCTGGGTCAACGCCGACGACCTGATGATCTCGCCCGCCGCGCCCGCCGACCCCAAGGTCACCTCGTCCGACCCCGAGGTCGCCGAGATGTTCGCCTGGGCACAGAAGAAGGCCAACAGCTGGGTCCAACTCCCCGGCACGGTGGGCCCGATCAACGTCGACGAGTACCAGACCGGCGGCACCGGCACCGCGTCGTACGAGCCCACCTACTGGGCCGGATACGCCAACCGCAGCGCCTACTACTCCCGCGACATGACCCACCAGCTCGCCGGCGCCCACCTCATCGGCCTCGACGCCGAGAACGAGACGATGCTCCGCTCCTACGCGGCATCGGCCACCGCCGAGCACAAGTACTTCCCGGTGTGGTCCCTCAACTTCGACGCCAAGACCTATCTGAGCATCGACTACAAGAGTCCGGACAACTTCGTGCGCGAGGTGCCGGCCACCTTCGAGCTCGTCGAGAAGGCGGCCCAGGCCTACCTCTGGACCGGCGACCGCAGATACGTCGACGACCCGGTCCTGTGGGACTTCTACCGGCACGCCACCGACCAGTTCATCGACCTGCACAACTCCGCCGTGGACAACGGCAAGGTCAAGGTCGCCGAGGGCACGGGCAACGGCATCTTCCAGGGCGCCGCCAGCTATAACGAGCAGGACGGCGACGGACTCGCCGAGGCCGGAGACGGCATCGCCTCCGAGTACCAGGCGTATCTGGCGATGGCGATCCTTGCCCGCGGCAAGGGCGACACCAAACTCGCCAAGACCTACGACAAGCGCGCCGCCGATCTGAAGACGTACTTCAACGACACCTGGAGCGGCACCGGCAGCGGCGCCGACATGGTCCGCGCGTACACCCTCTCCGGCACCCCGGTCACCGGCTGGGGCAAGGAGAACAGCGTCTTCATGCCGATGAAGCAGATCCTCGACCCCGGCCCGCGCAACGACGCCTACCTCGACTACATCCAGGCGCAGGAGCTGGGCCCGGACGGCTCGCCCAACATCGAGTCGACGACCTACCTGCCCGACATGTTCTTCAAGAACAACCGCGACGACACCGCCTGGCAGTGGATGCAGAAGATCTACGGCGAGCGGGAGACCCAGCACGTCAACTCCAGCCAGGGCCCCGACGGCGACTACCCCGAGGTGTCGTTCACCCTGGTCAGCCAGACCATCCAGGGCCTGATGGGCATCACCCCGGACGCGCCCGACCACAAGGTGACCACCCAGTCACAGCTGCCGACCGGCATGAAGTGGCTCCAGGTCGCCGATGTCCCCATCGGCACGGGCACCGTCACCGTCCGCCACGACGGAGCGACGAAGACCACGCTGACGAACAACTCCCGCAAGGACGCCTACAGTTGGGAAGCCCGCTTCCCCGGCGTCCACAAGAAGATCAAGGTCAACGGCGTCCCGCAGCGCGTACACACCAAGACCGTCCACGGCGTGACCTACACCTACGCGACGCCGACGGTACGGGCCGGGGCGACGGCCGTGGTGCAGGTGACCGACTGACCCGAACACCGGCTCACCGAGGGCCCCGTAGCGCGACGGCGAGCTCGTCGAGGTACCGCGCGACCGGGCCCAGGGTGACCAGACCACTGCCCGCCCCGGCCAACTCGGCTGCGGCGGGGGTCAGTTCGGCGTGAGCGCGCTCCATCATGTCCCGGTCGCCCACGCCGATCGCCGCGCGGCCCGCCAGACACCACAGGGCCTCGAACATCAGGTCGCGCGGCGGCTCCGGAAGCGAACGCAGCGCGGCCCGGGCGTCGTCGGGGCGGTCGTGGGCCAGCAACACGAGGGGCCGGGCCCACGGTTCGTACGGTCCCCAGTCGGTGTCCTCGTCGGTCTGGGCGGGCCGCCCGTGCCGCAGGCGCACGCACAGCAACCCCAGCGGCAGCAGCCCGCGTTCCAGCCCGGGCATACCGGCTCCGTCCAGCCGCCGCGCCGCGTCCCGGTAAGCCGCCTCCACCTCGGCCACCTGCGCCCGACCGGTCTCGGCGAGCCGGAGCGCCCGGTACCAGTGCGTGAACACGCCCACCAGGGGCAGTTCATGACGATCCGCCAGGCGATCCGCCGCTGTCGCGTGCGCCTCGGCTCCGGTGAAGTCCGCGAGGGCGCTGCGTGACTGGAGCCGGACGAGATGCCCGAGGACTTCGTAGGTGAAGAGGCCGTAGCGGGCGGACAGGGCGATCAACTCGGCGCCGATCTCGTCCCGTTGTGGGGCAAGGCCCGCGCGGTGGAAGGTCTGCATGAACACCCCGTTGAGGGCGAAGGCCAGTAGCGCGGGGTCGTTCAGCCGGCGGGCGATGTCCTCCGCCTGGCGGGCGGCCTGGGGTCCGCGTGCCGAACGGGTGCCTCGTGACTCCAGGGCGATCGTGGCCAACAGGCGTGCCCGCGCCGCGAGATGGGCGTCCGACGGCAGTGCGGCCAGGGTGTGTTCGGCGGCGGCCACCGTGTCCGCCGCCTGTTGCGGGTCGTCGACGCGGGTCCAGATCGCGGGGACGTCGTAGGCGCCGATCACGCGGGCGGTGAGTTCCGTGTCGCCCAGTTCCGCCGCCGCAGTGATGGCAGCGAGGCGATGCCGGCGGGCCGCCTCCAGGCCGCCGCCCCCGGTCACCGCGAGGTCGCGCAGCAGCCCCACCGTCGACTCCAGCCGCGCACGGGCACCGGACGCCACGGTCCGGTCGTAGGCCGCGGTCGCCTGCGCCCACACACGCTCCGCCGGACCGCCGGGACCGGGGTCCAGGTGCGGTGCGTGGTCGAGGATGTCCGCCTCCAGGCGGCGCAGGGCCGGGCCCGGATCCGCCCCCAGCTGTTCCACGAGGAGGGTGCGCGCCCGGCGCAGCACCGCGAGCGCGTCGCCCTGGCGGCCGGTGCGGTACAGGGCCAGCGCCAGCAGTCGCCAGGCGTCCTCGCGCCACGGGTGCTCGGCCACGTGCGCGTCCAGGTCGGGCACCGCCTCCGCGGCCTGCCCCAGGGCGAGTTGGACCTCGGCCCGACGCTCGACGGCGTGCAGCCGCAGCTCGCCGAGGCGGGAGCGCTCCGCCCGCGCCCAGCTCTCCTCGCCGAAGTCGGCGTAGGCGGGACCCCGCCACCAGCCCAGCGCCTCCTCCAGCCGGGCGAGCGCGTGCGGGTCCGGCAGGGCCCCGGCGGCGGTCACCGCCCGCTCGAACCGCCACGCGTCCACGGCCTCAGGCTCGGCACGCAACGCGTACCCGGGACCCTCGGTCACCAGCAGCCTGGCCGGAGTGCGCGGCGGGCGCTCCGGTTCCAGTGCCCGGCGCAGCGCGGCCACGAAGGTGCGCACCGCGCCCACCGCGTCGCCGGGCGGCTCGTCCTGGCCCGCCCACAGATCCTCGACCAGCCGCCCGACCGGGACCACCCGACGCCGGGCGACGAGCAGCCGGGCCAGCACGGCCCGGTGCCGGGGCCCCTTCAGGGCGATCGCGTCCCCGGCACCGTCCCAGGCCGCCACCGGCCCCAGCACCCCGAACGCGACGTCCATCGCCGACCACCCTTTCCGGGGCATCGCCCCAGGTCACGGTAGCGCGCTCACTCGATGCTCATCGGCGCGCGGCAGGCTCGGAGGCATCCCTTACGACTGCGACGACCGTACGAAGGAAGAGCGCACCATGCCACCGACCATCCCCGGCTTCACCTACCATCGCGTCCCCGTCGCCGACGGCGTATCCCTGAACGCGGCCGTGTCCGGCTCCGGCACCCCGATCGTGCTGCTGCACGGCTTCCCGCAGACCCACCTCATGTGGCGCCACGTCGCCGCCGACCTGGCGGCCGACCACACGGTGATCTGCCCCGACCTGCGCGGCTACGGCGCGAGCGACAAACCGGCCGAGACCGACGGCTCCGCCTACGCCAAGCGCACCATGGCCGCGGACATCGTCGCCCTCGCCCACGCCCTGGGCCACGACCGCTTCGCCCTCGCCGGGCACGACCGCGGCGCCCTGGTCGCCTTCCGTGCCGGACTCGACCACCCCGGCACGATCACCCACCTCGCCTGCCTCGACGTACTCCCCACGCTCGACATGTGGGACGTGATGCACGGCGTCACCGCAGCCGTCGGCTTCCACCTCTACCTGATGGCCCAACCCCCGGGCCTGCCCGAGCAGTTGATCGCCGCCGCACCCGACGCCTTCTTCGGCCACTTCCTCGACATCTGGACCAACGACCCGCAGGCGATCCCCGCCGACATCCGCACCGCCTACCTCGACGCCTGCCGCGCCGCGATCCCCTCGATCGTGGCCGACTACCGCGCCTCCGCCGGCATCGACATCGCCCACGACCGGACGGACCGGGACGCGGGCAACGTGCTGCGGATGCCGGTCGCCGTCCTCCAGCAGGACTGGGGTGCCGCCCTCGGCTTCGACGCGGCGGCCCTGTGGCGTGCCTGGGCACCTGACCTGCGCCACGACACGGTCACCTGCGGCCACTTCATGGCGGAGGAGGCGCCCGCAGCCGTAGCAAAGACACTGCGGGACCTGGTCGCCGCCCGCTGAACGGGTGCGCTGATAGTCACCCCGCGCCGGACAGACCGGGGTGAATCCCGCCACCTCGGCCGGAACAGAGCGAACATGCATGCGTACGGCCCTCCGCCCGCCTACGCTCAGGCCGTGCTGCGCATCATCGACTCCCGAACCGGCGAGCCCGTCGAAGCCGCCCCCGCCCGCCGTGGCCTGACCAGGGTCGAGGCGCACGCGTCGGGCCTCGACGCCACGGCACTACGCGTGCTCCTCGTCTCCGACCTCCTCGTGCGCGCCCTGGAACTCGGCGGCACCCCCGTCTGGGCACTGCTCACCGGCGACCGGGAACAGGCCGAACTCCGCGCCGCCGCAGGGGCATTGGGCATCCGCCCCTTCGAGGACGGCGGAGACATTGGCTCCGGACTCGGCGAGGCACAGGTCCTCCACGTGGCCGCCGAGGGCGGTGCGACCACCGGGGGAGTCCTGGTCGCCGTAGCGCCCGTCGATGCGGCTACGGCCGCTGCCCCGGACCTCTCCGACCCGGGCGCGCTTCGGCTCGCCCTGCTCTCACAGCCCAGGGACCTGCCGGGACGGCTCGACGCGGACGCGCTGGAGGAGGCGCGGCGGACGCTGGCGCACTGGCGAGGGTCGGTCGCCGACTGGGCGCGTCGGCCCTCGCGGCCGGTGCCCGACGAGGTGCGCGTGCAGCTGCGGACCGCCTGGGAGGACGACCTGAACGTGCCCGAGGTGCTTGAGGTGCTGCGCCGGGTGGAGACCTGGCCCGACCTTCCGGACGGCGCCCGCTTCGAGACGTACGCCTACGCCGACCGGCTCCTCGGTCTCGAACTCACCCGTGACATCGGGTCGTTGGCGTGAGTGCCGCCCGTTCCGGAGCCCGGCCGCTGCGCCGTCTGGTCGTGCTGCGGCATGCCAAGTCCGCCTGGCCGGAGGGTGTTCCCGACCACCGGCGGCCCCTCGCCCCGCGCGGCCGCAGGGACGCCCCGGCGGCCGGGATCGCGCTCGTCGAGGCCGACTGTCTGCCCGACCTCGCCCTGTGCTCCACGGCCGAACGGGCGCGCCAGACCTGGGAGTTGGCCTCCGCCGAGTGGGGGACCCCACCGCCGGTACGGTTCGAGCCGCGGCTGTACGCGGCCGACGTACCGGAGCTCCTCGACGCCGTCCACCAAGTGCCGCCCGAGGTCGAGACGTTGCTCCTGATCGGGCACAACCCCGGCCTGGAGGATCTGGTCCTCGAACTCGCCGGCGACAGCCTCGACGACGCGCTGGACGAGGTCCGGGTGAAGTTCCCGACCTCGGCGATCGCCGTCCTTGCCTGGCACGGCAGCACCTGGCAGGACCTCGCCCCGGGCACGGCCCTGCTGACAGGCCTGACCGTGCCGAGGGGCAAGAAGAAGTGAAGTAGGGCCGCCCCCAAGGGACTTGGAGGAAGCGCGGGCAGCGCGTTGTCCGGGCATGGAAATATGCTCCGGGCGGGGCGGTGCCGACCTCCTCGGACGAACCAGGCGAAGGGCTACTCACATGGGGGACATGTCCGCCGAGCGGCGCCGCATCCTGCAGTCGCCTCCGCCCGAGCTCGCCGCGGAGGCGGCCGCGAACCCGGGCGGGTCGGTCGCGGTGATCGATCCTGATCTCGTCGGCGACCCCAACGGCTACGTCCCGGGGGAAGCGGTCCTGGGTGTCTGGCGGGTCGGCGAGGACGGGAAGCTGACCGGTGAGTTCGTGGAAAATCCGCACTACGGCCCTCCCAAGGACGACTTCGCCAAGCTCACCGATTCCAAGCACTGGCTGGGCTGGCTCGGTGAGCAGCCCGCCGTCGCGGTGCGCGACTCCATCGCGGGGATCTTGGAAGAACAGGTCCCTGGAGCGGTCCTGGAGTGGATCAAGGTCATCGACGTTCCGCGTTATCTCACCGGAGGTCGTCCTCAACCGGACGACGAGAGCCACCTGATCGTCACCCGGGCGGGCATCGCCCTGCCCTTCGCGCTCTCCGTGACCAGCCCCGGACGCAGCCGGGACATCCTCCAGGGTGTGTTCACCTGGGTCGCCGTCCGACTCGACCAGCCCGGCACACGCAAGGACCAGGTCTGGTTCGACCTACGAGCCGACCTGGACCGGGCCGAGACGGAACTCCGCGAGCGGATCTACCTCGTCGGCCAGAACCCGGCCCCCGGCACCTCCACCTGACCTCCCGGTCAGCCGACGTGGACGCGCGGCCGTCGCTCCGGGTCGGGTTCCGCGCGCCGCAGTACCTCGCGGGTGACCGGGGCGACCTCGCCGTCGCCGAAGACGAGGAAGCGGATCAGATGGCTGACGGGGTTGCCCTCGGTCCAGGTGAAGTAGGCGTGCGGGACCTTGCCGGTGCGGTCGCGCAGGGTCAGCAGGACGGCGGCGATCGTGTTGGGCACCGTGGGACCCATGACGCGCAGTCGGCGTACCCCGTACTTCTCCTCGCCGTGGACGGTGATGTCCGCGGAGAAGTCGGAGGAGTCATGGAGGAGCACTTCCAGGAACAGCACGGGGCCGCCGTCCGGGATGTGGGTCTCCTCGCGCTGGCTGTACTCCTTGGCGCGGTACTCACGGGTGCTGTGCTCGTCCGGTTCGTTGGCGATCAGCCGCAGCGGGCCGCTGCGCGCCGCCTCGTCGACGAACCGGGACGCGTTGTCGTCGAACGTGACCTCGGCGGCGCGCAGTTCGAAGGCGCGGTGGATGCGCGAACCGAACGACGTCACCAGGATCAGCACGATGAAGATGCCCGCGATCTTGATGCCGTCGGGCCGTTCGATGACGTTCGTGACCAGCGTGTAGGCGAACACGGCGGTGATCGCCCCGAACCCGACCGTGGACTTCCGATGGCCCCGCTTGTGCACGGTGACCGTGGAGGCGAACGCGGCGGACAGCATCAGCACCAGCACACCGGTCGCGTACGCCCCGCTCTGCGCGTCGACGCTCGCGTGGAACCACAGGGTGATCAGGACGGCCGTCACCATGAAGACCAGGACCAGGGGGCGTACCGCTCCCGTCCACTCCGGCGCCATGCCGTAGCGGGGCAGATAGCGCGGGACGAGGTTCAGCAGCCCGGCGAGCGCGGACGCGCCCGCGAACCACAGGATCGCGATCGTCGAGATGTCGTAGAACGTGCCGAAGACCTGACCCAGGTGCTCGTGCGCGAGATAGGCGAGCGCGCGGCCGTTCGCCGGGCCGCCCGTCTTGAACGCGCTCTGCGGGATGAGGATCGTCGTCGCCAGGCTGGACAGCAGCAGGAAGCAGGACATGATCACGGCGGCCGTGGTGAGCAGCTTGCGGGTCTCGCGGATACGGCCCGTCGGCTTCTCGTACGTGTCCGTCGGATCGCCCTTGACCTGCGGCATCACCGCCACACCCGTCTCGAAGCCGGACATGCCGAGCGCGAGTTTCGGGAACACGAGCAGCGCCACGCCGACCATCGCGAGCGGCGAGGAGTGCGCGGCCGTCATCGCGTCCGTCCAGTCGCCGATCTTCACCGGATGGCTCAGCACCTCCCAGGCGGACACCGCGAGCACCACCACGTTGAGCGTGAGGTACGCGCCCACCAGCACCACGGCGATTCCGATGGCCTCCCGGAACCCCTTGAGGAAGACCGCGCCCAGCGCGCCGACGAGCACCAGGGTGATCCAGGTGTTCCCGCCGTGCATCCAGCCCGGTGCGAACGGGTTCTCCACGACGTGCGCCGCCGCGTCCGCCGCCGACAGGGTGACCGTGATCATGAAGTCCGTCGCCGCGAAGCCCAGCAGCACCAGGACGAAGATCTTCCCCGACCACCACGGCAGCAGCCGCTCCAGCATGGCGATCGACCCCTCGCCGTGCGGACTCTCGTGCGCGACCCGCCGGTAGACCGGCAGCGCCCCGAGGAGCGTCAGCCCGATCAGCACGATCGTCGCCAGCGGGGAGAGCAGTCCGGCCGCGAGCGCGGCGATGCCCGGCTGGTAGCCCAGGGTGGAGAAGTAGTCGACGCCGGTCAGGCACATGACCCGCCACCAGCGGTGACCTTCGTGCTCCGGGTTCGGGGTGGCGTGCGGGCCCGGATGCCGGGCGCTCTGCTCGCTCAGCCCGTCCAGGAGCCAGGCCCGGCAGCGGTCCGCGGCGGACCCCGTGGTCTCCGTACGGTCCGCCTGTGTGCCGGTCATGGTGACAACCCCCTGCGATCGAACGTCCGTGCCCGGTGTCCGGACAGCGACGAGCGAGTATCCCCCACATCGTCACCCGCACCCGGACCGGGGGCGACCGACAACACTGCGCATAGGCTGGCCGGATGCAGGACGAGTACCGCACAGTGGCCCGCCCGGGCGTGCACGAGACCGAGGTCAACCGCTCCCGCTTCCTGTGCGCCCTCGCCCCGGCGGCCACCGAACAGGAGGCCCAGGCCGTCATCGCCCGCATCCGCAAGGAGCACGCCGACGCCACCCACAACTGCTTCGCCTACGTCATCGGCGCCGACGCCGCGATCCAGAAGGCGAGCGACGACGGCGAACCCGGCGGCACCGCGGGCGTCCCCATGCTCCAGATGCTGCTCCGCCGCGACATGCGGTACGTCGTCGCCGTCGTGACCCGCTACTACGGCGGCGTCAAGCTCGGCGCGGGCGGCCTCATCAGGGCGTACGGCGGCTCGGTCGGCGAGGCCCTCGACGCCCTCGGCACGATCACCCGCCGCCGCTTCCGGCTGGCCACGGTGACCGTCGACCACCAGCGGGCCGGCAAGGTGCAGAACGACCTGCGCGCCACCGGCCGCGAGGTACGGGACGTCCGCTACGGCGAGGCGGTCACCATCGAGATCGGTCTGCCGGACGCCGATGTGGACGCCTTCCGGGGCTGGCTCGCCGATGCCACGGCAGGGACGGCGGGGCTGGAGCTGGGCGGCGAGGCGTACGGAGACGCATGACCCTTCAGGAGTCCTGACGTCTCACGGTTTCTGACGTCGCGTCAGGAGCGCCATGTCCAGGCCTGGTTGGAGTTGCCCGCGCAGCCGAACCCTTGCACCGTCTGTCCGTCCTTCCCGGTGCCGGAGGCCTCGGCGTCCAGACAGAGACTGCCCGGGACGGTGACCAAGGTCCCGCCGCTGCCCAGTCGCCACTTCTGGGCGCTCTGCCCGTCGCAGCTCCTGGCCCGCATCTTCTGGAAGTTCTGGCCGACCGATCCGGCGTCGGCATCCAGGCAGGAGTGGGTGCCCTGATTGACCACCAGATACTGGGAGTTGCTGCCGGGCACGTGATACAGCGCCCACCTCTGGGCGGCCGTGCCGTTGCACCCCCACACCTGTACGGCGCCGGCGCGGGTGTCGAGGCACCGGGCGACATCGACGGTGTTGACGCTCTCGGTGACGGTCACCGAACCGGACCTGACCGGCCCGCGCTTCGTGCCGTACAGCAGCTGCGCGGTCTGCGCGTCGACCGTCCCGCTCGCGGCGGTGCCGGCCTCGTTCTGGAAGGCATTCACCGCGTCGACCGTCGCCTCCCCGAAGTCGCCGTCGACCGTGACGTGCAACCCGTAGCCCGCGAGGAGGAGTTGGAGCGCCTTCACACAGTCGCCGTGGGAGTGGGAGGCGAGTTCGGCGACGCACGAGGCGATCCGGATGTCGAGGCCCGCGGGGTCCTGGGTGGCCGGTGCCCTCGTCGGGCTCTGCGACGCCCCGTTCCCCGACCCCGGCAGGGTCGCGGCGGAGGTTGGTGAACGGCTCGTCGCCGAGGGCGAGTTCGCCGGTACGACGGCCGCCGCCGAGGGCGCCTCCGGCCCGGCACCGGCCGACGTTCCGGTGTCGTCGTCGTGGTGCAGCAGCAGCGTCGCGGTGATGCTGCCGGCGACCAGGACGGCCGCCGCGGCGACCGCACCCACGATCAGCTTCCGGCGATTCCCGGGCGCGCTTCCCTGCTTGCCGGGCGCGGCGGGCGGTTCCGGCGGTGCTGCGGCGGGACCGGCCGCCGGCCGCTCGACGCGGAAGGGTCTGCGCTTGGGGGCGACGCGGGGCGGACCGCCGACCGGCGCGGCCAACTGGTGTCCGATCGCCGTCCTGAACACGGCTTCGGGCAACGGCCGTTGTGCGGGGTCCTTGTCCAGACAGGTGCGGATGAACGCGGCCAGGTCGGCGTCGACGCCCGCGACCTTGTCGAGGACTTCCTCCCGGGGCGGATCGAACGCCACCCGGTGCAGCACGTCGACCCCCGTGCCCTCGCCGAACGGCGCCTCCCCGGCGACGGCGTAGGTGAGCGTGGAGGCCAGCGAGAAGACGTCGGAGGCGGCGGTCACCTCCTGGCCGCGGACCTGCTCCGGGGACATGTAGGCGGGGGTGCCCACGTTCTGGCCCGTGGCGGTGATCGAGGTGCCGTCGCCGGCCTGGACGACGCCGAAGTCGATGACGCGGGCGCCGTCGGCACCCAGGATCACGTTGGACGGCTTGAGGTCGCGGTGCACGATCCCGGCACGCCAGATCGCCTCGATCGCCCGTCCCACGTCGGCCAGCAACCGCCAGGCCGCCTCCACATCGACCGGTCCGCGCGCGTCGACCAGCTCGGCGAGCGTGGGCCCGGGTATGTACTCGGTGGCGACCCAGACGAGGTCTTCCTCACAGCCGCTGCCCAACAGCCGTACGATGTGCGCCCCTTGGATCCGGCCCAGCGCACCCACCTCGCGCTCGAAACGCTTGCGGAACTGCGGGTCCTCCGCGTACTCGGGCCGGATCACCTTCACGGCGGCCGGGCCCGTGGCGCCGGTGGCGTCGCGGCCCAGATAGACCCGGCCCATCCCGCCGCTGCCGAGCACCGACATCAACCGGTACGGGCCCGCCTCCCTGGGGTCGTTCTTCCGCAACGGGACGACGGGAGGCGGTTCCATCCCCGCCGCCGCATAGGCGATCGTTTCGGACCGACCGCGGTACTCGACTGGCATGGGAACCCTGTGTCTCTCGCGTGGTGCGTGTGACGCGAGATTAGCGCAGCAGGTGTGTGGGACAAGGGAGTTGAGGGTTTCCTGTCGCCGGTGGCGGCCCGCGTACCATCACCTTCTCCCAGCACACGAGGAGCACCGACAACCATGGCCGACGAACGGGTCGTCATCGTCACCGGCGGAGGAACCGGCATCGGCCGCGCGACCGCACGGCTGCTGCGCGCCGCCGGACACCAAGTCGTCATCGGCGGCCGACGCCCCGAGCCGCTGCGCGAAGTCGCCGAGGAGACCGGCGCGTCGGCCCACCCCGTCGACATCACGGACCCGACAGCCGTACGCGAACTGGTCGACACGACCGTCGCGCACTTCGGCAGACTCGACGGCCTGGTCCTCAACGCCGGTGTGGGACGCGGCGGTTCGGTCGGAGACCTGACGGACGAGGCCTGGGACACGGTGATGCGCACGAACGTGACCGGCCCCTTCCAGCTGATGCGCGCCGCGCTCCCGCACCTGCTGGAGACCCGCGGCGCGGTCGTCGCCGTCGCCTCGGTCTCCGCCCTGCGCAACGGAAGCGGCAACGCCGCCTACGCGACCTCCAAGGCGGCCCTCCTCCAACTGTGCCGTTCCCTGACGGTCGACTACGGCCACCGGGGGCTGCGCGCCAACACGGTGTGCCCCAGCTGGGTCCGCACGGAGATGGCCGACCGCCGCATGACCCGCTTCGCCGAGGAGGCGGGACTGGAGGGCGGGGTCGAGGAGGCGTACGACGAGGCGACCCGGCTGATCCCCGCAGGACGCCCGGGCGATCCCGCCGAGGTCGCCGAAGCGATCGCCTGGCTGCTCTCGCCGGCCGCGTCCTTCGTCAACGGCGCGGTGCTCACGGTCGACGGCGGGGTCACGGCACTGGACCCGGGAGGGGTGGCGTTCGACTTCGACCTCCGGCGTCGGGACGGCGGTCACTGATCCGCACATTGCGGATATATCCGGCGATAAGGCCCCGAAGGAGTGGGAACTCCGAGGTCAATGGTGGATCAGGGGCCGGCAGGCGCTAGCGTGGTGGCTCCATGAGACTGCTGCACACTTCCGACTGGCACCTGGGCCGGGCGTTCCACCGCGTGAACATGCTCGACGCCCAGGCCGACTTCGTGGGCCACCTCGTCACCACCGCGCGGGAGCGCGACGTGGACGCGGTGGTCGTGTCGGGAGACGTGTACGACCGGGCGGTGCCGCCGCTGGCCGCCGTCGAGCTGTTCGACGACACCCTGCACCGGCTCGCGGACCTGGGCGTGCCCACGGTGATGATCTCCGGGAACCACGACTCGGCCCGCCGCCTCGGCGTCGGCGCGGGACTGATCGACCGCGCGGGCATCCACCTGCGCACCGATCCGTCCGCCTGCGGGACGCCCGTGGTGATCCCGGACGCGCACGGCGACGTGGCCTTCTACGGGCTGCCCTATCTCGAACCCGCCCTGGTGAAGGCCGAGTTCGGGGTGGAGAAGGCCGGGCATGAGGCAGTGCTCGCCGCCGCCATGGACCGCGTCCGCGCAGACCTGGCCGCCCGTGCGCCCGGCACCCGTTCCGTCGTCCTCGCGCACGCCTTCGTCACCGGCGGCGAGGCCAGCGACAGCGAGCGGGACATCACCGTCGGCGGAGTCGCCGCCGTACCGGCCGGAGTCTTCGACGGCGTCGACTACGTGGCCCTGGGTCACCTGCACGGCTCCCAGACCATCACCGAACGTGTCCGCTACTCGGGCTCGCCCCTCCCGTACTCCTTCTCCGAGGCAGACCACCGCAAGAGCATGTGGCTCGTCGACCTGGACGCCGCCGGCACCGTCACCGCCGAGCGCCTCGACTGCCCGGTGCCACGCGAACTGGCCCGGATCCGGGGCCCGTTGGAGGAACTGCTCGACGACCCCGATCTCGCGCGGCACGAGGAGGCGTGGGTCGAGGCGACGCTCACCGACCCGGTGCGCCCGGCCGACCCCATGGTCCGGCTCACTGAGCGCTTCCCCCACACGCTCAGCCTCGTCTTCGACCCCGAGCGGTCCCCTGACGACCCCGATGTGTCGTACGCCAGACGCCTCGCGGGCCGCAACGACCGGGAGATCGCCGACGACTTCGTGGCCCATGTGCGCGGCGCCGGACCCGACGGGGACGAACAGGCCGTGCTCCAGGCCGCGTTCGACGCGGTGCGCGCGGACGCGGTCGTGCGGGAGGTGACGCCGTGAACGTGCGGCGTGGGGGAGAAGGGGGAAGTGGCGCCGTGAGGGTGCCGTGTGCGGGAGAAGGGGAGAGCGGCGCCGTGATCGTGCGGTGCGCGGGAGAAGGGGGAGGCCGCGCTGCGAGCGCGCGGCCCTCGGCAGGAGAGGGCGTGCGATGAGGCTGCACCGGCTCGACATCACCGCCTTCGGTCCCTTCGGCGGCTCCCAGACCGTCGACTTCGACGAACTGTCGTCCGCAGGCCTCTTCCTCCTGCACGGGCCGACCGGCGCCGGCAAGACCTCCGTCCTCGACGCCGTGTGCTACGCGCTCTACGGCTCGGTGCCCGGCGTCCGTCAGTCCGGCCAGGGCATGACCCTGCGCAGCGACCACGCGGCGGCCGCCACCCGCACCGAGGTCAGACTCGAACTGACCGTCTCCGGGCGGCGGTTGGAACTCACCCGGCAGCCGCCGATGGAACGCCCCAAGAAGCGCGGCACCGGCAGCACGCTGGACAAGGCACAGAGCTGGCTCCGCGAGTACGACGCGACGGCCGGAGTGTGGAAAGACCTCAGCCGCTCGCACCAGGAGATCGGCGAGGAGATCACCCAGCTGCTCGGGATGAGCCGGGAGCAGTTCTGCCAGGTCGTGCTGTTGCCCCAGGGGGAGTTCGCGCGTTTCCTGCGCTCCGACGCCGAGGCGCGCGGAAAGCTGCTCGGCCGGCTCTTCGACACCCACCGCTTCGCCGAGGTC
Source organism: Streptomyces xylophagus (assembly GCF_000716435.1). Lineage (GTDB taxonomy): Bacteria > Actinomycetota > Actinomycetes > Streptomycetales > Streptomycetaceae > Streptomyces > Streptomyces xylophagus. The sequence continues at coordinate 167,685 of NZ_JNWO01000005.1, forward strand.
GAGAAACGGCTGGCGGAGCGACGGCGTGCCACCGAGGCACAGGTCCGTGAGGGCGACGCCGAGTTGCTCGCCGACGCCCACCGTATGCAGCAGGCCGCCGGTGATGCCATGGAGCTGCCGGACCTGGCTCCGGGCGAACCCGGCCTCGCCGACGAGGTGTTGGGCGCGGCGGCCGTCGCCCGCAGCACCGCACGCGAGCAACTGGCCATCGGGCACAGCCGACTCGCCGCCGCCGAGTCCGCGCAGGCCGCCGCCGACCGGGAGCTGGCCGACGTACGCGAACTGGCGCGCCTGCAACAGCGGTTCACGCAGGCGCGGGAGCGGGCCACGCTCATGGAGGAGCGGTCCGACGGCTACCGGCAGGCGCAGGCGCGGATGGAGCGGGCGCGGAAGGCGGAAGCGGTGGCGCCGGCGCTGGAGTTGCGGGACGCCGCCGATGCCGAGCACCGGGAAGCCGCACGGGCCGAGGGACACGCGCGTGACCTGCTGCCGGAGACCTTCGCGGGTGCCGGAGCGGCCGGCCTCGCCGCCGCCGCACGCCGGGCCGCCGAGGAACTGGGCGGACTGGAGTCGGCCCGCCGCGCCGAGCAGCGGCTCGCCGAACTCGGCTCGGAGCGCGCCGAGTTGGACCGGCAGGAGCGCGCCGACGAGGACGTACGGCAGGAGGCCGAGGCCTGGCTCGCACAATGGGACACGACCCGGGCGGGACTTCAGGCGCGGATCGAGTCGGCCCAAGAGGCCACCACCCGGGCCGAACAGCTCGCCGTGCAGCGCGATCCCGCCGAGCGACGGCTCGGGGCGGCCCGGCAGCGGGACCAGTTCGCCGGTGACACGGAGGACACCCAGCGGCAGGTGCTGCTCCTGGGCGACCGTGCCCTGACGGCTCGCGCCCACTGGCTCGACCTCAAGGAACAGCGCCTGAACGGCATCGCCGCCGAACTCGCCGCCCACCTCACCGACGGCGAACCCTGCGCCGTCTGCGGCGCCACCGAACACCCCGCGCCCGCCCGCAAATCCGCCGGACACGTCGACCGCGCGACGGAGGAACAGGCCCTCACCGCCCACCAGCGCGCAGAGGAACAGCGCACCGAGGCCGAGCGCCGCCTGGGCGTCGTACGGGAAGCCCTGGCCGCCGCCACCGCCGAGGCCGGCGACACGCCTACCGATCAACTCGCGGACGAGGTCGCCGAGTTGGAGCGGCTGTACGAGCAGGCGCGCCAGGACGCGTCCTGGCTGCACCCGGCCACCGAGGAGCTGCGCCGGGCCGAGCAGGAGCACGAGCGGCGGACCGCGGTCCAGCAGCAGGCTGCCCTCCGTACCGCCTCCCGCACGAGCCTCCGCGACACCCAGGACCGCGAAAGAGCGTCCCTGGAGCAGGAGTTGACGCACGCGCGGGGCACCGCCGACAGCGTGGCCGTGCGCGCCGCCCAGCTGGAGCGGCAGGCCACGCTGCTCACCGACGCGGCCGACACCGCACGCGCCGCCGAGGACACCGCGCAGCGCCTCAAGGACGCCGACGCCCGCCTCGCCGACGCCGCTTTCCGTGCCGGGTTCGACACCCCGCAGGCCGCCGCCGACGCCCTCCTCGACGACAACGCCCATCGCGAACTCCAACGGCGCCTGGACGCCTGGCAGTCGGATGAGGCCGCCGTACGGGCGGTTCTGGCGGAGGCCGACACGGCGGCAGCCGCGCAACAGGCCCCCGCTGACCTGGACTTGGCGGAGCGCGCCGCGACCGCGGCCGGGCAGCGGACGCGTGACGCGGCCTCCGCGCGCGACGCGGCGGCCCGGCGCTGCAAGGAACTCGACCGGCTCTCCGCCCGATCGGCGGCCGGCGCACGTCAACTCGCCCCGCTGCGCGAGGAGTACGACCGGGTGGCCCGCCTCGCCTCCCTCACCGCGGGCACCTCCGCCGACAACGAACGCCGGATGCGCCTGGAGTCGTACGTCCTCGCCGCCCGGCTGGAACAGGTGGCCGCCGCCGCGACCGTACGGCTGCAGCGCATGTCGTCCGGCCGCTACACCCTCGTCCACTCCGACGACCGGGCCGGGCGCGGCCGTAGCGGACTCGGGTTGCATGTCGTCGACGCGTGGACCGGGCGGGAGCGGGACACGGCGACGCTGTCCGGCGGGGAGACGTTCTTCGCGTCGCTCGCCCTCGCGCTCGGGCTCGCGGACGTGGTCACCGACGAGGCCGGCGGGGTCCGGCTCGACACCCTCTTCATCGACGAGGGCTTCGGCAGCCTCGACGAGCAGACCCTCGACGAGGTCCTCGACGTCCTCGACTCCCTGCGCGAACGCGACCGCAGCGTCGGCATCGTCAGCCATGTCGCCGACCTGCGCCGGCGCATCCACGCGCAGCTGGAGGTCGTGAAGGGCCGAGCGGGGTCGGCGGTACGGCAGCGCGGTCAGTGACCCAGCGGCCGGCGGGGCAGCGGTGAGGAGTAGACGACGCTGGTGGTGACCGAGCCGAGCGCGCCGATCCGCCCCGACACCTCCTCCAGGTGACGCATCGAGCGGGCCGCGACCTTGATCATGAAGCAGTCGTCGCCCGTGATGTGATGCGCCTCCAGAATCTCCGGCGTCACCGCGACCAGGTCGTGGAAGGGCTTGTAGTTGCCGTTCGGGTAGCGCAACCGCACGAACGCCAGGATCGGCAGCCCCAGCCGCTCCGGGTCCACGACCGCCGCGTACCCCTGGATCACCCCCGCCTCCTCCAGCCGCCGCACCCGCTCGGTGACCGCGCTCGCGGACATCGAGACCGCCCGGGCCAGCTCGGCGAAACTGGCCCGGCCCTCCCGCTGGAGGACCTCGAGGATGCGCCAGTCGGTGGCGTCCGGGGAATACATGGTCATCCCTGAGGAATAGCAGGGAGATCCCCGGCCGATCAAGAGGTACGCCGGGGATCATGCCTTCAACGAGCCGATCGGCGGCCGTAGATTTCTGGCCGTAGAGACACCTCAGAGACACCTCGGTGAAAGGCCGGACCATGAGCAGCACCACCGTCGTCAACCCGGTTCTACGGGTCGCCCCCGCCGCCCCGTCGGCAGCCGCCGCCCACTTCCGCGCGAGCCTCGCCTTCCACGCCGACGTCTCCGACGTGGCCGCCGCACTGGCGCTGGGCGGCGACCCCGGCTTCGTCGTCCTCGACTCACGCTCCACCGAGTCCTGGGACCAGGGGCACATCCCGGGTGCCGTCCACCTCCCTACCGCGCTCGTCCCGGAACAGGCCGAGGGGCTCCTCGACAAGTCGGTGCCGGTGGTGACGTACTGCTGGGGCCCGGGCTGCAACGGCGCCACCCGAGCCGCTCTCGCCCTCGCCGAACTCGGTTACCAGGTCAAGGAGATGCTCGGGGGTTTCGAGTACTGGGTGCGCGAGGGCTTCGAGTTCGAGACGCGGGAGGGGCGGGAGCGGCGCGCGGCTGATCCGCTGACGGCGCCGGTGGGGGCGGAGGAGTGCGGTTGTTGAGTCTCAGTCCCGGATCACGGTGGGCAGTGGACGGAGGAAGGGGTGGTCCGGTGCGGTGAACTCCTGTGCCGGGCGCGCCGCTTGCAGGACGACGTCGAGGGTGGCGTCGGGGTCGCAGGCGTAATGCCCGCTCGCCCAGGCCGCGTTGGCCTCTACGACAGCCCAGTTGCCGTCTGTCAGCCGCCCGATGTCGACCACGATCGCCGACGGCAGCCCGTGGTCCACGGTCACGCGGCCGGCGAAGTCCAGCACCTCGTCCCGGAGCGGGTCCTCGGTGAGCGGGACGACGTCCAGCTGACCGTCCGTCAAGTACCGGCTGCCGGTGCGGACTTCGCCGTCCAGCACGAAGAGCCGGTACTCCACGGCGAAGGTCACGATGTCGCTCACCAGCACCGCGATGTCGTCGTCGACCGCGTCGGGGCCCGGCAGCCGGCTGCCGTCCGGGTAGATCCGCGCGGGGAAGCTCTTGTCGTTGGGCGGCTTCACGAATGCCGGGCGGCGCAGCTGCCGTGCCTCGGCGAGCGTGGTGAACTCGACGTCCCTGTACGTGAGTTCGTACGGCAGCCGGGTCAGCCAGTCCGGCGGTGCCTCCACCAGCCCGAGGCCCAGCTCCCCGGCCACGGCGTCCGCGAACAGTGGCCCGGCGTACAGCGAGGCCCCGGCCGCGCCGCGTGACTCCACCGGAACCCGCCAGTCGCGCAGGACTTCGACACGCATACCGCGCCGCCGTGCCGCGTCAGCGAGGGCGTGTCCCGTCGCGGTGACGCGAGGGGAGAGGAAGAGGGTGCGGGTGTTCATGGGAGACGAGCATGGCTGATGTGAAGGTCGGGCGACATCGAATATGTGCGGTCGCTGTGCGTGTAGGTTCTGCCCATGGCGCGATACGCGGAGCCGGGCACGGCGGTGCAGTGGGTGGAGTCGGGCGGCGGGCCGCTCATAGCGGTGCCGGAGACGGTGCTGCCGTTCTGGACGGGAGCCGACGGCGATGAACTGGCCTCGGACTACGACCGGGCGTGCGAGGTCGGCGGATACGTCGGCCTGCTGCCCGTAGGGGACAGCGCGGCCCTGGTCCTCGGGGACGATCCCGCGTCGACCTCCTTCCTGCCGGACCACGGCACGTTCGTACGCTGGTGTGCCGCGAACTCCGAGGACGACGTACTCGCCGGAGTGCCCACCGCGCTCGCCACCGCGATCTGGGAGAACGAGGTGCAGTGGGACGTACCCGGAACGGTCGTCCTGTTCGACTCGGCGTGGCCCGGGCGGGATTCGGAGGGCACCGAGCATCTGAAGGTCGAGCTGGAACCGGGGCGCTACGCCGTCCGCGCGGGGCAGGCCCAGCCGGGCCCGGAGACCTGGCTCGGACTCGTCCAGCTGCGGCGGCTCTCGAACTGACCACCCAGGGCGAGGACTTCGACGGGCCGCATACCGAAGTCACGTCCTGGCCCGGAGACTTCGACGGGCTGTATCCCGAAGTCACGTTCCGGCCTGGAGACTTCAGCGACCGAGCCCCGAACTCCGGGACCCGGCCGCCGACATGTCACACCGTGCGGTGGAGCGTCGTCAGAGCTGTGACAACTCGTCCACCAGATCGTCCAGTCCCAGCGAACCCTGCGACAACGCGGCCATGTGCCACGCCTTCAGGTCGAAGTCGTCGCCGTGCCGCCGCCGCGCGTTCTCCCGGCCCAACAGCCAGGCCCGCTGGCCGAGTTTGTAGCCGATGGCCTGGCCCGGGATCGTGAGATAGCGGGTCAGCTCGCTCTCCACGAAGTCCGCCGGACGGCTGCTGTGCGCCCCGAAGAACTCCTGGGCCAGCTCCGGCGTCCACCGCTCACCGGGGTGGAACGGCGAGTCCGCCGGAATCTCCAGCTCCAGGTGCATGCCGATGTCGACGATGATCCGGGTGGCCCGCATCATCTGCCCGTCGAGGAAGCCGAGTCGCTGCTCCGCGTCCTCCAAGTAGCCCAGCTCGTCCATCAGTTGCTCCGAGTACAGCGCCCAGCCCTCGGCGTTGGCGCTGACCATGCCGACGGACGTCTGATAGCGGGACAGGTTCTCGGAGACGTGCGTCCACTGGGCGAGTTGGAGGTGATGGCCGGGGACGCCCTCGTGGTACCAGGTCGAGACGAGGTCGTAGACCGGGAACCGGGTCTGTCCCATCGTCGGCAGCCAGGTGCGGCCCGGCCGGGAGAAGTCCTGCGAAGGGGACGTGTAGTACGGCGCCGCCGCGCTGCCCGCGGGGGCGATGCGCGACTCCACCCGCCGTACCCGCTCGGCGAGTTCGAAGTGGGTGCCGTCCAGTTCCTCGATCGCCTTGTCCATCCGGCCCTGGAGCCACTCGCGGACCTCCTCGACGCCCTCGATGTGCCGACCGTGCTCGTCGAGGTGTGCGAGCGCCACCCACGGGGTCTCGGCGCCGGGCAGGATCTTCTCGGCCTCCCGCTTCATCTCGCTGAGCAGCCGGTGGTACTCGGACCAGCCGTACGCGTACGCCTCGTCGAGGTCGAGCTCCGTGCCGTTGTAGTAGCGGGCCCACCGCGCGTACCGCTCACGGCCCACCGGGTTCGGCGCGCCCTCGATCGTCGGCGCGTACACGTCGCGCATCCAGTCCCGCAGCTCCACCACGGCCGCGGTCGCCTCGCGGGCGGCCTCGTCCAGCTCGGCGCGCAGGGAGTCGGGCCCGGCCGAGGCGAAGTCCTCGTACCAGCCGCGCCCCTGACCGTCCGTGTCCGACCATTCGGTGAGCTGGCCGATGAAGGTGGCCGTCGGGCGCGGACCCGCGAACAGCTTGCGGTCCAGGCCCAGTTGGAGGGACTCGCGGTAGCCGGCGAGCGCGGTGGGTACCGCGCGCAGCCGTTCGGCGATCGCGGCCCAGTCCTCGTCGGTCTCCGCGGGCGTCAGCGTGAACACGTCGCGCACCCCGTGCGGGGGTGTGTGCATGTTGCCGACCTCGCGCAGTCCCTCCTCGGTGTCGTGGACGCCGAGCGCGGCGGTCAGCCGCTCGCGCAGCAGGCGCGCGCAACGGCGCTCGACGTCCCTGTCCGCGCCGGGTTGGCGCTCTGCCTCGTCGAGCTTCGCGAGGGTTGCCCGCTGAAGCTCCGCGAGTCGCTCCTGACCTGCGGGGGAGAGGTCGGGCAGGCGGCTCGAACTCTCCTTCACGCCGAGATACGTACCGATGACCGGGTTGAGGGCGATGAGGTCGTCGACATAGGCGTCGGCGACCTGCCGGGGCAGCGGAGTGTTGGTCTGCGACATGGGGACCATCCTCATACGCGGAACTTCTCTCCGTCACCCCGATTCAGCTACGGGCGTGGCAGGCGGCAGCAAAGGCCCGCAGTCCCACTGCTGGAAGATCAACCGGGTCTCCACCCGCGCCACTTCACGCTGTGACGTGAACTCGTCCAGAACCAGCCGCTGCAGGTCGGCCATGTCCGCGACGGCCACATGGACGAGATAGTCGTCGGGCCCGGTCAGATGGAACACGGTCCGCGACTCCGGCAACACCCGGATCCGCTCCACGAACGGCCCCACCAACTCCCGCCGATGCGGCCGCACCTGCACCGACAGCAGCGCCTCAAGACCGCGCCCCAACTTGGCCGGATCGAGCCGCAGTTGATGCCCGAGGATCACCCCGGCCCGGCGCAGCCTCGCCACCCGGTCCAGACACGTCGACGGCGCGACCCCGACCTGCGCCGCGAGATCGCGATACGTCGCCCGGGCGTCGTTCTGCAACAACCGCAGCAGATGGAGATCCACCGGATCCAGTACGACAGATTTGGTCATCCATCGAACGTAACACGGACTGTCGTCCGCAGACCCCGTTGGATGTTCACCCTTCCGTCCATGGAGACAACGAGCCCGCACCGCTCCCCGGCCCCGCGAGCACTGGCCACCGAGGCCGTGCACGCCGGCCGCGACGACCTCGCCCGGCAGGGTCTGCACGCCCCGCCGATCGACCTGTCGACGACCTACCCGTCGTACGACAGCCGTGGCGAGGCCGCCCGCATCGACGCCTTCGCCACCACCGGCGCCGAACCCGACGGCCCGCCCGTCTACGGCCGCGTCGGCAACCCCACCGTCGCCCGCTTCGAGACCGCCCTCGCCCGCCTCGAAGGCACCGACAGCGCGGTGGCGTTCGCCAGCGGCATGGCCGCCCTGACCGCGGTCCTGCTCGCGCGGGCCGCGACGGGGTTGCGCCATGTCGTGGCGGTACGACCCCTCTACGGCTCCAGCGACCACCTGCTCACCGCCGGGCTGCTCGGCACCGAGGTGACCTGGACCGACCCGGCCGGAATCACCGACGCGCTGCGCCCGGACACCGGCCTTGTCCTCGTCGAGTCCCCGGCCAACCCGACCCTGGCCGAACTCGACCTGCGCGCCATCGCCCACTCCTGCGGCTCGGTCCCGCTCCTCGCGGACAACACCTTCGCCACACCCGTGCTGCAACGCCCCGCCGAACACGGCGCGCGGATCATCCTGCACAGCGCCACCAAATACCTGGGCGGGCACGGCGACGTGATGGGGGGAGTGGTGGCCTGCGACGAGGAGTTCGCCGGACAACTGCGCCAGATCCGCTTCATGACCGGCGCTGTCCTGCACCCACTGGCCGGCTATCTGCTGCTGCGCGGCCTCGCCACCCTCCCGATACGGGTACGTGCCGCCTCCGCCACCGCCGCCGAACTAGCCCGCCGCCTCACCGCCGACCCGCGCGTCGCCCACGTCCACTACCCGCGCATCGGCGGCGCGATGATCGCCTTCGAGCCCCAAGGCGACCCCCACGAGGTCATCGCGGGAGTCCGCCTCATCACCCCGGCGGTAAGCCTCGGCAGCGTAGACACCCTGATCCAACACCCGGCTTCCATCAGCCACCGGGTGGTGGACGCGGACGACAGGAGGGGTGCGGGCGTGAGCGACCGCTTGCTGAGACTGTCGGTGGGCTTGGAGGACGCAGAGGACCTATGGACAGATTTGGATGGGGCGCTTGCGCCCCTCCCAAGGGGCGCGGGGAACTGCGCGACCAGCCACAGCGAACCCGCACCCACCCACCGAACCTTGGACGCTACGGCGCTTCGGCCCTCCCGAACTCCGTAACTTCCGCAGAACTCACCGCCGCACCCAGCCGCGCCGTGACCACCAACGTCCCCTCCTCGATCTGATAATCCAACGGCAGATCAAGCCCCCGCATCGCCGCAACCATCCCCGTGTTGGACGCCTGCGTCACGGCATACACGCTCTCGCACCCCGCTTCGACAGCCATCCCCACCAGCCGCCCCAACAACTCACTGCCGATACCCCGCCGCTGCCAGTCGTCCTCGACAAGCAGCGCGACCTCCGTCTCGTCCCCGTCCCACAGCAGGTGCCCGAGCCCGACGATCCGCCCGGAGGCCGTCTGCACGGCCAGCGTCCGGCCGAAGCGCGGACTGAGCAGGTGGTTGAGATAGCGGTCGGCGTCACCGACCGGCCCGTGATAGCGCATGCCCAGCGTCCGCGCCGAGCACCGCTCGTGCATCTCCCGTGCCGCGTCCAGATCACCGGTGTCCGCGCGCCGCACGGTGATCGCGTTGCCCTCGGGCAGCGTCAGCACGTCCTGGCTGCGCGGGATGCGCGGACCGAGCCGGGCGTCCAGCTCGACCAGCGCCCGCGCCCGCGCGAACTCGGTGGGCGTGAACGGCAGATACGGCCGCTCGATAGTGATCACTCCGCCTTCCGGCGCCCGCAGCCGCATGACCGTGTCCTCCAGCGCTCCTTCCACCGGAAGCGACTCCGGCTCGCGCCCCTTGCCCGCGACAACGTTGGCGGGCAGCGAACGGATGGTGCACCGGCCCAGCAACTGCCGCAGCGCCAGGGGCAGTTCCGCCGCGTCCAGGGCCGTACGCGTGGCCAGGCCCAGGACCCGGGTCGGCGCGTCCACCAGATCGTGGGCGTCGGCCCGCTCGATCCAGGTGCCCGAACCGCCGGCCAGCGACACCGCCCGGGTGATCTCGGACGCCGCGACCGCACCCGGCGCCCGCAGCAGGAACTCGTCCACCGTGCCCTCGGCCAGCGGATGCGTCTGCAGACTCAGAATGTCGACCTTCTTACCGGCCAGCGCCGTGCACAACGCCGCCAGCGATCCCGGCGCGTCCTGCACCGTCGTCCGCATCCGCCACAGCGCGGCCGGCTCGGCGACGGCGTCGGGCGTCGCGGACGACTGCTCGGACTCGGACGTGGACTTCGACTCGAACGTGGATTCCGACTCGGACGATCCGGTCGGCCCGGTCTGCCGCAGCCGCGCGGCCGGCCGGGCACCGGTATCACTCGCCGGCGGCGCATGACCGTGGCGGCGTGACCACCATGTGTGGAACCCCGCCGTGGCGATCAGCGCGAGCGCGGAGATCGTCAGCAGCACCGGACCGTCGGGCCCGTGCCCCACGAGGTCGGCCACGACGTCCGCCACCGCGACCGCTGTGAACAGCGCGGCCAGCTCCACCAGGTCCCGCCGCCAGTGGTGCACCGGACGCCCGTGCCTGGCGCGCGTCACATCAGACATGTCTCGACTCATGCAACCACTGTGAAGGAAGGGTGTTGCGTGATCACGAACGCTCTGTGACCTACCGGTAAAAGCGTGGTTCTGTCCCTTTTGCCATTCTTTTGGTGAGTGGGGTGCACCGGAGGTCAGCCCCACCGCCCTACGTCAGGCGGCCACCCCCTCCACCAGCGCACTGCGCAGCCGACGCGCCTGCACGACCAGCCGGGACGAGCCGCCCCGGGCCGCCGTCTGCGCCAGATGCGGCAGCTCACCACGGGCCCCGGACCGCTCCGCGCATTCGGCGGCCACGGCGAGAAGGTCCCCGAGTCCACGCGTCTGGGCGGGCTTGGCGTCGCCATCGAGGTCGGCGAGTAGCGCGGTCACGGTGTGGCGGAGGATCCCCCATATGGTCGCGTTCGCCCCGGTGACCGCCCCTGTCCGCACCGACTCGGCGAGCCGCGACGGCTTCACTGCCCCGCTCCGCACCAGCTCCCCGAGATCCGTGCCCAGCCGATTCACGTCCAACTGTCCACGCGCCGCGAGCACCAGCAACGCGTCCACCGCGGCGAGCCGATCCTCGGGGTGCCGCGCGCCGAGACCGTACGCCAGACACAGGTGCGTGGCCTCACCGGCCGCACCGTCGGACTCGGCCAGCAGCGGGAGTACGGCGGCTGCGCCCCGGGTGCCGTCCAGGGCGACGGCGGACACGTCCCGCACCAGCCGTGCCGCCACCAGCTCGCGACGCTCGGGGAGTATCGCGAGCCAGTTCCGCTGCATGTCCCGGTTCCAGTGGTAGCAGTACCACCGCTCGCCGTAGGCAGTCACCGGGCGGCCCAGCGCGCGGAACTCCGCCGGGAAGTCCTCCTGGAGATCGAGGAGTTCACCGAGCTCCAGCACGATGCGCACCCCGGCCGTCCGTCGCCTGCTCAGGGGCAGCGTGGGGCCCTCGGAGGTCAGCCAGTGGGCCAGCCGGGTACCTTCCGTCGTGCCGAGAGCCTCCGCTCGCCCGGCGGCAGCGGCCGCCGCCGCCCGGTCCCCGCGGCGCACCCGGAGCAGGGCCTGCGCGAAGTCGGCGGTCGAGACGCGTGCGCCCAGGCGCCGGTAGGTGTCCAGCCGGTCCACCAACTCGTCCGGCTCCAGCAGTCCCGTGCTCCAGCTCGGAGTCGACAACAGGAACGGCAGCGGCTCCGCGCGGAGCCGGTACGCCACCTCCCACAGCCGGGCGTCGAAGGCCCGGGACAGTGCGCTGTGCCCGCACTCCCGGGACCGGTGACCCTGTTGCATCCCGTCGTGGAGCGTGGCGGTGCGCACCTTGCCCCGGAGGGTGGCCAGGAGGAGGTCGAGCGCGTGCTCGACGCTGCCGAAGCTGTGGTGCGACCTGCTGAAGTGGTCGTCCGCACGCTGGACATAGTCGGGATCGGCGCTCTCCCACCAACGGCGCGCGACCACCGGCCCCAACGCCTCCACCAGAGTGTCCCGGTCCCGGTACGCATGGCGGACCAGTCCGTCCAGCGCGCGCTCGAACGCCGCTACGTCACCTTCGGTCGCCAGCAACACCCCCAGTTCCTCGGCGAGTTCGACCGCCGACTCGGGCGCCGGTGCCAGACGGGCCGGCTCCGGTGCCGGAGGAAGCACCTCTTCGTACACCATCGACGTCGCCGTCAGCGGCACGGCGCCCAGCGTCTCGACCGCACGCGCACGCAGGGCGGGAACCAACTGCTCTGCCGCTGTGGCCAGTTCGGCCCGCACATCGGAGGAGTCGAGCTTCTTGACGTGCCGTTCGACCAGCTTCAGCGCCCGCTCCTGCACTTCCGCGTCCTCGTGCGCGAAGGCTTGCGCGAGGGCGGGCAGCACGTCGGCGGCGGCCGAGGCGTCCCGCGCCAGCACCTTCCCCAGCAGCACGAGCTGGGCCCGGACGAGCTTCTTCTCGGTGCGGAACAGGACCGCGTCGGACATCTCCGCCAGCCGACGCGCCGTCAACTCCCCGTCCAGAGCCAGCGAACCGAGCACCGACTGGGCGTGCGACGCCACCATGGACACCGCGTCCGAGGCGAGCGCCAGCCAGTCGGCGATCCGCTCCCGCTCCTCCTCGCGGGTCAGGGCGAGGGCCTTCAACACGCGCAGGAACACCCGGTTGTCCAAGGTCGTACCGCCCCGGAGCAACCGGGCCACGCATGAGTCCACAGTCGCCTTCCGGTCCAGGGTCCCTTCGGCGGTGAGCAGGGCGAGCGCGTCGACCCAGTTGTTCGGGCCCTCGGTCGAGGTCCACTCCAGTGCGCTGCCGATGTCATCCGTCTCGAAGACCGCGGCCACCAGCTCCGCGAGATGCGGGTCCTTGCGCAGCCTCTCGAGCAGGGTGTTCCCGCGCTGCCAAATGCTGCCGTTGTGCTGCACCCAGCCCCGCACATAGGCGTCCGTCGTCGGCACCGGGCAGCCGGAGAGCCGCACCAGACCGGCCATCAGCTCGTACGGCACGTCGGCGGAGGCCGGGCGCGCGGCCAGGCGCTGCGTCACGTCGGCGAGCCAGGCCGTGTCGCGGTCGCCCAGGATGTGGATCAGCAGCCCCGGGGACGACTGCGACCAGCGCATGTCGGTGGCGGCGATCCAGGCCGCCGCGGCTGCCGCCCCTGTCTCGCAGGCGGTCCCGGCCGCGTGCAGAGCCGGATAGGCACGGCGGGACGGCTCCTCCCACGGTGCCTTGCGCAGCTCCTTGCGGAGGTCCTTCAACTCCGGCAGGAACGCACGCCGTTCGGTGTCCGTCAGCCCGTCGAGCAGCCCCACCGCCTCGGCCGTCCGGCCCGCCCGCACCGCTTCCATCAGCGAACTCATCGCACACCCCCGTCGACCCGCACCATGTCCTGATCCGCGTCCCGGATCGTGTTCTGCTCCGTCGCGGCGCCCCGCTTCACCATCCGCACCGCCAGCGCGTGCTTGCACGGCCCGCGCCCGCCCCGGTACTTCGCCCACCACACGCAGCTGCAACTCAGCACCCCCGCCTCGTCACGCACCCGGTGCACATGACCGTCCTCGGCGGTCACCGTCCCGATCGCGCCCTCCAGGGTCACCGCACCTGCGGCCACCAGCGCGCGAGCCGAACGGAGCCGCGGATTGTGGCGCTCCACGCGCTGCGCGTCGTAGGGCAGTTCACGGTGGAAGTAGGCCGCCTCCGCCGTGTCGTAGCCGACGCGCCCCGAAGTGCCCAGCCGGACCAGGGCGGCACGCACCCGCTCGGGCGTCAGCCCCGAGGAGGCGGCCAGGTCGGCGACGTCGATGCGGGGCTCCCATGCCAGCAGCACGGCGATCAACTCGGCGTCCTCGCCCGCCTCGTCGGCGGTGAGCGCGTCCAGGACCCCGCCCTCGCCGGAGAATCCGCGCGACGCGTCCGGCGACAGCGTGAGGGTGAGCCGCATGCCCGGCAGGACGGCCTCCCACGCACCGGCCGTTGCGTCGGCACCGATGACGGAGGGGCCGTAGATGCGCAGGGCCGTCGCGTGGCGCAGGACCCGCTGGAGGGCGATGAGGCGCTCCGGGCCCGGCAGGCAGACCGCGCCCGGTACGGGGCGGGTGGTGGGGCGCAGGCCGCGGCCCGCCGGTACGACCCAGCGCGGTCCGCTCGCGGCGCCACGAGCGCCGCCCTTCGGCAGCGAGCGCAGGAACCGGACCGCCTCCGCCGCGGGCAGCTCGGCCCGCAGGTCGAAGCCGGCCGCTATGACCTGGGCTTCCGCGAAGCCGCGCAGCCAGCGGTCCGGGAGTGGCACCTTCTTCTCCACCACCGGGCCGTCCAGCGTGGTCACGGCCAACTCCTCGGGGCCGACCCGGAGATGGAGCGGATCGTCCGAGCCGATCCGGGACAGGGCCTCGCGCAGCGGGTTGTTGACGTCGACGTTCGTCGTGCCGTGGCCCACCTCGTCGCCGTCGAGACCGGGGCCGAGGACGTCCAGTCGCGCGTACACCCCGCCGCAGCCCGAGAAGGACTCGAAGCGGAGCCGGTCGCCGCCGGCCGTCACCACCGGGTCGAGCGAGGAGGGGAGTTGGCGCTGGTAGTAGCGCGTGGCCGCCACGTCGGCCACCGCGAGCAGCGCCGCCGAGGCCACCTGAGGGGAGGTCAGGAAGCCCGCGAAGAAGCGCGGATGGTCGGTGACACCCGAAGGAGTCGCACCCTGTGAGGTCTCGAGGCCCAGGCGCCGCTCACCCGCCGACGACTCCAGCACGGAGGGTCGGCGATAGGTCACGGCCTGCAAAGATCGCGTCATGGAAAAACCGTAGAGGCGACCACTGACAATCGGCCCTGACCTGCGAAAACGCGGTCCGCGAAGGGGTGTTGGGGCGCCGCTGCACATGCCGCGCACCGGGGGATGACGCCGGTGCGCGGCCCACGTACGAGGGTAGTGGAGTTACTGGCCGACCCGTCCCGGCTGCAGCGTCTGCGTGAACAGCACGGTGCCGTCCTGCTCGCGCAGACGCACCGTCAGTTCCCCGCTGTGGCCGTCGATGTCGACCTCGCCGAAGAACTGGTAGCCCTGGGCCGGCGACACGTTCGCCACGGTCGGGGCCTTCACGAACACCCGCTCCGGACCGAACGTGTTGTCGAGGTCGTTGGCCGGGAAGGCGCCCGCGTTCAGCGGACCGGAGACGAACTCCCAGAACGGCTCGAAGTCGGTGAACGCGGCCCGCGAGGGCTGGTAGTGCTGGGCGGACGTGTGGTGCACGTCGGCCGTCAGCCATACGGTGCCGGTGATCCGCCGGTGCTTGATGTACCGCAGCAGTTCGGCGATCTGCAGCTCACGCCCGAGCGGCGCGCCCGGGTCGCCCTGCGCGACGGCCTCGATGTTCGCCTTGCCCTCGGTGGCGTCGGGCACGACCAGACCGAGCGGCATGCCGGCGGCGATCACCTTCCACACCGCACGCGAGCGCGACAACTCCCGCTTGAGCCAATCCAGTTGCTCACGGCCGAGGATGCCCTGCGGGTCCACGGTCTGGTTGTCGGGCGAGTTGGCGTTGCGGTAGGTCCGCATGTCCAGGACGAACACGTCGAGCAGCGGACCGTGCCGCATCACACGCTGGACCCGGCCCTCCTTCGCGCCCGGCCGCAGCGTCGAGATCGGGAAGTACTCGCTGAACGCACGCCGGGCGCGCACCGCCATGACGTCGACGTTCTTCTCCGTGTAGCGGGTGTCGGAGGCGGCGATCACCTCGCCCGGGTACCAGTTGTTGCGCACCTCGTGGTCGTCCCACTGGATGATCGACGGAACCTGGGCGTTGAAGCGCTTGAGGTTCTCGTCGAGCAGGTTGTAGCGGAAGTTGCCGCGGAACTCGGCCAGGGTCTCGGCGACCTTGGACTTCTCCTCCGTGGTGACGTTCCGGTACAGGCTGCCGTCGGGCAGCGCCTGGGTCGCCGTGATCGGACCGTCGGCGTAGATGTTGTCGCCGCTGCACACGAAGAAGTCCGGGTCGAGCCTGGCCATCGCGTCGTAGATGCGGTAGCCGCCGAGGTCGGGGTTGATGCCCCAGCCCTGCCCCGCCAGGTCACCGGACCACAGGAACCGCACACCCCGCCGCCCGGTCGGCACCGTACGGAACGTACCGGCGACCGGCTCGCCCGTACGACGCGGGTCGTCGGGGTCGGCGAGCAGGACCCGGTAGTGGATCTGCTGCCCCGAGGGCAGCCCGCGCAGCCGGGTCGTACCCGTGAAGTCGGTGTCCGGGCCGAGCAGCGGACCGTGCCACCGGTGCGGATTGCGGAACGACTCGGTGGCCGAGGTCTCCACGATCATCCGAGCCGGGCGGTCCGAACGCACCCACACCAGGCCGGAGTCGGAGGTCACGTCCCCCGCCTGCACGCCCCAGCCGGCCTTGGGGCGCCCCGACAGGGCGAGGGCCGGTGCCGCGCCGAGGGCGACGGGCACGGTCAGGGCCGCCGACGCGGCCAGAGAGCCGCGCAGAACACTGCGGCGGCCGGGGAACGGACGATGCGACATGGGGTTGCGCCTCCACTGAGGGGATGCGGTCAGGGTGCACTGCCACAACTACGGGTACACCGCAGCGCAGACGGAAACCACGGGTGAACAACGGAACGCGGTGACATGGGAGCCCGCGTGCGAGCTCAGAGTTCGTGCGCGCGTACGGCGTCGGCCATGAGACGTATGCCCGCGCCGATCCGCGCGGGAGACAGCTGCGCGTAGCCCAGGACCAGCCGTACGACCGCGTCGTCCACGCGCGCGTGTGCGTAGGCGCTGAGCGGGCGCACGGCGACACCGGCGGAGGCCGCGCGGGCCAGGAAGTCCTCCTGAGGGCCGTACTTCTCCGGCAGCTCGGCGATGACGTGCAGTCCCGCCGCGATCCCGGTCACCTCCGCTCCGGGGAAGTGCTCCTCCAGGGCGGCGACGAGGGCGTCGCGCCGCTGCCGGTAGGCGCGCTGGCAGCGGCGCAACTGGCGGTCGTAGTCGCCGCGTTCGAGGAAGCGGGCGAACAACGCCTGGTCGAGGGTCGGGTGGCCGAGGTCCATGGTCCGCTTTCGCTCGACGACCTCGTCGGCGAGGGACTCCGGGACGAGCAGCCAGCCGAGCCGCAGCCCCGGGACGAGGGACTTGCTGACCGAGCCCGCGTAGGCGACATGCTCCGGGTCGAGTCCCTGGAGCGCACCTACGGGGGCCCGGTCGTAGCGGAAGTCGCCGTCGTAGTCGTCCTCGAAGACCAGACCGTCCACCGACCGCGCCCAGTCGAGGAGTTGGGCGCGCCGCCGCGCGGAGTAGGCGATGCCCGTGGGGAACTGATGGGCGGGTGTGGTCACCACGACTCGTACGCCCGACGCTCGCAGTGGTGCGACCGCCAGGCCCTCCTCGTCCAGGGGCAGCGGTACGGTGCCGACGCCCGCGGCGGCGTACAGGGAGTCGTGCTGCGGGCTGCCCGGGTCCTCGACGCCGACGGTGTGTGTCCCGCGCGCATGGAGCACGAATCCGAGCAGTGCCGTCGCCTGCGCCACTCCGGAGACCACGACGAGTCGCTCCGGGTCGGCGACCACACCCCGGCGGCGCGCCAGGAGTTCCGCGAGAGCCGTACGCAACCGGGGCAGCCCGCGCGGATCGGGATAACCCAGCAGGTCGTGCGGCAACTCCGCCAGCACAGCACGCTGCGCCGCGGCCCAGGCGGCGCGCGGGAACAGCGACAGGTCCGGAGTGCCGGGCACGAAGTCGGCCCGGGCGCCGGGGGAGCGCGGCGCGAGGTCACGCGCGCGTGGCCGCGCCGCCCGCACGGAACCGCCCACCCAGGTGCCCGCGCCCCGGCCGCTGCGCAGATAACCCTCCGCCGTCAACTGCTCGTACGCCTCGGTGACCAGCCCCCGCGACACCCCGAGGTCGGCCGCCAGGTCCCGGCTCGACGGCAGCCGGGTGTCCGGCGCCAGCCGCCCCGAACGCACCGCCTCGCGCAGCGCCGCCTGAAGCGAGCGGCCACGCGTGCGTGCCGGTGCCGAGGCGGCGGGCAGCAGCAACTCCCAGGCGGCGGAACCCGTCAGACCCTCCGTCTCGGCCAGACCTTCCGGCTCGATCGGCCCCTCCGGATTGGTCCGCGATGACGTCATGGAAGTGGACCTTATGTCGTCTTGCCTGGTCCCCAGGGTCTGACCTGGGCTTTTCCAAGTCCGTGATACCTCGCCGATACTGATCATGGCCTGTGACCAGGGAGTTCAGTCACTTTCCGCCCTCAATGGACCTGAGGTGGGGACGGTCGGCGGGGGTCTCGTCAGCGGTTGGTGCACCCAGCCGCCGAGCCGCCGCAACCTGCCTCGCGGCGGCTGCCTGAGAGCCCGGCATGACGTGGGCGTACGTGTTGAGCATGAGGGTCACGGAGTGGCCCGTTCGCTCGGCGACGACCTTGACCGGGATGCCCGCCGCCAGCCAGGTGGAGACCATCGTGTGCCGGAGCCCGTGAAGCGTGATGCGCGGGATCAGGTCCTCACCCAGGTCGCGTTGGCACCGTTCCACGGCCCGGATGAACCAGGCCGTCACGTTTCCGGGACTGTGCCGCTCCCCGTTCTCATCGCCGAAGACCGGTGCGGGGTCCCGGGCGAGCCCGAGGTGAAGGCCACCCCGCCTCGCCCGCCAGGTTCGGAGAAGCGCCACGGTCTCGTCGTCGAGGGCCACGGCGCGGGAACGGCGGGTCTTGGTGGGCGCGATCACAGGCTTGCGCCCCGGGCCGGGTATGGCACTCCGCCGCACGACGACGACGTCCCCGCTGACGTCGCGCCAGTCCAGGGCGAGCAGCTCACCGCGCCTCATGCCCGTCGCGGCGGCGAAGCGCCACAACGAGGCGTGTTCGGTGTCGTGTTCGTCCGCCCAGGTGAGGAAGCGGTTGAGCTGCTCCGGGGTCCAGGCCTTGATGGCCCCGGGGTCGTCGTCGAGCAGCGGCGGCTTGGCCTTGGTCGCGGGGTTCCGGGAGAGGAGGGGCGGCTCAGCCTCCACGGCGGCCTTGAGGGCCATGCTCATCACGGCGGCGGCGAGACGAACCGACCGCGGGGCAAGTGGCGTGCCCTGCTTGCTGCCGTTCGCCTCCAACTCGCGGTAGAAGGCGTCGATGCGAGTCGACGTCAGCTTGGCGAGCTTCTCGTCACCGAGGCGCGGTTTGATGACGACCTTGGCCATCTGGCCGTACACGCCGCGGGTGCTGGCGGAGACCCGGAGGCCGGCCAGCCACGCGTCGAGCCACTCGCCCACGGTCACCCTGCCGGGGTCGGCAAAGAGGCCGTCGTCGCTCAGCTTCATGGCCGCGCGCATGTCCTTCGCGGCCTCCGGACGGCCCTTGAACCCGCGCCGGACGACGGGCTTGCGCTCGCTCCCGACCTGGATGGTCGCCTTCCAGTAGTACCGCTTCTCCCCGTTCCGGAGGCGGTACTCGTACACGCCACCCTCACCGGGGGAGCGGCGAGATTTTGAGGTGCTCATGACATCTCCGTTTCCGTCGTGGTGGGAACTCTCGGTTCCCGGGTTTTCCCGACCGGGGGCAGCTGCATTGCATAGCTCCCCTGGCTCCAATTTTATACCGAGAGTCACTGAAATGACATACGGAAGGTAATCGTGACTGGTGGGAGCATGTGCGCGAAATGGCATTTGACTGTCACTCGGGGTAATATTCGGTCATGAACACGCCAATGGATCGCGCCAGGCTCGTCACGTGGATCGCCACGGGCAAGGCGCGCGAAGCCAGGGGGAACGCGGGCTGGACCGCTGGGCAGGTGGCCGAGGAGTGCGGCGTCACGCTGCGCACGGTCTACCGCTGGGAGAACGAGGCCAGGGTTCCGCGGGGTGCCGCGGCGGGGCGCTACTACGCGCTCCTCGACCGGTGGATCAACGGCCCGGAGATGCTCACCGCCGAGAAGGGCGCCGAGCGGTGAACGCCGCCACCCGTCTCCGCGGGCGGTGGTTCGCCACCGTGACGGAGGCCGCGGAGGTGCTCCACGTCGACGCGCGAACGGTGCGCCGAGCCATCGACGGGGGAACCGTCCCTGCCACGCGCGTTGGCCAGCAGCTCCGCGTGCCCGTGGCGTGGTTGGAGGCCCAGGCGATGCTCACGGAATCTCCACCAGGAGGACCGTCACCACTCGTGCATACTGATGACCAGGAACAGGAAGGCGCCGCGCAAGCGGCGCCTTCTCGCGTTTCCGATGGTGTTAGCGGCACCGTCCTCAACTGCGTCAACCGGGAGTTGGCATGACCAGCCGTAACCTGCTCACCCCCGTCGCGGGTCTGATCGCCGACGAGTTCGGGGCCGAGGCCCGCCAACTGGCCGTCGCGAACGAGGCGGAGACCGTCGTGTGCCTGGAGCTGCTGCGTCTGAGGCTGGGTCAGCTCGGCGATGTTCTAGGGCTGATGGAGGCCGGCCAGTGAGGGATGGCAAGCACGTCGACCTCGACACTGTCGCCAGGTACTGCTCAAGGGCTGGCCTCGGACCCGTCGCGGGCTGCCGGGAGTGGCTCCTCAAGGAGTTCGCCACGAGGCGTCGCGTGGTCGTCAACGGCCGCTCCCTCGCGGGCTACCGGGACGTGAAGGGCAAGTGGTGGTGCCTCACGAGCCGCATGGTCAAGGTGTTCGCCCTGACGGTAAGCCAGGCGAACGCCCTGCGAGGGATCGCGGAAAGTCGGCGGGCCCCCAAGTTCCCGCCGACCACGAAACGGTTGGAGAAGGGTGAGTGCGTGGCCTGCGAGGGACCGTGCAAGCAGCGGGTGTTGATCGAGATGGACGCCGACCTGTCGCGCGACGGTCGGCCGAACGCCGCTCTCGTGGCGGAGTTGACGTACCACCGCTTGACGCCGCGGGCGATGACGGTGCGGATATCGCGACGTTGAGCGAAACGGTGAAGGCGTATCGATATGCCTTTACCGACTTGAGCGTGGACGCTTTTCCCGATCGTTTCCCGGGTATTCCCGATCACTCGCAGGATATTATTGATCTCGAAGGAGGCCGCCAAATGACCACCCGAGTAAACGCCCGCGGCGTGACGGTCTATCACGTCAACTTCGACCTCGCCGAGGACGTCGTCAAGGACCTCGACGAGGAGGCCAGTCTCACCGGGGACACGCGCGCGGCGGTGCTGCGCCGGGCCGTTCGCGAGTGGCTGGACACGCGCCCGAAGCGGGAAGCGCTCAGCGCCTAAGACCCCGCGTCGCTCACCACGGCACGGCAGCAGTATCCCAGGAAACGGAAGAGCCCCGGAATGACCGCGCAAGCGGTCGCCGGGGCTTTTTCGTTCTACGACATCACCACGTTTCACCACCGGAACGGATCACCACATCCGCCCGACAGTCGCGCTCGCACCCGTCATCGCTCGCAGCGAGAGGACGGCCGCCCTGGAAAAGGAGGCGCTCATGTAGCCAACCACCGCACTCAATGAACGGGAATCGGCATTCAGTTGAAAGGAACCAACGTGACTCTCGGTAGCCATTTTACCGTGTTTCGCCCCTCGTCGGTAACCGCCCTTCGAGAGGAGGTGCGTCGTGGCTGACGTTGTGTTTGGCGACGTCATCACACCCATCGGGTTCGATCTCGCCTTCATATGCAGTCAGGGGATGGGATGGCGCGTCGTTCCCGCCGCCCTGGGGAAGAAATTCCCAACCCTGAAGCGGTGGCCGGAGCTTGCCACCACCGACCTTGACCAGGTGGCGGCGTGGTGGCTCTGGCTCGACGCCTCGGAGGCGTCGGAGAGTTTCAGTAGCAACGTCTGCGTGGTGACCGGACGGGAGTCGGGAATCTGGGTGCTGGATGTTGACCCCCGTCACGGTGGTGACGAGTCACTCGCGGCGCTTGAGGCGGTGCGCGGCCCGCTGCCGGAGACCCTCGTCGTCGACACCCCGAGTGGCGGCCAGCACTACTACTGGGCGTATCCCGCGGAGGGGGAGATCAGCAACGCGGCAAACCTCCACGCGGCGGACGGTAAGGCACACGGCCTCGACGTCCGGGGCAGGGGAGGCCAGGTCATGTCGCCGTTCAGTCGGCTCAGCGCAGGCATCTACATGCCCAGGAACGCTGTTGAGCCGGTGACGGCCCCCACCTGGCTGGAGGCCCTGGCCCTGAACTCCTCGCGAGCCCTCGCAGGCGCTCAGGGGTACAGCGAAGCCAACCTGCCGAGCGTCGACAGGATGATCGACGACGCGGGCGACGTGGCGTCCGGTGGGCAGGAGGACCACCTCTTCCGCTTTCTGTGCAAGCTGCGTCAGCTCAACCGTTCCCCGGAGGAGATGGCGGATCTCGGCTGGGAGCTGGCGAGCCGATTCACCAACGAGGCCGGCCACCGCCTCGGCGACTGGAGCAGGGAGCACGTGGAGGCAAAGGTCGCCTCCGTCGTGGAGAGGTACGAGGCCGGTCACTCTGAGACTGCCTCCGAGGCGGAGACGGCCTGGGCGCGCGGCGCTGGGCAGATGCGAGAGGCAGTGCGTATGACGACCGAGATGCGGAGCGACAAGACAGCGGAGAAGCTGGTCGGAACGATGTCGGCCGCTCCTGTCCGCGACGACGAGCGGGCGCCGCGCCTCGTGTACGACATGCTGCTGCCGTACCTCTGCAACCACCAGGGCATGGCGAGTCTCTTCCTCGATCGCTGGGCGTCAGACGTCCGTTGGGACCAGGGTGAGCAGCGGTTCATGGTCTTTAATGACACGGGTGGTAGTTGGAGGCATGACGGCCAGAGCCACGAAGCCGTCCATCGTCTCGTGAACGAGCTTGCTCTCCTCGTGCACGAAGCATGCGACGAGAGAGTGCAGGGCGACGACCAGATCCAGCGGCTCCTCACGGCGGAGGGCAACGACCGGCAGGCGCGCGCCCAGCAGGCCGAGGGCCGCCGACGCGCCGCGGCCATCCGCGTCTGGGAGAAGGTCCTGAGCGGCACCGGCAACATCCGGTCGGTCATCAACGCCGTCGTTCCGGAGGCGGAGAGCTGCCAGACGGACGACTTCGACCGCAATGCGCACCTTCTGAACGTCGAGAACGGCACCTACGACGTCACTCAGGACGTTCTGAGGGAGCACCGACAAGCGGACCTGCTGACCCACGTTCTCCCGTGGAAGCTGGACCTCACACTGGCTGAGAAGCCTCTCGAAGAGGTCGCGCCGCTCTTTCACCACCTGCTGTGGCGCATGTGTGGGGCACCGGGAGAACTGGACGAGGTCACGCACGCCGCTCGCTACGACGCGGTCTGCCGGTATCTCGGCTACATGCTCCACGGTGCCAACCCCGCCAAGAAGATGGGCGTCTTCATCGGCGCGAGTGACATCGGTAAGAACCAGGCCTTGGAGATCGAGGGCACGGTAATGAAGCCGTTGGCCTTCATGTCCGCCAAACCGTCCCTGCTCACGAAGACCCGCAACGACCGGCACGACGGCGATGAGTCGCCGATGCGTGGCAAGCGCATGGTGATTCTCAACGAGCTGAGTGGCAAGCAGGTGCTTGACGATAATCAGGTGCTGCGCCTGGTGAACCCCGAGGGCACGAGCGTCTCGCTTCGGCGGATGAAGATGGACCCCGTCGAGACCCGCATCACGTGGACTATCACCGTGACCACCAACGAGATCCCGCGTGGCGAGCTCACGCCCCAGGTGCAGAACCGTCTCGCGATCTTCCCGCTCAGCGAGGTCCGGGTACCTACCGAGGAGCAGTGGGACATCAAGAACGCGATCCTGCGCGGCGGCGCGCACGACGGCGTGTGGCACGAGCCGGAGGTGGAGGCAGTTTTCGCTCACCTCGTGAAGTGGTGGCGGGAATGGTACGTCGCCAGTCAGGAGGACGGCGCGACGAACGGTGGCCTGTTCGTCACCGACGAGATGGCGGGACTCCTCTCCCAGTACGTGAAGAAGGGCGCCCCGCTGTCTGAGGTGTTCGCGGGTGAGCAGCTTGACCAGGTAGAGGGCGGCTTCCTAAAGAGCTCCGAGGTCATGGACCGGTTCAACGCCTGGGTCAAGCGCGACCATCCGAACGCCAAGCGCGAGTACGCCGGAACCCGTGCCGATGTGTTCCGCGAGATCGAGGCGCTGCCGGGAGTGACGCGCAAGGAGAAGAAGCGCGGCAAGCAGGGCTCACTTCTCCTTGGGTGGCACGGCGTTCAGTGGGGGGACGCGACCGCGGACCAGGGGGAGCCGAGCACACGGCACCTTCACGCGGTGGCCGATCACTCCATAGACGTCGGCTGAGACAGCAACCGAAGGCGCCGGTCTGACCGAGGGACCGGCGCCTTTCTCATGCCCAAGGATGGTTACTCAGAGCACATCAGAACGGGATGCGCGGGGTTCCGGTGAAGGTACCTTCGGCCGGAAGACGAAGGTACCTTCGGCTGCCCGAAAATCTGACGAAGGTACCCAGTGGGGTGGCGGTGGCGGTCCGTCACAGCGAAGTTGCGTCAGCGACGGCGAGAGCCGTCGGCGAAGGTACCTTCTCGGTACCTTTGGAGTACCTTCTCTCGGACGAAGGTACCGAGCGAGAGAGACGGTCCACGAGTTTCTGACCTGGTGATTTTCTCGGAGACAGACCGTCTAAGGACTTGGAAGTACCTTCAGGTACCTTCTCTGCATCTATCCGCATACAAGAGAGAGTGCATTCATGCCTTTGCACTTCGCCTCCTAGCTTGTAATAGCAACGAAGGTACCCGGAGGTACCGAGGTACCCGCGGTCCTCACCCCCCACTGGTTACACCGAGTTCCAGCGGTCGGCCGAGTAGCCGTCCCCCTGGCGGAAGCCACTCGTCACCGCCGTCATGGCGGTCTTCGTCCCAACGCCCGCGCTGCGCCCCCTGGTTAGTTCGAGTAACCCGGAGGGGTAGGCAACGAGGGCCGACCCCTCGGTACGGTCCGTGTCCGTACAGGTGACACGGCGTCGGGCCCGGTGGGGGATCCGTCGAGGCGACGCCCCTGGGCATGGCTCGTATCACTTCAAGTGACCCTGGCCATGCGGAAGATCGTTGCCAGGGTGTTCACGCTGAACGCCTTCATCAAGGGCGCGGGCAGCGGGCGTGATCCACGTTGCTCAGGTCGCGACAGGGGTAACGCTTGCGCTCCGTAGCGCGAAGATGATGCCTATGGACTGGAGTCCGGTCGTCACTACGTTCATGGGTGCTCTCGTTGGTGTGGGAGCAACCACGATCGCGGACCGCGGTCGATGGCGTCGGGAGGAACGACGTCAGGCTTCGGAGGCGCGACGGGAGTTGTACAGCCAGTACCTTCTAGCACTGCACGATGCGGGCGAACAACTGCGGGCCGTGGCACTGGGAGATCTGCTTACCGATCTCCCCCGAACCACGGCAGCCCGGGAAGCGTTTCGGTCCAGCAACCTGCCAGTTGCTCTGGAGAGGATGCGCATCACGGCTCCGGAAGGAGTTGGTGAGGCGGCAGGGCATGCGTTCCACTGCATGCGCCGGTTGCGAAACCGAGTTGCCGAGGGAACTGCCGTTGGCTCCCTGGAGCATCGGGGAGCGGAGTTGGCGTGCGAAGAGGCGCACCGCAACCTCAGGGCAGTCATGCGGGACAACCTCGACAATCGTTAGTCGTACCCGCGGCCGTCTTCGTGGCGGTCGACGCTCGACCATCACGCTCACCGTCGACCTTGCGCCACTCACTCGCTGCGCTCCTGGCCGGCCAATCCTGGTGACCGCTCGTCAGGCCCGCTCGGGTCGCTCGTGGGCCGCTCGGCAGCTCGCGTTCGTTTGTCCTGGTCCAGGTCACCTGTGCGGCGAGAGGGATCGAGAGGGGCGCGAGCAGCAGTTCCGAATTGCGGAATTTTAGTTCCAGTTCGGTCTACGCGTGTGAACCTTTGCCGCTCACACGCGCTCTCGGGTGGTCTCATCCCTCCGGCGCCCCGACTCATCTACCCTGGCCCGCGTGACGTGGAACGGGTGGGAGACAGGCTTACCGGACCCCGGTGTGTGGGTGGTCCTCGCCGACGAGACCCTCAGTCTCGCCGAGCTGCGGCCGACGGCTGGCCCGCTCGGTGTCTCGCCGGGCCGGTCGGTGAGCCACGCGATTTGGGTGGCGTGTCCGCGGCCGACGAACCTCCCAACGTCCAGCGGCCATGAGATCCGCTTCGTTGACGCCGACCTGGATCTCTCGGGCGACGAGCGCGCCGATGTGGGCGGTGACTGGCTTGACCCCGGCAAGGCTCACCCCTGGCCGAAGTCGAGCGACAAGGACGGCAGCGGGGACGGCGTCGCGTTGTCCTGAAGCTCCTGCACGAGCTGGTTGTAGTAGGCGACGTCGTGCGGCTTGAGGACGTAGTCCTCGATCTGGCCGTCCGGCTGAGGCGCCTGGAGCGTGAGCGTGCTCCCGCTCAACGTGCCCTTGAGGGCGGTGCCGCCGACCTCGAAGTCGACGGTCAGCGTCACGCGCTCGCCGCTGACCGTCCCGCTCACCCGTCCGTGCTGGTGCGTGACGTTCGCGCCGTCCGCCTCGCTGGTGTCGAGCGTGCCGGTGACCGTCTTCCCCGACGAGTCGGTCTCCAGCATGGTGACGGAGTTGTAGTCCGAGCCAACGAGCGTGTGCGGCAGCTCGGGGCCGCCGCCCCCGGTGAGGCCACTGGCGCCGCAGCCCACCGTGGCGAGCAGGCAGGTGAGGGTGGCGGCGAGCGCCGCGGGTCTGACGGGCATGGGTCCCCCAGGGGTGAGGGCGCCACCGTAGCGCCGCCCTGCTACCGTGCCCAGTCGGCCGCCGGGTCCGTGACCACTTGGGGCAGCCTCGGCTCAGTCGTTCTCACTCTCTGCGGTCGCGGTGACCTCTATGTCTCCACCCTGGATTACGGCACCGCTGTGCCTGTCATTCCTGACTGTTCTGTGAAAGCGCGCTGTGGGACTCCTTTGTGAGTCGCTGCGCACGCTCGTGGGTGGGGCCGAGCTGGCGCGCCGATGGCGCCAGAAGACCACGAGTCCCGTCAAGTAGGCCGTACCTCCGGTCACCCCGAAGACGAGCAGTGGGAGTGCGTGTGGGATGGATTGATCAAGGCCGAGACGTCCCATGGCCGTTGTCAGCAGCAGTACGGCGAAGCCGAGGGTGAGAAGTGTCCCGAGTAGGGCCGTGGCAACGAGAACACCGTCAACGCCGCGCGTCGAGGTGGGCTTTCGCCCAACACCGGCAGCACGACCGCCCATCTTGCGCACCAACATAGGCGCGACTCGTTCCGTGGCCCGCTCCCGACGACGCCTCAGCCGCCGTTCGATCGCCGTAGCCCAGCTCGTGACCTCGCGCGCTGAGCGAGGCTGGAAGGCCGGCGTTTGCCGCGTGTACACCGCGAGGACCTGCCGGGCGAGTGAGGTCGCCATGCCGCTCAGCTCCCTTCCTGCGGGTTTGGCTCCGGGGCGACGCCGGGCGGCGACGCCGCTGACTGCCTCGGTATCTGAATCTCAGCGGCGCCTTGACCCTGCATCACCTTGAAGCCTTCCCGCGCCACCCCGCCGAGGAACGGCACGAACAGTGTGACCTTCTCAAGGACGTAGGGCACCCCGGCGCCTGCGATCATCGCTAGCCAGGGCGTCATCGCATCCCCGCTGGACGCGGTGAGTGCGGCGGCGCCGCCCAGGCCCACCGCCACCCGCAGTCCCCCGGCGATGAGGTACGCCACCATGCCGGGTACTGGGTCGTCACCGGCTTGGGTAGCTCCCCCAGCTCCACCCTGCGGTGCGGGCGTCGCCTTGGGGTCGTTCAGGCTGGGGGCACCCACCTTCCACGGCAGCTTGCGCCAGCGTCTCACCGCGATCATGTAGTCCACGGCCTCGATGGCGAAGCCCCCGAACGCGCCCCACAAGGCGCCATGCACCCAGTCCATCCGCCGAGCGTAGGGGTGAGACGGTGGCGTTCACCACCGGTTCGTCACGTTTCCCCAGGGGGTGGTGAGTGGGCCCATCGACGCGGGCCGTCAGATCAGTGCGACCGCCGCAACAACGACCGCCAGTCCCGCGAACGCAGCGGAGACGATGGCGATGCGGTCCCCGGTGGACAGGCGCGACCAGGTCGAGCCCCACTGCACGTCACCTAGGATGTTGAGGACCGGTCGACTCTCACCGAGCCCGAGCCGAAGGCTCAGTAGCCACATGAGAATGAAGGCCCCGGTCGCCGCAATCATGCCCTGCATGATGGCGTAGCTGGAGTCGTTCTGAAGCTTCGGCGACATCGCGTTCAAGACCCCAATTCCCAGGAGCATGAGCATCATGACGCCCAGCTGAATCAGCCTGCGCTTGTACGGGGGAAGGAATGTGACGCCATGCGCCTCCTCCAGGATTTCGCCTAGCCGATGCATTTGGCCGTGAGTCCAGATCGGGTCAACCGAGCGCACCGTCACCGTCACGACGCCGTCCTTGCACTCGACGCCGACGAACCTGGCCGCGCCCTCGTCCCGGTCGAGGGTGAGCGCGGTCCACGGGGTCCGGTTGGACACGTACGGCAGGGCCGCGCGGGTGGCTATGAGGTCGTCGAGCGTGTCCTCCTGGAGCTGGGCGCTGCCCACCGTGCACTTGACCGTCACCGTCCCGGCGGGTGCGCCCTCGCCGACGACCAGGAGCAGCTTGTCGAGCTCGGTCCGTCCGACACGGGTGTTGAAGTAGCGGGCAGTTCTCGCGATCACCGGGGGTGCGGCCATAGCAGGAGTATGCCGATCCGGCGGTCCCCCTTCGCTCGCTTGGCCGCTCAAGGAGGCGGTAAGTGACGGGTTCGTTATCGACTGCCCACCAATGAGGGCAAGCTGGGCGGCCCCTGCCTCTGGGAGTGCCCTCCCTGAGCGGATGCCTCTCGCCTGGCCGTGGCGCGTTCGGCGACGCTGTTCGATGGACAACCTCCGCGCCAGGCCACACAGTTGACGGTCGTGGCGGAGCTCGTGTTCTGGATCATCGGTGCTGTGATCAGCCTTGGGGGACTGGTGCTCGCATATGTCCAGCACCGGCACCAGCGGTGGCAGGCGCGCGAACTAGCCGTCCGTGAGACGGCCCTTCGGGCGCGGGAACTCGACTCGGAACGCCGGGACGCGACGCTGCACGCGTCCATGCTGCGCGTGGTGGTCGGCAAGCAACCGTCACCTCTCGACCCGTCGGTCACTGGCTGGGAGCTCACCGCGACGAACGACAGCATGCAGCCGTTCACCGGCGTGGTGCTTTGCTACGGCGATCAGGCGCTTGCGCCTGCGGCGCTCAACGGGCTTCTGAGTCCCGGTGCGTCCGTCACGGAGGCGCTTCCGGTCAACCGCGAGGAGCCGGACCCGGTGCTCTGCGTCGTGGAGTTTACCGACGTTGCCGGGCGACTGTGGCGGCGCCTGGCGACGGGAGACCTTCACCGCGGACTCAGCCGCGACTCGGACGGCGAGGTCATCTGGGAGACGGGCGAGGCGTCTTACATTCATGTCGCTGGGATCGAATGGCGTGGGGATGTGCCCGGGACGGACAGGTCACCGAATCCGTTCCCCGTCGGGAAGGTGATCGCCTGCGCGGCCGTCGTCGTGGTCGCTGGCGCCGTAGCGTTGGCCGTCTGGTACGTCTTCACTCGCTGAGCGGTGACGGGTCGGGCCTTAACTGCCGCTATGCTCCGGCGCCATGGGAACACCCTGGGCCGCCATCGTTGGCGGGACGACGGCCGTCTTCAGCGCCATCGCCGCCGTGGGTTCGTGGCGCGCCGCGCACCGCGCCAACTCGACGGCGGACGCGGTCGGTCGCATCGAGCGCGACCGTTGGCACGCCGACCTCACGCCGCAGTTCCGTGTGACGATCGAGCGGGGTGACGGTGACCGCGCGACGCTCAACGTGCACCTGGCCGGACCGCTCCCCCTTAGCCACCTGGACGAGGTCCAGGTGGAGATCAAGCAGAGCGACGACATGGACTACACCCCCACGCTCCCTGGCGCTGCGACGTCAGAGCAGGTGGCCGCGCAGGTGTGGGGCCCGTACCGGTTCGTGCCGCACGTGAACGAAGCCGACGCGAACGGGCAGGTGATGCCGGGCTTCCCGTTGCGGGTGGGCGCTGGCCAGCCTCGTGCCCTGGAGCGGACCCGGGCGCCCCTCTGGTGGGACGGCAACGACCGGGAGGCCCGATGGCGGGACAAGTGGCTGAACAAGCCGATGCGACTGGTTCTTATCTGCCGCCGGGACGACTTCGCCCCGTGGGAGGTACCGTATGACCTGGACGTGCCTGAGGCGCCCCGGGTGCGAATCCTCGGTTGACCGTGGCCGCCAACTAAGGCCGGCCGCCGCGTCCTTCAGGGATCGGCGCTTTTGCGCTGACCCGCCTTTGTACGGGCAGCGTCCGTATCGCCACTGGATATACGGACGTTAAGGGTGCGGCACCTAGCCCTGCGGGCGTCCTTGAGCTCGCGAACCATGAGGCGGTAGCGGAGTACCTCCCGCCACCACTCCAGCCGCGCCGGGGCGGTCTGGGGGAGGGTGCGGACGAGGACGCGCGCGAGGGCAACGACGGTCGTCGTGACGGTGGTGAGGATGACGATGGACGCCGCGGCCCAGGATGGGACCGCTGAGAGGTCGGGCAGCACGGGAGGTCGGCCTTCCGGAGGCATGGGGCGAGGCCTGCGACGGGCCTCACACGGTCTTGCCGAGGAGCGTGGAACTGGCCGAGCGGTGGTCGTGGGTATGCCCATGCTGTCGGGAGGTCGCTCGCTTCAGCCCCGTTGGGGTGGCCGGTCACCGGGTTCGGCATGCCGGTGACGCGTTAGCGCCACATACGACATGTGCGTCCCCCTGGGCTCGCTGTCTCCGTCGCCCGGTGGATTCCCTCCTCCGGTGATCCCTACACTCTCGCCGCCGACCGGCACGCACGGCACCATGTCCCGCATGGGAGAGCAGGCGGGGAACGTCGTGGTCGCTCTGATCGCCGCGGGCAGCGCGCTGGCCGGTGTCCTCTTGGGGCGGCGGAACGTCAGCGACCAGGCAGCGGTGGAGCACGGCCAGTGGCTGCGCGGGCAGCGCCAAGAGGCGTATGCGTCGCTCCTGGAGGCCTGGGACGGCGGCCAGAAGCGGTTCGACGAGATGGTCGAGAACTGGGAGGGCGAGCACTACCGCGCCGAGCGCTTCGAGGGTGACGGGTGGCTGGAGAGCGAGAAGTCGATCTACCAGGACACCTACGAGATCTTCGAGGCCGTGAGGAGGGCGATCGAGCGGGTGGAGCTTCTCGGTCCAGAGGACGTGGACACCGCCGCCGTTCAGCTGACCAATGCGCTGAGGGTGGTGCGAGACAGCGTGCGGTCGAAGGCCGGTAGTGAGGACTGGCCCGACTGGACCTCGTACAACGAGGCCCTCGCCCAAGCCGACGTCGCGCGGCGCGGGTTCCTGACTGCGGCCAAGAAGGCGACGCGTGTGGCCGCTCGCCCGGGAGCGCGTGAAACGCGACGACGCTGGGTGCGGGGACCGCGACGCTGACCACGATCATCGCGGAAAACCGATAAATGTCGCAGTGTGGTACAGAGTGGGCCATCAAGCTAAGATCGACTTGTCATGAACTCGACGAATGGGGGCGGGATGGTGGACACCACGGACGGCGCGGGCCACGTTCTCGTCCGGCTGACAACGTACGTGCCGGTTGAGCTTCGTGACCGCATCGACGCTGAAGCGGAGCGGGAGAACCGCACGCGGGCAAGCCTCGCTCGCCGCCTGCTTGCCGAGTGGGCGAGCGAGAGTCCCAGCGGCCGGGGGCGCAACTCGTGAGCAGCGACGTCATCCAGACACACCGTGAGTGCGGGTTGCAGGTCTACCGGTACCCCGTGCACGCGGCGCGCTCCACGGTCACCTGGCGGTACGTCAACCTGGACGCGGTGGCGCTGCCGGAGCCGGTGGGAGACGCGGACCTCACCGCCGACGACGAGGCGGTCATCGGCAACACCGGGACGGGGATCTACACCACGCACCAGTGCCCGGCCCGCGTCGTGCCCTGCCGGTGGTGCGGTGACCCGATCATCAAGGTGACCCGCCGCTACGACGGCTCAGCCTGGCGCTTCACGCTCGTCGACGCCACTCCTGACCCCAACGGGACGGTCGCCCTCGACGAGAACGGCCACGCCACCACGGATCTGGCCGCATACCCCGACGGCGAGCGGTACCGCGTTCGCCGCGACCGCCCCGCGCAGCAACGGCCAGCCAATCCGCCCAACCGGAGGCCCCGATGACGCCAACGCCGCCCGCCCTGCCGCTCATCACAGCCCTGCCGTTCCCGGTCACCGCGTACCCGCGCCGCGCCGAGGGTCTCGACCACGTCCGTCGCCAGGTGCTCGCGGGCTCCACCAGCCTCAGCGTGGCGACGCGCCCCGACGAGGCCGCGGCGATGAGCCTGCTCCTGGCGGCGGCTGGCCTCGGTGACCGGGACGCGTGGGAGACCCTGGCCACGCTCGGTGCCCTGCCGCGTACCTGGCGGGAGCTGCGGGCACGAGTGCCTGTCTCGCCGTCCCGAAAGGACAGTCCGGTAAATACCCCTGGACCTGCTGACTCGCAGCCCGAGCGGGTCACTCGACCCCGTTCTCGGGTCAGTGCGGGCCAGTGGCCCGCGGGGGTCGTCGCGTGACCCCCGCCGCGCCCCGGGTCGAGATCTACGCCCTGCTCGATGCCGACGGCACGGTTCGGTACGTGGGGCGGTCCGTGAACGCGAGGGCACGGGCGAGCAGCCACCGTCGGGACGTCGTTCGCTACCCAGACGACGACCGCCCGGTGGCGACTTGGCTGCGTTCCCTCGACGCGCCGCCCCGGGTTGAGGTCCTGGCGCGCGTGGTCGCGTCCCAAGCCGCGGCGGCTGAGGTGGCGTGGATCCGCCGTCTTCGGCGCGACACCGCCGCGCGGCTGCTCAACCTCCGGCCGTATGAGCCCCTGGCCGGGCTCCCCGGCGTAGACCCGACGGTTCTGAAGCGAGTGCGGTGGTCGGTCGCCCGGACGGTGAGCGCCGAGCGCCGAGCCAGGGTCAGTGTCGCTCTTCAGGGGCACGCCGTCTCCCCGGCCACCCGTCAGCGGATCGCCCTGGCCCATGCTGGCCGGCCAAAGTCCCCTGAGCACCGGGCGGCGATCACGGTGGGGGTCCGTCGCGCTCTCGCTCGCCGCCGTGCCGAGCCGTCGTCTCGCGGTATCTGACACCTGGTTGCCTGCCGTGGTGGGCGCGTCGAGCAGCGAGCGCCGTCACCGTGGAGGCAACGGATTCACGTGCTTGTGCCAGCCACCTACGTTGCTTGATTCGGGGCGATCTTGAGCGAGTGGTAATTGCTCGCCTGCGCTTGGGCGTTGGCGTACCGTCCTGCGCATGGACGACGCTCTTTCCGTGGAGAACCTTCTCGCCGGGGCGAGGCGGTTCGCTCACCTGGCCATGGCCGCTCACGACCGGTCCGACCACGAACTGTTTGCGCTGCACGGCGGCGTGGCGGTTGAACGGCTCGCCAAGGCTGCGCTGGCGGCCAAGTCTCCCGCCCTTCTCCTGGAGATGAGGGGAAAGGTGGACGCGCTGTTCCACCTCACCGGCGTCAAACCGAGCGTGAGCCGAGTGCACACGGTCGGGGCTGGCGAGGCTATCGCGCGCCTGCGGAAACTGGATGTTTTGCCTGGCGACAGCGGGCTCGATGACCTTATCGAGCTGCGGAATGGTGTCGCCCATGCCACGCAAGGCGACGAGGGCCGGGAACTTTTGCCCACCCTTGTTAGGACGGTTGAGCTTCTTCTGGCGGACCTGGGAGTGGATACCACCTCGTTCTGGGATCGCTGGGTGGAGACTGTGAGACTGGCTCTCGACGAGGCGCGTACCGAACTGGAGAGGGACGTGCGGCTGCGTATCCAGAAGGCGCGAAACGTCTTTGAAGAGCGCTTCATGGGGTTGCCGGATGACGCCAGGGAGAGATTCCAGAAGTCACAGGGCAACGTCTTCAACATGGTGATCATGGCGGAGGAAAATCTTGTTCTCGCCGGGACAGGAGCGCGGTGCCCGGCGTGCGACAGCCAGGCGGAAGTGACGATGCAGGGCCTGGACTCTGAGCCCGGCTACAAGGCGCTTACGGCCAACGGGTTGAGATGTTCCATGTGTCACCTGGTAATTAGTGGTGCAGCGGAGTTTGAGGCGGCGGGCCTGGACCTAGGGAGTCTCAACGAGGCCACGACGTCGGAGCTCCTTAGGCTGATCAGGCCGCGAGACGACCAGACGTCTAAAGACGTTCGCCTCGGAGTGACACGCAGCGGGTAAGCCTTCGCTTACCGGGCTTCCACCGTCTAGGTAGATCACCTCGTCAGCTGTCTCCGTTGTTCCAGTCGTCACCAAGCACCCACCGGAGCGCCGACAGCTCACCGAGGAGGTATGCGACGTTCCACGTCTCTTGCTCATCCTCGGGGATGATGAAGTCGGGGTCGTCGGCGTACTGCTCCTCGGTCTGGCGCATCGCGTCTTTGATCAACTGATCCGTCTTCGGGTCGAGCGGTTCTCGCTGGCCAATCTCGATGAAGTGATAAAGCAGCTGCTTGCGCGAGTACCAGAGCTTGTTGGTGCGGTACTCCTCAGCGGCGACGATCTCCGCCTCTGTGCGGGACCGGGCGTCGACGTACCTGGCCACAAACTCGGGAACGCCGTCCAGCAGCTTGCCGAGTTGCGGCCGTTCCCAGTACTTCACACGGAACGGCGGGCGGTTGTTGAGCTCGTACGCCTTTAGGTACTCCTTGCACGGGTTAGAGAGGAAGCTGCTGGCGATGATCAGCGCCACGTCCGCTCGTTCCGCGCTGGCCCACGTGAGGAGTCCGGTGATCTTGTCGGGCGGGACGCCTTTTGTGTACTTCTTGCAGTCGACGAACCAGCGCTGCATGTGAACCGCGCCGTCGAGCTCCTCGACCTGGCGCTCGGCGACGATGTCCCGGCCGTTGTCCGACGGGCTCGCGTTCAAGCCCGTGCCCTTGCGCCAGTCGACGTTTACGAACCCGAGCTCCTTCATCAGCTCGAAGCAGAACTCCTCGAACTGCGTGTCGGTCAGGTCGTCGTATGGCATCGCCGCGTCAGTCACCACGTCGTCAGGGTAGCGATCGTCACTGACACCGCGGTCTTCTCAGGCCAACGGCCGTCGAATCCACGAGCGGACGCACGACGCGAGTCGTCGTTGGGTCGATGACGTTTTACGTGGGTTTTCCGCTTCCCGGTTGAGTGCGCTTGTTGGACCGCAATGTGACTCATCCGTAAGTGACTGGTGATCCTCGACCATGTCGCCAGTCGCCACGCAAGTAGGTTCAGTGGAACTCTCGATCATGACGAAATATGGTCGGGACATGACAAATCTGATGACGAGGGAACAGGCAGCGGGTGCCCTGCACCTGTCGCTTTCGACCGTCAATCGGATGTGCAAGGACGGTCAGTTGGTGGTCGTCCGCCCCCGCGGTGCGGGACGCGGCCGACCACTTCGCATCACGGCAGAGAGCGTTCAGAGGGCACTGACGCCCGTCATCACGAAGGCCGAAGGGTCGAACCCGGTGGGGGAGACCGCATGAGCCGCCTCAAGTGCCCACGCGGTTGCGGTGGCACCCGCAGTAGCAAGACCAGTCGATCCCGTCAGTGCCCGAGCTGCGGCGCGAAGCGGACCCCGGTTGTCAAGAAGTCTCTCCCCATCGCTACGGATTCCTGGACCTGGGCGGCGGTGCCAACCAGGGCTGAGCGGCCGGTGGCCGTTACATGGAGCGTCTCGCGATGAACCCGACAGTCAATCCTCAGCATGATCACGCCGTTTGGCGGCGAGAGGGGATCAAGTGCGAAGCAAGAACACCGGCATCGTGGCCAAGCGTCAGCGAGCCGTCACGAAGGCGGTCAAGACCGCCATGCGCCACTGCGTGAACGGCTGCGGAAAGGGCAAGCCCGGCGCCAACTTCTGCGTGGAGTGCGGCACCGCGCTTCCGATTGCCGCGGGCGTCGTGGCGAAGAGCGTTCCCCTTCCCGCACCCGCCCCGGTTACCGATCCGCTGTGGTTCGGCCACAGCGCAGACAGCGACCCCGACCCTGCCGTCCGCGAGGCGGCCTGGCAGCGGCAGTTCAACGGCCTCGTTGCCAAGTCCCAGGCAACCACCGTCGACAACTTGTCTCTTCTCGGGGACCCCAACAGCGCCGACCCCGCTGAGCGTGAGCGCGCGTGGCAGCAGGCGTACGACCACGCAACGAAGGGATGGGACCGGCCATGATCGGACTGGTCACCCAGCACGCCAGGAACATGGTCGCCGCGGCCGAGGCCTTGAAGGGCCAGCGCTACCGCGAGGTTGAGGACGCCGACGGCGGCACGCGTCTCGTCCCGGCCCGTCTCGGAACCGCGCCCCTGCTCACCGCCAGCGACTCAGACGACGACGTTGAGTCCGTCGAGACGGACGAGACGGAGGCGGACGACAAGAGTGAGAACGGCGCCTTCAAGGGCCTCTTTCCGTCGCAAACCCCGCACGCCAACCCGGTCGTTCAGGGAAACGGCGCGATCACGCAGGCGCTGGCTGGTCACGTCTACGCCGCGCAGCGCAACGCCCAGATGCCTCAGTACTTGGCGAGCCTCTCGGCGACCGGGACACCCGCCCCCGCTGGCCCCACGTTCGCGCCGGGCACCGCGACCGTCCAG
This sequence comes from Streptomyces xylophagus, assembly GCF_000716435.1. Lineage (GTDB taxonomy): Bacteria > Actinomycetota > Actinomycetes > Streptomycetales > Streptomycetaceae > Streptomyces > Streptomyces xylophagus. The sequence goes on from NZ_JNWO01000005.1 coordinate 203,698, forward strand.
CAGCAGAACCAACGCGCGCCGACCGGCACCTTCCCGCAGACTCACGCCGCGGGGCAGGTTCCATTCCACGCCGCGCCGATCAACACCGGAGGCCAGCGATGAGCGATGAGACGATCATCAGGCAGGTGATGGACGCGTTCGTCAGCGATATGGCAGGCGGCGTTGACGACGTGGTCAAGCCGCTTCTCGCGCAGCTCATGAGCAACCCGGAGGTCACCGACGCCGTTGGTCCGTCGGCGATTCGCCGGAACGCGCTTCAGCTTCAGCTCGCGGCTGGTGAGCTCCTGGACCAAGCGGATCAGCTGGAGTTCGAGGCTCAGCTGCGGGCGGCGGCGAGGGCGACCGACGGGCCGGGGGATGAGGCCCGCGAGGAGGAAGCACGGCTCATTGAGGCCATCGAGGCGGCGGTTCAGGCTGAGCGTCAGGCCGAGGACCGGGCGCGGGAGGCCGACGAGAACCACCGCCAGGCCGCCGAGACGGAGCGGGACGGTCAGCGTGGCCGGCTCAGCGCCACCGAGGAGACCGACCTTCTCCAGCGGGCTCGTGCCGCCGCGGACATCGCCGCCCGACGCCGGGCCCACGCGGAGGGCGCCAGGGCACACCGCGAGTCCCTGGAGCGCCAGCTCGTGGCCGCTCGTCAGCTTGTGAGGGAGCGGACGAGCGCGGAGGAGACGGCCTACGCCCTGGCGAAGAACCCGCCGAAGGCACCCACCTCCGCCTACACCGGGTTGATCGACGGCTTCCGTCGCCTGATGTGGGGCCAGGGTATGGACAAGGAGGCGCTGGCGATCACCGCGGGTCTCGTTCAGGACGCGGCCCAGCGAACGGGGCTCACCCAGCGCGTTCGCGCTCAGGCCGTCGAGCAGCACGACAAGGCACGCGCCAACGCCGCCTTCGAGCGGAACATGCCCGCCAAGGGCCACCCGCACCGGCCGAACCCTGCCGGTCAGACCTGGCACGTTGCCCAGGTGCCGTCGCGGTAACCGCAACACCCGCGGGCGGAGCCATCATTGCGCCCCGCCCGCGAGGCGTGGATGACGACCACGCGCCGCCGTTCCCGTCCAGATCCTCTCGTCTCCGGGAGTTGGGGCGGGAACGGCCTCTCAGTTCAACCGGCCGCCCTCCCCAGGAGACCACCGATGACCACTCCCCTTTCCACGCACCGAGACCGGTTGGCCGGCCACCTGGTCCAGGTCGACAACTGGGCCCTGGGTGCCGAGTTCGACGTTCGGGAGTTCGAGAGGCAGATCGAGGAGGCTGAGCGGAACCTCGCCAACGCCGCCCGGCAGTTCTCGATGGCCGACGTGAGCGCGCGTGCCGTCCTCGGCGGCGGCCCCGACTCCGTGACGTTCAGCAGCGACGTCGACCGCCAGGTCGCCGCCCTCCTGGCCGCGATCGAGATGCGCGCGAACCGGACCAACTTGCAGGCCGCGCGGGAGACCCTCTCCATGCTCAAGGCGAAGCAGGCGAACGCCAAGACCACCCTGCTCCAGGCGCAGGCGCTCCGGAAGCGCCTCCAACTGGCGGCGGAGGCAGATGAGTTGCCGCGCGTCACGGACGAGCTCGAAGCGCTGCTGGAGGACTGAGATGGTGTTCAACCCCCGCCAGCAGGCGGCGCGGAACGGGTTTCCGGGCAACCGCGATGCGGTCAACCACGCCAACGAACTGAACCAGCCTTTGAGCACCCCCTACACCCAGGTCGTCTATCCGGGGTCGCAGATCCTCACGCCGAACGGCGCCACGTTCAGCTGGACGGACAGCGCGGCCCCTAACGACCTCGACCAGCCCTTCGTGCTGTCGGGCACGGCGGTCGGACGGGTCACCGTCCCGGTCCTGGTCCAGGGGGCTGGCTCAGACCTCACGGTCAGCCTGTGCCCCGACGCCGCGGGTGCCCCCGACCTGTCCGCCCCGCTGGCCCAGACCGTCATGCCTGCCAGCACGCTGGCCAACCTCACCTCGTCCCTCGGTTTGTCCGCTGGCGGCCCGCTCGTCACCGTGGACAACGGGACCTTGCTGTACACCGCGACCGGCACGGGAACGTGGGCGAGCCCGGCGGGCAGCCCGAACGGTGCCCCGGTTGCCAGCGGCATCCTGACCAGCGGCCAGTACTTCGTTCTCATCGGCGGCTACGACACGACGGCGAGCGCGGCCACGGCGGGTGTCACGAGCACTCAGTTCCTGGGCGATGGGCTCCTCGGTGCCCCGACTCCTCAGCCTTCATTGCCCCTCGCGTGCTTTCGCGCGGCTTGCGCGGTCACCTCGTCCAGCATCGTTGTCGCCGGTGGGCAGACCGCCGTGGCGTCGGGCCTTCTCAGCAACTCCTGGGCGGCGAGCTGGGACCCGAACACCGGGACCGTTGGCAGCTGGAGCGCTCAGACGGCGCTGCCGGTGGCCCTCAGCCACTCAGGCGCGGCTACCTGGCCCATCGGTGACGACGTCGACGTGGTGTACGTCATCGGTGGCAGCACCGACGGTTTCTCCTCGGGAGCCGTGAGCACCGTCTACTACAACACGGTCAACAACGGGCAGCTCGGCTCAACGTGGCTGACCGGTCCGGACCTGCCGCAAGCCGAGCACTTCATGTTCTCTGCCGTCATCAACGGCTGGCTGGTCGTCACCGGTGGCGTCCTGAGCAACAGCACCATGACGGGCAACACGTACTACGCCAGGGTTAAAGCCGACGGATCGATCGACGGCTGGAACGCCGGACCAAGCCTGCCAACCCCAGTGTGGACCGGCGTGGGGGCGAACTGGGCTCTCTCGACCACCGACGACGCCCTATTCATCGTTGGTGGCACCACCAACGCGGCCAGCACGACGTTCTCGGGGAACATACAGGTCTTGCCGGTGACCGCTGACGACGGCCCCGGACAGTGGTTCCTCACCAATGAGGCCACCCTGAGCGAAGAGATCTACCGTGCCAGCCTGTTCACGGAGGATGACGAGACCTGCAACCTGGTGCGCATCCTCAACGACGGCACGTACGTCTACTACACCTTCGTACCCGTCCCGCTCGTGTCGGTGCCGCTGCCCGCGACCGGCCTCACCAACGGGGCGACCTATCACGTAGTGCTGCACCCGTCCCCAAGCCAGGTGCCCTTGGTCGACTACCTCCAGTTCGGCGCGGGCGTCGGTGGTCTCACAAGCAACTTCGAGTACCGGGCGGTGGGCTCCAGCGGCGCCTGGTCCGCCGACGCGTCTCGGTCGGTCCTGATCTCGGTGTACGACAACACCCCGAACGGGGGCCAGCCGCTTCACCTGTGGCAGGACCCGGACAGCTCCAACCTCGCGGCGGCCAGCTCCACGTTCGTCAACGACTGGCACGGCCGACTGGTTGGCTACTGCGAGGGGATCCTCTCGCCCAACGACCCGCTGAACTCGAACCCGACGTTCGTCACCAGCACCTCACCGTGGGTGGCGACGAACTGCACGCTCACCCAGTCGAACGCGCAGGTTCACGGCGGCCTCACCGAGTCGGGCCTCCTCACGCCGAACGGCACCTCAGCCACGGTGTACGCCTCGTCGGAGCTCATCCGCGTGACGCCCGGTCAGTGGTACGAGGCTCAGGGCTGGCTCTACTCGCCCCCCGGCTGGTCGAACGTGTCGCTGAGCGTGAACTGGTTCGACTCCGGCCAGGCCTACCTCACGACGTCCAGCCATACGGTCTCCCTGGTGGCGGCCACGTGGACCCAGCAGGTCAGCAACTTTCGGGCGCCGAACGGAGCCGCGTACGCGACGCTGGTGCCAACCGAGGGCGGAACGCCGAGCGCCGCGAGGTCGCTGTTCCTGTCGAACCTCACACTCACCGACGCCGACCCGAGTGTGCTCGCCAGCGTCGCGCAGATGACCTACCCGGACAGCGAGCCGTGGGCGCCGACGGGCCTTACGCAACTGAACTGACGGCCCGCCAAGTCCCCCTCAGGCCCGCTTTCGGCGGGCCTGAGGGTTTCCCAGGGTGAGGCCGGCCGCAGCCGCTCGCGGGCACTCAGTCCCAGCGACAGGCCAAAGACGGGCCGGAGTCGTGCCTCCCCGGCCAGCGCGCTCCGGCGCGAAAGAAGTCAGGGGAACTTGGGGTCGGGGAAACCCCAGTCCATCGCCATGGTCACCAGCGCCTCTCGCACAGCTTCGTCCCAGTGCGGCGGGTCCACCAGGCTGCGCAACACCGTCTCGCCACCCTGCCTGATGAACCGTCCGCCGACCCTCTCACCCAGCGAGCCCAGCGACACGAGCTCTTCCAGGTTGACGGGAGTCCCGTCACCGTAGTCGTCGACCGTGTCCCGCGCCGCGACGTGGATCTCCGTCAGTGGGGCTGGCATCGCCTTGACGCCGACCGTTGCCCCAGCGACGTGGGGCAGGAGCGCGTTTGCCACCATCGGCACGCTGTCGTAGAAGACTTGGAGGAAGAGGTCCAGGCCCAGCGGGACACCGTCGGGGAGCCAGAACGCCGTGTCGAACAGGACCTCAAGCTCTGAGGCCGGCTCGCCGCCGCCCAGAGTGACCGTGCAGGTCATCTCCGCGCCCGGTCGTGAGGGAGCGGACCCGTCCGTGCCAGTGGTGGACATCCGGAGCCGCAGCCGTCGGCTCGTGGCGTCTACGAGCTGCCACGGTGTCAACGCGACCCGCCTACCGCCCACGAGAGCGAGCCCCAACTGACTCAGCAACGGGAGTGCGCGCGTGCGCTGCAAGACCTCGATGACCGTCCCTGCCAGCCCGCTCGGGAAGCGCGTCCGCTCCTCTCCCTCCCACAGGCGCATGACGCTCGCGGCTCGCAGGACGACGTCCGGGTCGTTTCCCTGGCCGAAGAACGGGGACTCGCGAACGTTGAGACTCCGGGTGACCGCCGACGGCCGGGGCTCAGGCTGTGAGTTCGGGTCGTCCAGCAGCATCCGCATCATCTGCCGGTTCGCCTTCTCGTTGCGGGCGTCCAGCCGCACGAAGATGGAGCCGTTGAGGACGATCGGCCGCGGGACGGTTGCCCGGTCGATGCGGACCACCAGGACGACCTTGTCGCCCTGGTCGTTGCAGGGCACCTCAATCACCTCGGGTGACCACGGCGGGTCGAAGCCCGTGCCCATCTGGTTGACCAGCTTTTCCTTATCGCCGAGGGGCACTCCCGTGATCTCGGAGGGTACGCCCTTGTCCCCCTCAGCGACCCCGACGAAGAGGAGGCCGCCGTAGGTGTTCGCGAGCGCGGCTACCGCCTCAATCGGCTTGTCACCGGCGCGCTTGTACTCGACCGTGAGGCCCTCCCGGATCTTCAGGTTGATGAAGTCCTGGACCAAGGCCAGCGTGACCTCGGTGGAAGGCACGTGAAACAGCGGATGCATCCATAGAGCATCGCAGTCTCAGATGCCTCAAGACACCCGGTTTAACCGGTAACAGGCACGAAGGCATGCAGCGAAGGGCTGTCGGCTCGCCTGGCCCTACATCCGACGCTTGGCCGGCCTAACCCCCGAGCAGCCCGCGAGCGGGGTTGAGTGACCGCGAGAGGTTGCGGTCGGCCGCGCCTGAGTTTCCCGTTCCGGAGGCTCTCGGGGTGCCTCACGTGGGGGCGAGGCGGACCCGCCGTAACGGGAATCCCGGCTCGCCGCTCACGTGGCAGACGACTCGTCAGGTCACGTTGGGCGATTACGCAGAGTCAGTATTCGATTAGTCGCATGAACGACCAACCAGTTGGTGAGACGGCCAAGCCGAACTCAAGTGCCACGCGCGCCACCTCAGTCGCCACCTCATGGCGAGACCCCGCGGTGCGTCAGCGTCGCCTGGAGGGAATGCGGGAACGCCGCCAGCTCATCCAGGGGGGCAAGGCCCGGTGCTTCGTCTGTGGGCGTGGACCGGAGAATGACGACGCAGCCTGACGAGCGGTTGAGCTTGCCAGGGGCGAAACAGGGAGGGGAACTGCATCTCATGAACACCTGGACCAGGATGACCAGACGGGGCAAGGCCGCAGCCGCAAGCGCCGTCGCGGGAGTGGCGCTGCTCGGTTTCGGCGCCTACGTCGAGTTGTCCACCCCGAAGCCGCCGTCATGTGCCAAGCCCGAAAATCAGAATGGCATGGGAACCACGGCACTGAGTGACTGCCTGACCCAGGTCGGCAACTGGTGCCAGAAGAACTACCCCGATGACTCACTCTGCCAGAACAGGGTGTACGGGTACGCGCCCGGCAAGCCGGGCGACAGCGACTGAGACGAATACAGGCGCAACCGAGGCGCACCTAGAGAACGGCCTCCGCGAAGTTGGAAGACGTGGAGGCCGGCTCACGCAAACTGCGGCGCCATCCGAACATCCTCGATTTGCTATGACCATGTCAAGTGAGAGCATGCTGGCACCGCCTGGCAAGGGGACGGCACCGGGAGCACTGGTCCTCTCAGATGCCGCGAGGTTGGCTCTCGTTGAGGCAGACCCGCTGGCCCGCCCCGGGGACACCGTGGCTGCCCGTGCCACGCGCCTCGGCCCGCAGCTCGGGCTGAGGGACCGCGCTGCCAGGGGGCAGATCAGCGTCATCACCCGTGAGCTGCGGGCCGCCGCGTAGGTAGCGTTGCTGAACCGTTCGTCTGTGAGGTTTCCGGACCGCTCCGTTGCATACGGGGTGTGAGCCACAATGCCGCTGTCATCGCAAAGAGCGGGCGCCCCGAGGAGCAGTCATGGCAAGAGACCGCAGCGGCCGGAAAGACAGAATCGCCTACAACCAGCAGGTGGCTGGTGCGGATACCACCCCCATCGTTGGCACTGCAATCTTCTTCGGGGCCTTCGCGTGGGGACTGGCCGACGTGACGCACGGCTACTCATGGGTGGCGTTTGTCGCGCTGCTTGTGATCGGGTGGGTGCGGGACACCCGAGTGCACAACCGCGTGGTGTTTGTGTGGAACCGTCGCGTAGCGGCGGACAGCGCCGTCGGCATCAGTGGCGCCCCGACCCCCGCGTACTGCCGGGAAGGCAAGTTCAGTGACGGGACGGTCCTCGGCCTGGCGGTGCCCATATACACGGGCGGCTTTCATTTCTTCCCGGAGAGCGGCGGGTCTCATCAGTTCCCGCCGGTGGAGATCGTCAAGGTTAACCGGAGCCTGCCGTACAACAGAATCGAGATCATCACGACTAGCACGGTGTGGCCAACGATCGTGATATTCCCGCAGAACTGGAACATCAAGGCGTGGGAGCTTCTCAAGGGCCGGAAAACCTACCAGGCAGACCAGTAGGAACCGCCACGAGAGCCGCTTCCAAGGGGCCCGGACACGGAACTGGCCGGCCTCCCCGCTGGGAGCCCGGCCAGTCGTCATCTCCGCCGCTATGCCCCCGGCCCCACCAGGCACCGGTACGTCTCGGCCGTGCCCGCGTCGACGAGCGTGCCCTCAACGGCTTTGAGGGCCGTGAGCGGCACGGGCACGTTCATGTCCGTCACGTAGATGGTCTTGCCGCCGCTCGTGTCGGCGTACCAGGTCTTGTCGTAGGCCTTGCCCGTCGTGGTGGTCGCCGTCAGCTCCACCGTCCCGGCCCGGGAGGCGAACACCGCCCAGCCCGCCGTGCCGTGGGCCCCCGCCCGGTAGCGGAGGACGCAGTTGGAGGACCCGTCGCCCTGGTGGTCGAGGCGCGGCAGGTCACTCGGCTGCGCGCTGGGTGTCGCCTTGGCCGCCGCCGCGCGGGTGGCGGACGGCGACGGGGACGCGTGCCGCGTCTCGTGACGGGCGGCGCTGACCTTGCCGTCGCCGCCGTCAGGCTTGGCCACCTGGGAGTAGATGGCGCTGCCCACGCAAAAGGCCACCACGCCCGCGATGGTGGCCGTCTTCCGGTTGAGTCTCACGCTTTTCCGTTCTTCTCGCGTTGGGCTGGAGCGTGCCACAGCCGCCGCCAGGTCTGGTAGAGGTGCTGAGCGTGCGGGCAGGTGCCGTCCGCCCAGCCGTCCGCGTTCACGGCCTTGCAGGCTCGACACCCGGAGGCGTGGGTGACCAGGTGGCGGTAGGCGGCCTGCGCGGGCGTCTCGCCGGGGAGGTCCTCGGTGGGGACGTCGTTGCCGTCCTCGTCGTGGACGAGAACGCGCTGCTGGTACGGCGGACCCGACGGGCGGTCACGCCACTGCCGCTCAACCCGCGTTCCCACGGCTCTCACCCCCGCCGAGGTTCTCGTAGTGGTCGCAGAGGGCGAGGACGGAGCGGGCGAGGCGCCGCGCCGACGCCACGCGGACGGCGAGGGTGCCCCCGTCGCCGAGGCGGAGCCGCATCCGGGCCTCGCCGCAGCAGGCGAGGGCGCAGGCGCGCGGCACGTCGTCCTCGGGGAGGGCCCAGGCGAGGGTCTCGACGTCCGGCACGGCGACGACGATGTGGCCGCGGAGCCGCGCGGTGAGCGTGCTCAGTTCGTCGGCGGCGGGCGGCTCGGCGTCCTCGGTGAGCAGGCGGCGCGCGCCGTCGCGCATGACCTGGACGTCGAGCGGCCGGCGGTCCGGCTCTTCAGCGGTGGGTGGGCGGGCGGTACGTTGCCCCATGTTGGCGCTCCTTTGCAGCGTCGGCCACGCCCCCGGAGGTCTAGTCCACCTCGCGGGGGTCTCTCCTTAGAACTGCCGAGGCTAGAACCCGCCCCCTGATCAAAGCCAGGCGTGTGCAGAAGTGTGCAACTCTCCTCACCTGGCGGTAGGTTGACGGGTCGCCAGGGGTTGACCGGGCTCACACCTGGGGGAGACTAGACCGCAAACATCTGCACACCGAGAGAGCGGAGAACGCCGTGACGCTACGGTTCATCGGGATCGACCCGAACACCGGTGACGACGAGAGCCCCACCGTGTGGGTCGACCAGGAGAGGGAGGAGCTCGTCTTCCAGGGCTGGAAGCCGGGCACGGAACTGGAGGCGGAATGCGCCGCGTTCGAGGTGCCCGGCCATGGCAGGGGCATCCCCGAGGGCGAGGCCGTGATCCGCATCCCGGCCAGGATGGTCGGCATGATCAGGGAGGCGTGTGATGTCGTCGAGCGTGCCGCCGTTCGCTGAGCTCCTCGCGGGCTGCGAGCGGTCCGCCGTCCACCTGGAGATGCGCGACGTCTACGCCGTCACCGGCGAGGCCGAGCGGCTCGCGGCCTGGCGCGACGGCCACCGGCTCGACCCGGCTGACCGCGCGTCCTGGTGGCGGCCGTGGCTCAGCCTGGTCGAGGAGACGGTCGCCCGCGGGGTCGAGGTGCGCCGGGCCCGCGTCGTCTCCGAGCCGGTGAGCGAGTACATCCGCTACGAGCACTCGTTCACCTTCACCAACGTGGCCGCCGGGGAGCAGGTGCGCTGGCTGCCCCGCCGCCGGGCCTCGGACCTCGCGCTGCCCGGCAACGACTTCTGGCTCCTCGACGGCCGCCTGATCCGCTGGAACCACTTCACCGGTGACGGCGGCTCAGCGGGCCAGGAGCTGAGCGACGACCCGGCGTCTGCGAAGCTGTGCGCCGAGGCGTTTGAGGCCGTCTGGGGCCGCGCCACGCCACACGACCGGTACGAGATCCGCTAAGAGCAAGGAACGCCAGGCCCGTTGATGTCCGTCTCCCCGTCCTCCTCCGCCCAGGCCGCGCGCGAGGCCGTCGCCCGGAGCCTGCGCGACCTCCGCCGGGAGGCGGGGCTGACGGTCAAGGAGCTGGCGGCGGCGTGCGGCTGGCACCACGCGAAGACGTCCCGGGTGGAGAACGCCCTCACCGCCCCGTCCGCCCGGGACATCCGCGCCTGGTGCGAGGCGACCGGGGCGGCCGGCCAGGCCCAGGACCTCATCGTCCAGTCCCTCAACGCCGAGTCGATGTACCGGGAGTGGCGCCACCAGGTCCGGAACGGCCTCCGGCAGCTCCAGGAGGGCTCGGCGCGGCTGTTCGAGGACACGGAGCTGTTCAGGGTCTACTCCGCCACGCTCGTTCCCGGGCTCCTCCAGACGGAGGGGTACGCCGCGGGGGTCCTGGCCCGCGCCGCCCGGTTCCGGGACGTCCCAGTGGACGACAGCGCGGCGGCGGCGCGGGCCAGGGTGGAGCGCTCCCGCGTGCTGTACGAGCCGGGGCGCCGGTTCGTGCTCGTCATGGAGGAGGGCGTCCTCCGCTGCCGGATGGCGGACGAGGACGCCATGGCGGCCCAGCTCGGCTTCCTGCTCACCGCCGGGGCGCTGCCCGCGGTGTCCCTGGGGATCATCCCGATGACGGCCACGGAGCGCGCCCAGTGGCCGAGGGAGACCTTCCACGTCTACGACGACAAGCTGGTGTCGGTGGAGCTCGTGTCGGCGCGGGTGCGGATCAACCAGCCGTCGGAGATCGCCCTCTACCTCAAGGCCTTCGAGGAGCTCCGGGCCTCGTCCGTGTACGGGGCGGAGGCCCGAGAGCTGGTCCTCCGGGCGATCGAGGCACTGCGGTAGGTGTGGACATGCTTACGTGCGCGGGACTCGCGCTGAGAGAAGAAACGTGTGGACACGCTTAGAAGGAGCTGGCGCGGACGGATTGCAATTTCCGGCAGGTGTCCGACCTCCACGGCGCCCTATACGAAGAGAGTCAGGCCCATCGCCACGCTCTCCGTCGCGTTGCTCGCCCATTCACTCTCTCGCGCACCATCGCCTCGCCTCGCTCGCTTCACCTGACCACGGTCAGCGCGTCAAGCCGTGAGTCTCAGCTCTCGCTCGCCTCGGTCTCGCCTCACTCACGCGTGAGTGTGCGCACGTGTGCAACTAGGTCGTGCCGCGCAACGGGCACCCACTCGGTCGCATGGCTGGCGATGCCCGTGACGCTCGCCTCCTAGCCCAACGAGAAGCGGCGTGACGCGCTGGTCCGCGTCACGCCGCTTCTGGGAACGCCCGCTACTTCTTGGTGCGCTTCACGGCGATCTTGTCCCGCACTCGGTACACCAGCTCGCTCGGGTTGTCGGTGCGGCGACGCTGGAACGTCAGCTTGGTCTCTCGGTCGAAGCAGTAGCGACGAGCCTGCTTGAAGACGCGCTCAAGCGCCTCGGGGCCGCTGAGGGTGACGACCTGCCACGCGTTCTTGTCCGTCTGCCACGCCTCGTACGCGTTCTCCACGAAGGTGGCGACCTCCTGGGGAACGCTGCTCGTGCCCGCCTCGTAGCGCTTGGGGGCGAGAAGGGCGCTGAGGTCGTCCGCGACCGGCGCGGCGGGCGTCTCGGCGACGACGGTGCTCCTTGTGGCCTTGGCGGCCGGGGTCTTGGAGGCTGCGGTCTGAGCCATCGTCTCTTCCTCTTCCTGTTCCGGAGCGGTCACCGTTTGGTGACTGCCTGTAGTTAAATATTACGGTGAGTAGTCGCCGCTGTCCACATCAACTGCCGTTTGGTTTGCGGGAGTTGACGGGAAATTGCAGGTCGGGCGGTGATACCCGCGGTGATACCAGGCGGCCAGGGTCGGCGACCGGTGACGCTGGGTCAGGTGCACCGTCACGTCGGCGAGTTGCCTGGTCGGAGTGGCTCTGGGTGTCCCGGGTGGAATTGGTCTGCCAACCAGAGGCAAAAGTGGACCTTAAACCGGACCGCTGCTCTCCCTAGCGTCGCTGCCATGAACGCCACCACCGTCCGCGGCGCCCCGCTCGCCGCCTTCGCCTGCGTCCTCGTCGGCGCGTCCTTCACCGCCAACAGCGTCCTGGGCCACTACCCGTACGCGGGCGGCCAGTTCCTGCGCTACGGCCTCGCCTGCCTGCTGCTCCTCCCGTTCACCGGCAAAGGCGCGACGGCCCGGCTGCGCGCGCTCACGCCATGCCAATGGGCCCGCCTCGCCCTGCTCGCGGCCGTCGGCATGGTCGGCTTCAACCTGGCCGTCATCGCCGCCGAACGCAGCGCCGAACCGGCCGTCCCGGGCGTCTTCGTGGGCTGCGCACCCGTGGCCGTCGCGGTCATCGTCCCCCTCCTGGAAGGGCGCCGTCCGCGCAGGATCGTGCTCTACGGGGCGTCGCTCGTCGCCGTCGGCGCGTTCACGGTCCAGGGGTGGGGCCGGACGGACGGTGCCGGAATCGCCTTCTCTGGGTGCGCACTTGCGGGTGAGGTGGGCTTCGCGGTGCTCGCGGTTCCCGTACTGCGGCCCCTGGGACCGCGGTTGCTGTCGGCCACCGTGTGCGGTCTCGCCGCGATCGAGGCGGCGACGGCCGGGCTGGTCCTGGACGGGTCCGCCTGGCTGCGGCGGCCCGACGGCACCGAGGCCGCCGCGCTGCTGTGGCAGGCGGCGGTCGTCACGGTCGTCGGGTTCGTGTGCTGGTACATGGGCATGCAGCGGATCGGCGCGGAACGCGCCACGCTCTTCTCCGGCCTCATCCCGGTCGCCGCCGCCGCTACCGCACCGCTCGTCGGAACGGGCTCCTACGGGGCCGCCCAGGCCGCCGGAAGCGCCCTCGTGGGTGCCGGAGTCGCCCTGGGATCGGGCGCGGTGAAGCTGCTGCCGCGCCGGTCAGCGGCTGCCGTCGAGGATGACGCGCGCGACCAGGGCCGGGTCGTCGTTCATCGGGCAGTGCCCGCAGCCGGGCAGCCGCACGAGTCGGGATCGCGGGATCATCTGCTTGGCGCGGACACCCTGGCGGCGCAGCAGCAGCCGGTCCTGGGTGCCCCAGGCCACGGTCACCGGGACACCGGGGATGTCGTCGGTGAACCGGACGGTCGTACCGGCCCGGAGCGTGTCGTCGAACCCGGTGGCGTTGACCAGCGCGAGCGTCTCGGCGACCACGGCCTCGGGTGAACGGCGGCCAGGGCGGGCGTAGATGGTGCTGGTGAGCGCGGTGCGGCCGACCGTCGTGCGCGCCAGCCGCTCGACCATCGGGAGCGGCATGCTGCGGGCGATCCGCCGCATGGTGAGCAGCACACCGAAGGCGTAACGACGCTCGGCCTGGGACCAGAACCCGGCCGGGGACAGGGCGGTGACGGACCGTACGATCTTCTCGCGGCCCAGCTCCAGGGCCATCAGCCCACCGAGCGAGTTGCCCGCCACATGCGGCCGGTCGAGCCCCAGCGCCTCGCAGAAGGCCCTGAACACGGCGGCCGTCGTGGACAGGTCGTACGCCAGCCCCTCGGGCAGCGCGGGAGAGGCGCCGAACCCGGGCAGGTCCACGGCGATCACGTCGCGCTCGGTCGCGAGGACATCCACCACCGGGTCCCAGGCCTGCCGGTGGTGGCCTATGCCGTGCAGCAGGAGCAGCGGTTCGCCGCGGCCCACGCGCGCGTAGGACACGGTCACGGTCCGCGGACCGTGCGGAGAGGGGACCGGGAAGGAGACGGTGGCGGACATGGGGGTGCTCCTCGTCTGGGACGCGCTGACAGACGCCGTACAGGCCGTGTAGACAGCTTGTCAGCAACTGCTACTGACCGGTAGCCCCAAGTGCCAGGGACCTTGAGGCCCTGCGGATTTCTGCTGGACAGAGCGGCTCCCACCGCGTGGGATGAGGTGGTGACCACCGACACCCCTACCGATGTCTTCGAAGAGCACCGCCCCGTCCTCATGGGAGTCGCCTACCGCATGCTCGGGCGCGTGGCCGACGCCGAGGACGTGGTCCAGGAGGCCTGGCTGCGCTGGTCCGGCGCCGACCGCGCCGAGGTCCGCGAACCGCGCGCCTACCTGGTGCGCGTCACCACACGCCTCGCGATCGACCGGCTGCGCCAGGTCAAGGCACGCGGCGAGGCCTACGTGGGCCCATGGCTGCCCGAGCCGTACGTCACCGACTTCGGGGACACCGTCCCGGACACCGCGGAGCGCGCCGTGCTCGCCGACTCCGTCTCCCTCGCGGTACTCGTCGTCCTGGAGTCGCTGTCGCCGCTGGAACGCGCCGTGTTCGTCCTCAGGGAGGCCTTCGGCTATCCGTACGCCGACATCGCGGCCATGCTGGACCGCGGTGAGCCGGCGGTGCGCCAACTCGCCGGACGGGCCCGCAAGCACGTCGACGAACGGCGCCCGCGCTACGAGGTCGACCCGGCCCAACGCCGCGATCTGACCGAGCGGTTCCTCGCCGCGGCGGCCGAGGGCGACCTGGCGGGCCTCATGGCGATGCTCGCCCCGGACGTCCGACTCGTGGGCGACAGCGGCGGCAAGTCCAAGGCGCCGCTGCGGATCCTGGAGAGCGCCGACAATGTGGGCCGCTTCCTGGTCGCCGTCGCCGGGAAGGGCATCCCGGAGATGTCGTTCCGCTTCCTCGAGCTCAACGGCGGACCCGCGGTCCTGATCCTTTCGGGTGACAAGCCCGACAGCGTCTTCCAGGTGGACGTATCCGACGGACGCATCCGTTCTGTCTATATCGTCCGCAACCCTGACAAGCTCCGATCGCTGGCTTCCGCTTAGCCGCGGCCCGGGCGGGGCCCTTGTTTCGCGACGGGGGCTTTGCCGTTACGTCACGAAGAACCCCCAGTACGAACGCCCTGTGAACGCTCTGCGGCAGACGCTCTGTGCATTGCATATGACATAGAGGATTGGTCTTGACCAAGGGTGGGGGCCGTCCTATGGTCGCAGATAAGTGAAACAACCTTTAATAAACAAGGGCGCTAAAACGCGGCCGGACCACGGCGATTGCGGAGGACAGGGTGGGGACCACGCAGTTGGAATCGGTGCCGGAGCCGAAGTACTGGCATCTCAAGACAGTGCTCAGTGAGGCACTGAACTCCGAGTTCTCCGTGGGCGAGATCCTGCCCAACGAGCGAGACCTGGCAGCCCGCTTCGGCGTCGCCCGGGCCACGCTCCGGCAGGCTCTGGAACAACTCGAACTGGAAGGCCGGCTGCAGCGCCGCCGCGGCGTCGGTACGACCGTCGCGCCGCCGCGCGTGGGCGTCGCCGTCGGCACCGAACAGCACGCCTGGCCGGGCGCCGCCGGGGATGCCTGGCAGTCCGTCGACTGCGTCCTGGCGGTTCCGCCCGCGGCCGTCGCCGACGTCCTGGAGACCGGTTCCGAGGAACTGGTGCACACCGTACGGCGCTCCCGGGTGAGCCACGGCCAGCCGGTCGCCGCCGAACTGCTCTACATCCCGGAGTCGTCGGTGCCCGACCTCTCCGCCATAGACACTCCGTCCGCGGCGGCACGCGCGCGTGCGGTACTGCGCGAGTTGCAGCGCCTCGAACTGGAGGGCCAGGACCGCGCCGTCGAACTCGGCTCGGCCCGCGCGGACGACGCCAAGGAGCTGGACCGCCTCCCCGGGGCACCGGTTCTCGTCGTCACCACTCGCTTCTTCGCCGAGGGCCACACCGCCGCGGTCTCCGTGGCGACCTACCGCGCGGACACCTGCCGGCTGACCTTCGCCGACTCCGGCGGCGTAGAAATACACCACGGCCCGGAACGCCAGGCTTCCTGACCGAGATCACAGCGAAACCCGTTGCGCCCCGGACGAAGTCCGGGGCGCAACGGGTTTCCTTCTCAGCGCAGGGCAGGACAGCGCCCCAAAGGGGCGCGGGGAACTGCGCGCCCAGCCACAACGGCGCCGCACCCAACACACGACCTCACGGCCAAGCTAGCGCCGCGTCACCGTGCCCTCGACCGCGAACAGTTGCTCCTCAACATGGTCAAGAGCCAACCGCAGCGCGCCCGTTGCCGCAGCCGCCTCCCCGAGCAACGACAGGGCAACCTTCGGCGGCCGCAGGCAATACCGCGCCAACTCCCGCCGCAGCGGCTCCAGTACACCGTCAAGACCGGCCGCCCACCCACCCACGACGACCAGTTCCGGATCGAGGGCCAGCACCAGCGCCGCCACGTCATGCACAAGGCGTTGGATGAACCGATCAACGGCCGCCCGGGCCCGCTGGTCACCGTCGCGCGCCAGCGCGAAGACCTGCGCCACAGCCTGCTCGTCCAACGGATGCAGTGGCTCGTCCGTGGTGGAAAGCAACGTCTCCGGAGTCACATCCCGCCCCAGCAGATGCAGCGCGCCGATCTCACCGGCCGCCCCGCGATACCCCCGGTGCAACCGCCCGCCGATCAGTGACCCGGCGCCGGGGCTCAACCCGGCCAACACCATCACCATGTCGTCGGACTCGGTGGCCGCACCCTTCCAGTGCTCGGCGACCGCCGCCGCGTTCGCGTCGTTCTCGACCAGCACCGGGCACTTGAAGGACCGGCTCAACCGCTCGCCCAGGTGCAGCCCCGTCCACTGGGGCAGCGCGGTACCCAGCCGTACGGTGCCGTCCGCCTCCACGATGCCCGGCGTGGCGACGCCCACCGCGCGCAGGGAACCGCGGGCGACCCCGGCCCGGCGCAGCAGCTCGGCGACGGCGGTGCGCAGCCGCTCCAGGCGCTCGTCGGCCGAAGCGGTCTCGTCCACGTCCTTGGCGATCGCGCCGAGCACCCGGCCGTCCAGATCGGCGAGGAGCACGGCGACGCGATGTGCGCCGATCTCCAGGCCCAGCAGATGCCCGGCCTCGGCCCGGAACCTGAACCGCCGCGCGGGCCGCCCCTGCCGCCGTACAACGCTCTCGTCGGCCGCCTTCTCGACGACCAGCCCGGCCTCGATCAGTCCCTCGACAACTCCCTCGACGGTCGGCCGGGACAGACCTGTCACCCGGGTGATCTCCGTCAGCGTGGCGCAGTCCGTGGCACGCAACGCGTGCAACACCACCGCGGAGTTGATCCTCCGCAGCAGCGAGGGGTCCCCGCCGGTCAGCCCCGCCAAGGTCTGTCCTCCCAGCTCGTGCGCGTGTTGGGCGGATCGTACTCGGCGCGGCGGACCCCGGCGAGTGCCGGGCGCCCTCGACCCACCCGCCCCACCTGTTCACCCCGGCGCGACGAACCCCGACTCGTACGCCGCGATCACCGCCTGCGTACGGTCCCGCGCCCCCAGCTTCGCCAGTACTGCGCTCACATGCGACTTCACCGTCTCGGTCCCGACGACCAGCCGCGCGGCGATCTCGGCGTTCGACAACCCCCTCGCCATCAGCCGCAGCACCTCGGCCTCACGCTCGGTCAGCTGGGCCCGCTCCATCACCGCGCGGGCCGCCCGGTTCCCGCCGTCGTCGCCGTACTCGGCGGCCAACTGCCGTACGGAGGCCGGGAACAGCAGCGACTCGCCCTCCGCCACCAGCCGCACCGCGTGCACGATCTCGGCCGGCCGGGCCCGCTTCAGCAGGAACCCGTCGGCACCGGCCCGCAGCGCCTCGTACACGTACTCGTCGTTCTCGAAGGTCGTGATGACCAGGATCTTCGGCGGATCGTCGACCGTGCGCAGCACCGCGCGCGTGGCCTCGATGCCGTCCAGGAGCGGCATCCGTACGTCCATGGCGACCACGTCCGGCCGCAACTGCCGCACCAGCGGGATCACCGCCGCCCCGTCGGCGGCCTCCCCGACCACCTCGATGTCCGGCTGCGCCTCCAACACGGCCCGCAGACCCGCGCGTACGAGGGGTTCGTCATCGACCAGGAGAACGGTGACCGGCATCCGGCCAGCCTAGATCAGCGCAGCGGCAGTTCGGCGTGCACCTGCCAGTCGCCCTCGTCCGGCCCGGTGTACGCCCGGCCCCCGAGCAGCGCGGCACGCTCGCGTATGCCCCGCAGACCGCTGCCCCGGCCCGGGCCGGATATCTCGACCGTCAGCGGATTGCGGACCTCAAGATCGAGGGTGCCGTCGGCGACCTGGATACGGACCCGGACAGGGACGGACCCGGCGTGCCGCAGCACATTGGTCAGTGCCTCCTGCAGAATCCGGTAGCCCTCCCGGGAGACCGGCCCCGACACCGTCTCCAACGGCCCGGTCACCTCCGCGTCGACCTTCGCCCCGGAGACCCGCGCCGACTCCAGCAGCCGGTCGGCGTCCACCAGCGTCGGCCGACTGCTCACCGGCCGCTCCGCCTCACGCAGCACGCCCAACACCCGGTCCAGGTCCTCCAGTGCGGCTCGGCCGGTCTCCTCGATGGCACCCAGCGCGCGCTCGGTGAACTCAGAGTCGCCCGCCGTCCGGGCCGCGCCCGCCTGCACCACCGCCACCGTCAGCGCGTGACCGATCGAGTCGTGCAACTCCCGCGCGATGCGGTTGCGTTCCAGCAGTTGCTCGGTGCGCTCCTCCAACGTGGCGAGCTGCTCCGCGCGCGAGGGGCCGAGCAACTTCCGCGCCAGAAGTGTGGCCAACTCGCCGAGGCCGACCACGGCGGCGTACAGGGCGATCAGGGGCAGGGGCACCAGCAAGGCGTACCAGCCGTGC
Organism: Streptomyces xylophagus; assembly: GCF_000716435.1. Taxonomy (GTDB): domain Bacteria; phylum Actinomycetota; class Actinomycetes; order Streptomycetales; family Streptomycetaceae; genus Streptomyces; species Streptomyces xylophagus. The sequence goes on from NZ_JNWO01000005.1 coordinate 221,779, forward strand.
GGCGTCGCCTCCTTGAGAAGCCATACGTCGTCGTCGGGCACGCGCCCGCGTGCTGCCTCGATCAGCTGGAAGGCGATGACCGGCAGCCAGACGCAGGCGAACGTCGTCGCCCAGCCCAGAGCCATCCGGGCCTCCAGCCACAGCACGGTGCGCCCCCGGTCCCGCCAGGTCGCCGACGGCGCCACGGAGATCCCCGAGTCCTCCCTGCCTGGCGTCAGCAGCAACTGCGCCTGCACGCCTTCCCCGATCCGCACGGCCGGGATCAGACCGACGGGGATCAGCACCAGCGCGGGCACATACGGCTTCGACGAGTCGATGAACATCCACACGCTGACGATCAGTATCGGCACCCAAAGGTGCAGCAGACGCGTATACGTCGTCCCCCGGAGCAACGGGCGCAAGAAGCGGGCCATTTGGACATCGTGACAGCCGGCACTGACAATCGGCCTCCCCCGGGCGGGGGAGACGATCTCCACCGGCGGGGGAGGCCCCAACTCCCGTGCACGGCCAGGCTGTTGGTCATGACCAGCATCGACGTACGAGACCTCACCAAGGAGTACGGCACCCGACGAGCCGTGGATCACGTCACCTTCGGCGTCCGCCCCGGCAAGGTCACCGGCTTCCTCGGCCCCAACGGCGCCGGAAAGTCCACCACCATGCGCCTCGTCCTCGGCCTCGACCGGCCCACCTCCGGGACCGCCACCATCGGAGGCCGCCCCTACGCCGCGCTCACCGAGCCGCTGCGCCACGTGGGCGCCCTGCTCGACGCGCAGGCCGCGCACGGCTCCCGCACCGGCCGCGACCACCTGCGCGCCCTGGCGGCGAGCAACCGCATCCCGGCCGCCCGGGTCGACGCGGTGCTGGAAGAGACGGGACTCGCGTCGGTCGCACGGCGCCGGGTGAAGACGTACTCCCTGGGCATGCGCCAGCGGCTGGGCATCGCCGGTGCCCTTCTGGGCGACCCCGAAGTCGTCCTGCTGGATGAGCCGTCGAACGGCCTCGACCCCGAAGGCATCGTCTGGATCCGGGAGTTGCTGCGCCGACTGGCGACGGAGGGCCGCACGGTCCTGGTCTCCAGTCACCTGATGAACGAGACCGCCTCCTTCGCCGACCACCTCGTGGTCCTCGGACGCGGCCGACTCCTCGCCGACACCCCGATGCGCGACTTCATCGACGCGCGCGTGCAACCCCATGTACGCATCCGTACGACGGACCCCGGCGCCCTCAAGAACGCGCTCGCCCGGCACGGCCACGACGCCGTGGAGCACGAGGACGGGCACTGGACAGTGGCCCACGCACGCGTGGACGAGATCGGCACCCTGTTGTCCACGGCCGGCGTCCCGATCCTCGAACTGGCGTCCGCCGAGGGCACGTTGGAAGAGGCCTACCTCGATCTGACGGCCGCCGAGACCGAGTTCACCGCACAGAACCAGGAGGCCTGACCATGGCATTCACGCCCGTCTTCCACTCCGAGTGGATCAAGATCCGTACTCTCCGGTCGGAGATCGCCGCGCTCGCCTCGATCCCCGCGGTGACGGCGCTCTTCTCCGCGCTCGCCTCATCCGACACCGGCGGCGACGACTTCGACCCGCTGTTCGCGGTCTTCTTCGGCGTGACCTTCGGCCAGATCGCGGCGATCGCCTTCGGCACGACCGCCGTGTCCTCCGAGTTCCAGGGCGGAGCGCTACGGCTGTCACTGGCCGCGGTGCCGCACCGGGGCCGCTGGTTCGCGGCCAAGGCGGCGGCGATCGCCGTACCTGTGCTGGCCGTCGGCCTGGTCACCGGCTTGGTGACCTTGATGGTGGGCAAGGCGGTGCTCGGTACCAAGGCCGACGGGCTCGACTGGGCGGAGCAGACGCGCGGTGTGGTCGGCTGTGCCGTCTACCTCACGCTGATGGCACTGTTCGCGGCCGGACTCACGGCGTTGCTGCGCAGCGGAGCGGCGACGCTGGGCATCCTCATCCCGTTCCTGCTGATCGTGTCCTTCGTGATCGGCGACATGTCGAACAACATCGCTGACCTCCTGCCCGACAGGGCCGGCCAGGTGGCGCTCCACGAGACCTGGGACGGCGCGATGGGTCCGTGGACCGGGCTCGCGGTGACGGCATTGTGGACGGCGTTGGCGCTGGCGGCGGGGGCGTGGAGCGTACGGCGCCGGGACGCCTGACAATCGGCAGGGTGCTGACGCCCGGCCGATTGTCAGTTCCGGCCGGTTTACTGGATCACATGACCCGCCTACCCGCGCGCAGCGTCCCGCAGCCGCCCGAACTCCTCGGCCATCGTCGCCGCCGTCCAGTGCGCGTTCAGCCCGCTCGGATTGGGCAGCACCCACACGCGCGTGTCCCCGAACATCCGCTCCTGCGGCCCAACTTGGGCCCGGCGATCGTCGAAGGCGGCCCGGTAGGCGGTGACGCCCAGCACCGCAAGCCACCGCGGCTTCCACCCCGTCAGCTTCGACGCGAGGAGTTGCCCGCCCTCGCGGTACTCCTCCGCGCTCAGCTCGTCGGCCCGAGCCGTCGCCCGGGCCACCACGTTGGTGATGCCGAGCCCGTACGACAGCAACTCCCCCTGTTCGTCCGGCTTCATGAGCCTCGGCGTGAAGCCGGACAGGTGGAGCACCGGCCAGAAACGGTTGCCGGGACGGGCGAAGTGGTGGCCCGTGGCCGCCGTCATCAGACCGGGGTTGATGCCGCAGAACAGCACGGCGAGGCCGTCCGCGACGACGTCCGGTACGAGACGGTTGCGGGCGGCCTCCAGCTCGGCCTGGGTGAAGCGGGTCAGAGGATCGCCCCCGGGGTGTAACCCGCGGCCTCCGGGTGCTGCTTCGCGATCTCCTCGACACGGGCGACCACGGCGGCGACCTGGTCGGCGGCGGCGCCCGTGAAGGACAGCTTGTCGGCCATCAGCGCGTCCAACTGGGCGCGGTCCAGCGGGATCCGCTCGTCGGCGGCGAGCTTGTCCAGCAACTCGTTGCGCTCGGCGCCCTGTTCACGCATGGCCAGCGCGGAGGCGACGGCGTTCTCCTTGATCGCCTCGTGCGCGACCTCACGGCCGACACCCGCGCGGACCGCGGCCATCAGCACCTTGGTCGTCGCGAGGAACGGCAGATAGCGGTCCAGCTCCCGCGCCACGACGGCCGGGAAGGCGCCGAACTCGTCGAGCACGGTCAGGAACGTCTCCAGCAGCCCGTCGAGCGCGAAGAACGCGTCCGGCAGCGCGACCCGGCGCACCACCGAGCAGGAGACATCGCCCTCGTTCCACTGGTCGCCCGCCAGCTCGCCGGTCATCGACGCGTAGCCGCGCAGGACGACCATCAGGCCGTTGACGCGCTCGCAGGAACGGGTGTTCATCTTGTGCGGCATCGCGGACGAGCCGACCTGGCCGGGCTTGAAGCCCTCGGTGACCAGCTCGATCCCGGCCATCAGCCGGATCGTCTTCGCCAGCGACGAGGGCGCCGCCGCCACCTGCACCAGAGCGGTCACGACCTCGTAGTCCAGCGAGCGCGGGTACACCTGGCCGACCGAGGTGAACGCGTGCGAGAAACCGAGGTGGGAGGCGATCCGCTGCTCCAGCTCCGCGAGCTTCGCCGCGTCACCGCCGAGCAGGTCCAGCATGTCCTGCGCCGTGCCCACCGGGCCCTTGATGCCGCGCAGCGGGTAGCGGCCGAGCAGCTCCTCGACCCGGCCGTACGCCACGAGCAGCTCGTCGGCGGCGGTCGCGAAACGCTTGCCGAGGGTGGTGGCCTGCGCGGCCACGTTGTGCGAGCGGCCGGCCATGACCAGCTCGCCGTACTCACCGGCCAGCTTGCCGAGGCGCGCCAGGACGGCCACCGTACGATCGCGCATCAGCTCCAGGGAGAGCCGGATCTGCAACTGCTCGACGTTCTCCGTCAGGTCCCGGGACGTCATGCCCTTGTGGACCTGCTCGTGCCCGGCGAGGTCGTTGAACTCCTCGATCCGCGCCTTCACGTCATGCCGCGTGACCTTCTCGCGCTCGGCGATCGAGGCCAGGTCGACCTGGTCGAGCACGCGCTCGTAGTCCGCGATCGCCGCGTCGGGCACCTCGATCCCGAGGTCCTTCTGGGCCCGCAGCACAGCGAGCCAGAGCTGCCGCTCCAGCTTCACCTTCTGCTCGGGCGACCAGAGCGTGGCGAGCTCGGTGGAGGCGTAACGTCCGGCGAGGACGTTCGGGATGCGGGGCTTGGCGGCAGCGGAAGTCACGTGTACGGATTCTACTGGCGATTCGTGCAGGCCAGCGCCACGCCCACCTTCGTCGGAAGCTACGAGACCTCCGTCACCGTCCCGGAGTCCGCAAGCTCGGCCAACACTCCCGCATGGCACACCAGCGGCGCACACCAACAAGCCAACGTCCGCCCACGCAGCGCCGGCACCAGGGCCAGCAGATCAGGACGCTCCAGCAGATACGCCCGGTACTTCGCCATCACCTCGGCGCGCGTGCCGTCCCGACGGCGCGTGGGGGTGTCGTAGGCGAAGGGGTTGTAGAGCGGGTGTCGGGGGAGGTCCCAGCCGCCGAGGGTCCAGCGGCGGCCTACGTAGACGATCTCCTCCGGGGCGAGTTCCAGTCGGGGGCCGAAGTCGTGGATACGGCCCCTGACGTTGATCACCCGCGTGGTCATGGGGAGTTACGCCGCCGGGCCCTCGTAGGGGAGCAGGTCGGGGCGTTTGGGGGAGAGGCCGTCGCCCGAGGAGCGGCCGGTCAGGCGGCGGCCTATCCAGGGGAGGAGGTACTGGCGGGTGAAGCGGGCGTCCTCGATGCGGCGGGCGGTCCAGTTCGGGGGCGGGGTCGGCGGCATAGGGGTGCGCCACTCCGGGTCCTCCGCCTCGTAGCCGAGGGTCTGCCACACCGCCTCGGCGACTCGGCGGTGGCCCTCGTCCGTGAGGTGGAGCCGGTCGACGTCCCACGCGCGCTGGTCGGCGAGCGAGGGGGCGCTGTACAGGTCGACGACCAGGGCGCCGTGCCGGTCGGCGAGGTCGTCGACGTAGGAGAAGAGTTCCTCCATGCGCGGCCGGAAGCGCTGCTGGACCGGGCCCTCGCGGCCGGGGCTGCGCATCAGCACCAGGTGCTTGCAGGCGGGGGTGAGGCGTTCGACGGCCTCCTCCAGCAGGGCGCGCACCCGGCCCATGTCGCACTTGGGGCGCAAGGTGTCGTTCAGGCCGCCCACCAGCGTGATCACATCGGGCTGCATGGCGGCCGCCGGGCCGACCTGCTCGTCGACGATCTGCGCGATCAGCTTGCCGCGCACGGCGAGGTTGGCGTAGCGGAAACCGGGCGTCCGGGCGGCCATCCGCCCGGCGAGGAGGTCGGCCCAACCCCGGTAGGAACCGTCCGGGAGCAGGTCCGACATGCCCTCGGTGAAGGAGTCGCCGATCGCGACCAGGCTGGTGTGCGTGGGATTCGTCTGCATGGCGACGAAGATGATAACTCGCGTCCATACCCGTCGGTAGGTCGACCTCCGCGATCACGGGGCCGGGCTCACGCCCGCTGCCCGAACAGCTCCCGCAGCACGTCCTCCATGGTCACCAAGCCAGTGAGCCGGCCCTCCTCGTCCTGCACCGCCGCGAGATGCGTACGGCTGCTGCGCATCGCGGTGAGGACGTCGTCCATGGGTGTGGTCTCCCGGACGTTCGCGATGGACCGCATGTCCTCCACCTTGAACGGCTCGTCGCGCGGTGAGGCGTCGAGGGCGTCCTTGACGTGGAGGTAGCCGATGATGCGGCGCTCGCCGTCGACCACCGGGAAGCGGGAGAAGCCGGACTCGGCTGACAGCACCTCGAGCTCGGCCGGGGTGATGCCGGCGACCACGTAGTCGACGCGTTCGAGGGGGAGGACGACGTCCCGCACGGGCCGTCTGCCCAGCTCCAGGGCGTCGTTCAGCCGCTCCAGGGCCCGTTCGTCGATGAGTCCCGCCTCGCCGGAGTCCCGTACGATCCGGGCGAGTTCGGCGTCCGAGAAGCTCGCCGTGACCTCGTCCTTGACCTCGACGCGCAGCAGTTTGAGCAGGGTGTTGGCGAACGCGTTGATCGTGAAGATCACCGGGCGCAGGGCCCGGGACAGCGTCACCAGCGGCGGACCCAGCAGCAGCGCGCTGCGCACCGGTTCGGCCAGGGCGATGTTCTTCGGGACCATCTCGCCGAGCAGCATGTGCAGATAGGTCGCGGCGGCCAGCGCGATCACGAAGGACACCGCGTGTCCCGCGCTCTCCGGGACGCCGACCGCGTGGAACACCGGTTCCAGGAGATGCGCGATCGCCGGCTCCGCGACGATGCCGAGCACCAGCGTGCACAGCGTGATGCCGAGCTGGGCCGCGGCCATCAGCGCCGACACGTGCTGCAGACCCCACAGCACGCTCTTGGCGCGCCGGTCGCCCTGCTCGGCGTGTGGCTCGATCTGGCTGCGGCGCACCGAGATCAGCGCGAACTCGGCAGCCACGAAGAAGGCGTTGACGACCAGCGTCGCCAACCCGATCAGCAGTTGTACGGCGGTCACAGCTCCCCCTTCACGGAGTCGGAATCGGCGTCGTCGAGCGGTGCGTGCAGCAGCAGCCGCGCGGCCCGCCGCCCGGACGCGTCCACCACGTCGATCCGCCACCCGGCGACCTCGACGGTGTCCCCGACCTCCGGAATCCGCCCCAGCTCGTTGGCGACAAGACCGGCCAGCGTCTCGTACGGCCCCTCCGGCGCCCGCAGCCCCACGCGCGCGAGCTGGTCCATACGGGCGGCGCCGTCCGCCGAGTACAGCGTGCGGCCCTCGTCGTCCGTCCCGGCCGGGGCCAGGTCGGGCGTCTCGTGCGGATCGTGCTCGTCCCGCACCTCTCCTACGACCTCCTCGACGATGTCCTCCAGCGTCGCGACCCCCGCCGTACCGCCGTACTCGTCGATGACGACGGCCATCGTGCGCTTGCCGGACAACCGGTCCAGGAGACGGTCCACGGTCAGGGACTCCGGGACGAGAAGGGGTTCACGGATGACCTGGGAGATGGGGGAGCGGGCCCGCTGGTCCGCCGGTACCGCCAGGACGTCCTTGATGTGGACCGTGCCCACGACCTCGTCGAGGTTGCCGCGGTACACCGGGAATCGGGACAGCCCGGTCGCCCGGGTCGCGTTGGCCACGTCCTCGCAGGTCGCCTGGGTGTCGAGGGCGACGACCTGGACGCGGGGCGTCATCACGTTCTCCGCGGTGAGGTCGGCGAGGTTGAGGGTCCGTACGAACAGCTCGGCGGTGTCCGGCTCCAGGGCGCCCTCCCTGGCGGAGTGCCGGGCCAGCGCGGCCAGTTCCTGCGGCCCGCGCGCGGAGGCCAGCTCCTCGGCGGGCTCCAGGCCGAAGGCGCGCACCACATGGTTGGCCGTGTTGTTCAGATGACTGATGAACGGGCGGAACGCGGCACTGAACCAGCGCTGCGCGTTCCCCACCCGTTTCGCCACGCCGAGCGGCGAGGAGATCGCCCAGTTCTTCGGCACCAGCTCGCCGACGACCATCAGGAACACCGTCGACAGCGCCGTACCCAGCACCAGCGCGACCGACTTCGACGCGGAGTGCGAGATGCCCAGCGACTCCAGCGGGCCCGCGATCAGCACGGCGATCGACGGCTCGGCGAGCATACCGACGACGAGGTTGGTGACGGTGATGCCGAGCTGCGCCCCGGAGAGCTGGAAGGTCAGATTCCGTACGGCCTTCAGGGCACCCGCGGCGCCCCGCTCGCCGCGCTCGACCGCGCGCTCCAGCTCGCCGCGCTCGACGGTGGTCAGCGAGAACTCGGCCGCGACGAAGGCACCACAGGCGAGCGAGAGCAGGATCGCCACCAGCAGCAGAAGCACTTCGGTCATCGGGTCACCTCCGTCCCATGATCGGGCAGGGCAGGGAGGTTCGCGCGATGTCGCGTACTGGGAGGCTCGCCCATGGGCGGACGCTCACACCTTTCGAGGAGATCGATTCCGAAGTTCCGTGTCGTCCGCCAATAGTAAAGGATGGGCAAAGCGATCAGGTGGTGAGATGCTTCACCCAGCGCCGCCACTGCTCCTCGGGTGCGTACCCCGCGGCGCGCCACGCATGCTGTCCGGTCTCGTTGCGCTCCAGCACCATCGCGTCCCCGCGACGCCCGCCGAGCGCCACGAACCGCTCCTCCGCCGCCGTGAGCAGCGCCGAGCCGATGCCCCGGCGGCGCTGCTCCGGGTGCACGGCCAGCCGGTAGAGGTGACAGCGCCAGCCGTCGAACCCGGCGATCACCGACCCGACGATCCGTCCCTCACGCTCCGCGAGGATCAGCGCGTCCGGGTCCCTGGTGATGAGCCGGGCCACCCCGTCCCGGTCGTCGCTGATGCTCGTCCCTTCCGCGGCCTCGCGCCAGAACGCCAGCACGGCGTCGATGTCGCCGAGGGCGGCACTGCGGATATGAAGATCAGTCATGCGATGAGCCAAGCAGAGCGCGGACACGGGCGGCCAGTGGGTTTCGGTACGACCTGCCGACAGACGAACACGTCCTCGCGAGCCACCCCGGAACGGCGAAGTCCCTCGCTCGTCTTCGGGGGTGTGACAGGGCCCCTCACTCCGCTGTCCCGCAGGTCAAGGGGCTGGCAGACTGGATCGCATGGCACGTGAGCAGGCCGGTGGTGGCGGTGAGCTGGGGCGTTTTCTGTGGGCCCGTCGGGCGCGGGTGACTCCCGCGGAGGTCGGACTGCCGCTGGGACCCGGGCTGCGGCGCACGCCCGGCCTGCGCCGCGAGGAGCTGGCCACGCTCGCCGGAGTCAGCATCGATTACTACATCCGCCTGGAACGCGGCAAGGAGACCAACCCCAGCCCGTCCGTCGTCGACGCCCTCGCGGCAGCCCTGCTGCTCGACGGCGACGAACGCGAGCATCTGCGCGACCTCGCCGCCCGAGCCGCGCGCACGCAGCCGGACCCGGCGCCCGTGCTCAGCCGGACCGTGGCGCCCGGCGTGGAACTGCTGCTCGAGAGCCTGCGCCCGTACCCCGCCCACGTGGTCGACCGCACGATGGACGTGATCGCCTGGAACCCGGGCGGGCTGCGTCTGATGGCCGGCATGGAGGACTGGCCGCCGGGTCGGCGCAACATCGTGCGCTACGTCTTTCTGCACCCCATGGCCCGCACGCTCTTCGAGGACTGGGAGCACCAGGTCCGCGGCTGTGTCGCCCGCCTCCGCACCCTCGCCGGTGTCGAACCGGACGCCCCCGACCTCACCGACCTCGTCGACGAACTCCTGCTCAAGAGCCCGGACTTCGCCCGCCTGTGGGAGCAGTACGACGTCAAGGGCAACACCACCGGCCGCAAGACCTTCCACCACCCCATGGTCGGCGACGTCACCTTCGGCTACCAGGGAATGGAGCTGGAGGGCAGCCGCGGGCACCGGATGGTGTCGTACTACGCGGAGCCGGGGACGTCCGAGTACGACGCGATGCTCCTGCTGGACAGTTCCTCGACGACCGGCGCGAACGCCTCCAAGTACGGCTCCAGCACGGTGAGATAGGAGAACCCGTACCGCTCGCGCAGCGCGCACAGCTTCGCGGTGATGTGGTCCAGGGTGCCGACCAGCATGACCGGGAGGTCGAGGACCTGTTCCAGGGTGAGGTCCGGCCGGCGGTCCAGCAGCGGGCGGAGCGCGCTCGCCGGGTCGTCGGTCACCGCCACCAGCTGGATCAGCAGGTTCAGTTCGGCGGGTTCCGCGCGGTCGGCCGCGAACTCCCGGTACCGGGCGACCCGTTGGCCGAACTCGGCGGCATCGACCGGTGCGAGCCTGCCCTCGGTGTTGCCCGGCACCAGACGCGCACCCGTGAACGCCGCGATGTCCGCGTGCTGGGCGGTGAGGCGCAGCATGCGGTCGCCGTTGCCGCCGAGGAGCAGCGGGACCCGGCACTCCGCCGCGTCCAGCAGCCGTTCCAACTCCTCTACCGTACGCCGTACATGGTCCACGCGTTCCCCCGGCGAACCGAAGGGCAGCCCCGCCGTGTCGTGCTCCGCCTGTACGTAGCCGGTGCCGAGGCCGAGTTCGAGGCGCCCGCCCGTCAGGTCGTTGGTCGTCGTCACTTCGCGGGCCAGCAGAGTCGGGTTCCAGAAGCCCGCGTTGAGCACGAACGTGCCCACCTGCGGCCGTTCGGTCGCCTCCGCCGCCGCGACCAGTGCCGGGAACGGCGCGACCATGCCCAGATGGTCGGGGACCAGGATCACGTCGTAGCCGAGTTCCTCCGCCCGGCGGCATTTGGCGCTCCACTCGGCGGCGGGCGCGGACGTGAGCAGACTGGCCCCGAAGCGGAACGGGCGCGGCATGAACTCTCCTCGACAGAAGGCAACTTGGGTGAGTGTCAGGCGACTTGTGTGACTGTGACAACTCTCCTCGGCGGCAGGCGACTCGAGTGACCGCCGCGATTCCCTCACTCGTGTGCGATCGCCGCCAGCACGTTCATGCGGGACGCGCGCAACGCGGGCAGCAGTGCCGCCACGATGCCGACCACCGCCGAGCCGATCACCACCGCGACGATCGTGCTCCACGGCACCGCGAGCGCCTTCATGCCCTGGAGCGCCAGGACTTGTTGCGCGCAGACGCCCCACACCAGGCCGAGACCGAGCCCCAGCACCGCGCCGAACACCGCGATCACCACCGACTCCAGCCGGATCATCCGCCGCAGTTGGCGCCGCCCGAGCCCGATCGCGCGCAGCAGGCCGATCTCCCGGGTGCGCTCGACGACCGACAGGGCAAGGGTGTTGACCACGCCGAGCACCGCGATGACGATGGCCAGCCCGAGCAGCGCGTACACCAGGTACAGCAGTACGGCGATCTGGTCGTGGATCAGCTTCTTGTAGTCGGCCTCGTCGCGTACCTGCACCTGCGGATAGGGCTTCAGCGTCGTGTCCAGCGCCTTGCGGAGCTGGTCGGCGCCGGTGCCGGACGTGGCGTTGACGTACAGCGTGGAGTCCTGGCCGTTCGGGACGTACTTCTCGACCGTGGCGATCCCGAAGAACAGCCCGCCCTGCGTCCCGAACCCGCCCGAGGAGCCCTGGTCGCTGAGGGCGCCCACCGTCAACTGCGTGGTGCGTCCGCCCGGGAACTCGACCGGGAGCACACTGCCGAGTCGTACCTGATGGTCCTTCGCGAAGTTCACGTCCATGGCGAGATGTCCGGCGGCGAGTGCCGAAGTCGTGTTGCCCTGGGCGTACTTGATGTGGGCGACGTCGTCGAGTGGGGTGTCGTAACCGGCCGCCGTCGTCTCCACCCGCTTGCCGTCCGGCAGTCGGACCGCGAGGGGTGCGAACCGGGCCCGTACGACGAGACCGACGCCCTGGGTGGCCCGCACACGGTCCGTGACCTCCTTGGAGAAGGGAACGAAGCTGCCGTTCTGGATCACGAAGTCGGCGCCCAGGGTCTTGTCGATCTGCTGGTCGAAGGACTTGGACATGGAGGCGCTGGCCACCGACATCCCGCCGACCAGCGCGAGCCCCACCATCAGGGCCGCCGCGGTGGCGCCCGTACGGCGCGGGTTGCGCAGGGCGTTGCGCTGGCTCATCCGGCCGACCGAGCCGAACAGGGCGGGGAAGGCGCCGCCCAGCACCCGGATCATCGGGCGGACCAGGAGCGGGCCCGCGATCACGGTCGCGATCAGGGTCAGGACGATGCCGAGGCCCAGGAAGGAGGCGGACGAGGCGGTCTTCGTCGCGGCGGCGCAGCCCGCGAGCGCGGCCACTCCGATCGCCCCGACGATCGAACCCACGACGGCACGCACCCTCAACGGCCGCCCCACACCGGCGACTTCGGCGTCCGCGAGGGCCGCCATCGGTGAGACGGTCGCGGCACGCCGGGCCGGGAGATACGCGGCGACGAAGGTGACGCCGACACCGACGACGTACGCCGCAACGGGAGTTGGCCAACCGACCACCATCTCCGTGGTCTTGAGGTTCATGCCGAACGCGGTCATCAGCTTGATCAGCCCGGCCGCGAGCCCGATCCCGGCCGCCAGACCCAGCGTCGAACCGACCAGGCCGAGCAGCAGCGCCTCGGTGAGCACCGACCGCCGCACCTGCTTGCGGTCGGCGCCGAGGGCGCGCAACAGGCCCAGTTCGCGGGTGCGTTGGGCGATCAGCATCGAGAACGTGTTGACGATCAGGAAGACGCCGACGAGGACGGCGATGCCCGCGAAGCCGAGCATGACGTACTTGATCACGTCGAGGAAGCCGCCCAGGTCGGCGGCGGCCGACTTCGCCTGCTCGTCGGCGGTCTTGATGTCGTACGTACCGGGCGAACCGATCGCTGCGGTCACCCGCTGCTTGAGTACGGCGTCGGTCACGCCCTTCGCCGCGTCCACCGAGATGCTGGTTGCCCGGTCGGGGGCGCCGAGCAACTGGTCCTTCGCGGTGGCGGGGTCGAGGAAGACCAGCGCGGCGCCCGGGTTGGTGGTGGTGAAGGTGGCGATGCCGACGATCCGGACCTTGAAGCTGCCGGGCTGTGCCTGCACGGTCAGCGTGTCGCCGATCTTCACGTGCTTGTTGTCGGCGGTGTCCGCGTCCAGGAGGGCTTCACTGGCACCCTGCGGGGCGTGCCCCGAGGTCAGTTTCACCGGGCTGCGGTCGGTGAGGTACCAGTCGGTGGCGATGGTGGGCGCGCCCGTGGTCGGGCCGACGGACTTGTTCTTGCTGTCGACGACCACGATGTTCTCGACGGACACGTCGGCGTGGGTCGCGGCGACCCCGGCCACCTTCGCCACCTGGCCGGCGAGCGAGGCGGGCACGGTCTCGGTCGCGCCGGTGGGCACCGAGGACTTGAGGTCCTGCTTCGGCTCCACGGTCACATCGGCGGACGTGGACGCGAAGAGCCGGTCGAAGGTGCGGGTCACCGTGTCGGAGAAGATCAGGCTGCCGGCCACGAACGCCACCGACAGCACGACGGCCAGCGCGGAGAGCAGCAGCCGCCCCTTGTGCGCGAGGAAGCTCCGGAGGGTCGCCTTCAGCACGGGTTCAGTCCTTGTCGAGGGTTACGTCGGTCGTGTTCCCGGCGGCGCCGTCGAACTGGCTCCTGACCAGGTCGAATCGCTTCATGCGCTCCAGCACCGCGTCCGCTGTGGGCCGTTCCATCTGATCCACGATCCGCCCGTCCGCGAGGAAGAGCACCAGGTCGGAGTGGGCGGCGGCGCCCGGGTCGTGGGTGACCATGACCACGCTCTGGCCGAGTTGGTCTACGGCGTCGCGCAGGAAGCCGAGGACTTCGAGGCCCGCCCGTGAGTCGAGGTTGCCGGTCGGCTCGTCCGCGAAGATCAGCTCGGGCCGGGAGGCGAGCGCCCGCGCGCAGGCCACGCGCTGCTGCTGGCCCCCGGACAGCTGGGACGGCCGGTGCTTGAGGCGGTCCCGCAGCCCGAGCGTGTCGATGACCTGGTCCAGCCACTTCTGGTCAGGCTTCTTGCCGGCGATGTCCATGGGCAGCGTGATGTTCTCGGCCGCGTTCAGGGTCGGGATGAGGTTGAACGACTGGAACATGAACCCGATCCGGTCCCGGCGCAGCCGGGTCAGCTCGCGGTCCTTCAGCCCCGTGATCTCGGTGTCGCCGAGCCAGACCTGTCCGGCCGAGACGTTGTCGAGCCCCGCCAGGCAGTGCATCAGCGTGGACTTCCCGGAGCCCGAAGGGCCCATGACCGCGGTGAAACGGCCGCGCGCGATATCCACGTCCACCGAGTCCAGGGCAAGCACGGTCGTCTCGCCCGAGCCGTAGGCCTTGGTCAGACCGCGGGCACGGGCCGCGTTCTCGCCGGCCGAAGCCTGACCCGGAGCGTGCTCCGCAGCAGATGTGGACAAGACAGCCCCCTGGGATTCCCTCGCTCGTCGACGTTCCGAGACGTTCCGATGCCTTCTTCTGCCTTCTTCCGTCTTCCTCGCGGGCCGAGCCTAGTGTGACGCGCCACACAGCCGATATCCCCCGTACGACCGAGGCGGTCTCCGTCCCAGGTCGGGCCCCCGATACCGGTGTAAGGGGCACTCTCCACCCGTCGGAGGAGCCCTTGCGGGTGCCTTGCGGGTGCTAGCGATCCGGCGCTAGCGTCTAGGTATGGCGAAGACCCAGCTGAACGTACGCGTGGACGAGGGCACCGCCCGCGCGGCCCGTGAGCGTGCCCTGGCGCGTGGCATGAGCGTCAACCGGTACATAGAAGAGCTGGTCAGACAGGACACCGGCGAGGTCGGCCACACGTTCGTCGAAGCCGCGGCCGACTTCATGAAGCAGTACGAGTCCGTCTTCGCCGACGAGTTCGGCGCGGACGGGGAGAGCACCCGCGAAGGTCGCCGCTGATCCCTTTGAACAACCTCAGGATCGACCTCGCCTGGCTGCTGATGCTCGCCGAACAGAAGACACCGGGTGACCCCCAGGTCACCGACTGGGGCGCGCTCGTCGCCGCCGTGGCGCGCCACCAGGCCGACATATTCGACGTTCCGGTCTACGACAGCCCGTACGCGCGCGCCGCCGCCTTACTCCAACTGCTCATCCACGTCCCCGCGTTGGAGCGCTCCAACGCCCTCTTCGCCTCCGCCGTCGCATACGCCTACCTCGTCGCCAGCGGCCTGAAGGTCGTCACCTCGCCCGAACAGGTCCGCGATCTGGCCCGGTTGGTGAAGAGCGGCGAGGCGTCGGTCGACGACATCGCGCACGAGCTGCGCCAGTGGAGCCTGTGATCACTCCTCGGTGGCAGGGCGCCACGCGGTACCCAGGACGCAGTACGACGTAGGCAGCGTGGGTCCCTTCTCCGGGATCAACACCCGCCGGTACGGCCCGAGTTCGAACCCGGCGGCGCGCAGCGCGGCGACCGGGTCGCGGGCCAGATGACAGCCACCGTTCAGCGGCGGCCACAGCGTGCGGTCCAGGGCGCGCTGGGTGAACGCCATCGCCGGTCCGCCGCCGCGGCCGTGCTCGAAGAACCGTACGACTCCGCCGGGCCGCAGCACCCGCCGTACCTCGGCGAGCGTCCTCGGCACATCGCGCACGCTGCACAGCACCAGCGAGAGGACGACCGCGTCGAAGGCCTCGCTCTTGACGGGCAGCTTCTCCGCCGCGCCCGGCACCACGTCGACGGGCACCTCGGAGCGGAGCGCGGACTCCACGGCCAGGTGCCGCAGGGTCCGCTCGGGCTCGATGGCGACGACCTCGGAGACGGCGCTCGGATAGTGCGCGAAGTTCAGGCCGTTCCCGGCGCCGATCTCGATCACCCGCCCGGAGAGCCCGGCGAGCAGCCGGTCACGCATCCCGGCGAGGCCGAGCCGTGACTCGGCGCTCACGCTGAAACGGGCGTAGTACCGGGCGAACAGCGGGTGGTGGACGGCGTCCCGCGGCACAGTGCCGATCGTGCCGGAGCCTGCGGACCGTAGCGGCATGGCGACCTCCCGGACCGGACCGGCCGGAAACCGGTCCTTACCGGGATTGTCCCCCCTGCCGCCCTTGACCACCCCCGCTGCCGCCGGGGAAGGAGCAGGAACCGGGCCAGGGCCAGGGCCAGGGTCAGGCTCAGGAGATGAAGTCCCGGACCTGCTCGTAGACGCCGTGGTCGTTGTTCATGTCGGTGTGCGAGATGCACCCGACGTCGACGTTGGTCGCGCCGCTCAGCTCGGCCGAGGTGTCCGGGTTGATCGCCTCGTCGCAGTCCGACCAGTAGGCCGCGTACGACACGCTGCCGGGCGTCTCGTCACCGGAGTTGAGCGCGGTGAGGAAGGAACTCCCGGTCTGCATCTCCTTGCAGGACGTGTAGAGCCAGCCGCAGAGCGAGGCGATGCTCGTCCCGTGGTTCACCCCGGCGACGGACACGAAGTCGTCGACGTACGAGGTCCCGCCGAGGTTCTTGAGGTAGTAGCGGCTGTTGAGCGCACCCATGGAGTGGACCACCAGGTCGACCTTCGACGCGCCGGTCTTGGACAGGACGGACTGGATGTAGGTCGACAGCGTCGAAGCGGTCGTGACGTTCGACTTCGTCCAGTCGTACGAGATCGCGTACAGCTCGGAGGACGAGTAGCCGTCCGCCTCGAAGTCCGCGATCCAGTCGTCCCAGCTGGTGGAGTCGCTGCTCAGACCGTGTACGAACACGATCGGGTTGTGGCTCGCCGCCTGCGCGGGCGTCGAGGCCAGGGAGAGTGACAGAAGGAGCGAGGTGGTCACGGCCGACAGGGCCATGGCGATGCGACGCTTGTGGCGCTGCATGATGCCTCCTGATACGGGTGGGGTTGTCAGGAGTGTCAGCGGGGTCTACGCGCGCCGCATCGGCGAAATCGCCGGTCTTTACGGGTGAATTAACTCGCCAGTAACGTCAGTTGTGTGCTGACTCCGGTGAACCCCACTTCTCTAGACCGCACTTCGCCACCGTCGCGCATCGACACGGGGCGAACCTCCGATCCCGCGCTCCCCGAAGGCGTGCGCATCCGGGTACTGCGCGCGACCTACGGCGATCCGCGCGCCGCCGCCGAACTCCTCCCGCGCCTGACCCCACGCCAGGCCGCGGGCCTCGACCCCCTCCCGACTGAACCGGCCTCCCTGGCACCGGAGTTGCTGAACCGGCACCGCCGGGAGATCCGCGCCCTGCCCGACGACACCCGCCTGCTCCTTCTCCTCGCCGCGGCGGACCAGTACCCGGTCGCCACCCACGCCTTCCTGCGTGCCGTCGCGGCCGGGCGGCTCGACACCCGGCCCCTCGAAGCCGCCGAGACGGCCGGGGTCGCGCAGGCGACCGCCGGCGGGGTCGTGTTCCGCGACGCGTGGACGAGGATCGCCGCGTACGAGACCGGGTCCCCGGCGGACCGGCGGGACGTCCACCGGTTGCTGGCGCGGGTGTTGCGTGCGGAGGGCGAGACTCCGCGACGCTCCTGGCATCGGGGCGCGGGTGCGCTCGGCCCCAGCGTGCGGCTCACGGCGGAACTCCGCACGGCTGCCCAACAGGCACGCGACGCCGGTGAACACACCCTCGCCTGCGCCCTGGTGGAACGCGCCGCCGCGCTCTCCCGCGACCCCCGCGAACAGTCCCGCCTCCTCAACCGCGCCGCCGGCGACGCCTGGCAGTCCGGCGAGGGCGACCGGGCCCGAAGACTCGCAGCCACCACGGACAGCGACGCGTTGAACGGGGTGTTCGCGCTGCGGGCGGGGAACGCGGCCGAGGCGTTCGACGCGCTGCTGATCGCGGTGGGGCGGCGGGAGTTGGGGGAGTCTGCGGGCTCCTTGAGCGAGGCGCCTCGGGCGGCGGGGACGGCCGGGTCGGCAGGGGTACTCCGGTCGGCTGAGGCGGCTCGGTCGGCTGGGGCACGTCGGTCGGCGGAGGTGGCTCGATCGGCTGAGGCGCCCGGTTCGACTGAGGCGGCCCCGTCGGCTGGGGCGTCGCGGTCGGGCGAGTCAAGCCGGTTGGCGGGGACGCCCGGGTCGGCGGAGACGACAGGATTGACCGAGGCGGGCCGGTCGGCGGAGACGGCCCGGTCTTCTGGGGAACTCCGGTCGGGCGAGTCAGCCCGGTTGGCGGGGACGCCCGGGTCGGCCGAGAGGACCGGTTCGACTGAGGCATGCCGGTCGGCCGAGACGGCTCGATCGGCTGAGGTGCCCGGGTTGACTGAGATGGGCCGGGCGGTTGGGGCGTCGCGGTCGGGCGAGTCGGCCCGGTTGGCGGGGACACCCAGGTTGGCGGAGACGGCCGGATCGACTGAGGCACGCCCGTCGGCTGAAGCGGCTCGAACGGCTAGGGCGCCTCGGGCGGCGGAGGTGCCCCGGTCGACTGGGGTGTCGCGGTCGGGCGAGTCGGCCCGGTTGGCGGGGACACCCGGGTCGGCGGAGAGGACCGGTTCTACTGAGGCAAGCCGGTCGGCTGAGACGGCCCCGTCGGCTGGTGCACCCCGGTCGGCGGAGACGGCCCGGTCGGCTCGGACACCCCAGGCGGCCGCGACAACCGGATCGACCGGGGCACCCCCGTCGACTGAGACGGCACGATCGACGGAGATACCCGGATCGACCGCACCCCCTCGAGCGGCCACGCCCCCGTCGACTGCGGCACCCCGAACGACCGGGACGCCCCCCGTCGCCATCACCGCCGTGCCCCGAACTCCCGGCCTGGATCACGCAGTTCACCTTCTCGCCCGGGCCACCGAGGCCGCCGTCTACACCGGGGACCTGAGACGGTGCCGGGAGGCGGCGGCTGTCGCTTCCCGGCTCGGGATCGTGCCGCACGGGACGCTCGGGGGACTGGCCGCCGCTTTCGAGGGGCGGTACGAGGACGCGAGGGACCTGCTCAAGGCCGCCGCCGGGAGATGCGGACCCGGGGGTGACCCCACCCTCCTCATCCACGCCGGGATCGCCGCCCTGATGCTCGGCGACCACACCCGCGCCACCACCGCCACCGTGCGGGCGGCGGCCTCGGCCCGGGCGCGGGGCGCGACCGTGATCGTGGCGCAGGCGATGGAGTTCCGGGCCTACGCCGAGTTCTGGACCGGGCATCCACGGGCCGCCGAGACGGCCGCGGCGGACGCCCTGTGGCAGGCCCACGCGACCGGACAGGACAACGGCGCGTGTCATCTGCAGGCAGCGCTCGCCATGTTCGCGGCGCTGACCGGAGACGGGGACGTCTGCCGGGAACGAGCCGCAGCCGCCCGCTCGTACGCCCTCGGCCGTGGGCTGGGCCTGCCGGCCGCCCTCGCGCAATGGGCGCTCGCCTACCTCGACCTCAGCAGTGGCCGTTTCGCCGCAGCCGCGGCCCGGCTGCGCGCGCTCGCCGGGTTCGGCCCGGGCCACGGTCACCGGGCCATCCGGCACCTGGCCACCCCGCACTACGTCGAGGCCGCCGCCCGCAGCGGCGACACCCGTATCGCCCGCGCAGCACACGCCGACTACGACCGCTGGGCACGCGCCGTCCGCAGCCCCGACGACCTTGCCCTCAGCGCCCGTTGCCGGGCCCTGCTCGCACCCGGCGACGAAGCCGTCGATCACTACCGCACCGCCCTCGACCTGCACGCACGCGGCACCCGCGACTTCGAACGGGCCCGCACCGAGCTGCTGTTCGGCGGTGCGCTGCGCCGACTGCGCCGCCGCACCGAGGCCCGAGACCGGCTGCACACCTCGCTGGAAGCCTTCGAGTCCTTCGGCGCCCCGCACTGCGCCGCCCAGGCCCGCGCCGAACTCCGCGCCCTCGGCACGCCGGTGGGAGCGACCGCCCTGCCTGCACCCGGAGCGCCGACCACCCGCCTGACGGCCCAGCAACTGATGGTCGCCCGCATGGCCGCCGACGGCGCCACCAACCGCGAGATCGCCGTCCGCCTCGCGCTCAGCCCGCGCACGATCGACCACCATCTGCGCGGAGTTTTCAGCCGGTTGGGCATTCGGTCGCGGATCGAGCTGGTGCGGTTGCTGGCTGAAGGGGAGGCTTCCTGAACCGGGGCGTCGGTCTGTAGTTCCCCGGGCCAGTCGGTCCCGTCAGCTACTGGGAGTCAGAACCGTACGGAAGCCTTCTCCGCCGTGGAGGGAGTCATATCGGATCTCCACCGTGATGCGGTCCTGAATCAGGGCCTCGAAGTCCGCGTGATCCTGGGGGCTGTACGTCGGGACGCTCAGCAGGTACTTCTCCCGGTCCACGGCGAACACTTCTTGTTCATTGAAGGTCGAGTACGAGGGCCGGATGGACAGCCCGTCGCTCAGCCGGTTTGCGCACGCTGACGTCCACGGCCCGATCGCCTCACCGTCGACCCATACTCTGCTGCTGGTCACGATGGCGGGGCCGAGACCGCAGTTGCTGAGGCGGATACCAGTACGGCTTCCGTGATGCCAGATCCGATGGAGCTGGAGGATGGGGCGCACGGAGTTTCGATTGTGGCGACGCGATGCCCGGGCTTCGTAGATCGAGACGGTCAAGGAACACAACGCGATAAGCACAGCGCATAACGCGATGACGTTCTCCGACTTCACTTGCCCCCCTGAGACGGTGCAGGAAACGCCGAGGCAATGACGGTATCCATGGGTGCCGCCGCCTCCCGCGCCCGGAACCCCTCCGCATCCCACGTCCCGTCAAGCCGCGGCGCCAGCCAACTAGGCGCCGCCGCACGGAAGTCCGCCGGAGTGAGCGCCCCCGCCCCCTCCGGCAACGCGCCGAGCAGCGGTGCCCCGGACACCTCCGGCAGGTCGGCCACATTGCAACGGGAAGCCAGGTCAGGTGCGGTGGGCCAGCTGCCGATCACCACGCCCAGCAAGTCGAGCCCCTGGGAACGGAGTTCACGGGCCGTCAGTTCCGTGGTGTTCAGGGTGCCCAGACCCGCCGACGCCACGACCAGCACCGGGGCGCCCAGCAACCGCGCCGCGTCCGCCAGCGTGCCGCCCTCCGCGTCGAACCGTACGAGCAGCCCGCCCGCACCCTCGACCAGCACGAGGTCGTGCTCTGTGGCCAACTTCTGGGCCGCTTCCGCCACTTCGTGCGGGCGAACCGGACGCATACCGGCCCTGCGTGCCGCCGTGCCGGGGGCCAACGGCTCGGGGTAGCGGGCCAGTTCGGCCGCCGTCACGGTGCCCGCGAGTCTCGCGACCTCGTCGGCGTCCCCTCGCTCGTCCGGCCGTAGACCCGTCTGGGCGGGCTTCAGGACGGCCACCGTGCGGCCGGCCGCGACCGCCGCTGCGGCTACCGCGGCCGTGGTGATCGTCTTGCCGACCTCCGTGCCCGTGCCCGTGATCACCAGTACCGGCATGTCATCCCTCCCGTGCCGCCGCGCACACCGCGCGGGTGATGCGCGCCACGTCGGCGTCGCCCGTGACGTACGGCGGCATCGTGTAGACGAGGTCGCGGAACGGCCGTAGCCACACGCCCTCGCGGACGGCCGCGTCCGTGGCGGCCTTCATGTCGACGGGGTGGTCGAGTTGGACCACGCCGATGGCGCCGAGGACGCGGACGTCCCTGACGCCGGGGATTCCTGACGCCGGGGCCAAGCCCTCCCGCAGGGCCGCCTCGATGCGCTTGACCTCCGTCAACCAGTCCTGGGTCAGGAGGAGTTCGAGCGAGGCGCAGGCCACGGCCGCCGCCAGCGGGTTGCCCATGAATGTCGGGCCGTGGGCCAGGACCGGCACCTCGCCGCGCGAGATGCCGTCCGCCACGCGTGACGTGCACAGCGTCGCCGCCATCGTCATATAGCCGCCGGTCAGCGCCTTGCCCACGCACATCACATCAGGCGTGACGGCCGCGTGGTCCGCCGCGAACAAGGCTCCCGTGCGGCCGAAACCCGTCGCGATCTCGTCGAACACCAGCAGCACGTCGTGCGCGTCGCACGCCTCGCGCAGCACTCGCAGATACGCGGGGGAGTGGAACCGCATCCCGCCCGCGCCCTGCACCACCGGTTCCACGATCACCGCGGCCAGTTCGTGCGCGTGCCGTTCGATCAGCTCGTGGAGATGGGCCGCGTACGAGTCTTCGTATTCGGTCGGTGGTGCGTCGGCGAACACCTGGCTCGGCAGAACTCCCGACCACAGCTCGTGCATCCCGCCCTCGGGGTCGCACACCGACATCGGCTGCCAGGTGTCGCCGTGGTAGCCGCCGCGCCAGGTCAGCAGGCGCTGTTTCGCGGGGCGGCCGAGCGAGCGCCAGTACTGCAGGCACATCTTCACCGCGACCTCGACCGACACCGAGCCCGAGTCGGCCAGGAACACGTGCTCCAGGCCGTCGGGAGACATGTCGACAAGGAGCTTCGCCAGCCGTACGGCGGGCTCGTGGGTGAGCCCGCCGAACATCACGTGGCTCATCCGGCCCAGCTGCTCGCGCGCGGCCTCGTTGAGCACGGGGTGGTTGTAGCCGTGGATCGCCGACCACCAGGACGACATGCCGTCGACCAACTCGCCCGCGCCGTCCGCGAGTTGGAGCCGCACCCCGCTCGCCGACGCGACGACGAGCGGTTCTGTGCGGCCCGGCATCGGGCCGTACGGATGCCAGACGTGCCGCCGGTCCAGTTCCAGCAGCTCCGGGACGGGCAGGCGGCCGGTCGGGTCAGGCATTGGGCGCGAGATCCGTTCCGGCACCTCGACGGCGTACGGAGACCAGGTCGCGACGGACCTCGTCGACCTGCGGCACGGGGGCGGACGTAGACGTGGCAGGGGCGCTGGAGCCGCAGACGCCAGCGCCCTCGTGCCCACCGCATCCGGCGCCCTCCGTCGAACCGCACCCGGCACCTTCGTGCGACCCGCAGCCCGCGCTCTCGTGCGAACCGCACCCACCCGTCGCCACAGCCGCCCGGTGCTCCGGCAGCGTCACCTCGCCCGCGCCCTCCACCTCGAAGCCCGCGTCCGCGATCATCTCCAGGTCGGTGTGGCCGGCCTGGCCCTCGGACGTGAGGTAGTCGCCGAGGAAGATCGAGTTGGCGAGGTTCAGGGCGAGGGGCTGCATCGTGCGCAGGTGGACCTCACGGCCGCCCGCGATGCGCACCTCGACGTCCGGGCAGACGAAGCGGACCATCGCGAGGATGCGCAGACACCGCTGCGGGGTGAGGTGCCACTCCTGGGCGAGCGGGGTGCCCTCCATCGGGATCAGGAAGTTCACCGGCACCGAGTCCGGGTCGAGATCGCGGAGGGAGAAGACGACGTCCACCAGGTCCTCGTCGGTCTCGCCCATGCCGGCGATCAGGCCGGAGCAGGCGGACAGGCCGGCCGCGTGCGCCTTCTGCACGGTGTCGACGCGGTCGGCGTAGGTGTGGGTGGTGGTGATGTCCCCGTACGTCGACTCGGACGTGTTGAGGTTGTGGTTGTAGGCGTCCGCGCCGGCCTCGCGCAGCCGGTCGGCCTGGCCGTCGGAGAGCAGGCCGAGGCAGGCGCACACCTCGACGCCCTCGTTCTGGTCCTTGATCGCCTTGATGGTGCCCGCGACCCGGTCCACGTCCCGGTCGGTCGGGCCCCGGCCGGAGGCCACCAGACAGACCCGCTTGGCGCCACCCGCCACACCGGCCGCCGCGGCCTTCGAGGCGTCGTCGGGTTTCAGCCACGTGTACTTCAGGATGTCGGCCTTGGAACCGAGCCGCTGCGAGCAGTACGAGCAGTCCTCGGGGCACAGGCCGGACTTCAGGTTGACGAGGTAGTTGAGCTTCACCCGTCGGCCGAACCAGTGCCGGCGCACCTTTCCGGCCGCGGCCACGACATCCAGCAGGTCGTCGTCGGAGGTGGCGAGGACGGCGAGTGCTTCCGCGCGGGTCGGCAGTTCACGCCGAAGCCCCTTGTCCACGAGCGTGTTCAGCAGGTCCATGAGGCCCGATCCTGTCCTACGGGACCGCCCGCGGCCAAGGAGAGATCGGACAAGAGACGGGGTTCGACGTGTGGGTATTGCCACATCCTGGGCGGCTGGTCGTCCGATTACTGTCTGTGCACTGCCTACAAAAGTCCCGGAGGAACCATGGCGTTCGGCTGGATCGACGACCAGGCGGAGCAGCGCCGCCGCGCCGGGCTCGTACGCACTCTGCGGCCGCGTCCCGCCGACTCGCCGCTCCTCGATCTCGCGAGCAACGACTACCTGGGTCTGGCCCATCACGCCGAGGTCGTCGAGGGGGCCGCCGCGGCGGCGCGGACCTGGGGCGGCGGGTCCACCGGGTCGCGGCTCGTCACCGGAACGACCGAATTGCACGTCCAACTGGAGCGTGAACTGGCCGAGTTCTGCGGATTCGAGGCGGCCCTCGTCTTCTCGTCCGGCTACGCGGCCAACCTCGCCGCGGTCACCACCCTCGCGCCGCACGGCTCGCTGATCGTCTCCGACGCGGGCAACCACGCCTCGCTGATCGACGGCTGCCGACTGGCCCGGGGCGCCACCCAGGTCGTAGGACACGCCGATCCGGACGGAGTGCGCAAGGCGCTGCGGACGCACGACGGGCAGGCCGTCGTCGTGTCCGACTCGGTGTTCTCCGTGGACGGGGACGCGGCGCCGGTGGGCGCGCTCGCCGAGGCGTGCCGGGAGTCCGGGGCGGGGCTGCTGCTCGACGACGCGCACGGGCTCGGGGTGCTGGGCGACGGTGGGCGCGGGGCGCCGTACGCGGCGGGGCTCGCCGGGGCCGAGGACGTGGTCGTGACGGTCACGCTGTCCAAGTCGCTGGGCAGCCAGGGCGGGGCCGTGCTCGGGCCGGCCCGGGTGATCGACCATCTGGTCAACGCGGCACGGACGTTCATCTTCGACACGGGACTGGCGCCTGCGGCGGCGGGTGCCGCGCTGGCGGCGCTCACCCTGCTGCGGCGCGAGCCCGAGCGGGCTGCCCGGGCCCGCGCCGTGGCGGGTGACCTGCACGCGCGGCTGACCGCCGCGGGTCTGGAAGCGGTACGTCCGGACGCCGCCGTGGTCTCGGTGCGCGCGCCGTCCCCGGAGGCGGCCGTGCAATGGGCGGCCGACTGCCGTGCGGCAGGGCTGGCCGTGGGCTGCTTCCGTCCTCCTTCCGTGCCCGACGGCATCTCACGGCTCAGGCTGACCGCCCGAGCGGACCTCTCCGGGGCGGAGATCGAACGCGCTGTACGTGTGATCGGCGAGACGCGACCATGAGTCGGCGTGACACGGTCGTGTGCCGCTGACGATGGGGGAACCGATCAGTGGAACGCGGTGAGGAAGCCCGTCCAGCTCTCGGGGGAGAAGAGCAGGGCGGGTCCTTGCGGTTCCTTCGAGTCGCGTACGGCGAGCAGCCCCGTGCCGGGGCCTGAGCGCGGGCTGGCCGCCTCGACGCAGTTGTTCGCTCCCGTGCTGTAGCTGCTGCGCAGCCACCGCACCCCGTGCAGATCGGTACTCGAAGGTACGTTCCGAGGCAGTGCAGACATGGTGCCTCCTTACGCGCCGTCACCTATCCCGGCGATGTAATCCAACGAATCCTCGGGCGAAAGGGCGTGGAACTGAAGGGTGTTGAAGGCCTCGCTGTAGGCCTCTAGGTCTTCTTTCCGTTCGAGGTAGAGGCTACTCGTCAAGTGGTCGAGAACAACCACGTCCAGATCAGAAGTGCTCGGAAAGGAGAAGATTACGAAAGGGCCGGTGATGCCGATGTGCGCTCCTGCGGCGAACGGCAAGACCTGAAGCCTCACTTGGGGCAGGTGGGCCGCCTCCATGAGCCGCTCCAGCTGACGTGCCATCACACTCGGCCCGCCGACCTCCCGGCGCAACACCGCCTCGTCGAGGACCACGCTCAGTGCCAGCGGCGGATCCACCCGCAGCACGTCCTGCCGGGCCAGCCGCACCTGCACCAGCGCGTCGAGCCGCTCGGTCCCGTCGTCGTCGAGCCCGCCCACGGCGGCCCGGGTCACCGCCCGGGCGTACTC
Source organism: Streptomyces xylophagus (assembly GCF_000716435.1). GTDB lineage: Bacteria > Actinomycetota > Actinomycetes > Streptomycetales > Streptomycetaceae > Streptomyces > Streptomyces xylophagus. The sequence goes on from NZ_JNWO01000005.1 coordinate 247,037, forward strand.
GGGCGTCTGCAACAGGCCGGGGACCACCGAGGTCTCCAGCGTGCGGATCGTGCTGGCCTGCGACTCCAGGCTGATGAAGTCCCGGTAGGCGGGCGGCAGTACACCGCGATAGGCGTGCCACCAGTGGTGCCGGCCGCCGCCGTCCTCGGAGCCCGCCAACACGAGCAGCATGTCCCGAAGTTGTGCGTCGCCGACCTGATAGGCGTCCAGAAGTAACCGTACGTCGGGCGCTTTCACGCCACTCGCGCCGGTCTCGATCCGGCTCACCTTCGACTGGTGCCAGCCGACCAGCCGGGCCGCCTCACCGCTGGTGAGTCCCACCCCCGCGCGCAGCGCGCGCAGTTCGGCACCCAGTTTCCGGCGGCGCACCGCGGGACCGTACTGCATGGGTTTCTCCTTACTCCTTCCGAGCCGCCCAAATAGAGTCTGGGTTCGCAGAGTTCACCGCTTCGAGCGACAGATATATGCATATCTTGGTGGATCGGCACCGTTGGCGACGCGGTAATGGCAGTCTGGCGAAGAAGCACCAGTCCGGGACCGTACTCGAACCATCCGCTCCGTGTCGGACACCGGTCCCGCGGGAAAGGGACGACCGCGCCATGGCAGACCATCTGGAAGCATCCGTCACTCTGCCGAGCGATCCCGCCTCGGTCTCCACCGCCCGCACCTACGTGGTCGGGACTCTCGCGGAATGGGGACTGCCGGCGGACGCGGAGGTCGCCGACACCATCCGCCTCATCGTCTCCGAACTGGCCACCAACGCCGTACAGCACACCTTCGGGCAGTCACCCACCTTCACGGTGGACATCGAGCTGGAGCGTGACGAACAGCTGCGCATCGGTGTCACCGACAGCCATCCCCGCTTCCCCAAACGCCTGCCCGCGGCGGTCCAGCAGGACAACGGCCGCGGCATGGTCATCATCCGCTGGCTGACCGCGGAGTGCGGCGGCAAACTCAAGGTCCGGGCCACTCGGGAGGGCGGGAAGACGGTCTCCATCGAGGTGCCCTGGACGGTACCGGCCCGTCCGGTGACCACCGCGGTCCAGCAGGAGCCGTAGCGCGCGCCCCGAACGCCCGGGAGCACCCGAGGGGGTGGCGGCCCGTCAGGTGGGCAGCCACCCCCTCGGGGGGTTCAGCGAGGGCCAGGTTCTGTCCTAGCTGACCCGGCCGTACCAGACGCTCTTGGTCCAGATCTTCTGCAGACGCACCACGTCCCCGGTCTTCGGGGCGTGCCAGATCTTTCCCTTCCCGGCATAGATGCCGACGTGGTAGACGCTGGAGCCCGAGTGGAAGAACACCAGGTCCCCGGCCTTGCGGCTCTTGGCCGAGATGTGGTGGGTCTTGTTGTACTGCTGGGCCGCCGTACGGGGCAGTTTCTTGCCCGCCTTCTTGTACGAGTACAGCGTGAGCCCGGAGCAGTCGAAGCGGCCCGGACCGGTGGCCCCGTACCTGTACGGGGAGCCTTTCTTGGAGGCGGCCACCTGAAGTGCCTTCGTCGCGGGTGTCGCGGCCGCGGCGTCGGATGCGACGCCCGGTATCACGACGGAGCCGCCGACGGCGGCGATGGCGAAAGCCGAGGCCGTACCGGCCCTGACCATCAGCGACGGGACACGATTGAGCGCAGTCATGCGCAACCCTTCGTCAGCCGCCTGTGAAGGATGACCTGTCGGATTCGGGCTGACAAAGTTGCCCGGCCGCTGACGCGGCTTCACCCCAAGGGCTGCTCGACCCGGCCATGGCGTGACCGTTCCGGCGACCCGTCGTGCTTGGGTCCTCCACTCCTGCCGATGCAATCCTGTCGACCTGTCATCCGGGCGGCGGCAGGACTCGGCGTCCGCCCAGATCGCCCCGCCGCTGCGGCGGGGTCTTGTCGTCAGACAGGGATCTTCACCTATGGATGTCCGAAAATCCCAACGGAATCGGGGATTTGTGGGGTTACTCACCACTCACCCGTTCGGGTGGACACCATGATGTTCGAATAGGTGTCGAGGGGGTCAAATGCCCCCGGACCAGCGGCGGAACGCCTCACCGTCCCCACTGGACTACGCGCGTTGCGCAACCCCAACGGGCTTGTGGAAGGAGGGGTGTCTACTCCGAACAGGGGTACGCCGTTTGGTCCGTTTCGACTCCGCTCCGGACGCGCCTTTGGCGAGACGCGTCCGCCGGGAACGGCTCCGCGTCCCTCAACTGTCGGAGGGTGCGGGGAGGGTGACGCGCGCCGTGCGGCGCTCCCCGTCCAGCACGCGCAGCGCACGCGCCAGCGTGGGCGCGTGCAACTCGGTCTCGCCCCGCTGGTGCATCAGCGCCAGAGCGTCCCGCAACTGGGTCGCCTTGGCCACCAGCGCCTGAGCGGCCCGCAGTCCACGGTACGTGTCCCCGTGGTGCGCCGGGTTGATACGGCCCAGCAGATCGGCCACATCCAGGTAACGATCGATCAACTCGCCCTCGGCGCGCGTCAGTGCGGGCAGCGGCGGAAGTTCCGGCGGCAGCATCGTCGGCTCACTCCCCGCCCTGCTCGGTGAACGAGGACTTGCGGGTGGTCACGATCCGGTCCACCAACCCGTATTCCAGGGCCTGTTGGGCGTTCATGATCCGGTCCCGCTCGATGTCCGCGCTCACCTGCTCCACCGTCCGGCCCGTGTGCAGGGCCAGCATTTCCTCCAGTTGGGCCCGCGTACGCGCCAACTCCTCGGCCTGGATGACGAGATCACTCGCCTGACCCCGGACCGGCTCGGTGAACGAGGGCTGATGGATCACCACCCGCGCACCCGGCAGCGCCGACCGCTTGCCCGGAGTGCCCGCCGCCAGCAGCACCGCGGCGGACGAGCCGGCCTGGCCCAGGCAGATCGTCTCCACGTCGCAACTGACGTACTGGAGCGTGTCGTAGATCGCCGACATCGCGGTGAACGATCCGCCGGGCGAGTTGATGTACAGCGAGATGTCCCGGTCCGGCGCCTGGTACTCGAGGTGCATGAACTGGGCCATCACATCGTTCGCCGAGATGTCGTCGATCGGCGTCCCGAGGAACACGATCCGCTCCTCCAGCAGCTTCGAGTACGGGTCGAGGGTCCGGTGCCCGGAGCTGGTGCGCTCGGAGAACTCCGGCAGGACGTGGCGGGCGGACGGTCGGGTCATGGGTACCCCTCCTTCGGCATCTGTAAGAAATGTACAGGACGTACATGACGTTATGATGGGGGTATGGCCTACGAGATTCCGGTGACACAAGCCAGGGCTGAGCTCGCCGACCTGATCAACCGGGTGGTGTACGGCGGTGAGCGCGTCGTCGTGACACGGCACGGCAAGCCCCTTGTCGCGCTGGTCTCCGCCGCCGACCTGGAGCGACTCGACGAGCTCGACAAGCTCGACGCGAACGCCGACGAGCAGGTGATCAGTGCCGTCTCGCACGTCCGCGAGGTCGCGTCCGCTCCTCGCGAACACCAGCGGTTCGGCATCGCGGCCGAGCACCGGGGGTCGAATCCCGCTTAGCGCGGGCGTGCTCTACGGGCGTAGATGTGATTGTCCTGATCACAGCTCGGTTAACTTGCTTGAAACTCGGTCCAACTAGCCTGCCGATCGATGCCACCAGGGATTTTGCCCTGGGGGCTGAGCGGGTCCGGCGAAGTCCGCTGCGGTTCGGCAGCGCCCCCGAAGGGGCGCGGGGAACTGCGCGACCAGCCACGACGGGCCCGCGGATGACGTCCCGCACTCCGAGCGGAGCGTTCAAGCGGCAACCGGACCCCGCACGGTCCGGAGCGAGGACTGTGAGGTGGGAGCGTGCAACTGACCCCGCACGAGCAAGAGAGGCTGCTGATCCATGTGGCGGCCGACGTGGCCGAGAAGCGCCGGGCCCGTGGTCTGAAGCTGAACCACCCCGAGGCGATCGCCCTCATCACGTCGCACATCCTCGAAGGCGCCCGTGACGGCCGTACCGTCGCCGAGCTGATGTCCTCCGGGCGCAAGCTGCTCACCAGGGACGACGTCATGGAGGGCATCCCCGAGATGATCCACGACGTACAGGTCGAGGCGACCTTCCCGGACGGCACCAAGCTCGTCACCGTCCACGACCCGATCGTCTGACGAAGGGGAGCGACGCCATGATTCCCGGAGAGTTCCTGTTCGCGGACGACCCGATCGTCTACAACGCGGGCCGCGAGGTCACACGGATGACCGTCCTCAACGCCGCCGACCGGCCCGTCCAGGTCGGCTCCCACTACCACTTCGCCGAGGCCAACCCCGGCCTCGCGTTCGACCGCGCCGCGGCCCGCGGCAAGCGGCTCAACGTCGCCGCCGGTACGGCCGTGCGCTTCGAGCCGGGGATTCCCGTCGACGTCGAACTCGTCCCGCTGGCCGGCGCCCGTGTCGTGCCCGGACTGCGCGGGGAGACCGGAGGTGCCCTCGATGCCTGAGATCTCCCGTGCCGCGTACGCGGACCTCTTCGGGCCGACCACCGGCGACCGCATCCGGCTCGCCGACACCGATCTGCTGATCGAGATCGAGGAGGACCGCAGCGGCGGTCCCGGACTCGCCGGTGACGAGGCCGTGTTCGGCGGCGGCAAGGTCATCCGCGAGTCGATGGGCCAGGCGCGAGCTACGCGCGCAGACGGCACCCCCGACACCGTCATCACCGGCGCCGTGATCGTCGACCACTGGGGCGTCGTCAAGGCCGACGTCGGCATCCGCGACGGCCGCATCACCGGCATCGGCAAGGCCGGCAACCCCGACACCATGGACGGCATCCACCCCGACCTGGTGATCGGCCCCGAGACCGAGGTCATCGCGGGCAACGGACGCATCCTCACGGCGGGTGCCGTCGACGCGCACGTCCACTTCATCTGCCCGCAGATCGCCGACGAGGCGCTCTCCGCAGGGGTCACCACCCTGGTCGGCGGCGGCACCGGTCCGGCCGAGGGTTCCAAGGCGACCACGGTCACCCCCGGCCCCTGGCATCTGGCCCGGATGATGGCGGCGATGGAGCAGTACCCGCTCAACATCGGCTTCCTCGGCAAGGGCAACACCGTCTCGCACGACGCGATGATGTCCCAGATCCGCGGGGGAGCGCTGGGACTGAAGCTGCATGAGGACTGGGGCTCGACCCCCGCCGTCATCGACGCCTCGCTGACCGTCGCCGACCGGACCGGCATCCAAGTCGCCATCCACACCGACACGTTGAACGAAGCCGGGTTCGTCGGCGACACCCTCGCCGCGATCGCCGGACGGGGCATCCACGCCTACCACACCGAGGGTGCGGGCGGTGGGCACGCGCCGGACATCATGACCGTGGTCTCCGAGCCGCACGTGCTGCCCAGCTCCACCAACCCGACCCGGCCCTACACCGTCAACACCGCCGAGGAACACCTCGACATGCTGATGGTCTGCCACCACCTCAACCCGGCGGTCCCCGAGGACCTGGCCTTTGCCGAGTCCCGCATCCGCCCCTCGACGATCGGCGCGGAGGACATCCTCCACGACCTCGGCGCCATCTCGATCATCTCCTCCGACGCGCAGGCGATGGGGCGCGTGGGTGAGGTGATTCTGCGGACCTGGCAGACGGCGCATGTGATGAAGCGGCGTCGGGGTTCGCTGCCGGGTGACGGCCGCGCGGACAACCATCGCGTACGGCGCTACGTCGCCAAGTACACGATCAACCCCGCGCTCGCGCAGGGCCTCGCCCGTGAGATCGGCTCCGTCGAGACGGGCAAGCTCGCCGACCTCGTGCTGTGGGAACCGGCGTTCTTCGGCGTCAAGCCGCACCTCGTCATCAAGGGCGGACAGATCGCGTATGCGCAGATGGGTGACGCGAATGCGTCCATCCCCACTCCGCAGCCGATTCTGCCGCGTCCGATGTTCGGCGCGATCGGACGGGCGCCGGCCGCCAACTCCTTCAACTTCGTCGCGCAGTTGGCGATCGATGACGGGCTGCCGGAACGGCTCGACCTCGGCAAGAAGTTCGTTGCCATCGAGTCCACCCGCTCGGTCACCAAGGCCGACATGCGCGAGAACGATGCCCGGCCGCGCGTCCAGGTCGACCCCGACAGCTTCGCCGTGCACATCGACGGGGAGCTCGTCGAGGCGACTCCGGCGGCCGAACTGCCCATGGCCCAGCGGTACTTCCTCTTCTGATGTCCAGGGGAGCATTGCTGGTTCTGGCCGATGGGCGCTTTCCCGCCGGAGGGCACGCGCACTCCGGCGGGGCGGAGGCGGCCGTCAAGGCCGGGCGGGTCACCGGGGCGGCGAGCCTCGGCGACTTCTGCCGGGGGCGGTTGCATACGGCCGGGCTCGTGTCGGCCACCCTCGCCGCGGCTGCCGTACTCGGTGTCGATCCGGTCGAGTTGGACGCCGCCGCGGATGCGCGGACGCCCTCGCCCGCGTTGCGGGTGGCCGCGCGGAAACTCGGGCGGCAGTTGATGCGGGCCGCTCGGGCGACCTGGCCGTCGGCCGAACTGGACGCCCTCGCGCGGGAGTTCCCCAAGGGGGCGCATCAGCCGGTTGTGTTGGGGTTGGTGGCTCGGGCGGCTGGGCTGGGGGCTGAGGATGCGGCTTACTGCGCGGCCTACGAGAGTGTGAGTGGGCCTGCCTCCGCGACGGTGCGGTTGCTGAGTCTTGATCCGTTCGACGCTACGGCTGTACTGGCTCGGTTGGCGCCGGAGTTGGACCTTGTCGCGGATCGGGCGGTGGAGGCGGGGCGGCGTGTGGTCGACGAGGGGGTCGATGCGTTGCCGTGTGCGTCGGCGCCGCTGCTGGAGATCGGGGCGGAGGCGCATGCTGCTTGGGCTGTGCGGTTGTTCGCGTCCTAGGGGTTTTCTCGCCCCCGCCGCCCCTACCCGTCCCATCCTCCAGGGGCTCTGCCCCTTCGACCCCGATCCCAGGGGGCTCCGCCCCCTGGACCCCCGATCGGCCTGAACGGCCTCGTCCTCAAACGCCGGACGGGCTGGATGATGCCGGCCCGGGTGAAAAGGCGCCGAAGCTGGATGGCGCCGGCCCAGATGAAAAGGTGCCGGGGCCGTAAGCACCGTAGAAACACGTAAGGAGCCGCACTCATGCACCTCGACCACACCCACGACGGCCCCGCCGCCGTCAGCGCCGACGCTCACCGCATCGACGGCACCCGTCGCGCCCTGCGTATCGGTCTCGGCGGGCCCGTCGGTTCCGGTAAGACCGCTACCGTCGCCGCGCTCTGCCGGGCCCTGCGTGACGAGCTGTCCCTCGCTGTCGTCACCAACGACATCTACACCCGCGAGGACGCCGAATTCCTGCTTCGGGAGGCCGTGTTGCCGCCCGAGCGGATTGCCGCCGTCGAGACGGGGGCATGTCCGCACACCGCGATCCGGGACGACATCTCCGCCAACCTCGAAGCGGTCGAGGATCTGGAGGACGAGGTCGGGCCGCTGGATCTGATCCTGGTGGAGTCCGGTGGGGACAACCTCACCGCGACCTTTTCCAAGGGGCTCGTCGACGCGCAGATCTTCGTGATCGACGTCGCCGGCGGGGACGACATTCCGCGCAAGGGTGGGCCCGGGGTGACCACCGCCGATCTGCTGGTCGTCAACAAGACCGACCTCGCGCCGTACGTGGGGTCCGATCTGGGGCGGATGGCCGCCGATGCCAAGGCTCAGCGGGCCGAACTGCCCGTTGTCTTCCAGTCATTGCGGACCGAGGCAGGGGTAGCTGACGTTGCCGCCTGGGTGCGTGCGCAACTCTCCGCGTGGGCGGCGTGATCGCGACCGGGGTACGGGCCACCGCGCGGATCGTGGCCCGGGAGGACGGGCGGGGCGGTACCGCGCTGCCCGTGCTTGAAGGGGACGGGCCGCTTGCGCTGCGGCGGACCCGCGCCAGTGGTTCCGAGGCGCGGGTCATGCTCGTCGGGGCCATGAGCGGGCCGCTCGGCGGGGATCACTTCGCCGTCGAGGCCGATGTCGAGAGCGGGGCCCGGCTGCGGATCGGGTCCGCCGCCGCGACCATCGCGCTGCCCGGGCAGGCGAAGGGCGAGTCGCGGTACGACGTGCGGCTCAGTGTTGCCGAGGATGGTGAACTGCACTGGCTGCCCGAGCAGTTGATCTCCGTGCACGGGAGCGACCTGCACGTCACGACCCGTGTCGAGGTCGCCCAATCCGCGCGGCTCGTGCTGCGTGAGGAGCAGGTGCTGGGGCGGGCCGGGGAGGAGCCCGGGCGGCTCACCAGTCGGCTCTCGGTGCGGGTCGCGGGGCGTACCGTGCTCGATCAGGAGTTGGCCTGCGGGCCCGGAGCGCCGGGCGGCTGGGACGGGCCCGCCGTTCTCGCGGGACATCGCGCGGTGGGGCAACTCCTCGTCGTACGGCCGGAGTTCACCCGGGAGCCGGTCGCGGCGCGCATGCTGGGAGAGCACGCGGCCCTGGTGCCGCTCGCCGGTCCCGCCGTGTTGGTGACGGCCCTCGCGACGGACGGGCTGCGGTTGCGGAGGGTGCTGGACGAGGCGTTGGCGTCGCTCGGCTGAGTATCCGCTGAGCGGGACGCGCGTTTCCGCTTATCGGATTGGTAAAGAAGGTCAACAGCCCCTGTCCTCAGGTGGCTCACAGCCGCGAGGATCCCCCGAGACCATTTCGCAACTATGTACGGGGAGGGGCCCACTTGAGGTTCATCAGACCGAGGAGCCGCGTCACCGCGTTCGGCTCGGCCGGGTTCGCCGCGGCGGCTCTGATAGCCGGCGCCGTCGTGGCACCCACGGCCAACGCGCAGACCAACCAGACCGCTGGTCACGGGAAGGACGACGCGGCCGCCCACGGTGCCGCGCTCGCCGCCACCCGCGCCGCCAAGGCCGGGATCGACTGGCAGGACTGCCCCGCCGACTGGGGTTTCGAGAAGCCGATCCAGTGTGGCTATGTCACCGTGCCGATCGACTACACGAAGCCCAACGGCAAGACGATCAAGCTGGCCGTCGACCGCATCGCCAGCACGGGCACGAAAGAGGAGCGCCAGGGCGCGCTCGTCTACAACCCCGGCGGCCCGGGCGGCTCCGGAATGCGCTTCCCGCGCCGCGTCACCACCAAGAACCCGCTGTGGGTCAACACGTCCAAGGCGTACGACTTCGTGGGCTTCGACCCGCGCGGTGTCGGCCACTCGGCGCCCATCTCCTGCATCGACCCGCAGGAGTTCGTGAAGGCGCCCAAGGCGGACCCGGTACCTGACTCCACGGCCGACAAGAACGCGCAGCGCAAGCTGGCCCGTGAGTACGCCGACGGCTGCGCCGAGCGCACCGGCCGCACCATGCTCGCGCAGATGACCACGCCGAACACCGCGCGCGACCTCGACGTCATCCGCGCCGCCCTCGGCGAGAAGAAGCTCAACTACCTGGGCGTCTCCTACGGCACCTACCTCGGCGCCGTCTACGGCACCCTGTTCCCGAGCCACGTGCGCCGCATGATCGTCGACAGCGTCGTCAACCCGGCGCGCGACAACATCTGGTACGAGGCCAACCTCGGCCAGGACGTCGCGTTCGAGGGCCGCTGGAAGGACTGGGAGGACTGGGTCGCGAAGAACGACGCGGCCTTCCACCTCGGCACCACGCGCGACGCCGTGCAGGCCAAGTGGCTGCAGCTGCGGGCCACCGCGAAGAAGAGCCCGCTCGGCGGGGTCGTCGGTCCGGCCGAGCTGCTCGGCTTCTTCCAGGGCGCCCCGTACTACGACTCCTCGTGGGTGCCGGTCGCCACCGCGTTCAGCAAGTACTTCGCCGGTGACCCCCAGCCGCTGATCGACGCGGCCTCGCCCGATCTGTCGGACACCGCGGGCAACATCACCTCGGAGAACGGCAACGCCGTCTACACGGCCGTCGAGTGCACCGACGCCAAGTGGCCCACCAGCTGGAAGAAGTGGGACAAGGACAACACGGAGCTCAACAAGCAGTACCCGTTCCTGACCTGGGCCAACGCCTGGATGAACCTGCCGTGCGCCACCTGGCCCGTCAAGCAGCAGTCCCCGGTCGAGGTCAAGACCGGCAAGGGTCTGCCGCCGGTCCTCATCGTGCAGTCGCAGCGCGACGCCGCCACGCCGTACGAGGGCGCTGTCGTCCTGCACCAGCGTTTCAAGGGCTCCCGGCTCATCACGGAGAAGGACGCGGGTTCGCACGGTGTGACCGGTCTGGTCAACCCGTGCATCAACTCCCGCGTGGACACCTACCTGTTGACCGGCAAGCTCGACGCCGCCGACTTCACGTGCACCCCGCACGCGACGCCGGTGCCGTAAACAGAAGTAGCAGTGGCAAGTAGCAGTCGTACGTGACGAGGGGCGGCCGGTTCTGAACCGGCCGCCCCTCACTCGCATCCCGGCTCGCTCGCGTTCAACTCAGCGGCAGCCGCGGGAACTTGCGTTCCTTCGCCGCGGCCGCCTCCTCCGCCTTGGCGACGGCCGCGTACTGGTCGACGTACTCCTGCTCGGAGAGCTTGAGGATGGCGTACATGATCTCGTCGGTGATGGCGCGGAGGATGGCCTTCTCGTTCTCCATGCCCTCGTAGCGGGAGAAGTCGAGAGGCTTGCCGAAGCGGATCGTCACCGGGTGGATGTTGGGGATGACCTTGCCGGGCGGCTGGGCCTCGAAGGTGCCGATCATCGCGCAGGGGATGACGGGTACCTGGGCCTTCAGGGCCATGACCGCCACGCCGACCTTGCCCTTGTAGAGGCGGCCGTCGTGGGAGCGGGTGCCCTCCGGGTAGATGCCGAGCAGCTCGCCCTTGCTCAGGACGCCGAGGCCCTCGCGGATCGCGGCCTGGCCCGCCTCCTTGCCGGAGCGGTCGACCGGGATCTGGCCCGCGCTGCGGAAGAAGGTCGCGGTGAGGCGGCCACGGATGCCGGGGCCGGTGAAGTACTCGGCCTTGGCGAGGAACGTGATGCGGCGCTTGAGAACGGCCGGCATCAGGAAGTGGTCCGCGAAGGAGAGGTGGTTGCCGGCGACGATCGCCGGGCCCGACTCCGGTATGTGGTCGAGGCCCTCGATGGTGGGCCGGAAGACCAGCCTGAGCAAAGGACCCAGAATGACGTATTTCAGGAGGTAGTAGAACAAGGGGGGTCGCTCCTCACTCCGGCGGGTCGGCTCGACCGACCTGTTCTCGCAGGTCACCCGGTACCTCGTGGGCTGCCAGTGTAGGGGCAGGCGCCGCGGCGTGGAACCGGGGCGATCAGGCCGCCGTCGACATGGCGGAGGGCGGCGAGGAGATGGTCCTCGCCGCCCTCGGCACGGGGCAACCGGCCCCGGTTCGCCCTGACTTACAGGGACGCGGTGCGCGTCCTGCGGCGGTACACGGCGAACGCCGTGGTGACTCCCGCCGCAGTCAGCAGACCGGCGCCGATCGCGACCGGCAGGGTCGTCGAGGAGTCGGTGCTCGCGGCGACGTTCTGCGCCTTCAGATCCTGGACGTACGCCGGGTACGGGGCCTTGGTGGCCGTCGACGAGGTCTGGGAGTAGTGCGGAATCCGCTTCACCGACTTCACGGAACCGTTCGCGTTCAGCAGCACCTGCTTGTTGTTCGGGTGCTTGAAGTCGAACATGCCGCTCAGGCTGCCCGCCCTCTTGTCGAAGGACGCGTCACCGATCCGGCCCGTGCGCCAGTTGTCCTCGATGAACTGCGTGATCGACGCCTGCTCGGTGGCGGTGTGGTCGATCTTGTTGACCTTGCTGTACGGCGAGACGACCAGCAGCGGCTGCCGGGTGCCCGGTCCGCAGCGGTCCGCGTAGCCGCTCTTGGCGGCCGGACCGGACTGGCAGGCGGGGCTGTCCGTGGCCTTGCCGTTGGAGCCGACGGTGGAGTCCGTGGAGCCGTTCAGCACCTTCGAGGACACGTGGTCGTACCAGCCGTCGGAGTCGTCGTAGGCGAGCACGACCGCCGTCGACTTCCACTCGGGCGACTGCTGAAGGGCGTTGATCTCCTTGATCAGGAAGTTCTGCTCGTCGGCCGGGTCGGAGTAACCCGCGTGCCCGTCCTGGTACTCGGCCGCCTTCAGGAAGCTCACCGCGGGAAGGTTGTTCGCCTTCAGCGCGGCGTCGAAGTCGGTCAGGTCGTAGTTGTGGTTCGCACGGCCGTTGTGCCCGATCTCGGCGACCGACTTCGGGGCCAAGTGGTGCGGGTTGGACGTCGACTTGTAGTACTCGAACGGCGAGTGGTGCGGGCTGTAGTCCTCGGAGGCCGCGCCGCCGACATTGGTGTGGGTGGTACCGCCGCACTTGGCGTAGTCACCGCTCTTGCCGTCCCACGCGGTGCTCGGCCGGAAGCCGCCCTGGAACCAACCCCAGCTCACACCCTTGGAGTTGAGCAGGTCACCGATGTTCTTGCCCTGCATCACCGCGAGCGCGCTGGTCGAGGAGTGGTCCTTGTCCGAGCAGTCGTCGAAGGCCGGGTCGGGGTCGTTGATGACCGTGCCGACACCCTTGGCGTTCGGGGAGACCACCGCGTACGAGTCCGGAGTCGTCGTCTGCTTCGGGTTCTCGGTGCCGGAGGCCGGGTCGACGGATATCACGCCGTGCGTCTGACCCGATATCAGGTTCAGGGCGCCGGGCGTCGAGGGGCCGTAGACCGAGCTGAAGGAGTGGTCGTTCAGCGCGTACTGCTGGGCGTAGTTCCACATGCCCGTGACGGTGTTGCCGTCGTAGTAGTCCATCACCAGGCCGGGCTCACCGAAGAGGCCGGTGCACTTGTTGACCTCGGTGTTCTCGACGTACTTGTCGGCCTTGCCACCGTCGGCCGCGTACTGCTCGGGGCCGTAGGAGTGGTTCTGGTCGCAGGTCATCACCTGCGAACTGCTCAGCCGCGTCGGCGTGTAGAGGTTCGGGTTCTTCTTCAACAGACCGGCGTTGAGCAGGTTGTCGGCCTTCGGCGTGTGCGCCGCGGCCTTGAACTTCGTGCCGTCGGTGTTCGCGGCCTGGGGGTAGGTGGCGAAGTAGTGGTCGAAGGAGATGTTCTCGTCGTAGATCACGACCACGTGCTTGATCGGCGTCGACGTGTGCGTGCCGCCCGAGGGCTTGTGGCCGTTCGAGGCCGCCGCCGCGGGGAACGCGCCGCCCGCGGTGGCCAGGGCCGCGGCGCCGAGCAGGGCGCCCACGCGTGTCAACCGGCGCCGTGCGCCTGGGTTTCTTCCTTTGCCGATCATGCTGTCTCGCCTTCCGGGAGCAGTGGTTCTGCTGCCACGCCATCGGTGGCCATGGCACCTACGGCCGAAGCCTGCGCAATGGTGACGGCGGGGCGGGGGAGCGGCAATGACGCGAGGGCGAACGCCCGGTCAGGAATTTCTCATGGTCTGTTGGCCTGTTCTTGACCGGCGTCTCAGGTCGGCGGTCTATCAGGTCAGCAGGCTGCGGCCCAGCCAGTCGGAGGCGTCGCGCACGCCGGGCAGGGCGAAGAAGTAGCCGCCGCCGTACGGGGAGATGTAGTCGACCAGCGGTTCACCGGCCAGCCGCTTCTGCACGTTCTCGAACTGCCGGGCCAGGTCCTGCTGGTAGCAGCAGAACAGCAGGCCCATGTCGAGGTTGCCGTTGCTGTCCATGCCCCGGTCGTAGTTGTAGCCCCGGCGCAGGATGCGCTGGTCGGCGCTCTGCGTGGTGCGCGGGTTGGCGAGCCGGATGTGGCTGTCGAGCGGGATGACATCGCCCTGCGGGTCCTGCGCGAAGTTCGGGGTGTCCTTCTCGTGGTGCCCGTCCAGCGGGGCGCCGGTGTCCCGGGCCCGGCCGAACATCCGCTCCTGCTCGGTGATCGAGACCCGGTCCCAGAACTCCACCAACATCCGTATCAGCCGTACGACTTGATAGCTGCCGCCGGTGGCCCAGTCCGGTTCACCGCTGCTACTGCCCACCCACACAAGGTCGTTCATCGCGCGGGCGTCGGTCACCGCCGGGTTGGCTATGCCGTCCTTGAAGCCCAGGTGGTTGCGCGGGGTGCCCGAGGGGCGCGGCGGACTGATGAACCCGTCCGTCCGCCACCGCACTTGGAGGCCCCCGCGCGTGTGCCGGGTGACATCGCGCAGGGCGTGCAGCACGGTGTCCGCGCTGTCCGCGCAGAACTGCACGCTCAGGTCCCCGTGACACCAGTCGGCGTTCAGATCGTCGTCGGGGAACGACGGCATCGCGGTCAGCCGGCGAGGCGCGAGCTTCGCCAGCCCGTAGCGGTCGTCGAAGAGCGAGGCCCCGACGCCGACCGTGACACTCAGCCGGTCGGCCGGGAGGTCCGGGCCCAGCGTGCCGGAGTCGGCGGGCGGCGCGGTGATGCCCAGATCCTCCGGGCTGCCACCGGCGGTCAGGAAACGGGCCCGGTCGGTCAACGTCCGCAGTAGGTCGGTCAGTTCGGCCCGGTTCTCGGCGGTGGTGTCGAAGGACACGAACGCCGTGGCGCGCTGCGCGGGGGTGACGATCCCGGCCTGGTGCGGGCCATGGAAGGGCACGCTCGCCGAAGTCTGCACGGCAGCCGAGGCGGCATCCCGATCGGCGGCCACCAGACCGGCACCGGCCACGGCGGCCGCACTCGCCAGGAAGCCCCGGCGGCCTACCTCGTTCGCGCGCTTCACGCGGTCCTCCGTACGTCCGTGAGGGCGGCCACGTCGGCCAGCCGCTCGACCAGTCCACCGAGGTCGGCGTCGACCTTCTCCCGCTGCGCACGGGTGAGTTGGGCGAGCGGCGTCCACTTCCCGGAGTGGTCGAGGCCGTCCAGGGTGTGCTGCGCCCGGTCCATCCAGTCGCCGAGTTCACCGAACCCCGCGTCACGTGTCTTCAGCAGCGGGCGCAGGTACCCCAGCAGTACGCGGGTGCCGTCGAGGTTGGCGCGGGCGGTGGCCAGGTTGGTGCCGCTGCCGTAGTCGGTGCGGCCGGTCAGCTCGAACTGCACGGTGTTCTCCAGGATTTCGTGCGCGCGCAGACCGGTGTCGGCCGGGTCCATCCGCTGAGTGGGCCAACTGCTCTCCAACGCGTGGACGTCCTTGGCGAGTTGGCCGGCCGGTCCGCGCAGCCCGCTAGCCGACTCGCCGTGCCACAGCCCGTACTCGACCCGGTGGAACCCGGTGAACCCGGCGTCGCGCACCCCGCCGGAGAGCCCGGCCGTGGTGCCGTTGATCGCCCCGTCGGAGTCGCCGAACGTGCCGTAGGCGGCGCCCATCCGCTCGTAGACGAGATGTGCGGGCAGCCACGCCTTGCGGGCCGCGGCGAGGTCGCCCCGATCGACTGCGGCCCGCAACACATCGGTCTTCCGGGCCAGTTCGACGGTGCGCGCCTGGATCCACTTCTGATAGGCGAGCGTGGGCGGGATGAGTTCCTGCTGGGTGATCGGGACGGCGGCCGGTCCGCTCCTCACCTTCGAACCGGTGATCCGCACGGTGGGCCCGGTCACGGCGTCGGCGTCGTCGGGCAGACACTTGAAGGCATACGACCCGTTGCCGAGGGTCACCCCGAGCGGCCGGACCGTTCCCGGCGCCAGCCCCTCGACCTCACCGTAGACCGCGCCGGTCGCCGGATCGGTCAGATACACCTCGGCCGCCGTGCTGGACGTGTTGTGCAACTCGAAGACCTGGTGCCCCGCCCGCGGATGCGTCCAGCCGTTGCCGCAGCCGGAGGTCGCGACCTCGACGGTGGTGTGCGGCAGCCCGTCGACGGCAGCCGCGGCTTTCCCGTCCGAGCCGGAGCCCCGAGCCGCCAGCACACCGGCTCCCACGGCCGCCACGGCGACGAGCGCGCCGGCGGTGAGCAGGATGGTGCGGCGCCGTCCGGCGGGGGCCGACGAGGGCGCTATCGGACCGGGCTCGGCTTCGGCTTCGGCGCCGCGCGCGGTTTCGGGCACGCCGGGCCTCCAAGGGGAGTCGTACGAAAGGTGGCGGTACCAGCGATCTTATGAGGGCGCCGAGACCCCCACCGCGTCCCTTGACCCTGTTCTGACCGGAGGGCGGGCGAGAATTCGCCCGGGGTTCACCCGACGGCCCGGGACCACCACGGTCCGCCGTACGGACGGACACGGTGCGCTACGGCCGCCCCGCGCACGTCGGGAACAACCCGGGCCCGTTCCGCGCTGCTCCTGATACCTCGCCGGGTACTCAGGGAAGGTCGTGGAGGAGATGAATCGGTCAGGGCAGGAGCCGCTCCCGCCGTCAGGTGAAGCACCGTTGGTGACCACGTGCGGCCGGCAGGTCGCGGTGAAGCGACTGCTGCTGGCGATCCCGGAGCGGCCGATCAGCCGGGTCACCCTGGACGTGGGTCCCGTCGTGCGCGGCGAACCCGGGCTCTGGGCTTCGCTGACCGTGGACGAGGCCCGTGACCTGGCCCGTCGGCTCCTCGCCCAGGCCGCGCTGGCCGACACCGGCGCTCCCACCGCCAAGTAGCAGTCGGTGCGGGTGGTTGGACCGACGCCTGTGCGCCGGTCCAACCACCCCGCGCCTCACGCCCCTTGTGTCAGCACCCTCTCCAACGAGCCCACGGCCGACCGGAGTTCGTCCCCCGTGATGGTCAGCGGCGGCGCCAGCCGAATCGTCGAGCCGTGGGTGTCCTTGGCCAACACGCCTTCCCGCATGAGGCGTTCGCTGATCTCACGCCCGGTGCCGATCGCCGGGTCGATATCGACGCCCGCCCACAGACCGCGCGCACGGAAACCGACGACGCCCTTGCCGACCAGCTCGGTCAGCCCGTCCCGCAGCACCACGCCCAACTCCGTGGCCCTGCGCTGGAATTCACCGGTCTCCAGCAGTTCGACGACCGCCGTGCCGACCGCGGCGGCGAGCGGGTTGCCGCCGAACGTCGACCCGTGCTCGCCCGGATGCAGTACCCCGAGCACCTCCCGGCGCGCGACCACCGCCGACACCGGCACGATCCCACCGCCGAGCGCCTTGCCCAGGAGCAGCACGTCCGGCACGACACCCTCGTGCTCGACCGCGAGCGTGCGGCCCGTGCGGCCGAGCCCCGACTGGATCTCGTCCGCGATGAACAAGCAGCCCTTGCGGGTGGTGAGTTCACGCACGCCGGCCAGATAGCCCGCGTCCGGGATGATCACCCCGGCCTCGCCCTGGATCGGCTCGATCAGCACCGCCGCCGTCGTCTCGTCGACCGCCGCCTCCAGTGCGGCCAGGTCGTTGTACGGCACGATCCGGAAGCCCGGCGTGAAGGGACCGAAGCCCGCCCGTGCCGTCTCGTCGGTGGAGAAGCTGACGATCGTCGTCGTACGGCCGTGGAAGTTCTCCGCGGCGACGACGATGGTCGCCTTGTCGGCGGGGACGCCCTTCACGTCGTAGGCCCATTTGCGGGCCACCTTGATGCCGCTCTCGACCGCCTCGGCGCCCGTGTTCATCGGCAGGACCATGCCGAGGCCGGTCAACTCCGCGAGCCGTTCGGCGAATTCGGCCAGCTTGTCGTTGTGGAAGGCGCGGGAGGTGAGCGTCAGCTGGTCGAGCTGGCGGTGGGCGGCCTCGATCAACGCGGGGTGGCGGTGGCCGAAGTTGAGGGCCGAGTAGCCCGCGAGCATGTCGAGGTAGCGGCGGCCCTCGACGTCCTCCACCCAGGTGCCCTCGGCGCGGGCGACGACCACGGGCAGCGGGTGGTAGTTGTGCGCGAGGACCGGCTCCTCGGCGAGGATAAGGTCGGCGGACGTACGGGTGCTGGCGGGTTCACGGGTGGGCGCAGTCATGAGCGGATCTCCTGGGTGCAGCACTTGATGCCGCCGCCGGCTTTGTGGAACTCCGACAGGTCGACGGGGACGGGGACGTAGCCGCGTTCGGCGAGGCGCGAGGCCAGTGCCTCGGCCTGGGGCGCGATGAAGACGTGCAGGCCGTCGGACACGGAGTTGAGGCCGAACGTCATCGCGTCCTCACGGGTCGCGAGCACCGCGTCGGGGAACAGCCGCGCGAGCACCTCACGGCTGCCCGGCGAGAACGCCTCCGGGTAGTAGCAGATGTTGTCCTCGTCGAGGACGAACAGCGCCGTGTCCAGGTGGTAGAAGTACGGGTCCACCAGCGTCAGGCTGATCACCGGGACGCCGAAGAACTCCTGCACCTCGCGATGGGCCTCGCGGGTCGTACGGAACCCGGTGCCGGCCAGCACATAGCGGCCGGTCGGGATCAGGTCGCCCTCGCCCTCGCTGACCGACTCGGGGCGGTACACGTCGTAGCCCGCCGTCTTGAACCACGTTTCGTAGTGGTCGGACTCGGGGCGCCGCTCGGGCGCGTGGAAGAGGGAGCCGAAGACGCGGCCCTCGACGACGACCGCCGAGTTCGCGGCGAAGACCATGTCCGGGAGGCCGGGGGCCGGGGGCACGGTGTCGACGGTGTGGCCGTGGGAGCGGTAGGTGTCGATCAGCGTCCGCCACTGCTCATGGGCGAGATCGACGTCCACCTGGGTGTCGGGATGCATCCAGGGGTTGATCGCGTACTGCACGGCGAAGTGTCTGGGTTCGCAGACGAGAAAGCGCCGCCGGCGCCGCACACGGGTCTCGGGCACAGAGGGGTTCCTCCGCTTCCTGTGATGTCGACTGGGGTTGACACCACGGTAGGAAGAGACCAATACGTGCGACAAGCGATGAAGGCTGCGTGTCTGCGCAGGAATGCTGCGTCTTTGAGGGCGTCAACGCAGGTCTGATGCGTCTCCAGGGGCGGGGTGGGTGGCGCCCGCTTCCGGGCTTTCCGGGAGGAGGTGGGACAGCACCATCACGCTGATCGTCTTCCGGATGAACGGCTCCTGCCGGATGCGCTCCAGCACCTCCTCGAAGTGGTCCACATCGGTCGCCCGGACATGCAGCAACGCGTCCGCGCCGCCGGTCACCGTCATCGCCGCGGTGATCTCCGGATGGTTGCGCACCACCTCCGCGAGCCGCCTGGGGGGCGCGGCACCCTCGCAGTACACCTCCACGTACGCCTCCGTGCGCCAGCCGAGCGCGGACGGCTGCACGGTCGCCGTGAACCCGGTGATCACACCCGTCTCCCGCAGCCGGTCCACGCGCCGCTTCACCGCCGTCGCGGACAGCCCGATCGCCGCGCCGATCTCGGCGAAACTGGTCCTGGCGTTCGCCATCAACGCGGTGATGATCTTCCGGTCGAGTTCGTCGAACGGAGTGGTCCTGCTGTTCATGTCGGCACTGTATCCAGCGCGAACGTCCATGCCCGGTACATGTCCAGCGCCGCGAATAACTCCTACACTCCACCTTCATGCTGCGCGCCCTCGCCGTCGACGACGAACGCCCCTCGCTGGAGGAGTTGCTGTACCTGCTGAACGCCGATCCACGCATCGGCAGCGCGGAGGGCGCGGGCGACGCCACCGAGGCGCTGCGCCGCATCAACCGCGCCCTGGAATCAGGCCCCGGTGGACCCGAGGCCATCGACGTCGTGTTCCTCGACATCCAGATGCCCGGCCTCGACGGGCTCGACCTGGCACGGCTGTTGACGGGTTTCGCGCAGCCGCCGCTCGTCGTGTTCGTCACCGCGCACGAGGACTTCGCCGTACAGGCCTTCGATCTCAAGGCAGTTGACTACGTCCTCAAGCCCGTCCGCAAAGAACGCCTCGCGGAGGCCGTACGCCGGGCGGCCGAACTCGGCGGCGCCGCACCCCGGATACCCGTGCACGAACCCGACCCCGACCACATCGCCGTCGAACTCGGCGGTGTCACCCGCTTCGTGGCCATCGAGGACATCACCCACGTCGAGGCGCAAGGCGATTACGCCCGGCTCCACACCGACCGGGGCAGCCACCTCGTCCGTATCCCGGTGTCCACCCTGGAGGACCGCTGGCGCGCCCGCGGCTTCGTCCGCATCCACCGCCGCCACCTCGTCGCCCTCCGCCACATCGGCGAACTCCGCCTGGACGCGGGCACGGTGAGCGTCCTGGTCGGCGGCGAGGAACTCCAGGTCAGCCGCCGGCACACCCGCGAACTGCGGGACCTGCTGATGCGGAGGTCATGACCGTGCCCCAGGACCCCACCGAACGCCGGGTCGTCGTCACCGGCCCACCCCGCCGCACCCGACGCGCCTCCGGCTACTCCCGCCCCCGCACCGAGATCGACGAACAGACCACCCTCGGCCACACCTACGTCCGCTCCCTCATGCGCACCCAACTCCGCGCCGCCCTCACGGTGTTCGCGGTCCTCGTGCTGCTCGTCGGCCCGCTGCCCCTGGTGTTCGCGGCGACCCCGGACTCCCACCGCCTCGAATGGCTGGTCCTCGGCTTCTGCCTCTACGCCCCGTTGGTCCTCCTCGCCCTCTGGTACGTCCGCCGCGCCGAACGCAACGAACGCGACTTCGTGCGTCTCGTAGAGGACCGCTGAGGCGGGTGAACTCCAGCTATGCGGTACCGGCCGTCGCCCTCGTCGTCGTGGCGACGGTCCTCGTCGGCGCCTTCGGCCTGCGCATCTCCCGCACCACCTCCGACTTCTACGTCGCCTCCCGCACCGTCGGCCCCCGCCTCAACGCGGCGGCCATCAGCGGCGAATACCTCTCCGCCGCCTCCTTCCTGGGCATCGCGGGCCTGGTCCTCGTACAGGGCCCCGACATGCTCTGGTACCCGGTCGGCTACACCGCCGGATACCTGGTCCTCCTGCTGTTCGTCGCAGCCCCGCTGCGCCGCTCCGGCGCCTACACCCTCCCCGACTTCGCCGAGGCCCGCCTCGCCTCGCACGCGGTACGACGCCTCGCGGGGGCCTTCGTCGTAGGCGTGGGCTGGCTCTATCTCCTGCCCCAACTCCAGGGTGCCGGGCTGACGTTGACCGTCCTCACCGGGGCCCCCGACTCGCTCGGCGGTCTCATCGTGGCGGTCGTGGTGGTCGCCACGGTCGCGGCCGGCGGTATGCGCAGCATCACCTTCGTGCAGGCCTTCCAGTACTGGCTGAAGCTCACCGCCCTGCTCGTCCCCGCCCTGTTCCTGGTCCTCGCCTGGCAGAGCGACGGAGCACCTCGGCAGGCCTTCGAGGAACCGGCAACGTTCCGTGAGCAGAGGGCAGTTCGGGTCGACGACACCCTCGACCTCAAACTCGACCACCCCCTGACCCTCACCGTGAACGGCACCGTCGACGGCCGCCGCTACGACGCCGTGAAGCTCCAACTCCCCACCGGCACCCACCACATCGAGCGCGGCACCCGCCTCACCTTCGCCAAGGGCGCCACCGTCCCCGTCGCCGACCGCGGTACCAACGGCGGCATGTCGACCTCGCTGGCCGCCAGCCGCGAGGAACGCCCGCTGTACGCCACGTACGGCCTCATCCTGGCCACCTTCCTCGGGACGATGGGCCTGCCGCACGTCGTCGTCCGTTTCTACACCAGCCCGCACGGCGTCGCCGCCCGCCGCACCACGGTCGCCGTCCTCGGCCTGATCGGCGCCTTCTACCTCCTGCCGCCCGTCTACGGCGCCCTCGGCCGCCTGTACACCCCCGAACTCACCCTCACCGGCGACGCGGACGCGGCCGTACTCCTGCTGCCCGACCGCATGATCGGCGGTGTCGGCGGCGATCTGCTCGGCGCGCTGGTCGCGGGCGGCGCCTTCGCCGCGTTCCTGTCCACCGCGTCGGGACTGACCATGGCCGTCGCGGGAGTCCTCACCCAGGACGTCCTCCCGTCGCGCGGGGTACGGCACTTCAGGCTCGGCACGGTCCTCGCCATGGTCGTACCGCTGGCCGCGAGTGTCTTGGTCGGCGGGCTGCCCGTCGCCGACGCCGTGGGGCTCGCGTTCGCCGTGTCGGCGTCCTCCTTCTGCCCGTTGCTCGTCCTCGGCATCTGGTGGACGCGGCTCACCCCGCCGGGTGCGGCGGCCGGGATGCTGGTCGGCGGCGGGTCGGCGTTCGTCGCCGTGGCCGCGACCATGGCGGGCTTCCCGGGCACCGGCTCCCTGCACGCGCTGCTCGCCTGGCCCGCGCTCTGGTCGGTGCCGCTGGGCTTCCTCACCATGGTGCTGGTGTCCCTGGCCACGCCCGGGCGGGTGCCGACGGGAACGGCAGCGATCCTGGCGCGGTTCCATCTGCCGGAGGAACTGCGGGCGGAGGTGAAGGCGTGAGGGTGCGATATATGGGGGCGGATCACATGGGGACGGATCACATGGCGGCGCGACACATAGCGCCGCCCCACATGACAGCGCTCTACATGGCAGAGGCGGCCGCATGAGCGGATTCCTGGCCGGCCTCTGTGTCGCCGTACTCCCGCTCCTGGCCGCCGGTTTCTGGCTCGGGCGGCGCACCGCGCGGCACGAGAGCCTCGGCGGGCTCGGTACCCCCGTCGAGCACGCCACCTTCCAGACCCTGCACACCGCCTCCCTCGCCGCACCCCCGCTGCGCGCCGGTCTCACCGAGGAGACGGCCCGCCGCTCGGCCCGCAGACTGCGCACCCTGCTCGGCACCGACGCGCTGTGCCTGACCGACCAGAAGCAGGTCCTCGCCTGGGACGGCATCGGCGACCATCACCGCGCCGAGATCATGGAACGCCTCGCGGGCCCCCTGGAGACCGGCCGGGGCGAGGCGTTCCGGCTCACCTGCTACGCCCCCGACTGCCCGCTGCGCTGGGCGGTGGTCGCCCCGCTCACCGTCGACGACCGGGTCCACGGCGCGCTGGTCGCCTGCGCACCGCGCGAGTCCGCAGTCCTGGTCCGAGCCGCGGGAGAGGTCGCCCGATGGGTCTCCGTCCAACTGGAGTTGGCGGATCTGGACCAGTCCCGCACGCGCCTCATCGAGGCCGAGATCAAGGCACTTCGGGCCCAGATCTCCCCGCACTTCATCTTCAACTCGCTCGCGGTGATCGCCTCGTTCGTCCGCACCGACCCCGAGCGTGCCCGCGAACTGCTGCTGGAATTCGCCGACTTCACCCGCTACTCGTTCCGCAGGCACGGCGACTTCACCACCCTCGCCGACGAACTCCACGCCATCGACCACTACTTGGCACTCGTCCGGGCCCGCTTCGGCGAGCGGCTCTCGGTCACCCTGCAGATCGCCCCCGAGGTACTGCCGGTCGCGCTCCCGTTCCTCTGCCTCCAGCCGCTCGTGGAGAACGCCGTGAAGCACGGCCTCGAAGGCAAGGCTGCGTCTGCCGCGGGCAAGAGCCGTATCAGCATCACCGCGCAGGACGCGGGCGCCGAGGCACTCGTCGTCATCGAGGACGACGGCACCGGCATGGACCCCGACCTGCTCCGCCGCATCCTGGCGGGCGAGGTCAGCCCCTCGGGCGGCATCGGCCTGTCGAACGTCGACGACCGGCTCCGCCAGGTCTACGGTGACGACTACGGCCTCGTCATCGAGACCGCCGTAGGAGCGGGCATGAAGATCACCGCCCGGCTGCCCAAGTACCAGCCGGGCGTGCACTCGGCGAGTCGGCCCAGCGAGGAGTAGTGCGCGTCAGGTGCTGCGCGTGGCCACCATCCCCAGCGTGATCAGTCCCAGCACGACCCAGCCGAACCACAGCCAGCCGTTGCTGCCGAGCGCCACCGTGTAGGCCGTCACCACCACCAGCCCGCCGACGGTGATCACCCCCATGGTCTTCGTGGAACCGGGCATCGCGACACCCTCCTCATGGTTCGTCCCCCTCCATGGTGCCCCCGTTCTGCTTCCGAACGGCGCACACGACGAAATGTGTGCCCGACTTCCACGGACCCTGGCTCGTCCAGGAGGCGGCCTCGTAGACCGACGGATCGAAGCCGTAGTCGGCCGGCGGGACGTCCCGGGCGCATACAGCGTCCGACTGGGTACGGGCCTGGGCCAGCGTGACGCCCGCGCCCAACCGGGTGAACCCGAGCACCTCCTGATCGTGCTTGCCCGCGCAGGAGACCAGGCTCGCGGCCCGGTTCGAGGGCACGTCCAGACAGTCCCGCTTCTGCATGGTCGACGTGTCAGCAAAGCTCGCCCCCATGAGGCGGTGGCTGCCGAGGGGCCCGTAGACCGGCCCGTGCGCACCCAGCACCAGACAGGCGGTGCGGTGTCCGGCCGCGTCGAACCCCGCGTCGGTCGGCACGACGGCGTAGCCCCGCACGTCCGCGAGCTTCCCCCGGATCTCCTGCGTCCGCTGCGCACACCGGTCATCACCGACCTTGCGCGCCTCGGCGGCGGACGCGGTCGACACGAACGCCATCACCTGACCGTCCGGCACGATGGTCCGGCAGGTGCCGTCGACGACGAGCCGGGGCGTCCCTTGGAATCGGTTCCCGCCGGGCCAGTCGGCGGTCACACAGTCGCCGTCCTTGAGCGGCGCGGACAGCCCGACCGCCTTCCCGTACGGCTGATGGCTGCTCGTGTCCTTGCCGGGAGGCTGATGGGCCATCGCGTACCAGACGCCGCCCAGGGCGAGGGCGAGTCCGAGCAGACCCGCGAGGAC
This sequence comes from Streptomyces xylophagus, assembly GCF_000716435.1. Classification (GTDB taxonomy): domain Bacteria; phylum Actinomycetota; class Actinomycetes; order Streptomycetales; family Streptomycetaceae; genus Streptomyces; species Streptomyces xylophagus. The sequence goes on from NZ_JNWO01000005.1 coordinate 271,289, forward strand.
GGCCTGGAGGCGACGGGGGCGCTGCCGGCGGCGCCGGCCGGTGGGGAAGGACGGGGACGGAGGAGCCCCGTACCCGTACGGCGGGGAGGCCTGTGTCGGCACCGCCACCGGCACCGGCGCGGCCTGGCCCTCCCAGGGCGACTGTGAACCCAGGTCGGTCTGGGTCCGGGCGTACGCCTCCGCCTCCGTCTGCGGCGTCACGATCCGCGACAGCGCGACCTCGGCCTCCGCCGCCGGAATCCGCAGTAGCGGATCCTTCTCCAGCATCGCGTGCAGCACCGGCGCGAGCGCACCCGCGCGGGCCGGAGGCAGCGGGTCCTCCATGACCACGGCGGTGACCTCCGCGAGCGGTGACTCACGGGTGAAGGGGCCGTGGCCCTCGACGGCGTGGTACAGCGTGCAGCCCAGCGAGAACAGGTCGGCGGCGGCGGTCGGCGGGCCGCCGGTGGCCCGTTCCGGCGCCAGATAGCCGGCCGTGCCGACGAGCACGGACGTCAGCGTGTACCGCGTCTCCCCGGCGTCCGGCTGCACCGAGATGCCGTAGTCGGTGAGCAGGACCCGGGCGTACGGCGAACCGGTGCGGTCCGGCGCGAGCAGGATGTTCGCCGGTTTCACGTCCCGGTGCATGACGCCCCGCTGGTGCCCTGCGGTCAGCGCGTCGAGCACGGCGAGCCCGATGCGGGCGCACTCGGCGGGGGCCAGCGGGCCGTGCCGACCGACCATGTCGCGCAGGTCCATGGCGTCCGCCACGTACTCCATGACGATCCACGGCAGCCCGTCGTGCTCCAGCACATCGTGGACGGTCACCACATGGGGGTGGCCGCGCAGCCCCGCCGCGTGCCGGGCCTCGGCCTGGGCGCGCGCGACCCGGGCCTCCCGCTCGGCGTCGGCGGAGGCGGAGTTGCTGAACACGATCTCCTTGAGCGCGACCTCACAGGCCAGCCTCTGGTCATGTGCGAGCCACACATGTCCCATACCGCCACTGCCCAGCCGGTTCAGCAGCAGATAACGGCCGGCGATGACCCGGCCCACTCCCGACGTCGGCGATCCCTGTGGCATCCGGTGTCCCCCTCCCGGGTCCACGTCACGTCTCGGTCGCGGCGGGCGTGCCGGTCACGGGTTCACTGGTGACCGGGTCACTGGTGACCGGTTCGGTAGTGACCGACGCGCTGGTCGTCACGGGGGCGCTGCTGGTGACGGGCGCGCTGCTGGTCACCGGAGCACTCGTCACCGGCGCGCTGCTGGTGACCGGTGCGCTCGTCGAGGGCGGGTCGGTGACCACCGAGGGCGAGTCGGTCGTAGGAGAACTGCTCGACGGCGGTGGGGATTTGCTCGCGGGCGAGGACGGGGGTGGCGACGCGGGCGGTGAGGAGGAGCTGGGCGGTGGGGACGTGGACGTCGAGGGCGGTGCCGTGGACGTCGGCGAGCCCAGGGTCGGTCCGGAGGTCGTCGGCGTCGGGGGAGTAGATGTCACCCCCGTGCTCCTCCCGCCGGACACGCTCAGCGTCACGTACTCCCCGAACCGCAGCTCGGTCCCGGCCGGCGGATCGGTCGCGGTGACCTTCGAGTCGTCGGCCGGAGGCGCGCTCCCGCCGTACCCGACGGCCAGCCCGCTGCTCACGAGTTGCTCCCGGGCCTGCCCGAAGGTCACCCCGGCGAGGTTGGGTACGGCGTGCTGCTGCCGTGTGTCGAAGGTGGTGTCGCGCTTGCCCGTCGTACCGACCGGACGCGTGATGCCCTGGTCGGGATCGTCGATGTCGACGAGGGCGAGCCGTTCCATCTTCTGCTGCGCCGGACGCACGGCCACCACGGAGGACGGCTCATATCCCTTCCACTTCTTGTTGCCGTCCGCGAACTTGACGGAAATCCGCCCCGCGTCGCCCTTGAAGGGGCGCAGGGGATTTCCGCACGAGCACTTCGCGGCCGGTTCGCCCTGCTCATCGACGAGAATCGCGATTCCCGCCTGGAGAAGGGAGTTGAAGGGCGTGGCCTTTCCCTTTTTGTAGTCGTGGTTCTGTACGAGAGTGTCGTGACGCAGGAGTACGGGTGTGAGCCGGTCGAGATAGGCCGGGATCTCGTCCGTGCCGATACCCAGCACGCTCGACCACGCCACCGCCTTCTGATGGTTCGCGGGATCGGTCAGGAACCTCTTGAGCTTCGCCACGTCACAGATGGTCGGCTTCTTCGTGCCCCCGTACAGACCTGGCGTGTCCCCCTGCTGCAAGGTCCCCTGCACCGGAAGCGAACGCGCCTGGGTGTCGTGACCCAGTCCCTGATTCTCGTCGAAGAAAGGCGCGAGCGACGGAACTCCGGTGGCGACCGCCTTCACGACGAACATATGTGCGCCCCCGCCGCATCCACTCACGACCAGGACACAGACGAGCAGTACGGCGATCCTGCGGATCACCGTAATTCCAGCCCTTTGCACAACTGCGCGAAATGTCATTACCGCTCCCCCCGGTGGCGGTTCCCCCATCGCGCTTTATGCTACTGAATGAAATTGCGGTTCAGTTGCCGCGTGTGTTCAATTGGCTCGTGTGTTCAATGAGGCCAAATAGGCGTTGTACGCCTCGAGTTCCTTGTCGCCGTCCCGGTCGGCGGCCCGGTCCTGCCGCTTGGCCTGCCGCTGCTCAGAGCTGTACCACTGGAACAGCAGGGCGATCAGCACCAGCACGGACGGGATCTCGCTGAACGCCCAGGCGATACCGCCGGCCGCGTTCTGATCGGAGAGCGCGTCGATGCCGAGCGAGGCGGGCGGATGCTTGAACGTCTCGACCATCGGCTCCGACGCCATCATCAACGCGATACCGAAGAACGCGTGGAACGGCATCCCGGCGAACAGCTCCAGCATCCGCATCAGATAACCGGGCCGGCTCGGCCCCGGATCCACACCCATGATCGGCCAGAAGAACACCACACCCACCGCGAGGAAGTGCACCATCATCGCGATGTGCCCGGTCTTCGAGCCCATCAGGAAGTCGAAGATCGGCGTGAAGTACAGCGCGTACAGGCTCGCGATGAACAGCGGGATCGTGAACGCGGGATGCGTGACGATCTTCATGTACCGGCTGTGCAGAAACATCAACAGCAGCTCGCGCGGCCCCTTCTTGCCTCGCGCGGCCGGCGGCAGCGCACGCAACGCCAGGGTGACAGGGGCGCCGAGCAGCAGCAGGATCGGCGACAGCATGCTGATGATCATGTGCTGCACCATGTGCACGCTGAACATGACCATGCCGTAGTCGTTCAGCCTGGTGCACATCACCAGCCCGATGGTCAGCACCCCGATGACGTACGAGATCGTCCGCCCCACCGGCCACGAGTCCCCCCGCCGCCGCAACCGCACGACCCCCCAGCCGTACAGCCCGAGCCCCAGCAAGCAGGCGGTGAGGAAGAACGGGTCCGCCGACCATTCGAGTCCCCGCCCCAACGTGAACGGCGGCAGATCCATGGTCATGCCGTGCCCGCCGTGATCCATCGGACGGCTCCTGATTCGTGGGGTTGTGCGTCGTCTGTCCGCACCAGGGTAGAACCGCGCCGGGTCACTTCTGCGACCGGGGCCAGCGGAACCCACCCAGGGGCGCGGGGAACTGCGCGACCAGCCCCCACGCACCCGCACCCGACGAACTACCTCACGACGCTCAGAGCACGCACTCGGCCTCTTCATACCGATCAGCGGGAACGGTCTTAAGAGTCTCCACCGCATCCGCCAACGGCACCATCAAAATGTCGGTCCCCTGAAGCGCGGTCATCTTCCCGAACTCCCCCCGATGCGCGGCCTCCACCGCATGCCACCCGAACCGAGTAGCAAGCACCCGGTCATACGCAGTCGGAGTACCCCCACGCTGCACATGCCCGAGAATCACCGGCCGCGCTTCCTTACCGAGCCGTTCCTCCAGCTCGATGGACAGCTGCCGCGCAATCCCCGCGAAGCGCTCGTGACCGTAGACGTCCTTCTTGCCCTCGTCGAACTCCATGGAACCCGCGCGCGGCTTCGCGCCTTCCGCGGCCACCACGATCGCGAACCGTTTACCCGCCTCGAACCGCTCACCGACCCGAGCCGCCAACTCCTCGATGTCGAAGGGTCGTTCAGGTACGACGATGGCGTGCGCGCCGGCCGCCATGCCGGAGTGGAGGGCGATCCACCCGGTGTGACGGCCCATGACCTCCACGACGAGGACGCGCTGGTGGGACTCGGCGGTCGTCTTGAGCCGGTCGAGCGCCTCGGTCGCGACACCGACGGCCGTGTCGAAGCCGAAGGTGACGTCCGTGACGGCGATGTCGTTGTCGATGGTCTTGGGGACGCCGACGATCGGCAGCCCGGCGTCGTACATCAGCTTCGCGGCCTTGAGCGTGCCCTCGCCGCCTATCGGGATGATCGCGTCAAGGCCGAGCTCCTCGACATGGCCCCGGGCCCGCTCGACACCGTCCCGCAGATGGGAGGGTTGGACGCGGGACGATCCGAGGATGGTGCCGCCGCGAGCAAGGATGCCGCTCACCGCGTCGAGGTCGAGCTTGAGGTAGTCGCACTCCAGGAGGCCTTTCCAGCCGTCCCGGAAGCCGATGACCTCGTCGCCGTGGTCCACGACGGCGCGGTGCACGACGGACCGGATGACGGCGTTCAGGCCGGGGCAGTCGCCGCCGGACGTGAGGACACCAATGCGCATAGCCCGAAAGAACCTTCTCAACGTGGGCCGAAACCGGACCACGTTGTCCGGTACGAACCCCGCCAGCCTAACGGCAGGAGGGGGCGGGGTCGTAGCGTGCGTCCGCCTGCTGGACGACCCCGCTCACCTGCGCGGACGTGCCGTCAGACGGGCTGGTTTCCGGCGTCCGAAGACGAGATGTACACCCGGTTCAGGCAGGCTGCTGAGCTGCGGTGATGCGCTCGTTGCGGAGCGCCTCGTACCAGCGGTCGTCGATCGGCGGCAGCGCGTTCACGTCGAGGGCCAGCTTCAGCAGCAGGTCCGCGATCAGCGGGTTGCGGGCCAGCACGGGCCCGTGCATGTAGGTACCGAACACCGTGTCGTTGTACGCGCCCTCGGTGCCGTCGCCCGTGCCGTTGCCCTTGCCGAGGCGGACCTGGGCGAAGGGGCGGGCGGTGGGGCCGAGGTGGGTGACGCCCTGGTGGTTCTCGAAGCCGGTCAGCTGGGGCAGGCCCAGCCGCGCGTCGATGTCCCCGAGGACGTCCCCGACGCACCGCTCGCCCTCGCCGCGCACCGACACCACGTCGAGCAGGCCGAGGCCGGGCTCGCGCTGGCCGAGGTCGTTGATGAACTCGTGGCCGAGGATCTGGTAGCCGGCGCACACCGAGAAGACGATCGCGCCGTTCCCGACGGCCCGGTGCAGACCGCCGTCACGGCGCAGGCGCTCGGCCGCGAGCCGCTGCGGGCGGTCCTCGCCACCGCCGATCAGATAGATGTCGCCCGAGGTGGGGATCGGCTGGTCGCTGCGCACGTCCATCCGGGCCACGTCGAGGCCGCGCTGGCGCGCCCGGCGTTCCACGACAAGGGCGTTGCCCTGGTCGCCGTAGGTGCTCAGCAGGTCCGGGTAGATCCACACCAGACGCAGCTGGTTGTCGCTCATGGTCAATTCGTCCTCTGAGTCTCAGTTGCCGACGCGGCGGCGCAGGTCCTGGAACGCGGTGTAGTTCGCGATGACCTCGATCCGGCCGGGCGGTGCCAGCTGCACGGCCTGGTCGAGGTTGTCGCAGACCTGGAAGTGCTGGTTGGCCACTTCCAGTCGGACCGCGAGGTCCAGCTTGCGGTCGCCGACGACGAAGATGGGGTGGCCGCTCAGTCGCGTGTAGTCGACGTCCCACAGCCACGAGGTGTCGGTGCCGTCCGCGCCGCGCGCGTTCACCGAGAGGATCACCGGGGTCGGCGGCGGATCGATCAGGCTGAACGTTTCGAGCCAGCCCGCCGGGTTCTTGGCCAGCAGCAGGCGCAGGTCGCGCTGCATGAACTGGACGACGTCGTACCGCCCGGCGACGGCCTGCACCCGGTACATGCGCTCCAGGGCGACCTGCGGCGGCACCCCGAATACGGCGGCGACGGCGGCGGAGGACGCGGCGTTGGCCTTGTTGGCGCGCCCCGGCAGCTGGAGGTGAATGGGCCAGGCGGACCCGTGCGGGTCAAGCACATGATCGCCGGACAGCGCCCAACTCGGCGTAGGCCGACGGAATCCGCACTCGCCGCAGAACCAGTCGTCACCGGGCCGCTGCATCACGCCACCGCACGAAGGACACGACCAGGCGTCGTCCTTCCACATCTGCCCGGCGGCGACCCAGATCACGTTGGGGGAGGAGGAGGCGGCCCACACGACCAGCGGGTCGTCCGCGTTGGCGACGACGACCGCCTTCGAACCGGCAAGCCCCTCACGCCAGTTCTCCGCGAGCATGCGGGTCTCGGCCGCGCGGTCCAGCTGGTCGCGGGAGAGGTTGAGCAGCGCGATGCACTTGGGGTCGGTGTCCCGGGCGACGCCGGCGAGGTACTTCTCGTCGACCTCGATGACCCCGAACTTGGCGTCCGAGCCACCGGCCAGCGCCGAGGTGATACCGGCGGGCATGTTGGCACCGAGCGCGTTCGAGACGACCTCTCCGGCGGCCCCGAGGGCCTCGGCGATCAAACGCGTCGTCGTGGTCTTGCCGTTGGTGGCCGAGACGAGCGTCACGTCCAGGTTCTGTGCGAGCCGGGCGAGCAGGTCGGGGTCGAGTTTGAGTGCCACTCGGCCGCCGATCACCGATCCGCTGCCCCGCCCCGCGGCACGCGATGCCGCCGCGACCGCCTTGCCCGCCGTCACGGCCAGCTTGGCCCGCGGCGTGAGCGGGTCCGAGTTGCCTGCCATCAGTTCTCGATCCTCCTTGCGTACGCGCCGCGCCTCTGCCTCCGGCAACGTGGTGTGGACCTCAGCCTATCGAGATCCTTATCGGTGCCCGAACCGCGGCACCGCGAACGCCTCGCGGCGGGCGTGCGCCGTAGAGAACCGTACCCTTGCGGCCATGCGATACGGCTCCATCCCGGGCGCCCACGGGCGAGTCCGTCCCCTCACTCTGCTCGGCGACCCATTGCTTCACACCTCCTGCGCAGAAGTAACAGACTTCGGCCCGGAACTCGCCCGCCTCGTCGAGGACTTGTTCGCGACGATGTACGCGGCGGGGGGAGTGGGCCTCGCCGCGAACCAAGTGGGCGAGTCCTTGCGGGTGTTCGTCTACGACTGCCCGGACGACGAGGAGGTCCGCCACCTCGGCCATGTGGTCAACCCACGTCTCGTGGAGGCGGACGGTGTGGTGTTGAGGGGCCCGGAGGGGTGCCTGTCCCTGCCGGGCCTGGAGGCGGGAACGGAACGCTACGACCACGCGGTGGTCGAGGGTTTCACGGTGACGGGAGAACCCATCACCGTGCACGGCACGGGTTGGTTCGCAAGATGCTTGCAGCACGAGTACGACCACGTGGAGGGAAAGGTGTACGCGGACCGAGTGACGGGCTGGCGCCACACCCGCTTGATGCGACAAGCAGCCCGAGCCTCATGGTCCCGGCGAGGTGAGGTCCTTTAGGGGCGCGGGGCTGTATCGATTTGCGGCTCCGCCGCGTGGGCGCGACCAGCTCTCAGCACCGGTGAGCGAAGCTTTTTAGGGGCGCGGGGAACTGCGCGACCAGCCCCCACGCACTCGCAGCCGAAATACGACCCCTAGAACCCCGGCCCACCAACCTTGTCCCCGGCGGCAGCCAACCGCCCCCACAACAGATCGGCCAAACTCCGCACCAACTCGGCCCGGGAGCAAGGCCGTTCACCCAGCCACCAGTCACCCGCCGCATGCATCATCCCGACAATCCCATGCCCCCACACCCGAGCCAACTGCTGACTGTTGGGCCCAAGATCCACCCGCTCCTCGATGACCTGAGCCAACTCCTCGCCCATACGCCTGAGCAGCGGAACCGAGTGATTCCCCGTGTCGAACCCCTGGTCAGCGGTCTGCCCACCCTCCACGGGATGCATCAGAAACCGATACACCTGAGGCAGCGCCTCAATCGCGGCGAGGTAAGTATCGAGCGTGGCCTCGACCCGCTCCCGCCGCTCTGCCGGCGCATCCAACGCGGCCCGCAGCGAGGACAGCAGGGCATCCGTGTGCCGCTTGGCGAGGGCGGCGTACAGTCCACCCTTGTCCCCGAAGTGCCGGTACAGAATCGGCTTCGTAATACCCGCTTCCGCGGCGATCGCGTTCATCGAGGCCTGCGGACCGTCACGCAGCACCACTCTGTCCGCGGCCTCCAACAGCTCGCGCCGTCGGCGGTCGGCGGACCGCTGCTGATCGGTCCGCTGTGTGGTGTCCATGAGCTCTCCCCACCCGTGCTGAATCGGTGACGCCTGCGCAAAGTAACACTCAATGTGCCCAACACCTCGAACGGGCTGCCGAGTGGTCATCGGGAGTTGACTTTTCCTACCCGTCGGTAACAGACTCTGTCGTTACCGCAAGTAACATGCTAGTGCGCTGCTGGAGGAGTCATGGCCGAGTTCACCATGGAACTCAACGACGAACAGAAGGAGGTGCGGGACTGGCTGCACGGCTTCGCCGCCGACGTCATCCGCCCCGCCGCCGCCGAATGGGACGAGCGTGAGGAGACTCCCTGGCCGGTCATCCAGGAGGCCGCGAAGGTCGGCATCTACTCCCTGGACTTCTACGCCCAGCAGTACTTCGACCCCACCGGCCTCGGCATACCCATGGCCATGGAGGAGCTGTTCTGGGGCGACGCGGGCATAGCCCTCTCCATAGTCGGCACCGGCCTCGCCGCCGTGGGCGTCCTCGCCAACGGCACCGAGGAGCAGATCGGCACCTGGATTCCCCAGATGTACGGCGACGCCAACGACGTGAAGGTCGCCGCCTTCTGCTCCTCCGAGCCTGACGCCGGCTCCGACGTGGCCTCCATGCGCACGCGTGCCGTGTACGACGAGGCCAAGGACGAGTGGGTGCTCAACGGCACCAAGACCTGGGCGACCAACGGCGGTATCGCCAACGTCCACGTCGTCGTCGCGGTCGTCGACGCGGACCTCGGCTCCAAGGGCCACGCCTCCTTCATCGTCCCGTCGGGCACGCCCGGCCTGTCCCAGGGGCAGAAGTTCAAGAAGCACGGCATCCGCGCCTCGCACACCGCCGAGGTCGTCCTGGAGGATGTACGCATCCCCGGTTCCTGCCTGCTCGGCGGCAAGGAGAAGCTCGACGAGCGCCTCGCCCGCGCCCGTGAGCGCGCGAAGGCCGGCGGCGGCGAGCGGGTGAAGAACGCGGCGATGGCCACGTTTGAGGCGTCCCGCCCGGCTGTCGGCGCGATGGCGGTGGGCACCGCCCGTGCCGCGTACGAGGTCGCCCTCGACTACGCGATGACCCGCGAGCAGTTCGGCCGGCCGATCATCGACAACCAGGGTGTCGCCTTCCAGCTCGCCGACATGCGTACGTCCATCGACGCGGCGCGGTTGCTTGTGTGGCGGGCGTCCTGGATGGCGATCAACGGGAAGCAGTTCACGGCGGCCGAGGGGTCGATGTCGAAGCTGTTCGCGAGTGAGACGGCGAAGAAGGTCACCGGGCAGGCGATCCAGATCCTGGGCGGCAATGGCTACACCCGTGAGTATCCGGTCGAGCGGATGCACCGTGACGCGGCGATCTACACGATCTTCGAGGGTACGAGTGAGATTCAGCGGCTGGTGATCGCTAGGACGTTGTCGGGGATGCCGATTCGTTGAGTTTCGGGTGCGGGTCGGTGGGGGCTGGTCGCGCAGTTCCCCGCGCCCCTTCAGGGGCGCCGGTGCGCAGCGGAATTCCAATCCTCGGCCAGCAAGCCGAAGATCACCTCGTCGACGAACTCGCCGTTTACCCACGCGGCGCGGCGGAGTTGCCCCTCCTGCGCGAACCCGGCGCGGGAGGCCGCTCGGATCATCGCCGTGTTGTCGGCCAGCGTCTCGAGTTGCAGTCGGTGCAAGCCGCGGACGGTGAAGCCGTAGGTGCACAGCACCTCGACGACGTCGACGGCGAGTCCGCGGCCGCGGAAACCCGGCCGCAGCGACATGCCCAGGTGGGCGTTCCTGTTGTGGGTGTCGATGCCCCACAGCCCCGCGGCCCCCGCCAACTCGTCGTTGTCGAGGGAAACGACAGAGAAGGGGGCGGCATCGTCGTCGGGTTCGGTGATCGCGAAGGGTGAGGCCTCGGTGCCCGGTGAGACGGGGCGCCAGGGCCGTGAGTCCGCTCGCGATCTCGTCGCCACGTCGTCGTACAACTCGGCGTGCAGGACCGGGACATCCGACTCGTGCCGGGCCCGGAGCCCGATCTTGGTTCCTCTCAGCATGGACTGTTCCTAGCCGACCCGCTCGGCGCCGATCAACCCGATTACCGCCCGTGCCAGAGGGTCAACGGTGCTTGAGGGGCGTCAGCTGCTCGATGTCGTACCGCGCCCGCAGCTCCTCGATCGCCGTGTGGTCCGGTGGACCTCCGCCGCCGAGGATCTCCAACAGCTCCTCGAAATACCGCTCGTGGTCCGGTGGCGGGGACGCCTGGAAGAACATCTTCGCGGGTGTCTCCGTCGGGTTCGCGAACGCGTGCGGACAACCGGGCGGTACGACGATCACCGTGCCCGGTGTCGCCCGTACCGCCCGGGTGCCCGAACTGGACTCCCAGCGCTGCCAGTTGTCCGGTGTCCGGATGCGCGGCTCGAAGGCGAGGACGTCCAGCTCGCCCTCGAGTACGTAGAACAACTCCTCGCTGCGCGTGTGCACATGGGCGCCGACGTCGAAGCCCGGCGGCACCACCACCTCGAAGGTGGACGCGGTCCGCGAGTGCGACCCGGTCACCTTGAACGTCACGTGCTGCGCCGGTGTCTGGACGATCCGGCCATGACCCGGCGGTACCAACAACCCCTCCGTCGCCGTCATCGGTACCTCACCACGTCACGGGCAGTGCCTCGGGCCCGCGGATCAACGCACCCTTCTTGAACGGGACTTCGTCGGCCGGAACCGCGAGCCGCAGCCCCGGCAGCCGGTCCAGCAGCGCGTCCACCAGCAGCTCGGACTCCAGCCTCGCCAGCATGTTGCCGGGACAGAAGTGCGGGCCGAAGCCGAAGGACACGTGCGGGTTCGGACTGCGCGAGAAGTCGATCCGGTCCGGGTCCGGGAACACGTCGGGGTCCCTGTTCGCGGCCAGGTACGACACGTACACCGGGTCGCCCGCCCGCATCCGTACCCCGCGGATCTCCACGTCCTCCATGGCGATCCGGGACAGCCCGACCGCGTTGCGGTGCGGGATGTAGCGCAGCAACTCGTCGATGGCCTGGGGTCTCAACTCCGGCTCGGCGCGCAGTCGTTCGACGAGATCCGGGCGGGTCAGCAGCAGGTAGAACATCTGCCCGCTGTTGTTGGTGACCGCCTCGCCGCCGATCTGCAGCAGCACCGCGAGCCCGACGGCCTCCTCCAGCGTGATCTCCTCCCGGCCCACGGCGGCACCGAGCAGCGAGGCGACGTCCTCACCGTCACTGCCCTCCCGCAGGCCGATCAGATCGCCGAAGTACGCGCCCATCTCCTGCTTCGCCTTCTCGCTGACCTTGGCGCCGTGCGAGGAGGACAGGATGAGCTGGGTCCAGGTGTGCATGCCGTGCCGGTCGGCGGCCGGCACGCCCATCAGCTCGCAGATCACCGCGATCGGGAAGGGGCTCAGTACGGTCTCGGTGAGATCGGCCGGGGGTCCGTCCTGGAGCAGCTCGTCGATCAACTCGTCGAGCAGCAGCCGGGATTGCTCCCGCACCCGCTCCACCCCGCGCGCCGTGAACGCCGGGGCGACCGAGCGCCGTAGCCGGGTGTGGTCCGGCGGGTCCAGGAAGCCGACCGCGCCACGGGCCGGGATGAAGTGCGGGGCGAGCCGGGTCACCGGCTGGTCCATCACCGCCTCGCGGCTGAACCGGGGGTCGTTGGCGACCATCCGCACGTCGTCGTGGCGGGTGACCAGCCACGCCCAGCCCTCGCCGTTGGGCAGCTTGATCCGGTTGACCGGACCCTCCCGCATCAGCTTGGCGAGGACCGGGTCGAAGTCCACCCCGGTCAGGTCGAGGGCCGGCCAGGGCCGGACCGGGGGCAGGGTCTCGGTGAGCGTCTCTTCAGTCATGCCGTTCTCAAGCCGTCTCTCGGTCGTCGCTGTGCCAGCGGCCCAGGGCCATCTCGGCGGTGATACCGGGTCCGAACCCGGCGAGCAGTCCACGCGCCCGGTGCTCGGCGCCGCCCTCGTCGAAGAGCCGGCGCAGCGCGTCCAGGACGACGGCGCTGGCGATGTTGCCGTACTCGGTGAGGGTGGCCCGGCTGAACCGGAACGCGTGCGGGTCGACCTGCAGGAACTTGCTCAGGTCGTCGAGTATTCGGGGCCCGCCCGCGTGGACTATGTAGAAGTCCAGGTCGGCCGCGTCCCAGCCGTGCAGTCCCGCGAGGTCCTGGAGCGCCGGTGCGAGGGGCTCCATGGTGGCCGGCACCCGCTTGTCCAGCAGGAAGTGGAAGCCGGTGGCCCGGACGTCGTACATGATCCACTCTTCGGTCTTGGGGATCAGGTACGACCCGTTGCGCTCGAGCTGGATGCCCGTACCGCCCCGCCCGCGCACGACCGCGGCGGCGATACCGTCGCCGAACAGCCCGTTGGAGAGCAGGGAGCCGATGCCGAGGTCGGTCGGCTGGTAGCACAGCGAGCAGAACTCGCAGGCCACGATGAGCGCGTTGGCGTCCGGGTACGCCGTGCAGAAGTCGTGCGCCCGGTTGATCGCCGCACCGCCGGCCGCGCAGCCGAGCTGGGCGATGGGGATCTGGCGCGTGGTGGACTCGAAGGCCATCTCGTTGATCAGCCAGGCCGTGAGCGAGGGCATCATGAAGCCCGTGCACGAGACGTAGATGATCACGTCGATGTCGGTGGTGAGCAGCTCGGCCTCGTCGAGCGCCCGCTGCACGACCGCCGGGACCCGGGCCTTCGCCTCGGCCGTGTAGATCTTGTTGCGGTCCTCGAACCCCGGGTGCTTCAGGGTCTCCTCGATGGGCTGCACGATGTGCCGGGTACGCACACCGGTGTTCTCGATCAGCCGGAGGGCCAGCGGCAGGTTGGGGTGGTCCGCGTGACGGGAGCGCGCCAGCTCCAGCGTCTCCTCCATCGTGATCACGTGCTCGGGAACCGACACCGAGGGCTTGCACAAAGTCGCCATGAACCGTCCCTGCTTTCGCCTTCCGGAAGGCCTTCGCCCGCCGGTCAGAAGGTGGTTCACCTCAGAGGGTGGTGCACCCACGATCACCCTTGAGAGCGACGATCTCTCGGTGGACTACTCCAATTCAGGGACCCTGTGTAAAGGTCGGATCAGTATCCAGACCTCGACGGATGAAGGACGCGATGACCACGAACCCCGTCGTAGCCCGGATCTCGACCGGTACCGCACCCCGAGAAACCCTCGCAACCCTGGCCCTGGAACAACACCTGGTGATCCCGGCCGACCGCCGCGCCTTCCTGCATCTGGCGCAACGCGAGACGGCCACTCCGGAGGCGACCGACTTCTTCGAGTTCCTGGCGGCGGGCGAGGCGATGGCGGGGGAGCGGCTGACCGCCTTCGCGGAGGCGTGCGGTGTGGACGAGATCCGGCTGCGGACCTATGAGCCGCTGCCCGGCTGCCAGGCCTATCCGGCATACGTCGCCTGGCTGGCCCTCAACGCGGAACCGACGGACGTAGTACGGGCGCTGACGTCCAACTTCGCGGAATGGGGCGGCTATTGCGCAACAATCGCGCGTGCGCTGCGCGACCACTACGGCTTCACGGAGGAGGCCTGCGGCTTCTTCGATTTCTTCGCGGAACCGGCGCCGGAGCTGGAACTCAGGGCGACGGCGGCGATGCAGGCGGGCAAGGTGAATGAGAGTTCGGTGACGACGTACAGCACCCTGCTCAAGGCTTACGAGGCGAGCTTCTGGAACACGCTAGGGGCAACCCCCTAGGGGTGCGGGGCTGTGCCAATTTGCGGCTCCGCCGCGTGGGCGCGCCCAGCCACAACAGACCCGCACTCGCCCGACTACGACGACCCCCCACTGCTATGCGCGATGCAAGCCACGTCAATACGATCCGCCAGCTTCGCCAGCTCGATCGTCAGCGCGGCCACCGTGTCCTCGTCGAGCCCGTCCTCCCCGGCCTCAACAAGGTGCAGCCACCTCCCACCCACGGTACGGAGAAGCTTGCTCACATCGGCCGCAGCCACCTGCAAGGTCCCGCGGTCGTCGACGATCAGAGGCAGAGTCACTTCGCGGTTCACACAGGGGATCGTAGCCGCGGAACGCTCACGCTCCGTGCCATACCGTGGTGATGTTGCAGAACTCGCGGATTCCGTGCCCCGACAGCTCCCGCCCGTACCCGGACCGCTTCACCCCGCCGAACGGGAACGCCGGATGGGACGCGGTCATCCCGTTGACGAACACCCCACCGGCCTCCAGGTCCCGTACGAAACGGTCGACCTCGGCGTCGTCCCGCGTCCACACGTTGGAACTCAGCCCGAACGGCGTGTCGTTGGCGATCAGCACGGCCTCGTCGAGGTCGGCGACCCGGTACAGCGTGGCGACGGGCCCGAACGCCTCCTCACGGTGGATGCGCATCTCGCGGGTGATGTCGGTGAGGACGGTCGGCGGGTAGTACCAGCCGTCCCCGTCGGGCCGCTCACCGCCGCACAGTACGGTCGCCCCGCTCTCCACGGCGTCGTCGACGAGTTCCTCCAGATCGCTACGGCCCGCTTTGCTCGCGAGCGGTCCGACCTCGGTCTCCTCCTCCAGCGGATCACCGACAGTGAGCGCCTTCATGCCCGCGACAAACCGTTCGGCGAACGCGTCGAAGACATCTGTGTGCACGATGAACCGCTTGGCGGCGATGCAGGACTGCCCGTTGTTCTGCACCCGTGCCGTCACCGCGATCTGGGCGGCCCGTTCGACGTCCGCGGACGGCATGACGATGTACGGGTCGCTGCCGCCCAGTTCGAGCACCGTCTTCTTGACCATGTCCCCGGCGACGGACGCGACCGCCCGCCCGGCGGGCTCACTGCCGGTGAGGGTGGCCGCCCTCACCCGCTCGTCGCGCAGGATCTCCTCGATCGCGCCCGAGCCGACCAGGAGGGTCTGGAAAGCACCCTCCGGGAAGCCCGCGCGATGGAACAGGTCCTCCAGGTAGAGGGCGGTCTGCGGGACGTTGGAGGCGTGCTTGAGCAGGCCTACGTTGCCCGCCATCAGCGCGGGCGCGGCGAAGCGGATCACCTGCCAGAGGGGGAAGTTCCATGGCATCACCGCGAGCACGGGGCCGAGCGGCCGGTAGCGAACCAGGGCGTGGGAGGCGCCGGAGTCCTTCGCGTCGGCCGCGGCGGGCAGTTCGTCGGCGAGCAGTTCCTGCGCGTGGTCGGCGTACCAGCGCATCGCCTTCGCGCACTTGGCCGCCTCCGCGCGGGCCTGCTTGACCGGCTTGCCCATCTCGGTGGTCATGATCCGGCCGATGTCCTGCTGGTCCTCGTCGAGCAGGTCGGCGGCCCGGTGCATGAGCCGGGCGCGCTCGGCGAAGGCGGACGTCCGGTAGGTGCGGAACGTGGCCTCCGCGAGCTGGAGCCGCCGCTCGATCTCCTCGCCACCCATGGCCTCGTACGTCTTCAGCGTCTCGCCGTTGGCCGGGTTGACCGTCGCGATGGGCATGGCTGACCTCCTGGAGCGGGCTGTACTTCGACCTTCCCGCGCGGCGCGGGGGACCGCAACGCGTACACATGTCGCGGTCGCTCGGTCCGAGGACGCGTACCCGTGCACGGTCGCTCAGTCCGAGTGCTCCGCCAGCCGGTCGAGAAACGTGGCCTGCGCCTTCACGATGACCGCCCGCGCCCGTTCGAGGCCGAACCACTCGACCCGGTCCAGCTCCGGGAACTCCTGGACCTGCCCGGACTTCGGCGGCCACTCCATGCGGAAGGTGCCGGGCACCATGGTCGCCGGGTCCAGATCGGCCTCGATCGCCCAGGCGGTGACGACCTTCCCGTTGGTCTGCCGCACCTCGCCGAGCGCGATCGCCTCCCCCTCGGGCGGCGCGAGCCCCAGCTCCTCCTGGAACTCGCGCCGGGCCGCGTCCCAGGCGGGTTCGTCCGGCTCGTACTCCCCCTTGGGCACACCCCACGCCCCGGCGTCCCGGCGCGCGAAGAACGGGCCACCCATATGGCCGAGCAACACCTCCAGACCGTGATCGGTGTGCCGGAACAACAACAGCCCGGCGCTGCGCTTCCCACTCCCACTCACGGCTTCACCTCCGGATGCGCGGCCAGCAACGTCTCCACCGTGTCCGCCTCCTCCGCCCGCTTGTCCTCGCGATAGCGCACGACCCGGGCGAAACGCAGAGTGACGCCGGCCGGATAGCGGGTCGACTTCTGCAGGCCGTCGTAGGCGATCTCTACGACGAGTTCGGGCCGTACGGTCACCACGTGGCCGTCGCTCTCCACGGCCAGTTCCTGGAGGCGCTCGGTCTGCCAGGTCAGCAGGGCGTCGGTCATCCCTTTGAAGGTCTTGCCGAGCATCGCGAAGGAACCGTCGGGGTTGCGGGCGCCGAGGTGGAGGTTGGAGAGCTTGCCGGTACGGCGGCCGTGGCCCCACTCGGCGGCCAGGACGACCAGGTCGAGCGTGTGGACGGGCTTCACCTTCAGCCAGGAGGCACCGCGCCGGCCCGCGCTGTAGGGGGCGTCCAGGCCCTTGACCACGACCCCCTCGTGACCGCGCTTCAAGGTCTCGGCGAGGAAGGCCTCCGCCCCGGGGACATCCTCCGGACCGGACACGAGGGTGCGGCGGACGCGCATCGGTTCGGGCACCAACTGGGCCAGTTCCGCGTGCCGTTCGGCGAACGGCAGGTCGAGCAGATCGCGGCCGTCGACGGAGAGCGCGTCGAAGAACACGGGAGAGACGGGGACGGTCTCGGCGGCCGTGGCCACGTCCACCCGGGAGCCGACCCGGCCGGCTGTCTCCTGGAAGGAGCGCGGCCGGCCGTCCCCGTCGAACGAGATGACCTCACCGTCCAGGATGAACCGTTCACCTCTCAACTCCAGCGCTGCGGCCGTGAGTTCGGGCAGACGGTCGGTGATGTCGTCGAGGGTGCGCGTGTAGAGCCGTACGACTTCGCCGTCGCGGTGGACCTGGACGCGGATGCCGTCGAGCTTCTCCTCGACCGCGCAGGCACCCAGCTTCTCGACCGCCTCCGCGACGGAGGTGGCGCTGTGCGCGAGCATCGGCAGGACCGGGCGGCCCACGGTCAGCCGGAAGCGGTCGAGGGAGGCGGGGCCTTCGGAGAGCAGTGCCTCGGCCACCGTCTGGAGCGAACCGGCGAGCATGACGGCTCGCCGTACGTCCGTGGAGGGCGTGCCGGTCGCTTCCGCTAGGCCCTCCACGGCGACCGCGTCCAGCGCGCCCTGCCGGACCTCGCCCGTGATCAGGCCGAACAGGAAGCGCTGCTCGTCGGCGGTCGCCGCGCCCATCAACTCGCCCACCAGACGGGCGCGTTCGGCCTGCGAACCGGTGCCCGACACCTTGCCGAGGTCGGTGAGACGGGCGTCCGCCTCGCGCACGGTCAGGGTGGGTTCCGGGGCCGGGTCGACCGGCCGGCTCAGCACCTTCCAGCCGATGCCGAGCCGGCCCTGTGGCAGGCGGCCCGCGAGATACGGGATGACGATCGGGACGTCGTCCGCCTCCGCGTCCCGGAAGAGCTCCGCGAGCAGAGCGATCTTCCGGGACCGCGCCGAGGTGGCGGCGACCTCCTGGGACACATGCGCGAGCCGGGTCAGCAGCATGCAGCCATCGTGCGGCGCGCTCCGCTGTTTTTCACGCCGACGAACGGTCGTTTTTCGTCTGCGGGTGCGTTGTGGCTGGTCGCGCAGTTCCCCGCGCCCCTAGGGGGCGGTGTCGAGGTCGGTCATGAGTAGTTCCCCGTTGATCGTGGCGGCCGCGCGGTATCCGGCGGCGGCCGCGTTCACGACCTGCTCTCCGAAGCCCATCGCGTTGCCGACCGCCCACACGCCGGGCACGGTCGTCAGACCCGTCGGATCGACCACGGGGTACGCGCCGAACGGGGTCTCCTGCAGCTCGGCGCCCAGCTTCTCCAGGAGTCCGGTCTGCGGGATCGCGCGGGGCGCCACGAACAGGGCCTCGCGGGGGTGTGCGGTGCCGTCCGCGAGGCGGACGCTGGTGAGCCGGTCGTCCTCGACGGTCAGCTCGGCGACCTCGCCGGGCACCACGGCGACCCCGGCCGCGGCCAGCCTGCGCAGGTCGTCGTCCGCCAGCTCGGACTCGGCGACCGTGTGCAGGAACAGGGTCACGTCCCTGGACCACTGCGAGACCATCAACGCCTGGTGCACACTCATCGGCGTCGTCGCGAGCACACCGAATGCCTGGTCGCGGACCTCCCAGCCGTGGCAGTACGGGCAGTGGATCACGTCACGCCCGAAGCGCTCGGCGACTCCGGGGACGGTCGGCAGCTCGTCCTTGAGACCGGTGGCGATCACGAGTCGGCGTGCGTGCACGGTCTCCCCGCCGGCCAGCGTGACCGCGAAGCCACTGGTGATGTCGACCACCCGGTCCCGGACCAGGTCGACGCCGTAGCGCGCGATCTCCTCGCGGCCGAGCGCCAGGAACTCGGCGGGCGCCATGCCGTCCCGGGTCAGATAGCCCTGCATGTGCGCGGCGGGCGCGTTGCGCGGCTCGCCCGCGTCGACGACCAGCGTGCGGCGCCGGGACCGGCCCAGGACCAGCGCGGCGGACAGGCCGGCGGCGCCGCCGCCGATGACGACCACTTCGTATGTGTCGGTCACGGTGACCACCTCCACTCAGAAGGTCGCCCCGATCCGACCGTATTGACAAACGCGTTTGCTGAAACTGCAATAACGGTCATGAGCGACGACACGGACGAGGTCCTGGCGGAGGTCGGCCCGAGGCTCCGGCGCATCCGGAAGGAGCGGGGCGCGACACTCGCCGGACTGTCGGAGACGACCGGCATCTCGGTGAGCACGCTGTCCCGGCTGGAGTCCGGCCTGCGCAAGCCCAGCCTGGAACTGCTGCTCCCGATCGCGCGTGCCCACCAGGTGCCGCTGGACGAGCTGGTGGGGACGCCGCCGGTGAGTGATCCCCGGGTCCGGTCCGAGCCGATCCAGCGGCACGGCCGCACCTACTGGCCGCTCACCCGCCAGCCGGGCGGACTCCAGGCCTTCAAGGTGCTGGTGCCCCAGGGACAGGAGGAACCCGATCCGCGGACCCACGAGGGCTACGAGTGGCTGTACGTGATGTCCGGCCGACTCCGACTCGTCCTCGCGGAACACGACGTCGTGCTCGCGACGGGGGAGGCGGTCGAGTTCGACACGAGGGTGCCGCACTGGTTCGGGTCCACGGGCGAGGGCCCCGCGGAATTCCTGAGCCTGTTCGGCCCGCAGGGGGAGAGGATGCATGTGAGGGCAAGGCCAAAGAGGGGCCAGTGAAAGACGTCGGCCACCGGGGCGCCCCTTTTTTAGGGGCGCGGGGAACTGCGCGCCCAGCCCCCACCGGCCCGCGGTGTACGAGACCTGCTCAGCCAGCGGACCGTGACGAACGCGACTGTTCCCCGACACGCAAGCGACCGCTTAGTATGCGACCGAGCCCGGATAGACAGAGCAGTCCCGTGGAGGCCCCGCATGCAGGCATGGCAAGTGCACCAGAACGGCGAGCCGAGTGAGGCGATGCGCCTGGAGGAGGTGCAGCAGCCGACACCCGGTGCGGGCCAGGTTCTGCTGAAGGTACGCGCCGCGAACATCAACTTCCCGGACGTCCTGATGTGCCGAGGCCACTACCAGGTAAAGCCCCCTCTCCCGTTCACCCCCGGCGTCGAGATCTGCGGCGAGACCGAGGACGGCCGCCGCGTGATCGCCAACCCCGCGCTGCCGTACGGCGGTTTCGCCGAGTACGCCGTCGCGGACGCCGCCGGACTGCTGCCCGCGCCGGAGTCACTGGACGACGCGGAGACGGCCGCGCTCCACATCGGTTACCAGACGGGCTGGTTCGGCCTTCACCGGCGCGCCCACCTGGAGGCCGGCGAGACCTTGCTCGTGCACGCCGCCGCCGGAGGGGTCGGCAGCGCGGCCGTCCAGCTCGGCAAGGCAGCCGGTGCCACCGTCATCGGTGTCGTCGGCGGTGCCGAAAAGGTGGGCGTTGCACGGGAGTTGGGCTGCGACGTCGTGATCGACCGGCGTACCGAGGACGTCGTCGCCGCCGTCAAGGAGGCCACCGGCGGGCGCGGTGCCGACGTGATCTACGACCCGGTCGGCGGCGACGCCTACACGCAGTCCACGAAGGTCGTCGCCTTCGAGGGCCGGATCGTGGTCGTGGGCTTCGCGAGCGGGACGATCCCCAGCCCCGGCCTCAACCACGCCCTGGTGAAGAACTACTCGATCCTGGGCCTGCATTGGGGCCTGTACGCCATCAAGAACCCGAAGCTGATCCTGCACTGCCACGAGCAGCTGACCGAACTGGCCGCACGCGGCGCCATCAAGCCCCTGGTGAGCGAGCGCGTGCCGCTGGCCGGTGCGGCCGCCGCCGTGCAGCGGGTCGGCGACGGTGTCACCACCGGCCGGGTCGTCGTCGTACCGTCCTTGGAGAACGGAGCCGCCGCATGAGCGAAGAAACCACGGAAGAGACGACGCGGGCGACCACGGAAGCGGCCTCGGCCGCAGCCGAACTGCGCCGCCGCGCCCAGGAGTTGCTGGCCGCGCACCCACCGCTGGAGACCGACCAGCTCGACTTCCTCAAGGCCCGCTTCGACGCGGGTCTGGCCTGGGTCCACTACCCCGAGGGCCTCGGCGGGCTCGGTGCCCCGCGCGCCCTCCAGGCCGTCGTGGACGCCGAGTTGGAGGCTGCGGGCGCCCCCGACAACGACCCGCGCCGGATCGGTATCGGCCTCGGCATGGCCGCCCCGACCGTCCTCCGCTTCGGCACCGAGGAGCAGAAGCAGCGCTTCCTCAGGCCTCTTTGGGTCGGCGAGGAGGTCTGGTGCCAGCTCTTCAGCGAGCCGGGCGCCGGGTCGGACCTGGCCGCGCTAGGTACACGTGCCGTACGGGAGGGCGAGGACTGGATCGTCAACGGGCAGAAGGTGTGGACGTCCAGCGCCCATCTCGCCCGCTGGGCCATCCTCATCGCGCGCACCGACCCGGACGTGCCCAAGCACGCGGGCATCACCTACTTCATCTGCGACATGACCGACCCCGGCGTCGAGGTCAGGCCGCTGCGCCAGATCACCGGTGAGGCCGAGTTCAACGAGGTCTTCCTCACCAACGTCCGTATCCCCGACGCCCACCGCCTCGGCGAGATCGGCGACGGCTGGCGGGTCGCGCAGACCACGCTGATGAACGAGCGCGTCTCGATCGGCGGCATGCGCATCCCGCGCGAGGGCGGCATGATCGGCCCGATCAGTAAGACCTGGCGCGAGCGTCCGGAGTTGCGCACGCACGACCTCCACCAGCGCCTCCTCAAGCTGTGGGTCGAGGCCGAGGTCGCCCGGCTCTCCGGCGAACGGCTGCGCCAGCAGCTCGTGGCCGGCCAGCCCGGCCACGAGGGCTCCGGCATGAAGCTCGCCTTCGCCCGCCTCAACCAGGAGATCAGCGGCCTGGAGGTCGAACTCCGGGGCGAGGAAGGCCTGTTGTACGACGACTGGACCATGCGCCGCCCGGAACTCGTGGACTTCACCGGCCGCGACGCCGGCTACCGCTACCTCCGTTCCAAGGGCAACAGCATCGAGGGCGGGACCAGCGAGGTCCTGCTGAACATCGTCGCCGAGCGCGTCCTGGGCCTCCCGGCCGAGCCGCGCACCGACAAGGACGTCGCCTGGAAGGACCTGGCCCGATGACCGACCTGCTCTACTCGGAGGAGGAAGAGGCGCTGCGCGCCGTCGTCCGGGACCTGCTCACCGACCACTGCGACGCGGCGAGCGTCATCGCCCGCACCGAGTCGGACGCCCCGCACGACCTGTCCCTGTGGAAGTCCCTCGCCGAGGGCATCGGCCTCGCCGGCCTCCTGGTGCCCGAGGCGCAGGGCGGCCAGGGCGCCACCCACCGCGAAGTCGCCGTCGTACTGGAGGAGTTGGGCCGCGCCGTGGCCCCCGTCCCGTACCTCACGAGCGCGGTCGTCGCCACCGAGGCACTCCTCGCGTGCGACGCGGACGACCTCCTCGCCGAACTGGCCTCCGGCCGGCGGATCGGCGTCCTCGCCGTCTCCCTGAGCGTCGCCCCGGGCGGCTCCTACAAGGCCGTACGGCATGAAAACGGCTCCCTGCACGGGGAGTTGACCGGGATCGCGGACGCGGCCGCCGCCGATGTGCTGCTGGTGCCGGGCGAGGACGGCGGGCTGTATGCCGTCGACGCGGGTGCCGTGTCCGTCGTACCGCAGGTGTCCCTGGACCTGACCCGGCCGCTCGCGACGGTTGTCCTCGACGGGGCGTCCGCGCGCCGGATCGGTGACGCCGAGCCCGCCGTACGACGCGCCCTGCGGGCCGGTGCCGGGCTGCTCGCGTCCGAGCAACTCGGGGTCGCGGACTGGACGTTGACCGAGACGGTCCGGTACCTGAAGGAGCGGAAGCAGTTCAACCGGCCCGTCGGCGGGTTCCAGGCGCTCAAGCACCGGCTCGCGCAGCTGTGGCTGGAGGTCGTCAGCCTGCGGGCCGCCGCGCGCAACGCGGCCGACGCCCTCGCGACCGGCGAGGACACCGACGTGGCGGTGGCCGTCGCGCAGGCATACGCGGCGTCCGTCGCCGTCCACGCGGCCGAGGAGGCCGTCCAGTTGCACGGCGGCATCGGCATGACGTGGGAGCACCCCGCCCACCTCTACCTGAAGCGGGCCAAGGCCGACTCGATCGCCTACGGCACGGCGGGCGCCCACCGTGAGGCACTGGCCGAACTGGTCGACCTGCAAGCCCTCTGAGCGTCGGCAGGTGAAGCCTGCGGGAAGCCCGTCCCACCTGGGGCGGGCTTTTCCGTGCGCCCCCGCCGAAGGAGTGAACAAGCGAGGGCAGTCCGGCCAACTCCTGGCATGTACAGGTTCATTGGAGTCCCGACGGCCTCATACTCCCTGTGGTTCGAACCCGCCCCACAGGGAGGAACACCATGGCCCTCATCACCCGTCGCAGAGCCCTCACCGCGCTCGGCACCACGCTCGCGGCAGTACTCGCCCCGCCCGCCGGCAGCGCGTTCGCCGGCGAACAAGGGCACCGCCCACGGCCGTTGTGGCGCGCCCACGCCCACAACGACTACGAGCATCCCCGCCCGCTCTTCGACGCCCTGGACCACCGCTTCGGCAGCGTCGAGGCCGACATCTTCCTCGTCGGCGACCAACTCCTCATCGGCCACGACGCCTCCGAACTCGATCCGAGCCGCACCCTCGAATCCCTCTACCTCGACCCGCTCGCCGCCCTCGTGAAGGCCAACCACGGCTCGGTGTACCGGGGTTGGCACAAGCCGCTCCAGCTCCTGATCGACATCAAGACCGAGGGCTCCTCGACCTACCTCGAACTCGACCGCCATCTCCTGCGCTACAAGCACCTGTTCACGACCTACGCCCACGGACGCGTCCACGCTGGCGCGGTCACCAACGTGATCTCCGGCGACCGCGCGGCTCGTATCCCGATGGAGGCGCAGACCGTGCGCCGCGCCTTCTACGACGGCCGGCTCACCGACCTCGGCAGCCCGGCGCCCGCCTCCTTCATCTCGCTCATCAGCGACAACTGGGCGCTCAACTTCACCTGGCTCGGCGACGGCGCCTTCCCCGACGCCGAGCGGCAGAAGCTGCGCGGCATCGTCCGACAGGCACACGCGGCCGGGCAGACCGTGCGGTTCTGGAACACCCCGGACCTGGCGGGCCCGGCCCGGGACGCGCTGTGGGGCGAACTGTTCGCCGCCGGTGTGGACTTCCTCAACACCGACGACCTCGCCGGCCTGGAAGCGTTCCTGGACGCCCGCCGCACGGCGTGACACCACATGTGGTCACACGACATGTGGTCACTCGACATGGCGTGACACCACACGTTCGGGGGACACGTCAGTAGCCCAGACGAACCCTCCGCTACGCCACACTTGCGGCCGAACGCCGTGAATCAGACATGGCGGCGTGGCGGAGGAGGGTGACGATGGCCATTTCCATCTCTGTGGTGCTGCTGCTGTTGATCCTTGCGGTGATCTTCATGCGCAGCGGTGGGCTGAAGGTCTCCCATGCGCTGGTCTGCGCACTGCTCGGGTTCTTCATGGCGAGCACCAGCATGGCGCCCACGATCCACAGTGGCCTCACGGCCACCGCGGATCTGGTGAGCGGTCTGCATCCGTGAGATCAGCCGGTTGAGAAGACCCCGACACCGTTCGGTACGGGCCGTTCGGCGCCGCCGCTGGGGTGGTTCCGTACCGTGACGGCGCTCGCGCCGGACGCGCGGGCGACCAGGGTCGTCGAGCCGCCGCCGTCCAGGCTGAAGGCGTCGACCGAGCCCAGTTTCCGCATCTGGGTGGCGACTTCGGCGATCGTCAGGCCGCTGCGGTACGCGACCGCGCCGTCCGTCGCGAACAGCAGCAGACGATGGCCGCTGTCGGCGATCCCCACTGCGGTGCGTACGGCCGAGGCCGTGTTGTCGAGACCGGCCAGCGGCTGACCGCTCCGCAGGACCGGGTAGCCGCCGAGCGCGAAGCGGTACGGAACCCCGGACCGCGACGCCACCAGCCGGTGCTGCACTCGCACCCGTTCGCCCTTGAACAGCTTCCGCAGCCGCTGGGCACCCGCCTCACGGCCGACGAGCACGGTGGTGCCGGCGGCGATGGCACCGCTGCCGGGAGTGTTGGTGGACGACACGACCCGGCCGCCGCGAATGGTTACTTCATAGGTGTCGGTACTACAGGCGGCGGCCCGGTTCGTGTCCGTGCCACATGTGGCACGCACCCGGGAGACGCTGCCCCACTGTGTGGTGAACGCACCGATGGAGTTCTCCGGCAGCGCGTACTGATTGAACCCGCCGAGTGCCAGCCGCCCCTGTGGGGTGCGGATCGTCCCGCTGAGGGTGAGGCTGTCCAGCCGGGCCACCCGGTCGACACCCACGCCGAGCACGTTCCGTGTGTTCGTACCGGGTGGCAGTGCGGGCCCGAAGCGCTGGCCGTCCGGCACCGCGCCCTTGAGTGCCACACCGGACGCGATCGCCGGTCCGTCGGTGGAGCCGGTGGCCGCGACGCCCGGGTGCTGGGTCTCGGTGATGTTGAAGAAGTCACCGTTGACACCCGCGACGGCGCCCACCGAGTCGGCCAGTTCGGAGACGGGCTCCCGGGCCGCCACCTTGCCCGGGTACAGCAGGTTGACGCGCACATGGGTGTTGCGCAGGTCGACGACCACCACATGGGCGTGGGTCACCCCCCTGGCCGCCGAGATGTCGAACTGCTGGTAGGTGACACCCGGCGCGAGCCGGGTGACGCCCGGCACGGCACCGGCCGGTGCCGCCCCCACCAGGGCCGCACCGGCCAGCGCGCCGAATGCCGTGAGAGACGCGAGTACCGATCTACCCGCTCCCCAATGCTCCGTTCTCCTGAAAAGCTCTGCTCTTCTGGAACTCTCTGCTCTGAAACGGTCTGCTCTGGAACGCTTTTGACGGTGCGTCACAGTGCCCCCTGATGTCTCGTCAACTCTCCCAGGACTCAGGGGCAGTGCACCAGATGGCGATGACGGGCGGGGCTCCTAGGCGCCGACTACACGGGAACGGGTGAGAAAACGCACCCCCTCGGGTGCTTCCAGCGAGAAACCGCTGCCGCGACCCGCTACGACGTCCACGATCAGGCGCGTGTGACTCCACACCTCGTTCTGGCTGCGCGATATCCAGAACGTCACGGGCTCCGGCACGCCCTCGACCTCCAGTTCGGCGAGCAGCACGTCCGAGCCGCCGGTGCGGAACTCGCCCGCCAGGTAGCACATGGGGGCACTGCCGTCGCAGCAGCCGCCGGAC
Organism: Streptomyces xylophagus; assembly: GCF_000716435.1. Lineage (GTDB taxonomy): Bacteria > Actinomycetota > Actinomycetes > Streptomycetales > Streptomycetaceae > Streptomyces > Streptomyces xylophagus. The sequence goes on from NZ_JNWO01000005.1 coordinate 297,301, forward strand.
TGATGGAACATCAGCGGGCCGTGCTGGGCGTGCAGTTGACGCAGCAGGTCGGCCGCGGCGGGGGTGAGTTCGACGCGCGGGGTGTTCTCGTCCATGTCAGCCGTCCCGAGGAAGCCGGATGAGGGTGACCATCGCAGCACACACAAGGTTGCGAGAGGGTTGCGCAGCTGTCCGCTGTCCGGCTCGCCTATTCGGCGCGGAGTGCGGTCGCCGTGCGGACGCGTGCCGCCCAGCCGGCCGGCAGCAGGGAGCCGAGGACGGCGACGACGACACCGGCGAGCCCGAGCAGAACCAGGTCCCGGGCGTCGTAGACATCGATCACGGATTCGGGCAGCCGCAGGTCCGCCGCGTGGCCCATCGCGGGGAGCACCGCGCTGTGCACGGCCAGGCCGAGTGGTACGCCCAGGGCGCCGCCGGCCAGTCCGGGCAGGACGACCGAGGTGACGACCATCGTGACGGTCTGCCGGGGTGTCATGCCGAGCGCCTTGTGGATGCCCAGGTCGTGGACGCGCTCGTGGGTGTCGAGGACGACCCCGCCCAGCACACCGAGTCCAGCGACGCACACCAGCATCAGGGTGAGCAGTGCCGTGAGCGAGTCGAGGATGGTCGCGGTATCGCTGCCGTTCGTGTGCTTGGCGCTGGTCGCGCTGACGCCCAAGGGCTTCAACTCGGCGTCGAGCGCGGTGACATACGCGTCCGTGTCCGTGCCGGGCTTCAGATCGACGTACTGGGTCGTGGACTTGAGGTCGGGGGCGGCGGCCTTGAGCGTGCCGGCGTCGGTGAAGACCGTACGGCCGTCGTTGCCGGTGTCGAACACCTCCCCGACGATCCGGACCACAACTGCCTTGCCCCGCACGGCGAGTGTGACGGTGTCGCCGACCTTGGTCCCGGTGGCGGTCAGGATCGTACTGGGCACGACAGCCTCGCCCGCCTTCGTGAACCACCGCCCGCCGACCATGGTGAAGCCGCCCCAGGACGCGTCGCCGTCGAACGCGGTCACGGTGACGGTTCCGCTCATGCCTGATACCGCCGCCTCCGTGGAGACGCTGCCGTAGTAGGCGCGGGTGCCCGGTTGGGCCGCGATCGCGGCGGTGACTGCGGCAGGGTCCGCCTGGTCGGCCGGATCGGCGCCGTCAGGCCCCTGGCGGACCGCCTTGCCGGTTCCGGCCTGCCCGCCCGGTGCGCCGACGGTGACATCGGCGGCGTTGTGGTTCTTGGCCGCGATCACCTCGCCCAGCGACGAGGACAGACCGGTCGCGAAGGTGACGGCCGCGACGCCGAACAGCACCGCGACCACCATTGCGACCGTCCGCGCGGGCCGGGCGAACGGCCGCGCCAGCCCCAGCCCCACCGGCCGCGAGAAGGGCAACCGAGCAGCGAGCCGAGCCGCCCGTCGGCCTCGGCCTGCGGGTGGGGTGCGTTCGGCCGTCCGCCGGTCCCGGTCCGCGGCCGGGGTGAGATCTGTCGTCCGCGGGTCTCGGTGCGTGGTTGAGGTGTGCCGGCTCGCCTGTCGGTCGTGGCCCCCCGGTGGGGTGGACTGTGCTGTCTGCCGCCGGTCCTGGCCTGCGGGCGGGATGGCCCTGACCGTCCGCTGCTTGTGGCCGCCCTCGGCCGGGATGGGCCCTGCCGTCCGCTGCTTCCGGCCCACGGCCGGGATGCGCCCGGCCGTCCACTGGTTCCGGCCCGCCGCCAGGATGCGCCCGACCGCCCACCCGCCCCGGCCGGCCACCGATACGCGCCCGACCGCCAGCGCGTCGACCGTACGCAGCCGTCCTGCTCGCCACGCGCTCGCGCAGGCGGTGAGTGCGACCACGGTCAACACCCCGCCGATGACCGCGACATCGACCCACAGTTCGACGCCGAGCCCGGCTGTGCCGTAGGCGTCCGATGTCTCGGACAGGACGGGGACGGCGAGGAGGTGGCCGGTGGCCGTACCCAGCGCCGCGCCGACCACGGCCGGGAGCAGGGCCTGGCCCGCGCAGGCCCGTACGACCTGTCCGGGGGTGCAGCCGACGGCCTTGAGGATGCCGATGCGGCGCACGCCCGTGGCGACCGCGCCCGCGACCACGTTGCCGACGATCAGTACCGACATGACCAGGCCCAGCACCCCGAACGCGACGAGGAACGGCACGAACAGCGCGGTTTCCCGAGTGGCGATCTTCTTCACGCCGAGCCAGGACTGCGCTCCGGTCAGCGACTTCACGGGCAGCGCCGCCGTCACCGATGCGCGGTCCTGGGCCAGTTGGGCCGCGGTGTCGGCGTGGGTGAAGCGGTAGAGCATCTGGTAGCCGCCGATCCTGCCGGACGGCGTCAAGTCCGCGATCTGCGACGGGAGTACCCAGGCGTCGGCGGTACGGCTGACCGAGCGGGCCACGCCGACCACCGTCAGCGTCGGACTGCCGGGCAGGTCAGGGAAGTTCAGCTGCTGACCGAGCCGTACCTCGGGTCCGGTGTCCGCCGACACGACGATCTCGCCGGGCTTCTCGACCCAACGGCCCTTGGTCACCGCCACGTTGTCGACCGAGCCGCCGGACGTGGCACGCCCGGCGACCGCGATCGGTGCTCCGCTGTGCCCGTCGACGGCCGGGGTGACGGTCGCCGTCGGGAACGGGCCGGATGCGTCGGTCACCCCCAACGCCCGCGCGGAGTGGGCAAGTTGGGCCGCCGTGACCCGACTCGCGTCGAACTGGGCCGTCAACTGCGCCCCGTGCTGCCGGTCGAAGGCCTTCTCGAACGGCGCCTCGGACGAGACCAGCAGCGCGCCGCCCAGCACTGACGCCGTCACGGCCAGCATCGTGGCCAGCCCGATCACCAGTGTCTGCACCCGGCGGCGGGCCATGCCCGAGCGGATCACCCGGCCCAGCGCGCTCATCGGACGGACTCCGGTTCCGTGTCGACGCCGGTGGTGGAGGTGGCGGCGGTGTCGGAGGTGATCCGGCCGTCCACGAGCCGGACCGTGCGGCGCGTACACGATTCCGCGAGCGCCATGTCGTGCGTGACCACGAGGATCGTCTGGCCGTCGGCGTTCAACTCCCGTAGCAGTCGGCTGACTTCCTCGCCGGACGCCGAGTCCAGCGCGCCGGTCGGCTCGTCGGCCAGGAGCAGCGCGGGACGGTTCATCAACGCCCTTGCCACGGCGACCCGTTGACGCTCGCCGCCGGACAGCCGGCCGGGATGGGCTCCGGCGTGCCGTGCGATACCGAGCGACTCCAGCAGCTCTGCCGCCCTGCTCTGCGACTCACGCCGCCCGAGACCGGCCAGCCGCGCGGGCAGGGCGACGTTGTCGGCGACCGACAGATCGTCCAGCAGATGGAAGAACTGGAAGACCATCCCGATCTTCGCCCGCCGGTAACGCGCCGCCCCGGCCTCGCCCAACCGGTCCACCCGCACCCCGTCCACGGTCACGGTCCCCGAGTCCGGCCGGTCGAGACCGGCGACGAGATTCAGCAGCGTCGACTTGCCGCTGCCCGACGGCCCGAGTACCGCGACGGCCTCACCGGCCCGCACACTCAGCGACGCGTCCTCCAGCGCCGGCGGCCCGCTGCCGTAGCGGCGGCTCACGTCGAGGAGTTCGATGAGGTGTGGTGTCGTCATGGTGGCCTTCCTGATGGTGACCCTTCTCGGATCGGACGCCACCGACGCTAGGAAGGCGACCGCCGCGGGCGCGCCGGTCGCCCGGACCAAATGCCGTACCGCACTGGGGTGATGGACCACGACGTCATCCCTGAGATGTAGCCGACGGATGTATGCGGCCCGTCCGCCGGAGGGATTCCGGGCGATGCCGCCGGCCGAGAGAATGGGCCGGTGACGGTGGCAAGGGAAGTCCGGGCCCGGCTGCGCCGAGCGGCCGGCGCGCTGCTGCGTCCCGGTGGTCAACTGCCGCGCCCCACAGGGGAACAGCGGCTCCTCGACGCGGGACTCGCGCTCGTCCTCACCTTCGTGGCGGTGCAGTACGCGTGGGGCGACGGCTACGAGGAAGCCCATCGGCACCGCATGACCGAACTGGTGATCCTGGTCTTCCTGGCCTCGGCGTCGCTGGCGTGGCGGCGCCGCTACCCCCTCGCCGTGCTGTGGATCGTGGCGGTCGCGATGGCACTGACCCCGGACGACGTGGCCCGACTCACCTTCTACGCCTGCGTCATCGCCGCCTACAGCGCGGCGGCCTACAGTCCGCACCGGCTGCCGACCCTGGCGAGCCTCGCCGTGGTGGTCGCCCTCATCAGCAGATCGGGCCGAGCGGGCCCACCCGACCCGTACTTCTACGTCGCCCCCACCGTGCCCACCCAGTACGTGCCCCTGTTCATCTCGGTGCCGATCGTCGTGGCCGCCATCGGCCTGCGGACCTGGAAACTCCGGGCCGCCGAGACCCGCACCCGGCTGACCGCCGTGGAGAGCGCCCGGACCGAAGAGCTGCGTCGGGCCGTAGAACACGAACGCGCCCGGATCGCCCGGGAGTTGCACGACGTGGTCACCCACAACGTCAGCGTGATGGTCATCCAGGCCGGCGCCGCCCGCAAGATCATGGACAAGTCCCCCGACCGGGCACGCGAGGCACTGCTCGCGGTCGAGGCGGGCGGCCGGGCGGCGATGGGGGAACTGCGCAACGTGATGGGCCTGCTCACCATGGACCTGGATCCAGAGAGCGCGGAGCCGGAGAACTTCGCCCCGCAACCAGGCCTGGACCGGCTGGAGGCGCTGGTAGGCCGTGTGCGCAGCGCCGGCGTGCCCGTCGAACTGACCGTCTCCGGAGCACCCCGCCCCCTGTCCGCGGGAGTCGAACTCGCCGCCTACCGCGTGGTGCAGGAAGCCCTGACCAACACCGTGAAACACACGTCCGGAGCCGACGCGAGCGTCCAGGTGTCGTACGGCGACGACGAACTCCACGTCGAGATCACCGACACCGGCGGCAGACCCGCGCCCGCCGCGACCACCGGCAACGGCCGCGGCCTGATCGGCCTGCGCGAACGCCTCGCCGTGTACGGCGGCACCCTGCGCACCGGCCCCCGCCCGCTCGGCGGCTACCGCGTCCAGGCCCTGATCCCCCTGCATCCCCTGGAGGACCTGTGAACCGGCCGCCGCGCGTCGTGGTCGCCGACGACCAGGCCCTCGTACGCACCGGCTTCCGGCTGATCCTCGACGCCGACGGCATCGAGGTGGTCGCCGAGGCGACCGACGGCGCGGAAGCCGTCGACGCGGTCCGGCGCACCCGGCCCGACGTGGTGCTGATGGACATCCGAATGCCCGACATGGACGGCCTGGAGGCGACCCGGCGCATCCTCGCCGGTACGTCCGAGGACGCGCCGCGCGTGGTCATGCTGACCACGTTCGACCTCGATCACTACGTCTACGCCGCGCTCGCCGCCGGAGCCAGCGGCTTCCTCCTCAAGGACGTCACGCCCGAACACCTCGTCGCCGCCGTCCGCACGGTGCGCGCCGGCGACGCCCTGCTCGCCCCCGCCATCACCCGCCGCCTGGTCGAGCGGTTCGCCCGCCGGGCCCCGGAATCGGCCTCCCTCCACCGCGACCTGGCCGCCCTCACACCCCGCGAACTGGATGTCCTCCGCCTGCTCGCCCAGGGCCTGAGCAACGCCGAACTGGCCACCGGGCTCCATCTCTCCGAGGCCACGGTCAAGACCCACGTCTCCCACATCCTCGCCAAACTCTCCCTCCGCGACCGGGCCCAGGCGGTTGTCGTCGCATACGAGACGGGACTTGTCAGCCCCGGGGCGCGGCGGGAGGGCGAGGGCGCGGACGCGCGGTGAGGCGGTCGTGGACGCGGTCACCCTGTCCGCTACGCCTCCGGACCTTGACTTACGGGGCACACGCCGACGGGCGTCGCGTGGTCGAGGGTGCTGGTGCTGGTGCCGGTGCTCGGGGAACTGTGGGTCGGCGGGGTGAAGGCGACGTCCAGGCGGGTGAGACCGCGGAAGTTGAGGCTGCGCTGCCACTTCGGCGGCTCGGTGCCGTCGAGACGCAGGTCGGGGAGCCGAGTGAGGAGCGCTTCCAGGACGATCGTGCCTTCCAGCCGGGCCAGCGCCGCGCCCAGGCAGAAGTGCGGACCGTGTCCGAACGCCATGTGCCGTCCGCCGGGCCGTTCGAAGTCGAGCACATGGGGATCGGGGAACACGGCCGGATCCCGGTTGGCGGCGCCGCACACCAGCAGCACCGTCTGCCCCTCGGCGATGGTGCGGCCTGCCAGGTCCAGGTCGTGCCGCGCCCGGCGCAGCATGAGCTGGACCGGGGCGTCGTAGCGCAGGAGTTCCTCGACCGCGGCGGGCATCAGGTCCGGCCGCTCGCGCAACTGCTGTGCCGCGTGCGGGTGGTGGAGCAGGGCGAGGGTGGCGTTGCCGATGAAGTGGGTGGTGGTCTCGTGGCCGGCGATCAGCAACAGGGCGCAGTTGGCGAGGAGTTCGTCGGGGTCCTGGTCGGTGTTCTCGGCCTGCGCGGTCACCAGGGCGCGCAGGGTGTGCGGGGCCGGCGGGGTGTCCGGGCGGGTGAGGAGTTCCCGGAGGTAGGCGAGCATGTCCGCCATGCTCTGCGAGGCCTCGCGGTTGCGGTCGGCGTCGAGCCGGGAGTTGCCGATGGCCTCGGCGATCGGCGCGGACCAGGCGGCGAGGGCGGGGCGGTCCTGCTGCGGTACGTCGAGGAGGTCGCAGATGATGGTCAGCGGCAGCGGACGGGCGAGGTCCGCGACGATGTCCATCCGCCCGGTCGGCGCCGCGTGGGTGATGATCCGGTCGACGGCTTCGAAGATCCGGGCGCGGAGTGTCTCAACTGCCCGCGGGGAGAAGGCTTTGCTGATCAGGGACCTCAGCCGGGCATGGTCCGGGGCGTCGTTGTAGAGCATCTGCCGGCTCAGGACCCGCGCCAACGGCCGTAGTTCTTCAGGGACTTCCTCGATGTCGGGGTAACGCACCGAGGACAGCCCCGAGTTGCCCGTCGCGCTGCTGACCACCGCGTGCCCGGTCGCGATCCAGGCGCTCAAGTGACGGTCCCAGAAGAGCTCGTCGCTGTTCCGCAGCTCCTCGTAGAAGTCGTAGAGGCGCTCCTGGACCTGGGGTCGAAAGGCCGGCAGCAGCGAAGTAGGGGTGCGCATCGCGTCAGGCTAGATCATGTTCGGACATGGAGGAGTTGCCGTACCGGAAACAGGTTGTGGCGGTTCGTGTCGGTATCTCGGGGTGGCCCGGATACCACTTGGACAGGGAGTTGGCCCCGCCCTGGATGAACCGCTCGGCTACGGGTTCAGCGCCGAGGGGGTGCCGGGGTGGTGAGGCTCGCGGTGTTGGGCGGGTCCTTCGGTGGTGTGTCCGCCGAGCTGTGGTCGGGGGAGAACCAGGCCAGGCCGACCAGCAGTGCCCCGAGGAAGATCAGCACGGCGGCGACCGTGCCCACTGCCCTGGAGCGTGGTACGACGACGGCGCGGGCTCCCGTGCGCTGCCGACGGCGTGTCCGGTGGGACGGAGCGGTGCCGGTGACGGCGGACGGGAAGGCGTAGGTGGTCACGGAGCCGGGGGCCGCGTCCCTCCTGGGCGCCACGTCCGCGTCCCAGGCGGTCACGCGGGGTTCCGGCTTCTTCGGCTCGGGGTGCGGTGCGGCCGCCGGGAGCGGCTCGGGACGCCCTCTCCAGGCGCCCGAGGCGAACCACTCGGCCGCCTGACGTGCCGTGGGGCGGTCCTCGGGTCGCTTGGCCAGGAGACCGAGTAAATAGTTCTCGAAGGCGGGCGGCAGTCCGACGCCGAGTTCCCGGGGTGGTACGGGGGCCGTGTCGAGATGGTGGTGCAGGACGGCGATGGGGCTGCCGGCGCGGAACGGCGGTTGTCCGGTGAGGAGTTGGTAGAGCACACAGCCGAGCGAGTAGACGTCGGACGGCGGTCCTGCGGGCTGGCCCAGGGCGCGTTCGGGGGCGATGTACAGGCTGGTTCCGACGATCTGGCCGGTCGCGGTGAGCGCGCCACCGGGGTCGTTCATGAACTGCGCGATGCCGAAGTCGCCTATTTTCAGGGAGCCGTTGGCGTCGAGGAGGAGGTTGCCGGGCTTGATGTCCCGGTGCACGATGCCCTGTTGGTGCGCGGCGGCGAGTCCGGCGGCCGACTCGGCGGCGATACGGGCCACTTGCTCGGCCGGCAGGGATCCCGCCTGGGTGAGCACGGAGGCGAGACTGTCGCCCTCGACCAGCTCCATCACCAGGAACAGTCGCCCCTCCTGCTCGCCGAAGTCGACGACGCCGACCACATGAGGGTGGCTGAGCCGGCCCGCGGTCTGGGCCTCCAGGCGGAAGCGGGCGGCGGCGGTGGGCTCGGAGTTCTGGGCGTGCAGGAGCTTGACGGCCACCGGCCTGCCGGCCATCTCGTCGTACGCCTGCCAGACCTCGCCCATCGCGCCACGCCCGATGGCGACGTTCAGCCGGTACCGGCCCGCTATCAGCACCTGTTCCTTCATCCTCACGCAGGGAGACGACTCGACCGCTGACGGCCATGTCCCTTTGTGGGGACGGGTGTTGGTGGGGATGCCGCAGCCGCCCCAGCTTACTGGCGGCCCGACGGCGACTGACCCCAATCGGGAATCGACAGCCATGCCGATCGACCGGGATTCTGGTCCTGGCCACCGACACCATCGCGAACGAGGCCCGCGTCTCCCGCTGCGAGGCCCGTCTGGCGAGCCCGTTCGGCCCGCTAGACTCTGCCGGGTGGTAACGGCGGTGGAGGGGTACGAGTTCGGGCTGCTGGGGCCACTGAGCGGTCGGCACGACGGGCGTGAGCTGGATCTGGGCAGCCCGCTGCAGCGTGCGGTTCTGGTGCGGCTGCTGCTCGGCGAAGGACGTCAGTGCGGCCTCGACCACCTCGTCGACGCGCTGTGGGAAGAGCCGCCCGGCAACGCGGCACGCTCGGTGCAGACGTACGTCTACCGCATCCGCCTCGCGCTGGGCCAGGAACGTTCCCGACTGGAAACCACCCAGGGCGGATACCAGCTCGACATCCCGGAGCAGGCAGTCGATGCCCTGTGTTTCGAGCAACTGGTCCGTGAGGGCGAGGAGTTGCGGGCCGCGCGGCGGACCGGCCCCGCCCTGCGCGCGTTCGACACCGCGCTGGCGCTGTGGTCGGGGGAGCCGCTGTCCGGCGTGCCCGGCCCCTACGCCCAGCGGCATCGTCGACGGTTCGTCGATCTGCGGCTGAACGCCCAGGTGGCGCAGCTGGAGTGCGCCGCCGACCTCGGTGAGCACGCCCGTGTGGCGACGGAACTGATCTCGCTGATCGCCGACCATCCGCTACGGGAGGACCTCTACGCGCTGCGCATGCGTGCCCTGTACCACGCCGGGCGTGCGGCGGAGGCCCTGGCTGTCTACGCCTCGGCCCGCGAGACCATGGTGGCCGAGCTGGGCATGGACCCGGGGCCGGAACTGCGGGAGCTGCAGGCCCGCATCCTCAGCGGCGCCGAGCCCGGCCCCGTCGAGTCGCGTCCCGGGGGACACGGCGGACGTCGTGCCGGTGCCGCGCCGTCGACCGGTGACACCGCCTCGACTGATGACGTGATGTCGACCAGTGCTACGACGTCGACCGGTCCCGAGTCGTCGACCGCTGCTACGACGTCCGCTGGTCCTTCCGGCGACGCCGTGGCGCGATCGGGCGGCCGCCGGGGTCAGCCCATCGCATCGGGCGCCACCGACGAACTCGACCGGTTCGCGACGACGCGGGACGAGGAGGTCCCGGCCGGTGTCCGTCCGCAGCAACTCCCCCCGGCGCCGGGCGACTTCGTCGGGCGGGAGCGGCTGTGGGAGCGGCTCCGGCTCGCGCTGCGGCCCAGTGGGGAAGCGGTCGCGCTCACGGTGCTCAGCGGTATCGGCGGCGTGGGGAAGACCGCGCTCGCGTTGCGCGTCGCCCACGGCCTGCGCGGCGACTATCCGGACGGGCAGCTGTACGTGGACCTGCGGGGTGACGGCGGCCAACCCGCCGATCCCGCGGACGTGTTGGTCGACTTCCTCCTCGCGCTCGGCATGCCCGCCGCCGAGATCCCCGCGACGCCCACCGCCCGCGCCGGGGCCTATCGCACCCTGACCGCCGACCGCCGGATTCTGGTGCTCCTGGACAACGCGTCCGACACCGCCCAGGTGACACCGCTGCTCCCGGGCACCCCGGGCAACTCCGCGCTGATCACGACCCGGCACCGGTCGCTCGTACCGCCGGGTGCGACGCGTTTCGAGGTACCGGTGCCCGATCAGCAGGAGGCGGTGACCATGCTGGGCCGGTTCACCGGCGACGCCGAGATCGCCGCCGACCCGGAACTCGCGCTCGAACTGGTCAGCGCGTGCGGGCAGTTGCCGTTGGCGCTGCGCATCATCGGTGCCCGTGCGGCGGCCCGTCCCGGACGCGGGCTCGGTGCGCAGTTGCTGCGGCTGCGCGCCGAGGAGCACCAGCTCGACGAGTTGCGGGCCGGCGGCATGTCCGTAGAGGCCACTTTCCAGGTCGGATACCGGGCCCTCGCCCCCGATCGGGCCCGGGCGATGCGGCTGTGTGCGCTGCTGGATGCCGCGGACTTCCCGGTAGCGGTCGCGGCGGTGCTCCTGGACCAGCCGGAACAGGAGACCGAGGAGCAACTCGAGCATCTGGTGGAGGCCGGTCTGCTCGAACCGCACTCGGCCGACCGCTACCGATTCCACGATCTGGTACGGGCGTTCGCCGCCCGGCGCGCCGATCGCGAGGATCCCGTCGCGGAGCGCGAGGCGGCGCTGGTGCGGCTGACGATGTTCCTGCACGCCACCCTGCTCCAGGCCATGAGCGCGACGGACCAGGCCGACTCGCTCAGCATCCACCTCCTCCCCGTGCCCCTGACCGGACTGCGGTTCGCCGACGCCGAGGAGGCGCGCACCTGGCTGCTGGCCGAACACACGCTGCTCGTCTCGGTGTTCTCCCGGGTACTGCGTGACATTCCGCACGCTTCGCGGATCGTCGTCGCCGCGCTGTCGGTGATCGCGTCGAGCGGGCTCTTCGCCGGACCCGCGCATCAGCGGGAACTGGAACGCGTCACGGACCACGCTGTCGCGGCGGCGGATCTGGGTGACGATCCGGCGCTTCGGGGGCAGACCCGGCACATCCGGGCCTGGCTCTCCTTCATCCGCGGTGATCTGACAGCGGCGGAAACCGATCTGCGCGAGGCGATCCGGCGTGCGCACGACAGCGACGACCGGGTGACGTTCTTCATGGCCGCTCGGCTGCTGTCGGTCGTACTGGCGGACCGGGGGCGGACCGCGGAGGCCGTCGAGTTCTTCGCCGAGTCGGAGGCCGTCGCCGGTGCGGAGGACGATCCGAACAGCCCGGCCTACTTCCTCCAGGAGGTGGCCCGCCTGTTCACCGCATTGAGCTCCGACCGGGCCGAGGTCAACATCGCTGCGGCCCAGCATGTGTACGAGGTGAGCGACCGCCTGCGGCAGGCGGCGGCACAGCGCTGAGCAGGGCTTTCACACGCCGTCGACCGAACGTTGATCCGTGTTCGACACGGTGGTCCGAGAACGGACCGCGGCCGGAGTGCCTCCGCACGCCCGCCCGCTGCCTCAGCATCTCCTCGAACAGGTGACCAGCAGGTGACAGACATGCTCAAGATCGGTCTGGGAGCTCCCCAGTACGGATTGTTCACCGACCCCGCCACGATCTCCGGGTTCGCCGCCTCGGTCGAAGCGATCGGCTACGACAGCCTGTGGGTGGGCGACCGGGCCCTCGTACCGACGCAGCCCCGTGACCCCTATCCCGGCGGCGGCCCCGTACCGGAGGAGTACCGCACCTTCCTGGACCCCATCGCCACCCTGTCCTTCCTGGCGCACGCCACCCGCCGGATGCGCCTGGGGACCAGCACGCTGAACGCGCCCTTCTACTCCCCGCTCCTGCTGGCCCGTTCGCTGACGTCCGTCGACATCCTCAGCGAGGGACGGCTCGACATCGGGTTCGGGCTCGGCTGGTCGTCCGACGAGTACCAGGCCATCGGTGTGCCGTGGCAGGGACGCGGGGCACGGCTGGAAGAGATCCTGGACATCCTGGACCACGTCTGGTCGGGTTCGTCGACGGCCGAGCACAAGGGCGCCCTGTGGACGATCCCGAGCGCGCACATCGAGACGCTCCCCGTGCAGCGTCCCCGCCCGCCGGTACTCCTGGGCGGCTTCACTCCGGCCACCCTGGAACGTATCGGCCGTCGCGCCGACGGCTGGGCTGGAGTCGCGCTGCCGGTACCCCAACTCGCCTACGTCATCAGCCAGATCCGGCAGATCGCGGAGGCGGCCGGACGCGACCCCGACGCCCTGCGCACCGTCGTCCGGGTGAACCCCGTGGTGACTGCCGAGGCCGCACAGAACGACGCCGTTCCGCACCGGGGGACGGTCGTACAGGTGTCGGACTATCTGCTCGCCGCCCACGCGGCCGGGGCCGACGAGGTCCTCATCGACCTCCAGCAGACCGCGCGGAGCGCGGAAGAACTGACGGACCTGGCACACCGTTTTCACGACCAGCTGAGCAAGGGCTAGGGAACACCATGTCTGATGTAGTCACTGCGAAGCCGGATGTCCACGACATGGTGGTGGTGCACCGCACGTTCCGCCAATCGTGCGCGGAATTGCCCGAGTTGGTACGCGGACTGCGGCCCGGCGACACCGCGCGGGCCGCGCTGGTCGTCGACGCGGTGCGGTTCATGCTCATCGGCCTGGAAGCCCACCACGTCAGCGAGGACGAATTCCTCTGGCCCCGCCTCGCGGCCCGGACGGCGGGGCAGGCCGAGACGATCGCGCGCATGGAGGAACAGCACCACCGGCTCGAGGAGTTGGTCACGCAGGTGACGGGCGCGCTGGACAGTCTGGCCGCCGATCCCCGACAGCCCCTCTGCGAGCAGGTAGCGGCGCAACTCAGCGAACTGGGCTCGGTGTTGAACGCGCACATGGACGAGGAGGAGAACACCATCCTGCCGTTGGCCGCCGAATATCTGACCGTCGCCGAATGGGAGCAACTCGGCGAGATCAGCCTGGCGAAGCTGGACAAGAAGCATCTGCTGCGCGCCTTCAGCGCGTTGATGGCGGTCGCGACTCCCGAAGAGCAACGAGCGCTCCTCACCAAGGCACCGCTGCCCGCCCGCGTCCTGTGGCGCCTCTCCGGCCGCCGCTCGCACGCCCGTTGGGAGGCCCGCCTGCGCGGGGTGTGAGCCGGACGAACGCACGCACGAGGGCCGACAGTTGACGGCTGCCGGCCCTCGAAGGTGCAGAGATCAGATGTGCGTCTCTCTACTGACGGAACATCAGCTGCCGTGAGTGCTCGGCGTTCACCGGAGGTTGCGGGTGAGCAGCTCGACGGACTGGGGGACGCCGACCGCGTCCTCCCCTCCGGCCGGGAGCCGTCCGTCCGTCGCCTTGAGGTCGGTCAGCGCCTTGTCCATCGCCTCGTGCGCGGCGAAGAGACAAGGGGTGCTGTAGATCGCCACGTCCACACCCAGTTCCGCCAACTCGCCCAGTGACAGACGGGGGGAGCGGCCCCCGGCGATCTGGTTGAACAGCAGGGGCTTGTCACCGATGGTGTCGCGGATCCGGCGGATCGCCTCGATGTCGCGCACGCCGTCCACCAGCACCACATCGGCGTCGGTGGCGGCAAGTGCCTTGGCGCGGGTGAGGATCTCGGCGTCGTCGGTGGCGTCGGTCCGCGCGACCACGGTCAGTTCGGTCCTGCAGGCCAGCACCCGTTCGAGTTTGTCGAGGTACTCGTCGAGCGGCAGCAGCTGCTTCCCTTCGACGTGGCCGCACCGGCGGGGGCGCTTCTGGTCCTCCAGGATCACCCCCGAGGCGCCGGCCTGTTCCAGACGTCGTACGACATGACAGGCCACCTCCGGGTCGCCGTACCCGTCGTCGATGTCCACCAGCAGGTGGTGGTCGGGGAAGGCCCAGCGGAGCCGTTCCGTGAAGGCCACGATGTCCGGCCAGGCGATGAAGCCGATGTCCGGCAGACCGTAGTAGGACGCGGCGAATCCGAATCCCGAGACGAAGAAGCCGTCGTAGTGCCGGGCCGCGATCGATGCCGAGTACATGTCGTACACGCCGATCAGAGGTGTGGTGCGGGGAGTGGCGATCGCGCTGCGCAGTGCGTTGCCGTGAGGCATGGAACAAGTCCTCTTGTTGCTGGCCGGGTTGGCGATGTGCGCTCGCATAACGATCGAAATCTTTTGGGAGTTACGCAGGTGACGCTTCCGGGGATTTCCGGGGGTCGATCCCGAGGACCGGCAGACAGTCGGCGACACCGATGAGCTCGATGTCGTCACGCCGCTGCTTGGTCCACTCCTCGCGGGTCAGCCGCCAGCACTTGATCTGCGCCCGCTCGCCCCGCCGGGTGTCCCAGGAGACACCGTTCGGTACATATCCCAGGGCCTCCGAGACACGGTTCGAGGCATGGTTGTCGACGAACGCGTCGCTGCCCGCCTCACCGGCGCCCATCCCCTCGAAGGCCAGGTGCAGCACAGCCTGGCGCATCTCCTTCCCCAACCCGGCGCCGCGCACATCGGGGCTGAGCCAGGAGAACGTGGTGACCGTCCCGAACCTGGCGAAGTCGACGCCCTTCAGATCCTGCATGCCCACCGGCTCCCCGTCGACGGCCACGACGAAGTACAGGCGCCAGAAGTCGGCACTGACCCGGCCCCGGCCGGACCAGATACTCCGCAGCCAGCGCCACTCGCGTTCCGGGCTGTCCTCATACAGGGACATCGGATCGTCGAAGGGCCACGGAGGGCTGATGGCCACCCCCTTGCGCACCGTGGGGACCAGGCGTTCCAGAAGCTCGTCCGTCGCCCCCAGCAGAGACAGCCGGGGTGTGTGCACCTGGACGTTCAACGGGGGATACGCGGACAGCGGCGAAGCGGTCGTCGGCATGGGCGCAACCGTAGAGGCGAGCCGTCGTAGCGTGCATCGCATTTTCGGTCCTGGGGCAACGGGCGGCCCCGCGACGGGTTTTGGGGTGCGCCGGTCCGGTGGTGCGCCAGCCCGGTGGTTCGGCCGGCCGGCGGGCCGGTCATCGGATGTGCCGCAGGAGCGCGGCGACCGCGGGTGGCTGTTCTCCGTGCAGATGGACGACTCTGAGAGTCCAGGAGGGGGCCTGCGCGGCGAAGGGGCGGGTGGGCAGTTCGGGGAATCGTGCCGCGAGCGACGGGGGCATGATGCACACACCCAGGCCGTACCGGACCAGATCGCCGGCTGCCAGGATGTCGTTCACCTCGAAGATGGTGGTGTGCTCGACGGAGGCCGCGCGGAACGCCTTGTCGACCTCGTGCCGGATCGCCCAGGTCGGCGGAAAGTCCACCAGGGGCAGGCGGCCCGCCTCGGCGAGGGTCGCCGGTCTAGTCGGCCGCGGTGGTTCGGTCGGCGCGGTCACCAGGACCATTTCCTCGCGCAACAGCAGGCGGGTGGTGAGCCCGCGTGACTGCGGGGCGTCCAGCGCGGCGACGGCCAGGTCGGCGGTGCCGTCGCGCAGCGCCTGCGGGATGTCGTCGACGGGGGCCTGGCGCAGCCGTAACGTCACCCCCGGGTGTTCGCGGTGGAAGTCGGCCAGTGCCGGGGCGAGGCCGGAGTAGAGGCCCTGCATCACGGCGACCGTGATCTCACCGCGCAGCTCGCTCCGCGCGAGGTCGACGGCGGCACGGGCCTGTTCGGCGGCCTCCAGGGTGGCGCGGGCGGCAGGCAGGAAGGCGTGCCCGGCGGGGGTCAGTGACACTCGGTGCGTGGTGCGGTGGAACAGGGGTGTGCCCAGCTCGCGCTCCAGGGCACGCACCGTGCTGGAGACCGCGGACTGCACCACGTGCAGGCGCCGGGCCGCAGCGCTGAAGCCGCCCTCCTCTGCGACGGCGATGACGACCTCCATCTGTCGCAGATCCATGGCCGCCGCCCTTCCTGGTCAGCTGATCTGGAGATAACCATTATCTCCAGCCATCTCTCCGGAATGGGAAACAACGTCTCCGGGCGCACGTTGAAAAGGACAGGTGGCCCAGGCCGCCGGATTCCATCCTCACTGGCTGGGAGTGCTCTGATGCTGTTGATGTCGACCGCGCACCCGCGCACGGACCGCGTACCCGATCGAGGCATGCGGGCGGCGGACCGCCCGCACTCCGCCCGCCGTTACGGCGTCGGGTTCTGGACGATCGCCGCGGTGTTCGTCACGGCCATGGCGTTCTCCACCGTGCCCACCCCGCTGTATCCCCTCTATCAGGCGCACGACGGCTTCTCCACGTTCACGGTCACCGTCGTGTTCGCCGTGTACGCCGTCGGCGTGCTCACCAGCCTGTTGTTCGCCGGGCATGTCTCGGACTGGGTCGGCCGCAAGAAGGTCATGACGTCCGCCCTGATCCTGGAGTTGCTCGCCGCCGCGCTGTTCCTGTCCGCGCCGTCGCTCCCGGTCCTGATCGTCGCCAGGCTCGTCACCGGCCTCGGCGTCGGCATGCTGACGGCGACCGCCACCGCCCATCTGCAGGAGCTGCACAGCGCGCACCGGCCCGGCGCCTCGACCCGGCGGTTCGAGATCGTGTCGACCGCGGCCAACATCGGCGGCCTGGGCCTGGGCCCGCTCGTCGCGGGGGCGCTCGCCCAGTACCTCGGCGCGCCGCTCCGAGTGCCGTACGTGGTCTTCGGCGTACTGCTGCTGACCGGTGTCGTCGCCGTCGCCCTGACACCGGAGACCGTACGGAAGCCGGCCGTCCGGCCCGCGTACCGGCCCCAGCGGGTCGGTGCCGGTCTCGGCGAGCGGGGATACCTGGGCGCGGCGGCGGCCGGGTTCGCGTCCATGGCCGTCTTCGGTCTGTTCACCTCCCTGGTCCCCGGGTTCGTCGGCGGGACCCTGCACCACCCCTCCCGCGCGCTGGCCGGTCTGATCGTGTTCAGCGTGTTCGGAGCCGCCGCGGCGGCCCAGGTGTTCACCGGCCGACTCGGCGCCCGCACCCGGTGGACCTTCGGCCTGCTCGCCCTGACCGCCGGTACGGCGGTCCTCTCGGTCGCCATGCACATCGCCAGCCTGCCGGTGTTCGTCCTGGCCGGGATCGCTGCCGGTGCGGGTGCCGGAGTGCTGTTCAAGTCCGCGGTGGGCCAGGTGGCCGGCACGGCATCGGCGGCCCGGCGCGGCGAGGCCCTCGCCGGTCTCTTCCTCACGTCCTACCTCGGCCTGGCCCTGCTGCCCGTCGGCCTCGGCGTCGCCAGCCGCACGATGACGGTGACCACGGCGACGACATGGTTCACCGGCGTCGTCCTCGTCCTGCTCGCCGCCGTGGCCGTACTCACGCGCGGCCACGCCACCACCCCGAGCAGCCGGACCGCCCCCACCACCTCACCCGACACGGGCCACGAGCACGAGGAGACGGAACGCTGACCCCACACGGTCTCTCCGGACGGTCCCTCTTGGGGTGTGCCTCAGTGCCCCCGGCGCTCCGATACCGAGCCGGTGCTCACTGCTCACGGCAGGGCAGGGCAGGACGGGGTGGCTCAAGGGGCGAGTTCCTCAAGGGACTTGTTCTTGGTCTCCAGCGCGACGAAGGCGGTGACCGCGGCGCCGGCGACCGCCTGGACGGCGAAGGCGGTGAAGACGTGGCGCATTCCCAGGCCGCTGACGATCCAGGCGACCATGAACGGGCCGAGTGAGGAGCCGGCCCGCAGCCAGGCACTGCCGAAGCCGGTGCCCGTGGCGCGCAGGCGGGTGATCCACCATGGCGGCAGCATGGTCCCGCACTTCTCCGGCCGGTGGTGCCCGCCGTGCCGCCTGTGCTGCCAAGCTCTCTCCGGCGTCGTGCTCAGCCGCTTCCTGGAGGTGCAGCACCCATGACCGAGCCCACCACCCCACCGTCGGCGGGACAACGCTCCGTGTGGCTGACCCGCAACGTGAAGGTGCTGAGCGGGGTGTCCTTCCTGCAGGACGCGGCCAGCGAACTCCTCTACCCGATCCTGCCGATCTTCCTGACCGTGGTGCTGGGCGCCCCGCCCGCCGTCGTGGGCGCGATCGAGGGACTGGCCGAGGGCGCGGCGTCGATCACCAAGGTGGCCGCCGGGCGCCTCGCGGACCGGTTCGACCGGCGTCCCCTGATCGGCGTCGGCTATGGCCTGGCGGCGGTGGGCAAGCTGCTGATCGCGCTGGCGACCGTCTGGCCGCTGGTGCTCCTCGCCCGGGTCACCGACCGGCTCGGCAAGGGCATGCGCGGGGCGCCTCGAGACGCCCTGCTCGTCGAGGGCGTCCCGAAGGGGCAGCGCGGCAGGGTGTTCGGTCTGCACCGGGCCGCCGATACCGCCGGCGCGGTGGTCGGCCCGCTCGTGGGGCTGGTCCTGTACGAGGCGCTCGACCATCGGCTGCGGCCGCTGTTCTGGGTCGCCGTGATCCCCGCCGTCGCGTCGGTCGCGCTGGTCGCCGCCGTCCGCGACCCCCGCTCCCGCGGGACGGCCGACGGCACACCGACGAAGGCGGACCGGACACCGTGGCGATCCCTGCCGCGCCCGTACTGGCGTGTGCTGGGGATACTGCTCGTCTTCAACCTGGTCAACTTCCCTGACGCGCTGCTGCTGTTGCGCGCCCACGACCTGGGCCTCTCGACGGCCGGGGTGGTGGGCGCGTACGCGGTCTACAACCTCGTCTACGCCGCCCTGTCCTACCCCGCCGGGGCGCTCTCCGACCGGCTGCCGCGCTCCCTGGTCTTCGCCACCGGCCTGCTCTTCTTCGCGATCGGTTACCTGGGCCTCGGCCTGATCCACACCCCCTGGCTGGTGTTCGTGGTGCTGCCCCTCTACGGCGGTTTCGCCGCCTGCACCGACGGCGTCGGCAAGGCGTGGATCTCCACGCTCGTCCCCGACCGCCAACAGGGCACCGCGCAGGGCCTGTTCCAGGGCGCCACCGGCGCCGCCGTGCTCCTGGCGGGCGTGTGGGCCGGGCTCGCCTGGGGCACCGACGGCCACCTTCCGCTGCTGATCTGCGGCGGCATCGCACTGGCCCTCGCCGGAGTGCTGCCGGCCGTTGCCCGTGCGCGGCCCACGGCCATGTGATCCCGAGTCCTCGATGAAGGCGCGATGAACAGGTCGGCTTCCAGCCATGTGTAGTGACAGGTTCTGGTCAAGGGCTGTCCAAATGCCGGACTCCTCCGGCGGGCGGTGGTCGGGTCGTCCCGACGGCTGTATCCGCGCCCGCTCGGGAGGCCCTGGTGTCACAACCGACCCGCAAGAGACGTTGGTTCACGATCTGCGCCATCACCGCATCCGCCGCACTCGTGGCGATACCCGCCGGCGCCGCGCCCGGCTCGGGCGGGACCCCCTTCGGGGTCCGCGCACTGGCTCAACTCGCCGCCGAACGGGGGCAGTCGGTGGGTTCCGTCAGCCCGAAGGCCAAGGCCGACGACGACGGCGGTGACGACGGCAACGAGGCCGACGAGATAGCCGAGGGCGCCGACCAGTACGCAGAGGCCCGCACCTCACCCGGCATCGTCGCACCTGGCGCGTACGGAGCCGCCTGGACGAGTCTGACCAACCTGCCGAGCACCGGCGGCAGTTGGCGCAACATCACCGACCTGCCGTACAACTCCGACGACCCGCGCTACCGCGACTACGACTCCAACTCCAGTGGCGGCTCGGGCAATGTCACCGGCCGGATGGCCGCGATGGCCGCCGACGACGACGGGTACGTGTACGCGGGCAGCGCGGGCGGTGGCGTGTGGCGCTCCCGTACCGGAGGCGGCCGTTGGCAGCCCATCAGCGACAAGCTGTCCTCGCAGTCCACCGGCGCGCTCGCGCTGGACGGCACCGGACGGCTGTGGCTGGGCACGGGCGAGGCGACGACCAACGCGGACGCGTATCTCGGCAGCGGCGTCTACGTCCTGTCCGACCCGCGACACGGTGCGTTCTCCTCCCGCAGCCGGGTCGGCGGCGACGAGCTGGAGTCCACCACCGTCCACGAACTGCGCTTCGGCGGCGGCAAGGTGTGGGCGGCGACCAGTGAGGGCGTGTGGAGCCACTCCACGAATACGCTCAAGGGCGCCTGGAAGCTGGAGTTCGCGCCCAACCCGGCCTATCTGCCGGGCGGTTCACTCGCGAGCGACGCCTCGGCCGCGTACAAGAACATCGCCAACGACATCGCGATCGACCCGAAGGACCCCTCCAAGGTGGTCCTCGCGGTCGGCTGGCGCAGCGGCGACGACTACAACGGCTTCTACACCAAGGACTCCAGCGGCACCTGGACCCGGATCACCAGCGGCCTGGGTGACCTGCCCGCCGACGCCGACAACGTCGGCAACGTCACCTTCGCCCGCTCCGCCGACGGCTCGCGCTACTACGCCATCGACCAGTCCCCGGAGCAGCTCAACACCAACCCGGACAGCGGTCTGGAGGGCATCTACGTCTCCAAGTCCGGCTCTCCCACCGGCCCTTGGACGAAGATCGCCGACTACCAGGGCCTGGCCGCCGACGGCTCGGCACTGACCTCCAGCGGCTACATGCCCGGCGTGCAGGCCTGGTACAACCAGTTCCTGACCGTCGACCCGGCGAACGCGGAGCACGTGTACGCGGGCCTGGAGGAGGTCCACGAGACCAAGGACGGTGGCGCCACCTGGTCGGCCGTCGGCCCGTACTGGAACTTCGGCTTCCCCTGCTGGAGCATCGACCCCACCAAGCAGACCGGCGACTGCAACCAGACCACCCACCCCGACCAGCACGGCGTCGCGATCGGCAGCTACCACGGCAAGAGCTTCGTCTACGTCGGCAACGACGGCGGCGTCTACAAGCGCCCGCTCGACGGCTCCCAGGACGCCTCCGGCCACGCCACCGACTGGACCTCGCTCAACGACGGCACCATCGACACCCTCCAGTACTACTCGGTGGGCGTCGGCAAGGACCTGACCTACGGCGGTGTCTCCGTCACCGGCGGTCTGCAGGACAACGGCCAGTCCATCCTGCGCAGCAACGACAAGGTCATGGGCTCCAACTTCGGCGGCGACGGCGGCGACACGCTCACCGACCCGGCCAATGGCTGCAATATCGCCGAGGAGTACGTCTACCTCGCCATCCAGGTGACCCAGAACTGCGCGGTGAACGACGGGAGTTGGGTCACCGACCCGAGCAAGATCACGTCGTACAGCGTGGCTCCCGCCGACAACGCCACTGGTGAGGCCCGCTTCATCGCCCCGATCACGGCCGACATGAAGAACAGCTCGACCTGGATCGCCGGCGGCCGCCACATCTGGGTCCAGACCCACGGCTACGCCATCCGCAGTGGCGACGAGTGGACCAGCGTCTACGACCTCGGTGCCGGCCGTACCGCGACCGCCGTCGCGGCCTCGGGCGGCAAGGTGTACGCGGCCTGGTGCGGCCCCTGCAACAACCAGGGCTTCGCCCGCGGCATCTCCGTCGGCAACGCGGACGGCACCGGCTGGCACGACGTGACCCTGCCGGTGGACGCGACCGTACCCAACCGCTACCTCAGCGGCTTCGCCGTCGATCCCAAGAACGCCGACCACGTCTACCTCGCGGTCAACGGCTTCTCCCGGCACTGGACCGAGGGCCCCGGCGCCGGGATCGGCCACGTCTTCGAGTCCACCGACGGCGGCACCACCTGGAAGGACATCTCGAAGAACCTCCCCGACGTCCCGACGAACTCCGCGGTCGTCACCCCCAACGGCGGCCTCGCCGTCGCCACCGACCTCGGCGTCGTCTACCGCGCGCCGGGCCGTACGACCTGGCAGCGCGTCGGGAACCTCCCGGCCGTCGCCGTACTCCAGCTGAAGCTGAGCCCCGACGGCAGGACGCTGTACGCGGCCACCCACGGGCGCGGCATCTACACCATCAAAGTGAGCGACTGCGACTGAGGCAGCAGGGCGGAGGGGTGATCCCGGATTCCGGGGTCACCCCTGTGTCGTGTACGGCACCACGCTCACGTCGAGGGTGAAGGCGACGCGCGCCGCGCCCGCCACGTCCGGTGCCTTCGCCATCGCCGTGATCTTCGCGGTACCGCCCCGGGTGCCCGCACAGCGCAACGAGGCACGGGCCGAGCCGTCCGACTCCGGCTGCCACCGGGACACCACGACGAGGGCGGGAGCGGAGCTGCGCAGGGCCGTCCACCGCTTGTCGTCCGTACGGGACTTCAGGACGAGGGACACCACTGTCCCGGGCCGCACACAGAGTCGCCGTCCGACCGCGTCACCAGGGCTGACGGTGACCTCGGCGTGCCCGGCGGCACAGCTGCCCGACGAGGGGGAGGGCGCGCTGGGCGACGGCTCCGCCGACCGGCCGCCTGACGCCCCTCCTGCGGCTCCGTCACCCGCCGACGAGCCGCAGGACGTCAGGACGAACATCCCGGCGACCATCCACACCTTGGCCCACCCTTGCATGCCAGAACCTCCGGCCCGCCTGCTCCCGTGTCGAGTTGCCTGAAGCCTAACGAGGCCTTCAGGCAACCGACTTCAGGCAACCGACGTCAGGCTCTAGAAGAAGCCCAGCTTCTTCGGCGAGTACGAAACGAGGAGGTTCTTCGTCTGCTGGTAGTGGTCCAGCATCATCTTGTGGTTCTCGCGGCCGATGCCGGACTGCTTGTAGCCGCCGAACGCCGCGTGCGCGGGGTACGCGTGGTAGCAGTTCGTCCACACCCTGCCCGCCTGGATCGCCCGGCCCGCGCGGTACGCCGTGTTGATGTCCCGGGTCCACACGCCGGCGCCGAGACCGTACAGGGTGTCGTTGGCGACCTTGATGGCGTCGTCGAAGTCGTCGAACGACGTCACCGAGACCACCGGCCCGAAGATCTCCTCCTGGAAGATGCGCATCCGATTGTCACCCTCGAAGATCGTCGGCTGGACGTAGTAGCCGCCCTTCAACTCGCCGTCGTAGTCGATGCGTTCGCCGCCCGTGAGGACCTTCGCGCCTTCCTGCCGGCCGATGTCCAGGTAGGAGAGGATCTTCTCCAACTGGTCGTTGGAGGCCTGGGCGCCGATCATCGTGTCGGTGTCGAGGGGGTGGCCCGGCTTGATCGCCTCGGTGCGGGCGATGGCCGCCTGGAGGAAGTCGGAGTAGTGGCCGCGCTGGATCAGCGCCCGGGACGGGCAGGTGCACACCTCGCCCTGGTTGAGCGCGAACATCGTGAAGCCTTCGAGCGCCTTGTCGAGGAAGTCGTCGCGCGCCGACGACACGTCGTCGAAGAAGATGTTCGGCGACTTGCCGCCCAGCTCCAGCGTGACCGGCTTGATGTTCTCCGAGGCGTACTGCATGATCAACCGCCCCGTGGTGGTCTCGCCGGTGAAGGCGACCTTCGCCACGCGCGGGCTGGACGCGAGCGGCTTGCCCGCCTCCACGCCGAAGCCGTTGACGATGTTCACCACGCCCGGCGGCAACAGATCGGCGATCAGGCTCATCCAGAAGTGGATGGACGCCGGGGTCTGCTCGGCGGGCTTGATGACGACCGCGTTGCCCGCCGCGAGAGCCGGGGCCAGCTTCCAAGTCGCCATCAGGATGGGGAAGTTCCACGGGATGATCTGCGCCACGACCCCGAGCGGCTCGTGGAAGTGGTACGCCACCGTGTCGTCGTCGACCTCGCCCAGTGAACCCTCCTGCGCGCGGATCGCCCCCGCGAAGTAGCGGAAGTGGTCGATGGCGAGCGGGATGTCGGCGGCGAGGGTCTCGCGGACCGGCTTGCCGTTCTCCCAGCTCTCCGCGACCGCGAGCTGCTCCAGGTTCGCCTCCATCCGGTCGGCGATCTTGAGCAGGATGTCGGACCGCTCGGTCACCGATGTACGGCCCCAGCCCGGCGCCGCCGCGTGCGCCGCGTCCAGCGCCCGCTCCACGTCCTCCGCGGTGCCGCGCGCGATCTCGGTGAACGGCTGCCCGTTCACCGGGGACGGATTCTCGAAGTACTGCCCGCGGGCCGGCGGCACGTACTCGCCGCCGATGAAGTGGTCGTAGCGCGCCTGGTAGGAGACGATCGCGCCCTCGGTGCCGGGTGCCGTGTAACGGGTCATCCTGGTCTGCCTCCCGGAACAGCGCTGCCCGCCGTTGGGCAGCTCTCGGCGCGAGGCTAGGGAGCGCGAGGTTGCATGTACGTTGCGTGGGGTGGACGGGCGGGTCGGGGTTCGCGAGGGGTGGCTTCAAGTGCCTTGCGCCATAAGAGGGTTACGTCATCGGGCGGTCGCGCGTGACCATGGCGCAGGCGCCGCCAGCTCTGACTCCAGTGCGGCGAGGCGCGAGCGCACCGGTGCCGTCGGTCGTATCGCCGCGAGCGCCCGCCATACGTCGAGGTCGTCCTCGCCCCACGGCGCGTGCGCCCAGTCCGCCAGCAGGTCGGGGTCGCGGCGGGCGATCAACGCCGTACGGAGGCCGTCCGCGAGCCGGGTCCGGAGCCGGACCACCGCCGGCGCCTGCGAACCGGGCAACAGCGGACCCGTGTACGCCGTCACCGCTCCCGTGACCGCGCCCCCTTCCAACCGCCGCTCGACGATCGCCACGTCGGACTCGACCGGCGACGTGAGCCGGTAAGGCCGCGAGGCGAGCAGGCCGGGACCCAACAGCCTGCGGAGCCGCGCCAGTTCGGCCCGCAACGTCACCGGCGGCACCGACTCGTCCTCGTACAGCGCGCACAGCAACTCGTCGCCGGTCAGCCCCTCGGGATGCCGGGCCAGCAGCACCAGGATCTCGCTGTGCCGTCGGCTCAGCCTCATCTTGCGGCCGTCGACGCACAGTTGGGCTTCGTCCCGGCCCAGCGCGGAGAGTTCGGGCCCGTCGACGTGGGTCTGCTCCGGGGCGAGCAGTGCCAGTTGGGACTCGGCGGCGCGCGCCACGGCCTGGACGAAGCCCAGGCTGTGCGGATGCGCCAGCCCGTTCCCGCCGGTGATGTCGACGGCGCCGAGCACCCGCCCGGTGCGCGGATCGTGCACCGGAGCCGCCGCGCACGTCCACGGCTGCACCCGCCGGATGAAGTGCTCGGCCGCGAACACCTGCACCGGCCGGTCCAGGGCGACCGCCGTACCCGGCGCGTTCGTCCCGACCGCGCTCTCCGCCCAGCGCGCACCCGGCACGAAGTTCATCCGGCCCGCCTTCCGCCGCGTCGCCGGATGCCCCTCCACCCACAACAGCCTGCCCTGCGCGTCGCACACCGCGAGCAGATGCTCCCCGTCCGCGGCGAACGTGCCCACCAACTCCCGGATCAGCGGCATCACCCGCGCCAGCGGATGCTCCGCCCGATAGACACCCAGGTCACCGTCCGTCAGCTCCACGCTCGCCGTGCCCTCGGGACCGACACCGGCCCGCGCGGAACGCCGCCAGGAATCGGCCACCACCGACCGCACCGGCTGCGGCACCGTGCCCGCCACGGCGAACGTCTCGTGCGCCCGCCGCAGCACCCGAACCCGCTCGGCAGGGTCGGCCCCCGGCTCCAGGGCCACCCATGGATCGGTCAACTCGGCCTCCCAAGAAGGCGATACAGCGACGCGACTACCTCGATACAGCGACCCGAGTACCGCGACACAGCAGTGACACGCCCGCGATACGGCGGCGAAACGCCTGCGGACATCGTCACTCCGGGGAAGGGTACGGACAACCGTTTCGACCGGGGACGATCCGAACGCGGCGCATCACGTTCGGATCGGGCTCGGATCAGGCCTGGATCTGGCTCGGATCGGGCTTGGGTCAGGCGAAATTGACCAACCTTATATAGCGCGTCCAGTCCCAGTTCGGCCCCGGATCGGTGTGGTCGGTGCCCGGCACCTCGTAGTGCCCGATGATGTGCGCCCGGTCCTTGGGGAGCCCGTACTTCGTGCAGATCGCCGCCGTGAGCTTGGCCGACTGCTCGTAGAGGGCGTCGGTGAAGTACGCGGGCTGATCCACCCAGCCCTCGTGCTCGATACCGATGCTGCGGGTGTTGTAGTCCCAGTTCCCCGCGTGCCAGGCGATATTGGCCTCCCGGACGCACTGGGCCACATGCCCGTCCGCCGACCGCACGAGGTAGTGCGCGGACACCTTCTTCTTCGGGTTCTGGAAAATGGACAGAGTGCTGGCGTACGTCTCCTGGGTGACGTGGATGACCACGTAATCGACGGGATAGGCGCTGGGGCGGTTGGACGCCGTGTAGTTGGAAGTGCTCGCCGGCTGCCACTCGGCCGACGGGTAGTCGACGGCCTGGGCCTGTGCGTCGGCCTGCGGTGCAGGGAGTAACGCATAGGGGACGGCGGCGAGGGCTGCGCCCTTCAGGAGCCATCGCCTGCTCGGGAGCGGTCTTGCCCGTTCCATGGTCGGTCGCCTTTCGGTTCAGTGCCGGAGTGCCGCCGCGGTCTCACGCAGCTGCGCGTGCAGTCCGCGATGAGTCTCGCGCGCGGGCAGCCATTCCTTCCGGATCTTCGCCACGCAGGTGTAGTTGGTGTCGCACACGTTGGCCAACGGCGACTCGACCGCCTGGGTCGCGAACTGATAGGCGTCCAGTTCGCTGAACCCGTAGTCGCGCACCAGCCACCGCACCAGATCGAGCTGGGAGATCCGGAACGCGTCCTCCAACGGGCGTGCCGAGCCCGTCGAGATGATGTGCGTGTCCGACTCGATGCGCGGCCAGGGAGTGGCGACCCCCTTGAGCAGCTCCACGATCACGACCGTGTTCATCGCGCACTCGACGGCGACTCCGCAGGTCTCGCCCTCGCCCTGCCGGGCGTGTCCGTCGCCGAGGCTGAGGAGCGCGCCCTCCACGTTCACCCCGAGGTAGCAGGTGACCCCGGCCCGCATCTCGGGCGTGTCCATGTTCCCGCCGTGCGCGTCGGGCACCAGCGCCGAACGCACCTCCAGGTTGGCGGGGGCCACGCCCACCGTGCCGTGCATCGGGTCGAGAGGCAGCTCGACCTCGATGTCGCTGTCCCGCGCGCGGAACAGCGCCGTACGGCGGGTTCGGTCCAACTGCCAGATCCAGACGGTCTCCGGGAGCGGCGGCTGCAGTGTCGCCGTGGTGTGCGTCGAGGTGAGTGCGCCGAAGAGGGGGACCGTGGTGGAGGCGGCCCAGTCCCGGGCGGGTTCGATCGACACGAAGTGCACGGCGACCGTGTCGCCCGGCTCCGCGCCCTCCACATGGAAGGGGCCGGTCTGCGGGTTGAGGAACGGGAACTCGCACACCTCGGACACCAGGTCCTTCTCGGACCGTACCCGTCCGGCGAAGCAGTCCTCCGTGTACAGGTCGAGGACCGTGCCGGGCGTGATGCGGGCCACGGGCGGGGCGCCGCCGAACGTCCAGGCGTACTCGCCCGGTTCGGGCCGCACCGTCAGGATCCGGGGGTCGTTCATGGCTGTACTGCTCCGTTCTGCGGAAGATCGGTGGAGTCTGGTTCGTCGAGATGGACACGGGCGGTTTCGGCTATGCGCTCGGGGTGGCGTCGTAGCAGAACGAGCAGGACCACGACCCCGGCGGCCATCCAGACGCCGACGACCGGGTCGGCGTAGGACACGGGAGTGGTCAGCTCGGTCACGAAGTCGAAGACCGGGAGGCCAGCCGCGGTGAGCAGGGCGGGGACGAACGCGACGATGCCGAGGAGCGGGACCAGCAGGTGCCGTACCGGCTTGAGCAAGTCGCGTCTGCGGCGCAGGAAGTAGCCCGCGCAGGCCAGGTTCACGACGATGTAGACGGCGATGACGACCGTGACGATCACTGTGGCCAGCAGGAGGAACGCGGTCACCGGGTCGTAGCCGAGGCCGAGACCCAGCACGGCTCCCACCGTGACGACGGTCTGCACGGCGATTCCGGCGACGGGGGAGCGGTGGCGCGGGTGCAGCGTGGCCAGGACACGGGGGAGTACCCGGATGCGGGCCAGGGCGAAGGCGGTGCGGGTCGAGACGGTGGCACACGCGTTGGCGTTGGCGATCGTCGAGTTGACCACGGCCAGGAACACCAGCACCCAGAACAGTCCGAACGACGCGCGTGCCACCTCTTCCCAGGACGCGGCACCGGAGGCGCCGAATCCGCTGAAGCGGTCCGGCCCGAAGTACACCGTCATGGCGTAGGTCGTCAGCACGTAGAACAGGCCGATCCCGAGGGCCGCGCCGAGCACCGCGCGGTGCATCGTCCGGCGCGGGTCCCGGGTTTCCTCGGCGAGCGGTGCCGCGGCCTCGAACCCGGCGAACGCGAGCACCGTGTAGACCGAGCCGGCGAAGACTCCACCCAGACCTGAATACTCCTTGGCCGTGTGCGAAGTGCCGAACACCGACAGGGTGTTGTCCCCGCCCGCCTTGCCGATCAGCCAGACGGCGAACACCAGGAAGACCAGGATCTCGAAGACCCCGAGGACCGTGCCGAAGCGGGCCGAGGCGCGCACTCCGAACCAGCCGGCCACGGCGATGATCGCGGCGCCCGCGAGCGCCCAAGGCCACCACAGGTTCTCCGGATACGAGGACCACTCCTGGTGCAGGGTGCCCGCCGTGGTGAAGCCGAGTTGCAGGAGCAGCAGCGGTGGGACCAGCGCCTCCACGAAGACATAGCCCCAGCCGACCAGGAAACCGACGGTCGGATGCAGTCCCTGCGCGGCATACGTGGCCACCGAGCCGGCGGCGGGCAGTTCGCGGGCCAACTCGGCCACGCAGGACGCGGTGAACAGGCAGGCCACCAGCGCGATCAGCACCGACAGCGGCAGACTGCCGCCCGCGAAGGCCGCGCCCGACGGAATCGACGCGGCGACCGCGGCCGCCGGAGCCATAGCCGTGACGCTCTGGAACAGGACCTCACGCAGCCCGACGGCATCCCGTCGCAGCCCCTGAACTGTCTCCCCCGACACGTGAATCCCCCCTCGTCCACCCGTATCCGCATCCACACCAGCACACCGTCGTCACGACACGACGGCTGCGCCTCGCGTGAATCACGGTACGGCGCTTGCGGGTCGGGCAGTAGGGCGTCGCGTGCTTCCGTGGACGACGGCGGAACTGTGGACAACCGGGCCACTCGGACGAGTGAAGGTCGAGCCATGGTCGAGTGAAGTCGGCTGTGTTTCAGGCCTGTTCGGCCACGATGTCCCCAGCTCGCTCGGCCACCGCCGCCGGGTCGTCGAGCACGGCCCGCACCACCGAGTGCGCGGCCCCCAGCAACGGACCCTCGGGCCCCAGACGCGACACCGACACCGGGCAGGCGGGCCCCGCCGTGCGCCGCGCCAACTCGGCCTCCAGCGACGGCAGAAGCCAGGGCGCGAGCCCGGACAGCGCGCCGCCCAGCACCACCAGCTGGGGATCGAGCAGGTTGACCGCGCCGGTCAGTGCGATGCCGAACGCCGTACCGGCGTCGTGCAGGGCCCGTCGTACCGCCTCGTCGCCGTCGGCCGCACGGGTCGCGAGCAGACCGACCCGGTCCACGCCGGGCTCGATGCCGGCGGCGCGCAGTACCGCCTCCTCGCCCGCGTACTGCTCGAGGCAGCCGCGTCCGCCGCACGCGCACTCCGGCCCGTCGGGACGCACCGGGACATGCCCCAACTCGCCCGCGAATCCCCGTGTTCCGCGCAGCAGCCTCCCGTCCACCACGACCGCGGCGCCGATGCCGATCTCGGCCGACACATGCAGGAAGTCGCGCGGTGTGGTCTCGCCCAGCCAGAGTTCGGCGAGCCCGCCGAAGTTGGCCTCGTTGTCCACAGTGGGCGGGAGTTCGGCGGGCAGCAGGGCGCCGAGATCGATGTCGTGCCAGTCGAGGTTCGGTGCGCGCACGACCGTACGGCCGTCGCGGGCCACCAGACCCGGTACGGCGACCGCGAGTCCGGCCGGCCACAGGCCCTCCGCGTCCGCCTCGGCGACCACCTGCCGTACCAGCGCGGTGAGTTCGGCGAGCACCGGTTCGGGGGAGCGGCCGCGGTTCACGCCGTGCCGTACGGCACGGGCCCGTATCTCGCCGCGCAGATCGACCGCGCAGGCCGCGAGATGGTCGACCCCGATCTCCGCGCCGATCCCGGCCGGACCGCGGCCGCTGACGGCGAGCGCCGATCCGGGTCGGCCCACCCGGCCGGGCCGCTCGGGGCCCAGCTCTTCGAGGAGACCCGACCGGATCAGCTCGTCCACCAGCGTCGACACCGCCGCACGGGTCAGCCCGATGCGGGAGGCCACGGCCGCGCGCGAGAGCGGGCCCTCGGCGCTCACCGTGTGCATCACGCGCGCGAGATTGCGGCGGCGCATGCCCTGCTGGGTGTCGGGCAGGGCACGGCCGGGCCCGGCGGGGTGCGCCTCGTGCAGCGGTGCGGTCATGCCTCCCTCAGTCCTCGGTCGGTACGCGTCAGCGGGCGTCGTCCGTCCCCCGTTCGAGCAGCGGAGCCGCGTCGGAGAGTACCCCGGAGATCCTGGCGAACGTCGTTTCGTCCCGCTCCACGGCGTCCAGCACCGGCCCGGCGGCCGTGTTCCAGCGCCGGGCGACCGCGGCCGGGTCCTCGCCGGTCAGCAGGCCCGCGGCCTGCGCGGCGGCGCCGAGCGCGACCAGTTCCTTCGCCTCGGGCACCTGGACCGGACGCCCCGAGAGCCGCCGTACCGTCTCCTGCCAGGCCGTGCCCCGGGCGCCCCCGCCGATCAGCAGCAGCGGCGTGGTGCGGTCGGCGTCCTCGTCGAGGACCAGGTCGAGCGCGCCCAGCAGGGCGTGTACGGCACCGTCGTAGGCGGCCTGGAGGAGCTGGCCGCCGGTGGTGTCGTGGCGCAGGCCGTGCAGCAGGCCCGAGGCGTTGGGCAGGTTCGGGGTGCGCTCGCCGTCGAGGTACGGGAGCAGCGTGACCGAGGTGCCGGGCTCTACGGCCTCGCGGTCCAGGCCCAGGAGGGTCGTGATGCGGTCGACGGCGAGGGTGCAGTTCAGGGTGCAGGCCAGGGGCAGCCAGTCGCCGTGCGCGTCGGCGAAGCCCGCGACCGTGCCGGACGGGTCGGCGGGGCGGTGCTTCGACACCGCGTACACCGTGCCCGATGTGCCCAGGCTGAGCACGGGGACGCCGGGGCGCAGCCCGAGGCCCAGCGCGGCGGCCGCGTTGTCGCCGGTGCCGGGGGCGACCAGGGTGCCCTTCGAGAACGGCAGGTCGTGGCAGTCGCGCACCGTCCCCGCCACCTCGCCCGGCCGCACCACCCGGGGCAGCAGTGCCGGGTCGAGCCCGACATGCCGGAGGATCTCCTCGTCGTACGACTCGGTGCCCGAGGCCCACCAGCCGGTGCCCGAGGCGTCGCCTCGGTCGGTGGTGCCCTGTCCGGTGAGCCGCTCGGTGAGGTAGTCGTGGGGAAGGCGTACGGCCGCCGTGGCGCGCACCGCCTCCGGCTCGTGCTCGGCGAGCCAGGCCCACTTCGTGACCGTGAAGGACGCGCCGGGCACGCTGCCGGTGCGCTCGGCCCAGGCCTTCGGTCCGCCCAGCTCCTCGATCAGGCGGCGGGCCTGCGGCGCCGACCGGACGTCGTTCCACAGCAGCGCAGGGCGCACCGGCTCGCCCTGCGCGTCCAGCGTGACCAGGCCGTGCTGCTGGCCGCCGATCGACACGGCCGCCGCCTCGTGGGCCGCGTCCCCGCACTGGCGCAGGGCCTCGCACAGGGCGTCCCACCACTGCCGGGGATCGCTCTCCCGGCCCGCCCCCGAGGAGACGGTGTGCGGCGCCTGGCCACTCGCGACGATCCGTCCGGTGGACACGTCGACGACCAGTGCCTTGGTGGACTGGGTGGACGAATCCACGCCGACGACGAGCGGACCTTCGGCTGCTGACATCGGGTTTCTCCCTTGTGTGCGGCATGTGTCTCCGCCCGGAGACACATTGTCCCTTCCCAGAGACGCTCCGGCATACTAATTTGTAAACCGCCATGACGAAATAGTCGGAGCGAAGCAACAAGGAGCCGCGTCATGAACTACCAGCCCACCCCCGAGGACAGGTTCACCTTCGGCCTGTGGACTGTCGGCTGGCAGGGAAGGGACCCGTTCGGCGACGCCACCCGCCGTGCCCTCGACCCGGTCGAGACGGTGCAGCGCCTGTCCGAGCTGGGCGCCCACGGTGTGACCTTCCACGACGACGACCTGATCCCCTTCGGGTCCTCGGACACCGAGCGCGAGTCGCACATCAAGCGCTTCCGTGAGGCCCTCGACGCGACCGGCATGAAGGTGCCGATGGCGACCACCAACCTCTTCACGCACCCGGTCTTCAAGGACGGCGCGTTCACTGCCAACGACCGCGACGTGCGCCGCTACGCCCTGCGCAAGACGATCCGCAACATCGACCTCGCGGTCGAGCTGGGCGCCGAGACCTACGTCGCCTGGGGCGGCCGCGAGGGTGCCGAGTCCGGCGCAGCCAAGGACGTACGCGTCGCGCTCGACCGCATGAAGGAGGCCTTCGACCTCCTCGGCGAGTACGTCACCGACCAGGGCTACAGCATCAAGTTCGCGATCGAGCCCAAGCCGAACGAGCCCCGCGGCGACATCCTGCTCCCCACCGTCGGCCACGCCCTGGCGTTCATCGAGCGCCTGGAGCGCCCGGAGCTCTACGGCGTCAACCCCGAGGTCGGCCACGAGCAGATGGCCGGGCTCAACTTCCCGCACGGCATCGCCCAGGCACTGTGGGCGGGCAAGCTCTTCCACATCGACCTCAACGGCCAGTCCGGCATCAAGTACGACCAGGACCTGCGTTTCGGCAACGGCGACCTGCGTGCCGCCTTCTGGCTGGTCGACCTCCTGGAGAGCGCCGGTTACGCCGGCCCGAAGCACTTCGACTTCAAGCCGCCGCGCACCGAGGACCTCGACGGCGTCTGGGCGTCGGCGGCCGGCTGCATGCGCAACTACCTGATCCTCAAGGAGCGTTCGGCCGCCTTCCGCGCCGACCCGGTGGTCCAGGAGGCGCTGCGCGCCTCGCGTCTGGACGAGCTGGCGCAGCAGACCGCGGCGGACGGCCTCAAGTCGCTGCTCGCGGACCGCTCGGCGTTCGAGGACTTCGACATCGAGGCGGCCGCCAAGCGCGGGATGGCCTTCGAGCAGCTCGACCAGCTCGCCATGGACCACCTCCTGGGAGCGCGTGGCTGACCGCACGCACGCGTGCGTCACTCGCGGGCCGGCTGGTGTTCGTGAGTTCCCCTTTGTGACCGGCCCCCGCACGGAATGCTCCGGAATCATGCGATCCATGGCATGAGTCCGTATCAACCACCGCGCGGGGGTCGCGTCATGACCGCTACCAGGCGACTCTTGACGGTATGGCCATGCCGCCCGTACCGCCTCGACCGCCCGGGCCACCGGGCGCCACCCCGCCTCAGGGAGGCGGTTTCGGACCACCTCCCGAAGACTTCGGGCAAGGCACGGGAGGTGACTACGGGGACTACGGACCGCCTCCCCGCAGGCGCCCCCGGCCCCTGTTCATCCTGCTCGCCGTGATCGTGCTCGCCGGGGCCGTCGTCGCCGTCGTACTGATGGCGTCCGGGGGACATGACTCACCGGACAAGAAGGCGCCCGCCGAGAGCAGTTCGAGCGGGAGCCCCTCTCTCACCCTCCCGACGAAACTCCCCACCAGCCTGCCGACCGAGCTCCCGACCGCCCTGCCGTCGAACCTCCCCTCGGAACTGCCGAGCGAGGTTCCCAGCGACATCGAGTCGCTGCTCCCGTCCTTGTTCGGCTGACTGCCAAGGGAGTTGACGGGTGATCAGATTCCGTGCGGCAGCTTCACATACACCACGGTCGTCTCGATCCCGCTGTCGACCAGCCGTCCCTGCGTGTCG
Source organism: Streptomyces xylophagus (assembly GCF_000716435.1). Taxonomy (GTDB): domain Bacteria; phylum Actinomycetota; class Actinomycetes; order Streptomycetales; family Streptomycetaceae; genus Streptomyces; species Streptomyces xylophagus. Next base: position 330,944 of record NZ_JNWO01000005.1, read on the forward strand.
AACGCGCCCGCGCCGTCCGTCATCCCGAAGTCGTTGTCATTGATCAGCGCGAGCGTGTCGTGGTCCACGCGCGCGATGCCCTCGATCTTCTGGGGCACTCCGGAGACGGTCCCCAGGTCGACGACCAGCTTCTTCGCCAGCACCGGGACACCCGCGGCGGCGGGGTCGTCGAGCTGCTCCAGCGACGGGGACGTCGTGTCGTCGTCGTAGGGACCGCCGAGGATGTTCGACTTGCGCCCCAGCTGGACCAGTTGGAGCCGGGCGGCCTTGTCGGTGCGCTCCTCGACGAGCAGTCGGTCGTCGCCCACGGCGACCACCGAGGAGATCTTGAGTTCGGAGGTGTCGTCCTCGCTGGGGTCGACCACGTTCACCGGGTCGAACCGGTACGCGTACTCCGCCGTGACAGCCTTCCTCTTCGTCGAGAAACGCAGCAGACGGGTGTTGAGCGACGCGTCCCCGGCGTCCCCGTCCGGCAGCGACAGCGGGCTCTGCAGGGCCATCACCAGGTCACCGCCGGGCAGTTGGGCGAGCCCCTCGAAGCCGCGGTTGATCTTGCGGTGCAGCAGGACGGCCGGCAGGGCCTCCACCACCGGGTAGTCGGCCCCGGTCAGGTTCAGCCCCTTGGGCACGTACCGCGTGAGCACCTTCCCGCGCGCGGAGACATGCACCAGGGAGGGCCCGTACTCGTCGACGAGCCAGAACGAGCCGTCCCCGGCCCGCACGATGCCCTCCGTGTCCAGCCCGTTCGGGTTGTACGACAGCGCCGTCCTGGCGTCGTAGGAGTACGGCGCCTCGTCGCGTCCCTGCTGGTTGGGCAGCCCGGTGACGGCCTTCCCGGAGGACGTGGTGATCGGGATGGCGTCCAGGACCTTCACCGTGTCCCCGGAGACACGGATCTTCACGATCGCCGGGTCGAAACCGGGCACCGGGAACGTACGGCGCTTCGTCCCGCTCACCTTGATCTGGCCGTTGGGCCCGCGGTCGGTGATCGTCCAGTACTCGCCCTTGCGGCCGGCCGGGTAGATGTCGCTGCCGATGCCGCCGAGGTCCACTCCCCGGTCGTTGTCCACCGTCCCGGGCAGCAGCGCGTTGCTGAACGCGCCGAGCGGGATGTCGCCGAGCGTCGCCGTACGCGTGACATGCGCGGCCTCACCCCCTGAGGGGGCACCGACGGCCGTACCGGCCCCCATCAGGGCGACCACCACGGCGAGCGGAACACCAGCCGCGACGGGGCGACGGACGCGGCGCCGGGCGGGGGCGTGCGGGGACATACGGCCTCCTGAGGGCAAATTCGTTGACAGCGGCCAGAGTTGGTCCCCGTGAGGAACGGTGTTCTACGGTCAGGTGAATCCGGGGTGTCGGCCGGTTGTCGGGAGGGCGCGGCACCGGGAATGGGCTCCTCCGTAATCCGATCGCGCCCCACGGCACGGGTCGGTTAGAAAGGCCCGGTGACTGACCCCTATCCCCTCCGCCCGGTCGCCGAGGGCGAGTTCGAGACCTGGGCCCGCATGGTCGCCGACACCTATGGGGGTGACCTCTCCGACGAGCAACTGGTCCACGAGAGAGCCTCGACCGAACTGCACCGCACCGTCGGCGCGTTCGACGGCCCCGCACCGGTCGGCGGAACCGCGGCGCACACGCGCGTGCTGACCGTTCCCGGTGCGCTGCTCCCGGTCGCCGGGGTCACCTGGGTCGGCGTCACCCCGACCCACCGTCGACGCGGCATCCTCACCTCGATGATGCGCCGACAACTCACCGACCTGCACACGTCCGGTGCCGAACCGATCGCCGCACTGCGCCCCTCCGAGGCAGCCATCTACGGCCGCTTCGGCTACGGCCCGGCCACCCAGGGGGCCCGTCTCCGCTGCGAGAAGCGCGCCCTGCGCTTCCGTCCCGGAACCGAGTTCGGTGACGGAACCATCCGCCTACTGGGACGCGATCAGGCCCGCCCGCAGATCGAGAAGCTCTACGACCTGGTCCGCACCGGCACGGTCGGCTGGCCCGGTCGTAACGCCAACTCCTGGGACAGTCGTCTCACCGACCGCCCGGAGGAACGCGGAGGCGCGAGCGCGTTTCGCTTCGCGCTCCATCACGAGACGGACGGCCGGACGACCGGGTACGCCCTCTACCGGATCAAGCAGGACGCGTCAGGCGGCGCCGGAAACGCGCTCCAGGTCGTCGAGTTGGCCACCACCTCCCGGCAGGCGTACGCCACCCTGTGGCGCTTTCTCGCCGGTGTCGACCTGATCTCCTGGATCGAGTACGAGGGGGCCGTGGACGAGCCGCTGCCGCACCTCCTGACCGATCCGCGTGCCGTGCGCTCCGCACCGGTCGATCGTCTCTGGGTGCGACTGGTGGACGTCGACCGAGCGCTGGCCGCACGCAGTTACGCGGGCGCACTGGACCTTGTCCTCGACGTCGAGGACGCCTTCTGCCCCTGGAACACGGGCCGTTACCGGCTGGAGGCCGACCAGGGCACCGCCGTGTGCGCACGGACTCACGCTCCGGCCGACCTACGGCTGAGCGTCGCCGAACTCGGCGCCGCCTTCCTCGGCGGTACCACGCTCGCGTCCCTCGCCGCCGCCGGCCTCGTCCAGGAACTGCGGCCCGGAGCCCTGTCTCGCGCGACGGTGGCGTTCCGCGCGGACCGGGAGCCGTACTACCCGGGTGGTTGGGCGTTCCCCGCGTACTGACAATTCAGGAGGGCTGGTCGGCACTCACTGGGCAATGCCGAACCACTTGGGCAGTCGGCTGAGCAGGTCCTCCTGATCGTCACCGACCCACGCCACGTGGCCGTCCGGCCGCAGGAGAACCGCGGGTACGTCCAGTTCCTCGCTGACGTCGACGACATGGTCGACCCGGTCCGTCCAGCCCTCCACCGAGAGCCGGCCCGTCTGGTCGAGCAGCAGCCCTCGGCCGTCGTGCATCAACTCGTAGAGGCGCCCTTGCTTCACCTTCATGTCCCGCAGGCGGCGGCCGAGCAGTTCATGTCCCTCGCCGAAGTCGTAGCGGATTCCGACCGCGGTGATCATCTCGGTCACGTACCGGTTCACCTCCTCGAAGTCCATCAGCGTCGAGAACAGCTCCCGTAGGGCGGTCGCGCCCGGATCGCTCCCCAGGAGCGTGATCTGCGCGCGCGTGTTGTCGAGAACGCGGGCGCCGACCGGATGCCGTTCGGTGTGGTAGCTGTCCAACAGCCCTTCCGGAGCCCACCCGTTGACCGTGGCGGCCAGCTTCCAGCCGAGGTTGAAAGCATCCTGCACGCCGAGGTTGAGTCCCTGTCCGCCCGTCGGCGGGTGGATGTGGGCTGCGTCGCCGGCCAGCAGGACCCGGTCGACCCGGTAGCGCTCGGCCTGCCGGGTGGCGTCGCCGAACCGCGACAGCCAGCGGGGCGAGTGCACGCCGAAGTCGGTGCCCGCGACGGCCCGTAGCCGCTGTTTGAACTCCTCCAGTGTCGGCGAGGTCGCACGGTCCTCGGCCACGCCGTCAGCGGGCACGACAACCCGCCACACGCCGTTCTCGCCGGGGCTGACACCGAACCGCAGTTGGGTTCTGCGGACCTCCTCGACGACGGCTGCGACCATCGCAGGGTCCTCGGCCACCTCCATTTCCCCCAGCAGCGTCTCCACTGTGGCGGGCAGGCCGGGGAAACCGACGCCGAGCAGTTTGCGCACCGTGCTGCGGCCGCCGTCGCATCCGACGACGTAGCGCGAGCGCAGGCGCGTGCCGTCCGCCAACTCGACGGTCACCCCGGCCTCGTCCTGGCTCAGGCCGACCACTTCGCAGCCGCGCCTGATCTCGGTACCGAGTTCGACGGCGCGCTCGCCGAGCAGCCGCTCGGTGACCGGTTGCGGGGTGGCGACGCCGTAGGGGTGAGCCGTGTCCAGGCGGTCCGGCCACGGCTTGACGATGCCGCCGAAGAGACCGCCGACCTGGAACTTCTCACTGACCTCGAGGAACCGGTCGAGGAGGCCACGCTGGTCCATGATCTCGACGCTGCGCGCGTGCAGACCCTGCCCGCGGGACTCCCCGGTCGGCCCGGTCAACTTCTCCGGCACGACCACACGCACGCCGTGCAGCCGCAACTCACAGGCCAGCATCAAGCCGGTCGGTCCGCCGCCGACCACGATCACGTCAATCATCGAAACGCCCATCCCACGAGATTGGTTTCCGGCCGGTCGCTCCAGCGTCCGCCTGTGCCTCGCGGATCCTTCATTTCCGCAGGTCATGGCCTCGGTCGGCCATTTTGGAGTACGACCCGGGCCTTGCCGCAAGCCCCCCGCTGCGCTATACCTTGGGTGTGGCAAGGAGCGGACGAGCTCCTTGCCATCGCTGTTTTCCGAGTACTTCTCCGCCGTCCCGATTCCTGGTGGTCGGGCCGCCGAGGGTGTCGTCAACCCCCCTGCGCGGACCCGACTGACCCCCGTACGGACACGGGGGGTGCCGCCATGGTCGCGACCGGTCACCGATTCGTACGTTTGCTCAGGTCAGCCCGTTGCCTGAGAGAGCCGGAGACCGGACATGTCCCAGCCCACCGCAGTCGTCGGCGCACATGATCCAGGTGATGCCGTCGCGCCCCCGGGAAGCGAGTTCGCGCCCCTCCTGCGCACGGTCAAGGGCCGCGGCCTACTGGAGCGGCGACAGGCCTGGTACGTACTCTGTATCTCCGTCAACGCCCTCGCGCTGGCCGGCATCGTCACCGGCATCGTCCTGATCGGCGACTCCTGGTCGACCCTGCTCCTGGCCCCGTTGCTGGCCGTCTTCGGTGCCCGGACAGCCTTCATAGGCCATGACGCCGGCCACTCCCAGATCGCGGGCGACAAGGCCGTCAACCGCCTCGTCGGACTGATCCACGGCAACCTGCTGCTGGGGATGAGCTACTCCTGGTGGAACGACAAGCACAACCGCCACCACGCCAACCCCAACCACATCGACAAGGACCCGGACGTCGTCGCCGACGTCCTCGTCTTCACCGGTGAGCAGGCCAAGTTCCGTACAGGCTTCCGGCGTTGGCTCACCCGCAACCAGGCGTGGCTCTTCTTCCCGCTCACCCTGCTCGAAGGCATCGCCCTCAAGGTGCACGGTTTTCAGGATCTGCGTCGGCAACCCCGCCGTGAGCGGGTCGTCGAGGGCGTCCTCCTGGTGAGCCATGTCGTGGCCTACGGGACGCTGCTGCTGACCTCGATGTCCCCAGGGAAGGCACTCGCGTTCGCCGCGCTGCACCAGGCCCAGTTCGGCCTGCACCTCGGTCTTGCCTTCGCGCCCAACCACAAGGGCATGGAGATGCCGGATCCGAACGGCGAGCGATGGGGCCATCTCCGTCGCCAGGTGCTCACCTCGCGGAACATCCGCGGCGGTGCCCTGACCGACTGGTTCCTCGGCGGCCTCAACTACCAGATCGAACACCACCTCTTTCCGAGCATGCCGCGGCCCAATCTGCGGCTCGCTCAGCCGCTGGTGCGCGCCCACTGTCAGGATGTGGGTATCCCCTTCGTGGAGACCGGCCTCGTCGACTCCTACCGGCAGGCCCTTCACCACCTCCACGAGGTGGGGGAGCCGCTGAGGAGGGAGTGGACGGAGTGATGACGGAGTGGCCGACGGTCGGGTACCAGTAGGGGAAGCGCCTCAGGGATGTCTCAGGGTCGCGATCCGGAACCGTGGGAAGCGCGGACCCGTTTTCAGTTCAGAGAGCGGCTGCGGCCGCGGAGGAGGCGACATATGTCGAAGAACGCGAAGATCGCCGTAGGAGGTGTGGCGGTCGGACTGATCCTGTTGATCTGGCTGCCCTGGTGGGTCTCATTCCTGATCGTCGTGGGAGTGCCGACGGCCGCATATCTCACGCTCGACCCGTCCCAGCGGCGTCGGCTGCGCCGTGTCGCGGGCAAGGAGATCGGCCGCTGACGCAGCGAGACCCCACTGGGTTCCCGCCCGGCGCACAGGAGCAGAGCACAGCACCGTCCGCGGGACTGCCGACGACAGTCCTGCGGACGGCGCCCGGTTGAGGGCGGTGACGTTCGGCCTGGGGTGCGCCTCGTCCGTACGGGAAGTTGTCGTCCACGCGCGCGTGTGTGTGCCGCCGCCCGGCTCACCACCGACCTGGACGAGCGCCGACGTCGACCCGGGCGAGCGACGCTCCGCCCGTCCCGCCGACGTCCGGAGCCGCGCCCAACGGCTCAACTCGGCCGTACGGCAAGCTTGTCGAGTGCCTCCAGTAGGCCGGGCAGTTCGGGGCCCCGACCGACCGGCAGTACTTCGCCGGGCTCGTCGTCGAGCAGGACGAACGCGATGTCGTCGGTGCGGGCCACCATCGACCAACCGGGGCCGTCGGCACGCAGCGTGCGTGCCTCACCCGGTGCGAAGGACGACCTGACGCGCCCCAGGGGCGGCGGGGTGTCCACGTACGCGCGGAGCTCCGTCAGTACCCGCCGGACCCCGCTGTGGCCCGCCTGGGTGCCTTCCTCGGCGCTGTCCGACGTGTCGTCGTCCGACGACGCCACGTCCGTCTCGGCGGCCGTGTCCGCAGCGTCGTCGGAGGTGGCCTTGTCGGAGGTGGCCTTGTCCGCCTTCGACGCGTCGCCCGCGCCGTCGTCCTGAGCCGGGAAGGCCGAGTCGTCGATCTGCTCCCGCCACAGGGCCCACTGCAGTGCGATCTCGTCGGCACCCAGACGTCGCTGCGCCGGACCCCAGGTCGTGGTGTCCGGGGGAGCCAGCGGCGGCCCGTCCACGAGCTCGGGGTCCGGATCGTGCGGCGCGGGCACGTTCGGCGCCGCGACGGCGACCGCGAGCGGCCAGCCCGGCAGGGCGGCGACCACCGTGCGCTCGCTCGGCGACAGGTCGTACTCCATGCCGCAGTCCCAGGACGCGATGGCGACCGCGACCAGCGACACGTCGTCGATGACGACCGTCCACCGCGCACCGTCGCCGTCCTGGCCGAGCACCAGGCCGTACCCGTCGGCGAGCGGCGCCATACCGAGCGCCGCACAGGCCTCCGAATAGTCGTCGCCCAGCACGCTCGGGAACTTCGCCGGCGTCAGCAGCACCGCCGTGAGCACATAAAGCGCATCGTCCTCGGCGGCGACGGCCTCTTCATCCGTGTCGGCCATCCCAGCCTCCCCATCGTTCGTCCAACCGCGCGCACCCTAGTGTGCGCGGAAGCCGCTTGTCACGACTCCCAAGTACACCCGGAGCTGCAGTTTTCCGGCTGGACGGGGCGAAATGACCACCGGTAACCCGAAGTGTCAGGCCACAGGGAGCCCAAGAAGTGCCCGGGCCACCGTCCGCGGCGACTCGTCCCGCTCCCTGGCGAGCGCCACGACGGCCCGGCACGCCAGCTCGCTGACCCCGAAGGACAGCGCCTCCGGCGACACCCAGCCCGTGGCCTCGTCGATCCGGTCCTGGTCGTCCTCCGCGCGGGCCGAGACGTAGACGGCCGCGGCCTCGAACAGATTGTGCGGGCGCCGTGCCGGGCCGCTGCTGGCCTTCGCGCGCGCGGAGGTGCGAAGTCTGGCGAAGGTCTTGCGGGGCCTGCCGAACATGCTGACCACCTTCCCCCTGCGTGGTTTTCTGTCGCCGACCGTCCATCTACTCCTACCCAACCTGGAGTTGGAGTTGCGGCGTCATCAGGGGAACGGTTCGGTGAAGTGTGCCTCGCAGACGTGGGTCAGCTGTCTAGCGAGTCCAACGTGGCGCGCAGCCAGGTCAGTTCGGCCCGGGTCGTGGCCCGTGCGATGGTGAGGATCCCGCGCCGGAAGGGGTCGTCAAGTTCCTCGGCGTGCAGCGGCCGGTCACCGTCGTAGAAGAAGCTCGCGGGCTCCTCCAGGAAGGCCAGTCGGCGCTGTAGTACGGCCGCCTGGGCCGTGGGGTCGTCGAGGTGTCTGAGGAAGGCGAGGACCGTGAACCAGCGGTTCTCGTCGGTGATGTTGCGTTGGGGCGGCTCCGTGAGCCGGCGGCGCAGTTCGTGCCTGCCCTCTTCGGTGAGCGTCAGGACGTGACGCGGGGCGGCGACCGCGCCGGGTTCGGTGGTCCGTGCCAGAAGCTCCGCCTTCTCCAGTCGCTTGATCGCGGGGTACAGCGTGCTCTCGGCGACGGGCCGCACGTGACCCGCGAGCGCGGTGATGCGTTTGCGCAGCTCATAGCCGTGCAGGGGGGCGTCGTAGAGGAAACCGAGGATGGCGAGCTCCAGCATGCCCGCATTCTGTCGCATCGGCGGTGTACATCGCCCTTCGCATACCTCGTCTTGGCTATACATCGGTTGCGAGGTATCTTCCTGGGGATGCTGATTGCGGGAACGGTGCCAAGGAGGGCGCGATGAAGCAGGCCGAGTTCGACGGCAAGGGGAGCTGCATCCGCTGGACGGAGGCGCCGGGTGCACAACCCGCGCGCGTCTATGTGCATGGGCTGGGGTCCGTGTCGACGGTGTACCACGCGCACATCGCGGCCCGCCCTGAACTCGCGGGCCGGCGCAGTCTGTTCGTCGACCTGCCCGGGCATGGCATCAGCGACCGGCCCGAAGACTTCGGCTACACGCTTGAGGACCATGCCGACGCGCTGGCGGCCGTTCTGGATGCGGCGAGTGTCACCCGTGCCGAGTTGATCGCGCACAGCATGGGCGGTGCCGTCGCCGTCGTGCTCGCCCACCGTCGCCCCGAACTCGTCTCCCGGCTGGTCCTCACGGAGGCCAACCTGGACGCCTTTCCGCCGGCCACGGTGGGCAGCAGTGGAATCGCCTCCTACGGGGAGGACGAATTCGTCGACGGCGGGTACGCGCGCGTGCTGGAGAAGGTCGGCCCCCTGTGGGCGGCGACCATGCGACTGGCCGACCCGCGAGCCCTGCACCGTACCGCCGTCGGGCTCCGGCACGGATCCGATCCGGTGATGCGCACGATCCTCGAAGGGCTCGCGATCGACCGCGTGTGTCTCCAGGGCGAGTTGAGTGGTGAACTTCCCGGCGGCGAAGGCCTGGAAGCGGCAGGCGTGCGCGTGGTGACCGTGCCCGGTGCCGGGCACAACGTCATGTTCGACAACCCCGACGCCTTCGCGGCGGCGGTCGCGGGAGGCGTGTGACCCGCGCGCGGGCTCAGCCCTCGCGCACGGCCAGCGCGAGGAAGCGGGCGTCCTCGTCGGCGTACGACGTCATGCGCCACCCCGAACCGGCCAGCAGCGGACGGAGATTGGGCTCCGCGCGCAGGTCGTCCGGAGTGATCCGCCGTCCCTGACGGGCCGCGAGCGCCGCCCGGCCGATCGGGTGGAACAGGGCCAGCGTGCCGCCGGGGCGCACCACACGTGCCAACTCCCGCAGGTTCGCCTCCGGTTGGGGCAGGTGCGCGATCAGGCCTGCCGCGAACACGGCGTCGAGCGACTCCGACCGCAGCGGCAGCGCGGCGACGTCGGCGAGCAGCAGGTGCCCCTCACGGCCGCGTCCGGCCCGTACGGCGGCCTCCAGCATCGCCGGAGTCAGATCGGCCCCGACCACCACTCCCGACGGCCCCACGGCCGCACGGAGCGGCGGCAGCGCACGCCCCGTCCCGCACCCCGCGTCGAGCACACGGTCCCCCGAGAGCAGGCCGAGTTCGGCGACCGCGGCGGCGTAGGCGGGGCCGTCGTCCGGGAAGCGGCTGTCCCAGTCGGCCGCCCGTGCGCCGAAGAACTCCTGGACATGTGTGTGGTCGTCGCTCATGTTCCGCATGATCCCTCACCGACACGGATGACGCTTCGGCGCACACGTTCGAGCGTGACGTGGTCGTTCACGTACCTCTCTGCGTCATATTGCAACACCTTTCGAAATGCGCCCCCTTTGTGCGCCCATGCCCCCACTAGCGTCCCCTGGTCATGGGACACCTGGACCACGCCACCTTCGGCTGGCTGACACCCGTGCTGTCATACGTGATGGCCTGTATGGGCGCCGCACTCGGGCTGCGCTGCACCGTCCGCGCGCTCGGCGCCACCGGCCGCTCGCGCCGCAACTGGCTCATCACCGCGGCCTCGGCGCTCGGCACCGGCATCTGGACCATGCACTTCGTGGCGATGCTCGGCTTCGGCGTCAGCGGCACCGACATCCGCTACGACGTGCCACTGACCATGCTCAGCCTCCTCGTCGCCATGGTCGTCGTCTGCGCGGGCGTCTTCGCGGTCGGCTACGGCCGCGACCGGGCCCGCGCGCTCTTCCTCGGCGGCCTCACCACCGGACTGGGCGTCGCGAGCATGCACTACCTGGGCATGGCGGCGATGCGGCTCCACGGAGACGTGAGCTACGACCCGATGCTCGTCGGACTCTCCGTGCTCATCGCTGTCGTCGCCGCGACGGCGGCCCTGTGGGCGGCCCTCAACATCAAGTCGCCCGTCGCGGTCACCGCCGCCTCCCTCGTCATGGGGGCGGCCGTCAGCAGCATGCACTACACCGGCATGTTCGCGGTGCGCGTGCACGTCACGCCGTCAGGGGCGGTCCTGCCCGGGGCCACGGCGATGCAGTTCATCTTCCCCCTCGCCGTCGGCCTCGGGTCCTACCTGTTCCTGACCTCGGCGTTCGTCGCGCTGTCGCCCACGACAGGAGAACGCGAGGCAACCGCCTCGGCCCAGCGGCCGCTCGAGAGCGTCGCCCGCTAGCCCGGCCCGCGCAGCCCGCCCCTGAGAACCACACTTCCGAGCGAGGAGGCCATGCGTACCCCCCGTAGGACCCCGACAGCCGGCGCCGAGACGCCGCCCGTGCGCGGTCGTCGCGCGCACGCCGGACCACCCGCCGACGAACTCTTCGACGAGCCCCTCGACGCCCCGCCGGACGACATGCCCCCGCGCGCGGGACGATGGCGGATACGCCCCCGCACCGTACGAGCCAAGATCGTCTGCCTCCTGATGGTGCCGGTCGTCTCCCTGCTCGCCCTGTGGGCGTACGCCACCGTCAGCACCGCCCAGGACGTCGCCCGGCTACGACAGTTGCAGCGCGTGGACTCCGAGGTGCGCAGCCCCGTCGCGGCGGCCGTCGCCGCGCTACAGGCCGAGCGGTCGGCCGCGGTGAGCTATGCGGCCGACCCCGAGGCGGAGCCGAGCGGAGACCTGAAGAAGCTGGCGGCGACCACGGACCGGGCCGTCGCCCGGTTGCGGCTCGGCAACGACAACACGGTCGCCGACAGCGAAGAACTGCCGGCCGGAGTCGCCCTACGACTGAAGACCTTCGTCACCGGAGCCGAGCAACTGCGGTCACTGCGAGCCGATGTGCTCGGGCACCGCGCGGGATGGGACGAGACGTACGGGCAGTACACGAAGACCATCTCGACGGCCTTCGCCGTGGGCGGGGCGCTCACCGGAATCCAGGACGCCGACCTCGGATCCGACGCGCGCGTGCTGCTCGAGTTCTCCCGGGCCGGGGAATCACTGTCCCAGGAGGACGCGGTACTCGCCGCCGCCCGACTCGACGGCCGACTCGACGGGGAGCGACTGAGGCTGTTCACCGGCGCCGTCGACACCCGCCGCACCCTCACCGACTCCGCCGTCGAGGATCTGAGCGGCTCCGAACGCGCCGCCTGGCAGAACCTCGCCGACACCAGCGCCTACGCCACGGTCGGCGCCGTCGAGGACAGGGTCCTCGCCACCAACTCGGCCTCCCGGGCGATCGCGGCCGCTCCGGAAACCATCTGGAACAACGCGCACGCACGCGTGCAGGACGGCATGCGCACCATCGAGGAGGACGCGGGCAGCGGCGTCGCGGACCGCGCCGATCCGTTCGCCCGCGGGCTGCTCACCGCCGCCGGAGCCGCGGTCCTGCTCGGCCTCGCGGCCGTCATCGCGTCGCTCGTCATCTCGGTGCGCATCGGACGCGGTCTCGTCGTCGAGTTGGTGAGTCTGCGCAACGACGCCTTGGGGATCGCCCGCCACAAACTCCCTGAGGCCATGCGGAGGTTGCGCGCGGGGGAGGAGATCGACATCAGGGCGGAGGCCCCGCCCGGGCCGCCCGCCGAGGACGAGACGGGACAGGTCGCCGAGGCCCTGGGCACCGTGCACCGAGCCGCCCTGCGCGCCGCCGTCGAACGCGCCGAACTCGCCAGCGGCATCTCCGGGGTCTTCGTCAACCTCGCCCGCCGCAGCCAGGTCCTGGTGCACCGTCAACTCAGCCTGCTGGACAGCATGGAGCGCCGCTCCGAGGACCCGAACGAACTGAGCGACCTGTTCCGCCTCGACCACCTGACCACCCGTATGCGACGGCACGCCGAGAGCCTGATCATCCTCTCCGGAGCGGCACCCGGCCGGGCCTGGCGCATGCCGGTCTCCCTGACCAACGTCGTCCGCGCCGCCGTCTCCGAGGTCGAGGACTACGCGCGCGTGGAGGTACGCCAACTCCCCGAGGCGGCTGTCGTCGGCGCGGCCGTCGCCGACCTCACGCATCTGCTCGCCGAGATCGTGGAGAACGCAGCCCAGTTCTCGCCGCCGCACACACGCGTGCGTGTCTCCGGCGAACCCGTCGGCAACGGCTACGCCGTCGAGGTCGAGGACCGGGGCCTGGGCATGGGCAAGGAGTCCCTGGGAGAGGCCAACCGCCGCATCGAGCAGTCCGAGGCCCTCGACCTCTTCGACAGCGACCGGCTGGGCCTCTTCGTGGTCAGCAGGCTCGCCGCCCGCCACGGCATCAAGGTGCACCTGAGGACCTCGCCCTACGGCGGTACGACAGCGGTCGTCCTGCTGCCGACGACGCTGCTGCACGGCGGTGCTGCCGAACGCACGCCGCGCGCGGCCGTGGAGGACGGAGAGCGGGCCGTGGAACGCGAGTACGCGCGTGTGCCCACCGCCGCCCAGCACCAGGAGTCCGTCCCGGCCTCGGCCGACCGGCCCGCCCTGGCGGCCGCCGCACGGGCCGCGGCGGAACCGGTGAACGACACCCCGCCTCCCGGAGTCACCACCTTGCGCCTGCACCGTCCTCCCGAGGACACCGAAAAATCCGAGGACAGCGACGACCTGCCACGCCGCGTACGCCAGGCGAACCTCGCTCCCCAACTCCGCGAACAGCCCGCAGCGGAACGGGAACCGGCGCCGGCCCCACGCCACGAACACCGCACACCGGAGGTCGTACGGGACCGGATGGCGGCCTACCGCGAAGGCTGGACGCGCGGCGGCGGCAGGCACCCGGGACGCGGTGCCACCCCAGGCCCCGCAACGGGCAGCGACAGCAGCGAAGGAGACCCCGCATGATCCAGGACCCGAGCATGAGGGCCGCCCAGCGGTCCGGCGAACTCGACTGGCTGCTGGACGACTTGGTGCTGCGCGTGAGCGAAGTGCGGCATGCCGTGGTGCTGTCCAACGACGGCCTCGCCATCGGCGCGTCCACCGACCTCGAACGCGAGGACGCGGAACACCTCGCCGCGGTCGCCTCCGGATTCCACAGCCTGGCCAAGGGCGCGGGGCGGCACTTCGGCGCCGGTGGAGTGCGGCAGACCATGGTGGAGATGGACGACGGGTTCCTCTTCGTGGCCGCCGCAGGGGACGGCTCCTGCCTCGCCGTCCTCACCGCCGTGACCGCCGACATAGGCCTGGTGGCGTACGAGATGGCACGGCTCGTCAAGCGCGTGGGCGAGCACCTCTACACGCCGCCGCGCGTCGGTGCGCGGCCGCCCGTCGCCGGATGAGGCGAGAGTGGGGTCCGCTCAGATGACCGAGGACATGACCGGCGCCCCGCACGAGCCGGGCAGCCAGTGGTACGACCAGGAAGCCGGGCCTCTCGTCCGCCCCTACGCCATGACGGGCGGACGTACCAAACCAGGCCCTACAGGGGTGCGTTTCGACCTGATCGCGCTCGTCACGCTGGATGTGGGCGCACCCGACTTCGACGACGACACCGGGCTCGGACCGGAGCACCGGGCCCTCATCGACCTGTGCCGCACGGAAACGCAGTCCGTCGCCGAACTCGCCGCCGGAGCGGACCTCCCCCTGGGGGTGGTCAGGGTGCTCCTCGGCGACCTCCTGGAGCTCGGCTGCGTCACCGTCAGCCGTCCGGTACCGCCCGCGCAGCTGCCCGACGAGCGGATTCTGCGCGAGGTGATCGAGGGACTTCGGGCACTGTGATGAAACTTCAGAACCACTCGAACGCCTACGACACCGACTTGTGCACCCTTTCGCACACCGAACGGGTGCGAGGCGGTCACATCGGACAAATAGTGGTCCAACCTCCCCGGTTGAGGCCGCACTTGCCAAGATGCGTACCTACGGACGTCGAGCGTTGCCGGCACTCCCGAGAGAAGTGATCGATGGTCTCCGAGCACTCCGATGCCGAAGGCGGCGAGACGACCGCCCTGGCGTTGAAGATCCTGGTCGCCGGCGGATTCGGCGTGGGCAAGACCACCATGGTGGGCGCGGTCAGCGAGATCAGGCCGCTGCGCACCGAGGAACTGCTCAGCGAGGCCGGCCAGTTGGTGGACGACACCGACGGCGTGGACCAGAAGGTCACGACGACCGTCGCCATGGACTTCGGCCGCATCACCATCAGGTCAGGCCTCTCCCTCTACCTGTTCGGCACACCGGGCCAGGACCGCTTCTGGTTCCTGTGGGACGAACTGTCGCAGGGCGCCCTCGGGGCCGTGGTCCTCGCGGACACCCGGCGACTGGAGGACTGCTTCCCCGCGGTCGACTACTTCGAGCACCGGCACATCCCGTTCGTGGTGGCCGTCAACTGCTTCGCGGGCGCCCGCAGTTACGGCGCCCGCGACGTCTCCCGCGCACTGGACCTCGACCCGGGAACACCGGTGGTCCTCTGCGACGCCCGTGACCGCGACTCGGGGAAGGAGGTGCTGATCCGACTCGTCGAGTACGCCGGGCGGATGCACACCGCCCGCATGCTCGACTCGGTGGGCTGACAGGGCATCTCACTCCGAAATGCCCTTCTGCGCCAGGACCTTCTCGATCCTGACGCGGACGAGGAGTTCCCCCGGCACCCCGTTGCGGGCACCGAACTCCTCGGCGCGTTCCTCGCCCATGTACCGGGCCCCGATCCGGGCGGCCCAGTACCGGAGTTCGCCCGGCTCCTCCGACAACTCGGCGCGCCCCTGCAACACCACGAAGTCGAACGGCGGCCGATCGTCGTCCACGCAGAGGGCGACTCGCCCATCACGGGCCAGATTGCGCCCTTTTACGGTGTCCTTCGCGGTGTTGAACACCACGTCGTCCCCGTCGAGCAGAAACCAGATCGGCGCCACATGTGGGCTCCCATCGGCGCGAACGGTCGACAGCTTGCCGGTGCGCGTACCGTGCGAGACGAACGCCCGCCACTCCTCGTCGGTCATCTTCTGTGCCATGCCCCTATCCTCCTTGCCCGGGCGAGGGAGGTGGTGAAGGCTGACGGGAGATCCTCCGGCCAGGGGGAGACGCGACACGGGGAGGCCGGAACATGGCGCAGAACCAGGGACTGAGCTGGCTGCTGGACGATCTGACCGAACGCGTCGAGCACGTACGACACGCTCTCGTCCTGTCCAACGACGGACTCGTGACGGGTGCGAGCACGGGACTGCGCCGCGAGGACGCGGAACATCTCGCCGCCGTCTCGTCCGGACTGCACAGCCTGGCCAAGGGCTCGGGACGCCACTTCGGCGCGGGCGGGGTGCGGCAGACGATGATCGAGTTCGACGATGCCGTCCTGTTCGTCACCGCCGCGGGCAGCGGCAGTTGTCTGTGCGTCCTCAGCGGCGCGGAGGCGGACATCGGCCAGATCGCCTACGAGATGACGCTCCTCGTCAACCGCGTCGGCGAGCACCTCGGCGTGGACGCCCGACAGCCCGAGCGAACCCCCGTCACAGAGCTCTGACCTGCGAATTCGTCAGCTTCCGCGGAGTTATCCACAGGCCTGCCACGAGATCCGCCGATCCGGCTACGGTTTGTTCATCGCGAGCGCACACAGCGTGAGCAGCAGACTCCGCGGGGGAGATTGACAATGGCAGGCAACACCATCACCAAACCGTCCGACGTCTCGTGCACGCCGAGTCGCGCGGCACGAGAACTGGGGCTCAAGCGAGGCGAGTTCGACCTCGCGGTACACCTCGGACGCATCCGCACCGTGCCTGACGAAGGGGGCGGCGGTCGGCGCGTCGCCCGCACCGAGATCGACCGACTGCGCTCGGCGGACCGGTTCCCCGAAACACTCCTGGAAAGTGTCAGGACCGTGGGCACCACGGACGGCGCGGCCCTCATGGAGATCACCTCCGCCAGGTTCACCCGCTTCGCCCGGCTGGGACTCGTGGTGCCGGTGAAGTTCTACCTCAACCGCTACCGGGCCGTGGTCTGGCTCTATCTGGCCGAAGAACTACGGCAGTTCGCCACCGACAAGAACCACACCTCGCTGCTGAACGGCCGCACGCCGGAGGGACTGCGGGACCAATTGCAAGCGGGCCTGGATCTACGGCCCCGCAACTGGCGCGGACGCCATCTGGGATTCCTGCTGCGCGAGGCCGACGGCCCGTGGGAGCGCGCCGGAGCCCTGGCCGCCCTGCTCGACCCCGTCCAGATCGCCGAAATCGTCCAGGACCCCTACGAGCGCGCCTACTTGAACAGGTTCCGGCCGGACCCGCCCGCCCATGGGGCTCCCGGCTCGCCCGCCGCCCACCTCGCCGAGCGAATCATGACGGCGGCCGACCCGGACGAGATCAGCTGGCTGCGGGCGGATCTGACCCAGGTGCTGGACGAGGCACGGCTTCACCGCCCCGCACCACGGCCCATCTCCGAACCGGCCGCACCGCCGCCGTCCCTGAGCCAGCAGCCGCACGAGCCGGCGCGGGAGCCCGAGCGATCACGCGGAGTGCTGGGTTGGCTGCGTCGCAGAAGCGCATGAGTCACGGCGCTCACGCATGGCTGCGGAGCGCTGTGGCTAGAGCGCTCTGAACAGCCCTTCCTGGACGACCGAGACGAGCAGGCGGCCCTCCCTGTCGTAGATGCGCCCGCGGGCCAGACCGAGGCCGCCCGTCGCGATCGGGGACTCCTGGTCGTACAGGAACCACTCGTCCGCGCGGAACGGCCGGTGGAACCACATGGCGTGGTCGAGGGAGGCCATGTCGAAGTTCCGCGGTCCCCACAGGGGTTCGACGGGGATACGGACGGCGTCCAGGAGCGTCATGTCGCTGGCGTACGTCAGCGCGCAGGTGTGCACCAGCGGATCGTCGCCGAGCGGCCCGACCGCGCGCATCCACACCGCGCTGCGCGGCTCGGCGTCCTTGATCTCCTCGGCGCTCCAGCGCAGCCCGTCCGCGTACCGGATGTCGAAGGGCTGACGCCGAGCCATCCGCTCCAACTGCTCCGGCAGCGCGCCCAGATGGGCCCGGACCTCCTCCGCCACCGTCGGCAGGGACTCCGGGTCCGGGACCTCGCGGGCCGGCGGCAGCTGGTGCTCGAACGGACCTTGCTCAGGCTTGTGAAAGGAGGCGGTGAGATTGAAGATCGTGCGGCCCTGCTGCACGGCGGTGACCCGACGGGTGGTGAACGACCGCCCGTCCCGCACCCGCTCGACCTGGTACACGATCGGCACGCCCGGCCGGCCGGGGCGCAGGAAGTACGCGTGCAGCGAGTGCACGGGCCGGTCGCCCTCGGTGGTGCGCCCGGCGGCGACCAGCGCCTGGCCCGCCACCTGGCCGCCGAAGACCCGCTGCAGGGACTCCTGCGGGCTGCGGCCACGGAAGATGTTGACCTCGATCTGCTCCAGGTCGAGCAGGTCGACGAGCCGCTCTGCCGGGTTCGTCATGGGTGGGATTCTCCTGTGCTCACAGCTGGCCGACGTCGGTGACGCGGACGACCGCACGGCCCTCCTCGTCGGAGGCCGCGAGATCGATCTCCGCGCTGATGCCCCAGTCATGATCGCCGTTCGGGTCGGCGAAAATCTGCCGAACGCGCCACAGGCCGTGCTGCGGCTCCTCCTCGATGAGCAGAAGCTTGGGCCCGCGGGCGTCGGGTCCGGTGCCGAGGTCCTCGTACTCGTCCCAGTACTTGTCCATCGCCTCGCCCCAGGCATCCGCGTCCCAGCCCGCCTCGGCGTCCAACTCGCCCAGCTCCTCGACATGGTCGAGCGCGGCGAGCTCCACCCGGCGGAACATCGCGTTGCGCACCAGGACCCGGAAGGCACGCGCGTTCGCGGTGACCGGTTTGACCTGGTCGGCCTTCTCCTGGGCCTCCTCGGCGGTCATCTCGGCCGGGTTGGCCAGCTGCTCCCACTCGTCCAACAGGCTGGAGTCGACCTGGCGCACCATCTCGCCGAGCCAGGCGATCAGATCCTGAAGGTCCTCGGACTTGAGGTCGTCCGGGACGGTGTGGTCGAGGGCCTTGAAGGCGCCGGCGAGGTAGCGCAGCACGATGCCCTCGGTGCGGGCCAGCTCGTAGTAGGAGGTCAACTCCGTGAAGGACATGGCCCGTTCGTACATGTCACGGATCACGGACTTCGGGGACAGCGGATGGTCGCCGACCCACGGGTGGCTCTTGCGGTACGTGTCGTACGCGTGGAAGAGCAACTCCTCCAGCGGCTTGGGGTAGCTGACGTCCTGGAGGCGCTCCATGCGGTCCTCGTACTCGACGCCGTCCGCCTTCATCGCGGCCACTGCCTCGCCGCGCGCCTTGTTCTGCTGGGCGGCCAGGATCTGGCGCGGGTCGTCCAGCGTGGACTCGACGACGGACACCATGTCCAGTGCGTACGACGGGGATTCGGGGTCCAGCAGCTCGAACGCGGCGAGCGCGAAGGTCGACAGCGGCTGGTTGAGGGCGAAGTCCTGCTGCAGGTCGACGGTGAGGCGCACGATGCGGCCCTCGGCGTCCGGGGTGTCGAGCTTCTCGACGATGCCGCCGTCCAAGAGCGAGCGGTAGATGGCGATCGCGCGCCGGATGTGCCGCAACTGCTGCTTGCGCGGCTCGTGGTTGTCCTCGAGAAGATGCCGCATCGCGTCGAAGGCGTTGCCGGGGCGGGCGATCACCGACAGCAGCATCGTGTGCGTGACCCGGAACCGGGACGTCAGCGGCTCCGGATCGGAGGTGATGAGCTTCTCGAAGGTACCTTCCGTCCACCCGACGAAGCCCTCGGGCGCCTTCTTGCGGACGACCTTCCGGCGCTTCTTCGGGTCGTCGCCCGCCTTGGCGAGCGCCTTCTCGTTCTCGACGACGTGCTCGGGGGCCTGGGCGACCACGAGACCGGCCGTGTCGAAGCCAGCGCGTCCGGCGCGTCCCGCGATCTGGTGGAACTCACGGGCGCGCAGGGTGCGCACGCGGATGCCGTCGTACTTGGCCAGTGCCGTGAACAGCACTGTGCGGATGGGCACGTTGACGCCCACCCCGAGCGTGTCCGTGCCGCAGATGACCTTCAGCAGACCGGCCTGCGCGAGCTTCTCCACCAGGCGCCGGTACTTGGGCAGCATGCCGGCGTGGTGCACACCGATGCCGTGCCGTACGTAACGGGAGAGGTTGCGGCCGAACTTGGTGGTGAAGCGGAAGTTTCCGATCAGCTCGGCGATCTGGTCCTTCTCCTCGCGCGAGCTCATGTTGATGCTCATCAGCGCCTGCGCCCGCTCCACGGCCTGCGCCTGGGTGAAGTGCACGATGTAGACCGGCGCCTGCCTGGTCTCCAGCAGTTCGGTCAGCGTCTCGGTGAGCGGGGTCAGCCGGTACTCGTAGGACAGGGGCACCGGCCGGACCGCCGAGCGGACCACCGAAGTGGGGCGCCCGGTGCGCCGCGTGAGGTCCTTCTCGAACATCGCGACGTCGCCGAGCGTGGCCGACATCAGGATGAACTGCGCCTGCGGCAGCTCCAGGATCGGGATCTGCCACGCCCAGCCGCGGTCCGCCTCCGCGTAGAAATGGAACTCGTCCATGACGACCTGGCCGACGTCCGCGTGCTTGCCGTCGCGCAGCGCGATCGACGCGAGAACCTCCGCGGTGCAGCAGATGATGGGGGCGTCGGAGTTGACGGACGCGTCGCCGGTCAGCATGCCGACGTTCTCGGTGCCGAACATCTTGCACAGCTCGAAGAACTTCTCGGAGACCAGCGCCTTGATCGGGGCGGTGTAGAAGGTGACCTCGTCCCGGGCCAGCGCGGCGAAGTGCGCACCGGCGGCGATCATGCTCTTGCCGGAGCCGGTGGGCGTCGACACGATCACGTTCGCACCGGAGACCACCTCGATCAGCGCCTCCTCCTGATGGGGGTAGAGCGTGAGACCGCGCTCCTTGGCCCACGACTCGAAGGCTTCGTAGAGGGCGTCGGGATCTGCGGTCGGCGGCAACTGGTCGATGAGGGTCACGACCCCATCTTGCCTGGCGCCGTGGCCGATGGG
This sequence comes from Streptomyces xylophagus, assembly GCF_000716435.1. GTDB lineage: Bacteria > Actinomycetota > Actinomycetes > Streptomycetales > Streptomycetaceae > Streptomyces > Streptomyces xylophagus. Next base: position 351,211 of record NZ_JNWO01000005.1, read on the forward strand.
GGAATCGGCTGCGGGGACGAAGATCGCTACCGCTACGCTGTGGCGCCGACAGAGTGTCAGGGCACCCGAGCAACTGACCGGCGGCGTAAGAGGAATGGGGCGGGGAACGGCCATGATGGGACCAGCACACTCACTGTCGGGAGCGGCGGCCTGGCTCGGCGTCGGAGCCGCGACCGCCGCCGCCGGGCACCCGATGCCCTGGCCGGTCATCCTGGTCGGCGCCCTGATCTGTGCCGGCGCCGCGCTCGCCCCGGACCTCGACCACAAGGCGGCGACCATCTCGCGGGCCTTCGGACCACTCTCCCGGGGCGTGTGCGAGGTCGTCGACAAGCTCTCGTACGCCGTCTACAAGGGGACCAGGAAGCAGGGCGACCCGCGCCGCAACGGCGGGCACCGCACCCTCACCCACACCTGGCTGTGGGCGGTCATGATCGGGGCGGGGAGTGCGGCCGTGGCGATCCTGGGCGGTCGCTGGGGAGTGCTGGCGATCCTCTTCGTGCACATGGTGCTGGCCATCGAGGGGCTGCTGTGGCGGGCGGCCCGCGGCTCCAGCAGCGACATCCTGGTGTGGTTGCTGGCGGCGACCAGCGCGTGGATCCTCGCCGGAGTGCTGGACAAGCCGGGCAACGGTTCGGACTGGCTGTTCACGGACCAGCACCAGTACCTGTGGCTGGGCCTGCCCGTCGTGCTGGGCGCGCTGGTGCACGACATCGGGGACGCGCTGACCGTCTCCGGCTGCCCGATCCTGTGGCCGATCCCGTTGGGCCGCAGGCGCTGGTACCCGATCGGGCCGCCGAAGGTGATGCGGTTCCGCGCGGGCAGCTGGGTCGAGCTCAAGGTGCTGATGCCGGTGTTCATACTGCTCGGGGGAGTGGGCTGCGCGGCGGCGCTCAACGTGATCTGAGCGCCCACCCCCGTTCCGGCGCGGGCAGTGGCCTACGCCCCGTCGGAACCCTGGCCCGCCCCGCCGCCGTAGCGCCGCTCGAACTGGGCGATGCGACCCTCGGTGTCCACCGTCCGGGCCTTGCCGGTGTAGAAGGGGTGGCTCTCCGAGGAGATCTCCACGTCCACGACCGGGTAGGTCTCGCCGTCGTCCCACTCGATGGTCCGTTCGCTGGTCGCGGTGGACCGGGTCAGGAAGGCGTATCCGGCGGCGCGGTCCCGGAAGACCACGGGGTGGTAGTCGGGCTGCTTGTCCTGCTGCATGGCTGCTCCTCGTGCGGCGGGGATGTCGGTGACGGCGAAGAGGCGGCGAGGTCAGCCGTAGAGGGAGTCCTCGTCCTCGTCGACGATGTGCATCGCGGCCTCCTCGGCGGAGGCGGCCGCGCCGTCGATGCCCACGTCCGTGGCGATCAGGCCGCTCTCCTCGTCCTCGTGCGCCCCTTCGTCGGGTGCCACGAGCCGACCGGAGCGGGTGTCGCCGACCTCGAAGTCCCGGAGTTCGCCGTCGGTGTCCTCGGAGTCGCCGAGGCCGTCGCCGTCGGACGCGGAGACATCCGGGACCTCCTCGGCGAGGCGCTGGTCGAGCGTCTCCCCGTGTTGACGCTCCGCGGCTGTGACACCGTCGTGTTCCACCGCCCAGGGGCGGTCCGGTGGGGACCAGCCGCGGTCGAGGGGATCCTCGACGCCGTCGGCCACCAGGGTGTCCTCCGCGTCGAGCAGACCCGCGTCGTCCTGCACCTCGGATCCGTCGGGCTGGTAGACGTCGTCTCCCCATCCGTCGGCGCTGTTCACAGGTACCTCCAGGTGGTGGGGACCGGCCCGTTCTCACCGCGGTCGGCGGCGGGTCGCCGCTGTGCGGGGCACAGGCGGCGCCCGGCACGAACCACAGGGTTCCCGGGCACTCCCCGAACCGGTGCCGCTCCCCAGCCTTCCACCCCTTTTCCCCCGCGCGCAACGGCACGCGTCCGGCTCCGGTGCGGTACAGCGCCCAGAAAGGGGCGCGGGGAACTGCGCGACCAGCCCCCACCGGCCCGCAGCCAAGCCACGTCCTTCCCCGACCGGCCCTCACCGACCCGCAGACCAGTCACCCCCTCCCCGACCAGCCCCCCCCCGACCGACCCCCAGGTCAGTCACCGCTCCACCAGCGGAGCTACCCGTGCCACGACCGCCACAGCGCCGCGTACGCCCCCTCCGCCGCCACCAACTCGTCGTGGCTGCCCAGTTCGCTGATGCGGCCGTTCTCGACGACGGCGATGACGTCCGCGTCGTGGGCGGTGTGCAGGCGGTGGGCGATCGCGACGACCGTGCGGCCGTCGAGGACACGGGCCAGGGAGCGCTCGAGGTGACGGGCCGCACGCGGGTCGAGGAGCGAGGTCGCCTCGTCCAGGACCAACGTGTGCGGGTCGGCCAGCACCAGCCGGGCCAGCGCGATCTGCTGGGCCTGGGCCGGGGTGAGCGCGAGCCCGCCCGAGCCGACCTCGGTGTCCAGGCCCTCGTCCAGCGCCCGCGCCCACCCGTCCGCGTCGACCGCGCCCAGCGCCGCCCACAGCTCGGCGTCCGCCGCGTCGGTCCGGGCGAGCAGGAGGTTGTCGCGCAGGGAGCCCACGAAGACGTGGTGCTCCTGGTTGACGAGGGCCACGTGGGAGCGGACGTGTTCCGCGGTCATCCGGGACAGTTCGGCACCGCCGAGGGTGATCCGGCCGTCCCGGGGCGCGTAGATGCCGGCGAGGAGCCTGCCCAGGGTGGACTTGCCCGCGCCCGAGGGGCCGACCAGGGCCAGCCGGGTGCCGGGCGCGACCTCCAGGGACACCTTGCGCAGCACGTCGACGCCCTCGATGTAGCCGAAGTGCACCCGGTCCGCGTGCACGTCCCGGCCCTCGGGGGACAAGGTGGCGTCCCCGGCGTCCGGCTCGATGTCGCGGACGCCGACCAGCCTGGCCAGCGAGACCTGGGCGACCTGGAGCTCGTCGTACCAGCGCAGGATCAGGTTCACCGGGTCGACGAGCATCTGCGCGATGAGGGCGCCCGTCGTCAGTTCGCCCACCCCGATCCAGCCCTGGAGGACGAACACCCCGCCGAGCATCAGGACCGAGCAGAGCACCGTGACATGGGTGACGTTGATGACCGGGAAGAGCACCGACCGCAGCCAGAGCGTGTAGTTCTCCCAGGCGGTCCACTCCTTGACTCGGCGCTCCGAGAGGGCGATGCGCCGGTCGCCGAGTCGGTGGGACTCGACGGTGCGGCCGGCGTCCACGGTCTCGGCGAGGGCCGCGGCCACGGCGGCGTACCCGGCGGCCTCGGAGCGGTAGCCGGCCGGTGCGCGCTTGAAGTACCAGCGGCAGCCGATCACCAGCACCGGCACAGCGATCAGCACGGCGGGCGCCAGCGGTGGCACGGTCACGACCAGACCGCCGAGCAGCAGCACCGCCCACACCACACCGATCGCCAGTTGCGGCACGGCTTCGCGCATCGCGTTGGCGAGCCGGTCGATGTCGGTGGTGATGCGGGACAGGAGGTCGCCGGTGCCCGCCCGTTCGAGGACGCCCGGGGGCAGCCCGACCGACCGTACGAGGAAGTCCTCGCGCAGGTCGGCCAGCATCCGCTCGCCGAGCATCGCGCCGCGCAGCCGCACCTGCCGGATGAACACGGCCTGGACGGCGAGCGCGACCACGAACACCCCGATGGTCAGGCCCAGATGGAGTTCCCGCGCACCGTCCGACACCCGCTCGACGAGGTCGCCGAGCAGATAGGGGCCCACCATCGAGGCGATCACGGCCACCGTGTTCACGCTCACGAGGACGAGGAAGGCGCGGCGGTGCCGCTCGAACAGTTCGGACACGTAGGCGCGTACGGTCGCGGGGGCGCCGACCGGCAGAGTGCTGGCCGTGGTCGGGGCCGCCGGGTCGTACGCCGGGGGCGCCACGCCGATCATGCGCTTTCCTCGATTTCTTCCAGTGCGCTCCGCAGAGCGGCTTCGTCGTCGTCCAAGGCACCCCGGAGAGGAGCCTCGTCGTGCCTCGCGGCCTCGGCCTCGTCCTCGGTCTCGCGCGTCACCACGGCCCGGTACCGGGGCTCGCTGTGGAGCAGGTCGCGATGGGTGCCGACCGCCACGACCTCGTCCTCGTGCACGAGGACGACCCGGTCCGCGTGGTCGAGGAGCAGGGGCGAGGTGGTGAACACCACTGTGGTCCGGCCGGCCCTCAACTCCCGTACGCCGTCGGCGATCCGGGCCTCGGTGTGGGAGTCGACGGCGGAGGTCGGCTCGTCCAGGACGAGCACCTCCGGGTCCGTGATCAACGACCGCGCCAGAGCGAGCCGCTGGCGCTGTCCACCGGAGAGGGAGCGTCCGCGTTCGGTGATGCGGGCGTCCATCGGGTCCTCGGTGTCGAGCGACCCCTGGACGAGCGCCACCAGCACGTCCCCGCACTGCGCGGCGGCCAGGGCCTCCTCGGCGCCGACCGCACCCGAGGCGGGCACGTCGAGCAGTTCGCGCAGCGAACCGGACAGCAGTACCGGGTCCTTGTCCTGGACGAGGACGGCGGTGCGCGCCGAGTCGAGGGGGAGTTCGTCGAGCGGTACGCCGTCCAGGAGCACGGAGACGCCCGCCTCGGCCGGGTGTCCGCCGAGGCGTTCCGCCAGCCGCCCTGCCGCGTCGGGGTCGCCGCACACCACTGCGGTGAGCCGGCCGGAAGGAGCGAGCAGACCGGTGTCCGGGTCGTACAGGTCCCCGGCGGGCACCTCGGCCGCACGCGTTCCCACGGTGTCGGTGACCCGCTCCAGGGACAGCACACGCGCGGCGCGTTTCGCCGAGGGCCGGGAGAAGGAGTACGCCATGGCGATCTCCTCGAAGTGCCGCAGCGGATAGGACATGACCATCACCGCGCTGTAGATGGTGACCAGTTCGCCGACGGTGATCCGGCCCTGGCGGGCCAGCTGCACGCCGTGCCAGACGATCGCGATCAGCAGCAGCCCCGGCATCAGCACCTGGATCGCGGAGATGATCGCCCACATCCGGGCACTGCGCACGGCCGCGTGGCGCACCTCCTGCGAGGCACGGCGGTAGCGGTCGAGGAACAGTTCCTCGCCGCCGATGCCGCGCAGCACCCGCAGTCCGGCGACGGTGTCGGAGGCCAGTTCGGTGGCGCGGCCCGCCTTCTCGCGCTGCACGTCGGCACGCCGGGTGGCGCGGGGCAGCAGCGGCAGCACGGAGATCGCCAGCACGGGCACGCCCACCGCGACGACGACACCGAGCGCGGGCTGGTAGACGAACAGGCCGACGCACACGATGACGATCGTCAGCGCGGCGGCGAGGAAGCGGGACAGCGCTTCCACGAACCAGCCGATCTTCTCGACGTCACCCGTCGACACGGCCACGACCTCACCGGCGGCGACCCGCCGGGTCAGCGCCGAGCCGAGGTGGGCGGCCTGGCGGGCCAGGAGCTGCTGGACGCGGGCGGCGGCCGTGATCCAGTTGGTGACGGCGGCCCGGTGCAGGAAGGTGTCGCCCACGGCGATGCCCGCCCCGCACAGCACCATCAGCCCGCCGGTCTGGGCCAGCCGGCTCCCGGAGCGGTCGACCACGGCCTGCACGGCGAACCCCACACAGAACGGCAGCGCGGAGACGGACACGAAGTGCAGCAGTCCCCAGGCCAGGGCCTTGAACTGGCCACGGAGCTGATTCCGGCCGAGCCACCACAGGAACCGAGGCCCCGAGCGCGCGTCCGGCACACCCGGGTCGGGATACGGAAGGTCTTGAATCTGCATGACGTCCCAGTGGCTCTTGTCAGGCGGGAAGGAGGAGGAAGGAACCGCGGAGTGCGGCAACAAACCGTGAAAGGTTCGCGTCGCAGCGTGGTCGGAAGCAAGCGGTTTTCCTCGCCGGGGGTCAGAACCGGCGTTCACCCATCGGGGGAGAGATGTCCGTGACCTCACCCAATGTCACTGAATGCGATGTGAGCATGGGCCGATGCAGAGTGGCGGCACACGACGTGCGATGGTCGCGATGGCGGCTCTCGGTTCCCTCCTGACGATGACGACCCTGACCGCGTGCGGAAGCGCGCACACGGGACACCCCGACGGTCGGCAAGGCAGACCCGGCGCCCCGGCGGCCCATCCGAGAGCGGCCGCCGCCACCCCCGACCGGACCCGCATCCCGGACGTAGGTGACCGACTCCACCGAGACATCCCCGCCGACACACGCCAGGTCCTCGCGGTCTACGGTGACGGCAAGGACTCCCCGGACTCCACCGCCGTGCTGTTCACCAGACGCGGCTCCACCTGGGACCGGACCCGCAGCTGGCCCGCGCACAACGGCAAGAAGGGTTGGACCCTCGACCATCACCTCGACGACCGGCGCAGCCCCGTCGGCGTGTTCACGCTGACCGCAGCGGGCGGTGTGCTCGACGACCCGGGAACGGCCCTCCCGTACTCCCAGGACGAGTCGTACGAGGCGCCGCGCGACTGGGACGAGTCGCACTGGCACGACTTCGACTACGTCATCGCCATCGACTACAACCGCGTCCCGGGCACCCCGCCCGACGACGCGGAACAGCCCGAGGGCGAGGACAAGGGTGGCGGGATCTGGCTGCACCTGGACCACGGCAGCGGTACGTCGGCCTGCGTCAGTCTGTCCAAGGAAGCGATGGAGTACCTGCTGCGCACACTCGACCCGGAGCAGCATCCCGTGGTGCTGATGGGGGACAGGGCGGACCTCAAGGGGTAGAACACCGCCCATGAGAAACCGGATAGTCATGTCCATGCTCGCCGGGGCGACCCTCCTGGCGAGCACCCTCCTCGGGGCGAGCCCCGTCCAGGCGGCCGAGACGCAGACCCAAGTGGTCGACACCCAGACTCAAGCGGCCGATACGAATGCCCAAGTCACCGACGTCCCCGCCGAGTTCGGCACCGACTGGCACGACCCCCTCACCGCGGCCCCGCCCATCGCCAAGCCCGCCACGAAGTCCTGCCAAGTCACCCTCGCCGACACCGAGTTCCGCGACTTCACCCCGTACGAGGGCACCTACACACCGCCCAAGGCCTGCGGTGACCGCTGGAGCAAGGTGGTGCTGCGTCTCGACGGCACGGTCAAGGGGCGGCAGTACGACCGCCTCGGCTATCTGCACGTCGGCGGGGTCGAGATCCTGCGCACGTCGACACCGGAGCCCTCGCCCGACGGCATCGCGTGGTCCGTCGAGAAGGACGTCACGCGCTACAGCGCCACCTTCCGCAGCACGCAGGACGTCGAGATGCTCATCGGCAACGTCGTCGACGACACCTACACCGGCGTCATCGGCGTCAAGGCCACGCTGACGTTCTACGAGGGCAGACCGGCGGCGGCGCAGACCCCCGACCGCGTCCTCACCCTCGCCTCCGACTCGACGCTCACCACCCCGCGCAACAGCGAACGCATCGTCGCCGAGGTGTACGCCACCGGATCCGGCGGCGGCTGCGAGGAGTTCTGGTACCTCGCCGTGCCCGACTCGGCGCCGTACTCCTGCCAGGCCGACAAGGGCCCCTACCGCGAGGTCCAGATCAAGGTCGACGGCCAACTCGCCGGAATCGCCGCGCCGTTCCCGAACGTGTGGACCGGCGGCTGGTCCGATCCCTTTCTCTGGTACGTCATTCCGGGCCCGCGCGCCTTTGACGTCAAGCCGATCGAATACGACCTCACGCCCTTCGCCGGACTGCTCGACGACGGCCGCCCGCACCACATCGACGTCTCCGTGGTGGGCGTGCCCGAGGGGCAGAGCGGGTGGAGCGCGCCGGTGAACGTGCTGGTCTGGCAGGACGCGCAGCGCGCCCAGGTCACCGGGAAGCTCACCGTCGACCGGGCGGGCGAGATCGCCAACTCCTCGACGTACACGCCCGGTTCGGAGGAGCGTGTGGACACCGAGGCGGGGCATCGGCTGACCGTCTCCGGGTACGTCGACACCTCGCACGGCCGGGTGACGACCACCGTCGACCGGACACTCGCGAACACCTCCGTGCACCGTTGGACCGACGGCGAGAACACGGACGGGCTCGACGCGACCTGGACGGACGACGAGTCGGTGACCGTGGACGGGCGTGGGCCGGCGCGGACGACGTCCACGCATCGGACGTACACGATGAACGGTGAGACGTCGATCGGGACGGACGACCGGCTGCGTACCGTTCTCGCGCTGGGCGACCGGGCGGCCGTCGTCGACACGCGGGACGGGCGGCGGACCGGGTGGTCGCGGCTCGACGACACCTACAGCGGGGACGCGACGTACACGCTCGGCGTGCCCCGTGACCAGCGGCACGCCGTCGGGACGTCGAGTGAGCGCTATCGGCTGTACGGCTCGGGCCGCTGCTACGACCGTTCGCTGAAGACCGTGCAGGGGGTGCTCACCGAGGACCGCAGCGGCTGCTGAGTCGTCGTGCGTGCGACGCGTCACCCCGGTGCGTGATTTACACGGCCGTCACACGGAGGTTTTCCGGACGATCAACAACGGCTTCAAAGTGTCCATCTGGAAGCCGCTTTCCGTATCGCAGAAGTCGCCCCCATTCGACTTCCGCGAACGACCGTCCCCCCTCAAGGAGTGCCCGTGCCGCCGTCCGTCCCGCCTCTGCCGCGACGCGTCGCACGCATACTGCGTACCTCACTCTTCGCGCAGGTCGCCTGCGCGCTCGTCCTCGGAATCCTCGTCGGAAAGCTGTGGCCGGACGTGGCCACGGACCTTCAGCCCCTCGGCGACGGATTCACCCGGCTCATCAAGACGATCATCTCGCCGCTCGTGTTCTGCGTGGTCGTCGTCGGCATCGCCAAGGCCGGTGACCTCAAGGCCTTCGGCCGGATCGGCCTCAAGGCGCTGATCTGGTTCGAGGTCGCCAGCACCGCGGCCCTGATCATCGGTCTGGTCCTCGCCAACGTCGTCCAGCCCGGTTCCGGGATGCACGTCGACCCGTCCACGCTCAACACCTCGGCGGTGGACGCGAAGACGGGCGGCGGCTCGCTGCCCTCGACGACTGAATTCATCGTCAACGCGCTGCCCACCAGCTTCATCGGCGCCTTCGCCGAGAACTCACTGCTCCAAGTCCTCATCCTGGCCTGCCTGGTGGGCGCCGCGCTGCTCCACCTCGGCCACACCAAGGTGCCGCAGGTCCTGCCCGCGATCGAGCAGGCCCAGGAGATCATCTTCGCGATCGTCGGCTTCGTCATGCGGCTCGCCCCGCTCGCCGTGTTCGGCGCGATGGCCGTCCTGGTCGGCCAGTACGGGCTCGGCGTCATCAAGACCTACGCCAAGCTGATCATCCTGTGCTACGTCGCCGCCGCGCTCTTCGTCGCCCTGCTCGCCGTCGCGCTGCGGCTGGTCACGGGGCTCAGCCTCTGGAAGTTCCTCCGCTACATCCGCGAGGAGATGCTCCTCGCGCTCGGCACCGCCTCCACCGAGTCCGTCATGCCGCGCGTGATGCAGAAGCTGCGCAAGGCCGGCGCCCGGGACGACGCGGTCGGCCTGGTGCTGCCCACCGGCTACTCCTTCAACCTCGACGGCGCCTCGCTCTACCTCTCCATCGGCACGCTGTTCATCGCCCAGGCCGTCGGCGTCGACCTCAGCCTCGGCCAGCAGATCACCGTCGTCCTGGTCCTCATGCTCACCAGCAAGGGCATGGCCGGCATCCCCGGCTCGGCCTTCCTCGCCCTGTCCGCGACCGCCTCCTCCCTGGGTGCGATCCCGGCCGGAGCCGTCGCCCTGCTCCTCGGCGTCGACCGCATCATGGACTCGATGCGCGTCGTCACCAACCTCCTCGGCAACTGCGTCGCCGTCTTCGCCGTCTCCCGCTGGGAGGGCGCCCTGGACATCGAGCGGGCGAAGAAGGTCCTCGACGGCGAGATCACGGACGTAGAGGAAGATGTCGTAGCGGAAGAAGTCGTAGAGGAAGCCGTAGTGGACGGCGTGGACGAAGAAGGCGTGCCGGAAGAGGCGGGGATTCCCGCTCAGGTCGTCAAGGAGACTGCCTCCGAGGCCAGTTGACCGCTTTGTGGCGGGCCGTGGCTCCTGTGTCCATCGGTACGGTGGGGAGTCGCGGCCCGTTTTCCTATGCCTGGTCGACGAGGTCGACCGGGTAGTCCTGGTCGAAGTCGGCCGAGCGGCTCACCGCTTCCCATGCGGCTGCCTGCGCTATCTGGTCGCGTGAGTAGCTCTGCGCCATCTCGACGGCGACGACTCCCAGGAGTAGGTGGGAGGGGAGGGTCGGCTGCTTGACGAGTCGCACCAGGATCTCCCCGGCGCGCTTCGGGTCGCCCGCGGCGGTCACGGGACCATCGAAGAGGCGGATCAGCGCGCCGACCGTCTCGTCGTACTCCGGCGCCACCTCCGGGATCTGCATCGACGAACCGGCCCAGTCGGTCGCGAAGCCTCCCGGCTCCACGACGAGGTACCTGATGCCGAACGGCGCGGTCTCGGCCGCGAGGACGCGGGTGAAGCCGTCGACCGCGAACTTCGCCGCCTGGTAAGACCCGAGCCCGGGATTTCCGCCCACCCGGCCGCCGACGGACGAGAACTGTACGACCGTGCCCGCGCCCTGCGCCTTGAGGAACGGGAGCGCAGCCGTCGAGACGTTGTAGACGCCCCAGAAGTTCGTGTCGAACTGGCGGCGGAAGTCGTCCTCGGGGGTCGTCTCGACCGGGGAGAGGTTGGCGTATCCGGCGTTGTTGACGACCACGTCGATCCTGCCGAAGCGGTCGACTCCCGCCTGTAGAGCGGCTGTTGCTGCCGTCCGGTCGGTGACGTCGAGCGCGACGGGCAGGACGCGGTCGCCGTACTTCTCCACGAGGTCGTCGAGTTGCTCCGGCTTGCGGGCGGTGGCGACGACTCGGTCGCCGGCCTCCAGGGCCGCGACGGTGAGGTTGCGGCCGAAGCCGCGGGACGAACCGGTGATGAACCATGTCTGAGTCATGCAGCTAGCAAAACACTGTTTCGTTATTAGTGCAACTCGGTTGCGCTATGCTCTGGGTCATGAGCACGCCCAGTCCCCAGCGCGCCCGCAGTGCGGCGGCCAAGCAGCAGCGTGAGAGGGCGATCCTCGACGCCGCTCGATCCCTCGGTGCCGCACGGAGTGTGCGCGAGGTCACCCTCACGGACATCGCCGCCGCCGTGGGCATGCACAAGTCCGCGATGCTGCGGTACTTCGAGACGCGGGAGCAGATCTTCCTGGCGCTGACCGCCGAAGGCTGGGAGGACTGGTCTGCGGAGCTCCGCGCGCGGCTGGGCGAACTCGCCGACGGGGATTCCGACGCGGTCGCGGCCGTCCTCGCGCAGTCGCTCGTCGCGCGGCCGTTCTTCTGCGATCTGCTGGCTCAGGCGCCGTTGAACCTGGAGCGCAATGTCTCGCTCGAGTCGGTGTACGAGTTCAAGACCGTCGTGCTCGGCGAAGTCGCGGCGGTGGCAGGTGAGTTGTGCCGGAAGCTCACGCTCACCGAGCGTTCGGCCATCGATGTGATCGCCACGGCGACGAGCATGGCCGGGGCGCTGTTGCAGATGGCTGCCCCCGGCACCCGCCTCCGTACGCTCTACGAATCCCGCCCCGAGTTGGCGCACGCGCTGGTCGACGTCGAACCCCAACTCACGCGCATCCTGGCCGCGTTGCTGGCAGGTCTGCGTGCGACTACGACGGCAACGGACTCTTCCGCGTCGGTGTAGCCGGCAGGTCGCGGATCACCGTGACGGGCGGTGCGTACTGGCGAAGCGGCTGCGGTAGTTGGTCGGGGTGGTGTCCAAGTGGCGGGCGAAGGCGCGGCGGAGGGTTTCGTCGGTGCCGAGGCCGCTGTGGTGCGCGGCCGAGGTGACGCTGTGGCCTTCGAGGAGGAGATGCCTGGCGCGGTCGAGCCGGACCCGCTCGACCCAGCGGGCGGGTGTGGTGCCGAGTTCGGCCTGGAAGAGCCGGGTCAGATGCCGGGGGCTGACGGCCACGGTCGACGCCATGACGGGCAGGCTGTGGTCGGCGGCCGGGTCGGCCAGCACGGACGCGATCAGTGACCGTAGTGGATCGGTGCGCGGTGGCGGAGTGGCCGTGGCCGCGGAGAACTGCGACTGCCCGCCTGGGCGTTGCATGAAGACGACCAGCTCGCGCGCGATGTCCCTGGCCACGCCCGCGCCGTGGTCGTCCTCGACGAGGGCGAGCGCCAGGTCGATCCCGGCGCTGATGCCCGCCGAGGTGACGAAGCGCCCGTCGCGGATGTGGATGGCGTCCGGCTCGACACGCACCCGGGGGTAGCGGCGGGCGAGGGTCTCGGCGTGCCGCCAGTGGGTCGTGGCCGAACGGCCGTCCAGCAGGCCGAGTTCGGCGAGGACGAAGGCGCCCGTGCAGACGGACGTGACCCGTGCCGCGTGATCGGTGAGAGTACGGGTCGCGGTCAACAGCTCTTCCTCGGCGGGCTGTTGGGCCAACCGGTCACCGCCGGCAACCATGACCGTCTCGACCGACCCGGCGTCGGCCGCGGTCACCGTGCCGGTCAGCGTCAGCCCGTTCGAGGCGGTGACCGTGCCGCCACGGGGCGAGACCAGCACCAGCTCGTAGGAGTGCCCGAGCTTGCCCGACTGGTGCAGCACCTCGGCCGGACCGCTGACGTCGAGCATGGTCACGCCGTCGAAGACGACGAATCCCACCCGGTGCGTCGGACCCGCGGTCATGTCCGAATCCGTGGGTTTCCTGGCTGTGAGGACATGGCCCCAGGCTACGCCGCTGACGATCCTGGATACAGACCGGACCAGTCGTCCGGTCGGCAGATCAAGGAGAAGGGTCTGCAGATCAAGCAGAAGGAGAGGGAACGGCGATGAGTGAAGTAATCGCAGGCGTGGAGATCCCCGACACCGCCCTGGTGCGGGAGGCGACCGAGCTGGTGCGCGAGGCCGCACCGCCGCTGGTGTTCGCCCACTCCCGGCGGGTGTTCCTGTGGGGAGCCCTGCGCGGCCGGGAGCAGCGACTCGACTACGACCCCGAGCTGCTCTACGTGGGCGCGATGTTCCACGACTTGGGGCTCACCGAGAAGTTCCGCCGCACCGACCAGCGCTTCGAGATCGACGGTGCCGACGAGGCGCGCCGCTTCCTGCACGCCCACGGCATCGCCGGTGAGCCGGCCGACCGGGTCTGGACGAGCATCGCCCTGCACACCACACCCGAGATCCCGTTGCACATGCCGGCCGAGATCGCGCTGGTCACCCGGGGCGTGGAGCTGGACGTCCTGGGGATCGGCTACGACGCCGTCTCCGAAGAGCAGCGCGCGGCCGTCGTGGCGGCGCATCCCCGCCCGGACTTCAAGAACGGGATCCTCGCCGCCTTCACCGAGGGCATCAAGGACCGCCCCGAGACCACCTTCGGCAACATCAAGGCGGACGTGCTGGAGCACTTCGTACCGGGCTTCGTGCGCGGCGACTTCGTCGAGCGCATCAAGGACTCGAACTGGCCGGAGTGACGCGGGTCCGGTCTCCGGAGGGAACCCCGGCGCGGGTCAGCAGGAGCGCCCGTGCCTCTGCCCCTCATGCGCATGCCCCTCATGTACGTGTTCCTCATGTGCACCGGGGGGCCCGTCCACCAAGGTGTCCAGCAACCCCCGCAGCACCTCGCGCTCCACATTCGTGAGCGGCGCCAGGATCTCGTCCGCCGCGCCCCGCCGCGCACCCCGCAGCTCCTGCAGCGCCTTGCGGCCGTCGTCCGTGATCTCGATCCGGATGACCCGGCGATTGGACGGGTCGGGCACCCGCCGTACCTTGCCGCTCGCCTCCAGGCCGTCGACCAGCGTCGTCACGGCCCGGGGCACCACCTCGAGGCGCTCGGCGAGGTCGGCCATGCGGGGCGGGGAGCCGAAGTGCGCGAGGGTGCGCAGCAGGCGGGACTGGGCGGGGGTGATGCCGAGGTCGCGCTGCTCCAGATGGCGCTTCTGGATGCGGTGCACCCGGCGGGTGAGCCGCAGCAACTGCTCCGCGAGCAGGCCGTCGGAATCGGGGGTGGTCATGCGGGAACAATATCAGGACTTGGTTCATTGTGAGTATAGGTAACAATGAGCTATGCTCCATCAAGTCTCATCGCTCCATGAGTCATGAGCGCTTGACCAGCCCTGATCGCCTCACCCTCCGTAGGAGACCATGCCCCGCGACGACATCAACTGGACACCGTCCCCCGGCACCTCGACCGACCAACCCCGGCAGGTGCGCCGCATCCTCAAGCTCTTCAAGCCCTACCGTGCCCGGCTCACGGTCGTCGGCCTCCTGGTCGGCGCCGCGTCGCTGGTCACCGTGGCGACCCCGTTCCTGCTGAAGGAGACGCTGGACGTCGCCATCCCGCAGGGCCGCACCGGCCTGCTGAGCCTGCTCGCGCTCGGCATGATCCTGAGCGCCGTCCTGACCAGTATCTTCGGCGTGCTGCAGACCCTCATCTCCACGACGGTCGGCCAGCGCGTCATGCACGACCTGCGCACGGCGGTCTACGGCCGGCTGCAGCGCATGTCACTCGCCTTCTTCACCCGGACCCGCACCGGCGAGGTCCAGTCCCGCATAGCCAACGACATCGGCGGCATGCAGGCCACCGTCACCTCCACGGCCACCTCCCTGGTCTCGAACCTGACCAGTGTGGTCGCCACCATCATCGCGATGATCGCCCTGGACTGGCGGCTGACCGTCGTCTCGCTGCTGCTGCTCCCGGTCTTCGTGTGGATCAGCCGCCGGGTCGGCAACGAACGCAAGAAGATCGCCACCCAGCGCCAGAAGCAGATGGCCGTGATGGCTGCCACCGTCACCGAGTCGTTGTCCGTCAGCGGCATCCTGCTCGGCCGCACCATGGGCCGCTCCGACTCGCTCACCCAGTCCTTCTCCGAGGAGTCCGAGGGCCTCGTCGACCTCGAAGTCAGGTCGAACATGGCCGGGCGCTGGCGCATGGCCGTCATCTCGATCGTCATGGCCGCGATGCCCGCCGTCATCTACTGGACCGCCGGAATCGCCCTCCAGATGGGCGGCCCGGACGTCTCCATCGGCACCATCGTCGCCTTCGTCTCCCTCCAGCAGGGCCTGTTCCGCCCGGCCGTCAGCCTGCTGTCGACCGGCGTCCAGATCCAGACCTCGCTGGCGCTCTTCGCGCGCATCTTCGAGTACCTCGATCTGCCGATCGACATCACCGAGCGCGAGAACGCGGTGCACCTCGACAGCATCAAGGGCGAAGTCGCCTTCGAGGACGTCGAGTTCCACTACGACGACAAGAGCGGTCCGATCCTCGACGGCATCGACATCACCGTCCCCGCAGGCAACAGCCTCGCGATCGTCGGCCCGACCGGCGCCGGAAAGTCGACCCTCGGCTATCTCGTCCCGCGGCTCTACGACGTGACGGGCGGCAGGGTCACCCTCGACGGGGTCGACGTCCGCGACCTGGACTTCGACACGCTCGCGCGTGCCGTCGGCGTCGTCTCGCAGGAGACGTACCTCTTCCACGCCTCCGTCGCCGACAACCTCCGCTTCGCCAAGCCGGACGCCACCGACGAGGAGCTGTACACGGCGGCGCGCGCGGCGCAGATCCACGAGCACATCGCGGGGCTGCCCGACGGGTACGACACGATCGTCGGGGAGCGCGGGCACCGGTTCTCCGGCGGCGAGAAGCAGCGGCTGGCCATCGCGCGCACGATCCTGCGCGACCCGCCGGTCCTCATCCTCGACGAGGCGACCAGCGCCCTCGACAACCGCACCGAAGCCGCCGTCCAGGACGCCATCGACGCCCTGTCGGCCAACCGCACCACGCTCACCATCGCCCACCGGCTGTCCACCATCCGCAGTGCCGACCAGATAGTGGTCCTCGACTCCGGGCACGTGGCGGAGCGGGGCACGCACGAAGAACTGCTGGATCAGGACGGGCGGTACGCGGCCCTCGTACGCCGGGATGCCCAACTGGAACCGACAAGCTGAAGATATGCCGTGTTTGTGACGGTATGCGGGTTACCGTGCCCGCATGCAGATGAACACTCCGCCACGGAGCACGATTCGACTGACCCGCAGGGGCCGGGTCGCCCTCATCGCGACCGGGGCCGTCGTGGCCGGCACCGCCGTGGCGGTGCCGCTGCTGAGCCTGGAGAGCGAGGGGGACGCGCGCCCCACGTCACTGGTGATCCCGGAGGGCTGGCGCTCGGGCCAGATCTACGAAGCCGTGGACAAGGTCCTCGCGCTGCCGGTCGGCTCCACGAAGAAGTCGATCGCGAAAGCGCAGCTCAAGCTGCCGAACGACGCGGAGGGCAACCCCGAGGGCTATCTCTTCCCGGCGACGTATCCGCTGAAAGAGAAGGCGACACCCGAGTCGTTGCTGTCCTTCATGGTCAGCACCGCGAACCAGAAGTTCAACGGCGCCCCGGTCGCCGCCGGCGCCCAGCGGAACGCGATGAACGTCTATCAGGCGGTCACCATCGCGAGCATCGTGCAGGCCGAGGCGGCGTCCAAGGCGGACATGGGGAAGGTGGCCCGGGTCATCTTCAACCGCCTCGAACGCGGGATGCCGCTCCAGATGGACTCGACCATCAACTACGCGCTCAACCGCGCCACGTTGAAGACCACCACGAGCGACACGAGGCTCGACAGCCCCTACAACTCCTACCAGCGCATGGGCCTGCCGCCCACCCCCATCGACAACCCGGGCGAGGACGCGATGCACGCCGCGATCAACCCACCCCCGGGCGACTGGCTCTACTTCGTCACGGTCAAGCCCGGCGACACCCGCTTCGCGGCCACGTACGAGGAACACCAGCGTAATGTCGCCGAGTTCAACGCGGCCCAGAAGAGCAGCGTGCCGCCTACGAGGTGACCCGCGCGGGACACCGTAGGGCGGCGCTCGGCTTTCCGGCCGGCGCCGCCTGGTATGTCGCGGGACTGCGCGGAGTTGATCGCTGACGGTCTGTGCAGTGACCGGGGCGGCGCGGCGTCGGGCTCATGTGCGCGTTTCGGGGTGAGTGGCTTGTGTTTCGTTGGCGGGTGCGGGTTCGCTGTGGCTGGTCGCGCAGTTCCTCGCGCCCCTAAGAGACTCCAGGCCGGCCGGTACTGTCCAGTTCTGCCGTGCTCGAAACAACCGCGAACGGGCGCCCTCGACGCGTTGCCTCCGCCCCGCCCGTGAAGCGACCCCGCCAGAACAACCTCAGACCGCGACCGGCTCCCCCGCCAACAACCGCCGGATGTCCCGCACAGCCGCACGCCCCGCCCGGTTCGCGCCGATGGTGCTCGCGGACGGCCCGTAGCCGACGAGATGGATGCGCGGGTCGGCGACCGCCCGGGTCCCCTCGACACGGATGCCCCCACCCGGCTCGCGCAGCTTCAGCGGGGCGAGATGGTCGATCGCGGCCCGGAAGCCGGTCGCCCACAGGATGACATCGGCGTCCACATGGCGGCCGTCGTTCCAGTCCACGCCGTCGGGTGTGATCCGGTCGAACATCGGCTGCCGGTCCAGGACCCCGTCCGCGATGGCCTGCCGGATCGCGTCGTTCAGGGGCAGCCCGGTCACGGAGACGACGCTCTTCGGCGGCAGCCCCTGTCGCACCCGTTCCTCCACCAGCGCGACGGCCGCGCGGCCCACGTCCTCGGTGAACGGACCCTCGCGGAAGACCGGCGGGCGCCGGGTCACCCAGGTCGTCGCGGCGGCGTACGGGGCGAGTTCCATCAGGTGCTGCGTGCCGGACGCGCCCCCGCCGACCACGACGACCCGCAGTCCGGCGAACTCCTCGGGCCCCGGGTACTGCGCGGTGTGCAACTGCCGCCCCCGGAACGTCTCCTGACCCGGATAGCGCGGCCAGAACGGCCGGTCCCAGGTGCCGGTCGCGTTGATCAGCGCCCGCGTCGACCACGTACCGTCCGACGTCTCGACGAGCAGCCGGCCGCCCTCGCCCTCCCGTACCGCCTTCACATCCACCGGCCGCCGCACCCGCAGGTCGAAGGCGCGCTCGTACGCGGCGAAGTACTCGGCGATCACCTCGGCGGACGGGCGGGCCGGATCGGCGTCCGTGAGTTCCATGCCGGGCAGCGCGTGCATCCCGTGCACCTTGCCGTACGTCAACGACGGCCACCGGA
This sequence comes from Streptomyces xylophagus, assembly GCF_000716435.1. Lineage (GTDB taxonomy): Bacteria > Actinomycetota > Actinomycetes > Streptomycetales > Streptomycetaceae > Streptomyces > Streptomyces xylophagus. The sequence continues at coordinate 369,201 of NZ_JNWO01000005.1, forward strand.
ACTGCCAGGCCCCGCCCGGCGCGGGTGCGTGGTCCAGCACCACGAAGTCGCGCTCCGGCTCGAAACCGGTGCGCCGCAGGTGATAGGCGCCGGCCAGTCCCGCCTGCCCGGCGCCTATGACGACCACGTCGACCTCACGCGTGTTGTTCACGTTTGTACGAACAGCGCCGTGGCCGTGGATCTTCCCGCCCGCTCAGCGCCCGCTGCTCACGAGCAACGGCAGGCCGACCTCCGTCCTCCCCGCGACCAGCCCGCGCGCCGCCAGCTCGGGAATCACGCCCTCGCCGAACCAGTACGCCTCCTCCAGGTGCGGATACCCGGACAGTACGAAGTGCTCGACACCCAGCGAGTGGTACTCCTCGATCAGGTCGGCGACCTCGGCATGACTGCCCACCAGTGCGGTGCCCGCGCCGCCCCGGACGAGACCGACCCCCGCCCACAGGTTCGGGTGGATCTCCAACTCCGCCCGCGAACCGCCGTGCAGCGCCAGCATCCGCTGCTGCCCCACCGACTCACTCCGCCCGAGCGCCGCCTGTGCCGCCGCGATCGTGTCCGCGTCGAGGTCGTCGAGCAGCCGGTTCGCGGTCGCCCACGCCTCGGCCGACGAGTCCCGGGAGATGGTGTGCAGCCGTACCCCGAACCGCACGTCCCGCCCCTCCCGCTCGGCGAGCCCGCGAATCCAGTCGATCTTCTCCTTCACCTGCGCCGGCGGTTCTCCCCAGGTGAGATACACGTCCGCATGCCGGGCGGCGACCGGCCCGGCCGCCGCCGACGACCCGCCGAAGAACACCTGCGGCACCGGATCGGGCGGCAGCGCCGTCAGCCCGCCCTCGACCTGGTAGTGGACACCGTCGAAGTCGTACGGCTCTCCCCGCCACACCCCTCGTACGACCGACAGGAACTCGTCCGTACGGGCATACCGCTGGTCGTGGTCGAGATGGTCGCCGAAGCGCCGCTGCTCGGCCGAGTCGCCACCGGTGACCACATTGAGCAACAGCCGCCCCCGCGTGAGGCGTTGATAGGTCGCCGCCATCTGCGCGGCCAGCGTCGGCGAGATGACCCCCGGCCGGAAGGCCACCAGGAACTTCAGCCGCTCGGTGTGCTGGGCGAGCGCCATGGTGGTCAGCCAGGCGTCCTCGCACCAGGTGCCGGTCGGCGTCAGCACCGCCTCGAAGCCCAACTGCTCGGCCGCCTTGGCGATTTGGGCGAGGTACTCGATGTCCGGCGCACGCACCCCGCGAACCGCCCCCGCGCGGTTGGGCCCGTAGGCGTGCCGGTCGACGAGCGTACGGCCGTCGCCGCCCGTCGGCAGGAACCAGTGGAGACGGACGGTCATGTCACTTCTCCTTGTAGACGCGCGGCGCGGTCGTCGAGGCGGGCAGGCCGCCGTTGAAGCGGGTGTCGACGAACTTGCCGAAGTCGACCTTGCGCGGAATGAGCTTCAGGGTGGTGAAGGTGTCCGCGATCTGCTGCTCGGAGGCGATCAGCGACGTGTCGACGGCGACCGCGACCCGAGAGGCGTTGGTCCGCTTCACCGAGGCCAGCGCCACCGCGTACGGCAGCCCGGTGTCCTTCGCCCAGACCTTGGCCCACGCGTCGGGGTGGTCGTAGACCCAGTCCTGTGCGCGCCGCAGCCGCTCCAGATAGTCCTTGATGGCCGCGGCCTTCTTGCTGTTCCCCAGCGCGGAGGGCGCCGCCACCTGGAAGTTGAGCCCGTTGACCAGCCCCTGACCGGTCGTCAGGATGCGGCCCTGCTTCGCCTGGAGGACCTGCGAGGTGTACGGGTCCCACACCGTCCACGCGTCCACCTTGCCGCTGGTGAAGGCGGCCAGCGCGTCGGCCGGCTGGAGGTACTTGACCTTGACGTCGCTCAGGGTGAGCCCGGCCGCCTTGAGGGAGGCGATCAGCTGGAAGTGCGCGGACGAACCCTGCGCCACGGCTATGGACTTGCCCTTGAGCTGCTCGGGCTTTGTCAGCTTGGAGTCCTTGGGTACGAGGATGGCCTCGCCCTGGGAGTTGCCGTGCCAGGCCGCCACCACCGTGATCTTGGAGTTGGCGCCCGCCGCGAACACCGGCGGTGTGTTGCCGACGCCGCCGATGTCGACGGCCTTGGCGTTGACGGCCTCCAGGAGCGGCGGGCCGGAGGTGAACGTGGACCACTTGATCTTGTAGTCCAGGTTCCTGAGTTCACCGGCGGCCCGCAGCACCGCCTCCGAACCACCCTTCTGGTCACCGACGTTGAGCGTGAGCGAGCCCTTGCCGTCGGTGCCCGTCGAGGTCTCGGCGGCCGAGTTCCCGCCGCAGGCGGAGAGCAGGAGGGCGAGGGGGAGCAGCAGGGCGGCGGGGACGAGGCTTCGTCGCATGGGGGATCCGATCTCGGTAACTGGGTTGATGCGTGGGGGAGTTCAGGTGCCTTCGGGGCTGATGCGCGGGAGAGTTCAGGCGGCTTCGGCGGCGGTGTCGACGCCGAGGCGTTCCAGGAGTCCGGCGCGGAGTTCGGCGAACCGGGGGTCGGTGATGTCGCGCGGCCGGTCGAGGTCGATCCGCTGCTCGTGCGCGATGACGCCGTCGTCCATCACCAGGACACGGTCGGCGAGCAGGACGGCCTCCTCGACGTCGTGGGTCACCAACAGGACGGCGCAGCCCCGCCGTTGCCACAGCTCGCCCACCAACCGCTGGGCCTTGATACGGGTGAGCGCGTCGAGCGCGCCGAACGGCTCGTCGAGCAGCAGCAGATCGGGCTCGCGCACCAGGGCACGGGCCAGCGAGGCACGCTGCGCCTCACCGCCGGACAGCGTCTTGGGCCAGGCGTCGGCATGGTCCCCGAGCCCGACCTCCGCCAACGCCCTTTCGGCTACGACGCGTTCGGGCCTGCCGGGCAGCCCGAGCAGGACGTTGCGCCACACCTTCTTCCACGGCATCAGCCGGGGCGCCTGGAACGCGACGGCCTTGCGACGCGGCACGAGGACCGTGCCCTCGATGTCCCGGTCGAGCCCGGCGAGGATACGCAGCAGCGTGGACTTCCCGCAGCCACTGCGGCCGAGCAGCGCCACGAACTCGCCCTGCTGTACGTCGAGTTGGAGCCCGTCGATGACGGCGCGGCCGTCGAAGGAGCGGGTCAGCCCCTCGACCCGTACCGCTTGCGTGGTCGTCGGCGAGGAGGTCGCCGCCTGCGGGCTCACCGGCCCGTGAACGTCGGTCGCCATTGCAGCAGCAGCCTTTCGAGGGTACGGACGACGAAGTCGGCCAGCAGGCCGAGGAAGGCGTAGACGATCAGGCAGACCACGATCACGTCGGTCTGCAGGAAGTCCCGTGCCTGCACCATGAGGAAGCCGATGCCGGCGTCCGCGTTGATCTGCTCGGCGAAGACGAGCGCCAGCCAGGCGATGCCCAGGGAGTAGCGCAGCCCGGTCATCGCGTTGGGCAGCGCACCCGGCAGCACCACATGCCGTACGAGCCCCCAGCGGGACAGCCCGAGCGACTCCCCGGCCTCGATCAACTGGCTGTCCACGCCCCGGATTCCGGCGTAGACGTTCAGGTAGAGCGGGAAGGTCACACCGAGCGTGATGATGGCGACCTTCGGGGCTTCGCCGATGCCGAACCAGATGATGAACAGCGGGATCAGGCCCACGAAGGGCACGGTCCGCAGCATCTGCACGGGGGCGTCGACCAGGTCCTCGCCGACCCTGAACAGGCCGGAGACCAGGGCGAGTCCGGTGCCGATGACCGTACCGAGCAGCAGGCCGACGGCGACCCTCTGAAGTGACGTCGTCATGGCCGAGGTCAGTGAACCGTCGGCGATCAGATCCCAGCCGACGTGTGCGATCCGCCCGGGCGAGGCCAGCACGTCGGAGGTCAACACGCCTGTGCTGCTGAGGAGTTGCCAGAGCGCGAGCAGTACGAGGGGGCCGGTGGTGCGGCGCAGCCAGCGGGGGACGCGGGTGCGGCGGGAGGAGGTCGGGACGAGGGGGACGAGATCGAGGGGAGACTGCTCGTCCGTGTCGGCCTTCGAGGTGGATATAGGAGAAATATCAGCCCCGGAAGGATCGGGTGGGGCATGGCTGATGCTCATGGGTGCTCCACGGAGTGGGGGAGAGCGGCCGGTGAGGAAGGGGATACGCCTCAACGCCGCCGCGTCACGAGGATGTGCACGGGCGCGGCGGAGTGCAGAAAAGGCAGGGGGTGAGGCGGGAAAAGGCGTCAGCAGCCGCGGCAACACGCGGCGGAAGCCACCCGCAGCAGGTCGATGTGACCGCGCGTGGTGAGCAGAACTGAACGCAACATGCGGCCGAAAATAGGTCAGATGGCGTGCCACGGTCAACGGTGTCTCGCGTACTGGACCTCTCGTGTCACGGACCGGACGATCGGGCGGACGTGGAGCCCGAAGCATGGGTCAGGATGGAGACATGTCAGCTGCCTTCACCACCCGCGTTCTGCATGTCGCCACCGGCTCCCGGGAGAGGGTCATGGATCTGACCCGCGACTGCGAGGCCTTCCTCCGGGAGGCGGCGGCCGGCCGTGACGGCCTCCTCAACATCTTCGTCCCGCACGCCACAGCGGGCGTCGCGATCCTCGAAACGGGCGCCGGCAGCGACGACGACCTCCTCGCCGCCCTGCACACCCTCCTCCCCGCCGACGACCGCTGGCAGCACCGCCACGGCAGCCCCGGACACGGCCGCGACCACGTCCTCCCGGCGTTCGTACCGCCGCACGCGACGTTGCCGGTGCTGGGCGGACGGCTGGAGCTGGGGACGTGGCAGTCGGTGTGTCTGGTCGACACGAATCGGGATAATTTGGAGAGGTTGGTTCGGCTGTCGTTCCTTGGCTGAGGCCCTTGGCGTGACGACCGTAGATGTGATGCCCGGCCGTTCCAAACGGGGTCAATCTGCAGCCGGTTGTGACAGCGTGGATCCAGGTTCTTGGTCTGCTGGTAGTACAGGCCACGGACGTCTCTGACCTGTGTAGACGCTTGACTGCAGGGGGAATGGTCGGACTCTGGCCCGCGTATGGACCGGATGCCGGGCGGGATACGAACGGGCCAGGATGTGGTCGGGGGGCGTTTGCGGTCCTGCCGCGGTCTGCGAAGTCTGAGAGGCGAGGAGACTACGGCCATCGTCCGGATGTAGCGCCTAACGGCACACAGTCATGAACCGCCCCGCCATTTCCTCTGCGGGAACACGGCATCCTCCTGCGAATCGCGCGCCGCAGGGGCGAGAGCTCGGCCCGAGTCTGCTGGCGACGGCTGAGGAAGCTCCGGCCCCGTCAACTGTCGTTGTCCTTGGTGCCCTGAAGGCGGGTTAGCCCGGGAGGCGCTGACTGGGATCAGGAGGGCTCGGCAGGGACCCGGGCGAGACGCGAGTCGAGCGCGTACACCGCCGTCGGTTCAGGTCGTGAGGGGAGGTGTTCGTTGACCCAGGTTCGGGGGAGGGCGATGGTGACGCCCTCGACGGCGTCGGATCCGTCGACCGGGCCGGAGAGATGGTCGCAGCCGTCGACGCCCCGGTCTAGCATGCCACCGTGACGCAGCTGACCGTCTTTTGGCCAGCGCCGACACCCGTCGCCACGCCTGGAGCGTGCTGCGCACCACGGTGATGTCCCGCGCGCCGCTCGTAGATGGCCGTCCCCAGTTCACGCACACCCGTTCCACACCGTCACCCTGCGCAGCCCGACGGCGCGCCCGAGAACGTCGAGGCCACGGTGGAGCAGCTCACCGAGACCGAGGCCCTGTTTAGGGCAATGAGCCCGACTGCAGGGCCACCAGCTCGAAGTCCTCGTCCTGCGGTCCTTGGGGGAGATCGCCGAAGAGGTGGTCAGTGACTGGCTTGGTGTCCGGCTGGCCACTGTGCGTTCCGACGAGCGCCACGAGGCCCGCTTCCTCGACAGCATTCTGTGCTGCCCGCCCACTGACCAGCAAGGGACCCCTCGTGACCTGTATCGAAGACATCCTGTCGCGTGCATTGCTGGCACACGACCGTACCGTGCCTCCGACGTCGTCCGGCCCGCTTCCGCCCCACTGTCTGCCCCCGAAACAGCCGGGGGCGGGTGCGGGGCAGCCGAGGCCGGCAAAGACCTGCGGGCTCTGTGCGAAACCGTCCTGTCACACACCTCGCCTGCCGACGTCGCCACCGACCAGGTCCCCGCTCTCCGCAGCGCCCTTGCGCTGGCCTGCGTCCTGCAGCTCACCGACACCGACGACGGCGCCCATTTCTGGTGGCAGTCCGCCGCCGGGGCGGGCCAGAGCACGGCCGCCTATTGCCCTTACCTCCACCACCTGGCCAACGGAGAGGATGACATCGCGGAGTGGTGGCAGCAGACCGATGCCACCGGCGGCCCCGTTCCCACGAACGACACCTTCGCCCAGACACCGGCGTACGAATGGGAATGGGCACCCGGCAGTCATTCTCTCGGTGAATTCCCCACCACGATGCTGCGTGTCCGGCGCCAGCGCGCCAGAAGCCACCATCGGGCCATCGCTGTCACCGACCTGATGGCCTACCTGCTGACCGTCGTCAACATCGGCTACCTCCGCCACGACTTCGAGATTCCCCTGCCTGGCCCGGGCCTGGCCCGCCGCGTCAGCGCCCTGTTCCGCGTCGATGTCCAGCCTGACTCCGGCATCCTGGAGGTAGCCGACAGACACACCTGTTCACGATGGGAACCGACGGTGGCGCCCGCGGAGGCGGTTCTCTGGCCGGTTTTGCCGCGCGTCGGGCGAGGACCGGCAGGACGGCTTCTGCGAACGACGACACGCCGTGGCGGCCGCGGTCGGCAGCGCGATGCCGTACAGCGCGCCGAAGTTTCGGGCGCGCACCCGCCCTTATAGGGGGTCCGGTGCTGGTTCCTGACGGGCTGCACGGCCAGAGCATCGAGGATGCGCGGGGTCACGTGGCTGCCAGAATCGGTCCCACGCTTGGCGATTGGTGGAACGCAGGTAGGGGCAGGCCAGTTGTACGAACGGCTCGGCGAACGTGCTGTGTGGACAGGAACCCGCGCTGCCAAGGTCCGCCGTATCCGGTCGAGTCTGAAACCGACGACACTGCCCTGCCCACCGAACTCACCGGATAGCCCCCAAACGAGATCACTGAGTGGCCGTCTATACACCACTCCCGCAGGCGCGGCCTGCACCAGATCTAATCCGCCCGGCTGCCGACCATGATCGGAGGCAGGCTCCGATAAAGCGATGCGGACCGAGAGAGGTAATGACCGCATGGCCGATACGCGGCAGACGTACGTTGAGCATGCCCTGCGCAATTATGTCCGCACCAGCCGGACATCTCGTGGTCTGCTGGACGCGAGCGCCTCGGAGGGGAAGCGCCATCTACTTACTGACGGCCTGACGCCGCTCGACGTGGAGAGCCTGGCGGTCCGGAACTACCGATCAACGATCGTTGGCCTCTATGACCAGCGTGACTTGACAGTATCGAGTGCCACCGAACTTCGCAGTTTTGTTGAGTCCGTTGTGCTGTCTATCAATCGAGGTCTGACCAGAGAAGGAGTTTTGTACCGCCAGCACGACTCCTCGACCTTGCCCTACACGCGAGCAGGCGCGCTGCTCCTTGAGGTGGTTGGGCCGCTCTTCGAGGACTTCTACGACAAGTTGCTGCGGTGCCCCTCGGATCCAGTGGAGACGGCTGGGTGGGTCGAGTACCGGATGGACCTTACGGATCATCTATGGGCTGACGGATGCGGGCGGTCGACCAAGGCCATCGCTGCATGGGTCCTGATGCGCGCCCGGCACCGCCTGCCCGACTACCCGTCGAGCCGCCATTCTCAGTTCGCTGCTGCGCCGCGAGTGCCCCGCACCGAGAACGAAGATCACGAACGGGGTCAGTATGAGAAATGGTTACGCTATTACCGATCTCTCTTCGTGGGGTGACCTGACAGCTTGGCGTGCAACGGCTACCTGCATCGAATGGAGAACCTGGCCGTCCCCAAGATCGATTCGTCGAAGTGTTACCTACTACTTCCCCATGTGATGTGATCTTGTCACACTGGGGGATCTGGCGCGGTACCGGTACCGGAGGCGAAGTGACTCGTATACATGATCACGCGGATCGTGAGGACTTCGAGCCGCGTGACGCCGGAGCCGACTTAAGATTTTCCGTGGGTGAGAAGATCAGCGATATTTACACAATTCTAGACCAGTACGGCGCAGTCGTCGCCGATTCCGATACGATTTCGAAGGATCCCGCCAGTCCCTTGGGGCGGGGCGGATCGGGAACAGTTTACCTCGCTTCGTATCGCAACATGCAGCTGCGGGCACTAAAGTTTCTGACGCTGAACTATCTCTCAGGTGATACAGGGCAACATGCATCGGATTTTCATGCTGTGTTCGACCGGGAGCGTGTAGTCCTGTCGACTTTGGCTCACGGCAACATTGCCCGTCTCTATGATACGGACAGCTATCGTGATGCGAACGGCGTCGAATGGAAATATATAGCAACAGACTTCATTGACGGCGATGAGCTCTTGCCCGCGTTAAAGCGTGAGGATGCGACGCCAGACGAGGTCTACAATGCTATATCGGACGTGCTCCGAGCGGTAAGCTACATGCACGGAAAAGGTGTCCTTCATGCTGACCTGAAATGGGAAAACATTAAGTGCCGGCACTCTCCCACTGGGATAGAGGCTGTTCTGCTCGACCTAGGCACGGCGCACTATGTAGCCGAGGAGGACTCGGAACCGCACCAACTCACCTTCGATAAGGTGTCCCCCTCTAGGGTCCGCTTCATCACGACCAAACGGATAACCCACGACCTGCATCAGCAGTACCGCAGGAAGATCGTGGACAAGGAGACGCTGCGTCAGCTCTTCCCGTACCACGACCTGCACGCATTGGGAGTGCTGCTGAACGAGATCCAGGAGGATGTCGACGTTGCAAAGAAACTCCAGGCCGTGATCGGTAAAGACGGGCTGAGTGCCCTTGGTATCATGTCTTACAATCTGCGAAAGTCCCCTGAGCCGGAACCCAAGCCTCACGCGCGAGACCATAAAAGAGTCATCCAGTACTCATCGGTGGAACAAGTCTATCGCGACTGGCGTAAACTGCGCAGAACCTACCTTGCGCCGGTCAACGTACCCGAACTCAGTCTCGCTGCGGAATTTAAATACTCGGTACCCACCGCTGCTGGCCGCGGCGTGGTCACGCCGAGGTTGTCACAACTTATCAACCATAAGCTGTTTCAGCGTCTGCGCCGGGTTCCGCAGTTGGAAATGACACTGATGAAGTTCCCTGGTGCCACCCATACCCGCTTCAGCCACTCGCTGGCTATGCTTCGCAACACCCGGTACTACCTCGCACATCTTCTTAACGATCCCAAATTTAGACTGCTGTGTGAACCGGCGGACCTGGAAGCCACGATCCTGCTTGCCCTCCTCCATGACGTGGGCCACTATCAGCTGAGCCACATGTTTGAGGACTACGCCAGCGCTCAACGCAGGGCGAAGCACGACGACCCCTGGCGCGCCATCAACTTCGACATACCCTCAGATGACGATCTCTTCTGGTGCATTGTCGACCCTCAACGACATTCCTCGTTGCGCGGTGGCTACGGAGGTGTCGTAGAGCAGGCGTGGCGGGCCAGCGAGGCACGGCTGGGCCTGACCTCGGCCCCTGCCATAGCCGAGATCATCAAGAACGACTTCAGCGAGGCCACTTACGAGGCGATGCTCCGCATTCATCACGCGATTTACGCACCGGGCGCTTACACGCAGGCGACCCCTGCGCAACTCGTGTTGGGCTCGGTCCTCTCCTCGGATGTCGATGCCGACAAGGTCTCGTACCTGATCGAGGACTCGCTCCGCTCTGGCGTCCCATACGGCTCCGGAGTCGACTTCGATGGTCTGCTTGGCGCCCTGCGGATGCCTGACGTCCACGACATCCAAGGCGGGCCCACTCTCGGTATCACGCAAAAGGGGCTTGCCGCCGCCCAGTCCATCGTGGTGAGCCGGAACTTGATGGTGGGACAGGTCTATTGGCAGCACACGAACCGGGCTGCCACGGCCATGATCAAATATGCCATCGCCCGCATGCTGCAGAGGGGTGTCTTGTCGATGCCGGATTTCCTTGGTGCCACGCTGTTTCTCGAATACGACGCAACACTAAACTACCTTTTCGAGAAGTTTGAGGAGGTTCGTGCCGAGTCGGAGGTGAACCCGATCGCCAACTTGCTGGACGGTGAACGGCGCATCTACGACACGGCCTTTTCGACAGCCCGGCTGGACCGTGATGCCAGTGAGCACGTGGGTACCGTCCTCACTGGAAAGAGCTTTGCCGGGGTCATCAACCTGGAAAGTGACCTGCGGGACATCGTCAAGGCGGTGTCCGGTATCGGTGACATCGCGAACGGTGAGGTGCTGGTGGATGTGCCAATCAAGGAACGGGAGCGTGGATCTGGTGATCGTGGGGGCCAGGTGCTCGTTTACGACGGCCGGGGTGACACAAAGGGCTCGCCGCTGCGGACGTATACCCCATTCCTCCAGGCATTGAAGGATCAGCACATTCGCGAGAATCGGATTTGTAGGGTCTTCGTCTCTCCTCGAATATCGGCCTCCGATACCTTCGAGGCTGTCGTGGAAGCGTTGTCCCAGCACATACGGCAAGAGTATTCAGACTGACGCGTTGCGCAGGGTGGTGAACCTCACTGCACAGCTGCACCTGTTTGGGTAAAGGTATGGAGGCGCTCTATATAGGTGGGTTAAACAACGGATACGCAATGAGGTTGATCGACCCTCTGATGGCCCTGCCATGGGCGTGCGGACAGGGTTCGGCGGTCCCGGGTCCGGACCCAGGGTGCTGTTTATCGGGGTCGACTTGCGGTTGCTTCTGTAGTCGGACGGCCACCCAGTGCCCCTGTCATCTATCGTCCCAGGGAAACCCACACCGCCGAGCCTGCATCCCTTCGAGACGGACAGTCCACATACGGGGGTCGTTCATGCCGCGCGCACTGTGCTACGCCGATGCCGTCAAACTGCTTGGTGGCGACAGCCCGTTGGTGAGGGTGATCGACCGACTGACCGGCGGACTCCTCCTGATGGCGACCGGGGGCGGAAGCGAGTTGGCACTCAACCTCTTCGACGCGAAAGGTGAACTGGCCGCAGCCAGCGGGCAGTTGGTGGGGCGTCTGAGGGACAGGCTGCACGGGCTGAGCCGCATCGACCGCACCCAACGGCTGACGGCCGCGCACAAGGTCATCGTCCTGACTTCCTACTTCGAGGCACTGAGCACGGTCGAGCTTCCCTTCGGCCGAGATGCACTCCCTCGAGGCCGAGCCTCCCAAGTGGTGCTGGCCACCGGCGAGTCGGCGTCCTCGGACAGGCTGGGGGACCTCGCCACCATTCTCAGTGACACCAGCGTGCCCGGAGAATGCCTGCCGTTCGGCGGGGAGACGCCGTCCGACGAACTGCGGCGGTTCTACCGCTCCGTCAGCGCGCGGATCATCACCTATGTGCACGGGCTCGATGCGTGGAGTGCGGTCAGCCCCAGCAGGCAGGCCGGCTTCACTGGCTCTCTGGCCGACGAGATACCCGCGCTCGCTCTGCGCGGCTACGAGGAGCACCTGCGGCGCCTGGCAGGTGAGTTCCCCGAGGTGGCGTTCTGGACACACCGGCAGGGTCTTGGCTCGGTCCATGAACAGCTCCGACAACTGCACACCGGACTGGAGGGGTTGGGCCAGGTCCTCGGCGAGATCGCGTCCGGTGCTCTTCCGGACGACCGGCGCGATGCTCTGGCTCGCCGCTACCGCAACACCCTGGAGCGGCCGATCGTTGCGACCGGAGAGGTGCCCGCGGGCCTGAGTATCCCGTCTCTGGCCGTCGCCTACATCAACCACCGCTACCGCGCGGCTCCCGCCACGGTCGCCGCCCGGCTGGACCGGGAGTCCTGGTGGCAGGAGTTCCCCGTGCAGGAGGACGTGCAGGAGTTCCTGGCCGGTTATCTGACCTCGGCCCGTGCCACCGAGGGCCCGTTGGTCGTACTCGGTCAGCCCGGATCGGGAAAGTCCGTGCTGACCATGGCGCTGGCGGCTCGTCTGCCCGCCCGCGACTTCCTGACGATCAGGGTCTCCCTGAGGGAGGTGCCGGCGGACACCGATTTACAGTCCCAGATCGAATACGCGATCCGCGATGCCACCGGCGAGAACCTCTCCTGGCCGATGCTGGCCCGGTCGGCCGGCGACGCCCTCCCAGTGGTCTTGTTGGACGGCTTCGACGAACTTCTGCAGGCCACCGGAACCGGCCAGACCGACTACCTGGAACAGATCACACGCTTCCAGGAGCGGGAGGCCGACCAAGGACGGCCGGTCGCCGTGATCGTCACCAGTCGTACCGCCGTCGCCGACCGGGCCCGGATCCCGCAGTCGGGAGCCGTAGCCCTGAGGCTGGAGGCGTTCTCCGAGAACCAGGTGGAACGCTGGCTGACGGTCTGGAACGACCACAACTCCACTTACCTTACGGAACACGGGCTGAGCACGCTTCCGGCGAGCGTGGTGCTGCAGCAGCCGGACCTCGCGGCCCAGCCGCTGCTGCTGATGATGCTGGCCCTCTACGATCTTGCGGGCAACGCACTCCAGCGCTACGGCGAGGGCCTCGATGAGGCCGACCTCTATGAGCGGATCCTCACCAGTTTCGCCGAGCGCGAGGTCCGCAAGACCAGGCCCGAGCTGCATGCGGGCCCCCTGCAGACCGCGGTCGAGGAGGAGTTGCTGCTTTTGTCGGTCGCCGCGTTCGCGATGTTCAACCGGGGTCGGCAGTGGGCGGCGGAGGACGAGCTGTCCGCCGACCTCGTCGCCATGCTCGGCGACACCGTCGTACCCCGCGGCGCGACGGGATTCCATGCCGCCGCCACCCCTGCGCAGACGCTGGTCGGCCGCTTCTTCTTCATCCACGAGGCACAGGCCCTGCGTAACGACGTCCGGCTCACCTCGTGCGAGTTCCTGCACGCCACCTTCGGCGAGTACCTGGTGGCCCGCCTGACCGTCCGCGAACTCGACGACCTTGCCCTGGTCGCCTCGGCGCGCAGGCGGCACACCGGCGACGACGGGTTCCTCCGCGCGCTACTGTCCTTCTCTCCCCTGACTATCCGGGGGAAGATCATTGACTTCCTCACCTCGTTGATGCAGCGGCTCCCGGCGGAGCGGCGTGCCCTTGCCCGAGAGGTCCTGCTCACCGCGTTCCGCAGCGCCCTCGCACCCTGGAAGGACGTTGGCCACGAGGGCTATGGCCCGGAACAGGTCAGCATGCCCGCACGGCACGCGGCGTACTCGGCGAACCTCGTCGTCCTCATCCTCATGGCAGGCCATCCCGAACCGGTCACCGGCCGGGACCTGTTCCCTCAGACTCCGTCAGTCAAGTACGACTGGCGTCGTCATGCGATGCTCTGGCGCTCTCAGTTCACCACCGAGGGGTGGACCAGCCTTGCCCCCCGGCTGCGGCTGGAACGCACCTGGACGTGCGGAGAGCGGGACATCTCCCTCAGCATCGCCCACTGGACGCCTCCCGACCCAGAGGGTTTCTGGGTCTCCAACATTCCCCCGGAGAACGAGGAGGGGTGGGTGGGATGGAGCCACGTACTGGTGGAAGACCTCCGCCGGGAAAGCTATTTCACCTGTGATCTGGCCGAGGACATCGCATGGCACGCGCTGCTGCCGATCATCGAGGCCCTGGACGTGACGACGTCGGTGAGTCGCGAAGGCACCGACGCCACCACGGCCTTCGGTGTTCTGTCCGGCGGACGAGCTGTCTCGGCTGCGCAGGCGATTCTCGCGCTGTGGGTGGTTTCCAGCGGTCCCACGACCACGGAAGAACTCCAGCAGTCCTATGAGACCTGTCTCAGAGTCATCGGCTACAGCCGCCCCCAGAGCGACCGGAACCTACACGTTCTACTTGCCCGTGTTCTACGACAGTTGGCCGCCGACCGGGACAGGCTCTCCCCCGAATTCCGGGACAAGCTGCTGCAGGACGTCTTCCGCCCCTCTCTCCTCGCCGATGTAAATCTGGACCAGCATCCAACCGTCCGGCAGTGGGCTGCCCAGGCTTTCGGAGACGTCGGCTTCACGGACCCCGCTCACCCCGGCACCTGATCCCCTGTACGGGTCGTCCCACGGACCCGAGGGTGGTGACAAGGCCAACCTGGGCAAGGACGCCCGGCCTACCGCATGACGACGCCAGCCTCTCCACCGTCCTGCGCCTCCGCAGCCGTGTCGCTCAGAGTAATCCCCGCAGGCACACACCGAACGACACGGACGCTGCCACAAGACTGCGGGGTGTGCTGCTGCTCGCTCAGGGGGAGGAGCGAGTACCCGAGCACTGGCCGTGCGCCCCCTTTGAGCGGGCGGAGGGTCGTCCGCGCAGATGCTTGGGAGCGTGTCACGAGAGTGGTCCCGACGGGGCCGGAGGCACTTCTCCGGTGGTGCGCGGAGATAGGACCGGGGCTCGGCCGGTGGTCAGCTCCTCAGCAGCCACGCACACAGGGTGTCCGCTGACTACTTCCTGTGGTCCTTCACGCCTGTCCTGATGCTCGAGGTCGTGCCGTCCGTGGACGGTTCCAACCGCTACAGACGGGAGCCCGGTTCGGTGGGGTGCGCCTCGGCGACCATGACCGCCAGGACATAGGCGAGGGCAATGTGCCGCAGTCTCGTGTAATGGGCAGCCAGGAGGGATGCCACCCGCGCGCAATCGTTGCCCTACTTCACTCGCAGGTGATCGGTACGCCGGGCTATGGCGCGTTGATGCCGGGTGTCTGTCGACGAAGTCCGCCACTAACGGGGACTTGCTGCGCAAGAAGCTGCTGCATGTCCAGAAACGGCCGTAGCTGAGGCCTGTCGCGTTGCCTGATTTGTGGCGGTCATGGATTCTGGAAAGCTTGCCACGGTGGCAGGCGTTTGGGGGATGTGATGACCCGCCCGGCGGTACGCGATGGCAGTGATCCCAAGGCCATCCGCGATACTCGTGTGTTGGTCGACTGTCTGCAGGAGCTGGTGCGAGGTGCCTACCGGCCCGTCAGGAACTGTGCCAAGTACTCAGAGGTGGTGTGGTTCGCGGAGGTGCCCGAAGGGCTCGTCCGCCGTTCCCGGGATGCCGACTCCCGGATCATGCTGGTCAAGCACCGTCCGCCTCTTGATCCACCACGTTTGCCTGCCATCCTGGACGGCCGCGTGTCGGTCGAGGCCGCAGCCACCGCTGCTGCCGAGCCTCCCGAGCTGATTGACGACCCGCTGATCGATGGTGGACAGGTCGAAGTCCCCGCCGACCAGGGTGAGATCCCACTGGCGTTGGACATCGGCACGTCGGAGGTCCGCAAGGCCTACGAAGCCTGGGCCGGACGATGGAAGACGTGGGCGCAGGACGAACAAGAGGCCGAACCGCAGCGCCGTCTGCATCAGCAGCTGTACCGGATAGCCAAGAAGATCCAGCAGGACGGTGACACGTTCGAAGTCGTCCTGGCAGTAGGGCTCTTGCAGATGGGGGCTGAGCGCGCTTCGGCTCGGGTGCGCAGGCACCTTGTGACTGCGCCCGTTATTCTCACAGTTGATCCGAATTCGGTCAATATAACGGTGTCCCTGGTGCCGGGGCAGTCGGGCCGTCTGGAAGACACTGAGTTCCTCAGCGAGTCCGACGGCTACACCTCGGAGTTGCTGGGGGTCGTGCGTGCTGATGTCGATGACGTCGCCTATGACCCACTGTCGGACCGGGCGACAGAAGCCCTGCGCTCGTGGTCACAGCGGGCCTTCGGAGTCGAACGAACGCTTCCGTTCGATGCGGGCAGAGAGCATCCCGACCTCACCGCAGACCCGCGGGCGCGTTCGCTGCATCGCGCGCCGGCGCTCATCTTGCGCGAACACGGTCAGCGCTCGGTGCTCGGCTTCTTCGAGGGCATCGCCCGAGTGTTGAAACGTCCAGGAACGCAAGCCCCCTTGGGGCTGGCGCAGCTGCTGTACGACCTCGAACCGGAGCAGCGCATGGCCTGGCGGAGCAGAAGTGGCTCCGTTCCTCCGGCACTGGGCCCGGAACCGTTGTTCCCGATGGTCACCAATGCGGCCCAGCTGGATGTTCTGGACAGGCTGCAGCGCGACACCAGTGTCGTGGTCCAGGGACCGCCGGGGACAGGAAAGACCCACACGATCAGCAACCTGATCGCAGCGCTCCTCGCGGACGGGAAGCGAGTTCTGGTCACGAGCGAAAAGGGCCAGGCCCTGAAGGTGCTGCGCGACCAGCTGCCCGCGAAGCTGCGCAGCATGTGTGTCATCCAGCGCGATCATTGGCAGGGCGGCAGCTCTGATCTGCGCCAGTCCCTCGGGGCTTTGGCCCACCTGAGTGCGACCACGAATCCCGAGAGGCTTCAGCGGCGTATCGAGGACCAGCAGGCTCAGCGACACCAGCTCATGGCGGAACGGGCCAGGTTGCGGGAGGGCTTGCGGGCGGTGCGAGAAGTCGAGTGGTACGAGCACTCCGAGATCGCGCCGGGATACCGCGGCCGTCTCGACGAGATTGTGCAGGCAGTTGATCGCGGCGCAGCCGAATACGAGTGGCTGTCGCCGCTGCCTGCGCAGTCGGAGCACCTGCCGCCTCTGAGCACGGACGAGGCGCAGCGACTGTGGCTCCTGGTCACCCTGCACGGCCCGGGAATCCTCGACGCGCACATCCAGTACTGCCCCGATCCCGCCACGCTGCCGAACCCCGCGGACGTCGCCGGCCGGATCAAGGATCTGGAAGCCGCCGAGCAAGCTCTTGGCCCGGAGCCCGTCATGCCACTGGCCTGGACGCTGGCCGGCCACGGCGACGCGGAGCTCACGGTCCTGGAAACGCTGCTCGATCAAGCCCAGCAGGCCCTGCAGAGTGTGGGACTGTCCGCGGATCCTGTGTCGTGGCAGGAAGAGTCCTGGTCCACCCGTGCACTTCAGGACGGCATCGCACGCCGATGGCAGCAAATGTGGGACAGCATCCGAAACGCCTCACAGCGCGCCCAGCAGACACAGGAGGAGATAGCGGCCGCCTCCTTCCCCGAGGTGGAGATACCGAAGCTTTCCGAAAGCGAGGAGAAAGAGCTCCTGATCAGCGGCCGCAAGGTGGAGCAGTACGTCCTGCAGGGCGGGCAGTTGAACAAACGCTGGCCACGGCCAGCCGTTCTTAAGCAAGCCCGTGTCCTGCTGGAGCAGTGCCGTGTCGAAGGCATGGCGCCCGCCGGCCGGGAGCAGATCGCCGCCGTGGTGCGCCATCTGGAGATGCGCGCCCACGCCCGTGTCCTGCGCGACCGATGGGCAGGTGTCGGATCGACCGTAGGGCAGGACACGGCCGAGTTGCTGGTCTCCGAACTCCTGGACAGAGCAGCAGACTTGCAGGCCATCGATACGTGTGTCGAGGTCATCCGCCAAGTCCACGCAACCTTGCTGTCCCGCGGCATCCCGGCATCGGTCACCACTCCTGAACAATGGCAGGACATCCGCCACGCGGCGGCACAGGCACGGCAGTTGCTGCAGGTCCGGACAGCAGGCCGACAGCTCGACGACCTCCTCACTGCTCTTCCGCAGCCACAACCACATGCCGTTGAGGAACTCCAGCACGCGGCTGATGCGGCAGCCGCACGCGACGCACAGGCCTACGCACGCGCGGTGGAAGCACTGGAAGTGGCCTACCAGCGAGAAGCGGACCGGCGCGAGACCGGCAAACTCTTCCAGCGGCTCAGCGAAGCCCACCCGGAGCTGGCACAGGCATTCGCTGCCGATCCCCTTGCCGGGGACTGGCGTGCCCGGTTCACCGCCTTGCCTCAGGCCTGGGCATGGCGCCAAGCACAGGACTTCCTCGACACGCATTTGCTTCCCGGACGTGAAGAGCAGTTGGACGGGGAACTGGCACAGGTCGAAGCCCGACTCAACGACCTGGTCGAACAACTCGTCTGCGACCGTGCGGCTCTCCACTGCGTAAGCCGGATGACCACGAAGCACAAGCAAGCCCTGGCCGCCTACGCCAGCGCCATCGCCAACGCCGGTCAAGGAACGACCGAATACGGCAAACGCCATCAGCGCCACGCGCGCTCAGCCATGCAGACAGCTCAGGGCGCGGTACCGGCGTGGATCATGCCGCTGAGGCAGGTAGCCGAAACGATCAGCCCGGAACCGGACACCTTTGACGTCGTGATCGTCGACGAAGCAAGCCAAGTCGGGCTGAACGGCCTGCTGCTGCTCTGGCTCGCCCCGCGGATCATCGTCGTCGGAGACGACCGCCAGTGCGCGCCCTCCTACACTGGCAGCAAGCACGACCGGATCACCCAGATCTTCGACGAACGCCTGGCCGCACTCGAACCCTGGCAACGCGAAGGCTTCGATCCCAAATCCAACCTGTACGAACTGCTGTCATCCCGCTTCACCGAAGTGATCCGCCTCACCGAGCACTTCCGCTGCATGCCCGAGATCATCAAGTGGTCTTCCCTGCAGTTCTACCCCGACAACCAGCTCATCCTGCTGCGCCAGCACGGCTCGGACCGGCTTCCCCCGCTGAAAGTGATCCACCTTCCCGAGGGGCACTGCGAAGGACGCAGGGACAAGTTGATCAACCGGCCAGAAGCGGAAGCTGTCGTCGACCAACTTCACCGCCTCACCCAGGATCCCGCCTACGCAGGTCGCAGCATGGGCGTGATCATCCTGCGTCAGGGCGCCCAGACGCGGCTCGTACAGGACCTTGTCGACCAGCGCATCGACATGCCCGCCCGCGAACGCCACAACATCCAGGTCGGCACCCCCGAGGAATTCCAGGGCGACCAACGCGACGTCATCCTGCTGTCGATGGTCGTCGACGGCCGCAACGTCATCGCCGCGACCGGCCGCCACCACGAACGACGCTTCAATGTCGCCGCCAGCCGAGCCCGGGACCAGATGTGGCTCTTCCACTCCATGACCGCCGACCAGCTCAGCAGCAAGGACCTGCGCCACTCCCTGCTCACCTACATGCAAAGCCCGCCCCCGCCCTACACCCACGCCTACCAGCCCACCAACGTCAGCCCGGATCAGCACTGCAAGCCGTTCGGTTCACTCTTCGAACAGCGCGTTTTCCTGCGCATCAAGGAACGCGGATACGACGTGGTGCCGCAATGGGAAGTCAACGGTAAATACATCGACCTCGTCGTCACCGGAGACCACGGGCGTCTCGCCATCGAATGCGACGGAAGCCCCTACCACTCCGACAGGCGGCAGATCCACGACGACGCCGAGCGGGAACGGGAACTGCGCCGCGCCGGCTGGACCTTCTGGCGCGTACGCAGCAGTGCCTTTGCTCTCTCACCGGAAGAGGCCCTGGCCCCCCTGTGGAAACGCCTGACCGACCTGGGCATCCACCCGCGCACCGCGTCGGCGACATCAACGGATGACACCGGATCTCACGCGTCATGGACACCGGTCGGGCTGGCAGAAGCCGAACCCGATGACGAAGACACGGACCCCTACGACGGCGAGCTGGACGACGACAGCGAGGCAGCCTGACATGGAGAACTTGGACGACAGCACACTCGACGAACTCGCCGCCATGATCTGCGGCGATGAGCCCGGCATGAAACGACGGCGTGGATGGGAGCTGGCGCTCTTCCTTCGCCGGGCCGGCTGGGAAGACGTTCCCGATCACGACGGAAGCCCACGGCAGCCCTGGATCCTGGACCTCCTGCGCGAACGGAAAGAGGACGACTCCGGCGACATCGAACGCGTCGTCCTGCGACTGGCCGACCGCCGGGAGTACCAGCAACAGCCCAGCGAATACGACAGCGTCATCGAACGCCTTCAGGAAGTCCTGGCCCTGGAAGGCCGCCGCATCGACTACCGAAACGGTCAACCCGTCCTTGTCGCGCACGACCCCGACGAACAACCGCGCCTACAGCGGGTGGAACTCAAAGTGGCCATCACCGACATTGTCGCCGACCCGGACCTGGCCCGCGCAGTGCAACTGCGCCTCGATGAGGCACACATCTGCCAAGAACACGGCGCCTACACGTCCGCGGTCATCATGCTCGGCAGCCTCCTGGAAGGCGTCCTTGTCCACGCAGCTGAAGCCAGGCCCGCAAGCGTGGCTCTTTCCAGGCCGCTACGCGCTACCGGGTTGCAGGATCTGGTCCAGCACGCCCACGCCAATGGATGGATCGACCAGGACGCGAAGATGGCCTCGGAATTGCTGCGGACTTACCGCAACCTGGTCCACCCTCTCGCGGAGAAACGAGCCAAACACAGTGCAGACTTCGACACGGCCGATCTCTGCTGGTCCACGGTCAACGCTGTTCTCAACGATCTGGCGGCGAGCAAACCCCAATAGACACGGGATGTTATGCCCCGGTTCTGATGGAGTCAGGCTGCTGAACAATTGACCGTCCAGCAGCCTTCGGAGGCCATGATGCCCCGTAACTATCCGCCCGAGTTCCGCCGTAAGGGTCTCGATCTCGCGGCATCCGGAAGGTAGGTCGCCGAGATCGCCCGGCTCCTTGGCGCCGGCGACCGGACGATCTATGTCTGGCATCGCGAGTACCTCATCGATACGGGACAGGTGCCCGGCACGAACAGCAGCGACCTGTCCGAACTTGCTGTGGCCCGGAAACGCCCGCCGAGCTGGAACCTGGTTGGCTATCCACGGCCATGCTGTCGAACTGCTGGGTGAGGTGATGGCCCCAAGAGCGGTTCGAAGCTATCCGCGTGATGGCCGGTGAGTATCTGATGGGGAGGGCTATGCCTACTGGTGCGCCGTATAGACGGTCGCGGTCATTGGCGCCGTGACAGGGCCGGTGCCAAGCTGGTCCGTCATCTGCTGCGTGACGGCGGCCCGGAGGGCCTGGGCGTCCTCGCGGTCCTGCACGGCGGCGCTCACCGGTGTGCCTGTGAGGAACCCGGTGGCGACGGACGCTGCGGATTCCGCGACGCCTTCCAGCGTGACCTCCTCGGCACTGGCCAGGGTCAGTCCGGCAGCCGTGAGGTCCGCGGTGACCACGGCCGGGACGGAGTAGCCGTGGGGCACGTCCTTCAGGAACGGTGGTGCCCCGTCGGGCATGGACTGTTCCAGGGCGGTCTGGAAGGCGGCCCCGAATCCGTGCGAGGCCAGCGGACCCCAGCTGTTGAACAAGAACCGCCCCTGCGGGGTCAGGACCCGGCGTACCTCGGTGTAGGCGGCGGGCCTGTCGGGGAAGAACATCACCCCGAACTGGCACACGACGAGGTCGAAGCTGCCGTCCTCGAAGGGCAGGTCCTGGGCGTTCGCCTGCCGCCAGTCCGCACGCGGTTCCCTTGCCGAGCCTGCGGTGACCATCGCTTCGTTGAGGTCGGTCGCCACCACCGAGGCCGTGGGCACCGCGGTGAGTAGGGCCGAGGTCAACGCCCCGGTTCCGGCGGCGAGCTCCAGGACCGTGCGGGGCCGTAGCGCTGCTGCCCTGGCGGACAGGTCGATGGCGAAGGGGTGGAAGAAGACCGGTACCAGGTGGCGTTCGTAGGCCTCTGGCATGGACCGAGTCCAGCGTCTGTTCGCATCGTCTGTGCTCACCTGGCAGACATTAGCCCCGTGGGAGAGCTCCGACGGCGGACGGCCGCAGGTACGGCGGCTTCGTAGCGCTGTTGCCGCCCAGCCACAGGGGCAGGGCAGGCAGGAGAATCCTGGAGCCAGGAGCGCAGACAGGGTGCTGCGGCATCGACCGCGCATGTCCCGAGTGTGGGTAAAGTGGAGTTGCCCCAACGGAGTTTGGCGGACACGAACAGGGACAACCCCGAGCGACAGGTGCGGCTCACCTTTCTCGCGGGCTCGTGAGGTGCGGCTCGCTCCTCTCGCGGGCTCGTGACCTCTTAGGGTGACAGCGGCCCGTTCGGCCCCTGGTCTCGTGCGCAGTGCGCGAGTCTCGTCCGGTGTGCGATCGACGTGAGTACCGTGCGCGAATGACCGCGGCCCAGCCCGGCACACCATGTGCCGGGCCGGGCCACCGTTCAGAAGTCCCAGCTCTGACTCCTCGCTCCGTTGCAGCCCCAGCTCACCAGGAGCTGGCCGTTGTCAGACCGGCCGCCCAGGATGTCGAGGCACTTCCGGTTCAGTTGGTTGATGATCTGGCTGCCGTTCCAGACCCACCTCTGGTTGATGCCCCCGTTGCAGTCCCAGAGGTCCACCGATCCCTGGTCGTTGGGATTGGAACCGTAGATCTCCAGGCACTTGCCGTTCATGTTCGAACGGATCTGGTCGCCGTCCCAGCGCCACTGCTGGTTGGTGTTTCCGGTGCACTCCCACGTCACAGTGGAGGCGCCGTTCTCGTTGTGGAACATGAAGACGTCGGCACACCTCCCGTCCAGGTTGGACCTGATCAGCGGTGCTGCGGCGTAGGCCGGCGGGGCCGACACGGCACCGCCGACCGCGAGCCCGATCGCCGCGAGGAGCGGCACCAGTCGTTTCGTGGCCTTCATGTTGTCCCTCCGCATGGTCGGTGCGCGGTTGCGCTGAACCATGGCTATCCGCCGCCGGTTGTCCGGCGCCGGGCCGTCCACGCCGGACATCAACAGCCGGACAACCAGGGCGCTCCGGGGCCACGGAAGTGCTCGGGAAAGGAACGGCATGCCACGCGCCGAACGCCCGCTTGACCTGGACGACGGTCCGTTGACGCGCTTCGCGGCCGACCTGCGGAAGCTGCGCGAGAAGGCGGGCGGGCCGCCGTACCGGACCCTGGCCAAAAGGGCGCACTATTCGTCCACGACGCTGTCGGACGCGGCGGGCGGCCGCGCGTTTCCGAGTCTGGGGGTCACGCTCGCGTACGTCGACGCGTGCCAGGGTGACCGCCGCGCGTGGGAGTCCCGTTGGCACGCGGTCGCCGTCGAGATCGCCGCGAGCGCGCAGGGCGACCGGCCCGAAGACATCGGAGGGCAGCGCGCGCCGTACGCCGGGCTGTCGGCGTTTCAACCGGAGGACGCCGACCGGTTCTTCGGGCGCGAGCGGCTGACCGACGAGGTGCTCGCGAGAGTGCGTGACCGCCGGTTCCTGGCGGTCTTCGGGCCGTCCGGATCGGGGAAGTCCTCGCTGTTGCGGGCCGGGCTCGTCGCTCGTGTACGGGAGTTGGGGTGGCCGGCGATGCTCCTCACGCCGGGGGCACACCCCGTGGAGGAGTGCGCCGTCCGGCTGGCCGCGCTGACGGGAGAGGCGCCCGGCCCGCTGGTGACCGAACTGCGCGACGATCCCGAGGCGTTGCACCTGCGGATCCGGCAGACCACGGTCGACCGCGCACCGGACATCGAGACACTGATCGTGGCCGACCAGTTCGAGGAGGTCTTCACGCTCTGCCGGGACCGGGACGAACGGGACGCGTTCATCGCCCTGTTGATCGCGGCCGCCACCGCGCCGACCAGCCGGACCCGGGTGGTGCTCGGCGTACGCGCCGACTTCTACGGCCATTGCGTCCAGGACCCCCGGCTGGTCGAGGCGATGCGCGACGCGCAACTCGCCGTCGGCCCGATGAGCAGCCAGGAGCTGCGCGAGGCCATCACGCGGCCTGCCAGGCTCGCCGATTGCACGGTGACCGGCCCGCTGCTGGCGGCCGTGGTCGCCGACGCGACCGGTCAGCCGGGTGCGTTGCCCCTGGTCTCGCACGCGATGGTGGAGACCTGGCGGCGGCGCAGCGGCAACCGCCTCACGCTGGACGGGTACTTGGCGGCCGGCGGAATCCAGCACGCGCTCGCGCAGACCGCCGAGGCCGCCTACCGGGCGTTGTCGCCGGCGCAGCAGGGCCTCGCGAGATCGCTGTTCCTCCGGCTGACGGCGCTGGGCGACGGTACCGAGGACACCCGGCGCCGTATCACCGCGGACGAGCTGGACCGGTGCCCCGACACCGCCTTCGTGCTCGAATCCCTCGCCCGGCAACGGCTGGTGACGCTGGACGAGAGCTGCGTCGAGATCACCCACGAGGCGATCATCCGCTGCTGGCCGAGGCTGCGCGGCTGGCTGACCGAGGACCGGGAACGGCTCCTTCTGCACCGGCAGCTCACCGACGCGACGGCCGGCTGGGAGGTGCAGGGCCGCGACCCGCACGTGCTGTGGCGGGGCGCCCGCCTCGCCGCGGCAGTGGACCTCGCCGCCGCGGACGGCGGCCGACTGACGTCCAGGGAACGGGACTTCGTCGACGCGAGCCGGGACGCGCAGGCCGGTGAGGCGGCGGCGGCCAGACGGCGGACGGTCCGCCTGCGCCAACTGGTCACGCTGCTCACGGTGTTGATGGTCACCGCCGTCTCCGCGGGGGTGCTGGCCGTCGGCTCGCGCAACTCGGCCGTCCAGCAGCGCAACGTGGCCATCGCGCGGAAGGCCGCCACGGACGCGGCCGAGGTAGCGCGGCACAACCCCGCGCTCGGCGCGCAGTTGAACCTGGCCGCGTACCGGCTGGCGGCCACGGCCGACGTCCGCGATCAGCTCATGAGCACTTTCGCGACGCCGTACACGAGCCGGCTCACCGGCCACTCCGCCGAGGTGGTCTCGATCTCCTTCGCGTCGCAGAACACCGTTCTGGCCAGCGCGAGTTGGGACCGCACGGTCCGCCTGTGGGACGTCGGGAACGCCCACCGTCCCGTCCAGCTGGCGGTTCTGAAGCAGTCGTCGCGAATGTGGTCGGTCGCGTTCGGGCAGGGCGGCCGAGT
This sequence comes from Streptomyces xylophagus, assembly GCF_000716435.1. Classification (GTDB taxonomy): domain Bacteria; phylum Actinomycetota; class Actinomycetes; order Streptomycetales; family Streptomycetaceae; genus Streptomyces; species Streptomyces xylophagus. Next base: position 393,812 of record NZ_JNWO01000005.1, read on the forward strand.
CCTGGCGACGGCGAGCGAACGAGCGGTGCGGCTGTGGGACGTGGTGGACCGGCGGGCGCCCGTCGCACTGAGCACCCTGCCGGATCAGCCGGCCGCGCCGACGTGGGTGGCGTTCCGGCCCGACGGCGACGTCGTCGCCACCGGCCACACCGACGGCACGACACGGCTGTGGAACGTGACGGATCCCCGGCATCCGCGGCTGTTGGCCACCCTCACCGGCCACACCGGCCCGGTCACCTCGGCGGCATTCGGTCCGGACGGTCGCACGCTGGCGACCACGGGCGACACCACGGCCAGGCTGTGGGACGTCACAACTCCCGCGCATCCGCGCCGCCTTGACGTGCTGCGCGGCCACACCGACACGGTGACCTCGGTGGCGTTCAGCCCGGACGGCCGGACCGTGGCCACCGGAAGCTGGGATCACACGGCACGGGTCTGGCGCGTCGGCAGCGGCCCGCGGACGCGACCGCCGGTCGTCCTGCTCGGCCATCCCGCCATCGTCTGGTCGGTGGCGTTCAGTCCCGACGGCCGGACACTCGTCTCGATCGGCGGATCCACCCTGTTCTGGGACATCACCGACCAGGCACACCCGAAGCGCGTGAGCATGATTCCCGGCGGTGCCTACCAGGCCGCGTTCAGCCCGGACGGCCGCGTGCTCGCCGACTCCGACCGGCTGCTGGACCTGCGGGACCTGTCGCTCGGGACCCACGACGACGTGGTCACGTCCCTCGCGTTCGCCCCGGGCGGCCACGTGCTCGCCAGCGCCAGTTGGGACGGCACCGCACGGCTGTGGCAGGTCAACGGTGGCCGGGCCCTGTGGCCGCTGGCGGTTCTGCGCGGGCACACCAGGTTCGTCCGGTCGGTGGCCTTCAGCCCGGACGGCCGCACCCTCGTCACCGCGAGCGAGGACACCACCGCCCGGGTCTGGGACGTGACCGAACCACGAAGACCGCGGCTCTTGTCGATAGTGCCCTGCCACGCCGGTGAAGTCGCCGGGGCGGCCTTCGGCCCCGGCGGCCACCTGCTCGCCGTGTGGGCACAACACGGCGCCGGGCTCTGGGACTTGACCGACCCACGCCGTCCTCGGCCACTGAGCCGGATCGCCCAGGGCGGGCCGGACGTCACGATGGCGTCGCTCCGGCCCGACGGCCGCACACTGGTGACGAGCACGGGAGAGGTCGGCTCGCTACGGTTCTGGGACATCCGCGAGCCGCGCAGCCCCCGGGAGCTTCCGTCTCCGTTCCGGTCCGAGCAGCTGACCGACGGCATGTTCAGCCCCGACAACCGGAGCCTGGCCGCGGTCCATCTGCCGGACAGGACCGTGTGGTTGATGGATGTCGGCGACCTCCGCCACCCGTCGAAGGTGACGCGGCTGTGGACGTCCACCCCCTGGCTCTACGCACTGGCCTTCTCCCCGGACGGCCGTCGGCTGGTGGCCGGCGCCGCGGACGGCAAGGTCCTCCTGTGGGACGTGGGCCGTACGGCAGCCCCCGCCGTTCTCACCGGCCACTCGGGCCCGGTACCGGCCGTGGCGTTCGGCCCGCACGGCGACACCCTCGCCACCGGCGGCAACGACTTCACGATCCGGCTGTGGGACACCGGCCTGGACCGGGTCGCCGCCCGCGTCTGCGACAGCGCGTACCCGCGGATCACCAGAGCCGAATGGGCGAGGTACTTCACGGCGACGGACTTCCAACCACCCTGTCCCGCCAGATGACTTCACCCGAAGGTCCATACCAGATGTGTCAAGTCATGGAGGAAGAAGGCGAGTCGAGGCCGGTCATTCGGTCGGCTCCTGAACAGAATGGCCCAGCAACGCACGGCATCACCCCGAACTACCGCGAGTTCGGCTTCAGTTGTTGACGCCAGGAAGGGGCGGGACTACAACCCGGGGAGAGCGCTCCCAACCTTGAGGAGACCCCCCATGCAGACTTCCGCCGGCACATCCGGCAGACCTTCACCCGTCGCCGTACGCCCCCGTACCGCTCTCGGTCTGGTCGTCATCCTGATAGTCGCCTGCTTCGCCGCCCTGACCCCCTCGCCCGCCCGCGCCGCAGACCAGTTGCTGTCCCAAGGGCGGCCCGCCACCGCGTCCTCGACCGAGAGCGCGTCCTTCCCCGCGAGCGCCGCCGTCGACGGCGACACCGGCACCCGTTGGTCCTCGGCGTTCGCCGATCCGCAGTGGCTGCGGGTGGACCTCGGCTCCGTCCAGCAGCTCACCCGCGTATCGCTCAACTGGGAGACCGCCTACGCCACCGGCTACCAGATCCAGACCTCGACCGACGCGAACACCTGGACCACCGTCTACTCCACCACGACCGCCACCGGCGGCACCCAGAACATCACCCTCACCGGCAGCGGACGCTACGTCCGCCTCTACGGCACCGCCCGGGCCACCCAATGGGGCTACTCCCTCTGGGAGTTCCAGGTCTACGGCCCCGGCAGCACCACCCCGCCGGACGACTTCTGGGGCAGCACCACCGACATCCCCGCGGCGAACAACGCCGTAGAGGTGAAGATCCTCAACCGCACCAACGGCAAGTACCCCGACAGCCAGGTGTACTGGAGCTTCAACGGGCAGACGCACTCCATCGCCGAGCAGCCCTACCTCGACATGCCGGCCAACTCCGCGGGCCGTATGTACTTCTACCTGGGCTCACCCACCAGCTCCTACTACGACTTCATCGAGTTCACGGTCGGCAGCAACGTCTTCAACGGCAACACCACACGCGTCGACGCCTTCGGCCTCAAACTCGCCATGCGCCTGCACAGCAAGGACGGTTACGACACCGAGGTCGGCGAGAACCGGGCGACCTTCGCCGAGGACCGCGCGACCACCTTCCAGCGGTTCACCGACGCGGTGCCGGCCCAGTTCAAGGTGCTGGCACAGACCCAGGCGCCGTACCGGATCATCGCGCCCGGCAGCGACCCGAGCTTCCGCGCGGGTGGCGCCAACGCCGGCTACTTCACCTCGTACGCCCAGTCGGTGGGCGTGAACGCCGCCACCTCCGACATCTTCGGCTGCGCGGGCTCGCTGGCCGCCGACCCCAACATGTGTGCCGCCCTCAACCGCCATGTGGCGACCCTGCCCGCGTCGCAGCAGTCCGACCCGGCGCAGTTCTACAAGGCGGCGCCCGCCAACTACTACGCCAAGTTCTGGCACGACAACGCCATCAACCAGCTTGCCTACGGCTTCCCTTACGACGATGTCGCGGGCCAGTCCTCGTTCATCTCGCACGCCAACCCGCAGTGGCTGCTGGTCGCCGTCGGCTGGTAGGCACGGACACAGCGCGAAACGGGGCCGCCCTCGTCAGGAAGGGCGGCCCCGCTTCATGGGGTGATGGTCGGAGCTACTGGACGTTGATCGTGAACGTGGACGTGGTGTTGCGGATGTCCTGGGCGTTGCCGCTCATCCGCAGGTTGACGAAGGTGGCCGAACCGACGGCCGGTCCCTGACCGGGTTCGGGCAACTCGTTGGCCCAGATGCCCCACCCGGACTTGGCGTCGAACGCGTCTCCGCTCTTCTTGGAGTTGGTGATGGAGATGTCGGTGAAGATCGTGTCCTTCACCGGGAACTGGGGCTGTCCGCCTACGTAGTTGGTCTGGAACATCACGCCTCCGTAGGTCGAGTCGTCGATGTCGACGTCGTTGACCCGGATGCCCTGGAAGACCTTCGAGGCAGAGAACGCCCAGATGGCCGGGAAGACCTGGGAGCCCCAGAAGTGGCCGCCTGTTCTGTCCAGGGAGACGTTCTCGATCGTCGTCGGATCGGTCCCGAAGCCGTTCATCGGGTAGCCGAAGTCCAGCGAGGAGATCGTGATGCCGGAGTAGACCAGGGTGTCGGCGACCCGGATGTTGCGGAAGGTGTTGTTGAAGCCGCCGTAGACGGCGATACCGGCCGCACGCCAGGTGAGCGTCGACGTCAGGTTCTCGTAGAGGTTGTTCTTCTCGTCGGCGCCGCCCGCGTCGATCGCCGAGAAGAGCGCGAAGCTGTCGTCGCCCGTGGCCCGGGCATCGTTGTTGACGACGTGGTTGTCCGTGGAGCCGTTCGTCATGTTGATGCCGTCGGCGAACGTGTCACGGATGCGGGAGTTCTTGATGGTCATGTTGTCGGTGTTGGCGCCCCAGTACATGCACACCATGTGCTCGACCCAGATGTCGTCGATGGTGATGTTGGAGACGTTGGAGAAGTCGAATACCTTGCCGGGACCGTCGATTCGGGACGTGTAGTTCCCGAAGTAGGCGAAGCCGGTGAACGACGAGCCGTTCGCGGTGGCCTCCGCCCGGAAGCCGATGTCGGTGTTCTCCTGGGAGGCGGGTGCGTGGAAGCGGGTGAACCACGACCCGGCTCCTACGACCTTGACCGCCTTGCCGTAGACCTGGAGCTTGCTGGACGTCTCGTAGTCACCGGCGGGCAGATAGATGCCGACGAGCTTGCCGGTGGTGTCCATCCGGACCTTGTCGAGCGCGTTCTGCACGTCCTGCTGGGAGAAGCCGGCCGGGACCGTGTAGGCGGCCGGGTCCGGGTTCTGGACCGCCGTCGCCTGTTCGAGGTTGATGAAGTCGACCGCGTAGGTGGAGGTGTTGGCCGCGTCCTTCTGGAGGCGGATCTTTGAACCGGCTGGAACTGTCTTGCCCAGCAGGACATTTGCCTCGTCGTAGATGTGGCGCGGGGCGCCGGAGCTCGGCGAGTTGCCGGGCGCGGTCTCGTTGCCGTACAGCCAGGCGTACTTGGAGGTGAGGTCGATGGCCTTGAGGAACTGGCCGTCGACGTAGATGTCGAGCGTGGTGTCCGTGCCGTCCGGGATCTCGAAGCGCGTCACCAGGGTGTTGGTCGCCGCGCGGGTGGTCCACTCGACGTACTGGCCGGTCCCGGTGAGGGTCACCGCCTTGCGGCCGCTTGCCTCGCCCGCGATGTCGCCGATGGTCCGGTTCGGGCCGACGACCTTGGCGCCGCCGCCGACGGTGCCGTCCTCGGCCTCGTACATGTCGTACGGCATGTCGGCGCCGCGGCCGACGAACAGGTTCTGCGTGGTGGTGTTGTTGGTCCGCTTGACCGGGAGTTCGTTGGCGTCGTCGGCGATGACCGTCTTGACGGTGTACTTGCCGTTGACGGCCGTCCACGAGCCGAGGTTCACGGGTGCGGTCGTCTGGCCGGAGGCGATGGTGCCGCTGTAGGAGCCGGTGAGTGTCTTGACGGTGGCGCCGTTGGCGTCCTGGATGGTGAGTGTCACGCCGTGGGCGCCGGAGGCCGAGTCGACCGATCCCTGGTTCTTGATCGCCACGGTGAACGTGACGTTGTCGCCCGCCGAGGCGCTGGACGGGGTCCATGCCACCGGTGCGGCGACCAGGTCGGAGCTGGAGACCGGCTTGACGACGAGGGCGTCGGTGCGGGTGAAGGTGTTGTTCCCCTCGTTCTGCTCGATCACCTTGTTCGACGGGTCCACCTCGGCGCCGAGCGGGTAACTGCCCGCGTCCCGGGTGCCGATGCTCGCGGTGACCGTCGTCGACGCGCCGGCCGCGAGGACCGGGACGTCCGCCGTGGCGGCCTTCGTGCCGCCGAGGGTGAAGTTCAGGTCGGTGGCCTTGGACGCCTTGCTGCCGCTGTTGGTGACGGTCGCGGTCAGGCTGATGGCGTCCGACTCGACCGGCGCCGCTGGCGAGTTGGTGATGCCGGTGACCTTCAGGTCGGGGTTGGCGGCCGGGGTGCCGATCACCTGGAACTCGGCCACCTGCCCGCCGGGAGCACCGGTGTTGGAGGCGAACTTGAGCTGGATGTCGGCGGCGGCACCGGAGACCGGGATGGTCACCGTGTTGCCGGTCGACGGGTTGAAGGTGTAGTCCTTCGCCGCGACGAGGCTCGTGAACGCGGTCGCGTCCTGGTCGCGCCCGAGCACCTGGATGTTCTGCGTGCGCGTGGACCACGCGGCGTCCGGGTTGAGCTTGACGACGACCTGGCTGAGGTCGGCGTTGGCACCCAGCTTGGTGGTGAGGGTGGCCGGGTAGGCGCCGCCCCCGCTCTCCCAATAGGTGGCTATCTGGCCGTCGTTGGCGTTCGCGGCGACATAGGTGAACGTGTACGAGGACGCCTCGATGGGCTTCCCCTGCGCGAGGTCGGAGCCCGCACCGTTGCCGGCCCGGGTGACGCTGTTGCTCGCCACCGACACGTTCCCGGCGGCGTCCTTGGCCTTCACGTAGTAGGTGACCGTGGCCGTCGCCGACGGGGTGTCGGTGTACGAAGTCACGTCACCCGCAACGGACTTGACGACCTGGTCGTTGGCGTACACGTCGTAGCCGGTCACCTGCACGTTGTCGCTCGACGCCTGCCAGGTGAGCTTCACGTCGCTGCCCGACTGGGTGTAGGCGAGGTTGCCCGGCGCTGTGGGGGCCTGGGTGTCGCCGGTCGACCCCTTGCGGGTGACGCTGTTGCTGTTGGCGGAGACGTTGCCCGCCGCGTCCTTGGCCCGCACGAAGTACGTGATGTCGCTGCCGGCCGGCTGGGTGTCCGTGTACGTCAGGACGTTCCCGGCGACGCTCGACCTCAACTGCCCGTTGGCGTAGACGTCGTAGCCGGTCACGGCCGTGTCGTCGGTGGCCGCGCTCCAGGTGAGCTTGATCTGCCCGGTGGCCGGCTCGGTGTAGGCCAGGTTGGTCGGCGCGGTGGGCGCCTGGGTGTCGCCGGTCGCCGGGCCGTAGACCTCCAGCTCGGACGCCTGCCCGGCGGGCCAGCCGGTGTTGGCGGTGAACAGCGCGCGCACGTACCGCGTGGTGGTCGTGTCGAAGGCGATGGTCGTCGACTGGTCGTTGGAACTGTCGAAGGTGTACGCCTTCGACGCCGTCAGGTCGGTGAAGTTCTGGTTGTCGGTCGAACCCTGGACCTTGAAGGTCTGACTGCGGCTCGGCCAGCCGCTGGGCAGCCGCAACGTCACCTGGTTGATCTTGACCGACGAGCCGAGATCGACCTCCAGCCACTGCGGGAAGGCGTTGTTCGTGCTCTCCCAGTACGTGTCGCGGTTGCCGTCACCGGCGTTGGCCGCGCCGTAGACGTCGGCGTGCCCGCTCTCGCTGAAGGGTTTGCCCTGGGCGAGGTTGGGGGTCGAGGCGGCGGTCGTGAGGACCTGCAGCTCGGCCAACTGGGCTGTTCCGGCTACCGAGTTGGCGCTGAAGTCGGCCCGTACGTACCGGGCGAGGGTCGCGGGGACCGAGATCTTCACGGTGTTGTCGTCGCCGGGGCTGAAGACGTACTGCGCCGACGTCTTGAGCGTGGCGAAGCTCTTCCCGTCGGCGCTGCCCTGGAGCGCGAGTGTCTGCTTGCGGGTCTGCCAGTGCTCGGGCAGCCGCAGTACGACCTGGCGGACGCGCTCGCTCTTTCCGAGGTCGGTCTGCACCCACTGGGCCGACTTCTTTCCGGCCTGCCAGTAGGTGTCGGTGTCACCGTCGGTGATCTTGGCGGCGGTGTGCGCGCCGCGGGTGCTGCCCGCCGTCGTCCTGGCATCGGCGGCGACGTTGGGGCCGCCGGCCGCGTGGGCGCCGACGGCGGGCAGGCCCAGAACCATGACGGCGGAGGCGAGCGCGGCGGTCGCCGCGCGCCGTTTCGAGGATCTCTGCTTGTGTCGCATCATGCGGGGTCACTTCCTGCGGAGACTCGCGCGCCGGTGGGGGCGGCGAGGGCGGCTCATTCCTGGCGGAGTGGTGCAGGGGTGGCGCGATCGAGAGGCAGGATTTTGCGCTGTTTCATCGAAATATTGCAGAGTGACATGGACAGGTCTACGGCCTGAGCGGCACAATTTTCACCAGAAGCACCCATGACTCGGGAGCGGCGGCGGCGCGTGCGTCACTTCCGGGACGGTGAAGTGGTCAAGTAGCAGGCGTCGAGGGGAGCTTCACGGGCCGATGGGGTTCAGTCTGCGACGTGAGGTCAGTCGCGGGCTTGCGCTCCAGGACCGCAAGTGAGTGCAAGAAGCGCAAATTCTTGCGCGATTCTGCGTTGTGGGCGTTCAGTCGCGGTCGCTCAGCCCCGCGTCGCGGGCCAGCAGCGCGGCCTGGACGCGGTTGCCGGTGCCCAGGGCGGTGAGGATGCGGCTGACGTGGGCTTTGACGGTGCTCTCGCGCATCCCGAGTGCCGTCGCGATCTCCGCGTTGGAATCGCCCTGTGCGAGCCGCGCGAGGACGTCCGTCTCACGGGGCGTCAGTGCGCCGATACGGGTGCGTGCCTCCAGCGCTTCGGGGCGGGCGGCGCGGTGGTAGTGGTCGATCAGATGGCGGGCGGCGGCCGGGTGCAGCATGCCGTGGCCGTCCGCCACCACGTGCACCGCGCGGATGATCTCGCGGGGTTCGGCGTCCTTGAGCAGGAAGCCGTCCGCGCCGGCGGCGAGCGCGTCGTAGACGTACTCGTCGAGGTCGAAGGTGGTCAGGGTGATCACGCGCGGTGGGTCCGGGAGGGCGCGCAGCCGGCGGGTCGCCGTGATGCCGTCCATACGGGGCATCCGTACGTCGACGAGGGCGATGTCGATCCGGTGCCGGCTCGCCTGTTCGACCGCCGCGAGGCCGTCCGCCGCCTCGGCGACGACGGTCAGTTCCGGGTCGGTGGACAGCAGGTCGACAAGACCGAGCCGGACCAGGGCGTCGTCGTCGACGACCAGGACATTGATCACGAGGCGGACGCCGGAGGGGAGACGGGGGAGGGCCCGGGCAGCCGGGCCGAGAGCCGCCAGCCGCCATCGGACGCGCCGGTGTACAGATGACCGCCGAGCGCCGCGACCCGCTCCGCCAGCCCGATCAGGCCGTAGCCACCCGGGGTGGTGGCACTCTCGAAGACCGCGGACTGCCCGCCGGGCGCGGCGGGCCCGTTGACCACTTCCACGGTGGTGACCGGTGGCCCGTAGTGCACGCTCACTGTGACGGGTGCGTCATGGGCGTGTCTGCGGGCGTTGGTCAGGGCCTCCCGTACGAGGCGGTGGACCGCCAGCCGGTGGCTGGTGGACGCGCTCTCCGCATCGCCGGACACCACCGACTCGACCACCTGGCCGGCGGCGCGGGCCTCGGTCAGCAGCTCGTCCAGATCCTGGAGGGGCGGCACCGGAACAGTCGTGGCGTCGGCGGGCCGGTCGGACCGCAGCGCTCCCAGTACCTGGCGCAGATCGTCCAGCGCCTGCCCGGCCGTGCCGCGCAGCAGGGCCAGTCGTTCGAGGCCTGCGGGTGACATGCCCTCCTCGCGCAGTTGCAGCACCCCCGCGTGCAGCTTCAGCAGGCTCAGCCGGTGGGCGAGCACATCGTGCATCTCGCGGGCGATCCGGGCCCGCTCCGCCGACCGCGCCTGCTCGGCACGCAACTCGCGCTCCACCCGCAGCTGTTCGACCTGATGCCGCAGCGCGCCCAGCAGTCTGCGCCGGCTGCCCGCCCACATACCGAGGGCCAGGGCCAGGGCCACCAGGACGGCGTTCCCGACCCCGGAGCCGACCCAGGTGCTCAGCCGCACCCATGACAGGGGGCGTCCCAGCGCCGACGCGACAGCCAGCCAGAGCAGCCCGGTGCCCGACCCGATCCCCAGGCACACCCACACCGCTCGCAACCGGTCCCGCGAGGCGAAGTGATACAGCGTCACCAGCAGCGGGAACACCGAGCCCAGGGCGACCGCGACCAACGCCAGGCCCGCCGTCGCCTTCGGGAACCGGTGGCGGCCGAGCGCCCCGAGCGACGCGGCGGCCGCGACCCACGGCGCGGGATCGGCCAGGGTGTCACCGGCCGACCGGAAACCCTCCAGCGTGGACAACAGGGCGAGCAGCACCGCCGACGGCGCCTCCACCCACAGCGGCACATCGCGTTCTGCCCCGGTCTTCACCTCGTCATCCTAGGGAGGACCCCGCCCGCGCACCCCCGACGAACGGACCTGACGACCCCCGACTTTCGTAGGGGGCCGGCGCCGCACATCAGCCGATTCCCCGGGCTTCGGCGCTGCCTAGCGTCCAGGCCATGGTTCTCTCCCCGACACGCACCCCGTCCGTCCGGCGCACCCCGGCCCGGCGTCTCGCCGACCGCCGGCTGTTCCTCGCCGAGATGCTCCGGACCTTTCATACGACCGGGGCCGTGACCCCCAGCGGCCGGCACCTCGCCGACGCGCTTGCCGCGCCCCTCGCCCAGCGGACCGGACGGCCGCGCACCGTGCTGGAGGTCGGTGCCGGAACGGGCGCCGTCTCCCGCGTGCTGGCGGATCTGCTCGGCCCCGAGGACACGCTGGACCTGGTCGAGGCCAACCCCCGCTTCACCCGTCTCCTCGCGGCCGACCTCCGTGACGACCCGCGGCTGGCGGCCCACGGGGACCGAATCTCCTTGATCGCGGGGCCCGTTGAGCAACTCGACCCACGGGCGCGCTACGACGTGATCGTCTCCGGGCTGCCGTTCGCCAACTTCCGCCCCGACGAGGTGTCGGAGCTGCTCGGGCGCTATCTGGCCGCGCTCAGGCCCGGCGGACACCTGACGTACTTCGGCTACCGGGGCACCGCCCGCCTCCGCGCGCTGCTGGGCACCTCCCGGAGCCTGGCCCGGCACGGCGGTGTCACCCATGTGCTCGACACGTTCCAGCAGACTCACGGCGCCGGCTGCCGCACCGTGTGGGGCAACGTCCCGCCGGCCCGCGTCTGGCACGTTCGCACCCCCGTCGTGACGCCCCGTCCGTTGCCGAGGGAAACCGCCCGCACCGGCTGATCACCGGCCCGAACTCCCGTGCTGCGGCCGGTAGGTGAGGAGATCGCCGGGCTGGCAGTCCAGGACTTCGCAGATGCGGGTCAGGGTGCTGAAGCGGACGGCCTTCGCGCGGCCGTTCTTGAGGATGGACAAGTTGACGTTGGTGACGCCTACTTGGGCGGCGAGTTCCGCCAGGGTCATGCCCCGTTCTTCCAGGATCCGGTCGAGATGGACCTCGATGGCGTGCGGGTCGGCTTCGGCGGGGGACATCAGATGACGCCTTCGAGGTCTTCGCGCATCGCCGTGCCGACGCGCATGATCCGGGCCAGGGAGAGCAGTCCGATGCCGGTGAGCAGGGCGAAGTACGGCATGCCCTTGTCGACGTCGTAGAGCAGGGGCCTGTGGTCGCCCGTCCGCAGGGAGTTGAGCAGGGCGGCTCCCGCGACGCTCTCGGTGATGTGGCAGACGACGCTGCCGACGGCCAGGTACCAGCCGAGGAGGCGCAGGCGGCCCGCGGTGCGGACGGTGTACGGGCCGTCCTGGCGGGCGGCGCGGATCACCCAGTACAGCAGGAACAGGGCTCCGATGTAGAGGGCGGAGGACGGCAGTTCGGTCAGCGTGAGCAGCAGGCGTGCGCCGCCGCCGGGGTGGTTGTCGCAGTACTGCGGCGAGAACTGGACATCGATGCCCGGCCTGGGCTCCATGGTCCGGCTCAGCCAGTCCTCGCCGCCTGTGTGCGTATAGCGGTCGGTGGCGCAGACCGAGCCGGTGCCCCATCCGAAGGCGCCGCCGAGCCCGACCACGGCGAAGGTCTTCAGTATCAGGAACACCGCGACCAGCGCGCAGAGCGCGGTGACCACGCCGGCCATGGGCTCCAGCGGGTTTCTGGTGCTGCTGCTCTTGGTTCCGGCCGACTCTTCGGTCATGGTGGACCGCCCCCTGTGTATCGCTTATCGATGTTATCGAAAAACGATACAGCGATGATGATGCGGGAGACAAGCGGCTGGGCCAGGAGTGGAGCATCGATGAGACGCCGGCGATTTCACCGGGGCACGTTCGTCGCGGCCGGCGCGTACAACATCGTCTGGGGTTGCTACGCCGTCCTCGACCCGCAGTGGTTCTTCCGCCTCACGGGGCTGCCGCTGTCCAACTCGCCGCAGATCTTCGCCACTCTCGGCATGGTCCTCGGCCTGTACGGTCTGCTCTACCTGGAGGTGGCCCGGCGGCCCGAACACGGCTGGGCGGCGGCAGTTGTGGGCCTGACCGGCAAGGTGCTCGGGCCCCTGGGCCTGACGTGGCTCATCGTCACCGACGTCTGGCCGATCGACACCGTCGTCATCGTGATCACCAACGACCTGGTGTGGTGGGTGCCCTTCTCCTGCTACCTGGTCGACAGTTGGCCGGACTACCGGGCGTCGTGGCGGTCCCCGTGACGGCGACACGACCGGATGAGGGTCACGTCCTCGGCGTCGACCACCACGCCCTCAATGCGCGGTGTTCGTCTGCCAGACGACCCCGTTGTCCGTCCCTATGACCATGTTGCCGTTCTCCAGCACCTTGAGGGTCGCCCCGCCGGCATTTTGCGTGGTGCTGGCCCACAGCGCCTGGTGCTGGGCGTTGTAGACCACGAAGTTGCCGTCCTCCTGGAACACGGCTGTGTTCCCGGTGCCTTCGGTCTGGCTTGCCCAACGTGCCGTTCCGTCCTCGTCGTAGAGCACCAGGTTGCCGTCCGGCTGCATGATCAGTTTCGAGCGCACGGTCTCCACGGACTTGCCGGCCTCGAAGGTGAAGGGGGCCTTCACCACCAGGGCGTCGGGCAGGTTTCCCTTCTGGGCGGCACCGTCGTCGCCTGTGCCGGTGGCGGAAGGAGACGCCGTCGCTCCGCTCTCGGACGGATCGGCCGACACGTCGGCGGCACGGCCGGCGCTGGCGGACGGTGTGGCATGTCCGGAGGCGGAGTCCTTGTCCTTGTCCCTGTCGTCGAGGGTGTGAAGCAGGAGCAGCGCGGACACGGCGGCGACGACCAGCGCTGCCGCGCCGATGACGATCCACAGCCTGCGACGCCCGCTTGGGGCGCCTCCACGGTCCCCGTCCGGCTGCGGAGTTGGATCGTTGCCCGGGTAAGGGCCGTATGCATCCGCCGAGTTGGGCGGCGCAGGCGTGTTGTGGCCCGCGTCCGGTGCGAGGAGGGTGACGGCGTGGGCTTCCCGGGCGCCGTCCACGGTCGTCGTGGTCTGCGGGGCGAGGGCGGTCGCCGCCTCCGACGCGTCGGGCCACGCACCGCCTCCGACGTCGGCGACGGTCGCGGCACGTTCCCGATCCGTCACGGAGCCCACGGCGAGCGCGCGTTGGTAGGCGGGATGGTGGACGAGATCGGCCTCGGCCCGGCAGAGTTCGACGATCCGCTGCGGGGTGGGGCGCCGGGCGGGATCCCCCTGCACGCAGGCCGCGATGAGTTCGGCGACGCCGGCATCCACGCCCCGCAGGTCGATCTCCCCGTGCACCGAACGGTAGGACACGACCGCGAACGGCCCGTCCCCGTACGGCGGTCGGCCGGTGACGGCGAACGCCAGAGTGGCCCCGAGGGCGAACACATCCGCTCCCGGACCGGTCTCGCCGCCCGTGATCGTCTCCGGCGCGATGTATCCGGGACTGCCCATCGTGCTGCCGACCTGCGTCAGTTCGGACGCGCCGGTGGTTCGGGCGATGCCGAAGTCGATCAGCTGCGGGCCGGTGGCGGAGAGAATGACGTTGTGCGGCTTGAGGTCCCGATGCCACACCCCGCGGACGTGGATGGCGTCCAGCCCCTCGGCCAGCGCGGCCAGCATGACCCGGGCCAGGTCGGCGGGGAGCGGTCCACCGCTCATGACCGCGGCATGGAGCGTGGGCCCCGGCACGTACTCGGTGGCCAGCCAGTACGGCGGCGTGTCCAGCTCCGCGTCGATGAGCGACGCCGTGTACGCGCTGCGGACCGTACCCAGGGTCTCCACCTCGCGGCGGAACCGGCTGAGGGCGTGTTCGTCGTGGCGGAGACGGTCGTTGATCACCTTGACGGCGGCGGGACGGCCACCCGGCGAACGGGCGAGGTACACCTTCCCCATGCCGCCCTCGCCGAGTCTGCCGACCAGACGGTAGCGACCTATGTGCGACGGGTCGGAGCCATCGAGCGAATGCACGGGACATGTCCTCCTCGAGTGGAACCGACAGTCACCGGATCCACCGTGAGATCGGCTCGGCCGGGCTCCAACTCCGTTGCCCGGCAAGGCGTGTGACACCGGCCCCTTGACGACACGCCCGGGCCGGACCCCGACATAGTAGAGGGAACAGACTCCTTCGCCTCACGTGACGCACCAGTCCCACCGTGGCCGTCCGGTCGGCCCTTCGCCGGCGGCGAGATCGACGGTCCTCGGTCAACTACGCTCGATCAGCCACCAGTTGCGGAACTTCCCTGTCGGTAGCGGAAGTTGTGAGGTCCGGTCGGTGCGGCCGGAGGCCTCCGCAGAGTGGTTCGGGCAGGCGTCGCCCCGTACGCCTGCATCAGGGCACTACGTACCAAGGGAAGATCGTTGCAGCAGTCCTCAAGTACAAGATCCCCACGGAAGTCGCTGGCCGGGATTCTGGCCGGCGGCGTCGTGGCCGCAGGGTGTTTCGTCTTTCTGCCGTCGATGGCGCAGGCCGCCCAGCCCTCCTCCCCGACCGCCGACCGGCAGTCCTCCTTCGCCGACGCGGCGAAGGAGTTCGGCGTACCGCTGCCGGTGCTCCTGGCCGTGTCGTACCAGGAGTCGCAGTGGGACGACCACGACGGGCAGTACAACACCTCGGGCGGATACGGTCCGATGAACCTGACGGACGTCACCGCCAAGATGGTGTCCGGGGGCGCGGCGGGCGCGGTCGGCCGTGGTGATCTCGCCGAGCTGACGGCGGACCCGGCCCTGCACACCCTCGACGCGGCGGCCGAACTCACCGGCACCCCGGCGGCGAAACTGCGCACCGACGACGGCGAGAACATCCGCGCCGGCGCCGCGCTACTGGCCTCGTACCAGAAGGAGTTGACGGGGAAGGGCTCCACCGACCCGGCCGACTGGTACGGGGCGGTGGCCGAGTACAGCCAGTCGTCGGACAAGAAGGCCGCGCAGCTCTTCGCCGACCGCGTCTTCAAGACCGTGACGACGGGCGCCTCGCGCACCACCGTCGACGGACAGCACGTCCGACTCGCGGCGCAGCGTGCCGTGCACCCCGAGACGCAGCAGCTGTCCGAGCTGAAGCTGACGGCCGCCGCGACGGACACCGACACCGAGTGCCCGCCCACGGTGGACTGCACGTTCCTCGCCGCGGCCGCCTCCAACGGGCAGGTGGCGGGCCGTCCGGGCGACGGGGTGCAGATCAAGTACATCGTCCTGCACGACACCGAGTCGTCCTACGACGCCGCGATACAGACCTTCCAGACAGCCGGTTCCGGCGACTCGGCGCACTACGTCATGCGGGCCTCGGACGGGGCCGTGACGCAGATGACGCCCACCAAGAACATCGCGTTCCACGCCGGCAACTACTGGTTCAACATGCACTCGATCGGCATCGAGCACGAGGGCTACGCCGCGCACGGTGCCACCTGGTACACGCAGACGCAGTACCAGGCGACGGCCGATCTGGTGAAGTACCTCGCCGCGAGGTTCGACATCCCGCTCGACCGCGAGCACATCATCGGCCACGACAACGTGCCCGGCCCGCGGGACAGTTACCTCGCGGGCATGCACTGGGACCCGGGTCCCTACTGGGACTGGACGGCCTTCATGAACATGGTCGCCCCGGCCACGGCCGCCCACGCGCACAGCGCCGCCCGGCACGTCCCGACGGTGGGTTCGGCGGTCACCATCAGCCCGGAGTTCGCGACCAACGAGCAGACCGTCCAGGTCTGCCCGGCCGACGATCCCACGGGCGCCACCACCGCGTGCACCGAGACCACCGCGCCCTCGAACTTCCTTCCCGTGCGCACCGCCGCCAGTGCGGACGCGCCCCTGTTCGCCGACCCGGCCATCCACCCCGGCGTGAGCGCGGGCACCGACTCGATCCACGACTGGGGCAGCACCGTCTCGGCCGGCCAGCAGTTCGTGGTCGCCGACGTCGACGGCGACTGGACCGCCATCTGGTTCAGCGGATCGAAGGTGTGGTTCTACAACCCCGGCGGCGCCAACACCTGCGCCGCGCCGGACGCCGTCGTCGTCCACTCCGGCGACCAGGCCGCGACCCTGTACGGCTCCGGCTACCCGCAGGCGTCGGAGTACCCGTCCGGCCTGTCCCCGTCCACGCAGAAGCCGCTGACGCTCTACACCTTCCCGGCGGGCCAGGCCTACGTGGCCACCCAACCGCCGGTCAGCGCCGACGACTTCTTCGTCTCGGGCGACACCTACGTCACCGGCGCGGCCCAGTACTACACCATCCAGTACAACCACCGGGTCGTCCTCGTCGACGCCTCGCAGGTCTCCTGAACCGACCGGTGCGGGCAGCGCGGACACGTCCTGCCCGCACCGGCGGACAGCGAGATCGGGTGGAGCTCTCTGGAAGGATCACCACCATGAGCGAAAACTCCCTGCGTCTCGTCACCGTCGACCGCGCCGGCCCCGGCCGTTTCACCGCGACCAACGCACGCGGCGGCACGATCGACTTCGGCACCGCCAACGACGGCGGCACCGAGTTCACCCCGGTCGAGCTGCTGCTCGCCGCCATCGGCGGCTGCACCGCGGCCGACGTCGACGTAGCCACCACCCGGCACACGGAGCCGGACGGGTTCACCGTCACCGTGACCGGCAACAAGGTCAGCGACGACCTCGGCAACCGGATGACCGACCTGGCGGTCACCTTCGCCGTGACCTTCCCGGACGGCGAGGCCGGGGACCGGGCCCGCGCCATCCTGCCCCGGGCGGTCACCGTCTCCCACGAACGGTTGTGCACGGTCAGCCGTACCGTCGAGATCGGCACGCCCGTCACCGCGACGATCAAGGACGTCTGACCTCGTCGGCCTGTTCTCTGCGGACCGGTGACAAGCGTGCTGCTGTGCGCTGCGTTCTTGTGAGCACTGCCTGATCCCGAGAGCGCGACCGTCCTACGGTCCGGCCATGAAGACGAGTCGCAGCAGAGGAAGTTCGTGGCGCGGTGGCGCGCTGGCGGTGCTGTTGACCGCCGGCGCGCTCACCGTGGCCGCCCCGCAGGCCCAGGGAGAGAGCGCCCGCGTCGAGACCCCGGTCGCGTCGACCCATCCTGCCGACGGTGTGGTCGAGTCGGTGGTGCGGGTGAAAGTGCCGTTGCCGCAGTCGTTCGGCGCCCGTCCGGCGGCGTGCGACTGGCTGTCGTATCTGCGCTACCGCGCCGCCGACGGACCGAGCGCGTCGGCCGACGCCGACCGCGTCCTCGTGGCCCAGCCCGGCATCCTGGAGGGGGCCGGAGCCTTCGACAGCGTCGCCCGCGACACGGTCGCCCAAGCCGCCGCGCAGGGACGGCACATCGAGTTCTGGGCACTGGACCGGCGCTCCAACTGCCTTGAGGATCCGACCGGTATCGCCTCCGGCGACCAGCACACGGCGGTCGACTACTACTACCGGGGCAAGGCCGTCGGCGGGCGGACCTTCGCCGGGTTCGTCGGCAACGACCAGCTCGGCTGGATGGCCAAGCTCGGCATCGAGCAGACCGTACGGGACGAATACGACCTGCTCGTCGCCGAGTTGCCCGACCAGGGGCTGCGCAAGCGCAAGGTGCTGTGCGGCGGCCACTCGCTCGGCGGCGTCATCACCGGGTACTTCGCGGCGGCCGACTTCGACGGCAACCCCGCCACCACGGCGGACGCCGGGCAGAACCAGTGCGCCGGCTACTTCGCCCTCGACACGACGATCTCCACCTCACTGGCGGACCTCAGCGGCAGCATCCCGGACGACACCAACCTCCCTGACATCGGGCTCGGTTACGCGGTCGTCCAGGCCGGGCTCGACAGCGGGGTGCTGTCCCGCTCGCTGTCCGCGCCCGTGCTGCTCAACCCCGAGACGATGACCCTGCTCGCCATCGCCGGTCTGGGCGCCGTACAGAACCCGGACGGCGAGGCGGACCTGCCGTCCTACCTCCCCTCCAACGTCAACATCGAGGCCACGAACCGCTTCCTGTTCTCCAAGGACGCCGCCACGTTCCTCACCGGCTCACCCGCGGTGAAGGACTTCCGGCTCACCAACGACGCGGTGCTCGGCTCGCTGATGGACGACAACTCCGTACCCCTGGCGTTCCTGCAGAGCAGCGTCGGCTTCTTCGACGGCGGACCGATCGTCGACAAGAACTTCCCCGTCGCCAACGGGAGTTCGGACCAGTCGCAGCTCGTCGGCGTCGAGTACAAGGCGATTCCCGCGCAGCCCCACGGGCCGCTCTACACCTGGCGCAATTACGACCGTGTCGGCGCCGCCGACGACCCCGGCTACCGGTCCGCCGACGGCACCCCCTTCACCAACGCCTCCAAGGAGGTCACCGACATCCACGAGCTGGCCCGCAGCATGGGGGAGCAGCCGCTGGACTTCACCGAGCAGTACTTCCCGACCAAGCTGGTCACCGACATCGAGCTGGCGACCTCCCCGCAGGTGAGGCAACTCGTCGTGCACCCGGGCGGGTTGACCGCCAACCCGACGCTCACCGTGCTCGCGGGCGACGGTCTGCTCGCGGGCCACATCCCGGCCGACCTGCACCCCGTGATCGCCCCCGGCTACCAGCACCTGGACGTCCTGACAGCGGCGCCCGTCCAGAACAACGGCCGCCCCGAGATCGCATCGAGCAGCCTCGCGGAATTCGCCGCATCACCCAAGTAGCCGTTCCCGCACGCCGGTAGGGCCCGGGAGGATCAACTCCCGGGCCCTACCCATGTGTTGCTACGGCTCAGACCTTGCCCGCGGCGAACGTGGCCGCCGCGTCGGCGTCGGCGGTGTAGCCGAGGTGGGCCAGGACGTCGGTTCCGCCGTTCTGGCAGATGGGGTCACCGTTGGCGCAGAAGTCGCTGGTGCGGCTCTGGTAGGTGCCGGTGACGCTCTTGCCGAGGGCCCGGATCGGGTTGCCGAACAGCAGGACCGCGGCGACCTTCGGCTCGACCGCGGCGGGGATGGTCGCCACGATCGGGCTGCCGACCACCGCGCCGTCGCTGCTGATCCCGATGGAGTTGTCGACGACGTTCGCGCCCTGCGAATAGCCGACGAGAATGAAACGCTGATTCGGACAGGCGGCGGCTTGTGCGTTGACGTGATTCACCACATCGGCGTTTCCCGTCGCGGCGGACGTCAGGGAAAGGTCGGCGGGATAGTTCACCGCATAGCTGGAGAGACTCTTTCCGGTGATTTTCTGCTGGAGCGCGGAGAACACCGGGTCGCCGACGATCGCGCCGAGTGTGCCCGGCTCGAAGGTGCCGCGCGCCGCCACGACGTCGAGGTCCGAGCAGGTGGCGGCCGATGCCGTCGGCGAGGTGAGGGTGGCGAGCCCGGCCCCGCCGGCCAGTGACAGCGCGGCGAGACATAAGCGAATACGCATGGGAAATCCTTTGCGGGTCGGGAATCCTTTGAGGGTCGGGCGTGTGCAGTGCCCGTGGAAAGGACTGTCCCGAAGGTATTCGCGATTCCATACCCGGTGTTATGGACGGGAATTCAGAAACCGTCTCTGTTTTTGTCGGCTCGTGAGTCCCGCTCGCTCTCGCGCGACGACGCCGAGCGCAGCGCGAGAATCAGGTCCAGCCGGGTACCGGGGTCGTGCAGGGAGTCGCCGAAGAGCTTCTCCAGTTGGCGCAGGCGGTAGCGGACCGTCTGGGGGTGGATGTGGAGCAGGGCGGCGACATCGGGGACGTTGCTGCCGCTGAGCAACCAGGCCAGCAACGTCTCGGCCAGCCGCGGGCGTTGGCCCTCGGAAGCGGCGTCGAGGGGCGCGAGGGCCCGGGCCTCCAACTGGGCGAGCAGCGGCTCGTCGCTGTGCAGCAGCAGCGTCGAAAGATGGTCGGCGCACAGCACCACCCCCTGCCGGGGCAGAACCCCGCGGCCCATCAGGCCCAGCGCCCGCGTGGCCCAGCGCAACGACCGAGCGGCCTCGGTCACCGGGACCGTAGGACCGATCGCCGCCGGGCGCCCACCCAGGCCGAGGACGAACGACCGGCCGCCGAACCGGCCGTAGCCCTCCGGGTCCGGCACCAGCACGCGCGGCGGCCGGGACTCCATGTCCGCCAGCGCGCCCGGCATCGCCGGCGGCCGGTCCTCCGTACGCGGGTCGGCGGGGCCCGCCAGGGCGACGACGGCGACCTGCGAAGGCACCCGCCACCGCGCGCCGTGCGCCAGGTCCTGCACCGCATCGAGGGACACCGGCCCCTCGCCCAGCAGCAGATCGAGCAGCCGACCGCGCCGCCGCTCCAACTCGTCCGTGTTGTGCGACTGGGCCTCCGCGTACCCGGCGGCCGCCGCCTCCGCGACCTCGTGCACGGTACGGAACGCCAGCTCGCCCAATGCGGCCACGACCGCCGAATCCAGGCCGAGTTCCTCCGCCGTACGGCCCATCAGCCGCCAGGCGTGCAGCCCGCCCACGCGTATCGCCGACTGCAACGCCTCCAAGCTGCGGCCCTCCTG
The DNA here is from genome assembly GCF_000716435.1 of Streptomyces xylophagus. Classification (GTDB taxonomy): domain Bacteria; phylum Actinomycetota; class Actinomycetes; order Streptomycetales; family Streptomycetaceae; genus Streptomyces; species Streptomyces xylophagus. The sequence goes on from NZ_JNWO01000005.1 coordinate 414,115, forward strand.
GGCCTCCCCCCGCCCGAGTTCTTCGTAGTACGCCGCCGCCATCGCGGCGTTCTGGCCGCTCGGGTCCGCGATGTGGTCGACGAACAGCGTGAGCGCCTGCACCACCCCGGATCTGAGGTTCTCGCGGTAGGTCCCGTCGGCCGGCCGGGCGTATTCGGGGACCTGGCCGCGTACCACGTCCTCCACCTCGTCGCAGACGGCGGGGAGTTGGGCGCGCAGCAGGTCGGCGAGGTCGGACGGAACCAGAGCGGTTCCGGGCTCGGTGGGTACTCCGCGCGGGGTGGGGACAGCCACGACGGACACTCCTTTCCCCCGGAGTCGGCTCGCCCACGGACTGTTGCCCATGGGACGAGGGGGACGTCCCGTGTTGGACGGTCGTCCCCTGCGCTCCGTTCCGTGCCCCGGCTGCACCGACATCACTCCGGCAACCCCAGTGCACCGGCGAGCATCGGCCACGAGGCCGTGAACTCCCCTTTCCAGTAGGCCCAGCTGTGCCCGCCTCCCGAGTAGAAGTGCGTGGTGACCGGAATGCCGAGCAGCGCGAGAATCCCGGTGAAACTGTGCGCCGAGGGCCACAGCAGACTCTCCAACGCCTCGGGCAGCCAGTCGCCCGAACCTCCCACCACACCACTGCCGTTGGACACGTACAGGGGCGTGCCGCGCAGCCCGCCGGCCTTGGCGCGCGGATTGAAGTCACGCCAAGTCGGCGCGTTCAGAAGGGGATTGCCCCAGAGCGTCAGCGGCGCCAGGTTCTCGCGGGCCACGATGGCGTCCACGAGCGAGGGCACTCCGGGGGCCGTGGTGTCGAGGATGCCGCTGTAGGAGGCGGCGGCGGTGAACGCGCCCGGGTGACGGGCCGCGTGCGCCATCGCGCCGTAGCCTCCCGTGGACACTCCCGCGACGGCCCGCACACTGGACGCCCGGTAGTCGCGGGCCAACAGCGCCGGGACCTCCTGGAGTTGGAAGGTCTCGTAGTCGGGACCGTCGCGCCAGGCGCTGGGGATGCCGGTGGGCCCCGCGTCCGGCATGGCGACGATCAGGTCGCGGCCCTCGGTGAACGCCTCGATGTCCGTCTCCCGGGTCCAGGACGTGTAGTCGTCGTGCGCCCCGTGCAGCAGATACAGCACGGGGTACGTGCGATCCGGCTGCGCGGCGAAGTCCGACGGCAGGATCAGCCGCACCGGCGCGCTGCGGCCCAGCGCGGGCGAGGACACGGACACGTCGACGGTGCGCGCCGAGACCTGCGTCGCGGCCCGGGCCCGGCCGACGGAGGCCGTGGCGCCGAACAGGACGGCAAGACCGGTGGCCGCCGTGGCCCGGGTGACGGCGCGGCGGGAGATTCCTCTGGGGTGGTGGTGCGGCATGGTGGCTCCTCAGTCCGGTTCGGCGGGTCCGCCCGGCGAGGCGAGCACCCGCCGCAGATGGGCGGCTATCTCGTCGACGTGCGGCGGGTCGAGCAGCGACAGGTGATGCCCCGACACCGGTACGACCGTCAGCCGCGGGCACACCTCGTCCCAGCCGAGCGCCTCGTCGTCCCGCTCGTACGCCGGGTCGCGCACGGTGTGCGGAGCCGGCTCGGTGGCCCGGTACAGGACCACCCGGCCCTCGTACCGGTCCGGCGTGTGCGCCTCGCCGATCCGCAGGTCCAGGTAGGAGGCACGCTGGTGCTCCAACGCGGCGGGCGGCACCCGCACGGCCCCGCGCAGGGCACGCAGCACGAGGTCGATGCGCTCGTGGTCGTCGTCCAGCGCCACGAGATCGTCGTAGGGCAGGGGCAGTTCGACCCCGTACGTGTCGGCGATGTGCCGGGCGAAGCCCGTGAGGTGGGTGCGGATGCGGTCGGGCCGGGGGAGGGGGCGTACGGAGTCGATGAGCGCGACGAGGTCGACGTCCCGTCCGGCGGCGGTGAGTTGGCGTGCCGTCTCCTGTGCCACGAATCCGCCGAAGGACCAACCGGCAAGCACACAGGGCCCATTGGGTTGAGCGGTGGTGATGGCCTCGACGTAGCGACGGGCCTTCTCTGACACGGTCTGCGCGTCCTCGATCCGGTCCAGCCCGTGCACCGGCCGGTCCTCGCCCAGGCGTTGGGCGAGGGTGCGGTAGACGTCGGTGGTGCCGCCGGCGGCGTGGAACAGGAAGAGCGGATGGTGTGTCCCTCCGGGTGGCGTGCTCATCAACTGGCCTATCCGGTCCGCCACTTCATCGACCGTGCCGGCGTCGAGCAGGTCGCGCAGGTGCAACTCGACGCCGAAGTCGCGTTGCAGGGCGGTGCGGATGCGGACGGCCATGAGGGAGTCCAGACCGAGGTCGGCCAGTGCCGTGGTGGGGGTAATGCGGGCCGCCGGATGGCCGGTGACGGCGGCGATGTGGTGGCTGAGGCGGGCGGTCACCGAATCTCCTACGGCGTCCGTGGCCGGCTCGGCCCACCGGTGTGCCGCGGTCGTCGCGACGGGCGCTCGGCCGTCGGTCCACCAGTACCGGACGTGCCGCCAGCGCGGTACGGGAAGGTCGATGACCCGGCCGGACGGCAGCGGCAGATCAAGGCCCGCCGCGTACAAGGCGCCCAACTCCCCGAGGAACGCGGCGGATCCGGCCGCGTCGCGGCGCAGCGTGCCCACGGTGAGGGCGCCGGGCACGGTCTCGGTGAGGGACCGGGTCAGCACTGGATGCGGCGAGATCTCCACGAAGGCGGTGTGGCCGTCGGCCGCAGCCGCCGCGAGGGCCCGGTCGAGACGCACCGGCCGACGCAGGTTGGCGGCCCAGTGATCGGCGTCGAACTCGCAGGCGCCGCGCGGGTCGTCGAGGACGGTGGAGTAGACGGGGATGCGCGGAGCCCTGCCTCCGACGTCCGCGAGGGCCTCGGTCAGTTCCGGCAACAGCGGGTCCACCTGCGGTGAGTGCCCGGCGCCGACCACCCGCATGGCCCGGGCGGCACGCCCTCGCTCCTCCCACCGCCGCACCAGCCGAGCGACGGCCATCTCGTCACCGGTGACGACCTTCTGCCGGGGCGAGGAATGGACGGCGACATGCACACCCAGGAACTCCCGCTCCAGGGAAGGCAGTTCACCGTCCTCCAGATCTACGACGGCCATAGCGCCCCCGCGCAACTGCCCCAGCAGCCGGGCCCGTACGGCGACGACGCGCGCCCCGTCCGCCACGGCCAGCGCGCCCGCGCAGACGGCGGCGGCCACCTCACCCAGCGAGTGACCGATCACGGCGACAGGCTCGACGCCGTACGACCGCCACAGCTCGGCCAGTGCCAACTGCACACCGAAAAGGACTGGTTGGGAAACATCGAGCCGGTCGAGATCCCCGGCGGACGTCAGGTGCTCATGGAGGGAGAAGCCGAATACATCGGCCAGCTGCGCATCCAGCTTCTCCACCGCGGCGGCGAAAGCCGGTTCCTCCAGGAGGAGTTGGCGCCCCATGCCGGTCCACTGGCAGCCGTACCCGGAGAACACCCACACCGGACCGGGCCCCACGAGATCACGGTCACCGGTCACCACCCGCGCGTCCCGGCCGCCACCCTGCGCCAACGCGCCCAGCGCATCCGCCAGTTCGCCCCCGCCGCGAGCGACGACCGCAGCGCGTACCGGCCCACGCCCCGCTCGTCCCGCGAGTGTGCGCGCAACGTCCGCCGGACGGGCAGCGCTTCCTTCGGGGGTGCGGAGCCACGCGGCGAGTCGGGCTGCGGTGTCCCGGACCCGCTCGGTGTCGACGTCGGAGAGGAGGTGAAGGCGGGCGGCGGACTGCTCGACCGGTAGGGGAGCGGGGCGCCATTCCTCCAGTACCGCATGGGCGTTGGTGCCGCCGAACCCGAAGCCCGAGATGCCGGCGGTGGCCGTACCGCCGTAGCGAGGCCATGGTTCGGGCTCGGTGACCACGCGCAGCCGTGCGTCCCCGAGAGTGCTGCCGTACAGCGACGGCGGGACGAGGTCGTGGTGGAGGGCGAGGACCGTCTTCACCAGGCCGGTGATACCGGCCGCGGACTCCAGATGGCCGAGGTTCCCCTTCACCGAGCCGAGCAGCAAGGGCTGTTCGGGGTCACGGTCCGCACCCAGCACCGCGCCGAGCGCGCCCGCCTCGATCGGGTCGCCGAGCGGGGTGCCGGTGCCGTGCGCCTCGACGTAGTCGACGTGGGCCGGGGTGAGTCCGGCGTGTGTGTAGGCGGTGGTCAACAGGGCCTGTTGGGCAGCAGGGTTGGGGGCGAGCAGGCCGTTGGAGCGGCCGTCGGAGTTGACGGCCGTCGCGCGGATGACCGCGAGGACACGGTCGCCGTCCCGCTCCGCGTCGGACAGCCGCTTCAGCAGCACCGCCGCGCAGCCCTCACCGCGTCCGATGCCGTCGGCCGTCGTGGCGAACGGTTTGCAGTGGCCGTCCGGGGCGAGTGCGCCCGCCCGTTGGAAGGCGACGCCGACGACGGGGGACAGGAGGACGTTGACTCCGGCGGCGATCGCCGTGTCGGTCTCGCCGGTGCGGAGGCTGACGCAGGCCTGGTGCACGGCGACGAGGGAGGACGAACAGGCCGTGTCCACGGCCATGTTGGGCCCGCGGGTGTCCAGCACGTACGCCAGTCGGCCTGCCGTCACGCTGAGCGCGGCGCCCGCCGGGGCCCAGGGGTCGACGGTGTTCGGGTCGGCGCCGGTAAGCTGTCCGTACTCGGGGGCCGAGACACCGACGTAGATGCCGGTCGCCGTTCCTGCCAAGGCAGTTGCGGGGACAGCGGCGTGGTCGAGGGTCTCGCGGACGACCTCCAGGAGGATGCGTTGCTGGGGGTCCATCACCGCGGCCTCGCGCGGGGTGATGCGGAAGAAGTCCGCGTCGAACCCGGCGATGTCGTCCAAGTAGCCGCCGCACGCGGGGGTTTCGTCAGGTGGGAACGCCGTGAAGTCGGCCCATCTGTCCTCGGGGACGCGTCTGATCGCGTCGACGCCGTCGATCAGCAGGCGCCAGTAGTCGGCCGGACCGCGCACCCCGCCCGGCAGTCGGCAGCCGACCCCGATGACCGCGACGGGTTCGCCCGGCGCCACCGGAGCGGGGGCCTCCCGCGCGACCCGCAGGGTCGGACCGCACACGCGGTCCACCAGGGCGTCCACGGTCGGCGCCTCCCACAGCAGCGTCGCCGGCAACTCGTGCCCCGTCAGGAGCGACAACTCGCCCGCCAGCACGACCGCGTCCCGCGAGGACATGCCGAGGTCGGCCAGCGGCCGGTCCATGGGGACGTTGGTGAGAGGGGTGCCGTTCCATTCGGCCACCCGTTCCGCGATCCGGCGGCGCAGCAGCGCCCTGTTGTCGGTGGCCGTCATACCGCGGTCTCCGCCGCGTAGACGCCCTCCAGATACCGGGCGCGGGTCAGGGCCCGCGAGACCTTTCCGCTCGATGTGCGGGGCACGGTGCCGGGCGCGACCACGACGACATCGGCGAGCCGCAGCCCGTGCCGGGCGGAGACGGCCGCGCGGACGGCCCGCGTGAGGGCCGATACGTCGAGGTCGGCGAGGCTGGTGGTCCGCGCGTGCTCGGCCACGACCACCACCCGCTCACCCGCGCCACCCGGCACCCCGAACGCGGCGAGCCGGTCCCGCCGTACGGCCGAGTGCGCGTCCTGGGCGGTGGCCTCCACGTCCTGGGGATAGTGGTTGCGGCCGTCGACGACGATGAGGTCCTTGAGCCGGCCCGTGACGATCAACTGCCCGTCCAGGACGGTCCCGAGGTCGCCGGTGCGCAGCCAGTCGCCCGGCGCGTCCTCGCCGAGCGTGGCACCGAAGACGCGCCGGGTCTGCGCCGGGTTGTTCCAGTAACCGCGCCCCACATTGGGACCCTGGACCCAGATCTCCCCGACCTCCCCCTCGGCCAGCACGGCGTGGGCGACCGGATCGACGATGCGTACCCGCTGCCCCACCGGTATCCCGCACCCCGCCAACAACACGGCTCTGGGATCGTCGGGCCGTGCGGGCAACGCCTTCCCGGCGGCGAGCGCGTCACGGTCGAGGGCGAACCGGCCGAGCGCGCGGCCGGGCCGGGCGGCGCTGACGAAGACGGTCGCCTCGGCGAGCCCGTACGACGGACAGTGCACCTCCGCCGCGAGCCCCTGCGCGGCGAACGCGGCGTGGAAACGGTCGGCGGTGCCGGGCCGGACGGGTTCGCTGCCGTTGATCAACGCGGCGACCCCGTCCAGCCGCAGCCCCTCCTTCTGCGCCCCGGTGACGGTGGAGGCGCAGTAGTCGTAGGCGAAGTTGGGCGCGGCACTCAGCGCACGCGGATGCGCGGCCAACAGCCTTAGCCAGCGCGCCGGTTCGTGCAGGAACGCGGCCGGGTCCATGAGCACCGACAGCAGGCCGCGCACCACCGGGGCCGCGACACTCAGCACGAGCCCCATGTCGTGGTAGAGCGGCAGCCAGCCCACACAGGTCACCTGGTGCGCGTCGGCACCGTAAGCGGCAAGCGCCTGACGGGCGTTGGCGACGACGTTGGCGTGCGTGATCTCCACGCCGGCCGGAGCGCGGGTGGAGCCGGAGGTGTACTGGAGATAGGCGGTCGCGTCCGAATCGGGCGCCGGAGCCTGCCAGTTGAGGGCGGCGGAGTCCGGGACCTGCTCCACGGCGAGGACGGGCACCCGCGCGCGCTCGCAGAAGTCCGACACCTCCTCCAGAGTGCGACCGGTGGTCAGCACGACCGCCGGACGCGCGTCGGCCAACACCCCGACGAGCCGGTCGGCGTGCCCCGGCAGACCGGGCGGATACAGCGGTACGGCGACCATCCCGGCCGTCAGCGCCGCCAGGAAACCGGTGATGTAGTCCGTCCCCTGCGGGCACAACAGGGCGACGCGCGAACCGAGTTCGGCCTCTTCCGTGAGCCGGGCGGCCAGTGCGCGCACGCGCAGGTCCAGGCGCTGCCAGGTCAAAGTGCGGTGCACACCACGGGAGTCGGGGGCCGGGTGGTCGACGAACGTGAACGCCCGGCGGTCCGGGGTGAGGTCGGCCCAGTGCCGCACGTACTCGGGGAGAGTCCGGTACGCGGGCGCGAGCGGGGGACGGCGGCTGTCCATCGGGCGTGCTCCTCACATCGCGGTACATCGCGGTGGCGGCTGGCGAGGGAGAACAGGGCGAGCGGAGTGAACAGGGCGGTCAGAGCGGGATGTTGCCGTGCCGCCGCTCCGGCATCGGGGCGCGTTTGCCGCGCAGCGCGCGCAGGGCGCGGCTGACGTGGACGCGGGTGTCGCGCGGCGCGATGACGTCGTCGACGTATCCGCGCTCGGCGGCGAGGTAAGGCGTCCCGTGCGTCGCCTCGTACGCGGCGACCAGGTCGGCCCGCAGTGCCTCGGGGTCGGCCGCGGCGGCGAGTTCACGCCGGTGCAGCACACCCACGGCACCTTCCGCGCCCATGACGGCGATACGGGCGGTGGGCCAGGCGAGGTTGAGGTCGGCGCCGAGGTGCTTGGAGCCCATCACCGCGTACCCGCCGCCGTACGCCTTCCGCACCACCACGGTGACCTTCGGGACGGTCGCCTCGGCGTACGCGTACAGGAGTTTGGCGCCGCGCCGGATGATGCCGCGCCGCTCCTGGTGGACGCCGGAGAGATAGCCGGGGACGTCGGCGAAGGTCAGTAGCGGGATGCCGAACGCGTCGCAGAACCGCACGAACCGCGCCGCCTTCTCGGAGGCGTCGATGTCGAGGACACCGGCCGAGTGCAGCGGCTGGTTGGCGACGACCCCGACACTCGCGCCCTCGACCCGGGCCAGCGCGCAGATGATGTTCGGCGCGAACAGTTCCTGGACGTACAGGAGTTCACCGTCGTCGACCACCGCGTGCAGGATGTCCCGCATGTCGTAGGCCTGCCCGAGCCGGTCGGGCACGACCTCGTCGAGCGGCGCCCCGGCGGCGACGGAACCGGGCGCGTACTCCGGGGGCCGCTCCAGGTTGTTGGCGGGAAGGTACGACAGCAGGTCGCGTACGGTGTCCAGTGCGTCCCCCTCGTCGGCGGCGAGGAAGTGGGCGTTGCCGTTCACGGAGTTGCTGGTGCGGGCGCCGCCCAGCTCCTCGGCGGTGGCGCGTTCGCCGGTGACGGCCTCGATGACGTCGGGGCCGGTGACGAACATGTGCGAGGCGCCGTCCACCATGACGGTGAAGTCGGTGATGGCGGGGGAGTACGCGGCGCCGCCCGCACAGGGCCCGAGGATGACGGAGATCTGCGGGATCACCCCGGACGCCTTCACGTTGCGGCGCACCAACTCGGCGTAGAGAGCGAGTGAGTTGACGCCCTCCTGGATGCGGGCGCCGCCGGAGTCGTTGAGGCCGACGATCGGGCAGCCGGTCTTCAGGGCGAGGTCCATGAGGGCCACGGTCTTCTCGCCGAACGCCTCGCCCATGCTGCCGCCGAAGACCGCCGAGTCCTGCGCGAACACACAGACCGGCCGCCCGTCGACGGTGCCGTACCCGGTGACGACCCCGTCGCCGTAAGGGCGTTGGGCACCGTCACCGAGGGCTCTGGCCCGCACGAAGACACCGGTCTCCGCGAACGAGCCCGCGTCCAGGAGCCGTTCGATCCGCTCCCGTGCACCGAGGGCTCCGCGTCTTCTCGGCGCCGCCGTGACCACCGCCTGCGCCCGTCGGTGTGCCAGGTCGGCGATGCGTCCGGCGGTGCGGTCCGCCGCAGGTGTCACTGCCGTCAGGGATGTTGTCGCGTCCAGCGTCACAGCCACCTCCGAAGTGGTTCTCGAATATGGCAGCGATTCGGAAGCGGACCAGGGGATCGCCGTTCTGTTTGCGGGAGTTGAGTCCCAGGCGACGGAGGTTCGTCCTGAGGTGACAAGGGAGTGACGGTCGGCGGGCACAGCGGATAGGCGTCCGCGGTCCAGACCATTAGTGTGGTCATGTCACTGGCAACGTTTCCATTCCCTCTTACGTGACCACACCGACGCGCTTGCAGGAGGACCCCGGATGAGATCGCCGATGAGATGGCCACTGACCACGGCCGACGGAACCGAGAACCGCGTACTGCGCCTCCTGGCCCTCGGGTTGACCGCCCTGCTGCTCGGCGTCGCGGCCCTCCTCGGAGCCCCGCAGTCGGCCCGGGCCGCGGCCGGGGCCGTGACGGCGTACCCGGTCCCGTCCGTCTACCCGGCGTCCACCGACTACAAGTTGACCGTCAACGGAACGTCCGTACCCGTCACCAAGTACACCGGGTACGACATCGCGCAGCTGGCCCTCGGGACCGGCACCGCCACCATCTCCGTGACCAAGCTCAACAACACGGCCATCGGCGCGTACAGCATCAGCCCGCAGAAGCTGGGCATCACGGGGACCGTCAGCGGCCCGACTCTGACCTTCACCGTCCAGAACGACGAGTACCTGATCGTCAAGCTCGACGGCCGCCCCAACCTCGTCATCGCCGCCGACCCGGCCGAGACCAACCGCCCGGCGACGACCGGTACCGGCATCTTCAACGTGCAGAGCGCGCCCTACTCGGCCCAGCCGAACACCGGCGCCTACACGACGACGGCCTTCCAGGACGCCCTCAACGACGCGGCCGCGTACGGCTCTTCGAACGGCACGCAGGGCATCGTGTACGTCCCGGCGGGCGTCTACACCCTGGGGAATCTGTATCTGCGGAGCAACCTCGCGCTCTACCTCGCACCCGGCGCGGTCCTCCGCTACACGGGGGAGGCCAGCCACTATGTGGTGACCGGACACAAGACCTCACAGGGCCGTGACCTCACCTGGTTCATCTCGACCCGCTACTCCTCGACGAACATCAAGATCTACGGCCGCGGCATCATCGACGGCAACGGCCAGGCCGCGCTCGCGCCCTCCAACCTCGGCGTGAATCTCCTGGCCCCGATCTACACGAGCGGGTTCACCGTCGACGGCATCACCTTCCGGGAATCCAGCAGTTGGGCGATCATCCCGCTGCGCTCCTCGGACATGACCTTCCGCAACATCAAGATCTTCAACAGGTTCGACATGGGCGAGAACGACGGCATCGACGTCATGGAGTCCACGAACGTCACCGTTGACCACGCGATCGGCATCGGCCTCGACGACCCGTTCAGCACCAAGACCTGGCCCGACGTCGCCGACATCTACAAGTCGGTCCCCGGCACCGCCCGCCCGCTGGACAACGTCACCTTCAACGACCTTGTCTCCTGGACCTATTGCTACGGCGTCAAGGTCGGCCAGGGTGTCTACGAGTCGCAGAACAAGGTCACCTTCCAGCACGTCGTCGTCTACGACGCGGCCGTGGGCATCGGCGTCCACCACAAGTACGGCACGGCGAGCGCGACGAACCTCAAGTTCGACGACATCGACATCGAACGGCTCAGCTACAAGAACGACGACAACCGGACCTGGCTCGCCCTGATGACCGGCAGCACCGCGGGCGTCGGCCCGATCACCGGCGTCACGATCTCCAACGTCCGCGTCCGCAACGCCGGCGTCACCGCCGCGCGCGTCAACGGGCAGCCGGGGGCGCCCATTTCGGGTGTGGCGCTGAGCCATATCGTGATGCCGGGGAGCACGACCGGGGCGACCACCTTGACCCAGGTGAACCTGACCAACCTCTCGGACTACGGGACGCTCACGATCACGCCCTGAGCTTGGACAGCGGCGAAGGCGGCGGCGCGGTGGTCGGCCGGCAGTCGAGAAGACACCAATTCCCCACGCTTCTCGGGCTGTTAGCCTGCCCGCATGTCTGATCTTGGATCCGTCGTCGCCTGGCCGCCCGAGCCGATCAGGACCGAGAGGCTCGTGCTCCGTGAGCCCGAGGCCAGGGACCGTGCGGCGTTCGTCGAGCTGCTGGCGTCGCCGGAGGTGCACACCTACCTCGGCGGCCCCCGGCCGCGTGACGAGCTCGAGCGCGAGCTGCCCGGGGTGCCCGAGCGGTGGCCCGGGAGTTTCGTCGTCGATCTCGACGGGGCGATGATCGGCCAGATCCTGCTCAGGAGGGCAACGGGGCACCGTCGCCCGGCCGCTGCGGGGAAGGCCGATCTCGGCTACCTGTTCCTGCCGCAGGCGTGGGGGTTCGGGTACGCCGCCGAGGCGTGCACGGCGGCACTCGACTGGTTCGACGGTGTCTTGCCGGGAGAGCCGGTGGTGCTCACCACCCAGACCGCCAACGCCGGCTCGATGCGCCTCGCGGCAAAGCTGGGGTTCACCGAGGTGGAGCGGTTCGAGGCCTGGGACGCCGAGCAGTGGCTCGGCCTGCGGTCCCCGGTGACGCCGTCCGTTTGAGCCCGGGGTCGCCAGGTCGGACAGCCTCGGCAGCGCCCCCCTGACAACCGCCCCCGGCTCACGCCACCCCGCCACCCACCCCCGACGCCCCGGGCAAAGCCCGCGGATGCACCGGAAACAAATGCCGCACCCCCTCCCCGCACAGATCGAGGGCAAGCTCGCAGAACATCGCGTTCGCCCAGCCGAACCAGTCCCGTGTGAACCGGCCAGGCGCGTCGACATGGAAGCTCTCGTGCATCAGGCCGGTACCGGCGGTGGTGGCCGCGAGCGTGTCCAGGGCCCGAGCCGCCTCGTCCGCGTTGCCCGTCAGCCCGGCCGCAGCTATCGCCAGCGGCCAGACGTGACGGTCCGGCGTGTGCGTACTGCCGACTCCGGACGCGTAACTCCCGCTGAAGTAGGAGGGGTTGCCCGCAGAGAGAACGAAGCGTCGAGTGGCCCGGTACAGCGGATCCTCCGATGTGCACCACCCGCTCAGAGGGAGGCTCAGCAGACTCGGAAGATTCGCGTCGTCGCAGAGCAGCGCCGCCCCGAGCCCGTCGACCTCGTAGGCGAGAACGGAGTCGCAGTCCACCTCCGCCACCCCGTGCGCCAGAATCCCGGCGTCGATCTCATCCGCCAACTGCCAACATGCATGGGCGAGTTCGGTGTCGTCGAGGACCGCCGCCGCCAGCTCCGCCAACCCGTGCAGAGTCGCCGACGCCAGCGCGTTGGCCGGCACCGGATAGCCGTAGGTGCACGCGTCGTCGCTCGGCCGGAAGCCCGACCACGTCATGCCGGTCCAACCGACCCGTGCGCCACGGCCGTTGAGGGGAAGACTGTCACCGGCGAACGGCCCGGACGGCCGGACGAACCGGTAGGGCGAGTCTGCGTGTGACTGTTCCGCCCGCCACAGCCGCACGATCAACCGGGCCGCGCGGTGGAACGCCTCGTCGAGATGGTCCTCGCGTCCGGTCGCCCGCCGGATCGCGTACGCCAGCTGCAACGGGGCGCAGAGCGAGTCGAGTTCGTACTTGCGCTCCCAGACCCAGTCGCCCGGCGTGGGCCGGTCGCCGGGTTCGCCGTGTGCGCCGGTGGGGCCGTCGTTGAAGGCGTTGGCGTACGGGTCCAGCAGAACGCAGCGGATCTGCCGGCGCGAGACCCCGACCAGGACATCGCCGACCTCCGGGTCCGTGGCCACGGCGAGATAGGGACGAACCTGCGCCGTGCTGTCCCGCAACCACATCGCCGGGATGTCACCGGTCCTGACGAACACCTCCGCCGAGCCGGCCGACAAAGTGCCCCGACCCGTCGCCTCCTCCGACGCCCCGCCCCAACCCATCGCCCCCTCTGACATCCCGGTCGGCGGAGCGTCCCAACTCATCGACGTAGCCCACGTGTTGGTCAGGCACCGCTCGACGATCTCCGCCGCCGGACCACCCCGCAGCTCGGTGGCCAGCCGTCGCCCGAGCGTGCTCAGTGACTCCGGAACTGCCCACACTGTTCCGGATGTTGATCCGGGAAACGTTACCATCGCGCCTCTTGACTGCCTCATGTGGCGTGCGCCACGGTGTGATCGCCAGGAAATGGAAACGTTACCTTGAGCGGGTCGGCGACCACCAGACGGTCGGGTCGACCTCGGTCCGGGTCATCGCCAACTCCTCGGAGGAAGAAGGTGAGCGCGTGTGACAGCCGCTCCGCACCAAGAGACGCGAACCGCCGCACCGCCCGTGGACCCACCGCCGGACCGAGGGCTCCCGGGGCGCCTCGGACGGCCCTGGCGACGGCGACGCAAGCGGTCCTCGGACACCCTGGCCGCGTACGTGTTCCTGGCCCCGGCGCTCATCGGCTTCACGGCGTTCGTCGTCTACCCGCTGTTCCGGTCCGCCTACTACGCGCTGACCAGCTACAACGGCCTGTCGGACCCGAAGTTCATCGGCCTCGACAACTTCCGCCGGATGTTCACCACCGACCCGTCCTTCTGGCCCTCGGTACGAGCCACACTCCTGCTGGTCGTGCTGTACGTGCCGCTGTCGCTGGCCATCGGGCTGGCCCTGGCCGTCTTCTGCAACCAGCGGATGCGCGGCGTCAGCCTGCTGCGCACCCTGTGCTATCTGCCGGTCGTGCTGCCCGTGGTGGCCACGATCACGCTCTGGAAGTTCGTGTTCAACCCCCAAGTCGGCCTGGCCAACCAGGTGTTGAACTGGCTCCACCTGCCCACCAGCGAGTGGCTGTCCAGCGAGGACTCGGCGATTCCCTCGATCGTGATCGTCATGCTGTGGAGCGTCGGCTCCACGATGATCATCTTCCTCGCCGCGCTCCAGGCGGTGCCCACCGAGCTGTACGAGGCGGCCAGACTCGACGGCGCCGGCCCCCGCACGGTGTTCTTCCGGATCACCCTGCCGCTGATCAGCCCGATCATGATGCTGCAGGTGGTCCTCCAGATGGTGACGGCCCTCCAGGCGTTCAACCAGCCGAAGATCCTCTCACCGGACGGCCAGGGCGGTCCCGGGTTCAGCACCCGGACGCTGATGCTGTCGATCTACAACAACGGCTTCCCCAAGCTCGGGCAGGTCTCGCAGTTCGGCTACGCCTCCGCCCAGGTGTGGGTGCTGTTCCTCGTCATCGTCGTCGTGATCGCCGCCACCGCCCGCTTCTCGTCGATTTGGACCTACAGTGACCACGTCTCCTGACGTCACCAGGGCGCCGACGACCGCGCCGACACCGGCCCCTCCGACGAAGCCGCGCGGCAGGGCCGTACGCAAAGCATCTTGGTACGCCACCGCGCTGCTGATCAGCTCGGTGATGATCCTCCCCATCCTCTGGATGCTCACCGTCGCGCTGAAGGGCCCCTCCGCGGTCTTCGAGGTCCCGCCCCGGCTCCTGCCCCACGAGTTCCACTTCAGGAACTTCGTCGACGGGCCGAAGGTCATCCACTTCCCGCGCCTGCTGCTCAACTCCGTTGTCATCACCGGCCTTTCGGTGATCGGCGGCGTGATGACGTCGATGATGGCGGGCTACGCCCTGGCCCGGCTGCGCTTCCCCGGCCGCAAGGTGTGGTTCTACGTCTTCGTCGGCAGCATGCTGCTGCCCCCGGTGGTCGGCATCATCCCGCTGTTCCAACTCTTCAAGGACATCGGCTGGTACGACACCTGGCTGCCGCTGATCGTCCCGGCCTTCCTGGGCGGCAATCCGCTCTTCATCTTCCTCGCCCGCCAGTACTTCCTGTCGATCCCGCACTCCATCGACGAGGCCGCCAAGGTCGACGGCGCGGGACACGTCCGGATCTTCGTCAGCGTGATGCTGCCGATCACGAAGCCCGCCTGGATAACGATGTCAATCCTGGCCTTCCAGATGTCCTGGAACGACTACCTCAACCCATTGATCTACCTGTATTCGTCCCAGAAGTGGCCGCTGAGCGTCGGCATGGCCTCCTTCGTCTCCCAGTTCGCCGGCCAGACCCCGGACTGGAACCTCTACATGGCCACCAACCTGCTCTTCATGCTCCCGCCACTGGCCGTGTTCTTCGTCGCCCAGCGCTACTTCATCCAGGGCCTGAGCGCTCTGGGCACCGTCAACCAGCGCTGATCCGCATCCCGTCCCGACCCACCTACGAGTCGTATGCATGCCAGGTATCAGGAGGCCACGATGAAACGATGGATCCGTCTCGCCGGAGCGTTGCTGTCTGCGGGGGGACTGCTCGCGACGGCGGCCTGCGGCGGCTCGTCCGGGAAGCAGTCGGACGGCAAGGCGACGGTCACCCTGATGACCTGGGAGTCCGCCGCCACCAACAAGGCCATCGACCAGGCCCTGACCGGCTTCCACGACCCGAACATCACCGTCAAGCGCGTCGACACCCCCAACGGCAACTACAGCGACAAACTCGCCGCCCTCACCCAGGCGAAGAAGCTCCCCGACCTGTTCTGGTGCGGCAACGACACCGAGCAGCAGTACACCAGCCAGGGCCTCCTCACCGACTGGGCCTCCCGGCTCTCCGGCGCCGCCGACTTCGGCGCGAGCAGCTTCGTCTCCTCCACCATGAAGAACTGGAAGACCGCCGACGGAAAGATCGGCGGTGTTCCCTCCCTGATGAACACCTACGGCATCTGGTACGACGTCGACGCCTTCAAGGCCGCCGGCATCACCGTGCCCGCCGCCGGCTGGACCTGGGACCAGATGTTCGACGCCGCCGCGAAACTGCACGCCAAGGGCGCCAAGTACGGCCTCGTAGCAGACGCGTTGACCTCCACAGACGGTCCCTTCTCCCTCAGCACGTACGCGCTGTCGGCGGGTGGCGCGCCGTTCGCCGACTCCGTCCACCAGCCCACGAAGACGACCATCGACGCGACGTACACCGAAGGCGTCCGCAAGGTCGTCGCCGGCATCAAGAGCGGGGCCGTCGCACCGCCCGGCTATGACATCAGCAACCAGCAGGCGCTGTTCGCCGCAGGACAGATCCCGATGCTGTGGAGCGGCCAGTGGCTGGCCGCAGGCTTCCTCACCGACAAGCCGAAGATCAAGTACGGGTTCGCGCCGCTTCCCCAGGTGACCAAGCCGGCCACCCTGTACGACGCCGTGGGCATCTGCACCCCGTCCTACACCCAGAACGCGGACGCCACCTTCAAGGTCCTCAAGTACCTCGACTCCACGGTGTGGACCAAGGTGCTGCCCGACTCCCCGGTCGCGGCCCCGGCCTATCTCTCCGCCCAGAGCGCCTACTTCGGCGCCCTCGACAAGGCCGGTCTGACGACCGTCGCGTCCACCGTCAAAGCGGGGCTGAGCACGCCGACCACCATCGGCGTGCGCTTCACCACCCAATGGGCCAGCCAGTCCAATGACTTGATCACCGCGTACTGGCCGGACATCCTCAACGGAAAGAAGCCGCTCTCCGACCTCCGGACGATGACCGACAAGATCAACGATGTGATCAAGAGCAACGGTTAGCGTCCCGGACCGAGCGGCGGGCCGGGACCCGAAACGTATCCTGAGAGCGGTCCCGGCCCCGGTACGCGATGGAAGGTTGGTCTTCAACTCACGTGAGCAGTCGTCCCCCGCACCGCCAGAACACCAGGCCCACGATGCGCGATGTCGCGGAGCGAGCCGGAGTCGCCGTCGTCACCGTCTCCCGCGTCGTCAACGGCATCGGAACGGTCCGCGAGGAGACGGCCGAACGCGTCAACGCGGCCATCAGCGCCATCGGATACCAGCGCAACGAGATCGCGCGCTCGCTGCGCCCCGGCCAGAACTCCATGACCATCGGGCTGCTGCTCGGCGACCTCACCAACCCGTTCTACGCCTCCCTCGCCAAGGCCGCCGTCGAAGTCGCCAACGAGGCAGGCTACGCAGTCCTGTTGAGCACGGCCGACGAGGACCCGGAGGTCGAGCGCCGTGCCATCGGGGAGCTGATCGGCCGCCGGGTCGCCGGGCTCATCATCGTCCCCGACCAGGGCGACCACGCCTTCCTCAACGAGATCAACGGCCACGACCACGTGCCCATCGTCTTCGTCGACCGCCCGGCCACCGGCGCCGAGGCCGATGTCGTCCTCGTCGACAACGAGGACGGCGGCCACAAGGCCACCCAGCACCTCATCGACCAGGGCCACCGACGCATCGCGATCCTCGTCGCCCCCTCGTACTACAGCACCGGCCGGAGACTGCGCGGCTACCGCAAGGCGTTGCGCCGCGGCGGCATCGAGCCCGACAACAACCTGGTCGTCACCCTGCGCCGCGGCACCACCGAGGAGGCCGAGTCCGCCACCCGCACCCTGCTCACCTCCGCGCATCCGCCCACCGCGGTCTTCTCCACCACGGGCTTCCTCACCGAGGGCGTCCTACGGGCCTGCCGCGACCTTCAAGTCTCCATCGCCGTCGTGGGTTTCGACGACTTCAAGCTGGCCGACATGCTCCCCACCCCGGTCACCGTCGTCACCTCCGACACCGAGGAACTCGGCCGCCGGGCCGCCCACATCCTGCTGGACCGCATCGACGGCGACGATTCCCCCTCCCACCGCACGGTCCTCCCGGTGCAGCTGATCGCGCGCGGGACAGGGGAGATCAAGCACTCGTAGCAATCAGTACAGCGTCCGCCACTGGGCACGCGGCCACGCGAGCACGGCGTAGATCTGCGCGAGGGCCGCCTGCTGGATCGCCTGGGTGCCACCGGCCGTGTCGAAGTGCACGAGCCCGGTGGCGGGATCGCGCATGGTGTCCCACACCTGGTCGGCGTAGGCGGCCATCGCCCGGTGGTACGTGTCCTTCCCGGTGACCGACTCCAGGAGCAACAGGTTCTTGAAGAAGATCGAGTTGAAGAACACGGGCTGCGTGAACAGCCGCCCCTGCGTGACGTAATAGGCGTACGCGGCGGCGGCAACTCGCTCCGCCTGACGCAGATAGGCGCGGTCCCGGGTGACCTCGTAGAGGAGAACATTGACCCCGACCGGCACGCCCTGGTTGTAGGACCAGAAGGTCTTCTCGACGGTCCCCTGCAGGTCAAGGTGGTCCCAGTACAGGCCACTTGGGCTCTGGAGATGCGTGTTCGTCCAGTCGTGGAAGCGTCTCGCCCAGTCCAGGTAGTCGGCCTCGCCGGTGATCTGGTGCAGGCGCAGGGCGAGTTGGGCGCCCGGCATGTTCGACACGGTGTTGCGGTCGTGGCTCCAGTTGGCCTGGGTCCAGAAGACCCCGCCCGGTGCGGCATGACCGCCGTCGGTGTCCCAGCCCGACCTGACCAGGGCGAAGATCTCCTTCGCGCGGGCCAGCGCGGCGGTGTCCCTGGTCTGCAGATGGCGCTGCACCTTGGCCAGGCCGACCCATTCGTTGTCGTCGTAGAACATGTCACCGCCCGAGCCGTACGGCTCGACGGGGTAGGAGGCGTAACCGGGAAGCCCGGTCGTCCCGCCGCCCGCATTCCAGAAGTGCTCCTGCGCCGCCGCCCGTCGGGCCAGCTCCGGCTCGAACGACGCGTCCACGGCGGTGAGATCGAGCGCGGCGATGTGTACCTGCGAGAAGGGCCATTCGTACGAGTACGGGTTGTCGCCGGCCGCCGCCGGAATCTGCTCGTGGACTAGCCCCGAGCCGTCGGTCGTGTCGAAGTGTCTCTTCAGCGCGGAGTAGGTGGCTGTGGCGCGGGACAACGCCCGTGTGGGGCTCGGTCGTTCCGCTGCGGCTGCCGGTGTGGCGGCCATCGCTGTCAGCGCGGCCAGACCGGAACCGACCATCACTCGCCGGGAGGGGCGCAGGGACATGGGGCCTCCAAGGATGCGGGTGATGGAAACGTTGCCATCGACTCAGGAGACCGTCAACGCATCTGACGACACGGGCAGTTCACTCCCGGGACATTTTGGTCCGGACCATTGACGGTGCAGCTCGGCTGAGGGAATCTTCACGATGGTTACGTTTCCACAGGTTCCGAAGGCGAGTCCGTCCAGCCCCCCACGGCGAAGCAGGAGACCTCGACATGACCGTCCCGTCCCCCTTCAAGAGACGCCTGAGCGCCGTCCTCACGATGGTGCTGCTGCTGGCCCTCGTCCCGGCGCTCCTGGTGCTGCGCGCCGCACCGCCCGCTCAGGCCCTCGACAACGGGCTGGCCAGGACGCCCCCGATGGGCTGGAACGACTGGAACGCCTTCGGCTGCAACGTGACCGAGCAACTCGTCGAGCAGACCGCCGACTACCTCGTCTCCTCCGGGCTGAAGGACGCCGGGTACCAGTACGTCAACATCGACGACTGCTGGATGACCTCGGCCCGCAACGCGGCGGGGCAACTCGTCCCCGATCCGGTCAAGTTCCCGAACGGCATCAGCGGCACCGCCGCCTACGTGCACAGCAAGGGCCTCAAGCTCGGCATCTACGAGAGCGCGGGCACCGCCACCTGCGCGGGCTACCCCGGCAGCCTCGGCCACGAGCAGACGGACGCCAACAGCTTCGCCGCGTGGGGCGTGGACTACCTCAAGTACGACAACTGCAACCACCAGAACGTGCCCGACCAGCAGCGCTACACCGCGATGCGCGACGCCCTCGCCAACACCGGCCGCCCGATCGTCTACAGCCTCTGCAACTGGGGCCTCGCCGACGTGTGGACCTGGGGTGCGGGCGTCGGCAACAGCTGGCGCACCACAGACGACATCAACGTCAACTTCTCGACGGTGGTGTCCATTTACAAGGCCAACGTCAAGCTCGCCGCGTACGCCAAGCCGGGCGCCTGGAACGACCCCGACATGCTGGAGGTCGGCAACGGCATGTCGTTCACCGAGGACCGCTCCCACTTCAGCCTCTGGTCGGAGATGGCCGCCCCGCTGATCGCCGGCACCGACCTCCGCAAGGCCTCCGCCGCCACGCTCTCCCTCTACGGCAACAAGGACGTCATCGCCGTGGACCAGGACTCCCTGGGCAAGCAGGGCACCGAGATCTCCAACTCGGGCGGCCTGCACGTCCTTTCCAAGCCCCTCGCGAACGGCGACGTCTCGGTGGTCCTCTTCAACGAGAACTCCTCGGCCGCCACCATCACCACCTCCGCGACGGCGGCCGGCCTCCCCTCTGCGTCCTCGTACAAGCTCAACAACCTCTGGTCGCACGTGATCAGCAGCACCAGCGGCTCCATCTCGGCGAGCGTCCCCGGCCACGGCTCGGTCATGTACCGGGTCTCCACCGGCAGCGGTACCAGCGTCGGCACCACCCACCCCCTGATCGGCGCCTCCTCCAACCGTTGCCTGGACGCCTACAACGGCGAGACCACCCCCGGCACCAAGATCGAGATCTGGGACTGCGGCGGCGGCACCAACCAGGCCGTGACCATCACCGCCGCCGGTGAACTCCGGCTCTACGGCGGCACCCAGTGCCTGGACGCCTACAACAACCAGACCAGCAACGGCACCAAGGTGCAGCTCTACACCTGCAACGGCGGCGCCAACCAGAAGTGGAGCCTCAACCCCAACGGCACCATCACGGGCACCCAGTCGGGCCTCTGCCTCGACGTCACCGGCGGCGACCAGGCGGCCGGCAACGTCAACGGCATCGCGCTCGAACTCTGGACCTGCAACGGCGGCGCCAACCAGCAGTGGCGCCTGGGCTGACCTCCCGCATCCCCCCACCCCCCATGGAGCCGGCATGAACTCAACAGCAAGACGTATCGGGCGAGTCGGGACCGGTCTGATCGCCGCCCTGGCCCTGTTCATGCCGGTCTCCACCGGCGTCGCGACCGCCGCAGCCGAGGCGACGATCTGCAACAAGTACTGCGACGCCCGCGACCCGGCCCTGTCCCCGGGTGACCGCCAACCGGTGTCGGCCACCATCTACTCCCGCAGCATCGTCC
This sequence comes from Streptomyces xylophagus, assembly GCF_000716435.1. Lineage (GTDB taxonomy): Bacteria > Actinomycetota > Actinomycetes > Streptomycetales > Streptomycetaceae > Streptomyces > Streptomyces xylophagus. The sequence goes on from NZ_JNWO01000005.1 coordinate 434,623, forward strand.
TGCACTTCGACGACACCGACGCGATGGGCTGGGCCTCGATCACCAACGGCAGCCCCGGCGATGAAGTCTGGCTCGACCGCTCCTTCGACGGCGGCCGCACCTGGAGTTCGGGCAGCAAGCTCGGCGACACCACCATCCCTGCGGGGCAAGGCGGTTGGCGCACCCTGATGTACAACGTCGACGACTGGAACGCCCTCGGCGTCGGCGCCCTGCGCGCCTGCGGCAAGGCCGGCGACCGGGCCGAGATCGCCTGCACGGCGTGGGCCCGGACGACCTGGAATGCGGGCAGCCGCCCAACTGCCGCCGCCACCGCGCTGATGCAGTCGTACAACCTGGGCACCGGCCTGTTCGACACCACCGGCTGGTGGAACTCGGCCAACGCCCTGACCGCCCTCATCGACAACATCCGCGTGACCGGCATGGGCAGCTACAAGTACGCCATCGCCAACACCTACGACCGCAATCTCTCCGCGCAGGGCGGAAACTTCACCAACGACTACATCGACGACACGGGCTGGTGGGGACTGGCCTGGGTCGACGCGTACGACCTCACCGGCGACAGCCGGTACCTCAACACCGCCCGTGCGGACGCCGATTACATGGCGCGGTACTGGGACTCCACGTGCGGCGGGGGAGTGTGGTGGAGCACGGCGAAGACCTACAAGAACGCCATCGCCAACTCCCTCTACCTGGAGCTGAACGCGGCCCTGCACAACCGCATCGCCGGCGACACGACCTACCTCGGCCGGGCCAACGCCGAGTGGTCGTGGTTCAAGGGCACCGGCATGATCAACGGCTCCCATCTGGTCAACGACGGCATCAACCTGGCGACCTGCGGCAACAACGGCGACACGACGTGGTCGTACAACCAGGGCGTGCTGCTGGGCGGCCTGTCGGAGCTGTACCGGGCGACCGGTGACGCCACCCTGCTCACCACCGGTCGGCAGATCGGCGACGCCTCGACCACGTCGACCGCCCTCAACTCCGGCGGAATCCTCCGGGAACCCTGCGAGACCAGCGGTTGCGGCGGCGACGGCCCGTCCTTCAAGGGTGCCTACATCCGGGGGCTGAGCGCCTTCAACTCCCGTCTGTCCGACCGCCCTTACACCACCTACATCAAACGCCAGGCCGACACCGCATATGCGAACGACCGCAACTCCCTTGACGCATACGGCCTTCACTGGGCCGGACCACTGGACTCCACCGACGCGGCCCGGCAACAGAGCGCGCTCGACCTGATGAACGCGGCGAACTGACGCACAGTCACTCACCCCTCGCCGGTGAGCAGCCGGCGTGGGTTGGCGATGCGGAAGGCGTACGCCGCCGCTCCGCCGAGCCCGTAGCCCGGATAGCGCGGCGGCTCCGCGTACGGCCGGTCCGAGCCCTGCACCACGGCGTTCACACCGAGGGCGCGCACGGTCGCCTCGACGGCGGTCGGGCCGTACGACGAGGTCTCGACGAACACGCCGAGGTCGGCCTCCGCGCGCCGTCCGCTCCGGGCGGCCAGCCGCTCCCCGTGCAGCGGGGCGAGCCCGGCCAGCAGCGCGAAGCACACCCGCAGGCGGGGATGGCGTGGGCGGCCGAAGGCGCGGAAGGCGTACCAGGCGGCGTGCATCTGCTGGACGTACGGCACCATCGCGGGCCACCAGGCGGGATCCTCCGCATCGCCGGTCGCGGGGCCCGGGTGGACGAAGAGCGGGAGGTCGCGTTCTTCGAGGAGATCGAGGAGCGGGGCGCAGCGGGCGTAACCGGCGGCATCGGCAAGGGAGTTGGCGGGAAGCTGGAGGCCGACGAAGCCGCGGTCGAGGTCCTTGGCGGTCGCGTCCGCGTCGACGTCCCGTACACAGGCCGCGGCCCACGCCCCGAACGGCTCGGGCAGCGCCGCCGCGCCGTCGTGATAGGCGTCGAGCAGGGGCCGTGCCTCGTCGGCGGGCAGCCACTCCACGCCGATCGGCGCGGACAGCGAGACCAGGGCCCGGCCCAGGCCTTCGGCGACGGCGAGTTCCGCGCGCTGGGCGACATCGTGGTCGGCGGGCGGTATCTCGAAGGGCGGTTCACCGGCCAGGAACAGGGTCCAGCCGTCCAGGTACGGCGGTTCGCGGCGGGCGCGCAGGGCCGTCACCAGCGAAGGGGTCCACAGATGCTGGTGTACGTCGACGTTGGTCATGTCACTTCTCCCGCCAAGGCGTTCAGTGTGCTGCGGACGTCGTCGGACCCCAGGATGTCGCGGCTCACCGTCTCCACGTCCACGCCGTGCGGCCGGTCGTCGTTCAGGGTGGGCACGAGCTTCCGGATCGCGCGGTGCAGAAACTCCGGTCCCCGCCCCAGCGCGGCCGGCGCCGTCAGATCCACCGCCTGCGCGGCCACCACCGCCTCCACAGCGAGGAGTTGGCGCAGCCGGCCGAGCATCGTCGTCAACCGCCGTGCCCCGAGCGCCGCGTTGGTCGAGTCGTCCTCGACGGAGTCGGCACCCTGACGTGGATCGGTGCACACCGGGGTCGACAGCATGCGGATCTCGGCGACGAGCGCCTGCGCCGTCTTGACCAGCGGCGCGAACCCCGAGCGCTCCGGGCCGTACGGGGAGAGGTTCGCGGGCAGTCCGCTCACCGCCGGGTCGAGCAGTCGGCGCATGCGTTCGGCGGAGATCGAGGCCGTCTGGGTCAGGGCCAGCGCGAGGGTGTCGTAGGCGAGGGCCAGGGCAGGGGTGTGGAAGTTCCCGGACGAGAGGATCTCGCCGGTGCCGGGCGGCGCCGGTGCCGGTGCCTGCGGCTCGTCGCCGGTGTCTGTCAGCATTTTCGGGGCGTCTGCGGCGGCGGTCGGCGCCCTCGGGCCGGCGCCGGCACCAGTCGGCACCTCGGAGCCGTCTCCGGCACTGCTCAACTCTTCCGCGTCAGCCTCGGTACCGCTCAGCTCTTCCGTGCCGTCCCCGGCACCGCTTAGCCCTTCCGCGTCAGCCCCGATACCGCTCAGCCCCTCTGTGTCAGCCCCGGCACTGCTCAGCCCCTCTGTGTCAGCCCCGGCACTGCTCAGCCCCTCTGTGTCAGCCCCGATACCGCTCAGCTCTTCCGCGCCAGCCCCGGCACCGCTCAGCCCCTCTGCGCCAGCCCCGGCACCGCTCAACCCCTCCGCGCCACCCCCGACACCGCCCAGCACCACCGGATTGTCCCCGCACCCGTTCAACTCCGGCATCAGCGCGGCGTCAGCGAAGTCCAGGGCGGCATACGCGGCGCCGTGCACCTGGGCGGCGCAGCGCAGGCTCACCGGGTCCTGCACGCGGCGCGCGTTGCGAGGATCGCCCAGTTCACCGCCGTCCAGCAGGGCGAGCAGTTCGGCCGCCGCCCGGGACTGCCCGGGGGCGGGGCGCAGGCCCAGCACCCGGGGGTCGAGCGGGCTGGTGTTGGCCCGGAAGCCCTCGTAGGTCAGCGCCGTGACCGCCTGCGCCAGCGCGAGAACCGCGCCCGCCTCGTGCAGGGCGAGTGCGCCGACGCCGGCCGCCAACGGGCTCGCGCTGCACAGCACATGGCCGTCCTTCGGACCGAGTCGGGCCGGGATGAGCCCTGCCCGGCGCAGGGCCGTGGCGCCGTCGAGCACCTCACCGCCGCACTCCGCGCTGCCCTCACCGATGACGACGAGACCGACATGCGCCATCTGGCACAGATCGGAGGCGCCGATCGACCCCACCTCGGGGATCACCGGATGCACCCGCGCGTTGAGCAGGTCCACGAGCAGCCGTGGGATCTCCGGCCGCACTCCGCTGCCGCCGCCCGCGAGTCCGTTGACCCGGGCGAGGAGAGCCGCCCGTACGACAGTGACCGGCAGTGGATCGCCGACCGCGTTCGCCCGGCCCCGGACCGTGCGGACGCTGAACGCGTCGAGTTCCGCGCGAGGCAGGGCGTAGGAGGAGCGGGCGCCGAGTCCCGTCGTCAGGCCGTACGTCGGCACCTGCCGGTCGACCACGTCGTCCACGATTGCCCGTTCGCGCACCAGACGCGACAACACCCCGTCCGCCAGGGCGACTTGGGCGCCGTGGTGGGCGACGGCGACGACATCGCCGTAGGACAGCGTCCGTCCGTCGACGACGACCTCGGTCACCAATGGTTTCTCCCCATGTCCTGTCATGTGTGAACCTAGCGCCTGGGGTCCCGATGATCGAGTGGTGAGGAGCAGGGGGCGGGCGTACCGTCGAACGGTGAGTATGTAGTGGACGGAGCCGTTCACTTGCCTCCCGTGAGTGCGAACCACCATGAGCAGCAGCCCTCAGGAAGCCTCCACAGCGCAGACCACCACCCCGGAAACGGGCGGTGGCGGAAGCACCATGGCCCTGTTGGTCATCGCGTCCTGTCAGTTGATGGTGGTCCTCGACATCACCATCGTGAACATCGCGCTCCCGCACATCCAGAGCTCCCTGGGGTTCTCCACCACGAGCCTGGCCTGGGTCGTCAACGCCTACACCCTCACCTTCGGCGGTCTGCTGCTGCTCGGTGGGCGGGCCGGTGACATTCTCGGCCGGCGGCGGGTGTTCGTGTTCGGGGTGCTGCTCTTCGTGCTCGCCTCCCTGCTCGGCGGGCTGTCGCAGAACTCCGGTGAACTCCTCGCCGCCCGCGCCCTCCAGGGCGTCGGCGGTGCCATCGCCTCCCCGACCTCCCTCGCCCTGATCAGCACGACGTTCCGCGAAGGCCCGGAGCGCAACCGGGCGTTCGGGGTCTTCGCCGGTGTCTCGGCCGGCGGCGGCGCGATCGGGCTGCTGATGGGCGGAATCCTCGTCGAGTGGCTGAACTGGCGGTGGGTGCTCTTCGTCAACGTGCCCATCGGACTGCTCATCGTCCTCGCCACCCCGCGCTGGATCCGCGAGTCCGAACGCCACCCGGGCCACTTCGACATCACCGGCGCGCTGACCTCCACCGTGGGCATGGTGCTGCTGGTCTACGGCTTCATCCGGGCCGCGCAGGAGGGCTGGAGCGACTGGCTCACCCTTGCCTCGTTCGCCGCGGCCGTGGTGGTCCTCGCGGTGTTCGTCCTGGTCGAGCGGCGCTCCCGGCAGCCGATCACCCCGCTGCACATGTTCCGCGACCGCAACCGCGCCGGGACGTACGGCATCATGCTCTGCCTCGCCGCCGCGATCTTCGGCATGTTCTTCTTCCTCACGCTCTTCGTGCAGGACGTGCTGGGCTTCAGCCCGCTCATGGCCGGCTTCGCCTTCCTGCCGGTCAGTGCCGTGATCGCGGTCGGCGCGGGCCTGGCCTCGCGGTTCCTGCCGACGTACGGGCCCAAGCCCTTCATGGTGGTGGGCGCGGTCCTCGCGGCGGGCGGTCTGTCCTGGCTGACGCTGACCGACGTCCACTCCACCTACCTGGGCAGCGTCCTCGGCCCGATGCTGGTGTTCAGCCTCGGCATGGGCATGGAGTTCGTCTCGCTGACCCTGATGGCGCTCTCCGACGTACCGGTCCAGGAGACCGGTGCGGCCTCCGGACTCCTCAACGCCATGCAACAGGTGGGCGGTTCGCTCGGTCTGTCCATCCTGGTCACGATGTTCGGTACGGCGAGCAGGAACGAGGCGAAGGACCAGATTCCCGCGTTCCTGTCCCGGGCGACCCCGGCCGAGCGCATCCGTTTCCAGCGCACCGGCCAACTCCCGGGCACCTGGGGCGAGCACGTCCTCACCGCCGGTGTCTCGGCCGCGTTCGTCATGGCGGCGATCTTCACCGTCGTCGCCGCGCTGATCGCCGTCGTCGTGATCCAGGTCCGCCCCTCCGACCTGGAACGCCTCAAGGGAGGCACGGGAGTTGGACCGGTCTGAGTGTCAACTCCCGTGATACGTCTGAGTGTCAACTCCCGTGATACGGCGGCTCTTTCGGGATGCGCTGCTCGAACCACACCACCTTGCCCGTGCTCAGCCGGGTCGCCCCCCAGCGCTGCGCGAGCCGGTCGACCAGGAACAGTCCGCGACCGCCCTCGTCACCCGGCGCCGCCTGTCGCATCCGGGGCACCAGGGGCGAGTCGTCGGTCACCTCGCAGCGCAGCACGTCGGTGCGCAGCAGCCGTAGCGAGATCGGGCGTGAGGCGTACCGCACGGCGTTCGTGACGACCTCGCTGACCATGAGTTCCGTGCTGTCGAGCAGGTCGTCCAGGCCCCAGCGGCGCAGCACCCTGCGGGTCAGCCGGCGGGCCTGGCCCGCGGTGAGCGGGTGGGGGTCGAGGTGCCAGTAGCCGACGCTGTCCGGGGGAAAGCCGTCGAAGCGGGCGGTGAGCAGGGCGATGTCGTCGTCGCGGGGGCCCGGTGCCAGCGTGGTGAGGATGCGGTCGCACAGCCGCTCCAGCGAGGCGAGGCGGTGTCCGTGCCGGGTGGACTGGAGGTGGGTGCGCAGGGTCTCGACACCCGTCCCCACGTCCGTGTCCCGGGACTCGACCAGGCCGTCGGTGTACAGCACCAGGGTCGTGCCGGTGGGCGCGGGCATCTCCACGGACTCGAAGACGACGCCGCCGACGCCGATCGGCGCGCCCGGCGGCACGCGCAGGACCTCCGCGTGGCCGTTCGGGCGCAGCAGTACGGCGGGCGGGTGGCCGGCGTTGGCCATGAGCAGGCGGTGCGAGATCGGGTCGTAGATCGCGTACAGGCAGGTCGCGATGTGGTCGCTGCCGAGCCGCTGGGCCTGTTCGTCGAGGTGGTGCAGCACCTCGTGCGGGGGGAGGTCGAGGCCGGCGAGGGTCTGCACGATGGTGCGCAGCTGGCCCATGATCGCGGCGGAGGTCATGGAGTGGCCCATGACGTCGCCGACGATCAGCGCGACCCGGTTTCCGGGCAGCGGTATCGCGTCGTACCAGTCCCCGCCGACCTGCGCGGTCTTCGAGGCGGGCAGATAGCGGCTGGCCAGCTGGACGCCGGTCGGCTCGGGCAGGGACGACGGCAGCATCGTGCGCTGGAGCGTGTCCGCCACGGAGGCCTCGTGGCCGTACATCACCGCCTTCTGGACGCCGATGGCGGTGTGGGTGGCCAGCTGGGAGGCGACGAGGAGGTCGTCGCCGGTGAACGCGGGCCGCTCGGGGCGGCGCAGCAGGACGACGGTGCCCATGACGTGGTGGCGGCCGTGCAGCGGGGCGATGATCAGCCGGCGGCCCGGCGGCAGTGTGCCCGGCGCGCTCGCCGCGGGACCGAGCAGCTCGGCCACCGCGGGGCCGATGTCCGGCGCGTCGCCGAAGGCCGGCTGCCCGGCCAGGAGCAGCTTCGAGAGCCGGCCGTCGGGCATCGGCTGTACCCGCTCGGTCACGCTCGCGTACTCGGCGTGCGGCATCAGGAGGGCGGTCCTGGCCTCCGGCGCCCGGTCGACGCTGTGCAACAGCAGGACGACGGGCGCGGCCGACCTCTCGTCCCCCATGGGCAGCGGATCGTGCAGGTGGATGACGATCGCGTCGGCGAAGGCGGGCACCGCCGCCCACCGCAGCTCCCGCAGCGTCTCGTCCAGGTCCATCCCGCGCGCTATCCGCCGGGTGGCCACATCCAGGTACTGGAGCCGGTCGGTCTGCGGTGCGGGCACCGGCGACGCGACGGGCCCCGAGCCGCTCGACGAGCCGCCTCGCCGGGAGCTTCCGGCGGGGCCTTCGCGGGGGCTGTGCTGCTCCGTCACGCTTCGTCCCGTCCACTGGTGCGGCGCTGGCCGCCGTGTCGGTGCTACGGCCTCAGTCGCGCCGTCGGCAGCAGAGGAAGACCTGTTCCTCGGGCGGGACGTCGCCGGCCGCCGGAGCGTAGGTGTAGGAGGTCTCCTTCACGATCTCGAAGCCGGCCGTGTCCAGGATCTTGTGCAGGTCGTCGAGGAGATACCCGGAGACCCTGATCGTGTTGCCGAGGAACGGGATCGCGAAGTCGTCCACATGGGCCTCCACCATCGACAGGGCGAACAGACCGCCCGGAGTCAGCAGATGGTGGATCGTGCGCAGCGCGAGGGGAATCTCCGCGCGCGGCAGCATCAGCAGGGAGAAGAACGCGGCGACGCCGTCGAAACGGCCCAGGTCGGTGGGGCCGCCCGGGCGCAGGTCCGCGAGATCCAGCTGGTGGAAGGTGGCGGTGGGGACGTACTTCCGGGCCAGCTCCACCATCCCCCCGGACAGGTCCACCCCCACGACATCGAGGCCCGCGTCCGTGAGCTGCCGGGCGGTCGGCACGCCTGTGCCGCTGCCGAGGTCCAGCACGCGGGAGCCCGGATCGAGGGACGCGATCAGCCACTCACCGGCGCCGACCTGGCCCTCCTTGTGCGGGAAGGCCTCGTCGTATCGGTCGCCGATGGCATCGAAGGCCTCGGCCTGACCTGAGCGGTCGAGCCGCAGGCTCTCGTAGCCGGCCCCGTCGTTCGCTCTGCTCACTGAAGTGGCCTTTCGTCCGCGCATAGAGGATTGTCCCACAAGTGCGTGAAGAGCGGTTTAGACAGAAAAACGCCGTGAGGGGCGCCCTGGGGCACCCCTCACGGCACGTCGAGGGCGAGGAAAGCGAACGGACTGGATTTAATGCCCGAAGGCAGCTGAGAAGGAAGCCCGCTCATGGCCTCGCCGAGGTCGACGCTATCAGTCAGTCGGGGATCAGGTCGCGCAGGTTTTCGAGAGTGACGATCCGCGATCCCGCGGGCAGTTCGTCCGGGCGGCGCAGACCGATGAAGGTGACCGGACCGTCCGGGACGGTCTCGCCGTCCCACAGCGTCACTTCGGTCGCCTCCCCGGTCATCAGGCCGACGAGATGGCGCACCGTGAGCTGCTCCCGCTCCACGATGCCGCGCAGCAGGTTGGCCACCGTCACCCGGTTCTCCTCCACCCGGTTCGCCGACGGGCTGCCCTTGAGGTACAGGTGCAGCCACTTCGCCCGCCAGCGGCCGTCGTCCCCGCGCAGGAACACCAGCGGCAGCGCGACCCGGCCCGCACCGCGCAGCTCCGACTTCATGCGCACGGTACGCGGCTCGAACGGCCGCCCCTTCTGCTCGCCCTCGCGCAGCATGAACCCGAAGAAGGACTCCTCGACCTCCTCGAAGCCCTCGCCCGCGAAGATGTTGACCTGCGGCACGATGAACGCCCCGCGCACGGCACCCAGCCGCAGATTGATGAACTCCGAGGCCCCGTCGGGTGCTTCGACGATGTCACCGGAGTGCTCACCCTCGACGTCGGTGAGCGAGGTGTACGACAACCAGGTGTTCGTCGAGTAGTCCGCGTTGAGCATCAGCGCCGACAGGTCGAAGTCGGTACGCTGCTCGGCCTCCTTCCAGTACACAAAGAAGCGCAGCAACTCGCCCTCCACCGCCGACACGGACCCGCGCGGCAGCACCCCGAGCCCGGCCGCCGTCGCCTTCCCGCTCAACGGCAGCGCCACGTCGAGCACCTCCGGATCGACCAACAGCCGCTCCGGACAAGGCAGTCGACGCCGCGTCTCGTCGTCGAGCACGGCAATCAGCCGCGCCCGCTCCACCGGTCCTACGACCGCCCGCTCGTCGTCGGTGACCCAGGCACGGCCGCGCCGGTTCACGAACACCCGCAACTCCCCGGTGTCCCGGGCCCTGTTGTGCAGGTGCTCGCGCACCGAGAGCACGACCCGGCCGGACACCTCGGGCGCCACTTCCTCGGCGGCGGCCACCACGGTGTCCCGCTCCTCTTGCGTGAGCGCGGTGCGCAGCAGACGGTCCAGCGCGCGGAACAGCTTGCCGGGCGCGGATTTCAGCAGCTTCACCGCCCCCAACACGTCGTTCTCCGCGAGGAGTTCTTCGACCCGGCCGTCGAAGGACCGCACCTTCAGCTCACCGCGCGCGACCGCGAACACCTCGGCGGCGTGCGGCCACTGCGGGTACTCGTGCGGATGCAGCCGCTCACCGAGCCGCTTCCACTCCTCCCGGTGCACGCCCACGTCGGCGAGCTTGACGGGAGACGCGGCGACCACCGAGTCCAGCGCTGCGAGCAGTGCCCGCCGCACCGGACGGGACAGCGACCGGAAGCGGGTCGGCTCCGCCAGCGTCACATCGCCGTCCGACATCGCGCAGGCCAGCCGCAGCACATCGGTGACGGTGTCCACCAGCAGCTCCGAACCGGCCGTCAGCCGGGCCTGGTTGACGACCGCGCGGTTCTCCCGGACCGGGATCACCTCGGGCTGCGGCCCGTCGACACACCGCTCGGCCAACGCCCGCAGATCCCGCAGGTGCTCCTCGCTCAGCGGTGTGCCGCTGCCCGCCAACGCCAGGTACAGGGCAGTGAGTTCGTCGTCCAGGTCACCGCCAGGGTGCAGCACCGTGAGCCGGTCGCCCGCCGCCGCGATCAACTCGTCCTGCGCGGCCAGCATGTCGGCGTACGTGTGCTGATACCTGCCGTAGGTCGGCAGGTCGAGCAGGTTCACCACGCCGGTGCGCAGCTGCTTGAGCGTCGCGGCCGGGGTGTCCTTGTCGCGGAACGCCTCGGCGACGCACGACATCCAGAAGTCCACGGTGTCCGGCACGTTGGCCGGGAAGTCGATGAAGTAGACGTTGTGCCGGACGTGATCACCGACCAGCTCGCGGACGGTCGGCAGGGTGTTCGCGGCGATGCCGACGACCGTCTCCTCGGACAGCCCCGACAGTCGTTCCAGCAGCTCCGGGGAGAGCTTGAAGCCCACGGACAGCAGCGCGGCGTCCAACTGCCGTGCGGCGGTGGCGCCTTCGCCCACGGGACCGGTGGGCGTGGGGACGCGGAACGTGTGCCGGATGACCAGCGGTTCGAGTCGGTCGATCATTCCGACATGCTCCCAGAACCGAACAAGGGGGCGCATTCGGGTTTCGTGCACCCCTTTTCCCGCAGCCCGATTTCTTACGGCCCGTTTCTTGCGACCCCAGATGTCACGCCAACCAGTCGTACGCCCCCTGCGCGCTGAACTCCGCCTGGCCGCCCCGCAGCAGCAGTCCCGCCGTGGCGAACTCGGGGGCGTCGGCCTGCGCGGCCACGTACGGGATCGCGATGCACCGCATCCCGGCCGCGTGCGCCGCCGCCGCGCCCGGAGCCGCGTCCTCCAGGACCACACAGTCCGCCGGAGCCGCCCCGAGCCTGCGCGCGGCCTCCAGGAAGACGTCCGGCGCGGGCTTGCCGTACGCCACCTCGTCCGCCGAGACCACGGTCCGCAGCGACGCGTCCAGCCCGGTGCCCGTCAGGATCGCCTCGATGGCCTCCGGCGACGAACCCGATGCCACCGCCATCGGCACCCCCTCGGCCGCCAGCAGCTCCACGAACTTCCGCATCTCCGGGTACACGCGCGTGGCGGCCCGGGCCAGCGCCAGATAACGGCGGTTCGTCTCCGCGAGCAGTTCCTCCACCGGCGCCTTCAGGCCGTGGCGCTCCTTCAGGAGAGCGAGGGTCTCCTGGGTGCTGATACCGACGAAGCGCTCGTGCTGGGCCCAGGTGAAGTCCGGGACGCCGTGCTCGGCGAGGGTCTGCCGGGTGGCTTCGTAGTAGTTCGGCTCGCTGTCCACGAGTGTGCCGTCGAGATCGAAGATGACCGAGAGGCCGCCGAGGTTGCTCATGGGTTCAGGATGCCAAGGATCACTTCCCGGCCGCGCGACCGATCGACTCGACCAGCGGCAGCAAGCGGTGCGGGACACGCTCGCGCAACGCCATCTCGGTACGGGTGCGGACCACGCCCGGCAGGCTGATCAACTGCTGGATCACGTCCTCCAGATGACCGTTGTCCCGCGCCACGACCCGGGTGAGCAGATCCCCGCCACCGGTGATCGAGAACGCCTCCACGATCTCCGGTACGGCGGCCAGCGCGTCCCCCACCTCGTCGAGATGCCCCTGGGTGACCTCGATGTGCACGAACGCGAGCACCGGGTGGCCGAGCGCGGCGGGGGAGAGGAAGGGTCCCGTACCGGTGATCACTCCGTCCCGCTCCATCCGGTCCAGGCGCGCCTGGAGCGTGCCGCGGGCGACGCCGAGCAGGCGGGCGTACTCGCGCACGCTGGTGCGGGGCTGCTCCAGGAGGAGTCCGAGGATGCGGGTGTCGAGTTCGTCCACGCTCATGACGTGAGACTGTACCAATGGCCCTGCGCGAGGCGACTGGGCCAATGGTCCATCGGATCGCGTGCCACTTGAGCCACTCGCCCCGATGATGCTCTCATGGGCATGTCGATGGCGCTGCGGACCTCCGCGGCGCCTTTTTCATGCCGGTGTCCAGGGGCATTCACAGGGGGCGGGAAGCAGTGCTGAAGAGGGTGTTCGTGGCTCCGGACCCGGGGCGCGTGCGGCTGCGTTTCGCCGGTCGGGCCGTCCTCGGTATCGGCTTCGCGGTGGTCGTCTGCGGGCTGACCGGGCAGTCCCTCGCGGGTGCCGTCACCGGTGGCCTCGCCGCGCTGCTCGCCCTGTTCACGGTCACGGACCCCACCGTGCGCGGGCAGGCCGTCACCACCGCGCTGCTGCCCTGCGTGGGCCTGCCGGTGCTCGCCGCCGCGGCCGAACTGCACGACCACCCCGTCGCCCGCGACCTCACCTTCCTCGCCGTGGTCGGCGCCGGCGTCTACGCCCGCCGCTGGGGACCGCGCGGTCACAGCCTCGGCGTCTTCGCGTTCATGACCTTCTTCGTGGCACAGTTCCTGCACGCCACCACCGACCAACTGCCCTCGCTCTTCACGGCAGTTGTCCTCTCCGTCCTCACCGCGGCGGCGGTCCGCTTCGGCCTGTGGTGCTACGAGCGCCGGCTGCCCCCGGCCGCCGTACCCGCCCCGCCGGCCGGTCGCGGCCTGGCCCGGGTGACCACCCGGCAGGCGGTCCAGGCGACCGCCGGCGCCGGATTCGCCCTCGTGGTGGGCCAGTTGGTGTCCGGGCAGCGCTGGTACTGGGCCGTCGGCGCCACCTGGTGGATCTTCGTGAACACCGCCTCACGCGGCGAGACCGTGGTCCGCGGCTTCCGCCGTGTCCTCGGCACGGTCCTCGGCATCGCCCTGGGCCTGCTCGTCGCCGTACCGGTCCACGGCGCCACCGTCCCCACCGCGATCCTGGTGGCCGCCTGCGTCTTCGGCATCTTCTACTCGGCCGCCGTCTCCTACACCTGGATGATGCTCTCGGTGACCTTGATGGCCGAGCTGCTCTACGGCCTCCTCGGCGTCCTGAACCCCGCCCTGCTGGCCCTGCGGTTCGCGGAGACCGGCGTCGGCGCGCTCGGTGCCGTACTGGCCGTCCTCCTCGTGCTGCCGGTGACCACCCACACCACCACGGACGCCTGGATCCAGCGCGCCCTGCGCTGCGTACACACCTGCACCGCCGAGGCCGCCGCCCGCCTCGCCGGTTCCGCGACGGCCGACCCCGCCGGACGCGTCGCCGAACTCGAGCAACTCCTCGGCCGGGTACGGCTCTCCGTCGCGCCCCTCGTGCACCCGCTGAACCCGATGCTCGGCCGGAAGCGCCGGGCCCGCCGGGTGCTCGCCCTGCTCGACGACTGCGCCCGTGAGGTCCGAGGCCTCGTCACCGTGGCCGCCGACCCGGAGGCCTCCCACGACGCCCGCCTGGCCGCCGCCTGTTGGCGCGTCGAGACCGCGGTCGAGGCGCTCACCGACGGCGACGCGTCGCGCCTCACGGCCACATCGGCCCGGCCACCGGTGGAACCCGCGCTGGCGCACCTGCACAGTCTGGAGCGCGCCCTCGCGGAACTCGCCGAGCCTTTGCGCGCAGGATCCGGCTCGCGGCTTGTGGGAGCGTGAGCCGCTTCGGCCTGGTGGAACCGGAGGCCTCGGACAGCGCACGCCTGAGAGTCACTTGTCGGCGGCCCGTCGAGAGGGCGGTCGAGGCGCTCACCGACGGCGACGCATCGCGGCGAGAGGCCACTTCGGTGCGCGCCCGCCCGTGGAACCCGCGCCGGCCCACCTCCACGGCCTGGAGCGCGCCCTGGCGGAACTCGCCGAGCCGCTGCGCGCAGGGCCCGGCATGCCACGCTGGAACCAACTCGGCACTTTGGTCTAGACCGGTCATGATCGACTGCTACCGTCACCCCGGACAGCACTGACCGAGAGGGGACAGCGGTGACAGACGGCGGCAGGCGGGAACGGCGGGCCTTCATCGGGTCGTTCACGGCGGCGGGCGGCCCGGGTGTCGTCGCGGCGACCGTGGACAGGGACAGCGGCGCGCTGACCGTCCTGAGCAGTGTCGACGGCGTCCCCGACCCCTCGTACCTGGCCCTGGCCCCCGACGGGGACACCCTCTACGCCGTCAGCGAGACGGCCGAGGGCGCGGTGGCCGCCTACCGCGTGAACGGCGACAAGCCCGAACTGCTCGGTCCGCCGGTGCGCGTCGGCGCGGGTCCGACCTACCTGAGCCTGTTCGCGGGGCACGTCCTGACCGCCGACTACGGCTCAGGCAGCGTCACCGCCGTACCGGTCCACCCGGACGGCACGCTGGCGGACCGCCCCTCCGGGCAGCTCCGGCACACCGGCTCGGGCCCCCACGAACGCCGTCAGCAGGGTCCGCACGCTCACCAGATCCAGCCCGACCCGAGCGGTCGCTGGGCGGTCGGCGTCGACCTCGGCACGGACTCCGTGCGCGTGTGCACGCTGGAGGACGGGCGCCCCGAACTCCACCGCGAGATCGCGATGCGGCCCGGCTCGGGACCCCGCCACCTGGCCTTCCACCCCGACGGCACCCATGCCTACGTCCTCAACGAACTCACCCCGACCGTCACTGTGTGCCGCTGGAACGCCGAGAGCGGCTCACTGAAGCCGCTGACCGAGACGCAGGTGCTGACGGGCGCTCCGGCCGGGGACGCCGCCTACCCCTCGGGCATCGTGACCTCGCCGGACGGCCGCTTCGTCTGGGCGGCGACCCGCGGTGAGGACGTACTGTCCGTGCTCGCCGTCGAGGGGGAGGGCCTGCGGCTCGTCGGCACTGTGCCGTGCGGAGGTCACTGGCCGCGCGCGATCGCCGAGGCCGGGGGCTACCTGTACGTGGCGAACGAGCGCTCCGGCGACGTGACCTGGTTCGCCGTCGACCCGCCCACGGGCGTCCCGCGACGCGGCGGCTCGATCAAGGTGACCGCCGCGTCCTGCGTGGTGTTCGACTGAGCCCGCTGTTCTCTCCATCCTTTCCACGGCATGCCGAAGGGCCCACTCCCGCGTGAGGAGGGGCCCTTTCGGCGCTACGGCGATACGCGTGCGGGGTGGGTCAGCGAACCGGAGCGCCCTGCGGCTGCGGCGGGGCGATACCCAGCGCCGTCGTGTACTTGGCGAGCGCGAGCTTGCCGATCGCCGGGTACGGGCCGAGCGCGTCGGCGGCGGCGCAGCCGGCCTCGGCGGCGGCCGCGTCGAGCAGACGCGGGTCGATCTCCGGACCGATCAGATACGGCGCCAGCGCCAGCTGCTGCGAGCCCGACCCGCGCAGCTGCTCGGCGATCGCCGCGATCGAACCGTCCTGGTCCAGCGCCGCGGCCATCACCGGCACGGCGAGACGCGCGGCGAGCAGCATGCCGGTGATACCGGCCGCCTGCACGGCCTCCTCGCCGCCCACGGACGCGAGGATGATGCCGTCCGCGGCGGTCGCCACGGTGAACAGCCGGGCGCGGTCGGCACGGGCCAGACCCGCCTCGGACAGCCGTACGTGCAGCGCCTCGGCGAGCAACGGGTGCGGGCCGAGCACATCGGTCAGGTCGGCCGCGACGCGGCTGTCCATGACGGCCTGGCGGACCTGGCGCAGCAGCGCGCCGTCCGGACCGGCGAGCAGCGGCACCACGACGGCCACCGGGCCGTCGGGCTCCTTGACGTCGGCGCCGGCGGCCCTGGCCTGCTCGAAACGGGCGGTGCGCTCCTCGGCGGCGTGCGCGAGCACGGACGTCAGTGTGGGGAACTCGGCGTCGTCCCCGTCGAGGTAACCGATGCGCCCGTCGAGACCGGGCAGCTCGGAGCGCGCGATGCTCACGACCTCCTCGGCAAGGCTACGCGTGGCGGCGCTGGGCGTACCCGGCACGGCGAGGACGAACGCGGGCGCGCCCTCGGGAGCCGCCAGCTGCTCGGGGCGGCGGTGCCGCCCGGGCTGGCGAGGTCGCGGCATTCGTACTGGCAGGCCGGACGCGGGCCCAGTGGGGGAGCTCATGGCGACGCATGTTACTGGCTTCCTGGGCTCCCTTGTTCGGGGAGGGTGCAGGTGAGCGGTATCCGTCCTGTTTTGTCTGATGAGTTACGTACGGATCAGAAGTGATCACCTCGTCCCATTACGGTCACCACACCGAGCATCACGCCGTCGGCCGGCAGGGTCAGCGCACCCACCGCGAGATCACGCGCGATCCGGACGGCACCGTCCAGCGGATCACCCGCCGCCGCGACCCGCCGCGCATGCGGCAACCGTTTCGCCAACTCCTCGTGCAGCGGTACGAGGAGCGGGTCGCCCATCTTGAACAGCCCGCCGGTGAGAGCGACTTGGGGCTCACCGTCGGCCGGGCAGACCGCGACGACGGACTCGACCATGTGCCGGGCCGCGTCACGCAGGATGCCGGCGGCCACCGGATCGTCCGGAGCGCACTCGGCCACGCGGGGCGCGAAGGAGGCGAGTACGGCGGGCCGGTCCGACCGCGGATACAACGTGCCCGGCAACCCCACCATCGCCCCGAACTGCTCCTCGGCACAGCGCAACAACGCGCCGGAGCCACCGTCCCGCCCGTCGTACGCACGCAGCGCGGCCTCCAGTCCGGCCCGCCCGATCCAGGCCCCACCACCGCAGTCGCCGAGCAGATGCCCCCACCCGTCCGCCCGCCGCCACCCGACGAGATCGGTACCGATCGCGATGAGCCCGGTACCGGCGGCGACCACGGCACCGGGCCGAGCCCCGAGGGCGCCGACATAGGCGCTGACGGCATCGGCGACGAGCGCGACCGTCCGCACCCCGAACTCCCGCGCCAGCGCCCCCGGCAGTTCGTCCCGCAACTCGTCCCCGAGGGTGGCGAGCCCGGCCGCCCCGATCACAGCCGTACCGAGTTCACCCACCCCGGCCTCACCGGCCAAGCCGCGCACCATGGGCACCAACTGCTCCATGAAATGCCCGGCATCGATCCCACGATCCCCGGTCCGAACAGGTTCCCCGGACACGAGCGCCCCGGACACCCGATGCCCGACCTCGCCCACGACGACCCGGAGCCCGGAGCCGCCCGAGTCCACGGCGAGAAACCGGCCCGCGCCGTCCGACGCGGGAGGCGCGCTGGAAGGAACGGACCCGTCCGCCCCGTCCGCCCCGTCCCCCGGAACGGTCACGGCAGGCGCCAGTCCACCGGTTGTCCTCCCTGCCGGACCAGCAGGTCGTTGGCGCGGCTGAAGGGGCGGGAGCCGAAGAAGCCGCGGTCGGCGGACATCGGCGAGGGGTGGGAGGACTCCACCGAGGGCAGGTCGCCGAGGAGGGGGCGGAGGTTACGGGCGTCGCGGCCCCACAGGATGGACACCAGGGGCTTGCCGCGCCCGGCGAGCGCGCGTATCGCCTGCTCGGTGACCTCTTCCCAGCCCTTGCCGCGATGGGCGGCGGGACTGCGCGGGGCAGTGGTGAGCGCCCTGTTGAGCAGGAGCACCCCCTGCTGGCTCCACGGCGTCAGATCGCCGTTGGACGGCTGGGGCAGCCCCAGGTCCGTGTTGAGCTCCCGGTAGATGTTGAGCAGGCTCGGCGGGAGCGGGCGTACCTCGGGGGCCACCGAGAACGACAGCCCCACCGCGTGCCCCGGCGTCGGGTAGGGGTCCTGTCCGACGATCAGGACGCGGACGTCGTCGAAGGGCTGCTGGAAGGCCCGCAGGACATTCGGCCCGGCCGGTAGATAGGTGCGCCCCGCGGCGATCTCCGCGCGCAGGAAGTCCCCCATCTCGGCGACGCGTCCGGCCACGGGTTCCAGGGCTTTCGCCCAGCCCGGTTCGACGATCTCATGCAACGGTCGTGGTGCCACGGGCGTCACCCTACTGCCGTACAGGGCCCGGCGATCAACCGGTGGCCCGAGCCCGACCGAGAACGACCGAAGCGACGACATCTCTGAACGAAGCTTTCCCGCCCGGGAGTTGCTGTCCCGGAAGCTTCCGCCCTCACGCGAGGACCGCCGCGCGGACGCACAGCACGTCAGGCAGATGCGACGCCAACTGCCGCCAGCTGTCGCCGTCGTCGTCCGACGCGAACACCTCGCCGTTGCGATTCCCGAAGTACACGCCCGCCGGGTCCGCGCCGTCCGTGCACATCGCGTCGCGCAACACCGTGCCGTAGTGGTCCTCGGACGGCAGCCCCGCCGAGAGCGGTTCCCAGCTCCGGCCCGCGTCCGCCGTACGGAAGACCCGGCACCGACGGTCGGCGGGCACCCGGTCGGAGTCGGCGTTGATCGGGAACACGTACGCCGTGTCACCGCGATGAGGATGGGCCACGGCCGCGAAGCCGAACGTGGACGGCAGGCCCTCGCCGATGTCCGTCCAGTGCGCGCCCGCGTCGTCGCTGCGGTACACCCCCCAGTGGTTCTGCAGATACAACCGGTCCGGGCTCGCCGCGTCCTGCGCGATCTTGTGCACGCACTGGCCGAACTCCGGGTTCGGATCCGGCAGGAACACCGCCGAGACACCGGAGTTGGACGGCTCCCAGCTCGCGCCACCGTCGTTCGTGCGGAACACCCCGGCCGTCGAGACGGCGACCGTCACGGCCCGCGGGTCGCGCTCGTCGGTGAGGACCGTGTGCAGTCCCTCGCCGCCGCCGCCCGGCACCCACCGTGAGCGGGTGGGGTGCTCCCAGAGCGGGCGGACGAGTTCGAAGCTCTCGCCCCGGTCCTCGGAGCGGTACAGCGCGGCCGGTTCCGTCCCCGCGTACACCACCTCGGGTTCCGCCGCCGCCGGGTGCAGCTGCCACACCCGCTCCAGTGAAGCCCCCGTATCCTTGGGGAACTTGACCGCAGCCCGCTCCGGCTCGACCCAGGTGCGGCCCAGGTCGTCGGAGTGGAACACGGACGGACCCCAGTGCGCGCTGTCTCCACCGGCCAGCAGTCTCGGCGTGGGGCCACGCGTGTCGACGGCGACCGAATACAGCGCCTGCGCGTTGAAGTACGGACTCTCGTCGAACTCCCAGACGCCACCCCGCCTACGCCCGATGAACAGGCCTTTTCGCGTGCCCACCGCGAGCAGCACCTCAGTCATGCCGGTCACCTCCGCTGCGTTTTTGGCGACTTTGCCCCCATCACTGGCCAGTCTGCACCCCACCACTGACAGTCACCCCTGGAACCGTCATCACTGCAGGTCAGGGCAGAGACGGCGGCTCCTCCGGCAGTCCTGCGGGTGTCTCGCGCGATGTGCCTGCGCGAGTTCGGGCAGCCATGGGACCGTCGACTCGGGGTATTCGTCGTGAGCATCGAGCAGACGCCTCCCGTATGGGAGGGCGGTTCGGTAGGTGAGTGCGTTCATGAGGAGGATGCCTTCGATGGCGTTCCGAGGTCCGAAGGTGTGGTTGTGGCGGTGGCGGCGCAATCCGCTCAAGCGCCGCGCCGATGCGGTGGAATCGTGGATCGTGCTCGGCGCCTGGCTGATCACCGTCCTCGCCGGTGTGCTCGCCGGTCTGACGGCGACCCAGTCCGTCGAACACGAACTGGCCCAGGAACGCGTCGACTGGAAACCAGTGGTCGCCCTGGTCACCCAGGACGCGCCCGGTCCCTCCTCCCCGGCGAACGCCAGCAGAACCAACAGCGAACTGGTCTGGGCGAAGGTCCGCTGGACGGCCACCGACGGCTCCTCGCACACCGGCCAGATACGCGTCCCCTCCGGCAGCGCCATAGGCACTCCGGTGACCGTCTGGACCGACCCGCAGGGCCACCTGGTGACCAGGCCCGCGACGGCCTCGCAGGCCCAACTCCGGGCCACCCTCATCGGCACCCTGCTGGGAATGGGAGCGGCGGCCGTCCCCTTCGTCAGCGCCCGGGCCCTCCGGGGCCGCCTGGAACGCCGGCGCACGGACCAGTGGGACGAGGAATGGGCGCGCTTCGGCCCGCTGTGGAGCCGTAAGACGGGCTGAGTGCCCTGACGTACGGACTGAGCGCCCCTGGTATGCAGGCCGCATACAGGGGCTCTCGTCATCCCTGCCCTGCCGTGCTTACCGACCGGGTGCCACCACCTCCCTGCACACCCTCAAGAGCCGCTCGTCCTCCAGAACGTCGTGGCTCCCATGTCCACCGGAACGCGCCAAGTGCCGTCGCCGGACGCCGAGTTCCTTTTCCACCAGGTCATGCAGCCGAGCCCCGGCCGCCCCCATGTCGACCAGACACGCGGCAACCGTGCCCCGCACCCACGGATGCTCCGTCCAGACCGAGCGCAGCACCGGAAGCACCGTCTCCACCTCCCCGGTGACCCGCCACAGCGCACAAGCGCCCGCAGTCCGCTCCCACTCGCACTCCGCCTCGACCATCCGCGACAACCCGGGCGCCGCGGCCCGCGCGGACGACCCAAGCCGCGCCACCACCTCCGCCGCAACCCGGCGCCGATGTGCATCCGCCCCCGCCAACTCCCTTGTCAACACCGGCAGTACGGCCCCCGCATCCCCCTCCACCGACCACAACGCACCCGCTGCAACACCCGCGCACTCGGACTCCAACAGCCCCCGCAGCACGGGTACGACCCCGTCCGCACCGGTCCCGAACGCGTCGAGCGCCCGTACCGCCGACTCCACGATCCGGTGCCTCGACCGCACCCCGTCCGGTATCCCGCGCACCAGCCGCAGCACCTCCGGCACGGCCTCCCGATCGGCGAGCGCGGTCAGCGCCGACAGCAGCGGTACGGCACGGTCGTACGTCTCGGGGGAGTCGAGAGGCACCTGGCCGAGCCGCTGTCGTAGCGCCGGGGCGAGCGGTGCGGCGGACCGGCCCAAGTGGACGATCACCCGCCCCAGATCGTCGGGTACGACCGGCCGCGCGAGGATCTGGGCCAGCACCGGTGTCGCCCGCGAATCGCCGCTGCGGGCAAGGGCCTTGAGCGGGCCGCCCAGGGTAGGTGTCCCGCGCTCCCAGCGGTGCACCCACAGGTCGGGGCGTGCGGTCACCAGCGCGTGGAGGTGATCGGCGGCTGGCGCCGCGAGTGGGAAGAGATCCCCCAGGACGGACACCGAGGCATCGCGCAACCGGTCGATATCCGTGCCCAGTTGCTCGCCGATCAGCGCGACGGGCACCGAGTAGTCGGCCCGCCACCCGCGGAACAGGCCGGCCGCCATCCACACCCCGTTGCACCGGTCGGCCGGGTCCGGACTGCTCAACTGCCCTTCCAGCAGGGCGATCCGGTCGGCCACTCGAGCGCCGAGCGCGGTGTGGAGGGTACGCAGCAGATACGCGCCCTCCTCGTCCGAGGGCCGCAGTCGCCGTAACCTTCCGGCGAGCGTGTCCGGGTCGAGGTGGCCGCCCCCGTCCGGCGCCGAGCAGCCCGACCGGCGGCGCTCGGACCGCTCCCCGAGCAGTTCCACGACCGTCGGGACCAGGTCGGCGGGGAGCAACTCGGGTGCACAGCCCGCGAGTTGGCCGAGCGCGGCGAGTCGTAGCCCCGGATCGTACGGCGGAGTGCCGAGCGTCAGCAGGATGTCCAGCGCCTCGGCGGCGTGGGCCGGGTGCCGTCGGACGAACAGGCCGAGGCTCTCCGTGAGGGCGAGCAGGACCTGGTCGTCGCGCTCCACCGTGATCCGCTGCCGCAACAGGCCCAGCACGCGCGCGGGTTGGTCGAGGAACCGGACGAGCGCCTCCGCCGTCGCCCGGCGCACGTCGGAGTCCCGGTCCCCGAGGAGCGCGACGAAGACCTCGGCCCCCGCGCGGACGGCGGCATCCGCCGACCCACGCCCGTCGGCCGCTCCCTCCTCGGGCCGGTGCCCCTGTCCGATACTGACCAGAAGTTCCACCAACCCGCCCCGCTCCGCGACCTCTTCGCAAGCGACGAGCGCGAGCAGAAACGGAACGCAGGCGAGCGTCGAGTCGTACACGGTCCCCTGGTGGTGCACCGCGCCGTACATCCCGTCGAGCGCGCCCGCCCGCTCGACGGGGTCCGTGGAGGCCAGTCCCCTGAGCAGTCCGGGCACGTCCTCCGCACTGCCGTACGCATGCCGCAGTGAGGCCCAGTCGACCTCGTCGATCCCCGTGAACACGTTGTCCTCCCCAGGCGAAGTGCCAACTGATCGCGAGTCTGCACCACGCCACTGACAACGAAGCGGAATCGAGGGGTGACCGAGGGTCAGTCTCCTTCGGGCAGGGCGCGGGCCAGGATCGTGTCGAGGCCGGCGGAGTCGGGGAGTGTGCCGAAGGCGTGCCCCCAGTCGCCGCCGAGGCGGCTCGCGCAGAAGGCGTCGGCGACCTGGGCGGGGGCGTGCCGTACGAGAAGGGAGGCCTGGAGAGTGAGGGCCATCTGTTCCACCAGACGGCGGGCTCCGGACTCGGTGGTCGTACTCAACTGGGCCTTCAGACGGGTCACAGCCGTGTCCAGGCGAGCGTCCGTGCCCTGCGCCAGGGCGAGTTCGGCGAACAGCGCGTCCGCCGTGCCGGGGTCACGGGTCAACGCCCGCAGTACATCAAGGGCGTTGACGTTCCCCGAGCCCTCCCAGATCGAGAGGAGGGGCGCCTCGCGGTAGTGGCGGGGCATCCCCGAGTCCTCGACGTAGCCGTTGCCGCCGAGGCACTCCAGGGCCTCCGCCGTGAAGGCCGGGCCGCGCTTGGTGACCCAGTACTTGCCGACGGCGGTGGCGATACGGCGGAACGCCGACTCGGCATCGTCCCCGCGCACCGCGCGGTCGGCCGCGCCCGCCAGCCGCAGGGTGAGCGTCGTGGCGGCCTCCGACTCCAGCGCCAGATCGGCCAACACGTTGCGCATCAGCGGCTGTTCGAGCAGCCGCGCGCCGAACGCGGACCGGTACCGCACATGGTGGCCCGCCTCGACGAGCGTCTTGCGCATCAGCGTCGCCGACATCATCACGCAGTCCAGACGGGTGCAGTTGACCATCTCGATGATGGTCTTCACGCCGCGTCCCTCGGGTCCGACCAGCCAGGCGACGGTCCCGTCGAACTCGGGCTCCGAGGAGGCGTTGGAACGGTTGCCCAGCTTGTCCTTCAGCCGCTGGATGCGGAACACGTTGCGGCTGCCGTCGGGCAGCACACGCGGCACCAGGAAGCACGACAGGCCGCCCGGAGCCTGTGCCAGGACGAGGAACACGTCGCACATCGGCGCCGACGTGAACCACTTGTGCCCGCGCAGCGTGTACACCCCGGGTTCGGCGGTGGGGGTGGCCGCCGTGGTGTTCGTACGGACGTCGGAGCCGCCCTGCTTCTCCGTCATCCCCATCCCGGCCAGCAGCCCGCGCTTCTCGGTCGGGACCCGCAGGACCGGGTCGTACACCCGGCTGGTCAGCAACGGCTCGTAGACCGCGGCCAGTTCGGGCTGAGCACGCAGGGCGGGGACGGCGGCGTACGTCATCGACGTCGGGCAGCCGTGCCCGGCGTCGGTGTGTCCCCACACCAACCCCCGTGCGGTACGGGCCACATGGGCGCCGGGGCGCTCGTCCGCCCAGGGCGCGCCGGCCAGCCCCTCGGCCACGGCGACACCCATCAGCCGGTGCCAGCTCGGGTGGAACTCGACCTCGTCGATCCGGTTGCCGTACCGGTCGTGGGTGCGCAGCTCCGGTTCGTGCCGGTTCGCCTGCTCACCCCACTCCTGCGCCTCCTCGCTGCCCGCCGCCCGGCCGAGCCGCCGTACGTCCTCGTCGGCCCAGTCGGCGCCCTCCCGGCGCAGCCCCTCCAGCAGGGCCGCGTCCTCGGAGGCGTCGTACGGGGTCAGGGGCGGGGCCTGGTTGGTGACGTCGTGCGTGGCGTCCCGGGGCTGCGGCGATATGTGCGCGAGTGTCTGGGCCATACGGCCAGTGTTGCACTATCCCTGCGATCGCATCAATGATGTAACAAGAGAACTGCCACGTAGAGTACGAGGCCATGCGGATGAACGTGTCAGAAGGGCCCGGCGAGGCGGACCTGCGCCCGCTGTCCGCGCGGTCGGTCGTCCTCAGCCTGCTGCTGGGCACACATCCGCCCGAGCTTCCCGTACGGGACCTGCTGTGCGCCGTCGAACCGCTCGGTGTCGCCGCATCCACGCTCCGCGCCGCGCTCAGCCGGATGGTGGCCGCCGGAGACCTGCGGAGCGCGGACGCGGTCTACCGGCTCAGCGACCGTCTGCTGGAACGTCAGCGCCGCCAGGACATCGCCGTACATCCGGAAACCCGCCCCTGGGACGGCGACTGGGAGATGACCGTGGTCACCGCGACCGGCCGCGGCCCCGCCGAACGCGCGGAACTGCGCGGCGAGTTGACCGCCCTGCGGCTCGCGGAACTCCGCGAGGGAGTCTGGCTCCGCCCGGCCAATCTGCTACGACCCCGACCGGACGAACTCGGCGAGGTCGCCCGGCACTTCACCACCCGCCCCGAGGAACCCGCCCGCGAACTGGCCGCGACCATGTGGCCACTTGAGGCCTGGGCGAAGACGGCCGAGGCGCTGCTCGACCGGATCACCGCCACAGCCGACCGTCCGGCCGACCGCTTCACCGTACTGGCCGCCGCCGTACGGCACTTGCTCGCCGACCCGGTCCTGCCCCCCGAACTGCTGCCCGCCGACTGGCCGGGTCCCGCCCTGCGCTCCGCATACACGCACCACCGGCGGGAGTTGATCGCGGCCGTGCTGGGGAAGTCCGCATAGCCGGAGCGGCCGTGCGAAGCGCCGTGCGGGGACGCTTCGTACGGCCGCCGTCACCGGGGCGGGCTCACTTGTACGTGATGTCCGACGACGCGTACCTGCAATAAGTCCCGTCCGCGCCCGTTCCGTTGGTCGTCGGCTCCGCGCCCGTGTTGTTCCCGATGTACTTCTGGCAGGGGATCATCTTCTTGCTGGTGTCCCCGACGATCGTGATGGCCTTCAGGGTCGCGCTGTCACCGTAGTTGGTGTTGATGCCGACGATCCGGCTGCCCTTGTAGGTCGCCTCGATGGTGTTGAGGTTGATCGTGCGCTTGTACTGCGTCTTGCAGTTGCCGCACGAGCGGACGAACGTACCGAAGGTCTGCGCCGCGAAGTTGGAGATGTTGAGCGTCCCTGCGCCGTTGAACTGGAACACCTTGTCGCTCGCCTCCTTCGCGCCACCGCCGTTCACGGTGTACACGTTGGACGACGAGGAGCCCAGGAAGGTCGCCGCGTCCTCGCCGACGTCCTCCCACCAGACGTTCTGCAGCGTGCAACTGCCCAGGCAGTGGATGCCGTCGGCGGCGGGCGAGCCGATGATGACGTTCTTGACGACGGCACCGGCGGCCAGCTGCAGGATGGGGCCCTGGTCCTCGTCCTGGCTGCCCGTGCCCAGGTCGCCGCTGCCGTACAGGCGCAGCATCCCGTAGTCCTTGGTGCCCGAGACCGAGATCGTCGAGGTGACGGCCTGACTGCCGCTCGCGGTGGGCCAGGTGGCGGCACTGGCCGGCGAGAGCGTACCGGATGCCATGATCATGCCAATCGAAAGTCCGAAGGCCGTCGCCGCGCCGGTGAGCACGCGTGGCCGTAGGGAAGAAGTCATGTCCCGATTCCTTCTCCGAGGTGGGGGAGTGGTCAGAGCTTTCCGGTGCCCGCGCCGGCCGTCACCGAGGCGACGACGGTCGAGGCGGGCTCGGCGGTGTAGCTGTACGGCGGGCTGGTGAACGTGCCGACCTGCGAGATCTCGGTGGCGGCTCCACCGAGGTCATTGCCGCTGAGGTTGGCGTAGCCGTCCACGTCGCTGTCCCGGCTCGTCGTGACGGCGACTTCCGTGTCGCGGAAGACGTTGTTCTGGACGAACATCTGGGCGCCCATGCGCGAGTGCACGGCGGTCTCGGCGCCGACGACGTAGTTGTCGTAGAAGTGCCCGGTGCCGAAACGCAGGCTGGGGATACGGGAGTTGACCTGGTCGAACCAGTTGTGGTGGTACGTCACCCGCAGATGCCCGGTGTCCTGGCTCGCGTTGTTGTCGCTGTGGCCGACGAGCGAGCCCTTGTAGTGGTTCTTGAAGGTGTTCCAGGAGACGGTGACGTAGTCGGAGGCGTGGCTGATGTCGACCAGGCCGTCGTAGTAGTCCTTGCCGTGGTCGAGGTCGGACGAGAAGGCGTTGTGGTCGATCCACACCTTCGTCGACGCCTGCACGGTGATGCCGTCGGCGGGCGCGACCGGCTTGCTGATGTTCAGGTTGCGGACGGCGACGTTCGTGACCTTCTTCAGGCGCAGCCCTCCACCGGTGAACCCGGACGCCGAACCGACCCCCAGGACCGTCGTGTTGGACCCGATGTCGACCTGACCGCTCAGCGAGATCAGGCCGTTGACCTTGACCACCTTCGAACTGCTGCCGGTGACCGCCGACTTGAAGGCGTCCAGCGTCGACACCGTGACGGCGGTGGCACTTCCGCCACCGGTCGTCCCGGCACCGAAACCGACCGGCGAGGCGTCGGCCGCCGACGCGGACTGGGGGAGCGCGAGCACGGCGACGGCGGCGAGCGCGGCGGCCGTCAGGGCTGGCCTTCGGGGGCGAGTACGCATGCGGGTGCGTCCCTTCGGAGGGATCGGGAGATCGCGTACGTGAACGAGGTGTGCCGGGAGAGGCTTCGTGGTCACACATCTGAACGGAACGTAGGGTGCAAGCGCTTTCTAGTCAACGCTCCGCGCGAAACTATTCGGAGCGTGGGAGCGCTTCCATGGGGCTCATGTCCATGCCACGATGCCGATGGTTCCCCCCGAACGACGCCGCACGAGCCGCACGAGCCGCGATCAGGAAGGGACGATGACGTGCGCCCCACAGCCGCCACCAACACCCCCAAGTCCGCCGGAAAACCTCCCCGTTCGGTACTCGTCGCCCTCTTCGGAGCGCTGGTGCCCTTACTCGCGGCCCTGACGCTGGTGGCACCCCCGGCCGCCGCCCGCACCGAGGCCGTCCCCACCGCGACCCTCACCGAGGTCACCGGCTTCGGCACCAACCCGAGCAACCTGCAGATGTACGTGTACGTCCCGGCCGCCGTCACCGCGCACCCGGCGATCGTCGTGGCGGTGCACTACTGCGGAGGCTCGGGTCCGGCGATGTACTCCGGCACCGAATACGCCTCGCTGGCCGACCAGTTGGGGTTCATCGTCGTCTACCCGTCGGTGACTCGCGCGAGCAAGTGCTTCGACGTCTCCTCGCCCCAGGCACTGCACCGCGACGGCGGCAGCGACCCGGTCGGCATCAAGTCCATGGTCGACTGGGTGACCAGCACCTACTCCGCCGACACCTCCCGCATCTACGCCCTGGGCATCTCCTCCGGCGCGATGATGACGAACGTCCTGCTCGGCGACTACCCCGACGTGTTCGCGGCCGGCGCCGCCTTCGCCGGAGTGCCGTTCGGCTGCTTCGCCACCACCGACGGCTCCGAGTGGAACACCGCCTGCGCCAACGGCACCGTCATCCAAACCCCGCAGTACTGGGGCGACTTGGTCCGGAGCGCCGACCCCGGCTACACCGGCCCCCGCCCCCGCATGCAGCTGTGGCACGGCACCGCGGACGACACGCTGCGCTACCCCAACTTCGGGGAGGAGATCAAACAGTGGACCAACGTGCTGGGCGTCAGCCAGACCCCGGCCGCCACCGACTCCCCGGCGACCGGCTGGACCCGTACCCGCTACGGCGCCACCGGTGACCAGGCTCCCGTCGAGGCGATCAGCCTCCAGGGAGTCACCCACAACCTCTACACCTACGGCATGGGCGCCCGCGTCCTCACCTTTTTCGGCCTGACCGGCGGTGCCACCACACCCCCGCCCTCGACCGGCCCCTGCAAGGTGACGGTCACGACCAGCGCCTGGAACACCGGCCTCACCGCCTCCGTGACGCTCACCAACACCGGCACCAGCACGGTCGACGGGTGGCAACTCGGCTTCACCCTGCCCGCCGGCCAGACCATCACCAACGGCTGGGGCGCCACATACGCACCGGCCTCCGGCACGGTGACGGCGACGAACGCGTCGTACGACGGCACGATCGCCCCGGGCGCGAGCGTGACCATCGGCTACCAGGCGAACCACACCGGCAACAGCGCGGCACCGACGGCCTACACGCTCAACGGGACTACCTGCACGGTCGGTTGACCCGCACCCGGTGTCCTGGCGCCCAACTCCTTTTCGAGGAAGGTGGATTCAGTGCAGCCCACGAGACGCACCGCGATCGTCGCCACGACATCGGCGTTGTCGGCCCTGGCGGCCGCCCCCAACTCCGCACGTGCCGAAGGGCGTTCCCCTTCTGTCGCGCACTGGGTGAACACCTGGACGGCGATGCCCCAGCTCACCGAGCCCGGCAACCTGCCACCGGCGCCGTTCACCGGAACCAGGTCGGTCCTCGTCGACACCACCCTGCGACAGACACTCCGCATCACCACCGGAGGCCGGAAACTGCGCCTGCGCTTCTCCAACGCCTACGGCGACACCCCGCTCCCGCTCACCGCGGTGACGGTGGCGCTCCCGCAGGACGGCAAGGCGGGAGCGAGCGCGATCGTGCCGGGCAGCAGTAGACCGGTGACCTTCGCCGGACGCAGATCGGCGACTGTCTCCGTCGGCGCCCAACTGGTCTCCGACCCACTGGACTTGGCCGTGCCCGCCGCGTCCGTACTGACGGTCACCACCTACCTGGCGACGGGCCAGCCCTCGCTCGCGCTCACCTCGCACCCGGGCTCGCGCACGACGTCGTACCTCCGCACCGGCGACCACACCGAGGACCAGGACCTGCTGCCCGGGGCGACCCCCGTCGACCACTGGTACCTGCTGAGCGACATCGAGGTCCTGGCCCCTCGCACGACCACGGCCGTGGCGATCCTGGGCGACTCGCTCACCGACGGCCGAGGCTCCACGACCAACGCCAACGACCGCTGGCCCGACCAGCTCTACGACCGCCTCCGCACCCACCCCGCCACCGCCGCCGTAGCGATCCTGAACCAGGCCGCCGGCGGCAACCGCGTCCTCAACGACGGCCTCGGACCCAACGTCCTCGCCCGCCTCGACCGCGACGTCCTCTCCCGCAGCGGAGTCACCCGCCTCATCGTCTTCGAGGGCGTCAACGACATCGGCACCGCCGACGCGACCCCGGCCGCCCAACACCAGCTCGCCGAGAACCTGTTGGCGGCCTACGCCCAGATCGTCGTCCGCGCCCACGCCCAGGGCATCCGTGTCTACGGCGCGACGCTGCTTCCGTTCGGCGGCAACTCCTACGACGATCCGGCGGGCGAACGCGAGTTGTCCCGCCAGGCGGTCAACACCTGGATCCGCACGGCCGGTTGTTTCGACGCGGTCATCGACTTCGACCTCGCGGTACGCGACCCCGCCGACCCGCGCCGTCTGCTTGCGTCCCTCCAGGTGGGTGACTGGCTGCATCTGAATCCGGCGGGGTACGGGGTGCTGGCGGCGACGGTCCCGGCCGGACTGCTGCGTTAGGCGATCGGTTCCTCCGCGGTGGCGGGGGCGACGGCTGACCTCCCTGCGCCGTCGACGGAGTTGCCGCACAGGTGAGACCTCGTCACGGGATGCTATGTATGCGCCCCGCGTACCGCCGCCAACAGGGCGTCCCAGTCAGGCAGTTTGACCACACCGCCCCGCCCGAGCGAGGCCCCAAGCTCCGCCTCGGCCCGTTCGATGGCCTCCCACCCGGCCCACTCGACCGGCTCGATCCCCTCGGCGCGCAGCGCGGTGAGGGGGTCTTCGGATGCGTCGTGTCGTACGAGCAGGGGGGCGTCCTCGAGCAGGGACGTCACCGTCTCCTTGGCGTCCGGGCGGTTGGTGCCGATGACGCCGGTCGGGCCCCGCTTGATCCAGCCGGCCACGTACTCGCCGGGCACGGTCCTGCCCTCGCGCACGACGCGGCCCGCCCGATGCGGCACGGTGCCGAGATCGGCGTCGAACGGCAGGCCGTCCAGCGGCACCCCGCGATAGCCCACCGAGCGCAGCACCAACTGCGCCTCGATGTCCTCGAATCGGCCTGTGCCCGTCACCCCGCCCCGCCCGTCCGGCGCGGTGCGTTCGAAGCGCACGGCGCCCACGCGCCCCGCGTCGGCGAGGAGTTCGACGGGACGGAGGAAGAAGCGGAGGTGGATGCGGCGCGGCGCACCGGAGGGAGGGAGTGCCGCCCAGTTGCGGAGTGCCTCCACGTTGCGGCGTTGGGCGGCGGGCAGCGCGGAGAGGTCGACACAGTTCGGGTCGAGCGCCAACTCCGCCGGATCCACGGTCACTTCGGTGTCCGGGAGGCCGCCCAGTTCGCGCAGCTCCTTGGTGGTGAAGCGGGCCTGCGAGGGGCCGCGCCGGCCCACCATGTGAATGTCCGTCACGCCGCTCGCGGCCAGTGCGGTGAGTGCCGCCTGCGGGATGTCGGTGCGGCTCAGCTCGGCCGTGCCGCGCGCCAGCATCCGCGTGACGTCCACCGCGACGTTGCCCACGCCGATGACGACGGCCGAGCGTGCGCCGAGCACGAATCCGTCGGCGCCGGAGTCCGGGTGGGCGCTGTACCAGGACACGAACTCGGTCGCCGACCAGCTGCCCGGCAGCTCCTCGCCGGGAATCCCCAGGTGGCGGTCGGTGGCGGCGCCCACGCAGTACACGACCGCGTCGTACAGCTCGCGCAGTCGGGAGGCCGGCAGCCCGCCGGGCCCCACCTGGACGCCGCCGAGGAACCGCACCCGCTCGTGCTCCAGGACCGACCGCAGATTGTTCTGCAGCGACTTGATCTTCTCGTGGTCCGGCGCGACGCCGTAGCGCACGAGGCCGTACGGGCACGGCAGCCGGTCGAGGACGTCGACCAGTACCCCGGGTTCCTGCTGGACCAGGCTCTGGGCGGTGTAGACCCCGCTCGGCCCGGAACCGACGACGGCGACACGCAGCACGGCGGAACTCCTCACCCCTGAGGCACACAGGAGATCGCTGGATCGCCCGACCACTGACAGGTCCAGGATCGCACCACCGGTGCTCCGCTGACAGGGTGCCGTGCACAGCCGTACGCGAGGAGGGCGCGCGTGTCCGTTCGTATGGAATGTGATCATGCGGTTACGTTGCGTGTGTGCTAGAAGCATCCTTTCTTAATCTTTTTGATCGCTGCCCGGCGGATGGTGCGGTGTCCGTGTGGCCCGCGTGGGAAGTGCAGGAGCACGACGGGGCCACCTCGTGGTTCCACGTCCGGCTGGCCTTCGCCGACGGCGCCCGGGTCGACGCGCTCGCCGTGGTGTCCGAGCAGGGCGTCTCCATCGAGGACGTGCGGGCCCAACCGGCCTTGTCCCTCGACGACTTGACGGTGCTCGCCGACTGGATCGAGGGACCGCTCTTCGAGGCGTGCGGGCTGGAGCCGGAGGTGGTGGAGGGAGAGGAGAGTGCGGATTCGGGTGGAGCGCGCCGGGCGCGACCTGCCTGGCCACGTGGCATCGAGGGGCGTTGGCTGGTGGCGCAGGAGTATCGCGCAGCCCAGGAAGAGGGCCTCGATCCCGTCCTCGCGGTGATGTGCGCGACCGGACACAGTCGGCGCCGGTCTCTTCGGCTCATCTCCCAGGCGCGTGACGCGGGTTTTCTGACGCCCCGTCACGCGCGGCGCTGAGCAGGGCTGTTCAGGCGTCGGAGGGCTCGGTCGGGCGGTCGTCGGCGGGTCTGCCCTCGGCCGACCGATCCTCGGTCGAGCCTTCAGCCGTGGATCTGTCGTCGGTCGCGAAGAACCGCGACAGGTCCGTGTCGACCGCCCTGTTCGGTGCGCCGGGAACCGGTGGAACCCCCAACTCCCAGTCGAGCCCGTACCGTTCGAACAACTCGGTCCGTAGCACCGGAATCGGCATCGGCACCCCGGGCACGAGTGCCGCGTAGACCGCGCCCATGAGCAGTGCGCGCAGTATCGGGTAGTCGGACGGGACGTTCCCCGACCCGTACCGCGCGATCGTCTCGCCGAGCAGCTCGGACAGGCGCCGTTGTTCCGGGCACTGCACGAAACCCTCGCCTTGGAGGAGCCCCGCCATGTGCTGGCGCATCAGTACCGGCCGGTCGTGCGCGAGGCCCAGGATCGCGTCGATGGCGCGCGCCATCCGCTCCCGCCCGTCGTCGGTACGCGGCTCGCACTCCAGCGCCTCCTCCAGCGTGCGGTGCATCAGGCGGTGCACCGCGGACTGGACGAGCTGGCGTTTTCCGGGGAAGTAGTACGACACCAGGCCGCGCGCGGAGCCGGCCCGGTCCGCGATGTCGCCCAAGGTCGTGGACTCGTATCCGCGCTCACTGACCAGTTCGAGGGCTGCCAGTAGGAGCCGTTCCCGGGAACGCCGTCGCAACTCTTCATTGACCGAGGCGCTTCGCGGGGACATGCTGTAACTCCTGCGTTGACTGGCTATCAGCCAACTATACTCAGGACGTCCGGGTCGCCCGTCGCGGGGGGCCTGGCGAATGCTGCCGTCCGTCTGGGGCGACGCGGGGGATCGTCTCAGGCGGGCGGCTCCTTTTCACCCCAATGGTTTCCCTGGGCGACTTTTGACCTGGTGTCCGTCGCCGCCTTCTCGCACATCTGTCGCACGGCACGTGATCCGTCCCTAGAGTGGGCACGGGTGTCGAGCCGAGGAGGCGCACGGGTATGGAGCAGGACCAGCAGATCTTCGCGCGAATCAACGAGATGGTCGACGACGAGCGCAAACTCCGGGAGGCCCTCGCCTCCGGCACGATCGACAGCACCACGGAACACCAGCGACTCGGCCAACTGGAACGCGAACTCGACCAGTGCTGGGACCTGTTGAGGCAGCGCCGGGCGAAGGTGGAGTTCGGCGAGAACCCGGACGAGGCGCGGGTGCGGCCGGAGTCCGAGGTGGAGGGGTATCAGGGGTGAGCGGCGGCCGGGCTTTCTTTGGTGGCTCGGGCGGTGATCCCGGCTGAGCGGTGCCGGGAGACCACGGCGATGCGGCCGATAACCACGTCTTGCCCATGAGCCGGCGTCTGGCATGCCGCCCAGCTGCTTCACCTGCAAGTGCGAACGTGAACGGAGACGTCAGCCTCGCCGACTTCGGTCAGCCCTGTCCCCGAAGTTCGCCCTGCTCGGCCAAATCGAGTACCGGCCGCAAGCTGTCCGGCCGCTCCGCCACCGGCCGGTGGTCCACGAAGTGCACTCCGCATCCCAGGGCCGCCGCCCCGCCGTCCGCCCGCCGGTCGTCGCCGACCATCAGCACGTCCTTCGGGTCGACGCCGAGGGCCTCGCAGGCGACCGTGAACAGCCGTGGGTCCGGCTTCTGGACGCCGTGTTCGTACGACAGGACGTAGGCGTCCACATACGCGTCGAGGCCGTGCTCGCGGAACACCGGCCGCAGATCCCAGCCGATGTTGCTGACCACACCCACGCCGATCCCGCGCTCGTGCAGGGTCCGCAGGACGTGCTCCGTGTCCGGGTACGGCGTCCACGCGGCCGGCGTCATGTGCCGGTCGTACAGCGCGTCGTGCAACGCCGGGTCGGGAAGCGGGACTTGGCGGGAGACGCCGGTGTACGCGGCCCGGTGCAGCGCGGAACTCTCGTCCCGGATCGCCCACACCTCGGCGAACTCCTCGGGCAGCCGCTCCGGTTGCGCCCCACCCGGCAACGCCCCCGCCGACTCCAGCGCCCGGGCCGCCTCGACCAACTCCGGCTCGGACAGCGCGATTCCGCTCTCGCGCAGCACGGCACGGAGCCAGGATTCGGTGGACTCGATACGGAAGAGGGTTCCGGAGAAGTCGAAGAGGACGGCATTCATGCGGTGATCTTACGCAGCCACGTTCCACTCGGCCGGAAGATCACTCCCGCAGAAGACGCAGACGAAGTCGCCCTCGCGCACGATGTTGATCTCCCGGCACGGTTCACAACGCCGGAACACCACGGCGTGAGTGAAGGCGGCGGGACGGCCGACACCGGCCCGGTCGAGCGCTCGTGCCACTGCATGCCAGGAGTCGAGGTGGGGGCAGTAACCGGTGGACTGGTTGCTGACCTCCTCGACGACCCAGAAACCCGTCACGCGCCCGAATCCCATCTCACCCGCCCCCAGCACCTCGGCGCCCCCGGAGCACGCCACGTGCTCACTCCGGCGAGGCGCCAGGCGCAGCAGTCCGTCCAGGTCGACGACGAAGGTGAAGGGTTCGGCGAGTTCGTCTCTGTCCCGTCCGGTCAGCCAGGCGTCCAGATCGGAAGCCGACCGTATGACCTGTCCTTCCCCACCCGGCCGCACGGCCGTCAGCAACTCCGCCGGCCCGACATACCGATGCCGCCGCCCGGCCGCACTCACACCCGCCACCGTTCGTACGCCCCGACGGCCACCGCCACCACCAGCGCCCCCAGCAGCCACCCGCCCAGCACATCCGACGGCCAGTGCACGCCCAGCCACACATGGGTCAGCCCCACACCCGCGACGGAGATCACGGCGAGGACCATGGCCGTACGCCACACAGCGCGTCCGGCGTCGTAGTGGTGGAGGAGCCACAGGAGCAGGCCGCAGACCACCGTGGCGGTCATGGCGTGTCCGGAGGGGAAGGCCGC
Source organism: Streptomyces xylophagus (assembly GCF_000716435.1). GTDB lineage: Bacteria > Actinomycetota > Actinomycetes > Streptomycetales > Streptomycetaceae > Streptomyces > Streptomyces xylophagus. The sequence continues at coordinate 469,104 of NZ_JNWO01000005.1, forward strand.
GTAGTGGGCCGAGTCGACAGGGTCGGGCCATACCGGGCGGGGACGGTCGAGCAGTGCCTTCAAGCCCTGCTGCAGCACTGTGCCGAGCGCACACGTGGCCGCCAGCCATAGGGCCGTCCACCATGCCGAGCTCCGCCACACCAGCCACCCCATGGCCGCCGCACACACAAGGCGCATGGTCAGCGGGTCCCAGACCCAGTCCGTCAGGATGCGGCACGCACGGGTCACCCCGTACTCCTCGACCGCCCACCGATGTGTGGTCCGAGCGACCCGTCCGTCGAGGTCGATCAGCGGACGCCACTCGACCGTGACCAGGGTGAGGAGCAGCGCGGAGCTCAGTGCGAGGGCGATGGTGGTGCGCCGAATGGTCGGAGGAGGGAGGGGGAGGGACGAGGTGCGCATGGGACGATCCTCGCCGACCCGGCGTGTACCGAGCCAACCGCGCCCCAAGGCTCCCTCAGCCCAGCGCCCTCAACCCCGGCACGAACGCCACCAGCACCGGAACCACCGGCACCAGCGCCGCCGAAGCGGTCAGCCCCAGGCGGCGCATCGCCGTGAGGCGGTCCGGGGGAGTGAGCAACCGGTGCACGCGCTGCGGGACATGGGCGTGCGGAGTGGGGCACGGGCCGAACACCCCGCGGTCCTCGTTGAGTTCGACCAGTGCCAGTGCCGTCGTGAGGCGGCCGAAGCGGCGGGAGGCCATGTCGTCGGCGGCGAGTTCGACCAGGCGGTGCATCTCGTCCTGGAACGCGGCGAACACCGGCACCTGCGGAAACCCGTTGGCGAGCGCGCCCGAGCAGTGCAGCAGCCAGTCGTGCCGGGCCTGCGCGTGCCCCTGCTCGTGCGCGAGGAGCGAGTCCAGCTGGCGTCCCTTGAGGCGGCGCAACGCGGCTGTGGTGATGACCAGTTGGGGCGCGGTACCGGACATCCACCAGGCGTCCGGCCGCTCTCCCTCCAGGATGACCAGCGGTTCGGCACCCGGCTCCTCGCCGGGCAACACTGGGGCGCGTACGAGGAGTTCGGCCCTTCGCAGCCGGCGGCGCGCCCGGGCCCGTACGACTTCCCGAACCAGCATCGCCGCGGTCCATGCCCCGCCGCACGCGAGGGTCACCGCGGTCGCGGCGGCCCAAGGCCCGGCCGTCACCAGGGGATAGGCGTCCACGACGGCGTGCGGGGCGTTGGCGAAGACATGCCCGCGCACCGCCTGCCACGCGGCGGCGGCGCTGAGCGTCATCGACAGGGCGCAGCACAGGAGGACGGCCACCACCACGCACTGCCACACCCACAGCGCGACCACCGGCTCATGGTCCGCCCAGTCGGCCCGGGCGAGCAGCCGTGGGGCGACGACGGCGGCCAGGGCGCCGAGCAGCAACAGTGCCGCGGGGACCATCATGGGAGCACCCTATGAGCGGCGCGGTGATCAGGGGTACGGCTTGTTACGGCAAAGTGACGCAGACCACGATTTCGTACAGTCGGCTGGTCCCCGTGTCCCGGTCCACGCTCAGAGCGTGAGCAGCATCGCGACCATGCCGATCCCCATCGACAGCCGGCACGCCCGCGCCAACTCCGGCCGGTCGCCCCACCCGACGCTCCCGGTGCCGGCGGCCGTGGCGGACACGGGCACCAGCCGGACGCCCGACACCAGTACGTATCCGACGAAGTAGAGGAGCAACGCGCCTGTCACGAGCGGGACTCCGGAGCCGCCGTGCTCGTGGTGGTGTCCGGGGGAGGCGGCCATCACGAGCGCCATGTAGACCATGGCCGCGGTGCCCAGCAGATGGTGCACATGGTGCGGGCTCCTCCGCGCCGTCCACAGCGCGCGCAGCGCCGCCGCACTGAACAGCGCCGCGTAGACGGGCCAGGCCCACGACGGCGGGGCGAACACCGCGGCGGGTACGGCCATCGCGGCCATGCCGAAGCCCATCAGCGCCTCACCGCCCGCGGCCCGGCGCTGTTCCTCGACGGGGCTGCGCATCCGCAGCAGGCAGTAGGCCCCGGTCGCCGCGCACAGCGCGACCAGCAGCCAGCCGGGCGAAGCCGGTCCGTGCACGTGCATCCCCCCGTTCCGCCCCGATCTCACTTTCCGTCGACAGTCGGTCACAGGATGCCCCTGCCGCACGGGGCGCAACCGAGCGCAACGGTGTACACGGGGAGCACTCGGCGGAGCGCGGCAGACAAGCGGCAGGTGAGCGGCAGGTGAGGGCGCGTCGGAGGCGTGTTCCCGAGAAATATTTCACGAGTAAAACACCTGCTAATCTTGTTTCCCATGAGCAGTGCGACCCCCGCCCCCACCCCACGCGCCCGACGTCTCCCGCTCACCGGCGTGCTGCGTCTCGGCCGGCCCTCCGACATCTGGTTCAAGCCCGCGCTCAGCGTGGTCGCCTCGGTCGCCCCGCCCAACCTGACCCTGCTGGCCCTCGGTCGCCTCGACCTGGCGATGTACACGATGGCCGGGTCCCTGTGCGCGCTCTACGCCCACAACAAGCCGTACGCCGCCCGGGCCCGCGCCTTGGTGTGGGTGGTGCTCGGGATGGTCGGCGGTCTCGCCGTCGCACTGGTCACGGCCTCCCTCACCACCGACGCCGTCGTGCTGGTCACGGTCGGCGCCGCCCTGGCCGCCGTACAGAAGGGGCTCTGCGACGCGACCCGGATCGGCCCGCCCGGGAACGTCGTCCTCACCTTCATCAGCTCGGCCTCGCTCTTCGCACCGCAGACGCTCGGCCAGGTTCCCGGCCACCTCGCGCTGGCGGTCGCCGCGGGCGCCTGGGCATGGCTCGTCTGCATGGCGCCCGGCCTCGTCCGGCCCTACGGCCCCGAGCGCCGCGCCACCGCCCAGGCCCTGAACGCGGCTGCCGCGTACGCCGCCGCACACGGCACCGGAAAGGGCCATGCACGCGCGCGTGCCGACGATGACAGCCCACGCGCGTGTGCCGACGACGACCACCCACGCGCGCGTGCCGCCGCGGCAGCCGCCATCCACGCCGCCTGGCAGTCCCTGCTCGCCACCGGCACCCCCACCCCGCCCCGACGCGCCCTCGAACGCCTCCTCGTCCGTGCCGAGGTCGCGCTCGCCGCGCCCGCGGACGCCGACCCGGAGCGCTTGGGCACCTGGGCGCACGAACTGCGCAGCAGGGGACCGGTCCCGCAGACCGACGCCCCGGCGGGCGCCGTGGCCGAACTCCTCGGCGTGGACGCCGAACTCGCCACTCCCGCCCGCCCGTTGTGGACCAGGCTCGGCCGGCTCACCCCCCTCGTCCTGCGCACGGCACTCGGCTGCGCCCTCGCCGGATACGCCTCCCTCGCCCTCGGCGTGGGCCGTCCCTACTGGGCCCTGGTCACCGCCGCTTCCCTCTACCAGGCCAACATCACGCTCACCTGGAGCCGGGGCGTGCAGCGGGTCGTCGGCAATCTCGCCGGTGTGCTGGTCTTCGCCGCGGTGGCCCCGCTCGCCCATGCGCACCCGACGGCCCTCGTACTGTGCTGTCTCGCCTTCGGCTTCGGTGCCGAGGCGCTGATCAGCCGCAACTACTGGCTCGGCAGCGTCTGTGTGACCCCGATGGCGCTGCTCATCACCGAGTTCGCCCGAGCCCAGCAGCCCGGTGAACTGATCACCGAGAGGGTCGTGGACACCCTCGTCGGCGCCCTGGTCGGCCTTGTCGCCGCGGCCGCCGTCACCAACCGCCGCGCGACCGACCGCATCGAGGAGGCGCTGGCGGCGGTGGAACGGGCAGGTGAGCGCGCCGCACACCTCCTGGCGGAGCCGACTCCCGCGCCCGGAGCCCTGGAATCCGCGCACCGCGCGCTCGCTGCCGCCCTGGTCGAACTCCGTGCCACCGCCGACGCCGCGTCCGGCGAGTGGTGGCAGCGCGCCCTGCCCCAGGAGCGGGTCGTGCTCGCCGAGCAGTCCGGACACCGTACGCTCGCCGCGACGGTACGACGCCAGGAGTCGCACTCCTGGCCGACCGCGGATCGGTGCACGGGCTGGAAGACGGAGGGCGTACGGGGATGACGGCAACCAATGGACGGCCGGTGGACGGCGCGGCCCGCCCCACCGCTCCGAGTGCGACCCGGCGCGATACCGTCGCCGCCGTCGTCGGGCAGTGGCAGACCGTGCACCCCGACCTCGACACCGGCCCGATGGAGATCATCGGCCGCATCAACCGGTGCGCCGCCCTGCTCCAGCAGGCCGAGGACGCGCCCCTGCGCCGGGCCGGGCTCAGCCGCCCCGAGTTCGACCTCCTCGGCGCGCTCCGCCGCACCGGGCACGAGCTGACACCGAGCGAGCTGACCCGGGAGACCTTCTCCTCGGGCGCCGCCGTCACCAAGCGCCTCAAGCAGCTGACCGAGCGAGGGCTCGTGGAACGCCGAGGCGACACCCGCGACCGCCGCGTCGCCCACGTCCGCCTCACGGACGCCGGACGCGAACTCGTCGACGCCATCCTGCCCGAGCAGCTCGCCTACGAGACCACCGTGCTCTCCGGACTGGACGACCCCGGGCAGGGCGAACTGGCCACCCTGCTCGGCGAGTTGCTGGTTCAGCTGGAAGGCCGGCTGGGCATGCTGCGCGTCTGAGCCGCGTACACGGGCGCCGATGGACCGTTGACGCGAGTCCCGTGATCTCCCTACGTTCGACCAGGCCGGTTCGGGACGCCGACTGGCGTACGACATGTCGAACAAGGGATTGATGCCGTGGCAGCCGCAGCCTCCACCGCCCCCACCTCTGGGAAACTCGTCATCGACCTCGGCACCGACACGGGCCCCTTCCACGGAGGCGCGAGCGGCACGCTCTACGGCCTCTACGGCGACGGCGTCCCCAGCCGCAACGCCGTCGAGGGCATGTACGTCCACACGGTCTCCACCAAGGCCCAGGACGGCACCCAGCACCCGGGCGCCGACGCCCTGGAGATCCTGGAACCCTTCGTCGAGGCGGGCGGCAAGGACGTCTACGTCTACATGACCGACATCTACCGGGGCTTCCCCTACGAATGGCCCGGCGCCACCGGAGCCGAACGCCTCGCCGACTTCACGGCACGCGTCCGCAGGCAGGTCGAACAGGTGCTGGCGCTCGGCGCGTACAAGTCCCATGTCGTGTACGTCCCGTTCAATGAGCCCGAGGGCAACATGTACGGCACGGGGGAGTGGGGCTACGACCAGGTCTCCTGGCGCACCCACCCGCACCACTACTTCGCCGCTTGGCGGGACCTCTACCGGCTCATCAAGGAACTCCACCCGGGCGCCCGCATCGCCGGCCCCAACACCTGCGAACTGTACGACGAGGTCAAGGGCTTCCTGGAGTTCGCCAAGGCCGAGGACGTGCTGCCCGACGTCGTCACCTGGCACGAGCTGTCCTCGCCCGACGAGATCCGCACGAACGTGGCCAAGTACCGCGCGCTGGAGCGGGAGTTGGGCATCGAGCCACTCCCCGTCAACATCAACGAGTACGCCCACAACTACCACGTGTCCGTCCCGGGGCAGATGATCCAGTGGATCGCCGCGATCGAGGAGTCCAAGGTCGACGCCGACATGGCGTACTGGAACATCGACGGCAACCTCAACGACTCGGTCGTGGAGGCCAACAAGGGCAACGGCCAGTGGTGGCTCTTCAACGCCTACGGGCAGTTCACCGGCAACACCGTCCGCGTCACCGCGCCTCACCCCAACGTCCAGTACACGCTGCAGGGCGTCGCCGCGCTCGACCGGACCAAGCGGCAGGCGCGCGTACTGCTCGGCGGTGCGGGCGGATCCGCGGACGTCGTGTTCGAGCGCGTGGACCCCGAAGTCTTCGGTGCGACCGTCCACGTACGGCTCCTGGAGATCCCCTGGACGGGCCAAGTCGGCGTCTCGGCACAGCCGTTGAGGCTGGCAGATAGCGAACTGCCTGTCATCGAGGGCAAAGTGACGGTGCGTCTGGCGGACCTGGAGGAGATGTCGGCATACCAAGTGATCCTCTCTCCGGGAGGCAAGGGGGCCGTAGCACTGCCGCCCTCGGTCGGCTGGCGGCACACGTACCAGGCCGAGGACGCGGCCTACATCGGCGACGGCCATTCGCTCAACGGACCCGAGGGGTCGCCGTCCGACGTCGACAAGTTCGCCGGCTCGACCGGCTATCACGTGGGCGGACTCCGCACAGGCTCCGACGGCGTGCTCGCCTTCTCCGTGGAGGTCCCGCAGGACGGGACGTACGACCTGAGCGTCTATGCCAACTCGTACAACCTGGCCGACGCGGTGCGCGAGCAGGGGCCCACCAACGTCTTCCTCCGCGTCGACGGCAGGCACCCGCAGGAACTCCGGCTGCCGCTCGGCTACAAGTGGGCGGTGTGGGGTCACGCCGACACCCGGGTCGAGCTGACCGCCGGCAAGCACACGATCACCCTCGCCGCCCTGGACCCCGACCTCGGCGCCACACGTGGTGACGCGGTCATCGACAAGCTCGACCTCGCCCTGCGCGACGAGTGCGTGACCGCTCCCGCGCTGTACGACGCCGAGTTCGCGGTCCTGGGTGGTGGTGCGCGCGTCGACTACGCGCAGCGCGGAGCTTCGGGCCCCGGTGTCGCCGTACTCCCGAGGGGCGGCACGGCAACCTTCTGGGTGCACGCGGCGGAGGACGGAGAGGCGACGGTGACCGTCGATGTGATCGGCTCCGGGGAGGGGGAGTTGACGATTAACGGTGAGAACGTAGGGATTGTTGAACGATCCGACGTCCCCCTGTTCCTCGCGTCGGGCATCAACAAGATCACCGTCACCGGAACTTCGGACGAACTCATCCTGGACCGCCTCCGCACAGGCCCCTCACGCGGCCTCCTCCCCACCTCGACGCACCCGGCGGAGGAAGGCACCACGACCGGCAGCGCCAGGACCACCGGCGCCTATACGTTCGCCACGGGCGGCAAGGTGGTCGACGGCATCGGCACCGGACCCGCGAACGCCCTCACCGTCACCGTGACGGCGGAGCGGGCAGGCCGCCACGCGCTCACGATCCGCTACTCCAACGGCGAACAGGCGCCCGCCACCCACTACAACCCGGACCCGGTCTGCCGCCACGCCGACATCGCGATCAACGGGGCCGCCCCGCAGCGCGTCCTGTTCCCCACCACCTTCCACTTCAACAACTTCCACGACCTCTCCGTCCCTGTCACCCTCGACCAGGGCACCAACACCCTCACCTTCACCGCCGACGAACTCCCGGACCACGACGGCCGGTCCATGAACCAATACGGCCAACGCTCCGCGTACGCGCCGGTGATCGACCGGGTGACGGTGACGCGGTTGGCGTGAGGGTGAGGGCGGAGGAGTGGGAAACGGGGGCGCCGCCTCAGCTCTCCCCGCCCTCCGCATACACCCCGAACACCGCCCCCTGCGGATCCCGCAGCACCGCGATCCGCCGCACGTCGGCCATGGACGTGGGTTCCATGAGGACCGTGCCGCCCGCCGCCGTCACCGTCGCGGCGGTGGTGTCGACGTCCGCCACGGCGAAGTACGGCAGCCAGTGCGGGGACACCTCCGGCGGGAACTTCTCGTCCATCGTCATCATGCCGCCGAAGTCGGCGCCGTCGATGCCCCATTGCGGGTAGTGCGCCGAGGGACGGACGGTCCAGCCGAAGACCGTCGTGTAGAAGGTCTCCGCCCGCTCGGGCGCCCGTGTCAGCAGTTCCACCCAGCCCAGCGCGCCGGGCGCGTTGAACAGCCCGGCGCCGGGAAAGGTGCGGGCCTGCCAGGTCTGGAACGCGGCGCCGCCCGGGTCGAGGGCGACCGTGAAGCGGCCGATGTCGAACACGTCAATCGGTTCCATCAGCAGGGTCCCGCCCGCCGCGCGTATCTTCGCCGCCGTCGCGTCGGCGTCCGCGACCGCGAACGACACGTTCCACGCGACCGGTTGCGACTCCTGGAACAGCGGCGTCAGCGCGGCGACCGCCGCGTCCCCGATGTGCGCGACCGTGTAGCCGCCGGCCTCCTGCCGGGGGTCGGTCTCCGGACGCCAGCCGAACACGTCCGCGTAGAACCGCTTGGCCGCCTCCAGATCACTGGTCCCCAGTTCGGCCCAGCAGGGTCCACCGGTCACCGGTCCGTCGAGCTTCATGGCGTTCCTTCCGCGGAAAGCTCCCCTCCCAGCACGCTAAGCCCGGGCCGCGACCCCGGCCATCCGGGCGCGGAAGGCCGCCCTGGCCGCCGTAGGCCCGGATTTTCCGCAGCCTCTAGATCCCCGGCCGGTACCGCAGCGGATGATCCGCGGGCACCTCCACCAGCACGATCCGGGTCCCGTCCGGATCCGCGACCCACATCTCCACCAGTCCCCAGGGCTCCTTGACCGGCGGTCGCACGATCTCGACCCCCTTCGCCCGCAGCTCCTCGTGCGCGGCCCCCGCGTCCGCGACCTGCAACCACAGTTGTGCGGCGGCGGGGGAGGGCGGGGTGTCCGAGCGCCCGGAGACCTCCAGGAAGCCTCCGCCGAGGAAGTAGACGGTCCCCCGCCCCACGCCTGTGCCGAACTCCCGGTAGACGGGCAGCCCCAACTGCTCGCCGTAGAAGGCGCGGGACCGCTCGGGATCGGTGGGCCGCAGCAGGATGCGGCTGCTCAGTACGTGCACCATGCGGCCGGAGCCTAGTCTCCGAGGCCGCGTTACTCTCGTCTCTGCTCGAGCCGCGCCCTGATCGGAGTTGTGCACCATGGACACCGCCGCCACCGGACTGACCTTCCGCGACGCCACTGACGCCGATGCGGACGCCTTGGTCGTGTTGATCGAGTCGGCTTATCGGGGGGACGCCAGTCGGGCCGGCTGGACCACCGAGGCGGACATCCTCGAAGGGCAGCGGACCGACCCCGAAGGTGTGCTCGCGGTCATCAAGTCGCCCGACAGCCGACTGCTGGTCGTGGAACGCGACGGGCAGGTCGTCGCCTGCTGTCAGCTCGAACACCGCGGCGATCACGCCTACTTCGGGATGTTCGCCGTCAGCCCGCAGCTCCAGGGTGGCGGCCTCGGCAAGGTGATCATCGCGGAGGCGGAGCGCGCGGCCCGGGAGACCTGGGGCGTGCGGGAGATGCACATGACCGTGATCTCCGTACGGAACGACCTCATCGCCTGGTACGAGCGGCGCGGCTATCGCCGTACGGGCCGGATGACCCCGTTCCCGTACGGCGACGAGCGGTTCGGTGTGCCGCAGCGCGACGACCTGCAGTTCGAGCTGCTGGTCAAGGAACTCGCATAGCCGCTACGCCGTAAAGCGGCCCGTGCGTTTGATCTCCGGGTAGTCGGTGGTCGCGCCGTCCAGCTCCAGGGCGCGGACGAGCCGCAGCTGGTCCTGGGTGTTCACCACCCAGCCGATGATCTTCAGGTCCGCCTTGCGGGCCGCCTCGACGACCTCCAGGGTGAGCCGGCGGATGTTGAGGCAGACCGTTTCGGCACCGGCCTCGGTGGCCCGCTCCACCACGTCCGGGCCGAAACGGCTGGCGATCAGTGCGGTGCGGACGCCGGGCACCAGGCGGGCGATCTCGGCGATCGCCTCGTCGTGGAACGAGGACACCTCGACCCGCCCGACCAGGTCCCGCCGGTGCATGACCTCGGCCAGCGCCCGCGCCGCCGCCAGATCCTTGATCTCGGCCTGGATCGGCGACCCGACCGCGTCCAGTACCTCTTCGAAGACCGGCACGCGCTCGCCGCGGCCCGCGTCCAGGGTGCGCAGCTCGCCGAGGGTCTGCCCGGCGATCGGACCGGTTCCGTCGGTCGTACGGTCCACGTCGGCGTCGTGCATGACGACGAGGGCGCCGTCGCTGCTCAGATGCAGATCGAGTTCGATGACATCGAGGCCGGCCTGCTCGGCGGCGACGAAGGAACGGAGAGTGTTCTCGGGTTCGAGACCCATGACTCCGCGGTGACCGATGGTAAGGAAGTTCAAGGTTCAACTCGCTTCCGTCGACGGCGGCTCGGCACGCACGCGTGGGCGCGGCCGGACACCGGCGTCCACGCGGCAGAGCCGCAGCCTAATGGCCGGGCCCGGCGATGTACCCGCGCGTACACGGCGGATTCGGGGTGCGCCTCGAGCTCACTGTGCGACGCCGTCACCCGGCCGTGGGCGAGTCCCGCGGGCGTTGACCGAAACCGGCCCTCGGGAGAGGACGCCCGCTCGCCTACCCCGCCGCAGCGGAAGTAATCGCCATCTCTGTGTCCGACAGGAAAAAAGGCGGTGACAGTCGAGAGGCGCAGGATAAATTGCGGGAGCTCCCCTTGCTGGGAGAAACCATGAACACATACGCTGTCCATACGCGAGGTTCTCCCGTGGAAGGTGGGACATGACGGAAATTCTTGTGCAGGTGGGTTCGGAGGAGCGGGTTCCTCCCGTGACCAGGGTGGTGGAGCATCCGGCATGGCCCGTGCTCAAGGATGCCGTGGAGCGGATCCGGCCATGGCAGTCCAAGGACGGCTCGATCGACTTCGCGGCCGAGGACGCCCCGGACCGCTCGGACGCCGAGTTCGCGGTGCGCCGCGTGACGGGCGCCGTCGAGGAGCTTTCCCCGCTGCTCCCGCACGATGCCGCGTACCACGCCGCGCTCGTCAGGGATCTGGAGCAGTGGGCCGCCGACGGCTTCCAGGTGCCCGACTTCCTCGACTCGCTGCTGGCCTTCCAGCCCGCCGCGCACCGCCGGGACGGACTCCAGCACCTGGTCGTCTTCCCGATGTACACGCAGAACGGCAACCCGGACCGCAACCTCGAAGCGGTCGTCCTGCGCATGGTCTGGCCCGACTGGCTGGCCGAGCTGGAGGCGACCCGCTACGACAACCCGCTGTTCTGCGGGATCACCTTCGAGGACTTCACGTCCGGCTACGACACCAACTCCGCCGTGCTCTTCCCGGAGACCATCGCCGTACGCCAGGCGCCGGAACGATTCTCCTGGGGTGGCATCTTCTGCGACCGCGAGGCCGCCCGATTCCGCCGGGTCACCGAGGCCGCCGTCGACATCCTGGGCATGCGACTGCCCGAGGACGTCGCCACGATGGTCCATGACCAGAAGCGCTGCGAGGAGGCCTTCGTCCTGTGGGACATGGTCCACGACCGCACCCACAGCCACGGCGACCTGCCCTTCGACCCGTTCATGATCAAGCAGCGCCAGCCGTTCTGGATGTACGGCCTGGAGGAGCTGCGCTGCGACCTCACCGCCTTCAAGGAGGCCGTGAAGCTGGAGGCCGACGGCGTCCCGCAGGCCCGTGACGTGCAGTACGCGGTCCTCTTCGACCGCATGTTCCGCTTCCCGGTCACCGGCGAGCGCGTCCGCAACTACGACGGTCTCGGCGGCCAGCTCCTCTTCGCCTACCTGCACAAGCACGACGTCGTCCGCTGGACCGACAACAAGCTGCACATCGACTGGCAGCGCGCCCCCGAGGTCACCAACCAGCTGTGCGCCGACATTGAGGACCTCTACCGCGCGGGCATCGACCGCCCCAAGCTCGTCCACTGGTTCAAGGCCTACGAGCTGGTCGCCACCTACCTCGCTCCGCACCCGGGCTCCAAGTGGGCCAAGGGCCCGGACGCCCTCGACCTGAGCCAGCCGCCGCGGAAACTCGTGGATGACGTGCTTCCGGACGAGTTTCCGCTGAGCATGTTCTATGAGGCACTCTCCAAGAAGCTGAAGAACGTGATCGCCTCGACCAAGGGCATCACCGCGGAGAGCGCCGAGCGGATCGCCGCGTGAGCGACCGCAGCACCGAAGTGGCTCAGGAGGCGAGGACCATGGGGAACGGGGCGCTCAACGGCGCGGTGATCGCGGTGGCCGGAGCGGGCGGGCCCGCGGGCCGTGCCGTGCTGCTGCGGCTCGCCGAGGCGGGCGCGACCGTCGTCGGCTCGGACGCGCATCCCGAGCGCCTGGCGGAGGCCGTGGACGCGGCCCGCTACGCGCACGGCGGCGCCACCGTCGTAGGCGACACCGTCGACCTGCTCGACCCGCAGGCGACCCGCGACTGGGCCGCGCACATCGAGAAGGACTTCGGCCATGTCGACGGCCTGGTCCACCTCGTCGGCGGCTGGCGCGGCAGCGCCACCTTCACCGACACCGACCTCGCCGACTGGGACCTGCTCGAGAAGCTGCTCATCCGCACCGTGCAGCACACCTCCCTGGCCTTCTACGACGGCCTGGAGCGCAGCGAACGCGGCCGCTACCTCCTGATCAGCGCGGCCGGCGCCAGCAAGCCCACGGCGGGCAACGCGGCGTACTCCGCCTCGAAGGCCGCCGCCGAGGCCTGGACCCTTGCGATGGCCGACGGCTACCGCAAGGGCGCCGGCGAGGACGGTCTCACGTCCGCCGCCGCCGTCATGGTGGTGAAGGCGCTGGTGCACGACGCGATGCGCGCCGAACGCCCCAACGCGAAGTTCGCGGGCTTCACCGACGTCAAGGACCTCGCCGAGGCCATCGCCGGCGTCTGGGACAAGCCCGCCTCCGAAGTGAACGGAAACCGTCTGTGGCTGACCGAGAAGCCGTGAACCCTCCGAAGACCGACGCCCGTCGCCATCACGACCCGGAGATCCGCGGCTTCGCCAGCGACAACTACGCCGGCGCCCACCCCGAGGTGCTCGCCGCCCTCGCCCTCGCGAACGGCGGCCACCAGGTCGCCTACGGCGAGGACGACTACACCGACCACCTCCAGGGCATCATCCGCAGCCACTTCGGCCCTACGGCCGAGGCCTTCCCGGTCTTCAACGGCACCGGCGCGAACGTCGTCGCGCTCCAGGCGGTCACCGACCGCTGGGGCGCGGTGATCTGCGCCGAGAGCGCGCACATCAACGTCGACGAGGGCGGCGCCCCCGAACGCATGGGCGGCCTCAAGCTCCTCACGGTGCCCACCCCGGACGGCAAGCTCACGCCCGAACTGATCGACCGGCAGGCCTACGGCTGGGACGACGAGCACCGCGCGATGCCGCAGGTCGTCTCGATCACCCAGAGCACCGAACTCGGCACCCTCTACTCGCCCGACGAGATCCGCGCGATCTGCGACCACGCCCACGCGCGCGGGATGAGGGTCCACCTCGACGGCTCCCGGATAGCCAACGCGGCGGCCTCCCTGGACGTCCCCATGCGGACGTTCACCAACGCGGTCGGCGTCGACATCCTGTCCCTGGGCGGTACGAAGAACGGTGCTCTCTTCGGCGAGGCGGTCGTGGTGATCAACCAGGACGCCGTCAGCCACATGAAGCACTTGCGCAAGCTGTCCATGCAGCTCGCCTCCAAGATGCGCTTCGTTTCTGTGCAGTTGGAGGCGCTTCTCGCCAAGGACCTGTGGCTGCGCAACGCCCGCCACGCCAACGAGATGGCCCAGCGCCTCGCCGAGGGCGTCCGCGCGGTGCACGGCGTGGAGATCCTCTACCCGGTGCAGGCCAACGGCGTCTTCGCCCGCCTTCCGCACGACGTGAGCGTGCGCCTGCAGCAGCGGTTCCGCTTCTACTTCTGGAACGAGGCGGCCGGCGACGTCCGCTGGATGTGCGGCTTCGACACGACCGAGGACGACGTGGACGCGTTCGTGGCGGCGCTCAAGGAAGAGATGGCGCGCTAGACGATTCCAAAGAGCTGTTGCATAGGTATGCGGTCACCTGAAAAGTCATTGACTCTCGGGTGATCGCTTTCCTATGCTCTGCAGGCATGGAGCTGATCCAGAACACCCCCGACCTGTCCGCCTATTTGGCCGCCGACGAGGTCATCGACCATGGCCATCCCCTTGTGCTGGAGACGGCCGCGCGGCTGGCCAGGAGTGCGACGGACTCGTATGCCTATGCACGGCTGGCGTTCGAGTTCGTGCGGGACGCCATCCCGCACTCGCAGGACTCCGGTGATCCGCGCGTCACCTGGCGGGCCTCCGACGTGCTCGAGCAGGGCACCGGCATCTGCTACGCAAAGGCGCACGCCCTGGCCGCGCTGCTGCGGGCCGAGGACATCCCGACGGCGTTGTGCTACCAGAAGTTCGACGTTGTCCACGGGCTGGTCGCCGTGCGGTTCAACGGGGCCTGGCACCGGCAGGATCCGCGCGGCAACAAGCCGGGCGTGGACGCGCAGTTCTCGCTCGACGGCGAGCGGCTGGCCTTGGTGCCCGATCCGGAGTTCAATGAGCTGGACTATCCAGTCCTGTATGCTGAACCGCACCCGGTCGTACTGAGCGCCCTCAAGGCCGCCCGCGACCGGCCGCACCTCTGGAAGACGCTCCCGACCGCACTCTGAGGCAGACCATGACCCTCACCCTGACCGTGTCCGACGAAGTCCGCGCCCTTGCCCCCGGGTTCACGCATGTAGCGATCGAGGCGACCGGACTGGTCAACGGGCCGAGCACCGACGCGAGTTCGGCGCTCCTCGACGACGCGGCCCGCCGTCTGGCCGTACGACTGGACGGGCGCGCCCCGCACGAGGACCCGCACATGGCGGCCTGGCGCGAGGTGTACACGGCGTTCGGATCGAAGCCGTCGCGCACTCGCAACTCGGCGGAGGCGCTGGCCAAGAGGGCGCTCTCGGACGGCGGGCTGCCCCGCATCAATGTGCTGGTCGACCTCTACAACGCCATCAGCGTCGCCCACTTGATCCCCGTGGGCGGCGAGGACACCGACCGCATCCAGGGCGGGATGACGCTCGTACGGGCCACCGGGGACGAGGACTTCGTGACCGTCGCGGGCGGCGAGGAGGTCGTCGAACACCCCGACGCGGGCGAGGTGGTGTGGTGCGACGCGGCCGGTGTCACATGCCGTCGCTGGAACTGGCGGCAGGGGCCGCGCACCAGGCTCACCGAGGAAACGGCCTCCGCCGTCTTCCTGTTGGAGAGTCTGGCGCCGATGCCCGTCGCCGAGGTCGAGCGGGCGGGTGCCGAACTCGCCGAACTGCTCGAGAAGTTCAGCCCCGGGGCGCGGATCACCGTCCACGCCCCGGCGTGACGATTCAGCGCGCCTCGGCCGCCTTGACCTCTTCGGGAGTGGGTGCCGTACCACCGAGATGGGCCGGCATCCACCATGTGTCGTCCGGGCCCTTGGGCCGTACCGGATAGGCGCGCTGGGCGGCCTCCAGCAGCTCCTGGACGCGCTCGCGCAGCCGGCGGGTGATCGCACCCGCGTACTGGTCCTGGGGAGCCTCCACCGGCTCGCCCACCCGGATGGTGATCGGGGTGTGGCTGCGCTTGAAGTTCTTCGGGTGGCCCTTGGTCCACAGGCGCTGGGTGCCCCACAGAGCCATCGGGATCAGCGGGACGCCGGCCTCCTGAGCCATGCGCGCGGCACCGGACTTGAAGCTCTTCAGGGTGAAGGACTGGGAGATCGTCGCCTCGGGGAAGACGCCGACGATCTCACCGTCGCGCAGGGACTGCAGCGCGTGCTGGTAGGCCGTCTCGCCCTGCTTGCGGTCCACCGGGATGTGCTTCATGCCGCGCATCAGGGGGCCCGAGATCTTGTGCCGGAACACCGACTCCTTCGCCATGAAGCGCACCAGGCGCTTCTGCGGCAGGGCGGCCAGACCGTCGAAGATGAAGTCCAGGTAGCTGATGTGATTACTGACCAGCACGGCGCCGCCCGAGCGCGGAATGTTCTCCGATCCCTTGCAGTCGATCTTGAGGTCCCAGGCCTTGAACAACGTTTGGGCGAGACCGACGACGGGACGGTAGACAAGCTCAGCCATGGACGGGGTGGACCCTTCTCTCTGCCTGAAGGGGTTCTCCGGGCGGGAAAGTTACGCAGCCGTAGGTTTACGGCATTGCGCAGATCGTGCCCGAAGAACGAACGACTGGCCAGTCCTCGTGCCGCAGAACGGCGAGATCCTCGTCACGTCCATCACTTGATCCACCTCGGCCTTTTAAATTGCCTTTACTGTGCACGTACCGTCACGCGGCGCGCGAGCAGGTACATCTCGCACCCGAGGCAGTACCCGAACGCGGCATTGAGGAACGCGGCGGCGAGCGCCAGGCCGGTGGCCGCGAGCCCCAGCCAGGTGGGCCCCAGGCCGAAACCGACCAGCCCCACCACGGCGAAGACCAGTCCGACCGTCTGCGCGAACCGCGGCGGCTGAGGCGCCTCGAACTCGGTCGGCGGCCCGATCCGCGGCCGTACGACCGTCCGGAACAGCCAGCCGTACGGCGAACGGCCCACGCCGCCCGCCGCGCCCAGCGCGAACGCCAGGGTCTGCCAGGCCAGCAGCCAGAAGCTGCCGGTGATCAGCACGACCGCCAGTACTACGGTCGTCAGGGCCGCCCCGAAGCGCGGTCCTCGTACGTCGATGTCCATGAATCAAGGATTCCGCAGCGGAAACGATTCCGGGTGCCGGGAATCTTTGCAGTCTCGTGAACGCTGGAGGATTCGATGACCGGACTTGTGGTGTGCGTGGTGGTGCTCGCGGCGGCGAGCGCCTACGGAGTGCTGCATCGGCGGCGGGGCGGGAGAGTGCGCGTGCGTGGGCGCGACGGCGGAAAGCGGCTCGGCGCCGCCGAGTTGGGCGGCGACCTCGGCGAGAGGGCAACCCTGGTGCAGTTCTCCAGCGCCTTCTGCGCGCCCTGCCGGGCCACGCGCCGGGTGCTGGGCGAGGTGGCCGGCATGGTCCCGGGTGTCCAGCACATCGAGATCGACGCCGAGGACCATCTGGACCTCGTACGGGAACTCGACATCCTGAAGACCCCCACCGTGCTGGTCCTCGACGCCGACGGGCGGGTCGTACGGCGTGCCACCGGCCTCCCCCGCAAGGCGGATGTCATCGCGGCTCTGGGTGAGGCGGTCTGACGGTTGTGACGACTTCGGTGAGCCATCTCCCATATGCCGGAACGTACTTGACTGCGCGCACCACCTATCGTCAACCTGACCGTATGCCTACGGAACTCCTTCTCTTCGGGCGGGTGCACGTCGACCTGGCCCGCACCGCGAGCGCGCGCTGTCCGGGCTGTTGAGCAGCCACGGACCCCGCTCGTCCCCTCCGCAGAAGGACACGTCCATGACGGCCACGCCCGACCTCGGCACCCGTACTCCTCAGCACGCCTCTCCCGACCTGCTGCGCTCCGTCTTCCGGCAGCACGCCGCCGGTGTGGCGGTGATCACCGCGCGCGGTGAGAACGGCCCGGTCGGCTTCACCGCCACCTCCCTCAGTTCCGTCTCCGCACAGCCCCCGATGCTGTCCTTCGGGATCAGCACCGGCGCGTCCAGCTGGCCGGCGATATCCGGGGCCGACCATGTCGGCGTGCACATACTCGGCGAGCACCAGGAGCAGTTGGCCGCCACCTTCGCCCGCAGCGGCGCCGACCGGTTCGGGGCGCCCACCGCCTGGCACGAGGGGCCCGAGGGCGTGCCGGTCCTGGATGACGTGCTGGCCTGGCTGGTGTGCCGGGTCGTCGCGCGCGTGCCCGCGGGGGATCACCGCATCGTCCTGGCCGAGGTCGTCCTCGGCGACCCGGCCGGCTCCGGCCGCCCGCTCCTCTACCACCAGGGGCGCTTCAACGGGCTGCGTGACTGAGGCCACTCCCGGTAGGTGACGGGCCACCCTGCGAAAGCGTCGAGTTCCGATTACGCTGCGTTGCACAGGTCACAGTTCAAAGCGCTTGCTTAGCGGGCACCCCCTGGGGGAGCGTAGTGGTGCGTACTGGCGAGTAATATTTCGCTCGGAGCACCGGTCGCCCCCACCGGGAACGGCCGTTCTAGGCGCCTATGCTGCCTGGAAGTAGGCAGCCGAAAAATGACGATGCAGTAGGAGAGCCGGCGTGAGCTTGAGGATCGTTGTCACTGTGAAGTACGTGCCCGACGCCACTGGCGACCGGCACTTCGCCGATGACCTGACCGTCGACCGGGACGACGTGGACGGTCTGCTCTCCGAGCTCGACGAGTACGCGGTCGAGCAGGCGCTGCAGATCTCCGAGAACTCGGACGACGACGTGGAGATCACCGTCCTGACCGTGGGCCCGGAGGACGCCAAGGACGCCCTGCGCAAGGCGCTGTCCATGGGCGCCGACAAGGCGATCCACGTCGAGGACGACGACCTGCACGGCAGCGACGTCATCGGCACCTCCCTGGTGCTGGCCAAGGCGATCGAGAAGGCCGGCTTCGACCTGGTCGTCTCCGGCATGGCCTCCACCGACGGCACCGCCGGTGTGATCCCCGCCCTGCTGGCCGAGCGCCTGGGCGTCCCGCAGGTCACGCTGCTCTCCGAGGTCTCCGTCGCGGACGGCGTCGTCAAGGGCCGCCGTGACGGCGACACCGCCTCCGAGCAGCTCGAGGCCTCCCTGCCGGCCGTCGTGTCCGTCACCGACCAGTCGGGCGAGGCGCGTTACCCGTCCTTCAAGGGCATCATGGCCGCCAAGAAGAAGCCGGTTCAGGCCTGGGACCTCTCCGACCTGGAGATCGACACCGACGAGGTCGGCCTCGAAGGTGCCTGGACGGCCGTCGACTCCGCGGCGCAGCGCCCCGCGCGCACCGCCGGCACGATCGTCAAGGACGAGGGCGAGGGCGGCAAGCAGCTCGCCGAGTTCCTCGCGGGCCAGAAGTTCATCTAAGGCCCCAAGGGTCACGGCCCAACTCGCTTACCTCCCCTCAGACTTCGCACGCACGCAGGAGACCATTCCCATGGCTGAAGTTCTCGTCTACGTCGACCACGTGGACGGCGCCGTCCGCAAGCCCACCCTGGAGCTGCTGACCCTGGCCCGCCGTATCGGCGAGCCCGTCGCGGTCGCCCTCGGCCCCGGTGCCGAGAACACCGCCGCCGCGCTCGCCGAGCACGGCGCGGTGAAGGTGCTCGCCCACGACGCCGCCGAGTACGCCGACTACCTCGTCGTACCGAAGGTGGACGCCCTCCAGGCCGCCTACGAGGCCGTCTCCCCGGCCGCCGTCCTGGTGCCGTCCTCCGCCGAGGGCAAGGAGATCGCCGCCCGCCTCGCGGTGCGCATCGGCTCCGGCATCATCACCGACGCCACCGACCTGGAGGCCGGTGACGAGGGTCCCGTGGCCACGCAGTCGGTGTTCGCCGCCTCCTTCACCACCAAGACCCGTGTCTCCAAGGGCACCCCGGTCATCACCGTGAAGCCGAACTCGGCCGCCGTGGAGGCCGCTCCGGCCGCCGGCACCGTCGAGGCCCTCGCGGTCACCTTCTCCGACAAGGCCACCGGTACCAAGGTCACCGCGCGCACCCCGCGCGAGTCGACCGGCCGTCCGGAGCTGACCGAGGCCGCGATCGTCGTCTCCGGCGGCCGTGGTGTCAACGGCTCGGAGAACTTCGCGATCATCGAGGCCCTCGCCGACTCCCTCGGCGCGGCCGTCGGCGCCTCGCGTGCCGCCGTCGACGCCGGCTGGTACCCGCACTCGAACCAGGTCGGCCAGACCGGCAAGAGCGTCTCCCCGCAGCTCTACATCGCCAACGGCATCTCCGGCGCCATCCAGCACCGCGCCGGCATGCAGACGTCGAAGACGATCGTGGCCGTCAACAAGGACGCCGAGGCCCCGATCTTCGACCTCGTCGACTACGGCGTGGTCGGCGACCTCTTCGACGTCGTCCCGCAGCTCACCGAGGAGATCAACACCCGCAAGGGCTGATCCCCGCAAGCTCGTACGAGGCCCTCGTGACCCGCGTGGTCACGGGGGCCTTCGCGCGTACCGAACCGCTCATCCCAGGCTGATCGTGGACCGCACCGGCAGATGGTCGCTCGGGAACTGGCTGTTCTCGGAATAGGTGTCGACGGCCGACCGGTGCACGGTGACTCCCGGGGTGACCAGGATCCAGTCGATGCGGTCACCGTTCGGCAGGAGCTCGTGGTAGCCGTGGAAGGTGGCGTACGAGAGCCCGCGTCCGGCTGCCGCGTCCCAGGCGTCCTTGAGACCGGCGCCCAGCATCGTGTCGTAGACCGCGGTGGTGTGCGCGGCGGTGTTGAAGTCGCCGGTCACCACGAGCGGCAGGGAGCGGTCGAAGCGGGCGATGCGCTGGGCGATGAGTGAGGCGGCACGCTCGCGTGCGTACTGACTCGCGTTGTCCAGGTGGGTGTTGAGGACGTAGAACTGCCGGCCGCCGTCCCCGAGGTCGCGGAAGCGGATCCACGTGACGAGGCGCGGATGGGCGCCGCCCCAGGTGTTCGACCCGGTCACGGAGGGAGTGTCGGAGAGCCAGTACTGGTCGTACGCGACAGGGGCGAGACGGCGGGTGTCGTAGAAGATCGCCGTCTCCTCGTGGTCGCTGCCGCCCTTGATGCCGCTGCCGATCCAGTCGTAGTGCGGCGCGAGGTCGTGCTTGATGTCCTGGAGCTGCGTGTAGAGGCCCTCCTGGGTGCCGATGATGTCGGGGGCCGCCCGGAGCAGCAGGTCGCGCAGCACCGGACGGCGGTCCTTCCAGCTGTTGGGCTCGTCGCTGCTCGCGTAGCGCAGGTTGAACGTCATGACGTCCAGCAGGCGGGTGTCGTGCCGGACGGCGGTGGTGGAGCGTACGGTTCCGATCAATGGCAGGGCTACGGCGGCCGCCACCAGCGTGGTCAGCCCCGCGCGACGCGTCACCGTTCTGACACTCGACATGTGCATCCCTCCCCTTGCGAGTCAGGATGAAGGGGCGAGGCGCCGGGCGGAAGGGGGCCTCGGGGCGGGAGTGAACGCCATGGGTTCACGCCGTGGACAGGGTGTTGACCGGCGGGAACCTCCATGGATAACTTCGTTCTACGGATTGTTGATTCCGTAGAGCGGAAACCTGGAGGGTGTGGGATGGGTCAGGGCCAGCAGGAGAAGGTGGCGACGAGCCTCGCGGGCGCGATCAGCGAGGAGATCAGCGCCTCCCTGGCACCGGTCGACGCCGAACTGGAGCGCCGCTACCCCGGAGACCCCGGCACCCGCCAGCCCGTCCACACGGTCTACGTCCCCGGCGACGTCTTCGCCGCCGACACGATCCGCTCCTGGGGCGACCGGGCCCTCGCCGCCCTCGACGAACACGCCCCCGACGCGGCCTCCTTCGCCGCCGTCCTCGGCCTCTCCGACGTACTCGCCGAGCCCGTCCACGCGCGCGTGCGCGCCAAGTTGGAGCGCGAGCCCATCGAGGACCTGCGGGTCGACTTCGAGGACGGCTACGGCCCGCGCCCCGACGCCGAGGAGGACGAGACCGCCGCCCGCGCGGCCCGGCTGATCGCCGAGGCGTACGACAAGGGCACGGCGGCGCCGTACATGGGCATCCGGATGAAGTGCATGGAGGCACCGGTGCGCGACCGGGGCATCCGGACCCTCGACATCTTCCTGACCGGGCTCATGGAGGCAGGAGGCCTGCCCGAGGGCCTGGTCCTGACCCTCCCCAAGGTCACCTACGCCGAGCAGGTCACCGCGATGGTGCGCCTCCTGGAGGCCTTCGAGAAGGCGCACGGACTCGACGCGGGCCGGATCGGCTTCGAGATCCAGATCGAGACCAGCCAGTCCATCCTCGCCACCGACGGCACGGCGACCGTCGCCCGCATGATCCAGGCCGCCGAGGGCCGCGCCACCGGCCTGCACTACGGCACCTTCGACTACAGCGCCTGCCTCGGCGTCTCCGCCGCGTACCAGGCGAGCGACCACCCGGCCGCCGACCACGCGAAGGCGATCATGCAGGTAGCGGCGGCGGGGACGGGAGTACGGGTGTCGGACGGCTCGACGAACGTCCTTCCGGTCGGCCCCACCGCGCAGGTCCACGACGCCTGGCGGCTGCACTACGGCCTCACCCGGCGGGCGCTGTCCCGCGCCTACTACCAGGGCTGGGACATGCACCCCGGCCACATCCCCACCCGCTACGCGGCCGTCTTCGCCTTCTACCGCGAGGGCTTCGAGCAGGCCGCCGCCCGCCTCGCCCGCTACGCCAACCGGGCCGGCGGCGACGTCATGGACGAGCCCGCGACCGCCAAGGCCCTCAGCGGCTATCTGCTGCGCGGCCTGGACTGCGGGGCGCTCGACATCGCCGAGGTGGCGAGGGCGACCGGGCTGACCCGCATGGACCTGGAGGGCTTCGCCGCGCCGCGCCGGGGCGACCTGACGGCGTCCGCCAAGTAGCGGACCTGTCACAGCTGTTGGCGCCGACTTCTGTTGTCACTGCCGCCCCGTAGGCTGTACGGCACTCAGGGAAGTGCCACAGGACGGGGCGGCGGTGACTTCGGCTTCGGCTTCGGAGGAGAGCGGACGCGTGGACGACGGGGTCGGCCGACTGCTGGCCGGGCGCTATCGCGTCGTCGGCAGGCTCGGGCGCGGCGGCATGGGCGTCGTCTGGCGGGCCGTCGACGAGGTCCTCGGCCGTGAGGTCGCCGTCAAGGAACTGCGCACCTTCACCGACGCCTACGCGCCCGAACTGGCCGATCTGCGCCTGCGGATGCAGCGCGAGGCGCGGGCGGCGGCGCGGGTCCGTCATCCCGGCGTGGTCGCCGTGCACGACATCGCCGAGGTCGACGGACGCCCGCTGATCGTCATGGAGTTGATCGACGGCCCGTCCCTGGACGACGTCCTCGGGGAGCGCGGCCCGATCGATCCCGGCGAGGCGGCCGCGATCGGCGCGAAGGTGATGGAGGCGCTGGCCGCGGCGCACTCCGTGGGGGTCCTGCACCGTGATGTGAAGCCCGGCAACATCCTGTTGGACCGCTCCGGCCGCGTCGTCCTCACGGACTTCGGCATAGCCACCATGGACGACCCCGGCGACGGCTCCGCCACCCACCTCACCCGCAGCGGCGAACTCATCGGCTCCCTGGACTACTTGGCCCCCGAACGCGCCCAGGGCGCCGACCCCGGCCCGGCCTCCGACGTCTGGGCCCTCGGCGCCACGCTCTACGCGGCGGTCGAGGGCACGTCCCCGTTCCGCCGCACCTCGACGTACTCCACCCTCACTGCCATCGTCTCCGAGCCACTTCCGGAGCCCCGCCGGGCGGGTCGACTTGGGCCCGTCCTTCGCCAACTCATGCAGAAGCGGGCGGAGTTGCGTCCTGGGGCCGATGTGGCACGGGGGTTGTTGGAGGGGGTGGCGGGGGCGCCGGAGGCGGATTCGGCTACGGCTCGGTTGCGGGGGACGGGTGGCAGGGCTGCTGGGGTGCCGGTGGGGTTGGGGGCGTTGCCGCCGGGGTTTGTTGGGGTGGAGAACGGGGTCGGTGTGGTGGATCCGAGGGGGAGTGCGGGGGCGGGGACCGGCGGCG
>NZ_JNWO01000006.1 GCF_000716435.1 Streptomyces xylophagus
CCGCACCGACTGCTGCTCCACCTGGCCGAGGGCACAGACCAGGCGGCTCGGGACCACTTCCTGGCCCTGAAACTCAAGGACGACCAGTGGGCGATCAACCAGAACCTGGTCGGCATCCACTGCACCGGCCTGAAGGCCGAAGACTTCAAGGTCCTGGCCGGCCACGGCGGCTCGATGGTGTGGTCGCCGCTGTCGAACCTGCTGCTGTACGGGCAGACCGCCGACATCGCCGCCGCCCGCGAAGCCGGCGTGCTCATCGGCCTGGGCTCGGACTGGTCGGTCTCCGGCAGCAAGGGAATGCTGGGCGAGCTCAAAGCCGCCCGCCTGGCCGCCAAGGTCGGCGAAGTGGAGCTCAGCGACCGGGACTTGGTGGCCATGGCCACCCGGGACGCGGCCCGGATCCTGCGCTGGGAGGACGCCCTGGGCTCGCTGCAACCCGGGATGCGCGCCGACCTGCTCGTCACCGCCGGCATCACGGGGGACCCGTACACGGCGCTGATCAAGGCTACGGACACCGACATCCGGCTGGTCGTCATCGACGGCACAGCCCGCTACGGCACCCGTGACCTGGTCGGGGCGATCCACCCGCACGCAGCCGTAGAAGACGTGCCGTCGGCAGGGGCGGTTGAGCCCTCGACGAGCTCGCCCCCACCGGAGCAGAACTGCGCCCGCGCCTGCCCCTGCTCACCGCTGCCGGAGACACAGGACCGACTGGACCGGAGGTAGGTCTCGCTGCGGCTGCGGCACCTGTGACCCCCGTCGCCTTGGACGGCCTGACTGCTAGCGCCGATGCCACTTTCCTTTCCGTCCTGGTCGGAGAGGACAACCTGCCCGCCGACTACGGCAAGCACCTGTCGCAACTACTGACCTGACGCTTCCTCCCTTCCACGCCCAGTGCGACGGCGCCGGGTGCCGATTCGACAGAACAGGAGCCCAGCATGCTCGTCATCAACCTCGCCCTGGTGTCCCAGACCAGGCAGATCACCGCCTCCCAGCTCACCCGGGTGGCCGCAGCCTTGCAGAAACAAGCGATGCGGGACTTCGCTCCGATCTGGAACGTCCATGCCACCGTCGACGCGTTCGACTCCCTCCACGACGTGCCACCCGGTTACTGGCCCATGATTGTCAAGGACGACATCCACCAGGCCGGGGCGGGCGGCATCCACCTCGACCACAACGGGCAGCCCTTCGCTCTGATTGAGTACAGCGACAGCTGGTCGCTGACCGCCAGCCACGAAATGCTCGAAACGCTCGGCGACCCCGGCGGCAACCGGCTCGTCGCCGGCCAGTCCCCCAAGCCTGGTCAAGGAGTGGTGGAGTTCCTCGTCGAGGTCGCCGACCCGTCTGAGGCTCCGGAGAACGGCTACACCATCAACGGCCTGCTGGTGTCAGATTTCTTCACTCCGCGTTTCTATGACCCGGTGGCCGCTCCGGGAGTGCGCTACAGCTTCACCGGTGCCGTTGATGCACCCCGCAAGATCCTTCCCGGTGGCTACATCAGCTGGCACGACCCGGTCGGCGACCACTGGTGGCAGCAGGTCTGGTTCGACACGCAAGAGCCCGTGTTCCACGACCTGGGCCGCCTGACCGCCCGCGCCGGCAGTCTGCGCTCCGCCATCGACTCGCGCACCGAGACCATCTCGCGCATCGCCAACAGCGGCCCGCAGTCGGCGCTCTTCGCCACCGCTCGCACCCGGACTGCCGCGGTGAAGGAAGCCACCGCCGCGCGGGCCGACCGGTGGAGCGCCCGTATCGAGGAGTTGCAGTCCCAGCCCGTCGTCGAGGGCACCTGGGAAGGCGGCGAGTAGAACAATGACCGCGCGGCAGAGCCAGCTCACCCGAGACGGAGGGCGTGCCGTGGCAGGCGATGAGAAACACGGCCAGGACCGCGCAGATGAGCTGCAACAAGTAATCGACCAGCTCACCTCGGGTGCTGCACCCGGCGCTCCGGCGCCGACCGGGCCGCACGGTGAGAGCCTGCGCGAGGCTGTTCACCGTCGGATGCACGAAATGGATGCTGAGGCCAAGGCCGATCAGGAGTGCACCGAGACCGCGACCGCATCTGCATCGGACGACGACTCCTCGTGAGTTCTTCGATCACGGTGGTACGCAGGAAATCCTGAGACGACAGAAGGCGTCCCCTGGAGACCCACCAGGGGGCGTAACTGAGGTGCAGTCACTTCCGTCTACCGAACGGACCACGCTTCGAAGGTGCTCTGCTGGGGGATGCGGGTGCTCCCACAATGGGCGCTGCCAGCTCCTGGGGTGTCACAGCCGCAAGCTGAAGGGCTGTTGCCACGGCCTCGTCACGCCTAGTTTCTGCGTGCTGAGTTGCTTGCTGACCACTCTGAGAACCGAAGTAGGCACCGACTAGAGTCCCCACCACTCCCGTTACACCAGAGAACATTCCGGGAATAGCTCCCTTCTGATGGACAACGATCGCTGCGATGCCAAATGCTGTGGCTACAACGACGAATCCCCCTATGCACACCCATAGGCCGTATGTCCAACGCCATGGGCTTTCCTGGTCAGGGTTTGACCCCGGATTGCTCTCACTCATTGCCTGCCTCCTTTGAATGAAGGATGGCCTTTATTTGTAATCTCTTCTGTTGCGGGGTTCGCAAATTGAAGATATAGGCCAGGAAATTCCAGCGGCTGGCAACCCCTAATGTAATATGGAGAGTTGCCGGTGAGCGATGAGGCAGCAGGGGGATCGGACTGCGAGCCGGCCGTCATTCAGCGCCGCCTGGGTCCTTGGTAGTCCGTTTCCGCTCAGCAGTTGATGTCAGCCAAGGTGAGTGATGGCCGACCTCGGATTCCTGTTGAGGGCTCAGGCCGATGCTCGGGTCGCCTCATTCAGGCTCCCGTAACAGGCTTCGAGGACCACGGCGCCTGTCTTGAGATACTTCCGGAGCTTGGGCGGTCGGTAGGACGCATCGTTCGCGTAACGGTCTTTGGCAGTTTGAGAAAGGTATTCTCGCCCGTCCAGAATTCCCTTCTCGTTTGCGGACGTTCCGATGGGCCGGTGCAATCGCGGCTGCAGCCGGTAGAACCACGTGCGCGATTTGTGCCTCCTTCCCATGCTATCCGGTTTCACCTGGAAGTCGATGATGCTTTTCGGCGTCATCTTGCCCGGCTCGGTCCCACTGAGGAACTCCGGGTTGAACTCCAGCCCGTATCTGCGAGCCTGGTCGACCATCCACAGCAGGCTGATGTCGGACAGCCCTGTCTCCGGATAGCCGCCACCGATGTCTTTGTGCACACCGGCGAACCACACCTGTTTGAGTTCCTGGCCGTTCTCGGCACCGGATTGTTGATGCCACAGCGCAGGGCGGAAGGGTCTCCGCTGCTCATCGATGGCCAGCGCCTGAAAAGCCCCCTGCACCCAGCTGCTCAGTTCGGTGTCATGAAATGCCCACCGTCGCGTCAGCCACCGGGGGCCCGGAATCCCGTACGCGCCGACCGTGTCCCACACTCCCACGAAGTGGATCTTCGTCTCGCGTGCATATGTCCGGCGAAACAGGGCGGAGGCTGTACTGGTCGGTCTCTCGCTCCGGTCGCGGTACAGAGCCCATGCATTCTCGATCATGTCAGCGTTTTCCGGGCGCAGAATACCGCAGTTGCGCACCAGGCCGGCCAGGCTGCGAGCAGTGAATGCTCCCCGGCTGAAGCCGAACAGGTAGAGCGTGTCATTAGGCTCGTAGTTTTTGACGAGGAAGCGGTAGGCGTCCACCACATTGTCGGACAGTCCCTTGCCGAACGCACCGCCGCGCAGCCGCGTCCGTCGAAGTGCGCCGACACCCGAGTGGTAGTACACGAGCTGCTCCATGTCGGCCGCTTGAGGGAGGACGGACAAGGCGAGCTTGGTGACGTTCGTCTTGCAGGGTTGGTCGGCGTCGTTCCATGTACCGTCACAGCAGACAATCAGACGTTTGTTCATGGCATTCCTTCCGGAGAAGGTGTTCATGATCGACCGGGCGAAATTGCGCTCGGCGCTGGATATTTCGGATCCCGGATTGATGGGGCTGACACGGTTGTGGTGGTACCCGTACTGACCCGTAAGAGCTATGTAACCCAGGAGACCAGAGGGCAAGCCCGCGCGCATCCGCAGTCGTCGCTTTGAACAGGACTCCCGCCCCGCGAGTCAGCAGCCGTGGGGGCGCTGGGTGGCACGGTCGAAGTCGGCATGCAGGAGCTCTCCTTGGGGACAGGACCAAAGCCCTGCGCACAGTCGGCCCCGTGCTAGGACGCACCGATGACAGCCGAGCCGTCGGGAGTTTTCGACTCCGCGGCGTGCGATGCGCCGTGCCCGGAATTGCTCCCGCCGGAACGAACGGTTCGGTAGCGCCACCGCTGGTGTCCGTGAGGCGCGTTGGACAACCTCTGTAACCCGTCGCACCATGGAAAAAGAGTGCTGGGACCGTCGTCCGGGAGGTTGCCCGACCGGTACGGCGGGTTCTCGACAACGCCTCACCCCCCTCTGCGGGAGCTCCGATGCGACGCTCCGAACTACTGGGACTGCTCATCGCCCGGACTGGTGATCTACGGCCTGGCGATAGAAGCACCAACGCCGAACTGACGGACCTCCGGCGAGCCGTCCTCGCCGCAGGCCCAGGCGCCAAAGAGGACGGGCACCACTTCGCGGGCGCCCCGCTGGACGGGGCACTTCGCCAGGAGCTGGAGTACCTGGTCGAGTCCCACACCCCTCGGAATACGGATACCGAGCCCGCCCTTCGCCTGTGGCGGCGCGAGTCGCCCGGCGACGGGGGAGTTCCGCCGGACTGGGCCGTGGCCATGTGCTCGGAGCGGACCTTCGGCCCATTCCTGGACTCCGAAGGCCGACGGGTCTGGTACGACATGTTCCATGCTGCCGACCGCTGGTTCACCGTCCGGTACGGGGCCGGCGGACCTGTGCTGCTCGCGTTGCCCTGGGCGCTGCAACCGAGCGAAGGAGACCCGGATACGGCGGACATCCCGGCCGGCACGGTGTGGATCGCGGCCCGTCTCTTGGACCCGGCAGCGCCTGTCGACGCCTGGGCCGGGCTGCGGGTCACGGCCGGGACCCTGAGCGTCCGCGGCGGCACGACACACTTCGGGACGGGAGAGCTGGTCATCGACCACGGATCCCAGATCGCGCTTGGTCTGAAGCCCGACCCCGCCGCCGTACCGGGACCTGCGACCGGACCGGGGGCCGAAGCCGCGCGGTGCGTCTTCGAACCGCCGGCCTCCGCAGACTTCGTCCTCGACCCGGAAGGCCTCCCGACCATCGGCGAGTTGACCGCCTCGCTCAGCGCGTACGGCACACACGTGGCCCTTCGACGTCTCCGGATCGCCCTCGCCCCGCCGACATACAGCACAGAGGGACGATGCGTCCGCATCCCGATGCTGGCGACAGGACTATTCCCGATCACGGACACCCGCGCCGAACTGTTCACCCCCTCCGGTACGGCAGATATCCAACGGGCCGACTGGAGCCTGCCCGTGACCACGGTGCCCGAGCCGGAACTTGGAGAGGCGGCGGGGGCAGGCGCTCTCCAACTCGGCCTGGGCAAAGGACTGTCTGCCGTCTGGCAAGGGCTGGACGGCGGCCCGGCCCGGCTCGGCGCTGCGGACCTCGTCCTGGACGGCAGATCCCTCCGCCTCACGGCTGCCGACGTCAACGCCCGCAGGTGTCGTCAGACCTGTCGTCTCTGGCAGGACAGCGAGGGCAGAGATTCGGCCATGGACATCTCCTTCGCGGAGACGGCCGAGCTGTCCTACGGCAGTTACTGCTCGGGAGCGGACACGTTCCACACGGACGTCACCGCCCATACACACCTGGACCGGCCCCAGACGGCTGCGGGCAAGCCCCTCGACAGCGCATGGAAAGGGGCGTACGGACTGCTCCACGACGGTGACGGCGTCGCACTCACCCTCCTGGCCGGTGCACCGGGCGAGCACCCGGACGCCGGGTCCCGACCCATGGCTCTCGCCCTGAGCAACGCACTGCTGACCGTGCGGCCACCAGAGCAGCTGCTGCTCGCCGGCCGTTTCACCGCTCCGGGCTGCCTGAGCACGGGCGGCCTGCAACTCCGCTTCGGGCTACTGCAGTTGCTGCCGACGCTCCCCGACCCTTATGCGGCGAACTTCACCCCGCGTACTGGACGCCGCGACCATTCCGACACCTGGGTGTCGACGCGCGTCGCATGGTCCACTCCCGCCGACGCCGCGCTGACGATGAGCTTGCTCCCGGGCGCTGAGGATGCGTCCGCGTTGCCTTTCCCGACGCCGGAAAATCTGCCGATCGAGTCGCCGCAGGGCGAAGGCCGGGATGACTTCGAGGAATGGGTCCGCAAACACGGCTCAGGCCTCACCCTCCTCGACGTGTCCTCGGCCGCGGACCAGCTGGGCGTCGGGCTGGCACTGGAGGGTGACGAACCCGCCTCGATCAACCTGGACACACTCGCCCTGCGCACGAAAGCGGCGAACACATGCGTCCTGCTGCTGCCGCAGTTCCAGTGGGAGCCGGTGCACAACCTACCCAACCCCCTGACTGGTGACATCGACAGGATGCTCACCTGTGACACTGACGGCGGACCGACGCTGATCGCCTCGAACTCGGTGACGTTGGTGCCCGTGGCACCGGTGGACGTGGCCTCCGAGGTCGTACGGGCGTACGCACATGGGGAAGCCGACGGCAGCGACGGCAACGCCGGTGTCCTGTTCACGCTGCCGTTCGGCCTGAAGGCTGTCGCGGAACTCAACCCCTACGACCGCAAGTACGAGACCAAGCCCAGCCTGCTTCTGCTCCAGGCCCAGTTCGACGGACTCAGCGGTGAGCGTCAACTCAGCATGCGGGCAGGTACCTTGCCGGCGTCCCCGGAACAAGGAGACTCGCCGGCGCCGCCGCAACTGGACGGCCGCACGGTACAGACGAACACCTACCCGTTGCCCCTCACCTCCGTCCTGGGTCCGATCCGGGGTACCTTCAACGACTTCTTCCAACAGCGAGTACCCCTGTCACGCATCGATTTCGGCGGGTACGGCGCCACCCTCTTCAGCCGCTGGGTGAACGAGGGCACCGGCGCCGTATACGTCAGCCAGGTGGCGTTCGACGCCTTCCACGGGCGCACGGCCTACGAGCGGATCCAACTGACCAGCATCCTCGAACCCTGCGACGCCGTCGTCGTACGGACTATCACGCTCGAACGCCACGGCTCCGGAACAGTCGTCCGCTGGGACAGCGGCTGGCTCGCCACCACACCCGGCCTCTTCCACAATCCGCACGTCGACCACGTCGTCCACCCGGGCGCGGTGTGCGGCATGTTCGACATCCGGGAGATTCGCGACACGGACTATCACGTGACTCTTTCCCCCGACGGGAGCGGGGCCGTCCCCGACATGCAGGCGGTCTACTACGACGCCGACATCGATATCGACGGCGTCCAACAAGGGCAGGGCGCCGACGGCCGCGTGCCCGCCCGCCGTCAGCTGGGCTTCGTCCAGTGCATCAAGTTCGACGTCGACAAGCCCGTCGAAGACCTCGGTGTCGGTGCTCTGACCCCGGAGCAGTTCAAGCAGCTCTTCGACATCGCCGGCCCGATCGGCGGCCCCGTCGACTGCACTGTCTGCGTCGGCGACTCGCCCCACACCATGCGTGTCACCGGTGTCTACGCGCACAATGCGGGCGTCAGTCCCGAATCCAGCAGGCCCGAGTTCGCCGTGGCCCTCCACGGCAGCCCGAACCTGCCCGGGGCCGGCCAGTGGAGCGTCGCTCGGATCGACATCAACGCCAAGACGGTTGGGCTGGTGGATGCGAGCCTCGGCGTGCCACTCATCCGCAGGAACACAGGGGCGGCACCCGAGCCCTACCCCCTCCGCTGGGCGGACGCCGCGGACCTGTTCGACTCCGGTTCTCGCTATGCGTTGCTGTCCGCGGGGGAGACCGGTCGGATCCTGTACCCGTGGCCCCAGGTTGAACACGGGAAGACCGAGATCACGAGTACCCAGGCACCGTTGCTCGCGGACGCGTACTCCATGTTGCGCACCGACGGCCTCTTCCCTTCGCTCGACGAGAGCATCCCGTTCGATGGGGCGTATCCGCTGTCCGTCGCTTCGGGGCAGCTCCGGTTCGTCCCCGACACGGTCGTCTTCAACCTGCCAGGCGGCGGCACACGACGGCTCGTGAACGGGGGCGGATGGCACGCGGACGCCATTTATGACAACACCAAGCCGGTCATCGTCGCCACGGCGAGCAACTGGACGGTGGATGTTCCCCGCATCACGCAGAAGTTCACCGTCGACCCGTTCCGTGAGGTCCTGTCAGTCGTGCACGATCTCCACGCCCCCGCCGTCGGCGCCACCGGCTTCCTGGCTCCCGAGGTCCATCCGGGCGGGGCGCTCAAGGAGGTCGCCGACGTGCTTGACCTGCTCAACAATCTGGTGCCCAGTACCGGCCCCGGGGCGCAGGAGAAGCCCGCGCTCCCGGGCCCGCTGCACGTCACGGCGTCGCTCAGCGGCACTTCCTTCCGGCTTAACGCCGGCGCCGACTTCAGGCTCGAAGGCACTAACGGGCAGGGTGTGGAGTGCGGAGTCGGCAAGGTCCGCGGCGCACTCAGCCTCGGCGCCGACCTCACCGCGGACCTCCTCGCCGCGAAGACCGGCGGCTCCGTCTTCTTCGAAGTCACCGGCAGCTACCAGCAGTTGGTGTTCCCGGCCATCTACGCCGGGGGACAGCTACGGTTCCGCATCCAGGGCGACGCGTCCGGCAAGGCGTCCGTGGAGATGGACGCCTGCGCGGCCGGTTCGGTGGGTGGAACGCTCATCCCCGGCCTGATCGACCTCGAAGCGGGCGTCCACTACGGCTACTACATCGGGGTCGCCGAGAACAACACGTACCGGCCCGGGGTCGTGCTCGGCATGTCCGGGCGGGCCATGCTGCTGTCCGGCCTGCTCGGCTTCAGCTTCTCGGCCGAGGGCCGGCTCATCCTCAAGCGGCTCGCTTTCGAATTGGAGCACCCGGAGAACGCAGAGGTGGATCTGCGAGGCGACATCCAAGTGGCCGGCACCGTCACCGTCGCCTGGGCGGTGAAGAAGCGGAAGTCCTTCCGCACGAGCTACCACGTCCCGTTGAACTGGCAGGCCCTCGGGGTGGCCGCCAAGGCCGGCATCCTTCCCGTGCCCTGACCTGGGAGACCCGATGGCCATCACCAGCGCGCCCCTGAATCTCCTGGTCTTCCCGCAGCGTTGGCGACCACAGCTGCCCACGCCGACGCTCGATCTCGCCGTCCTCGTCTTCCCGCAGGGTGACCCGCGGGCGTCCTTCCACGGCACGGAAACCCCCTTCGCCGACGCCGACCTCACCTTTGAAGCTGTACTCGTGCCGTCCCTCGACGTCCTGCCGGCCGTGTCGACGCCGGCGACCCGCTCCCCGCTTAACACCGTCCAACCGCCCCGCCGACGGGCACTGTTCGACGCCCTCGCCGCCAACTTCGAGATCCGGCCCGACACGGTGGAGACGGAGGAGGAGGCTCCCGACCGCATCATGAAGTTCCTGCCCACCAGCTATCGGGACGCGGCGCACCGTACGGACTTCGACAGCGACTGCTTCGTCACCGACCAGTCGTACGAGTGCACCCTCAAGTCTCTCCCGAAGGAGCCGTCGAGCGATCCGCTTGACCACCGCCTCGAATGGGAGGAAATACTGGCGCTGGTATTGCGGCAGCCCCAGCTCGCCCGCGAACTCGGCCTCATCCACTCGGCGACCCTCGCGCTGCCCGCCAACAACCCCTTCACGCAAGGCGGTTACCTCTTCGCAGACCTGGCTGCCACCAGCGCCTACCGTTCGGCGGTGACTGGCGATCCCACGTTGCTGGCCCGCTTCGCCGCCCGAATCCCGCCGCTCACGGACGCGGCCGAGCGCCCCGTCTTCGCCTCCGTACTCTTCCCCGTTGGCGGGAACGGCGACTTCGACGAGGTGTTCGCCGAGGCCGACGCCTACGACGACGGCTTCGCCCGCATGATGCACGGCGCCCAGGCACGCAGCTCCGCCCGGACCGAACCGGGACCCGAGCCACCGCCGACCGCGCTGCCCCCGGTCAAGGACGGGGTGCGGCTCGGCTGGGACGACGAACAGGTGACGGTGTGGCTCAACCGGCAGTTCGGCAAGAACGCCCGCAACCTCGGCGCCGACGCGCCGGGGGCTCCACTCGGTGTCGCCGGCTATCGCGTCGACGTACGCGAGGACGGGCATCCCGAGGCGTCCTGGACCTCGCTCGTGGCCGTCGAGGGCGACCTCGAACTGGACGGCATCGACCTCGGCACGTTCGCCGGCGAACTGGCCGTGGAGACCCTCCCCGTCGGCCAGACCTCGGATACCAAGGGCTACTTCTGGCTGCCCGGCTACTTTGCGGCCTGGACCGGCGGATCCCTCGTCCTCACCGACCCGCGGGCGTTCGCCATCACCGGCGACACCACCGGCCTCGGAACCCACGCCGTCTACCACTCAGTTGGCGCCGACCAGGTGCCGCTGAAATACGGGCACTCCTACCAGTTCCGGGTCCGCCTCATGGACCTCACCGGCGGCGGACCGACCTCCGCCGACGCTCACGACCCGGCTGCGCCGGCGCCCGTCGCGATGGTGCCGTTCCGCCGGTTTGTCCCGCCAGGCCCCGTCCGCGTCGCGACGCAGGGCGGGCCGCCGACCGAGGGCCCTGCGGATACCTGGAAGGTACGCCGCCCCTTCCTGGGCTACCCGGACATCTTGTTCACCGGAGTGCCCGACGCCATGAAGCAGCTTCTGGACGACGCGCCCCACGCCAAAGTGGACCAGCGTGAAGCCGCGCTACCGGACCCGGATGTGACGCACCTTCAGGTAGACGTCCTGGTTCGTACCCTCACCGGCGACCCAGCCGCCGACTCCGACACGGCCCGCCCGTATGTGCCGCTGTACTCCGTGCTGAAGTCGTTCCCGGCGGACGCCTCCCAGCCGCTCACGCTCCGTGCGGTATTCCAGGACACGCACGACGCGGCCGATCTCGCCGCGACCCCGCCCGGCGACCTGGACCCGCTGCCCCTGCCCACGGCCCGGGACGTCCGACTCGTCCTCACCCCGGTCGGCCGCCCGGACCCGGCGCTCGGCTACTGGGGCGCGCAGCGCTCCCGCACCGGCGCCGCACCGGTCGCCCTCGACACGAGAGCACCGTCCCGCGACGAGACGGCGCTGCTGCGCGAACCCGGAGACGGCCGCTCCGTCCGAGCCGTCTTCCTGCAGCCCGATGCGCCGGCCGGCCCCGCTCAGGACGCCCAGCTCGGCACCTCGGGCCTGCGCCATGAGGCACCGACGGACCTCGTGGACCGCTTCGCACACGACCTAGGGCTGGCCCGGTCCGGGCTCACCCTCTCGGCCCTTGACGGCACCCGACTGGTCCTCGGTGCAGCCGAGGGACTGCGGCACACTCTCGGCCCCGACCGCTCCACGATCACCTTCACCACCAAGGATGACCTCACCAGGCACTGGCTAATCTGCGTCTACCAAGTCATCGACCGTGACTGGACCTGGGACGGCCTGGACACCGTCGCCTTCGAGGTCCACCGCGACGGCATTCTCGTAGGAGAGCTGACACTGCCGGACGTCGTGAACAGGGAGGTAACCGCGCACCCGGACCGCGCACGGACCGAACTGCTCTTCATCGACACCTACGATCCCAAACCGGTAGGTACCGCACCGCCCCAGGTGACGCAACTCGCCTATACCCTCACGCCGAAGTTCCGCAGCCCGCCGCCCCAGCAGGGCGACCGCGAACCGACCTGGCGCCTCACTCTGCCGATCACAACACCTCCCACCCAGGTCCCACGTCTGCGGTCCGCGGGCTTCGCCGCCAGCGACTACGTACGCGACACCGATCGGTACACCTCCACCGGTGAGCGGCACCGCATGCTCTACCTCGAACTCGACGGTCCGCCGACCGACCCGCAGGATTGCTACTTCGCGCGCGTTCTCGCCCAGGGCCCCGACCCGATGCTTCTGCACGAGCCAGGCTCCCTGCCCGACCCGGCGGAACCACCACTGGACCTCGGCGAACCCATCCGGGTCGTCACACCGAGCAGCTCCGACGACCGTGCGGGATTCACCCTCATGCAGCCGCTGACTGACTCCGACGACCCGCAGAGCCCGCCGGACGAGGGCCGCCGCTATCTGCTCCCGCTCCCGGAAGGCCTCGACGCGGACGACCCCGCACTGTTCGGCTTCTACGTCTATGAACTACGCGTGGGCCACGACGCGACCCGCTGGAGCACCGCGCACGGCCGCTTCGGCCTACCCCTGCGAGTGGCAGGCGTACAGCACCCGCCACCGCAACTGCGCTGCGCAGTCACGCGCACAGACGTCGACGTCCGAGTCAGCGCACCCCATGCCGTCCCCGTCAACAGTGGCGTCGACATCCGCCCGTTCCCACCCCGGACGCGGATCGGCGCCCTGCTGTACGCCCAGGTACTCCAAGCCGACGGCCAGGACTGGCGCAACATCCTTCTGCAGACGCAGTACGCCTCCGCAGCCGATGACGCCCTCCAAGACGAGGCCGACCGCCACTTCTTCCGGAGCATCGTCGTCTTCACCCATGGCACCATCCGCCAGCGCCTCGCCACCATGGGCCTGCCAGACGACGCCACGCTCAGCGTCCTGGCCGTCGAACTGTTGCCGACGCGACAAGGCGAACCGCTCGGCACCGGCCTAGGCGACACGCGAGTACTGCGAACCTCCCCGCTCACTCCCGTCCCGGAAGTCTGCACACCCGTCAAACGGGGGAACGCGCTTGGGTAGCCGGCTCGTTCCGCTGGGTCGGCCCCGCCGGAACAGTAGGCCGATCGCGTCGCCCGCCAGATAGAAGGGAGTTAGACGCCATGCGAAACCCGATCACTGCGGTGAAGGAAAGCGTTACCACTGTGAGGAAGAGCGTAGGGAACGCTCCTGTCTGGTGGACTACGATTACCTGTGCTGTAGTAGCAGCTCTCGGGCAG
This sequence comes from Streptomyces xylophagus, assembly GCF_000716435.1. GTDB lineage: Bacteria > Actinomycetota > Actinomycetes > Streptomycetales > Streptomycetaceae > Streptomyces > Streptomyces xylophagus. Next base: position 12,997 of record NZ_JNWO01000006.1, read on the forward strand.
GGAGTTCTATGGGCCTCTAGCGCCTACGGCTGGGAGAAGTCAGTACCAACTCTTCAAGTCGTTGGCCTTGTGTTGGCAGTCGTAGCCCTTCTCTCTTATGGAGGATTCTACATCGCCTCACACCGAGCACGGGTCGCCATAGCATCGAGTTTCTTGCTGACATTCCTGGTCATGCTGGCATTCCTGCTCACGGTTCCGGCATTCGATAACGCCAATCAGACGGATGCACAGAAGAACGAGCAGACCTATGCCCATCAGATGATGGGAGACTTCCGTAAGATTGTGATGACCGTCGTCATCTCTTATTTCGGTAGTGAAGCTGCGGTGGGTGCGACCAAGGTATTTGCCTTGCGTAAGGCTACTACTGAGCAGGCCAAGAATATTCAGCGGGCTGACCGCGATCTCGTGCCTCGTTCGGAGAAGAAGTCGTAGTCCAGATGTGAGTCGGCGAACTTCGACCAAGCGTGTAAATCAGTGAGTGGCTTCGTATTTCTCGATCACGTCACGTGGTACTCGGCCGCGGGCATTGACTTCGATTCCCTGGCTCTTGGCCCATTCGCGCACCTTGATGGGGTCCGGGCCATCAACTCGCCTGGTGCTAGCGCGGTGGGGAGAAGCGCTGCCCGACCTGCGGCCGACCTTGAGGAAGGGCCCTAGAGCGTCCAGCAGCAGCTGGTGGCTGTCAGGGTTGAGGTCGATTTCGTAGCTCACGCCATCAAGACTGAAAGTGTGTGTAGCGATGTCCTCACCCTCGATGTCCGTCAGATCGTCGGTGAAGACGGTCACGGTGCGCTGAACCATAGAGATTCTTCTTTCTAGTTGGATCGTAAGGAGTGAAAGAGGTCACACCTGGAGGGTCGGCTTAAGAGCGAATATCGCAGATGTGCTACTCCTGGGCTAGCAACTCATTGTTCGATAGGTGAGGAATCCTGGCTTTCATCGGTCACTTGAAGGAGCAGGTCTGTCTGAAAGTTGAGATTCGTTCCGACGGGTTGCTCGACTATCATGAACATTGATCCGTCGGAAGCCAAGTGAACACCCATCTTAACGGTGGAACCATCCTGGCTGATCTCAACGCTTGTACCTTCGACAAGTGTGCCATTGTCGCCCTGATACGCGAAGCGAGAGATGGGTGCTTTCCGCTCCTCGATGCTGAAGGTGCCCTTAATCGCGATCTCGGCGATTTCCACCGTGCCGCCCTGGACGGGGATGGCATACCAAGCGCTCTGATCCCGGGGAGCCAGATGAACCGTACCCACTTTAGAATCACCAGGGGCTAGCTGGTTGAGAGCGTCCAGTGCGGGCGCCTCACGCCAAACATCCTGGATGGTCGCCAGTGTGCCATCGCTTGTTCTTGCAAGCATTGGCGCATCAATTGCTCCGCGCGACACGATACTCAGTGCCTCCGAACTTAGTTCAGCTGACACAGTATCGGGAATTATGATCTGGACCTTCTCCATATTTAGTTTTCTAACCCTGACAGTTACGAACTCAACGCCAAGCCAGTCCCATACGGCTGCACCATCGATGTTCTCGAACGTCCGCAGCTCGATCCCCTTGGCCCTTGCTCGCGAGCGGTCGAAGTGAACCCACTCTGAGATACGGCAACTGCCTTGTTCGCCCCTACCTCCTCTTGCTTGCCTACAATTTCATCGATCCACTGAACATTCTGTGGTCTACTGCGATCCCGGCATTCGATGATCACAAGAATGGTTGCTGACCCGACGCGTGTCCGCAAGGATACGTCGACTTCTCGCAGAGTCTGGGTTGTCCTCCCTGTTATGTAGTCGGGTGACTTAATCTCAACGGGGCTGTCGGACAGTAGAGTTTCGAGCGTTGCAACAAGCTCCTCAAGCGCTCGCCCGGCATTAGCCATAGAGACTCTTCTCTGAGGTAATTCCAGCACTGTACTCTTTGGCGACGGATGCTGACGTTCTGGCTTCCGCGGTTCTGCGTGCTAATGGCTGCGATGCACGCAGAGAAAGCCGCTTTGCGGGATCCCTAGGTTAGTTCTTCTCTCGGAACAGTGGAATAACACCATCGCCTAGTTGTCCTTGGTTAGCGACCGCTTGATGCTCGGAGAAAATCTCCTCACGTGCTGGGGTCCTTGCTGTGACAGTTCGGAAAAGTCCCGGCGTTACCCTAGCCTCCCTAGCCAGCGAAATTTCGTCCATCCCGACGCTGGACAGAATTTCAACAGCACGCGGGTAGAGGGAGGGCTGTTCCACAGCAGGCATTTCGCCAGGCTCACGCCTCCTCCATCCCTTCGAGGACAAATAGGCGATCGCATTGCGATATGTCACGTCACTCATGGATCCAAGTGATCTGGAGCGGTAAAGCAAGGCCTGAAGGCTAACGCCATAAGTTTCCTTCAGGGCTGCAAGAACCCTCCAATCGGCTTTGCTCGGTAGGGTGTCTCTCAGCTCGTGCTCGGGAAGTAGGAGTTCCGCTGCGAATCGGTGTGCCTGACTTTCCACGATCTTGCTTCCCGGTTCAGCGTCTACATGCATCACCAGGTGCCCGATTTCGTGAGCAACATCAAAGCGCTGGCGATAATAGTCTTCCTTGGCTGGATTTAGCACAATTGTCGGCCTGTATCCGTCATCAAATGAATAGGCGTCAACGGCTGCAGTCTGCGCAGGGCTGAAGACCACTACAATGCCGTTGTTTTCCGCAAGACGGACCAAGTGGCCAACAGGACCTACCTTGACATCCCAGTGCTTGCGGAGCAGTTGGGCTGCCTCTTCAGGCATTGTGCTCGTTTCATCATCGACGTCTACGCTCAACCGTGGGATGTTTGACTCTGGAAACTCAACATGCCGTTCAAGAGCAGCGCCGACATCCCCAGCAATCATCCCGTAGGCAAAAGCCTGATCTCGCGCTAGCTGTGTCGTGGAGCGCAAAGACCGAAAATGCGGAGTCGTGTTATTGACCGCAGGCTGATGGGGCCCAGGCAGGAAGAAGTCCGGGTCCACACCAAGCGTCAGGCACAACTGAGCGACCGTCGCCGGCGCCGGTCGCTTCGCGTTGTTTTCGTAGGCTGCGACAGCGGTTGCACTTTTGTCGATCTTCGCTGCAAGAGCATTCTTCCGAAGACCAACCAACTGTCGCGCCAACGTCAAGCGTCGTCCGTCGAAGAGGCGAGAGGCGTCACCCACCTGCACTTCGGTGCGGCGCGAGGAGTCCATGACCATCCACTCGTTTCATTACTTGTCGTTCCCCTCCCGTGCCTCGCGACGGAGACGAACAGGAGCGTCCTGCACGCCGGACGATCCGGGGCGGGGGCCAGGGGCAGCCGGAATCGGTCGCGTACCGGGAGTTCCGAAGTCGGTAGCAAGTAGATCATGTTTCCAGTACCAAGCTTCCCCTCCTCCGCGATTCAAACGAGAGCGCCCCAGGTAAAGTTCTCGGATACCCAGTTCAAGCGCGACGCTGTGAGCGACAACGAGCGTTGTGACGTGAGAGTCTTCGCTTTCCTCACTCATCGCCTGAACTATGGCGACAAGAGCCGGATCGGGCTCATCGTCCAGCGGAAGCATGCTCTGCCCAAAGGGGCCACCGGGGAAGAACTGAGAAGCGACCTGTCGCTTGGTCGGGCTCTTCTGGGGCCAAGGGATCCGGTTGCTCTCGCCGTAGACAAACGAGGCCAGGAGGAACCGCCACTCTCCGCACCGCCAACCTGGCGAACTGTTGACGTCCGACCATGTGACGACACCCGGAGCGATGATCGGCATCTTCTGGAACTCGCCGGGAGCCAGGCCGGCGGCCACGGTGTCCAAGCCTACGGAAGCGGCCTCGGACGACGCCACCGCGTACTTGCCAGTGGAGAACACCCTGTGCAGGCGATCACAGAGAAGCTTGTGGGCAGTTGATCCAACCCACCCCTGATCGTGACCCGTGTCGGGGTCGTAGTCCTGCATCGTGCGCCGGTAAGCCGACGCGTTGGCCCAGCTAAGGGCGGGGAGCACCCCACGGGACTCAAGGTCCTCAAGCGCATCCTGCTGCTCGCTCATGACACGTGACTATACCCTAATTCAGTAATCGGCGAGTGAAAGTAAACCACTGGGTGACATGGTGGTGCTCCACTGAACCGAACATGTGCTCTATTCATGAAAGGAACCTACCCCTCAGCGCGCTGCGGTGCCAGACGGAGTCACAGTCTGGTAGCTGCCTTCTGGCCTTCGCCTGTCGCGCTGTTGGTCATTGCTCGGCTGGTCACCGGCCGCGATGTCCTCCTGGGCGGTGAGAGGCAGGCATAAGCCGTTGGGTCGAACCCTCGGCCAGACGACAGTGCCCCGGGTGTGATGTCGTCGCCTGAGCCCCGAAGCCTGACCGGTCATAGAAGAGCGAGTTCAAGCGGCTTGCCAGTAGGTGAAGCCCAGCGAAGTCAGTCCTTCGGAACGGCAGAGGCGATCAGACGGACCTCCAACCGCGGTCTGTAGGAGCTGGTACGCAGCGCCGTTGACCTGCCCCCAGCGCATCGCCGCGCGCCACAGCAGCCGTCCCAGGCCCTTGCCGCGGTGCTCCCGGAGAACACCGAAGTACTGCGGCATCAACTGAGGCGTGCCGATCGCGTCGGGACGAATCTCCATGGGCCCGATGGCGCCGGCCACCTTGCCGTTCAGGACAGTGGTGAGAACCGGACCGACGGTCCCAGCCTGCATCTGCTCGTAGAGGAAGGCGAAGCCGTCGGGGGCCATCTGCTCGGCGAAGGTGGCAAAGGTGCCTTGTACCTCCGCCGGCCACTCGTTGAAAGGTCGTACGGGGCCGTCGGGTGCCGGCCGGATGGTCGCCCTAAAGTCCTGGAGTTGGATGCGCGTACCGCGCCCGTCTGGTGCTTCGGGACCGAGGCAACGCACGATCCGTGCCTTGCCTACGCCGTGTTCGGCGGCCAGCTTCTGAGCCAGCTCTGTGGCGGCGAAGGTGCTGTCGGGCTCGATGCCGTAGAGGTGGACCTTGACCGTGCCGGAGCCTCGTCGGGACAGCGTGGGAATCAATGTCTCACCGGGCCGGTGTGCGATGCCCTCGACGAGAACGGTCTCGTCCTTGCTGTCGGACCAGCGGATGTCCTTGTCGTAGCGCAAGAACCAACGGTTGGTGGAGGCCGCGATCAGGGTGTCCGTGAAGAGGTCTTCGGTGAGGACGGACGGGTGTACCGGTCCGATCGTCGGCACGTAGGGTGCCGACACCACTGGACGTAGCCAGTCCCAGCGGAATCGCATGTGCTCAGGGTACTCATCTCGTGGTCGAAGGCTCAGGCCCCGACGTAGATTCGCCAGGGCCTGAGCGCAGATGACCGGACGGGTTCGGTCAGTTCGGGTTGTCGTCGCCGGCCGCGCAGGAGCAGGCGCTGCCTTCCATCAAGGCGTCGGCGTCCGCCTCGATTACGAGTGCCGTGGTGGCGACGAGGGTGGTGGGCAGAGCCGGGCGGATAGCTGGCGGGCGGCTGGTCTGGATCGTGACGGGAACGGGACTCATGAGTGCACCATCTCCTTGGTGTCTCCGTGCTGGCAGTAGGTGTTCAGTGGTGCCTTCGCCTCCTGGTAGACCTTGGCGAGCGGTCGACACACCCGGCATGAGTCGGAGATCGAGCAGTCCGTGCAGCCACCGGTGCGAAGCATGAGCCGATCGGAGATCGCTCCGAGTCGGCCAAGTCCATCAAGGCCCTCGGTCATGAGGTTGATCTGGTCGTCGCGGCCGATCTTGCAGATCGAGACCATGGCGTGAGGGTCGGCGTGGAAGAAGGTCACGCCCGCGTTGCAGCCCTGGAAGACCGGTCGCTTGCGAAGGAATTCCGTCGACTGGACGAGCAGCGGCTCGCCGGTCCCCGAGAAGGTCGGCTGCATGTTGGTGTAGACGTGGTGGTCCAGGCCCCAGCTCTTCACCAGGTCCACCATGGCGTCGACCTCGTGGGCGTTGTCCTCTGTGACCACGACGGACACTCGCAGAGGCAGGCCGGCATTTCGAGCGGCGGCCATGCCTCGCTGGAAGTTCTTCCACGCGCCCTTGCGCTGGGTCAGTTCATCGAAGGACTCCTCCGTGGCGCCGTACATGCTCACGACGACGCGATACGGCGGGCAGTCCCGGAACAGACGCAACAGGTCGGGTTTCCACAGGCGCGAGGCGTTGGTGGAGACCGTGAGCATCATGCCCTGGCGGTAGGCGTACCGGTAGGCACCCTCGAAGTCGGGATCGACCGTTGGCTCGCCGCCCGTGATCTGGAGCCAGAGGACCCCAGAGTCGCGGAAGACGTCGATGAGCTTGACCTTCTCGTCCCAGCTCAGGCCGGCCAGGGGCCGTTCGCCGAGGTAGCAGTGCTTGCAGCCGAAGTTGCAGTAGAGGTTGATCTCCCAACTCGCCCGCGCGAAGCCGAGTTTGGTCGGTTCGCGTATCAGGAGCGTCGAGTCGGCGGGCTTGCCGTCGAGGTCCAAACTCCAGGCCTCAGCTGCGGTCTCCACCAACCAGTCCGGCACGCAGTAGTCGGAACCGATCCGCTGCCGCAATTCCTCGTAGTGATCGGCCGGCAACCGAACACAGGTGGGGCTTCCCGGCCGGACGGCCAGGTGGCCGTCCAGGAACGGGCTGACGATCAGCTGGTGCATCCGATACCTCCTGGGGGTGGGAGCTACATGGCAGGACGCGCGTCCAACCGCTGGTGGTAGGAGTGGACGACCCAGCGACACCACTCGCAGCAGTCGCCACAAGCGAATACCGGAGCCGATAGGCCGCCTACCTCGACGGGGCCGATGAAGATCACGGGTTGATCGGAGCGACGGCAGAGCAGACAGGTGCCCCTGACCCACTGGCGACCGGTCATGCTCCGGCCTCGATGCGCTCCTGCCGAGTCCGCGTCACAACGAGCTGCTCAGGATTGTCGGCCGGCCACTCGGAACGAGCAGGGGCCCTGAGAATGGGCACACCACGGCTGAGGTCCGTCACGATCGCTCGGCATCCGGGTTTGTACTCGACCTCGTCTCCGACGCCAGGCCGCTTGCTGTCAGTCACGGCGAGGTACCCCGCCGTTCCGCTCGACGTAGACCCACAGGAGCCGCCGGGTGAGGTTGGCTACGTCGCGCATGAAGAAGAAGGCCGTGAAGCTTGGTGCCCGGCTGCCGGGACGGTTGGTCAGCTCCAGCAGCTTGTACGCCTGACGAAACAGGTCCATGACTTCGTCATCGTCATCAGCGCCCAAGTCTTCGGCCAGGAGCAGACTCAGCAGACCGACGACTCTCGTCGTCTTGAAGTCGATGTCCTCACGGGTCGACGTGCTCAGCTCCATCTTCAGCACGCCATCGGTTATGTCCGAGATCAACTCGACATCGATGGGCAAGTTGTCGACGCCGGCCTCGGGTTCCTCGGTCACGCTCGCCACCACGCTTCTCCCCTCGATGCCGCCTGCGCGGACTTGGGTTCGAGAACGAACGTAGAGCGACCAGAGCCCAACTCCCAAGGAGATTGCGTGAGTTTGCAGCAAGTCGATTGACGGGCCCGAACGGCTCCTCGACGATCGACGTGTCGCGCAAACCCACGCAAGACAGCGGACGGGAGAGCAACCATGAAGCTACGGTTCCTTGGTAAGAACTCCACCCCCGGAGACAGCCCCACCCTGTACGCCAGTGACCAGGACAGCTACGTCATCCAAGGCTGGAAGATCTTCGCCAACGACCTACTCGCGCAGCTCGACGTACCGGAAGGACAGACCGCGGTAGAGGTGCCGACCGAGCTGTTCGAGCACCTGACCAAAGACGGCCAACTGTCCGGCGAGATCAGGAAGTTCACCGCCCCGATCATGCTCGTCACGGAACAGGGAACATGCGTACTCCAAGGCCCGGAAATGCACGATCCTGAAGCCCTGAGCCAGATGCGCATGCCCGACTATGAGACCTGCATCGAGGTCCCCAAGTCCTCGATCATGGCCCTACTGGAGGAGAACGGTGGACCTGATCACCCCCGCACAACGTGACGAGCTGTTCCGCAGCTTCGAGCGTGACGCCTTCCACCTGGAGCTGCGGGACGACTACGGATCTCCCGTCGAAGACACGCCGTACGCCAGGTGGCAGCGGGGCGAGCCCGACGACTACGCGTGGCTCGACCCGTGGATGACGCTGATGAAGCGCGTCACGGGTGAAGGCAAGACGGTACGACGTGTCCGAGTGATCACGGAGCCGCACTCCGAGTACGTCGGATGGGAACACTCGCTGACCCACCTCAACATCGAGGCCGGCGAGGACATCCGATGGCTACCGCGACACCGGTTGCCCGAGAGCGTCGCCTTGCCCCTGGATGGCAACGACTGGTGGCTGTACGACGATCGTCTCCTTGCGGTCGGCCACTTCGATCCCGAGGGCCGTGTCCTCGGGTCGGAGATCGTCGAGGACCCTGACACGGTGGCCGCCTGCATCCGTGTGCGCGACCTGCTCTGGGCCGACGCCATCCCACACGCCGAGTACAAGCCCTGACCCATCAGTGAGCAACCAAGCACAAGAAGCACGAGAGGCACTGGGTGCCCGGCTACGTGGATTCCGTAAGGATGCGGGATTCGCGAGCGGCCGGGCATTCGCCGTGGCCACCGGGTGGGCCGAGTCCAAGGTCTCCCGGCTGGAGAACGGCAAGCAGAACCCCAGCGAAGACGACATCCGTACCTGGTGCATGAAGACCGACAGGCAAGAGCACCTCGCCGACCTGATCGCCACGGTGCGACACATCGACGAGCTGTGGCTTGAGTGGCGCCGGCAGTTCCAGACCGGCGCGGAGCAACGGCAGAAGAAGGCGCTGCCGGTCTACGCCAAGACCAAGGTCTTCCGCATCTGGCACCCGACGCTGGTGTGGGGAACCCTCCAGACCGCGGAGTACGCAGCGGAGACCTTCCGGCAGGTCGTCGACTACTACGAGATTCCCGACGACGCGGAAGCCGCCACCGCCAAGCGGCTGGAACGCCAGCAGTACCTGTACCGAGGCAACCGAATCTTCAACGTCGTGCTCGGCGAGCAGGCGCTCTACACGAACTTCGGAGGACCGGAGGTGATGAAGGGGCAGCTCGACCGGCTGCTGGCGGTGATGCGGCTGCCCCGGCTGAGCCTGGGCATCATCCCGCGCTCCGCCTCCATCGGTATCTGGCCCGGCAACTCCTTCTCGATGTTCGACGACAAACTCGTCCTCGTGGAGACCTACTCGGCGGAGTTCTCCGTCACGCAGCCCCGAGAGATCGAGCTGTACACCAAAGCCTTCGCCCTCTTGAAGCAGTCAGCGGTCTACGGCACTGCCGTCCGCGACCTCATCCTCACCGCCAGCCAACACTTCGATCAGATGCCGAGCGACTAGGAGAGCACCATGCAGCCTGTGACTCCGAACTGGCGTACCAGCACCTACACCGGGACCGAGAACTGCGTTGAAGTTGCCGACAACGAACCGACGAAAGTGATGGTGCGGGACACCAAGGAACGCAGCCACGGAACTATGGCCGTTCAACCGGTCACTTGGGTGGCATTCTTGGAGTTCGCTAAGAAAGGGTAGTGGTCGCCTGTCGCAAAGCCTGGGCAAAAGCTCATGGGTGCCCTCGTGTGCCGAGGTAATCAAGCACACCGAGCAGTTCGGCCAGTGCGAAAAGACTGTCTTCCGTATCAAATGCCTGCGCGGCTTGCTGGTCTGCCGAGCCCGAACCACTAACCGGGAACGATTGCTACAAATGGTGATACAATGGAGAAGTCTCGTTATCCCGTAGATGCTCTTTGTGTGGAGAGGTGGCGAATCGCGTGTTCGTCATTAAGTCAGTCCCATTTCGACCCAATCCGGACATGCTTGAAAATGCCGAGGGTGGATTTTCTGGGCATCGTCGCGCTGTGGCTGCGGCTCGCCATGAATTGAATGTCGCCTTGGGTTTGATTTCGAAGCCCGAAATTAAACCATGTACGGTGTTGCGTTTTCGGGTCTCTTGGCTCTGTAATCGTGTGCGAAGTCTGACACGCCTGCTTTTTCGGCTTTAATGCCGTGGGGTTTCGTTACCGAAACCCCTTTTTCTTTCCCTTCGTCATATTTTTGAGTTGCTTCAAGTTTTGGCGGAATTTCGAGAGTTCGTTGTCTCCTGGAGGGGAGGGCTGGTGTAGTTTTGTAACGGAGCCTGGCTCGGTGACTTTATTCGTTTGCTTTGCCTTGGATTTCCGCAGAGCCGCTGTCAGCTCCCTCTTCGCGGCATTGACTGCTTGTCGATGCTCATCTCCAACCCCTTCTGCATCCTCTAGAAGGTCCGGGTTCGGCCGAAAAGGGACTGGGGGTGGGTTGCTGCTCATCCTCGCCACCTTGTGTAGGTGCTAAAAACGACAAATCCTAGCGCGACAGTAAAGCTAAATCCAGCAATCGCCAGCGCGACCAACTTTCGTTTAATACTGCCAAGGGTGGCTTCGTAGGCGATCACGCTTGTGCTTGTGATTTCAATAAACGCCGTTTCCTTCGGGAAGCTTGCGTACGCCATGACCTCGCGAGGCCTGATACGTTCGCCTCCTCTGAAGGCAAGCGAGATTGCGGCTAGCAGGCCGGCCAAAGCCGCGGCACCCTGAGCTACGAGGTCTTTATAATTCGGGTGATCGATGCCTTTGCCAAACCCGATCAGAACGCCTGCAGCGCCAATAAGGAAGCCTGCGCATGTGTCCACGCTGCCGATGCGCGCGAGCTGGCGCCCTCTGAGCTCCGCGATGGCCTTCTCGCACATGTCAGCCGATGGCAGCTCTGGATCGGCTGCCCTCGCCGCTGCCCAAGTCGCTGGGTCCGGACTTTCCTCGGGGGCATTGTTACTTGCTACAGCCATGAGGCCATGACAGCACTGGGTAGAGAGACGCGCGATTCGAGCGCGCCCAATCGGAGGAGCCGACTCTTGAGCGTCCGGCTCTTGGCCTGGCCGGATCAGCGGGCAGCATACGAGGGCTGTCGTCGAGGTTGCCGTATCTGAGTGGCGCCATGGATCAAGAAGCAGCTAGGCGATCTGTCACCGACAGTTCTCCTCGTACCACTCCTCCATTGCAGCATTGCCAACTTCACCTGAGTAGCAGCTCAGGCGATAGCGATCCTGAGAGAGCAACTTCTGATTGTCGTCACTTAGATTGAAGTGAAAGTCTTCAGAGGCCACGATCGGCGGGACGTTTAGTTGGCTGCTTCCATGTGCGGCAAGCTTGGCTGCATCGTTTACAACATCGCCCATGTAGACAATGTCCTGAATTCCGCTGCCGTTGTATCCTGCCTTGATCATGAGGGCTCGGCCCCAGGACGCACCAATGCCGATGCGGACCGGAGTCTCATAGCCGGCCTTCACCATCTTGTAGTTGAGAATCTTGACCATTGAATTTGCGGTGTAAGCCATCCAGAACACTCGGTCAACGTCGGGTTTATTTGGAGTGTTCACAACAGCCCAGGCGGCATCTCCGGCGATATTGATCTCGCGAGTTTTTGCGTATCCGTTGAAGATTGCAACTAGCTCAGACAAGTAGGCCCGATACAGTCGGGCGAGTCTTGGCCTCTTGTAGTGGCTAGGTAGTTTCGATGAATCCCTGATGTCTACAAAGATTGCGGCACAGTTTGCGTAGAAACCGTTGGAATATGTGAGACGGTCGCGGTCCGGTAGAGAGTTTACCTCTTCATAGCTCCCACTCGTTCCCGTAAGGTACTCGCCGATTCGAAGAGCGCTAGCTTTAAAGTCATATTCCTTGTGGTTGCTGTCCATATTTCCTACCTCAGATGAGTCACTCGAAGAGTGGCTGAGACCGCCAAGAAAAGCAGGGCAACAAGCAGGCAGCGGACGGCATAGCCGCCCCAAAGATACTTCTTGTGCGCGACATGAGAGTTAGCCCACCCTTGGGCCGCGATCTCCTTCACGAGCGCTTCGGGGTCGCTTGTGAGTACCAAGAGAGCATCAATGTAGGAGGAGTCCGTCGCGTGGGCTCTCGCTGTATGGTTGAAATAGAGGAGGCTTACAGGAGGCTCTTTTGATCGAAGGCGAGGCCAGAGCACGCAACCGGCAGAGATTCCCGCCCCAAACACAAACACCCCACAAATCGCCAGAGTGGTGACGAGATAGCCACTGGGGTGCTTCAGGTCCTTGGAAATGTTGTAGAGCACTCCGCCAGTTACTCCAGTGGCCGCCAACGTTGCTCCGGCCTTCGTCTCGGCATGCCTAATCCAATCTATGGCTAGCCCGAGAACCTTCCAGGCTTGATCCGGGCTTGGCTGCCGCTGTGGAGTCGGCTCGGTGCCTGCTTGGCTGCGTCTGCCGAAGTTCAATTCATGCCCCTTCGGCGGGCTGACCGGTCAGTTTTTTGCTGCTGCTCTACTACCAGCAGGGCGTGCCTCATCTGATCCTGCTCCATGGCCTTACGTACATCAGTGACGTCATCACGCTTTCGCTTACCCGCCATGATGGCGTCGCAATATTCCGCGCCGTGAGTTTCGCACCAGGTTGATACAAGTTGCTTCCCCTGAGCCTCGGGGTCTTCCTCCGGAACGCGTTCGATGTCTACGTCAGTCCAGATCGTGGAACTTGGTCCATTCCCGCAAGGACAGCTGATGGCGAGGAAGTCGTTTGCTTGTACTTTTTTCCATACTCCCGCTGTCACAATCATCATGTGTCGCTCGGCCATCTGGGCGGACTTGGCGGCATAATTGACAGGCTTGCCGGCCCATACAGGCTCCTGCTGGGCAGGGTTCCGCGGCGTCCCGATCCTCTTGACCAGGATGCGTCCGCTTGCAATTCCTACCTTGAAGCCTGTTTCGGGAGCATCCGGCCACTTTTTCTCAAGTCGCTTAGAGAGCTCGACACTGAAGGTCTTAACTGTGATACCAGCGCACAGAGCGCGCTCGTAGCGATTCTCGCCCCAGAAGAGGGCGAATGCGCCGTCGCCTTGAATGGCGAGGAAGTCAGCATTGAATCGGTCGTAGACCTTTACGACTCCACCGGTAGTGGCCTCGTAGATGCTGGCAGTAGAAGCCGCCCGCTTGCCAGTGCCGAGCCGCGTTGAGTTCTTTAGGTCGGCTACTACCGCGACTACGTCGTCAAGTTTGAACCATTTCCGCGCTTCAATCGGAAGATCTTCGATGTCGAGGGCGTCGCCCTTTTCTACCACCTCTGGGTTTGACTCCAGTTCGATCTTGACCTTGTTGTCTAGATCGCCTAGGAGACCCTTGAGGTCCACGCTGTCAGACATTGAACGTGATCCTTTCGGCCTGCGAACGGTTACGGCAGATCTCTTGGTGTGCTCATGCCGTCCCGGTCTGGCCGCGTGACGTTCTGCACAGCGAGGTTGCCTCTGTCTCCGGTCTATCTTGCACCCCGCCACTGACATCTGATGATGCGTTGGGTTGACCAAGTCGCCTAAGGGGCAAGGGCATCGCGCCGGTGAGACAGGGGCGTGAGGCTATAGCGCAGAGACCGGCTCGGCTCGGACCATCGTGGGTAGGGCTGGGCTGTAGCGGCCCGTGCCGGCGGTACTCACGGATGAGGCTCTGGTGGTCAGCTAACCCGACTATTCCGGCGGATCATGGTTATCTTCTGGCCGGTCGCGATAACGCAGGCTGCGGTGATCCATACGTGAGTCAGTTCAATTGCGTACTCCCGGCGGTCGGATCGGCACACCAGTGCGACCAGACCCAAGACTCCGGCGAAGACGACCAAGAGGACTGCCGGAATCGCTCGCAGTGGAAGGGCTAACGCGCGGGCGGCTGTTGTTATGTCCATGCTGTGGTCACCGAGACAGGGCGGGATTGGGTGTGACCTCGGTGAACCAGGCCTGCGCCGAGCTCTCCTTGGTGGTGATGCGGACAGGTGTGAGTGCCAGCTGGGTGGAGGGGTAGTCGGGCGACATCATGAGTCGAGCCGAGCCGGAGATCGCCAGGACGAGGTCGGCGTCGCTTTTCGCCAGGGCCACGCGCAGTTCAGGTGAGTCCAGGAGTCGGAACGCGTGGCTGATGTCCCGGCCCGCGTAACCGTGTTTGTCTCGGACGACTTGACCGCAGTGCAGGGCGGCGCGGAGCTGGATGCGGTGGGCTCGGTGGGCCAACTTGTTGTGTTCGAGTAGAGCTGTGGTGAGCGTTGGGATGGTGGTGTGGACGAGTCCGGCGATGCCCACGGAAGGATCAAGGACGGTCATGACGCCGTCACCGCGGTCCAGTAGTTCGTAACGCTCGGGTGGGATGCCGGCGTCGTCGAGTCCGCGCTGAAGCGCATCGTAGATTGTCCGCCGCATGACGAGACCTACGCAGTCGGACCGGTCGGCGCGGTTGAAGCCTGCGATGTCGATGCCGAAGAAGATCCGGCTTACCTGCTGGTGCAAGCGGCCACGCTCCCCGAGTGGTACTACTCAACGCTTCTTGTGAGTAAAAATACCACTCGGCTCGCTCAGTCGGCAGCCATTGCCTTGAGGCTGTCGATGTCTTTGATGATGATCTGCCGTCGGGCGGTGGACACCGCGCCCTGCTGGCGCAGCTTGTTGAGGACTTGGACGACCGCTTCGCGTGATGCTCCAGCCCAGGACGCCAGCTCTTGCTGGGACAGGTCAAGGCGCACTACTCCGGCGGCGTCGCCTGGGATGCCAATCTCCTCCGTCAGTTCGATCAACCGGGCGACTACGCGCTGAGCGACCGGCTGAGTGGTCAGTTCCTGTCGCCGTTGATCGGACTCGCGGAGTCTGGCTGCCACTGTGTGGAACACGCTGGCCGCTGCGGTCGGGTGTGCTGCAAGGAATTCGCCGAGTTGGGTGGCTGTGACGATTGCGGCTCGTACTTCCGTCATGGCGACGACGGTGGCCGACCGTGGCCGGCCGTCTAGGGCTGCCAGCTCGCCCACGATGTTGGGGCTGCCTCGCAGTCCGAGAACGACCTCGGTGCCGTCGGCGGAGTGTGTGATGACCTTGGCGTGGCCTTCGCGTAGCAGTACGGCATGCGTCGAGGGTTCGCCTTCCCGGAGGATGACTTCGCCCGCCTTGAATCGAGCCGTGGCCCCGGCCTCCGCCAGTGCGGCCAAGGGATCCGGAGGCGTTGCCCCCTGCGCTTCGCTATCGCCAAACACCGTTGTTTCCTTTGGGAATGAGCTTGGACTCGACCTCAACGTAGACCACTTGCGCGCTCGCTGGACGAGGAGCTGCGGGTCTATCGGTCAGCGGAGAGGCCCAGAAGTTGCAGGAGCGGCGCGGTAGGCACCCGCCACGTTGCACCGACGCGTACTGCTGGCACCGGGAACTCGCCACGCCGGATCAGCTCAAAGGCCCGCGTGCGCCCTATGCCCAGGGCGCGGGCGGCGGTGACGAGGTCTATGGCGACCGGTAGTTCCAGCAGTTCGGCCCGGGTCATGCCGACCATGCGGCTCACCTCACCTGCGGTGGTGTGCTCTGTTCTGAGAGCAGATGATCCGCCCTGGTTTGTTACAAGTCAACCGCTCTTGTTCATGAGCAGATCAGGACGTACCGTTGAGGCACCTTTCTCCCAGAGGTGACCTCATGGAACAGACGCCACACACACTGCGGCAGGTACTCGGAGCCGGCCTGCGAGAGATCAGGAAAGCTCGCGGCCTGAAGCAGGAAGAGGCCGCCGCGCTGCTTCAGCAGCACGGTCTGACGACCTGGATTCGGGGGACTGTTGCGCAGGCGGAAGTGGGGGCTCGGCGTATAGCGCTGGAGGAAGTGCTGTTGCTGGCCCTCTCCTTCGAGGTGCCGCCGGCCGACTTTGTAGCCGGAGCGCCGGATGACCTCGTCGAGCTGTCGCCTGGTGTGCGGCTCACGGTTTCCGCGGTGAAGGCCTTGCTGTCCGGCAACACGGCTGCTGTGCAGGCCCTGCCCGAGCGGGCGGTCGAGATCACCGAGTCGCTGGCAGTGGCCAATCGGACATCTGACTTCCTGGCGGAGGTTCAGCGATCTGGGCAGGCAGACCCTGCCCTGGTCGAGCGGGCGGTCGCCAGCGTCGGCGAGGCCGAACGGCACGTAGCCCGCAAGATCGGAACGTCGCCGGAGTGGGTCAACCTGGTGGCGCTGCAACGCTGGGACCGGACCCTGTCGCAGGAGCGAGATCTGCGACTCCAGGAGCGTCGGCCCGAGGCATCAAAGGGTCAACTGGCCACGTTGCGAGGCCACATCACCCGGGAGTTGCTGACCGAGCTGGAACACGACCTGCGCGGGGTCCATCCTGACGACGCGCAGACCGCAAGGTAAGGCGTGCGTCATGCAAGGCACCACCTATAAGCGCTGCAAGTGTCCGGTCCGCCGCAACGCGGCCGGTAAGCGCCTGGCCTGCCCGAAGAAGCACGGCACCTGGTCCTACGTCGTCGATGTGCCACTGTCCGATGCGGGCCGCCGGGAGCATGGGCGGCAGCAGATCACTCGTGGTGGCTTTGCCAGCCAGACCACGGCTGTCGCCGAGCTGCGGCAAGCCATCCAGCTCCTGGAGATACCCAGCACCGATGACGATGCGGGTCGGCTGGAGATCGTTTCCTCCATCCGCGACCACTACCGCCGTTATCAGCAGCTGCCGGACCATGCCGACGTGCGCCGCCGTTTCAGCGCAGGCGTCTCCCTCACGATGGAGCAGACCACCGGCGAGTGGCTGGACGAGTGGATGGGTGGCAAGCGCAAGCTGGCGGCCAACACCCGCCGTTCCTATGAGGGTTTCATCCGGCGTTACCTGGGGCCCCAGCTCGGTGACATCCCGCTGGAGAAGCTCAGGCCGGCTCAGATTCGGACCGCGTACGACGCCATCGTGGCCAGCGCCGCTACCACTCCACGGCCGATCGGCCCGGCGACACTGCAACGCATCCATGCCACGCTCCGGGCAGCGCTCAATGCCGCCGTACGTCAGCGCCGCATCATCGACAACCCGGCCCTGGCGGTCGAAGTCGAGAATGCGCCCCGACCGAAGGCAGTCGTCTGGACCGTCCCACGCGTCATCGACTGGATGGCTTCTGGCAGGCGCCCGAAGGTCGCCGTCTGGACGCCCGAGCAGACCGGCTCCTTCCTCGGCCTCATGACGGCCGACCGGCTCTACGCCTACTACCACCTGTTGGTCTTCCGAGGACCGCGCCGGGGTGAGGGCATCGGATTGCGCTGGCCGGACGTGGACTTGGATGCGGGCGCGCTCGCCATCGTCCAGCAGATCGTGCAGGTGGGATGGGAGACCGCCGTCACCCGGCCCAAGGACGACAGTGACGGCATCGTTGCGTTGGACTCCGTGACCGTCACGGTGCTGCGGGCGCATAGGCAACGGCAGTTGGAGGAGAGGGAGTTGCTGGGGCCGGCCTGGACCGACACCCACTTCGTCTTCACCACCGAGACCGGCAAGCCACTGCATCCCGACTACGTCAGCCGCCACTTCGTACGGACGATCAAGCGGGCCAACACCCTCCGCGAGGGAGATACCGGCCCGGCCGTAGAGGATGTCCAAGCGACGCTCGGGCTCCCAGTAGATGGGTTCTTCGGGCCGCTGACGCGGCGGGCGGTGACCGGCTTCCAACGAGTCCGTGGGCTCAAGGCCAACGGCATCGTCGACCCACACACCTGGTACCAACTCTTTCCGGAGCATCCGCTCCGGCCGTATCCGCACCCTGGCTATCTGCCGCCGGTCCGTCTGCACGACCTGCGTCATCTGGCAGCCACCCTGGCGCTCGCTGCTGGAGCCGAAATGAAGGTGGTCTCCGCCATGCTCAGACACTCGACGATGCATATCACGGCCGACACCTACACCTCGGTACTGCCGGAGATCGCCCGCCAGGCTGCTGAGGCCGCTGCCGCGCTCGTTTCCCAACCGCCTGCCGTGCAGCCGGACGACGGCGCCGTTAGCCCCTCGCTAGCATCCGACTCCGAAAACGACCAAGGGCACCCTTCCAATGAGAAGGATGCCCAGGTCACACACAGTGCGCCGCCAGGGACTCGAACCCCGGACCCGCTGATTAAGAGTCAGCTGCTCTAACCAACTGAGCTAGCGGCGCCTGCTGACGTCGTAGACCTTAGCATCCTGATCCGGGGGAGGAAAAATCGATATCCGCACGGTGGTCCGGGCCGCGCGTACGGCCGCCCAGAGCAGGATTTCGGCGCCCGGGAGCCAGGGGCGACGGGTGTCCGGAGCGACCAGCCAGCGCGCGTCGAACGGGGCCGACGCAGCCGCGCCGGACAGCGCCGGGACGGTCACCGCGTCGCCGGTGCCGTGGCACAGCAGCGGCGGCACCGACCCCGTACGACTGTGCTCTCCGGGACGCGTGCCCCACTCCTCCCAGCCGAGCAGCGAGGGCAGCCGCTGAGCCGTACCCGGGGTGGCGAACAGGATCATCCGTCCCCGGTATGTGGCGACCGGTCCGGAGCCGGGGCCCTCGTCCCACAGGCGGTCGACCATACGGCGCCCGAAGATCGCGGGGGCGTTCACCACGTCGAAGGCGGTGCCGCAGGGCAGGACGACCGGGGCGTCAGGGCGTTCCCTCCAGAGGGCGAGAGCGCTGCGCGGATACGTTCCTGCCGAGGCGAGCCAGGCGGCACCGTCCGAGGTGACGCCCGAGATGTCGAAGCGGTCGGCGAAGGGCTCGTCCTGTGTGCTCATGGCACATAGATCTACCGGCCGTGAGCGTCCGGTCTCCGAGGGTTGTCGGAAATCGGGACAGGAGGGGGCGGGAGGGAGTATCTTGCCCGATCGGCATATGCCAGGAGTTCTTTCCTGGTTACGGGTGGGGCGACGCGGGAGTGGTGCGGCCCCTGCGTCACACGGGGTCGGCCGCCCCGCTGTCCCGGCCCTCGGTGCCGCGCAGCAGATCCCGCCCGAACTCGACCATCTTCTTGGCGTAGTCCTCGGTCCACTCGGCCTGCTCGGCGATGTCCGCAGGCGTCAGCCGGTCGAACCGGCGCGGATCCGCGAGCTGCGCCGCCGCGATCGCCTGGAACTCCACCGCGCGGTCGGTCGCGGCGCGGAAGGCGTGCGTCAGTTCTGTCGCGCGGGCCAGCAACGCGCGGGGATCGTCTATCGACTCCAGGTCGAAGAAGTGCTCCGGGTCCTCGGCCGCCTGTGCGGGCTCGAAGAGCAGGGGCGCGGGGCGTAGCCGCGATTCGTTGCGACGCGGCGTGTGCTCCGCCATGTCTTCTCCTCCTCGTACGTCACCGATGACCCGCCTCATGAGCGGGACCACCGTCCATTGTCCCCTGCACGCGCAAGGGGCCCCGGGCATACCCCTGGGGCACGGGCTCCGGCACCCTGTGAGGGGTTTCCCAGCAGCCAGGCACCGTACTCATCACCGGCCGACCGGACCTCGGAGAGCCGCCGGTCAGGGTCTCCAGACCACCCGGTGTTCCGCCAGATGCGCCAGCACCGCGTGATTGGCCTCCCACCCGTCCGGGCTGCTTCTATTGGCCGCCTCCGGCGGCGTGCCGGACTCCGTCCGGCGAGAAGGCGGCGGGGCGCTCGCCGGCCGGGCGCCCGGAATGCCGGTTCACGGTCTCCAGCTCACCCGGTGCTCCGCCAGATGCGCCAGCACCGCGTGATTCGCCTCCCACCCGTCCGGGAACTTCACCGTCACCCCCAGCTGCACCGGCTCCGTCGACGGATGGTCGTCCAGGAGGTCGGTCACACCGGCCCGGCAGACCACGATGCACGCGTGCCGGTGGCGGGAGGCGAGGACGCAGAGGCGGCCCGTCTCCAGGTGGAAGGCGGTGGCGTCGGGGCGGCCGGAGAGGGGGTGGAGGACCACCGTGACGTCGAACTCCCGTCCCTGGAGCCGGTTCGCCGTGTCCACGGTGACGTCCGTGACGCCCAACTCGGCCAGCGCCGCGCGGATCGCCGCCGCCTGGTCCCGGTGCGCGGTGCCGACCGCGATCCGGTCGGCGGTCAGCGGGGTGGGGTCGGGTGAGCGTTCGGATGTGGCCGCGCCGCCCCGGTCCAGCAACCGCCGTACGACCGTCGCCACCGCCCGTACCGCCTCCGGGTCCGTGCGGGGCGTGTGGCGGGCGGGCAGTTCCAGCAGGCCCCAACCCGACTCCGCTGCCTCGTCGATGACCCGGTCCGGGCCCGAACCGTCTGACGGGACACCGAAGTTGAGCCGCCGGTCGCCGTGGTCCGTGCCGCTGCGGAAACGGGTGTACGGGTAGAACGCGTCCGAGACCAGCGGAGCTGCCGATGCCGGGAGCCGCCACGACACCGGCAGGCGGTGCTGCGGCAGTTCGGGGTTGTGCGCGAGCAGTGTCGTCACCGCCGAGGACGAGGGGTCGTACGACAGGCCCGCCCACTGCTCCGCGCCGACGATCGCGAACGGGTCCAACTGGCCCGGGTCGCCCACGAACAGCGCCCGCTCGAACAGCCCGGCCACGGCCAGCAGCGAGTCCGAGCGCATCTGGTACGCCTCGTCGACGATCGCGTGCCGCCACGGCTCGTCCACCTTGACGTGTGCCCACTTGGCCGCCGTCGAGATGACGACCGGGAGCCCGGCGAGCTCGCCCGCCTTCGCCGACTTCCGTACGTTCGGCAGGTCGTCCAGCGCCTTGTCGTACGGGTCCGCGTCACTGCTGTGCAGACGGCCCACGGGCAGCTCGCCGTTCTTCTCGGCGAGCCGGACGACGAGGTCGTCGACCTGGGCGTTGGTCTGCGCGACCACCATCAACGGCCGCCCGGCGTCGGCCAGTTCGAGGGCCGCGCGGACGACGAGCGTGGACTTCCCGGCGCCGGGCGGGGAGTCGACGACGACCCCGCGAGCCGTGCCGTGCAGGGTGTCACGGAGGATCGCGTCGGTCGCGCGGCCGGCCTCGGCACCGGGGTCGAACACGGCGGTCACAGCACGTCCTCCTCGGTCACCGGGTCGGCGGACTCCTGCACTGCCGTCTCCTCGCCCGGAGGGCCGCCGTGCGTCCACGGTGTCTCCTCCTGGTCGGGCAGTTTCGCGCCGCCCCGCTGCTCGTGCTCGAACAGCGTGAAGCAGATCCTGTCGCCCTTCTCCGGCACGGAACCGGTCTCCGGCTCCTTGCCGCGGCCCATCTTGTCGACCACCCGGAGGACGATGAGGGCACCCTCTTCCTCGTGGCCCACGAACTCCGCGGACTGCGGCTTCCCGGCAAGCGACCGGAACACCTTCACCCGCTCCCCGAGATGCGGCCGGTCGTCCGTGCGCACGGTCACCAGGGGGCGCGGGCGGGGGCTCTTGCCCTCGCTGTACGCCATGACGACATCCGTGACCTCGCCCGCGAACGCCTCCCCGGCGAGCCGCCGCCCGGCCATCACCAGCGGGTCGTCCAGGGCCTCCTGGGCATCCAGACGGGCCTGTTCGCGCTCGCGCGTGGCCAGCTTGTTGGCCGCGGTCACCGCGTCGTCGCGGCGCGGCTGCGGGGGCTCGCCGGCGACGATCCGGTCCCGGTGGCCGGTGAACGACCAGCGGTCGCGGGTCCACCGGTCGACGGCGTGCGCGCCCTCCGGCAACGCTCGCAGCAGGTCGATCCCGTGCCACACCGCGTCCCAGGTGGGGCGGGTGACACTCTCGACGAGAGCCCTGATCTCCCGCTCGGCGGCGGTGAGTTCACCGAGCCGGTCGTCGGCCTCCAGGCCGTCCTCGGCGGCGGCGAGGGCGGTGCGGGCGCGGTCGTAGCGCTCGATGGCGGGGGCGAGCAGCTTGTTGTCGAACGCCGGGTCGGTGGCCGGGCCGGCCGGCGGGCACACCAACTGGCCCCGCGCGTCCCGCCGTAGCTCCGCGGCGAGCGCGGCCTCGGCGCCCGAGACGCCGTCCGGCGGGTCGATCCAGGCGAGCAGCGCGGCCAAGTGCTGGTCCTCCAGGCTGGATTGACCGGTGGCCCAGTGCCGGCCGAGCACCTCGGTGAGCGCGAGGAGCAGTGCGGAACCGGGCACGCGGGCCCGCTCCCCGAAGTGGGTCAGCCAGCGCCCGAGCAACGGCACGCGCGGGGGCGCGGGGTGCGGGGTCTCCGGGTCCTGTTCGGCTGTACGCCGGAAACGCATCGAGCGGCCGAGCAGCCGTACCAACTCGATGCCCGCGCGGCTCGGCACGATCAACTGCGGGGCGTCCGCGCACAGTTCGACCTCGACCTTGACCCGCTTGCCGGTCTCCGGATCGGTCTCGTTGCGCTCGGCGGCCTCCACGTCGTCCGCGTACGTGTCGATGTACGGCAGGACGACGTCCGCGAGTTCGGCCAGGAACGCGAACCTGAGGTCCCGGTCACGCGGCTGCGGTACGACGAGCAGGCGGGGCGCGTCCCGGTCCGTGCCGACGAGCGCGCCGAGGGGCGCCCCGGCCTCACCGGCGGTGGTGAGCGGCACGAGGACGAGGGGGTGCTCGGAGAGGTGCCGGTGGCGGACGGTGGCGGCGGGCTGGGCGCGGCCGGTACGAACGGCCTCCAGGCGGGCGAGAGTTGAGATCAGCGACACGGGGTCCCCTCCGGGTGGGTGACCGGGGGCGGGGTGCGGTGGTGCGGGCCGCGACTCGTGGGCTGCCGGCGTGCCGCCGGTGCGGCGACGGTGGTGTACGGGATCACGGTCATTGAGGTCATCGCAGTCATCGCGGCACACCGCCCGTCGCGCTCTCCAGCGCCGTCAGGTGCAGCTCGGCCGCGCCCTTCAGCGCCGCCGTCCGCAGTTCGGCCGCGCCCTCCAGCGCCTCGGCCCTCAACTCGGCCGCCCTGCGCAGCGCGGCCACCGCCGGGTCGTCCGGGTCGCCTGCCTGGCCGTGGGCCGCCGCCAGGACCTCGTCGACCGTCGTCAGGTCGCCCAACTCGGCGCGCAGGGAACGGCCGAGGGTGGTGACCGCGCCGGACGCGCGGGAGTGGTCGCGGCAGTGGAAGGCGAGTTCGCAGGCGGCCAGGCACTCGGGGGCGTAGGCCGCGGGGACCGACTCGACCGCGGCGGTCAGCTCGGCGGCGGGGCGGTCGGGGGCGAAGCAGGTGCCCTCGGGGAGGGAGTCGGCGATGTCCTCGATGCGGGTGAGGCGGCCCAGTTGGCGGCCGGTGACCGCGCGCTGCTTGCGGACGTCGACGGCGGACGCGGTGGGGAGGTTGGAGAAGTCCTTCGGGCAGACCAGGAGGACGCGGTGGCGGACTCGGGGAGTGGGATCCAGGCGTGCGGCGACTTCCTCCAGTGCCAGTACGTACACCGCCGACTGACGGGCCGCCGCGCCGACCTTCGCCGGGTCGGCCGAACCGTCCAGCATCGGGAAGGACTTGATCTCCACGACGGTCCAACTGCCGTCGGGGTGCACGACGACCGCGTCCGGCTCCAGGAACGCGGGCGAGCCCGCCACGTCGAGGGCGAGCATCGGGTGGTCCAGCAACGTCCAGGCGGCGGCCTCGGTGGCCTCGCGCAGGGCGAGCGCCGTACGGGCCGCGCGCCCCTCGGGGCCGATCGCCGTCAGCTCGGGCACCCGCGCGCGGGTCGGCGGCTCGGCGCCCGGATCCAGCTTCTCGTGCACCAGGCGCAGCAGCTCCGCGCCGCCGTCCGCCTTGACCCGGGCCTCGAAGGCATTGCCCCGCATGAAGGCGAACTGCGACTGCCCGAAGGCCGACGGCGAGCCGAGCGCGTCGGCCAGCACCGCCTTGTTCACCCCCGCGCCGTCCAGGATCGCCCGCCGCTTGCAGCCCGGGTTCGCCGCCAGCGCCGCGAGGGCGCGCGCGTCCAGCGCCTTGGCCGGGACGTCCGGGCCGCGCAGCTCAGCGAGCCGGTGCCGGAGCGCCGTCCCCCGCGTCCGTGGGGGAGGCACTCGGCTCGGCTCCGGTACCGAGCTGTGACTCTCGCTGCCGTGGAATTCGCTCACCCGGGGAAGTCTGGCATCCGCCACTGACAATTGAGGTTTCTGAGCCGAGAGAGGCGTCACGAGAGGCATCACGGGAGATGTCGGACGCGGTGTCACGAGAGCGGGCCGCGACGAGCGATCCGCGCCCCTCGAACCGCGCCCTGATCCGGTCCGCGGCCTTCATCACCTGCGGCGCCAGCAGGAACCCGAGCCCCATCACGACCACGCCCGCGACCGCGTCGAGGAGATAGTGGTTCGCGGTGCCCATCACCACGATCGCCGTCAGCAGCGGATAGGCGACGCCGAGGACCTTGGTGAGCCGCGTCCCGCCGTAGCGCCACAGCATCACACCGCACCACAGCGCCCAGCCGCAGTGCAGGCTCGGCATCGCCGCGTACTGGTTCGTCATCCCGCCGAGGCCGCGCGGCGCGCTCGCGTCGCCGCCCCACCAGCCGTACGAGCTGTACTCGGCCATCGTGTCCACGAAGCCGTAGCCGGGGGAGAGGAGGCGGGGCGGGCAGGTCGGGAGGAGGGTGAAGCCGATCAGGCCGATGAAGGTCGATGTCATCAGCCAGGTGCGGGCCGCCCGGTAGAACTGGCTGCGGGACCTGAAGAGCCAGATCAGGATCGCGGGCGTGATCAGGTAGTGCAGCGACGCGTACCAGAAGTCGGCCGGTACGCCGATCCAGGACTCGCGGGTGAACAGGCGGTTGAGCGGGTGCTCGGCGTTGATGTGCAGGTACTTCTCGATGCGCAGGATCGCCAGACCGTGGTCGACGGCACTTGCCGTGTCGCCCCTGGCCAGCAGCCGGCCGGCCGAGTACGAGGCGTACACCATGAGGATCAGCGGCAGCTCGGTCCACCAGCGCAACCGGGTTCGGCGGTCCGCCTCGATGCCTGGTGTCTCGGTCTGCGGCATCCGATCGCCCTCCCCCTTCTGTTCTGGTGCGGTGCCCGGTGGTCCGGCTTCCCGGTAGCCCGGTCGGGACACTTTACGGCGTATGTGCGCGCCCTGTTTCGGGCGCCCCCGGACCTCAAAGACGCAGAGATCGCCCCCCGGGTTGCCCTTTTCAAGGGTGCGCGATGATGGAGTGACCCGCCTCTCGTTTTCTCCCGGAAAGGTCCCTCATGGCACCGCGCATCCTGTTGGCCCGGCACGGACAGACGGAATGGTCGCTGTCCGGGAAGCACACCGGCAGGACCGACGTCCCGCTCCTCGAAGAGGGCCGACGCGGCGCGAAGGTGCTCGGCGAGCGACTGCACCGGGCCCCCTTCGACGGCCTCCCCGGGGTGGAGGTGCGCACCAGCCCGCTGGCACGCGCGCGGGAGACCTGCGAACTCGCCGGCTTCGGCGACCGCGCGACCACCTGGGACACCCTCATGGAGTGGGACTACGGCGCCTACGAGGGCATGACCCCGGAGGAGATCCAGGACGTACGCCCCGGCTGGCTGATCTGGCGCGACGGCGTCCCCGAAGGGGAGACCCTCCCCGAGGTCACCGCCCGCGCGGACGAGGTCGTCGCCTGGGCCCGCTCCGAGGACCGAGACGTCCTGGTCTTCGCCCACGGCCACATCCTGCGCTCGATCGGCGCACGCTGGCTGGACCTGCCGATCGACTTCGCGGCGCGGATACGGCTGAATCCGACGTCGTTGTCGGTGCTTGGGTGGGCCTACGGAGACCCGGCGATCGAGAGCTGGAACGACCTGGGCCATCTGGCGGCCTAGGCATTAAGCGCCCTGTTTTTAGGGGCGCGGGGCTGTGTCTATTTGCGGCTCCGCCGCGTGGGCGCGCCCAGCCCCCACCGACCGGTAGCCGAACAACTACGCCGCAGTACGAGGCAAACTCGAGTGCCTCTCCAGAAACGCAGACACCCCCGAAGCCCGCCGGTGAGGCAACAGCACCCGCGCAGTCCCGGCAAGCATCGTCTGAATCCGCGACGACTGCACCAGGTCCAAAAGATCAAGCACCCGCATCCCCGCAGTCGCCGCCTCGTCCGGACGCCCGCCGCGCGCGAGGTCGTCCGCGAGCTCGGCCGTGTACAACGCGATGTTCCGCGTGAAGTGCGGATCCTGAAGGTGAGCCGCCCGCCGCGCGTGCCGCGCAGCCCGCGGCCAGTCGCCCAGCGTCGACCAGCACTGCGCCTCAAGACCCTCCAACTCGGCCTCTCCGTAGAAGCTCATCCACTCGGGGTCGGCGTCCGAGCGGCCCCGCTCGTAGAGGGCCTGCGCACGGGCCAGTGCCTGTTCGCAACCGGTGCGGTCGGCGAGGCCCGCCCAGCCGCCCGCCTCGCGCAGCGCGAGCAGCGACATCAGCCGGGCGGAACCCAGCGGGCGTCCGACGCGCTGCGCGGCCTGCGCGGCGCGCACCGCTTCCCGTGGCCGGCCGGCGTCCCGCGCGAGGAAGGCCGTATTGCAGAAGGCGTGTGCCTCCAGGCCCGGGTCCCCGGTCATCCGGGCCGTGGCGAGCGCTTCCGCGTAGTGCGAGCGGGCGTCGTCGAAGCGGCCGGAGTCGTGGGCCAGCCAGCCCACGGAGATGGCGAGTTCGCCGGCGCCGGAGTGCAGTCTCTCGGCGACGGACTGCCGGGTGGTGCCCGCGTCGAGCAGGGCGTAGGCGGCGCGCAGCGGGGCCGCCGCGCGCCGGTAGAGGCCGTCGGCGCCGTGCCGGTCGTCGAGCAGCCGGATTCTGCGGACGGCCTCTTCGAGGGCGCCCGCCTCGCTCGTACCGGGGCGGCGGACGGAACGTTCCGCTGCCACGGCGTCCAAAGTGAGCCCCAGTGGGCCCAGTGTGCCGGCGGCCACCGTGACGGTGCCGCCCCTCATGAATGCGCGACGCAGCACGTCGCTCTCCTCGTGGTTCTCGTGGTTCTCGTGCGTGTCGTACGGGTCCTGCGTGTCATACGGCTCGTACACCCCCTGCGTCTCACCCGTCCCGGCTGCCTCATCCGTGATGTACGCCGGGCTTGTGGGGTGCGTCGGGGGCGCGTCCTCGGCGGTGCGCGCCCCGCGTCCGCGTACGGACGAGCGGGGTGCGAAGCCGAGGTCGGCGAGCGTGCGGCCGGGGAACATGTGCAGGAACACCCGTTCGTACGCGTAGTTGGGGCAACGGATCTCACCGGCCTCGACGCGGCCGACGTAGCGCGCGTCGCAGCTCACCCGCTCGCCGATCTCCCGCGCGGACCGGCGTACGGCCGCGGCGAACTCCGCCGGTGAGCGCTGTCCGCGCAGCCGCCGGAAGGCGAGATTGGGTCTCGGTGGTTGGGGGAACGGGGACGGGGTCACCATTGACGACGCCATGGCCGGGTCCTCTCGTGCGAACCGTCGAACCATGCCGGATTCAGGGTGACTTGTTGAGTGACGCCCTGTTTCCAGCGGGCAAGAACGTACCTGCTGTGCACGACCCGCCACACAGGGTTTGGCTACAAACCGGATATCTCATCCGGGATCTGCCATGAACTGCCATCCTTTGCGGCTGACTTGTGCCGTAGCCGTTGACGCTTCAACGCGTTGAACTCCATGGACCGGGAGCCACCCGACTCCCGACCCGCTCGTCCAAGGAGGGGTTCCGTGGTGGAGACCGGGATGGAGACCAGGCAGGGCGTCGATCCTCGAATGCCGAGCGCGGAGTGCAGCGCGCCACCGTTCGCGGACTCCGCCTGCGACCTGGTGACGGTGCCGACGCGGCAGGGGCTGGAGGCGGTCGACATCCTGCGCCGCGGCGCCTGCGACGGGGTCGGCCCCGTCCTGCACGACGACGGCGACGACACGCTCGGCTTCCTGGTACCGCCGGGCACGGCGGCGGCGTGGGACCTGCCGGGCAGCACGTGTACGGAGACCAACGGGCGGGGGCTTCACCTCGCCCCTGACCCCGAGCCTCCCGTAGAGGGCTCCGACTGGCTGCTGCCCCCCGGTGACGCCGATCTGGCCACCGACCCGGAGGTTCTGCGGGCCGCGCTGGGTGAGGCGGCTCGGTTGATCGAGGCGGCGGACGGTTGTCGGTGAGTTCCGCAGGTTGGGTCGTGATGAACCTGCGGCCCGGTGGGGGCTGGTCGCGCAGTTCCTCGCGCCCCTAAGGGGCGCGGATGTCGCGCCGGACCATCCCCGCCCGCCGATAATGGGCCAATGGGAAAGTCCAGGAACATCCGGCGCGGGGGTGTCGGCACCGCTGACGCCGTCGTCGAGGCCGTCGACGGTGGGCTCGCCGAGCTCATACCCGATCGGGAGCGGGCGCGTGCCTGGACCTTGTTGATCGACGGGGCGCCGCAGTCGTACGTCGATCTCGACGACCCGGCGTATCTCTCGTTCGAGTACCAGCGCCGCCTCGGCCACGTCATCGACCTCGCCGCGCCCGCCGGGAAGCCGATCCACGCCGTGCACCTCGGCGGTGGTGCCCTCACGCTCGCCCGGTATGTCGCCACGACCCGGCCCCGATCTACCCAGCAGGTCGTCGAGTTCGACACGGCGCTCGTCCAACTGGTCCGGCGGGAGCTGCCGTTGGACCCGAACGCGCGGATCAGGGTGCGGTCGACCGACGCCCGCGCGGGGCTCGCGAAGGTGCCCGAGGGGTGGGCGGACCTCGTCGTCGCGGATGTGTTCAGCGGGGCCCGTACGCCCGCCCACCTCACCTCCACCGAGTTCCTCGACGAGGTGCGCCGGGCCCTCAAACCCGGCGGGGTCTACGCCGCCAACCTCGCCGACGGGCCCCCGCTCGCCCATCTCCGCGGTCAAATCGCCACCGTGGCCGCCCGGTTCGCGGAACTCGCGCTGATCGCCGACCCGATCGTGCTGCGCGGCAAGCGGTTCGGCAACGCGGTGCTCGTCGCCTCCGACCACCCGCTGCCGCTCGCCGAACTGACCCGGCGCGCCGCCTCCGACCCGCACCCGGGCCGCCTCCAACACGGCAAGGAACTCACCGACTTCACCGGCGGCGCCGTACCGGTGACGGACACCTCGGCGGTCGCCTCACCGGCACCGCCCCCGTCCGTGTTCCGCTAGCCCGAGCAGCACACCCCGAGCAACGCAGACAGACCAACGCCCCCGGGCAACTTAGTAGTTGCCCACATCCACCCGCGGCGCCCCGTCGTGCCACGTGCAGATCACCGACACCTTGTCCGTGCCCTTGGTGAACTCCACGCGGAGCCAGGACTCCGTCTTCCACACCTGCATCGACCAACCCGTGCCCGGTGTCGCCGACACGAGCGACACATAGGCTGGCGCGGTGTCGAGCTCCAGCACCACCCGCCCGCCGTCGGTGGCGTAGCTCTTGACCTGGCCGGAGGTGGAGGGGGAAGGGGACGGGCTCGTGGTCGTCGTCTTCGTGGGGGTCGGGTCGGGGGTGCGGGTCGGCGTCGGGGTGTTCGACGGGCTCGGTGACGACTCGGCCCGGACCGGTGCCGAGGGCGGCGGCTGAGCGGCCTGCGCGGTCGCGCCGGCCGCCGTGATGGGCAGGGCGCGGGGCGGGTCGTAGGCCGTGCCCGTCATGACCGTGTGGACGCCCCACCAGGACAGCGTGACGGCCGCGCCGGTGGCCAGCGACCAGGCCAGCACGTGCACGAATCCGTTGACGAGTCCTCTGGGCATCGCGGCCATACTGCCTCACGCGCCCCACAGGTGTCCCGTCGATCCCCCACCGGTTGTCCACAGGCGGGAGTTGTCCACAGGCCCGGATACGGGTCGCCCGCATGGCGTACGGTGCGGCGCATGGCAAGTGTGCTCGTGGTCGAGGACGACCAGTTCGTACGCTCGGCCCTCATCCGGCATCTGACCGACGCCGCACACACGGTGCGCAGTGTCGGTACGGCACTTGAGGCGCTGCGCGAGGTCGCCCATTTCCGTTTCGACGTGGTCATCCTGGACCTCGGACTGCCCGACCTGGACGGGTCCGAGGCCCTGAAGATGCTGCGCGGGATCACGGATGTCCCCGTGATCATCGCCACCGCCCGGGACGACGAGTCGGAGATCGTCCGGTTGCTCAACGCCGGCGCGGACGACTACCTCACCAAGCCCTTCTCCGTCGACCATCTGTCCGCCCGCATGTCCGCGGTCCTACGACGCTCCCGTGCCGCCACCGGCGAGGCACCCCCGCCCACGGTCATCCGCGTCGGCGGCCTCACCGTCGACCCGCTGCGCCGCCAGGCCGAGCTGGACGGCGTCCGACTCGACCTCACCCGCCGGGAGTTCGACCTCCTCGCCTTCCTCGCCGGCCGCCCCGGTGTCGTCGTACCGCGCAAGGAGCTGCTCGCCGAGGTGTGGCAGCAGTCGTACGGCGACGATCAGACGATTGATGTCCATCTGTCTTGGTTGCGCCGGAAGTTGGGGGAGACGGCGGCCCGGCCGCGCTATCTGCACACCCTGCGGGGTGTCGGCGTGAAGCTGGAGCCACCGGGAGCGGAGTCGCTGCGATGAGGTGGGCACTGGTCAGGGTCTGTCTGGCGATCGCGGCGATGGTCGTCGTCGCCTTCGCGGTGCCGCTCGGGCTCGTCATCAAGGAGATGGCCCGCGACCGCGCCTTCTCGAACGCCGAGCGGGAGGCCGCGGCCGTCGCCCCCGCGCTGTCCATCACCACCGACCGGGACCAGCTGGAGAAGGTCGTCGCCTCCGCGGGCGCCGACTCCGGGATGGCCGTCCACATACCGGCCGGGGAGGGGAAAGCCGCCGTCGACATCGGGCTCCGGCGCGCCGCCGGCAAGGACATCGCGACCGTACGGAAGCTGGGCCGCGCCTCCACCACCGAGGTGCCCGGCGGCTCCGTCCTGCTGCAGCCCGTCGCGCTCAGCTCCGGCGAGATATCCGTCGTCGAGGTGTTCGTCCCGGAGTCGGAGGTCAGCAACGGTGTGGGCACGGCCTGGGCGGTGCTCGCCGGGGTCGGCATCGCGCTGATCGTCGGTTCCGTCGCGGTCGCCGACCGGCTGGGCGTACGGATGGTGCAGCCCGCGCAGCGCCTCGTCGAGGGCGCGCACGAACTGGGGGAGGGGAAGCTGGGGGCGCGGGTGCCCGAGGAGGGGCCGACCGAACTGCGGCTGGCGGCGGTCGCGTTCAACTCCATGGCCGACCAGGTCGTACAACTGCTCGCGAATGAGCGGGAGTTGGCGGCCGATCTGTCGCACCGGCTGCGTACGCCGCTCACCGTGCTGCGGCTCAACGCGGCCTCGCTCGGGGACGGTCCGGCCGCCGAGCAGACGCGGACCGCGGTCGCGCAGTTGGAGCGGGAGGTCGACACCATCATCCGGACCGCGCGCGAGGCCAAGCCGCAGACCGTGGCGGCCGGTCCCGGTGCCGGGTGCGACGCGGCCGAGGTGGTGCGCGAGCGGATGCGGTTCTGGTCCGCGCTCGCCGAGGACGAGGGCCGCAAGGTGCGGGTGGCCGGGGTGGAGCGGCCGGTGCGGATACCCGTGGCCCGCGCCGATCTCGTCGCCGCGCTCGACGCCCTGCTGGGCAATGTGTTCCGGCACACGCCCGAGGGCACGGCCTTCGCGGTCGACGTGCACAACAGCGACGACGCGGTGATCGTGCTCGTCTCGGACGCCGGCTCCGGCATACGCGACCCCGAGGCGGCCATGGCCCGCGGACGCGGCTCCGGCAGCGACGGGTCGACTGGGCTGGGCCTGGACATCGTGCGCAGGCTCGCCGAGGCGACGGGCGGGGACGTCCGGATCGGGTCCTCGATGCTCGGCGGCACGGAGGTGCGGATCTGGATCCAGCTGGACGGGCGGGAGCCGGAGCGCCGAGGCCATCGGGGCGCGGTGAGACGCCGTAGACGCGGCAGATTGGTCTCTACCTTTAACCGGTCCCGATCCCTTCCTTAAGCGCACCCTAAGATCGCCGACCCCCGCCCGGATCAGGCGCTTTGCCCGATTCCGGATCGCTAGCGTGCTGCCGCACCCCACCCCCGTACGGCGAAGGCAGGCACGCGATGAGTACGCACCGGCGCAGGATCAGCAACAGGAACAAGGTGATCGGCGGAGCGGTCGCCGCGGCGGTGGTCGGTGGCGGCGCGATCATGCTGACCGGCATCGCACAGGCGGCGAGCGTCGGCGCGGCCTACACGAGAACCAGCGAGTGGTCGACGGGGTACACCGCCCAGTACGTCGTCACGAACACCACCGGTGCCACGAAGAAGGACTGGACGCTGCAGTTCGACCTGCCGTCGGGATCGAAGCTCAGCTCGCTGTGGAACGCCGAGTCGAGCGTGAGCGGGCAGCACGTCACCGTGAAGCCCCCGAAGTGGGACACGGACGGTCTTGCGGCCGGCGAGTCGGCCACGGTCGGCTTCGTGGTCAACGGCACCGGCCAGCCGACCGGCTGTCTCATCGACAACGCCAAGTGCTCGACGGACGGCACCGCGACCCCTGAACCGACCGGCCGCCCGACGACCTCGTCGCCCACGCCCACGCCCACGCCCACGCCGACCGCCACACCCACCGCCACCACCAAGCCGACGCCCACTCCCACCCCGACCCCCACCGCCTCGCCCTCCCAGAGCGGCGGCACCGGCACGACGGCCGGCGCGGGCTTCGCCCCCTACGTCGACACCTCCCTCTACCCCGCCTTCGACCTGCTCGCCAACGTCACCGCGACCGGCGTGAAGAACTACAACCTCGCCTTCATCACCGACGGCGGCGGCTGCACCCCGAAGTGGGGCGGTGTGTCGGATCTGGCGAGCGACGGCGTGGCCGCCCAGATCGGCGCGCTGCGCGCCAAGGGCGGCGACGTACGGGTCTCCTTCGGCGGCGCGTCCGGCTCCGAGCTGGCGACGACCTGCGGTTCGGCGAGCGCGCTGGCGACGGCCTACGGCAAGGTCGTGGACGCGTACGGCCTCACCAAGGTCGACTTCGACGTCGAGGGCGGTGCGCTGCCCAACACGGCGGCGAACACGATCCGGGCCCAGGCGATAGCCAAACTCCAGCAGCAGCACCCGAACCTGGACGTCTCCTTCACGCTCCCCGTGATGCCCGAGGGACTGACCCAGGACGGGGTGAACCTGTTGTCCAATGCCAAGTCCAACGGCGTGAAGATCAATACGGTCAACATCATGGCCATGGATTACGGACCGGCGTACAACGGAGATATGGGAACGTACTCACAGCAAGCGGCTACTGCTGCACAAGCCCAAGTCAAGAGCGTTCTCGGACTGTCAGAAAGCGCTTCATGGAAAGCGGTTGCTGTAACGCCGATGATCGGCGTAAATGACGTTTCATCGGAGGTCTTCACGGTCGAGGACGCGAACCAGTTGGCAGCCTTCGCGAAGGCGAAGGGGCTGGGCGGCCTCTCGATGTGGTCGGCGACCCGCGACAAGCAGTGCCCCGGCGGCGCCAAGCCCGCCGCGGACGCGACCTGCAGTTCGGTCGTCCAGGCCCCGTCCGCCTTCTCCAAGGCCTTCGCGGCCTTCCAGTAGACGCCCCACGGGCCCCATGGACCACGGGCGGTCCGTAGGCCCCAGTCACCCCACGGCGGACGTACGGCCCCTCGGCTGTACGTTCGCTCCTTTTGCTCCTGGGTGTCGATTACGTTTCGACAAATGAAGGCGGCGGGTGTTGACGCATGACCAGACATAGGACTGTTATTACGCCACCGTGTTTGGTCGCGTTGGTTTCTGGTCGGTTACGAAGACCTGGGGCGTGGCGCATTCCGGCCGAACCTTGTCCGTCAGGAGCCGTTCATGCCCGACTTCTCTCTCCCCGCCGCCAGTCGCCGCTCCGTCCTGCGCGGCATAGGCGGCGCTGCCGTGCTCGGAGCCGGCATCCCCCTGCTGAGCGCCTGTGGCAGCAGCGGTAGCTCGTCCGACCCGAAGACCGTCACTCTCGGCTCCAACGCGTCCGACGCGGTGCCGAAGAAGGCGTTCGCAAGCGTCTACGCGGACTTCAAGAAGACGTCCGGCATCACCGTCAAGGTCAACACGAAGGACCACAACACCTTCCAGGAGCAGATCAACTCCTACCTCCAGGGCACGCCGGACGACGTGTTCAACTGGTTCGCCGGGTACCGCATGCAGTTCTTCGCGGCCAAGAAGCTCGCCACGTCCATCGACGACGTCTGGGCGAAGATCGGGGACAACTTCCCCGACGCGATGAAGAAGCTCAGCAAGGGCGAGGACGGCAAGTACTACTTCGTCCCGCTGACGACGTACCCGTGGGCGATCTTCTACCGCAAGAGCGTCTTCAC
The DNA here is from genome assembly GCF_000716435.1 of Streptomyces xylophagus. Taxonomy (GTDB): domain Bacteria; phylum Actinomycetota; class Actinomycetes; order Streptomycetales; family Streptomycetaceae; genus Streptomyces; species Streptomyces xylophagus. Next base: position 46,874 of record NZ_JNWO01000006.1, read on the forward strand.
GGCGAAGGGCTACACCGTCCCGACCACCTGGGACGAACTGGTCGCCCTGTGCAAGAAGATGAAGAGCGACGGCCTGGTCCCGATCGCCTTCGGCGACAAGGACGCCTGGCCGGCGATGGGCACCTTCGACCAGATCAACTTCCGCCTCAACGGGTACGACTTCCACAAGTCCCTGATGGCGGGCAAGGAGGCGTGGACCGACCCGAAGGTCAAGGCGGTCTTCGACCACTGGGCCGAGCTCCTCCCGTACCACCAGGACGGCTTCATGGGCCGCACCTGGCAGGACGCCGCCCAGGGCGTGGTGTCGAAGAAGTCCGGCATGTACCTCCTGGGCTCCTTCGTGGCCCAGCAGTTCACCGTCAAGGCCGACCTCGACGACCTCGACTTCTTCCCGTTCCCGGTGATCAACACCGCGTACGGCCAGGACACCGTCGAGGCGCCCACCGACGGCTTCATGGTCAGCAAGGCCCCGAAGAACCACGACGGTGTCGTCAAGCTCCTCGAGTACCTGGGCACCCCGGCGGCCGAGCAGCTGTACCTCAAGACCGACCCGAGCGTGGTGGCCGCCTCCAGCAAGGCCGACACCTCCGCGTACTCGCCGCTGCAGAAGAAGGCGTTCGACATGATCGGCGCGGCCAAGAGCCTCACCCAGTTCATGGATCGCGACTCCCGGCCGGACTTCACCTCGACGGTGATGCAGCCCGGTCTGCAGAAGTTCCTCCAGAACCCCAAGGGCGTCGACAGTCTGCTGTCCTCGATCGAGCGCCAGAAGAAGACGATCTTCGCCTCCTCATGATCTCCGAGACGACTACGACGAGCCCGGAGGCGGACGCCGTTCCGCCTCCGGGCCCCGCGCCTGCCAAGAAGCGGGTCCCGAAGGGCGCCAAGCGCCTGCTGACCCGCCGTGACCGCATCACCCTCGCCTTCATGGCGGGCGTGCCGACGGTCCTGCACGTGGCCCTTGTCTGGGTCACCGCCCTCGCCTCGATCCTCCTGGCCTTCACCTCCTGGGACGGCATCGGCTTCAGCTCCATCAAGTGGGTGGGGCTGGCCAACTTCAAGGAGCTGTTCAACGACAACCCGCAGTTCTGGCCGGCCCTCGAGCACAACGTCATCTGGTTCGTCGTGCTCATCCTGCTGCCGACCCCCTTCGGCCTGTTCCTGGCCGTCCAGCTGGACAAGAACATCCGCTTCAGCCGCGTCTACCAGACCGCGTTCTTCCTGCCGGTCGTCATGTCGCTGGCCGTCACCGGCTTCGTCTGGCAGCTCATCTACAACCCCGACACCGGCCTGATCAACAGCCTCATCGGGGCCAACAAGCCCGGCCACTACATCGACTGGATCGGCGACCCGCACCTCAACCTGTGGGCCGTCCTGATCGCCGCCTCCTGGCGGCACAGCGGGTACATGATGATCCTGTACCTGGCCGGCCTGAAGGGCGTCGACCCGTCCCTGCGCGAGGCCTCCGCCCTGGACGGCGCGAACGAGTGGCAGACGTTCAAGAACGTCATCTTCCCGACCCTGCGGCCCACCAACACGGTCGTCCTGGTCGTCACCATCATCGAGTCGCTGCGCGCCTTCGACCTGGTGTGGGTCTTCAACAAGGGCGCCCAGGGCACCGAGTTGCTGTCGATCCTGATCACCAACAACATCATCGGTGAGTCCAGCCGGATCGGTTACGGGTCGGCGATCGCCGTCGTCCTGCTGGTCATCTCCCTCGCGGTCATCATTCCGTACCTGATCGCGACCTTCCGGAAGGAGCGGCGCGCATGACCACCCCCACCGCCGCACTCGGCGTGAAGCAGCGCACCCCGCTCCGCCCGGCCCGGGTCCTGCTGCACACGTTCCTCGTCGTCACCTCGCTGGCCTGGCTCGCCCCACTGCTGTGGGCGGTCTACGCGGCCCTGCGCCCGTACTCGGAGACCAGCAACAAGGGCTACGTCTCCTGGCCGGACACGCTGAACTTCGACAACTTCAAGAACGCGTTCCAGCAGTCCGACATGATCCACTACTTCGTCAACACACTGATCATCGCGGTCCCGGCCGTGCTGCTCACGCTGCTGCTGTCGTCGATGGTCGCGTTCTACGTCAGCCGGTTCGACTTCCGCTTCAACATCGCCCTGCTGCTGGTGTTCACGGCCGGCAACCTGCTGCCCCAGCAGGTCATCATCACCCCGCTGTACCGCCTGTACCTGCTGATCGACCTGCCCGGCATCACGATGAGCGGCAAGCTCTACGACTCCGCGCTCGGCCTGGTCCTCATCCACGTGGCGTTCCAATCAGGGTTCTGCGCCTTCGTGTTGAGCAACTACATGCGGATGCTGCCGACCGAGCTGACCGAGGCGGCCCTGGTGGACGGCGCGTCCGTCTGGCGCCAGTACTGGCAGATCGTGCTGCCCCTGTGCAAGCCGGCGATGGCCGCCCTGGCCACCCTGCTCTCGATCTGGATCTACAACGACTTCTTCTGGGCGATCGTGCTGATCTCGACCGGCGAGAACATGCCGATCACCTCCGCCCTGAACAACCTCTCCGGCCAGTACTTCACCGACCCCAACCTGGTCGCCGCGGGCGCCCTGCTCACCGCGATCCCGACCCTGATCGTGTACTTCGCACTCCAGCGCCAGTTCGTCAGCGGCCTCACGCTGGGCGCCAACAAGGGCTGACCTCCCTCCTGTTGAGCCCTTCCGCGGAAAGAGAACCACCGTGCACGACCACCCCTTCACCCCGCTCACCTCGGTCCCCGTGGACCCGCGCACCGCCCGGGTCCACGAGGAGGGCTGGCAGTCCTGGAGCCCGAGCGGCGCCTACGCCCTCGACGAGAGGCCGTACCGGCCGACCAACTCCAACTGGGCGACGGTCTGTTACCGCCCCGGCGTCACCGTCCCCAGCGCTGTCTTCCAGGGCGAGGGCCTGCTCGCCCTCGACCCCGGCGACGGCTCACCGACCCGCCTCTGGGCGGCAGTTGATCCCACGGGCTCGGTCCCGTCGATCCGGCTGTCGGTAAGGGACGGTGTGGCGGAGATCGGCGCCGACGGCCCGGTGAAGGAGTGGACGGGCACCGGCATCCAGTCGGTGCTGGGCGATTGGGCCGACAGCCTCGGACTTACGGCCCCGCGCCCGGCGCCGACGGTCTGGTGCTCCTGGTACGAGTACTTCACCGCCGTCACCGAGGAGGACATCCACGAGAACCTCCGCGCGATGGACACCCTCGACCTCCCGATCGACGTCGTCCAGATCGACGACGGCTACCAGAAGGCGCTGGGCGACTGGCTGACGCTCTCCGGCCGCTTCCGCTCACGGGCGGCAGTCGCCGACGCGATCCACGCGCGCGGCCGCAGAGCGGGCATCTGGACGGCCCCCTTCCTCGTCGACCCGGCGAGCGACCTGGCCGCCGAACACCCGGAGTGGCTGGTGCGGGACAGGGCGGGCGGTTTCACGCACGCCGGCCACAACTGGGGCCACGACCTGTGCGTCCTGGACACCACCCACCCCGGGGCGGCGGCCTACCTGACCGAGGTCTACGGCACCCTCCGCACCGAGGGCTACGACTACTTCAAGGCCGACTTCCTCTACGCCGGCGCCCTGGACGGCGTACGCCACAAGGGAGTTGACGCGATCGAGGCCTACCGGACCGGGGTCGCGCTGATCCGCGAGGCGATCGGCGCGGACGCGTACCTGCTGGGCTGCGGCGCACCGATCCTCCCCTCCCTCGGCCTCTTCGACGCGATGCGGGTCAGCCCCGACACGGCCCCGCACCGCCGCCCCGAGGCCGACGACTACTCCCAACCCGGCCAGGACCCGGCCGAGTTCACCGGCGCCGCCCGCCAGTGGCAGCACGGCCGCCTCTGGACCAACGACCCCGACTGCCTGATGGCCCGCCCGGCGGTGGAGACCCGTGAACGCTGGGCGGCCCATGTCGAGGCGACCGGCGGCCTGATGGCGTCCAGCGACCGCCTGTTGTCGCTGGACCAGTGGGGCGTGGCGACAACTCGCCGCCTCCTGACGGGAGTCGAACGATGACCATCGCGTACGGCGGCGACTACAACCCCGAGCAGTGGCCCGAGGAGGTCTGGGCCGAGGACATGCGCCTGATGCGCGAGGCCGGGGTGACCATGGTCAGCATCGGCATCTTCTCGTGGGCCCTGCTCGAACCGTCCGAGGGCGTGTACGACTTCACCCTCCTGGACAAGGTCCTGGCCCTGCTCCAACAGAACGGCATAGCCGCCGACTTGGCGACGCCGACGGCCGCACCACCGGCCTGGTTCTTCCGCGCCCACCCCGAGGCACTGCCGGTGGACCGCGACGGCCGGGGACTCTCGTACGGCAGCCGCCAGACGTTCTGCCCGTCGAGCCCCGCGTACCGTACGGCGGCCCTGCGCATCGCCGGCGAGCTGGCCCGGCGCTACGCGGACCACCCGGCGGTCGCGATGTGGCACATCCACAACGAGTACGGCTGCCACAACCCGGCCTGCTACTGCGACGAGAGCGCGGAGGCGTTCCGGCGCTGGCTGCGGGCGAAGTACGGCGACAGCCTGGCGTCCCTCAACGACGCCTGGGGCACGGCCTTCTGGAGTCAGTGGTACTACGACTGGGCGGAGATCCTGCCCCCGCGCGCGACGGGCGCGGTCCCCAACCCGACCCACCAGCTGGACTGGCGTCGCTTCTGCAGCGACGAGCTGCTGGCGCTGTACAAGGCGGAACGGGACGTCCTGCGGGAGGCGGCTCCCTCGCTGCCCGCCACCACCAACTTCATGGTGATGTTCAACTTCGACGCGCTGGACTACTGGCGCTGGGCACCGGAGTTGGACGTCGTCTCGAACGACCACTACCTCCGCTCCACGGACCCCGAGTCGGAGATCGACATCGCGATGAGCGGCGACCTGGTCCGCTCGCTGGCGGGCGGCCGTCCCTGGCTGCTGATGGAGCACTCGACGGGCGCGGTGAACTGGCAGCCGGTCAACAGGGCCAAGTCCCCCGGGGAGTTGAGACGCAACGCGCTCGCCCATGTCGCCCACGGCGCGGACGGCATCGCCTACTTCCAGTGGCGGGCGGCGAAGGCCGGCGCCGAACAGTGGCACTCGGCGATGCTGCCGCACGCGGGCACGGACAGCGTCATCTGGCAGGACGTCGTCCAACTGGGCGCGGATCTAAAGGCGTTGGCGGAGGTGCAGGGCAGCACGGGCACGGCGACGGTGGCCGTCGTCTGGGACTGGGACGCCCGCTGGGCACTGGAGCTGCCGTCCCAGCCGAGCGAGGAGCTCCGCTACCTGGACCAAGTCCGCTCCTGGTACGAGCCGTTGTGGCGGTCGGGCATCGCGGTGGACTTCGTACGCCCGGACGCGGACCTGTCGCCGTACCGCCTCGTCCTGGCCCCCAGCCTGTACCTGGTCGACGAGGCGGGAGCGGCGAATCTGACCGGCTTCGCGTCGTCCGGCGACACGCTGGCGGTGGGCTTCCACAGCGGGGCCGTGGACGAGAACTGCCATGTACGGCTGGGAGGTTACCCAGGGGCCTTCAGAGACGCGCTGGGCGTGCGCACGGACGAACTGTTCCCGCTGCTGCCCGGGGAGTCCCTCGCGCTGAGCAGCGGCGGCGGTACGGCGTCCCTGTGGTCGGAGCGGGTGGCCCTCGCGGGCGCCGAGGCGATCACGTCGTACGCGGAGGGCCCGTTGACCGGAATCCCGGCGGTGACGCGGAACGCGTACGGCACGGGCACGGCCTGGTACCTGGCCACGCGCCCCGACCCGACGACTCTCGCCGGGCTCCTCGACCTCATCCGCCGGGAGGCGGGCGTGGAGCCGGTGCGGGTGACGCCGGAGGGGGTGGAGGCGGCGCTGCGGCGCGGGGCGGACGCGGACTACCTGTTCCTCATCGACCATGCGGGGAAGGGGGCCGAGGTCTCCGTCGCGGCCGACGCGGTCGAACTCCTCACGGGTGAGCCGGTGTTGGGCGGGTCGGTGTCCGTGCCGGCGGGTGGGGTCGCGGTGGTGCGGGAGCCGCGCTGACCGAGCCGGTTCGGAACGGCCGGGGTGGTTCTCAGAACGGCCCCGGTCCCCCGAAGCCCCCGAAGCCACCCGGTCCGCCGCCGAACATCCCACCGTGCGGCCCGTGATGGTGGAAACCGTCGAACAGCGCGTCCGCGAGCAACATGCCACCGACACCGGCGGCACCCGCGACGAGGGCGGTCTTCCACCACGGGGTGCTGTACCAACCCCCGGGCATGGAACGGCCGTTGACGACCCCGCCGGGGTAGTAGTACGGCGTGCTCGTGCCGGGCTGCGCCGACGCGGTGTACGTCTGCCCGCCGACCGTGACCTGACCGCCGGCACCCTGCGCGGGCAACTCGGGCCCCGGGTCCAGCCCCAGCGCGCTGCGAGCGGTCCGGATGTGGTGCAGCCCCTCGATGGCGGTCTGCGTCACCAGTCCGTACTGCATGGGGGAGTAGGCGGTGGCGAGTTGCCCCTCGGCGGCGCGGAGCCGCTCGGCGGCGTCGGCGAGGGCCTGCCGGGCGGCCGTATTGCCACCGGCGTCCAGCGTCGACAGACTCCCGCCGAGCCGCTCCACCCAGCGGGTGGCTTCCGCGCCGGCGTCGGCGTCGTAGGTCTGCGAAGCACCCCCCGGCCCGGACCCGTAACCGGTGCCGAACCGCGAACTCCCGCCGCCCGCCTGCCGCTTGCCGAAGGCGACCGCGCCGCCGACGATCAGGGCCAGCAGCACCAACACGATGAAAAACATGACGTCCTCCCGTCCGCGCCGGGATCGGATCACCCCGTACACAGGGATTGGACGCCCTGGGGCTGGGAGGCTGCTGCGGGGGGTCTGAGGGGCGGCTGTGAATGCGGCGCGGTACTACTCCGCGGCTCGCACCTGGGCGGGAGGTGCGACGGGAACGGTGGCGCCGAGCGCGGAGTTCTGCAGCGCGGTGATGCGTTCGATGACGAGCCCCACCAGTGCGGCCGCCGCGATCATGAGCGCCTCCGCCACCACGAGGAGGGCCATAGACCCGGGCGCCACCTGGTTCGTGACCACGATGACCAGCGCGTGCGTGACCCAGGCAGCCCACCACAGATTGACCAGTGTCGTGTCCCGTCTCTCGTCCCACGACGCGGAGCCGGCGCGTCCGACAGCGAGGAGGATCCCGCGAGGGGCGACGAGGTTGACCACCGGTATGAGCCACGCGCCGATCGTCCAGCCCCGACTCGGGAGCGAGGCCCCGGGGGACAGTTCCTGGGCGTTGCGCCGGGAGCGGGCGAGCCCCACGAGGAACAGCACGATCGCCAGAGTCATCAGATAGACGAAGACCATGGAGACGAGGCCCGACCTGTGCATGGACGCATCCGTCGGGTGCAGGTAGTGATCGCGAACCGCCGCCGCACGGAACACGTCCGCCACGGCCGCCGTCGCTATCGCGGCCTGCGCGGAACGGACAAGAATCCGGGGGACTTTGGGGGCGGAACTCGTCATCGTCTCTGGCCTGTCTCGGAGGCGGGAGCGGCCGTGGAGGACGCTGGGGCGGAGCGATCATAGGGGTCCGATCGCCGCACGCGTGCACGACTTTCGGGTCCTCGACCGCAGGCGCCCGGCCTCAGTGGTGCAGCGGGCCCACCACGTCCTCGACGACCCGCACCGCCTCCCCGCTCCGCACCAGCTCGGCGATGTGCTCGATGTCGTTGTGGAAGACCCGGTCCTCGTCGACGGTGGGTACGGCCTCCCGGATCTTCGCCCGCAGCGCCTCCGCGGCCGGCGAGGGCGAGAGCGGGGCGAGCAGGTCGAGGGCCTGGCCGGCGCACATCAGCTCGATCGCGATGACGTAGCTGAGCTTGTGCGCCGCGCGGTACGCCTTCAGGGCCGCCGAGTAGCCGTTGCTGACCGCGTCTTCCTGGTTGGCGGAGGTGGTGATGTTGTCGGCGGATGCGGGTACTGCCAGGCCGCGCAGCTCCATGGTCAGGGCGGCGGCCGTGTACTGGGCGATCATGTAGCCGCTGTTCAGGCCCGGTTCGCGGACCAGGAAGGCGGGCAGCTCGCTGAAGTTGCTGTTGACCATGCGGTCGGTGCGGCGTTCGGAGACCTTGGCCAGGACCGTCATCGCGTTCACCATCGTGTCGGCCTGGATGCCGACGAACGTGCTGTCGCAGTTCGCCCCGCTCAACGCCACCCCGTCCTCGCCCTCGGGGTGGATGACCGGGTTGTCGCCCACGGAGTGCAACTCCTCGACGATGACCTCGCGGGCCTGCGCGAGCGCCCGCTTCGCACCGCCGTGCATCTGCGGCACGGCACGCAGGGAGAGGCTGTCCTGGAGCCGGTGGTCGAGGAACTCCGCGCTGATCCCGCTCGACTCGGTCAGCCGCCGCAGGTTCTCGGCGACGGCGGCCTGCTCGGGGTGCCGCTTGCGTTCCTGTATGCGGGCGTCGTAGGCGCGGACCGTGCCCTTGAGCGCCTGCACCGACAGGCTCGCGGCGATGTCGGCGGTGGTCGCCGCGAGGCCGGCGTCGTGGGCGGCCAGGACGGCGATCGCGGTGACCGAGTGTGTCCCGTTGGTGAGCGACAGCCCTTCCTTGCAGGCGAGCCGGGTCGGTTGCTCCCCGATCCGGGCCAACGCCTCGGCGCCGGGCAGCAGTTCGCCGCCGTACGACGCCCTGCCCTCCCCCAGGAGTACGAGGGCCATGTGGGCCTCGGGGGCGAGGTAGCCGACGGAGCCCTCGCCGGGTACGTGCGGGGTGACCCCGGCGTTGAGCATGCGCCGGATCAGCTCCAGGGTCTCGAACCGGATGCCGGAGAAGCCTTCACCGAGGCCGACCAGCTCCATCAGCGCGATGGCGCGCACGACCTCGGTGGGCAGCGGCTCCCCGACCGACACGGCGTGCGAGCGCACGATGTTGCGCTGCAGCCGCTCGGCGTCCGCCGGGTCGATGACCTCCGTGACGTTGTCGCCGAAGCCGGTGGTGACGCCGTAGACCAGGCGGTTCTCGGCCAGGAAGCGCTCCACCAGCGCGCGGGACTTGCGCACCCGATCGACGTACGTCGCGTCGAACTCGACCCGGGCGCCGTGGCGGGCGACCGCGACGAACTGCTCGACGGTGATCGGCTCCCGGCCCAGGGTGACGGCCACGGACATCTCCTCGCGCATGACGTGCATCCATTCACTTGCGAGACGAATGAATCATTCTATTTAGAACTTGGCAAGGGTCCGCCCATGCCGCAAGGGCCTGCCCACACCGCTGGTGCCCGCCCACACCGCCGGGGCGCGGCACGCCCCCTCGGCATGCCGCGCCCCGTCCCCCGGTGTCCCCCGTCGGTCAGGCTTCCCCCACCGTCGGCAGCGCCCCCGTCCGAGCCGCCTCCCCGTACCACCGCGCACTCGACTTCGGCGTGCGCGCCAGCGTCGCGTAGTCCACGTACACCGCCCCGAACCGCTTCCCGTAGCCGTACGCCCACTCGAAGTTGTCCATCAGGGACCACAGGTAGTAGCCTCGTACGTCCGCTCCGTCGGCGATGGCGCGCCGCACCGCCGACAGGTGGCCGTGCAGGTACGCGATCCGCTCGGGATCGTGGACGTTGCCCTCCGGGTCCGGCTTGTCGTCGTAGGCCGCGCCGTTCTCCGTGACGTACAACGGCAGGCCCGGCGCCTCCCTCGTGTACCGCAGGATCAGGTCGTAGAGGCCCGTCGGGTCGATCGTCCAGCCCATCTCCGTGCGCTCGCCCGGGGTCTGGAGGAACGCCACGTCGTCCGCGCCCGGCCAGGGGGAGAACGCGCTGACGCCGTGTCCGTCGGCGCGCGGGGCCGGGCCGCTCGGTTCCGCGGCCGCGACCAGCGTCGGCGTGTAGTAGTTCAACCCCAGTGCGTCCAGCGGCTGGTGAATCCGCGTCAGGTCTCCGTCGAGGACGTACGACCAGTCCGTGATCGACCTCGTCGCGTCGAGCAGCGACTGCGGATACGACCCGTGCAGCATCGGACCGTGGAACACCCCGTTGGCCAGGTCGTCGATCTTCCGGGCCGCCGCCATGTCCTCCGGCGACTGCGAAGCGGGCCTGACCACCGAGGAGTTGAGGCTCACCGCGATCGAGTTGCGGGCCGGCATCGCGGACCGCAGGGCCGAAGTGGCCAGCCCGTGGGCCAGGTTGAGGTGGTGAGCGGCCTTGAGCGACGCCGCCGCGTCCGTACGGCCCGGCGCGTGCACCCCCGAGCCGTAGCCCAGGAACGCGCTGCACCACGGCTCGTTGAGCGTGATCCACTGCTCCACGCGGTCGCCCAGCGCCTCGCCCACGATCTGCGCGTACTCGGCGAAGCGGTACGCCGTGTCGCGCTCCGGCCAGCCGCCCGCGTCCTCCAACTCCTGCGGCAGATCCCAGTGGTAGAGGGTGAGCGCCGGCTTGATGCCGACCGCCAGCAGCTCGTCGACCAGGCGGCGGTAGAAGTCCAGGCCCACCTGGACCGCCGGGCCCCGGCCGGTCGGCTGCACCCGTGACCAGGAGACCGAGAAGCGGTACGCCGTCAGGCCCAGGTCCGCCATCAGCGCCACGTCGTCGCGGTAGCGGTGGTAGTGGTCGACAGCGATGTCACCGTGCTCACCACCGGCCGTACGGCCCGGCGTATGACTGAAGGTGTCCCAGATCGAGGGCGTACGGCCGTCCTCCCGCACCGCCCCCTCGATCTGGTAGGCGGAGGTCGCGGCGCCCCAGAGAAAGGCGGGAGGAAAGGTGACAGGTGTAACGGGCTCAGGCATGGAAGCGCTCCCATAAAGGGTCGAGGAGACCGGCGAGTTGGAGGGGGTGGGGAGGGAGGAGGGGGAGGAGAGGGGCGGGGCGGCGGCGACCCGCCCCCACTCCAACGGACGTAGCACACGAGCGAAATGACGGAGCGTCAGCCCTTGACCGCGCCCTGCATGATTCCCCCCACGATCTGCTTGCCGAAGAGGAGGAAGGCGATCAGCAGCGGCAGCGTACCGAGCAGCGCGCCCGCCATGATCACCGACTGGTCGGGGATGTAACCGGTACCGAGGGAGTTCAGGGCGACCTGGACGGTCGGGTTCTGCTGGTTGAGGGCGATGATCGGCCAGAGGAAGTCGTTCCAGGCCATCACGAAGGTCAGGAGGCCCAGCACCGCCATCGCGGGGCGTGCCGCCGGGAAGACCACGTGCCACACCACCCGCAGGCTGCTCGCGCCGTCCACCCGCGCCGCCTCGATCAGTTCTGTCGGCAGCGCCTGTACCAGGTACTGGCGCATGAAGAACGTACCGAAGGCGCTGACCAGGGTCGGCAGGATGACCGTCTGCAGATGGTTCGACCAGTGCAGGTCCGCCATCCACAAGTACAGCGGTACGACGGCCAGTTGGGGCGGGATCATCATCGTGCCGATGGTCAGCAGGAGCAGCGTGCTGGAGAACCTGAACTTCAGCTTGGCGAAGGCGAAGCCGGCGAGCGTGGAGAACAGGACCGTGCCGATGGTGATGGAGCCCGCGACGACCGTGGAGTTGAACATCGCGGTGCCCATGCCGGCCTGGTCCCAGGCCGTCTGGAGGTTCTTGAACAGGTTCCCGCCGAACCACAGCGGCGGCGGGGTCTGAGCGAGCCGCGTGTTGGTGCGCGAGGCCGCCATCGCCGTCCACACCAGCGGGGCCAGCGAGACCAGCGCGAAGACCACCAGGACGACGTAGGTCAGCGGGCCCGCGTGCATCTGCTTGCCCGCGCCCATCACCCGGCGGCGCGGTGCGCGTGCCGCCGGTACCGGCGCGTGATCCTGAGGGAGTGTCAATTCGCTAGTGGTCATTGGGACTTCCTCAGCCGTCGGGTGAACAGCAGGTTGATCGCGGCGACGATCAGCAGGATCAGGAACATCGACCAGGCGATCGCGGACGCCTTGCCGAGGTTGCCGATGATCCAGCCCTGGTCGTACATGTACAGACCGAGCGTCTGGTACTGGTGCTCGGAGCCGCCCTTCGAACCGCTGACCCCGCCGAACAGCAGGGGCTCGCCGAAGAGTTGGGTCGCGCCGATGGTGGAGACGACCACGGTGAAGAGGATGGTGGGGCGCAGCTGGGGGATCGTCACGTGGCGGAACTGCTGCCAGCGGTTGGCGCCGTCGATCGCCGCCGACTCGTACAGGTCGGCCGGGATCGCCTGCATCGCCGCGAGATAGATCAGCGCGTTGTACCCCGTCCACCGCCAGATCACGATCGACGACACTGCGAACTGCGAACCCCACGTGGACTCACGCCAGTTGATGGCATTGACGCCGACGAAGTGCAGCAGCCAGTTGACCATGCCGCCGTCCCACGAGTACAGCAGCGTGAAGACGAGGGTCGCCGCGGCCACCGAGGTGGCGTACGGAGTGAGCATCACGACCCGCCACACGGTCGAGCCGCGCAGCCGGTAGTTGAGCAGATGCGCGATCCCGATCGCCATCAACAGCTGTGGCACGGTGGAGATCAGCCCGATGGTGAACGTGTTCTTCAGGGCGTTCCAGAAGAAGTCCGAGGACAACAGGTTCCGGTAATTGTCCAGCCCCGCCCACGTCTTGTGGTCCAGCGACGACAACTGCACGTTGTGCAGCGAGTACCAGGCCGTGTACAGCAGCGGGATGAGGCCGAAGGCCCCGAAGATGATGAAGAAGGGGGAGATGAACGCGTACGGCGACGCCTTCATGTCCCAGCGGTACAGCCGGCTCCGCCACGAACTCGGGCCGGGCGCCGGCGTACCGCGACCACCGGCACCGCGGGCCGCGCCCGGCTGGTTGCCGGGCGCGGCGCCGGAGCCCGGCGCGGGGTGTGCGAGGGCCTGCTTGGAGCTGCTCACTGCCCGAGCACGTCCTTGATCTCCTTGGTGGCGGCGCTCCATCCCTGGGCCGGGGTCTTGCCCTTCTGCTCCACCTGGAGGATGCCGACGTCAGTGATCGCGGTACCGATCGGCTGGTCCTTGATGCCGAAGACCTGCACCGGGATGGTCTTCGCCGAGTCGGAGAAGATCTGCGTGATCGGCGCGTTCGAGAAGTAGGCCGTCGTGGCCGCGGCCGGCTTCAGGTTCGGGTACGCCGCCGGGGTGGACGGGAAGCTGGCCTGCTTGGCGAAGACCTTCTCCTGCTGCTCCGGCGCGGTCAGCCACTTCGCCAGCGCCACGGCGTCGGCCTGGTGCTTGGTCGCCGTGGGAACCCCGAGGAACGAACCGCCCCAGTTGGCCGCGGTCGGCGCCGCCGCCACGTCCCAGTTGCCGCTGCCGGCGGTGCCGGCCTTCTCCTGGATGTAGCCCATCATCCAGGCGGGGCAGGCCACCGTGGCGAAGCTGGCGTTGGCGAAGCCCTGGTCCCAGGTCGGGTCGAACTGCTTCAGCTTCGCCGACATGTTGCTGGTCGCGACCTCCATCGCCGCGTTCCAAGCCGCCTTCACACCGGTCGACTTGTCCCAGATGACGTTGCCGTCCTTGTCGTAGTACCGCTGGCTCTCGCCGCCGATGGCCGCGTTGTAGACGGACGACGCGGAGTCCACGAACTTGGTGCCCTTGGGCGCCTTCTTCATGTAGTCCTTGCCGACGTTGACGTACTTCGTCCAGTCGCCCTTCCACAGGGCGGCGAGCTGGGTGCGGTCGGTGGGCAGACCGGCCTTCTTGAAGAGGTCCTTGCGGTAGCAGATCGCCATCGGGCCGGTGTCGGTGCCGAGGCCTATCTGCTTGCCGTCCTTGGTGGTGGCCTGGGCGTTCTTCCAGGGCAGCCACTGGGACTTGTCGACGTCCTTGCCGAGGTCGACGAACTTGTCGGCCTGCGTCTGCACGGCCTCGGTGATGTTGCCGACCTCGATGGCCTGGATGTCGTCGGTGCCCGAACCGGCCTGGAGCCGGGTGAGGACCTTCGGCCAGTACACGTCGGTACGGGTGGTGACGTCTTCCTTGATGGTGATGTTCGGGTGGAGCTTCATGTACTCGTCGTACAGACCGGCCTGCTTGTAGCCGAAGACGCCGAAGGTACCGACGGTCAGCGTGGTCTTGCCCTTGGAAGTGCCGCCGCTCGAATTCGACGAGGTGTCGTTCGAGTCACTGGAGCAGCCGGCCAGCACCCCTGTGGTCAGTGCGGCGACGGCCGCGAGGGCCATCAGCCGATGGGACCGTCGGGTACTCGTGCGCATTGCGTCCTCCTGTTGCCTGACGTGCCGACCCCCCGGCCAACTGCATTGTTGGGCCCGTTAGTTCACGCTGCGGCTCGGGCGGGGAACGTGCGGGATGTGTATGTGTCAGGTACCGTGGGAGCGCTCCCACCGGTGATGTGTTGAAGAGTCGTCGGTTCGCGCGGGGGTGTCAAGGGAGCGGACGCGGAGAGATGCGTTCAGTTATTCGTCTGTTAGCTAACTGTGCGAGAGGCGGGGATTCGGCCGGAGGCGGGACTCCTCACGCCCCTCTTCCCTGATCAGGACTGTTACATTCCAGGCCAACGGGTGGGTCGACAGGAGGCGGAGCCAATGGCAGGCCACGGAGCGCGGAGCCGGAGTGGCGGCCGGCCGACCCTGGAGGAGGTCGCGGCGCGCGCCGGTGTGGGCCGCGGCACGGTCTCCCGGGTGATCAACGGTTCGCCAAGAGTCAGCGACGCGACCCGCGCGGCGGTGGAGGCGGCGGTGGCGGAGCTGGGCTACGTCCCCAACACCGCCGCACGTGCGTTGGCCGCGAACCGCACCGACGCCATCGCCCTCGTCGTCCCCGAGCCGGAGACCCGCTTCTTCGCGGAACCGTACTTCTCGGACATGCTCAAGGGCGTAGGCGCCGAACTCTCGGAAACCGAGATGCAGTTGCTGCTGATCTTCGCCGGCAGCGACCGCGAACGGCAGCGCCTGGCCCAGTACTTGGCGGCGCACCGGGTCGACGGTGTGTTGCTCGTGTCCGTCCACGCGGACGACCCGCTTCCCGATCTGCTGGCGCAACTGGAAATCCCGGCGGTGATCAGCGGCCCGAGGTCGGCGGCGGAGACGTTGACGTCGGTCGACTCGGACAACTACGGAGGCGCGCGCTCCGCCGTGGAACACCTGCTGTCCCGAGGCCGCACACGCATCGCCCACATCACCGGCCGCCTCGACGTATACGGCGCCCAGCGCCGCGTCGACGGCTACCGCGAGGCACTCCTCGACGCGGGCCACGAGGTGGACGAACACCTCATCCAGCCGGGCGACTTCACGGAGGAGGGCGGCCGACGCGCGATGAAGGAACTGCTGGCCCGCCGCCCCGACGTCGACGCGGTCTTCGCCGGCTCGGACGTCATGGCGGCCGGCGCCCGCCAGGTGCTGCGCGAGGAGGGCCGCGTCATCCCCGACGACGTCGCCCTCGTCGGCTACGACGACTCCGCCATTGCCCGCCACATGGACCCACCCCTCACCAGCGTCCGCCAGCCCATCGAGGAAATGGGCCGATCGATGATCGACCTGCTGCTCGCGGAAATCGCGGACCGGCGACCGGCCACGTCCCGCGGGTTGGAGCGCCGACAGGCCGTACTGGCAACGGAGTTGGTGATGCGGGCGTCTTCATGAGGGAGCGGTCGCTCGGACAAGCTGTTGCCCATGACCTCCCGTCCCCACCCCCTCCTGTCCGTCGAAGAGATCCCCGCGACCGAGCCCTACCTCCGCACGGTGGGCGAGGTGTTCCGCGCCTTCCGCGAACAGGACTCCGGCTGCGTCTCCTACGGCGTCCAACTCCCGGACGGTGAGCGCTGGTTCGTCAAGGAGGCGACAACACCCCCCGCACAGGCCTCACTTGACCGCGCCTGGGCCTTCCACCGCGCGGTACGCCACCCGGCGATCGTCCCGCACCTGCACCGCATCACCGTGACGGACGGCGGCCGTACGGCGGTGGTCATGCCCTGGCGCCCCGGCGAGTCCCTCTACGGCCCCGCCCGCGCCCGCTTCCGCGCCCTGCCCCTCGCCTCCGTGCTCCGCGCCGTCGACCGCGTCCTGGACGCGCACCTCGCGGTGGAGGCGGCGGGGATGGTGGCGGTCGATCTGTACGACGGCGCGTTCCTGTACGACTTCTTTGGCGACGTGCTCCACCTCGTCGACCTCGACGAGTACCGCCCCGGCCCCTTCGCCCTCCAGGACGACCGCCTCCCGGGTTCGGCCCGCTTCATGGCCCCCGAGGAGTGGCACCGCGGCGCCCGCATCGACATCCGTACGACGGTCTACGCCCTCGGCCGGACCGCCCGGCTCCTTCTGGACGCCGGTGACGGTGAGCGCGCCTGGCGGGGTACGGCGGGTCAACTCGCCGTCCTGGAAAGGGCGACCCGTGCCGATCCCGCCGAACGGTTCGAGGGTGTGCGGGAGTTCATGGACGCGTGGCGCGCCGCCACCTGATCTCGCCGTCCTGCCACTCGTCGGTCGGCGTCAGGCCTGCCGCCGTGGCGACCGCCGCGGATGCCCGGTGGTCCGGGTGGATGTGCGCCACGATCGTAGAGACATCCTGCTCTTCGAGCCATGACACCAGGCCCTGCGCCGCCTCGCTCGCCAGGCCGCGCCCCTGCCAGGGTGCCCCGACCACCCAGGCGATCTCCGCGACCGACCCCGCCTCCGTGATCGTCGCCTGGACCGTGCCCACCAGGCAGCCCTCCGAGCGCAGCCGCAGGACCCAGTTGCACCAGGTGACGGCAGGGTCGGGGGAGCCGGCGGCGAGGCGTTCGTAGCGGGTTCGCAGGGCGTCCGGAGTCAGCGGTTCGCCGCCGATGAAGGTGTGGAGGGACGGGGAGGAGAGGACCGTCGCCATTTCCGCCGCGTGGGCCGCGCTCAGCGGGACGAGATCCAGGCGGGCGGTGCCGGTGAGTTCGATGTCCATTGCAGGCAGGCTCCGGGGAAACGAATCAGCCGGTGACTCCGTTTCCGGAGTCACCGGCTGATTACTCAGGGTGAGTGACGGGACTTGAACCCGCGACTTCCTGGACCACAACCAGGTGCTCTACCAGCTGAGCTACACCCACCATGCCCGGTCGTTCACTCAGAAAGTTTCCGACCGGCCGAGAAAAAGTGTACAGGGTCCGAAGGGGTGCTCGCGCACGCCTTTTACGAGGTGGGCAGGACGTGCTTCGCGGCGATCGTGCGGGCCGTGTCGGAGTCGGGGCCGGGCTGCGGGACGAAGATCGCCTCGCGGTAGTAGCGCAGCTCGGCGATGGATTCGCGGATGTCGGCGAGGGCGCGGTGGTTGCCCTTTTTCTCGGGGCTGTTGAAGTACGCCCGGGGGTACCAGCGCCGGGCCAGTTCCTTCACCGAGGAGACGTCCACGATGCGGTAGTGGAGGTACTCCTCCAGGGTCGGCATGTCACGGAGGAGGAAACCGCGGTCGGTGCCGACCGAGTTGCCGCACAACGGGGCCTTGCCGGGCTCCTTGACGTGCTCCCGGATGTACGCCAGGACCAGCTCCTCGGCGTCGGCCAGCGTCGTACCGCCGGCCAACTCGTCGAGCAGGCCGGATGCGGTGTGCATCTGGCGTACTACGTCCGGCATCGTCTCCAGCGCCTGGTCCGGCGGGCGGATGACGATGTCCACCCCTTCGCCGAGCACGTTCAGCTCGGAGTCGGTGACGAGGGCGGCCACCTCGATGAGAGCGTCGTCGGACAGCGAGAGGCCGGTCATCTCGCAGTCGATCCACACCATGCGATCGTTCATGTGTCTAACCTTAAGGTGCGCGCCGCTCAGCTGAGCCGACCCTGCGGTGACCTTGTGGTGCGGGCGCACGCGCAGACCCCCGGAGATCCCCTCACGGAGACCTCCGGGAGCATGCGGTTGCTACGTCGCGCTCCGCTGACCGGGCAGACTCGCGGCCCGGCTTGTGGCGTACGCCTCACGGCCGTTCTCCGCCGACGAGGCGGAGGAGGCCGACGCGGACGCCGCCGCCGACGACAGCGCACTCGCCGCCGCCCGACGCGACTGCATCGGAACCGGGCCCTCCGGGTGCAGCGAAGGAGGCAGCCCCGCCGGACCCAGGGACCCCGGACCGCCGGGCTGACCGGGAGCGCCGTCGCCGTCCACCTGCTTGTCGCCCTGGGGCCTGCGGGCGCGGTACGCGGCCCGGTAGGCGGCCGGCGACGAGCCCAACTGGCGCCGGAAATGGCCGCGCAGGGCCACCGGCGAGCGGAAGCCGCAGCGCCCCGCGACCTCGTCCACCGAGTAGTCCGACGTCTCCAGCAGACGCTGCGCCTGGAGCACCCGCTGCGTGATCAGCCACTGCAGGGGAGCGCTCCCGGTGAGCGAGCGGAAGCGGCGGTCGAACG
Organism: Streptomyces xylophagus; assembly: GCF_000716435.1. Lineage (GTDB taxonomy): Bacteria > Actinomycetota > Actinomycetes > Streptomycetales > Streptomycetaceae > Streptomyces > Streptomyces xylophagus. The sequence continues at coordinate 65,094 of NZ_JNWO01000006.1, forward strand.
TACGCCTGCTCATGTACGCGCGTGCCGCCAGCGTCTCCACGTCGAACTGTTCGTGGAGGTGCTCCAGCGCCCAGGCGACGACCTCCGCGAGCGGGTCGGCGCCGATCTCCTCTGGTAAAGACCGATCGAGGTAGCGCTCCTGACCGCCGCTTCGGCGCGGGGGGACCACCAGGCGCCGGGCGAGCGCGCCGGCCGCCTCGTTGCCGTGGTCCGTCCGCACGATGTGGAGACAGAGATCGATTCCGGCCGCCGTACCGGCGGACGTCAGTACGTCTCCGTCGTCGACGAAGAGTTCCCGTGGATCCACGTGCACCGACGGATAGCGCTTGGCCAGCGTCGGCGCGTACATCCAGTGGGTGGTCGCGGGACGGCCGTCCAGCAGGCCCGCCGCAGCCAGCACGAAGGCGCCGGTGCACAGGCCGACTATGCGGGCCCCTTCTTCGTGCGCCCGGCGAATCGCGTCGAGCGCCTCCTCCGGCGGTGGCGAGGTGATCGACCGCCAGGCCGGCACGACGACGGTGCCCGCCCGCGAGATCGCTTCCAAGCCATGCGGTGTGGTGAGTTCCAGCCCTCCGGTGGTGCGCAGCGGGCCTTCTTCGCCGCCGCACACAAGGAGGCGGTAGCGCGGAACTCCGGCGTCCTGCCGGTCGATTCCGAACACCGACAGCGGTATGGAACTCTCGAAGATGGGGCCGCCGCTGAACAGCAGCACCGCGACGATCTCCTTGCGGCGTCGCCCGGAAAGCTTCCGGGCCGCGGCTTCCGGCGCGGCAGTGGAGTCGTGGCTCATACTGCTAAGCCCCCCTCGGTGGTCGCGGCTCCTCGGTTGTGTCGCTCCTGCACGTTTCCCCTCGGTCCTGCACGAGTCCCCCGCCGTAAGACGTCAAGATCGAATCTACTGTGTCCAGTGGTGCCGGGGTGACCAGTTCGGCAACCGGCACATTGTCGACATGGCAACTTGGCGTGAAGCATTCGATCACGAAGCGTTGCACTCGTGGGCCGTGCAGGGAAGTGCGCCTCGTCGTAGTGGCCAATCCCCGTAGGGTGCGCAGGGCCTCCCAGACCCTTTCGGTGCAGGTGGAACGGGGGTTGGGGGGTGGTTCGGACAACAGATGCGCGGTGGCCGGAAGTTGGCTGAAAAGCGTCGGGCGCGTGCGCGGAAACCGGTCAGTCGACCGGTGTACTTCCCCCGGCGTGCCGCCCGCCCCTGTGCGCCCCCGCCCCGGCCCGGTGCCGGTGGCCGCGGTGCGGGGGGTGTTCTTCGGCCAGCAGCCGGGCCGTGCCCCGCTCGGACCGGCGCAGCAGCACCCGGCAGGCGGCGGTGACGGCCGCGAGACCCAGGGCCGTACCGGTGGCGCCGGCGAGCGAGGTGCCGTACCAGAGGAGGACGAGGGGGACGAGGACGCAGCTGAAGACCGCCCAGCGGACCACGTCGGTCGCGGTGTCCGCGCTGGGGTGTGCCTCGGAGGTCGTGCGGTGTCCGGACATGGCGTGCTCCCTGGGGCGGTGGCTCGCCGGGTTCAACGCGTGTTCGATGCGTCGGTCACTGTAGGGCAGCCGATGGATGGACACGGACAGATGGATGGACACGGACAGTCCGCGGATAAGTGAATCCTGTGCAAACCGCCTGTACGGGGCAGCAACCATTGCGTTACGGGCGCCCCCTCGTGCATGCTCCGGGGAACTCCGCCGGAGCGTGTGCGGGATATGGGCTAAGGAGGAGTGCCGCCGTACCCTTGGGGGTATGGGGTTGGGAAGATGATTCCCGGACACAGCTCCGCCGCACACTGTTGTCCCCTCCCAAGAGGATCAAAAAGCCGAGACATCCATGGCCGGTCACGAATCTTTCGAACCCGCGGACCGCAAGCGGCCCGTCGCCGATCCCACGGCGGCCGAGCCCCTGGCGGCGGAAGAGCCACGTCATTCCTGCGATCCCGCCTTCAAACACGGCGTGGTCGTCGGCTTCGACGGCTCCACTTCCAGTGAGCGTGCCCTCGCGTACGCCATCGGCATGGCCCACCGTTCCGGCTCGGGCCTGGTCATCGTGCATGTCGCCAACCGGCTGCCCACGACTGTCTGGGCGGGGTGTGAGCCACCCGTCTTTGTGGACGTGCCGGATCACCGCACCGAGGTGCTGGGTCTTGAGCTGGCGTGCGCCGAGTACCTCGCCGAAGTGCCCTGGATTCTCGTCGAGCGCGGTGGTGACATCTGCCACGAACTCGAAGAGGTGGGGCGGGAGTACGAGGCGGACGCGATCGTCGTCGGCTCGACCCACGGGATCGTCGGGCGGATCTTCGGGTCCGTCGCGGGGCGGCTCGCCAAGCGGGCGAAGCGGCCTGTCGTCGTCATCCCGTAAGGCGTAGGTCCACATTCCGTAAGTCGTAGGTCCAACTCGCCGGGCGGCTCCGAATTCACTGCTGTGCAGAGGTGTTTGTGTCCTTGTGAAGGGCATATATCGGTCACACCGCACAACCGCACATGCATGAAGGGAGCCCGCCGTGGACAATGACGTCTCTGCGGGAAGCACGGGAAGCACCACGACTATCGTCGGCCGACTCGCCCTGGGAATCACCCTGTTGGCCTTCGGGCTGGGGTACACCGATGTCATCAACGGAGTGTCGGTATCTGACTCCGTGTCACTCGCCCACTACGTAGGCGGAGTTGCGCTCTTCGTCGCCGGGTTGTTCGCGTTCCGCGACGGCGACACCGCCACCGGTACGGCGTTCTCGGCCTTCGGGGCGCTCTGGTTCACCTGGGCCGTCAGCGCGGGGGGCTCCGCCTCGTCCAACGCGGCGGGGTTGTTCCTGGTCCTGTTCGCCCTGGTCGCTCTCTCGGTGACTCTCGCGGGTGGGGACCAACTCACCCAGGGGACCTACGGGTTGTTCTTCGTCTCCCTTGTGCTGCTTGCCATTGCGCAGTTCGCCGGTAACGACGGGCTGGGCAAGGTCGGTGGGTGGTTCGGTGTCGCTGCGGGGGCTGTTGCCTGGTATTCGGCGACTGCTGCGTTGGCTCACTGGCCGACCGTTCTTCCGCGGCGGGCTGCTGGTCGGGGCGTGACGGCCACCAGTTGACCGGCAGTTGGAAAGGCCCCCCACGTGTATGAGGCACACGTGGGGGGCCTTTCCGTGGGGTGGCCTCTGCAGGCCGGTGGGGGCTTGTCGCGCCCACGCGGCGGAGCCGCAAATTGGCACAGCCCCGCGCCCCTAAAAGATAAAAGCCCTACTCGACCGTGACTGACTTCGCGAGGTTCCTCGGCTTGTCGATGTCCCGCCCTAGCGCCAACGCCGTGTGATATGCGAGGAGTTGAAGAGGAATCCCCATCAGGATGGGATCCAACTCGTCCTCGTTCTTCGGGACGACGATCGTCTGGTCGGCCTTTTCCTGGTGTTGGTGGGCCACCGCGAGGATGCGGCCGCTGCGGGCCTTGATCTCCTCCAGGGCCGCGCGGTTCTTCTCCAACAAGTCGTCGTCCGGGACGATCGCCACCGTGGGGAGGGCGGGCTCGATGAGGGCGAGGGGGCCGTGCTTCAGCTCGGAGGCGGGGTAGGCCTCGGCGTGGATGTACGAGACCTCCTTGAGCTTGAGGGATGCCTCGCGGGCCACCGGGTAGCCCCGGACGCGGCCGATGAACAGCATCGAGCGGGCCTCGGCGTACTCGGCCGCCAGCTTCTTGATCTCGTCCTCGCGGTCGAGGATCTCGGAGATCTGGGCCGGCAGCTTGCGCAGACCCTCGATGATGCGCTTGCCGTCACGGACCGAGAGGTCACGGGTGCGGCCGAGGTGCAGCGCCAACAGGGCGAACGCCACTGTGGTGTTGGTGAAGCACTTGGTCGAGACGACACAGACCTCGGGGCCCGCGTGCACGTACATGCCGCCGTCCGCCTCGCGGGCGATCGCAGAGCCGACGACGTTCACCACGCCGAGGACCCGCGCGCCCTTGCGCTTCAGCTCCTGGACCGCAGCGAGGACGTCGTACGTCTCACCGGACTGGGAGACCGCGATGTAGAGGGTGTCGGGGTCCACGACCGCGTTGCGGTAGCGGAACTCCGAAGCCGGCTCGGCGTCCGCGGGGATGCGGGCCAGCTCCTCGATCAGCTGGGCGCCGATCATGCCCGCGTGGTACGAGGTGCCGCAGCCGAGGATCTTCACGCGGCGGATCTGCCGGGCCTCGCGGGCGTCCAGGTTCAGGCCGCCGAGGTGCACGGTGGAGAACCGGTCGTCGATACGGCCGCGCAGCACGCGGTCCACGGCGTCGGCCTGCTCGAAGATCTCCTTGTGCATGTACGTGTCGTGGCCGCCCATGTCGTAGGAGGCGGCCTCCCACTCGACGGTGGTCGGCTCGGACGTCGTCCGCGTGCCCTCGGTGGTGTATGTCCGGAAGTCGTCGGCCTTGAGGGTCGCCATCTCGCCGTCGTCGAGGGTCACTATCTGGCGTGTGTGCGTCACCAGTGCGGCGATGTCCGAGGCTACGAACATCTCCTTCTCGCCGATGCCGAGGACCACCGGGGAGCCGTTTCGAGCCACAACGATGCGGTCGGGGAAGTCGGCGTGCAGAACGGCGATGCCGTACGTCCCCTCGATCACCCGGAGGGCCTGGCGGACCTTCTCCTCCAGGGTCTCCGCCTGGGAGCGGGCGATGAGGTGGGTGAGGACCTCGGTGTCGGTCTCGGAGAGGAACTCGACGCCGTCCGCCTCGAGCTTCTTCCTCAGCTCGGAGGCGTTGTCGATGATGCCGTTGTGGACTACGGCGACCTTGTTGTCGGCCGACAGGTGCGGGTGGGCGTTCACGTCGGAGGGGGCGCCGTGCGTGGCCCAGCGGGTGTGGGCGATGCCGGTGGTGCCCTTGAAGCGCGCCGGGACCTTGGCCTCCAGGTCACGGACCCGGCCCTTGGCCTTGACCATCTTCAGGCCGGCGGCCTTCGGGGTCGTCACGACGATGCCCGCGGAGTCGTAGCCGCGGTATTCCAGCCGCTGCAGACCCTCCAGCAGAAGCGGAGCAACGTCACGCTTGCCGATGTATCCGACGATTCCGCACATATATATACGTATTCCTAGCCGTAGACGATCCGGCGCAGCTGCCGGAGGGTGAGCTCCGGCGGGGCCACGGCCCGGTATTTCAGGTCCGCCGCGATCCGGTCGAAGATCGTCGCGTTGACCAGGCCCTGGGCCTGGAGTTCGCGGTGGCGGCGACGGACGTACTCCTCGGTCGTCTCGTCGAAGTAGGCGAGCACGTCCTGGATCACCCGCAGTGCCTCGCCCCGGTTGAGGGTCGTGGAGCGTGTCAGATGATCAACGAGTTCGTCGTGCACCCGGATGATCCTGGGGCACCGCAGGGCGGTTTGCAAGAATCCTGCCCGATATCGGGCAACCGGCTGTTGAAAGTCTTATGGGGCTCTGTTCGTAAGCTGTCCATCCTGTGTCTTGCGCCCCGTTGCTCATATGGACGAGTTTCAGTCGCCATGGACATTCCTCGTATGGGAGTACCCGAAGAGCTCGCCGAGCGCATGAGCATGGCGGAGCAGCACGAGTACCTACGCTCTAAATTCTCGCGGCGCACGATGATCAGAGGCGGTGCCGTGACCCTCGGCGCCGTCGCCGGTGGCGTGTTCGTACCGGGCGCGGTCGCCCAGGCGGCCGTCCCCAGCCAGGCCTCCGCCACCTATGCCTCCACCTCCACCGAGTCGATCGACGGGGCCCTCGTCTCCCCGTTCGGCCGCCACCTCGCGTTCGGCAACGACCCGAGCTCCGAGGTCACGGTCTCCTGGCAGGTCCCGACCAACGTCAAGAAGCCGTTCGTCCGCATAGGCGCGCACCCCTGGGACCTCTCCCGCAAGATCGAGGCCGAGGTGCGCACGCTCTACACCCCGGCGGGCGTCGGCGCGAGCGGCGACCACACCCAGTACTACCTGCACGCCAAGCTCACGCACCTGCGTCCGGGCAAGACGTACTACTACGGCGTCGGTCACGCGGGCTTCGACCCGGCCGAGGCCCACCTGCTCGGCACGCTGGGCACCTTCAGGACGGCCCCCGACCGCGCCGTGCCGTTCACCTTCACGGCCTTCGGCGACGAGGGCGTCGGCTACCACGGCCTGGCCAACAACAGCCTGCTGCTGGGCCAGAACCCGGCCTTCCACCTGCACGCCGGCGACATCTGCTACGCCGACCCGGCCGGTGCGGGCAAGACCGCCGACACCGGCTTCGACTCGCGCGTCTGGGACCAGTTCCTCGCGCAGACCGAGTCGGTCGCCAAGTCCGTGCCGTGGATGCCCGCCTACGGCAACCACGACATGGAGGCCTGGTACTCGCCCAACGGCTACGGCGGCGAGGACGCCCGCTGGAACCTCCCGGACAACGGCCCCGACAAGACGAACCTGCCGGGCGTCTACTCCTTCGTCTACGGCAACACGGCGATCATCTCGCTCGACGCCAACGACGTGTCCTTCGAGATCCCGGCCAACCTCGGCATCTCCGGCGGCACCCAGACGACGTGGCTCGAGGGGCAGCTCAAGAAGTTCCGCGCGTCCAAGGACATCGACTTCGTGGTGATCTTCTTCCACCACTGCGCGTACTGCACCTCCACCGCGCACTCCTCGGAGGGGGGAGTGCGCAACGAGTGGGTGCCACTGTTCGAGAAGTACACGGTGGACCTGGTCATCAACGGCCACAACCACCAGTACGAGCGCACCGACGTCATCAAGAAGAACGCCGTCGTCAAGAAGCTGCCGATCGGCGGCACGGCGTACCCGGAGACCGAGGGTGTCGTCTACGTGACGGCGGGCGCGGCCGGCCGCAGCCTGTACGCGTTCTCCGCCCCGGACTCCTACGAGGGTCACGTCGCCGACGTCGACTCGGTCGCCGCCTTCATCAACACGAAGGACGGCAAGGTCAACGAGACGGTCGCCTGGTCGCGCGTGCGCTACCTCAACTACTCGTTCCTCCGCGTGGACGTCGAGCCCGCCCACAAGGGCCGTACGACCACCCTGACGGTCCGCGGCATCGCCGAGACCGGCGCCGAGATCGACCGCTTCACGGTCGCCCGCAAGGCCAAGTAACTCCCGTCACGGCCACGTGACTTCCGTCGTACGCCCGGAAGGCAGGGCGTAGGCACACCGCAGGCGGTCCTCAGATGCGTTTGAGGACCGCCTGTTTGGCCATCGCGAACTCCTCGTCCGTCAGCACCCCGTCACGGTGCAGCTCACCCAGTTCACGCAACCGCCGCAGCAGCGCGTCGTGGCCGTCCTCCGTCGCGGCCGCCAACTGCCCTGCGGGTTCAGGCTGTTCAGGCCGTACGTCCGTCTCGGCGGCGGGGTGCGGGAGCCGGGCCTGTACGGCCGCGGCGACCAGGGCCATCAGCGGGTCCTTCTTGAAGCCCCACAACTCGACTGAGTTGGGGTCGTACTTGGGCGGCGCCTTCGTCGGCGCGCTGCGCACCGAGAAGCGGATGTAGCCGTTCTCCAGACCGGCCGACGGACGCCACTCCACGCCGACGAGATCCGTGACGGCGAGAGTGCGGGCGCCGGCCGCCGACTTGGCGTCCTCGGTCTTCCAGTTCCACTCCAGCCGTACGTGCTCGCCGTCGAAGCTCGCGGTGCCGTCACCGGCGGACACGGACAGCGGCACGGCCGGGCCCGGCAGCAGATACGCGTCCACCGGGTCGGCCGGTACGCGGTCGAGCAGCAGGGCGCTCCGCACCTCGTCCACGAAGTACTCGGCGACGCCGTACCGGTCCGACTCGACGGGGAGCTGATAGGGGTCGTCGCCCTCGGCGAGGCGGCCGCCGGTGGCGTGCAGCAGCGGGTCGGCGCCGTCGCGCAGCCGCAGTCGCAGCCGCCCCGACTTCCGGCCCTGCTCGAACGAGACGCCTGCCAACGCCCCCAGCGGGACGACGAGTTCACCCAGGGTTCTGCGGAACAGTCCGACGTTCTTGTCCCGGCCGGGAGTCAGCCGCAGGGCGTCGCCGTCGAAGATCCAGGTGCCGTCCTTCTGGATGATTTCCGCCATGGGAGGGATTGTTCCACCGGTCAGACGACAGAATGGTCTGTACCTGTCCGGCTTCAAGGAAGGCACGGCTTGTGAGACACCTTGTGAGACAGCGCCACAGAACGACCCGCCTCCTCGGTTCGCTGCTGCTCGTCGCCGCCGCGAGCGTGTCCGTCGTCGGCGCCGCACCGCCTGCCGGGGCCGCCGCCGTCACCCCGCTGGGCCGGGTGGTCCCGGCGCCCGCGTCCGTCACCCCCGGCGGACAGCCGTACCGGATCACGAGCGCCACCCGTATCCGCGTGGGCGAGTCACGCGAGTCCCGCCGGATCGGCGAGTACCTCGCAGGCATCCTGCGCCCCTCCACCGGTTACCGGCTGCCGGTCACCTCGCGGGGCAAGGGAGGCATCCAACTCCGGCTGGCCAAGGGCACGTTCGGCGCCGAGGGCTACCGGCTCGTCAGCGGGGCCTCCGGTGTCACCATCACCGCGAGCAGGCCCGCAGGCCTCTTCCACGGCGTCCAGACCCTGCGCCAACTCCTGCCCGCCGCCGTCGAGAAGAACTCCGTGCAGCGCGGCCCCTGGCAGATCGCGGGCGGCACCATCGAGGACTCTCCGCGCTACGCCTACCGCGGCGCCATGCTCGACGTCTCCCGGCACTTCTTCACGGTCGCCCAAGTCAAGCGCTACATCGACCAGTTGGCCCTCTACAAGATCAACGAACTGCACCTGCACCTCAGTGACGACCAGGGCTGGCGCATCGCGATCAACTCCTGGCCCCGCCTCGCGACTTACGGCGGCTCGACCGAGGTCGGCGGCGGCAGCGGCGGCTACTACACGAAGGATGACTACAAGGAGATCGTCCGCTACGCCGCCTCCCGCTATCTCGAAGTAGTCCCCGAGATCGACATGCCCGGCCACACCAACGCGGCCCTCGCCTCCTACGCCGACCTGAACTGCGACGGCGTGGCACCCCCGCTGTACACCGGCACGGACGTCGGCTTCAGCTCGCTGTGTGTCGGCAAGGACCTCACCTACGGCTTCGTGGACGACGTGGTCCGCGAGCTGGCCGCGCTCACCCCGGGCCGGTATCTCCACATCGGCGGCGACGAGGCGCACTCCACCAGCCATGAGGACTACGTCAAGTTCATGGACCGGGTGCAGCCGATCGTCACCAAGTACGGCAAGACGGTGATCGCCTGGCACCAGATCACCGGAGCCCACCCCGTGAAGGGCGCCCTCGCCCAGTACTGGGGTCTCGACGACACCGACGCCGCCGAGAAGGCACAGGTCGCCGAGGCCGCGAAGAACGGCACCGGGCTGATCCTCTCGCCCGCCGACCGGGTCTACCTCGACATGAAGTACACCGAGGACACCCCGCTCGGCCAGGACTGGGCGGGGCTCGTCGAGGTGAAGCGGTCCTACGACTGGGACCCGGGCAACTACCTTGCCGGGGTGCCGAGTTCGGCGATCCGTGGGGTCGAGGCGCCGCTGTGGTCGGAGACCATCGTGACCGACGCCAACATCCAGTACATGGCCTTCCCCAGGCTGCCGGGCGTCGCCGAGCTGGGCTGGTCGCCGGCCTCGACGCACGACTGGGACACGTACAAGGTGCGACTCGCGGCACAGGCCCCGCGCTGGGACGCGCTCGGGATCGACTACTACCGGTCGCCCCAAGTCCCGTGGCCCGCAGGCTAGTCGAGCTGTATTTGTGAAGGGGGCGGGCACCCCGGGGGACCGTACCCCGGGGGGCCCGCCTGCTTGTGGTGTCAGAACCCGGCGATCGGGTTCTTCAGGGTGCCGACGAGCTGGAGCGCGCCGGACGGGTCCGCCAGGTCCACCATCTGCTTGTTGTTGCGCAGCTGGAGCCGGTTGAGGCAGGACAGCGAGAACTCGGGCGCGAACATGTCGTACTGCCGGAACTTGTCGGCGAGTTCGGGTGCCGCGTCCTGGTACTCGCGGGTGACGTCCGCGACCGTACGCCAGAAGTCGTCCTCCTCCAGGACGCCCTCGGCGGCCAGGTTGGAGGCGAGGAAGCGGAAGAAGCAGTCGAAGACGTCCGTGAAGATCGACAGGAGCTTCTTGTCCTCGGGGACCTCGACCCGCAGCCGCTCCACGGTCGGCGGCAGCACCGCGTCCGGGTCCATGACGGCGATCTCCTCGGCGATGTCCTTGTAGATCGCGCGCTGGACGACACCGTCCTTCAGGACGAGGATGACGTTCTCGCCGTGCGGCATGAACACCAGGTCGTAGGCGTAGAAGCTGTGCAGCAGCGGGGTGAAGTACGCCCGCAGATAGCGCCGCAGCCACTCCACCGGGGTCAGCCCCGACCGCTCGATCAGCGCGCCGGCGAAGGACGCGCCCTCGTGGTCCAGGTGCACCAGCGAGGCCATCGTCGCGAGGGACTCGCCGTCCTGGAGCGACGACACCGGGCTCTCGCGCCACAGGGCGGCGAGCATCTTGCGGTACGGCGAGTAGCGGTCGGTCGCCGCCTCGTACTCCAGGTGCCGGTAGCCGACGGCGGCCTGCTCACGGATGATCGACAGGCCGGTGGACTTCAACACCGGGTCGTTGTCGATGAGTTGGGCGAGCCAGTCGTTGATCGCCGGGGTCGCCTCCATGTAGGCGGCCGAAAGCCCGCGCATGAAGCCCATGTTGATGACGGACAGGGCCGTCTTCACGTAGTGCTTCTCGGGGTGGGACTTGTTGAAGAAGGTCCGGATGGACTGCTGGGCGAGGTACTCGTCGTCGCCCTCGCCGAGGCAGACGAGGTGGCCCTGGGCGACCTCGGCGGCGAAGGTGACGGTGAGCTTGTTCCACCACTGCCAGGGGTGGACGGGGATGAGGAGAAAGTCGTCGGGGTCGAGCCCCCGGTCGACGAGGGTCAGCGCGAACCGCTCGACCGTCTCCGCGCCCAACTCCCCCCGGATGAACGACTCGTACTCGATACCCACGCCCGCCGTGAACGCGGCCCGCGACCGGTGCGCGGCCAGCCACACCAGGCGGACCGGGCTCGCGGTCTCGGGGGCGTACGAGAGGTACTCGTGGATGCCGAAGCCGAGCCGGCCGTTGTTGGCGACGAAGCAGGGGTGGCCCTCGGTCATCCCGGTCTCGATGGCCTGGAAGTCGCTCTTCACCAGCTCGGCGACCGGGATCTGCGGCTTGGTGAGCTTGTAGCAGGTGCCGGAGAGGGTGGAGGAGATCTCCTCCAGGTACACCGGCAGGATCTCCTCGCTCAGCCCGAGCGCCTGCTTCAGCTCGATGAAGAAGTCCAGCGCGGCGAGGGGGAGTTCGGCGCCGTCGCGGTGCCGGCTGATCGAGTCGGCGTCGACCTGCCAGTGGTCGAGGGCGTACCGGGTGGCGGTGAACCGGTAACGGGTCAGACCGTCGTCACTGCGGACGACGTACAAGTCGCCGTCCCGCTCGACCAGTTCGGGCGTGACCAGCCGCTCGTGCGCGAACTCGGCGAGGGCCTTGCGGATGAGGAGGCGGTTGGCCTTCTCCCAGCGCTCGGGGGAGAGATGGGCCACGGCGTCGGCGAGGCTCATGCGGACACCGCCGTAGCGCTCAAGAACTGCTCCCGTGTGCAGAAGCTCAACAAGGCTTTCTTCTCCGGCTTCTGGATCTCGCGCTCGGGCACGAACCCGACCGCCTCGTTCAGGGCGTGCACGGCGGTGTTGGACACGTCCGGCTCCACGACGACACGTGCGACCGCGGGGTCCTCGAAGAGGCGGGCCATCACGGCCGTGATCACCGAGCGGGTGAAGCCGTGGACGGGTGCCTCGGTGGCCGGCGTCAGGAAGTGCATGCCGACGTCACCGGGCAACGGCTCGTACAGGCCGACCAGTTCGCGATGACGGGGGTCGTAGTACTCCATCAGGAAGGCGGGAACACCGTCCTGGAGCCCGAGCAGGGCGTGCTGATGGTCGTCGGCCGCGATCTCCATGTACGCGCGCTCGACGTCCTCCAGTTTCGCGTCCTGCATCATCCAGAACGCGGCCTTGGGGTGGGTGAGCCACCGGTGCAGCAACTCGGCGTCCTGGAGCGGGTCGAGGGGGCGGAAGGTGAAGGTGCCTGTGGTGGTGAGGGCGCTCATACGGCGAACTCCTGGAACGCGATGGCCTGTTCGACCGGGTAGTACTCGGTGCCGAGCAGCTCACGGATGATGTACGAGTTGCGGTACGCGCCCATGCCCAGGTCCGGGGACGTGATGCTGTGCGCGTGGACGCCGGCGTTCTGGAGGAAGACGCCGCGGCCCGTGGTGTCGATCGAGTAGTTGCGCGCGATGTCGAAGTTGCCCTGCGAGTCGTAACGCAGCCGCTCGTGGACGGGCTTGAGGAAGTCCGGCTCGGCGTACTTGTAGCCGGTGGCGAGGATCAGGCCCTGGGAGCGCAGGGTGTAGTCCTTCTGCTGCTCCTCCTGGCGCAGGCCGAGTTCGTAGACGCCGTCGCGGTAAGTGGCGTCGTTGAGGGAGGAGTTGGTGAGCAGCCGAGTGGGAACTGGCCCCCCGACCTTCTTCTGGTACAGCAGGTCGAAGATCTCGTTGACGAGGTCGCCGTCGATGCCCTTGAACAGGCCCTTCTGCTCGGCCGTGAGGCGGTAGCGGGTCTGTTCCGGCAGTGCGTGGAAGTAGTCGATGTACTCCGGGGACGTCATCTCCAGCGTGAGTTTCGTGTACTCCAGCGGGAAGAAGCGCGGCGAGCGCGTGACCCAGTTCAACTCGTAGCCGTGGACGTCGATTTCGCTGAGCAGGTCGTAGTAGATCTCGGCGGCGGACTGCCCGCTGCCGACCAGCGTGATGGACTCCTTGGCCTGCAACTCCGCTTTGTGCTGCATGTAACGGGAGTTGTGGATGAAGTCGCCGCCGAGCCCCGCGACGGCCTCCGGGAGATACGGCGGGGTGCCGGTGCCCAGGACCAGGTGCCGGGCGCGGTACACGTCACCGGTCTCGGTCCGGACGACGTAGACCCCGTCCTCGTCCTCGTACTCGACCTCGGTCACCGTCGTGCTGAAGCGCACGTTGGTGAGCCTGTTGGCGGCCCAGCGGCAGTAGTCGTCGTACTCGACCCGCAGCGGGTAGAAGTTCTCGCGGATGTAGAAGGGGTACAGACGCCCCTTCTCCTTCAGGTAGTTGAGGAAGGAGTACGGCGAGGTCGGGTCGGCGAGGGTGACCAGGTCCGACATGAACGGGGTCTGGAGGTGGGCGCCGTCGAGGAACATGCCGGCGTGCCACTCGAAGTCGGGCTTCGAGTCCAGGAAGATCCCGTCGAGTTCGGCGATGGGCTCGGTGAGGCAGGCGAGGCCGAGGTTGAAGGGTCCGAGCCCGATGCCCACGAAGTCGTAGGTCTTGGTGGCGGGTTCAGGAAGCGCGGTCAAGGGACTCTCCCAGGTACTGCTCGGCATGGCCGGCGATCAGGTCGAGGACGGCGGCGATGTCGTCGGCCGTCGTCTCGGGGTTGAGCAGGGTGAACTTCAGGTAGTGGCGGCCGACGACCTTGGTGCCCGCGACCACCGCGTCGCCGGAGGCGAACAGGGCCTTGCGGGCGTACAGGTTGGCGCGGTCGATCTCGGCGGGGTCGGTGACGGCGGCCGGGATGTAGCGGAAGACGAGGGTGGAGAGCGAGGGCTCCACGACCACGTCGAAGCGCGGGTCGGCGGCGAGCAGCTTCCAGCCTTCAGCAGCCAAGTCACAGACCTCGTCGAAGAGTTGACCAACACCATCGGCGCCCATCACGCGCAGCGTCATCCACAGCTTGAGGGCGTCGAAGCGGCGGGTGGTCTGCAGGGACTTGTCGACCTGGTTGGGGATGCGCTCCTGCACCATGCGCCGCGGGTTGAGGTACTCCGCGTGGTAGGTCGCGTGCCGCAGGGTGTCCGCGTCCCGTACCAGGACGGCGGACGAACTCACCGGCTGGAAGAAGGACTTGTGGTAGTCGACGGTGACCGAGTCGGCGCGCTCGATGCCGTCGAGGCGGCCCCGGTACTTCAGCGAGGCGAGCAGACCGCAGCCGTAGGCCGCGTCCACGTGCATCCACACCCCGAACTGCTCGCACAGCTCGGCTATTTCGGGCAGCGGGTCGATGGAGCCGAAGTCGGTGGTGCCGGAGGTGGCGACGACGGCCATCGGGACGAGCCCGGAGTCCTTGCAGCGCTCCAACTCCCGGGCGAGAGCCACGGTCTGCATGCGCTTGTCGGCGCCGACCGGGATCGACACCACGGCGTCCTGACCGAGTCCCAGCAGTTTCGCGGACTTCTTCACGCTGAAGTGGCTGACCTCGGAGGCGAAGATGCGCAGTTCGGCCAGGCTGTCGGTCTTGGCCTCCTCGCGGGCCAGCAGCAGCGCCTGGAGGTTGGACTGGCTGCCGCCGGAGGTGAACACCCCGTCCGCGTGCGGCCCGAGGCCGATCCGTTCGTTCGTCCAGTCGATCAGCTTGCGCTCGATGAGGGTGCCGCCGGCCGACTGGTCCCAGGTGTCCAGGGAGGAGTTGACGGCGGAGAGCACCGCCTCGCCGAGCACGGCCGGGATGACGACCGGGCAGTTGAGATGGGCGAGGTAGCGGGGGTGGTGGAAGTAGACCGCGTCCCGCAGGTAGACCTCGTCGAGTTCGTCGAGCACCGCGGCCGTGTCGTGGAGCGGGCGGTCGAGGTCGATCCGGTCGATGAGGGGGGAGAGGGCGTCGACCGAGACGCCGGTGAACGGTCGTTCCGTGGTGGCGAGTTTGGCCGCCACCCGCTCCACGCCTTCCGTCACGGAGCGGCGGTAGTGCTCCGCAGTCGTGTCATTGAGCAGGTGCGAGCGCATGTGGGGGTCCTCCGGTGGGGAAGTCCGTGCGGGACAGGTGAGCGGCGGGGTTCCGCAACATCAACTTAGGTAAGCCTAACCTAACTTAACGTCCACGAAACCCGCCCCATCCGTGACAGCCGTCACTCGCGCATCAGTGGTCCGTCAGTGGTCTGTCACCGGCTGCCTAGCGCTCGGCCTCGCGCAGTTGCTCCTCACTGAGCCCCTGTCGCCAGTACCCGACAAAGGTCACCCGTCGCCGGTCGAACCCACGCTCACCCACGAAGTGCCGCCGCAGCGCCTTCACTTGACCGGACTCGCCCGCGATCCACACGTACGGCCGCTCGGCGGGCGGGAGTTGGGCGGCACGAAGGGCGCCGAGGGCCATGGGGAACCCCTCGGTGCCCTCGTTCCCCCGCACCAGCCAGGTGACTTCGGCATCGGCCGCGGTCCCCAAGTCCTGCATGTCACCGGCGTGTTGGACCTCCAGCCACACCCGCGCACGGATGCCGGCAGGCAGCGCCTCGAGAATGGCCGACACGGCCGGTACGGCGGTCTCGTCGCCCCAGACGACCACGAGGTCGGTGTCCTCGGGCGGCCGGAACCGAATCGCCCGATTGTCCGCGACCGCCGGCCCGAGCAGCACGACCCGATCACCGGCGGACGCGCGCGAGGCCCACCCGGAGGCGGGCCCGGCGGGTTCGTGCAGCACGAAGTCGATGTCGATCTCGTCGGGATCACGACGCAGCGCGCGAAGCGTGT
Organism: Streptomyces xylophagus; assembly: GCF_000716435.1. Lineage (GTDB taxonomy): Bacteria > Actinomycetota > Actinomycetes > Streptomycetales > Streptomycetaceae > Streptomyces > Streptomyces xylophagus. Next base: position 80,613 of record NZ_JNWO01000006.1, read on the forward strand.
ACGACCGCATCACCGCCCGTACGTCATCGGGCAGTTCACGCCACGCTTGCCACCACCCGTCACCGAGCTCGTACGGCACGGCCGGCTCCGACTGACCCGGATGCGGCAGAAAGAGCGACAGGGACTGATCACACCCGTCGGAGAAGAAGTACGCCAGATCGTCCCCGCCAAAGGAGACCCGAACAAGAGACGGCCCCAGCCGCTCCGTCCGCAAGACCTGGAGAGAAAAGAAGCGGAAGGGGGCGGCTACGGCCGTCGTCATCGGGGTGACTCCTGGATGGGCGTCAGGGATACATACCTAGGGGCGCGGGGAACTGCGCGACCAGCCACAACCGGCCCGCAGCTCCCCACGAAGGCTCAACCACCCCTAATTCAGCTGACCTTCTTCGCGTTCTCGATCGCCTCGGCCAGATCCTCAAGCAACGGCGCACACTTGGCGTACGACAGAATCGGCTCGGGATTACGGGCGATCACCTGGTTCGCCTTAACCGCAGGCAACTTCTTCCACGTGCCCTCAGTAATGTCAGCGGGCTGAATCGCCGAAGTCCGGTTGTCCATCATGATGATGTCCGCCCCGTACTTGTCGACGTTCTCCCAGCTCAGGTTCTCGTACCACCCACCGCTCGCCTTCAACGCCGCAGCGGACGGCTCGACGAAGTTCACGCCGAGCGCCTTGTAGTACTCGAGGTCGACGGAGAGGTTGGACCCGGAGACGTAGAAGATGTCCTGGCTCGCGGAACCGGCGAGGACCTTGATGTCGGGCTTGGCCTTGGCCGCGGCGCGCAGCCGTGCCGCGGCGTCCTCGAACCGCTTCTTGGCCGCCGTGATCGTAGAAGAAGTGGTGTCCGCGCCAAGGGACTTGGCGAGTTCCAGCATGCGCGCGAGCGGCGTCGGCAGCTGGACGTCGTACACGGAGATGCCGACGGTCGGGGCGCCCACGGCGAGGATCTTCTTCTTCGACTCCTCCGGGACGTACCAGAGCGTGCCGGCCGCGTCGAACATCGTGGTGAGGAGGACGTCGGGGGAGAGGGCCGCGTACTTCTCGATGTTGAACTGGCCCCACTCGTTGCCGATGATCGTGACCTTGCTGATGTCCAGGTCACCGGCCTGCACGTCGGCCTTGCCGTCCTTCAGCTTGGTCGGACCGAAGACGCCCTTGGACTCGATGCCGTAGTCGTGCAGCGCGGCGGCGACACCGATGAAGGAGACGATGTTCGCCGGGGTCTTGTCAGCCTTCGAGGTGGTGCCCCGGTCGTCCTTGAAGGTCCACGGCCCGGACTCGGCGGCCGTCGTCTCCTTGTCCGAGCCACCGCTTTTCGCGTCTTCGTCGCCGCAGGCCGCGAGCACGGCGCCGAGGCCGAGGGCGCCGCCCGCGGCGAGGATGCCGCGGCGGGAGAGGTGGGTGGCACGGGCGTTGGACATGTGTGGCTGCTTTCGAACAGGGCGGAGCGCCCGCCGGACAATTCGAAGGTAGGTTAGCCTAACCTCACTGGATGTCCAGCGGGCGGGGTGATCGTCATCCGACTCTGTGTCACTCCTGTTCTGCCCCTGTGAGCGCAGGTCTCGCCCACTTTGGCTTTCAACCTCCTTGTCTCGTCCGCCCGTTGTGATCACGCTCGTTCGTAGCGAGCCGCGCGCACGGATGTTCGGTGATATGCGGAGGTGGAGTGGCTACCACGGTGGACATGACGGGTGTGGAAGCGGTGGTGCGTGGCGACGCGGCACTGCTGGAGGACGACCTGGCCGAGTTCCTCGGCTCGCTGACCGCCTCGGCGCGGGCGGCAACCTCCGTGTACGACGCGGCCCTGCGCCGCGCCCTGTACGAACCGGTCGCCGACGCCGTCGGATCCAAGGTCGGCCAACAGGCGTTGCCGCCCACGCCCGGAGCACCCGGCGGCCGGGCTCCCCTGCGCCCCTCGATGGTCTACTGGGCGTACCGCAACTACCGGGGTTTTCCCGAGGAGGCGGAGAACGCCTCCGACTTCGCGGTGATCCGCCGAACGGCAGTTGCCGTAAGGATTCTGCTGAAGGCCGCCGTCGCCCTCGACGACATCCAGGACGGCAGCGACGTCCGCTACGGCGAACCCGCCCTCCACACCACCCACGGCACCCCGCTCGCCCTCAACACCGGCGCCTGGCTGATCATGTCCGCGCTGCGGCACGCCGCCGACCCGGCCGTCGTGGACAGCCTGGTGCGCTCGGTCGGCGCCGGCCTCACCGGGCAGGCCGTCGACATGTCCTCGCGTACGGCGCTCACGCGCGCGGAGTTGATGTCCGCGCCGCGCGCCACACGGGTCGACTTCTGGGAGTCGACGGCCGCCCTCAAGACCGGAACCCTGTTCTGGATGCCGCTCGACGCGGCGGTCGCGGGACTGCGGGTGGTCGAGGACGAGCGGCTGGCCCTGGACGGCGCGATGCGCCAACTCGGGCTCGCCAGCCAGCTGTTCAACGACCTGACCGACTTCGTGCCCGAACTCGGCGGCGCCAACACCCACGAGGACTTCGACGGCCTGGGCAACCGGGTCCTCCTGGAACTGCTGGACGACGCACCACCCGGCCAGGACTTCAAACCGTACGTTCTCGGTCACCCGAGACTGGAGCGCATGCTCCTCGCGCTCGCCGAGGAGGCCGTGGCCCTGAAGCGCGCCGCGAAGGACGCCGTCCACGGGGTGTGCCGCTCCGAGCGCAGCGCCGGCTACTTCGACGTGACGATCGAACGCAAGGGCCACCTCATCGACCGTCTGCTCACGACGGTCCGGCAGCGGAGCGGCGCATGACGGACATGGACATGGGCACGGGCACGGGCATGGACACGGGCGCGGGCACGGGCACGGACACGGGCACGGGCATGGACACGGGCACGGGCACGGGCGCGGGCACGGACACGGACACGGACACGGACACGGACACGGTGAGTCGGCGGCTGAGGAGCGGCACCCGCGCCTGGCACGAGGCCCTGGAAACCACCGGATTCGCCACCGCGATGCTCGCCGGAACCCTCCCCCTCGACCGGTACGTCGGCCAACTCGCCACCTACCGGGTGGTGTTGGAGATCCTGGAGACCGAACTGGCCCGCGCCACCTGCCCGTCCGTCGGCTCAGTGTGGTCGCCGGACCTGGTCAAGCTTCCGCTCGTCGAACGCGACCTGCACCACTTCGCCGCCCTGGGCACGGCCCCCGAACCCTGCCCGGCCGCCGAGGAGTTCACGGACGAGATACGGCGGACGGCGGCAACGGAACCCCGCGAACTCCTCGGCTTCCTCTACGTGTTGGAGGGCTCCACCCTCGGCGCCCTGTTCCTCCTCAGGTACGTCACCGAGGCGTACCGGCTCACGGACGGGAACGGCGTGTCGTACTACGGCAGCGGCGACCGCACCCGCTGGGCGGCCTTCGCCGAGCGCCTCGACCGGGCGCTCGGCGAACCCGACGTACAGGAAAGGGTGTTGGCCGCCGCGGAGCGGGCGTACCACCATGTCGCCGTGATCTCACGGGAGTTGTCGGTGGGACTCGACAGCCCGGCGCCCGAGCCGGTGTAGTCGGCTCGGTCAGCCCGCGAGACCCAACTCGCGGGCGATCAGCATCCGTTGGACCTCGCTGGTGCCCTCGCCGATCTCCAGGATCTTCGAGTCGCGCCACATGCGGGCCACCGGGTACTCGTTCATGAAGCCGTAGCCGCCGTGCACCTGGGTGGCGTCGCGGGCGTTGTCGACGGCGATGGTGGAGGAGTACAGCTTGGCGAGGGCCGCCTCCTTCTTGAAGGGCTCGCCGGACACGAGTCGCGAGGCCGCGTCGCGCCAGGCGAGGCGGGCGGTGTGGGCCTTCATTTCCATGTCGGCGATCTTGAACTGGATGGCCTGGTTGGCGCCGATCGGCCGCCCGAACGCGTGCCGTTCCTTGGCGTACTTCACCGACTCGTCGACACAGCCCTGGGCGAGGCCGGTGGCGAGGGCCGCGATGGCGATCCGGCCCTCGTCGAGGATGCGCAGGAACTGGGCGTAGCCGCGGCCGAGTTCGCCCAGCAGGTTCGCCGCCGGGACGCGGACGTCCGCGAAGGACAGCTCACGGGTGTCCGAGGCGTTCCAGCCGACCTTCGAGTACGGCGCCGCGACCGTGAAGCCCGGCGTCCCGGACGGCACGATGATCGCGGAGATCAGCGGCTTGCCGTCGGGCTTGCGGCCCGTGACCGCGGTGACCGTCACCAGACCCGTGATGTCCGTACCGGAGTTGGTGATGAAGCACTTCGAACCGTTGATCACCCACTCGTCGGTGTCCGGGTCCAGCCGGGCCGTTGTACGGGTCGCGCCCGCGTCGGAGCCGCCGTCCGGCTCGGTCAGTCCGAAGGCGCCGAGGATCTCGCCGGAGCACAGCCGGGGCAGCCACTCGGCCTTCTGGGCGTCGGTGCCGAAGAGATGGATCGGCATCGCGCCGAGCGAGACCCCGGCCTCCAGGGTGATCGCGACCGACGAGTCGACCCGGGCCAGTTCCTCGAGGACGAGGCCCAGCGCGAGATAGTCGCCGCCCATCCCGCCGTACTCCTCGGGGAACGGCAGCCCGAACAGGCCCATGCGGCCCATCTCGCGGACGATCTCGTAGGGGAACTCGTGCCGCTCGTAGAAGTCGCCGATCTTCGGCGCCACCACGTCGTGCGCGAACGCCTCGACTGTACGGCGGAGTTCTTCCAGCTCGGGGGAGAGACGGTGGTCCATGGCGGGTCACTGCTCCTTGTGGGGCTGTGTCGTTTTACCGAGTGCTCGGACGGTGCGGGACGGGCTGGGTCGGCCCAGTTGGTCGGCCATCCACACGCTGGTGGCGGTGAGACGGTCGAGGTCGACTCCGGAGTCGATGCCGAGACCCTGGAGCATCCACACCAGGTCCTCGGTGGCGAGGTTGCCGGTGGCGGACTTGGCGAACGGGCAGCCGCCGAGGCCTCCGGCGGAGGCGTCCACGGTGGTGACGCCGTGCTCCAGGGCCGCGTAGGTGTTGGCCAGTGCCTGGCCGTAGGTGTCGTGGAAGTGCACGCCCAACACGTCGGTGGGGACGCGCTGTTCGTTGAGCGCGGCGAGAAGTTCCAGTACGTGCCCGGGAGTCGCGACACCGATCGTGTCGCCGAGGCTCAGCTCGTCGCAGCCCATGTCGACCAACGCCCGGCAGACACGCACCACTTGGGCGATGGGGACCGCGCCCTCCCAGGGGTCGCCGAAGCACATGGAGACATAGCCGCGCACATGGGCGCCCTCGTCCTTGGCCCGGGCCACGACGGGGGCGAACACGGCCAGCGACTCGTCCACCGTGCGGTTGAGATTGGCCTTCGCGAAGGACTCGGTGGCACTGGCGAAGACGGCGACACGGGTCGCCTTCAGGGCCAGGGCCCGGTCGAGCCCGCGGCCGTTCGGCACGAGGACGGGGAGGTGTACCCCGGGGATGTCGCGCACGAGCGGGAACAGCTGCTCGGCGTCGGCCAGTTGGGGCACCCACTTGGGGTGGACGAAGCTGGTGGCCTCGATGGTGGTCAGCCCCGCGTCGGCCAGTCGCTGGATGAACTCGGCCTTGACCTCGGTGGGCACGGTCGACTTCTCGTTCTGGAGTCCGTCACGGGCCCCGACCTCGTGGATGCGCACCCGCGCGGGCAGATCGGGGGCCGGTACGACCATCGGGAGTGTCACTGGTCCTCCTCCGCAGGTGTGACGACCGCCAGCACCTGGTCCATGGCGACCGTCGCGCCGGGAGTCACATCGAGTTCGGCGACCGTGCCGGCGTGCGGCGCGGAGACGACGTGCTCCATCTTCATCGCCTCGACCACCAACAGGCTCTGCCCCGCGGCCACTTGGTCCCCCACGGCGACCTTCACCACGGTCACCGTCCCCGGCATCGGCGCGGTCAGCGAACCTGCGCCGGAACGGTCGGCCCCGCTCAGCGAGGCGGCCACCGGATCGTGGTCCCGCACCTGCCAGGCGTCCCCGTCCCGGCCCAGCCAGTCACCGGCGCGATGGAAGGTGTGCCGGACACCGTCGAGGGTGACGGCGACCTGGTCGGCGGTGACCGTGTGGCTGCCGCGCGGGACGTACTCCACGGGTTCGGTCACCTTCAGGTGGAACCCGACCGGCTTCGGCACACCGCCCAGCCGCCACCCACTCGGCACCGAGAACGGATCCGTCCAGCCCTCCCCCTTCGGCCGCAGAGCATCCAGCCGTACGGCGGCTGCCGCCTCGTAGACCTCCTCGGGCACCTCGTCCGGGATCAGGGAGTCCGCCTCGCGCTCGACGAGCCCGGTGTCCAACTCGCCCGCCACGACGGCCGGATGGGCGAGGAACCTGCGCAGGAACCCCGCGTTCGTCGGCACGCCCAGCGTCACCGTGTCCGCGAGGGCGGCCCGGAGTTTCCTGAGCGCGGTCGCGCGGTCGGGGCCGTAGGCGATGACCTTGGAGAGCATCGGGTCGTAGAGACTGCCGACCTCGGTGCCTTCGGAGAGGCCGGAGTCGGTGCGGATGCCGTCGCCGGAGGGTTCGTGCAGCTTCAACACCGTGCCGCCGGAGGGCAGGAACCCGCGCGCGCCCTCTTTAATAGACACAGTTTCGGCGCAGATCCGCGCCTCCACCGCGTGTCCGGTGAGCGTGATGTCCTCCTGCGCGAAGGGCAGTCGCTCACCCGCCGCCACCCGCAGCTGCCACTCCACCAGATCGAGCCCGGTCACCAACTCCGTTACCGGGTGCTCCACTTGGAGGCGGGTGTTCATCTCCATGAAGTAGTACGACGAGGGGTCGCTGCCCGGCACGATGAACTCCACCGTGCCCGCGCCCGCGTACCCGCACGAGCGGGCCGCCTGCACCGCCGCCTCGCCCATCGCCGCGCGGGTGCCGGCGTCGAGGAGCACGCTCGGCGCTTCCTCCACGACCTTCTGGTGCCGGCGCTGCAAGGAGCACTCGCGTTCGCCGAGGTGGACGACGTTGCCGTGGCCGTCGGCCAGGATCTGGATCTCGATGTGGCGGGGGCGGTCGACCCACCGCTCGACCAGGAGAGTGTCGTCGCCGAAGGAGGCGCGGGCCTCGCGGCGGGCGGCGGCGATCTCGTCGTCCAGGAGGGTGAGGTCGCGGACCAGGCGCATGCCCTTGCCGCCACCTCCGGCCGACGGTTTGAGGAGGACGGGGGCGCCCAACTCGTGTGCCGCCTTGGCGAGTTCGGGGTCGCGTCCGCCAGGGACGACCGGGACGTCGGCCGCCTCCACCGTCTCCTTGGCGCGGATCTTGTCGCCCATGAGGGCGATGGCGTCCGCCGGAGGACCGATGAAGACCAGCCCGGCGTCGGCGCACGCGCGCGCGAAGGCCGCGTTCTCCGCGAGGAAGCCGTACCCCGGGTGCACGGCCTGCGCGCCGGTGCGGGCCGCCGCCTCCAGGAGCCGCTCCACCGACAGATAGCTCTCCGCCGCCGGTGCGGGACCGATCCGTACCGCCGTGTCGGCCTCCCGGACGTGCCGGGCGTCCGCGTCGGCGTCGGAGAAGACGGCCACCGAGCGCACACCGAGCGAGCGCAGGGTGCGGATCACGCGGACCGCGATCTCGCCCCGGTTGGCCACGAGGACCGTGTCGAACATCGCGAGTGTGTCGACCGTTTCCGGCATCTCGGGCATCCTCATCACATCCGGAAGACGCCGAACTGGGTGTCACCCAGCGGCGCGTTGGCACAGGCGGTCAGGGCGAGGCCGAGGACCTGACGGGTCTCCAGGGGGTCGATGACCCCGTCGTCCCAGAGGCGGGCGGTGGCGTAGTAGGCGTTGCCCTGGCGCTCGTACTGCTGCCGGATCGGGTCCTTGAAGGCGTCCTCGTCCTCGGCGGGCCACTCCTCCCCGCGTGCCTCCAACTGGTCCCGTTTCACGGTCGCGAGGACGGACGCGGCCTGCTCGCCGCCCATCACGGAGATCTTGGCGCCGGGCCACATCCACAGGAAGCGGGGGGAGTACGCCCGGCCGCACATCGAGTAGTTGCCCGCGCCGTACGAGCCGCCGACCACGACCGTCAGCTTCGGCACGCGCGCGCAGGCGACGGCGGTGACCATCTTGGCGCCGTGCTTGGCGATGCCGCCCGCTTCGTAGTCCTTGCCGACCATGAACCCCGAGATGTTCTGGAGGAACACCAGGGGGATGCCGCGCTGGTCGCACAGCTCGATGAAGTGGGCGCCCTTCTGGGCGGATTCGGAGAACAGGATGCCGTTGTTGGCGACGATGCCGACCGGGTGACCATGGATGCGGGCGAAGCCGGTGACCAGGGTCTGCCCGAACTCGGCCTTGAACTCGGCGAACCGGGAGCCGTCGACCACGCGCGCGATGATCTCCCGTACGTCGTAGGGGGTACGGGAGTCGACCGGGACGGCGCCGTAGATCCCGTACGGGTCGACCTTGGGCTCGACCGCCTCGGTGACCTCCCAGGGGAGCGGCCCGCGCGCGGGGAGCGTGGCGGCGATGTTCCGGACGATCCGCAGGGCGTGCGCGTCGTCCTCCGCCAGGTGGTCGGTGACACCCGACACGCGCGCGTGGACGTCGCCGCCACCCAGCTCCTCGGCGGTGACGACCTCACCGGTGGCTGCCTTCACCAGGGGCGGCCCGCCCAGGAAGATCGTCCCCTGATTCCGGACGATGACGGCCTCGTCGCTCATGGCCGGGACGTAGGCCCCACCGGCGGTGCAGGACCCCAGCACGGCCGCGATCTGCGGAATCCCTGCCCCCGACATCCGGGCCTGGTTGAAGAAGATCCGCCCGAAGTGGTCCCGGTCCGGGAACACCTCGTCCTGCATCGGCAGGAACGCGCCCCCGGAGTCGACGAGATAGATGCACGGGAGCCGGTTCTCGAGGGCGATCTCCTGGGCGCGCAGATGCTTCTTCACGGTCATCGGGTAGTACGTCCCGCCCTTGACCGTGGCGTCGTTCGCGACGATCACGCACTCACGCCCGCTCACCCGGCCGATCCCGGCGATCACACCGGCGGCCGGGGCGGCACCGTCGTACATTCCGTCGGCGGCGAGGGGAGCCAGCTCCAGGAACGGCGAGCCGGGGTCGAGCAGCGTGTCGACGCGGTCGCGGGGGAGCAGCTTGCCGCGCGCGGTGTGCCGGTCCCGGGCCCGCTCACCGCCGCCGAGCCGGGCCGCGGCCAGCTTCTGCCGCAGCTCCTCGCCCAGCGCGCGGTGCGCCGCCTCGTTGGCCCGCCACGCCTCCGAGGCGGGGTCCGCCGCGCTCGTCAGCTCCGGTGCCTCTTGCATTCTGTGGGTCCCCTCGCACAGCGATCGGCCGGTCTCGACTGTTAATGAGCGTTAACCATTTCCTTCAGGTTAACGACCGCTAACCTCCCTGTCTAGAATTGCTTTCATGACCACGAGAACCGACGCCCCCACCCGCCGCGAGCAGATCCTCAAGGAGGCCGCGCGGCTCTTCGCCGAGCGGGGATTCCACGGCGTCGGAGTCGACGAGATAGGCGCGGCGGTCGGTATCAGCGGGCCCGGCCTGTACCGCCACTTCCCCGGCAAGGACGCGATGCTCGCCGAGCTCCTGGTCGGCATCAGCGGCCAGCTGCTGACGGGCGCGAAGCGCCGCCTGGCGGAGGCGGAGGGGGTGACCTCCTCGGAGGTACTCCTCGACTCACTCATCGAGGGCCACATCGACTTCGCCCTCGACGACCGCCCCCTGATCACCCTCCACGACCGCGAGCTGGACCGCCTCCGAGACACCGACCGCAAGCTGGTGCGCCAGCTCCAGCGCCAGTACGTCGAACTGTGGGTGGAGGTCGTACGGGAGGTGTATCCGGAGCTGGCCGAACCCAGCGCGCGGTCGGCGGTCCACTCGGTGTTCGGCCTGCTCAACTCGACTCCGCATCTGGGGCGACCGGGGTCGTTGCCCGGGCGGGGGGCGACGGCGGAGCTGTTGCATCGGATGGCCCGGGGGGCGCTCGCGGCGGCTTCGGCGGGCTGACGGGGGCGGATCCGGGCCGGGAGCCGCGAACCGAAGGCCGCCGGACCGCCGGACGAGAGAGGGAAGCCGGAAGCCGCAAGCCGAAGGCTGGAGGCTGGAGGCGCGAAGCCAGAAACAGGCGGCCAAGGGCCGAGTGTCGGGCCGCAAGCCGCGGATCGGGCGCGGGCGAGCCGCCCCCGGGGTCCGGGGCGGAGCCCCGTGTCGGGACAGTTTGGCCTACCGAGTCGGGCGGGTGGGTGGGAGAAGGGCGGGTGGGTGAGCGGAGCGACGGCGTGATGAGCGTTACGTACCCGTTCCGCTGGACGCTCCCCCTACTCGCCGGTACCGTGATGTTCTGAGCAAGCGCTTAGACATGGACCCTTGACGTAGCTGGAGGTGGCGGCAGGTGCGCCGTACGGTGTTTGACGAGGACCACGAGGCGTTCCGGGAGACCCTGCGGGCCTTCATCGAGGCCGAGGTCGTCCCCGTCTACGACGAGTGGTTCGCGGCCGGCCAGGCGCCGCGCGACTTCTACTACAAGCTCGCCGAGCTGGGCGTCTTCGGTATCCGCGTGGACGAGGAGTACGGCGGCGCGGGCATCGACTCGTACAAGTTCGAGGCCGTCCTGTACGAGGAGACCGCGCGCGCGGGTGTCTCCTTCGGCGGCTCCGGTGTGCACGTGCTGCTCGGCCTGCCCTACATCAAGCTGCTCGCCAACGACGAGCAGAAGAAGAAGTACCTGCCGAAGTTCGTCTCCGGCGAGGAGATGTGGGCCATCGCGATGACCGAGCCGGGCACCGGCTCCGACCTCGCGGGCATGAAGACCACCGCCAAGCTCTCCGAGGACGGCACGCACTACGTCCTCAACGGCGCCAAGACCTTCATCACGGGTGGTGTGCACGCCGACCGCATGATCGTCTGTGCCCGCACCGCCCCGTCCACCAAGGAGGACCGCCGGCACGGCATCTCCCTGTTCGTGGTGGACACCAAGTCCGAGGGCTACTCGGTGGGCCGCAAGCTCGACAAGCTGGGCCTGAAGACCTCCGACACCGCCGAGCTGGCGTTCGTCGACGTGAAGGTCCCGGTCGAGGACCTCCTCGGCGAGGAGAACAAGGGCTTCTACTACCTCGGCCACAACCTCGCCTCCGAGCGCTGGGGCATCGCCTTCGGCGCGTACGCGCAGGCCAAGGCCGCCGTCCGGTTCGCCAAGCAGTACGTCCAGGACCGTGTCGTCTTCGGCCAGCCCGTCGCCGCGTTCCAGAACACCAAGTTCGAACTGGCCGCCTGCCAGGCCGAGGTGGACGCGGCCGAGGCCGTCGCCGACCGCGCCACGGAGGCCCTCGACGCCGGTGAGCTGACGCCCGCCGAGGCCGCCTCCGCGAAGCTGTTCTGCACCGAGGTCGCCCACCGCGTGATCGACCGCTGCCTCCAGCTGCACGGCGGCTACGGCTTCATGAACGAGTACCCGATCGCCCGCCTGTACGCGGACAACCGCGTCAACCGCATCTACGGCGGCACCAGCGAGATCATGAAGACGATCATCGCCAAGGACATGGGCCTGTAAGGTCCCGGCAATTACCGCCCGGTACAACTGGACGCCATGAACCAGGCACTACAGGATCTCCTCGATCTGCTCGACCTCGAGCAGATCGAGGAGAACATCTTCCGCGGCCAGTCCCGCTCCGCCGTCGTCCCCCGCGTCTTCGGGGGACAGGTGGCCGCGCAGGCCGTGGTCGCCGCCGGGCGGACGGTCCCCGCCGACCGGTACGCACACTCCCTGCACGCGTACTTCCTGCGCACCGGCGACCCGGGCGCGCCCATCGTCTACACCGTCGAGCGGATCCGCGACGGCCGCTCCTTCACCACCCGCCGCGTGCTCGCCGTCCAGCACGGCCGGCCGATCTTCGCGCTGTCGGCGTCCTTCCAGTCGTACGAGGAAGGCCTCGACCACCAGGCCCCCATGCCGCCCGCTCCCGACCCGGAGACGGTCCCCACCGGCCGCGAGCGGCTGCTCGGCTACGACCACCTCGACAAGGGGATCGTTGAACGATTCCTGGAGGCCCGCGAGGCGATCGACCTCCGGTACGTCGACGACCCGCCGTACGGCAGGTTCGGCGAGCCGCGCGAACCGCACTCCCAGGTCTGGTTCCGCACCAACGGCAAGCTCGCCGACGACCCCCTCCTCCACGTCGTCCTCGCGACGTACGTCTCCGACATGACCCTCCTCGACTCGATCCTCCTCGCGCACGGCCGCGGCGGCTGGGCGGTCGGTGACGTCGTGGGCGCGTCGCTCGACCACGCGATGTGGTTCCATCGGCCGTTCCGCGCGGACGAGTGGCTGCTCTACGACCAGGAGTCGCCGTCGGCGTCCGGCGGGCGCGGGCTCGGGCAGGCCCGGATCTACACGCAGGACGGTCAACTGGCCGTCTCCGTCATTCAGGAGGGCGTGGTCCGGGTTCCTCGGGAACACTGAGGGCATGGCAGAAACAGAGGAAGGTGAGGGTGGCGGCGAGTCCACCCTCACGGTGATCGTCGCCGCCGTAGCCAACCTGGGCATCGCGCTGGCGAAGGCGGTCGCCGGCGTCATCAGCGGCTCCAGCGCGATGCTGTCGGAGGCCGCGCACTCCGTCGCCGACACCGTCACCGAACTCCTCCTCCTCACCGCCCTGAAGCGCAGCGGCAAACCCGCCGACGAGGAACACCCGCTCGGCTACGGCCCCGAGCGCTACATCTGGGCGATGCTCGCCGCCGTCGCCACCTTCGTCGGCGGCGCGGTCTTCTCGATCTACGACGGCATCCACACCCTGGTCGCCGGCGAGGACCTCGGCGACCCGCTCATCTCCTACATCGTGCTCGGCGTCGCCTTCCTCCTGGAGGGCTACTCCCTGCGGACGGGCGTACGCCAGGCGCGCGGCGAGGCGGCCCGCTTCGACGCCTCCTTCAAGCGCTACCTCCGCTACACCCCCGACACCGCGGTCAAGGCCGTCGTCCTGGAAGACTCCGCCGCCCTCGTCGGCCTGATCCTCGCGGCCGGCGGCCTGCTTGGCGGACAACTCACCGGTTCCGGCGCCTGGGACGGCATCGCATCCCTGTGCATCGGTCTCCTGCTGCTCTACGTCGCCTGGGTGCTGGGCCGCTCCAACGCCGAACTCCTCATCGGACGCCCGCTGCCCAAGCCCATGCGGGACCGCATCCGGGAGGAACTCCTCGGGGTCGAACACATCGAGGCCGTACTGGAGTTGACGACTCTCGTGCAGGGCCCGCACGAAGCACTGGTCGCCGCGAAGATCGACTTCCGGGACAAGTCGACCGCCGCGCAGATCGAGTGGGCCTGCGAACAGGCCGAACAGCGACTGCGGGAGGCGTTCCCGGCGGTGACCCGGGTCTATCTGGACCCGACACCGGGGTATGCGCAGCGGCGGGCGGAGGGGCTCAACCCCTGGCCGTGACAGGGGAGTTGGGTCCTGACAGGGGAGTTGGGCCCTGCCCCTCAGTCGAGCCCTGCCTCCGCCAGCAGATACGCGGTCATCGGGTCGTAGTACCTGGGGCTGACCACATGGTCGTCGAGCGGGACCGCGATCTGTACGGTGCCCTCCGACTCGGCGAGGAAGAGCGCCGGGTCGTTCGAGTCGGCGTAGCCGACGGAGTCGACGCCGTGGCGGCCCGCGTAGCCCGCCCAGCCGTGGTCGGCGACGACCAGGTCGGGCAGGGGGCGGCCCTCGCGCTCCAGTGCGGTGAGGATCGCCTTCATCGGCTCGCCGGAGTGGGTGTGCCAGAGCGTGGCGCCGTGTTCGAGGACGGCCACGTCCGCGAACTGCATGACGTACCCCTCCTCCGTCTGCAGCCCCTCCGGGATCACGACGATCTCGCAGCCGGCCGCGCGCAGGGCGGCGGCCGTGGCGTGGTGCACGTCGAGCAGGCCGCCCGGGTGGCCGGTGGCGAAGAGGACCCGCTGCTGATCGTCGGCCGCCTTGCGCAGCCGCGCCGCCAGGCGGTCGAGCCCGGCGATCGTCAGCTCCGGGTCGATGGTGTCCTGGCCGTAGCGGTACTCGGGATCGTCGTTCACGCCCACCCGCTCCGCCATCACCGCCAGCACGTCCTGCTCGTCGGTCCAGCGGCTGCCGAGCTCCAGGCCGAACCAGTAGTGACGGTCGCCGTTCGCGAGCTTGCGGTAGTGGGAGAGGTTGTTCTCGCGGGGCGTGGCCACATCACCCGCGATACGGGTCTTCACAAGGTGGTCGACGAGCTCGGCGCGGCTGGGGGTCCCGGGTATCGGCATGCTTCCCATTGTGGAGCAGAGGACTGTGCGCGTACCCGACGTCCCGAACGCTGGGATGTGGATCACTCACACCCGCCCGCTCACAGGTGACGCAGGCCGAACCACAACTCCATCCGTACGTCCGGATCGTCCAGGTCCGCGTCCAGCAGCGCCGCGCAGCGGGCGATCCGCTGCCGCACGGTGTTGCGGTGCACGGCCAGCGCGACCGCCGTACGGTCCCAACTCCCGTGCAGGGAGAGCCAGGTGCGCAGGGTCTCGATGAGCGCGGGGTTTGCGGCGAGCGGCGCGAGGAGCGTACGGGCATGGGCCTCGGCCTCGTCGTGGGGGACCAGTTCGGCGAGGCCTGGGCGGCCGGAGGCGCCGTGCCGGACCAGCGGGGCCCGGGTCGCGCGGGCGCGGGCCAGGGCACGCGCCGCCTGGGTGTCGGCGGCGGCCCAGTCCTGCGGAGCCACGGCGGCACTGACGCCGAGGGTCCAGCCGGGTTGCGGGGCGGGTTCGCCCTCGCCGGGGACGAGGACGCGTACGACGTCCGGCGCCAGGTCGATCAGCGCGGAACCGAGCGCGGCACCCAGCGCGGACGCGGTGACCGGGTCGGGGGCGGTATCGCTGTCCGGCGCCGCGTGCACGACGGTCCACCGGTCACCGCCGAGCAGCGACGCGACGTCCTCCGGCGGGGCACCCAGCAGCAGTCGTACGAGCGCCGACGAGCGGTCCGCTCCCGTACGGCTCTGGTGTTCGCCGGTGAGGAGGGAGAGGAGTACGGCGGCGACGGAGGCGATGGTGTGGTCGCCGGGGGCGCGGTCCGGGGCGGCGACCCCGAGGACGAAGCCCTGGCCGGTGCCGAGGGCGTAGGCGGCGAGATGGGCGCCGGGGAGGGTGTCGGTGGCGGAGGTGGGGACGGGGCGGTTCGGGGATGTGCTGTCGGCCGGGGTGACGGTGGGGGACGTAGAAGAAGAGGGCATGACCGTGGGCCGTACCACCCGCGCCAGCCCCGCCAACGCCTCCCGCGCCTCCTGCGCGTCCGTGCCCGACGCTCCCCGTCCCGCCGCCGCGATCTCCGTGCCGTCCGGGCCGTAGAGCACGGCGTGCCCGCTCACCCGCTGGGCGAGTTGTCGTAGCACCGAAGGGACCGGATCGGGGCGGGAGGCCGCTGCGGCGAGGCTCTGCTGGGCCTCGGTGACGCGGCGGAGTTCGGCGAGGCGGGCCTGGGCCATCAGTTGCCAGACCGCGCGGGCCACGGCGGAGAAGGTGGTGCGGGGCGGCACCTCGATGAGCGGCAGGTCGTAGTGGTCGCAGGCCGCGACCAGCGCTCTCGGCACGGTGTCGTGGACCGGCGCGACGCCGAAGCCGAGGGCCACACCGCCCGCCTCGACGATCCGGGAGACGTAGTCGGCGAAGTACGTGCCCGAGCCGGCCGCCTCCGGGATGTGCACGCCGGCCGTCAACAGCAGCTCGCCGCCCAGCAGATACGGGTACGGGTCCGGCATCTCCGAGGTGTGCGCCCAGTGGATCACGATGTCGGGATCGGACGGCCCGGCGATCTGCCGCAGCCCCAGGTCCTCGCGGGCCAGGAGGGCGGCGAGGGGCACGGGAGGGGTGGGCGGTGTGGGGGGAGTTGGGGGCGTGGGTGGCACGGGAGGCGTGAGGGGCGTGGGCGGAATCGTGAGGTCAGGCATGGTGGACGTTTCCTCCATCGCCTCGGGCTCGGATGGATGAAACGTACACTTCGCAGCCGCTTTCCGGCCACCTAGGGTCAGTCGCGGCGCAAGCCGTCCCCCGACACTCCCCGAGACTCCGAGCACGCGCGTAAGGAGGCCCCCGTATGGCCGTCGACTACACCGTCATCGTCGTCTACCTGGCCGGCATGCTGGCCATGGGCTGGTGGGGCATGCGCCGCGCCAAGTCCAAGAGCGACTTCCTCGTCGCGGGCCGCCGGCTGGGTCCGGTCATGTACTCCGGCACCATGGCCGCGATCGTCCTCGGCGGCGCGTCCACCATCGGCGGGGTCGGGCTCGGCTACAAGTACGGCCTGTCCGGCGCCTGGATGGTCTTCACCATCGGCCTCGGCCTGCTCGCCCTCTCCGTCTTCTTCTCCGCCCGCATCGCCCGCCTCAAGGTGTACACCGTCTCCGAGATGCTCGATCTCAGGTACGGCGGCCGGGCAGGCGTGATCTCCGGCATCGTCATGTGGGCCTACACCCTCATGCTCGCCGTCACCTCGACCATCGCCTACGCCACGATCTTCGACGTCCTCTTCGACATGAACCGCACGGTCGCGATCATCCTCGGCGGCTCGATCGTCGTCGCGTACTCGACGCTCGGCGGCATGTGGTCCATCACGCTGACGGACATGGTGCAGTTCGTGGTGAAGACGATCGGCGTGCTCCTGCTCCTGCTGCCCATCGCGGTCGTCAAGGCCGGCGGCTTCAGTGAGATGAAGGCGAAGCTGCCCACCGAGTACTTCGACCCGCTGGGCATCGGCGGCGAGACGATCTTCACGTACGTCCTGATCTACACGTTCGGCATGCTCATCGGCCAGGACATCTGGCAGCGCGTGTTCACGGCCGGCAGCGACAGGACGGCCAAGTGGGGCGGCACGGTCGCGGGTACCTACTGTCTCGTCTACGCCGTCGCGGGCGCCGTCATCGGTACGGCGGCCAAGGTCCTGTACCCGAACCTCGGCAGCCCGGACGACGCCTTCGCGACCATCGTCAAGGACGAACTCCCGGTCGGTGTACGGGGGTTGGTGCTGGCCGCCGCCCTGGCCGCCGTGATGTCGACGTCGTCCGGCGCGCTGATCGCCTGCGCCACGGTCGCCAACAACGACATCTGGTCGAGGCTGCGCGGAGCGGTCTCCGACCGGGACGAAGCGGAGGAGCAGCACGACGAGGTGCGGGGCAACCGCGTCTTCATCCTCGTCATGGGCGTCGCGGTGATCGTCACGGCGATCGCGCTGAACAACGTCGTGGAGGCGCTGACGGTGGCGTACAACCTCCTCGTCGGCGGCCTCCTCGTGCCCATCCTCGGCGGCCTGCTGTGGAAGCGCGGCACCGCACAGGGCGCACTCGCCTCCGTCGTCGTCGGCGGCCTCGCGGTGGTCGGCCTGATGGCGACCTACGGCATCCTCGCCAACGAGCCTGTGTACTACGGCCTGTTGTTGTCTCTGGCCGCCTATGTGACCGTCTCTCTCGTGACGCCGGCGACCGACGCGGCCGTACTCGCCGCGTGGCGGGACCGTCTCGCCGGGCGGGGTGCGCCCGAACGACTGTCCGAGCCGGTCGCCGTCCAACAGTAAAGTCATAGACGGACGCACAAAGCCGCCGTCGGTTGTACAAAGAAGCCCATACGCGACGAAGCGTAGGAAAGAAGGCAGTGCCCATGACCAGCAACGAGACGCCTCGAGGCCCCGTCGACTCCTCCCGCACCCCCCGCTACGCCGGACCCGCGACCTACGCCCGGCTGCCGCGCCTGGACGAGGTCGGCACCGCCGACGTCGCCGTGGTCGGGGTGCCGTTCGACGCCGGTGTCTCGTACCGGCCGGGCGCGCGCTTCGGCGGCAACGCGATCCGCGAGGCGTCCCGGCTGCTGCGGCCGTACAACCCGGCGCAGGACGCGTCCCCGTTCGCCCTGGCGCAGGTCGCGGACGCCGGTGACATCGCGGCGAACCCGTTCAACATCAACGAGGCCGTCGAGACGATCGAGGCGGCGGCGGACGAACTCCTGGGCAGCGGCGCGCGGTTGATGACCCTGGGCGGCGACCACACCATCGCGTTGCCCCTGTTGAGGTCCGTCGCGAAGAAGCACGGCCCGGTGGCGCTGCTGCACTTCGACGCCCATCTCGACACCTGGGACACGTACTTCGGCGCCGAGTACACGCACGGGACGCCGTTCCGCCGGGCGGTGGAGGAGGGCATCCTCGACACGGAGGCGCTCTCGCACGTCGGTATCCGCGGGCCCCTGTACGGCAAGCAGGACCTCAAGGACGACGAGAAGATGGGCTTCGGCATCGTGACGTCCGCGGACGTCTACCGCCGGGGCGCCGACGAGGTCGCCGACCAACTCCGGCAGCGCATCGGCAACCGTCCCCTCTACATCTCCATCGACATCGACTGCCTCGACCCGGCCCACGCGCCCGGCACCGGCACGCCCGAGGCCGGCGGCCTGACCTCCCGCGAACTTCTGGAGATCCTGCGCGGCCTGGCATCCTGCAACCTGGTGTCGGCGGACGTCGTCGAGGTGGCACCGGCGTACGACCATGCCGAGATCACCTCGGTGGCCGCGTCCCACACCGCGTACGACCTGATCACCATCATGTCCCGGCAGATCGCCGAGGCGCGCAACGCGTAGGGCGCGAGGGGCAGTTGGCGATTCGCATCGGTGACTCGTAGAGAGACAGAGATCAAGTGACGCACGACCACGACCTGGAACTCCGCCCCACGGCCGCGCAGATCACCGCCGCCCTGAACCCGCCCCCCGGGCGCAACGGCGGCGACCTGGTCGTGGAGACCCTGGCCGGGCTCGGCGCGACGACCGTCTTCGGCCTGCCCGGCCAGCACGCGCTCGGCATGTTCGACGCGCTGCGCCGCTCCGACCTCCGGTACATCGGCCTGCGGGTGGAGAACAACGCCGGGTTCGCGGCGGACGCGTACGGCCGCATCACGGGCGAGGCGGCACCGCTGCTGCTGTCCACGGGCCCGGGCGCGCTGACCTCCCTGGCCGCACTCCAGGAGGCGCGCGCGGCCTCGGCCCCCGTCCTGGCGATCAGCAGCCAGATCCCGACGGCGGGCCTGGGCGGCGGCAGGCACGGGTATTTGCATGAACTGCCCGACCAGTCCGCCTCGTTCAGGGGCGTGGTGAAGTCGGTCCACACGGTCCGTACGCAGTCACAGATCCCGTCCGCGATCGCGGAGGCCTGGAAGTCGGCACTGACGGCTCCGCACGGCCCGGTGTGGGTGGAGATCCCGCAGGACGTACTGCTGGCCGAGACCCTGCTCCCCGTGGTGACAGCGGTGGACGCGACCCCGGAGGACCTGGTCCCGCGCCCCGAACTGACGGCGGTGGCAGCCGACTTGCTGTCACGCGCGGCACGCCCGGCGATCATCGCGGGCGGGGGAGTGGTACGGGCGGACGCGTCGAAGAAGCTGCGGCAGCTGGCGGAGAAACTCCAGGCACCGGTGGTGACGACGCCGGGCGGCAAGGGGGCGTTCCCGTGGACGCACCCGCTGTCCTTGCAGTCCTGGCTGGAGGACCGTTATACGACGGACTTCCTGGAGGACGCGGACGTAGTACTGGTGGTGGGCTCGGGTCTGGGCGAACTCTCCTCGAACTACCACACGTTCGCCCCGCGCGGCCGGGTCATCCAGATCGAGGCGGACCTCGGCAAACTGGAGTCCAACCACCCGGCGTTGGGCATCCACGCGGACGCGTGGCACGCGGTGCAGGCGTTGTTGGAGACGGTGGGCGAGCGCACGGATCCGACGGCGGAGGAGCGCGTACGGGATCTGCTGGCGCGGGTGCGGGAGCGTATCGACTCGCAGGAACTGACCCTGGAACAGGGCGTGTTGGAGTCGGTACGAAGGGCCCTGCCGGCCACCTCCCCTTCCTTCTGGGACATGACGATCCTCGCCTACTGGGCCTGGTCGGCCTTCGACGCGAAGGGCCCCAACCATCTCCACTCCGCCCAGGGCGCCGGCGGCCTGGGCTACGGCTTCCCGGCGGCACTCGGCGCGGCCGCGGCGGACCCGACGCGTCCGGTGCTGGCGGTGTCGGGGGACGGGGGTGCGCTGTACTCGATCGCGGAGTTGGCCACGGCCAAGCAGTACGACCTGAACGTCACCTGGCTCATCGTCGACGACGGCGGCTACGGCATCCTCCGCGAGTACATGACGGACGCGTTCGGCGAGGCGACGGCGACGGAACTGACCCGGCCGGACTATGTGGCGTTGGCGGAGTCGTTCGGGGTGCCGGGGGTGCGGACTTCGCCGGAGGCGCTGGAGGCGGACCTCGCGAAGGCGTTGGCGGAACCGGGGCCTTCCGTGGTCGTACTCCCGGCTGTGTTGCGGATGTTCGCGGCTACGCATTTGGGGTGAGGGTGCTACTCGACTACGGGAGCACCTGCAGCGGTACCTCGGTCGGTGTCCTGGGCGCGATGACGTTTCGGTAGTGATGGTCGAAGGCGAGTACAACCGGCTCGGGCAGAGACCATGCCAGAACGGCGTTGACCGCGTCGGTCATCCCGATGGCGACGTGATCCGCGTACGTACGCATCAGACGTTCGGCTTTGCGCAGGAGCGGCCGGCCCACGGTCGCGAGTGTTCCTCGGGCGTACGTCTCTCCAAGAGGGCGAGCGCGCAGCACTTCGGCCTGGTCGCTGTCGTGCCCGTGTTCATCGTTGCAGGGACAGCTCCGCCCACGTCGCCTTTCCGATGCCGTGCAGCCGGGGGCAGCATCCCCAGTGTTCCGCCAGGGCCTGCACGAGGGTGAGTCCCCGGCCCCCTTCGTCTTCGGGGGCTGCCTCTCGGGGCTTTGGTCGACGGTCGCTCGCGTCGGCCACCTCGACGCGCAGCCGTCCGTCGTACGTGGCGAAGCGCAGACCGATCTCGCGACCGGGCGGAGTCCGTGCGTGCCGGATGGAGTTGGTGACCAACTCCGAGAGCAACAGTTCGGCGGTGTCAGCGACTTCGCCGGTGATCTTCCAGTCGATGAGCTGTAGACGAAGCAGCGCGCGGGCGAGGCCGGCGCTGCGCGGGTTGCGCGGGAGTTGCCACTGGGCCTCCCGCATGTCGGGGCTTGCGGGCTGTGCGGGCGCGGTGTGGGCTGGCATGAAGACCTCCACGGCAGGCTGCTGACCGGTCCATATCTCTAGAGATGTGAGCCGCGTCCAGTGAAGCTGCTTGCCCGTGGGCGCGTCAATAGATCTCTAGAGATGTGCGAAATTGCTCGCCGGGGATCGATGGCCAGCTGTCAGGGTGTGGTGCCTGGTGCCTAGGATGTCTAGAGATGATCGGAGGAGAGGCCTGGATGAGCGGCGGGGACACAGGGCGTCAGCCGAAGTACCAGCGCATCGCGGCGCAGCTGCGGGCGGCCATCGGGGCCGGTGAGTACGGGCCCGGTGAGCGGCTTCCCGGTGAGAACGACCTCATGGCCGAGCATGGCGTCGCGCGTATGACCGCCCGGCAGGCTCTCGGAGTGCTGCAGGCGGAGGGGCTCGTCGAGGCGCGCAAGGGCGCCGGGGTGTTCGTCCGGGACTTCAAGCCGATCCGGCGGCGAGGGCTCGAACGCCTCGCGCACGCGCAGTGGGGCGAGGGGCGTTCCATTTGGGCGACCGATGCCGGGGACCGTGAACTCGTCGTGGACTCGGTGGAGGTGGGCGAGGAGGACGCCCCGGCCGCGATCGCGGGTGTGCTGGGCCTGAGTGACGATCGATCACGAGTCTGCGTGCGCCGTCGCCGGTACGTTCTCGACGGCAAGCCGGTGCTTCTGGCCACCTCGTTCCTCGCGGCCGACCTGGCGTCGGGCACGCCGATCGCTCGACCGGACACCGGCCCCGGCGGCATCTACGCGAGGCTGGAGGAACTTGGGCGCAAGCCGGTCCACTTCCGGGAAGAGGTCCGTTCCCGTATGCCGAGCGGCGACGAGGCCGGGCGACTGGCGTTGTCGGCGGGCGTGCCGGTCATGTTGATCGCGCGAACTGCCTTTGACGCTGCGGGAGTTGCCGTAGAGGTGAACAACATGGTGCTGGACGCGGCGTCATACATCCTGGAGTACGACTTCGAGGGTTGAGCGTGCTTCACGCGGGTGAGCGGTGTTCAAGTCCCGCGTCAGGGCTGAGGGTAGTGGCCTTCTGGTCGGCGCAGTCTTGGACGATGCGCTCAAGCGGCACGTCTGGAAGTTCTCGGCCTCGTCGGGCGTGAGTGGCGGTTGTCGCTCTTGGGAGTATGGCATCCGCACCATGAGCCCGACATGGGAGATCAGGACCACGTGTCGGCTCTCGACGGTCGACGTTTCGGATGTCGTGTCGTATGTGTTCCCATTCCTCGCGACGTGAGGCTTTGGGTGGCACGGGGGCGCTTCAATGACTTCCCTCTGATCCGCATGGTCGATCCTCTTGATGATATCCGACCGGTTATCGACCGGAAATGCGCAAGAAGGGAGGGTGGCGTAACAAGTTGGCAACACGGGCAGAGGTTGTGGCGGGATCGATGACGCTTTTCGGGCAGCATGGATGCATGAATAAACGGGTGCCGAAAATGATCCTCTCGACCTTTGGTGCCGGACTGTTTCTCCTGCTTGTATGGAAGGGACCTTGGTGGGCTGATTCAGGGCACATGGGGCCCGGATTGAGTCCGGGTGTGGCAGCGGTAGTTACTGGATTTCGAACGGTGATTGTGGCTGTAGGGGCGGGAGTGGTAGCGGCGATTGGCCTGTACTACACCGATCGAAATTTTCGTCACAGTCGCGACATTCTCACGCACGTGCGAGAAAAAGATAGTGAGCAGGCGGAGCTCACGCGTGAAGGCCAAGTGATTGATAGATACAGTTCCGCCATAAAGATGCTTTCGGCTGATCCAACAACGGAGAAGCTGGGCGGGATTTATGCGCTTGAGCGAATTATGCACGACTCGCCCAAATATCACTCGACGATCGTTGAGGTGTTGGTGGCATTTATCCGCGCCAACGCGCAAACGGGTAACGTGGTGCAGGAAGGGGAAATCGACGAACGGATGCCGGATCACCTGAGTGCCGCGGCAACGGTCCTTGGGCGCCGTCCTGATCGGGATGAGCCGTTTCGGATTGACCTGAGGAGGGCGTATCTTCGCGGTGTCGATTTGAAAGGAGCCAAGCTTAGGCGTTGTCGATTGGGCAACTCGGCGCTTGAAAAAGCGGATATGCGAGGGATTGACTTAAGTGGGGGATGGCTCGGTGGTGCCAGCCTAAAGGGTGCCTATATGAGTTCTGCCTGCCTGGAATCTGCTGTGCTCACAAAAGTTGACTTGACTGAAGTGGACCTGAGTAAGGGTTCATTGCCGCGGGCCGATTTGCGTAACTCCATTTTGCGAAACGCAGTGCTGAAGACGGCGAATTTGGTCAATGCTGATTTGCGGGATGCGGATCTCACTGGCGCAAATCTGGAGTTGGCGGACCTCTCTGGAGCCGATCTGCGAGGCGCCAAATTTGATGGGGCGATCTTGGATAGAGCTACGATTGCAGGAGCGCGGCTAAGTCCATGCTACGGACTCACCATGGCTCAATTGACGTCTACCAAGGGATTCGACAGGGCAGAAACCCCGGATAATCTAGAATGAGATGCCATGGGGTCCGGTGGGTCTACGTAGTTCCACTGCCTGAGGATTGAGAGCTTTCCGATGTACGGGGTGCTGCCGTCGGCGACCTTGTCGTCGGGCTCCAGGCCGGCGAAGCCGTCGCCGCCTGACCTGGAACCGCCCCGGGGGGCTGTCGACCTCACATCCGCGGATCCGGCGTCAGTAGCGCGAACACCGCTCCGAACGGGTCCCCGAGCCACGCCATCCGGCCGACCTCCGGTACGTCCGTCGCCGCCATCAGTACGGAACCGCCGTTGGACCGCGCCGCCTCGATCGTGGCGTCGACGTCCGTCGAGTGGAAGTACGGTACCCAGCGCGGGAGTTCGCCCGCGCCGTCGCCCAGCGGTGCGACCCCGCCGAAGGAGGCGTCCTGCTGGTCCCCTTCGGCGGTGCTCAATACCCGGTACGTCATACCGGGTGCCTGCATCTCCTGGCTGCGCCAGCCGAACAGGGCCTGGTAGAAGGCGATGTCCGCCTCCGGGCCTGGGGCGTGCAGTTCCGCCCAGAGCAGGGCGTTCGGGGCGGAGGTGAGTTCCAAGCCCGCGGTCCTGCCGGGCTGCCAGAGCGCGAACTGGGCGCCCTGCGGATCGGTGGCCTGGGCCAGCATGCCCTCGCCCATGACGTCCATGGGCTCCAGGCGGACGGTTCCGCCGCCGGCCGTGACGGCCTGGACGGTGGCCGTGATGTCGTCGGTCTTGAAGTGGATCATCCAGGCGGAGTCCGCCCCTTCCTCGGTGAGCGGCCCGAGGGCGGCGACGGTCTTCCCGTCCACCTGGAAGAACCCGTATCCGCCCGTGTCAGGACCGGCGGAGACGAACCGCCAGGCGAAGACGGCGCCGTAGAACGCGGCTGCCGCCTCGGTGTCGGGGCTGCCGAGGTCGAGCCAGTTGGGCGATCCGGTGGTGAAGTCGGTGCCGAGCATGAAGTCCTCCTGCTGGACTGCTGGGACGGGGTGGACCGGGTGGAGCCGATCGGGGGCCACGATGCCGCCCCGTCCGCCGCCGTCCGCGTACGAGCACCGGCAGGACTCCGGTTTCCACCGAACGGCCGAACGGCCGGATGCCTGCGCCACCTGCCGCGGCTCAGGGCACGGAGGGGACCGGCCGGCCCGCCCCGCGCAGCAGTGCCGCCCCGAGCGGGGTGAGCGTGTGCAGGACGCTCGTGCCGAACCGGAGGCTGCTGATCAGCCCCGCGTCCCGCAGGGCCGTGATGTGCTGGCTGACGGTGGGTGCCGACACCCCTGCCAGCCGGGCGAGTTCGCCGGTGGTTGCGCCGGGTGAGATGCCCCGCAGCACCTGTGCCCGGGTCCGGCCGAGCAGCACGCCGAGGGGTTGGCCGACGGCGGTCGGCCGCGCCTCGCGCAGCACGGGGTAGACCAGTACGGGCGGCAGCGACGAGTCGGCCAGCGCGATCGGCGGGCCCCAGCAGAAGTACGACGGGACGAGGGTCAGCCCGCGCCCGTCGAGTCTCAGGTCGCGCTCGTCCGCCGGATAGTGCACATGGAGCACCGGCGCCTCCCAGCGCATCTGCGGGCCCAGCCCGCCGAGCAGTCCGTCCACGCCGCCGGCCAGCAGGGCCCGCCCCCGGACCGACCGGTCGGCCTCCACCCGGGCCAGCGCCCGGTCCCGGTAGGGCGCGACGGCGACGTCGTAGTACCGCCGCAGGGAATCCGCCAGGTCCTGACGTGTCTCGCGTTCCACGAGCCGCGGTGCCCACGACGGTGCGCCGACCGACGTGAAGCGCGCCACCTCCTGGCGCACCCGCTCGGCGGGGGTGTTCACCAGCGCCGCGAGTCCGGCCGTGAGGCCCCCGGTGCCTTCCGCCGGGGTCAGGAAGTCCGGGAAGTACGCCGTTCTCGGGAAGAGCGGCAGCAGGAAGTGCCGTAGGACCCCCTCCAGCCCGTGGTCCGTCAGGCGCGGGCGGGTCGTCCGGTACCACTCCGCGTGGGCGCTGCGTCCCTGCTGGGTCTGCAGCCGGTGCAGGCTCAGGGCGATCTCCCAGAGCGGATCCGGCTCGGACGCCAGCCGGGTGCGGACCAGGTCGGCCTCGGTGAAATGGATGCGCAGCATGACGGTCCCCCCGTCCGGCCGGTGTGGCCGCGCGAGTCATCATGGCCGCCGCCGGGCGCGGCTGACAACACCTGCAACAGGCGTTATTCGGACATGAGTTCATCCGTCCGGGGCCGCCGGGCTCGCCGGTTTCCACCGCTGACCTGTGCTTTTCGGTCGTGGCCGCAAAGCATGGGAAATCGGTCGGGCCGCTGCCAGTGTTGCTCGGGTCGTTCCGAGACCGACAGAAAGGCAGATGTCATGTATATGACCTTACGGTCCAGATGGGCCCGGTCGCGAAGGGCGTTCGCCGCGACCGCAGGAGTGGCCGCGGCTCTCGCCGTCGGCGGAGTCCTCACGGCGTCCCCGGCATCGGCCGGCACGAACTGCGCCGGCGGCTACCACTGTGTGTTCTGGTCCAGCTACAGCAGCGCGAGGCACTCGTACTTCAACAGCGACAGCAACTTCACGAACGACACCTTCAACGACACGACGTACGGCACCGCCGGCTCGGGCACGACCGTCAACGACAACGCCTGGTCCGCCAGCAACTCCAGCACCGGCGGCTACTACTCCAGGTACTACCTTGACATCAACTACGGCGGCGGCATGCTCTTCTGCGTCCAGCCGGGCAGCCAGGTCTATGAGCTGTCGGCCGCGCTGTCGGCCAGCTCCCTCTCGCTGACCACGTCGAACCCGGGCGGCTGTTACTGATCCGCGCCGCGTCATGGATCCGGCGGTCCGCCGCCGGATCCACCCCACCGGGAGGAGGAGCACGTTGGTAACCCGCAAGATCGCCGTCATCGCGACCGCCGTGGCCGTCGTCGCCTGTGCCGCCTGGGTGTTCGTCGGCCGCTCCGGTCCGTCCGCGCCCGCCGCCGGGCGATCGCAGCCGGACATCGCCCGTCTCAGCGCCGCCCTGCCCTTCTACGCGCTCCTGCACGCGCCCAGCGAACGGCAGTGGCGGATCGCCGAGGCGGAACGCCGACTTGCCATCACGTGCATGGCCGCCCACGGCTTCCGGTACACGCCGGCCGCCGTCCCGCGGCCGAGCGCGGCCACCGCCGACCACCCGCTGCCGTTCGGCCTGGAGTCGCTCACCGCCGACACCGCCGCCCCCGCGCCGGCCGCGTCGGAACGCCAGGAGAGCAAGGCGTTCCTCGCCGCGCTCTACGGTCCCGCCGACCGGCGTATCTCCGCCAAGGGCAAGTCCATCAAGGTGTCCTGGCCGGCCGAGGGCTGCCAGGCCGAGGCGGAGAAGCGCCTGCTGGGCTCCGAGCGCCCGCGTTGGCTCCAGGTGCGCATCGAACTCGGCGAGGGCGAACAACAGGCCCGCGAGAACCTCGACAAGGACCCGTCCTTCCGTACGGCCAACGCCCGCTGGGCGCGCTGCGCACTGGCCGCCGGCGTCGAGTCGGACGACCCCGTCCACCTCCTGAACAGCCTCCCCCGCGACACCGACTTCGCCACCAGTCCCGTCGCCAAGGCGGACGTCCGCTGCAAGTCCGACACCGGCTATCTGCGCACGGCCTATACCCGGCTGGCTGTCGTCCAGCAGGCCTGGATCGACGCGCATCCGGCGGTTCTTACGAGCTGGCGGTCCCTGATGCAGCGTCAGGATGGGCTTGCGAGGGGGGTATTGGGGTGACGGGACGGTCGTACGGGGTGCCCTGTACGACCGTTACGTCATCGGCGTTCTGGTTGGGCCGTGACGGCTCCGGGCCTTGTTCGCCGGACCGTGCGGCCAGGTCCGAAGGTCCGTCGAACATGGCCCGCGCGAGAACGGCCATGGCCTCCGAGTCCTCCCCCAAGGAAGAGGAGAAGGACAGCGGGACGCCACGTGCGATGTGGTCCAACGCCATTTGCTCTGGTGTACGCCCCTCCAAGAGAGCGAGTGTGCGCAGCACTTCGGCCTGGTCGCCGGTGTAGGTGAGCGTCACTGTGACGGAGGTGTCGGACATGAGGATCTCCCAGCGCAGGACGTGCACAACTGGCATGCGAATGAGCCTCGATCGCCCGGAGTAGAGGACCGGGGTTCTGTTCGGCCCAGGGTGCCCTATGCCTCCTTCGGTGGACACACGAGGTGGAGATGGACTGTGTGTCCAGGGTCGGAAGCCCCGTGGATGTCGTGAGTGCTGTAGGCCTCGCCGGGCCTGATCGCCTGCTGGCACTTCCCGCAGATCTTCACCGGCGGGCACTCCTCACCACGCGCCACAGGGCCAGGCCGGTCTCGCAACGGGAGACGTCGTCCACGCACTGTTCGCAGGACGGGGCGTGGTCGAGGATCGCTCGGTAGGCGTTCTCGCCGACGCAGGGACGGCAGCCGCGAGGGAACCACTGCGCCTCTCCTGCGTCCGCCTCGTTCGTTCGCTCGCCGAGGTCGACGGCCGTCTCGATCGTGAGCGTCACTCCGCACCAGACGCAGTGCCGGCCCCGGATCGTGCTCGGACAGGCCCTCCACATCCGGCAGCGGCACGAAGAAGGCCGGGTTCTTTTCGAGTGCTGGAGTGTCTGGTCCTTTGCCGGCCGTCATCCGCATACCTCCCGAGGTGTCTGCCGCGACCGTAGGGAAGATGACGGTAGGTGGAAACCGGTCGACGGTGGTGCAAGTCCATGTAAGCAACTGGATGTTGGAGGGCACCATGGCGTCACGGTTCATCGGTATCGATCCCGATACCGACAAGGATCACTGCCCCACCGTCTGGGTGGACGAGGAGAAGGGCGAGTTCGTCATCCAGGGCTGGAAGGCGGACGAGCGGCTTGCGGAGGAAGTCCGGGCGGCCGGCCCGCTGCCGGACTACGAAGCCGTCGTGCGTATCCCCGTGCGCATGGTCGACATCCTGAAGGAGGCGTGCGATGTCGCCGATGCCCGCGTTCAGGGAACTGATCGCTGAGGCCAAGCGCTCGGCCGTCCATCTGGAGCTGAGGGACACGTACTTCAGCAATCCCCGCTTCGAGGCGTGGCAGCGGGGAGAGCGTGTCGCCTGGGCGGACCGGGCCTCCTGGTGGGGTTCCTTCGAGGACTCGATCGCGGACGCCGTGGCGCGGGGCGTGACGGTTCGTCGGGCCCGTGTGGTCTCGGAGCCGGTGACGGAGTACATCCGCTGGGAGCACTACGTCACGCGCGGCAACGTGGAAGCCGGAGAACTCGTACGGTGGCTCCCCCGCAGCCGGACCTCGGACCTGCTCCTGCCGGGCAACGACTTCTGGCTCTTCGACGACTCCCTGATCCGTGTGCACCACTTCTCCGGGGACGGCGAGTCGGTGGAGGATGAACTGCTCGACGACCCGGAGCTGATCCGGGTCTGTGCCACGGCCTTCGAGCGCATCTGGGAGCGTGCCATCCCCCACGACCAGTACGAGACCAAGTAGGCGAGCGCGACAGTCCGGCCATGCCACCCACCTCCCCCTCGTCGAGAGTCGAGGCCGCCCGCAAGGCGCTTGCCGGCCGGCTCCGTGAGATCCGCCTGGACGCGGGGATCACGAAGCGAGAATTCGCCGCGCGCTGCGAGTGGAGCGAGGCGAAGTCCTCGCGCATCGAGAACGCCCGCACGGCACCCTCCGACGAGGACATCCGGTCGTGGTGCCGTGCGTGCGGCGCCGAGGACCTGGCGCCCGACCTCGTGGCCGCCAACCGTGACGCCGACTCCCTGTACGTCCAGTGGCGCCGCCTGCAGCGCACGGGCCTGAAACGGCTCCAGCAGTCCACGGTGCCGCTGTACCAGCGGACCCGGAACTTCAAGGTCTACTGCCACAACGTCGTACCGGGGTTCCTCCAGACGCCTGGATACGCTACGGCCCTCCTACGAGCCATCGCCGCTTTCCGAGACCTTCCGGACGACGTCGCCGAGGCCGTCGAAGCCCGAACGGACCGCTCCCGCATCATCCGTGAGGGCGACCACCGCTTCGCGATCGTCATCGAGGAGGCCGTCCTCGGATACCGCCTCGGCGACGCGGGAGTCATGTCGGGCCAACTCGGCCACCTGCTCTCCGTGATGGCCCTGCCCGCCGTCTCGCTCGGCGTCATCCCTGCGGACATCGAGCGGACGATGTGGCCCATCGAGTCCTTCACGGTCTTCGACGACGAGCGCGTGGACCACGAACCGCTTTCAGCCTCCGTGAAGATCGCCGCTCCGGACGAAGTCGGCCAGTACGTCAAGGCGTTCGGGGAGATGCATCGCCAGGCCGTCTACGGGGCTGAGGCGCGGGCTCTGATCCTCAGAGCCATCGAGGCCCTCCTCTGACCACCAGCCCATTGCGCGTGCGGTGCATGATCTGGAGAGGGTGGCCACGGTGCCCGGAGTGGTTGAACTCCCCCTGGATCAGAGGGAGTTCAACTCGACACTGCCGCCTACCAGATCGCCTCCACCCACTCCGGGTGGTCGATGAACGGGTTCCGGTTGTGCTGGTAGGTGTCGTAGATGACCTGGTTGCGGTTCTCCTCGAAGGCGCTCGGCGGGTCCGCCTCGTTCCAGGCCTTGAGGACGGAGAGCTTGCCCATGTAGGGGTTGCTGCCGTTGCCCACCTTCTCGTTGGGCTCCAGGTCGGCGAAGCCGTCGTCGCCCTCGTAGCGCACGGCCATGTAGAGGATCATGCGGGCCACGTCGCCCCGGTCCGCCGCGCGCGGCGCGAAGGAGTCGGAGTCGACGATGCTGCCGCCGCCGTTGGTGACCGCGCTGCCGCCGTTGTCGAAGTCCAGGTTGCCGCGGATGCTGTTGACCTGTACGTCCGCGGGGCGCAGGTGGTGCAGGTCGGTGCCGGGACCGGTCACCTCGCCGAAGTCGCCGTGGGACTTGGCCCACGTGTGCTCGCGGTTCCAGTCGCCGACGTCGCCGCCGTTGAGGGACTTGGCACGGGAGACGCCGCTGTACAGCAGGATCACGTTGCTGCTGTTGTTCGGGTCCTGGTCGGTGACCTTCAGCGCGTTCCAGACCGCGGAGTACGAGATCTTCGTCTGGCTGCTGATGATCGTGTGCAGCGAGGACTTCAGGCTCGTGCCCGTCTTGCCGATCGCGTTCTTGTAGTACGTCGCGTCGTACGCGGTCGTCGTGGCCGACGCCGGGGTCGCTGTCAGGGTCGGCGCGGCGAGGCCGACCAGGACGGCCGCGGTGGTCAACGCCACCGTTTTCCAGCGGTGCATGCGAGTCGCCAACATAAAGAGTGTCCCATCTACGCGGGTTGAATGGGGCGGCAAACGGGAGCGTGACATGCACATGCGGTCATGTAAATAAACGAGACGTGTCGATCAGGTGACCGGAAGCGACAATTTGCCCTGTGTCTACGCGAGTTGACGGTGGGATGACATACCAAAACGGCCCCCGACCGTGTGGTCGGGGGCCGTTGGCCGTTCAGCTACCTCAGTGTCGTGTCGTCACTTCACGTCCGACGGGTCCAGCCGGTAGATCGTCGACGTGTTGGTCGTGGTGGAGGAGGTGGAGGAGGACGAAGAGCTTGAACTCTTCTCCGTCGACGCGCTCTTGTCGTACGCGCTCTCCTTCACCGCCGTCGCGTTCTTCTGCACCCACGCGGTGATCTCGGTGTTCAGGCTGCTGTTGCCGCCCATACCGCCGCCACCGAGCTGGATGTAGTGCAACTCGCCCTTCTTCACCAGCTCCTTGAGCTTGGCGAGGGTCATCGCCTTGTCGGAGCCGGTGAAGCCCCACATGGAGATGACGGGCTTGTGGGTGCTGAGGATCAGCTGGCCCGCGCTCTGCGAATTGGACACCGCGAGCAGCCACTTGGCGCCGTCCTGGTTCTTCTCCAGGTACGAGATCAGCGCGCTGGACGTGGTGCCGCCCATGCCGCCACCGCCACCGCCGCCGAAGCCGCCGCGCGTACCGCCGGTGGCGCCACCCGGAGCCGTACCGGTGCCACCCGCCGTACCGGTGCCCCCCGACGCCGTACCGCCAGGAGCCGTACCGCCGCCGGGGAACTCCCCGTTGGTACCGCCCTGTTGGCCACCCGTCGTGCCGCCATTCGGCGCACCGCTCGGTGCTCCGCCGCCCTGCGGCAGCTCACCCGTGCCGCCGCCACCCGGCGTCATCCCGCCGGGCGCCTCGCCGCTCGCCTGGCCGCCGCCCTGCTGGGTGCCGCCGCCGGGACCGCCCTGGCCGCCGCCGAAGCCGCCCCGGCCGCCGCCCCCGCCGGGGCCGCCCATGCCGCCGCCGGTCGACGGGCCCGCCGTCGGGTTCGTACCGCCCATGCCGCCGCCGGAGCCGCTCGACGCGGCCGGAGTCACGGCGTACGCCGTCGGGCCGGCCAGGGCCGCGATGATCGCCGCCGCGATGGACGCGGTGAGCAGCCGGCCGCGGTTGCCGGAGCGGAAGACGAACAGGCCGATGATCGCCGCGACCATCAGCACACCCACCGTCGGCCACAGCCAGGTGTTCCAGCCGGAGGCCCGGCGCAGCACCACGATCGCCCAGATACCGGTGACCGCGAGGCCGGCCGGCAGGACCCAGGACCAGCGCGCGTCGCCGCTGCGGAAGGCGCGCCACAGCATGACGCCGCCGCCACCGCACAGCGCCGCGATGCCCGGGGCGAGCGCGGTCGTGTAGTACGGGTGCATCGTGCCCTGGGCCATGCTGAAGGTGACGTAGTGGAGCAGGGTCCAGCCGCCCCACATGACCAGCGCGGCGCGGGTCGCGTCGGTGCGCGGGGCGCGGCCGACCAGGACCAGGCCGGCGATCAGGGCGATCGCCGAGAAGGGGAGCAGCCAGGAGATCTGGCCGCCGAGGATGTCGTTGAACATCCGGCCGAGGCCCGCGGTGCCGGCGAAGGTGCCTCCGCCGCCACCCCCGCCTCCGCCGCCGTTGCCCTCGCCGCCGAACACGCGGCCGAAGCCGTCGTAGCCCATGATCAGGTCCCAGGCCGTGCCGTCCGTCGAGCCGCCGATGTAGGGGCGGTCCGAGGCGGGGACGAGGGAGACGGCCGTGGCCCACCAGAAGCTGGAGACGGCCAACGCGACCGTGGCCAGGGCGAGTTGGACCAGCTTCTTCTTCCAGCCGAGCTTCGACGCGAACAGGTACACGGCGAAGACGGCGGGCAGCGCGATATAGCCCTGGAGGAGCTTGGTGTTGAACGCGAAGCCGAAGCAGACCGCCGAGCCGAGCAGGGGAAGCAGCTTCTCGGTGCGCACGGCGCGCAGGCCGAGGGCCGCGCCCGCCACCATCAGCAGGACGAGGAGGGTGTCGGGGTTGTTGTCGCGGTTGATGGCGACCGTGATCGGGGTGAGGGCGAGGACCAGCGCCGCGATCGTCGCGGCCACGTGGCCGAAGTACCGCTTCACGGAGGAGTGCAGGATCCAGATCGTGCCGAGCGCGGCGGCGACCTCCGGCAGCATCATCTGCCAGGTGCCGAAGCCGAAGATCCGGCACGACAGGCCCATCACCATCAGGGAGAAGGGTGGCTTGTCGACCGTGAGGAAGTTGCCCGCGTCCAGCGAACCGAAGAACCAGGCCTTCCAGTTCTGCGTGCCGCTGTAAATGGCGCTGCTGTAGAAGCTGTTGAGGCTGGAGCCCGAGAGGTTCCAGGAGTACAGCACCGCGGCGAGGACCATGATGGCGATCAGCGCGGGCAGCGACCAGCGGGGCGCCTTCTCGGGCGGCGCCTCGGCGGGTGGGGCCGGCGGCGGCCAGTCGGCGGACGCGGGTTCGGTGTGGGGGTGTGGATCGGTGGCAGATGTCACCCGGCCATCGTGCGAACGCAGGGTGGGTAGGTGCTGTGCCGTACCTAGTGCTCGGCTGTGAATTCGCACAGGCCCGGGTAACGGCTCGTACAACCGTTCTCCAATTCGTACAACCTTTCACGCCTTCCTGTGAGTCAAGTCATGCATGACTCAGTCTCATTGGACATCCCGCCGGGCCAGAGTGCTGGCGGCCGGCGTGGGCGCCGGGGTGCTCATACCCGTGCTGGCCGCCGCGACCCCCGCTGCCGCCGCCACCCCGACGGTCAGCTGTACGTCCGCCAAGGCGGGCCTCGCCGCCAAGCTGAAGAAGGACATCACCGCGGCCCTCGCGACCCGCAAGGGAACCGTCGCCGTCGGCCTCTACGACCGCACCACCAACACCACCTGCACGCTACGGGCGACGAGTGCCTACGACTCGGCCAGTACCGTCAAGGTGACCGTCCTCGCCACGCTGCTGTGGGACGCGAAGAAGCACGACCGCCTGCTGACGACGCGGGAGTCGACGCTCGCCAAGGCCATGATCACCAAGTCGGACAACGACGCGACCTCCACCCTGTGGAAGCAACTGGGCCTGACGAAGATCAAGGGCTTCCTCACGGCGGCCGGCATGACCCAGACCAAGCCCGGCGCGAACAACTACTGGGGCCTGACCCAGGAGACCGTGACCGACGAGCAGAAGCTCCTCAAGCTGGTCACCGCGAAGAACACGGTGCTGAGCGACAACTCCCGTGCGTACATCCTGAAGTTGATGAACCAGGTGATTGCCGGCCAGCGTTGGGGCACGCCCTCCGGCGCCCCGTCGACCGTCACCGTGCACGTCAAGAACGGCTGGCTGCAGCGCTCCACGCACGGCTGGCGCGTCCACAGCCTGGGCACCTTCAACGGCGGCGGCCACGACTACATGATGAGCGTGCTCACCCAGGACAACAGCACGATGAGCTACGGCATCACCACGATCCAGGGTGTCGCGAAGGCGATCCACAAGGACCTCGCGTAGCCGGTTCACAGGGATCTCGCTCAACGGATCCACAGGGTTCTCGCTCAGCAAACGCGCTTAACTGCAAGGTCTCCCGCACGTCACCCACCCGTCCTACGGTGGCGCCCATGCGCCTGAGAACCGTACTCGCGACCGCGACCGCCGGCCTGGCGGCGGCCACCTGCCTCACCGCCGCCGCCGGGCCCGCGAACGCCAGCAACTCCCGTACCGGCAACTCCCGCACCACCAACGCCTGTTCGTCCTCCGTCTCGATCGACCGCTTCTCCGACGCGCTCGACAAGACGACGTACGACGGCACCTTCGTCGGCAACTTCTCCGCGCTCGCGCTGGACAAGGACGGCTCGCTCGCCGCCCTGGAGGACCGTTCCTCGCTGTTCAGCCTGGACGCGAAGACCCTCCAGCCGAAGAGCGTCGTCCCGCTCGCCGACGAGAACGGCGCCGCCCTCGACTCCGAGGGCCTGGTCATCGACCGCGACGGCACCCGCCTCATCACCTCCGAGACCGAGCCGTCCATCCGCCGCTACTCCCGCGACGGCAAGATCCTGGACCGCCTCCCGGTCCCGTCCTCACTACTGGTCGCGCCTGCGGGCCGGGCCGTCTCCAACCAGACGTTCGAGGGCCTGACCCTGCTGCCCGGCGGCCACACGCTCCTCGCGTCGATGGAGTACCCGATCGCCGGCGACACCTCGGGCGCCGTCCGCTTCCAGACCTGGACCCGCACCAAGGGCGACCACTTCAAGCTCGCCGCCCAGTACGCCTACAAGACCGACGCGACCTTCCTCGGCGTCCCCGAGGTACAGGCGCTCCCCGACGGCCGCCTCCTCGTCCTGGAACGCGGCTTCACCAGCGGCGTCGGCAACACCGTCCGCCTCTACCTGGCCGACCCCCGCCACGCGACGGACACCAGCAAGATCGACACCCTTACGGGCCAGCCCGGAGTCCGCCTCATCAAGAAGACCCTGCTCGCGGACATCGCCGACTGCCCGACCTTGGGCGCCACGGCGAAGCAGCCCCAGCCGAACCCCCTCCTCGACAACATCGAGGGCATGGTGATCACGGGGAGGGAGAAGGGCGCCTACAAGGTGCTGCTGGTGAGCGACGACAACCAGAACGCAGTTCAGACGACCCGCTTCTATTACCTCCGGGTACGCACAACGCCCGCCTTTTAGCTTTTAGGGGCGCGGGGAACTGCGCGACCAGCCACAACGCACCCGCACTGTGATGACGACCGAACCCAGCGGAGCGTTTTGTTGCGGAGGGATGAAATCCGTTCCTTTCCGCGTTGGTGCCTTCCGTAAGACCAGCTGATCAGGGGCGAACGGAAGGCACCGCGTGGCAGCGAAGCAGGGGGACACGCAGGGCTGGGCCAGAAGGCTGGCCGGGTACGCCTGGCGCTACCCCAAGGACGTAGTCCTCGCCCTCGGCGCCAGCCTCGCCGGCATGGCGGTCATGGCCCTGGTCCCCCTGGTCACCAAGGTGATCATCGACGACGTGATCACCGGCCACACCCGCTCCATGGCCCCCTGGGCAGCCGCCCTGATCGTCGCCGCCCTCCTCGTCTACGTCTCGACGTACATCCGCCGCTACTACGGCGGCCGCCTCGCCCTCGACGTCCAGCACGACCTCCGCACCGAGATGTACGGCACGATCACGCGCCTCGACGGCCGCCGCCAGGACGAGCTGTCCACCGGCCAGGTCGTCGGCCGCGCCACCAGCGACCTCCAGCTGATCCAGGGTCTCCTCTTCATGCTCCCGATGACGATCGGGAACGTCCTGCTCTTCGTGATCTCCCTCGCGATCATGGCCTCGCTGTCCCTGCCCCTGACCCTGATAGCCCTGGCCGTCGCCCCCGCCCTCGGTTGGATCGCCAAGCGCAGCCGCAGCAAACTGCACCCCTCCACCTGGTACGCGCAGGCCCAGGCCGCCGCCGTCGCGGGAGTCGTCGACGGCGCCGTCAGTGGCGTACGCGTGGTGAAGGGCTTCGGCCAGGAGGACCAGGAGACCGGAAAGCTGCGCGAGGTCGGCCGCCGCCTCTACGCGGGACGCCTCCGCACGATCCGGCAGAACGCCCGCTACACCCCCGCCCTCCAGGCCGTCCCCGCCCTCGGCCAGGTCGCGATGCTCGCGCTCGGCGGCTGGCTCGCGGTGCGCGGTCACATCACGCTCGGCACGTTCGTCGCGTTCTCCACCTATCTCGCCCAACTCGTCGGCCCGGTCCGCATGTTGGCCGTGGTCCTCACGGTCGGCCAGCAGGCCCGCGCGGGCACCGAACGCGTCCTGGAACTGATCGACACCCAGCCCTCCATGACGGACGGCACCAAGGAGCTCCCCGCCGACGCCCCGGCCACGGTCGAGTTCGACGACGTCTCCTTCGGCTACGACCACGAGCGCCCCGTCCTCAACGGCCTCAGCTTCGAGATCCGCCCCGGCGAGACCCTCGCCGTCGTCGGCTCCTCCGGCTCCGGCAAGTCCACGGTCTCGCTCCTCCTCCCGCGCTTCTACGACGTCACCCACGGCGCGGTCCTCATCGGCGGCCACGACGTCCGCGAACTCACCCTCGACTCCCTCCGGGCCGCGATCGGCCTGGTCCCCGAGGACTCCTTCCTCTTCTCCGACACGGTCCGCAACAACATCGCCTACGGCCGCCCCGACGCGAGCGACGAGGAGATCCTCACCGCCTCCCGCGCCGCGCAGGCCGACCGGTTCATCGCGGAACTCCCCGACGGCTACGACACCACGGTCGGCGAGCACGGCCTCACCCTCTCCGGCGGCCAGCGCCAGCGCGTCGCCCTCGCCCGTGCGATCCTCACCGACCCGCGCCTGCTGGTCCTCGACGACGCGACCTCGGCGGTGGACGCCCGCGTCGAGCACGAGATCCACGAGGCCCTGAAACAGGTCATGGAGGGCCGGACCACGCTGCTGATCGCGCACCGGCGCTCCACACTCAACCTCGCCGACCGCATCGCCGTCCTCGACGGGGGCCGCCTCGCCGACATCGGCACCCACGACGAACTCCAGGAGCGCTCACCGCTCTACCGCCGCCTCCTCACCGACCCCGACGAACTCGGCGGTGTCTCGCCCGGCCACGCCCTGCCCACCGCCGAACCGGCCGAAGACACCTCCGTACGCGCTGAGTTGGACGCGGAGTTCGACGCCGAGCGCGGGCTCACGCCCCGCCTGTGGACCGGCGACCGCGAACCCAAGGACACCGCGCTGTCCGGGATGCCCGCGACGCCCGAACTCCTCGCTCAGGTCGACGCGTTGCCGCCGGCGACCGACGTCCCCGACATCGACGAGGCGCGCGCGGTCCGTGCCGAGGACTCGTACGGCCTGCGCCGACTGCTGCGCGGGTTCGGCACCCCGCTGCTGATCAGCCTCGGCCTCGTCGCCGTGGACGCGAGCATGAGCCTGCTCCTGCCGATCATGATCCGGCACGGCATCGACCAGGGCGTGACCAAGATGGCGATCGGCGCGATCTGGTCCGCCTCGCTGCTGGCCCTCGTCGCCGTGGCCGTCCAGTGGGCGGCGCAGCGGGGCGAGACGAGGATGACCGGACGCACGGGGGAGCGGGTGCTCTACACCCTCCGCCTCAAGATCTTCGCCCAGCTCCAACGCCTCGGACTCGACTACTACGAGCGGGAGTTGACCGGCCGGATCATGACGAGGATGACGACGGACGTGGACGCGCTGTCCACCTTCCTGCAGACAGGGCTGGTCACGGCCTTCGTCTCGGTCGTCACGTTCTTCGGCATCATGGTCGCCCTGCTGGTGATCGACATCCAGCTCGCGCTCGTCGTCTTCGCCACCCTCCCCCCGCTGGTCATCGCCACGTTCTTCTTCCGACGGGCGAGCGTGAAGGCGTACGAACTCGCCCGTGAGCGTGTGTCGTTGGTCAACGCCGACCTCCAGGAGTCGGTGTCGGGGCTGCGGATCGTGCAGGCGTTCCGACGCGAGAAGGACGGCGGCCGACGGTTCGCCGAACGCAGCAGCAGCTACCGCGAGGCGCGCACCCGGGGCCAGCGGCTGATCTCGATCTACTTCCCGTTCGTACAACTGCTGTCCTCGGTGGCGGCGGCGTCCGTACTGATCGCGGGCGCGGGAAGGGTGGACGACGCGACCCTGACGACAGGCGCGTTGGTCGCGTACTTGTTGTACATCGACCTGTTCTTCGCCCCGGTCCAGCAGCTCTCGCAGGTCTTCGACGGCTACCAGCAGGCCACGGTCTCCCTGGGCCGCATCCAGGAACTCCTCCAGGAACCGACGTCGACCCGAGCGGCCGACGAGCCACTGGAAGTCCTCTCCCTCCGCGGCGACATCGCCTTCGAGGACGTGCACTTCGCGTACGGCGACGACGAAGAGGCCATCGGGGGAGTGGAGTTGAGCATCCCCGCCGGCCAGACGGTCGCCTTCGTCGGCGAGACGGGCGCGGGCAAGTCGACGCTCGTGAAGTTGGTGGCCCGTTTCTACGACCCGACGGGCGGCCGGGTCACGGTGGACGGCACGGACCTCCGCTCGCTCGACATCACGTCGTACCGCCACCACCTGGGCGTCGTCCCGCAGGAGGCGTACCTCTTCCAGGGCACCGTCCGCGACGCCATCGCCTACGGCCGCCCCGACGCCACCGACGCCGAGGTGGAGGCGGCGGCCCGCGCGGTCGGCGCGCACGAGATGATCGCCACGCTCGACGGCGGCTACCTCCACGAGGTCGCCGAACGCGGCCGCAACCTCTCGGCGGGCCAGCGCCAGCTGATCGCCCTGGCGCGGGCAGAACTGGTAGACCCCGACATCCTCTTGCTGGACGAGGCGACAGCAGCCCTGGACCTCGCCACGGAAGCCCAGGTCAACCAGGCCACCGACCGCCTCGCCGGCCGCCGCACCACCCTCGTCGTCGCCCACCGCCTGACAACGGCGGCCCGCGCGGACCGGGTCGTGGTGATGGATCACGGCCGGGTCGTGGAGGACGGCACGCACGACGAGCTGCTCCAACTGGGCGGCACGTACGCCGAGTTGTGGCGCACGT
Source organism: Streptomyces xylophagus (assembly GCF_000716435.1). Classification (GTDB taxonomy): domain Bacteria; phylum Actinomycetota; class Actinomycetes; order Streptomycetales; family Streptomycetaceae; genus Streptomyces; species Streptomyces xylophagus. The sequence goes on from NZ_JNWO01000006.1 coordinate 119,897, forward strand.
TCGTCGGAGAGGACACGCCCGCGGCCGCCGCCTGAACCTCGCGGGCCTGCGGCCGCAACCAGTGCCGGACGGAGTCCGGCCGCCGTCTCGAAGCCCGGGAGGCCCGCCAGGGCCGAGCGGTGCGAGGGCGGCATGGGAGGTTCAGCCCACGGGCGGGTTGTCGAGGACGGCACACACGACGAGCTGCTCGCGCTCGGCGGGTACTACGCCGAACTGTGGCGCACCTTCGTCGGCGCACCCGAGTCCGAGGAGCCGGTCACCGCGCCGCGCTGAGGGTCGCGCAACCGTCCGACATACGTCTTGCGTCCGTACATCAGTACGCTGTCCGGCTGCTGTACGGGAGGGACGACTGTGGACATGGGTGCGCTACGACGGCGGGTGGCACTCGGTATGGCCGTGCTCACCGCGTCCGGGCTGTTCGCGCTCGCGGCCCCCGGCACCGCCCAGGCGGCCTCGGTCTGCCCGGGGCGGGAGGTGGCGACGCTGCCCTTCTCCACCGGCACCGTCCACGTCTTCCGCCGGGGCGACTACGTCTGCGCCTACACCGCCCCCAGGACCGCCGGCACCAAGCGCCCGATGTCGGTCAGCGTCCAGGCCCGCGGCAACCGCCCGGTCGTCGACAAGGGCCGCTACACCCACCGGGCCGGACCGGTCACCGTGCACGCCGGGCACCGGTGCGTACGGGTCAAGGGCGCGGTCGGCGGCGGGTCGGTCAGCTCGGGCTGGATTCTGTGCTGAACCACCGCACAGCGCCCTGAGTGAACAACCTCCTCTGGTGTGACGGGAGTTGCTCCGATAGCTTCCGGTTCACAACTGCCTCACAGGGGAGATGGCATGCGCAAGGCGCTCAGATGGCTGCTGGCGCTCACCGTGCTCATAGGCACGCTGAGCACGGCCGGGGTGGCCACCGCCGCCCAGGCCGGCCGAACCGGTCAAACCGCAGACATCAAGGACCAGCTGCTGGCGATACCCGGCATGAGCCTGGTCCAGGAGAAGCCGTACACCGGCTACCGCTACTTCGTTCTCAACTACACCCAGCCGATCGACCACCGGCACCCGTCCAAGGGCACGTTCCAGCAGCGCATCACCGTGCTGCACAAGGACGTCTCCCGCCCGACGGTCTTCTACACCAGCGGCTACAACGTCTCCACGAACCCCAGCCGCAGCGAACCCACCCGGATCGCGGACGCCAACCAAGTCTCCCTGGAATACCGCTACTTCACACCGTCCCGCCCCGAGCCGGCCGACTGGTCCAAGCTCGACATCTGGCAGGCGGCCAGCGACCAGCACCGCGTCTTCAAGGCCCTCAAGTCGATCTACACCAAGAACTGGCTCGCCACCGGCGGCTCCAAGGGCGGCATGACCGCCACCTACTTCGAGCGCTTCTACCCGCGCGACATGGACGGCGTCGTCGCCTACGTCGCCCCCAACGACGTGGTGAACAACGAGGATTCGGCCTACGACCGCTTCTTCACCAAGGTCGGCACCAAGGAGTGCCGCGACCGCCTGGACGCCGTACAGCGCGAGGCGCTGGTGCGCAGGGAGCCGCTGGAGCAGAAGTACGCGGCCTACGCGGCGGAGAACGGCTTCACCTTCACCACCGTCGGCAGCCTGGACAAGGCCTATGAAGCCGTCGTCCTCGACTACGTCTGGGGCTTCTGGCAGTACAGCCTGCTCGCCGACTGCGACATCATCCCGGCCAACGCGGCGACCGCCACCGACGACGAGATCTGGACCTCGGTCGACACGATCTCCGGCTTCTCCTTCTACACCGACCAGGGCCTGTCCCCGTACACCCCGTACTACTACCAGGCGGGCACCCAACTCGGCGCGCCCACCATCCAGTTCCCGTACATCGAGAAGAAGTACATCCACTACGGCTACCAGCCGCCCCGCAACTTCGTCCCGCGTGACATCCCGATGCGCTTCCAGCCCAAGGCGATGCGGGACGTGGACAGCTGGGTCCGCCACCACGCCGACCACATGCTGTTCGTCTACGGCCAGAACGACCCGTGGGGCGCCGAGCGCTTCGCCGTCGGGAAGGGCTCGAAGGACTCGTACGTCTTCACCGCGCCCGGCCTGAACCACGGCGCGAACGTCGCCGCCCTGACCGCCGACCAGAAGGCGCTCGCCACCGCCCGCATCCTGGCCTGGGCGGGCGTCCCCGCCCCGACGACGGCACAGGCGAAGGCACTCGCGCCCTACGACGCGAAGCTTGACCGGCAGGACGTGCAGCGCGAGCCGACGCTCCGCCCGTAGCAACATCCGTACCGCGCCCGGCCGTTGGTGGTCAGCCGACTACACCGGCCGGGCGCAGCCCACCGGTTGTGCGCCGCCGAGCTGCACGTACAGGGCGGTCGACGCGGGGCAACTCGCACGCTTCAGCACGGCCTTGACCACCTTGTACTGCGGCTTCTTCTGCCCCGAGCCGTCGCACGCGGTCTCCCGCACCTGGCCGGCGCCGGAGCTGTAGACGCAGTCGCCGACGATCGTGCGGGGGCCGCCCCCGCCGCCCGGGTCGCCGGGGTGCGGGGGTTCGAGGTTGCGCATACAGGCGTAGCCCTTCGGCACGGCGTCGTCACCGCCCGCGTCCGACGATCCCTGGGCGCTGATGTGCAGCACGAAGTCGGAGGTCGCCGGGCAGGCGGGACCGTCGCTCACATCGCCGTCGTAGCGGGCGATGACCCGCGAGGCGGCCCGCTCGCTGGTGCACGGCACCTCGGTGAAACTGGTCGTGCCGAAGGAACTGCACTCGTCGATGCCGAGGAACACCGCGCCGTACCCGGTGGGTTGGGTGACCGTCGAAGAGGTCGGGGACGCGGACGCCTTCCCGCCGAGCCGGCCGTCGCCCGCGTCGGAACCGTTCGCGGACGAGCAGCCGGTCACCAGGGCAGCGAGGAGCGCGCACCCCACCCCCACGCTCCATCTCCCACGCATCGATCCCCCCGACTGCCCCCGCCCAGCGTGACCCTCGGCAGCGGGCGCACGCCAGCCGTGCGGGGTGCTTTGGGCCAGTTGGCGGGGGCGGGGCGGGTGGGGAACGTACCTCTAGTACGACAGTCCGTGCCCGATCGGATACAGCACCTGCGTCGGGTCGTCCGCGCGCTGGACCGCCACCGGGAGCTTCCCGCGCGGCGACACCCGGCCCGCGATCACCCGTGCCGCCGCCCGGAGTTCGACGTCGGTCCAGGAGTAGGACGCCAAGTAGGCGGGGACTCCGGGCAGTTGGGCGACATCGTACGGGTTGCGGACGGCGACGGCGACGACCGGCTTCCCGGTGGCGACCAGTTGCTCGACGAGACCCTTCTGCGCATCGGCCGCTGTGACGTTGTAGGTCGCCACCACCACCGCGTCCGCCGCACGCGCCGCCGCCACGGCCTTCGCGACGGTCGCGGCGGAAGGAGCCGTACCGGTGGACAGGGCGGTCGCCGTGAATCCCAACTTGCCGAGGGCCGCCGCGAGCACGCCGGTGGGTGGCCCCGTAGTACCGGTGGGGGAGGCCGGATCGGCGCCGACCACCAGAACCTTCCCGTGCGTACGACGGGACAGCGGCAGCAGCCCCGCCTTGTTGACCAGCAGGGTGGTCGTCCGCTCGGCGATGCGGTCGGCGGTGGCGAGGTGTGCCGGGGTCCCGACCGTGCGGTCCACACCCGCCCGGCTGACGTACGGATCGTCGAGCAGCCCGAGCCGGGTCTTCAGCCGCAGCACCCGCAGGATCGACTCGTCGAGGCGCGCCTCCGTCAACTCCCCGCCCCGCACGGCATTGAGGACGGCGTTCCAAGCCACGTCCAGGGACGGCGGGTTGAGCAGCTGATCCACGCCGGCCTTCAGCGCGAGCACCGGCACCCGGTCGTCGCCGTACTTCTGGCGTACGCCCTCCATGCCCAGCGAGTCGGTGATCACGACTCCGTCGTAGCCGAGTTCGCCGCGCAGGATGCCGGTGACGATCGGGTGGGAGAGGGTTGCCGGGTCGCCGGAGTCGTCGAGGGCCGGGACCATGATGTGCGCGGTCATGATCGAGTCGATACCGGCCTTGACCGCCGCCCGGAAGGGGACGGCGTCCAACGCGCCCCACACCTCACGGCTGTGCGTGATGACGGGGAACCCGAAGTGGCTGTCCACGGCGGTGTCGCCGTGCCCCGGAAAATGCTTGGCGGTCGCGGCGACGCGAGCCGACTGATAGCCCTTCACCTCGGCGGCGACCAGGCCTGCCACCGCGTCCGGGTCGGCGCCGAAGGACCGTACGCCGATGACCGGGTTGGCCGGGTTGACGTTCACGTCGGCGTCGGGGGAGTAGTCCTGGTTGACGCCCATCGCGCGCAGCTCGGCGCCGGAGATCCGGCCGAGGGTGCGGGCGTCGGCACGGGAGCCGCCGGCGCCGATCGCCATCGCGCCCGGGAAGAGGGTGGCGGGCGCGCCGATACGGCACACGATGCCGTGTTCCTGGTCGGTGGCGATCAGCACGGGCAGCCCGCGCGGCTGTTCCAGTGACGCCTTCTGGATGCCGTTGGACAGGTCGGCGATCTGGTGCGGGGCGCGGGTGTTGTGCGCCCAGGTGAAGTAGATGATCCCGCCGACCCGGTACTTCGCGATCAGCTCGGCGGCCGTACGGACGCCGATCTCGCTCAGGTTGGCATCGATGTCGGCCTGGTCGGGGGCGGTGGCGGAGTGGCCGTAGACCCGCATCACGAACAGCTGGCCGACCTTCTCCGGCAACGTCATACGGGAGATCAGCGAGCGGAGTCTGTTGTCGTCGGCGTGTGCGGTGCCGCCGACCGCGAGGGACGCGGTGACGCCCATGGTCGCGGCGAGAACGGTACGTCTGGAGGGCACGTGCGCTCCTTCCGGAGGTGTTCCACTTCGGATCCTCGGATCCGCTGAAGGAAACTTCCAAGAGTTCACGAATATCCGGGAAGTTTCTGCCAGTCAAGGGAACGCACAGTACCCAGCTGAGGGGCCGCCATCGGCGCAGTTGGAGGGGGGCGCGCCGATGACGGCGTGCCGCCGGCCGCGGTACGGAGGAGAGGGTTTGTCAGCTTTCGCAGCCAGCAGCGAGGCCGACGCCGTACCGCGGAGACTCGTCCGGCAGCATGCGGGTTGGACGGAGCGGAAGGGGTCCGGGTTCCCGCTTCGGTCCGATTTCCGGAAGTTGGTGAATCCGTGCACAAAGGGGCGGATGCGACCGCTCACAGGGACGTACGGGCGAACGGCAGTCGTCCATCCCGTGGACGTCCCGGCGAGTCGGACGACCGCCGCCCGATCATGAGGGCATGCCCGTAGTCGACATCCCCGGTTCCAAGTCCATCACCGCCCGCGCGCTCTTCCTGGCGGCGGCGGCCGACGGCGTCACCACCCTCCGGCGCCCCCTCCGCTCGGACGACACCGAGGGTTTCGCCGAGGGACTGACCCGGCTCGGCTACCGCGTGGGCCGGACCCCGGGCGCCTGGCAGATCGACGGCCGCCCGCAGGGCCCGGCGGTCACGGAGGCGGACGTGTACTGCCGGGACGGCGCGACGACGGCCCGTTTCCTCCCCACCCTCGCCGCGGCCGGCCGCGGCAGCTTCCGCTTCGACGCGTCCCCGCAGATGCGCCGCCGCCCTCTCCTCCCCCTGACCCGTGCCCTGCGCGACCTGGGCGTGGACCTGCGCCACGAGGAGGCCGAGGGCCACCACCCCCTCCGTATCGAGGCGTCCGGCGTCGAGGGCGGTGAGGTGGTGCTCGACGCCGGCCAGTCCTCCCAGTACCTCACCGCCCTGCTCCTCCTCGGCCCTCTGACCAGGAAGGGCCTGAGCATCAAGGTCACCGACCTGGTCTCCGCGCCGTACATCGAGATCACGCTCGCGATGATGCGGACGTTCGGGGTGGAGGTACGGCGGGAGGGGAGCGTGTATGTGGTCCCACCGGGCGGCTACACGGCCACCACCTACGGCATCGAGCCCGACGCGTCCACCGCGAGCTACTTCTTCGCGGCGGCGGCCGTGACGGGCGGCGAGGTGACGGTCCCCGGGCTCGGCGCGGGCGCGCTCCAGGGCGACCTGGGCTTCGTCGACGTACTGCGGCGCATGGGCGCGGAGGTGGAGACCGGCGCGCACGGCACCCGGGTGCGCGGCACGGGCGAGTTGCGCGGCCTCACGGTCAACATGCGGGACATCTCGGACACCATGCCGACCCTGGCCGCGCTCGCCCCCTTCGCCTCCGGCCCGGTCCGCATCGAGGACGTCGGCAACACCCGCGTGAAGGAGTGCGACCGCCTGGAGGCCTGCGCGGAGAACCTCCGGCGGCTGGGCGTGGAGGTGGCGACGGGCCCGGACTGGATCGAGATCCGCCCGGGGACAACTCCCGTCACAGGCACGGAGATCAAGTCCTACGGCGACCACCGCATCGTCATGTCCTTCGCGGTGACCGGGCTGCGGGTGCCGGGTATCTCGTTCGACGACCCGGGCTGCGTACGGAAGACTTTCCCGGGTTTCCACGAGGCGTTCGGCGCGCTGCGGGGCCAGTTGCCGGGCTAGCCGTGTCGCCGGGGGAGGACGGACGGGGATGGCGGAGACGACGAGCAGTGGCACCGCCGGAGTTCCGCGAGCCGCGCTCCTCGACTCGGGCGGCGTCCTCATGCGCCCGATCGGCGGTCGCTGGAACCCCCGGCTGGACCTCGGCTGCCGCAAGCCCGATCCGCGGATGTACCGGCACGCGAGCGAGGCGCTGGGGACGAGCCCCGGGGAGTGCGTGTTCGTGGACGACGACGCGGAGTTGGTGGCGGCGGCGATCGAACTCGGTTATGCGGGACGGGTGTTGTGCAGGGAGGGCGAGTCGTCCGGGACCGTGGGCGGGTCGGCGGGTTCGGTCCCGTCCATTAGGACGCTGACCGAAGTTCTCGACCTGTTCTGAAGATCTGAGTCCGAGAGTCCGAGAGTTCGAAGGGGAGTTGGTACGTGGGTTTCGCACTGGATGCTCCGGTCCTGACCGGCGAGTTCGTACGCCTGGAGCCGCTCGGGCACCGGCACGCGGCCGAGCTGGCGGTGGCGGCGGAGGAGAACCGGGGTTCGTACGCGTTCACCTGGGTGCCGAGGGCGGACGAGGTGGAGGCCTACATCGACGCCCAGTTGGGCCGCGCGGCGACCGGCATGCTCGCGCCGTACGCCCAGGTGTCGACGGCGACCGGGAGGGCGGTCGGCGCCACGGCCTACTGGGAGCCGCGTTCCTGGCTGACGGACGATCAACTCGACGCCGTCGAGGTCGGGTTCACCTGGCTGGCCGGTTCGGCGCAGGGCACGGGCGTCAACGCCGAGGCCAAACTCCTGCTGTTCCGGCATGCCTTCGAGGAGTGGCACGTGTCCCGCGTCGACCTCAAGACGGACGCCCGCAACGACCGTTCCCGCGCCGCGATCCAGAGTGTCGGCGCCCGCTTCGAGGGCGTGCTGCGCAACTGGTCCCGGTCCTGGGCGCCGGGCGAGGACGGCCGGTTGCGCGACTCCGCGATCTACTCGATCACGGCGGCGGAGTGGGCGGAGTGCAGGGCGGGGCTGGAGGCGCGGGTGCGGCGGTACAACTCGCGCGCGGACAGCTTGAGTTGATCGCGTACCGCACCCAGCACCGGATCACCCTCGGCCCCCGCCCGTACGGCCGCGAAGACGTTCCGTGACGGTGGAGCGCCCTCGGTCGTCAGGAGCGCCAACTGCCGGTGCCCGTACAGCGGTTGGACCAGCCGGGGGATCAACGCGACGCCCTGCCCCGCCTCGACCAGCGCCGCCAGCGCACCCCAGTCGTTCACCGCGTGCCGGATGTCCGGGGTGAAACCGGCCGCCGCGCAGACCGACCGGGCCACCGCGCCGCAGCAGCTCCGGGCGTCCCCGATGATCCAGGCGTCGGTGGCCAGTTCACGCAGGGACACCCGGGAGCGGTCGGCGAGGGGATGGTCGGGCGGTACGGCCAGGTCCAGGACGTCGGTCAGCAGGTCGGTCCTGCGGTAGCGGGTGTCGGTGTGGGGCGGCGCCGCCGCGAAGTCCACCGCGACCGCGAGGTCCAGCTGCCCGCCGTCCAACGCAGTGAACAGGTCCGGCGGTTCCGCCTCGACGACGTCCACGCGGACATGGGGGAGCCGCTCGGCCAGCGCCCGCAACGCCCCCGGGAGCAGCCCCAGGATGCCGCTGGAGAAGCAGCCGATCCGCACCGCACCCCGGCCGCCCTCCCCGTAGGCCGCCAAGTCGGCTCGGGCCCGCTCCAGTTGGGCGGCGATGACATCGGCGTGGGCCAGCAGCACCCGTGCCTGACCGGTCAGCCGTACGCCCCGCCCCTCGCGTTCGGTCAGCGGAACCCCTGCCTCCCGGGCAAGCGCGGCGATCTGCTGCGACACCGCCGAGGGCGTCAGATGCAGGGCCTCCGCCGCCTTCGCCAGGCTGCCCCGGCGCTGGAGTTCGCGCAGGACGACGAGGCGGCGCAGGTCGACTGTGAAGTTCCCGCTTACCTGTTCCACCGCAAAAGATTAACTGGACCGACGGATCGGGGGCGGCGAGTATCACCGTCATGACCGCCTACCTCATCCTCCACGGCTGGCAGAACCACCGCCCGAAGGACCACTGGCAGCACTGGCTCGCCGACCGGCTCCGTGCCCTGGGCCACGAGGTCGCGTATCCCCAACTGCCGAACCCCGACGACCCCGACCTGGAGGTGTGGCTCAGTGAACTCCGCCGCCACCTCGACCTCGCCCTCGAACTCGACGGGCCCCGGGTCGTCCTCGCGCACAGCGCCTCCGCACTGCTGTGGCTGCACGCCGTCGCCCGCGGGGTGGTCGGGGACGGTGACGCGGACCGGGTGCTGCTGGTCGCACCGCCGTCCGCCTCCGTCGTCGTACGCCACCCGGAGATCGCCGAATTCGCGCCGCCCGCCCCGGAGTTGGCGCTCCCCGGAGACACCCGGCTGGTCGCCGGCGACGACGACCCGTACTGCCCGGAAGGCGCCCGGACCGTCTTCGGCGACCCGTTCGGCATCCCCACCGAGATCATCCCGGGCGCGGGCCACCTCGATCTGGACGCCGGGTACGGGTCCTGGCCGGCCGTACTGGAGTGGTGTCTCGACGGGAGGGCGAAGCTCACGGCTCGTCCGGTGTGACACCCGCTCCCGCGCGCAGTTCAGGGGTGCTCGCGCCCACGCCCGCCACCGCGAGCACGCACAGCAGGCCGCCGGTGAACAGGGCCGTCGCGCCGGAGGTCCAGCCGGCGACCAGGCCGCCCCGGAGGTTGCCGAGGTTGGGGCCCGCCTGGCCGATGATCTGCTCGGCCGCCGTGACCCGGCCCAGCAGGGCGTCGGGGGTGCGGGTCTGCACGATCGTGCTGCGGGAGACCACCGAGGTGGCGTCGGCGGCACCCGCCACCGCCAGCAGCCCAAGTCCGGCCCACGGGTTGGTCATCAGGCCGAAGCAGGCCAGGGCGGCACCCCAGACCGCCGCGCCGCAGAGCATCACCGGGCCGGGGCGGGCCAGCCGGGTGACCGGGCCCGAGAGGGCCGTCGCCGTGACCCCGCCCACGGCGAGCGCGGAGAGGAACAGGCCCAGCGTCCGCGGGTCGCCGCCGAAGCGCTCGGCGTTGATCAGGGGGAAAAGGCTGGTCGGCATAGCCAGGACCGTGGCCGCCAGGTCGGTGATCAGCGCGCCGCGCACCACCCGGTGCCCGGCCAGGAAGCGCAGGCCGTCGAACATGCCGTGCAGGCCGGGGCGCGCCTTCTCGCCCTCGGGCGGCAGCGGGGGGAGGCCGAAGCCGCCGTAGAACGACGCGCCGTAGCTGAGGGCGTCCAGGAGGTAGCAGACGCCGATGCCCCACCAGCCGAGCACCACGCCCGCCACCGCCGGGCCGAGCAGCATCATCGCCTGGCCGGTCACCTGGTTCAGGGCGAGACCGGCGGCCACCTGGTCCTTGGGCAGCAGTCGGGGCACGAACACGCCCGACGCGGGCGCGCCGATCGCGGCGAACGCGGACTGTGCCGCCACCAGTGCCAGCACCACGGCCACCGGTACGTGCCCGGTGAAGCCCTGCACGGCCAGCAGGAGGGAGCAGGCAGCGCACCCGGTGGTGCCCGTGAGATAGACGCGGCGCCGGTCGGCCCGGTCGGCCCAGGCGCCCGCGACCAACCCGAAGCCGATCATCGGCAGGGCCTGCGCCACACCGACCGCACCGGTCCACACCGTGCTGTGGGTCATGTCCCACACCTGGTACATGACGGTGACCATGGTCATGAAGCCGCCGAGCGTGGACACCGTCCGCCCGATCAGCAGCCGCCGGTAGACGGGGGAGGTCCGCAGGGGCCGGACATCGATGAACGTACGGCTCAGACTCATGAGGGCATGACGGGGCGCGGGGCGGGTTGCTGGGGCACCGGGGGACCCTATGCGCCTTCCGCCGCAGCGGCCAGCGAATTATGCGGTCGATGATTTACGCGGAGTCGTTGAGCAGCCGCGCGAGGTGATCGTGACCGGCGGCCAGCAGCTCGGGCAGCGGCGCGGCGGCCTCGTACCACCGCTTCTCGTACTCCCAGCAGAGCCAGCCGTCCCACCCGTGCCGGGACAGCACCTCGACGCACTCGGCGAGCGGGAGGACACCGGAACCCAGCGGCAACGGGGTGGTGTCCTCGGCCGACGCGATGTCCTTGACCTGGACGTATCCGAGATACGGCCCGAGCGCGGCGAACGTCTCTGACGGCTGCTCGCCACCCAGCCAGGTGTGCATCACGTCCCACAGGGCCCCCGCCTGCCGGTGCCCGACCGGCCCGAGCACGCGCAGCGCGTCAGCGCCGGTCCGGTGCGAGTCGTGCGTCTCCAGCAGGACCCGTACGCCGAGATCGGCGCCCCACTCCGCCGCGGTACCCAGCCGCCGCGCGGCCGTGGCATCGGCCTCCATGACGGGCTGCTCGGTGCCGCCGCCGGGAAAGACCCGCACGAAGGGCGCGCCCAAGTCCCGTGCCAGTTCCAGGAGTTCACGGATCTCCGCGAGGACGACGTCGTCGTCGCCCGGCGCCGCCACGCGTGCGTACCCGGCGAGGCCCAGGACTTCGACGCCGGCCGCCTTGAACTCGGCAACCACGTCGGCCCGTTGGGCAGCGTCGATACCGGGGTGCACGGGCTCCTCCGGATGCGCACGCAACTCCACGCCGTGGTAGCCGTGCGTGACGGCGAGCTGCAGCACGTCGGCCACGGGGAGCCCGGGGACACCGAGGGTGGAGAAGGCGAGCTTCATACTCGGGACCCTACTCGTCACTCACCGGTCCCGTGCAGGTCGAGACGCCAGTCCTGGCCGACGAGATCCTGACCGAAGGAGCGGTGCGGCTTCTCGGCGACGAGGACGAACCCGTGCCGCTGGTAGATACGGCGGGCGGCGCCGAGGATGTCGTTCGTCCACAGCACGAGGTCGCGATAACCGACTCCGCGTGCGAACTCGACGACGGCCGACACCAGCCGATCCCCGATCCGCAGTCCCCGCGCGTCCGGCTCGACGAGCAGCAGCCGCAGCCGCGCCGCCCCCGGTGCCTCGTCCCGCACACACATCACACACCCCACCGCCCGCCCGTCCAGCTCGGCGATCCACACCCGCTCCAGATGCGGATCGTGATCCTCGGCGAAATCGGCGACGATCCGCGCCACGAGCCCTTCGTAGTCGGCGTTGAAGTCGTACTCGGCGGCGTACAGCGCCGCGTTCCGCTGCACGATCCAGCCCAGGTCACCGGCCCCCGGCTCCCGCAGCACGACATCCTCGGCCCGCGGCCGGTGAGCATCCGTGTCCGACAGGATGGTCCGTACGGTGTGCAGCGCTTCGGAGAGCCGCGGCCGGTCGGCGTCGGCCACGGTCGCGAGCAGCGCCCCCACGGATTCGTCCGCCCGCTCGGCCAACAGCTGCGCGGTCTCCCGCCCTCGCACGGTGAGCGTGACCTGCCGCCGCCGCGGATCGCGCTCCGAGGGCGCCCGCTCGATCAGCCCGTCCTGCTCGAACCGGTTCAGAATCCGGCTCAAGTACCCGGCGTCCAGCGAGAGTTCGGAACGGAGATCAGCGGCGTCCGTACGAGGGGAGTGCGCGAGTTCGTACAGGACGCGGGACTCGGTGAGGGTGAAGGGGGCGTAGAGGTGGCGGCTGTAGTCGAGGGCGCCGATGACGTTCGTGTAGAAGCGGTTGAAGGCGCGGATGTCCTGGACGGTCATGATCAGTCCCCGGTGCTCGCTCAGGGTAGTTGACTCAGTCAGAGGTATTGCGGTTCCGACGGTAGTACGCGGGGCCGTCCTCCGTCCATGCCGCTGCCTCACATCTCTACGACGACCTTGCCCTTGGCGTGGCCCTGTTCGAGATACGCGAAGGCGTCGGCGATCCGCGCGAACGGGAAGACCCGGTCGGTCACCGGCCGCAGCTCGCCCTTGTCGACCAGTCCGGCCAGCAGGTCGAGGTCCGCTCCGCTGGGGTGCATGAACAGGAACCGGTAGCCGACCCCCTGCTTCCGCGCCTGACGGCGGACCTTGGCACCGGCCAGCCACAGCGCGGCGGCGACCAGCGGGCCGGAGTCGAAGTCCTCGCGGGCGTTGACCGGCTCGGGCAGTCCCGCGACGGAGACCGTCTTCGCGCCCCGCTTGAGGACGGCGAAGCTGTCCCGCAGATCGTCCCCACCGGTCAGGTCGAACGCGCCGTCGTAGTCGCGAAGGACGTCCCTGAACTTCTCCCGCTGGTAGTCGACGACAGTGGTGGCCCCGAGGGACCGCACCAGTTCCTCGCCACGGGGTGACGCGGTGGTGGCCACCTCCGCCCCCATCCAGGAGGCCAGCTGGATGGCGAGGGTGCCCACGCCTCCGGCCCCACCGGAGATGAACACCCGGTCGCCGGCGGTGACGCCCAGTTCGTCGCGCAGTCCCTGCAGAGCGGTCAGCCCGGCCAGCGGCAGCCCGGCCGCGTCGGCGAAGTCCAGCGAGTCGGGCATCTTCCCCACCAGCGCTTCGTCCACGACGGCGTAGTGCGCATAGGCACCCAACTTCTTCTTGTCGACCCTGGCGAACACCCGGTCCCCGACCGCGAACCGGGTGACGCCGGCACCGACCGCCTCGACCTCGCCGGACAGTTCACTCCCCGCCACCTGGGGCAGGTCGAGGCGCTGCACCAACCGCATCGCACCCTGGCGGACCTTGTAGTCGATCGGGTTCAGCCCCGCCGCCCGTACCCGGACGAGCACCTCGCCGGCGCCAGCCGTCGGCTCGGGGACCTCCCGCAGCTCCATGGCGCTCGCGTCCCCGTACCGGGTCAGCACGAATCCCTGCATGTCAGTGGCCATCAGTAGCCCGCCCTCCCGAATGTGTACGATGCTTACATCACGCTGCACGCCACGCTACGAGGGGGATGTGAGCAGTGTCAACTTCGGAGAAGCCCCGCTATCACCACGGTGATCTGCGCGCGGCTCTGCTGGGCGCTGCCATGGATCTCCTGGAGGAGGACGACGGCGGCCTGTCGTTGCGCGCGGTGGCCCGCCGGGCCGGTGTCTCGGCGACCGCGCCCTACCGGCACTTCGCCGACAAGGATGAGCTGGAGTCCGAACTCGCGGCCCAGGGTTTCGCCGACCTGGGGCACCGCCTCGCCGCTGCCGCCGCGCAACCGGCGACCCCGGAGGACCTAGCCCAACTCGCCGTCAACTACGTCCGGTTCGCCCTGGACCGGCCGGCACTGTTCCGGCTCATGTTCGGCACCCCCTGCACCACCCCGGAGGACGCGCGCGCCGTCGCCGCGGCGGAACTCGGCGCGTTCGTCCTGACCCACGTGAGCCAGGCCTTCCCCCAGGCCGACGCCGAGGCCCTGGCCACGGCCAGCTGGTCACTAGTCCACGGCCTCGCGTTCCTGCACCTGGACGGCAAGCTCCCCTCGGGGAATGCGGAGGAGGTCGAGGCGCGGGTGACGGCGGCGATCACGGCGATTCTCGCGCTGCGGGGGACGGCCTGACGGGCTGATGGCGAGGGGGCCCGGTCGGTGACTGAGCGCGGGATTCCGCCTACCCCGACCGGGTCGCGGCGGAGGCCACCGGCCCGCACGGGCCACGCGGCGACGGTCTCAGTCCCACCAGAACCGCCAACTGGACTGCCCCACCAGCCCGTTCGCGTACTCGGGGAACGGCGTCGGCGGATCGTCCACGATGTTGTCGGCGGTCGACAGCACATGCTCCAACGCGAGCCGCTCCGCATCCCCGACATCGAGAGGCGGCCGGGCGACCGACACGGTCAACGCACTCCCGAACCCCGCCACGACCCGCGCCCCGAACCGCTCCTCCCAACTGCGCAACAGCGCGCACATCAGGGGAAGCGGCGCCTCGGCCGCCCACCCCAGGATCGCCGGCACGTCGGCACTACGGCGAGCGGGCACAAGGGCGAGGGAACAGGTGTGCACGAAGGGTTCAGTACCGAGGACATCCGCTACGGTCCGCCGGGCAGCCTCATCCGGACTGACCCCGGCACCCGTGTCGGCCCCGCCCGCCGCGAGCCCGGGCCAGCTCTCGAAGGGCGGCCCCGGGTCGTGCGGCCAGGGCGCGACGTACTCCCGGACTTCCTCCGGCACGCTCGCCGCCCATTCCTCGTCCGACACCGGATTCGACCAGCGCGGCAGCCGTTGGCGCCGGTACTCGGCGAAGTCCGCCGCGAGCACGGCATCGAGCCGGATCGCGTCGATCTCGCCCAGGTCCTCGGGTCGGCCATGGTCATCCGGCCAGCAGATGAACGGATACAGCCCCGTGACCTCGGCCGACTCCAGCAGCCGGGGCCACAACTCCGCGAGACCGTCCGGCAGTTCGTCGGAGAACCACACCTCCACCTCCCCTCGGGTCTCGAAGCGGCCGGAGGGAAGGGAGATTTCGTTGGGCAGGGAGAAGACCATGGGGGGACGATAAGGGGGAGCACTGACAGTGGAGGTTGGGGCGAAGGGGAGAGCCGGGGCGGAGGTAAGTCGGTTCAGGACGAGGTGACTTGAGGGGCCCTTCTCGAAGAGGGTGTCTCTTGCCTCGTCACTGCCGGTGCTGTCCCGTCAGCCCCGCAAGAAAGGCATCCTCGGCCGCATAGTCGAAGTACCCCGCGAAGTACCCGTCGTCGACGGGAGGTCGTCCCTTCCCCGCCGCCTCCACCAGCCAGTCCAGTGCGGGTGCGATCGTGGTCGCGTAGGTCCCGGCCGCCCGGTAACCGAGCGCTGTCGCGGCGGAGGTGTCGAGGACGATCGGGTGCGGGGAGTCCCAGGGGGTGAAGCCCAGCCCGGGCGGTGCCGTACCGTCCAACAGGACTTCCTCCCACTCGTGGCCGAGGTACCCCGCGATGGTCCGGCAGATCTCCCGCGCGCTAGGCGCGTCCGGATCGGCGCAGTTGAGGACACGGGTACCCGGCCGCCCGGCGACCGTCTCGATGAGCGCGGCGAGATTCGCGGCGGCGGTGGTGTGGACGACCCCGGTGCCCCCACGGGCCAGCAGCAGGACCGTACGACCGTCCAACACCCGCTTGACGACGGCCCATTCACGCGCCGGTGACGCCCCGATCCCGTGGATCTGCGACGGCCGCAACACGCTGATCGGTAACCCGCTCCCCAACACCACCTGCTCGGCGGCGACTTTGTTCGCGCCGTACCCCTCGCGCGAGCGGTAGTCGATGTCGCTCCTCGGCGCGAGTGTCGCCTGGCTCTCCCGGATCGGCCCCTCAAAACGAGGCGGCGTATCGGAGTTGACGTGATTGCCCGCCGCGTCGACGTACACGGCCCGACTGGAGATCACCACAGTGGACGCGGCATCCGCCGCCAGTGCCACCAACGACCCCGCGTCGGCCGCGGTGAAACAAAGACAGTCGACGAGCAGATCGGCCCCGGCCCCGAGAGCGGCCCGCGTCTGCCTCTCATCGGCACGTTCCGCCGCGATGAACTTCCCCCCAGCGGCGACCAGTTCGGTCGGCATCCGCGCCGGCTCCCGCCCGACGACATCCACCCGCCAACCACCCGCCAGCAACCGCAGCGCAGCCGCCCGCCCGACAAGACCGGTTCCACCGAGAATCAGGGCACGAGGCATTGGGGGATCGTAGGGCACGATCGCCCGAGATCTCCCGCACTTTTCGAGTCCGGTCGCTCCAGCACTTTTCCACGCTGGTCGGCGAAACCAAGCCTGTCCGGGCTCCCGCGAACTCCCGCACTTTTCAACGCCGGTCGGGGACACTCAGCCCGTCCAGCTCCCGGGACCTCCCGCACTTTTCAACGCTGTTCGGCGACACTCGACCCGTCCGGCGCCCGCGATCGCCCGTACTTTCCAACGCCGGTCGCTCCAGCACTTTTCCACGCCGGTCGGCGAAATCCAGTCCGTCCGGCTCCAGCGACCTCCCGCACGTTCCACCGCGATCGTCTGCACTTTCCAACGCCGGCCCGCATCACCCAGCCTGTCCGGCTCCGGCGGTCTCCCCCGCTTTCCAACGCCGGTCGGCGAAATCCAGCCCGCCCCGCTCCCACGACCTCCCGCACTTTTCACCACAGGCCGGCATCATCCAGCCCGTCCGGCGTTTGAGGACGAGGCCCCTTCAGGGCCGAAGCGGGGGCCTGGGGGCGGCAGCCCCCAGCAACGCCCGCATCAACGAACAGCCCCTCAAAACCACCGGCACCGACAACGCCCCGCCCCGCCCCCCGGGGTCACTTCCGAGGCACCCCAGAAGACCCCCGAACCATCAACTCCCCCCGAACCGTCGCGATCCCCCCCGGCGGCGGCTCCTCCCGCCCCATCGCGATCCGCCCCGCCCGAGCCCCCGCCTCCGACAACGGCAACCGCACCGTCGTAAGAGAAGGCACCGCATCCACACTGAACGGCAGATCGTCGAACCCGGCGACGGAGACGTCGTCCGGAATCCGCAGCCCGGACTCCCGCAGCGCCGCACTCGCCCCCACCGCGACGGAGTCGTTCGCCGCGACCACGGCGGTCAACGACGGGTCCCGCCGCAACAGCTCCAGCGTGGCCTCGTACCCCGACCGCCGGTCGTACCGCCCGTGCACGGTCCACCGGGGATCCTCGTCGATCCCGTGCGCGGCCAGCGCCTCACGGTGACCCTCCAGCCGGTGCCGAGTGGTCGTGCGTTCCTCCGGCCCCGCGATGTAGCCCAGCCGTCGATGCCCGAGCCCGATCAGGTGCTCGGTCAGCTCCCGGCCACCCCCACGGTTGTCGAACGTCAACGCGAACGCCCCCGTGTCCGGCGCCGGCGGCCGTCCGCACAGGACCACCCGCGTCCCCGCCTCCCCGAGCTTCCGCAGCTTCGCCGCCACGGCGGCCGCGTGCGGCGCGTTCTCCATGGCGCCACCCGTCAGGACGACGGCCGCCGCCCGCTGCCGTTGCAGCAGGGTCAGGTACGTCAGCTCGCGCTCCGGAGAGCCCCCTGTGTTGCACACCACAGCCAGCCGCTCCCCGCCCGCACGCCCGCCCGGCCCCCCGATCTCGGACTGGATCGCGCTCGCCATGATCCCGAAGAAGGGGTCGGCGATGTCGTTGACGAGAATCCCGACCAGATCCGACGTGGCCGCGGCAAGCGCGCTCGCGGGACCGTTGAGCACGTAGTCGAGCTCGTCGACCGCACGCAGCACCCGCTCCCGCGTGGTCGCCGCGACCGGGTAGTTGCCGTTCAGTACGCGCGACACCGTCGCGGGGGAGACCTGGGCGCGGGCCGCCACGTCCGCCAGGGTCACCGTCATGTCGTTCGTCCTCCGGTCGCGCATCTTGTCGTACGACGTTGTACATAGGCTGCTCAAAGGAAGCCCCCGTCCGAGCAGACGATAAGGCCATCCACCCCTGTCGTTCGCCCCCTCGAACAACTCGACCCCATCACGGTCTTGTACAGACCAGTGGGCAAAGGCTAGCTTCTGCATATATAGAAAGCGCTTGCTGCATGCATGGGACATGCGGTGAGACATGCGTGGAGACGCATGTGGACGAAGGGAAACACGTGACACGCAAGACGGTGCGTATCGCCATGAACGGCGTGACCGGGCGCATGGGCTACCGACAGCACCTCGTCCGCTCGATCCTCGCACTACGAGAGCAGGGTGGTCTAGACCTCGGCGACGGAACCGTGCTGTGGCCGGAACCGATCCTCGTCGGCCGCCGTGAGCACGCGCTGAAGGCGCTTGCCGAGCAGCACGGACTGGACCCGGAGAACATCTCCACGGACGTCGACGCGGTCCTCGCCGACCCGACCGTGGACATCTACTTCGACTCCCAGGTGACCTCGGCCCGCGAGGGGGCGCTCAAGAAGGCCATCGCGGCCGGGAAGCACATCTACACCGAGAAGCCGACGGCCACCGACTTCGAGGGCGCGCTGGAACTCGCCCGCCTCGCCGACGCCGCCGGCATCAAGCACGGCGTCGTCCAGGACAAGCTGTTCCTCCCCGGCCTGCTCAAGCTGAAGCGGCTCATCGACGGCGGCTTCTTCGGCCGGATCCTGTCCATCCGGGGCGAGTTCGGCTACTGGGTCTTCGAGGGCGACTGGCAGAGTGCCCAGCGCCCGTCGTGGAACTACCGCTCGGAGGACGGCGGCGGCATCGTCGTCGACATGTTCCCGCACTGGGAGTACGTCCTCCACGAGCTGTTCGGCCGCGTGAAGTCCGTCCAGGCCATCGCCGCCACCCACATCCCGCAGCGCTGGGACGAGAACGGCAAGCCCTACGACGCCACCGCCGACGACTCCGCCTACGGCATCTTCGAGCTCGACAGCGGCGCCATCGCCCAGATCAACTCCTCCTGGGCCGTCCGTGTCAACCGCGACGAGCTCGTCGAGTTCCAGGTCGACGGGACCGAGGGCTCGGCCGTCGCCGGGCTGCGCAACTGCCGTGCCCAGCACCGCAGTTCCACCCCCAAGCCGGTCTGGAACCCGGACCTCCCCGTCACCGAGGTCTTCCGCGACCAGTGGCAGGAAGTGCCGGACAACACCGAGTTCGACAACGGCTTCAAGGCCCAGTGGGAGCTGTTCCTCCGCCACGTCTACGCCGACGCCCCCTACCACTGGGACCTCCTGGCCGGCGCCCGCGGCGTCCAGCTCGCCGAGCTGGGCCTGAAGTCGTCCGCCGAGGGCCGCCGTTTCGACGTACCGGAGATCACCCTGTGACCATCCAACTCCCGGACTTCAAGGGCGGGTTGCGGCCCTACGAACCCCGTCCCGAACCCTTCGCCGTCACCTCCGGCACCCCCTTCACCTCGCGTACGGTGTTCTCGGCGGCGCATGTCGTCGCGGACCCGTTCGCCGACACGAGCCCCGACTCGCCCGCCGCCGTCGACTGGGACGCCACCCTCGCCTTCCGCCGCCACCTGTGGTCGCACGGGCTCGGTGTCGCCGAGGCGATGGACACCGCCCAGCGCGGGATGGGCCTGGACTGGGCGGGCGCGGCCGAGCTGATCCGCCGAAGTGCCGCCGAGGCCAAGGCCGTTGGCGGCCGGATCGCCTGCGGTGTCGGCACCGACCAGATCACCGGCGGCACCCTGGCCGACGTACAGGCCGCGTACGAGGAGCAGTTGGCCCTCGTCGAGGAGTCCGGCGCGCAGGCCATCCTGATGGCTTCGCGGGCGCTCGCGGCCGTCGCGAAGGGACCCGAGGACTACCTGGAGGTCTACGGTCACCTCCTGCGCCAGTCCGCCGAGCCCGTCGTCCTGCACTGGCTGGGCCCGATGTTCGACCCGGCCCTGGAGGGCTACTGGGGCTCGTCCGACCTGGACGCGGCCACCGACACGTTCCTCGAAGTCATCGCGGCCCACCCCGACAAGGTGGACGGCATCAAGGTGTCGCTCCTGGAGGCTCAGCGGGAGATCGACATCCGGCGCCGACTGCCGAAGGGCGTCCGCTGCTACACCGGCGACGACTTCAACTACCCCGAGCTGATCGCGGGCGACGACCAGGGCTTCAGCCACGCCCTGCTCGGCATCTTCGACCCGCTCGGCCCGCTGGCGGCGGAGGCTGTCCGCGTCCTGGACACCGGGAACACGGCCGGCTTCCGTGAACTCCTCGACCCCACCGTCGAGTTGTCCCGCCACCTCTTCCAGACACCGACCCGCTTCTACAAGACGGGCGTGGTGTTCCTGGCCTGGCTCGCGGGCCACCAGTCGCACTTCACCATGGTCGGCGGCCTCCAATCCGCCCGCTCCCTCCCGCACTTCGCCCGCGCCTACGAACTCGCCGACGGCCTGGGCCTGTTCCCCGACCCGAAGCTCGCGGAGGAACGGATGAAGAACCTGCTCGCCCTGTACGGAGTGACCCAGTGAGCGATCCCGACCTGTCCCGCTTCTCCATCAACCAGATGACGGTCAAGCAGCTGTCGATTCCCGAACTGGTCGACGCCTGCCTGGAGTTGGGCGTCCCCGGCGTCGGCCTGTGGCGCGAGCCGGTCCAGTCGTACGGCCTGGAGGCCACCGCGAAACTGGTCCGCGACGCGGGGCTCGCGGTGACAACGTTGTGCAGGGGCGGCTTCTTCACGGCGATCGACCCGGACGAGCGTGCCCGGGCCCTGGACGACAACCGCAGGGCCGTCGACGAGGCGGCCACGCTCGGCACGGACACCCTCGTGCTCGTGTCCGGCGGGCTGCCGGCCGGTTCCAAGGACCTGCACGGCGCGCGGGAGCGGATCGCCGACGCGCTGGGCGAGCTGGGGCCCTACGCCGAGGAGCGGGGCGTACGGCTGGCCATCGAGCCGTTGCACCCCATGTTCGCCTCCGACCGCTGTGTGGTCTCGACGCTCGCCCAGGCCCTCGACCTGGCCGAGCGTTTCCCCGCGCGGCAGGTCGGCGTCACGGTGGACACGTACCACATCTGGTGGGACGACCGGGCGCCCGAGCAGATCGCCCGGGCGGGCGCGGGCGGCCGTATCCACACCTTCCAGCTCGCCGACTGGACCACCCCGCTGCCGGAGGGCGTGCTGAACGGCCGCGGGCAGATCGGGGACGGCTCGATCGACATGCGGGAGTGGAAGGCGTACGTCGAGGCGGCCGGATACACCGGTCCCATCGAGGTCGAGCTGTTCAACGACGCGCTGTGGGCACGGGACGGGCGCGAGGTGCTCGCCGAGACGGCGGCGCGGTTTGTGGAACATGTGACCCGGCAAATGTGAGAGTCACCTTCACACAGCTCCTCTATATAAATGCAGATCAGGGTCCGTGCGATGCACGCAATTCCTGTGACTGACCTGTCGATTCACGTTTTTCGGAGCCTTCCGGAACCGTATCTCCCCAGGTCGTGTCTATAGGATCGTGCTCACCGCGGGCCCGGGATAAAGCCCGGAAGCGCGGTCTTCCGGGCTTTTTCTTGTATGAGAGAAGCCTGAGAGATGCATAAGAGAAGTAATTCGAGAAACGCAACGAGGAGTTATCTGTGAACGTGCGAATCGCAGCCGTGTCCGTGGTCTCCGCCGCGCTCGTCGCCGTCGGCACCACCGCCGCCGTCGCCGCCCCGGCGCCGAGCATCACCCTCAAGGCCAACCACGCCGCCGTGAAGCTCGGCGACCCGGTCACCTTCACCGGCAAGACCGCCGGTCTGAAGGAGGGCAGCAAGGTGACGCTCCAGCTCAAGACGGGCGCCACCTGGAAGTCCCTGCCCGTGACCGCCAAGGTCAGCCACAGCGCCTACAAGCTGACCGACAAGTTCCAGAAGAAGGGCGTCCAGGTCCTGCGCGTCAAGGACGGCGCCACCGTGTCCAAGGGTGTCTCGGTCACCGTCCGCTGACGCCGACCGACCACCGCTCGACACACCCCTGAGCCCTGCCCCACCCCGTTCGATCCGGGGTGGGGCAGGAGGTCAGGAGTATGCCGTACCCACCTGCCAAGATCCGCACCGCGCGGGTTACTTCTTCTTCGCCGCCCGCTTCGTGAGCACCGCGAGTACGGCCGGGATCAGCATCTCGACGACCCGCGTGACGGTCGCCGGCGGCAGCCCCGTTTTCTTGGCCACCGCGTTCGCCACCGGCTTGGCCGCCTTGGCCAGCACCCCGGCCATGAGCCCGCCGGTCGCGAAACCGCCCAGCGTGACCACGCCCTGGAGGGGAGCCTCCTGAGGCGTCTCGACGGTCGCCGCCTCGCCGGACAGCGCCGAGACCGTCGTACCGACGACCTCCCGCGCACCCGTCTCGTCCGTGCCCAGCAGCCCCGCGATCTCCTGGACCTTGTCGCCGCCCAGCTCGTCTAGGACGTCGTCCTGGAAGGCCGTAGCAGAGTCTTCGCTCATGTCTCAAACGCTACGTGTGCCCGGTTTGTTCGGCACCCGGAAGCCGTCTTGAAGAATTCTCAAGATGTCGTACAACCCTCCGCCCAGTACGTGGGTCGTACTAGGCATCAGGACTCTTGGAGGGGGATCTGGGGGGATCACGAGGGGTTCTGATGTTGGAGGGGAAAACCCGAGGGGGCTTGGTCGACGGACCGGGCCCCCTCGAATTTATGGTCTCTAGAAGAACACCCCGCACCGCAACAGCACGTTCGCGTACGGCCGCGCCTCGCCCGTCCGTACGACCAGCCGCGCGCCCGCCGACAGCTCCTTGAGCCTCTCGTGGGAGACGAGGTCGAGGTCGGGGAAGCGCGAGTCGAGCAGAGCGGTGGCCGCCCGGTTGGCGCCGCGCACCTCACTCGCCGCTGTCGCTCCCTCCACCACCAGCTCGGCCAGCAGCCCGTCCAGCACCTCCGCGAACGACGGCACCCCGGCCCGGAACGCCAGGTCCACCACCCGGGGACCCTTCGGGATCGGCATCCCGGCATCGCACACCAGCACCCCGTCCCCGTGCCCCAACTCGGCCAGCGCACCGGAGAGATGACGGTTGAGAATCCCTGCCTTCTTCACAGCGCGGCGACCTCGTCAGCCGTCGGGAAGGACTCCTGCGCGCCCTTCCTGGTGACGGCCGCCGCCCCGACCCGTGCCGCGTACGCCGCGGCCTCCTCCAGCGACGCACCCGCGCCCAGCTTCCAGGCAAGCGCCGCGGTGAAGGCATCGCCCGCGCCCGTCGTGTCCACGGCGTCCACCTTCACGGACGGCACCCGGGTGACCCCCTCCCGCGAGGCCACCAGCGCACCCTCCGCGCCCAGCGTCACGACCACCGAACGCGGCCCCTTCGCCAGCAGGATCCGCGCCCAGTCCTCGGGCCGCTCGCTCACACACGCGTCCCCGAGGATCACCTTCGCCTCGTGCTCGTTGACGATCAACGGGTCGCAGGCGGCCAGGAGTTCGGACGGCAGCGGCCGGGGCGGCGACGGGTTCAGCACGAAGCGGCTGCCGTCCGCCAGGTTCCGTACGACCTCCACGACCGTCTCCAGCGGGATCTCCAGCTGTACGGAGACCACCCGGGCGGCCTGGAAGAGACACGCGGCGGCCTGGATGTCCACGGGGAACAGCTTCCCGTTGGCCCCCGGCGACACCACGATGCTGTTGTCGCCGGACGGGTCCACCGTGATCAGCGCGACCCCGGTCGGGGCGCCGCCGACCAGCACGCCGACCGTGTCGACACCGGCGGCCCGCTGCGAGTCGAGCAGCAGCCGGCCGTGCGCGTCGTCGCCGACCCGGGCCAGCAGGACCGTACGGGCACCGAGCCGGGCGGCGGCGACCGCCTGGTTGGCACCCTTGCCGCCGGGGTGGACGGTCAGGTCGGAACCGAGGACCGTCTCGCCGGCGCCCGGCCGCCGCTCGACGCCGATCACGAGGTCGGCGTTGGCCGATCCCACGACCAGGAGGTCGTAGTCGTACATCAATTGACTCCCCACAGTGGTGACTTGGCCTGGTGACTTGGCGTGGTGTCCTGTCCGCTGTCAGCCGGTGAATCCGGCCACGTTCTCCTTGGTGACCACCTTCACGGGCACCATCACCGACTTCTCGACCGACTTGCCCTCGGCGACCTTCAGCGCGTTCTCCACAGCGATTTTGCCGAGTTCCGTCGGCTGTTGTGCCACGGACGCGTACAGAGTGCCCGCCTTGACCGCGGTGAGCCCGTCCGGAGTGCCGTCGAAACCGACGACCTGGACCGACTTTCCGGCCTTGGAGCCCAGCGCCTTGATCGCGCCCAGCGCCATCTCGTCGTTCTGCGCGAAGACTCCGTTGATGTCGGGGTGGGCCTGCAGGAGGTTGGTCATGGTGTCCAGGCCCTTGGTGCGGTCCCAGTCGGCGGGCTGCGAGGCGACGACCTTGATGCCGGGGTAGGCCTTCAGGCCCTCGGTGAAGCCCGCGCCGCGTTCCCGGGCGGCGGAGGTGCCGGCCTGGCCCTGGAGGACGACGATCGTGCCGGTGCCGCCGAGCTTGTCGGCGAGCGCCTTCGCGGCGAGCTTGCCGCCGGTGACGTTGTCGGAGGCGACCAGCGAGGCGGTGTCGGCGTTGTTCACCGACCGGTCGACGGCGACGAGGGGGATGCCCGACTTGTTCACGGCACGAGCGGCGGGGGCCACCGCGTCGGAGTCGACGGGGTTCACGATGATCGTGCCGAGACCCGAACTGGTGAAGTTCTGCAGCTGGTTGGCCTGCTGCGAGGCGTCGTTCTGCGCGTCGGTGACGGTCAGATCCACCCCCAGCTTCTTCGCCTCGGCCTGCGCACCGGCCTTCAACTGCACGTAGAAGGGGTTGTTCAGCGTGGACAGCGACAGTCCCACCTTCCGGTCGGTCGCCGACGACGACCCCGAGTGCAGGAAGGACATCGCCCCTACGACGGCTGCCGCCACCACCGCGGCCAGCAGATACGTCAGCGCCTGCTTCCCCTTGCCGTCACCCGTTCCGGCCGCCACCGGAGTCGCCCCGGACCGGCGTCGCACGGTGTCGAGCAGCACCGCGAGCGCGATGACGACACCGATGACGACCTGCTGCCAAAAGGCCGACACGGAAAGGAGGTTGAGGCCGTTGCGCAGTACCGCGAGGATCAGCGCGCCGATCAGCGTGCCGGACGCCTTGCCGGTACCGCCCGCGAGGGAGGCGCCGCCGATGACGACAGCGGCGATCGCGTCCAGTTCGTAACCGTCGGCGGCCTGCGGCTGCGCGGAGGAGAGCCGGGAGGCGAGGACGATGCCCGCGGCGGCGGCGAACACACCGGACAGGGCGTAGATCGCGAGCTTCTGCTTGGAGACGCGCAACCCCGAGAGACGCGCGGCCTCTTCGTTGCCGCCGATCGCGTACATGGACCGCCCGATGTACGTCCGCCCGAGCACGAAGGCGGCGATCAGCCCCATCACGATCATCACCAGGACGGGCACCGGCAGCCAGCCGCCCAGCGTGTCACCGAGGTGCGAGACCGAGTCGGGGAAGGCGATCGGGGAGCCCTGCGAGATCACCAGCGACAGACCGCGCGCCACCGACAGCATCGCCAACGTCGCGATGAACGGCGGCAGTTTGCCGTAGGCGATGAGGAAGCCGTTGACGAGACCGGCCGCGATACCCGTGGCGATCGCGAGGACGACGGCGAGGACGACCGGGACGCCGTGCTGCGTGGCGCTCCAGGCGAGCACGGTGGCCGACAGGGCCGCCACCGAACCGACCGACAGGTCGATGCCCGCCGAGACGATCACGAAGGTGACACCGAAGGCGAGGATGGCGGTCACGGCCGCCTGGACACCGACGTTGAGGAGGTTGTCGGTGGTCAGGAAGTCGCCGGACAGCGCCGACATGGCGATGACGAGGACGATGAGCGCGGTCAACGCCCCGTTGTCCAGGAGCAGTCGGCGGATCACCGAGGCGCCACTCGCGCCCGGCGTGCTCTTGAGCGTGTCAGTGGCCACGGTGGCCCTCCACAGCGGTAGTTGCTTGAGCGGTGGTCGCTCGGGTCGGTGTGCTGGATGTGCTGGGTGTGCTGACGGCGAGTGCCATCACGGAGTCCTGCGTGGCCTGTTCGGCGGAGAGTTCGCCCGCGATGCGCCCCTGGGCCATGACCAGCACCCGGTCGCTCATGCCGAGAACCTCGGGCAGATCACTGGAGATCATGAGGACGGCGGCACCGCCGGCGGTGAGCTGATTGATCAGCTGATAGATCTCGACCTTGGCGCCGACGTCGATACCGCGCGTCGGCTCGTCGAGGATCAGCACCTTGGTGTCGGCGAGGAGCCACTTGCCGATGACGACCTTCTGCTGGTTGCCGCCGGACAACGTCCGTACCTGTTGGCCGAGTCCGGCCATCCGCACGCCGAGCTGCTTCGCGATCCGCGCGGCGGCGGCCCGCTGCCCCTTGAGGTCGACAAGTCCACCCTTGGTGGCGGCCCGCATGGTGACGAGCCCGAGGTTCTCCTCCACGGACTGGTCGAGCACGAGCCCCTGGCCTTTGCGGTCCTCGGGCACGAGCCCGATGCCGGCGGTCATGGCCGCGTTGACGTCGTGCTTGGGGATCAGGTCACCGGAGACAGTGACCGCCCCCTGGTCGTACGGGTCGGCCCCGAAGACAGCCCGTACGACTTCGGTACGACCCGCCCCGACGAGCCCGGCGATACCGACGACCTCACCGGCCCGCACCTCGAAGCTGATGTCGTGGAACACACCGTCCCGGGTGAGCCCTTCGACGGAGAGCAACGCGGCGCCGGCGTCGGCCCGTTCACGCGGATACTGCTGCTCGATGGACCGCCCGACCATGAGCCGTACGAGCTCGTCCTCGGGCGTGGTGGCCGGCACCTCCCCCACGCTCTTCCCGTCCCGGATGACGGTGACGCGGTCGCCGATGGCGGCGATCTCTTCAAGGTGATGGGTGATGAACACGATCCCGACACCGTCGGCGCGCAGTTGACGCACGATGGAGAACAGCTTCTCGACCTCTTCCGAGGTGAGGACGGCGGTAGGTTCGTCCATGATCAGCACACGCGCGTGGAGGCTGAGTGCCTTCGCGATCTCGACCATCTGGAGCCGCGCGATACCGAGTTCACGCACCCGAGCGCGCGGCGACACCTGCACACCCACCCGCTCCAGCAGAACGGCGGCGTCGGCCTCCATCCGCTTCCGGTCGATCATCCCGAGGCGCCGCGGCTGCCGCCCCAGAAAAATATTCTCGGCGACCGTCAGATCGGGAACGAGGTTGAACTCCTGGTAGATGGTGGCGATCCCGAGGTGCGCGGAGTCCTGCGCACTGTGGATGCGCACTTCCTCGCCACCGGCCAGGATCCGACCGCCGTCAGGACGATAAGCACCGGAGAGCATCTTGATGAGGGTGCTCTTGCCCGCACCGTTCTCACCGAGCAGCACATGGACCTCGCCCCGGCGCAGATCGAAGTCGACGCCGTCCAGCGCGACGACACCGGGGAAGGTCTTGCGGATGCCCTCGATGCGCAGCAACTCGTCGTCGTTGCTCACGACTTGCTCCTTCGAACAGGTTGAACAGGTTGAACAGGGGGTTGCGGGGGGCCGGGTGCCCGGCTCGGGGTGGGGGCGGGGCCCGGTCGATCGGGGGGCGGGGCGGTGTCGGGGCCCGGCGGAACAGGGGGCCGTCCGGGATACGGCTCACCGCACGAGCGGCGCACGACCAGCCGCGCGGGAAGGGTGACGGACTCCGGCACCCGCCCCTCGATCCGGTCGACAAGGGCGCGCACGGCGGCTCGCCCCAGGTCACCGGTGGGCTGGGCGATCGCGGTGATCGGCGGATCGGTGTGCACGAACCACCGGATGTCGTCGAACGCGGCCAGCGCGAGGTCGTCGGGAACCCGCAGCCCACGCGCGCGTACGGCGTCCAGGGCACCCAGGGCCATCAGGTTGTCGGCGGCGAAGACGACTTCCGGCGGCTCGGCCAGATCGAGAAACCCTTCAGTCACCCGCCGCCCGCTCTCGGCCTGGAAGTCGCCCTGCCCGATGTACTCGTCGGGAAGGGGAATCCCGTACTCGGCGAGCGCGTCCCGAAAGGCGGCGACGCGCTCACTGCCGGTGGTGGTGGCAGCGGGCCCCGCGATGATGGCGAGCCGGCGATGCCCGAGCCGGTGCAGATGCGCGACGAGATCCCGGATCGCGGCCCGCCCGTCGGCCCGCACGACGGGCACGTCCACGCCCGGGATCCACCGGTCCACGAACACCATGGGCGTGCCGGCGCGGGCGGCGTCCAGCATGCCGGGGGAGCCGCCCTCGGTGGGGGAGAGCAGAAGACCGTCGATACGGCGGTCCAGCAGGGTCCGCACGTGGTGGTCCTGCAGCTCCGGCCGCTCGTCGGCGTTCCCGATGATGACGCTGTACCCGAGGGCGCGGGCCTCCTCCTCGACGGAGCGGGCGAGTTCGGTGAAGTAGGGGTTGAGCACGTCGCTGATGACCAGCCCAAGAGTTCGGGTCTGATCGGTGCGCAGCGAACGGGCGACGGCGTTCGGGCGGTAGCCCAGCGCCTCGACGGCGGCCAGCACGCGCGTGCGTGCGTCGTCACTGACCGACGGATGGTCGTTCAGGACCCGCGACACCGTGGCCACGGAAACCCCGGCCTCGGCAGCGACGTCCTTGATGCTCGCCATCGCCGCTCCACCTCCTTGTGGAATCGATTACATGGAGGATTGGAATCGATTACATGCGAGTTAACAAGGGGGTGAGACCGGATTGTGATGAACCGTGTTCAGGCGCGGGCGAGTCCCCGGCGGGCCATGCGCCAGGTGTGGAGCGCGGCTCACGCGGCGCTCCACACCTGGCGTCAAGAGTGCTGGATCAGTTTCTTGATCTCGGGCAGCTTCTTGTCGGAGTCGACGTTGACGAAGATGACGTCGTCGTCGGACGACTGGTCCAGCGCGATGGCGACGCTCGGATCCACTCCCTTGATCGCATAGGCGGTCGTCGAGGTCGGCGCCGTCTGGCCGTCACTGTCATCGCCCGGCGTGTCGTCGCACGGGGGAAGGGTGGCGGCACCCAGCTTGTCCCCGACGGTGAAGCCCTTGGCCTCCGCGCCCGAGTACCGATGACTCCGGTAGTCGACCACGTATGCGCAGGACGACGCGGACTCGCCGTCGTCGCTGCTGTTGCTCGACGATGTACAGGCAACGGACATCGTGGCCAGGACCGCTGTCAGTGATGCCCACACGGCCGCCGTCCTGCCGACCGGGAGTACGGCTTTCATCCAGCCTCCTCTTGGAGCGTCCGCTCCGGTTCAGTAGATGCTTCGGAGGCCCAGTACGTCCCCCTTGCCGAGCGTCCTTGCTCTCGTCGAGCACTCGATCGAGCTGCCGAACATGGTGAGGTTGTTGTGTGCCCCCGTGATGTCCTTCAGCCCGAAGATGTGCCCGGCCTCATGAGTACCGACGCTGCGGATGTCGTATTTGTTCGAGCAGCTGGCGGTCGGCTTGTTCGTGAAGTCGTTGTCGTGGGTGTTGAAGCGGGTGTCGGCCTCACGCAGATCGTTCTTGACGCCTGGTGTGGGCCAGGTCCACGCGCAGGTCGTGGCGACGACCGTGTCCTTGAGATCACCCGCGTCCCAGGTGCTCAGACCGTCCCGGGAGGTGCACTGGGAGCTGGTGTTGATGTCCGCCTCGTAGCTTGTGTAGTCGAGGAAGTTGGCCTGGTGCGCGCCCACTTGGTCGGTGTAGCCGCAGTTGTTGCTGCTTTCGGTGATGTTGTCGAGTGCCTCGTAGAACGTCCACAGGGCATCGCTCTTGGACAGTCCTCCGGGCAGGCCTCCATCGCCGATGTACCAGTTGTAGGTGCCGTACTCCTTCTGGTCCTTCGTCGCGTACGTTCCGTCGCTGCACGCGCCGGGCGAGCCGGCGGCGTCCGCGTCCGCCACCTCTGCCCCCGTGCTGGAGTCGGAGGCGTCGGCGTCGGTGCCGTCCGCTTCCTGCGACAGGTCGCCCGCGGTTCTGGCGGGGTTCGTCAGGACGTCGGCCGCGTCGGACCCTTCGGTGGAGAGGTCCACGCTCGCACTGGTCAGGTCGTAGGAGACGATGCCGGTGGAGGCGACCTCCAGCGTGAACCCGTGGTTCGTGCCGTCCGTCGACAGCGAGTCGACGCTCACGGCGGTGCCGGGTTCGGGGACTGTCAGTCCGGTGCCGTCGTAGGTGACGATGCGCCCGACCGCGTCGCACTTGATCACGGACGAGCCCGAAGGCAGATCGGTGACCGTCAACTCCCCCTCGCTCAGCTCGCAGACGTCCGCCCCCGTCGTACCCGCCTGAGCACTGCCGGCCAGCGCCGACAAAGAAACCGCGAGCGCCAGCGCCATCGTCGTTCTGCCGATGGCTCTTGGGTAAAGCCCAGCCATTCCCCACCCCCGTAGGTCCGCCCGCTGTGCGGGACTTGAACAGATTCGGAAGAGGGTAGCCTTCAAATCCTTGCAAAAACTGTCTAGTTAAAGACAAAAAATCTTGGCCGTATGGCCAATTCTCGACGGGTATGTCGGCCGTCCAGGGCCATGACGTGGCCTGTCCGACGCGGGATGGCGAGTCGGTCGTACTGCCGGAGCAAGATTTCTGGCAATGCCTGTCGAACTGAGCCGGTGCTGCGCTGCAATGTGAGCCACTGGCACCCGCGATTCGAGCTCGCCACACGTTGCCCATTGCCGTCTGCCGCTGCTGGTGCCGGATCCTCGGCCAACGTATCTCCCGTTCACTGCGGGGACTTCGTCAAGCGGCCGCGAGCTCGCACCATACGAGCTTCCCTCGCTTGCCGTTCCGGGACAGCGGCTGCCAGCCCCACTGATCGGCACAGGCCCGGACCAGCGCGAGCCCGCGCCCGTCCTCCGCGTCACCGAGCTCCTCCAACTGCCTTGGCGGCTCTGGCGGTTCGGGGTCGGCGTCCCAGGCCCCGAGTCGCAGTACCCCCGCCGTCCACCCCACCCGCAGCGCGGCGGGCCCCTTCGTGTGCTGTACGGCGTTGGCGACCAGCTCCGTCGCGAGGAGTTCGGCGGTGTCCGCCAGTCGGATCAGGCCGTGCATGGTGAGGATCAGCCGGAGAGTGCGGCGGCTGATGGTGACGGCACGCGGGTCGTTCGGGATGTGGAGGCAGTACTCCCAGGGGATGGGTGCGGGCGGGTTTTCGGGCATGCGGCAACTCCGGTTCGGTGGTGGGGATTTCGGAGGACTGCGGGATGCCGCGGGCGGTGGCAGTGCCACAGCCGTCCTGGCAGGACGGAGTGGTGCGCTTCCGGTGTCCCGGGGTTTCCGCAGGGTGTGCGTCGCATCACTGAAGGTAGGCCTAGTATTTTAGGTTTCGCAAGCCGGTCGCGTAATCTGACCCCCGAACGAGTCGCGCCCACCGGCGCGTTGGGAGGAACAGTCGTGGCATTGAGGCGCGAGCCAACGGCACGTCAGATGCGCCTGGCGATCGAGTTGCGCAGACTCCGCGACGCGGCAGGCCTCGCGGCCCGCGAGGGGGCGGCGCTGCTGGGAGTGAGCCCCGCGCAGATCAGTCAGATCGAGGCGGGCCTCGCCGGCGTGAGTGAAAAGCGGCTGCGTCGCCTGGCGGCCAACTACGCAGCCACGGATGGGGAGTTGATTGACGCCCTCGTCGCCATGGCGACCGACCGGACGCGAGGCTGGTGGGAGGAGTACCGGGGATCCCTGCCCACGTCCTTCCTCGACCTGGCCGAGTTGGAACATCACGCGACGTTCCTGCGTGAGATCCAGTTCCAGTACATCCCCGGCCTGCTCCAGACCGAGGATTACGCTCGCGCCATTTTCTCCGACAGGATCCCTGAACTCCCCGATGGAGACCTGGAGTTGCGCGTGCGGCACCGGATACAGCGCAAGGTGATCCTCGAAGGCCCCGATCCCAAACCCTACGAGGGGATCATCCACGAGGCAGCACTCCGCGTCCGCGTCAGCGACCGCGCCGCCTCGCGGGCCCAACTCGCCAGCCTTCTCGAAGCCTCCGAGGCGGGCAATGTCACCGTGCGGGTCGTCCCGTTCGATCTGGATGGCTTCGGCGGGTCCTGGGCCGCCATGATGCTGGCAGGCGGTGCCGTACCCAGGCTGGATACGGCCGTCGGCGATGCGCCTCACGCTGCAGCTTTCGTCGATTCCGAGGCCCAGCTCGGCGTATTTCGAACGCTCTTCCGTAGGGTAGAAGGCATGTCGCTCAGTCCCGAGCGGTCCCGTGACTTCATTAATGGGCTGGCCAAAGAGCTGTGAGGCACTCCATGGACATGCGCGAGCACTGGCGGAAGTCGTCGTACTCAGGCGCCGGGGACGGCAACTCCTGCGTAGAGATCGCCAACCGCCCCGCCCACATAGCTATACGCGACTCCAAGACCCCGGCTCGTGCGACCCTCACCTTCCCCACCCCCGCCTTCACCGCCTTCGTCGAAGCCCTCAAGCAGCACCCCCTCAGCCGACTCCCCTGAGCACTGTCACACCCTCCCGGTACCGTCGACCCATGCCCACCCAGCAGCCGACACCCCCGGGGAACCCCACAGGCGAGCGCCGCCTCGCCGTCCTCGAAGGTGTCCTGGAGCGGATCACCTACGCCAACGAGGAGAACGGCTACACGGTCGCCCGTGTCGACACCGGCCGCGGCGGCGGCGATCTGCTCACGGTCGTAGGCGCGCTCCTCGGTGCGCAGGCCGGCGAATCCCTCCGGATGGAGGGCCGTTGGGGGTCGCACCCGCAGTACGGCAAGCAGTTCACCGTGGAGAACTACACGACGGTCCTCCCGGCCACGATCCAGGGCATCCGCCGCTACCTCGGCTCCGGCCTCGTCAAGGGCATCGGACCCGTCTTCGCCGACCGCATCACCCAGCACTTCGGCATGGACACCCTCCAGATCATCGAGGAGGAGCCGAAGCGGCTGATCGAGGTGCCGGGGCTCGGGCCCAAGCGGACCAAGAAGATCGCCGACGCCTGGGAGGAGCAGAAGGCGATCAAGGAGGTCATGCTCTTCCTCCAGACCGTCGAGGTGTCCACGTCCATCGCCGTGCGCATTTACAAGAAGTACGGCGACGCGTCGATCTCCGTCGTCAAGAACCAGCCGTACCGCCTCGCCTCCGACGTCTGGGGCATCGGCTTTCTCACCGCCGACAAGATCGCCCAGTCCGTCGGGATTCCCCATGACAGTCCGGAGCGCGTCAAGGCGGGGCTGCAGTACGCCCTCTCCCAGGCCACCGACCAGGGCAACTGCTATCTCCCCGAGGAGCGGCTGATCGCCGACGCGGTGAAGCTGCTGCAGGTCGACACCGGCCTCGTCATCGAGTGCCTCGCCGAACTCGCCCTCCCGGACGAGGAGTCGGGCGACCCCGGTGTCGTACGGGAGAAGGTCCCGGGTCCCGACGGCAGCCCCGACCCCGTCACCGCCGTCTACCTCGTCCCCTTCCACCGTGCCGAACTCTCCCTCGCCGCCCAGCTCCGCCGCCTCCTGCACACGGCGGCGGACCGTATGCCCGGCTTCCACGACGTGGCCTGGGACAAGGCGCTGGGCTGGCTGAAGGGGAGGACGGGTGTGGAGCTTGCGCCCGAGCAAGAGGCCGCCGTCCGGCTCGCGTTGACGAAGAAGGTCGCCGTACTGACCGGCGGGCCCGGTTGCGGGAAGTCGTTCACCGTGCGTTCGATCGTCGAGCTGGCCCGCGCGAAGAAGGCCAAGGTCGTCCTCGCCGCCCCAACCGGCCGTGCCGCCAAGCGACTTGCCGAACTCACCGGTGCCGAGGCATCGACAGTCCACCGGCTGCTGGAGCTGAAGCCCGGGGGCGATGCCGCCTACGACAAGGACCGTCCCCTGGACGCGGACCTGGTCGTGGTCGACGAGGCCTCCATGCTCGACCTCCTCCTCGCCAACAAGCTCGTCAAGGCCGTACCCCCGGGAGCCCACCTCCTCTTCGTCGGCGATGTGGACCAACTCCCCAGCGTCGGCGCCGGCGAGGTGCTGCGGGACATGCTGGCCGAGGGCGGTCCCATTCCCGCAGTGCGCCTCACGCGCGTGTTCCGGCAGGCCCAGCAGTCCGGCGTGATCACCAACGCACACCGGATCAACTCCGGGCAGCAGCCGCTCACCGACGGCATGAAGGACTTCTTCCTCTTCGTCGAGGACGACACGGAGGAGGTCGGACGGCTCACCGTGGACGTGGTGGCGCGTCGGATTCCGGCCAGGTTCGGGCTCGACCCGCGCCGGGACGTACAGGTGCTCGCGCCCATGCACCGGGGACCTGCGGGCGCGGGCAACCTCAACGGACTGCTGCAGCAGGCGATCACGCCCGGCCGGCCCGACCTCGCGGAGAAGCGGTTCGGCGGCCGGGTCTTCCGGGTCGGCGACAAGGTCACCCAGATCCGCAACAACTACGAGAAGGGCGCCAACGGCGTCTTCAACGGCACGGTCGGCGTCGTCACCTCACTCGACCCGGTGGAACAGAGCCTCACGGTGCTGACGGACGAGGACGAGGAGGTTCCGTACGAATTCGATGAACTGGACGAGCTGGCGCACGCGTATGCGGTGACAATTCACCGGTCGCAGGGAAGTGAGTATCCGGCCGTGGTGATCCCGGTCACGACGAGCGCGTGGATGATGCTCCAGCGGAACCTGTTGTATACGGCCGTCACCCGGGCCAAACAGCTGGTCGTGCTGGTCGGATCGCGCAAGGCCATCGGACAGGCCGTGCGTACGGTCTCGGCGGGGCGGCGCTGCACGGCACTGGACTTCAGACTGACCGTAAAAAATGATCGATCAAATGAGTCATGAAGGTCACACAGCACTTCCAGTTGCCGGGGTGGAGGGGGCAGGATGAGGAAGTTGGCGGCACTGAGTGCCGCCGATAGGCCCAATGGTCGACCCCGAGTGCACTCTCCTGCGCCAAATGGGGGATGGTAGAGACAGTCAGGGCAACCTCGAAGAAGAGGCACAACGTCGGTGAGGGATGACGTGAGCGACAACTCTGTAGTACTGCGGTACGGCGACGGCGAGTACACCTACCCGGTGATCGACAGCACCGTCGGCGACAAGGGCTTCGACATCGGGAAGCTCCGTGCCCAGACCGGTCTGGTGACGCTGGACAGCGGTTATGGGAACACCGCCGCCTATAAATCCGCCATCACCTACCTCGACGGTGAGCAGGGCATCCTCCGGTACCGCGGCTACCCGATCGAGCAGCTGGCCGAGCGCTCCACCTTCGTGGAGGTCGCCTACCTGCTCATCAACGGCGAGCTGCCTACCGTCGACGAGCTCACCGTGTTCAAGAACGACATCACGCAGCACACCCTGCTGCACGAGGACGTCAAGAACTTCTACAAGGGCTTCCCGCGCGACGCCCACCCGATGGCGATGCTGTCGTCGGTCGTCTCGGCGCTGTCCACCTTCTACCAGGACAGCCACAACCCGTTCGACGAGAAGCAGCGCAACCTCTCCACGATCCGGCTGCTCGCGAAGCTTCCGACGATCGCGGCGTACGCGTACAAGAAGTCGATCGGCCACCCGTTCGTCTACCCGCGCAACGACCTCGGCTACGTCGAGAACTTCCTGCGCATGACCTTCTCGGTCCCGGCCCAGGAGTACGACCTCGACCCGGTCGTCGTCTCCGCGCTCGACAAGCTGCTGATCCTGCACGCGGATCACGAGCAGAACTGTTCGACCTCCACGGTCCGTCTGGTCGGCTCCTCGCAGGCCAACATGTTCGCCTCGATCTCGGCCGGCATCAACGCGCTGTGGGGCCCGCTGCACGGCGGCGCCAACCAGTCGGTCCTGGAGATGCTGGAAGGCATCCAGGCCAACGGCGGCGATGTCGACTCCTTCATCCGCAAGGTGAAGAACAAGGAGGACGGCGTCCGCCTGATGGGCTTCGGCCACCGGGTGTACAAGTCCTTCGACCCGCGCGCGAAGATCATCAAGGCTGCCGCGCACGACGTCCTCTCGGCCCTCGGCAAGTCCGACGAACTGCTGGACATCGCGCTGAAGCTGGAGGAGCACGCGCTCTCCGACGACTACTTCGTCTCGCGCAACCTCTACCCGAACGTCGACTTCTACACCGGCCTGATCTACCGGGCCATGGGCTTCCCGACCGAGATGTTCACGGTTCTGTTCGCCCTGGGCCGCCTGCCGGGCTGGATCGCCCAGTGGCACGAGATGATCAAGGAGCCCGGCTCCCGCATCGGGCGCCCGCGCCAGATCTACACGGGCGTCGTCGAGCGGGACTTCATCCCGGTCGAGGGCCGCTGATCGCTCCGCTGGGTCCGCGTAGTTCGTTTACTGCGGGCCCGGTGGGGGCTGGTCGCGCAGTTCCCCGCGCCCCTAAAAGCAGCAGTGCCCGGCGTCCCTGAGGGAAGGGGCGCCGCAGCAACTCCGGAGCACTGCAAAACTCCGGACCACGGCAAGACCGCGCCCTTTCGACCCCCTCGCCCCACGTCGGCGAGTGAGCCGAAGGGGCGCGTCGGTGTCGAGAGGGCGAGCGCGCGGAGGCCCGCAGGGTCGAGCACGATCGGGCTCTCGACACCGACTTCTGCGCCCCGGAGGCGAACCGAGCCTCAAAAAAAGATGGAAGAAGGCGCCCTGCCGACGGTCCCCCCACGGGCCGGCGTACAGGGCGCCTTCCCATGTCCCGGTGCGGATTCCCCCCACGGGATCCGGCCGGGCGCCTTGGAGAACCAGCGCCTGAATCGCTGTCGTGCCGAAGCCCGATGAAACTGGACTTCGTTGAACTGAGCAGAACGAGCAAAACTCCTCGTACTACTGGGTGGAGCCAGTGATGTGTGCGATCTGCCGGGACACCGCACGACGGGAGGGCCGCTCAAAGCTCCCCGGTGTACGTGTCCCGGCAACGCATCTCTGAGGAAGTCCCCCAAGAC
Source organism: Streptomyces xylophagus (assembly GCF_000716435.1). GTDB lineage: Bacteria > Actinomycetota > Actinomycetes > Streptomycetales > Streptomycetaceae > Streptomyces > Streptomyces xylophagus. The sequence continues at coordinate 156,524 of NZ_JNWO01000006.1, forward strand.
ATCCTCAGATGCCAGTTCGCGCCCCCCAAGACGCTTGCTGACATCGTCAACTTAGACCTTCGAACCCCTTCGATGGTTACGTTCACACCACTGTGATCTGCGTCTCTTGCATATGTCCCTTAGGTGCGCAAGAGCCCCGATGTCGTGGTCGGGGCCCCAGCGTAAGGATGATGCGCGAGCCTTGTGAAGAGCTTATGTGAGGCCGTCCTCCGTCTCTAGGGGGACTCTTACTTCAGGTTCCCGTAACTCCCGGTAACTTTGCGGAACTTCAGCGAAATGTCCTAAGTCGCAGGCTGTTGGAGATCACGAACACCGAGGAGAAGGCCATCGCGGCCCCCGCGATCATGGGGTTCAGCATGCCCGCGGCGGCCAGCGGAAGAGCCGCCACGTTGTATCCAAAAGCCCACACGAGATTGCCCTTGATGGTGCTCAGCGTCTTCCGGGACAGCCGGATCGCGTCCGCGGCCACCCGCAGGTCCCCGCGCACCAGCGTCAGATCGCTCGCCTCGATCGCCGCGTCCGTCCCCGTACCCATCGCGAGACCCAGGTCGGCGGTGGCGAGCGCGGCGGCGTCGTTGACCCCGTCGCCCACCATGGCGACGGTCCGCCCCTCGCCCTGCAGCCGTCGTACGACGTCGACCTTGTCCTCGGGCAGCACCTCGGCGATGACATCCCCGGGGGCGATCCCGACGGCGGCCGCCACGGATTCCGCGACCGCGCGGTTGTCGCCGGTCAGCAGCACCGGGGTGAGCCCGAGCGCGCGCAACTCCCGTACGGCCTCCGCGCTGGTCTCCTTCACCGCGTCGGCGACCGCGACGACTCCGCGCGCCGCTCCGTCCCAGCCGACCACCACGGCCGTACGGCCGCCGCTCTCGGCCTCGGACCTGGCGTGGGCCAACTCCTCCGGAAGAACGTCGAAGAGGCGCCCCACGGCCACCTCACGGCCCTCCACGCGCCCGCGTACGCCACGGCCGGGCACGTTCTCGAAGTGCTCGGCCGACGGCAGCGGTCCCACCCGCTCCTCCGCGCCCGCCGCCACGGCCCGCGCGACGGGGTGCTCGGAGGCGTGCTCCAGGGCGCCCGCGAGCCGCAGCAACTGCCGCTCGTCGGTGCCTTCGGCGACGTAGACCTCCTGGAGGGTCATGCGGCCGGTGGTGATCGTGCCGGTCTTGTCGAGGACGACCGTGTCGACGCGGCGGGTGGACTCCAGCACCTCGGGACCCTTGATCAGGATGCCCAGTTGGGCGCCGCGGCCGGTGCCGACCATGAGAGCGGTCGGGGTGGCCAGGCCCAGCGCGCACGGGCAGGCGATGATCAGCACGGCGACGGCCGCGGTGAACGCGGCGGCCACATCGCCCGTGACGCCTAGCCACACCCCGAACGTGGCGACCGCGATCAGCAGGACCACCGGCACGAAGATCCCGGAGATCCGGTCCGCGAGCCGCTGCACCTCGGCCTTGCCGTTCTGCGCGTCCTCCACCAGCCGTGCCATGCGGGCGAGTTGAGTGTCCGACCCGACCCGGCTCGCTTCTACGACCAGCCGTCCGCCGGCGTTCACCGTCGCGCCGGTGACCGTGTCACCCGGTGCCACGTCCACCGGTACCGACTCGCCGGTCAGCATCGACGCGTCGACCGCCGAGACGCCCTCGACGACGGTGCCGTCGGTCGCGATCTTCTCCCCGGGCCGTACGACGAAACGGTCGCCGACCGCCAACTCGGCCACCGGGACCCGTACTTCACGTCCGTCCCGCAGAACTGCCACGTCCTTGGCGCCCAGTTCGAACAGCGCGCGCAGGGCCGCTCCCGCGCGGCGCTTGGAACGGGCCTCCAGATAGCGGCCCAGCAGGATCAACGCGACGACTCCGGCGGCCACTTCGAGGTAGATCGTCGAGGCGCCGTCCGTGCGCGAGACGGTGAGACGGAACTCGTCGTGCATGCCGGCCATGCCCGCGTCGCCCCAGAACAGCGCCCACACCGACCAGCCGAACGCGGCCAGCGTGCCGACCGAGACGAGGGTGTCCATGGTGGCGGCGCCGTGCCGGGCGTTGGTGAACGCGGCCTGGTGGAACGGGAGTCCGCCCCAGACGACGACCGGCGCGGCCAAAGTGAGCGCGAGCCACTGCCAGTTGTCGAACTGCAGGGCCGGGATCATCGAGAGAAGGACCACGGGCAGCGCGAGGACGGCGGAGACGGTCAACCGCTCGCGCAGCGAGGCGAGTTCGGGATCGGCCTCAGGAGCGGACGGTGTCTCGGGTGCCGGCGGCGCGGGTTCCTCCGCGGTGTACCCGGTCTTCACGACGGTCGCGATCAGGTCGGCGACCTGGATGCCCGCCGGATAGCTGACCTTCGCCTTCTCGGTCGCGTAGTTGACCGTGGCGCTGACGCCGTCCATGCGGTTGAGCTTCTTCTCGACGCGGGCCGCGCAGGAGGCGCAGGTCATCCCGCCGATGAGCAGCTCGACCTCGGCCGCTTCGGCGGTTTCGGGGGCCGCGGCTATAGGAGTTTCTGCGGTGGTGCCGATCGTGGTGGTGCTGGTCATGTCCGGACTCCAGACATCGGACCGGACCGCACGGAGCCAGTATCAGCTGGTCGGCACGGCCCGGTCGGAGAACAGAAGTGTGGTGCCGGTGCTGCTTCAGGCCTGGCCGACGAGCTCGAAGCCCGCCTCGTCGACGGCCGCGCGGACGGCCTCGTCGTCGAGCGGGGCGGCGGATACGACGGTGACCTCGCCGGTCGACGCGACGGCCTTCACCGAGCTGACACCGGGCAGCCCGGAGATCTCGCCGGAGACGGAGCCCTCGCAGTGTCCGCAGCTCATCCCGCTCACCTTGTAGACGGTGGTGACGGAACCCTGGGTGTCGGTCTGGGCGGTCATGTCGTTCTCCTCGTGGAGGCGTGTGGAGGCAGTTGGGGTCGGAGTGGCCCACGGTGGCTCACTCTGGAACCCAGAGTATACCCCTAGGGGGTATTTCTCCAAGAGGGGTCGCGACGGGCCAGCGACCGCACCCAGGCGACGCCGAACAGCGCCACGAGTGCCGTTCCGCCCACCGAGAACATCGTGAAGAGATGCTCCTGCTGGTCGGTCGGAGTCGGGATGTACCCCTGGGCGAACAGCTGCTTGTCCAGGCCCGCGCCCGACAGTCGGGCCACCAGCCAGATCGCGATGCCGTGCGTCGAGTCCCACAGGGCGTGCAGCAACGAGACGCCGAGATACGTGCCGACGACCGGGCCGGCGAAGCGGAAGCGACCGTTCAGCTGTCGGTAGGAGAGCAGGACGGCGCCCGCGACCGCCGTCCACAGGCCGTGCCCGAAGGGCGCGAGAACCCCGCGCAGGATCTCGGTCTCCAGGAGGGCCCGCAGATCGATGCCTTTGGTGGAGACGGCCGCGTTGAAGGCGTACCCGGCGCTCTCCAGGGCCGCGAAGCCGAAGCCGACCGTCGCGCCGAGCACCAGGCCGGCGCGAATCCCGTGCAGGCGGGGCTGCCGGCGCAGCACGAACATCAGTGCCCCCAGCTTCACGGCCTCCTCGATGAGACCGACGCCGACGAACATCCACAGGGAGGGGTGCAGCAGGTAGTACTCCATCACCGAGGCGCCCAGCACCCCGAGCGTGCCGCCGGTCAGGAAGCAGCCCAGGATCACGCTGACGCCCAGGTCGCGCCCGTGCCGCTCGTACGCCCACAGGACGAAGGTGACCGGCACCAGGAAGCTGCCGAGCAGGATCAGCGTCGGCAGGAGGGTGGTGTTCTTCGTCGCGTACGTGACCAGCGCGGTCAGTACCCACAGTGCCAGCCCGCCGCCCAGGCAGTGCTTCCACAGGCCGGTACGGATCTGGGGGTACGTCGGCGGCGGCTGCTGCGGCCCGGGGATACGGGCCCGGGGCGCGCCGGGCGGCGGAGAGTAGGTCACGGCAAATCCCCTCGTACTCCTACAGGGCAGATTTACCGGAACTTTATGGTAGATACGCCTCATGTCGCAGCCCGGGACGCTCGTCCTGATCATGGCCATCGCCGTACTGGCGCCCCTACTGGCCTACGGGATCGGCCGCTGGCTACCGGTCCCGCTGGTCATCTTCGAGATCCTGCTGGGCATCGTCGTAGGCCCGGACGTACTCGGCTGGGCGGGCGACGGACAGGTGATCGACACCCTGTCCAACCTCGGTCTGACGATGCTGATCTTCCTCGCCGGATACGAGATCGAGTTCGACAGGATCCGAGGCGACACGCTCAAACGGTCGGTACGCGCGTGGCTGATCTCCCTGGCCGTCGGCCTGGCCCTGGCCACCCTCCTCTCCGGCTGGTCCAAGGGCGTCTACGTCGGTACGGCCCTCACCAGCACCGCCCTCGGCACGGTCCTGCCGGTGCTGCGCGACGCGGGGGACCTGCACTCGCGCTTCGGCTCCGTGATGCTGGCGTTCGGCGCGGTGGGGGAGTTCGGGCCGGTCATCGCGATGGCGCTGCTGCTGAGCGGCCGCGCGCCCGGCCGCTCCACGGCCCTGCTGGCCGCGTTCGCGCTCCTCACTGCCGGGGCGGTGTGGTGGGCGATGCGCCCGCGTCCGCCGTGGTTCTCCCGGGTCATCGCCAAGACCCTGCACAGCAGCGGCCAGTTCGCCGTACGGCTGGTGGTGCTCCTCCTGGCAGTCATGCTGGGCATCTCCCAGGCCCTCGGCCTCGACACCCTCCTCGGCGCCTTCGCCGCCGGCCTGATCACCCGCCTGGTGCTGCACGGCGCGGCCCCGGAGAGCGCGGGTTCGGTCCTGGAGAGGGTCGAGGCGATGGGCTTCGGCTTCCTGGTCCCGGTGTTCTTCGTCGTCACCGGCATCGAGTTCGACCTGGACGCCCTGCTGTCAGGCGGCCACGCCCTGCTGCTCCTGCCGGTGTTCCTGGCCCTCTTCCTCCTTGTCCGAGGCCTTCCGGTCTACGCCCTCGCCCCGCGCGATCTCCTACGACGGGACCGGCGCGCCCTCACCCTCCTCGCCTCGACCGCGCTGCCCCTGGTCGTCGCCATCACCACCATCGGGGTCGACGACAAGGTCCTGAAGACGGCGGACGCGGCCGCGCTGGTGGGCGCGGCGATGGTGTCCGTGCTGGTGTTTCCGCTGGTCGCGCTGCGGTTGCGGGGGGAGCGGGTGGGGCCCGAGGGAGCGGTCAGGGGGTCCGAGTCGTGGTGAGGTCCGCGGTGGCCCGGTACTCGGTGAGCAGGGGTTCCAGATAGCGGATCAGGACGTTCTTCAACTCCCGGACGTACGCGTCGCGTTCGCTGCCCTCGTGGGAGAGGACCAGTTCCAGGCCGGCCTTGTAGAGGCCCAGGCACAGGTGTGCGGTACGGGTGACGTCGGCGGCGGGGGCGCCGGGCAGGAACGCCGCGATGAGTGCCTCGACCTGGCCGAGCAGGTGCGCGTGCAGCGCGTCGTGCTCTTCGGTGAGCCGGCCGGGGATGTCCGGGCCGTGCATCAGGGCGAAGAACACCGGGTGCTGGCAGCTGAAGGCGGTGAAGCGGTCGACGAGGGTGCCGATGGCCTCCTCCAGCGGGGTCGACGGGTCGACCGCGGCGAGCGCCTCGCCGGTGGTCTCCCGCATCTGGTGGATGAGCCGGTCGCCCAGCTCGATCGCGATCGCTTCCTTGTTCGGGAAGAACTGGTAGAGCGTGCCCGGTGAGACGCCGGCCTCGCGGGCGATGGCGTTGGTGCTGGAGGCCGTGTAGCCGGTCGTGCAGAAGACGTTGGCGGCGGCCTCCAGCAGCTGGGCGATGCGGCGCTCGCCGCGGGCCTGGCGGCGGGGGCTTGTCTTCTCCTGGTCCACGGACACGAGTTATCCCCAGCTCTCCGAACGACGTTGACAAACACGAGCGGCCGCTCGCATTCTGGTGCTCCGGCGAAACGCGAGCGATCTCTCGTGTTTGCCATTCTATTGCAGGGCCGACCCATGCCTCCGGTCTGCTCGGAGGCCGGGTCAAGGTGAAGGGGAGCACCGCACGATGACCGAAGTCAACAGCCCACCGCGCCTCGGGGGATGGACGCGTTTCGTGACCGCCCGCCCACGGTTGTCGCTGCTCGTGGCCCTCGTGCTCACCGCGCTGGCCGTGGTGGCCGGCAGCGGAGTCGCCGACCGGCTGGGCAGCGGCGGCTGGGAGGACCCGAACGCCCAGTCGACGTACGCGACCAAGGCACTGGAGCGCGAGTTCCCGGCCTCGCAGCCCAACCTCCTGCTCCTCGTCGACTCCGGCGGCGCCTCGGTGGACGACCCGGCGGTCGCCGCCGAGGCCGACCGCCTCACCGCCCGGCTGACCGGCGAGCGGGGCGTCATAGGTGTCGGCTCCTACTGGCAGACCAAATCCCCCGCCCTGCGCGCGAAGGACGGACACGAGGCACTGATCGCCGCCCACCTCACGGGCGACGAGAAGACGACGACCGACACCCTGGACCGCATCGCGCCCGCCCTCCGCGGCACCCACGGCCCGGTGCGGGTCAAGGTCGGCGGCATCGTCGCCGTCCGCCACGAGATGCAGACGACCATCAAGGAGGACCTCGCCCGCGCCGAGATGATCGCCCTGCCCGTGACCCTCCTCCTTCTGGTGATGGTCTTCGGCTCCGCGATAGCGGCCCTGCTCCCGCTCGGCATCGGCATCGTCGCGATCCTCGGGACGAACGCGGTGCTGCGCGGCCTCACGGAGTTCACCGACGTCTCGGTCTTCGCGATCAACCTCACCACGGCCCTGGGCCTGGGCCTTGCCATCGACTACGCCCTCTTCATCGTCCGCCGCTTCCGCGAGGAACTGTCCACCGGCGCCGAGCCCTTGCCCGCCATCGCCACCACCCTGCGCACAGCCGGCCGCACGGTGCTCTTCTCCGCCCTCACGGTCGCGGTGTCCCTGGCCGCGATGCTCGTCTTCCCGATGTACTTCCTGCGCTCCTTCGCCTACGCGGGCATCGCCGTGGTGCTCCTGGCAGCGGCAGCCGCCCTGATCCTCCTCCCGGCAGCACTCCTGCTGCTCGGCCACCGGGTCAACTCCCTGGACCTACGACGCCTGTTCCGCCGAGGCAGGCCCGCGCAGACGTCCGGTTCCGGCGAGGAAGGCACGGCCTGGGCCCGCCTGGCGACCCTCGTGATGCGCAGGGCCCCCTTCTTCGCCCTCGCCACCACAGCCGTCCTCGTCCTCCTCGGACTGCCCTTCCTCGGCGTCAAGTTCGGCACCGCGGACGACCGCCAACTGCCCTCGGGCGCCGAGTCGCACGTCGTGCAGCAGCACATCCGGGACGGCTTCCCCGGCAACCCCGGCGGCGGCCTCGAAGTGCTCGCCGAGGGCCGGGCGACACCGGCGCAGTACACCGAGTACAAGGCCAGAATCTCCCGACTCCCCGAGGTGACCCGGGTGGACGGCCCCCTGGTGAAGGGCGACTCCGCGTACTTCACGGTGCTGCCCAAGGGCGAGGCGGTCGACGCCGCGGCCCAGCGCCTGGTCGGTGACCTGCGCGCCACGGACGCCCCCTTCACCACCAAGGTGACCGGTACGGCGGCCGTCCTGGTCGACTCCAAGCACGCGATAGCGACCCGCCTGCCCTGGGCCGCCGTCCTCATCGCCGTGGTCACCCTGCTCCTGGTCTTCCTCCTGACCGGCAGCGTGCTGATCCCGATCCAGGCGGTACTGCTCAACGCGCTCAGCCTCACCGCGATGTTCGGCGCGGTGGTCTGGGTCTTCCAGGACGGCCACCTCTCCGGCCTGCTCGGCTTCACCAGCACCGGCTCCATAGAAACCACCCTCCCGGTCCTGATGTTCTGCGTCGCCTTCGGACTCTCCATGGACTACGGCGTGTTCCTGCTCTCCCGCATCAAGGAGGAGTACGACCGCACGGGCGACCACAACGAGGCGGTCCGCCACGGCCTCCAGCGCACGGGCGGGCTGATCACGGCGGCGGCGGTGATCCTGGCGGTGGTGATGATCGCGATCGGCACGTCCCGGGTGACGAACACGAAGATGCTGGGCCTGGGCATCGCGCTGGCGGTGTTGATGGACGCGATGGTGGTCCGCAGCCTGCTGGTCCCGGCGATCATGCGCCTTACAGGCGAGGCCACTTGGTGGGCACCGGCCCCGCTGCGCCGCTTCCACGACCGGTTCGGTGTAAGCGAGGGAGGAGAGAACCCCCTTAGGGGCGCGGGGAACTGCGCGACCAGCCACGACGTACCCGCAGACAAAAACGGCGATGGGAGCCCAAATGAAAGCGGTGGTGTTCGAGCAATACGGTGAACCCGCCGAGGTACGGGACGTACCCGACCCCAGCCCCGCAGCCCACGGAGTGACCGTGAGGGTCGAAGCCACCGGCCTCTGCCGCAGCGACTGGCACGGCTGGCAGGGCCACGACCCCGACATCACCCTGCCCCACGTCCCGGGCCACGAACTCGCCGGCGTGATCGAGACGGTGGGCACCCGGGTGACGAACTGGCACCCCGGAGACCGCGTCACCGTACCGTTCGTGTGCGCCTGCGGAACCTGCCCGGCATGCGCCGCCGGCGACCAGCAGGTGTGCGAACGCCAGACCCAGCCGGGCTTCACACACTGGGGTTCCTTCGCCCAGTACGTCGCCCTGGACCACGCCGACGTGAACCTGGTGGCGATCCCCGACGGAATGTCCTTCGCGACAGCGGCTTCGCTCGGCTGCCGGTTCGCCACGGCGTTCCGCGCGGTGGTGCAGCAGGGGCGGGTCGCGGCGGGGGAGTGGGTCGCGGTGCACGGCTGCGGGGGAGTCGGCCTGTCGGCGGTGATGATCGCGGCGGCGTCGGGCGCCCGTGTCATCGCCGTCGACGTGTCGCCCCAAGCGCTGGACCTGGCAAGGAAGTTCGGGGCGGCGGAGTGCGTGGACGGTGCGAGCACCCCGGACACGGCGCAGGCGGTACGCGACCTGACGGGCGGCGGCGCCCACCTCTCCCTGGACGCCCTGGGCTCACCCGCGACTTGCGCCGCCTCGGTGAACGGCCTGCGCCGCCGAGGCCGCCACATCCAGGTGGGCCTCCTCCCGTCGCCCTCCGGTACGACCCCGGTCCCCATGGCCAGGGCGATCGCCCTGGAACTCCAACTCCTCGGCAGCCACGGCATGGCCGCCCACACCTACCCGCCCATGCTGGAGCTGGTCAGAACAGGCGTACTGCGCCCCGACCTCCTGGCCACCTCCACGATCACCCTGGCCGAGACCCCGGCCGCACTGGCGGCGATGGGCACGGCACCGGGGGCGGGGGTGACGGTCATCGAGCCGTGGAGCTGACCTCCGAGACGACCCCTGAGTGGCAACCGCATCGGCCGTCAGCGGTCCGGCGCAGGAACCAAGTGCGCCGCGATGCTCCGGAGCTTCTCGCAGGTCTCCTCGTGTTCGCGGGACGGGTGTGAGTGCCGGACGATTCCGGCGCCGGCCTGGAGCCAGCAGTGGCCGCCCTGTTGGAAGACGCTGCGCAGGACGAGCGCGGCGTCGAGGGCGCCGGAGGAGTCGTAGGTGAGGACGGCACCGGCGTAGAGGCCGCGGGGTTGGTCCTCCAGCGCGCGGATCAGGTCGTAGGCGGGTGTCTTGGGGATTCCGGTGGCGGTGACGGCGGGGAACAGGGCGGCGAAGGCCTGCCACGGGGTGCGGTCGGCGCGGAGGCGGCCGACGACCGTCGAGGCGAGATGCTGGACGGTGCCGCGTTCCGCGACGGTCATGTACTCGGTGGCGCAGGTGTCGTCGCAGACGAGGGCGAGGTCCTCCAGCGCCAGTTTCACGGAGATGGCGTGTTCGTGGATCTCCTTCGGGTCGCTCAGCAGGTCGGCGCGCAGTCGGGCGTCCTCGTCCGGCGTGCCGGTGCGGGCCCGGGTCCCGGCCAGCGGACGGCTCACCACCCGCCGGTCGCCGGTGACTTCGACGACGGTCTCCGGGCTGAAGCCGGCCGCGCCGATACCGCCGAGGTCCAACAGGAAGGACCGCGCGGGTGTGTTGGCCCGCCGCCCCACGACATAGGTGGCGGTCAGATCCAGCGGCACGGGCACCGCGACCCGCCGCGACAGGATCACCTTCGTCAACGGGCCTGGCCCGCGCAGGTCGTTCAGGGCATCGGCGACGGCGTCGCGATAACCGCCGGTGTCCTCCAACGGCACACTGACTCGCTCGGCAGATACAGGGGCGCCCAACTCCCCCGGGGCACGGAACTCCCCCTGGGTGCGGACGAGCCCGACCAGCTGGTCCAGCCCACCCGCATCCGCCGCGCGCACCAGCACCCGGTCGCCCTCGACCCGCACCTCGCTGGCCGGCACGACCAGATACAACAGGTCTCCCTCGCCGCCGCCATCGCCGTCGACGTCACGCATGTGCACCCCCGCCAGCGCCGCCCCCAACTCGAAGGCGGCCCAGCCGTAGACCCGCCACCCGGTCACCGGCAGCGCGGCGAGCCACTCGTCGACGGCAGACAGATCCCGTACACCTTCCGTACGACAGACCTCGGGGCCCAGCCGGAACGTGGCGAGCGCGCCGCCGGCGTACGACCATTCCGGGCCGTTCTCGTACACCGCGTACTGGTCGTACAGGCCGCTGCGGGCGAGCCGGGCCATGAGGGCGAGGGGATCTTCCGTCAACGGCGCATGGGTTTCCAGGTAGTTGACACGGCGATCGGTGGTCATCGCGAGGAACCCTCTTCCGGGCGGCGGCCCAGCGCACTGATCAGGGGGTAGGAGTTGACGACGAAGCGCGGGTCGGCCAGCAGGGCGAGGAAGGCGTCCACCTCGGCGGTCGTGACACCCAACTCGGCGAGGCCGGCGGTGACTTGCTCGGTGTTGGCGCGGTGCAGGCCGATCCCCGTACCGCCGCCGGGCCAGGCCTCCGCGTACGTCGTCGCCGTGACCTCCGTCAGCCCGGCCCGCAGCATCGCCCGCACCACGTGCCGGCCCCACAGCGGTTCGGCACCGGCCTTCTCCAGCAGGGTCATCAGGGAGCCGTGCACGCGCTCGAAGAGCAGTACCGCGCTGTCGTCGGGCGCGGCGAGCACGGGAGTCCAGCCGCAGTCGAACTCCTCGAGGACCAGCCAGCCACCCGGCCGCAGGGCACCGACCAGCAGCTCCAACACCCTTAGCCGCTCGGGCAGATGGAGCAGTACGAGCCGCGCGTGCACCAGGTCGAAACCGTCGCCGGGCAGCGGATCGCGGGTGATGTCGTGCCGCAGCAGCCGTACGTTCGCCGCCCGGGGCCGGGACGCGGCGCGGGCCGGCTCGATGTCCGTGACCGTCACCGCGCCCTCCGGCCCGACCTGCTCGCCCAGCCAGTCGCCCAACGACCCGCCGCCACCGCCGACTTCGAGACACCGCCACCCCGGGCCGAGCCCGGTCCGCTCCAACGCCCTTCTGGACGCGGTGTCGTAGCGGGATTCGAGTACGGAGAAACGCCCTGCCGTCTGGACGGCAGCGTTGTCGAAAAGATAACGAGCCATATGGGAAATGCTCACACCGTCAAATGCCCGCTGAGCAGGGAGTGTCGGGTGGCGATGGAATTACTCCGCACCAAAAGTGGATTGTCGTATGACTACCCGTGCGCTTCCCGTGCCGGACCAGGCCCACCGGACCATGCTGGACGCCGATGCGGCAGTGGACGCCAACGCGGCACCGGTGCAGTCCGGCCGGTACCGCGTCGGCGCACCGACTCGGGATCAGTCGTCCCTACGGCCCCGGTTGCCGGGCCGGGAGGCGACCCAGGCCCGGACCGTGTCGGCGTACCAGTACGGCTTGCCGCTCTCCACGTGGTCGGGCGGGGGCAGCAGGCCGTGCTTGCGATAGGAGCGGACGGTGTCCGGCTGGACCCGGATGTGGGCCGCGATTTCCTTGTACGACCAGAGCCGTCGGTCGGTCATGAGTGCACCTCCCTGCGCGCGCTGCGGCGGCGGCCGGGGGCGGCCGTCGGGGGAGCCGTGCGCTGCGCTGGCGATCACAAAGCCTGTGCCCGGTCAACGACACAGAGTGAGGAAGGGGCAGTGCCTGTGGGTCGGGTGTGACGCAAGACCCGCGTACACGCGACATGTGTGACACGAGGGGGGCTTTTGTGACACAGGTGACGCAAAGGCGCACGCGGGCGCAAGGGCGCGGCGCGTTGACACGTGAGGGGAAGGGTTGGCACAGGAGGGAAAGGGGGGCGCAGCAAGGTGGGCCGGACCCGCTGCGTCAGGCCCGGCCCACCGGCTTCCCTGCACCCCCCGTTCCCGGCACCCCCGTGCCCCCCGTGGTGCCCCCCCGTGCCCCCGTCCACCGGCCCGGCGACCCCTGGAGGCCTGCGCGTCCCCAGGGATCAACGGGCGGCCAGGCGCTCAGCCTGCATCAACGCGCGCGACCGGTCTTGGAGAAATCCGCACCACGGCCCGGAGCGAGCAGCAGACTCGTCGCCTCGCCCGTCATCCGGTCCCCGGCCGGCGCCCCGGTCCGCCCCGTGGGCGGACTCACCCGGGCCACCGTGAACTGACCCGGCGTGCACCCCGTCATCGCCCTGAACTCGCCGCTCAGGTGCGCCTGGTCGTAGAAACCGCAGACCGCCGCGGTCTCCGCCTGGCTGCGACCGGCCGCGAGGAGTCGCCGGGCGCGCTGCAACCGCAGTACGCGGGCCGCCGCCTTGGGGCCGAGTCCGATCTGCTCCCGGAAACGGTTCTCCAACTGCCGTACGCTCCAGCCCACTTCGTCGGCGAGGTGGGGCACCGGCATCGCGCCCCAGGTGCGCACCAGCTCCGACCAGGCCCGTACCACCCGCGCCGAACTCGGCGTACCGGCCGCCGACCAGCGGGTGAACACGTCGTCCAGCAGCCCGAATCGGGCGGTCCAGGTCGGCAACGCGGCGAGCGCGGCGGCCAGTTCGCCGATGCTCGCCCAGCGGGAGCCGAGGTCGTGGGGCAGTTCGTCGGGGTCCACCACCCGGTCGGCGAGTTCGTGCTGAGCCGTCCCGAACAGCGTGAACGCGGCCCACGGCATCAGCAGCACCTCGACCCCCGCGAGCCGCCCACTGTGCTCACCGAGCGCCGCAGTGGTCGTAGGCCCACAGAAAACGGAAGCAAGCTCCGCCGTCTCCCGCCCGGCCCGAGAGATCCGCACGGTCCCCTCGAACCCGAGCAACAGAGTCGCGGCCCCGATAGGCACCTCGAGCCGAGCCCGAGGCCGCGCCAGCGCGAGCCGTATCCCGCGATAACTGATGACCCCGGGTCGCAGTCCGGGGTGGGGCGAACCGAGCACGGTCTCCCAGGACCCGCCGGGCCCCTGCCCGGCACGGACGCGCACAGCAGCAACAGACATCCACTGATAGTCCTACGGCACGACAGCGCCCCGATAGGGGCGCGGGGAACTGCGCGAGCAACCACGACGGACCCGCACCCGACAAACGACCAGCCGTCCACGTATCGTCCGAATGTCTGGACAAAACATTGACAGCGCTCGGCCCACGGGACTACAAACCGTGGAGAGCCGAAACGAATGGGGATGTCGATGGCGTACGACCTGATCACCATGGGGCGGATAGGGGTGGACCTCTATCCGCTGCAGACGGGCGTGCCACTGCCCCAGGTGACGACCTTCGGGAAGTTCCTCGGCGGCTCGGCGACGAACGTCGCGGTGGCCGCGGCCCGCCTGGGACGCGCCACGGCCGTGATCACGCGCACGGGCGACGACCCCTTCGGCACCTACCTGCACGAGGCGCTGCGCGACTTCGGCGTCGACGACCGCTGGGTCACCCCGGTCCCCGGCCTGCCCACCCCGGTCACCTTCTGCGAGGTCTTCCCGCCGGACGACTTCCCGCTGTACTTCTACCGGCAGCCCAAGGCCCCGGACCTGGAGATCGACGCCCACGAGCTGGACCTGGACGCGATCCACGAGGCCCGCATCTTCTGGATCACCGGCACCGGCCTGAGCGAGGAGCCCAGCCGTACGGCCACGCTCGCGGCCCTCGCCCATCGCGCCAAGTCCGGTACGACGGTCTTCGACCTCGACTGGCGGCCGATGTTCTGGAAGGACCCGAGCGCGGCCCGCCCCTTCTACGAGGAGGCCCTGCGCCACACCACCGTCGCCGTCGGCAACCTCGACGAGGTGGAGGTCGCCACCGGAGTGCGCGAGCCGCACGCCGCAGCTCAGGCGCTCCTGGACGCCGGTGTCGAACTCGCCGTGGTCAAGCAGGGCCCCAAGGGCGTCCTCGCGGTCAACCGGGCCGGAGAGTCCGCCGAGGTGCCCCCGCTGCCCGTGAACGTCCTCAACGGACTCGGCGCCGGTGACGCCTTCGGCGGCTCTCTGTGCCACGGCCTGCTGGCCGGCTGGGACCTGGAGAAGATCATGCGGTACGCCAACGCGGCCGGCGCGATCGTCGCCTCGCGCCTGGAGTGCTCGTCCGCGATGCCCACGGTCGCCGAGGTCGAGGGCGCGATCGCGGCCGGAGCAGTGCTGTGAGGGCCGGCCGCGTGGCGGGCGCCGAGCACGAGCACGGGGGCGGCGACGGTCTCACCGGTCTCACGGATCCCTCCGGACCCTCGGGCCACGAGGGAGGCACCGCCGGTACCGGTACCGGCACCGGCCCCCGCGTCGACATCTCCGAACTCGTCCGCGTCCGCGCCCGGCACCCCGAGGCGATCGCCGAGGCCGCCGCCCGCCGCGTCCGCAGGCCCCTCCTCAACGACGCCGGCCGGCTGATGATCGTCGCCGCCGACCACCCGGCCCGCGGCGCGCTCGGCGTCGGCGACCACAAGTTCGCCATGGCCAACCGCGCCGAACTGCTCGAACGCCTCTGCCTCGCGCTGTCCCGGCCCGGCGTCGACGGCGTCCTCGCGACCGCCGACATCCTCGACGACCTGCTCCTCCTCGGCGCCCTCGACGGCAAGGTCGTCATGGGCTCGATGAACCGCGGCGGCCTCCAGGGCGCGAGCTTCGAACTCGACGACCGCTTCACCGGCCACCGCGCCCAGGACATCGAGCGCCTCCGTTTCGACGCGGGCAAACTGCTTCTGCGCATCGACTACGACGACCCGGGCTCGCTGACCACCCTGGAGTCCACCGCCCGTGCCATCGACGACATGGCCGCGCGCCGACTCCCGCTGTTCGTCGAGCCGTTCATCAGCCGCCGCACCGACGAGGGCAAGCTGAAGAACGATCTCTCCGCCGAGGCCGTCATCAAGTCCATCGCCATCTCCTCGGGCCTGGGCGGCACTTCGGCCTACACCTGGCTCAAGCTCCCGGTCACCGAGAACCCGGACGACATGGCCCAGGTCATGGAGACCTCCACCCTCCCCGCCGTCCTCCTCGGCGGCGAGGTCGGCGACGACCAGGACGGCGCCTACGAGAAGTGGCGCGGCGCCCTCCAACTCCCCACCGTCCGCGGCCTGGTGGTAGGCCGCTCGCTGCTCTACCCGCCGGACGGAGACGTCTCCGCCGCCGTGGACACCGCCGTAGGACTGCTGTGAGGGCCGCGTTATGACGACCGCCGAGCCGTACGTTCCCGAGCTGTACGTCCCCAAGGGCTCCGCCGCCAACGCGCAGTACGCCGTGGACATCGACCCCAAGCGGGCCGGATGGACCCACAGCAGTCTGCGGGTCGTCGAGCTGGAGCCGGGCGGGACGCACCACTTCACCACCGGTGACAGCGAGTGGATCGTGCTTCCGCTCAGTGGTGGATGTACCGTGCGAATTATGGACGAAGAGTTCCAACTCCTGGGCAGGGAAAGCGTGTTCGCCGGAGTCACCGACTTCGCGTACGTACCCCGCGACGCCCAGGTCAAGATCGCCTCCGGCGCGGGAGGCCGCTTCGCCCTGGCAGGAGCGAAGTGCGAGCGACGACTCCCCGCTCGCTACGGCCCCGCGCCGGAGGTTCCCGTGGAACGGCGAGGCGACGGCACCTGCCTTCGCCGCGTCCGCAACTTCGCCTCCGCCGACGCCTTCGCCTGCGACAAGCTCATCGCCGTCGAGGTGATCACGCCCGGCGGCAACTGGTCCTCGTACCCGCCCCACAAGCACGACGAACAACGGCCGGGCGAGGAAGCCGAGTTGGAGGAGATCTACTACTTCGAGATCGACGGCCCGAACGGTTTCGGCTATCAGCGCGTATTCCCCTCCCGTGAGGGCGGATCCGACGTCCTCGCGGAGGTCCGCTCCGGCGACGCCGTGCTCGTGCCCGATGGCTGGCACGGCCCGTCGATCGCCCAGCCGGGTCACGACATGTACTACCTGAACGTCATGGCGGGGCCAGGTGAGACGAGGGAGTGGCGGATCTGCTTCCACCCGGCCCACGTAGAAAGCACAGAGGTTTACCGATGACCTCAACGACGAGGCTCACGGTCGCGCAGGCGCTCGTACGCTTCCTGTCCGCCCAGTACACCGAACGCGACGGCGTACGACGGCGGTTGATCGGCGCGACCTGGGGCATCTTCGGCCACGGCAACGTGGCCGGCCTCGGCCAGGCACTCCTCGAGTACGAAGACGACATGCCGTACCACCAGGGCCGCAACGAACAGTCCATGGTCCACGCGGCAGTCGGCTACGCGCGTCAGTCGAATCGCCTGTCCGCGCACGCCGTGACGACATCCATCGGCCCCGGCGCCACCAACCTCGTCACCGGCGCCGCGCTCGCCACGATCAACCACCTCCCGGTGCTGCTCCTCCCCGGCGACACCTTCGCCACCCGCGCCGCCGACCCGGTGCTCCAGCAGCTCGAAGTCCCGTACGCGGGCGATGTGTCGGTCAACGACTGTCTGCGCCCGGTGTCGAAGTACTTCGACCGCGTCACCCGGCCGGAAGCCCTGATCCCCGCGGCCCTGAACGCCATGCGCGTACTCGCCGACCCCGTCGAGACCGGTGCCGTAACTCTCGCGCTCCCGCAGGACGTTCAGGCCGAGGCCCACGACTGGCCGGACGAGTTCTTCGCCGAACGCACCTGGTACGTACGGCGACCGGCCGCCGACCCGGCCGAACTCGCCGAAGCGGTAAGGGCAGTTCGGGCGGCCAAGCGTCCCCTGATCATCGCGGGCGGCGGAGTCCACCACAGCCGTGCCGAGGCCGCCCTCGCCGAGTTCGCGGCGGCCACCGGCATCCCCGTCGCCTCGACCCAGGCCGGCAAGGGCTCCCTGAACCACGACCACCCCCAGGACGTCGGCGGCATCGGCCACACCGGCACCGCGACCGCCGACGAACTCGCCCGCCTCGCCGACCTGGTGATCGGCATCGGCACCCGCTACACCGACTTCACCACCGCCTCCGGCACCCTCTTCGAACGCCCCGGCGTCCGCTTCCTCAACCTCAACATCGCTGCCTACGACGGCCACAAGCTCGCCGGCCAGCCGCTGATCGCGGACGCCCGGAGTGGACTGGCCGCGCTGGCCGAGGAGTTGGGCCCGGACGGCTACCGGGTAGCACCCTCGTACATCGCCGAGTACCGCGAGGACAAGGAGCGTTGGGAACAGCGCGTCGACGCCTGCTACGAGGCCGAGGAGCCCGACGTACGCCCCACGCAGCCCCAAGTCCTGGGCGCGCTGGACGAGATCGTCGACGAGTCGGACATCCTGATCAACGCGGCGGGCTCGCTCCCCGGCGATCTGCACAAGCTGTGGCGGACGCGGTCGTTCGACCAGTACCACGTGGAGTACGGCTACTCCTGCATGGGCTACGAGATCCCGGCCGCCATCGGCGTGAAGCTGGCCGCCCCGGACCGGCAGGTGTGGGCGCTGGTCGGCGACGGCACGTACCTGATGATGCCGACGGAGATCGTGACCGCCGTACAAGAAGGCATCGCGATCAAGGTCCTGCTGATACAGAACCACGGGTACGCGTCGATAGGCGGGCTGTCGGAGTCGGTGGGCGCCGAGCGGTTCGGCACCGCCTATCGCTACCAGTCCGACGACGGCAGCTACACCGGCGCCCCGCTGCCCGTCGACCTCGCCGCGAACGCGGCCAGCCTCGGCATGCGCGTGCTGCGCGCGAAGACCGTCAGCGACCTGCGCGAGGCACTCGCCGTGGCGCGGGCCGCGGACACTCCCACATGTGTCTACGTGGAGACCGAAACCGCAGACACAGTGTCGGGCGCGCCTCCCGCGCAGGCCTGGTGGGATGTACCTGTGGCCGCGACCGCGACCCGATCGTCCGCGGTCAAGGCACGTGAGCTGTACGAACGGCACGTCTCCACCCGACGCCGCCATCTGTGAAGGAGCATCTGGCCATGACGAAGATCGTCAACCACTGGATCGGCGGCAAGACCGTCGAAGGCGCGTCGGGCACGTACGGGCCGGTCACCGACCCGGCGACCGGCGCGGTCACCACCAAGGTCGCCTTCGCGACCGTCGACGAGGTCGACGCGGCCGTAGCCGCCGCCAAGGACGCGTACGCGACCTGGGGCACCTCGTCCCTCGCCAAGCGCACCACGATCCTGTTCAAGTTCCGCGCGCTGCTGGACGCCAACCGGGACGCGATCGCCGAACTGATCACCGCCGAGCACGGCAAGGTGCACAGCGACGCGCTGGGCGAGGTCGCGCGCGGCCTGGAGATCGTCGACCTGGCGTGCGGGATCACCGTGCAGCTGAAGGGCGAGCTGTCGACCGAGGTCGCGTCCAAGGTGGACGTCTCGTCGATCCGCCAGCCCCTGGGCGTGGTCGCGGGCATCACGCCGTTCAACTTCCCGGCGATGGTGCCGATGTGGATGTTCCCGATCGCCATCGCGACCGGCAACACCTTCGTCCTCAAGCCCTCCGAGAAGGACCCGTCGGCGTCCCTGAAGATCGCTGAACTCCTCGCGGAGGCAGGCCTTCCGGACGGCGTCTTCAACGTCGTCAACGGCGACAAGGTGGCCGTCGACCGCCTCCTGGAGCACCCGGACGTCAAGGCGGTCTCCTTCGTAGGCTCGACGCCGATCGCCCGCTACATCCACACCACAGCGGCCGCGAACCACAAGCGCGTCCAGGCCCTCGGCGGCGCCAAGAACCACATGCTGGTCCTCCCGGACGCCGACCTCGACGCGGCGGCGGACGCGGCGGTCTCGGCGGCCTACGGCTCGGCGGGCGAGCGCTGCATGGCCATCTCGGCCGTCGTCGCCGTCGGTTCGATCGGCGACGAGCTGGTGGAGAAGATCCGCGAACGCGCCGAGAAGATCAAGATCGGCCCCGGCAACGACCCGACGAGCGAGATGGGCCCGCTGATCACCAAGGTCCACCGCGACAAGGTGGCGTCCTACGTCACCGGCGCGGCGGCCGAGGGCGCTGAGGTCGTCCTCGACGGCACCGGCTACACGGTCGAGGGCTTCGAGGACGGCCACTGGATCGGCATCTCGCTCCTCGACAAGGTGCCGACGACGGCGAAGGCGTACCAGGACGAGATCTTCGGCCCGGTCCTCTGCGTCCTGCGCGTCGACACGTACGACGAGGGCGTGGCGCTGATCAACAGCTCCCCCTTCGGCAACGGCACCGCGATCTTCACCCGGGACGGCGGCGCCGCCCGCCGCTTCCAGCTGGAGATCGAGGCCGGCATGGTCGGCGTGAACGTCCCGATCCCGGTCCCGGTGGGCTACCACTCGTTCGGCGGCTGGAAGGACTCCCTCTTCGGGGACCACCACATCTACGGCAACGACGGCACGCACTTCTACACCCGAGGCAAGGTCGTCACCACCCGCTGGCCCGACCCGGCCGACGGCCCGTCGGGCGTGGACCTGGGCTTCCCGCGCAACCACTGATCAACACCGAGCAGCACCGAATGGGGCCGTCCGTATCGCGGACGGCCCCTTCTTTTTGCCTACGACGGCTGCGGTTCCCGTAGCAACCCGAACCGGGGCCGACGCTGCCCCAGGCGGCCGATTACGGAACCCTGAGCGGACTGGATCAACGAATTCCGTAGGTGAACACCCATTGACGTGATGGTTTCCGTCAATGTTCCATCAGGCCCGTGACCGACACCCTCCGCACTGCCGAAGCAGCCGAAGCCGCCGTTTCCAAGGCGCCGTCGGACAGCCCCCAGAGCCCGCAGACGCTCAAGCGCTCCATCGGCATCGTAGGCGGCACGCTCCTGACGCTCTCCTGCGTAACTCCCGCCTCCACGCTCTTCGTGGTCGTCCCCGACCTGTTCGGCACGCTCGGCACCGCGACCGCCCTCACGATCGCGATCGGCTCGGTCCTCTGTATCGCCGTGGCGTTCTGCTACTCGGAGCTGGGCACCCTCATCCCCAGCGCGGGCGGCGAGTACGCGATGGTGTCGACACTGGCGGGCCGCCTGGCGGGCTGGCTGGTCTTCGTCCTGTCCCTCCTGGTGGTGATGATCGTCCCGCCGGTGATAGCGATGGGCACGGCGGACTACTTGACCCCGATAGCCCACCTGAACCCGTCGATGACCGGCGCCGGCGTAATGCTGCTGGCCACCCTCGCGGGCCTGTTGGACCTGCGGGCCAACGCGTGGATCACGGGCATCTTCCTGGTCCTGGAGGTCATAGCGGCCGGTGTCGTAGCCCTCCTGGGCTTCACCCACAGCCACCGGGGCATCGGCAGCCTGACGTCGATGCAGGTGGCGGGCACCGGCGGCCACACGGACACGGTGACGGCGATGCTGGTGGTCTCGGGCCTGGCGATCGCCCTCTTCGTCACGCAGGGCTTCTCAACGGCGGTCTACCTCTCCGAAGAACTGGAGAACCCGCGCCGCAACGTGGCCCGCACAGTCCTCGCCACCCTCGCGATCTCCACGGTGATCATCCTGGTCCCGGTGGTCGCGATCACGATGGGCGCATCGGACCTCTCGACCCTGACGGGCGGCGACATCAGCAGCATGGTGACTGCCTGGTCCAACTCGGCGGTGGGCACCTTCGTCAGCCTCTGCGTAGCCCTCGCGATCATCAACGCCGGCATCGTCATGGTCATCCAGAACTCCCGAGTCCTCTTCGCCTCGGCCCGCGACAAGGCCTGGCCCGCCCCGGTCAACACGGTCTTCTCCAAACTCGGCCGCTTCGGCTCCCCTTGGGTGGCCACCCTCGCCGTAGGCGTTCCCGGCGCGATCCTCTGCTTCGTCAACCTCGACACGTTGTACGGCGTGACAGGCGTCTCGGTAACCGGCATGTACCTGCTCGTCGCAGTAGCAGCCCTACTCTCCCGACGCGGCTCCCACAGACACACGCACGCGTGGCGCATGCCGTTGTGGCCCACAATGCCGATCCTCCTGATCGCGGTACTGGCCTACATCCTCACCCAGCAGGAAACGACCTACTTGCTGTGGACGGGAGGGATAGTGGCAGCGGCAACTCTGTACTGGGCCTTCTATCTCCGCCCGCGCAGGGACACGCGCTGGCTGATCTCACTCCCCGAGGAGGACGAGGCCCCGAAGGGGCAAGTCCTCTAGGGGCGCGGGGAACTGCGCGCCCAGCCCCAACGCACCCGCACCCGGCACTCAACAGAAGCCCCCACCTCATTAGCCGTACACCAACCGCGGTACACAGTCATCCCCGGTTCACCCCAGGGTCTGCCCCAACTGTCAGAGACGCCCCGTACCGTTGAACGCATGGATCTTCGACTGCCCGGGCTGCAAGGCCTACGACGACTACGACGCCCCCGGCGCTGGCTGGCAGCCACCGCAGCCGTCGCCGTGCTCGCCGCCGCCGGCACCTGGACGGCCGTAGCCTCGGACGACGCACCCCCGGTCCACCAGACAGACCGGACGATGGCCATCGACGGCGTCAGCCTGGACACCTCGTACTTCACAACGGGCGGATCAACGCGCCGCCCAGCAGTCCTCCTCGCCCACGGCTTCGGCGGCAACAAGAACGACGTACGAAAAGAAGCCGAGGACCTGGCCCGGGACGGCTACGCGGTACTGACCTGGTCCGCCCGCGGCTTCGGCAAGTCGACCGGCAAGATCGGCCTGAACGACCCGTCCGGCGAGGTCAAGGACGTGTCGAAGCTGATCGACTGGCTGGCGAAGCAACCGGACGTCCAGCTCGACAAGCCGGGCGACCCGCGCGTGGGCATGGCGGGCGGTTCCTACGGCGGAGCCATCTCGCTCCTGGCCGCCGGCTACGACGACCGGGTGGACGCGATCGCCCCCGCGATCACGTACTGGAACCTCGCCGACGCCCTGTTCCCGAACGGCGTCTTCAAGAAGCTCTGGGCCGGCATCTTCATCAACTCCGGTGGCGGCTGCGCCAAGTTCGAGCCCGCGCTGTGCCAGATGTACGACCGGGTGGCAGAGTCAGGCAAGCCGGACGCGCAGGCACGCGCGCTCCTCGAAGCCCGCTCCCCATCCGCCGTAGCCACGCACATCAACGTCCCCACCCTCCTGCTCCAGGGCCAGACCGACTCCCTCTTCCCGCTCGGCCAGGCCGACGCCGCGGCGAAGGCGATCCGGGCCAACGGCGCCCCCGTGGACGTCGACTGGATCGCGGGCGGCCATGACGGCGGCGACATGGAGACGAGCCGCGTCCAGGCGCGGGTCACCTCCTGGTTCGACCGCTACCTCAAGGACGACAAGAACACCGACACCGGCCCCGCCTTCCGTGTCACCCGCACCGGAGGCGTCGACTCCACGGACGGTGCCGCCCTGCTGCGCGGCGCGAGCGGCAGCGCCTACCCCGGCCTGGAGAGCGACCCGCGCACGATCGCCCTCACCGGCCGCCGCGAGCAGAGCTTCACCAACCCGGCCGGCGCCAGCCCGCCCGCGATCTCGGCCCTCCCCGGCCTCGGCAGCACCGGCGGCCTCTCGCAGCTGTCCTCCCTGGGCATTGGCGTCTCCCTCGACTTCCCCGGCCAGTACGCGGCCTTCGACTCGGCACCTCTCACCAGCGGCCTCCGCATCACCGGCTCGCCCATGGTCACCGTCCACGTCAAGTCGACCAGCGACGACGCCGTCCTCTTCGGCAAGGTCTACGACGTGGGCCCGAGCGGCACCCAACAGGTGCTCCCCTCCCAGCTGGTGACCCCCTTCAGGGTCGAGGGCGCCAAGTCCGGCAAGGACGTCACGATCACCCTCCCGGCCATCGACTACGACGTCCAGAGCGGCCACCACCTGCGCCTGGTCCTCGCCTCGACGGACCTCGGCTACGCCTCCCCGGCCGCCCCGGCGACGTACACCGTCACCCTGAAGAGCGACCTCAAGGTGCCGACGGCCCCCGGCGTCACCACCGCGGCGGCGACCCTCCCGTCCTGGGTGTGGTGGCTCCCGCTCGCGGGCGCGGCGGCCGCACTGGCCCTGCTGCTGACCGGCCGCAGGCGTACGGCGTCGACACCCCCCGCCCCCGAACTGTCCGAAGTCCCGCTCCAGATCACCGACTTGAGCAAGCGGTACGCGAAGTCGGCGGACCGGTACGCGGTACGGGACCTGTCCTTCCGCGTCGAGAAGGGCCAGGTGCTCGGCCTCCTGGGCCCGAACGGCGCGGGCAAGACGACCACCCTGCGCATGCTGATGGGCCTGATCAAACCGGACGCCGGCGAGATCAGGGTCTTCGGTCACGCGATCCGCCCGGGCGCCCCGGTCCTGTCCAGGGTCGGCGCCTTCGTCGAGGGCGCGGGCTTTCTCCCGCACCTCTCCGGCCGCGAGAACCTGGAGCTGTACTGGCAGGCCACGGGACGCCCGCCCGAGGATGCCCACCTGGAGGAGGCCCTGGAGATCGCGGGCCTCGGCGACGCGCTCGCCCGCGCGGTCCGCACCTACTCCCAGGGCATGCGCCAACGCCTCGCCATCGCCCAGGCCATGCTCGGCCTCCCCGACCTCCTCATCCTCGACGAACCGACCAACGGCCTCGACCCGCCCCAGATCCGCGAGATGCGCGAGGTACTGATCCGCTACGCGGAAGCAGGCCGCACGGTCATCGTCTCCAGCCACCTCCTCGCAGAGGTCGAACAGTCCTGCACACACCTCGTGGTCATGGACCGAGGCCGCCTCGTCCAGGCGGGCCCGGTCGCGGAGATCATCGGCGCGGAGGACACCCTCCTGGTAGGCCTCGCAACAGACATCCCGGACCCCTTGGTGGAGAAAGTGGCGGCCCTGCCCGGAGTCGAGTCGGCAACACGAACAGACGGCGCCCTCTTGGTCCGCCTGGCGGCAACGCCGCTCAGGGGCGCGGGGAACGGCGCGACCAGCCACAACGGCGCAGCAGACGAACAACTGCAAACTGCCGGGGGCACCCTCGCAACCGCCACCCGCGAAACCGACGGCACTGAAACACTCACCGCCGCCCGCCTCCTCGTAGAGCTGGTGCGCCTGGAGGTCCCGGTCTCCTCCCTCGGCCCCCACCGCCGCCTGGAAGACGCCTTCCTCACCCTGATCGGAGGTTCCGCATGAGCACGCTCGCCGAGCCCGTAGAGGTGGCCTCCGGCTACCGAGCGGGCCGCACATTGCCCCTCCGGGTCGAGCTGGTCCGGCAGTTGAAGCGGCGCCGCACGCTGGTCATGGCCGGCATCCTCGCCGCGCTGCCCTTCATCCTGGTGGCCGCCTTCGCGATCGGCGGCACCCCGGGCGAGCGCAACGGCCAGGTGACGCTGATGGACACGGCCACCGCGTCCGGCGCCAACTTCGCCGCGGTGAACCTGTTCGTGTCGGCGGGCTTCCTGCTGGTCGTCCCAGTCGCCCTGTTCTGCGGGGACACGGTCGCCTCGGAGGCCAGCTGGTCCTCCCTGCGCTATCTGCTGGCGGCACCCGTGCCGAGAGCCCGTCTCCTGTGGTCGAAGCTCGTGGTCGGACTCGGCCTCAGTCTCGCCGCGATGGTCCTGCTCCCACTCGTCGCCCTGGCCGTCGGCACCGCCGCCTACGGCTGGGGCGCGCTGGAGCTGCCCACCGGCGGCGCGATCGGCGCGGGCACGGCGGCCGAACGCCTGCTGGTGGTCGTGGCGTACATCTTCGTGTCCCAACTGGTCACCGCCGGGCTCGCGTTCTGGCTCTCGACGAAGACCGACGCACCCCTGGGCGCGGTCGGCGGCGCGGTCGGCCTGACCATCGTCGGCAACGTCCTGGACGCCGTCACGGCCCTCGGCCACTGGCGCGACTTCCTGCCCGCGCACTGGCAGTTCGCCTGGGCGGACGCCGTACAGCCCCATCCGGAGTGGTCCGGCATGATCCAGGGCACCGCGGTCTCCGTTACGTACGCCTTGGTGCTGTTCGCCCTGGCCTTCCGGGGTTTCGCCCGCAAGGACATCGTGTCCTAGGTCACCGGAGGATCTCCCACCGGTCTCGACGGGCCATGATCGCGACCCCTTCGAGACTCTTCCGCAACTCCCCGTAGCGCACATTCCGGCCCCCTCCGCCGTCACAGTCGCAAGAAGGCGACGTCAACGGACCGAGGGGGCACGGGAGATGGAGACCGACCAGAGCGACCGAACACGACCGGGGCAGGAGTACGCGCGCCACCGCACCCGGCGACTGCGTGCCACCCTGCTCGCTCTCACCGCGGCGGGCGGTCTACTGCTCACCGGTTGCGGCGCGGGCGAAGGCAGCCACTCCAACACCTCGGACGGGGCGAACCGGACCGGCTTCCCGGCCCCGGCCCCCGCCACCACCTCCGGCGGTGACAACAGCAGCGAACAGGACGGCGAGCAGACCAGCACCCCCGCCGACAAGGTCGCCCCGTCCCCCGACTACCTCTCCACCTTCGCCCTCGACGTCGACACGGCCTCCTACGGCTACGCCCGCCGCGTCCTCGCCGACGGCCAACGGCCCGACCCCTCGACGATCCGCCCCGAGGAGTTCGTCAACAGCTTCCGCCAGGACTACGACCGCCCCGACGGCAACGGCTTCACGGTCACCGTCGACGGCGCCCGTACGGACAAGTCCAACTGGTCCCTCGTCCGCGTCGGCCTCGCCACCCGCACCGCCGACGACAGCGACGAACGCCCGCCCGCCGCCCTCACGTTCGTCATCGACGTCTCCGGTTCGATGAGCGAGATGGGCCGTCTGGACCTCGCCAAGAAGTCCCTCGACGAGATGACGGACCGGCTGCGCGACGACGACTCGGTCGCACTCGTCACCTTCAGCGACGAGGCCGAGACCGTCCTCCCGATGACCCGCCTCGACGGCCACCGCGGCAAAGTCCACCACGCCATCGACGAGTTGGAGACCCAGGCCTCGACCAACCTCGGCGCGGGCGTCGAGACCGGCTACGCCACCGCCACCGAGGGCCTCCGCGAGGGCGCCACCAACCGGGTCGTCCTCATCTCCGACGGCCTCGCCAACACCGGTGACACCAGCGCCGATTCGATCCTGGAACGCATCGCGAACGAGCGCCGCGACCACGGCATCACCCTCTTCGGCGTCGGTGTCGGCAGCGACTACGGCGACGCCCTGATGGAGAAACTCGCCGACAAGGGCGACGGCCACACCGCGTACGTCTCGAACGACGCCGACGCCCGCAAGGTCTTCGTCGACCAACTCCCGCAGAACATCGACCTCACCGCCCGCGACGCCAAGGCCCAGGTCGCCTTCGACCCCGAGACGGTCGCGCAGTTCCTCCTCATCGGCTACGAGGACCGCAAGGTCGCCGACGACGACTTCCGCAACGACAACGTCGACGGCGGCGAGATCGGCCCCGGCCACACCGTGACCGCCCTCTACGCCGTCCGCACCAGGCCCGGCGCCGACGGCCACCTCGCCACCGCGAGCGTCCGCTGGCTCGACCCGAACACCCGCGCCCCGCACGAGGAATCGGGCCAACTGGAGACCGCCGCCCTGCACGACTCCCTCAGCAGCGCGTCCCCCCGCTTCCAAGTCACCGCCGTGGCGGCCTACTTCGCCGACGACCTCCGCTCACCCGAGGACAGCGCGGGCTCCCTCCCCGGCAACCCGGGCCTCGACGAACTCGCCACCCAGGCCCACGCGTTGGCGAAGAAGACAGAGGACAAGGACGTACGACAACTCGCCGAGGCGATCGACGAGGCAAGCCGAATGAACTGAACCCACTCCCACCCGCCCGGCCCCATTGACCTTCCCCTACTTGCGAGTAAGTTGACGCCCCAGTCACCGTCTCACCGTCGACCGGGAGCAGTCGTCATGGGCGTACGCAAGGATCTGAAGCGGGCGCGGCAACGCACCGACCTGGCGGCCCGCACCCGGGTCGAACTCACCAGGGACGCGCGGGGCGTCGTACGAGAGGCGAGCACGCTGCCGCTCGCCCCGCGCCCGGCGACCGGCAGCACCGCCGACCTCCCGTTCACCAACGCGGCGGAGGCCCCCGACACCGTGGTCCTCCGCCGCGAACAGGACGGCACCTGGCACCCCGTGACCGCGGCCGCCTTCGCCCGCGAAGTCACCGTTACCGCAAAGGGGTTGATGGCCGCGGGCCTCGAACCGGGCGGCCGGGTCGCGGTGATGTCCCGGACCCGCTACGAGTGGACGGTCCTCGACTTCGCGATCTGGGCGGCCGGCGGCCAGACGGTACCGATCTACGCCACCTCTTCGGCGGACCAAGTGGAGTGGATCGTAAGGGACTCGGGAGCCCGTTTCGTCGTCACGGAGACCGCCGAGAACACCGACACGGTCACCAAGGGCACGGCCCGCCACCCCCAACTCCCGCGCATCTGGCAGCTGGACGCGGGCGCAATGGCTGAACTCGCCACGCTGGGCGGGGAGATACCCGACGACGAGGTCGCCAAGCGCCGCGCCTCCCTCACCCCCGACACGATCGCGACGATCTGCTACACCTCCGGCACCACCGGCCGCCCCAAGGGCTGTGTCCTCACCCACGCCAACCTGCACGCCGAGGCCGCCAACACGGTCGAGTTGCTGCACCCCCTCTTCACGGAGGTCACCGGCCAGGTCGCCTCGACGCTCCTCTTCCTCCCGCTCGCGCACATCATGGGCCGCACCCTCCAGATCGCCTGCCTGATGGCCCGCATCGAGATCGGCCACTGCCCGAGCATCAAGCCCGACGAACTCCGCCCGGCGCTACGGGAGTTCGGGCCCACGTTCCTCGTCGGCGTGCCGTACCTCTTCGAGAAGATCCACGACGCCGGCCGCGCGACCGCCGAGAAGATGGGCCGCGCCGCCTCCTTCGACCGCGCCGACCGCATCGCCGTCCGCTTCGGCGAGGCGTACCTGAACAAGTTCCTCGGCACCGGCAAGGGCCCCGGCCCCGGCCTCTACGCCGCCTGGGCCCTCTACGACCTGCTGGTGTACCGCCGTATCCGCAAGGAACTCGGCGGCCGCCTGCGGTACGCCATCAGCGGCGGCTCCCCGCTCGACCGCGACCTCAACCTCTTCTTCTCCGCCGCAGGGATCATCGTCTACGAGGGCTACGGCCTCACCGAGACGACAGCCGCCGCCACCATCGTCCCGCCGCTGCGGCCCCGCCCCGGCACGGTCGGCCTCCCGGTGCCCGGCACCACGATCCGCATCGCCGACGACGGCGAGGTGCTCGTCAAGGGCGGGGTGGTCTTCGGCGCGTACTGGAACAACCCGGCGGCCACCGACGACGTACTGCAGAACGAGTGGTTCGCGACCGGGGACCTGGGCGCGCTCGACGCGGACGGCTATCTCACCATCACCGGCCGCAAGAAGGACATCCTCGTCACCAACGGCGGCAAGAACGTCTCCCCGGCCGTCCTGGAGGACCGCCTGCGCAGCCGCGCCCCGGTCGGCCAGTGCCTGGTCGTCGGCGACAACCGCCCCTTCGTCGCCGCCCTGATCACCCTCGACCCAGAGGCCCTCGCCCACTGGCTGTCCGTCCGCGGACTTCCCGCCGACACCCCGCTCGCCGACCTCGTCGAGGACCCCCGCCTGCGTGCCGACGTCCAGAAGGCCGTCGACCACGCCAACCAGGCCGTCTCCCGCGCCGAGTCCATCCGCGCCTTCGCCCTGGTCGAGGGCGAGTTCACCGAGGACAACGGCCTTCTCACTCCGTCCCTCAAACTCAAGCGCCACGTGGTGACAGCGGCCTACGCGGAGGACATCGAGGCCCTGTACGCGAAGTCGAAACGGCCGTAACACGAAGAGCGGGCCGCCGATGTGCTCGGCGGCCCGCTCTCGTGGTGCTGGTGGGGTCAGCTGCCCACAGCGCCGTTGCCCGACAGGACCGGGATGTTGTCCAGGATGTGCGACAGCGGCTCGTCGCCCTTGGCCTGGGTGGAGTTCTCGGTGCACTGCTGGTTCTGCGGGGCCGACAGGATCGGCACGTCCTGGAGGACGGTGACCGGCACCAGGCCGACGATGGAGGCGGCGTTCACCTTGGCCGGCAGGCCGACACAGGGCTTGTTCAGGGTGCCCTGGACGAGGGAGAGCTGGGGGCTCATGTCGCCCTTGGTCTCCTGGTTGCCGTACTTCTGCTCGGCGCCGTTGCCGTTGGTGGTGGTGACACCGTCGTCGTTGCCGATCGCCATCGCCGGGGTGGCGACGGCAGCCGAGACACCGGCGATGGAGGCGGCAACAGCCGCGGTCGCCCACAGCTTCTTCATGTTCAATCCCTTTCGGAGGACGGACTCCCGTTGCGGAGCCGCGCGATGATCAACTGGGTGATGGCTGGTTTGGTTGCGCCCTTTGCCCCGAATGGAGCAATAAGTCGGCTCACGCACAGGCGAGTGAGCTTCCCCGGACGGGGACGCTGCCCGCGGGGGATCGGCACGGTGGTGAACTCCGTGGACGACAGGGATACTTGGCGCGGAAAGCCGTCGACGGCCACGTGCGTCATCTCCTGGACGGTGCGCACCATGAGCCGCGGACCGCCCTCGGCATAAGCATTGTTGAGTTTCGATCCGGTCCTGAATTGCGGAGAAGGTAAACCAGCGGGCCGCCGAGAAATCGGCGGCCCGCTGTGCGCGTCCGCGAATCAGCTGCCCGCGGAGCCGTTGCCCGAGAGGACCGGGATGTTGTCCAGGATGTGCGACAGGGGCTCGTCGCCCTTCGCCTGGGTCGAGTTCTCGGTGCACTGCTGGTTCTGCGGCGCGGAGAGGATCGGCACGTCCTGCGCGACGGTGACCGGCACGACGCCGACCAGCGAGGCCAGGTTCGCCTTGGCGGGCAGGCCGATGCAGGGCTTGTTCAGCGAGCCCTGGATGAGCGCCATCTGGGGGCTCATGTTGCCGTACGTGGCCTGGTTGCCGTAGACCTGCTCGGAACCGTTGCCGTTCGCCGTGGTGACGCCGTTGTCGTTTCCGATCGCCATCGCCGGGGCGGCGACGGCAGCCGAGGCTCCGACGACGGAAGCGGCGACAGCCGCAGCAGCCATAACCTTCTTGATCACTTCAATGATCCCTTCTGGAGTAACCCCGTCCACCGGAGCGACCTGAACAACTGGTGCCGGGCCGCATGGTTGCTCCGATTCACTCCAATGGCCCAGATGAATCCAACCGGGTGAAGCCACGCAACCAATCCGGCCCACCCCGGTTGATGGGGGAGCAGGAATTGTGTCTCTGCCAGGAAAGGACCGCAGAAATGCTCAAGAAGGCAATGGCTGCGACGGCTGTCGCGGCTTCCGTCGTCGGCGTATCGGCGACGGCCGCCCCGCAGGCGCTGGCCATCGGCAACGACAACGGCGTCACCACCACCGACGGGAACGGTGCCCAGCAGATCTACGGCAACTCCAAGTCGGCCGGCGACATGAGCCCCCAGCTCGGGCTCGCCCAGGGCGACCTGAACAAGCTCTGCCTCGGCGTGCCGGTCAAGGTCAACGCGGCCTCGATCGTCGGCGTGCTGGTGCCGGTCACCGTCCTCCAGGACGTGCCCGTGCTGTCGGCCCCGCAGAACCAGCAGTGCGCCGAGAACTCCACCCAGGCCAAGGGTGACGAGCCGCTGTCGCACATCGCGGACAACATCCCGGTGCTGTCGGGCAACGGCGCCATCGGCAGCTGAAGCTGACCGCCCGTCAATGAAGCGGCCAGGACGGCCCGTCGGAAATTTCCGTACGGGCCGCCCTGGCCGCTTTCGTGTAGCCGCCCTCCAGTCGTCCTCCCTTGACTCCCCTTGGAGAGAAGCGTTTCTGCGTCGATGCGGCCATCGCGTCAATTCGGTGCGGACGATCGAGTGAATTGTCAGGTGACACGCGTTCTTCAGTTTCTTCCTGTGTCTATCCCTCGTTTTACAGGCTGCAGGTCATGGTGCGAGCCGCCCAAGCTGTGCTCGCTCGGTTTCGGCCGTCATAGGGCATGACCGCAGAGAAGGGAACGTTCATGAAGAAGAGCGCTGCTGTTGTCGCTGGTGCGATCATGGCTCTCGGTATGGCCGCCCCGGCCTTCGCCGACGCCGGTGCCGAGGGTGCCGCCATCGGTTCGCCGGGTGTCCTCTCGGGCAACGTGGTCCAGGTTCCCGTGCACATCCCCGTCAACGTGTGCGGCAACTCGATCGACGTGATCGGCCTGCTGAACCCGGCGTTCGGCAACACCTGCGTCAACGACTGACGACGTAACGCACCAGCCGTTCCGGCTGTGTCACGGCCGGCCTTGGACACTTTCCTGTTCCAAGGCCGGCTTTTTTTCCCACTTCTTCAAGCAGGAAGACAACGAGATTGCGACAGACCCTGGGTAAGGGAATGGTCGCGGCCGCCGCCGCGACAAGCATTCTGTCCCTGTGCGGCAGCCCCGCCGTGGCCGAGACGTACACGGCCGGCGCTGCCAAGGATTCGCCGGGCGTCCTGTCCGGCAACAGCCTCTCGGTCCCGGTCGACGCCCCGGTCAACGCCTGCGGCAACTCCGTCGACGGCGTCTCCGGGCTCAACCCGACCTTCGGCAACTCTTGTGCCGGCGGCAAGGAATCGCACCGGCACGGCGAACACACCGGACACCACCGGTGGGCCGAGCAGGCCTACGGCGACTCCGACGACGACTCGGGCTACGGCTACGGGGACGACTCGGGTTATGGCCATGGCGGCGACTCGGGTTACGGCTACGGCGACCACTCGGGCCATGGTTACGGTGACCACTCCGGTTACGGCTCCGGTGACCACTCGGGCTACGGCTCCGGTGAGTGGGGCCATGGCCCCGGTCACCCGGGCCACGGCACCGAGGACTGCGAGGAGACGCCGCCTCCGACCGGCGGCGACCACCACACCCCGCCTCCTACGGGCGGTGACCACACCCCGCCGCCTCCGCCCACGGGTGGGGACCACACACCCCCGCCGCCTACCGGTGGGGACCACACACCTCCTCCGCCGACCGGTGGGGATCACACTCCTCCGCCTCCCACGGGTGGAGACCACACCCCGCCGCCTCCCACAGGCGGTGACCACACGCCTCCGCCGCCTACCGGTGGGGACCACACGCCTCCGCCTCCCACGGGTGGAGACCACACGCCCCCGCCTCCGACCGGCGGGGACCACACCCCTCCACCTCCCACGGGTGGAGACCACACCCCGCCGCCCCCCTCGGGCGGGAACCACACTCCGCCTCCCGGTGGCGGGAACCACACCCCGCCTCCTGGTGGCGGCAACCACACGCCTCCGCCCACCGGTGGGGGCCACACCCCGCCGCCCGTCCTGGCGCACACCGGCAGTGAGGCCATGCTGGCCACCTCGGCCGTCAGTGCCGCGCTGATCGCGGGTGGCACGATTCTCTACCGACGAGGCCGATCCGCGTCCCGTAGGTGATGCACGCACGGGGTGCCGGACGTCACCGCCCGGCACACCCGCACCGTACGCACCGTCAGCGGCGTACGAAATCCAGTGCGCCCCGCCGAGCAGGCGCCGGGATCATGCCGCCGCGCGGCTCCGAGTGCAGCCGGCGCCGGACTCCCCGCACCAGCGCGCCCGCCGTGAACGTGGCGCCGTGCACGAAGCGCATCGCCGGGCCGAAGCCCGAGGCCGTCACCAGGCCCGCCATGAAGAGGCCGGGGTGCGAGGACTCGAAGTCGCGGCCCACTTCGGGGGAACCGTCGCCCACCGTGGCCAGCGACCCCCTCAACTCGCCCGAGAGCAGGCCGAGTCGGCCGGTCGTCGCCTTGAACCCCGTTGCCGCGATGACGTGTTCGGTCTCCAGGGAGCGTGTTCCGCCCGCCCGGCCCACCGTCTCCAGGCGTACCCCGCCCGGCACCGCGTCGGCAGCCGCGACCTCGTGGCCGAGCAGCACCTCCACCACCGGTTCGACCCGGTCCCGCACCCACCAAGCACCGGCCGGGCCAAGGGCGTTGGCCGCGATCCTGGCCCGGGTCGCCTCCGGGAGACGGTGGAAGAGGCCGGGGCGCTCCGAGTAGAACCAGTTGCGCCAGCCGGGGCCCAGGCCGCTGTGCGGGGAGCGGGCCTCCTGCCACCACGGGCGCTCCCACGCCGGCGGCACGTCGTTCCAGTACAGCTCGTCGGCGCGCGCCAACACCCGTACCCGCGTGCCCTGTTCGGCGAGCAGGGCCGCCGTCTCCAGTGCCGCCTGGCCGCCGCCGATCACCGTGACGTCCTTGCCGCGGAAGTCGTCGAGCGTGCTGTGGTGGCTGCTGTGCGAGACGAGAGTGCGGTCCAATCCCCGTAGCGCGGACGGGATTTCGACGAACGGCATGACGCCGACCGCGAGGGCGACGGTACGGGCGTGGAACGCCGTGCCGTCGTCGGTCACCGCCTCGAAGCCGCCCGGTACCGGCGCGATCCGCGTCACCGTCCGCTCGTCCACGGCGGGCACGGCGTTGCGCGCGAACCACAGGCCGTACGAGGCGAACATCTCGACCGGGATCGGCTCCCCGTGCCGGGACTCCACGCCCTGGCCCGCGCAGTACACGTCGAGCGGCCAACGGCCCTCGGGGTCCGACAGGTTGGAGGCCCAGGGCTCCGACTTGAGGAACATGCCCCGGGGCATGTGGTCGCGCCAGGACGCCATCGGCCGGCCGAAGACGCGCAGGTTCAGCCCGGCGGCCGCGGCGTGGGACGCGATGGACAGGCCGTACGGGCCCGCGCCCACCACCAGCAGGTCGTACATCAGCAACTGCTCGCTTTCTCGTCGTCGGTCATTTCGGTCAACTCGGCTGAATCGGTGGATTGTTGGGCCAGGGTGCTCTCGCCCGCCTGCCGTACCACCCGTGCCGGGGTCCGCGCCGGGACGGCTCCGCCCAGCCGCTCGCGCAGCTTGCGCAGCACATGCCGGGCCCACAGTCCCCACATCGCGCGGCCCGGTGCCCGGTCGTCCGGCGCGTACCAGGCCAGCTCGCGCCCGCCGGGCGCCGGGCGCAGCGCGCTGAGCGGCGCGTAGTTCTCCACCACGAACGACCGTCCCGGCCGCGGCACCCCGTCCGGCAGCGGACGGTGGGTCAGATCCAGGTGCAGCGCGCGGACGACGTCCAGGCCGGCGGAGTCGGCGAAGAGCCGGAACTGGGCGCCGGGCCGCGGGTTGAAGTCGAGCAGGTGATAGCTGCCGGTCGTGCCGCAGCGGCGGAAGTCCAGGTCGAAGATGCCGCGGTAGCCGAGCTCGGCGGTGAGGCGTTCGGCGAGTGCCTGCACCTGCGGGTTGGGCGTCCAGCGGCCCACCGCCGTCAGACCCGCACCGCGCGGCCAGGCACGCTGCTTGCGGCCCGGGCCGCCGCCGCGTACGGCGCCGGAACGGTCGGCGTACCCGTGGAAGAACCAGTCGCGGTCGGGCCCCGACGGCAGGAACGCCTGCAACAGCAGTCGGCTGCCCGCCTCCTCGGCGCGCAGATACAGCTCGCGCGCCTCCTGCGCGCTGCGCACCACCACCGTGCTGCGCAGCCCGGTCCCGGCCGGCAGCAGCCAGGGCCGGCTCCACTTCGCCACCACCGGCAGCCCCAACTGCCAGGCGGCGCTCGCGGCCTGCGCCGGGCTCTCCGGGATCAGCGTCACCGGGTGCGGGATGTCCGCGCTCGCGCACACGGCGGCCAGTTCCGCCTTGTCGGCGACGCGTTCGGGCAGCGCGCCGGGCTGCTGCGGCAGCAGATAGGAGGGCGCGAGTTCCTTGCCCAGCCGGCCGACCGCGACGGCGCTCGCGTCGTCCATCGGGATCAGTACGGCGGGACGCGCGATCCGCGCCGCAACCCGCCGGAGCGTGACGGCGATGTCCGCGGGAGACGCGCCGGGCGGTGGCGGGGGATGCATCTGGCAGACAAAGCGGGAACTGCGTACGGGACTTCCGGCGCAATCGGCGACGACATGCACCTCCACTCCCGCCCTGCCGAGCGAACGCACGGCCCCCAGCGTTCCGTGGTGAAAGGGATTCCGGTCGATCCGCAGCAGAACTGCGGGGACACGGATGTCGAGCAACGACACGGACTGTTTCCTTCGGTTCGGTTCACCCGTGCGGGCGATGGAGGAACTCGGAAGCCGTAACGGCGGTGGCGTAATTCATATTCATATGACTGAGTGTCAGTAGAAGGAAAAGCGAAGTCGGAACAGCACACGAGAGTGGAGAGAGGAGCAGGCATGGCCCCACAGCAACGACGGTCCCGGACCGCCCGGCTGGCCTTCGTCGCGGCTACGGTCGCCGCGTCGGCGGCTTTCGCGTCGGGTCCCGGGTTCGCGGCGGGAGCGGAGGTGGCGCGGGCCACTGATCCGCCTGCTCCCGTGACCACCACGCCCGTGACCACGGCTCCGGTGATCACCCCACCCACGACCCCAGCCGTCGTCGAACCGGTGAAGACACCCGAACCGGTGAAGACGCCCGCCCCGGCCTTCGGTGCCTTCCTCGACTCCGGGGCCCGTGGCGTGGCCCGCATGGCCGCGCTGAGCAGCTGGCTGGGCGGCGCCGAACTGCGCGTCGGCCACACCTACCTGCCCGGCAACCACTGGAGCGACATCGAGGGCGCCCCCGGTCTCCTCGACGTGTGGGCGGACTGGCGCACCGAGAAGACCGACCGGATGCTCGTCCTCAACGTGCCGATGCAGGAGCACAACGAGGACGGCGTGTCCGACTGGCAGGTGCGGCGGCTGCTCCAGCAGGGCGCGGCCGGACAGTTCGATCAGCACTTCAAGGCCCTCGCCACCCGGCTGATCGACCTGAAGGTGCCGGACACGGTGATCGTGCTCGGCTGGGAGATGAACGGCACCACGTACACCTCTCGTTGCGGGCCGGACCCGGAGGCCTGGAAGAAGTACTGGAACAGGATCGTCACCACGATGCGCTCGGTGCCGGGCCAGAAATTCCGGTTCGACTTCACTCCGAGCCGCGGCCGGGACGCCGTTCCCTGGACGCAGTGCTATCCGGGGGACGACACGGTCGACATCGTCGGAATGGATTCGTACGACCAGCCTTCCGGGCTGACGTTCGACGAGCAGGTGAAAGAGCCCTACGGACTTCAGGAACACGTGGACTTCGCCAAAACCCACGGCAAGCCCATTTCCTATCCTGAATGGGGACTCTTCCGTAACGGCGACAACGCGGAGTACATGAAGCGCATGCTCGCCTGGATGGACGAGCACAAGCCGCTGTACAACACGGTGACCGACTACTGCCCGCACGGTGTGTGGCAGTGCTCCCAGAACCCGAAGTCGTCCCAGGTCTACCGTTCGGTCCTGTTCGGCCGCACCGAGGACCCGACCACGCCGCCGACCACGCCCACGACACCCACGACCCCGGTCACCCCGGAGCCGCCCAAGCCGACCACGCCCACCACACCGCCCGCCCCGACGCACCCGGCCAACTGCTCGCCGGTGGAGCTGGGTGACTGGGTGGAGTACTGGCTCGGCGGGAAGCTGTGCGTGAAGTTCGACTGGTGGCAGCGCGACCGCTGAACCAGAGGTGGCGGCGGGCCGCTCACGGTCCGTCGCCACCGCGCTCCTTCCACTTCCGCAGTATCGCCTTGCCCCGCCGGCGCGCGGCGACATCGCAGACGACCGCCGCCATCAGCGGCGCCGTGCGCCGCCGGGCCAGCAACAGCCGCTGGTTCACGACCGGTTCGGGCCGCCAGTGATGCTTGTACGGCTCGTTCCCGCGCAGCAGACTCAGCGTCCCGGGCCCGTCGGTGCCGGTGTGCTCGGCACACGCGTCGAGCAGCATCACCGCCACATCGGCCTTCCGCTCCCGCAACCGCGGATGGGCGCCGTACAGATACCCGCCCGCGAGCCGCCGCGACAACAGCGTCAGGTCCACGGCGACCACGTCCTCGTCGAGCCGGAACTCGGTGACGACGGCGTCGCCGGAGCGCACCATCGGCCCGACCGAGCGCACCAGGTGCTCGCAGAACCGGGTCTGGAGATGCTCGGACGTCACCTTCCGCCCCTGCCACTGGAGTTGATGCAGCTCCAGCAGCCGCCGCAGCGCCGAGTCCACCCCGTCCGGCTGTACGACGTGCCGCTCGACGCCGAGTGCCGTCAGCTTGCGGAGTTTGGCGCGGACGCGTTGGGCCTTGGAGGAGGGGAGACGGGCGACCAGTTCGTCCATCGGTACGGCGGGCAGCTCCAGGCACAGCGAGTCGTGGACGCGGCGGCGCGGGCCGCGCCAGCGGTCGTAGACGCGCTCGACCGCGCCGCCGGGCCGTACC
Organism: Streptomyces xylophagus; assembly: GCF_000716435.1. Taxonomy (GTDB): domain Bacteria; phylum Actinomycetota; class Actinomycetes; order Streptomycetales; family Streptomycetaceae; genus Streptomyces; species Streptomyces xylophagus. The sequence goes on from NZ_JNWO01000006.1 coordinate 193,811, forward strand.
TCGCGGAAGTCGATCAGCGCGGTGCGGGCGGCGGACGCGAGGCCCTCGGTGAGCGCGGCGACCGCCGGGTCCCCGTGCTCGTCGTCCAGCAGGACGTCCCCGTAGTCGGAGATCGCCCCGCCGAGCGGGACCAGCGCGGGCACCGGACGCCGTACGAGCATCAGGGGCGCGGCGGCGACGAGTTCGCGGCCGTCGCGCACAACGAGCAGGCGCAGACGGCCGGTTCGGCCGTACGACAGCCACCAGGAGTGCAGCCAGGCGTGGGACTGGAACGGGGTCGCCGCGCCGCACTTCTGGTACAACCGGCCCCAGGCCGGGGCCAGTTCGGCGAAGGCCTGGGCGTCGGTGACGAGTTCGGTCGAGTACACCGGTGTCACAGGACGTCGGCCGCGGTGGCCGGGCTGGGCACCGAGGCGGGGCGGCCGGTCTCGTCGGCGGTCCGGCGCGGTCGTACGAGCAGCAGCAGGCCGCCGAGGAGACCGCCCGCGCTCGCGCCGACCAGGCCGGTCACCGCGGCCGGGGCCGAGGAGGGCCCGGCCGGCTTGATGGCGCGGGCGAAGGTCTGGAGTTCGACGTGGGTGGAGTCCTTGGAGTCGTTCGCGTGCACGGTCAGCGAGCGGGACACCGCGTTGGCCATGTCGGCGGCGAGGTCGGCGCGCGAGGAGGTGGCCGTGACGGCGACCATCGGCGCGTCCGGCGAGGTCGCCGTCTGCACGCTCGACTGGAGCGTCTTCACCGGCACCCCCGCCCACACCTGCGCGTCCCCGAGCACCGCGAGCTGCGTGGCGACCCGGCCGTAGGCCTGCGCGAAACCGAGCGCGGTCGAGGAGTCGGCCTTGTCCGTGGGGACGGCGATGACGTAGCTGGTGGCCGTGTACGTCGGCGTCTTGGCGATGCCGAACACACCGCCGAGCAGTCCGCCCGCGACGGCGCCGGCCGCGAGGAGGGACCAGGCCGGGAGGGCCGTGGCGCGGGCGAGGGGGCGGTGCTGTCGGTTCTCGGTCATGAGGAACTGGCTCCCTGGGGTGCGGGGGACGGCGACGAGGTGGAGACCGCGGCCGCGTACACGTCCATGAGTTGGGCGGCGCTGCGGGTGATGCAGTAGTGGTGGGCGGCGTCCGGGGCGGTGCGCGGACGCGGACCCTGCGCGCGGGCCGCCGCCAGCGCGCGGGCGAAGACGTCGGGGCCGCCCTGGACGCGCCGGGCGGCGGCCGCGGCCTGCGGCGGCAGGTCCTCGATGGCGGGGCAGGAGGCGTAGAGCACGGGCAGCCCGGACGCCAGTCCTTCCACGACGGCCAGGCCGAAGGCCTCCTCGGGCGAGGGTGAGGCCAGCAGGTCCATCGCGGCGGTGAGGGAGGGCAGGTCGGGGCCCGGGGTGCCGTCCGGTGTGTAGGGGCGTTCGCCGGTGAACAGCACCCGGTCGGCCACCCCGCAGTCGTGGGCCGTGCGGCGCAGGAGGTTCTCCTCGGGGCCGCCGCCGACCAGCAACAGCCAGTAGTCGGAGGGGAGTTGGGTGAGGGCGCGGATCAGGACGTCGAAGCGTTTGCCCGCCGCGAGGCGGCCGATGCCGCCGACGACGTACGCGCCCTCCGGCAGACCGAGGCGTTGGCGGGTGCGCAGTCGCTGGACCGGGTCGAAGCGGAAGCGGGCCAGGTCGATGCCGTTCGGGACCACTTCGATGCGCGGGCCCGGCACACCCCACTGCTTGAGGCGTTCGGCCACCGTGGGGGAGACGGCGACCGTGGAGCGGCCCAGGCGCTCGCTGGCGAGATACAGGGCGCGGACCCCGGCGCTGAGCCTGCGGCCCTCCATCTGCGAGTCGCCCAGGGAGTGTTCGGTGGCGACGACCGCCTTCACGCCCGCGACCCGGGCGGCGAGCCGGCCGTAGACGCAGGCGCGGTAGAGGTGGGTGTGGACGAGGTCGTAGCCGCCGGTGCGGATGATTTTGACCAGGCGGGGGAGGGCGGCCAGGTCGCGGTTGCCGGTCATGCCGAGGTGGCGGACGCGCACTCCGTCGGCGGTGAGGCCGTCGGCGACCGCGCCCGGGTTGGTGAGCGTCACGACGTCGCAGTCGACCGGCAAGTGGCGGATGAGCAGCCGCAGTTGCTGCTCGGCGCCGCCCACGCCGAGCCCGGTGATGATGTGCAGGGCCTTCATGCGAGCCCCTCCACCGGGCGGCGGCGCAGGCGGTGCAGCCGGTACTTGAGGAAGAGGCGTACGGCGGTGTCGTTCTGGCCGATGTGGACGCGGGGGAGTGCGTGCACGCCGTTGAGGTCGCCGGGGTTGATGGCGCAGGCGTAGGTGTAACCGGCCGCGCGTACGGCGTCCATGGCACGGGTGTCGATCGTGCCGTAGGGGTAACAGAAGCCGTCGATAGGGGAGTTGAGCAACTCCTGTAGCTGGGAACGGCTTTCGGCGACCTCGGCCTTCAAGGTGGCGTCGTCCGCCTTGGTGAGGTCGACGTGGGTCAGGCCGTGGGAGCCGATCTCCACGCCCTCGGCGGCCGCGCGGCGGATGCCGTCCGCGGTGAGGAGCGGTTTGCGGGGGCCCAGCGGGTCCCAGGCGTTGTCGCCGCCGAGCCTGCCGGGGAGGACGAAGAGGGTGGCGCCGAAGTCCCGACGGGCCAGCAGGGGAAGGGCGTTGGCGACGAAGTCGGCGTAGCCGTCGTCGAAGGTGAGACCGACCAGGCCGTGGCCCTCGCCCCGGCCGCGGGCGGCCAGCAGGTCGGCCATGGACACGCCCCGCAGACCGCGCCTGTGCAGCCAACTCAGCTGCTGTTCAAGGCGGTCGGGGGTGACCGTGATGCGGTAGGGGTCGTCGGAGCAGTCGCCGACGGAGTGGTACATCGCCACCCACGGGACCGGGCCCGTGACGCGACTGCCGGTGGTCGGGGAATCAACGGGAGCGGCCATGGATGAGCCTTCGTGTGACGGAGCGGACGGATTCCAGTGCGGGGGCGAAACCCTGGGCGCCCAGGGCCCAGCCGAGCAGGGCGAAGACGACGGTGACGGTCGTGCAGCCGACCGTGAGACCGAGCAGCGGTGAGGGCATCGCGCGGGCGGCGAACGCCCCGGCGACCGTCGCGACCGCCGCCGCGCGCACCGGGCGGCTCAGCTCGACCAGGACGTGCCGGGTGCGGAGGGGGACACTGCGCGGGCCCGAACCGCAGAGCAGGAGTACGGCGGTGGTGGTGATGCCGGTGGCGTTGGCGATCGCGATGCCGGTGACGCCCCAGGGACCGACCGTCGAGGCGCCGATCCAGGAGGTCACGACGATGCCGGCGGCCATCGCGGCGACCGGGTACCAGGTGGGGCGGCCCGCCGAGAAGTAGGAGCGGACCAGGACGCCGACCAGGGTCTGGCCGAGCAGTCCGAGGGCGTACACGCGCATGACGCCGGCCGTGGCGGCGGTGTCGTGGGCGGTGAACGCGCCCCGCTGGAAGAGGAGTTCGATGATCTGCGGGGCGCAGGCGATCACCGTGGCGGCGCCGAGCAGGACGAGGCAGGCTGCGAGCGCGAGGTCCCGCTCCACGCGGTTGCGGGCCTTCTCCGTGTCGCCCTCGGCGAGCGCCCGCGCGACCACCGGGAAGGTGACCGTGCACAGCATCAGCGAGAGCACCATCGGCATCTGCGCGACCTTCTGCGCGTAGTTCAGATGCGAGATGGCGCCGGCCGGGAGGTGGGAGGCGAGGAAGCGCTCGATCAGGACCTGGGACTGGCGGCAGAGGGCGAAGAGCAGCACGGTCGCCATCAGCGCGAAGTTCATCGGGCGGGCGGACTCGGTGGTCTCCGTGTCGGGTGACGCCGGTTTGTGACTCCTCAACTGACGTACCAGTGCGGGGAGTTGGGTCAGCACCATCAGGCAGCCGCCCGCCGCCACGCCGAGCGCCGCCGACCGTACGCCCCAGTGCGCGCCGAACGCGTACATCCCCGCGATGATGCCGATGTTGTACGCCACGTAGATCGCCGCCGGTGCCACGAAGCGGCGGTGGGCGCGGAGGGCCGCGCTGCAGTAGCCGGCGAGGCCGAAGCTCAGGACGCAGGTCGCGGTGATGCGGGTGCAGCTGACCGCCAGCGCGGGGTTGGGCAGGCCGGGGGCGAGGGCCTCGACCAGGTAGGGGGCTGCTGCGATGAACAGTGCCGATACCGCGATGAAAGCCAGGGTGAGGCGGGGGAGGGTGGCCTTTACCAGGGTGCGGACCGGGTCGCCGGGGGTGCCTTGCGCTCTGCGGGCCAGGGCCATGCTGAATGCGGGGATCAGGGCGAAGGCGAGGCCGTCCTCGATCAGGAGGGTGGCGGCGAACTCGGGGATTGTCCAGGCGACGAGGAAGGCGTCGGTTTCGCTGCCGGCGCCGAAGAGGCGGGCGAGGGCCTGGTCTCTGGCGAGGCCCAGGAGGGAGCCGGTGATTGACAGAACGGCGGTGATTAGTGCGGCTTTTGCCAGGAAGCGGCGGGATTCGGGGGCCTGGGTTTGTTCTGGCGAGGGGGCTGGGATCAGGGGTGGTTCGGTTGGTTGTCGGGTGCTGCGCCGTGGGGGCTGGTCGCGCCCCGCGGCGGAGCCGCTGATCGATACAGCCCCGCGCCCCTTAAAAGCTTCGTCCTGCTCGGTGTTGCCCGTCACCGTCATTGGGCCATGGCCCCTTCGGCGGTCGCTCGCACCGGAGTTGCCGCCGTCAGCCGCTCCTCCTCGTTCGCGCCCACCAATGACCACGATGCCGCCACGCCGAAGACCACCGCCGTCAGGACCGTCGACGGGCCGCCGATGTCGGCGTACATGAAGTCGATCAACTGCCAGATGAGGAGTCCGGCGGAGACCAACGCGCAGTCCAGGCCCGGGAGTCCGGCGCGGTGGGTGCGGAAGAGGCCGCGCAGTGCGCACACCAGCAGGGACAGCCAGCTGCCGGCCAGGGTGAGGAGGCCGATGAGGCCCTGTTCGCTGAGGACCAGGAGGTACATGTTGTGGGGGGAGAGCAGGGGCTGCTTGAGAAAGGCCGCGCCTGCGCCCTCGGTGTCGCTGCCTGAGGACAGGGCCAACGAGGCGTTGCCGTCGCGGTGTTCGGGGAAGCCCTTCAATCCGACGCCGGTCAGGGGGTGTTCGCGCCACATCGCGGTGGCCGCCGCCCACATCGTGTAGCGGTCGGTCACCGACTGGTCCGGTGCGTCGGTGACTTGGGTGATGCTGCTGATCCGCTCCTGGAGCATCGCCGAGCCGACGCCGAAGCCGCCGACCAGGACGACGCCTGCCGCCGTTACGGCCGCGGCCACCTTCAGGGCGCGTCGCAGTCCCGCCAGTGCCAGTTGCAGCGCGCAGGTCGCCGCCGTCGCGATCCAGGCGCCCCGGCTGAAGGACAGGGCCAGCGGCAGCAACAGGGCGAACGTGCAGCCTACCGCAACTGCCCGCTGCCGTACGTCATTTCGGCCCAGGCCCAGTGCCAGCGCGAGCGCGCAGATCAGACCGAAGGACACGACCGTCGCCATGCCCATCACGTCGGTCGGTCCGAAGGTGCCGACGGCGCGGATCTCCTCGCCCTGGTACGAGGCGCCGGTCCCGGTGACGTACTGCTTGATGCCGATCGCGCCCTGCCACAGGGCGAGTCCGACGAAGGACCAGGCCAGCAGGCGGAAATCGCGTCGGTCGCGGATCAGGAGGACCACGGCCGCCGGGACCAGCACGAAGATCTGGAGGTAGCGGCCGAGGCCGCTGAGGCCCGCGCCCGGCGAGGACGCGCCCATGGCGGCGATCGACAGGCCGAGCACCGGAAGTCCCATGACCGCTACGGCCGTTGGGGTCAGGGGGCGTTGCCGGTCGCGCAGCAGCCGGATACCGCAGTACAGCACCACCAGCCCGGAGACCGCGTCGGCCGGGCCCGCGCCGCCCGCGCCCGGGGCGAGCGGCAGGCCGAGCAGGGCGATCACGGCGATGACCGGCAGGACCGGGGCGAACGTGCGCAGGCGGTGGTTCACGGCTCAGCTCCCCGTCGGACGTACGAGCGCGGCGGCGGTGCGGGCCAGGATGCAGATGTCCTGCCACAGCGACCAGTTGTCGATGTACGCGTTGTCGAACCGGCAGCGGTCCTCGATCGAGGTGTCGCCGCGCAGCCCGTGGATCTGGGCGAGGCCGGTGATACCGGTCTGCATCCGGTGGCGGGCCGCGTAGCCGGGGTAGGTCTGGCTGAACTTCGCGACGAAGTAAGGGCGTTCGGGGCGCGGGCCGACCAGGCTCATGTCGCCCCGGAAGACGTTCCACAGCTGGAGCAGCTCGTCCAGCGAGGTCTGGCGCAGGAAGCGGCAGAAGCGGCTCATCTCCAGCTCGCCCGCGACGCTCCAGCGGGTCGCCGCCTCGTGCTCGTCGACCGGGCGGTGGGTGCGGAACTTGAGGAGTGTGAAGGGGCGGCCGTCCTTGCCGATGCGCTCCTGGCGGAAGACGACGCCGGGTCCGTCGGTGAGGCGGAGGACCGCGGCACACATCAGCAGCAGCGGGCTGACCGTCAGCAGCAGCGTCCCGGACACCAGCACGTCCAGCGCCCGCTTGCCGGAGCTGCCCGGTCGCCGTGACCCCAACTCCAGCCGCCTGCAGGCGAATCCGGCGAGCTGGTCGCGCATCTCGTACGAGGGCGACTCAGCGTCGACCTCCCAGACCACGCAGCCCGACTCCGCCAACGCCCGCAGCAGCGGCCCGCGTTCGGACCGCACGGAGGGATGCACGGTGAGGACGGCCCGGACGCCGTTCTGGATGAGGGCGCGTTCGACCTCCTCGCCGGTGGTCAGTACGGGCAGGCCCTCGGTGCCGTCCGGGTGGTCGGCGACGATCCCGACCGGCTCGACCCCGCACTTCGGGTGCCGCAGTACGGCCGCCGCCACGCGCTGGGCGGTCGTCGCCGGGCCGATCACCAGGGCGGTGCGGGGGCGGCTGAGCAGGGCCTTGCGGCGGCGCCGGTGGACCACGCCGCGTGCCACGCAACTGGCCGCCGTCTGCAGGGCGAAGCCCAGGAGCAGGGTGCGTGCGGACAGCGCGCGGTCGGGGTCGTAGGCCGCCGTGAGGGTGCCGAGCGCGAGCCAGGCGACGGCGATCCGGCCGCAGACGGTGGGCAGTTCGTCGAGGACGCGCGGTACGGCCCGGGGGAGGTGCGGGCGCAGCAGTATCGAACCGGCAATCAGCAACGCCACCAGGAGCGGCCTGCGCTGGCCGGCGGTCAGCGCGAGCGCGCCCAGCAGGGCGGCGGAGAGGTCCGCGCCGAGCAGCGGCAGCGGCGAGGTCGGTCGCGCGGGCGGGCGGCGGACCGGGAACCGGAAACCGCCGCCGGTGCGGCGGGGGATGACCGAGACGTTCGAGAACCCGTGGTCCCGTGGCTGTCCGCCGGGGGAGGGGACGGTGCTTTCCGCAGTCACGAGTGGATGGACTCCCTGCACTCGGTGGGCACGACGGGTTTGCCGCCGAGCAGTTCGCGATAGACCTCCGCGACCGCTCCGGCGGTGTGCCGCATGTCGTGCGTGGACTGGACGTACCGGCGCCCCTGATGGCCGAGGGACTCACGCAGCAGCGGGTCGAGCAGCAGCTCGGCGACGGCCCCGGACAGCACCGCCGGGTTCTCGGCCGGGACCAGGCAGCGGGGGGCGAGGGCGGGGGGCAGGCTCTCGCGGGCGCCCGCGACATCCGTGACGACGACGGGCCGCCCGCAGGCCATCGCCTCCAGGGGTGCGAGCGCCATGCCCTCCCAGCGCGAGGGCAGGACCACCAGGTCGGCGGCCTGGTACCAGGGCAGGGGATCGGCGACGGCCCCCGCGAACAGCACGGAATCCGGGGCGAGTTGACGCAGCGCGGCCCGGTCGGGCCCGTCGCCGACGAGCACCAGCCGCGCCTTCGGTACCCGCCGGAGGACCGCGTCCCACGCCGTCAGCAGGACGTCCTGGCCCTTCTGCCGGCACAGCCGCCCCACGCACACCACCAGCGGCGCCGCCGGATCGACCCCGGCGAGCTGCTCGATCCCGGCCCGTACGGTGTCCACGGCGGCCGGGTGGAAGCGCTCGGCGTCGATCCCGTTGGGGATCACGCTCCAGCGGCCCCGGACACCGGCCCGCAGTCCGGTCGTCCGCTCGGCCTCGCTCACGCACACCGTGCGGGTGGCCCACCGCGCACCCCACCGCTCCCAGCCGACGGCGAGCGCGGCGGTGACCCCGCCGACCGCCTCGAACGACCAGGCGTGCGGCTGGAACAGGGTCGGAATCCGCCCCCGCACGGCGAGCCGCCCGGCCAGCCCGGCCTTCGCGCTGTGCGCGTGCACCAGATCGGGCCGCACCTCTTCGACCAACCGGGCGAGCCGCCGTACCTCGGAGACGAGCGCGGGACCCGGCGACCGGGTCGCCTCCCACAGCCGTACGTCGGCGCCGAGCGCCCGGACCCCGTCCGCGAGGCTGCCGCCGTCGGGGCAGGCGACCGTGACGTCCAGGCCGGACGCGAGCTGGGCCCGCGTCAGATCCGTGACGACACGGGCGACCCCGCCGTCCACGGGCTGGGCGAGGTGCAGGACCCGTGGCCGATGGTCGGTTGCTGGCTGGTGCATTGCGCGGTTTCCTCGCTCACGGGTGGCGCTCGGGACTGCGGGCGGGAACGCGCGTCACTGCTGGGCGTCGACGGCGACGAAGAGCGCCCCGAACCACGCCGCGTCCCGCTGGGAAACGAGCCGGAAGGCCAGCTGGTCACCGCCCGGCCGCAGCGCCTTGCCGAGATCGAACACATCGGAGTCGTAGCCGAGCGTGTTCGCATACGCGGGCGCACGCTCCGAAGGCGCCGCCCCCGGGTCGCTGATCGTGGAATTCAGCACATCGTCATGGGGATTGGCGCCGTCACCGAGCGCGGTGGCGTTCGTACGACCGGTCGAGAGCGTGAGCGAATCTCCGGTGCGGCCGCGATCCCCGTTGTACGCCACCACGCCCGCGCGTCCCCCGGCGTGCGCGGGCGTGTGCAGCCCGCGCAGTCGGATCTCCGCGCCGGTCCGGGAGTCCAGCGCGTCGAAGCCGTCCCACAACTCCAGTCGGCGCAACGGCTCCTGCGGCTTCTCGTACGCCACGACGAGCGTCCAGCCGCCCCACGCCCCGGCCGCCGACCTCCCCATCGCCGTGTTGACCTGGGCCACGGTGTAGAGACCCGAACCACTCTCCTGGACCAGCCCGGTGACATCCGCCGAGGCCTGGAACGCGTCCGCGCCGCCCGCCACCCGGTGCCCGACGACCGTGTCCGCGAGCACCGCCTTGTACTCGCCGCCGGGCTCCGCGATCAGCACCCGCCCGTTGTCCGCGGGCGGCTTCTGCTCGCCCACCCGGAGGTTCCCGCCCCAGTACAGGCGTGCGTACGTGGCCCGGGCGCCCTCGGGCAACCGGACCTCGGCGCGGGAGGAGTTGTACGTGTTGGGGTCGCGGTCGACGTCGACGTAGAACATGTCGAAGTCGCCGTTGGCCGCACTCTGTCCCTCGCGTACGGCCGGGCAGGCGGCCGAGTCCGCGCGGCAGCTGATGGAGGTGTTGGCCGCGCGGACCATGCCGCCGTGCTGGAGCGCGTGAAAGCGCTGGGCGAGGGGGACGCGCTCGGCCTCGGCGGGGGCGGACGCTCCGGAGGCGGCCGGGGCCCAGATCGTGACGAGGGCCAGGGCGCCCGTCGACGCCCGGCGCAGCAGCGGACCCAGGGAATTGCGCATGACCGGAGATGCCCTTTCGAGAAGTACGGCCCCTATATGCGATTTGCTGGCTATAGGGGTACTTCGGGAGGTGCGCAACTCTAGTGGCTATCCGTATTAATCCGGCGAAACGTGACAAGTGTGTCGGAATGGTGAAGTTCGGCCCTGTGGGACATCACCCCATTGGCGGCACAACCCCCGTGGGCGTCGCGCGTTGACACAGCGCCGGGCATCCCCGCCCGGATGTTTGTTTCAACCCCAAGGAGCACCTCTCCATGTCGCGTATCGCGAAGGGCCTGGTCCTGACCTCCGTTGCCGCCGCCGCCATGGCGGGCACCGCCGGCATCGCCGCCGCCGACAGCGACGCGCACGGCGCCGCCGCCCACTCCCCGGGCGTGCTGTCGGGCAACGTCGTCCAGGTTCCGGTTCACATCCCGGTCAACGTCTGCGGCAACACCGTCAACGTCATCGGCCTGCTGAACCCCGCGTTCGGCAACGAGTGCGTCAACGACTGACGTCCGCGCGCATCCCTTCGGCCGGCCGTTTCCCCGTGGTGTTTCCGCGGGGGGACGGCCGGTTGGCGTTGGGGGTGGTGTCGAGGGGCGTTGCCCCGAATGGGCGGTAGCGGTGCCGGTCCGGCGGTCCGGTCTTGACATGGCCCTCACCAGGCACGACGTCGACCGTACGGCTGACGGAGGGTCACCCGGCGCGATCGACCGGTTGCAGATGGTGGTGAGCGCTTTCACGGTGGGCTCAAGATCCGAAGCACCACCGAAAGGAACACCCCATGCGTGGTCTGCCCGCACGGCGCATCGCGTCCTCCGTACTCTGTGCCACCGTCCTGATCGGAATCGCCGGCCCCTCGGCCGTCGCGGCCGACAACGACTCGGCGCGGAAGCACGTCCACGCCGCGTCGAGCGTGCCGGTCCCTGGAGCCGACGGGCTGCTCGCCCAGGTCAAGGGCCTCGGCGACGTCGGCAGCGTGCTCACCCCGGTCACCGACCTGCTGAACCAGGTGCTCAAGGCCGACAACGGCCAGCTCTCCGCCGACCAGGCGCAGAAGCTCGTCGACACCGTCAACGAGGCCGTCGCCAAGATCACCGCTGCGGCCCCGGCCGCTCCGGCTGTTCCGGCCGCTCCGGCTGTTCCGGCGGCGCCGGCCGTACCGGCGGCTCCCGCTGTCCCGGCTGTCCCGGCCCTTCCGGCGACGCCCGCGCTGCCCGCCACCCCTGCCCTGCCCGCGACTCCCGCCCTGCCCGCGCTGCCGAAGAGCGGTGACGACTCCAAGGGCAAGAAGGCGCCCGCCGACCTCGCCGGGGACGCCCTGGCCTCCCTGCAGAAAGCGGTCGCCAGCCTGCTCACCGCCGTCACATCCGGCGATGTCGGCGGGGTCGTCCCGGCGGTCACCGGTGTGGTGACGGGACTCGTCAACGTGGTCGCGGCCACGCTGCTGGGCGGCGGTCTGCCCGCGCCGAGCCTGGCCGGTCTCCCGGCGCTGCCCGCGCTGCCGTCCACGTCCTCGCTCCCCGCGGTGCCGGCGGCACCGGCCCTGCCCGCCGTGCCCGCGGTTCCGGGAGTGTGACGCGAGCAGTCGTGGAAAAGCCGTTGGGCCGGTCCTTTCCGGGACCGGCCCAACGGCCTTTTCATATGAGGATGGGAAACGCCGATGAGACACACGCTGCATTCGAGTGGGGAGCAGAAAGTTTCTGCGCACGGGGTTTCCAGCCCGGTCGGAAATCGTTGGACACGGCGACAGAATTCCCTCTGGTGACATGAGTTGCCGAAGAAAGGAACACGATGAAGTCCCTGAAGGCTGCCGCTGTCGTTGCCGGGTCCGTCGCCCTCGCCGGTGCCGCCGCGCCCGCGTTCGCCTACAGCCCCGCCGACGTGACGCCCACCAGCCTCACCGGCGCCGTCAACACCCTCACCAGTGGTCAGCTCCAGCCCGCCGACGTGATGCCGCTGCAGCACCAGTCGGACGCGCTCGACACCGAGAACAAGCAGTCCCCGCTCAGCACCGTCAAGGGTGCGGCCGGCGCGCTGAACCAGCACAACCCGCTGCTCGGCGGACTGCCGCTGCAGAGCTGAATTTCTCCGGTGGTGTTCGAGGGGCGTCGAGAGGCGTCCCTCGTTCGTGTGGCGGGGCGCCCGCGCCATCGGCCGGACGGGTGAGAACGCGGCCGGTGGTCTTCCGGCCCGTCGATAAGGTCGCGCGGTGACCTCAACCTCAAGCGAAACGCGCCCCTTCCGCGTCGCCGACCTCGGCACCCTCGTCGTCCTGGCCTGGAGCGGCGAGGCCCCCGACGGGGACATGCCCTATCTCCTCGCCTACACCCTGGGCGACGCCGCGGACGGCCCCGAGGCCGCCACCGCCGCCGTGGAACGGCTGCTGACCGACAACGGGCTCCCGGTCGGTGGCAACGTCGTCGACGGCGCCACCAAGCCCAGCCTGCCGATCACGATGCTCGTCGAGTCCGGGCAGGCCGTCCTCAACATGCCGCAGCTCAACGCCCAGTGCGTGCCGCCGCCCGAGTGGCTCGCGGCGGTCGGCGAACGCGGCTTCGCCTACCTCGTGTTCACCACCCGCCCGTGGCCCGAGGCCGAGCCCGGCAAGCCCGTCACCCCCGAGGCGCTGGCCGCGTTCGCCGGCTCCGAGGAGACCCTGAACGCCGCCGCGCACGTCATCCTGCCCGCCCGCAGCCTGCGCGGCTGATCACCGGACAGCGGGCGGGAACGCCGATTCCGGCCCGCTGACGGGAAGTCGATTCCGGCCTGCTGATGGGAATTCGGGAAAAGCTGACTACTGCGGCACTCGGGGGAATCTTGAACTGATGTCCTTCCCGGCATCGTTACCCGGTCAGCACGCAGAGCCTCAGAAGGCAGAGCCTCCGAATTCCGAAAGGGACCGTACTCGAGATGAAGTCGACCACCCGAGGAACCATCGCCGCCGTCATCACGGCCGTGGCGGCCGCGGCCGGCGCCGCCACCGCGACCCCCGCCGCCGCGCTCGGCACGGTTCCCGTGCCCGTGCCGCTGGAGGGCGCGGAGAGCGCCCTCGGCATGGAACTCCCCCACCTGGGCGGAGAGGTGCCGGTGCCCATGCCGGGCACGCCCGAGGGCCCGCGGTACGTCGAGGGCCGGCTCATCCCCGAGCGGGCACTGCCCCAACTCCCGGTCCACGGCGGCCTGCCCGGCCTCGGCCTGCGTGCCCCGCTGCCGCACGTCCTCGGCGACGGCTTCGACCACGTCGGCGTCAGCACCCCCGCCTCGGACCTGCGCACGCTGGCCCCGGGCCTGGCCCTGGACGCCCCGCTGACCCCGCCCAACCCCGACAACTTCGGCCTCCCGGACCTGAAGGCGCCCCAGGTGGGCGTGCTGGCGCCGGTCCTGCAGACCGTGCCGGGCGCGGACCTGGTCACGGGGGCCGGCCTCTAGGCCTCGTAGCGCAGCGGTGGACATGGGCCCGGGTGGTGCGACCCGGGCCCTTCCGTTTGCCCTGAGCCTTTCGGACGGTGACCGTGCGGGGTGTCGGACGGTTAGCCCCTCGGACGAAGCGGAACGGACGAGGGAGTTGGCCATGAGCGTGAGCGTCGGTGGAGTGCCGGTGGGCGGGGAGGCGTTGAGCCCGGTGAGACCGGGGCCGGTGCGCAGGACGCGGCGGGACGCGTTGCGCGGGGTGTTCGGTGCCGCGCTCGCCGTGGCTCTCGTGCCCGTCGTCGCGGCCTCGCGGCCCACGCGCTCCGGTGCGGATCCCGGGGACACCGCCTTCGACGAGACGTACCGGGGCCGTCGTATCCACGGTGTGCTGAAGGGCAGTTGGGAGGTGACGGTGGACGGCCGGCCGTTGCATCTGATGCGCCGGGCCGACGGCACCTGGCTCAGCATGGTCGACCACTACCGCTCGTATCCCACCGCGCTGGAGGCGACCCGCGCGGCTGTCGACGAGCTGAGCCCCGGCCGTGAACTGCGCGAGGCGGACGGGCAGATGGGGCAGATGCACATGGGGCAGATGCACATGGGGGGAGACCATGGCGTACACGCGTAAGGACGTCAGCACCCTCACCGCGGCCGAGAAGCGGCGGTTCGTGGCGGCGCTCCTCGAGATCAAACGGCGGGGCGAGTACGACGAGTTCGTGCGCACGCACATCGAGTTCTTCGTGCCCGACGGGGAGTACGGACTGCGCTCCGCGCACATGGCGCCCTCCTTCCTGCCCTGGCACCGGCAGTTCCTGCTGGACCTGGAGCGGGCCCTGCGCCGCGTCGACTCCTCGGTGACGGTGCCCTATTGGGACTGGACGCGGGACCGCTCCGCGACCGCCCTGCCCTGGACGAAGGACCTGCTCGGCGGCACCGGGCGGCGCTCCGACCACCGGGTGACGACCGGGCCGTTCGCCTACGCGACGGGCAACTGGACGATCAAGGAGGGGATCACCGACGAGCCGTACCTCACCCGGGACCTCGGCCACGCGGCCGCGCCGATCGCGCTGCCGACGAGGAGCGACCTGGACGGGGCGCTCGCCGATCCCGTCTACGACACGGCGCCCTGGGACTCGACCTCCCGCAAGGGGTTCCGCAACCGGCTCGAAGGGTGGGGCACCGGGTCGGGCAGCGCGTCCTGGCGCAACCACAACCGGGTCCACAAGTGGGTCGGGGGTGTGATGCTCGGCGGCGCCTCCGTCAACGACCCGGTCTTCTGGCTCCACCACGCCTTCATCGACCTCCAGTGGTCGCGCTGGCAGAGCAGGCACCGCGGCGCCCGCTATCTGCCGGCGCGGCCGCCGGGGCCGGGCGACGACCAGGAGGGGCGGGTCGTGGCACGGCAGGAGCGGATGCCGCCGTGGGACGTGACGCCGGAGCAGCTGGAGGACATCGGCACCATTTACCGGTACGCGTGACGCGATGAACCGCCGCGGCTGACCGGTCGCGGACACGGGGAGAGCCCCGGCGCCTGAGGTGCCGGGGCTCTTCGCGTACGTCCGTCCGCGTGTGCGGTCGAATCAGTGGCCGTAGCCGTTGTCGCCGTAGCCGCCCGGGCCGGGGTGACCGCCCTTGCCGTGGTCGCTCACGTTGGCGCAGGTGTTGCCGAAGGCCGGGTTCAGCAGGCCGATCACGCTGATGGTGTTGCCGCAGACGTTGACCGGGATGTGGACCGGGACCTGCACGACGTTGCCCGACAGGACGCCGGGCGAACCGACGGCCGCACCCTGCGCGCCCGCGTCCGCCATGGCCAGGCCGGCGCCGCTGAGCGCCACAGCACCCGTGCCGAGGGCGACTACGGCCGCCTTCGCGATGCGAGACATCACGTTCTCCTTTGGTTCGATGAGTACGACGGCACGACTCGCCACCGCACTCCGAGTTCAACGCCGTGGCCCATGCCTGGTAACGGCGACAGCGCGGGGATCACCTTTTTGAACAGGACTTCGAGCGCCGGGAGTGGATGTTCGACGGCCGGAAATTCGGTGCCCTCGGCGGGGGGATGTCCACTAATCTCCCGGCATGGCAACCGACCAACTGTTCCGTCTGTTCGCCGAGCAGAACCGAGTGCGCGCCTTCGCGGCGGTGGCCCTGGGCGCGGAGACCACCGAGCAGGTCGCCGAGGTGGCCGGCCTGACCCCGAGGGGTACGGCCGTCGCCCTGCTCAAGCTGCGCGAACAGGGCGTGGTGAAGACCATGGACGACGGTGAACTGCGCGTCGACTACGACCTGTTCAAGAACCTCGCGCGCCAGGGCGAGGAGCCCGCCGAGGACGGCCCGGTCACCGGTGACGAGCACACCGACATGATCCTGCGGACCTTCGTCCGGGGCGGCCGGCTGGTCCGCCTCCCCGCCCAGTGGACCCGCAAGCAGGTGGTGCTCCAGCACATCGCCGAGCAGACCTTCACGCCTGGCGTCCAGTACCCCGAGCGCACGGTCAACGAGAAGTTGCGCGCCTGGTGCGAGGACGGAGAGGTCGACCATGTGACGCTCCGCCGCTACCTGGTGGATCTCCACCACCTGCGGCGGGGCGACGGCATCTATCAGCGCACCGAGGCGTGATCTCCCTGTCCTGATCTCCCTGTCCTACGGCAGCTGTCGTACGGGTGAACCCGCCAGGTAGGCCTGGATGTCCTCGACGGCCTGGCCGTAGTACGTCGTGTAGTTGGCGTGCGACACATAGCCGAGGTGGGGTGTCGCGAGGAGCCTCGGTGCCGTGCGGAGCGGGTGGTCGGCGGGGAGTGGCTCGGTGTCGAAGACGTCGAGGCCGGCGCCGGCGATCCGGCCCTCGTGCAGGGCGGCGAGCAGGGCGTCCTGGTCGACGATCGCCGCGCGTGAGGTGTTGATCAGGTACGAGGTCGGCTTGAGGAGGGCGAGTTCGGCCGGTCCGAGGAGACCGCGGGTGCGGTCGCCGAGGGCCAGGTGGATCGAGACGAAGTCGCTGCTCGCGAGCAACTCCTCCTTGGAAGCGGCGAGTTGTACGCCCACCTCGTCCGCGCGCTCCTTGGTGAGGTGCTCGCTCCACGCGGTGACGCGCATGCCGAAGGCCAGGCCCACCTGGGCGACGCGGCTGCCGATCTTGCCGAGGCCGAGCAGTCCGAGGGTACGGCCGTGCAGGTCGGCGCCGACCGTCTGCTGCCAAGGGCCGCCACCGCGCAGGGAGTTGCTCTCTTCGACGATCCCGCGGGCGAGGCCCAGCAGCAGGGCCCAGGTCAGTTCGACGGGCGGGGTCGAGGAGCTGGCCGTACCGCACACGGTGACGCCGTGCGCCTCGGCGGCGGCGTAGTCGATGACCGTGTTGCGCATGCCGGAGGCGACGAGCAGCTTCAGGCGGGGGAGCCGGGCGAGGAGCGAGGCGGGGAAGGGGACGCGTTCGCGCAGGGTGACGACGATGTCGGCGGTGGCGAGGGCGGCGGCCAACTCGCCCTCGCCGTCGAGGTGTTCACGCAGGCTCACGACCTCCACGGTGTCCTCGACCGACGACCAGTCGGCGAGTTCGGTCGCGACGTTCTGATAGTCGTCGAGGACAACACAGCGCAGGCGCACGGCGGTTGGGTTCCTTCGGTCGGGTCCGGGGTCCCGTTTCCCCGGTGATCACCCGGAACGCTACTCCCCTGGATCGCTGCTCTTCGCGAGGGTGATGGCCTTGCGGGTCGGGCGGCCCAGGGCCCAGAAGAGGACGCCGAGGAGCATGAAGACGGCGAGCGGTACGGCCTCGGTGAGGAGGTACTTCCAGCGCTCGGCGTGGGTCCAGCCGTCCACGGCGTACTCGCCCTTCTTGAACCAGTGGTCGCCGAGTCCGGGAGCGATCAGCTGCACGCTGGCGAACAGGATGAGCACGGTGAGGACCACGCTGATGGTGCGGGGGAAGGGCGCCCTGTAGGGGCGGGGGACGTCCGGGGCCTTGTAGCGCAATACCGCGAGGGCCGGGAAGATGCCCAGGTAGCTGATGAGGGTGGTGGAAATGGCGAGGCCGAGGACGGCGCCGAAGAGCTTCGCCGCGCTGCCGTTGGTGAGTTGGTGGGCCAGGACCAGGACGAGGGTGGAGACCAGGCCGCTGAGGATGTTGACCCGCACCGGTGTGCCGAACCGGCTGGAGATGACGCCGAGGAAGCGGGGCGCGGCGCCGTCGTAGCCGGAGACGGCGAGGGCGCGGTCGGAGCCCATGACCCAGGTGACGCCGGAGGACAGCACCGTGAGGATGAACAGGACCGCGGCGATGTCCCCGAGCACCGTGCCGGCGCCGCTGCTGGTGACCGTGCCGTCGGCGGCCACGTCACCGCCGTAGACGGTGAAGACCTGGCGGATCGCGTCGAGGAAGCCGCCGAGGCCGGTGATGGCCTTGACCGGGAGGACGAGCAGGATGCCGAGGATGGGGAGCGCGTAGAGGACTACGGCGAGGGCGGCGCTGCGGAAGATCGCGAACGGGACGTCCTTCTGCGCGTCGGTCATCTCGTCGCCGGCCGTGTTGGGCAGCTCGAAGCCGACGTAGTTGAACATCAGGACGGGCACCAGGCCGACGAAGCCCGCGTACGTCGGTGAGAAGTCGCCGGGGCCGAAGCCGTGCAGGCCGTGCTGGATGCCGTAGACGACGACCGTGATCGTGAACAGGCCGAGGAGGACGAAGCGGCTCCAGGCGCCGATGGTGGGGATCCACTTGCCGACGTCGAAGGAGAGGATCGCGGCGAGGACGCCGACCCAGATGAAGACGAGGGCGAAGACGTAGAAGGCGGGGGTGCTCAGGTCCTTGCCGTGGTTGAAGAAGGTCGTGTACGCCGTGACGGCGGAGACGGCGAGGGTGCCGCCGAGCCAGACCGGGTTGGTGATCCAGTACAGGAAGTTGTTGACGGCGCCCGCTAGGCGGCCGAAGGCCCGGCTGGTCCAGATGTAGGGGCCGCCCTCCTCCGGGAACGCGGCGCCGAGTTCGGCGGTCAGCAGCGCGGAGGGGATGAAGAACACCGCGGCCAGCACGATGAGCCAGGTGAACGCCTCGGCGCCGGACGAGGCGACCGTGCCGATCGTGTCCACGCCGACGATCGTGCAGAGGAGGAAGAAGAGGATGTCGAAACGGCCGAAGTGCTTGCGCAGCTTCTGCCGCTCCGCCTGGGCTGCGGCCGGCGCACCGGCCGGCTCGGAGGTTATCTGACCAGCGGCCACCGGGGCTCCTGCGGGGATGGGGAGGGGCGGGATTCGGCCAATGATCGGGGGCCATGGGAAACCCCACAAGCGTTCGGGGCCAAGTTTTGACCATTACGTATCCATCCGGACGTAACGGAAACCGGGCGGAAACACGGGCGTCGGTTGTGGCGGGTCGTGGCCGGTTGTGGGCTGTCCATCGCCGGGTTGGTGATCCAGGTCGCGAGGGACAGCCCCGGTGCTCTGCCGGTCACACAGTGGGCCACTTGAGATGGACGGCGGTCTCCTGGAATCCCAGAGTGCGGTAGAAGTCGGCCGCCCTGCGGGTCGGCACGGTCACCTCGACGTCCTTCGCCTCCCGGGCACGTGCCTGCGCGGCCCGGACCAGTGCGGCACCCGTACCACGGCCCCGCAGGGGTGCGTCCACCGTGAGTTCCAGCAGTTCGAGGATCGTTCCGCCGGCGAAGAGGGTGGGTACGCGCAGCGCGAGCAGGTAGCCGATCACGTGCGTGTCCTGACCGGCTTCGGCGACCAGGAACTCGGCTCCGCCGTCCGCGGCGGACTCGATGATCCGAGGGAACGTGACGCCGTCGAAGACCGCGCGGTCGGGCCGGTGACTCGTCACGAACCCGGTCAGCAGACGGTAGACGGCGTCGGCGTCCGAGGGGGTGGCGTCGCGGACGGTCGGGATGGTCACCTCGGCGAGATTCCCGGGCGCGGAGCGGGAGTTGATCGGTAGCTCGGTTTGCGCGCCATGCCGCCCCAGATCAACGGTTCGGGGAGAGCGGACGGCGGGACGGGGACGTCGGGACGCCAGTCGTCCAGAGGGACGAGGCCCGGTCGTTGCAGGGTGAAGTCGGCGAAGAACTGCCGGAGTTGATCCGCTGTGCGGAGCTGGCCGCGTCCTGTTTCCCCCTGGTAGAGGCGGAACAGCGTGGTGGCGCCGGTCGGATCGGCGTCGGACACCAGAGAGTTGAGGGCAAGGGCGCTGCCCGGGGCCAGACGTTCGCGGAGGGTGGCGAACTGGGCCGCGGTGGCGGCTGTTTCGGGCAGGAAGTGGACGACGCCGGAGACGATGACGCCGAGCGGGGCGGTGAGGTCGATCAGGGTGTGCAGGTCGGGGTGGTCGAGGACGGACGCCATGTCCTGAACGTCACCCAGGAGCAGTACGGACCGTCCGGGTTCCAGCAGTGGTCTGCCCTGGGCAAGGACGACGGGGTCGTTGTCGACGTAGACGACCCTGGTGTCGGGGTGGTGGCGGGCGGCGACCTCGTGCACGTTGTCCTGGGTGGGCAGGCCGGCCCCCAGGTCGAGGAACTGGGTGATGCCCTCGGCGGTCATCGCGGCCACGACCCGCACCAGCCAGCGGCGCATGGCGCGGGCCAGCAGGGGTGCTTGGGGGTTGGCGGCGGTGATGCGGTCGGCGGCCGCGCGGTCGGCGGGGTAGTGCGTGTGGCCGCCGAGGAAGTAGTCGTAGATCCGGGCGACGTTGGGTATGTCGGGTGCGTCGGATGCGTCGTGCTCGATACCGGGCGATGCCTGTGGCGCGACCGGATCGTCAGCCATGAGTGATCACCTTTCGCTCAACGAGCTTTTAACTGGCTTCGCCACGCGGCGAGTTGCGCGGGTGCCGCTCCACGACCAGAGGCTGTGCGGAGTTCGTCGGGCACGGCTTGGCAGGACACCATCTTCCGTCCAGGCGTCCGGGGCGGGAAGACGGCACCGGGTTCCGCGGAGGTCCGCATCGCCTCACTCTCCGGGGGCGGAGTGCTCGGCGTCGGCGGCGTGGAGGACTTCGCGGATCAGCAGGTCGAGGTCGTCGGTGGTGGTGCGGTAGTTGCACAGGGCGGCGCGCAGGACGGTACGGCCGTGGACGGCGACGGTGGCGAGGTAGGCGCGTCCGTTGTCCTGGACCCGGCGGGCGACGCGGGTGTGCAGGCCGTCCGGGTCGCCCCCGTCGGGGTCGGTGATCCGGAAGCAGGCGACCGGCCACGGACCGCCCGCCGGCAGGTGGAGCCGGGGTTCGGCGGTGATCCGCGCGCGCAGCCCGTCGGCGAGGGCAAGGTAGTGCTCGATCAGGCCGGTGACGCCGTCGCGGCCCAGGTGGTGCAGGGTGGCCCACAGGCCGAGGGCCCGGGTGCCGGGACGGGTCAGCTCGATCGTGGCATGGGACAGCCAGGGCAGGGCGTCCGGTTCACCGGCGGTGAGGTAGGACGCCTGGTGGGCGAAGGCCGTGTGCAGGTGCTCGGGGTCCGGGACGAGCAGCGCCCCGCAGCCCACCGGGACGCTGAGCGTCTTGTGCGGGTCCACGGTCAGTGAATCGACGCCGCCGACGCCCCCGTAGTGGGGCGCCAGGGCCGGCACACCGGCGCCGAGTCCGCCCCACGCCCCGTCCGCGTGGTGCCACATCCCCACGCTGCGGCACAGTTCCGTGACCGGTTCGAGGGGATCCACGGCGCCGGTGGCGGTGGTGCCGAGTGTGGTGACGGCGCAGAAGGGCAGCAGGCCCGCGTCCAGGTCGGCGGTGACCGCGGCGCGCAGGGCGGCGGGGTCCAGGCGGTCGTGCGGGTCGGTGGCGACGGGGCGCAGCCGGTGGGCGGGCAGGCCGATGCAGGCGGCTGCCTTGGCGACGGACATGTGTGCCTGGGCGCTGTAGTACAGGGTGAGGCGGGCGTGGTCGTGGTCGAAGGCGGGGCCGTCGCCGGAGCCGCGCCGGGCGAGGAACCAGGTGCGGGCGGTGGCGAGGGCGAGCAGGTTGGCCATGGAGCCGCCGCTGGTGAGGACCCCGCCCGTGCCGGCGGGCAGGCCCGCCAGGTCGGCGAGCATGCGCACGGTGCCGCGTTCCAGGTCCATCAGGGCGTTCTCGCCCATCCCACAGGTCGCGTTGACGGCACAGGCCAGCAGATCGGCGACGATCCCGGCCGGTGCGGGCGGCGAGTTGACCCAGGCGAAGAACGCGGGGTGTCCGTTCCCGGTCGGGTACGGTGCGATCTCGTCGCGCACGAAGTCCAGCACCCCGCCGAACTCCCCGCCCTGTTGCCGCAGTTGTCCCGCACGCAACCGGGACCGCACCCGCGCAGGCAGCGGACGGCTCACCGGGCCCTGCGGCAGTTCGCTCAGGTACCGGGCGACCCACTCGGCCGCCGCCACGAGTTCGTCCCGCAGCACCTTCGCGTGGACCGCGGGCGGCTCCGGGGACGGGCCGAACTCGTCGAACTCGGCGAACTCGCCGGACCGGGACGGAGCTTGGTCGTGCAAACGCTGAGCCATGGCGGCGTGGGGGGCCTTTCGTCGTCACAGGACCCCCTGGTCGGCGAAGCGAGGGCCATGATCGTAACGAGCCGCCACATCGGCCGACACGTGTGCCGGCACCACTCGACGTGGCGTCCACTGACCGGGCTGGAAAGGACTGAAGCCGCCATGCCCGCACGTCGAGGACCAGGATCAAGGGTCCTGCTACGGGGTGGGTGCGGACAGATGCTGTGGGCGCCCCCGGCAGGACTCGAACCTGCGGCCAAGCGCTTAGAAGGCAACGTGACTAGCCGGGACTCTAGCCTGCGGAAACGTGACCTGACTAGCTCTCAACACCCATACAGGCACCTTGCGCAGGACTCCCTAGTGAAGTTGCTTCGGTGTCTCACTGGTGTCGGCTGGCCACGGTGCCAGCCGCTCAGGTGCCCTCAGTCAGACAGCGAGGCTCTGAGTGCCCCTGTGAGCGCCGTTCAGGGAACCCCTGGGGTGATGGACTCCGGAGGGGAGCCAGTGGCCCACGGGGGCGTACAGGAGGGTCAAGGGCTGAGCGGGGGAGGAGTGGCAGGCAGGCAAGGTGAGGCATCCGTGTGTGGATATGAATACAAGGGGCCTGCCCTATGCAATGCACTGCCTTTCGGCCTGGCTTTCCTCCCAGTCTGTCGCCGCATTCCTCGCTGCATTCCAGGGTGAATTCAGGTCGGCAACCCCAAGGGAATCTGACTGTGGAGCGAATCGGTACAGACCGACCCGGGCATGTTTAATCCGGGCGGACATGGTGTGTGTGAGACCCTTTAAAAATGTGCCATAGAACTTGACGTACAAGGGGCCGTATGTGCCCTCTCGGACATCTCTGTATTCGTTCTCATGGGGTACGGGCTATAGTCCTCAATGCTCTGTAACGGGAAATAACACAGGGCAAGTAATGCATACGCCGTGCTGGCCCTTGTTTCTTCGTGCTTAGATCCTCTTGCGGCTCACTCCGGCAAGATGCCTGATATCCTCGCGGCAATCTCAGCCTCAGAGGAGTGAAGTATGGCACGCAAGACAGTCATCATCTGTGACATCTCCGGGAAGGAAGGAGCCGAAGAGGTCTCCTTCTCGTGGGATGGCCAGGCGTACACCATCGACCTTGCCGAATCGGAGAAGGGAAAGCTTGCCAAACTCCTCGGTCCCTACCTGGAGAAGGCGTCCAAGGTGAAGGTTGAGACCATCAAGGCCACACCCAAGAAGAAGAGTGGTGAGGTTAACCTTCAGGCCGTTCGAGAGTGGGCCAACAGCAACGGCTACCAGGTGAGCAACAGGGGGCGTGTCCCGGTGAAAATCATGGAGGAGTATCTCGCTTCTCAGTGAGGCCAGGGCTTCTTTCCCGCTACAGAGAGAAGGGCCGGGGAATTCCCGGCCCCTATCCGTGGCTCTACTGTCCTACAGGAACACCCCTGCTCCACAGTTCCTCTGCGTGCTCGGAGAAACGGGAGAACATCCCATCGTCACCCATGGAGCGGAGATGCAGGAGGGGTGAGTCGTGGCCAACCAGCCTGGCAAGGTGCGGGGTAACCAATGCCTCATTGTCGAATCGGAATACCGACAGGGAGACGTGGTTCACTGCATCAGGAGCGGAGGAGAAGCGAGTCTCGATACCCTCCACGTCCCCCAGCTTCTCTACGTTCTCCAGGGTGATCCTGATTCGAGTAGAGACGGTAAGAGCTACGTCCTCAATCTGCTCCCGTTGCCTGGTTACTTCTCCGCTGGGGTCGCCGAGGAGAAACCTCACTCGGCATCCATCTTGTGCTTTCCTGCGAATGGTTCCAAGGAAGTGGGGTACCTGAGTCCATAGGAAGTAGTTCGTGTAGCCAGCGAAGAACAATTCCTCGGTGGAGTTCTCTGTGAGTTCCGCCCAAACCGTCGAGGGGCAGGCCGACCGATATGGGTAGCTGTGAAGGATCTCCCTGTCCCCGCCCGTCTTGATCCGCTCCTTAACCACCTTGGGCCAGATCATCTCTTCGTCAACTCCCAGTGCATTACAGGCGTCTTCGCGGTTCCTGGCATGGGGGATCAGTTCGGAGTCGCTGACCCACCGCTCCACCGTCTTCCCTGAGACACCCACCCTCAGAGCCAGTTGCCGGGGTGACAGACCAGCGGACTCCATAGCTGATCGTAGGGCAGTGTTCAAGGCTCCCCCTAGGGACGTTTGGGCGTTCTTTGAGGCTACCGCCGAAAGTGCCCAACTGTCCCTGCCCATGGCTCAGTACGCCCCTTGTGGGTGGCCACGATGCAGGCATGGCGGATGAGGCAGCAGTGGACGGACTCCCATACATGACCCTCGCGGTGTACCGGCTGAACCCTGAGACGGGAGAGAAGACAGTCATCAAACCGGTTCGGACAGTGGTGGCTGGTGAGGTACTGATGACCTCCGAATTTCCTCCCCGTTCTTGCTATCGATGCAGGAGTAAGCGAGGTGGGTAGAAGAGGTGATATAAGAAGGGGCCGGGGTAATCCCGGCCCTTAATCGTTGGGGGAAATATGGGTGCTATATCTCTGGTCCTAGCTCCGTTCACCGTCCTCGTTTCGGAGCGTCAGCCTTGGTGGGGTGTCCTTGCTGTTCTGCTCGCCTTGTTCGGCCTCGTTATCTGGCTGGGTAAGAAGGGCTGGAAAGATGAAGGGGATACCTTCGCGGCTGCTCTCCTCTCTTACGGTGGGACTTTCGCATTCCACCTTATTGACTCCGCAGTGGGTGATGGAGGCTGGAACCTCTTCGATAAGAGGAATATCTATGTTGCCCTTTGGGCTTTCGTGGCCTGGACGGGGTTCATGATGGTCAAATACAACAGGGAGCAAGAGGAGCAGGCAAGACGCGAGAAGGCGGATCGGATAAGAAAGAGGATAGACGAGTCAAGAGGTGAATAGCCTTAAGGTGACTCGCAGGATGAACTCAGGAACGAAGGGGCGGGGATCATCCCCCGCCCTTTGTCATGCCGCCATCTCTAGTTCAGCCTTGATCTTCCGGTACTGGCCGGACACGTAAGAGCCACTGACCCCGATCTCCCTGGCTACCTCTGCTGCTTTCATCCCGGCCAGGAATCCATCCTTGATTGCCTTCTGGTTGTCGGTGAGCTGAACCTCTTCAGTGATATCGGAACCCCGAGCCGGCTGAACCTCTGAATTCTGAACCTGAACCGTGCTCTGAACTGAACTCTTCCGGCTCACAGTCTTGGTCACAGTGAACTCCTTCACCTGTTCACTCAGGTTCAGTTCAACCTCTCGGAACTTTCTCCGGTAGATAGGGGAAACCTCAGCAGCACATACCAGGATGACAGGCGAGATGGAATGGATGACTACTCCCACCCAATCCCCGTGAGCTACCGAACTCCAGGTGTTCAGGAACAGTGAGGATATCCCGGTGGTCCAGCGAAATACCGCTGGCCACCTTCCGCCGCTCAGGCCATGTCTGGACAGGGCAGCGTCAGCAGATATGGACAAGATGAATGCGGCATCGGTGAGTAAACCTAGAGCCCATCCTGACCAGCTCCATGCCGAGTGAGCAGAGACGAGAGGTGTGGAAGTCATGAGGGAGTAGAACACTGCTCCGGCAACAATAAACCAAAGCATGAGGTTCACAACCTTCCGAGTTCTGGTTACGGACTTCAGTTCACTTGTGGTGTCGTAGTTCATGGTTCAGATCTCCTAATGTGCTAGTGGTGGTTCAGAGGTTCACAGCGGTCCAGTTCAGTGGTTCAGGTTCAGGGCCCTCGCAACGGCTCGGACCCAACACGGATAGTGGGGAGGAAAGGACTGAGGCGGGGGAGAGGAGAGGCCGCGACGACTCCGCTAGGAGGAGTGGCCTCATGAAGGGGCAAGCATTCTGGTCCACTCGCAACGGCTCGTGGTCCGAATAGCGATGATGAGAAAGGATGAGCGGGGAGGGAGTATGAGCACGAGCAACAGATGCAATGCCAGGGCGCCAGTCCCTGGGATTGGACTTTGACTCTCGGGTGACTCATGCCAGGGGCTTCGCTACGGCTCAGCCCTGGAAGTAGAACTATGGAGGTGCGTAGGGCCCATGCCCGGAGCGCCTATCCTGCGGAACCTTTAAGCACGAGAGGGTACGAGGGAGAGGCTTCGCAAGGGCTACGCCTCTCCTTTCCCCCGCCCTCTTCTTCTCCCCGCTCCAAGCGCAGCGTAGGGCCCTTGCCCGGAGCTGTGCTCAATGCATAACTACGTCGGGGGATAGTAGGTAGAGCGGAAGTGTTCTGTTCTTCCGTTCTATATACGCAAGGGGGGAACAGAGAACAGGAACAGTTCTCACTTGGCCAGGCGGTAGATGGACTGGTTGACTCTCGACTACCTGGCTCCGCCTAATTCGGCATCAGACATCAGGTTCGAGACTCCCGGCTAGGGCCGTCGTCTCGGTATGCACCGTGCCGTACTAGCGGATAGTCGTAGCCCTTACTTAGGGCCATAAGTCGTGGGGCATCATCGGGCTACAGGTTCCTACTCTTAGGGCCATAAGTTCCCTAGCGTTGGGTGGTGACCGTTGCTCCTACCCTTAGGGCCATAACTCAGACCGTGGGTGCGTCCTCGTAGAAGTCCTCGTCACGCATCCATGTCCGGTCGGTGAAGTCCCCAACCTGGAGATAGAACGTTGTGCTAGCCCCTCGCTTACTTCCGATGGTCTCGACTGTCAGCCAGCCACTTTCGACTAGGGCCTGCACTCCTCGTTCTGTATAGGACCGGAGATTCCCTGCCCGGTTCTTCCTGCCTACCGCGTCAGCCAGGGAGCGCCAAGGGATAGTCACCTGGGAGTCGTCTCCGCACAGCCGGGCTATCTGCTTAGCTGTCAGCATTCCGCTGAGGGGCACGTACTGAATCACGTCCCGATACCAGAGGTACGCCTGTCCGGCCGGGGGCATGTTCTCTGCGGCAAGGGGTTGTCCTCGCTTGGACAGTAGCCGCCCGTGCTCCGCGATCCTGTCTGAGTGTCGAGCGAGGAAACCCGTTCCTTTCGCCTTGAACGAGACTCCACCAGGTATCAGCGCGACAATGGATACCTGTCCGGGAATCCTCTTGGGCCACTGCTTCGCAGCCTTAGCCGTACCGACCCATGTTCCCTGTGTGAACTGTTCGCCAATCTTGCTGAGGTCTCCGGTGTAGATGTCTTCGTAGTTGTTGTAGCTCATGCTCGTATCTCCATTGGTAGTGGTTGCTTGTCGTACCCATAGCCTTCATCCAATCGACTCGGTGTTATTGGGAGGCTGGTTGGTTCGGATGTCTGAGCATCCATGGTAGGGAGCCGCAGCCGTCATCCGGCGTAGGCTCCCTACCAAAGAAACTCAGTCAGCTAGCTATTCTGAAAGGTTCAGCCGGCTCGGGGTTCTCATTTCCCTCTGGCTATGCCGGTAGTGGCTGTGTACCTTCTCGACCAGAACACCCCTGGGCACTGCTTGAGCTTGGGGTCCTGGTGCTTGTGCATCTCAATCCGGAAGCTGAATGCCTCGCCGCAGTCAGAACAGATGAGCTTGTGTTCCCTTCCCTTGATTCCCTCGGAGTACATGTCGTCTCCTCTCAGTAGCTCAGGAACCTTTTCAGTTCGTCGGTGTCATCTGCTGTGAGTTCCTGCCATGCCTCATCTATGAGGAGTTTCAACAGTGGGAGTGGCTCACCGGCACTCTCCAGGTATTCAGCCCACAGCTCCGCGATTCGCTCAGTCACTCTCAATCTCCTTCAGCTTCTCCAGGATGTATCCGGCATTTCCCTGCCCTATCGGGTCGAGTTGCTTCACGTCGTATTCATCGAAAGAGCCACGGTCCATCGCGGTAACCAGTACCGCCCCGAAGAACAGAGCAGACTTCCTAACCCCTGTCGGCCGGACCCTCTCGATTGCGTTGCCTATCTCGTCTCTCAGTTCATCCGGTCCGTCGTGATAGACGCGGCCTTCATGTATCCAGGTCTGTACTCCCATGGACTCAACCACTGCCACGATGGACGGCAGTAGGTTCTTTCGTCTTCGGTATGCCATGCATTCCTCCCCGCTCAGTTGTCTTGCATCAGGTTTCGTGCCAGTCGCTCGTATCGTTCTGCGGAGATAAGGACTGCTGCGGCCTTCCCGTATCGGGTTAGTTCGATGGTCTGTCCTTGCTCTGCCTCTCGTACGAGACTGCCGAGAACTGCCTTAGCCTCGGATGCTGCGATACGTGTAGCCATTGGTCTTCTCCTTGGTTGGTTGTGTGGGCGCAGGCTCTCGCCGTAGCCCGTGTGCTGTCAGATCCAGTCGTCTTCTTCGTCGTTTTGTGTCACCTCGTTCAGCTTGTCGAGTAGGAACTTCTCTGTTGCGGGGGAAGGAGCACGGAAAGGCATGGACCCATCACCGGTGTAATCCTTCATTTGCTGCGCGTACTCACTCACAGAACCCCGCTCGTGCTTGCCGACTAGCCAGTCATCAAAGTCGCTGACGGCAGGATCAATCCCCTGCCGATCAGCCCATTCGAGTAGCGGTGCGTAGGGGTAGAACTGCTCCATCTGGCCTTGGACTCGGTCGTACTTCCACTGGTCCTGAATCAGAGCCTCAAGGGATTTACCACCCTTCATGAGGGCGAGTACCTGAACGGGCATGTTCTGGTTGCGCTTGTCGCTCAGATCCTTCAGCCGCTTAAGCTTGGGCTGACGAGTGGTGCCAATCTTGACGTTCCCGTTGGCCAGTCGAATGACGTACGTGTATCCGGGGGTGTGCTGCATCTCGGGGTTGGCCTCATGGATAGCGGTAGCCATCTCTCGTGCTTCTCGCTTCCGGTCCCAGAAGAAGTCCCAGCGGTGAGCGGGACATAGAGTCAATGAGGGTGCCCCAGGTATCTGTCCGAGCGTGACGGTCTCGCCCTGCTCTGTGCATCCGTCCATTACGCATTTGGTCATGTGGATTGCTCCTTGGTAGTGGTGGTGTGGGGTCCGATCGCTCGGGCCCGTGAATGTGTTTGTACGGGCTTCTGATGGCCCATCCCTGCGGCTCTGATGTATCGATACCTGCGCGGCCTCAAGCGGCCTTAGAAAGCCATCCAGGGGCACTCTCGGGCTTGTTGCTGGTCCATCGGTACTGGCTTACCTGGAT
This sequence comes from Streptomyces xylophagus, assembly GCF_000716435.1. GTDB lineage: Bacteria > Actinomycetota > Actinomycetes > Streptomycetales > Streptomycetaceae > Streptomyces > Streptomyces xylophagus. Next base: position 222,439 of record NZ_JNWO01000006.1, read on the forward strand.
GTCGAGATGCAGGCCCATGGCTATCGGGTTCCTGCACTTGCCTCTTGGGCTGTAGTGCCTGCCCAACTTCTCGCGGGTGCTGAACTCCTGTCGGCAGGAAACGCACTTGTATGAGTGGTCGGGAAGCGTTACGTAGTGACGTCGGGACATAACTGTCTCCTTCGTGGTTAGTGGTTGGTGAGTACGGCAGGGCGTCGTAGCCCTGCCTGCTGCGGAGGAATGTTGGTCCGACCGTGGTGAAAAAAAGAGGCCCAGTTCCAGTGCTATCAGCAGGTGCCGACATTGCCCCGTACATGCATGGGCGTTGGTCTGGCCCTGAGTAACGGGAAAGGTAAGGAGTGGGACTCCCTGAGCGGCGAGATGGCCGGTGAAGAAGCCGGGCAAACGTCAGGGGCTCTTGGAGTTTCCTGGAGTCCGGTGAACTTCTTCAGTACCTATTCTATCCCTCGGGACTGACATTGACCGGGCACTCCCGGGTACCTTCGTTGGTGGCTGTGTTGGTCCACCTGCGGGCAAAAGAAAAGCCCCAGCCAGCCGAAGCCAACCAGGACTCTTCGTCCACCACCACGTGGAGACCAGCCATCGTGCGTCGGGGGGAACACCCTCTACTTATAGAGAGGCCCCCGACTCGGCCCCTCGGACAGGCCGGATCACGAGTTGTTACCGTTTCGTTATCCGGTCGGTCGGTACCCTCGGGGGAACTGCCCTCACTTATTGAGTAGGGCCCGACTCGACTTCTCGGGCAGGCTGAGGTCTTGAATTCCTTCAAAGATCATCCTCGGGCATGACAGGAACTCTCACCCTTCTACTCCCCAGGTACGAGAAAGGGCCCACTGGCTACGTCGCCAGGGGCCCTCTCGAAGCCTCTCAGTCAGTCAGGGTCAGTACCTGTCACCCATCTTCCGTGCAGCCTTCACAGCCCTACTCACGGCCATGTCTGCCGCGTACCTCCGGAGCATGGTGGGGTCCTTCCACCCTTGGATGGTCATCACGTCCTCACCGCTCATTCCGGCGGAGAGCATGTCGTCTGTGGCTGTGTGCCTGAACTGGTGTGGGTGGCATCCCTCGTAACCGGCTTCCTGTGCCCGCCTGTTGAGCATCCGGTAGAGACCTGAGTACGTGAGCCGAGACCTGTTCCGGGTACCGAGCCAAAGATCCTGACCCTTGCTCATCTTGTGGGGTTCCCTGGCCCTCAGGTAGCGCGTGAGGGCAATGACCGTACGGGGCTGGAGGGGAATGACCCTGCCCTCTCCCGTACTCCTGGCGTCCTTCAGTGGAACCACCTGAGCCAACCCCTGTGACAGGTCGAGAGAATCCAGCCTGAGCGTCAGCAACTCCTCTGCCCTCAGCCCTTCTGTCAGGACCCTCATGATTGCGTGGTCCCTCAGCTTCTCGAACTCCCTCACTCGTGGGTGGCCGTTGCCGGTCACCTTCAATAGGTCGGTGACGAAGTCGGCGGAGAGAGTCTGTGGCTTGCCTGCCTTGGGAGGGGCGTACCTCTGGAGCTTCTTGTCCCGGTAGGGATTGGTCATGTCGTGCTCCTCCTCCATCCACGTGAAGAAGGGGCGCAAGTTCCTCTGAACGGTGTTGGTCCCGCCCTGGTTGTGGCTCTCGTAGTACGCCCTGAAAAACAGGTTCAGCGTGGCGGTGTCCACGCTGGTGAAGTCCTCTTCCATTCCCTCTCGGCTGATCCACTGGTCAAGGGCTCGGACTGCCTTGGTGTAGGCCGTGACCGTCTTCTCCGTGTAGGGCCGACCGTGCTTGTTGTTGCTGGCCCTGAGGTGGGTTGCGTAGTCCTGAGCGGTGGCCTGCCTGACCTCTGCCTGGTCTGGTTCGGCGGGGATGGCTCGAAGGGTGGTGGTCCTGCCGGTTCCCTGAGATGCCCTGAGAGGTGACTTCTTGGCCTGTGCCGACACGGGGTGACTCCCTGGTGTCCGGGCTAGGCAAGGTGCAATCCGCTAGGCGCCTTACCCAACCGAGTCTGGTAGGTAAGTCACGCGGCTTTCGATGATCCTTCTGACCCATAACCCCAGGTCAGAGACTCAATGGCGCCCCCGGCAGGACTCGAACCTGCGGCCAAGCGCTTAGAAGGCGCCTGCTCTATCCACTGAGCTACGGGGGCCGGGTGTGGTGGCCTCGGTCGTGGTGTGCCCGGGTGTGGGCCGGTCCGTGACGTTGCCGGGGACAAGGATAGGGCTCCCGGGTCCTTGTCCCTGTTGCTTCCCCTCCGTGGCTCGATGTGGAGGTTCGGTGAAGCGGTCCTGATAATCGCAGGCAGGTACGAATCGTGCATCGCTTTTGGCATCCGGCGCCACGGGTGTTGTGCACTCGTTATGCCTGGACTGTGCCCATGCCCCAGTCATCCCTTCCGTCCGTTGTGTTCCGTCGGCGCGCAGGCATGCGCATATGCTTCAGAATTCCCCCAAAATTGGGCATTCTTCACATGTGGTGACCTTGGACGTACGGCCTCAGCTGCTCGACGCACTCTCCGCCCTGCGCGACCGTGTCGCCGCCGCACGCTTCCCGCTGCCCCTGGCGGGGGCTCCACGCGCGCGTGCCAACCGCGACGAACTGCTCGCCCAGCTCGACGACTATCTGGTGCCCCGCCTGAAAGAACCCGAAGCACCCCTGCTCGCCGTCGTCGGCGGTTCCACCGGCGCGGGGAAGTCGACGCTCGTCAACTCCCTTGTCGGGCGCCGGGTCAGCGAGGCCGGCGTGCTGCGGCCGACGACCCGCACACCGGTGCTGGTCTGCCATCCGGAGGACCATCACTGGTTCAGCGGGATGCGGGTACTGCCCGACCTCACGCGCGTGTGGGTGCCCCATCAGGACCCGGGGGACGAGTTGCTCCTCCCCGGTGAGGACGGCATGCGTGTGCTGCGGATCGAGACCGCCGACACCCTCCCGCGCGGAATCGCCCTCCTGGACGCCCCCGACATCGACTCCCTGGTGGCCGACAACCGGGTGCTGGCCGCCGAACTGATCTGCGCGGCCGACATCTGGGTCATGGTCACCACCGCCGCCCGCTACGCCGACGCCGTGCCCTGGCATCTGCTGCGCACGGCCAAGGAGCACAACGCGACCCTGGTGACCGTCCTCGACCGGGTGCCCCACCAGGTGGTCTCCGAGGTGTCCAGGCAGTACGGCGCCCTGCTCGCCAAGGCCGGACTCGGGGACGTTCCCCGCTTCACCGTGCCCGAACTGCCCGAATCCGCCTGGGGTGGGGGGCTGCTTCCGGCCAGTGCCGTGGCGACGCTGCGGAGTTGGCTCGTGCAGCAGGCCCAGGACCCGGGGGCCCGGCATGAGTCGATGGCGCGTACCGCGTACGGCGTCCTCGACTCGCTCAAGTCGCGGATGCCCGAACTGGCCAGTGCCGCCGCCGCCCAGTACGCGGCGGCACTGCGGCTCACGGCCGCCGTCGACGGGGCGTACGACAGCGAGCACGCGCGTGTGCGGGGGCGGTTGCAGGCCGGGGCGGTGCTCGCCGGGGACGCGTTGAAGCGCTGGCGCGCCTTCCCGCTGGACTGCTCCGCCGGCGAACTCCTCGACGCCCTCGCGGAGAGCCTCGCCGCGCTCCTGCTGTGCTCCGTCACGGCCGCCGACGAACGCGTCGACGACGCCTGGCGGCGCGAACCGGCCGCCGGCGCCCCCGAACTCACCGACCGCGATCCCTCCCTGGAGAGCGCCGAGCACCGCATCGGGATGGCCGTACGGCGGTGGCGGCGCGAGCTGGAGGAGTACGCCGAGGAGGAGGTCGCCGACCTCGACCGGAGCATCGCGCCCGATCCCGAGGTCGTCGCCGCTCTCGTCGCCACCGCGCTGCTGGGCGGCCGTAGGGCGCGGTCCGCGGGCGAGGGGCTCGCCGAGCGGATCGGGGCTCACGGCGCGCTACGGCTGCGGGACCGGGCCGGGCGGCTGCTCAACGACCATCTGGACCGGGTCGTGCACACCGAGCGCGAACGCCGGCTCGCCCCGCTCGACGCCCTCGAAGTGCACCCCGAACCCCAGGCCGAACTCATCGCCGCGCTGTCCGTACTGCAGAAGGAGAGGTGACCGGTGACTGCCGTCACTGACCAGGACCACACGGACGAGATGGATCACGCCGACCACACCGGTCATGCCGACGACGGGCGGGACGCGGACGCCAAGGACGAGCGTTCCGAAAACTCCCCTCCCGTAGAGGACGCGGAGGAAACGGGTGACCTGGAGGACGCCGACGACCACGCGCGCGTGTCGGCCGACGCCGACCCCTCAGGTCGTACGGAATCCAAGGCGTCCGCGGACCCGACGGACCCCGAGGAATCGACCGGCTCCTGGGACGACGGGCTGATCGCGCGGCGGGTCAACGAGACCACCGCCGCGCAGCAGGCCGCCGCCGTGGAGAACAGGGCCTCCCGCGCGCACGCCGCGTACACCGCGCACGCTGCTCAAGCCGCCCACGTCCCGGCTCCGTTGGCGTACGACGGGCCGCTACGGTCCCGTCTCGACGCGCTGCGGGAGCTGGTCGGTCTCTCCCGGACCCGGCTCGACAGCGGGACCCTCGCCGAGGCCGGGCGGGTGCTCGACGAGGCGGCGGCGCGGCGCAGACTCTCCGGGCAGCACACCGTCGTCGCCATCGCGGGCGCCACCGGCAGCGGCAAGTCGCAGCTGTTCAACGCGCTCGCCGGAGTGGCCATTTCGGAGACGGGCGTACGACGGCCCACCACCGCCGCGCCCATCGCGTGCAGCTGGAGCGACGGCGCGGCCACCCTCATCGACCGGCTCGGCATCCCGGGACGGCTGCGCCGACGCCCCCTCCAGAGCGCCGAGATGGAGGCCCAGTTGCGCGGGCTCGTCCTGGTGGACCTGCCCGACCACGACTCGGCGGCCGTGGCGCACCGCGAGCAGGTGGACCGGGTGCTCGCACTCGTCGACGCGGTCATCTGGGTCGTCGACCCGGAGAAGTACGCCGACGCGATCATCCATGAGCGCTATCTGCGGCCCATGGCGGGCCACGCTGAGGTCATGTTCGTCGTCCTCAACCAGATCGACCGGCTTCCCGGGGAGGCGGCCGACCAGGTCCTCGACGATCTGCGGCGGCTGCTCGACGAGGACGGGATCGCCCTGGGGGAGTACGGCGAACCCGGCGCCACCGTGCTCTCCCTGTCCGCGCTCACCGGCGACGGCATCCCCGAACTGCGTGAGGTTCTGGGCCAGTTCGTGGCGGATCGTGGAGCGGCGGCACGGCGAATTTCGGCCGATGTCGACGCGGCCGCCTGGAGGCTGCGGCCCGTCTACGCCACGGGGCGGCGCACCGGGCTCAGCGAGGAGGCGCGGGACGAGTTCGCCGCGCGGCTCGCGGACTCGGTGGGCGCCACCGCCGCCGGGGAGGCGGCCGAACGTGCCTGGCTGCGCAACGCCAACCGCGCGTGCGGCACGCCCTGGCTGCGGCTGTGGCGCTGGTACAACGACCGGCGCGAGCCCGCCACCGGCCGATTGTCCATCCGCGCGCAGGCCGACGAGGAGGCCACGGCACGCCAGCGCGTCGAACAGGCGGTCCGTACGGTCGCCGACCGCGCGTCCGGCGGACTTCCGGCGCCGTGGGCGCAGGCGGTGCGGGAGGCGGCCGTACGCGGGGCGCAGGGGTTGCCCGAGGCGCTGGACGAGTTGGCGGCGCGGGCCGGGCTGCCGGTCGGGCGGCCGCCGAGGCCGGGGTGGTGGCCGGCGGCCGTACTCGCGCAGGCGTCCATGACGATCCTCCAAGTCGTCGGCGGGCTTTGGCTGTTGGGCCAGATCATCGGGTTCATGGCGCCGAATCTCGGGGTGCCGGTGCTGCTGATGGTGGCCGGCATCATCGGCGGCCCGCTCGTCGAGTGGAGCTGCCGGCTGGCGGCCCGCGGACCCGCCAGGCGCTACGGCCACGACGCGGAGCGGCGCTTGCGGGAGGCGGCCGCGGGGTGCGGACGGGCGCGGGTGCTCGATCCGTTGGCCGCGGAGCTGCTGCGGTACCGGGAGGTGCGGGAGCAGTACGCGCGGGTCACGGGGGCCGGCGTCGGGGGCGGGTGAACTGCGGTCCGAACGTCGTTCCCTCGTCCGGGTGATGAGGATTTCCACAGGTGGGCGGTGGTCCACAGCGCTCGGCGGGCTCGGCTCGGCGGAGGCAGTCTGACTGCAGCCGTACGGGACGGGCCCGTACGCGTTTCCGCTCGGTCCGCAGGGCCGGGTGAGGGAGGGATGCGCGATGAACGACACCACGATCTGCGCGGTCGGGAATGTGGCGACGCAGCCGATGTACCGGGATCTGGCGGCGGGACCGTCGGCACGGTTCCGGCTCGCGGTGACCTCGCGGTACTGGGACCGCGAGAAGAACGCGTGGACGGACGGGCACACCAACTTCTTCACGGTGTGGGCCAATCGCCAATTGGCGACGAACGTGGCGGCGTCGCTGTCGGTCGGTGATCCCGTCGTCGTCCAGGGCCGGTTGAAAGTCCGCACGGAAGTGCGCGAGGGGCAGCCGAACTGGTCCTCGGCCGACATCGACGCGGTGGCGATCGGCCACGACCTGGCACGCGGGACCTCGGCGTTCCGGCGGGCCAACAAGTCGGAGACGGCGGCCTCTCCGCCCCGGCCCGAGCCCAACTGGGAGACACCGGCAGGGGATTCAGCCACCGATTCCGCCGCCCACGCCGTTTCCTCCGACCAACAGCACGCGGAGCCGCTCGCGGTGACGTGATGTCAGTGAATGCCCCGAGCTGATCGAACTGCGGCTTATCGATGAATGCGCTCCGAACGGCCCGGTGGATTTGTCGATAAGCCCTGCTCGCAGGCGATCTTGGGGATAACGATTCCGAGTCGGATCGGTTATCCGATGACCCGACTGGAGAACGGGGTCCGCGCGCGTCCTTAGGATGCCGGGCATAGCTCGGGCACAGCTCCCGGCGCTTTGATTCTGCTGGTGGGACCACGCCCCCACGTCGACGGGTCCTGCTCGAAGGGGAATTCCGTGTCATCTGCGTTGTCTGTGTTTTCCGCGCTGTCCCTGCGCGGTCGCCGGGGTGCTGTGCGCCTCGTCGCCGCGACCTGGGCGTGCGGACTCGTCGCCGCCGGAGTGCTGGCCGGGGCCGGCCCGGCCGTCGCCGACGAGACACCGCAGACCCAGGGCGGGGCGACGGCCACCATAGGCGGGCTCAAGACGTACGGCGAGGCCGTGATCCACGAGGACGGCGGCGACCAGCAGGTCTCCGCGGGCCTGTTCGAGATGTCCGTGGACGGCGGCGGCACCCTGCAGACGTACTGCGTCGATCTCCAGAACCCCACCCAGCGGGACGCCAAGTACCACGAGACCGCGTGGAGCGGCACCTCACTGGGCGCCAACAAGAGCGCGGGGAAGATCCGTTGGATCCTCCAGCACTCCTACCCGCAGGTGAACGACCTCGCGGCGCTCTCCGCGAAGGCCGGCACGAAGGGGCTGACCGAGCAGGACGCGGCGGCCGGTACCCAGGTGGCGATCTGGCGCTACTCGGACGGCGCCGACGTCGACGCGGTCGACCCGCAGGCGGAGAAGCTCGCCGACTATCTGCAGAAGAGCGCGCGGGACGTCGCCGAGCCGAAGGCCTCGCTGACCCTCGACCCGCCCGCGGTCTCCGGGCACCCCGGCGAGCGGCTCGGCCCGGTGACCGTGCACACCAACGCGAACGGGGTGACGGTGACGCCGCCCGCGGACGCCGCCACCAGCGGGGTGCGGATCGTCGACAAGGACGGCAAGGCCGTCACGTCGGCGGTGGACGGCAGCCAGGTGTTCTTCGACGTGCCCGAGGACGCGGCAGCCGGGTCGGCCGAGCTGACCGTGCAGGCCTCCACCACCGTGCCCGTCGGCCGGGCCTTCACCTCCGAGAGCAGAAGCCAGACGCAGATCCTCGCCGGTTCCAGCGAGTCGACGGTCTCCGCCGCCGCGAGCGCGGACTGGGCGGAGACGGGCGCCATACCGGCACTGTCGGCGCAGAAGAACTGCGCCGAGGGCGGTCTGGACATCACGGCGGCCAACCAGGGCGACGAGACGTTCACCTTCGAGCTGATGGGCGTCGAGCACGGCATCGACGCCGGGAAGTCGGCGACGGTGACGATCCCGCTCCAGGAGGACCAGGTGTACGACTTCACGATCACGGCGCCGAACGGCTACGAGAAGCGGTTCGCCGGGATCCTCGACTGCCGTACGCAGAGCGACGCGGGCGGTGACGTGACGCAGACCCTCAGCGAGCCGAGCCCCGCGACGGTGGGCGGCACCACCGTCGACACGAACCTCGCCGAGACCGGCGGCTCCGGCATCACCCCGATGATCACGGTCGTCGCCCTCGGCCTGGTCGGCATCGGCGCCACGACCCTGGTCCTGCTGCGGGACCGGAAGCCCGGGCAGGGCTGAGGAGACACCGACCGTCCGGCGGTGTCCCGGCTTCTCGGCGCAACTGTCGGCGCCTTCGGGAAGTCGTACCCGCCATGACCGAAGCACGGATACAGCACGGCGAGGGGTTGTCGCCCGGCACCCTCACCGCGGCGGGCGTCGGGAGCCTGGCTTTCGCCGCCTGGGCGAGCTGGAGCAACCTCCTGCTGCTGGTGTGGGGGCACGTGGTCCCCGGCTGGGGGGTGAGCGGGGTTCTCCTGGTGCTCGCGCTCGTTCTGTGGCGGACCTGCCTCCGGGCGGCCCGCCGGGCGGAGGTCGCGCGGCTCCTGGGGACGCGAGCCAGTTGGTGGGTGGGGCTGGTGAGCAGGGTGCTGATCGTCGTGGCGGTGTTCGGCGTCGTATGGGGAGCGGCGGGCGACCTGATCAACGAGGCGGAGTACCACGTGCTGCGCCCCACGGGACCGGGCGGCTGCACGGCCGTAGTACGGGAGACGTCGTTCCTCATGATCGGCAACGGTGAGGCGTACGCGGTGGGCCGTACCGGCCTGGCCTGGGGCGAGGCGGGCTCCTGGGTGGTCGACGACGGGTACCGGCCCGTCGCCGGCGGCACGTACAAGGTGGACTGGGAGCGGGACGGCGGTCTGCTGCTGATCAGCGGTACGAGTACCGATCCGGTGATCCGAGGGGGAATGACCGACATCGACTGCGGGTGGTGAGACAGGGCACCGACCGAACCCCCAGCTCACAGCCCCCCGACCAAACGAGTTACCACCCAGGCCGGGACCTCAGGCAGTATGGACTACATCTGCCCACTCCAGATTTCAAGCTGCCGGACGGTTTCTCTTGGCTGAGTACATCTACACCATGCGCAAGACGCGCAAGGCGCACGGCGACAAGGTCATCCTTGACGACGTGACGCTGAGCTTCCTGCCCGGCGCGAAGATCGGTGTGGTCGGGCCGAACGGTGCCGGTAAGTCCACCGTTCTCAAGATCATGGCGGGCCTCGAGCAGCCCTCCAACGGCGACGCCTTCCTGTCACCCGGTTTCAGCGTCGGCATCCTCATGCAGGAGCCGGAGCTGGACGAGACCAAGACGGTCCTGGAGAACGTCCAGGACGGCGCCTCCGAGATCATGGGCAAGCTCAACCGCTTCAACGAGGTCGCCGAGCTGATGGCGACCGACTACTCGGACGCCCTGCTCGACGAGATGGGCAAGCTCCAGGAGGACCTGGACCACGCCAACGCCTGGGACCTCGACGGGCAGCTGGAGCAGGCCATGGACGCGCTGGGCTGCCCGCCCGGCGACTGGCCGGTCGTCAACCTCTCCGGCGGTGAGAAGCGCCGCGTCGCGCTCTGCAAGCTGCTGATCGAGGCCCCGGACCTGCTCCTCCTCGACGAGCCCACCAACCACCTCGACGCCGAGTCGGTGAACTGGCTGGAGCAGCACCTCCAGAAGTACGCGGGCGCCGTCGTCGCCGTGACTCACGACCGGTACTTCCTGAACAACGTCGCCGAGTGGATCCTCGAACTGGACCGCGGCCGCGCGATTCCCTACGAGGGCAACTACTCCACGTACCTCGACAAGAAGTCCACCCGCCTCAAGGTCGAGGGCCGCAAGGACGAGAAGCGCCAGAAGCGGCTCAAGGAGGAGTTGGAGTGGGTTCGCTCCAACGCCAAGGGCCGTCAGACCAAGTCCAAGGCGCGCCTCGCCCGTTACGAGGAGATGGCAGCCGAGGCCGACAAGATGCGGAAGCTGGACTTCGAGGAGATCCAGATCCCGCCGGGCCCGCGTCTGGGCTCGATCGTCGTCGAGGTCCAGAGCCTTTCCAAGGCGTTCGGCGACAAGGTTCTCATCGATGACCTGAGCTTCACGCTGCCGCGTAACGGCATCGTCGGGGTCATCGGTCCCAACGGCGCGGGCAAGACCACGCTGTTCAAGATGATCCAGGGCCTCGAGACCCCGGACTCCGGCTCCATCAAGGTCGGCGACACCGTCAAGATCAGTTACGTCGACCAGAGCCGCGCCAACATCGACCCCAAGAAGTCGCTGTGGGCCGTCGTCTCCGACGAGCTCGACTACATCAACGTCGGACAGGTCGAGATGCCGTCGCGGGCCTATGTGTCCGCCTTCGGCTTCAAGGGCCCGGACCAGCAGAAGCCGGCCGGTGTCCTCTCCGGTGGTGAGCGCAACCGCCTGAACCTGGCGCTGACCCTCAAGGAGGGCGGCAACCTGCTGCTCCTCGACGAGCCCACCAACGACCTCGACGTGGAGACCCTGTCGTCGCTGGAGAACGCGCTGCTCGAGTTCCCCGGTGCGGCCGTGGTCATCTCCCACGACCGCTGGTTCCTGGACCGGGTCGCGACGCACATCCTCGCGTACGAGGGCGAGTCGAAGTGGTACTGGTTCGAGGGCAACTTCGAGTCGTACGAGAAGAACAAGGTCGAGCGACTCGGTGCGGACGCGGCGCGTCCGCACCGCGCCACCTACAAGAAGCTGACCCGGGGCTGATCTTCTTGCGCCACATCTACCGTTGCCCACTGCGCTGGGCGGACATGGACGCGTACGGCCACGTCAACAACGTGGTCTTCCTCCGCTATCTGGAGGAAGCCCGTATCGACTTCCTGTTCCGCCCGGAGAAGGACTTCCAGCAGGGCTCGGTGGTGTCGCGCCACGAGATCGACTACAAACGCCAGCTCGTCCACCGGCACACGCCCGTGGACATCGAGCTGTGGATCACGGAGATCAGGGCGGCGTCCTTCACCATCACCTACGAGGTGAAGGACGGCGACCAGATCTACGTCCGCGCCTCCACGGTCGTCGTCCCGTTCGACTTCGCGGCACAGCGCCCGCGCCGGATCACCGCCGAGGAACGGGAGTTCCTGGAGGAATACCGGGACGACGACGAGGAGGAGGCCGTCGCCGCATGACGGTCCTCCACCTCGCCGACGAAGGGGAGACGGCGGACTTCGCGGCCTTCCTCTCCCGGCTGCTCCACTACGACCGTGGGGCAGCGGTCCGGCTGCAGGCGGCCGGCACGGCACTCGCCGTCTTCGGCCGGCCGCCGTCCTTCGAGGTCCTCGCCATCCGCGCGGTGCGCCTCGCCAAGCCCTACGAGAACGGCCTCGACGTCACGCTCGACGTGACCGTCTCCGCCGGTGAACTCCTGGAATCCCTCGACGAGTTGGCAGCGACGGCCGGCGTACCGGCCGCGGTGACCGGCCCGCCGTGGGCCGGGGTGCTGCCGCCCCGCAGCGGCTGGACCCCCGAGCCCGGCCTGCCGGGACCGCAGGCCCTGAGCGGGATGATCGCGGCCGGGGTCGCCGAATTCCGTTCCCGCACCGAGGAGTTGACCCCCGAGGGCCGTACGCGCGCCGAACTCGACCGCATAGGGCGGGAGATCTGGTCCCGCACGGTCGGGGACACCTCACTGCCGGTCCGCGCCGTGCACGCGGCACAGTCGCTCGGATTCCTGCGCCCCGGCGGGGAGTCCGGCCTCTTCTCGTCGGGCGCGTGGCTACGACTGCGCACACCCTACGGCTCGATCGCCGTCCGCAGAGCGGGACTTGGCGCCCTCGGCGTCAGCGTGCGCTGAACAGTCTCAGTTCTGCCCGCTGTCGTCCGGCCATACGCCGATGTGGTCCGACTCCAGTTCCAGGGCCACGCGGTCCCGCATATCCAGGGCCTCGGTGTATTCGGCGGGGAGTTGGAGTCGTCCCGCCCGGTCGAGCATGGCGTACTCCCTCGCTACGACCGTCTCGTGGCCCGTCGTCGCGTCGACCTCGCTGCGCCGCAGCACCTCGGTGGAGGTGCGGCCGTCGCGGATGGCGACCGTGCGGCGGACCTCGGTGGCGACCGCCTGGTCGTGGGTGACGATCACGATGGTGGTGCCCAACTGCTCGTTCGCGGTGCGGAACGCGGCGAAGACCTGTTCGGCGGTGTGGGAGTCGAGTTCACCGGTGGGCTCGTCGGCGAGCAGGACGGCCGGGGCGTTGGCGAGGGCCACGCCGATCGCCACCCGCTGCTGCTGGCCGCCGGACATCTCCTGCGGGCGCCGGTCACGGCAGTCGGCGACCTCCAGCAACTCCAGGAGTTCCAGGGCGCGTTCGGCCTTCGCGCGGCGCCCGGAGCGGATGCCGGACAACTGCATGGGCAGGGCGATGTTCTGAGCAGCCGTCAGATAGGGCAGCAGATTCCGGGAGGTCTGCTGCCAGACGAACCCGACGACCTCGCGACGATAGGCGAGCCGGTCCTTGGCGGTCATCGTCAGCAGATCCCGGCCGGCGACCCGGGCCGCACCGGCGGTGGGCGTGTCCAGCCCGGCCAGGATGTTCATCAGCGTCGACTTGCCACTGCCCGAGGCCCCCACCAGGGCCATCAACTCGCCCTCCCGGACCAGGAGATCGAGCCCCTGCAGCGCCTGCACCTCGACCCCGTCCGTGGTGAAGATACGGACCAGCCGGTCGCAGGTGATGAGCGCGTCATGCCCGTAGGCGGGCCGGTTCCGGCTCTCGGCGGCGCGGGTGGCCAGGTCGGCGAGGGTGGGGTTCGTGGTCATCGACGCTCTCCTCGGTCACAGCCGACTGTTCGGCGACAGCCTTCAACGCGAACGCCTCCAATGTGAACGCCTTCACTACGAACGCCTTCACTACGAACGCCTTCACCACGAATGACTTCGCTACGACTCACCGCGCATCCCCCGCCCTCAACTCCCGTACGGAGCCCCGCCGTCCGGACCACCACGCCTGCACCCCCGCGACCCCCACCGCCACCACCAGCACCCCGATCGCGGGGACGGCCAGCGACACCGGATCGGTTCTCAACTGGGCCTCCCCGACAGGGTTCTGCGCCGACGCGAGTGCCACCGACGTCAGGTCGAAGCCCGGGGCGAGCAGCCGGATCGTCGCCCAGCCGGTGAGTGCGCCGCCGGCCGCCGCCAACAGGGCCTGGGGCAAGGACTCCAGCACCAGCAGACGGCGCCCCTGCGCTCGCGTGAGGCCCATCGTGCGGAGGCGGGCCAGCAGGGCGGCGCGTTCCGGGGCCGCGCGCAGGAGGGAGAGGAGCAGGGCCAGTACGGCGTACCCGGCGCCCGCCAACACCGCTGCCGTGTAGATGCGTTCGGCGCCGGACTGGAGGGGCGAGTCGACGTACCGGGCGCGTTCCTCGGCCCGTACCGTCACCCCGGCCGAGGAACCGGCCGCCTTGCGCAGCGCGGCCCCGCTCACCCGGTCGCCGGTCACCAACAGCGAGGTCGGCCGGGCCGCCGTACCGGACAGTCCGGCGCGGTCCACGACCAGGAAGTCGGCGCCGGACACGGCCGGGGTCTCGTCCCGGACGAGCGCGATCCGCACGGTGACGGCGGTGGTGTCCGGCAGCCGTACGAGGAAGGGGCGGGTGCCGTAGGCGGTCGCGACGGAAGGGGAGGCGAGGGCAGGGAGTACGGAGCCCGACCGCGTCAACTGGCTCTCGGTGAAGGCGCCCAGGCCCGTCCGGCTCGCCAACTCCGCATAGGTGCCCGGGTTCACGCCCACCAGCGGTACCGCGTCCTGACCGTCCCTCGGCTTCGCCTGGTCCGTGATGCTCACCTCGGCGAGCCCCTGGACCCCCGGCAACCGCCTTACCCTGCCGGGCAGTTCGGTCGGCAAGGGGGCGGTCGCGTCGAGGCGGGCGTCCGCGCCGACGGCGAGCAGCGCCGCGTGGTCGCGGGCGTCGCTCACGCCCGCCAGTACCGAGCCGCCGAACGCGGCCGTGGTGAGGGCGGTGAGCAGGGCGAGGAGCGGCAGGACGGCGGAGACGGAGGTGCGGCCCGCTCGGGCCAGCGACAGAGGTCCCACCACGCCCCGCAGCCGGCCGGCCGGACGGGCCAGTCGGCGCAGCAGCAGCGGATACACCCGGACCAGGACCAGTGCCGCGATCACACCCACCAACACCGGTGCCAGCGCCACCAGTTGATCGCCCGCCGAGCCGGACGTGCCGCGTCTGCGCAGGGCCTCCACCGCGCCGGACGCCACGACCAGCAGGGTGAGTTCGGCGACCGTGCGGCGCCGGGACGGGCGTACGGCCGTCACGTCCTCGCGCGGGCCGTGGACGCGTACCACCCGATGGGTCAGCGCGGCGCGTACGGGGAGTGCGGCGGACGCGGTGAGGGTGACCGCGAGGGCGGCGACGACGGCGTAGGAGCGGCGGCCCTCGGGGAGGGCGAGCAGGGCGGCGGTCAGGCCAAGTGCGCCTGCCGGTACGGCTGTTACCGCCGTCTCGGCGAGCAGGCGGGCGGTGAGGCCACGCAGGGAGGCGCCGCGGGCGCGGAGCAGGGCGAGTTCGGTGCGGCGGCGGTCCGCGGTGAGGCCGCCCGCCATGAGCAGGACGACGACGGCGACCGTGCCGGTGCCGAAGGCCGCGACGGCGGTCAACGGGCGGATACCGGAGCGGAGTTCGCCGAAGGTGGTGAACACCTCGTCGAGGCCGGTGCTCAGGTCGGTGTCGGGGGTGGTGTCGGTGCGGACCTGCTGGAGACCGGGGCCCGATTCGAGCGCGGCGACGGCGGTCTTCAGGCCGGTGAGGTCGCGGGCGTGCAGGGCGGTCGGGTCGGGGGCCAACTGCCAGTACGGGCCCGGTTTCGCGCCGGTGCCGAGAAGTGCGGGGGCCGCGTCCTGGGCCAACAGCAGTGCGCCCAGCCAGTACTTGGGCTGGTCCGGCGTCGGCAGGACGACCAGGGTCGGGGTGCGCAGCAGCGGCTGGGTCGACCAGTAGGCGCCAGCGGGGTCGCGCGGGGTGAGGATGCCGGTGATGCGGACGGCGAGCGGGGCGCGGCCCTCGCCGGGTACGTGGATGACCGAACCCACCCTGATGTGCAGGCTGTTGGCGGTCGCAGCGGTGACTGTGGCCTCGATCTCGGCGGTCTGTGAGGTGACTTGGCCGGAGGTGCGCGGCAACCGCCCTTCCCGTACGGTCGCGTGCCCGGCGAGGTCGCTCTGGGTGGCGAGGTAGACCTGCGCGGGCAGGCCGTTCGGGCGCGGTATCCAACTGTCCGGCACAGCGGGGTTGTCGGCGGGGCGCACGCCGTACGCGGACTGGGCGGGGTCGATGACCAGGGGACGGCCGACGGCCGTGCGGACCTTGTCGTACTGCGTGCGCAGTGCGGCCGGGCGCAGGGCCGCCTCGCGCTGCTCCTGCGGGAGCGTGAAGTCGGGCTGCGGGCCGGAGAGTTGGACGGAGGTCCGGCCGGGACCCGCCTCCCGCGCGGCATGGCGCAGCCCGGCGTCCTCGTACCGGTCCAGCGCACGCGGGAACGCGGCGGCCAGACACGCGGTCACGGCGACGAGCAGGGCCAGCGCCCAGGCGGTACCGGGGGCGGAGCGCAGCCGGGTGCGGATCCAGGGGGCGGGCACGGAGGAGCGCGCGGTGTCCATCTCACTCGCCTCCCTGTTCGCGGAGCGAGGTTGCCGGGTCGGGCCGTCGTAGCGCGAGCGTCGGCGTCATGGCCAGCGGTGAATTCGCCACCGGGACGAGCAGAGTCGGTGCCCAGGCGGCACCCGGGGCGGAGCGCAGGTGGGTGCGGGCCCAGGGGGCGGTTACCGAAGAGGTCGCATTCCCCATCTCACTCACCCCCCTGTTCGCGGAGCGAGGTTGCCGGGTCGGGCCGTCGTAGCGCGAGCGTCGGCGTCATGGCCAGCGGTGAATTCGCCACCGGGACGAGCAGAGTCGGCGCCAAGGCGGCACCCGGGGCGGAGCGCAGGTGGGTGCGGGCCCAGGGGGCGGTCACCGAAGAGGTCACATTTCCCATCTCACTCACCCCCCTGCTCCCGGAGCGACGTGGCCGGGTCGGCCCGTCGCAGCGCCAGCGTTGCCGTCACGATCAGTGGGGTCACCGCGACCGCCACGATCAGCAACGCCACACGGTTGACGGGCAGTTCGACCAGGACGCGCGGTACCGGGCGGGTGGCCTGGGCCGTGAGGACGATCAGGGGGATCACCGCGCGGGTCAGTACGGTCCC
Organism: Streptomyces xylophagus; assembly: GCF_000716435.1. GTDB lineage: Bacteria > Actinomycetota > Actinomycetes > Streptomycetales > Streptomycetaceae > Streptomyces > Streptomyces xylophagus. The sequence continues at coordinate 238,807 of NZ_JNWO01000006.1, forward strand.
CAGGGCCACGCCCACGACGAGGGCCAGCGCGAGCAGGACGCCCTGTTCGGCGGCGATCATCCGGGCCAGCTGGCGGCGCGGGGCGCCCAGCGCGCGCAGCACGGCGAACTCGGCGCCGCGCTCCCGCAGGGACCCCGCCGCGCTCACCGCGAAGCCGACCGCCGCGAGCGCCGCCGCCACCAGGGCCGCCGCGGCGAACGCGGCCTCGGGGCCGGCGCCGAACGGGTCGTCGCGCAGCTCCTCGGCGATCTCCTCCCGCACCACGACCTCCCCGGGATCGACATCGGGCAGCGCGCGTACCGCCGCGGCCACCGTCGTCGCGTCGCCCGGCGCGGTCCGCAGCCACCACTCGGTGGGCGTGACGCTCGTGCCGTAGCGCGTCTCCAACACCCGGTTCACGGACCGGAGATCGACCAGCAGCGCACCGCCGTCACCGTCCTCGACGTCACCCGTCGTCGGCAGTCCGCGCACCGCCGCCACGATCCGCACCGGCAGGTTCTGCCCGCCGAGCGTCACCTGCACCTGCTGCCCGGTGCGCGCGCCCGCCGAGGTCAGGAAGCGGTCGGTGGCGACGGCCGTGATCTCGGGCGGCGCGGGCTGCACGACTCGTAGTTGCACGGAGACGGAGGCGACCGTCCAGAAGTCCTTGTCCGGGATGTACCCCGTGCCGTAGTCGACGGTCAGCGGTGCGGCCGAACTCACCTTCGGCGCGGTCGGGTTGGCGGTCGGGCCGAACGTCGCGCTGACGGACGCCCGCCCCGTCCAGGCGGCGGGCAGCGTCAGCCGCCGTACCTTTCCCGCCGGGTCCGTGGCGCTCAACTCGCTGACGGTCAGGTGGTGTTGGGAGGCGTGGTTGCCCGGCTGGGGCATGTCCAGTTGGAGTCCGGTGAGGGTCAGGGGGCCGGGTGACGCGGAGACGTCCAGCTTCAGGTCGTACTGCCGTCCGTCGGTGGGGAGTTGGCCGAGCGGCTCCTGGTACGGGGTGCCGTAGCGGTCCTCGATCGTGGCCGTGACGTCGACCGTCGTCTCCGGGCCCGTGCTGCGGATGCCCGCTCTCATCGTCAACTGAGCTGTTCCCGCCGGGATTTGGGCGCCTTTGACGCTGCCCTTCGGCGCCAGGCCGGCCAACAGGGGACCGGCGGGGCGCCCGGCCGTCAGGTCCCGCCGTACCAGTACCGCGTCCGACGCGTGTGCCGTGTCCAGCGCGAGCACCGTCGCCGTGCGGTCGCCCGAGAGGGACTGGGAGGTGCGGACTGCGGGGGCGGCCTCCCGTACGTGGGGGAGGTTCGCGTAGGTCTCCGTGCGGCCCAACCCGCCGTCCCCGGTGGCCAGTACGCGCACCGGCACACCGGCCTGGAAGTCGGCCTGGTCGCTCTGCGAGCGGTTCCAGGAGGCGCTCTGCCCGATGGCGAGCATGCCCAGCGCCAGGGCGAGCACGAGCAGCAGGACCGGCCCGGCGCCGCGCATCGGGCGGCGGCTGAACTGCCAGCCCGCCAGCGCCACCGGCAGCCCCCGCCCGGCGGTGGCCCGGCGCTCGGCGAGCCGTGCCACCGGCGGCAGCAGCCGTAGCGTCAGGACCGTGCCCGCGAGCAGGGCTAGCGCGGGGGCCGCGACCAGCATGGGATCGATGCCCAGGGTCCCGGAGTTGTCGGCGCTGACGGCGCCCGAGGTCTGCCGGTTCAGCTGCCAGTAGGCGACCCCGGCCACGACCAGCAGGCCGATGTCCGCGCCCGCGCGCAGCGGAGCGGGGAGTGCGCGGGCCCGGCCGCCCTCGAAGGAGGACGTGAGCGCGGGGAGCGTCACCGCGAGCGCGCAGCCGAGCGCGACTGCTGCCGCGACCAGCCAGACGCCTGCCCGGCCGCCCGCCGGGGTGTCCAGCCGCAGGCCGATCCGGGCCAACGCGCCGTGCCCGGCCAGCAGTTCGGTGAGCGGCCCCGCGAGCAGCGGGGCAACTGCCGTGGCCGGTACGGCGAGCAGCAGCGCCTCCGCCGCCGACAGGCCCGCGATCCGCGCCCGTGAACCGCCGCGCGCCCGCAACAACCGGCTCTCGCCCGCCCGTTCGGTGCTCAGCAGCCGGGCCACGAGCAGCAGGGCGTAGCCGGCGAGCAGCGCGAGTTGGAGCGCGACGATGAGGAGAGTGGAGCGGGAGACGAGCAACGAGCGGTCGAGCCGGTCCAGTACGTCCGGCAACGATGTCGTCGCGGCCGTCGTCCCGCTCAGCACGCTCGCCCTGCGCACTGACGCGCTGCCGGTGCGGGCCGCCTCGCGCAGCGCGCCGATCCGCCCGGTCGTCACCGTGGAGAAGTCGGCCGACGCGAGCCACGCGGACGGCCCGGCGCTCAACCCGGCGAGGCTCGTGGGATCGGTGAGCAGCGGGCCGTAGGTCGTGAAGCCCGCCGTGCTGAGGCCGCGGCCGCGCAGGTCGTCCAGGAGCCAGTAGGCGGCGCTCGCGACGGCGGGCCGGTAGACGCCGGTGACGAGGATGTGGGCCTTGGGACCGCTGAGCCGGTTCGCGAGGGTGAGGCGCGTACCGGGTTTCACGCCGAGGCCCTCGGCGGCGGTGCGCGGCAGCGCGACCTCGATGTCCCCGGAGCCGGAGCCCGCCGCGTGCGGGAACCGCCCCGCCACCAGCCGCACCTGCGTCCGGTCCAGCGCCCCGAAGTAGGTGAGATCCGGGTCCCCGGACCGCTCGGCGCGCGGCTGGAGCGAACGCGGCAGCGCGTACGGCCCCGACCGCTTCAGCGTCCGCACGGTCACCGGCAGCCCGTCGAAGGTCCGCCCGGCCGCTTTCCGTACGGCGGTGTCGGCGGCCGCGCGGTCGGCGGGCGGGACGTCGGCCTTGACGATCAGGGCGGTGTCGGGGGCGTTGCGGGCGTCGTTCAGGGAGTGCTGGAGCGCCGCGTCGCCGATCGCGCCCGAGTAGGCGGTGAGCGTCGTGAGGACCGCCGTGGTGAGCAGGACGGTGAGCAGCGCGGCGGCCAGCAGCAGGCGGTGCGCCCGCGCGCGCACCAGGACGAACCCCACCCGGCCCCCCGCCGTCGTCCGGATCTACCCTGGCGATGCTGCCAGAGGGGACCGGCGGTGAGTAACCGTTTGCGACCACTGCTTGACCGGATCGTGATCGGATATCGGCGCCCTGTGACCGGAATCCGACGTTCAGTGAACGGCGATCAGCCGACCGTGTTCAGGCCCCGACGCATTCACTCCCCGCCGTGGTCAGCCCGCCGTGTTCACCATCGAAGCGGCGGCGTACGTCAGGTAGTTCCACAGCGTGTGCTCGTGCTCCTCGGACAGCCCGAGCTCGTCGACGGCGACCCGCATGTGGCTCAGCCACGCGTCGTGCGCGGCCTGGTCGACCTGGAACGGCGCGTGACGCATCCGCAGACGCGGGTGACCGCGGTTGTCGCTGTACGTCGTCGGGCCGCCCCAGTACTGCATCAGGAACAGGGTGAAGCGCTCCTCGGCCGGGCCCAGATCCTCCTCCGGGTACATCGCCCTCAGCAGCGGGTCCTCGGCGACACCCTCGTAGAAACGGTGCACGAGCCGGCGGAAGGTCTCCTCCCCGCCGACCTGCTCGTAGAAGGTCTGCTCCTGAAGCGTGCCGCGCGGAATCTCTTTCACGCTCCCATGGTCTCAGACAGGGTGACCCAGGACTCCAGACTTAGGACCGCTCGCCTCCCGCCCCCCACCGCAGGACAGTGGACGTATGACCGCGCACGCTCTCGACAAGGATCTGGAGGCCGTCGCCGTCTCCGCGCGGGCGGAGCTGGTGCGGGTGATCGGGGCGAGCGGGGCCTGGGACGCGGAGCCGGGGTGGCGGGCGGTGTTCGAGGCGGTGCCTCGGCATGTGTTCGTGCCGTACTACTACGTCGGGTCCGCGGGCGGGTACGAGCGGCTGTGGCGGGACAGTCCCGACCCGTGGACGCGGGAGCGGTGGCTGCGCGGGGTGTACGCCGACGCGCCGCTGGCCACGCGGTTGCGGGACGGGGAGTTGGTGTCGTCCAGCAGTCAACCCTCGCTGATGGCAAGGATGTTGGTCGAGCTGGGGGTGGCGGACGGCGACCGGGTGCTGGAGATCGGCGCCGGCACCGGCTACAACGCGGCGCTGCTCGCCCACCGGCTCGGCGACGACCTGGTGACCACCGTCGATCTGGAACCGGAGATCACCGAGTCCGCGCGCACCCACCTCGCCGACGCCGGGTACCGCCCGGCCGTCGTCACCGGCGACGGCACCCGAGGAGTCCCCGAACACGGCCCCTACGACCGGATCATCGCGACCTGCACCCTGCCGACGATCCCGCGCGGCTGGCTCGCCCAGTGCAATCCCGGCGCCCGCATCCTCGCCCCGCTCGCCACCGGCCTGATCGCGCTCACCGTGCGGGACGCCGAGCACGCCGAGGGCACCTTCCTGAACACGGCCGCGTACTTCGTGCCGCTGCGCGGCGCCGAGCCCGGCCCCGGGGACGACATCCCGCACCGGGCCGGCGACCACGAGCTGTTCCGCTTCCTGCTGACCCTCACCCACGGGACCCTCGAACCGCAGGACGCGCGTGAGTTGTGGGAGCGCGAACTCCGGCCCAGGCGTGAGCGCTACGGCGTCACGGTCGCCGGTGAGCGGGTATGGGCGTGGCTGGACGATCCGGAAGGGCCGTACATCTGGCCCCTCCGCTCCGGGCGACGACGGGAATGCGACGACAGGGCCTAGGGAGTGCGGTAGCCGGCCAGTTCGGCGAGGTAGGTGTCCTTGACGGCGTCGGGCAGCCAGGCCACCTCGAACGCGTTGCGCTGCAGTTGTACGAGCTCTGCCGGGGTGAGCGGAGTGGTGGCCTGCACCGCGAGAAGGTTCTCGGTGACGTAGCAGCCGTTCATGTAGGCCGGATCGTCGGAGCTGACGGTGACCCGAAGTCCGTCGTCGAGCATCTCGCGCACGACGGCCAGGCCGTCGGGGCCGCGCACATAGCTGTTGGAGACCGGGCAGACGGTCAGGCCCAGGCCGCGTGCCTTGATCTCGTTCCGCAGGTCCTCGCTCTCCAGGCAGTTCACGCCGTGGTCGATCCGGTCCACCCCGATGACGTCCAGGCACTGACGGATGTGGTCGAGGGAGTTCTTCTGGTCCAGGTCGCAGTGCATCGTCAGCTGGTAGCCCTCCGCCCGTGCGCGTGCGAAGACGGCGGCGAACTTGGCCGGGGGGTTGTCCCGTTCGTCCGAGTCCAGCCCGACCCCGATGATCCATTCCCGGTGGGGAAGGGACTCCATCAGCGTGGCCATCGCGTACTCGGCGGAGAAGTCCCGCATGAAGCACATGATGAGCTGTGCCCGTACGTCGAGCAGTCGGCGCGCGTCCATCAGCGCCCGGCGCAGACCGCGGATCACCGTGCCGAACTCGACGCCGCGGGAGGTGTGGGCCTGCGGGTCGAAGAAGATCTCCGCATACCGGATGTTCTGCTCCTTCGCCTTGCTCAGGTAGGCCCACGCCAGGTCGTAGAAGTCGGCCTCCGTCAGCAGGACCGACATGCCCTCGTAGTAGCAGGCGAGGAACGACGGAAGGTCGTTGAACACATAACCGGCCCGCATCTCGTCCGCGTCGGCGTACGGCAGCGAAACGTTGTTCCGGGCCGCGAGGGCGAACTTCAGTTCCGGCTCCAGCGTGCCCTCGATGTGCACGTGCAGCTCGCACTTGGGCAGCTGTGAGATGAAGTCAGTCAGGTCTGTCACGAGTCCTCCGTGAACAAGGGGGAGACACTTCCGATCAGCGGAAATATCCATCATTCAGTTCCTGCGCATTGTTTTCGTGATGTGTAGCTTGCGTAAGATTTCCCCACTCCTGGTGACTGCGGTCACAACCAGGGCACGGAATCCGTAAGTAACAAATGCGGAATCCCTGGGCAATCTCCGTGCGTCACGCTCGCCCTGGTCGTCCGGCGAAGGAAGTCGGCACTGAGCGGGGAGGGAAACGCGATGAGCCTTGTCCGCGAATGCTGCGTGGATCTCCGGTGCCGTGTCCACCAGTCGGCCTGGACGCGGGGACGGGTGGCGCACGGTTCCCATCCGGCGTCCGAGAGCTCGCACGCCTGACCGCGCACCGGTGACCACGCCCGGCCTCGCGGTTCCGCAGTGTCGCTCTCTCCGGACCGGCCGCCGGCCGGGGCTTCCCCGTTCACCGCTCCTGACGCCGTCGTCCAGGCACATGGCACCCACGGGTGCTCGCCGAGCCGTTCCGGCCGCGTTACGCAGAAGGACCTACGTATGACCACTGCTCCCTCCCGGCCCGCCCTGCCCCGGGACTGCACCTTCGACGCCGACGACTGGGAGATCCTCGCCCGGCACTGGTATCCCGTCGCCCTGTCGAGCGAGATCGGCGACGCTCCGACCGCCGTGCGCCTGCTCGACGAGACCCTCGTGGCCTATCGGGTGGGCGGCAGCGTGGTCGTGGCCCACGACATCTGCCCGCACCGGGGTGTCCCGCTCAGCCTCGGCGGCGGCGACGGGAACGGCATCACCTGCGCGTACCACGGGCTGCGCTTCGGCGAGGGCGGGCGGTGTGTGCGGGTGCCGGCGCATCCCGAGTCGAAGATCCCGTCCCGGCTGCACCTGCGGACCTACCCCGTCGTCGAACGGTACGGCCTCGTGTGGACCTGCCTGCGACCGGCTCCCGACGCCGACCCGGTGATCCCGGCCATGGCCCACTGGGACGAGGCGGGCTTCCAGCGGATCAACTGCCCCTGGATCGACATCGCAGCCTTCGCCGGCCGCCAGGTCGAGGGCTTCCTGGACGTCGCCCACTTCGGCTTCGTCCACCTCGACTCCTTCGGCGACCCCGAGAACGTGGAGGTCCCCGACTACATGCCGGTCCGCCACCGGTACGGCCACTCCGTCGACTACTGGAGCACCGTCGGCAACTACCCGCACGGCACCAAGGAAGCCCCGCCCGGCTTCCGTTGGCTGCGCCGCTTCGACGTGCACCTGCCGTTCACGGCCACGCTCGTCGTGCACTTCCCCGACGGCGGACTGCTCAACATCATGAACGCCGCCTCTCCCGTCTCCGCCCGCCGGACCCGGATGTTCGCCCCCATCGCCCGCAACTTCGACACCGACCAACCCGTCCAGGCCGTATACGACTTCAACCGCACGGTCTTCGAGGAGGACCGCGCGGTCGTCGAGGTGCAGAAACCCGAGAACCTCCCCCTCGACCCCCGACTCGAGGTCCACATACCCGCCGACCGCAGCTCCATCGCCTACCGCCGCGGCCTGCGCGACCTCGGCCTGAGCCACTTCTTCACCGCGTAGGGGCCCGCCGTGCAGACCCTCGACGTCATCGTCCACTCGATCTCGCTCACCTCCGCGACCAGCCGCAGCTACGAACTCCGGGCGGCGGCCGGCGGCACCCTCCCGTCCTTCGAGGCCGGCGCCCACATCGACGTACACCTCGGGCCCTCCCTCATCCGCCCGTACTCCCTGTGCAACTCCCCGCAGGACAACGGCCGTTACCTGATCTGCGTACGGCGCGACGATGCCGGGCGGGGCGGCTCCCGCACCCTGCACCACGACCTCACCGTGGGCCGGCGGCTGCGGATCTCGCCCCCGCGCAACCACTTCCCGCTCGTGGCAGCCGAACGTCACGTGCTCGTCGCGGGCGGCATCGGCATCACACCCCTGCTGTCGATGGCCGAAGCCCTGGCCGCGCGGGGAGCGTCCTTCGTCCTGCACCACTACACCTCAAGCGCCGCGGAGACCCCGCTGCTGGAACGGCTCCAGTCCTCCGTCTTCGGCGAGCGGACGGTGATCCACCACAGCGACCAGGGGGACAGCATCCGCACGGGGCTGCCCGCCGAACTCCTGGTCCCGGAACCGGACACGGCCGTCTACGTCTGCGGGCCCGACGGCTTCATGACCCACATCGTGACCGAGACGACCGCCGCGGGCTGGCAGCCCGGCCAGCTGCACACCGAGCGCTTCACCCCAGCGGCTCCGCCGGCCGCCGCGGACGAAGGCGCCGGCGAGTTCACCGTACGGATCGCGAGTACCGGCATCGGCTACGCCGTCCCGGCCGACCGCACCATCGCCGACGTCCTCACCGCCCATGGCGTCGAGGTCGAGCTCTCCTGCGAACAGGGCATCTGCGGCGCCTGCCTCACGCCCGTCCTCGACGGCGAACCCGACCACCGCGACGAGGTCCAGACCCCGGACGAGCGCGCGGCGGGCGACCGGATCACCATCTGCTGCTCCCGCGCCCGCACCCCAGAACTCCTCCTCGGCCTCTGACCCGGGGTCCCCGACCCCAGGTCGCCGTCCGACGGAGACCGGCCCGGCACCGTCCGGGCCTCGCCCCATCGAAGTTCCTCAGGTCCGCCAGGAGCCGGTGCCCACCCGGCCAGTGAAAGGAAACGCGCAATGACCAGAAGCACGAGCAGTGACGGCAGAGCGTTCGCCGCCACCGACCGCCGTCTCTTCCTCAAGCGGGGACTGCAGCTGGGCGGCGCCGTGCTGCTCGGCGGCCCGCTGCTCGCCGCCTGCGGCGACTCCGACTCGTCCTCCTCCGGCTCCTCCTCGTCCTCCGGTTCCAAGAGTTTCGGTGAGCTGACGCTGCGGCTGTCCTGGATCAAGAACGTCGAGTTCGCGGGCAGTTACATCGCGGACAGCAAGGGCTACTACACGGCCGAGGGCTTCTCGAAGGCCACGCTGATCGGTGGCGGCCCGTCCGCGACACCGATGGAGACGGACGTCGTCACCAAGAAGGCGCTCGTCGCGATCAGCGCCCCCGACATCACCGGCGCCGCCGTCGCCAAGGGCGCGCCGCTGAAGATCATCGGCGCGCAGTACCAGAAGAACCCGTTCTGCATCATGTCGATGGCCAAGTCCCCGATCACCAAGCCGGAGGACATGTACGGCAAGAAGATCGGCGTCCAGGCGGGCAACGAGTCCATCTGGGCGGCGTACATGAAGGCGACCGGTCTTGACGCGTCGAAGATCACGAAGGTACCGGTGCAGTTCGACCCGCTGCCGCTGACCCAGGGCACCGTGGACGGCTGGTTCTCCTTCGTGACGAACGAGCCGAACACGCTGCGCCTGAAGGGCTTCAAGGTCGCGACGATGCTGCTCGCCGACACCGGCTACCCGCTGGTCTCGGAGACGTACATCGTCCGCCAGGACACCATCGACAAGAAGCGCGACCTGCTCAAGGCGTTCCTGCGCGCGGAGATCAAGGGCTGGAAGGCGAGCATCGCAGACCCGGCGCTCGGCGCGAAGCTCGCGGCCGAGACCTACGGCAAGGGGCTCGGGCTGACGACCGCGGAACAGACCCTGGAGTCCAAGGACCAGAACGACCTGCTGGTGAGCGCGGACACCAAGAAGAACGGCCTGTTCACCATCACGCAGACGCTGATCGAGGAGAACCTCAAGACGCTGAAGTACGGCGGCCTCGACATCACCGCCGCCAAGCTCTTCGACCTCTCGATCCTCGAAGAGGTCTACAAGGAAGACCCCAGCCTGATCTGAGGCCCCCGGCGGTACCGGTGCGGCCCCGTCGGCCCGCCGGTACCGGCTCACCCCTACCCGCCCGCACCGCACCCAGAGGTCACCTGATGAGTACCGCAGCAGCCGTACCCGAAGCATCCGACGACTCCGGAGGACCGGCCGCCGCCGGCACCGGTCTGTCCCTGCGCGGGCTGAGCAAGGAGTTCAAGCTCGGCCGACGCAGCGTTCCCGCGCTGGCCGGCGTCGATCTGGACACCGCCGAGGGCCAGTTCCTCGCGCTGCTCGGACCGTCGGGCTGCGGCAAGTCGACCGTGCTGCGGATCCTCGCCGGGCTCGACAGCCCGACCGCCGGTACGGCGCTCGTCCACGGCGAGGACCCGGAGGCGGCCCGCAAGCGGCACCACCTGGGCATAGCCTTCCAGGACGCCGCCCTGCTGCCGTGGCGCTCGGTCGCCGCCAACATCCGGCTCCCGCTGGAGATCAGCGGCATCAAGCCCGACCCGGCGGCGATCGCCGACATCATCAAGCTGGTCGGCCTCGAAGGCTTCGAGAAGGCCCGCCCCGCCCAACTCTCGGGCGGCATGCGGCAACGTGTAGCAATCGCCCGCTCCCTCGTCGTAGACCCCAAGGTGCTGCTGCTGGACGAGCCGTTCGGCGCGCTGGACGACATGACCCGCCAGCGGCTCAACCTCGAACTCCAGCGCATCTGGCAGGCCCGCGCGGTGACCACCCTGCTGGTCACCCACTCCATCAACGAGGCCGTACTGCTCAGCGACACCGTCGCCGTCATGTCCCCCCGGCCCGGCCGGATCGTGGAGGTCGTCACCATCGACCTGCCCCGGCCGCGCACCCCGGAGATGATGCGTTCGCCCGAATTCCACGCGTACGCCGACCAGTTGTCGGAGCTCCTGTTCGGCCGCGCCGAGACCCCCGCCGAAGCCGCCGTGCCCGCGCCGGAGGCGTCATGAGTGCGCGGCGTTCCGCCTGGACGGGCGGGGCGATCGGCATCGCCGCGCTGATCGGCGCGTGGTCGCTGCTGTCCACCACGGTCGTCGGCCCGGGGGACGGAGTGCCCACCCCCTGGGCGGTCGTGGCGAGCGTGTTCGACGACGGCTGGTCCTTCTACGGCCCCCACGTCACCCAGACCGTGGGCGAGGCCCTGACCGGGTACCTGATCGGCAACGGGCTGGCGCTGGGCCTGGCGGTGCTGGTGCTGCTGGTGCCCGTCCTGGAGCGGGTGATCACGCAGATCGCGGTGGCCTCGTACTGCCTGCCGATCGTGGCGATCGGCCCGATCCTGTCCCTCGTCCTGGACGGGGACAAGCCGATGGCGGCGATGGCGGGGCTGTCGGTCTTCTTCACCACGCTCATCGGCGCGCTGCTCGGCCTGCGCTCGGCCGACCCGGTCACCCTCGACCTGGTACGCGCCTACGGAGGCGGCCGCTGGCAGCAGATGCTGCGGGTCCGGCTGATCTCCGCGCTGCCCAGCACGCTGGCCGCACTCAGGATCGCCGGTCCGGCGGCGCTGCTCGGCGCGATCATCGGCGAGTACCTCGGCCGCGTCGACAGCGGCCTCGGCATCGCCATGACCATCGCGCAGCAACAGCTCGACGTGCCCCGCACCTGGGGCATCGCCCTGGTCTCGGGCGCGGTGGCGGGCGTCGCGTACGGCGCGGTCGGGCTCGTCGCCCGCTACGCCCTGCCGTGGTCGCGTACGACGACAGTGGAAGGCGGAGGCGCATGAGCACCGCGACAGAGACGGCAAGGGTCCCCGTGCTGCGCTTCGCGACGGGCGTGCTGCGCCCCTTGCTGAACGTGGTCGTGACGATGACGGCCGTCATCGTCCTGTGGATCATCTTCCTGCAGGTCTACGACCTGGACCCGCTGGTGGCCAAGTCGCCGGTCGACATCTTCCACTACCTGTTCACGGGCGCGGACGCGGGCGCCCACCGCTCCCTGGTCGCCTCGGGCCTGGGCCGCACCCTGCTCGACGCCGGCCTCGGCTTCGTCGCCGGGCTGGTGGCGGCGGTGGGCGTGGCGGTCGTCTTCGTCCTCCTCCGCAGCGTCGAGCAGGCCCTGCTGCCGATGGCGGTCGTCGTACGGTCCGTGCCCCTGGTGGCGATGACCCCGCTCATCACCCTCGTCTTCGGCCGCGGCCTGATGGCGACGACCGTCATCAGCGGCCTGGTCGTCTTCTTCCCCGCCCTGGTCACCATGACCTTCGGCCTGCGCTCCGCCTCCCGCCAGGCGGCCGACCTGTGCCGCGCGTACGGCGCCGGCGGCTGGACGATCGCCCGCAAGGTCATGCTGCCCAGTGCGGTCCCGGCGTTCTTCGCCAGCGCCCGGGTCGGCGTCCCCGGAGCCCTGATCGGCGCGATGCTCGCCGAATGGCTCTCCACCGGACAGGGCCTCGGCTACGCCATGCTCAAGGACTCCTCGACCTTCGACTACGACCACCTCTGGGCCTCGGTCGCCGTCCTCACCGCGGTGTCCGCGCTGGCGTACAACATCATCGCGTCCGTCGAGACCGTCGCCCTGGCCCGCTTCGCACCCGACATCCGCCCGGGCACGTGACCTCTACGTCCCCGTGTGGAAGTTCCGCACGGGGACGGCCTGGCGGGACGTGCCGGATCGGTACGTCCCGCTACGACAGGTCCTAGCCCCGGCGGACCGTGATCGTCGTCCACGCGCCGACGTGCACCCGGTCGCCGTCCTGCAACGGCACCGGCACGAAGGGCTGGATCGGCTCCTCGCCGCCGTTGACCGTCGTACCGTTCGTCGAGTTCTGGTCGACGACCGCCCAGCTGCCGTCGGGCTGCTGGACCAGTACCGCGTGCTGGTGCGAGACGCCCGGGTCCTCCGGCGGCACCGACAGGTCGATGTCGGGGGACTCGCCGGTGGAGTGCCGGCGGCGGCCGATGGTGATCTGGTTGCCGGTGAGCTGGCGCTGCTGCTCGGGGGAGTACGCGGGCAGGTTGAGACCCGCGGCCTCCGGGCCCGAGCGCTGCATCATCGCCAGGAAGTAGTCGCGGTCCGGGCCGATCGTCGCCAGCCAGGTCGTCGGCTGCTGCTGGTACGCCGGGCGGGGCGGGGGCGGGGCCTGGGTCGGACCGGGCTGCGGATAGCCGTAGCCGCCACCGCCCTGACCGGGGCCGCCGAGGCCGCCCGGGCCACCGGGACCGCCCGGGGAGCCGGGGGTCGGCGGGGAGATCACCCAGTCGTCGTCACCGCCGCCGAAGGACGGGCCGCCCTGCTGCGGACGGTTCGTCTCCTGCGGGAACCCGGGCGGGGCCGCCGGAGCGGACTGCTGGTACGCCTGCGGGGCGCCGCTCGTCCGACCGGGACCCGCGGGCGGGGTCGGTCCGGGCGGCGGCGGGATCGGCCGCGACGGGTCGGGGCCGAAGTTCGGGGGACCCTGCGGGTTCGAGGGCTCGTTGCCGAACGGTCCGGGCGGACCCTGCCGCTCACCGCCGAAGGTACCGGGGCGGCCACCGCCGAACTCACCCTGGCCGGGGCGCTCGTTGCCGAACTGGCCGCCGGGACCGGGGGATTGCTCGTTGCCGAACCCGCCGGGCCGGCCGGACGCCTCGTTGCCGAAGGGCGGCGGCGAGGGCGGGCCGGAGGGGTCATTGCCGAACGGCCGGGGCTGACCGGACGGGTCGTTGTTGCCGAAGGGAGCGGGACCGCCGCCCTGACGCTCACCACCGAAGCCCTGCGGGCCGGGTCCACCAGGACCGCCGGGCCCACCTTGCCGCTCGTTCCCGAAACCTTGCGCGCCCGGGCCACCGGGACCGGCAGGACCACCGGGACCGCCCTGGCGCTCATTGCCGAAGCCCTGCGAACCCTGACCACCAGGGCCGCCCTGACCACCGGGGCCACCAGGTCCACCGGGTCCGCCTTGGCGTTCGCCGCCGAAGCCCTGCGAGCCAGGACCGCCCGGAGCACCGGGACCGCCCTGTCGCTCGCCACCGAAACCTTGGCGCTCGTTGCCGAAGCCCTGCGCGCCGGGACCACCGGGTCCACCCTGCCGCTCGCCACCGAAACCACCGAAGCCATCGGGGCCACCAGGCCCACCGGGGCCGTTCGGACCCCCAGGCGCACCGGGGCCGCCAGGGCCTCCCTGCGTGCCGGGCGCACCGGGTCGGCCCGTCGGCTCGCTGCCGAACGGGGGTATCGGCTCGGCCGGGCGGTTCATCTGCGAGGGGCGCGAACCCTGGTACTCGTACGAGTCACCGCCGAACGTCGGACCGGGCGGCGGCTGCTGGAAGCGGGCCGCCGGGCTCGGGCCGGGGTTCGCCGGGCGCGGGGCGGCCGGGGTGTAAGAGGTCGCCGTGTTCGTGAGGAAGTTCCACCGGCACTCCTCGCAGAACGGCGCACCGCCCTCACGGGGCGTACGGCACTGCGGGCAGAGCTCCGCCTCGGCGCTCGGGCGCGCGGGCGGCGGGAAGCCGTAGCCGCCGCCGGGGGGCGGGGGAGGGGGCGGGGGCACGGCACCGGCCATGCGGTGACCGCAGACCTCGCACCAGTCGTCGGAACCCGACTGGTGTCCGTTCGGGCAGGTCGGCATGTCGGCGCGTCCCCCTTTCTCACAGGGTCAGGCTTGGTCGAACCGGGTCGTTCCGGCTAGGTCACTTCTTTACACGAACAGTCTTTGTGGACCGTGTCTCGAGAGTCATCTCGTCGGCCTCCGCGACCTTCGCCTTCAGTCGCACAGTACCCGCCGCGGCATCGACCACGTCCACCACCTTCGCAAGCAGTTTCGCAGTATCCGCGTTTCCGGAGACGCTGGCGAGCTGAACGGCCCGTCCCAGTTTGGCCGTTGCTCCATCGACATCACCCGATTTGCGGAGATCGAGCCCTTGTTGGATGACTTGTGCCAATTCTGCCTGGCCGGTGTAGTGCGCGACCTGGGGATTGATGGACGTGGACGCGACCATGTCGTCGGTCCAAACGGCCTTCACCAGGCCCTGCGCGCCCAGGTTTTGCGTACTTCCGTCGGGCTGCGGGACGACCAGGGAGACCCGGGCGGCGAGCATCTCCTGGCCGATGCCGGCCTCGGGGACCTCGACGCAGACGTGGTAGTCACGGGACTCGTCTCCCCAGGACCCGGTGGGGTAGTCCCCGGCGCGGGGCCCCGCCTCGGCGCGGCGGTCGGTCAACTCCTCGACCCTGGGCGCGACTTGCTTGACGAACTTGATGGCCGTGCCCACCGGCGTCCACAGCCGCAGCGCTACGTCCGCGACCTCCTTGCCCATCGCCGTCTCCATCATCTGCGTGAAGTCGGTGGCGAGGTTGGCCGGGTCGGCGACGATGTCGGCGGTGCCGAGCAGCGCGGAGGCGATCCCTGTGACTTCTTTCACTTCCCAGTCGGTGCCGACGCCTCGCGCGTCACAGGTGAAACGTCCGGCGCAGGAGTCGAGGGCGGCCTTCAGGTCCTCCGGCGCCTCGTGCTCGTTGCGGCCGTCGGTGAGCAGGATGCCGTGGCGTATGGAGACGTCCGCCGAGGACAGCAGCCGGTCGGCGAGACGCAGCCAGGTGCCGATGGCGGTGCCGCCGCCCGCGCTCAGCTTGCGCAGCGCCTGCTTGGCCTGGTCGCGGGTCCGGGAGTCGGCGACCGCGAGCGCGCCACCGCCCGGATAGACCTCCTTGGCGACATGTGTGCCGCCGATCACCGCGAAGTGCACCCCGTCGCGCAGGGTGTCGATCGCGGCGGCCGTGGCGTCCCGGGCGTTGCGCATCTTGGTCGGCGGGTAGTCCATCGACCCCGAACAGTCGACCATGATCGCCACGGCCGCGTCCGGGCCCTGCCCGGCCGAGTACAGATGGGGCGCCGCGACCGGGCTGCCGATGGTGCCGCCGCCGGTCGAGGTCACCGTGACGATCGCGTTGACCTCACGACCGCCCTCCGGCAGGTACTCGTTCTGGTACACGTCGACCGAGAACTGTGGCACGTTCGACTTCGAGAAATTGGCCATACCTACTCTGATCCCCCTCAAATCCCCCACCTGGATGGGGTGATGACTATGTGCGGACCGGTCCCCACCGGTCCGAGGCCGCCCCCGTTTGTACGGCCTCAGCCGATTACTGCCCCTTGAGGCGGGGCCGGGAACGGCACGACGGCCACTGTTACGTTGTCGTGGCCCCCGCCGTCCAGCGCGTGGCCGACCAGGACCTGGGCGCTGTGCAGCGGGCGGACCATGGCGTCGGGGGGGACGACCTCGGCCATCTCCTCGGCGGACTCCGCGTAGTTCCACAGACCGTCCGTGCACACCACCACTACACCCGGCCGGTCCGGCTTGAAGGAAGCGGTGTGCGGCTCCAGTTCGTACGCGTCCGCGCCGAGCCAGCCGGTGATCGCGTGGGCGCGCTCGTCGGCGTAGGCCTCCGCCTCGCTCATCAGGCCCGCGGCGACCATCTGGGCCGCCCACGAGTCGTCCTCGGTGAGCCGGGCCGGCGGTGAACTGCGGTCCACCGGGATCCAGTAGGCGCGGCTGTCGCCGACCCAGCCGACGACGAGGAGGGTCGGGGTGACGACGGAGCCGACCAGGGTGCAGGCCGGCGCGTTCTGGTGCGGGGCGTGCTCGCGGGCCGTCGCGGGCTCCTCGGCAAGGGAGTTGACCGCGTGCGAGGCCGCGACGATCGCCTCGTGCATCGCCGCCTGCGGATGCGTCCCCTGCGGCAGCGCGGCCAGCAGCGACTCACCCGCCTTCTGCGAAGCGGCCAGCGACGCCGCGTCGGGCCGCGTCGCCGAGGACACCCCGTCACACACGACCGCGACGAGCGCGGGCGCCCCGTCGGGCAGCACACACTGTCCTACGGCGAAGGCGTCCTCGTTGCGATGGTGGCGCAGCCCGCGGTCGCTGACCGCCGCGAGCGGGCCCAACTCCTGTTCCATGTGGTCGCGTTCGCGGGGCTGGGCGTGCCCGCAGTTCTCGCAGTAGCCGTCCGGGTCCACCCGGCCCGACCGGCAGGCCACGCACACCTTGGTGCCCTCGGCCGGTGTCTGCAGGTCGGCGGCGACCCGCGGGTCCGGCGCCTGGAGCGGGTACTCGTCGGGCTCCGGCGGCCGGTCGAACCGTACGCCCGTGGCCGGGGAGACCGGTGAACCGGTGGGCGGCAGCGGGGCGTTGGACGGCAGCGGGGTGCCGCCCGAGTCCGTGCCTGCCAGGTCCGTCGGCAGATGGACCGTCGGCGGGCTCTCGGGGCCCTCCGGCTGGGGTACCACGGGCCAGTCCACGTCCGCGGCCTCCTCGGGCGGGAGCGGCACCACGCCGTTCATGGTGAGCGTCGGATGGTCGTCCGGCGGCGCGGGCACGGCGGACAGGTCGTATCCGCACGCACCGCAGAAGCGGTCACCCGACTCGAGCGGCTCCTCGCAGCTCGGGCAGGTCGACAAGGCCTTCGGCTGGGGCATCTGCGACATCAACTACACCCACGTCCGGGGGCGGTAACGGTTGGCACGTTCCACCAGGTCGATCCTCTCCTCGCCGCCCCGCGCCAGCCGGGCCAGCGTGCGGTACGAACGCTCCAGGCCGAAGCGGAGTCCCCGCTCGTCCAGCTCGCTGCCGAGCAGCTCCCGCCGCGTCGACGGCACGGAACCCTGGCCTCCGGAGAGTATCCAGTCGAGGGCACAGCCGAGGACCTCGGCCGACAACCGCTCCCGCCGGACCGCGTCAAGACCGTATCCCTCCAGCGCTTCCACCTGTCCGGCGGCGGCGCTCAGATCGTCCAGGAACGGCGTGTCGCCGGCCGCCGCGGTCCGCTGCCGAAGCCGCGCCCGTACGGCGGCCACGCGCGCGGCAGTGTAGTGGATGGATGCCTCGGGCACCGACTCCAGCGTCCGTACGGAATCCTGCCGGTCGCCGGTCGCGAGCTGGACGCGGGCCAGGCCGAAGGCCGCGCTCACATAGCTCGGGTCGGTCGACCACACCAGGTGGTAGTACTCCGCCGCGTTGTCCAGCTGGCCCAGCACCTCGGCGCACAGCCCGAGGGCCAGCTTCGGCGCGGGCTCGCCCGGGAAGGCGTCGTAGATCGCGTCGAAGGACAGCGCCGCGGCTTCGTAGTCGCGGGTCGCCAGCGCGGCCACGCCCCGGTACCAGACCACCCGCCAGTCGTCGGGCCGCTCGTCCTCCAGCTTCGCCAGGGCGTCGAGCGCGGTGTACGAGTCGCCGTTCTCCAGCCAGGCGCGGATCTGTCGCAGCCGGGTCTCCACGGACGGCGACGGCGCGGACGCGAGGGCGCCGAGCAGTTCGGTCGCCGCGGTCGCCATCAGGCCCGCCAGGAAGCCCGCGTTGGGGTCGGTCGGGTCGACGTGCGGGACGGGCAGGGCGAGCGCGACGGCGGGGGAGTCGACCGTCTTCACGATGCTCGGGGTACTGCCGTTGAGGGCGTCCGCGGCGGCGGGCAGTGACGTGGCGGCGGACAGGCGTGCGGCGGGGAGCTTCGTGGACGCCAGGGCCTTCTTCCCCGGCCGCGCCACCCGCGCCCCCAGCCGCGACACGTCCCCGTCCAGCGGCGGCACCAACTCCGTGTCCGTGACCTTCAGTTCGGGGCCGAACAGGGTCGACAGGGACGGGCGGGCCCGGCCGGTCTGCAGGGAGACGACCTCGCGCAGGACGCCCGTCAGCTGCTCGGCCATCTCCTGCGCGGAGGCGAACCGGCGGGCCGGGTCGGGGTCGGTGGCGCGGACCAGGAGCCGGTAGAACGACTCGTAGCGGCGGAAGACCTCGATGTTGTCCGGGTCGGGCAGGGAGTCCACGAAGACGTTCGTGTAGCCCTGGAAGTCGAAGGTCATGACCGCGAGCGTGCGGGCGACCGTGTACAGGTCGCTCGCCACCGACGGGCCGACCTCCGCGACCTCGGGCGCCTGGTATCCCACCGTGCCGTAGATGGCCGACTCGTCGTCGTCCATTCTGCGCACCGCGCCCATGTCGATCAGCTTGAGCTGGTCCTCGGTCTGGATCGCGTTGTCGACCTTGAAGTCGCAGTACAGCAGGTTGCGGCTGTGCAGGTGACCGAGCGCCTCCAGGGCCTCGATGCCGTACGCGCAGGCCTGCTCCACCGGCAGCGGATCGCGCTTGCCGGACTCCGTACGACGGTCGTTGGCGATCTCCTTGAGGGACTTGCCGCCGACGTACTCCATGACGATGTACCCGTCCAGCGAACCCGTCCGCTGGTCCAGGTGCTCCACGAAGTTGTAGATCCGCACGATGTTGGCGTGCTCGATCTCGGCGAGGAAGCGCCGCTCGGAGATCGCCGCGGCCATCGCGTCCTGGTCGCCGGTGTCCAGGAGGCCCTTGAGGACCACCCAGCGGTCGGAGACCGCGCGGTCCACCGCGAGATAGACCCAGCCCAGGCCGCCGTGCGCCAGACAGCCCACGACCTCGTACTGCCCGTGCACGACGTCGCCCTCGGCCAGCTTCGGCGAGAACGAGTACGGGTTGCCGCACTTGGTGCAGAAACCCTCCGTGCGCCCCGGGCTGTCGCCGCGCGAACGCCCCACCGGCGCACCGCAGTCCGAGCGCGAGCAGAACCGCTTGCGCTCGGGCACCTCCGGGTTCTCCAGGACCATCTCGCGCGGGTCGGGCCGCGGCACCCCCGGCACCTGCACCAGGCCGACCCCGAGCCGGCCCCGGCTGGAGGTCCCCGACGAGGAACCGGAGCTGCGCACCGACACCGAACGGCTGGAGGACCGTCCCGACTCCGAGCGCGAGAGCCGTCCCGACACCGAGCGCCGTGACTTCGACGACTGTGACGACGTACGCGAACTGCGGCTGCTGGGACGGGAACCGCTGCTCCCCCTGCCGCCGCCGGTCATTCCGGTGGGCGGCGAACCCAGCGCCCCGTTCGACGACACCACCGGCGCCAGACCGCACGTGTCGCAGTACAGCTCGCCGCCGCCCACGTCCTCGTACGAGCCCTCGCAGTCGGGCCGTTGACACTTCTGCTGTGCCTCACTCATGACCGACCCCGCTTCTCCCTCGTCACTCACGCGCCCGGCCCCCTCTGGTCCTCGGGACCGCCCTGCGGCTGCCGCGGAGCGCTGAACTGCTCGGCGGCGGCGTGCTGGTAGCGCAGCACCGCCTGTTCGGCGACGCGCAGGTCGCAGGGCGCGCTCCACAGCATGCGGCGCGCCGCGTCGTACCGCTCGATCAGCAGCGGGTCCTCCGCGAGGCCGTGCCGGGCGACCTTCGCCTTGTACGCGTCGAGGCGGCCGCGCAGCTCCGCGCGGACCGCCAACGGCTGGGTGACCGCCGTCAACGACTCGCGGGCGCGCAGCAGTTCGTCCTCCGCCTTCTGCTCCAGGGACTCCAGGAGCGGGGACAGCCGGTGCCACTGGGCGTGTCTGCGGTACTCCGCGGCCGTCGACAACTGCTCCTGGAGCACGGTCGGCGGTCCGCTGACCACCGGCACCTCGGTGGCGGCGATCTTCGCGAGGACCTCACCGCGCGCGGTGCGCGCCTCGGCGAGCGTACGGTCCGCGCGGGACAGCACGTCCCGCAGCTTCACCAGCCGCGCCTCCGCGTCCTGCCGGACGGTCAGTACGGCGTCGATCTCACGGCGTACGTCCTCCAGGGCGCGTGCCTCCCGGTCGTAGACCGTGGTGTCGGGCCTGCCGCCGCCGGGTGCCGAACTGCCCTGCGCCCGCACCCAGAAGGCCAGCGGGTCGGAGATGACCCGCTCGCGCAGCTCGGTCAGGGTGCTGGTGATGCGCTCCAGGTCGTCGCCCGCCGGGTGTTCGCCCGGGCGCACGCCGACGGAGTGGGCGAGCTGGCGGGTGCGCTGCAACTCCGCGGCCAGTAAATCGATCCGGGCGGGCAGCGCCGACCACACCGCGTCGGAGGTGACGACCATGTCCAGCGAGTTCGCGTACAGGTCGTTCATCTCGTCGACCAGCGCGCTCAGCGAGAACTGGTGGCTCAGCTTGCTCGAACCGCCGGTCAGCGTCGGCATGTTGGCGGTCGCCGTGGTGGATCCGGCGACCGTGACGGACTCGCCGCGCAGCAGCTCGGTCAGCTCGACCAGGTCCTCACGGCTGGACCAGCGGCGCCGGGAGCGGATGCTCTGGGCGGCGCGGAACGCGTCCGTGTAGGCGTCGAAGTACGCCCACAGCAGCGTGATCGACGCGTCGGTGGACGCCCAGCGCTCCTTGGTCGTGCCGGTCAGCTCGGCGCCTTCGAGGAGTCTGCGGCCCGCGTGGTCCTGCAGGGCGAGGAGCGAGGTCTCGATGGCCTCGTGCTCCGCGCCGAGCCGCGCCAGCGCACGGTCCACCTCGTCCCGGTCCATTACCGGCCCGGGGGGTCCCGTGACGCCCATCGATCACCTCTCGCTGCGTTGTGTTCCGTCTGATCCGTCTAAGTCCGTGTCGTCGTTCGGTAGTTGATGGACAGTCACTTGTAGTGCGGAGTGGGCGGGTCGGCCGACGAGGAGTCCTTACCCAGGGTGGGCAGCAACCATTTCGTGTAGGACGCACGCCAGCCGTCGGGGCTGGTGCGATAGGTCTCCAGTATTCGGTTGACCCGCTGTACCAGATCGGTGGCGCTCTTGTTCATGGCCACGCCGTAGTACTCGGTGGTGAAGGGCTTGCCCTTCAGCTCCACCGTCGGGTCCTGCGCGGCCTGGCTGGCGGCGAGCGCGCTGTCGGTCACCACCGCGTCCGCCTGGCCGAGTTGGAGCTCCACCAGGCAGTCCAGCTGGTTGGGGACGGGCGTCAGGATGTCCACACTGGCGGGGATCGTGTGGTGCGTCTTGTCGTAGTTCAGCCGCTTGTTGGCCGTGGAGGTCGCCGCCGAGCACACCCGCTTGCCGGCGAGCGAGCTGTTGTAGCCCGTGATCGTCGATTCCTTCGGGGCGAGGACCTGCTGGCCGGTGAGGAAGTACGGGGCGGAGAAGGCGACGTCCTTGAGGCGGTCGCAGTTGATCGTCATGGTGCGGACCACCATGTCGACGCGCTTCCCCTGGATCGCCGGGATCCGCTCGTTGGTCGGGATGGCCAGGAACTGGACGCTCTGGGCGGTGTAGGAGCTGCCGAAGATGTCCTTGGCGATGGCGGTGACGAGGTCGATGTCGAAGCCCGCCAGGTCGCCGGAGGCGCTGTTGGGGTCGCGGTAGCCCCAGCGGTAGCTGTTCTGGTCGACGCCCACCTTCAGCACGCCCCGGGCCTTGATGGCCTTGATCGTGTCGCCCTCGGCGTCCGACGGGGCCGGGCTCAGGTTCTGGGCGGTGCTGTCCGTGCAGTTGTCGGCCCTGGCCTGGGTGCCCTGGACCGTGCGCTGTCCGCCGAGGGCCGTGCCGGCCTCGCCGCGCGACTGGGTGAGCGGCAGCAGCAGGACGAACGCGACCGCGAGGACGCAGACGACCGCCATCGCGCCCACCCCGCCCCAGCCCCTCAGGCTGGCCCGCAAGCGGCGCACAGCGCTCAGGCGGCGAAAAAAGTCACTGCGTGCTCGCATCGTCACGCCCCCTCTCACCGGTACTCCGACAGCCTGCGCCCGATGCCCAGTACGGCGCCGGCCGCGCCGAGCACCGCGAGCACCGCGGCGCCGACGGTGAGGCCGGTCATGGCGTCCAGGCCGTCACCCGCGGACCGCTGGAACTCCTTGGTCTCGTGGTCCAGCGCCTTGTCCAGCGAGGCGTCCACGGACTTGAAGCACTCGGCGGTCGCGTCGCCCGTGCCGATGACACCGTCGCGGGCCTTTTGGTAGTCACCCGCGTTGTTGGCCTCGCTGACCTTCTTGTGCCGGGCGATCCACACCGTCATGGAGCTGTTGGCGACCGCGACGGGCCCCCGGCCCGCGGAGTCGTCGGCGAGCGAGTCGGCCAGTGTCAGGCCCTTGCCCAGCGCGGCGATCTCCTGGTCGTATCCCCAGTCGTAGGCGTCCATGACCGTGCCGTCCGCGAGTTCGTGGGTCTCGGCGCCGCGGCTGACCAGGGTGAGGTTCTCGTCGCTGCGCGCCTTGAGGGAGGCGATGCGGGCGTCGTGCAGCACGTTGAGCGACTTGACCCCGTGGTCGTACGAGTCGTTGAGGCCCGCGCGGGCGACGGTGTGGCCGACGACCACCCACAGCAGGACGACCGCGGTGGTGGCGGAGGCGGCGACCAGGCCCTGGTTCAGGACCCGGTTCGTGCGCTGGTAGTTGCGCCGCTGGGCCCAGGCCAGGCCGCCGAGGGCGAGGACCCCGAGGGCGATCGCGGCCCACGGGTACGGTGTCGCGTCCGCGTAGTCGGCGCTCAGCCGCTGGTTCTCGTTCTTGTAGAGGTCCTGGGCCTTCGGGAGCATCTTGGTCTGCATGGTGTCGTTCGCGGCGCGCAGATAGGCGCCGCCCACCGGGAAGCCCTGCCTGTTGTTGGCGCGGGCCGACTCGACCAGGCCCTTGTACTCCGGCAGCAGTTCGTTGAGCTGCCTGATGGTGGTCGCGGACGACGAGCCCGGGTCGGCGTTGGCGGCGGCGGTGACGAGCTTCGCGGCGGCCGTCCTGATGTCGAGCTCGTACTGGTCGCGGGTCGCCGTGGTCTCCTGCAGGCCCGCCAGATAACCGGTGGCCGCCATGGTGTTGGCGTCCGCGAGCGAGCGGTAGATGTCCGCCGCGTCGGAACTGAGCGGCTGGCTGTGGTGGAGCACGTCGTCGGCGGCCGTCGCCCGGCTGTCGGTCTGCCAGGCGGTGACCGCGCCGAACGCGACCACCAGCACGGCCAGCAGCGCGCCGATGGCCCGCAGCCGGCCCGGCTCGGTGGTGGCTGCCGCGCGCAGCCGGTCGACGCCCTCGGCGAGCGCCGTACGGCGCGCGGGCGTCGCGTCCGGCGTGCGCCGGGGCGCGGGCGCCCCCGGCCGGCTCGACTGCTGCGGCAGCACCGGCATCGTGGGCACGCCGGAGCCCGGTGGCGCCGTGCTGCTCTTCGGCGGTTGTGTCACTGCTGACCTCCCCCAGGGTCACCCCGTCGCCGCAAGTATCGCCGCCAGGACTGACATTCCGCACCGGTCTTCACTGGATCTTGATCGGATCGCAGCGCGATGACCGGATTTCCGGCACCACACAACGCCCCGTACCGCCCCCCTGTCCATGAATACGCCGTGGGAATCTGTTCGGTTCCCGGGCGTCAGTGCTCGTAGTGGGCCCGCGCCCGGACGTGCGCCTCGGCCGGTGCGCCCACGTGGTCCAGGCCCAGCAGGACGGACCCGAGGACCGGCCGCGCGGTGACGACCGTGGCCACCGCCTTGGGCGCCCGGGCGGCCAGCAACTCCCTTATACGGTCGTCCAGTTGGGGGTGCCGGGCGGCGAGGATGCTGCCGCCGAGCAGCACCGGTGCCTCCTCGTCGAGCAGGTCCAGGCGGGTCAGCGCGACCGTCGCCATCGCCACGACCTCCTCCGCCAGCCGGTCGACGATGGCGCGGGCGACCGGGTCGCCGTCCACCGCCGTCGCGAACAGCACCGGCGTCAACTCGTGCCGGCGATGGTGCGCGACGTGTTCGAGATGCAGGGCCTCGATGAGGTCGTACATCGACTCCAGACCGAAATACGCCGGGAGCGTACGCGCCAGGGCCGTAGGACCACCGCGTCCGTCCTCCGCGCGCGCCGCGTGCCACAGGGCCTCCTCCGCCAGGCCCCAACCGCCGCCCCAGTCACCGGAGATACGGCCCAGCGCCGGGAAGCGGGCGGTACGGCCGTCGGGCCGCATGCCGGCGCAGTTGATGCCCGCCCCGCAGACCACGGCGACTCCGCGCGGCTCGGGGATGCCCGCCCGCAGCACCGCGAACGTGTCGTTGCGCACCTCCACACTCGTGCCCCACGCGCGCGCGTGCAGCGCGGTCGCCAACTGCTCCTCCTCCACGGGGAAGTCGGCGTTGGCGAGACAGGCCGACACATGCTCGACCCTGCCCACCCCGGCGTCCGCGAAGGCGCGGGCGACCGTCTCCCCGAGGGCGTCCACGGCCGTGTCGATCCCCACGACCGGGGGCCGGAACCCGCCGCCGCGGGCCGTGGCGAGGACTTCTCCGTCGGCCGCCACGACCGCGACGTCGGTCTTGCTGTTGCCCGCGTCGATGGCGAGGACACTTGCGGTCAGGCCCACGCGAGGTGCTCCCGGTTGTGCGCGATCAGCTGGTCGGTCAGGGCTTCGGCGTACTCGTACTGGCCGATCAGGGGATGCGAGAGCAGCGCCCGGAACACCCGGTCCCGGCCGCCGCGCAGCGCGGCCTCCAGGGCGAGGTCCTCGTACGCCGTCACGTTGGCCATCAACCCCGCGTACAGCGGGTCGACTTCGGCCACGGGCAGCGGAGTCGGCCCCTTCGCGCCGATGGCCGCCTGCACCTCGATGACGGCGTCGTCCGGCAGGAACGGCAGCGTCCCCTTGTTGTACGTGTTCACCACCTGGTACGGGCTCCCACCCCCGCCGAGCAGCGCGGCGGCCAGGTCGACGGCGGCCTCGGAGTAATAGGCACCCCCGCGCTTGGCGAGCAGCGCGGGCTTCTCGTCGAGCGCCGGATCGGCGTACATCTTCAGCAACTCACGCTCCATCTCCGCCACTTGGGAAGCCCGCGACGGCTTCGTCCGCAGCTCCCGTACGACCTCGTCGTGCGCGTAGAAGTAGCGCAGGTAGTACGACGGGACGACGCCGAGCCGGTCGAGCAGCACCCGGGGCAGGCTCAGGTCGGCGGCGATGTCGTCGCCGTGTTCGCCGAGCAGCTTGGGCAGCACGTTCTCGCCCTCGGGACCGCCGAGCCGCACACCGGTTTCCCAGGTGAGGTGGTTGAGGCCCACATGGTCGAGGTGCACATCGTTCGGGGTGACCCCGAGGAGTCCGGCGAACTTCCGCTGGAAGCCGATCGCCACGTTGCACAGGCCAACTGCCTTGTGGCCGGCCTGGAGCAGGGCGCGGGTCACGATCCCCACCGGGTTGGTGAAGTCGATGATCCAGGCGTCCGGGTTCGTACGGCGGACCCGCTCCGCGATGTCGAGGACCACCGGCACGGTCCGCAGCGCCTTGGCGAGGCCGCCCGCGCCGGTCGTCTCCTGCCCGACGCAGCCGCACTCCAACGGCCACGTCTCATCTTGCTCGCGCGCCGCCTGCCCGCCGACGCGGAGCTGGAGCAGCACCGCGTCGGCGCCCTCGACACCGGCGTCCAGGTCGAACGTCGTCACGATCTTGCCCGGGTGCCCCTGCTTGGCGAAGATCCGGCGGGCCAACCCGCCCACCAGCTCCAGGCGTTCGGGCGCCGGGTCGACGAGGACGAGTTCCTCGACGGGCAGGGTGTCCCTCAACCGGGCGAAGCCGTCGATGAGTTCGGGTGTGTAGGTCGAGCCTCCGCCGACCACGGTGAGTTTCATACGTGGTTAACCCTTCACTCCGGTGAGCGTGACGCCCTCGACGAACGCCTTCTGCGCGAAGAAGAACACGAGGATCACGGGGGCCATGACCAGCACGGTCGCGGCCATGGTGAGGTTCCAGTCGGTGTGGTGCGCGCCCTTGAACGACTCCAGGCCGTAACTCAGCGTCCAGGCACCAGGATTCTCCGATGCGTAGATCTGCGGCCCGAAGTAGTCGTTCCAGGCGTAGAAGAACTGGAACAGCGCTACGGCCGCGATCCCCGGCTTGGCCATCGGCAGGACCACCCGCACGAGCGTCTTGAAGTCGCCGCAGCCGTCGACCTTCGCCGCGTCCAGGTACTCGTTCGGGATCGTCATCAGGAACTGGCGCAGCAGGAAGATGGAGAACGCGTCCCCGAACGCCATCGGGATGATCAGCGGCCACAGCGTGCCCGACAGGTCCAACTGCTTGGCCCAGAACAGGTACATGGGGATGATCACGACCTGCGGCGGCAGCATCATCATCGAGATGACCAGCATCAGGGACAGATTCCGGCCCCGGAAGCGGAACTTGGCGAGCGCGTACGCCACCGGGATCGACGACACGACGGTCAGGACGGTGCCGAGACCGGCGTAGATCAGCGTGTTCTTCCACCAGGTCAGGAAGCCCGGAGTGTCGAAGACCTTGCGGTAGTTGCCCCACTCCCAGGTGTGCGGGATCAGGTCGCGGCTCAGGGCCTGGCTGTCGCTCATCAGCGAGGTCAGGAACACGAACACGAACGGGAGCGTGAAGAAGAGGGCCGCGGCGACGCCGAGCGAGTGGACCGCGATCCACTCCATGAGCGCCTTGCGGCGGGCGACGCGCTCGGCGGGCGTCACCGGCGCCCGCAACTCCACGGGCTTGTCCAGTACTTGGGCCATGGGTCAGTCACCTGCCAGGTTGAGGCCGCCCCGGCGCCGCATCAGGAACGCGGTGAACACCATTGACAGGGCGAAGAGGACGAGTGCCACCACGCAGGCCGAGCCGTAGTCGAAGCGCTGGAAGCCGAGGTTGTAGACGAGCTGGGGGAGGGTGAGCGTGGACTTCTCCGGGTAGCCGGGCTCGAACTGCGTGCCGGCGCCCTGGATCACGCCGGACGCGACCTTCCCGGCGATGAGCGGCTGTGTGTAGTACTGCATGGTCTGGATCACGCCGGTGACGACGGCGAACATCACGATCGGCGAGATGTTCGGCAGCGTGACGTACCGGAACCGCTGCCAGGCCGAGGCGCCGTCCAACTCGGCCGCCTCGTACTGCTCTTGGGGTACGTCGAGCAGTGCCGCCATGAAGATGACCATGAGGTCGCCGATGCCCCAGAGGGCGAGCAGGGTGAGGGCCGGCTTGGACCAGGTGGGGTCGTTGAACCAGCCCGGGGCCGGGATGCCGACCTTCTCCAGGATCGAATTCACCGGCCCGGTACCGGGGTTGAGGAGGAACGCGAACGCCATCGTGGCCGCGACCGGCGGGGCGAGGTACGGCAGGTAGAAGAGGGTCCGGAAGACGCCCGTCGCCGTCTTGATCTTCGTGATCAACAGCCCGACGCCGAGCCCGAATACGACCCGCAGCGAGACCATCACCACGACCAGCCACAGGGTGTTGCGCATCGCGGGCCAGAAGTACGGATAGTTCTTGAAGACGTACGTCCAGTTCTTCGTCCCCACCCATGTCGGCGGCTTGAAGCCGTCGTAGTGCATGAACGAGAAATAGACCGTCGAGATCAGCGGATACGCGAAGAAGACCGCGAAGCCGATCAGCCAGGGCGACATGAAGGCGAGAGTCCGAAGCGCCGACCGGCGGCGCTTCGACGCCAGCGTAATAGTGCTCATCCTGCGGCTACTTCGCCTGCGCGATGTCGGTGTCGATCTGCTTGGCGGTGCTCTTCAGGGCCGAGTCCAGATCCTTCACCTTGCCGCTCTCGTAGTCGTATCCGAGGTTCTGGATCGTCGCCAGATACACACCGCCGTTGATGGAGGCGGGACTTGTCGTCGAGTACTGGTTCGACGCGATGTCCAGGAACGTCTTGAAGCGCGGGTCGTACTTCAGCTTCGGCGACTTGAGGGCGGCCAGCGTGGAGGGCACGTTGTGGATGGCGTTGGAGAAGCCGACCACCGCGTCCGTGTCCGTGGTGATGTACTTGACGAACTCCCAAGCGGCGTTCTGCTTCTTGCTGTTGGCGGCGATTCCGGCGATCGTGCCGGTGATGTAGCCCTTGCCGTACTGGGCGACCTGGTCGTCCGGGACGGGCAGCGGGGCGACGCCGATGTCGAGCTTGGGATTCGCGGCCGAGGCCATCCCGAGCCGCCACTCGCCGTCGAGCTGCATCGCGACCTGACCGGTGTGGAAGGGGTGCTTGTCGCCCCACTCGTCACCGAGCGTGGAGCGGTAGCTCTCCAGCTTCTTGAAACCGCCGAGTTCGTCGACGAGCTTCTTCTGCAGCGTGAACCCGGCCTTGAACGCGGGGTCCGTGGCGAGCGCCGACTTTCCGCTCGTGTCGAAATAGGTCGGCGAGAACTGCGCGAAGAGGTGCTCGGTCGTGGTCTCCCAGCCGTGGTAGTCCGGCATGAACCCGAGCTGGGAGTACGAGTCGCCCTTGGTGATCGTCAACTTCTTGGCGTCGGCCTCGAATTCGGACCACGTCTTGGGCGGGCTGGTGATGCCGGCCTTCTTGAACTCCGTCTTGTTGTAGTAGAGCCCGTACGCGTCGCCCAGCAGCGGTGCGGTGCAGCGGTTGCCGTCGAACTGGGTGTACTCGTTCATCGCCTTGGGGAACGTCGCCTCGGCGTCGATGCCGTCCTTCTTGAAGAAGGGGTTGAGATCGACCAGGGCGCCCGAGGAACAGAACTTGCCGACGTTGTTCGTGGTGAACGACGAGATCACGTCCGGCGCCTTGTCGCCGCCGGTGCGCAGCGCCTGGTTGATCTTGTCGTCGGTCATGTTGCCGACGACGTTCACGTGGATGTTGGGGTGCGCCTTCTCGAAGCCGGCGACCAGCGACTTCACGGCGCTCAGCTCGGACGCGGCGCTCCAGGCGTGCCAGAAGTTGATGGTGACGTCCTTCGAGGCGTCGTCGGAGGCGCCGGACGAGGACTGGCCGGTACAGGCGGTGGCCAGGAGGGCGATGGAGGCGGAGGCGGCGAGGGCGGTAGCCGCTTTCCGGGATATTCCGGGCATGGCGAGGTCTCCCAAGGGCGGGGCGGGGTGGATGCGAGGAGGGGGAGGGTGGTGCGAGGGGGGAGTACGGGGGTGCGGGAGTCAGCGCGAGGTGTCGAAGACCTCGTCACGGGTGGCCGCCAGCGCGCTCTCCAACGCGCCGCGCAGCACGGGCTGTTCATGGACGTCGCCGACGACGAGCCGGGGCCGCGACGCCGCCAGCTCCTCCAACTCGGCCTGGACGAGGGCGCGTAGTGGTTCGCCGCCCGCGGTCAGCGAGGCACCGCTGAGGACGACGAGTTCGGGGTCGAGCACGGAGACGAGCGAGGCGAGACCGGTCGCGAGGTGGGTCGCGTAGATCTCCAGGAGCCGCCGCTCGGGCCCGCTCGTGCGGTCGGCGGCGGTGGCGACGAGGGCGGCGGCGACCTCGGCGTGCGTACCCGTCGGAATCTCGGTGATGCCGAGTTCGCGGGCGAGTTGGGGCAGGGCCTGTGAGCCTGCCAGTGCCTGGTAACCACCGCTGTTGGCCTTGGTCACCTGGCGGACCAGGGGTGCGCCCGGCACCGGCAGGAAGCCGACCTCGCCCGCACCGCCGGTCCAGCCGCGGTGCAGCCGGCCGCCGAGGACCAGGGCGGCGCCGAGCCCGCCCTCGTTCCACAGCAGCACGAAGTCGCCGTGCCCGCGGGCCGCGCCGAGCCGCTGCTCCGCTATGGCGACGAGGTTGACGTCGTTCTCGTACTCCACCGGCATCGGCAGCGCGGCGGCGAGTTCGTCGAGGAGGGCGGGGGAGTGCCAGCCCGGCAGGTGCGAGGCGTAGCGCAGCCGGCCGGTGTTGGGGTCGAAGGCGCCCGGGGTGGCGATGACCAGGCGGTGGACGTCGTCGCGGGCGAGCCCGGCGGCCTTCACCGCACCGTCGAGGGCATCCGTCACCTGCCGTACGACGGGCTGAGCGGGCCGTCGGCCGGGTGTGGCGAGCTCGAACTCACCCACTGTCCGGCCGGTGACGTCGGCGACGGCGGCGCGGATGCGCTCCGGCGTGACGTCGAGCCCGGCGGCGTACGCGGCACCCGGATTGACCACGTACAGCTGGGCGTTGGGGCCGGGCCGCCCCTCGCTCGTCCCGGTGGCGAGGACGAGCCCCGCCGCTTCCAGTCGGGCGAGCAACTGGGAGGCCGTCGGCTTGGAGAGGCCGGTGAGTTTGCCGATCCGGGTACGGGACAGCGGACCGTGCTCCAGGAGGAGGTCCAGGGCGGCACGGTCGTTCATGGCGCGCAGGACGCGGGGGGTGCCCGGGGTGCCGGAGGTTCCTGCCATGTCGACGCCACCTGCCTCTCGAACTCTCGAACCACCCAGCGTGTCACGTGATCACTGTTAGGAAAGTTTCCTATTGGGTGGGAGGAACGTAAGCCCGGGACGAAGGGGGCGTCAATAGAGACCGCCCCCGAGGCAACAGACTCGTTACCTGCGGGGGCGGTGGGGGAGGTGCGGGTGTCACCGGGCAGGTGCCGCCCGGTGCCGTACCGGCGTGCTACTGAACGTCGATGTAGTCACCGGCGGCAGTGGCCGCGCCGGTGGTGGCGGTACCGGCGAAGACGTAGCGGAAGTAACCGTCCTTGGTCGCCGTCACGGTCGTCTTCAGCGCACCACCGGTCGTGGAGGTGACCGTCTTCACGGTGCTGTAAGTGCTCGAACCCTTGGCCCGGAACTGCAACTTGGCCGGCTGCGAGACGTACCCGGAGTACTTCCCGGTCTCCCAGTTGGCACGGGTCAGCGCGCCGGTGACCGTGATGGTCTTGCCCTTCTTCACCGGCTCCGGCGAGGCGTTGACGGTGAGCTTGGCGGCGCGCTGCACCTTGACCTTGCCCTTGTTGCCCCAGGCCGCGAAGTCGGTGGAGTAACTGATCTGGTCGTCCGAGTCGTCCAGGTCGGAGTCGATGTGGGCGTAGAAGCCGGCGACCTTCCAGGTGGTCGCGTCGGCCGCCTCGTACAGGCTGTCCCCGGGGTCGATCGTGATCGTGTCGGAGCAGGACTCGGTGACCGTGGTGTCCGTCGTCGCGGTCGTCGTGCACGTCGGCGACATGTCCGCGTCGATCTCGTTGTCGAAGGCCCCGAGTGAGCCGCGGTAGAGCATGACCCCGGCGAACGTCTTCTTGTTGTCGATCGTCACGTCGGACGGCCGCGTCAGCGTGTACGTGACGGGCACCTTCACCGTCGCGGTCGTCCCTACGACGATCGCCTTCCCCTTGTTGACCGTCACGCCGGAGTAGACCAGGGCCGGCGTCGCGGCCTGCGCGAGCGGCGCGGCCAGACCGGTCAGGGCCAGGGCACCGGTCAGGGCGGCGCCGATGGCGAGTTTCCTCATTCTTGTCCCCACATTCGAAACGGACCCCTGGGCGTTGCGCTCCAGAACAAGGGCCCGTCGTGGGGCGACCTTAGGCATGGGGAGGCTGCGATGAGAATGAGAACAAGCTGTGAAGATGATCGCGTCACGGGTTCATCACGATGGGGAAAGCCGCAGGTGGGAGCGGGTGACAGGGATTTGGCCGATCTGCCGGAATTGCGACGCCTGTTGGGCGCTTTTCGGCCTCTGCGCCCCCGCTCCCGAGGCCGATTCGTGATGTGGACGAACCTGACCTGCCAGCCGCCTCACAGATTCCTGACTTTTGATCAACCCCGTTTACGGGACATGGGGAACGGTGAGCGGGGTGCGGACATGAGCGTGTTGGCGGAGTACCGGCGGGAGGCGGCGGGCGTGCTCGCCGTCAACGTCGTATGGGCTGTCGCTGTCGCGACCCGCCCGTCGCTACGGCGACGGGCCCGCACCGCGGGCATCCCTCTCACCCCCGACGTCCTCGCCCGCCGCCAGATCCGCCAACTCCGCGTGCTACGGCCCTCCATGGGTTGGTCGGACCGGATGCGCACGGAGTTGAAGGCATCGGGCCGTGTCTCCGTCACCGCGGAGAAGGGGCGCGAGGAGATCTGGTTCCACTGGCGGCCGGGGCGGCGTAGGCACACGGTGTGGGGGTCGATCACCTTCGATGAAGCTTCGGGGACGGTCCGGCTCGACCTGCGGGACGGCGCGGCGTACACGGGGGGCGCGGAGTTGCGCAGGGGGTCGGCGTTCGTCGCGTTGTGCCAACTGGCCCGGGAGTTGGGGCTGGTGGAGGCCGAGGGCCGGTGGACGGGCGGGGATCAGGCGTGACATTCGTCGACGACGTCCTGAGCGGTCGAGCGTCGCTTGATGACGTCGACGGCTGTCGGGGCCGGTGGGACGAGGCCGAAGACGACGGTGTGGAGTCTCGGCGAGCGGTATGCCGAGGAATGGGCTTGCTGTGCGGGTGAGTTGGGCGTGGAGCAGGCGCGCGTCGGTCAGCGCAGGGTCGCGGTGAGCTTCGTCAAGACCGTCTCTGCGGAGTGGGTGCTCGGCTCCGACCCGGCTACGGCGAATCCGCTCGGGCGCGAGGGAGTGACAGGAATGACGCTGGCGTAGGCACGTGCCACAAGGGCGCTCGGTGAGCGGAAGGGGCGGCCGGTGACCATGCCGTACGCGCAGGGGATCGTGGTGGTTCAGGTGAGCTGGTTCGGACAGTGCTTCACCGGCCACGCGGCGGCGACGAGCGGGGGCACAGGTGAACGAGCAGTCCTGGTACGGCGTCCGGTGTGTGTTCCGGCATCGCCGACTCGGGGTCTACGAGGAGCGGGTGACCCTGTGGCGGGCCCGGTCGCTCGACGAGGCGGTCGGGCGTGGGGAGTTGGAGGCGCGCGAGTACTGCGCGGACCTCGACAGCGTTGAATACGTTGACTTCGCCGAGGCGTACCGGATGGACGGCGACCCGGGGGAGGGCGCCGAGGTCTTCTCCCTCATGCGGGAGAGCGGGTTGCCGGCGGGTGACTATGTGGGGCGGTTCTTCGATACGGGGGCCGAGCGGAATGGGCCGGGGATAGGAGGTTGTCTCACGTGGCACGTTGCGCGAGCTTCTTGTAGCAGGTCAGGGCGGCGGCCATGGCCAGGCCTCGGCTCTGCCGGTCGTTGCGGACCACTTACGGGATCTTGAGACCGCGAGAAGCCCATGGCAGGCTCGTGCCGCATGATCGATGAATTCGCGAAAGACAACCTGCACGGGAGACTGCGGCGGGACCGCGAGGCGCTGCTCTGGAAACTCGACGGCTTGTCCGAATACGACGCCCGCCGGCCTCTGACGGCGACCGGGACAAACCTCCTCGGCCTGGTCAAACACGTGGCCACCATCGAGGCCAGGTACTTCGGCGAGGTCTTCGACCGACCTTCCCCGGAACCGCTGCCCCGGTGGCAGGACTACGACGGCAACGACCTGTGGGCGACCGAGAACGAGACCCGCGATCAGATCATCGCGTTCTACCGGCGCACATGGGAACACTCGGACGCGACGATCAACGAGCTTCCCCTCGACGCCCCCGGCCACGTGCCGTGGTGGTCGGAGCCTCGTCCCAACACGAACCTTTTCGCCGTCATGGTCCATGTCCTCGGCGAGTCCATCCGGCATACCGGGCACGCCGATATCCTCCGCGAGGGCCTCGACGGCCGGACCGGGGTGCGTGCCGAATACGAGCAGCGAATCGACGGGGAAGCCCGTGCCGCCTACTGCGCGAAGATCGAGCAGGCCGCCAGGTCGGCCGCACCGATCAAGGCCTAGGGAGCCGGCCGCCCTGTGACGTCGGCTGCTGCGGGCGGTGCGGCACGAACTCGGGGCCCGGGGCGAGGGAGGCTGGACCCCGGTGATCGTCGACGCGGCCTCCGTTCGCGCCTCACCTCGTACGCCCGCGCCCGGCCCCGTACACCCACGCCGTACCCCCCGTAGGACTACCGCCCCCGTACGATTCCCCCCTGTACCCCTACCGCGTCCCCGGCCGCTGCGAAGAAATGGGCGAGGTATTCGCCACCTGAGGCGAGTCCGAGTTCGAGTACACCGACGGCGCCGCGACCGACTCCGTCGGGTCGCTCTGGTCGTCGACCGGGTTCGCCGTCGCGCCGCCGACGATGCGGATGTTCGCCTCGTCGAAGGCCCGCTTGACCCGCCACCGGAGCTCTCGCTCGACGCTGACCGACTTGCCCGGCATGGTCTTGGCGGAGAGGCGGACGACCATCGAGTCGATGAGGACGCTGTCGAGGCCGAGGACCTCGATCGGGCCCCAGAGGAGCTCGTTCCAGGGCTCCTCCTTGCTCATCTTCTCCGTGACCGCGTCGAGCGTGGCCTTCACCCGGTCCAGGTTCTCGGACGCCTTCACCGTGACGTCCACGCCTGCCGTGGCCCAGCCCTGGGACAGGTTGCCGATGCGCTTGACCTCGCCGTTGCGGACGTACCAGATCTCGCCGTTGTCGCCGCGCAGCTTGGTCACGCGCAGGCCGACCTCGATGACCTCGCCGGAGGCGACGCCCGCGTCGATCTGGTCGCCGACGCCGTACTGGTCCTCGAGGATCATGAAGACGCCGGAGAGAAAGTCCGTGACCAGGTTCCGGGCGCCGAAACCGATCGCCACGCCCGCTACACCGGCGGACGCCAGCAGCGGGGCCAGGTTGATCTCGAACGTGCCCAGGATCATCAGCGCCGCTGTGCCCAGGATCACGAAGGACGCAACGGAGCGGAGGACGGAACCGATCGCCTGCGAGCGCTGGCGGCGGCGTTCCGCGTTCACCAGGAGACCGCCGAGTGCCGTGCCGTCCACCGACTCGACCGTGCGGTTCATCCGGTCTATCAGCTTGGTGATCGCCCGCCGCACCGTCATTCTCAGCACCGCCGCGATCACCAGGATCAGCAGCACCCTCAGACCGATCGCCAGCCATGTGGACCAGTTCTGCTCCACCCAGCTGGCGGCATTGGTCGCGCTCTCCTGGGCGTCCTGGAGAGAGGGCACGGTCACCGTGGTCTCCGAGGGGCTCGGGGACGGCGACGGTGAAGCGGCGGCCAGTAGGACGGCGGACAAGGACACGGCAGGTACCTCCAGGTGCTGCGTCTGCCTCCGGCATGGTCCGACGGGGAAAGGTCACGAATAGGTCACCGGGAGGGCAGGCCCACCACACTATCGGGGCATCGTGTGTGGATCGTTGCCGAGTTCGGGGGAGAGGCCGTGCTCAGCAGGGAATGAACAGGTGGGACGAACCCACGGCCGTCCCGGGGATGAATCACATGTGGTCGAAAACACTCCCAGCCCGTTACCGGGACATGGTGGCGCTTCCACCAGGCATGAGGGGAGACTGACTACAGATCGTCCCGGCGCGAGCCACGCGCCGCCGACGCACAAGGAGGCATCCGTGCCGCATGTCCTGGTCCTCAACGCGTCGTACGAGCCACTCGGCGTCGTACCGCTCCGCCGCGCGCTCGTCCTCGTCCTGGAGAACAAGGCTGTCTCCCTTGAGGAATCCGGCGCCTATATGCACAGCGCAACCGTCACAGTCCCCGCACCCAGCGTGGTCCGGCTCAAGCGATTCGTACGGGTTCCCTATCGGGGGCCCGTTCCTCTCACCCGGCGGGCGCTGTTCGCGCGCGACGGGGGCCGGTGCATGTACTGCGGTGGCGTCGCAACCAGCGTCGACCATGTCATTCCGCGCAGCCGCGGGGGCAAGCACGCGTGGGACAACGTGGTGGCGTCCTGCCGCCGCTGCAACCACACGAAGGCCGACCGACACCTCTTCGAGATCGGCTGGCGGCTGCGCCACAAACCCGCCCCACCCACCGGCCTGGCCTGGCGCATCATCGGGACAGGTCATAGGGACCCGCGCTGGCTGCCGTACTTGCAGCCCTACGGCGCGGAGGACGCGATGGCCCGGATCGACGGCATCTCCGCCTGACGATCCGGGCTTTTGTGTACCCACTCCCAGTGAGTACGGCGGCACAGCGGCACGGTCCGGCCCCGGGAACCCCCGTTCCCCGGGGCCGGCCGTCATGCGTACCGCAGCTCGCCCGGCCGCACCGAGCGCCGCAGCAGCGGCAGTGACGTGGCCGCCGCCAGCAGGCAGGCCGCGTAGACGCCGACCGGGACCAGCAGCGCGGTGTACGGCAGGGGCGCGGCGACGTGGTCCGACATGGCGGCGCCGTACCAGATGCTGATCGCGGTGCCGCCCAGGCCCGCCACCGCGATCGCGGGGAACAGCGGCAGCGCGGTCTCCAGGAGCAGCGCCCGGGCCAGCACGGCGTGCGGCACCCCGGCGGCGACCTGCGCGGCCAGGCCCCGGCGCCGGGTGGCCAGGGACTCGGCGGTGCCGACGGCCAGGCCCGTCAGGACGAGTGCGAGGGCGACGAGGATCGCGGCGGCGGTCAGGTCGATGCCGGTCGTGTAGTAGGACATGCGGGTGCCGAGGCTGCCCTCGCGCCGCATCTGGTCCAGGCCCGCGAGCAGCACCTGTCGTACGCCCGCGAAGCCCGAGCCGACGACCGTCACCAGCAGCACCGCCGCATGGGTGCGGGCGGTCGACCAGGGGTCCTCGCGCAGCCGTTCCGCCGCGATCAGCAGCGCGGGGCGTCCGGTGCCGGCCGCGAAGCCCTCACCCAGTTGGCGGGACGAGGCCCCGGAGAGCCAGATCGCGATCAGGCTGAACAGCACCGCCAGGACCACTACCGTCACCGGGCCGAGGCCGAAGGACACCGGGCTGCCGAGGACCGGGGTCAGCGCGATCGCCGCCACCGTCGCCGCGAGCAGCTTGGTCGCCGTACGGAACAGTGGCCCCGGCCCGTGCGCGGGCCGCACCCGCCGTAGCCGCCCCAGCGGTTCGGCCACCACCCGCCGCAGCGACACGGCACTCACGACCGCGCCCAGCACCGGTACGGCCGCCGCGACCAGGACGACGCCGGCCCAGGCCGTGGCGTACGGCAGCAGCGCCACTACGGCCGTCGTCGCCACCACCGAACCGGCCAGGCAGGCGAGCCCCGACTCCAGTGCCGCGATCCGCCGCACCTGCCCGGGCGTCGCCCCCGCGAGCCGCAGCGCGGCCAGCCGCCGGTCCCGGTGCACCGCCCCGATCCGCGCGCACTGCCCGAGGAACCCAAGCACCGGGATGAGCAGCAGGCCGAGTGCCAGACTCACGTTCCGCCGGTCACTGGGGGAGTCGAACAGCCCCGACCCGAAGGACACGGAGTAGAACCCGTCCAACGACAGCAGCGCTACGACACCGAGTCCGATCCCCGTCGCCAACGCGGCCCCGACCGCCGTGAGCCCGACCCGCCACCACTCCCGCCGGTCCGAACCCCGGGTGAGCAGCCACGCCAGCCGCAGATCCGAGAGGAACGCGCTCATGCGGCCACCCCCGCCGTCGCCACGGTGCCGTCCGCCAGCCGGATCTCGCGGTCGGCGTACGCCGCGACCTGCGCGTCATGGGTGATCAGCAGGACCGCCGTACCGGACTCACGGGCCGTACCGATCAGGGCCGTCATCACCTGCTCGCTCGCCAGGGAGTCCAGGGCGCCGGTCGGTTCGTCCGCGAAGACGATCCTCGGGCCGGTCACCAGGGCCCGGGCGAGAGCCACCCGCTGGGCCTGGCCGCCGCTCATCTCGCCCGGCCGCAGCTCGGCCTGCCCACGCACCCCGAACCGCTCCAGCCACTCACCGGCCCCGGCCCGGGCGTCCGCACGCGAGGCGCCCGCGAGCAGCAGCGGCAGCGCGACGTTGTCGACGGCCGTCAGCTCGGGTATCAGCTGTCCGAACTGGAAGACCACCCCGAACTCGGTGCGCCGCAACTCGCTGCGCCGCTTCTCAGGCAGCCCGTCCAGCCGCTCCCCGGCGTACGTCACCGTCCCCTCGTCGGGGCGGACGATCCCGGCCAGGCAGTGCAGCAGCGTGGACTTGCCGCTGCCGCTGGTCCC
Source organism: Streptomyces xylophagus (assembly GCF_000716435.1). GTDB lineage: Bacteria > Actinomycetota > Actinomycetes > Streptomycetales > Streptomycetaceae > Streptomyces > Streptomyces xylophagus. The sequence continues at coordinate 276,609 of NZ_JNWO01000006.1, forward strand.
CGTGACGGCGAGGATCTCCCCGGCGCGCAGGTCGACCGAGGCGCCGCTCAGCGCCAGGGTCCTGCCGTGCGCCTTGACGAGATCACGGGCCGAGAGGAGCGGCACCGGCGGGGTGTCCTCCGGGAGGTCTTCCCTGTTGCTCATGCTGTGTCGACCTCCGCGGTCAGAGTGGTCAGCCGGGCCGCCGTCGTCGCCATCCAACGGAGGTCCGCGTCAAGGTGGTTGAGGGCGTAGTCCGCCGAGAGCACGGTCGCCAGATCGGTGCCCTTGGCGGTCTTGACCGCCGTGAGTTCCCGCATCCGCTCCATATGGGCGGCGCGTTGGGCCCGGAGATACGCCTCCGGGTCGCCGCCGGCCAGGATCGAGACGACGACCTTGGCGAAGATCTCGTTCGTCACGAAGGGCGCGGGCGGCGCGATCTCCCCTGCCCACAGGGCGAGTTCACGCGAACCGTCGGCCGTCGAGCGGTACGTCGTCCGTTCCGGGCCGCCGTCCGAGTCGGTGCCGTCGACCTCCGCGAGACCGTCCCGGACCAGCCGTTGCAGGGTCGTGTAGACCTGCCCGTACGCCAGCGGCCGGGCCTGCGGGAATCGTTCGTCGTGGCGTCGCTTGAGGTCGTAGCCGTGGCTCGGTCCTCCGGCGAGCAGGCCCAGCAGGATGTGGCGGGTGCTCATGCCGCTCAGTATGCACCGGATACATGTACTGAGTGAATAGTGATCAGCGGGGAAACTGCGGGGGAGTGGGGGGAGGGAGTGGCTGCGGTGCCACCCTTACCCCACCCTGGAGGTCTGCCGTCGCGCCCACTGGGTAGGGCTGCGGTAACCCGCCCGTCGCCCGTACCCGACAAGGAGGCCCCCGTGGCCGCAGCATCGGCGTCACTTCCGCTCCCGGCCCGTTCCAAACGCACCGCGGAGCCGTCCGCCGACCCCGCACCTGACCTCTTCTTCGTCGACTCCGAGGGCGCCTGGGCCGAGACCCCGCTGACCAGCGAACCCCCGCTGGCCGACGCCGAGCCCCTCACCAGCGAGCCGCCACTCGCCGACACCGCCCCGCTGACCAGCGAGTCCGCCACGATGGACGCGCCACTCACCAGCGAGGCCGGCCCGATCGACGACCCGATGACGACGAGCGGTGAATTCGCCGCCCTCGTCGACCCGTTCGCCGCCCCGGACTCGACGAGGCCCTAGATGACAGCACCCCGGCCGGCCGAGACCCTCGGTGAGGAACTGTCCCAACTCGCCGAACTGCACGGCGTCGCCACCGCCTACAGCCCCTCCCCGGACCGCGCGGTCCCGGCCTCGCCCGACGCGGTCGTCGCCGTCCTGGCCGCCCTCGGCGTCGACGCGAGCACCCCGCAGGCCACCCGCGCCGCGCTCGCCGCCCGCCAACAGGAGCTGGCCGAACGGCTGTTGCCGCCGACCGTCGTGGGCCGCCCCGGCAGCACGCCCGCCGCGCTCGACGCGCTGCCCGAGGGCACCCGGCTGCACATCGAGACCGAACAGGGCGAGACCCGGGCGAGCGCCGAGCAACTCCCGCCCGGCATCCACCACTTGACCGCCACCGCGCCGGACGGCCGCAGCGCCGAGGCCCATCTCGTCATCGCCCCGGACCGGTTGCCCACGCCCACCGGACGGTCGTACGGGCTGATGGTGCAGGTCTACTCCCTGCTCTCCCGGCACTCCTGGGGCATGGGCGACCTCGGCGACCTCGGCGAGCTGACCGCCTGGGCCGGGCGGGCGCTCGGGGCCGGATTCGTGCAGGTCAACCCGTTGCACGCGGCCGTACCCGGCGCGCCCACCGACCCGTCGCCGTACCGCCCGTCCTCCCGCCGCTTCCCCGACCCGGTGTATCTGCGGGTCGAGGACATCCCCGAGTTCGCGTACGCCGAGGAGCCCGAGCGGCTGCACGGACTCCTCGAACGGGCCGCGCGGCTGCGTGAATCCGTCCTGGAGAAGGGCGCGTTGATCGACCGGGACGCCGTGTGGGAGCTGAAGCGGGAGGCACTGGAACTCGTACGGGAGGTCCCCCTCGGGCCCGGACGACGGGCCGCCTACGTCGACTTCCTCGCCCGGGAGGGCGAGGCGCTGGAGGACCACGCCACGTGGTGTGCGCTGGCCGAGGTGCACGGTTCCGACTGGCACCGCTGGCCCGCCGCCCTGCGCGACCCGCGCTCACCCGAAACCGCCCGCGCCCGCGCCGAGTTGATGGACCGCGTCGACTTCCACTCCCGCCTCGCCTGGCTCACCGACACCCAACTCACCACCGCCCAGCGGGCCGCACGGGAAGCGGGCATGCCGGTCGGGGTCGTTCACGACCTGGCGGTCGGGGTGCACCCGGACGGCGCCGACGCGTGGGCGCAACAGGAGTACTTCGCCGCCGGCATGTCGGTCGGCGCACCCCCGGACGCCTTCAACTCCCTCGGCCAGGACTGGGGGTTGCCCCCCTGGCGCCCGGACCGGCTGGCCGAGTCCGGCTACGCCCCGTACCGCCGTCTGCTCCGCGCGCTCTTCGGTTACGCGGGCGCCCTGCGCATCGACCACGTCATGGGCCTCTTCCGCCTGTGGTGGGTCCCGCAGGGCCGACCCCCGACCGAGGGCACCTACGTCCGCTACGACGCCGAGGCCATGCTCGCCGTCCTCGCGCTGGAGGCCTCGCGTGCCGGGTCGGTGGTGATCGGCGAGGACCTCGGGACCGTGGAACCGGGTGTACGGGAGACCTTGCAGGAGCGCGGGGTGCTCGGCACGTCGGTGCTGTGGTTCGAGCGGGACTGGGACGGCGACGGCCGTCCCCTCGCCCCCGAGAAGTGGCGCGCCGACTCGCTGGCCACCGCCACCACCCACGACCTGCCGCCCACCGCGGCCCGGCTCACCGGCGAACACGTCGAACTCCGCGACCGGCTCGGCCTGTTGACCCGGCCGGTGGAGGAGGAGCGGGTCGAGTCGGCCACCGACGTGGGGGAGTGGCTGGCCCTGCTGTCCCGGCTCGGCCTCTTCGAGCAGGCGGCGGGCGGCGGCCGTCCCGCGTCCGAGGAGGAGGCCGAGATCCACGCCGTTCACCGTTTCCTGCTCCGCACCCCCGCCCGCATGATCGGCGTCTGGCTCCCCGACACCGTCGGCGACCGCCGCCCGCAGAACCTGCCCGGCACGTGGGACCAGTATCCGAACTGGCGCCTGCCCATCGCGGACGCGGACGGGCGTCCCATGACCCTGGAGGAACTCGCCGCGTCGCCGAGGCTGCACGCGCTGGTGGATGTGCTGCGGGTGGGGTTGGGGGAGGGGACGGAGAGCGGTTCGGGAACGGGCGCGGAATCGGGCTCCGAATCGGGCTCGGCAGTCGGTGAGGAAGGCGGCCCGTAGGCAGTGAAGGGCAGTGAAGAAAGGGGCCCGTGACGCCCGTACGCCCCATACGGCACCCCCGGGCGCGCGGCTCGTTCGGGCGTTCGCTACTTTTGCGGTGTGGACAAGAAGAACGCCCTGCGCGCCGGCGCCCTGGCTGCCGGTACGACGCTGATGATGCTGCTCATGACGTCCCCCGCGCTCGCGCTCACCCGCGACGACGGTGACGACCCGGGTTCCGGCCTGAGCGTCGCCGAGACGCTGGGGCTCTATGTTCTGATCCCGCTCGCCCTGTTCTCGATCATCGCGGGCCTCGTCCTGGCGCTGGACAAGTCCAAGGACCGCGCGCCGAAGGCCAAGGCCACCACCGGCACGAAGGCCTGACCTCAGGTTTCCCGGAAGGCGCCCGCATCACCCACGGCGGTGAGGCGGGCGCCTTCGGCATGTCCGCTCACGGGCTCGGCGCCGTGAGGTAGCGCTGCACCGTGGGCCCGAGCCAGGCCACGATCTCCTCGCGGGCCAGCGCCACGGTCGGCGGGAAGCGCAGCACGTAGCGGGTGAGCGCGAGCCCCAGGAGCTGGGAGGCGACCAGCCCGGCACGCGCCGGCGCCTGCTCCGGGTCGGGGCACGCCTGCCGCGCGACCGGCAGCAACTGCTCCCGGAAGATCTCCTGCATCCGCTCGGCCCCGCCCTGGTTCGTCGCGCCGACCCGGAGCATCGCCGTCAGCTCCTCGTTCTCCTCCCACATGGCGAGGAAGTGCGTCACCAGCGCCCGGCCGACCTCGTCCCGCGCGGCCGAGGTCAGGTCCGGCAGCTTCAGGTCGTAGGAGACGGCCGCTGCGAAGAGCCCCTCCTTGTTGCCGTAGTAGCGCATCACCATCGACGGATCGATCCGTGCGTCCTTGGCGATGGCGCGGATGGTGGCGCGTTCATAGCCGTCGGCGGCGAAGCGCTCGCGGGCGGCTTCGAGGATGGCGGCGCGGGTGGCGTCGGAGCGGCGAGGGCCGGGGCTGGTGCCGTCGGTGCCGGAATCTGTGCCGTTGCTGGCGCTGTCGTTCATGCCAACAAGCGTAGGCCAACACGTGTTGACAGTCCAGGGGGCGGGTTCTAGTCTCGTCAACGAGTGTTGGCAAACGAGCGTTGGCAAACAGGCGTTGGAGATACGGCACTAGGAGGCCACCATGAACGGCAACAGCACCCGCACCCGCACCGGCATCGACAACCCCGACCGCACCGTCATCGTCGTCGGCTCCGGCCCCACCGGCCTGCTCCTGGCCGGTGACCTCGCCACCGCCGGTGTCCCGGTCACCGTGCTGGAGAAGCGCCCCGAGAAGATCAGCAACCTGTCCCGCGCGTTCGTCCTGCACGCCCGCACCCTGGAGCAGCTCGACGCCCGCGCCCTCGCCGACGACCTCGAAGCCATCGGTCAACCCCTCGACCGGCTCCGCCTTTTCGGCCGCCTCACCATCGACCTCGCCCCCCTCCCCTCCCGCTTCAACCACCTCCTCGTCCTCCCGCAGTACGAGGTCGAGAAGGCGCTGCGGCGGCGCGCGGCCGAGGCGGGCGTGGACTTCCGGTACGAGACCGAGATGACCGGGCTGTCGCAGGACGCGGACGGCGCGACCGTCGAGACGCGCGGGCCCGGCGGGGTGTCCGAGTCGCTGCGCGCCGCGTACGTCGTCGGCGCCGACGGGATGCGCAGCGCGGTGCGGGACGCGATCGGGCTGCCCTTCCCCGGCCACTCCGTCATCCGGTCCGTCGTCCTCGCCGACGTACTGCTCGACGAGAAGCCCGACACCCTGCTCACCGTGGCCACCGTCGGCGACGCCTTCGCCTTCATCGCACCCTTCGGCGACGGCTACTACCGGGTCATCGGCTGGAACCGCGCGCACGACGTCGCCGACGACGAGCCCCTCGACCTCGACGAGGTCAGGGAGATCGCCCGGCTCGCCCTCGGCCGCGACTTCGGGATGCGCGACGCCCGCTGGATGTCCCGCTTCCACAGCGATGAGCGCCAGGCACCCGCCTACCGGGTGGGCCGCGTGTTCCTGGCCGGCGACGCCGCGCACGTCCACACCCCGGCCGGCGGCCAGGGCATGAACACCGGCCTCCAGGACGCGGCCAACCTCGGCTGGAAGCTGGCCGCGGTGCTCAACGGCCACGCACCCCGGACCCTCCTCGACACCTACCAGGCCGAGCGCCACCCCGTGGGCAAGGCGGTCCTGCGCAGCAGCGGCGGCATCGTCCGCCTCGCCATGGCCAAGCGCCCCTGGACCGTCGCCCTGCGCGCGGCCCTCACCACCGTCCTCGACCACGTACCCCCGGCCCGCCGCAAGGCCCTCGGCCAACTCACCGGCATCGGCTACGCCTACCCGGCCCCCCGAGGCGCCCACCACCTCGTCGGCACCCGCGCCCCGGACGTCTCCCTCGCCGACACCGGCCGCCTCTACGAGGCGCTGCGCGGCGGCCGGTTCGTACTGATCACACCGGAGCCGTACGAGAACCAGGCCACCCGCAAGGACCGGCTGGCCGTGGAGCGCTGGGCGAGCGACCGTCGTACGGCACTGCTGGTGCGGCCGGATGGGTATGTGGCTTGGGCGGCGGACACCGCCGAACCGGCCGAGATCGAGGCGGCGCTCGCCGAGCACGTCGGCTGAACGGGCCCGCCCGGAGCGGGACTTGCTACCGCTCGGTCGAGGTCAGCAACTTCCGCAGCAGGTCGGCCAGTTGGGCGGCCTGTTCGGTGTCGAGGCCGGACAGGGCCGCCGTCTGGGCGGCGAGCCCGGAGCCGACCGCCTCGTCGATCAGCGCCAACCCCTTCTCCGTCAGGGTGACTTGGAGGCCGCGGCGGTCGTGCGGGTCGGGGGAGCGGCGGAGCAGGCCGGCCCGTTCCAGTTTGTCGAGGCGGCCGGTCATGCCGCCCGTGGTGAGCATCAGCGTCGCGGAGAGCTCGCGCGGCGAGAGGGTGTACGGCTCGTCGGCCCGGCGCAGGGTCGCGAGGACGTCGAACTCGCCGCGCGAGATGCCGTGCGGCGCGTACGCCTTCTCCATGCGGTCGCCCATGGCCCGGGAGAGCCGGAAGATCCGTCCGAAGACCTCCATCGCGGCGGTGTCGAGGTCGGGCCGCACCGCCGCCCACTGCTCGACGATCGCGTCGACGGGGTCCTTGTCGTTCATGGGACGAGTATCCGCCGGTCAGCAGGTCGGTCGCAAGAAAGTGGATCACAGGTTAGTAGCTTGACGGTAACTGGCTTAGCGCTAAGCTAGTTACCAGTGACCTACCTGAAGGGTGCGTCCCATGACGACCACCAGCCGCCCCGCCCTCATAGCCCTCACCGCCCTCGCCCCTGTCTCCTGGGGCACCACCTACGCCGTCACCACCCAGTTCCTCCCGCCCGACCGCCCCCTCTTCACCGGCCTGATGCGTGCCCTCCCCGCCGGTCTGGTGCTCCTCGCGCTCGCCCGGGTGCTGCCGCGCGGTGCCTGGTGGTGGAAGGCGACGGTGCTTGGCGCGCTGAACATCGGCGCCTTCTTCCCGCTGCTGTTCCTGTCCGCGTACCGGCTCCCCGGCGGTATGGCGGCGGTCGTCGGCTCGGTAGGGCCGCTGATTGTCGTGGGCCTCTCGGCAGGTCTGCTGGGGCAGCGGCCGACGGCCCGCAGCTTGCTCACCGGCGCCGTCGCCGCCTTCGGTGTCAGTCTCGTCGTACTGAAGGCGGCCGGGGCGCTCGACCCGGTCGGCGTGCTCGCGGCCCTCGCCGCCACCGCCTCCATGTCCACCGGCACCGTGCTGACCAAGCGGTGGGGCCGCCCCGACGGCGTCGGCCCGCTCGCCCTCACCGGCTGGCAGCTCACCGCGGGCGGGCTGCTGATAGCCCCCGTCGCCTTCCTGGTCGAGGGGGCGCCGCCCGCGCTCGACGGGCGGGCGGTCGGCGGTTACCTGTACCTCGCGCTGGCGAACACGGCGATCGCGTACTGGCTCTGGTTCCGCGGCATCGGCCGGCTCTCCGCCACCCAGGTCACCTTCCTCGGCCCGCTCTCCCCGCTGACCGCGGCCGTCGTCGGCTGGGCGGCGCTCGGGCAGGCGCTCACGCTGGTGCAGGTGGCGGGGATGGTGGTGGCGTTCGGAGCGACGGTGGCTGGGCAGATCGGGTCGCGGACCCCTGCCGTTCCCGTTCGGGAGGTAGCGTCACGCGGGAATGCCGTGACGCAACGCGGTGAGGCAGTGGCTGTGACGCGACACCCGTGAAGCAACGCCGGAGGCACCCGTGGCCGAAGAATCCTGCCCCAGTTGTGGCAAGCCGCTCACCGCACGGGCGGGCCGTACCGGACGCCGGTCCGTGTACTGCTCCGCCGCCTGCCGGCAGAAGGCCTACCGGGAGCGGCAGGGGAGCGTCGGGGCCGGTGTCGACGGGCTGATCAAGGAGATCGGGCGGCAGGTGGAGGAGCTGGTGCCGCAGCCACCTTCCGTCTTCTACTCCGGTGTGACGGAACTGTCGTCGTCCGTCGCGCGGCTGAGGCGGGTGGCGCGCACGGCACGCGACACCGCTCGGGAATCCGTCACGCAGGTGCCCGTTACGGAAGTCCCCGCCGTTGCCGAAGTCCCGCTCGACGAAGGTGACTTCGCCGCCCTCGTCGAGTCGCACCGCCGTGAGATCCAGGTCCACTGCTACCGCATGACCGGCTCGTACGACGACGCCGAGGACCTGGTGCAGGAGACGTTCCTGCGGGCCTGGCGGGCCCGGGACACCTTTCAGGGGCGGGCCGGTGCCCGTACCTGGCTGTACCGCATCGCCACCAACGCCTGCCTGGACTTCCAGCGCCGTACGGCCCGCCGCCCCAAGCGCTACGAGCCGTTGCCCGGCATGAACCACGGTGGCGGGGAGCCGCCCGCCCGTATCACCTGGCTGCAGCCGTATCCCGACGACGAGTTGCCCTCCGCCGAGGAACAGCCGGAGGCCGCCGCGGTCTCCCGCGAGACCCTCGAGCTGGTCTTCCTGGCCGCCGTCCAGCATCTCCCGCCGCGCCAGCGCGCGGTGTTGGTGCTGCGGGACGTGCTCGGGCTGACCGCAGTCGAGACCGGCGAGGCCCTCGACATGACCGTGGCCTCGGTCAACAGCGCGCTGCAACGCGCCCGCCCCACCCTGCGCGACCGGCTGCCCGGCCGGCGCGCGGACTGGACGGCCGATGGGCCCACCGAGCACCAACGCACCCTGGTCAAGCGGTACATGGCCGCCGCCGAGCGTCTCGACCTGTCCGAGGTCGCCAACCTGCTCAGCGAGGACGTCACCCTCACCATGCCGCCGAACCCGTTCTGGTTCACCGGCCGCGACGCACTCGTGGAGTTCCTGAGTGTCAGCCTCGACGCCAACTCGCCCATGTTCCTAGGACATTGGCGGCACCTCCCCGCCCGCGCCAACGGGCAGCTCGCGGCCGGGGGTTACGTGCGCCGACCCGGTACGACCGTCTACCGCGCCCAGGTCCTCGACGTGCTCCGCTTCGGCGCCGACGACCGGATCGTGGAGATCACCTCCTTCGAACCGCACCTGTTCCCGGCCTTCGGACTGCCGCTGAGGTTGTGAGCGATGAGTGGGGGGCTCCTTGTGCGTCTGTATGGCCGACACGAACGACACGTACATCACGCCCCGTACGTCACGACCCGCAAGGAGATCACCATGCTGCTCACCGACAAGACCGCGGTCATCTACGGCGCCGGCGGCTCGATCGGCGGTGCGGTCGCCCGCGCCTTCGCCGCCGAGGGAGCCCGCGTCCACCTCGTGGGACGCACCCGGGAGACGCTGGAGGCCGTGGCCGCCCACATCAAGGACATCGGCATCAAGGACGCCGAGGTGGCCGTCGTCGACGCCCTCGACGAGACGGCGGTGACGGAACACCTCGCCCGCGTCGGGGACATCGACGTGTCCTTCAACCTTGTCTCGCGCGGTGACGTACAGGGGCTGCCGATCACCGAGATGCCCGTCGACGACTTCCTGCGGCCCGTCCTCAACGGCACCCGCGCCAACTTCATCACCGCCCGCGCAGCCGCCCGCCGCATGGCCGAGCGAGGCTCCGGTGTCGTCCTCACCCTCAACAGCGGTTCCGCGCACGGCAGTCCGATGATGGGCGGCACCGGTCCCGCCGACGCGGCGACCGACAGCCTCGTGCGCAACCTGGCGATGGAGCTGGGCCCGCGCGGGGTGCGTGCGGTTGGTCTGTGGGCCGCGGGAATCCCCGAGACGCTCACGATCGAGAAGCTCGGCAAGGTCAACCCCGACCTCAACGAGGCGGCGATCCAGGGCATCCTCGACCAGCTGTCGAGCCTGCGCATGACCCGCCGCAACCCCACCCTCGCCGAGATCACCGCGACCGCCGTGTTCCTCGCCTCGGACCACGCGGCGAGCATCACGGGCACGTTCGTGAACGTCACCGGCGGGATGTTCCCGGGGTGACGTCAAAGGGCGCCCGGCGAATCGCCGGGCGCCCTTCGTCGTCGTAGAACCGCTTACGAAGCAGCCGCGTCCGCCGCCTGGGCCTTGAGCGCGCGCTCCACGCCCGAGCGGGACTCCGAGACCAGGCGGCGCAGGGCCGCGTTGGGCTCGGCGGCCGTCAGCCAGGTGTCCGTGCGGTCCAGGGTGTCCTGGGAGACCTGGATCGACGGGTAGAGACCGACCGCGATCTGCTGGGCGATCTCGTGCGAACGGGAGTCCCAGACCTCCTTGACCGCCGCGAAGTACTTCTCCGTGTACGGCGCCAGCAGTTCGCGCTGGTCGGTCTGGACGAAGCCCGAGATCACCGCTTCCTGAAGGGCGTTGGGGAGCTTGTCGGACTCGACGACCTGTGCCCAGGCCTCCGCCTTCGCCTCTTCGGTCGGGCGGGCGGCACGGGCGGTCGCCGCGTGGCGCTCACCGGCGGCCGTCTTGTCCCGCTCGTACTCGCCGGCGATCTCCGCCTCGTCGAACCGGCCCACGGACGCGAGGCGTTCGACGAACGCCCAGCGCAGTTCGGTGTCGACGGCCAGTCCCTCGATCGTCTGGGTGCCCTCCAACAGGCCGTCCAGCAGGTCGAGTTGCTCCGGCGCGCGGGCCGCGGACGCGAACGCGCGGGCCCACGCCAGCTGTTGGTCGCTGCCCGCCTCGGCGGCGCGCAGATGTGCCAGCGTGGCGTCCGTCCAGCGGGTGAGCAGGGCCTCGCGGGCGGCCGGGTCGGCGTACAGCTCGATCGCCAGCTTCACCTGCCGCTGGAGCGACTGCACGACACCGATGTCGGACTCCTTGCCGATGCCCGACAGGACGAGGGAGAGGTAGTCGCGGGTGGCGAGTTCGGCGTCGCGGGTCATGTCCCAGGCCGAGGCCCAGCACAGGGCGCGGGGGAGCGAGGACTCGAAGTCGCCGAGGTGCTCGGTGACGAAGGCCAGCGACTGCTCGTCGAGACGGACCTTCGCGTACGACAGGTCGTCGTCGTTGAGCAGCACCACGTCCGGGCGGCGCTTGCCGACGAGCTGCGGTACGGCGGTCAACTCGCCGTCCACGTCCAGCTCGACGCGCTCGTCGCGCACCAACTTGCCGGTGTCCTCGTCGAGTTCGTACAGGCCGACCGCGATGCGGTGCGGGCGCAGGGTGGGTTCCCCCTTGGCGCCGGCAGGCAGGGCCGGGGCCTCCTGGCGGATCGCGAAGGCGGTGATGACACCGTCCGCGTCCGTCTCGATCTCCGGGCGCAGGATGTTGATGCCGGCCGTCTGCAGCCACGCCTTCGACCAGGCGCTCAGGTCACGCCCGGAGGTCTCCTCCAGCGCGCCGAGCAGGTCGGACAGGCGGGTGTTGCCGTACGCGTGGCGCTTGAAGTACGCCTGCACGCCCGCGAAGAACTCGTCCATGCCGACGTACGCGACGAGCTGCTTCAGGACGCTCGCGCCCTTGGCGTACGTGATGCCGTCGAAGTTGACGAGGACGTCGTCCAGGTCGCGGATCTCGGCCATGATCGGGTGCGTGGACGGCAGTTGGTCCTGCCGGTACGCCCAGGTCTTCATCGAGTTGGCGAACGTGGTCCACGAGTGCGGCCAGCGCGAGTCGGGCGCGTACGCCTGGCAGGCGATGGAGGTGTAGGTGGCGAACGACTCGTTCAGCCACAGGTCGTTCCACCACTCCATGGTCACGAGGTCGCCGAACCACATGTGGGCCAGCTCGTGCAGGATGGTCTCCGCGCGCACCTCGTAGGCGGCGTCGGTCACCTTGGAACGGAAGACGTACTGGTCCCGGATGGTGACGGCACCGGCGTTCTCCATCGCGCCCGCGTTGAACTCCGGGACGAACAGCTGGTCGTACTTCTTGAACGGGTACTGGTAGGCGAACTTCTCCTGGAACCAGTCGAAGCCCTGCCGGGTGACCTCGAAGATCGCGTCCGAGTCGAGGTACTCCGCCAGCGAGGGCCGGCAGTAGATGCCGAGCGGGACGGACTGCCCGTCCTTCTCGTACACGCTGTGCACGGAGTGGTACGGGCCGACGATCAGCGCGGTGATGTACGTCGAGATGCGCGGCGTCGGCTCGAACACCCAGGTGTCGTCCCGGGGTTCGGGCGTCGGGGAGTTGGAGATGACGGTCCAGCCCGTCGGCGCCTTCACGGTGAACTGGAAGGTGGCCTTCAGGTCCGGCTGCTCGAAGCTGGCGAACACGCGGCGCGCGTCCGGCACCTCGAACTGGGTGTAGAGGTAGGCCTGTTGGTCGACCGGGTCGACGAACCGGTGAAGCCCCTCGCCGGTGTTGGTGTACGCGCAGTCCGCGACCACGCGCAGGACGTTCGGTCCCTCCAACAGCCCGGCCAGCGCGATCCGCGAGTCCTTGAAGACCTCGTCGGGGTCGAGCGGGTCGCCGTTCAGCGTCACCTCGTGGACCGTCGGGGCCACCAGGTCGATGAAGGACTCGGCGCCGCTTTCGGCCACGTCGAAGCGCACCGTCGTCGCGGACCTGTAGGTCCCGCCCTCCTGCGCGCCGGAGAGGTCGAGATCGATCTCGTACGAGTCAACGGTGAGCAGCGTCGCCCGCTGCTGCGCCTCTTCGCGAGTCAGGTTTGTGCCAGGCACGCGGTCATCTCCTCGTTATGTGTGGGTTGCGCCATCCTTCCACGGGACCTGCGGAGAGCGCGATGTCCGGTTCCCGCCGGTGAGCGGGGCGGACGAGCGCGAGTCTGGGGTCATGACGACGTACACGGCACGACCCGTCGACCCGACGGTCCTGAAGGAGCTGCGCTCTGCTGACGATGCGGGGCGCCGAATGGTTCCCGCGCTCGATGAGGAGGGCGGTGCTCCGCTCCGTTGCTGCCTGCGCCGCAGCGAGCCGGGCGAGCGCATCGCCCTCGTCTCCTACGCCCCGCTGCGCCGCTGGGCGGCGGAGACGGGGGCCCGGCCCGGGGCGTACGACGAGCAGGGGCCGGTGTTCATCCACGCTGAGGAGTGCGCGGGGCCGGCGGCCGGCTCGGGGTATCCCTTCGCGGACGCCCACCGCACGGTCCGCCGCTACTCCGCCGAGGGGCACATCCTGGGCGGCCGGCTCGTCGAGGCGGCCGACGACGCGGCCTTCCGTGACGCGTTCGACGACCCGGCCGTGGCACTGGTCCACGTCCGGGCCGTCGAGTACGGCTGTTTCCTGTACGAGGTGCGCAGGCGCTAGGCCGTGTCCACAAAGTCCCGCCTGCCCCGCGGCGTCTGGTGCGGGGCCCGCCCTTCGGGCGGACGACGGGACTTTGCGGACACGACCCAGGCGCGCCCTCCGTCAGGCGGCCTCCCCGTGGGTCAGCTCGGTGGCTGACCGGGCCGCGGAGAGGCGGCCGTAGGCGTATGCCGCCGAGACCAGGGTCATGTGGCGGTGCCAGCCGGGGAAGGAGCGGCCCTCGAAGTCGAGCAGGCCGTAGTGTTCGCCGAGGTCGCCCACCGTGGCCAGGGTGCCGCGGTGCAGGCCGGCCAGGGCGAGCAGATCGGCCGTCCTGCGCTCCGGGAGGTTGGTGAGCCAGGCCTGGCCCAGGCGCTGCCGGGCCGGGTCCCACTCGGCGAAGACCCGGCCGGTGGCGGTGAACCGGACGCCGTCGGGCCGCAGGGCCGGTATCTCCGCCAGGCTGGAGATGACCTGGAGGCGGCGGGACCGTCCGGCGGGCCCTACCGCCTCGGGATGCCGGGTGCCGCCCTGGAACAGCAGCTGACGCGCCGATACCGGGGGCGCGGGCTCCCGGTTCGGGCGGCCGGGGCGCGGTTCGGCGGCGAGCGGCAACTGGCCGCCGACGGCCAGCACGAAGCTGTGGCCGCGCCCGTGCAGCCGCTCCACGAGCGGGCGTACGTCCGTCACCGAGGTCAGGTCCGCCACCACCGGCGCACGGACCAGGCCGGGCTGCGCGGCCAGGGTCTCCACCAGGTCCAGGGCGTGGGCCCACAGCGGCTGCGGCCGGGTCTCCTCCGGGATGCGGGCGCGGCGCCGGACCGCCTCGTCGCCCGCCCAGGGTTCGGGCAGGTGCAGACGCCAGTCGACGGGCATGTGCTCACCCTCGCCGGAGAGGAACACCGCCATCCCCAGCTGGCAGTTGACGGTCCGCCCCTGCTCGCGGACGAAGCGCCGGTGCACCCCGACCGAGTGGTCGCCGCGCTTGGGCAGCACCGTCGAGGCGAGGGTCCACGCGTGCGTGGGCAACCGCTCCTCCACCCAGCGGACGAGCTCCCGCCGGGTCGCGTCCCACTCCCAGGGGCTGGCGTTCACGAACTGCTGCAACGACTGCGACGCCGTGGCCGACGAGGTCACCGCCTCCGCCATCCGGCGCACGGACTTCTTGCCGGGCGTGGCCAGCAGTCCGTGCAGATACACCTGCCCCCATCGCTGCTGGTCGGCGCGCGGCAGATGCTCGAACAACTGCCGGCCGAACGCGGCGAAGCCCTCGTGCCCCTGCTGTTTCCGTAGTGCCTGTCGTGGTGCCTGTCGTGCCTCTCGAATCGCTGACACTCCATCCCCCTCGGCGCGGTGCGATCCAGTCGAACGGTAGAAGCATAAAGAACGTTTGCTTTGTTTCGGGCCAAGTCTCGACTACTTTGGCGAGTCCGGGCCCCCGTAACCCCGTCACCAGCGGCAATGTCGGGGCATGCAGGAGAGAGCCGCTCACACACGCCACGCTCTGGTCCGCGCCGCGGCGGCGGAGTTCGACAGCCGGGGGTACGAGGGCGCCTCGCTGTCCCGGATCAGCAAGGGGGCGGGTGCCTCGATGGGCGCGCTCACCTTCCACTTCCCGACCAAGCGGGCCCTGGCCGACGCCGTGCGCCGGGCCGGCCGGAGTGCCCTCGACACCGTGGTCCGGGACGTCTCCAGCGGTGTGGACGCGCCGCTCGACGCGCTCGCGGACCTGACGTTCGCCCTCATCCGGCTCCTGGAGGACGACGTCGTCGTACGGGCGGCGGCGCGGCTGGACCGGGACGGACCGCACGACGGGCACGAACCGCGGCTGATCCTGGAGTGGGGGTGGGGACTGCGGGCGCTGCTCGCGCGCGCGGCCGCGGCGGGCGAACTGCGCCCGGGCGTGCTGCCGGAGACCGCCGCCGTACTCCTGACCCGGCTGGTCGCGGGCAACGGCGTGGAGTGGGCCGGGTCGCACCCGCCCAGGGGCGCGCGGCCGGACGACGTCTGGGAACTCGTGCTGCACGGGGTGACCGGGCGCGACTGACGGAATGTGCCTGACTGCATGTGCCTGACGGCATGCGAAAGGGCCCTCGGCGCACCGAGAGCCCCCACCGCACGGAGTACCGGGGCTTCGTCAGCCCCGTCCCGACACCACCGGCGCGGCACCGGTCCGGGCCGGGTCCGCGGTGGCCCGCCCCGATCGCCGGGCCAACTCCCGCTGGACGTCCGCCAGGGAGCGGTTCTTCGTCTCGGGGACCCGGCGCAGGACGAAGACGACGGCACCCGCGGAGACCGCCGCGAAGAACCAGAACACCCAGCCCTCGCCGACCAGATCGGCGGCCGGCAGGAACATCTGGCCCACCACGAAGTTGGCGGCCCAGTTGACCAGCGCGCACACCGCGCCGCCGCGTGCGCGGGCCCCCGGCGGGAACAGTTCGGCGGCGAGGATCCAGAAGACCGGACCGAGCCCGATCGCGAAGGACGCCACGTAGGCGACCATGCAGACCAGCGCCGTCACATTGGTGACCGGGCCCGGCGGCAGGCGGAAGGCCAGGCCCAGAGCGAGCAGCGAGAGGGCCATGCCGCCGAGCGAGAACAGCAGCAGCGGCCGCCGCCCGGCCCGGTCGATCAGTGGTACGGCCGCCACCGTCGCCACGACGTTCACCGCGCCGATCACCACCGAGTACGTGATCGAGTCGGCCGCGGGCAACCCGGCCCGGGCCATGATGCTCGGGGCGTAGTAGATGATGCTGTTGATCCCGCCGAACTGCTGGACGGCGGCCAGTGTCACCCCGATGACCAGCGCCGACCGGGCCGCCGGCGACCCGAGGACACCCTTGGCGCGCGGCACGCTCCCGCTGCCGGCCCGCCCCCGCAGCCACTCGGGGCTCTCCGGGATCGCCAGCGTGCCCAGCAGCATCGCGACGGACGGGACCAGCCCGACGGCGAACATGGCCCGCCAGTCGGCGCTGCCGGCGAACCCCAGATTGATCAGGTACGACACCAGGATGCCGACGGTGAGCAGGATCTGGTTGGCCGTCACCAGGCGCCCGCGCAGCCTCGGCGGGGCGATCTCCGCGAGGTACAGCGGCACCACGGTCGAGGCGCTGCCCACCGCGAGACCGAGTACGGCGCGGGCGGCGACCAGTTCCGGGAAGTCACCCGCGGACACCGCGGCGAGCAGCCCCAGGGTGAACGTCAGCGCGATCGCGACCAGCACCTTCTTGCGGCCGAACCGGTCCGCGGGCCGGGCGCTGCCCAGGGCGCCCACGGCGGCACCCAGCAGCAGCGCCGAGATCACGGCTCCCTCCTCGAAGGAGTCGAGGCCGAAGTCGGTCCTGATGAACAGCAGGGCCCCGGAGATCACCCCGGTGTCGAAGCCGAACAGCAGCCCGCCGAGCGCGACCACCGCGGTGCACAGGCCGAGCCGGGCGGCGGGCGGGTGCGGAACGTCGTCGTCCATCGTCGTCCTCTCTCGTCGTTCGTCGTCGGTCTTCGGGGCCGTCAGGCGCGGGTGAGCAGGAGTCGCGGGTCGTGCAGCAGGGCGGCGGTGTCCGCGAGGACGCGGGAACCCAGGTCGCCGTCGACGAGGCGGTGGTCGAAGGAGAGCGCCAGGGTGGTGACTTGGCGCGGGACGACCTTTCCGCGGTGCACCCAGGGGCGCGGGCCGATGGTGCCGAGGGCGAGGATCGCCGACTCGCCCGGGTTGAGGATCGGGGTGCCGGTGTCGACACCGAAGACGCCGATGTTGGTGAGCGTCACGGTGCTGCCCCGCAGGGCCGCGGGCGGGGTCCGTCCCTCGCGCGCGGCGGTCGTCAACTCGCCCAGGGCGGCGGCGAGTTCGGGCAGGGTGAGGCGGTCGGCGTCCTCGATCGCGGGGACCAGGAGGCCGCGCGGGGTCGCGGCGGCGACGCCCAGGTTCACCCGGTGCTTCAGCACGATCTCCTGGCGTTCCTCGTCCCAGGACGCGTTCACCTCCGGATTGCGCCGCACCGCGACCAGGAAGGCCCGCGCCGCCAGCAGCAGCGGGCCGACCCGCAGCCCCGCCATGTCCGGATGCCCCTTGAGCCGTCGCACCAGCTTCATCGTGCGGGTGACGTCGACGGTGACGAACTCCGTGACATGCGGCGCGGTGAAGGCACTGGCCACCATGGCGCGGGCGGTGGCCCGGCGCACACCGGTGACGGGGACGCGGGTCTCGTCGGGGGCGGGGGCGGGCTGGTCGGAGAGGGGCAACTGTTCGGTGGGGGACGGGTGTTGGGCGGCGGCGCGCACGTCCTCGCGGGTGACATCCCCGCGCGGTCCGGTCGGTACGACGACCGCCAGGTCCACACCGAGGTCCCTGGCGAACTTGCGCACGGGCGGTTTGGCCAGCGGCAGTTGGGGTGGAGCGGTCGCCGTTGCCGGAGTGCCCGGTCGGCGGCGGATCCTCCGTGCCGTGGGGCCGGGTGCCGCGCCGTAGCCGACGAGGACCGGGGTGCGGCGCGGGGGCTCCTCCGTAGCGGTGCCTGTGCCGGTGTCCACCGTGATGATCGGGGTGCCCACGTCGACCGTCGTGCCCTCGGGGAAGCGGAGTTCGTGGACGACGCCGTCGTAGGGGATGGGGAGTTCCACGGCTGCCTTCGCGGTTTCCACCTCGCAGACGACCTGGCCGTCGGTGACGCGGTCGCCGGTGGCCACGAGCCAGCGGATGATCTCGGCGTCCTGGAGGCCCTCGCCCACGTCGGGCATCGGGAACTCCCGGTAGCGCTGGGGGTTGTCCGTCATCGTGAGCAGAACTCCTCAGTGGGCGAACGCGCGGTCCACGGCGTCGAGCACACGGTCGATCCCGGGGAGGTACTCGTCCTCCAGCCGGGACGGCGGATACGGGCTGTGATACGCGCCGACCCGCAGGACCGGCGCCGACAGGTGGTAGAAGCAGTGCTCCGTGACGTGCGCGGCGATCTCCGCACCCGCGCCGAAGAAGACCGGCGCCTCGTGCGCGACGACGAGCCGGCCCGTCCTGCGCACCGACTCCCGCACGGTGTCGAAGTCGACCGGTGAGATCGAGCGCAGGTCGACGACCTCCAACTGCCGTCCCTCCTCGGCGGCCACGGCGGCCGCGTCGAGACAGGTGCGCACCATCGGGCCGTAGGCGGCCAGCGTCAGGTCGGTGCCGGGGCGTACCACCCGCGCCCGGTGCGCCGGCGGTTGGTCGGAGGCGGTGGTGTCCACCTCGCCCTTGTCGTAGTAGCGGCGCTTGGGCTCGAAGAAGATCACCGGGTCGTCGCTTTGGACGGCCTGCCGGAGCATCCAGTACGCGTCCGACGGGTTCGACGGGGACATCACCCGCAACCCGGCGACGTGCGCGAACAGCGCCTCCGGGGACTCCGAGTGGTGCTCGACCGCGCCGATGCCGCCGCCGTAGGGGATGCGGATGACGATCGGCAGGCGGATCAGGCCGCGTGAGCGGGCCGGCATCTTGGCGAGCTGGGTGACGATCTGGTCGTAGCCGGGGAACACGAAGCCGTCGAACTGGATCTCCACGACCGGGCGGTAGCCGCGCAGGGCGAGGCCGATGGCGGTGCCGACGATGCCCGACTCGGCGAGCGGGGTGTCCATCACCCGGTCCTCGCCGAAGTCCTTCTGCAGGCCCTCGGTCACCCGGAACACCCCGCCGAGCCGGCCCACGTCCTCGCCCATGACCAGCGTCTTCGGATCGTCGGCGAGCACATCGCGCAGGGCGGTGTTGAGGGCGGTCAGCAGGGTCATGGGGGTCGCTGCCACGGCTCAGCCCTCCTCGGCGAAGGACGCCTGGTAGGCCGCGAACTCGGCGCGCTCGCGGTCGACTTCGCCGTGCGCCTCGGCGTACACGTGGTCGAAGAGTTCCTCGGGCGCGGGGGAGGGCATGCTCCGTACGCCCTCCCGGACCCGGACGGCCAGCGCCTCGCCCTCGGCCGTCACCTCGGCGAAGAACGCGTCGTCCGCCAACTCCTCGCGGCGCAGCAGCCGTTCGAGCCGCAGCAGGGGGTCCTTGGCGCGCCAACTCTCCACCTCGGCGGAGTCGCGGTAGCGCGTCGGATCGTCCGAGGTGGTGTGGGCGCCCATCCGGTAGGTGAACGCCTCGACGAGGAACGGCCCGCGCCCCGAGCGCACATGCTCCAGCGCGGCCCGGGTCACCGCCAGGACGGCCAGCACGTCGTTGCCGTCGACGCGCACCCCGGGGAAGCCGTAGCCCTGGGCGCGCTGGTGGAGGGGGACGCGGGTCTGCCGGGCGTTGGGCTCGGAGATCGCCCACTGGTTGTTCTGGCAGAAGAACACGACGGGCGCGTCGTACACGGCGGCGAAGTTGAACGCCTCGGCCACATCGCCCTGGCTGGTGGCGCCGTCGCCGAAGTACGCGAGCACCGCGGCGTCGGAGCCGTCCTTGGCCACCCCGCACGCGTAGCCGGTGGCGTGCAGCGTCTGCGAGCCGATGACCAGCGTGTAGAGATGGAAACCGTGCGCGTCGGGATCCCAGGCGCCGTGGTCGACCCCGCGGAACAGCCGCAGCAGCACCAGCGGGTCGAGCCCGCGGCACAGGGCGACGGCGTGCTCGCGGTAACTGGGGAAGACATGGTCGCCGTCGGCCAGCGCCCGCACCGAACCGACCTGCGCCGCCTCCTGCCCCAACAGCGAGGGCCACAGGCCGAGTTCGCCCTGGCGCTGCAGGGTCACCCCCTCGGCGTCGAAGCGGCGGGCGAGGGCCATGTCCCGGTACAGCGCCCGCAGTTCCTCCGGGCCGGCGTCCAGGCCGTACTCCGGGTGCGTGACCCGCTCGCCCTCCGGGGTGAGCAGCCGGATGCCGTCCCCGCTCATCGCCCGCCGCCGACACCGAGGTCCGCCATCGCCCCGGCGACGGCCTTGACCAGGGAGGAGGCCCGCTTGTCGTCGGGGCCGAGCGCGATGAGCCGGTTCATCACGTACGACACCCCGGCCGCCGCGCGCGGCCAGGCCTGGTTGGCGGAGCCGCCGGCGCCGTCGTGGCCGAAGGAGTCGCCGTCCACGGTCGGGCGCGGGTTGGTGCGCAGCCGGTAGCCGCCGCCCCCGTACACCATCGGGACGTCGATGAGCTGGTCGGTCTTGCTGACCCGGGGAGCGCGGGCCTCGTCGAGCAGCCGGCGCGAGAGCAGTACGGGAGGCTCGTCGGCCGGGCGGGCCGCGTCCTGGGCGAGGATGCCGTAGAGCTTGGCGAAACCGCGGGCGGAGCCGTAGGCGTTGGCGGCGGGGACGAGGGTGTGGCGGCGGCCGGGGCCGTTCCAGATGTCCTCGTCCTCGGGGAAGGGGACCGGGTTCTGCCAGATCCGCCGGGTCAGCGGGTCCTCGCTGGTGAAGTAGCCGGTGAACTGGTCGCGGAAGCCCGTGCCGTACTCGGTGCGGGCGACCCGGCCCAGCTGGTCCCGGGAGACCCCGAAGGAGACGTCGACACCGAGCGGTCCCGCGACCTCCTCGGCGAAGAAGCGGTCGAGGCGGCGCCCGTCGACGCGGCGGATCACCTCGGCGATGATCCAGCCGGTCGCCCACGGCCCGTACAGGATGCCCTCGGCGCGCGGGTCGGCCTCCGGCTCCTGGTCGGCGAGGAGCCGGGCCATGGCCTCCGGGTCACCGAGGTCGTCCTGGGTGAGCGGGGCGGCGACGCAGGGCATGCGGGCGGTGAAGGTCACGACCTCGCGGACGGTGATGCCGGCCTTCCCCTTGGCCGCGAACTGCGGCCAGTAGTGCGCGACCGGCTTGTCGAGTTCCACCGCGCCGCGGTCGACGAGCACCAGCAGCGCGGTGGCGAGGATGCCCTTGCTGCCGGAGAAGATCAGCTGGAGCGTGTCGCCGTCCCAGGCCCGCCCCGTCGTGGGGTCGGCCGGGCCGCCCCACAGGTCCACGACCAGCTCGCCGTCCAGCGTCACGGCGAGGGCGGCGCCCTGCTCGTCCCGCTCGGCGAAGTTGCGCGCGAACTCCTCGCGGACGTTCTCGAAGCCCGGAGCCACGTGACCGAACACGGTGGTTTCTGCTGACAGTTGAGGTGATATCGCCTGCGAAAGGGACATGGTGAAGGAACTCCGATCGGTGAGAGGTGGTCGGTCGGTCAGACCGTCGCGGTCGCGGAGGCCCGCAGGGTCAGGCGCAGCCCGTCGTCGGTGTCGGCGCAGTGGGCGCCCAGATAGTCGGTGATCCGCGGCCGGCCCTCGGCGGCGGCGCCCTCGTGCGGGCCGACCACCACCGTGTAGCCGCCCGCGGCACGGCCGGCGAGCAGACCGGCCTCGGCGTCCTCGAAGACGACGGTCGCCCTGGGGTCGGTGCCGAGCAGGGTGGCGGCGGTGCGGTAGCCCTCCGGGTCGGGCTTGCCGCGCCGGACGTCGTCGGCGCTGACCAGGACCTCCGGCAGCGGCAGTCCGGCCGCGGCCATGCGCCGCTCGGCGAGTTCCCGGCCCGCCGAGGTGACCAGCGCCCAGCGCCCCCGGGGCAGCGCGGCCAGCAGGTCGGCGGCGCCCGGCAGGGCGACGGTGCCCCGGGTGTCGGCGACGTCCTGCGCCACCAGCCAGGCCGTCTCGGCCGCGACGTCCGTGCCCGGCGGGGCGTGCTCGGCCACCGTCTCCACGGTGCGCTGTCCGTGCGCGCCGGCCAGGATCTCCGCCGCGTCGAGCCCGTGCCGCGCGGCGAACCGCCGCCAGGTGCGCTCCACCGCCTCGGTGGAGTCGATGAGCGTGCCGTCCATGTCGAACAGCAGCGCCTGTGCGGTCACTACGATGCCCATGGTCCCGCCGTTTCTGCCGTGTCGGTCTTCGTCACTGCCGTCGCCGTCCGCCTGCGGTGCAGCCGGCCGGCGAACGCCCGCAGCCGGTCGAGGTCCGCGGCGAGGTGCTCGGTGTCACCGCCGCGATGGTCGTTCTCCAGGACGAGGGCCCGCGGCTCCGGCGTGTGCTCGGCCACCGCGTCGAGGGTGACGCCGACCCTGCCGTCACCGTCCCCGAGCAGGGGCGTGCCGTCGGCGCCGGCCGGACCGTCCTTGACGTGGATCTGGTCGGCCAGATGCGGGGCGGTCGCGGCCACCAGAGCCACGGTGTCCACGCCCGCCTCCCGCGGGTTGTAGGTGTCGAGCAGCAGCCGGAAGGCGGGCGAGGCGACCTCCTCGGCGAGCCGCAGTGCCGCCCCCGGCGCGAGGATGTTCTCGCTGGCCAGCAACAGCCCCCGGGCCTCGGCCAGTTCGGCGGCGGCGCCCAACACCTGTGCCGTGCGCCGCAGTTCGGCCTCGCCGGTGATCGCGCTGCGCCGGAAACTCGGTACGAAGACGAGCGGTGCCCCGAGTTCACCGGCCGCGTCGAGGAGCCGTAGCAGGATCTCGCGGACCTGGTCGGCGTCGCGTGTGCCCTCGGGGGCGGTGAGCCCGATGTCGTTGAGGACGTTGCCCGCGATACCGAGGGGTACGACTCCGGCGGCGCGGGCGGTACGGGCCAGCCGGGTCAGATGTCCCGGCGCGTCCAGCCAGGGGCCGCGCCCGGGGCCGCCGAGGTCGAACTGCAGCCCCTGGACGCCGTGTTGAGCGGCCACCGCCACGGCCGCCCCGGCGCGCTCGGGCAGCCGCCAGTCGGCGAGAGCGGTCAGCGGCACGGCCGTCGTCCACTCCAGGCTCATGACGGTTCGCCGATCCGTACCGCCAGCTTGACCAGCCGGCGCCCGGAGACGACCCGGTCGGTGCTCTCGCCGAGCCGGGTCAGCACCGGCACCGCGCCGGGCAGATCCACCACGTGCGTCACCAGGTCCCGGTAGCGCTCGGGAGCGCGGCACAACTCCGCCGCCGCGTACAGGAGATGCTCCCCCGCCACCCCCCGGTGCCCCAGCACCCGCACCTTGTGCCCGTCGTCCGTGCCCAGTTGGGCGACGTACGGCGGCTGCGGCAGCCCCGTGCGGTTCGCGGCCCGGATCCCGGCCAGGTCCACGCCGGGCAGCCGGGGACTGACGGCGGGCCGGGCCAGTCCGCCCACGAGGTCGATCACCGTGTCCCTGCCGCCGGCCGCGTCGAGCGCCGCCTCCAGACAGGCCAGGGTGGCCGGGGCCGGGGTGGCGACCAGCACCGCGAGCGGGCCGTCGCCGAGCAGCTCCGTGAGCGTGTCGGGGGTCAGATCGGCGAACCGCACCCGTTCGTCGGCGGCGTACGAGGCCTGTGCGCTCCACTCCAGGCCGCCGCGCGTGTGGTGGACGTGCACGGTCCGCACCCCCGGCGAGTACCAGCGCCGGGCGGTGCGCACGGCGAGGTGGCCGACGGTGCCGTCACCGAACACCAGGAGGGTGCGGGGGCGGTGCTCGGCCAGCGCGAGCGCGGCATAGCGGACCACGGCGAGCGGTTCGACCAGCGCGCCGAGCACGCCCGGCGGGACCTCGGGCAGCGGCAGCACCAGGCCGGCGCGCACCGCCGAGGCGGGGATCAGGGCGCGCTCCTGCAACAGCCCGTCCACGTTGTGCCCCAGCAGGAACGAGGAGTCGGTGGGGTGCGTGGGGTTGACCACCACGTGGGTGCCCGGGACCAGTTCGGGGTCCTGGACGCCGGGTCCGGCCGCCACGATCCTGGCCACGCCCTCGTGTCCCAGGACCGGCGCCCCGTCGTCGCGGATCCCGCGCAGCATCTGCAGATCGGTGCCGCACACCCCGGCGACCAGCGGCGCGAGCAGCAGCTCGCCCGGCCCGGGCTCGGGGGTACGGCGCGCGGAGAGGTGCAGCCCTTCCGCGTCCCGGACGACCGCGTGGTGCCTGGGGATACGCGGGGGTGGGGTTTTGGGGGCGGCGTGCGGGGTTCGGTGCGGGGTTCCGAGGCCGACGTGCACGGTCCCGTCCGGGGTGCCGGGGCCGGCGTCAGGGGATCCGAGGGCGGCGAGTACGGCCTCGTCCGGAGTGCCGGGGCCGGCGAGTACGGCCCCGGCCGGGGTCCCGAGGGCGGCGTGCACGACCCCGGCCGGGGTCCCGAGGCCGGCGTGCACGACCCCGTCCGGAGTGCCGAGGGCGGCGATCCCCGCGCCGATCAGGCCGTTGGCGTCGCCGGGGGCGCAGATCGTGATGCGGTCGGTCAGCCACTCCGGTGCGCGCTCACCCGTCAGATACAGGCCCTCGCGGCGGAAGTGCCGGTGCAGGGAGGCCTCGTAGTGCCGACCCAGGCCGGTCACCACGCCGCCGGTGAGGGCGAGTTCGTCCAGTTCGGGATCGAGGCACAGGGCGGTGCGCAGCACATCGGCGACGGGGGCCGTCGCCGCGTCGAGCAACTCGGCGGCCAGCGCGTCACCGGCGTCGAGCGCGCCGCCCAGCGCCGCCTCGAAGGAAGCGCCCGCGGCCATGCCCCGGCCCAGCCCGGAGGCCCGCCAGCGGTCGGCGGCGCGCTCCCGCAGCACGTCCGCCATCCGGCCGAGCCCGGGACCGGAGGCGTACGACGCCACATGGCCCAGGCGGCCGCAGTCGCACGCCAACTCGACGGGCTCGCCCGCGAGTTCCGCGACCGCCGGCAGATGACCCACCTCGCCCTGGAGCCCGAGGGCGTCCGTGGCGATCGTCCCGCTGCGCAGGTCGACGGTGCGGCAGGCGATGCCCGAACTGACCGTCATCAGCAGCACCTTGCGATGCTTGCGGCGCCACGGCGCGGACACGAAGTGCAGCAGCGCGGCGGTGACGTCGTTGACGACGTGCCACTCCACGTCGGGCCGCCGCGCGCGCAGCGCGCCCGGCAGGTCCAGCGGTGTCGTCTCGTCGCCGAACAGCGGCGCCGAGCCGTAGACCGTGCCGGTGCGCTGGTCGAGCGCCGCGCCGAAGGAGATGCCGGCCACCACCGAGGGGCCGGCGGGCACGGCGTCGCAGATCGTGCCGAGCAGCCGTGCCGTCAACTCCTCGACGGAGGCGCCGGGATGGCGCAGCCGGCTGGGCGAGGGCGTGTCGACGACCTCGCCCAGCCCCTCCCGGGGCGACCAGACGGCGTGCCGGACATGGGTGCCGCCGACGTCGAGGACGGCGATCGGGCCCGGGCCGCTCACTGCTCCGGCCCGTTGGTCCGGTCCGTGTAGGCGTGTACGAAGTCCAGCGCGCGGGCGAGTTCGGCCGCGGTGACGTCGTTGACGAACACGCAGGAGCCGATGCCCTCGGTCAGCGGCAGCCGTTGCAGACCGTCCCGGTGCTTGACCGCGTCGGCGAGGCCCACCTGGAGCAGTTCCGGGGTGAACACCGGGTGCGTCAGCGGGAGTCCGGCGGCGGCGATCAGGGCGAGCGCCCGGTGCGCCTCGGG
The DNA here is from genome assembly GCF_000716435.1 of Streptomyces xylophagus. GTDB lineage: Bacteria > Actinomycetota > Actinomycetes > Streptomycetales > Streptomycetaceae > Streptomyces > Streptomyces xylophagus. Next base: position 301,856 of record NZ_JNWO01000006.1, read on the forward strand.
CACGGCCAGGTACTCGCGGCCCGCCGCGAGGGCCACGCACACCGCCATGTCCACGGCGACGGCCTCGCCGTGCAGCAGCGGCGGGTCGGCGCGGAGTTCCAGCGAGGGGCTGAAGGTGTGGCCGTAGTCCACCGACCGCTCCAACACGCTTTCCCACAGGTTGGGTTCGAGCTCGTCGAGCATGCCCGCGATGGCCCGGGAGACCACCTCGCTCATGTCCGCGCCGCAGTCCGCGAGCGAGTCGCTGGAGATCTGCGTGACGGTCTCCTCCAGGAGCGTGAACAGGTCCTTGTCCTTGATGAGCGCCATCTTGATGATCTCGGCCAGTCCGTTGGCGATGTGCCGGGCCGGTACGGTCCGCAGGAACTCCGGGTCGATCAGGGTGACTTCGGGTGCGAAGTAGGTGCCGAGCCGGTTCTTGTGGGTGCCGTGGTTGACGCCGGTCTTCACACCGACGCCCGCGTCCACCTGGCCGACGAGGGTGGTGGGCACGCGTACGTAGGGGGCACCGCGGCGGTAGAGGCTGGCCGCCATCCCCACCACGTCCATCAGGACACCGCCGCCCACCACGACCACGCGCTCGGTGCGGCGCAGGATGCCCATCTCGGTCATGGCCCGGGTCACGTCCACGACCTGCTCCAGGGCCTTGGTCTCCTCGTCGCCGGGCATCACCAGCCAGGTCGCGTCGGTCTGCCAGGCCGTGAAGTAGGCGCGCAGCGCACCGCCGTAGAGCTCGTCCACGACCCGGTCGACCACCACGAGGGCGCGCACGCCACCGCGGCCGTCCGCCCCCACGGCCTTGGCGAGCGCCGGGTTGGCCGGGCTGAGCAGTCCCCGGGTCAGGGACACTTCGTACCCGACCGGCTGCTGTGCCTGGACGTACCAGGTCAGCCCCGGCGGGCGGGGTATGTCGAAGGCGGTCGTCAGGCGCGACGAACGGGCCGCCGTGGTCTCGCTCATGTGAGGATCTCTCCCTCTGCGTGGATCGGCGTCGATGAGGCGTCGGTAGGGCGTCGTGAGGGGGGCCGGTGCGGGTGGCCCGGGGTGCCGGGCTGGTGGGGGGCGCGGTGGTCGGGTGGGGTGTTCCCGGGGCGGGTGACGGGGGGCTTGTGCGGAGGTGTGTCTCGGGGCGGGTGCGGGTGGGGCTGTTCGGGGGTGTGTTCCGTAACTGGGAGCAGGTGGTGCTCTGTTCGGGGTGTGCTCCGCAACCGGGCGTAGGTGGAGGTCTGTTCGGGGGTGTGCTCCGCAACTGGGCGCAGACGGTGCTCTGTTCGGGGTGTGTTCCACAACCGGGCGTGGGCGGAGGTCTGTTCGGGGTGTGCTCCGCAACTGGGCTTGTGCGGGGCCTCAGTTCGGGGGCGTGCCCCGCCGGCGTCGGGCCGGGGGTGGCCCGGCGCCGACGCCGACGGGGTGAGGCCGGCGGGGGTGTCCCGCCGTGCGGGGAGCCGACGGGAGGGTGTCCCGTCGGGCAGGGGTTGGCGGGGGTGTCCCGCGGGGCAGGTGGTTGGTCGGTGGCCGTCGGCCAGGCGGGGTGTTCCGCCGGGCGACCTCGGCCGGGTGTTCCGCCAAGGGGTGGCGGGAGGGTGTCCCGCCAGGCGGTGCTCGGTCGGAGCGGCCTGCTGGGCTGTGCCAGGCGGTGTCCGATCGGAGCCGGCCCGCCGGGCACTGTCCGGTATCCGGTCGGAGGTTGCCTGCTTGGCACTGTCCGGTATCCGGTCGGAGGTTGCCTGCTTGGCACTGCCCGGTATCCGGTCGGAGGTTGCCCGCTTGGCACTGCCCGGTGTTCGGCCGGAGGTGTCCCGCCGGGGCCGTTCGTGGCTCAGGCCTCCGGGGCGCCCAGCGGCTCGGGCAGGGCGTCCAGTTCGGCTACGTCCTGGGCGGTGAGGTCGAGGTCGGCGCCGCCGGCGTTCTGGGTGAGGTAGCGCTCGGTCTTGGTGCCGGGGATCGGGACGACGTAGTCGCCCTTGGTCAGGAGCCAGGCCAGGGCGACCTGTGCCGTGGTGGCCTCGTGGCGGGCGGCCACCGTCGCCACCGCGTCCACGATCGCCTTGTTGTGCGCGAACGCCTCCTCGGTGAACCGCGGCTGCGTGCTGCGCCAGTCGTCCTTGGGCAGGTCGCCGGGGCGGGCGAAGGCGCCGGTGAGCAGGCCGCGGCCGAGCGGTGAGAACGGGAGGAAGGCGATGCCCTTCTCCACGGTGTACGGCAGGACGTCCGCGAAGGCGTCCCGGGTGAACAGGGAGGCCTCGGACTCCACCGCGGCCACCTCGTGCACCGACTCCGCCGCACGCACCTGCTCCAGGCTCACCGCCGACAGACCGAGCGCGCGGATCTTGCCCGCCTTGACCTGCTCCGCGAGCGCGCCCCAGCTCTCCTCCAGGGGGACCGTCGGGTCCACCCGGTGCAGGAAGTACAGGTCGATGTGGTCCACGCCGAGCCGCTGCAGGCTCGCGTCCACGGCGCCCGACAGGTACTCGGGGCGCCCGTTGAGGCCCAAGCCGTTCTCGTCGACGACCAGGCCGCCCTTGGTGGACAGCACGACCTCGTCGCGGCGGCCCTTCAGCGCGCGGCCGACGAGCTCCTCGTTGGTGAACGGGCCGTACACGTCGGCGGTGTCGATGAGGTTGACGCCGAGGTCCAGGGCGCGGTGGACGACCTTGACCGAGGCGTCGTCGTCCCAGCCGTGGGGGTCGTAGCCGAAGGACATGCCCATGGTGCCGAGGCCCACGCGGCCTACGACGGGACCGTTCTTGCCCAGGGTGGTGGTACGCATCGTGTGACAACTCCAGTTTCTCGTGCGGGTGTTGGGGGTGCTGGGGGTGTTGTGGTGCGGGTGCGGGAAAAGAGTCATGCGGGAAAGGGGTCAGGGGAGGCGTATCGACTGCCTGTGCCGGAACACGTCACCGGGGTCCCACGCGGCCTTGACCTGCTGCAGACGCGCGTAGTTCTGCTTCCAGTACAGGTCGTGCCAGGGCACCGACGAGGTGTTGAACGCCGGGTCGGACAGGTCGCCGTCGGGGTAGTTGATGTAGCAGCCGTCGGTCACGTCGCCCGGCACCGGTACTCCGCCGGTGTCGCCGTAGACCGCGCCGAAGGCCTCGCGGATCCAGCCGACGTTCTTCGCGTCGTCGGCCTTGTCGTACCAACGGCTCTCGAAGTTCGCCTTCATGATCGCGTCGCGCTGGGCGACCGCGGTCGCCGTGGACGACACGCTCGAGATACGGCCGCCCGACGCGGACAGCACGATGCCGGTCATGGTGCTCGGCCCGTCCGTGCTGGTGAGGTGCGCGTACATGGCGTCGATCTGCCGCTGCGGCGTACGCGCCCGCAGATGCGCGGACTTGTGGCAGCCGCGGGTCGTGGGGTCGAGCTGGGTCGGGGAGATCGCGCCGATGTACTTGGTACCGCGCAGCCAGGGCAGCAGCCGGGTGCTGGTGTACTGCGAGTCGAGGACACCGTCGTGCCGGACGGTCGCGGAGTGCAGACCGAGCGCCTGGTCGAGGCCGGCCAGGAAGTCGGAGAGCACGCTCGGCGCGTCAGGCAGCGAACCGTCGAGCTGGACCACCGCGCCCATCGACCCGCTGTCGCGGTGGTTCAGCATCAGCCAGGAGTAGAGCGAACCGGCCGTGGTGCCAGGGGTGTTGTGCTCCTCGAACCAGGTGCCCCAGTAGTCGACCAGACGGCCGAAACCGTCCTCGGTGACCTTCTCCCAGGGCCAGCCCGCGAGCGTGAGGAAGATCTTGGAGGGCGCCTTCGGCAGCAGCGCGCCCGGCTCGCCGGTGGACCCGGGCGTGCGGAACCAGAACGCCGTGACCACGCCGAAGCTGCCGCCGCCTCCGCCGGTGTGCGCCCAGAACAGGTCGCGCAGCGCCGCGTCGGAGGAGTCACGGGCGGCCACGACGGCGCGCGCGGTGCCGGCCGCGTCCACCACGACGACCTCGACCGCGTGGAGATGGTCGACCGTCAGCCCGTACTGGCGCGAGAGGTTGCCGTAGCCGCCGCCGGTGACATGGCCGCCGACGCCCACGCTGTGGCAGATACCGCCCGGGATCGTGACGCCCCAGCCCTCGTACAGGGCCTCGTAGACGTCCAGCAGGGTGGCGCCGGCGCCGACCTTGAAGGCGTTCATCGAGGTGTCGAACGTGACCGCGTTCAGCAGCCCCATGTTGATGTTGATCTGGATGTCCGCGTTGAACACGAAGTCCTCGAAGCAGTGCCCGCCGCCGCACACGGACAGCCGCTTGCCCGCGGTGACCGCCTCCTGCACGGCGGCGACCACCTCGGCGGTGCTGCGGGGCAGCACGACCTTGTCCGGACTCGACGTCCACCGCTGGTTGTTGCCCGATATCAGGTCGGGGTAGCGGGCGTCGGCCGGAGTCACCGCGACTCCCGCCGAGGCGTCCGCGGCCCGCGCGGTCTTATGCGCCCGACCGGTCCCTACGGCGGCCCGGGCGGCCGGTGCCGTCGCCAGCCCGCCGCCGGTCGCGGCCGTGAACGCGATGCCGGAGCCCAGTCCCACGAACCGGCGTCTTTTCAACTCACCCATCATGACCCCCGTTTCCTCGGAAAACGCGCAGAGCAATACATGGAACAAGGCAGTGGAAAGAAAGCAGAAAGAAGTAAAGAGAGGCGGAGAGAAGCAGAAGGAGGTGGAGGGGAATTCGTGGAATTCCCCGCGGCGGACTCCATTCGGCGGACTCCATCTCAACAGCATCCGCGCGCCGGACGCCAACCCGGAGATCCCACTTCGGCATGTCCGCCGACTTCCTGAACTCGCCCTTGCCGCAGCCCACTTCAGGCCCGAAGGTCCAGGCAGGACCCGGGTACCGGACCCGGCCCCCGACGTGTCCGCGCCACCGCGGACCGCGCCCGAACGGAGCGAACCTTGAGCACACTTCCCGGAGCCCGGGCCGTCCACCACATCGCCTACACGGTGCCCGACCTGGAGCAGGCGGTGACCTTCTTCATCGAGGTCATCGGCGCCGAACTCGCCTACCGGCTGGGCCCGGTGGAGGATTCCGAGGGTGACTGGATGACCCGCAAGCTCGGTGTCCACCCGCGCGCCTCGGCACACATCGCGATGCTGCGCCTCGGCCCGGTGACCAACCTGGAGCTCTTCGAGTACACGGCGCCCGACCAGGACCGCGCCCGCCCCCGCAACAGCGACTGGGGCGGACACCACTTCGCCCTCTACGTCGACGACGTGGACAAGGCGGCCGCTTATCTCCGGGCCGTTCCCGGAGTGACGATTCTCGGTGAGCCGGAGACCATTGAGGACGGTCCCATCGCAGGCGACCGCTGGGTCTATTTCACCACTCCGTGGGGTCTGCACATGGAACTCATCAACATGCCCGCGGGAATGCCGTTCGAGGAGACGACCAGCACCCGTCTCTACCTTCCCGAGGGGAACTGGGACGACCACCGCGCGGCTCCGCAGGCAGCCGCACCGCAAGCCGCCGGCCCGGTGGACGAGTCCGTCAACAGCAACCCCTTCAACCGCAAGGTGATCGAGGAGTTCCGGGCGAACGAGGGCCGGGTGGCCGACTTCGGCGACGTCCCCCTGCTGCTGCTCAGCACCACCGGCCGGCACAGCGGAGTGACCCGTACGACCCCGCTGGTGCATCTGGAACGGGCCGGCCGGCACATCGTCTTCGCGGCCAACGGCGGCGCCGACACGCATCCCGCCTGGTACCGCAACCTCGTCGCGGCCGGCACCGGCACCGTCGAACTGCCGGGCCGCCGCTTCACCGTCCGGCCCGAGCCGGTACCCGCCGCCGAGCACGAGGAGCTGTGGCGGCTGCAGACCGAACAGGACGCGAACTTCGCCCAGTTCCGTGGCCGTACCGGCCGTGACATTCCGGTCGTCGAGCTGGTGCCGGTACAGGGCCCGGCCGACTGAGCCCGGCCGACTGAGCCAGGCCGACCTAGCCGTACGAGAGACGAGAGGTGACACGGTGTCAGAAACCGTCGCCACGAAGGAGTTCCGGGCGGCCCGGGACTTCCTGCTGGCGCATCGCGAGGACTACGCCACGGCCTACGAGGGTTTCTCCTGGCCCCGGCCCGAGCACTTCAACTGGGCGCTCGACTGGTTCGACGTCATCGCGGAGGGCAACGCCCGCACCGCGCTGCACATCGTCGAGGAGGACGGCTCCGAGGTCCGGCTGTCCTTCGCGGACCTGTCCGCCCGCTCGAACCGGGTCGCCAACTGGCTGCGTACGCAGGGTGTCCGTGCCGGGGACCGCATCCTGGTGATGCTCGGCAACCAGGTCGAGCTGTGGGAGACGGCCCTCGCCGCGATGAAGCTGCGCGCCGTGGTCGTCCCGGCGACCGTGCTGCTCGGGCCCGCCGATCTGCGGGACCGGGTGGAACGCGGACACGTGCGGCACGTGGTCGTGCGTGCCGAGGACACCGGCAAGTTCGACGCGGTGCCGGGGGACTGCACGCGCATCGCGGTCGGCGGCGGCGGTGAGCGGCCGGGCTGGCGGACGTACGAGGACGCGTACGCGTACGCCGCTTCCGCTTCCGCCTCGGCCTTGGCCTCGGCCGAGTTCACACCGGACGGTCCGACGGCGGCCGACGATCCGCTGATGCTCTACTTCACGTCCGGGACGACCTCGCGCCCGAAGCTGGTCGAGCACACCCATGTGTCGTACCCGATCGGGCACTTGGCGACGATGTACTGGATCGGTCTGCGCCCCGGCGATGTGCATCTGAACATCTCGTCGCCGGGCTGGGCCAAGCACGCGTGGTCCAACCTCTTCGTCCCCTGGAACGCCGAGGCGACGGTCTTCATCCACAACTACACGCGCTTCGACGCGGGTCGGCTGATGTCTGCCATGGACCGGGCGGGTGTGACGACGTTCTGTGCTCCGCCGACGGTGTGGCGGATGCTGATCCAGGCCGAGTTGAGCCGGCTGCGGACCCCGCCGCGCGAGGTGGTGGCTGCGGGGGAGCCCTTGAACCCCGAGGTGATCGAGCGGGTCCGGCGGGCTTGGGGTGTCACGATCCGGGACGGTTTCGGACAGACGGAGACCGCGGTGCAGGTCTCCAACAGTCCCGGTCAGCCGTTGAAGACGGGTTCGATGGGGCGGCCGAGTCCGGGGTATCGGGTGGAGTTGCTCGACCCGGTATCGGGTGCGCCGGGCGTGGCCGAGGGGGAGATCGCGCTCGACCTGTCGGCTAGTCCGGTGGGTCTGATGACGGGTTACCACGGAGATCCGGACCGTACGGCGGAGGCGATGGCCGGCGGCTACTACCGCACCGGTGACATCGGCGCGCGAGACGAGGACGGCTACATCACCTACGTCGGCCGGTCCGACGACGTCTTCAAGGCCTCCGACTACAAGATCTCCCCGTTCGAGCTGGAAAGCGCGCTGCTGGAGCACGAGGCGGTGGCCGAGGCGGGCGTCGTACCCGCGCCGGACGAGTTGCGCCTCGCCGTACCGAAGGCGTACGTCGTACTCGCGGAGGGCTGGGAGCCGGGACCCGACACGGCGAAGGTGCTGTTCGAGCACTCGCGCCAGGTCCTCGCCCCGTACAAGCGCATCCGCCGCCTGGAGTTCGCGGACCTGCCCAAGACGATCTCCGGCAAGATCCGCCGGATCGAACTGCGCGAGGCGACGGCCGCGGGCTCGGCCGCCGAGTACCGCGAGGAGGACTTCCGCTGAACTCGACGCGCCGGTGCGGCCGTCACCCCGCCGGGGGTGGCGGCCGCACCGGCGCATCTGCCCGAGAGGCACCCGTCCGCGGTCGTCGGCCGGGCTCGGCGCAACGCCTGCATCAGGGGGAGTGTTGCAGTGCGGACGTCGCGTCGGGCGGCAGGAGTGTGGTGTCTCTGTGGTGGGTGCCGCACCGGCTTGCCCGGGGGGTGTCACTCCTCCGGGGTTGTCGGTGGGGTCGGGGGCAGGGCCCGTATCAGGGGAGTGTTGTCGCGCAGGTGGTTGCGTCGGGCGGCGACAGTGTGGTGTCTCCGTGGCGGGTGTCGCGCCGACGTACCTGCCCGGGAGTGTCACCCGTCCGCGGTTGTCGGCCGGGTCACACCGGGGGAGTGTCGCCGTGCGGCTGTCCGCGTCGGGCCGGCGGCATGGTGAGTCGGTGTGGGCGTCGAGCCGGTCGACCCGGGTGTGTCACACCTCCTTGGTCGTCGCCCGGGCCCGCCGCAGTACCCACACCAGCGGCAGCGTCACCGCACAGATGCCCGCCCCGGCCAGTGGCAGAGCAGTGAGGCCGTACCGCGTGCTGAACCAACCTGCCAGGGCGGAGCCGGCGGCGATGCCCGCGTTGCCTGCGGAGGCGCCGAGTGTGGCGGCCAAGTCGCCGCCGGGGCCTGCCAGTTCGATGGTGCGCAGTTGCAGGGCGGGGGCCAGGCCGAAGCCGAACAGGCCGAACACGGCCAGGGTCGCGGCTGCTGTCAGGGGGTGGTGGCCCGCCGGGAACAGCAGGGCCAGGGTCAGGGTCAGTACCACGCCGGCCACCATCAGCGTCCGGCCGGTGTCCCGGTCGGCGAAGCGGCCGCCCAGGAGCGTGCCCACGCTGCCGGCGGCGCCGAACACCAGGAGGAAGGCGCCGACTTGGCCGCCGGACACCCCGGTGACGCGCTGGAGGTAGGTTCCGAGGAGGGTGAACACAGTGAACTGGCCGCAGAACAGCAGGATCGCGACGGCGAGCGCCAGCAGCGGGGGCCGCCGCAGCACGTACCGGGTCTGCGCGCGCAGCGCACCGTGTCCGCTGTTCGCCACCGGCGGGACCACCGCGAGCGTCAGTCCGAGCGCGGCGCAGGCCAGCACGGCGATGCCCGCGAACACCGACTGCCACGGGAGGACATGGCCGGCGTAGGTGGCCAGCGGCACGCCCAGCAGGTTGGCCGCCGCGATGCCGCCGAAGACCACGGCCACCGCACGCCCCTGGCGCTCGGGCCCGGCCAGGCTCGCGGCGGCGGCCGAGGCGACGCCGACGAACAGCCCGTGCACGGCTCCGGAGACCGCCCGCACCACGAGGAGCACGGCGAAGCCGCCGGACACCGCGGCGAGCCCGTTCGCCGCGGCGTACAGGGCCAGCGCGCCGCACAGCAGGGTGCGGCGCGGGAGCCGGATCGTGAGCACGGTCAGCGCCGGGCCGCCGAAGCAGACGCCCAGCGCGTAGGCCGTCACCAGCAGGCCGACGGTGCTCACGGAGACCTGCAGCCCGGTGGCGATCCGGTCCAGCACGCCGACCACGACGAACTCGGAGGTGCCCACCACGAAGGAGCTGAGCCCCAGCACGGCCAGCGCACGCGAGGCCGAACGGCCCTCCGGCGGCCGGGACTTGACGAGTGGGAGCTGGGGCGGGCGGGTCGCTGCGGCCCGAGGCATGGCGGACTCCTTCGCGCTGGTACGGCAACGGGTGTGCCGTCAGGACATCAGCGCGGGAGCCCGCTGTCGCCGCCGACTGACCCAAGTAGCGCCGGGATTGCGGGAGTTGGGGTGAGTGCGGCGGCGACAGCAGGGTCGGGCGGTAGCGGCGCCGCCGAATGGCCCAAGCAGTCCCACGCCGAATGGCCCAAGTAGCGCCAGCATCAAGGGAGTTGGGGTCTGTTCGACGGCGACACCGGGGTCAGGCCGCAGTGGCACCGCCAACTGCCCCAAGTAGCGCCAGCATCAAGGGAGTCGAGGTGTGGTCGGCGGCAACAGCCCGGTCAGGCAGCCGTCGCGCCCCCATCGACCGGTACCGCCGCGCCCGTGACGAACGAGGACCGGTCGCTGCACAGCCAGGCCGCGGCCTGGGCCACCTCGACGGGGGCCGCCATCCGCTTCTGGATGGCCTCCGCCGCGAAGCGTTCTTCCAACTCCGGTGCCTGGCCCAGTACTTCTTCCATCATCTCGGTGCGGGTGCTGCCCACGACGAGGGCGTTGACCCGGATGCCGCGCTCCCCGTACTCGGCCGCGGCGGCCCGGGTCAGTCCGATCACCGCGTGCTTGGCGGCCACGTACGCGGCGGACGCCCCGGTGGCCCGCAGCCCGGCGACACTGGAGGTGTTGACGATCGCTCCGCCGCCCTGCTTCAGCATGGGCGGGATCTGGTGGCGCAGGCAGTTCCAGACCCCGCGGACGTTGACGTCCAGGGTGCGTTCGTAGACCTCGGGGTCCGTCTCGTGCAGCGGGACGCCGGCGGTGGCGTAACCGGCGTTGTTGAAGGCGCAGTCGAGCCGGCCGAACCGTTCGACGGCCGCCTCGACGACGCGCTCGACGTCCTCGGCCGAGGCGACGTCGCCGGGCACCGCCAGTGTCCGGGCGCCCGTGGCGGCGAGGTCGGCGGCGAGGGCGTGCAGCCGGTCCGCGCGCCGGGCCATGAGGACGACCGCGGCCCCCTCCTGCGCGAACAGCCGTGCCGCGGCGGCGCCGATGCCGCTGGACGCACCGGTGATCATGACGACCCGGTCGGCGAGTATGCGGTGCTCACTGCTCATGGTGTGGTTCCCCCGTGCTGAGACTCGATGGGTAAGTGACCTGCCCGGCAAGGCCGTTCACGCGTCGGCGCCGACCGCCTCCGCGGACTCCCGGCCGGCCGCCCGGTCCCAGAAGGTGCCGCGGGCCAGCTCCGCGTCGACGGTGCGCAGCAGCGGCTCGTCGATCGCGTCCAGGGAGTCGACCAGGTGCCGTACGCCCGCCTCGCGCATCAGCCGGGGCTGATGGCTGTGGACGAAGTCGGTGGGGTGCCCGATGAACCCGACCCCGAGTTCCCGCGCCGTCTCGGCGACCCGGGCCACGTCGTCCACGAACAGCGCCTCGTCGTGGCGCAGGCCGAAGACGTCGGTGGTGATCTCGTGGACGCCGGGGCGGAAGTCGTTGGTGCACACGTACCCGGGCCCGTCGAACAGGGCGGCGTGGTCGCCGAGGAAGCGCTCGAAGTGCTCGGCGGACAGCCCGCCGTAGCAGACCGTCCGCAGGCCGAGTGCGCGCAGGCGCTCGACCAGGGCTGTCGCGCCGGAGTTGAGGCGGACGGGGTGGCGGGCGACGTAGGCGTCGCGTTCCTCGAAGTAGGCCGCCAGTGCCTCGGGGCCGGTCAGGCCGCCGGGTACCGCCGCGGCCATGTTGCGCCCCGCGACGGCCTGTTGCTGGGAGAACACCGAGCGCTCCAGGTCGGCCGTGTACCGGCCGCCCCGGCTGACGACGAAGTGGTGGATCACGGGGCTGAACGTGTCGTTCAGCAGGACTCCGTCGATGTTGAGCGCGGCGAGCTTCAGGCGCTCGAAACCGTGGGACATCAAACCTCCGTGCGCAGGGGGTGGTGGGGTGGTCAGGCCGCCGGGGTGCGGACGCGGTCCGGGCTCACCTCGGTGCGGGCCACGATCGCCGGGACCGCGATGCCGGGCAGGAGCAGTCGCCACATCCTCGTGGTGCGCTCCATCAGGTCGGCCCGGCCGCTCGCGACGGCGGAGAACATCTGCATGCCCGTACACGCCTCGACGACGAACTCGCCGACCTCCTCGGGCTCCACTCCGGCCTGGAGTTCCCCGCGCTCGTGCGCGTCCCGCAGGCAGTGGGCCATGATCTCGGCCCATTCGCGGTACGGGGTGGCGTCCTGCAGCCCGAACGAGGCCTGCTCGTTGGTCAGCCGGACGCCGGCCCGCAGCATCGGGTCCTCCTGGAGCCGGCGGGCCCAGGTGAGCGTGATGTCCACGAGCCGCTGCAGGCCCCGGGAGTCCAGCCACGGGACGATGCTCTCGGGCTGGCTGTTCATCACCGCCCGGGCCAGGTCCTCCTTGGAGTCGAAGTGGAAGTAGAGCGCCCCGGCGGTGAGCCCGGCGCGTTTCAGGATGCGGTTGATGCTCGCCCCGGAGTAGCCGTACTCGTCGAAGACCTCCGCGGCCGCCCGCAGCAGCGACTCCCGGGTCTGCACTGCACGCTCCTGCTTCGCGGCCATCGGTGGTACCTCCAAAAAGTAGAACGCTCCTTATGTTATCGACGGCCGACCCCGTGCTGGCAACCCTTCGGGCGGCGAATATGCCCCCGTCTCCTTGAGTTCTTGACCCAAGACATGAGAATTATTTGCCAGCGCTTGACCTAGGAAAACAGAACGCTCTTTATGTTGTTCTGCATCCGAACTGATGGGGGGATCTTGTATGTCCGGAGTGTCGAACCAGCAAATATCCATGGCCGTGCTGCAGAGCCATGTGCACAAGAGCAACGGGGCGGAGGTCCTGCTCTCGTCCTGGCGCGTCCTGGGTGACGACTCCTACGCCGTCACCGCGCACTGGCCGCGCGCCCACTCGTTCTACCGCCCGGTCCACGGCCTGCACGACCCGCTCCTGCTCGCCGAGTCCGTACGCCAGGCCGTCCCGCTGCTGTCCCATGTCGCTTACGGTGTCCCGTTCGGGCACCGCCAGGCCTGGGAGCACCTGCGCTTCGAGCTGGACTCCGTGGCCATGGTGGCGACCACCGCGCCCGCCGAGCTCGAACTGCGCATCGCCTGCTCGGACATCGTCCGCCGGGGCACCCGGCTCGCCGCCCTCACCATGGCGGTGGACATCGCCCTGAACGGCCAGCGTCTCGGCACCGCGCGCACCCGCTTCAACAGCCAGCCGCCCGCCGTCTACCAGCGCCTGCGCGGCCCGTACGCCGACCTCCGCGAGGCCCGGACGAGGGCCCTGCCGCCCGGTCCGGCCCTCGCGCCGGAGCTGGTGGGCCGGACCCGTCCCGAGGACGTGGTGCTGTCCCCCGCGGACGCGTCCGGCCGCTACCGGCTCAGGACGGACCTCGCCCACCCGGTGCTCTTCGACCACCCGGTCGACCATGCCCCCGGCATGCTCCTGCTGGAGGCCGCCCGCCAGGCCGCCCACGCGGTCAGCGCCCGCGCGACGACCGTCGTCGCCATGGAGACCGAGTTCGTGCGGTACGCCGAGTTCGACGCGCCCTGCTGGATCTGGGTGGACCGGCTCCCGTCCGACGCGCTGGGCCGCCGACGGGTGCTCGTCACCCTGGAGCAGAACGGCAACCGCGTCTTCGCCGCGGACGTCACGCTGGAGTCGGCGCCGGACCTGTGACCGGGACACGCTGAAGGGGCGCCCACCGTGCACCGGTGGGCGCCCCTTCGCCGTGCCCTACTTGCCCTACTTGCCTTACTTGCCCTTGAGCTCCGCCGCCACCAGCTCCGCGATCTGCACCGCGTTCAGCGCGGCGCCCTTGCGGAGGTTGTCGTTGGAGATGAACAGGGCGAGACCGTGCTCGACCGTCTCGTCGGCGCGGATGCGGCCGACGTAGGACGGGTCCTGGCCGGCCGCCTGGAGGGGGGTCGGGATGTCGGAGAGGGCCACGCCCGGGGCGCCGCCGAGCAGCTCCGTGGCGCGCTCGACCGTGAGGGGGCGGGCGAAACGGGCGTTGACCTGGAGGGAGTGGCCGGAGAAGACCGGGACACGCACGCAGGTGCCGGAGACCTTCAGCTCCGGGATCTCCAGGATCTTGCGGGACTCGTTGCGGAGCTTCTGCTCCTCGTCGGTCTCGTTCAGGCCGTCGTCGACGATCGAGCCCGCGAGCGGGATCACGTTGAAGGCGATGGGCCGCTTGTAGACCTGCGGCTCGGGGAAGTCGACCGCGCTGCCGTCGTGCGTGAGCTTGTCGGCGTCGGCGACGACCTTCTGCGCCTGGCCGTGCAGTTCGGCCACACCGGCCAGACCGGAACCGGACACCGCCTGGTACGTGGCGACGACCAGCGCTTCGAGACCGGCCTCCGCGTGCAGCGGCTTCAGGACCGGCATCGCGGCCATCGTCGTGCAGTTCGGGTTGGCGATGATGCCCTTGGGGCGGTCCGCGATCGCGTGCGGGTTCACCTCGGAGACCACGAGGGGTACGTCCGGGTCCTTGCGCCAGGCCGAGGAGTTGTCGATCACGACGGCGCCCTGCGCGGCGACCTTCTCGGCCAGCGCCTTGGAGGTCGAGCCGCCCGCGGAGAAGATGACGATGTCGAGGCCGGTGTAGTCGGCGCTCGCCGCGTCCTCGACCGTCACGCCGTCCAGGACCGTCCCCGCCGAGCGGGCCGAGGCGAACAGCCGCAGCTCGGTCGTCGGAAAGTTCCGCTCGACGAGAATCCTGCGCACGACCGTGCCGACCTGACCGGTGGCTCCGACGATTCCGACCCTCACAGCGACTCCTTCACCTGTTCCTGTACGTCTGCGGCGTTTCCATCATGCGGCCGACCCCGGTCCACCTGTCCAATTCTTTGCCCCGCATGCCCGAGGAATGGGACGCGGCTCTTGCGGATGTGACGTACGCCTCCGAACGTTTCCGTGCGCTCCGGCGTCGTAGAGGAAACGCGGTGAGGGGGGTGGCTTGTGCTGCGCAGAAAGGCCCGCCGTGTCCAGGAGGGTGCTGATCCTCTGGACGCGGCCCAGGAGCGGCGGGTGCGGGCGGTGCTCGCGCTCGGCGGGGTGCCGCAGACGGATCTGCCGGACGGCGTCCAGCAGGTACGGCTGCGGTTGCTGGAACGGGCGGCGAAGGGCGACGAGGCGCCGCGCGACGTCTCGGCGTGGGCGGCGGTCGTCGCCTCGAACTTCGCCATGGACTGGCACCGGGCCAAACGCCGTCAGGAGCGGGTGGGGGAGCGGCTGGCCTCCCTGCGCCAGCTGGAGCACCCCTCCGGCGAGGACACGAGTGTCCTGTCCCTGGCGGTGGCCCAGGGGCTGGACGAGCTGCCCGACCAACAGCGTCAGGTCCTCGTCCTGCGGTTCTTCGCCGATCTGCCGGTGCGCGGGATCGCCGAGGAACTCGGCATCCCGGAAGGCACGGTCAAGAGCCGGCTGCACTCCGCGGTCCGCGCCCTGCGCGACCGCCTGCACGAGGACGAGGTGGTGTGACGTGGCTGCCGAGTACGACGGCGTGGACGCGCTGATGGCCGCGATCACGGACGAGCCGTTGCCGGACGCGGCCCGCGCGGACGCCGCGTTCATGGCCGAACACCGGGGCGCTACGGCCGATGTGGCGCTGTTGAGGGAGCAGTTGGGGCTCATCGGGGAGGCCCTGGCTGCGGAACCCGTGCCCGAGGTCCGCCGCGCGCCCGCACCGAGGCCGGCCCGCCGACGCCACCCCGGCCTGCGCGTCCTCGCCTACGGCACCCTCGCCATGGCGGTCGTCGCCACGATGATCACCGGGCTCGCCTGGCTGGCCGCGCACAACGGGGTCTCCTCCGCGTCGGGCGGCAGCGCGGACTCCGGGTCCAAGACCAGCGAGCAGGCACCGGACAAGCTGTCCGGTGACGGGGGGGTGCCGTCCGACCCCGCGCTGGCGCTGGCCTGCGACCGGCTCGTCGTGGAGGGCACGGTGGCCCGGGTGGAGACGCGGACGGACGATCCCTGGACCCGGATCGTGCTGACCGTGATCCGCTCCTACAAGCCCGCCAAGGGCCCGTCCCAGGTGTCCTTCCTCCTCGACGGCGGGGCGGACCCGCGGCCGCGCGTGGGCCAGCACGTGCTGGTCGAGGTCGGGCAGGACGCGCGGAACGCGAGCCTGTGGGCCGTGGGCGACGACCGTGTCGCCGCGAACCGGGCCTGGATCCTCAAGGCCCTGCCCGGCTCCCGCACCACCACCTGCCCGGCCGAGGAACCGACCGACGGACCGTGAACGCGAAAGGGCGGGCGCCCGCTGTGGACGCCCGCCCTCCTACCGCCGTATCCGTACTACGACGTGAACTTCCGTACTACGACGTGACCTTCTCGATCTTCACGCTGCCCAGGCCCGCGACCGTGCCGTGGGCGTTGACGAGCTGGACCTGGCCGAAGAACTCACGGCCCGCCGGAGCGGCCGCCAGGGCGGTGACGCTGCCGGAGACGGTCGCCGAGGCGCCCGTGGCGAGCTTGACCGGGGTCGAGTCGTCGACGGTGACCGTGCCGAGCGCGGCCGAGTAGAACACGTCCAGGTAGTCGTACGCGGTCGAGCCGGACGGCACCGAGTAGCCGGCGACCTCGACCGTGTAGGTACCGGCGGCCGGGTTGGCGACGGAGACCGCCTCCTCCGAGTCGCCGTCGGCGGACTGGCCGACGACGGTCCCGGCGGAGTTGTACACCGTCAGGTCCAGGTCCGCCGCCGTGTCCGAGACGTTGCCGATGGAGACATTCAGGGAGGTGGCGCCGGCGGGCACGTCGACCGTGGTGGTCTGGGTGACGCCCTCGGTGATGGTGGGCCGCGCGGTCAGCGAGGAACCGAGCGGGCCGCCCTTCAACGTGCCGGTGAGAGCCGCGTAGTTGTTCGTCACCTTCCACGAGGCGGTGGCCGGGACGCCGACCTTGGCCTCGGGCACGGTCACGGTCTCCGGGTCGAAAGCCGCGCCGAGGACGGTGGCGTCCAGCTTGTACGGGTTGTCGAGCAGCGGCGACGTACGGCGCGCCTCGACCTCGATCTCCCAGACACCGGCCTGCGGGTCGGCGTACGACCGCACGTCGGGCTTGCAGCCGTTGCCGTCGAGGTAGTTGTTGTAGCAGTACGGGGTGCCGGTGTTGTCGACCGGAACGCCGTACGGGTGGATGGCGATGAACCGGGTCTGGCTCTTGTCCTTCAGCCCGCTGATCGCGACCTCGAAGGCCTTGGCGCCCTCGGGGACGGTCACGAAGTACGACTGCGTGCTGTTGCGCTGCACCGAACTCGACTTCGAGTAGGTGTAGTTGACGGGGGTGGAGACCACGACCGTGGTGAGGATCTGCTTGTCGACGCCCTCGGTCTTCGGGTCGTCGACCTCCAGGATCGCGCTCTTGATGCCCGAACTCTTCGGCGCCGCCTGCACCTTGACGGTCACCGGCTGGTTCAGCGGGAGCTTGACCTCGTCCGAGCCGACGATCCGGAAGGTGCCACCGGCGTTGTTCTCGAAGTGCAGCTCGTGCCGAACGGCCTTGTCCGCACCGGAGGTTCGCGTGATGACGACGTCGTACGTCTTCTTAGCGCCGGCCTTGAGGCCGCCCTCGCGGTCGTAGAGACCGGTTCCGAAGCCGGGCGTCTTCAACGCGTAGTCGATCGCGGTGTCGACGGGAGCCTTCACCGTGTAGTCGTGGGAGGTGGCACCGTCACGGATGGCGTCCCACGCGTCCACGATGTTGATGAGGCCCGCGCCCTCCTCGTACGCCTGAACACCCTTGATGTGATCGGCGGTCGAGGTCAGCGCGGTGCGCAGGGTGGCCGGGGTGAGGGCGATGTGCTTCGCCTTGGCCGCGCTCAGCAGCAGCGCCGAGGCGCCCGCGGCCTGCGGGGAGGCCATCGAGGTGCCCTGGAGCATCGAGTAGCCGGCCGGCAGCGTGTAGCCCGCCTCGGCGACCGGGGAGCCCGGCAGCCAGGTCTGGGTGGAGTTGATCGCGGCGCCGGGCGCGACGAGCGTCGGCGTGAAGCCGCCGTCCTCACGCGGGCCGCGCGAGGAGAACGGCAGCAGCTGGTACTTCCTCGTCACCTGCGAGCCGTAGTTGGCCGCCCACGTCTCCTTCGAGATCGAGGCGCCGACCGAGATCACCTTGTCGGCCAGGCCGGGGTCGCCGATCGTGTTGGCGCCCGGACCGGAGTTGCCGGCCGAGATCACGAGCTGCACGCCGTACGTGTCGATGAGCCGCGTGTACAGCTCGGCGCGCGCGTTGTTGCCGTCGTTCAGGGCGGGCAGGCCGCCGATCGACATGTTGACGATGTCGACACCGCGGTTGGCGACGAGGTCGATCATGCCCTCGGTGAGCGCCACGTTGGTGCAGCCGCCGGTCCAGGTGCAGGCGCGCGAGGAGACGATCTTCGCGCCCGGGGCCTCGCCGTTCATCTTGCCGCCGAACAGGCCGTTCGCCGCGGTGATACCGGCGACGTGCGTGCCGTGCTCGGACTCGATGACACCGATGTTGACGAAGTCGGCCGTCTTGCCGACCCAGGACCCGCCGTACGGGTCCATCGGGACGTCCTTGCGGATCTGCACGACGAACGGCTGCCGCTCGACGACGTCCGTCGCCGGGTTGTCGGTACCGAAGTAGCCGACCTGGTAACCGTCCTTGTACGGCTTCATCGGCGTGTCGTCGGCGAAGTCGTGGTTGTTGTTCAGGTCGACGGTGACCGTGCCGGCCGTCGGGTCGTACAGGACACCCCACGAGTCGGTGGTGTCCCCGTCCCGGTTCGCGTCGCCCGCCGCGTCACCGCCGGTGGTGTACGACTCCTTGAACGTGCTGATCTCGTACGACCCCGTCGGCGCCGTCCACGTCAGGCCGCCGTAGGTGAAGGTCGGGCCGGACACGGCCGTGACCATCGGGCGCCAGGTCTGGTCGCTGTCGACGATCGGGTCGGTCGAGGTGACCCAGTCGACGATCTTGCGCTCGCCGGTGGTGGTCTTCTGCAGCGCCGGGTGGCCGAGGTCGACGCCGGAGTCGAGGATGCCGATGGTGATGCCTCGGCCGTCCGCCTTCGGGTTCTTCTTCACGAAGTCGACGGCGCCCGTCTCGAAGGACGGGTTGTACGGGTTCTCGGCGGGGGTGTTCTTGTTCGGCCCGGAGTAAGTGGCCGCGGTGGACGCGCTCTTGGCGCCGTTCGCGGTGTCCGCGCTCGGCGTCGGATCGTCGAGCGCGATCTCCTGCCGCAGGTCGATGGCGTGCACGGAGGACAGCTTCGCGGCGGCGGCGATCGCCGAGTCCGCCTTGCCGGTCGGGACGGTCGCGCGGACGTAGCCGAGCTTGTCGTAGGTGCGGCCCACGGAGCCGCCCTTGACCGCGTCCAGCTGCTGGGCGACCTGCTCGGTCGCGCCCGGCGCGGTGGCGATCATCATCGTGACGTTCTTGTCGCCGTCGGCCTTGGCGGCGGCGAGCAGATCGGCGTCGTCCGAACCGAGCTTGGCGGCGGCGGACTTGACGGTGCCGTCCGTGGGTGTGGCGGCGGACGGCGCGTCGGCGGAGAAGGCCATGGGTATCGGCCCGGCCGCGGAGAGCGCGGCGACGAGACCGGCGGCCACGGATATTCGGGCCACGCGTCTCTTGGGGTTGAGGGTCATCGGCATCCCTTGTAGGTGAAGAATCCAGTGCCGGACGAGGGCACAGCTTTACCCAAGGGACAGTTGTTTGGGAAGTGTTGACCGAATCGATATGGATGTATGGGGAAAACCCCCTATCCCGGTCAGGGGGGTTCAGAACTCCTTCGAGCGCGCGTAGTGGCGGGACGCCTTCGCGCGGTTGCCGCAGGACGCCATGGAGCACCAGCGGCGGGTGCCGTTCCTCGACGTGTCGAGGAAGTGCAGGATGCACGCGTCGTGGGCGCAGCGGCGGATGCGGTCGGGTGCGGTGGAGAGCAGCTCCAGATAGCTGCGGGCGGCGAGCCAGCCGGGGCCCCACCGGGGGTCCTCGAACTCGGGCACCTCGCCGGGCCCGTCGGCGGTGAGGGTGGCGCGGATGCGTCCCATGCCGAGCACGGCGTCGAGATCGTCCGTGCGGCCGCCGTCCACCGCCTCCTTCAGCGCGCCGCGCGCGATGTTGGTGGCCGTCAGGGTGATCGTGTCGGCCGCGAACCGCTCGCCGAGCCCGTTCGAGCCGAGCCACACGGCGAACCCGCCCGGGATCGTGAGCAGATCCTGTACGGCCCCGTCCCGCATCCACCACGTGTTGAGCAGGTCGAGCGCGAGCGGCTCGCCGATGAGCGGCCGGGGGTCCTCGGTGAGGGGCGTCGGCTTCGACGTGGGCTTCGGCATATCGGGAGCCTCTCTTCTGATCTAACCGGTCAAGAGTACGTGACCGGTTGACGCTCTCAATCCTAACCATTAACGTCGCTGACAACAGTTAGATTCTGGGAGGGCTTCTCATGACCCTGAACCTCGGCCACATCGGCCTGAACGTCACCGACCTCGACCGCTCGCTCGCCTTCTACCTCGATGTCCTCGGCTTCGCCGCGCTCTCCGAGGGCAAGGACGGCGACCGCCGGTACGCGTTCCTGGGAGACGGTGACGGCGACGGCCGCCCCGTACTCACCCTCTGGCAGCAGGCGCAGGGGCCGTACGACAGCGACCGCGCCGGCCTGCACCACCTGGCGTTCGCGGCCGACTCGATCGAGCAGGTCGAGCGGTACGAGGAGGCACTCAAGGCCTACGGCGCCGAGTTCGCGTACGAGGGTGTGGTCGCCCACCGTGAGGGCGCGGCCTCGGGCGGCATCTTCTTCCACGACCCGGACGGCACCCGCGTGGAGATCTCGGTGCCGAGCGGCGCGGAGAACGCCCTGGCCCCCAACGCCGAGGCCCCGACCTGCGGTTTCTTCTAGCCATGGAGACCTATCACGCGGGCTCTCGCGTCGTGCAGGACCGGGTGGGGGTGCGTGAAGTCGCCGACCACGTCGGCCGGATCATCGGCCAGGGCATCAAACCCGTGGCCGCCGCCTTCCTCGAACTCCAGCCCCTCCTGATCCTGGGCGCAGCCGACCCGGCGACGGACAGGGTGTGGGCGTCACCGCTGACCGGCGCACCCGGCTTCGTACGCGCGACGGGCCCGCACCAGATCTCCATCACCGGCGGCACCCGCCCGACCGACCCCCTCACCCCGGCACTCGCCGAGGCACGGGACCTGCCGGTCGGCACGATCGCCCTCGACCCCCGCACCCGCCGCCGTATGCGCGTCGACGGCCGACTCCGGTCCACGGCAAGGGGGTTCGCGATCGAGGCGGACCGCGTGTTCTCCAACTGCCCCAAATACATCCAGCGGAGAGAGTCCTACGAGACAGTCGCCGACCGCGAACCCGCGCAGCCCCGGCGCGGCGCCGAACTGACCACGGCTCAGGCCGAGTTCATCGCGGCGGCCGACACCTTCTTCCTCGCCACCGTCCACGAGCACGGCGCCGACGCCAGCCACCGGGGCGGCAACCCGGGCTTCGTACAGGCGATTTCACCCCACGAGCTGACCTGGCCGGACTACGCGGGCAACGCCATGTTCCTGAGCCTGGGCAACCTCCTGGCCGACCCGCGCGCGGGCCTCCTCTTCCTCGACTGGACAACGGGCACCGCACTCCAACTAACCGGCGAGGCAAGGACGGAGTTCGGGGAGGACGGGGAACGCAGGGTGCGTTTCACCCTCGCCGAGGCCGTAGAGACCCAGGCCGCGCTCCCCCTGCGCTGGTCGCCTCCCGAATACTCCCCTGCCAACCCAACCCCGGCGCGCTGAGGCGCCCTAAAGGGGCGCGGGGAACTGCGCGACCAGCCACGACGGCGCGACAGCCGAAAAAATCCACATTGCAGCACTTACTGCAGAGCACTTAACGTCTCCGGATGCGCAAAAAGCTGAGGGTCGCCGCCTACGCCGTCTGCGTCCAGGACGGCCAACTCCTGCTCGCCCGATCGCCCGCCGAAGGCGGAGGACACGAGTGGGTGCTCCCCGGCGGTGGCATGGACCACGGCGAGCACCCGAACGACACGGTCGTGCGCGAACTGGAGGAGGAGACCGGCTACCACATCGAGGTCACCGGTTTCCTCGGCATGGACTCGATCCACCACGTCCTTCCGGGCAGCGACGGACTCCCGCTGGACCACCAGGGCCTCCGGCTCGTCTACGAGGGCAGGATCGTCGGCGGCGAGCTCCGCCACGAGATCGGCGGCTCCACCGACATGGCCGCCTGGCACCCGCTGGACGACGTCCCCGGCCTCACCAGGGTCGGGTTGATCGACGTGGCGCTGAAGCTGTGGCGGGAGCGGCCGGCCACCGGACGGGTCCTGAAATAGCTTCAGTACCCCGCCAGATGAACACGGAGTAGCCGCTTCCCGGCGGTCCGACGAGCGTTCACGAACGCACAGGGTGTCGCAAGATCCACGTACGGTGATCGGCGCTACGCGTTGCCGTCTCGTTTACGCGCAGGTCATCCCCGATGCCAAGCATCCAGTACGAGCGGGAAGTTCGCGACCGCGATCGAAAACCGATCGCCGCGAACCCTCGCGACCACTGCCGACGCAGTTCGTACTCGGGGAGATCGCGCCATGTCGCGCACACGCTCTGTCGCCAGCTCCGCGCTGGGGGTCAACCGCCGTACCGTCCTCGCCGCCACCGCGGCCGTGTCCGTCTCCGCAGGCGTCGGTTACGCCCTACGGCCCACCGACAGCCAGGCCGCCACCGCCACCGCTGATGCCGCCAACGCCGCCGCCGAGGCACCCGTGGCGCACTCCCGCGTGGCACCGGCCGCCCCCCTCGCCCCGTACACCAAGGGCACCACGCTCGCGACGGTCGCCGCCCCGCGCACCAGCTCCGGCTACCGCCGCCTCGGCGACGGCGCCGGCTGGAAGCGCGTCGTGCGCGCCGACCTCGCCGCCGCCAAGTCCGGGCGCGCGGGCCGCCGTACGGCACTCGCGTCGTTCGTGCAGTTCACCGACCTGCACCTGATGGACAGCCAGCACCCGCTGCGGCTGGAGTACCTGCGCTCGACCGACAAGCACGCCTGGCGCCCGCACGAGGCGCTGACCGTGCAGGGCGGGATCTCGCTGGTCGAGCGGGTCAACGCGCTGCGCGGCGCCCCGGTGACCGGCTCCCCGCTGCACTTCGTGATGACCACCGGCGACAACACGGACAACAACGCCAAGTCCGAGCTGGAATGGTTCATGAAGATCATGAGTGGCGGCCGGTTCACCCCCAACACCGGTGACCCGCGGCACTACGAGGGTGTCCAGAACAGCGGCCTCAAGCTGTACTGGCAGCCCGACTCCACCCTGCGCGACGGCGACAAGCAGGTCGGCTTCCCGCACCTCAAGGGCTTCCTGGCCGCCGCGATCCGCGAGGTCCGCAGCCCCGGCCTCAACCTGCCCTGGTACTCGACGGTCGGCAACCACGACGCCCTCCCGCTCGGCTGCTTCGGCTCCCACGCCGACCCGTATCTCACCGAACTCGCCATCGGTGGCAAGAAGTTGATGACCGCGACGGCGGCCGAGGCGAAGAAGCTGCAGAACTCGATCCGGGACGCCAAGGACCCCAAGGGCACCGGTTACCGCGACTTCCTCAAGGCCCACGCCCGCTCGATGCGTTCGATCACGCCGGACGAGAAGCGCGCCCCCTACACCTCCGCCGAGTACCTCAAGGCCCACCTCGACCCGGCCTACCAGGGCCTCGGCCCGGTCGGCCACGGCTACTCCTCCGCGAACGTCGACGCGGGCACCCAGTACTACGCGTTCCGCATCGCCGACGACGTGATCGGCATCAGCCTCGACACCACGGACGCGGGCGGCCACTACGAAGGGTCCATCGGGGCAACGCAGTTGAGGTGGCTCGACAAGACACTCCGCGACAACAAGGACTCGTACGCGGTGATCTTCAGCCACCACACCAGCAAGACGATGGACAACACCCGCCCCGACCCGGCGCACCCCACCGAGCGCCGCTACGAGGGCAACGCGGTCGTCGCCCTCCTCGGCAGCCACCCGAACGTGCTGGCCTGGGTGAACGGCCACATCCACCGCAACGTCATCACCCCGCACCCGGCGCCCGACGGCCGCAGCTTCTGGGAGATCTCCACGGCCTCGCACGTCGACTATCCCCAACTCGCCCGTGTCATCGAGCTGGTGGACAACAAGGACGGCACGCTCTCCGTCTTCACCACGCTCGTCGAGTCCGCGGCCCCGCACCGCACCGACTTCTCCGACCTCACCCAGACCGGCCTCGCGGCCCTCTACCGCGAACTGTCCTACAACGCGCCGGGATCCAGCACCGTCCTGGGCGGCGACGCGAAGGACCGCAACACCGAGCTGATCCTCAAGAAGGGCTGAAACTCACTCAACTGACGTACACCCGGGCAACCTTCGCACCAGGCGACTGTGTCCATCCCCTCGACCGAGCTGAACCGGGCTCAACAGAGGGGGAAGACATGGCAGTTCGTGCGGTAGTGATGGGTGCGACGGCGGTGGCGCTGTCGGTCGCACTGGCGGGACCCGCGCTGGCGGCGGAGCCCGCCGGCAAGGACCACACGGCAACCCGGCAGGCGATCAAGGCAGCCGTGCAGGACGGCGTACCCGGCGTGACGGCCACCGTGCGGGACGGCCGCACCACCTGGTCGACGACAGCCGGTGTGGGCAACCTCCGCACCGGCAAGCCGCGTTCGGCCGACGATCGGTACCGGGTGGGCAGCATCACCAAGGCCTTCGTGTCGACGGTGCTGCTCCAACTGGAGGCGGAGGGCCGCCTGTCGCTCGACGACACGGTGGAGAAATGGCTGCCGGGCACGGTCCACGGCAACGGGAACGACGGCGGCAGGATCACCGTCCGACAGCTCCTGAACCACACCAGCGGCATCTACAACTACACGGAGGACGACGACTTCGGCCGCACCTACTTCCTCAAGGACGGCTTCTTCCAGCACCGTTACGACACGAAGACCCCGGCCGACCTGGTGG
Organism: Streptomyces xylophagus; assembly: GCF_000716435.1. GTDB lineage: Bacteria > Actinomycetota > Actinomycetes > Streptomycetales > Streptomycetaceae > Streptomyces > Streptomyces xylophagus. The sequence goes on from NZ_JNWO01000006.1 coordinate 326,162, forward strand.
CGATCGCGATGTCCCACAAGCCGGACTTCGCGCCGGGCACGTCGTGGCACTACTCCAACACGAACTACGTCCTGGCCGGCATGGTGATCCAGAAAGTCACCGGCCGCTCCTACGCGACGGAGATCCGCGACCGCATCATCAACCCCCTGCACCTGAAGGCGACTTCACTCCCCGGCACGAAGGTGACGGTGCCGAGCCCGAGCAGCCACGCCTACAGCAAGCTGGCGGAGGAGACGACGGGCCCGACGTACGACGTCACGAAACTGAACCCGTCCCTGGCCTCCTCCGCGGGCGAGATGATCTCCGACTCCGCCGACCTGGACCGCTTCTACGGCGCGCTGCTCGGCGGAAAGCTCCTCCCGGCGAAGCAGCTGAAGGAGATGCAGACGACGGTGCCGGCGGGCGACAGCCCGACCACGCGCTACGGCCTCGGCATCGCCGACATCAAGCTGCCCTGCGGTGTCCATGTCTGGGGTCACGACGGCGGCATCCACGGCTCGCAGTCCGCGGTGGTGGCGACGCCGGACGGCCGCCACGCGCTGGCGTTCAACTTCAACGGGGACTGGTCGGGGGATGCGGGGGCGGTGGTGGTGGGGGAGTTCTGCGGGACGTGACGCCTTCGCCCTGCGCCGGGCCCCGTCGAGGCCGGAACGGCTGAGCGTCGACGGGACCCGGCGGCAACGGACTGAGCGGGACTACTGGTAGCGGGCGGCGAGTCGACGCCTGGCAGGGGCGAACGCGTCGATCGACCCGGCGCCTTCACCAGGCGTGTCGTTCCATCCCCGGATACGGGCGGCAAGACGCTTCAAGCGGGGATCTCCGGGCTTGACGTCGATGTGGAAGTGGGACTGTTTCACCGGCTTCAGGTCCCCGCCCCAGATCACGAGGCCCTCGCAGTCGGCGACGATGTCCGCGACGACGATCCGTTCGGTCGCGCTCATGCCGGTGTTCTGGACGTCGGCGCCGAGCGGGTAGTACAGGGGGCGGATCGCGATGGCGGTGCCCGACAGGTAGGTGGACTCGAACGGGGCGCCGACGGTCCGGTCGGTGGTGTGCCCAAGGACGTCGCCGGCCCTGAGCATGTCGATCTCGTACGCGAACCGGCGGGCCACGTGCAGGAGGACCGTCGCCGCGTCTCCCGTTGCCAGAGAGACCTCGACGTTCGTGCCCTCCACCTGGTACTTCGTGGCGTGGCCAAGGACCGGCCAGCCGTTCGCGGACCGGGGCCGCTTCCACTGGCGCCCACCGGAAGCGGGGGCGGCCTGCACGGGCCCGGCAGTCGTCAGGGCGATGGCCGCCCCGGCTCCGATACCGAGGCCGAGAGCCCGTCTACGCGTCAAGCTCGATGTCACGAGGAGCCTTTCTGTCCTTGGAGCGTCTGATGAGGAGCAGAGCGCAGCAGACGAGGAAGCAGGCCAGCCCCGCGTACAGCAGGGGCGAGACCCAGAACCACACTGCTTCGGTGCTGTGGCCGCTGGTCCAGTGGCAGGTGATGGACGGAGGGAAGCTGTCCACGTTCACGGATGTCAGGCTGCTGTCCCGCCCGATGTCCCTGTATGTGCCGTCTCCGTTCTTGTCCGCGCACACGTCGAGCGGGTTCGTGAAGGCGAGCCCGTAGACGGTTCCGGCCCCGTAGGCGGCGATCGCGGCGGCGATCCCGACAACCGCCCAGCGGGCCGGCCGTGAGGGCTTCTTCCTGGTCACCCACAACGCGTAGGGAATGGCCCCGATGGCGAAGAGGAAGACGGTGATCGCGGGTGGGCCGAAGAACGTGAACAGAGACACCATGCACCTGACATTTCAGTGTGGGCTGAGGAGCCGTTGCTGGTTCGCCCGGTACTCGGCCCGTCGGAGGGTTTCCGTGGAAGCGTGCTGCACAAGGTTGTCGCCGAACGCGTTGCACCAGTCGTCGAGCTGACCGGAGGGCAGAGCGACCGGCATCAAGGTGAGGGCGCCGCCGAACTTGGTGATCAGTATGGTGCGGCCGGCCACCAGGATCGCCCCGTCCGTGGTGGGGGCAGCGTCAGTAGGGATCTTCTTCGCCTGGGCGGCCGCCTCGCTGATGGTGCCGCCGAACCGTTGGCTCACGTAGTCCCTGAACCGGGTCAGACCGCCGCTGCCCACGTAGTGGTCGTGGACGGCCTCGACGATGGTCTTGCCGCCGCGCATGGCCTGGGCGATGAGGTAGCCGTCGGCGTCCTCGACGAGGTCGGTGAATCCGAACGTGGAATAGACACCGATCTTGCCCATCTTGTCGCCGATGTAGGTCACACCGGAGGCGTAGGAGTCGTGGTCGCGCCGCCATTCGCCGTACAGGGTCATCAGATCGCCGCCCCAGCCGGCGACGTCGCCGAGGCTGATGTCTCCCCGGGGGTTGGGTCTGAGGTACTGGCCGTTCGCCGTGGCCATCATGTGCTCCGGTCCGAGATCCTGGCCGGTGAACGGGTCCTTGAACTCGGTCCAGATGCCCATGTTGTGGTCGTTCGCATACGCGATGAAGCCGGGGTTCGACGGCCCGATCAGTGACCGCCACGGTGCGTCGTCGTATCTGGCGCTGCGGAGGTACTCCATGACGAGTTGGTTCGGGTCGACCTTGCCGTAGTCCTTCGCCAGGTCGTACAGCGACTGGATGTAGGTGACGAATTCGTCTGCCCGCGACGACGGCCTGTTGATGCTGTTCTCGCCGGGGTCGGACCCGATGCGGTAGGCGTCCCGGTCGAGCGCGAATGTGTCCGTTCCGTTGGTGACCTGGTATTCCTTGATCTGGTTGAACGACCAGTTCGACGGCAGGGGATAGCCCAGGTTGCCGGAGAAGCCCCAGGACATGCCGGACACGAACGAGTAGCGCGCGTAGGTCTCCTTGGTGACCTGGGCGCACACGTTCCGCGAGCCGTACACGCCGTGCACGTACCGCTTCCCCTTGCTTCCGAGCCCCGACGCGACGCCTCGGAAGTACTCCAGGATCTGCGGCATGTCGGCGTCGGTGGCGTCGTAGTCGACGGCGAAGTAGATGATCGTGCCTCGGTTGAGTCCGAAATGTACGGCCTGGTCGTGGGCCTTCTGTGCGTGTGCGAACCCGTTTCCCCAGTAGTACTCCGCCAATGTCCGGCCGTTGTCCTGGAAGATCGGGAACACGCGCAGGCCGCCGGCGAAGATGTTGGCGAGTTCGCCTTCTTCGAGCATTTTCGATCCGCCGCCGGCAGATGCCTCGTTGAGGTACCTGCCGACGTACCGGTATCCGTCGCTGTACATCCTCGCCGCCCGCGACGGCGTGATGGTGTAGGCGGTGTCGGAGGCGATGACGGGCCGGTCCGGGTCACCCATCGACACCAGGAGCTGAGCCCACGTCGCGTAGTCGCCCCGACCGGTGCCGGACAGCGCCGAGAAGTGCTGGAAGGTGGTGACGAACGATGTCAGATTGCTGTCGAACGTCGTCTTGAACACCGTGTTCGTCTCGATGGTGTCGCCGCTCGCGCTGATGGTGACGATCGGCTGGTTGAAGACGCACGCGGCGGAGAACAGCTGGACGAAGATGCCCGAAGACCCTTCGGAGACGAGGGCCTTGGACTTGATGCCGGCCTGCGTTCCGGAGCCGAAGTTGCCGGTTGCGTCGGCTTCGGCGATTCCGATCTCCAGCTGGAGGGCCTTCATCAGGTTCTGCTGGACGTTGCGGGAATAGTGCCCGTCGGCGGGGCCTATGTCGACCGTCTTCTTCGTCCAGTAACGCCCGTTCAGCCACTGCTGTATGGAGCGGACCTTGTCCGATCCGCCGGCGGTGACCACATAGGCGTCCATGTTGAGGAGCGCCTTGAAGACCTTCGCCTGGAGTGAGCCGCTCTGGGAGAGGCCCATGTCTCCCTGCATGTGCTTGACGGCCAGCGTGATGTCCGGGTCGTAGTAGCCGGTGTCGCTGTAACCACCGGTGTAGCCCTTGCAGAACAGGCCGTATCGGATGATCTTGATGATGTTGTTGTTCTGCGCCCAGCCACTGCCGAGTTCGCCGAGTGCGGCCAGTTTGGTGACGGTGCCGTCGCCGAAATTCGCGACCACGGGGCTGATGCCGAGTTCTTTCTGCAACCCCATGATGAGGGAGTACATGGTGGACCAGCCGATCGTGCCGGTTTCCGGGCATCTCTGATAACCGGGCACGCTGCCGTACGTCCCGTTGACCCATTGCTGCGCTTCGAGGACTTTCGCGTCGGCCATGCAGGAACTCCTGAACTGTTCGACGGGTGAGGAAGGCAAGGCGGACGGCCCGGGCCGTTGTCGGCAGGGGCGGACTCACTGGCCTTGTCGGTGGGGAGGCGGGTGACCGGGGTTCTTCACGGTCGATTCGGTCGGCTACGAGGTGCCGTGGACCGAAGAGAGGGAAGCCGTGGACGGAGCGGCAGCAGACAGCCATGAGCGCAAGCCGGTGATCCCCCGTGGTGAAGGCACACGGGAACCGGCCTGTGGCGACACGCGCCTGTGGGGTCCCCGTTGTGCTGAGTGTCCAGCGGTCGTCTGCTCCCGTCCCGCTCGGACGAGGCGGGCACGCAGTTCCCCAACTGAACCGGGAGCAGGCGTCACTTTAGACACACGGACAGCAGGCGACACAAGAACACAAGACCGCACACGGCGAGAAACCGATCCACGCCCACGCGCAAGCGGAATCAGCGGTCACGGCAGTGCCCCATGCGTCTGCCAGGAGAAGCGGAATCGGCAACACCGGCTGGCGCATGGCGCAAAGGCGCCTCACCGTCGCGGCGGGCCGGCGTCCGATTTCGTCAGCTGTGTGACTCCGTCTCGCGCAGGTGGGAGAGGAAGGGGGCCCAGGCTGTCGCGGGGAGCAGCAGGGCGGGGCCGGTGGGGTTCTTGGAGTCGCGGACCGCTATGCCGGTGGGGGTGAGGTGGGCGGCTTCGATGCAGTTCTGGCCCGGGTCGCTGTAGGAGGACTTGAACCAGGCGGACTCAGGAGCGATCTCGGGGTTCATGGGCCTACAGCTCTCGTTCTAGTCGGTGCAGGAAGTCGGGGGTGTCCTCGGGCGGTAGTGCTGATGCTGTCATGGCGTCGAAGCGGCGAAGGAACCGGTCCACTTCACGTGGCTTGTCCGAAGTGGACACGGATCCCCAGGCGCTGTCGGTCTGGACACGCGGTGGCAGCTCGTTGCCGAAGTCGAGGATCGCGAAGTCATTGGTCGAACGGTAGCTCCTACGGAACGGCAGGACCTGGATGGTGATGTGGTCCCAGCCCGACAACTCCTCGATCCGGCCGTACTGTTCGCGCATCACCTCGGCGCCCCCGACCGGATACCGCAGTGCCGCTTCGCCCAGGATGACGTGCAGTTTGACGGGGTGTTCGCGGATGAGCACCTCCTGGCGCCGCATCCGGAGTTCCACGCTGTTGCGGATGAACTCCGAGGTGTATTCCTCAATCGGCTTGTGCAGCTCGTGCGTTGCCCGAGCGTAGGCCTCGGTCTGGAGCAGGCCGTAGACGACGGTCGGGTGATAGGCCTTCATGGAGCGGGCTTCAGGCTCCAGCCCGACGAACCCGGGAAGCCCCGCCGGCAGAAGCCCCCGGTACTGAGTCAGCCAATCCTGTTGATTGGAATCCCGGTTGAGGCCGACCAGTGACTCGACGACCTCCTCATCGGTCACGCCGTATTTGGTGAGCAGTTTGCGTAGGTCGCCGATGTTCCGGAAGTTGAGTGAGCCGGTCTCGATGCGTTGCAGGGATGCCTCCGAGATGCGCAGTCCCTGTACCGCCTGTTTGCGGGTGAGCCCCGTTCCGTGGTCGCCCGCGTCGCAGTTCTCGCGTAACTGCCGTAGCTGAAGTCCCAGTTCGAGCCGCTGTGCCGTGCGCCCGCGCTTTGCCGCCATGTGTGTCGCCTTCGTGCCGTAGTGCCTGTCGCTCGTCGTTCTGCGCCGAGTGTGGCATCGCGTGCTGCGTCCACGCAGGTGCTTGTGCAGATCTGGGCATAGTCCACTTTCAGCACCACTGAATATTCAGAGCGTTTTCGATTGCAGCTCGATGAGCAACCCCGTCACCGTGGTTGGGCACCCCACCCGAAAGGACCCCCATGCCCACCCCCGACTGGTCCATGAGCTACCCCATGACCCCCCGCAGCGTCCGCCTCGCCCGCACGCACACCCGCCGCCGCCTCACCCTCTGGAACTGGCCCGGCGACATCGAGGACGCCGTCCTCGTCACCTCCGAGCTCGTCGCGAACGCGGTGCGGCACGGACGGCGACCCGGTCACGAGGTCTGGCTGCGGGTCGCCGTAGACGACGAAAAGGACTCCGCGCTGACGATCGACGTATCGGACCCGGTGCTGGAGTTCCCTGTGGTCAACCAGGCCCCCACTGGGGAGAGCGGGCGCGGGCTTCTGGTCGTTTCCGGGGTGTCCGAATCTCTTGACTGGTTTCTGAGGGACGACATCGGCAAGACGGTTCGCGTCCAGCTCGCCGTAGGCCCGCGTACCAATTGACCCCGGGATAACCAACCGGACCCAGACACGAGACGCCCAGTTCATTCCGACGAAATGTCCGTGCCGCCTCATAACGGTGACCCGCTGTTCACGGGGATGGCTCGATTCATACGCAAGGCGGGTGGTCGTGTGCGCGCTAGACACGAACTGCACGTGCTGTCGGTCTACGAAGGCTTCTTCTCCGGAGGAGCCCGAATCGTCCACAGCGACGTCGTTCTGGGACTGGTGGAGGGCGGCCAGCATCATTCGGTGCTGAGCATCCACGGAGAGGTCCATCGGGAAGCGACCCGGCAGGCCATGGAGAACGACGCCTGCTATCAGCAACTGACCGCGGCCGGGGTCGGTATCTCCACCCTCGGTCGCAGCTTCGGCGGCGACCGGGACCCGGACGGGACCGTCAGCGGCGGATTCACCGGGCCGGAGCTCGCCGACGCGGCCCGCGCCCTGGCGGACGCCGACGTCGTCCTGTCGCTCAAGGAGCAGCCGCTCTCCCTGCTCAACCAGGCGGGGCTGCCCCGCCGCCCCGTCGTCGTGTGCCTGCACCGTTCGGACCCCGAACACCAGGGCGCCGCCCTCGACGAACTGAAGGCAGCCATCGCCGACGGCAAGGTCGTCGCCTGCGTCTGCTGCGCGGAGTCCACCCGCGACGCCTACCAGGCCGCCGGCATCCCGTCCGAGGTCCTCCACGTCATCCCCAACGGCGTCGACCTGTTCCGCTTCCGGCCCGATCCCGCCCGGCGGCTCGCGCTGCGCGCCTCGCTCGGCATTCCGGACGCGGCCCCCGTCGTGGTGTTCGCCGCCCGCTACGCCACCATGAAGAACATCCCGCTCTTCCTCCGCGCCGCCCACGAGTGGCTACGGCGCGAACCCGCCGGGCACGTCCTCATGTGCGGCACCGGCATGACCGACAACCAGCCCGCCCTCTCCGCCGACATCGACACCGCCTTCGGGGGAGACAGGGAACAGCTCGCGTCCCGGCTTCATCTCCTCGGAGTGCGGCGGGACATGGAGACCGTCTACGCCGGTTCGGATGTCGTCGCGCTGACGTCGTCCTTCGGTGAGGCCGCGCCCCTCTGTCTCATCGAGGGCATGATGTGCGGGGCCGTACCCGTCTCCACCGACGTCGGCGACAGCGCGTCCATCGTCGCCGGGCACGGCATCATCACGCCCCCCGACCCGGACGCCATCGCGTCGGCCTGGACCGAGGCGGTCATCGGCCGCGCGGAGTTCGCCCAGGCCCACGCCCGCAGCCGCGAACGCTTCAGCCGTACGCGCATGATCGCCTCCTACGCCGCCCTCATCGACGGCCTCCACACGAGTCACACGACCACCTCCGCGTCCCCTCCGCCCCTGCCCGAACCTCTGTAGGCATACGTGAGGAGGGGCCACCGACCCCCGGTGACCCCTCCTCTCCCCTCCTGATCCCGCCCCGGTCCGTCACTACCGGGGCAGCACCACGACATACGCGGCGGGATCGCGGTCCGCCGACGCCATCAGCGCCGTACGGACCACCGCCGCCTGTTGCTCCAGCGCGTCCCGGAGCTTCTTGGGGGTGATGTGGACGACCGTGATGCCGAGCCGTTCCAGGTGCTCGCGCTTGCGGGCGTACTCCGACCACAGGGCGTCCTCGTCCTGGCGCGGGGCGCGGGTGTCCAGCTCCACCGCCACCGCCTGCTCCGGCCAGTACGCGTCCAGGCCGCCGAGGTGCGGGCCGCCGGGCAGCCGCAGGTCGACGTTCCAGACCGGGTCGGGGAGGCCGTACTCGCTCACCATCCGGTAGAGGCGGTCCTCCGCGATCGCGCGGCCCTCGGCCAGCAGCGAGTCCACCGCGTCCACCACGTGCGGGCGGCTCAGCAGCTTCGCGTTGTTCAACTCCCGTACCACCGCGGCCGGTTCGCAGTGCCCGCCGCGGACCGCCTCGGTGAGCAGCCGGCGTACCGCGTTCGCGTCCGACAGCTCGGCGACCGCGTCCGCGAGGGCCCGCGGCACCGGGGCGACCGGCACGCCCTTCACCCGGTGCGGGGTCGGGAGCGCCGCCGTGCGGACGATGCGGGCGCAGCCCGTGGAGCGCAGCCGGCGCATCCGGGGGACCAGGACGTCGATGTGCTTCAGGGAGGCCAACTCCGGCGCCGACGTGAAACCGTGCAGGGCCAGCGCCGCCAGGCCCGTGACCATCGTCTCGGTGTACGTCGGGCGGTGCGGCTCCTCCGCGCCGGGCTGGACCGGGACCCCGGTCCCCCGCTCCCGTGCCGCGTACATCAGCACCGCGTGCAGCCGCTCCTCGCCGGTGGGCGGGCCGGAGTGCAACAGGACGACGCCGGGGAGGAGTTGCTGCCAGGGGCCGTCGGGACGGCACTGCTCGTTCACCTCGGCGGCCGGGACGCCGTGCGCACGGAGCTGAGCCGTCGTCAGAACCCGGCGGTGCACCTCGGAGAGGTGGCTGAGGGGGCGGGGGGAGAGCGGGGTGTTGTGGTTCATGCAACGGGGTTTCCCGCGCCGGATCCGCTCCCTAACCGCTGTTACACGCCCGTCGACAAATCCGGACAAGGCAGTACTAAAGGACAGGCGTTCGGATGCCGAGTAGGCACCGAAAACCCCTGGTCCGGATGGGGTGGACCAGGGGTTACGGCTGCGATTACCTGTATTCAGTAACGGTCACGGAGAGGCCAATCACAGGCCAACGATCAGCCCTGCGAGCCGCCGGAACCCCGTCCCTCGTTGTCCGCCGCCTGCGCCCGCAGCGCCCGCGCCAGATCGTCCCGCGCCTCCAGCACCAGCCGGCGCAGGGCAGGGGCCGCCCCCTCGTGGGACGTCAGCCACGCGTCCGTCGCGTCCAGCGTCGCCCGCGCGTCCTCGGCGGCCGGGTACGCCGGGAACAGCCCCCGCACCACGTCCACCCCGATCTGGATCGACCGCTCCGCCCACACCCGCTCGATCGCCGCGAAGTACTTCTCCGTGTACGGCGCCAGCAACTCCCGCTGCGACGGCTGCACGAAGCCCGCGATCGTCGCCTCGACCAGCGCGTTGGACAGCGCGTCCGACTCGACGACCTGCGCCCACGCCTGCGCCTTGACGGCCGCCGAGGGACGGGCGGCGAGACAGCGGACCTGGTGGCGCTTGCCGGACGCCGTGTCGTCGCGGGCCAGCTCGGCGGCCACCGCGGACTCGTCCGCCGCCCCGTGCGCGGTCAGCGGCTCCAGGAACGCCCAGCGCAGCTCCTGGTCGACGACCAGCCCCTCGATCTTCTCCGTACCGTCCAACAGGCCCCGCAGCAACGCCAGTTCGTCCGGCGCCGACGCCACCGACGCGAAGAACCGCGCCCAGGCCAACTGGTGCTCGCTGCCCGGCTCGGCCCCCCGCAGATCCCGCAGCGCGATGTGCCCCAGGATCTTCGCGCCGGTCTCGCGCCACCACGGCGGCGAGTAGTTGACCAGCGCCGAGTTCGCCCACGCGTGCAGCATCTGCAGCACGCCGATGTCGGTCTCCCGGCGCCCGAACTGCGCCACCAGGTCGATGAAGTCGGGCGCCAGCAGCAACGCGTCCCGCGTCATGTTCCACAGCGCCGACCAGCACAGGGCACGCGCCATCGGGTCGGTGAGCGCGCCGAGGTGCTCGCGCAGGGTGGCCAACGAGGTCGCGTCGAAACGGGTCTTGCAGTACGTGAGGTCGTCGTCGTTGACGAGCACCAGCTCCGGGGCGTCCGCAGCGGCCAGCTCCACCACGACCGTCCGCGGGCCGTCGACGTCCACCTCGGCCCGCGCGTACCGCACGAGCTGCCTGCCCTCCATGCGGTAGAGGCCCACCACCACGCGGTGCGGCCGGAGTTCGGGATGTGACGCGGCGGCCTCCTGAAGCACCGTCAACTCGGCGATCCGGCCGCCCTCCACGTCCAACACCACTTGCGGAGTAAGGGAGTTGACCCCGGCTGTCTGCAGCCACGATCGCGCCCAGGACGTCATGTCCCGGCCGCTGGTCTCCTCGAGCACCGACAACAGGTCAGCCAGCCGAGTGTTGCAGTACGCGTTCCGCTTGAAGTAGCGCCGCGCACCCTCCAGGAACGCGTCCTGGCCGACGTACGCCACCAACTGCTTCAGTACGGACGCCCCCTTGGCGTACGTGATGCCGTCGAAGTTGAGCTTGGCGTCCTGGAGGTCGCGGATGTCGGCGGTGATGGGGTGCGTGGAGGGCAGCTGGTCCGCGCGGTACGCCCACGCCTTGCGGCGGTTGGCGAACGTGATCCAGCCGTCGGTGAAGCGGGTCGCGCCGACCAGCGCGAACGCGCCCATGAAGTCGGCGAAGGACTCCTTCAGCCACAGGTCGTCCCACCACTCCATGGTGACCAGGTCGCCGAACCACATGTGCGCCATCTCGTGCAGGATCGTGTTCGCCCGCCCCGAGTACGACGCCTGCGTCACCTTCCCGCGGAAGATGTACTCCTCGCGGAAGGTGACAAGACCCGGGTTCTCCATCGCGCCCAGGTTGTACTCGGGCACGAACGCCTGGTCGTACTTGCCGAACGGGTACGGGTAGTCGAAGTGGTCGTGGAAGAAGTCCAGCCCCTGCTTCGTCACCAGGAACACGTCGTCGGAGTCGAAGTGCGGTGCCAGGCCCTTGCGGCACATCGCGCCGAGCGGGATCTCCAGCGTCGTACCGTCGTCGAAGGTGCGGGAGTAGGAGTCCGTGACGTAGTGGTACGGGCCCGCGAGGAACGCCGTGATGTACGTCGAGATCGGCTTCGTCTCCGCGAACTTCCATACGCCGTCGGCCAGTTCACCGGTGCCGTTGCTCCACACCGTCCAGCCCTCGGGGGCCCGTACCTCGAAGCGGAACGGCGCCTTGAGGTCCGGCTGCTCGAAGTTGGCGAAGACGCGGCGCGAGTCGGCCGGCTCGTACTGGGTGTAGAGGTAGACCTCGCCGTCCTCGGGGTCGACGAAGCGGTGCATGCCCTCGCCGGTACGGGAGTACGCGCACCGCGCGTCGACGATCAGCTCGTTCTCGGCGGCCAGGTCCTCCAGCTGGATGCGGGAGCCGTCGAAGACCGCGCCCGGGTCGAGGTCCTTGCCGTTGAGCGACACGGCGGTGACGCCCGGCGCGATCAGGTCCGCGAAGCTCGCCGCGCCCGGCTCGGCGCACCGGAACCGGATCGTGGTCACGGAACGGAACGTCCGCGGCCCCTGCCCGGCCTCGTCACCCACCGCCGAACGCAGGTCGAGGGACACGTCGTACCCGTCGACGGACAGCAGGGCGGCCCGCTCCCGGGCCTCGTCGCGGGACAGATTCTCACCGGGCACGGAGGCACTCCCTCGGATGGTGTTCGATCAACGGTGTTCGCTGTGAGGTCAGGGCCGATCCTGCCATGCGCCCCTGACCGCGGGCACCCGGGAATGAGGTGGCGGGAGGCGGTGTTGCCGTGAGGAAACGGCCGTATTCCGAGGAGCGCCATGTCTGAGACCGCCAAGACCCCCGTGGACTTCTGGTTCGACCCGCTGTGCCCCTGGGCCTGGATGACCTCCCGGTGGGTGCTCGAAGTGGAGAAGGTCCGGGACATCGAGGTCCGCTGGCACATCATGAGCCTGGCGGTGCTCAACGAGCCCAAGATCGACGAGCTGCCCGAGGAGTACCGCGAGCTGCTCGCGACCAAGGCGTGGAAGCCGATCCGCGTGGTCACCGCCGTCTGGCAGAAGCACGGCGCGGACGCCCTCGGCCCGTTCTACACCGCGCTCGGCACCCGCATCCACAACAACGGCGAGGGCCCGACCGTCGAGGCCATCGCCGGCGCGCTCGCGGACGTCGGCCTGCCCGCCGACCTGATCGACTACGCCGACCAGGAGGACTTCGAGTTCGACGCGGAGCTGCGCGCCTCCCACAAGGAGGGCATCGACAAGGTCGGCCAGGACGTCGGCACCCCCGTCATCGCGGTACCCGGCCCCGACGGCGAGCAGATCGCCTTCTTCGGCCCGGTCGTCACCCCCGCCCCCAAGGGCGAGGAGGCCGCCCGCCTGTGGGACGGCACCGTCGCGGTCGCCTCAGTCCCCGGCTTCTACGAGATCAAGCGCTCGCGCACCAAGGGCCCGGACTTCAGCAACCTGTAAGCAACCCGCAGAACCTGTACGGCCGGCAGGACTGGTAGGGCTCACTCGTCCGGCTTGGGGAAGTAACCGCCGTCCTGCCAGTTGAGGTGCCGTTGGAAGCGCCGGCAACCAGGGACGGCGCAGCGTATGTACGCCTCGGGGGCGAAGTCCTTCTTCTGCTCCCGGACGAACGCCTTCTCCTTGTCGTCCAGGTCCCGGAACTCCCGCAGCGGGCCCCGGCACCCGGGGCACCACTTGTGCACCATGTCCAACCTCCACGCGAGACGGCCCCGGCCACCCGGCGCCCCGGCCCTGCGAGCGTAAGCGCCCGCGGGGGCGGGGCGCAGCCGGAACGGGACCCGATCGACCCCGGTCCGCTGTGTTTCCCGGCTCCGGGTCGGCCCCGGTCCGCCGTGCTTCCCCGCTCCGGATCGGCCCCGGTCTGCTGTGTTTTCCGGCTCCGGGTCGGCCTCGGGCCGCCGTGCTTCCCCGCTCCTGACCGACCCCGGTCCGCTGTTCTTCCCGGTGCTCGGCGGACCGGGGTCAGGAGGGGACGGGTCGGGAGGCGCCAGGTCAGGAGGGGCCAGGTCAGGAGGGGCCAGGTCAGGAGGGGCCAGGTCAGGCACGGGCCCGCTGCCGCGCCTCGGCAAGCCGCGCCAGATGCTCCGCGAACCCCTTCGTGTAGTACGCGGCCCGCCCCGCGTCCGGCTCGACGACCTCCGTCGGCCGGGTCCACGCCCCGGTGTCCAACGCGACCCCGTACCGCTCCGCCGCCGCCAGCACCGCGCCCCGCGCCCCCACCTCACCCTCGACGACCCGCAGCGGCCGGCCCAGGACATCGGCGAGGAGCCGCATCCAGGCGGGGCTGCGCGTACCGCCGCCGCACACGGCCAGCGAACCCGTCAGCCCGGCCGCCTCCAGACAGTGCCGGGCCGCGTACCCGATGCCCTCGCAGGTCGCGCGGATCAGATCGGCGGGCGTCGACTCCAGGGAGACACCGGTCAGTTCGGCGCGCAGCCGGGGCTCGACGAAGGGCGCCCGTTCGCCGGACGGCGCGAAGTACGGCAGCACCCGCACCCCGTTCGCACCGGCCGGGGTCGCCGCGAGTAACGCGTCCACCTCCTCGTGCCGGACGCCCGTCGTCGACAGCACCCAGTCCAGGGCCGCCGTACCGACCATCGCCGGCATCGCGCGCAGCCAGTGCCCCGGCCGGTCGAGGGAGATGTACAGGCCGGCCGGTTCACCGCTCAGATCCAGATCGGTCGTCGCGACCAGGCTGGCGAGGCACGTCCCGACGATGAGCAGCCCGTCGCCCGGCTCCGTCACGCCCGCACCGAGCGCGCAGGCGGGCAGGTCGTACGGCCCGTTCGCGATCCGCGTCCCCGCCGGCAACCCCTCGCCGCGCGTCTCGGCCGTCGCGACCGGGTCGCTCACCGGGGCCAGCAGCCCCCGGCGCCGGGTCAGGCCGAGGAGTTCCACGACACCGTTGTCGTACGACCGCGTCCGGGGGTCGAGGAACGGCATCGACGCGTCCGACACATCGGTGGTCGCCGGCGCCCCCGTCAGCCGCTGGAACACCATGTCCTTGCAGTACAGGGCAGTCGCCGCCGCGTCCAGCGACTTGGGCTCGTGTGCCGCCAGCCAGGCCAGCAACGGGCCCGGACACCCCGGGAACATCGCACTCCCCGTCCGCCGGAACACCGTCTCGAACGTCCCGTCCGCCAGCCACTGACCGAGCAGTTCGTGCGCCCGCCCGTCCATCCAGGACGCCGCCGCCCGCACCGGCCGCCCTTCCGCGTCCACCAGCCACACCCCGTCGCCCTGCCCGGTGAGCCCGGCGAGCTCGACCGGCCCGGCCGTGCCCGACGTGAGTTCGTCCAGTTCATCCAGTACGGCGACGACCGCGCCGTAGACCTCGTCCATGTCCTGCTCGACGAACCCACCGTGCATCGACAGCCCCACCGGCCTTGCGGCTACGGCGAGTTGGCGTCCGGTGCCGTCGAAGGCGGCGGCCTTGACGGTGGATGTGCCGACGTCGATTCCGACGTACATGGGGGGCCTCCTGGGGGTCGGCTCTTTTTTTGGGGGGAGAGGGGGATGGAGGTGGGCCGGGGTTGGGACGGTGCCGGGAAGCTGGGCCGGTGTTTAGTTGGTGCCGCGCGGGTGGGCCGGTGTTGAGAAGTCACCCCGCGCGCACCTCCTTTGGTTCGGTCGCCTTCGGGGCGCTGGGAGCCGGTGTCGAGAGCCCCACCGTGCTCGACCCTTCGGGCCTCCGCGCGCTGGGTCTCTCGACACCGGCGCGCCCCTACGGCTCCCTCTCGGCCGACGCGTTGGCACAGTCGGAGTTGGTGGGCCCTCAACCGAGTTGGTGGGACAGACGCTCGCCTCGTGCCCAGCGGCCCACCTCCGCCGCCGATATCCGTGCCGCCTTCTCGGCCACGGAGCGGGATGCACCTCCGAGATGCGGGGTGAGGACGACCCGGTCTGCGAAGCCGAACAGCCGTGCCCCGGTGGGCAATGGTTCGCGCGTGTATGTGTCCAGGGCCGCCGCCGACACCTGCCCGCTCTCCAACGCGTCGCACAACGCGTCCTCGTCCAGCAACGGGCCGCGCGCCACGTTCACCACCACCGCGCCGGGCCGCAGCAGAGCCAGTTCGCGGGCGCCGATGAGGCCGCGTGTCTCGGGGGTCAACCGGGCGTGCAGGGTGATGACTTGGGAACGCCGGAGGAGTTCGTCCAGCGCTCCGACGCGCAGTCCGTGGATCTCGCCGTGCACATAAGGGTCGTACACCATCACGCGGGCCCCGAACGCACAGAGCACCCGGGCGACCCGACTGCCGACCGCGCCGTACCCGACGAGCCCGACCGGCAGATCCTCCAGCTCCAACCCGCTCCGCTCGTACGTGTAGTAGGCGGCCCCGGACTCCCAACTCCCTTGCCCGGCAAGGAGTTCGTGCGCCTGCGGGATACGGCGGAGCGCGGCCAGCATCATCCCGACGGTGAACTCGGCGGTCGCGGCGGCATTGCGGCCGGGTGCGAAGCACACCCGTACGTCGTGGGTCTTCGCGGCGTCCAGGTTGACGTTGACGGGCCCGCCCCGGCACACGACGACCAGCCGGAGATCGGGGCAGGCCTCCAGCACGCGCTCGGTGACCGGCCCCATCTGGGTGACCAGCACCTGGCTGCCGCTGCTCCGCAGGGCGTCGATCACCTCGTCCTCGGCGTCGCTCGCCTCCTCGACCTCGGCGACGGGACCGAAGGGTTCCAAGGGCCAGCCGAGGGTCAACTCGGTTGTGGTGAAGGGGTGTTCGCGCAGTTCCTCGGCGATCGCGGACGTGATCAGCGACGGCAGGACGAAATGGTCACCGGCGGCGACGACACGCAGGGTCTCGGTCATCGTGGGGCTCCCTCCCTCTTTGCCACGATGAACGGGGAATGCCGAATGCGTAACCCCTGTGGGAGGTCCGGATGATGTTCGAGGGTGACGGCGGGGCGTGGCTGGGCATCGACCTGGGCACGCAGAGCGTCCGCGCGCTGCTGGTCAGCGGCGACGGGCGCGTCCTCGGCGCCGGCACCGCCCCGCTGACCAACCACCGGGACGGCGTACGCCACGAACAGGACCCGGGGGAGTGGTGGGAGGCGGTGTGCACCGCGTGCCGTGCCGCACTGACGGGACCTGTGTCGTCGGGGCTACGGCTCGGCGGGCTCGCGGTGTGCGGCACCTCCGGGACCGTACTCCTGACGAACGCTCAAGGACGCCCGCTCACAACGGGGTTGATGTACGACGACGGGCGCGCGGTGGCGGAGGCGGCGCGGGTGGGGATGCAGACGAGCTGGGCGCTGCCGAAGGCGTTGTGGCTGTTGGAGGAGTACGGGCGGGGGCAGGAACGGGGGCTGGGGCAGGTGACGTGGGTGACTCACCAGCCCGATGTCATCACCGCACGGCTGACGGGCGCGCCGGTCCCGACCGACTCCAGTCACGCACTCAAGACGGGCTACGACGCGGAGCGCGAGGCCTGGCCGCCTCAACTGGCTTACTTGGGCGAGGTGTTGCCGGAGGTGGTACGACCCGGGAGCCGGCTCGGGGAGGTCTGCCGGGCCGCCGCCGAAGCGACCGGCATCCCCGCCGGTACCCCGGTCATCGCGGGCATGACGGACGGCTGCGCGGCGCAGATCGCGTCGGGCGCGCTGCGCTACGGCGCCTGGAACTCGGTGCTCGGCACCACGCTGGTCCTGAAAGGGGCGTCAGCGCGGCCCCTCCGGGACGACACCGGCGTGGTCTACAACCACCGCGCACCGGACGGGAGTTGGCTGCCGGGCGGGGCGTCGAGCGTCGGGGCGGGCGCGCTGCCGGCCGAGTCGGACCCGGCGGAGATGGACAGGACGGCGGCCGGGTACGAGCCGTCCGGAGCCCTGACCTACCCCCTGACCTCACCCGGTGAACGCTTCCCCTTCCTGGCCCCGGCCGCCACCGCTTTCACCCTCGGCACCCCGGCCTCCGACGCGGACCGCTGGGCGGCGGTACTCCAGGGCGTGGCCTTCACCGAACGCCTCTGCCTGGACTACCTCCACCACCTCGGCGCCGAGATAGACGGTCCGCTCACCTTCACGGGCGGCGCGGCCCGCAGCGCGTACTGGAACCAGCTCCGCGCCGACATCCTCGGCCGCCCGGCCCGGGTACCGGAACAGATCGAACCGGCCCTGGGAATGGCGGTGTTGGCGGCCCACGCCGGGCTGGGCACGAGCCTGGCGGACACGGCCGACCGCATGGTCCGCATCCGCACCGTCCTCGAACCCCGCGCGTCCCGCACGGCCCGCTTCACCGAACCGTACGCTCGCCTGGTGGACGAACTGGAGACCCGAGGCTGGCTACCGACCCCGCTCGCGACCCACACCCGCACCCGCCTGAACCAGAAAGCCGCCGACTCATGAGCACCACCACCCTCCTCCTCGCCCGCCACGGCCAAACCATCTGGCACGCCGAGAACCGCTACGCCGGCATCAGCGACGTCCCCCTCACGGACACGGGCATCGCCCAGGCGGAATCCCTCGGCCGCTGGGCGGCCACCCACCTGGTCGACGCGATCTGGACCTCCCCGCTGTCCCGAGCGATCCGCACGGCAGCCCCCGCGGCCCGCGCCCTGAACCTCACCCCGCACACCGAACCCGCCCTGGCGGAATGCGACTTCGGGGTGCTGGAGGGCCGCACGCTCGCAGAATTCGAGGCGGAGAACCCGAAGGCGGCCCATGCCTTCCGCTCCGACCCGGTGACCCACGCCTTCCCCGGCGCCGAGGACCCAACGGCAGCAGCGACACGCGGCACAGCCGCCCTCCACCGCATCGCCACCGCCCACCCCGACCAACGCGTTCTGGTCGTCGCGCACAACACCCTCCTGCGGCTGGTGCTGTGCCGGTTGCTGGCGATTCCGCTCAGCGAGTACCGGCGGGTGTTTCCGAGATTGCGGAACGCGGCGGTGAGTGAACTCCGGTTGCAGGAAGGGGCGGTCGCCCTGTTGTCGCTCAACGTGCCCTGTGGGACGGAGGATTGAAGGGGAAGGCCCCCGCGAGTCACGTCCTCGCGGGGGCCTTCTCTCTAGCCGCCTGCCCGCGTGAAAGGTGAGAAGACGATCACGAGGCAGGACGATTCATACGGGTCATACGGGCAGGATCGTCTGCCGGGACCTCGCCGCCTCGTAACGCCTCGCTACGTCCTGCCAGTTGACGACCGCCCACATGGCGTCGATGAAGTCGACCTTCTGGTTCTTGTACTGGAGGTAGAAGGCGTGCTCCCAGGCGTCGAAGACGAGGAGGGGGGTGGAGCCCTGGCCGACGTTGCCCTGGTGGTCGTAGACCTGCTCGACGATCAGGCGGCCGCTGAGGGGCTCAAGGGCGAGGACGCCCCAGCCCGAACCCTGCGTCGTCGCTGCGGCCTTGGTGAGCTGGGCCTTGAAGCCGGCGAAGGAGCCGAAGGACTCGGTGAGGGCGTCCGCGAGGCCGCCGACGCCGTCCGCGGCCAGCGGTTCGCCGCCGCCGTCGCCCGTCATGTTGTGCCAGTAGATGCTGTGCAGGATGTGGCCGGACAGGTGGAACGCCAGGCTCTTCTCCAGGCCGTTGACCGACCCCCAGTGCTCCTTGTCGCGTGCCTCCGCCAGCTGCTCCAGCGTGTCGTTGGCTCCCTTGACGTAGGCCGCGTGGTGCTTGTCGTGGTGCAGCTCGATGATCTCGGGGCTGATCACGGGGGCGAGCGCGGAGTAGTCGTAGGGCAGGTCGGGCAGTGTGTAGACGGGCATGGCGGATCGATCCCCTTCGAACCTCTGGAACTCTTATTGCCACTTACTTGCAAGTGCAGGTTAGCAACAAGAAGCCCCCGCGGGTGTACCGCGGGGGCGTTTTCGGGACGGGATCGGATCAGGTGTGTGATCGGCCGCGTGGTTACTCCGCGACCGACGTGTAGTGCGACGCGTCGCCCTCGATCGAGTAGCTCTCCTTGCCCTCGATGCCGACCGGGATGTCGCCGGCGACGGTGACGCGGTTGAGGCGGCGGGGCTGGTCGTCGTAGTTGTCGATGGCGTAGTGCTGGGTGATGCGGTTGTCGAAGAGGACGAGCTGGTTCGGGGACCAGCGCCAGCGCAGGATGTTCTCGGGGCGGGTGACGTACGCCTGGAGGAGGTCGAGGATCTTGCGGGACTCGGCGGTCGAGAGGCCTACGATCCGTTGCGCGAAACCGCCTATGAACAGGCCGCGTTCACCGGTCAGCGGGTGGACGCGGACGACCGGGTGGACCGTACGGAACTTGATGGACGTGAACTGGGCGCGCTGCGCGGCCCGTTCGTCGTCGATCTCCTCCTCCGGCACGGCGTAGTCGTAGTCGTTGGTGTGCTCCGCCCACAGGGTGTCCGCGAGGGCGCGCAGCGGTTCGGGGAGGTCGCGGTAGGCCGCCGCCGAGCTGGCGATCAGGGTCTCGCCGCCGTACGGCGGGATCGTGATGCTGCGCAGGGTGCTGGCCTGGGGCGGGTTGAGGACGAAGGTCACGTCGGTGTGCCAGTGGTTGGCCCGGCCGCGCTCACTGTCGACGGGGAGTACGTTCGGGGCGCCGTCGACGGCGGCCACGGTGGGGTGGGCGGTGGTGACGTCCCCGAAGTGCCGGGCGAAGGCCTCCTGGCCCTCGTCGTCGAGGTGTACGTCGTCGAAGACCAGCGCCTTGTGGACGTTGAGGGCCTCACGGATCGCCGTCACCTGCTCGGCGTCGAGCGGCTTGTTGATGTCTACGCCGGACACGCGCGCGCCGATGTTCGCGGTGACCTTCTGGATCTCGATGGGCATGGTGAAGTCCCTTCAGGCAAAGGCGGGTTGGGTGTACTGGTTGGCGGGGCGGGGGAGGCCGTAGCGCTCCCGGAGGGTGGTGCGCGGGCCGTACTCCGTGCGGAGCAGGCCGCGGGTGCGGAGGAGCGGGACGACGTGGTCGACGAAGGCTTCGAGGCCGGAGGGCAGGACCGCGGGCATGATGTTGAAGCCGTCGGCGGCGCCCTGGGTGAACCAGGTCTCGATCGCGTCGGCGACCTGCTCCGGCGTACCGGCGAAGGTGAGATGCCCGCGTCCGCCACCGAGCCGACCGATCAGTTGCCGTACGGTCAGCCGGTCGCGGCGGGCGAGTTCGACGACGAGGGTGTAGCGGCTCTTGGCGCCTTCGATGGCGTCTTCGGGAGGGAGGTCGGCGGGGAGCGGGGCATCCAACTCCAGCGTCCCGGGCTCCAGTTGCAGAAGCCGCTCCAGGTGGTCCACTCCGTGCGTGTACACGATGTGGTCCTCCAGCAGTCGCTCGTTCGCGTGTGCCTCGGCCTCCGTCGAGCCGAGCACCGGGACGATGCCGGGCAGCACCTTGATGTGGTCGGGGTTCCGACCGGCCGCCTCCGTACGGGACTTGAGGTCCGCGTAGAACGTCTGCGCGTCGGCGAGGGTCTGCTGCGCGGTGAACACCGCCTCCGCGTACCGCGCCGCGAACGACTTGCCGTCCTCGCTCGAACCCGCCTGCACGAGAAGCGGGTAACCCTGCGGTGAGCGGGGGACGTTGAGGGCGCCCTCGACACTGAAGTACGTCCCCTGGTGACGCGGCGGGTGGATCTTCGCGTCGTCGCCCCACACGCCGGCCGCCTTGTCGGCGACGATCGCGTCGTCCTCCCAGCTGTCCCAGAGCTTGAGAGCCACGTCGAGGAACTCGGCGGCCCGGGCGTACCGGTCCGCGTGCGCGGGCTCGTGCTCCAGACCGAAGTTGCGGGCGGCCTCGGCACCGGCGGTCGTGACGATGTTCCAGCCGGCCCGGCCGCCGCTGATGATGTCGAGCGAGGCGAACTTGCGGGCCAGGTTGTAGGGGGAGTTGTACGACGTGGACGCCGTGGCGATGAGGCCGATGTGCTCGGTGGCCGTCGCCAGCGCGGTGAGCAGGGTGAGCGGTTCCAGTGCTCCGGCGGGGCGTTGGGCGAGGTTGTTCCACAACTGCGGTCCGTCGGCCAGGAAGAGGGAGTCGAAGGTGCCGCGTTCGGCGATGCGGGCCAGTCGTATGTAGTGGTCCAGCTCGACGTGGGCGTAGGGGTTGCTCTCCGGGAGGCGCCAGGAAGCTTCGTGGTGGCCGGTGTTCATGAGGAAGGCGTTGAGGTGGAGTTGGCGGGGCATGCCAGTTCCTTTACGTGAGTGTTCGGGTGCGTGAATCAGCGCGTCGGGCGACTTCTCGACGCGGGCCGCGAAAATCAGCTCGTCCGGCGACTTTTCGACACAGGCCGCCAATATCCAGCGCGTCGGGCGACTTTTCGACGCGGGCCGCCATATCCAGTCCGTCGGGCGGCTTTGCGGCACGGGCCGCCATATCCAGTCCGTCCGGCGACCTTTCGGCACAGGCCGCCAATATCCAGCCCGTCCGGCGTTTGAGGACGAGGCCCCTTCAGGGCCGATGGGGGTCTGGGGGCGTAGCCCCCAGGAGACGGCACGAGCAACCGACGCTCAC
The DNA here is from genome assembly GCF_000716435.1 of Streptomyces xylophagus. Classification (GTDB taxonomy): domain Bacteria; phylum Actinomycetota; class Actinomycetes; order Streptomycetales; family Streptomycetaceae; genus Streptomyces; species Streptomyces xylophagus. The sequence goes on from NZ_JNWO01000006.1 coordinate 347,698, forward strand.
CGTGAGTCCGACGGTCACCGCGAGTCCGACGCTCACCGCGAATCCGACGTCACACCGAGCGCCGCCAGCAACCGCTCCCGATACTCCGCCCGCGGCACCTCAGGATCGATGGCAAGGTCCAGCCCGATCCGCCCCTCCTCCAGCACAAGCACCCGATCCGCGAGGACGATCGCCTCATCAACGTCATGGGTGACCAGCAACACCGAGGGCCGATGCCGCTCCCACAGCTCGCGCAGCAACACGTGCATCCGAATGCGGGTCAGCGCGTCCAACGCCCCGAACGGCTCATCGGCCAGCAGGAGTTCAGGCTCACGGACAAGAGACCGGGCAAGAGCCGCCCGCTGCGCCTCGCCGCCGGACAACTCGTTGGGCCAGGCACGCTCACGACCGGCGAGCCCCACTTCGGCGAGGGCCTCGCGCCCCTTCGCCGCGGCCTCCTTACCCTCCGACCCCAGCAGCACGTTGTCGAGGACCCGCCGCCAGGGCAGCAGCCGGGAGTCCTGGAACACCACCGACACCCGCTCGGGCGCGGTGAGTTGGCCGCTCCCGACGACCTCGTGGTCCAGCCCCGCGATGGCCCGCAGCAGCGTGCTCTTGCCGGAGCCGCTGTGCCCGAGCAGGGCGGTGAACTGTCCGGCGGGCAGGTCGAGGTCGATGGAGTCGAGGACGGTACGGCCGTCGAACGACCGTGTCAGGCCCCGGAGTTGGACGGTGGGGGCGGTGGTGGTCAGCTGCTGAGTGTGCGGCGCCATGACAGCACCCTCCGTTCGACGAGACGGACCGCGCTGTCGGAGACCAGGCCGAACACGCCGTAGATCAGCAGGCCGACGAGGATGACGTCGGACTGGCCGTAGTTCTGGGCCTGGAACATCATGTAGCCGAGGCCGCTGGTGGCGTTGATCTGTTCCAGGACCACCAGGCTCAGCCAGGAGCCGGTCACCCCGAGGCGCAGGCCCACGAAGAAGCCGGGCAGGGCGCCGGGGATGACGATCTGGCGGATGAACTGGAGCCTCGACAGGCCCTGGACCTCGGCGAGTTCGACATAGCGGTGGTCGATGCCGGACAGCGCGGCGTGCAGGTTGAGGTAGATCGGGATGTAGACGACGATCGCGATGATGGCGATCTTGAAGGTCTCGCCGATGCCCAGCCAGAGGATGAACAGCGGGATGAGGCCGAGGGTGGGGATGGCCCGGTTGAGCTGTACGGTCCCGTCGATCAGCGCCTCGCCGATCCGGCTGAGCCCGGCGGCCAGGGCGAGGACGACACCGGCGGTGAGGCCGAGGGCGAAGCCGTAGGCGGCGCGTTCCAGGGAGGTCAGTATGTCCGTGGGCAGCGTGCCGGACGTCCACAGCCGGCCGGCGGTCTTCAGCACCGTCCAGGGCGCCGGGATCGCGGCCGGGTCCAACTGCCCGGCGGCGGAGGCGACGGCCCACAGCGTGAGGAAGAGGACGGGACCGACGATCCGGGAGGCGGGCAGGCGTTTGCCGGGGGCGAGACCGCGACGCCGCCTGCGTCGTACGGCCGTCTTCTCCTCAACGGCGGTCACCGGCACGGTGGTTGCGTCGGTCGTCTGGGACGTGGTCGTGGTCATGGCCGTCACTTCCGGTACTCCGCCGGTACGGCCTTCGCCGCGATGGACTCGAAGCGCCGGTCGAAGAGCGAGTCCACCTTGAACTCCTTCACGAAGCCGCCCTCCGCCAGCAGATCGGCGGTCTCCTGCTCCCACTTCACGGCCTCGTCCCAACTCGGCGGGAACAACGGCTTGTTGGCCAGCGCGGTGACCGACTGGGCCTGCGCGAGAGTCAGGTTCTGCGTCTTGACGTAGAACTCCTCGTTCCAGGTATCCGGGTTCTCGTACTGCCAGACCAGGCCCTGCGCCCACTGCGGGATGTACGCGGCGATCGCGGCGGCCTTCGCGGAGTCGGCCAGCACGGCGGACGGCGACCACAACAGGCTGAGCAGGTCTACGACATCGGTGGTGATCGCGCGGGCGCCCTTCGCCTCGTACTGCTTGAGGTACGCGGGTGCCTGGCTGTTGGCGAGCGGGGCGATGTCGACCTGGCCGGACTGCAGGGCGGTGAAGAACTGGTTGCTGGTCAGCGGGACCAGCTTCACCTCGTCGTACTTCAGTCCCGCTTCCTTCAACGCCCGCAGCAGGACGACGCCTTGGGCCTGGCCCTGCGAGAACGCCAGCTTCTTGCCCTTGAAGTCGGCGACCGTGTGGATGTCGCTGCCGGGCTTGGTGGCGAAGAGGTAGTTGGGCTTGCGGGTGATGTTGATCGCGACGATCTTCGCGTCGAAGCCCTGGTAGTGCGCCTGGATCGGCGGGATGCCCGCGTTGTTGGCGAGGTCCAGGGACTTGGCGCGGAACGCGTTGATGACATCGGGTCCGGCCCCGATGTTCACCCAACTCGACACAGTGAAGGGCAACTTGGGCAGCTTCGCCAGCTTGAACTGCAGCTGCTGGGTGTTCAGATACGAGGAGATCTTCAGACTCGTGCCGGTCGGCACCTTCTCGGCGAGCGGGGCCGACAGACCGGCCCCGGACTTGGAGGCCGCGGCGCTGCTCGTGGCGCAGCCGCTGAGGCCGGCGATGCCCGCGGCGGCACCGAGCACGGAGGTGAGGAAGAGCCGCCGGTCGAGGCCGGGCGCACGGGAACTGGGCATGGGAGGGCTCCCTGATTCAACGGATGAGAAGTCTGGGGAATGCTGGGGAATGCGGACAGAATTCCGGGCAGCAGAAAGCTGGAAAAGTGAATTCAGGCAGGATGAGGCCGGCGCTCGGGGCGCTTCAGCGGGTCAGCAACAAGAAGTGCGACAACTCATCGACAGGCTCATGACCAGGATGTTCCCGGTCACGCCCACCCCCTGTCAACATTCGGAGTTTCTGAATTAAATAGTCGCCGGTGAGGCGCTCAACGGATCCCGGTACAGCACGTCCAGCATCACCGAACCGCCCGCCACGGCCAGCACGGAATCCGGGAAACTCGTCGGCACGACGGCGGACGCACGGGCGTCACCGACCTCCTCGCGCAGCGCGCGCAGGCAGTCCTCGCGGTGGATGATCCCCAGCTCGGTGACGACCACCGTCTCCGGGTTGAGGATGTCGAGCAGCAGCCCGGCCGCCCGCCCGGCCATCCGCGCCCGCTGCGTCAACAGCCGTACGGCGACCGGGTTTCCGCGCTCGGCCGCCGCCACGACATGGGTCGGGTTCACCCCGTCGACGATCCCCGCCTCCCGGGCCCGCCGGCACAACGTCCGCTCGCTCAGCTCCACTTGGAGGCAGCCGACGCGCCCGCAGTCGCACGGCTCGGTGCCGCCGCGCAGCGGCAGATGGGCGATCGCCCCGGCCTGCGATCGGGGACCGTGGTGCACCTCGTCGTTGGTGGCGAACGCCGCGTCGACGACATTGCCGACGAAGAGATGCAGCACGCTACGGCTGCCCCGGGCCGCCCGCCCGAACAGGCGCTCCGCGTTCACCAACGCCCGTGCGTGGCCGTCGACATGGACCGGGAGCCCGGTGCGGGAGCCGAGGATCTCGCGCACCGGGACGTCCCGCCAGCCCAGCAGCGGATGGTCGACGATGGTCCCGGAGTCCCGGTCCACCCAGCCGCCGGCGGCGAACCCGACACCCAGCGGGGTGGCCCCGGCCGCCTCCGCGAGCAGCGCGTCCAGCCCTTCGGCGGCCCGCGCCAACACGCGTGAGGGGTCGGTGATGTCGTGCCCAATGCGCCGCTCGGCGACCACCCGCCCGCGCAGATCGAGCAGCGCGACCGTCGTATAGGGCACGGCCACATGGACCCCGCCCACAAGGAACCGTGACGCGTCCAGGTCGACGGGTATATGGGGTCGGCCCACACCGTTCGAGCGCTGAGGTGAGGCGGATTCCTGGATCAGGCCGAGTTCGGTGAAGCGGGCGCAGTAGTCGGTGACCGACGCCGGGGACAGTCCGGTAAGCCGGGAGATGGTGGAGCGGGCCACCGGGCCGTGCTCCAGCACCGAACGCAGGATGACACTCGCGTTGGTGCGGCGCCGGTCGCTGTCGGCGGCGCGGGGCACGCGGGAATTGGGTGAGTTGGGGGAGTTCGGCGAGTTGGGGGAGCGGGACGGGAGAAGCGGTGCCGCGGTACGGGGCATGGGGATCTTCCTCGGGAACGGGTCCGACAGTGCGCCGTCGTCTTGTGCAGCTCACACATCACGCGCGAGACATGCGTCGAGGCGCACCGGATCCGCTCCGCCCGCCTCAGGGGCGGTAACAGGTCGCCGCGGCCTGGCGTCGCAGGTCGACATAGCGACGCGACGCGAAGTTCCGGGCCTGGGCAACCATGCGGTCGAAACTAGCAAAACGGTCCACGGCTGCCCAGACGGTGACCGGTGTGCGAGACGGAACGGGTGTCGGTGTGCGAGACGGCACGAGGTCCGCGTGACCGGCATCACGCCCGGGCGCGTGTAACGGGCATCCTTTGTCCGGAGCCCACCAAGTCCCCGCCGAACCCTTTGTCGAGCGCTGACGGTGATCGGCCCGAGGGCCCTGGGATAGCGTCACGATGTCCCCTCTGTACCCCCGTCAACCTGCGGAGTTCCCCTTGAGTACCGCCGTCGCCACCGCCCGCCCCGGACAGGTCCTCGCCGACCTGCTGCCCGCCTCCCGCGTCCGGGACATCGCCCTCGTGCTCGGCGGCGCCGCGCTCACCGGCCTCGCCGCCCAGCTCTCCGTGCCCGTGCCGGGCTCCCCGGTACCGGTCACCGGCCAGACCTTCGCCGCACTGCTCGTCGGCACGTCCCTCGGCGCCGGGCGCGGCTTCCTCTCGCTCGCGCTCTACGCGCTGCTCGGCCTCGCCGGTGTGCCGTGGTTCGCCGGCGGCACCCACGGGAGTGGCGCCTCCTTCGGCTACATCATCGGCATGCTCCTCGCCTCCGCCGCCGTCGGCGCCCTGGCCCGCCGCGGCGCCGACCGCTCGGTCCTGCGCATGGCGGGCACGATGCTGCTGGGCGAGGCGATCATCTACGCGATCGGCGTCCCATACCTCGCGCTGAGCCTCGACCTGTCGACGAGCGCCGCGATCGCCGCCGGCCTCACCCCGTTCCTCCTCGGCGACGCCCTGAAGGCCGCCCTGGCGATGGGCGCGACCCCGACCGCCTGGAAGTTCGTCAACAAGCAGCGCTGACAAGGCGGTTCCTGCGGAAGAGGCTCACCGGGTCGCACGGGGACCCGGCGGGCCTCTTTCACGTTTCCACGCCGTACGGCCCCCCGGAGAGGGAGCGCTGGGTGCTCCCGCGACCCGGCCCTCCCTCTCTGCTCATGCCCTGGCCCGACTTCGGCCGCGGGGTCCCGCAGGGCCGCTCTAGCCCTCCAGGGGTCGCCGCGGCCGTCGCTGCGACCAGTACAGACCCGCCGCGCCCACCGCGATCAGCGCCGCACCGGCCGCGCCCAGGGGCAGCACGTCATCGCCAACCCCCGTCTTGGGCAGCGTGTCGCCGCCGGGCGCCACCGGCTTGTTGTCGGTGCCGAGCAGCAACGGGGTGGCCGGGGCGTTCGGCGACGGATTCGTCGTACCGAACGGGACCGGGCCCTGCTGCCAGAACGTCTTCTTGCCGTCGGCGGACATCACCGGCAGACAGATCTTCCCGGCCTTGCTCAGGTCGTACGTCGCGTCGACGGCGTACGACTTCGACTTGCCCGCGGCGAGAGTGCCGACGGAGCACTTGAATCCGCTGTTCGAACCGGGCGGCAGATCCTTTTCGGCGATCGCCGAACACCCCTGCACGCTATTGACCTTGAGACCGTCGAAACCGACGACCAGGAGATTGACATCGCCGCTCTCCTTGGTCCCCTCATTCTTCACCGTGGCCGTGATCGCCGTCTTTTTCGAACTGTTGTCGACCGAGATCTTCTCCGGCAGCAGCGTGGTCAGTTTCACCCCCGCCGGAGCCGCGTCCACGGCCTTTCCCCCCTTGCTGCTCCCGGGTCCCTGGTCGTCGGCCGAGGCGGTGAAGGAAAGGATCATCACCGCCGAGAAAGATGCCGTGAGCAGCGATCCTGTGATGGTCGTCGCACGACGAGAACTCATGTTCGTCCCCCTTGCGTTCCCCTGTATCCCCCTGGGACTGCGCCTGAATTCGCAGTACTTGAAGAGGTACCACAAGATTTCTCCGCACTATGCTGGTACGGCATGAAGTGTGACCATTGTGTTTTGTATGGGAACAGTTAGGCGATCGTTGGGGGGTGCGACGGATTGCCAGAGAATATGGGGAATTCGGGGAATACGGGGAATGCAGGGAGCGGCGGTACTCCGGGGCTGCTGGTGACGAGGCGTTATCGGTTGGTCGAAAGTATCGGCCAGGGGGGAATGGGGCGGGTGTGGCGAGCCGCCGACGAGATGCTCGACCGGCAGGTCGCGGTCAAGGAGATGCGCATAGACGGCCTCGACCCGGAGGACACCCGCACCCGCCGCGAGCGCACCCTCCGCGAGGCCAGGGCGACGGCCCGGATCGACCATCCCAACGTCGTACGCGTCTACGACGTCGTCGACGAGGGCGAACGCCTGTGGATCGTCATGGAGTTGGTCGCCGGCCGCTCCCTGGAACGCATCCTGTCGGAGGACGGCGCGCTCGGCCCGCGCGAGGCCGCCCGCATCGGACTCGGCCTGGTGGCGGCCCTGCGGCAGGTGCACGCGGGCGGCGTCCTGCACCGCGACATCAAACCCGGCAACGTACTCGTCGAGAGCCGCGGCCAACGCGTCGTGCTCACCGACTTCGGCATCGCCGCGATCCAGGACGCCAAGGCGCTCACCATGGTCGGCATGCTCGTCGGCTCACCCGACTACATGGCACCCGAGCGGATCTCCGGCCGTCCACAGGGACCGCCCTCGGACATCTGGTCCCTGGGCGCGACCCTCTGCGCGGCGCTCGGCGGACGTTCCCCGTTCGCCCGCGACACCACACTCGCGACTCTGCACGCGGTGCTGTACGAGGAGCCCGAACTCCCGTCGGCGGCAGGGCCGTTGCGGGAGGTGCTGGCCGCGCTGCTGGAGAAGGAGCCTTCGGTTCGACCGGGGTTGGCGGAGGTGGAGGAGGCACTGACTCCGGTCGCGTTCCCGCAGGAGGGAGCGGCGGGTGAGGAACCGGCGCTGGAGGAAAGGGAGTTGGCGGAGGAACCGGCGTCGGAGGAAGGGGAGTTGACGGAGGGGCCGGTGCCGGAGGTCTATCGGGAGTCACCCACTCCGGCCTTCCTGGAACCGTCACTCGTCCGCGCGGCACGCGACCCCCGGATACCTGAACCGGAGCCCGATCCCGCCCCCGTCGAGGACGCCATACCGACGCAGCGTCCCGCCGTAGAAGAACCGCCCTCCACCGCCGAAGCCACCTCCGCCTCCGCCTCCGCCTCCGACCTGAGTTCCGAGGCCTCCTCGAACAACTCCCGGCGATCCGCGCCACGCAGGGCAGGCGTGTCCCTTGCCCGCGCAGGGAGGGGGGAGCGGGCTGGGCAGGGTATGCCCGCCGACCAGGGTGGGCGGGCCGGTCAGGGTGAGCGTGCCGGCCAGGGTGAGAGGGCCGGTCAGGGTTGGCGCCCTGGGCGAGGTGAGCACGCCGGGCAGGGTGGGCGTGCCGGGCAAGGTGACCCCGCCGAGCAAGCTGGACTCGCCGAGCACGCTGGACGCCCCGAGCGAGCCGAGCGCGCTGAGCAAGCTGGACGCTCCGAGCGAGCCGAGCAAGCCAAGCGGGCCGGGCAAGCCAAGCGGGCCGGGCAAGCTGGACGCCCCGAACAAGCCGAGCGCCCCGAGCGAGCCGAACCCCTCAAGCAAGCCGAGCGGGTCGAACAAGGCGAGCGCGCCGAACCCGTCGAACCCGTCGAACCCGTCGAACCCGTCGAACCCGTCGAGCGCGTCGACCCCGCCGAGCGCAGCGAAGAGGCCCAACTCGCACAACAAGCCCAGGCGTTGACCGAGCGGAAACCCGTGCCCCGCCCGGCCCACCCGCCGGCCCCGCGCCCGGCACCACCGCACCCCGGCTTCGGCTCCGGCCTCGGTTCCGGCCCTGGCTCAGGCTCCGGTTCTGGCCCTGGTTCTGGCCCTGGTTCTGGCCTCGGCTCCGGCTCCGGCTCCGGTTCCGGTTCCGGTTCCGGCCCCGGCTTCGGCTTCGGCTCCGGCTCTGGCCTCGGCCCCGACTCCGACTCCGGCTCTGGCTCTGGCTCCGACTCCGGCTCTGGCTCCGCCCCCGACCCTGGCCCTGGCCCCGTTCCCGTTCCCGGCCCGGCGCGATCACCCCGCCCGCAGGCTCCCCGCCCCGACCTGGGTCCTCACCCCGCCCGCCTGCCCCGCCCCGCCGCCCCC
>NZ_JNWO01000007.1 GCF_000716435.1 Streptomyces xylophagus
CGGCCATCCAGAGGTGTACATCATCGCCCTGCCGTTCTTCGGCATCATCTCCGAGGTCATCCCGGTCTTCTCCCGCAAGCCGATGTTCGGCTACATGGGACTGGTCGCCGCGACCATCTCCATCGCCGGCCTGTCCGTGACCGTGTGGGCCCACCACATGTACGTCACCGGCGGCGTCCTCCTCCCGTTCTTCTCCTTCATGACGTTCCTCATCGCCGTACCGACCGGCGTGAAGTTCTTCAACTGGATCGGAACCATGTGGAAGGGCTCCCTGTCCTTCGAGACCCCGATGCTCTGGGCCACCGGCTTCCTCATCACGTTCGTGTTCGGCGGCCTGACCGGCGTGATGCTGGCGTCACCGCCCCTCGACTTCTCGACCTCCGACTCGTACTTCGTCGTCGCCCACTTCCACTACGTCGTCTTCGGCACGGTCGTGTTCGCGATGTTCTCCGGCTTCCACTTCTGGTGGCCGAAGATGACCGGCAAGATGCTCGACGAGCGCCTCGGCAAGATCACCATCCTGCCGTTCCTCTACAACGTGTGGAAGACGGCCAAGTACGGCAAGAAGGTCGAGGTCGACGACCCGTGGGGCTACGGCCGTTCACTGGAGTGGGCGACATCCTGCCCGCCCCCGCGGCACAACTTCCTCACGCTGCCCCGCATCCGCAGCGAATCCCCGGCGTTCGACCTCCATCACTCCGAGATCCCGGCCCTGGAACGGGAGTTGACGCCCCAGTGACCGCCATGGACGAACACCCCCTGGACCCGGGGACGTTCCTCAACGAGATCGAGGGTCACCTGCTGATCGCGGCCGCCCGCACCGAGGGTCGTACGGCCGCTGGCCGTTTCACCGCCCGGCTCGACTGGCTCACCGACGGCCAACGGGCCGAAGTGGAAAGGCACTTCGAGACGGAGTACCTCACCCTCGCCCGCGCCTCCTGGGAGCGTACGGCCGAGCGGGGCAGGCAGTTGCGGGACGAGTACGAGGAGAGGTACCGGCGCCTGCGCCAACACCTCCTCACCGCCTGCCTGTTGGGGTGTGCGCTGCTCGCGGCGACGGGACTGGTCATCACCGCGCTCACCTAGGGACACGCGTCCCGCCGGCCCTGACGACCGGCGGGACAGTGCGCTACGGCTACGTCAGCGTCCACTTCTGGTTGTTCGCCGTGCCGCAGGTGTACAGGATCAGCAGGGTGCCGTTGGCCGTGGCGGCGCCGGACGCGTCCAGGCACAGGCCCGCGTTGACGTTGGTGAGGGTGCCGTCGGAGTTGGCGGTCCACTTCTGGTTGTTCTGGCCGTTGCAGTCCCAGATGACGACCTTCGTGCCGTTGGTGGTGCCGTTGTTGTAGGCGTCCAGGCACTTGTTGCCGTACACCACGAGTTCCTTGCGGGAGGTGTACGTCCAGGCCTGGTTCTGGCCGCCGTTGCAGTCCCAGATCTCGGCCTGCGTGCCGTTGGTGATGGTGTTGTTGTAGACGTCGGCACAGCGGCCGGACCCGGTGCCGACGACCAGGGAACCGTTCGTGCCCGGGATGGGCTGGACGTTGACCGCTCCCAGGGTCGGCAGTGAACTGCCGGTGAAGGTGAGGGAGTTGGCGGAGCCCTTCGACAGGTCGACCTGGACCGAGACCGTGCCCTGGCTGGAGCCGGTCGGCGGGAAGGAGACCGTCGTCGCGGTCTGGCTGTTGACTTGGAGGGTGCCGGTGACGGCGGTGGAGCCGGTGTTGGTGTAGGGGATGTCGACGACGTCCAGACCGGTGCTCGCCGCGCTCACGCCGGTGTACTTGCCGGTGGAGGTGGCCGTGTAGTTCGTGCTCGCCGCCTCGGTGCCGCCGCTCACCTTCAGCATCGCCGAGCCGCCCGCCGGGACACTGGCGGTGTAACTCGTGGCGTACGAGCCGAGGTTGGACTGCGCCCAGAGGTCGCGGACCGTCACGGAGGCGCTGGTCAGGCCGAGGTCGGACCAGCGGACGGTGATGTTCTGGGCGGAGGAGGTGCGGTTGAGGAGGACGACCGCGCGGTTGCCGGTGCCGGAGAGGACCCTGCCGTAGACCTGGAGGCCGGTGGTGTCCTCGGCGACCTTGACGCCCTGGAGGCCGCGCGGGTCCTGGTCGACGGCGACGACGTCGGAGTTCTTGAGGATCGCGGCGGTCTCACTGGTCATCGTGGTGAGGTCGTTGCCGGCGAGCAGCGGGGCGCCGGAGATCGCCCACAGGGCCATGTGGGTACAGTTCTGGGCCGCCGTGAGGCCGGACATGCCGACGGTGAGCATGTCGGGGTCGTTGTAGTAGCCGGTGTGCTGGGCGGCCGGATGCAGGGTCTGGTCGAAGTTGGAGAGCACACTCGCCTGGGACGCCGTGCCACCGTAGTAGTAGATGTCCGTGCTGGTCCGCCACATGGGGGCGAGGCCCGTGGCCCAGTTCCAGGGGTTCTGGTAGCCCCAGTTGCAGATCGAGAGGGTCAGCGCGCGGCCGGTACTGGCGGTGGCCTTGGCGACCGAGGCGCTGATCGCCTTGTACGCGGTCGCCGCGTCGAGACCCTCGGCGTCACCGCCGCACCAGTCGACCTTCACGAAGTCGAAGCCCCACTGCGAGAACTGCAGCATGTCCTGGTCGTAGTGGCCCTCGCTGCCGGTGTTCGCGGCGGCGGGGCGGCCCGTCGGGTAGTAGTAGCCGCAGCCGTTCGCGCCGGCGTCCGTGTAGATACCGGCCTTGAGGCCCTTGCTGTGGATGTAGTCGGCGATGGCGCTCATCCCGCCGGGCCACTCGCTGGTGTCGACGGTGATGTTGCCCGCGCTGTCACGGGTGCCCTGCCACCAGCCCTCGTCGATGTTGATGTAGTTGTAGCCGGCCGCCGGGAGGCCCGCGGCGACGAACGCGTCGACCTGTGCCTTGATGACGCTGTAGTCGATCTTCGCGGCGAAGCTGTTCCAGGAGGCCCAGCCCATCGGCGCGGTGGGCACCGCGATCTGACGGGTCGTCGAGGCGACGGGGGTCGCCCGGAGTGGGTCCGCGGGCGCGGGCCTGGTGAACAGAAGCAGGGTGACTGCCGCTGCGGCCATCGCGACGGCGCGCAGGATGGGGGTGCGGAACATGCGGCTCCTTTGCCGATATTTCGAACCAGGATCGGGTCGCCGAACGACACGGCGCGCTGAAAGTAGAGCCGCCGGAGGGCGAAGTCAACTCCTGTGACACAAGGGGGAGTTGGAATCCACGCATCAGCGTTCCTGTCGCTTCACAGCCTCGGGAGTGACCGGCGTGAAGAAGTTGATCAGGTTGCCGTCGGGGTCGCGGAAGAGGAGGGAGCGGTTGCCCCACGGCATCGTCGTCGGCTTCTGCACGATCTCGCAGTCGAGGGAGGTCAGCCGCTCGTGTTCGGCGTCGACGTCGGCGACGCGGAACTCGGTGATCACCGAGCGGTTGGCGGCGGGTCGTGCGGAGTCGGTGCCGAACAGCGCCACGGTGCGGGTGCTCGCGACCGCCAACGTGCAGGCGGGCGTGACGAGTTCGGCGAAATCGGGGGTCGACCACGTGGCCGGGACACCGGTGACCCGTTCGTAGAAACCGACGAGACGGGCGACGTCGTCGGTGATGACACGGATCGAGACGAAGTTCATGAGGGACTCCCTGTCAGGGGTCGGAGGCAGTAGTGGCTGCCGGGCGTCTCCCACGCTAGGACCGATACCGGACAGAACCCGCCCGGTATTCGAGGCAGACTTCAGGAGTGACCACATCGACCGCGCGCGTGCTCGCCCTGCTGGAGATCCTCCAGGGCGGTGGCCTCCGTACCGTCCCCGACCTGGCCGCCCGGCTGGGCGTCGACGAGCGCACGGTCCGCCGCTACGTCGGCCACCTGCTGGAACTGGGCGTGCCCGTCGACTCGGTCCGCGGTCGCTACGGCGGCTACCGGCTCGCCCCCGGCTATCGGATGCCCCCGCTGATGCTCACGGACGAGGAGGCGCTGGCCGTGGTGCTCGGTCTGCTGGCCGGGAGAAGGGCCGGGCTGGTCACCACGTCCGCCGCGGCCGGCGAGAGCGCCACGGCGAAACTGCTGCGCGTCCTGCCCGCCGCCCTGCGCCGCCGGCTCGACGCCCTGCTCGACACGGCCGACTTCACCGCGCGGCCCCGCACCGCCAACGCGCCGGAGACGGAGGTGCTGCTCGAACTCGCCGAGGCCGCGCTCCATCGGCGGCCGGTGGCGATCGGCTACACCGACCGGAAGGGCCACGACAGCGACCGCACCGTCCTGCCGTACGGCCTCGTGGCGCATGCCGGCCGGTGGTATCTGACCGGCGCGGACCCCGCCGACGGGGAGGTGCGCACGTTCCGCCTGGACCGGATCACCGCGCTGCGCGTGCGCTCCGGCTCGTTCGACGTACCGGCGGACTTCGACCCGGCGGCCACGGTGCTGGACGGCCTCGCGCGCACGCCGTGGACACACGACGTGTCACTGCGGATCCGGGGCAGCGTGCAGGACATTCGCGGGCATCTCCCGGCCGGGATCGCCACCGTGGTGACTTCCGACGAAGACGCCGACTGGGTCCGCGTCCGGATCCGGGCCGAGCGGCTGGACTGGATCCCGCCCGTCCTCGCCGCCCTCGACCACCCGTTCGTCGTCGAACGCCCCGCCGCCCTGCGCGACCTCGTCCGCGCGCTGGCCCACCGCCTGGACGAGTACGCGACCGACGAGCCGGCCTAGGACAGGTCCTGACCTTTCCAGCCCGGTGGCTGCATGATGCCCACGAGCTGTCGGACCAGTTCGTCGACGATCTCGTCCAGCGTGGCGTCCACCCAGCCCGCGCTCCAGTCGTGGAGGAGGCCGTTGACGCTACCGATGAACGCCGTCGCGGCGATGCGGTAGTCGCGCCGCGCCGCCTCCCCGCGCTCGGCCGCGGCCCTCGCCTCGCCGCGGATGAGGTTGATCCAGCGGGCGCGGCGGGCCAGCCGCTGTTCCTCGAGGCGTGGGCTGACGCCGATGATCTCGACGAAGGTGATGCGGATGCGGCGCGGGTCGCCGGTGACGTTCGCGGCGTAGGCGTGGAAGATCGCGGTCGCCCGCTCGACGAGCGGCAGGCCGTCGGCGTCGGTGAGCGCGGCCAGGACGGCTTCCTCGGCCCAGTCGTTGACCTGAAGATGGAGGGCGGCGAGGACGTCCTCCAGGCTGCGGAACTCCTCGTAGAACTGCCGGGTGGACAGTCCCGCGGCCTCGCTGAGCGCGGCGACGGTCGTGCCGCGGTAGCCGGGGGTGTCGCCGAACAGCTGGAGCGCGGCGTCCAGGAAGCGTCCGCGTCGCTCGGCCTGCCGCTGCTCGGCGGACTTGCCGCCGTAACGACCGGTCGGCGCCTTGAGCCTGCCCACCACTGTCACACCTCTATCTCGTCGACCATCGGCCAATCTTGTCGTGTCCACAGTCTTGCGGAGAAGAGGGCCCTTCCTTACTTTTCAGTAAGTTCACTCTGAATTCGCGCGTGTTCAGATTTCTTCACGCCACCTCGGCACCCTCTCACCTCACAGAAGAGAGCAGTCATGCCTGCCTTCAGACCCAGGCACCTTTGCTCCATGGCCGCCGCCCTCGTCCTGACCGTAGCCGCTCCCGCGACGGCCGCCACAGCCGACTCCTCCGCTGCTTTGCGTGAGGTGTTGTTCGTCGGCAACAACTGGGACGGCACCGCGGACGTCATCAAGTCCACCGGAGACTTCGCGAAGATCGGGGAAATCAACATCGTCCCCGACAAGGCGGCACGGCTGGCGGAGATCAACGCCGACCCGATCAAGTGGATCTACTACACGTCCATCCACAACGAGGTCGGGCAGGGACACGACCAGTACGTGGACGACATGTACTCCACGCCGGACGGCAAGTCCCTCGTCGTCTCCCGCCCCAGCTTCGCCGACGTGGTGTCGATCAACCTTGCCACCGACACCATCAACTGGCGTTTCCCGGTGGCCGGTTACCGCGCCGACCACATGGCGGTCTCTCCTGACGGCACCCGCGTCGCGGTCTCGGCATCGACCGCCAACAAGGTGCAGGTACTGGACATCAACACCGGCGCCGAACTGGGCGAGTTCGACACCGGCGACAAGCCGCACGAGAACTTCTTCACCAACGGCGGCAAGTACATCTGGAACATGGCGATCGGCGAGGTCACCACCTCCCTCGACGATCCGATCTGGGACTGGACCAAGGGCGACCGGCACATCACCGTCGTCGACGCCACCACGTTCAAGCAGGTCAAGATCATCGACATGCGGGACCGGCTGGACGCGATCGGCCTCACGAACTTCTCGGACGCGGTCCGCCCCGCCGCCTTCACACCGGACTGGTCCAAGCTGTACTTCCAGGTGTCGTTCTTCAACGGCTTCCTGGAGTACGACGTCGCCACCGACAAGATCACCCGCGTGAAGACGCTCCCGGCGAATCCCGCGACGAGCACCGACCGCACCACCTGGCTGCTCGACTCGCGTCACCACGGCATCTCGATGAACCCCGACGGCACCAAGCTGTGCGTCGCCGGGACGATGGACAACTACGCGACGGTCGTGGACCGGGCCACCCTGCAGGAGGGCCCGCTCGTCACGGCGTCCACGCCGTACTGGGCGACCGTGAGCGGTGACGGCAAGGACTGCATCATCTCGGAGGCCGGCGCCGACCAGGTGACGGCCATCGACTTCGCCACCGGGCAGAAGGTGCTCTCCGTTCCGGTGGGCGACCATCCGCAGCGCGTACGGCTGGGCCATGTGCAGGCCGACTGGACCAGCCCGTCCGCGAGTTGAGCGACCGTCAACGGCACCGGTCCCCGAGGGGATCGGTGCCGTTGCGTTTGTTAGCTGTGCGATGCCGCCCAGGTGGCCAGTTCGGACTTGGCCGCGCTCAGCAGCGTCGAGGAGGGGCTCGACGCGCCGTTGGTGATCAGGGCGTAGTGCAGGGTTCCCGAGCCGGTGGCCGAGAGCAGGAGACGGTGGCTTCCGGTGCCGCCGGGCTCGTTCGCGTAGCCGATCGGAGTCGAGGACGTGTATGCCGGGACTCCCGAGATCGCTCCCAGGTCGGAGACCACGGTCGTGGACGCGGCCGGGAAGGACGCCGGGAGGTGGAGTTCGGTCGGGGCGGTGGAGCTGTTGGAGCGCCACATCAGCAGGCCGTACTGGCCGGAGCCGACCAGCGAGGACACGTTCGGAAGAGTGCTGGGGACCGGGTTCCAGGTCAGGGTCGTGGAGCCGTCGCGGGAGCGGTCCTCGTAGGTGAAGGCGACCGTGGTGCCGGCGGTCGCGCTCGGGTAGATCCGGTCGAGGAGGCGGGCGTCCTGACGGAGTGTCACCGTGCCGGAGTCGGTCATGTTGACGGCCGAGAGGTCCTCGTCGTTCCAGGCGTCGCCGGAGGCGAGCACCTTGTCGGGGTTGTCGTTCATCAGCTCGCTGTGGCGGCCGTTGTAGATGTCCCACTGCCACTGCGTACCGGACAGGACCGGGCCGGAGCCGGCC
Organism: Streptomyces xylophagus; assembly: GCF_000716435.1. Lineage (GTDB taxonomy): Bacteria > Actinomycetota > Actinomycetes > Streptomycetales > Streptomycetaceae > Streptomyces > Streptomyces xylophagus. Next base: position 7,479 of record NZ_JNWO01000007.1, read on the forward strand.
GGGTTGGACCACCAACTCGCGCCCGGCAGGCGGGAGTCGAGGGCCTGGTACATCGCCTTGAGGACGGTCGGCGCCTTGCCCGAGACCGAGCCGGACAGCGGATGCCCGAACTCGCTGACGATGGCGGCGGTGCCGGCCGCGGTGGCCCGGTCACGGACCGTCCCGAAGTCGGTCGAGTACTGGCCGTCGGCCGCGTTGCCCCACATCAGGATGCCGGAGATCGCCTTCTGGTCGTAGAAGTGGGTGTTGAAGACATAGCGCGACCCGAGCGTGCCCGCGTCGAGGAGTCCGCCCTCCTGCACCTGGCTGGAGATGTTGGAGTTCCAGAAGAGGTTCGGCTCGACCAGGGCGGGCTTGGCCGTCCAGCCGGCCGCGTCCATCCGGGCCCGGAACTTCACATAGAACGGCCAGAGCAGGTTCTGCTCCCAAGTGCGGCTGGTCTGGCCCGAGTCGTAGGTCCCCGCGAAGGGTTCGTTGTAGGGGTCGAAGCCGACGACACCCGCGAACTCGTCGGTGGTCAGATGCTGTTGGATGTACGTCATGGTCGACTGGGCGGTGGCGAGGAAGGAGTCCTGGAGGCCGTAGTTGTTGTGCCAGAAGTCGTACTGGGCCTCCGTGACGGCCGCGTTCTGGGTGATGTTCTGACCCCAGAAGAGACAGATGCCGCAGGACTCCTGGGGGTAACTCCCCAGCGCCACCGCCCACTTGGGGGCGCCGTCGCCGGTGTACCAACTGCCGCTGTTGAACAGGTACTTGGAGTACAGGTCCTGGTGGAAGTCGGGGTAGACGCGGATGCCGGCGTCGAGGAACGCCTGCATCTGGGCGGTGGCGGCCGCCAGGTACGTGGTGTCGACCTGGCCGCGAACGGGTTCGGCGTAGGCCCAGGAGAGCAGGAAGCGGACCGAGTTGCCGCCGCCGAGGGCGCGCAGCGCGGTCGCGGACTTCTTCGCGTCGGCGACCGAGGCGAAGGGGAGACCGTCGTTCTCCGCCAGTTTGGTCTCACCGGAGACGTTGTAGCCGCGCAGCACGACCTGGCGGCCGTAGCTGTCGACGAAGCTGCCGTTCTGCACGGTCAGCGCTGAGCCGTCGAACCAGAGGGAGTCGGTTGGGGTGGCGGCGGTGGCGGGCGAGGCACCCAGCACCGACAGGAATCCGCAGAGGACAACCAGGACACCGATCAAACGCGCCCGGACATTTGTCATGTCCACTACGGTCCGGTGAATTCCGGACACTGTCAACACTTCTGACCCATGAGTAAGTTTGCGCGGTACAAGCCCTGTTGACACCTTTCAGGCCACTCGACGTGTCACGTTCAACAGGTATTCCTTCCGGTTCAGCGGGTTGTGGTCGGTACGTGCCCGCTGCGGAACGGTGCCGTGCGCGACCGGCGCGTAGTGGTCGAAGGCGCTCTCCCACTCCCCCTCCCCGCCCGTCAGCCCCGGCAACTGCCTCTCCAACCCGTGCACTTGGGCCGCCGGCACCACCCCTTCCAGTACACAGAGCGACCCCTGCGTCTCGGTGGTCTGCGGTACGGCCCGCAGCGCGGCGAACACCGGCAGCAGGGCGCCGAGGGTGTCGGCCGGCACCTCGACACGGAACCGGTGCATCGGCTCGTGCACCTGGCTCCCCGCCCGCCGCAGCGCCTCGACGAGGACGAGCGGGGTCAGCCCGCGGAAGTCGGCCCCCGTGCTCGACATGCTCTTGTCGAAGCCCTGGTGGGCGTGGCTCTGCCGGGGCGAGTAGCCGGAGTGCGTCATGGTGACCACGCAGTCGGTGACCCGCCAGCCGTGCAGCCCCTGCCCGAGCGTCTCGCGCACGCTGTCCTCGACGGCCTTGAAGAAGGCGTACGGCATCGCGCCCAGCTCCACCTCCAGACCGAACCGCACACCCGAGCCGACCGGGCCCGGGTCGACCCGCAGCCCGACCGTGGCGAGGAACGGGTTCGGCTCCTTCTTGTTGAACTCGACCGCCGCGCCCGTGTGGAGCGGCCGCTCGATGCACAGCGGAGTCGTCTCGCGGAACGTGACCCGCACCCCGAACTCGTCGGCGAGCGTGGCCTGAATGACCTCCTTCTGGACCTCGCCGTAGAGCGAGACGGCGGTCTCCTGACGCACCTCGTCGTGGCGCAGGCCGATCAGCGGGTCCTGTTCGGCGAGTCGGGTGAGCGCGAGGTGCAGGGCCCGCCGGTCGGCGTCCGGGCCCGGGACGACGACGGTTTCCAGGGTCGGCGGCGCGAAGACGTGCTCGTACGCCTTCCGCGGCACTCCCCCACGCTCGGCTGCGCTCGCGCGGGGGGACCCCCAGATCGCATCGCCGATCCGGATCTCACCGAGGCCCCACAATCTGCCGATCCGGCCCGCCGGGACGGAGTCGGCACCGATGTCCGTGCCGTGGTCGAAAACGCTGACCGAGGTGACCTTGCCCTCCTCTCCCGCGTCGCCGAAGGTGATCCGGTCGCGGGTACGGAGGGTGCCGGAGAACATCCGCGCGTAGGCGACCTTCTCCCCCGCAAGGCCCCGCTCGACCTTGAACACCGTGCCGGAGAGCGGGCCTTGGGGGTCGCCCTCGGCGGCGGGGAGCAGTTCCTTGATGCCGGTGATCAGCGCGTCCACGCCGGCCCCGGTGATGGCCGAGCCGAAGTAGACGGGGTGTACGCGGGCCTGGCGGGTCTGGGCGACGAGGGCGGCGCGCAGGCCGTCGTACGACACGGTGTTCTCGACGTACGCGGCGAGCAGTTCGTCGTCGTAGTCGGCGAGAACGGCTGACGCGGTCGGGCCGAGGCCCGGCAGGAAGGCGGCCTCGCGTGTCCCGAGGCCCTCGACCGAGCCCATCGGTACGACGGACGCCCTGAGCCGTTCGGAGATCGCGCGCAGGAGGTCGTCGTGGCGTGCCCCGCGTCGGTCGATCTTGTTGACGAAGAGGAGTGTCGGGATGCGCAGCCGCTGGAGCGTGCGCATCAGAATGCGGGTCTGCGGCTGGACGCCCTCGACGGCCGAGACGACCAGGACCGCACCGTCGAGCACGCCGAGGACTCGTTCAACCTCGGCGATGAAGTCCGGGTGGCCGGGGGTGTCGATGAGGTTGACGGTGACGTCGTCGACGGGGAACGAGACGACGGCGGATTTAATGGTGATGCCGCGCTGCCGCTCCAGCGCGAGGGTGTCGGTGCGGGTGTTCCCGTCGTCGACGCTGCCGATCTCGTCGATCACGCCGGCCGAGTGCAGCAGGCGCTCGGTGAGGCTGGTCTTACCTGCGTCTACGTGCGCGAGAATCCCGAGGTTGAGCAAGTGCACCTGGTGTCATGTCCTTTGATGAGGGGGGCCTTCCTTCCTGGACGGACATGAACGGTGCGCGCATCTCAGTGCTCCTCGGTCGTCGGTGACTGATGCCTTTCAGTGCAGCAGAGCGACGGGAGCGACGCCAACGATTAACGTCTGTGGCAATCCGGGGCCGCTCGCGCACCGGATGCGACGCTTGCGACATCCGGCGGTGGTGGTGACAGGAGCCGACCATGCGTGACCTTCTCCCGGTGCTGAGCGGCTGGTACGCCGCGCACGCCCCGTTCGGCCTGGCCACGGTGGTCGCGGTCAGCCGCAGCGCGCCGCGCGACCCCGGCGCGGCCATGGCCGTGGGCCCGGACGACGAGGTCGTGGGCAGTGTGTCCGGCGGCTGTGTGGAGGGGGCTGTCTTCGAGCTGGCGCGCGAGGTCGTGGCGAGCGGCGAGGCCCGGCTGGAGACCTTCGGGTACAGCGACGAGGACGCCTTCGCGGTCGGGCTCACCTGCGGCGGCGAGATCACCGTGCTGGTACGGCCGGTCACGCCCGAGACCGATCCCGCGTTCGGGGCGATCGCACGGTCGGTCGCCGCCCACGAACCGGTGACGGTCGCGACCGTGACCGACGGCCCGGCACTGCGCGGAGCCACCCTCGCCGTGTGGCCCGACAGGGTGGAAGGCACCCTGGGCTCGACGGGTCTGGACGTGGCGGTCACGGCCGACGCCCGCGGTGAACTCGCCCTCGGTGCAACGGGGTTGCGGCACTACGGGCCAAGCGGCGAGCGACGCGAGGACTCCGTCACCGTGTTCCTGCACTCCTTCGCACCGCCGCCCCGGATGCTGGTCTTCGGCGCGATCGACTACGCGGCGGCGGTCGCCCGGATCGGTGACTTCCTCGGCTACCGAGTCACCGTGTGCGACGCCCGCCCGGTGTTCGCGACGCCGAAGCGGTTCCCGGCGGGCGTGGAGGTGGTCGTGGACTGGCCGCACCGCTATCTGCACGGCACGGACACCGACGAGCGCACGGTGATCTGCGTCCTCACCCACGACCCGAAGTTCGACGTACCGCTCCTGGAGGAGGCGCTGCGCCGGCCGGCCGCGTACATCGGAGCGATGGGCAGCCGCCGCACCCACGACGAACGGATGCGGCAGCTGCTCGAATCCGGCCTGGGCGAGGGCGAGTTGGCCCGCCTGCGCTCACCGGTCGGCCTCGACCTCGGCGCCCGTACACCCGAGGAGGTGGCCGTGTCGGTGGCGGCCGAGATCGTGGCGCTGCGGTGGGGCGGCACGGGGGCGCCGTTGATGGCGACGGCGGGGGCGATCCATCGGGCGCCGTCGGGCTGATCGGTGCGTCACCGCGGCGGCAACCGGTGCAGTACGAGGTCCGTCAGGGTGCCGTCGTCGACCGTGACCGTCATGTACGTGCAGTACGGCTGGCGGCGGCGGTCGGTCGGGGAGCCCGGGTTGAGCAGGCGCAGACCGGTGTCGGCCGTGGTGTCCCAGGGGATGTGGCTGTGCCCGAAGACCAGCACGTCCAGGTCGGGGAAGCGGGCCGCACAGCGCGCCTCGCGACCCTGGGCGGGGCCGGTCTCGTGCACGGCACCGAAGCGCAGGCCGCCCAGTTCGGCGTACGCCACCTCGGGGAGCCGGGCGCGCAGCTCGGGCCCGTCGTTGTTTCCGTACACACCGACGAACCGACGGCTGCGGCTCTCCAGCAGGTCCAGGGTCGCGGTGTCGACCCAGTCCCCGGCGTGGAACACCACGTCGGCGCGCGGAAGTTCGGCGAGGAGCTGCGCGGGCAGCTCCTTGGCGCGCTTGGGGAGATGGGTGTCGGACATCAGCAGCAGACGCACGGCTTCAGACTAGGGCCCGCATATCTTCAGGTGAGACTGTGCAGTTTCACCTGGACAGTCTCACCTGAGAGTCTTACGGTGAGGGCATGGATCACCAGCGCACCGGGACACCCGCGGGCATCTCCGACACCGCCGCCCGCTCCGCCCGCGATCTGCGGGTGGTGTTCAGTCGGCTGCGGCGCAGATTGCGTGAGGTCGCCGCGGACGAGGACCTCACTCCGTCGCAGGAGTCGGCGCTCACGCTCGTCGGCAAGCACGGCGCGGCCACGGCCAGCGCCCTGGCGTCCGCCGAGGGGGTCAGGCCGCAGTCGATGGCCGCCACCCTCGCCGCCCTCGACCAGCACGGGCTGATCCGGCGCAGTCCCGATCCCGAGGACGGCCGTAGACAGCTCGTCACGCTCACCGAAGCGGGCCGCGAGCGGATCGAGGACAACCGGCAGGTCCGCGAGGAGTGGCTGGCGCGCGCCTTCGAGGACCGGTACACGGAGCGGGAGCGGCGGACCGTCCTCGACGCGCTGACGTTGTTGGAACGGCTGTCGGAGCAGTGATACCGAAGCTCACCCAGGCACCACGGACCGCACATCCCGCGCCGAGCGGCTTCGACCGGCGCCTGATCGCGCCGATGGTGCTCGGTTCCGTACTGAACCGTTCCCTGCGCACCCTCACCCCGAAGACCACGTGAGCCCCCGCAACCCCTGAAAGGCCTCCCCCCATGACACTCACCACCCTCGACCCGCGTACCGCCCTCGTTGTGATCGACCTCCAGGGCGGCATCGTCGGCGCCCCGACGCAGCCGTACAGCGGTCCCGAGGTCGTCGCCCGTACCGTCGAGCTCGCCGACGCCTTCCGGGCCGCCGGCCTTCCCGTGGTCCTGGTCCGGGTCACCTTCGCGGCCGACGGCGCGGACGCGGTGCCCGGCCGTACCGCGCAGCAGCGCGGCGGCGGCGCGGCCCGCCCCGAGGGCTGGGACGTCATCGTCGACGAACTGGCCGGACACCCCGGCGACATCCAGGTGATCAAGCGCAACTGGGGCGCCTTCCACGGCACCGACCTCGACGTACAGCTGCGCCGGCGCGGTGTCACGCAGATCGTGCTGACCGGCATCGCCACCAGCATCGGCGTCGAGTCGACCGCCCGTGCCGCCCACGAGCACGGCTATCACGTGACCCTGGCCACGGACGCGATGAGCGACCTGGACGCCGTGTCGCACGCCCACAGCATCGAGCGGATCTTTCCGCGTCTGGGCGAGACGGGCACGTCCGCCGAGGTCCTGGAACTTCTGGCCAAGACCCACGACGTGAGCTGACGTAGGTCTCCTGCGGGTTAACCGTTGCCCAACACCAGCCCAATGGGCGGCATAGAGACGGACCGGGTTAGCATCAGCCCACCGCGCCGTTCCGTATCGGGCAACGCGCACCACAAACAAGGGGGCCAGAAGCCGGATGTCGGTCAAGGTCAGTGTCGTCGTCCCTGTCTACAACCCAGGGCCTTATATCGAGGATTGCATCTCCTCTCTGCTCAGGCAGTCGCTGCCTAACGACGAGTACGAGGCGATCTTCGTCGACGACGGCTCGACGGACGGCACGCCCGCGCGGCTCGACGAGATCGCCGCCGAGCACCCCCACATGCATGTGATCCACCAGGAGGCCTCCGGCTGGTCGGGCAAGCCCCGGAACGTCGGCATCGCCGCCTCCAAGGGCGAGTTCGTCATGTTCGTCGACAACGACGACTACCTCGGCGACGAGGCCCTGGAGCGGATGTACGAGTACGGCGTGGCCAACGGCGCCGACGTCATCGTCGGCAAGATGGCCGGCAAGGGCCGCGCCGTACCCGTGGAGCTGTTCCGCAAGAACTACCCGCACGCGTCGGTCGAGACCGCGCCGCTGATGGACAGCCTCACCCCGCACAAGATGCTCCGCCGCGCGTTCCTCGACCGCATCAACCTGCGGTTCCCCGAGGGGCGTCGCCGCCTGGAGGACCACGTCTTCGTGACGGAGGCCTACCTCGCCGCGGACAACGTCGCCGTGCTCAGCGACTACGTCTGCTACTACCACATCAAGCGCGAGGACGCCGCGAACGCCGGCTTCCAGCGCTTCGACCCCGTCGGCTACTTCAAGAACCTGCGCGAGGCCCTCGACGTCGTCGAGAAGTACACCGAGCCGGGTCCGGCCCGCGACAAGATCTTCCGCCGCTGGCTGCGCGTCGAGATGATGGAGCGCCTCGGCGGCGGCCGGCTGCTCAAGGTCCCCGACGACTACCGCCGCGAACTCCTCAAGGAGATCCGCGGTGTCATGACCGAGCGCTTCGGCCCCGGTGTCGCGGCCGGTCTCGGCCCGCGGCTGCGGGTCGTCGCGGCCCTCGCCGCCGCCGACCGCTACGACGACCTCGTCGAGCTCGCCGAGTGGGAGGCCTCCCTCAAGCCGACGGCGGTCCCGGGCGAGATCGAGTGGCGCGACGGCAAGCTGCTCGTCCACTACAAGGCCGAGTTCGTCATCGACGGCAAGCCGGCGGTCTTCGAGGCCAAGGGCGCCCCCGCGCCCAAGCACCCGGAGCCGAAGACCCTCGCCGAGGCGACCGCCATGCTCACGGCCGACGCCACCGCGAACTTCAAGAAGGCGACGGCCGACCTCGTCGTCCGCGAACGCACCAGCGCCGCCTCGCACTTCCAGCCCGTGCAGATCTCGCACGAGACGGTCGCCGACGGCGACGGCGTCCGCCTGGTGCTGCACGCGACGGCCACCATCGACCCGGCCACCGCTGCGGTCGGCACCCCGCTCGACGCCGGCCTCTGGGACACCTACGTCCGTGTCGTCATCGGCTCCTGGAACAAGGAGTGCCGCCTCGGCCCGGTCCCGCAGCACGGCGAGAACGCCGGGCACGCCGGGGTCGTCGCCGGCCAGGTGATGCTCCCGTACTACACGGAGCCGCACGGCAACTTCTCGCTGGACATCGACAAGGCGAGCAAGCGCCTCGGCCTCGCCGACCTCAAGCCCGAGGACTTCACGGTCACCGGCGCCCGCGTCGGCGTCCTGCTCCCCTTCTACGTCCCGGCCACCACCGACGTACTGCTGCGCCTGACCCACAAGTCGTCCGGTACGACCCTGGACGTGCCCGGTGTGGTCTCCCCCGAGTCCTCCGGTGCCCGACTGGCCGCCGAGGTGCCCGCCGCCGAGCTGAAGGACCTGGCGTGGAACGCGTCGGTGTGCCTGACTCCGGCCGCCACCGGGCAGCGTTTCCTGGCGCTGCCGGTGCGGCTGACCGGTGACGCCGGCGGTGTCCGGGTGGAGGCGGTCCCGAAGGCCGCCCCCAAGCCCGCCCAGTCGACGCCGGCGCCCAAGCCGGTGGCCGCCAAGCCCAAGCCGGGGCTGGCCCGCCGGGTGGCGCGCAAGCTGAAGCGCGCCCTGAACAAGTAGCACCACGCAAGCAAGCCATGGAGGACGGAAGAACGTGCGAGCACTGGGTATAGAAGGCGCCTGGGTCCTGGAACCCAAGGTCTTCCCTGACGACCGGGGCAGTTTCCACGAGTGGTACCGCGGTGCGGAGTTCCGCGAGGCCACCGGGTACGACCTGGACCTGGCGCAGGCCAACTGCTCGGTGTCGCGGCGGGGCGTGGTGCGCGGTGTGCACTTCTCCGACGTACCGCCGAGCCAGGCCAAGTACGTGAAGTGCGTGCGCGGCGCCGTCCTCGACGTGATCGTGGACATCCGCGTCGGCTCTCCCACGTTCGGTCAGTGGGAGGCCGTACGGCTGGACGACGAGACCCACCACTCCGTGTTCCTCGCGGAGGGGCTGGGGCACGCGTTCATGGCCCTCACCGACGACGCGACGGTGGTGTACCTGTGTTCGACGGGTTACTCGCCGGGACGTGAGCACGGGATCAACCCGCTCGACCCCGCGCTGGGCATCGCCTGGCCCGAGGGCTTCGAGCCGGTGCTGTCGGAGAAGGACGCCGAGGCGCCGACACTGGCAGAGGCGGAGCAGTCAGGACTTCTTCCGTCCTACGCGGACTGCTCCGCCTACTACGAGCGACTGCGCGGTGGGCAGGTCAGCGGCTGACGCTGAGCTGCTCCACCGAGCGGCGCAGGGGCTCCCAGCCGCGGGACCGCTTGGTCCCGCGGTTGCGGGCCGTGGCGAGGGGGCCCCAGAAACCGGCGCCGAGCAGCGCCTCGGGCTTCACCGCGGTGGTGCGCTCCAGGATCGCCTCGGGCACCTTCTGCGGGTCCGGGACCTCGAACTCGGCGATGATCTCGTCGTACTTGTCCTTGAGGACGGTGCTGCTGGGGTCGGCGCCGAAGACCACGAGCTGGCCGGTGGGCTGGGTGTCGACCAGGACCGTCACCAGGTCGGGACGGTAGCGGGCGAGGATCTCGACCAGCTTGTAGACGTCACCGGTCCAGGCGTCGGTGTGCCGGTCCCGCGCCGCCTCGTCGATGCTGCGCGGCAGCATGTCGTCGAAGACGATGACGCTGGCCCAGTCCGAGTGCTTCTCCACGTTGATGAAGTCGCGGAGCGCGTACTCGAAGAGGTGCATGCCGTCGATGAACGACAGGTCCAGCGTGGTGGTCCGCCACCAGCCCAACGGGCTGCGGTTGCGGGCCAGTTGACGCAGCGGGTGGCGGCCGCCCCGCAGATGCACCAGCGGGTTGTCCCGGGCGAAGAAGTCGTCGCTGGTCGCCTTGGCCAGGTGGACGTCACAGCGGATCTCCGTGACCACCTTGAACGCGGGATCGATCGCGACGCTGGGTACCCGGGAGAGCGTCAGGCTGCGGCCGTCGTTGACGCCGATCTCCAGGTAGTTGCGGTTCGCTGTTGCTTTGTGGAGCCCCCGCAGGAACTCATGACGTTTCACGAAGAAATCTCCTTGCGGATATGCGGAAGTGCTTCGTGCAGGGCTGACCGCCAGTCCCTTGGCGGTTCCAGGCCGACCTCCCGCCACCGCTCGTGCCCGAGGGCGCTGTAGGCGGGGCGGGGCGCGGGACGGACGAAGGCCGCGCTCGTGGTGGGGCGCACACGCTCCGGATCGGCGTCGATGAGCCGGAACACCTCCTGTGCGAGACCGTGCCAGCTGGTCTCACCGGAGCTGGTCGCGTGGAACACCCCGTGCGCGCCTTCGACTTGACCGATGCGCTCGCCGAGATCGGCGATCCGCACGGCGACGTCGGCGGTCCAGGTCGGTTGACCGCGCTGGTCGTCGACGACGTCGAGAGTGTCGCGACGTGCCTCCAGCTCGATCATTGTGCGGACGAAGTTACCCCCACAGGCTCCGTACAGCCAAGCCGTTCGGACAACCGCGCTGTTACCGGGCAGTTCGGCCAACACGGCCTGCTCGCCCGCGAGTTTGGTACGGCCGTACGCGGTGCGCGGGGCGGTGGAGTGATTCTCCGGGTACGGCGTGCTACGGGCCTCGCCGTCGAAGACGTAGTCGGTGGAGACGTGCACCAGCCGTGCGCCCGCCGCCGCGCAGGCGCGGGCGAGGAGCCGGGGCCCCTCGCCGTTGATGAGAAGGGCCCGCTCCTCGTCGGTCTCGGCGTCGTCGACGGCGGTGTACGCCGCGCAGTTGACCACCACGTCGGGGTGGTGTTCCGCGAACGCCCGGTCCACCGACGCGGGGTCGGTGATGTCCAGGGCGCTGCGGTCGAGACCGACGAACTGCTCACCGCGGCGGGCGAGTTCCTCCAGCACGTCGTGGCCGAGCATCCCGCCGGCTCCGGTGACCAGCCACTTCATCAGGCACGCTCCACCCGGGCCTTGAGGGGCTCCCACCAGGCGCGGTTGTCGCGGTACCAGGCGACGGTGTCGGCCAGCCCCTCGGTGAAGTCGTGCTGCGGGGAGTAGCCGAGTTCGTCGTGGATCTTGGACCAGTCGACGGAGTAGCGCAGGTCGTGGCCCTTGCGGTCCTCGACGCGCTCGACCCGGTCCCAGTCCGCGCCACAGGCCTCGAGCAGCAGACCGGTGAGCTCCTTGTTGCTGAGTTCCGTGCCGCCGCCGATGTTGTAGACCTCGCCCGCCCGGCCCTTGGTGCGCACGAGCTCGATGCCCTGGCAGTGGTCCTCGACGTGCAGCCAGTCGCGGACGTTGAGGCCCTCGCCGTACAGCGGCACCTTCTTGCCGTCGAGGAGGTTGCTGACGAACAGCGGGATGACCTTCTCGGGGAACTGGTGCGGCCCGTAGTTGTTCGAGCACCGGGTGACGCGCACGTCCAGGCCGTGGGTGCGGTGGTAGGCCAGGGCGAGCAGGTCGGAGGATGCCTTCGACGCGGAGTACGGCGAGTTCGGCGCGAGCGGGTGGGTCTCGGGCCAGGAGCCGGTCTCGATGGAGCCGTAGACCTCGTCGGTGGAGACGTGCACGAACGGCACGCTGTACCGCAGGGCGGCGTCGAGCAGGACCTGGGTGCCCACCACGTTGGTGCGGACGAAGTCGGCGGCGCCGTTGATCGAGCGGTCCACGTGGGACTCGGCCGCGAAGTGGACCACCTGGTCCGCCTCGGCCATCAGCTTGTCGACCAGTTCGGCGTCGCATATGTCGCCCTGGACGAAGTCGAGGCGCGGGTGCTCGAGGTCGAGGTTGTCGAGCGTGCCGGCGTACGTGAGCTTGTCCAGCACCGTGATGCGGGGCGCGTCGGGCGCGTCCGAGGCGAGGAGCATGCGGGCGTACGTGGAACCGATGAAGCCGGCGGCGCCGGTGACGAGGAGATTCATGAACGGATCTGCACCTTGCTGTGGTCTCCGAGAACGAGGCGGTGGGCGCTGGGTACCCCCGGAGCGGGGGTCACTTCGACGTGCTTGCCGATGAGCGAGGACTCGATCCGGCCCACCCCGGCGATGGACGAGTCCTGCAGCACTATGGAGAACTCCAGCTCACTGTCCGTGATCCGGCAGTTCTCCGCGACCGAGGTGAACGGTCCGACGTAGGAGTCGCTCACCACGGTTCCGGACCCGATGATGACGGGTCCGACGATGCGTGAGCGCTCGATGCGCGCGCCCTCTTCGATCACCACGCGGCCGATGGTCTCGGAGGCGTCGTCCACCTCGCCGTCGATGCGGCGGTCCATGCTCTCCAGGACGGTCCGGTTGACCTCGAGCATGTCGACGACGTTGCCCGTGTCCTTCCAGTAGCCGTGGATGACCGAGGAGCGCACGTCGGCGCCGTCGTCGATCAGCTGCTGGATCGCGTGGGTGATCTCCAGCTCGCCGCGCCAGGACGGCTTGATGGCGCGCACGGCGTCGTGGATGGCGGGCGTGAAGAGGTAGACACCGACCAGGGCGAGGTCGCTCTTGGGGTGCTCCGGCTTCTCCTCCAGGCCGATGACCTGGCCGGACTCGCTGAGCTCGGCGACGCCGAAGGAGCGGGGGTCGGGCACGTGGGTGAGGAGGATCTGCGCGTCGGGCTTGTTGGACTGGAAGCCCTCGACGAGACCGGTGATGCCGCCGACGATGAAGTTGTCACCGAGATACATCACGAAGTCGTCGTCGCCGAGGTACTCGCGCGCGATGAGAACGGCGTGGGCCAGTCCGAGAGGACGGTCCTGCGGGATGTAGGTGATCTGCAGGCCGAACTTCGACCCGTCGCCCACCGCCTCCTCGATCTCCGCCGCGGTGTCGCCGACGATGATGCCGACCTCGGTGATGCCCGCGTCGGCGAGCGATTCGAGCCCGTAGAAAAGGACGGCCTTGTTGGCCACCGGGACGAGCTGTTTTGCCGATGTGTGTGTGATCGGCCTCAGGCGGGATCCAGTGCCGCCGGAGAGAACGAGAGCCTTCATCGCTTCACCTTAGCGTCATACCGGGACGTTCATCGTTCCTCCCCTTGTTCGTTTGTTACGACAGTCCAACGATAGGTGGGCACCGAGGTGTCTAATCCGTGTCCGAGCCGGTGCTATCGCCCGCTGTGCGCTGTACGTCCGCCTCGACCCCGGCGCGGTCGAGGCCCTCGTCCTTCGCGTACTCGTTCACCGCGGCCTGGGCGTCCCGGGCGAGGTCGCGCCAGGCCCGCCAGGCGGTCTCGTAGGTGTCGGTCTCGGTCTCCGTCCAGGATTCGTGGGCGGGGGCTCCCAGGGAGTCGCGCATCTCCTGGACCCGGGCGCGTGCCGCCTGGGCCGCGCGCTGCTTCTCGACCAGCTCTTCGAAGGTGTGTGCCACAAGCACGCACCCCATCACGGCGAGCGCGCGCGGCGGCCCCGACCTGCCGCCGCGCGCCCCGCAGGCACCCGTGCGGCGGTCTATCCGTCGAGTGCGATCTCTGCCCAGACCTGTTTGCCGCCGCTCACCGGCACGGTGCCCCAGGCCGCCGACATGGCCTCGACGAGGAGGATCCCGCGGCCACCGGTGGCTTCCCAGCCGATGCTGGTCGGTTTGACCGGGGTGCGCGGCGAGGAGTCGGCGACGGCGACGCGGAACCGGCGGTTGACGAGGGTGAGGTCGAGCCGGACCGGTCCGTCGGTGTGCACCAGCGCGTTGGTGACCAGCTCGGAGACGACCAGGAGGATGACGTCGGTCTCCTCGGTGACACCCCAGACGCGCAGGGTGCGCTTGGTGAAGCGGCGCGCGTGCCGGGCCGCCTCGGGGACGCGCCACACCGTCCAGTTCTCCCGCCGGGGCCGGGTGGCGAGGCCGTCGTAGCGCATGAGGAGCAGGGCTACGTCGTCGTCGCGGCGGGCGTTGCCGAGCAGGGCGTCGGCGACGAGGCCGAGGTGGGCGGGGTCGGAGACGGCGAGGCCGTGGGCGAGGCGGTCGATGCCCTCGTCGATGTCGGCCTCCTTGGACTCCACGAGGCCGTCTGTGGTGAGGGCGATGACGGTGCCGGGCTGGAGCCTCAGCGGGCTCATCGGGAAGTCGGCCTGCGTGACGACGCCGAGCGGCGGGCCGCCGTCCGCGTCGGGGATCTCGGTGCCGCCGTCAGGGTGACGCAGGACGGGCGGCAGATGGCCGGCCCGCACGTACCAGGCGGAGCCCTCCTCCAGGTTGACGTCGACGTAGCAGCAGGTGGCGAAGAGGTCCGTCTCCAGGTCCATGAGGAGCCGGTTGGCGTGCGAGACGACCACGTCCGGCGGGTGTCCCTCGACGGCGTAGGCGCGCAGGGCGGTGCGCATCTGGCTCATGAGGGTGGCGGCGCCCGCGTTGTGGCCCTGGACGTCGCCGATGACGAGGGCGACGTGGTTGTCGGGCAGCGGGATCACGTCGTACCAGTCGCCGCCGACCTCCAGGCCCGCCGTCGTCGGCAGATAGCGGGCGACGGCGACCGCGCCGGGGAGTTTCGGCAGGCGGCGCGGCAGCAGCTGGCGTTGGAGCATGCCGACGAGTTCGTGCTCGGCGTCGAAGGCGTGGGCGCGCATCAGGGCCTGTCCGGCGAGGCCGGCGGAGGCGGTGAGCAGGGCGCGTTCGTCGGGGCCGAAGACGTGCGGGTCGTCCCAGCCGATCAGACAGGCGCCGGACACCCGGCCGCCGGCGGACAACGGCAGGACGGCGAGGCCACCGGGCCCGACCTCGGCGAGAGCGGGTTCCAGGTCGGTCCCCGCCGGCCAGATCGCGGCGCGGCCCTCGCTCAGGGCGGCGGCGAGAGTGGGCATGGTGCGCACGGGTGCGTCGGGCCATTCGCTGCGCCACTCCTGGCGCCACAGCTCGGGCCAGGCTTCCGGTTCGGGCGGGTCGAGGACGGTGACGACGAGCCGGTCGCCCTCCAGTTCGGCGAGCGCGATGCGGTCGGCGCGCAGCGGTTTGCGCAGGGCGGCGACCACGGCCTGGCTGACGTCGCGGACCGTGCCGGCCATGGCGAGCGCGGCGGCGAGGCGCTGGACGCGGGCCACGTCGTTGACGCCCGAACGCAGCTGGGAGGCGTCACCCACGGTGCCGACGAGGCGGGCCGGGCGGCCGTCGCCGCCGGGCAGGAGCCGGCCGCGCAGCCGCAGCCACTTCGGCGGTCCCGAGGGCTGCAGCACCCGGAACTCCAGCTCGCGGTCGCCGATGGCCATGTGGTCGGCCTCGACGACGGACATCAGCGAGGGCAGGTCCTCCGGCACGGTCAGCCCGAGCAGGGTCTCGACCTTGCCGTCGAAGTCGTCCGGGCCGAGTCCGAAGAGGGCCAGGATGTCGCCGCCGACCTCGACCCGCCCGGTGTCCATGGCCAGGTCGAACGAGCCCGCGGGCAGTTCCTCGCCCGCCATGGCCTCGGCCGGGACCGGGATCGCGACCGCCTCGGCGATCAGCGTGAGGCAGACGCGGTCGTCGGTGCCGAAGCCGGCCGATCGCTCGCTCACCGCGAGCAGACAGCCGCTGCCCTGATCCCCGCGCACGGGCAGGGCCGCCAGATGGAACTCCCCCGACGGCAGCCGACGCGCGTCACCACCGGCGGCCAGTTCCTCGGGACCGAGCCACACCGCACGCCCGGTCAGCCGGACTTCGGCGACCGGCGATCCCCCGGACGCGGGATAGCCGTCGCGCAGCCCGTACAGCGTCCGCGGCACACCGACCGACTCGACCAGGCACAGCAGGTCGGCGTCGCCGCCGGACGTGTACACCCCGGCGAAGCTCGCACCGGCGAAGACGAGGGCCTGTTCGAGGACGCGGCGCAGCCGTTCGCGGGAGTCGAGATCGACGGTGAGCGTTTTGAGGGCAAGTTCGGCACGCAGCGTTCTCGCTCCGCGACCCTCAGCGCCCTCACTGACCACGTCCGCAATTACAGCGCTTATACAGCGACTGCGCAGCCCCTGTGACCGTTCCGTGGAGATGAGGGACCGGATGGCCCCGGCCGGCCGGGGCCATCCCTCGCCGTGCGCGTCCGGCCCCCAGGGTGGAGCCTGATCCCTGGGACCAGGACCGCACGGCCGGGCGAGGAGGTGGTCGGCGTGTCCGATACGCAGGCGTCCCGGCAGACGCCGCTCGGCCGGCCGATGCTGTCCCTCGCGCTGGCCGCGATGATGGACGGCGTCCACGCGCACTCGGGTGCGGTGTATCTGCTGACGCCCGACGAGCCGGTGCTGGAGATGGCCGTGATGGCGGGACTGCCCCGCGCCTTCGCCGCGCCCTGGGAGCGGGTCGGGCTGAGCGCGCCGATCCCGGTCGCCGAGGCGGTGCGCGAGCGGCGGCTGATCTGGGTCGGCGGCGAGGAGGACATGGCCCGCCGCTATCCGCGCATCGCGGTCGTGCTGCCGTACCCCTTCGCGCTGGCCGCCGTGCCCGTGGCCACGGCCTCCACTGTCTACGGTTCGGTTTTCGTGACCTGGCCCGGTTCGCATCCGCCGGTGCTGTCCGACCGGGACCGCGAGCAGCTGACCACCGCCTGCGACCGGCTCGCGGTCCGGCTGGAGCGGGCCGTCGAAGAGCGCCGGCCGGTGCGCGCGGAGCCCGATCTGCTCGCGACGGGGCCCGCGACGAGTGTGGCCGGGACGCTGGGCACGGTCGAGGCGGCGCGGATGGTGGCCCGGCTGCCGTACGGGCTGTGTTCGCTGGATCTGCACGGGCGGGTCGGCTTCGCGAACGCGGCGGCCGGGGAACTGCTCGGCATGTCGGTGAGCGGACTGCTGGGCACCCAGTTGTGGGCGTCGGTGTCCTGGCTCAACGACCCGGTGTACGAGGACCGTTACCGTGCCGCGCTGCTCAGTCAGCAGGTCACGTCGTTCGTGGCGCTGCGGCCGCCGGGCGAGTGGCTGTCGTTCCGGCTGTATCCGAACACGACCGGGCTGAGCGTGCGGATCAGCCGGGCACGGGCGGTCGCGGAGCTGGGCCGTGCGGCACCTGAGCCGGGTGCAGGGCCGTCGCGCCTTGTGACCATCTCGCAGGTGCTGAGCCTGGCCGGAGCGCTCACCGAGGCGGTCGGGGTGGAGGACGTGGTGCAGCTGATCGCCGACGAGGTCGCCCCGGCGGTGGGCAGCCAGGCGCTGGTCGTCCTGGGTTCGCGGGGCGGGCGCCTGCATGTGCTGGGGCACCGCGGCTATCCGGACCCCCAGGTCGTGGAGCGCTTCGACGGGATGGCGCTGACCGGGTCGACACCGGGGACGGCCGCGCTGAACAGCGGTGTACCCGCGTTCTTCGAGTCACGGCGGGAGCTGGAGCGGCTGTATCCGAGCCGGCACTCCACGCCCGACGGTTTCGCGGCCTGGGCGTATCTGCCGTTGATCGCGTCCGGGCGCCCGGTCGGCACCTGTGTGCTGGCCTATGCCGAGCCGCAGGTCTTCCCCGCGGACGAGCGGGCCGTGCTGACGAGTCTGGGCGGGCTGATCGCGCAGGCACTGGAGAGGGCGCAGCTCTACGACGCGAAGAACCAGCTGGCGCACGGGTTGCAGGCGGCACTGCTGCCGCACTCGCTGCCGCCGCTGCCGGGCATCGAGGCCGCCGCCCGCTATCTGCCGGCCACACAGGGCATGGAGATCGGCGGCGACTTCTACGACCTGGTGACCTCCGAGGGCCTGGCGGCGGTGATCGGTGACGTGCAGGGGCACAACGTGACCGCGGCCGGGCTGATGGGGCAGATCCGCACCGCCGTCCGTGCGTACACGACGGTCGGTCAGCCACCGGCGGAGGTCATGCGCAGCACCAACCGGCTGCTGATCGACCTCGGGTCCGAGCTGTTCGCGAGCTGTCTGTATCTACGGCTCGATCCCGCGCGCGGTACGGCTGTGATGGCGCGGGCCGGGCATCCGCCGCCGTTGCTGCGCCGTCCGGACGGGCGGGTACGGGTGCTGGATCTGGCGGGCGGTCCGCTGCTGGGCATCGACGCCGACGCGGTCTATCCGACGACGGAGGTCGACTTCGCACCCGGCTCCGTTCTCGCGCTCTACACCGACGGGCTCATCGAGTCCCCCGGCGTCGACATCGAGGACGCCCTGGCCGAACTGGGGCAACGCCTCGCAGCGGCAGGGGACTTGCCGCTGGAGGAGATCGCCGACGAACTGGTGCGGCACAGCGCCGCGGCGCAGGAGCGGATCGACGACGTGGCGCTGCTTCTGCTGCGGGCCCGGGAACCGGGACCGGAATGACGTACACGCAAGGCGGTCCGGCCCTCCCGCCGGAGGGCCGGACCGATCCACCGCCGACCTGATGGAAGGGGTCGGATCAGTGGCTGGAGGTGAGCGAGGAGCCGTCGTCGGCTCCGGTGCCCGTTCCGTCGCCGGACACGTCGCCGGCTCCGCTCTGGTCGCCGGTACCGTCGGTCGCGGACGGGTCCACGGCTCCGGACTGGTCACCGGTGCCGTCGGTGGCCGACGGGTCGACCGCGCCGGACTGGTCGCCCGTGCCGTCGGTGGCGGAGGGGTCGGCCGCGGTCGCCGACGGGTCCGCCGTGGCGGTGTCGCCCGCACCGGCACCCGCACCGGCGTCGCCGAGGGTGGCCCCGGTCGCCGTGAGCGCGGCGGTGACCGGCTGGAAGAAGGTCTCGCCGCCGCTGGTGCAGTCGCCGCTGCCGCCCGAGGTGAGGCCGACCGCGCCGCCGTCCTGGGTGAAGAGCGAGCCGCCGCTGTCACCCGCCTCGGCGCAGACGTCCGTCTGGATGAGGCCGTTGACGGTGTCGACACCGTTGGGGTCGGTCTCGCTCTGGAAGTTGACGGTCGCGTCGAGTCCGGTGACCGTGCCGTCGTGCAGACCGGTGGTGCTACCCATCCGGAAGACCTGCGTGCCGACCGTGGCGTCCTCGGCCTGGGTGATCTGGACGGTCTGGCCGTTGCCCACGTTGACGTCGCTCGTGGTCTGCGTGGCCGGGTCGTCGTACTTCACGAGGGAGAAGTCGTTGCCGGGGAAGGTGGCCTGGTCGACGGTGGCGATCGGAGCGCCGTCCTGCGAGTCGGACCACTGCTTCGCCGCGACGCCGCAGTGTCCGGCGGTCAGGAAGGCGGGGGTGCCGTCGCTCGCGGTGACGTTGAAGCCGAGGGAGCAGCGCACGCCGCCCTGGTCGGTCTGGGCGAAGATGGCGTCGCCGCCCGACACCAGCGTCTTGAAGGAGCCGGCGGTCTTCTTGACGGTGGCCATGTCGGTACCGAGGCTCTTGACCGTCGACAGCACGGTGTCCCAGTTGGAGCCGGTGACGGTGCTGTCCGCGAGGACCTGGATCTTGTTGGTCTTCGGGTCGACCGACCAGGCCGTACCGGGGACGGTGGCCTTGGTCTTCAACACCTGCGCGGCGGCGGTGAGTTCGGCGGTGCTGTTCTGCACCTCGCGCACCTTGGCGCCGGCCTTCTCCGCCTGCACGACCACATTGTTGTTGTCGCCCGAGATCACGTTGACGACAAGCTGCTGCGTGGCGCTGTCGTAGTAGGACCCGGCGAAGGCGTCACCGAGCAGTCCGGCGATCTGCGAGGAGAGGTCGGAGGCGCCCGTCGCCTTGAGGGTCTTGGGGGTGGCGGCGCCTGCCGAGCTGTCCTGGGACGCGTTGGCGTTCGGCAGCAGGATCGCCGCCGCTCCGAGTGCGGCGACACCGCCCACTGCTATCGCGACCTTGCGCTTCGGAATTCGCTTGTGACTCAAACTTCTCGACCTCCTGGGGACCGGGGTCTGTACCGCCGGGCGGCGGCTTATGGGGGGCGCCTGGATGCCCGTTGATACGCACGTGTCACGTGGGGCGTTCAATTCCGTTTCCCAACTTCCTTTACAAAACCGGGAATCGGCCATGTGCAAGCCCTGACCTCGCAGGGGTCCGAAGGGGCTGCGGGCCAGTGCCGGCGGCCTTGCGGCCCCGCTCCGTCGGGTATGCGGCGAGCGGGCGGATGTCTTGATCGAATCGGTGCCGCTCAAACCTGCTCGCGGACGGGGCCGGTTCGCGCACTCCCGACACAGTCCCGAACAGACACGGAACGCGACCGGTCGGTGACGGTCAGTCGAGAACAGTGAGCGGAATCCTCACTTCAGGGAATCTGCACAGCGCGTACCCAACCAAGTCACTGGACTCCACAGATCTGCACATGCACACGCCCCCGCGAACGCCTTTGGTGGGGAGTGCCCGATTCCGCTTCGGCGCCGCAACCCCTCCCGCGGAGCGATGCCGTGCAGCGTGTGAAGAACTCGCCGACACCTCGTGCCCACGCCTGCACGGTTCGCGTCCCCTGGGGCTCAAGTGCCCTGGTGGGACGGGAGTTTGATTGGCTGCGTCCGTCCGCAGCGTGCTTTGATCCATCGCACCGCAGGAGCCGATAGGGCTCCGGAAACGGCGCCCGGCGCCTGCGGTCGCGGCCGTCGTCTGTCCCCAGAGGGGGCCGCTCCCCCCTTGTGAATATCCATATGAAGGGAAGTTCCATCATGAACTCCACCCCCCAGGTTCAGACCGTCGAGATCTCCGACGCCGAGCTCGACAACGTCTCCGGCGGCCTGTCCCTGAACGCCCTCAGCACCGTCACCGGTGTGGTTGACGGCATCGCCCCGGTCTCCGGCCTGGTCGACACGGTCGTCGGCACCGTCGAGGGTGTCACCGGCCTGAACGTGACCCCGGTCACGAACCTGGTCGCCGGTCTCTGATCGCACCTTGTTTGACCGAGTCCCGGAGCCGTTTCCCGGCTCCGGGATTTCGGGTGCCGTAAAAGATCTCTCCCCTAGGTGAGGGAAGTCCCGTGCAGTTCCGCCAACAGGCCCTCGCCAAGCTCCAGTCGCCCGAAGAGCTCGATCTTCCGGTGCGCTTCGCGCGTCCTCAGGGCTGGCTCGTGCTCACCGTGACGGTGGTCGTGGTGGCCGCCGCGTCCGTTTGGGCGGTCACCGGTTCCGTGGCGTCCACGGTCGGGGCGTCCGCCATCCTCACGCACGGGGAGGGCAGTTACATCCTGCAGAGTCCCGTGGCCGGACAGGTCACCGCCGTCCTCGCGGAGGAGGGCGAGCGGCTGCCCGCCAACTCGCCCGTCCTCAAGGTCCGTTCGAGCGACGGCGACGCCGTCGTGCGCACGGTCGCCGCGGGCCGCATCACCGCGCTCGCCGCCACCATCGGCCAGATCATCCAGACCGGCGCGAACGTCGCCGCCGTGGAGAAGGTCGCGCACGCCACCGACCCGCTGTACGCGACGGTGTACGTCCCCGCCGAGAACGCGGCCACCATCCCCGCGAACGCCGCCGTCGACCTGACCGTCTCGTCGGTGCCGACGCAGACGTACGGCGTGCTGCGCGGCCGGGTGAAGGCGGTGGACCGGTCCGCCGAGTCGGCGCAGCAGATCGCCGCGTTCCTCGGGGACAGCCAGCTGGGCGAGCAGTTCACCAAGAAGGGCAGGCCGGTGGCCGTACTGGTGAAACTCGACAAGTCGGCGCGGACGAAGAGCGGTTACAAGTGGTCGTCCCAGGACGGACCCCCCTTCGCCCTCACCTCCATGACCATGGCCTCGGCCTCGATCCGGCTGGCCGATCAGCGCCCCCTCGATTGGCTGCTGCCATGAGCCCCGCACAGGACACCCGCTCCCGGCGCCGCTCCGCCCCACCGAAGCGCCCGGTGCCCAAGGGCCGCGCGAAGACGGTCCGTTCACCCACCGTCCTCCAGATGGAGGCCGTGGAGTGCGGCGCCGCCTCCCTCGCGATGGTCCTCGGCTTCTACGGCCGCCACATCCCGCTGGAGGAACTGCGCATCGCCTGCGGCGTCTCCCGGGACGGCTCCCGCGCCAGCAACTTGCTGAAGGCGGCGCGCAGTTACGGCCTCACGGCCAAGGGCATGCAGATGGACACGGCCGCCCTCGCCGAGGTGCGGTCGCCCGCGGTCCTGTTCTGGGAGTTCAACCACTACGTCGTCTACGACGGCATGGGGCGCCGCTTCGGCCGGCGCGGGGTGTTCATCAACGACCCCGGCAAGGGCCGCCGGTTCGTGCCCATGGAGGACTTCGACTCCAGTTTCACCGGTGTCGTCCTGGTCATGGAGCCGGGCGACGGTTTCGAGAAGGGCGGGCGCAAGCCGGGCGTCCTGGGCGCGATGCCGGCCCGGCTGCGCGGCACCGCGGGCACGATGCCCGCCGCTGTGCTGGCGAGTCTGCTGCTGGTCCTGGTCGGCGCGGCGATGCCCGCGCTCAGCCGGACCTACATCGACATGTTCCTGATAGGCGGTCAGACGTCGTTGCTGGGCGTCCTGTTCGCGTCGATGGGGACATGCGTCCTGCTCACGCTGGCACTGACCTGGCTCCAGCAGGCGAACCTGCTGCACGGCCGCATCATCTCCTCCACGCTCTCCAGCGCCCGCTTCCTGCGCCATCTGCTGCGGCTGCCGGTGACGTTCTTCTCCCAGCGCAGCCCGGCCGACCTGGTGCAACGCCTCCAGTCGAACGACGCCGTCGCAGAGACCCTGGCCCGTGACCTCTCGGCGGCGGGCGTGGACGCGGTGGTCGTGGTGCTCTACGCGTTCCTCCTCTATACATACGACCCCCAACTCACCTACGTGGGCATAGGTGTTGCCCTGCTGAACGTGGTGGCGATGCGGGTCGTCATCCGGCTGCGCGCCACGCGTACCGCGAAACTGCGCGCCGACAGCGCCCGGCTCACCAACACGGCGTACACCGGGCTCCAGTTGATCGAGACGATGAAGGCGACCGGCGGCGAGGACGGCTACTTCCGCAAGTGGGCCGGACAGCACGCGACCACCCTGGAGGAACAGCAGCGACTCGGTGTGCCGAGCGCCTGGCTGGGCGTGGTCGCTCCGACGCTCGCCTCGCTCAACAGCGCGCTGATCCTGTGGATCGGTGGCATGCGGGCCGTCGAAGGACACATCTCCGTCGGCCTGTTGGTCGCCTTCCAGGCCCTGGTCACCCGCTTCACCGCACCGATCACCCGGCTCAACGGCGTCGCGGGCCGCATCCAGGACTTCGCGGCCGACGTGGCCCGACTCAAGGACGTCGAGAACTTCCAGGCCGATCCCCTCTACTCCCGTGCCGGCGGCGCCGATTCGACCCGCCGACTGCAGGGACACGTCGAGCTGGAGAACATCACCTTCGGCTACAGCCCGCTCGACAAGCCCCTCCTCACCGGCTTCTCGCTGACGGTCGGACCGGGGCAGCAGGTGGCACTCGTCGGCGGCTCCGGCAGCGGCAAGTCAACGGTGTCCAGGCTGATTTCGGGCCTCTACACGCCCTGGGAGGGCGTGATCCGCATCGACGACCACCGCCTTGAGGACATCCCGCGCGGCGCTCTCGCCGCCTCCGTGTCCTTCGTCGACCAGGACGTGTTCCTCTTCGAGGGCTCGGTCCGCGACAACGTGGCGCTGTGGGACCCGTCGATCCCGGACGAGGCCGTGACGGACGCGTTGCGGGACGCGGCCCTGTACGACGTGGTCATGCGACGGCCCGGTGGCATCCACAGCCGGGTCGAGCAGGACGGGCGCAACTTCTCCGGCGGTCAGCGTCAACGCCTGGAGATCGCACGGGCGTTGGTGCGCAGGCCCAGCATCCTGGTCCTCGACGAGGTGACGAGCGCCCTGGACGCGGAGACCGAGCTGGTCGTGATGGACAACCTGCGCAAGCGCGGCTGCGCCTGCGTGGTGATCGCACACCGGCTCAGCACGGTGCGCGACAGCGACGAGATCGTCGTCCTCGAACACGGCACGATCGTGGAACGAGGGCGGCACGACGCCCTGGTGGCGGCCGGCGGCGCGTACGCCACGCTGGTCAAGGAGCGGTGAGATGACGTCCGTTCACGAGGGCGACCTGGTCCTCGGCGCGCTGGGAGCCCTGGGCACGCCGATGGACTGCGCCGGGCTCAACCGCCTCGACCTCGAAGGCCCGCAGGTGCTGTGGCTGGTCGCGTCGGGGGCCATCGACCTCTTCGCGGTGGACGCCGTACAGCAGGGGCACTGGCACCACCTCGGCCGGCTGGAGGCGGGCTCGCTGCTGCTCGGCCCGGTCACAGGGCCCCAACACACGCTGGTGGCACGCCCGTTGCGGGACTGCGTGGTGCACCGCATCAACCTGCGTGAGCTGTACCAGCCCGCGAACACCCAGACCTGGTCGTACGACGAGTACGGCAACCCCCAGTACGTTCCCCCGACTTCGAGCCCGCTCGAATACGCCCTCGCCCTCGGCGTGGGCCGCGGTCTCTCCATCCTCTTCCAGGCGCCGATGGCCTCCGAACGGGCCGCCGCGCTCACGGACGACGACGTCTTCTGGATGCAAGTGCCCCCGGGCAGCGTGCAGTACGGCTCGATGTACGGCGCCGAGGCGGCGGCCGATCTCCTGATGGACCCGGGTGTCTGGCAGGGCATGGTCGACCAGCAGTACCGGCTGTTGTCCACGCTGGACAAGTGGATCGAGCAGCTGGAGCGCACTCATGAGACACGAACCGCCGCCGGTATCAAGGCCGGTGAGGCGGTCCGCGCGCAGGCCGACCGGACACTCCTGGCGTCGATCGGCAAGTCCTCGGCGCGGCGCACGACGGCCGCGGACGCCGACGCGTCGTACGCGGCCTGCAAGTTGGTCGCCGAGGCGGCCGGCATCCCCCTCGCCGAGCCCGCGCAGAGCGGCAGCGAGAGCGACCGTCTCGACCCGGTCGAACGCATAGCCCTCGCGTCACGGGTCCGGGTGCGTGCCGTACGGCTCGACGGACGCTGGTGGCGTGACAACGTCGGCCCGCTAGTGGGCCATCGGGCCCTGTCCGGAGCACCGGTCGCACTGCTCTGGCGACGCGGCGGCTACGTCGCCGTACATCCGGCGACCGGCCGCGAGACACCGATCGAGAAGGCGAACGCGGAGGAGTTCGAGCCGCGCGCGGTGATGTTCTACCGTCCACTGCCCGAGCGCCGACTCAGCCCGCTCAGGCTGCTGCGCTTCAGCATGCAGGGCACCGGCAGCGACCTGTCGAACCTGCTGATCAGCGGGCTGGTGACGGTGGCGATCGGGGCGTTGGTGCCGATCGCGACGGGCAAGGTGCTCGGCGAGTTCGTGCCGAAGGCCCAGACGGGACTGATCGTCCAGGTCTGTCTTGCCGTGATGGTCACCAGCGTGGTCGCCGCGGCCTTCATGCTGCTGGAGAACCTCACCATCCTCCGCCTGGAGGGCCGTATCGAGGCCACGCTCCAACCGGCCGTCTGGGACCGCCTGTTGCGGCTGCCGACGAAGTTCTTCACCGAACGCTCGACGGGTGAACTGGCGAGCGCGGCGATGGGCATCAGCTCAATTCGCCGCCTACTGGCGGGAGTTGGCCCGGTGGTCGCCCAGTCGGTGACGGTCGGCGCCATGAACCTGGGCCTGCTGTTCTGGTACAGCCCCTCGATGGCGCTCGCGGCGATCGGCATGCTCGTCGTGATCGCGGCCGCGTTCCTGGGGCTCGGCCTGTGGCAGGTGCGCTGGCAGCGCAAGCTGGTGGTGCTCGGCAACAAGCTGAACAACCAGGCGTTCCAAACGCTGCGCGGGCTACCGAAGTTGCGGGTCGCGGCGGCCGAGAACTACGCCTACGCGGCCTGGGCGTCCGAGTTCGCGCGCAGCCGCGAGTTGCAGCAGAAGGTCGGCCGGATCAAGAACCTCACCACGGTGATGGGCGCGGTGTATCTACCTGTCTGCACCCTCCTGATGTTCATGCTCCTCGCGGGCCCGGCGCGCGGGTCGATGTCGGCGTCCTCCTTCCTCACCTTCAACACCTCGGTGACGATGCTGCTGACCTCCGTCACCAGCCTGACCGGCGCCTTCGTCTCCGCGGTCTCCGCACTCCCCCTCTTCGAGGAGATCAGGCCGGTCCTGGACGCGGCCCCCGAGGTCCGCACCGGGAGCACGCGCCCCGGTCAGCTCTCCGGCGCGATCGAGGCCCGCCGGGTGTCCTTCCGGTACGCCGACGACGGCCCCCTCGTCCTCGACGACGTGTCCTTCGAGGTCCGCGCGGGCGAGTTCGTGGCGATCGTCGGCCCCAGCGGCTGCGGCAAGTCCACCCTGCTGCGACTCCTCATCGGCTTCGACAAACCGGTCTCCGGCAGCGTCCTCTACGACGGCCAGGATCTGGGCGCCCTCGACCAGTCGGCGGTGCGGCGGCAGTGCGGGGTCGTGCTCCAGCACGCGCAGCCGTTCACCGGTTCCGTACTGGACGTCATCTGCGGCACCGAGCCGTACACCCCGGAGGAGGCGATGGCGGCGGCCGAGATGGCGGGGCTCGCCGAGGACATCAGGCGGATGCCAATGGGCCTGCACACCATCGTCGCGGGCAGCGGCGCGGTGTCGGGCGGTCAGCGTCAACGCCTCATGATCGCGCAGGCGTTGATCCGCCGGCCGCGCATCCTGTTCTTCGACGAGGCGACCAGCGCCCTGGACAACGAGACCCAGCGCACGGTGATCGAGAGCACGAAGGCCCTCAACGCCACCCGGATCGTCATCGCGCATCGCCTGTCGACGGTGCTGGACGCGGATCGTGTCGTGGTCATGGAGGACGGCAAGGTCGCCCAACAGGGGCCGCCCGCACAGCTGTTGGCGGACACGGGTGGTCGGCTGCACGAGCTGGTGCGGCGACAGATGGCGTGACAGGGCAGTCCAGGCCCGGGACAGGTCAGCCCAAGCGGGGCACGGGCGCGCCGGAGGGGATCCCGGCCGCCAAGTAGCCGTCGTAGAACGCCTTCCAGGACGCACCGGCCCCGGCATGCGGTCCCTCGACGCGCGCACCGTGGGCCTTCGCGTCCAGCGCCGTCAGGCAGACCTCCCAGCCGGCGCCGTTGCGGGACGCGGTGTTCGCGGCGCTCAGGACGTTGGTGAGCGTGAAGCGGGTGCGTTTCTCCTCGACCTCCTCCAGGTCGAAGTGCAGCTCGTCGCCGCCCCATTCGAAGGAGAGGTTCCGGGGTGCCTCGACGGCGAGGACGCGGCCGGTCGACTCCGGCATGTTGGGGTCGCCGCTGAAAGTGACCGTGCCGCCGGGGCGCAGGTCGAACTCGGCGCGCGAGGGGAACCACTGGGCAAGTTCGTCGGGGTCGGTCACGAACTGCCAGACGCGGTCGAGGAGTTGGTCGTAGGTGCGGCTGAACCGGACGGCGGGGCGGCCGTCGTCCAAGGTCAGGTAGGTACCGGTGAGGTCGACGGACATGGTGGATCAGTCCTTCGGGGTGGGGTGCGAGGTGTCGTCCTGTACGCCTCTGTGGTTATATGCCGGCCAAGGCATACACCGCGCCCTGCCCAGGATCCCGGCGCAGGCACCGCGCCCCGCTCAGACAACCGGCCTGCCGTACCCCGCGATGCCCCCGTGATCGATCCCGTGCGCCGCCCAGCTGTACAGATGCAGGTCGAGGCCGTCCGGGTCGTTGAACACCAGCAGCCAGCCGATCGACGCCTCGATCACCGGCGAGTGCGGGATGCCGAGCGTGTCCAGGTGGGCGGCCCAGGCCTCGACGTCGGCGCCGTCCCGGACCGCGAAGCTGACCGGGTCGAAGCCCTGACACCCGTGCGCCGCCTCGGAGTTGACGCGCAGACAGAGCATCGAGTCACCGAGCCCGGGAACCTCCCCCGCCACTCCGCGCACGACGCCGTCCTCCGCGTCCGCGAACTCGTGTGTGACCTTGAAGCCGAGCACGCGGCCGTACCAGTCGCGCGAGCGGTCGAGGTCGGTGACGGGCAGCTTCACATGATGGATTCCGGCGAGCTCCGGCATGACACCCACACTCCTCATCGCCCTGGCTCATTTCACCGCAGTACGACTGCGACGATTTGCTTCTAGACTCCTCCCCATGCCCGACCCCGTCAACCAGAAGAGCAACCAGAAGCGGCCCTACCGCTCGGCCAAGCGCGCCGAGGCGGCAGCGGCGACCCGCGCCCGCATCAGGGAAGCGGCCGCCCGGCTGTTCACGGAGTCGGGATACACCGGCACGCACATGAAGGAAGTGGCGGCGCTGGCCGGTGTCGGTGAGCGCACGCTGTACGACGCCTTCCCCACCAAGGCGGCCCTGTTCGGGCACACCCTCGGCGTCGCGATCGCCGGTGACGAGGAGCCGGTCGCCGTCCCGGAGCGCCCCGAGACCCTGGCGATCCGGGACGAGACCGATTCCGAGCGTGCGATCGGCCGTGCCGTCGACCAGACGACCGACCTGCTGGAGCGCGCCGGCGACCTGATCATGGTGACCGTCGAGGCGGCCGGCGCCGACCCGGACATGCGGGCGTCCGCGGACGCCGGTGCCGAGGCGACGTACGGCGTGCATCTCGCCCTGGCCACGGCACTTCAGGAGCGCGGAGCCCTTCGCCCGGGCCTCGACGCGCGCACCGCCGCCGACACGCTCTACGCCCTCGCCTCACCGCACATGCATCAACTCCTGCGCAGGCGCCGGGGTTGGACACGGGACGCCTACCGGGCCTGGCTGCGGCGGGTGTTGGTCGCGGAGTTGCTCGGTTCGCACTGAGCCCCGCCCTCCCAGAGCTCTCACCGAGCACCACCCTCCCAGAGCTCCGGCACATCACCCTCCCGGCTGTGCATCTGCGTCGCCAACACCCGTACCACCGCCGCGAATCGGTCGGGGTTGCGCAGGAACTCCATGTGGATGCCGGGGAATTCGGCCCACGGCACCCCGATGCGCCGGGCGATCTCGATCGACGGGCGCGCGTAGTACGTACCGCGATCCTCCGCACCCGCGCCCAACACCACAGGAAGCCGGGCCGACTTGAGCGCGGTCACGTCGGGCAGGAAGCCGGCGAAGCCGGGCCACTCCGTGCCGAAGAGGTGGTCCTGGTTGCCGAGGAACCGCTTCCAGAGGTCGCCGGGCCAGCGGTACGTGCCCTCGCCGCGGGTCGTCTCCGCGAACCGGCGGCCCGCCGCGGGTGCCCCGCCCTGCTCGTACAGTGCGGCCATCTCGGCGAAGAAGCCGCGATCGGGGTCGCCGTCGGGCAGGACGTTCACGGCGGGCGGTTCGTGGGCGATGAGGCCCGCCATCGTCTCCGGGTGCAGCGCGGCCAGGGTGAGTCCGATGATCGCGCCCCCGCTGTTGCCGAACACCAGCGCCCGCCCGCCGGCCAGGCCGTCGATGAGGGCGCGGGCGTCGGCGGCCTGCACGGCGAGGTCCATCGGCGTCTTTGACCGGCCGGTACTGCGCGAGTTGCCGCGCCGGTCGTAGCAGATCACCATGAAAGCGTCGGAAAGGATCTCGGCGATGCCGGAGTAATAGCCGGCGTCTCCCCCGGCCCCGCTGATCATCAACAGCGCCGGGCCGGTACCGCGCACCTCGTAGTACAGCCCGGCCTCGTCGGCCTCGAACACGCCACTGCGCATGCCTGGTCTCCCTCCTCAGCGAAACGTTGCCGTTTCGCTGAATGTGCTCTACTCTCGATGTGTACGAAACCGTTTCGTTTACGTTTTGGTAAACCCGAACGACTTCCCTGGAGTGGTTCCCGATGTCCCAGAAGACTCTGACCGAAGGCACCCGGTCGGGTGCCGTGGAGGCGCAGCCCGCGTCCTCCTCGAAGCGGTGGTGGATCCTCGCGATCGTCGCCGTAGCGCAGCTGATGGTGGTCCTCGACGCCACCATCGTGAACATCGCCCTCCCGTCGGCGCAGAAGGACCTCGGGTTCTCCGACGGCAACCGGCAGTGGATCGTCACCGCGTACGCCCTGGCGTTCGCCTCCCTGCTGCTGCTCGGCGGCCGCATCGCCGACCTCTTCGGCCGTAAGACCGCCTTCCTCGTCGGTGTCGTCGGATTCGCCGCCGCCTCCGCGCTCGGCGGTGCGGCCACCAGCTTCGAGATGCTGGTCACGGCACGCGCCCTCCAGGGTGTCGCGGGCGCACTGCTCGCGCCGGCCGCGCTCTCCCTGCTCAACACGACCTTCACCGACGCCCGTGAGCGCGCCAGGGCCTTCAGCGTGTACGGCGCCATCGCCGGTGCCGGTGGTGCGGTGGGTCTGCTGCTCGGCGGTGTGCTGACCGACGCGTTCGACTGGCGCTGGACGCTGTACGTCAACGTCGCCATCGCCTTCGTCGCCTTCGCCGGCGGCTGGGTCCTGCTCAGCAACCACCGCGACGCCGCGGGCTCCAAGCTGGACGTCCCGGGCACGGTACTGGTCGCCGGTGGTCTCTTCTCCCTCGTCTACGGCTTCTCCAACGCCGAGACGCACGACTGGAGTTCGCCGCAGACCTGGGGCTTCCTGATCGTGGGCGTCGTACTGCTGGCGGCCTTCGTCTGGTGGCAGAACCGTGCCGCGCACCCGCTGCTGCCGCTGCGCATCCTGCTCGACCGCAACCGGGGCGCCTCGTTCCTCGCCGTGCTGATCACCGGTGCGGGCATGTTCGGTGTGTTCCTCTTCCTCACCTACTACCTCCAGTTGAACCTCGGCTTCAGCCCCACCAAGACCGGTGTCGCGTTCCTGCCGATGATCGGCGCCCTGATGGTCATGGCGCAGATCGGCACCACGATGCTCGTGCCGCGTCTCGGCCCGAAGGTCGTCATTCCGCTGGGCTTCGCCATCGCCATGGTCGGCATGGCCTGGCTGACCGGCATCGGGACCACCTCGTCGTACGCGACCCACGTCCTGCCGCAGCTGATCGTGATCGGCGCCGGTCTCGGCATGGTGATGCCGCCGGCGATGCAACTCGCCACGGGTGGCGTGGCCGCCGAGGACGCGGGTGTCGCCTCGGCGACGGTCAACGCCATGCAGCAGGTGGGCGGTTCGATCGGTACGGCGCTGCTGAACACGCTGGCCGCGAGCGCCGCGACGGACTACCTGGCCGGGAAGGACGCGTCCAGCAAGCTGGTCCAGGCGCAGGCGACGATCGAGAGCTACACCACCGCGTTCTGGTGGTCGGCGGGCTTCTTCGCCGCGGGCACGCTGATCGCGCTCGCGCTCTACCGACGCGGGGTTCCGCAGCAGGACGCGGACGCCGCACCGGTCGTCCACATGTGACCGGCTCCGCCCGAGGCTGAGCCGCACAGACCGAGGGGTCGCCGTCCGCAGGGAGACGGCGGCCCCTCTTCGGCGTCATGGTGGCGGTATGCGCAAATCGGCGGCGGTAGTGGGCAGTTCGCTCTTCCTGGCGCTCGCCCCGGGCACCGTGGCCGTACTGCTGCCGTGGTGGCTGACCGGATGGCGGACCGGTGACTGGTGGCCACCGCTGCGGCTGCTCGGCCTCGTGCCGCTGGTAGTCGGCGCGGCCGTGCTGCTCTCGGCCTTCGCGCGGTTCGCCGCCGAGGGGCTGGGCACTCCGGCGCCGGTCGCGCCGACGGAGCGGCTGGTCGTGGGCGGGCTGTACCGGTACGTGCGCAACCCGATGTACGTGGCGGTCGTCGCGACGATCGCGGGCCAGGCCCTGGTGTTCGCGCGGCCGGTCCTGTTCGGGTACGGCGGCTGTGCGGGGCTGTTGATGTGGGCGTTCGCGCGCTGGTACGAGGAGCCCGACCTGGCCCGCAGATTCGGCGCCGACTACGACCGCTACCGCGCGGCGGTGCCCGGATGGTGGCCGCGATGGCGGCCTTGGGACCCCGGCACGACCTCTTACTGACAGAAAGTCAACCTTTCGGACCGGAATTCACCATGTCGAGTGAAACAGATCTTGCGCACGGCGAGTTGAGGGATGCGCAAGCCCTCGCCGGGGTAGCTACCGAGATCGAATGCGCCCCATGCCGAGGTGGAGCGGCCATGACAGCGGAAGCGGACGAACGCGACAGGCCGGCGGCCAACTCCTGTGCCCGCACGCGGTCGAGCGGTTCCTTCACCGTGGTCGAGGTGTCCGGGGAGATCGACATGGCGACCGCCGGTTTCGTCACCGATCACCTGGACGCGGCGACCGCGGTCGCGGAGCCCGACGTGCTGGTGGATCTGCGGCCCGTCGAGTTCTTCGACTGCTCGGGGCTGCGCGTACTGTGCCGGGCCGAGCGGCGGGCCAGGGAGCGCGGCGGCCGGCTGCGCATCGTCTCCGACGGGCCGCGCATCGACCGGCTGCTGCGCGCCTCGGGACTGCTGGGCCGCTTCCCGCCGCTCCGCGATTTTCCGGCACCCCCGGGGCCTCCCGGTAAGCCCGAATGATGCCAGGGGCCGGCGGGCAGCCCCACACTGCCCGGCCGACCCCTGGTGCGGGATCGCAGCGCTCCGCGACAGGGGCGCGCACTCCCCAGCTACGGACCCTCCCTGTTGCTCACGGAGACCGTGCGACCCCGGTCTCTCAGAACGTGAAGACGCCTCCGTATCCGTAGGAGTCCTTCACGCACTCGTTGGAGAAGACGCGCTCGTAGGAGATGCGTCTGCCCTGCCAGACACCGTCGATGGTGACGACGACGGGGCGGTAAAGCTTGTTGCAGAGCACGTCGTCGCGGGCCGTGAGGGCGTCGAAGTCGCCCCCGATGCCGCGCAGTTCGGCGCAGGCCTCGGCGGCGGCCGGATGGGTGCCGGAGGCGGTGGGCGCGCAGGTGAGGGTCACCGCGCGTTCCGGGGTGACGGTGGCGGCGTCGTTGCCGTGGCCCATGGTGAGCACCAGGGCTGAGGGGGCGTAGAGCGCGGACGGGTTGGCGCCGTGGGCCGCGAGAGCCGTGCCGGTCAGGGGCCCGCAGACGGCGGTGGCCGTCAGGCCCAGGGTCGCTGCCCAGCGCGCGGTGTTCCGCATTGTGTGCATCCTTCCGCTCGATACAGATCGATCGCGAACCGATCACGAACGGATCGGTTCGAGGAGGTGCCGGTCCCGCTCGGTCGGTGCCGGACCGGCGGGCGCCACTCTGCCGAGTCCGCCGCCGAAACTCACATCCCACCCACAGGTTTCAGTAACCTTGCGTGTTGAATCAGTGGCGCGAAGTCACAGAATTCGAACGCGCGGACCCCGGAACCACGGGGTTCTTGATCGCCGAATCAGGTCGGATGGCCGGTTTACCCCTGCTCGCCAATCGTCCTGAAACAGTCCCGAAACATTCCGCTTCAGCTCTCGGCGCACTCCGCCGCAGCCCCTTGCGTTCGCTCTGCTCGCGAGTAATCGTCATTACATGATTACGACAGAGCAGCAGGAGAAGCTTCGCGGCTGGTTCACCGGCCGTCTGCCCGACGACCTCTTCGAGGAACTGGTCGAGGTCACGGTCGACCGCGAGGAGGTCACCGTGATCGGCCGCATCCCCGCGCCCAAGCTCGCCGAGGACGTCTCGGACGCCGAGAAGGAGGCCGCCGTCCAGGGCCGGGTCCAGGAGTTCCGCGAGCGCACCCGGGAGACCCGGATCGCACTCGCCCGCGAGGCCGAGCACCGGTTCCGCAGGAAGGTCTCGTGGGGTGTGGAGTGCGCCGGGGAGCGCTCCCTGTTCACACACATCGCCGCACCCGTCATGACCAGGCTGCGCCAGCCCGAGCGCCAGGTCCTCGACACCCTCATCGCCGCCGGCGTGGCCCGCAGCCGCAGCGACGCCCTCGCCTGGTGCGTCCGCCTCGTCCAGCGGCACACCGACGACTGGCTCAGCGAACTGCGCGACTCCCTCGAACACGTCCAGCGGGTCCGCGCCCAGGGCCCCGACGCCGAACCGGAGGACGCCCCGGGCGACAGCGCATAGGAACGCGGGTGGATGATTCCTCCACCCACGGCACGGAAGATGGATGAACCGTCCTCTGGTGCGGGTGTTGCGGCCCGCCATAACGTCGGCAGACACCCTGAGGACGGCATCCGCTCACTCCGCCCACCCCGCGCGCGTGAACGACCGTCCCCGCCGCCACCGCGCCACAACGCGCTCCACCGCCGTCCCCCGCTGGAGCCCCCTTGTCCTCGCAGCCCGCCCCCGCCCCCTCCCCCGCCGCGCCGAGCCAGTCCCTGACCGAGGTCGAGACCTACGGCGTCGAGCGCATCCCCGACGCGGACCGCACCGCCACCCCGCTCGACCTGTTCCGGGTCGCGTTCGGCGGCGCCAACACCTTCTCCACCTGCGTCCTGGGCGCCTTCCCCATCCTGTTCGGCCTCTCCTTCCGGCAGGGCCTCGCGGCCACGCTCCTCGGAGTCGTCGTAGGCGCGCTGATCCTCTGCCCGATGGCGGTGTTCGGCCCGGTCAACGGCACGAACAACGCGGTCGCCTCCTCCGCGCACCTGGGCGTGCACGGTCGCGTCGTCGGCTCGTTCCTGTCCCTGCTCACCGCCGTCGCGTTCTTCTCCATCTCGGTGTGGAGCTCCGGCGACGCCCTGGTCGGCGGCGCGCACCGGCTGTTCGGCCTGGAGCAGAGCACGCTGTCGTACGTCGTCGCGTACGCGCTGTTCGCCGGACTGGTCCTCGCGGTCTGCGTCTACGGCTTCCGGTTCATGCTGTTCGTGAACAAGATCGCCGTGACGTCCGCGACGGTCCTGTTCCTGCTCGGCGCGATCGCCTTCGCCGGTGATTTCGACCCGTCGTACGCCGGTGTCTTCACGTCCTCGGCGGACGCGGCGACGCAGTCGCTGTTCTGGCCGTCGTTCATCGGCGCGGCCCTGATCGTGCTGTCCAACCCGGTGTCGTTCGGCGCGTTCCTCGGCGACTGGTCGCGCTACATCCCGGCGAACACCCCGCGCCGCAAGGTGATCGGGGCCGCGTTCCTGTCGCAGATCGCGACCCTGCTGCCGTTCGTCTTCGGCCTGGCGACCGCGAGCATCATCGCCACGAAGGCCCCCAAGTACGTCGACCCGTCGGCCCCCGACTTCGTGGGCGGACTCCTCGCGATCTCACCCAGCTGGTTCTTCCTGCCGGTCTGTCTGCTGGCCCTGATCGGCGGCATGTCGACGGGCACGACCTCGCTCTACGGCACCGGGCTCGACTTCTCGTCGGTGTTCCCGCGGCTGTCGCGGGTGCAGGCGACGCTGCTGGTCGGTGTGCTGTCCATCGCGTTCATCTTCATCGGGCGGTTCGGCCTCGACCTCGTGCAGTCGATCTCGACCTTCGCCACGATGATCATCACCTGTACGACACCGTGGATGGTCGTGATGATGCTGGGCTTCTACACCCGGCGCGGCTGGTACGACCCGGACGCGCTCCAGGTCTTCAACCGCCGTCAGCGCGGCGGGCGTTACTGGTTCACGCACGGCTGGAACTGGCGCGGCATGACCGCCTGGTGGGTGGCCGCCGTGGTCGGTGTGCTGTTCACCAACATCCCGGGGCAGTTCGTCGGTCCTCTCGGCGACCTGGCGAACGGTGTCGACATCAGCCTGCCGCTGTCGCTGGCCGTGGCCGCCGTGCTGTTCCTGTCGCTGCTGAGGCTGTTCCCCGAACCCCGTGCCGTGTACGGCCCCGAGGGCGCGCGGCTGGCCCGTACCGTCGAGGTCCCGGTGCCGCCGATCACCGGCCCCGGCGCGGAGTCCGCCGCCGAGGCGCCCGCGTTGGCCACCGAGGGCAGTTGATGCCGTCCCCCTGGATCGACCTGTCAGTGCCCGTCGTCACCGGGATGCCCGTGTATCCCGGTGACCCGGCGGTCGAGGTCACGCCCGCACTGCGCGCCCCCCGTGACGGGGTCAACGTCCTTCAGCTGCACCTGGGTTCGCAATCGGGCACGCATGTCGACGCGCCCTACCACGTGGACGACGCGTGGCCCCGCCTCGACGAACTGCCCCTGGACCGCTTCGCCGGGCACGCGGTGGTGGCCGACGTGCGGGGGCTGCCGCCCCGGGCGCCGATCACGCCCGACCTGCTGGCGCCCGCGCTGCGCAGGCTGCGGCCGGGCTCGCTGGTGCTGCTGGCCACGGGCTGGTCGGCGTACTGGGGCACCGACCACTACCTCGCCCACCCGTGGCTCACCCCGGAGGCCGCCGAGGCCCTCGTAGCTGCAGGCGTCCGTACGGTCGCGGTCGACGCGCTGAGTGTCGATCCGACACCCCAACCCGGCGATGAGACGGCCGACTTCGACCTGCCCGCCCACCGTGTGCTGTGCGGCGCGGGCGGGGTGATCGCCGAGAACCTCACGGGTCTGGAGCAGGTGGTGGGCCTCCCGGACGTGGAGTTGTTCCTGTTCCCGCTCCGGCTGCCGGGGGCGGACGGCGCGCCGGTGCGGGCTGTCGCACGGGCGGTCTGATCGTCCCGGAGGGCCGTTGTCAGACCCGCCGTCTACGTTTGCCCCATGACTCGATTCGTTGTGGTGGCAGGCTCGTGGCTCGGTGCATGGGCATGGGACGAGGTGGTGACCGAGCTGCGCGGGGCCGGGCACGAGGTGCATGCCCTGACCCTGTCCGGGCTCGCGGAGAAGCAGGGGGTTCCTGCCGGACAGCAGACCCACGTCCAGGACATCGTCGACGAGGTCGAGCGCCTCGATCTGCGGGACGTCGTCCTGGTCGGGCACAGCTACGCCGGTGTGCCTGTCGGCCAGGCGGCGGAGCGGATCGGCGACCGGCTGGCCCGGGTGGTGTTCGTCGATGCGAACGTGCCGGTCGACGGCACGTCGTTCCTGGACGGCTTCCCGAGTGACTACATCAGGAAGTCCCTCGACGAGAACGGCGGCGACTGGCCGACCCTGGACCCGGCCGACTACGCCGGCCAGGACCTCACGGACGAGCAGATCACCCGCATAGTCACCGACGGCACCGCGCACCCGGGCGCCACCCTCACCGAACCGGCCATCCTGTCCCGCCCGCTCGCCGAGTTGCCGGCCACCTATATCAAGTGCCTGCTCGACGGCGACGAGTTGATGGACCCGGTGGGCGAACTGGTCGAGAGCGGACGCTGGGAGCTGGTCCGCATGAACACGGGCCACTGGCCGATGTTCTCCCAGCCCCGCGAACTGGCCCTGATCCTGACCGAGTCGGCAGCCGGGTCCTGACGCGGGTGCGGGTCCGCTCCCCCGCGAGGGCACGGACCCGCGTCTCCCACCACGGCGAGGATGTCGTCAGCCGAGCCGGTCCGCGATCTTCGCGGGGCGCGCTGATGGTCCTCCCGTGCCGGCGATCGACAGCGAACCGGGGCTGGCCGACACCGAGTCGGTGAGCCAGCGCTGGGTGGCGGAGCCGTCGCGGACCTTGAGGACGATGTCGGCGCCGGGGTCCTTGGTGGTGGAGGTCAGCGCGAGCCCGGACTGCCAGCGGGGCAGCAACTCGCCCTGGACGGTGAGGTCGTAGCGGACATCGTTGCCGCGCTTGGCCTTCGCGTCGGCGCAGGTGCCGAGGACGACGACACCGGCGTCCGCGTGCGAGTCCAGGCACAGTCCGGGGCTCGCGACACTGCGCAGCAGCCCGTCGGTCTCGTACGACCACTCCTGCGTCTTCGCCGACGAGCACGCGGCCAGGGTAGTGCCGGCGCCGGCCTTCGCGGTGCCCCGGATGTCGAGGCACAGGTCGGCGGCGGCGTTCTGCAGCCTCGTGCGCTGGGGTGCGGCGGGGAGCCGGGCCGTGCCGGGCGCCGACGATGACACGTGTCCGGAGCCGCCGCTCCCGCCGGTGGAGGCGATCGGGCCGGCGGTGCCACTGTGGTCCGGCCAGAGGCTGACGGCGAGGACGGTCGCGAGGACTCCGGCACCGACCAGGCCCGCGCCGACGAACAGCGACCGGGACGACCTCGCCGACCGGGCCGCGTCGACGATACGGCGGCCGGGAGCGGGAAGCCGGGACAGCAGACGATGCCGCCCCGTGCCGCCGGCGGCGTGTCCGCCGTGCCGGGAGGCGGTCTTCGTCCGCGCGTCGTGCCGGGCGCGGCCGGGGCGGGATGCGAGGTAGGGGCGGGCTCCCCAGCCGAGTACCGCCTCCGCAAGCAGGACTCCCAGCCCGCCTTCGAAATAACTCAGTTGTTCGGCGGCGAAACGGCAGTAGCGGCACTGGTTCAGATGTTGCTGGACATCCGGCAGCAGTGCGCCGCCGCGGCGAATCGGGACGTCGAGGAGGCGGTTGTAGAAGCGGCAATCCTGGGTCAGCGCGAGTTCCCGGTGGGCGCGTACACAGCCTTCGCGGAATTTTTCGTGCGCCTGCTGGAGAGCGGCCGACGCGGTGTCGGTATCCATCCCGAGCAGTGCCGCCGGCACGGTTATCGACTCGGCTTCGACCTCGGTGTGCCACAACAGACACTGGAAGAACGGAGCGAGGGTCTGGAAAGACCGCTCGGCGAGCTTGCGATTTTCAGCTGTCATGGACTTGGCAACACGCATGGCCCGTCCCCCGGAGGGTTTCTCCAGGTCGGGCAGAACACCGGATATTCGCTCTTCCGAGGACCACTCCCGGATCGTGTCGCGCACGGTCAGCAGCAGCCGGGGGCGCAGCGCCACACCGTGTTCGCCGAACGTCAGCCGGTCGAACACCTGGTGGAAGGCGGCCGCGGTGGCCATGGCGGGGGCGCTGCCCGTGGCGGCGAGACAGATGGCCGCGTAATCCTGGACCGGCTGCCAGTGCCGCGCCATGAGGAGCGCGACGGAATGAACGGCCTCGCCCTCCGGACGGCCCCGCAGCCGGGCGGCCAGGGTCTCGTCGGATTCCTCGGGTGCCCCGCCGTTCGGCGGAGGGTAAGGAGGACGAGGGGGGTGAGGGATGGACACGGAGTGGATTCCTCGGATTCGGTTCATCAACAGGTCAATGAGCCCCGGGCATTTGCCCCCGCGCGGGTGTTTCACCCTTGCACAACCCACCGAACCCAACAAGGCACTTGGGTAACATCCTCACCTTTGAAAGTAAGTCAGACGCGGTGACAACTCGGTTCACTCGCATCGGCTTTCGACTTTCCATGCGCCCCGTGTGAAGCACACGCACACGCCGGTACGCCGCGCACGCTCCCGGCGCACGCCACGTGGCGGTCCACTGGAATCGGCCTTCCCGGAGGCCTCGCGCTGGACGGCGGCTCTCCCGCGCCAAACGGCCGCCGACCTTGCTCCTCCCGCCCTCGGTCGGCGGCCCCGAGGGCGGGGGCGGCCCACCCCCGCCCTCATCTCACCAGGGCATGACCCCGGCCCCCTCGGTGAGGGTGCCGGTGGGCGCCTGAGCACCCAGCCCGACGAGCCGTACGACGGGTTCCGCGCCCAGGTCCACCGGCTGGATCCCGGGCCCGCTCTGTCCGTGCAGGTCGGTCTCGGTGAGGCCGGGGTCGACGGCGTTGACCCGGATACCGGGCAGGCCCTTGGCGTACTGCACGGTGAGCATGTTCACCGCCGCCTTCGAGGAGCCGTAGACGGGCGTGGGATACGTGCTCTCGTGCCGGGCGGGATCGCCGACGGTGCCGAACGAGCCGAGGCCGCTGGTGACGTTGACGATCGACGGCGCCTCGGCGGCCCGCAGCAGGGGCAGGAAGGCGTGGATGACGCGGACGACGCCGAAGACGTTGACGTCGTAGATCCGCCGCATGTCCTCGGCCGTCGCGTCCGCGGGCTTGGGATCGCCCTCGGCGGTGCCCGCGTTGTTGACCAGGA
This sequence comes from Streptomyces xylophagus, assembly GCF_000716435.1. Classification (GTDB taxonomy): domain Bacteria; phylum Actinomycetota; class Actinomycetes; order Streptomycetales; family Streptomycetaceae; genus Streptomyces; species Streptomyces xylophagus. The sequence goes on from NZ_JNWO01000007.1 coordinate 46,708, forward strand.
CGTCCAGATGCCCTTCCCTGCGGGCGAGTTCGGCGGCGGCCTCGGCGACGGAGGCGTCGTCGGTCACGTCCAACTGGACGAATGTGATGCCGAGTTCATCGGCCGCCGCCGCACGGCCGCGCCCGGGGTCGCGGGCTCCGAGGTACACGGTGTGGCCGAGTTCGTGCAGACGGCGCGCGGTGGCCCGGCCGATGCCCTTGTTGGCGCCCGTGACGAGGACGACGCTCATACGGTGGAGTCCTCCAACCGCCCGCCGATGGCGTCGAGTTCGGTGATCGCGTCGGCGGGCAGCACCAGGTCCGCGGCGGCGATGTTCTCACGCAGATGGGCGCGGGAGGAGGTGCCGGGGATGAGGACGGTGGTGGCCGAACGCTGCAACAGCCAGGCCAGGGCGACCTGTTGGGGCGAGGCGTCCAGGCGCGCGGCCACGTCCGACAGAACCTGCGACTGGAGCGGGGTGAAGCCACCGAGCGGGAAGTACGCGGCGAACGCGATGTTCTCCGCCGCGCACCGCTCGACGAGGGCGTCGTCGTCCCGGTTGGCCAGGTTGTACAGGTTCTGGACGGTGACGACGGGGGCGATGGCCTGGGCCTCGGTCAACTGGGCGGCGGAGACGGTGCTGAGCCCGAGGTGCCGGATCAGCCCCGCCTTCTGCAACTCGGCCAGGGCACCGAACTTGTCGCCGATCGACTCCTCGTCGGCGGTGTCCTGGACGCCCACACGGAGGTTCACCACGTCGAGCGCGTCGAGCCCGAGGTTGCGGAGGTTGTCGTACACCTGGGCCTTGAGGTCCTCGGGGTGCCGGGACATGATCCAGCTGCCGTCGGGACCGCGCCGGGCGCCGACCTTGGTGACGAGGTGCAGGTCGTCGGGGTAGGGGTGGAGTGCCTCCCTGATGATCTCGTTGACGACGACGGGGCCGTAGAAGTCGCTGGTGTCGATGTGGGTGATGCCCCGCTCGACGGCCTCACGGAGGACGGCCACCGCTTCGGTGCGGTCCTTCGGTGGGCCGAACACATGGGGGCCGGCCAGTTGCATGGCGCCGTATCCCATGCGGGTGAGGGTGAGGCCCTCGGCGGGGGTGAGGGTGCCGCCGGAGACGGTGTCGGCCATGATGGCGCGCCTTTCACTGAGAGCTGCGTGGGGACTGTTCGTCCCGCCACCGACTCTGCGCCCGTACCGGCTGAGCAGGCAGTACCCGGATGTTCCTGGTAGTGACAGGGACACCCACCTCCGGGGATTCGGACCTACGGTGGTGGGTGTGGACAGCAAGAACGCGCTCGGCGAGTTTCTGCGGGCCCGCCGTGAGCGGGTCCGGCCCGAGGACGTGGGTCTGAGCGGCGGCGGACTGCGGCGGGTGCCGGGGTTGCGCCGGGAGGAGGTCGCGCTGCTGGCCGGCATCAGCTCCGACTACTACCTGCGCCTGGAGCAGGGCCGCGACCGCAACCCGTCGGTACAGGTCCTGGAGGCACTCGCCCGGGTGCTGCGCCTGGACGCCTCAGCGACCGCGCACCTGGTCGGCCTGGCGCAGCCGGAACGGCCGGCCGTGTCCCGCAGACGGGCCAGGCGGCCCGAGGCGGTGCCGGCGAGCGTCCGCGAGCTGCTGGACACCTGGGTCGGCCATCCCGCGTATGTGCAGAACCGGTTCACGGACTGCCTCGCGGCCAACGCGCTGTGCCGGGCGCTGTCCCCGAACTACGTCCCCGGCGTGAACCTGTTGCGCGCGGTGTTCCTCGACCCTGCCGAGCAGGCGCTGCGCCGCGACTGGGAGGAGCTGACCGCCGAGGGCGTGGCGACCCTGCGCGGCCACATCGGACCCGACGTCGACGATCCACGCCTCGTCGAGCTGGTCGGCGAACTGTCCGTCCGCAGCGACCGGTTCCGACTGCTGTGGAGCCGCCACGAGGTACGCCCGATGGTCGGCCGGACCAGTCTCCTCAGCCACCCCTTGGTCGGTGACTTCGAGCTGCGGTCGAACAAGTTCGAGATCCCGGGCACGGACACGCTGAGCGTGGTCGTCTTCCACGCCGAGCCGGGCAGCCGCAGCGCGGAACTGCTGGGACTGCTCGGCAGCCTCACCGCGTCCGACAACACCTCACGCGAGGACGGCGCCGAGGCCCAGGAGGAGAGCGCCCGGCTCGACGAGGACCGGTAGATCGCCCCGTCAGACCTCTCTGTCAGACCTCCCCGTCAGATCTGCCAGGACCGCAACCGGTCCGCCGCGCCGTACACATCCGTCTTGCCGGAGATCAGATCGCGGGCGAGGTCGACGAGGGCGCCGTAGGGCGGATCGATGCCGACACCGCTGACGAACATGTAGGCGACCGCGGTGGCGCAGGCGAAGCGGGCGTTGGCCGAGGGCAACGGCTTGAGCAGGGCGAGGGTGTGCAGCAGGGCGGTGGCCCGCCAGGCCGGATCGGAGTCGACGCCGAGGCGGGGCGGGTCGACGCGGTGCCGGGCGACGGCTGCCACCAACGCCGAGAAGTCGTTGATGGTGGGCTGGTCCGGCAGGACTTCCTCATGGCGCTGGAGCAGCCAGGGCACGTCAATATGGATGACGGTGGGCATGCGTCAGGCGACCCGCCCCTCGCCCTTGGCCGACGGTTCGTCGTCGGGGAACGCGGCGGCGAACTCGTCGGCGTGCGTCGCGAAGAACCGCCGGAACGCCTCCGCGCCCTCCTGAAGCGCCCGGTGCCGCGCGATGTCGGCCGCGGCCGCCTCCCGTACGAGGGCCTTCATCGACGTACCGCGCTCCTTGGCGATCTGCCGCAGGTCCTCTAGCTCGCGGTCGCTGAACTCCACGTTGAGAGCTGGCATGCCCACACGGTACCGCTCGGGTACTTACCCGTAAATACCGCCAGGTCAAGCAGCCTTCTTGACGGTACCGACCCGGTTCCAACGCCGTGTCCGAATCCCGCCGGACTCAACCGCCGCCTGCGAGCAGACTCGTCTGTATGACCACCATCTGGACACTCACCGACAGCCCTGCGGGCCAACTCCTCCTGACCGGCGAGAAGTCACCCGCCGGCACCACACTCACCTCCCTCTCCATGCCGGACCACCCGAGCATCGCCCCCGACTGGCAACGCGACGACCCGGCCTTCACCGAGGCCACCCGCCAACTGTCCGCCTACTTCGCCGGACACCTCACCCGCTTCCAACTCCCGCTCGCCGCCCGGGGAACGGAGTTCCAACAGCGCGTATGGCACGCCCTCGACGACATCCCGTACGGCACCACGACGACGTACGGCGCGCTGGCCGAGCGACTCGGTGTACCGCGCGCCGAGATCCGGGCGCTGGGCGCGGCGATCGGCGCGAATCCGCTGCTACTGGTGCGCCCGTGCCATCGGGTGATCGGCGCGGACGGTTCGATGCGGGGTTACGCCGCCGGGGTCGAGCGCAAAGTACGCCTACTGACACACGAGGGTGCGCTGCAGCCGATGCTGGGCTGACGAACGACGGCGATGCGGAAGAGCGGAAGAACTGGACCTCGCGAATTCGCCGAGACCTACGTCACATTCAGCCCCTCGGATGTCACATTCCGACCCCCGCCACCCCTCGCAGTAGTGAGCACGCCACTGGGGAGGCGCATACATGTCCGAGATCTCTGAGTTCGCCGTCACCGATGAGGCGACCACTGTCTTCATGGACCATCGGGAGCTGCTGTTCGGCCTCGTCTACAACATGCTGGGCAGCGTCGCCGACACCGACGACGTCCTTCAGGAGACCTGGTTGTCCTGGACGACGCGCTCCCGGCGCTCCCCGCTCGACACCATCACCAACCAGCGCGCCTATCTCGTCCGCATCGCCGTCAACCACGCGCTGCAGCGCCGTGCCACGATCAACCACCGCCGCGAGACGTACGTAGGCCCGTGGTTGCCGGAGCCGCTGGTCGACCAGGCCGCCGACGGCGACCCCGTGGACCCCGCCCTGCGCGCCGAGTCCGTGTCGCTGGCCATGCTGGTGGTACTGGAGTCACTGAGCCCACTGGAGCGCGCGGTCTTCGTCCTCAACGAGGTCTTCGGGTACGCCCACACCGAGATCGCGGACATCATCGAGCGCACTCCGGCCGCCGTACGGCAACTCGCGCACCGGGCGCGGGCCCATGTGCACGCGCGGCGGCCGCTGTACGAGGCGCATCCCCGGGTGCGGCGGGAGGCGACCGAGCGGTTCGTGCGGGCCGCGATCGGCGGGGACATCGCCTCACTGATGGAGATCCTCGCGCCGGACGTCACGGTGTGGACCGACAGCGGGGGCAACCGGAAGCCGGCGGGGCTACGCCCGGTGCACGGGCGGGACAAGGCCGTCCGGCTCATCAACTCGTTCGCGGCCCGGCGCCACGGTCCCCAGGACCTGGAGCTGCGCTACCGGCGCGTCAACGGCGACGACGCGGCCGTGCTGTTCGAGGGCGACTCGCCGTACGCGGTGATGGTCATGGACCTCACTCCCGAGGGCGACCAGGTGTCCGGGGTCTACATCGTGACCAACCCCGAGAAGCTCACGCACGTGCACAAGGACGAGGAGGACCAGTGACCGTCACGTCCGAGTCCTCGCGGGGCGAGCGCGTCGCCGACTGGTTCGACGGCCGGCTCGGGATCTACTCGCTCGGCAAGCAGTATCTGCGCAAGGTGTTCCCGGACCACTGGTCCTTCCTGCTCGGCGAGATCTGTCTGTACAGCTTCGTGGTGCTGATCCTCACCGGCGTGTATCTCACCCTCTTCTTCCACCCGTCGATGAACGAGGTGACGTACCACGGCAGTTACGTCCCTCTGAACGGCATCCGGATGTCCGACGCGTACGCCTCGACGCTGCACCTCAGCTTCGACGTGCGCGGCGGGCTGCTGATCCGGCAGTTGCACCACTGGGCGGCACTGATCTTCATCGCCGCGATGCTGACGCACATGATGCGGCACTTCTTCACGGGTTCGTTCCGCAAGCCGCGCGAGCTCAACTGGCTGTTCGGCTGGACCCTGTTGTTCCTCGGCCTGTTCGAGGGCCTCTTCGGCTACTCGCTCCCGGACGACCTGCTGTCGGGCACGGGCATGCGTTTCGTGGACGGCGCGCTGCTCTCGGTCCCGATCGTCGGGACGTACCTGTCGATGTTCCTGTTCGGCGGCGAATACCCCGGCCACGACATCGTGTCCCGCTTCTACTCACTCCACGTCCTGCTGATCCCCGGCATCATGGCGGCGCTGGTGGTCGTCCACATCCTCCTGGTCGTCTACCACAAGCACACCCAGTTCGCGGGCCCCGGCCGCACCGAACGCAACGTGGTGGGCGCTCCGTTCATGCCGGTCTACTTGGCCAAGGCAGGCGGCTTCTTCTTCCTGGTCTTCGGCGCCCTCACCCTCATCGCGGCGGTTGCATCGATCAACCCGGTCTGGTCCTACGGCCCCTACCGCGCCGACCAGGTCTCCACGGGCGCCCAACCGGACTGGTACCTGGGCTTCGCGGAGGGCCTGGTCCGCGTCATGCCGGGCTGGGAAGTCACGCTGTGGGGCCACACGTTGGTGCTGGGCGTACTGATCCCGATCGTGGTCTTCCCACTCCTGTTGGTCTTCATCGGCGTGTACCCGTTCCTGGAGTCCTGGCGGACCGGCGACAAACGCGAACACCACCTCCTGGACCGCCCCCGCAACCGCCCGACCCGCACGGGCATCGGCGTGGCCTGGATCAGCCTCTACCTCGTCCTGCTTGCCGGCGGCGGCAACGACATCGTGGCAACGCGCCTCCACCTGTCGATCAACACGGTGACGTGGGCGGTGCGGGTGGCGGTGTTCGCCGTCCCGGCGATCGCGTTCGTCGTCACCCGCCGCATCTGCCTGGGCCTCCAACTCCGTGACGCGGAACTGGTGTTGCACGGCCGCGAGACGGGCGTGATCAAGCGGCTGCCGCACGGCGAGTACGTGGAGGTGCACCAGCCGCTCAGCCAGGCCGAGCTCCACACACTCACCGCGCACAAGCGCCCGAGGGAACTCGTTGAACGCGAGCCCTGACGCCCACTACCAGGCCGGCCGCGGATCCCGGAGGTGTTCCGGGGTCTGCTCCGGCAGCTCACGGTCCTCGTCCGTCCGCATGAGGTAGCCCGGATCGGGCGGGAACTCCTCGGTGGGCGGGGCCGGTTGGTGGAAGCGGCGGGTGCGCGGGAGGGTCACCTCCACGAGCTTTCCGTCATGGAGCATCCACAGTCCGAAGCACTCGTCGTCCTCGTCATGGATCAGCACCTGGACGCTCCCCGGCCAAGGCCACGGGAGTGACTCCAGATGCTTCAGGAGCCCCTCCCGTGGGCGCATGCGCTCGAACTCGGTGGCCCATCCCGCGCCGAACGACGTCCCCCACTGGCTCTGGATCGGTACGAACCGGCCACGCCAGGTGCGCTCCGGGTCGTCCCGGGTCAGCGGTTCCATCACTTCGTGCGCGTGAAGGGCCAGCACGACGACTTCGGCGAATCTGCTCATCCAGAGATCATCCCTGATCCGCCGCGAACGATGCCATCCACGCCAACGCCGCGTTCCAGTTCACCGCCGTCTCGTTCGTCGACCACGACTGGATGTCGTCGATGTAGCAGAACTGCCCGACGCAGCCCGTGAGTTTGCTCTGTGCGTACGGGTCCTGGATGGACGAGTTGGGGCCGCCCGCCAGGGTCCCCCTCGGCGGGTTCGGCAGGTTCGGGTCGAGCTCGTGGGCGTACCAACGGCTGTGTTCGTTGTGGGAGTTGGCCTCGCCGTACCCGGTGACGTACGACATGTTGAGGGCATTGCGACCGAGGATGTAGTCCATGCTCTGGAGCGCGCCGTCGCGGTATTTCGCGGCGCCGGTGAGGTCGTACGCGGTGGCGATGACGTGCGCGTTGTTGAGGATCTGGCTGTTGGATCCCCAGTCGTAGACGTTGCCGGGCGGCGCGTACGGCATGCCGTAGGGCTGGGTGCGCAGCGTGGTCAGGTAGGTGTTCGCGCCCTCGATCACCGACCGGCGGATCGCCTCCCGGCCGGGCAGTCGGTTGGGGACGGTCGCGAGGTCGAGTCGCCCCAGTGCCGCCGTCCGCGCCCAGTCGAAGCCGAGGCTGCCGAAGATGTCGGCCGTGTTGAGCGGGGAGTTGACGACGTAGTCGGCGAACTGCCGCTCACCCGTGGTCAGATACAGCTCCGCCGCCGCCCAGTAGAACTCGTCGGTCGCGTTGTCGTCGGGGTACGCGCCGCCGCCGATGCCGTCGTTCGGGTCCGGGTACACCGAGGAGTGCGCGAGCGCCGCCGCCCACGCCTTCCTCGCCGCAGCCAGTGACTTCGCCGCGAACTCCCGGTCGTAGGGCCGGTACAGACGCGCCGCCTGCGCCGCCGTGGCCGCGAGGTTGAGCGTGGCCTGTGTGGTCGGGGCGTGCAGTTCGCGCTTCTGGGGGTCCTGGCTCGGCAGCAGCGGCAGCCCGGTCCACTGTTCGTCGTGGACCTTGTCGTGCGCCATGCCGGCCAGCGGCTGCCCGTCCGGCACCTGCATCTTCAGCAGGAACTCCAGTTCCCAGCGGGCCTCGTCGAGCACGTCCGGCACCTTGTTGCCGCTCTCCGGGATGGCGAGCGTCCCGTCGCGCAGCTCGGCCGGCTGCCCGGTGCGGGCCAGCAGTGAGCGCTCGTAGGTGCTGAGCAACTCCCAGGTGGAGATACCGCCGTTGATGACGTACTTGCCGTGGTCCCCGGCGTCGTACCAGCCGCCGGTCACGTCAAGTGTGTAGTCGCACAGGCCGGGTTGGCAGGGCACGTGCGCGTCGCCCTGGTTGGGCGCGACGTTCAGGTGACCGGCCGGGCGGGAGTAGCCGGGGCGCAGGTCGTCGCGTATCGCGATGCCGCTGCGCTGCGTGTAGTAGTACTTCAGCGAGTCGACCCGCAACTGCTCATAGGCGGCGGCCCCGATGTCGAACGGCCGGCTCGTCTCCCCGTCCGCCACCAGTGTGAAGCCCTCACCACGGCCCCGGTAGGAACCGAAGTCGATGGACTGCACGTTCTGACCGGAGGACACATCGGTGCCGCGTGGGACGGTCCGCCCGTGGGCTACCACCGCACCCGCCGCGTTCTTCAACTGCCAGGGCAGCACGGACGTCAACGCGGTCACCAGCGTGGCGTTCTTCGGCCCACCGGGCAGATAGGCGACCTGATTGACCCGCACGCGCGGCCCGGTGTCCGGCTCGTACACCTCGGGCGGCACACCGCCCAGCAACGACACGTCATCCATGCAGAAGTGCCAGGCATCGGCACCGCCGCCGAGTTGGAAGGCGACCTGCCCCTGCGTGGTGTCGACGGGCGAAGTGAACGTGTACGCATAGGAGTTGCCCGACACACTCAGCTCGGGGCTCACCTCGTAGTAGGTGTCGTACGGCGACACCGACAGGCCGACGATCGCCCGCGCCACCTGCCCTTCGGGCGAACCGGACGCCGTGAAGGCGAACTTGTACGACTCGCCCTTCACCAGCGTGATGTCGTTCTGGCCGACGGCAGCGTCCCAGCGGTTGGTCGTGCCGCCCGGCACGTCCGCGCAGAGCTGTCCGTCCGACAGCCCCGCCGTGACGTTGCTCGTCGTCCACCAGGGCTCGGTGGTGGTGTCGAAGGTGCCGTTCCTGACCTGCTCGACCTCGTCGGCTCCGGCCGAGCCTGCCGGCAGGGCGGTGAGCGCCGCCGCGAGGAGGGCCGTGGCGGCGAGCAGGGTCGTTCTGCGTCGTTTCACGTCTGGGCTCCTCGGGGAGGTGGGGGCGCGCTCCGACGGCATGCGCGATGGGAGCGCTCCCAGATGCGGACGCAGGCCATGCTGTTCGAGACATGACATCCCGTCAACGGTCCGGACAGGCCAGATTCCCGTCCGGACCGCAGCGGAGGACGTCGTGCTACCCGGCAGGAGCCTCCAACTTGCTGATCCGCACCCCTCCTTGGGCCACTCCCGGATGACCGCTCGTCAGCGTGAGCCGCAACCGGGAGCCGCGCACGGCGTCGAAGGTGACGACGGTCGGGTTGTCCGAGGTCGTGGCCCAGTCGACGGCAGCCCCCTCGACCGGCACCCACGCCCGGCCGTCCCACACCGCGACCGCCACCGCCGCGGGCAGACTGTGCGTCGCGTCCACCGTGAACGACACCTCCACCCGGTCGAAGGACCGCGCCCTCCCCCAGTCCACCGACACCCAGTCCTTCTCGCGCGCACCGCTGAACGCCGGCAGCAGTGCCGTGGCCGACTTGGCGAAGGCGTTGGACCAGCCGGTGGCCGAGTCACCGTCGAGCATGGCGGCGGGCAGCGTGTCGGGGCGGCCCGAGTAACTGGCGTCGGCGCAGGGGTAGTTCAGCGGGGCGGGAAGGTCGGGCTCGAATCGCGGCGCCGAAGTCGTGGCTACGTCCCGGCCAGGTGTCGTCCGTACCCTCACCGTGCCTGCCCGCAGCCCTTCCGCCCGCGCCGTCACCTTCAGCGCACCCGCCCGCGTACCGGACCGCACGATCGCAAGTGCCTTGCCGTGGAAGGCGGTTCGGGTGCTCGCCTGGTAGCGCTCGGCACTCTCCTCCCGCCCGTTGTCCAGCCCGGCCAGGGACCCGCCCGTCACCTCGAAGGCGATCAGATCCTCGGCGTCGGGCAGCACGACACCGTGGGCGTCGACCACTTCCGCCGTCACGAAGACCAGTGAACGCCCGTCGGCGGCAAGGGACTTGCGGTCGGCCGTGAGACGTACGGCGTGCGCGGCTCCCGCAGTACGCAGCACGTCCGAGGCGACCACCTTCCCGCCACTCCTCGCCACCGCCTTCAACTCACCCGGCTCGTACGGCACTTGCCAGGTCAGGTGGAGTTTGCCCGCGCTGCCGTTCGGGCTGGTGTAACTGCCCGGGTAGGGGCCGGTGGTGAAGGTCTTGTCGTCGCCAGTGGGCTCGGTGGTCTCCAGGTAGGCGCGGCCGTCGGTAGTCGTCTTGGTGTCGAACTCCCTTGTCCCGAGGGACTTTCCGTTGAGGAACAGCTCGACGGTGCCGACGTTGGCGTAGGCCCAGACCTCGACCGTGTCCCCCGGCTCGTGGTTCCAGCTCATCGGTACCAGGTGGACCATGGGCTCGCTGATCCACTGGCTGCGGAAGAGGTGGTACATGTCCTTCGGGAAGCCGGCCGTGTCGACCGCGCCGAAGAAGGACGCCTTGACCGGGAAGACGTCGTACGGCGTCGGCTCGCCGATGTAGTCGATGCCCGACCACAGGAACTGGCCCGCGAACCACTTCCGGTCCCGGTCCTTCTTGTGGCCGTACTCGCCACTCATCGTCCAGGAGGCGAGGTTGTTGTCGTACGAGGAGGTGGCGCGCCTGCCGGGGGTGTAGTTCTCGCCGGTGTTCAGGTGCTCCGGCTCCTGGTAGGTGCCGCGCGTCGAGGTCTCCGAGGAGGACTCCGACTCGAAGAGAAACAGGTGCGGATAGGCGGCGTGCAGGCCGTCGACCGACTTGGCGGTGTTGTAGTTCAGGCCGAGTCCGTCGAGCTTGGCGAGCATGAGGTCGGCGGCGGAGCCCTTGGCGGGCACTCCGTGGTACTTGTTCGAGCCGATGACCACCGGCCGGGTGTCGTCCGCCGCCTTGATCGCGCCGATGATGCGGTCTGCTATCGCCAGCCCGGCGGTGGAGGTGGAGTCGGGGATCTCGTTGCCGATGGACCACAGCACGACGGCGGGCGAGTTGCGGGCGGCGAGGACCATCTCGGTGGCGTCCTTCTCGCACCAGGCGTCGAAGAACCGGTGGTAGTCGTAGGTCGTCTTGCCGCTGTGCCAGCAGTCGAACGCCTCGACCATCATCACGATGCCCAACTCCTCGCAGGCCTCGATGATTTGCGGTGAGGGCGGGTTGTGGGAGGTGCGGAAGGCGTTGACGCCCATCGACTTCATGATGGTCAACTGCCTGCGCACCGCGTCGATGCTGATCGCGGAGCCGAGGGCGCCCTGGTCGTGGTGGAGGTCGACGCCCTTGATCTTGGTGTGGGTGCCGTTCAGGGAGAAGCCCTCGTCCGGGTCGAAGCGGTAGGTGCGGATGCCGAAGGTGGTGCGGTGGGTGTCGACCGGCTTGCCGTCCACGCGGAGTTCGGTCTCCAGGGTATAGCGGTGGTCCGGGGTCTCGATGTCCCACAACTTGGGCTTCGGGACCGCGAGTTCGTGGGTCTCGGTGCTGCGGTCGGCGACGGTGATGGTGGAGGTGGCCCGGGCCACCGTCCGGCCGCCGGGGTCGACGACCCTCGATCCGACTTCGACCTCGCTCGCGGTGCCGGATTCGTTCAGCACGGCCGTTTGTACGCGCACGACGGCCCGTTCGGCGGTGATGTCCGGGGTCGTGACGTACGTACCCCAGCGCTCCACGTGCACCGGTTCGGTGATCACGAGGCGGGCCTCGCGGTAGATGCCGCTGCCCGAGTACCAGCGGCTGCTGGGGAGTTGGTTCTGGACCTTCACCGCGACGACGTTCTCCGTGGTGCCGTCGGTGTGCACAAGGTCCGTGAGGTCGAGGGCGAACCCCGTGTATCCGTAGGGGTGTTGACCGACCTGCGTGCCGTTGCAGTAGACGTACGAGTCCATGTAGACGCCGTCGAACTCCACCGAGATCCGCTTGCCCGCGAAGGCGGGTGGCAGGGTGAAGGCGATGCGGTACCAGCCGAGGCCGCCGGGGAAGAACCCGGTGCCGCTGGTCGTGCCGTATGCCGTGGTGGGGGTCTGTTCGATGCTCCAGTCGTGCGGGACCGCGACCTGGCGCCAGGTCGAGTCGTCGTAGTCCGGTGCGGCGGCGTCGGCGTAGGCGCCGGTCGGGTCGGTGATGCCGCCCGGGTTGACCAGCACGAAGCGCCAGCCGTCGCGCAGCGCGACCGTGTGGCGGCCGGAGGCGGCCCCCGTGGTCCCGGCGGCGCGTGCGGCCGGGGCGGCCAGGAGTGATGCGGCCGTCGGCGCGGCCGTGGAAGCGATCAAAACCGATCTGCGAGTGACCGTCATGGCGGCTCTCCCTCATCAGGGCCCAGAAGTACTCACAACTGATCGTGACCAAACAGATTCTGACGGGGTGCCACACCGGACCGTCAAGGGTGCGGGGGCGGACTTCTGCCGCATGCGCCACTTCGACCGGTTTTCCCCCTTGACCACCGGTACCCGCGGCCGTGGGGGTTCCGGTCCGCGCGGGAGCGTGACGCACTAGGCTGGAACGCAAGTGGCGGGTCTGTTCACTGTGAGTGCGCGCGATGGAGTGGCGACGATGAGTCCGGTCTACCCGTTCGACGATGCCGCGACGGCGCGGGTTGTCATCGACGATGCCGGAACTCTGGTGGAGTGGAACGACGGGGCCCGAAGGCTCCTCGGTCACACCGCGGACGAGGTCGTGGGCCGCCCGGCCGCGGGGCTGCTGGCCGGTGGCGACGAGGCGCTGCCCGAGATCACGGGCGCCCGCTGGGACGGCACGGTCGCGTTGCGCCACCGGGACGGCAGCGCCGTGTCCGTGTGGCTGCTGGCCCACCACCGGCGTCCCAGGGACGGCGGCCCGGGCGACTGGCTCGTCGTGACACCGCTGGAGGGTGGCGGCCCGCGTGCCTCCGAGGACCCCCTCGCGACGGCGGCGCTGACCCAGTCGCCTTGTGCCATCGCGGTCTACGACGAGCGGCTGCGACTGAGCCGGGTCAACGACGCGATGGGCGAGGTGATCGGCCTGCCCGAGGAGCGCATCCAGGGGCTGCGGATCACCGAGATCGGCGGGAAGACGCAGAGCGCGGAGCTGGAGCAGTACATGCTGCGCGTGCTCACCTCGGGCACCGCCGAGGACTTCCAGATCTACATGCGCACCGGCGGCGAGGACGCCGCGCACGCCTGGCTGGCCCGGATGGCGCCGATCACCGACGCCGAGGGGCGGGTGCGGGGCGTGTGTCTGGCCGCGCACGACTTCACCGAGAACTACCTGGCGCGGGAGCGACTGCAACTCGTCAACGAGGCGAGCGTCCGCATCGGCACCACCCTCGACGTCACCCGTACGGCCCAAGAGCTGGCGGACGTCTGTGTGCCCGCGCTGGCCGACTTCGTCAGCATCGATCTGCTGGACCCGTCGGAGCACGGCGGCGAGCCCCCGACGGCGATCACCGCGCCGCTCAGACTGCGCCGAGCCGCCCACCAGTCTGTCCAGCAGGGCAGCCCCGAGGCGGTCGCCAAGCCGGGCCAGCTGAACCTGTACCCGGAACAGTCCCCGCAGGCCGACGCGCTGGTCGCGGGCCGCACGCTCGTCGCGTCGGGCCGGGAACTGGAACTCTGGCTGTCCTGGGACCGCACCCGCACCCAGCGCGTCCAGGAGTACGGCATCCACTCCTCGATGGCCGTACCGATCCAGGCCCGCGGCGTCACCCTCGGCGTGGCTGTGCTCACCCGGTACCGGCGCCTCGACCCGTTCGCGGACGACGACGTCCTGCTGGCCGAGGAGGTCACGGCCCGCGCCGCCGTCTGCATCGACAACGCCCGCCGCTTCTCCCGCGAACGCGAGACCGCGCTCGCCCTCCAGCGCAGCCTGCTCCCCCGCAAACTGCCGAGCACGGCCGCCCTGGAAGCCGCCTCTCGCTATCTGCCGGCGGCGCGCGCCGGGGTCGGCGGTGACTGGTTCGACGTGATCCCGCTGTCCGGGATGCGGGTCGCCATGGTCGTCGGGGACGTCGTCGGCCACGGCATCCAGGCTTCCGCCACGATGGGCCGGCTGCGCACGGCAGTCCGCACCCTCGCCGACATCGACCTGGCCCCCGACGAACTGCTGACCCACCTCGACGACCTCGTCGTACGGCTGTCCGCGGAGGCCGGGAACGACGGCAGCCCGGGCGAGGTCGGCGCGACCTGCCTGTACGCGGTCTACGACCCGGTGTCCCGGCGCTGCACGCTGGCCCGCGCCGGACATCCGCCGCCGGTCATGATCCGGCCGGGCGGCCCGCCCGAGCCCGTCGACCTGCCCGCGGGGCCGCCGCTCGGCCTCGGCGGACTCCCCTTCGAGTCGGCCGAGTTCGAGCTGCCCGAGGGCACCGTGCTCGCGCTGTACACCGACGGGCTGATCGAGAACCGCGAGCGGGACCTCGACGTCAGTCAACGGCTGCTGTTCGACGCCCTGTACGCCGCCTCGGACTCACTGGACGAGACCTGCGACCGGATCCTGCACGCCGTGCTCCCGCCGGGCGGCGCCGCCGACGACGTGGCGCTGCTGCTGGCCCGCACCCAGGGGCTGCCCGCCGAGCAGGTCGCGACCTGGGACATCCCGGCCGACCCGTCGCTCGTCGCCCCGATCCGCAAGCAGGTCGTGGAACAGCTCGACACCTGGAACATGAGCGAGGCCGGGTTCACGGCCGAGCTGGTGGTGAGCGAGCTGGTCACCAACGCCATCCGCTACGGCGCGCACCCCATCCGGCTCCGGCTGATCCATGACGCGGCCACGCTGATCTGCGAGGTCTCCGACACCAACCACACGGCCCCGCACCTGCGCCGCGCCAAGACCTGGGACGAGGGCGGGCGCGGACTGCTGCTGGTCGCGCAGCTCACCCAGCGCTGGGGCAGCAGGCACACGACCGACGGCAAGACGATCTGGGCGGAGCTCTCCCTCTTCGACGAGGTGTGAGCCGGGTCAGGAGAGGTCGGTCAGCCAGGGCCTGACCTGGCGGCGGGCCTCGTGCAGCCGGGACTTGAGGGTGCCGAGCGGGATGCCGAGCCGGTCGGCGATGTCGGCGTACTCCAGGTTGCAGATGTCGCGGTAGACCAGCGGCGCGACGAGGTGCGGCTGCTCCCGTTCAAGGCGCTCCAGCGCCTCCAGTAGGTCGATCTTCGACCCGGCGATCACACTCGTGGTGCGCGGGTCGACATGCTGCTGCACGTCGATCACCGCGGGCTGCTCGGCGGCCCGGCGCTTCAGCTCGCGGTACTTCTGCCGGGCGCCGTTGGCGACCACCGTGTAGAGCCAGGTGCTGAACAGGCTGCGGCCCTCGAACGTGCCGATCTTCCGGGCGACTTGCAGCAGTACGTCCTGCGCCGCTTCCTCGGCGTCCTCACGGCACGGCAGGAACCGCCCGCACCGCCGTACGACCTCCAGCTGGATCGAGCGCAGCAGCTCGTCCAGTGCGGCCGGGTCGCCCGCCGCGGCACGCCGCGCAAGCTCCTCGGTCGGTGCCATGTCCCGCACTGGATCCACTCCTCCGCCTCGATCTCCGAGCAGGCATGATAGTCCCATGCACTTCGTCGAACAGATCGGCCGCTACCGACTCGAACGCCGCCTCGGTACCGGCGCGTTCGGCACAGTCTGGCTCGCGCACGACGACGTGCTCGAAGCCCCGGTGGCCGTGAAGGTCCTCGCCGACAACTGGGCGCACCGCCTCGACATCGTCGACCGCTTCCTGTCCGAGGCCCGGCTGCTGCGCAGGGCCGACTCGAACCGGGTGGTGCAGGTCTACGACATCGGTGAGCTGCCCGACGGACGGCCGTACTTCGTGATGGAGTACGCCGACGCCGGCACCCTCGCCGACCTGCTCACCGCGGGTCCGCTGCCCGTCTCCGAGGCGCTGCGGCTGACCGCGCTGGCCGCCCGGGGCGCCGCCGCCCTGCACAAGGCGGGGATCGTGCACCGGGACATCAAGCCGACCAACGTGCTGCTGCGCACCGCCCCTGACGGGTCCTACCGCGTCCTGCTCGCCGACCTGGGCCTGGCCAAGAGCCTGGCGCAGGGGTCGGGCCTCACCCTGGCCGCGGGTTCCGCGGGCTATCAGCCGCCGGAGCAGGCGCAGCCCGGGTTCGGCATCGACGAGCGCGCCGACGTGTACAGCCTGGGCGCGGTCGGCTACGAGCTGCTCACCGGCACGGTTCCGGGGGCACCGGGGCAGGTCGTACGGCCGGACCGGCTGCGGCCGGACGTGTCCCCCGATGTCCAGCGGGCCCTGTTGCGCGCGCTGGAACCGGACCGCGAGCGGCGCTGGCCGACGGCTCACGCGTTCGCGGAGGAGCTGGAGCGGCTGGCCGCCGAGGCGGCCCCCGCGCACAAGCAGGGCAAGCCGCGCGGCCGGCATCGGGGGGTCGCGCTGATGGCGGGTCTGTTCGTCGTGGTGGCCGTCGGCGCGGGTGTCGCCGTGTTGAACCTGCCGTCGTCGTCCGGGAGTTCGGACCTGCGGGTCAAGGACAGCACCGGCCGGGTCGTGGCCGAGGTGCCCGCCGCATGGGGCCGCCAGCTGCGCGACTCGGGCTGGAATCCACAGGCGCTCGGACTGACGGCCGGACACGAACCGGGGCTGGCCGTCGCCGACGACCTGGCGAAGTGGCAGGACCTCTCGGCGGACGTGAACGGCGTGTTCATCGGCCTGAGCGAGCACGGCAGCGTGACGACCGAGGTGGACGGCATCTCCCACTCCGGCTGCCACTACGACGGCAGCCACGCCTACTCGGACGCGGCCTGGCGCGGCACGATCCGCACCTGGAGCGATTGCTCGGGCAGCACGGGCACCCTCTCCGAGACCGCGCTCCGTCAGGTCGGCGGCGCGGCGCAGCCCCAGGTGTACGTCCAGATACGGCAGCACAGCGGTGACGCGACGGCGCGCATACTCCGCTCGCTGCGGGTCACCTGATCACTGTCGCAGTCCCTGTCGTAGTCACTGGCGTAGTCACTGGCGTAGTCACTGGCGTAAAAAAACGGTGATCCCGCGAACCTTTCGGCGCGCACGCGCATCGGACCTCTGTGACAGCGCGCGAGGCGCTGTGCGGTGAACCTCCAGGAGTGTTGAAGATGGCGAACACGTCCCAGTCCCTGCGCCGGGCGGCCCTGCTCGTGAGCGCGGTCGCCGTGCTGGGTCTGACGACGACGGCCTGTGGCAACGGCAGCGGTACGGTGAGCAGCCCGCAGACCGAGTCGGGTACGGCCGCACCAGCGGGCGGCGACGCCTCGGCGGACGGCTCCGGTACGCCGGTCTCCTCGTCGAGCGGCAGCGACACCGCCACCGGTACGGACTCGACCTCCACCTCGTCGGGTTCCTCCACGTCCACCTCTTCGAGCTCCGGCGTCACCACCAGCAGCCGGTGCCACACCTCCGAACTCAAGGCCAAGGTGGGCGGCAACGATCCGGGCGCCGGGCAGGAGAACTTCCCGATCGTCCTCACCAACGCGTCCGGCCGTACGTGCACGGTCCGCGGCTATCCCGGTGCCGCGTTCGTGAACGCGTCCGGCACACAGCTGGGCCCCGACCCCCAGCGCGAGTCGGGCAGCACCGCCACCACGGTCACGCTGAAGCCGGGGCAAAGTGCCTGGGCCGGTCTGACCTTCTCCAACCCGGAGATCAGCGGCGCGAAGACGGCGACCCCCGCCACGCTGGTGGTGACCCCGCCCGACGAGAAGGACCCGCTGAAGGTGACGTGGACGAACGGCGCGGTGCCGGTGTCGGGCAACGCGTCCTCGGTGCGTCTGACAGTGTTCAGCGCGGGCACGGGCGCCTGACCGCGGTCTTCGGGCGGCCGCCTGGTTACATGGGGCGGGCACCGCTGCCCGCGTCCCGGAGGACCGTCCCCTGAACACCCCGCTCGCCGAAACCCTGTCCGTCGTCCTGCTCGTCGCCGTCCTGGTGTGGGCCGTCGTCCGTCCCTTCGGGTGGCCGGAGGCGGTGCTGGCGGTCCCGGCCGCCGGGATCGCCGTGGCCACCGGGGCGATCTCGCTGGACCACGCGCGGGCGGAGGCCGAACGGCTCGGACCGGTGGTCGGGTTCCTGGCGGCGGTGCTCGTGCTGGCCCACTTCTGCGATGTGGAGGGCCTGTTCAGGACCTGCGGGGCATGGATGGCCGAGTGGGCGAAGGGCAGTCCGAGCCGGCTGCTGACGGCGGTGTTCGCACTGGCCTCGGCGATCACGGCCGTACTCAGTCTGGACGCCACCATCGTGCTGCTGACGCCGGTCGTGTTCGCGACGGCGTCCCGGATGGGGGTGCGTCCCAAGCCGCACGTCTACGCGTGCACGCATCTGTCGAACACCGCCTCGCTGCTGCTGCCGGTCTCCAACCTGACGAACCTCCTCGCCTTCGCGGCGAGCGGCCTGAGCTTCACCCGGTTCGCCGGGCTGATGGTGCTGCCCTGGCTGGTCGCTATCGGCGCCGAGTACCTCGTGTTCCGGAAGTTCTTCGCCCGTGACCTCGCGGCGGCGGCACCCTCGCCGACCTCCGGCGACACCCCCGAACTGCCGGTGTTCGCGCTGGCGACCGTCGCCTGCACCCTCGCCGG
This sequence comes from Streptomyces xylophagus, assembly GCF_000716435.1. Lineage (GTDB taxonomy): Bacteria > Actinomycetota > Actinomycetes > Streptomycetales > Streptomycetaceae > Streptomyces > Streptomyces xylophagus. The sequence continues at coordinate 64,926 of NZ_JNWO01000007.1, forward strand.
GTTCGTGCTGACCTCGGCGGTCGGCATCGATCCGGCGTGGGCCGCGTTCGCGGGGGCGCTCGTCATGGCCGGGCGGGCGCTGCTACGACGGCAGGCGACCCCGCTCACGGTCGTGCGGGCCGCCGCTCCCTCGTTCCTGGCGTTCGTGCTGGCGCTCGGGATCGTGGTGCGGGCGGTGGTGGACAACGGGCTCTCCGACGCGCTCGGGCACGTCCTGCCCGGCGGGACCGGGATCGCGGCCCTGCTCGGGATCGCCGCGCTGGCCGCCGTACTGGCGAATCTCATCAACAACCTGCCGGCGGTGCTGGTTCTGCTGCCGTTGACCGCGCAGGCAGGGCCGGGAGCGGTGCTCGCCGTGCTGCTCGGGGTGAACATCGGGCCGAACCTGACCTACGCCGGTTCGCTCGCGACGCTGCTGTGGCGGCGGATCGTGCATCAGCACGAACATGACGTGGATATCAAGGAGTTCACGAAGCTGGGGCTGCTCGCCGTGCCGTCGGCGCTCGTCCCGGCCGTGGTGGCACTGTGGGTGTCGCTCCAGGTTCTCTGACACCGAGGGAGGCCGAATGCGCGTGATCGCCTGGCTGGTCGAGGGCACCTGGCCCGCCTGTGTGGACGCCGTACGGACGCATGCGCCGGCGGATTCCGAGGTGGTGCTCCTGCATGTGAGCGGCCCTGACGTGCCCGGGGTCGCGCACGGGGCGTTCGCCGGGCTGCTCGGGCGGGGTGGTCCGCGGCGGGATCCCGGGACCCGGCTCGAGGATCTGGGCAGCACGTCGGCGGCGGAGCTGCTGGACGCGGCGGCCGAGCGGCTGGGGCGGCCGTATGTCCGGATGGAGCGGGCCGGGCGGGTCGAGCGTGAGGTGGTGGCCGCCGCCGACGACGCGGATCTGCTGGTGCTGGCCCGCGACGGCGACCGGGCCCGGCTCGGCCCGCACAGTCTCGGGCCCGCCGTACGGTTCGCCGTCGATCACGCGCCCTGTCCGGTACTGCTGGTCTGGCCGGAGGCGGCGCCGGGCATCTCGACCCTGCCGCCTCCCCCACCGCCGCATCACTGAGGTTCAGTGACCGCCGTGGTAGCCGCCGCCGTACCCGCCACCGCCGTAACCGCCGCCTCCGGACCAACCGCCCTGGCCGCCCCCTGAGCAGTAGGACGGGTAGTAGTCGCAGTAGTCCGTCGGGGACGCCGTGGTCGGCGTGGACTGCGGGGTCGACGCGCTCGGCGTAGGAGTGGGCGTGGCCGTCGGCGTCTTCGAAGCTTCCGGGACGGCCTTCTTGGTCGTGGGGGTCGGCGACCCGGTGGTGTCCGTGTCCCAGTTGACGACCTGCATCTGGGGGTCGGCCTTCGACGTGTCGAAGACCCACCGCTGGGCCGAGCCGTCCGCCCGCGTCTTCAGGACGAGCGCGCCGCCGCCGTCGGTGGAGGCGGGAGTCAGGGCCAGGTCCTGGTTCCAGCGCGGTACCAGGATGCCCTGGAGGGTGAAGTCGTAGCGGATGTTCTTCGCGGTCGCCGAGGACGTGCTCGTGCAGGGGGCGAGCTGGACCTCGAAGGCGAGGTGCGAGTCGAGGCACAGGCCGGGGTCGGCGGTGCTGCGCAGCTGGCCGTCGGTCTCGTACGACCACTGCTGGCCGGCCGCCGAGGAGCAGGTCTGCAGTTCGGCCTCGGTGCCCTTGAGGGGCTTGTTGCCGGCGATGCCGATGCAGAGGCCGGACTCGACGTTGTGCAGCCGGCCGCTGAGCGTGCCCTGGGTGGTGTCGGTCTTGCCGACCCAGGAGGGGTTGGCGGATTCCTTGCCGGTGCCGGAGGCGCCGGCGGCCTGGCTCTCGGTCTGGGTCTTCGCGTCGCCGGAGCCGCCGATGGACCACACGACGAGCGGGAGGACGACCAGTCCGCTCACGGTCAGCACGGCCGCGGTGAGGTTGCGGCGGCGGACGCGGCGGGCCGCCTTGTGGGCCGATCTGAGTTCGCCGCGGCGCGGGCCGGACCGCAGGGCGAGTTCGGTCGAGGCGGACGACACCTGGGCGGGCAGGGCACGGCTGCCGGCCCTTACCTCCAGGTAGGCGCGTGCGCCCCAGCCGAGCACCGCTTCCGCCAGCGCCACGCCGAGTCCGGCGTTGAACTGGTTCAGCTGGTCGGCGGTGAACCGGCAGTGCTTGCAGACGGTGAGGTGCATGGCGAGGTCCGGGTCGACCTCCGCGCCGCCGCGCCGGAAGGTGACGTCCAGCAGCCGTATGTAGAGCTGGCACTCGTCGCTGGGGGCGAGTTCGCGGTGGACCTGGAGGCACTCCTCGCGCAACCGCCCGACCGCGCGGCCGAGTTCGATGCGGGCGCCCTCTTCGTCCAGGCCGACCAGCCCGGCGGCTACGGCGACGGGCTCGGACTCGACCTCGAGGTGCCAGAGCAGGGTGCGCGCCGTCTGGGGCAGCCGCTGGAACGCCCGCGAGATCAGCCGCCGTTCGGGCACCGGGAGCAACCGGGACGCGATGCGGTCTCCGTCGCCGACGGCCGAGCGCAGGTCCGGGTGGAGCATTTCCTGGCGGTGGTCGGTGTCCCATTCCGCGGCGATACGGCGGACGGTGACCAGCACCTGGGGCCGCCAGGCCGCGGTCGGTCCGGACTGCCGCAGGGATTCTCCGAAGAGCCGGGTGAAAGCGGCCGTGGTGAGCATTCCGGCGTGGTGCGGTCCGTCGGTGCACAACCCCGCATAGGCGAAGGCCGCTTCCCAGTGCCGGTCCAGCAGTTCGCCGACGGGTTGCAGCGCGGGCGTCGTCCCCGTCCACTTCTTCAGCTCGGCGCTGAGCTGCTCGTCGGTCACTTCGAAGTGGTGAGCGGAAGTCGGGGAATTCGAGGGACCTGCGTCCTTCACGGCTGCATTCCTCCAGGTGAAACGCGGAATTTGGTCCATACCGGCGGGTATGCGACCCTGCCGACGGACGGACTGGTCTGCCCGTCCGATTGATGGCATCCCGAACGTCCGCCTGGGGCAGCTCTTTTGAAGCATGGGGGGTGACGTACGGGAGCGGCCTCATACACGCAGAGGGGAATCAGCTATGTGTCTGCGCGCCGACAGGCACACCTTTGCACAGGTCAGCGAGGCGGAACAAGAGATCCCGGGGTTTTGTGCATTGCGGTCCGGCCCCCACCATTTGACGATTCGTCAATCGGGTCCGTTATGGGATTGCCACCGTATCCACACGGGAAATCCCAAAACCATTGGCCGGAGGCAACCAACGGCACCCTCCGAGTGGGGCGAGGAAGCCGCCCTTCTTCCAGTTTTCCCAGGTCATGTTCCAACCGCCCGCCCATTGTCGGGCGGGACGGTGATGTCGTGGGACTCGACGCCTTCCACGACATCACCGACCAGGGAGTTCACGCACAACCAATAGGCGCGCCGTCAGGAGTGGCCGCTGATCGCGTGCGGAGTGTAGGGCTGCTCCAGCTCCTCCAACTCCTTCTCGCTCAGCTCCAGTTCGACGGCGGCGACGGCGTCCTCGATGTGCTGCGGCTTGGCCGCGCCGATGATGGGTGCGGCCACCGTGTTCTGGTGCAGCAGCCAGGCGAGGGCCACTTGGGCGCGCGGGACGCCCCGGTCGCCGGCGATCCGGGTGACCGCTTCGACGATGCTGCGGTCGCCCTCCTGATAGAGGCGGTTGCCGAAGTTGTCGGTGCTGCTGCGCTCGGTGGTGGTGCCCCAGTCCCGGGTGAGGCGGCCCCGCGCCAGCGGGCTCCAGGGAAGGACGCCCACGCCCTGGTCCGCACACAGGGGCAGCATCTCGCGCTCCTCCTCGCGGTAGAGGAGGTTGTAGTGGTTCTGCATGGACACGAACTTGGTCCAGCCGTGCCGCTCGGCGATGTGCTGGTGCTTGGCGAACTGCCAGGCGTACATCGAACTCGCCCCGATGTAGCGGACCTTGCCCGCCTTCACCAGGTCGTGCAGCGCCTCCATCGTCTCCTCGACCGGAGTGTGCGGGTCGGCGCGGTGGATCTGGTACAGGTCGACGTAGTCGGTGCCGAGGCGGGCGAGACTGAGATCGATCTCGGACATGATCGCCTTGCGGGACAGTCCGGCGCCGTTGGGCCCGGGGCGCGTCCGGCCGTGCACCTTCGTGGCGAGCACGACGTCGTCGCGGCGGGCGAAGTCGCGCAGCGCCCTGCCGGTGATCTCCTCGCTGGTGCCGTCGGAGTAGACGTTGGCCGTGTCGAAGAAGTTGATGCCGGCGTCCAGCGCCTGCCGGATCAGCGGGCGCGACGCCTCCTCGTCGAGGGTCCACTCGTGGGTGCCGCGGTCCGGGAGGCCGTAGGTCATGCAGCCCAGAGAGATCCGCGAGACGTCCAGGCCGGTCGAACCGAGCTTCACGTACTGCATCGTTGCTGCTCCTGCCTTCGAGTTCGGTACCGGTCTGGAGCGTACGACTTCGTGAGTGCTCGAAGTCGCCTCTGTGCGCGCACCCTTGACGGGTGGCGCGGCCGGGCGCTTTGATCCTGGACGTGCCCGCGCGTGCGGCGCGGTACGCAGAGGTACGCCCAGCCGGTAGCGGACAGGTTCCAAGCCCGGCCACAGTCGCCAGGACCGCGACGCCATCCGGTCCGAGGCGGGGTCGTACCCGCGATTGATGGAGCGGACATGCCCGCCAAGGGTGTCTCCCGCGTCGGAGGTCTCGGGACGGCCGCGGTCCTGGGCACCGCCGTCGCGACCACAGCGGTACTGACCTCGTGCGGAACCTCGACCGGTGCCTCGCCGGAACAGCCGTCGCGCGCGGCGCCGAAGGGCCCGTCGCGTTCGGCGCCTTCGGAGAGCCCGTCCCGCGCGGCGCCGTCGAAAAGCCCCACGCCGTCGACGAGCCCCTCGCGTTCGGCGCCCGGTACGGTGCGACTCCCGCCCCGCCACGCCGACTTCGACTACCAGATCGGCGGCGCCTATCCCCCACCGGCCGGCGTCCGCATCGTCAGCCGCGACCGTACGGCGTCGCCCGCGCCCGGCCTCTACAACATCTGTTACGTCAACGCCTTCCAGGCCCAGCCGGACGGGCGCGCCTCCTGGCCCGCCGACCTGCTGCTGCGGGACACGAACGGCAAGGTGGTCGTCGACGAGGACTGGGGCGAGGCGCTCCTCGACATCGGTACGGCGGCGAAGCGCGAGCGGGTGGCGGCACGGGTCGACCGGTGGATCGACGGCTGCGCGGCCAAGGGCTTCGACGCCGTCGAGCCGGACAACTACGACAGTTACACCCGCTCCCACCACCTCCTGACGGCGAACGACGCGACCGCCTTCATCACCCTGCTCTCCCGGCACGCGCACGCCCGCCGGCTCGCCATCGCTCAGAAGAACACCGTGGAGTTGGCCGGGCTCAGGAAGCGGACCGGGCTCGACTTCGCGGTGGCGGAGGAGTGCGCGGAGTACGACGAGTGCGGGGCGTACGCAAAGGCCTTCGACGACCGGGTCATCGTCATCGAGTACTCCGACTCCGGTCTGCGCAAGGCCCGTTCGGGCTTCGGGACGAGGCTCAGCATCGTGCGCCGGGATGTCGACGTGTCGACGCCCGGCAGCGCCGGCTACGTCCGCAAGGTGCGGTGAGGAGGCCGTCATGAGCAACGGGTTGTCACGGCGTGGGCTGCTGCTCGGGGCGGCCGCCGCCGCCACGAGCGGGTGTGCGGGCGGGGCCTCGGACGGGGTCGGTGCGGACGGGCGGGTGACCGTGGAGCTGTGGCACGGGCAGGCCGACACGGGCCGCAAGGCGGTGGAGGCGCTGGTCGCCGAGTTCAACCGGACCCATCCGAAGATCCGCGTGGACCCGGGCGGGGGTGGGGTGTTGGCCGACGCGATGCTCCAGAAGGTGACCGCCGCGCTCGCCGCCGGCTCCTATCCGGACATCGCCTACATCTTCGGCTCGGACCTGGCGAGCGTCGCGCGCAGCCCGCGCGTCGTCGACCTGACGTCCGCGATGCGGACCGGCCCGACGCCGTGGGACACGTTCTGGAAGCCGGTACGGGACGCGGTCACCGTCAACGGGCGAGTGCGCGCCGCGCCCGCAGTGCTCGACTCGCTGGCCGTCGTCTACAACAGGAAGCTGTTCCGGCAGGCCGGGCTCGACTACCCGAAGCCCGGCTGGAGTTGGGACCAATTCACCGACACCGCACGGCAGTTGACCGACCACGACCGGGGCGTCTTCGGCACCGGCTGGCCGGCCGTGGGCGACGAGGACACGGTGTGGCGACTGTGGCCGATGCTGTGGGACCTCGGCGGCGAGGTCGTCGCACCGGACGGCAAACACATCGGCTTCGCCGACCAGGGCGTACGGGCACTGGGCACGCTCGCCCAACTCGGCCACGACAAGAGCGTGTACCTCGACACCAAGCCCGGCAGCGATCAGCTCTACCAGGTGTTCCTCAACGGCCGTATGGCCATGGTCGCCACCGGGCCCTGGGAACTCCCCGACATCGTCACCGCGAAGATCGACTACGGGGTCGTGCCGCTGCCGACGTACAGCGGGCACGCGGTCACCATCTCCGGGCCCGACACCTGGACGGTCTTCGACAACGGCTCGGCCCGTTCCCGAGCGGCCGTGGAGTTCGTGCGGTGGATGAACGAGCCTGCCCATGACGTCCGTTGGGACCTCTCGGCGGGCGGTCTGCCGCTGAGCACGGGGACCGCCGCACGGCCTGAATGGCGGGAGCACAGCGCCCGTACGGTCGGTCTCGACGTCTTCACCGACAGCCTGCGCTCGGCCCGTGTCCGGCCGGTCCATGCCGCGTATCCGCAGATCTCGCAGGCGTTGGGCGAGGCGATCGTCTCCGTGCTGCTCGGCCGGGACTCCCCCGAGAAGGCGCTCCGTTCCTGCGCCGACAAGGCCGACGCGGCCCTGCTCATCCCCAGGTGACTTCCCCCTTCCGGGAGACCCCGATGTCCACACTGCCCCGCGCGCTCACGCTTCCCGCACAGCCCGCCACCACCGCCCAGGCAGCGCGCCGCGCCGCCCGTCGCCGCGCCCGCCAAGAGCGCTCCACCGCTTGGGCGTTCATCGGCCCGTCCGTCGTGGTGATCCTCGGGCTGAGTGTCGTGCCCGTCGTCTGGTCGCTGCTGCTGTCGTTCCGCGCCGACGACCTGGTCACGCCCGGCCGTTGGGTCGGCCTCGACAACTACCGGGCGCTCGCCCAGGACCCCAACTTCCGTACGGCGGTGGGCAACACGCTGCTGTACGCGGCGCTGTACGTGCCGCTCAGCCTGGTCGGCGGGCTGGCGCTGGCCCTCGCGCTCAATCGCCGTATCCGACTGATCGGCCTGTACCGCACGCTGGTGTTCATTCCGTTCGTGGTGTCGGCGACCGCGCAGGGCGTGCTGTTCTCGTTCATCCTCGACCCGGAGTTCGGGGTCGCCAACGCGCTGCTGCACCACCTCGGCATCTCCGCACAGGGGTTCCTCGCCGACCCGGACCAGGCGCTGTACCTTCTGGTGCTGATCTCGCTGTGGAGCGGGGTCGGCTTCTGTGTCGTGGTCTATCTGGCCGCGCTCCAGGACGTGCCGCCCGAACTCGTCGAGGCGGCCCGCATCGACGGCGCGGGCCGCGCACAGGTGCTGCGCCATGTGACGCTGCCCGCGCTCACCCCGGTCACGGTGTTCCTGCTGCTGTGGCAGCTCATCACCGCGCTCCAGGTCTTCGACCTGATCTACGTGACGACGAAGGGCGGGCCGCTCGGTTCGACCACGGTGATCGTCTACTTCGTCTGGCAGCAGGCCTTCCAGATGTTCACCGCGGGCTACGGCGCCGCGTCCGCGTACGTCCTCGCGCTGGCGCTGCTGGTGGCGGGCGGCGCGTTGCGGGTCGTACGGCGACGGCAGGGCCGTACCGAAGGAGGGGTCCGATGAGTGCGCGGCGGGTGAGTGCGTGGCATCTGGTGCTGGCGCCGCTGGCGTTGTGCTTCGCGCTGCCGTTCGTGTGGCTGCTGCTCAGCTCGGTGATGTCGAACGCGGAGATCAATCGCTTCCCACCCGCCCTGTGGCCCAAGGGAGTTGACCTCGGCGGCTACCGCTATGTGCTGGGCAACGCGCTGTTCCCGCGCTGGTTCGCCAACTCGCTGATCGTGGCGTCGGTGGCGGTCGTGTCGAATCTGCTGCTCGGGTCGCTCGGCGGGTACGCGTTCGCGCGGATGCGGTTCGCCGGGTCGCGGCTGCTGCTGGGGCTGATGCTGGCGACGATGGTCGTGCCGTTCCAGCTGACGATGATCCCGACGTTCCTGATGATGAAGTGGTTCGGGCTGATCGACTCGCTGGGCGCGCTGATCGTGCCGTCGCTGGTGACGCCGTTCGCGGTGTTCCTGTTCCGGCAGTTCTTCCTCGCGCTGCCGAGGGAGATGGAGGAAGCGGCCTGGATCGACGGGTGTTCGCGGCTGCGGGTGCTGTTCTCGATCGTCATGCCACTGGCCCGCCCGGCGCTCGCCACGGTCGCCGTCCTCACGTTCCTGTCGACGTGGAACGACCTGTCGTGGCCGCTGATCGCGATCAACCACGACACCCAGTACACGCTCCAGTTGGGCCTGACGACCTTTCAGGGACAGCACCACACCAAGTGGTCGGCAGTGATGGCGGGCAATGTCATCACGGTGGTGCCGGTGCTGGTGGCGTTCCTGCTGGCACAGAAGACCTTCATCCAGTCGCTGACGTCGAGCGGGCTCAAGGGATGAGCCGCGCACGGTACTTGACCCAATCTTCGGAGGAGCCCGATGACCGACGTCAGGATCGCGTTCGTGGGGGCCGGCAGTGTGGTGTTCACACAGGGTCTGCTGGCCGACCTGTTCGCCTTCCCCGAACTCGCCCACGCCCGGATCGCGTTGCACGACATCGACCCCGAACGCCTCGCCACGGCGGAGGGCGCGGCCCGGCACATCGCCGAAGTACGCGGCGTCAAACCGGAGATCACCGCGCACCTCGACCGCCGGGCGGCCCTCGCGGACGCCGACTTCGTCGTCAACATCGTCCAGGTCGGCATGAACGAGGCCACCCGCACCGACTTCGCGGTCCCCGCCCGGTACGGCGTCCGCCAGACGATCGGCGACACCCTGGGCATCGGCGGTGTCTTCCGCGCGCTGCGCACCTTCCCGGTGCTGAAGTCGCTGGCCGAGGACATGGCCCAACTCTGCCCGGACGCCCACCTGTTGAACTACACCAACCCGATGGCGATGAACCTCCTCTACCTGAGCCGCATCGCCCCCGCCCTCAAGGCGACGGGCCTGTGCCACTCGGTGTACTGGACGATGCACGACCTGTCCCAGCTCGTCGGCGTCCCCTTCGAGGAGGTCTCGTACCTCGCCGCAGGCGTCAACCACCAGTCCTGGGTGCTGCGTTGGGAGCGCGCGGGCCGGAGCCTCTACCCCCTCCTGGACGAGACCATCGCACGCGACCCCGAGCTGCTCCGCCGGGTCCGCGTGGACATGTACCGCAGGCTCGGCCACTACCCCACCGAGACCAGCGAGCACTCCGCCGAGTACGTGCCCTGGTATCTCCACCACCCCGAGGAGATCGAGCGACTACGGCTGCCGGTCGGCGCGTATCTGGAGATCATCGAGGAGAACACGGCGAGCTACGAACGCACCCGCGAGGCCCTCGCCTCCGGAATCCCGCTCCCCGTGGAGGGCACGCTGGAGTACGCCCCGCAGATCATCCACAGCATCGTCACCGGCACACCGCGCACGGTCTACGGCAACGTCCCCAACCGCGGGCTCATCGCCAACCTCCCCGCCGACTCGGTCGTCGAAGTCCCGTGTCTGGTCGAGGCGTTGGGGGTCCAGCCGACCCGGATCGGAGCCCTTCCGCCGCAGTGCGCGGCCCTCAACAGCGCGTACGTCTCCGTCACCGACCTCGTGGTCCGCGCGGCCACGGGCGGCGACCCGCGCCACATCCGGCACGCGGCGATGGCCGACCCGGCGACGGCGGCGGCACTGCCGGTCGAGCGGATCTGGGACCTGTGCGACGACCTCGTACGGGCGCACGGAGAGCTGTTGCAGCCGGAGCTGCGGGCGCTGCTGGGGCACTGACCCGCGTCCGGTGCCGGTGTCGCGCCGGGCATCCGGCGTTGGTGTGACCGCCCCCGGCCGCCCGGCGTGGGAGCGGCCGGGCAGCCACAGGGGTCCCGCATCCTCACCGCAGACGACCGGCGCCGGGCCGGTCATCGCCGTACGGGAGGAACGCGGTGCCGAGACGTTCGACCAGCCTGAGGACCCTGATGGGGGCAGCCGTGCTGCCGCTGGCCCTGGTGTCGCCCGCGTGGGGCGACACGGACCCGGCCCCGCCCCCGCCCGAGCCGCCGTCGACCCTGTGCGCACCCGCCGGCACCCTGCACGGGGCGCACGGCCAGCACGCGGTCGTCAGTCTCTGCGCGGGCAGCGGCACCCCGACCATGGCGGTCTCGGCTCCCGCGACCTGCCGGAAGCTCAGGGCGACCACCCGCTACGCCTGCCGCACCTCGGGCACCTGGACCGCCCGGCGCGCCGGCGAGACGGTCGCGTCCGGGACGCTACCGGGGTCGGGCCAGTATCCGGGCCCGGGGACCTACGACTTCACGGCCACCGTGCGCGTCCGCTCGATGCCCGAGGGAGTGGACGTGCAGGGCACCGTCCACTCCACGCTCACGCTGACCGCGCCGAAGCCGAAGGCCACGCACGGCATCGAGGTCGACCGGAGCACGCTGCGACCCGACTCGGTGACGACCCTGACGTACACGGTCCACCGGCACAGTGACGAGGGTGACGGCAGCGCGCGGTTCGGGCTCATCGCGGAGGAGGGCACAGGCGCGGAACTGACCACGACCGACGCCCGTTGCGTCAATCCGCTGATCGGCCGCCACCCGGCTCAGGACCGGCTTCCGCACGCCCTGGACTGCGCGCTCACCGATCTCCAGCCGGGGCACTCGGACACCGTGGTGGTCCGGGTCGCGCTCAAGTCCCGTTGTTCCACGGTGGTTTCGAAGCTGGGCTACTGGATGCCCCAGGGCCAGGCGCTCTACACCGGGGGCATGTTGGCCGGGCCGACCGTGACCTGCGGCTAGAGCAGGTCCAGCGCCCGTTCCCAGCCGAACTCCGGCCGGCTGCCGTCCTCTTGGACCTCGCCGGAGTACGGCTCCCCGAACCGCACGCCCATCTCACTCAGCCTTTTCAGGCTCGACCGGTAGGCGGGGTGGGCGGCCAACGCGTCGCCCACACAAGGGAGTACGGCGGTCGGGACACCGAGGCCGTACGCCTCGCAGAGGGTGCCCAGCGCGAGGGTGTCCGCCGTACCGGCCGCCCATTTGTTGATCGTGTTGAAGGTGGCGGGTGCGACGACCACTGCGTCCGGCGGCGGGAAGGGACGCGGATCACCCGGGGTACGCCACGCCGAACGTATCGAGCGCCCGGTCTGCGCCTGGACGGCCGCCGTGTCGAAGAAGCCGCCCATCGCGACCGGGGTCGCGATGACCCCGACCTCCCAGTTCCGCTCCTGCGCGGCGGTGATCAGTCTGCTGATGTCCGCGGCGATGCCGGCGGCGCAGACGACGACGTAGAGGAAGGCTTTCGAGTCCTGTTCGGTCACCCGAGGAGCCTACTGAAGCGGGAACGACCGCCCGCGCTCGCTCTCGGGCCGCACGCCGAAGACGCGCCGCTCCTTCTCCTCGATGGCCAGGTCGTTGATGCTCGCCTCGCGCCGGGTCATCAGCCCGTGCTCGTCGAACTCCCACAGCTCGTTGCCGTACGACCGCCACCACTGCCCGTCGGCGTCCCGGCACTCGTACTGGAAGCGGACGGCGATGCGGTTCCCGTCGAAGGCCCACAGGTCCTTGCGCAGCGCGTACTCGTACTCACGCGCCCACTTGGCGGTGAGGAACGCGACGATCTCGGCGCGGCCGGTGACGAAGGTGTCGCGGTTGCGCCAGACGGAGTCCTCCGAGTAGGCGAGCGCCACGCGTTGCGGGTCGCGGGTGTTCCAGGCGTCCTCGGCGGCCTGGACCTTCTGCGCCGCGGTCTCACGGGTGAAGGGCGGGAGGGGAGGGCGGTCGGCCATGGTCGTCTCCAGAGCGGCAATGAGTAGAGAACGAGCGTTCTCCGGGTGGCTGCTAACGTAGAGAACGCACGTTCTCACGTCAAGGAGGGGCCGGTTCCATGGACAGCGAAGTCGCCCGGGAGCAGGCGCTGGACGCCGCCGAGAGGCTGTTCTACGGCCAGGGCGTCCAGGCCGTCGGCATGGACGCCGTCCGTACCGCCTCCGGTGTCTCCCTCAAGCGGCTCTATCAACTCTTCCCGGCGAAGGACCAGTTGGTGGAGGCGTATCTGGAACGGCGCGACCTGCGCTGGCGCGGACGCCTCGCCGAGCACGTCGAACGGCACGATGATCCACTGGAGCGAATTCCGGCCGTCTTCGACTGGCTGGAGGAGTGGTTCGGCGAGGCCGACTTCCGCGGCTGCGCGTGGATCAACTCCTACGGCGAACTGGGTGCGACCTCGGAGCGCGTGGTGGCCCAAGTCCGGGCGCACAAGCGGGCGTTCCGCGAGTATCTCGCCGGTCTTGTGGCGGACGCGGGGCTGCCCACGGCACTGGCAGGACAGCTGTTCCTGTTGGCCGAGGGTGCCATGGTCACGGCGGGCATCACCGGGAGCGCGGAGTCGGCGGCGGAGGCGCGCGGGGCCGCCCTGTCGTTGCTGCGGGGCACGCCGGGCGGCGCATCCGCCGTGAACTAGGATCCACCGGCGGAGGCGGCGAGCCCCCCTCCAACGGTCCAACTCCGTTCGATTGAAGGGAAGTTCGCGTGTCCGCGTTCCTCAGCGATCTACAGAAGGCGATCTCGACGCACGATCTCGAGGCACTGGTCTCCTGCTTCACCGAGGACTACCGCTGCGACATGCCGACCCACCCGGCGCGGAGCTTCGTAGGACAGGACGTCGTACGCGAGAACTGGGCCGGCCTCTTCGCGCGCGTGCCGGACATCGAGGCGCGCGTACTGCGGTCCGTGGAGGACGGCGACTCCCTCTGGAGCGAGTGGGAGATGACCGGCACCACCGTCGAGGGCGAGCCTCAGCTGCTGAGGGGTGTGGTCATCGTGCGGACCGAGGGCGACCGGGCCTCGCAGGCGAACTTCTATCTGGACCCCGTCGAGTAGGACAGGGACCGGTCCGCCTCTTACGGAGGTGTGGTCCGGCCGCCTGACGAGCCGAACAGCTCTCGCGCGCGAGCCGCTCGGCCCGTCAGGCCGACCACCGTGTTCGATGCGCCAGGTCAGCTCACCGTGATCGCGCCGACCGGGCAGGCCCGTGCCGCCTCCCTGAGCATGGGGTCGTCGCCCGCGTCCTCCCTCCCGGGGAGCACCGTGCTGTAGCCGTCGTCGTCCTGGGTGAAGACGCGTGGGGCGGCGAGGGCGCACTGGCCCGCCCCGATGCAGACGTCCTTGTCGATGTGGATTTCGGTGTGCATGGAACGCAGCCTCTTACCAGGTCACGGGGAGTTCCAGCATCCCCTGGATCGTGTCGCCGGGTTTGAAGGGGATCTCCTCCGCCGGGACGGCCAGCCGCAGGGTGGGCAGCCGGTCGAAGAGGCTGTGCAGGGCGATCTCCAGTTCGGCGCGGGCCAGGTTCTGGCCGAGGCACTGGTGGATGCCGAAGCCGAACGACACGTGATGGCGGTTGGGCCGGTGCCAGTCGAGGGTGTCCGGGGCGGTGTAGACGGCCTCGTCGCGATTGATGACCGCGGTCGAGAAGAGCACGCCCTCGCCGGCCCGGATCGTCGTACCGTCCAGCTCGATGTCCTCGGTGGCGAGCCGCACCAGCCCGTCCACGATGGAGAGCGACCGCATCAGTTCCTCGACCGCGTCCGGCAACAGCCCCGGATCGTCCCGGAGTTCGGCCAACCGCTCGGGGTGACGCAGCAGGGTGAAGGTGCCGAGCGAGATCATGTTGGCGGTCGTCTCGTGGCCCGCGACAAGGAGAATGACGGCGAAGGAGATCAACTCCGTGCGGTCCAGGGTCCCTTCGTTCAGCTGCTCGCGCACGAGGTCGTCCAGCAGCCCCTCGCCGGGGTCCCGTTGCTTGCGGTCGATCAACTCGCCCAGATACTCGTCCAGTTGATCGCGTGCGTCCTGGCTGTCCTCGGCCCTGGGGCCGCGCAGCAGCCGTCGGGACTGGGCCTCGAAGAACTCGTGGTCGGCGTACGGGACGCCGAGCAGGGCGCAGATCACCATCGAGGGCACGGGGAGCGCGAACGCCGGCACCAGGTCGGCGGTCGGGCCCTGGGCGATCATCGCGTCGAGCAGGTCGTCGACGATCCGCTGGATGCCGGGCCGCAGTGCGGTGGCGCGCTTGACGGTGAAGCCGGGGATCATCATGCGCCGCTGGGTGCGGTGCTTGGGGTCGTTCTCGCCGAGCAGCGCGATCTTCCGGTCCCGGACCGCGGCGAAACGTTCGGTGGTCACGGGGAAGTCGGGGTGGGTGCGGTCGGTGGACAGGCGCTGGTCGGCCAGCAGTGCGCGGGCGGCGGCGTGTCCGGTGACGAGCCATGCCGTGCGGCCGTCGTACAGCGTGACGCGGGTCAGCGGGCGGGCGGCGCGGAGGGGGTCGTAGCCGGTGGGCGGGTGGTAGGGGCAGGTGCGGTCCTGGGGGAAGGCGACGGGTTCGGTCAGGTCGGTCGCAGCCGTCAGTTCCGTCATGGAAGACCTCGCAGACAATGAGTGCGTCTTGCCGATCTTCATTAGATGCCCGAGGCACCTATGGGGCCACCTGAAGTTCGGCCAGATCGGTGGTCCCTACAATCTGGCTGAACCTGGTGGTCCGGTTAGCCCGTCCCCACGGTCACCCCGCACCCGATCCGCCGGCAAAGGCACGGACTACGGCGAGGGTGTCCTCGTAGACGTGGTGACGGACGATCAGTCCGTTCCGGACGGTCAGGTGAAGGGCGAACCTGGCGCGATACGGCCGTCCGGTGGGCCTCGCGGTCAGCCGGATCTCGCCGAGCACCACCGCGTCCTCGCCGTCGACCAGGATGCGCTCGATCTCCGTGCCCGCCTGTCCCGGCACATGGTGGGCGGCGATGTCCCGGTAGTGGTCGGCGGCGTCGGCGCGGGTGGCGCGGTGCCGGATCCACGGCGTGGCGGTGCGGCCGTGCTCGTCCTCGGGCCAGTTCAGCCGCCAGTCGGCGGGCTCGGCGTACAACTCCGCGATGTGCTCCGGCTCGGCGTGCCCGATCCGGTGGAGCAGGTCCTCTACGACGGTGCGGGTGGTCGGTGTCGCGAACATCGGGTGCCCTCTCTCGGATGGTGGTCGTCCGGGTGTCGACTGTGCCGGAGAGGTCGTTCCGGTGCGATTACCTCCGAGGTCATCACCCGGTGGAGGGGCCGTGGCCGAAGTGCGTCGCGGTGTGGATGAATCGCGCGGCGGCTGGTGTTGACTCGGTGCGAGACAGTCGTAGAACGTGAGATGGGACGGATGCCATGCCTCTTGAGGGTGAGTACGAACCCAGCCCGACGCAGTGGGTGCGCGACCAGGTGGAGCTGTACGAGAGCTCCGGTGGCACCAAGGGGACGACACTGAGGGAGACGGGGCTGCCCGTCATCCTGTTGACGACGGTGGGCGCGAAGAGCGGGAAGATCCGCAAGACGCCGCTGATGCGTGTCGAGCACGAGGGGAGCTATGCCGTGGTCGCCTCGCAGGGCGGCGCGCCCAAGCATCCGGTCTGGTACTTCAACATCCAGGCCGATCCCCGGGTCGAGCTTCAGGACGGGCCGGAGAAGTGGGACCTGACGGCCCGCGAGGTGACCGGCACGGAGAAGGACGAGTGGTGGGAGCGGGCGGTCGCCGCGTATCCCCCATATGCCGAGTACCAGACGAAGACGGACCGGCAGATCCCGGTGTTCGTCCTCGAACCGGCCGACGGAAGCTGATCGATCCCCTCCACCGATCTCCTGGGCCGGAGAAATTTTCTTTTCCGGGACGCATGAACCGGTGTCCGTCGGGCAGCCGACGTTCAGGCCCCGCCGCGCTCCCCCGTCGCGGCGGGGCTTTTCCATGCTTCCTCCGCCGGCCGGTCGGTGATGTCCAGGAAGATCTCGCCGGCCTCGGACACCGCACGGCCGAGGGACTCCTTGATCCGCATGGAGACCTCCTCCACCCGCTCGCTGTCCATGCCGGGAACCAGGTCGATCCGGGCGGCGACCATCGTCGAGTCGAGCCCCATCCGCATCGTGAACAGCGCTTCCACGCTGTCGATCTCGGGCTCGGCCGCGAGCAACGAGCGGATCCTGTCGCCCAGTTCGGGGTCGACGGCCTCGCCGATGAGCTGGTCGCGGGCGTCACGGCCCAGGCGGTAGGCGACGTAGCCGAGCAGCAGTCCGATCGCGATCGAGGCGGACGCCTCCCACACCACCTCTCCGGTGATCATGTGCAGCGCCATGCCGATGATGGCGAGGGTCACGCCGACCACGGCCGTGCCGTCCTCGGCGACGACGGTACGCAGCGCGGGGTCGCGCAGGGCCTCCATGCCACCGCCCTGGGCACGCACCTGGTGCAGGGCCCGGAGCAGGGAGACGCCCTCGACGATCAGGGACACGGCGAGCACGATCAGGCCGACCACATAGCCGGTGGACGTCTCCGACGCGCCGTTCCTGAGGGCCTCGACCCCTTGGAACACCGAGAAGCAGGCGCCCATGACGAAGATCCCGACGGCCGCGAGGAGCGACCAGAAGAACCGTTCCTTGCCGTAGCCGAAGGGATGCCGCTGGTCGGCGGGGCGACGGCTGCGGCGCAGCGCGGCGAGGAGGAAGACCTCGTTGAGGCTGTCGGCCACCGAGTGCGCGGCCTCCGAGAGCAGGGCGGGCGATCCCGCGACCAGACCACCGACGGCCTTGGCGACCGCGATCACCAGATTCGCGGCGAGTGCGACGAGGACGGTGACGCGGGTCTTGCGATCCGTGGCGCCGTCTGCCTCACGGTCGGATTCTTTGTCCTTCGTACGATCGGCGGCTGTGTCGCTCATCTACGCCGACTGCCCCTGAAGGTGCTGCTCACACCCTCTACCGAAGACCCGGCTTCGATGACACCGTCGGGGTGCCGACCCGTGCCCGACCCGCCCGTCCGCAGAAGGAGACCCACGTGGCCAAGAACAAGAAGAAGAAACTCCCCCTCGTCTACCAGCCCGTCGGACTCGTCCTGGGCCTGGTGAGCGGTGCCCTCGCGGGGCGTGCCTTCCGCGCCACGTGGAAGGCGATACGGCACGAGGACAATGCCCCGGACCCGCTGGACCGGGACCGCGGCTGGGGCGAGATCCTGCTCGCCGCCGCGCTCCAGGGCGCCCTCTTCTCCGTGGCGCGCAGCGCGGCGGACCGCACCGGTGCGAAGGCCATCGAGCGCTCGACCGGGATCTGGCCGGCGAAGGACAAGGGCGGCCGGGAGTGAGCCGTCTCAGCCCTGGTCGGCTGCCGTGGGCGGTATCGGACGCAGTGTGAAGGAGTGGCCGGCCGGGTCCGCGTACACGCGCTCCGCGAACGGGCCCGGCATGTCCTTGGTCTCCAGCGGACGTCCGCCGAGTCCGACGATCCTGCGCTCCGCCTCGTCCATGTCCTCCACCAGGAAGTCCAGGTGGACCTGCTGGTTGTTCTCCGCGCGGGGCCAGCTCGGCGGGGTCGCGCTGACGTCCCGGCGGAACGCCAGCCGCGTCCCGTCGGCGCCCCTGATCTCCACCTGGTCGAGCGTGATGTCCGTCTGCTCGCCGTCCAGCAGCTCCGTGTAGAACACGGCGAGCTTCTCCGGCTCGACCGCGTCGAGCACGACGAAGCAGGCGTTCACGAGTGCCATGTGTCCTCCGAAGGTTCAGGCGCGCGAGGGTCGAGTCCGGTTGCCACGCACCCAACGGATATCCCCGTTCGGCGAGTTGATGCCGCCGAGGCGCTCTGATCAACGAACAGGCAACAACCGCATGACTTCTGTGGTTCGACTGTGACGCGGGATGCGAGAGTTACTCGAATGAAGTCCCGAGTCGCCGTAGTGACCCTTGCCGTCTGCACCGCGCTCGCTCCGCTCAGCGGATGCGGCGGCAACACCAGCGCCCAGGAACCGTCGCCCTCCTCGGGCGCGCCCACCACGGCCGCGGCGAGCCGAACTCCCGCTCCGGGGAAGGGTTCCAAGGATCCCGACGACCTCAACGGCGACGGGCACCGCGACCTCGTGGTGCCGGTCTTCGTCGGCCGCGGCGAGAACTTCGCCGCCGATGAACGGATCGGTGTGGTCTACGGATCGGCGAAGGGTCTCGACCCGTCGACGCGCGCGGTGTACGGGCGCGGCGACCTGGGCCTGCCCGCGCCGGGCAAGCAACTGTTGGCGCCGAAGAACTCCGTTGCCGCCACGGACGTCACCACCGCCGATCTGGACGGCGACGGCTTCCCGGACTTCGTCACGACCGTCCCCGGCACGATCGCGGAGGACGACAACGTCATCGCCCCGCGCACCGTCCCGTACATCACCTGGGGCGGATCCAGCGCGAAGAGCTCCGCCACCCCGGTTCAACTACCCCAGAGCGCAACCAAGTTGGGCATCCAGTCCGTGGTGCGCGGTGACTTCGACGGGGACGGGCACCACGACCTCGCCGGCCTCGCGTACAACCACTCCTCCCTCGTGGTGATGTACGGCCCGTTCACGCGCTCGGGCGCACCCGCCCGCACCGACACGAGCCTCCCCTGGGCGGACGGCGAACTGATCGCCGACGCCATCGACCCGTCCGGTGCTCCCCGCGCGACCTCGCTCCTGCTGCACGCGGTGAGCGACGGCGAACAGTCCGGCAACACCCTCTACACGGCTCGCCGCGGGTCCCAACTGTCGTCGTCCGGCAAGCAGTTGAGGAGCGGGAACGCCCACGCGTTCGGCGACTTCGACGGTGACGGGCAACGCGATGTGGCCGTCGGCGACGACGGCAGTCGCAACGACGAACCCGGCTACGAGACGGAGCCGGCCGAGGTCGACGGGTCGCTCGCCGTGTACCCCGGCGACGGCGGCGCATCGGTGACGTACCGCCTGCCCGAGGCACCCGGGTCCGCGCGCACCCCGTACGGACCCGGCGGTTACGTGTCCGCCGACCCGGACGGCGACGGCCGTGACGGCATCCTCGTCGCGACGTACGAGGGCGCCACCCTCCTCGACGGCACCCGGCGGACCACCGTCCTGCGCGACGGGCCCGGCAGGGAGGACGGCAAGAAGATCCCGGCGAAGTGGCGGCACGCCCGGCCCGCGGGCGCCGCCGACTTCGACGGTGACGGCAAGGACGAACTGGTCCTGAACTGGGGCGCGGACGCCAGGTTCGGCACCTACGGCGAGCGCCCCACGCGCTGGTGGATCACCGACGGCACGACGCACACGAACAAGGCGACGTTCACGACGACGGACTTCGCCCCGCGCTCCTCGTGAAGCAGCAGGTGCTCAGTCGGCCACCAGCCATTCCCCGTCGCGCATCAGGTCGCGTCCTTTGAGCTCGTTGGCCTCTCGCCAGGCCTGGACGCGCTGCGGGAGGACCCTGAAGTAGCTGTAGGGCGTGGCGAGTTGGCGCGGATCGAACCCTGTCTTCGAGGCGAAGATCTCGGCATCCTCCTCAGGCAGGTCGGCGGGTGTCAGCATCACGACGGTGCCCTCGACCATCACGACGTCCCGGGTCGGGCCGATGCCGAGCCGAGCGACGCCGGTCGCGGCGAGGTTGCGGCCGGTGGGGCTCGCGGCCGGGGTGGCGAAGAGCAGGGTCGTGCCGTCCCACACGAACGACAGCGGCACGAGATAGGGCGCTCCCCCGTCCTCACCGGCCGTGGCGACCCAGGCGTCCTCGTCATGCTCCAGCCGACGGAGCGTGTCCTGCTTGCGCTGCTTCGCGGTGCGCGCGGGCTCTTGAGTCATGGCCCCAGTCTGCCGCTCAGCCCTCCGCCGAGCCACGGATCTCGGCGAGGCGCGCCGCCGCCGCGCTCAGCAGCAGATCCAGGGCGGCCGGGTAGGAGCTGTGCCGCATGGTGGCCACGAGATACCGGGCCGTGGCCGCGATGTGCGGGTACGTGTCGGACGGCAGCCGCGCGTACGTCGCCTGCCATACGGCCGCCTCCGCGTCGCGGGCGGGCTTCGGCAGCGCCGTGTTCGCGGAGTCGAGGGCGCCGAACGCGAGGGCCTGGTCGACGTAGGCGTGATAGATCCGCACCGCCTCGGCATCGGGGAAACCGGCCCCGCGCAGCACCCCGAGGATCGCCTCCACGGCCTGGATCTCGTACACCCGCCCGGTCACCCGGTACGCACTGAGCACCGCCGCCCTCGGGTGCGCGAGCGCGCCCGCGTGCATGCGCAGGCCCAGGTCCCGCAGGTCGGTCCGCCAGTCGCCGCTGGGGCGCCAGGTGCGCATCGTCCGGCCGATCAGCTCGTCGGCGACGGCCAGCATCAGGTCGTCGGTGTGCCGGAAGTAGCGGTACAGCGAACTGGGGTCGGCGCCGAGCGCGCGGCCGAGACGGCGCACGGAGAGGGCCTCGGTGCCGTGCTCCTCGATAAGCCTCAGCGCGGTCTCGACGATCAGTTCCTCGGACAGGACGACGCCCTGCTTGGTGGGGCGTCTGCGCCGCCGGGCGGCGGCCGGGACGACACGCTCGCTCATACGACACCTCCTCGATGCTCGTGTGCCGGGTGTCCGCACCTTATGACAACACCGTTGACCTGTTAAGGGCGCGGGCAGTTTCATGTGCGTTCACCGGGGCCGTTCGGGCCCCCCGGTGCGAGCGGAGAGCACGCCATGAACGACACGCCACCCCCGTCGGGGCCCGCACTGCGCAAGTCCCTCGGTCTGCTGGACGGCGTCGCCATCGCCGCGTCCAGCACCGCCGCGACCACCAGCATCGGCATCGGTCTCGGCGTGACCGCCGGGGTGGTCGGGCTGCATCTGCCGGCCATCATGCTGCTGGCGTTCCTGCCGATCCTGGGCATCGCGGGCGCCTACTCCCGGCTGAACAAGGTCGAGCCGAACGCGGGCAACGGCTATGTGTGGGTGGGCCGTTCACTCACTCCGTGGCTCGGCTTCCTGGTCGGCTGGGTGAACATCGTGGCGACGATCGCGTTCCTCGCGTACACCACGGCGGTCACCGGCTCGGCCATGATCCAGCTCGCCGGCGAAGCCGGAGTGCACGCGGTGGGCGGCCTCACCCTCGACCCCGGCTCGACGGCGCAGACGACCGCCGTGGGCATCGTGGTCCTGGTCGCCGTCACCCTCACCGCCGTCACCGGCGTCCGCACCGCCGCCCGCCTCCAGACCGGCCTGCTGATCTTCGAGTACGTCGTCCTGCTCGGCTTCTGCGGCTACGGCATCGTCACCGGCCCGCACGCCTTCAGCCTGAGCTGGTTCGACCCGTTCGCGATCCCCTCGGCATCGGCGCTGGCGCAGGGACTGCTGCTGTCGGTGTTCTGCTACTGGGGATTCGAGGCCGCGTTCACCGTGAACGAGGAGGTGCGCGACCCGCGCGACGCGTCCCGGGCCGGCCTGATCACCCTCGTGACGATGCTGGGCCTGTTCCTGCTCGGCTCGATCGCCTTCCAACGGGTGCTGTCCGAGGGCGAGTTGGCGGGCCATGGCGCCCAGGGCCTGGCGTACTTCGGCGACCGCCTCGCCTCCCAGCCACTGGCCGCGCTACCGCTCGTAGCGCTGATGTTCTCAGCAGTGGCTTCCCTCCAGGCCGGCGTGATCCCCACCGCCCGCGGCATGTTCGCGATGAGCCGGGACCGCACCCTCGGCCCCGTCTGGTCCAAGGTCAGCTCCCGGTACGGCACTCCGGCCCTCGGCACCCTGCTGATCGGCGCGCTGGCGACGGCGGTCGCGGCAATGGCGCTGGTGATACCCCGCCTCGCCGACATGATCATGGCGACGGTGAACGCGGTAGGAATCGTCGTCGCCCTCTCCTACGCCCTCACCGCCCTGGCCGCCGCCGTCCGCTTCCGCTCCCTCCTCCGGGAGGACTGGAGGCAGGGCGTCCGCGCGGTCGTACTGCCCACGCTGAGCGCCATCTCCCTTCTGGCACTGGGCGGTTACCTCGGCTGGTCCTTCTACACGTCCACCGATCACCTCGAAGTCAGCGCGGACAACGGCTGGTTCCTGCTGCTCACCCCGCTGGCGATGATCGCGTCCGGCTTCCTGGCCGCCGCGTGGGCGAAGTGGGTGCGCAGATCGCCGTACTTCCACTCGGGCGAAGGCACCGACGCCGACGCCCCGCAGCTCCTCGCCACCTCCCGATAACCCCGCAAGGATACGGACCATGCACGCAGACCTCCTCTTCACAGGCGGCCCTGTCCTCACCCCCGAGGGCCGCACCGCGACCGCCGTGGCCGTCACCGGCGACCGGATCACCGCCGTAGGCCATGCCGAGGTGCGCGACCTTGCCGGGCCACGCACCC
Organism: Streptomyces xylophagus; assembly: GCF_000716435.1. Classification (GTDB taxonomy): domain Bacteria; phylum Actinomycetota; class Actinomycetes; order Streptomycetales; family Streptomycetaceae; genus Streptomyces; species Streptomyces xylophagus. The sequence continues at coordinate 87,325 of NZ_JNWO01000007.1, forward strand.
AAGTCGTTGATCTGGCGGGGCGGTTGCTGCTGCCCGGGTTCCAGGACGCGCATGTGCATCCGGTGCCGGCGGGGCTGGAGCTGACCCAGTGCGATCTGACGCGGGCCAAGACCGCGGAGGACACGGTCGCCGCTGTGCGGGCCTATGCGGACGCGCATCCCGAGCGGGAGTGGATCACCGGGGGCGGATGGTCGATGGAGGCGTTCGAGGGGGGTACGCCGACGAAGGAGTTGCTGGACTCGGTCGTACCGGACCGGCCGGTGTATCTGCCCAACCGGGATCATCACGGTGCCTGGGTCAACAGTCGGGCCCTGGAGTTGGCGGACATCACGCGGGCCACGGCCGACCCGATGGACGGGCGAATCGAGCGTGACGCCTCGGGTGAGCCGACCGGGACGCTCCAGGAGGGGGCGATGCAGTTGGTCGGCCGGCTCACGCCTCCGGCCACCCCCGCCGACCGGCTGGCCGCACTGCTGCACGCCCAACGACACCTGCACTCACTCGGCATCACGGCCTGGCAGGACGCGCTCGTCGGGGAGTTCCTGGGGATGGACGATCCGTCGGACGCGTATCTCGCGGCGGCCCGGGACGGTTCGCTCACCGCGCGGGTCGTCGGCGCGCTGTGGTGGGACCGCGAGCGCGGGGCCGAGCAGATCCCCGAACTCGTCGAGCGGCGGGCCGCGTTGAGCCACGGCCGATTCAGCGCGGGCAGTGTGAAGCTGATGCTGGACGGGGTCGCCGAGACCGGTACCGCAGCCCTGCTCGATCCCTACCTGGACAAGTGCGGCTGCGCCACGGCCAATCGGGGCACCAGCTTCATCGATCCGGAGCAACTGCCCAAGTACGTCGTCGAGTTGGACGCGCTCGGCTTCCAGTGCCACTTCCACGCGCTGGGCGACCGGGCCGTACGGGACGCGCTGGACGCCGTGGAGGCGACGCGGGCCGCGAACGGGCCGAGTGACACCCGGCCGCATCTCGCGCACCTTCAAGTGGTGCACCCGGACGATGTGGCGCGGTTCGTACGACTCGGCGCGGTGGCGAACATCCAACCGCTGTGGGCCGCGCACGAACCGCAGATGGACGAGCTGACGATCCCGTTCCTCGGGCCCGAACGGGCCTTGTGGCAGTACCCGTTCGGGGCACTGCTCCATTCCGGGGCCACGCTCGCGGCGGGCAGCGACTGGCCAGTCAGCAGCCCCGATCCGCTGCAGGGCATCCATGTCGCGGTCAACCGGGTCGAACCCGGAAGCACCGGGCCGGTGTTCCTGCCCGGGGAGCGCATCGGGCTCGCCGAAGCGCTCACGGCGTACACCGCGGGTTCGGCGTACGCGAACCATCTGGACGACACCGGCCGGGTGGTGGCGGGGGCGTTGGCGGATCTGGTGGTCCTGGACCGCGACCCGTTCGCCGGTCCGCCGGAGGAGATCGCGGAGACGAGGGTGGCGCTGACCTACGTGGGAGGAGAGGGAGTGTACGCAGCTCAGGGGGCGTGAGCAGTAACAGAGATCACGACTGGGGCACCGCGTAGATCATTTACGCTCTGGGCAGCCTCGTACCGCTTCTCGGTTCAACTTTCTTACCGCGAAGCGCAGTTCGAGGGCGCGGGCGGTCGAACGGACCGCCCGCGCGCAGTGGGGGGACTCCCGTGTTCCGTCTCCCGAAAGGAAGCGCATGCCTCAGGACGTCACCTTCGACCTCCCCTTCGACACCCCCGTCAGCGACCATATGGAGTACGCCCGGGCCCGCCATCTGCGCTGGATCTGGGACATGGGCCTGGTGCGCAGCCAGGCCGGGTTCGAGGAGTACCGGTCATGGGATCTCCCGCAGGCCGCGGCCCGCACGTATCCGCACGCGTCGGCCGCCGACATGGTCGTCCTGATGAACTGGTTCTCGCTGGCGTTCCTCTTCGACGACCAGTTCGACGCGGGCCGGCCCGACCGCGCCGACCGAATCCTGGACGTGGCACGGGAGTTGATCGTCACGCCCTTGCGTCCGGCGGGCAGCAGGCCCCGGGTCGTCTGCCCGATCACCGTGGCCTGGACGCAGGTGTGGGACCACCTTTCGGATGGCATGTCCCTGACCTGGCGGACGCGGTTCGCCGCGTCCTGGGGACGGTTCCTGGTGGCGCACTGCGAGGAGGTCGACCTGGCGGCCCGGGGCATCGCGGGCACGCTGGACCTAGAGGAGTACACGGAGTTCCGGCGCCGCACGGTCGGCATCCACCACAGCATCGACGCCGGGGAACGCAGCCGAGGCTTCGAGGTCCCGGCACAGGTTCAGGCACATCCCCTGATGGAACGCATGCGTGACCTCGCCGCCGACACCATCGGTTTCATGAACGACATCCACTCCTTCGAACGCGAACGACGCCGGGGAGACGGCCACAACCTGATAGCCGTGCTCCACCGGGAGCGCGGCCTGTCGTGGGAGGCGGCAGCCGAAGAGGCCTACCGAATGACGAACGCCTGCCTGGCCGAGTACCTCGAGCTCGAGTCCCAAGTCCCGCAGATGTGCGACGAGTTGAGCCTGGACGAGGACGAGCGCCTCCGAGTGCGCCAGGGCGTGGAGGCAATCCAGCACTGGATCAACGGCAACTACGAGTGGGCGCTGGTGTCGGGCCGGTACGCGGAGAAGAAGACGGAGTTGGCGGGCAAGGGTTCGGTGGACGACTTGTTGGCAGTCTGAAAGAGGGGGCAAGCTGCCCGGCCAGGGGTCGGGCAGCTTTTTTAGGGGCGCGGGGAACTGCGCGACCAGCCCCCACCGGCCCGCACCCGAAGTACTACCGACTCACACGGCGAATTCAACCGGCAGCGCATCCAATCGCGACTCCCACGTAGACGCCGTAGAAGTCAACGCCTCCGCCAAAACCCCCAACCGCACCCCCGGCAACCGATGCAGCAACACGTCCACCCCGACCTCAAGAATCGCCTGCCCGATACTCTGCCCCGGGCACTCGTGCGGCCCCGAACTGAACGCCAGATGCGACTCGTTGCCCTGCATGGACATCCCCGCGTCCGGCCGAACCTCCGGATCGACATTCCCCGCGCCGAGCCCGAGGACGAGCAGGTCCCCCTCCTCGATCCGATGCCCCCCGAGTTCAAGATCCGCCGTAGCGAACCGCCCTGGCATGACGGCCAACGGCGGGGTGTCCCACATGACTTCCTCAACCACCGCCGAGACAGTCAACTGCCCACTCACCAGGCCGGAAAGCCGCGAGGTGTCGGTAAGGATCCGCTGCAACACCCGAGCCAACAAGTTGCTCGTAGTGGTGTGCGCGGCGATCAGCACGAGCCGAAGATGCATCACGACCTCTTCCGCATCGAGCCCCGCGGGGTGCTCGATGAGCGCGGTGGTGAAATCGGAACCCGGCTCGGCCCGTTTGCGCTCGGCGAGTTCACCGAGGATCGAGATGATGCGGTCGTTGTGCAGCAGTGCGTCCTCACCACCCTTGAGAACCTGGGCACTTGATTCGACGAGCCGGTTCCCGTCCCTCGCAGGAAGCCCCAGAATCCGGGTGAGAACAAGCATCGGCAGGTACTCGGCATAGTCCGCCACCAGATCAGCGCGCCCGGCACCCGCGAACGCGTCAATCTGCTTGTTGGCGAAGTAAGTCGCGTGCCGCCGGACACCCCGCCCGGCCGCCGCCAGCAACCCGTCGGTCACCGCGCCCCGCAACCGACGGTGAGGTTCGCCGTCCTGGGAGACACAGTCCGGCCGCCACCCGACCATCGGCATGATCGGCGAGGTCTCCGAGACCCGCCCCTCGCGCCAGTCCCGCCAGATCCGCGCGTCCCGGGTGAACTGACGAGGGTTGTCCAGCACCCGCCGGTTGTCCCGGTACCCGAGGACCAGCCACGCCGGGACGTCGCCTTCGAGCAACACCGGTGCGACGGAGCCGTGTTGCTCGCGCAGCCGCTCGTAGATGCCGCGCGGGTCCGTCGCAGCGTCCGGCCCGTACAGTCGCGTGAGGTCGTCACCCGACCCGTGTGCGACGGGGCAACCCCTCGGAGCATCGGGGCCGTTTAAGGTCTGGTCGGTCATCGGGGCTCCAGTGCGACGACGGCCGAGCGGTCCTTCAAGTGCCGTATCAGCGCGACCAGTACGTCACGGCTGGAGGAGCGGTCGCGGGCGTCGCAGGCCACGATCGGGATGTCCGGGGGGATGTCGAGGGCGTCCCGTATCTCGTCGAGCGGATGCTGTGGGGAGTCGGGGAAGACGTTCAGCGCGATGACGAACGGGACGTCCTGCCGCTCCATCTCCTCGATCGCCCGGAAACTGGAGGCGAGCCGACGGGTGTCGACGAGGACCACCGCGCCGAGCGCGCCCTTGAACAGGCCGTTCCACAGGAACCAGAACCGCTCCTGACCGGGTGTACCGAACAGGTAGAGGACCAGCTCGTCGTTGATGCCGATCTTGCCGAAGTCGAGGCTGACGGTGGTCTCCGTCTTGTCGGTCACCCCGATGAGGTGGTCGACGCCGGCGCTCGCCTGGGTGAGGGTCTCCTCGGTGGTGAGCGGCTTGATGTCGCTGACCGAGCGGACCATCGTGGTCTTCCCGGTGCCGAAACCGCCGGCGATCATCACCTTCACCGAGCGGGTACCGTCACCGACCGGGGAGCCGGGATGGTCAAAGCCTTTGAAGTCCACTGAGTACCTCCTCAAGGAGCGCGAGGTCGGGCCCGCGGCCGGCGTCGTGCGCCGGGATGGGGTCACGGGCTTCGACGCGGTCTGCCTCCAGCAGATCCGCCAGCAGCACCGCGAGAATGTTGAAGGGCAGTCCGAGGTGGGCGCCGAGTTCGGCCACCGACAGCGGTTCGCGGCAGCGCCGGAGGATCTCCTCGTGCTCGTGCTGCATGCCCGGTACGGGCGCGGTACGGGAGACGATGAGGGTCGCCACGTCGAGGCTCGACGCCGAACCACCCGGTCCGCTGCGCCCTCCGGTGAGGACGTAGTAACGCTCAAGACCGGACGGATCGGTGGGCCGGCGGGGAGCACTCATCCAGAGTGCTCCTCCAGGCGCGGAGTGGTGCCGAGGAGCTCACCCATCCTGCGGGCCATGTCCCGCATCTGGTGCCCGAGCAGGCCCTGGTCGAGGCCCTCCCGGGCCAGCACGCCGAGATACGTCTCGACACCCGCGCGCACCACGAAGAGATGGCCGCCGTCGACCTCGATCATCGCCAGCCGCAACTGCCCCGCGTACTTGGGGAACTGCTCGGCGACCGGCTGGGCCAGCGCCTGCAGACCGGCCACCACGGCGGCGAAGCGGTCCACGTCGTCGGGGTCCTCCGCGCCGAAGGAGGTGATCGCCTTGCCGTCGCTGGAGGCCACCAGGGCGAAGCGGATCTCCGGGATGGACTCCACCAGATCGCGGAGCGCCCAGCTCACGTCGGTTCCCTGTTGCGTCATGTGAACTAGTCGCTCTCTTCCGTGCTGTGCTCGGTGAACTCGCGGCCTGCGGACGCCGGTTCCTCCCCCGCGGTCTCCCGTCCGGCGGTGGCGAAGGCGGCCAGGCCGGTGAAGGAGGCGTCGGGCGGGACCGCGGAGACGGCCATCTCCCCGGTCCGCTCGGCCCGTTCGGCCGCCGGTGGCCGCGCCGTCTCGCCGCGTCTGCTGCGGCGCCTGGGCAGTCCGCCGGGCGTGGTGTCCTGTGCCGCGGCGGTCCCGTCCGGGGTCCCGGCGCCGGACGGTACACGTGTCAGCGCCGCGGTCGCGGCCGTCGCGGCGGCCTGGAACGAGGGGGTGCCGGTCACGGCGGCCGGGGGCAGTTGGCTGAAGTACTTGTGCGGGACCACGACGACCACCGAGGTGCCGAGCCAGGGCGAGTCGGCGAAGGTGACGCGGATGCCGTAGCGGCGGGCGAGAGTGCCGACGACACGGAGGCCGATGCTGGCGTCCTCCGAGATCCCGCCGAGGCCGGGTCCCGCGCCGGTGCCGGCGAGGGCGTGTTCGGCCTCGCGCCTGGACTCCTCGCTCAGACCCTTGCCGGAGTCCTGGATCTCGATGCCGACGCCGTTCGGCACCTCCTTGCCGGAGACGATGACCGGTTCGGTGGGCGGCGAGTAGCGGGCCGCGTTGTCGAGGAGGTGGGCGAAGATCAGCGTGAGGTGGTCCACCAGGCCGCCGTCGACGCCTAGTTCGGGCAGATGGCGTACGTCGACCCGCTGGAAGTCCTTGATCCGGCCGATGCCGCCGCGCACCACGCTGAGCAGGCGCTGCGGTTCCTGCCACTGCCGGCCGGGCCGGTCCGAGCCGCCGAGCACACCGACGCTCGCGGCGAGACAGTCGGCAGGGCCGATCTCCTGGTCCAGCTCCATCAGACCGCGGGCGACGGCGGGCAACCGCCCGTGCTCGCCCTGGAGTTCGTGCAGTCGGCCGCGGAGCTTGCCGGTCAGTACGTGGATGCGGTTGCCGATGCTGATGACGGCCTGCTCGGCGGCGGTGGAGCGGTTGAACTCCTCCTCGACGCCGATGAGCGAGATCCGCAGCACCTTGCGGAGTTCGGCCTGGAGCTCGGCGCTGACCTTCGCGCACTGGTCGGCGACCGGCAGCAGGTCGTCGATGGAATCACCCGCGCGCAACTGCTTGAGCGCGTCCGGGAGTTGCTCGTCGGCGAGCCTGGCCACCGCGGCGAGCTGGTGGGCCAGCTGCTCCTGCCACACCTCGGCCTGGTCGGCGAGCTGCGCCTCGAAGGACGCGGCCTGCTCGGTCAGTCGCTCCTCGAACGCCCGCGCCTGCTCACCGAGTTGGGTCTCATAGGCATGGGAGCGATCGGTGAGTTGAGTCTCGTAGGCGCCGGAGTGCTCGGTCAGCCGCGCCTCCAGCGTGGCGCGCTCGGCGCCGAACTTCCGCTCCAGGCCCGCCACATGGTGCTGCCACTGCTGGGAGTGCTCGGCCTGCGCGGTGCGGAAACCGCTTTCGGCGCGGCGCAGTTGAGTCCGGCTACGGACGAGCAGTCGTACGCACACGGCACTGGCCGCCGTGGCCGCCGCTCCGGCGACGGTCGCGGTTATTCGCTCCGGGCTCATGAACGTGGCGGCGACGGTCCCGCCCCCTAACGCCAGCGGCATCAGCCACCAGCTGTACCAGGCGACAGGTGCCCGCGCCGCCGGTGGCGGAGTGGCGAGTTCCATCTGCATCCTTCGAAGCGACACGAACGAACAGGGGGGTGTGCGAGGACAGACCGCACTCAGGAGGACGCACCGCCAGCCGACCCGTGACGATCACGTCAACTCGCTGCGCCGCACGGGAGCTTATCGGGTTTGAACCGTAAAAGATCAACCTCACGACCGTGCGGAAGTGAGGGTTCCGTCACTCTCCGGAAAGTCTGAACATGGACATGTGTCCAGTTATGATGGACACCTGTCCAAGATGACGAGGAGTCGACTGATCATGGAAACGCTCGCGAACGTGCTGGTCGGACTGGTGGCCGCGCTGCATCTGTACATCCTGGTGCTGGAAATGTTCCTGTGGCAGAAGAAGCCCGGGCGCGGTCTGCACGGCTTCGACCCCGAGATGGCGAGAGCGACCGCACCCCTGGCCGCCAACCAGGGCCTGTACAACGGCTTCCTCGCCGCGGGTCTGGTCTGGGGTCTGATCGCCGCCGATCCGACAGGCTTCCGCGCCCAGGTGTTCTTCCTGAGCTGTGTCGTGGTCGCGGGTGTCTACGGCGCGGTGACGGCGAACCGGCGCATCCTGTTCGCGCAGGCGCTGCCCGGCGCGCTGGCCCTGGCCGCCGTCCTGATCGCCCGGTGAGCCGCGCCGAGCCCGAGGACCGGCGGGCCGCCCGCACCCGGGCACGGCTGCGCCAGGCCCTCTTCGACGAGTGCGCCGAACACCCCCTGGAGGAAGTCGGCGTCGCCGCGCTGGCACGCCGGGCCGGGGTCGGCCGGGCCACGTTCTATGTCCACTACGACGGCCTGGAAGCGCTTGCTGTCGACGCCTGCGCGGATGTCGTACGGGACGCCGTGGAGGCACTGCACGCCTGGCGCGGCCGACCCGACCCGGTGCACGCGCCGCCCGCGCTGCCGGAGTTCTTCGCCGGCCTACTCCCCCACGCGGCCCTGTACCGCGCCCTGTTGAGCCCGGGCGGCGGCGGCCCGCTCGGCCGGGTCCTGCACCGGGACCTGCGCGCCTACAGCCTCCGCGAACGCGAACTCGCGGGCGCGGCGGACGCCCCGCTGGTCGCCTCGGCCGTCGCCGGGACCTTCGGCGGGGTCCTGGCCGACTGGCTGCACGGGCTGTTGGAGGGCACGCCGGAGGAAATCGCCGACCAGGTATGGCAGTTGCTGGTCGCCCTGCACATGAGCCGGTGACGGAGGCTCAGAGGCAGCCCGTGCCGTCCTTGACCGCGGGCCACGCCTCCACGCCGTCCGGCGTGCGGACGTACGCCTTCGACGCGTCGGCCGTGAGCCACAACTGCCAGTCCTGGTAGCGGTATCCGGTGTCGCGGGCACTCGCCGGCATGCGGACGTCACCGTCGTAGGGGGCGGTGAGCATCTCGGACGGCAGCACCTTGTCGGGATCGCGGGCGTACAGCCTGCCCTTCCTGCCTTCACCGGTCTGCAGGAAATGCGCCTTCTGCCAGTCGCAGTGCGCGGCCCCGACCGAGCTGCTCACCACCGTGGTCGGCACCCGCTTGCCGTCCTTGTCGGTCCAGATCTCGTATCCGTGCGCCTCGGCGAAGCTCGCCGGGAGTTCGGCCGGGTCGCAGGAGGCGCTGCTCTCCGGGCCCCAACCCGGCCTGTTCTTCCCGTCCTTGGCGACGACGACGGCGACCTTCGTACGGCCGCCGACGTCGTAGGAGAACAGGACCCGCCCGCTCTCCTCGCGCTCGACGCGGTAGCCCGTGCGCGGCACGTCCGGCTGCTGCATGTCGAAGTACGCCCGCAGGCCGCCCTCCGGGGTCTTGCCGCCGTCGCCCTTGCTCCACGCGTCGGCGCCGCCGCCCTCGTACATCTTCCCGTCGCACTCCAGCGCACGGCCGGCGGCACCCGACTTGTCGGAGCCACTGGCCGGTACGTACAGCGGCCCGTCATAGGGCTTGGCCGGGGCCGTGCCCGCGACCACGACGTCTCCCCCGTCCTCGCTGCCACATCCCACCGCGGTCACGGCCACCAGCACGGCGACCAACGCGAACCCTCTGCGCATGCCCTACCCCCTCACATCTTGTTCCTACGACGCACGGGCGGGCCAAAACGTTGGGGATCAGCGGGCTTCCTGGAACGTACGCCGATACGCCTGCGGGGAGACCCCGATCGCCGCGTGCAGGTGCTGCCGCAGGGACGCGCCCGTCGCGAAGCCGACGCGGCCGGCGATCTGGTCGACCGACAGGTCACTGGCCTCCAGCAGATCGCGGGCGCGGGCCACCCGCTGCTGGATCAGCCAGCGGCCGGGGCTGAGGCCCACCTCGTCGTTGAAGCGGCGAGCGAAAGTGCGCAGGCTCATGCCGGCGTGGCGGGCGAGGTCGTTCAGGGCGAGGGGTTCGTCGAGGTGGGTAAGGGCCCAGTCGCGGGTGGCGGCCGTGCTGGTGACCCCGCAGTCCGGCACCGGCTGCTGGATGTACTGGGCCTGGCCTCCGTCGCGGAACGGCGGGACGACGCAGCTGCGGGCGACCGCGTTGGCGAGTTCGCTGCCGTGGTCCGTGCGCACGATGTGCAGGCAGATGTCGACTCCCGAGGCCGCGCCTGCGGACGTGAGCATCCGGCCGTCCTGGACGAAGAGCACGTCCGGGTCCAGGTCGACCTGCGGATACAGGGCCCGGAAGCGGTCGACGACCTGCCAGTGGGTGGTGGCGCGGCGGCCGTCGAGGAGACCGGCGGCGGCGAGCACGAAGGCGGCCGTGCAGATCGAGACGATCCGCGCGTCGGGGCGGATCCGGGCGAGGGCATCGGCGATCTCGACGGGCAGCCCGGAGGGGATGCGCGGGGTCGCCATGGAGGCGACCACGACCGTGTCCGCCGTCTCGAGGATCTCCGGGCCGTGCTCCACCGCGACCGAGAAGTCGGCGTTGGTGCGCACCGGACGGCCGTCGACGGTGCAGGTCAGTACCTCGTAGCGGCCGTCGGCGGCGCCGAAGATACGGCTGGGGATGCCCAGCTCGAAGGGGTAGACGCCGTCGAGCGCCAGGACCACGACCCGTTCCACATGCTGCATGGCACGATTCTATCGAAGGTTGGCCATCGTGCCATTTTCTTGTCGTGCGGGGCCCGGCAGGCTGATTGACCATGAGCACTGTGAACACCATGCGAGCCATCAGTCAGCACGTCCTCGGCGGTCCCGAGGTCCTCGAAGTCGTCGAGGTGGAGCGGCCCTTGCCCCGGGCCAACGAGATCCTGATCCGGGTGCGTGCCGCCGGGATCAACCCCACCGACTGGAAGCACCGCGCCACCGGCGGATTCCTCGGCGAGCCCCCGTTCGTCCTAGGCTGGGACGTCTCCGGTGTCGTCGAGGCCGTGGGTGTCGGCGTCGCCCGCTTCAAGGCCGGCGACGAGGTCTTCGGGATGCTGTCCTACCCGTGGGGCCACGGCTCGCACGCCGAGTACGTCGCCGCTCCAGCCCGCTTCTTCGTCCACATGCCGGCCGGGGTCGACCACGTCCAGGCGGGCGCGCTGCCCCTGGTCGCGCTGACCGCGTGGCAGGCCCTGGTGGAGAACGCGGATGTCCAGCCGGGCCAGCGGGTGCTGATCCACGCGGCGGCCGGCGGGGTCGGGCATGTGGCCGTGCAGATCGCCAAGGCGCGCGGCGCGTATGTGATCGGCACGGCGAGCGCGGGCAAGCACGACTTCCTGCGCGAACTCGGCGTCGACGAGGCGATCGACTACCAGGAGACCGACTTCGCCGAGGCCGTGAAGGACGTTGATGTCGTCCTGGACATGCTCGGCGGCGAGACCGCGCTCAAGTCGCTGCGGGTGCTGCGTCCGGGCGGGATCGTGGTCTCCATCGTGCCGATGGGCAAGGCGGACTTCTACGAGGAGGCCGAGCGGCTCGGGGTGCGGGCGGTCCGGATGCTCGTCGACGCCGACCGCGCCGACATGCAGGCGATCGCGGAACTCGTCGAGGCGGGCAAGCTGCGCGCGACGATCGCCGGGGCGTTCCCGCTGGCCGACGCCGCCGAGGCACACGCGCTCGGCGGCACCGGCCGCACCGTGGGCAAGCTGGTGCTGACGGTCGACTGAACGAACAGGTCGGAAGGTGAGCGGGGTTGGTGATTCAGAAGGTGAGCACGGGCCAGTGGGTCAGAAAGTGAGCACCGGCTTGATGGCCTTGCCCGCGCTCATGTCCCGCACCGCCTGGTCGATGTCCGCGAACGGATAGGTGCTGATCAGGCGGTGCAGCGGGAGCCGACCCTCCTTCACCAGCTGCACGAGCGCGGGGATGAAGCTCTGCGTCTCGCTGTCGCCGAGAGTGAGTCCCACGATTCGCTTCCCGGGGATCAACCCGTTGACGTCCAGGGCGACTTCGCTCCCGAACGGCGGCGCCCCTACGACGACCAGGGTGCCCCGGGCTGCGAGCGCGTCGGCGCCCTGGCGGAGGACGCCGACGTTGCCGGTGGTCTCGACGATGCCGTCGGCGCCCCGGCCGTCGGTCAGTACCGCGAGGGTCTCACCGAGGTCGCCCTCGGCCGCGTTGACGGTGTGGGTGGCCCCCAACTCCTTTGCCAGGGACAGGCGTTCGGCGACCCGGTCGACGGCGATGATCCGGGTGGCCGGAGTGAGCGCGGCGGCCATCACCGCCGACAGGCCCACCGCCCCGGCGCCGAGCACCACAACCGTGTCACCGAGTCGCGGCTCGAGTACGTTCCAGACGGCGCCGACTCCCGTCTGGACTCCGCAGCCCAGCGGGGCGATCGACTCCAGCGGCACATCCGGGTCGACCTTGACGAGGCTGCGTTCGTCGACCAACGCCCGCTCGGCGAACGAGGATTGGCCGAAGAAGTGCCCGCCGAGTGGCTCCCCGTCGCGGCTGATGGTGCTGCTGCCGTCGGCGCGGCGACCGCCGATGAGGTTCAACGGCAGCCAGGTCGCACAGTAGGCGGGGTGCCCGCCCTGGCAGTTGCGGCAGTCGCCGCAGGACGTGAAGGACAGCACGACATGGTCGCCGGGTGCGACACCGGTGACGGCGGAACCGACCTCCTCGACGACACCTGCGCCCTCGTGACCGAGAACTCCGGGGAGCGGGAAGGGCAGTCCGCCGCTCGCCACTCCAAGATCCGTGTGGCACAGGCCTGTTGCGACGACCCGGACCAGCGCCTCGTGCGGTCCCGGCTCGGCCAGCTCGACGTCGGTGAGGGTGAACGGTGCGCCGCCCGACTCGACGACGGCCGCGCGCGTGGTGGTGGACATCGTACGAACTCCTTGATGGACGTGGTCAGTCGAGGTGAAGGGTGGTCAGTCGAGCGAGACGACGACGGACTTGGTCCGGGTGTAGGCGGCGAGGCCCTCGGGGCCGTACTCGCGGCCGAAGCCGGAGTCCTTGACGCCGCCGAAGGGGATGTTGGGGTCGAGCATCGCCCAGTCGTTGACCCAGACGATGCCCGCCTGGAGCCGGTCGGCGATGCGGTGTGCGCGGGCGAGGTTGCCGGTCTGGACGCCCGAAGCAAGGCCGTAGGGGGTGGAGTTGGCGAGTTCGACGGCCTCGTCCTCTGTGTCGAAGGGCTGCATGGTGAGGACCGGGCCGAAGATCTCCTCCTGGATCACTCGGGAGTCGTTGGCGAGGTCGGCGATGACGGTGGGTTTGTAGTAGTAGCCGCCGTCCAGGTCGAGGCGCTCGCCGCCGCAGACGATGCGGGCGCCCTCCTTGCGGGCCAGGTCGACGTATTCCTCGACCTTCCGCAGGTGCTTCTCCCCCGCCATCGGGCCCACGACGGTCTCGGGCAGCCGGGGGTCGCCGAGCGGTACGCCGGGGACCGCGTCGGCAAGGATGTTGAGGAGCGTGCTGTAGACGGGGCGGGCGACCAGCAGGCGGGGGCCGCCCATGCAGAACTGGCCGGTGTTGAAGACGAAGCCCTTGATGACCGCGCCGACGGCCTTCTCCAGGTCGGCGTCCTCGAAGACGATGTGGGCCGCGTTGCCGCCGAGTTCCATGGTGACGGGCTTGAGGTTCTCGCCGGCGACGCTCGCGGCGTGCCGGCCTACGGCGGTGGAGCCGGTGAAGGCGATCTTGTCGACGCCCGCGTGTCGCAGCAGGGCCTCGCCGGCGACCGGGCCGGTACCGGTCACGACGTTGACGACACCGTCCGGGACGCCGGCCCGCTGGAGCAGCCCGGCCATGTACAGGGCGCTGAGCGGGGTCTCGTCGGCGGGCTTGTGGACCACGGTGTTGCCGGCCGCGAGGGCGGGAGCGAGTTTCGAACCGGCCAGAATCAGCGGGAAGTTGAAGGGGGTGATCGCGGCGACCACGCCGAGCGGCTCGCGCTTGGTGTAGGCGAGGGCGTTGAGCGGGGTGTCGCGGGTGGCGCCGTCGAGGGAGAAGGCGAGGGCGGCGTAGTGCTCGTAGTCGTTGGCCGCGTTGGTGACGTCGACGGCGTGGCACAAAGTGATGGGCTTGCCTACGTCGAGGCTCTCCAGGTGGGCGAGTTCGTCGGCGTTCTCGCGGATGAGTTCGGCGACGCGGTGCAGGATCCGGCCGCGTTCACGGCCGCTGAGCCCGGACCAGCGGCCGCTGTCGAAGGCCTCGCGGGCGGCACGGACGGCCGCGTCGACGTCGGCGGGGCCCGCCTCCGCGACCGTGGTCACGACCCGGCCCCGGGACGGGTCGACCACCTCGGTGCGCGCTCCGTCGGCGGCCTCGCGCCACTGACCCCCGACGAACAGGCGGCCGGGTTCGATCTCGAAGGCGGTCATCGCCACTCCTCAGCATCGTTGCCAAGATTTCAACCAACAGGATTCCTGTTGGTTTCTCGTCTGGTCCGCAGTCTCGTTACAGACAGGTTTCCTGTCAATGCTCTAGGGTGAATCCATGGCTGAATCCCTGGTCGGCACGCACGCGACGAAGGCACCCCCGTCCCTGCTGTACATGGTCAAGCAGGTGGAGCTGGTCGTCCGCTCACGCCTGGACGAGCTGGTCAGGCCGTACGGGATCACCGCACTCCAGTACACCGCGCTGACGGTCCTGGAGCGACACGACGGTCTGTCCGCGGCGCAGCTGGCCCGCGATTCCTTCGTCACCGCCCAGTCCATCGCCGACCTCGTGCGCTCCCTGGAGGGCCGCGGACTGATCCGCCGGGAACGCAATCCGCGCAACCGGCGCGAGCTGCTGATCCTGCTGACCGACGAGGGGCGCGAGCTGCTGGCGGGCTGCGCCGAGCCGGTGCGGGAGCTGGAGGAGCGGATGGTGGGCGAACTCACGGCACACCAGGGCGAGCAGTTCCGCCAGGCACTTTCCAAGGCCTGGCACGCCCTGTCGTAGGCCCGGGCGTGCGCCGGTGCGCGGCTGCGCCGAACATCTCAGAAAGCTCTGGCTCGATTCGAAGACATATGTCAATCGAACATGCTCAAATTCACTCCATCGAGGGTAACTTTCAGGGCGGGGAACGGTTTTGCGCTCAACCCCGCTTCACCGAGGGCCGGTTGGAGGCGATGTGGTCGTGCAGCAGGAACCCGCGCCGCTCACCCGGCATCTGCGCATCCACCAGGACCGTGGGTTCACGGTCCTGGAGTTCCGCGGGGAGATCGACATCGCCGCGGCGACGGAGATCCTCCCGTCCCTGGACCGGGTGACGGGACGACCGGGCGCGCGGATCGTGATCGATCTCCGGCAGATCGAGTTTTTCGACTGCTCCGGGCTGCGCCTGCTCTACCGGGCGCGGCAGCGGGTACTCGACCGGGACGGTCGGCTGCATCTCGTCTGCACCCATCCGCTGACCCTGCGCATCCTGCGGGTCACCGGCCTGAATCGGCTGCTGCCGCCGCAGGCGACGCTGGACGCGGCCCTGGGGCAGCCCGAGGCCACGTCCGGCACGTTATGAGCCGCGATCTGCAGCAATCCGCCGTGATGTCCCGTGCGGGCAGGGCTACTTGAGGATCTTGGTGACCTGACCGGCCCCGACCGTCCGGCCGCCCTCACGGATCGCGAACTTCAACCCCTCCTCCATCGCGATGGGTTGGATCAGCTCGACGTGCATCGTCGTGTTGTCGCCCGGCATGACCATCTCGGTGCCCTTCGGCAGGGTCACCACACCGGTCACGTCCGTCGTGCGGAAGTAGAACTGCGGCCGGTAGTTGTGGAAGAAGGGCGTGTGCCGGCCGCCCTCGTCCTTGGAGAGGATGTAGGCGCGGGCCTCGAACTCCACGTGCGGGGTGACCGATCCGGGCTTGATGACGACCTGGCCGCGCTCCACGTCCTCGCGCTTCACCCCGCGCAGCAGCAGTCCGACGTTCTCGCCGGCCCGGCCCTCGTCGAGGAGCTTGCGGAACATCTCGATGCCGGTGACGGTCGTCTTCGTCTTCTGCGGGTGGATGCCGATGATCTCCACCTCGTTGTTGACCTTCAGCACCCCGCGCTCGATCCGCCCGGTGACGACCGTGCCGCGGCCGGTGATGGTGAAGACGTCCTCGATCGGCAGCAGGAACGGCCGGTCCACGTCCCGCACCGGTTGCGGCACGAACTCGTCGACGGCGTCCAGGAGTTCGAGCACCGAGGCGGTCCACTCGGGGTCCCCTTCGAGGGCCTTGAGCGCGGACACCTTGACCACCGGGAGGTCGTCGCCGGGGAACTCGTACTCGGTGAGCAGCTCCCGCACCTCCAGCTCGACCAGTTCCAGGATCTCCTCGTCGTCGACCATGTCCGTCTTGTTGAGGGCGACGACGATGTACGGCACGCCGACCTGCCGGGCCAGCAGCACGTGTTCCTTGGTCTGCGGCATGGGTCCGTCGGTGGCCGCGACGACCAGGATCGCGCCGTCCATCTGGGCGGCACCGGTGATCATGTTCTTGATGTAGTCGGCGTGCCCGGGGCAGTCGACGTGCGCGTAGTGCCGGTGTTCGGTCTGGTACTCGACATGGGCGATCGAGATGGTGATGCCGCGCTGTCGTTCCTCGGGCGCCTTGTCGATCTGGTCGAACGGCGTGAAGGGGTTGAGGTCGGGGAACCGGTCGTGCAGCACCTTCGTGATGGCCGCCGTGAGGGTGGTCTTGCCGTGGTCGATGTGACCGATCGTGCCGACGTTCACATGGGGTTTGGTCCGCTCGAACTTCGCCTTCGCCACGGCGAGTCCTCCTGATCACCTCGGTGATGCCGAGCGTTGCTCCGTCCCCTCATGTCTATTCGTTCGGCGGCGCGTCGAACAGGGCGCTGACGGACTCACCGTTGTGAATGCGGCGTACGGCCTCGGCGAGCGCCGGGGCGATGGACAGGATGCGCAGCTTCTCGGTGCGCTCCTCCTCGGGCACCGGCACGGTGTTGGTGCAGACGATCTCCAGTACGTCGGGCTGCTCCCCGATCCGCTTCAGCGCGCCGGACGCGAACAGGCCGTGCGTACAGGCCACTCGGATCGAGCGCGGCCCCAAGTCCCGTAGCCGGTCCAGGAGTTCGAGGACGGTGCTGCCCTTAGCGATCTCGTCGTCCAGGACGATGACGTCCCGGTCGGCGATCTCACCGATGACGGAGCTGATGACGACCCGGTCGTCCGCGTACCGCTGCTTGGCGCCGGCCGCCACCTGGGCGCCGATCAGCCGGGCGAACGCGGCGGCCTCCTTGGCGTTGCCGAGGTCCGGGGAGACGACGGTGGTGCGGGAGAGGTCGTACTGCCGGAAGTGCGCGGCCAGTTCGCGCAGCGCGTGCAGATGGTCGACCGGCACCGAGAAGAAGCCGTGCACCTGCGGCGAGTGCAGGGTCATGGCCAGAACGCGGCTCGCGCCCGCCGCCACCATCAGGTCGGCGACCAGCCGTCCGCCGAGCGAGATGCGCGGGGCGTCCTTCTTGTCGGAGCGGGCGTAGGAGTAGTGCGGCATGACGACGGTGATCCGTCCGGCGGAGGCGCCGCGCGCCGCGTCGCTCATCAGCAGCAGCTCGACCAGGTTCTCCTGGACGGGCTTGACGAGCGGCTGGATCAGGAAGACGTCCCGTTCCCGGCAGTTGGCCTGGAGCTGTACCTCCAGGCAGTCGTTGGCGAACCGGCTGACCCGGGTGGGACTGAGCGGAACACCGAGATGCGCGCAGACCTCCTTGGCCAACTCGGGATGGGCACTCCCGCTGAACACGGCGATGTCTCGCACGATCTGCTGCTCCTCGCATGATCATTCCCGGCCGTGCCTCATGCTACTGACCCGCGAAAACGGGTTGCGTACCGCCCACTCCCGCAGGCCATGATGACGGCGTCCGCACTCCCCCGCATGTCAGGAGCCCCAGATGCGCCGACTCCTCGGAATCCACCAGCTTCCCCACTGGACGACGGTTCTCGAGGACTCGACCACGCATGCACACCCTGAACATCGGAATTCTGGCCCACGTCGACGCCGGTAAGACCAGCCTCACCGAGCGGCTGCTGTTCGACCACGGCGCGATCGACCGGCTCGGCAGCGTCGACGCCGGTGACACCCGTACGGACGACGGCGCGATCGAGCGGCAGCGCGGGATCACGATCCGTTCGGCCGTCGCCGCGTTCACGTCCGGCGACACCCAGATCAACCTGATCGACACCCCCGGCCACTCGGACTTCATCGCGGAGGTCGAGCGCGCCCTGGAGGTGCTCGACGGCGCCGTCCTGCTGCTGTCCGCCGTGGAAGGCGTCCAGGCGCAGACCCGCGTCCTGATGCGAACCCTGCGACGGCTACGGCTGCCCACGCTCGTCTTCGTCAACAAGATCGACCGCGCGGGCGCCCGCGCCGAAGAGTTGCTCGCGGACATCCGACGCCGGCTGACCCCGCACGTCGTCCCGCTCACGGACGTGACGGGCCTCGGCACACCCGGCGCCCGCGTGCTGCCCCGCCCGCCCGGCGACCCGGAGCTGGCCGAGGCACTTGCCGACGTCGACCCGGCCATCCTCGCGGCAGTCGTCGACGGCCCGTCCCCGACCCCGGACGACCTGAGCAAGAGCCTCGCCGCCCGCACCGCCGAAGGCTCGATCCACCCCCTCCTCTTCGGTTCGGCCCTCGGCGGCCAGGGCGTCACCGAACTCGTCGACCACCTGATCCGGTTGATCCCGCCCTCGGTCACCGGCCCGGGCACACCGAGGGGCACAGTGTTCGCGGTGCGCCCCGGTCCCGGCCGCGAACGGACGGCGTATCTGCGGCTCTACGACGGTGAGGTGGCCCCGCAGCAGCGGCTCACGTTCCGCCGGCACGGGGCGGACGGACGGGCCGTCGAGATCTCCGGACGGGTCACGCGTCTCGAGGTGATCGGCCGACCGGGCCCGCTCACCGCCGGGAACATCGGGGCGCTGACCGGCCCGAAGGACATCCGGGTCGGCGACCGGCTCGGTGAACTCACCGAGCGGGCACCGCAGTTCGCGCCGCCGACCCTGGAGACCGTCGTACGGGCCCGGCGCCCCGAGCAGGCGGCGGCGCTGCGCTCGGCGCTGCTGACCCTGGCCGACCAGGACCCGCTGCTGCACGCGCGGCCGGCCGCCTCCGGGGCGACCGTGCTGCTCCTGTACGGCGAGGTACAGAAGGAGGTCATCGCGGCGACCCTCGTCCAGGACTTCGGCGTCGAGGCCGACTTCGAACCGAGCCGGGTGCGGTTCCTGGAACGCCCGGCCGGGACCGGCGAGGCCTGCGACGAGTTCCCGTGGCACGACCACACCCACTACTGGGCCACGATCGGGCTGCGCGTCGAACCGGGAGAGCGCGGCTCCGGCGGGGTCTTCGGCTACGAGACCGAACTCGGCGCCCTCCCCCGCGCGTTCCACCAGGCCATCGAGGACACGGTCCACGCGACGCTGCTCAGCGGACTGGAGGGCGCACCCGTCACGGACTACCGGGTAACCCTCACCCGCTCCGGGTACGCCGCCCCGATCAGCACGGCGGCCGACTTCCGCGGTCTCACCCCGATCGTGCTGCGTCGGGCGCTGCGGCTGGCGCGGACGCGACTCTACGAGCCGTACGTCGCGTTCGAGGCGGAGGTCCCGCTCGACGCGCTCGCGCCGGTGACCGCCCAACTCGCCTCCTGCCGCGCCGAGTTCGCGGGGGCGACGGGCGGTGTCGGCAGTTGGCTGATCACCGGCGAGCTGCCGGCCCGCCGGGTGCGCGAGGTGGAGCTGAGTCTGCGCGGGCTCACGCACGGTGAGGGGGTGTGGTGGTCGCGTCCGTCCGGTGACCGTGAACTGCGGTCGCACTAGCGGGTGTTCACCAGGACACGGGCAGCCGTAGCGGGCCGCGGGTCAGTTGTCCCTCCCGCCACTCGATGGTGTCCGGGGTGAACTCGGCGCGCAGCAGCGGGAATCGGGCGGTCAGGCGGTGCAGGCCCAGTTCGAGTTCCAGGCGGGCCAGCCAGGCGCCCAGACAGTGGTGGGGTCCCGCCCCGAAGATCACGCCGGGTACCGGCAGCGGGGCGGTCACGTCGGGCGGGCCCACGGGATAGACGTCGGGATCCCGGCTGGCGGAGTTGGTCTGGACGGCGACCACGCTGCCCGCCGGGATCGTCACCCCGCCGATCTCGACGTCCTCGACGGCCCGGCGGATCAGCCCGGGCAGCACGCGGCCCTCGCTGAGCGGCACGTGGCGCAGCAGTTGCTCGGCGGCGGTCGCGGCCGTCTCCTCGTTCTCGGCGAGGGCGGTCCGGGCCGCCTGTCCGTCGGTGAGGAGGTAGACGACGATGTTGCCGAGCGCGGTCATGGTGGTCTCGTGTCCGGCGACGACGAGTCCGCAGACCAGCGCCACCAGGTGCCGGTCCTCGATGCCGAGGCTGTCGCCCGCCGTCACCAGTGCGCTCACCAGGTCCTCGCCGGGGTTCCGGCGCCGTTCGTCGATCAGCCGGCCGGCGAACACCCCGAACTCGGTCATGGCGGCGATGACCTGCTCCGCCGTGTGCGCACCGCCGGACAGGGCGTGGTCGGCCCAGTTCCGGATGCGGTCGCGCTCCAGGTGGTCGAGCCCCATGAGCCGGCAGATCACCGAGACCGGCAGCGGACAGGTGAACCCCTCGACGATGTCGGCGGGTTGCGACTGCCGGGCGAAGTCGTCGAGGAGCGCGTCGACCACCGAGGCCACCCAGGGCCGCCACCGGGCGATCGCGCGGGGCGTGAACGCCCGCTGCACGGTGCCGCGCAGCCGTTGGTGCCCGGCACCGTCCTGGTTCAGCAGCCCGTCCGGGTTGTCGAGGATGTTCGGTACGACGAGGAGCGGCGGCGCGTCCTTCGCGTGCAGCGAACTCCGGTCGAAGCGGGGGTCCATGAGCACCCGCCGTACGTCGGCGTACCGGGTGACGAGCCACACCGGGGTACCCGTGGCCAGTGTCACGAGACGGGGCGGAGCGGACTCCGGATAGGTCACGAGATGCATGGGGAGAAGCGGCGGGGAAATGCTGTCTGCGGTCATCCGGGACTCCTGGCGGGCCGGAACAGTGACTTTTCACGCTAGTGCGCCCTCCACGCTCCCGTCAGCGGGTTCATTCGGCCAACAGGTCGGTCTGACAAGCGATTTGAGGGGCATGCGGATACAGAGGAAGGGAGGGCCGTCCCCATGACGACTTCCATCAGCCGTACGACCCGGCGCATGCCGGGCTGGGCGAAGGTGCTCACCGCCGTCGTCGTTGTGATCGCCGTGCTGTTCGCGGGGCTCCGACTGGCCGTGCTCCCGGGACTGCGGGACATCTTCGGCACCGAGACCCACGACCGTTCGGGTCCCGCTCTGCTCAAGTCCATTCAGGACATGAGCCGTTACGACGCGGCCGCCGGCAACTTCCAGGTCGTCGTGGACCTGGAGAAGGACGCCAAGTTCCTGCCCCAGGCGATCCGCGGCACCCGCACGCTGTACGTCGGCGCGGGCACCGTGGAGGGCTATGTCGACCTGGGCAAGCTCGGCAAGCAGGACGTGACGGTCAACAGCGACCGCACGTCGGCCAGTATCAAGCTGCCGCACGCGACGCTCGGCAAGCCCGCGCTGGACCCGGACCACTCCTACACGGTCTCCAAGCAGCGCGGTCTGCTGGACCGCCTGGGCGACATCTTCTCCGACAACCCCAACAGCGAGCAGGCCGTGCAGAAGCTCGCCTCCAAGCACATCGCCGAGGCGGCGAAGACCAGCGGCCTGACCACCCGCGCCGAGACGAACACCACCAACATGCTCAAGGGTCTCCTCGGCTCGCTCGGCTTCAAGAACGTGAACATCTCGTACAGCGCCTGACCGGACACTGATCAACCATGAATAACTGGAGGCCCACCGCATGGCCCGTACCGTCTCGCGCCTGCGCACCACCAAGAAGACGGAGCCCGATTCGAGGTCGACCCGCCCCGAGCGCGGACGCCATCGACTGTCCCTCCCTGTACGTCTGTTGGCGATGCTGATCGGCTTCGTCCTCATGGTGGCCTTCGCCGTCGTACTGGCCAAGCTCACGCTGGAGCCGTCCCCCGCGTCCAAGGCGCTCGTGCACACCAATCTGCACCCGGGCCGTTCCCTGAAGGCCTATCTCGACCAGCCGGCCATGCGGGACGCCATCAAGCAGATCGGCGGGAACGTGGTGCTCGGCATCCCGTTCGGGGTGCTGGTGCCCGTGTTCGCACCACGGGCACGCGGCATTCTGAAAGTGCTGCTACTGACGGCGACCGTCATGCTTCTGGTGGAGTTCGCGCAGGGCGCGCTGATCACCGGGCGGGCCTTCGACATCGACGACGTCATCCTCAACACCTCGGGCGCGCTGATCGGTTGGGTCCTGCTGGGGCGCCGGCTCGGCCGGGCGGTGCACGCGCGGAAGCCCGTCGCGAAGGCAGCAAGGACAACAAAGCCAGCGAAGGCGTCCAAAGCGCCGAAGGCCGCTTCGTAACGATCAACTACTGGCCCGTAACATTCAACTACTGGTCCGTACCAAGGTATTGACGCTCTCCTTATCTCACTCCTTAAATCAAGAGGCGACGCTTTCACCCCCCACCTCAGTCGGCGTGTCGGTCCCCACGTCCGCCGCACAGAAGGGAATGCCGTGGCCTCCCCACGACTCCTGCGCAGATGCCTCTTCGCCGCCCTGTCCGCCGCACTGGTCGCGTCCGCCGCGATCGGTCCGGCGCAGGCGGTCTCCTCGTCGGCCGCCCAGGCCGACGCCGTCACGTTCTCCGACACCTTCGACGGGACCGCCGGCAGTGCCGTCAACTCCTCGAAGTGGTCACTGGAGACCGGCGACAACGTCAACAACCACGAGCGCGAGTACTACACGTCCGGTACCAACAACGCGGCCCTGGACGGCCAGGGCCATCTGGTGATCACGGCCAAGAAGGAGAACCCGGCCAACTACCAGTGTTGGTACGGCACTTGTCAGTACACCTCGGCCCGGATGAACACCTCCGGGAAGTTCAGCGCGCAGTACGGGCATGTCGAGGCCCGGATGAAGATCCCGCGCGGGCAGGGCATGTGGCCCGCGTTCTGGATGCTCGGCACTGACATCGGTTCGGTCGGCTGGCCCAACTCGGGTGAGATCGACGTCATGGAGAACGTCGGCTACGAGCCCTCCACGATCCACGGCACCATCCACGGCCCCGGCTACTCCGGCTCGAACGGCATCGGCGCCGCCTACACGCTGGCGAACGGCGCGGCCTTCGCGGACGCCTTCCACACGTTCGCCGTCGACTGGGCGCCCAACTCGATCAAGTGGTCGGTCGACGGTGTCGTCTACCAGACCCGCACACCCGCCGACGTGGGCAGCAACACCTGGGCCTTCAACAAGCCGTTCTTCCTGATCCTCAACCTGGCGGTCGGCGGCGACTGGCCCGGCGACCCGAACAGCGCCACGGCCTTCCCGGCCCAGCTGGTGGTGGACTCGGTGTCGGTGACCACGAGCAACACGGCCACCGGGGTGGCGATCAAGGGTCTCGCCGGCAAGTGCGTCGACGTCAACGGTGCGAGCTCCGCCAACGGGACCGCCATCCAGCTCTACGACTGCAACGGCTCCGCCGCCCAGCAGTGGACGGTGGGCTCCGACGGCACGATCCGCGCGCTCGGCAAGTGCCTGGACGTGAACGCCGGCGGCACCGCGGACGGCACCAAGGTCCAGCTCTACGACTGCAACGGCTCCGCCGCCCAGCAGTGGGCCGTCAGCTCGGCGAACGACATCGTCAACCCGCAGGCCAACAAGTGCCTGGACGTGACCGGCAACAACTCCGCGAACGGCACGCCGCTGCAGATCTGGACCTGCTCGGGCGCCGCCAACCAGAAGTGGACGGTCGGCTGAGTCCACAGGCCGTAGGGACTAGTGCGGCAACCAGGTGAGCTTGTCCCCACCGACCCAGCGGACCACGTCCGGGTCGTCCAGGTCGCGGACCGTGATGCCGCACACGGCCGCGACCTCCAGGACATCGGTGATGCCTCGGGCCTCGCAGACCATTTCCCCGTCGATCTGCACGATGCGGAACGGCGGGGTACCGGGCTGCACCTTGAGCACCATGATCCGCGGGGTCGAGATGTGCGGGCTGGCGATTTCGGTCATGCAATAGAGCCTAGAACGCATCACGCGGTCGCGAGTGGTCCACGGTTTCCGTCCGGGGACCACTCGCGGGAGGAGGCTCGATGGATCCCGTGCAGGCACTGGACCGGATCGCCTTCCTGCTGGAACGCTCCCTGGCCCCGACCTACCGCGTACGCGCCTTCCGTACGGCGGCCAGGGTCCTGGCGGCACTCCCCGACGGCGAGATCGCCGAACGCGCCGCCGCCGGGACGCTGGAGTCCCTCAAGGGCATCGGCCCGAAGACCGCACAGGTGGCCCGCGAGGCCCTCTCCGGGCAGGTTCCCGCCTATCTGCAGCAACTGGAGGCCGAGGCCCCGATCCCGTCCAGCCCCGGCGGCAAGAAGCTGCGGGCGCTGCTGCGCGGCGACTGCCACCTCCACTCCGACTGGTCGGACGGCGGCAGCCCGATCGAGGAGATGGGCCGTACGGCGGCCCGGCTCGGCCATGAGTGGGCGGTGCTGACCGACCACTCGCCCCGGTTGACCGTGGCCCGCGGACTGTCCCCGGAGCGGCTGCGCGAGCAGCTGGACGTGGTGGCCGCGCTGAACGAGACCTGGGCGCCGTTCCGGCTGCTCACCGGCATCGAGTGCGACATCCTCGACGACGGCTCGCTGGACCAGGAACCGGAGCTGCTGGAGCGGCTCGACCTTGTCGTGGTCTCCGTGCACTCCAAGCTGCGCATGGAATCCCGCGCCATGACCCGCCGCATGGTGGCCGCCGTACGGAATCCGTACGCGGACGTCCTCGGGCACTGCACCGGGCGGCTGCTCATCGGGCGGGACGGAGGTGCCGCGCGGCCGGAGTCGGAGTTCGACGCGGACGAGGTGTTCGCCGCGTGTGCCGAGTCCGGGACGGCCGTGGAGATCAACAGCCGTCCGGAACGGCTCGACCCGCCGAGGCGGCTGCTGCGGAAGGCCGTCGACGCCGGGGTGCTGTTCTCGATCGACACGGACGCGCACGCGCCCGGTCAGCTCGACTGGCAGATCAACGGCTGTGCGCGGGCGGAGGAGTGCGGGGTGTCCGCCGAACGGGTGCTGACGACCTGGTCGGCGGAGAAGCTACTGGACTGGACCACTGGCAAGTGATGCACATCACCGCGTGCGGCGACCCGCCCAGGAACACTCACAGGTGGTTCCCCGTTGAACAGACCGTGGGTGCGGAGGGAACAGTGTCCCCGGGCCTCAACCTCCGCCCACAGGGAAGATCGTTCGGCTGAAGCCCTGTGGAGCCTTTCGCCGCGAGGCGACCGCCTTCCGTGCCCACCACTTGGCCGCCCCGGCCGTGATTCCCCCGTCGCGGTCGGGGCTTCTCCCTGTCCGGGTCCGCCCCCGGCTCTCCTCGGCTTGACTTGGAGCGCACTTCAATTCGTAGCGTTCCTGGTATGACCACTGCACAGCACAAGATCGGTTCGGGATTCGACGACAAGAGCACCGCCGACGACGTCCTGGACGGCCTCGACCTCGGCGGCAAGCTCGCGATCGTGACCGGTGGCTACTCCGGCCTCGGCCTGGAGGCCACCCGCGCGCTCACCAAGGCGGGCGCCCAGGTGATCGTCCCCGCCCGCCGCCCGGACGCCGCCCGGGAGGCCGTGGCCGGCCTGCCCGGCGTCGAGGTGGACGAGCTGGACCTCGCCGACCTGGAGAGCGTGCGCGGCTTCGCCGAGCGGTTCCTCGCCTCCGGCCGCACCGTCGACTACATGATCGACAACGCCGGGATCATGGCCTGCCCGGAGACCCGGGTCGGGCCCGGCTGGGAGGCGCAGTTCGCCACCAACCACCTCGGCCACTTCGCCCTCGTCAACCGCCTGTGGCCGGCCATCGAGCCGGGCGGCGCCCGCGTCGTCTCGGTGTCCTCGCGTGCCCACCACTTCTCCGGGATGCGCTGGGACGACGTCCAGTGGAACCGCGGCTACGACAAGTGGGAGGCATACGGCCAGGCGAAGACGGCGAACGTCCTGTTCGCCGTCCACCTCGACAAGCTCGCCGCCGACCGCGGTGTCCGCGCGTTCTCGCTCCACCCGGGCGGCATCATCACCCCGCTGCAGCGCCACCTTCCCAAGGAGGAGATGGTCGAGCGCGGCTGGATCGACGAGCAGGGCAACCCGCTCAACCCGGAGGGCTTCAAGACCCCGGAGCAGGGCGCGGCCACCGAGGTGTGGGCGGCGACCTCGCCCCAGCTGAACGGCATGGGCGGCGTCTATCTGGAGGACTGCGACATCGCCGAGCCCGCCCCTGCCGAGGCCGACGCCGACATGCGCGTCGGCGTCAAGTCCTGGGCGACCGACCCCGAGCAGGCGGCGCGACTGTGGGAGTTGTCGGCCGAGCTGACGGGTGTGAACGCGTTCGCGTGAGCCGCTACGAGAGTTCCCTGGGCCCGTACAGGGCGGCCGGCGCACCGGTCGCGAGGGCCCAGTAGCGGTCCCCGTACGACCAATGCCACCACTCCGTCGGGTAGTTGACCAGGCCTGCCGCGCCGAGTGCCTTGCCGAGCACGGCGCGGTGGGCCCTGGCCTCGGCGGTGATGTTGTCGGCGCCGGTGTAGCAGGCGCCGTCGCTCTGTTCCGGGTTGGCGTTCATCGGTGTGCCCAGGTCGAGTTCGCGCCCGTCGGCGTCGGCGAGGGTGAGGTCCACGGCCGCGCCGGCGGTGTGCGGGGCGATCTCGGGCGGGGACACATAGCGGCTGGCGGCGGACCGGATCCGGTCCGCGGACCAGTCGGGGTGGGCGGCGCGCAACTCGTCGCCGTAGCCCTCGAAGTAGCGGCGCTGGAGGGTCGGTGGCCGGTATCCCTCGACGAAGAGCAGCCGCAGGCCGTCCGGCAACAGGGCTTCCGCTTCGAGGAGCCGGTCCAACACGCCCTGGCGCAGGTGGAGTTCGGCGCCGCCGTCGGAGTCCTTGTTCTTGCGGTCGTCGACCAGCAGTACGCCGCTCACGTCGACGAGCCGCTCCCCGCACTCCTCCACGGGGATGGCGGCGACCCGGGCGTCGGACATCAGGATGATCTCACTCATGGGGTTGATCATCCCCCAACTGCCCGTCCCCTCAGTGCGGTGCCCTCTCCTCCAGTGCCGTGCGCCAGGCGGGCGGCGGGCCTTCCGGTTCGGGCTCGGCGCGACGGCCGCCGCGGGCGAAGAAGTCGGCGAGCGGGAGGATCGCGGCGCCGACGGTGACGGCATCGGGGCCGAGCAGGCCCAGGTCGATGGTCACGCGTCCTGCGGGGTGCCACAGCGCGTACGCGGTGGCGTGGTGGCGTACGGCGGGCAGGAAGCGGGAGCCGAGCTGGAGTCCGGCCCAGCCGCCGATGAGGATGCGCTCGGGCTGGAAGAGGTTGATCAGGTCGGACAGGCCCGCGCCGAGGTATTCGGCGGTCTCCTCCAGGACGGCGAGCGCGACGGGGTCGGCCTCGGTGCCCTCGGGCGGGTAGGCGGCGACCAGCAGCGCGGTCATCGCGGTCTCCTCGTCGGTGCCCTCGGGCGGACGGCCGCCCTCCTCGCGCCAGCGGTCGAGCAGCGACTCGGCGCCCGCGTACGCCTCCAGGCAGCCGAGGGCTCCGCAGCGGCAGCGGCGCCCCCTGACCCGTACGGTCAGATGCCCCCATTCGACGGCCCGCCCGTTCTCGACTTCCGGGGTGACGAGGCAGGCGCCGACGCCGGAGCCGAAGAGGACGACGATCGCGTTGCGCGCCCCACGACCGCCCCCGAACCACATCTCGGCCTGGCCGAGGGTCTTGGCGCCGTTGTCGATGAAGTACGGGACGGCATCGGGGAGTTGGGAGGTGGAGCGGAGCAGCTCCTCGAGGGGAACCGCGTCCCAGCCGATCGTCTGGCCGTGCACGACGGCACCATGGTCCGGGGTGTGCTCGACTATGCCGGGCACACCGATGCCGACGCCGAGGAGCTGTTCCGGGGCGATGTCGGCGGTGGCGAGAACCTCGGCTATACCTTCGCGGATGTGGCCGACGATGACCTCGACCTCGTAGCGCTGCTGCTCCAACGGGCGTTCGGCGCGGGCGAGTTCGGTGAGGGTGAGGTCGAACAGCTCGACGCGGACGCGGGTCTCGCCGACGTCGACGCCGATCATGTGGCCGCTGTGCGGGGCGACTCGGAGCAGGGTGCGGGGGCGGCCGCCGTCGGAGTCGACGCTGCCGGCCTCCTCGACCAGGCCGTCGGCGACGAGGTCCGCGACGACGTTGCTCACCGAGCCGGAGCTGAGCCCGGTGGCCGGGCCGAGTTCGAAGCGGCTGAGAGGTCCGTCGAAGTACAGCCGTTGCAGCACGGCCGTGCGGTTGGCCCGCCTGAGGTCGCGTACCGTGCGCCCGTTCCGCCCCGCCATGTGGCTCCCTCCGAACCCTGCCCGACCTGCAAGATACTCCTGCGGTCCCGCCGGGCGCGACTTTCCCCTCCCTCTTAATTCACGGTCTGAACTAAGGGGCGGTGGAGTGCACACTACGGGGTGGAGGCCGTCTCGTCGATCTCTCCCAGGGCGGCGAGCAGTTCGGGGCCGACCTTCTCCCGGCGCCAACGGTTCTCTTCCGCGCCGAACTCCCTGGGAACCGCTTCGGCGAGCATGATCAGGTAGAGATAGCTGCGGTACAGGGCATACCGGAGGCGGGCCGACCGGTCGAACTCGGCTCGCCCGCCCGCCTCGTGATAGCCCGCGAGGAACGAATCGTCCTTCCTGATGTCTCCGAGCAGCGCCAGGGAGACGAAGTCGGCGAGGGGGTCGCCCCAGAACATGCGCTCACCGTCGATGAGCCCGCCGATGCGGGGCGTTCCGGTCGTGCGGTCGACCAGGATGTTGCCCTGCCACAGGTCGAAGTGGACGGCGCTGGGGACGGTGACCTCGTCCAGGGCGTCGTAGGCGGCGCGGGCCGTACGGGCGATGTCGTCGGCGGGGAGTGGCAGCCAGGCCCCGTAGCGGCGGGCGTCGTCGAGGACGGCGTCGTACAGCGTGGTGAACGCGGTGCGCCAGTCGGGGGCGAGCAGGCCGAGGGCGCCGGAGGGGTAGCCGAAGCCGGGGCCGGTGATCTCGTGCAGGCGGGCGAGTTGGCGGCCCAACTCCGTGCGCAGGGCGGTCACTTCGGTGTCCGTGAGGGAGTCGTCCCAGGGTTCGCCCGGGCAGAGCGTCATCAGGAGGGTGTCGCCGTCCAGGACCACGACGCGCGGCGCCGCCACCCCGGCCTTGGCGGCGGCGCCGTAGAAGTCGGCCTCGGAGATGAGGAGTTGGCGCTCGTGTGCGAGGCCGGGGGCGGTGGGCGCGGTCTTCAGGACGTAGCGGGTGCCGTCGCTGAGGGTGAGTTCCTCGACGGTGTTGTAGGTGCCGCCGCCCAGGGGGCGGAGGTGGGCGAGGTCGCCGGGCGGGATGCCCGCCGCGCCGAGTACCTGTCGGGCTCGCTCCGAGGAGTCCGTCACCGTGCGCCCACCTCTCCCTTTCGGTCAGCCGGCGGCGTACACGTCCTCGACGTAACGCCCGTCCGCCATCAGTGCGTTGAGCCACCGCTCGGCGGCCGTGGCGTCGGCGCCGGGCGTGCGGTCCCGGTACAGGGTACGGAACGCCTCGCGCACGCCCGGTGCCATCCGTGAGCCGTCGCCGCAGACGTACACCCGGGCGCCCGAGTCCAGCAGGGCCCACACCTCGTCGGCCTCGGCGGCGACGCGGTGCTGGACGAAGGTCACTCCGCCCTCCGGGGCCGCGCTGAAGGCGGGTCGGAGCGAGACGGCTCCTGCGTTCTCGGCGGCGCGGAGTTCGTCGGCGTGCAGGTAGTCGGCGTCGGGGGCGTCGCAGCCGAAGTAGCAGAGGGCCGGGGCGAGTTCGGCGCCGGCGGCGAGGGCGGCCGTTCGGTCGGCGATGGTTCCGCGGAAGGGGGCGAGACCGGTACCGGCCGCGATCATCACGACCGGGGTGGAGTCGTCGATCCGGAAGACCTCGCGGCACGGCTGGACGCGGGCGTACAGCCTGTCGCTCGGGGCGAGGGTGGCGAGGTGGCCGGAACCGGTCCCCCGGTAGACGCCCTTGCCCGAGCGGGCCGGGGCCTCCAGCAGGGAGACCATCAGGTCCGCGTGGCCGGGGTCGACGGCGGGTGAGGACGAGATCGAGTAGTGCCGGGGGCGCAGCGGGGTGAGCAGGTCGAGGAGCGTGGGCCAGTCCAGGGCGCCGCGCAGGGCCGGGTGGTCCTCGACGAGTTCGACGAAGGTGCGCGGGTCGTCGGTGAGGGCGGCCAGGGCGGTGCGCTCGGGCGGGCAGGGGTTGGCGGCGGCGAGCGCGACCAGTTGGCCGGCGGTCGGGCGGTCCTGCAACTCGACGTAGTGGGTGAGCAGTTGGCGTACGGTCACAGGACGGTCGACGGCGAGACCGTCGCGGCGGGGGCGGGCCGGGCGGATGTCGAGGACCGTGTCGAGGTCCACGCCGAGGGCGGTGGCGGCGCGTTCCACGAGAGCCGGGGCGTTCGCGGGCAGCACGGTGAGGTGGTCGGCCGTGCGGTAACCGGTCCCATCCGGCAGGGCGACGCGGACGAAGCGCTTGCGGCGCGGGTGTCCGGGCGCGGTGAGGTCGTACGCCTCGGTGACGGTCATGGGGACGAGGCCGTGCCGTTCAGCGAGGGCGTCCAGGTGACCGCCGGTCAGGGTGCGGACCTCGTAGGCGGTGGCCGGCTCGACGGGTTCGGCGTCCGTGGCGTCGGGATCGCCGTACGTCTCCAACAGCGCCGTGCGCAGCCGGATCGTGAACTCCCTTACCGCGCCCGTGAGATCGCCGGAGGCGTCGGCGGCGGCGCGGTCGGTCAGGCGGGTGGCACCGAGTTCGGCGAGGCGGGCGTCGACGCGGGTCGGCATGTGCTGATAGGTGGCGGCCCAGTTGCGGTCGCCGACGCCGAGGACGGCGTACGTCACGCCGTCGAGGTCGTGTGCCTCCTCCAGCCAGGCGGCGAAGGCGAGGGCGTCGTCGGTGGGACGGCCGTTGTAGGAGGCGGCGGTGATGACGACGGGTCGGTCGGTGGGCAGTCCGTCGGCGTACGCGTCCAGCGGCGCCACTTCCACCGAGCACCCCAACACACCTGCCTCATCGGCAAGTTGGGCGGCGAACTCGCGGCAGGTGCCGTAATTGCTGCCGTGCAGGAAGAGGGCGTGGGTGCCGGGGCGGACGCGGGCGGGCAGGGTGGCCGTGTCGGCCGTAGGAGTCGCGGTGGCCTCCACGGCGCCCGGCAGCGGACTGTGCACACGGTCGGCGGGGGTGCGCGGGGTGACGGTGAGCGTGAAGCCGTCGGGCTTGAGGGTGAGGGTCTCCTTCACCGTGAGTTGGTAGTCCGCGTGGTCGTGGAGCCGGTAGCGGTGGACGAGCATCGCGAGCAGCATGGTCGCCTCGTGCAGCGCGAACTGCCGTCCGATACAGGCGCGTTCACCGGTGCCGAACGGCTTGAAGGCGTGCACGGAGCGCGCGGCTTCCGCCTCCGGGGTGAAGCGCGAGGGGTCGAACAGCTCGGGGTTGTCGCCCCAGCCGGGCTGCCGGTGCAGCATCGGGGCGACCACGGTGACGGCCTGCCCGGCGCTGAGCGGGATGCGTCCGCCGAGCAGGGTGTCCTCCAGCGCGTGCCGGCTGAACGCGGCGGCGGTGGGCCACAGTCGTAGCGCCTCGTTGAGTACTTGGCGCGTGTAGGTGAGCCGGCCGACCTCGTCGTACGTCGGCTCCGGGTCCGCCGTGTCGCCCCACAGCAAGTCCACCTCGCGCTGGACGAGTTGGAGCACCGCCGGGTGCTTGGCCAGGTAGTACAGCGCGAACGACATGGCGCCGGAGGTCGTCTCGTGGCCGGCGATCAGGAAGGTGATCACCTGGTTGCGGATATTGGCGGTGTCGAGGGTCGTGCCGTCGGCCGGGTGCTCGGCGCTGAGCATGAGCCCGAGGAGGTCCCCGGTGTCGGTCTGGTCGGTACCGGTGCGGGTGGCGATGACGTCGTCGACGACCTGGGCGAGGTGGTCGGCGTCGGCCCGGAACGCCGCGTCGGCCGCCGAATGGTCCTGGCCCGGCACGCGGGCCAGCCGGGTCATGCTCCACTCCAGGCAGCGGACCATGGACTCGACGAAGGGGTGCGGCTCGGCCCGCTCGAACGACCCGAAGTCGTAGTCGAATCCGGCGAGTCCGATGGTGTCGAGGGTCATCCGGGTCATGTCGTCGGGCACGTTGACGGCCTGCCCGTCGCGGGCGCCGCGGTCCCAGGCCTCGATGAGCCTGCGGGCCACCTTCAGCATCACGGGGTGGTAGGTGCGCATCGAGCCGAGCGCGAAGGCGGGCATCAGAATGTCGTGCGCCTTGGCCCAGTTGGGCTCGTCGTTGTACGCCGTGAAGAGTCCGTCGGCGGCGAAGGCCCGCACGTTCTCCAGGGCGGGCCCGACGTGCTTGGCGAACCGCCGCTCGTCGGCGAGGTCGGTCACCAGGTCCAGATCACTGACGAACAGCGTGTCCCGCCCGTGCAACCGCCGCACGAACACCGGTCCGTGACGACGCATCAGATCCATGATCTGCTGCATCGGGGTGCGACCGGGACCGATCGCGGTGATGTCGACGACAGGAACGTCGGGGAGAGTGGGGTGCGGCGCGGTGGGGGGCATGGCGCGACAACTGCCTTTCGCGGTACGGAAGTACTGCGTTCCAGCGTGCTCGCCCCACCCCGGCGGCCCGCGCCGCGCGACTACACGATCGTGTAGTGAAAAGCACCGATGGCGTCTTGCGCCGAGAACTCCGTCCGGCTAATGAGTGCGCGTACTCATGCGCACCTCGTGACCGGTCCGGCAGGGTGTGGTCATGACGGACGCGTTTCCCGAACATCCGCCTCTGCGCCGCGGACGGCCATGGTCCAGCAGGACGTCCCGCGGCGCGGACATCGTCGTCGCCGTCTTCCTGTTCATCGGCGAGGCCGCCGTCTACATGGGGATGACGTTCACCTACGGCCTGGAGGGATGGGCCGCACAGGGGGGCCCGGCCGGGCTCGACGCGGCGAGGCTCGCGGACATCGCCTGGATGGAAGGCTTCCTCTGCGTCCTGCTCGCCTTCGCCGCGCTCGCGCTGCTGTCCCGCGCGCCCTGGACGGTGGTGTCGCAGCTCGTCGTCGCCGGCATCGTCGCCGTGCTGCTCGTGAGCGCACAGCACGACTACGACCGCGCTCATCCCGCCCCCGCGCCCACGCCGCGCGCCGGCTACTCGCCCTGTTACAGCGGCAGCGGGACCTGCGACTGAACCGCCCCGTCCCGGCCGTTTCGCTCTGATCACCTCGCGTGGTTGTGTAGGGCCGGTGGACTGGGACCGTCGGGAGGGCGTGGTGTGGCGCAACCGTGCCCTGATGCTCTTCGACCGGGTGTCGGTGCCGGTCGCGGTGTGTGATGTGTACGGCTCGGTGCAGGTCGCCAATCCCGCGATGGCGGCGGAGTGCGGTACGACACCGGGGCGGCTGCGCGGCCAGGACGTGCTCGACCTGTTCCAGCCGCAGGAGTCGATACAGGTGGAGCGGATCGCGCAGGCACTGCGACTGCGGCACCGGTCGCGGTACCAGGTGTCGGTGCGGTGGCGGGCCCCGGACGGCGCCGAGCGGTACGGGGAGCTGACGGCCGACCCGGTCAGCGACACCGTGGAGGACACACCGGCGCTGCTGGTCATGCTGCGCGTACAGGGCGAGGGCGAGCCCCGCGGCGACAGGCCGGGCGAGGACACCCCCGCGCAGGTCACACCGATCGAGGCCCGCATCCTGGCCCTGCTCGCCGGCGGCGCCACCACCGCCCACGCGGCCCGCGAGACCGGCCTCTCGACGGACGGCGTGACCTATCACCTACGGCGCCTCTCGGCCCGGTGGAACGCGGCGAACCGTACGGAACTGGTGGCCCGCGCCTACGCAGTTGGAGTGCTCGCTCCCGGGGTGTGGCCGCCGACACCTGCCCCGGTCGCCGACTCGATGTAGGCCGTCCCTGCTCCCTCCGGCGCCCCGAAGCGGGCGAGCGTGTGCCACACCATCTTCAGGTCCTGGAGTTCGTAGCGGCCGGTGCGGGCCGCGTCGCCGATGCCCCTCGGGTCGACGACACCGCGCTCGGCGATCCGGGCGCCGAGGTCGGCGAACTCCTCGCCCCGGTAGTCCGCGTGCCGCCGCAGCTCCGTCACGGTGAGCCGGTAGCCGGGGTGCCACTCAACGGGGAAGGGCAGGCGTCGGGCGGCGGTCTCGACGGGGGTGCCGCGGTAGCTCGCGTCCAGGACGAGGGCCTCCACGTCCCGGGCGAGGACGACTCCGCCGTGCACCTGTGTCTCGATGTAGTCGTTCAGGGCGTCCTGTTCGTCGGCCTCGGCGAGGGCGATGAGGGACATGCCGGCGGCGACGCCGAAGTCGGTCGGTTCGGCCGCGCTGTCGGGGTAGCAGAAGGTGGCACGGGCCAGCGTCCCGGCGCCGAGCCGGAGATGCGAGGAGCCGAACCGCGGGGCCGCGCCGACCACTTGGCGTCGGAAGTCCAACGCGCCGTACACCGGTCGCTCGGCCGCGGGCGCGTCGTCGTAGGCACCCGCGAAGATCCGGCTCTCCCAGCGCCAGCGGTCGCCGCCGGGGTGGGCGGTGAGGCCGCCGTTGCTGGTGCCGGTGACGAACTGCGAGTGGTACGTCCCGTCCTCAGCCAGCGCGTCGAGGATCGGGCGACCGGCCGCCGTACGGTCGGGGTGGAAGTTCAGCGTGATGCGCAGCCCTGGATCGATGGCCGGGCCCGAGGAGCGTTCCGCCACAAGTCGCAACGCCCGTGCCTGGCGCGTCCCGAAGCTCCCGACGCCTCCGAAATCCATTGGCTCCCCAGCCGCTCGCCTTACTACCCTGGATCAAAACCTAGACCCCCTAGGTTCAGGAAACAGGCATCGCCCCAGGAGTCCCCTCCCATGAGATCACTCACCGAGCACGACATCCGCAACTCATTTGTGAACTGCTCGAAGGGCGAGGCCAAGCGGCTGGCGATCCCCCGCGATCTCGACACCCGCCCCTGGGACGACCTGGACTTCCTGGGCTGGCGCGATCCCGGGGCGCCCGACCGCAGCTATCTGGTCACCGAGCGGGCGGACGGGCTGGTCGGGGTCACGCTGCGGTTTCCGTCCGCCCAGCGCGGCTTTCTGCATCGCAGCATGTGTTCGCTGTGTGTGACGACCCGCCCTGGCGGCGGCGTCTCCCTGATGACCGCGCGCAAGGCAGGACCGGCGGGTCGCGACGGCAACTCGGTCGGCCTGTACATGTGCACCGACCTCGCCTGCTCCCTCTACGTGCGCGGCAGGAAGATCCCCGAGTCGGGCATCCGTATCGAGGAGAGCCTGACCGTGGAGCAGCAGATCGACCGGACGGTGGGCAACCTGACCTCGTTCCTCGACAAGCTGTACGTCTGACGTCAGTTCCCCGGCACCGCGATCACGATCTTGCCCCGGTTGTCGCGGCGCTCCAGCCGCTCATGGGCGGCGCGCGCCTCGGCGAGGGGTACGACGGTCTCGATCGGCACGCGGTACGTGCCCGCGGCGACCCGCTCGGCGAGTTCCCGCAGGTCGGGGCGGGGGTCGTAACCGCCGTGGACCTGGAGGTTGGTGAGCTGGAAGCCGAGGATCGACGCGTTCTTCGGGTAGAAGTCGCGGGTGTCCACGGTGCTGGGCTCCAGGGCGACGTTGGCGAGGGCGACGACCCGGCCGCCGTGGGCGATCTCGCGCAGGCTGCGTCCGAAGGCCCGGCCGCCGACGGTGTCGAGGACGACGTCCGCACCCTTGCCGTCGGTGAGCCGCAACACCTCGTCGACCTCCGCGTCGTCCGGGTGCGCCGAGGTGTCGAGGGTGGCGTGGGCGCCGAACTCCCCTGCCCAGGCGGCCTTTTCGGGTGATCCGGCGAGGGCGATGACCCGGGCGCCGGTCTCGGCGGCGATCTGTACGGCCGCGGTGCCGACCCCGCTCGCGGCGGCCTTCACGACGACGGTGTCCTCCTTGGTGACCCGGGCGAGGTGCCGCAGGCAGTACCAGGCCGACAGCCAGGCGACGGGCAGCGCGGCGGCGTCCGCGAGGTCGATCCCGTCGGGCAGGGCGGTGACCTGGGTGGCGGGGACGGCCGCCAACTCGACGTAGAAACCTGGTGAGTTCACGCCGTCAAGGGCCACAACCCGTTGCCCGACCGTGAATCCGGTGACGCCCTCCCCCAGCGCGGCGACGATACCGGCGCCTTCCACTCCCGGGATCAGCGGCGGCTTGCCGGCCCGGTGGTAGTTGCCGGACCTGATCAGGGCGTCCGCGCGGTTCACCCCGGCAGCCGCGACCCGCACCAGCACCTGTCCGGGACCCGCGACCGGGTCGGGCACCTCGACCGGCACCAGCACCTCGGGCCCGCCGAACTCGTCGATCCGCACTGCGCGCATACCGTACCCACTCCCTGTCGCGGCCACCGAATCCGGCCGACACCTGTTGAACTGGTGTCACCATGCGACACCCGATGAACCGGTGTCAAGGGTCGCCGGTCGAAGTCGGCCACCCTCACGTACACCGCATGAACCGGTGTACGCGAGGTAAGCTCGCTGCCATGACCGTCCCGCTGTCCTTTCCGTTCATCGGCGGACGCCCGTGCCTGAACTTCGCGGCGACCCTCGGCAAACGGCACGGCACCCCCGTCGAGCGGCTCCCCGATCCGGCGGCCCTGGCCACCTGGATCACGGAGGCGGAGCTGTCGGCGGGTACCGAGTCGGTGCGGGTCACTGCCCGCGAACTGACGGACGCCCGCACCCTGCGCGAGGCGCTCTACCGTGTCGTACGGGAGGCGATGGCCGGGCGGGAACCGGCGGCAGCCGACGTCGAGCGGGTCAACGAGGCCGCCGCGCGCCCGGATCTCGCCCCCCAACTGGGCGAACAGCGCTGGAAGTCGGCGCATCCGGCGCGCGCGGCGCTGGCGACGGTGGCCCGGGATGCCGTTCTACTGGTGGGCAGTCCGCTGCTGGAGCGGGTCAAGGAGTGCGAGAACCCGGAGTGTTCGCTGCTGTTCCTGGACGACTCCCAGGCCCGGCGCCGCCGTTGGTGCTCGATGGACCGCTGCGGCAATCTCGCGAAGATCGCGGGCTATCGGTCGCGCAGCCGGGCGGCATCCACGTCATAGAGACAGAGCCCCGGGTGTTCCCTCAGGGCGCGGCGGGCGTCCAGTGCGGGTCGCGGCCGAGGAAGGCGAGGAGTGCCTCGGCCCGGTCGTAGTCGTCCGTCACCTCGAGCGCCGGCGCGAACACCCGGTACGAGTCCCGGAGTTGATCGACGAGCCGGTCCGCGGCCGGCCAGATCCCCTCGGCCAGGTCCGCCTCCAGTGGCCGGTTCTGGCCGGTGGCCGCCGCGATGTCCCAGGCGTGCACGGCCGCGTCCATGGCGGCCGTCGCCGCGGCGAACGGGAGGGGCATCGGACCCAGCGGCGTCGGCACCTGGTCGGCGTCGGCGGGCAGTTGGGCGTAGCCGTCGGCCACCGCGCGGAGCACCTTGTCGAGTTCGGCGACGGGGTCCCCGGCCAGGGTGTCCACGGGGTGGAAGGGGTCGGAGTCGGGGCGGTCGCCGGTGAGGACGAGGCCGTAGGCCTGCTGGTCGATGCGCGCGTGGTTGAGGACCTGGCGTACCGTCCACTCGGAGCACGGCGTGGGCGCGGTCCAGGCCGTCCCGGGCACGGCGGCGACCACCTCGCGCAGATAGTCGTGCGAGCGGACCAGCACCTCGATGGCCTGGTTGTTCGTCATGAAAGTCCCCTCCCGTTCGTTCCGTCCGGTGAGGACAATCTAGGAGGCCTTGCGGACAGCTACGGTCCTCAATGAGCACGTTCAGCGCACCCGTGAGAGGGAATAGGCCAAGGATGCGAGATGTCCGCGAGTGGACGGCGCCGCTGGTGCGGTTCGTGGGGCGGCACCGGGACCCGGTGGTCGTGCAGACGCTGCGGTCGGCGACCGCCGCGACGGTCGCGTATGTCGTCGCGCTGCGGCTGAGCCCCGAGCCCGCGCCGCTGACCGCTCCCCTGACCGCGCTCCTCGTCGTCCAGGTCACTCTCTACGCCACGCTCACCAACGGCATCCGCCGGGTGAACGCCGTGGTCGCGGGCGTCCTCGTAGCGATCGCCTTCAGCCTGCTGGTCGGTCTGACCTGGTGGAGCCTGGCCCTGCTGATCGTGGCCGCGCTCGTCGTCGGACGGCTGGTGAAGGTCGACGAGTACGTGCCCGAGGTGGCGATCAGCGCGATGCTGGTCCTCGGCGTCACCACGGTCGGGAATACCGCCTGGGCACGGGTGGTGGAGACGCTGATCGGCGCGGTCGTGGGGCTCGCCTGCAATTTCCTGCTGGCTCCCCCGGTGTGGGTGGACGAGGCGGGCGAGTCGATCGAGGGGCTGGCCCGTCGGCTACGGCGGCTGATGCGGCGCATGGGCGAGGAGGCGGCAGGCCGCACTCCCGTCGACCACGCCACCGCGCGGCTGCACGAGGCGCGCCGGCTCGACCACGACATCGTCGAGGTGGACGCGGCCCTCAGACAGGCTGAGGACAGCCTGCGGCTCAATCCGCGCGTCCGGGAGGGACTGCTGCACCGGGTCGTACTGCGGACCGGCCTGGACACGCTGGAGATCTGCACGGTCGTGCTCCGCGTCCTCGCCCGCACCTTCACCGACCTGGCGAAACAGCGCGACCCCGAGCCGCTGTTCGCGCCCCCGACGGGTGCGGCCGTAGAACAGCTGCTGTCCGAGATCGGCGACGCCGTGGTCAGTTTCGCGGTGCTGGTGACCACCGACGTGACGGTGAGCGCCGAGTCCGCGGAGTCGCGGCTCACCGCCGAGC
Organism: Streptomyces xylophagus; assembly: GCF_000716435.1. Classification (GTDB taxonomy): domain Bacteria; phylum Actinomycetota; class Actinomycetes; order Streptomycetales; family Streptomycetaceae; genus Streptomyces; species Streptomyces xylophagus. The sequence continues at coordinate 125,717 of NZ_JNWO01000007.1, forward strand.
TGCACACGGCCGCCGCGACCCGCGACAAGCTGGCGCAGCTGCTCCTGGAGGAGGTCCAGCGCGACGCGGCCCAGTGGCAGCTGCTGGGTGCCATGCTGACCGAGGTCAACCGCATGCTGGACGAGCTGGACACCGAGCACCGCTCGCGCCGCCTGATGGAGGAGCTGGACCGCGTCAGCCGTGAGCAGCGTGAGCGCCTGCCGTGGCTGACCTGGCTGCGGGAGCGGGTGGGTGTGCCGGAGCGGCTGCGCAGGAACCGGGGCACGGGCACCGATCGTTCTAGGTGACGGAGTCACCTGGGGGCGGGGCGCCTTCGGCAGCACGGCGAGGGGACGGGCCGTCCCCTACGGCACAGCGGAACTGCGGAGCTATGGGGGCGGGCACATGACCGACAGCGGCGTACGGATCGACGGGAACACTCTGCGGCTGCCCGGCGGGGCTGCGGTGCGGTTCGTCCGCACTCTGCGCCTGCCCGAGACGGGCACGCATCCGTTGCCGCCGGGGCTGGGCGAGTTCCCGGTCCGGCGGGTGGCGGACTTCCCGGACACGGTGCCCGAGCAGTGGCGGGCGCGGGGCGGGGTGATGCTGCCGGTGTATCTGCGCGAGGCGATGTGGCTGAGCTTCGGGGGCACGCGGGAGCCGGCCGCTCTCCAGGTCGGGGTGGGCAAGGTGTGCGCGGTCTCGGGGAAACCGTGGAGCGACCGACTGTCGCGGAACCCGCAGAACTACGTGGTGCTGCCCCGCCAGCCGTGGCTCGACGGCATCAACTCCGGCAAGGGGACGGTCCGTCAGTTCGTGGCGGTCCCGCTCGGCCTCGGTGCGACGGTCGAGGGCCAGGTCACGGGCGAGGAGGTGTGGGGAGGCGTACAACTCCAGTCCTTCCCGCTCACCGAGCGGGAGTTGACCAAGTGGCGCGAGGCGGAGCGCCGGCGGTCGGAGCGGGCGCGCGCGATCACGATGCCGGGCGGCGGGGGCTACGGCATGCCCGCCATGCCGATGGCCGCACAGGCCGCCCCCACACCCGGTGCGTCGGCGCGTGCGCCCAGGGCCGCCGCCATGGGCCTCGGTGTCGGCGGTTCGATGCGCCAGGAGGTCTACGAGGACGACCGCCCGCTGACCGCCTGGGCCGAGGAACCCGCCGGTCGGGTCTTCGTGCACCTCGTGACGCCTCCGGAGTGGCGCCGCATCACCGGCGAGGAACCGCCGCCGTCACCGGTGGACCGCGCCGCCTACACCCAAGCGGGACTCCCCTGGTTCGACTACTACGACCAGGACGCCGAGGATCTCGCCCCCACCGACACCCTGGAGACGGTGAAGCCGGTCGGCGACTGGCTGGGCGACGACCACGAACCCTGGCAGCAGCCCACGCCCGGCCAGGTGCAGCCCCTCAAGGACGCACAGGGCAAGCCGGTGGAGGACGGCGACTGGTAAACCACACAACCACACACCCCACACCCATTGCACCCTCCGCAACGCGCGTTGCCGGTCTTGCGCTCGACAGCCCCTCCACGCCAAGGTTGCTGTGACGACCGGGGCGAGCGACGACCTGAGGGTGTGAGCATGAGCAGTGGTGCGGACGCGTCACGCGAAGGCTGGAGCAGGCGCCGCTTCATCGGCGCCCTGGCGGGAACCGCGGCGGTGGTCGCGGTCCCGGCACCGGCCTCGGCACCGGCAGACCCCGAATCCGCTCCTACGGCCGCCCAGGCGCCGGCACCCGCCGCCGCACCGTCCCCCACCGGCAAGGCCGCAGGCCCTCGCCCCCTCTACCTCGGCACGTACACCTCGGTCGACGGCGGCGGCACGGGCATCGGCCTGGCGACCTACGACCCTGCGACGGGTCGGATCACGGGCGCGGGAACGCTCACCGGAGTCGCCGACCCGTCGTACCTCGCCGTGCATCCCGACGGCCGCACCCTGTACGCGGTCGACGAGCAGACGGCCGGCGCGGTGACCGCCGTACGCCTGGCGGACCGCAAGGTCCTCGGCACGCGGAGCACCGGCGGCGCGGGCCCCTGTCATCTGTCCGTGCACCCCACCGGACGCTGGCTGCTGAGCGCCAACTACACGTCCGGCAGCGTGGCCGTGCACCCGATCGACAGCTCGGGCGCGCTCGGCGCGCGCACCGCTCTGGTCAAGCACTCCAGTCCGCAGCCTGGCCCGGGCCAGGACGGCCCGCACGCGCACCAGTTCGTCACCGGTCCCGACGGCGGCCATGTCCTCGCCGTCGACCTGGGCACCGACACGGTCTACACCTACCGCCTGGACACCACGAAGGGCACGCTCGCCGAGGTCTCGCAGGCGCACACCCGCGCGGGTGCGGGCCCGCGCAGCCTGGCGTTCCACCCCGGCGGCCGGTACGCCTACCTGGCCAACGAGGTCGACGACACGATCGCGGTCTGCGCCTACGACCCGGCCACGGGCGGCCTGAAGATCGGCGACCCGCAGTCCAGCGGCAGCGCCGGCAGCACCACCAACTACCCGGCGCAGATCCTGGTGACGTCGAACGGCGCGTACGCCTATCTCGCCAACCGTGGCGACAACTCCCTTGCGCGGTACGCCGTCGAGGCGGACGGCGCCCGGCTCAGGCTGCTCGACACCGTGCCGGTGAGCGGTGACTTCCCGCGGCAGATCGCGTTCTCGCCGGACGGGACGCTGCTGTTCGCGGCGAACCAGAGGTCGAGCACGGTGAGCGTGTTCCAGGTGGACGGCACGACCGGTCAACTGCGGCTCACGGGCGAGCCGTTCGCGTCACCGGTCGCCGTCTGTGCGCTGCCGCTGTAGGGGGCGCGGGCAGGACGCGGCGCTGGCCTGGGTGAGCAGTACGTGCATGCGCTCGGTGAGGTGGGCGACGGAATCGGCGGGCGCGTGGAACGGCAGGCGTACGTCGCCGTGGGTGCGGGCGCGTTCGATGCGCAGGGTCAGCCCGTGCCGGTCGACGGCGAGGGGCTGGACGCGGACCGCGCCGTGCAGGCTGTCGGGTTCGACGAGCCGGGTGAGCCGCTCGACCGCGTCGGAGTGGCAGTCGGCGAGGTGGGTCAGCAGCTGGGCCTCGGCGAGGGCCAGCGGGTCGGGTTCGGCGGCGGCGAACTCGTCGAGGTCGATGACCACCGCGCCGGACGCCGGGCGCAGCACCACGCGCGTGGGGCGAAAGGCGAGTTGGTCGTCCTCGGGCACGAACCAGCCGGCGAGCCACAGCCTGGCCCGGATACGGTTGCGCACAGGGACCGGTGCGACGTCCGCGAACTCCAGGACGGCGGACGGCTCCCCGCGCGGCGCGCAGATCGCGGCGGCCAACAGGGCGCTGTCCTCGGGCACTTGGAGGAGCACCCGGCCGTCGTCGTCGACGCTGTGCGCGCCGACGAACTCCTCGCGACCGCCCTCCGCGGTCACCGCGCAGGACCATGCGGCGGCGAGCACCGAGCGGGCCCGCTCGGCCGCGGCAGGCACGGCCGTCCACGATTGGCTGTCACCCATCCCTGAACCTCCTTAGGTAAGCCTTGCCTAACTTACCGAAGATCGGAGCGCACGCCAACCACGCCACGCAATCTCTCCACCAAGTCGTCCTGGACGAGTTCAGGGCGCGATGACGCCCAACAGCGCCCGCGCGCACAGATCGCGCACCTGCTCCCGGCTCAACTCCGGGCCACGCAACCACTCCAGACAGACGGCGGTGGTGAAAGCCAGCCAGCCGCGCACCGCGAGTTTCACATCGGCCCGTTCCCCCAGGGCCGGCCCGAACTCGGGGTCCGCCGCCAGCGCGACCAGGATCTGCCGCTCCTGCGCCGCCAACGCCCGCTGGTAGACCCGCCGTACAGTCTGGTCCCCCGCCGCGTCGGCGCGGTGGAAGGCGCGGTAGCCGTGCGCGTGGGTGTGCACGTACTCCAGATACGTGTCGAGGGCGACGGCGAGTTGTTCGCGAGCAGGCACTCCGGGCACAGCTGCCGTCATCCGCAGCATCCGCTCGCTCTCGCGCTCCACCACGGCCGCGAAGAAGTCCCGCTTGGTCGGGAAGTAGTGGTAGAGCAGCCCGCGGGAGACCCCGGCGATCTCGGCGACCTGCTCGATCCACACCTCGTCATAGGGGTTCTCCGAGAACAACCGCGCGCCCACCGTGAGGAGTTGCTCCTTGCGCTCCTCGGTACTGAGCCGGCGGCGCGTGCGCTCACCCTGGTTCGCGGCCATTCCCGCACTTTACTTGACGTCGGTTCAACAACGGGATCAGACTTGAACCCGCTATTGAACCCACGTACAACAGGCTCAACCTGCCGCTGACTCAAGGGAGATCGCGTCATGGCGGAGACGACGACGGCGACGCCGACCGCGCTGCCGAAGGGATTCCGGGACGCCGAGCAGGGCTGGCCCCACCTCGACCGCCTCCCGCATCCCCCGCGCCGGGTCCCGTTCCTCGGTGACATCATCGGCGCGGACCGCCGCACGCCCCTGCAGGACTCACTGCGCTACGCCGGCCAACTCGGCCCGATCTTCCGCCGGAAGGCCTTCGGCAAGGAGTTCGTGTTCGTGTGGGGCGCCGACCTGGTCGCCGACATGGCGGACGAGTCACGGTTCGCCAAGCACGTGGGCCTCGGGGTCGCGAATCTGCGGCCGGTCGCCGGGGACGGGCTGTTCACGGCGTACAACCACGAGCCCAACTGGCAGCTGGCGCACGACGTCCTGGCCCCCGGCTTCAGCCGCGAGGCCATGGAGGGCTACCACCCGATGATGCTGGCTGTGGCCGAACGTCTGACGGACCACTGGGACCGCGAACTGACCGCCGGACGGTCGGTGGACGTCCCCGGCGACATGACCAAGCTGACCCTGGAGACGATCGCGCGCACCGGCTTCGGCCACGACTTCGGCTCGTTCGAACGTGACCGCCCGCACCCCTTCGTGACGTCGATGGTGGGCACGCTCAGCTACGCGCAGCGCCTCAACTCCGTGCCCGCGCCGCTCGCCCCGCTCCTGCTGCGCACCGCGACCCGCCGCAACGAGGCCGACATCGCCTACCTCAACCGCACGGTCGACGCTCTCGTGCGGACCCGCCGTACGGCGAGCGGTGACGGCGACCTGCTCGACCGGATGCTGGACACGACCCACCCGGAGACCGGCGAGCGCCTCTCCCCCGAGAACGTCCGCCGCCAGGTCATCACCTTCCTGGTCGCCGGCCACGAGACGACCTCGGGTTCCCTGTCCTTCGCGCTGCACTACCTCGCCCGCCACCCCGACATCGCGGCCCGCGCCCGCGCCGAGGTCGACCGCGTCTGGGGCGACACGGAGGTCCCGGGCTACGACCAGGTCGCCAAGCTGCGCTACGTCCGCCGGGTGCTCGACGAGTCGCTGCGGCTGTGGCCGACGGCCCCCGCGTACGCCCGCGAGGCCACCCGGGACACCGAACTCGCCGGGATCCACCCGATGCGGCGGGGCGCCTGGGCGCTGATCCTGACGCCGATGCTGCACCGCGACCCCGAGGTGTGGGGCGCGGACGCGGAACGGTTCGACCCGGACCGCTTCGACGCCAAGGCCGTCCGCTCCCGCGCCCCGCACACCTTCAAGCCGTTCGGGACGGGGGCGCGGGCCTGCATCGGCCGCCAGTTCGCCCTCCACGAGGCGACCCTGGTCCTGGGCCTGCTGCTGCGCCGCTACGAGCTGCGCCCCGACCCGGCGTACCAATTGCGGGTGACCGAGCGCCTGACGCTGATGCCGGAGGGTCTACGGCTGCACCTGGACCGGCGCACGGCGTCCGGGCCTGCGGCTGCGGTCCCGGACGAAGGCCGCCCCTCAGAGGCCCGCTGCCCAGTGCACGGGACGGACGACTGACCCCGGCAGCCTGGTCCCGGCGCTGCCCCGGGCCGCGTTGACCTGGGGCTGGGTGAGGAAGAACGCGCCGGTCAGATCGGCGTCCGTGAGGTCGGCATCGCGCAGATCCGCACCGATCAGATCCGCACCCCGCAGATCGGCTCCGGTGAGATCCGCGGCAATGAGATAGGCGCCGCGCAGGTTGGCCCGGTTCAGATCGGCGCCCTTGAGCCGGGCACCCATGAGATCGGCACCGCGCCGGTCCTTCTTCTTCCCCTTCACCCCGGCCCGCATCAACTCGCTGGTCCGCAACAGCAACACGTTGACCTCCTGCCGATGCGCGCCCACGTCCAACACGCCCAGCGCTTCGGGCGTCCCGCGTGTGAGCGCGTCGGTGGTTTCCAGCGCACGACGCAACTCGCCATGGATCGACTCGGCTGCGGGAAGGTCGAGCGCCTCGGTCAGGTACCACAGCAGCTCGTGAAGCTGCCGTACGACAGGAAACACGTCGAACGTCCGACGCGACTCCGCGCGCGGGACCGTACGCCAGTCCTGACCACCGAAGGTGAGCTGCGAGACCTTCTGCCCGGCCCCGAAGCAGTCGTAGACAGTGCAGCCGGTGAAACCCTTCGGCCGGAGCTTGGCGTGGATTCCACAGCGGTGATCGCTCTGGAGATTCGGGCACGGTGTCCCCGCGGCCTTGTCGATCGCGAAGTCCGTCGCGGCGGTGAAGGGCAGCGCCACACAGCACAGCCCGAAACACCGCTCGCAGTCGCCGCGCAGGTCGGCCAGGGCCGCTATGTGATCTTCCATGACGTCCAGCCTACTGATCTGCCGGCAACACCATGGACCCACATCGAACCGATCGGTACCATCTCCCCCATGCCCGTACCCAAAGGAACGGCCCTGGACCCCGACCGCACCCGCGCGACACTCCTCGCCTCCGCGACCGAGATCCTCTACGCACGCGGACTGGACGGCGTCGGCGTGGCCGAGCTGTGCCGGGCGGTCGGTGCCTCCAAGGAGACGCTGTACCGCCACTTCGGTTCGAAGGACGGCCTGGTCGAGGCGGTGCTGGAGGCCCGGAGCGACCGGGTGGTGCACTGGCTCACGGAGGCGGTGGAGGCGGCCGGCCCCGACCCGCGCGCCCAACTCACCGCACTCTTCGACGTGTTGGCTGACTGGTACCGACAGCCCGGCTTCCGGGGCTGCGCGATCGTCAACGCGGCGACACAGCGGCACACTCCGCCCGCCCGCACGCTGGCAGACCGCCATCTGTCCCGCTACGGCGCACTGCTCACCGGCATCGCCGAACGCGCCGGTGCCCGCGAACCGGCCCTCCTGGGACGGCAGTTGCTGATCCTGCTGGAGGGCGCCACAGTCGTGGCCGACCACCACGACCCGCACGACCGGGCCGCCGAGGACGCCAAGCAGGCGGCCCTCGCCCTGCTGTCGTCGCAGGGGGCGTGATGGACGTCCAGGGCCGTACGGCGCCCGGCTTCGAGAAGGTCGCGGAGGTCTTCGCCGCCAACTTCGAGCGGTACGGCGAGGTGGGCGCCGCCTTCGCCGCGTACCGGGACGGCGAACCCGTCGTGGACCTGTGGGCCGGGGTGACCGACCCCGGAACAGGGCACCCCTGGCAGGCGGACACGCTCCAACTCGTCTTCTCCGGAGCCAAGGGCCTGACGACCGCGTGCGTGTTGCTGCTGGTCGAGCGTGGCCTGCTGGAACTGGACGCCCCGGCCGCCCGCTACTGGCCGGAGTCCGCCGCGGCCGGCAAGGAGCGGATCACGGTCGCCGAGATCCTGTCCCACCAGGCACGGCTCCCGGGCGTACAACAGCCCGTCGACACCGAGGAGTTGCTGAACCCGGAGCACATGGCGAAGCTCCTCGCCGCACAGGCTCCGTCGACCGATCCGCGGGCCGCGTTCCTCTACCACGCGCTGACGTGGGGCTGGCTGACCGGGGAGTTGGTGCGCCGGGTGGACGGCCGCACCGTGGGCGCTCTGTTCGCCGACGAGTTCGCGGGCCCGCTCGACCTGGACATCTGGCTGGGGCTGCCGGACACGGAGCACCACCGGGTCGCGACGACGATCGCAGGGCCGGGCGTGCTGCGGCCGGAGGATGAGGAGGAGGAGGGGGACGCCTTGCAGATCCTGACCCGCAATCCCCTACTGGCTCCCGACGCACCCGCTCTGTGGAACTCCCCCGCTTTCCGCCGGGCCCAACTCCCGGCGGTGGGCGCACATGTGACGGCCCGTTCGATGGCCCGCTTCTACGCCTGCCTCGCCCAGGGCGGCGAGTGGGACGGCGTCCGGGTGCTCGACAAGGCCACCGTACGGCTCGGGCGGCGGGAACTGCGCCGGGGCGTCTCGCCGTTGTGGGGCACCCCGATGGCGTACGGCGCCGGTTTCGAACTCCGCACGGAACTGGGCCTGTTCGGCCCGCCGCCGGAGACCTTCGGCCATGCCGGCGCGGGAGGCTCCCGGCACGGTGCCTGGCCCGGCGAGCGGATCGGTTTCTCGTACACGATGAACCTGACCCGCGCGGAGTTCCCGGACCGGCGGCCGCTGGACCTGCTGGCCTCGTTGCACGAGGCAGCGCTCACTGTCCCAGGGCGCTGACGTCGAGGTGGGCCGGCCGGTCCGGGTCGGTCCGTTTGCGGGGCGGCTGGGGCAGGACGACGATGGTGAGTCATGGACCCGGTCGGCGTCGCGTCCCGCAGGTTGTCGCGTATCGCGGCCCTGGTGCTGGCCGTCCTCGCCACGGCAGTCCTCACGACTGCGGCCACGGCCCGCTCCACCGTGGTCTCACCAGGGTTCTACCGGTCCGTGCTGGACGAGCAGAAGGTCTACGACCGGCTGTACAACCAGGTGCTGGTCGATCCGAAGACGGCGGCGGTCACCCGGGGGCTGCTGGCCCGGCTGCCTGTTCCGGAAGCGCAGGTCACCTCCAATCTCAAGCTGGTGCTGCCGCCGGAGACGGTCCGGGATCTCACCCAGCAGCAGATCAACGCCGTGGTGGGCTATCTGGGCGGCAAGCGCGACTCGCTGGACCTCACGGTCGATCTACGGCCGGTGCTGGCCAACCTCAACGACCTGGCCCAGATCTACTTCGGCGATCTCGTCGCCTCCGTCCAGGACCGGCCCGAGCCGGACTTCGAGCGCTTCTCGACCGACCTGTCCACCGCCCTGGGTGCCGTCGTCGCGGGGCATGTGCCCGGCGGGCTGCCCGCTCTTCCGCTGACCGGAGCGCAGGCGGAGCAGGCTGCCGGGACGCTGGTGAGCGGTCTGCCCGTAGCGGAGCGGGACGCCCTGCGTCCGGCGGTCGAGGCGGCGCTGCGGGACGGGGATGTCGCTACCGCGCTCGCGACCGTGGCCCCCGCCGTCGTGTCGGACCGGACCCGTACGGCCGCCGCCCAACTGCGGGCGACCGTCGGCGGCACCTGGAATCTCACCGACACCCTCGCCGCGTCCGGCAACGACCTGGCGCCCCTCCATCGCGCCCGCACCTACACCGCCGTCGGACTCGGTCTCGCGGAGGCCCTCGCCTCGGCGCTTCTCCTCGTCGCGCTGGTGGTGCTGTGGGTCGGCGGAGGCTCGGCGCCTCCAGGCCGTCGGCTGCTCCCCCTGGGGTGGTCGCTCGCGGCCGGTGGGGTGCTGGCCGCGCTCATCGCCCTCCTGTTCCGGCTGGTCAGCGGTGGGCGGGTGATCGATCCGCCGGGTTCCTGGCCGCCGAGTCTGGCCCGGCTGGTCGACGATGTGCAGCGCACGGCCCTGGACCGGCTCACGACCACCGCCCTGACGACGGCCCTGGTGCCCGTGCTGGCCGGTGCCCTCCTGACCGGTGTGGGCTGGGCCCTCCAGGTCCGGCCGCACGTCCCCGCGCTGCCGCGCATCCGGTGGCTCGCTCTGGCCACGGGCGGCGCCGCCGTCGCCGGCGTCCTGCTGGTGCCGTACGCCGTCACGCCAGCCGCGTCCCGCACCTGCGAGGGCAGTGCGCAACTGTGCGACCGGTCCTACGACGAGGTCGCCTACCTCACCTCGCACAACGCGATGTCGACGACCGTCGACCGGTTCATCGGCCCGCTCCAGGACCCGGGCATCTCCGCCCAGTTGGACGACGGGGTGCGTGCCCTGCAGATCGACACCTACCGGTGGGAGCTGCCGGACGAGATCACCCAGCGGCTCGCCGAGTCCGACTTCACCCCGGAACAGCGGAAGTTCATCGCCGCGGCCGTGGACAGGTTCAACCCGCCGCGTGAGGGGCTGTGGCTGTGCCACTCCGTGTGCCGGGCGGGGGCGATCGCGCTGGTGCCCGCGCTGCGCGAGATCGGTGACTGGATGCGCGCCCATCCGACCGAGGTCGTCACGCTGATCGTGCAGGACGCGATCAGCGGCGAGGACACCCAACAGGCCTTCGCGCAGGCCGGGTTGACCGACCTGGTCCACACCCCTGACCCCGATCCCGCGAAGCCCTGGCCATCCCTCGGCGACATGATCGACAGCGGGCGTCGGCTCGTCGTCTTCGCCGAGCGGGCCGACGGTCCGGCGCCCTGGTACCGGAACTTCTACGACTACGGGATGGAGACCCCGTTCGCGTTCCGCACGCCGGACGCGATGAGTTGCGTACCGCATCGCGGTGGCACCGACAAGCGCCTGTTCCTGCTCAACCACTTCGTCACCATCGACGGCGGCAGCCGGCTGGACGCGGGCAAGGTCAACGCCCGCCAGTACGTGCTCGACCGCGTCCACCGCTGCGAGCGGGAACGCGGTCGGCCGGTGAACTTCGTCGCCGTCGACTACACGACGATCGGGGACGCGGGATCAGCCGTGGACGAGCTCAACTCCCAGCGTTAGGCGACCCGTTGCTCAATAGCGCTGCGCCTTCGCCAACTTCGGGGTGAGCACCGGCTCCGGCGGCTTGGTGCTGATGGCGATCGGCTGGGCCTTCGCGCCGGGGGCGAGGTTCTCGGCGCCGACGTAGCGGGTCTCCACCACCTTCCCCGAGGAGTCGAGGAAGTCGACCTGGACGGCGTAGGACGCCTTCTTGTCGGTCTTGTCGGTGATGGTGACGACGACGGCGAGCAGTCCGCCGGTCTGGGCGCGCGGTTTGCCGGTCATGGCGACCTCGGACATCGCGTTGCCCTGGCCCTTGACGTCCTTGAGTTCGTTCTGGGCGTCCTTGCTCGCACGGGCCACCTCGGCCGACACGGAGGCCTCGAAGGAGGATGCGGCGGCCGAGGCGGAGGATGCGGCGGCGGAGGCCCGGGCCTGGGCCGATGCGATCGCCGAGGAGGCGGCCGACTTCAGGGCCGACGGTGTCATGCCCGAGAAGGAGGCCGTGTCCGGTGTCGACACCTGCGAGCTGCTGCCGGAGCTGTTGTTGTCGTCGCCGCACGAGACCAGCGCGACCGTGCTCGCCGCGACGACGGCGAGGACCAGGGCGGCCGGGCGGGCCCGGCGGAGTGACTTGGTATTCATCGAAATGAACCTTATGTCGGAAATTTCGATGTCACATCTCGTCGCCGCCGGTCTCACATCCCGTCGCCGCCGCTCTCACGCCTCGTCGCGCGTGAGGGCGAGCAGTCGGTCCAGGACGCGCGGGCCGCCGGCCCGTACGCCGTCGTGTTCGAACTCGTCGGTGACCCAGGTGCGCAGGCCGCGGATCGAGCGGGCGGTCTGGAGGGAGTGGGTCGCGTCGACGTACATGTCGTCGTGGTAGACGGCCGCGGCGACCGGAACCTCGTTGGCGGCGAGGCGCGCCGGGTCGTAGAGGGGCTGCCAGTCGGTGCGGGCGGCGAGGAGTTCGGCGGTGTCGCGGAGCGGGCGCAGGGCGGGGTCGCAGTCGAACATCCAGGGGTGGATGGACTCGCCGGTGAAGAGGAGAGGGCTGTCGCCCGCGAGGGTCTTGGCCGCGTCGAACTGCGGGAACTCGGCGCGGACGCGCTCGGCCGACCAGGCGGTGGGGCGGCTGTCCTGGCCGTAGGTCGCCTCGTGGACGAGGGCGTAGAGGGGGTGGCCGGCGTAGGAGAGGGAGTTCTGGACCTCTTCCTGGAACGCGTCGGAGAGTTCGTGGCCCTGTGGGGTGCGGACGAAGGCGTGCTCGAGGAGGAAGTGGAGGCGGTGGCTGCCCTCGCTGCCGCCAAGCATGATGCCGAGGGACTGGAAGGCTTCGACGGTGAGCCGGTAGCCGTTGGGGAGGACCGGCTCGTGCTGCATCACGTACTCGGCGATGCGGCGGGCCCGGTCCACGTCCTGCGGGTAGCGGTCGTAGTGGGCGGTGACCTTGCGCTCGATGCGCGGGTAGGCGGCCCGGTAGACGTCGTCGGCGTGGGCGTCGAGGGACGGCAGGCCGCCGGTGAGGACGGCGGCGCACAGGCCTTCGGGGGCGGTGGAGAGGTAGTTCACCGTACAGAAGCCACCGAAGCTCTGGCCGAGGACGGTCCAGGGGGCACCGCCGGTGACGGCCGACCGGATCGTCTCGCAGTCCCGGACGATGGAGTCGGCGCGGAAGTGCGTGAGGTGGTCGGCCTGCTCGGCGGGGCCGCCGCGCAGCGGGAGCGTCTGCCGGGTGAGCGGGGTGGAGTGGCCGGTGCCGCGCTGGTCGAGGAGGAGCACCCGGTATTCGTCCAGAGCCCGGCCGAGCCAGGCCTGTCTACCGACGAAACGATTCGCCCCGAAACCTGGTCCGCCCTGGAGGTAGACCAGCCACGGCAGGTCCTCCCGGTCCGCCTTGTCACTCGCGACGACCTCACGGGCGTAGAGCTCGATGGTCTCGCCCGTGGGGTCCTCGTGGTCGAGGGGCACGGTGAAGTGGCGGTCGGTGAGGACGACGCCGGGCTGGCGGTAGCTGACGGACAACGGTGCTCCTGGGACGGACGGGATGACGGGCCGCGTCACAGTTCAGCACATGTGCGTCCGATATCCGACCCCCTGGATCATGAAATCCTACTGACCGGACGATCAGCGTGCGGCGAGACTGGAGCGGCGCACCACCAGTTCCGGCTGGAGCACGACCCGCCGGTGTTCGTGCGGACGGGCGGCGGTCTCCGCCTCGGTCTCCTCCAGGAGCAGTTCGGCGGCCAGCGCGCCCATGGTGACGGCGGGCTGGCGGACCGAGGTGAGCGGTACGGCGGCCGCGGCGGCGAACTCGATGTCGTCGTAGCCGACGATCGCGAGGTCGTCGGGGACGCCGACCCCGGCCGCGTACATGGCCTGGAGCACGCCGAGGGCGAGGAGGTCGTTGGCGCAGAAGACGGCCGTGGGGCGGTCGGCGAGGCCGAGCAGCCGCGCGCCGGCGTCCCGCCCGGCGGCCACGTCGAGCCGGTCGGTGGGCAGCTCGCGCAGCGAGTCGGGGTCGAGACCGGCCTCCGCGAGCGCGTTCTTGGCGCCCGTACGGCGGTCCCGCACCTGGTTGAAGCCGGGCGGACCGCTGACGTACGCGATGGAGCGGTGCCCGGCGTCGACCAGGTGCCGCACGGCGAGCGCGCCGCCGGCGACGTCGTCGACGGAGACCGAGCACTCGGTGGTGCCCTCGGCGACCCGGTCGACAAGCACGAAGGGGATGCCGTGCCGGCGGAACGACTCGATGTTCCGCCCGGTCGCGTCGGCCGGGGTCAACAGCACGCCCCGGACCCGCTGTTCGGCGAAGAGCGACAGATACTCGGCCTCCTCGCCGGGGCTCTGCGCGCTGTTGCAGACCATCACGCCGAGCCCGGACTCGCGTGCGGCGCGCTCGGCGCCGCGGGCCACGTCCACGAAGAACGGGTTGCCCATGTCGAGAACGAGCAGTCCCATGATCCGGCTCCGGCCCGCGCGCAGCTGACGCGCCGACTCGCTGCGCACATAGCCGAGCCGGTCGATCGCGGACAGCACCCGGGCCCGGGTCTCCGTGGCGACGGTGTCCGGGCGGTTGATGACGTTCGAGACCGTGCCGACGGAGACTCCGGCGGCACGGGCGACGTCCTTGATACCCACCGGCTGGGCCATCAGGCGGAGACCTCCAGGGTGACGTGGGACGGCGGGAAGGTCTTCACATTACCGTCATGACCTTTGCCGACTCCGGCGACCGTGCCGGTCACGCGGGCAGGGCGAAGTCGACGACGTGGAGTGCCGAGGGGGTCGTACCGCTCGACTTCTCCTGGTACATGAACGACAGCACGTTGTCCGCCTTCACCCGCAGCTCGTCGATGACGACCTCGCCGAACGCGTTCAGGTCGCTCCCGTCGTACAGCAGCGCCCAGTCGGAGTACCCGGAGGACTTCGAGGCGGCGGCGATACGGCCGTAGGGCAGGACCGCGTAGGCGTTGTCGTACTTGTCCAGGACCAGCTTGGTGCGCTGGCTGGAGTTCAGGGCGATGGGGATCTCGGTCTTCTGCCAGGTGCCCGACGCGTTCTTGCGGACGTGGAAGGCGCGGCCGTTGGTCGTGCGGTCCGTGACGTAGTTGGTGGTGCACTGGCCGAAGCGGCCGGGGACGTAGCTGATGATCGCGTGCGGGAGCCCGGTGGAGTCGGTGGTCTGGCTCTCCTGGTTCATCAGGGAGTGTTCGGGATTGAGGGAGTCGACGACCAGTCCGGCGTCCGTGACCGCCACCGTGTCCGAACTGCCTGTCGTCCCTACGACAGTTCCGGCGTCGTTGCGCCAACTGCGGCCCCGGTCGGTCGAGTAGACATAGCCGGTGTCGTGGTTGGTGATACCGCCGCTGTTGCACATCACGGCGGCGGACTGCTCGCGCCAGGTGAAGAAGGAGTGCAGGCGGCCGTTGACGTCGTAGTCGATGCCGTGGAGGTACATGTTGCGGGCGGTGCTGGAGCCGTGGGTGCTGGTGTAGGTACCGGTGGAGCTGGTCCACTCCCCCAGCGCGGTCCAGGTCGAACCGTCGTACTCCGCAAGGGCGTTGCGGCCGTTGCCGGAGATCCCGACGCGGTAGCTGAGCTGCAGCCTGCCTTCGGGGGTGGCGATGAACTGGGGGTAGGTGAACTGGGTGGTGAGGGCTACTCCGTCCAGCGAGGTCTGTACGGCGCCGAGGACGGCCGAAGTCCAGGCGATGGACGCCGGGTTGTCGAGGAGACCGGCGATCGACTTGACGTAGAAGAAGCCGTCGCTGTGGGAGTCCATGTTGAGGTGAAGACGGCCGTCTGCACGGGACACACCCATGGAGATGACGTTGTGGGAGTCGTCGCTCTTCAGGGTGTGGGAGAGGGTGATCTTCGACCAGGTGGTGCCGCCGAGGACCCGGCGGGCGACGACGGCGTTCTTGGTGGACGTGTACCAGGCCGCGTACTGATAGCCCTTGTAGGTCAACAGGCCGTTCTTCTGGAACGAGTTGTTGTTGACCAGGCCGTCGTAGGAGACGAAGTAGACGGCCTGGGCGTCGAGTTGGGTGGTGTTCTTCCTTGTGACGGACGGGCCGGGGTCGGCCGCCCGTGCGATGCCCGGCGTTGCCACGGCCGCAAGTATGGCGGTCGTGAGCACGGCGCGTCTTTTCATGTGAGCGGCTCCTGTGGGGGGATCACGCGAGGTGGAAGACCTCGGTGAGGGGCTTCATCGCTTCGTCGGGACGGGCGCCGTCCAGGGACTCGAAGAACGGCGCCATCTCCGCCTGCCAGCGGGAGTTGATGTCGGTGGCTTCCATGCCGGCCTGGGCGGCGGCGAAGTCCTCGGTCTCCAAGTAGCCGACCAGCAGGCCGTCTTCACGCAGGAAGAGCGAGTAGTTGTGCCAGCCGGTGGCCGAGAGTGCGTCGAGCATCTCGGGCCACACGGCGGCGTGCCGCTCGCGGTACTCGTCGAGGCGGTCCGCCCGGACCTTCAGCAGGAAACACACGCGCTGCATCAACACCCCTTAGGGAAAAGGGACTTCGGGGACTCCTGGGACTTCGGGGACTAGAAGTTGAACTGGTCGATGTTCTTCGCGTCGAACACGGTCGGCTTGCCCAGGCTGATCACGCCGTCCTTGCCGATGGTGTACGACGTCCCGCCGGCCTTGAAGGTCTCGCCCTCCTTGCCGGTGATCTGCCCCGACACCAGCGCCACCGCCGTCTGCGCGGCGAGGGCGCCGAGCTTCGCCGGGTCCCACAGCTCGAAGCCCTCGACGGTGCCGTTCTTGACGTACTTGCGCATGTCGTTCGGGGTGCCGAGGCCGGTCAGCTTGACCTTGCCCTTGTACTTGGAGCCGGACAGGTACTGGGCGGCGGCCTTGATGCCGACGGTGGTCGGGGAGATGATCCCCTTCAGGTTCGGGTGCTCCTGGAGGAGACCCTGGGTCTGCTGGAAGGACTGCTGGGCGTCGTCGTTGCCGTAGGCGACCTTGACCAGCTTGATGTTCTTGTACTTCGGGTCCTTCAACTCCTCCTTCATGAAGCCGATCCAGGTGTTCTGATTCGTCGCGGTCTGCGCGGCCGACAGGATCGCGATCTCGCCCTTGTAGCCGATCTGCTGGGCGAGCAACTGCACCTCGGTGCGGCCGAGGTCCTCGGAACTGGCCTGCGACACGAACGCGTTGCGGCACTCGGGGTTGGTGTCGGAGTCGTAGGTGACGACCTTGATCTTGTTGCTCATCGCCTGCTTGAGCGCGGTGCACAGGGCGCCCGGGTCCTGCGCGGAGACGGCGATCGCGTTCACCTGCTGCTGGGTGAGCGTGTTGACGTAACTCACCTGGCCGGCGGTGTCGGTGGCACTGGTCGTGCCCACCTCCTTGTACTTCTCGCCCAGTTCGGTGAGCGCCTTCTCGCCGCCCTTGTCGGACGTGGTGAAGTACGGGTTGTTGACCGCCTTGGGCAGGAACCCGACGGTGAGCCCCTTCTTGAGGGCGGCGTTCGGGTCCGCCTTGCCACCGGTGACGGCCGACCCGGTGTTCTCGTCCTTGACGTCCTTCTTGGTGGTACCACCGCAGGCGGTGGCGACGAGGGTGAGAGAAGTGACGGCGACGAGGGCCGCAAGGGCACGACGAAGGGATGTTTTGCGCATGGCAAGGGTTCCTTTGTTACGAGGGTGAGGAGGAGCGCCCCTTCAGGGGCGCGGGGAACTGCGCGACCAGCCACATCCGGCCCGCAGCCTTCGAACGACCTATCCAACGGCGCGCGCAGCGGCCCGGGCGATGGAAATCTGACGCGCGACCCGAGGGCCAAGCACCGAAACAACAAGCAGCACACCGGTGACAACAATCTGCGACTGCGCCGAGACATTCAGCAGGCTCATCACGTTCTGCAACGCCCCGAGCAGAAAGACACCGGCGATCGCACCTCCCAACGTCCCCTTTCCACCGTCGAAATCGATCCCGCCGAGCAACACCGCCGCCACAACGGACAGTTCGAGCCCGGTCGCGTTGTCATACCGAGCACTGGCGTAGTGCAGCGCCCAGAAGATGCCGGTGAGAGAAGCCATCAACCCCGTCACCGTGAACAGAATCAACTTCTGCCGCCGAACCCGAATACCAGCGAACCGCGCCGCCTCCACATTCGCCCCGATCGCGAACAACGACCGCCCGAACGGCGTGGCATGCAGCACGACCACAGCGATCGCGAGCAACACGAGGAAAGGCAGGAAAGCCTGCGGCAGGAAGGTGCCTCCAAGCCGCCCAGACGCGAAGTCCAGATACTGCGTGGGGAAATCGGTCACCGCGTCCGAACCGAGCACGATCTGCGCGATACCCCGATACGCGGCGAGGGTGCCGATGGTGACGGCGAGCGACGGCAGCCCCAGCCGGGTCACCAACAGCCCGTTGACCAACCCGCAGGCCACGCCCAGCAGCAGGCAGATCGGGATGATCGTCTCGATCGCCATGCCGTCGTTCCACAACTTGCCCATCACCGCGCCCGACAGACCCGCCGTGGAGGCCACCGACAGATCGATCTCGCCGGCGACGACCAACAGGGTCATCGGGAGGGCGATCAGCGCGATGGGCAGCGTGTTGCCGATCAGGAACGACAGGTTCAGCGCGTTGCCGAAGCCGTCCACGAAGGAGAAGGAGAACAGCAGCAGGACGATCAGTAGGGCGCCAACCACCGTGTCCCAGCGGATCGCGCGCGTCAACGACTCAGGCATGGCGGGCGTTCCTCTTCTTCAGTGCGGTGGCCACGCGCAGCGCGACGATCCGGTCGACGGCGATGGCGAGGATGAGCAGGATGCCGTTGATGGCGAGCACCCAGACGGAACTGACGCCGAGGGCGGGCAGCACACTGTTGATGGAGGTCAGCAGGAGTGCGCCGAGGGCTGCGCCGTACACGCTGCCGGAGCCGCCGGTGAAGACCACTCCGCCGACAACCACCGCGCTGACGACGGTGAGTTCGTAGCCGGTGCCGGTGCCGGAGTCGACGTTGCCGAAGCGGGCGAGGTACATCGCGCCGGCGAGTCCGGCGAGTCCGCCGCAGAAGGTGTACGCGGCGAGGGTCCGCTTGCGGACGGGGATACCGGCGAGCCTTGCGGCCTCGGGGTTGGAGCCGAGCGCGTACAACTCCCGTCCGCTGCCGAAGTGTTTGAGGTAGTAGGCGGTGACGATCAGCACGGCGAGCGCGATCAGCGCCAGCCAGGGCACCGCCGAGAGGCCGCCTGAGCCGAAGTCCACGAATCCGCCCGGGAGATCGGCGGCGGTGATCTGCCGTGAGCCGACCCAGATGGAGTCGACGCCCCGGATGATGTACAGCGTGCCGAGGGTGACGACCAGTGCGGGCACCTGCCCCAGACTGACCAACAGCCCGTTCACCAGGCCGAGTCCGACCCCGAGCAGCACCGCCAGCAGGATCGCGATGACAGCGTTGCCACCGCCCTGGAGGTAGGTTCCGGTGGCGAAGGCCGTGATCCCGAGCGTCGAGCCGACCGACAGGTCGACGTTGCGGGTGATGACGACCAGCGACTGACCGGTGGCGACCAGCACCAGGATGGTCGCGTTGAGGAGCAGGTCCTTGATGCCCTGCTCGGACAGGAACTCGCTGTTGCCCGCCTGGGTGATGCCGATCATCACCAAAAAGACGACCAGGATGGCGAGTTCGCGCATCTTGAACACCCGGTCGACCAGCCGCGTGCTGCTCGACTCGGGCACCTCGGCGGCGGGCGCGGGATTGGGAGCCGTAACCGTCATGCGGCGGCCCTCCCGGAAACAGCGATCGTCATGAAGGCCCTGTTCATGCGGCGGCCCTCCCGGTGGCTGCGGCCATCACGGTTTCCTCGGTGGCTTCGGAACGGGGGATCTCGGCGGTGAGCCGGCCCTCGTGCATCACCAGCACGCGGTCGGCCATGCCGAGGATCTCGGGCAGATCGGAGGAGATCATCAGGACGGCGACCCCGTCGGCGGCCAACTGGCTGAGCAGCCGGTGCACTTCGGCCTTGGTGCCGACATCGATGCCGCGGGTCGGCTCGTCGACGATCAGCACCTTGGGGCCGGTGGCAAGCCACTTGGCGAGGACGACCTTCTGCTGGTTGCCGCCCGAGAGGGTGTTGACGGTGTCGGCGATCCGCGCGTACTTGACGTGCAGCTTCACCGCCCAGTCGAGGGAACGGCTGCGCTCGGCGCCCCGGTCGACCAGGCCGGCCTTGACGGTCGTACGGAGTCCGGTCAGGCCGATGTTGCGCTCGATCGACATGTTCATCACCAGGCCCTGGGCCCGCCGGTCCTCGGGGACCAGGGCGAGGCCCGCCGCCATCGCGGTCGAAGGGGCGCCGTTCGTCAGCGACCTGCCGTCGACCTCGACCCCGCCGGCGTCCCACCGGTCGATACCGAAGACCGCCCGCGCCACCTCGGTACGCCCCGCGCCGACGAGCCCGGCGAGACCGACGATCTCGCCGCGCCGTACGTCGAAGGACACATCGGTGAAGACGCCCTCGCGGGTCAACCGCTTGACGCTCAGGGCGACTTCGCCAGGTTCGACGTCCTGCTTGGGGTAGAGCTCGTCGAGGTCGCGGCCGACCATGCGTCGTACGAGATCATCCTCGGTCATTCCCTCGATCGGTTCGCTGGAGATCAGGGCGCCGTCGCGCAGGGTGGTGACGCGTTGGCAGATCTGGAAGATCTCCTCCAGGCGGTGCGAGATGAACAGGACGGCGGCTCCCTGTTCGCGGAGGGTGCGGACCACGCCGAAGAGGCGGGCCACCTCGCTGCCGGTGAGGGCGGCTGTCGGCTCGTCCATGATGAGGACGCGGGCGTCGAAGGAGAGCGCCTTGGCTATCTCGACGATCTGCTGGTCGGCGATGGACAGTCCGCGTGCCGGGCGCTCGGGGTCGAGCTCGACACCGAGCCGCTTCATCAGGCCTGCGGTCGCCGCGTAGGTGGCCTTGTGGTCGATACGGCCGAGGGCGCGGCGGGGCTGGCGGCCCATGAAGATGTTCTCGGCGATCGACAGGTCGGGGAAGAGGGTCGGTTCCTGGTAGATCACGGCGATACCCGCGTCGCGGGCGTCACCGGGGCCGTGGAAGAGGACGGGCGCGCCGTCGAGGAGCACCTGGCCGGCGTCGGGCCGGTGCACACCGGCGAGGGTCTTGATGAGAGTGGACTTGCCCGCGCCGTTCTCACCGGCGAGTGCGTGCACCTCACCGGGGAAGAGTTCGAGGGACACGTCCCGCAGGGCGCGCACCGCGCCGAAGGACTTGGAGATGCCCTTGAGCGCGAGCACCGGGGCCGGACCCGCTTCTGACGGGTGGGTCATGAGGGGCTCCTCGACGACGCCGGCGGGTGGGCCCTCACAGCGTCGTGAAAGGTTTCAACTTGGTTGCCGGGACGTTAGGCGCGCCAGCCTTGTCACGTCAATGGGTCCGCATCGAAAAACTTTCGATAGCCAAAGGTCACGTTGGAGTCACGGAGCACAGGCTTCGCCGTAGGGCTTGACACCCCTTCGGGAGGCTCATAACTTCGCCTCCTGAATCGTTTCATACACACGCCGTTTCGTCGCACGTCACAGGAGCCCTCAAGTGACCGATCTCGCCGCGGTGAAGGCCGCTCTCAGGACCCAGGCAGTCGAGACGCCGTCGTGGGCGTACGGGAACTCGGGGACCCGCTTCAAGGTCTTCGCCCAGGAGGGCGTTCCGCGGACTCCGCAGGAGAAACTGGAGGACGCCGCCAAGGTCCACGAGTTCACCGGCGTGGCGCCGACGGTGGCCCTGCACATCCCCTGGGACCGGGTCGACGACTTCGGGGCGCTGGCCAAGTTCGCGGACGACCACGGGCTGAAGCTCGGCGCGATCAACTCCAACACGTTCCAGGACGACGACTACCGGCTCGGCAGCGTGTGTCATCCCGAGGCGGCGGTGCGGCGCAAGGCGCTCGATCATCTGCTGGAGTGCGTCGACATCATGGATGCGACGGGCTCCGCGGATCTGAAGCTCTGGTTCGCCGACGGGACGAACTATCCGGGGCAGGACGACCTCGCTGCGCGGCAGGACCGGTTGGCTGAGGCGCTCGCGGCGGTGTACGCGCGGCTGGGGGACGGGCAGCGGATGCTGCTGGAGTACAAGTTCTTCGAGCCGGCCTTTTATGCGACGGACGTGCCGGACTGGGGTACTGCGTACGCGCATTGTCTGAAGCTCGGGCCCAAGGCGCAGGTCGTGGTCGACACCGGGCATCACGCTCCCGGCACCAATATCGAGTTCATCGTCGCGACGTTGCTGCGGGAGGGGAAGCTCGGGGCGTTCGACTTCAACTCGCGGTTCTACGCGGACGACGATCTGATGGTGGGGGCGGCTGATCCCTTCCAGTTGTTCCGGATCATGTACGAGGTGATTCGGGGTGGGGGGTTCACCGCCGATGTCGCCTTCATGCTCGATCAGTGTCACAACATCGAGGCGAAGATTCCGGCGATCATTCGGTCGGTGATGAATGTGCAGGAGGCGACGGCGAAGGCGTTGCTTGTGGATCCGGTGGCGTTGGCTGCTGCGCAGCGGGCTGGGGATGTGTTGGAGGCCAATGCCGTGTTGATGGACGCGTACAACACGGATGTGCGGCCGCTGCTGCGGGAGTTGCGTGAGGAGCAGGGGCTTGCCCCTGACCCGATCGCTGCGTATCGCTCCAGCGGGTGGCAGGAGCGGATTGTTGCTGAGCGGGTTGGGGGGCGGCAGGCCGGTTGGGGGGCGTGAGCGTTTGCCTGGATCTGTTTGATTGCGGGGTGCGGGCCGTATGTGGCTGGTCGCGCAGTTCCCCGCGCCCCTGATAGTCCCCTCTCTCACGTAAGGACCCGAGTTCATGGCACCGCACCCCGAAGCCGCCTCTCTCCTCAGCCGCTCTCATCGGCTTGGCGCTGATCCGCGCAACACCAACTACGCCGGCGGGAACGCTTCCGCCAAGGGCACTGACACGGACCCCGTCACCGGTGGTGATGTCGAGTTGATGTGGGTGAAGGGGTCCGGGGGTGACCTCGGGACGCTCACCGAAAGTGGGCTCGCGGTGTTGCGGCTCGATCGGATGCGGGCGCTTGTCGATGTGTATCCGGGGGTTGAGCGCGAGGACGAGATGGTGGCCGCGTTCGACTACTGCCTGCATGGGAAGGGGGGTGCGGCGCCCTCGATCGACACCGCGATGCACGGTCTCGTGGAGGCCGCGCATGTCGATCATCTGCATCCCGACTCGGGGATCGCGCTGGCCTGTGCCGCCGATGGGGAGAAGTTGACCGGCGAGTGCTTCGGGGACACGGTGGTGTGGGTGCCCTGGCGGCGGCCCGGGTTTCAGTTGGGGCTGGACATCGCCGCTGTGAAGGAAGCCAATCCGCAGGCCATCGGGTGTGTGCTCGGGGGGCATGGGATCACGGCGTGGGGTGACACGTCCGAGGAGTGCGAGCGCAACTCGCTGCACATCATCCGGACCGCCGAAGCGTTCCTCGCCGAGCGGGGGAGGCCGGAGCCCTTCGGGCCCGTCGTCGAGGGATACGGTGCGCTGGGCGACGGCGAGCGACGGGAACGGGCTGCCGCCCTCGCGCCGTACGTCCGTGCTGTCGCCTCTCAGGACCGGCCGCAGGTCGGGCACTTCACCGATTCCGCGGTCGTGCTCGACTTCCTCGCTCGGGCCGAGCATCCCCGGCTGGCCGCGCTCGGTACCTCCTGCCCCGACCATTTTCTGCGGACGAAGGTCAGGCCGCTCGTTCTCGATCTGCTGCCTGCCGCTCCGCTGGACGAGGTGATCGCGCGGCTCAAGGAGTTGCACGCCGCCTATCGCGAGGAGTACGCCGCCTACTACCAGCGGCATGCCGTCTCCGACTCCCCCGCGATGCGTGGTGCCGATCCGGCGATCGTGCTGATCCCGGGCGTGGGCATGTTCTCCTTCGGCAAGGACAAGCAGACGGCGCGCGTGGCCGGCGAGTTCTACGTCAACGCCATCAACGTGATGCGCGGCGCCGAGGCCGTGTCGGCCTACGCGCCGATCGAGGAGTCGGAGAAGTTCCGTATCGAGTACTGGGCCCTGGAAGAGGCCAAGCTCCAGCGGATGCCGAAGCCCAAGCCGCTCGCCACGCGGGTCGCGCTCGTCACCGGGGCCGGCAGCGGGATCGGAAGGGCCATCGCCCGGCGACTCGTCGACGAGGGCGCGTGCGTCGTGATCGCCGATCTCAACGCGGAGAACGCGGCCTCCGTCGCCGAGGAACTGGGCGGGCCCGACAAGGCCGTCGCCGTCACCGTCGACGTGACGGACGAAGAGCAGATCGCCGATGCCTTCAAGGCTGCGCTGCTCGCCTTCGGCGGAGTCGATCTCGTCGTCAACAACGCCGGGATCTCCATCTCCAAGCCCCTGTTGGAGACTTCGGCGCGGGACTGGGATCTGCAGCACGACATCATGGCCCGCGGGTCGTTCCTCGTCTCGCGTGAGGCGGCGCGGGCGATGATCGCGCAGGGGCTCGGTGGCGACATCCTGTACATCGCGTCCAAGAACGCCGTGTTCGCCGGGCCCAACAACATCGCCTACTCCGCCACCAAAGCCGACCAGGCCCATCAAGTACGGCTGCTCGCCGCCGAGTTGGGTGAGCACGGTATCCGGGTCAACGGGATCAACCCGGACGGTGTCGTGCGGGGCTCGGGCATCTTCGCGGGCGGCTGGGGTGCGCAGCGGGCGGCGACCTACGGGATCGAGGAGGAGAAGCTCGGCGAGTTCTACGCCCAGCGGACCATCCTCAAGCGTGAGGTGCTGCCGGAGCATGTCGCCAATGCCGTCTTCGCCCTCACCGGTGGGGACTTGACGCACACCACCGGGCTGCACGTCCCGGTCGACGCCGGCGTTGCGGCCGCCTTCCTTCGGTGAGCGCCGACGTGAAGACGTACGCCGCGGTCGACCTCGGCGCGTCCAGTGGGCGTGTCATGGTCGGCCGTGTCGGGCCGGACTCCCTGGAGTTGACGGAGGCCCATCGCTTCCCCAACCGGCCCGTCCGCACTCCCGAGGGGCTGCGTTGGGACATCCTCGCGCTGTACGCGGGGGTCCTCGACGGGCTCCGGGCTGCGGGCGCGGCCACTGACGGGCACCTCGATTCCGTCGGCATCGACAGTTGGGCCGTGGACTACGGCCTGTTGGACGCGGACGGGGCACTGCTGGGCAATCCCGTGCACTATCGGGACGCCCGCACGGAGGGGGTCGCCGAGAAGGTGTGGGCGACCGTCCCCGCGGCCGAGTTGTACGCGTCGACCGGGTTGCAGTACGCGCCCTTCAACACGTTGTACCAGCTCGCGGCGGCCCGTGATTCGGCCCAACTGGCGCATGCCGAGCGGCTTTTGCTCGTTCCCGATCTGCTGTCGTACTGGCTCACGGGCTTGCAGGGCACCGAGCTGACGAACGCCTCCACCACCCAACTCATCGAGCCCCGGACGCGCGACTGGTCGTACGACATCGCCTCGCGGCTCGGCATCGACCTCGGGCTGTTCGCGCCCTTGCGGCAGCCGGGTGATCCGGCGGGGGTGCTGCGGGCCGAGGTGGTGGAGGAGACCGGGCTGCGGGGGCCCGTGGCGGTCACCGTGGTCGGGTCGCACGACACCGCGTCCGCTGTCGCCGCCGTCCCGGCCGTGGCGGAGCGGTTCGCCTATATCTGCACCGGTACGTGGTCCCTGGCCGGTGTGGAGCTGGCTGCTCCTGTGCTCAGCGAGGCGAGCCGGGGTGCCAACTTCACCAATGAGTTGGGGCTCGACGGTACGGTCCGCTATCTGCGGAACATCATGGGGCTGTGGCTGCTTCAGGAGTGTGTACGGGCCTGGGGGGAGCCCGAGTTGGGTGACCTGCTGCGCGGGGCGGCCCGGGTGCCGGCGCTGCGGTCGGTCGTGGATACGGGTGACGCGGCGTTTCTGGCGCCGGGGCGGATGCCGGAGCGGATCGCCGACGCGTGTCGTCGTTCCGGGCAGCCGGTGCCGGAGTCCCGGGCGGAGATCACGCGGTGCATTCTCGACTCGCTCGCGCTCGCCCATCGGCGTGCGGTCGTCGACGCCCAGGCTCTCGCCGACCATCCGGTCGACGTCGTGCACATCGTCGGGGGCGGTACCCGCAACGCGCTGCTGTGCCAACTCACCGCCGACGCCTGTGGGTTGCCGGTGGTGGCGGGTCCGACAGAGGCCGCCGCCCTCGGTAATGTGCTCGTCCAGGCCCGGGCCCACGGGCTCGTCGGTGACCTGGCCGGTATGCGAGGACTCCTCGCCCGTACGCAACCGTCCACCCGCTATGAACCGCAGGGCGACACCGCCCGGTGGCGGGCGGTGGAGGCTCGGCTCGCCGCGCGGTGAGCCGGGGGCTCCCCCAGAGCTTGCCCTCCGGCTACGCTGCACTCATCCGATGATCGACCACTAAGGAGCCGCGATGCGTGTCGCCCTGTTCCTGACTTGCGTCAACGACACGCTCTATCCCGACACCGGGCGCGCCGTGGTGAAACTGCTGACCAGACTGGGCGTCGAGGTCGATTTCCCGATGGCCCAGACATGCTGTGGACAGGCGCACTACAACACCGGCTACCGCCATGAGGCCGAGCCGCTGGCCCGGCATTTCTCCGATGTCTTCGGGGAGTACGAGGCGATCGTCACGCCGTCCGGGTCGTGCGGGGCGATGGTGCGGGAGCTGTATCCGCGGATGGGGGAACGGGCGCGAGCCGAGGGGCGCGGGGACACTCTCGCGGCCACGCTGGCTCCGGTGGTGCCGAAGACGTACGAGCTCACCGAGTTCCTCGTGGACGTGCTCGGGGTGACGGATGTCGGTGCCTACTATCCGCACAAGGTGACCTATCACCCCACCTGCCACGGGCTGCGCAGTCTCGGGCTCGGCGACCGGCCCCTGAAGCTCCTCCAGGCAGTCAAGGGGCTGGAGTTGGTCGAGTTGCCCGGCGCCGACGAGTGCTGTGGGTTCGGCGGGACGTTCGCCGTGAAGAACGCCGATGTCTCCGCGGCGATGGGTACCGACAAGGTGCGCAACGCCGAGTCGACGGGCGCCGAAGTGCTGTGCGCGGCGGACAACTCCTGCCTGATGCACATCGGGGGCACGATGACGCGGCTCCACACCGAGATGCGGCCGGTGCACATCGCGGAGATCCTGGCCGCCACGGAAGCCTCCGCCGAAGTCTCCACCGAAGAGGAGCCGAGCGCATGAGCGGCACGTTCGTCGGAATGCCCGCGTTCCCGGCCTTCCCGGTGGCCGCGCACGAGGCCGTCAACGACCAGACCCTGCGCGGAAATCTGCGCCACGCCACCCACACGATCCGCGCCAAGCGGGCCAAGGCCGTGGCGGAACTGTCCGACTGGGCCGCCCTCCGCGAGGCCGGCAAGCAGATCAAGGACCACACCCTCCGCCATCTCGACCGGTATCTCCTCCAGTTGGAGGAGTCGGTGACGGCGGCCGGCGGCATCGTCCACTGGGCCGCCGACGCGGACGAGGCCAACCTGATCGTCACTCAACTCGTCAAGGAGACGGGCGAGTCGGAGGTCGTCAAGGTCAAGTCGATGGCCACACAGGAGATCGGGCTCAACGAGGCCCTGGAGGCGGCGGGCATCCGCGCCTACGAGACCGATCTCGCCGAGCTGATCGTGCAGTTGGGCAAGGACCGCCCCTCGCACATCCTGGTCCCCGCGATCCACCGCAACCGCGGCGAGATCCGCGAGATCTTCGCCCGCGAGATGAGCGAGTGGGGCCGCCCGGCACCGGACGGGCTGACCGACACGCCCGCCGAACTCGCCGAGGCCGCTCGTCTGCACCTGCGCGAGAAGTTCCTGCGCGCCAAGGTCGGCGTCTCCGGCGCCAACTTCATGGTCGCCGACACCGGCACCCTCGTCGTCGTCGAGTCGGAGGGCAACGGCCGGATGTGCCTCACCCTCCCCGAGACGCTGATCTCGGTCGTGGGCATCGAGAAGATCGTGCCGACCTGGCAGGACCTGGAGGTGTTCCTGCAGACCCTCCCCCGCTCCTCGACGGCCGAGCGCATGAACCCGTACACCTCCACCTGGACCGGCACCACCGACGGCGACGGCCCGCGCGCATTCCACCTGGTCCTGCTCGACAACGGCCGCACCGACACCCTCGCCGACGAGGTCGGCCGCCAGGCCCTGCGCTGCATCCGCTGCTCGGCCTGCCTGAACGTCTGCCCGGTGTACGAGCGGGCCGGCGGCCACGCCTATGGCTCGGTCTACCCGGGCCCGATCGGCGCCATCCTCAGCCCCCAACTCCGGGGCACCGCAAGCGAGATCGACGCCTCGCTGCCGTACGCCTCGTCGCTGTGCGGTGCCTGCTACGAGGTGTGCCCGGTCGCCATCGACATCCCCGAGGTGCTGGTGCATCTGCGGGAGCGGGTGGTGGAGGGCGGGCCGGTGACCCGTGAGGGCAACAAGGTCGTCCTGCAACCCGCCAAGGGGCATGCGGCCGAGCGGGCGGCGATGCGAGCGGCCCGCTGGACGTTCACCCACCCGGGCGCCCTGCGCACCGGCCAACGACTCGCCTCACGCACCCGGCGCTTCCACCCACGGACACTGCCCGGCCCCGGCAAGGCGTGGAGCGGCACCAGGGATCTGCCGACCGTTCCTGCGGAGCCTTTCCGCGACTGGTGGCAGCGCACGCACGGCGGAAAGGACGGCGCGAAGTGAGCAGCAGGGAACGGATTCTGGGCCGCGTGGAGCGCGCGCTCGCGGACGTGCCGCAGGACGACACGCCTTACGAGCAGGCAGTCCAGCGCGACTATCTGCGCGAGCACGGGAACCGGAGTGCCGCCGAGACGGTGGACCTGCTCGCCGAGAACCTGGCGGACTATCGAGCGCTCGTGCACCGGTGCACGGAGGCCGAACTGGCCGCTGTGATCGCCGGGTTGCTCGCCGAGCGGGGTTCCAGGTCGGTCGTCGTACCGCCGGGTCTTGAGCCTTCCTGGCTGGCCGCGACCGACGTGGAGCAGATCGCGGACCGGGCCGAGAACACCCCGCACGAGCTGGACCGGGTCGACAGTGTGGTCACGGCGTGCGCGGTGGCCGCCGCCGAGACCGGGACCATCGTCCTGGACGGTGGCCCGGACCAGGGCCGTCGCCGGATCACGCTCGTCCCCGACCACCACATCTGTGTCGTGCGGGTGCCGGACCAGGTGGTGTCCTCCGTGCCCCAGGCCCTCCAACGCCTCGATCCCGCACGGCCGTTGACCTGGATCTCGGGTCCGTCGGCGACCAGTGACATCGAGCTGGACCGGGTCGAGGGGGTGCACGGTCCACGCACCCTGGAGGTGGTGCTGGTGAGCGATCAGGCGAGCGGGGCGGTCAACTCGTAACTCCCCGAGGAGAGTTCGAAGGACGCGGTGCCGTCCGCGCAGCCGAGGAGTTCGACGCCCGGCGCCTCGGCGAGTGGTCTTCCGTCCTCGTGGACGGTGGACGGGTCGGTGGCGGGGACGCGCAGGGTCGCCGTGCTGTTCGCGGGGACCACCGCCCGGTACGTCAACTTCCCGTCCCGCGCGGTCCATTCGCTGACGATCTCACCGTAGGGCGAGACGTGCGAGCCGCGCACGTGCGTGATCCTTCCGGTCGGGTCGACGTGCGGCCGGAGGAAGAAGTGCTTGAAGCCCGGGTGGTCGGGGTCCTTGGCGATGCCGGCCATGCTCTCGTACATCCACTCCATGATCGCGCCGTATGCGTAATGGTTGAAGGAGTTCATGTCGACCGGCCCGAAACCGTGCTCTGTCGAGTACGAGTTCCAGCGCTCCCAGACCGTGGTGGCGCCGTTGGCCACCGAGTACAGCCAGGACGGCATCGCGTTCTGGTGGAGGAGCCGGTACGCGAGGTCGACGCGGCCCTCGTCGGTGAGGACGGGGGCGATGACGTTCACGCCGAGGAAGCCCACGGAGAGGGTGTTCTCCGCGTACTCCACGCGGGTGCTGTCGGGGTGGGCCGCCTTGTAGGCCGGGCTGTTGCCGATGTTGTCGGCGAGCAGGGTGACCAGGTGGCGATGCTGGAACTCCGTGTCGTAGAAGCCGAGTTTGAGGATCCAGAGCAGGGCGGTCTGGGTGTCGTCCTCGGTCTTGCCCGTGGTGTTGCCGGGGGTGTGGGGTGGTGGGTCGCCGAGGCTCGAGCGGACCGTCAGTTGTCCGGTGAGGGCGTCGGTGGCGAGGTACTTGGTGAGGAAGGCTCGTTTGATGTGGGTGAACAGCCGCTCGTAGGTGGCTGTTTCGGCGGTGCGGCCGGTGGCGCGGGCCATGTCGGCCATGAGGCGGGCGGTGTAGCCGTAGTAGACGTCGCTGATGAGCTGGGTGCTGGTGATCTGGAAGGCGAGCCAGTCGCCGAAGACCGCGCCCTGGCCGGCGTAGGTGTCGCCGGAGTGCTGTCGGATCCAGTCGAGGTACTTGGTCATCGCCGCCCAACTGCGGTCGATGATCGTGGTGTCGCCGGACATCTGCCACACCGTCCACGGCACGACCACCCCGCAGTCCGCCCAGCCGCTCGCGGGAAGCGGCTGGCCGTAGCGGTGGCCGGGGGCGACCCAGGGGAACTGCGCTTCCCCAGCGCCGTAGTTGTGCTGCGAGTCGATCAGGGTGTCCTGGAAGTGGCTGAGGAAGGAGACCGAATCGGTGTTGTACAGGCCGGTGTGGGAGAAGAGCTGGGTGTCGCCGGTCCAGCCGAGGCGTTCGTCGCGCTGGGGGCAGTCGGTGGGGATCCACAGGTAGTTGCCGCGCTGGCCCCAACGGACGTTGCTGATCAGCTGGTTGACGGCGGTGTCGTCGGTGGTGACGGCGCCGATGTCGCGGAGGGCGGAGGTGGCCATGCGGCCCGTGAGGTCGACGAGGGTCACGGTCCCGGTCGTGGTGACGGAGACGTACCGGAAGCCGTAGAAGGTCAGCGAGTCCTGGTGGGTCTCGCCGGCGGGGTCGCCCTTGAGGACGTAGGTGCTGGTGGCCTCGGCGGTGCGCAGGTTCGCGCGGTAGACCGAGCCGGCGGGTCCGTCGGC
This sequence comes from Streptomyces xylophagus, assembly GCF_000716435.1. Classification (GTDB taxonomy): domain Bacteria; phylum Actinomycetota; class Actinomycetes; order Streptomycetales; family Streptomycetaceae; genus Streptomyces; species Streptomyces xylophagus. The sequence goes on from NZ_JNWO01000007.1 coordinate 155,847, forward strand.
GCCCGCGCTGTCGTCGTTGAGTATCTCCCCCGGTTTGAAGGCGACTTGGGCGCCCGGCGTGCCGCGCAGGGTGTAGCGGGGCACGCCGACCAGGTTCTGGCCGAGGTCGATGACGGCGGTGTCGCCGGGGTGCAGGGTGACGGAGACGGTGGCCGCCCGCTCGGGATCGGTCACCGTGCGGACGGGGTCGACGACGATACGGCCCCTGCCGTTCGCGCTGCTCTCCTGGTCCGCTACTCCCGTGTAGACGGTGACGGACTGCGGCCGGCGGTCCCACTCGGGCACCAGGCGGGCGCTCTCGCCGGGGTAGGCCACCAACTGGGCGTCGGGGAACGGGTCTTGTGCCTCGACGGCAGACCAGGCCGAGGCGTCGTAGCCGTTCGCCGTCCAGCCGGGGAGTTCCCTGCGGGCGTCGTAGAACTGGCCGTCGTAGATGTCGTCGGCGCGGTAGGGACCGGTGTCGGTGGCTCGCCAGTCGTCGCCGGGAGCGGTGACGATCGTCTGCGTGGAGCCGTCGGCGTACCGGATCAGGAGTTTCGCCTTGAGGGCGAGGGAGTTGCCCTCCTCCGACCAGTAGGCGCTGTTCTCGGAGATGCGGCTGTTGTACCAGCCATTGCCGAGCACGGCCGCGAGGGTGACCTGTGACGGGTCCGCGAGCAGGTCCGTAACGTCGTAGGTGAAGTAGTTGACGGTGGTGTCGTAGTTGGTCCAGCCGGGGGTCAGCAACTCGTAGGTCATGCCGTTGCCCTGCGGCACGGAGACACGCCGGCCGTTGACGTAGGCGTCGTACACGCCGAGTGCGGACACATACAGGCGGGCCTCGGTCACCTGGTCGCCCGTGAGTGGTGTCTGGTGGCGCAGGAGGGGTGCGCCGGGGGTGTTCGGCCGCTTGCCTGCCATGGCGATCCACTGGGCGCCGTCCCAGCCGGTGACTCCGTCGGTGCTGAGCAGGCCGGTCTCGAAGAAGGCGGTCGGGTCGGCGTGGACGGCTCGGCCGTGCTCGTCCCACACCGTCACCGTCCAGTGGTAGCGGGTCGAGGCGCGCAGTTCGGGGCCGGAGTACCGCACCGCGACCGAGTCCGCCGAGTCGACACGGCCGCTGTCCCAGACGTCGGCCCGGCCGTGGGCCAGGTGCTGGGGCGAGGAGGCGATCCGGATCCGGTACGCCGTCTGGCGTCGGCCCCGCGCGGCGGACGCCATGCGCCAGCCGAATCGCGGGTGTGCCGCGTCCGTGCCGAGGGGGTCGGTGCGGTGTTCCACGGTCAGGCCCGACACCGTGGTGCGGGCCGATGTCGTTCCTCCGGCGTCGTTCGCTCCCGCCATCGCCGCGGGGACGACGCTCAGGGCCGCCGTGGTGAGCAACGTGCGGCGGCGCAGCCTTGCGGCGCGGGCCGCTGCGTCGACTCCGTCGTTCATGCCGCTGTCCCTTCGGCTGTCGTACGGGCCGTCCGAGAGGTGGAGTTGCATCGGTGAGGTCGAGAGGTGCGTCGCATCATTTCAGGGTCGGCATGCGCGCGTCACCAACCGGTGGGACGCCGTTGAAGGGCGGTGCCGGACCGGTGCCGTTAGCGTGAGGACATGATCCGGTTCGAGCAGGTCAGCAAGCGGTATCCGGACGGTACGACGGCCGTGGACGGACTGTCCTTCGAGGTGAACGAGGGTGAACTCGTCACGCTCGTGGGCCCGTCCGGGTGCGGCAAGACGACGACCATGATGATGGTCAACCGGCTCATCGAACCCACGTCCGGGCGGATCCTCGTGAACGGCGAGGACATCGCCGGCGTCGACCCGGTGCGGCTGCGCCGCCGTATCGGATACGTCATCCAGCAGGTGGGCCTCTTCCCGCACCGCACGGTCCTCGACAACACGGCGACCGTGCCGTCCCTGGTCGGCTGGAAGCGGACGAAGGCGCGGGCCCGGGCCGCCGAGCTGCTCGATCTGGTGGGCCTGGACCCGAAGACGTACGGCCCGCGTTATCCGGACCAGTTGTCGGGCGGACAGCGGCAGCGCGTCGGGGTGGCGCGGGCGCTGGCCGCCGATCCGCCGGTGCTGCTGATGGACGAACCGTTCGGCGCGGTCGACCCCGTGGTGCGGGAGCAGTTGCAGGACGAGTTCCTGCGGATGCAGGCCACCGTGCGCAAGACGGTGCTGCTGGTCACGCACGACATCGAGGAGGCGGTACGGCTCGGCGACCGGATCGCCGTGTACGGGCAGGGGCGGATCGAGCAGTACGACACACCCGGCGCGGTGCTCGGCACTCCGGCGACGCCGTATGTCGCGTCGTTCGTGGGCGCGGACCGGGGTCTGAAGCGGCTGTCGGTCACGGCGATCGAGCCCGACGACCTCGAACAGCCACCGGTCGCCCGTCTCGACGAGCCTGCTCAGCGGGCCGCCGACCGGTTGCGGACGGAGGGCGCGCGGTGGGCGGTGGTCCTCGACGAGCAGGGTGAACTGCAGGGCTGGGTCAAGGCCGACGAACTCACGGCCGACGGCACGGTCGGCGAACGCGCCCACCGGATGAACGCCTGGGTCCCGGTCGGCGCCCCCTTGAAGCAGGCGTTCGGCGTGATGCTCCAGCACGACGCCGGGTGGGTCGCCGTACTGGACGGAGCCCGCTTCCTCGGCGTGCTGACCCCGGCGAAACTGCACGAGGCGTTGCGGCGCTCCGTGGACGCGGACGCCCTCGGAGTGCCGCGCGGACAGGTGGACTTCGACTCGGTGGCGGACGCGTGAGGGTCGGTTCCCGGCCCAGAAGGGCTCAGGAGTAGGTGATGGGACAGCCCTGTCGCAGCGAGTGCTGGGCGGCTCGCAGGTACAGGGCCACGTAGAAGGCCGTGTCCAGATCCTCGCTCCAGCGGCCGGGGCGGGCAGCGGCCAGTTCCTCCGCCTCACCTTCCAGGAACCAGAAGGTGAGCGCGAGGTTCTCGGTCGCCTCCGGTACCTCGGCGGGCAGCTCCAGGGCCGCCGCCAGGCGTTCGGCCAGGGCGAGCACCTGGGGCGCTCCCGCGATCACCGTCTCGTCCGCGTACGCGGAGCCGATCGGCAGCCGTATCTCCGCGTCCAGCGAGACCGGCACCAGGACCGTCCAGTCGCCGATCAACTCACGCTCCTCAGGCGTCAGTTGAGCACGGCAGAGCGCGTCGAAACCCTTCATGGACGGGCTCAGTTTCTCCTCGAAGCCCAAGGCCCCCTCCCGCTCCGGCGCAGCTGCATAGAGCGGCAGCCCGCGTCGGGCCAATTCCGCGTCGAGCCCCTTGGCGATCGCCCCCATTCCCCCTTCCCCCGTGTCCTCACGCAGCCACTCTCCAACACCGACATCGATCAGATAGACACCCATGCCCGAAAGCTACAACCCGCCACTGACAACGGCCCGAACCTCACTTCAACAGCCCCTTGTCCTTCAGATACGTCCGTGCCACGTCCTGCGCCAACCGCCGCCAGCTGTCGACCTGTTGATTCATCGATGCCAGGTCGGCCGTGGTGAGGACGTCGTTGAGTTTCCCCAGCGCCTTGGTCACACCGGAGCTCCCTGCCCGGGAACGGTTGACGACCGGGACGACGTAGTCGGCGTTCTGGAGGTGCTTGTCGTCGGTGAGGAGGACCAGGCCGAACTCGTCGAGGGTGGCGTCGGTCGTGGTGGTCAGCACCATCTGGTCCTGCCCGTTCTGCACCGCGCTCTTCGCCTGCGTGGTGCCGACGCCCTTCGGGTCGACGGCGGTGATGTCGATGCCGTAGGTCTTCTTCAACCCCGGTTCGCAGTACGGCCGTTGCACGCACTCGTCGCCCGCCGCCAGCCGCACTTTCAGTCCCGAGGCGCCGAGGTTGCTGAGGGTCTTAAGGTGGTGCTTCTCGGCATACGAGCGGGCCACCGCGAAGGCGTTCTGGTCGACGGCCTTCCCGGGGTCGAGGACCGTGAGGCCGCGGGGCGTGGCCAGTTGGCGCAGTGCCCTCATCGTGGTGGCGAGGTCGGGTGAGCCGACGGCGGGTGCGTCGGGGCCGTTGGTCTTGGCGTTGAGCCAGTCGGCGAAGGTGGCCGCGTACTCGGGTACGACGTCGATCTGCCCTGATTCCAGGGCGGGTTCGTAGAGTTCGCGGTTGGCGACGGTGAGCAGGGACGTCTTGTAACCGGCCTGCTTGAGCAGGAGGGCGTACATCTGGGCGAGCAGGTCGCTCTCGGTGAATCCGGCCGAGCCGATGGTGAGGTGGTGGCTGTCGCCGGGTGGTGCGGTGACGGCGCCCTGGTTCTCCAGGGAGGGTCCGGTCGAGCAGCCGGTGACCGCGAGGAGCAGCACGGCCGCGACGATGTGCCGCCTCATCGCACTCCCCTCGCCCACCGGGGCGCCAGCCGTTCGGCGACCTCGAAGACGCCCTCGACGAGCAGCGCGAACACCGCGACGAGGACGGCCCCGGCGACCACCTGGGCGGTGTTGGCGAGGTTGAAGCCGGCGGTGATGATGCGACCGAGTCCGCCACCGCCGGCCAGCGCGGCGATCGTGGCGGTCGCGACGAGCTGGACGGCCGCGATCCGTACGCCGTTCATCAACAGCGGGAGGGAGAGCGGCAGTTCGACGCGGAACAGCATCTGCGACCCGGTCATCCCCATCCCGCGCGCGGCCCGCACCACATCGCGGTCGACCTCGCGCATACCGACGTAGGCGTTGGTGAGCAGGGGCGGTACGGCGAACAGGACGAGGGCGACGACCGTGGGCCCCTCGCCCCACTTGCCGATCGGGGTCAGGAGCAGCAGGACCAGTACGGCGAAGGTGGGCACAGCGCGGCCGATGTTGGAGATGTTGACGGCAAGCGCGCCGCCCTTGCCGAGATGGCCGAGGACCAGCGCGACAGGCAGGGCGATCAGGCAGCTGATGACCAGGCAGACGACCGTGAGGACGAGGTGCTGCGCGAGCCGGTGCCAGATGCCGTCGTCCCCGCTCCAGTGGGCGGAGTCGGTGAGCCAGTGCCAGGCATCGGTCAGGGTGTTCATCCGCGCACCGCCCGCGTCCAGGGGGTGATCAGGCGTTGCACGAGCAGGAGGAGCAGGTCGGCCACGATCGCGATCACCACACACAGCACGGACGCGGTGAGCACCTGTGCCTTGAAGTAGGTGTTCATGCCCGCGTAGATGAGGTTGCCCAGCCCGCCGAAGCCGACGATCGCGCCGACCGTCACCAGCGAGACCGCCGAGACGGTGGCGATGCGCAGTCCGGCCATCGCGGCGGGCAGCGCGAGGGGCAGTTCCACGGTGAGCAGGAGGCGGATCGGGCCGTAGCCCATGCCGCGTGCGGCCTGTCGGGTCTCTTCGGGTACGGCGCGCAGCCCCGCGAGGATGTTCCTCACCAGCAGGGTGAGCGAGTAGAGGACGAGCCCGGCGACGACGAGGGTGGCGGAGAGGCCGTACACGGGCAGGAGCAGGGAGAACATCGCCAGGGACGGGATCGTGTAGAGGATCGTCGTCACCGCGAGCACCGGTCCCGCCGCCCAGCCCCAGCGGCGGGCCACCACCGCGAGTGGAAGCGCGATGGCCAGGCCGATGAGCACCGAGATCGCGGTCAGCTGGAGATGCTGGCCGACCGCGTCGACGAGGATGTGGCGGCGGGTGCTCAGGTACTCGCCGCAGATCCACTCGTTGCGGGCGAGGCAGTCGTCCGGGGGCGCGGTCACGGGTCCATTGCATCGGGTGGGCCAGGGGGTCGGCTCGTTCTGGTGACCCGTACGGGGTGTCGCTGAGTACACCCCCGGATACGGGTTCTGCGCCCAATGTGTGCCGGACGCCGTCTCCGTAGCGTCTTCGACGAGGCACAGGGCGTGCCGCACGGAGGGTGAGGGCGATGTTTCGCACCGCACGACGGACGCACGACGAAGGACCCGCCGCCGAGGCACTGCGGCTGGTCAAGGTGAGCAAGACCTACGGCTGTGACGACAGCGCCGTGACCGCGTTGGACGGGGTCACGCTGAGCCTGGAACGCGGCACCTTCACCGCGGTGATGGGTCCTTCCGGGTCAGGCAAGTCCACACTCTTGCAGTGCGCGGCGGGTCTTGACCGGCCGGACAGCGGGATCGTGATGGTCGACGGCACCGAGATGACGGGCGGAAGCGAGGCCGAGCTGACGAGGTTCCGGCGCGGTCGGATCGGGTTCGTGTTCCAGCAGTACAACCTCCTGGACACGCTCACCGTCGCGCAGAACACCGTGCTGCCGCTGAAGCTCGCGGGCCGACGCGTCGACCGTGACCGCGCCCGGGAGATCCTGACCGCCGTCGGCCTCGGCGACCGGCTCGGCCACCGCCCCGACCAGCTGTCCGGCGGTCAGCGGCAGCGGGTCGCCATCGCCCGCGCGCTGGTCACCGAACCCCGGGTGATCTTCGCGGACGAACCGACCGGTGCCCTGGACACACGCAGCGCCCGGGAGGTGCTGCTGCTGTTGCGGGAGGCGGTACGAGTACACGGCCGGACCGTGGTGATGGTGACGCACGACCCGGTCGCCGCGTCGTACGCCGACTCGGTCGTGTTCCTCGCGGACGGCCGGCTCGCCGGCCGGATGCACGCGCCGACCGTCGATGCGGTCGCCGAGCGGCTGGCGCACCTGGGCGACGACGTACCGGTGGGGGTGTGAGCGATGTTCGTCCTCGCGATGCGTTCGATCCGGCAGCGGCCGGGCCGGTTCCTGGCGACGCTGCTGGCCGCGTTCCTGGGCGCGGCGATCATCATGACGTTCAACTCGCTGCACGACACGGCGGCGCAGCACGGCATCGACGCGGTCAGCGCCGAGACGCTGTCCACGTCGGCGAGCGTCGTCGGCGGCTACGGCACCCTGCTGGTCTTCTTCGCCGTCGCCTCCACCCTGACGGTCAACGTCCGCCAGCGCACAAGGGAGTTGGAGACCCTGCGCTGCTCGGGGGCGACACCGGCGCAGCTCAAGCGGATGGTCGTGGGCGAGGCGGTGGCCGTCGCCCTGGTGGGCGCGGTCCTCGCCATCGGTCCGGCGATGCTCGGCGGGAGGGCACTGCTCGGGGTGTTCCAGGACAGCGGCCAGGTCGCCCGGTCCGTCGACTACTCCTTCGGCCCGTTCGCCCTCCAATCGGGCCTGGGCATCACGCTGTTGGCCTCGGCGGGCGCCGCGTTCCTGGCCGTACGGCGGGCAACACGCGGACGGCGACAGCGGGGCCGGGCGCGGACGTTCTTCGCCTACGCCGCGCTGGTCGCGGGTGTGGTGTCGGTGACGGCGACCTTCGCCTTCTCCGCCACGGACGCGGCGTTGATGGCGGCACCGGCGTACGGGGCGACCCTGCTCTCGGTCGGCTTGGCTCTGCTGGCACCACGGCTACTGAAGGGCATGCTCGACCGGCTCCAACTGCCGGGCACGAGCGGCTGGTTGGCCGTACGCAATCTGCGGGAACGGGCCGACCAACTCGCCGGCATCCTGATGTCGCTGATCATGTTCACGGCGGTGTCCACGGCGACCCTGTACATGCAGGCGGTGGAGAGCGACGCGGTCAAGGCGTCGGGCCTGACGAAGTCGGTGGACGCGAAGAACCTGGAGACCCTCAACTTCACGGTCGTCGGCATCATCGTGGTCTTCGTCTGCGTGATGCTGGTCAACTCCCTGTACGCGGCGACGACTTACCGCGCCCGGGAGTTCGGCGGACAGCGCCTGGCGGGCGCGACTCCGGGTCAGGTACTGCGCACGGTGGGCACCGAGACGGCCGTCCTCACGGTCACCGGGGTACTGTCCGGCACGGTGGCCGCACTGGCCGGGATCGTCCCCTTCACCATGGTCCGCACCGACTCGGTCCTCCCGCACCAGGGCCTCGGGATCTGGCTGACGGTCGTCGCGGTGGCGACGACGGTAACGCTGGGGACGAGCGTGGTGACGGCACGGCGGGTGCTGCGGACACCGGCGGTGGAGTCGGTGGGGCTGGCGGCGTGAGTACGAGGGCATTGCGGTTGGGGGCAGGCGTTACGGACGTCTGCCCCTTCCTCGTGTCTACGCAGGCCAGCCAAATGCGCCACGGTACGGCGTCGCCCTATAGGGGCGCGGGGCGGTATCAATATGCGGCTCCGCCGCGTGAGCGCGCCCAGCCACAACGGCGCCGCAGACAACCCACAACAGAACCCGGCGTTCAGGCAACCCCGCCCGCATCCAGCAGCGTCGTCACCGTCTCCAGAGTGAGCCCGTCCAACGTCTCCAACTTCGCACCGGCCCGAGCATTCGCACCATCAAAGACCAGCATCAACTGCCGCGCCAACAACTCCGGTTCACGCGCGCCCCCCAACTCGCCCTGCACCCGGAACGCGTCCTGCATCCGCTCCTTCGCCGCGCGAGCGACCACGCTCGCCGGGTGCTCGGGGTCCTTCAGCTCGACCAGCGCGGCAAGAAACGGACAGCCCATGAACCCGGGCTCAACCGAGACCTTCTCCACCTGCTCGAAGATGTACAGGATGCGCTCGCGCGGCGTACCGGCGTCGTCCACACCGGCCGCGATCCGCGCCGCGTAGCCGGAGGCGCGTCGCTCCAGGCTCGCGGCCAGGACCTCGTCCTTGCTGTCGAAAAGCTGATACATCGATCGCTTCGAGACGCCGGCGGACTTGCACAGGGCCTCCACGCCGATGGAAACGCCGTCGCGGTAGAAGAGCTCGGTCGCCGCGTCGAGCAGTCGTTCACGGGGTGACGCCTTGTCCGTCGTAGCCATACTGCGAGGTTACCGCGCCGGAAGCCAAGAGGAAACCGATCGGTGTACAAGCTTGCGCAGGCGCCTTATCCCGGGTGACAGTGAGGGTGAACAAGCGCTTAGATATGTTGCTGCGCCGATGCACTACCCGCGAACCGCCGGAGGCCCCGTGTTCCGTTCCGTCGACGAAGTCGCCGCCCGCCTCGCCGAGGCCGGCTATCTGGCCTCGCCCGCCGTCGCCACGACCGTCTTCCTCGCCGACCGCCTCGGCAAGCCGCTCCTCGTCGAGGGCCCGGCCGGTGTCGGCAAGACGGAACTGGCCAAGGCCGTCGCCGAGGTCGCCGGGGCCCGGCTGGTCCGGCTCCAGTGCTACGAGGGCGTCGACGAGTCCCGGGCCCTGTACGAGTGGAACCACGCCAAGCAGCTGCTGCGCATCAGCGCCGGCCGCGACGAGAGCTGGGACGAGACCCGCACCGACATCTTCAGCGAGGAGTTCCTGCTCCCCCGCCCGCTGCTGACGGCGATCCGCGGCGACGACCCGAAGGTCCTGCTGATCGACGAGACCGACAAGGCGGACGTCGAGGTGGAGGGCCTGCTGCTGGAAATACTCAGCGACTTCCAGGTCACCGTCCCGGAGTTGGGCACGATCACCGCGACCCGCCGCCCCTTCGTGGTCCTCACCTCGAACGCGAGCCGCGAACTGTCCGAGGCCCTGCGCCGCCGCTGCCTGTTCCTCCATATCGGCTTCCCCGACGAGGAGTTGGAGCGCCGGATCGTACGGCTCAAGGTGCCGGGGCTCAGCCAGGCGCTGGCCGAGTCGGTAGTCCGGGTGGTCGGGGCGCTGCGCGAGATGGAGCTGCGGAAGGTGCCGTCGGTGGCCGAGACCATCGACTGGGCCCGCACCCTGCTGGCGCTCGGCGCCGACACCCTCGACGAGACGGTCGTACGGGACACCCTCGGCGTACTCCTCAAGCACCAGGACGACATCCTCAGGGCGGCGGCCAAGCTCGACCTGGACGCCGTGTGACCGCCGTCGGTGTCGCCGAGCGACTCACCGGCCTCGTCGGGGCGCTGCGCGCGCACGGTCTGCGGATCGGCACCGGTGAGACCGTGGACGCGGCGCAGGCCATGGAGGCGCTCGGGTTCGCGGACCGTGAGCTGTTGCGCGAGGGGCTGGCCGCGACGCTGCTGCACGGCACGGCCCAACGCCCGGTGTTCGACCCGGTCTTCGACCTCTACTTCCCGCGCGGTGTCGGAGCACCGCAGGGCCAGCCCACCAACCGCGAGGACCTCCGCGACCGGCTGGCGGCGGCGCTGACCGCCAACGACCGGGCGCAGATGGGGCAGTTGGCGGCGGAGGCCGTCGACGGTTTCGGCGGCTACGGCAACTCCCCCACGTCGGACGGCTGGTCGTCACACCAGACCCTGGAGTGGCTGCGACCGCAGACGCTGCTGGCCCGGGTGCGGACGAGCATCCGCGCGCAGGGCGGGAACGCCGGGTTCACCGACCGGCTGCTCGAGGACGAGATCCGGCAGCGCATCGAGGGCTTCCGGCGGCAGGTCGCCGCGGAGGCGCGACGCCGGGTCGCCGAGCGGCGCGGCCGGGACGAGATCGCCCGGCGGGCGGTGGCGCCGACGGCGGACCGCGTCGACTTCCTGTTCGCCGGACGCGCCCAACTGGCCGAGTTGCGGAGGGCAGTTCAGCCTCTCGCCCGGAAGCTGGCCACCCGCCTCGCCGCACGTCGGCGCCGTGCGTCCCGGGGCACGATCGACCTCCGCCGCACCCTGCGCGGTTCGCTGTCCACGGGCGGGGTGCCGATGCGGCCGGTGCTGCGCCGGCGCCGGCCGGTCCGGCCCGAACTGGTGCTGCTGTGCGATGTGTCGGGCTCGGTGTCGGGCTTCTCCGACTTCACGATGCTGCTGGTGCAGGCGCTGCACGACCAGTTCAGCAAGGTGCGTGTGTTCGCCTTCGTCAACCGCCTCGACGAGGTGACCCCGCTGCTCACGCACGGCACGGCCGACCCCGAGGGCCTCGGCACCCGGATCCGCGACGAGGCCACCCTCACCGGCTGGCACGGGAGCAGCGACTACGGCGTCGCCCTGGGCGAGTTCGCGGAGCGTTACGGCGACGCGGTCGGCCCGCGTACGACCGTGTTCGTGCTCGGTGACGCCCGCACCAACATGAGCGACCCGAATCTCCCTGCCGTCCGGCACATCGCCCAACGGGCCCGCCGCGTCTACTGGTTGAACCCCGAGCAGCGCTCCCAATGGGGCACGGGCGACTCGGCCGCACCCGATTACGCGGAGCTGGTCGAGATGCACGAGTGCCGGAACGCGCAGCAACTCAGCGCGCTGGTCGGCCGGTTGCTGCCGATCTGACGGGGCCCGTCCGGCGCATCGGGCCTCAGGCCGCCGTCAACTGCGGGTACAGCGCGCCGCCTTCGGCGGAGAGGCCTGCCTTCACCTGCCGGGTCAGGTCGTCGGCCAGTACCTCGAAGGCGCCGGACTCGATGCCGTCGAGGGCCTGTGCCGCCACGCTCTCGGGAGTGGACTTGGGCGCGTCGACTTGCGCGGCCATGTCCGTGTCGACGTAGCCGACGTGCAGTCCGGTGACGTCGATGCCGCGCGGCTTCAGGTCCAGGCGCAGGGAGTTGGTCTGGGACCAGAGGGCCGCCTTGGAGGCGCTGTAGGAGCCCAGGACGCCGAGCCAGGACAGGACCGAGTGGACGTTGAGGATGTGGCCGCCGCCGTTGCGCTCGATGATCGGCACGAATGCGCGGGTGACGAGCAGGGGGCCGTAGAAGTTGGTCTCGAACTCGCGGCGGACGTCCTCGACGGGTGAGTCCAGGAAGTTCGCGTTCACGGCCGCGCCCGCGTTGTTGATCACGATCGTGACGTCCTGCGCCTGTTCGGCCGCCGCGGCGACGGACGCGGGGTCGCTGACCTCCAGCGCCAGCGGTACCGCGTCGGGGTGGGTGACGGTCTTCGGGTCGCGGGCGGTGGCGTACACCTTCTTGGCGCCGCGCTCGTACAGGGCTGTCACCAGTGCGCGGCCGATGCCACGGCTGCCGCCGGTGACGAGGACGACGGAACCTTCGATGTTCGTCATGGAGAACTCCCGAGGTGGGGGATGCCGTAGGACACCCGGAACAAGATGGAAACCGATCGGTTTCCTCGCACGTCGACCACAGTAAACCGATCGGTTTCCACGGGCAACCCCGCGGGCAGTTTCGCGAACCCACCCGCAGCCGGGCCGACGGCCGGAGCGCGCGATGATGTACGGCATGAGCGACCCCCGCGTGGACCTGGCCACCTTCCCCACCCCCGTCGAGCCGGCGCCCCGCCTGGCCGCCGCGATCGGGCTCGGACCGGACGACCTGTGGATCAAGCGCGACGATCTGACCGGTCTCGGAGGCGGCGGCAACAAGATCCGCAAGCTGGAGTGGACCGTGGGCGCGGCGCTCGCCGAGGGCGCGGACACCCTCGTCACCACGGGCGCCCCGCAGAGCAACCACGCCCGCCTGACGGCCGCCGCCGGAGCCCGGCTGGGCCTGGACGTGGTGCTGGTGCTGCGCGGATCGCCGGGTGTGTCGCGCTCGGGGAACCTCGCCCTAGACGGGCTGTTCGGCGCCCGGATCGCCTGGGCGGGCGACGTCGACCAGGCCGGGCTGGACCGAGCGGCTGCCGAGGTGTGCGAGCAGCTGCGCAAGGGAGGTGCCGAGCCCGCGCTGATCCCGTTCGGCGGTTCCAGCGCGCTCGGCGCACGCGGTTATGCGCGCTGCGGCGAGGAGTTGCGCCGGCAGCTCCCCGATCTCCGTACCGCGGTCGTCGCGCTCGGTTCGGGCGGCACGATGGCGGGGCTGGTGGTCTCGCTCGGGACCGAAGCGGTACTCGGGGTCGACGTCGGCGCGCTGCCCGAACCGGCCGCCGCCGTAAGCGAGTTCGCCGGGCTGACCTCACCGGAAGGACTGCGGGTACGACGCGATCAGATCGGCAGCGGCTACGCCACGCTCACCGCACCCACCGCCAACGCCCTCACCCTCGCCGCCCGCACCGCCGGGCTCGTCCTCGACCCGACGTACACGGGACGGGCCATGGCCGGTCTGATCGCGGCCGTCCGGGACGGTGACATCAGGCCGGGCGAGCGGACCGTGTTCGTGCACACGGGCGGGCTGCCCGGCCTGTTCGGACACGCGGAGGCTGTCACGTACGCCGAGGGGCAGGTCGTCGCGTACCAGGAATGACGTACGCGCCCGGCGGGTGTGGTGCCGCAAGGCGCGTACATGCAAGTCGGCTACGGAGCCTTCGCGTAGTCCTTGGCCATGGCGCCCGCGAAGTCGTACACGATCACCTGTTCGTCGCCGACGACCCACGCGTCGTGTCCTGGCGAGCACACGAAGACGTCGCCCGGGCCCACTTCGCTCTCGCCGCCATCGTCCATGCGGAGGTGCATGCGTCCCTGGACGACATAACCGTTGTGGTGGATCTCGCAACTCTTGGTTCCCGCGATCGGTGCCACGGACTCGGACCAGCGCCAGCCCGGTTCGAAGGTGCCCACGGCGAAGTCGAGTCCGCTGAGGTGGACGGCTTCGAGGTGGCCGCGGGGGAAGTCACGTCGCTCGTCCGGCTTCTCGACCGTCTTCACTTCCAGCATGACGGCTGCCTCCATTCCGGCCGCGCACAGCACGGCCGGGGCCGGTCTCCGTCTCCCGGCATCCTTGAACGGCACCGGCGCTCCGGCGGGGGCCGCGCCCCACCACTCCATCGTCTTCCTGTCCACCCGGGAGCGCCATTCGGGGGGACGCCGGCGTGGGCGCCGTAGTCACGAACCCTTCGCGCACAACAGGGCGAACCGCTCGCTGTCGATGTTGCCGCCCGAGACGATCATCCCCACCCGGCCCGACAGCGGGCCCGCGCGCCCCGCGAGCAGCGCGGCCAACGGGGTGGCGCCACTGGGCTCGACGACGATCTTCAGCCGCTCGAAGGCGAACCGCATCGCGTCCTTGATCTCCTCGTCGCCGACGAGCGCGATCTCGTCGACCAGCCGTCGGTTCACGGAGAAGGTCAGCTCGCCGGGGATGTCGGCGGCCTGCCCGTCGGCGATGGTGCGCGGCACGGGGATGGACACACGCCGGCCCGCTTCCAGGGACCGTTTGGTGTCGTCGCCGGCCTCCGGTTCGACGCCGATCACGCGGGTGCCCGGGTTCAGTCCCTTGACGGCGGTGGCCGTCCCGGCGATCAGTCCGCCGCCGCCCACGGGCGTCAGCACGGCGTCCAACTCCCCCACTTCCTCGACGAGTTCGAGTGCCGCCGTGCCCTGTCCCGCCATGACGTGCGGATGCTCGTAGGGCGGGATGAGACTGAGCCCGCGCTCGGCGGCCAGGGCCTCCCCGATGGCCACCCGGTCGCCGTGGTAGCGGTCGTACGTGACGATCTCGGCGCCGTACCCCGCAGTCGCGGCCAGCTTCGAGGCGGGAGTGTCCTCGGGCATGACGATCACCGCGGTGGTGCCGAGTTCGCGGGCGGCGAGGGCGACGGCCTGGGCGTGGTTGCCAGACGAGTAGGCGGCGATGCCCCGGGCCAGTTGCTCCGGCGTGAGCCGGGAGGCCGCGTTGTAGGCGCCGCGGAACTTGAAGGCGCCGATCCGCTGGAAGTTCTCGCACTTCAGGAACACCTCGGCGCCGACGAGTTCGTCGAGGGTGCGGGAGCGCAGCACCGGGGTGCGGTGGGCGACGCCCTTGATCTGCGCGGCGGCGTCACGGACGTCGTCGAGGGTGATGGGCGGGGTGGTGGTCGTCACTCGGCTCCTCCATCGGAAGCGGGATCGGAAGGGGCGGGGGTGCCGGTCGCGGCCCGCGCCTGGGAGAGGTAGCTGTAGGCGGAGGCACGGGAGATGCCGAGCCGGACGGCGACCTGCTCGATCGCCCGGCGCACGGCGAAGACCCCGTGCTCGTCGAGACTGCGGAACAGCTCCAGCCGCTGGGCGCGGTCGAGTTGGACCCAGGTCCTGCTGCGCCGCAGCTGATGGGCGTCGACGATGGCCTCGACGACGGAGTCGATGTCGTTGCCGAAGGTGGTGGTGGCCGACGCCTCGCTCGCACCGCCCCCGCCGATGCCGGCCAGCAGTGCCTGCGCCTGCTGTACGGCGGTGACGTCGACGTTGACGCAGAGCGCACCGAACACCGCGCCCGTGGAGTCGCGCAGCACCATCGTGGACGACTTGAGCAGTTGGCCGCCCTTGGTCCGGGTCAGGTAGTTCAGCTCGTCGGCGGCCTCGTCCCCGCGCGCCAGCACCCGTAGCCCGATCTCGCTCATCGCCCCGCCCACCGAGCGCCCGGTCAGGGCTCCGGCGACGGCGACCACGGACTTCTCCGGGTGCCGGTAGTCGTGCAGCACCACCTCGCACACCGGGCCGAACGTCGCCGCGATCCCGTCGACGACGGGCCTCAACGCGCCGATGAGCGCGTCCCGTTCGGCGTCCAGGGCCGGATTGCCGTGCGCCATTCCCACCTCGCCGACTCAGACTGTACGTCCAAGCACTATACCCACAGTCCAGAATCCAGTCACTCGTCAACGCTCGGGCAACGCCCCGCAGAGTCGCGCCGGGAAGCCTTTGAGCCCGGCGAAGACCGACCACCGCCATGGCCCGGCCCGGCGCCCACCACGGCGACCCGGCCGCTGATCTCGCGGCCCCAGGGTCAGCCGTACAGGGAAAGCCATGGCGGGTGCGTCAAAAACGCGGCTGTCGGCGCGGCAGATGCCGACCGCGTCGACAGCCGGCAACACAGCACCCCGCGAGGCCGAAGGCCCTCCGGCGACGCGTGATGCTCAGCGCGGCCCGGCTATGGTGCGCCGCACGACGAGGTGCGGGGCGAGGACGACCTCGCGGGGCTCGGTACGACCCTCGTCGAGGCGTTCCACGGCGGCGGCCACCGCGTAGCGCGCCTGCGCCTCGGCCCCCTGGCTGACCGTGGTCAGGTCGAAGCAGCTCAGGCGGGAGAGTCTGTCGTCGTCGTATCCCGCGACGGACACCTCGCCGGGGACGGAGACACCGGCACGGGCCAGGCCGGCCAGGACGCCGATCGCGCTCTGGTCGTTGAACGCGACCACCGCGGTGGGCAGTTCGCCCGCGTCGAGGAGGTGGCGGGCGGCACGCTCGCCGGCCGCCTCGGTGTTGTCGCCGCGCAGCACCTTGATGTGCGCGTCCAGACCGTGGCGCCGCATGGCGGTGCGGTATCCGCGGCGCCGGTCGGTGGCGATCACGCCCTTGCCGCCGTCGACGTACGTGATCTCGCGGTGTCCGAGCGCCACCAGCCGGTCGACGATCTGCCCCACGCCGTCGTCGTCCGCGGTGCGCACCACGTCCAGTTGGCCTTCCTCGATCCGCCGGCCCACAACGATGACGGGGGCTTTGCCGTCGAGCGCGGCGAGCGTGTCGACGGGGGCGGTCGGACCGAGCAGGATCAGCGCCTCGCTGCGGAAGGCCAGCAGTGTCTCGACGGCGGTGCGCTCGTCACGGGTGCGGGTCTGGGTGCTCAGGACGAGGTCGTAGCCGACCTCCTCGGCAGCCGAGTGCAGGTACTCGACCAGGTCCGCGTGGAAGGGGCTGTGGACGTCGACCATGACGCCGAGCATCCGTGTGCGCCTGCTGGCCAGCAGGCTGGCGGTGCGGTCCACCTGGTAGCCGAGGTCGGCGGCAGCCTTGAGGACTCGCTGCCGGGTGCGTTCGCTGGGGCCCGCCACACCGCGCAGCACGAGGGACACGGACGCGGTGGAGACACCCACGCGTGCGGCCACGTCCTCGAGTCGTGGGCGCTTCTTCGCGGCTGCCCGGCGACGTTCCGCCCCGACGTCCTCCACTTGTGCCTCCCGGCCGCAATCTTCTCGCGCAACGCCCTTGACACGCTCTTGAAACGAGTCGATAGTACCAGGAATTAAAGCGCTTTAAATTGTCCTGATGTTCCAACGAAGGTCGTTGGTGCATCGCCCGCGATCGGCGGGGACACCCGCTCACCGTCGACGCCGCCCACAAGGCGGACCAAGCGGTCGCGGCCGGCACATCCGGCCGCCACAGCTCCCTGTGAGCCGACTCCGATCCTCCGTCCAGACCCCGGCACCGGCCCATCAAGCAGCCGCGGACCCACCGCCCTGCTACCTCTTTCAGTCGCACAGCGAGGTGCACGAACCATGAGCCGTACATCCCTTCCCCGCTCCCGCAGAGTCCTCCCCGTCGTGGCCGCCGCCACCGTGGCCGCCCTCGCTCTCGCGGGCTGCTCCAGCAACTCCGGCGGCAAGAAGTCCGAGGAGTCGACCGGCAACGCCTCGGCGGGCAAGGCCACCACTCCGCGCATGACGATCGCGATGGTCACCCACGCGCCCTCCGGCGACACCTTCTGGGACACCATCCGCAAGGGCGCCGAGGCCGCCGCAGCCAAGGACAACGTCAAGCTCATCTACTCGAACGACGAGACGGCCGCCGACCAGGCCAACCTGGTGCAGAACGCGATCGACCAGAAGGTCGACGGCATCGCCGTCACCCTCGCCAAGCCCGACGCCATGAAGGCCGTCGTCGCCAAGGCCGAGCAGGCCGGCATCCCGGTCGTCGGCTTCAACGCCGGCCTGAGCGAGTGGAAGAAGCAGGGCCTGCTGTCCTTCTTCGGCCAGGACGAGTCCGTCTCCGGCCAGGCGCTCGGCACCAAGCTCAACTCCACCGGTGTCAAGCACACGTTGTGCGTGATCCAGGCCCAGGGCGACGTCAACCTCGAGCAGCGCTGCGCCGGCGTGAAGAAGACCTTCAGCGGCAAGACCGACATCCTCTACGTCAACGGCACGGACATGCCGTCGGTGAAGTCGACGATCACCGCCAAGCTCACCCAGGACAAGTCGATCGACGACGTGGTCACCCTCGGCGCCCCCTTCGCGCTGACGGCCGTGCAGTCGGTGTCGGACGCGGGCAGCAAGGCGAAGGTCGCCACCTTCGACCTCAACAAGGACCTCATCTCGGCCATCGAGAAGGGCACCATCCAGTTCGCAGTCGACCAACAGCCCTACCTCCAGGGCTACTTGGCGGTCGACTCCCTGTGGCTGTACAAGACGAACGGCAACTACAGCGGCGGCGGTGAGCAGCCCGTCCTGACCGGTCCCGCCTTCGTCGACAAGACCAACGTCGACACCGTCGCCAAGTTCGCCGCGAAGGGCACCCGGTGATGAGCACGACCCAGCACGCCGAGCCGGCGGTGACCTCACCGCCGGCCTCCGGCCCGCAGGAGACCGACGGCCGGACCGTTGAACGGCCCCTGGCGATACGGCTGTTGGCGCGTCCCGAGATAGGCGTCTTCCTCGGCGCCGCCGCCGTGTTCGTGTTCTTCCTGATCACGGCCCCGCCGGTGCGGGACGGCGCCTCGATGGCGAACATCCTGTACCAGTCGTCGACGATCGGCATCATGGCGCTGCCGGTCGCCCTGCTGATGATCGGCGGGGAGTTCGACCTCTCCGCCGGTGTCGCGGTCATCACGTCGGCACTGAGCGCGAGCATGCTCAGCTACCAACTGACCATGAACGTATGGGTCGGTGTGATCGTCGCCCTGGCGGTGTCCCTGGGCATCGGATTCCTCAACGGCTGGCTCCTGGTCAAGACCGGCCTGCCCAGCTTCCTCATCACCCTGGGCACCTTCCTGATCCTCCAGGGCGTCAACCTCGCGGTGACGAAGCTGGTCACCGGGAACGTCGCCACCGACGACATCAGCACTATGGACGGGTTCAGCCAGGCCAAGAAGGTCTTCGCGTCCTCGTTCGAGGTCGGCGGCGTGGAAGTCAAGATCACCGTGGTGTGGTGGCTGGTCTTCGCGGCCATCGCCACCTGGGTCCTGCTGCGCACCAAGTACGGCAACTGGATCTTCGCGGTCGGCGGCAACAAGGAATCCGCCCGCGCCGTCGGTGTCCCGGTGAACTTCACCAAGATCTCCCTGTTCATGCTGGTCGGTTTCGGTGCCTGGTTCATCGGCATGCACCAGCTGTTCTCCTTCAACACCGTGCAGTCGGGTGAGGGAGTGGGACAGGAACTGATCTATATCGCGGCGGCCGTCATCGGCGGCTGTCTGCTGACCGGCGGCGCGGGCTCGGCGATCGGTCCCGTCTTCGGCGCGTTCATGTTCGGCATGGTGCAGCAGGGCATCGTCTACGCCGGCTGGAACCCCGACTGGTTCAAGGCGTTCACGGCGCCCCGGTAGTTGAGCTGCAGAACACCGGCAAGTCCTACGGCAATGTCCGCGCCCTGCACGGCGTCGACCTCGCCGTCCGCCCCGGCCAGGTCACCTGCGTCCTCGGCGACAACGGCGCCGGCAAGTCGACCCTGATCAAAATCATCTCAGGCCTGCACCAGCACACCGAGGGCGAATTCCTCGTCGACGGCGAGCCCGTGCACTTCACCACCCCGCGTCAGGCGTTGGACCGCGGTATCGCGACGGTCTACCAGGACCTGGCCGTCGTGCCGTTGATGCCGGTGTGGCGCAACTTCTTCCTCGGCTCGGAGATGACCAAGGGCCCCTGGCCCGTGCGCCGTCTCGACATCGAGAAGATGAAGAAGACCGCCGACGAGGAACTGCGCAACATGGGCATCGTCCTGGACAACCTCGACCAGCCCATCGGCACCCTCTCCGGCGGCCAGCGCCAGTGCGTCGCCATCGCCCGCGCCGTCTACTTCGGCGCCCGGGTGCTGATCCTGGACGAGCCGACCGCCGCCCTCGGTGTCAAGCAGTCCGGTGTGGTGCTCAAGTACGTGGCCGCGGCCCGCGAACGCGGCCTCGGCGTCATCTTCATCACCCACAACCCCCACCACGCCTACATGGTCGGCGACCACTTCAGCGTCCTGCGCCTGGGCACCATGGAACTCTCCGCAGAACGCAGCGAGATCACCCTCGAAGAGCTGACCAACCACATGGCCGGCGGCACCGAACTCGCCGCACTCAAGCACGAGTTGTCCCAGGTCCGCGGCGTCGACGTCAACGAGCTGCCGGAGGACGAGGACGTCACGGCTTCGGCCGGAGCGGCCGACTGACGGCCAGGCCAGGACAACTGCCCTACCCCGCGCGGGAGGACGGGTTCACCGGACGCGCCCCGCACGCCAACTCCCTCTCCCCGCACCCCCGCTCCCCTATACCCGAAGGCATTCCCTCATGAAGATCGCCCTCGACCCGTACATGATCCGTCATGTCCCACTGCTCGAACTGCCCGGTGTGGTGGCCGAGTTGGGCTACGAGTGGATCGAGCTGTCGCCCCGCGAGGACTTCATCCCGTTCTTCCGGCACCCCCGCGTGGACGACGCCACCGTGCGCAAGTTCCGCAAGGCGCTGGACGCGGCCGGCGTCGGGATCTCCTCCCTGCTGCCGCTGTTCCGCTGGTCCGGCCCCGACGAGGACGCCCGGCAGGCCGCCGTGCGCTACTGGAAGCGGTCGATCCAGATCGCCTCCGAGTTGGGCGTGGACAGCATGATCTCCGAGTTCAACGGCCGGCCCGAGGAAGCGGACCGCAGCGAGGCCCAGTTCTGGAACTCGATGGACGAACTGCTCCCGCTCTTCGAGCGTGAGGGCATCAAACTCGCCCTGGAACCCCACCCGGACGACTTCATCGAGAACGGCTACGACGCGGTCAACCTGATCCGGGGTATCAACCACCCCAACGTCAGCTTCCTCTACTGCGCCCCGCACACCTTCCACATCGGGAACGACGCCCCCGGCATCGTCAAGTACGCGGGCGACCTGCTCACCCACGTCCACCTCGCCGACGCCTTCGACCACACCGCGTCCTCCGGCAACCGGTACATCCTCAACCCGCCGGGCACCACCGCGCGCATCCATCAGCACCTCGACATCGGCGAGGGCGAGGTCGACTTCGACGAGCTGTTCCGGGAGCTCCGTGCGAACGGCTTCGACGGCACCCTGACGGCCTGCGTGTTCGCCTGGGAGGAACGGGCCAAGGAGTCGTCCGTCTTCATGCGCGAGAAGATCGCCGGATATCTCGCCGCCTGACAGCGGCAGCCCCTCCGCACGACAGTCGAGCGCGGAGAATCACACCCTCTCTTTAAAGCGCTTTAAGACCATCGAAAGGAAACCGATCCGATGCCGTTGGAAGTGCTGACCATGGGCCGTGTCGGGGTGGACGTGTATCCGCTCCAGACCGGCGTGGGCCTGGCCGAGGTCACCACGTTCGGCAAGTACCTCGGCGGCAGCCCCACCAACGTCGCCGTCGCCGCCGCCCGGTACGGGCACTCCTCGGCCGTGGTCACCAAGACGGGCCGCGACCCGTTCGGCGACTTCGTCCGTACCGCGCTGGCGGGCTACGGCGTCGACACCCGGTACGTCGGACATCGCGCCGACCCCGGTGACGTTCTGCGAGATCTTCCCGCCGGACGACTTCCCGCTCTACTTCTACCGGCTGCCCAAGGCTCCCGACCTGGACCTGCGTCCGGAGGAGCTGGACCTGGACGCCGTACGCGAGGCCGCGATCCTGTGGGTCACCGGCACCGGGCTGAGCGAGGAACCGAGCCGCTCGGCCACGCTCGCGGCGCTCGCGCACCGGGCGAAGTCGGGGACGACGGTGTTCGACCTGGACTGGCGGCCCATGTTCTGGAAGGACGCCGGTCAGGCGCGTTCGTACTACGCCGAGGCCCTGCGCCACACCACGGTGGCCGTCGGCAACCTCGACGAGTGCGAGGTGGCGACGGGCGAGCGCGAGCCGTACGCCGCCGCGAAGGCACTGCTCGCCGCCGGGGTGGAGCTGGCCGTGGTGAAGCAGGGGCCGAAGGGTGTCCTGGCCGTCGACCGCACGGGGTCGGCGGTGGAGATACCGCCGGTCCCGGTGGAGGTGGTCAACGGACTCGGCGCCGGTGACGCGTTCGGCGGCGCGCTCTGCCACGGTCTGCTGTCCGGCTGGGACACCCGCCGCACGGTCGCCTTCGCCAACGCGGCCGGGGCCGTCGTCGCGGGCCGGCTCTCCTGCTCCGACGCGATGCCCACCGAGGCCGAGGTCGACGCCAAGCTCCGCGAGGCGTCCCTCGCCGCCACCTCCCCCACCATCGAACGAAGGGCGTGACGACGTGCTGTCCGACAACGTGAGCCGGATCGTGTCCGCCCGGGTGGGCGACCCCGGTGCCGTCGCGGTCGCCGCCGCGCGCCGGGTCAAGGCCACCTCGCCGCTCGGCGAACACGGCCGGGCGATGATCATCGCGGCGGACCATCCCGCACGCGGCGCCAACGGCGTCGGCGCGAACCCCCACGCGATGGCCGACCGCTTCGAACTCCTCGACCGCCTGTGCACCGCGCTCGAACGGCCCGGTGTCACCGGGGTATTGGCCACCGCCGACATCCTGGAGGACCTGCTGCTGCTCGGCGTCCTGGACGGCAAGAGCGTCTTCGGTTCCATGAACCGGGCCGGGCTCGCGGGTTCCGCCTTCGAGATCGACGACCGCTTCACCGGGTACGACGCCGAGACGATCGCCGCGATGGGCTTCGACGGCGGCAAGATGCTCACCCGTATAGCCCTCGACGACCCGGCGACCCCCTCCGTCCTGGAGAACACCGCCCGCGCCGTCAACGAGCTGAACGACCGTCAACTCATCGCCATGGTGGAGCCGTTCCTCTCCTCCTGGCAGGACGGGAGGATACGCAACGACCTCTCGACGGACGCCGTGGTCAAGTCGATCACCATCGCTTCGGGCCTGGGCCGCCGCAGCGCCTACACCTGGCTGAAGCTCCCGGTCGTGGACGGCATGGAACGCGTCCTGGCCTCCTCAACCCTCCCCGCGCTCCTCCTCGGCGGCGAGGTCAAGGACGCCGAAGCGGCCTTCGCCTCCTGGGGCAAGGCCCTCCAACTCCCCACCGCACAGGGCCTGGTGGTCGGCCGCTCCCTGCTCTACCCGTCGAACGGTGATGTCGCCGGCGCGGTCGACAAGGCGGTGAGCCTGCTGTGAGCGACACGAGCAAGTACCACCTGCCCAGCGGGACTTCGGCCGACGGCCCCTACGACCTCCTGGTCACGCCCGAGTCGGCGGGCTGGGGATACTCCGGCCTCAGGATCCTGACCCTGAAGCCGGGCGAGGCACACGCCCTGTCCACCGGGGATTCCGAGTTCCTGGTCCTGCCGCTGACGGGTTCCTGCACCGTCACCACGGACGGCACGGCCTTCGAACTCACCGGCCGGACAGGCGTGTTCGCCTCCGCCACCGACTTCGCCTACCTCCCCCGCGAGTCGGAGGCCCTGATCAGCAGTGCGGACGGCGGGACGTTCGCACTGCCCAACGCCCGTACCGAGCGGAGCTCACTCTCCGCTCGGTACGGGTCCCAGAAGAACGTGCCCGTCGAGCTGCGCGGCGCGGGAGCATGCTCCCGCCAGGTCAACAACTACTGCCTGCCGGGCACCTTCGACGCCGAGCAACTGCTGGTGTGCGAGGTCCTCACCCCCGGCGGCAACTGGTCCTCCTACCCGCCGCACAAGCACGACGAAGCTCGGCCGGGAGTCGAGTCCGAGCTTGAGGAGATCTACTACTTCGAGGTCGCAGGCGACGGCTTCGGTTACCAGCGGGTCTACGGCACTCCCGAGCGGCCCATCGAGGTGCTGGCCGAGGTCCGCTCCGGCGACACCGTGCTGATCCCGCACGGCTGGCACGGCCCGTCGATCGCGGCGCCCGGCTACGACCTCTACTACCTCAACGTCATGGCAGGACCGGGCCAGGACCGCGCCTGGCTGATCTGCGACGACCCCGCCCACGGATGTGTGCGGGAGACCTGGCGGTCCCAGGACGTCGACGACCGCCTGCCCTTCGAAGGACTCACGCAGCGATGACCACCGTACGACTCACCACCGCTCAGGCCCTGGTCCGCTTCCTCGCCCACCAGTACAGCGAGCGCGACGGCCAGGAGCAGCGGCTGATCCCCGGAGTCTGGGGCATCTTCGGACACGGCAACGTGGCCGGCATCGGCCAGGCGCTGCTCCAGGCCGCCGTCACCCAAGAGGCCGACCTGCCCTACTACTTGGCCCGCAACGAACAGGGCATGGTCCACGCGTCGGTGGCCTACGCGAAGATGCGCGACCGGCTGGCCACCTTCGCCTGCACCGCCTCCACCGGCCCCGGCTCCACCAACATGATCACCGGCGCGGCCCTCGCGACGACCAACCGCATACCGGTCCTGCTACTGCCCAGCGACATGTTCGCCACCCGCGCCGCCGATCCCGTCCTCCAGCAACTGGAGGACACCCGGGGCGGGGACGTCACGGTCAACGACGCGTTCCGGGCCGTATCGAAGTACTTCGACCGGATCTCCCGGCCCGAACAGCTGATCCCCGCCGCGCTGGCCGCGATGCGGGTGCTGACCGACCCGGTGGAGACCGGCGCCGTGACCCTCACCCTGCCGCAGGACGTACAGGCGGAGGCGTACGACTGGCCGGTCGCCTTCTTCCGGCGCCGGGTCTGGCACGTGGGCCGCCCGGTGCCGGAGCCGGCCGCCGTGGAGCGGGCCGCACGGCTGCTGCGCAAGGCACGCAAGCCGCTGATCGTCGCGGGCGGCGGTGCCGTGTACTCCGGCGCCGAGACCCAGCTCCGAGCCTTCGCCGAGGCCACCGGCATCCCGGTCGCCGACACCCACGCCGGCAAGGGCGCGGTCCCCTGGGACCACCCCTGCGCGGTCGGCGGCATCGGCTCGACCGGCTCGTACGCGGCCGACGAACTGGCGAAGGAAGCCGATGTCGTCCTCGGTATCGGCACCCGCTACAGCGACTTCACCACCGCGAGCCACACCGTCTTCGCCAACCCGGACGTCTCCTTCGTCAACCTCAACGTGGCCCGCCTGGACGCGGTCAAGCACTCCGCGGAACCCCTGGTGGCCGACGCCCGGCTCGGCATCGAGGCCCTAGCCGAAGCACTGACCGACTGGGAGGTCACCCCGGAGTACCGTGCGCGAACCCGCCAACTCATCGCCCGTACAAGGGAGATCGAGGACGGCTGCTTCACGGTGGGCCACGGCCCACTGCCCGCACAGACGGAGATCCTGGGCGCCCTCAACGACGTGCTCGGCGACCGTGACGTCGTCATCAACGCAGCCGGATCCATGCCCGGCGATCTCCAACAGCTGTGGCGGGCAAGGGATCCGAAGGCCTACCACGTCGAGTACGCGTACTCCTGCATGGGCTACGAGATCGCCGCCGGCGTCGGCGTCAAGATGGCCGATCCCTCGCGCGAGGTCGTCGTACTCGTCGGCGACGGCTCGTATCTGATGATGGCTCAGGAGATCGTGACCATGGTCTCCGAAGGCCTGAAGGTCATCCTGGTCCTCGTCCAGAACCACGGATTCGCCTCCATCGGCGCCCTGTCCGAGTCGCTCGGCTCCCAGCGGTTCGGCACCAAGTACCGCTACCGCAACGGCACTTCGGGCCAGCTCGACGGAGACGTCCTCCCCGTCGACCTCGCCGCCAACGCCTCGTCCCTGGGCGCGGACGTCCTGCAGGCCGCCTCCGTCGACGAGTTCCGTACGGCGATGGAGAAGGCAAAGGCCGCGAGCCGCACCACCGTCGTCCACGTCGAGACCGACCTGTACGGGCCCAACCCGCCCGCGCACGGCTGGTGGGACGTACCCGTCAGCCAGGTCTCCGCCCTGGAGTCCACCCGTAGCGCGTACGAGACGTACGCCGCCCACAAGCACGCCCAGCGCCACTACCTGTAAGGACACCTTGCCGTGAATACCATTCAGCACTGGATCGACGGTTCGGCCGTGCCCGGCACGGACACCGCCGCGGTGTTCGACCCGGCCACCGGCCAGGAGCAGGCCCGGGTGGTCCTGGGCGGGCCCGATGTCGTGAACACCGCCTTCGTCGCCGCCGAGCGTGCCTTCGAGTCCTGGTCGGAGTCGTCGCTGTCGCAGCGCACCCAAGTGATGTTCGCCTTCCGGCAGTTGCTCGTCGAGCACGAGGAGGAGCTGGGGCGAATCATCTCCGCGGAGCACGGCAAGACCGTGGCCGACGCGCGGGGCGAGATCACCCGCGGGCGTGAGGTCGTGGAGTTCGCCTGTGGTCTCGGGGACGTCCTGAAGGGGTCGTTCTCCGACCAGGTCTCGCGGGACGTGGACGTACACAACTTCCGTCAGCCGCTCGGTGTCGTCGCGGGCATCACGCCCTTCAACTTCCCCGCCATGGTGCCTCTTTGGATGCACCCGATCGCCATCGCGACCGGCAACACGTTCATCCTCAAGCCCAGCGAGCGGGACCCGTCCGCCGCGAACTTCGTGGCCGAGCTGTACCGCCGCGCCGGGCTCCCCGACGGTGTGTTCAACGTCGTGCACGGCGGCAAGGACGCCGTCGACGCGATCCTCGCCCACCCCGGCATCGCGGCGGTCTCCTTCGTCGGGTCGACGCCGATCGCCAAGTACGTGCACGAGCAGGCCACTTCGCACGGCAAGCGCGTCCAGGCGCTCGGCGGAGCCAAGAACCACGCCGTCGTCCTCCCCGACGCCGACCTCGAGTTCGCCGCCAACCACATCACGGCCGGCGCCTACGGTTCGGCCGGCGAGCGCTGCATGGCCGTCTCCGTCGCCGTAGCCGTGGGTGACGCGGCGGACGGCCTGGTGGAGGTGCTGGCCCGCAAGGCCCGCGAGGTGAAGGTCGGCCCCGGCCACGTCCCCGGCGTGGAGATGGGACCGCTGATCACCAAGGTCGCGCAGGAACGCGTCGAGAACGCCGTCGGCATTGCTGCCACGCAGGGCGCGACCGTCGTCGTGGACGGCCGCGGCCTCAAGGTAGAGGGCCACGAGGACGGCTTCTTCACCGGCCCCTCCCTCCTCGACCATGTCACCGCCAAGATGGACGCCTACCGGGACGAACTCTTCGGCCCGGTCCTCGCGATCGTCCGCGTCGACACCCTCGACGAAGCCATCGCCGTCATCAACGCCAACCCGTACGGCAACGGAACAGCCCTGTTCACCGCCTCCGGCGAGGCCGCGCGCCGCTTCCAGCGCAAGGTCGAGGTCGGGATGATCGGCGTCAACGTGCCGGTGCCCGTGCCGATGTCGTACTACTCCTTCGGCGGTTGGAAGGACTCCCTCATCGGCGACTCCCCCATCCACGGCCCCGAGGGCATCCGCTTCTACACCCGCCCCAAGGTCGTCACCACCCGCTGGCCGCAGCCCGCCCAGCAGGTCTCCGCCGGCTTCAACTTCCCCACCTCCAGCTGACATCACGTCTCGAAGGACACCTCATGACCTCCTCCGCCAAGCCCTTGTCCGTCGCGGTGATCGGAGCCGGTATGGCCGGCCGCAGTCATGCCGCCGGATACCGCAACGTCAACACCGTGTTCGGGGCGGGCCTGCCGCCGGTCCGGCTGGCCGCGATAGCCGATGCCAACACCGCGCTCGCCGAGGACGCCGCCCGCCGCTACGGCTTCGACAAGGCGCTGCCGAGCTGGGAGGCCGTCGCCGAGGACCCGACGATCGACGCGGTCAGCATCGTCGTAGGAAACGCGCTGCACCGGCCGATCGCCGAGGCACTGGTCGCCGCCGGGAAGCACGTGCTGTGCGAGAAGCCGCTGGCCGGTTCGCTCGAAGACGCCCGTGCGATGGCCGAGTTGGAGCGGTCCGCCGATGTCGTCACCGCCGTCGGCTACACCTTCCGCCGCTCCCCCGGCATCGCCGCGATCCGCGACCACGTGCGGCGCGGGGAGCTGGGTGACCTCACCCTGTTCAGCGGACGTTACTGGTGCGACTACGCCACCGACCCCAAGGGGCCGCTGAGTTGGCGCTTCAAGGGAGGTGCCGGTTCCGGCGCGCTCGGGGACGTCGGCTCGCACGTCATCGACGCCGCCGAGTACGTCGCCGGACCCATCGCCTCGGTCTCCGGTGCCACGCTGTCCACGCAGATCCCCAAGCGTCCGCTGCCGCTGGGCGCGGTCGTCGGCCACAACGCCGCTCCCGTGTCGGACGAGTTCGGGGAGGTGGAGAACGAGGACACCGCGTCCTTCACGGCCCGCTTCGAGTCCGGGCTCGTCGGCACCTTCTCCGTCACCCGCACCGGTTTCGGGCTGCCCAACGGGCTCGCGTTCGACGTGCTCGGGGTCGGCGGCCGGGCCGCGTTCGACCAGCACCGGCCGGCCGAGTACCTCTTCGACGACGCCCAGCCCGACGCCCGTACCCGCGGCGCCCGGCAGATCATCGCCGGGCCCCAACTGCCGTACTTCGCGGGCGGGGTGCCGATGGAGGCACCGGGCGTGGGCGCGAGCAACGCCGACAACTTCACCTATCAGGCACGGGCGTTCCTCGACCAGGTGGCGAGGGTCGCCGAACCGCTCCCGGCCTGCGCCTCGTTCGCCGAGGGACTGCGGACCATGGAGATCATCCGCGCGATCGTCGAGTCCTCGCAGACCGGCGGCGCCGCCGTCACGGTCCCGCCCGCCGTCTGACCACCCGCACACATCCAAGGAGCACCCGCATGTCCCTCAAGCTCGGCGCCTACACCGCCTGTCTGCACGACCGCCCGCTGGCCGAGGCCCTCGACATCCTCAAGGAGAACGGCCTGACCTCCGTCGAGGTCAACACCGGCGGGTTCATCCCCTCCCCGCACTGCCCGGTCGACCTGCTGCTGTCCTCGGCGACCGCCCGCGAGGAGTACCTGGCGACCTTCGCCGAGCGCGGGATGGAGCTGACCGGCCTCAACTGCAACGGCAATCCCCTCAACCCGCTCCCCGGGGTCGGCCCGAAGCACGCCGACGACCTGCGCCGTACGATCCGCCTCGCGGGCCTGCTCGGAGTGCGGCACGTGGTCACCATGTCGGGCACGCCGGGCTCCGACCCGGACGCCAAGTACCCGTCCTGGGTGGTGAATCCGTGGGACGGCGTCTACATGGACGTCCTGGACTACCAGTGGGGTGTGGCGGTCGAGTTCTGGAAGGAGATCGACGCGCTCGCCCGGGAGAACGACGTCCGGGTCGCCATCGAGATGCACCCGCACAACCTCGTCTTCTCCCCCGTCACCCTGAAGCGGCTCGTCGACGCGACCGGCGCGACCAACGTCGGTGCGGAGATGGACCCTTCGCACCTGATGTGGCAGGGCATGGACATCGTCGCCTCCATCAAGTGGCTGGGCCCGCTGGTGTTCCACGCCGCCGCGAAGGACGCGATGCTGTGCCCCGGCGCCGACATCCGCGGTGTGCTGGACACGTCGTTCACCCGCGTGCCCGCCGACGCACCGGACAAGGTGCCCACCGGCTACGGCTTCTGGTGCAACTCCTGGCCCGAGAACCCGGCGTGGAAGTTCGTCGCCGTCGGCGTCGGCCATGACGTCGCGTACTGGACGGAGTTCCTGCGCGCCCTCGCCGAGGTCGACCCGGACATGGCCGTGAACATCGAGCACGAGGACGCCGCGTACTCGCAGACCGAGGGGCTCGCCCTGGCCGCGAAGAACCTGCACGCGGCCGCGGCCGCCGTCTGACCCGAACACCCCGACGCAGTACGGGACGGGCCCGGCCGACCGGGCCCGTCCACCGTCGTCGCAGTGGGGATCAGCTGTCGGTCCTGTGCAGCTTGAGGACGCGGCCGGTGAACGGATTCGAGAGGGCGCGGAGATAGGCGAGGGCGACCTCGGCGGCCGGTACCGGGGGGAATCCGGGGAAGTATGGGTGGTAGGCCACGGACTCCGTCAGAACCGTGGGGCTGACGCAGTTGATGCGCACACCGCGTGGCAGCTCCGTCGCGGACGCCTTCACGAAGCCCTCCACCATGTGATTCACCGTCGCGCCGATCGTGGCGGCCTGCGTGAACTCGTCCGCGAGCACGCCGGAGACCAGCGTGAACGAGCCCCGGTCGGCGATGTGGGGCAGAGCGGCCCGTACGAGGTTGATCTGCCCCATTCCCTTGGCCGCGACGGAGTCGGCCCACTGCTGGTCCGTGGCCTGCTCCAGCGGCGCCGGGAACACGTCCCCGGCCGCGCTGGCCACGGCGTCGAAGCCGCCGGCCTCGGCCACCTCGGCGAAGAGAGCCCGCAGGCTCGCCATGTCCGTGATGTCCGCCCGGAGGTCGCCGGAGCTACGGCCCACCGACAGGACCTCGTGTCCATGGGCGCCGAGCGTGTCACGCACGGCCGCCCCGATCGTCCCGGTTCCGACAACGATCACCTTCATGACGCACCCACTCCTCAAGATCATCGATCGCGTCATGCGTGGGCTCGGTCGACGCCGACGCATGCGTCAACGATAGACGAGATTGTCACTGACTGACAGGTTCGGCGGTGACCGCTATTCTGGTCGCATGGCCAACACAGCGAGGGCGAAGTCGGGGCTGCGGGAGATGACCCGCCGCATGGTGCGGACGCAGATCGCCGAGACCGCGATGACGCTGTTCGTGGCGAACGGTTTCGAGCAGACGACCGTCGAGCAGATCGCCGGCGCGGTCGGCATGTCGGGACGCAGCGTGTTCCGCTACTTCCCGACCAAGGAGGACATGGTCGTCGGCCACATGGACGAGATCGGCGACAGACTCGCCGAAGCCCTGGCGGCACGCCCCCTCGACGAGGACTCCTGGACCGCGCTGCGCCACGCCATGCAACCCCACCTCGACGAACTCACCGCCGACGCCGACACCAACATCGCCGTGGCGAGGATGCTCGACGCGACTCCCGCGCTGCGGCCGTCGTTGCTGAACAAGCGAGCACGCTGGGCGGACACCCTGCTCCCGGACATCACCCGACGCCTCCGGGGACCGACCCGCACCCGGGAACTACGGGCCCGCGCGATCGTCTCCTCCGCCCTGGCCTGCCTGAACGTCGCCGTCGACGAGTGGGCGCGAACAGACGGCACCAAGCCGATCGGCGAACTCCTCGACACCGCGCTGACCGCCGTCCGAAGCTGACGACGGGACATGCCGACGCCTCGACACCTCAGGGCTCGATGACGAGGCGTTCGACGAGGTCGTCGCGGAGGGTGAACCGGTAGTGCAGATCGACGACTCCGCCGGGGAAGTCGCCTTCGAGACGCTGCGTGGCGACACAGTGGGTCGCGTCGGACCGCTGAGCGTCAGTGAGCCGGGTGGTGTAGGTGAATTCGGTGGCGGATCGGCCCAGCCAGTCCACGATCGCCGCGGTGCCCTCGTACGTGTTGCCGTCGTCGATCACTGTGGCATCACCGGTGAACACCGAGACCGCGACGGCGGTGTCGTGGGCCGCGTGCGCCTTCAAGTAGCGGATGACCACCTCCGGCAGGGCGTCCGGGGCGATGGTCCGTGACTGGTCGTCGTGCATGACGCTCCTCCTGTTGACGGCCGCTCAGGCAGGTCTGACGGCCACCTCCGAGATGACTGCTAAAATAGAAGTAACTGACTTCGACTTTAGCAGTAACCGAAGGGACGGCCGCCGTGGCAAGCCGGATCAGGCTGGAGGACCGGGAGTGCCCGCTGTCCACGACGGTGCAGCACGTCGGCGAGTGGTGGACGTTGCTCCTGCTCCATGACGCCTTCGACGGCTACACGCGCTTCGACCAGTTCCAGGAGAGCCTCGGCATCTCCTCCAGCATGCTCACCACGCGACTGAAGACTCTCGTCGAGGACGGGCTGTTGGAGCGCAGGCCCTACCGGACCAACCCCGTCCGCCACGAGTACGTGCTGACCGAACTCGGCCACTCCCTCCGACCGGTGATCGTCGCCCTCGCCGCATGGGGCAACTCCCGCCTCGCACCGGCGGAACGCAGCATGATCCTCGTCGACGCGCACACCGGCGAGGAGGTCGAGCCCGTCGTCGTCGACGCCGGAACCGGTCGCCGACTCGACGACAGCAGCGCGTACGTCTTCGCGGCGGGCCCCGCCGCGAGCGACGCGATGCGCAACCGCTACGCACCGACGGAAGGGCACTGAAAGCGAGCAGCCGGTCTACGGCCTTTCGGCAGGGGAACCCCACGAGCCGCGGCGGTCGCCCTCGCGCACCGCGGCGTCCAGAAGAGGCCCGAGTTCCCGTGCCACGGTCGCCAGGGCACGAACGTCCTGCTCGGCCCTGGCGATGAGGATCGCCCCCTCCAAGGCGCTGATCATGAGCGTGGCCATCGCTTCGGCACGTTGCTCCGGCACGCCCATCTCGCCGAGGGCATGGGCGATGGAGCCGCTCCACGTGGCAAAAGCGGCGGAAGCGGCTTCGCGCGTCGCGACCACGGACTCCGCGCAGTCCACCGTGGCGGCGGCCACCGGGCAGCCGCCCGCGAACCCGACGGCCGCGTACTCGTCGGTCCACTGACGCACCATCTCGGCGAACAGCCCGCTCGGCGTCGGCTCGGGCAGCGCGGCGAGGAAACGGGTGACGCGATTGCCCGCGTATCGGCCGGCCCAGCCCACCGCCTCGTTCACCAACTGCTCCTTGCCGCCCGGGAAGTAGTGCTGGAGTGAGCCGCGCGGCGCCTGTGCGTGGACGGCGACCTCCCGCATCCCGGTCGACGCGACCCCGTCCCGACGGATGAGCTGCGCCGCGCTGTAGACCATCCGCTCGCGCGGCCCGCGTCCGGGCACCTCTGTCGCCGCCATCCGAGACCTCCTTCACCGTTCCGCAGGCTTCAGGACCCACTCTATGACCGCCGTCATAGAGTGGAATACTATGACCGCTGTCATGATCAGCGGCGGCGGAGACGTCCGGCTACGCCGCGGGACGGAAACGGCGGTACAGCGTGGCGTACGTGGGTTTCGTCGGCCTCGGGGTCATGGGCCAGCCCATGGCGCTCAACCTCGCCCGTGCGGGAACTCCCCTAGTGGTCTGGAACCGCACGCCCACCCGATGCGAGCCCCTGTATGCCGCCGGCGC
Source organism: Streptomyces xylophagus (assembly GCF_000716435.1). Classification (GTDB taxonomy): domain Bacteria; phylum Actinomycetota; class Actinomycetes; order Streptomycetales; family Streptomycetaceae; genus Streptomyces; species Streptomyces xylophagus. The sequence goes on from NZ_JNWO01000007.1 coordinate 188,319, forward strand.
CAAGGTCGCGGGAAGCCCTGCCGAGGTCTTCGACCGGGCCGACGACGTCGTGTTCCTCATGCTGGCCGACGAAACGGCCATGGACTCCGTGCTGGGCCGTGGCACTCCCGACTTCGCCGCGCGGGTCGCCGGACACACCGTCGTCCACATGGGCACGACCTCGGCCGAGTACTCGGGCAGCCTCCAGGACGACATCCGGTCGGCGGGCGGGAGGTATGTCGAGGCCCCGGTCTCCGGCTCCCGACTCCCGGCCGAACAGGGGCAGTTGGTGGGAATGCTGGCGGGGGACACCGATGCCGTGGAGGCCGTACGACCCCTGCTCGCCCCGGTCTGCCAGGAGACGTTCGGCTGCGGTGCGGTCCCGGGTGCCCTGCTGATGAAGTTCTCGGTGAACCTGTTCCTGATCACGCTGGTCACCGGACTGACCGAGGCGTTCCACTTCGCCGACCGGCACGGGCTCGACCAGAACCTGCTCCGGAACGTCCTGGACGCCGGCCCGATGGCCAGCGCCGTCTCCCGCGTCAAGGCACCCAAACTGGTGTCCCGCGACTTCGCCGTCCAGGCGGCGGCAGCGGACGTACTGAAGAACAACCAACTGATCGCGGAAGCCGCCCGCAAGGCCGGTCTGGCCTCCCCTCTCCTCGACATCTGCCATGCCCTCTACGACGAGACCGTCGCGCGGGGCCACGGCGGCGAGGACATGGTGGCCGTACTGCACGCGCTCGATGCCAGGACAGAGGCCGCCGCACCACCCGGCGCCCTCACTCCCCCCACGGAGGACGACACATGAGCTGGATGATCGAGCGCCGGGGCCGTGTTGCCGTCGTGACGATGACGACCAACCCGGTCAACGCGCAGAACCGCGCCTTCTTCGCCGACCTGCACGAGGCGTTCGACCGGCTCGAGCACGACCACGCGCAGTCCCCCGTCGTCCTGACCGGCACCGGCGCCCGCTTCTCCGCCGGCCTCGACCTCGGCGAACACTTCCCCCTCTTCGCCGGCGCCCCGGCGGCCGTCGCCACCTGGTTCCAGGACTACCGGGCGACCAACATGCGCCTGTTCACGTACCCGCGCCCGACCGTCGCCGCGGTCAACGGCCACGCCTTCGCCGGCGGCCTGATCACCGCCGCCGTCTGCGACTACCGGGTGGCCGTCGCCGACGGATCGGCACGGTTCGGACTCAACGAGGTGCCCATCGGCATCCCGATGCCCGCCGTCTACGTCCGCATGCTCGCCCACGCCTGGGGCGACCCGGTCGCCGCACGCACCTGCCTGCGCGGGGAGATCTTCACCCCGGATCAGGCGCACGCGCTGGGCATGGTGCACGAGTTGGTGCCTGCCGAGGATCTGCTGGAGCGGGCGATCGCCGTCGCCGAACAGACACCCGAGGACTGCGTCGAGCAGTACGCGTTCACCAAGCGGGCCTGCCAGGCCGCCGCCCTGCGCGACATCGCCGAACTCGCCGACCCGCTCGACACCGAACTCCCCACCGGAATGACAAGCGACCAGGCGCGCCACGCCCACCGCCGGTACTGGCAGCAACTCAAGGGCCGCCCGGCCGAGTGGTGAGCCGACGGCTCCCGACCTGGGTGACCTGGCAGCGCCGGGCCGGCGACGGAGAACGCAGGCACCCACTGGCGTTGCCTGGAAGTCGGCGGCGCTAGGGCTTCGTTGGGCGACTGGCTCGGAGAACAGGTGGGGCCGGAGGGCGAGGTGACGGTCACCGAGCTCGAACCGCGCTGGGCCGCTTCACGACACCGCCCACGTCACGTACGGCTGTTGCGCCACGACATCGTCAATGATCCGCTGCCGGGCACGGACTACGACCTCGTCCACGCCCGTCTCGTACTGCGCCACCTGCCGGAGCGGTTGGCGGTGCTCGAGAAGCTCGCGGCAGCCCTGCGGCCGGGCGGATGGCTGGTGCTGGAGGAGTTCGACTGCGGCTGGACGCGATGGTGGTGATGGTGTTGCCGACCGCCTGAGCGGGTGACATGACGGCCGCGGAGACCGCGAGTGCGGCGGGTAACACCAGCCACCGCACCAGCCGCCGCATCCGTAAGGCGGTACCGAGCGAGGTTCTTCCGTGCATGGGATCCCCTCCCGTAAATGACGCGCACATGACGAAACGGCCCTGCGCCGTCCCAATGTGCGAGCGGGTGGCCGGGGCGTACAGGGCGCACGGGCGGCGCACCCGGCCAACGCCCTACGCACGGGGGGGGCGGCGCCCTGCACCTGGTGGCTGCGGGGTTCCCTGCGGTGCGGCACCCGTAGTCCGCCCCCGTAGCGGTCTGAGCTCATTCGGCCCAATTGTCTGTTAGCGTGGTGGGCAGTGGACGCGCGAAAGAACGGTTCCCGGTTAGTGGTAAGTCCGGGCGGAGCTCGCGCTCTCAGCACACCGGCTTCTTGCCGGTAGTGCCCTGTGCGTCCCTTTCTCTCATCGGCATTGAGGAAGGGACTGTCATGTCTGAAACCCGTTTGCGTGTCATGGTCATCGGCGCCGGCCTGGGCGGCCTCTGCCTGGCCCAGGGACTTCGCCGCCGCGGCGTCGACGTCACCGTCTACGAGCGCGACGACGCCCTGCTCGTACGCAACCAGGGCTACCGCCTCTACATCGACCCCACCGGCGACCGCGTCCTGCGCGAGTCACTGCCCGCCGAGCTGTACGACCTCTTCCGCGCCACCGCCGGCTACCCGCCCCTGCGCATCGTCAAGCTCGACGACCAGGTCAACGAGACCCGCGTCCTGGAGGACGACCCCGACGAGACCCCGATCTCCGTCGACCGCCTCACCCTGCGCCAGATCCTCTTCGAGGGCCTGGCCGACCACGTGGCCTTCGGCAAGAAGCTCGTCCGCTACGACACCTCCGCCACCGGCGACGGCCCGGTCACCGCACACTTCGCCGACGGCACCACCGCCACCGGCGACGTCCTGATCGCCGCGGACGGCGTCAACTCCGCCGTACGCCGGCAGTATCTACCGCACGCCCGGATCATGGACAGCGGCGTCCGCCAGATCTACGGCAAGGTCCCGCTCGACGACCACACCCGCGGCCTCTTCCGCGACGTCATGTTCAACGTCTTCACCCCTCTCGTCGGCACCCGCGAGCGCTACATGGGCATCGGCCCGCACCAGCCCGACGAGCCCGTCGCGCAAGCCGCCGCCCGTCTCACTCCCGGCGCCGAACTGCACGACAGCGGCGCCTACATGGCCTGCTACTTTGGCGCCCGCGTCGAACGCTTCCCCCACGACGACCTGCGCTCACTGACCAGCCGGGAACTGCACCAGCTGGCCCTGAACATGACGAAGGACTGGCACCCCGGGCTGCGCGCCATCATCGAACACTGGCTCCCCGACGCCGTCTTCCCCCTCACCCTGCGCACCAGCATCCCGATCCCCGCCTGGCCCACCACCCCGGTCACCCTCCTCGGCGACGCCATCCACACGATGAGCCCGGCCGGCGGCGCCGGCGCCAACACCGCCCTGCGTGACGCCGCAGCCCTCACCGAAGCCCTCGCCCAGGCCGCCACCGGGGCACCCCTCATCCCCGAACTGCGCAAGTACGAGGCTGACATGACCGCGTACGGCTTCGCCGCGGTCCGTGAATCAGCCCGCGACGGCGCCGAACGCTCCCACCAAAACCCGCTGCCCACCGACTGAGTTGAGGCGCGGGCGTACTGACGGCTGCGGGAGCCCGGCCACCGCGTACGCCGCGGACCCGGCCGGTGCACCCGCACCGCTCGGTCCTCCGGCTGTGCCAACATCGTGGGACCTGGGCGGACCGGGCCGCCGCCAACGAACGGCGCGAGCGGGGCAGCCGGTTCACTCCCGGATCGGCAGCCTGTCGATCACGTCGCGGATCAGTCGGGCAGGGTTCTCGGAGAGATAGAAGTGGCCACCGGGGAACTGCACCACGTCGAGCGAGCCGGTCGTCCAGTCGCTCCAGCACTCGACGCCCTTGAGGGACACACCGTGGTCCGTCGTGCCGATGAACGCGGTGACGGGACACGCCAGACGCCCGTCCGCGCGAGGTCCGTACTCCGCCAGCAATCGGTAGTCGCCCCGAACCACAGGAAGGATGAACTCCCTCATCTCCGGCATCCGCAAGAGCTCCGGGGCCGTCCCACCGAGTTCGATCAACTCGGCGCACAGCTCGTCGTCCGTCCTCAGATGAAGGTCGCGCACGGGCGGGCGGTCCGGTGCCTCGCGAGCGGACGCGAAGAATCTACTGGGGGAAGACTTCCCAGCGGTCTGCATATGCAGACCGACTTCATAACCGACGACTGCTCCCATACTGTGCCCGAAAGCCGCCCATGGTCGGTCCAGCATACCGTCGAGTTCCGCGGCAATTCCTTCGGCCAGTTCGGGGATTCCGGTCGGCCATGGATCGCCGATCCGATCGAGACGGCCGGGATAACACGCGAGAATCAGTTCCACTTCAGGTGGGAGCAATTCAGCCCACGTCGCGTAGAGACTGTGCGAGCCACCGGCATGCGGGAGGCAGAGAAGCTGGATCTCGGCCTCCGGACGAGGTCGGGGCCGCCGTAGGGATCTGGTCTCCGCCATCGAACAGAACTCTTCTCTTCCATTGGTTGATCTGCAAGGAAATGGGGACGACCATATGCGAATCGGAATCATTGGCGCCACAGGGAACGCCGGAACGGTATTGCCCGATATCATCAAAGAGCGACCCGTCGATGAATTGCGCGTCTTCGCCTCCGCCCGCTCAGCCGGCCGCACCCTGACCTGGGGACACCAAAATTACCTGGTAGAAGATGTCCAAGGTCAACCCGCACGCCCTGGCCGACCGGCCCAAGGGAATCGTGGCCAACTCGAACTGTACGACGATGTCGATCATGCCGGTGCTGCGGCCTCTGGCCGGCTCCCTGGTCGATGGCGGGCTCGACGAGATCAACGGGGAGCAGAAACTGCGCAACGAGAGCCGCAAGATCCTGGGAATCCCGGAGCTCAAGGTCTCCGGCACCTGCGTCCGGGTACCGGTGTTCACCGGTCACTCCCTGCAGCTCAACGCCCGGTTCCAGGAGCCGTTGAGCGTCTAACGCGTACGACAGCTGCTCGCCGCGGGGGTGACCTTCCGGTGGTGTACGGCGGTACACGGCATCCGACCTGCGCGAACGTTCACGCTGCTGTGAATGCTCTGGCCGGGAGCGTGCGGCGGGTTGCGGGGAGGACGGATGACACGACGCGCGGAGAAGGAGCAGTCCGCCCGGCGGCTGCTGTTGCGCGTCGCCGGTCAGACCACGAAAGGTCCGCCGGCGCTGCTACGGGTGACTGCGTCGGGTCGAGGGCTCTGCAGGATCCGGTGCTGGGTGCAGGTCCCGCATCATGTCGAGCGACAGGGACCCGTCTGCCCCGGTGAAGAAGCCGACCGGCTGGAAGCCGTTCTTCTCGTAGTAGCGGATGGCGCGGGGGTTGTCGGCGCGGACGCCGCCCCACAGGATGATCCTCGTCTTGCCGAGCAGTCGTGCGACCTCCGTGACCAGCGGGAAGGCGAGTGTCCCGACGCCTCGGTCCTGGTAGTCGTCAGCCAGAGTGGGGCCGAAGCGGCAGTCGGTCGTCTCGGTGAGGCGGATGCCCGCGTCCTGGTAGCGCGCGATGTCCGCGGGGGTCAGAGCGAGGCTGAATTCGAGAAGGCCGACGATCCTGCCGGACGGCACTTCCTCGAGCACCAGCCTGAGCTTGTCGTAGCGCGCGATCGCGTCACACAGCTCCCGGGCGGTCGCGAGGCCGTACCCGTCGAACGTACTGAAGCGCCTCGATTCGGAGGACAGGGCACCGAGGAACTCGGCCAGTTGCCCCGTGTCGGCGTGCGTCAGCGGGCGGAGGACGACATCCGGACCGCCATGAGGTTGCAGACGGCTCGTCAGGCGAAGGGGGTCCTCAGCGATCTCCGTCAGCGTAAGCACCCAGCAGCCTCCCCTTTTGTTTCCTCAGTCCGCCGGCCCGCCGACCGGGATGCCGAGTCGGTCGGCGACGGTCGTCAGGGCCGTTCCCAGCGGCAGCGCGATCCGGGTGCGGGCGTGCGGGTCGCCCCGGGTGGGGTCGCGGTTGACGATCAGCACCGGCTTGCCCTCCTGGGACGCCTGGCGGACGAACCGCAGCCCGGACATCACCGTCAGCGACGAGCCGAGGACCAGCAGCGCGGTCGACTCGCGGACCAGCCGCCGACAGTGCTCGACGCGCTGCGGCGGAACCGCCTCGCCGAAGAAGACCACGTCCGGTTTGAGGACGCCCCCGCAGTCGGCGCACGGCACGACGCGGAAGTCCCCGACCTGCGCGTCGGTGAGGTCCGCGTCACCGTCCGGGTTGATCCCGGCGGCGACCGGGTCGAAGCCCGGGTTCTCGGCCTCCAGGCGCCGGGCGAGTTCGCGGCGCGGGCTGATGGCGCGGCAGGAGAGGCACACGACCCGGTCCAGGCTGCCGTGGAGCTCCACGACTCCCTCGCTGCCGGCGGCCTGGTGCAGGCCGTCGACGTTCTGGGTGATCACGCCCGAGACGCGGGCGTCCCGGGCGAAGGCGGCCACCGCCAAGTGTCCCGCGTTGGGGCGGGCCCGCCCGAAGGTGCGCCATCCGAGGTGGCTGCGCGCCCAGTACCGGCGCCGCGCGTGCGCGCTCCCGGTGAAGTCCTGGTAGGTCATCGGGGTGTGCCGGCTCAGGCTCCCGCCCTCGCCCCGGTAGTCGGGGATGCCGGACTCCGTGGAGAGGCCCGCCCCGCTGAGCACCAGCACACCGCCGGCGCTCAGCGCGTCGACGACCGGCTCCAGGTCGGTGGTGCCCGGCAGCAGGTCCGTCGCCGCGGGGGTCCAGCTCAGGGTGGGGCGCATGCGCATGCCGCCAGGGTACGGAATCGGCGGCGACCCTCGGCGGGCGTGGACGGTTGCGGGGGAACGGTCCTCCGTCCGACGCGGGCAAACCGGCGCCCGGCGCACCGGGCGGGCTCGTGGGCGCGCGGGTACCCGCCGCGGTGAGCGCGAGCGCCGTTGCGGGGCGGCCGGCCGCGGAAAGCATGTCCTCAGTACTGCGAGTGAGGAGACATGTGATGTCCAGCGAGTTCCAGCGGGCCAAGCTCCAGGCCATGTTCGAGGCGTTCGACGCGGACGGCAACGGCTACCTGGAGGAGGCGGACTTCGTGGCCCTGGCGGACCGCTGGGGCCGACTGCCGCGAGTGAGAGAGGCATCGGAACTGGCCGCGCGCGTGGACGGCGTACTGAAGGGCTGGTGGCAGCATCTGTCGGAGACCGTGGACACGGACCGGGACGGCCGGATCGACATGGACGACCTCCTCGCCATGGTGGACCTGCTGCCGACCATCCCGGAGGCCGTCACCGCCACCGCCGACACCATCTTCGACGCGGTCGACGAGAACGGCGACGGGCGCATCTCACGCGGCGAGCACCAGCGTCTCGTCGACACCTGGCACGGGCGGCCCGTGGAGACCGGCGGTGCCTTCGACCGGCTCGACCAGGACGCCGACGGCTACCTCAGCCGCCCTGAGTTCGCCGCGCTGTGGACCCAGTTCTGGACCAGCGACGACCCTGCCGAACCCGGCAACCTGATGTGCGGCACGATCGGCGCCGGGTGAGGCACCGGCGGCAGCCGTTCAGAGTCGGTCGCGGCGAGCCGCCTGCCAGGCGAGCCGCATACGGGCCGTAGCACCGGCGAGGGTCGTCATCCGCTGGATGTGGCGCTTGATCGTGCGCCGACTGAGCCCCGTCTGACTCGCGATGGCCTTGTCCGCGATGCCCGCCACCGCGAAGAAGATCGCGGCCCGGCCACCGGGCCAGCGGGTCGGCATCGCCGGCGGACGACGTGCGTACGTCCAGTCCCAAACGGTCCCCACCCTCCGGGAAATCCGGTGATCAAATCGGATGCCCACTCTGCCGCGCCCTGAGGTTCTCCTGTGTGCCGTGGCGCTCCCCGCCGATAGGGTGGACGGTGATCGACAGGGACGGGCTGGGTGAGGGCGGCGGGCGGCGTGGGCGGTGCCGAGGAGAGCGGGAGCGCGGGCACCGGGCGCCCGACGTCACGGGACGTCGCCCGGCTCGCCGGTGTGTCGCACACCGCGGTGTCCTTCGTGTTCAACGGCCGGGCCGAGGGCAACCTCTCGCCCGCCACTCAGGAGCGCATCCGGCAGGCCGCGGCCCAGCTGAGCTACCGCCCCGACCCGGTGGCCCGCGGTCTGCGCCGTCGCCGTACGGCTGTGATCGGGCTGGTCACCGATGAGATCGCGTCCTCGCCGTTCGCCGGTCGGCTGCTGCGCGGCGCCATGGAGACCGCCTGGGACAGGGACCATCTCGTCCTCACCGTCGACTCCGGCGGTGACCCGGCCAAGGAGGACGCGGCTGTCGCGGAGCTGCTCGACCGGCGCGTGGACGGCATCATCTACGCGGCCATGTCACTGCGCCGGGTCCGCGTCCCCGAGGGCCTGCACCGCACCCACTCCGTCCTGGCCAACTGCCTGCCCGAGGACGACTCCCTGCCCGCCGTGGTCCCCGCCGAGCGCGCCGGTGGCCGTACCGCGGCCCGGCTGCTGCTCGGCGCGGGCCACCGCCGGCTCGCCCTGATCGGCGGTCTGGACGACATCGCCTCCGTGGAACGCACCCGCGGCTTCCGGGACGCGCTGCGCGCCGAGGGCGTCACCGTGCCCGCGGAGTGGATCGTGCGCGGCGGCGGGGAGATCTCCGCAGGCTACGCGGGGGCGCTGCGCCTGCTCGACGGGGTCGAGCCGGGCCGACGCCCCACTGGCGTCCTGTGCTACAACGACCGGGTCGCGGCAGGCGTCCTGCACGCCGCGACCCGGCTCGGGATCGACGTGCCCGCCGATCTGTCGGTGGTCGGTTACGACGACCAGGAGCACATGGCCGCGTTCCTCACCCCGCCGCTCACCTCGGTCGCGCTGCCGCACCGGGCGATGGGCGAGGCGGCAACCCGTCTGCTCCTGGACGCCATCGAAGCCGGCCGTACGCCGCCCGCGACCGTCCGGCGCCTGGCCTGCCCTGTGGTCAGCCGCGCCTCGGTGGGTCCGGCGCCCAGCCGATGACCGGGGCACCCGGCCCGTGCATGGTCAGTCGTGCTTTCGTGGGTGCGGCGCCCATCCGGTGCCCCGGGCGCCCGGTCCGCGTGTGGCCTGCACTCTGGTCAGCCGCGACTCCGTGGGTCCAGCCGGCCGCCCGGTGACCTGGGCACCCGGCCCACGCCCGCCCCGGCCCATGGCCAGCCCCGGCTCCGTGCGTCCGGCGCCCACCCCGTAACCCGGACACCCGGCCCGCGCCCGCCCCGGCCCATAGCCAACCGCGCCTCCGTAGGCCCGATGCCCACCCCGTAACCCGCGCACCCGACCCGCGCCTGCCCCGGCCCACGGTCAACCGCGCCCCCCTGCGTCCGGCGCCCACCCCGTGACCCGGGCCCCCGGCCCGTCGACGACCAGCTCGGCGATGTCGCCGGGGCGCCGGGAGACGCGCTCGGTGACCATGGCCCGGTCCGCGACGAAGAGTTCGAGGAGCGAGCCGTCGACGAGCAGCCGGAGTACGAGTTCCGGCGCCTTCGGCACGTGCACGGTGATCGGGGCGGAGCCTTCCCTGCCGGTCCGGGGCCAGGCGCTGCGGTCGAGGACGACCGTCCCCGAGGCGGGGTCCGCCCGGACGGTCAACTCCCGGCCCACCGCGTCCCGGAGCAGGCTCAACGTGGTCGGTTCGCAGGCGGTGACCGTCAGGTCGTACGTGTGCGGAAGCGGAACCCGGCCCGGCTCGGTGACGAACGGCTCGGCCGGGCGCAGCAGTTCGAGTTCCGGTGCCGGACTCACCCGCAGTGAACCGTCGGGGTGGACGTCGACCACCCGGGGTGCCGTGAGTACGCCCGCCCATCCGGCCCGGTCTATCTCCTCCTGCGGGCGGGACTCCCACGACCAGCCCCACAGCAGTGCGCGGTCCGGCTCCTGGAGCACGGCGGGGGCGTAAAAGTCCCGTCCCTGGTCGAGTCGGCCGCCGGTGCGTGGCTCAAACCTCAACTCGCCCTTGCCATCAGCCTCCAGACTGCCCGTCAGATATCCCGTGGAGCAGGGATCTCCGTCCCACAAGGAGACCAGAAGTACGTACTCGCCGCCCGCCGTCCGGTACAGGTGCGGGCACTCCCAGCCCACCGACTTGTCGCCGAACACGCCCGCGGCCACCGGGTCCTTGCCGTCCAGCAGCACACCGGCGAACCGCCAGTCGGTGAGGTCGTCGCAGTCGTAGAGCAGGACCGACGGCGTGCCGTCGGCGTGCCCGGCGCCGACGAGCGCCCAGCGCCTGTCCGCGTGGCGGAAGACGAACGGGTCGCGGAACATCACGACGTCCAGGCCCGGCGGCGGCCCGGCCACCACCGGTGTCGGCAGCGGCTTCCACTCAGTCAGCCGCTCGTCGTCCGGGTCCGCCGCCCGTGCCAGGCAGATGGTGCCGAGTCCGGTGTGGGCATGGTCAACTCCCGTGTATACGGCGGTCGGTGTGCCGGCGTCGTCGGTCACGCAGCCCGACCAGCAGCCGGCCTCGTCGGGGCCGCCCGGCGTCGGAGTCAGCGCGATCGGGTGGTGCTCCCAGCGCGCGAGGTCGGCGCTGGAGGCGTGACCCCAGTGGACGTTCGCGTGCACCGGTGCGTCGGGGTTGTGCTGGTAGAAGAGGTGGTAGCGGTCCCGCCAACGGAACGGCCCATTGGGGTCGTTGATCCAGCCGGCGGGCGGACGGACCCTGAAACGCGGCGCGTTGGGGTCATTGCTCAACGGTTGACTCCTGCCGAGGTGATGCCCTCGCGGAGAGGGCGCTGGCCGACGACGAACACGGCGAGGGCGGGGAGCATCGAGAGCACGACCCCGGCCAGGACCACCGAGATCGACCCGGTGCCGAGGTTGCCCTGCAGGGAGACCAGACCCAGCGGAAGCGTGTAGTTCTGGCTGGAGGTCTCCAGGATCAGCGGGCGGAAGAACTCGTTCCAGTGGTAGTTGAAGGCCAGCACGCCGACGATCGCCAGGCCGGGCGCGGCCAGCGGCGCGTACACCGAGCGGAAGATCCGCCAGGTCCCCGCGCCGTCCAGCATGGCCGCCTCGCCCAGGTCCTTCGGCATACCGAGGAAGTACTGGCGCATCAGGAACGTGCCGAAGGCCGTCGGGAAGGCCGGGATGATCAGGCCGAGGAGCGTGTCGGTGAGGCCCATCGACTTCAGCACCAGGAACACCGGCACGATGGTGACCTGCAACGGCACCATCATGGTCGCCAGGACCAGGCCGAAGAGCGGCTTCTTGAAACGGAACTCCAGGCGCGCGAAGGCGTATCCGGCCAGGCCCGCCGTGATCATCTGGCCGACGGCGATCAGTGCCGTCACGAGAGTGGAGTTCAGGGCGAGCAGCCATACGTCGATCTGATCGAAGACCCCGCGGTAGGCGGCGGTCGTCGGGTGCGTCGGGATGATCTGCGGGGGCAGGTCGAAGGACTGGGCCGGAGTGCGCAGCGAGGTGGAGACGGTCCAGATGACCGGGCCCAGCGTCAGCAGGGCGCACACGGTCAGTACGGCGATCCGGGTCCAGGGGGCGAGGGAGTGTCGTACGCGGCTCAGGGTCGGGGTTGCCTTCAGGGTCGGGGTTGCTTGGCTCATAGCGCTCATGCGGCTCACCGGCTCACTGGTAGTGGACGAAACGCCGGCTGAGCCGGAACTGGACGGCGGTGACCGCCATGATCAGCGCGAAGAGCAGCACGCCCACCGCGGATGCCTCGCCGAAGTCGAGCTGCTCGAAGGCCCTCTCGTAGATCACCATCACCACGGTGCGGGTGGCGTCGCCGGGTCCGCCGTCGGTGAGGACGTAGGGCTGTTCGAAGACCTGGAGGGCGTTGATGATGCCGACCACCGACGCGACGAGCAGTGTCGGCGACAGCAGCGGCAGGGTGATGCCGAGGTGCTTGCGCAGGCCGGTCGCGCCGTCGAGGGCGGCGGCCTCGTGGATCTCCTTGGGGATGTTGTTCAGACCGCCGACGAACAGCAGGAACGAGAAACCGAATTGCTGCCATACGTAGACCAGGACCACCGTGGCCATCGCCGCGTGCTCCGAGGTCAGCCAGGGCACGGGCGCGATGCCGACCAGGCCGATCAGCCAGTTCACCACCCCGAAGTCCTGGTTGAACAGGTACTTCATCACCACCGAGATCGAAGCGGCGGACAGCACCAGCGGGAAGAAGAACGCCGAACGGAACAGCGACCGCAGCCACCCCGGCATCCGCCCGTTCAGCGCGAGCGCCAGCGACAGTGCGATCAGCAGTTGCAGCGCGACCGCGAGGACCATGAAGAGGAGCGTGTTGCGGAAGGAGACCAGGACGGTCGAATCCGTGAAGGTGGTGCGGTAGTTGGCGCCGCCGGCGAAACGGGGCGGGTCGATCACGTTCCAGTGGAACAGGCTCAGCACGATCGACCCGATGATCGGCACCACCGTGAAGACGACGATGCCGACGACCGTGGGCGCCAGGAACAGCGCGGCCAGCAGCCGGGAGCCGCGGTCGCGGACGGACGGCCGTACGGCGGCGGTTGGCGCGGCGGGCCGCGAACGTGCGGCAGTTACCTGGGAGTTGGGGATCTGAGTGTTCGTCATATCTCACGCTCCATGGCCCGCTCCAGGTCGCCCTGCATCCTGCGCAGCGCGGGACCCACCGCACGCGGCGAGGCCAGCGCGGTGCCGGTGTACTTGAGCAGGACGTCGGTCACCTCGGCGACCTGCGGCGGCGCGGGGATCGGGCCGGTGTCGGGGAACCGGTCGAGGGTGTCGTAGAAGACCCGCCAGTGCGCCGGGCCGCTCTCGGCGTAGCGTGCGGCGTTCAGCATCGAACGCCGGGCCGGGGTGGTCTGGTTGCTCTTGAACAGCATGGTCATGGTGTCCTTGCGGGCCGCGTACTTGATGAACTCCCAGGCGGCTTCCTGCTTCTTCGAGGTGCGCAGCAGCGCGTAGCCCGCCGCGCCGAACTGGTGGCGCTGGGTGCGCCAGCGCGGGAAGTACTGCACGTCGTAGCCGTCGGCCCGCATGCCGGCCTGCTGCAGGCCGCCCGCCCAGAAGCCGCCCGCCGGTGTGACGCCGACGCGGCCGGTGGAGAACACGCCGACCAGATTGCTGCCGTTGCCGCCCTCGGGCCGGGTGCACAGGTCCTCCTGGACGAGGGAGGCGAGATAGTCGTACGCCTCCTCGACCCGGTCGGCGGTGGCCTGCGGGGTGCTCCAGCGGAAGCCGCCGCCGCGTCCCTTGCGGTCGGCGGCCGGGTAGAAGCTGTCCCACAGCCAGGAGCCGCCGGGCGCCTTCGACTCCTTCAACAGGTTCGTGCCGTTCGCGAAGAGCCAGGGCACCACGCCGCCCCACAGCCGGTTGGTCCAGAAGTACGGCGTGAAGTGCGCACCGCCGGTGCGTTTCATCTCCCGCAGCAGCGCGGTGAAGTCGTCGCGGCTCCAGTCGGCCGCCGGGAAGCCCGCGCCCGCCCGCTTCAGCACCTGTTTGTTGAGGTAGATGTCGGCGGCGTTGAACTCCATGGGGAGTTGGTAGAGGTGCCCCTCGTACATCATCGACTCGACCAGCGAGGGGTGGACGTCGGCGAAGTACTCACGCAGTTCCGCCGCGTCCCGCCGCACCCAGTGGTCCAGGGCCACGCCGAGCTTCTGGGCGAACAACTGCACGCCCTCGGTGGCCACATACACCAGGTCGGGGGCGGTACCCGCGGCGATCTGGGTGAGGATCTTCGCGAAGAAGTCCGACCAGTCGACGGCCTGCACCGCGTTCACCCGCAGCGGGATGTCGGGGTGGAGCCGGTGGAAGCCCTTGGTGAGGGCGTCGATGGTGGCCGGGTCGAAGGCGGCGCCGAGGGTGGCGACGACGAGGGAGCCGTCGTCACGGCCGGGGATGTCGGCTCCCGTGAGCCGGTCCCAGCTCGCGGCGGTCCCGGCCAGGGCGGCTGCTCCGGCCCCGTACGCGCCGTACCGCAGCAGCGTGCGGCGGGGGATGTGCGAGTCAGTCATCAACGGGCCTAACTCGTGTTAGTTCAGGGGTGATGCCCCAGATGATGGAAACCGGGCAGCAGCCCTGTCAAGGGTCGGGAACGCTTGACCTTTAACGAGTTAGGTCTACAGTCCTCGTTCGCAGGAGCCGATTTTCCACGCCCTTGCTCTGCTCTACTCCGTGAGCCGCCACGAGAGGAACGATGCGTCATGCCCGGAACATCGGGGATTTCCAGGAGATCACTGTTCGCAGGATCGGCGGCGGGTACCGCCGTCGCACTGCTGCCCACCGGAACGGCCACTGCCGCCCCGAAGCCCAGGCCCAAGGCCGAGGGCGCCGCCAAGTCCGCGGTGACCGGGGCGAGTTACCGTGCCGCGTACCACTTCACGGTCCCGGACCACTGGAAGAACGACCCGCAGCGGCCCGTCTGGATCGACGGCGAGTACCGCTACTACTACCTCTACAACGCCGACTACTTCACCGGTGTCGTCGGCACCGCGTGGCGCCTGGCCACCACCACGGACCTGGTCTCCTTCACCGACCGCGGGGTCGCCGTGCCCAAGGACACCACGCCCAACGGCGATCTCTGGTCGGGTTCGGCGGTGGTCGACACCGGCAACACGGCCGGATTCGGCGCGGGCGCGGTCGTCGTCATCGTCACCATGTCCCCCGGCGGCGGCACCGACGACCAGGAGCAGTTCCTGTACTACTCGACCGACGGCGGTCTCACCTTCACCAACTACGGGACCGCCCCCGTCCTGCCCAACCCCGGCGTCGCCGACTTCCGCGACCCCAAGGTGATCCGGGACGAGGACCGGGGCCGCTGGGTGATGGCCCTCGCCGAGAACGACAAGATCGGTTTCTACCACTCCGACAACCTCAAGTCCTGGACGTACGTGGGCGGTTTCGTCCACGACGGCATCGGCGTACTGGAGTGCCCCGACCTGTTCCGCATCACCGCCGGCGACGGCACCGTGAAGTGGGTGCTCGGCGCGAGCGCCAACGGGAAGGGCTCGGGGCTGCCCAACACGTACGCCTACTGGACGGGTTCCTTCGACGGCAGCGCGTTCACCGCCGACGCGAGTGACCCGCAGTGGCTCGACCACGGCTGGGACTGGTACGGCGCCGTCACCTTCGAGAAGCGGAACGCGAGCGGCGCGGTGGACGCGGCAGCCCGGTACGCGATCGGATGGGTGAACAACTGGGACTACGCCAACACCACCCCCACCATCGACTGCGACGGCTTCAACGGCACCGACTCCATCGTCCGCGAGATCACCCTGGAGAAGGCGTCCGACAACACCTACTACCTCGCCTCCCAGCCCGTCGCCGGCCTCGACTCTCATGTCTCCCGCACCGTGAACCTGGGCGACGTGACCGTGGACGGCACGAAGGTGCTCGACTACACCGGTATCTCCTACGAGGTGACGACCGAGCTCACGTGGTCCCAACTCACCGGCGCCGGCCTCCAGTTGAGGCGTTCACCCGACGGCGGTCGGCACATCGACGCCGGGATCTACGCCGACTACGCCTTCCTCAACCGACGCAACACGGTGAACGCCGACACGTCCGGCAAGTGGCAGGAGAGCCACACCCCGTTCGACCCGTCCGCCGGCACCGTGAAGCTGCGCATCCTGGTGGACCGCACGTCGGTGGAGATGTTCGTCGACGACGGCCGCTATGTGCACACCAGCCAGGTGTTCCCGTACCTGCTGGACACCCGGCTCGCGCTGTTCACGATCGGCGGCAGCGCGGTGTTCCGCAACACGGTGATACGCGAGTTCTCGATGTGAGGCAGGCCAACGGAATCGACGCCTCGCCTGCGCGGACCCCTCAATCCCCGGCTCTCGCGTAACCTGCGGCGCAGCACGGGCGCCGGAGACGGAAGTGCACGCACCCCCGCCCCGGCCCACCCCATCGGTGCGTCTCAGCAGGTCAACGCACTCTCCCCCGCGGCTTCAACGCCACCGGCGGCAGTTCGGGAGCCGGCAGCGGATCACCGTCAGCATCCGAACCGTCACCCATGGGCGCAATTTGCCCGTAACTGTCAGTTTCAGGCGCTGGGGCTTCCCGCTGCGGTCAACTCGTCGCCGCATGCCTTCTCTCCGGCACCGGCACTCGTCACAACACCCCACGGTCGATCGGCGCATCGTGCAGCACGCCCGGTGCGACAACACGAAGATGGACCGGTCAAGCGTCGCGCTTCGGCGCCGGTACTCCCCGAGCCGTACGCCCGACTCCGTACCTGCTGCCCGACGCTGCTGTTCTGCGATCCAGACCGGCACATCCTGGATCGCTGGTCAGTACATGAGACGGGGTCAGGCGGCAACGTCGCCGCCCGGTCACCCCTTCTTCGAGCGGATCACGGCAACGGGGCAGTCCGCGTGGTGCAGTGCCGCCCGGCTGACCGGGCCCAGCAGTGCACCCGCGAGGCGGTCCCGGTTTCGCGAGCCGACCACGACGAGTTGTGCTCGGGTGCTCGCCTCGACGAGCGCCCGGCAGAGGCTGCCTCGGACACGGGCACGGTGCATGGTGACGTCCGGGTACTTCTCGCTCAGCACGGACAGAGCGTCGGCGAAGCCGTGGTGCGACCGGCTGTTCCACGTGGTCGTCCTGTCCAGCACGACCAGGTTCGCGCCACGGGCCGACGCCTCGGCGTAGGCGAACTCCGCCGCTGCCCAGGCCTCCTGCGTGTGGCCGCCGGCCAGCACGACGGCGCCGGCCGGGTCGGGCCTGCCTCGCACCACCAGTACCGGAGAACGTCCATGGGCTGCCAACTGCCCAGCCACCGAGCCGGCTCGCAGTGAGCCGGACCTACCCGGCAGACGGCTGCCGACCACGACGAGCGACGCCTCACGGGATCCGGATTCCAGCACCGTCACGGGGGAACCCAGGAGGACCTCGTGCGTCACACGGACATGGGGCGCGGCACGAAGGGCCCATCCCTCGGCCTCGGTCAACGCGCCCCTCACCTCACGGCACGCCCCGGCCCCACCTCGATCCCAGGGTGGAACGCCGGACGGCACATGGGCCGACGACCACTCAAACGCGTGCGCCAACCGGAGCTCCACCCCGATCCGTTCGGCCTCGTGCGCCGCGGCCTCCACCGCCGCCATTCCCGACTGCGAGCCATCGACTCCTACCACGACCGGGCCGCTCATGACGGTCCTCCCTTTCCCTCGCGCAGTCTCAGAACCTGGGCGCCTCGCTCAGCGGTTCGCCGACGGGCACCGCGTGCCGCCTGGTCCGCGACCTTGCGGCGTCGGGCTCGGCAGCCCCGGTCTTGCTTCCCAGGCCTCAAGACTCGCGCTCGGCGCCACACCCCCGACAGGGCCGGATGGGTCCCTGAAGCGCGCCGTCCGGCCCCGCCACCCCGTTCCGTCCGGTCGCCGCAGGCCCTCGTCGGCGTGTGGAGCGCGAAAGCACCGAGGCGCCGCGGCTGTTGGGCAGCGTGTCGTGGGGGACCATCGTCTTCACCCGGCGCGCGTTGTCGACCGAGCGCCTGGTCAACCATGTTCTGTACTACGGGACATCGTCATCCGTATCCACGAGGGGTCCGTCCAGCTCATGGCCGATCCCGGTGAACTGGCCCGCTGTCAGGCGTTGTTGCGGCCTGGGTGGCAACGACTGTGGAACGAGCAGACGATCCGTGTCCGCCCTGACGTGGTCACCGGCATCCGGTGGGGACGACGACCACGGGGCAGTGCGAGTGGTGCAGGAGAGTGCGCGCGACCGGCCCCAGGTGTCCGCCGCGTCCGCTGCCCGGCCGGTGCGATCCGATGACCACGACGACGGCATCCCGGGTGGCCTCGACCAAGGCGTGCGCCGGGGCGGTGTGGACCGTCCGACTCTCCACCGCCACCCTCGGGCGGCTCCGCTGTCCCGGGCTCATCGCCGGTATCAGCAAGGGCAGTTCGGGACTCGTGTGCCGATGCGTCGAGGATTGCAGGACACGCAGGCGCGCGCCGCGCAGTTCCGCCTCCTCAAGGGCGTAAAGGGCCGCCTCTGTGCTGGTGTCGCTCGCCAGGCCGAGCAGCACATCGCGGCGATCGTCGTGCGGGCATTCCCCGCGTACGACCAGCAGCGGACCGTGCGCCTGCGCGGCCAGCCGTGAACTCACCGCTCCGCACACGAGGTTGGCCAGTCCACCGAGTCCCCGTGGGCCGACGACCGTGAGCACCGCGTCCGCGCTCTCGCGGACCAGCGCCCGCACGACGCCGTCGGCTACGGCCTTGGTCTCCACGGACACACCGGGGTGCCGCTCCCGCACGCGCGAGCCGGAGGACGCGAGAACCGGGCCGGCTTCGTCGCGGTCGGGCACCGCGTACACCACGCGCAGCGCGATGCCGCGCCGTGCCGCTTCCTCCGCGGCCTGGTCCAACGCCCGTACGGAGACCAGTGAGCCGTCTACTCCGACGACCACGTGTGGGACAGTCATGAGCCTGCTTCCCTTCTGCGCGCTCAGGGTGTGCCCAGGACGTGTGCCTGGGGCAGGAGGCGCCGAAGGCGGGTCCGCGGCGGACCAGGGGCGCCGCCCGACGATCCGGGCCGGAGTGCCTCCACCGACGATGTTCGTCGCCCGCCGACCGACGGGGCAGGAGCCATGAGTACTCGTCAGAACGCCGAACGGCCCCTTGGAACAGGGCCGTTCGGCTTGCGACGTGGGGAGGCGGGAGTGCCGCCCGCCCGGACCGTGCCGGACGACGACGTCTCCCTCACACGGTGATCCGGCGTCCCGTGACCACCTGCGGTTCGACCCGCACCCACAGTTCGCGCTCGCCTCCCGCCCACGGCCTGCTGTGGGCACCGTCCTCGAGCCGGCGTGCCTCGGCGGGGTCCGTCACCGCTCGCCCACGCCCCCGCACGAGGACACTCCAGCCCCGGCTGAACGCGTCGTCGATGCGGTCGACTTCGAAGGCCACCCGACGGCCGACGGCCAGCGAAGGCGTCGCGCCGGAGGCCGTCCGGAACACGATCGCGCCATTGACGACGCTGTAGTTGACCGGCACGACGACAGGTCCCGAACCGGTTGACACCGCGATCCTCCCGACCCCGTGTGTGCCGAGCAGGAACCTGCACTCGCCCGTGCTCAGCTCCGTGAACTCGGGGCTGCGAGCGGCCTGTTCAAGCCCGGGCGGCAGATCGACGGCTGCGCCCGCGAGTTCCGACACCGTGGTCTCCAGGACGTCGGCCAGGCCGAGGAGCGCATCCCTGCTCGGTGCGGCGCCGGGGTGCTCCTCCAGGTACTTGAGGTAGCTGGTCGCCATGCCCGCCCGGGTGGCCGCCTCCGGGAGGGTCAGGCCCAGTTGTGCGCGCCGGGTGGCGAGGCGGCGCCCCAGGTCGCCCAAGGGTCGTTCCGCCGACGTATCGGTGTTGGTCCGTGTCTGTTCGGGCATGGTCATCACGTCCCTCGGCTTGCTGATGGTCAGGGGCGGAATCTCGGCTGCCAGTACGAGTCCGGCGTCCCGCTCGCGCCGGGTTCACCCCGCACGTCCAGCTTGACCTGAGTGCGAGGCGGACCGCTTGGGCCGGTCGGGCCATCGTCCCGACCGGACGGGCCCTGCTGAGCGCGGCATGTACC
Organism: Streptomyces xylophagus; assembly: GCF_000716435.1. GTDB lineage: Bacteria > Actinomycetota > Actinomycetes > Streptomycetales > Streptomycetaceae > Streptomyces > Streptomyces xylophagus. The sequence continues at coordinate 207,911 of NZ_JNWO01000007.1, forward strand.
GGGGCCTACCTGGCCCAACCTCCAGGGACCGATAGGCACTTCCGCACGGACTTCCACTGAGGCTTCGATCTCACCATGCCCGAAAACCACACGAGGTCCGCACCGTCGCGCACCGTACGCAGCATCGACGGGGCGACCGCCATGACGTGGCACGGCGGGATCGACCTCGTGACGGCGATCCCGCCGACGTCCCACCTCGACGCCCTGACCTCGGGCCCACACCCCGATCCGGCGCTCGGCCTGCGGTCCGTGTCCTTCATCGACTGCTCCGGGCTCAGTGTCCTGTGCCGGACCCGGAACCGGGTCCGCGCGCGCAGCGAGCCCACTGAACTTCGGGTGACAAGATCCCGGCGCGGGTCCGCCGTACCGCCGAATCCCGCAAAGGAAGCCGCCCTAGCGGGCTTCCCAGGCGCCCTGGCCGAGCTCGTCCTCGCTGACGCCGTTCAAGGTGTGAGGACCGTGGAGCCGAAGTGGGTGTGGACCGTGCGGCGTATCAAGTTGGTTCGCGGGACTCCCGAGCACGAGGGCTGAGCGGTGTGTGCGAGGCTCAGGATGTCTTCCCATCACCGGCTCGCACTCGCCCCGTCCTCACCGCCCGCCCGGAGCTGCGTTGTCGGCGATGCGGCTCCTGCCGCTCACAGTGGTCGGACAGTCACTGCGACCCGGGGGCAGGGGGCGAAAGATGTGGGCCCGCAAGAAGACGAAGGCCCTGCCCAGGGAGCGCATATCAGGGCGGGGTAATGGCGGCAGGACGTGATTCGGCCGATGCCGGCGGCGGGCCGGTCCGCGATCGTGATGCGACTCGTCGGCATTGCTTGAAATTCCCTGCCGGCTAAGGGCTGTTGGTGGGTTCACCGTCTGTGGTTCAGGGCGTCTTCCAGGGTGGCGAGAGGCTCGAAGAGCGTGTGGAGTCCGGCGACTTTGAAGATCCGCAGGTGCCAGGCACGGACACACACCAGCGCCAAGTGGCCGTCACGTTCCAGGACCCTGCATCGGGTTCTGCAGAGCAGACCGAGGGTCGCACAGTCGAGGAACTCCACGGGTCGCAGATCCACGATCACGCGGACACCGTGCCGGGCAGTAACGGCGTCGGTATGCGCCTGGATCTCAGGGATGTTGCTCAGGTCGATGGCTCCGCGGAGCTTTATCACGGTGACACCGCGGTCAAGGTAACTTCTCGCGTGTCGGCACGGGGGCGGAAGGAGCCCCGCCAGTGAGTTGCTTCGGGGCTGGGTGGAGTCCGGGTGCCCGTCGTTGATGCCCATGGCGGTTCCTCATGCGAGACCCTCAGAGTCCGGGAGTGGATCGTGGGACGGTCACCGGGGGCTCGGGCAACGCTCAACCACCCTAGAAGCAAGGGGAGATGCGAGACGGTCAGATCCTGGCGAGTCATCCCTTCGAGTGAATGAGGCTTGCGCTGGGGCGATAGACCGGTCCGGTTCAGGCTGCGTTGCGTACCGGGCAGAACGAGCTGATCGTTGACGCGAGCGTGCCCGTCAGGGACGGAAGGCTCGGTAGGGCGCCAGGGCGGGGCAGACAGAACGGCACGGAGTAGGCGTCGCTGCGGACGGCGACCTGCCCTGAGCAGGTGACCTGCGGGGTGAACCACCGGCCCGTCTCGAACACCTCACGCGACCGCGGCCGCATGGGCGACTGTTCCTGCGCGAAGTACTCGCCGCCCGTGCGGGGCCCGCGAACACAACCGGCGCTCCTCGTCGGCCACGTCCCACTCATCGACAAGTTCATTCGACTCGGCCGGCGAGGCGACAACAGGGACTGGGACGAAGTGGTGACGAACTCCGGGGTACAGAGGGACACTTGAAACTTGCCGTAGTTGCGTTCCTGGGAGGGATGTGGATCTCGCAGATGGCTTCTGGGACGGCAGCGGCTCCGCGCTGCTGGGTTCACTGCTGTCTGGCACGCTCGCCGTCGGCACGTTTTACGCAACGAGATGGCACGAGAGGAAATCCGCACGCGAACAGCTGGCGTTTGGAGCTGCTGAGGATCTTGCCGCGGGGCTACTCGAAGTCCACGCCGCCTTCAACCCACAACCGTGGCAGCCGCCTCGCGGTGACTGGTCCACGTTATGGCAGGCGGCGGACAAGTTCGGCGACATGTGCATTGTCCGGTTTTCGGGGCTCTCTGAACCCAAACTCCGCATGGCTGTAGCTGATACCTACAACTTGGTGTTCGAGGCCCTCGGGGTCATGCGCAAGCAGGCTTCCTCGGACCCGGGAGATGTAGCTTCCGTCGACACCGACGCGATGGTTCGCGAGATGCTCGACTACATCGAACTCGTGGTAGGTGCACTGATCAACTGGCGCAGCGGATTCAAGGCAACGAGACCAGATGTTCCCAACGCCAGTTGGCGGGGGCTCACTGATGAACCTTTGCCACACTTCACACACCAAGATCAGCGCATGCGTCGCCGACGTTGAACCCGGGGTCGCGCACGATGGCCAGGGCCCGGCAGATGCGTTTGCGGCACGAACATCGCCTCCGTCCCCACTCCGGCCTGTCAACGGATCTCCCTGCGACGCCCCTTCACGTGGACACGGACGACGGGACATGAGAAGCCGTCCTCCTCATGCTCCTCGACCAGCCGGTCGAAGATCCGCTGTGCCGTGGGCCGCTGCTTGGACGGAGTATTCAGGTCCGCCCGCAGTTCCCGTCGATCAACCGCTTCCACGGATCGAGCCTGGACTCCTTGCGCCGCTGCCTCTTCCGTGGCTCCGGCCCTGCCCGTCCGGGGCCCGCCGGACAGCGAACCGACTTCGCAAACTCGGTCACGCAGTGACTCCCACAGTCTGTTCAAAACGACTTCAACTCTCGTGTGCAGCCGGCCATCCGCGCGGTCGATCCGTTGGTCGTCCCGTTTGCCACCCGCGCCTTGCCGGTCATGATGGTCCGCCTCGGCTCACAGCCGGCGCAGCCGGTCGTCGCTCACGCTGTGCAGTGCCTGTTCCTGTTCGTCGGACCGCACCCGTGCGTCGTCCAGCCGGTGGGTGAGTTTGTCGACCACGGCGACCACGCCGTCGATCTGGCGGGTCATCGAGACGGCGATGTCCGTCTCGCTCCTGCGCTCCAACCGGCCGGTGAGGGTGACGACTCCTTCCGTCACGGAGACGTCGATGCCGTGGGGCGGCACCCACAGGGTGCGCCCCAGCACGTCCTGGACAACCTCGTCATGGATCTCCGCGTCGGGCCGCAGGAAGACCTGGAGCAGGTCCCGTCGGGTGACGATGCCGACGAGCCGGTCCGCCTCGTCGAGAATCGGCAGCCGCTCGACGCGATGCCGGGCCATGGTCCGGGCGGCCTCGACGACGGTGTCGTCGGCGTGCACGGTGACCGGCGGCTCGGTCATCAGCCGCCCAGCCGTACGGGCTTCGGGCTTCGCGGCCTGCTGCCGGCCGCCGCGGGTCAGCGCGGCGAACCGCCGACGGCGCGGGGGTTCGTAGGGGTCGGGGGTCGTCGCCCGGCGGACCATGAGGTCCGTTTCGGAGATGACGCCGATCACCTTGTCGTCCTCGTCGACGACGGGCAGTCCGCTGATCCGGTGGGCGGCGAGCAGTCGCGCCACCTCCTTGAACGGGGTGCCGTATTCGGCTCGGACGACGTCACTGGTCATCACGGAGCCGACCTTGTTGTGCTTCATGGCTGTTCCTCCTCAGCGGAGTCGGCGCGGGTAGGGGTCGTGGGGCGGGCGCTGCAGCAGGCGGACGTATGCGTCGAGCACGGTGACCTGGTCCGGTGCCGCGAGGACCGGGTTGAAGTCGGCCTCGGCGAGCTGCGGCAGGTCGCTCGCCATGCGGGACAGGCGCAGCAGCAGTTGTTCCAGGGCTTGTAGGTCTACGGGGCCGCTGCCGTCCGCGCAGAACAGCAGCGGGGCGTGATCAGGTCGTGCACGTCGTGGTCGGTGAGCGGGGCGAGCCGCGCCGCCTGGTCGGCTAGTACCTCGGGTGCCGTACCGCCGAGTCCGAACAGGACGAGCGGTCCGAAGACCCCGTCCTGGACGACGCCGACGAACAGTTCGGTGCCGCGGGCGGCGAGCGGCTGTATGACCACCCCGGTCATCAGTCCCGCGAACCGTGTCTCCAAGTCCCGGAAGGCGGCGCGTACTTGGGAGTCGCCCCGCAGGTCGAGGTGGAGTGCGTGTTGCTGCGTCTTGTGCACGAGGCCGGGCCAGTGGGCCTTCATGACCACGCGTCCGTCGAAGCCGCGCAGCCGCTCCGCGGCCAGGGCGGCGTCGTTCTCGGTCTCGGCCCAGGCCCACGGGATCTGCGGGATGCCGTAGCAGGACAGGAGGTCGGCGCAGGTGCGCGGGTGCCGTCGAAGCGGCGCTCCGTGCGCAGCCCGAGGTCGGCGAAGAGGCAGAGCACCTCGTGGTTCTCGCTGAGTGCGTCGGCGGTGAAGGTGACGATGCCCTCGGCGCGGGCCGCGGAGACCAGGTGCTCGACGAGCAGGGTGCCGACACCACGGTGGTGCAGGCCGTCGGAGACGGCGATGGATGTCTCCGCGGAGTCCTTGTCGTCGCCTCCCGTGTCGTATTCGGCGAGGCCGATGACCCGGCCCTGGGTCTCGGCCAGCAGGGCGCGATAGCCCGGGTGGGTCTGGGCGCCGGCCGCCAGCAGCGCGTGGACCGGGGATCGGTTGAGTACGTCGTCCGTCATCAGGCGTCTCCTCCAGGGCTTTGTCTCGGCACTTCGAGCATCCAGCGGATCAGCGAGGGGGCCCGTGGGCTGTCCGGGGTGTATCGGGGGCCGGTCGGCCCAACCCTTTCCGCCGGTCGTCCGTGACATGCGGAGGGGACCGGCGTCCCATGGCGCCGGTCCCCTCCGGGGCATGTCAGTCGTCGGCGACGAGAGCCGTGAGGTCGAGGAGCCGGTTGGTGTAGCCCCACTCGTTGTCGTACCAGCCGAAGACCTTGACGAGCGTGCCGTTGGCCTGGGTGAGGGCCGGGTCGAAGATGCAGGAGGCGGGGTCGCCGATGACGTCACGGGACACGATGGGGGCCTTCGACACCCGGAGAATTCCCTGGAGCTGCCCCTCGGCGGCCACGGTGAACGCCTCGTTGACCTCGTCCGCGGTCACCTCCCGGTTCAGGACCACGGCGAGGTCGGTGAGCGAGCCGTCCTCGACAGGGACTCGGACGGCGATACCGTCCAGCGCCCCCGCCAGCTCCGGTATGACGAGGCCGACCGCGCGGGCGGCTCCGGTGCTGGTCGGGATGATGTTCAGTGCGGCCGAGCGGGCCCGGCGCAGGTCCTTGTGCGGGCCGTCGAGGAGGGACTGGTCGTTGGTGTAGGCGTGGATGGTGGTCATCATGCCGCGCTCGACACCGAAGGCGTCGTGGAGCACTTTCATCATCGGGGCGACGCAGTTGGTGGTGCAGGAGGCGGCGGAGACGATCCGGTCGCGGTGACGGTCGTACGTCGCGTCGTTGACTCCCATCACGATGGTGGCGTCCACGTTCTTGCCGGGCGCGGACAGCAGCACGGTGTGCGCACCGGCCTTCAGGTGCAGGGCGGCGGAGTCGCGGTCGCGGAAGCGGCCGGTGGACTCGACGACGACGCCGACGCCGTAGTCGGACCAGTGCAGGGCGGCCGGGTCGCGTTCGGCGCTGACGGCGATGCGCCGGTCGTCGACCGTGATCGAGCTGTCGTCGTGGCTCACCTCGCGTCCGATGCGGCCGAACGTGGAGTCGTACTCCAACAGGTGGGCCAGGGTGGCGGGTGAGGCGATGTCGTTGATCGCGACCACCTCGATGTCCTGGGTGCCCGCCTCGGCGCGGTCGAGGGCAGCGCGCAGATAGGTGCGGCCTATGCGGCCGAAGCCGTTGATGCCGACTCGTACGGTCATGACGGTGAACTCCTTTTGGTGAGTGGTCGGTTGAGGCGTTCCAGAGCTGGTCCACGACCTCGGGCAGATCGACGCAGTGACGCCAGGTGGTGCGTACGGCCTCTGGACACTTGTCGAGAACCTGGTCGACGAGGCCGGGTCCGGGTGCGAGAAGCCGCCGTGCCCCGGACCCTCCGGCGGTCACACCCGCTCGGGCACGATCACGACCGGGCAGGTGGAGTGGTGCAGTACCCCGTGGGCCACCCGGCCCAGTTGGAGCCCGTAGTGCCCAGCGCGGCGCTTGGCTCCGACAACCAGGAGGTCGGCGTCCCGCGAGGCGTCCACGAGCACGGTCCGGGTGCGGCCTTCGACCGTACGGCGGTGTGACGCGACATCGGCGGGAGCGTCCTGGAGCGCCGCTTCCAGGGCTTCCACCGCCTGCTGCTCGTGCAGTCGGGCGGGTTCTCCGGCGAGCAGTGGAAGATCGGTGCTCTCGCGCGCGGGCCACCGCCAGGCCCGTACGGCGTCCACCGGCACCCCACGCCGCCGCGCCTCCTCGAAGGCGAAGCGCACCGCCGCCGAACCTGCCGGCTTCTCTCCGACACCCACGACCACACGGCCGTGTGTTCCGGTCCGGGCCTGGTTGTCGTGGTTGCCGCGCACGACGACCATCGGACACTGCGCGTGCCCGGCCACGACCAGGCTCACGGAACCCAGCAGCGCCTCGGCGAGCCCGCTGCGACCACGAGTGCCCGTCACCAGCAGCGAGGCGGTCCTGCTCTCCCGCACCAGCGCGTACTCGGGTTCCTCGGGCAGCACGTCGGTGGAGACCTTCACGTCGGGCTGTCGGTGGCGAGCGCGTCGGGCTGCCGTATCGACGATGTCCTCGGCCCGCACCTGCTCGGACGGCTTGTTCAGGTCCGTGGCGAGCGAGGTGCCCTCGTACCGTTCCCACAGCGAGGCGTAGACCACCCGCAGCGGGATCCCGCGCAGTACGGCCTCGTCGGCAGCCCAGTCGACGGCTCGCAGGCTGGGCTCGGAGCCGTCGACGCCGACGATGATCGGGAGGTCCATCGTCCTCACCGTCCCTTACCGAGGTCGAAGACGATCCGGGCCCTGACGTCGCCGCGCAGCACGTCGGCGATGGATTCGTTGACGGTGTCCAGCGGGCGGGTCTCGCAGATGACCTTGGTCCGGCCGGCCGCGTGCAGTTGGAAGACCTCGGCGAGGTCCTGCCGGGTGCCGACGATCGAGCCGATCACCGACGTGCCGTTCAGCACGGTGTCGAAGATCGGGACCTGGATCGTGCCGTGTGCGGGCAGGGCGACCATGACGAGCTTCCCGCCGCGCCGCAGACCTGAGTTGACGGCGGCGAACGCGGCCTCGTTCACGGACAGGGCGATCGCCGCGTGCGCACCGCCGTGCCGCTTGAGGACCTCTCCTACGTCGTCCTTGCGGGCGTCGATGACGAGGTCCGCGCCGAGCGCGGTGGCGAGTTCGAGCTTCTCGTCGGTGACGTCGATCGCGGCGACGGTGGCCCCGGCGATCTTCGCGTACTGCACCGCCAGGTGTCCGAGTCCGCCGACACCGGAGATCGCGACGAGCTGCGCGGGCCGGACACCCGCGACCTTGAGCGCCTTGTACGTGGTCACGCCGGCGCAGGCCAGCGGGGCGGCGTCCACGGCGGTCACGCCGTCGGGCACCGGCTGGGCGAAGTCGGCCCAGGCCAGCATCTTCTCGGCGTACCCGCCGTCGCAGCCGTAGCCGGTGTTGATCTGCTGCTCGCACAGCGTCTCCCAGCCGGACAGGCAGTGCTCGCACCGTCCGCAGGCCCAGCCGAGCCACGGCACGGCCACCCGCTGCCCGACGGACAGGTGGGTGACGCCGTCGCCGAGCTTCTCGACGAGGCCGACGCCTTCGTGGCCGGGGACGAACGGCGGGATCGGCTTGACGGGCCAGTCGCCGTGGGCGGCATGGATGTCGGTGTGGCACAGCCCGGAGGCCTCGACGCGCACGCGGACCTGGCCGGGGCCGGGTTCGGGGTCGGGGCGGTCCTCGATGACCAGGGGTTCGCCGAAGGCTCGTACGACCGCTGCCTTCATGGTTGCTGCTCCTCAGGTGTGGGTCAGTCGTGCGGGACGACGGCGACGGGGGCCGTGGAGTGGTGCAGGACGGCGTGGGTGACGGAGCCGATGTGGGCACCGAGCGGGCCGCGCCGGACGCGGCGGCCGACGACGACCAGAGATGCCTCACGGGAGGCGTCGACGAGGTGGTTGCCGGGGGTGCCGTAGGGGCACTCCTCGGTGACCTCGGTCTCCGGGAACTTCTCCGTCCACGGGCGCAGGACCTCGGTGAGGGCGGTGGATTCGCGCAGTGCCAGGGCATCCTGCACTTCGAGGTCCACGGGCAGGCCGTAGGCGTAGTAGGCGGGTGGGTTCCAGCCGTGGACGACGCGAAGTGAGGTGCTGCGGCGGGCGGCCGCGGCGAACGCGAACCCGATGAGTTCGTCGTCGGGGCTCTCGATGTCGAGGCCGAGGACTACGGGCCGGAACGGAATCGCCGCGGACCGGATGCCGACCGGGTCCGTCTCGTGTTCGTCGGCGGCCTGCTCCCCCGCACGGACGAACACGACCGGCCGGTCGGCATGAGCCACGACGGACAGCCCGACCGAGCCGACCATGAACCCGCCGACCCCGCCCAGTCCACGGGAGCCGAGAACGAGCAGCTCCGCGTCCTTCGCGGCGCTCACCAGTACGTCGGCGGGCCGGCCGGAAAGCTGTTCAGCGGTCACCTCAACGCCGGGATGGCGCAGCCGGATGCCTTCCGCCGTCTCGCGGGGAATCCGCTCGGTCCAGTACTGCTGCCTCTCGGCGCCGAGCAGCGGTGCCTGCGCCATGGGCGCCGGTACGGGCTCCCAGACCTGAACGAGCTTCAGCGGCAGGCCGAGCAGCCGTGCCTCGCGGGCGGCCCACTCGACCGCCGCCCGGCTCTCGGCGGAGCCGTCGAGGCCGACGGTGACGGTGCGGGTCATGGTGTCCACCTTCTGGATCGGGGTCCTGATTCGAGCTTGGTCCTCGGATGAGGCGCCCGGCATGGGCCGCAGGTCCCTGCATGGGACCGAACGGCCCTGGCCGGTGTTCGGCGCGGCGGGCTCACCGACGAGCCCGCCGCCCCTCCCGCGATCAGCGCAGCCAGTGGCTACGGCGGACCAGCGGGAGCTTGGCCCAGAGCCTGCCGAGGCCGAGGGTGTCGCTGGCGGAGACAGCGGCCAGGGCGATCAGGGCGACGGCGTAGATGAGGTGGTAGTCCACGAACGGGTTCGGCGACATGCTCGGCGAGCCGTCCGAGAGGTGCTGGGCGGGCGGCCATTCGGCCAGCCACATGAACGCCATCATCAAAGTGCCCGCGACGGCCGCGAAGCGCAGTGCGACACCGGCGACGAGCGCGGCCCCGACCCCGAGCAGACCGAGCATGAACAGCCAGTCGACCCAGCCGGCACCGGCCCAGGAGTGGAACGTGGACTCCATCGGACCGGCGGCCACGCCGCTCAGGAAGCCTTTCGTCGGCGAGCCGCCGTCGGTCCAGCCCTTGCCGGAGGGGGTGGCGTAGCCGAGGCCGAAGGTCTTGTCGAGGAAGGCCCACAGGAAGACGAACCCGGTGAGCAGGCGCAGGGACGCGAAGGCATAGGCCCGGGCGACGTGGGTGTCGCTGTGTGCCGACACGGTGGGCTCGGAGACGGCGGCGGGGGCGGTCCGGTTGCTGCGCGAGGACGGCAGGTGGAAGCCCTGGCTGGGGTGAGGGGTCTCGTGAACGGCCATGGTGGTGATCCCTTCGGGGAGAGTGGGACTGTCGTCCGGTCGGTGTCCGACGTTCCTCACTCTTGTCTCGCGGGGCGGCCGGCGCCGGATGCCGAAGGTCCGTGGCCGCGGGGCTGAACGGCCCTGTCTCCAGGGACTGTTGGGGTGCGTGCCCGGCATCCGGCGCCTCGGACACACCTCACCTGTCACGGCCTGGTGCCCGGAGCCGTCGCCCTCCTCGGCTGCGGGGCAACCTGCCGGCCGGCGTCACCGGGGCCGCGTACCTGGGGCCGCAGGTCTCAGTGCCCTCGGGCGCTACACCACCCTGGTGTCGCGATCAGTAGGCCGACAGACCGTGCGCCCGGAACTGTTGACGGACACGTTCGACCAGTTCGGGAGTGGGGACGGGACTGTCGCGCAGCGGGAACGGTACGCCGAGGGCCTCGTACTTCGCGGCGCCCAGCTTGTGGAACGGCAGGATGTCCACGCGGTCGACCGAGCCGAGTCCCGCGACGAAGTCGGCAAGGCCGTCCACGGATTCCGCGTCGTCCGTCCAGCCGGGTACCAGGACGTACCTGATCCACATGCGGACGCCGAGCCGGTCGAGGCGGGTCGCGAAGTTCAGGGTGGGGGCGAGTGCGCCGCCTGTCAGGTGGCGGTAGGTCGTGAGGTCGAAGGACTTGATGTCCAGGAGCACCAGGTCGGTGTCGGCGAGGAGTTCGTCGGTGGCGCGGGCACCGAGGAAGCCCGAGGTGTCGAGGGCGGTGTGCAGTCCGGCCTCCTTGCAGCGGCGCAGGATCTCGCTGCTGAAGGCGGACTGGAGCAGCGGCTCGCCGCCCGTGAGGGTCACGCCGCCGCCGGCGATGGTGATGAAGGCGCGGTACTTCTCGATCTCCGCCATCACCTCGTCGACCGTCGCCTCCCGCCCGTCACGCATGTGCCAGGTGTCGGGGTTGGCGCAGTACAGGCACCGCAGCGGGCAACCGGAGACGAAGAGGACGAACCGGGTCCCGGGGCCGTCCACGCCGGTGGACAGGTCCCAGGAGTGGATCCGGCCGGTCGTCACGGCCCGGACGGTGCTCACAGCGATCCGTGGAAGGTACGGCTGATCACGTCGAGCTGCTGCTCACGGGTCAGGCGGACGAAGTTGACGGCGTAACCGGAGACGCGGATGGTCAAGTCCGGGTACTTGTCCGGGTGTTCCATGGCGTCCTGCAGCGTGGAGCGGTCAAGTACGTTCACGTTCATGTGGAAGCCGCCCGCCGCCATGTAGGCGTCGAGGATGCCGACCAAATGCCCGGCGCGTTCCTCGGGGCGGTGGCCGAGTCCCTCCGGGGTGATGTTCGTCGTCAGCGAGATGCCGTCACGGGCCTGTTCGTACGGCAGCTTGGCGACCGAGAGCATGGAGGCGGCGACCCCGTGCCGGTCGCGACCGTTCATCGGGTTGGCGCCCGGAGCGAAGGGCACTCCGGTGCGTCGGCCGTCGGGAGTGTTGCCGGTGTGCTTGCCGTAGACGACGTTCGAGGTGATCGTCAGCACCGACTGGGTGTGTTCGGCGTTCCGGTAGGTGGGGTACTGGCGCACCTTCGCCATGAAGGACTCGACGAGTCCTACGGCAATGCTGTCGGCGCGGTCGTCGTTGTTGCCGTAGGCGGGGAAGTCGCCCTCGGTGCGGAAGTCGACGGCGAGGCCGGTGGCGTCCCGGAACACCTTCACCCGTGCGTACTTGACGGCGGACAGGCTGTCCGAGGCGACCGACAGACCGGCGATGCCGCAGGCCATGAACCGGTGCACCGGATAGTCGTGCAGCGCCATCTCGATGCGCTCGTAGGCGTACTTGTCGTGCATGTAGTGGATGACGTTGAGCGCGTTGACGTACGTCCGGGCCAGCCAGTCAAGGACGCGGTCGTACGCCGCCGCCAACTCGTCGTAGTCCAGGTACTCCCCGGTGAGCGCGGGCATCTCGGGTGCGACCTGTTCGCCGGTCATCTCGTCCCGGCCGCCGTTGACCGCGTACAGCAGCGCCTTGGCGAGGTTGACGCGGGCGCCGAAGAACTGCATCTGCCGGCCGACCTGCATCGCCGACACGCAGCAGGCGATCGCGGTGTCGTCGCCGGTGCGCGGGCGCATCAGGTCGTCGGACTCGTACTGGACGGCGCTGGTGTCGATGGAGACCTGAGTGCAGAACTCCTTGAAGGCGCAGGGCAGTTGGGGCGACCACAGGACCGTCAGGTTCGGCTCGGGCGCCGGGCCGAGGTTGTACAGCGTCTGCAGGAAGCGGAAGGAGGTGCGGGTGACCAGCGTGCGCCCGTCCTCACCCATGCCGCCGATGGACTCCGTCACCCAGGTCGGGTCGCCGGAGAACAGGGCGTCGTACTCGGGGGTGCGCAGGAACCGTACGATCCGCAGCTTGATCACGAAGTCGTCGATCAGCTCCTGGGCACGCGACTCGTCCAACACGCCTTCGTCCAGGTCCCGTTGGAGGTAGACGTCAAGGAAGGTGGAGGTGCGGCCGAGCGACATCGCGGCGCCGTTCTGCTCCTTAACGGCGGCGAGGTAGCCGAGGTAGAGCCACTGCACGGCCTCGTGGGCGGTGGCGGCGGGCCGGGAGACGTCGCAGCCGTAGGAGGTCGCCATCCGCGTCAGCTCGCCCAACGCCCGTGTCTGCTCGGCGAGTTCCTCCCGGTCCCGGATGACCTCGGTGGAGGACGCACAGGCGTCGAGCAGGGCCCGCTCGGCCTTCTTGGCCTCGATCAGCCGGTCCGTGCCGTACAAGGCCACGCGCCGATAGTCGCCGATGATCCGGCCGCGGCCGTAGGCGTCGGGCAGACCGGTGATGATGCCCGCCTTGCGGGCCGCCCGCATTTCGGGGGTGTACGCGTCGAAGACACCGTCGTTGTGGGTCTTGCGGTAGGTGCCGAAGACGCGCGTGACGAAGGGGTCGGGTTCGTAGCCGTATGCCTTCAGGCTGTTCTCGACCATGCGCAGGCCGCCGTTCGGCATGATCGCGCGCTTCAGCGGGGCGTCGGTCTGTAGGCCGACGATCAACTCCCGTTCGCGGTCGATGTATCCGGGCGCGTGCGAGGTGATCGTGGAGGGGGTCTTGGTGTCGATGTCGAGGACGCCCCGGCTGCGCTCCTCCGGGAACAGGGCGCTGACCTTCTCCCACACGGCTCGCGTCCGATCGGTGGGACCGGTCAGGAAGGACGCGTCGCCCTCGTACGGCGTGTAGTTGGCCTGGATGAAGCCGCGCACGTCGACGCTCCCCCAGCCTTCGGCCGGGGGGACCCCCATCTCGCTTCGCTCGCGCCACGGCGTGCCGGCGAAGCCGTGCCATGCCTCGGTTGCGCGCGTTCCCGTTGTCACTGTCGCTGTCATCGCCGGTTCTCTCCCTTGCTCCGCACGGGGATGTCTCCCTGACTCCATGCTCCGTGCGACGTGCTGGTCGTCGGGAGGGCCGGGCAGGGGCGTGGACTCGGCCGTCCGGCCCCCTCCTGCCTGGGCCGGACGGCCCTCCGGTCGGCGACCGTCACCCGGCGGGCAGGTCCGGGCGGACGAGCGTGCCGGACCTGCCGTGGACGATCTCGTACGCCGCGTCCAGGGCCCCTATCGCGGCCAGTCCCCCGGTGCGTTCGACGAACCGGGCGGCGGCCTCGGCCTTGGGACCCATCGAGCCCTCGGGAAAGCCACCCCGGCGCAGATCGGCGGGCGTGGCGCCGAGGACGGGCTGCTGGTCTGGGGTTCCGTAGTCGGTGTAGACGCAGGGCACGTCGGTGAGGATGAGCAGGAAGTCTGCCTTGAGGTGCTCGGCGAGCAGGGCTGCCGTGAGGTCCTTGTCGACGACGGCCTCCTCCCCGGTGAGCGCGCCGGTGTCGTGGTCGGCGGTGACGGGGACGCCTCCGCCGCCCGCGCAGATGACGAGCGTGCCGCCTGCCAGCAGGTCGTGGACGGTGTCGGTCTCCAGGACGCGTACGGGTGTCGGGGAGGGGACCACGCGGCGCCAGCCGGTGGTGTCGGCGGCGATGCGCCAGCCGCGTTTGCCGGCGAGCGCGGACGCGATGTCGTGGGAGTACACCTGGCCGACGAACTTCGTGGGGTGCTCGAAGGCCGGGTCGTCGGCCCGGACGAGGGTGTGGGTGACCAGCGCGGCGATACGGCGTCCGGGCAGGGCGTCGTACAGGGTGCGGACCAGCAGGGAACCGATCATGCCCTGGGTCTGGGCGCCGAGCAGGTCCAGCGGGTAGGGGGCGCTCAGGGCGGGATCGGCAGCGCTCTCGACGGCGAGCAGGCCGATCTGGGGGCCGTTGCCGTGGGTGACGACGATCTCGTGGTCGTGGGCCAGGGCGGCGATGGCGGTGGTCACCCGGTCGATGTTCGCTTCCTGGACGGCCGCGTCGGGGTGTTCGCCGCGGCGCAGCAGGGCGTTGCCGCCCAGGGCGATGACGATGCGCATGGCTCGGTCCTCCAGAGGGGCGGGTACGGCCTTGATGGTGTGCGGCCGGTTCTCCGGCGGGTCGAGACGATCGACGCGGGTGAGGAGAACACCTTGTCGGTGACTTCGGGTTCGGGCAGGACCGCGAGGCGGTGCGTGAACTCGACGTCGGGGTTTCCGGTAGCGACGGGCGCCTCACGTACTCATGGAACAGCCGAGGCGGTGGCGCCACAGCATGCCGGAAGTCCCCTGGTCAGAGCCGAGTGGCCCGGCCGGTGGACCGGGTGGCCCATGGTCGGCCGCCGGGCGTCGGGCACACGCTGGTCAGGACAGTTCCCCGTCTCGTCGGGAGGCACGCCATGATCACCACCCCCACGACCAGCATGCCGCGCGCGCTGCCGGCCGAGCACCGGCAGCGGCTCATGGGCTTCGCCCACGAGGTCTCCTTCCCGCAAGGGACGCGCCTGTTCGAGGAGGGCAGCCGGGCCGACCGGTTCTGGATCATCCGCACGGGCACGGTCCAGCTCGACATGCATGTGCCGGGCCGCCGTGCGGCCGTCATCGAGACCCTCCGGCACAACGAACTCGTCGGCTGGTCCTGGCTGTTCACCCCGCACTCCTGGCACCTGGGCGCCGAGGCGACGACCCCGGTGCGGGCTTACGAGTTCGACGCCACGGCCGTCCGCCTGATGTGCCGGGAAGACCCGGCCATCGGCAGCACCGTCGCCCAATGGGTCGGTGACGTACTCGCCCACCGCCTCCGCTCCGCCCGGACCCGGCTGCTGGACCTCTACGCCCCGTACGGCGCCGGCAGCCGGGTCTGAGCGAGCCCGCCGGGGGGGGCGCCGGGCCCCTGTCCGTTGGGCCGGCCAGGGTCTATCCCGAAGCCGACTGGGGCCGGTCGGCCCTAGTGCATCCGCGCCCGGCGAGCAATGATCGTCCTCACGGGCAGCTCGCAGACCGTCCGCCACCGGGGAACAGGGTGTTGTCATGACCGAGACAGGTACCGTCACGGAGCAGAACCCGATCCGTGTCTTCCTGCTGGACGACCACGAGGTCGTACGACGCGGCATCACCGACCTCCTGGACTCCGAACCGGACATCTCGGTCGTCGGTGACGCGGACACCGCCGAGCGCGCCCTCGTCCGCTGCATGGCGCTGCGCCCGCACGTCGCCGTGCTCGACATACGTCTCCCGGACGGCGACGGCATCACGGTCTGCCGGGAACTGCGCAGCCAGATGCCGGAGTTGGCCTGTCTGATGCTGACGTCGTTCGACGACGAGGACGCCCTCCTCGACGCCATCATGGCCGGGGCCTCCGGCTACGTCCTCAAGCAGATCAAGGGCTCCGACCTGGTCTCGGCGGTACGGACGGTCGCCTCGGGCCAGTCGATGCTGGACCCCGCGACCACGGCCCGCCTGATGCGCTCGCTGCGCGCCGAACCCGCCGAGACGCCCGCCCTCACCCCCGAACTGGCGAGCCTGTCGCCCCGCGAGCGGGACATCCTCACCCTGATCGGGGACGGGCTGACCAACCGCGAGATCGGCAAGAAGCTCTACCTGTCGGAGAAGACCGTCAAGAACCACATCTCCAGGCTGCTGGCCAAACTCGGTGTCCATCGCCGTGTCCAGGCAGCGGTCCTGGCCTCCCAGCTGGAGCAGCCGCACGCCGGCGACCGCCCCGCGAAGTGAGCTCCGACCGAGCCGACCAGGACCCATCCGGGCCGGTCGGCCCCTGCCCCTCCCCCGATGTCCGACGCCACGCCGGTCCGGTCACCGAAAAGCCCGACTGCCTCCCTTGGCGCAGGGCGGCCAGGAGACCCCTATGCGTACCGCAGCCCTCGACGGGACGACTCTGGAGAGGCTGCTCTCCGCGGCCGTAGCCGCCCCGTCGATCCACAACACCCAGCCCTGGCGCTTCCGCCTGGACTCGGAGACCCTCACGTTGGAGATCCGCGCGGCCACGCACCGCGGCCTGCGCCACACCGACCCGACCGGCCGCGCCCTGCACCTCTCCGTCGGCTGCGCCGTACTCAACCTCCGAGTCGCGGTCGAGCACTTCGGCTGGGAACCGGTGCCCCGGCTGCTCCCACGCCCCGACGAGCCGGACCTGCTCGCCACCGTTCGCCTCGGGGGCACCGCCAGGGCGTCCTCCCGCACTTCTCTGTACGACGCCGTGTGGCGCCGGCACAGCAGCCGATTCCCCTTCTCGGAACGACCGTTGCCCACCGCCCTGCTCACCGAACTGGCCGAAGCGGCACACGCGGAAGGGGCCCGACTGCGCCATCTCCCGCAAGGTCAGACCGACCGTGTGCTGCGGCTCACCGGGAACGCGGAGCACCGCAACGCCGGCGATCCGGACCGAGCTGCGGAGAGCCGCCACTGGATGGTCAAGACGGGCGACTCCGCCCTGGGTATGCCACCCGAGGTTCTCGGCCCCCAGGACTTCCGGGACCGCATCCCGATGCGGGACTTCGACGCCCACCGCCATGGGGAGACGCTCACCGCCCGCCCCTTCGAACGGCGGTCCTCGATCGCCGTGCTGTCCACCACTCACGACCGCCGGACCGACTGGCTCCGCGCGGGCCAAGCCCTCGAACGAGTCCTGCTGATCGCGACCACCCACGGTGTCAGAGCATCACTCCTGCACCAGGCACTGGAATGGCCCGACCTGCGCGAACAACTCATGACACCGGCGGACGCCCGCCTCTCACACGCGCAGATGGTGATCCGTCTCGGGTACGGCCCCGAGGAGCCGGCCTCGCCGCGCAGTACCAAGGCCCAGTTGTCGCCGGGAAACGCTTGACGAGCCTTCGGGAAGTCCCCAGACAGGAGAAAAGGCCCCGCTCAAGCCATGAGATCAGGTCATCGCCCCGACAACAGGTTGGCCAGAGGCGGGCTGTTCCAGACCGGTTCGCACGGGAGCGGCGCCCTTCTCAAGGCCGCGCACCCAACAGGCGCGTCGACGACGGTGGATGAAACACCCACCAGGGGCCGGGGCGACGACTTCACGCTACGCCCCATGGCCCCGGCGGGAGGCGGACGATGCGCGCGGGCGCAGCTCAGCGGCTTGGGCGAAGTTCCTTGCGGATGCCCGGAGCCGGTCTCGTTGCCGGGTCATGGCCCGGCCGACGCATCTCCGAGGGAGTCCCTCGGCAAGGTTCACGCCGGGGGGGTGCTGCTGTGAGCCTTGCCGGGGTCGACTGTTCCCCCACATCGGGCACCACTCAAGCGGCAGCACGTGTCCTGGCCGGCTTCGGGCTCGCTCTCACCGCCATCCGGGCATACGTGGGACACCGATATCACCGCTACAACCGGGCCATCGCCTGCGCACTTCCGATTCTCGCCGCCGTCATGTGGATCGTTCTGCTCATCGTCACGTAGTCGGCGCTACTGAGCGGCTCGGGTGAAGCTCGTTCCTGACTGTCGGATCCCTGTCCCCGACCCGGTCCGATCCCGGCGTCCCCGCGCGCCTGTCCCTGTCCAGGACCGAATCCGGGGACTAGTGTGAATGGTGCCGCCCTGGCCCCCGGCCGCGCCGCTTCCACCGCGATGTCGCACCGGGGCACTCCACTCACCCATCGCAGGGCCGGTGTTTGATTCCCTGCACACGGTGCTCCTGGGCAACCCGATGCGTCCAGCGAGGCATCTCCCTCTGCCCCGCCCTCCTCGACAGGCCATCGAAGCCCAGGCGGTGCTCATGTACGTACTGCTCCTCCCGGCGGTGCTCCCGCTCGCCCTGCTCGGCACGATGATCGCGCTGTCCTGGTGGGAAGACTGCCTCCCACCTCAGCAGACCGAAGGGCTCCCTGCGGCGTCGGTGGTCGTGTCCCTTCGCCCCTCTGCGCTTGCCGAGATGTCAGCCGTTGACCACCGCCCGCTCATCGGGGGCGTAGAAGCGCACTGGCCGGTAAGACGCTCCACTGCGAGGTCCACGCGCCGACGTGCCCTGCTGCGGACGACAGTCAAGGCGCAGAACGGGACCACACAGCTCATACGCCGCTGAAGTGTGCGCCTGCTTCAGGACTCGGCTCAAACGGGCGTGCCCGCGCACCCCGTCGCACCCGTCGCACCCGTCGACCCCTCGGAGAGGAGAACGAAGCATGAACTGCTACCAGTGTCACCAGTCCGGGACGACCACCGCTGCCGTCGCCGTCTGCCGGAACTGCGGAGCCGCCCTCTGCCCCGATCACATCAAGGTCAACCCACAGCATCTGGAGCGAGCAGAAGGCATGGGTGTGACCACCCTCAAGGAACCCGCTCGCCGCATCACGTGCCTCACCTGTCATGACGCGGAGCACCAGTTCTGACCTGGCCGCGCCACCCACCGGGCACCGGCAACGGCAGGCAGCCCGGGACGACCGAGTGACCGGAGGCAGCAAGTGAACGTCGAGGAACACGCACGGTCCGAGATGGTGCCGCAACTACGTCTGGACGAGCTGCTCGAACAACTCCAGGCCCAGATCCGCGTGGTCCGCAGCACCCGAGGGCGCCTCCACGGACTGCTCCAGGCGATCCTGTCGGTGGGCCGCGAGCTCGATCTCTCCCAGGTGCTGCGCCACATCACCGAGGCCGCGGTGGTTCTGGTCGATGCCGAATACGGCGCACTTGGTGTCATAGGTCCCGATCAGCGCCTCACCCAGTTCATCACGGTCGGGGTCAGCGAGGCCGAGCAGGCACGGATCGGGGCTCTGCCCGCCGGACACGGGGTACTCGGCGAGCTGATCAGCCATCCGGAACCGCTGCGGCTGACAGAGCTGTCGGAACACCCGGCCTCGCACGGCTTCCCCCCGCACCACCCGGCGATGCACTCCTTCCTGGGTGTGCCCGTCAGTGTCCGGGGAGAAGTGTTCGGCAACCTCTATCTCACCGAGAAGCGCGGTGGTGCTCAGTTCGACAGCGAGGACGAAGCCGTCCTGTCGACCCTGGCCGTGGCCGCAGGGGTGGCGATCGACAACGCCCGCCTGTACGCGGAGGCACAGGTCAGAGAACGCTGGATGGCGGCCGGCGCCGAGCTCACCCGCGGTCTGCTCTCCGGAACCCCGGAGACGAAGGTGCTGGAGCTGATGCTGAACCGGGCGCAGGACATCACCTCGGCCGATCTCGGCGTGGTCGACCTGGTCACCGTCGGAACGCGGGAACTGCGCGGGGTACTCGCGCTCGGGGAAGGTGCCGAGCTCCATCGTGATGTGAGACTGCCGCGCGAGGGGACTCTGAGCGGGGCGGCCCTGGCCGCAGAGCAATTGATCGTCACCTCGGATGTGGGAAACGACCCGCGGATCACCTACTGCCCCGAACGCTGGACAGGGCTGGGGCCCGCAGTCGCGGTTCCCATGAGTACCAGTGACGGAGATCGCGGGGTCCTCGTACTCGCGCGCACCGCCGGATGCGCGCCCTTCACCCAGGCGGAGATCGCGCCGCTGCCCGGCTTCGCCGGCCAGGCCGCCCTCGCGCTGGAACTCGCCGACCGGCGCAGGGCCGCCGAGCAGGTGAGCCTGCTGGAGGACCGCGACCGCATTGCCCGCGACCTCCACGACCTGGCCATCCAAAGGCTGTTCGCCACGGGAATGACACTGCAGAGCGCGAATCGCTTCGTCGAGCACCCTGAAGCGACCGAGCGAATCGGCCGGGCGGTCGACGACCTCGACACCACCATCAAAATCATCCGGTCCACGATCTTCGGTCTGCGGGCCCACGACAGCACCGCGACCGGCCACGGCCTGCGGGCCCGTGCTTCCAAGACCGCCGAGGAAGCCGTTCCCGCGCTGGGGTTCACTCCCTCCCTGCTCATGGAGGGCCTGCTCGACACCGATGTCCCGCACACCATGGCGGACGAAGTCGTTGCGGTACTGAGCGAAGCACTGTCGAACATCGCCCGGCACGCACACGCCTCGTCCGCGGAGATCGCGCTGGTCGTCCGCAAAGAGCGGCTCACGCTGACCGTCACCGACGACGGCGTCGGAATCGGCGAAGGCGGACACCGCAGCGGGCTGCGCAATCTCAGCGAGCGAGCGCGGAACCTGGGGGGTGAACTCACCCTGGCCGCACCGCCCGAGAGCGGCACCCTTCTGTGCTGGGGCGTACCGCTACCTGATCGGCGCTAACGCGGTTCTGCGGGATCACGCGTCCTTGTGGGACAGCGGTGCGAGCCGGACCGCCAGGACCGCCGCCTGGACGCGGCGCTCGACCCCGAGTTTCGCCAGAAGCCGCGAGATGTGGTTCTTCACGGTCTTCTCCGACAGGTAGATGCGCTTGCCGATCTGCCGATCGGTGAGACCCTCACCGATCAGATCCAGGATCTCGCGTTCGCGCACGGTCAGAGCGTCCAACTGTCCTGCCTCTGAAGCAGGTTGCCCGGAGGGCGCGCGCAGACTGCTCATCAGCCGTCCGGTGGTCGCGGGGTCCAGCATCGACTGCCCGGATGCCACCGTCCGCACCGCCGTGACCAGATCGGAGCCCTTGATCTGTCTCAGGACGTAGCCGGCCGCCCCGGCCATGATCGCGTCCAGCAGGGCGTCGTCATCGTCGAACGACGTCAGCATCAGGCAGGCCAACTCCGGCATCCGGTCCCGCAGTTCACGGCAGACGGTGATGCCGTCACTGTCCGGGAGGCGAATGTCCAGGATCGCGACGTCCGGACGCAGCGCCGGACCGCAGACCAACGCCTGCGCGCTGGTACTCGCCTCGCCGACGACCGTGATGTCCGGTTCCAGATCGAGCAGGTCATGCACCCCGCGTCGTACGACCTCGTGATCGTCGAGGAGGAAGACCCGGATCGGTGACTCCGGTGTGAAAACGCGTTCCTGGCTCACATCGCCCTCCGGGCTTCGGTTGTCCCCGCCGATCGTGTCGGCCCGCTTCCGGCGAGCCTGACTGCCACACAGGGAGCGAACAGCCATAGCCACCCCACGAGTTGACCTGGCCTCAGCGTCTCGATGACCGCGGGATGCCGCCCGGGAACACGCATGTCGAGAGCGACCGAACCGTGCCGGACAAACGTTGCCCTCCTCGCGTACTGGCGCCTCAGGCCCGATGAACCCATTGAGGCTCGACCTCGGCCCAGGCCCGATCCCACTCGGTCAACCGCCGGCGAAAGCCGATACGTCCGACAACCAGCCGGACACCGAGCACCGAGACGATGACGCCCGCGAACGCGGCGACACCCGCGCCCGCGGACCGCGCCACGACGGCACCGTGATCAAGCGGTGACGATATGACCCGATTGCGCGATCGACCCAGATCGTGATTACCGTCCCGTGTACAGGTTCTCCGTGGGAGCACTCCCAGCAGGAGCCGGGTCCACGCCTCGACGGTGTCCGAGGTCCTGCGCAGCGGATTGCTCCGCCACCGCCACATGACGGCTCCGGCGCGTGTCATCGCACCTGCGCCTCCGCGGCACTCTCCTGTGCGATACCGGTGGCCCACGAGGAGATCCGGTCGAAGTCCCGGAAGTCCCCGCCGCGTCCGGACTCGACGATCATCCGTGCCATGCGGCCGCGCGCCCCGGCTTCGAGCCGGCCGCCGAACGTCACGTGCTGCCGGGCGTCGAGGCGCATCGCCGCGCGCCGGGCGCCCCGTACCGGCGGGATGTCCCGCTTTTCGGCCGACGCGTCGAGCGGGCCACTGCTGAACAGCCACACCGCCCGATCCAGCAGCGCGGCACGGTGCCGGCGCGCGAACCGCACCGCGTCCCCGTGCCAGCGGCCCGCGTACAGCGCGCCGCCGAGAACCACCACGTCGTACGGGCTCACGTCACTGACCTCGGAGGCGGGATACACCTCGGTCTCGACGCCGTGCGTGCGCAAGGCGTCTGCGACGGCCTCGGCTATCCCCTGTGTCGAACCGTTCTTGGTCCCGTACGCGACGAGTGCTTGCCGTGCCATGGCCGATCCTCCCTCTCAGAGCTTGTGGATCCAGGCGTCCGCGACGTCCTTCAGGTCCTCCTCCACCGCCTCGCCCACACTGTCGTCGATACGCCAGGTCAGCTCGGAGACGACATCGATCACACCGTCGACCTGCTGGATCATCCGCTGCGCGACCGTGGCCTCGATGCGCCGCTCCACCTCGCCCGTGAGAGTGACCACCCCGTCGCGGACGTCGACAGCAACCGCTGTGGGCGGCAAGCGCAGGGCCCCGCCCAGGATCTGCTCCACGACCTCGCGGTGCAGGTGCGCGTCCGGCCGCAGGAAGAGCTGCAACAGGTCCCGCCGGGTCACGATGCCGACCAGGCGGTCCTCCTCGTCGACGACCGGCAGCCGTTCGACCCCGTGCTGCGCCATCATCCGCGCGCCTACGGCGACGGTGTCCTCGGCATGCACCGTGACGGCCGGCTTCGACATCAGTTGGCCGGCCGAATGTGCCCGGACCCTGACATCGTCGTCCCCGGCACCCCGCCCCTTGCGCAGGAAGCGCAGGCGCGGCCGTGGCTGCGGCGAGGCCACTGTGCGTGCCTGGTCGAGCATGAGGTCCGTGCCGGAGACGACCCCGATCACCCGCTCGTCGCCGTCCACGACGGGCAGGCCACTGACCCTGTGGTGGGCAAGGAGACGGGCGACCTCCTTGAACGGAGTGCCGAACTCGACGCATACGACGCCGCCCGTCATCACTGAGCCGATCTTGCTGTGCCGCATGACCGCCGTCCTCTCAACTCAACCAGCGGTTGTCACGCACGATCGCCATGCTTTCCCAGCCACGGCCCAGGCCCCACACACGACCGGCATGGCCCAGCGCAAGCGCGATGAGAATCGCGGCGTACAGGACGTGGTAGTCGACCAGAGGGTTCGACGACATGCTCGGCGCACCGGTCGAAAGGCGCTGCGCCGGCGGCCACTCGGCCGCCCACATCATCGCCATCATCACGGTGCCCGCGACCGCGGCGAACCGCAGCGCCACGCCCGACATCACGGCCACGCCGATGGCCAACAGCCCCAGCATGAACAGCCAGTTCACCCAGGCATCCCCGGCCATGCTGTGGAAGGTCGACTGGAACGGTCCCGCGGCGACTCCGCTCAGGAAGCCCTTGGTCGGTGAACCGCCATCGACCCAGCCCTTGCCCGAGGCGGTCGCGTAGCCCCACCCGAACGTCTTGTCGAGGAAAGCCCAGAGGAAGACGAACCCGGTCAGGATCCGCACACCCGCGAAGACCATCGCGAACGCGGTGGACCGGGTGGTGTCACGCGCCGCCACAGATGTCGCCGAGGTCGATGCCCTGCGGCGCGAGGGGAACCGGATTCCCGCTCGCCCGCTCGAATGATCGTGAACTGCCATAGCGATCCCGTCCTCCTGACACCGTCACCGCGAGTGCGGTGACCTCTTCAATGTCCCGCCCCGGCCGTCGTCGCGCTGTGGGCCGAAGGACCGCGCGGGGGGCCAACCGGCCCTAATACGAGGCGAGATCAAGTTCTCGACAGAAGCGGCCGCAAGCCGTGGACATCACACGCCGGACGCGGCACGTCGGTCTGCACACATCGGCTCCACCAAGAGAAGTCCTTCGAGGACGACGTCCAAAGTTCGCCGACGCCCTTCCAGCAGGCAAGAGCTGATCACGACTTCGTCGAGCAAGAATTGAAGCTCAAGACGAACACCGCATTGACTCGGGCGATCCATGCCATGCCCACAGAACTCCACCGTCGATTGATGGATGCTCCCGATCAGCGGTAACTCGTTCATGTTGGGACAGGAGGCCGCAGTTCCTCTCCTGTATCGCGATGCGTGCCAGCTCCGGACAGAGATTCTCGATATATGTCCATTCGATACGCGGACCGGTTTCCGGACATTGGCGCCTCCGCGTCGGACGGTTCCGTCGCAAACTCGTATGACAACGCGGCGCGCTCCGATGCGCAACTCCTTCCGCAAAGTCTCGGCTGAGGCGGTCGCTGGTGCAGCTCCCGGTGTCGGGCGTCGACCATGCGAGCGCGCGGCAGCAACGGAACACCGTCCTTCTGCTGCCGCTCACTCTTCGCGGGAGTGTCCCCCTCTCCCATTTGCCCCGTCGTCACATCCAGCTGGTCAACCGGGCGATGCACAAGGAGTTCCACCGACAACAGCAACGCGACGGGAGGCCACCCAGCGACAAGGACCGGCTGCCACTCCAGAGCCGGCGCCGCCGCGATATTCGCCTCCGGCGAGACCACGATCCCCAACAAGAAAGCCGCCCACACCGCACCTCGCGCCCGGCGCGTGTGGGGCGTCGTGGGCTTCAGCAGGCCGACCGTGGCCAGGAGCGCAGGAGGCCGTCCACGGACAGCGGCCACAACTCCGAAGCAGGCACCAAGGACTACCAAGCCAAGGCATCACTGTTCTCGCGTCTTGTCAGTACCCGCCAATCGCGAGACGACCAGGCACCATCCCCGATCGGACCAACCATCGGTACCCCGAAAAGACCCTCGACGCGTCGGCACCGAGATGGCGACTCACGGCACAAGACGCCATCGAACTCCGCCCACAAGCTGCGGCCAACGACTGACACACCATACGGAAGTCCACGCACGCCCGTCCCAGGCAAGTCTGTGGCACGTCCCAGCAGGTCAACGCACTCTCCCCCGCGGCTTCAACGCCACCGGAGGCAGTTCGGGAGCCGGCAGCGGCGCCCCGTCGTACCCCTTCACCTCGCCGAAGCGCGAACCGGTCATCCAGTCGGTGCGGGCCTGCTGGATATCCTCCTGGGTGCGGCCGATCCAGTTCCAGAACATGATCAGCTCCTCGTCGAACGGCTCGCCTCCCAGCAGCATCAGGCCCGCGTCCGACGCGGCGCGCAGCGGGAGTTCGGTGCGGCCGCAGCCGAGGTAGAGCATCGAGCCCGGGAGGACCGGGACGCCGTCGACGTGGGCCTCGCCGGACATGGCGAGGACCGCGTACTCGAAGTCCGGTTCCAGCGGCAGGCGTACGTCCGCGCCGGCGGCGAGGGCCAGGTCCGCGCCGACGATCGGGGTGTACGTCGTGCCGGGCGAGGCCGCGCCGTCGACGTCGCCGAGGACGATCGTGGCGCGCAGTCCCGGCGCCGTGACGACCGGCAGTTCCGCGTGGTGCTCGAAGTGCGGGTCGACGTTCCGGTGGCTGTCGGGGAGGGCGACCCAGAGCTGCGCGCCGTGCAGGAAGCGGGCGTGCGTCTTGGGGCTCTGCTCTGCGTGGCTGATCGCGCGGCCCGAGGTCATCAGGCCGAGTTCGCGCGGGCGGATCGTCGCGACGCTGCCGGTCGAGTCGCGGTGCAGCACCTCGCCCTCGTGCAGCCAGCTCACCGTCTGCAGGCCCATGTGGGGGTGCGGGGGCACCTGCATGCCGGGCTCGTCGGCGATGTCGTCGGGGCCGTAGTGATCCACGAAGCACCAGGCTCCGACCATGCGGCGGCCCAGGTTGGGCAGCAGTCGGCGGACTTCGGTGGACTCGCCGAGCTGGACCCGGCGCGGGCTGAGGAGTTCGCGGACGGGCTCCGCCACCACGAAACCGCGGCCGCCGCACAGGGCCGGAACCGCTTCGCGATCAAGATTGCTCATGGCGACAACCTAGTCCCGTCAAGGCGATTCCGTCAGTCCGTCAACCCCTCGCCGGTGCCGCCTTCCCCGTCGCCCCCTGCCCGTCCCTCGTCGAAAAATAGTAGCCATGGACATAGTAGCCATGTACTCTATTGGTCATGAGTACGGCATCCGAGGGCGCGACGCCCGGTTTCCTGGTCTGGCGACTGTCGATGAAGTGGCGCGTGGCGGTCGACCGCGCGGTGGCACCCCTGGGGTTGACCCATGCGCAGTACTCCCTGGTGGCGTCGCTGTACGGCATGCAGCGCTCCGGGCTGCGTCCCAGTCAGCGGTACCTCGCCGACCACACCGGACTCGAGGCCCTCTATGTGTCGAAGCTGGCCCGCGCTCTGGAGTCGGCGGGCCTCGTCGAGCGCACCCGAGACCCCCGCGATCCACGCGCGGTCCAGCTGGCCCTCACCGAGGAGGGCCGTGACGTGACCCGGCGGGCGATCAAGGTCGTCCACGGACTTCTGCAACAGCTGCTGGCGCCGCTCGGCGGTCTCGACAGCGCGCGGACCAAGGAGTTCACCCGGGACCTCGCGACCCTGCTCGACACACCCCTTGACCACGTGAGTGAGCACGAGAAGGAGCAGTCATGACCACCACCACCGCACCCCGCCTCGACCCCCGCGTCATCGGTCTCGCGCACTACGCCGGACGCGCGGTCCTGGAGAGCGTCCTGACCCGGCACGGCCTCGACTTCCAGCAGCAGATCACCCTCCGGCTCGTCGCCGTCGCCGACGGACCCGTCGACCACGACAGGCTCGTCGAGGAGGTCGTCACCTCCCTGAAGGTCGACGAGGCCACCGTGCGCGGCGTCGTGGAGCAGCTGATCGCGGCGCGGCTGGTCGAAGCCGACGGGTCCGAGATACGGCTGACGGACGCCGGCCGCGAGCGGTTCGACCGGGTCAGCAGCGAGACCGGTGTCTACACCGCCCGGGTCTACGCGGACATTCCGGCGCAGGATCTGGAGACCGCCGGCCGGGTGCTGACCCTGATCACCGAGCGGGCCAACGCCGCGCTGGCCGCCGTGGCGGAGTAGCGAAAATCGGTAGTGGAATATTCAACCAACAGGGTCCGTTGTGTCGGTCGAAGGAGGTCAAGTGGACATGACGTACTACGACCACGGAACACCGGCGGAGCGTTGGGAGCGCGCGCAGTTGTTCTTCGACGCCAAGGACTACGCCGCGGCGGCGCGGGTGTTGGGCGGGCTGGTCGAGGAGGTGCCCGAGCAGACCGGACCGCGCCTGCTGTTGGCGCGCGCCTACTACCACTCGGCCCAACTGCGGCGCGCCGAGACCGAGTTGCGGGTCCTCGTGGAGCGTGACCCGGTGGAGCACTACGCGCGGCTGATGCTGGGCCGCACGCTGGAGCGCCAGGGGCGGCACAAGGAGGCGGGTTCACATCTGCGGATCGCCTCGGCGCTCGCGGGTGACTTCGAGCAGGTCTGAGACACGGCACCATCACAAAGGGGCCCGGTTCCGGCACGGAACCGGGCCCCTTTGTGTGCGTCGCTACTTCGCGTACGCCCGTGCTCCCCGGCGGTGGGCCATCTCCCCCAGCACCACGTCCACGGCGATGAACGCGGCCAGCGGGATGCCCAACAGCGGGACGAAATAGCCAAGTACGGCGATCACCGCGAGGCACGGGACGAGGAGCAGCGGGGGTACCTGCGCCCAGGCGCCGCGCGGGATCGGACGGCCGAAGGAGGAACCTCGGCCGCGTTGCCACCACATGCGGTAGCCCCACACGATCAGCAGGACCAGGGACCCGGCGAGCAGCATCAGGGCTATCTGGTTGGCCAGGCCAAAGAGGACACCGGTGTGCAGGTCGATGCCCCAGCGGGTCATTTTGGCGAGCAACGGGTAGTCGGCGAACCGGAGTTCGTCGGTCACCTTGCCGGTGGCGGGGTCGACGGCGACCGCGTCCTGTTTCTCGGGCCAGCTGCGCTGGACCTGTTTGACGACGTACGCCGAGTTCGCGTCGGCGGGCGGGACGATCTCGACGGGGTTGCCGAGGCCCTCGGCACGCGCGGCGGCGAGGATCTTGTCGAGGCCCACGCCGTGCTCGGCGTCGCCGGTCGCGGTGGAGCCGCCGTGGCCCGCGTGCTCACCGCTCGCCGCGGCGGACACGGAGGGGGTGGCCTGGCCGAGGGAGGTGCGGAGTTCGTCGATGTTGGCGCCGGCGTACGTCGACCAGGTCAGTCCGGTCGCCGAGAGGAAGATGAACCCGGCCGCGGCCCAGACACCCACCGTGCCGTGCAGGCCGAGGGTACGGCGCCGTCCGCTCGTGCCACGTACCTTGCGCAGGGCACGGCGCCGGGAGAACCACAGGACCAGGCCACCGCCCGCTATGACCCACAGCCAGCTCGCGGCGAACTCGCTGTACAGGCGGCCGGTTTCACCTAGGTGGAGATCGCGGTGGAGTTCGTCGATCCAGGTGCGCAGCGGGAGCGCGCCGGTCGAGCCGTACTGTTCGAGCGCGCCCCGGACCTTCCCGGTGTACGGGTCGACGAACACCGCGAGGGTGTGGTCGGCGGCGATGCCCTTGACGCCGGAGAGCATGACGCGGGTGGTGGCGTCGTCCTCCGGGGAGGGGCGGACGGCGGAGACGGCGCCCTCGGGGTGGGCCTTGCGGGCGGCGGTCACCTGCTGCGAGATCGGCAGTTCACGGTCACCGACGGGCACGGTCAACTCGTGGGCGTACACGATCCGTTCGGCCTGGAAGGCGCCGGCGTACAGGAAGCCGGTGACGGCGGCGACGAGCAGGAACGGGGCGACGAGCACTCCGGCGTAGAAGTGCAGACGCAGGACGAGGGGGCGCAGCGGGGCCCAACGGCTGGGGGACGGTGCCGGGTTGGACTCCTGCGGGACCTCGGCCGGAGCGGTCGAGGGAGCGGTGGACATGGGCGGGCTTCTCCGGGAGGCAGGGGGCGGGGACGAGGGGACGATGCGGGGCAAGGACGCGGGCGGGTGAGGTGTCGTAGCCGTAGTGGTCCAGTAGTCGGCGGGTGAAGGCACCGAGTTCCCGTGGGTTCGAGTGGCGTGCGTCACTCCTGGTCGGGCCGAAGGCCATGGCATCCTGGCGCGATGGCACTTCCCAGTGATCACGCGCCCTTGGCCGAACGGGTCGAGGAACTCCTCGCCGCCGGCGGTCCGTTGCCCATCGTCTCGGCCGGTGACCCGGTGTTGCGGCGCGGTACCGAGCCGTTCGAGGGCCAGTTGGAGCCGGCGCTGCTGGCGCGGTTCGTCGAAGCGCTGCGCGCGACCATGCACGCGGCACCGGGCGTGGGCGTCGCGGCCCCACAGGTCGGGGTGGAGCTGCGGATCGCGGTGATCGAGGATCCGGCGCCGGTGCCGGACGAGGTGCGGGTGGTGCGCGGGCGGGTGCCGCAGCCGTTCCGGGTGCTGGTCAATCCGGCGTACGAGCCGGTCGGTGAGGGGCGGGCCGCGTTCTTCGAGGGCTGCCTGAGCGTGCCGGGCTGGCAGGCGGTGGTCGCGCGGCACGCCTCGGTGCGGCTGACCGGGCAGGACGAGCACGGGCGGGCGGTGGACGAGGTGTTCACCGGGTGGCCCGCGCGGATCGTGCAGCACGAGACGGACCACCTCGACGGGCTGCTCTATCTCGACCGGGCGGAACTGCGCTCCCTGTCCTCGAACGAGGCGATGGCGGAGCGCTGGGCGCAGCCGACGCCGGACGAGGCATCGGCCGCGCTCGGCTTCGAGCTGCCGTAGGGAATCGGCTGCCAACTGCCGTAGGGCGGCAGGGGTGTTCAGCCCCGGTAGGCCTCCAGCAGGCGGAGCCAGACCTCGCTGATCGTCGGGTACGACGGGACCGCGTGCCAGAGGCGGTTGATGGGGACCTGGCCGGCGACCGCGATGGTCGCCGAGTGGATCAGTTCGCCCACGCCGGGGCCGACGAAGGTGACTCCGCGCAGGATCTCCTCGTCGAGGTCGACGATCATGCGGGCGCGGCCACGGTAGCCGTCGGCGTAGAGGCCGGCGCCTGCGACCGAGGAGAACTCGACGTCGACGGCGCGGACGCGGTGGCCGGCCTGTTCCGCCTCTGCGAGGGAGAGGCCGACGGCGGCTGCCTCGGGGTCGGTGAAGACGACCTGGGGTACGGCGTCGTGGTCGGCGGTGGCCGCGTGGGCGCCCCACGGGTCGGTCTCCAGGAGCGGGACGCCTTCGGCGCGGGCGGCGATCGCGGCACCCGCGATGCGTGCCTGGTACTTGCCCTGGTGGGTGAGGAGGGCGCGGTGGTTGACGTCGCCGACCGCGTACAGCCAGTCGTTGTGGGGGACGCGCAGGGTGTCGTCCACCGTCAGCCAGGAGCCCGGTTCCAGGCCGATCGTGTCGAGGCCGATGTCGTCGGTCTGCGGAGCGCGTCCGGTGGCGAAGAGGATCTCGTCGGCCTCGATGCGGTCGCCGCTGTCGGTGACGGCGACGACCGTGCCGTTCTCGCGGGTCACCGACGTAACGGACGTGCCGGTGCGGAGGTCGACGCCGGCCTCGCTGAGCGCGTCGGCGACGAGTTCGCCGGCGAAGGGCTCCATGCGGGGCAGCAGGCCCTTGCCGCGGACGAGGAGGGTGACCCGGGAGCCCAACGCCTGCCAGGCGGTGGCCATTTCGACGGCGACGACCCCGCCGCCGACCACGATCAGCCGGCCGGGCGCGGCCTTGGCGCTGGTGGCCTCGCGGCTGGTCCAGGGCTTCACGTCGGCGAGTGCGGGCAGGTCGGGGAGGAGGGCGCGGGTGCCGGTGCAGACCGCGACCGCGTGCCGGGCCGTGAGGACGTGCCGTACGCCGTCGGGGCCCGTCACCGTCACCTTGCGGGGGCCGTCGAGGCGGCCCTGGCCGCGGTAGAGGTCGGCGCCGATGCCGTCGAGCCAGCGGACCTGGCCGTCGTCCTTCCAGCCCGAGGCCTCGTAGTCGCGGTGGGCGAGGACCGCGGCGGTGTCGAGCGGGCCCTGGACGAGATGGCCGAGGCCGGGCACGCGGCGGGCGTCGGCGCGGGCTATCACCGGGCGCAGCAGGGCCTTGCTGGGCATACAGGCCCAGTACGAACACTCGCCGCCGATGAGTTCGCTCTCCACGATCGCGGTGGAGAGACCGGCCGCACGGGTGCGGTCGGCGACGTTCTCCCCCACGGGCCCGGCCCCGACCACCACGACGTCGTACTCGATGGATTCCGTTTCCGTCATGGGGCCAGTCTGCTGGGTGGTGTGCGCGGAGGCCACACGGGTAGGGGCGCGGAATACGGGCCCGGACGGCCGTGTTGTCCGGGACGGCTTCGCCCCCACATCGAGGAAGTAGGGAATCACGTCATGAGCAGCAGCACCGTGGAGCTCACCAAGGAGAACTTCGACCAGACGGTCACGGACAACGACTTCGTCCTGATCGACTTCTGGGCGTCCTGGTGCGGGCCGTGCCGTCAGTTCGCCCCGGTCTACGAGAAGGCCGCCGAGGACAACCCGGACCTCGTCTTCGGCAAGATCGACACCGAGGCCCAGCCCGAGCTGGCACAGGCCTTCGGCATCCAGTCGATCCCCACGCTGATGATCGTCCGCGACCGCGTCGCCGTGTTCGCCCAGCCCGGCGCGCTGCCGGAGGCCGCCCTGACGGACGTCATCGGCCAGGCCCGCAAGCTCGACATGGACGAGGTCCGCAAGTCGGTCGCCGAGCAGCAGGCACAGGCAGAGCAGAGCGGTCAGTAAGCACCGCCGGTCGAAGAATCCCTAGAACGGGTACGTCGCCACGTCTCCGCGCACCGTCGTCCAGCGCACGTCGGTGAAGGCCTCCAGGTTGGCCTCGCCGCCGAAGCGGGCGCCGGTGCCGGACGCGGCGATCCCGCCGAAGGGCGCCACGGCCTCGTCGTTCACGGTCTGGTCGTTGATGTGGACGATCCCGGTCGGGATGCGTTCCGCCAGATCCAGGCCGCGGGCGCTGTCGCGCGTGACGATGCCGAGCGAGAGTCCGTACGGTCCGGTGGTGGCCAGCGCCGCCGCCTCGTCGACGGTGGCGAAGGACCGTACCGGCGCCACCGGGCCGAAGACCTCCTCCGCATAGGCGGGGGTGTTGTCGTCGACGCCGGCGATGACGGTCGGCCGGTAGAAGAGATCCTCGTGGGTGCCACCGGCCGCCAGCCTGGCGCCACTTGACGTACTTGCCTCCACCAGGCCGTGGATCTTGGCCAGTTGGGCGCCGTCGATGATCGGGCCGAGGTGCACCTGTGCGCGGTGCGGGTCGCCGACGGCCAGGGAGTCGGCCTTGGCGGCGAGACGTTCGACGTACTCGTCGTAGAGCGACTCGTGGACGAGATGGCGGCCGGTCGTCATGCAGATCTGGCCCTGGTGGAAGAACGAGCCCCAGGCCGCCGTGGAGATCACCGCGTCCAGGTCGGCGTCC
Source organism: Streptomyces xylophagus (assembly GCF_000716435.1). GTDB lineage: Bacteria > Actinomycetota > Actinomycetes > Streptomycetales > Streptomycetaceae > Streptomyces > Streptomyces xylophagus. Next base: position 239,898 of record NZ_JNWO01000007.1, read on the forward strand.
GCCAGCACGATCAGGGCCGAGTTCCCGCCCAACTCCAGGTGCGCGCGCTTGAGATGGCGCCCCGCCGCCTCACCGACCGCGCGTCCGGCGGCAGTTGAGCCGGTGAAGGAGATGACGGGCACCTGCGGGTCGGCGACCAGTGCCGCTCCCACCTCGGGGCCGCCGGGCAGGACTTGGAGGAGTTCGTCGGGCAGGCCCGCCTCCGCGAAGACCGCCGCAAGGGCCAGTCCCCCGCACACCGCCGTGCGCGGATCCGGCTTGAGGACCACCCCGTTGCCGAGCGCGAGCGCCGGGGCGACCGAGCGGATGGAGAGGATCAGCGGAGCGTTGAACGGCGCGATCACGCCGACGACTCCGACCGGGATGCGCCGGGTGTACGACAGCCTGGGCGCCTCGGAGGGGAGGACCTGTCCGGCAGGGCGGGAGGCGAGCGCGGCTGCCTCGTAGCACTCCTGGGCGGCGACGTGCAGTTCGAAGTCCGCCTTGCCGGGGATCGATCCGGACTCCCTGACGATCCACTCGCGCAGTTCCTCGGCGTGCGCGGCGAACAGGTCGCCGGCCTTGCGCAGCACGCCGGCGCGGACGAAGTGCGGGACGCGTGCCCACTCTGCCTGCGCGGTACGGGCCGCCTGCGCGGCGGGGCGTATGTCCTCGGCGGCGGCGAGTGTGACGGTACCGAGGGTGTCGCCCGTGGCGGGCTCGGTGACCGGGTACTCGGGGCCCGACAGGGGGCGGGACTGCCAGATCTTGGGGTCGAGCAAAGGCATGGCGGCTCTCCGTTCCGTCACCGGCGGGACTCGCAGGGGCAGCGGGAGTCCCGTGTCGTTCGCGTGACGGGATGCGGTGATCCGGCGCAGACGTCCGAACTGCATCCGTGGTCGAACGCATCCCCGTCTGGTTGAGCGTGCAACATCCTAGTCGTGCCAGGAGGGAAATGCGCTGCCTACAACGGGCGGGAGCGGCAACTCCGGGCACTGGTACAGGAGTTGCACGGCGCCGGTGCGATGCCGGTCGGCGAGGGCCCGGAGCAGGGCGCGAACGTCGGAACCCGGCGAGAGCGAGCCCTGTGGCTCATCGGCTCAGGGACGCAACTCCGCGTCGGGGCAACGGTATTGGCGCGAACCGGTCCGCACGACAGGGCCCGGTCGGTGTCGATCGCGAAGCGCGGTGGACCCCGGCCGGGTCCAGCACGCTCTCGGTCCCGCCCCGGCGTCGAACCGATCGGCGGGGCCGCGGGCGCGCCCGGTGTCGACCGTGCCCTGCTCCGCCGTCCCGGCGCGGGGCACAACTCCACCGCCCTCAGGCCCCGTTCAGCTGGAATCGCGGTGGATCACCGACGCCGCGAGCAGTTCGTGCGTGCCGGGCAGCGCGCCGGGTTCGCGTACCGCGCTGTCGACCAGGTCGGCGAGGTCGCGGCCGGACGGGAGCTGGATGTGGACGGTGCTCAGGCGGGGTCGTAGCAGCCGGCCGATCATCAGGTCGTCGGCGCCGATCACGGCCGTGTCCTCGGGGATGCGGATGCCTTCGTCCTGGAGGGCACGCATCAGCAGCATCGCGTACTCGTCGTTGTACGCGAACACGGCGTCGAGGCCGAGGGCGCGCCAGCGCGAGGCGAGCTTGGCGGCGCTCTCCTCGCTGTACGCGAGCGGGAGTTCGGTGACCGTGGCGTCCGTGTCGAGCAGGGCGCGGCGCACGCCGTCGAGGCGGGGGCGGGAGAAGGTCTCCAGGCCGGGTTCCTCGGGCACGACCACGCCGATCCGGCGCCGGCCGCGGCCGTGGAGATGCGTGCCCGCGCAGTGGCCGACGCCCTCGTGGTCCATGAGCAGGGCGTGGGCGCCCTCGATCCGCTCGGGGCCGATGGTGAGAACGGCCCGCGCGCCGGAGCGTTTGAGGACGGCGACGCCCTGCGGACCGAGCCCGGCGCCGGGCACCAGGACGGCCACCGGGCGGAGTTCGGCCCAGGCGCGGGCGGCCTCGTCACCCTGCAAACCCATGGAACCGTGCTGCACGACCGTGTAGTCGAGGCGACTGAGCGCCCACTGGAGTTCGTGGATGAACTGGCTGTAGAGCAGCCCGACCGGGACGGTCGGCGCCGGCATCAGCACCATCCGGCTGTGCCCGGCGCGCAGGCTGCGGGCAGCCGCGTGCGGGACGTACCCGAGCTCCTTGGCGGCCTCGTGGACACGGCGACGCGTGGGCTCGCTGATCCGTACAGCGCTGGTGTTGTTGAGGACGTAGGAGACGGTCGCGCGTGAGACGCCGGCAAGGCGGGCCACATCGGCGCTCGTGGGCACGGAGCGCGGTGCGGGCGACGGGGCTGCGGGCGTTTTCGGTATCTGCACCATGACGTACGGCATCTTGGCAGAAGCCGGGGGTGGTCAGTGCGGCGGGGGAACGGTCGTCACGATGACACAACATGGTCCAGAATTTCACGAACGTGTTCGTCACGAACTTGCTCGGAGCGAACATGTTCGCTATCATAGAGACATGACAGCTCGCCCCGACACCCCGCGCAGCCGCCGTGAACGACCGGCCAAACCCGCCCTGAGCAGGGAGGGAATCGTCGCCGCCGCGGTGGCGGTACTGCGCGCCGAAGGTCTGCAGAAGGTCACCATGCGGCGCCTGGCCCAGGAGCTCGACACCGGTCCGGCCTCGCTGTACGTGTACGTGCGCAACACCGCGGAGCTGCACGCGGCGGTCCTGGACGAGCTGCTCGGCACGATCGGGCCCGTCCCGGCCGAGGGCTCCTGGCGCGAACGGCTGGAGCAGGTGCTCACCGCGTACACCGCGATGCTCTTCGAGCACCCGAGCCTCGCCCGTTCGGCACTGACGGCCTGGCCCAGCGGCCCGCACTACCTGAACCTGATCGAGAACCTGCTGGCCCTGCTCGACGAGGGAGGCGTCCCACCCGCGCAGGCCGCGTGGGGCGTGGACCTGCTGCTCCAGCAGGCCACGGCGACGGCCGCCGAACACTCGGCCGGGGACACCCAGGACGACTGGGACGCCCTCACCGACGCCCTGCGCAACGTCTCCGACCGGACCCACCCGCACATCGCCGCACGCTCCGACGACCTGCTCTCGGGGGCGCCCATGGCCCGCCTGTCCTGGCGATTCCAGGCACTGATCACCGGGATCGAGCGCACCGCCGTACCCGACTGACACCCCAACTCCCGTCCCTTTCAAGGAGGTTCACCATGACCACCACCCACCACCCCCTCGCGATCATCGGCGGCGGACTCGGCGGGCTCACACTCGCCCGGGTCCTGCACGTGAACGGCATCGAGGCCGCCGTCTTCGACCTGGACGCCTCCCCCGCAGCCCGCACCCAGGGCGGCATGCTCGACATCCACGAGGACTCGGGCCAGCCGGCACTGCGTGCGGCCGGCCTCTACGAGGAGTTCCGCGCGCTGGTCAACCCGGGCGGCGAGGCCACCCGCGTCCTCGACAAGGCCGGCACGGTCCTGCTGGACGATCCCGACGACGGCACCGGCGCGCGTCCCGAGGTCGACCGCGGTCAACTGCGCGATCTGCTGCTCGGCTCCCTGCCCGAGGGCACCGTCCGCTGGGGTGCGAAGGTGACCGGCGCCCGCCCGCTGGACGGCGGCCGCCACGAGGTGACACTCGCGGACGGCACCTCCTTCACCACCGATCTGCTGATCGGCGCCGACGGCGCCTGGTCCAAGGTGCGGCCTCTGCTCTCGGACGCGAAGCCCGCGTACACCGGCATCTCGTTCGTCGAGGTGGACCTGCCGGACGCCGACCTGCGGCATCCCGTCAGCGCCGAGGTCGTCGGCGACGGCATGCTGATGGCGCTCGGCGCGGGCAAGGGCTTCCTGGGTCACCGGGAGACCGACGGGAGCCTGCACATCTACGTGGCGCTCGCCGTCCCCGAGGACGAGTTCGACGGCGTCGACTTCACGGACACCGAGGCGGCGAAGGCGTACACCCTCGGGCACTTCTCCGACTGGGACAAGAGCCTGCGGTCGCTGCTCGGCGACGCGGACGGGCCGTTGGTCCCGCGGCAGATCCACGCCCTGCCGATCGGGCACCGCTGGGAGCGGGTGCCCGGGGTCACACTGCTGGGCGACGCGGCCCATCTGATGTCGCCGTTCGCGGGCGTGGGCGCCAACCTGGCGATGTTCGACGGGGCGGAACTGGGCCTGGCGCTGGCCGCGCACCCCGGCGACACCGAGGCCGCGCTGGCCGCCTACGAGGAGAAGCTGTTCCCGCGCAGCGAGGAGTCGGCCGCGGACTCGGCGGCGAACGGGGTCCTGATGTTCCGTGAAGACGCCCCGCAGGGCATGCTCGACATGTTCGCCTCCTTCGGCTGAGCGGAACTCAGCAGGGCGACGGCGTACGGGTCACGCGGGCCACGAGGTCGACCCAGCCGGCCTCCAGCCGCTCCATGGGCATCCCACACTGCCTGGTCAGATGGTTGATCAGGGCAGGGTCGAGATACGCCATGAGCGTCTGGGAGAGCAGTTCGCAGTCGGCGTCCGGCAGGATCTGCCGGAGCAGCACCATGACGTGGGTGCGCAGCGCCTGGAGCGCGGAGTGGGCGAACCGTCGGGTGGGCTCCGGCTGTGCGGCCAGTTGCAGGTCCAGCTGCTCCGCCGAGCGGTACAGGACCGCCACACCGAACGCCCGCAGCCGCTCGACCGGCGGGGCTCCGGGGCCCAGCGGCGGGGGGCCGCCGAGGAAGTCGGCCTGGAGCGTCTGCGCGGAGTGGTCGAGCAGCGCCATCAGCAGGCCGGTGCGGTCGCCGAAGCGGCGGAAGACGGTCCCTTTGCCGACCTCGGCGGCGGCGGCCACCGCCTCCATGGTGACGCCGGCCACCCCGTGCTCCGCGATCAGCCGGGCGGCGGCCTCCAGCAGCTTCGCGCGGTTGCGGGCCGCGTCGGCGCGCAGGCACGGCTCGTCGGTGAAGGAGCGGACCTCCAGCAACCGGGGTTCGCTTATGGACTCCTCGGGCTTCGGAAAGGGCGGCAGCGCGCTGGACATGAAGACAGCGTAAAGCACCGGGAACAAAACTGGACCGCGGTCCGCTTAGGCTGGTACAACTTTTAAACGGACCTCGGTCCGGATCGTAACGGCAGTGTTTCAGCCCCCCTCTTGGAGTCCCCCATGTCTGTTCGTATCCTCGCGCTCGTCGGCAGCCTGCGTGCCGGCTCGCACAACCGCCAGCTCGCCGAGGCCGCCGTGAAGTTCGCGCCCGAGGGCGCCGACATCGAGATCTTCGAGGGTCTCGCCGACATCCCGTTCTACAACGAGGACATCGACGTCGAGGGCAACGTCCCGGCCGCCGCCGCCAAGCTGCGTGCCGCCGCCGGTGCCGCGGACGGGTTCCTCTTCTTCTCCCCCGAGTACAACGGCACCATCCCGGCCGTCCTGAAGAACGCCATCGACTGGCTGTCCCGCCCCTACGGCGCCAGCGGCTTCGGCGGCAAGCCGGTCGTCGTGGTCGGCACCGCTTACGGCCAGTTCGGCGGCGTGTGGGCGCAGGACGAGGCCCGCAAGGCCGTGGGCATCGCCGGCGGCAAGGTGATCGAGGAGCTCAAGCTCTCGATCCCCAGCTCCGTGGTCCGCTTCGCCGAGACCCACCCGTCCGACGACGCCGAGGTCGTCGCCCAGCTGACCGAGGTCCTCTCCCAGCTGAAGGGCCACGCGGGCGAGGCCGTCGCCGCCTGATCCAGGCACCCGTACGCACAAGGGGCCGGAGTCCACAGGGACTCCGGCCCTTTCGCGTCAGTCCAGTTCGGCCAGGCGCGGTACCGCCGGCGCCACGAACCGCTCGATCCACTCGGCCGGTTCGCCGGTGCGCGGGCCCAGGATCACCGTGTCGATGCCCAGCTTCGTGAAGCCGGTGATCTCCCGCAGGAAGGCGTCGGTGTCCCCCGTGGTGACGGACTCGCCGGTGTGGACGATCGTCTTGCGGATACGGTCGTAGTCGCGCCCCAGCCTGTCGCAGTGCCCGCGCAGCACGTCGAGCTTGTGCCGCAGCTCGTCCGGCGACGACACGATCAGGTTGCAGGCGTCGGCGTACTGGGCGACCAGGCGCAGCGTCTTCTTCTCGCCACCGCCGCCGATCATGATCTCGGGGTGCGGGCTACTGACCGGCGCGGGCACGCACAGGGTCTCGGCGAGCCGGTAGTGCTTGCCCTCGAAGGGGCCGTTCGCCTCCGGGTTCCACATCTGCAGACAGATCCGCAGGGTCTCCTCCAGCCGCTCGAAACGCTCCGCGACCGGCGGGTAGGCCACACCGAGACCGTGGTGCTCACGGTCGTACCAGGCCGCCCCGATGCCGAGCGTGGCCCGGCCGCCGGAGAGCACGTCGAGCGTCGTGGCGATCTTCGCGAGCAGGCCCGGATTCCGGTACGTCACCCCGGTCACCAGCGCGCCGAGCCGGACCGTGGAGGTGTTGCCGGCCAGGAAGCCGAGCGTCGTGTAGGCCTCCAGCATGGCGTCCTCGGCGCCGCCGTTGAACTCCATCTGGAAGTAGTGGTCCATCACCGAGAGCCAGCTGACGCCCGCCGCCTCGGCCGCGGCGCCCGCCGAGGCCAGCTCGGGCCCGACCGCCGCCGGCCCTCCGGGATGGTTGAACCGGTTGATGTGCACGCCGACCCGCATGTCCGACTCCGTTTCACAGTTCGCCCGGACCTTCATCGTCCCTCGTGACGGTAGGTCTTCGAGCGCTCTCGAAGTCAACCTCCGCGCCTACGACTTGACGGCGGTCTCCTCGTCGGCCGCCCTCGTCGCCCACAGGCTGGTGAACGTGGTCACCGCCAGGACCAGCACGATGAAGCCGAGGGAGAAGGGGATGGAGATCTCCGGGACGTGCACACCGGACTCGTGCAGGGCGTGCAGCACCAGTTTGACGCCGATGAAGCCGAGGATGATCGACAGGCCGTAGCTGAGGTGGACCAGCTTCTTCAGCAGGCCGCCGATGAGGAAGTACAGCTGGCGCAGGCCCATCAGCGCGAAGGCGTTGGCGGTGAAAACGATGTACGGGTCCTGGGTGAGGCCGTAGATCGCGGGGATGGAGTCGAGGGCGAAGAGCACGTCGGTGGAGCCGATGGCGAGCATCACGACCAGCATCGGGGTCATCATGCGCTTGCCGTTCTCCGTGATGAACAGCTTGGTGCCGTGGTAGCGGTCGGCCACGCCGAAGCGGCGCTCGGCGATCTTGAGCAGCTTGTTCTCCTCGTACTCCTCCTCGTGTCCGCCCTTGCGGGCGTCCTGGACCAGCTTCCAGGCGGTCCAGATCAGGAAGGCGCCGAAGAGGTAGAACACCCAGGAGAACGTCGAGATGATGGCGGCACCGGCCGCGATGAAGCCCGCGCGCAGCACCAGGGCGACGAGCACGCCGACCATCAGGACCCGCTGCTGGTACTGGGAGGGCACCGCGAACTTGCCCATGATCAGCACGAAGACGAAGAGGTTGTCGACGCTGAGCGACTTCTCCGTGATGTACCCGGCGAAGAACTCCCCGGTCGGCCCGCTCCCGCCGTAGAGAAGCAGCCCCAGCCCGAACAGACAGGCCAGCACGACCCAGACCACGGTCCAGATGCCGGCTTCCTTGATGGACACGTCATGGGGCTTGCGACCGACGAGGAAGTCGACGCCGACGAGGGCGCACAGGGCGGCGATCGTCAGCAGCCAGGTGGTCAGGGAGATGTTCACGGGTGGTGCTCCTGGTACATGAATTGGCACATGAGGTGATACAGGCGGTGCTCGGCAAGGGTTCTGACATCGTTGTCTGCGCGGGAGATCCCTTCCACGTCCCGCGAGTGAACAACAGGTAACGGCCCGACAAGGCACCCGCCGTACGGCGGAGAGGTTCCGCCGTACGGCGGTGGGCGGATCGGGGGTAGGCGCGCGGAGTATGGCCGTACGAGCCGCCGCGCCCAGCGTCAGGAGAAGCGCATGACTTCCGCCCCGCCCCCGTTCGACCCCGAACTCGCCGCCGCACTGGAGTTGATCAAGGAGTTCATCTCGCCCGGGATGTCGCTGGAGGACATCGAGGAGATCCGCCGGGGCCCGGGGATCACGCAGTTGGCCGAGGTGGATCTGACCCTGGACGGCGCCTTCTCCATCGAGGACCGGGAGGTGGCGGGACCGGTCGGCGATCCCGACATCTCCCTGCTGATCTGCCGCCCGACCGCACCCGCGACGGCCGGACCACTCCCCGTCATTTATCACGTGCACGGCGGCGGCATGGTGCTCGGCGACAACCGGGTCGGCGTGAGCGGGGCACTGGAGTACGCGCGGGAGCTGGACGCGGTGGTGGTGTCGGTGGAGTACCGGCTGGCGCCCGAGCATCCGCATCCCGCGCCGATCGAGGACGTGTACGCCGGTCTGCTGTGGACGGCGGAGCACGCGAAGGAGATCGGCGGCGACGCGGAGCGGATCGTCATCATGGGCGCGAGCGCCGGCGGCGGACTGTCCGCCGCGCTGGCTCTGCTCACCCGGGACCGGGGCGGCCCGCGACCCATCGGACAGCTCCTCCTGTGCCCGATGCTCGACGACCGCAACGACACCCCGTCCGCACATCAGATGGTCGGCATCGGCGTCTGGGACCGCACGGCCAACGAGACCGGCTGGACCGCCCTCCTCGGCGACCGCCGCGGCGGCCCCGACGTGTCGCCCTACGCCGCACCGGCCCGCGCGCAGGACCTGACCGGCCTGCCCCCGGCCTTCCTCGACGTCGGCTCGGCGGAGACCTTCCGCGACGAGGTCGTCACCTATGCGTCCCGCCTCTGGCAGGCGGGCGGCATCGCCGAACTCCACGTCTGGCCCGGCGGCTTCCACGGCTTCGACGGCTTCGCCCCGCAGGCGGCTGTTTCGCAGGCGGCGCGGGCTGCGCATGTGAGCTGGTTGCGGCGGTTGTTGGCGGCGTAAGGGGGGCGGCTTCCGTACGATGCCGGGGGGCCGCCGGGGCGGGCGAGTGCGACCGGTGTCTGCTGTCGGCGCGCGGGCGGGGTGGCGGGTCGTCTCCGCCGGCGCCGGCGATTCGCCCTGCGGCGGTTCCGGCCCAGCCCCGCCCCGCGTACAGCACAACGGTTCAGGCCGCTTCCCCGCGATGCCGGGACCCCGGAGGCAGGGACGACCGGGACCCGCTCCATGCACGCGTACCGTGTCGGGTCGTCCCCGTCGGCACCGGCCGGTTGGCCGTGCTGCAGTGCAGGGCGCCCCCGCCCCACCCTCGCGTACAGCGCCCTCGATCGCACGGGCACAAGCCGTTCAGACCGCTTCCCCACGAAGCCGAGGCCCCACGGGCAAGAACGATCGGAGTCCGCCACCTGCACACGTACCGCGGCCGGACGTTCCCCTCCGCGCCGGTGGCTCGCGTTGCTCGGTGTCCGGGAACGGGAGGGCGTGTTCCGTCCGGGAGCCTCCACGCGCCGCCTCAGCACGTCCTCGCCCGGCCCCCGCGTCCCGCGCCGTCGACGGAACCTTGTCCGCAGGCTCCTGCACACCCGTTCCATGGCGCACCATGGGCATATGAAAGAGCTGGCCGGGCGCCTGACCGCGCTGGATCCGGACGCCGGTGCCGCCGTGCGGGTCATCGGGTACTTCGATCGGCTCGCCGAGTCGCGGGCCGGGCTCGAGGCGCTGGTGCGCGGGGCGGCGGTGCTGGCCGGGTGTGCGGCGCGGCTGGTCGACGCCGAGCGGCGGGTGCGGGTGCGGGTCGAGGCGGACGGTACGCGCAGGGACAGCGAGTCGCCGCCGGATCCCGCCTGGCCGTCCGCCGCACTGACCCCGGGCGGGGCTTCGGCGCTGTGGCTGGAGCGAACGGCGGAGGCGGCGCCCAGTGTCGTCGACGCGGTGATCCTGGAGCGCGCGGCCGGTGCCGTACGACTCGTGCTCGACCGCACCCGGGGCCGGGTTCCCGCCCACGACCCGGAGCTGGTCGAGACGCTGCTCGACGCCACGGCCCCCGAGACGGCCCGGCTGCACGCGGCCCGCCGCCTCGGCCTCGACACGGCCGACCCCGCTACCCGGGCCCGTGTCGTCGTCCCGCTCGACGGGTCACCCCGGATAGTCGTCGCCCCCCGGGACACCGGTACGTCCGGGAGCGGGCGGCACGTGTCACCCGCCCAGCACCCGGACGGCGATCCGCAGACAACTCCGGTGCACACGGCCCCGGTTCACCTCGGCGACGAACCGCCCGTCGGACGGCTGGGCGTCGGCCCCGCCGTCCCGGTACTGGACCTGCCCCGCTCCTGGGCCGCCGCCCGCACCGCCCTCCGCTTCACCGCCGACGGAACCGCGCAGGACCCCGGCCCACGTGTCGTGCACGCCGACGAACTCGGCGGCATCGCCCTCCTCGCCGAACTGGTCGCACCGGGTGCCGAACCGCCGTCCGACGTCCACGACTTGGAAGCGGCGGCGGCGAACGCGCCCTGGCTGCTGGCCACTCTGAACGCCGTCGCCGCCACCACGAGCCTGCGCGCGGCGGCCGCGGAGATCAACGTCCACCACTCCACCCTCCAGGACCGGTTGACCCACGCGGAGTCCCTGCTGGGCTGGCCGGTACGCACCCCGCAGGGCCGGCTGCGGCTGCAACTGGCGCTGACGATGCGGCATCTGGCGCGGCCGTAGCGGGGCCGGCCGGCGGGGTGGATGCCCCCTGCCCCCATTCCTGTGGACCGTATCCCCCCGCACCGTCAACAAACGGGCGGGCAACGGGACTTGGCCATCTCCGCGTCACACGGAATTCCTGATTCGGTGCGGCCGGAGGGGAGTCATAGCAAGCGCTTGTCGCTACATTTTGACATGACCGCCGCATCACCCTCCCCCTCTGTCACTCCGCAGGAGGCACTTCCCCATGCGCAGACTTCTCGCCTGTCTGGCGGCCGCTGCCGCGGCCCTGGGCGGGATCACGGTGGCCGCCGCGACGCCGGCCGCCGCCGCAACGTCGGGCAGCTTCAGCGTGCTCACGTACAACGTCGCCGGGCTGCCGGAGTCGTTGTCCAGCGCCTCGACGCCGCGGGACACGAGCACCACCGCGATCGGCACGCGCATCGCCCCGTACGACATCGTGAACGTGCAGGAGGACTTCAACTACCACGCCTACCTGTACTCCACCGACACCCACCCCTACCGCACCGCGACCAGCGGCGGCGCCGGTATCGGCAGCGGGCTCAACACGGTCTCCAACTACGCCTGGGACGGCGACGACTTCGAGCGGGTCGGCTGGAACTCCTGCCAGATCGACTCGGGCGACTGCCTGACCCCCAAGGGCTTCACGTTCATGCGCGAGCGTCTCTCCGAGGGCGTGTACGTCGACTTCTACAACCTGCACACCAACGCGGGTACGAACGACGGCGACGAGGCCTCCCGCGCGGACAACCTGAGCCAGCTGACCTCGTTCATCAGCACCCACTCGGCGGGCAACGCCGTCGTGGTCATGGGTGACACGAACACCCGCTACACCCGCTCCGCCGACACGATCGCGGAGTTCGCCTCGGCCAACGGGCTCACCGACGCCTGGGTCAAGCTGATCCGCGGCGGCGTGGCGCCGGTCAAGGGCAGCGACGCGCTGGTGTGCGACCAGACCGGGGCCACCGTGCCCAACACCTGCGAGGTCGTGGACAAGGTCCTCTACCGCAGCAGCAAGCTGGTGACGCTCAACGCGACGTCGTACAACAACGAGCACGCGAAGTTCCTCACCTCGGACGGGCTGATGCTCTCCGACCACGACCCGATCACGGTCGGCTTCACCTGGTCGCAGAACGCGGACTTCCAGCTCAGCGAGCAGTTCGGCGGCCCGCACGGCGACTACTACCAGGACATCGACAGCGTCCCGGCCGCCGCCCGCGCCACCAAGATCTCGCTGCGCTCCGGCTCCCGTGTCGACCAGGTCGGCATCACCCTCGCCAACGGAACCACGCTCACCCACGGCGGGACCGGCGGCACCGCGTCCTCGCTGACGCTGGGCAGCGGCGAGTACGTGACGACGGCGTACCTGTGCGAGAGCAAGTACAACGACACCACGCGGATCTTCTACGCCAAGTTCACCACCAACCTGGGCAACACCCTGGCCGGTGGCACCACCACCTCGGACTGCGTGACCCGCACCGCCCCGTCCGGCTGGCAGATCGCCGGCTTCCACGGACGTTCCGGCGACGAGGTGGACAAGGTCGGCTTCATCTACACGAAGCGCTGACGCACCGCCGTACAAGCACCGCATGACCTACGGCCGGATCACATGCCCTCGCGTGTGGTCCGGCCTGGTGCGTCCGGCCTAGGCAAAGGCCGGGGGCACCAGCCGCCCGCGTGAGATGAGCGAGGTGGCCTGCTTCAAACGGTGGACGTGGATGCTCACGCCGTAGCCGTCGATGCCGGGGACAGTGGCGACCTTGGTGGTCAGATAGCGGTACAGGTCCTCCGTGTCGCGGCAGATGACGACGGCCATCACGTTGGAGTCGCCGCTGATGGCGGCGGCGAAGGCGACCTCGTCGTGGCCCGCGAGTTCCTCGCCGACACCTTCGAGGCGGGCCGGGGCGACGCGCAGCCACAGGGTCGTGTTGAGCGCGAACCCGAGGCGCGCGGCGAGCAGTTCGACGTCGTAGATGAGGGCACCCGAGCTCTCCAGGGCGTCGAGGCGGCGGGCCACGCGGGCCGTGGACCAGCCGGTGACGTCGGCGAGTTGGGTGTGGGTGGCGCGCCCGTCCTCCGCGAGCGCGCCGAGCAGCGGGGTGTCCTCGTCGGTGAGGCGCACGGGTGGTCCGGTGGGAGCGGCAGGCCGGTCGCCCACGACGTGTCGTACCTGATCGGGCGTGAGGTTGCCGCCGTAGCCCGTCCAGTCGCTTCTGCCGTGCGCGCCGAAGGGATGGATGAGCAGGTCGATGCTCACGTCCAACACCGATGCCGATCTGGGCAGTTGGCGGAGCAGGACGTCGTCGCGCGGCACGTGCACCGGCGCGCTGATGACACAGATGATCTCCGAACCGCCGGACGCGAGGCCCGCGTAGGCGATGTCGGGCCGTCGGGTGAGCGCGTCGGCGAGCGGGCCGACCCGGTCGGGGCGGCAGCGGATCCGGGCCACCCAGCGCGCGTCGCCGTGGACGGCGGGGTCGACCAAGCCGACGACCCGCATCACTCCGGCCCGGCGCAGGGCGTGGAAGCGGCGGGCGGCGGTCTGCTCCGAGACCCCGGCCACCTCGCCGATCAGCCGGAACGAGGCGCGCGGTGCGCACTGCAGTGCGCGGAGGATTTTCCCGTCGACTTCGTCTGTCATGAGGGAAGTCTGACATCCAGAGTGTCACCGATAGAGGTTTCTGGCCGCTTCCCGGTCGTGCGTTGGTGATTGTCCATGGCGGAGCTGATCCTGGGGCGCATGCCCGTTCGAGGGCAGCGCATTCCAGAAGGAGAGTTCCCCGTGAACGTCACGACCCCGGCGAGCGGGCGGCCCGAGCGGCGGGCGGCCACCCTCGTCATGGCCTGCCTCGGCGTCTTCGTCGCCTACTTGCCGGTGACCACGGTCGCCGTGAGCCTGCCCGCGATCCAGGCGGCGCTGAACGCGTCGACCGCCCAACTGTCCTGGGTCCAGGACGCGTTCGTCCTGCCCATGGCCGCGTTCATCCTGACCGCCGGCGTCTTCGGCGATGTACACGGACGCAAGAAGGTGTTCCAGGCGGGCCTGCTGTTCGCCGCCGCCGGTGCCGCCGTGGCGCTGTCCGCGCAGTCGGTGCAGGTCCTGTGGATCGGCCAGGCCCTCGCCGGTCTCGGCGCGGCGACCCTGCTGCCCACCACCCTGGCGCTGATCAGCCACGCGGTGCCGGATCACCGGGAGCGCGGCAAGTTCATCGGCCTGTGGGCGACCGCTCTCATGGCCGCGCTGGCCGTCGGCCCGCTGATCGCCGGAGTCATCCTCGACCACACCTCCTGGCGCTGGATCTACCTGCTGTCCGTCCCCGTCCCGCTCATCGCGTTGGGCTTCGCCGCCCGACTGCTCCCCGACTCACGCGCCCCGCACGGCCGCAGGCTGGACTGGCCCGGCCAGCTCACCGCCACCCTCTCCATCACCGCACTCGTCTACGGCGTGATCGAGGGCGGCGCCGGTTCCTTCACGGACGTCAAGGTCATGGTGGCGCTGTTCACGGCGGTGGCCGGAGGGATCGCGTTCGTGCTCGCCGAACGGCGCAGCGACAGCCCGATGCTGGATCTGACGCTGTTCCGCAGCCCGGCGTTCACCGCCACCACGCTGGTCGCGATGATCACCTTCCTGGCGCTGATCGGCTTCTTCTTCCTGCTCAGCCTGTACTTCGGTCTGGTGCAGCAGCTCGACACACTGCAGGCGGCCTGGCGGCTGCTCATGGTCACCGCGGCGGCGATCGTGGTCGGCCAGCCGGTGGGGCGGCTCATGCACCGGGTGTCCCCGCGCATCCTGATCACCGGTGGGCTGCTCGTGATCTCCGGCGCGCTGTTCTCGCTGACCGGCGTCGACGTCGGCACCTCGTTCGCGTCCATCGCCTGGCGGCTGGCGCTCCTGGGCCTGGGCATCGGGACCGTCCTGACGCCGATGACCGCGACCGCCGTGGCCTCCGTGCCGTATCAGCAGGCGGGAATGGCCGCGGCCGGCAACAACGCGTTCCGGCAGGTCGGCGGCGCGCTCGGCCCGGCCGTCCTGGGCGCCCTGCTCACCACCAGGGCGCTCGACACCCTGCCCGGCCACCTCACCGACGCCGGGGTGACGGGCGCGACACAGCGCGGCATCGTCTCCACCGCCGACGCCGGCGGTCTGGGCGCCGTCGCCCACATGAACCTCGGCGCGAACACCGGGCGCGCGCTGGGTGCGTTGGGCGACTCGTTCCTCGACGGCATGCGCCTGTGCCTGTTCGTGGCCGGGTCGCTGACGCTCCTCGCCGCCCTGGTGTGCGTACTGCTGCTCCGCCCACGACAGGCGTCTTCGTCTACGACAGCTGCGGTGGCCGGCGGGAACACCGCCGAGGCCGCGACGGCGGCCGTCGTAACGGCGGGTGATCCGACGCCGAACCGCTGAACCACCCACGGGCGGGACTCCGAAGGGGCACCTTGCACGCCCCTCTCGGAGACCCGCCCCCCGTCACATCAGATGGAGACGGCGACGGCGGTGAACGTCGTGTCCGGCGTCTGCGGGCTGGTGAAGCGGGCGTTGACGAGATACAGCCGGTTCCCGAAACGGGCGGCGGTCGTCGGGACGTCGAAGCGCGGGTCGGTGATCGTACTGCGCAGGGTCGCCGTGGTGACCTCGGAGTCGAGGTCGAACACACTGATCCGGTTCAGCCGGTTCTGGACGACGTACAGCGTGCGGCCGATCCGGAACAGACCGTCCCCGTTGGCCACGTCCGATGCGCCGCTCAGGGCGATCTCGGTGGCGTGGCCCGTCTTGAGGGACACGCGGTAGAGCTTGCCGGGTGTGCTGCTGACGACGATGAGGCTGTGCCCGTCGGGGGTGCCGACGATGCCGTTCGCGTTGTTCACGCCGGGTGTCTGCACCCAGTCGCCGGTGAGCGGCAGGGCGGCGACCTCGCCCGTACGGCCTCGGGGCACGCCGTAGAGCACCGCGTCGAGGGAGTCGGTGAACCAGGCGCGGTCGCCGAGCAGGGTGACGTCGTTGATGAAGTGCCCGGTGGCGGCTGTGAGTTGATAGGTCGTCAGCACCTCACCGGTGCGGGAGTCCACGACCCTCGCGGCTCCGGTGCTGCCCGCGACGTACAACAGGCCGTCGTGGTCCAGCTTCAGCCCGACGGAGACCAGGCCGGTGGCGCCCTCGGACAGGATCTTGCCCTCGCCGGTGCGCAGGTCGGTGCGGTAGATGGCGCCGTTGGCACGGGAGCCCATGTAGGCGTACGGCCGACTGCCGATGGCTATGCCCTCGGGGAGGAAGCCGTTGGGCAGTGCGAACTCGGTCGGCCAACTCGCCTCGCCTGTGGACGAGTTGGCGCTTGCCGTGCCGGTGCCGACCGTCACGGCGAGGGCGGTCAGGGCGGCGCCGCCGAGCAGGGCACGCCGGGTGGGATGGGGGTGTGCGTGGGGGTGGATCCGGGTCATCGTTCGGGCCTCCGGGGACAAGTGGGGTGAGCGGGGGCGGGGCGGGCGGTGGGGCGGACTCGGTGACTCAGTGACTTGGTGACTTGGTGACTGGTCGGCCCTGTGGCTCGGGTGAAGCGTTCGTCAACTCCACCCCAAGGCTCTGTCTCCGCGTAACGGTCCGTCACTTCCCGGAGTTCCCATCCGCTCCACCTGCCCCACCTTCAACCGGCGCGGCCCCGACGCCCCCGGCCGCTGAGGTCCGGTCCCTGGCCGCGCGGGTCAGTTCCCGCAGCTCAGCAAGTACGTACGTTTCCTGCACCACCCGTGGAACGGGACGAAAGAGGAGGCAGGCTCGTGACGGAAAGCCAGTTGGACACGTGTGTGATCGGGGCGGGGCCTGCCGGGCTGGCCGTCGCCCGAGCCCTGGCGGAGCGGAACCTGCCGTACACGCATCTGGAGCGGCACACCGGGCCCGGCGGTATCTGGGACATCGAGAATCCCGGCACCCCGATGTACGAGTCGGCCCACTTCATCTCCAGCAGGACCCTGTCGGGCTTCGGCGGTTTCCCGATGCCGGACCACTTCGCGGACTACCCGCCGCACCGGCAGATCCTGTCGTACCTGCGCTCCTTCGCCGACGCCTACGGGCTCACGGACCGGATCGAGTTCGGTGTCGGGGTCGAGAGCGTCGAGAAGAACGCGGACGGCACCTGGACGGTCGTCCGGGCCGACGGGCGGGAGAGCCTGCACGGGCAGGTCGTGGTGTGCACGGGCTCGCAGTGGCACCCCAACACCCCTGACATTCCTGGAAAGTTCGGCGGTGAGGTCCGGCATACCGTCGGCTATCGCAGCGCCGAGGAACTGCGGGGCAAGCGCGTGCTGGTCGTGGGTGCGGGGAACTCCGGGTGTGACATCGCGTGCGACGCGGCCCGGACGGCGGACCGCGCGGTGATCAGCATGCGGCGCGGTTACTGGTTCATTCCGAAGCATCTCTTCGGGCGGCCGGTGGACACCATCGCCAACAGCGGTCCGCATCTGCCGATGTGGCTGGCGCAGCGCGTCTTCGGTGGACTGCTGCGGATCGTCAACGGCGATCCGACACGCCTGGGGCTGCAGAAGCCGGACCACAAGCTCTTCGAGACCCACCCGGCGATCAACTCGATGCTGATCCACCATCTCCAGCACGGCGACATCACCGCCAGGCCCGGCATCGCCCGCGCCGAGGGCAGTACCGTGCACTTCACGGACGGCACGAGCGACGACTTCGATCTGATCCTGCTGGCCACGGGCTACGTCCACAAAGTCCCGGTCGCGCAGCGGTACTTCGGCGACGAGCAGCATCCCGACCTGTATCTGTCGTCGTTCTCGCGCGAGCATCTGGGCCTGTTCGGGATCGGGTTCGTGGAGACCAACTCCGGCGCGTACCAACTCTTCGACACGCAGGCGCAGTTGATCGCCGGGTATTTGAACGACGCGCGTAACGGGCTGCCCAACGCCGAGCGGTTCACGCAGATGATCCGTGCCGACCGCCCCGATCTGTCCGGCGGGCTGACGTTCGTCGCCTCGCCCCGTCACACCGGCTATGTCGACAGCGGGGCGTTCGTGAAGTACATCGGCAAGGTCGCACGGCGGATGGGCTGGCGCACCGAGGGCCAGGCGCCGCCGGTGCGGTCCCCGCGACGCGTGGAGGCGACGGCATGAGGCGGTACGACTTCACCGACAAGGTCATGCTGGTGACCGGCGGCGCGGGCGGCATCGGCAGTGCGCTGTGCCACCGCTTCGCCGCGGGCGGCGCGCGCTGTGTCGTCGTGGACATCGACGAGGTCCGTGCGGAGAAGGTCGCCGCGGAACTGCCCGGCGTCGGACACACGGGTATCGGCTGCGATCTGATGCAACGCGCCGAGTTGGAGCGGCTGTTCGAGCGGGTCGCCGATGTCCACGGCCGTCTCGACGTGCTGGTGAACAACGTGGGCATGACCAGTTCGGAGCGCTTCGACGTCCGCAGCGTGGAGAGCATCGAGCGGGAGATCACCCTCAACCTGACCTCCCCGCTGGTCGCCACCCGGATCGCGATCCCGCTGCTGAAGGCATCCCGGGACGCCCGTGTGGTCACCACGGTCTCCCTCGGCGGGATCTTCCCGCTGGGCGAGACCCCGATCTACACGGCGTCCAAGTTCGGGCTGCGCGGCGCGATGCTCGCCATCGGCCTCGATCTGCGGAGCAAGGGCATCCTGGCCGGGTCGGTGCTGCCCTCGGCGACCGACACCCGGATGCTGCGCCAGGAGGCCGTGGACGGCGGCAACTCCCTGCAGTTCCAGGACCAGCCGCAACAGCCCGCGAACGTCGTCGCGGCTGTGGTGAGTCTCCTCGACAAGCCACGTCTTGAGGCCTACCCCCGGTCCGGCGAGTCTCGGCTGGTGCGGTGCGCGATGCTGGTACCGAACCTGCTGCCCAGGATCTTCCCGCTGTTCCGTAAGCGCGGTGACCGGGGCATGGCCCGCTATCTGGAGGAACTCCGCAGCCGCGGACTGGCCCGACAGACCGACGGGCGCTGGGAGTTGGTGGAGGAGGCATGACCGCGAACGAGACGCTGACCGTCGTCAACCCCGCCACCGGCGAACCGATCATCACCCTCCCCGCCGCGAGCGCCGACGACGTCACCAAGGCCGCCGAGCAGGCCCAACTCACCTACGACACCGGGACTTGGTCGCGTCTGCCCGTCCGGGAACGCGCCGCCGTACTGCTCCGCCTCGCCGACCTGATGCAGCGCGACGCCGAGATCCTCGCCCGGCTGGACAGCGAGGACGCGGGCAAGCCGATCACGGAGTGCCGTACGGGGGACGTGCCGGGCGCGATCGAGTCGATCCGCTGGTTCGCCGAGGCGGCCGACAAGGTCTTCGGCCGGATCGCACCGGCCGGACCCGACGGCCTCGGTCTCGTCACCCGCGAACCGGTCGGTGTCGGCGCGGCGATCCTCCCGTGGAACTACCCCCTGGCGATGGCCAGTTGGAAGATCGGCCCCGCCCTCGCCGCCGGAAACTGCCTGCTGGTCAAACCGGCCGAGGCGACCCCGCGTTCAACCCTGCACCTGTCCGCACTCGCCACCGAGGCCGGCCTGCCCGACGGCGTCCTCACGGTCCTCCCGGGCTACGGCGAGGAAGCCGGCGCGGCCCTCGCCCGCGACCCCCTCGTCCGGGCACTCTCCTTCACCGGCTCCACCGCGACCGGCCGCCGCATCCTCAAGGCCGCCGCCGACAGCAACTTCAAGCGCGTCTCCCTGGAGATGGGCGGCAAGAGCCCCCAGATCCTGATGCCCGACGCGCTCTCCTACGGCGACGAGCTCATCGGCGACATGATCGAGGCCGCGTTCCTCACGATGGGGCAGAACTGCACCGCCGGATCAAGGGTGTTGGTGCACCGCGACATCGCCGAGGAGGTCGTCGAGCGCTTCACGGCCGCCGCGAGGGATCTCGTCATCGGCGATCCGGCCGACCCGCGCACCCAGCAGGGGCCGCTGATCGACCGCGCCGCCTTCGACCGGGTCGCGAACGCCGTCGATGCCGCCCGCGCGGCCGGGGCCCAGATCCACACCGCGGGACTCCCCCACGGGCTGCCTCCGCGCGGCGCCTACTACCCGCCCACGGTGATCACCCGCGCCCCCGCCGAAAGCGCCGTACTCACAAGGGAGTTGTTCGGTCCGGTGGTCACCGTCGAGACCTTCGGCTCGGAGGACGAGGCGGTGCGGATGGCCAACGCCACCGAGTACGGGCTCGCCGCCTCCGTCTGGACCCACGACCTCGACACCGCACTGCGCTTGGCCCGTGGCATCGAGGCGGGCGTGGTCTCCGTCAACTCCTACAGCGAGGGGGACATCACGACCCCCTTCGGCGGCTGGAAGCAGTCCGGGTTCGGCGGCGCGGAGAGGTCGACGAACGCCTTCGACCAGTGGACGCGGGAGAAGACGGTCTGGATCCGCACCCGTTGACCGGATCACTCGCGGTGCGCCGCTGCCCGGAGCAACTGCTCCCGCAACTGGACCGGTGAGGTGCCGTGCCAGCGGCGTACCGCGCGGCGCAGGGCCCGTTCGTCGGAGAATCCCGCCCGGCGGGCGATCTCACGCAACGTCAACTCCGGTCGCAGCAGCAGCTGTTCGACCCGCTCCCGGCGTACTCCCTCGGCCAGTGCCTCGTACGTCGTGCCGCAGTCGGCGAGCCGGCGGCGCAGTGTCCGTTCGCTCGTCGCGTGCCGTCGTGCCTGCTCGCCGAAGGACGGGATCACCGGGAGGCTCTGCGCCACGGACACCTCCAGCACTTCGAGGAGGTCCTGCTGGTCGGTGCGGGAGGCCAGTTGGGCGTCCAGGGTCTCCAGGGTCGAGGCGAACGTCACCGGGTCCCGGCCGGGCATCCGGGTGCGGGCCCACGCGGGGTCGATGACGATGCGGTCGGCCGGGGCGCGGAAGCGGACCGGGCAGCCGAACAGGGCGCCGTAGAGGTCGCGTTGGCGGGGTGGAGGCGAGGAGAACTCCACCACGCGCGGGGCGAAGTCGGGGCCGACGGCCAGCCGGGACAGGGTGACCACGGAGGCGAGCCCCTCCTCGATGAGGAAGGAGGCCACGCTCGGGTCGACGGCGGGGTCGGGGAGGTCGGCGCGCAGGACGAAGGCGCCGTCCTCGTCCACGCACGTCGACCACACGGTCATCGCGCCGGAGAGGTTCTGGTACCTCACACCGGTCTCGATGGCGTGCCGCAGGGTGTCGGCGGCCAGCAGCGCGAAGCCGAGCAGGCCCCACGCGGTCAGGTGCTGCGCGGCGCCGACCTTCAGGCCCAGCCGTTCGTCCCCGGTGAGCTCCACCGCGCGCCGGATCACCGCACTGCCCTGCCGGTACGACACCCGTAGCGCGGCGGACCGCATCAGCGTCTCGTCCAGGCCGACCTGGCCCAGCAGGGGCCGTAGATCGACACCGCGTTCCTCGGCGACGACGACGAGATAGCGCAGGATGTTCGGCTGGATCGTCGCCGACGTGCTGCGGCTGGTCCCGGGCGGGTCCGCCGGGGCGGGGGCAGGGAACATCGCACTCACCTCCTCGTGGGCCACCACCGTAAGCATCCGGACGGCAGCGGTCGCGAAGGGTGGCCGCCGAGGTCCCCTCAACGGCCCCCGGCGTCCTCCATCCGTCCCACGACCGCTGACTACGGTCCGTGCATGTCAGTCAGTACTCCGGGCCGGGCGCAGGTCGGGCACCCCGCCGCCAGAAGAGTGGCGACCCTCGCGTTCGCCGCGCAGGGCGTGTCCGTCGCCGCCGTGTACACGACCGTCCCCGCCGTCACCGAACACCTGCGGCTGTCTCCTCTCGTGACGACCGGCACGCTGGTCGCGGTGGCGCTGACGGCCGGGGTCGGCAGCTTCCTGGGGCTGGCCGCGGTCCGTGTCGCCGGTCCCGTCGCCACGATGCGCGGCGCCCTGCTGACGGCGGCCGTCGCGCTCACGCTGATCGGCTGGGCTCCCGGCCCGCAGACCGCCGTCTGCGCGTACGTCCTCTTCGGCCTCGCGATCGGCGGTCTCGACGTCGGGATCAACACCCGGGCCGCCGCGATCGAACGCGCCTATGGCCGTAGCGTCTTCGGGTCCTTCTACACCGCGTGGAGCGTGGGTGGCGTGTACGCGGCCCTGCTCACCGCAGGGGCGGCCCGGCTGGGGCGGCCGGTGGGCGACGGGCTGGCCGTGCAGGCGGGCATCCTGTTGGTCGTCGCCGTCTGCCTGCGCACGCACGACCTGCCGGCTTCCGTGGAACCGTCGGCGCAGCCGCCGTTGGGGCGCCGGCTGTGGCTGCGGCTGCTCCCCTTCGGGCTGGTGCTTCTCGTCGTCTACGTCGTGGACTCGACCGTGTCCGCCTGGTCGGCGGTGTATCTGCGGCAGACGCTCGGCGCGTCGCTCACGGTGGCGCCGATGGCGTACGCGGCGTACCAGGCCGGTACGGTCGTCGGCCGGGCGGCCGTGGACCGGCTGGTGCAGCGGGTCGGTACCGTCGCCGTCGTCCGCACGGCCGCGCTGTTGGTCGCGGGCGCGCTGGCGGGCGTGGCCGCGGCTCCGAACTGGCCGTTCGCCGTGCTCGCGGCGGGGGTGGTGGGGCTGGGAGCGTCGGTGCTCGGTCCGCTGTGCCTGGCCTCCGCCGCGCGGTTGCGGCCCGCCGCCTCGGAGACGGTCCTGGCCCGGCTGAACCTCTTCAACTACACGGGTGTCGTCACCGGCGGCGCGGTGAGCGGACTCCTCGGTTCCACCGGCGAGTTCCGGGTCGCGTACGCGATACCGGCCGCGCTCGCGATGCTCGTCCTCACCGCTGCCCACCACTTCACGCGGCCGCCGGGGACATCCGAGGCGTAGGAGACAAGCCAGGCGATGGGCGGGATATGGCCAGTCCATGGGCAGGCGGCAATCGGTCGTTCAACCGGCGCTGCCAGCGTCGCGCCCATGAACACTCCTCGTATGGGCCTTCCCGACCGGCTCGCCGACACCCTGAGCATGCCCGAGCAACACGAGTACCTCCGCCGTGCCTTCTCCCGGCGCGGGTTGCTGCGCGGTGGTGCGGTCGCCGCCACGGGGGTCGCCCTCGCGGGCGCCGGTGGTGTCGCGGCGGCGGCGACGCCCACGCTGGTGACGGGTTCCGCCGCGTCCTCCGTGCACGGTTCGCTGGTGGCGCCGTTCGGCCGGCACCTCGCCTACGGTGCCGATCCGCGGACGCAGATGCGGGTGTCGTGGCAGGTACCGCTGCCGGTGAACAAGCCGTTCCTGCGGATCGGCAGAAGTCCCCTCGACCTGAGCCACCGCATACCGGCGGAGGTGCGCGACCTGTTCACGCCCGCCGGGATCGGCAAGAGCGCCGACATCGACCAGTACTACGTGCACGCGGCGCTGGACAATCTGAGCCCCGACACGACGTACTACTACGGCGTCGGCCACGAGGGCTTCGACCCCGCCGACGCGGGCGCCGCGCACACCATCTACTCCTTCACCACCGCTCCCCGGACGCACAGCACGCGGCCCTTCACCTTCACCGCTTTCGGTGACCAGAACCCGAGTTACACGTCGATCGGGCTCAACTCCCTTGTGCAGGCGCAGAATCCGGCGTTCCATCTGCACGCGGGCGACATCTGCTACGCCGAGGAGACCGGCCACGGGCTGCCCGGGGACGCGAGCAACTACGACGCCCGCCAGTGGGATTCGTTCCTGGCGCAGATCGAGCCGCTGTCGAGCCGGGTGCCGTGGATGGTGGCGTTCGGCAACCACGACATGGAGTCCTGGTACTCCCCGAACGGATACGGCGGCAACGAGGCCCGGTTCACCCTTCCCGGCAACGGTTTTGACGCCACGTCAGCTCCCGGCGTCTACTCCTTCGTCCACGGCAACGTGGGTGTGGTGTCGGTCGACGCGAACGACGTGTCGTACGAGATCCCCGCCAACATCGGCTACACCGGCGGCAAGCAGACCGCCTGGCTCGACAA
The DNA here is from genome assembly GCF_000716435.1 of Streptomyces xylophagus. Lineage (GTDB taxonomy): Bacteria > Actinomycetota > Actinomycetes > Streptomycetales > Streptomycetaceae > Streptomyces > Streptomyces xylophagus. The sequence continues at coordinate 263,417 of NZ_JNWO01000007.1, forward strand.
GCGCCTCGGCGAGCTGCGGTCCCGCACGGACGTCGACTTCATCGTCGTCTTCCACCACCACTGCGCCTTCTCGACCACCAGCTCGCACGCCTCCGAGGGCGGGGTGCGCGAGCAGTGGGTGCCGCTGTACGAGAAGCACCAGGTGGACCTCGTCGTCAACGGCCACAACCACGTCTACGAGCGCACCGACCCGGTCGTCCAGGACAGGGCCGTACGGACCCTGCCGATCGGCGGCACCCACGAGCCGGCCCGTGGCGGTGTGGTGTACGTGACGGCGGGCGCGGGCGGCGAGAGCGTGTACAGCTTCCCGGTCGCCGACAGCTACGAGGGCCACGAGGACGCGGTCGACTCGGTGCCGACGTACTGGACGGGCAAGGACGGCAAGGTCACCGAGAACGTCGACTGGTCCAGGGTCCGTTACACCGGCTACTCGTTCATCCGCGTCGACGTCGCACCCGCCGCACCGGGCCGTACGACGACCCTCACGGTACGGGCGCTGGCCGCGACCGGCGCCGAGGTCGACCGCTTCACCGTCTCCCGGAAGGTCAAGAAGGCCGGACACGACTACTAGGGGACATGCAGCGGCGGTCACCGACGTGGTGACGGTGACCGCCGGCCGCGTACCGTTCCCTGCCGGGCATCCGCCCACCCCGGCTACAGTGCACAGCGTGTGGGCGGACAACCAGGAGCACGACCCGCGTGGCGAACGGACCCCGCGACCCGAGGGGACCCGGCGGCGGGCCACGATCCACGATGTCGCGCAACTCGCCGGAGTGTCCCGGCAGACGGTGTCCCGGGCGGTCAATGACAAGGGTGAGATCGACCCCGCCACCAAGGAGCGTGTCCTGGAGGTGGCACGCCTCTTGGAGTACCGGCCGAGCCGGTTCGCGCGGGGGCTCGTGCGCAAGGGCGCGGTGACGGCGGGGCTGGTGATCCCGGATCTGATGAACCCGTTCTTCCCCGAGGTCGCCGCCGGTGTGCTGGAGGCGGCCGAGGAACGGGGTTGGCAGGTCGTGGTGTGGGACTCCCGCACCGACGAGAACCGGGAGTTGCAGGCGCTCGACAAGTTCTCCCATCAGGCGGACGCGGTCGTCGGCTACTTCAAGAACCCGGACGACGTACTCGCCCGGCACCTCGGCGGCGTACCCACGGTGGTGCTCGAACGCGGGCCGCACCAGACCCGGTTCGGGGCCGTCGGCATCGACGCCGCCGCCGGTGTCGAGCAGGGCGTGGCCCATCTGGTGCGGGCGGGACACCGCAGGATCGGCATGCTCGACGGTGACCGGTCCGACGCTCCGGGACCCCGCCGCGAGGCCTTTCTGGCCGCCGTACGGCAGCACGGGCTGGCAGTCGACCGGAGTTGGGTCGTGCCCAGTCCCGAGCACAGCGTGGCGGGCGGCGAGGCGGCCATGGCCCAACTGTTCGACGCCCGGCCCGAGTTGACGGCCGTCTTCGGTTTCAACGATCTGATCGCCGTCGGCGCGATGCGGGCCGCCGCGCGCCGTGGTCTGCGGGTGCCCGACGATCTGGCCGTCCTGGGCTTCGACGGGTTGTCCCTGGGCGAGTTGGTGGAGCCCGCCCTGAGCACCCTGCACATCGACAAGCGGCGCCTGGGCCGGCTGGCCGTCGAGCAGGTCGCCCGGTTGAGCGCGGGCCAGGAGCCGTTGACCGGTGCCGACGCCTGGGTGATTCCCGAACTGGTGGTGCGGGCCTCGGCGTGACGCCGGCACCGCTCTCCGCAGCCGTAGAAGCAGTCGTAGAAAGCGCCAACACGACTTCCGTGCACGTGTCTTGACACTGGTTTTCGGCCGCCTCGATACTCGACGGCAACGTTCACGTGAACGTTCACGACCCCCGCGCCTTCCCCCCTCCTCCTCTCCCGGCCGCAGCATGTCCGGAAAGCGAGTGCGCCCCCATGGAAACGCGAACGATCTCCCGCAGACGACTGCTTGGGGCCTCCCTCGGCGGCGCGGGTGCCGCCCTGTGGGGACTGTCGGGGTGCGGGAGCGACCACGGCTCCGTCTCCGCCGGTACCGACCACCTGAGCATCTGGTACTGGAACGGCGCCCTGAGCTACAAGCTCCTCGCCGTCTCCGCCCGCGGTGTGCCCGGCGTCCCCGGCCTGAAGGTGAAGGGCTCGCCGATCGCCGGTGACTACAAGTCGAAGCTGCGCACCAGCATGTCGGCCCGGGCCTACGTGCCCGACCTGGCCTGCGCGAACTCCGACGTCTCGGTGTTCTTCCCCGACGAGGAGGAGTTCCTGGACCTGAAGAAGCTCGGCGCCGGTGCCCTGGAGGACCAGTACCTGGACTGGAAGTGGAAGAGCGGCATCAGCCCGACCGGCCGGATGATCGGCTTCCCGCTGGACGCCGGCCCGACCGCGCTCTTCTACCGCCGGGACCTCTTCGAGAAGGCGGGCCTGCCCACCGAACCGGCGGATGTCGCGGAGGCGACCGCCACCTGGGACAAGTACCTCGCGCTCGGCCGGACGCTCAAGTCCAAGGCGCCCGAGAAGCCGTTCCTGGTCTCCCAGATCAGCTACGTCTTCCGGATGGCCCTGTACCAGAGCCCGAAGCAGTTCGTGGACGCCGACAACCGCTTCATCGGCGACCAGCAACACGTAAGACGCGCCTGGGACTTGGCGGTGGAGACTTACCAACAGGGGCTCAGCGCCCGGGTGCTGGACAGCACGCCCGACTACAACGCGGCCATGAGCCGGGGCCGGGTCGCCTCGATGATCACGGCGGTGTGGGCCGTCGGCGGCCTCAAGGACGTGGCCCCGAAGACCTCCGGGGCCTGGCGGTTGACCGCGCTGCCCGACGGCCCGACGAACTACGGCGGCTCGTACGTGACCATCACCCGCTACTGCCGTGACCCCGAAGGCGCCTTCGCCTATCTGAAGTGGATGCTCGGTCCGGAGAACCAGCTGAAGAGCTATCAGGAGATGGCTCTGTTCCCCACCACCCCGGCCGCCTACAGCAAGCCGGCGATGCGCAGGCCCGACCCCTTCTTCGGCGGTCAGACACCCGTCGACGTCTTCGGGCCGGCCGCGGAGAAGGCCCCGGTCATCTTCTTCAGCCCCTACGAGAGCATCGCCAACACCCCTGTCTTCCAGGAGCTGACAAACGTGGAGACGCTCGGCAAGGACCCGGACAAGGCGTGGCGGGACGCCATGAACGCCTGCGAGACCGCGCTGTCCCAGCAGGGGGTGAGCTGAGTTGGCGACCGTGGCGGGAGCGGCGCAGGCGTCCGCGGCCGAGGCGACCCACCGCGTCAACACCGGTGCGCCGCGCGGGCGTTGGCGGCGGCACGTGCCGCCATATCTCGCCGTCTCGCCGTACTACGTGCTCTTCGCGGTGTTCGGCGCGTTCCCGGTGGGGTTCTCGCTGTATCTGTCCTTCCAGGACTGGGACGGCATCGGTGACATGCGCTTCGTCGGGCTCCAGCAGTACCGCTGGCTGCTGCGCGACTCGGTGTTCTGGCACTCGATCCTCAACACCTTCGAGATCTGGTTCATGTCGACGGTGCCGATGCTGTTCCTGGCGTTGGTCATCGCGTTCCTGCTGAACGCGCAGGTGCGCCACGCCACCGCCTACCGGGTCGCGTACTTCATCCCGAACGTGACCTCGATGGTCGCCATGACCATCGTCTTCGGGTCGGTCTTCGCCCAAGCGGGCCTGGCCAACTCCCTGTTGAAGGCGGTCGGGGCGGACGGTGTCGGCTGGCTGACGTCCTCGCTCGGGATCAAGTCGGCGATCTCGCTCATGATCATCTGGCGGTGGGTCGGCTACAACGCGCTGATCTTCCTCGCGGGCCTGCAGGCCGTGCCCACCGAGCTGTTCGAGGCGGCGCGGGTCGACGGGGCGAGCAGCAGGCAGACCCTGTTCCGGGTCCTGGTACCGCAGTTGCGGCCGGTGATCCTCTTCGCGGTCATCACGTCCACCATCAACGGCCTGCAGATCTTCACCGAGTCGCAGGTGCTCTTCTACTCGGACGACCCCGGCACCACCGGCGGACCGGGCCAGGAAGGTCTCACCATCGTGCTCTATCTCTGGCAAAAGGCCTTCAACGACCACCAGTTCGGCTACGGCGCGGCGATCGGCTGGTCCCTGTTCGCTCTCATCGCACTCTTCGCGATCATCAACTGGCGGCTGGTGTCCGGCTCCGAGCGCGACGACCGTCCCCGTATCTCCTGGCGCAAGGGAGCCCGCAATGGCCGCTGACCGGACGACCGGCGTCAGTGCGGGGCTCGCCATCGGCTCCGGCAGCAGGTTCTCCCGTGTCGGTGTGCGGGTGCTGCTGCTGTGCGGTGTGCTGGTCTCGCTGTTCCCCTTCTACTGGCTCGTGGTGATGGCCTCGATCACCACCCAGGAGATCCTGCGCTTCCCGCCCCGGCTGGTGCCGGGCACCCATCTCCTGGACAACATGCGGCAGGTGATCCACCGGATCGATTTCTTCGGCTCGCTGTTCAACACGGTCGTCGTCTCGGTGGTGGGTACGGCGCTGGTGCTGTTCCTCGACTCTCTTGCCGCGTTCGCCTTCGCCAAGTACGAGTTCCCGGCCCGGAAGTTGTTGTTCGGCGTCCTGTTGGCGACATATATGATTCCGGGCCAACTGTCGCTCGTGCCGCAGTTCGTCACGATGGCCGAGTTCGGCTGGGCCGGTTCCCTCAAGGCCCTTGTCATACCCGGCGCGGCCAACGCGTTCGGCATCTTCTGGATGCGGCAGTACGCCCAGAACTCACTCCCCGACGAACTCCTGGACGCCGGACGGATCGACGGGGCCGGTTTCTTCCGCCTGTACTGGCAGGTGGCGTTGCCGCTGTTCCGGCCGGCGCTCGCCATCCTCGGAATCTTCACGTTCATCAACCTCTGGAACGACTACATCTGGCCGCTGGTCGTCCTGGTCAACCCCGATCGGCTCACCCTCCAGGTCGCGCTGGCCAACCTCAACGTGGCCTACAACACCGACTACGCGGTGGTGATGGCCGGCGCCCTCATGAGCGTGATCCCACTGATCGTCGTGTTCCTCATCGGCGCCCGGCACTTCCTGCGGGACCTGGCGGCGGGGGCGACGAAGATGTGAGGGGCCACTCCCCCTCCCGGTCCCGGCATCACGAATCTGCGGACACTTCCGATTTCGGCATCGGAAATGCCGCGAATCCCTTGCGCAGACCCTGAGGAGATGTGCGTGCTGGATATGCCGCATGGCACGACTGCGCTATATTTCACGCCTCAACTGTCTTTGCCCGCAGGCGTTTTCCCCTCTCCCTCGCCTCCGCCGAATTCCTTTCGTCCCGGGCCGGCACCACCTGTATCCACCTCCGCGATACGTCTCACCGAAAGCCCCTCATTCCGTGGCCATCACCCTGCACGAGGACCGGCCGCCGGCCGGTCGCCATGCAGCCGTTCCGTCCGGCAGTCTCTTCCGACGGATCTACGCGCCTCGCACCAGTGACGCCCTGGCGTTCTCGATGTCGACGTACGCCATGCCGCTGCTGGTCCTGGCCATCACCCGGTCCTCGACGCTGACGGGTCTGGCGTTCGCCCTGGAGTGGACGCCGCGGATCGCCGCGTTCGTACTCGCCGGCAAGGTGGTCGACCGGCGCGGGGCGGCGATCGTGTGTTTCCTCGCCTCACTGCTGCGGTCCGTGGTGCTGGCGGCGGCGGCCGTCGCGCTGGCCATGCTGCCGCGCGGCACCGCGGAGACGGTGACCGTGCTGGTGCTGGCCGCGGTGACCGGCACCCTCACCCAGTTCAGCTTCGTCGCGAACGAGGCCGTGGGGGCGATCGTCACCCGGCGCGCCCAACACCGCCCCCACGGAGTGCAGTCGGTGCTCATCGGCATCGACCAGACCGCCATGCTCGTCGGCCCGCTGCTCGCGGGCTTCCTGCTGCTGGTGGGACCGGGTTGGATGCTGGGATGCCTGACCGCCCTGTCCCTGCTGGCGGCCGTACTCGGACTCCAGACCCCGCCCACCCCGCTGCGTTCCGCACGCCCCGACGGCGAGCCCACACCCGGCGGTCTGCGCACCGGGCTGCGCATGCTGCACCGACTGCCCGCCCTGCGCTGGCTGGTGGCGGGCCTGGCCTGTTCCAATCTCGCCCTCGGCCTGCTCCAGTCGGCCAGCCCGATCATCGTCGTCGAGAACTTCGGCCGCTCCTCCGCGGACGTCGGCACCCTGTGGTCCGGCGCCGCCGCCGCGACCCTGCTGGCGGTCACGCTCTGCCGGCTCGCCCTGACCCGCGTCGACCTGTGGGGCGTGGGCGTCGTGTGCGCGACGTTCGCGTCCGCGGCCTGCCTGGCCCTCCCCAACGCCCCGTCCTACGCCGCCTACACGGTCCTCATCGCGCTGTTCATGGCGGGCGACGGCGGCCTCACGGTCGTGCTGCGCACCCTGCGCTCGCTGGTCATCCCGGCCACGGCCTTCGGCACCACGCTCTCGCTGACCATGCTGCTTCTCCTGCTGCCCTTCCCGCTCGCCGGCATCCTCGTCGCGGTCACCCCGCCGGCGCACCTGGGCACGGCCGTCCTGTGTTGCGCCGCCGTCCAGGCGGTCGCGCTCCTCATCACCTTCGTACGGCTGCGCAACGAACCCACGCTGCGCGCGACCGCCGACCGAAAGCAGCAAGCCATGTTCCCGAACGAGCCGTCGACACCGCCGCGTTGACGGGCGCCGCCCTGCCGTAATTCGGTTGAACGCACGCCGGTCGGATGTGCAGGCTTGCGCCGTGTCGACGGAACTGATCCCTGGTGTGCTGAGCTGGGACGAGGTGGATCCCGCGCGTTTTCCCTTCGACAGCGGGTCGGCGGCGCAGGTGGTGCGCTCGCTCGGACCGGCCCTGCGGGTACCGGCCCGCCCCGATGTCCCCTACGGCGATCCCGTGCTGTCCCGCTGGAGTTGGGACGTGGCGAGGCCCTGGGCGGACGCCATGTCGTACGCCCTCGCCGAGCGCTTCGGCGGCTGGGCCGTGGGCTGGCGCTGGGCGCACGACGAGGGGGACTTCGACGGCGGACCGGTCGGCAGCTGGTGCTGTGCCGTGCACTCGCACCACGCGCCGGAGGAGACCCTCGACCGGGTGGTCGCCGGGCTGTGCGAGTGGCGCGAGTGGCTGGAGCGGCTCGCCGACCGGTTCGAGGCGTACCCGCTGGACCTGGCCGCCGTGGCCGACCAGCGGATTCTGTGGGAGTGCGGCGCCCGGAACCTGATCTTCCAGGCACTCGACCGCACCGGTTCGGGCAGCGGCTGGTACGGGCACTGCCGTCAGGTGCTCGGCTGGTACCTCAGCCGCTGGCGCGTCGACCCCGAGGTCGCGCTGGAGCTGGTCGACGAGGCGATCGGCGGACGGTTCCAGAGCTGGACCGGCCCCGACCGGGTGCTGGTCGACGACGTCGCGGAGCGCCTCGCCCGGTCACTGCACCCCGACGACGCCGTACGGCCGCCCGCCCCCGGACCCGTACCGGACCATCTGCGGAGCTGGCTCGCGGTGCGCGACACCGTGCCGTGGGAGGAGGCGCCGGACGGCGGTGGGGACGGGCCGGTGATCCCGGCGCGCGACGGCGCGGCGGAATACATACGCGCCTTCGACATCCCCTTGGACACCGCTCGCGGGGAGGGTCTGCTCACCGCCCTGGACCTGGTGCGGGCCGACGCGGCGCGCGGCGCCCCGCTCGACTTCGACCTGCTGCGCGGCTGGCAGCAGCATGTGCTGAACACACCGCGCCCACCGTCGTTCCGGACCCTGCCGGCCTTCGCCAAGCAGGGCAGGGAGCGCTACGGCATCGGCCCGGACACCCGCGAACGCCTCGACGCCTGCCTGGCCGAGAGCGCGCCGGACCCGGCCCACCATCTCCCGCTGACCGCACGTGCCGCCCGCGCCTTTCTCGACGTGTGCTTCTTCCATCCCTTCGACGACGGCAACGCCCGCTCCGCGTTCCTCACCCTGGTCTTCGTCCTTGCCCGCGAGGGCGTCGCACTGGACGGGATCAGCCTGTTCCGGCGCTTCGGCATGCCGGCCGACGACCCGCAGAGCGGTGTGATCATGGCCCGGTGGGTCGACATCCACCTCACGGAGACCCGACGCCGCGCTGCCTCAACCAGCGTCTAGGGACAGCGAGTTCACCACCTGGGGAGTCCCGGCTCGTAGTCGGGCCGGACCTTCCGCATGTACGCGGTGTCGTCGCGTCCCCGTACACCCGAGTCCAGGTACAGCCGGTGCAGCCGGTCGAGGGCGTCGTGGTCGAGTTCCACGCCGAGGCCGGGACCGGTGGGGACCTCGACCGCGCCGTCGCGCAGTTCCAGCACTCCGGGGACGACGATGTCGTCGGCCGAGTTCCACGGGTAGTGGGTGTCGCAGGAGTGGTCGAGGTTGGGGATGGTCGCCGCGACATGGGTCATGGCGGCGAGGCTGATGCCCAGGTGCGAGTTGGAGTGCATGGACAGGCCGAGCCCGAACACCTCGCAGACGGCGCCCAGTTCACGGGTCCGGCGCAGCCCGCCCCAGTAGTGGTGGTCGGTGAGGAGGACCTGGACGGCGCGCTGCTCGATCGCGGGCTTCAGATGTTCCCAGGCGATCACGCACATGTTGGTGGCCAGCGGTAGCGGCGACTCCTTGGCGACCTGCGCCATGCCGGGAATGCCGGCGGTCGGGTCCTCCAAGTACTCGAGCACTCCGTCCAGTTGACGGGCCACGTACGTCGATGTCTCCACCGTCCAGGCCGTGTTGGGGTCCAGGCGCAGCGGCTGCCCCGGGAAGGCCACGGCCAGTGCTCTGATCGCGGCGATCTCCTCGTCGGGCGGGAAGACGCCGCCCTTGAGCTTGAACGAGCGGAAGCCGTACCGCTGTTGCATCAGCCGGGCCTGGGCGACGATCCCGGCGGGGTCCAGCGCCTCGCCCCAGTCGTCGCCCACCGCGGGGCGGCCGTCGAGGGCGGGGTGTTCGGCCCATTTGTAGAAGAGGTACGCGGCGAAGGGCACGGCGTCGCGGACCTTCCCGCCGAGCAGGTCGCTGACCGGCCGTCCGAGCAGTCTGCCCTGTGCGTCGAGGCAGGCCACCTCGACCGCCGAGGTGGTCCAGCCGCGTTCGTGGGCGCTCGAGACGGTCGGCAGCAGGGCGTCGTCGATCGCGGTGACGAGGGCCGTCGTGTCGAAGACGTCCCTCCCCGCGACAATCTTCGCCGCAGCCTCAAGTCGCTCCAGCCTGACGGCACCGCCCGTGGACTCGCCGAGGCCCACCGTGCCGTCCTCCAGCACGAGTTGGAGGACGCACCGCAGAGCGAGCGGTTCATGGACGCCGTTCGCGTTGAGGAGGGGCGGGTCACGGAAGGCGATCGGAGTGACGATCAGTTCGCGGATGCGGGTTCCTGGCGTACCACTCATGCGCCCAGCGCCTCCAGGCCATGGCCGTTCAATTTCTCAGGCATCCTGCCCCGTTTCCGCGAACCGCAGTCCCTTCTCAGGCCCAGGCCGTCACGGGCACGAACGAACTGTCCGTCCGGAAGAGGTCCGTGCCGTCCGTCGGGTCCACCCGGAGTTGGTAGTTGTAGTGGCGGAGGTAGTAGCCGGGGTAGTTGTACGACTCGAAGCGGATCGCACCTGTGGTGGTGCCGGTCCGGGCGTAGAACGTGGCGTCCCCGGCGAAGGTCGCCGTGCCGTCGTTCGCGTCGAAGCGGCCCCGGAAGTCGTAGTGGCGCAGGTAGTTGCCGGCGGAGTCCCGGAAGGAGAAGCCGGTCGCGTCGGCCAGGCCGGCGACGACGGTGAACGTGGACGCCTGCTTCAGGGCGGTGGTGCTGGAGCTGGTCACCACCGGCAGGTTGAGCAGCGAGGACACCTCCTGCCAGTAGCGGGTCGTGTAGTTGGCGGACTGGAAGGAGCGGGTGACGCCGGTCGCGAGGCTCGGGCCGCCGGACACCGTCTCCTTGATGACCGTGAAGTGGCGTGCCGTACCGGAGAGGGTGGTCAGCGCGGTCGGCGCGGACCAGGTGGCGAAGGTGTCGTAGCTGTCGCTGTAGTAGTAGTTGCCGTCGCCGTAGCCGTCGAAGAAGATCCGCCAGCCGCCGTTGTCGAGCTGGACGACCGAGGGGCCCTCGCGGTAGCTGCCCCAGCCGGCCCAGTCGCCGGTCTTGGAGATCGTGTAGGGGCCGGTGAGGCTGGTGGCGGTGCCGTACTCGATGTACTTCGCCGTCTCGTTCTTGGTGAAGGCGTGGTAGGTCGAGCCGATCCGCACGATGTAGGTGTCGATGTGGTTGGAGCCGATACCGGACAGTGCGACCGGTGAACTCCAGGCCGTCAGCGCGGAGTTGGTCGCCTTCAGCCGGTACGGCGTGAAGATCCACTCGTCGTCGGTGGTCGAGCAGGACACGATGACGTTCACGCTGCCGTCGCTGTCGACGAACCACTCGGGCGCCCACGCGCGGGACAGGTTCGTGATCGGGACCGTGTAGTCGTACAGGAACGTCCAGTTGACCCGGTCGGCGCTGCGCGCGAAGCCGATGGTGGTGCTGACGTCCTCCCAGGTGTGGGTGGTGTACGTCAGGTAGTAGTAGCCGTCGGTGTGCTTGAACACGCTGGCGTCGCGGATGCGGTTGCTGGGCGGGGTGTACGCGGAGGCCTGGACGAGCCGGAAGTCGGTGGCGTCGTCCGACTGGTAGACGTTGACGGTGCCGTCGTCGCTGTTGAGGAACGGGACGATGGTGTACCGGGTGGCGTAGCCGCTCGACGGGGCGGCGGCCAGGGCCGTGCCGAGCAGTCCGGGGGCCTCGCCCAGGACGAGTGCCGAGGCGGGCAGCACGGCCATCGCGCGCAGCAGGGCGCGGCGGGACGGCGTGGGGGGACGTGTGGTCACGGGCGGCTCTCCCGGAGACTCGGACGTTCGTCATGTCGAACGCAGTTCGTGAATTCGGTCAGAAGGTAGGGGTGGGGCAGGAGCACGTCAATGGTTTGCACAATGCTGGACGATCTCTGTGGGACGTCTGTGGCGCAGGCCGAACCACCCACGCCCCGGCGGAAGTTGCCGCATCCGCACCACACCGGGCACCCGGACGTTACCGTTCGGTAGACAACGCGCTTCCGGAGGTGCCGCCATGACGCCCGACCGTTCCCCAGGCCTGGCCGAGTCCGCCCGCGCGCTGGCCGACGGGGAGGTGACGGCACGGGCACTGGTCAAGCAGGCCCTCGCGCGGATCGAGTCGACTCAGGCCTCCCTGAACGCCTTTCGGGTCGTACGGACGAAGGCGGCGCTCGCCGAGGCCGACGCGGCGGACAAGGAACTGGCAGCCGGAGTCCGCAAGCCGCTGCTCGGAGTGCCGGTCGCCGTCAAGGACGACACGGATGTGGCGGGCGAGCCGACCTCGTTCGGCTGCCGGGGCGAGTTCCCGCCGGTGGCGGAGGACGGCGAGGCGGTACGGCGGCTGCGCGCGGCCGGGGCCGTCATCGTCGGGAAGACCAACACCTGCGAGTTCGGGCAGTGGCCGTTCACCGAGGGGCCGGCGTTCGGGGAGACCCGTAATCCGTGGAACTCCCGTCATACGCCCGGGGGTTCGTCGGGCGGCTCGGCGGCGGCCGTCGCCGCGGGTCTGGTACCGGCCGCGCTCGGCTCGGACGGCGCCGGGTCCGTCCGTATCCCCGCCTCCTGGACCCACCTCATCGGCGTCAAGCCACAGCGCGGCCGTATCTCGACCTGGCCGCGCGGCGAGTCCTTCCAGGGCATCACGGTCAACGGCGTCCTCGCCCGTACGGTCGCGGACGCGGCCCTCCTTCTGGACGCGGCCAGCGGCAACCACGCACAGGACCCGCACCGCCCGCCCGCGCTCACCCTCGCGGACGCGGTGGGCCGCGATCCCGGGCGCCTTCGCATCGCGCTCTCCCTGAAGCCGCCGTTCACCGCGCTGCCCGCCAGGCTCCAACCGGAGGTGCGGGCCAGGGTCCTCGAACTCGCCGAGAAACTGGACCAGTTGGGGCACACGGTCGTAGAAGACGATCCGCCGTACGGTCAGATCGGGTTGACCTTCATTCCGCGCGCCACCGTCGGTCTCGCCGAGCGGGTCCGCGAGGCTCCGCACCCCGAACTCCTCGACCGCCGCACGCTGGACGCCGCCCGTCTGGGCCGACGGCTCGGCGGGGCCCCGCTGCGGGCGGCCCGGCGCGCGGAGGCGGTCCTGCACGACCGGTTCGGCGCGTTCTTCGGGAGGTACGACCTGGTCCTCGCGCCGACAACTGCCGCTCCCCCGCCCCTCGTTGGCGCGATGCTCGATCTGAGCGGCCTGGCCACCGACCGCGCGATGATCGCCGCGTGCCCCTACGCGTGGCCGTGGAACATCCTCGGCTGGCCCGGCGTCAACGTCCCGGCGGGCTTCGTGGCGGGCGGACTCCCGGTCGGCGCCCAGCTGTTGGGCCCGGCGAACAGCGAGCCGCTCCTGCTGTCGCTCGCCGCGCAGTTGGAGGCGGACCTGCGCTGGCACGAGCGGTGGCCCGAGCCCGCCGTCACGGATTCTCCAGCGGCATAGCCGAGTCGGGCCCGTACTCTGTGACCATGGACGATGTGCCGATGGTCGGGCTGATGGGGCGGGTCACCGGGACGGTCGGGCCCGGGCTCGTCGGCGAGGTGATCGTCCGGGTGCGCGGGGGCGCCGAACACTTCCTCGCGTACGCCGCCACCGGCACGGGCCGGATCGAGCGGGGCACCGTGGTGATGGTGGTGGAATACCTACCTCCACGCACCATCTACGTAACAGAGGCGTACGACAGTTGAGCATGCTCCCCCGCAGGTGAGAGCCGTTTCAAGGCTCTTCGCGTCAAGACTGCAACAAGGATCCGTCAGCGTCTGTACCCCTGTGTCGCGCAGGAGCACACTCCCTTCGTTCGGTGCTGTAAGGGCACCATCACAAGGGGGCGAATGCCGATGGTTGTCGGCGTCGTAGTGGGGCTGGCGGTTGCCGCCGTTCTCGTACTGGTCGGTCTGTTCAAGTCGATGTGGCGGGTCGCGGAACCGAACGAGGCACTCATCATCTCGGGCTCCAAACACCGTACCGAAGGCCTTGAGCCGGGCATGGGATTCCGTATCGTCACGGGACGCGGCACGCTGGTGCTGCCCGGCGTGCAGGCGGTGCGCAAGCTCTCCCTCGACCTCAACGAGACAGAACTGCATGTGGACTGCGTGACCACCCAGGGGATTCCGCTCAGGGTGCGGGGCGTGGTCATCTTCAAGGTCGGCGACGACTTCGTGTCGATCGCCAACGCGGGCCGGCGTTTTCTCGACCAGCAGAAGTTGATGGCGGAGCGGGTGCACAACGTCTTCGCCGGTCATGTCCGGTCCATCGTGGGCGGGTTGACCGTCGAGGACATGATCCGCGACCGGGACAAGCTCACGGGACAGACCCGGGCCGCCTGCGGCTCCGAGATGGAGAAGCTGGGCCTGATCGTGGACTCGCTGCAGATCCACGAGATCGAGGACCCGACGGGGTACATCAAGAACCTGGCGATGCCGCACGCGGCGGCCGTGCAGCGGGACGCGCGGATCGCGCAGGCGGAGGCGAACCGGCGCGCCACCGAGGCGGAACAGGCCTCGTTCGCGCGGATGGCGGAGGCCACCCGGGACAGCGAGATCCTCCAGGCCGGCTATCAGGCCGAGCGGGACAAGGCGGCGGCGGAGGCGCAGCAGGCCGGTCCGCTCGCGGACGCGGCGGCCCGGCAGGAGGTCGTGGTCCAGGAGACCCGGGTCGCCGAACTCGAGGCGCAGCGCCGGGAACAGCAACTCCAGGTGGACGTCCGCAAGCCGGCGGACGCCCAGGCCTACGAGAAGCGCACCCTCGCCGAGGGTGAGCGCGACGCCCTGATCTCGGGAGCGCAGGCCAGGGCCAGGGAGACCGAGTTGGCTGCCGCCGCCGAGGCGACCCGGGTCAGGGCGACCGGTGAGGCCGAGGCCGCCGCCGTGCGGGCGAAGGGGCTCGCGGCGGCCGAGGCCACCAAGGCCAAGGGGCTCGCGGAGGCGGAGGCCATCAAGGCGCGGGCCGCGGCTCTCGCCGAGAACCAGGAGGCCGTGGTCGCGCAGCAACTCGCCGAGAACTGGCCGGAGATCGTGAAGGCCGGCGCGTCCGCGTTCGGCAGCGTCGACAACATGGTGGTCCTCAACGGGGCCGACGGCATGGCGGAGATGCTCGCCAAGGCGCTCACCATGGGCGGTGCGGGACTCGGTCTGGCCCGCCAGCTGCTGGCCTCGATGAACGAGAACGGGCAGACCCCCAGCGGGACTTCGGCCCTCAACGGAGCTGTGCAACCGCCGTCGCAGAAGGTGCCGGTGGAGACGGACGAGAAGTGATCGTCTGACGGGCGCCCGGCGTCCGCGGTCACGGGGGCACGTTCTAAGGTGCCTCCGTGACCGCGTATACCGATGAGAACGTTCCGGGCCGCTTCGGCCCCTCCGCCACCACCGAGGCCGACCCCCGTGAGGTCGGCAAGGTGCGTACCGAGTACTCCCCCGCGCACGACGGCGACCCGGACCCCGGTGAGATCGTCTGGACCTGGGTGCCGTTCGAGGAGAACGACGGCCGGGGCAAGGACCGCCCGGTGCTCGTCGTGGCCCGTGAGCCCGGCGGGACCCTGCTCGCCGTCCAGTTGTCCAGCAAGCGGCACGACGGCGACCGCGAGTGGGTGGCGATCGGCAGCGGCCCGTGGGACAAGTCGGGGCGCGACTCGTGGGTCGACGTGGACCGCGTCCTGCGCCTGCACGAGGAGGGCATGCGCAGGGAGGCGTGCGCGATCGACCAGATGCGCTTCAACCTCGTCCGGCACCGGCTGCACGAGCGCTACGGCTGGACCTGAGCGGCCGGTACTGCCGGACCTGAGCGGCTAGCTCTGGAGCTGGCGCTCCGGAAACGCTCGTAGGAAGGCGTCCCGGACCGTGGCGCCCGGCGTGCGGTCCAGGACTCCGAACACCACGTGCTCGAAGGCCGCGGCGAACCGTCCGTCCGGCCCGAGCAGCGTGCGGAAGGCGCCCGCGACCTGGGCCGGGTCGTTCTGGAACACTCCGCAGCCCCAGGCACCCAGGACCAGCCGCCGGTAGCCGTGCGCCACGGCCGTCTCCAGCACCCGCTCCGCCCGTACGGCGACGGCGCCCGGCAGCTCGGCCGCGCGCTCCGGTGCCGTGCGCAGCACGACCCCCGCATTCGGTGCGGCGGCGGTCAGGAATCCGGCGGTGTACGGCTCGTCCAGCAGGCGGCCCTTGTCGTCGCGGAAGACGGGGACGGCCGGTGAGTGGATGACCCGGTCCGTGTAGAACGGTTCGCGGTGGGCGCGGTGGTGGTCGTAGAAGCCGCGGGCCTGAAGCAGGCACGTGTACAGCGCGGAGGCGCGGCACAGGGCCTCCTCCTGGGCCTGTGCGCCGTTGAGGAAGCCGCCGCCGGGGTTGCGGGCCGAGGCGAAGTTCAGCACGGCGACCGGGCCGGTGAGCCGGCGGGCGGCCTCCAGGCTGCTCTCGCCCGTGACCTCGATGAACGTCTCCACGGGCGGGAACGGTGGTATCTGCACCGGTTCCGGTCCGAAGAGGCGCGTGCCCGCGCGGGCCGCCTCGGTCTCCGCGGCGATGGACACCTCGCGTCCGTCCGTCGCGCGGTAGGTGCCGGCCGCGACGATCTGCTCGGTCTGCTGCGCGATGCCGCGCAGGCGCGCGCTCATGGCATAACCCCCGTGTACGCCATGAGCGCGCGCCCCGCGATCTCCCCCGTGTTCTCCCCCGTCGTGCTCATACAGGCATCGTGCGCGATGCTGGTCGTGCGGTGCAACGGAGTTTCCGGGCTCCGCGAACGCCCGGCGAACCGGAGATTACCGATCCCGAACGTGCCGATACGCACCCTTGTGCGACGCGACGCGAGGGTCTTGGGTGGTACGAGTGTGCCGACCCGGGCCCAACCGAGACCGGGCCGGTGGCATGGTGGAATCTCAGGAGGATCCCGACATGTCCGATACGGCAAGTGACTGTAGCGACTGTACGGAGCCCCGTACCGCGGTCACCGAACCCGAGGTGGAGGCCCTGGTCAGGGGCATCTGCTTCAAGACCGGTCCGCCCCGCACGCTCGGGGTCGAAGTGGAATGGCTCGTCCACGAGCTGCGCCTGCCGCAGCTCCCCGTGACACCCGAACGACTCGAAGCGGCCTACGCCGCGTTGAAGACCGTGCCTCTGAGGTCGGCGCTCACCGTCGAGCCCGGCGGCCAGCTGGAACTCAGCTCGTCGCCCGCCACCTCCCTGATGGAGTGCATCGGTTCCGTCTCCCAGGATCTCGACACCGTCCGCGCGGTGCTGCGCCGCGACGGCCTGGGACTGGTCGGCATCGGCCACGATCCCTGGCACCCGCCGCGCCGCTTCCTGCACGAGCCGCGCTACGACGCGATGGAGCGCTGCCTCGACCGCACCGGCACCGCGGGCCGCCGCATGATGTGCACCTCGGCGTCCGTGCAGGTATGTCTGGACGCCGGCTACGAGGAGCCGGGTCCGCTCGGCCTCGGGCGGCGCTGGTGGCTCGCCCACCAGCTGGGCGCGGTCCTGGTGGCCGCGTTCGCGAACTCCCCGCTGGTCGGCCGCAGCCCCACCGGCTGGCGCTCCACCCGGCAGCTGATCTGGATGGAGATCGGCCCCGGCCGGGCGGGCGGACCGACACTGGACGCGGCACCGCGCGACGCCTGGACCGACCACGTCCTGGACTCGCCGGTGATGTGCATCCGGCAGGACACCGGCCCGTGGGACGTCCCGGAGGAGCTGACCTTCCGGGAGTGGATCAGGTCGGGGGCGCCCAGGCCGCCGACCCGTGAGGACCTCGACTACCACGTCACGACGCTGTTCCCGCCGGTCAGACCGCGTGGCCATCTCGAACTGCGCATGATCGACGCGCAGCCCGGAGACGACGGCTGGATCGTGCCGCTGGCCGTGACGACGGCGCTGTTCGACGACCCCGAGGCCGCCGAGACCGCCTACCGGGCCGTGAAGCCGCTGGCCGAGCGGGCCCAGGGGCTGCCCGCCCCGCACAATCCGCTGTGGATCGACGCGGCCCGCTACGGCCTGTCCGACCCGGAGCTGCACGAGGTCGCCCTCGTCTGCTTCGCGGCGGCCCTGGAGGCCCTGCCCCGGCTCGGCGCCACCGCCGTGGTCACGGACGCCGTCCGCGCGTACTTCGACCGCTATGTCGTCCGGGGCCGCTGTCCCGCCGACGATCTGCTCGACCGCGTGCGGGGCACGGACAGCCGCCCGCACGGGAAGGACATCCGCACATGACCGACGCCGACACCACCGTTGATGACATCGATATCGAGGCACTCCGCGAACGGGCGTTGACCACCCTCACCACGGCCCGGGACCGCACCACGCTCCTGACGAGCTGCGTGGACGAGCCCGAACTCACCGCGCAGGTCTCGCCGTTGATGTCCCCGCTGGTCTGGGACCTCGCACACATCGGCAACCAGGAAGAGCTGTGGCTGCTGCGGGCCGTGGCCGGCCGGGACGCGATGCGGCCCGACATCGACGGCCTCTACGACGCGTTCGAGCACCCGCGTTCCGAACGCCCCTCGCTGCCGCTGCTGCCGCCCGCGGAGGCCCGGCAGTACGCGGCCGAGGTGCGCGGCCGGGTGACGGACGTACTGGAGAGCCACGCCTTCCGCGGGACACGGCTGACCGAGCTGGGCTTCGCCTTCGGGATGGTCGCCCAGCACGAACAGCAGCACGACGAAACGATGTTGATCACCCATCAGCTCCGCACGGGCCCGCAGGCGTTGACCGCTCCGGACCCGGAGCCGGTCCCGCTGTACACCGGTCCGCCCGAAGTCCTCGTCCCCGGCGGCCCGTTCACGATGGGCACCTCCACCGAACCGTGGGCCCTGGACAACGAGAAGCCCGCGCACCGGCGCGAGGTGGCCCCCTTCTACATCGACACGACCCCGGTGACGAACGGCGCGTATCTGGCGTTCATCGAGGACGGCGGCTACGACGATCCGCGCTGGTGGACGAAGGAGGGCTGGGCCCACGTCCGCCGCAACTCCCTTACGGCACCGGGGTTCTGGCGCCGGGAGGCGGGCCAGTGGCTGCGCCGCCGGTTCGGCGTCACGGAGGTCGTACCGCTCGACGAGCCGGTCGTGCACGTCTGCTGGTACGAGGCCGACGCCTATGCCCGCTGGGCCGGACGCCGGCTGCCCACGGAGGCCGAGTGGGAGAAAGCGGCCCGCCACGACCCGACCAACGACCGCTCCATGCGCTACCCGTGGGGCGACGCCGACCCGGCCCCGGAGCACGCCAACCTCGGCCAGCGCCACCTGCGCCCGGCACCCGCCGGCAGCTATCCGGCGGGTGAATCGCCGCTCGGCGTACGCCAGTTGATAGGTGACGTGTGGGAGTGGACGTCCAGCGACTTCCTCCCCTACCCGGGGTTCAAGGCGTTCCCGTACAAGGAGTACTCGGAGGTGTTCTTCGGCCCGGAGTACAAGGTGCTGCGGGGCGGTTCGTTCGCGGTGGACGAGGTGGCCTGCCGGGGCACGTTCCGCAACTGGGACTATCCGATCCGGCGGCAGATCTTCTCCGGGTTCCGCACGGCCCGCTCGGGGGCCGTCTGATGTGTCGTCATCTGGCGTACCTGGGACCCGAGGAGCCGCTCGGCCGGCTCCTCGTGGACCCTGAGCACAGCCTGTACCGCCAGTCCTGGGAGCCCCGGCGGCAGAAGCACGGGACGGTCAACGCCGATGGTTTCGGGGTGGGTTGGTACGCCGAGGGCGACCCGGTGCCGGGCCGCTACCGGCGGGCCGTGCCCATCTGGGGCGACCAGTCCTTCGCCGATCTGGCACGCGTGGTCCGCTCGGGCGCGCTGCTGGCCGCCGTACGGGACGCGACGTTCGCGGGTGCGGACGGGGAGGCCGCGGCGGCGCCGTTCGCCACGGGCCCCTGGCTGTTCAGCCACAACGGCGCGGTCACCGGCTGGCCCCGCACGCTCGCGGCCCTGGCCCAACGCCTGCCACCGGTGGACCTGTTGTCCCTGGAGGCCCGCTGCGACTCGGCGTTCGTCTGGGCGCTGGTCCTCAACCGGCTCCGGGCGGGCGACGAGGAGGGCCAGGCACTGGCCGACACGGTGACGGAGGTCGCCCATGCGGCCCCCGGCTCCCGCCTCAACCTCCTTCTCACCAACGGCGAGACGATCGCCGCGACCGCCTGGGGCGACACCCTCTGGTACCTCTCGGAGCCCGGCCGCCGCACGGTCGTGGCCTCCGAGCCCTACGACGACGACCCGCACTGGCAGGAGGCCCCCGACCGCACTCTGCTCACCGCGACCCGCACCGAGGTCCTCCTCACCCCCCTGAAAGACCTCGCACCACCGAAGGAGCCCCGCACGTGAGCCCGTTCCTTCTCACCCGCACCCTGCCCGAGGACGCCACCGACGCGGCCCTGCGCGCCGACGTCCTGGAGGGCCTCACCCGCACCCCGAAGACACTCCCGCCGAAGTGGTTCTACGACGCCCACGGCAGCGAACTCTTCGAGCAGATCACCGAGTTGCCCGAGTACTACCCCACCCGCGCCGAGCGCGAGATCCTCGTCGACCGGGCAGGCGAGATCGCCGCCGCGACCGGCGCCCGCACCCTCGTCGAACTGGGCTCCGGCTCCTCGGACAAGACGCGCCACCTGCTCGACGCGCTCACCGACCTGGCCGTGTACGTCCCGGTCGACGTCAGCGAGAGCGCGCTCACCCAGGCCGGGCACGCCCTCATCGAGGAGCGCCCGGGCCTGAACGTGCACGCCCTGATCGCCGACTTCACCGGCGCCCTGGCCCTCCCGGAGACACCGGGCCCGCGCCTCCTGGCGTTCCTCGGCGGCACCATCGGCAACCTGCTCCCTGCGGAACGCGCCACGTTCTTCGCCGGCCTCCGCGCCCTGCTCTCCCCCGGCGACGCGCTGCTGCTCGGCACTGACCTGGTCAAGGACGAGCAGGTCCTGGTCAGGGCGTACGACGACGCGGCCGGGGTGACGGCCGCGTTCAACAAGAACGTCCTGACCGTGGTCGACCGCGAACTCGGCGCCGACTTCGACGCCGGCGCCTTCGACCACGTAGCCCTCTGGGACAGCGCCAACGAGTGGATCGAGATGCGACTGCGCTCCCGCACGGACCAGACCGTGAAGATCCCCGCGCTCGATCTCGCCGTCGACTTCGCGGCGGGCGAGGAACTCCGCACGGAGATCTCGGCGAAGTTCCGCAAGGAGGGCGTGCGGACCGAACTCTCCACCGCGGGCCTGGAGTTGGCCCACTGGTGGACCGACCGGGAGGGGCGCTTCGCGCTGTCACTGAGCGTGGTGCGCTGACGGCGGGTGACGGGCCGTCTCGCGTACCGCCGCACCTTGGGGCACGGTGGAGTGACGCGTGACGCGCCCGTCACGGCCGAGAGGAGTACCCGCATGTCCAACCACACGTACCGGGTCACCGAGATCGTCGGCACCTCTCACGAGGGCATCGACCAGGCCATCCGCAACGGCGTCGCCCGCGCCGCGCAGACCCTCCGCGGCCTCGACTGGTTCGAGGTGACGCAGGTCAGGGGCCAGATCGAGAACGGGCAGATCGAGCACTTCCAGGTCGGCCTGAAGGTCGGCTTCCGCATCGAGGACGAGGACTGACACCGTAGAGGCGAGAGCCCTAAGGACGACAGCCCTCAGGTCCGGCCCTCCCCCTCCTGTGCCGCCTCCAGCGCGGCGGAGGGGGCGGTCCAGCGGGCCCGTACGACCCTGAACCCGGCCCGTTCGGCGTCGTCGCACACCAGCTCGTCGTCGTCCACGAGAACCCGGATCTCGCGGTCGCGGGCGAGCTGCTTGAGTTTCTCCAGCTTGGTGCGCCGGGCGGGTCTGCGGTCGTCGTTGCGCCGCATGAAGACCCGCCCCTCGGGCAGCCCCTGCGCGACCAGCCAGGCGAGCGTGTCGCGCCGGCAGCGCTCGGGCCGCCCGGTCAGATAGACGACCTCGCACTCCTCGGCGCACTCCAGCGCGAGCGCGATGCCCTCCGCCAACGGCGGGTCCTGCGGCGCGGCGCCGAAGAAGCCGTCCCAGTCGCGCGGCTTCTTCTCCAGGAACCGCTGCCGGTGGGCCGTGTCGGCGAGGGTGTTGTCGAGGTCGAACACGGCGAGTGGCCGCCTGTTGTCAGCTGTCACCGGGCCACCATAGACAGCCCCCGCACCCCGACGGCGACCGCCCGGGGCCCTGGCCTCATGCTTCTCTGTATGTCTGCCGCTGCTCCCGCCCCCCGTACGTTCCTGATCGGCGCCGCCCGAGAGCGCCCCTGCACCCTGGTCGTCTGCCGGGGCTGCTGCTGCGGCGACCCGCGCAAACACCCCGGCACGGACCACGCCTGGCAGCTGGAACGACTGCGCGCAGGAGCCGCCGAGCACGGCTTCGTGGTCCGTACGACGGACTGCCTGGGCCCCTGCGACCAGGCCAACGTGATCGTGGTCCAGCCGTCGGCCGCGGGGCGGCGGGCCGGCGGGCGACCGACCTGGGTCGGGTTCGCGATGGACGACGACTGCACGGAGGAAGTGCTGGAGTGGGCGGCGGCGGGCGGGCCTGGGGTCGCCGAGCCGCCCGTCACGCTGGAACTGCAGTTCATCGACCCGCCGAGGGACGCGCGCGTCCGGTCCCGGCGGTGAGTGCCGGGACCGGTTCCGGGAATGCCGGGGGCTCCCGGGCGTTGAAGTTCATGTGAGTTCTGTGATCGCCTCGACCCCCTTCTCCGTCCTCGACCGCTCCCGCACCCGCGAGGGGCACCCGCCCGCCGAGGCGCTGCGCGACACCGTGCGGCTGGCGCGGGAGGTCGAGGAGCTGGGCTATCACCGGTTCTGGGTGTCCGAGCACCACGGCGTGCCCGGGGTCGCCGGTTCCGCGCCGACCGTGCTGGCCGCCGCCGTCGCCTCGGCCACCCGCACCATCCGGGTCGGCACGGGCGGGGTGATGCTGCCCAACCACCAACCCCTGGTCGTGGCCGAGCAGTTCGGGGTCCTGGAGTCGCTGTTCCCCGGCCGGATCGACATGGGCCTGGGCCGCTCGGTCGGCTTCACCGACGGCGTCCGCAAGGCGCTGGGACGCGACAAGGACGACGCCGACGACTTCGCCGTACAACTCGACGAACTCCTCGACTGGTTCCGGGGCACTTCCCCCACAGGGGCGCACGCACGGCCCTCGGAAGGCCTCAGTGTCCCGCCGTTCGTCCTCGCGATGGGCGAGGGCGCCGACATTGCGGCCCGTGCCGGCCTGCCGATGGTGATCGGCGACCTCCGCAACCGGGACAAGATGCAACGCGGCATCGACCACTACCGCGCCCGGTTCCAGCCCTCCGCCTGGGCCCCGCAGCCCTACCTCGTCATCTCCGGCACGATCGCGGTGGCCGCCACCCCCGAAGCGGCCCGGCGACTGCTCGTCCCGGAAGCCTGGTCCATGGCGTACTCGCGCACCCATGGCACCTTCCCGCCGCTGCCGCTCGCCGAGCGCGTGGAACAACTCGCCATGACCGACAAGGAGTTCGGCTTCTACGAGTCCGGGCTCACCGGACAGCTCGCGGGCACCGAGGAACAGGTGGCCCACGAGCTGGAGACGGTGCTGAAGGAGACGGCGGCCGACGAGGTCCTCGTCACCACCAGCACCTACGACCGCGAAGCGCTGCTGGACTCCTACCGTCGGCTCGCCTCGCTCATGGCGTGAGCACCATCCGGAAGCGCGCGGCACCGGAGAGCATGCGCTCATAGGCCTCGCCCGCCTGATCCAGGGACACGGTCTCCACCATCGGATGGATACCGTGCAGGGCACTGAAGTCGAGGGTGTCCTGCACGTCCTGCGCGGTGCCGGACGGATGACCCCGAACCACCTTGCCGGGCATGATCAGTTGGAGCGGGCTGATCCCCAACGGCGCGGTGTCCGCCCCGACGACCACCAGCTCGCCGCGGGGCCTCAGCCCCTCCACGGTCGCCGTGGCCGCGTCGGCGTTGCCCGCCGTGGCCAGCACGACCTTGGCGCCGCCGAGGGCCCGCAGCGCCTCCGCGACCTCGGTGTCCGCCGTGCTGTCGACGTAGTGGTGCGCGCCCAACTGCTTGGCGAAATCGGCCTTTTCGGCGCCCCGCGCGATGGCCACGGTCTCAAATCCCATGGCGACCGCGTACTGCACACCCAGGTGACCGAGGCCGCCGAGTCCGAGTACGGCCACCAGGTCGCCCGGCCCCGCCGAACTGCGCCGCAGCCCGTTGAACGTGGTCACGCCCGCGCAGCCCATGGGCGCGGCGGCACTGGCCGACAGGCTCTCGGGGATGCGGG
Source organism: Streptomyces xylophagus (assembly GCF_000716435.1). Lineage (GTDB taxonomy): Bacteria > Actinomycetota > Actinomycetes > Streptomycetales > Streptomycetaceae > Streptomyces > Streptomyces xylophagus. The sequence continues at coordinate 286,720 of NZ_JNWO01000007.1, forward strand.
CCAGCGCGTCGACCGGCGCGACCGTCATCTCGGCGAAGCCGCCGTCGTACGCCCAGCCGGGCACCTTGAGGTTCTCGCAGACGATGAAGTCGCCCTGCCTGCACGGGGTGCAGTAGCCGCAGCTGCCGCCGAACCAGCCGACGGCCACCCGGTCGCCGACCCGCCAGCCCTGGTCCGAGGCGCCCTCACCGAGCGCGTCGATGTGCCCGGCGATCTCATGCCCGGTGACCAGCGGGAAGCGCACGCCCGGCACTCCGGCGTTCACGAAGAACGTGTCGCTGTGGCAGATCCCGCAGGCCTCCACGGCGATCCGCACATGGCCGGGTCCCGGCTGCGCCACGTCCCGCTCGACGACCTCGAACTCGCCACCGGCGGCGTCGACTTGCGCAACTCGATAACTGCTCATGCCTGTCTCCCAGAGGAGTAGGAGTGCGAATACGGCCCGATTAGTGCTCGGCTCACTGCTCGGCCGCCTGACTTGCCCTGATCTCGATCGCGCCGTCGCTCGCGTCGACCAACGCCCGGTCGCCCGCGTTGAGTTCACCGGCGAGAAGCAGATCGGCGAGCCGGTCGTCGACCTCGCGCTGGATGGTGCGGCGCAGCGGGCGGGCACCGAAGTCGGGCTGATAGCCCAGGTTCGCGAGCAGGTCGGCCGCCGCGTCGCTGACCTCCAGGGTGACGTCCTGGGCGTGCAGCCGGCGCCGGGTGTGTTCGAGCAACAGGTCGACGATCTCGCGGAGTTGGGCCCGTTCGAGACCCCGGAAGACGATGATCTCGTCGATGCGGTTGAGGAACTCGGGCCGGAAGTGCTGGTTCAGGACCGGCATCACCGACTCGCGGACCTTCGCGTAGTCGTCGACGCCCGCCGCGAGGATGCGGTCGGCGCCGATGTTCGACGTCATGATGACGACGGTGTTCTTGAAGTCGACCGTGCGGCCCTGCGAGTCGGTGAGCCGCCCGTCGTCCAGCAGTTGGAGCAGCGTGTTGAAGACGTCGGGGTGCGCCTTCTCGACCTCGTCGAGCAGCAGCACGGCGTACGGCTGCCTGCGGACAGCCTCGGTGAGCTGGCCGGCCTCCTCGTGGCCGACGTATCCGGGAGGGGCGCCGACCAGTCGGGAGACGGTGTGCCGTTCCTGGAACTCGCTCATGTCGAGGCGGATCATGCGGCTCTCGTCGCCGAAGAGGGCGGCGGCGAGGGCGCGGGCCAGTTCCGTCTTGCCGACGCCGGTGGGGCCGAGGAAGAGGAAGCTGCCGATGGGCCGGTTCGGGTCGCTCATGCCGGCCCGGGCACGGCGTACCGCGCGGGAGACGGCGGTGATGGCCTCGTCCTGGCCGACGACCCGCTCGTGGAGGTGCTCCTCCAACTTCATCAGCCGGGCGCGTTCCTCCTCGGTGAGCTGGGCGACGGGGATGCCGGTGGTGCGGGAGACGACCTCGGCGATGTCCTCGGCGGTGACCTTGGGCACCTGCTCCTCGGCGGAGCCGCCGGCCTTCAACTCGGCCTCGGTGTCCTTGATGCGGTCACGGAGTTCCCTGGCCCGCTCGTACTCCTCGTCGGCGACGGCCTGGTCCTTCTCCCGGTTCAGGGCGGCGAGCCGGTCCTCGACCTCGCGGTTGTCGGGCAGCGGGGTCTTGGCGCGCAGTCGCACCCGTGCCGCCGCCTGGTCCAGGATGTCGATGGCCTTGTCGGGCAGGAAGCGGGCGGTGACGTAACGGTCGGAGAGTTCGGCCGCCGCGACAACGGCCTCGTCGGTGATACGGACCTGGTGGTGGGCCTCGTAGCGGTCGCGCAGGCCGCGCAGGATCTCGATGGTGTCGTCGACCGTCGGCTCACCGACCAGGATGGGCGCGAAGCGGCGCTCCAGCGCGGAGTCCTTCTCGATGTACCTGCGGTACTCGTCGACGGTGGTGGCGCCGATGAGGTGCAACTGGCCGCGCGCCAGGGCGGGTTTGAGCATGTTCCCGGCGTCGAGGGCGCCGTCGCCACCACCGCCCGCGCCGACGACGGTGTGCAACTCGTCGAGGAACAGCACCAGTTCGTCGCTGTGCTCGCTCACCTCGTCGAGGAGCTTCTTCAGCCGTTCCTCGAACTCGCCCCGGTACTTGGTTCCTGCCACCATCCCGGCCAGGTCCAGCGACACGAGCCGCTTGCCCGCCAGGGTCTTCGGCACGTCACCGGCGACGATGCGCTGGGCGATGCCCTCGACGACGGCGGTCTTGCCGACGCCGGGGTCGCCGATGAGGACGGGGTTGTTCTTGCTGCGCCGGGACAGCACCTCGATGGTCTGCTCGACCTCCTCGTCCCGCCCGATCACCGGGTCCAGCCGCCCGGCACGGGCGTCCTCGGTGAGGTCACGGCCGTACTCGTCGACGGTCGGCGTCCTACTGGACCGCTTGCGCTCGGGCTCGGAACCGGTGGGCACCCGGTCGCTCTCCCAGCCGCTGCCGGCGAGGGCCTGTCCGGCGGCCGACTCGGGGTTGGCGGCCAGGGCCCGCAGCAGGTGTTCGGGGCCGATGTAGGAGGAGTCCTCGGCGCGGGAGATCCGGTACGCGTCGAGCAGGGCCCGCTTGGCGGCCGGGGTGAGCGTGGTGGGTTCGGTCTTCGGGCCGCCGTCGGCCCCGGCGGACAGCCGCTCCCGGATCCGGTCGGGGTCGGCGCCCGCCTCGCTGAGCAGCCGACGGGTCGCGTCCTGCTCGGTGGCGGCGGCGAGCAGATGCCGGGCGTCGAGTTCCTCGCTGCCCTCCACGGCGGCGATGTCCCGGGCCTGGGCCACCAGCTCGCGGGCCCGCTCGGAGAGCAGGCTGCCGATGTCGACGCGCTGCGCCCGGCGCGATGGAGCCGCCGGGCCGGAGCCGCCGAAATACCGGGACATCAGCTCGTCGAATTCCTCGAAGGGGCTGCGTCCGAAACCGAATCCGGGAGTGCTCATGACCACGGACCTTCCGTGCGGCGACTGGGCGGCGACTGGGCGGCGACTGGCATCCGTGCCTTCCAACGTGGCACAGCGCGGACGCCCCCGCACCCCCGCAGGTCACCGGGCGACACACGGCGTGCTCGCATAGACTCGCCGGGTCATGCACAGCCCTCGCGCCCCCTACGCCTCGTACGTCCCCGACTCCTACGTCCGTGTCCGCGACGCCCGCGAGCACAACCTCCAGGGCGTCGACGTCGACATCCCGCGGGACGTGTTGACCGTGTTCACAGGCGTCTCCGGCTCCGGTAAGTCGTCCCTCGCCTTCGGCACGATCTACGCGGAGGCCCAGCGTCGCTACTTCGAGTCGGTGGCGCCGTACGCCCGCCGCCTGATCCACCAGATAGGAGCGCCGAAGGTCGGCGTGATCACCGGCCTGCCGCCCGCCGTCTCGCTCCAGCAGAACCGCTCGACCCCCACCTCCCGCTCCTCGGTGGGCACGGTCACCAACCTCTCCAACTCACTCCGGATGCTGTTCTCCCGCGCCGGCGACTACCCACCCGGCGCCGAACGCCTCGACTCCGACGCCTTCTCCCCCAACACGGCGGCGGGCGCATGCCCGGAGTGCCACGGCCTCGGCCGAGTCCACCGCACGACCGAGGCATCTCTCGTCCCCGACCCCTCCCTGTCGATCCGCGAGGGCGCGATCGCCGCGTGGCCGGGCGCCTGGCAGGGCAAGAACCTGCGCGACATCCTCGACACACTCGGCTACGACGTCGACGTACCGTGGCGCCAACTCCCCGCCGAACAACGGGAGTGGATCCTCTTCACGGACGAGCAACCGGTCGTAACAGTCCATCCCGTGCGGGACGCCGACCGCATCCAACGCCCGTACCAGGGCACGTACATGAGCGCCCGCCGCTACGTCATGAAGACCTTCTCTGACACGAAGAGCCCCACCCTCCGGACCAAGGCGGAACGCTTCCTGACCAGCGCTCCCTGCCCGGTCTGCGGAGGCAGCAGACTGCGCGCCGAGTCCCTCGCGGTGACCATCGCGGGCCGCACGATCGCCGACCTGGCCGCGCTACCACTGGCGGAACTGACGAACACGCTGGGCGGCACCTCGGAGGCGGCCCGCGTCCTCACCGAGGATCTCAACTCCCGCATCGCCCCCATCCTCGAACTCGGCCTCGGCTACCTCAGCCTGCACCGCGCGACCCCCACCCTCTCGGCGGGCGAGCTCCAACGGCTGCGCCTGGCAACGCAGTTGAGATCCGGGCTGTTCGGTGTGGTCTACGTCCTGGACGAACCGTCCGCCGGACTGCACCCCGCCGACACCGAGGCCCTGCTCACGGTACTGAACCGACTGAAGGCCGCCGGCAACTCGGTGTTCGTGGTCGAGCACCACCTGGACGTCATGCGCGCCGCCGACTGGCTGGTGGACGTGGGCCCACTGGCAGGGGAGCACGGCGGGCGGGTACTGCACAGCGGACCGGTGGCAGAGTTGGCGGCGGTGACGGAATCGGCGACAGCCCGCTTCCTCTTCGACGACTCCCCCGCGCCCGCCCGCGAAGTCCGTTCCCCGCGAGGCGAGTTGAAGGTGGGCCCGGTGACGCGGCACAACCTGCGCGACGTGACGGCCGAATTCCCCCTGGGCGTATTCACTGCGGTAACCGGCGTCTCAGGATCGGGCAAGTCCACGCTCATCGGCGAGATCACCGAGGAACTGCCCGGCGTGGGACGCCTGGTGTCGGTCGACCAGAAACCGATCGGTCGTACCCCCCGCTCGAACCTGGCCACCTACACCGGCCTCTTCGACGTCGTCCGCAAGGTGTTCGCGTCCACCGACGAGGCCCGCCAACGGGGTTACGGCGTAGGCCGGTTCTCCTTCAACGTGCCGGGCGGACGCTGCGAGACCTGCCAGGGCGAGGGCTTCGTGAGCGTCGAGCTGCTCTTCCTCCCGAGCACGTACACGCCCTGCCCGGACTGTGGCGGGGCGCGCTACAACCCCGAGACACTCCAAGTGACGTACCGGGGACGGAACATCGCCGAGGTCCTCGACCTGACGGTGGAGGCCGCGGCGGACTTCTTCGCGGACACCTTGCTCGTGGCGCGCAGCCTCACCACACTCCTGGATGTCGGCCTCGGCTACCTGCGCCTGGGCCAACCGGCCACCGAACTCTCCGGCGGCGAGGCCCAACGCATCAAATTGGCCAGCGAGTTGCAGCGCGGCCGACGCGGCCACACCCTCTACCTCCTCGACGAACCGACGACCGGCCTCCACCCCGCCGACGTCGAGGTCCTGCTCCGCCAACTCCACGGCCTCGTCGACGCCGGCCACACCGTGGTGATGGTCGAACACGACATGGCGGTGGTGGCGGGCGCGGACTGGGTGATCGACTTGGGGCCGGGTGGAGGAAAGGAGGGGGGCCGGATCTTGGCGGCGGGCCCGCCGAGGGAGGTGGTCAGGGCGGCGGGCAGCGCTACTGCACCCTATTTGAGAAGGTTGCTGGCAACCCCCTAGAGCATGCATCAGAAGTGGATCTTGGGCGTCAGTCGGGCGTGACGGACGTCCCGCCCCATTCTTCCGGGGCAACATCGGCGAGGGTCTCGGAGAATGTCCATCGGTGGCCTGCGAGGTCCTCGGCGGCGTACTGCCGTTCGCCGTACTCGAAGTCGGTCGGTTCCATGACGATGCGGGCGCCGTGCCGCCGGGCCTGCTCGCAGTGGGCGCGCACCTCATCCACGCGCACCATCACCGAGTGCGTGACCTCGCCGGGGCGTGGAGGACGGCGGTCCTTGCTCGCATCCCCGACGATCACGGCACCATCACCGAACCCGAGTTGCGCTCGGTGGTCCTCACCGATCCGCACCCGCTCGACAAACCCGAAGGCTGCCCCCAGCCAGGCGACCGCCGCACGCACGTCGGGATAGATCAGGACAGGGATGACCGTCGACGCGGGGATGGAGCGATTCGGCTTCATGGCTGACTCCAGACGGGTGGACCGTTCCGCAATCTCGTCCAAACCTAGCGGAACAACCCATGTGTAAAGCGTCGTAGCCGCAGCGGCAGGTGTTGACATGCGGCTCCGCCGCGTGACCGCGCCCAGCCCCCGCGCACCCGCACCCGCACCCGCACCCGCACCCGCACCCGCACCCAACCGACTACCTGTCCTCCATCAACCCGGCGACCATTTCACGCGGCAGCCCATGCGTGTCATGGAGATACCCGTAGTCCTCCTCGGTCAACGTCCCCCGAAACCTCGGCCGAGACAACACCCGCCGCCCGCGCTCGAGGAGTTGACCGAACCGCCGCTCCTCGTCCAGCAACACCCCCCGCACAGTCCCGGTACCGAGAAGCTCCCCCGGCAGATCGCACAACGTACGCGAGTCGTCGTCCCGGCGCAGAACCGTGAGCACCCGCCGAATCAACCGCCGCAACACATACCCGCGCCCGGTGTTGGACGGCCGCACCCCGTCCCCGATGACGACCACGCCAGACCGCAGATGATCACAGACGACCCGCAAGTCGCGCTCGTCCAGCACCCACAGCGTCGGAACAACCCGCATCCACGGCTCGAACAGATCCGTCTCGTAGACCGACGGGCACCCTTGAAGGACAGACACGAGCCGCTCCAACCCCATGCCCGTGTCGACGTTGACCTGCCTCAGCGGCACAAACTCACCGTCATCGCCACGTTCGTACCGCATGTGCACGTGATTCCAGATCTCCACCCAGCGCGAGTCGGTGGTAGGGCTCCCCTCCGGCGGCCCGTCACCGGTCCAGAAGAAGATCTCCGAGTCGGGTCCACAGGGTCCGACGGGCCCGTTGGACCACCAGTTCTCGTCCCGGGTCGACTCCACCGGCAGACCCAACTCCCGCCAGGTGCGCAGGGATTCGAGGTCGGGGCCCACCTGTTCATCGCCGCCGAACACCGTGACGTACAACTTCTCGCGCGGGATACCGAAGCCGTCCCGCAGCAGCTCGTACCCCCAACGCAGGCTCTGCGGATGGTCGTAGTCGCCCAACGACCAGGAGCCCAGCATCTCGAACACGGTCAGGTGGGTGAGGTCGCCGACCTCGTCGAGATCCGTAGTACGCAGACAGCGCTGGACGTTGACCAGGCGCCGCCCCTGTGGATGGGGGCGGCCCTGGAGGTAAGGAGTGAGGGGGTGCATGCCGGAGGTGGTGAACAGGACCGGGTCCGACAGCGGTGGCAGGAGCGTGCTGCCGGTGATCAACTCGTGTCCGCGTTCGCGGTAGAAGTCGAGGAACGTGCGGACGGTGTCGTCGGTGTTCATGGCGGTGAGTCCTTCAGGTCGGGTGGGGACCGGAAAGGAACCGCGGGGAAGCCTGCGAAGGGGCTGGAAACGACACGTCCCGGCGGTCCGTTTCCGGCCGCCGGGAGAGGTCAGTGAGGTCAGGCGTCGGCAGCCGGCGAGCTGGTCGCTCGCGCGGTCGCGGTGCCGGTGTGCCTGATGATCCTCATGGACGCAACGCTAACAGGACGCCTCCGCGCCGTCCTGCGGATTTTCAGCGGGGCCTGCGCCACCGAGGTGCAGTGGTCCTGGTGCTGGGGCCGAGCCGTCACACCGGTCTGCGCCGCGTGGGCGAGGGAGCGGCGGTCGGGGTGGCTGCCGGGCGCGATGGTCTCTCCGACCTCGACCTCGGCGACGAGCCCACGCGTCGACACCACCCGCCACACCGAGGTGAGCAGGGAGTCGCTGCCGACGAAGGCGGGTGCGGTGCTGGCCGTGCCGCCGTCGGTCGTGTAGTGCAGGCCGACGGGTTGGACGGGTACTCCGGCGTCGAGCGCGGCCTGGAAGACGGCCCGCCGGAAGTGTCCCTGGGCCCGGCCGCACCAGGTGCTGCCCTCGGGGAAGACGGCGACCGCTCCCCCGTCGCGCAGGGCGCCCGCGATGGAGGCGACCGTCTCGGGGAGGGCACGCAGCCGGTCCCGGTCGATGAAGAGGGCGCCGCTGCCGGCGGTGAGCGTGCCGGCGACGGGCCAGTGCCGGATCTCGGCCTTGGCCAGCATGCGGGCGGGGCGTACGGCGGCCATCAGCGGGATGTCCAGCCACGAGATGTGGTTGGCGACCAGCAGCAGCCCGCCGGTGGGCGTGGTGGTGCCGGTGATGCGGAGCCGGATGCCGGCGGCCCGGACGATCGTCCGGCACCACCAGCGCACGGCGCGGGCGGGGACGCGCCCGCCGATCGGCGTGAGTGCGGCCCCGACAGCCACCACGATCAGTACCGCCACGAACCGCAGCATCGCGCGCGGTACGGCCGTGACGGACCCCTTCGACTCGATGCACGACCTGGGGGTGCAGGGCGCGCTGGGCAGCCAGACGCTCATCAGGCCGGGACGAGCGAGAGGAAGTGCCGCAGATAGCGCGGGTTGACCCGGCGCATCGACAGCAGCACGTACAGGTCGGCGACCCCGAAGTCCGGGTCGTGGGCGGGCTCGCCGCACACCCAGGCGCCGAGGCGGACGTATCCGCGCAGCAGCGGCGGGAGTTCGACGCGCTCGGTGGGGCGGGTCACGCCGTCGGCGCTCCAGGGCAGCAGCGGGCGTACCCGGAACTCCTCCGGAGCGAGGTGTTTGGCGCTGACCCGGTCCCAGGTGCCGGCGGCGAGGGCGCCGCCGTCGGCCAGCGGGATCGAGCAGCAGCCGGCGAGCCACTCGTGGCCGCGGTCGACCATGTAGCGGGCTATGCCGGCCCAGATGAGGCCGATGACCGCGCCGTCGCGGTGGTCGGGGTGGACGCAGGAGCGGCCGACCTCGACGAGGCCCGGGCGGATCGAGTCGAGGGGGGCGAGGTCGAACTCGCTCTCCGAGTAGAGCCGTCCGGCGACCGCGGCCCGCTCGGGCGGCAGCAGCCGGTAGGTGCCGACCACCTGCCCGGTGACCGTGTCGCGGACGAGGAGGTGGTCGCAGTAGGCGTCGAAGGCGTCCACGTCCAGGCCGGGCTCCGGGCTGGACAGGTGGGCGCCCATCTCCCCGGCGAAGACGTCGTGCCGCAGCCGCTGCGCGGCACGTACATCGTCCTCGTCGCGGGCGAGCGTGACGGTGTAGCGGGTCGGCGCGGCGGGCTGCGAAGGACGGTCGAGGGTGGAAACGCCGGTCATGGCTCTCCCTGATCACGGGCCGGGTTCGGCGAAGGAACAAGCTGGCCGGTTCCGTATGTCCGGTCGCAACAGTTCTTCCTACGCCGGGCGTCCTGCGCGTGACCTGTGCCCGGAGGGGGGATGTGGGGTTGTTGAACGGCGTCCTCACACCCCGGCCCTCAGGGTGTGCTGCTCATTTCGGCGGGGCGCACCGCCCCAGCCACTCCCGGGTCTCGTCGGCGCCCAGCACCCGCTCCAGCACCAGGTCACCGGTCATGCCGGGGAAGAACCGGCCCGCGGGCCAGCCGCGCTGGTACGGCGGCGGGTCGAGGACCACCACCCGTACGCCTTCAACGATCGGGATGTCGGTGGGAGTTCCCTCGTTCCACACCCAATCGCCGCCCGGGGTCACGAGGTTGAAGGAACCAGTGGTCGGCACCTGCCCCGGGGCGTCCCGGCACACGGCCGCCTCCTGCGCGGAGGGCGCCTGCCCGGGCACGTGTCCGCCGCCGATCAGGACGTCGGCGAGCAGGGTGTGCAGCTGGAAGTTGTCGCCGATGCCGGTCATGCGGAGCAGGTAGCCGGTGCCGGTGGGGCGGTGGAGGGCGAGGAGAGGTTCGTCGTCGAGGACGAGGAGGGCGTAGTGCAGGCATTTGAAGTCGTGGCCGGAGGCCTCCTGTACGGCACGGAGGGCGTCCAACAGGCCGGCGCGCAGGGCGGGTTCGAGTCCCGTGCGCACCGAGGGGCGGTTCAGCATCGCCACGGTGGCCATCTCCCAGCGGGGCAGCAGCCACCAGCCCAGGGTGGCGTCCTGGCCGGCCCGTTCGAGTACGGCGGGTTCCGGGTCACCCGTGTCCGGATCGGGCAGGCCTCCTCCCCCGGTCGCCGCCCAGCGCTCGCAGAACTCCCCGGCGGCGCCGAGGGCCGTGGCGAGCCCGGCCAGGACGTGCAGATCGCACAGCGTCGCGTCCGCGCCCCGCTCGACACAGGCGCCGACCACGACTGCCGTCAGGGCGCGCGGCCCCTCAGGCATGTCATGCAGCAGTGCCGCGAGACGGGGCCCGGCGGCTACGAGCTCGTCCTCCGCCGCCTGGTCGAACCGGCCGTACATGTCCTGAAGCAGGCGCTGGGCCCGCTCACCGTCCCGCTCGCGCACGGCGGTCTCGAACCCCGTCACGGCGTCCAGAAACCGCTCCCGCCCCCTGCCTGTGAAGATCATGCGCGCAGCTTACCGAGGGGCGCGATGCCTGGCGGGACCGGGGATGAGCACCACTCCCGGTCCCGCCCGTCCGCATCTTGTCGGCGAACGTTCTTGTCCCCCAAGGGAGTTCGTAGGGGTGTTCAGCGCTTGGCGACCTTGCGCGTCGCCCGCAGCCACTCCTTGTTCATGGCGGTGATGGAGACCAGGGGGATGCCCTTGGGGCAGGCGGTGGCACACTCGCCGGCCAGCGTGCAGCCGCCGAAGCCCTCGTCGTCCATCTGCGCCACCATGTCCAGCACCCGCGTCTCGCGCTCGGGGGCGCCCTGCGGGAGGACATTGAGGTGGTTGACCTTGGCGGAGGTGAACAGCATCGCCGCGCCGTTCGGACACGCGGCCACGCATGCCCCGCAGCCGATGCACTCGGCGTGCTCGAAGGCGAAGTCGGCGTCCGGTTTGGGAACGGCGGTGGCGTGGGCCTCGGGGGCGGCTCCCGTCGGGGCGGTGATGTAACCGCCGGCCTGGATGATCCGGTCGAAGGCCGAGCGGTCCACCACCAGGTCCTTGACGACCGGGAAGGCCGAGGCGCGCCAGGGCTCGATGTCGATCGTGTCGCCGTCCTCGAAGGACCGCATGTGGAGTTGGCAGGTGGTGGTGCGCTCCGGGCCGTGCGCGTCACCGTTGATCACCAGGCTGCACGCGCCGCAGATGCCCTCGCGGCAGTCGTGGTCGAAGGCGACCGGGTCCTCGCCCTTGAGGATGAGCTCCTCGTTGAGCGTGTCGAGCATCTCCAGGAACGACATGTCCGAGGAGATTCCGTCCACTTGGTAGGTGGACATGGCACCTTCGGCGTCGGCGTTGCGTTGCCGCCAGACGCGCAGGGTGAGCTTCATGCGTAGCTCCGCTGAGTGGGGTGGACGTACTCGAAGACCAGGTCTTCCTTGTGCAGCACGGGAGATGAACCCGTGCCGGTGAACTCCCAGGCGGCCGCGTAGCTGAACTCCTCGTCCCTGCGCGCCGCTTCGCCGTCCGGGGTCTGCGACTCCTCGCGGAAGTGGCCGCCGCAGGACTCGGCGCGGTTCAGTGCGTCGAGGCACATCAGCTCGGCGAGTTCCAGGTAGTCGACGATGCGGTTCGCCTTCTCCAGCGACTGGTTGAACTCCTCGCCGGTGCCCGGGACCTTGATCCGCCGCCAGAACTCCTCGCGGATCTGCGGGATGCGCTCCAGCGCCTTGCGCAGTCCGCTGTCGGTGCGGGCCATTCCGCAGAACTCCCACATGAGTTCGCCGAGTTCGCGGTGGAAGGAGTCGGGGGTGCGGTCGCCGTCCACCGCGAGCAGCAGGTTGATGCGGTCCTCGGTCTCGGCCAACACCTCCTGTACGACGGGGTGTTCGGCGGTGATGTCCTCATGTCCGGGGTGCCGGGCGAGGTAGTCGTTGATGGTCGCCGGGAGCACGAAGTAGCCGTCGGCGAGGCCCTGCATCAGCGCGGAGGCGCCGAGGCGGTTGGCGCCGTGGTCTGAGAAGTTGGCCTCGCCGATCGCGAACAGGCCCGGGATGGTGGTCTGGAGGTCGTAGTCGACCCAGAGGCCGCCCATCGTGTAGTGCACGGCGGGATAGATCCGCATCGGCACCGTGTACGGGTCCTCGGCGGTGATCCGGGCGTACATGTCGAAGAGGTTGCCGTACTTCTCCTCGACCGCCTTCCGCCCCAACCGCCCGATGGCGTCGGCGAAGTCGAGGTAGACACCCTGCCCGCCGGGGCCGACACCGCGCCCCTCGTCGCACACGTTCTTCGCGGCGCGGGAGGCGATGTCGCGGGGCACGAGGTTGCCGAAGGACGGGTAGATGCGCTCCAGGTAGTAGTCGCGCTCGTCCTCGGGGATCTGGTTCGGCGGACGCTGGTCGCCCGTGGCCTTCGGCACCCAGATCCGGCCGTCGTTGCGCAACGACTCGCTCATCAGGGTGAGTTTGGACTGGTGGTCGCCGGTGCGCGGGATGCAAGTCGGATGGATCTGTGTGAAGCACGGGTTGGCAAAGAGCGCGCCACGCCGGTGCGCGCGCCACACGGCGGTGGCGTTGGAGTTCATGGCGTTCGTCGACAGGTAGAAGACGTTGCCGTAGCCACCGCTGGCGAGAACGACGGCGTCCGCGAAGTACGTGTCGATACAGCCGCTGATGAGATCGCGCGCCACGATCCCGCGTGCCTTCCCGTCGATGACGATCAGGTCGAGCATCTCGGTGCGCGGGTGCATCTCGATGTTCCCGGCGGCGATCTGCCGGGACAGCGCCTGGTAGGCACCGAGGAGGAGTTGCTGTCCTGTCTGGCCGCGCGCGTAGAAGGTGCGGGATACCTGCACGCCCCCGAAGGAGCGGGTGTCGAGCAGGCCGCCGTACTCCCGCGCGAACGGCACGCCCTGCGCGACACACTGGTCGATGATCTCCACCGAAATCTGGGCCAGCCGGTGGACGTTGGACTCCCGGGCCCTGAAGTCGCCGCCCTTGACGGTGTCGTAGAAGAGGCGGTGGACGGAGTCGCCGTCGTTGCGGTAGTTCTTCGCCGCGTTGATGCCGCCCTGGGCGGCGATCGAGTGGGCGCGGCGCGGGGAGTCCTGGTAGCAGAACTGGACGACGTGGTAGCCCTGTTCGGCGAGGGTGGCGCCTGCGGAGCCGCCCGCGAGGCCGGTGCCGACGACGATCACCGTGTGCTTGCGCCGGTTGGCGGGGTTGACGAGTTTGGCCTCGAAACGGCGGGTGTCCCAGCGCTCGTTGATGGGGCCGGTGGGGGACTTGGTGTCGGTGACGGGTTCCCCGGTCGTGAAGTCCGCGTATTCAAGGGCCATTTCAGCTCACCACTCCGGTCATGACGCCCACGGGCACGGCGATGAAGCCAGCCGTGAGCAGCAGTGCGAGGACATTGGCGATGGTCTTCAGGGCGCGGTCGCGGCTGCGGCTGCCCGCGCCGAGAGTCTGGGCGGCGCTCCAGAAGCCGTGCCGGACGTGCAGGCCGAGAGCGAGCATCGCGACGATGTAGATGGTGTCGCCGTACCAGGTGGAGAAGGTGTCCACGACGTTCTGGTACGGGTGGCCCTCCTGGAAGCCGCCGGAGTGCACGGTGCCGGTCGTCAGGTCGAGGATGTGCCAGACGATGAACAGGGCGAGGATGATCCCGCCCCAGCGCATGGTGCGGGTCGCGTAGGTCGCCCGGGGTTTCCTGTGCACGTACTTGCTGGGGCGCGCCTTGATGTCGCGGCGGCTGAGCTGGTACGCGGAGACGGCGTGCGCGACCACGGCGACGACCAGGACGATCCGGATCAGCCAGAGCGTCCACTCGTAGTGCATGAAGGACTCGCCGACGGTGCGCAGCCAGTGGGCGTAGTGGTTGAACTCCCCCGCGCCGAAGAAGATCTTCAGGTTCCCGATCATGTGGACGACCAGGTACAGCAGCATGATCAGGCCGCTGACCGCCATCACTGTCTTCTTGCCGACGGAGCTGTCCCACACCGTGCGCGCCATCGACGGCCGTCGGTCCGTCCGCGTTGCCAGAGCCATGTCTACGGACGTTAGGTCCCGGAAGGTCGATCGGTCCAAGACATGATCCACCTGGATTCCATAGGCTACGACTATCGTGACTGCATGCAGTTCCAACAGCTTCAGTACTTCGTGGCCGTCGCCGAGACCCGGCACTTCACCCGGGCCGCCGATCTGGTCCATGTCGCGCAGCCGTCGCTGTCCCAGCAGATCAAGGCGCTGGAGCGGGAGTTGGGGGCGGATCTGTTCCTGCGGGCCCGGGGCAACATCACGCTCACCGATGCGGGCGAGGCGCTGCTGCCGCTGGCCCGGCGGATCCTGGCGGACGCGGACACGGCCCGGCACGAGGTCCTCGAACTGGTCCAGCTGCGCAGCGGCCGGATCCGCCTGGGCGCGACGCCGAGCCTGTGCACGGGCCTGCTGCCGGACGTGCTGCGCGCCTTCCACGACCGTTATCCGGGCATCCGGCTGCTGATCGAGGAGGGCGGTTCGCACGATCTCGTACGGGAGCTGGCTCGCGGTGCCCTGGACCTCGCCCTGGTGGTCCTGCCGCTGCCCACGCCGTCACCGGCGTTGACCACGGTGGAGCTGCTGCGCGAGGACCTGGTCGTCGTCTCGTCACCGGAGGCGCCGGCGCCGGGCCGCGGGCGGACAGTGCGGATCTCCGACCTGGAGGGCGAGCGCCTCGTGATGTTCCGGCACGGCTACGACCTGCGGGAACTGACCGTCGCCGCGTGCCGCGCCGAGGGCTTCGAACCCGACTTCGCGGTCGAGGGCGGCGAGATGGATGCCGTCCTGGGCTTCGTGCGGGCGGGGCTCGGCGTGGCCGTAGTGCCGCGCATGGTCGCGACGAAGTCCGGGCGCGGGCTGCGGGTGACGCCGCTGGCGCGGCCGGGGCTGCACCGGACGATCGCGCTCGCCCATCGCAGCGATGTGGCTCCGCCTCGGGCGGCCAGGGAGTTGCAGCGGATGTTGTTGGAGCGGTGAGGTGAGCTGCGCGGGGTCGGAGGAGGGGCTGGTGCGGAGTCCGGTTGCAACGGAAGCGGTGGGCTGCGTGGGGGCGGCGGGTGGGTCTGGTGCGAATGCCGGGTGCACCGGAAGCGGGGAACTGCGCGGGGTCGGCGGGTGGGGCTGGTGCGGATGCCGGGTGCACCGGAAACGGTGGGCTGCGCGCACTTGGCAGGGGCGGGCGCGTATGCCGGATGCGGCGGCTGCGGTGGAAGCAGTGTCCCCCGCGAACTCGGTGGGGCCCTGCTGCGGATGCCGTGGAAGCCGTGAGTCGCAGCGCCTACCCCGAGCGCCGGCGCGGACGCCAGGTCCAGCAGTGCTGCGGAGGCGGTGAACCCCGCGAACTCGGCGGAGCCCTGGTGCGGAGGCCGGGAGAGGGGCGAGCGGCAGCACCTCACCCGGGCGCTGCCGCCGATTCCCGGCGCGGCAGATGCGGCGGAAGCAGCCAGACTCGCGGGCCCACCCGAGCGCGGTGCGGACACCAGGTCCAGCAGGTGCTCCCGAGGCAGTCCCCTCGCGCGAACTCGGCGGACCCTGGTGCGGATGCCATCCGCCGCAGCACCTCACCCCGGCGTTGCGGCGGATGCCAGTCTCAACAGGTGCGGCGGGAGCAATCGGGCGCAGGTGCCGATGCCATCCGCGTCACCGCCGGTTGCCGCAGCTGTCGTGGAAGCAGCGGCAATCGGGCGCCGCCGTAAGGGAGTTCATCGTCCCCCGCCGCCCGGCCGGCTCACCAGGTCGGGATGAAACCGCCGTCGATCACCAGGTCGCTACCGGTCAGGTTCGCCGCGCGGTCGCCGGCGAGGAAGAGGACCACGTCGGCGATCTCGGCGGGCTTGGAGAAGCGGCCGGTGACGCTGGCGCCCGCGGCTCGGGCCGCGACCTCGGCGGGTGTGAGGCCGGTGGCCGCCGACACGGTCTCGGCCACTCCCCCGCCGCCGAGCCACAGTTCCGTCTCGACCGGGCCGGGGCTGACCGTATTGACGCGGATGCCCTTCGGGCCGACCTCCTTGGACAGGGCCTTGGAGAAGGCGACCAGGGCGGCCTTGCCCGCGCTGTAGTCGATGACCAGCGGGTCGGGCAGGGTCGCGTTGACCGAGCCGATCGTGATCACGGAGCCCCGCCCGGCGGCCAGCATCAGCGGCAGGGCGGCGCGGGTGACGCGTACCGCCGTGAGGAGGTTCAGGTCGAGGGTGCGCTGCCAGTCCTCGTCGGTCACGGACAGGAAGCCGCCGGTGCGGGGCGGGGCCGTACCGACGTTGTTCACCAGGACGTCGACGCGCCCGCCGACCGCCGCGACCAGCCGCTCGGCCGCGTCGCGCTCCGCGAGGTCCACCGGCACCCAGGTCACCGGGAACTCCTTGACCAGCGCGTCCAGTTCCTCGGTGGTGGTGCGCGACCCGGCGACGACGGTGGCGCCCGCGCCGGCCAGCGCCTGCACGACCGCCAGTCCGATGCCCTTGCTGGCGCCTGTCACTACGGCGGTGCGGCCCTGCAGTTCGGTGCTCATGGAGTCCGACTCCTTCGCGTCGCGGCCTGTCTCAGTCGATGTCCGGCGGCACCAGCGTCCCCTGGTGGTAGAACATCCGCCAGCCCGTCTCCTCGTCGCGCTTGCGCCACAGGGAGGTGCGGCGGGCACGGCGGCCGTCGAAGTCGGTCTCGTATCTGAGCTGCACCAGACCGGGGGCCAGGACGATGCCCGTGATGGCCGAGGGGCGGTAGCGGGGACCGTCCGTCACGCTGCCCGCGTGCTCCGGCAGCCAAGCCAGCATGTGCTCGTACGTGTAGTGCCGACCCGAGTCGCCGACCTCCACGTACTCGGGGTCCAGCAGGCGGACGGCCTCGCTGCGGGAGGAGCGGACGGCCGGGTCCATGAGCGCCAGTTCGCCCTCGATGGCCTTGTTCACGTCGTCCGATGCATGCGCTTCTTGAGTCACCCGCACATGATCACCCTCGAACCCGGGCCTCCCGCAACCGACTTACGCCCTCACCCCGTCGCGTCCACCAACGCCAGTTCGTGCAGCCGGTCCGGCGGGCCCGGACGGGCGTAGTACCAGCCCTGGGCGGTGTCGCAGCCCAGTATGCGGAGTTGTTCGGCCTGCGCGCCCGTCTCGACGCCCTCGACCGTCACCGCGAGGTTCAGGCTGTGGGCGAGGGAGACGATGCCCTCGACGATCTTGAGGTCCACGGGGTCGGCCGGGAACTGTTGCATGCCCTGGGTGAAGGAGCGGTCCAGTTTGAGGATGCTCACCGGGAGGCGGCGGAGGTTGGCGAGGTTGGAGTAGCCGGTGCCGAAGTCGTCGAGGGCGATGTCGACGCCCATCTCGGCGAGTTGGCGCAGCGGCTTGAGCAGGTCGTCGTCGGCGCCGATGAGCGCGGACTCGGTGACCTCCAGGCAGAGCGCGTCCGGACGGACGCCCGCGCGCTCCAGGATGTCGACGGTGTCCTGCACCAGGCCGGGGTGACTGAGCTGGCAGGGCGAGAGGTTGACGTTGATGCGCAGCGGGCCGGTGGCGTCGTTGCCTCCGTGTCGTTCCTGCCACTGTTTGGCCTGGCGGACCGACTGGTCGAGGACCCAGCGGCCCAACGGCACGATCAGGCCGGTGTGTTCGGCGAGCGGGATGAAGCGGTCGGGGCCGAGGACGCCGTGCTGCGGGTGCAGCCAGCGGACGAGGGCCTCGGCGCCGCGCACGCTGCCGTCGCCGAGGTGGACCAGCGGCTGGTACTCGATGAAGAACTCGTTGCGGTCCAGGGCGGCCGGGAGTGCCGTCGTCAGGCCGTGCCGGGTGATGGCGCGGGCGTCGGCCTCCGGGTCGGCGAGTTCGAAGCGGTTGCCGCCCGCCGACTTGGCCCGGTACATCGTGATGTCGGCGCTGCGCAGCACCTCCGCCGGGCCGCGCTCACCGGCCGGGCCCTCGACGATGCCGATGGAGCCGCGCACGGTGAGGTCACGGCCGTCGATGCTGACGGGGGTGATGAGGGCGTTCATGATGCGCCCTGCGAGTTCGTCGACCTCGCGCTCGGTGTCGGGGCCGGTGGTCAGCGCCACGAACTCGTCGCCGCCGAGCCGCGCGACCATCTCGCCGGGCGCGGTCGCGCAGGACTGCAGCCGGTCGGCGACCTCGACGAGCAGCCGGTCGCCGGCCGCGTGGCCGAGGCTGTCGTTGATGGTCTTGAAGCCGTCGAGGTCGAGATAGCAGAGACCGAAGCGCTGGTTGTCACCCGCGCCGAGCGCCTTCTCCAGGCGTTCGAAGAACAGGGTGCGGTTGGGCAGGCCGGTGAGGGCGTCGTGGGTCGCCTCGTAGCGCAGCCGCAGATTGAGCAGCCGGCGCTCGGTGGTGTCCTCCATGAGGGCGAGCTGGTACTGCGGGTTGCCGTCGGCGTCGCGCAGCAGGGAGACCGTGAGGTTGGTCCACAGGACCGTTCCGTCAGGTCGGTAGAACGCCTTCTCGACGTGGTAGTGCTCACGCTCGCCGCGCACGAGTTCGTCGTAGAGCGTCCAGGTCTGGGGCGCGTCCTCGGGGTGGGTCCACTCGCGGACGTTGCGGCCGCCCATGGTCTGTTCGGTGATGCCGAACATGCGCAGCAGCGCGCCGTTGACCTGGAGGATGTTGCCTTCGAGGTCGGCCATGCCGATTCCTATGGCCGCGCCCTCGAAGACCGCGCGGAAGCGGGCCTCGGTCGCGTGCAGGGCCTGTGCGACCACGCCCTGGGCCTGGAGGGCGGCCACGGAGATGGCCTCCTGCTCGGCCAGGGTGCGCTCGCGCAGCGCCTGGGCGAACCCGGCGGCCATGGCGTGCTGGAGCCGTGCCGAGCGGATCCTGAGGTCCTCCTGGGGGCCGTCGCCGCCGCAGTAGAGCACCAGGTAGGCGTCGACGCACTCGAGGGTGCGGCTGAGGGCGTCGGGGTCGGTGCAGTGCGCGGCGATGAGGGCGGCGCCGACCGCCTTGCCCTCCTCGGCGTCGAGGTTCCTGGCCCGCAGCGCCTCGCTCAACCGCCGTGCCAGCGGCAGGAGTCGCTCCTCGAACTCGGGCCGGGTCAGCGAGGTCGAGGTCGCCGGGAACACCGCCCGGCTCCAGATGGTCGCGAACCTGCGCAGTCTGTCCTCCGGCCCGTCCGGCTCCGCGATCACGCCGCGCG
This sequence comes from Streptomyces xylophagus, assembly GCF_000716435.1. Classification (GTDB taxonomy): domain Bacteria; phylum Actinomycetota; class Actinomycetes; order Streptomycetales; family Streptomycetaceae; genus Streptomyces; species Streptomyces xylophagus. The sequence continues at coordinate 305,617 of NZ_JNWO01000007.1, forward strand.
TCCTACGCCGGCGAAACCGGAGAAGGAATACGGATCCTCGTCCTCCGGTGCGGTGTCCGGCCGCCAGTCCGGCATCGGCACCAGTCCGGGTTCCACCATGTCGTACCCCTCGAAGAACCGCGCGATCTCCTCGCGCGAGCGCATGATCAGCGGGTTGCGAATGTCCTTGTACACGTCCACCGCGCCCTCCGCCCGCTCCGGGGGCAACGGGATTCCCTCGTACGAGGCATGGGTGAGGATCAGCAGGCTGCCGGGCGCGAGGGCCTCGCGCAGCTGTGCCACCGCTCCGTACGGGTCGTCCGTGTCTTCCACGAAGTGCAGTATGGCAACGAGAAGTAACGCCACTGGCCGATTCACGTCGATCAGCCGCTGGACCTCGGGGCTCGCCAGGATCTCCTGGGGCTTGCGGAGGTCGGCCGCGATGACGTCCGCGGTCGCGTTGCCCGCGAGGACCGCCTGGCTGTGCGCGACCGCCACCGGGTCGTGGTCGACGTACATGACATGGGCGCCGGGGCTGGCTTCCTGGGCCACCTCGTGGACGTTTCCGAAGGTGGGGATTCCGGAGCCGATGTCGAGGAACTGGGTGATGCCCTCGGCGGCCGCGAATCGCACCGCGCGGCGCATGAACGCCCGGTTCGCCTGCATGATCTTGGGAAGTCCCGGGAGGAACTCCATGGCCTTGCGGGCCGCTTCCCGGTCGACCTCGAAGTTGTGCGAACCGCCCAGGTAGTAGTCGTAGATACGCGAAACGCTCGGCACCGAGATGTCGATGCTTCGGGGTGCCCAGGCGGGACGCTCCATGTATCTCTCCAAGGCGTAGGCGATCCGGTGTTCGAGCTGAGGCTACTGATCGCCCGCCAAAGGAGCGAGCGGAAACGGAAATTGACCATCCGTTCCCGGTGACTGCCTGCGGCACGTGCCGAATTGACGTGCGGGGACACGCGGAGAGGCGCGGAGAATGCCGGAATTGCTGCCCGGTCGACGCCAAAGGGGTCCGCCCCCTCCGTGCGGTGCGGAGGGGGCGGACCTGGGGTCGTACGCGCTGCTGTTTCGTTCGGCACTCTTCTTCGCTTGCCCGCGTCCCTCCCTTCCGCGTTTCGTTGCCGAGTGGGCGAGGCGATCAACCCTGGGGAGGTGTTCTCGCTACTTCGCGGGCGCGCCGACCGGCTTTCCTTCGGGCGAGACGGCGTACCAAGTGCCGCCCACGCCCTGGCCGTTGGTCTGTCCGGCCGCTGTGTCACCGGAGAAGGTGTAGATCGGCCAGCAGTCGACGGTCATCTGCTTGACGCCGTCGGACCGGGTGAAGCCCATGAGGCCCTTCTTCTCGACGCCCTTGGTGTCGTTCGCCGAGACGATGCCGACCGCCGGCCACTTCTCGGCGCAGGCGCCGAGGCAGTTCGAGACGGACTTCGGCCATGCCTTGTCCTTGAGGAAGCGGTAGACCGTGCGGCCGTTCTTGTCGACGACGATGTCGCCGAGCTTCGCGTCCTTGCGGACGGACAGGCCGGGCAGCGAGGCGAGGGTCGCCTTCTTGCCGTCGGGGGCGAGCGCGTACCACTTGCCGCCGACGCCCTGGCCGTTGACGTCACCGGCGTTGACGTCCTTGGCGTAGCGGTAGGCGGGCCAGCCACCGACGGTCAGCTGCTTGGTGCCGTCGGTACGGGTCACCTCGCCGAGCAGGGACTTGTCGATACCGGCGCCGGCCGTGGCGTCGTTCGCGGGAACCGGCGGCCAGGCGGTGGCGCAGTCGCCGTCGCAGTTCGACTTGGGCGGATTGGCCGTGTCGGCGTCGAAACGGTAGAGGGTGAGACCCGCACCGTCGCTCAACACCTTGCCGAGGTCGGGGTTGTTGGCAACGGACAGCTGGCCCGCGGGCTCCGCGGCCGCGGCCTGCTGGCCGTCGGCACCGTAGCCGTTGCCGGCACCGGTGCTGGCAGTGGCCGTCGCACCGACGCTTCCGTAACCTCCGGCCGCAGCCGTGGCACCGACGTTCTGTGCCGCAGAGGAAGGTGTGGTCACATTTTCCGAACCGCACGCCGCCGTCAACGCCATGACGGACACGGCCGTCGCCGCGAGTGAGGCGCTCCGCCAGGAGGTCTTCATCGTCAACTCCCCATAATCACCTGGATGTTGCAGCGCCCGTCTGTGCCGCCGCACGGTCCTAGGTACGGGTGGGGACCACGGAAGTGTTCAACGGCCGCACAAATTTCTTTCCGACCCCTGTGACCCGGGCGTCCCGGTTCGCACGGTCGTGCGCATTCGGCCATGCGTGACGGTCGGATCGTCAAACCGTCGCATCACTCCTTCCACTCCTTCGGGGCAATCCCCTCGCGCTCCCGCGTGCACGGCCCCGCGAGGCCTCATGATCTCGGTCGTGCATGGACCCGAACCGACCCGAACCGCCCTCGCCGCAAGGGTGTTGGCCCTGGTGACGCTCACCTGGCTGCTGGCGGGCGCGCCGGCGGGCGTGGCAGCGGCCGACGCCTGCGCGTACGCCTCCACGGGGCCGGACGGCACGGAGGCGGTGGCGATCGCCGGCGACGGCTCCTGGCCGACTCCTCCGGCCTGCCCGAAGCCGACCCCGCCGCCGCCCTGCCCCTCTCCGACGCCCACCCCGCCACCGCCCAAGCCGACACCGCCTCCCCCGCCGAAGCCCACCCCGACCCCGAAGCCGACACCCAGGCCGACCTCTACGCCGCGACCCACACCGAAACCCGTGCCTCCGCCGCCCACCCGGGCACCACGCCCGGCCCCGGCGGCTCCCCTGCCCCGGCCGACCCCGACGCCGACTCCCACACCCACCCCGACCCCGAAACCCTCGCCCAGGCCCACCCCGCATCCCTCGGCGACCCCGGTGAGTTATCCGAAGTACCACGAACAGCCTCGCCCGCGGCCCGCCACCGGCCGGACGCCGGCGGTCGTCTACGTCCTGCTCATCACCATGCCCGCGGTGGTCGCCATCGCCGCGCTGCGTCCGCGCTGATCCCCGGAGGAACCCCTTGTCGGAATGGCTTGTTCTCGTCATCGCGATGGTGGCGGCCTGTGCCGTGGTCGTCGTCATCACCTTCCTACGCGAACGCACCGCGTCCGAGGACGAGGATCCAGGCGAGACCCCGGACGTCATCGAGTACATGACGATGTGGATCGGCGTGGTGTACGCCATCGTCCTGGGCCTGGCGATCGCCGGTGTCTGGGAGGCCCGCAGCGCCGCCCAGGACCACGTCCAGGCGGAGGCGCAGGCGCTGCACGAGATCTCGGAGCGGGTGCGGGTCTATCCGCCGGCCGAACGTGACCGCGTACGGGCCGACGTCGAGGCCTATGTCACCCAGGTCGTCGACGTCGAGTGGAAGACGATGGCGGACCATCAGAAGCTCACCCAGCACGGCACCGACCTCCTCCAGCGCATCCGCCAGGACGTCACCGACTACCAGCCGAAGACCGACTTCCAGGCGCAGGCCTACCAGCCGCTCGTCGACCAGGTCGCCGCGGTGGACCTGGCCCGCAGCGCCCGCTCGAACTCCACCGGGGCGACCATGCCTCTGGTGGTGTGGTTCGGGCTGCTCGGCGGGGCCGTGATCACCATCGGCATGGTCTTCGCGCTGCAGATCCGGCGTACGACACGGGAGCTGATCCTCGCCGGGCTGTTCTCGGCGCTGATCGCCTTCCTGCTGTTCCTGATCTGGGACTTCGACGCGCCCTACAGCCGTGGCATCACGGCGTCGGCGCAGCCGTTCCTGAATCTCTTCCCGCACATCAAGTGAACCTCGTCCCGCACATCGGGGACTGACGGCCCCTCACCGGAGCCGCCTGCCGGGGGACGCCCGCCACGCCGCGGGCGTCCCCTGTGCGGCCTACATGGTTGCCCCATTCGCGCGACTGGGATCGCGGGAGCGCACACATGTTCCTAGCGTTTCGGACATCGAGGTGCATTTACGGCGCCAGCGGAAAAGGTCCGCGGCTGCTCCTCGGGGACCCGGAGGAATCACCATGCGCGCGATACGCGTCGCCTCGGCCGCACTGCTGGGCATCAGCGCCCTCGCCCTGTCCGTGCCGACCGCCGTCGCGAAGGGCGACGGCGACGGCAACCACAACATCACGCCGTTCGGCTTCACCGTCCTGCCCTCGACGATCGCGGCGGGCGGCCAGGTGACCCTGCAGCTCGATCGCGACCGCGGCGGCTGCAAGGGCTCCGCCACGGTCTCCTCCGGAGTCTTCGACACCGTCAGGATCTCGCCGGGTCAGTCCTCGGCGACGGCGATGGTCGACTGGGACGCCAGGCCGGGCGCGGTGTACCAGGTGACGTTCACGTGTGACGGCGCGAGCGGCTCCACGGGTCTGACCATCGCCTCCGGCCGTACGAACAACAACAACATCCAGCCGCTCCAGCCGGCCCAGCAGGTGCCCCGAGGGGTCCGGGCCGGTGAGGGCGGCAGCATCGCCGGCTTCGACCTCAAGGAACTCGGCATCGGCGCGGCCCTCATCGCGGGCTCGGTGGGAGCGGCGTACCACTTCTCCCGCCGCCGCACCGGAGAGGACGGCGCCTGACCGCAGCACCACCCGCACAGGCCTTCGCCCCGGAACCCAAAAGGTCCGGGGCGAAGGCCTGTGGACGTGCGGTCGGATCTCCGAAGGGGGCGGAGGTCAGATCCCGCGCTCGGTGCGGCGGCGCATCCAGAACACCCCGCCGGCCAGGACGGCCGCGGCGACCAGGCCGCCGCCGATCGCCATGTCGGTCGGGGTCGCCCCGGTGGCGCTGCTGCCGCCGAGACCGCCGCGGACACCGCCGATGACGGTGTAGGCGGAGTCACGGGTGAGCGAGGAACCGTTGGAGCAGCGGACCGTGATGCTGTACGCGCCGGGGGTGGCCGACCTGCTGATCCGGGCCGTTCCGCTGGACGTCGTACCGGAGTTGTTGAGGAGGGACAGGTTGGCGGGGCGTTCGAACCCCGGTGAGGTGGCGATGGCGTTGCCGCCGCTGAAGCAGCCGTCGACCGTGACGGTGAGCTGTCCGCCGCGGGCGATCACGCTGGGCAGGGCCAGAATGTTGCTGGGGCTGGCGCCCATGCCGTCCGCGACGGCCACCGGGGCGGCGAGCCCCAGGACGGCCACCGCGGCACCGGCGGCAGCCAGGGCACGAGTAGTACGCATGTCATCCTCCGCGGAAGGCGCCCCGGGACCCGTCCCCGGTCGATCGGCGAGAAAACGCCTCCCAGACAGACCCTCAGATGCCTTGCGCGCGCCCGCATTTCGAGAATGGTCCGTCCTGGTGAGAGGACACGCCGGGGGAAAAGCGCACAATCGGATATTGCCGCAGGTCACGGACCGTCAGAAAATTCCTGTGAGCGTCAACTCGTATGGCGCACATAAGGATGTCCGGGCCACCCGTTCGCGCTTTCCCCGTCGCCGGTTCCGGCTTCGGGACTTAGCGTTCTCGTATGCGCGATTGACGTGGCGACGGCCGCGTCGAGAGGGGATGGCGAATGTCTGCGTCCGAGCTGTCCGAGCTTGCCGAAGAGGAGGAGCGGCAGAAGAAGCGCGCCCCCTGGGGAGTGATAGCGCTTGTTCTGCTGACCGGTCTCGCGCTCATTCGGAATGGTTCGGGAGAGTTCGACGTGGGGCCGCCCCAGCCGGCGTCGGCCGCCGCCGCGGACGCCCGGACCGGCCACAGCACGTTCGGCAAGGTCCCGGCCCCGCTGCCGTACTCCGTCGCCGACCGGGTGCGGATTCCCGCGATCCGGGTCGACGCCCCGATCATGCCGGTGGGCCTGGACGCGGACGGCTGGGTCGGCGCGCCGCCGCCGGAGGACCCGAATCTGGCGGGCTGGTTCACCGGCGCCGTCTCCCCCGGCGAAAAGGGCACGGCGGTCGTCGTCGGCCATGTCGACAACAAAATGGGCCCCGCCGTGTTCTACGGACTCGGGGCCCTCAAGAAGGGAAACCGCGTCGAGGTAGAGCGCAAGGACGGAAAGACGGCCGTGTTCGAGATCTACGGCATCGAGGTCTTCGAGAAGAGCAACTTCCCCGGAGACCGCGTCTACGCCTCGAAGGGAACTCCGGAACTGCGTGTCATCACGTGCGGGGGCGGTTTCTCCAAGCAGAACGGCTACGACGGGAACGTCGTCGTCTTCGCCCGCCTGGTCGAGGTCCGCTGAGCGTTTCCCCGACCGGGCGGGCGAAAATCCGTCAGGTGGTCCGGCGGCGCGGAATCGTCATGTGGTAGCCGGAGTCCAGCAGGTGCGGCAGATATTCACGCAGCGCCCGCACACTCTGGGAACGGTCGCCCCCGGCGTCGTGCGAGAGCACCACGACGCCGGGGGCGGCGCCGTCCTCGACCGCGTTGACGATGTGGCGGGTGCCGGGTGTGTCCCAGTCGAGGGTGTCGACCGTCCAGGCGAGGGGTTCCATGCCCAGCTCGGAGCCGAGCTGGAAGGCGGCCCGGTTCCAGGCGCCGTAGGGGGCGCGGAACCACTGCGGGCGTTCCCCGTAGGCGTCCTCGATGACGTCGCTGGTCCGTTCCATCTCGGAGCGGATCTGACCACGGGTCAGCTTGGTCAGCAGGGGGTGCGACCAGGTGTGGTTGCCGACGACGTGGCCTTCGTCGGACATGCGGGCCAGCAGGTCGCGGTTCCAGTCGGCCATCTCGCCGCACACGAAGAACGTGGCGCGGACGTCGTACTCGGCGAGGGTGTCCAGGATGTGCGGGGTGTAGCGGGGATCTGGTCCGTCGTCGAAGGTCAGGACCATGGTGTTGCCGCGTCCCGACATGCGCAGGAACGGTTCGTGCCGCACCGGGACGTGGGCGGGGGCGGCGTGGGGTGCGCCGTATCCGGCCACGGGCTGGAGGCGGTAGGAGGAGGGTTTGCGTGCGAGGCGCGGTGGGGGCCCGGCGGCGGGGGCGGCGGCTCGGACGGGGGCGTCGTCCGAGAGTCCGGAGTACAGCAGACCGGCGGTGCCGGCCGCCCCGACGGCAGCGGCGCCGGCGAGCAGGGCCCGTCGGCGCGTGAGCGACTGATCCTTCTTCATGACTCATCAGTCGCCCGGCGGGGCACCGCCGCCCCACGGCAACACCGGTGCGGCGGCAGGAAAACACCCGCCCGGCCCAGCGTTATCGCGCTCAGCGGCGCCGGACGAGGGGGAACGGCAGCGTCTCACGGATCGTCAGACCGGTGAGGAACATGACGAGTCGGTCGACACCGATGCCGAGACCGCCGGTGGGCGGCATCGCGTATTCGAGGGCGTCGAGGAAGTCCTCGTCCAGCTCCATCGCCTCGGGGTCTCCCCCGGCGGCGAGCAGCGACTGGGCGGTGAGCCGGCGGCGCTGTTCGACGGGGTCGGTCAGCTCGGAGTAGGCGGTGCCGAGTTCGGTGCCGAACGCGACCAGGTCCCAGCGTTCGGCGAGGCGCGGATCGGTGCGGTGCTGGCGGGTGAGCGGGGAGACGTCGGTCGGGAAGTCCTTGTAGAAGGTGGGCAGCCGGGTCGGCTCCTCCACCAGCCGCTCGTACATCTCCAGTACGACGTCCCCGCGACCGTCGTCGGCGCCGTACGGCACACCCGCACGGTCGCACAGCCGGTGCAGGCGGGCCAGTTCGGTGTCGGCGTCGATTTCCTCGCCCAGTGCCTCGGAGATCGCGCCGTGGACGGTCTTGACCGGCCACCGGCCCGAGATGTCGTACTCCTCGCCGTCCTTGCGGGCGACGGCGGAGCCGAAGGCGGCGGTGGCCGCGCCCTGGATCAGTTCGCGGACGAGGTCGAGCATCACGTCGTAGTCGGCGTACGCCTGGTAGGCCTCCAGCATCGTGAACTCGGGGTTGTGCTTGTAGGAGACGCCCTCGTTGCGGAAGGTGCGGCCCATCTCGAAGACCTTCTCCATGCCGCCGACGCAGAGCCGTTTGAGGTACAGCTCGGGGGCGATGCGCAGGTAGAGGTCGAGGTCGTAGGCGTTGATGTGGGTCGTGAAGGGACGGGCGTTGGCGCCGCCGTGGATCTGTTGCAGCATCGGAGTCTCGACCTCCAGGTACCCGCGCTCCAACAGGCCCTGACGCAGGGCCTGTACGGCGGTGGAGCGGGCCCGGACCACATCGCGCGCGGCGGGGCTCGCGACGAGGTCGAGGTAGCGCATGCGGACCTTGGCCTCGGGGTCGGTGAGGCCCCGGTGTTTGTCGGGCAGCGGGCGCAGGCACTTGCCGGTGAGCTGCCAGGAGGTGACGAAGACGGTGGGCTCGCCCTTGTCGCTGGTGCCCGCGCGGCCGGTGGCGGTGATGTGGTCGCCGATGTCGGTGTCGGCGGTGAAGCGGTCGAGGTCGGGGCCCGACTCGGCGCGGGTGAGGGCGAGTTGGTGGTCGCCGGACCAGTCGCGCAGGGTGAGGAAGACGATGCCGCCGAGGTCGCGCACCCGCATGACCCGCCCGGCGACGGTGACTTGGTCCCCCGCGCGGACCTCGGCGAGGGTGTGGGTGCGCTGTGGGATGCCGACCGGGTAGGGGTCGGTGCCGGTGGCGCGGAGGCGGTCGAGCTTGTGGTGCCGGACGCGGACCTGTTCGGGCAGGCCGCTGTCCGGGCCGTCGGCCTGGTCCTCGCTGTCGAGGCCGAGCGCCGACAAGGACGGCAGACCCGCCGTGGTCGCGGGCCGCTGTCCGCTCGTCTGGTGCCCCTTTCCCCAGAGTTGGCGCAGCGACGGTACGGAGACGAAGCCCTCGGCGATGCCGGAGGCGAGGCTGATGCGGGCCAGGGAGGCGGTCTCGCCGTAGCAGATGAAGCGGGGGTACCACTCGGGGTGGTACTTGGCGTTGGAGCGGTAAAGGGCCTCCAGTTGCCACCACTTGGAGAAGAACAGCAGCAGGCGGCGCCACAGGCGCAGGACCGGTCCCGCGCCGATGCGGGCGCCCTCCTCGAAGGCCGAGCGGAAGACGGCGAAGTTGAGGGAGATGCGGTGGACGCCCAACTTCGGTGCGGTGGCGCAGAGTTCGGCGACCATGAACTCCATGACGCCGTTGGGGGCGGTGCGGTCGCGGCGCATCAGGTCGAGGGAGACGCCGTCGGTGCCCCAGGGGACGAGGGAGAGCAGGGCGAGCAACTTGCCGTCCTCGCCGAGGGCTTCGACGAGGAGGCAGTCGCCGTCGGCCGGGTCGCCGAGGCGGTCCAGGGCCATGGAGAAGCCGCGTTCGGTCTCCGTGTCGCGCCAGGCGTCGGCGCGGTTGACCACCTCCTCCATCTCGGCGTCGGTGAGGGTGGCGTGGCGGCGGATGCGGCAGGTGGCACCGGCGCGCCGGACTCGGCCCACGGCTTGCCGGGTGACGCGCATGTCGCGGCCGGCGAGGTCGAAGTCGGCGACGTGCAGGATGGCCTCGTCGCCGAGTTGGAGGGCGCCGAGTCCGGCTCGGGCGAAGGCTCTGGCGCCGTCCTCGGAGGCGCCCATCACGGCGGGGGCCCAGGCGTGGCGGCGGGCCAGGTCGAGCCAGGCGGCGATGGCGTGCGGCCAGGCCTCGCGGTCGCCGACCGGGTCGCCGCTGGCGAGGCAGACACCGGCTTCGACGCGGTAGGTGACGGCGGCCTTGCCGCTGGGCGAGAAGACGACGGCCTTGTCGCGCCGGGTGGCGAAGTAACCGAGGGAGTCCTGGCCGCCGTAGGCCTTCAGGAGGGCGCGGATGCGGTCCTCCTCGTCGCCGTGCAGGGCCGCTTCGAGGCGTTGGGAGCGGAAGAGGACGGTGGCCGCGTTGAGGAGGGCGAGCGCGCCGAACAGGCCGAGCAGGAAGGACACGGCTCGGGGCGTGCGGCCGCTGAAGGAGCGGCCGGAGACCAGGCCGCCGCAGACCCGGTCGGCGGCCCAGCCCAGATGCTGGCTCTCGGGGAGCGTGCCGGGGAACAGGGAGACCAGCCCCCAGCCGGCCAGGATCGCGACGGCGAGTCCGGCGAACAGGACGGCGAGGGCCCGTCGTACGGCCGCGCGGCGGGACGCGGCGTAGAACTGCCTGCGGGCCACGATCAGCAGGACCAGCAGCAGGGCGCACACGACGAGGGACGGGAGGGACTCGGCGTAGAGGCCGAGGGCCACGCCGAGGACGTCGGTCAGGACGAGCAGGCCGAGGTAGACGACGACCAGCCACCAGGCGATCTTCTTGCGGGCGCCGGTAGCGGCGGCCAGCAGGAACAGGAAGACCGCGTAGGCGAGGTTGGCGCTGACGGGGACGATGAGGAGGTCCAGGAAGCGGACCACGGGGCGCAGGGCGCGGCGCAGCGGGGCGATGAAGGCCAGCAGGACGCAGAGCAGGCCGAGGGCGCCGAAGAAGGTCGCGAAGCCCTCGGGCACCCTGCTGAGGAAGCCGTTGCCGGGCGGTCGTATCGGAGCCTTGGTGTCCTTGGACCCGGGCGCCTCCACGGTGGCAGTCATGCTTCCGACTGTAGGAACAGGGCGGTCCGCGCGCCCGTCGAGAACTCCCAGGAGGGTCCGGGACCTGCGGGTTCCGATAGCCTCACAGCCGTGACGGAACAGCACTCAACTCAGTTCGAACGGGGCACGGACGGGCCGAAGGTCATCGTCGCCGGAGTGGACGGCTCCGAGTCCTCGTTCCGGGCCGCGGCATATGCCGCTGGCCTGGCCCGACGGCAGCACGCGCTGCTCGCCATGGTGTACGTGCAGCCGGTGCTGGCGGCGGGCGCGGCCATGGGGGCACCGGTCGCCGAGACGACCGACGAGATCGCCGAGGACCTCGTCGCCCAGATCCGTCAGGAGACCGAGCGGGTCAAGGGGATATTCGACATCCGCTGGGAGTTCCACACGTTCCGCGGCGACCCGTACGGCGGCCTGGTGAAGGCGGCCGACCAGCTCAAGGCCGACGCGGTCGTCGTCGGCGCCTCCGAACAGGCCGGCCACCGGATCATCGGGTCGGTCGCGGTGCGGTTGGTGAAGGCGGGGCGGTGGCCGGTGACGGTGGTGCCGTAAGGAGCCATCGGGAGCCGCAAGGCGCCGTCAGAGGGAGCGCAGGAACTGCCCGAGGATCTCGTTGAACTCCTCGGGCTTCTCCATGTTCGGGTAGTGGCCGACCCCCTCGATCGTCACCGCGCGGCCGTTCGGGACCGTGTCGGTGAAGCGTTGCGCCATGGCGATGCTGTCGGGCCAGTCGAGGGCACCGTGGATCGCGAGGACGGGGACGTCCAGCTTCGGGACGCGGGACCACGGGTCGGCCAGGGGGACGTACCAGTCCTGCTCGCCGGGTGTGTGCTTGGAGAGCGTGTGCGCGGTCAGTTCACGTAGGCGTCGGAGAACGGACGGGGAGACCTCGTCCACCGTGCGCCGCGGGCCCGCCACGCCCCGCGTGAACTGGTCGAGCCAGCCCGCGATGTCGCCGGCACCCAGCAACTGCGCGGCGCGGGCCTGGTGTTCCAGCAGGTGCGGGTCGGTGTACTCGAACGCGCTGGTGCCGGCGCCCGACACTACGACCGCTCGGACCAGTTCGGGGTGTTCCAGCGTGGTGTCGGTGGCGACGGCCGCGCCCATGCACAGGCCGACGAGGACCGCGGGCCCGAGGTCCAGGTGGCGCAGCAGATCCGCGAGGTCGTCGGCCCAGCGGAACGGCCCGCTCGCGTTGGCGGAGAAGCCGTGGCCGCGGATGTCGGGCGCGATGACGCGGAAGTCGCGGGCGAGGGCCGGTATCTGGTCGTCGAAGACGCGATGGTCGGCGAAGCCGGAGTGGAGGAGGACCACGGGGGTGCCGGTGCCCACGTCACGGTAGGCAAGGTCCCCGTCGGCAGATGCGAAGAAGCTCAGTTCCGAAGCAAGTTCCGAAGCAGCTGTCATGACAACCAAGGTGTCATCTTTGAGGAGGGTTGGCAACCCAGGTGTCATGATGAGCGCGTGAACGACTCCGCTTCCCCGGGCCCCGCTCCCCTCTCCCCCGACGAACTCGGCCACCGCCTCACCGAGGTGTTCGACCTCGTCGGCCCGCTCTACCGGCGCGCGGCGCGCAAGGTGGAGCAGGCCGAACCGGTCGAGGGCGTGTCCGCGGGCGTGCGCGCCGTGCTGAACCTGCTGCGCCTGCACGGGCCCATGACGGTTCCTCAGATGGGCCGCGACCAGGCGCTGAGCCGGCAGTTCGTGCAGCGCATGGTCAACGACGCGGCGGCGCACGGCTGGGTCGAGAGCGTGCCGAACCCCGCGCACCAGCGGTCCTCCCTGATCCGGCTGACCGACACCGGCCGGTCGACGATCACCGCCGTGCTGGGCCGCGAGCACCATCTGATGCGGCAGGTCGGCGGCGAGCTGACGGAGGACGACGTACGCGCGTGTGCACGGGTGCTCACGCAGATGCTCGCCACCTTCGCCCACGTCGACGTGGACTGAGCCCTCCCTACTTCCCCATCACCAGCCCGTCCTTCGCCGCGCCCCTGCTGAGCACCACCTCGCGGATGCGGTCGCGGTCGCCGGTCAGTTCGGCGCCCTGGGCGATCGCCTGGTTGACGTCGACGACCCGGCCCGCGTCGATGTCGAACAGCTGTGGGACGAACTCCGCCTTCGTCACCTCCCAGCGGCCGCCGGGGCGGGTGGGCGGTACGAAGGTGAAGCGGCCGAGGGTGCTCTCGTTGCCGCCGGGGTCCTGGGTGCCGGCGTTGTCGTACATCTCGCCGGCGATCTGGTCGCCGAGCCCGTAGACGACCCAGGTGCCGTTGACCTTCTCGTACGCCTGCGGGGTGTGGGCATGGGTGCCGAGGATCAGGTCGATGTCGGGGCGGCCGTCGGTGCGGGCGGCGGTGAGGTCCCCGGCGAGCGCCCACTGCTGCGGATCGGGCGCGTCCTGGCCCTGTGTGCCCCAGCGCAGGGACACGACGACCACGTCGGCGCCCGCCTGCCGGGCGGCCCGGGCGTCGGCGAGGATGCGGGCGGGGTCGGCGAGGTTGACGGCCCAGGGCTCGGCCTGCGGGAGCGGGGCCGGGTTCGTGTCGGCGGTGTAGGCGAGGTGGGCGACCTTCGCCGGGCCGGCGCGCAGCAGGGTGACCGTGTGCGCCTCGGCCTCGGTGCGCGCCGTTCCCGCGTGCCGTACGCCGGCCCCGTCGAGGGTGTCGAGGGTGCGCTGGATGCCGGCGGCGCCGTCGTCGAGGCTGTGGTCGGACGCGGTGGAGCAGCTGTCGTAGCCGGTCGCGGCGAGGCCCTGGGCCTCCTCGGGCGGGGAGTCGAAAACCGGGGAGCCCGTGCGGTCGCCGTACACGCTCTCGATGTGACACAGCGCCAGATCGGCGCGGGAGACGACGGGTTGGATCCCGGCGAGCATCGGGCGGAAGTCGTAGCCGGTGCCGCCGGCGTCGAAGCGGGCGCGGTCGAGGACGGCGCTGTGCGGGAGGATGTCGCCGGCGGCGACGAGGGTGAAGCCGCGGGCGGCGGGCGGTGCCGGACGGCCGGAGGACTTCGCGGTGTGGTGCTGGGACTGGCAGGCTGCGGCCGCGGTGAGAATGCCCGCCAGGGCAACGGCCACCTGACGTCTGCGTGCGATCATCAATTCACCCCACTGTGGTCATATTTACCCACCAATAGGTATGAACTTCACCGCCCCCGCAAACGACTTCCCGCACCTGATGACCCGTCCGGTGTGCGCGGGCGGGGTAACACCGGGTGACGCGGACCGTTCGTCGCACCGTTCGTCGACGCGATCGACCGTCCGCCGCAGTGCCCTGTGCGCCCCCTGTCCCCGGACGGCCCCCTGCGATGCCATACGGCCATGACGGCCGGACCCACGCTCACCAACGGAACGACCGCCGAGCACGAGCTCGCCGCACTGCAGCGCGAGCACGGCAGGCCGCTCTTCGCGCTGCTGCTCCGGCTCTGCGACGGCGACCGCCAGCGCGCCGAGGACCTCGTCCAGGAGACCCTCGTACGGGCCTGGCAGCACCCCGAGGCACTGCGCGCCGACGACTTCGAGTCCGTACGGCCGTGGCTGCTCACGGTAGGTCGGCGGCTCGCCATCGACGCGCGCCGGGCCCGGCAGGCGCGACCGCCCGAGGTCGGGGACGCGGTGCTGGAGAACGCACGCGTGTGTGCCGATCACGCGGAACGGTCGGCGGCGACGCTCGATGTGCGGGAAGCTGTGAAGACTCTCACTCCGGAGCACCGTGAAGTCCTGGTGCTCGTGTACTTCCAGGGGGCGAGTGTGGCGGAGGCCGCGGCGGCCCTCGGGATTCCGCCCGGTACGGTGAAGTCCCGTGCCTATTACGCGCTCCGCGCCCTGCGCCGGGTGCTTCCCGGCTATGCGGCCGACCTGCGGTGAAACCAACTCCTTAGTCAAACCTCCGTAAAGCGCCTTGCTCAGGACCCTGGTTGAGTAATCGGCTGTCCTCATCCGTGTTCCGGACTGGGGGGCTCGGGGTTCCTGACGGAGCCCAGGGCCGGGCGACGCGCACGCACCGGAGGAAGGCAGGAAGGGATGCTGCACAGAGGTCAAGAGAGCACGGACGGCACCGGTGGCGGTGAACTCACCGTCCCCATGGCGTGGTTGTACGCCGAGTACATCGCCGACGAGTTGCTGCGGACCGGCGACCTGATGCCGCCGACGTCCTTCGAGTTCCGCGCGGGACGGGACGCGCTGGCGCTGACCATCTTCCTCTCCGACACGGACGGCGAATTGTCCGGTATCCGAGTGGTCACCCAGTTGGAGACCTGGCTTTCGCTCACGGCGTACGACCAGCCGTGGCAGGACTGGGTCGAGGAACGTATGTCCAAGTTGACGGCCGAGGCGCTCGAATCCGCCGCGGACACACCGGACTTGGCACTGGCGGAGGCCGCCTGGCGCTGGCTGGAGGAGACCGAGCTGCTCGCGCCGGATCTGGACGCGGTACCGGGAGGCGGTCCGGTGACCGGTGAGGACGACGGGCCGAAGGTCTGGACGCCCGCCTGGCAGCTGGGTCTGCCGCTCGGTCATCTCGCCATCCATCTTTTTTGAAACAGGGACCAATCCATGGGCCCGACCGCTACGAATTCGTGATGGCCATTCTGTGTGTGCCTTGAGTGATTCGGCGGGCTGGTGCGTACCGATGGGAGCAAGGAGTAACCCCACCCGCACCTAACGGCACGAGGATTCGGCATGAGGTCCCTGGAAAGGCATCGCGACGTCGGCGCGTACGCGCTCGGCGTGCTGGACGAGGCGGAGGCCTTCCGCTTCGAGGATCACCTCATGGAGTGCACTAGCTGCGCGGCTCATGTGACCGAATTCGGTCCCGCCTCACGGCAGTTGATGCTGTATCGGCGGGCGACGCCGCGCTCTGTGCACCCCATGGCACAACCCGGGCCCCGGATGCTCGACCGGTTGCTCGCCGAGGTGGCGACGCGTCACCGGGCGGGACGGCGGCGCTTTCTGTACGCCGTGGCCGCCTCGGTGGTCTTCGCCGTGGGCGGCCCCGCGGTCGCGACCCTCGTCGGGCACGGCGACGGGGCCGTACAACTCTCCGCGACCGACCCGAAGTCGGGCGTGTGGGCGCAGGTCACCGCCGCGAACGAGAACTACGGCACTGACGTGACCCTCGAGATCAAGGACGGCGCCGGCCCGCGCTCGTGTCGTCTCGTGGTCGTCGGCCGCGACGGTTCCGAGCAGACCGTGACGAGTTGGAACGTCCCCGCGCACGACGCGACGATGATCACGATGCAGGGTGGCGCGGCCATGCACCCCGCGGAGATCGACCACTACGACGTGCGGACGGCGGACGGAGCGCAGTTGGTACGGCTCACCTCGAACTGAGGCCCTGGCCCGCTGCGGCCAGGTGCCTCAGGGCCCGTGCGGACGGCGTCCCCGGGTCCGCGGTGACGAAGACGACCTGTTGGTCGTCGTGCGGGACGGTGAGCACGTCGCAGTCCACCCGCAGCCGGCCCGCCTCCGGGTGGGTGACGGTCTTGGTGCGGTGCCCGGGAGCGTGCACCGGACCGGTCTCCCAGATCTGGGTGAACTCCTCGCTGCCGGCGCGCAGTTCGGCCAGCAGACGGGCGAGTCCCGAATCGTACGGGTAGCGGTCGGCGGCACGGCGCAGCCGGGCGACCAGGATGTGCCCGAACTCCTCGGCGCTCGAACTCTCCGGCGGCCGGCCCAGGAAGCGGCGGCGCGCCAGGTTCGGCCGCGCGACGAGATCCCCGCCGAACACGGCACTCGCCAGCGGATTCCAGGCGATGACGTCGTAGGTGGCGTCGGTGACGATGGCCGCGGTATCCGGGATGCGTTCCAACAGGGCCGCCACATGCGGGCGGACGGTCCGCACCGGCGCCGCGAGAGGTGTCACCTGGGTCCCGGCCAGCCGGAACAGGTGGGTCCGCTCGGCCGGGGTGAGCCGGAACACTCCGGTGAGGGCGTCCAGGATGCGGGGTGAAGGGCGCGGCCCGCGGGCCTGTTCCAGGCGGGCGTAGTAGTCCACGGACATGTGGGCCAACTCCGCGACCTCTTCCCGGCGCAGCCCCAGGGTCCGCCGGGACGGTTCACCCGCCAACCCCACGTCGGCGGGCACCAGTTGCTCCCGCCGCCCGCGCAGAAATCGGGCCAGTTCCTGTTTGCCGGTCACTGTGTCTCCCTCCGGCTGACAGGGATCGGTTGTCCCTGGTTCGACGGCGCCGGCTGCGGAATCGTCGTCCCCATGAACGATTCCACAGCACTGGTCACCGGTGCCAACAAGGGCATCGGCAAAGAGATCGCCCGCCTGCTCGTCGCGGAGGGACTCACGGTGTACGTCGGCTCGCGCGATGCGGACCGGGGACAGCGGACGGTCGAGGAACTGGGCGGCAGCGCACGGCTGTTGATCCTCGACGTCACCGACGCCGACAGCATCGCGACGGCGGCACGACAGGTGGACGCCCTGGACGTCCTGGTCAACAACGCGGGCATCATGGTCGGCGGGGAGTCCCCGCCGGGGGCCGACCTCGACAGCTTCCGCCGTACGTACGAGACGAACGTCTTCGGGGTCCTGGCGGTCACCAACGCGTTCCTGCCCGCGCTGCGCCGCTCGCCGCGTCCCCGCATCGTGAACGTCTCCAGCGGCACCGGTTCCCTGACCTGGAGCGCCGACCCGGACCGCGAGTTCGCCGCCCACGCCGGGGCGGGCGCCGCCTACCGCTCCTCGAAGTCGGCCCTCAACGCCCTGACCCTCTTCTACGCCCAGTCCCTCGCCCCCGAGGGCTTCAAGGTCAACGCCCTTGCTCCCGGCCTGCGCGCGACGGACCTCAACGAACGGGCCGCCGCGAGCGACGGGGACCCGGCGGAGGCGGCGCGGGGTGCCGTCGACCTGGCGCTGCTGCCGGAGGACGGGCCCACGGGGCGGTTCCTGTCGTGGGACGGGACGGGGGTGCCTTGGTAGCTACTTGAGGAGCCGCGACAGTCTCCGGTCCGCCAGTGGCTTGCCGCCCGTCTGGCAGGTGGGGCAGTACTGGAGGGAGGAGTCGCTGAAGGAGACCTCGCGGATGGTGTCGCCGCAGACCGGGCAGGGCTGGCCGGTGCGGCCGTGGACGCGTAGGCCGCTCTTCTTCTCCGCCTTCAGGCGGCCGGCGGCCACGCCTCGGGAGCGTTCGACGGCGTCCACGAGTGTGGTGCGCAGGGCCGTGTAGAGCGTGTGCGTCTCGGCGGGAGTCAGGGACGAGGCGAGTTTGAACGGGGACATCTTCGCCGCGTGCAGGATCTCGTCGCTGTACGCGTTGCCGACCCCGGCGATCAGGGTCTGGTCGCGCAGGGCGCCCTTGAGTTGGCGGCGTTCGTTCTTGAGGAGTTCGGCGAAGCGCGGTTCGTCGAAGTCGTCGGCCAAGGGGTCGGGGCCGAGGCGGGCGACGCCCGGGACGGACTGCGGGTCGGCGACGACGTACACCGCGAGGCGCTTCTGCGTGCCCGCCTCCGTGAGGTCGAAGCCCTCGCCGGTCTCCAGGGCCACGCGGAGCGCGAGCGGGCCCTTGCCGGGGCGGGGCGGGCCGTCCGGGAGGCGGTCCTTCCAGTGCAGCCAGCCCGCGCGGGCCAGGTGGGTCACGAAGTGCGGGCCTCCGTCCGTCTCGACGTCCAGGAACTTGCCGTGGCGATGCACGGCCACCACCTCGTGTCCCTCCAGCGCGGTGAGCGGAGGGTCGTACGTCTTCAGGACGCTGATGGCTACGGGCAGCACCCGTACGATCTCGTGGCCGACGAGGTGTTCGGTCAGGAAGTCCTTCAGCGCTTCGACCTCGGGGAGTTCCGGCATACGTCCAGGGTGCCATCAGAGGCCCCTGGGGTCAGGTCGGATCAGGGCGGCTTTGATTCGGTCCGGTTCGGGACCAGGAACTCGCACCACACGCACTTGCCGCTGCCGCGCGCCTCCACGCCCCACACGTCCGTGAGCAGGTCGACGAGGAGCAGGCCCCGCCCGGAGACACCGTCCTCGCCCGCCTCCCGGCGGCGCGGCAGGGCGCTGGAGGAGTCCTCGACCTCGACGCGCAGCCGGCGGTCGGGGGCGGTGAGGACCCTGAGGGTGACGATCGCGGCGCCCTCGGTGTGCATCAGCGCGTTGGTGATCAGCTCGTCGGCGACCAGCTCGACCTCGTCGGAACGGTCACCGGCGCCCCACGCGCGGACCGCGGCCCGGATCATGTGCCGGGCCTGGGTGAGGGCCTCGGAGTCGCCGGGGGCCACGTGCTGCTGGAGCCGGCCGCCGGACCGCGGGGCGTCGAGGCCGCGCCGGCGCAGCAGGAGCAGCGCCACGTCGTCCTCGCCGCCGCGCTCCTCGGCCACGTCGATGAGCAGGTCGGCGAGGTCGCGCACGTCGTCGGGGCCGGAGGCGATGAGCGCGGCGAGGGTCTGCATGCCCTCGTCGAGATCGGCACCGGGCTGCTCGACGAGGCCGTCCGTGCACAGCAACAGGGTCTGGCCGGGGTCGAGTTCGATGGTGGAGACGGGGTACTCGAGCCGCCCGAACTCGGCGGAAAGACCGAGCGGCAGCCCACCCACGACGGACAGCCGACGGCACGTCCTGTCCAACTGCCGCACCAGCGGGTCGATATGACCGGCCCGGACCATCTGGACCACTCCGGTGGACAGGTCGGCCTCGGCGTAGAGGCAGGTGGCGAAGCGGTCGGTGTCGAGTTCGTGGAGGAAGACGGAGGCGCGGGCCATCACGGTGGCCGGGGTGTGCCCCTCGGCGGCGTACGCCTTGAGGACGATGCGGAGTTGCCCCATGACGGCGGCCGCGTGCGTGTCGTGGCCCTGGACGTCGCCGATGACCGCGCCGACCCGCCCGCCCGGCAGCGGGATCAGGTCGTACCAGTCGCCGCCGATGTCCCGGCCCATCTTGGCGGACCGGTAGCGGACCGCGACATCGGCGCCTGGAACGTTGGGGATGGCGCGCGGCAGCATGGCCTGCTGGAGGCCCTGGGCGAGGTCCTTCTCCTGCTCGTAGAACATCGCGCGCTGGAGGCTCTGCGCGATGCTGCTGCCGAGTGCGACGAGCACGTTGCGCTCCTCCGCCGAGAAACCACGCCGGTCGCTGTAGAGCAGGCCCATCGCACCGATCGGTCGGGCCTGGGCGATCAGCGGCAGATAGGCGCCCGCGGTGATGTGCAGTTCGGCGATGTGCTGCCACAGCAGCGGGTACCGCTCGGCGAACTCCTCGGGCGACTCGATGAACGCCGGGCTGAGCGTCCGTACGACTTCCGTCATCGGGTACGGCTCGTCGATCCGGAGGATCTCCTTGCCGGGTACGACGCTGCCCTCGGCGACCAGGCGGATCCGGCCGGCCTCCACCAGCCCCATGACCAGTCTGGTCGCGCCGAGGTGGACGAGGCCGTGGGTGTCCATGAGGACGTCGATGACGTCCTGGACGGTACGGGCGTGCGCGAGAGCCGCGGTGGTGAGCTGGACGACGTTGGTCTGGTCGCGCCGGGCCGCGTCCTGGGCGGCCTGCTCACGGCGGGCGGCGCTCTCGGCGAGTTCCCGGGTGGCGTCGCGCACGATGCCGATGATCCGGCGCGGGCGGCCCGTCCCGTCGCGCCGGATGTAGCCCTGGGTGTGGGTCCAGCGCAGCGTGCCGTCGCGCAGCCGCATGCGGAAATAGGCGCCGTAGTTCTCGCTGCCGTCCTTCATGGCCTGGGAGACGATGCCGTCGAGCCGGTAGCCCTCGGGAGGCGGTACCCGGATCGCCAGGGACTCGGGGTGTCCGTCGTATTCGTCGGGGCGCAGGTCGAAGACCTCGTGGGCCTGGGCGTCCATGTGGAACAGGCCGTTGTCCAGGTCCCAGTCGAAGCTGCCCATGCGGTTGAGCGCCAGGATCGGGTCCGGGTGGGCGGGCCAGTCGTCCGGGAGTGACAGGGCGCTCGCTCCCCGATCAACCATGCGGCCCACCTTGCCAGGATTTACCCGATTCTTCGACTTGTCCGACGGCTGTGGCCCGCCCCGACGCGATCAGCTGTCGAAGACGTTCGTGGGGCTGTCGAAGATGCTGCCGGTGGTGGTGTCGTCGGGGACCAGTCCGCCGCCGTCGGGCAGGTCGGGGGTCTCCGGGACGGTCGGCGGGCCGATCTCGTCCGGGGAGTCCTGGTCCTGGGACGGTTCCGGTACGGGCGTCCCGGCGCCCGGGGTGGTGGCGCGCGGTGACGGCGTGAGCGTGGTGCCGGGCGGGCTGGTCGTCGGGGTGGCCGTGACGGCGGGGCAGTTCGTGGCGCCCGGGGACGGAACCGCAGCCGCCGGGGCGCTGATCGCGCCCGGGGTGACGGTGACGGTCGGGGTGACGCAGTCCGAGGGCGATGTCTCCGGGACGGCGCTCTGGCCGTCACTGGGGGACGCGCTGGCGCTGCTGCCGGGTGACGTGCTCGCACTGCTGCTGGGTGATGTGCCGGACTCGCTCTCGTGCGGTCGCGGAGAGGGGCGGGACGGCTTCGGGACCGGTGTCGGCGTCACATGGACCGGCGGGGGTACGACGTGATCGTGGTGGGGCCCGTGATGACCGAGGGGCCGCTCGATCCACGTGTTGTCGACGACGTTGATGATCGTGATGTTGGTGATCACCTGGGGCGCCGGAGTCACCACGACCACCTTGGCGGGCCGGAACCCGGACCAGGGCCGGCCGCTGTTGCCGGAGGTGCCCCCACTTTTGCCGGAGGTCCCCTCGCTCGCCACGCCCGCCTTGAGCGGGTTGCCGCAGGCGCAGCGGACCCGGGGCACGCCCCGGTTGTCGACGAGGACGGCGGTACCGGCCTGGAGGACCGACTGGAAGCCGGTCACCTGCGCGTCGCGGAACCCGTGGTTGGTGACCTGGGTGTCGGCGCGCAGCACGACCGAGGTCAGCCCGCGCAGATAGCCGGGTATCGCGCCCTGCGAGATGCCCTCGGCCTGCGCGAAGGCGTGCCCCTTGGCCTGGTCGGCGGTGAGATACGCGATCTGCCGCTCGACATCGCAACTGCCGGTGCGCGCGGTGCCGCCGTACAGGCCGGGCGTGGCGCCGGAGACGGCGCGCATGCGGCCGGGAGGCGTGGAGGTGGTCCGCGTGGGTGTGGACTGCGGCGTTCGGGTGACCCGTGGCGGAGCGCTCGCGGCGGTGGCCGTGGAGTCCGTGAACGGGTCGGGGCCCTGTGCCGCGACGGGCTGCAGGAAGACCTCGCCGCTCGACTTCGTGTCCTTGCCGCCGTCGCCGCCGCAGCCGGCGACGAGGAGTGCCGCCGACAGCGCGCAGGCCGTGGCGATGGTTCCGGTGGATGTGCGCACCAGGTTCTCCCGCCTCAAGCCGGGTGATTCGCCACTATTGTCTGCTTCACCCACTTGGGTTACGCAACCGGAGGCATGGAACGCGGAGAGTGACGGTCTACTGGGGCACGACGATGGAGGGAGGAGGGCACGTCGTGGGATGGTTCGTCGTGGGGTGGTTCACCGCACCCGACTACTGGCTGAGCCGACTGGTCTTCCAGCGGGCGCTGGCCGGTGTCTATCTGGTCGCGTTCCTCACGGCGGCCCTGCAGTTCCGCGCGCTGATCGGCGAGCGCGGCATGCTCCCGGTCCCCCGCTTCGTCGCCCGCATGCCGTTCAGGCGGGCCCCGAGCATCTTCCAACTCCACTACACGGACCGCTTCTTCGCGATCTGCGCATGGACGGGCTGCGCGGTGTCGACGGCACTGGCCGCCGGCCTCGACTCCCAACTCCCCCTCTGGGGTGGAATGTTGCTGTGGCTGCTGCCGTGGGCGCTGTATCTGTCGATCGTCAACGTCGGCCAGACCTGGTACGCGTTCGGCTGGGAGTCGCTGCTGCTGGAGGTCGGCTTCCTGGCCGTCTTCCTCGGCAACGACGAGGTGGCACCACCGGTCGTCGTGCTGTTCCTGCTGCGCTGGATCCTGTTCCGGGTCGAGTTCGGCGCGGGTCTCATCAAGCTGCGCGGCGACGCGTGCTGGCGGAAGCTGACCTGCCTGGACTTCCACCACGAGACGCAGCCGATGCCGGGTCCGCTGAGCTGGTTCTTCCACCACCTCCCCCGGCCGCTGCACCGGGTCGAGGTCGCCGCCAACCACCTCACCCAACTCGTCGTGCCCGTCCTGCTGTTCACCCCTCAGCCGATCGCGACGGCCGCCGCGTCCCTGATGATCGCCACCCAGCTGTGGCTGGTCCTGTCCGGCAACTTCTCCTGGCTGAACTGGATCACCATCGTGCTGGCCCTGTCCGCGATCAGGTTCCCGCACACACCGCCGCCGGTCCCCGGCCCGCCCCTCTGGTACGAGGCCGTGGTCCTCGCCGTCGCCGCCCTGCTGCTGTGGCTCAGCCACCGCCCGGTCCGCAACATGGTCTCCCGGCGCCAGATCATGAACCGCTCCTTCGACCCCCTCCATCTGGTCAACTCCTACGGCGCGTTCGGCAACGTCAGCCGTATCCGCCACGAGGTGGTGATCGAGGGCACGACCGACGCCGTACCCCGCGAGGACTCCGACTGGCGGGAGTACGAGTTCAAGGGCAAGCCCGGCGATCCACGGCGCTGGCCACGCCAGTTCGCGCCGTACCATCTGCGGCTCGACTGGATGATGTGGTTCGCGGCGCTCTCCCCCGGTTATGCCGACCCGTGGTTCGGCGCCCTGGTGGAGCGGCTCCTGGACAACGACCGCGACACGCTACGACTCCTGCGGCGCTCGCCGTTCCCGCCCGACGAACCGCCGCACTATGTCCGCGCCCGTCTCTTCCGCTACCGCTACACGAGTTGGCGGGAGTTGCGGGAGACGGGCGCGTGCTGGGAGCGGACGTTCGTGCGGGAGTATCTGCCGCCCACGCGGTTGGCGACGGCGACTCAGAGGTCGTAGACGCGGGTGGCCGTGCCCTCGAAGACATCGGCGCGTTCGGCAGCGCTGAGGTCGTCGGTCAACTCGCCTGCCGTGTCGGTGACTTCGCCGTAGGTTGCCGCCAGGGTGCACACCGGCCAGTCGGTGCCGAACATCAGGCGGCTCGGACCGAAGGCGTCGAGTGCGGTGTCCGCGTAGGGGTGCAGATCCTCCGTGCTCCAGGTCTTCCAGTCGGCCTCAGTGACCATGCCGGACAGTTTGCAGTACGTGTTGGGGAGCGCGGCGAGGGAGCGCAGGGATGTCGCCCAGGGTTCCAGTTGTCCCGAGGCGATGGGTGGCTTGCCCAAGTGGTCGAGGACGAACGTCAATTGGGGCAGGGAGGCGGCCACCTCGACGGCGGCCGGGAACTGTTGGGGCAGGACGAGCAGGTCGTAGACGAGCCCTGCGTGGGCCACTGCAGCGAGACCCTGGCGTACGTCCGGGCGCAGCAGCCAGTTCGGGTCGGGCTCGCCCTGCACCTGGTGGCGGATGCCCTTCAGGTAACGCCCGCCGGGGAGTTCGCGCAGGCGGGCCAGTTCGTCGGCGATGTCCGGGCGGGTGAGGTCGGTCCAGCCGACGACTCCGGCGATCAGGTCGTGCGTGTCGGCGAGGGCCAGGAACTCGGGGGTCTCCTCGGCGACGGTGATCGTCTGGACGAGGACGGTCCGGTCGACGCCGGCCGCCCGGGCCTCGGGTGCGAGGTCGGTGACGGTGAAGTCCCGGCGCAGGGGCTGGAGTTCGGGGCCGGTGATCCAGTCCTGGTCGCGGACCGAGAGGTCCCAGACGTGGTGGTGGGCGTCGACCGTCATGGCAGCTCCCATACGACGGGCAGGCCGGCGTCGGCGCCCTGGCTGGAGTAGTCGTGCACCACGTTCAGGAGCTGGGCCATGCGGGCCTGCCAGGCGACGTTCACCGGGAGCTGGTCCAACTCTGCGAGCAGGCGGGCGTAGTCGTCGCATTCCAGGACGTGGAAGAGGTCGGTGCCGCTGCGCCAGATCGTCCAGGAGGTGGCGCCGGCGGCGCGGATCGCGGCGGTGAGTTCCTTCGGGACGTCGAGATGGGCGCTCTCGTACTCGGCGATGCGGTCGGCGCGGACCTTGGTGTGCAGGGCGACTCTCATGACGGCTCCTCCGAGGGTCTCTCGGCGAGATCGGGAACAGGGGCGTCGGTCGACAGGAGGCCCGTGTCCCGCAGCTCCTGCCAGAACGCGGCGGGCACGGGGGCCGCGAACTGCTCGGCGCAGTCCCGTACTTCAGCCTCCGAACGGGCACCTACCAGGACGCTCGCCACGGCCGGGTGCGCGGCACAGAAGGCCAGGGCGGCGGCGCGCAGGGTCGTGCCGTGCCGCTCGGCTGCGGCTTTCATGCGCAGGGCTCGGTCCAGCAACTCGGCCGGTGCCTGGGCGTAGTTGTATGTCGCGTCCGGTTTCGGGTCCGCCAGCAGGCCGGAGTTGAAGGCACCGCCGACGACGACCGACTTGCCGCGTGCGACGGCGGACGGGAGCAGTTCGGTGAGCGCGCTCTGGTCGAGCAGGGTGTACCGCCCGGCGCACAGCACGACATCCACGTCCGTGTCCTGGACGAAGCGGGTGAGCATGCCGGTCTGGTTCATGCCCGCGCCGATCGCGCCGACGACGCCCTCCGCGCGGAGCTTCTCCAGGGCGGGATAGCCCTCGTGGAAGGCCTGTTCGGCATGGTCGTCGGGGTCGTGGAGGTAGACGATGTCGACGCGGTCGAGGCCGAGCCGTTCCAGGCTGGCGTCCAGTGTGCGGCGTATCCCGTCCGCGCTGAAGTCCCAGACGCGGCGCTGTGTGGCGGGCACGGCGAAGCCGTTGGCGAGGTCGTCGCCGGTCACCGTGTCCACGGGTTCCAGGCGGCGGCCGACCTTGGTGGAGATCGTGTACTCCGCGCGCGGGCGGTCGCGCAGCGCGGCTCCGAGTCGGCGCTCGGAGAGGCCGATGCCGTAGTGGGGCGCGGTGTCGAAGTAGCGGATGCCCTGCTGCCAGGCGGTGTCGACGGCTCTGTGCGCCTGTTCGTCGTCGACTTCGGTGAACAGGTTGCCGAGAGGGGCGGCGCCGAGGCCGAGCCCGCCGACCTCGACACCGCTCGCGCCGAGGGTGGTCACTGGCCCACCGGCCTCAGCCGCAGCCCCTGCATGCCGCCGTCCACGGCCAGCGAGGTGCCGGTGGTGGCGCCGGACAGCGGGCTCGCCAAGTAGGCGATGGCGCCCGCGACTTCGGCCGCCGAGACAAGGCGGCCGGAGGGCTGGCGGGCGGCGAGGGCGGCGCGTTCGGCGGCCGGGTCGGAGGCCGAGTCGAGGAGGCGGCCGACCCAAGGAGTGTCCGCCGTACCGGGGTTGACGCAGTTGACGCGGACGCCCTCGCGGAGGTGGTCGGCGGCCATGGCGAGGGTGAGGGAGTACACGGCACCCTTGGTGGCGCTGTAGAGGGCACGTTGGGGAAGTCCCGCCGTGGCGGCGATGGAGCAGGTGTTGACGATCGCCGCGTGGGACGACTCGCGCAGATGCGGGAGCGCGGCCCGGGCGACGCGGACCATGCCGAGGACGTTCACGTTGAAGACGCGGTGCCACTCCTCGTCGTCGTTGTCCTCGACGGTGCCCTGGGCGCCGATGCCCGCGTTGTTGACCACCACGTCGAGTCCGCCGAGGTCGGCGACGGCGGACGCCACCGCCTGCCGTACGGAGGCGTCGTCGGTGACGTCGGCACGGTAGCCGAGCAGCGGCTTCTCGACGCTGCTGGGGTCGAGGTCGAGCACGGCGACCAATGCGCCGCGCTCGGCGAGGAGTTCGGCGGTGGCCCGGCCGATGCCGGAGGCGCCGCCGGTGACCAGGGCCTTGAGGCCCTCGAAGTCGGTCATGCCGCGTGTCCCTTCTGGCGGTCGAGGTCGGCGGCCCAGAAGGTGCCGTCGGGGAACGTGTAGCGCGCGATGGACTCGGGCCGCATGGTGGCCGAGAAGCCCGGTGTGGTGGGTGCCATGTAGTGACCTTCGCGGATCACCACCGGATCGAGGAAGTGGTCGTGCAGATGATCGACGTACTCGATGACACGGTCGTCGGTGGTGCCGGAGACGGCGAGGTAGTCGAACATCGAGAGATGCTGGACGAGTTCGCACAGTCCGACACCGCCCGCGTGCGGGCAGACGGGGATGCCGAACTTCGCGGCGAGCAGCAGGATCGCGAGGTTCTCGTTGACTCCGCCCACGCGGGCCGCGTCTATCTGGAGGATGTCGAGGGCGCCGGCCTGGAGCAGCTGCTTGAACACGATGCGGTTCTGGACGTGTTCGCCGGTGGCGACCTTGACCGGGGCGACGGCCGCGCGGATCGTGGCGTGACCGAGGACGTCGTCGGGGCTGGTGGGTTCCTCGATCCAGTACGGGTCGAACTCGGCGAGTGCCTTGGTCCAGCGGATCGCCTCGGCCACGTCCCAGCGCTGGTTGGCGTCGATCGCCATCCGGATGTCGGGCCCGACCACCGAACGAGCCACCCTGCAACGGCGGATGTCGTCGTCGAGATCGGCGCCGACCTTCAGCTTGATCTGCCGGAAGCCGTCGGCGACGGCCTGCGCCGCGAGCCGCGTGAGCTTCTCGTCGTCGTAGCCGAGCCAGCCGGCGGAGGTGGTGTAGGCGGGGAAGCCGCGCTCCGACAGGATCTTCCTACGGCCCTCCGCGCCCGCCCTGCCACGGCGCAGGATGTCCAGCGCCTCCTCGGGCGTCAGCGCGTCGGTGATGTACCTGAAGTCGATCTGACTGACGAGCCATTCGGGGTCGGCGTCGGCGAGGAGCTGCCACAGGGGCTTGCCGGCGCGCTTGGCGGTGAGGTCCCAGGCCGCGTTCATCACGGCGCCGATCGCCATGTGCATCACGCCCTTCTCGGGCCCCAGCCAGCGGAGTTGGCTGTCGCCGATCAGCTCGCGGTTCAACGACCCGGGATCCGCGCAGAGTTCGTCGACCGACCGGCCGATCACATGGTCCCGCAGCGCGCCGATCGCGGCGACCTGGACATCATTGCCCCGCCCGATGGTGAAGGAGAACCCGTGCCCCTCGTGCCCGTCGGCCGCGTCGGTGCGCAGCACGACGTACGCGGCCGAGTAGTCGGGGTCCGGGTTCATCGCGTCGGAGCCATCGAGCTCGCGCGAGGTGGGGAAACGGATGTCGTAGGTGTCGACCGCGATGACGCGGGCGGGGGTCGGGGACACGGAAGGCCTTTCGGTCGGGTACAGGGATCCGGTGCCGTGCGGGTGCCGGAGGGGGTCCTAGTCCTGGGCTCGGCCTGTCGTCACGCGGGCGATCATGAGGGCGACCAGGATGATCCCGCCGTAGATGGCCTGGATCCAGAAGGACGGGACCTGGGCGAGGGTGAGGAGGTTCTGGACAACTCCCAGGAGGAGTACGCCCGTTAGCGCGCCGAACATCGTGCCCTTGCCGCCGTCGAGGCTGATGCCGCCGATGACCGCGGCCGCCATGACGGTGAAGATCATGTTGTTGCCCTGGTTGGCGCTGATCGCGCCGACGTAACCGGTCTGCATGATGCCGCCGACCGAGGCGAGGACGCCGGCGACGACGGAGACCCCGAGGAGCATCCGGTCGACGCGGATACCGGCCGCGCGGGCCGCCTCCTGGTTGCCGCCGATCGCGTACAGGGCGCGGCCGACGCGGTGGTACTTCAGTACGAACCCGGCGACCGCGAAGCAGACGGCGGCCAGCCACACCGACATCGGGACGTTGAGGAAGGTGCTGGTGGCCAGGGTGAAGAAGGAGTCCGGCATCCCGAACAGCGTCTTGCCCTTGGTGGCGCCGACCAGTAGACCCCGCAGCACGATCAGCATCGCGAGGGTGACGATGAAGGCGTTGAGCTTGAACTTCACCACGAGGATGCCGTTGAAGGCGCCGATGATCCCGCCCACGACGAGGATCGCGACGAGGGCGAGCGGCGCCGACCATTCCGTGCCCCAGCCGGACTCGGCCGTCGGCAGGACCAGCAGGGCGCCGATGGCGGGCGCGATGCCGACCACCGACTCCAGCGACAGGTCGATCTTGCCGGTGATGAGGATCAGCGACTCGGCGAGGACCACCATCGCGAGCGCGGCGGAGGCGCCCAGGATGGAGATCAGGTTCCGTTCGGTGAGGAACGAGTCGTTGACGATCGCGCCCAGCACCAGGAGCACCAACAGGGCTGGTACGAGGGCGAGTTCGCGGGCCCGGCGGAGCAGGACCGTGCGGGCCGAGCCCGCCCCGGTGGCGCGGGGGGCGGCGAGCGGCGGGGCCGCCTTGGTGTCAGCCATGGTCCACTCCTTCGATGGAGGCGATCAGCTCGTGGTCGCGCCAGCCCGCCGGGTGCTCGGCGACGACACGGCCGTGGAAGAGGACGAGGACGCGGTCGCAGCGCCGCAGGTCGTCGAGTTCGTCGGAGACGACGAGCACGGCGGTGCCGTCGTCGCGGGCGCTGTCCATACGGGCGAGCAGTGACTCCTTGGACTTCACGTCGACGCCCGCGGTGGGGTTGATGAGGACCAGCAGCCTCGGGTCGGAGGCGAGCGCGCGGGCCATGACGACCTTCTGCGCGTTGCCGCCGGACAGGTCGGAGACGGGCTGTTCGGGGCCCTCGGTGTGGATGTCGAGGCGGTCGATCAGCTCGGTGGCGAACGCGCGCTTGCGCTCGGTGCCGACGAACCCGAAACGGCCGAGCCGGTCCAGGACCGTCATGGTGGCGTTGTCCCCGATGGACATGCCGAAGACCAGCCCCTGCCCGTGCCGGTCACGCGGTACGCACCCGACACCGGCCTTGAGCGCGGCCTGCACATCCCCGAACGGCAGCTTCTCGCCGTCGAGTTGGGCAGTTCCGGCGGTCGGCGTGTACAGCCCCGTGAAGGACTCGGCCAGCTCGACCTTGCCGCTGCCACTGGACCCGGCGAGTCCGACCACCTCGCCGCGACGGACGGTGAGGTCGACGTTCTCGTACGACTCGGAGGTGAGCCCTCGTGCGTCGAGGAGAACGGGTGCCGCGTCGTCCAACTCCCTGAGCTGCACCTCCAGTTCAGCGATCGACTCCCCCGCCATGGCCTCCACGAGGGCCTGGCGCGGAAGGTCGGCGACCGGTGCGGTCGTGATCCAACGGGCGTCGCGCAGCACGGTCACGGTCTGGCACACCTCGTACACCTCCTGGAGGTGGTGCGAGATGAACAGGAAGGTGACGCCCGACTCCTGGAGTGCGCGCATGCGGGTGAAGAGGCGCTCGATCTCCCGGTTGTCGAGCTGGGCGGTCGGTTCGTCGAGGACGATAAACCGGGCACCGAAGCTCAACGCCCTTGCTATCTCGACCATTTGGCGGTCCTCGACCTTGAGGTCGGCGGTGCGCGCCTCCGGGTCGACGTGCACGTCCCAGGTGTCGAGGAGTTCGGCGGCCTCGGTGCGGAGCCTGCGCCAGCTGATGATTCCGCCGCGGGAGGTCGGCTGACGGTTTATGAAGAGGTTCTCGGCGACCGTCAACTCGGGGACCACGGTGGGCTTTTGATAGACGCAGGCGACCTTGCTGCGCCAGGCGTCGCGGTCGGTGAGCGGGGGCGCCGGCTCGCCGTCGAAACGAACCGTGCCCTCGTCGGGGGCCTGTAGTCCGGTGAGGACGGTGACGAGGGTGGACTTGCCGGCGCCGTTGCGGCCGACGAGGGCGTGGGACTCGCCCGGCAGCACGGTCAGTTGACCGTCGGCGAGGGCGACGGTGGGGCCGTACCGCTTGACGATTCCCGTCGCCTCCACCAGCGGAGTGGTCAGTGGGCTGCTCATTTGACCGTGTTGCCCCAGAGCTTGGGATCGTCGACGTTGTCCTTGGTGACCAGGGGCGCGGGCAACTGGTCCTCGAGGATGCCGCTGGGCAGCTTGACGATCGTGGAGTCGTGGTCGGTGGGGCCGGGCTTGAAGGTCTTCCCCGCCATCGCGGCCTTGATGTAGTACATGCCGTACTTGGCGTAGGCGTCGGCCGGTTGGGACACGGTGGCGTCGATCTCGCCCTTGCGGATCGCGTCGAACTCCTGCGGAATGCCGTCGTTCGAGACGATCACGATGTGCCCGGCCTTGCCCGCCGTCTTCAGCATGCCCTTGGACTTGAGGGTCTGGAGGGTGGGCGCGAGGTAGACGCCGCCCGCCTGCATGTAGATGCCCTTGATGTCGGGGTTGGCGTTGAGGAGCGTGTCGAGCTTGGAGGCCGCGGTGTCGGACTCCCACTTGGCGGGGATCTCCAGGACCTTGAGCTTCGGGTACTTTTCCTTGACGCAGGCCCTGAACGCCTCCGACCGGTCACGGCCGTTGACGGACGCCAGATCGCCCATGATCTGCACGACCTTGCCGCTGGTGATGTGCGCCCCGAGGTATTCGCAGGCCTTCTCGCCGTACGCGACGTTGTCGGCGCGTACGACCATCGCGACCTTGCCCTTGTCGGGCGCCACGTCGACCGCGACGACCGGGACACCCTTGCGTTCGGCCTGGTCGAGGCCGGCTTCGATGGCGGCACTGTCCAGCGGGGCGACGACCAGGCCCTTGACGCCCTGGTTCAGCTCGTTGTTGATGTCGGTGATCTGCTGCGAGGGGTCGCTGTTGGAGTTGACCGTCTTGAGCGCGTCGACGCCTTCGGACTTCGCCATCTTCGGCACGTAGTCGTTGTACGACTGCCAGAACGGCGAGGTCAGCAGGGGCAGGATCACCCCCACCTTGCCGGTACCACTGCTGCCGCCGGCGCTGGAGGCACCGGTGTCCTTGGTGCTGCCGCATGCCGTGAGCGCGAGGGTGCCGCACGCGGCCGCTGCCGTCGCACGCACCGCCCACGCGGTCAGTCGTCTGCCTTGCCGTCCGTTCCGCACTGTGCTGCCGGCCATCTGTCGGGCTCCTCATCGAGCGTGTTCGAGCAGTTGCCGGAATATTTATCAGACCACTTCGGGGCTGCAACACCCTCAGGAGCCAAAAATTCGCAGTTTCGGGCCGTAGTGGTCCGACCACATCCGTGACTAGACTGCGCGGACCGGCGACAGGAGGAGTGGCGTGGACGAGACCCTGCCGAGTGAGACGGACCCGGTGGCCGCTCCGCCGAAGGGCACGGTGACGCAGCGCGCCATCGACTCGATCAAGGCGCTGATCGGCGAGGGCCGCCTGGAGCCGGGCCAGCGCCTGCCGACCGAACGCGATCTCGCGGCCCAACTGGGCATCTCCCGCAGCTCGATGCGCGAGGCGATCCGCGCGCTCACGGTGCTGGGCGTACTGGAGGCCCGGCACGGTTCGGGCATCTACGTCACGCAGTTGGAGGCCGGCGACCTGCTGGAGACCTTCGGTGTCGTCGCCGACCTCTCACGCGGCCCGGGTCTGGTGGAGCTGCTGGAGGTCCGCCGCATCCTGGAGTCGACGGCGACGGCACTGGCCGCTGCGCGCATCACGCCGGACCAACTGGCCGAGGTCGAGAAGCACCTCACGGCGATGAACGCCACCGACGACCCCGAGGAGATCCTCGCCCACGACCTCGCCTTCCACCGCGAGATCGCGGCCGCGGCCGGTAACGAGACCATGGCCGCGATCCTGGAGGGCCTCTCGTCCAGGACGTTCCGCGCCCGCGTCTGGCGCGGCTACCAGGAGGAGGGCGCCTTCGCCCGCACCCGCCGCGAACACGCCGCCATCCACCGGGCGTTGGTGGCACGCGACCCGGAGGCGGCACGGGCGGCGGCGGCTTCGCATGTAGGCGAGGTCGAGGAGTGGCTGCGGGCGCAACTCGCGCCCTAGGAGCGGGGTTCAGTCGCCCTGGCATACGGCCGTGCTGGGCGTGACGGTCCCACGGCGAACACTCGCCCCTGGAGGACTGAGCCTCGAAGGGGCGAGTCCTCCAGGGGCGCGGGGCTGCATCGATATGCGGCTCCGCCGCGCGGGCGCGACCAGCCCCCACACACCCGCAGCGGAAATCCGCCCTGCCCCAGCCCTCAACCGCCGGAGGCAGGCCGCGGCGGTTCCCCCCTCTGCCCCTGAACCTCCGCCCATCCCCGCAGTTCGCTGGTGCCCACCTCGTCGACCGCCCGGTGCAGCGCGGCCCGCGCATCCGCGTCGCGCTCGGCCTGCGGGAGCAACAGGTAGTGGTCGATCGCCCGTCGCAGCGACTCCCGCGCCTGTGCCGCCAGGACCCAACGCGAACCCGGGCTGAAGAGTTGGCGCATGCCGGTGAAGAAGACGGCGCCGCCTGCGATGAGGGCGGTAAGCCAGGCGGGCGCGTGCAGGCCCGCCGCCACGACCGTCGCGGACGTGGCGGCGAGGGCACCGAGTTCCGTCGTGTAGTGCAACCACCTCGCCCGGTCGCACGCCCCCGCGTAGAACTCCAACTCCTGGCGGGCGAGCGCCAGTAGCGGATCCGGTTGCGAGGCCCAGGCCTGACCGACGGCCGTTCTTCGTCTCATCGCCACATCATCGGGCGATCACGGCCGCCGGCGAAAGCCGTACCGGGTCAGGAACGTCGGAGCCGCAGCGTCACCAGCTCGAACGGCCGCAGCCGCAGGGCGAGTTGCTCGCCCTCGCGAGTCACCTCCTTGGCATCGGCCGACGGACGTTCCAGCAGGTCGGTGACCTCCACGGAGTCGAAGGGGAAACCCATCGTCAGCGTCGCCCTGGCCCGTCCCCCATGGGCCTCGTGGAACCGGACCACGACATCCCCGCTCCCGTCGTCCGCCAACTTCACCGCGGTGACCACGACCGCGTCCCGGTCCACGCTCACGAGCGGGGCGACCTCCTGCCCGCCCGTGACCCGTCGCTCCGGCAGGTTGATCCGCCAGCCCTCGCGCACCGCGTCGCCGATGCCCGCACCCGGTACCAGTGCGTGCCGGAAGCGGTGGACGCCCTGGTCGGTCTCGGGGTCCGGGAAGCGCGGGGCGCGGAGGAGGGAGACGCGGACCGTGGTGGTCGTACCGGAGTCGCCGTCGGTACGGACCGTACGGGTCACGTCGTGGCCGTACGTCGAGTCGTTGACGACGGCGACGCCCCAGCCGGGCTCCTCCAGGTGGACGAAGCGGTGGTTGCAGGCCTCGAACTTGGCCGCCTCCCACGAGGTGTTGGTGTGGGTGGGGCGGTGAAAGTGCCCGAACTGGGTCTCGGACGCGTACCGTTCGGCGTGCACGTCCAGCGGGAAGGCGAGCTTGAGGAACTTCTCGGTCTCGTGCCAGTCGACCTCGGTGTCGATGAGCAGCCGCCGCTCCCCTGGGGCGAGGGACAGCAGTTGGGTCACGCGAGACGCGCCGAAGGACCGTACGATCCGCACCGCTGTCCCCTCGGCGACGACCTCCTCCGCGTCCGTGAGGTCCGTGACCGTGTTGCGGTAGAACTCGTCGACGTCCCAGGCGTCCCACATGTTGGGGAAATCCGGGTGGAGTTGGAGCAGGTTGGCGGCCCGGCCGGGGGCGATGGTCTCGCG
The DNA here is from genome assembly GCF_000716435.1 of Streptomyces xylophagus. Classification (GTDB taxonomy): domain Bacteria; phylum Actinomycetota; class Actinomycetes; order Streptomycetales; family Streptomycetaceae; genus Streptomyces; species Streptomyces xylophagus. Next base: position 339,317 of record NZ_JNWO01000007.1, read on the forward strand.
GTCGGCTTCGATGTCGTAGGCGGAGACGACGAGGCCGCGGGCATCGATCTCGACGCGGAGCAGGCCGTTCTCCAGGACGTGTCCGCCGCCGACCCGTGACGCGAGTGCCGTCTCGCCCTGGACTGCCGGAAGCTGAGCGCCGCCCGCGGGGACGCCGTCGCGGGTGTGGGGCGCCGAGTTGAACACCAACTCCCGCGATCCCTCCCCCGCCAGCGCACGCTGGGCCGCGTCGATGATGCCGTTCAGCTCGGCGGCCAGCCCCTCGTACGTCTTCCGCGCCTCCCGGTGCACCCAGGCGATGGACGAGCCGGGCAGGATGTCGTGGAACTGGTGCAGCAGCACCGTCTTCCAGATCCGGTCCAAGTCCTCGTACGGATAAGGGAATCCGGCCCGGACCGCTGCCGTGGCCGCCCACAGCTCGGCCTCGCGCAGGAGGTGTTCGCTGCGGCGGTTGCCCTGCTTGGTCTTGGCCTGGCTGGTGAGGGTGGCGCGGTGGAGTTCGAGGTACAACTCCCCGACCCAGACCGGGGGTTCGGGGTATTCCGCCTCGGCCTTCTCGAAGAACTCCTTCGGGGTCTCCCAGGCCACGGTCGCCGAACCCTCAAGGTCGTGCAGGCGGGCCGCCTTGGCGACCATCTCGCGCGTCGTGCCGCCGCCTCCGTCACCCCAGCCGGTGGGCGCGAGGGAGTGCCGGGCGACTCCCTTGTCCTTGAAGTTGCGTGCCGCGTGGGCGATTTCGCGACCTTGCATGGAGCAGTTGTAGGTGTCGACGGGCGGGAAGTGGGTGAAGATCCGGGTGCCGTCGATGCCTTCCCAACGGAAGGTGTGGTGCGGGAACTTGTTCGTCTGCGACCAGGAGATCTTCTGTGTCAGCAGCCACTTGGAGCCGGCTGCCTTGATGATCTGTGGGAGCCCGGCGGCGAAGCCGAAGGTGTCGGGCAGCCAGGCCTCCTCGTTCTCGATGCCGAACTCGTCGAGGAAGAACCGCTTCCCGTGCACGAACTGACGGGCCATCGCCTCCGAGCCCGGCATGTTGGTGTCCGACTCCACCCACATCCCACCGGCCGGCACGAACCGCCCGTCCGCCACCGCCTTCTTGACCCGCGCCCACACCTCGGGCCGGTGCTCCTTCACCCAGGCCCACTGCTGGGCCTGCGACATGGCGAAGATGAAGTCGGGCTCGTCCTCCAGCAACGCGGTCATGTTGGACGTCGTACGGGCCACCTTGCGGACCGTCTCCCGCAGCGGCCACAGCCACGCGGAATCGATGTGGGCGTGCCCGATGGCGCTGATCCGGTGCGCGGACGGGACTGCGGGCGTGGACAGGGCGGCCGTCAGGTGTGAACGGGCGCGCTCCGCCGTGCCGTTGACGTCCTGGAGGTCCACGGCGTCCAGCGCCTTCTCGATGGCCCGCAGCAGGTCCCACCGGCGGGCTGAGTCCACCGGCAGCTCGGCCATCAGCTCGCCGAGGACCTCGAGATCGAGGACGAGTTGCCAGACGTTCTCGTCGAGGACGGCGAGGTCCATGCGGGTGAGCGTGTACTGGGGTTCGCTGCCGGCGGTCTCCTTGTCACCCAACTGCGTGGGCAGGAAGGGGTGGTAGTCGAGGACGACGGGGTTGGACGCGGCCTCGACGTACAGCCGCACCTCCTCGCCGCCGGCGACCGGCGCGCCGATGCGGACCCACTGGTTGCGCGGGTTGAGGCCCTTCACCGGCGTGCCGTCGGGCCGGTAGACGAGGCCCTCGCACTGGAAGCCTGGCATGTTCTCGTCGAAGCCGAGGTCGAGCAGCGCCTCGACGGTCTTCCCGGCCCACTCCTGAGGGACGGTCCCGGTGACGCGGAACCAACTGGTCCCCCATGGAGCACCCCACCGGGCACCCACCTCGATCGGTTCGGGTACGGCAGCGAGCCCCTCGGCGACGGGCACCGGCTCACCGGGCGCGTGCCAGACGGCCACCTCCAGCGGCACTGACTCGGGGTACACGGCGGGGCGGATGCGCTCTTCGAGGACTCGCTTGAGGCGGGCTTCGACCAGGCTGCGGTCGTCATGCATGTGGGGTGCTCCGTAGCTCGGTTGCGGGTGGGGTTACGGGTGTTACCAGGTGTACGAGACGGTCACGGGGGCCGACGCTGTGTAGAGCTCCCCTGTGGCACGCAGTTCGAACCACGCCGCCGGCTCGCCCTGTTCGGCCACCAGCCCGCCGACGTAGAACGCGCGCTGGCAGGTGCCGCCGAGGAAGCGCCTGGTGCCGTCGGGCAGGAGGCGGTGGAGCGTGTAGTGGCGTACGGCGCCGAGCGCGGCGTCCCAGGCGAAGCGCAGGTTGCCTCCGGTGGCGGCGGTGATCCGCAGGTTGGAGGGGGCCCCGGGCGGCTCGGTGTCGTTGACATCGCGAACAGCGAGACCGCCGAGCCGCCAGTTCACAGTGCTCCCGCTCGCGTCGGCCGCGGTGAGACGTACACCGATCGCGTGCAACGTGCCGGAGAGCCCCGTGAGCGGCACGGTCACCGTCTGCCAGCCGTTGACGGCCTGCACCGCCTGCGCATCGTCGACCGAGTTCACAGGCAGATATGTGTACGGCGGTGTCGACCCCGCCGTGCTCGGCTCGGCCGTGGCGACGGCCAACTCGACGTTCACAGTGCCGGTGTCGGTGCGGAACGTCAGGTCGACAACCGTGTCAACACCGATCGCCAGCTGTGAACCGTACAGATCCACCGTGGTCGGTTGATCCAGTACACCCGAGACCAGCACACTGCTGCCGCCCCGCCACGCGTTCGCGAAGTCGAGGGTCACAGTGGGCCGTTGTCCCGCCGTCCGTACCGCCCACCGCCGGGACGGCAGCCGGTCCTGGAGCCCCAGGTGGTTCCATGCCGCGTCCGAGGTGACCGCCCCGTCCTCGTACCAGCGCAGCCCGTGCCCGGTGTTGAAGACGCTCGCGAACGGCAGCGCGCCGCCCACCGTCGACCGGTCCGCGACCGACACCGCCGGCGCCCGCCAAGGGTCCGTGCTGTCCGGCGTCGACGGGTCGAGCGAGCGGCCGGTCCAGAACCGGTCGTCCGCCGCGTGGAAGTCACCGGGGGTGCGGGTCGCGGGCAGGTGGTTGCGCGTCCACTCGGGCCGGTAGAAGCCGATCGACGTGATGTGCGCCTTGGTCATCGGCACCATCGCGTCCCAACTCACCGACGAATTCGACCCGTTGGACTCGACGTCGACGCCCGCCCACAACTCGTAGCGGCTGCGCCCGAGCCCGTCCGCCTTCGTCCCGGACGCGGCCAGCGTGCTCGCGCTCCACCGGAAGTCGATGAACATGTCGTTCGCGGCCTGGAAGAACGCCTGGTTCGAGGTGTTCAGCGCGCCCTGCCAACTGACCGTCCCGTTCACGGTCATCGCGTCGTACCAGGTCACCCGCTGCCCCTGCGCGGCGGCGAGGGACTTCAACTCGGTCACGAAGCCCTGCATGTCCGTGCCGAGCGCGGTGTTCCCGCCGCTGGTCTCGGCGTTGACGAACCACCCGTCGAAGCCGTACGCGGCGGCGACCGCGACGAGTTGGGCGGCCAGCGGGTAGTGCCCGGCGGAGTCCTTCTGGACCAGGTCGCGGGTCCACTGGAGCTGTCCGCCGTAGGCGACGGGCGGCAGGAAGATGTTGCCGAGGACGGGCACGCCGTGCCGGTGGGCGGCGTCGACGATGGGGGCGTTCGGGGCGAGAATGATGCCCTCGCCCGACGAGCCGCCCCAGAAGACGAGTTCGTCGAGGTAGGACCAGTGGGTGAGGGCGTAGTAGTCGGCGGTGGCCGCGCCCTGGGAGGGGTTGCTCGACGTCGGTCCGAAGGAGACCAGGGACTGGATGCGGGCCTGCCCGGAGCGCGCGGTGCTGTTCGCGGGGGTCGGGGTGAAGCGTGCGGCCAGGGGGACGGCGGCGGCGTTGAAGGCGAGGTCCGTGTCCGAGGCGGCGGTCCAGGTCTTCAGGCTGTTCCAGGTGATGCCGGTGCCCGGGGTGCCGGAGGGCAGGGAGTCCGGGTACCAGTAACTGGCGTACGGCGGGGTCGCGCTGGCCTCGGCCTGCTGCTGGGCGGCGAGGGCGGGCGTGGGCAGTTGGGGCAGGAGGGTCGCTGCCGCGCCGGCGAGGAGGACGGTGCGTCTGGTGGGGCGTCCGGGGTTCACGAGCTGGTGTCTCCTTGTGGGGTGGGGAGTACCTGGTCGGGAGTGACGACCTCGGTGATGCCGCGCGCGGCGAGGTGTTCCTTGTCGTCCACGCGCACGTCGAGAACGGTCGCCGGGCGGGCTCCGTCGGCGACGAGTCGGAAGTAGGCGTCGAAGACCGGCCCGCCGGGAGCGCAGACCGAGCGGACCGCCGGATCGGCGGGCACGACGAGCGCCGTGGTGCGGGTGGCGGGTGTGTACGTCGGCTCACGGGCCGCCTCTGCCAGCACCAGCGCGATGTCCTTGGGTTGCCGGTCGTTGGTCAACAGGCCCAGCCCGTATTCGAGTTCGGGGAAGTCTGCGAGGTCGCGGGACACGTCGTGGGAGCACCACCAGGTGATGCCCCAGAGGTCGGGGCAGTCAAGGGCGTTGGCGATGGTCGCCTCGGCGAAGGCCGCCGCGTGCTCGGCGGGTACGAGCGGCTGGGGCGCGCCGACCTCCTGGAGCCAGACGGGCCGGTGCGGTTCGTCGGCCCATGCCTTGCTCAACTCGACGAGATAGGCGGCGTGATGCTCGCTCGGCACCGAACTACGCCCGTGGCGTTGGGCGGTGCCGTTGAAGACCCAGGAGTGGACGGCCGTCATCGCGCCGCGGCGGGCGGCCTGGGCCGGGGTGAACGGCATGTCGTCCTGGTACCAGGTCGCGTCGTACTCGGCGTGCAGATGCGGCTTGCCGGGCGCACCCTCCGCACAGGCGGCGAGCATCCGCTCCAGCCAGGCCTCGATCTGCCCCTCCGTCGCCCGGTCTGGGTCCGGATGCGGGCCCGCCGAGAACTGGTTGACCTCGTTGCCGAGGGTCATGCCGATGAAGTTCGGGCGGTCGGCGAGGGCGGCGGCGAGCGTACGCAGATAGGCGGCCTGGCCGTCGAGGACGTCCGGGTCGGTGAAGAGATTGCGCCGGTGCCAGGTGCGGGTCCAGGCCGGCAGGTAGTCGAAACTGCTCAAGTGCCCTTGCAGACCGTCCACGTTGACGTCGAGCCCGCGCTCACCGGCCGCGTCGACGAGCTGAACGAGTTGCTCGACGGCACGCGGGCGGATCAGGGTCCGGTTGGGCTGGAAGTACGGCCACAGCGGGAACACCCGGACGTGGTCGAGGCCCAGCTCGGCGATCGAGTCGAGGTCGGCGCGTACGGAGTCGAGGTCGAAGTCGAGCCAGTGGTGGAACCACCCTTGGCTGGGCGTGTAGTTGACGCCGAAGCGCACGGCAGAAGACATCGGGATCCTGGTTCTGTGGTGCGTACGGGAGGGGTTCAACCGGCGGTCAGCCCTTCACGGCGCCTTCGCCCACGCCCCGGAAGAAGTACCGCTGGAGGCAGGCGAAGAGGGCGATCAGTGGTGCCACGGCGATGACCGTGCCGGCGGCCACAAGGCGTTCGTCGTTGGCGAAGGTGCCGTGCAGATAGTTGAGTCCGATGGTGAGCGTGAACTTGGACGGGTCGCTGAGCACGATGAGCGGCCACAGGAAGTCGTCCCAGGCGCCCATGAAGGCGAAGATCGCGACGACGGCGACGGTGCCCTTCACGGACGGCAGCGCGATCCGCAGGAACCGCTGCCACACGTTGGCGCCGTCGACGTAGGCCGCTTCCTCGATCTCGTAGGGCAGGTTGAGGAAGGCGTTGCGCATCAGCAGGACGTTCATCGCGCCGATGCAGCCCGGGAGGACCACCCCGATCAGGGTGTTGTTGAGGCCCAGCTCCCGCATGGTGGTGAACTGGGCGATGATGATGCCCTCCACCGGCACGAGCATCGCGAGGATGAAGACGAGGGTGGCCACGCGGCGGCCCCGGTAGCGCAGCCGGGCCAGCGCGTACCCGGCGAGTGCCGAACCGACGCAGTTCGTCACGACGTTGGCGGAGGCGACCTTCAGCGAGTTGAAGGCGTAGTCCCAGACGGGGATGGTGTCGGCGACCCGCTTGTAGTTGTGCAGGGTGGGGTGTTCGGGGAGGAAGGTCGGCGGTGAGCTGTAGATGTCCTCGGTCGGGCCCTTGAGCGAGGTGGAGAGCTGCCACAGGAAAGGGCCGACGGTGATGGCGAGGACGGCGAGCAACAGCGTGTAGCGCAGGGCGAGTTCCCAGACGCGGATGCGGCGGCCGTGCTCGTCGGTGACACGCGGCTCACGAACAGCGGCCCTCTCGACGGGCCTTGCGCGCTCGATGACACTCAAGCGTCCTCCCTCCGATCGGCCCGCAGGACCAGCAGCATCAACGCGACGGTGACGACGAAGACGACCACCGAGAGGGCCGAGGCGTAACCGACCCGCCCCGTCAGACCCGTACCCGTGCGCTGGACAAGCATCACGAGGGTGGTGTCCTCGCCCGCCGGTCCGCCGCTCGGGCCCGCCATCAGATAGACCTCGGAGAACACCTTGAAGGCGGCCACCGAGGACAGCGCACCCACCAGCACCATCGTGGAACGGACGGCGGGCACGGTGACCGTGAAGAAGCGGCGGATCGCGCCCGCGCCGTCGACCGACGCGGCCTCGTGCAGTTCACGCGGCACGTTGGCGAGCGCGGCCAGATAAATGATCATGTAGTAGCCGAGGCCCTTCCACACCGTGACGGCCATGGCGCTGAACAGCAGCAGCCACTGGTCGCTGAGGAAGCCGATCCGGCCGACCCCGATCGTCTCCAACAGCGAGTTGACCAGGCCGCGTTCGTCCAGCAGCCACACCCAGATCAGCCCGACCACGACGATCGACGCGACGACCGGCGTGTAGAAGGCGGACCGGAAGAAGGTGATGCCGGGGATGTTCTTCTGCACCAACAGGGCGAGCAGCAGCGGGAGTACGACGAGTGCGGGGACCACTCCGACGATGTACAGGGTGCTGTTGCGCAGGCCGGTCCAGAACATGTCGTCGTGCCACAGCTCGCGGAAGTTCGCGAAGCCGACGAAGTGGCCCGGTATCAGCGTGCGCCGGTCGGTGAAGGCGTTGGCCAGCGTGGAGCCGAACGGGTAGAGGATGAAGACGCCGGTGATCAGCAGTCCGGGGGCGGCGAACAGCCAGGGGCTGGTGGGCAGTTGGCGCCGCACCCGGGAGACGGTGGAGAGGGCCATCGCGGACTATCCCTGCTGCTGGAGAAGCGTGTCGCACTGCTTGACAGCGTTGTCAAGAGCCGTCTTGGGGCTCTCCTTGCCTTGCAGCGCCTTGGCCACCTCGTTGCGCAGCGCGGTCTTCATCTGCTCGCTGAACAGCACCGGCGTGTAATTCACCGCGTTCTTCAGGGACTTGGCGGCGGCGATCCGCACCCGTGTCTCGTCGGTGCCGTCCTCCTTGGTGAAGTACGGGTCGTCGAGGGAGCCGGCGGTGCTCGGGAAGATGGCGACCTTCTTCGCGAACGACATCTGCTGCTGAGCGTCGGTGACGTAGTGCGCGAAGGCCACGGAGGCGGCCGTGTGCTTGGTCTTGGAGTTGACCATCACGCCCATCACGTACATGTTGACGTGCCCGGTGCTGGTGATCTGGTCGGTGATGCCGATGTTCTTGTACAGGGTGGGCGCCTGCTTCTTGAAGTTGTCGAGGTCCAGGGCGCTGCCGGGGTTCATGGCGACGGCCCCGGTGAGGAACTTCTTGCCGGACGACTCGGGGGTGGCGGTGAGCGCCTGCGGGTCGAGGGCCTTCGCGTCGTACAACTCCTTGTACTTGGTGAGGAGTTCGATGCCCTTGGCGTCGTTGAAGGCGAAGGCGGTGCCCGCCTTGTTCATGAGCTCGACGCCGTAGCGGCCGAAGTCCTCGACGGTGGGGACGTTGGCGAGGGTGGCGACCTTGCCGTCGGTCTTCTGCGCCAACTGGAGTGCGTCGGCGAAGAGTTCGTCGTACGTCGTCGGCGGCTGGTCGGGGTCGAGTCCGGCCTGCTTGAACAGGGACTTGTTGTAGAAGAGCGGGCCGGTGTTCAGGTACCAGGGGAAGGCGTACGTGCCGGTCATGCCCGGTATCTGGTGGCTGGCCCAAGCACCGGGCAGGTACTCGCTCTTGTACTTGGCGGCCGCCTTGTCGAGGTCGAGCGCGAGGCCCGCCTTGGCGAGCGGGGCGACCAGGTCAGGGGAGACGTTGACGACGTCGGGCAGGGTGCCGCCGGCGGCGTCCGCGCTGATCTTGTCGGCGTAGCCCTCGGCGGGCTGGTCGATCCACTTCACATGGGTGCCGGGGTACTTCTTCTCGAAGCCGGAGACCACGCCCTCGAAGTACGACTTGAAGTTGGCGCGGAGGTTCCAGGTCTGGAAGGTGATGTCGCCCTCGACCTTGCCCGAGGCGTCGGTCGATCCGCCGTCGTCTCCCCCGGAGCCGCAGGCGCTCAGCGGCATGAGGACTACGGCGGCGGCAGCGGCGGCGAAGACTCTGCGGGAGATGCGCACGGAGGGTGGCTCCTTTGCGGTGGGGGTGGCCAATCGTGCCGGGGCAGACCTTGCACGCTGTCCGGCAGGCGAGTCAATGGATTCTGCTCAGCTAAATTCATTAGTTGGCCCGATCCGGCCAACATCCCTGATCAGAGAGGTGTGTTGGCATTCTTGCGGTGGATCACTAATGCGCTTTAGGGTGTGCTGACTCAAGCGCATTAGTGCGTGGTACCGGTGGAATGGAGTGCAGGCTTGTCAGGCAAGCGGTCGCCCGCGCGTCGGCCGACGATGAAGGACATCGCGCAGCGCGCCGGCGTGTCCGAGAGCGCGGTCTCCTTCGCGCTCAACGGCCGTCCCGGCGTCTCCGAGATCACCCGCGACCGGGTGCGCCGGGTCGCGGAACAGCTGGGCTGGCGACCCAGTACGGCGGCGCGGGCGCTGTCCGGGGAGGGTGCGGCGACGGTCGGTTTCGTCCTCGCCCGGCCCGCGGACACCCTCGGCGTCGACTCGTTCTTCCTCCAACTCGTGTCGGGCATCCAGGAAGTACTGGCCGAACGTCATCTCGGCCTGCTTTTCCAGATGGCCGAGGACGTCGACGACGAGTGCGCGGTGTACCGGCGCTGGTGGGCCGAACACCGGGTCGACGGCGTCCTGGTGGCCGACCCGCGCACCGACGACCCCCGGCCCGACCTCCTCGACGAACTGGGCCTGCCCGCCGTGGTGATCGGCGGCGCGCCCGACGAACGTCACCCCGGCCTGTCGACGGTGTGGGCGGACGACGCGGGCGCGATGGCGTCCGTGGTGGACGAGTTGTACGCGCGCGGCCACCGGCGGATCGCGCACATCGCAGGCCTGCCGGGCCTCGCGCACACCGAGCGCCGTATCCGCGCCCTGCGCGCCGAGGCCGCGCGGCGCGGGCTGACCGAGGTGCACTCGGTGACCACCGACTACTCGGACGCGGCGGGAGCCGCCGTCACCCGCCGGGTCCTCGAAGTCGCCGCTCCCCCAACGGCGTTGATCTACGACAACGACGTGATGGCCGTCGCCGGGGTGGCCGCCGCGACCGAACTCGGCCGCTCCGTACCGGCGGACGTGTCGGTGGTCGCCTGGGAGGACTCGGCGCTGTGCCGCATGGTCAGGCCATGGCTGTCGGCGCTGTCCCGGGACAGTGTGGAGTTCGGCCGCACGGCGGCGCGGGAGTTGACCGCTCTGCTGGACGGCGGTCCGGCGCGCACGGTGCGGGTGCCGGTGCCGCGGCTGATCGAGCGGGACAGCACGGGACCGGCCCGGGTATGAGCGTGCCGTAACTCCCGATTCGAGTCCGAATCGCCGGACACCGTCGGGTACTTCGTGTGAGGCTTTGCCCATGACCTCCGAAGACCCGCTGGCCGACCGGCTCCAGCTCGACCGGCCGCACTCCGCCCGTGTGTGGAACTTCCTCCTGGGCGGCAAGGACAACTACGCCGCGGACCGCGAAGCCGGCGAAATGATCGTCCAGATGTTCCCGGACATCGCCCTCCTCGCCCGCCTCCAACGCCGCTTTCTGGTACGGGCTGTTCGCTATCTCGCCGAAGACGCGGGCATACGCCAGTTCCTCGACGTCGGAACCGGCCTGCCCACCGTCGACAACACGCACGAGGTCGCGCAGCGCATCGCGCCCGAGAGCCGGATCGTGTACGTCGACAACGACCCGCTGGTGCTGGTGCACGCCCAGGCGTTGCTCACCAGCACCCCGGAGGGCGCCTGCGCCTACCTCGAGGCCGATGTGCGCGACCCGGACCGGATTCTCGAAGTCGCGGCCCAGACGCTGGACTTCAGCAAGCCGATCGCGCTGACGATGCTGGGCATCCTGGGCCAGATCCCGGACTCGGACGAGCCCGAGGCCGTCGTGGGCCGCTTCCTGGACGCCCTGCCCCCGGGCAGCTATCTCGCCCTGAGCGACGGCACCGACACCAACGCGGCGCTGAACCAGGCGATTGCGGTGTACAACGCCAACTCCGCCAGCTCGTACCACCTGCGCGGCCCCGAGCGGATCGCGGCCTATTTCAAGGGCCTGGAGGTCATCGAGCCCGGCATCGTGCCCACCTCGCAGTGGCACCCGGAGCCGGTCGACGTGGGCCGCGACCCGTCCGACGTGGACGCGATCTGCGGCATCGGCCGCAAGGTCTGAGCACCAACACCGAAGAGGGGCACCGGCGTTGCCGGTGCCCCTCTTTCGTGCGTCTCTCGGTAGGATTCGAGCGTCTCTCGGTAGGAGGCGAGCGCGTGACTCGTGTCAGAGGCGGAACAGCGCCCAGACCGTCTTCCCGCCGCCCGCCCGCAAGTTCCAGCCCCATGACTCGCTCAGCGCGGACACCACCTGCAGACCGCGCCCGGACTCAGCGAACTCGTCGGGGCACCCCTCCACAGGTATGCGATCGCTGTCGTCGGTGACCGCGCACACCGCGTACGGCAGCCGGTCCCACACCGCGAGCCACAGCGAAGGCTGCTGTTCCACCAGGGAGTTGGGCGCCCGGCCGTAGCGCAACGCGTTGCTCACCAGCTCCGACACCGTGACCGTCATGTCGTCGACGACTTCGCCCCCGGCCCGGTCGGCCAGCGCGGCCCGGGTGAAGTCCCGTGCCACGTGAGCCGATTGAGGCATCGGCGGCACGACCAGGACGGAACAGAGAGCGGGGTTGGTCCCGTCCCCGACGGCGGGGATCAGGGTGACGGTCTGCCCGGGGTCGGGTCTGCCCACCTCGTCGACGGCGCGGCACAGCCACTCCCAAGTCCCCTCGACACGCAGGGCATCGACCGGTCGTACGTCTTGCTCTGCGGACATCGCGACCCCTGAGACCCCTGGGAAGAGAGAACAACTGCGCGCACTACACCTGTCCGGAACATCGTCCTCCGACTGCCCCTGCGAACGCAAGTGCATCGGCAATTACCGCTGCAATTGCAGACGATCTTGCGAGCGGTCCCCCCGAGGGCTATCGTCCTCCACATCACCAATGGGTGCAATTGAAGCTGCAATTGCATTCGATCTTCCGGGGGAGCGATGAGGCCTCAGAACCAGCACGAGAACGGCATGGCGGCGACCCTGCTGAGCGGCGCACAGTGGCGCAAGAGCCACCACAGCAACCCCGAGGGCAACTGCGTCGAGTTGGCCGCGCTCTCCGACGGTCACATCGCCGTACGCAACTCGCGCCATCCCGAAGGTCCGGCGCTCGTCTACACCAGCGCCGAGATCTCCGCGTTCGTCCGCGGTGTGAAGGACGGCGACTTCGACGGCCTACTCCCCGGCCGCTGAAGTCAGGCAAACCCGCGGATGGCCGGAAGGCGCCGGACACAGGCCGGCACCTTCCGGCTCCTTCACTCCCCGCAGTTATCCGGAACCTCGGTGCTACGATCCTGTTTTGAGTCCCGAAAACTTGCGGACGGTATCGGCGCGGCCGCCGAGGGGATGAACATGACTGCAGCTCAACCGGAATACGCGCCATCAAGCTCCGACGTGCTGAGCCTTCAGCGCGGTGGTCCGACCGTCCAGCGCATCATGTTGGGCACGCGTCTGCGTCGCCTGCGCGAGTCCCTCAACATCACGCGCGACACTGCCGCTTCGGCGATACGGGCCTCGGACGCCAAGCTCTGCCGCATGGAGTTGGGCCGGGTCGGCTTCAAGGAACGCGATGTCGCCGACCTGTTGACGCTGTACGGCCTCCACGCACCGGACGCGCGCCAGGAGTTCCTGGACTCCGCCCGCCGCGCCAACGAACCCGGCTGGTGGCGCGCGTACGGCGACGCCTTCCCGACCTGGTTCGAGCAGCACCTGGGGCTGGAGGAGGCCACCTCCCTCATCCGCACGTACGAAGTCCAGTTCATCCCGGGCCTGTTGCAGACCGCCGCGTACGCCGAGGCCGTCATCCGGCTCGGGCGTCCCGTCGACACCCCCGACTCGATCCAGCGCCGCGTCGAACTCCGCATGACCCGCCAGGAGTTGCTCACCAGACCCGACGCACCGAAGCTGTGGGTCGTGGTGGACGAGGCGGCGCTGCGCCGACCGCTCGGCGGGGCCGACGTGATGCGCGAACAGCTGCGGCACCTCGTCGAGGTGTCCGCCCTGCCGAACGTCACGCTCCAGGTGCTGCCGTTCCACGTGGGTGGCCACGCGGCCGCCGGCGGTCCGATCACCGTGCTGCGCTTCCCGGTCCCGGACCTGCCGGACATCGTCTATCTCGAACAGCTCACCAGCGCCCTGTACTTGGACAAGCCCGAAGAGGTCGACCGCTACCTCGCGGTCATGGACCGGCTGAGCCTGGTCGCTTCACCGGGCCCCGAATCCCTGGTCTTCCTGGAGAAGCTCCTCAAGGACATGTGAGGTCGGTCGCGGGCCGCTCAGACCCGCGACCGGTACAACCCGAACTCCGCGATGCGTACGGTGTCCCGCGCTGCCGTGACGCGGACCCGCCACCGCCGGGCGCGTACGGGCGCGGGCAGCAGCAGGATGCGGCTCGCGCCGATCGTTCCGGCCCGGGTGACCTCCGTCCAGGCCTCGTCGACGTACGCCTCGACGACGAAGCCCTCGACCTGCTGGCCGTAGCGCCGGATGTCCTCCGCCAACCGGACGCGGTCCACCTCCCGTTCCGTACCGAAGTCGACGGCGACCCGCCCCGGCGAGGCGGTCGTCCGGGCTCCGCGCGCCAGGTCCTCGGGCAGTTCCCGGTCCACGCGCTCGCGGAACTCGCGCAGGCGTGCCACGTCGGGGGCGGCCAGCAGGCCGTCCGTGTCCGGTGGCACATTGAGCAGCAGGACCGAGTTGCGGCCGACCGAACCGAAGTAGATGTCGATCAACTCCTCGACGCTCTTGGGGACTTGGTCCGGGTGGTAGAACCAGCCGTCGTGGATCGACACATCGCACTCGGCGGGCCACCACTGCAGGTAGTCGGTCTTCGGCTGCGCCGAGACGAGCGCGCTACGACTGCCCTCGTCAGGGGTGTCGTACGACAGCGCCCAGTCCGTGCGGCCGTACTGCTCCTCCTTGACCGGGAGGACGCTCCACTCGTCCTCCCGCGCGGTGCCGCCCTCGTTGCCGACCCACCGCACATCCGGGCCCGTCACGGCGATCGCCGCGTCCGGAGCGAGCGATCTGACCAGCGTGTACCAGCTGTCCCAGTCGTAGTCCTCGACCTTGCCCGGCGGGATGCGGCCCTGGGCGCCGTCGAACCAGACCTCGTCGATCGGGCCGTACTCGGTCAGCACTTCGTAGAGGGTGTTGAGCATGTGGGCGCCGTAGTCGGTGGCGTCGAGTGTGTAGAAGGCGTCCGGCGTGCGGTCGTCACCGGCGGCGAGTGTCGGGATGGTGCGCGTGCCGCGTACGCTGCCGTTGGCGTAGACGCCGTGGAGGTACTGGTTCTCGTCGGCGGGCGAGAGGTAGACGCCGACCTTGAGGCCGTACCGCCGCATGGAGTCGGCGAAGGAGCGCAGTACGTCGCCCTCTCCCGCACGCCAACTGCTGTATGCCACCGTGTGGTTGGTGTAGCGGGACGGGTAGAGGACGAAGCCGTCGTGGTGCTTGACGGTGAGGATGGCGAGCTTGAAACCGCCGTCGCGCAGGGCGCGGGCCCACTGGTCGGTGTCGAGGCCGGTCGGCTGGAACACGTTGGGGTCCTCGTCGCCGGTCCCCCACTCGAGCCCGGTGAAGGTGTTCACGCCGAAGTGCAGGAACGCGGTCCGCTCCAGCTGCTGCCAGGCCACCTGCCGTGCGGTGGGCCGGACTTGGGAGGCCTTGCGGACCAGTTCGGCCTCGGTGTCGTCCGGGCTGACGGGGATGCGGTAGCGGGAGTCGGACGGGGGTGGGGTCGCCGCGAGGGCGGGTGTCGTGGCGGTCGCGGTCGCGGCGAGGGCGGTGGCCGAGAGGACGAAGAGACGTCGGGAGAGGGCCATGGGGTGGGACTCCTCGGGTCAGTTGGCGGTCAAGTGCCAGATGGCCGGCTGGTGTTGGTCCGGCGGGTACTGCACGAGCCGTCCGTCGTCCGCGACGCTCAGCGCCATCTGCGTGATCGCGTTCACGAGCCGGTAACCGCCCGTCGAAGGCGTCAACTCCCAGCGCTGCATGGTGTTCGCGGCATCGCAGGGCTGCGGGGTCGCCGCGGCTCCCGGCTGGAGCGGCACGTTGAGGGTGAGCTTGCCGCCCTGCACCTCCAGGCAGCCGTCGGCGGTCCGCACGGTCGCGTAACCGTCCGCCGTGCGCTGCACCGTGGCGGCGAAGGAGGCACCCGACGTCCGGAAGGTGTACGTTCCGTCCGTCACCGGCACCTGGGTCAGGTCCCGCCACCCGGGCGCATGCCCAACTGCCGTACCCCGCGCGGTGAATGCGGCGTATGTGGCATCGGGATGCGGGTCGCCCCAGGTCGCCTGGGCGAGGTGCCGCAGCGCGGGCTCGGTGTCGGTGGCGACCTCGTTCTCGGTCTCGCCGCGCCCATTGTCGGGCCAGAGGCTGATCTTCGCGCCGGTGATGCCCTCGCTGGAGGTCAGCTTCTCGCCCTCGAAGCTGCGTGGGTCCCAGCTCTGGTCGTACAGCGACTCGGTGTCGCTGTGGAAGCCGCCGCGGACGAGGTAGAGGGAGTAGGCCGCGTTCATCAACGGGTAGCCCTGGGCGATGAGTTGGCTGGGTCTCTCCTGCACGTTCAGCCAGTGCTCGACCGTCGTGCCCGCCGCGACCGGCACGGTGTTGGCGCCGGTGAGTCCGTCGTTCCAGATGCGCAGCTTCTTGCCCTTGCTCGCCGCGTGGGCCTGGACGCGGTTGATGAAATCGATGTAGGCGTCCTGCGGGGTGGCGTCGGCGCCGTACTTCTCCTGGGCGTAGCGCAGCATCTGCGGGTACTTGGAGTAGTCGGAGCCGAGCATGTACTCGTCGGCGCCCATGTGCCAGGACGTCGCGGTGAAGACCTGCGCGTACTCGTCCATCAGGCTCGTGTAGTAGTCGAACGCGGCCTGCTGGGTGACGTCGAGGCGGGCGGGCTGCTTGTTGCCGTCGCTGTCGGTGAGTTGGAGATCGGGGCGGTTCTCTATCCACGGGTCCATGTGGCCCGGGGAGTTGATCTCGGGAATGATCTCGACGTGGTACTTGTCGCCGAGGGCGACGAGGCGGCGCAGCTCGTCCTTGGTGTAGTAGCCCCAGGTGTTGGCCTCGGGGTGCGCGTCGCTCTTCACCTTGATTTCCAGGAGCAGTTGGTTGAGCTTGTGGTACGCCATCTCGCGCACCAGGTTCTCCAGCCAGGGCAGGGAGATGTGGATGTAGCAGGCGCAGACGCCGACCCCGCGTTCTTTGTAACGCGGTACGTCGACCGTGCGTCCGGCCGGGATGCGGTCACCCTGGGCGAGCAGTTGGAGGAGGGTGCGGGTGCCGTAGAAGGCACCGGTCTCGGTCGCACCGGTCACCAACAGCCTTTTATCTGCCTGGAGTTCATAGCCTTCGGCGCCCAACGATCCCTTCGCCGACCGGACTTCGATCACGATGTCACCGGGTCGGGCTCCGCCCCTTACGACGGGAACCGCGCCATGACCGGCGGCCTTCAGGTCGTCGGCGAGGGTGTCGGCGACCTCGCGTTCACTCTTGCTGTCGGCGACGATGCGCGCGCCGCCGCCGAAGTTGTAACTCCCGGATGCGGGAGTCCAGTTGGACAGCGCGGGGACGGTGACCGGCACCGCCGCCCCCGTCTGCTGGACCGCGACCGCCGGCACTGCGGGGGCCGCGAGCAGTGCGAACACCGCCGCGAAGCCGACCAACCGGAACCGTCTCTTCTTGTGCTCAGCCATGCCACTCCACCTTGAAGACCCACACGTATTGGCCCGACTTCCGGGCCGCCAGGGGTACGTCGATCACCAGTGCTCCGTTCGTCACGGTCCAGGTCAGGGGCCGGTCGTGGCCGAGCAGTGTCACCTTGTCGCCCGCGCGCACCGGCACCGGCGCCTCGACGGTGAGCTTCGCGCCCGGTTCGACCAGCGAGTGGATGTAGAAGGCCTCGTCGGGACGGACCGTGAACCTCAGGTCGGCGCCGAGCTGCGCCATCCGCGACCAGTACGTCGTGTCGTAGATCGCCTCGCCGTTGACCCGCAGCCAGCGGCCCGTCTCGCGGAGCCGGGTCTGCATGATCTCGGGGATCGAGCCGTCGGCCCGAGGGCCGATGTCGAGAAGGAAGTTGCCGTTCTTCGACACGATGTCGACGAGGTTGCGCACGACCTCCTCGGCCGTCATGTAGCCGTCGTCGGGGGTCGCCCGGTTGTAGCCGTAGCTGAACGGGTCGAGGCCGCGGCTGGACTCCCACTTGGCGACGACCGTGTTCTCGTACGTCGTGTACTCGGGCGTGGTGAAGTCGTGGAAGGCGATCCCCGAACGGTCGTTGACGGTCACGTCGACCGGACGGCGGCGGTTCTTGGCGTGGTTGAAGTACTCCGCCAGCACATCGAGGCTGTCGTTGGCGCCGCCGATGTCGCACCAGATGAGCTCGGGGTCGTAGCCGTGGATCAGTTCCAGCATCTGCGGGGCCTGATACTCCGTCACAAAGTCCTTGCCCGCGGTGTATCCGGTGTACGGCAGCGGCTGAAGGGTGTACGGATTGCGCGGGGCGTGGCCCATCCACGGGTTGTCGGGGTTGAACCATTCCGGCATCGAGAAGTAGAGCCCGCGGTGGAGTTCGGGCGTGTGGCGACGTGAGGCGTCGAAGAGTTCCTTGACCAGGTCTCTCCTGGGGCCCATCTTCACGGCGTTGCGGTCGGAGACCTTGGTGTCCCACAGCGCGAAGCCCTCGTGGTGCTTCGAGGTGAGCACGTGGTACTGGGCGCCCGCGTCCCGGAACAGTTCCACCCAGGCCCGCGGATCGAACTTCTCGGCGGTGAAGCGCGGGATGAAGTCGTCGTACGCGAAGTCCTCGCCGTAGGTGTCCCGGTGGTAGGCGTACGTCGGGTTGTTCGGGTCCTGCATCTGGTCCCAGTACCACTCGGCGTACTGCTGGCCGACCGGCGCCCAGGCGGGCACCGAGTAGACGCCCCAGTGGATGAAGATGCCGAACTTGGCCCCCTGGAACCAGTACGGCGCCTGGTGGCCGGCGAGGGAGGTCTCGGTGGGCCGGTAGTCGGCGACACCGAGGGTCAACTGCTCGTGAGATACGGCCGCTTGGGCGCCGCGGCCGGTCACGGTCACCGTGCCGTCCCGCACGGTGCCGGGCGTGGCACCGCTGCGGATGCCGACGCGGACGCGGGCCTGCTCACCGGGGTCGAGTCGCCGGACACGGGCGGGCTCGACCGTGCGGGCACCCTCGGCGTCGACGCGCACGGACACTCCGTCGCCCGCGAGGATCGCGACCGTACCGGCGTTCACGACCGTCGCCTCGACGCTCTGCGCGCCGGACGACTCCAGCAGCGAGTTCGTGGAGTGGGCGTCGCGCAGTGCCAACGCCCTTCCCTGGGCGGCGGGTTGGAGGGAGAGGGCGAAGACGTGCAGGGAAGTCCGGCCCGCCTCGGCCGGGTTGGTGACCGGGAGGGTGAGGGCGACCGCCTCGCGCTGCGGGTCGAGCCAGACCTCCGAGGTGCCGATGCCGACGCCGTGTTGGTCCTGGGTGCCGTCCGGCCGGTAGCGGTACGGGGCGGAGAGCGAGCCGCCGGCCGCGTACCAGTCGGCGCCGCCGAGGCCGCCGGTCGTGGTGGAGCCGTCGGCGTAGTGGACGGTGGCGTTGCCTGAGGCGTTGCCGTAGCTGCCCGAGGTGAGGAAGGCGGCCGACAGGTAGCGGCCCTGGGGCAGTTCGACGCGCTGGCCCATCGCGACGACGTTGTTCTTGGCGCCGGCGGCCGAGGAGGGGAAGAGGAAGGTGATGCCGTCGACCTCGACGCGGCCGGTGGGGAGTGCCTCGCCCGGGAAGGTGTAGCCGGAGCCGTCGAAGTCGCCGCCGCGTGCGGAGGCGGTGTCGATGCCGTCGTTGTCGTAGAGGCCGTCGAGCGGGACGGGGACCGGCTCGGGGACGGGGACCCACGGTCCGGACCGGGTGGCGACGGGTTCGGCGGCCCGCGCGTCCGTCGCCAGGGAGAGCGGAACAACAAGCGGAAGGGTGGCCGAGGCGGCGACGCCCGCCGTCGCGCCGAGTACCTGACGTCTTGGATACGTACTCATGAGCGGCTCCAAATCATCGGATGTCTGATGATTGAGCTGCCCTATGGGGCTGTCAATGGGGCGCGGCAGCAGGCGAGTTGAGCCATTGATCGGATCACCAGCAGGTCAATGGGCGCCTGCTCGCGAGCGGCCCGTGAAAAGTCCAAGAAGACGCCTCCGAATGTCCAAGACCGGCCACCCCTCGACGCGCCGCCCCGGCCGAGGCACAGTTCTCCCTACGTACTCGCGAGTAGAACGAAGGAGCGCGCCCGTGACCAGCTGGGTCGGCCGTACCGCCGCCGAGATCTCCGCCGCCGTACGCGAGAAGCGGGTCACGCCGCGTGAGGTGGTGGCCGAGCATCTGGCCCGGATCGAACGGCTCGACGGGCGGGTCGGGGCGTTCCGGGTGGTGCGGGCGGAGGCGGCGCTCAAGGAGGCCGATGAGGTGGCCGCGCGGGCCGATCTCGCCGAACTGCCCCTGGCGGGCGTGCCGTTGGCCGTGAAGGACAACCTCGCTGTGACAGGCGAGTCCAACCGGGTCGGCTCCGCCGCGACCCCGGACACCCCCGCCGACCACGACCACGTCACCGTGGCCAGGCTACGCGCGGCGGGCGCGGTGGTCGTAGGACTCACGAACGTGCCCGAGCTGTGCGTCTTCGGCACTACGGAGGGCGTCCACGGCACCAGCCGCAACCCGTGGGACACCACCCGCACGGCAGGGGGTTCCTCGGGCGGGAGCGCGGCCGCGGTCGCCGCCGGCATGGTGCCGATCGCCCTCGGCAACGACGGCATGGGCTCACTGCGCATCCCGGCGGCCAACTGCGGCCTGGTCACCATCAAGCCGGGCTTCGGGGTCGTCCCGGCCGGCATCGGCGACGGCGACTGGTTCGGAATGTCCGAAAACGGCCCCCTCGCGACGACCGTCGAGGACGCCCGGCTGATGTTTTCGGTCATCGCCGACACCGAGGTCGTACGACCCGACGAGCCCACCTCCCGCAAAGTCGCCGTCTCCGTCCGCAGCCCGCTCGTCGGAGTCGCCGTCAGCAAGCCGTATACGACCGCCGTCCGGGAGGCGGCCGGGCTGCTGGCCGGGGCCGGTCACGCGGTCCACCGCGCCGATCCGCCGTATCCGCTGTCCCTGAGCAACACATCGCTCGCGCACTGGACGGCGGGTACCTCGGTGGACGCGGCGGGGCTCGACCCGCGCAAGCTGACGCGGCGGACCCGGGTGCACGCGGCCATCGGGCGCCGGTTCGTGAAGAGCGTCCGCACCGGCAAGGGCCGTGAGCGGCTGCGGGAGCGCCTCGCGCCCTTCTTCGCCGAGTACGACATCCTGTTGACGCCGGCGCTGGCCCGCCGCTCCCCCAAGGCCGGGCCGTGGCACGAGCGGGGCTGGCTGCGCAATGTGCTGGCCAACACCAACTACTCGCCGATGACGCCCCCTTGGAACCTCACCGGCTGGCCCGCGATGTCGGTCCCGTTCGGCACCCTGCCCTCCGGCGCGCCCTGCGCCGTACAGCTGGTGGGGCGGCCGGGGTCGGAGGCAGCGCTGTTGGAGCTCGCGGCGGAGCTGGAGAAGCTGCGCCCGTGGGTGCGGACGGCGCCACTCGGCTAGAAGGCGCTGCTGGAAGTCGCTTCTAGAGAGCGCGGTACATGATGTGCAGGCCCACGCGCCCGTCCCGGGGATGGTCGAACGCGTCCGGCACCGTGCCCAGGATCGTGAAGCCGAGGGAGAGCCAGAGCTTGACGGCGGGGTTGGTCTCGACGACGGCGTTGAAGACCATGCCCCGGAAGCCCTGGGCGCGGGCCTCGGTGAGGATGTGTGCGGCGAGGGCGCGGCCGATGCCCCGTCCTCCGTGGTCGGGGTCGACCATGAAGCCGGCGTTGGCGATGCGGTCGGCGGGGCCGCCGTAGTTCGGGGTGACGAAGGCGGAGCCGACGACGGTCCCGGTCTCGTCCTCGGCGACGTAGACGCGCTTCGGCGGGTTCGTCCACAAGGCCCGGGCCGCCTCCTCGGAGGTGTCCCGGGCCCACGTGTAGGTGTCGCCGGCGGCGACGATCCGGTGCCAGAAAGGCCAGATCCGCGGCCAGTCGTCGGCCGCGGCTTCTCTGATCAGCATGGGCGTGATTTTCGCACGCCCATGCTGTCGGCGATCGCGATGGGTCCCGAAGGTGGTCAGTCCACGCTGGGCAGGATGTGGGGCTCGGCGAGGTCGTCCTCGTAGCCCGCGAGACGGATGGGGGCGGACCGTGCCCACACGGCCAGGCTGCCGAGCTCGTCGGACCGGTGGCCCGCACGCTCCGTCGTTTCCTTGGGGCGTTGCTCGCTGTTCGTCTTCTCCGGTGTCACCGCGCACTCCTTTTGTGTCGGGTCACCCTCGGGGCATACCGGCCATTCTCCGGTCCGGTACCTGAGGCCCGCTCGGGTGTGGGTTGAAGGCAGTTCGGACGCGGTGGCGCCAGTTACTCGTGTGAGAGCAAGTCGGTGTGACCGGCTTGCCCCGGGACGGACCATGGGTGTGGGTGGGACCCCTTGTTGCTGTCCGTCCGCCTCAGGTTAACCAAATGAGCGGGCCGCCGCTCGATGGGGCTGAAAACATGGGGTAACCATTGCAAGTCTCCCCGTGTTCTTCGGCCATGACCTGAACCGGTTTGTTACATCATGCGCGGTTTGACGGCCACCCGCATGGCCTACATCCGCGGACACACGATCGAGAACATGACCTACGTCACTGAAGGCGTCACGCAGTTCAGGTCCCGTTGGCTGAGTCGAAAGCTCGTCATGATCTCCTGGCGTTCCGCACGGGCTGTCTCGCGGGAGGACTGACGCATGGAGTTGCGCAGCGTCGAGGAGCTGATGGATCTGCTGTACGCCTGTCGGGGCGCCTGGGACACCCCCGACCGGAGCGGTGATCCGGTCGATCTGCACGATCACGCGCTGCAGACGGCCGCACTGCTGCGCCGAAGTCGCCCCGCCGACAAGGAACTCCAACTCGCCGGCCTGGTCCACGACATCGGGCATCTCCTGCAACCCGGCGACGACGCCGGACACGCCGACCACGCGGCGGACGCGGTCCACGCCCTGCTCGGCGACCGGGTCGCCCACCTGGTCCGGCTGCACGTGCCCGCGAAGCGCTATCTGGCCACCGTCTCACCGGACCACGACCTGTCCGCGCAGAGCACGCTGACCCTTCGGGCCCAGGGCGGCCCCATGTCCCACGCCGATGCCGCCGCCTTCGAGCGCGATCCGCTCGCCGACGACGCGATCACCCTCCGCCAGGCCGACGACGCGGCCAAGGTCGTCGGCCTCGACGCCGGGGTCCTGGAGGACTGGCGCACGGTCCTGGGCATAGTGGCCGCGCGGAACTCGCGCCTGCCCAACTCCCGCCTGGGGGCTGTCGACTGACGGTCCGTCATGAGATCGTACGGCGATGACGTCGTCGTCGTACGGTCTGCGGGGCCGGGCCGTCCTGGTCACCGGCGGTACGCGCGGGATCGGGCGCGCGGTCGCCGAGGCGTTCGCCGGGGCCGGGGCACAGGTGTGCGTGAGCGCGCGGGGCGCCGGCGAAGTGGCGCGCGTCGCGGAGGAGTTGGGCGGGGTCGGTCTTGCCGGGGATGTCGGCGACCCCGAACACCCGAGGGAGTTGGCCGAGTTCGCGCTGCGCGCCTTCGGGCGGATCGACGTCGTCGTCAACAACGCGGCGACGAACCAGCCGTACGGCCCGCTGATGGAGGTCGATCCGGAAGCCTGGCGGACGGCGTTCACCGTGAACGTGGAGGCGCCGCTGCGGCTGGTGCAGTGCGCCTGGCGGGCGTGGATGCGGGAGCACGGCGGCGCGGTGGTCAACGTGTGCACGGAGGGCGCCGGGCATGTCGGGCCGAACGTGGGTGCGTACGGCACCAGCAAGGCGGCGCTGCTTCATCTCACGCAGCAGCTCGCGGGCGAACTCGCGCCGAAGGTGCGGGTCAACTCCGTCTCCCCCGGGCTCGTCCGCACCGAGATGGCTCGGTTCGTGTGGGAGCCCGGCGAGGCGGAGGTCGCCGCCGGGCTGCCGCTCGGCCGGATCGGCGAACCGGCCGACATCGCACGGGCCGTGCTGTGGCTGGCCTCCGACCAGGCCGAGTGGATCACCGGGGCGGATCTCCTGGTGGACGGCGGGACCCGGGTGCGGGCGGCGTACACGTCGGGCGGGTACGCCGTCCACGACCGGCTGAGGTCGGCCGCGCCGCCTCACTCTTAGCGGCTCGCCGAGTCGCCCGCCCGGCTCCCTCAGGAGATCACCGGATCACAGGGTTACGGGAACAGGGCGATCCCCACAAGGATCAACAGGACGATGCCGGCGACGAGCGCGACCGTGGCCCAGGTCCCGCGGTGCTTCACCGCGGTCGTGGGCCCGCCGCCGCGCGGGCGGTCCTCCGGCAGGACGGGGTGGGCCGGGCGGTCGCTCGCGTAGAACTCCGCGTCGGTCGGGTAGTGGTTGCGGGGGTCCTTGAAGGCCCTCGGATCGATGCCGTGTGCACTGGCCATGGGAACTCCTCGCGCGGTGCTCACCAGGGCCGGGACCCGGCGGTCACCGGGACTCGTGTCCGGGGTGGCGGGTTACCACTTGCCGGGCGCGTAGTCCTTCAGGAAGACGCCGTACAGGTCCTCGCCCTGCTCGCCGCGCACAATCGGATCGTAAACCCGGGCCGCGCCGTCGACCAGGTCGAGCGGTGCGTGGAAGCCCTCCTCGGCGAGGCGGAGCTTGTCGTAGTGGGGGCGTTCGTCGGTGATCCAGCCGGTGTCGACCGAGGTCATGAGGATGCCGTCGCTCTGGAACATCTCCTGGCCACTGGTCCGGGTCACCATGTTCATCGCGGCCTTGGCGGCGTTGGTGTTGGGGTGCCCGGCGCCCTTGTAGCCGCGGCCGAAGACCCCCTCCATCGCCGAGACGTTGACGATGTACGCGCGTCCGCTCTTCGCAGCCCTGGCGGCGGCGGCCATGGCCGGGCGGAGCTTGCTGATCAGGATGAACGGCGCGGTGTAGTTGCAGAGTTGGGTCTCGAGAAGCTCCACCGGGGAGATCTGCTCGATGGTCTGCACCCAGGTGTTGGTGTCGACCACGTCGGGCACCAGGCCGCCGGCGTCGATGGCGGTGCCGTCGAGGTGCCGGGCGACGCTGGCGTTGCCCGCGACGAGGGCGAGGTCGGCGACCTGCTGGGCGTCGAGGCCGCTGATGCCGACGGGCAGCGCGGCCAGGCCGTCGACCGCGCCGGAGCCGAAGGCGCCGATGACGTGGTGGGCGGGCAGCTCACCGGCGGGCAGCGGGGCGCTCTCGCCGTCGACGAGGGCGGCGTACGCGGAGGGCAGCCGGCGTACGGTCTGGGTCGCGTTGTTGATGAGGACGTCGAGCGGGCCGGCCTCGGCGATCTGGTCGGCGAGGGCGACCGCCTGGGCCGGGTCGCGCAGGTCCATGCCGACGACCTCCAGGCGGTGCAGCCAGTCCGCGGAGTCGTCCATGGCCTTGAAGCGGCGGATGGCGTCCTTCGGGAAGCGCGTGGTGATCGTCGTGTGCGCGCCGTCGCGCAGCAGCCGCAGCGCGATGTACATGCCGATCTTGGCGCGACCGCCGGTGAGCAGCGCGCGCTTGCCGGTGAGGTCGGCGTGGTCGTCGCGCTTCTCGCGGTTCAGGCGGGCGCAGTCGGGACAGAGCTGGTGGTAGAAGTAGTCGACTTCCACGTACCGGGTCTTGCAGGTGTAGCAGGAGCGCGGGCGCTGGAGTATCCCGGCGATCCGGCCCTCCTCCGTCACCGACGACGGGAGCAGGCCCTCGGTCTCGTCGTCGATGCGCTGGGCGGAGCCGGTCGCGGTGGACTCGGTGACCGCCTTGTCGTGCGAGGTCTTCGCGGCCCGGCGCTCCTGGCGGCGGCGCTGCTTGACGCTGCGGTAGATGCCCGCGGTGGCCCGGCGCACGGTGATCGCGTCGGGGTGGTCGACGTCGATCTTCTCGAGTTCGTCGAGCACGCTGAGGCAGACGGCCAGCCGCTCGGGGTCGATGCCGGGCCCGTACACGACCTCGTCCGGGGTCATGGAGCCGTCCTCTGTCACCGTCATCGCGCTGCCGTTTCCTTGGGTCATCCGCGGCGGCGCTCCGATCGCGCGGCCGTCGAACAGGGAATTTTACGGAGCGCGGGGCCGCAGCACCAAACTCGTGCCACGTCACGACCCACAGGCGGTGATGAGCGTCTCCACCTCCTCGGTGAGGGCGCGGGCGAACACATCCAGATCGGGTACGGCCTCGGCGTCCGCGACGAGCCCGTAGTGGACCTGTCCGCGGAACGTGGAGACGGCGACCGCGAGGGACTGGCCACCGGCCAGCGGGGCGAACGGGAAGACCGCGGTGACCGGGTTCCCGCCGAGCTTCAGGCCGATGCCGGGCAGCGGGACGCTGGTGACCAGGATGTCGAACCAGAGCCGGGCGGCCTGCGCGGCAAGGGGTCCGCCGAGCCGGTGACCGAGCGCCGGTACATGGTCGGCGAGCAGGGCCACAGCACCCGCGCCCCGGTTTGGTCCGGCGTCCTTGTTGCGGTCCATGGCGGCACGTACCGAGTCGAGCCGCCCGAGCGGGTCGGGGTCGTCGACGGGCAGCCGTATCAGGTACCCGGAGAGCCGGTTGCCCTGTGGCTGCGCACTGCGCGGGCGGCGCTTGGAGACGGGGATCAGGGCGCGGGGCGCGACGCCCTCGCTGCCGTCGCCGCGTTCGTCGAGCCAGCGGCGCAGGGCGCCGGCGACGACGGCGATGAGCACGTCGTTGACGGTGCCGCCGACGGTCTTGCGGATGATGTGCACGTCGTCGAGGTCGACGACGACTCCGGCGGTACGGCGGGTGCCCGAGGCTTCGGAGGTCAGCGCCGACGACGAACGCACGTCCAGGGTTGAGCGGGCGACGGACGCGCCGATGTCGAGGGCCCGGCCCACGTCGGAAAGGGCGTCCCGGAGCAGCCCGGGCAGCTTGCGCACGTCGGGCAGCAGGCTCCGCGCGGGTTCCGCGGGGCGGGGACGGCGCTCGGGCATGTCCATCGGGTCGAGGATGGCGGCGGCGAGGGTCAGCGCGCGCAGTCCGTCGGCCAGGGCGTGGTGGAACTTGAACAGCACGGCGAACGAGACCCCGTCCTCGCCGGGCAGCACATGCGCCTCCCACGGGGGCCGGCCGCGCTCCAGCGGGCGCTCCATGAGCCGGCCCGCGACCTCCTGGAAGTCGGCGGTCGGGGCATGCAGCCGGACGTGGTGCAGCGGGTCGAAGTCGGGATCGGCCTCACGGGTCGCGCTCCCGAAGGACAGGGACAGCGGCTGCCACACGTCCCGGATGCGCATCCGCAGCCCGGGGACGGCGGCGGCACGGGAAGCGAGCAGGTCGGCGGCGTGGGCTCCCGCGGTGGGCGAGTGCGCCGAGAAGACGCCGAGCGCGCCCAGATGCATCGGGTTCCGGTCGGACTCGATGTTCCAGAACGCAAGGTCGAGAGGAGCGAGCAGGTCAGAAGTCAATTGCTTGCCTCGCGTCGACTAGGGGTGAGCAAGCAGTCAAGCGCCGACAAGCGATTACGGTCAAGTACGATCAAGCTACGCACAGTTAACAGCAGATTACATCCGGCCCCGGTCCCACCCCTCTGAGAGGGGCGGGACTCTAGAGACGCCTGAGATCACTTCAGTGCCGGTGGTCCCGCCTGGGGTGACGTACCCCACTCCGACGGGTGCGGGCCGACCGTGAAGTCCAGGGACCGTACGGACCGCAGCAGGCCGGTTGTCAGGTACGTCCGGTCGTACGACGTCCCGTCCGTCCGGGCGGCCTGGATGTAGCGGTCGCCGGCCGAGGTGCCGGGCGCCTTGATGGTCAGGGCGCCGTGCGGGTAGTAGCGACGGTCCAGGGTCAGGTCGACCCGGTCGAAGACGGGCGTGGACAGGCCCCAGGTGTCGTAGCCGGGCTGGACCGGGAAGATCCCGATCGACGACAGCACGTTCCAGGCGGACATCGTGCCGAGGTCGTCATTGCCGGTCATGCCGGTCGGACCGTCCGTGAACAAGGTCAGCGCGGCATGGACGACATCGGTCGTCTTCCACGGCTGGCCGGTCGACAGATAGGTGTAGGGGGCGATGAGGTCGGGCTCGTTCTGCGGGTTGTACTTGTCCGCGTTGTAGTAGTCGTACGGTCCGTTGACCCACACCTCGCGGGCTGTCTTCGCCGGGTCGACGAGCAGTTGGACGTAGGCGAAGAAGGAGTCGAGCCGGGCGTTGGCCGCCTGTTGCCCTCCGATGAGGTCGACCATGCCGGGCAGGTCCTGCGGCACCAGCCACTGGTACTGCCACGACGTGCCCTCGTGGAAGCCCTCGCTCTGCGCCGGATCGGCCGGACCGACGAAGGCGCCGGAGGCGTCGCGGGCGCGGAAGAAGCCGGTCGAGGGGTCGAAGATGTTCCGGTAACTCTGGGCGCGGGCGGCATAGCGCGCGGCGTCGGCGTCGTGCCCCAGGTCGCGGGCCATCTGCGCGAGCATCGCGTCCGAGAGGGCGTACTCGAGGGTGGCCGAGGCCCCGTGGTCGTAGTCCGAGTCACCGGGCTTCGCGTGCGGGCGGTCCTTGATGTAGGGCGCGAATCCGTTGGCGAGGTACTCCTTGTTCGCCTCCCGGCCCACGGCTGCCGAGTCGGTGGGCGGCACGCCGTCGGCGTTCTGCTTCAACGCCCGGTAGGCGCGCTCCTCGTACCCCTTGAGCAAGCTCTGTTGATAGGCGTTGGTGAGGAACGGTGTGACCGGGTCGCCGGTCATGATGTTCGTCTCGACCGTGCCGTAACCCCACTTCGGCAGCCAGCCGCTCTCCTCGTCGATCTTGATCACCGATATCGCCATGTCGCGGGCCTCGCGCGGCGCGAGCAGGGCGAGGAGCTGGGACTGGGTGCGGTAGGTGTCCCACAGGGACCAGTTCTGGTAGTACGTGAAGTCCCTTGCCCGGTGGACCTGTTGGTCCCAGCCGGTGTAGCGGCCGTCGGCGTCGCTGCCGATGTTGGGCGCGAGAAAGGACCGGTACAAGGACGAGTAGAAGGTCCGGCGCAGACTGTCGGACCCACCCCGCGCGCGAACGTCGTCGAGCCGTTCCTCCCAGGCCTGTTGGGCCCGGTGGCGTACCGCGTCGAACGAACTCCCGCCCTCCGCACGGAGGTTGACGGCCGCTCCGTGCGCGTCGACGTACGAGAGGGCTGTGGTCGCCTCGACGGTACGGTCCTTGGTCGTGTCGAAGCGGACGTAGGCGCCGCCGCTCCCGGTCCTGGAACCGGCGGTTACCGTTGGACCGTTCCAGGTGCCGTACTCGGTGAAGGGCCGGTCGAAGCGGGTGATCGTGTAGACGGTGTACGGCTTGGTGTCCTGGCAGAAGCCGCGGCCCGTGATGGTGGTCCGCACGGTCCGGTTGTCGAGGATCTCCACCTTCGAGGAAACCCCGGAGTGGAGCGACTGGGCCGCGTTGAGCAGGACGTTGGCCTTGTCGGTAGCCGGGAAGGTGTAGCGCTGAACGCCCGTGCGTGCGGTCGCCGTGAGTTCGGCCTCGATGCCGGATTTCAGGCCGACCTGGTAGTAGCCGGGGCTCGCGTGCTCGTCGTCGTGGCTGAACTCGGCCGCGTACTGGGCGTAGTCCGTCTGCGTCACCTCACCCGTCGTCGGCAGTACGGGCAGATCGCCGCCGAGGCCGCAGCCCACGCCGGAGAGGTGCACGAGGGAGAAGCCGCGAATGTGGTTCTGCGCGTAGTCGTAGCCGGTGTTGTGGCCGGTGTCCGGCGAGAACTGCACCATGCCGAAGGGCACGGCGGCGCCGGGGTAGGTGTTGCCGTCGTTCTCGGTACCGATGAACGGGTTGACCAGGTCGGTGAGTCGACTGCCGACCGAGGCCTGGGCGCTGGTGGCGGGGGCGGCGAACAGCGCGGACACTGCCACCGCCCCCGCCATGCCAAGGCGCAGGCGCCGGGTCCATCTCATGCGTCCTCCAAGGGAGTTCAGGTGGTGGGGCACCCTGCGGGGGTCGCCTGCGAGGCGTCGCGGATCAGTGCCTGCTGTGCGGCCTTCACTCGCTGCGCGTCGGGCTTGAGCACGCGGCGGTCGTACGTCATGAGCCCGTTCAACTCGCCCTCGACGTCCGATATTTGGGTGTAGACCGCGCCATTGCTCCCCTGGCAGGTCAGGGCGTGCACCTCGGCGAGCTTGGCGAGGTAGTCGTCGGTGTAGGCGGCCGGGTCTACGTCCACGTACGACTGCTGGACCGACCAGGCGTGTCCCGGCACCGCGAGCCCGAGACCGCCGTACTCGCCGCTGACCAGGGCGCGTTGGCCGTCCGGGTGGGGTGGCAGCGCGGGGCTGGGATAGCCGTGCTCGTCGATGATGTCGCCGGTGCCGCCGTCGACCCCGAGGTTGATGCCGGACATGCTGTTG
Organism: Streptomyces xylophagus; assembly: GCF_000716435.1. Classification (GTDB taxonomy): domain Bacteria; phylum Actinomycetota; class Actinomycetes; order Streptomycetales; family Streptomycetaceae; genus Streptomyces; species Streptomyces xylophagus. The sequence goes on from NZ_JNWO01000007.1 coordinate 368,423, forward strand.
ACGAGCCGGGTCGGGTCCCAGGCCTTGGCCTGGTCGGCGATCCGGGCCTCGTCGTACTGGCCCCAGCCCTCGTTGAACGTCACCCACATGACGATCGACGGGCTGCTGATGTGCTCGTCGATCATCTGCTTCATCTCGCGCTCGTACTCGGCGCGGGCGGCGGCGGACGGGTTCACCCCGGCGGTCATCGCCGGCATGTCCTGCCACACCATGAGGCCGAGCCGGTCGGCCCAGTAGAACCAGCGGTCGGGCTCGACCTTGATGTGCTTGCGCACGGCGTTGAAGCCCAACTCCTTGTGGACCTTGAGGTCGTGGGCGAGGGCCTCGTCGGTGGGGGCTGTGTAGAGGCCGTCGGGCCAGAAGCCCTGGTCGAGGGTGGCCATCATGAAGATCGGCTTGCCGTTGAGGACCGTGCGCGGGACGCCGTTCACCTTCTCCACGGCGATCGAACGCATCCCGAAGTAGCTGCCGACGCGGTCCTTGCCGACGGTGACCTTCAGGTCGTAGAGGAACGGGTCGTCGGGCGACCACAGGTGGGGGTTCGCGATGGTCAGGGTCAGCGGGTCGCCCGTGCGGCCGTGTGCGGTGGCTACCGCGCGCTTTCCGTCGTACGCCGTCGCTGTGATCGGTACGCCGTCCCGAACTCCCTTCGCCTCGACGGTGAGTTGGCTCTTGGCGACGTCCGGGGTGAGCTTGAGGGAGTCGACGTGGTCGGGGGCGACCGGTTCCATCCACACCGTCTGCCAGATGCCCGAGGTCGGGGTGTACCAGATGCCGCTCGGGTCGAGGCGTTGCTTGCCGATCGGCGGGTTCTCGCCGTTCGCCGCGTCGGTGGGGTCGTAGACGCCGACGATCAACTCCTGGGTGCGGCCGGGCTTCAGGGCGTCCGTGACGTCGGCGCTGAACTTGTCGTAGCCGCCCTGGTGTTCGGTGACCTTCGTGCCGTTGACGTAGACCTCGGCCCGCCAGTCGACGGCGCCGAAGTTGAGCATCAGCCGCTTGCCCGAGCCGATCCTCCAGTCGGCGGGGACGGTGAAGGTGCGGCGGTACCACATGCGGTCCTCGTGCCGTTCCAGGCCCGAGAGCTGGGACTCGACGGGGTACGGGACGAGGATGCGCTCGGCGAGGTTCTTGCCGACCGGCGGCTGTTCGCCCGCCGTCGCCGCGGCGAACTGCCAACTCCCGTTCAGGTTGCGCCAGTCGGTGCGGGTGAGCTGGGGGCGCGGGTACTCGGGGAGGACGTTGTGCGGGCCCACCTGGTCGGCCCACTGGGTGCGCAGTTCGTGGGTGGAGTGGTTCGGGCCGGTGCTCCAGAAGGCGTTGATAACGTTGCCATCGGCCGCGGCGAGGCCGGCGTCGCCGTCGTAGCGGATGTCGGCGGTGCCGGGTGCGGTGCCCGTCTTGTTGCCCACTACGGGTTCGGTGAGCGGGATGAGCAGGGTTCGTGCGTCCGCCGGGTCCAATTGGACCGTTCCAAGCGGCCACTTGGTGCCGCCGATCACCGCTTCGAGGTGGTCGGTCAGGTCGGCCGGGGGTGCGGCGAGGGGCTGGGCGAAGTCGAGTTTCAGGGTGCGGCCGGTGCTCGTGACCGTGGCGGCGATGGCGCCGTCGTAGTCGTATCCGTCGGGGAGGCGGAAGGCCGACTGCGGGACGGGGACCTTGGTGCCGCCGGGTTCGGTCCAGCGGAGGTGGAGGTTGGAGCCGCCGTAGTGCTCGAAGTACTCGACCTTGATGTCGTAGGCCGTGCCGGCGGTCAACTCGATGGGGGCGGCGGTCTGTTCGCGGTCCCAGTCGTCGACCCAGTGGTCGATGGCGAGCTGTCCGCCGATCCACAGGCGGAAGCCGTTGTCGCCGATGATCGAGAAGGTGTGGGGACCGGTCTTCGTCGGGACGATCTTGCCGGTCCAGCGGACGCTCACGTCGTCCGACTGACCGGTGGTGAAGGCGAGCCGGGGTTCGAGGTTGTCGAAGTCGAGGTTCGGGTCGAAGCCGGTGGCCTTGAGGTCGGCGAAGTCGAAGGCGCCGGGGGCGGACTGGGTGTAGTACTCGCCCTTCAGGCCGTGGATCACGACGGGGTCGTCGTCGGCGGCGGCGTTGGCGGTGGGGACGGCGGCCAGCCCGGCGATGCCGAGGGCCAGGGCGAGCAGTAACGCGAGTCGGTTCTTGAGACGTCTGATGCGCACGGAACCTCCATAACAACGTTGTCATGGCCAGCAGTTGGCATGACAACACGGATTCCACCTTCCGTCCAGGGACATGACAAGCCCGCGCCCCGGCACGACAAAGCCCCGGTGCGGCCGAAAAGCACCGGGGCCATGAACCGCCGTTACGTGACCAGTTGGCCCTTGCCGAGTGCGATGACCCCGCCCCTCGACACCGTGTACAACTCGGCGTCCCGCTCCGGGTTGACGCCGATCGTCGCGCCCGGCGGGACTTCCACGTTCTTGTCGAGGACCGCGCCCCGGACCACCGCGCCGCGCCCGATGTGGACGTTGTCGTGCAGGATCGAGCCCTGGACGACGGCTCCCGGGTCGACCACGACACCCGGGGAGAGCACCGAGCGCGTGACCTGGCCGCGGATGAGGCACCCGGAGCTGATGATCGACTCGCTGGCCATGCCGCCGGCGTTGAAGCGGGCCGGGGAGAGCTGGCCGGAGTGGGTGTAGATGGGCCAGTTGCGGTTGTAGAGGTTGAAGGCGGGGCGCTCGGCGATGAGGTCCATGTGGGCGTCGTAGTACGCGTCCATTGTGCCGACGTCGCGCCAGTAGCCCTGGTCGCGGGTGGTCTCGCCGGGGACGTGGTTGGCGCTGAAGTCGTACAGGGCGGCCTCGCCCCGGTCGGTGAGCGCGGGCAGGATCGAGCCGCCCATGTCGTGCACCGAGCCGAGGTCCTCCGCGTCCCGCTGGAGCGCCTCTATGAGGGCCTTGGTGGTGAAGATGTAGTTGCCCATCGAGGCGTAGACGCACTCCGGGTCGTCCACCAGGCCGGGCGGATCGGCGGGCTTCTCCAGGAAGCGCTCGACCGTCTGGCCGTCCGAGCCCGGGGTGATCACGCCGAACTGGGAGGACTCCGCGCGCGGGACGCGGATTCCGGCCACGGTGACGCCCGCGCCGCTCTCGATGTGCTGGGCGAGCATCTGGCGCGGGTCCATGCGGTACACGTGGTCGGCGCCGAACACCGCGACGTACTCGGGGCGTTCGTCGTAGATCAGGTTCAGCGACTGCAGGATCGCGTCCGCGCTGCCGAGGTACCAGCGCGGGCCGAGGCGCTGCTGGGCCGGGACGGGGGTGACGTAGTTGCCGAGCAGGCTGGACATGCGCCAGGTCGTGGTGATGTGGCGGTCCAGCGAGTGCGACTTGTACTGCGTGAGGACGCAGATGCGCAGGATGTCGGCGTTGACGAGATTGGACAGCACGAAGTCCACGAGGCGGTACGTCCCGCCGAACGTGACCGCCGGTTTCGCGCGGTCCGCGGTCAGCGGCATCAGGCGCTTGCCCTCACCGCCCGCGAGCACGATTCCGAGCACCGAAGGTCCGCCACGACGCATGGCCGCTCCCCTCACCCTGGTTGACCCCAGCCTGCCCCTGAGCAGCGCACACTAAGCCTTTTCGAGGATCTCCGCGTAGAGCCGCGCGGTGCGCAGCGCCACGGCGTCCCAGCCGAACTCGACCACCGCGCGCTTCCGCCCGGCCTCGCCCATGCGTTTCGCAGTCTCCGGGTCGGCGAGTACGGAGTCGAGGGCCAGCGCCAGGTTCTCCTCGAAGTCTTCCTCCGTGGACACCAGAAGGCCGGTCTCCCCGTGCGCCACCACCTCCGGGATGCCCCCGACCCGCGAGGCGACCACGGCCGTACCGCAGGCCATCGCCTCCAGGTTGACGATCCCCAGGGGTTCGTACACCGAGGGGCAGGCGAACACGGTCGCGTGGGTCAGGAGCTGGATCACTTCCGGGCGCGGCAGCATCTGCGGGATCCAGTGCACGCCCGCGCGGACCCGGCTCAGCTCCGCGAAGAGGTCGCGGAACTCCTGGTCGATCTCCGGGGTGTCGGGCGCTCCCGCGCACAGCACGACCTGCGCGGCCGGATCGATGTCCCGCACCGCGCGCAGCAGATGGGGCACGCCCTTCTGGCGGGTGATACGGCCCACGAACAGGACGTACGGGCGGTCTGGGGCGATGCCGAGCCGGGTGAGGACGTCGGTGCCGTGGTCGGGCCGGTAGAGCGTGGTGTCGATGCCGTTGTGGACGACCTGCACCTTGGTGGGGTCCAGCGAGGAATAGCAGTTCAGGATGTCCTCGCGCATGGCTCCCGACACGGCGATCACACCGTCGGCGGCCTCGATCGCGGTGCGCTCGGCCCAGCTGGAGAGGGCGTATCCACCGCCGAGCTGCTCGGCCTTCCAGGGGCGCAGCGGCTCCAGGGAGTGCGCGGTCATCACGTGCGGGATGCCGTAGAGGAGCTTGGCGAAGTGGCCGGCCAGGTTGGCGTACCAGGTGTGGGAGTGGACGAGTTCGCGGCCTTCGAGTCCTGCGGCCATGGAGAGGTCCACGGAGAAGGTGCGCAGGGCGTCGTTGGCGCCGTCGAGGGTCGGCCAGGGGCGGTGACGTACGACGCCCTCCGTGCGGCCCTCGCCCCAGCAGTGCACGTCGAGATCGACCAGGGGCCTCAACTCCCGGGCGAGGAACTCCACATGGACGCCCGCGCCGCCGTACACATCCGGCGGGTACTCCCGGGTCAGCAGTCCCACTCGCACCCGAAACCCCTTGTTCTCGGCGGCTGATTGCACTCATGTTCACCCAGAAGTGGCTCTTGGGGAAGAGCCGGGCGGCTGTGTGAAGCAGCAGTCACCGCAGACCCCGCCGCCGGGGACCCGGTAGTAGAGGCAGCAGCTGCGGCGGCGGAAGGCGGTGCCGGTGAGGGTTCCGGTGCCGGCGAGGAGGGGGTGGGCGAGGAGTTCCGCGGCGAGCGCACGCGCGCGCGTGGCCACGTCCGTACGGCCACGCGTGCGTGCCCAGCGGTCCAGTTCCCGTGCGGCACCCGCCAGCGCGGAGGCCGCGTTGCCCCACAGGAGGCCGGTGGACATGCGGTAGTGGGCGACCAGGGCCGCGGTCAGCGGTTCGAGGTGGCCGTGGAGCACGGCGTCCGCGAGGGCCTCGGCGGGCAGCGGGCGGACCTCGGCCAGCCACAGGTCGTCCGGCGCGCTGCTGTCGGCGTCCCAGTGCAGCAGCCGGGGGTCGAGGTCGGGGATGCGGCCGTACAGGGCGGCGCAGCCGAGCGCCACTGAACACAGCCGGGCCGCGAGCGCCTGTTGGGCGATGGAGGCGGCAATGCGCAGCTCAGGGGCCTGGAGACGCTCCGCAACGGCATGAACACGAAAAGTCAGGGAATTTCCGTAAACATCCGACGCCGGATTTTCGTAGGTCCGCGCGAGCGTCGGCAGCGGACCGCGCGGTGCCGCGCCCGTGCGTAGTACGAAGAAGCCACCGAGGGGGCGGAGCGCGGCGAGTTCGGGGTCGAGGTCCACGAACAGCAGTAGTACCAAGGCTCCTAGGGGTTTCCCCGGGGGGGGTGTGCTCCGGTGTCACCCACCTTGGGGAGGACAGGGACCCTTTCGTACTCCATCGGCAGTACTACCCAATCGGTGCTCAGGTACGACGACGGGAAGAACTTCACACGGCATCGTGTTCCGTATGAAAGCCGACCGTTCGCCGCGTGGTGCCAGAGGCGCCCGCCTGACGCAGAGGAGCTGCCGATGAGCGCCCTCGCGTTGTCCATCGTGCTGTCGCTCGTCTCCGCCGTGGCGTACGCCGGCGGGGCGATCGTGCAGGAGCGCGTCGCGGTGTCCTCTCCCGACCAGGAGTACGCGCCGCTGCGCCGCCCGAGCTGGTGGGCGGCCGTCGCGCTGAACGGTACGGGCGGTCTGCTGCACGTGGTGGCGCTGGCCTACGGCCCGCTGAGCCTGGTGCAGCCCCTGGGTGCCCTGACGATCGTGTTCGCGCTGCCGATGGCGGCCCTGTTCGTCGGCCGCAAGGCCGGGTCCACCGCCTGGCGCGGCGCGATCATGGCGACGATCGGTCTCGCGGGTCTGCTGTCCCTGGTCGGCGCGTCCGACAGTCACTCGCTGAGCACCGCCCAGCGGGTGTCCGTGGCCGTGTTCACCGGCGCGGTGGTCGCCACCCTGATGATCGCGGGCCGCGCGGCACACCGGCACCCGGCGGTGCGCAGCGTGCTGCTGGCTACCGCGTCCGGCATAGCCTTCGGTATGTCCTCGGTGTTCACCAAGACGGTGACGGTCGACTGGGACAACGGCGCGGTCTCCGCCACCGACATCCCCTTCCTGGCCGTGATAGCCGTGTTCGCGGTGGCCGGCCTGATGCTGTCGCAGGCGTCCTACCGGGGCGCGGGCCTGGCGGCTCCGCTCGCGGTCCTGACCGTCGTGAACCCGGTGGTGGCGGCCGTCGTCGGCATCACGATGTTCGGCGAGACCTTCCGCTACGGCACGACGGGCACCCTGCTCGCCCTGAGCGCCGGCGTGGTCGCCGCGGGCGGCCTGATCCTGCTGACCACGGAGCGGCTGGAGAGCGAGCACGCACCGGCCACCGACGCGCCGCCCATCGCACCTGTCGCACCCTCGCCCATCGAGGAGTTGCTCGACGCCCTCCCTGGACAGCCCGTCGACGTGAGCGCGAACGTCGACGCCGACATCACCGGCGAGGAGGTGCTGATCCCGGCCCCGGCGGCCGTCCCGGCCGGCGAGGGTTACGAGAACCTGGAGCCGGTCGGCGCCGATGAACCACCACGCTTCTTCGGGCCGCTCTACGCGGGCCCCTACGTGATGATGCCGGTGCCCGACCGGCACCGTATGCGAGTCAAATCCTGACGCCGCCGGCCCGCAGATAAGCGAGCGGGTCGATGTCGGTACCGAAGCCGGGCCCCGTCCGCACCTCGAAGTGCAGATGCGGGCCCGTGGTGTTGCCGGTGGACCCCGACCGTCCGATGCGCTGCCCGGCACCGACCGACTGACCGTCACGCACCGAGATCGCGGACAGGTGCGCGTACTGCGAGTAGCGCCCGTCGGCATGCCGGATCACGACCTGGTAGCCGTACGACCCCGCCCACCCCGCGCTGACGACCGTCCCCTGCTCGATGGCCTTGACCGAAGTGCCCGTGGGGACAAGGAAGTCGACGCCGGTGTGGTAGCCCTTCGACCAGGCGGAGCCCTCCGCGTGGTACGCGGTGCCGATGGGGGCGTTCACAGGGGCGACGACGGAGTGACTCGTCGTCGCCTTCTTGGTGGTGGCCTTCTCGGCGGTGTGCGAAGTGGCCTTCTTCGTCGAGGACTTGGTGGCCGGTTTCGTCGTCGTGTGTGCCTTCGGGTCGGCCTTGGCCCGCAGACTCAGGCGCTGTCCCGGCAGGATCAGGTCGGGGTCGCTGCCGACGGTCGTGCGGTTCGCGGCGTAGAGCCCGTGCCAGCCGCCGTCGACGCGCTCGGTCTCGGCGATCCCGGAGAGGGTGTCGCCGCGCACGACCGTGTACATCTCGGCCGTGCCCGCGCGGGACTGCGGTGTGGTCTGCGGCTGTACGTCCTTCACGGACCGCTTGGCGGTCTGCGTCTTCGTGTCCTCGGCCTTGGACTTGGTCGTGGTCCTGCCGGTGGCCTTGGTGCCGCCGGTGTGGATGTCGGGGGTGCCGCCGCCCCGGGTGAGCCCGGCGCGCACCGAGCACACCGGCCAGGCGCCGGGACCCTGGCCCTTGAGCACCTTCTCCGCGACGGCAATCTGCTGGTCCCGGGTGGCGAGATCCGCGCGGCGCGCGTACGCCGTGCCGCCGTAGGCCTCCCAGGTGGACTGGGTGAACTGCAGCCCGCCGAAATACCCGTTGCCGGTGTTGATGCTCCAGTCGCCGCTCGACTCGCAGGCGGCGACCTTGTTCCAGGTGCTCACATCGGCGGCCTGGGCGGTGCCCGCACCGGCGCCGACGAGGGGGATCGCGATGCCCGCGCCGCCCGCCGTGACCGTGAGCAGCGAGGCCCGGTTGATCCTGTTCGGCTGATACCGGCGGTGCCGGCCGCGTACGGCCATGGGGAATCCCCCTCCACATGCGTCAGGAGGGCCAAAAATAAGCGCCCCGAACAGGCCATGACAAGACGGCAACAAGCCTCCCTGTGGCTCAAGTGACCGGTAACCCGCTCCGGTTCCGCTGAGCACGTGCGATCGGGGTACCGGCAGGCCAGGATGGTCAGTGCGGCAATACTGGCTTGGCACGACCGGTACCACCGATGTCAGGACCTTCCTGATCTTTAGGAGCCAACCGAATGAGCACTTCAGCCCAGATCGGCGTCACGGGGCTCGCGGTCATGGGCCGCAACCTCGCCCGCAACTTCGCCCGCAACGGCTATACGGTCGCTGTGCACAACCGGACGGCGGCACGTACGAACGCCCTGGTGGAGGAGTTCGGGAGCGAGGGCGACTTCATCGCGGCGGAGACGGCCAAGGACTTCGTGGCGGCGCTGGAGCGGCCCCGCCGCCTGGTCATCATGGTGAAGGCCGGTGACCCGACGGACGCGGTGATCCAGGAGTTCGCCCCGCTCCTCGAACCCGGCGACATGATCATCGACGGCGGCAACGCGCACTTCGCGGACACCCGGCGCCGGGAGCGCGACCTGCGCGAACAGGGCATCCACTTCGTCGGCATGGGCGTCTCCGGCGGCGAGGAGGGCGCGCTGCACGGGCCGAGCATCATGCCGGGTGGCCCGAAGGAGTCGTACGACTCGCTCGGTCCGATGCTGGAGAAGATCTCCGCGAAGGCCGAGGACGGGGCGCCCTGCGTGACCCATGTGGGTCCCGACGGCGCCGGGCACTTCGTGAAGATGGTGCACAACGGCATCGAGTACGCCGACATGCAGCTGATCGGCGAGGCGTACCAGCTGCTGCGCGATGTCGCCGGGTACTCCCCCGCGCAGATCGCCGACATCTTCCGCACCTGGAACACGGGCCGGCTGGACTCCTACCTGATCGAGATCACCGCCGAGGTGCTGTCCCACGTGGACGCGGCCACCGGCAAGCCGTTCGTGGACGTGGTCGTCGACCAGGCCGAGCAGAAGGGCACCGGCCGCTGGACGGTCCAGATCGCCCTCGACCTCGGCGTCCCGGTCTCGGGCATCGCGGAGGCGGTCTTCGCCCGCTCGATCTCCGGCCACGCGGCACTGCGCGAGGCGTCACGGGGTCTTTCCGGACCGACGGCGACCCCCCTGGGCGAGTCCGAGGCGGCGGCCTTCGCGGACCGGGTCGAGCAGGCGCTGTACGCGTCGAAGATCGTGTCGTACACGCAGGGCTTCCACGAGATCGCGGCAGGCAGCGAGGAGTACGACTGGAACGTCGACCTCGGCGCGGTCTCCTCGATCTGGCGCGGTGGCTGCATCATCCGCGCGGCCTTCCTCGACCGCATCCGCACCGCGTACGACACCCGCGCGGACCTGCCGAGCCTGCTGTCCGACGAGACGTTCGCGCAGGAGATCGCTGCGGCGCAGGACGACTGGCGCGAAGTCGTCGTCGCCGCGACCCGCCAGGGCGTCCCCACGCCGGGCTTCTCGGCGGCCCTCGCCTACTACGACGCGCTGCGCGCCGAACGGCTGCCTGCGGCGCTCACGCAGGGGCAGCGGGACTTCTTCGGGGCGCACACGTATCGCCGCGTGGACCGGGACGGGGCGTTCCACACGCTGTGGGGCGGTGACCGCTCGGAGGTCACGGCCTGAGGCGCCTGACGCCCGTCTGCTGAAGCAGCCCGCCTGACGTAGGGACGGTCAGGCGGGCTGCCACAGTTCGATGCGATTGCCCTCGGGGTCGGTGACCCAGCCGAATCGGCCGATGCCGTCCATGTCCTGCGTCTCCTCCGCCACGTCCGCGCCCTTGGCACGCAGCTGCGCGAGCATCGCGTCGAGGTCGCGGATCCGGAAGTTGAGCATGGTCTGCTGGGTCCGGGACCCGAAGTAGTCGGTCCCGGACTCGAACGCCGCGAACACCGTCGGCCCGGCCTCCTGACGCCAGAGCCCGTGCTCGTCGGTGTCCAGGCCGAGGCAGTCGCGGTACCACGCGCTCAGGGCCTCCGGGTCGGTGGCCCGCAGGAAATATCCGCCGATTCCCAGCACACGTTCCATGCGGTCATCCTGCCAGGACAACGGTCGGACGGCCGGTTTCAGGTGAGCGGTGGTCCCGGTTCCGGCGGCGGCACCGGCTCCGGGCCCGGTGGGATCGGGGACGGAGGCGGCCCCGGAACCGGGCGGGGGTTCGGCGGTGGTGTCGGGAGTGGTCGCGGGGGCTCGGGGCTCGGCGTGGGGCCCGGGACCGGGCCCGGCGTCGGACCTGGTGGTACGGGGTCGGGATACGGGTCGGTCATCGTGTCCTCCAGCCAGTCGGTACGTCGGCTCTGGACTACTCCCCCGCGTACCCACCGCCCGCCCCGTCACTCACCCGAGTGGGCTCAGCCGACCCGCGCCGCCCGAGCACCGGCGGCCGGCCCCGGAACCACCCGAGAAACGAACGGTGTTCAAGAACCGACGGTGTCCTAGAACCGACCCGGATGCGCCCTGAGCCACTCCATCGCCGCCCGCAGCAACTCCGGGTCGGCGGCCGGGGCTTCGGCGGGGTGGCGTTCCGCCCACTTGACGACGTACGGGCAGAGCGGGGCGACGACGATGCCCTCGCGGGCCGCGATGCCGTACAGCTCGCGGGCCAGGGAACCCGCGATGCCCTTTCCCTCGTGGGCCGGTTCCACGATCGTGTGGACCGGGACGAGGGCGCGCGCGGGGGCTTCGAGGACGAAGTACTCGATGTGGCCTACGACTTCACCGTCGCCGATCGCCTCCAGGCGGCCCGCCGCCCGGTCGTCGCGGATCTCGATCTCGCTCATGGGCATCCTCCTGGTGGGACGGTCAGGCCGTGACGGCCTGCGGGCTGCGCGCCTGCTCCGAACCCGGCACCGGCTCGGACGGATCGGCGCCCAGGCCCACGATCCGGTTGGCGGAGTCCACGTGCACGACCCGGGGCCGAAGCGCCCGCGCCTCGGCGTCGGACACCTGAGCGTAACTGATGATGATCACCAGGTCTCCGGGATGCACGAGGTGGGCCGCGGCCCCGTTGATCCCGATGACACCGGTGCCCCGCTCGCCCTCGATGACGTACGTCTCCAGGCGGGCGCCGTTGGTGATGTCGACGATGTGGACCAGCTCGCCGGGCAGCAGATCGGCGGCGTCGAGAAGGTCCGCGTCGATGGTCACCGATCCCACGTAGTGCAGGTCGGCCTGGGTGACGGTGGCTCGGTGGATCTTGGACTTGAACATGGTACGCAGCATGGAGGCACTCCCGAATCTCGGCTCCCTGCCTGCGTTTATGCAGGTCAAGGGCTGGTCTCCTACTTTACCGCGAGCCGTGTGCGCGGTCGGTGTCCCCGGGGATTCCCCGACCTCACGCCGACCGGCCGGACGCGGGTCCTGTAAGGACCAGGTAAAGACCGTGGTTCACAGTTCCGGTTGCGGTTGCCGGGTCCCGTGCCGGGGATGAATGTGGCCACACAGGCCGGATCAGCACCCTGGAGACGCCGTGACCACTGCATCAGAGCCCCGGGTGTCCGGGCTGGAGATACGTTCCATCGACTATGTGCCTCTCAACGAACGCCACGGCAAGCTGTGGCACCTGGGGCCTCTGTGGTTCATGTCGAACGCGCAGATCGCCACGCTGGCGGTCGGCCTGATCAGCATCACCGAGGGCGGCAACCTCATCTGGTCGCTCATCGCGATCGTCGCGGGCACCCTGCTCGGCACCTTCTTCATGGCCTTCCACTCGGCCCAGGGCCCGCAGCTGGGGCTGCCGCAGATGATCCAGTCGCGGCCCCAATTCGGTTACGTGGGCGCCCTGTTGGTGTGGCTGTTCGCGTATGTGCAGTACGCGGGCTTCAACGTCTTCAACACGATCCTCGCCGGCGAGGCCCTGCACACCACCGTGCACGGCGGCACCAAGATGTGGGTGGCCGTGGTCACCGTGATCGGCTTCGTGATCGCGCTGGTGGGCTACGACGTCATCCACAAGGCGGAGCAGTTCCTGACGTACACCTTCCTGGTCGTCTTCGGGATCTTCACCGTGGGGGTGCTGGCGACCCTGCACTACCCGGCCGGCTCCTTCGACCTCGGCGGTTTCTCCTGGACGCCATTCCTCGCGCAGTTCGGCGTGGTCGCCGGCTACCAGATCAGCTGGGCGATCTACGTCTCGGACTACTCGCGCTACCTCCCGCCGGACGTGACCGTCCGCAAGACCTTCTACTGGACCTACTTCGGCTCGGCGCTCGGCGGGGTCTGGCTGATGACGCTCGGTGCGCTGCTCGCCGCCTGGGCGGGCAAGGACTTCGACACGATCCGCTCGATCAACGCGGCGGGCGACAAGGTGTTCAGCGGCTTCGGCGCGATCGTGCTCCTCTTCGCCACCCTGGGTCTGGTCTCCGTGACCGCGCTGAACATGTACGGCGGTTCACTGACCCTGATCAGCGCGATCGACTCGTTCAAGAAGGTCCAACCGACCGTGGGCGTACGGGCGTTGACGATCGGGCTGACGGCCCTTCTGTCCCTGGTCGGCGCGATGGCCGCGACCTCCGACTTCCTCACCAACTTCAACAACTTCCTGCTGCTGGTGCTCTATCTGTTCATCCCGTGGACCGCGGTCAACCTCATGGACTACTACGTGGTGCGCCGCGGCCACTACGCCATCGCGGAGATCTTCAACCCGCACGGCATCTACGGCCGTTGGGGCTGGCACGGCATCATCTCCTACCTGGTCGGCTTCGGTGTGATGGTGCCGTTCTTCTCCGTCGGCACCCTCTACGTCGGGCCCATCGCCCATGCCATGGACGGCGCCGACCTGTCCCTGTTCGTCGGGCTGCCGGTCGCCGCGCTGCTGTACTGGTGGCTGAGCCGCTCGATCGACGTGGAGGCCGAGATCCGGGTGGCCGAGGCGGAGGCCGAGGAGTTGGAGCAGGCGGCGCACGAGCACCGCGAGCCCTGACACCCTCCGTCGTACGGCCTCAGGCGACCGTCTCCGGCTGCTGCTTCTCGAACTGCGTGCGGTACAGCTCGGCGTATCGGCCGTCGGCGGCGAGGAGTTGGTCGTGCGTGCCGCGTTCCACGATGCGGCCCGCCTCGACGACGAGGATCTGGTCGGCGGAGCGCACCGTGGACAGCCGGTGGGCGATCACCACGGCCGTCCGACCCTGCAACGCCTCGGTGAGCGCCTCCTGGACGGCCGCTTCCGAGGTGTTGTCCAGGTGCGCGGTGGCCTCGTCGAGGATGACGACGCGCTGGCCGGCCAGCAACAGCCGGGCGATGGTGAGGCGTTGACGCTCGCCTCCGGAGAGACGGTAGCCACGTTCGCCGACGACCGTGTCCAGGCCGTCGGGCAGGGACCGTACGAGATCGTCGAGGCGGGAGCGGTGCAGCGCGTCCCACAACTCGTCCTCGGTCGCGGCGGGTTGGGCCAGTAGGAGGTTGGCGCGGACCGAGTCGTGGAACAGGTGGCCGTCCTGGGTGACCATGCCGAGCGTGGCCCGCAGGGAGGCGGCGGTGAGGTCGCGGACGTCGACGCCGCCGACACGGACGGCGCCTTTGTCGACGTCGTAGAGCCGGGGCAGGAGTTGGGCGATCGTCGACTTGCCGGCGCCGGAGGAGCCGACGAGGGCGATAGTCTGGCCGGGTTCGGCGCGGAAGGAGATGCCGTGCAGGACATCGGCGCCGCCGCGGGTGTCGAGGGAGGCGACCTCTTCCAGTGAGGCGAGGGAGACCTTGTCGGCGGAGGGGTAGGCGAAGCGGACCTCGTCGAACTCGACGGCGACCGGGCCCTCGGGGACCTCGCGGGCGTCGGGTTTGTCCTCGATCAGGGGCTTGAGGTCGAGGACCTCGAAGACGCGCTCGAAGCTGACGAGGGCGCTCATCACCTCGACGCGGGCTCCGGCGAGGGCGGTGAGCGGGGCGTAGAGGCGGGTCAGGAGCAGGGCGAGGGAGACGACGGCGCCGGGCTCCAGGGTGCCGTGCAGGGCGAACCAGCCGCCGAGGCCGTAGACGAGGGCGAGGGCCAGGGCGGAGACGAGGGTCAGGGAGGTGATGAACACCGACTGGGCGGTGGCCGTGCGGACGCCGATGTCGCGGACCCGGCTCGCGCGCTCTGCGAACTCCAGGGACTCCTCCTCGGGGCGGCCGAAGAGTTTGACGAGGGTGGCGCCGGGGGCGGAGAAGCGCTCGGTCATGCGGGTGCCCATCGCCGCGTTGAGCGTGGCCGCCTCGCGCTGCATGCTCGCCATCCGGCTGCCCATCCGGCGGGCCGGGATCACGAACACCGGGAGCAGCACGAGCGCGAGCAGGGTGATCTGCCAGGACAGGGTGAGCATGACGGCCAGCGTGAGCAGCAGTGTCACGACGTTGCTGACCACTCCGGACAGGGTGTTGCTGAACGCCCGTTGGGCGCCGATGACGTCGTTGTTGAGTCGGGAGACGAGCGCGCCCGTACGGGTACGTGTGAAGAACGCGACCGGCATGCGCTGCACATGATCGAACACAGCTGTCCGCAGATCGAGGATGAGCCCTTCCCCGAGCGCCGAGGAGAGCCGCCGGCCAAGAATGCCGAGCGCCGCCTCCGCGACCGCGATCAGGGCGATGAGCAGGGCGAGGCGTACGACGGTGCCGTCGTCGCCCCCCGACACGATCGCGTCGACGACGTGTCCGGCCAGTACGGGGGTCGCGACGGCGAGCAACGCGGTCACCACCCCGAGCAGGACGAAGCGCGCGATCGGCCGGCGGTGCGGCCGCGCGAACTCCGCGATGCGGCGCAGCGTGGCGCGGGCGAACGGGCGGCGCTCCTGTTCTGCGGTCATGACACTGTGCAATTGGGTCCAGGCGGTGCTCTCCATGCTCATGGGAGAGACCGTAGGACCTCAAGCGGCATTGAGGTCAACGCCTTCGCTGCCGCAGCCTCGTGTAACGACGCGCGTAAGGAACTGTCTCCGCTGCCGCAACCCGCAGTTGTCGTGGCGCGGAGAACCTCCAGTGATGTGAGACACATCCGCGTCCGGCAGATCCTGTGCCTGCTTCCGTTGCTCCTGGTCACCGTCGTCGCCATACAGCACCGGTCCGTGCTCGTCGAGGGCTTCGGCCAGCTGCGGTCGGCGGAGTGGCCCTGGCTGGTGGCGGCGGCCGGTGCCACCTGTCTGACCTGGGTCGCCGCCGCGTTCACCCGGCAGGGTGCCGTGGTCGAACGACTGCCCGCGCGGCGGCTGTTGGCCACACAGTTCGCGGCGGGCGCGGCAAACCATCTGCTGCCCACGGGACTTGGCGCGGGCGCGGTCAACCTCCGCTTCCTGACGGTGTGCGGGCTGCCGCTGGCCCGTTCCTCGGCCGCGCTGGCCCTGTTCCTGCTCGCCGAGTCGATAGCCCGGCTGACCCTGCTCACCGGCCTGCTGATCGCCTTCCCGGACGCCCTGCGCCTGGGAACTCTCATACCGGCGGGGGCAGTTGGCCCGCTGCTCCTCGTCATCGGCGGCGTGCTGTGCGCGGCGGTCCTGACCCTCGTCCTGGTACGACGACTGCGTACGGCGGTCCTGTCGTTCCTCCGTACGGCGCTGACCGAGGCCCGTTCCGTGCACACCCGGCCGGCCCGGGCGTTCGCCCTGTGGGGCGGTTCGCTGGCGTTCCCCGCGCTGCAGGCGGCCGGACTCGTCGCGGTGGGGCAGGCGTTGAACCTGCCGGTGCCGCCCGCGCAGATGGCGCTCGCCTACCTGGCGGCGACGGTCGCGGTCGCGCTGGTGCCCACGCCGGGCGGGATCGGCTCGGTGGAGGCCGCGCTGATCGTGGCGCTGGTGGCGGCGGGCGGCCCGGTCGCGGTGGCCACGGCGGTGGTGCTGGCCTATCGGATCATCACGGTCTGGATCCCCATCATTCCGGGGGCGTTGACGCTGGGCGCACTGGTCCGACTACGAGTCATCTGATGCACAGACCCGGCGCCCACTGGGGCGAGTCGGGCCCCCTGCTGTCGGAACTTCAGGCCCTTGCGACGGTCACCCGCACGGGACCACCCCCGACGTCGACCAGGTGGTTCCAGCGTGCCGTGAGGGGCAGAGTGCGGTTCGGAACGGCCGTCCGCAAGCCTTCGTGGTGGAGGAGGCGACCGTCCTGAACGACGTGCAGGATCGGGCGGTGCAACACGGTCGCGGTCCGGAGGACGTACGGGTGCTCGTCGCCGGGGGCGACCCGGTTCGGGGCGATCCAGCGCAGGGGCGGGTCGACGAGCAGGGGAACCGTGGGACGGGACCACTCGGCACCGGCGAGCAACTCCAGTACTCCGGCGGCGACATGGGCACCCTCGCGGGTGGCGGTGGCCGCGCTCTCCACGGGGTGCAGCACACTGCCGGCGGCGAACACACCGGGCCGCGAGGTGTGCAGGGCTCCGTCGACGGCCGGGCCACGAGCACCGGGGTCCAGGACGACTCCGCCGCGTCGAGCGAGCTCATGGTCGGGCACGAAGTCACCGGTGAACACGACGGTGTCACAGTCCAGTTGGGCGGTGCGACCGTCCCGGTGCCGGACGCGGATGCCGGACAGCCGTCCGTGGCCGAGGAGTTCGGTGAGCGTGGTGTCGGTGAGGAGCGGGACGCGGTGTCGGAGGCGGGCGTTGTGGGCGCGGGCGGTTGTCGTCTGGGGGCGGTCCAACTCGGTGACCATGGCGACGACTTGGGCACCGGCGGTTCGGGCGGTGTCGGCGGCGGCGTAGGAGACGTCCTCGGCGCCGACCACGACGACTCGGGTACCGACCCGCTGCCCATGGAGATGGACCGCCTGCTGCAACTCACCTGTGGTGTACACCCCGTTGGGGCGGGTGCCCGGCACCAGGCGAGCCGCACGGGGGCGCTCGCGGGCACCGGTGGCGAGGACGACGGCTCCCGCGCGAATGGTCTCCGGGCCTTGCGCGCCAACGGTGTTCAGGGCCAGCGGCCCCGCCCAGTCGAGGGCGGTGATCCCGGTACGGACGACGGCTCCGGCGCGGACGGCGGCGGTGAGGAGCAGGCGGGCGTACGCGGGTCCGGTGAGCGGATGCGTCCAGGTGCCGAAGCCGCCGTGGTGGCAGTGCCGGGGTACTCCCCCGGCGTGCTGTTCCCGGTCCAGGACTTCGACGCGGGCTACTCCGGCGACGGCGAGGCGGGCGGCCGTGGCGAGTCCGGCGGGGCCTGCGCCGACGATCAGGACGTCGACTTCGCGCGGCGGGCGAATCCGGCTCTCGCCCCGCACCTCTGCTGCACCGTCCACTTCACGTCCCCGTCCGCGCCTCTTCGAACAACTCCCGTACAGCCGCCCCGCAGTAGAACCCCTGACAGCGGCCGGCCCGGGCCCGCGTCCGCCGGCGCAGTCCGTCAAGGCTGCGCGGCGGCACCGTACTGGCCAGCGCGTCCCGTATCTCGCCCCGCGTCACCCGCTCGCAGTGGCAGACGAGGGTGCCGTACTCCGGGTCGGCGGCGATGAGTTCGGCCCGTTGGTACGGGCGCGGGTACGCCTCCCCGAGGTTCGGCATGCCTACCGGTGCCAAGTCCACGGCAGGGCCCAGGTCGAGGCCCGTGTCGGCCAGCAACGCGGTCACGTGTGCGGCGATGGCGAGGGACGCGGTCAGGCCGGTGGAGCGGATGCCGCCCACCGTGACGTACGCCTGCTCAGGGTGGGCGGTGATGCGGTAGTCGTCCTGGTCGGTGGCCGCGCGCAGGCCGGCGTAGACCGCGGTGATCTCCTCGTCGAGCAGCGCGGGGAGGATGCGTGCGCCCTTCTCCCGCAGCTGGGCCAGGCCTTCGGCGGTCGAGCCGGTCGCGCGCTTGTCGTGCAGGTCTTCGGCGGTGGGGCCGAGGAGCAGGTTGCCGTAGACCGTCGGGGCGACCAGGACGCCCTTGCCGAGTGCTGTGGGGACGGGCAGGAGGATGTGGTGGAGCAGGTCGCGGGCGAGCTTGTCGAAGACGATCAGTTGGCCCCGGCGTGGGGTGACGGTGAAGTCGTCGTGCCCCAGGTGGCGGTCGAGGGTGTCCGCGTGCAGGCCGGCCGCGTTGACGAGCCAGCGGGTGCGGAGGGTGCCCCGGGCGGTGGTGAGCACGTGGGTGCCGTCCCGCCGACCGACCTGCTCCACCGGCGAGTTGAGGTGCAGGTCCACTCCCTGCCGGACCGCCTGCGTCGCGTACGCCAGTGTCGTCGTCCATGGGCAGACGATGCTCTCGCCGGGCACGTGCAGGGCACCGAGCGCGCCCGGGCCGAGGTGCGGTTCGCGTGCGTACAGTTCCGGCGGCTCGATCAGGTGCGCGTCGCCGTATTCGTTGCGTACGGCCTTCTCCGCCAAGTGCGGCAGCGCCGCCAGCTGTTCCTCGTCCCAGGCCACCAGCAGCGCGCCCACCCGCTCGACGGGAATGCCCGACTCGGCCGCGTACCCGGCGAGTTGACGTGAGCCCTCCCGGACGAGACGCGCTTCGAGCGAGCCCGGTACCGCGTCGAAACCGGTGTGCAGGATCGCGGTGTTCGCCTTCGAGGTGCCCTGGCCGACGTCGTCCTGGGCCTCGACGACCGCGACCCGCAGGCTCGGGCGGCGGGCCAGTTCGCGGGCGATCGCGCAGCCGACCACTCCCGCGCCGACCACCGTCACGTCGTAACTCCGCGACGGCAGTGGCCCGTTGGCCGTGACCGTCATGCGGGGGCCCGGTCGAGCAGCGCGGTGACCTCGGTGCGGAAGGTGGCGAGGCGTTCGGCCGCGTGGTCGGGGGTGATGCGCGGCTCGTAGAGGGCGGCGGGTTTCCAGTCGGGCAGTGCGTCGGCGACGGTCAGTCCGGGTTCGGCGCCGAGTCGGGCCAGGGCGCCCACGCCGAGGGCGGTCGCGTCGGGCAGTGCGGAGACCTCGACGGGGCGTTGCAGGAGGTCGGCCTGGGTCTGCATGAGCAGGGCGGAGCGGGTGAGGCCGCCGTCGACGCGCAGGACGTCGAGGGGTGTGCCGAGGTCGGTCGCGGCGGCTTCGGCGAGTGAGACGACCTGTGCGGCGAGGCCCTCGCACAGGGCGCGCACCAGGTGCCCGCGCGTGGTGTCGAGGCCGAGGCCGGTGAGCGAGCCGCGCAGGTCGCCGCGCCACCAGGGAGCGGCGAGTCCGGCGAGGGCGGGCACGAAGGTGACACCCCCGCTGTCGGGTTCGGCGCCGCCCACGCGGTCCAGGTCGGCGGCGCCGGTGATGACACCGATGTCGGTGAGCCAGCGGACGGCGGACGCGGCCGTGTACACCTGCCCGTCGAGGCAGTAACTGGTCTGCCCCGCAAGGCGCCAGGCCACGCAGCTCACCAGGCCCGAGTCCCCGCGCCGGGGTGTGTCGCCGGTGTGGGCGAGCAGGAACGCCCCCGTGCCGTAGGTGCACTTGGCGCCGCCGGGTGCGGTGATCCGCTGGGCGAGCAGGGCCGCCTGTTGGTCCACGACGAGTCCGGTGAGGGGTATCTCCGTGCCGAACGCCGTGGTCGTACCGATGAGTTCGGCGCAGTCGACCACGCCCGGGAGGCGTTCCCCGGACAGGCCGTACAGGTCGAGGGCACGGGGTGACCAAGCGACCTTGTCGAGGTCGAGGAGTTGGGTACGCCCGGCGGTCGCGGCGTCGGTGACGTGGGTGCCGGTGAGGCGGTGGACCAGCCAGGAGTCGCTGGTGGTGACCATGCCCTCGCGGGTGAGGTGGCGGCGGATCCAGGCCATCTTGGGCGCGGCGAAGTACGGGTCGAGCGGCAGGCCTGTCAGGTCGCGCAACTCGTCGGCGTGCTCGGCGAGTTCGGCGCAGACGCTCTCCGCTCGGCGGTCCTGCCAGACGAGCGCGTCGGTCAGCGGCATACCGGTGTCGGGGTCCCAGGCGAGCACAGTCTCGCCCTGGTTGGCCAGGCCCAGTGCCGCCACGGGTTCGTCGGCCTCGGCTAGTGCGCGGCGTCCGGCGATGATCACCGACTCGTACAGTTCCTCGGGGTCGGCCTCTACGAGGCCGCCAGGCAGTCGGCGGGTCCCGACCGAGACGAACCCGGTGCCGATCACGCCGCGTTCGGGACAGATCACCAGGGCCTTCGTACCGGATGTTCCCTGGTCGACGGCGAGTACCGGACCCGTCATACCACCCCTCCCGTAGATCACTGCGCGACAGCCTGCCGCCGGTCCGCACACCACGTCAAGCGTTTCTGATCATCGGTCAACTCCCAGATATATCTACCGAGTTGGGGGCGATCGGGAAACCGGAGGTGATGCGGAACCTCCGCCTCTATAGTGACCGCGGACCAACGCGATCTCCTCGACCGCCGCCCTGAGGAGGGCTGTTGTTACTCCACCCTGCCGTCGTGCCCGTGAACCGCCTTGTGGCGAGCGGCTGATGGCGAGAGAAGGAGCACGTCCCTCCTACGACCCCGCCGGCCACGACCCGGCCCTGCGCACGGCTCTCCAGGATCTGCGGACCGGACGCTGGATGTCGATGCGCACGCTGCTCGCCGACACCGCGGAGTGGTGGCAGTGGACTCAGCGCACCCAGGTTCTCGCGGCTGCGGCGGCCGGCACGGACGTGGTGCGGGCCTGGCTCGCGGAGGAGCCGCACAGTGTGCCGGCCGCGGTGATGCGCGCCCGGGTCGCCGTGGAGCGCGCGCTGCGGGCCCACCGCGACAAGCACCGTCGTACGCACGAACTGTGGGTCGAGGCCTGGGACGCGAGCGAAACCGCCGCCCAAATCGCGCCCCGGGACCCGGTGCCGTGGGTGTGTCTGCTGGCGCTCGCCCAGATCGACCGGGACCAGCGCTGGGACGAGCACCGCGCCCCGCCCCCGGAGCCGATGCTGCCAACAGGACCGTGGGGTCTGCTGGCCGAGGCCGACAGACGGGACCCCTACAACCGCGAGGCGTACCACCGGATGCTCCAGTTCCTGTACGCGCGCGGGTCCTCGGGGCGGCTCGCGGAGGCGGTCGGCTACGCGCACTGGGCGGCGGAGTCGGCGCCGCGGGGTTCCGCGCTGCACGTCCTGCCGCTGTATGTGCGGGTCGAGCGGTACCGGCGCGGCGGCGGGCGCGACGCGGCCCTCGATCTGCACTGGGTGGCGGAGGACGCGAGCCGCGAGGCGCGCCAGGCCCTGCACCTCTGGTTTGAGCACACGCACATGGCCGAGCGCTCCCTGCTGGACCTCAACCATCTCGCCCACGCGCTGTGGGGCGCACTCCAATTCCCGGACGCGGCCCGGGTGTTCGACGCGCTCGGCCCGTACTGCACCCCCGTCCCGTGGACCTACCGCACCCCGCAGCCGGGCGATCAGGCCCAGGCGACGGACGTGTTCGTCCAGGCCCGTACGCGCAGCCGCGCGGCCCGCGACCCCGGCGGGCGCCCCTGAGACCCACCCCCCCACTCCTCACCCCCGGAGGTTCCGTCTTGTCGTCCCTCATTCCCGAAGGTGATCCACAGCACGGTGATCCGCAGCACGACGAGGAACAGCGCCTTCGCGAACTCGGCTACCGGCCGGTGCTCGCCCGCCGCATGGGCGGTTTCGGCAACTTCGCGATCAGCTTCTCGGTGATCTCCATCCTGTCCGGCTGCATGACCCTGTACGGCTTCGGCATGGGCACGGGCGGCCCCGCCGTGATGCTGTGGGGCTGGGCGGGCGTCGGCCTGTTCGTGCTGTGCGTGGGACTCGCGCTCGCCGAGGTCACCAGCGCGTATCCGACGTCCGGCGCCCTCTACTACATGGCCGACCGGCTCGGCGGCCGGCGCTGGGGCTGGTACACGGGCTGGCTGAATCTGCTCGGTCTGCTGGGCGCGATCGCCGGCATCGACTACGGCGCGGCCCTGTTCACCGGCGCCTTCGCGAGCATCCAGTGGGGTTTCGAGCCGACGCCCGGCAGGACCATGCTGATCTTCCTCGGCATCCTGCTGCTGCACGCCTTACTGAACCTCTTCGGCGTCCGGCTGGTCAGCGTCCTCAACTCGGTCAGCGTGTGGTGGCACCTGGCCGGAGTCGCCGTGATCGTCGGCGCGCTGGTGATCGTCCCGGACCACCACCAGTCGGCGTCCTTCGTGTTCACGAAGTTCGTCAACGACACCGGCTGGTCCAACCCCGTGTACGTGGCCGCGATCGGCCTGCTGCTGGCCCAGTACACCTTCTCCGGCTACGACGCCTCGGCGCACCTCTCCGAGGAGACGTCGAACGCCTCGGTGTCGGCGGCACGCGGCATCGTCCGCTCGATCTGGGTGTCATGGATAGCGGGCTTCGTACTCCTGGCGGGCCTGACGTTCGCCATCCAGAACTACGAGGGCACCCGAAGCAGCGCGACCGGCGTACCGCCCGCGCAGATCCTCCTCGACGGCCTCGGCACGGACGGCGCCACCGCCCTGCTCCTCGTCGTGATCGTCGCGCAGCTCTTCTGCGGCAACGCCGAGGTCGCCGCCGCCAGCCGTATGGTCTTCGCGTTCAGCCGGGACAAGGCCCTGCCCGGCTCGGCCCTGTGGCGCAAGGTCAGCAACCGCACCCAAACCCCGGTCGCCGCGGTCTGGTTGGCGGTGCTGGCCGCCGCGCTGCTCGCCCTGCCGTCCCTGTACTCGGTGACGGCGTACGGCGCGGTCACCGCGATCAACGTCATCGGCATCACACCCGCATACGCGATCCCCGTGTTCCTGCGGCTGCGCGCGGGGGATCGATTTCAGCCGGGTCCGTGGAGCCTGGGCCGGTGGAGTCGGCCGATCGGCTGGGTCGCCGTGGTGTGGGTGGCCTGTGTGACGGTGCTGTTCTGTCTGCCCCAGTCCTCACCGGTGACGGTCGACTCGATGAACTACGCGTCCATCGCCCTCGCCGTCGTACTCGTCCTCGCCAGCGTGTGGTGGTACGTCGCCCGCCGTTCGTACGGCACACCGACCACGGCCGCCTACGGCTCCGACCGCGACCAGGCCGAACTCGCCGAGGGAATCGTCTGAAAGCCGTGCTCACAGCCCCGGACCAGGTACGAACTCCCGGTCCGGATACGGCAGGATGAGCGGTCGCGCCGGTGCACGGGCCTGTCCCGGCCGGCGCGATCGCACTTCCGCAATGCCCGCAACACGAGCAGGTGACAACGTGACGACACTTCACATCCGGCCGTCGGCGGCACTCTTCGCCGCAGCCTCTCTCCCCGGAGGTGATCGATGAACCGCACGCCGACCCTGGACGACTTCATGCTCGCCGGAATCGCCCTGGCCTCGGGCCTGTTGGCGGCCTTCCTGCTGCGCGTCCTGCTGCGCTGGCTCGGCAAGCACGCCGACCGCACCCGCTGGAGCGGCGACGACGTGATCGTCGACGCGCTGCGGACCGTGGTGCCGTGGTCGGCGATCGCCGGCGGCGCGGCGGTCGCGGGGGCGGTGCTGCCGCTGACGCGCACGGTCCAGCACCAGGTCAACCAGACCCTCCAGGTGCTGATCATCCTCGCCGTGACGGTGTCGGCGGCCCGGGTGATCGCCGGTCTGGTCCGGGCCGTGACCAACTCCCGCTCGGGGGTTGCCGGTTCGGCCACGATCTTCGTCAACATCACCCGGATACTGGTCCTGGCCATCGGCTTCCTGGTGATGCTGCAGACGCTCGGCATCTCGATAGCGCCGATGCTCACCGCCCTGGGCGTCGGCGGTCTCGCCGTGGCGCTGGCGCTTCAGGACACCCTCGCCAACCTGTTCGCGGGCATCCACATCCTCGCGTCGAAGACCGTGCAGCCGGGCGACTACATCCGGCTGAGCAGCGGCGAAGAGGGTTACGTCGAGGACATCAACTGGCGTCAGACGACGGTCAGGGCGCTGTCCAACAACCTCGTCGTGATACCGAACGGCCAGCTCGCCAAGACGAACATGACCAACTTCATGCGTCCCGAGCAGCAGTTGACGATCCTGGTGCAGGTGGGCGTCGGCTACGACAGCGACCTGGAGCACGTCGAGCGCGTGACCATGGAGGTCATCGCCGAGGTCATGACCGACATCACCGGCGCGATCCCGGACCACGAACCGGCCATCCGCTTCCACACCTTCGGCGACTCCCGGATCGGCTTCACGGTGATCCTGGGCGTCGGCGAGTTCAGCGACCAGTTCCGCATCAAGCACGAGTTCATCAAGCGCCTGCACAAGCGATACCGGCAGGAAGGCATCCGCATCCCGGCGCCGACGCGGACGGTGGCGTTGCAGCAGGGCGCGATCGCCATACCGCAGCAGCGGATCCCGGAGGACGAGCCGGGCGAAGTGTCCTCCGCCCGGCTCGACTGACGGATCAACTGGCCTAGAGCGTCGCCGAGTTGTCGTGGTGGTGCCCGCCGGTCCGGCTGTGCGGGACGGCGAGTGACGGGTTCACCGGCGTGACCGTCCAGTCCGGATGGCCGGGCATGCGCGGCGTCGTCGTACCGTAGAGCCAGTCCCGCAGGAAGCCGGACAGGTCCTGGCCGGAGACGCTCGACGCGACGGCGATGTAGTCCTCCGTCGTCGCCGAGGAGTCGCGGTACCGGGCGAGGAAGGCGCGCTCGACGGCGTGGAAGGCGTCCTCGCCGATGAACTCCCGCAGGGCGTACAGGACAAGGACGCCGCCCAGGTAGCGCTGGCTGTCGAACAGGTTGGCCGCGTTGGGGGCGGCGACCGGTCCGGAGTCGTGACGCCACTGGTCGCCGCGCGCGTAGGTGTCCTTCATGCGGGCTTCCATCGTGGTCAGGCCGAGGGAGTCGGCCCAGCCGCGCTCGTAGCGGTACAGCAGCCCGTAGAAGTCGGCGTGACCCTCGTTCAGCCACAGGTCGGCCCAGGTGGCGGGGCTGACGCTGTTGCCGAACCAGGAGTGGACCAGTTCGTGCATCATGTGCGAGCCGATCTTGCTCTCCACCTGGAGCAGGAAGTTCGGCTTGTACAGGGTGAGGGTCTGGGTCTCAAGTCCCGTGAAATCAAAGGCCGTCGGGCTGTCGGAGTTGCAGGGCAGCAGTCCGTATGTCTCGAACGGGAACGCCCCGAGGCGCTGCTCCAGCCAGTCCACGAGTCCCGGCGTCAGCGCGAGCGCCGGTTCCAGGGCGGTGGCGCGCGCGGTGGGCACGACGTCCCGCAGGGGCAGCCCGTGCGGGCCCTGCCGGTCCTTGATCACGTAGTCCCCGACCGTGAGCTGCACCAGCTCGGTCGCCATCGGTGAGCGCGAGCGGTAGCTGAACGCGGTCCGGTCGCCGTCCAGCCGCTCGGTGCACACCAGTTGACCGTTCGCGACCCCGCGCAGCCCGTCCGGGACGGTGATCCGGAACGTGAAGTCGGCCTTGTCGCTGGGGTGGTCGTTGCAGGGGAAGACGGTGTGCGCCAGGTTCGGCTGGCCGCACACCGCGAAACCGTCGGGGGTGACGACCCAGCCGCCGGTGGGCGCGGCGGCGCGGCCCGGGTCGGCGGAGTACTCCACGCAAACGGTGACCCTGGCCCTCTCCGGGAGAGTTCGGGCGGGCGTGATCCGCAGTTTCTCGCCGGCCTGCTCGAAATCGGCGCTACGGCCCTGGACGCGGACCGCGTGGATGTCGAGGCCTAGGGCGTCGAGGGAGAACCGGGTCAGGGACTCGGTGGTGCGCAGTTCTATCGTGACCGTGCCGTCGACGAGCTTCGTCGTCGCGTCGTAGGCGAGGTCGAGGTCGTAGGAGCGGACGCGGTAGCCGTCGTTGCCGAGACCCGGGTATACCGGGTCGCCGAGGGTTTCCCCGCCCTCGCTCCCGTTCCCCCGTCCGGCCGCGAAGGCCGGGGAACCCACGGTCAGTGCCGTGGCCGTACCGATCAGGGCGGCCACCGGGGCCGTCACTCTGGTGCGATATCTCATGATCCGCTTTCGCTCGGGCGGCCGGGTGGTCAGCCCCGGCCGTCGGTCAGTGAAGGTGATCCACCCCTTACTGACTGCCGGACCGGGCGGTCGGTTGCCCTTGATCGACGGACACGTGTTCGCGCAGTGCGGACGGACCGCTGTCGAGTGCGACCGCATCAGGAGATATCTTGATGTCGAGCAATGTTGCAGACGTGGAGCGGAGCACCGGTGACTGACTCGACCATCATCTATACGCACACTGACGAGGCCCCGGCCCTGGCGACGTATTCCTTCCTGCCGGTGGTCCAGGCGTACGCCTCGCAGGCGGGTGTCGCCGTGACCACGCGGGACATCTCGCTGGCCGGGCGCATCATCGCCGTGTTCCCGGAGTACCTCACCGAGGACCAGCGGATCCCGGACGCCCTGCACGAGCTGGGCGAACTGGCGAAGACGCCCGAGGCCAACATCATCAAGCTGCCGAACATCTCGGCGTCCATCCCGCAGCTCAAGGCCGCCGTGGCCGAGCTGCAGGAGCAGGGCTACGCACTGCCGAACTACCCGGACGACCCGAAGACCGACGAGGAGCGGGACATCCAGTCCCGCTACGACAAGATCAAGGGCTCCGCGGTCAACCCGGTCCTGCGCGAGGGCAACTCCGACCGGCGCGCCCCCGCCTCGGTCAAGAAGTACGCCAAGACCCACCCGCACCGCATGGGCGCCTGGTCGGCGGACTCCAAGACCAATGTCGCCACCATGGGCGAGAACGACTTCCGCTCCACCGAGAAGTCCGTGACGATCACCGAGGCCGGTGCGCTGCGCATCGAGCTGGTCGCCGAGGACGGCACCACCACCGTGCTGCGCGAGTCCGTACCCGTCCTCAAGGACGAGGTCGTCGACGCCTCCGTGCTGCACGTCGCCGAACTGCGCGAGTTCCTCACCGCGCAGATCGCCCGCGCCAAGGCCGAGGACATCCTCTTCTCGGTGCACCTCAAGGCCACGATGATGAAGGTCTCCGACCCGATCATCTTCGGCCACGTGGTCCGCGCCTTCTTCCCGAAGACCTTCGAGCAGTACGGCGCGACGCTCGCCGCGGCCGGTCTGTCCCCGAACGACGGTCTCGGCGGCATCCTCAAGGGCCTGGCCGCGCTGCCCGAGGGCGACGCGATCAAGGCGTCCTTCGACGCGGAGATCGCCGAGGGCCCCGCGCTCGCGATGGTCGACTCCGACAAGGGCATCACCAACCTGCACGTGCCGTCCGACGTCATCGTCGACGCCTCGATGCCGGCCATGATCCGCACCTCCGGCCACATGTGGGGCCCGGACGGCGCGGAGGCGGACACCCTCGCGGTGCTCCCGGACTCCTCCTACTCCGGCGTCTACCAGGCCGTCCTCGACGACTGCCGCGCCCACGGCGCCTACGACCCCTCCACCATGGGCTCGGTGCCGAACGTCGGCCTGATGGCGCAGAAGGCCGAGGAGTACGGCTCCCACGACAAGACCTTCGAGGTCCAGGCCGCCGGTACGGTCCGCCTCGTCGACCAGGCCGGCAACGTCGTCCTGGAGCAGTCGGTCGCCAAGGGTGACATCTTCCGCGCCTGCCAGACCAAGGACGCCCCGATCAAGGACTGGGTGAAGCTGGCCGTCACGCGTGCGCGTGCCACCGGCAGCCCAGCGGTGTTCTGGCTGGACGAGACCCGCGCGCACGACGCCCAGCTGATCGAGAAGGTCAAGGCGTACCTGCCGGAGCACGACACCGAGGGCCTGGACATCCGGATCCTCGCGCCGGTCGAGGCGACCCAGCTGTCGGTGGAGCGCATCCGCCGCGGCGAGGACACGATCTCCGTGACCGGCAATGTGCTGCGCGACTACCTGACCGACCTCTTCCCCATCCTGGAGCTGGGCACCAGCGCCAAGATGCTGTCGGTCGTCCCGCTGATGGCGGGCGGCGGCCTCTTCGAGACGGGCGCCGGCGGCTCCGCGCCGAAGCACGTCCAGCAGCTGGTGAAGGAGAACTACCTGCGCTGGGACTCGCTCGGTGAGTTCTTCGCGCTGGTCCCCTCCCTGGAGCAGTACGCGACGTTCACGGGCAACGCCCGCGCGCAGGTCCTCGCCGACACCCTCGACCGCGCGACGGCGACCTTCCTCAACGAGGACAAGTCCCCGACCCGTCGGGTCGGCGGCATCGACAACCGCGGCAGCCACTTCTTCCTCTCCCTGTACTGGGCGCAGGAGCTGGCCGCGCAGACCGAGGACGCGGACCTCGCGAAGGCCTTCGCCGGTCTCGCCGAGACCCTCGCGGGCGCCGAGCAGACGATCATCGAGGAGCTGGGCGCGGTCCAGGGCAGCCCGGCCGACATCGGCGGCTACTACCAGCCCGACCCGGCCAAGGCCGCGAAGATCATGCGCCCGTCGACGACGTGGAACGAGGCGCTGGCTTCGCTGAGCTGACGCAGGCTCTCCGAGTCACTCCGCCCCGGCCGGGATTCTCCGGCCGGGGCGGCTGCGTTCGCGCGACCCACTCCGCCACTCACGAGCCCCACTCCGCCGCTCACCAGTCCCGTACGGCGATCAGCTCCTCCACGTCCGCGTCCGCGAAGCCGTACGCGTTCGCCACGAACCAGAAGTCCTCGGCTATCTCCTCGCGCGCCACGGTCTCGATCTCGCTGTCGGCCGCCTCGAAGTCGTCCTGAAGGGCGTTGAACTCCTCGGTGGCGACCTCAGTGAGGGCGTACAGCGCGGGCAGGTCGGCGGGCCGCTCGGTCTCCATGCGCTCGCACAGGCGCAGCAGGATCGCCTTGCCGAGGTCCACCACGCGGTCGGGGTAGTAGTCGTCCCGGTACAGCGCCCGCAGGAACGCGTGCTCGGTGATCTGCTGGTTGCTGACGGGCATGGTGGTGCTCCCCCGGTTCGTGATCGTCGTTGCCGATACCTTGATCCTGCACCACGCCACTGACAACGCCTCCGGGAGCCGCCCGTGACCCCCTCCGCGCCGTCCTTCGAGCTGCTGCCCGGCGCCGCCGACTCCCCTGTGATCCTTCATGTGCCGCACTCCGCGCGGGAGATACCGGCTGACGTCCGCTCGGGCATCCTGCTGGACGACCCGGCGTTGGAGCGCGAGCTGGACCACATCACCGACAGCCACACCGCGCGGATCGCCGCCGAGGCGGCACGCGCGTGTGCGGTCACCCCGTGGCGGTTCGTGAACCGGCTGTCCCGGCTGGTCGTCGACCCGGAGCGCTTCCCGGACGAACGGGAGGAGATGCTCGCCGTGGGCATGGGCGCGGTCTACACCCGCACCACACACCGCGCCGATCTACGGCCCGCCGACCACGACCCCGAGCCGCTGATCGACCGCTACTTCCGCCCGTACGCCCGCGCGATGACGGAGGCGGTCGCCGACCGGCTGGCCGTGACGGGCCGGGCCGTCGTCATCGACCTGCACTCCTACCCCTCCGCCCCGCTCCCCTACGAACTGCACGGCACCGGCCCCCGACCGCCCGTCTGCCTGGGCACGGACGCCTTCCACACCCCTCCCACGCTGCTGACGGCGGCGCGCGAGGCGTTCGCGGAGTGCGGGGAGATCGGAGTCAACAGCCCCTTCATCGGTACCTACGTCCCGCTGGAGTTCTACGGCAAGGAGCCGGCCGTGGGCGCCCTGATGGTGGAGCTGCGCCGGGACACCTACATGACGGAGCCCGGCGGACCGCCCACCGGCGCCGGAGTCACCCGGCTCGCGTCCGCACTGGCGACGCTCGTGGACGCCGTATCCGAATAGCCTCCTCCGCCCTCCGGCTGGAGCACTCCCGCAGGACAGGCGGTCGGAGGCGTACGAGGGTGGACAGCATGACCGAGGAGACCACCACGCTGACCGGCCAGGCCCCGCCCCCCGTCCGGGACTGGCCCCCGCTCGACCTGACCGGGACGGAGTTCGACCCGGTCCTCGCGGAGCTGATGCGCGAGGGCCCGCTGACCCGGATCCGGCTGCCGCACGGCGAGGGATGGGCGTGGCTGGCCACCCGCTACGACGACGTGAAGATGATCACCAATGATCCGCGGTTCGGCCGCGCGGAGGTCACCACACGTCAAGTGACGCGGATGGCCCCGCACTTCAAGCCGCGCCCGGGGTCACTGGCCTTCGCCGACCAGCCGGACCACAACCGGCTGCGCAAGCCGGTCGCCGGCGCGTTCACGGTCGGCGCGATGAAGCGGCTGCGGCCCCGGGCGCAGGCGCTGCTCGACACCCTGGTCGACGGGGTCGTGGCGGATGGGCCCCCGGCCGACCTGATCGAGCGGGTCCTCGAACCCTTCCCGCTCGCCGTGGTCAGCGAGGTCATGGGCGTACCCGAGGAGAACCGGGAGCAGGTGCACACCTGGACGCGGCAGATCATCTCCACGTCCGGCGGCGCAGAGGCGGCCGACCGCGCCAAGAACGGCATGTACGCGTGGATCACCGACACCATCCGTGCCCGCGCCGACAGCGACGGCACCGATGTCTATTCCCTGCTGGGTACCGCCGTCGCCCGCGGCGAGATCAGCGAGCCGGAGGCGGTCGGTCTTGCCGGTCCGCTGCAGATCGGCGGGGAGGCGGTCACCCACAACTGCGGCCAGATGCTGTACCTGATGCTCACCCGCCCCGAGCTGCTGGAACGCCTGCGCGCCCAACCCGAGTCACGGGAAGCCGCGTTGGATGAACTCCTCCGTTTCATCCCGCACCGCTCCTCGGTCGGGCTGGCCCGGATCGCCCTGGAGGACGTCGAGTTGCACGGACTGCGCATCAGCGCGGGCGATCCGGTCTACGTCTCCTACCTCGCCGCCAACCGCGACCCGGCAGTCTTCCCGGACCCGGACCGCATCGACGTCGACCGCGATCCCAACCCCCACCTGGCCTTCGGCAACGGCTCGCACTACTGCACCGGCGCCGTGCTGGCCCGTCTGCAGACCGAACTCCTCGTCGACACCCTGCTGGACCGGTTGCCGGGGCTCCAACTCGCCGTCCCCGCCGAGGAGATCGTCTGGCGCCGCAAGACCATGATCCGGGGGCCGCAGACGCTGCCGGTGACCTGGTAGGTGGAAGTGGCTTGTGCGCGAGGACGGAGGAGTCCTGGACGGAGGTGTCCTGCACTCCGTCCTCGCGCACCCGCGATAAAGCCCGCACCCGCGATCAGGCCCGTACCTGCGATCAGGCCCGCAGCCACTCCGTGACGACCACCTCTCCGCCGGCCCGCAGCCGTAGCGCGAAGGGGCCGGTCGGGGGTGCGGCGCTGGTGAAGCGGCCCATGGCGTCGGCCGTGAGGGTGGTGGGGCGCAGGGTCTGTGGGCCGGTCAGGACCTCGATGCCGGCCGGCTGGGGCGGCATCACCTGGCCCATCAGGCCCTCGCTCGTCACCTCCACGTCGACGCTGAGCTCGCCCGCGGTGAAGGTCAGCATGCGGGGGACGTCCGTGGCCCCTCTGACCGGGATCGCGTCGACCAGGGAGTCGAAGGTCAGCTCCGCGAGTCGGGCGTCCAGGTCGTATAACGCGTAGGCGTCCATGGCGAGTTGGCGCAGTTCGGCGGGGACCGGGTCGAGGATGGCGGCCGCCTGGCGCAGCTCCTCCTCCAGGAGACCGTCGTCGAACTCCCCGCCGTCGTCGGCCTGTTCGCTCTCCAGGTCGTCGAACTCCTCGTCGTCGAAGGGCTCCTGGCCGAAGGCGTCGAACGCGCCGAAACCGTCGTCGTACATGCCGTTCACAGCGCCCTCCCGGCGTCCAGTCGGGCCCGCAAGCGGCGCAGGCAGCGCTGGCGCATGGGTCCGATACTGCCGACGGCGATCCCCAGGCCGGCCGACACGTCCAGGTAGCTGGGCGGCGGCGAGGCCATCAGGACGCGCAGCAACTGCCTGCACCGCTCGCCCAGTTGCTCGAACTCCTCCCACAGTCGCCGGATCCGCTCGGCCTCGGACGCCTCCTCCTCGGAGTCGATCAGGGACTGCTCGGGGGTGCGCTCCTCGCTGATCCGGTCGAGCAGTTGGGGATCGTCCGTGGGCATGAGTCGCCTTAAGCCCTTGATCACTTTCAGGCACTCGTTGCGTGCGGTGCTGGCCAGCCAGGAGCCGGCCTTCTCGGGTTCCCGGATCCGCCGCAGATTCTGGGCGAAGCGGAACCAGACGGTCTGGTACACCTCGTGGGCGTCGGCGTCGGAGAGCCGGTGGGCGCGCACCACTGACCAGACCAGTGGGCTCAGCCCTTCCACGATCGCCTTCCAGGCCGCCGCGTCGCCGTCGACGGCGGACTGGACGAGCGCGCCGACTTCCTTACGGTCCACGGTCCCACCCCTCGTGTACGGCAGGCCATCGTACGCCGTGGAGGGGACGGTTCCGGCCCTCATGCCGGAGGGGAGAGCGGCACGACGGGCACCGGGCGCCAGGTGGGTGGGCGCAGCGCCGGTACGTGCGCCCCGCGCACTTCGGCGTACTCGGTGTTCGCCGCGAGGAGTTGCCTGCGGGCGGCGCGGGCGTCGGTCTCCTTGTTGGCCGTCATGAAGGAGGCGACCATGCCGGCGGCGACCGGTGTCGCGAACGAGGTTCCGCTCCAGTGCGCGAGCCCCGTGAACGTCACCTGGTCCGGCGTGCCCGGTTCCGTCTGCCCGTCCTGGCTCAACACGCCTGTGTGATGGGGGTTTTGGCAGGTGCAGGAGTAGGTGAAGCCGAACCGGCAGGCGTCGTAGGTGGTGTGCTGGTAGATGTACGGCGTGGGTGCGAGGAAGCCGGTGAGGGGGCCGATGAGGCGCTCGCCGGGGGCGTAGGCCTTGACCCAGGCGCCGTGGTTGCTGAAACAGGCGCCGAACTCGCCGTCGCTGCGCAGCGCTCCGACCGACAGGACGACGTCCTGGTAGTCGGGGAGGTCGGCGTAGGCGGCGGGCCAGAAGGGGGTGGCGCTGGCGTTGTTGCCGGCCGCCGCGACCAACAGGGTGCGCTGGCCCCGGAGTTCCTGCATGAATGCCTCGACGCCGAGGAGTCCGTCGGTACGGCCGTTGGAGGTGCCGGCGGAGAGGCTGATGACGTCGGGCCAGCCGTTCTGGTCGACTGCCGCGAACAGCGCCTCGCCGAACTCGGATTCGAGGATGGCGCCGACGTCGTTGAGCGTGTTGCGGACGGTGACCTCGGTGTTGGGCGAGACGGCCGCGACGAGCCCGGCGATGAACGTGCCGTGCCCTACGTACTGTTGGAGCACTCCCGCGTCGTCGGTCTCCCTGATCTGGGCGTCGCCCTGGACGTGGGCGAGCAGCGGGTACGACTGGTAGTCGTGCATGAGGCCGGTGTCGATGACGAGGACGGCCACGGCGGTGTCGGCGTCGTAACCGGCCTCCGCGGGCGCCGGGTTGGCGCCCTCGGTGAGCGGGGCGGGCACGGGCTCGTCGCCGGGACAGGCGTTCACCGCGATCGACACCACATGGTTGCGACTGACGAGTCGGCGCCCGGCGCGGCCCTCCGGCTCACGCAGGGCACGCAGCGCGTTCGCGACGGCGTGGTCGCCGCGCCGGTCGCCCTCGCCCGGGTCACCGACCTGGATGCGGGTGATACCGGACCGGTTGGTCTCGGGCCCCGCGCGGCGGACGGAGTCCCCGGTGAGGCCGGTGGCCTCGGTGAAGTGCGTGCGTACGGTGTCCTCGACGAGGCGGGCCTCCTCGCCGTCGCGGGCGAGCACGACGCCCTTCTCGTAGAAGAACTCGGCGGAGTCGTCCGGCCCCATCGCCAGGGGGACGTCGGGCATCGAGCGCTGGATCTGGTCGAACTGCTCGTGGAATCGCTGTGGTGCCATGGCGTGTCCTCCCACTGCGGCGGCGGTCGTCAATCAGAGCCGCGGGGCCGCTACTTGATACAGCACCAAACCTGTGTGGTCTGCACCTGGCACCACTAGCATGGGAGAAGTGACAGCGGGAAGCGACTCGATTCTCGAACTGCTGCCGATGGTGTTCGCGGCTCCGAGCGAGGCGCTGGCCGGTGCGCGGGAGGTGCTCGACACCGATCCGACGCCGTTCCGGGCCTCCGTGGCCCACCATGCGATCGGCATGTGGCAGCGGGACTTCGGCGATCTACGGCTCGCCCTCCACCATCTGCGGCGCGCCCGCGACCTGGCGGCCCGCGCGGATTCGGCGGACCGGGAGGCGGACGTCCTCGGCACGCTCGGCGTGGCCCTGGTGCACGCGGGCCGCACCCGGCAGGGCCTGGAGGCCTTCGAGCGGGGCATAGCCCGCGGCAGCGGGCAGACCCGGGCGCGGGTCCTGTACCGGCGGGCGTACGTGTGGTGGGTGCTGGGCCGGCACCGGGAGGCGCTGGAGGACGTACGGCGGGCAATTGCCGTGCTGCGGCAGGCAGATGACGTGATCTGGATCGCGCGGGCGATCACCCTGCGGGCGACCGTGCATCTGGCGCTCGGCGCGGTGGACAGGGCCGACGCCGACTTCACGGCGGCCGAGCGGCTGTGGGAGACCACCGGCCAGGAGCACGACAAGGCGGACGCGGTGGAGAGCCGGGGCCTGGCCGCGTTCCGGTCGGGCGACATCCCGGTGGCCCTGCGGCTGTTCGACGAGGCCGAGGAGATGTACGCCAAGCTCGCCACCCCGAGCTTCATGCTCACCGTCCGCCGCTGCGAGGTCCTGATGAGCGCGGGCCTCGCGGCGGAGGCGCTGACCTACGCCGATGCGGCGGTCGGGCTGCTCGACGGCATCGGCGGCCAGTCCACCCGCAAGGCGGAGCTGCTGCTGGTCGCCGCCCGGGCCGCGCGGCTCGCGGACGATCCGCACACGGCGATCGCGCGGGCGGCCGTGGCGGTACGGCTGTTCGCCGCGCAGCGGCGCACCTGGTGGGAGACGCATGCCCAACTGGTCCTGATCGAGGCCAGGTTGGCGGCCGGGCGCGCCTCGGGCCGACTGGTGGCGGATGCCGCCGCGGTGGCCGACCGGCTGGCCGCCTTCGGCTCGCCGTCCGCACCGGAGGCCTCGCTCCTCGCGGGCCGGATCGCACTGGCGGTGGGCTGGACGGCGGACGCGGAGCGGCACTTGGAGGTGGCCGCGCGCAGCAGACGCAGCGGTCCGCCACTGGCCCGGATGACCGGCTGGGCGGCGCAGGCGCTGCGCGCGCGGGCCGCGGGTTCCGGCCGTGGTGTGCTGGAGGCCTGCCGGCGCGGGCTCGACGTCCTCGACGATCACCGTACGACCCTGGGCGCCTCGGAGTTGCGGGCGCGGGCGACCGCGCAGGGCGCGGAGCTGGCCGCGCTCGCACAGCGCGCGAGCCTCGATTCCGGGGGCCCGCGACGGCTGCTGGTGTGGAGCGAACGCTGGCGGGCGACCGCGCTCTCCACGCCCCCCACCAGGCCGCCCGCCGACCCGGCCCTGCTCAGCGACTTGACGGCCTTCCGCGAGATCGCCGCCCGCGCGGAGGAGGCCCGGATGGAGGGCCGCCCGGTACCGGCCCTGGAACGCGAACAGCGGCGCCTGGAACGGGAGATCCGCTCCCGCACCCACCACATGCGCGGCGACGCCCCCGGCGAGGGCGACCGTTTCGACCCGACTCGCCTGCTGGCCCGCCTCGGTGAGGGCCGTCTGGTGGAACTCGCCGTGGTCGACGGCCGCGTGCACGCCCTTCTCTGCGGGGAGGGCCGGGTACGACGGTTCGAGGCGGGCCTGCTCGCAGAGGCGATGGCCGAGGCGGAACACGTACAGGCGGGGCTACGGCGCCTGGCGCATCCCGGAGCGGAAGCCAGGCTCCCCGTGGTGGAGGCGGCGGGCCGACGCCTGGAGGAGCTCCTCCTCGGCGAGGCGGCCCAACACCTCGGCTCCGGACCGGTGGTGGTGGTCCCACCCGGCCGACTCCACCGCGTCCCCTGGGCGTTGCTGCCCTCACTGCGCGAGCGGGTGCTCAGTGTGTCGCCGTCGGCGGGCAGTTGGCTCCGCGCCCTGGACACCGAACCGCTGCCCGGCGGACGCACCGTCCTGGTGCGCGGGCCCGGCCTCGCGACCGGCGGCGCCGAGGTCCCGGACCTGGCCGACCGGTACGGCAGGGCCACGATCCTGGAGCACGACGACGCCGAAGTCCCCCGCGTGCTCGCCGAGTTGGACGGAGCGACCCTGGCCCACATCGCCGCCCACGGCACGTTCCGCGCGGACAGCCCCCTGTTCTCGTCCCTGCGCATGGCCGACGGCCCGCTCATCGTCCACGACTTCGAACGCCTCGCCCGCAGCCCGTACCGGATCATCCTGTCCAGCTGCGACACGGCCCGCCTCGCCTCGGTCGGCGCGGACGAACTCCTGGGCCTGGTAACGGCGTTGCTCCCCCTGGGCACGGCGGGAGTGGTCGCGAGCAGCGCCCCCGTCAACGACGCCGCCGTGGTCCTGCTGATGCTCGCCCTGCACAAGGGCCTCAGCGCGGGCCTGTCCCTGGCGGAGGCCCTGCGCGACGCACGGGCCGCGTTGCCGGGGGACGCGGTGCATCAGGCGACGGGGTGGGCGTTCACAGCGTTCGGCGCGGCCTGACCGCCGGGGTGGCTCGGCCAATGCGGCGCGGGCACGAGGCGGACCGTCCCGAGCGCGGCGCGGTCTGACCCATCGGGGCGGCTCAGCCCATGCGCCGCAGGCACGAGGCGGGGCGTCCCGAGCTCGGCACGGCCTAACCCATCGGGGCGGCTCAGCCAATACGGCGCAGGCACAAGGCGAACCGCCCCGGGACCGACCGCCCCCGCTCGGCCACCCGCGCCCGCAGGCGTGTCGAGCGCGACCGGCTCGGTGCACGCGTCGAAGAAGTTCCGGGTGTCGACCTGCCGGGCCGAGCCCGACCCGTCGGCGTCACGGATCAGGCACAGCCCGGCAGGCCACCCGTCACGCCGACTGCGCCGCCGGCAGTTCCACCAGCCACGGCAGCGCCCCGCGGTCGCTCGCGCCGAGGCGGGCGTAGGCGCTGTAGAGGTGGTTGCCGACGGTGCGGATGGAGAGGGTGAGGCGCTCGGCGATCTCGCGGTTGCTGAGGCCCGCGGCAGCCAGGGTGACGATCTGGCGCTGGCGGGCGGTGAGTTCACCCAGGACGAGGCCGGACAGGGCCGGGGTACGGGCGCCCTGGCAGCGGCGGGCCAAGGCAACCGCGCGGGTGCGGGACATCCGGGCGGCGCGCGGGTCCCGGTGCGCCCGCACGGCCTGGGCATGCGCCTCCGCCGCGAACAGCAGGAACCCGCGCTGCTCCAGTTCCCCCGCCACCCGGTCCAGCGCGGGCCCGTCCCCGTCCACGAGGGCCTCGGCGTGCCGGGCGAGGACGGCCGGACCGTCACCGGGCAACCTGGCGAGCCGGCCGGCGACACGCTCGGGAGCGCCGAGGCGTACGGCGTCGTAGAGGACGTACGCGGCGGGCCTGCCGTCCTCGGCAGTGAGGCCGCGGCTCTCCTCGCCGTCCCGCCACCGATCGGCCGCGGTCTCGCGGGCCGCCTCCACATCGCCCCGTGCCACCGCCAGCCAGCTGCCCGCGTCGCCGGACGCGGGCCGGTGGGCAAGGGCCTCGTCGGTGGCCGGGACGTCGCCCGACTGGGTTGCGGCCAGGGTGAGTTCGACCGCGCAGGCCCGGTGCTCCGGGGTCTCCCGCAGTCCCTCCCGCGCCCATGCCGCCGCCTCGCGCAGCTCGCCCCGGAGCCTCGCGAACCGTGCGCGTACGGCGGCGTACCCGGCCGGTACCGGTGCGCCCTCCGCCACCAGCCACTCCCCCACCGGTGTCGGCAGCGGTCGTACGTCGGTGCGGTCGATGCGGTCGGTGAGAGCGGCACGTTCGGCCGCGAGGGCGGGGGTGCACTGGTCCGGGGTGCGGGCCAGTCGGCGGGCCCGGAGCCGGCCGGCGGCGGCGCGGAGCGCGGGGCCGTGCAGGGGGTGGGTGAGGCGGACGGCGCCGTGGTCGTCGAGGCGGATCAGGGCCTCGGCCTCCAGGCGTTCGAGGACGTCGAGGTCGAAGTCGTCCGTGGAGGAGGCCAACGGCTCGGCGAAGGCGAGGAGTTCGAGACTCTCGCGCTCCTCGGGGCCGGTGCGGGCGAGGACCTGCGCGGTGCGTTCGCGGACCGTCGCGGTGACCGGCACCGGGCCGCGCCACGCCCACTCGTCGGAGTCCGTCGCCCGGCTCAGCAGCCCGCCGTCGCGCACCGCGCCCAACAGGTCGCGCAGCAGGCGGAGATCACCTTGGCAGAGGCGGTACAGGCGGTTCACGGTGAGGGGTTCCAGCGGGCCGCCGGCGCCTGCCGTCAGCAGTTGGGCCGTCTCCTCGCGGGGCAGCGGTTCCAGCGCGAGGCGGGGCAGCAACTCGCCCGTCCACAGGCGCGAGACCGCGCCGGGCACCGGGTCGCCGTCGGCCACCACGACCACCAGGCGGGTACGGCCGTGGACGGCGAGCTGGTGGACGAGCGCGGCCGAGGAGTCGTCGAGCAGATGGGCGTCGTCCACGATCAACAGCCGGACGCCGGACAGGAGTTGGACCGCGCGGTGCAGGGAGACGCTCTCGGGCAGGAGGTGGGCGAACGCGGCGAAGGGCAGCAGCCGGGTCTCGGGCGTCCCGGTGACCTTGGCGCAGTCGCTGCCCCGGACGGCCTCGGTGACGAGCCGGGTCTTGCCCCGGCCGGCCGGACCGGTCACCACGATGCCGTGCCGCCCTGCCGTCAACGACCTGCGGATCAGTTCGAGTTCGTCCTCCCGGCCGGTGAACGGCCAGGGCAGTTCAAGGGTCTTCGCGTCCTGTTCGAAAATCATCACGTAGACATGAGTCGGGCTACTCACGCCTGATACAGGGTGACTTGAGTAGCCCTCGACTCAGGCGCCCGGGTACGGTCACCGGCAGTCTGGTCGCATGACCGCTCGCTACTGCTCCCTCGCGCAGCAGTCGGCCCCGGAGTTCGGACCGGGACTGGCCGCCGAGCGGCTCAGTGCGCTCATCGGCGGAAGCCGGATGTGGGTCAACGGCACGGTCCTGCACTACTACTTCTTCGACGCCGACAACGCGGCCGCCACCGACATGTCCGTCATCCCGGTACCGGGGACGGGCGAGCGGCGACGGGTGTCGTGGGCCGGGGCGAAGGAGCAGCAGGACGTCGTACGCGAGTGCTTCCGTGACTGGCGAGGGCTCGGGATCGGTGTCGACTTCGCCGAGGTCAGGGACCGTTCGGAGGCGGAGCTGCGCATCGGGTTCCAGCCCGGTGACGGCTCCTGGTCGACGGTGGGCCGCGACGCGCTCACGGTCGGGCTCAGCGACCGCACCATGAACTTCGGCTGGGACCTGACCGCGCCCGGACAGCGCGGTACGGCCCTGCACGAGATCGGGCACGCCCTGGGCATGCTGCACGAGCACCAGAGTCCGTTCGCCGGCATCCACTGGGACGACGAGGCCGTGTACGCCGAACTGGCGGGCCCGCCGAACCACTGGAACCGGGACAAGACCTTCCTCAACATCCTGCGCAAGCTCGACCCGGACGAGGTCAACGGCTCCGTCTGGGACCCGCAGTCGATCATGGAGTACCCGTTCGCGTCGGGGCTGATCCTGGAGCCGGAGGAGTACCGCACGGGCCTGCGTCCGCAGGGCGGCCTCTCCGCCTCCGACAAGGAGTTCGTCCTGCGCTGGTACCCGCCCGCCGGCCCTCCCCGGCCGACCGAGCTGGTGCCGTTCCACTCGGCGCCGCTGCGGCTGGGACCGGGCGAGCAGGCCGACTTCGCGATCGAGCCGACACAGACGCGCGAGTACGCCGTCGGTGCCTTCGGGGACAGCGACACGGTCGTCGTGGTCTTCGAGGAACGGGACGGCGAACCGCGCTTCCTCGCCGGGCAGGACGACGGGGGCACGCCGCACAACGCAACACTCAAGGTCAGGCTCGTCAAGGGCCGCCGCTACTTCGTCCGTGTGCGCCTGTACTCCACGTGGGGGTCGGGGGACACCGCGGTGATGTGCTGGTAACAGCATGAGTACAGCCGCACGCGGACGGACGGACCACTGTCCGGCGCCGGGGGAAGCGGCCGAGGCACGTAGCCTTCGGGGGAGGGATACGTGCCTCGGCCACAGCGTCATGTTCAGCCCCCAACTCCCCGGCAGCGCAGGGTTCTTGCGCTTCAGACCCCCAACTCCGGTGACCGCGCGGAGGTCTTGTGGTCTAGGACCCCAACTCCAGCGGCCGGGCAGGGTCCTTGGACCACTCCTCCAGCGAACCGTCGTAGAGGGACACGTCCGTACGGCCGAGCAGCGTGAGCGCGAGTGCGGCGCCCGCGGCCGAGATGCCGCCGCCGCAGTACAGGACGACCGGTGAGTCGTCGGTGTCGAGGACCACGCCGATCCTGGCAGCGAGCTCATCGGACGGCAGGACACGCCCGGTCTCGTCGAGGAGACCCCGGCCAGGGAGACTGCGGCTGCCAGGGATGTGTCCGCGGCGGCTGTAGCGGGTGGGCGCGGAGCCGTCGTAGCCGCCCGGGGGCAGCGCACAGACCAGGGTGCCGGGGCGCTCGCCGCGACTGACGGCGGCCACGTCGTCGATGCCGGACCACAGGTCAGGACGTACGACGGGTGTCAGGGGACTGACAGCCGCAACCGGGCCGGTGTCGTCGCCGGAGGCGAGCGGGCGACCGGCCGCCTCCCACGCTTCGAGACCGCCGTCCAGCACCGCCGCCGGTACCCCGATCGCCCGGAGCATCCACCACAGCCGGGCCGCCCAGATCCCGCCCCCGCTGTCGTAGGAGACGACCTCGCTGCCCTCCCCCACGCCCAGCCGGGCCAGCGCGGCGGCGAGGGCCTCGGGCGACGGCACGGCGAAGTGGTACGGCGCGTCGTGGTCGGAGAGGTCGCCGGTCAGGTCAGCGTGTCGCGATCCGGGGACATGTCGTTCGGCCCATGTCCCGTGCCCGCTCGCGGAGCGGTGGTCGCCGTCCTCGCGGGGTGAGGGCAGGAGCGCGGTGGCGTCGAGGACGACCAGCCGGGGGTCGTCGAGACGGGCGGCGAGCCAGGTGTCGTCGACCAGCGGGCCGGGCAGCAGGGAGGTGGTCATGGCGGCCGATCGTACGCCCGCGAACTGGGCGTCTCACCCCTCGGGCGTGACCGTCTCAAATATCGGACCATGCTTGCACAGAATCCGGGTAGTGCGGTTATCGTTCGGCCATCTACGCGGGAGCCCCTACCCGGTTGGGCTGAGAGGGCGTCTGGGACCGGCTCGTCGAGAGTCCGGCCCCCATGGGGACGCCGACCGCACCACTCGCGCCTCAGCGCCCGCGTAGGAGTTCACGTGTCTGCAGCAGTCGAGCCCCAGCACCCGGTGGTCAACTCCCCGGCGCGCCGCTCCTGTTGTTGTCGCATGCACTGATCCACCGCCTTCGCGCACCCCTCTCCCCCTCCCTTCAGGCGCCGTCACGCCTGCGCACATCCCGGAGTACCCCCATGCCGCACATACGGGTCATGCTCGACTATTTCCACCCCTGGCCGAATTCAGCCGGTCTGTACGTCGCCCGCGCCCGCCGCTGGTACGCCGAGGCCGGTCTGGATGTCGAGCTGGTGGTCCAGGATCCGGGACGCGGCGACACCCTCGAATACCTGGCCCGGGGCGAGGTGGACTTCGGGATCTTCCCGCCGAACCGGCTGCTGGCCCGCCGCGCGGAGCACAGCCAGCCGCTGATCGCCGTGTCCGCGATCAACCACCGGGGCCTGGAAGCGATCCAGACCACCACGTCGACCGGGATCACCCGCCCCCGCGACCTCGCCGGCCGCCGTATCGCCTACAACCCGACCCCGCGCGGCCGGGCCATGGTGCGTCACCTGGTGGCGGCCGACGGCGGTGACCCGGACGCCGTGATCGGTGTGGACGCCGGGGCGCGTGAGCTGACCGTGGACGACATCGCGGCGGGCGAGGCGGACGCGACCTTCGGCAACTACTGGTCGTGGGACGCTCTGCGCGGCGACCTGCCCGAGGAGCAGCGGGTGACGTGGCCGGTCGACGAGATCGGCGCCCCGCGCTACCACAGCTACCTGCTCGGCACGAACGAGACGCTGCTCGACCAACACCCCTCTCTCGTACGGGACTTCCTCGCCGTGACGGCTCGCGGCTACGCGGCCGCCGCCCAAGAGCCGGATGCCACCCTGGAGTTGCTGGAGCACGTCATCCCGTACTTCCCGCGCCCGCTGATCGCCCGTTCCCTCGCGCTCATCGCGCCCACCTGGACGGATGCGGACGGCCGTTGGGGTGTGATCGACGAGGGCCGGATGGGCCCCTACGCACACTGGCTCGCCGAGAACGGCGCCATCGCGGACGACCGGGACTGGGCGAAGTCGTTCACCAACGGCCTGCTGGACGTGACCACTTGAGAGCCCTGGCCTGCCAGGCGCGGACGCTGACCCGGCGTCTCGCCGTCGACTTCATGAGGGTGGGCAGCGCGCTGTGTCGGCCGTGACCGGACCGACCCGCCAGCCCTCCCACCCCTCGAAGGACCCGACATGCATCGCCGTACCGCCCTGTCCGCCATAGCCGCGACCGCCCTCCTCGCCGTCACCGGCTGCTCCGCCGACTCCACGGCCGCCGCGAAGGACGGCACCACGACCGTCACCCTCGCCCTGGACTGGACGCCCAACACCAACCACACCGGCATCTACGTCGCCCAGGCCAAGGGCTGGTTCAAGGCCGCCGGGATCAACGTCAAGATCGTGCCCTACGGTTCGACCGCGCCCGAGACCCTGATCGCCAACCACAAGGCGGACTTCGGCATCTCCTACCAGGAAGGCATCACCACCGCGCGGGCCGCAGGCCAGGACATCACCTCCGTCTACGCCGTGACGCAGAAGACGGACGTGACGATCGCCGTGCGGGCCGACCGGGACGACATCGCCTCGCCGAAGGACCTGGACGGAAA
This sequence comes from Streptomyces xylophagus, assembly GCF_000716435.1. Lineage (GTDB taxonomy): Bacteria > Actinomycetota > Actinomycetes > Streptomycetales > Streptomycetaceae > Streptomyces > Streptomyces xylophagus. The sequence continues at coordinate 411,142 of NZ_JNWO01000007.1, forward strand.
GACGTACGCCGGTTTCGGCGCCCCGTACGAGAAGCCGCTGCTGCAGAAGGTGATCCAGAACGCTGGCGGCAAGGGCGACTTCAAGCAGGTCACCCTCAACACCTCGGCGTACGCGGCGCTTTACGCGGGCAAGGCGGACTTCGCGATGCCGATGCCGACCTGGGAGGGCCTGGAGGCGAAGCTGAGCGGCAAGCCGCTGAAGAACTTCCAGCTGTCCGACTACGGCTTCCCGGCGATCTACTCGACGCTCGTCGCGTCCTCGGACCAGTTCCTGAAGAAGAACCCGGAGGTCGCGAAGAAGTTCCTGGCGGCGATCGACAAGGGCTACCGCTACGCCGCCGAACACCCCTCCCAGGCGGCCGACTTGCTGATCTCCGCCAACAAGAGCGTCCTCACCAACACCGAGCTGGTGAAGGAGAGCGAGGCGCTGCTGGCCAAGGAGTACTACAAGGGCACGGACGGCTCGATCGGCACGCAGAGCGCCGCGCGCTGGCAGGCCTTCGCGGACTTCGAGTACAAGGCGGGCCTGCTCGTCGACGCCGACGGCAAGAAGCTGACGTCCGCCCCCAAGACGTCGACGTTCTTCACCAACGCTTACCTCCCGGACGCCAAGTGAGGCCGCTGCTGCGGTCGTTGTGGCCGCCGCTCCTCGTCCTCGCGGTGATCTTCGGCGGCTGGCAGCTGTACGTCACCGCCGCAGGCGTCGATCCGACGACGCTCCCCTCCCCTGCCCGGGTCGTGGAGCAGGGCTGGCTGAACCGCCAGGACCTGTGGGACCAGACGCTCCCCACCCTCCAGGAGACACTGCTCGGCTTCGCGCTGTCGTTCGCGGCGGCCTGGCTGGTCGCCGTACTCCTCGACTTCTCCTCGGCGGCCCGCCGGGGCCTGTATCCGCTGCTCGTCGCCTCGCAGACCATCCCGATCGTGGCCGTGGCACCGCTGCTGATCATCTGGTTCGGCTTCGGACTGCTGCCGAAGATGCTGGTGGTGACCCTGACGACGTTCTTCCCGCTCGCCGCCAACCTCGCCGCCGGCTTCGCGGCGACCGACCGCGAGGCGATGCGACTGCTGCGCTCGCTGGGCTCGGGCCGGTGGCGGACGTTCCGGCTGGTCCGGGTGCCGAGCGCGATGCCGTACTTCTTCGCCGGGCTCCGCGTGAGCATCACCTACGCCGTCGTCGGCGCCGTGTTCGCCGAGTACGCGGGTGCGGAGGCGGGCCTCGGGATCTATATGCAGGCGCAGAAGAGCGCGTTCCGCACGGACTTGGTCTTCGCGGCGGTCGCGGTGACGGCGGCGCTGAGCATCGCCCTGTTCGGCGCGACCTATCTGCTTCAGCGGCTGGTACTCCCGTGGGAACGGGCGTTGAAGGAGGACAGGACGGCATGAGCAGTCTTCGTATCGAGGGCGTCGGCAAGTCCTTCGGCCCGCTGGAGGTCCTGCGGGATCTCGAACTCTCCGTGGAACCGGGCGAGTTCGCGGCGGTCATCGGCCCGAGCGGCAGCGGCAAGAGCACCCTGTTCAACCTGGTCTCCGGCCTCGACCGCCCCACGTCGGGCCGGGTGCTGGTGGAGGGCGAGCCGGCCGGAGTGGAGTCCGGCAAGGTGGCCTACATGCCGCAGAAGGATCTTCTCTTCCCCTGGCGGACCGTGCTCGACAACACGGCGCTGGGCCTGGAGGCACAGGGCGTACGGAAGAAGGAGGCACGGCGGCGGGCCGACGCACTGTTCGCCGACTTCGGCCTGGACGGTTTCCAGAAGGCGTACCCGTCCCAACTCAGCGGCGGCATGCGCCAACGCGCCGCCCTGCTGCGCACGGTGGTTCTGGAGCGACCGGTGCTCCTGCTCGACGAACCGTTCGGCGCGCTCGACTCCCTCACCCGGACCGAGATGCAGTTGTGGCTGGCGGGGATGTGGCAGCGCCACCGCTGGACGGTGGTCCTGGTCACCCACGACATCCGCGAGGCGGTATTGCTCGCGGACACGGTGCACGTCCTGTCCCCGCGCCCGGCCACGGTGGTCGACCGCGTCGAGGTCCCCCTGGCCCGCCCGCGCAGCGCCGACGACTTCACGAACCCGGACTTCGCCGCGACCGAGCGCCGCGTCCTGGACGCCCTGCACGGCACAACGGCGGTGAAAACAGCGTGAGTTCCCACCTCGCCCACGGCTTGGGCACCGACCCGGTCGAACCCGACTGGCCCCCACTGACGGACACCGAGGTGAGGGACATCGTGGGCCCGGCCCGGGTGGTGTGGCGCAGTCCACGCCCCCTGTCGGCGGCGGCCGTGGTGGAACGGGACGGACGCCGCCTGTTCGTGAAACGCCACCACGTCTCCGTCCGAACGGTGGAGGGCCTGACCGAGGAGCACGCCTTCCTACGGCATCTACGGCTGCGCGGCGCACCGGTGGTCGAAGTGCTGGACGCGGCGACGCGCGGCGAGTGGACGTACGAGGTGCACTCGGCCGGTACCGGCATCGACCTCTACCGCGACGCCCTGTCCTGGTCCCCGTTCCGCTCCCCCGCCCACGCGAGGGCAGCCGGCGAGGCGTTGGCCCGCCTGCACCTGGCGGCGGAGGGCTTCGACGCGCCGCGTCGTCAAGTGCAGCCACTGGTCGCATCGTTCACGGTGTTCGCCTCGGCCGACCCCGAGGCGGAGCTGGAGCGCTACGTGGAGGAGCGCCCCCAACTGGCAAAGGGGCTTGCGGACTTCCCGTGGCGGGAGGACACACGGCGTATCCTGCTCCCGTTGCACGAGGAACTGGCCCCGCACCTCGCGGGCCTCACCCCGCTCTGGACCCACAACGACTGGCATGCCTCCAACCTCCTCTGGAACGAGGACGGTTCGGTCGCCACAGCCCTCGACTTCGGCATGAGCGACCGCACGACAGCCGTACACGACCTGGCCACCGCCATCGAACGCAACACGGTCCAGTGGCTCCAGCCCGGCTTCCCGGTCCGCGAGGAGGACGCGCTCGCGCTCCTCGACGGCTACCGGTCCGTACGCCCGCTCAGCCCCGCCGAGTCGAAGGCGCTCCCCGCGCTACTCCCCCTGGTCCACGCCGAGTTCGCGCTCTCCGAGCTGGGCTACTTCCACGGCGTGACGCGGTCGGCGGAGAACACCCGGCTGGCGTACGAGTATTACGTGGGGCACGCGGAGTGGTTCGCCAGCGAGAGCGGGCAGCGTCTGCTGAATCTCCTGCGGCGGTGGGTACCGGCATGCTGATCACCATCGGCGGCCTCCCTGCCACCGGCAAGACCACGCTGGCGCGTCTCCTCGCGGCCCGCATCGGGGCCGTTCACCTCCGGGTCGACACCATCGAGCAGGCCATCGTCCGCTCTGGGGTGGTCCGTCATCCGGTGGGTCCGGTGGGCTACCTCGTGGGATACGCCCTGGCCGAGGAACATCTGCGTCAGGGGCTGACCGTGCTCGCCGAGTCCGTCAATCCGCTGACCGTCACGCGGGACGCCTGGCGCGATACGGCTGTGCGGGCGGGTGTGCCCGCCGTGGAGATCGAGATCGTCTGCTCCGACCCGGACGAGCACCGGCAGCGCGTGGCCTCGCGGTCGGTCGACATCCCGGATCTGCCGTTGCCCGACTGGGAGCAGGTCGTCGGCCGGGAGTACGAGCCGTGGAACCGCGACCGCATCGTGGTCGACACCGCGGGACAGGAGCCGGAGGACTCACTGGCCTCGCTTCTCAAAGCCATCACCGGACGGTAGTTCGCGGGTGAAGACGACGCGGGGTCGGCCCGGGCCGTCGTAGTCCTCCACGGTGTGCGCGTCGAAGCCGAGGGTGCGATGGAAGGCGATCGAGCCCTCGTTGGTGACCGAGGTGATCGCCTTGAGACGGACCGCGCCCTGCTGTTCGGCGGCCTCGATGAAGGCCGTGTACAGGCTGCGGCCGAGGCCTGTGCCGCGTGCGTCGTCACGGGTGGCCACCAGGTGTACGTATCCGGTGTGGTCGGGGGTGACGAACCCGAAGAGGTATCCACGGATGCCGTCGTCGGCGCGGGCGACGAGGCAGGTGGACCCGAACTCCTGCACCAGCGCGGTGAGATGGAGTGCGCGAAGATCACGCTCTCCCCAGTAGCGGGGGTGGTCCTCCAGGACCTGGTGCAGGTCGATGACATCGGCGGACTCGATACGGATGGCCATGGTATCGATCATGGCAGAGAGCCGTACGAGGTCGAGAAGGAGATGGGTCATGATCACGGGCTACGTTCTCGGTGAAAGCCTGCGCGCCGGTGCTGTGTTCGCGCCGCACGGACTGCGTATCCGGAAGGTCGAGCGGGTCGACAACTCGGCGAGTGCGACGGCCGGGCAGCCCGACGCCTGGACGTTCATCGAGTGGGAGACCGACGACGACGGTGCCGCCGGTCGGATCGCGGAGGCGCTGGCCGACGTGCTGGAGCCGGCCGTCGGCTGGTACGCCGACTTCACCGTCGGGGACGAGCGCGTGGTCGTCTTCGCCGGGAAAGTTTTCCGCTATCGGCGCGGCGACGAAGCCGGCCGCGCCGAAGCGGTCGCGTACGGGCGGTCGGTGGGGACCCCGGAGCATCAGCTCGACTGGGAGGAGTGACCCCGCCGACGCCATTCCCGGGCGAGCAGCTCGTACGACCGCACGCGATCCGTGTGGTCGTGGGTGATGGTGGTGATGAGCAACTCGTCGGCACCAGTTGCCTCTTGGAGCTGTTCCAGCTGATCGGCGACGCGGCTGGGCGAGCCGACGAACTGGGTGTCGATGCGGTCCTGGACCAGCTCGCGGTCCTCGTCGCTCCAGACGTGGGCGCGTGCCTCGTCGGGGGTCGGGAACTTGATGGCACCCTCCGCCGTACGGATGGAGCGCACCCACAGGCCGTAGCCGGTGGAGAGTTCGCGGGCCGTCTCGTCGTCCCCGGCGACGACGACGTCGGCGGAGACGCTGACGTACGGCTTGTCGAGGACGTCGGAGGGCTGGAACGCGGCGCGGTAACCGTCCGCCGCCTCAAGGACGGTGGCGGGGCTGACGTGGTAATTCGCCGCGAAGCGCAGGCCGTTGCGGCCCGCGACCTCGGCGCTGGTGCCACCGCTGCTGCCCAGGATCCACACCTCGACGTCGGCGCCCTCGCCCGGCACGACGTGCGCCTCGACGCCGTCCGGGGAACGGTAGGTGCCGGCCAGCAGTGCGAGGACGTCGTCGATCTGCTCGCCGTAGTCCTGGGACTTGGCGTCGGGCAACAGGAGCAGCTTGCGCTGGAGGGCGATTCTGGGTGAGCCGAGGAGTCGTTCGAAGGAGAAACGGGGCGGGATGCGCAGGCCGTTGGGGGCCTTGCCGTCGATGATCGGAGTCGCCGTCGGCAATGGGGGCGACGGGCGGCCGCCCGAGCGGCCCAGGCCCAGGTCGAAGCGGCCCGGGTGCAGCGCGTCGATCAGGCCGAACTCCTCGACCGTGGACAGCGCGGTGCGGTGGCCGAGTTGTACGGCGCCGGAGCCGAGCCGGATCGTGGAGGTCGCGGATGCCGTCAACGCCAGGACCACCGCGGGGGACGTGCCCGCGGCGCCCGGGTTGAGGTGGTGCTCGGCGAACCAGTAGCGGGCGTAGCCGAACTCCTCGGCCCGCTGGGCGAGTTCGATGGAGTGGCGCAGTGCTTCGGGGGCGGTGGAGCCGGAGGAGATCGGGACCAGGTCGAGGACGCCGAGCGGGATACCGGGGGACATCTTCTCGCTCACTCCTCAGAGGTCGACGGAGACGGGCTCGGGCAGGACCGGTCCCCAGTCGAACGGCGGGTCCGGGATGTCCTTGCGCAGCACGGGGGCCACCGCCGACCCGAACAGCTCCAGCGAGTCCCTGTGCTGAGTGTCCGTCAGACCGGCCGCGTCCGCGTGGAGATGGAGCACGGTGTGCCCGAACTGCTCGTGGTAGCGGTGCACCTTGTCGATGACCTGCTGCGGGCTCCCGATCAGCGCGGAGCTGCGCTCGACGAAGTCCTCCAGGGTCTCGAAGACCACGGGCAGGCCCACCTGCTTCTGGAAGGTCAGGTTGCTCTCGAAGATGGGGCGGTAGACCGCCAGTGCCTCCTGCGTTGTGGGGGCAACGTAGAGGCCGGCCGTGCCCGCGCCCACCGCGATGGTCGCCGGGTCGTGGCCGTAGTGCTCCCAGCGTTCCCGGTAGTAGCGGATCAACTCGGCATAGGACTCTATGGGGTTGGTGACGTTCGCGGAGAACAGCGGGTCGCCGTAGCGGGCGGCGAGGTCGACGCTCTCCTTGCTGGTGGCGCTGCCGTGCCAGACCCGGATCGGCTGCTGGTACGGCCGCGGCCACACCTCGGCGTCCTTCAACTCCGGGCGGAAGCGGGTCTTCGCCGTCGTCTTGTCCTGCCGCCAGAGCTGCCGGAACACCTCGTAGCTCTCGGCGTTGCGCTCCCACTGGTCCTCGGGCGTGACGTGGAACAGCTCACGCTGGGCGGTGCCGTTGCCCTTGCCGATGATCAGGTCGAGGCGTCCGCCGGAGAGGTGGTCGAGGGTCGCGTAGTCCTCGTAGGCCCGGACGGGGTCGAGGAGGCTCAGGGTGGTGACCGCGGTGAAGAGGCGGATACGGCGGGTGAGTGCGGCGATGTGGCTGAGGACGACGGTCGGCGAGGAGGAGATGAAGGGCCGCTCGTGCCGCTCCCCCACGCCGAAGCCGTCGAAGCCCAACTCCTCGGCCAGCAGGGCGTTGTCGAGGACCTCGCGGAAGCGTTCGTGGGTCGACTTCTGTACCCCGGTGATCGGGTCGGGGCGGTGGACGATGAGGGTGATCGCGAGGAACTTCACGATGCCGCCCGTTCGTCGCGCACCTCGTCGGGGTGGGTGAGGCCGAGGTGGTCGCGCAGGGTCGGGCCCTCGTACTCGGTGCGGAAGACACCCTGTTCCTGGAGGAGCGGGACCACCTTGTCGGCGAAGGGGTCGAGGCCGCTCGGGGTGATGTGCGGGACGAGGATGAAGCCGTCGCTGGCGTCGGCCTGCACGAAGTCGTTGATGGTCTTCGCGACGGTGGACGGGGAGCCGATGAAGGCCTGGCGGTTGCCGGTCTCGATGACCAGGTCGCGGATCGACCACTTGTTGGCGGCGGCCAGCTCGCGCCACTCGCGGGCCGTGGCCAACGGGTCGCGGTACATGCGGACTTGGGCCCGTCCCTTGGAGATGTGGTTGTCGCTGACGTCCGGGTCGATGTCGGGCAGCGGGCCGTCGGGGTCGTACGAGGACAGGTCCCGGTTCCACACGAACTCGAGGTGCTTGATCGCCGTGGCGCCGCTGACCTGCTGGCGGCGCACCTCCTTCGCCAGGTCCTCGGCCTCAGCGTCGGTGTCGCCGAGTACGAAGGTCGCCGCGGGGAGAATCAGCAACTGGTCGGAGCGGCGGCCGTACTTGGCGAGGCGGGACTTGACGTCGGTGTAGAAGGCCTGGCCCTGGTCGAGGGTGCTGTACCGGCTGAAGATGGCGTCGGCGCTCGACGCGGCGAACTCGCGGCCCTCGTCGGAGTCGCCCGCCTGGAAGATCACCGGGCGGCCCTGCGGGGAGCGCGGGACGTTGAACTGGCCGTGGATGTCGAAGTGTTGGCCCTGGTGGACGAAGGCTCCGGCCTTGGCGTCCCGCAGGAAGGTGCCGGTGCTCTGGTCGGCGAGGATCTCGTCGCCGTGCCAGGAGTCGAAGAGTTCGTTGGTGGTGGCGAGGAACTCCTTGGCCCGGGAGTAGCGCTCGTCCTGCGGCAGGAAGCCCCCGCGCCGGAAGTTCTCGCCGGTGAACGCGTCCCAGGAGGTGACGACGTTCCACGCCGCACGGCCGTCGGAGAGGTGGTCGAGGCTGGCGAACTGGCGGGCCACCTCGTAGGGCTCGTTGAAGGTGGAGTTGATGGTGCCGGTCAGGCCGAGGTGTTCGGTGACGGCGGCGAGCGCGGCGAGGATCGTGAAGGTGTCGGGGCGGCCGACGACGTCCAAGTCATAGATTTTTCCGCCCTGTTCGCGCAGCCGCAGACCCTCGGCGAGGAACAGGAAGTCGAACTTGGCACGTTCGGCGGTCTTCGCGAAGTGCGCGAAGGAGCTGAACTCGATGTGGCTGCCTGCCGCCGGGTCGCTCCACACGGTGGTGTTGTTGACTCCGGGGAAGTGGGCGGCCAGGTGGATCTGCTTCAGGGGCTTGCTCATGTCGTACGGTCCCTCCGGCTCAGGCGGTGGCTGCGGCAGCGGCAGCGGCGTAGCGGTTGGCGGGGCGGGCGAGCCCCAGCAGTCCGCGCAGGGTGTCGGCCTCGTAGGCCCGGCGGAAGGCGTCCCGGCGCTGGAGTTCGGGGACCAGTCCCTGCGTGATCGCCGGGAGGTCGTGCCCGGCGACGGCGGGCCGCAGCCGGAAGCCCGTCAGGCCAGTCGACTGCAACTCCTGGAGCAGGTCGGCGAGTTGGGCGGGCGTACCGGCGAAGATGCGGGCGTCGCTGGTGTACGGCTCCCCCGCGAGGCCGTCGAGCCGCTCGCGGCGGGCGACCGCCGTGGCCTCGTCGTCGTCGAGGAAGACGACCAGGTCGCCGAAGATGTGCAGCGGCTCGTCGGCACGGCCCGCCGCCTCCTGCTCGGCACGGATCTCCGCGACGATCGCCCGCGCCTCTTCGGTGTCGTGCGGGGTGACGTAGCCGATGTCGGTGGCACGGGCCACCAGCCGGTACGGGATGGTCTGGTGGGCGAGGGAGCTGACGACCGGCTGGCCCTGCGGCGGGCGCGGGGTGATGGAGGGGCCCTTGACGCTGAAGTGGCGGCCCTCGAAGTCGATGTAGTGAAGCTTGTCGCGGTCGACGAAGCGGCCGGTGGCGACATCGCGGATCTCTGCGTCGTCCTCCCAGCTGTCCCAGAGCCGACGCACGACCTCGATGTAGTCGGCGGCCTCGTCGAAGTGCTCGGCGAGCCGTTCCTGTCCGGCCTCGCTCCGCAGACTCTCCAGGCTGATCGGCTCGAAGGTGCGCCGCCCGAAGTGATCGGCCTCGTGCGGGCGGGCGGAGAGCTGCACCCGCACACCGGCTCGACCGGTGCTGACGTAGTCGAGGGTGGCGATCGCCTTCGATATGTGGAACGGCTCCGTGTGCGTCGACACCACCGTCGGGACCAGGCCTATGTGGCTGGTGAGCGGTGCGATGCGGGCCGCGATGAGCACGGCGTCGAGGCGGCCCCGGACCTGGTCGGTGCGGCCGTCCAGCTCGCCGTAGTGCGAGGACTGGAGGCCGAGGCCGTCCTCGAAGGTCACGAAGTCGAGGAGGCCGCGCTCGGCCTCGGCGACCTGGTCGGCCCAGTAGGAGGCGGTGAACAGGTCGCGGGGTCGGGCCACCGGCTCGCGCCAGGAGGCGGGGTGCCAGCCGGTGCCGTCGAGGGCGACGGCGAGATGCAGAGGTGAAGGGGAGGTCGATGACACGAGTGGTGCCTTCCTGGAGGTCCGTACGAGATCGCCGTCCCATGGATGCGGGCGCACGGCGGCTGGGGCAACGGGGTCAGGGGCGACAGAGCGCGCCGGCCACGCGCAGCAGGTCTATGTGCTGCCGCGTGGTGAGACACACGTGAATGATGGATGCGCCACACATGTGCTCCACCTCCACGGATTCCGGCTTCATAGGGGGCAACGGCACAGCTATGCCGTTTCTTCCGGATCGGCGGCGGCAGTCGGACCTGTGTGCCGTACGAGCGAGAAGACGGTGCGGGCGCGCAGGGTGAAGCCGATCGACTCGTACAGCCGGATCGCGTTCGTGTTGGTGGCCGCCGCGTGCAGGAAGGGGTGCTCGCCGCGCTCCTTGATGCCGGCGGCGACCGCGCGGACCAGGCGGGTGGCCAGGCCCCGGCCACGGTGGTCGGGGTCGGTGCACACGGCGCTGATCTCGGTCCAGCCGGGCGGGTGGAGGCGTTCGCCGGCCAGGGCGACGAGTCGGCCGTCGTGGCGGATGCCGAGGTAGGTGCCCAGCTCGACGGTGCGGGGCAGGTAGGGGCCGGGTTCGGTGCGGGCGACCAGGTCGAGGATCTCCGGTACGTCGTCGGGGCCGAGGAGTACGGCCTCGGGGTCGGGCTCGGACCGCAGCGCGGTGTCGACGAGTTGGACGCCCTGGCCGGAGCGGACGATCTCCCAGCCGTCGGGGACCTTGCTCACCCCGCGCACGGCGGCGGTGCCCCCGGGACCGACGAGGGTGGCCAGGTCCGCCCAGGCGCGCGGGTCGTCGTTGTCGGTGACGGCGTTGAAGCCGGCCACGTCGACGGGGTAGCGGGCGGCGCGGCCGACGCGCTCGGCGAAGTGGGCGTGCGGCCCGGTGAGCGCGGCCCAGGCGGGGTTGTCCAGGACGTGGGACGCGGTGGTTTCGAGACTGATGGTGGAAGACATCGGGTGACGGCTCCAGTACTGGTCACGCGGGTGGGGACCCCGCCGTGCCGCGGCGGGGTCCCCTTGCCGAGAGGGTGGGTCAGGAGTCGCTGAGCGGCAGTCCGGGCGGGTTGACCTCGGACTTGGCGACGGCCTCGTTGGAGAGGTTCCAGGCGGCCAGCCACTTGGCGTACTGCCCGTTCTTGATCAGGTAGTTGATGGCGTCCGCGAGGGGCTTGGCCAGGCCGCTGTTCTTCTTCGCGGTGGCCGCGATCAGGCCCTGGAGGGAGGATCCGGCGCCGGAGTACGTGCCCGCGTTGCGGACCGCCTTCGCCGTGCCCTTGGTCGAGGAGACCTGGTAGGCGACCGAGGGGTTCGGGGAGAGGTAGGCGTCGATCTTTCCGGAGGCCAGCGCGAGGTAGGTGCTGTTGTTGTCCTGGAAGTACTTGACGGTGAGCGCCTTCTTGCCTTCGGCGGCCAGCTTCTTCTTCCACTCCAGGAGGATCCGCTCCTGGTTGGTGCCCGCGCCCACGGCGACGGTCTTGCCGGCGAGGTTCTCGTAATTACCGTCGAAGTTCCAGGTGTTGCTCGCCTTCACCGCGAAGCCGAGGTTGTCCTCGCGGTAGGAGGCGAACTCGTACTTCGCCTTGCGCTCCTCGGTGTCGGTGACGTTGGAGAAGGCCACGTCGACCTTGCCGCTGTCCAAGCCGATGAAGAGGTTCTCCCAAGTGGAGTTCTTCAGCTCGGGCTTGAGTCCGAGCACGGCGGCGACCAGGCGGCTGATGTCGGCCTCGGAACCGGTGAGGGTCTTCTGGTCGGAGCCGACATAGCCGAGCGGCGGGGAGCCGGCGGGCAGGAAGCCGACGCCGATCTCCAACTTGCCGCTCTTCGCTATGGACTTGGGCAACTCGGCGCTGATCGACTTCACTTCGGCGACCTTGAGCGTGGCCTCCTTGGCGGCTCCGTTGGAGAGTGCGCCGACCGTGACCGTGCCGGCGGCGGCGTTGCCGGACGTGGTGGCCGCGTCGCTGTCGCCGCCGCAGGCCGCGAGACCACCGGCGAGGGAGGCGAGGACGGTTCCCGCAGTGAGTCCGCGAGTGATTCTGCTGCGAAGGCTGGGCGTAGACATGGCTGTTCCTAGGCTCGGTGTTCGGGGCTGATGCAGGTGAAAGGTGGAAGTGCGGGTGGGGCTCAGAGGACCTTGCTGAGGAAGTCCCTGGTCCGTTCGTGTTGTGGCTTGTCGAGGACCTCGTGGGGCGGACCCTGCTCGACGATCTTTCCGCCGTCGATGAAGACGACCCGGTCGGCGACCTCGCGGGCGAAGCCGATCTCGTGGGTGACGATGACGAGGGTGGTGCCGCTGGTCGCCAAGTCCTTGATGACGGCGAGGACTTCACCGACGAGTTCGGGGTCGAGCGCGGAGGTCGGCTCGTCGAAGAGGATGACGCCAGGACGCAGGGCGAGGGCGCGTGCGATGGCCACGCGCTGCTGCTGGCCGCCGGACAGCTGCCTCGGGTAGGCGCCGGTCTTCTCGGCGAGACCGACGCGGCCGAGCAACTCCCGGGCCAGTTCCAGGGCTTCGGGCTTGCCGAGCCTGCCGGTGGCGACCGGGGCGGCGGCCACGTTGTCCAGCACGGTGAGGTGCGGGAACAGGTTGAAGTTCTGGAAGACGAATCCGATGCGGCTGCGCTGGGCGAGGATGGCCCGCTCGCTCAACTCCTTGAGCCGTCCGCCCTGTTGCTTCACTCCGATCAGCTCGCCGTTGACGCTGACGTAGCCGATCTCGGGCTTCTCCAGGTGGTTGATCACCCGCAGCAGCGTGGACTTGCCGGAGCCGGACGGGCCGAGGATCACGGTGACCTCGCCGGGCCGTACGGTCAGGTCGACGCCGTCCAACACCCGGTGGGCGCCGTACCACTTGTGCACGTCGTGCACCTCCACGGCGGCGGGTGTGATCTCCGCCAGCGGTTCGATCGTGTGCGTGCTCATACGGCGGCCTCCCTGCGGATGCGGGCCCGCAGGTCGGTGACACCGGTGCGGAGTTTCTGGATCGGGGTCGGCGGCAGGGAGCGGGTGGCGCCCCGGGCGTAGTGCCGCTCGACGTAGAACTGGATGACGGAGACGACGCTGGTCAGGATCAGGTACCAGACGGTGACGACCAGGAGCAGCGGCACGATGTCGCCGGGGTAGGTCGAGCCCATCGTCTGCGCGGAGCCGAACAGGTCGAGCAGCGACACGTAGAAGACCAGCGAGGTGCTCTTGATCAGGCCGATCAGCTGGTTGACGTAGTTCGGGGTGATGGAGCGCAGCGCCTGCGGGAAGACGATCTTGCGGAACTGGTAGCCCTTGGGCAGGCCGAGGGCGGAGGCCGCCTCGTGCTGGCCCTGGTCGACGGAGAGGATGCCGCCGCGGACCACTTCGGCCGCGTACGCCGCCTCGTTGAGGCTGAGGCCGAGCACGGCGACGGCCATGTCGGTGGCGAGCTTCGACTCGTCGAAGGAGAAGAAGGCGGGGCCGAAGGGGACGCCGATGCTGAGTGTCTGGTAGAGGGCACTGAAGTTGTAGAGGAAGATCAGTACCACGATGAGCGGGATCGAGCGCAGGGCCCAGACATAGGTCCAGCTCGCCGCGCGCAGTACCGGGCTCTTGGACAGTCGGGCCAGGGCGAGCAGGATGCCGCCGAGGAGGCCCAACACGGCGCTGAGCGCGGCCACTTCGAGGGTGATGACGAGTCCGTCGAGGATCGTCGGGCGCAGGAACCAGTAGCCGAAGCGGCTCCACTGGTAGAAGGGGTTGGTGGCCAGTCCATGGATGAACTGGGCGACCAGCACCAGTACGACCAGGGTGACGATCCACCGGCCGGGCCGGCGCAGCGGCTGAACTCGCTGTGCTGTCAGGGGTTTTGACGGGGCGTCGGCGGACGGGGCGTCGGCCAGGGACACGGTGGTGCCCGGGGGTTCAGTCATGGAGGGCTCCGGCAGGTTCACAGACCCCGGTCCGCGGCGGTGGACGCGCGACGGCGGACGGCACGCGCGGGTGCACGGGACCGGGGGCGGGGAGGCGGCAGGCACACCGGCGGAAGCGGGTGTGCGTCAGAGGTGCGTGGGCCGACTGGTCGTCAGGCCCGACAGCGGGCGCGGCCCGGTGCGGTACACAGTGCGCTGCTGACCCGGAGCAGATCGACAGCGCGGTCGGCGACGAACAGGTTGGCGTACGACCGTACGCAGCCCTGCGGGCGGCATGTGGCCGTCCTGGGAGCTGCGTACATGGCGTCACCTGTCACTGTTCCGGCCCCGCAGGGCCTCGCGCTTACCGAAACGTCATCCGGTCCGGTCGTCACCTGGGGCACCCCACCGCGTGCGAGGGTTGCCGGTCAGCAAGCCAGGGCTTGTCGCTGACACTCATGACCGTTCTTGGTCGCAAGTTAAGACAATTGCCCGAACGAATGTCAATGCCCGTCCAGCAGGCGGACGGTGCAGACCTCGCTCAGCTGCGACAAGCTCCCGTTTCGTCTGCCGCGTGGGCTGCCCAGTCCAGGATCTGGACAGCGGCGCCGGCGGCTTCCAGGCCCCTGCAGTGGGCGTGGTGGCGGCGGGCGATGCCGTCGAGGTCGAGGTGGGTGCCGAAGGCCGGGTGGGCGGCCAGCCGGCGCGCGTAGGCCCACAGGTGGGGGTGGTCGGCGATGCGCTGCACGGCGGCGGCGTCCAGGTGGTTGCGGTGCACGGTGTCGAGTTGGACCAGCGACACCCACAAGTCGACGTCGGCGGCGGTGAGTTCGTCGCGGATCATGTGCTCGCGGCCGTCCAGCCAACGGTCCAGTGAACCCAGCGTCTCCAGCAGCCGGCCGAGCGCTTCGTCGCGCTCCTCCTGCGCGACACCGGCCGCGCCGGCGCGCTGCGCCGCGTCCTCGATGCCCTGCGCGCAGAGCCGCTCGACGGCCTCGATCTCCGACTCGGCACCGCATGGGTACAACTGGGGTCCGCCTTCGCCGAAGTGCCGGGCGAGGTCGCGGGTGATGTCGGGGGCGTGGGTGCTGACGATCCGGCCGGACCAGTCGTCGCTGAGCACCGGCGCGGCGGCCGGTCCTGAATAGCGGTGCGCGCTCGCCTCGTAGAGCGGGCGCAGCGCGGAGTGTCCACCACTCGGACAGTCGGGTACGGCGGACAGGAACACCGCCGGACAGCTCTCGTCGAGGCCGAGCAGGCTGTGGGTGACGGCGATGCGCAGGCCGTCGGCGCAGGCGGTGGACAGATGGAGGCGGTAGCGGCGCGGCACGGCGTAGTGCCCGCTGCGCGCGTCGCTGCCGATCCTGCCCCGGAACAGGGGGGCGGACCGGGGCGAGGGGACGGCGGCGAGAGGCGTGATGGACATGGGACTCCCCGGGTACGGGCGCGTGGACGTACGCGCGGCGGAAGCGTCGTCGTGCGGAGGACGGGGGCTCAGCGCAGGGGGCTGATCGCGCTGCAGACCCGCAGCAGATCGATGTGACGGCGGGAGGTCAGAAGAGGCGAACGGTCCACGCGGCTGGTGGTGACCGACTCAAGGCGCCCCATTGTTTCCCTACCTGTTCACTAGGATTCCCTACTGGAGTGTCGATCCGCCGCCGCCCGGGGTCAAGAGGGCGTCCACGGGTCGGGCACCGGTGCCCGACCCGTGGACATGCCGGGCCGCTACTTCGCGTACATCAGCGTCGCTACTTCGCGTACATCAGGGTGCCGAAGCCGAGCTGGTCGTATCCGCCGCTGTCGGAGCCGTAGTCACCTCCCCCGCCCTCGGGTGCGACGAGGTCGTAGTACATGGCCGAGATGTACTTGTCGTCGAGGCCGATGCGCCGGTTGTAGTGGAAGTGGAGCATCGCCCACACCGGCCGGATCTGGCCGCGCGAGGCGGAGGAGATCACCGTCTGGGAGGACGAAGCGCAGCTCTGCCCGGTGCCCCAGGTGTAGGTGGTGAAGGGCACGTCGCTGCCGCTGTTGTACTTCGCGACGTACTGGGCGGCCTTCATGAAGCGGCGGCTGTCGTACGAGTACAGGTCGTCGCCCTGGTTCCAGGCCATCTCGCAGATCGCGCCCATCTGGCCCATACCCAGGACGGTGTGCCCCTGGTCGCGGCCGGACTCCTGCCACTGGCCGAGCGCGTAGCCGTCGGAGTCGGTGTACAGATACGGCACCGCGTGCGCGAGGGAGCCGTTGCCCGCACCGGACTTGAAGTACGTGACGGCCTGGTCGTACTTGGCGCTGTCCTCGTTGAGGATGCCGATGGCCAGGATCGACGCCATGTTGCACAGGTCCCAGTTGGCCCAGTAGTTGGTGATGCAGGCGTCGTTGTGGTTGGTGAGGAAGCTGTTGTTGAGCGGGTAGAAGACGTTCGCCAGCATCTGCTGCGCGGCGGCCAGATTGAACCCGCTGTAGTCCCGCATGAGTTCGCAGGCGTTCGCGAACTGCCAGCCGTAGAGGCCGGCCGCGAGAAATCGGTCGGCGTTCCCAGTGACCGAAGTCAGCGTGGAAGACCAGGCGTTGAGGATGTTCGCGGCGCAGACGGCGTTCGCCTCGGTGCCGCCGACCTTCCAGCGCAGGGCGTTCTGGTAGGCGGCGGCGATGTCGTTGTAGAGAAGGCTGTAGTTCTGGCCGTCGCCGCCGCGGATGATGGTGGCCGTGGCCCGGTTCGTCCAGGTGGACGCGGAGTGGGAGTTGGCGGTCAGCCGGTTCCAGCCGGACAGCCAGGGGTCGGTTCCCGCCGCGACCCTGACCTTGGCCCGGTTGATGTCACCGGCGTTGTGCAGCATGCCGGGGTGGGTGAAGGTGGCCGGGGCCGCGTGCGCGGTCGTTGCCAACGTGGCGCCGCCGAGGGCGACGGCGGCGGTGAGCCCGCCGGCGGTCTTCAACAGACCGCGGCGGCTCAACTCTGTTCTGCGGAGGTGCTCGTGGGGGGAAGTGCGGCTCATTGCGGTGCATCTCCAATCCATGAAGGATCAGGTGGGCGTGATGCTCACCTCGTCGAACTCGGCGGTGCAGCGGACCGGTTGGCTGCGCGAGCAGACCACCAGGCCGACGTAGTAAGGGGCGTCACCGAAGCCGGGGATCTCTCCGTCGGCGAGGGGGGTCCAGGTGACACCGTCATCGGTGGACAGGGCTGCGCTGAAGGCGGTCCCGGCACGCTTCAGCCGCAGCAGGGCGGGGAGGGTGGCGGACGCGCCGCCGGTGAAGGCGGAGGCACCGGCCACGGTCTTGCGGAGCATGAGCTGAGCGGTGGTCCCGCCGCTGACGATGACGCCCGCCGCCTGGTCGAACGGCGACAGCGACTTCGCCATGAGCAACCCCACCCGGTCGGCCGTGACACCCGTCCGCGACACGAGCCGGGCGACGACCTCGCAGTCACCGCTGACGGGCCGCCGTACGAACTGCCCTGTCATTCCCTGGCCGTTGGCGTTCAGATCGACGCCGGCGCCCCGCACGGTGAAGGTCCCGCCGTCGTACGACGTGCTGCCCGGCGTGGTGATCGCCACTACGCCCAGCGTCCCGAAGGCACGGTCGTCGAGCACGGTGTCGCCGAGATCGCCGTACGTCCACGGCGCGGGCGGCGCGGTGCCGACCGTGAGGGCGAGGGTGCCGGTCGCGGTCCCTGAGGCGTTGGCGGCGGTGGTCGCGACCGTGAACTCCCCTGTCTCCGTGGGGGTTCCGGAGATGAGCCCGGTGCGCCGGTCGACGCGCAGACCGGCGGGCAGCCCGTCCGCGGCGAACCGCACGGGCTCGTGCGAGGCGCGCAGCAGGCACCGGAAGGCGGCACCGACGTTCGCGAACACGGCGGTGACGGAGGCGAGTTGGGGTTGCGCTGGGGTCGGCATCACGGCCTGCGCAGGCGTCGAACGCGGCCCGCGTCCACCGGCGTTGGTCTTCGCGACCGTGTAGTGGTGCGTCGTTCCCGGCGTCCCAGTCGCGTCGACGTACCGGATACGGGTGCCGAAGCCGACCGGGCCGACGTGGGTGGCGAGGGTCTTGTACGGTCCCCCGGTCCGCGTGGCGCGCAGCACCGTGTACTCGGCGGAGAGGTCCGGGTCGGTCCAGGCCAACTCGACGGCGTCGGTACCGGTTTCGGCCCGGAGGTCAGTGACGGTGCGGGCGGGGCGGGGCACGCACCAGACCGCGCCGGACGAGGAGGTCACGCTGACGTTGTCGAAGGCGCCGGTGCCGGTCTCGGCGTAGTCCTCGTCGACGCCGAGGCAGGAGGTGAGGACGAGGCCCGCGTACGCGGTGCGCCCCAACTCGACGTCAGTCACGCCTACTTCGGTCCAGTGAACGCCGTCCGGTGAGATGGCTCCGGTGCAGCGCGCACCCTTGCGGGTCACCCGCACCCAGTAGGGCTTCCGCAGCCGGTAGCCGTCGCCCGCACCTTCGACGTACGGCGCCTCCAGCGGGGTCGCCGATTCGGGCAGCGTGCCGAGGTTGGAGATCGGGAAGGCGGCGTTCACCGTGATCGCCTGCTGCTGGGAGGGCGGTACGGGTGTGCTGCCGGTCGCGGAGACATCGGCGCCCACCGACGGCCGTACCGTCCACACTCCGCTCCAGGTGTGCAGCGGCAGCCCCTGGATCAGCATCGAGGCCTGCGCCGCGTCCGCGTCGAGGGAGGCGCGCAGGGTGACGCCGATCTTGGAGTACTGCGAGCTGAGCGGCCACACGATCCGCGCGGTGACCGTGCCGTCGCCGTGCAGGGGAAGGTGGACGAGACGGTAAGTGTCGGCGGTGCCGCTCGCCTCCAGGACGAAGCGCTCGCCGTCGAAGGCTGCGGAACCGGCGATCTTCACGTCCCCCAGGTCCTGAGTCGACCAGGGTCCGGGGAGACCGGCGGAGGCGGCAGCCCAGGCCGAACTACCGCTCGCACCAAGGGTGTTGGAGGCAGTGACGGCGTAGTAGTACGTCCGACCCGCGTGCACGTGCCGGTCCGTGTACGTCGGCTGCCCCACCCCGGACGCGATCGTCTCGTAACGGCCGTCCACATCTGTCGCCCGCAGGACCGTGTAGGAGTCGGCCCAGGTCGACGGCAACCAAGTCACCGTCACAGAGCGGTCGTTGCCCACCGCCGTGACACCGGCCGGTGGTGTCGGCACGGTCGGCGAGGGCGTCGTGGCACCGGCGTAGGCGAAGGTGCCCCAGCTCGGCAGGTCGTCGTTGCTGCCCTCCACCACACGAGTTCCGCCGGTGCCTCGGAAGACGGCGTTCTTCGTGTAGGGGGTGCCGAGGCCGCGCACACCGGCGTAGTGGGCGTACGCCATCTCGTAAATAGGAGGCAGGTTGCCACGCGAAGTGGCCGAGACGGACAGCTTGATGTACTTGCCGGTGCGGTCGAGGTCGGGGACGAAGGGGACGTCGCCGCCGAGGTTGTAGCGGGCGGCGTATTCGACATTGGCGAGGATGCGGTTGTCGTCGAAGCCCCAGAGGTCGACGCCCTGGTTCCAGGAGACCTGCGCGGCGTCCGCCAACAGGCCTACCGCGAGCTGTTCGTGGCCCTGGTCCCGGCCGCTCTCCTGGCCCTGGCCCGCGTCGGTGACGATGCGGTGGAGGACGCTGCCGTTGCCGGCGCCGGCCGCGGCGAAGCGGAGCGCGTCGTAGAAGAGGGTGGGTTCCTCGCAGAACACCCCTATGGCGAGGAGGGATTGAAGGGACGTCAGGTCCCAGTTGCCGTTGGCGTAGAGGGTGTAGCAGGACAGGGCCGGATACCAGACGCGGAGGAAGGACTCCTCGCAGCGTGCGATGTCGGCGGGGGTCCAGCCGTCGTAGCCGGTGTGGCGGAGAAGTTCGGCGGCGTTGGCGAACTTGAAGGCCTGGAGGCCCGCGCCGAGGGGGCCGTCGGCTCCGGTGATGGCGGTGAGGGAGCTGGACCAGGCGTTGAGGATGTCGCGGGCCTTGTCTGCGTGTGCGGTGTCTCCGGTGACGGACCAGATGAGGGCGTTCTGGTAGGCGGCGGCCGAGTCGGCGACGGCCTGGTTCTGGTAGTTGGCAGGGCCTCGACCCCAGGTGGTGATCTGGCCCGTGTTCTGCACGGTGTACGAGGACGACGAGCGGGCGTGGGCCGCAAGCGCCAAGTAGCCGTCGTAGACCGGGGATTGCTTGGCGGCGACCGCCGCTTTCATGCGGGCGAGGTCGTCGGCGGTGTGCAGCAGACCGGGGTGGGAGAAGGTCACCTCGGTGTCGTCCGGGGCGGCAGCGGCCCGGCCGGGCACGAGCAGTCCGCTCGCGCCCGAGGCCAGCAGGAGAGCGGCGGCGCCGCCGAGAAGTCCTCGGCGGCTAAGCGGACCCGATGTAGTCAATGGCGGCTCAGCAGCAGCGCCCTGAAAGGGCGCGGGGAACTGCGCGCCCAGCCCCGACGGCGCCGCAGCCCACCGACAACCCCTCCCCGCCCTTCCAGCGAAGCGCTCCGTCATGACGCCGCAGCCGCCTCGGCCTCGGCGGTCGTGAGGAACTTCAGGTTGGTGACGTGCTCGTTGTAGAACCACTGGATCTCGTCGGTGGTGTAGTACCAGGTCGGCTTCTTCATCGAGTCGGCGACGACCACCCCGTTGATCACCAGGTTCTCGAACGTGACGTTGTTGATGCCGTGTTCGGCGTCGTAACCGAGGAAGAGCGACGGGTTGGCGCGGGTGCCCGTGTAGCTGAGGTTCTTGACGTACACGTCCTCGATGCCGCGGCCGACCGAGGTGTTGTACTTCGTGTTGTACATGACCTTCATGTAGATGACCTGGCCCCAGCGGAAGTCCTCGATCCGTACGTCCTCGATGCGGACGTTCTTGATCAGGTTGGAGTCACCGGGGTTGAGGGCGATGCAGCCCTGGTAGTTCATCTGGGGTTCGCGGTGGTCAAGGATGTCGATGTTCTTGATGACGAGGTTCTCGATCGTCTCGGGCGCGTCGGTGTTGCCGTGCGTGCCGACGTTGATCGGGTGGGCGACGTCGGCCCACAGGGTGCAGTTCTTGACGGTGATGTCGCGGGTGTCGCCGTAGTAGTCCCAGCGGTGGCAGTAAATGGCGATGCAGTCATCGGAGTTGCGCATGAAGCAGCCGTCGAAGGTGATCCCGGTCGAGGAGAAGACGTCGAAGCCGTCGCCGTTGCCCTTCGAACTGAACGCGCGCGCCTTCTTGATGTGGACGTTCTCGCTCTCGCCGAACGTCCCCGCGTATCCGGCCGGGTTGAGGATGATGACGTCCTCCACCCGAATGTTGTTGCTGCCTTCGCAGAGGATCGCACCGCCGGGGTTGTTGTAGAGCACCCCGCGCCCGATGAGGCGGGACCGCTCGACGTCCTTGAAGTAGACCTGCGCGGTCAGGACGGCGCCGCCCGCGAGGTAGACGGTCTTGCCGCTGGGCACGGTGAGGACGTTGCCGGTGACGGTGTGGACGCCGGGGCCGAAGTAGAGGACGTTCGGGTCGTCGGCGGACGGAACGTGGTGCTCGACGCGGTTGGTGATCAGATGCAGGGCGTCGAAGGTCTCGTCGTTGATCTGTACGACGACGTCCTTCGGCTCGTCGAGGGTGAACCGCAGTGTGTCGCCGAGGAGTTCGGGCGTGATGCCGTACGAGTCCGGTCTCACCCGGGCCTTGGTGGTGCCGCCCTTGAGGTACGTCACCTCGATCTCGGCCGAGCCGTTGAAGTCGAAGTACACCATCGACGAGCTGTAGACCTTGCCCGACCCGGTGTTGGCGTTGATCTCCTCGAACTGCGGCCGGTAGATGTCGAGGGTCTGCCAGGTGCCGTCGGGGGTGTTGCGGACCCGTACCTGGAAGCTGGTGTTCGTCGGCATCGTCGTCGGGCGCGGGTAAGTGACCAGCTTGGGACGGGAGTTGTGGCCGCCAGAAGCGTGGGCCGCCGTCGCGGTCAGTCCGGAAAGGCCAGCGGCAAGCGCGGTGGCACCGGCCGCCTGGAGGGCCGTACGACGGGACAAGGGCGTGTTCATGGTGCGACTCCTTGCAACAGGTGGAGAAGAAGGGCTACTTGAGACCGCTCGTCGACATCCCGGCGACGAACCCGCGCTGGGCCACGAGGAAGATCAGGAGGATGGGGACGACGTACATCACGGAGGCCGCGGCCTGGAGGTTGGTGCTGGGAGTGCCGGCCGACGAGACATAGGTGGTCATCACCGCGACGGCGAGGGTGGATCGGTCGGTGGAGAGCAGGAGTTGGGGCGCGATGTAGTCGCCCCAGGTCCAGGTGAAGGCGATGACGAAGCTCGCCGAGAGCACCGGCCAGGACTGCGGCAGGAAGATCCGCCAGAAGATGCCGGCGTATCCGCAGCCGTCGACGATGGCCGCCTCCTCCAGCTCGCGGGGCAGGCCCGCGAAGAACTGCCGGAAGAGGAAGACCAGGTAGGGGGCGGAGGACAGGCCCCACAGCACCCAGGGCCAGTAGGTGTCGACCATGCCGAGCCTGGCGAAGATCAGGTAGGTCGGCAGCAGGGTGATCATCTGGGGCAGCATCATCGAGCCGATGAGGATGCCGAACAGGACCTTCTTGCCAGGTGCGGTGAGCCGGGCGAAGCCGAAGCCGACCCAGGCCGAGCTGAGGGTGACGAGAGTCGCGTAAATCGTGGCGATGATCAGGGAGTTGCGGGCGTAGCCGAGGAAGTCGATGACCCTGTAGGCATCGACGAAGTTGTGCCACTCGAAGTGCGTCGGCAGCCAGTGCACCGGAGCCGCCGCCAGCTCGGCCGGGGCCTTGAGGCCGGTGAGGACCAGCCAGCCGAACGGGCCGAGGAACAGGCCCGTGATGACGACCAGGGCCGTGTAGAGGACGAGGCGGTTGACGCGTATCCGCGCCCGGGCCGGGGACTTGGGGTGCACGCTGGTGGCGGTCACTTCTGCGCCTCCGGGTCGACGTTGTAGAACACCACGCCCGACGTGAACTTGAAGATGAGTCCGGTCGCGACGAGGATCAGGAGGAAGAGCACCCACAGCAGTGCGGAGGCGTATCCGTAGCGGCCGAGCGCGAAGTACTCCGCGAACACATGGATCATGTAGGTGTAGTTGGACTGCGGGATCGAGGTGAGACCGCCCGTGCCGGGCGTGGGGGCCAGCAGCATCGGCATGATGGTCTGCACCGAGGCGATCACCCCGGTCACGGTCTGGAAGAGCAGCACCGGCGACAGCAGCGGCACGGTGATGCTGCGGAAGGTGCGCCAGGCGCTCGCCCCGTCGATGCGGGCCGCCTCGTGGAGTTCGCGGGGGACGTCCTGGAGCCCCGCCAGCGAGATGATCATGATGTTGCCGGCGGCCCAGAGCACCGTCATGACGAGGACGTAGCGGGCGTAGGGGTCGGCCAGCCAGCCGATCGCGTCGAAGCCGAAGAAGGTCAACGCGCCGTTGGCGGCACCGGAGTTCTGGTCGAAGAGGTTCTTGAAGGCGATGCCCGCGCCCACCGGCGGTACCACGGCGGGCAGATAGAGCAGGGTGCGGAACAGTCCGCGTGCCTTGAGCGGCCGGTTGACGAGGACGGCGAGTACGAGGCCCGCGATGATCGACAGCGGTACGGAGATCAGCGCGAACAGGCCTGCCCGGCCCAGGGCGTCCCAGGTGACCGAATCGCCCATCAGCTCGCGGTAGTTGCCGAGGCCGACGTAGTGCCAGTGCGGGGAGATGCCGTCGTACGTGGTGAAGCTCAGCCACAGCGCGTATGCCATGGGCGCGATGGTCAGCAGCGAGAAGCCGATGATCCACGGTGAGGCGAACATGTAGAACGCGCGGTGCTTGCGGGTTGTCATGGATGGCCCGGTGCGCGTGGCGGACCGGGGGCGGCCGACCTGTGCGGTCGGGCGCGGCCGTCCGACGGCCGGCGAGGATGCCTGATCGACCGTCATCCCACCTGCTCCTTCCCGCGTTTGATCTGTTCGTTGACGACCGAGTTCAGGCGTCCGGCGAGGCGGTCGACGGACATCTCGCCCTTCATCGCGGGCGTGGCCGTCTGGTTGAAGAGGGACTCGAAGGCGTCGCCCGAGATGTAGGGGGACAGGGCGACCACCGAGAAGTGCTTGAGCTCGTTCTGCTGTGCGCTCAAGGTCCGTCTCTGGTAGTCCTCCTGACGGGGCATCAGGGGTCGCAGGGACTTCAGGCTGGGGATGCCCCAGCCGCTGGACGCGCGGGCCTTGGCCGGTGCCTCGCCGAAGAACCACTCGAAGATCCGCCAGGCGGCGTCCTTGTTCCTGGACTTGCGGGGCATCCACATTCCGGTGCCGCCCTGGCAGGCGCTGATCCGGGGGCCGCCCGCGAAGACGGGAGCGGGGGCGAGCCGGGAGACCTCGGCCAGCTTCTTGTCGGTGCCGATCATCCCGCCCATCCAGTAGCCGTTGTTGGACATGGCCATGCGGCCGGCCTGGTAGGTGGGGCCGTCCCAGCCGTTGGGGTCGGGCAGGACGGGGCTGGGTCCGACCTTGAGCCGGCAGTAATCCACGTACCAGGCAAGCGCCTTGCGGGCCTCGGGGGTGGTGAAGTCGACCTTGGAGAAGTCGTCGGCGAAGAGGCTGCCGCCGGCGGAGGCGGTCATGGTCGCCATGAGCGTGAGTTTGACCAGGCCGTTGTAGCTGCCGCCGAAGACGGTTGTCTGACCCTTCGAACGCTGTACGAGGTGCTGGGCATGGTCCAGCCACTCCTCGAAGGTGATGGGTTCGGTCGCCGCCGGGGAGGCGACGCCCTTCTTGTCGAAGGCCGCGGTGTTGTACCAGAACATGGAGTCCTGGGAGAAGTCCTTGGCCATGCCGTAGCGGGGGCCCTTGCCCTGGACCTTGCCGTCGTAGCGCCAGAGGTCGTTGACGGGGTCCAGGTCCTCGGGCCGCAGGACGCTGCTGGTGGCGAAATAGGGGTCCAGTTCCTGCATCACGTCCCGCGCGGCGTAGAACGCGGCGTCCACGGCGCCGACCCCACGCACCAGGTCCGGCGGGTTGCCGCTGGTGAGCATCGCGATCAGCTTGGTGATGTCGTAGTCCACTCGCTTGATCGCGATACCGGTGTCCTTCTTGGCCTGCTCGACCAGGTCGGGGTTGAGATCGTCGGCCTTGGCCATCACCGTGATGGTCTCGCCCGCTCCGCTCACCCCGGTCGACACCTGGAGGGCGCAGCCGTTGAGTACCGTCGCGCCGGTCGCGGCACCGGTTGCCGAGAGGGCGAGAAATCGTCGGCGGCTCAGGGGCGCACCAGCACGTGGGTGCATGACCGCACCACCTCCAATAGAAACCGGTTGTCACGCGTTGGGGCAGAGCTTCTTCCGGCTCGGAAACGGCGTCAAGACCTTGGGCGAACTTTCGAAAAGACTGGGTAACCTCGGCGAGACGGCTCTGGAACGTGGTCGGCTAGAAACCGGTTGTCCACCAGGCATGGCCGAAGCCCCGGGAATCCATCGGCTGAAGTCCCGGGAATCCGGCCGCTGTTCGGGCTGTCAGTGCAGGTCGGGGGCCGCTCGGGGCGTTCTCAGTGCAGGTCGGCGGCCTGCTCCGGGGTGTCGTCGAGGAAGCCGCCCGACTGATGCTGCCACAGCTTGGCGTAGGCGCCCTCGGTCGCCAACAGCTCCTGGTGCGTGCCCTGTTCGACTATCCGGCCGCGGTCGAGGACGACCAGCCGGTCCATGCCGGCGACGGTGCTCAGCCGGTGCGCGACGACGAGTGCCGTGCGCCCCTCCATGAGCCGCCACAGCGCCTCCTGGACGAGGATCTCGCTCTCGGAGTCGAGGGCGCTGGTGGCCTCGTCGAGCAGCAGGATCGGCGCGTCGCGCAGGATCGCCCGCGCGAGCGCTACGCGTTGGCGCTGGCCGCCGGAGAGCTTGATCCCGCGCTCCCCCACCATCGTCTCGAAGCCGTCCGGCAGGGCGTCGGCGAACTCGGTGACGTGCGCGGCCTCGGCGGCTTGGCGGACCTCGGCGTCGGTGGCGTCGGGCCGCGCGAAGGTGAGGTTCTCGCGCAGGGTGCGGTGGAACATCGCCGGGTCCTGCGGCACGTAGGCGATCAGGCTGCGCAGGTCTGCCTGGCGCAGCTTGCTGATGTCCTGGCCGCCGATGAGGATGCGGCCCGCGTCGATGTCCGTCATCCGCAGCAACAGTCGGCTGAGCGTGGTCTTGCCGCCGCCGGACCGGCCGACGAGGCCGATCTTCGTGCCGCTGGGCACGGTCAGGTCGAGCCCGTCGAAGAGGGTGTCCGCGCCCGCGTGGGCGAAGGTCACGTTCTCGAAGCGGACGGACGCGGGACGGGGCAGCAACGGCTCGGGCGAGGCCGGGTCGACGACGGTGGGCGGAGCCATCAACAGCTCGGTGAACTGGGCGGCCTCGGTCATCGAGCTTTCCAGTCGCCGGTAGATCTGGTTGAACTCGAACATGATCCGGGTCGCGTTGCTGTAGTACGTGAAGGCCACAACCACCGCCTCCACACCGTGCGTTCCGCCGCCGAGCGCGACGGCGAGCAGCAGCCCCAACGCGTTGGTGAACACGGACAGGGGCGCGACCAGGGTGTCGATGCGCAGGTTGCCGTAGTCCCAGGAGCGCAGGGTGAGGCGCCTCGACTTGGCGACGCGGGACCGGTGTTCGGCGGCCTCGCGTTCCTCGGCGGCGAACGCGCGGACCGTGTCCATGTTCATCAGGCTGTCGGCGACATGGCCGGACACCCGGGCGATGGCCTCCTCGCGCTCGTCGACGAGTGCCTGGCGGCGCCGGATGAGGGGCGCGACGACCAGGGCGGTGAGCGCGATCATCGCCAACAGCCCTACGACGAGCAGCGGTTGGTAGCGCCACAGCACGACCGAGCCGAACAGCAGCGGCACCAGGCTGCCCACCACCTGGAAGGTCATCGTGTCGACGAACTCCTCGAAGCGGGAGGCGAAGCTCAACACCCGCTTGGTGAGCGACCCGGCGAAGTTGTCGTGGAAGAACGCGGCGTCCTTGGCGAAGAGTTCGTCCATGCCGATCACATACAGGTGCTCGATACCGAGCGCGTCCAGCCGGTTCAGACAGTGCAGTCCGAGCCGCCACAACAACTCGGCCAGCAGCAGGACTCCGGCGAACCCGAGGACGTACGGCAGTGTCGTGCGGACGCTGATGCCCGTGTCGCCGGCGATACGGGCGACGAGCTTGGCGACGATCAGCGGTGCGATGTAGTTGATGCCGATGTTGCCCAGCGCCGGCAGCAGTGTGGCGGGCGCGGTCCAGCGGCGGAGCCGGGCCAACTCCCGTCCGTAGTAACGAAGAGCGAGTAACACCGAGCCTTTGCGCGCCCCGGTGTCGCGCGTTTCAGGCGATCCCATCCCCCACCCCGTGATGTCGTACGGCAGCCCGGTAAAAGGGCAGGCCAGAAGTGGCAGTGTCCCGCGTCGGCACCCGTGCGGTCCAAGCGTTTTTCCCTCAACAGCTGTGATGCGCACGGGGTTTGGGGGCCCTACGGTGACACCATGGCGACTGATCAAGTGAGCGAGCCGATGCGGCTCCCCGACATGCCGTTGCACGATCCGTTCGTCGTGGCCGACGACGCGACCCGCACCTATCACCTCTACACGTCCAACGACCCGTCCGTGTCGGGTGTGGAGGGCGTCGGCACGATGGTCTACCGCAGCCATGACCTGCGCGACTGGACGCGTCCCGTCGTGGTGTTCCTGGCGGCCGAGCAGGACAACCTCTGGGCGGGCGACGGTGGTTGGGCGCCGGAGGTGCACGCCTGGGACGGCAGGTACTACCTGTTCACCACGCTGCACGACGAGAACAGCCCGCTCCCGGTCCCTCCAACTGGCCGGTGGGGAACGCCGTTCCAGCTCGCCAACCACCGGCGCGGCACCATCACGGCGGTGTCCGAATCCCTGCTGGGCCCCTTCACGGTCGTCGACCCCACGCGCCCCACCCCGCCCCGCCAACTCATGACTCTGGACGGCACGTTGTACGTCGACCCGTCCGGGCAGCCGTGGATGGTCTACGCGCACGAGTGGCTGCAGACCGTCGACGGCACGATGGAGGCGATCCGGCTGGCCCCGGACCTGACGGGGACGATCGGCGACCCGGTCTTCCTCTTCAAGGCCTCGGACGCGCCCTGGATCGGCGAGGAGATCCCCGCCGGTGTACCGCACCAACTCCCGCCCTACGTCACGGACGGCCCGCAGCTGTACCGCACGCCCAACGGGTCGCTGCTCATGCTGTGGTCGACGTACGAGAAGAACGTGCTCGGCGCGGACGGCTCCCTCACCGGTGGCTACGTCCAGACCTGTGCCGTCTCCAAGTCCGGTGGGATCGAGGGGCCTTGGCGGCAGCGGCGACCGCTGGTGCGGGAGGACAGCGGGCACGGGATGCTGTTCCACACGTTCGAGGGCCGGTTGATGATGATCCTGCACCGGCCGTTCGAGAACGCGCGGGGGAAGCTGTACGACATAGAACTCGCCGGTGACGAACTGCGGGTGCTGCGGCAGCGCACCGACCTGGACGGTGGCGGCTGACCCGCCGGCCGCTCCTCGCTACTGCTTGACCGCGCCCGCAAGGCCGTTGATGAAGAACCGCTGCAGCACGATGAAGATCAGGACGATGGGCAGCAGCGTGATGACCGACCCCGCGCACACCAGGGTCCAGGCAGTGGAGTTCTGGCCGATGAAGTTGAACATGCCCACCGAGAGGGTGTGCAGTTCGGGGCGGGAGAGGGTGAAGACCAGCGGGATGAAGAAGCTGTTCCAGGCGTTGATGCAGGCGAACAGGCCGACGGTCGCCAGCATCGGCCCGGACAGCGGGAGCATGATCCGCCAGAAGATCTGGTGGAAGTTCGCGCCGTCCACGCGGGCCGCGTCCTCAAGTCCCCGGTCGATCGTCGTGAAGTAGCCCATGAAGAGGAACGTGCCGAAGACCATCCCGCCCGCCGACTGGACGATGACCACCGACCAGAGGGTGTTGAGGAGATGGAGGCGCTGGATCAGGTCGAAGACGGGGATGATCGTGTAGCCGTGCGGCAGGAAGAGCGTCACGCCGACCAGGCCGAGCCAGAGTTTCTTGCCGGGGAAGTCGGTGCGGGCCAGGACGTAGCCCGCCATGGAGGTGGCGAGCAGCGTGACGATGACCGTACCGGTCGCGAACAGGACCGTGTTGACGAAGAAGCGGCTGAAGTCCGCCTGCGTCCAGGCCTCGCTGTAGTTGGACCAGTGGAACTCGGACGGGATCGGGTTGAGCCCGCCGGAGAAGAAGCCGTCGGTGCTCTTGAGCGAACTGCCGAGCGCCCACAGGAAGGGGTAGAGCCAGATGAGGCCGCCGCCGAGCAGCGCGAGGTAAAGCAGGCCGCGTCGGCCTTGGCGCAGGCTCAACCGCGGTCGCGGGCGCGGACGTTGGGACATGGTGGACATCGACGTGACCCTTTACTGGTTGGCGGCCGTTCACTGGTGGGCGGCCGTGCGCCGGCGGCTGATCTGGCGCAGGGCGAGGACCTGCAGCGCGGAGAAGACGATGAGCAGCAGGCCGTAGAGGAACGAGGCGGCGGAGGCCAGGCCGATGTCGGGCTGGGCGGCGGCGCCGGCGGAGCCGCCGAAGGCCAGGTGGTAGATGTACGTGTTGACGACCTCGGTGGCGAAGTACGGGCCGCCGCCGGTGAGGACCTGCACCAGGTCGAAGACCTGGAAGCTGCCGATGAAGGCCAACACCACGATGACGACGCCGACTTGGCGCAGCATCGGGATGGTGATGCGGAAGAAGGACTGCACCGGGCCGCAGCCGTCGAGCTTCGCCGCCTCGTACAACTCGGCCGGGATGGTCTGCAGTCCGGCGAGGAAGTAGACGAGGTTGTAGCCGAGGGTGTGCCAGATGCCGATCGCGATGATCACGGCCAGCGCGGTGTGCGGGTCGCCGAGCCAGTCGATGTGCCCGTCGGTGACCCCGGTCTTGGCGAGCAGACTGCCCGCCGAGTCACCGAAGTTGGCGAGCATGAGCTGGATGACGACGCCGACGACCGCGGCCGAGGTGACGACCGGGATGAAGTAGACGGTCCGGAAGAACAGCGCGAACTTGAGCTTGGGGTTGTTCAGCACCAGCGCGAGCGCCAACGCCAGGAGGAGCTGCACCGGGACGAGCACGAAGGCGTAGACGAAGGTGTGTCTGACCGCACCCCAGAAGATGCCGTCGTGCAGGATCTGCCGGAAGTTGGCCAGGCCCACGTAGTCGCCGGGTTCGCCGATGCCGTTCCAGTGGTAGAAGGTGTAGCCGAAGGAGGCGAAGATCGGGTAGATCACGAAGGCCAGCAGGAGCACGGCCATGGGAGCGAGATAGAGGTACGACCACTTGGCGGCGCGGATGCGGCGGCCGAGGCCGGGGCGGGCGGCGACGGGTGGTGGGGGCGGGGATGCGCGCCTGCGTTCGCGGGTGTCGAGGAGTGACATGGTGACGGCTCACGCCTTCTTCTTCGTGGTGTACGGCTTGGTGGGGTCCCAGTCCGCGAAGACGTAGTCGGACATGCTGACCTTCTTGCCCTGCTTGGCCACGGCGGCGACCGCGTCGGAGAGGAGCTGGTACTTCTTGTCGGCAAGGCTGCTCAACGCGCGCTGAATGTCCTTGATTTGCCCGGTGTAGACGCCGGTCACCACATCGCTGATGTCGGGCTTGGGAGCGCCTGGTGCGACGCCGGCCAGCTCAGGGTTGCGGACGAGTGGCACCGGGCCGCGCAGTACCTGCCGGGTCATGCCGACGAAGGCGGCGAAGGGCTTGGAGTCGATGCCGTCCGGGTCGTTGCCGGCGGGGTACGCGGAGACGCCGTTGAGGTCCTCGACCCAGCGACGGCCGGCGGCGGGGGACGTCAGCGCGTCCAGCCACTGGAAGGCCTCGTGCGCCTTCTTGCTCTTGGCGGAGACGGCGGCGAAGGAGCCGTTGCCGACCGGGTCGGCGTAGTAGAAGCCCTTCGGGGTCGCGGTGGGCGAGGGCAGGGTGACCAGGCTGTAGTCGGTGAACTTGTGCTGGGTCCACTCGGGTTGGTTCCACACTCCGCCGACGGTCATGCCGAACTTGCCGCGCTCGAAGAACGCGCGGGCCGCTTCGTCCGAGAGGCTCACGGAGTTGGGGTGGAAGAAGCCGCGCTTCTTCCATTCGACGAACAGCTCCAGGAAGTCGGCGTACGACCGGTCGGTGCCGTAAGTCCATTTGCCCACGCGGTAGTCCAGGCCGGTGCCGGCACCGGTCGGAGCACCGCCGGGCGCACCCGCGCCGCGCACGAACAGGTCCAGCCACCAGGCGAGGACGCCGATGCCGTCGGCGTTGCCGAAACCGAGGCCGTACGACTTGCCGTCGCTCTTCTTGGTGATCGTCTGGGCGGCGCTGGTCACTTCGTCCCAGGTCCTCGGGATCTTGACACTGCCGTCGGGGTTCGTCAGGCCCGCGGACTTGAAGACGCCGTGGTGGATGTAGAGCTGGTAGAGCGGGCCCGAGCCCTTCAGCGGGGCCGAATAGACCTTGCCGTCAAAGACGTTGGCGCCCTCCAGGAAGGTGCCCTCGGGGAAGCGCGACTGCCATGCCGGGGTCGCCCACTCGTCGAGCGGGTGCAGCCAGCCCTTCGCGACCTGCTCGGCGACGCTGGGGACCTGCGGGATCATGAAGACGTCCGGCGGGTTGCCGCTGCGGTTGGCGAGCGCGACCAAGTCGGCGTACTTGGCGTTCTGTTGGGTGGTCTTCTTGACGCTGACGCCGCTGTGGCCCTTCTCGAAGAGGTCGATCTCCTTGTCGACCCACGGGGCTTGGGTGACGTACCAGTCCCAGTAGGTGAGCGCGTCCGCCGACGAGGAGGGGGAGCCGGAGCCGCACGCGCTCAGGCCGCCGCCCAGGGCGAGGGTGCCGGCGCCGAGCGCGGCGGTGCGCAGGAGGCCGCGTCTGGAGACGTTCGACGAAGTCATCTGGTGTTCCTCCGAGACATGTAACGTTCACTGAACCGGTTACAGTAACGGGGACGTTATGGGGGCGACCCATAGCCGTCAAGAGGTGCGGCAGCGCTTGGCAAACTCCGACAGGTACCTGTACCTGGGACGTAGAGAAACCCTCGCCAGTTGTGTAACTTTTTCATCGGTGTTACTTACATCGGCTGTTCACCGGGGCGAGGAGAAGCAGAGCATGGCTCAAGGTCGGGGTTCCGCAGGCCGGGCGACGATCCGTGACGTGGCATCGCGTGCGGGCGTGTCCGTCGCCACCGTCTCGCGGATTCTCAGCGGGGCGTACACCGCGCCCCCGGCGACGCACGAGCGGGTCATGCAGGCCGTGCAGGATCTCGACTACGTGGTCAACGCCAACGCCCGTTCCCTCAACACGGCTTCGGGGATGGTGGCGATGGTGGTCAACGACATCACCTCGCCGTTCTTCATGAACGTCGCCTCCGGAGTGGAGGAGCAGGCCGTCGCCGACGGTCGCGTCTGCCTCGTCTGTTCCACCCAGGGCGTGCCGGAGCGCGAGTTGTCGGTGATCGACCTGATGCGCCAGCGGGGTGCGGAGGCGGTCATCCTGGTCGGCGGCATGGCCGAGACCGAGGAGCATCTCGCCCAACTCACCGCCGCCGCCGAGGGATTGGACCGGGCCGGTGCCCGTCTGGTGCTCTGCGCCCGGCCGTGGAAGGGCGGCGCCAAGGCACCGGTGGACGTGGTGGAGTGCGACATGGAGAGCGGCGCCTTCGCCGCCACCAGCCATCTGCTGTCCGCCGGTCACACCCGGGTGGCCCACCTGGCGGGTCCGCACGAGTTCAGCGTGGCGGGCCAGCGTCTCGAAGGGTACGAACGGGCCCTGCGCGCACACGGCGTGAAGCCCGATCCGGCGCTCGTCGCCGAGAGCGACATGACCCGCGAGTCCGGCTACGAGGCGGCCTGTCGGCTCCTGACCGACACCGACGCCACCGCGATCTTCTGCGCCAGCGACATGAGCGCCGCCGGTGCCATCGCCGCCGCCCGCGACCTGGGCCGCTCGGTCCCCGACGACCTCTCGGTGGTCGGCTTCGACGACATCCCGCTCGCCGAGGACCTCTACCCCCGCCTGACCACCGTGCACGTCCCCCAGCAGGAGCTCGGCCGCTCCGCGACCCGTCTCGCCCTGCACCGCCGCCCCATGGATCCACCGAGCCGCCGTGTGGTGCTCGGCTCGCACGTCGTCGTACGGCAGTCGGTGGCGCCCCCGGCTCGCCTCAACACCCCTGGAAAGGCGGAGAGTTGATACCAGAGGACCGGCTCCTCTCCCCGTACACCGGCTGGACGCGCACGCACTGGGAGGCGCTGGCCGACGCGCAGTTGGCCGCCGTCCGCCCGTACGCCACCGACCGGCACGCCCTGCTCCATCTACCCGGCCCCGCCAGCCGCAACGGCCGGCACAGCGACGGCCTGGAAGGCTTCGCCCGCACCTTCCTGCTCGCCGGCTTCCGGCTGGCCCAGTCCGGCGACAACGACCCGGGGGACCAAGCCAGTTGGTACGCCAAAGGCCTGGCCGCCGGCACCGACCCGCGCTCCCCCGACCACTGGCCGAGCATGCGCGAGTGCGGGCAGGCCAAGGTGGAGTGCGCGTCGGTGGCGATCGCGCTGCACGAGACCCGGCGCTCGATCTGGGACCGGCTCGACGACGGCGTACGGCAACGGATCGTCGCCTGGATGACGGACCTGCTCGGCAGCGACGTCCCCGACAACAACTGGGTCTGGTTCAGGGCGATCACGTCGGCTTTCTTGCGCTCGGTCGATGCTCCGTGGAGCGCGCCCGACATCGACCACGCGATCGCGCGGACGGAGGCCTGGTACGCGGGCGACGGCTGGTACTCCGACGGCGGTGGCACGGGCGGTCCGCTCCGGCACTTCGACTACTACTCGGGCTGGGCGATGCACTACTACCCGCTCTGGTACTGCCGCATCTCCGGCGCCGACGCCGACCCCGCCCTGCTCCCCCGCTACCGCGCCCGGCTGCGCCGCTACTTGGACGACGCCCAGCACCTGGTGGCGGCCGACGGCGCCCCGCTGTACCAGGGCCGCTCCCTCACGTACCGCTACGCGATGCTCTGCCCGCTGTGGGCCGGCGCGGTCTTCGACGCCACTCCCCTGCCGGCGGGCCGCACCCGCCGCCTCGCCAGCGGAGTCCTGCGGCACTTCACCGAGGCAGGCTGCTTCGACGAGCGTGGGCTCCAACCCCTGGGCTGGCACGGGGAGTTCGCGGCGATCCGGCAGCCGTATTCCGGGCCGGGCTCGCCGTACTGGTCGAGCAAGGGCTTCGCCGGACTGGTGCTGCCCGCCGAGCATCCGGTCTGGTCGGAGAAGGAGGAGGCGTCGCCGATCGAAACCCGGGACGTGCGGCGGACGTTGACCGCTCCGGGGTGGCTCGTCTCCGGCACGGCCGCCGACGGGGTCGTGCGCGTCGTCAACCACGGCAGCGACCACGCCTTCGGTGACGGCACCGCCCCCGAGGCGGACGACCCGGTCTACAGCCGTCTCGCCTACGCCTCCCACGCCGCCCCCGACAGCACGGAGGCGAGCCTGAACGACCCGCTCGACTCGCACATCGCGCTGCTCGACGCCGAGGGGCGGCCTTCCCACCGCCGACCGCTGACCCGGCTGCACCTGGGTGTGCGCACCGCCGTCTCCCGCCATCGCGCGCACTGGCCGCTCGCTCCGGTGCCCGCCCCGTACGCCCACGACCCCGCGCCGGCCTTCCGCATGGGACCGTGGGTCACGACGGCGTCCGTACTGAACGGGCCACTGGAGGTGCGGCTCGCTCGGGTCGACGGCCCGGTGCGGGAACCGCTGCGGCTCCGCCTCGGCGGATACTGCCTGGCCGCCGCCGAACCACCGCGCGTGCACGAGGAGATCGGGCCCGCCGCATGGGTGAGCCGTCCAACCGGCCTGTCCAGCACGGTGGTTGGACTGCGCGGTTTCGATGAGACGGGCATCACCACCGCGCGCGACGCCAACGCCTTCGGCCCGCACTCGGCGACACCCTGGCTCGCCACCACGGCGGAGATCCAACCGGGCGCGGTGTACGCCGCGTTGGTCTGTCTCTCCGGGGTGGTGGAGGGGCCGGGTGCCGCCGAAGCCGTACGGCTGGAGGTCCACTACGACGGTGACGGCACCGCCCTCGCCTCCGTCGGCTGGGCCGACGGCACCAAGGACAACGTCCGCCTGGAGCCGTCTAGTTGATCAGGTGCCGTCGATGAGCCGGACGGCGAGATCGGGGCTGAACTGGCCGGCGGGGACCGTCGGCGCGATCCCGCACTGGCCGTCGGAGTTACCCGGTGTCTTGACCCACAGCAGCAGGTCCTCGGCGCCGCCGACGCGCGGGGTGACGCCGAGTTTGCGGCCGGCGGGGTTGCACCATTCGCCGTTGGAGCCGTTGCCGTTGCGGCTGGTGTCGACGACGAAGTGGGAGGTGCCGCCGAGCGCCGAGTTGATCGCGTTGCCGTAGGTCTCCGAGGACGGGGTGGTGTAGAAGTTCGAGACGTTCAGGGAGAAGCCACGGACGTCGGCCACGCCCGCCGACCTCAGTCGGCTCGCCATGGTCGCCGGGTCGACCCAGTTGGTGTGTCCGGCGTCGAGGTAGGCCCAGGTGTTGGGGGCCTTCTGCTGGAACATCTGGGTGGCGTAGGCGAGCATCGCGAGGCGGTCGCTGATCTGTGCGCCGGTCAGGCAGCTGAAGTCCGACAGGGCGTCCGGCTCGATGACGACGACGGCGGGGTGGGTGCCGACCGCCGCCGCGAAGGTGGAGATCCAGGTGCGGTAGGCGGCCACGCTGCCCGCACCGCCGGACGACTCGCCGCCGCACGCGTCCCGGCCCGGGATGTTGTAGGCGACGAGCACGGGCAGTTTGTCGTGGCTGTCGGCGGCGCCGACGTAGCCGGACACGGCCGGGCCGATGCCCGCGCTCTCGTTGGCGAACCAGCGGGCGATCGACTGGGAGGCGATGGCCGACTGGATGCGCGCGGCGCGGGAGTCGGCGGGGTTGTTGCGGACCCAGACGGCCGGGCCGGAGTCGGGGTTGGAGTAGAAGCCGCTCGTCAGGGAGACGGGGCTGGCTGCGGACGCCGAACCGGCTGCCAGGAGCGGCAGCGGCGCAACGAGCAGACAGACCAGGGCAGTTCGGAGCACGGCGATTTTGAGCAGGGCTTTCCAGCGCATGGTGAGTCCCTCTCTCTCGGGGCGGGGCTGCCGTGGGCCCCTCGGCTCGGCTCCGTCCGCGCTCGTCCAAGCGCGGGCGGAGCCACGGCGGTTCGTGCGTTCAGGCGGCGGTGCTCAGCGCGCGGAGTCGGCGGCGAAGGATGCCACCCAGGCGAGCGCGGAGTTCCAGTTGATGGCGATCTCGTTGGTCGAGTACGAGTAGATGTCGTCGATGTAGCAGGTGGCGGGGGCGCAGCCGACCAGGTTCTGTTGCGCGACCGGGTCCTGGAGGGCCGAGTCGGGGCCGCCGGCCAGTGAACCGGGCGGCGGGCTGGGCAACTTGGGGTCGATCTGGTGGGCCCAGATGCGGTTGTGCTGGTTGTGGCTGAACTGCGTGCCGTAGCCGGTGACGAAGGACTGGTTCAGGGCGTTGCGGCCGAGGAGGTAGTCCAGCGACTCCAGCACGGCGGTGCGGTAGACGCCGCGGTGGGTGAGGTCGTAGGCCGTCGCGATGACCATGGCGTTGTTCGCGGTGACGCTGTTGGAGCCCCAGGCGTAGGCGCCGTCGGTGGGCAGGCTGGGGTTCGGGTAGCCCTGCGACCGCTCGTCCCGTACGAACCCGTCGGCAACGGCGAGGACCCGCTCGCGTGCGGCGGCGACCATGCGGGCGGGGAAGCGGCTCGGCAGCCGGACGACGGTGAGGTCGGCCAGCGCGCCGGTGTCCCGCCAGGAGAACCCGGCCGACGTGATCTCCATGTCGATGCGGGACAGGTAGGCGCGGTCGTGCGTGGTGGCGTACAACTCGGTTGCGGCCCAGGAGAATTCGTCGGAGACGTTCGTGTCGGCGTACGCTCCGCCGCCGACGCTGTCGCTGCTCGGGGCGTACACGTCGGGGTGGGCGAGCGCGGCCTTCCAGGCGGTCTCGGCGGCGGTCAGGCAGGTGTGGGCGAAGGCCGCGTCGTAGCGGGCCCACACCCGGGCGCACTGGGCGCCCGCGGCGGCCAGGTTGAGGGTGGCGGCCGTGGACGGCGCGTGCAGGTAACGGAGTTGGGAGTCCTTGTCGGGCTGGGTGGGCAGGGCGGTCCAGGCCAGGTCGTGGACCTTGTGGTGGACCATGCCGGCCAGCGGCTGACCCGCGGGCACCTGCATGCTCAGCAGGAACTCGGTCTCCCAGCGGGACTCGTCGAGGACGTCCGGGACGCCGTTGTGGTTCTCGGGGATGCTCAGCAGTCCGTCGCGCAGCCCGGCGGTGTCGCCCTCGGCGCGGGAACGTTCGTAGGAGTCCATCAACTGCCAGGCCGCAAGGGCCCCGTTGACGACGTACTTGCCCTGGTCGCCCGCGTCGTACCAACCACCTTGGACGTCCAGCGAGTAGTCACAAGTGCCGGGCAGGCAGGGCACGTTGCTGTCGCCCTTGTTGGGCGCGACGCCGACATGCCCTGCGGGCCGAGCGTAGGCGTCCCCGGCGTACTGGGCCTCGATGGGGGTGCCGCTGCGGACGTCGTAGAAGTAGCCCAACGCGTCCTTGCGCAGGGCGGTGTAGGGATCGTCCGCGATGGCGAACGGGTAGCTGGTCGCGTCGCCGACCATGAGCGTGTAGCCCATACCTACCTTGTGCACCGAGCTGAAGTCGGCGATGTGCACATGGTCGCCGGAGGCGGCGTCCGTGCCCTGGACGTGGGTGCGTCCGGTCCTGACGACGGCGCCGGAGGCGTCCAGCAGGCGCCAACTCACGGGCTCTGTGGAGGAGTTGACGATCGACGCCCTCTTGGGGCCGTGGACCGCGTAGCCGTACTGGTTCGTCCGCACCGGAGAGCCGAAGTCGCGTCCGCCGCCCGGCGGTATCGCACCACCGGTGAGGGAGACGTCGTCGAGGCACAGGGTGAACGGCTGGGCGGCGCCGCCCTGTTGGAAGGTGAGCTGGGCGTGCAGGTCGGCCGTCGCCGAAGTGCCGGTGAACTGGAAGGTCTTGGGCGTGGTGGTGACGGCGGCGGTCTTGTTCAGGGTGGTCGTGAACGGGGCGGCGGGCAGCTGCACCACGGCGTGGATCGACACGTCGCGGGTGGCGGAGGCGGTGAAGCGCAGCGTGTACGGCTGGCCGGCCTCCACAGGGATGTCGTTCTGGCCGATCATCGAGTCCCACACGTTGACGGTCCCGGCGGGGACGTCGGCGCACAGGCGGCCCAGGCTTACGGTGGACGGCGTGCTGGCGCTGCTCCACCAAGGGGTCTTCACGCTGTCGAACGTGCCGTTGAGCACGCGTTCGTAGGGTGCTTCCGCGGCTCGCGCGGACGCCACGGGGGTCGTGGCCAGGGTGGCGACAACCAGGGCGGGCGCGAGGAGGACCGCGCCCCATCCGGTCCTGCGAGATCTGGTCCTGCGGAACATTCCGGGCCCTTCTCGGTGACAGGGTTCCCGGCTCGGTGCGGCGTCAGTGCCAGATGGTGGGTGGGGGGCGGCGAGGCTGTCAAGACTTCACGCACAGCAGTCCTTCGGGAGTCTTTTCTGCGTCCGGACCCTTCACAGACTGAACGCGCTGCTCCTAGTCTGCGACTGTAAGCGCTTCCAGTTCTGACTGGAAGCACCGCACAGGAACCCGCCGAGCTGTGGCGTCAACCCAGCTTCGTACCAGGTCAGAAGCGATACGTATGTCGAGGACGAGGGCACTCCGATTGTTATCGCTCCCGGATTTCCCGCAGACGGAGGTTCAACTCAGTGAGTACGTTCGATCCCGGCTTCCTGTGGGGCGCCGCCACATCGAGCTATCAGATCGAGGGCGCGGTCACGGAAGACGGCCGGGGCCCCTCCATCTGGGACACCTTCGCGGCCACCCCGGGAGCCGTCCGGGGCGGTGACACCGGAGCCGTCGCGGCCGACCACTACCACCGCTTCCCCGGGGACATCGCGCTGATGGCCCAACTGGGCCTGCGCGCCTATCGGTTCTCCCTCGCCTGGCCCCGCATCCAGCCCACCGGCTCCGGCCCGGCCAACCGGCGCGGCCTCGACTTCTACCGCCGACTCACCGACACCCTCCTCGACCACGGCATCCAGCCCCGGCCCACCCTCTACCACTGGGATCTCCCCCAGCCGCTGGAGGACGCCGGCGGCTGGGCGGTCCGGGACACCGCCGAGCGGTTCGCCGAGTACGCCGCCCTCGCCCACGAGGCGCTGGGCGACCGCGTCACCCACTGGACCACCCTCAACGAGCCCTGGTGCTCGGCCTTCCTCGGCTACGCCACGGGCCGCCACGCCCCCGGCCGCCGCGAACCCGCCGCCGCCGTACGCGCCGCCCACCACCTGCTGCTCGCCCACAGCCTGGCCACGGAGGCGATACGGGACGCCGACTCGCACGTCGGCATCACCCTCAACCTCACCCACGTCGATCCGCTCAGCACCGCGCCCGCCGACCTGGACGCGGCCCGTCGTATCGACGGCATGCAGAACCGCCTCTTCCTCGATCCGCTGCTGCGCGGCGCCTACCCCGACGACGTACTCGCCGACCTCCACGAGGTCACCGGCTTCGGTCACGTCCACGACAACGACCTGAAGCGGATCGGGGCGCCCCTGGACCACCTCGGCATCAACTACTACGCGCCGATGCTGGTCGCGGGCAGCACGACACCGGTCCAATCCGCCTACGTGGGCTCGCCGTTGGTCCGTGTCGCCGACGGAGGCCGGCCTAGGACGGCGATGGGCTGGGAGATCGACGAGAGCGGACTCCTGGAGCTGCTGCTGCGGCTCAAGGCCGACTACCCGGCCGTACCCCTGTACATCACGGAGAACGGCGCCGCCTTCGACGACGTGGTGGAGGACGACGGGGTGCACGACGCGTACCGGATCGCCTACCTGGACGGCCATCTCCGTTCCTGCGCACGGGCGATCGACCGGGGTGTGCCGCTCAAGGGCTACTTCGTCTGGTCGCTCCTCGACAACTTCGAGTGGTCCTTCGGCTACGGGCCCCGCTTCGGCATCGTGCACGTCGACTACGCGACCCAGCGCCGTACGCCGAAGGACAGTGCCCGCTGGTACGCGGAGGTCATCCGGCGCGGCGGCCTGTGACGCCGTCAGCGCTTACAGTGCTGCTACCGCCCACCCCGTCCGTACGAACTGGAGTCGCCCCACATGACCACACGGCCGCCGACGCTCGACGAGGTGGCGCTGCGCGCCGGGGTGTCGGTCGGGACGGTCTCGCGTGTGATCAACAACCGCCGGCACGTGAGCCAGAAGGCGCGGCAGGCGGTGGAGAGTGCCGTGGCTGAGCTGGGCTATGTGCCCAACGTCGCGGCCCGTTCGCTCGCCTCGCAGCGGCGCGGCGCGGTGGTGCTGGCGATCTCCAGCGACGATCCGGCGCTGTTCGCCAACCTCTTCTTCGCGGAGGTGATCACCGGTGTGAACGCGGTCATGGAGGAGACCGATCTCGAACTCCTGCTGATCCTGGCCGCCAACGAACGGGGCCGGGCCCGGCTCACGCGCATCCTTCAGTCCCGGGGCGCCGACGGCGTCATGCTGCTGGCCCTGCGCGAGAACGATCCGCTGGCGAAGGTCGCCGAGGCGGGCAACGTCCCCGTCGTCCACGGAGGCCGCCCCCTCGATCGGGCCCCGCGCTGGTACGTGGACGCCGACAACCGCGGTGGGGCCCGCGAAGCCGTGGAGTACCTGATCTCGACGGGCCGCCGCGCCATCGGCACCGTCACCGGCCCGCTCGACATCCACGCGGGCGTCTCGCGCTACCTGGGCTTCCGCGAGGCGGTCGCCCTGGCCGGCCTCGATGACCACCGCGTGGCGCACGCCGACTTCACCGAGCTGGGCGGCGCCACGGCGACCGCCCACCTCCTCGACGAACACCCGGACCTGGACGCGGTGTTCGTCGCCTCGGACGCGATGGCGGCGGGCGCCCTGCACGTCCTGCGCGAGCGCGGCCGGTCCGTCCCCGGGGACGTCGCGGTCGTCGGCTTCAACGACGTCCTCACCGCCCGGCACACCCAGCCCACCCTGACGACGATCCGCCAGCCCATCGTCGCGCTCGGCAGCGAGATGACCCGCATGCTGGTGCGCGTACTGGCCGGCGAGGACCCGACGCCCCTCATCCTGCCGACGGAACTGGTGATCAGGGAATCGGCGTAGCGCGGCGGTCACGACCTCGTCGTGGCTGCCGGCCTCGACCCGAACAACGAGGCCCCCTTCGCACTCCCCCGGTTCGTCGAACGGCACGGCCGTCCTTCGATGGCAGGATGTCCGTCCGGCATCCACTTCACGAGGTCACGGGGGTATGAGTGGCAGACATGGCGCTCGATGCGCTGGACGATGTTCCGTGGGAGCGGCTGGAGTCGGCACTCGAACACCATCCGCCCAAGGAGATGCGGCGCGCCCTGCGGCACCTGGCGCTCAAAGGCGGGTCGGCGACCGAGGAGGACTGCTATCTCCTGTACGACTGCTTCGCGCTGGGCATCGGACGCGTGGCCTCCGTCTCAACCGCAGCGCTGCCGTTCGTAGTTGCTCTCGCGGGCGATCCGGACATGGGCGCCCGGGCCACGCTCGTCCAGCTGCTGACGAGCCTGTCCAAGAAGGCGGCCGAAGTCGATCCCGGCCTGGTGGACGCGGGGTGGCACGCAGCATGGCGGCTCCAGCGCCCCCGGATCCAGGCACTGCTCGCGGACCCCCTGCCCGAGATACGGAGGGAAGCCCTGCCCCTCGGAGCGGACGTGGGCGTACTGCTGGAGCGATGGCACGCCGAGACGAACCCGACGGTACGGCTGCCCCTGCTGCTCGCTCTGGGAACCGCCGCGGCAGCCTCCACCGAAGCCGGGTCGGTGGACCGGGTGCGGACGGTGGTGACCGGGGTGCTGCGGACGGCCGGTCCCGCCATGCGGGTCGCGGCCGTGCACGCCTGGGCCGCGTTCGATCCCCGGGCGCCGGTACGTGAGTTGGACCTGCTGGTGGAGGTCCTGTCCGATCCGGGTACGCGTCCGCGGTTCGCGGAGACCTGGTACGTGCCGGACGTCGACGGTGCGTTCACCCGTGAGGACGTCATCGCCTGGACGGCCGGCCTGTTCGAGGACGCACCGAGTACGGCTCTCGCCTTCGTCGTCCGGCTCATCGACGCGGCGCGCCGAAACGGGGACACCCTTCTGTGCCGGGCCTCGCTGGACGAAGCGTGGCGACTGCTGCTGGTACGGCCGTCCGCGGCATCCGCGCTGGTGCCGCTCGCGGGTGCGCTGCTCGCCGACCCGGACGACGGCGTCCGGTACCGGGCCGCTCACCTGCTGGCCGTACTGGGTTCGCGGGCGGCTCCGTACGCCGACGAGCTGGCCGCGCTCCTCGACGACCCGGGCGAGGTCGAGTTCCTCGACGGCACCGTCGGCGACCACGCCCGCTGGGCGCTGACCCGCGTCGGCGACGAGCGTGCCCTGCCGGGGCTGGTCGAGCGGTCGTACGCGCGGTACCAGGATCAGTACTCCCGCGCGCACAGTTCGGGCGACCCGCGCCTGCCGGAGGTCGCGGACGTCCTGACGCCGCTGGTGGCGCATGCGGAGGTCCTGCTGCCCGCGGTGCGGCGGCTTCTCCGGGACCGCTCGCTGACCCGGCACTTCCTGGAAGTCCTCGAAGCGTGGGGGCCGGCCGCGGCGCCCGCGCTGCCGGAGGTGGTGGCCCTGCTGGACGACACCCAGTACTCACTGACCGCGGTCGGTGTGCTGGTCGCGATGGGACCGGCCGCGGCGTCCGCCGAGCCCGCCGTACGCCGGTGCACGGTTCTCGACGTCCCCGCCAACCATCTCAAGGTGGCGTGGGCGGCCGGCCTGCTGGGCGGCGACCACGACACGGCGCTGCGGCTCATCGGCGCGGCGCTGGAGCGTGCGGATGGGCCCGCCCACGGTTCCGTCGGCCTGCTCGGAGACTTCGGACCGGCGGCCGCGCGCCACGCCGACCGGGTGCGGCACATCATGGAGCACGGTGACGACTGGCTGCGGCTGCGGGCGGCGGTCACGCTGCACTCGATCACCGGCGAGCCGGAACCGAGTGGATCCGTCCTGGAGGAGTACCTCCGTCCCATCGCCGAAGACGGCGACACCTACGGCTCCTTCCGCGACGCGCTGCGCACCCTCGCCAGGATCGGCACGGTCTCCCCGGCGGCGCGGGAGACCCTGCGTACGGTGCGGGCATCCGACCGGAGACTGTCGAACTACTGGGACTACCGGGCCTTCCTCCAGGACGAGGAGATCCGGTCCATGATCGACAACGTCCTCGCTCTGTCGTGACGACGGGCATCGGGAGTGCGGCAACTCCATCGGCGGAGACCGGACCTCAAGCGGCCGCTCGATGAGTGTGCGGATCCGTCACTTCACCGATCCGGCGGTCAGACCGCGTATGAAGAACCGGCCGAGCAGGATGTAGACGAGGGCGGTGGGCACGGCTGCGAGGAGTGCTCCCGCCATGACGGTGTTCCATTGCACGGAGAAGTTTCCGGCGAGGTTGTTCAGCGCCACGGTCACCGGTTGTCGGGTGGGGTCCGGTACGACGGTGATACCGAACAGGAAGTCGTTCCAGATGTTGGTGAACTGGAAAATCGCGCAGAGCACGAACCCGGGCAGGGACAGCGGCAACACGAGGCGAAGGAAGACAGCGGAGTTGGAAGCCCCGTCGACGCGGGCCGCCTCGATGATCTCGTGCGGCAGCTGGGATGAACATCCCCAGGAGCATCGCGGCGAAGAGTACTTTCGCTCCCCGGAAGGGGAGTTCGGCAAGGACATAGCCGTTCAGCGCGCCGATGACCGCCCTGGACCTCCGCCTCGTACCCGCCAGGGCCGTCACCGCACGGACGGCCTGGACTACGCCTCTACGGCACGCAGCCGGACCGCGATGAACTGGTGGCCGGGCAGGTCGATCCGGAAGACCCCCTCGTAGGTGCCGGGCAGTTCGGTGACGGTCATAGCCCAGGTGTCGATGACGTCCACCTTCCAGCGGATGCCGGGCCGCAGCGCGAAGGTGCGGTAGCGCGGCTGCCCGAAGCCGAAGTAGGCGAGGCGGTAGGTGTCGGCGACGCCGCCGACCGGGACGTCCCAGTCGCCGGGCAGCGGGCCGATGCCGTCCTCCGGGGACTCCTCAAGGATCTGGCGCAGGAAGGCGATGCGGGCCGGGGACTCGCCCTTGAGGACACCGCCCTTGGACCACCACAGCACCTCGTCGTCGGCCAGGTAGGTCTCGCCGTGGCCGACGTAACCGCCCCGGACGGCTCCCTCCCAGAAACGGCGGACCAACTCCCGCGCGGGAAGGTTGCCCCAGCCCTGGTC
Organism: Streptomyces xylophagus; assembly: GCF_000716435.1. Classification (GTDB taxonomy): domain Bacteria; phylum Actinomycetota; class Actinomycetes; order Streptomycetales; family Streptomycetaceae; genus Streptomyces; species Streptomyces xylophagus. The sequence continues at coordinate 454,822 of NZ_JNWO01000007.1, forward strand.
GATGTCGCCCTCGTAGCCGCACTCGTCGATGACCACCGGCTTGTTCCACTCGGCGCCCCAGGCGTCGGTGTTCTCGGCGGTGCGGTAGACGTCGACGCGCTGGAGGCTGGAGTGGGTGACCCAGTCGGCGTTGTTGTCCCAGAAGGCCGTGCAGTTGTGGATGCCCAGCAGATGGCCGTGCGGGTCGGTGTCGCCGATCACGGCGGCCATCCGGTGCCAGTCCTTCTCCGTCTTGGCCCACATCAGGTCGTACTCGTTGGCCAGTGACCACCACACGTTGGGGAGGGCGGCCAGGCGGGCGACCACATAGCGCAGGTAGCGGTCGTCGGCGACCGGCCCCATGTCGGAGAAGCCCCAGCGGTCGTAGGGGTGGAAGAGGATCAGGTCGGCCTGGATACCCAGTTCGCCGAGTTGGCGGATGCGGTTCTCCAGGTGGGCGAAGTAGTCGGGGTTGAGGTGCCGGAAGTCCCAGCCGTCCTCCAGGGAACCGGCGAAGGGGTAGAGCCGCGGCTCGTTGGCGTTGAAGAGGTACGCCTTGGGGAAGACGCACATCCGCATCTTGTTGAACGGCGCCTCGGCGAGGGTGCGCAGGGTCCGTTCCTCCAGTTCGTCGCCCTGGTGGGTCCAGGCGTACGCCGTTGTGCCGATGGGGAGATGGCGGGTGCCGTCGGCGTGGCGGAAGTGGAAGGTGTTGTGCACGCGGACCGGACCGTGTTCGCCGGCGGCTGCGGGGAGGCAGTCGAAGGTGCCGGTGATCCCGGTCAGGGAACGGGAGTTGGAGGTGGTGGCGAAATCCCAGGCGCCCTCCTCGTCGGGCATGAGGCGCAGGCGGTAGACACCGTCGCCGTCGTAGAAGCCGTGCGCGGTGAGGGTGCGGCCGGTGTCCCGGTGGGTGAACTCGGCGCTCAACTCGACGTCGGTGAAGGGGTTTCCGTGGGAGGGACCGCGGAGTTCGAGTTCGAAGGGGTGCCAACGGGTGGCCGAGGAAGGCCAGTTGGCCTCGGCGCTGCCGAGCGGGACCTCGGGTCCCTCGTAACTGTCGGAGGGGACGGTCAACTCCTCGGCGGGGCGCGGTGGTTCGGAGAGGTTCTCGTCGATGGTGGCGAGTTCGGCGAAGAAGGCTTCCCGGGCCTCGGGGTTGGCTCGGGTGTTGTCGAGGAAGCCGACCACCTGCGCGAGGCTGACGTGGCGCAACTGCACGCCCAGGGGTGCGTTGACGATGCCGGAGAGGTGTTTGCGGACGACGGCCTTGGCCTGCCGGTTGCGCAGGACCTCGCCGAGGAGGGAATCGGGGGTGTACGGCATCGGGGAACTCCGGGGAGATCGGGGGCGGCGGGGTCAGCGCTTGGTGTCGTTGCCGTCGTAGCGGAACCAGTGGGCGTCGACGACGCCGGCGGACGCGTAGAGGCCGGCCACGCGGCCGTTGAAGGAGGCGGCGACCTCGGCCGAGACGTAACGGCCGTCCAGGCCGGTCAGCTCCTCCCAGTCGTCGCCTGTGGTGCGTACCGAGAGGCGGACCAGGTCGGGCGAGCGGCGTTCCAGGCCTATGCCGTCGAGGTCGCCGACGATCGGGCCGGTGGTGATCCGCAGGGTCACGGCGGAGGGGTCGCCGGGGAGCGGGAGTTCCCAGGTCTGGCTGATCCCGCCCACCCGGGCGCGGGCCCGCACGGTCTCGGCGTCGGCCTCGATGTCGTAGTGGTGGTGCTCGTCCATCCGCACGGTGAGACCGCCCGCGCCGGCGCTGACGTCCAACTCGGCGGTGAAGGAGGCTTCTTCGTGCTCCTGGCGGACGCCGACGAAGACCGGCCGCTTGCTGTTCATGTCGCTGCCGTCCGCGTGCAGGCGCAGTACGCCCGGGACTTCGGACGTCGAGGCCACGTCGGAGGGTGCGCGGCGGATCGCCACCCACTCGGGGCCCAGCGGGCAGCCGTCGAAGTCATGGTGCCAACTGACCGGCGGGCGGGGCTCGGTGAGGTGGACCGGCTCGACCACCGGCCAGCCGTCCGCCGCCCAACACACGGAGGTCACGAAGGTCTCCCGGCCCATCGGCGAGAAGGCCCGGGTCAGTCCCCGGGGCCGCATGCCCAGCAGCACCATCAGCCAGGATCCGTCCGGGGCTTGTACGAGGTCGCCGTGGCCGGTGTTCTGGATCGGGCGGTCGGTGCTGCGGGCGGAGAGCACCGGGTTGGCGGGGCAGCCCTCGAAGGGGCCGTCGGGCCGGTCGGAGCGGGCGATGCTGACGCTGTGGCCGCGCTCGGTGCCGCCCTCGGCGATCAGCAGGTACCAGGTGCCGTCGATGGCGTAGAGGTGCGGGGCCTCCGGGAACATCAGGCCGGTGCCGGACCACAGTGAGCGGGGCTCCTCCAGGGCCTGCCCGGTCTCCGGGTCCATCCGTACCTGCTGGATGCCGAGATGAGTGGGGGCTGCGCCGCCCAGCAGCAGGCCGGAGTAGGTGATGTAGCAGGTACCGTCGTCGTCCCAGGCGATGTCCGGGTCGATGCCGTCGACGCCCCGCATCACGGTGCCGTCCGACCAAGGACCCTCCGGCCGCTCCGCCGTGAAGATCAGGCTGCCGCGCCCCTTCGCGTCGGTGACCACGCACCAGAACCTGCCGTCGTGGTGGCGCAGCGTCGGCGCCCAGGCACCGCCCAGGGTGGCCACCTGACCGACGTCCAACTGCCCCGGGCGGTCGGCGACATGGCCGATCAGGGTCCAGTCGGCGAGGTCGCGGCTGTGGAAGATCGGAATGCCGGGCAGGTACTCGAAGCTGGAGACGGCGATGAAGTAGTCGTCCCCGACCCGGCAGATGCTGGGGTCGGGGTGGAAGCCGGGGATCAGCGGATTGCCCGGCACGGCAAGGGAGTTCATGGCATTCCTCAGGAGTTGGTGTCGTCGGTCAGGGCGCCTGAGAGCATGGCGGCCTGCTGCCGGGACGCGAACTCCTGCCGGGCCGCCCGTCGTTCGGCCTGCCGGGCGGGATCCGGCACCGGGGCGGCGAGCAGCAGCCGCCGGGTGTAGGGGTGTTCGGGCGTCGAGGTGACGGTGGCCGCGTCGCCGGTCTCGACGATCTCGCCCCGGTACATCACCGCGACCCGGTGGCTGATGTGCCGTACCACCGACAGGTCGTGGGTGATGAAGAGGTACGCGACCCTGGTGCGCTCCTGGATCTCGATGAACAGGTCCAGGATCCGGGCCTGGTTGGACAGGTCGAGGGCGCTGACCGGCTCGTCGCAGACGATGATCTTCGGGGACCGGGTGAGCGCGCGGGCGATGGCGATGCGCTGGCGCTGCCCGCCGGAGAACTCGCGCGGCAGGCGCCCGCCGGCGTCCGCCGGGAGCCGCACCTGGTCCAGCAGGTCGCGGACCCGGCGGTTGGCGTCGGCGCCGGAGGTGCCGGTGACCAGCAGCGGCTCGGTGAGGATGTCGCCCACGGTGAGTGCCGGATTGAGCGAGGTGTACGGGTCCTGGAAGACCACCTGGATGTCGTCGCTGAGCGCCCGGCGTTCCTTCCTGCCGATCGCCGAGATGTCCCGGCCGCCGAAACCGATGGAACCGCCGGTCACCGGGGCCAGGCCCAGGATGGCGCGGCCCAGGGTGGTCTTGCCGGAGCCGGACTCGCCGACCAGGCCCAGGGTCTCGCCGGGGTGGACGTCGATGCTGACGCGCTTCAGCACCTGGACGGGCGGCCTGCCCCGGCCCTTGCCTGGGTATGTGACGACCAGTTGGTCCACGGACAGCAGGGGTCCGGTCTCCCGCGCCGGGGCCCGCTCGGCCGGTGCCACCGTGCTCATGCGTCAACTCCCTCTGAAACGGCGGGTGCTGTCAGCGGGCCGCGCGGCTCGCTGTCCTCCAGCGTGGAAGCGAGGAGCATCCGGGTGTACGGGTGCCGGGGGTCGGCGAAGAGGTCGGCGGCCGGCGCGGACTCCACGATCCGGCCGGTCTGCATCACGGCGACCCGGTCGCAGATGTCGGCGACCACACCGAAGTCGTGGGTCACCAGGACCATGCCCATGTCGCGTTCCTTCTGGAGCGAGCGCATCAGGTCGAGGACCTCGGCCTGGACGGTGACATCCAGGGCGGTGGTCGGCTCGTCCGCGATGAGCAGGTCCGGGTCGCAGGAGACGGCGACGGCGATCAGTACGCGTTGGGCCATGCCGCCGGACACCTGGTGGGGGTAGGCGGCGTAGACCCGGGCCGGGTCGGCGATGCCCACCCGGTCGAGCAGGGCGAGGGCCTTCTTCCTGGCCTCCGCGCGGCTCAACCCGAGGTGCCTGCGCATCGGTTCGACCAACTGGGTGCCGATCCGGAAGGAGGGGTCCAGGTTGGACATCGGCTCCTGCGGGACGTACGCGATCCGGCGGCCCAGGATGCCGTGGCCGGCTTCCGCGCCGGACGCGCTGAGCTCCGTACCGCCGAAGGACAGGGCGCCGACGGTGACTTGGGCCTCCGGCGGCAGCAGTCCGAGAACCGCGAAGGCGGTCTGGCTCTTGCCGGAGCCGGACTCGCCGACCAGGCCCAGGACTTCGCCCCGGCGCACGGCGAGGGAGACGCCGTCGACGACGGCGGTGGAGCCGTAGGAGACACGGAGGTCACGGACTACGAGGAGTTCGTCGCCTACGGGGGCGCCGGAGTGGGGGGCGGGTGCGGGGGCGTCGGCGGGTGCGGGTGCAAGGGCGGGTGGGAGCGCGGGGGCGTCGGCGGCCGGAGTGAGGGGCGGCTGCGGCTGGCCTTCTCCCTGCGCCGCGTCTTCCCGGAACCGGGGCCGGGCGGATTCGTCCTCACCGGTGTCCGCGGCCTCGCCGGTGTCCGCGGCCTCGCCGGTGTCCGCGGTCTCGCCGGTGTCGCCGGCCGGAGCGTCGGCGCCGGTAGCCGGGCCCTCGGACCCGGCAGTCCCCGCAGTCCCGGCGACCCCGGCAGACCCTGTGGCCCTGGTAGTCCCGACGGCCCCGACAGTCCTGGCAGTCCCTTCGGCCCCAGTGGACACGGCAGCCTCCACCGTCCTGGCGGCCCTAGCAGCCCCCGCGCCGCCGGCGCCCTCAGCGCCCTCGGTGGACCTACTGGACCCGCTGGACCCGCTGGACCCGCTGGACCCGCTGGACCCGGCAGTCTTGGCGACCCCAGCAGCCCCTGCGCCCCCAGCAGCCCCCGCGCCCCCGGTGGTCCCGGCAACCCCGGAGCCCACGGCCGTCGCCGTCGCCACCCCGCGCCGCCGCTTCGGCCTCGCCGCACTACCGCCCACCAGGACATCCGTCAGCGCGTTGGCCAGCAGGCCGGACGCCGCCACGGTCAGGGCGATGGCGAGGCCTGGCCAGAGCAGCAGCTGTTCCTTGGTGTAGATGTTCCCGAAGGCGTCGTTGAGCATCGAGCCCCAGCTGGCCTCGGCGGTCGAGCCCAGGCCCAGGAATTCAAGCCCGGACTGGATCAGGATGCCGATGCCGAACAGCTGCGCGGCCTGGATGATCACCGGTGCCTGCACCACGGGCAGTACGTGGCGGCGGATGATCCGCGCGTCCGAGAGTCCGGACACCCGTGCCGCGTCCACGTACAGCTCCTCGCGGACCGCGTTGACCGAGCCGCGCACCAGCCGGAAGACGCCCGGCGCCATCAGCACACCGAACACGGCCATCGCCAGGTAGGTGCTCTGGCCCACGGTGCCCAGCACCACCAGCAGCAGGATGATCGCGGGGATGGACATGACCAGGTTGGCGACCCAGCCGGCCAGTCCGTCGAACCAGCCCCGGAAGTAGCCCGCGACCAGGCCGGTCGGCACGCCGATGACGACCGCGATGGCCGTGGCCAGCGCGGTGCCGAGGAGGCTGGTCCGGCCGCCGTAGAGCAGGCGGGACAGCACGTCGCGGCCCACGCCGTCGCCGCCGAGGGGGTGACTGCCGCTCGGCGGGGCGAGTGCGTCCGCCAGGTTGGAGGTGTGCGGGTCGTGCGAGGTGAGCAGCGGTGCCGCCGCGCAGGCCAGCGCGATCAGGGCGAGGATCGACAGACACACCACGGCGGTTGGGTCCTTGAGGAGCCGCCGGAGGATGCGGTCCCGGCGCGGGACCAGGGCGGTGCCCGGCTCCCCCGCCGTGGCGGCGGCCGGGTCGGGCATGGGGAGCGTCATCCGACACGCACCTTGGGGTTGAGCCACCCTTGGGCGACGTCCAGCAGGAGGTTGACCACCACGACCAGCGTCACCATGACCACCACCACGCCCATCAGCAGCGGCGAGTCGCCATTGGAGGCGGCGGTGTTGGCGGCGCTGCCGATCCCGGTGAGGCCGAAGACCTTCTCCACCACCACGGCCCCGCCGACCAGGCCGATGAACTGAAGGCCCAGCACGGTGAGGGCGGCCGGCGCGGCGTTGCGGAGCGCGTGCTTGAACAGCACGCTGCGGCGGCTCAGGCCCCGGCTGCGGAGGGTGCGGATGTAGTCCTTGCGCAGCACGTCGACCATGGCGCCGCGTACCTGCTGGGCGGTGGCCGCGATGGCGCCGACGGCCAGCGAGACGGACGGCAGGATGATCGACTCGAACCATGAGGAGGGGGAGACGGCGAAGGGGGTGTAGCCGGTGGCGGGCAGCCAGCCCCACTTCACCGCGACGAAGAGGGCCAGGATCAGCGCGACCAGGAAGCTGGGCAGCGCGAAGCCGATGACGGCGAGCAGTTGGACGCCCCGGTCGAGCAGGCCGCCCCGTACGGCTGCCGCCACCCCCAGCAGGACGCTGGCGACGGCCGACAGCAGCAGGCCGCCCAGCACGATGGAGAGGGTGACCGGCAGTTTGTCGGTGAGCGAGGAGATGACGGTGTCGCCGCTGAACCAGGAGCGCCCGAAGTCACCGCGCACCGCCGCCGTCAGCCAGTCCCAGTACTGGACCACCACGGGCCGGTCCAGGCCCAGTTCGGCCTTCTTCGCGGCGACCTGCTGGGTGGTGGCCGTGGCGCCCGCGATGTTGCGGGCGACGTCCGTGCCGGTCATCCGCATCAGGACGAAGGTCATGGACGAGATCACGAACACCAGGACCACGCCCGACAACAGTCGGCGGGCCAGGAATTTCATCATGGCTGCTTCTCCCGGGTGTACGCCATGGACGACGGGGCGGTGTCAGCCGGCGGGCGTGAAGTTGTAGATGCCGGGGACGGGAGTGAAGGCCTGCGCGGTCACCTTGACGTGCTTGGAGGTCGCGTAGGAGTTCTCCACGTTGGCCCAGGGGGCGTTCCAGGCCTGCTGGACGAGGTAGTCGTCGATCTTCTTGAAGTCCGCGTCCTGGGTGGCGCCGGTGCTCTTCTGCGCGCTGTCGATCAGCTTGGTGAGCGCCGGGTCCTTGTCCTTGAAGATGTTCCACAGGGCGTCGGGCGCGACCTGGATCCGGACGGTGTCCCAGGACCGGAAGGAGGCGAGCGAGAAGTAGGAGAGCGCGAACTTGCCGGCCAGCAGCTGGTTGATGGTCTGGCCCGGCGGGACGGTCACCAGCTTGCACTTGATGCCGACGTCGGCGAGCTGCTGCACCATCGCGGCCTGGGCCTCGGGGAAGATCGCGCTCAGGTCGGGGATGGAGACGCTGAAGCCGTTGGGGTAACCGGCCTCGGCGAGCAGCGACTTGGCCTTGGCGGGGTCGTACGAGTAGGTGTCGTTGAGCGTGGCGTCGTAGGCGGTGCTGGTCGGGTTGAAGACCTGCACGGTCGGCTTGCCGACGCCGCCGTAGACGGACTTGATGAACGCGGTGCGGTCGAAGGCGTAGTTGATGGCCTGGCGCACCTTGAGCTTGCCGAGGGCCGGGACGATCTTGCCCGCGCGGTCCCAGATGTAGACGCCCGCGACGTCGCCCGGCAGGTACTGCAGGATGTTCAGACCACCGGACTTGGCGACGGCGACGTTCTTGGGGGTGGTGATGAGCGCGCCGTCGATCTGGCCGGAGCGCAGCGCGTTGAGGACGGCGGTGGGGTCGGTCAGCGGCTTGAAGACGATCTTGTCGAACGGGAACGCCTTGGTGTTCCAGTAACCCTTGTTGCGTACGAAGGTGTAGACGCTGCCGTTGGTGGTGGCGCCCTTGTCCAGGGTGTACGGGCCGGAGCCGACCGGTGCGTTCTTGAGGGTGCCCGCGGCGATGGCCTTGGGGCTGGCGAGCATGCCCGCGACCGAGCCGAGGTTGGCGACGAAGGACGGATCGGGGGCGCTGAGCGTCACCTTGACGGTGTCGGCCCCGACCGCTTCGACGGTCTTGATGTTCTTGAGCTGCCCGGCGGCCTCGTTGCTGCCTGTCTTGGTGTGCTCCAGGTTCTCCTTGACGGCGGCGGCGTCGAGCGCGGTGCCGTCGGTGAAGGTGATTCCGGTGCGCAGGGTGAGGGTGAGCACGGTGTTGGTGCTGTCGTACGCCCACTTGGTGGCGACGTTGGGGATGGGCTCGGCCTTGGTGTCCAGCCGCAGCAGCGAGTCGTAGACCGGCTGGTAGTACTGGGTGTTGTTGCCGAGTCCGGCGTCCTTCAGGTCCCAGGGCTGGGCGGGTACGAGCGGGGAAAGGGTCAGGGTCTTGCTGCCACCTCCGCCGGCGCCGCTCGTTCCCGACCCGCCGGAGCAGGCGGCTGTGCCGACCAGTACGGCGACGACACCGGCGCCGATAAGAGCTCTTCGCATTGCTGGTTTCTCCAGATCCTTGTTTCCCCGTGGACGACAGTGGGTGACGAGAGTGGGTGCGGTACGTACGTGAAGCGGGGACGGCGGGCCCGGTAGCGGGTCAGCCCAGGAGCGCGGTGCGCACGATCCGCTGGGCGGCCATCGCGTCGTGCCGGGACTGGGCCTCGCGCAGGGCGTCGAGGTCCAGGCGGGCGGCGCGTTCTTCGAGGGCGCGCAGGGTGGCGATCGACTCGCGGACCGCGTCGCCCGGGTCCTCGCGGTAGGGGAAGAGGTCGAGCTTGAGGGGTTCCTGCCAGCCGATCTCGCGTACGACGTGCAGGAATTCCAGGGTCTCCACCAGGTGGAGGGCGCCGGCGGTCAGGTCGTCGTCCCACTCGCGGTAGTTGTCGTCGAGTTCGATGTCGACCAGTCGGCCCATGCTGTGCGCGAGGCTGAGGGCCTCGGCGGGGTTCTCCTTGGCGAACAGCGAGTGGCCGAAGTCGACGACCAGGCCGACGTTGTCGACGCCCATCTGCTCGATGGCGAGCAGGCTGGCGGCGGCGGTGCTCCAGAAGAGCCGGTTGCGGGGCTCCTTGAGCTTGTACTCGATGGCGAAGGTGACGTCGGGGAAGTTGCGGGCCACGTCCCTGATGCCTTCGACGGCGTGGCGGCGCAGGGTGGGGTAGTCGACCTGGAAGGGGTAGTCGTAGCCGTCCTGGCCGGGCCAGAACTTCACGTATCGGGCGTCCAGTTGGCGGGCCACGTCGACGGACTCGTGGGCCAGGTCGGCGGCGGCGCGGCGGGTGGCGGGGTCGGCGCCGGTGAAGGAGCCGCTGCGGAAGCCCCGGTCGTAGATCACCGGGGTGATGTTGGTGACGGCCAGCGAGTGGCCGGCCAGGGTGGTCTTGACGTCGGCGACCGAAACTCCGGCGTCGAAGGGGTAGTTGAGGTCGAGGGCGGCGAGTTCGCCGGTCTTGGCGGCGAGTTCGATGGTGTCGAGGGTCCCGACCGGCGGGCCGTAGCCGTCGGTGGCGTACCGGTCGATGATGCGGCCGAAGCTCCACATCCCTCCGGCGTAACTGCGCGGCGTGGTCGACACGAAATCCTCCTGAATTAATATTCAGCCACCGGTTAATTGGTGATGGCCGGGAACGTAAGCCGGGCCTGTTGGGCATGTCAAGAGTATTGCCGCCACGTTTCCCAATCGCCGCAAACGACCTATAGGGCCCCGGCAAACCCTCGTCCGGCCACCACCCGATCACTCTGCGCCGACGTCTTGACGTGACGCCGAGGGGTGGCGCACTATCCCGAAACATATAAATCACTTCGTGAATGGATATTCACATGCTGACCGCTGACCACGCCGTCGCGGCGCGCTACCGCGAGCTGCGGCAGGCCACCCGTGACGGCCGGCCGGAAGCAGCCGAGGAGTTGCTCCGGAACATGTCCGCCGAGGTCCGGGTGCGGATCGTGCGGATGATCGACGCCGCCCAACTGGGCCACATCGGCGGCGATCTGTCCGTCACCGACATCCTGGTGACCCTCTTCGGCGCGGTCCTCGACGTCGATCCCGAGCACCCGCGCTCCCCCGGCCGGGACCGCTTCGTCCTCAGCAAGGGCCACTGCGCCGCCGCCCTCTACTCCACGCTGGCGCACTGCGGATACTTCGCCGACAAGGAGCTGGACACCTTCATGGCGCCGCTCTCCGCGCTCAACGGCCACCCCAACCGCCGCAAGGTGCCCGGCGTGGAGACCAACACCGGGCCGCTCGGCCACGGTTTCCCGGTCGCCGTCGGCAGCGCCCTGGCCGCCCGGCTGACCGGCGGGAACTGGCGAACCGTCGTAGTACTGGGCGACGGCGAGATGCAGGAGGGCAGCAACTGGGAGGCCGCGATGACCGCCGGCCACCACGGCCTCTCCTCGCTCACCGCCGTCGTCGACCGCAACCGGCTCCAGCAGGGCGCCCGCACCGAGGACACCAAGACCCTGGAACCCCTTGCCGACAAGTGGACCGCCTTCGGCTGGGAGACACGGGTCGTGGACGGACACGACCACACCGCCCTGCTCGCCGCGTTCGGCCCGTCCACGGACGGCCGCCCTGTCGCGGTGATCGCCGACACGATCAAAGGCAAGGGCGTCTCCTTCATGGAGGACCGCGTCGAGTGGCACCACAAGGTGCCCGACAAGCAGCAGGTGCAGGCCGCGATCGAGGAGCTCTCCCGTTGACGAACACCACTGTCCGCACCGATGCCGATGCCACCTACGACTGCCGCCAGGTGTTCGCCGAGGAACTGATCACGCTGGCCCGCGAGGACCCCCGCGTGGTGGCCGTCTGCAACGACTCGGTCGGCTCCAGCAACCTCACCGGCTTCCGCGCCGAGTTCCCCGACCGGCTGATCAATGTCGGCATCGCCGAGCAGGACCTGGTCGGCGTCGGCGCCGGCCTGGCCAACGGCGGCATGATCCCCTTCGTGTCGGCCGCCGGCCCCTTCCTCACCGGCCGAGCCCTCGAACAGATCAAGGCCGACTGCGCCTACAGCGGCCACAAAGTGGTCCTCTGCGGCCAGAGCCCCGGCATGGCCTACGGCGAACTCGGCCCCACCCACCACTCCGTCGAGGACCTGTCGTGGCTGCGGGCCGTCGCCGACCTGCCGGTCCTGGTCCCCACCGACCGCGAGCAGACCCGCGCCGCGATCCGCTGGGCGTACGCCTTCGAAGGCCCCTGCTATCTGCGCGTCCCCCGCTTCAAGGTGCCCGATGTCATCCCGCCCGACGCGCCCTTCGGCCCGGGGCGGTCCGTCACCCTGCGGGAGGGCACCGACGCCACCGTCATCGCCATCGGCACGTTGGTGTCCCGCGCCCTGGCCGCCGCCGGGGCGCTGGCCGCGGAAGGCATCTCCGTACGGGTGCTCAACACGCCCTTCGTCGACCCGCTGGACGAGGCTGCGGTTCTGTCCGCGGCGGCGGAGACCGGCGCTCTCGTGGTCGCCGAGGAAGCCACCCTCAGCGGCGGCCTCGGCGCGGCCGTCGCCTCACTCGTCGGCCAGCACCGCCCGGTACCGCTGCGGCTGCTCGGCGTCACGGGCTTCGCGCCCACCGGCGACGCGAGCTATCTGCTGGAGCACTTCGGGCTCACCGCCGACGGGATCAGACAGGCGGTGCACGAGGTACTGGCCATGTCATCCTCGGCGGTATGACGGATATGGGAGCCGATGCGGGGGCGGGGGCGGGTACGGCTCCGGGCGCGGGTCCGGGTCCGGCGGACACAGGTCCGAGCGCGGGCGCGGGCGCGGGTCCAGGTCCGGGCCCGGGTGGCACAGGCCCGAGCGCAGGCGCGGGTCCGGGCCCGGCGGGCGGGCTCCGGGGCCCGCTGATCCTCGCCGTCGACCAGGGCACCTCCGCCACCAAGGCCGTCCTCACCGACCCCGAGGGCACCGTGCTGGCCTCCGGCGCCGCCCCGCTGGCCGCCGCCTACCCCCGGCCCGGCTGGGTCGAGCAGTCCGCCGAGGAGGTCTGGCGGAGCGTGACCGAGGCGGTACGTGGCTGTCTCGCCGGACACGACCCGGCGGCCGTCGCCGCGGTGGGCCTCAGCACCCAACGCGAGTCGGTGCTGCTGTGGGACCGCGCCACCGGCGAACCCGTCGGCCCGCTCCTCGGCTGGCAGGACCGCCGTACCGCCGACGACTGCGCCCGGCTGCTCGCCGACGGCGCCGGCCCCGGAGTACGGGCCGCCACCGGTCTGCCGCTGGACCCGATGTTCAGCGCGCTGAAGGCGAAGTGGCTGCTCGACACCTACGACCCCGCCCGCACCCGGGCCCGGCGCGGCGAGCTGTGTCTGGGCACCGTCGACTCCTGGCTGCTGTGGCGGCTCGGCGGCGGCGCCGACCATGTCATCGAGGTCGGCAACGCGGCGCGCACCCAGTTGCTGGACATCCGGCGCCGCGACTGGGACGAGGATCTGCTCGGTCTCTTCGGCGTGCCGCGCGCCGCGCTGCCCCGAGTGGTCGCCTCCACCGGGCCGTTCCCCGCGGTGCGGGGCGTGGCGCCGCTGGTGGACGGCACCCCCGTGGGAGCGGTGCTCGGGGACTCGCACGCGGCACTCCTCGGGCACGGGGTCTTCGCCCCCGGCCGGGTCAAGGCCACCTACGGCACCGGCTCCTCCGTGATGGGCCTCGTCGCCTCCCCCGACGCGGCCGGCGCAGGAGACGCCCTGTGCCTGACCGTCGCCTGGGACGACAGCGGAACCGACGGCGGCGCCCCCGCCTACGCCCTGGAGGGCAACATCCGCTCCTCCGGCGCCACCCTGCGCTGGCTGGCCGGCCTGCTCGGCCGCACCGAGGCCGAACTGGCGGCCTCCGCCGCACCGGACTCGGGAGGCGTCCACCTGGTGCCCGCCTTCGGCGGACTGGCCGCTCCCTGGTGGGACAACGACGCGACCGCCCTGATCAGCGGCCTCACCCTCGGCACCGGCGCGCCCGAACTGGCGCGGGCCGCGCTGGAGTCGATCGCGTTCCAGGTCGAGGACGTGGTGGCCGCCGTGGACCGGGCCGGCGACCCGGTCGCCGTGGTGCTGGCCGACGGAGGGCCCAGCGGCAACGCCGCGCTGATGCGGCTCCAGGCGGACCTGTCCGGCCGTACGGTCGCCTGCCCCCGGGTCGGCGGGCTCTCCGCCGTGGGCGCCGCCCAGTTGGCCGCCCGTACCCTGGGACTCATCGGCCGGGAGCGTCTCGCCGCCCTCGCCCGGGACGCGGAGGTCTACCGGCCGACGCTCCCCGAGCCGGAACGGCTGCGGCGGCGGGCGGCCTGGCACGACGCGGTGGCGCGCAGCCGCAACGCGAGGAAGGTGCCCAGCTCATGAGCCCGGCAACAGGGGGCCCGACCGGCCAGAACCTCAGTAATGTTCAGCGGGTGTCCCAACATCCAGACCTCACCGGCCACGAGCCGGTCGACAAACTCCGGCTGATCGTCCGTGTCGCCCGGTTGTACCACGAGCGCGGCCTGCGCCAGGCCCGGATCGCCGAAGCGCTGAACCTCTCCCAGGCCGGCGTGTCCCGACTGCTGCGCAGCGCGGCCGAGTTGGGCGTGGTGCGCACCATCGTGGTCTCCCCCGAAGGGATCCACAGCGACCTGGAGGACGCGGTCGCCGAGCGCTACCAGCTGGCCGACGTGGTGATCATCGACGGCGACGACCTGCTCGACCACCCGCGCAGCCTGCTCCGCGCCCTCGGCTCGGGTGCGGCCAGCTACCTGGAGACCGCCTTCCGCCCCGGGGACCTGATCGGGGTCTCCACCTGGAGCGAGACCCTGCTGGCCGCCGCCAACGTGATGCAGCCGGCCAAGCAGCAGGTGGCCGACAAGGTCGTCCAGCTCATGGGTGGTATGGGCGACCCGCAGGGCCAGGTCCAGGCCACCCGCCTCACCGCGCGCCTCGCCGACCTGACCGGCGGCACCCCGCTCTTCGTCCGGGCCCCGGGTCTGGTCGGCTCCGCCGAGGCCCGGCTCTCTCTGCTCCACGACCCGACCGTGGCGGAGGTCAGCCAGGCATGGCAGCAGCTGACCGTCGTCCTCGTGGGCGTCGGCAGCGTCGAGCCCTCGCCGCTGCTGCGGCTCAGCGGGAACGCGGTCGCGGAGGACGAGTTGGCGCGGCTGCGGTCGCTGGGGGCGGTCGGCGACATCTGCCAGCGCTTCTTCGACGAGAACGGCATATACGTCGACGCGGGTCTCGGCGAGCGGACGATCGGCATCTCGGCGGACCAGCTCCGCACGGTCCCGCGCCGCATCGCCGTGGCGGGCGGCACGCGCAAGTACGCCGCCGTGCGGGGGGCGTTGCGGGGGCGGTGGATCACGGCGCTCGTGACGGACACGAGTACGGCGCGGCGGCTGCTGGAGGAAAAGGAGTGACGGAGGCGCGCCTGTGCGTGGGGCCGGGGTTCGTCCCGGTCACAACCAGGGCGGCAGCAAAGGCAGTTCACCGCTGGCCGTACGAAGTCGCGGTGCCGCGCCACGGCCGGTGAACCACCGCGCGAGATCGGCGGCGGGACCCTGAACGTATGCCTCCTCTACGTTCGTCTCCGCGCGGTCGGTCGCCCGCACCCGGAGATCGCAGGACGAAGGGAGTTCACCGTACGACGGAAGATCGCAGGCGTGGATCCACAGCTCGCGACAGCGCAGCCAGTGGATGACGCTCGCCGGCACGGTACGCCCCTGAGCCGTGACGACCTCGGCCTTCCACCGTGCCGCGTCGGCGATCCGGTCGAGGGCGGCGACCAGGTATCGGCCCAGTGCGCCGGCCGTGCCCGAGCGCGTGCGTTGTCCAGGACGGGAAACGTCCCACACGAAAAGGGCCCCCGCAGGCTCTCGCCCGCGAAGACCCTTCGCACCGTCGGGACGACAGGATTTGAACCTGCGACCCCTTGACCCCCAGGAGTGTGGGTCGAAGGCATTTTCTGGATATAGCAGACTTAACCGGGACGCAGGATGTGTGTAGAAGGCTCCCTCGTGCACCATCGCGCACGCCGTGTGGTCCCCAACTGGTCCCCACTCGCGGTCATAGCTGTGCCGCCGGAGGCTCCGTGAGACGTGCCGACACCATGGCCAGGATCCAACCGTTGGACAGCCAGGGACACTGCCGCACAGGTACCCGTTGCCCCGAGAGCAACATCTTCGCTCTGGGACACACTCGTCAGCTACGGCTCCGCAAGCGGCCTGTCCTTCGAGGCGGGAACGCCCCGCATGATTACCCACCGCGTCATGGCACAGAAAAGCCCGCTCTCAGCAGGCTGCCCGACACTTCGCAAGACTCTGGCGAAGTCCCTCGTAGCCGGTTGATGCGCCGAGGCGGAGCGAGTTGTCGTCGGGTAGCTCGTTGGAAGCCGTCGGCGCCCCGAGGCTGGCCAGCACCTTGTTTAGGCGCCCTAGGTGAGATCCACAGGAGTGTGCCGACCCGTCCGTGACGACCTGGACGGTCACTCTGAGGCGACGGCTTAGCCGAGCAGTCGGCGCTGCCGTGGCCGACCCGGAGGCCTCGGCGTGGGTCCCGTCGCGCACCGCGAGGTCCGGGTCCGTCTCGCGCAGCGCCTTGCACTGACTGCCCCCTCTGATTTCGCCCCCGGGCCGCATCGCCTCCTTCCCTGACTTTCACCACAGCCAACACTGCGAGGCAGATCCATGCACCGAACACTGGTCCCCGGAGCTGGTCCCCAAGCCAGCGTCGCGAGCCCCCTTGCTCGTTGGAGAGGATTGCGTCAGCGTCGCCGAGGCAACCGTGGCGCTCGCCCAAGGGCCGCCGCCGGGTCAGGGGGTCGGTTCGCCAGAGCTAGTCACGGCGTGCGTTCTCGAGCACCCCCGATCCTGGGTATCTTCAACAACCTGGGCCCTCACGGAACTTGATCAAGCCCTGCCCTCGCCGGCCAACGGCATTTCTCATAAGCCATGTTCACGAGTCCCCGCCTGGCTAGCATTGGACCGGACCGCAAAAGGGCACTCTCTGTGCGGGGTATCGGGGTCCGCGTACCGGGGGACTTATGAAGCGATCGATCGTATTCGTGCACGGCACGGGCGTGCGCGAGGAGTCGTACAACACCACCTTCGCCACTGTGCGGACCAAGTTTCACGAGATCCAGCCCGACTGGGAGGTAAGGGGCTGTCTCTGGGGGCCAAGTCAAGGCGCGAGGTTCATCCCCGGTGAGACTCCGATCCCTGGCTATGCCGAGTCCGGCGGCGGCAAGCAGAGGGTGGAGCGAGATTCTTCCATTGCCGAGTGGGGCGTGCTCTACCACGATCCTGGCTACGAGCTCCGGCTGCTCAGCCTGCGTCCTGCACCGAAGACGGGAGTAGTCAGGGGTGTGCCCCCCATCAAGAGCTTCCTCACCGCGGTTCAGGAATACCGGCCCTCATCCGAGCTCCTGGATCGCCTCGATCGGCACGGGCTACGCGCCGACTTCGTCACAGCGCTCAGCACGGTGGCCAATTCGCCCGAGCTGCGCGATGCCGCCAGCAGTGTCGACCAAAACGGCTACGAGCACCGGCACGCGGTGGCAAAGTCCGTCGTGGCCGCCACGCTCGCTGCGGCGCAGGTACGCGGCGCGGATGCCCTAGCCGGTCCGGCCCGGGATGCCCTGCTAGCCACCCTCAGCACCGAGTTGTCCGGAGGGAGCCGCGCTCTGACTGGCAAGGTGGGGAAGGCCGTGAAGACCTCCGCACTCCGTGCGGCGACCCGATGGACCGTGGACCGACGTGGGGCGTTGAGCGACGGCACGCTCCCCATGGTGGGCGACATCCTCCGATACCAGGCCCGCGGGGACGGTATCCGGCAATTGATTCAGCGGACCGTGGAACACGCCCCCGGGGACAAGATCACGTTGCTTGCCCACAGCCTCGGTGGGGTCGCCTGCGTGGACCTGCTAGCCATGGAGCGGCTCGACCGGGTCGACCAACTGATCACCGTCGGCTCTCAGGCCGCGCTTCTGTACGCATGTGGGGCCTTGACCGGGCTGGAACACCCAGCCACGCTGCCGGCGCACTTCCCGGCAGCATGGCTGAACGTCCACGACCCATGGGATCTGCTTTCCTACACCGCGGCCGAGGTATTCAAGGACCGCGTGTATGAGGTAGAGGTGTCCAACGGGCAACCCTTCCCCTTCGCGCATAGTGCGTACTGGTCCAACGCCGAAGTATGGAGCGCCGTCCGCGAATGGCTGAGCTGAACCGGATACATCCCGGCGATATTCATGCCGTCGTCGTCGGGCTGGAAAACTACCCGAAGGCTACTGAAATGAGCCTGCGGGGAGCTGCTGCTAACGCGCTGCGCTTCGCACGCTGGCTACGCGAAGGAGGTGTCCCGAAGCAGAACATCACTCTGCTTCTCTCCTCCCTGGACGAAAGCGTGCCGAGCATCACCGCCGAGGCCGAGAGCGCCGACCTCACCTGGCGCAGCGTCACCGCAGCCGAGGACATTCGCGAAGTCTTCGTCCATGAACTGGCGACCGTTTCCGGCGAGATGCTCTACGTCTACTGGGGCGGACACGGAGTCTTGGGCAGGAACGGCGCGGGCCCGGTGCTCTTCACTCCTGACGCGTGCAGTGTCGACCTGCGGTGTTTCGGTGTCGAGGAGCTACGTGAGTTCTTGACCCGTGACGACCTGTCTGGTTTCACGCAGCAGGTTCTGTTCGTCGATGCCTGCGCGGCATTCGAGGAGCAGTACCAGCTAACACACGGAACGGTGCTTGTTCCGTTCCCCCAGCCCTCTCGCCGCGAGGTCGACCAGTTCTTGCTCTACGCGGCACGGGACGGGCAGGAGGCCGAGCAGGACATGGCGCAGGGCACGGGGCTCTTTTCCCGCGCGGTCCTCGACTGGCTGGAAGAACATGCAGCCGACCTGCGCCCGGACCTGCCTGAACTCGAACTGGGCGTACGGACCTGGTTCGAGGAGCGATACACGTCCACGGGCACGCTGCAGACACCGATGGCCTACCGCTATCGCGCCCTCGACGGCACCCAGGAGTTCGGCGCGACTTTCGCGCGCGTGGACCATGCGGCTCTCCTAGACGTCGCTGGGACGCTTCGCACGGCATTCGGAGCGGACGAAGGTTCCTGTCAGAAGTACGCCGGTCGGATCGCCAAGGTGTGCGGCCTCGCACCCACCGGCGGCATGGACCCCGTCGAGTGGTTCGCCAGAGCTCTGCTGCGCACACCCCGGACGATGGCCACCTTCATCGAAGCCCTGACTTCCGACGGAGACATCGAGACCGCCCATGCATTCATCAAACTCACACTTGTCCACGGAGTGCCCGGTCTGCTTTCTGTGCATGAGCACGCCGACCTGTATCACCTGCTCGCGTGCTGGCCGAGGTTGTCGCCAGCCACGGTGAACGCGCTGACAGGGGCTGCGACTTCGGCCGTCGGTGTTCAGGTAACAGCGAACGGCGCTCTGAGCCCGGACGAACTCATGGAACATGTCGAGGGACTCGAGAAATTCCCCGGAGGCTACAGTCCAGCGGTGAAGGGGTTCAAGGTTCCGGCAGTCGTGGAGTTCGTCCAGTTCCTTGCCGTCCACACTGGGCCCGAGCAGGTTCCGCCTGCTCTGCGGATCAAGCTTGCGAAGTGGGGTGATCGGGTCGCCGAGCGACTGCTCGTGGATGCCAGCGAACTGAACCGCGTCCGTGGGAAGGCCGAGGCGTGGGACACCGCCCTACAGGCGTCGCACACATCGCCCCGCATCGTTGTTGAGATCTACCCCGAGGGCACGCAGGACAGCTACACATGCATCGTCTGGACCGCCCCAGGGACGGGTGAACTCTCCCGATATGGCCACACGGACAACGGAGTCCCGGTCACCTCCGAACGCGCCATGCGCCTCATCGACCGAGCTGCGCGGTCACTCACCACGGACGAGGGCACTACTCCTGTGGTGGAGATCGTGCTGCAGCACGACGACCTCCTGAATATCCCTGTGCACGCTTGGGACGGCGCCCCTGGCGAGCCACCACCCATCCTGCTGGGTGTGGAACAGCAGATCGCGCTGCGCTGCGCTCCAATGGCCTCGGCCGATAGGGAAGAGCGTCGCCGCGACTCCCTTAGGCGACGGTGGGCTAGTCGTTCCCTCAGCCAGGTCGTCTATCTTGACGAATCGAATGCTGTCGACGATCGACAGGCATACGGGACACTCAGCTGCGACCGCAACGCATCTCGCGTGGTAGTGCGCTCCGGTCGACGAAACTGCGCCGCGCTCGTCCGGGCGGCGCTTTTCGCTGGATATCCCGTCGTCTTGTGGGACAGCGCGGATTCGCACGCTCTCGCTACCGCCGACTTCGCACCGCTCCAGCCGGACGGCGCCCTCCACGAGCTGCCCGAACGTGTGCAGAGCTATTGGGCGCGGGCCCAAGCGGATGGCGCCCGCCACCCTCTGCGCCCCGCCCTCCTCCTGGAAGATCACGACCAGCAGCTTCCTCCAGTGCTGTCACTGACCCGATCGTCCATCCCCGAAGAAGAAGCGAGTCGCTGATGTCTGGCCAGACCGGTGCCGCCGCCGAGAATCCCGAATGGAGGATCTTCCGGGGTGACGGCGAAAAGCGCAGCACGGAGATTCCCGATGCCCCGCCGTGGCGGCGTTTCAGGAGCTACGACGAAGCAGCGGAAAACAGCGCAACGCCCACCGCGCCGAAGCCCCCCTATGTAATCAGTGACGACGCAGTCGACGTGATCAATGCGGCCCTACATCTGCGCCGGCCGCTGCTGGTCACGGGCCATCCTGGTGTAGGGAAGACCTCACTGGCCGACGCCATCGCCCACGAACTGGACCTCGGCGAGGTACTGCGCTGGCCAGTCAACAGCCGGTCCACCCTCCAGGACGCCCTCTACCGCTACGACGCCATCGGCCGCCTCCAGGAAAACGGCCCGCCGACGCCCGAGGGTGAGATGGCACCAGGCATCGGGCGGTACGTCCGTCTCGGCGCACTGGGCACAGCACTCGTAGCAGCCAACCGGCCCCGCGTCCTCCTTGTCGACGAACTCGACAAGGGCGACATCGATCTGCCAAACGACCTGCTCACTGTGTTTGAGGAAGGCTGCTTCGAGATTCCGGAGCTGTCCCGACTACCCGAATCACAATCGGAGGTCCACGTTTTCACGTCGGACCAGGGCCAGCAGGCGAAGGTACGGCGAGGATTCGTGCGCTGCACCCAGTTTCCTGTCGTCGTGATCACAAGCAACGGCGAGCGCGACTTCCCGCCGGCGTTCCGGCGACGCTGCCTACCCCTGCATCTCGAAGATCCGCGCATGGAGCGCCTCCGGGAAATCATCACCACCCACCTCGGGGCTGAGGCTCTCACGAATGCGGATGACCTGATCGACGCCTTCCTCAAGGAACGCGATCTCAAAGAACTCGCCACAGACCAACTTCTCAACGCCGTCTTTCTGCGCCAGGGCGGGGCCCGGCTGGATCCAGAGGGTTTACTGCGGACCGTTCTCCATCAACTCAACCCTGGCAGCTAGCCCGTGTTCACAGAGCTGAGGCGAGTCCTGGAGGCTGCCGGGATCGAGCTCGGTGACGAAGAACTACTCGACGCCCTGTGGCTGACCACACGCCTGCCGCAGGGAGTGGACGCACCCCTGGCTCGTCATCTGAGGGCAGCGTCGGGCACGGAGAATGACGGTGCCACGCCACTCCCGTCAGTTTCCGCACCAGTTCCTGACGTACAGAACGACGCCGCATCACAAACCCCCGACAGCTCACTGGGCCATCCAGAACACGGTGTCGCCAACCCGCACGCCCTCACACCGGTCACCGGCTCTCCGATATCTACGGCCTCATCCGCGAGGGTGACGCTCCTGCCAGGAGCGAAGGTCCTGGGTAACGACCTTGCCCTCGGTCGCGCCCTGCGCCCTCTCAAGCGCCGCGTCCCCAGCGCCTTCCGCACCGAACTCGACGAGGACGCCACAGCCGCCGCGCAAGCCGATAGCGGAATCCCAAATCTAGTCCTGCGTGCCCTGCCTGAACGCTGGCTCCGCCTCGCGGTAGTCATCGACAGTGACGTATCCATGGTGCTGTGGGAACGCCACTGCCGTGAGCTTCAGGCTGTGCTGGAACGCAACGGTGCATTCAGACAGATCGAGGTCCATCAGCTGTGCTACACCGCAGGACAACAGGGTGACGAGCACGAGCGACACGGCGTGTCGCTCGTACGTCCGTGGAGCGGCAGCAGGACTGGCACCAGGCCCACGAGAACGCTGACCGACCCTTCTGGGCGCACGCTCGTCATAGTGATCACAGACGGCGCCTCTCCCTCCTGGCGCGACGGACAGATGCACGCCGAACTGAAGCAATGGGCCACGGCCGGCCCAACAGTCATACTCCACGTGCTGCCCCGTTACCTCTGGGCCGGCACCGGCATCACCGCAGACACATGGAACATCACTGCGCCACGCCCTGGAGCCCCCAACACCGCCTGGCTGATCACTGATCCCGTGTTGCCGCCAGATCTGTCATCCTTCCGCCACGTCCCAGTGCCCGTCGTCGAGCTCTCGTCATCCGGACTGAAGGACTGGGCAACCGCCATCACCACGGTCGGAAGACCCGTCAAGCTACGCCTATGGGAGCCGCAGCCCCCAACTCTTGCGTCCTCCGCCACCAACCCCGGAGCCACAGCCCGCGCCTTCACCCGCTCGGCATCGCCCTCGGCAGTACGGCTAGCCGCTCACCTCGCGGCCATGGCTCCTGTAACGGTTCCGGTCATGCAGCTCGTCCAGTCCTGTCTGCCGGAACGTACCAGCTCGACAATGCTGGCGGAGATCTTCCTGAGCAACCTATTGCAGCAGGTGGCATGGCCGGGCCAGGAAACGCCCCAAGGGCCGATGAAGCACCGGTTGTTCGATTTCACCATGGAGGCGAAGAACCTGCTGCTCGACGCCGTCCCCCTCGCAGAGCTCGTCGCTTCCAGCCGTCGTGTGGGCGAACGGATCGAGCAATTGGTGGGCCGGTCACCGGACTTCCCGGCGTGGCTCGCCCCCTCAGCAGAACAACGGGAAGGCCGCCCCGAGCCGTTCGCCCGCGTCGGGAGATCGCTCCTGACCCGGCTCGGGCTTGACGACAAAGCGGATCTCGTTGACGACGATGCGCCCAACCAGAGGCCGGAGCGCAAGGCCACGCCCCCTCCCGCCACTACAGCACTCATCATCACTTCACTCGGTCTCGAATATCAGGCAGTCCGGGCTCACCTCACCGGCCGGGAGCAGCTCACCCACGAGGACGGAACCCACGTCGAGCGAGGCCACTTCGAAGGTATGAACTGGACGGTCGCGCTCGCCGAGTTGGGCGAGGGAGCTCTGAACACCGTCGCGCTCACCACACGTCTCATCTCCTGGCTGCGCCCGCAGGCCGTGCTGTTTGTCGGAATTGCCGGCAGCCTTAAGGAGGACGTCGGGATCGGGGACATTGTGGTAGGGACAAAGGTATACGCCATCCACGGGGGCAAGCAGACCCCGACGGGCTTCCTCGTCCGCCCGGAAGTCTGGGCCGGCTCGAACGCCCTTGTCCAGGCGGCACGTTCGACGGTCCGTGACATGCCGGACGTACGAGCGCACTTCAAGCCGATCGCTGCAGGGGACGTCGTCCTGGCCGACGCGAGGTCCGACATCGCACGGCACCTGCGCGAGAACTACAACGACGCGGTGGCGATCGATATTGAGGGCTCCGGCGCGGCTCACGCGGCCCACCTGAACGGGCAGGTGGACACGTTGGTGATCCGAGGGATCAGCGACCGCGCCAACGCTGGCAAGCGGAAGGCTGACGCCTCGGGATCACAACAACAGGCCGCCGAACAGGCCGCGTCGGTGGCGGTGGCGGTACTGCGCAAGCACCAGCTCCGCATGAGTTCCGCGGCCCTCGATGAGGGTCCCCATCAACTCCAGGATGGCGGATCGGCGTACGGCGGAACCCACATCGACTTCCTGGCGACAACTTCCACGGCCATACCGCCCACAAGAGCGACAGGCGGCGGTAAAGGCAGCAGGAGCGTCACTCACGGTCCGGTCCCCCGCACGACCGCCTCGCTGCCGCCTCGCCCCCTCGGCTTCACTGGCCGGTCGGCGGAGCTAGAACGCCTACTCCCCCACCTCGCACCGACCGACGACGGCACGACCGCCCTCCCACTACTCATCTTCGCCGTCACCGGCATGGGGGGCATCGGCAAGACCGCCCTGGCCGTGGAGGCGGCGCACCAGGCCCGCGCGAAGGGTTGGTTCCCGGGCGGAACGCTGTTCGTGGACCTGCGCGGCTACGACGACGACCCGGTCACGGCCGATCAGGCGCTACTGGCCCTGCTGGACGCGCTCGGCGTGCGGGACCGAGATCTGCCGCCGACGACCGAGCGCCAGTACGACGCGTACCGCACGCTGCTGGGCGAGCGTCGGGACCGGATGCTGCTGATCCTGGACAACGCGTCGGATCCGTCGCAGTACCTGCCGTTGCTGCCCGGCACGGACCACCACAGAGTGCTCATCACGTCCCGGGACCGTCCTGACGCGCTGCCGATCCGCCTCATCGATCTGGAGACCCTCGATCCGGACGATTCCGTGGCCCTGGTGACGCGCGCCCTGCTCGACACCGACGAACGCGACGAACGCGCGGCGCAGGAACCCGACGCGTTGCGCGAACTGACCGACCTATGCGGCCACTTGCCGCTAGCACTCCAGATCGCCGCGGGCATGTTGCGTCGGCGACGCCATCGGGATATCGCCTCCCTCGTGACCGAGATCCGAGATACCGGGGACCCGACCACCGTTCTCGACCACGGCCACGCTGGCACGGACCTGTACGGCCGGTCATTGGTCCTGCGCCCCGTGTTGGAGACCTCATATCGTCGGCTCCCGCCCAACCATGCACGCCTGTTGCGTCTTCTTTGCCTTGCGCCGGGTACCGACACCGGCACGGAGGCAATCGCCGCCCTCGCCGACCTTGACACAGAGGCCGTGCTCTCCCTGTTGGAGGACCTGGCCGCCACACATCTCGTCACGCCCGTACAGAGCATCAACAGTGCAGCTTCCACAGTTCGGTGGCGCGTACACGACCTGGTGCGGGCGTTCGGAGCGGGTGTGGCGGCCAGCGACGCAGGACTACGGGAGGAGGGGGAGGCAGCACGGGAGCGGATGCTGGGGCTCTACTGCCGATGGGCGGAGGCGGCGGATAACCGGTTGCGGTGGCTGCCAGGGATGGAAGAGCCAGAACTGTTTGCGGATCGGGGGCAGGCTCTGGAGTGGCTGGACAGCGAGCGGGCGGAGCTAGTGGCATCCGTGCTGTGGGCCCGTGACGAGAGTGAACGCTTCGCGGACATGGCAGTACGCCTAGCCGAATGTCTGGCGGAATACCTCGCTTGGCGCCGATACATCGACGACTGGATCACTGTCGCACAGGCCGCACGAGAGGCCGCCCGCAGGGCTGGGAACCGGCTGGGCGAGGCGATGGCGTGGGACAGCCTAGGCAGAGCCTTGCGGGAGGCAGGCCGCACGGCTGAAGCGACCCAGGCCCACACCCGAGCCCGCGACCTTCACAGGACTGCTGGAGACCGACGCGGCGAATCAATCGCATGGGACAACCTGGGCAACGCCCTGCGGGAGACAGGCCGCACGGCTGAAGCGATCCAGGCCCACACCCGAGCCCGCGACCTCTTCCGGGCCGCAGGAGACCGCCACCGCGAAGCCACAGCGTGGACCAACCTAGGCAACGCCCTACTACAAGCAGGCCGGACAGACGAAGCAATTAACTCCAGCACCCGCGCCCGCAACCTGCACCAGGCCGCAGGAGACCGTCACGGCGAAGCCGCGACGTGGAGCAACCTAGGCAACGCCCTACTACAAGCAGGCCGGACAGACGAAGCAACCGAGGCATACGGCAGGGCCCTGGAGACCTACACAGAGTTCGAGGACTGGTACAGGACAGGCCGGATCCTGGAAAATCTGGCCCACACCTATGAGGCCGCCAACCGCTCCGCCGAAGCCCGCACCGCCTACCTCCAAGCCGCCGACGCCTTCACTCGCGCCAATGCTCCGACAGAAGCAGTTCAGGCACGCTCTCGCGCAGACCAACGAATCTAAAAGAGGCCCTGCCGAAGGTCACGCCCATGTCTCGGTAAATCCGATCACGACCTGTCGCCTCGGGGCCGATCTGGCCAACCTTCGCTCCAACGCCAATCACCAGCCAGCACCGGGGCTTCTTTCCGCTGAAGAGTTACCCATTCCCCCGCCGCTACAGGCGGCCTGACCAGCCCTCCAACGCTCCTGACGCCCCATCAAGACGAGCGTCATCTCAGCGTCAAGATATCGCCCGTAACGCCTACACCTCACACGGACAAAACCGCAGGTCAAGATCCCTTCGCGGCCGGTTCAAGGATGGCGACACGCTCCATGTGGCGGGTCGTCGGAAACACACGGACGACTCCACGAACCGGCGGCTCTGTGCCTTACCGTCCGCCCCGTGGCGCACCTTGACCGGGTCAAGGTGCGCCACAGCCCCCTTCAAACACCCTGGTCCCCAAGTGGTCCCCAAGAATGATCAAGGGGCCGCTTCAGATCCTCTCTGAAACGGCCTCTGACCTGCGACTTCAAAAGTCGGGACGACAGGATTTGAACCTGCGACCCCTTGACCCCAGGAGTAAGAGCTAGAGATATTTCCGACACATATGGAACCAAAGCTGGGCGCAAACCGTGCGGTGGAGGCACTGCCGTTCGCCATCGCGCACACCGTATGGTCCCCAACTGGTCCCCGGATCCGCCGCTCTGACCCCAGAAATGAATCCGGGAAGGGGACCTCGGAGGTCGGATCAGAACCGGCGCCGCTCGTCAGGCCGTCGGCCCCGCCCTTCCAGCCCCAATCCAGATAGCCGATGCAGAGGAGACCCTCCAACTCGGCGAAACCTTCACCGGCCTGGACCATAGGCACCTGCTGGAACTCCTGGACGCGCTGGTCGTGGTCTCCCTTGCCGCATTCGCCGTCCTCGTCCTGGCCACCTCCGCCACGACCACGGCCCGCCCTGCGCAACCGGCCCGTCTCGTCCCGTTGACCTGCCCCGAAATTCGTCCGGCTCCTACGCGCATCCGTCCCAGACCACCAGTCCGGGACGCTGACCACATCCCGCACTGGATGGCCTCGCGCCACCACCAAGCTTGCCACCAGCACCGACACACCCTGCAGGACCAGCCATAACCAGAACTACAGCTGGCGTGTCGGTGGTCCCAAATCGCGCCGCCGCAGCCAGCTCCGTACTAGCCGCGAAGCCGTCGATGTACAAGTGGCCCAGTTCCACGGAGAGTTGGAAGTAGGAGACGGCTCGGTTGAGGTCGTCGGTCAGCGCGTCCGCGAGGTCCGTGAAGGCGTGGACCGTCTCCGGGTTGGCGATCGACGGCATCAGCACGTCCTCGTCGGTGATGAGCTGTTCGCTCCACTGAAGTACGGGGTCCAGGGGTACGGTGCCCAGCGTGGCCGTTCGTCCCAGGCCCAACCGGCCCGACCGGCGGGTGAGTTCGGTGTCGAACGACCTCAGCCACTCCGCCTGCTCGTTCCGCAGCCCGGGCCCGGACGCGTCGGGCACGGCCGCTCGCACGTATCTGATCCGCCGGGCCAACTCCTCCGCGTCGTGCCCCCATTGGGCGCCGACCCGCAGGATCCCGTGCTCGTGCCGCACCAGAGCCGCCGTCGCCTCCAGATGCTGCCGCGTCCAGCGGTGGAAGACCAGCCAGCGGGTGTGAAGCGGGCGCGGGGCGGCGTCGCGGCCCTTCGACGGTGTGGTGACCTGGGCGTCGTCGTCGGGTTCGGCGGCGCGGTGGCCCGCAGCGCGATGCCGATGGCGTACGACCGGCCGGCGCTGAGGTCGACAAGCGTCAGGTCGAACTCTCCGTCCAGCTTGCGGAACAGGCTGCGGCAGCGCTGGATCACCCCCTTGTCGACGGGGAATTCGCCGCAGCCCGGATCACCGGGCACCAGGCACAGCCGGCCGGTGTCGACGAGCGTACGGTGCAACACCTCGCGCTCGGCCTGCGACTGCACGTCCAGCCGCGCCGGCTCCGCGATCAGCCCCCGCAGATAGGCGTGCACCCCGGTGTCCTTCGCCAACCGGCCTACCGCGGAGCCGAGTTCGAACACCGTCGCGGCGGTCGGTGAACCGAAGTCGAAGTCGAGGTAGGCGACCCGGTCGCCGGCCAGGGCGCGCCGGTAGGCGAGGTTGGCGCAGGTCACGGAGCGGCCGGTGCCGCCCTTGTCGGAGGTTGCGAAGACGATCACCGGTGTCAGTCTCCTCTCACGGCCCGGTCCCGCGCCAGCGCGAGATAGTCGAGTTCCCGCAGCGCTTCGATCGCGAGCGCCACCGCGACGCCGGGTCGGGCGGACGCGATGTCCCGAGCCCGACGCAGGGCCGACTCCACCCCATCCAGAGGGTTGTTGGCCGAGTGGCCGACAGGGCGTCTCATCACTTCCTGCGCGTAGAGCTGTTCCGCGTCGCGCAGTATCTCTTCGACGATCTCGGCGAGAAGGGTGCTGCGTGCGAGCGGTGTGTTCACCGCCGTCGCCGCGACGACCAGAACCTCGACGACCCGTTCCGTCACATCCCAGGACGGGGCAGTGGAGGCCGCCACCCGGTGTGCGTAAACCGCCTCCGGCGCGTCCCACAGGCCGGCCGCAGGACCCCGGGCCAGGCGCCGATGCCACAGATGGTCCACCAAGTCGTCGGCCACTGACAGGAGTCGGTCGCGCTGGCGCAGGTCCGGCGTGAGACCGGCGAGTTGGAGCATACGTTTGAGGAGCATGGGCGCGTAGTCCGATACCCGCAGCCCCAGGGCGGGGCCGCAACGTTCGCTGCCCGGCAGCGGCACCAGCTCGCCGGGATCGTGGAGTTCGACCGTGCGGGCGTCCGCCAACGGCCGCCGGGTGATGCCGCCGCGAGCCGCCAGCTCCTCCAGTACTTCAGCCAGCGGCGTCAGGTCGTCGACCGGAGTGACGTCGTCGGCGCCGTGCCGGTGCATCAGGTTGTGTACGACGACGGAGGCGACCTGGAGGGTCGCGTAGTCCGAGTCCTCGCCCTCGTTGTACGTCGGCCGCCATGGCGGATCGGCCAGCGGCCAGTGGGCACCGCCGAATCTGGCGAGCGCCGTCCAGTAACTCTGCGTCAGTTCCCAGCGCAGCCGCAACGCGTGGGCCAGGGCCTGCTGTTCGTCACTCAGCAGTCCCAGCAGGAGGGTCTGGCGGGAGAAGAAGTCGACGATGCCGTCCATCGCCGTCACGGTGAAGTACAGCGCGGGCACCGGCTCCGCGACCCGCAGCCGATCGTCGTCGCCGGATCGCACCGGCCCCCAGGACCAGCCGCACTGGAACAGCAGCTCTTCGTCGGCAAGCAGCGGCCCGACGGACGCCTGCAGTGACAGGCCTCGCAACCCGGCCCGGATCGGCTGCAGTTCGCTGCGGAGCCGGTCGACGAGTACGTCTTCGGACTGGTGCCGCTGGCTGAGGGTGCGCAGTAGCGTGGCCCCCTTCGGGGAGTCCTTTCGGAACACGTCCACGGCGAAACTGTCCAGGAGCCCGCGTATCGCATGGGTCAGCCGGCGGTCGAGGGCGGCCTCGGTGGTGCGGAGCTCTGCGGTGAGTTCCTCGCCCCTGACCTGCTTGGCGAAGCTCTTGATGAAGGCCAGTGCGGACAGGGAGAAGGTCACCGACATGGAATACGCCTCCACCGTCTCCAACTCCTCTTGTCCGGGCGACGGTTCAGCCGCCGGATCGAGGGGGCGCACACGGCTGCCGGGCGGGAACACCGGTCGGCCTTCGTCGGAGTACGCGGCCAGGTAGTCCTTGACAATCCCGGCGAGGGCCTTGGGCGCGATGGCGAAGTCACCGAGCGGGGAGAGCGCCTTCAGCACGTCCGGCTCCGTGGCGTCCGGCACGGAGAAGTCCAGGACGGGGATCTTGAGGGCGGGGTAGAGGAGACAGACGAGCTGCTCGGCGTCGCTGATCGAATTGCCGCCGTCGCGGCCGGGGTTGCCCCAGGACTGCTCGATGAGGGAACAACTCAGGATGGACTGCCAGATCTTGAGCAGAGCACGGCGAGGCTGGATCAACACGGCGCACCGCCCTTCATCGCTGCTACTTGACGTGCCCGTGCACCAGGATCACGCCGCTGCAGCCGTCCCTGAGCGGCTGGAAGTCGACATTCACGTGATGGAACTCCAGACCGTTGCCCAGCTCCCACATCTCGTCCCGCACATCGACCAGCCCGATTCCGAGGGCGGGGAAGGACTTGCCGCCCACCTCGTAGCCCTTGGAGTTCTCCATGAACGTCATGGCGAACGGCGCCCCAGGTTTCAGCAGGGCACAGAACTTTCCGAGAGCCATGGTGAATTCCTCGCGGAACGTGGTGATCGACTCGGCGACGAAGAACATGGTGCCAACGTCCCACCTGGCTTCCGGAACGGAGCCGAGGATGTCCCACTTCTGGACGGTGGTGTGCCGACGCAGCCTCTCCCGAGGCCGTTCGACCGACCGGTAAACCTCTTGCTCGGTCAAGACTTTCCAGTAGCTGTCCCAGTTCGCCGAATACTCCCTCAGCTGACGGGTGAGCCATATCCGGTTGGCCCCGGAGAAGTCCAGCAGGCTTATCTCCCGGCAGAACGGGAGCATCGCGAGGGCCGGGTAGAGGTTGGTTCCGGTGCCGACGTCGACGCCCCGAGTGTCCGTATCGAAGGAGTGGCCGCACAGGAAGTCGCGCACGATGTTCAGAATTTTTCGGTCCTCGTCGTGCAAGGCCGCGTAATTGTGCTCCAGGTAGTCTTCTGAGTCGAAAGAATCCCAGTCGTACGCAGCGTTCCCTGCCATACGTCTCCCCGGGTCGGCCCCGCCTGGAAGGTCGAGGGTACTACCAAATCCCTTAGCCTGGTGCTACTTTATGGGGATCTTTACGGCACTCTCGCGAGAAGGATCAAGCCTTTGTCCTCAGGTACGTCACCCAGCGGGCAAGACCGGCTCCAGGCCCCCGAGGAAAAGGATCTTCCCGAGTTGTACCGTCTCGACCATGAAGTGCTTGGGGAGGACGAGGGCTACAGCTACCTGTTTCTCAGGCAGCTCTTCGACATCCATCGGCATGATTTCCTTCTGCTGGAGCACGATGGTGCGTTGAGGGGATATGCGCTGCCTATTCACGTTTTCGGTGATGACCATGCTTCCCTGCTGGCGCTCGGCATCTTTCCCGAATGGCAGAGAAAGGGCCACGGCCGGGCCCTCCTGGATGCCGCCGTACGACATTCCAAGGCCACCGGCGCCTGCCGGATGAATCTCGTGGTGCGGCCGGACAACGAAGCAGCGCGACGCCTCTACGGCAGATACGGATTCCATGACGTCGGATTCGTCAAGGACTATTACGGGCCTGGACGCGATCGGGTCCTAATGACTTTGGTGTTTGGCTGACGGTTCCGGTTCGGGAGACGAGGCGATGTCCGGAAGAAACGGCACGGCAGAGGGCGGGTCTTGGGCGGACGGTCAGGCGCGGTCCTGGCTCATCCTGGCCCTGGGGGTCGTGACCACGGGATTCGGCGTGGCCTTCGCCGCCGCCGCAGTCGACGACCACGGCAAGATCTCGCTGCCCAATCAGGAGATCTCCGGTGTGCTCATCGCGATCGGTGGAGGGATCGTCGGTGCCGTCATCAGCATCATGGTCGCCCGGGCCTCGGACCGGGCGACCCTCCGGCACTTGACGGACGTGCTGGAGGGCTCCCTGACCAGCACGCTGCGTTCGGAGAACGCCCGGCTGGCCTCGGCCCGGCAGTTGTGGCACCACTACTTCCTGACCAAACTGCGCGGCCAGTACGTCTGGCACTACGAGCAGTATCCGTTCCACCTCAGCGCCCATGTCGGGTCCCTGGCGGTGGAGGTCGACGTCGAGACGGACAGCGGCCACACGCAGAAATACCTGGTGGAGGCTTTCGTACGGCATGAGCGGCTGACCATAGTGAGCCGCAAGGCCGGGGAGGAGGCCAATGTCTTCGAGGAGATCTACCCGCAGTTCGACGGTGAGCTCTCCGAGTACTTCGGGCTCGGTGTCGTGCGGACCTGGGATGCCACGAACATCGTCACTAAGGTGATCCTCAGCCGGAATCCGCTCAGATCCAGCACGGGCAGCCCGCTCGTGTCCAGCAGGGACAGCCCCTTGCCCCAGGAGGACTTCGCCGAGTTGGACCGCATCTGGGAGCAAGGCTTCAAGCGGCTCAACGAGGTGCTGCCGGACTGCCTGTGAAACGCCTAGCCTTGATGTTCGGGGCGCCCTTGCGGGAGATGACCGGCAGGATCCGGCGCTTGCGCAGCTCCTCGCGGTGGGGGTTGGAGTCGTAGCCCTTGTCGCCGAGCAGCGGATCGGGGCGGCGGCGTGGCCAGCCGGGACGGCCGGCCACGGGCAGCCCCTGTTCGCCGCCTGCCAAAATCCGTGGCGGGCCTCATATTGCATGCGGCATACAAACTCGGTTTGCCCGTCGAGCATGAACTGCGTGCAGCACCCGTAGCGCGAAATCAGCTCCTCGCCCACCGCCGCCGCTCATCAAATAACCTGACCAGCCCGACAATGCACCTGACACCCCATCAAAACGAACGTCAAGACACTGCCAGCAACGCCCACACTGCGCACTCACAAAACCGCAGGCCAGAAACCCTTCGCGGTCCGTTCAAGGGTCGCGACACACCCCATATAGCGGGTCATCGGAAACACATAGACGACTCCACGAACCGCCCGCCCTGCGCCTTACCGACCACCCCGTGGCATACCTTGACCGGGTCAAAGTGCGCCACAGCGCCCGTCAAGGGCCCTGGTCCCCAAGTGGTCCCCAGGAATGATCAAAGGGCCGCTTCAGATCTCCTCTGAAACGGCCCCTGACCTGCGACTTCGTAAAGTCGGGACGACAGGATTTGAACCTGCGACCCCTTGACCCCCAGTCAAGTGCGCTACCAAGCTGCGCCACGTCCCGGTCGCGCCGCACCCGTTTGTCCGGGTGAACGCGCAGGTTAACCCTACCCCATGTGCCGGGTCACTTCGGCGGGGTCGGGGTGTCGTGGGTGCGGTACATCGCCTGGATGTCCAGCTCCAGTTGGACGGTGGGGCCGACGACGGCGATGCCGCGGGCGAGCATGCTGCGCCAGTTCAACGTGTAGTCCTCGCGGTGCAGTTCGGCCGTGGCGAGGGCCGCGCAGCGGAGTTCCTCGGCGTAGCCGCCGTTGACCGTGCCGAGGTAGGTGGTGTCGAGGTTCACCGAGCGGCTCACGCCGTGCATCGTCAGCGAACCCTGCAACGTCCACTTGCT
Source organism: Streptomyces xylophagus (assembly GCF_000716435.1). Classification (GTDB taxonomy): domain Bacteria; phylum Actinomycetota; class Actinomycetes; order Streptomycetales; family Streptomycetaceae; genus Streptomyces; species Streptomyces xylophagus. The sequence goes on from NZ_JNWO01000007.1 coordinate 487,240, forward strand.
GCCGCCCCGGTAGGCGAACCGGGTGCTGGCGAAGTCGATGTACGGGTAGCGCTCGACGTCGAGGAAGTCGCCGGAGCGCAGGTGGTTGTCGCGCGTGGTGTTGCCGGTGGTGATGCTGGACGCGTCGATGCGGACGTGGACGCGGGAGTCGGTCATCTCCTGGGCGATCTGGATGCCGCCCTGGAAACGCTCGAACCGGCCGTGGACGTGGGCCATGCCGACGTGCTTGGCGATGAAGCGGATCGCGGTGTGCGGCGGGTCGAAGAGCCAGGTGCCGGGCGGCGGGAGTTCCTGGGCGCGGCCGGGCTGGAGCCAGACGCGTTCCGTGGGCTCGGCGATTCCGGCGACGATCTCCACCGTCTCCTGGTGCGGTTGGAGTCCCTGGGCCGAGACGAGGAGGCTGTAGCGGCCGGGCGGCAGGGCCGCGAGGAAGAAGCCGTACGGGTCGGTCGTGCCGGAGGCGGTGACGCGGTGGGAGTCCAGGGCCGTCACCGTGACCTCGGCGGCTGCCATGGGCACGCCCATCGGGTCGACGATCTCGCGGGCGAATCCGCCCGCGCCGGGCGGGAAGGGGAGCGAGAGGCCCGACGCCGTGGCGGGACCGCCTTGGGGCAGCCAGCGCCTGAGCAGTGCGAGGGCCATGATGATCACCTTTCTTCACAGCAGTCGTACTCTGCCGATCTTGAAGGCTCCGGCGACGCTACGGGTGTCTCAAATCGAGACATCTGTTCCATTGGCCTCCGTGTACCGGCGGACGATCGGCTCCAGATAGTCCGCGTGCGGGCCCATCAGGTCCGGGAGTTGGGCCGTCGAGTGGATCAGGGCGATGCGGTCCAGTTCCGGGTCGCGGCCCTGCGCCGTCTCCGCCGCCGCCATGGCCTCGTAGCACTCGCGCAGCCGCTTTGCCGGGAGGGACGGGGCGCGGAACAGGACGCCGATGCCGCCGTTTCCGGCGCGGGTGACGTTCCAGAAGGTGAGGTCGTCGGGCGAGGCGTCGATGCCGGTCTCCTCGACCAACTCCCGTGCGGCGTGCCGGTGCAGAGCCCTCATGTCGAGCGGTTCGTCGCATTCGGGGGGTTCGAGCGAGCCGCCCGGCAGCTGCCAACGTCCCGGTGCCGCCGTGGAGTTCGCCATCCGGCCGACCAACAGGCGTCCGTCGTCGGCGGGTTGGAGGACGGCGACGAAGAAGGACGGCAGCCACGAGGTAGAGAACGGGACGCGTCGCAGGGCGAAGTGCCGGTACGTCGTCCTGGCCCAGGAGACCGTCAGGTCGTGCGGCCCCTCCCGGTCCGCCGCCGCGCACACCAGGACCGGTCCGTCGAAGAAACTCGGGTTGACCCGCACCAACCCGTCCCACACCTCGTTCATGGCCAGCCGCTCCTCGGGCGAGAGCCGAGGAGCGGCGGATTCGACGAGCCGGAGCCGATGGACGTCCAGGAGTTCGGCGCCCGGGCGGCGCGCGCTCTGTTCGATCATCGGCTCATGCTGGCACACCGGCCGGGTCAGTTCAGGGCGCCGGGAGCCATCACCGACGCTTCCTCCTCCGCCTTCAGGAGCGCCGACTCGGAGCCGCCGACGGTCTTTCCTCCGCTACGGCCGGACCGTCGCGCCGGCACCAGGAGCGCGGCCAGCGCGGCCCCGACAAGCAGCACCGTCAGCACCGTGAACCCGTGGGTGTACCCGGAGTCGTACGGCAGGCCGGATGCCTGAAGATGGCCGGTGACTAGGACGCTGGTCACCGCGGCGCCGATGGAGCCGCCGATGGTGCGGATGTTGGCGTTCATGCCGGTCGCGGCGCCGGTCTGCTCGGGCGGGACGCTGCCGACGATGAGGTTGGCCATGGAGGCGAAGGCGAGTCCGATGCCGAGGCCGAAGATGCCCGCGACGAGGGCGATCTGCCACTGCTGGTCGTGCCAGAGGGTGAGGATGCCGCAGGCGACCGCGCCGAGTGCGGCGCCGGTGGTGAGCAGTGCCTTGGCGCCGACGATGGGCTCCAGCCGGCCGCTGAGCACACCGGAGACGAACATCGCGATCAGCATGGGCAGCATGAGGAGTCCGGACGCGGTGACGCTGGCGCCGAAGCCGTAGCCGGCGGACGCGGGGGTCTGGACGAAGCCGGGCAGGAAGGACCAGATCGAGTACATGCCCGCGCCGAAGAGCAGCGCGGCGGTGTTGGTGGTCCACACGGACGGCAGTCGCATCACCTTGAGGTCGATGAGCGGGCTGCGGGAGCCGGCCTCGGCGTACAGCCAGGCCGCGAAGAGTATGACGGCCGCGGCGAACAGGCCTACGACCCGGATGGAGCCCCAGCCCCACCGGCTCGCCTGGCTGAGCGGGAGCAGCAGCGCGACCAGCCAGCCGGACAGGAGTACGGCGCCGGACCAGTTGACGCTGCCCTCGGCGCGGTGGGGCGACTCGGGGACGTAGCGCAGGGCGATGAGGGTGGTGACGGCGACGATGCCGACGGGGAACCAGAACAGCCAGCGGTAGTCGAGCGCGGACACGATGGGACCGGCGGCCACCATGCCGACGCCACCGCCCGCGGCGATCACGGCGGACAGGTTGCTGATGCTGCCGGGGACCCGGGACGCGTCGAACTCGTCGCGGATGATGCCGAAGGACAGCGGGAACAGCGCGCCGCCGATGCCCTGGACGACCCGGGCGATGATCAGGACGCCGATGTTGGGCGCGAGGGCGGCGACCAGACAGCCGGCCAGCACGGCCACGAGGACGGCGACGAGCGTGCGTTTCTTGCCGACCAGGTCACCGACGCGGCCGAGTATCGGGGTGAAGACCGAGGCGGACAGCAGATAGGCCGTCATCACCCAGGTCGCGGTGGACTGGGAGGTGTGCAGCGCGTGCTGGACGGTCGGCAGGGCCGGTGCGATCAGCGACTGCAGCATGGAGAACACGCCCGCACCGGTCGCGAGGACCGCGAAGGTGAGGCGGGTGGACTTGCGGGGCATGGAGAGCCTCTCCGGAACAAGCGAACGGGGGTGCGCCCGCGCAGGCTTTACGGCGGAACGCGCCCACACTGCTAAAGTGGAGGTACCCCTCCACCATAACGGAGGCACACCTCCGGTTCAACCGCGCCCGCCCCAGGGAGGCACCCGTGACGGCCCAGCCGTTCCCCGTCAGCGAGATCGTCGCGGCGCAGAGACCGCACCGCAAGGACGCCGCCCGCAACTACGACGCCCTGCTCGCCGCCGCCCGCGAGGCCTTCGCGGAGCACGGTTCGGAGGCCTCGCTGGAGGACATCGCGCGCCGCGCGGGCGTCGGCATCGGCACCCTCTACCGCAACTTCCCGACCCGCCGGGCGCTCTTCGAGAGCGTCTACGCGGACGAGGTGAACGCGCTGTGCCAGGTCGCCCTGTCCGTCGCGGACCAGGAGCCGTGGGAGGCCCTGAACTCGTGGCTGAACCGATTCGCGGGCTACATGGTGACCAAGCAGGCGGTGCGCGAGGCGCTGGACAACGACTCGGAGATCTTCGGGACCTGCCGCGAGTCGATGTTCTCGGCGGGCGGTCCGCTGTTCGAGCGCGCGCAGAAAGCGGGCGTGGCCCGCACCGACATGGACTTCAGCGATCTGCTGCGCCTGGTGGCCGGGGTCACCGGGACGAAGTTCGTGGACGACACCCAGCGCGACCGCGTCCTGGCCATCGCGCTGGACGGCGTCCGCACGAACCGCTGACGGCCCGTCTACGTGGGAGGCGTTCCCTCGTACGCCGCCCGCAGCAGCGCGAGTACGCCCTCCTCGGTGACCGGCCGGGGGTTGGCGTACGCCTGGCTCACCGTCTGCGCGGCCGCCCTCGCCAAGTCGCCCTCCTTCAGGCCGAGTTCGGCGAGCGAGCGCGGCGCGTCGAGCCGCCGTGCCAGGTCCCACAGGGCGCGTGGGGCGTCCTCGGCGTCCAGCGCGCGGGCCACGGTGGAGGCCGTCACCGGTGCGGCGGGCGCGTTGTACGCCAGCGCGTACGGCAGCACCACCGTGTGCGTCTCGGCGTGGGGCAGCCCGAAGGTGCCGCCGAGGACATGGCACAGCTTGTGGTGCAGGCCCATGGTCGTGGCCCCGAGACAGGAACCGCACAGCCACGCCCCGTACAGGGCGCGGCCCCGGGCCTCCAACGACCTTGGCTCGGCGGCCAGTTCGGGCAGCGCACCCGCCAGCGCCCCTACGCCCTCCTCCGCCATGAGGGCGATCAGGGGTGAGGTGTCCGGCGCGTACAGGGCCTCGACGGCGTGCGCCATCGCGTTGATGCCGCTGGTCACCGTGAGCGGGACGGGGAGTTCCAGGGTGAGTTCGGGATCGTAGACGACGCTGCGGGGCAGGACGGCGGGGTCGCGGCCGGTGCGTTTGGCGCCGTTCTCGGTGAGGCCCCAGACCGGGGTCATCTCCGAGCCTGCGTAGGTGGAGGGCACGGCGATCAGCGGGAGGCCGGTGCGCAGGGCGATCGCCTTGCCGAGGCCGATCGACGAGCCGCCGCCGACCGCGACGCAGCCGTCGGCACCCAGCGAGCGCGCCAACTCGACCGCGCGGTCGGCGACTTCGACCGGGACGTGCATCTTCGCCTCCGCGTGCACCCCGACGCACACCTGCCCCAGCGAGTCGGCGACCGCCTGCGCGATGTCCGCGCCGCGCGCGCCGGAGAGCACCAACACCCGCCGCAGACCGAGCCGTTCGACCTCACCGGCGGTCGCGGTCAGCGCGGCGCCGGGCCGGAAGACGACCCGCATGGGCTGGACGTCGTAGGCGAAGTCGAGGGAGTCCTTCACGACCGCTGCTCCAGTACGAGGTCGAACCGCGCGTGGCGGAAGGGGTTGGCGATGCCGAACTCCCGTGCCAGGGACGGGTCGTCGGTGACGGTGAAGTCCTCGACGAGGCTCTGTTTGACGGCGAAGACGGCGTCGGAGTCGAGGTAGTCGCTGCCCGCGACGAAGATGTGCGTGGTGACGGGGGTGTGGCCGTCGGCCGAGGCGATGAAGTGGATGTGGGCCGGGCGGTAGGGGTGGCGGCCGGTCGCCTTGAGGAGGTCGCCGACCGGGCCGTCGGTGGGGATGGGGTACGGGCTCGGCACACAGGTGCGGAACCAGAAGCGGCCCTCGGCGTCCGTGGTGAACAACCCCCGTCCGTTGCCCGGGGGTTGGACGTCCGGGCGCTGCACGTCGTAGAAGCCGTTGCCGTCGGCCTGCCACACGTCGAGGAGGGCGCCGGGGAGCGGGGTGCCGTCCCCCGACACGATCCGGCCGCTGACCACGCAGGGCTCGCCGCCGCCCACCAGGTCGATGTTCGCGCCGAGTTCACGGACCGGCGACTCGGTCATGTGGAAGGGGCCGAGCACCGTCGACTCGGTGGCGCCGGCCTCGCGGTCGCCGTTGATCGTCTCCACCAGCATCGACAGACCGAGCACGTCCGACAGGAGGATGAACTCCTGCCGGGTGTCCGTACAGGTCTGGCCGGTCTCCGTCAGGAAGCCGATCGCCCGCTCCCACTCCGCCTGGGTGAGGCGGGTCTCCTGCGCGAACGCGTGCAGATGCCGGATCAGGCCCGACAGCAGCTCACGCAGGCGCGGATCGGCGGTGTCCCGCAGACTCGCGACGGCCTCGTCCGTGACGGTGACGTGAGTGGTCATTACGGCTCCCTACCCGATACGAAATGTCAGCCGTGCCCGAGGATGCGCCGCAACGCGTCCGTGAGCAACTGTCCGGCGTTCCCGGCCGCGTCGGCGTGGCGGAAAGCGACATAGCCGTCGGGGCGGACGAGCAGGGCGCCCCCGTCGGACACCTCGCTCAGGCGGGCCCAGTCGCCGTACGGGTCGTCGTACTCCTGGCCGGGGCCGATCACGACCGTGGCGATGTCCAGGGACTGCGCCTCGGCCGCGCGCACCCAGGCGTCGCCGCCGATTCCGGTGAGGAGGGTGAAGCGGCCCTTGCCGACCGTGTCGAGGGTCGAGACGGTGCGGGTGCCGGAGGTGATCCAGGCGTGCGGGAGCTTGGCGCCGGGGCGGGAGCTGGGCTGGTGGTACAGCTCGCGGTCGCGTTCGAAGCCGGGGTCGGGCGTGCCGTCCGGGACGACTGCGGTCGAACTCTCCGCGGAATAGCGCTGGTTGAGGTCGACGCCGTGCGCGTTGAACTCGTACACCTTGAAGGCGATCGCCTCGCGCAGCGCGGCCCGTTGCTTCCCGGCGGCCTCGGTGGCGTCCTTGCGGGCGGCGATGTTGGCCCACAACTGCTCGGGGGTCTGCGGGGAGAGGCCGTCGAGCGCCTCGAAGATCGGGGCGGTCTCGCCGATGGACTTGTTGGCGCGGGTGACGATCTGCTTGCCGACGGGGGCGCGTTCGGCGTCATAGGTGTCGAGGAGCTTCGGCGTCGCGGTGCCGTCGAGGACCAGCTTCAGCTTCCAGGCCAGGTTGTAGGCGTCCTGGATCGAGGTGTTGGAGCCGAGCCCGTTGGACGGCGGGTGGCGGTGCACGGCGTCACCGGCGCACAGGACACGGCCGTTGGCGTAGGTCTCGGCGTACATCTCGTTGACCGTCCACGCCGAGGACGACTTGATGGTCACCGGGATCTCGTCGTCGCCGACCAACTGCCGTACGACGGACAGCGCGTACTCCTCGGTGAGGTCGGGGGCGCCGGCGCTCACGTCGTAGCCCCACACGATCAGCCACTCGTTCCAGGGCTTGACGCAGCGCACCAGGCCCGCGCCGATGCCGCCGACGGTAGCGCCCGGCGCGAGCACCCAGTAGAGGGTGGAGGGGCGGTGCGCGGTGTACTTGCTCAGGTCCGCGTCGAAGACGATGTTGATGCTGCCCGCGACGCCCATCTGGCCGCCCATCGGCAGCCCCGCGTCCTCGGCGACCTGGGAGCGGCCGCCGTCGGCGCCGATCAGGTACTTGGCGCGGATCTGGTACTCGTCGCCGCGCAGCCGGTCCTCGACCGTGACCGTGACACCGTCGTCGTCCTGCTCGAAGGACTTGTAGACCGTGCTGAAGCGGACGTTGGAGCCGCGCGCGAGCGCCGCGTCGATGAGCACGGGCTCCATGAGGTGCTGCGGCATGTCGCACATGCGGGTCGGGCTGGCCAGTTCGTGTGCGGCCTGCACGAGCGGATCGTTGCCCCAGGAGCGGATCCGGCCGAGTTCCTCGCCGGCGAGGCTGGTGCAGAACGTGGTGTTGCCCATCAGGTGCTGCGGTGTCGCCTGGGCCAGCACTTCGTCCTCGACGCCGAGGTCGCGCAGGACCTCCATGGTGCGCTGGTTGGTGATGTGCGCGCGGGGCGTCCTGGTGAGGCGCGAGTAGCGGGTGACGACGATGTGGGGCACGCCGTAGGTGCTCAGCGCCAGCGCGGCGGCGGCGCCGGCCGGGCCGCTGCCCACGATCAGTACGTCGGTCTCGACAACGTGCACGGCGGGACGCTCCAGGGGTGAGACAGCGGTGAGGCGGGAGTGAGAAAGGCACCGACTCTTCACGATCATGATGCGGCCGGGACACGCGCGGGTGTCTCATTACGAGACAGTTACAGCCCCGCGGCGGCTGCCGCCACGGGCCCGATACGGTGAGAGGCGTCATGACCACCGTGGAGCACTCCCCCGCCCTCGCCCCGCTGCGCCAGGCGCGCGAGCGGTTCCTCAGTGACCGCCCGCTGCCCGACGGCATCCCGGACGAGGTCCTCGCCGCTTGGCGCCGCGCCCGCTTCTTCGGCGTACGGCATGACCTCGATGGACCGGTCCAGGATCCCGAACCGCCCGTCGAATCAGCCCTGTTGGAGGCGGCGCGGCCGGTGCTGGAGCGCATCGCGCCGGCCCTCGGCGGCCACTCGGCGCTGCTCCTCACCGACGAGCGGCTGCGGGTGCTGTGGACCGCGGGCGACGTGCCCGGCGACGACCGGTGCCGCGATCTGTCCGAGCGGGAGGTGGGTCACAACAGCGCTGCCCTCGCCCTGCGCACCCGGCAGCAGGCCGAGGTGCACGGCCCCGAGCACTTTCTCGACGTGTGGCAGGACGTGTCGGCGGTCAGTGTGCCGCTGCTCGCCCCGGATTCCGGGCAGGTGCTCGGCACGGTGACCGTCGCGTCCGGCCTGTGCGCCGGGTGCGGCCCGCATCCGGGGGCCGCCCTCGCCGAGGCGGCGGCCATGGCGGTGGAGGCGGAACTGCTGGCCCGCTCCCGTACCGCCGAACGGGTGCTCCTCGACGCCTACACCCGGGCCGCGCACGGCCCGGACCGCGCCGTCGTCGCCCTCGACGGCCGCAACCGCCTCGTCAGCCAGGCCGCGGTACGCCTCGCCACACCCCAGGTACTGACCGCCCTGGAACGCGCGAGCACCAGCGAGGAGCCCTACGACGCCGCGCTCCCCGAAGGCGCCGGGTGCACGGCCGAGATCACTCCGGTACGGCACGAGGGCCGCGTCTTCGGGATCGTGGCCGTCCTCGAAGCGCGCGCCGCCGAGGTACCGTTTCCGTCTCCGCGCCCCGCGCTGGCGCTCGCGGGCGGTTCGGTGCCCTGGCGGCACGCGGTCGCCCGGGCCGTCGAACTTGCCCGGGTCCACGAGCCCCTCCTGCTGACCGGCGAGCGCGGGGCGGGCAAGACCGCGCTCGCCCGTGAACTGCTCGGCGACACCGTGCCCCTGATCGCCGATGCCGCCGAGTCGCCCGAACTCGGCGTGAAATACAGCGAGTTGGCCGACGGCCGCCCCCTGCTCCTGCGGCACGCCGAACGGCTGGCCCAGCCGGACGTCGCCGCGCTCAACTCCCTGCTCGACGAACACCCCGACGTCTTCCTTCTGGTCACCTACACCCCCGGCACTCCCCCGGGCCCCTGCTTCCAGCGTCTCCTGGACACCCTGGCACCCCGGTCGGTCGCCCTGCCCGCGCTGCGTGAACGCCCCGAGGACGTACGGGAGTTGCTGCCGGTCCTGGCACCCCGTCCGGCCTCGGGACAGCCCCCGCTCACCTGGACGCTGGACGCGCTGCGGGCCCTGGAGGAGCACCCGTGGCCCGGGAACGTCACCGAACTCGCCCATGTCGTCAGGGCGTTGGCGGAGCACCGGCGGGTCACCGGCCCGGTGCGGCGGGCCGAGCTGCCCGATCCCGTCCGGGAGGGTCCTGCGGCACGGCGGCTCAGCCCGATGGAGCACGCCGAACGCGCGGCGATCCTGGGGGCGTTGCGCCGGCACGGCGGCAACAAGTCGCGGGCGGCAGCCGCGTTGGGGATCGGCCGGGCGACGCTGTATCGCAAGCTGCGCGGGTACCGGGGCATCTCGTAGGCGGCTGCCGTTCTGTGAGCGTGCCCAACGGGGTTGATCGTGCCCAACGGCGTTATTTGATCAGGGCGTTGGCCACGACGACCACCACCCCGAGCAGCGCGTCCACCGCCCCGATGACCACGGCCGCGATCCAGCTCCGCGCCGACCAGCGGGCCGTGACCAGGCCAAGGCAGAACAGCAGCGCGATGTTGAGGACGAACGCCGCGTACTCGACCCCGTTCGCCGGCCACCAGCCCCAGCCGGCCCCCGCGAGCAGCAGGACGGTGGGCAGCGCGGCGGCGACCAGGGGCCACTCGTCGCGCAGGGTGCGCAGGGCGTCCCAGCGGCGGTGCGGAGCGCGCTCGGCGATGTAGTGGGCGTACCCGTGGGCCAGTGCCGAGGCGGCTGCGGTCACCAGCAGCCACAGGGCGTCGTAGCGGCGGCTGCCCTTGGAGGTGTGGCCGTACTGGGTGAGCGCGGCGACCATCGAGCAGGCCAGGACGGCGCCGTAGACGCCCCCGAAGAGGATGTTCTCCCGGGTGGTGTGCGGGTGCGGCTCGGGGACGGTCGCCGTGGTCTGCGCCATGCCCTCCACGATCACCCGGCCCCGCCGGGGCCGCCACTCCGCGACGAAGTGTCCTCCGACCTGGGCCGATACCCCACACAGTGTCCACGCCCGGGGCGGGCGGCGCCGGGCTAGGGTCGCGGCATGACGCACAGTTTCGTTGTCCGCATCCCCGACGCCGCGCTCGAACCCGAGCCGCTCGACCCGGCGCAGATCGTCTCCGGTAGGCCCGAGGTCACCGGGAAGGTCGTGTGGGAGTCCGAGGACGGGCGGCAGATCCGCGGGATCTGGCAGATCACCCCGGGCGTGGTCACCGACACCGAGGCGGACGAGCTGTTCGTCGTGATCAGCGGCTCGGCGACCATCGAGGTCGAGGGCGGGGAGACCCTGAAGGTCGGTCCCGGGGACATGGCCGTGCTCCGCGCGGGCGACCGTACGACGTGGACGGTGCACGAGACGCTCCGCAAGGCGTACGCGATCAATCTGTGACGACCCTCAACGGGCCCCCGCCATGGGCATGTTGTAGGGCGTGACGACCTGGATCGCGGACGGCAGGACCGGGCCCGCGGGCGGCAGGGCGTCGTGCGCGCGCATCACGATGCGGCAGGCCTCGCGCACGTCCTGGCGCAGGTCGTGGTGGAGGACGGCCGACAGCCGCTGCTCGTGCAGCAGCCGGGTGTTGTCGTGGTCGAGGTCGTGCGCGACGAACACGGCGCACTCGCGGTCGAGGTCGGCGAAGGCGCGCAGCGTCGCGATGTTGCCGCCGCCGATCGAGTAGACCGCGCGGATGTCCGGGTCGCGCTCGAGGGCGGCGCGGACGAGGTCGTACTGGGTGGCGTCCAGGCCGTGGCCCTCGGTGATCTCGACGAGGGCCCGGTCCGGGTAGCGGGCGCGCATGGTGCTGCGGAAGCCCATCTCGCGTTCCTCCTCGTTGCGGAAGAAGCCGCTGCTCAGGCTGGTGAGGACGTTGCCGGGGCGGTCGCCGAGCCACTGGCCCATCAGATAGGCGGCCGTGGCGCCCGCCGCCCGGTTGTCGATGCCGACGTAGGCGACGCGGGCGCTCGCGGGCAGGTCGGTGACCAGGGTGACGACGGGGATGCCGGCGGTGACGAGCCGGCCGACGGCCGCGGTGACCTCGGGGACGTCCGGCGCCTTGAGGATGACGCCCTGCGAGCCGCGCCGCGCGATCCGGTCCAGGGTGCCGACCAGCTCCTTCACCGGCGCGGTCTCCCGGAAGTGGAAGCGGGAGCGCACGACGGCCGGGTGCAGGTCGGGCAGCTCGGCCTCGAGCGCGGCCCGGACGGCGGTGGAGAACCGCTCCGGCGTCTGCATCACTATGTCGATCATGAAGGTCCGGCCGACCAGCCGGACCTGGGTGCGCTGCCGGTCGAGATCGGCGATGGCCTGCCGCACCTCACGCTCGGTGCTCTCCCGGACTCCGCCCCTGCCGTTCAGGACCCGGTCCACGGTCGCCTCGCTGAGGCCCGCCTGACGTGCGATTTCCCTGATGGGGAAGGGGTGGCCCACCGCTCGCCTCCTTGAGGGGATTTTGATGGCTCGCTGCCGGTTGTTCGAAGGGTTTGTCATGACAAGAATGGCAGAGCCGCACCACTCCGTGACCCGAGGGGACGACGATGTCCATCACCTCCGCAGCACACCCCGCCCGGCTCACCGAGCAGGACTGCGATCTCGACGCCTTCCGCGCGCTCGTCGAGCAGCCGACCGACCCGGCCGACTTCCCGTACGCGTCCTCGGTCGAGCGGAACGTCCTCGTCTACGAAAGTGACCGGCTCCGCAAGTCCGTGGCGGCCGGCGAGCGCCGCGAGGTGCAGGCCGAACTGATGCGGGCGTTCACCGAGGGGCCCGGCATCGTGGTCCTTCAGGGCGCCTTCCCTGACCTGTCGGTGGTGGACCGTGCGACCCAGGTCTTCGACGCCCTGATCGCCGAGCAGCGTGCCTCGGGCGCGGGCGCCGGTGACCACTTCGCGAAGCCGGGGGCCAACGACCGGGTGTGGAACGCCCTGGAGAAGGCCGCGCTCTACGACCCGGAGGCGTTCGCCGACTACTACGCGAACGACATGCTGGCCCTTGTGTCCGTCGCCTGGCTCGGCCCCGGCTACCAGGTCACCTCGCAGATCAACGTGGTCCACCCGGGCGGCGCGGCGCAGACCGTGCACCGCGACTACCATCTCGGGTTCCTCAGCAACGAGGTCGCCGCCGACTACCCGGCGCACGTGCACCGCCTCTCGCCCGTGCTCACGCTCCAAGGGGCGGTCGCGCACTGCGACATGCCGGTCGAGTCGGGGCCGACGATGTACCTGCCGCACTCGCAGAAGTACGAGCCCGGCTATCTGGCGTGGCGACTGCCGGAATTCCAGGCCTACTTCGAGTCCCACTACATCCAACTCCCGCTCGCCAAGGGCGATGCCGCGTTCTTCAACCCCGCGCTGTTCCACGCGGCCGGTACCAACCGCACGGCGGACGTCCGGCGCATGGCCAATCTGCTCCAGGTGTCGTCCGCGTTCGGGCGGGCCATGGAGACGGTGGACCGCGAGGCCGTCACCAACGCGGTCTTCCCGGTCCTGCTCAGGCGCAAGGCCGAGGGCGTCGGCGAGGAGTGGCTGGACACGGTCGTCGCGGCGAGCGCCGAGGGCTACCCCTTCCCGACCAACCTCGACAACGACCCGCCCGTCGAGGGGCTGGCCCCGCCCTCGCAGGCCGACGTCGTACGCCGCGCGGTGCGTGAGGGCTGGGCTCCGGACGCGCTCCGCGGGGAGCTGCGGGCCGGTGCCGAGCGGCGCGAGAGCTGAGACCGGGCACTGAGGGCTGAGGACTGGGAAACACCATGGGACTTCGACTTCTCGACGACAAGGTCGTCCTCGTCAACGGGGGCAGCCAGGGCGTGGGCGCCGCGATCGCGCGGGCGGCGGTGCGCGAGGGCGCGGTGGTGGTGATCACCGGCCGCCGTACGGAGGTGGGCGAGAAGTTCGCCGCGGACACCGGCGCCCACTTCGTCCGGGCCGACCTCGCCGATCCGGCGCAGGCGCGCGACAGCGTCGTACGCACCGTCGAGACCCACGGACGCGTCGACTGCCTCGTCAACGCCGCGGGACTGACATCACGCGGCTCACTGCTGGACACCACCCCGGAACTGTTCGACCAGCACATGGCGATCAACCTGAAAGCGCCGTTCTTCGCCATGCAGGCGGCGGTCGCCGACATGACCGCCCGCGAGGCACCCGGGACCATCGTCAACATCGGCTCCAACTGCGCCCACGGCGGACCGCCCTTCCTCGCCCCGTACTCCGCGGCCAAGGCCGGCCTCGCGGGCCTGACCCGCAACGCCGCCCACGCCCACCGCTTCGACCGGATCCGCATCAACACCGTCAACATCGGCTGGACGGACACCGAGGGCGAGGATGTCGTCCAGCGGGCCTTCCACGGCGCCGGGGACGACTGGGTCGCACAGGCCGCCGCCCGGCTGCCGATGGGCAAGCTCGGCCAGCCGGACGAGATCGCGGACTTCGTGGTGTTCCTGCTGTCCGACCGGTCCGGGGTGGTCACCGGCTCGGTGATCGACTGGGACCAGAACGTCCTGGGCATCCTCGACTGACTTTCCGCACCCGTAACGAACCCGCACCTCTCAAGAAAGCAAGAGCCCCCATGCGCATCGGAATCCTCGGCCTCGGCCGTATCGGCGCCTTCCACGCCGAGACCCTCTCCGGACTCGACTCGGTCGAGTCGCTCGTCGTGGCCGACCCGTTCGCGGAGGCCGCGAAGAAGGCCGCCGAGCGGTTCGGCGCCGAGGTCGCGGACTCCCCGGAGGCCGTGCTGGCCGCCGGGGTCGACGGGGTCGTGATCGCCGCGGCGACCGACGCCCACCCGAGCCTGATCCTGGCCGCCGTCGAGGCGGGCATCCCCGTGTTCTGCGAGAAGCCCGTCGCCAAGACCATGGCCGAGGGCGTCAAGGTCCTCAAGGCCGTCGAGGGCAGCGACGTGCCGATCCAGATCGGCTACAACCGTCGCTTCGACGCCGGCTTCGTGGCCGCGCGCGCCGCCGTGCAGTCCGGCGAACTGGGCAAGCTGCACACCGTGCGCTCGACGACGCTGGACCCGGCGCCGCCGCCGGCCGCGTACATCGCCGCGTCCGGGGGCATCTTCCGGGACTGTTCCGTGCACGACTTCGACATCATCCGCTGGGTCACCGGCCGTGAGGTCACCGAGGTGTACGCGGTCGGCGGCAACCGGGGCGCCGAGTACATCAAGGAGGCCGGCGACGCCGACACCACCGGCGCCATCCTCACCCTGGACGACGGCACCATCGCGGTGGTCTCCAACTCCCGCCACAACGCCCGGGGTTACGACGTCCGCATGGAGATCCACGGCTTCACGGACTCCATCGCGGTCGGCCTGGAGGACAAGCTGCCGCTGCGTTCCGTGGAGCCCGGCGTGACCTTCCCGGCGGGCACCCCGCACGACTTCTTCATGGACCGCTTCACGGCCGCCTACCGCGCCGAACTCACCGCGTTCACCGAGGTCGTGGCCGGCACCCGCACCTCCCCGTGCACGGTCGCGGACGCCCTGGAGGCGGGCTGGATCGCGGACGCCTGCACCCTGTCGCTCCACGAGCACCGCCCCGTCACCATCCAGGAGGTACGCGAAGCATGAGCGGTCCGGGCCGGGAACCACTGCGCATCGGAGTACTGGGAGCGGCTCGGATCACCGAGAACTCCCTGATCGGTCCCGCCCGGACGACCGGCCACCGCATCGTCGCGGTGGCCGCGCGCGACCGGTCCCGCGCGGAGGCGTACGCCGCCGCGCACCGCGTCGAACGGGTCGCGGACTCCTACGCCGACCTGCTCGCCGACCCGGAGGTGGAGGTCGTCTACAACCCCCTCGCCAACGGCCTGCACGGACCGTGGAACCTCGCCGCGCTCGCGGCGGGCAAGCACGTCCTGTCGGAGAAACCGTCGGCGAGCAACGCCGAGGAAGCGGCCGAGGTCAAAGAGGCGGCGGCGAAGTCCGGAACGGTCTTCATGGAGGCCTTCCACTACCTCTTCCACCCCGTCACCCGGCGCCTGCACGAGCTGCTGGCCTCCGGTGAACTCGGCGAACTGCGGCACATCGAGACGCTCGTCGCGATCCAGGCCCCGGCGGACACCGACCCGCGCTGGTCGCTCGACCTGGCCGGCGGCGCCGTGATGGACCTGGGCTGCTACAGCCTGCACGCCCAGCGCATGCTGGCCCCCTGGGCGGGCGGCGCACCCCGGCTCGTCTCCGCGAAGGGCGGCGAACGCGCGGGCGCCCCGGGCGTCGACGAGTGGCTGGACGCCGACCTCGCCTTCCCGAGCGGCGCCACCGGCTCCGCCCGCTGCCACATGGCGTACGACAAGCTGGAGATGAGCTGCCGGATCATCGGCAGCCGGGGCGAGGCGTTCGCACCGAACTTCGTGCTCCCCCAGCTGGACGACCGCATCGTGATCCGCACGACGGACGGCGAACGCACGGAGCGGCTGGGCCGGAGGTCGTCGTACACCTATCAACTGGAAGCGTTCGCCGCCAGGTTGAGGGAGGGCGCGCCTCTCCCGCTGGGTCCGGACGACGCGGTGGCGACGATGACACTGATCGACGAGGCCTATCGGGCGGCGGGGTTCGCGCCCAGGCCGCGCGTGTCGGTGCCGGAGTAAAAAACGCACGACGGGTCAACACAGCGACGCCCGGACGGTTTCGTCCGGGCGTTCCGCATGCCGCCAAGTGGCGGGCTACCGATAGAACTCGGGCCGCTCCACCAACTCCACCTCCACCCTCTCCCCCTCTTCCAACGCCCGTACCCCCGCCTCGCACACGGCCGCCGCCGCGTACCCGTCCCAGACGCTCGGGCCGGTGACCTCGCCGCGGCGGGTCGCGTCCACCCAGGTCTGGAGCTCACGGTCGTAGGCGTCGGCGAAGCGCTCGATGAAGTCCTGGGCGATGGTGCCGCCCCAGCGGCCGGCCATGTTGGTGACCATGGCGTGGCCGTCGCCGATGCGAGCGGTGCCGCGTTCGCAGACGATCTCGGCCTGGACCTGGTAGCCGAAGCCGCAGTTGACGAACATCTCGACGTCGACGATCACGCCGCCGTCGGTCTCGAAGACGACGAACTGCGGGTCCTGGAGGTCGTCCGGGGCGCTCGCCGAGGGGCGCGGGCGCAGCACCGTCACCGCCGTGATCTCGTGACCGAGGAGCCAACGGGTCGCGTCGGTCTCGTGGGCCACGGAGTCGCTGATGAGCATGGAGCTGGTGAAGCCGGGCGGGCTGGCCGCGTTGCGGTGCCGGTTGTGGAGCATGAGTGGGCGGCCCAACTGGCCTGTCTTCAGTAGGGACTTGAGCTTCATGTACTCCGCGTCGTAGCGGCGCATGAAGCCCACCTGCACCCTGCGGTGGCCGAGGCGTACCTCCGCCTCCAGCACCCGCAGTGCCGAGGCCGCGTCCGGAGTCAGCGGCTTCTCGCACAGGACGGGCAGATCGTGTTCGAAGGCCGTCAGCAGGGCCGCCTCGTGGGCGGGGCCCGGTGAGGCGATCAGGACCGCGTCGACGTCGGCCGCCGCCATCGCCGCGGCCGGGTCGGTGTACGCCGTGCAGCCGTCGACACCGGCCGCGATCCGTTTGGCGCGCTCGGCGTCGACGTCCACGACGGCGGTCACCCGGGCCCCGTTGACCACGTCCTCGATCCTGCGGACGTGGTCGGCCCCCATCTTTCCGGTTCCGACGACTGCCACTCCGAGCGGGTCGCGCGGGTTCATGGCCATCGGCCGTCCTTTCGGGTCGTCAGGATCGCCAGGTTCGTCAAGCACCGCAGGAACGGAGGAACTTGCGGGTGCGCTCCGCGATGGGGAAGGGCCTGTCCGGCTCGCACGGGTACATGTCCTGCTCGACGATCGCGAACAGCTCCACGCCCAGGCGCTGCGCCGCGATCAGCACCGGCTCCAACTCCGGTACGCCGGACGGCGGTTCGCACATCACTCCGCGCTGCACGGCCGGTCCGAACGGCACCTCGTTCTTGACGACGTCGGCGAGGATCTCCGGGTCGACCTGCTTGAGGTGCAGATAGCCGATGCGTTCGCCGTACGTCTCGATCAGCTTGACGCTGTCGCCGCCGCAGTAGGCGTAATGCCCGGTGTCCAGGCAGAGGTTGACCAGTTCGGAGTCGGTCGAGTCGAGGAAGCGCTCGACGTGGTCCTCGGTGTCGAGGTGCGTGTCGGCGTGCGGGTGGACGACGATGTCGAGCCCGTACGTCTCCTTGACCTCGTGGCCGAGGCGCTCCATGCCCTTGGTGAGGTGCGCCCACTGCTCGCCGGTCAGCTCCGGCGGCTCCAGGATCTCGGCGGTCTTGTCGTCCCGCCAGAAGGAGGGGATGACGACCAGGTGCCGCGCGCCCATCGCCTGGGTGAGCGCGGCCACTTGGCTGACGTGCTCCCACGTGGCGTCCCAGACCGAGGGGCCGCGGTGCAGGCCGGTGAAGACCGTGCCCGCGGAGACCTTCAGATCACGCCGGTCGATCTCGTCCGTGAGCCGGGCCGGATCGCTCGGCAGATAGCCGTACGGGCCCAGCTCGATCCAGGAGTAACCGGCCTGCGCGACCTCGTCCAGGAACCGTTCCCACGGCACCTGTTGGGGGTCGTCCGGGAACCACACACCCCAGGAGTCGGGGGCGGAGCCGACCCGGATCCGGTCCAGGAAGGGACGGTCGGGCATGTCAGGACGTCCCTTCCGAAGACGTGGACACCGGAGCCTTCTCGGGAGACGCGGTCACTGTGGCCTTGAGGTCCTTCTCCTCGGGGAGCTCCTCGACGTCGACGCCTCGGACCTGGGACAACTCGTGCTTGAGCGCGGCGAGTTCGGTGCCGCCGGCCATGTGGTTGGTCAGCTCTTCGAGGGTGATCTCGCTGCGCTCGGCCGACAGTTCCATGGTGCCCAGGCGCAGGACGCTGAAGTGGTCGCCGACCATGTAGGCGTGGTGGGGGTTGTGGGTGATGAAGATGACCCCGAGACCGCGTTCGCGGGCCGCGGCCACGTACTTGAGGACCACGCCGGACTGCTTGACGCCCAGGGCGGCGGTGGGCTCGTCCAGGATGAGGACGCGGGCGCCGAAGTAGACGGCGCGGGCGATGGCCACGCACTGGCGCTGGCCGCCGGAGAGGGTGCCGATGGGCTGGTCCAGGTTGTCCAGGACGATGCCCATGTTGCGCAGTTCCTCGTCCGCGGTCTTCTTCATCCGCTCGATGTCGAGACGGCGCACGGGCCAGGGGCCCTTCGTCATCTCCGAGCCGAGGAAGAAGTTGCGCCACACCGGCATCAACGGCACAACAGCCAGGTCCTGGTAGACCGTCGCGATGCCCTTGTCGAGTGCCTGGCGCGGGGTGGTGAAGTGCACGGGCTCGCCGTCGACGAGGAACTCGCCCTCGGTGTGCTGGTGCAGCCCGGAGATGATTTTGATCAGGGTCGACTTGCCCGCGCCGTTGTCGCCGAGGACGCAGGTGACCTGGCCGGGGCGGACGGCGAGGTCGACGCCGTGCAGGGCGCGGACATTGCCGTAGGACTTGCCGGTGTTGCGCAGTTGGACGATCGGCGCGTCCGCGTCCTGGGGCGCGCTGTCCGTGAGGATGGCGCCGTGAGTGCCGGATTCGTTGCTTGCCATGAAGGTCACCTCCGGGTCGCGGTGCGCTGGACCCACAGATTGATGAGGACGGCGCCGAGCAGCATCACGCCGAGGAACGCCTTGAACCAGTCGGGGTTCCAGCCGGCGTAGACGATGCCCTGCTGCACCATGCCGAACATGAACGCGCCGAACCAGGCACCGAAACCGACCAGCATGAACAGGGAGATCTTCGTGAACGCGACGGGCACGCCGACGGCCCGCGCGGAGTCCTTGTTCCCACCGACCGCGAAGATCCAGTTGCCGTACTTCGTCCGCAGGAGCACCCAGGTGGCGATCGCCGCGAACACCAGCCAGTAGATGATCGTGATCTTCACGTTGACGCCGCCGACGTCGAAGGACGTCGCAAAGACCTTCTTGGCCTGGCCGAAGCCGTCCATGTTGCTGATGTCGTCGGTCGCCACGTTGCCGGTGACCAGCTTCGTCACCGCGAGGTTGACGCCCTGCAGGATCAGGAAGCTGCCCAGGGTGACCAGGAAGCTCGGCAGCCCGGTCTTGACGACCATCCAGCCGTTGAGGAAGCCGATCCCCAGCGACACGAGCAGCGCGACGAACACACCGACCCACACGTTCATGGTCAGTTGGTAGCTGAGCATGCTCGCGGTCAGCGCCGAGGTGATGACGGCGACGCCGGCGGAGAGGTCGAACTCCCCGCCGATCATCAGCAGGGCGACCGGCAGCGCCATGATGCCGATCGTGGACGAGCTGTAGAGGATGTTCGCCATCGAGGCGCCGTCCCGCACCGGCGGAGCGGCGATCAGGAAGAACACGTACACCGCGGCCGCGCCGAGGAAGACACCGACCTCGGGCCGGGCCAACAGCCGTATCGCCAGGGGCCGTTCAGAGGTCCGGCCGTCGGTTTCCTTCGGGCCGGAGGCCGGCGGTGTGGACACCGCCGGCTCGGCGTGCTGGGTCATGCTCATCACCGGGTTCCGTTGGCTGCGTACTTGGCGACGGCTGCGACGTTGGTCTTGTCGACGAAGGCCGGGCCGGTCAGTACGGGCTGCTCACCGCCACCGCTGTAGTTGCCGTTGTTCTTGTACAGCCACAGCGAGTCGATCGCCAAGTAGCCCTGGAGGTACGGCTGCTGGTCGACGGCGAACTGAATGGTGCCCTTGCTGATCGCGGTCGTGAGGTCCTTGTTGAGGTCGAAGGTGGCGATCTTCGCCTTGCTGCCCGCGTCGGACACCGACTGCACGGCCGTCAGCGCGAACGGGGCGCCGAGGGTGACCACGTAGTCGATGGCCTTGTCCTGGGTGAGCTTGGCGGTGATCGTCGACTTCACGGACGGCATGTCGGTGCCGTTGACGTTCAGTGTCTCGACACTGCCGCTGAACGTCTTCTTCACGCCGTCGCAGCGCTGGGTCAGGCCGATGTTGCCCTGCTCCTGGATGACACAGACGGCCTTCTTGGCGCCGATCGAGTTCAGCTTGTTGCCGAGCGCCTCGCCGGCCACCGTCTCGTCCTGGCCGAAGAACTCCAGCAGTCCGAGCTTCTTCCAGTCGCTGAGACCGGAGTTGAGGCCCACGACCGGTATGTTCGCGGACTTCGCCTTGCCGATGACGTCCTTCAGGGCGTCGGGCTTGGCGAGGGTGACCGCGATGCCGTCGACCTTCTGGTCGATCGCGTTCTGCACCAGGTTCGACTGGTTGCCCGCGTTCGGGTCGGCCGAGTAGATGAGCTTGATGTTGTCCTTGTCGGCGGCGGCCTGGGCGCCCTTGCGGACGATGTCCCAGAACGTGTCGCCCGGCGCCTGGTGCGTGACAAGGGCGACCGTCATGCGCGGAGTGCTGGCCTTGCCCGCGGAGGCGCCGGAGGAGTCCTCCGTGGACTTCTTGCCGCCCGAGCTGCTGGAGCAGCCGGCGAGGGTCAGTGCCGCTGCCGCGGCCACCGCCACGAAGGGGGCCATTCTGCGCGAACGGGAGTGGGAAGAACGGTCCATCTTTCCTGCACCTCACTGTGCTTCAGGGGAAAGGGAGCAATGATCGCAGAGATCCGGGCTCGGGGCCTGTCGGGCCCCGGGCCGTCTGGCGCGAAACACGGCTGTTGCGTTGGGACGGAATCAAATCCCCGGTCGCGTCCGCTGTCAATACTTTGTTAAGACATCATTTCACAAGCAGGTCCGAATGTAAGTACAAACTATTGACAGGCGACCCCTCCGAGACCTACACCTGGGAGGCGGCAGGCCCTCGGGACCCGCCCGCCCCCCAGCAGCTCAGAGGAGTGTCGCGCATGGCCGAGTCAGCCCAGTCCTTCGATCTGATCACCATGGGCCGTATCGGGGTGGATCTCTACCCGCTGCAGTCTGGCGTACCGCTGGCCCGTGTGGAGACGTTCGGCAAGTTCCTCGGGGGTTCCGCGAGCAATGTGGCCGTCGCGGCCGCCCGGCTCGGCCGTACGACCGCAGTGATCACCCGCACCGGCGACGACCCCTTCGGAACCTACTTGCACGAGGCGCTCAAGGACTTCGGCGTGGACGACCGCTGGGTGACGCCCGTCGCGGACTACCCGACCCCGGTCACGTTCTGCGAGATCTTCCCGCCGGACGACTTCCCGCTGTACTTCTACCGGCAGCCCAAGGCGCCGGACCTGGAGATCCACACCGACGAGCTGGACTACTTCGCGATCCGCCAGGCCCGCGTCTTCTGGATCACCGGCACCGGTCTGAGCGAGGAGCCGAGCCGCTCCGCCACGCTCGCCGCCCTCAAGGCGCGCGACAAGGCGGGCACCACGGTCTTCGACCTGGACTGGCGCCCCATGTTCTGGAAGGACCCCGAGGAGGCCCGCCCGTACTACGCGGAGGCCCTGCGGCACGCGACGGTCGCGGTCGGCAACCTCGACGAGTGCGAGATCGCCACCGGCGTCCGCGAGCCGCGCGCCTGCGCCCAGGCCCTGCTGGACGCGGGCGTGGAGCTGGCCGTGGTCAAGCAGGGCCCGAAGGGCGTCCTGGCCGTGCACCGCGACGGCACGACCGCCGAGGTGGAGCCGGTCCCGGTCGAGGTGCTCAACGGCCTCGGCGCGGGCGACGCCTTCGGCGGCTCGCTGTGCCACGGGCTGCTGTCCGGCTGGGACTTGGAACGGTCCATGCGGTTCGCCAACGCGGCCGGCGCCCTCGTCGCCTCCCGACTCGCCTGCTCCACCGCGATGCCCACCGAGTCCGAGGTCGAGGACCTCCTCGCCGGCGCACGCGTGGGCGGCTGACCCCGTGACCGCCCGAGTCTTCCCCGAACGGAGCTTCTCTTGAGCATCAGCATCCCCGACCTGGTCACGGTCAGAGCCCGGCATCCGGAGGCCATAGCCGAGGCGGCCGCCCGCCGGGTCCGCCGCCCGCTCCTGGGCGACAGCGGCCGCCTGATGATCGTGGCCGCCGACCACCCGGCGCGCGGCGCCCTGGGCGTCGGCGACCGCCGTACGGCCATGGCGAACCGCGCCGACCTGCTGGAACGCCTGTGCGTCGCGCTGTCCCGGCCGGGTGTCGACGGGGTGCTCGCCACCGCCGACATACTCGAGGACCTGCTCCTGCTCGGGGTCCTGGACGGCAAGGTCGTGATGGGCTCGATGAACCGCGGCGGCCTGTCCGGCGCCGCCTTCGAGATGGACGACCGCTTCACCGGCCACCGCGCCGAGGACATCGAACGCCTCCGCTTCGACGCGGGCAAGCTGCTGCTCCGCATCGACTACGCCGACCCCGGCTCGCTGACCACTCTGGAGTCGACGGCCCGCGCCATCGACGACATGGCGGCGCGCCAACTCCCCCTGTTCGTCGAGCCGTTCATCTCCCGCCGGGTCGACGGCAAGGTCCGCAACGACCTGTCCGCCGAGGCCGTGACCCGCTCGATCGCCATCTCCTCGGGCCTGGGCGGCACTTCGGCCTACACCTGGCTGAAACTGCCCGTCACCGACGACCCGGACGACATGGCCGAGGTCCTGGAGACCTCGACGCTGCCGGCCGTCCTGCTCGGCGGCGAGGTCGGGGACGACCAGGAGGGCGCCTACGAGAAGTGGCGCAAGGCACTGAGCCTGCCCACCGTCCAGGGCCTGGTCGTGGGCCGCTCCCTGCTGTACCCCGCCGATGGTGGCGTGGAGACGGCGGTGGACACCGCTGTAGGCCTGTTGTGAACCGGAGGCACACGATGACGAGCGCGTATCACCTTCCCGCCGGAAAGGCCCTGGGCGGCCCCTACGTCGTGGACGTCACCCCCGAGTCGGCCGCGTGGGGCTACTCCAGCCTGCGGGTCCTGGAACTCCCGCCCGGCGGCGCCCACACCTTCGACACCGACGACAGCGAGTGGATCGTCGTCCCGCTCGCCGGCGCCTGCACGGTCTCCGCCGCCGACGACTTCGGCCACGACACCTTCGAACTCCAGGGCCGCGAGAGCGTGTTCACCGCCGTGAGCGACTTCGCATACGTCCCACGGGATTCCCGTACGACGATCTCGTCGGCCGGCGGCGGTCGCTTCGCGCTGACCGGCGCCCGCTGCACCCGCCGACTGCCCGCCCGCTACGGCCCGGCCTCCTCGGTGCCGGTGGAGCTGCGCGGCACCGGCAACAGCAGCCGCCAGGTCAACAACTTCGGCGCGGCCGGCGTCTTCGAGTGCGACAAGCTCATCGCCGTCGAGGTGATCACGCCCGGCGGGAACTGGTCCTCCTTCCCGCCGCACAAGCACGACGAGCACCGGCCCGGCGAGGAGTCCGTCCTCGAAGAGGTCTACTACTTCGAGTTCGCCGACCACGAGGGCACCCCCGGACTCGGCTACCAGCGCGTCTCCCCGTCCGGACAGGGCCGTAACACCGACGTCCTGGCCGAAGTCCGGGGCGGAGACGTCGTGTTGATCCCCGACGGCTGGCACGGGCCCTCGATGGCGGTGCCCGGTCACCACATGTACTACCTCAACGTCATGGCGGGTCCCGAGGACGACCGCTCCTGGCTGATCTGCGACCACCCCGATCACGCCTGGGTCCGCGGCACCTGGCCCGAGCAGCCCGTCGACCCCCGCCTCCCCCTCTACACGGCACCGGAGAAGTCCTGATGAGCACCCCCACCCGCCGCCTGACCGTCGCCCAGGCCCTGGTGCAGTTCCTGTCGGCCCAGTACACCGAGCGCGACGGCGTACGGCACCGGCTGATCGCCGGCACCTGGGGCATCTTCGGCCACGGCAATGTCGCGGGCCTCGGCCAGGCGCTCCTGGAGGCCGGCGAGGACACGATGCCGTTCCACCAGGGCCGCAACGAACAGGCCATGGTGCACGCGGCAGTTGGCTACGCCCGCCAGCTCGACCGGCTCTCCGCGCAGGCGGTCACGACGTCGATCGGGCCGGGCGCCACCAACCTCGTCACGGGCGCCGCCCTGGCCACCATCAACCGGCTGCCGGTCCTTCTCCTCCCCGGCGACTACTTCGCGACCCGCGCCGCCGACCCGCTGCTCCAGCAGCTGGAGCACCCGGTCGAGGCCGACCTCTCGGTCAACGACACACTGCGCCCGGTCTCCCGCTACTTCGACCGGATCTCCCGCCCCGAGGCGCTGATCCCGGCCGCGCTGAACGCGATGCGGGTCCTCGCCGACCCGGTGGAGACGGGCGCGGTAACTCTCGCTCTGCCGCAGGACGTTCAGGCCGAGGCGTACGACTGGCCGGAGGAGTTCTTCGCCGACCGCGTGTGGCACGTACGGCGTCCGGCGCCGGACGTCTTCGAGCTGGCGGAGGCCGTCGAGGCGATCCGGTCCGCCGAGCGCCCGGTGATCGTCGCGGGCGGCGGTATCCACCACAGCCAGGCCGAGGACGCGCTGAAGGCCCTGGTGGACGCCACCGGCATCCCTGTCGCCTCCACCCAGGCCGGCAAGGGCTCGCTGCGCTACGACCACCCGGCCGACCTGGGCGGCATCGGCCACACCGGCACGGCGGTCAGCGACGACATCGCGCGCACCACGGACCTGGTGATCGGCGTCGGCACCCGGTACACGGACTTCACGACGGCCTCCAACACCCTGTTCCAGAACCCGGCCGTCCGCTTCGTGAACCTCAACATCACCGCGTTCGACGCCCACAAGCTGGCCGCCCGCACCCTGGTGTGCGACGCGCGGGCGGGGCTCACCGCGTTGACGGAGGCACTCGCCGGTCACCGTGTGAACTCGGTTTACGAGGCCGAGTACCGCGCGGGCAAGGAGCGGTGGGAGCAGGTTGTTGACACCGCGTTCACCGCCCCCGACGAGAACGCCGTACCGACCCAAACCCAACTCCTCGGCGCCCTCGACGCGGTCGTCGGCGACGACGACGTGGTGATCAACGCGGCCGGTTCGCTCCCCGGCGACCTGCACAAGCTCTGGCGGGCCCGCAGCCCCCGCCAGTACCACCTCGAATACGGCTACTCCTGCATGGGCTACGAGATCCCGGCCGGCATCGGCGTCCAGCAGGCCGCCCCCGACACGCCCGTGTGGTCGCTGGTCGGCGACGGCACCTACCTGATGATGCCGACGGAGATCGTCACGGCGGTCCAGGAGGGCCTGCCCATCAACCTGGTCCTGATCCAGAACCACGGCTACGCCTCCATCGGCGGCCTCTCCGAGTCCGTAGGCGGCGAGCGCTTCGGCACGGCCTACCGCTACCGAGCGGCCGACGGCACCTTCTCCGGCGCCCCGCTCCCGGTCGACCTCGCCGCCAACGCGGCCAGCCTCGGCATGGACGTCCTGCGCGCCAAGACGGTCCGCGAACTGCGGGAGGCACTGGCCACGGCCCGCGCCTCCGACCGGCCGACCTGCGTCTACGTCGAGACCGACACCGCCACCCCGACCGCTCCCCCGGCCGAGGCCTGGTGGGACGTGCCGGTCGCCGAGACCGCCTCGCGCGAGTCGGCCGTACAGGCCCGCGAGGAGTACGACCGCCAGGTCGCCGACCGTCGTCGCCACCTCTGAACCCCCCTCCCCCGAAAGGCACTTGCACCATGAAGACGATCACCCACTGGATCGACGGCAAGCCCGTCGAGAGCACGTCCGGCCGTTTCGGTCCCGTATACAACCCGGCGACCGGCGCGCAGGAGAAGCAGGTCGGTTTCGCGACCGTCGACGAGGTGGACGCCGCCGTCGCCTCCGCGAAGGCCGCGTTCGAGAGCTGGGGCGTCGCCTCACTCGCCAAGCGCACCGCGATCCTGTTCAAGTACCGCGAGCTGCTGGACGCGCACCGCGACGAGATCGCCGAGCTGATCACCGCCGAGCACGGCAAGGTGCACTCGGACGCGCTCGGTGAGGTCGCGCGCGGCATGGAGATCGTCGAACTGGCCTGTGGCATCAGCGTGCAGCTGAAGGGCGAGCTGTCGACGCAGGTCTCCAACCGCGTGGACGTGGCCTCGATCCGCCAGCCGCTGGGCGTGGTTGCGGGCATCACGCCCTTCAACTTCCCGGCCATGGTGCCGATGTGGATGTTCCCGCTGGCCATCGCGACCGGCAACACGTTCGTGCTGAAGCCGAGCGAGAAGGACCCGTCGGCGTCGTTCCGCCTGGCCGAACTCGCCTCCGAGGCGGGCCTGCCCCAGGGTGTCCTGAACGTCGTACAGGGCGACAAGGTGGCCGTCGACCGCATCCTGGAGCACCCGGACGTCGAGGCCGTCTCCTTCGTGGGCTCGACGCCGATCGCGAAGTACATCCAGCTCAAGGCGGTCGAGCACGGCAAGCGCGTGCAGGCCCTCGGCGGCGCCAAGAACCACATGCTGGTCCTGCCGGACGCGGACCTGGACTTCGCGGCCGACCAGGCGATCAACGCGGCCTACGGCTCGGCCGGCGAGCGCTGCATGGCTGTCTCCGTCGTGGTCGCGGTCGGCGACACCGGCGACGAGCTGGTCGGAAAGATCGCCGAGCGCGCCGGCAAGCTGCGCATCGGCCCCGGCAACGACCCGGCCTCCGAGATGGGCCCGCTCATCACCCGCGAGCACCGCGACAAGGTGGCGTCGTACGTCGCCTCGGCCGCCGCGCAGGGCGCCGAGGTCGTCGTCGACGGCACCGGTCTCTCGGTCGAGGGCCACGAGGACGGCTTCTTCCTCGGCGTCTCCCTCCTCGACAAGGTGCCGCTGACGGCGGACGCGTACAAGGACGAGATCTTTGGACCGGTCCTGGTCGTCGTCCGCGCCGAGTCCTACGACGAGGCCATCACCCTGATCAACAGCTCCCGTTGGGGCAACGGCACCGCGATCTTCACCCGCGACGGCGGCGCCGCCCGGCGCTTCCAGATGGAGGTCAAGGCGGGCATGGTCGGCGTGAACGTGCCGATCCCGGTGCCCGTGGGCTACCACTCCTTCGGCGGCTGGAAGGACTCCCTCTTCGGGGACCTCCACATCTACGGCAACGACGGCATCGCCTTCTACACGCAGGGCAAGGTGATCACCACCCGCTGGCCCGACCCGGCCGACGGCGGGATCAACCTCGGCTTCCCCAGCAACTCCTGACAAACCGTCACGATCCGTGAGGAGGTGCCCCTGTGGCGAAGACCGGTGACTACGCGCGTGCCGCGACCGGGTCCCCGCTCGATGCCCTGCATTTCGCCCTGGACCGCAACAGTCCGGTGCCGCTGTACTACCAGCTCGCGCAACAGCTGGAGGCGGCGATCGAGCACGGGACCCTCGCGCCGGGCAACCTCCTGGGCAACGAGATCGACCTGTCCGTACGCCTCGGCCTGTCCCGCCCCACCGTCCGCCAGGCCATCCAATCCCTTGTGGACAAAGGGCTGTTGGTCCGGCGGCGCGGGGTCGGCACTCAGGTGGTGCACAGCCAGGTCAAGAGACCGCTGGAACTCAGCAGCCTCTACGACGACCTGGAGTCGGCAGGGCAGGGGCCGACCACGCAGGTGCTGCGCAACGAGGGCGTGCCCGCGACTGCGGATGTCGCGGCCGCCCTCGGTGTCCCGGAGGGCAGCGAGGTCACGCTCCTGGAGCGGCTGCGCTCCACGCACGGCCAGCCGGTGGCGTTCCTCTGCAACTACCTCCCGGCGGGCCTGCTCCCCCTCGACACCGCCCGCCTGGAGTCGACGGGCCTGTACCGGATGCTGCGCACCGCCGGCATCACCCTGCACAGCGCCCACCAGACGATAGGCGCCCGCTCGGCCACCCCCGAGGAGGCCACCCGCCTCGACGAGAAGGAGGGCGCGGCACTGCTCACGATGCAGCGCACGGCCTACGACGACACGGGCCGGCCGGTCGAGTACGGGACGCACATCTACCGGGCGTCCCGGTACGCGTTCGACTTCCAGCTGCTGGTCAGGCCCTGACCGCTCCGGCGGAGTCCAGCCGTTCCCGCTGCTCGACACTCAGTTCCTGGTCCACGGCCGCGAGGTTCTCCTCCAGCTGGGCCACCGACGACGCCCCGGCGAGCGGGACGATCGGCAGCGGACCGCCCAACTGCCAGGCCAGTACGACCTGGTTGACACTCGCGCCGGTGTCCCGAGCCACCTCCCGCAGCGCGGCGAGGCGGGCGGGGGTGCCGGGGTGGTCGTACTCGGCGCCCAAGGGCTTGTCCTGGCGTGTGTAGGCGCCGGCCAGGAGGGGTGAGTAGGCGACCAAGGTGAGGGCGGGCTCGGCGCGAAGGTAGCCGAGCAGGTCGGGGGTGGCTCCGCCGAGGCTGCCGTCGGGGAAGAGCTCGTGGGGGATGTCCGTGCGCGGGCGCAGATAGCTGTGCTGGTACTGGAGCACCTCGTAGCCGGGCAGTCCGGCCGCGGCGGCCAGTGCGCGGGCCCGTTCCACCCGCCAGGCGGCGTGGTTGCTGACGCCGAGGAGACCGACCGTGCCCTCGGCCACCAACTCGGCGAATCCTTCTACGGTTTCCTGTATCGGAACGCCGTGGTCCTCGATGTGCGCGTACAGCAGGTCGAGTTTGTCGACGCCGAGGCGTTCACGGCTGCGCTCGGCGGACTCGCGGATGACCTTCGCGGACAGGCCCTCCGGGTTGTCGACGAATCCCGTGCCCGGTGCCAGCGGGCGCGCGCCGAGCTTGGTCGCGATGACGATCTCGTCGCCGATGCCGCGGCTGCGCCGCCACCGTCCGAGCAGCTTCTCGCTCTGGCCGCCCTGGCTTCCGTCGGTCCAGAACGCGTAGTTGTCGGACGTGTCGATGAAGTTTCCCCCGGCCTCGACATAGCGGTCGAGCACGGCGAAGGAGGTCGCCTCGTCGGTGCGGGAGCCGAACAGCATCGCGCCGAGCGCGAGCACGCTCACCTCGCGACGGTGGGCCGGATCGGTGCCGATGGTGCGGTACTTCATGATGATCCCTCCCGTTCGCACCCGGTCCTCCGGGCACGAACGGGAGTCTTCCTCTTGGAGCGCACTTCAAGTCAAGGCCCTGGGCGGCTACTTGGCGAACGGCCCGTCCAGTGCCGCCCATTGGAGCAGCATGATCGTCTTGGCGTCGGCGATCTCCCCGGTGCGGATCATCTCCAGGGCTCTGCGGAAGGGCAGTTCGAGGATCTCGATGTCCTCGCCCTCCTCCTGGAGGCCGCCGCCCTCGTGGGTGCGGGTCGAGGGGCCGTAGGAGGCGGCGTAGAAGCCGATGCGTTCGGTGACCGAGCCGGGGCTCATGTAGACGTCGAAGACGTGCTCCACCTCGCCCACGGTGTGGCCGGTCTCCTCCACCACCTCGCGTCGTACGGCCTCCTCCGGGTGCTCGTCCTCGTCGTCGAGGAGTCCGCCCGGGGTCTCGACGAGCATGCCGTCGGGGTGGCCGTTGACGTAGACGGGGAAGCGGAACTGGCGGGTGAGCAGGACCGTTTCGCGGTCGGCGTCGTAGAGGAGCAGGGTGGCGCCGTTGCCGCGGTCGTGGGTCTCGCGTTCCTGGGTGGTCCAGGTGCCGTCGGCGTGCCGGAAGTCGAAGGTCGTGGTGCGCTCGACATACCAGTGGCTGGACAGCAGTGTCACGTCGCGGACTTTGACGCGGGGGTTGCCGGTCAGGTCGAGGCCGGTGCGGTCGAGTCCGGTGCGGCCCCGGCGGTCGGGGGTGTCGGCGCCGGCGGTCATCGGGCACCGGCCGGGCGGGAGGAGACGATCACGTTGTTCATGTCCGACCTCTATCACTCCTGGGCGCGGGACGCGCGTTCGAAGCCCGTGGTCCGCGAGCCCAACTGGTGTACCGGTTGCGTTGATTCGTCGCGTACCGTCCCGCTGTCCGGGCATGCTGGAAGCATGTCTGAGCACGGTGATCAGGTTCCCGGATACCGGATGATCAGGATGGAGGCGCTGCCGGACGCCCCGGCGGCGGCCCTCGCGGACGTGGAGGCGTGGCAGGCCCGCGAGGCCTATCCGAACGTCCTCGGTGGCGGCGGCCCGGTGTTCGGGGTGGCCGAGGAGCTGGAGACCGGCGGCTGGCGGATCGTCTCCCTGTTCTCCAGCGCCTACCCGCAGGGCTCGCGCGACACCATGGCGATGACGTTCCGCGAACGGGCGCGGGACGCCGGCGAGGCGGGCGACACGGCCGCGCAGCAGGAGTGGCTGCGGATGGCGGAGCGGCTGGACTGGGAGCCGGTGAACGAGCTGGCGGTGCTCGGCCGCAGGTTCCGGGTCGTACGGGCCGACCAGTTCATCCGGATGGGACCAACGGGACCCGAGCCGCCCCGGCCGTCCGACCCCGACCCGGCGAAGGTCGGCCACGGGCACGAATACCGCAGCCGTACCAAGGGGTTCGTGATCGACCCGTTCACCGCGACCGGGATGTCCGAGGGCATCCTGCGGATGGAGTTGCTGTCGCTGGTCCACGCCCGGGGCACGGCTCCCGCCGCCGTACGGAAGGACTCGCGGCGCGCGCTGGAGACGCATCCCGGGGGCGTGCTGCTGCCCGCCGAGTTCACCGCGGCGGAATACGCGAACGGCGGCTGGCAGCCGACGCAGATGACCAACCCGAGCCCGCAGGGGTCGCGGGACACGCTCACCACCTATCTGCGGGTGATGGCCCCGGTCATGGAGCAACTCGACGAGGAGACGCGGGCCGAGTACGCGCGGCTGGCCGACCGGATCGACGCCGAGCGCTGCGACGAGATCGAGATCGACGGGTGCCGGACGCGGATCGTGCGCGTAGAACGGCTCGTGCGCGTCGGCCCCGACGGTCCCGAGGGCCCGCGCCCCTCCGATCCGGACCCCGAACTGCCCACCGCCGTACAGGAGAAGCAACTGCGCGAGCAGGGACTGCTCGACGAGGACCGGGAGTTGAGCGAGGAGGAGGCCGAGCAGCGGCGCGTCGCGGAGGAACAGGCGAAGGAGTTCCTGCGGCTGTTCGAGGAGCAGCGCCTACGGCGGGAGGCCGCGGAGAGTTCCTGAGCCGGGGCCCGACCGCGTGGTCCGCGGCCAGGCCCCGTTCAGCGCCTGCCTCAGCCCTTGCCGAGCATCTTGTTCATCTGCGCGATCTCGGCGCTCTGAGCCGTGATGACGTTGGCCGCGAGCTTGGTGGCGGGGTCGTACTCGCCGTCCGCCTTCTCGGTCTTCGCCATGGCGACGGCACCCTCGTGGTGTTCGACCATCATGGTGAGGAACATCTTGTCGAACTCGGTGCCGGACATCTTCTCCAGCTCGCCCATGTGGGCGTCGCTCATCATGCCGGGCGCCGCGGACGACATGTCGTGGCCCATGCCGGACATGTCCTCGGGGACCTGCTCGCCCCACGACGTGAGCCAGCCGGACATGGTCTTGATCTCCGGGTCCTGCGCGCCCTTGATCTTCGTGGCGAGGCTCTTCACCTGCGCCGAGGAGGCGTGACCGGCCGCCAGCCCGGCCATCTCCACCGCCTGACGGTGGTGCTGGATCATCTCTTTGGAGAACGAGACGTCGGCGGCGTTGTGGCTGCCGGTCGCGGTCTCCGTCGCGGTCCCGCTGCTTGCCTTGCCGTCGCCGCCGCTGCTGCCGCATGCGGCGAGCGTGAGGGCGGCCACCGAGGCGGTAGCGGCGAGAAGGGCACGACGGACGAACCTGCGCTGTGCGGTCATGGTGGTACTCCTGGGATGGTGTCTGTTCAGGGCATGCCGACGCACGCGAAGTCGCGTGCGGGCCGCTCTAGATCCGCAGGAGTTGGAGTTCGGCGAGGGAGGGCGGGGCCCGGCCGCCTTCGGGACCGCCGTCGGTCAACGACGTCCGCCCGTCCGGCACTTCGGCGCAGGCCGCCACATCGGGCTGGAGCACCGGAATCACAGCCGGGGTCCCCGCGACGGAGGCGGAGGCGCAGGTCGCGTCCGCGTGTGCCATGTGGCTGCCGCAGTCGCCGGAGTCGAGATCGCAGGGATCCGGCGTCGACGCCTTCTCGCCGAGGGCTACGGTCGTGACCGTCGCGGTGTGCCCGGGCGCGGGTTCCGCCATGGGGACGGGCCCGAGACCGTGCATACCGAGCAGGCCCAGCAGCAGGGCGGCCACGAGCAGCCCGCAGTTCCGCAGCGTCGGCTGCGGCAGCGCGGGGTGTCCGGGGCGGGCCATGGGCGTCAGCATACCCACCCTGGGTATCGCCGCGGGACCGGGTAGCGAAATACGGCGGTGCCCGTCCCACGCATTCCGTGGGACGGGCACCGCGGTCGGAGTCAGTACCGCGTTGCTGATGCCGGCTCCGATGCCGAAGCCGAAACCGCCGTCTTCGCGCTGCGGTAGGTGGAAATCCCGAGCGCCAGCAGCCAATAGCTGAGAATCGCGCCCATCAGCGCGGTGGTGCCCCAGCCGTTCGCCGCGTAGAAATGCGCCGGAGTGTTTCCGAAGAACAGCGACGGCACGAAAGCCAGGTTGATCCCGGCGAGGACATAGGCCGACCTGCTGGTCCAGCGCGGCAGCATGTTCGTGCGGGAGACGGCGAATCCCAGCGCGCTCAGGAAGAACGCCAGCATGAGCCGGGAGATCGACCCGTAGAGGATGTACGTGCCGCTGACCTCGATCGTCGGGTCGATCGGATGGTCCGCGGCGATCACCGCACCGGCCTCCAGACCACTGGAGACCAGCGTGACCGTCGTGTAGACCAGCCCCGCCGTGAAGGCCAGCGAACCGACCCACTCGTACTCGGGATTCACGCGCTTCACCAGCTCGCGGAACGCGGTCACGAACACGAGCAGGAATGCCAGCGCGACAATCCCGATCAGCAGCCTGGCCAGAACGTTGGCGTCCGGCGGCGGCCCCGAATAGATGAAGTACAGGGGCACTTCGACGATGAGAGCGACGGCGGCGGCGATTCCCGCGCCGCCCGTCAGACGCCTTGCCGACATTTCGTTCATGGGGTCCCCCGGATTTCCGTGCGGTGGATTGGGTACGCCATGAATCCTGCCGCCGCCGGCCCGCACAGTCCCTGGGCCTGAGGACCGGATCGGGGGTGTTCCTACCGACACCCCCGCAGAATCTCAGTGCGCCCGGCGCAGGAAGTCGACGACCAGATCCGTCGTGGCCTCCGGCTGTTCCTCCGTGATCCAGTGCCCGCAGTCCGGGATGACCGCGTCCTCGACGTCCTCGGCGACACACCGCAGCACCTCGCCGATACCGGGGCCGAAGGTAGCCTCGCCGCCGAAGGCCAGGACCGGCATCCGCAGCTTGCCCTGAGCGAGGAACTTCTCGTTGTCGGCCGCGTCCTGACCGAACGCCAGGAACTGGGCGAAGCTCGCCCGCATGGCGCCGGGCTGCGCGTAGAGCGCCGCATAGTGCTCGCGCTTCGCTTCGTCGAACCGCTCCGGGACCACGGAGAGTTCGTTCCAGAAACGATCGAGGTAGATGCGCTCGCGGCCGGCGACCAGGCGCTCCATGTCGTGGCCGCCGAATCCGAAGTGCCACATGGCGGGATCCTGCCTGATCTGGTCCCAGGGTCCGATGCCGGGCAGCGGCGCGTCGATCGCCACCCATCGGCTGACGCGCTCGGGGTGGGTGGCGACAGCCGCGTAGCCGACCATGATGCCGATGTCGTGCGTGACCAGTTCGATCGTGCCCACGCCCAGCGCGTCCAGGACGCCCCACACGTCCGCCGCCTGGTTCTTCTTGTCGTAGCCGCCCTCGGGCTTCGACGAGAGGCCCAGCCCCCGCAGGTCCGGCGCGATGACCGTGTGGTCGTCGATGAGTGCGCTCGCCAGATGACCCCACATGTCGCCCGTCGTGCCGAAGCCGTGCAGCAGGACGACCGCCGGCCCCTGTCCGCCGACGCGTACGTGGATCGTGGCGCCGTTGGTCTCGATCTCGCGCGTCTCCATGCCGGCCGGGAAGGGGTGGATGCCGTCCTGACGTCCGTTGTCGTTCATCGCTGTACTCCGGGTTCGAAGGGAACGTGGTTCCGAAGCTAGCCGACCGGTCAACTACGCTCCACCGCACGTCAGATGCCGTTGCCGCAGGGGCAGATCGCTGACCTGCGTTGGGAGGGACGGGCTATCAGCAGAGAGGAAGTCGGTCGTGCTGCCGTCGCACGGCTGGGCAGTTCAGGCGCTTGTGCCGCGACCGGTCGCGGGCCCACACCGACCGATTTCAAATAACGTTATCTTGAATGACCTGGGCGACCCGGACGCCCGGACACCGCCGCGACCCCGGACGTCAAGCGCGCACTTCCCCCGAACCGCGGACCTTCAAGGTGACCGGGACGACCACGGTCTGCACAGGACGGCCGGGGTCGGCGATGCGGGCGCGGAGGAGTTCGACGGCGGTCCGGCCGATCTCGGCGGTCTGCTGGGCGATGACGGTGAGGGCGGGTTGCAGGAGATCGGCCAGGGGGACCTCGTCGAAGCCGACGAGGGCCAGGCGGGAGGCCGCCTGGGGGCCGAGGTGCCGTAGCACCGCGAGGGTGGTGTCCATGTTGCCGGTGACCAGGGCGGTCGCCGGGTCCGGGCCGTGCAGTGCGGTGTCCAGGGCGGCGGCCACGCGGTCCGGGGTGATCTCGCCGGGGTGTACCAGGCCTTCGACCGCCTCGCCGTGGGCGCGCAGGGCGGCACGGAAGGCGGCGGCACGTTCCCGGCCGGAGAGGACGCGTTCGCTGTCGCCGATGTAGGCGATCCGGCGATGGCCGTGCTGGTGGAGGTGGTGGAAGGCCATGCCGATGCCGGAGGCGTTGTCGGACATGACGCAGTCCACGGAGATGCCGCTCATCGGGCGGTCCATGGCCACCAGCGGTACGCCCGCGTCCAGTTCGGGCTGGAGGTAGGCGTGGTTCTCGCCGAACGGTTCGACGATGATGCCGTCGAGGCGTTGCCGGCACATGGAGATCAGGATGTCGTGCTCCCTGGTCTCGTCGAAGTCCGTGGAGGCGGCGAAGAGGGTCAGTCCCGCGTCCCTGGCGGTCCGTTCGATGGCGGCCAGTTCGGGGTTGACCTCGGCGATCCGGCGGACGGCCGCGCCGATCGTTCCCGTGACGCCGGTACGCAGTTGGCGGGCGCGGTCGTCCGGACGGTAGCTCAGCGCGGCGATCGCGGCCTCGACCTTGACGACGTACTCCGGCCCCACCGTGGGGTCCTGGTTGACCACCCGGGAGACAGTGCGCAGGGCCACCCCGGCCTCACGCGCGACGTCGACCATCGTCGGGCGCTTGGGCCGTCCCCCGCTGTCACGCCGTGCTCGCGTCATCCGGCAGCTCCTCCTCGAAACATCGGACCGATATCAGACCGGCCCTTGACACATTCCCGCAACGCGCTTCTATCCTCGCGATAACGTTATCTCGAAGGATGCCACGGCGTCGATCCAGTTGGGTCCGCCTCCGTCCGTCGGGCCGCATCGTCCCTTCAGGAGACTTCCATGAGGCGCAAACGTCCGACCCTTGTCTGCCTCGCCGCAGCGCTCGCCCTCACCGGATGCTCCGCCGCGTCGACCGGTGGCGCGAAGGCCGGCAGCACCCTGACCTACCTCACCTTCGAGACCCCCAGCCTGACCGCGACGTTCTGGAACACCTCGATCGCCGATGCGGAGAAGAAGGTCCCGGGCGTCACGGTGAAGAAGATCGTCGCGCCGAGCACCGACCGGGACGCGTACGCCAAGCAGTTGCAGGCCTCGGGGCAGTTCCCGGATCTGCTCCAGTCGATCACCCCGTCGACGTTCGCGACGGCCGGGCTGCTCAAGCCGTACGACCAGAAGTGGGTGAACGCCAACTTCCTGCTGCCGCTGGGCAACGCCTACAAGGGCAAGGTCTACATCCCGCCGACCAACTCGCAGATCATCCCCGAGGTCTTCTACAACAAGAAGCTGTTCGCCAAGGCCCACATCGCCCAACCCCCCAAGACCTGGGCGGAGTTCATGTCCGTGTGCGCCAAGCTCAAGGCCGCCGGTGTCACGCCCGTCGAGCTGGGCGGCGGCGACCCGTTCGCCGCGTCGATGCCGCTGGTCGGCATCCTGTCGGCGGACGTGCTGGGCAAGAACCCGAACTGGCTGAAGGAACGCTACGCCGGCAAGGTCAAGTTCACCGACGCCGACGTCAAGGCGGCGGTGGGCAAGTACCGGGCGATGGCCAAGAGCGGCTACTTCGAGGACGGCGCCCTCGGCGTCAAGTACGCGGACTCCATCACGGACTTCACCTCCGGCAAGACCGCGATGTACATGATGGGCAGCTGGTTCCTGGGCTCGGTGCCCAAGGATCACGCCGACGACTTCGGCGCCTTCCTCACCCCCACCGAGGACGGGTCGCTCGTGGTGCCGTTCTCGGTGGGCGGCTCCATGGCGATCAGCGCCAAGACGCCGGACCCCGCGAAGGCGACCGCGTTCGCCGAGGCCTGGTCGCTGGCCCCGGCCAACTACAAGGCCCTCATCGAGGGTGACGGCGCGTTCCCGATGCTCAAGGGCAAGACCCTCGACGACTACGGCGTGAACGTCACCAAGGTCTTCAAGGACTCCTACTCGTACGTCACCCAGCAGAACACGAAGGTCTCGTCGTTCGGCTGGGCGACCAACGACGACTCCATGCCCTCCGGGCTCAACAACGCCTTCTACGCGGCCAGTCAGGCGCTGTACTCGTCCGACGACATCGACGGGCAGCTGGCCAAGCTGGACGCGGCCTGGGACTCGGCGACCAAGTAGGCCACCTCAACGGCCCCCGCCGTAACGGCTCTTGGTCCGGTTTCGGCTTCGGCTCTCAGTCCGGTTTCGGCTTCGGCTCCGTAGCTCTCCCCCGAGGGAACCACCATGACCACCCCCACCATGACCACCCGCGTCCGCCGACGCCGTGGCGACCCGGCCCTGGGCGCGATCGCGCTCGTCGCACTCGGCCTGTACGTCCTGTTCATCGTCGTTCCCGTGCTCATGAGCGCCTGGAAGAGCCTCACCAACGAGAACCCGCTGCTGGCGCGGTCCGACTTCGTCGGCCTCTCCAACTACAGGGAGATGGCCCACGACAGCGCCCTGGCCGACAGCCTCGGCTTCACGCTCCTGCTGGCCGGCACGGTGACGATCGCGGCCAACGCCGCCGGTATCGCCTTCGCGCTGCTGCTCAACAGGACGTCGCTGAGCTTCCGCATGATGCGTACCGTCGCGTTTCTGCCGCAGGTGCTGTCAGGCGTCATCGTCGGCTTCGTCTGGCGCTACATCCTGGCCCGGGACGGCATCCTCGACAACGTCCTGCTCTCGCTGGGGATCATCGACAGGCCGATCACCTGGCTCGGCAGTCCGCACCTGGCCGTCCTGTCCGTCGGGATCGTCGCGACCTGGGTGCTGACGGGCTTCACCACCGTCGTCCACCTGGCCGCGCTGCAGTCGATCCCCGTCGAGCTGTACCAGGCCGCGATGGTCGACGGGGCCGGCCGCTGGCAGCGGTTCCGCCGGATCACGTTCCCGATGCTGGCCCCGGGCACCACCATCAGCGTCACCATCTCGCTGATCACGATGCTGAAGCTCTACGACATCATCGCGGTGCTCACCTCCGGCGGTCCGGCCAACTCCACGCAGTCCACTGCCCTTTACATCATCCAGCTCGCCTTCACTGATGACCGCTACGGCTACGCCTCGGCCGTCGCGATGCTCCTCCTCGTCGTCTCGATCGTGATCGCGCTGTCCGTGACCGCCCTGCTGCGCCGCCGGGAGGTGGACCTGTGAGCACATCGACATCCCAACGGCCCACAGCGCAAAGGCGATCGGTGACACCGCGGACCGTACCGGCGCCGCGCGGAAACCGCCGCGCCTGGGCCACACGGGGACACCTCGTGGCAGCCGCCCTGCTCACGCTGGCCTTCGTCAGCCCCGTCTACCTCACGATCGTCAACGCCTTCAAGACGCAGGCCCAGATCGTCCGCGATCCGGCCGCTCCCCCGGCCCCGCCGACCACGCACAACCTGACGGACGCGCTCGCCCGGCCCGACCGGATCGTCCAGATCGGACTGACCAACTCGGCGGTCACCGTGGTCGTTTCGGTGCTGCTGATCATCCCGCTGGGCTCGGCCCTCAGCTTCTGGCTGTTCCGCCGCTCGGCGCGCCTGCGCAGGATCGTGCTGGCGGGCTTTGCCGCCGGCCTGATGATCCCGCCCGCGGTGGTACTGCTGCCCACCATCCGCATCCTGACCTTCCTGCACCTGGACCACACCTATCCGGGCCTGGTCCTGGCCAACGTCGGCGGCGGCTATCTGTCGTTCGCGGTGTTCGTGTACTCCGGCTTCCTGCGGTCGATCCCCGGCGAGATCATCGAGGCCGCGACCGTGGACGGCGCCGGGAGCCTGCGGATCTGGCGGACGATCGTCATGCCGCTGCTGCGCCCGGCCACCGCGACCGTGACGATCTTCCTGTCGCTGTGGATCTGGAACGACTTCATGAATCCGCAGTTCATCCTCGGCCCGCTGCACGGCCAGACGATCACCACCGGGCTCTATCTGTCCGTCGGTCAGTTCTCCACCAACTACGCCCAGTTGTTCGGCGTGATGTTCCTGGCGGCGGTCGTTCCGGTCGCCGGCTACCTCGCGCTGCAGAAGCAGTTCATCGCCGGACTGACCTCGGGAGCGACCAAGTGACCACGAAGACCGAAGCCAGGCATGCGGACCTCGGCAGGACCGGCGTCCCGGACCTGGCCGACGTCGCCAGCCACTGGGTCGGCGCGGACGAGATCGCGCACCTGCCCTCCCTGCGCAACCAGCAGGGCCAAGCCCACGTCAACCACGACCTGACCTCCTTGTCCTGGCTGGCCGCCCCACCGTTCACCTTCGGCTACCACACCGGCGAGCTGCGCGTGGACGGCCAAGTCCCGGCCGCACAGCGGTACTTGTGGAAGCCGTGGGGCGTCCTGCGCGAACACCGCCGCCAGGACGGGCTGTTGCTGACCACCGACACCCGGATGGCACTGTCCCGGGACCTGCTCCTGTGGCGGATCGAGGTCACCAACGAGAGCGGCGAGGCCAGAACGGTCGAGCTGACCCAGGACCTCTTCGCGATGGTCGCTCACTCCGAAGTCGGCTACGGCTGGCTGTACGACGGCCCGTGGAACCACGGAATGCACCACGACTTCATGGCACTTGAGCGCATCCGGGCCACGACGGGAGGAGGCCGGCCCCACTATCTGCTCTCCCCCGCACCCCGACGCCTCCGCCTGGGCAGACCCCGCGTCCCGGGTATCCAGCGCGACGAGGACCACGGCCCGATGCTCCTGGACGACGCGCTCCCGGCGCACGTCAGCCACGACAAGGAACCGGAGCAGCGGATCGGCGTCGCCGGAGCCGTGCGCGCGCTTCAAGTAGCGGCACTGGACGGCGAGTTGCTCCTGCGGGCCGACGAACCGATCATGCTGACGCCCGAGGGCGAGACGACTCTGGACACCTTCGCCCTCTCCCCCGGCCTCACCATCGCCTTCGAACTACGGCTCGACATAGCGGGCCAGTCCGGGACGGTTCTCACCCACGGCAACCACCCCGACTCGCTCCAGATCGGCATCGAGGACGGCCGCCTGTGGCTCGGCATCACCGGGGAACGCGAGTCCACCGACGCCCAACTCCCCGTCGGGGACTGGCATCACGTCCGCGTGGACGTCGAAGCCGACCACGTCGTGCTGCGCCTCGCGGGCGCGGAGATCGCCCGTACCCGGCACTGGACCGAGTCCCGGCGCTGGGTGTCCCGCATCGACGACGGAGCGGTCGCTTTCGCGGACTCCCGGGCGCCGGCGCACGCCGTCTACGCCTTCGCCGGACCGCCCGGCGAACTGCGGACCGAGGGCGCCGGTGCCCAGGCGAGCTGGACCTGCCGGATCGAGCCCGGCCGGAGCGTGACCCTCGGCATCGCCTGCGCCTACGGT
The DNA here is from genome assembly GCF_000716435.1 of Streptomyces xylophagus. GTDB lineage: Bacteria > Actinomycetota > Actinomycetes > Streptomycetales > Streptomycetaceae > Streptomyces > Streptomyces xylophagus. The sequence continues at coordinate 526,876 of NZ_JNWO01000007.1, forward strand.
ACCGAAGCCGACGCCGTCTCGGCCCAAGCCCGCAGCGCCGCCGAGGACTTCGAGGCGACGATGCGTGCCGGGGAGGACGGCTGGCGACGACTCTGGACCAGCATGTTCACCCCGGGCAACTCCGAGTTCTCCGGGCACCTGCCGACCTTCACGACGGACGACGCCGGACTCGCGCGCACCTATTACATGGGCGCCCTGCAGGCGCTGTACCTGCGCAACACCCGTATCCGGCCCGGCGAACCGGTGTTCCTCACCGGCGGCCCCCGGCTCGGGCCGACCACCACCTACTTCTGGGACCACTGCGAGTGGAGCCGTCTGTACGCCCTGCTGGAACCGGCGGGACTGCGGTCCTGGCTGCTGCGGGTGCTTGCCGGGCCCTACCGTGACTCCTTCGGTGTCGAGAACCTCAGTGGCGGCCCCCTCGGCAATGCCTACAGCTCCACCGACTACGCCCTGTTCCGGCTCATCGAGCACTACGTCTGCGTCACCGGCGACTTCGCCTTCCTTGACGAGACGACCGGAGGGCCGATCGGCGGGGCGGCCGGAGGAGTGGCCGTAGGGGCGGCCGCAGAGACGACCGGAGGAATGACCGTCCTCGCGCACCTCGAGCGGCTCGGCCTGGGTTGGCGCGAGCGGCGGAACCCGGCGACCGGCGGCGTACTCGCCGACTTCGGTGACGACCCATGGCAGTTGCTGGAGTGCGTGCCCACCTACACCGGTGTCGTCGCCTCCTTCAACGGCGCCTACGTCGCCTCGACGCGCTCACTGGCCGGGCTGTACCGACGCCTCGGCCGCGACGAGGATGCCGACCGTACGGAAGCCGAGGCCGGTCAACTGGCCGACGCGCTCCTGGACTTGTACGCCGGATCGGGCCGTTGGAAGATACTCCGCCCGGACGGGACCGACACGATCGGGCACTGTCTGGACTTCGGTCTGGTCGCGGCAGCCCTGCACCGCGAACTCCCGGACGGGACTCGGCGGGAGATGGCCGACTTCGTCACCGGCCGCCTGCTGGTGGGGAGTTGGATGCGGGCGCTCAGTCCCGACGATCCGATCGCCGCCGCCTCCGACCGCCCCGACCACGGCGCGGCCGGAGCCTTCGCCGCCTGGCCCGGCGTCACCGCCCACGGTCTTGCCCGCCTCGGCCACCGCGACCGGGCGATCGCCCTCCTGCGCGACCTCTCCTCCGCCGCGTCGGGCGGGCTGTGGGGTCAGGCCATGGAGATCGTCACCGATCCTGACGGGCAGCACCGGGCCCGAGTGGCCGAGCGCGGCACCGCCACCCGCGACAACATCGCGGGCGCGGCCGGAGCGGAGGCGGTGCTGTCGGCGCTGTTCGACATCAACCCGACGTTCGCGACCGGCGGCACCGCCCCGCCGCTGCCCGCCGACCTGTCCGTCGAGGGCGTCGGCACGCTCACGCAGCTCGGCCCAGTCACTTGAGCGACCGGAGCGGTATTCGCAGAAAGAGCGCTACTCACAGAGAGGCTGACACCGCCATGCCGGCAGTCCGTGGCTACGAAGCCGAGCCATGCCACACCATCACCGGAGAGGTCGGCGCCGGATACCGGGACGCGGTCGCCGATCTCACTCCCGGGCTGGTCCTCGCCGTCGACGGCCCGACGTCCGTCGACTGGGAGACGGTCACCGCCGGCATCCGCGACGCGCTGGCCGCCCGCGCCATCACGGCGAAGCAGTTCGACATGCGCGACCACTTCGCCCCTTGGCCGGACATCCTCGCCCTCACCGCGTCGGCGGAGCTGGCGGACGACCCTGACTTCGCCCCCTTGTCCCGGGCGGGCCTCGCCGACTTCTTCTCCCGACTGCCCACGCCAGAAGCCCCCGCCGACTCAGGCACCGTCACCGTCGTCTGCGGACCGGGGGCGGCCCTGGTGTCGTACGACCGACTCTGGTACGCGGATCTGCCGAAGCGCTACGCCGAGGCCGGAATCACCGGCGGGACGGGCCACAACCTGGGGCAGCCGGCCGGTACCGGACCGGGCACGACCCGCCGCCTGTTCTACATCGACTGGCCGGTCCTGGACCGGCACCGCGACACCCTCGTCACCGATGTCGACCTGTGGCTGGACACCCAAGGCGTCCAAGGCACCCAAGGCACCCAGAACGCCCAGGAGTTGGAGGCTCCCGCCTGGCTGTCGGGCCCCGCCCTGCGCGAGGCTCTCACCGACCTGGCCAGGCGCCCCTTCCGTGCCCGCCCCACCTTCAACACCACGTCCTGGGGCGGCCATTGGGCCCAAGAACAGCTCGGCTTCAATCGCGAGGCGCCCAACACCGCGCTCGGCTACGAACTCATCGCGCCGGAGAGCGGAATCCTCGTCGGCACGCCGGACGGTCCGCGCGTCGAGGTCCCGCTCCAGACGCTGGTGGCGCTGCATCCGGAGGCGGTCCTCGGCGAGGACGTGCACGCGACGTTCGGCACCTCGTTCCCGATCCGCTTCGACTATCTCGACACCGTCGGCGGGGGCAATCTGTCCGTCCACTGCCACCCTCAACCGGAGTACATGCGGCGGGTGTTCGGGTGGCCGTACACCCAGCACGAGACGTACTACATGATGCTCGGCGGCCCCGGCCGTCAGGTCTTTCTGGGCCTGCGCCAGGACGCCGACCTCGCGGCCTTCCGGCGCGAGGCGGACTGGGCCGTCCGGGACGGCGTGGCGTTCGACATCGAACGCCACGTCCAGACCTTCCCCGCCGATCCGCACCAGCTCTTCCTCATCCCGGGCGGCACCCCGCACGGCAGCGGCGAGGGCAATGTCGTCCTCGAGATCAGCGCGACGCCGTACCTGTACAGCCTTCGCCTCTACGACTGGCTGCGCACCGACCGTGCGGGGAAGCGGCGGCCGGTGCACGTGGGCCACGCGTTCGAGAACCTCGACCCCGCCCGGTCGGGGGAGGCCGTGGCGAGGGACCTGGTCCAGCAGCCGCACACCCTGCGCTCGGGCGAGGGCTGGCGCGAGGACGTCATCGGCCGGCTCCCGGAGATGTTCTTCGAGGTCCGGCGCCTCGAACTGGCCCCGGACGCCGTCGTGGACGACGACACGGACCACCGCTTCCACATCGTCAACGTCGTGGAGGGGGACGGAATCCTCCTGGAGACGAGCGGCGGACACCGCTTCGAACTGGCCTACGCCGAGACGCTGACCGTGCCCGCCTCGGTCGGCGCCTACCGCGTGCGCGCCCTCGGCACGGAACCGGTGCGCTATGTGAAGGCGCTGGTCCGATGAGATCCGGCGACGAGAGCGTCGTAGCGGTGCTGGAGGTCGGCGGTACGCATGTGACCGCGGCGCGTGTGGACGTCGGGACGCGGGCTCTCCTGTACGGGCGGTCGTTCCGTGAGCCGTTGGACGGTGACGGCGGTACCGAGGAGATCCTGTCCGCCCTCGTCCGCTGCGCGCGTCACCTGTCCGTCCGGAGCCCGGGCCCGTGGGCTGTGGCGCTGCCCGGTCCCTTCGACTACGAGCGCGGGATCGGGCGGTACGAAGGGGTCGGCAAGTTCGACGCCCTGCGCGGGTTCGATCTGCGGGCCGCCCTGACTGCTGCGCTGCCCGGCGCCACCGCGGTCAGCTTCTGGAACGACGCGGACGCGTTCGTGCTCGGCGAGTGGTGGGCCGGGGCCGCGCAGGGGCACCGGTCGGTCGCCGGGATCACCCTCGGCACCGGCGTGGGCTCCTGCTTCCTGCGCGACGGCCGCATCGTGCGGCACGGGCCCGGGATCCCACCCGAGGGCCGCGTCCACACCTTGCGATACGCGGGCCAGCCGATCGAGGAGACCGTGTCCCGACGTGCCCTGCGACGGGCCTATGCACAGGCCACCGGCGCGTCGCCGCCCGACGTCCAGGAGATCGCCCGGCGCGCACGGCAGGGGGACCGGGCCGCGGCGGGCGTGTTCGCCGCGACCTTCACCGCCCTCGGACGAGTGCTGGGACCGCCGCTCACCGCCTTCGAACCCACGGTTCTCGTGGTCGGAGGTGCCATCGCGGGCGCATGGGACCTCGTGGCCGAACCGCTGCGAGCGGGACTCAACGAGACCGATCCGGCCCGCACCCGACACCTCGTCATCACCCCGGCCCACCTACCGGATCAGGCCGCCCTGCTGGGCGCGGCCTGTCTGACCACGGCGTGCGGCGAGTCGCGTCGCCGTACCCCGTCCCACTGAAACGCCCGCTCGCCAAGAGCGGGGCACCGGACGAGAAGAAAGGTCACAGCGCAGTGGCATCCTCACATCGCTACCGGCGACCCCTCAGCACCCTGCTCGCCTCGGCCCTCGTGGCCATCGGCCTGACAGCCCTCCAAGGCGGCGCGCCCGCCGCAGCCGCACAGACCATCGGCGACCCCACGCCGGCCCAAGCCCTGCGCACCGTCGCGCAGTTCAAGGGCGAGTGGGATTCCCCGCCCACCACCTTGTCGAACGGCGAGACCGTCGACGCCCCGCTGATGGGCAACGGCGACGTCGGCGTCGCGGTCGGCGGCTCCATCGACGACCAGACCTTCTACCTGGGCAAGAACGACTTCTTCTCCACCGCCACCAACGGCATCGAACCGCTCGGCCGGATCGTGCTGGCCGTCCCGGGGCTCAAGGGCTCCAGCTATCACGTCGTACAGAACATTGCCCAGGCGCAGGTGGAGGGCACCTACACACTCGGCAACCAGACGCTCTCGTCCAGGAGTTGGGTCTCGGCCACCGGGAACCTGTTCGTCACCACCCTGCGGCTGTCCGGCTCGCGCACCCAGGACGCGACCGTCACCGTGCAGGACGGACTCGGGAAGACTCCGTCAACTTCCGCCAAGAACGCGGTACTTGACGCCGACGTACAGGCCGGCACCACCGACGCGCCGGGCAACCCGCACGCCCGTATCGCGACGAGCGTGCGCGGCACCACCGCGAGACCGTCGGGCAACCGCATCAGCCTCACTCTCAAGCCCGGCACGACGTACACCCTCGCGGCAGCGATCCGGAGCAGCCACGACACGCCCGACTACCGTTCCGTCGCCCACGCGACGGCAGCCGCGCTCACCGACGGCGCGCTGTCCAAGCTGTACGCGGCCCACGAGTCCTGGTGGCGTGCGTACTGGTCCCGGTCGTTCGTGCAGATCCCCGACCAGGCCGTGGAGAAGAGCTGGTACGGCTCGCTCTACCTGCTCGGCTCCGTCTCGCGCGCCGGGAAGTACGCGCCGGGTCTGTGGGGCAACTGGCTCACCGGGAACATGAATTGGTACGGCGACTACCACGCCAACTACAACTACGAAGCGGCGTTCTACCCGGCGCTGTCCACCAACCACGTTGCCCAGATGGGCTCTTACGACGACCCGATCCTGGACTGGATGCCGAGAGGCAAGGCGAAGGCCGAGGCGGCCGGCTACAAGGGCGTCCTCTACCCCGTGGGCATCTCACCCAACGGCACCAGCGCCGCCGACGACTTGTACAACCAGAAGTCCGACGCGGTGAACTTCGCCAGCGACATGGTCATGAAGTACGAGTACACCCGCAGCGCCTCCTACGCGCGCAAGGTCCTCCCCTATCTCCAGCAGGTCGGTCTGTTCTGGCAGGACTACCTGACCTGGGACGCGACCACGGGCACGTACATCATCGAGAACGACGCGCCGCAGGAGGGCGGTGTCTACCCGCAGACCAACAGCATCCTCTCCCTCGGCCTGGTGCACCTGCTGTTCCAGGGCCTGATCGACATGAGCAAAGACCTGCACATCAACTCCTCGCTCATCCCCGCCTGGCAGCACATCGACAGCCACCTCGCGCCGCTGCCCACGATGACGAGAAACGGCCAGACCGTCTTCCGGCAGACCTCCGAGGGCTCCGGCTGGGTCAGCGACGGCAACGACGTCGCCGTCCAGGCCGTCTACCCGGGCCTCCAAGTCGGCCTGAACAGCCCGGCCGACCTGCTCCAGACCGCGCGCAACACCGTCGCGCAGCTCGACAACTGGCACAGCGACAACTCCCCGGCCACTCTGTACGCGGCCGCCGCGATGGTCGGCTACAACCCCAGCACGCTGATGGAGGAGCTGCACGCGGAGGCCACGGCCTACTCGTACCCGAACATGGCGGTGCACCACTACGGCGGCGGCATCGAGAACCTCAACGTCACCACCTCGGGCCTCGACGAGATGCTCCTCCAGTCCGCCCAGCACGACATCAAGGTCTTCCCGAACTGGCCCACCGACTCGAACGCCAAGTTCGGCGGCCTGCTCGCCTACGGCAACTTCGAGGTCTCCAGCAGCATCCGGAACAACGCGGTCGAGTACGTCCGGCTCACCAGCCGGTCCGGCGGAAACGTCACGGTCACCAACCCGTGGCCCGGCAAGAGCATGGAGTACTACGCGAACGGCGTCCACAAGGGAACCCTCTCCGGCACGACGATCAAGCTGAACACCTCGGTCGGCGAGACGATCGACCTCGCTCCGGCCGGGACCGAACTGGCCACCGTCCACCACGAGTTGGCGCAACCGGCCGAGGCCGCGACGACCACATCACTCACCACCGGCTTCGAGACCGGCCAGCCCCAGCCCACCTGGACCGACACCGTCGACAACATCGACACCAAGGGCGACGGCAACTACGGGATCACCGGCCTGTGCTGCGGCCTCACGGGTCCCCAGGCGGCCGTACGCACGGGCGAGCAGTCCCACACGGGCGACGCCTCGCTGATGTACTCGGGCTACGCCAACGGCGGTTCGTACGACCACGCGTACCTGCAGGTCTACGGCTTCAACGGCGCCCCGCTCACCGTCCGCGCCGGCACGAGGCTGAGCTACTGGATCTTCCCGCAGTCCGCCGCCACCACTCCCTGGGTGTCCGCCGGCTCCGACGACAGCACCTGCGTCGCCGTCGACCTGATCTTCACCGACGGCAGCGCCCTGCGGGACTCGGGCGCCGGCACCCATCCGGCCGACCAGTGCGGCCACCTCACACTCGACACGTGGAACCACGTCACCGTGGACCTCGGCGCGGTCAAGGCGGGGCAGTCGATCAGCAAGATCCTCGTCGGTTACGACCGCCCGGGCGCCACGGGTGGCTATCGCGGCTACATCGACGACGTGAGCATCGGCTGACACGGGAGTCCGGCGGCCCGTCCGCGAAGTCGTCGAGGGGCACTCTCTCACCGGTCGGCACGGGCGTCGTACGCCAACAGGGCCACCTGGGTACGGTTGTTGAGGCCGAGTGCCCTCAGCAGTCGGGGGACGTGGGCCATCACGGTGGCGACGCTCATGTGGAGGGCGGCGGCGATCTCCTGGTTGGTGAGACCGTCGGCGAGGGCCTCGGCGACCGCCCGTTCCCGCTCGGTGAGAGCCGCCAGCGCGGCACGCGCGCGCTCGCGGCGGGCGGGCGCGGGGTCGTCGGCGACGAAGTCGAACAGGCGGCGGGCCGCCGCCGGGGACAGCACAGGCTCGCCGGTCGCGACGCTGTGGCACGGCCCCCGCCGCACCCGGCCGGGCCGCCGCCTCGCTGTTCCACTACCCGGCGCAGACGCCCAACGTCGTTGGTCTGGAAGGCAGTTCGGTCGAGAGCGGCGAACGCGCCCTGCGCCGGACGCACTTGCCCCCTCGGCGGGCCGGATTCGGAGCGGAGGGCGCACTGATGACGCCGGCCTGCCAGTCGACGATCGACGGCGTCCCGACGCACGGTTCGCGGTTCCCGCTCACCGAGGTGCTGCGCGGCGAACCGGGCTTCACCGGCGTGCTGATCGCCGAGGGCGGCGACCTCACCACCCTGGTCACCGAGGGCCTCGCCGAGAACCAGCGGCAGGCCGGGGCGCCGCCCCTGGCCGCCGGCGTGGACGTGGGCATCACCTGGGAGGACGCCTATCTCGACGAGCTGTCCGCGGCCGTGCGCGACGGCGACGTCCCGGAACGGCTGGTCGACCGGTCGGTGGGCCGGGTCCTGAACCTGAAGTCCCGGCTGGCCTGTTCGACCGGTCCCGCGCCGACCCGAACCACGCCGAGGCGACCGTGCACTGCCCGGCCCACCAGGCGGTGTCGCTGCACGCCGCGCGCGAGTCGATCGTGCTGCTGAAGAACAGCGGAGGCGTGCTGCCGCCGGGACCGGCCGTCCGCCGGCTCGCGGTGATCGGCCCGAACGCCGACGATGTGGCCGACCTGCTGGGCGATCGAGCTCACCGCGCGGCTGGAAGTGACGGAATGAGAGGAACCACTGTCACGAGGGCGGAACTTCCACCGCCTGTGCGGCTGCCGTGTCGAGGTCCAGCCATGCCTCCTCGGTCAGATCGGTGGCGGCCCAGCGGGCGGCGGACACGACCTCCTCAGGGGTACGGAAACCCGCGACCACGCAGGCCACTCCGGGGTCGCGCAGCGGGAACCGCAGGGCGGCGTGCGGGAGTTCGGTGCCGTGTCGGCGGGACACCTCGGCGAGAAGCCGCGCTCGACGCAGCGCCGATTCCGGGGCGGGGCCGTAGTCGAAGGTGGCGTCACTCGCGGGCCGGGGACGGCTGAGCAGACCGGAGTTGAACGGAGCGGCGGCCACCACCGCGACCCCACGTGCGGCGCACGCGTCCAGCAAGGGGCGAGCGGTGCGGTCGAGAAGGGTCCAGCGCCCGGCCACCATCACGGCGTCGACCTCCGCCTCCGCGACGATGCGCAGCAACGGGGCGACCGTGTTCATGCCGACGCCGACGGCACCGATGACACCTTGGTCGCGCAGCGCGATCAACGCCGGCAGGGCATGGTCGAGGGCGGCGTCCAGGTGATCGTCGGGATCATGGACGTAGACGATGTCCACACGGTCCAGTCTCAGGCGGTCCAGGCTGCCTTCCAGGCTTCGCAGTACGCCGTCCCGTGAGTAGTCGGGGCGGCGGATCAGCGTGTCGGGGACGGCGAAGCCTCCTGCGGTCAGGTCGGATCCGGTGGGTGCCGGGTGGGGCTCCAGCAGGCGGCCGACCTTGGTGGAGACGGCGAACTCCGCCCGTGGACGGTGCGCGAGGGCATCGCCGAGCCTCCGTTCGGACAGTCCGAGGCCGTAGTGCGGGGCGGTGTCGTAGTAACGCACCCCCACGTCCCAGGCGGCCTCGAGGGTGGCCTGTGCCTGCCGGTCGCCGATCGGGCTGTGGAGGTTGCCGAGGGGAGCGGCGCCGAATCCCAGCGCGCTGACCTGGACGCTCGTACGACCGAGTGGGCGTGCCCTCACGAGATTCCCGCTTCCACGGCCCTCGCCGCATAGAGAAGGATCTGCTTCATCTGGCAGGCAGGACCCTAAGGATGGGATCCATTTCACGCAACACCCTGATGGATATGCATAGTTAATGACGCTTTATCAGGATCTACGCATGGCTCCCGACCGAGATCTGTCCGATCTCTTCCCAACTCACAGCGGCAGTGCCATATTGGCCACGGAAATGAACCTGATTCATTCGTGGCACAAGATTCGTGGCGCAAGAGGGGATTCGCCTTGGGCGACTCAACACCGGCCTACCGTCCGGGATATGAACTGGTCGCGGAGCAACTGCTGGAGTACATCGCCCAGCAGAACCTGCGGCCCGGCGACCGTCTCCCCACCGAACAGGGCCTGGCCGAGATCCTGGGAGCATCCCGCAACGTCACCCGCGAGGCCGTGAAGGTGCTGGCCGCGATCGGCCGGCTCCAAGTGCGGCGCGGTGCGGGCATCTTCGTCGCGGCCTCGGTCGGCGGACTGCTGGACGACGAGTTCTCGCACTTCCGGCCGACCGGCATGGAAGACGTCCGCATGCTCCTGGACTACCGCAAGGTGATCGAGTCGGAGACAGCACGCCGTGCCGCCTCCCACGCCACCCCGATCGAGGTCCGGGCCATCCGGGAGAGCGCGGAGAGCTCCTTGACCGCGGCCACGATGAACGACGTGGACACCTTCGCCAAGGCGGACGCGGCGTTCCACGACGCGGTGGGCGCCGCCTCGCACAACGTGTTCCTGAGGGCGAGCGTCGCCGGTGTGCGGCGTCTGGCGTCCCAGTCCGACGTGCTGCTCTTCCACGGTGACGTGCCCGGATCGCTGGAAGTCGCCGCGCATCAGCATGTGGCCATAGCGGAGGCGGTCGCCGCGGGGGCGGCCGATCTCGCGGAGCGGCTGATGGTGGAGCACATCGCCACCACCCAGAGCCAGTTCGAGAACAAGATTCGCGACCGGCTGTTCAGTCCCGGGGCTCAACCGCCCTCCCCGGAGGCCCCGGCCTCCTGAACCGGCCGACCCCGCATGTGCCGCGGCACAGCGATCGGGCCGCCCGACGCCCTGCAAGTCCCGGTGGACGACCGGGACTTGCGGGGATCAACCTCCCTCAGGCGATTGGATACGTGTGTCTCATCCGTCTGCGCGCAGGGGCGCCTTCGTGCCGCTGCGAAGAAGTTTGACGGCCGCCTTCTCGGTGGCCACGGTGGCAGCCCTGCTGACTGCCCTGCCGGCCCAGGCGGCTCCCCGGTCGCCGGACCTCGATGTCTATGTCTCTCCGACCGGCCGGGACGTGGGCTCCGGCACCGCCGCACACCCCTTCAAGACCCTCGACCACGCACGGGACTACGTGCGCGACGTCAAACAGAAGGCCAAGGGCGACATCCATGTCCGGCTCCTGTCCGGCACCTACCAACTGAGCCGCACCTTCGCCCTGACCGCCCGGGACTCCGGCCGCGACGGACACCGGATCGTCTACGAGGCCGCCCCCGGCGCACACCCGGTGATCAGCGGGGGCAAGCAGGTCACCGGCTGGACCCCGGCCGACTCGGCGGGGAAGGTCTACAAGGCCAAGGTGGGCGACATCGACACCCGCCAGCTGTATGTGGACGGCGAGTTGGAGACCCGGGCCCGCAGCGGCAAGAACCCCTCGGGCTTCAGCCAGACGTCCACCGGTTACGCCTTCACTGACTCCAGTCTCAACGCCTACAAGCGTCCCTCGGACCTGGAGGTCGTCAGCTCCTGGGGCTGGAAGCTGATGCGCTGCCCCGTGCAGTCGATCGCCGACAACAAGATGACGATGCAGCAGCCGTGTTGGCACAACGCCCATCTCCAGCAGGGCCAGGAGATCCAGAACCCGACCTGGCTGGAGAACGCCCGCGAACTGCTGGACACGCCCGGTGAGTGGTACCTGGACAAGGGCGCGGGCGAGATCTACTACATGCCCAAGTCCGGCCAGAATCTCGCCACTTCGACCGTCACCGTGCCGCTGGTGCAGGACCTGGTGGACCTCAACGGCACCAGGACCGCCCCGGTCAGCAACGTGTCGTTCCAGGGCATCGCCTTCTCCTACTCCACCTGGCTCGCGCCCAGTTCGTCCGAAGGCCTCATCGAGGGCCAGGCCGGTTTCCGGATGGTCGGCAACGACCCGGACTTCGACGCGACCCGCCTGAAGTGGCAGAAGACTCCGGGTGCCGTCAACGTCAACTACGGCCACGGCATCGGCTTCGAGGGCAACACCTTCACCCATCTCGGCGCGGTCGGGCTGAACTTGAACACCGGCACGCAGGGCACCGACATCACGGGCAACGTCTTCCGCCAGATCGCCGCAACCGGCATCCAGATCGGCGGAGTTGAGGTAATCGACGCCCACCCCGACGACCCCCGGGACATCACCAAGGACACCCAGGTCGCCAACAACGTGGTCACCAAGGTCGCCGACCAGTACAACGGCTCCATCGGCATCCTGGCCGGCTACACCGACCACACCACCATCACCCACAACAAGGTCTACGACCTGCCCTACACCGGCATCTCCGTCGGCTGGGGCTGGGGCCTCACCGACCAGGGCGGCGACACCAACTACCCCGGGAATCTGGGCGTTCCGATCTGGGACACCCCCACGACCAGCCGCGACACCGAGGTCACGGACAACGAGATCTCCGACATCATGAAGTCGCAGGCCGACGGCGGCGCCATCTACACGCTGAGCTCCAACCCCGGCGGTGTGGTGTCCGGCAACTACATCCACGGCACGCCACCGCCCGCCTACGGCGCGATCTACCACGACGAAGGCAGCCGGTACTGGACGAACACCGGCAACGCCCTGTGCGACGTCGCCTACCAGTGGCTGTTCCTCAACCACGGCATGGACATCGACGCCACCGGCAACTTCACCACCCAGCCCGCCTTCTCCACCCAGGCCAACAGCACGGGCAGCACCGTCAGCGGCAACACCACCGTGGCTTCCTGCGCCCAACTGCCGGCCTCCATCGTCAACAACGCGGGCCTGCAGCCGAGTTACCGTCACCTCGACCCGGGTCCCACCATCACCGACCACCAGGCACCCAGCACGCCCGGCACGCCGAGCGCGGTCACCGACTTCCCGACGATCGCGGACCTCACCTGGGCCGCGTCCACCGACGACACCGCCGTCACCGGCTACTCCGTCTACCGCGACGGCAAGCTGGTCAGCGCCACCGGCAACACCACGGTGCGCCTCCCGGGCCTGACCGCCGGGCAGACGTACACCTTCAAGATCACCGCCCGCGACGCCGCCGGCAACGAGTCCCAGCCCAGCCAGGCGCTCAAGGTCACCATGCCGTCCGGCTCCGACCTCGCTCTCAAGAAGCCGATCACCGCCTCGTCGTACTCGGAGGCCAACACCCCGGAGAAGGCGGTCGACGGCGACCTCTCCACCCGCTGGGCGCAGGGCCTCGGCCTGCCCGACCCGTCCTGGATCCAGGTCGATCTCGGGGCGTCGTACGACGTGAACGGCGCGATCACGACCTTCGAGAAGGCCAGCGGCTACAAGTACCGCATCGAGGTCTCCCCCGACGAGGTCCACTGGAAGACCCTCGCGGACCGCACCGCCGCGAACACCACGGCGGCGACCGACTACGCCCACACGGACACCCCGGTCGCGGGCCGTTTCGTACGCTTGACCGTCACCGGCTCCAGCTGGAACGGCGGCAGCATCTACGACTTCCAGGTCTACGGCACTCCCAGAATCGTCACGGACCACACGGCCCCGACCGCTCCCGGGCAGCCCACGGTCAAGCCGCTGCTGCCGAGCCTGGTCGATGTCAGCTGGCCGGCCGCGACCGATGACACCGGCGTGACCAGCTACGTCGTCTACCAGGACGGCAAGCGGATCGGTGTCACCGACGCCACGACCCTGCGGGTCTCCGGCCTGACCGCCGACACGCAGTACTCCTTCACCGTCGTGGCACGCGACGAGGCGCTGAACACCTCCGACCCCAGCAAGGCAGCTGTCGTCACCACGCCGGCCGACAACGACCTGGCCCTGAACAAGCCGGTCATCGCCTCGTCGGCGTACGACGCGGACCACGCGCCCGAGAAGGCGGTCGACGGTAATCCCTCCACCCGCTGGGCACAGGGCGCTGGCCTGCCCGATCCGTCCTGGATCCGGGTCGACCTGGGCAAGGACACCGCAGTCTCCAGCGTGGTGACCACCTTCGAGTTGTCCGGCGGCTACAAGTACCGCCTGGAGTACTCCACCGACGGCACGACCTGGTCCGTGTTCGAGGACCACACCTCCGCCGCCACCTCGTCGTCGACCGTCTACTCCTTCGCCGACACCCCCGTCACCGCACGCTACTTGCGCCTGACCGTCACCGGTTCCAGCGGGAACGGCGGCAGCATCTACGCGCTCCAGGCGTACGGCGGCTTCTGAGCACCCCGCTTCTCAGCCAAAACGTTTCCCTTGCAGGTCTCCCTACAGAAGACGAAAGCCAGGATGAAGATCACCCATGTCGAAGTACACCGGATCGATGTTCCGGCAGCCAGTCCGCCCTTCCGCTGGCGCGACGGGCTGAGCGGCAGCGCTCCGGTGGGCGACGGCGCGGTCCTGCACATCGGGACGGACGAGGGCGCCGAGGGAGTGGCGGTGTTCGCCCGTCCCGGCGCCCACTCCACCCTGCGGGACCTGGTGGACCGGGTCTTCCGCGCGGAACTGGTCGGAGCCGACCCGTTCCAGCGGGAATGGCTGTGGCACCGGGTGTGGGAGCTGGACCGTATCCACGAACTCCCGCTCCCCACCCTGGGCCTCATCGACACCGCCCTGTGGGACCTGGCCGGCCGCTACCACGGCGAACCGGTCTGGCGTCTGCTCGGCGGCTTCAGAGACGCCATCCCCGCCTACGCCTCCACCTCGACGTTCTCCAGCATCGCGGAGTTCCTCGACGTGGCGGACCAGTGCCTGGCGCTGGGCTACGTGGGCATCAAGCTGCACGCCTGGGGCGACGCCCGCCGTGACGCCGAGCTCTGTCTGGCGCTGCGCGACCACGTCGGCCCCTCCGTCCCCCTCATGTACGACGGGTCGGCCGGCTTCGACCTGCCCGACGCGATCCGGCTGGGACGGGCACTCTCCGAGGCCGACTACCTCTGGTACGAGGAGCCCATGCGGGAGTTCAGCATCTCCGCGTACCAGAAGCTGGCCGAGGTCGTGGACGTACCGCTGCTGGTCGCCGAGACCTCCGACGGCGCCCACATGAACGCCGCGGACTTCATCCGCGCCGGTGCCGCCACCTTCGGCGTGCGGGCCGGCACCACCCTCCGGGGCGGCATCACCGGCGCCATGCGCACCGCCCACCTCGCCGACGCCTACCGGCTGCGGGCCGAGGTGCACGGTTCGGACATCCCGAACCAGCACCTGTGCATGGCCATCTCCAACACCACCTACTACGAGTCCCTGGTGACCTCGGTGAACGTCGTCCGGGAGCGCCACGTGGACGACCAGGGCCTGGTGCACGCCCCCACGGGGCCCGGCATCGCCCTCCCCCTCGATTTCGGCTACGGCAGCCAACTCCTGCCGTTCGTCGAGCAACCGCGCTGAGCGGCGCGAGAACAGAAAGGCAAGGCAAGACGATGGAGTCTTCCCGATCTCCGAGAACCGGTCGGCGTCACTCGCTGCTCCGCGCGGCGGCCATCATGCTGTCCCTGGCCACCGCGGCGGCACTGGCGGGCTGCGCCAGCGCCGACACCACCACCCCTTCCGCCTCCAAGCAGTCGGCGTTCAAGCCGGCCGCGCAGAAGGCGGGTTCGCAGATAACGGTGTGGGCCGACTCGACCAGGCTGCCGTCGGTGCAGGCCTACCAGAAGTCGCACCCCGACGTGAAGATGAAGATCGTCACGTACGACGGCGGTGCCGACGGATCGACGTATCTGCAGTCGAAGGTGCAGCTGTTCGACCGGACCGGCAGCGGCTGGCCGGACGTGGTGTTCGGCAATCCGACCGACGTGACCTGGGCGTCGGAGGCCACCAAGCCCGGGGCACAGCCGTTCGCGGCACCCCTGGACGAGAAGCTCGTACCGCAGAGCACGCTCGACGGTTTCGCCAAGGGCTCCCTGACGCCCTGTCAGTTCAACGGCCACACCTACTGCATGCGCAACGACATCGCGCAGGTCCTCCTCTGGTACAACAAGTCCCTTATGGACAAGTGGGGTTACAAGGTCCCCGCGACATGGCAGGAGTACGAGGCCCTCGGCAAGAAGGTCGCCAAGGAGCACCCGGGCTATCTGGTCGGCTCGGTCGGCGACACCAACTCCCATGAGTCGTACTTCTGGTCGGGCCAGTGCCCCGCGTTCAACCTGGTGAAGCCCGACACCCTGCGCACCGACCTGGCCGATCCGAAGTGCACGCGGATGGCGACGCTGCTGGACAACCTCATCAGCGCCAAGGCCATCGCCACCCAGGGCTTCTTCAGCCAGGGCTTCGCCAAGAACAGCGGCTCCAAAGTCCTTATGGCGTACGGCCCTTCGTGGTACGGCCAGTACCTGTTCAAGGCCGGTTTCAAGACCCCGGCCAAGCAGATCGCCGCCGCGCCCCCGTTGACCTGGCAGGGCGAGAGCACGGCCGCCACGGGCAACGTCGGCGGCGGTGTGTGGATGGTGTCCTCGCACAGCGCCAACCTCAAGGCGTCCACCGACCTGGCCACCTGGCTGACCACCTCCGACGAGAACCAGGCCACCGCGCCCACCTATCCGGCCTACACCCAGGCCGCGAAGACCTGGCTGGCCAACCCGGCCAACAAGGACTACTTCGCCAATGACGTGAGCGGGCCGTTCGAGCAGGCCGCGAACGAGGTGTGGACCGGCTGGTCGAACACCAGGTTCTCCGATGCCACCGCCTGGTCCAGCGTCGTCCTTCCCGCCCTGACCGCGGGCAAGAGCCTGACCTCGACCCTGCCGGCCTGGCAGCAGGAGATCGCCAACGAGGCCAAGAGCCAGGGCTACAAGGTGGTCGATCAGTGACCTTGCTGGAGACCGAGCGCGTCACCGTCTCCCCCGTGCGCCGCGGCACCACGCCGCGGCGCACGGGCCGCGGTCTCGCTGGCTACCTCTTCGTCGCCGGCTACGCGGTGCTGCTGCTCGCGTTCGGCGTCTTCCCCACCGGTTATTCCTTCTACCTCGCGCTCACCAACGACCGGGGCCAGTTCACCGGCCTCAACCAGTTCGTGAAGGTCATCCAGGACTACCGCTTCGCCCCGGCCTTCACCCACATGCTGATCTACCTGGTGATGTGGCTGGTGACGCTCGTCGTCCTGGTCGTGCTGACCGCCGTGATCCTGCGCAGCCGAGTCCGCCCGGGCACATCGGCGCTCTTCCGCTTCCTGTACTACATCCCCGGCGCCCTCGCCGGAGTGGCGAGCGTGCTGGTCTGGCTGTTCATGCTGGACCCGGATGTCAGCCCGGTCTCACGGCTGCTCACCGCCATGGGGTTCAAGACGTTCGCCGCCGTCCTGGCCCCCGGCAACCTGCCGCTGATCCTCATGCTGATCGCCTTCTGGACCGGCGCCGGCGGCTGGATGGTCGTGATGTACGGGGCGCTCAACAACATCCCCGACGAAGTGATCGAAGCCGCCCGGATGGACGGTGCGGGCCCGTGGCGCACCGCCTGGCACATCCAGATCCCGATGATCCGGCAGTGGATCGTCTACATGACGATCATGGCCTTCGCGACGGGCACCCAACTGTTCGTCGAACCCCAACTGCTCCAGACCGCCAGCCTCGGCAGAGTGAGCCCCACCTGGTCGCCCAACCAACTGGCCTACGTCTACGCCTTCCAGCAGGGCGACTTCAACGGCGCCGCCGCCATCGCGGTCGTCCTCCTCGCCGTGGGCCTCCTCGCCGCCGGGCTGCTGGTCGCTCGCTCGAACCTGTTCAAGTTGGACGAGAAATGACACAGACGACTCTCTTCCTGACGGCGGTAAGGCGACGCGTCCGCCCGTCAAGGAGCCTCCCCTTCCTGGTCGTTGGACTCCTCCTGGCCCTTCTGCTGGTGTTCTTCGTACTGCCGGTGATCTGGCTGCTGCTGGCACCGTCGAAGACCGCCGGCGAAGTGGTACGGGACAACCCGCTCTCCTTCGGCTCGTTCCATCAAATAGGCACCGCCTGGCGGCACTTGTTCGCCTTCCAGGACGGCGCCATGACGACATGGCTGCGCAACTCGGCGATCTACTCGGGCGGTTCACTCGTCCTGACGCTGGCCGTCAGCGTTCCGGCCGGCTACGCGCTGGCACTGACGAAGTTCCGCGGACGCAAGACGCTCCTGACGATCACCCTGGTCACCATGATCATGCCGCAGGCCACCCTGGTGCTGCCGATCTTCCTGGAACTCAACCGCTTCCACCTGATCGGCACCATCTGGTCGGTGATACTCCCCTTCTCCTTCTACCCGTTCGGCGTGTACCTGGTCTACATCTACTTCGGGAGCAGCCTCCCCAGGGACCTGCTGTCCGCCGCGCGCATCGACGGCTGCACGGAATGGCAGCTCTTCGCGCGCATCGCGCTCCCGCTCGCCAAACCGGTGGTCGGACTGGTCGCGTTCTTCAGCTTCGTGGGCAACTGGAACAACTTCTTCCTGCCCTATCTCGTCCTGCCGAACAGCGATCAGTTCCCCGTCCAGGTGGGCCTGAACCAACTGCTCACCTCCACCCCGTCGTTCAACCCCGTCGCGGGCGCCGGGCTGAACGTCACCATCCCCGAACTCGCCCTGGCCATCCTCATCGCCATCCTTCCCGTGCTGGTGCTCTTCGTCTTCTCGCAGCGCACGCTGGTCTCCGGGATGCTCGCCGGATCGAGCAAGGAATGAACGGCGCCCTGCCCGCAGAAGGAGACCGTGTGTACCGGCTCGATCCGCGCTACGCCCCCGCCCCGCAGGCCGCATTCCACACGGGATGGCAGGCAGTGGCCTCCCAACTCCCCGACGGCCCGGCGGTGTTGGCCATCGACGGTTCCCCGTCCGTCGACTGGTCCCTCCTCGCCGACCGCCTCGCACACGAACTGACCGGGCGCGGCGTCCCCGTCACCCTGCTCGACATCCGGAACCACTACGCACGGCCGGCGCTCGTCAGAAGCCGTACCGAACACCCGGCGGACGCCGACGACCCGTACTTCCGCAAGCTCGCCGACAACCCCCTCGACGACCTCTTCGAGACCCTCCCGGTATCCACACCACCACAGGAAGGGCTACGCCTCGTCTACGGCCCCGGCGCCGCCCTCGTCGACCACGACCTGCTCTGGTACGCCGACGTGCCCAAGCGCTACGCGGAAGCCGCCGTCGGCGCGGGCGAGTTGGGCACCAACCTCGGCCTACCGGGCGAGAAGCCCGACTTCAGACGCCTCTTCTACGTCGACTGGCCGATGCTCGACCGGCACCGCGACTCGCTCGCCCACCGCCTCGACGCCTGGCTCGACATGCAGCACCCCGACCACCCGGCATGGATCGACGGAGCAGGCCTGCGCGCCACGTACGCCGACCTGGCCCGCAAGCCCGTCCGCACCCGCCCGTACTTCAACTCCACTCCCTGGGGCGGACATTGGGCACAGCGCGAGCTCGGCTTCAACCCCGACTCCCGCAACACCGCGCTCGGTTATGAACTGATCGCCCCCGAGGCCGGCATCCTCGTCGGCACCGGACCGGAGGCGCAGGCCGAGGTGCCGTTCCAACTCCTGTGCGTGCTGGAGCCGTTGAGCGTGCTGGGGGAAGAGGTGCACGCCCGCTTCGGTACGTCCTTCCCGATCCGCTTCGACTACCTGGACACCGTCGGCGGCGGCAGCCTGTCCGTGCACTGCCACCCCAAGGAGTCGTACATGCGCGAGCGTTTCGGCTGGGACTACACCCAGCACGAGACGTACTACCTCACCCTCGGCAGCACCGACACCAAGGTGTTCCTCGGCCTGCACGAGGACACCGACGTGGACGCCTTCCGCAAGGAGGTGGAACGGGCCGTCACCGACGGAGTCCCCATGGACCCCGAGGACCACGTCCTGGCCTTCCCCGCCGAACAGGGCCAGTTGTTCATGATCCCGGCGGGCACCCCGCACGCCAGCGGCGCGGGCAACCTCGTACTGGAGATCAGCGCCACCCCCTATCTGTACAGCCTGAGGTTCTACGACTGGCTCCGACCCGGTGCCGACGGCAACCCGCGCCCCCTCCCCTACGAGCACGGGTTCGCCAACCTGGAGACCGGCCGACGCGGGGAGGCCGTCACCCGCGACCTGGTGCAGAAGCCGCGCACCCTGCGCGAGGGCACCGGTTGGCGGGAGGAGGTCATCGGCGACCTGGCCGAGATGTTCTACGAGGTCAGGCGGTTCGTGCTCGACGCCGACGCCGAGGCTCCCGACGACACGCAGGGACGGTTCCACATCCTGAACGTGGTGGAAGGGGAAGGCGTCACGGTGCACACCGCGGCTGGCGACCGGCACGAACTGGCCTACGCGGAGACGCTCACTGTGCCGGCCGCGGTCGGCCCCTACACCCTGCGAGCCACCGGCGTCGGCCCGGTGCGTGTCGTGAAGGCGTTGGTCCGTTGATTCCTGTCCTGGAGATCGGCGGCACCCATGTCACCGCGGCGCTCGTCGACCTGCGCGACGGGCGTGTCACCAGCCGTACCCGCAGGCCGCTAGACGCGGACGGCGATGCCGAAGCCATCCTCGGCACCGTACGACACTGCGCCGACGAGCTGCGGGTGCCTCCTGGTGCGCGGTGGGGCGTGGCGGTGCCCGGACCGTTCGACTACGCACGGGGGATCGCCCTCTTCCAGGGCGTGGGCAAGTTCGACGCCCTGTACGGGATGGACGTGCGCGCAGCGCTCCTCCACGGACTGCGGCAGCGTCCCGGGGACGTCGTGTTCCTCAACGACGCCCACGCCTTCCTGACCGGCGAGTGGTCCGCGGGTACCGTCCGCGGGCACCGCCGCGCCGTCGGTATCACGCTCGGCACCGGTGTCGGCTCCGCGTTCCTCGCCGACGGCCGCATCCGCGACAACGGTCCCGGGATACCCCCCGAGGGGCGGATGGACCTCACCGAGATCGACGGCCGCCCGCTGGAGGACACCGTCTCCCGCCGGGCGATCCTCACCCGCTACGGCGACCCCGCCGCCGATGTGCACGACATCGCCGGACGCGCGAGAGCCGGGGAGGAGCGGGCCCAGCGGGTGCTGGACGACGTCTTCACCGGACTGGGCACGGCGCTGGGCCCGCACCTGGTGGACTTCGGCGCGACCGCCCTGGTCGTCGGGGGCTCCATGGCCCGCTCCTGGGACCTCGTCGCCCCCGCCCTGTCCGCCGGTCTCGCCGCCGGGGGCTGGACACCGGACGACCCGGGTGCCGACGCACGACGTACCCGTGCGATGAAACCCGCAGGCCCCGCAGGGGACGCCGCACTGCTGGGCGCGGCCCGCGCCGCGGCGTGAGACCGAGGAAGGGAAGGCCCCTTGGTGGTCGAGGACCGGAAGCGCTCCATACGAAAAGGGCCCCCACAGGCTCTCGCCCGTGAAGACCCTTCGCACCGTCGGGACGACAGGATTTGAACCTGCGACCCCTTGACCCCCAGTCAAGTGCGCTACCAAGCTGCGCCACGTCCCGGTGCGCTTCCCGCGGTGAACCGCGTGATCGCGCGAACAGCACTTTACCCCACGCCCGGGGGTGCGCCGAAGCCGGCACCGGGCGCGGGACAATCGTCGTATGGACGACACATCGTCAGGCGGTACGGCCGGAGCACGGGACCGGGACGACGACGGGCGGGCGCGCAACGCCCGGCCGCGGGACGGGCTCGGGCGGCCGTTGCCGTACGACGCGGACGGCGTGGCACGGCAGCCCGAGGGGGTCGTGCGCGCGCCGGAGGTGACCGTCGTCGAGGCGCAGGCGCTGCTCGACGAGGGGAAACCGTTCCATGCGCACGAGGTCTTCGAGGACGCCTGGAAGTCGGGGCCGGATGAGGAGCGTGCCCTGTGGCGCGCGCTCGCCCAGCTCGCCGTTGGCCTCACGCACGCGGCCCGGGGGAACGTCACCGGCGGCGCCCGGCTGTTGCGGCGCGGGGCCGGGGGCGTAGAGGAGTGGGCATCCGTGACGGGGCGCGAGCGGCCGTACGGGATGGATCTCGCGGGGGTCGCCGCGTGGGCGCGCGGGCTTGGGGACGATGTGGAGCGGGGCGGCGGGAGTGTGGACGCGCGGGCTCGGGCGCCTCGGCTGCGCGGGGTGTCGTAGCCCGGCCGTTTCGCGGGACGCCGTGGCCGGGCCGGTGCGGTGTACGGACTGTCAGTGGCGTGGGGCAGACTCGGGGGCGTGCGAAAGATTCATGTCATCGGTATCGGCGCGGGCGACCCCGAGCAGCTGACCCTGCAGGCGGTCAGGGCGCTGCGGAGCACGGACGTGTTCTTCCTCCTCGACAAGGGCGAGGTGAAGTCCGACCTCACGCAGTTGCGGCGGGACATGCTCGACGCGCACATACCGGAGGGGACGTACCGCCTGGTCGAGGCGCGCGACCCGGAGCGGGACCGGAAGGCCGGCGGCGCCGCGTACTCCCCCGCGGTCGGCGACTGGCGCAGCGCCCGCGCGGACATCTACGAACGGCTCATCACCGAGGAGCTGGGCGAGGAGGAGAGCGGCGCGTTCCTGGTGTGGGGTGACCCTTCGCTGTACGACAGCACGCTCGGCATCCTGGAGGAGATCCTGGAGCGGGGTGCGGTGGCGTTCACGTACGACGTCGTGCCCGGCATCAGCAGTGTCTCTGCGCTCGTCGCCCGGCACCGCACGGGACTGAACCGGGTGGCCCGGCCGGTGCAGATCACCACGGGCCGGCGGCTTTCCGAGGGGTTCCCAGAGGGTGTGGACGACGTGGTCGTGATGCTGGACGCGCAGCAGACCTTCCGGCAGTACGCCGACCAGGACATCGACATCTATTGGGGCGCCTACATCGGCACCCCGGACGAGATCCTCGCCTCCGGACCGATAGCCGAGGCCGCTCCGCGCATCGAGCGGCTGCGCGCCGAGGCCCGTGAGCGCAAGGGCTGGATCATGGACACGTATCTGCTGCGCCGGCACCCGGGCACCGAGTAGCGCGCCGGGCGGAACCCGAGCGGACCCGCCCACTGTGCAGAGGTGGTCCCTTGGTGTGAAAGTGACCTCGTGACAGTCGCCGAGGAAACCGCGCTGCCTTCCGCGCAGCAGCCCCCTGTGCTGGACCCTCGCCGCCGCAACGTCGTCTTCGTGACGATCATGCTGGGCATGCTGCTGGCGGCCCTCGACCAGACCATCGTGGGTACGGCCCTGCCGACGATCGTGTCGGACCTGGGCGGTGCCGCGCACATGTCGTGGGTGGTCACCGCCTATCTGCTGGCCGAGACCGTGGCGACCGTGCTGGTCGGCAAGTTCGGTGACCTGTTCGGCCGCAAGGTGGTCTTCCAGGTCTCGGCGATCGTGTTCATCACGGGTTCGTTCCTGTGCGGTCTCGCCACCAACATGACGCTGCTGATCGCCTGGCGGGCCGTGCAGGGCATCGGCGCGGGCGGTCTGATGGTGACGGCGATGGCGCTGATCGCCGACGTCATCCCGCTGCGGGAGCGCGGCAAGTACCAGGGCGCGATCGGCGCGGTGTTCGGCGTGGCCACGGTCATCGGGCCGCTCCTGGGCGGCCTGTTCACCGACCACCTCACCTGGCGCTGGGCGTTCTACGTCAACGTCCCCATCGCGATCATCGTGGTCGTCGCGGCGGCCCGTACCATCCCCGTGGTCAAGTCGGCGATGCGGCCCGTCATCGACTACCTGGGCATCGCGCTCGTCGCGGTCGGCGCGAGCTCGCTGATCCTGGCGACGAGTTGGGGCGGCAACCAGTACGCATGGGCTTCGCCGACCATCATCGGCCTGTTCGTCGGCGGCACGGTCGCGCTCGCACTTTTCTGCTGGGTCGAGACCCGGGCCGAGCAACCCATGCTGCCCATGCGGCTGTTCGCGAACCCGGTGTTCACGGTCTGCTCGATCCTCAGCTTCATCGTCGGTTTCGCGATGCTCGGCGCGCTGACGTATCTGCCGACCTATCTGCAGTACGTCGACGGCGACTCGGCCACGATCTCCGGTGTGCGGACGCTGCCCCTGGTGATCGGCCTGCTGATCGCGTCCGTCTTCAGCGGCAACGTGGTCAGCAAGACGGGCCAGTACCGCTACTTCCCCATCGTCGGCTCCCTGGTGATGGGCGTCGGGCTCTATCTGATGTCCCTCATGGGTCCGGGCACCGGCGCCTGGCTGGAGTCGCTGTACATGTTCGTGCTCGGCACCGGCATCGGGCTGTGCATGCAGGTCCTGACGATCGCCGTGCAGAACACCGTCGAGTACGTCGACCTCGGCACCGCGACCTCCGGCGTCACCTTCTTCCGTACGCTGGGCAGTTCGTTCGGCACCGCCGTCTTCGGCACGATCTACACCAACAGCCTGGGCCCCAATCTCCGCGACGGAATCGCTTCGGCCGCGAGAACCAGCGCACTGGACCCGGCCATGCTCACCAAGGCGGCAACCAGCCCCCAGGGCCTGCACAAACTGCCGGCCGCCGCAGCGGCTCCGATCATCAACGCCTACGCGGACACCATCCAGACGGTGTTCCGGTGGGCGGTCCCGGTCGCGGTGATCGGCTTCGTCGTCGCCCTGTTCCTCAAGCAGGTCGAGCTGCGGGACAGCGCGCGGATGGGCTCCACCGACATGGGAGAGGGCTTCGCGTCACCGCGCGGCGCGGACTCGCAACGGCTCCTCGAAGCCGCTGTGGGCAAGGTCATCGGCAGCACGGACCTCGACACCGCGCGGCGGATCATCACCGGCTCCGACACCCGGCTGGACATCGCCGGCGCCTGGGCCGTGATGCAGGTCGAACTGTTCGGCAGGCTGGTCGGCCACGCGAGCCTCGGCCTGATCGCCGCCCGCCGGCACATGCCGCCGGAGGTGCTCCTCCCGGTCTTCGACCGCATGGTCCAGGAGGGCTACCTGACCCGCGACGGCAACCTCCTCTCCCACACCGCCGCGGGCGAACGCGAGGCCGAGGTCATCGGCAAGGCGTGGGGCACCTGGCTGGAGGAACGGGTGCAGCAGGACATCGGCCGCCCGTCGGGCGAGGACCTCCGCGCCGCGGTCGACTCCATCGCCAAGCGGCTCCTGGTGGAGGACCTGAGCAGTGGACTGCCGCAGCGTCCGGCGGAGTTGGCGGGGAGCGCCCACTCCTGAAAACCGGGTGACGCAGGGGCCGGGCGGGCGCGACACTCACGGCATGTCCTCCGCCCCGGTCCGCTTCCGCGATCCGCGCAGCACCAAGTACGACTTCCTGGACTCGATGCTGGTGCGGTGCCCGCGCTGCGAGCGGATCGCCCATGTCGTACAGCAGCCGTGCCAGGAGCCGAACCCGGCGTTGTTCGCGCCGAGGCACCTCGTCTGCCGAAGCTGCGGCCTGTCGCGGACCTGCGCGGGCCGCAGCTTCTCCCTCCGGTACGGTTCTGCGGACCTCGCCCGAGATCCCTACTTCCACGTGCCCCTGTGGCTGCAGACGCGGACCCGGCACGGCGGTCTGTGGGCCTACAACCTCGCCCACCTGGACCTGATCAGCCGGTTCGTCGCCGCCGACCTGCGCGAACGCGCGCCCTGGTACGAGACCGGCCGCAAGATGACACTGGTCGCCCGCCTCCCGGCCTGGATGAAGAGCGCCAAGAACCGGGACGAGGTACTGCGCGCGGTGGACCGTCTCCGGGCCACGGTCATCGCTCCGGGCTGAGACCCAGCCGCTCCAGCACCCCACCCACATCGGGCACCGCGCGCACACCGTCCGGCAACCGCGGTCGTCGTACGACCACGACCGGAACGCCCGCTTCCCGCGCGGCGGTCAGTTTGGCCGCCGTCGCCGCTCCCCCGCTGTCCTTCGTGACGACGACGTCGATCCGGTGCGCGCGCAACAGCGCCGCCTCGTCGGCCACTGTGAACGGCCCGCGTGCCAGCAGCACTTCGGCATCCGGCGGCATCGGAGGCTCGGGCGGCTCCACCGACCGTACGACGAAGTGCAGTTGGGCGAGGTGAGCGAAGGCGGCGAGCCCGAGGCGTCCGGTGGTGAGCAGGACGCGCCGACCGAGTCCGGGCAGCACGTCCGCGGCCTCCGCCAGCGAGTCGACCGGGTGCCAGCGGTCTCTGGGTCCCGGCCGCCAGCCGGGCCTGCGCAGTACGACGACGGGCAGTCCGGTCGCCGTCGCGGCTCGCGCCGCGTTCGCGGTGATCGACTCGGCGAAAGGGTGCGTGGCGTCGACGACAGCGTCCACGCGATGCTCCCGCAGCCACGCGGCCAGCCCCTCGGCCCCGCCGAACCCACCGATCCGTACGTCACCGGCCAGTGCCCCCGGCCGCGAGACCCGGCCGGCGAGGGAGGTGGTCACCCTGACCCCGGGCCTGGCCGCCAGCTCGGCGGCCAGTTCACGCGCCTCGGTGGTGCCGCCGAGGACCAGGATGTGCGAGGCCATGGGGTGAGCGTACGAGGTCACGGGTCCGAGGAGTCGGTGGCGTCAGCGGAGGAGCAGCTGGAGGCCGCCCACGATCGTCGCCGCGATCACGAGTTGCTCGAACAGTCGCTGGTTGATTCGGTTCACAGCCCATTTGCCGATCAACGCACCGGGTACGACGAATGCCGCGAGCGCCGCGTCAAGGAGGAGCGAGTGGCCGTCGATGAGGCCGAGGCCGACGCTGAAGGGCACCTTGGTCACGTTGACGATGAGGAAGAAGAACGCCGAGGTGCCGAGGAAACCCAGTTTCCGGAAGCCCGCGGAGAGCAGGTACATCGACATCACCGGGCCGCCGGCGTTGGCGACCATCGTGGTGAAGCCGCCGAGCACACCGTACGAGCGGGCCTTCGCCCGCCCGGACCTGGTGACGACCGAGTCCGGCTCGTCGTCTGCCCCGGCCCCGGCCTCCGCCTTGCGCCGGCGCCACAGGGTGACCCCGGCCATGAACAGCAGGATCGCGCCGATCGACGTCCGTACGACCGCGTCGTCGGCCCACACCAGGAACAGCGTCCCGATCACGACTCCCGCCGCGACCGCCGGGAACAGCCGCCACAGCGTGGGCCAGTGGGCGTGCCGTCGGTAGGTGAGGACGGCGAGCATGTCGCCGACGATCAGGATCGGGAGCAGTACGCCGGTGGAGGCGCGGGCGGGCAGGACAGCCGCGAAGATCGCGAGGCTGACCGTGTTGGCCCCGCTCACGGCGGTCTTGGAGAAGCCGACGAGCAGGGCCGCGGCGGCGAGCGCGGCGAATTCCCAGCCGGATATGTGCCAGAGCGTCATCGTGTTCATGCGAGGACCGATGGTATGTCCTTACATCCGGCCGCGTAAGGAGTGTCTCGGCAGGTGGCCCCTGCACTGTCGAGAGCCGACGGAAGTGCCGGTAGCGTTCCACCGGCACCACCACGTGGAAAGATCCCCCGGAACCGCGACCTTCCCGACACCTCCGGAGGACACATGGCCGACACCCGCGAGCACGTCCTCACGGGCACCCTGGGCACGATCACCGCACGCGAGTGGCCGCACGAGCACCCTCGGTACATCGCCCTCGTCGCGCACGGGTACGGCGAACACATCGGCCGGT
The DNA here is from genome assembly GCF_000716435.1 of Streptomyces xylophagus. Classification (GTDB taxonomy): domain Bacteria; phylum Actinomycetota; class Actinomycetes; order Streptomycetales; family Streptomycetaceae; genus Streptomyces; species Streptomyces xylophagus. Next base: position 553,688 of record NZ_JNWO01000007.1, read on the forward strand.
ACGCCGAGTTGGCCGCCGTACTGCGGACGCACGGCGCGGCCGTCCACGGTCCCGACCACCAGGGACACGGCGGGTCGGCCGGTGAGCGCGCGCTGATCGAGGACTTCGAGGACGTGGTCACGGACCTGCACACCGTCGCCGACCTGGCCCGCGCCAGGCACCCCGGCGTCCCCCTCGTCCTGATCGGCCACTCCATGGGCGGCCTGATCGCCTCCCGTTTCGCGCAGCGCCACGGCGACGAGCTCGCCGCGCTCGTGCTGTCCGGGCCGGTGATCGGCACCTGGGAACTGCCGGGCCGACTGCTCGAACTCGCCGAGATCCCCGACATCCCGATCAACCCGACCGCGCTCTCCCGCGACCCGGGCGTCGGTACGGCGTACGCGGCGGATCCGCTGGTCTGGCACGGCCCGATGAAGCGGCCGACGCTGGAGGCCTTCGCCCGCACCCTGGGGACCGTCTCAGAGTCGGGGGACATCGGCCCTCTCCCCCTGCTCTGGCTGCACGGCAGCGACGACCGGCTCGTCCCGCTCGCCGGGAGCCGTGTCGGCGTCGAGCGGTTGAGCGGCGGTGAGTTGACCGAACGCGTCTATCCGGGCGCCCGGCACGAGGTGTTCCACGAGACGAACCGGGCGGAGGTCTTCGCGGACCTGATCCGTTTCCTGGACGGCGTGTTGGAGGGCACCACCCGGTCGGCATGACCGTGCCAAACTTCTCGCACGACCCGTCGGAGTCGTCGGGCACAGCCGAGCAGAGGAGCGTCGCGTGACCGGGACAGAACCGGCCGTCCAGCGGATCGACACATCGAAGCCGCATCCGGCCCGGGTGTACGACTGGTTCCTCGGCGGCAAGGACAACTACCCGGTCGACGAGCAACTCGGCAGGCAGATCACGGCACTTGACCCGGGTGCCCCACGGACCGCGCGGGCCAACCGCTGGTTCATGCAGCGGGCGACGCGGCTGGTCGCCCGGCAGTCGGGCATCCGCCAGTTCCTGGACGTCGGCACCGGAATACCGACCGCGCCCAACCTCCACCAGATCGCCCAGTCCACCGCGCCGGACGCGCGGGTCGTGTACGTCGACAACGACCCGATCGTCCTCGCCCACGCCGCGGCACTGCTGCGCGGCACCCCCGAGGGTGCGACGGAGTACCTCCAGGCCGACGCCCGCGAACCGCTCACGATCCTCCAACAGGCCGCCCGCGTCCTCGACTTCGACCGCCCGGTCGCCCTGTCCCTCATCGCCCTGCTGCACTTCATCCCGGACGCGGACGGCGCGCACGAGCTGGTGGACACCCTCATCGACGCGCTGGCGCCGGGCAGTTGTCTGGTGCTGTCCGCGATGACCGCCGACTTCGAGCCGGAGAAGGTGGAGCGGGGCATCGCCGCGTACGCGGCGGGCGGGGTGACGCTGGTGGCCCGCTCGCACACCGAAGTCAGCAGCTTCTTCAAGGGACTTGAGCCGGTCGAACCAGGCATCGTGTCCGTGGCGGACTGGCATCCCGAACTCGCGGAGGGCGAGACGCCACTCGGCGAGGGCCCGATCTCGCTGTACGGCGGCGTCGGCTTCAAGGCCTGAGACGCCGGCACCCATGCCGATTTGCCACCGGGGCCCGGCAGTTGATCGGGTGCGGCCGGTTTCCCGAGCCGTCAGGCGGAGGCTTCGAGGTCCACGGCGGCCTCGGCGTGGGTGACGAAGTCGTCGACCAGCCGGTGGAAGAGCGCCGCGAGGTGCCGTAGGTCCTCGGAGGACCAGTGGGCCAGCGCCATCTCCATGCCGCGGCGACTCGCGTCCCGTATGCGAGTGACGGCGGCCAGTCCGCTGTCGGTGAGCTGGACGCGCTGAGCACGGCCGTCGTCGGGGTCCGGGATTCGGATCACATGGCCGAGTTGCTCCAACTGCCGTAGCTGGCGCGTGACATGAGAGGCCTCCACCGACATCCGGACGGCCAGCACGCCGGGGCGCATCGGCTCGCTCTCGGCGATGTAGCGGAGGATCGCCACGGCGGCCCGGTCCAGCGGCAGCCCGGCGAGCGCCATCAGACGCTCGTGCTGCCGGGCCCGCCCGGCCAGGTAGGCGATCCGGGTGAGGACCCGCTCGATCTCGACTACGTCCGCCGGAACGGGTGGCGGCGCGGGTGGCGGTGTGGACATGCGTCCACCGTAACAGCTACTTGCCTGAGTTAAGCAAGGTCGAAACGGTTGCTTGACTTAAGTAACGCATTTATGGTTGCCTAACTCAAGCAAGTCCAGAGCCGGGGTCACCGAAGCGGAGGTGTCCCCGTCGCGCCGTACGCCGTGGGGACGGAGTATGGCGCCGTCACCGGTCCCGGCGGCCGGAGTACTCCCCCCGTCCGCCGCCGGGGCCGGTGACACCCCTCACGCACATGGAAAGCGAGTCCCCTCATGGCCACGATGAAGTCCGTGCAGACCGGCGCCGTAGACAAGATCGACGTGGTGGACGTCGAGCGTCCGGTGCCCGGGCCCAAGGACGCCCTCATGAAGATCCGCGCCTGCGGGATCTGCGGCACCGACACCTTCTTCCTCCACATCGGCGGCGGCCCGTTCGGAGCCGGTGGCGCCATGGTCCCGGTCCCCCTCGGCCACGAGCCGGCCGGGGAGATCGTCGAGGTCGGTGCGGAGGTCGAGGGCTTGAAGGCCGGTGACCGGGTGGTCGTCAACCCGCAGGGTGCGCCCTCCGGGATCATCGGCTGCGGCGGCAAGCACGGCGCCATGAGCGACTACCTCCTGCTGGAGGACTGCGAGATCGGCAAGAGCGTCACCGTGTTCCCCGACAGCGTGCCCTTCGACGTCGCCGCCCTCAACGAGCCGATGGCGGTGGCCCGGCACGCCGTCAACCGTTCCGGGGCGGAACCCGGCGACAAGGTCGTCATCTTCGGTGCCGGGCCCATCGGTCTGGGCGCGGCGATCTGGCTGAAGCTGCGCGGGGTCGAGCACGTCGTCGTCGCCGACGTCATCGCCTCGCGCCTGGAGACGGCGCTCGCCGTCGGCGCGGACGCCGTGATCAACTCCGCCGAGGAGGACGTGACTTCGCGGCTGACCGAGTTGCACGGCCAGGCCGCCAACGCGCTCGGCCAGCCCCGCCCGGGCACCGACATCTACATCGACGCCGCCGGCGTCGCCGCGGTCGTCAACACCACGGTCGACTCCGCGAAGTGGGGCGCCAAGCTGGTCATGGTCGCCGTACAGAAGAAGGGCGCCGACATCGACCTCGGCGGGATGCTGCGCAGCGAGCTGACACTGATCGCCTCGCAGGGCTACCCCACCGAGATCTTCGAGGTCACGCGGGAGATCGTCGAGCACCACGAGCGGTTCGCCAAGCTGATCAGCCACCGTGTGCCCTTCGCCGAGGTCGAGGACGCCTTCGAGCTCGCGCTGACGCCGGGCGCGGCGGAGAAGATCGTCGTCACCTTCGACGAGTAGGGGCAGGCGCGCCGGTTCCCGCCATGCGCGGTGGGAACCGGCGGGCGCCGGCCCTCTCGGACAGGAACCCCCCACGCCATGATCCACAGCCTGCAGCGGGTGCTGCGCTGCCATCCCCGTACCGTCGACCTGGTCGTCGCCGCCGCGCTCTTCGCCTGCTCCTTCCCGGGCAGTGTGATGACGCTCCCGGGCCACGACCTCGAAGTCCCGTGGTGGCCCGGCGTGTTGGTCGCGGCTGTCTCCTCGCTCGCCCTGCTGTGGCGGCGCACCCTGCCGCGCACCACGGTGGTGGTCACCCTGTGCTGCGCCATGGCCGTGGCCGCGCTCGGGTACATCCTCACGGTCCTGGTGATCGGACCGCTGATGGTCGCGCTCTACACGCTGGCCCTGCGCTCCGACCGGACCACCGCGAACGTCTTCACCGCCTCCGGCATCGCCCTGCTGGCCGGCACGTCCCTCGTCGTAGGGCCTGACAACGAGCCGCTGGTCCTGAAACTGCTCGGCCCGGCCTTCTGGCTGCTGCTGCCGACCTCGCTCGGCACCACGACCCGGCTCCGCGCGGCCTGCCTGGAGGCCGTGCGGGCACGTGCCGAGCACGCGGAACGGACCCGGGAGCAGGAGGCACGGCACCGTGTCACCGAGGAACGCATGCGGATCGCCCGGGACCTCCACGACGTCGTCGCCCATCACCTCGTCCTGGCCAACCTCCAGGCCGGTACGGTCGTACGGCTGATGCGCAGCCGGCCCGAGGAGGCCGAGCGGATCGCCGGTGAACTCGCCGGCACCACCCTGTCGGCCGTACGCGAACTCAAGGCCACCGTCGGCCTGTTGCGTCACGCGGACGACTCGGAGACTCCAGCGGGGCCCGCACCCGGTCTGGCCCAACTGGCAGATCTGGCAGCCTCGTTCGAGCCCGCCGGGTTGTCCGTCACCGTCAACACCGAAGGCAGGCAACGGCCGTTGTCCGCCGGTGCGGACCTCACGGCGTACCGCATCGTGCAGGAAGCGCTCACCAACGTGACCAAGCACGCGGGCGCCGGTTCGGCCGAGGTGCGGCTGACCTACTCGCACGACCGGCTGGGCATCACCGTCACGGATCACGGCGGTACGGCGGCACCCTCGTCCCCCGCGCCCCCCGCGTCCGGCAGCGGGTACGGCGTGATCGGCATGCGGGAGCGTGCGCTCTCCGCCGGGGGCCGACTTCGCGCAGGTCACCGGCCCGAGGGTGGCTTCGAGGTCGTCACCGAACTGCCGTTGCTCTCCCCCGCCCAGCCTCACACCCAGAATGCACTTGCTTAACTCAATCAATCTCATTATGGTTGAGTGAGTCAAGCAAGTCGGCTTGCCGTTGATCGTCGTCACTCGTCCCTGATCGTCACAGCTCGTTCCCGATGGAGGCACTGCCATGTCCGACGCCCTTGCCCGACCCGCCGAAGCGGGTTCCTCCGCTCCGCCGAGGTCGAACGCCGTCGTCGCGGTGCTGGCCTTCGCCGGAATCGTCGTCTCGCTGATGCAGACCCTGGTCATCCCGATCATCCCGGAGCTGCCGAAGTACCTGAACGCCTCCGCGTCGAACACCGCGTGGGCGGTCACCGCCACCCTGCTGGCCGCCGCCGTGGCCACCCCGGTCGTGGGCCGGCTCGGCGACATGTTCGGCAAGCGCCGCATGCTCCTGACCAGCATCGTCCTGCTGGTCACCGGCTCGATCGTGTGCGCCCTGGCCGACTCGCTGATCCCGATGGTCATCGGCCGCGCGTTGCAGGGTCTGGCCGCCGCGGTCGTCCCGCTCGGCATCAGCGTCATGCGTGACGTCCTGCCCAGCGACCGGCTGGCCGGCTCCACCGCCCTGATGAGCGCCTCGCTCGGCGTAGGCGGCGCCCTGGGTCTGCCTTCGGCGGCCTTCATCGCCGACCACTACAACTGGCACATCCTGTTCTGGGTCTCCGCCGTTCTCGGCGCCGTCTCCTTCCTGCTGGTCCTGTCGATCGTGCCCGAGTCCAAGGTCCGCACCGGCGGCCGCTTCGACCTGGTCGGCTCGCTCGGACTCTCCGCCGGACTGATCTCCCTGCTGCTCGCGATCTCCAAGGGTTCCGACTGGGGCTGGACCAGCGCGACCACCCTGATCCTCGGCGTCGCCGCCGTCACGATCCTGCTCTCGTGGGGCTGGTACGAGCTGCGCAGCCCGCAGCCGCTGGTCGACCTGCGCACGACCGCAAAGCCGCAGGTGCTGTTCACGAACCTGGCCTCGATCGCCCTCGGCTTCTCGATGTTCGCCATGTCCCTGGTACTCCCCCAGCTCCTCCAACTGCCCACGCAGACCGGCTACGGCCTGGGCAAGTCGATGCTGATGGTCGGCCTGGTGCTCGCCCCGCAGGGCCTGGTCATGATGGCCATGTCAGCCGTGTCCGCCCGCGTCACCAAGGCCAAGGGCCCCAAGGTCACCCTGATGATCGGCGCGCTGATCGTCGCCTCCGGGTACGCCCTCAACATCCTGCTGATGTCCGAGGTCTGGCACCTCGTCCTGGTGTCCTGCATCATCGGCGCGGGCGTCGGCTTCACCTACGGCGCCCTGCCCGCCCTGATCATGGGCGCGGTCGACCCGTCCCAGACCGGCGCCGCGAACAGCCTCAACACCCTGATGCGGTCCCTGGGCACCAGCTTCGCCAGTGCCATCGCCGGTGTGATCCTCGCCCAGATGACCACCGACTTCGGCGGCGCCGCCCTCCCGTCGGAGAACGGCTTCAAGGTCGTCATGGCGATCGGCGCCGGGGCCGCGCTGCTCGCCTTCTTCCTCGCGAGCCTGATCCCCAAGCCCCGTAAGGCTGTCGAGGCACCGGCCGACGTGACACCCGCCCCGGCTCAGGAGGTCTCCGAGGCAAAGGCCTGAGGCATTCTGGTTCATCGAGCACACGGCGGTCGCCGCCCCGCACCCGACGGGACGGCGACCGCCCGCCGCTTGCCCGCACGCCCCGTCAGTCCCCCCTGCCACAGCGAGGAGTCCACGATGACGACACCCAACTCCCGTGACACAGCAGCCGATTCGACACCCGAACCCGTGGTGCGGTTCGGCGCCGGTGCCGTGCGTGGACGGCTGGAGAACGGGCTGGCCGTCTTCCGCGGCATCCCGTTCGCCGAACCGCCCGTCGGGGACGCCCGGTTCCAGGCACCGCGCCCGGTGCGCGGCTGGGACGGCGTGCGGGACGCCTTCGACTTCGGGCCCCCGCCCCCGCAGGAGTCCGGATTCCAGGGCCGCAGAGGTGTGTTGGTGGCGCCGACGGGCGACGACTGGCTGACCGTCAACGTGTGGACACCCGCTCCCGATCCGGCGGCCCGGCGTCCGGTGATGGTGTGGATCTACGGCGGCGCCTACAAGTTGGGACACGCGGGCAGCCCCGGCTACGACGCGCAGCACATCGCGCGGGACGGCGACCTCGTGGTCGTGACCCTCAACTACCGTGTCGGAATAGAGGGGTTCGCCCGGATCGACGGCGCCCCCGCCAACCGCGGGCTGCTCGACCAGGTCGCCGCGCTGGAGTGGGTGCGGGAGAACATCACGGCGTTCGGCGGTGATCCCGAACAGGTCACCGTCTTCGGCGAGTCGGCCGGTGCCGGGTCGGTGGCCTCGCTGCTGGTCATGCCGAGCGCGTCCGGACTGTTCCGGCGGGCCATCGCGCAGAGCGTGCCGAGCCCCTTCTTCTCCGACCCGCTGGCCAAGGACATCGCGGCCGCGATCGCCGCCGAGGCGGGACTGCGCCCCACGGCCGCCGACCTCTCGACCGTGGACCCGCGTCAACTGCCCATGGCTGGTGAGACGTTGACCGACAAGATGCACCAGTACGAGGACCGGTGGGGCACCCTCGCCCACACGCTGAGTCCCTTCGCGCCCGTCGTCGACGGCGAGGTGCTGCCCACCACACCCTGGCAGGGCCTCGCGGCCGGTGCCGCCCGCGACGTGGAACTGATCCTCGGTCACAACCGGGACGAGTTCCGCCTGTTCACCGTCCTCGACGGGCAGTTCGGGAAGCTCACCGAGGAGGACGCGACGACCGCGCTGCGCCGGTTCGGGCCCGGGCCCGATGCCGCCCAGGCCTATCGCACCGCCTTCCCGGACGCCTCACCGGGCGAGTTGCACGAGATCGTCAACTCCGACCGGGTGTTCCGCATGCCCTGCCTCCACCTGGCCGAGGCACAGCTCGCCGCCGGCGGTCGCGCGCACGTCTACGAACTCACCTGGCCCGCACCGGGGTTGGGCGGCGTCCTGGGCGCCTGCCACGGCCTCGACATTCCGCTGCTGTTCGGCACGTTCACCGCCGACCTGGGCAACCTGCTGTTCGCGGACGTCGAACCCTCCCCCGAGGCGCTGGCACTGTCGTCCCGCTTCCGCGCGTCCTGGACGGCGTTCGCGAGGACGGGCGACCCGGGCTGGCCCGCGTACGACATCGAGCGGCGGGCGGTGCAGCTACTCGACGCGGAGCCCGTGGTCACGGCGTATCCGGAGGAGGCTTCGCGGCGACTGTGGAAGGGGCATGTGTTCGCTGCGCTGCCCTTGATCGGGTAGGAGTCGCAGCAGCCCACAGCGGACGGTTTGAGCCTGGACACCGTGCTCTGACGCTCCGGGTTCATCGGTCCCGCGGCGGTTCGTCGGGTACACCGGAGGACGGTCGGCGTCGGCTCACACGATGTGACGGTTGATGAAGGCGTGCCACATGGCAGTCGCGTGTGCCGGGGTGTGACGGTGGCCTCCCGCGCAGCCATAAGGCTCTTTGTCGGGGCTCGCGAAAGCACGGAGCGGAGCGTGAAGTCCGGGGTTGATGCCGGGAGTTGACTGCGTGCCGAACTTTCCGAACACGGCGCATCTCAGCCCCGGTCCGAGGGCAAGTCCGAGCCCGCCAGAATCGGCCGTGGCTCCGACACCGGAGAGGGACTGTCCCCATGTCAGATCTTGCTGCCGAGCTCACCGCGTTCATGAGGCGGTACGAGCAGGCCGCCAACAGTCACGACATCGGTCGGGTGGCGCCGTTGATCGTTTCGGATGCCGTCTACTGGTTCTCCGACGGTTCCCATCGGGGCCTGGGCGAGATCACCGGAGCGATCGAGCGGACCTTCGTGGCCATCCAGGACGAGGTGTACGAAATCAAGGAGCTCGAGTGGATCGTCCTGGCCGCCGACCACGCCGTGTGCCGGTATCGCTTCTTCTGGACGGGAGTGGTCGACGGCCGGCCTCGGTCCGGACAGGGACGGGGCACGAACGTGCTCGTGAGACGGGATGGTGGGTGGAAGGTGCAGCACGAGCACTTGAGTACCTGATCCGCGGGTCCGCTCACCGTGGACGCGTCGGCCCGGGGTGACAACCGGTCGGCGCCGCTAGGCCGTGTCCGCACCCTTCCCTGTCACCATCCGCTCCAGCCGGTCGAACCGCTCGTGCAGGGCCCGCACCGTCTCCTCCCCCAACTCCTCGGCCCCGCGCGCGAGATGATGCCGGCGGCGCTGTTCGCGGCCCACGAACCACGTGGCCAGCGCTGCGGTGACCAGGCCGTACGTGGTGATGCCGACGACCATCACCACCGAGCCGACGACGCGGCCCCACAGTGTCACCGGGTAGAAGTCGCCGTAGCCGACGGTGGTCGCCGTCTCGATCGACCACCACAGGGCCTTCGGGTACGTCGTCAGATTGGCGCCGCGTGCTCCCTGTTCGGCGACGGTCACCGCCCAGGAGCCGACGAGCATCACCACGCCGAGGACCGCCGTCGCCGCGCCCGCCGCCTTCAGGTGGAGCGAGCGGCCCTCTCTGCCGAGCAGCAACTCGACCGCCCTGGTGAGGAATCCGGGCAGCATGGTCACTCCTTCGCGTCACGGTGCCGGGGCCTGGGGCCAGTGTCGGGGCGGGCGGGGGCGCGGGCATGCCGGGCGGGGCGTTCGAGTTGCCGTACGACGTACGGCGTTGTGCGCTGGGGGCAGTGCCGGTCGTCCGACCACGCGCCCCACTCGACGGAGGTCCCTGCCATGACCGCGGAACCCCGAGCCGTGCCGGAGACCTTCGCGTTCACCTGTGGTGACTGCGGCCACTCCTGGGAGGCCACCTTCCAGGTCATGTTCTTCACGAACCCGACCGACGCCTCCGGACTGACCACACAGGAGTACGTCGACGAGGACGGGAAGGCCCTCAGGTCACCCCTCGCCGACGCGATCTGCCCCAAATGCGGCGGGCGCACGGTGCATGTGCTGGAGGCCGGGCTCGCCGAGCGGGCGCGTCGCGCGGAGCAGCACCAACCCCGTCCGCCCCATAAACACCACGAACACCGTCTGCATCTGCCGCACCGGCATTCCGGCCCGCCGGAGGACCAGGCCCACTGACGCGCCGCTCGCCCGAGGGGACTGGACGCCCTGGCATTCCGCTCGCCCGAGGGCACGCGATGCCCCGCCCTACACCACTCACCTGCGGGAACGCGACCTCCTGACCCGCGGTGACTCACCCGAACGGCCCCCTGCGCTGGAGGGTCGGGCGGCCCGATGGTGCGCTGAGGGGACCTGCCACTCCCCCTGGAGGCCTCGCCATGCACCGTCGCCCGCCTTCCCGCACCGCCCGTGTCCTCGCCTCGGTCCTGGCGACGGGCGCGCTGCTGACCTGCGCGGCCTGCTCCGGCCAGGGCGAGGGCGGCGGCGATGCGGGCCGTGACAGCGCCTCGGACGTCGCCGCCTCCCCGCTCGCCGCCGAGTCCCCCCTCGCCTCGCCCCGCACCGGGAAGTCCGCCACCCCAACCCTCACCGAAGCCGGAGCCAAGGCCGCGCTGATCACCGAGGCCGACCTCGAGGACAACTGGACGCAGGTCAAGGACGCCGCCGGCTGGGGAGACAAGCTGGTCATCGGCAACGTCGACGTCGCAGATTTCCTCACCGCGAAGACGAACGCCGCCGACTGCCAGAAACTGCTCGACGCGCTCTACGGCAACGATCTCCTCGGCAAGCCGTCCGGCGCGTCCGCGCTGACCGGCTTCGAGGAGAGCAACTCCCGGCTGCTCTACCAGGTCGCCGCCTACGACCGCGCCCGCCTCGGCACCTCCCTGAACTGGCTGAAGACGTTGCCGGTGAAGTGCGACCAGTTCACCGCGACCGACTCCAAGGGCGGCCACCGGACGGTCCAGGTCATCGAGAACCCGGTGCCCTCCGTGGGCGACGCCCGGCAAGGTCTGCAGGTCACCGTCACCGGCACGAGCAGCAGCCAACCGACCACTCTCACACTGCAGTTGGCCGTCGTCCGGGTCGGCACCGACGCGATCACCGTCACGTCCGGCGGACTCGACGGCACCGAGACCGACACGACGAAAGCCGCCGTGCAGCAGGGCGCCTCGCGTCTGAAGGACGTCCTGGCCGGACGGACACCGCCCGCCCAACCCGGCAACCTGGACTGACAGTTCGCCACCCCGAAGAAGATTCGCCCCGATCGTCGCGAACCCCTGGGCCGAGTGATCATCTGGCGGCACAATGGCGGGGACGACCGCACGGGCGACAAGGAGCCACGACGTGAGTGACAGCGACACCCCGGCAGACGGACCGACCCGGCTCAACACCGGTGTGGCGCACAACGCGCGCGTGTGGAACTACTGGATCGGCGGCAAGGACAACTACGAGATCGACCAGCGGGTCGGCGAGCACGTCGCCGGAATGTTCCCGGTGATCCGTGAAGTGGCGCGTGCCGACCGGGACTTCCTCGGCCGGGCGGTCCGCTTCCTCGCGACCGAGCGCGGGGTACGGCAGTTCCTCGACATCGGTACCGGACTGCCGACGGTCGACAACACGCACGAGATCGCGCAGCGCGCCGCCCCGGACGCGCGCATCGTGTACGTCGACAACGACCCCCTCGTCCTGATCCACGCCCGCACACTGCTGACGAGTACCCCCGAGGGCGTCACCGACTACATCGACGCGGACGTGCACGACCCGGCGTCGATCGTCCAACGAGCCGCCGACACACTGGACTTCGACCAGCCCATCGCGGTGATGATGCTGGGCATCTTGAACTTCATCCTCGACACCGAGAAGGCCCGCGAGGTCGTGCGCCGGGTCATGGCCTCGGTCCCCTCGGGCAGTTTCCTGGTCCTCACGCATCCCACCTACGACGCCGACCTCGGCGGCGAGGGCAACGTCCCGGCCATGGAGTTCTGGAACGAGAACGCCACTCCCCCGATCACCGCCCGCAGCCGCGCCGACGTCGCCGCCTTCTTCGAGGGCCTCGACCTCCTCGACCCGGGCCTCGTCCCGTGCTCGCGGTGGCGCCCGGACTCCGACTCCCCGGCCGTGGTACCGCAGTTCGGCGCGGTGGCCGTGAAACCCTGACACGGAGACGCCTACCGTTCAGGACGCGACCGTGGAGGACGTATGACCACCCTTGCCGACCCCCTGCCCGGCGGCCGTCCCGGCGAGGTCGAGCGCGCCACCGCGCTGGCCGCGGAGTTGACCGGGCGGGGCGTGCACGGGATCGTCCTGGCCTACGTCGACACCGCGGGCGTGGGCCGGGTGAAGACGGTCCCGACCGCGAAGCTCGCCTCGGCGGCGGCCTGGGGCGTCGGCATGTCCCCGGTGTTCGACACGTTCCTCGCGAACGACTCCATCGTCACCACCGACGTCCTCGGCTCCCCGGACGGCGACCTGCGCCTCTACCCCGACCTCGACCACCTGGCCGTCCTGGCCGCACAACCCGGCTGGGCCTGGGCACCGGTCGACCGCATCACCCAGGAGGGCGAGCGGCACCCCGGCTGCAGCCGCACCTTCCTGCGCCGTACGCTCGTCGACGCGGAGCGGCTCCACGGGCTCACCTTCCGGGCGGGCATCGAGATCGAATGGGCGCTCGGCCTGGACACGACACCCGCCGGCGAGTTCGTCCCCGCCACGACCGGCCCGGCGTACAGCGCCACCCGACAGGTCGAACTGAGCGACTACGGCGCCGAGTTGCTGTCCGCCCTGGCGACCCAGGGCGTGGACGTGGACCAGTTCCACCCCGAGTACGCGGCCGGGCAGTTCGAACTGTCCGTGGCCGCACTCGACCCGGTCGCGGCGGCCGACCGCAGTGTCCTCGTACGACAGACCATCCGCGCGGTGTCCCAACGCCACGGCCTGCGCGCCTCGTTCACGCCGGCCGTCCTCGCACAGGGCGTCGGCAACGGCGGGCACATCCACCTCTCCGCGTGGCGCGACGGGACGAACCTGCACACCGGGGGCGACCGCCGCTACGGCATGACGGCCGACGCCGAGTCGTTCGCGGCCGGCATCCTGGCCCACCTCCCGGCCCTCACCGCCGTCACGGCGCCCAGCCCCGCCAGCTACTTCCGCCTCCAACCCTCCCAGTGGGCAGGGGTGTTCACCGCCTGGGGCCGCGAGACCCGTGAGGCCGCGGTGCGCGTCGTCACCGGTACGGCGGGCCAGAGGGCCCAGGCGGCGAACCTGGAGGTGAAGCCGGTCGACCTGGCCGCCAACCCCTATCTCGCCCTCGGCTGCCTGATCGCCGCCGGCCTCGACGGCCTCACCTCGTCCGCCGCCCTGCCCGAGGAGACCACCGGAGACCCCGCGCACCTCGGCGCCTCGGAGGCCGAGACCCGTGGCGTACGACGTCTGCCGGCCTCCCTCGCCGAGTCCGTCGCGGAGTTCCGCAAGGACGAACACCTGCGGGCCGCGCTGGGTCCGGTCCTCGCCGACGCGGTGATCGCCGTACGGCAGGGCGAGATCGCGGCCGTAGCGGAGCTGGACGACGAGCAAGTGGCTGCCGCGTACCGCTGGAAGTACTGACGATGGGCACCGGCCCGGTCCACGAGGCGCTCGCCGCACTGGAGTTGGTGGATCACCACTGCCACGGAGTGGTCACCGGCGACCTCGACCGGCCGGCCTTCGAATCGCTGCTCACAGAGGGGGACCTCTGGCCCGGCAGCGGGATCTCGACGTTCGACAGCCCGGTCGGGATCGCCGTACGCCGTTACTGCGCACCGCTGTTGGACCTGGAGCGGCACGCGCCCGCCGACGAATACCTGGCCCGGCGCGCCGAGTTGGGGCCGCACGAGGTCAACCGGCGCTTCCTGGCCGCCGCGGGCACCGGCGTTTTCTGCGTCGACACGGGGTTCGCGCCGCACGTCATCACCTCGCCCGCCGAACTCGCCGAGGCGGCGGGCGCCGTAGCCCATGAGGTCGTACGACTTGAGGCCGTAGCGGAGTCCGTGGCCGCGCGGGGTGTCGAGCCGGACGGGTACGCGCACGCGTTCCGGGCGGACGCGCTGGACGCGGTGCGGCGGCCGGGGGTGGTGGGGGTGAAGTCGGTGGCCGCGTATCGGACCGGGTTCGACCTCGATCCGGCAAGGCCGTCGGCGGAAGAGGTGACCCGGGCGGCCCGTGCCTGGCTGGCCCGTGGTGGGCGGCTCGAAGACCCGGTGCTGGTACGGGAGTTGCTGTGGACGGCGGTCGACCTGGGGCTTCCCCTCCAACTGCACACTGGCTTCGGCGACAACGACATCCGGCTGCACCGGACGGACCCCGCCCTGCTCACGGACTGGCTGCACCTGACCTCCGGCACGATCCCGGTGCTGCTCCTGCACTGCTGGCCGTATCAGCGTCAGGCCGGCTATCTGGCCGCCGTCTTCGAACAGGTGTACCTGGACATGGGGCTCACCCTGCACCATGTGGGACCGGTCCGGGCGCGGGCAGTGCTGGCGGAGGCGATGGAGATCACACCGTTCCGCAAACTTTTGTACAGCTCCGACGCCTATGGTCTGGCGGAGTTCTACGGTCTCGGCGCGCTGGCGTTCCGCCGGGGTCTGGGGGATCTGCTCCAGGACCGGGTGGACGCCGACGAACTGGGTCTGCCCGACGCGCTGCGACTGGCACGCTGGGCGGGAGCCGACAATGCCCGCCGGGTCTACCGGCTATCCGACGGACACTGAAAGTATGATCAAGCAATGTCTGACATGACCGATACCACGCCCGGTTGGCTGTCCGCCGACGACCTCGAACAGGCACGCGCCCGCATGCCGATCCTCTACGTCGAGGCGGTTCCCGTCCGCGTCGACGACAGCGGGGAGGTGACCAGCATCGGCCTGCTGCTGCGCATCGGCCCCGACGGCACGGTCAACCGCACCCTCGTCTCCGGCCGCGTGCTGCACCACGAGCGGGTCCGCGACGCCCTCCTCCGTCACCTGGAGAAGGACCTCGGTCCGGTCGCGCTGCCCCGGATCCCGACCTCGCTGCAGCCGTTCACCGTCGCCGAGTACTTCCCGACGCACGGCGTCACCCCGTACCACGACCCCCGGCAGCACGCGGTGTCCCTCGCCTACGTCGTGCCTGTCACCGGTGACTGCCGACCCCGGCAGGACGCTCTCGACCTCGTCTGGTTCAGCCCCGAGGAGGCCGCCTCGGAGGCGCTGCGGAGCGAGATGCCGGGCGGGCATGGAGTGTTGCTCAAGCAGGCGCTGGCGCACGTGGGTTGTGTGTCCTGACGGGGGCGCTCAGCCGGTGACACCTCCTTCCGTGAGGCCCGCGAGGACGCGGCGCTGCAGGACGAGGTGGACGAGGACGAGCGGCAGGCTGGTCAGCACCACATGGGCGAACACCAGGTTCCAGCTGACACCGTGCGTGGACGAGGAGGCGAAGGAGTACAGGGTGAGCGGCAGCGTGGCCGACTCGGTACCCCGCAGCAGGAACAGGGCGAAGTAGAAGTCGTTCCAGACCGAGATGATCAGCATGACCGCACCGGTGAAGAGCACCGGGGTGAGCACGGGCAGCAGGATCGACAGCGCGGACGTGTAGTACGCGAACCGCAGCGTCCTCGAGTCGGAACGGGCGTACGCCCAAGCCGCCATCGAGCCGAGCAGCGGCACGGCGAGGATCGTCGGAACGGCCAGCAGCGCGCTGTTGCGCAGGCCGGTGAAGTACGAGCCTTTGTCGATCACCGTGTGGTAATTCGCCCCGGCGCTCCAGTGCTTGGGCCAGTTGAGTCCCCCGTACCGGGCAACTCCCCGTGTTCGTACGGCGATCGCGCTCACATCGGCACCTCCCGTCGGCGCAGCCATCCCATCAGCGGGACCGCCGTGACGATCACCATCAGCGTGACGCCGAAGCTCAGCGCGCTCGCCGTGCGGCGGACCGCGCCGGCGCCGTCGAGGATCGCCGCCTGGAGGAGCTGCTCCGGGATGCGGTTGAGGCCGACGATGTAGACGAGAGTGATCAGGCCGCTCAGCTTCCACGAGCACGCGGCTGCGCGCGGGCGCCGGCCGGGCGGCCGTGGAGCTGCCCGGCCGGCGACACCGTACTCACCGGCCTCCAGGCCGAGTTGAACGCCTGCACCGGCCTGGACCTCAAGGCCGCGTCGCCGTTCCCCGCCACCTGTGTGGTCACCATGGTGAACGGCGCCGCCAAGTACATGGCGGACGCCGGGAGTTACGAGCGGATCACCTACGAGGCGATGAACTCCCGGTACGAGAAGGGCGCGGCCGAGACCGTCGCGGCGCGGCTCGCGGAGATGCTCCGGTCGCTGTGAGCCGCCCGCCACCGCGCCAAGTCACGTCCACTCAGCCTGAGTTGCTGTCGCCGTCAGGCCGAGCAGCGCTCGATCACTCGCCCAACCGACCGCCGTCACAAGGCACCCGCACCGGTCCGCGTCGCGGTGACCGCCACCGTGGCATAGCGCATGGTGAAGCTGCCGCCGGCCTTGTCCACCGCAGCCCCGACACCCTCCAGGAGTTCCGCCAGCTTCTCCTTCGGGAGTCGGGTCAGCAGGCCGATGGTGGGCAGTTGGTCCAGCCAGGTGTCCCGGGTGTAGGTGCGCTGCCAGTCGAAGCGCCACTCCTCCGAGTCGCTGAAACCGCCTGCCGCACGGAACCCGTCGGCGGCCTTGGTGAGCATCGGTGCGTAGGCGGTCTCGGGCGGCCCGGACAGCCACCGAAGGTTGACCGGCGCTTCGGGCAGGACCTGTTCGTAGACCTCGGCGAAGGCTTCCGCGATGTCCGGCGGGAGTTGGAGGACGTGCCAGAACGCGGCCAGCCGTCCGCCGGGACGCAGTACCTGTGCGGCCTTGGCCGCCCCCGCGACGGGATCGATCCAGTGCCAGGCCTGGGCCGCGACCACCGCGTCGAACTTCCGCCCTGCCGGGTCCCATGCCTCCAGCGTCGACACATCGACCTCGACGCCGAGTCGGCGCGCCACCTCCGCCATCCGCGCGTCGGGTTCGACGCCGAGCACCCGGCAGCCCGCCGCCTGAAACTGCCGTGCCGCGATACCTGTCCCGCAGCCGGCGTCCAGGACGTCGGGCCCGGGGCTACCGGTGACGATCCGCTCGATCAACGCGCCGGGATAACTGGGCCGGGCCCGCTCGTAGCGCTCGGCGTCGGTGCCGAACGACTCCGCGATCTGCCGGGCCCGATGGGAATCCCGCACAGTGAGCCGCGTGCCCTCGGACTGCTCCGCTTGCGAAACCGGCTCGGGCTGTTCGGACCGTCCAGGTCGTTCAGGCTGCTCAGAGGGGAGAGTGGGCATGCGCCCACCATAGTGGGCACCCGCCCACTCGTCTACGGTTGGGCGGGCGCCCACTTGTCCGGGCGCGAAGGGAAGGACGCACGGTATGCCGACAGGGGTGGCCCTGCGCGATCCGCGGGAGCAGCTGTTCGACGCCGCCGAGCGGATCCTGCTCCGGGACGGACCGAACGCGCTCACCAGTCGGGCGGTGACCACGGAGGCGGGCTGCGCCAAGGGCGTCCTGCACCGGCACTTCACCAACTTCGACGCCTTCCTCGCCGACCTCGTCCTGGACCGCATCGGCCGGCTCGACGCCCAGTCCGCCGCCCTCCGCGACGCCGCCGGGACCGGCACCGTCGCCGACAACGTCACCGGTGCGCTGTCGGACCTGTTCGGTTCGGTCGCGGTGGCGATCGTCGGCCTGGTCATCTCCCGTGACGCCCTGCGCACCCGCCTGCGCCGCACCACGCCGACCGGCATCCCGCTCCTGACGGAAGCCACGGCGATGTTCACCTCGTACCTCACGGCGGAACGCGACCTCGGCCGCATCACCCCGGACGCCGATGTCGACACCCTCGCGCGCACCCTGATCGGAGCCGGACACCTCCTGGCCGCCGGCCGGCCGGACACCCCGCCGGAGACCGAGGCCTTCCACCGCGTCGCGACCACGGTCCTCGCGGGCGTGACACAAGAACGGCCTGCCGGTTAGCCAGGGTGACCCCTCGGTGGAACGGGCGGTGCTCTCGTGAGCGGTGGAGTGGCACAGCCAGGACCGGGCGACACGGGAAGCGAGCATGCGGGACTTCCACCACCCCGATGCCTCAACTACCCACCCACCAGGGTCAGTTCTTGCCCTTGCTGACGACCCACCTACCGCCCACCCAGTTGCCGACCGTCTCGTAGCCGGAGCGGAAGGAACCGAGCCAGTCGAGCTTGAGGGCGGCCTCGGCGGTGGACTTGACGGGGGTGTAGCTGCTCGCGTCGGCGGCCGGGCCGCCCGTGGTGTTCTTGGCGTAGTACGGGAAGGTGTAGACCGGGCGGGAGGCGGTGGTGTTGCCGCTGCTGTCCGCCGACTTGGTCGTCAGGCTCGCCGGGGCGTCGCCCTTGGTGACCCAGTCGGTGATCGCGGTCAGCGCGTCGAAGGTGTCCGGGCCCTGGCCGCCACCGCAGTGCGCGACGCCGGGGAGCAGGAACAGCCGGGCGAAGGTCTTGGTGGCCGCCTCGCCGCCCACGGCCTTCTCAACTGCCTTGTAGTAGGCCATCGTTCCTACGGCGGGAATGTGCTGGTCGCCCAGGCCGTGCCAGAGGATCAGCTTGCCGCCGGCCTTCTTGAACGCGGTGAGGTCGGGGTCGGTGGCGTCGTACATGCCCTCGCCCAGCCGCATGACCTTCTTGTAGTAGGCGGCCGTGAACTTGATGTCCTTGTAGGTCAGGGCCGGTTGGGGGCTGTCGAAGATCTGGTAGCGCAGGGTCTCTCGGACGAAGCTGATGTCACCGGAGTTGGCGGTGGCGGTGGCCGGGGTGATGATTCCGGCCCAGTTCACCTCGGAGCCGCGCAACTGGTAGCCCGGGTAGAGGAGTTGGCCGTGTTCGTCGGTGGGTCCGGCGTAGATGCGGCGCAGGGTGGTGACCTGGTCGGCGGTCAGGCAGTAGGCCTCGGACGTCGAGGTCCGGCCGGTCGCGCACTGGATGGTGCCGGGGTCCCAAGTGCAGCTCAGCGGGTCGGTGATGATGCCGTCGGCGGGGGCGCCGCAGCCCTTGAGCACGGCCTTGTGGAGGTCGGCGAGGTCGGCGTTGGTGAGGGTGGCCGGGCCGCCGTTCAGGTAGACGGACTGGGCGGTCCAGGCGTGCGAGAAGGTGTTCAGTGCCGTGAAGTTGTTGGCCGGGGCGCCGGCGATGATGCCGTCGAAGTCGGTGGGGTAGCGCTGGGCCTCGGTGAGGGCCTGGTGGCCGCCCTGGGAGCAGCCGTCGAAGTAGGAGTGGGTGGCCGCCTGGCCGTAGTACTGCTTGATGACGGCCTTGGCCGCCTGGACCAGTTCGTGGTCGGACTTGTAGCCGAAGTCGGCGCGCAGGGTCGGGTCGGTGGAGAAGAGGCCGCCGCCCTGGTAGTGGCCCTCGTCACTGGACGCGACGGCGAAGGCGCCGGTGGTCAGCGGGACGCAGCCGGCCGAGGCCGGGGCGCTGGTCACGTTGACGTTGCCGCACAGGCCGCCGCAGCCGACCTGGAGGTAGTTGGCCTGCCAGCCGGTCTCGGGGAGCTTGATCTCGAAGTGGAGTTGAGGGGCGATCACGCCCTTGACGTCACAAGCGGCCCAGCTGCCAAGGGTGTTGGCGCTCGCGGCGAGTTCGGTGGCCGAGGTGATCTCGAAGGGCAGGCCGGGGACGGCGGCGGCCAGGTCGAGTTGGGCGACGGCGGAGCAGGACATGGCCGGTGCGATGCCCGAGGTCGTGGTGCTCGCCGAAACAGCCTTCGCCGAGGCCGAGTTGGCGACCTGCGCACTGCCGGTCGTGCTGTTGGCCAGCGCGACGCCCGCACCGGTCACCAGCGCGACGGCTGCGGCGAGGGTGGCCATGAAGCCGGCCGAGTTCCACCGACACCATCTGATCAGCTTGGGCATGCTGGGTACTCCGTTCGATCGCCGGACCGGGGTCGTGCAGGCACGGCGAGGAACGTAGCTGTCCGTTAATCCGCGGGCAATAGCGTCGACTCTATTGTTGACGATTTCGTCGAAGACTTTGGCCCGATATCGCTGACCAGGCCCGGAGTCGACGCGGGCCGCAACGTTAGCTTTCTTTCTGCGCAACTCATTGTTTGTACCGACCGTTAGGTCTAATTTATCGGCTCTCTGGACCTCCGCTCCGCTCACCCACGGAAGGCCGCCGATGTCCCAGACCGAGATCAGTCCCCCGCCGGCAGACGAGAGACCTCCCTCCGCCGCACGCAATGTCCTCGTCGTCGTCGCCCTCGTATGGACCGTCCAACTGGTCGCGCTCATCGCCGCGTTGTCCGGTATCGCACAGGCCGACGTCGCGATCCACTTCAGGACCACCGAGATCGCCTGGTTCACCCTGATGACCCTGCTGACGGGGACCTTCTTCCTGCCGTTCGTGGTCAAGGCCGCGGCCCTGTTCGGCAAGAGGCGCGTCCTGCTCGTCGCCATCGGGCTGGGCTTCGTCGGCGACCTGGTCGCCGCCGTCGCCACCGACTACCGCACCCTGCTGATCGGCCGCGGCATCGCGGGCGTCTACGCCGCCAGCGCCCCGCTCGCCTACGCCATCACCCGCGACGTGTTCCCCCGCCGCTGGGTCGGACTCGCCAGCGGCATCCTGGCCGGCGGTGTCGGTCTCGTCGCGTTCGGTGGACCGTTCCTGTCCGGCTGGCTGCTCGACGACTACGGCTTCCGCGGTGTCCTGTGGTTCATGGCCGTCAGCACCGCCGTCAGCTTCCTGCTGGTGGCGGCCTTCGTCCCCGAGAGCCCGATCCGTACGGCGGGCGGCCGGATGGACTGGGTGGGCGGCATCCTCCTCGGCGGCGGTGTCACGGCGATCGTCTACGCCGTCGGCCAGGGCTCGCACTGGGGCTGGGGCAGCGGCAAGTTCATCGGCTACGTCATCGGGGCGGCCCTGGCGCTGATCGCCTTCGTCCTCGTGGAACGGCGGGTCACCGAACCCCTGTTCCCGCTCTCCATGACCCGACGCCGCCCGGTGTGGACGGTCCTGCTGGCCACCTCCATCGCGGCCGGCTCGCTCAGCGCCGTGGGCGTGGTGATCCAGCTCCTCATCCTGATGCCTAACATCCCCACCGTCTCCGCGGGGCTGGGCTGGTCCGGAACGCACAACGCCATCGTCACCAGCCCCATCAGCGCGATGATCATCGTCGGGGCCGTGGGCACCGGTTTCCTCGCCCGTCGGCTGGACGCGCGCATCCTTCTGGGCACCGGCGCCGCGCTCGCGGTCCTCGGCTACGGCATCGGCACCCATCTGCACCACAGCGGTCCGCAGATCATCGAGATGGGCGTGATCGCGGGACTGGGCACGGGCATCGTCATGGCGATCGTGCCCATCATGATCATCGAGGTGGTCTCCGCCGAGGAACAGGCGCTGGCCAACGGCGTCCAGACCCTCGGCCAGGGCGTCGCCCAGATCGTCGTCTCCCAGCTGGCCTTCGTGGTGATGGCCCAGCACGGGGCGGTCCTCAAGGGCACCCAGTTCTACCTCGACGCCGGCTTCACCAACGGCCTCTGGCTCGTGGTCGGTTGCGTCGCCGCGGGCGCGCTGCTCGTCGCCCTGATCCCCAGGAGCAGGCATCTCGACGAGGTGGAGGTCGGCCAGGCCGTGGCGGCCTGACACCACGGGCGACACCCCTGCACATGCGGAAGGCCGTTCACCCATCCTCGGGTGAACGGCCTTCGCCGCAGGGCTGGTTCAGACGTCCCGCACGTACTCGGCCGCCGCGTCCAGCAACCAGTCCGTCAGATACCCGGCGAAGGACGAACGGACCAACACCCAGAATCCGCCGCCGGGTTCGTCCCGGGCGACCAGCACGACCTGGGCGCGGGCCAGCGTCGTTTGGGCGCATCGTCCGGGACCGAATGCACGCGGGTGCAGGTCCAGGGGGCAGCCGTGGGCGAGCAGGTCGCGGGCGCGGGCGCCCGAGACGAGGAGGGTGGTGCGCTGGGCCGAGACATCGGTGACGGCCACATGCTCGTCGCCACTCGCCGTCCGGATCCGGTCCTCCACGTCCCGCTGCGTGTCCGGCGGTCCCACCACGAGCCATTCGTCGGGACCGAGCCACAGCGCGGTCAACTCCCCCGCCCGCACAACGGTGTTGGGCTCAAGGGGAAGCGACAGACCGAGCGCGAGTCCTACGGCGTCCGCCGCCGCGCCCTTCGCGTCGAGCCGGACGTTCACCTGGGCCAGGAAGGGGAGTTCGGCCAGCCGGACCGCGCCGCCGGAGGAACGGGTCGCGGCGGCCAGTCGGTCGGCGGCACCCGCGAGGGGGCTGCGGCGCGGGACGGAAAGGGCGGTGTCAGCCATCGCGGCGGGCTCCTTCGGGGTCGTAGAGGACGGGGCTTGCGACGGTGACCGGGATCAGCCGGTCGCCCACGGGGGCGTAGAGGCGCTCGCCGATGCGGTCCCGGCCGCCCTTGATGAGGGCCAGGGCGAAGGTGCGGCCGAGGGCTGCGCTGCGGTAGCTGGAGGTGACGTGACCGAGCATCGGGACGGGCGGGGCGGGCAATACGCTGTCCGCGATCAGTTGCGTGCCCTCCGGGAGGAAGGCGCCAGGGTCCTCCGGAAGCAGGCCGACGAGGTGTTTGCGGTCGGGGCGGACGGCGTCGGCGCGGGCGAAGGAACGCTTGCCGATGAAGTCGGGCTTCTTCTTCGAGACCGCCCAACTCATGCCGAGATCCTGGGGAGTTACCGTGCCGTCGGTGTCCTGGCCGATGATCGGGTAGCCCTTCTCGGCGCGCAGGACGTGCATGGTCTCGGTGCCGTAGGGGGTGATGCCGAAGGGGGCACCGGCCTCGTAGAGCGCCTCCCACAGAGCGAGGGCCTCCCACGGTGACACGTTGATCTCGTAGGCGAGTTCGCCGGAGAAGCTGATCCGGCACACCCTGGCCTCGATGCCCGCGACGGTCGTGTCCCGCCAGGCCATGAACGGGAAGTCGTCGTTGCCGACGGCGAGTTGGGGCGCGAGCGAGCCGAGCACCTCGCGGGAGCGGGGGCCGACCAGGGCGACGGTGGCCCACTGTTCGGTCACCGAGGCGCAGTGGACGCGGAGTTCGGGCCACTCGGTCTGGTGCCACTCCTCCATCCAGTCCAGCACGGCGGCAGCGTTGCCCGTCGTCGTGGTGACCAGGTAGCGGTCCGGTGCGAGGCGGATGGCCGTGCCGTCGTCGAAGACCATGCCGTCCGGACGGCACATCACGCCGTAACGGATCATGCCGACCTTCAGGTTGCTCATCATGTTGGTGTAGAGCCGGTCGAGGAAGACCGGCGCGTCCGGGCCCTGTACGTCGATCTTGCCGAGGGTGGAACCGTCCATGAAGGCGATGCCCTCGCGGGCCGCCGCGCACTCGCGCAGGACTGCCGTCTCCATGTCCTCGCCGTCCTGCGGGTAGTACCAAGGCCGCTTCCACTGCCCGACGTTCTCGAACAGCGCGCCCTGCATGACATGCCAGTCGTGCAGCGCGGTCGTACGGATTGGGTCGTGCAGCGCGCCCCGGTCGCGGCCGGCGAGGGTGGCGAAGGAGACGGGGGTGTAGGGCGGGCGGAATGTTGTCGTACCGAGCGCGGAGACGTCCACGCCGAGGAGTTCGGCGACCACGCCGCTCGCCAGGACGCCCGAGGTCTTGCCCTGGTCGTTGGCCGTGCCCGCCGTCGTGTAGCGCTTGGTGTGCTCGACCGAGTTGAGGCCGGCGCCGGTGGCGCGGGTCAAGTCGCCTACGGTGACGTCGCGTTGGAGGTCGACGAAGTGGGGGGCGTCGGTGGCTCCGGGGACCAGGAAGACCTGCATGGCGGGGGCGGTGTCGGGTTCGGTGGGCACCTGGGGCAGGCTCGGTGTCGCGGCGGTGTAGCCTTCCGCCTCGATCGCGCGGGCGCCTGCGGACGCGCCCTGCGCCAGGACGTCTGCCAGGTCGAGGACGCCGTTCGCGCTGCCCGCGACCTCGACCGCCTGACGGCAGGTGTCGGGGACGAAGGAGCCGAGGGTGTCGTCGTAACGGAGCTTGCCGCCTGCCTGGCTGAAGAGGTGGGCGACCGGGTTCCAACCGCCGGAGACCAGCAGGAGATCGGCGGCGAAGTGCCGGGTCGTCCCTGTGGTCTCGCCGTACGGGGCTGCCGTCACGGCGGTGAGTCGCGGGGTGCCCTCTGTGCCGACGACGGCGTGTCCGGACAGCACCTCGATACCGGCCTCGCGGGCTCGGCCCGCCCACTCCACGGGCTCTGACGGGCGCGTGTCCACGATCGCCGCGACCTCGACGCCCGCCGCCGCGAGGTCCAACGCGGCTGCGTAGGCACTGTCGTTGGTGGTGAGGACGACGGCGTGGCGGCCGGGCAGGACGCCGTGGCGGTTGACGTAGGCGCGGGCCGAGGCGGCGAGCATCACGCCGGGGCGGTCGTTGTCCGCGAAGGCAAGTGAGCGTTCGTGGGCGCCTGTTGCGAGGACGACGCGGCGGGCGCGGATGCGCCAGACGCGTTCTCGGGAGACGTGGGTGGGGGCTGTTGCGCCGAGGTGGTTGGTGCGGCGTTCCACGGCGAGGAGGTGGTTGTCGTCGTAGTGGCCGAAGACGGTGGTGCGGGTCAGTACGCGCACGTCGGGTGCGGTGCTGAGCTCCTCCTTCAACTCCGCTACCCAGTCGAGGAGTTGGGCCGCGTCCAGGAGGGTGCCGCCCAGTTCGGGGCGGTCGTCGGCGAGGATGACTCGGGCTCCGGTGCGGGCGGCTGCCGCCGCGGCTGCGAGGCCGGCTGGGCCTGCGCCGACCACGAGCAGGTCGCAGTGGGCGTGGACCGCGTCGTAGCGGGCGGGGTCCGGTTCGGTGGCCAGGCGGCCCTGGCCGGGGAGGCTGGTCGCGACCAGGCCGTCGTAGAGCTCGACCGTTGTCGCGGGGAGCATCGGCTCGGGGAAGGGGGCCTCTATCTGGATGACGGCGTTGGGTTCTTCGACGCCGGCCGTGAAGATGCCTCGGGGGCGGCCGAGTTTGATGCTGGTGCCGGTTTGGATGATGCCGTTGGCGAGGAGGGCGGAGGCGAGGGTGTCGCCTTTGTAGCCCGTGTACTCGGTGCCGTCGAAGGTGAAGGTGAGGGGGGTGTCTCGGTGGATTCGGCCTCGGGTGGGGTGGCGGAACGGATTTGTCTCGCCCCCGCCGCCCCTACCCGTCCCATCCTCCAGGGGCTCTGCCCCTTCGACCCCGCTCCCAGGGGGCTCCGCCCCCTGGACCCCCGTCGGCCCTGAAGGGGCCTCGTCCTCAAACGCCGGACGGGCTGAGGGTGCGGGCCCTCGCTGAAAAGTGGACGCCGGACCGGCTGAGGGCGCCTGGCCTGGCTGGGAGGGCGTCGAACGCCCAGTCGCCGTCCCGAAATCACTGGTCTCCGGTCGGGGCTCCCCCGCCCGGTACACACTCAGGATCTCGTTCGTCGACGTGTCCCGTACCGCGTTGAACCACCGGCGGCACCCCGCCGCATGGTTCCAGCGTTCCGCGAACGGGCCCTTGGGGTTGTCGCGGAAGAACAGGTAGCGCGCCCACTCCTCGTCGGTCAGGTCGGCCGGGGTCTCCGGGTAGGCGACGTGGGCCTGGCCGCCGTAGTGGAACTCGGCTTCGTCGCGGGGCCCGCACCAGGGGCAGGGGATCAGCAGCATGGTTGGGCTCCCTAGTGGGCCACCGCGGCGGCGCCGTGCTCGTCGACGAGCGCGCCGGTGGTGAAACGGTCGAGCGAGAAGGGGGCGTTGAGGTGGTGGGGGGTGTCGTGGGCGATCGTGTGGGCGTAGACCCAGCCGACACCCGGGGTGGCCTTGAAACCGCCCGTTCCCCAGCCGCAGTTGAGGTACAGGTTGTCCACCGGAGTCAGACCGACGATCGGTGAGGCATCCGGCGTGACGTCGACGATGCCGCCCCAGGTGCGCAGCACATGCGCGCGGGCGAAGACCGGGAAGAGTTCGAGGGCCGCCGCCATTTGCTCTTCGATGATGTGGAACGCGCCGCGCTGGGTGTAGGAGTTGTACGAGTCGATGCCCGCTCCCATCACCAACTCGCCCTTGTGCGCCTGGCTCACGTACACGTGGACCGCGTTGGACATGACGACCGTGGGGTGGACCGGCTCCAGCAGTTCCGACACCAGGGCCTGCAACGGGTGGCTCTGGAGCGGGAGTTGGATGCCCGCCATGGCCGCGAGGACGGATGTGTGGCCGGCCGAGCAGAGGGCCACCTTGCCCGCCGCTATCGGGCCGAGTGTGGTCTGTACGCCCACCACCCTGCCGTCGACTATGTCGAGGCCCGTCACCTCACAGTTCTGGATGAGGTCGATGCCTGCCGCGTCGGCGGAACGGGCCAAGCCCCACGCCACGTGGTCGTGTTTGGCGATGCCTGCGCGTGGCTGGTACGTGCCGCCCATCACCGGATAGCGCACGTCCTGCGAGACGTTGACGATCGGGCAGACCTCCTTGACCTGCCGTTCGTCGAGCCACTCCGCGTCCACACCGTTGAGGCGGTTCGCCTCTACTCGGCGCACGCTGTCGCGGACGTCCTGGAGGCTGTGGGCGAGGTTGAGGACTCCGCGCTGGGAGAAGAGGATCGGGTAGTCCAGCTCCTCCTCCAGTCCCTCCCAGAGCTTGAGCGCGTGTTCGTAGATGCCCGCGCTCTCGTCCCACAGGTAGTTGGAGCGGATGATCGTGGTGTTGCGGGCCATGTTGCCGCCCGCCAGCCAACCCTTCTCCAGTACCGCGACGTTCGTGATGCCGTGGTTCTTCGCCAAGTAGTGGGCGGTGGCCAGGCCGTGGCCTCCGCCGCCCACGATGACGACGTCGTACGAGCGTTTCGGCTCGGGTGTGCGCCAGAGCCAGTCGGGGTGTTCGGGGAGGTCGGCGCCGGGGGTGCGGGGGGTCATCGGGGGTCGCCCTCCTCGGACAGGTGCGGGTAGAGCGGGTGCTTCGCGGCCAGTGCCTCTGTGCGGGCGCGCAAGTCCTCTATGTCCGGAGCCGGTTGGAGGGCCAGCGCGATCACGTCCGCGACCTCGGCGAAGTCCTCCTCCGTGAAGCCACGGGTGGCCAGCGCCGGGGTGCCGATGCGCAGCCCGGACGTGACCATGGGCGGGCGCGGGTCGAAGGGCACGGCGTTGCGGTTGACGGTGATGCCGATCTCGTGGAGGAGGTCTTCGGCCTGCCTGCCGTCCAATGACGAATCACGCAGGTCGACCAGGACCAGGTGGACGTCCGTGCCGCCGGTGAGGACCTTCACACCGGCGGCCGACGCGTCGGCGCGGGTGAGGCGTTCGGCGAGGATGCGGGCGCCGGCGAGTGTGCGGGCCTGGCGTTCGGCGAACTCGGGTGAGGCAGCGACCTTGAACGACACCGCCTTCGCGGCGATGACATGCTCCAGCGGGCCGCCCTGCATGCCTGGGAACACCGCCGAGTTGATCTTCTTGGCGAGGTCGGCCTCGTTGGTGAGGATGGCTCCGCCGCGCGGGCCGCCGAGGGTTTTGTGCGTTGTCGTCGTGGTCACGTGTGCGTACGGGACCGGATTCGGGTGCAGGCCTGCGGCTACCAGGCCCGCGAAGTGCGCCATGTCGACCATCAGGAGGGCGCCCACCTCGTCGGCGATCCGCCGGAACTCCGCGAAGTCCAACTGCCGTGGATACGCGGACCAGCCCGCGATGATCATCTTGGGGCCGTGTTCCTTGGCGAGGCGTTCCACCTCGTCCATGTCGACCAGGTTGTCGGTCTCCCCCACGTGGTACGGCACCACATTCAGCATCTTGCCGCTGTAGTTGAGGCGCATGCCGTGGGTGAGGTGTCCGCCGTGTGCGAGGTCGAGGCCGAGGATCGTGTCGCCGGGCTTCAACAGGGCGAAGAAGACCGCCGTGTTGGCCTGCGCGCCCGAGTGCGGCTGGACGTTCGCGAAGCCCGCGCCGAAGAGGGACTTGACCCGCTCGATCGCCAACCGCTCGGTGACGTCGACGTGTTCGCAGCCGCCGTAGTAGCGGCGGCCGGGGTAGCCCTCCGCGTACTTGTTGGTGAGGACGGAGCCCTGCGCCTCCAGTACGGCGGAGGGCGCGAAGTTCTCGGAGGCGATCATCTCCAACGTGGACTGCTGGCGGTGCAGTTCGGCGCGGAGCGCGGCGTGGACCTCGGGATCCAGTTCCGACAGGGGAGTGTTCAGCGCGTTCATTCGGCGTTGGTGTCCTTCCGGCTAACCGCGGAGGCGGGACATCGTCGGGTCGAACAGTGGCTCCGCCGCTACGACAGCTTCGACGCGCTCGTCGAAGTAGCCGATGTGCAACTGTGTGCCAGGGGTGGCGAGTTCGGCCGGGAGCCAGGCGTACGCGATGCCCTTGCCGATCGTGTAGCCGTAGGCGGCGCTGGTGACATAGCCGACTGCGCGCTCGCCGTCGTAGACCGGCTCCTTGCCCATGACGACCGAGCTGGGGTCGTCGATGGTGAGGCAGGTCAACTGCCTTTGTACGTCGGCCTTTCGGCGTTCCAGTGCGGCCTTGCCTAGGAAGTCGCCCTTGTCGAGCTTGACGGCGAAGCCGACGCCGGCCTCGTAGGGGTCGTGCTCGTAGGTCATGTCGGTGCCGAAGGAGCGGTAACCCTTCTCCAGGCGGAGGCTGTTGAAGGCGCCGCGTCCTGCGATGACACCGCCGAGGGGCTCGGCCGCCTGCCACAGGGTGTCCCAGAGTTTCTGGCCCTGGTCGGCGGTGGTGTACAGCTCCCAGCCGAGTTCGCCGACGTAGGAGAGGCGCATGGCGGTGACCGGGACCGTTCCAATGTAGGCCCGCTTGGCGCGGAAGTATTTGAGGCCCTCGTTCGTGAAGTCCTCGTCCGTCAGAGGCTGGAGGACCTTGCGGGCCAGGGGGCCCCACAGGCCGATGCAGCAGGTGCCGGGGGTGATGTCTCGGACCTGGACCGTTCCATCGGAGGGGAGGTGGCGGGTGAACCAGTCGAGGTCGAGGTTGCCGTTGGCGCCGACCTGGAACTGGTCGCGGGCCAGGCGCGCGACGGTGATGTCGCTGCGGATGCCGCCGTCCTCGTCCAGCAGGAGGGTGTACGTCACCGAGCCGACCGACTTGGCGACCTTGCCGGTGACCAGGCCCTCCAGGAAGTCGGCGGCGCCCGGGCCGGTCACCTCGAGGCGCTTGAGGGCCGTCATGTCGTACATCGCGACGGTCTCGCGGGTGGCCTGCGCCTCGGCGCCGACGATGGGCGACCAGTACTGGGCCGCCCAGTCGTTCGGGGTGGGGATCGAACGGCCTTCCAGCAGGCCCGAGTTGGCCTCGTACCACTGCGGGCGCTCCCAGCCGTTGGCCTCCAGGAAGACCGCGCCGTGTTCCTGCTGGCGGGTGTGGAAGGGGCTGGTGCGGATCGGGCGCGGCTTACCGGACGGCTGGAGCGGGTGGAGGATGTCGTAGACCTCGACGAAGTTCTGGCAGTCGCGGGCCAGGACGTATTCCGGGGCGAGTTGGTGTTCCTCGAAGCGGTTGACGTCGCACTCGTGCAGGTCGAAGGACGAGCAGAAACCGTCTACCAGCCACTCCGCCATCGCCCGGCCGACGCCCGCCGAGTGCGTGACCCAGACCGCCTCGGCGACCCAGAAGCCCTTGACGTCCGGGGACTCGCCGAGGAGGGGGAAGTTGTCGGTGGTGAAGGAGAAGAGGCCGTTGATGCCCTCCTCGACCTTCGCGTCCTTCGTCGCGGGGAGCAGGGACTGGGTTTCCGTCCAGGCGGGCGCGAAGTCGTCCTCCGTGAACTTGAGGACGGAGGGCATGTCGTCAGCCTCGCCGACCGAGAGGATGTCGTCGGCCGAGATCGGCATCGGGCGGTGGCCGTAGTAGCCGATGCCGATGGCGTCGAAGCGGTCGCGGTAGTAGAGGTCGGCGTCCTGGTGGCGCAGGATCGGGCGGACGGCCTCCTCGGTCTGGCCGGCGAGGGCCGGTACTGGACCGGTCCAGGCGAGTTGGTGGCCGAGCGGGGTCAGCGGAAGGTTCATGCCGACCATGCGGGCGATCTTCGGGCCCCAGATGCCGGCGCAGCACACGACGATGTCGGCGGGGATCTCGCCCTGGTCGGTGAGGACGCCGGTGACGCGGCCGTCGGCCTGCTGGACGTCCAGGACCTCGTGGCGGGCCAGGAAGGTCACGCCGCGGTCCGTGGCGCGGCGGATCTGGGCCTCCACCGCGAGGACGGCCTTCGCGAGGCCGTCGGTGGGGACCAGGAGGCCGCCGAGGACCCTGTCCGGGTTCACCAGCGGGTGGTGCTCGACGCACTCCTCCGGGCTCAGCAGACGGGCCTCGATGCCCCAGGCGGTGATCCAGCCGTGGCGGCGGTGGAGTTCGGCGACGCGCTCGGGGGTGGTGGCGACTTCGAGGCCGCCGACCTGGAGGAAGCAGGGCTTGCCGTCGACGTCGAGGGAGCAGAACTTCTCGACCGTGTAGCGGGCCAACTCGGTCATGGTCTTCGAGGAGTTGGTCTGGAAGACCAGCCCCGGCGCGTGCGAGGACGAGCCGCCGGTGGCGGGCAGCGGGCCCTGGTCGACCACGGTCACTTCGGTCCAGCCTCGCGCGGAGATCTCGTCCGCGAGCGCCGCCCCCACGACGCCCGCTCCGATGATGACCACTCGGGGTCCCGCCATCGCCGCACCTCCGGCTAGAAAGCAATCCGGTTGCTGTCTGCGCAACATGCTTCAGGTTGCGCAACTCAATGTGCCCGGCGTGAGGAGCGGGTGTCAAGGGGTCCCGTGACGTCGGACGACGCCCCCGAGCACCGGCCGGAACACGGCGATGCCCGGTGGGCGGTACGCACCTGCGCGCACCGCCCACCGGGCATGGTCAACCGTGTTCCTCCGCCGCCTACTTGAGCCAGGCGTCCACCTTGTCCTTGTTGGCGTCGACCCACTTCTTGGCCGCGGCGTCGTCGGACAGCTTGTCCTGCGCTATGTACTTGGCCACGGTGTTCTGGTCCTCGTTCGTCCAGTTGAAGTTCTTCACCAGGTTGTAGGCGGGGCTGCCCGACTTGGCGAACTTCGCGCTGACGATCTTGTCGAGGTCGTAGACCGGGTAGTCGCAGGCGACCTTCGAGGCGACGGCGTCACAGCCCGTCTTGTACGCGGGCAGCGACACCTTCTTGAGCGCGACCTCGGAGAGGAACCACTGCGGCTCGTAGAAGTAGCCGATGACCCACTGCTTGTTCTTCTCGGCGGTGCGGAAGGCCTGGATGAGCGCGGTCTCACTGCCCGCGTACACCACCTTGAAGTCGAGCTTCAGGTTCTTCACCAGCGCGGCGTCGTTGGTGACGTACGACGGGTCGCCGTCGAGGAGTTGGCCCTTGCCGCCCGACTCGGAGGTCTTGAACTTGGACGCGTACTTGTTGAGGTTCGCGTAGTTCAGGATGTCCGGGTGGGCCTTGGCGAGCCACGGCGGTACGTACCAGCCGATGATGCCTTTGTTGCCGGTCTGGCCGGCCTCGACGGCGGTCTTCTGGCCGGTGATGTACTTCTTCTTGAGGTCGTCGTGGCCCCAGTTCTCCAGGACGGCGTCGACCTCGCCGGTCCCGAAGCCCTGCCAGGCGATCTCTTCCTTCAGGTCCTTCTTGTCGACCGTACAGCCGAGTTGGTGCTGCGCGACGTACGCGACGACCGCCGCGTCCGCCTCGTAGCCCACCCACGGGTTGACCGCGAGGTTGAAGGTCCCGCACTTGCCCGAGCTGCTGCTCGACCCCGAGGAGGTGTCGCCGACCTTCGCCCCGCCGCAGGCGGTGAGGGTGAGGCCGAGGACGGCCAGGCCGGCCGCGCCGGTTCGCCAGTGTCTTGCCATGGTGTCGTGCTCCTTTAAGCGCTGGTTCGGCGCGCGGCCGCCTGAGTGATCCGGTCGAACATGACTCCGAGCAGTACGATGGCCAGCCCCGCCGCCAGGCCCTTTCCGAACAGCTCGCCCTGCGAGAATCCGGCCACGACGTCGTAGCCGAGGGCGCCGGCTCCCACCAGGCCGCCCACAACAACCATCGACAGCACATAGATCAGGCCCTGGTTGGTAGCGAGAGTCAGGGCGCTGCGTGCCATCGGGAGTTGAACCTTGGTGATGATCTGCCAGGTGTTGCAGCCGGCCGCGGTCGCCGCCTCGACGGTGGTCTCGGGCACGTCCCGGATCCCGTCGGCGGTGATCTTGATGGCGACCGGCACGGCGTACACGACGGCGGCGACGATCGCGGTGAAGCGCGACGGTCCGAACAGCGCGAGGAACGGCACGAGATAGACGAACGGCGGCATGACCTGCGCCGCGTCCAGCGTGGGCCGCAGCAGCCGGTCCACCATCATGCTGCGTCCCATCCAGACGCCGAAGGCGATGCCGAACACCATCACCAGGGCCGTCGCCACGATCGTCGAGGCCAGCGTCGTCATGGCGTCCGACCACATACCGGTGCCCACCAGCAGGCCCACGCACACCGCCGTGGTGACGGAGACCTTCCAACCGCCGAGCACCCCGGCGATCCCGACCAGCACCGCGCCGACGAGCCACCACGGGGAGTCGGTGAGCAGCGACTGGAACGGGTTGAGCAGGCCGTTGGTGATCGCGTTGCGGAAGGCGTTCGTGACGCCGGACAGGTTGTCCTGCACCCAGGTCGTCACGCTGTCCGCCGCGCTCGCGATATGGCTGCCGGTGGTGCCGTCGCCGGGGAACTGCGCCGCCCACAGGTACGTGTGCGACAGATAGATCAGCACTACGACGCCCACGGCGCCCGAACCGAGCAGCGGGCGGCGCCACTTGAGGAAGCGGCCGGTCGCGTTGCGGGCCTCTTCCGCACGCGTGCTGGACGCGGTGGTGACCCGGTCGAGGACGATGGCCATGATGACGATGGCCAGGCCCGCGTTGAAGGCCGTACCGACGTCGAGCGACTGGAGGGCCTGCATGACGGTCTTGCCGAGGCCGGGGGCGTCGATCAGGGCCGCGATGGTGACCATGGCGAGGGCGGCCATGATGGTCTGGTTGACGCCCATCACCACGGTCCGCTTGGCCATCGGCAGCAGCACCTTCAGCAGCGACTGCCAGCGCGTCGACCCCATCGAGTCGGCCGCTTCCACCGTCGTCTCCGGTACGGAGCGGATGCCGTGCGCGGTGATGCGGATCGCGGGCGGCGCCGCGTAGATCACCGTGGCGATCACGGCGGAGGCCGGGCCGATCAGGAAGATCAGGGTCAGCGGGGCCAGGTAGACGAAGGTCGGCATCGTCTGCATGAAGTCGAGGAAGGGCGTGATGATCCGGTTGAACCGGTCGGACAGCCCCGCCCACACCCCCAGCGGGATCGCGAACACCAGCGCCACGAGCACGGCGGAGAGCGTCAGCGCCAGGGTGTCCATGCTCTCCTGCCACAGCCCCTGGAGCCCGAAGAAGGCGAAGCCGGCCATGGCGAGCAGTGCGACCCGCCAGTTGCCCACGGCCCAGGACACGAAGCCGGCGATGCCGACGACCCCGAGCCAGCCGATCTGCGGCAGCGGGCGGTCGCCGCTCGGCTGCGAGATCAGGTCCTGGACGAAGGTCACCAGGTTGTCGATGACCAGGCGGATCTCGTTGAAGAAGTAGAGGAAGAGCGGGTTGGAGTTGCGGTTCGCGCCGACCGAGTCGTTGAGGTCGTTGAACCAGCGGTGCAGCCCGGTGAGATCGGCCGCCGCGAGGGTGAGCGTCTGCTTGCCGCGCAGCACGGCGAACAGCACCAGCCAGACGACGAGGATCGCGCCCACCATCATGGGCCGGGTCACCTTGCGTCGCGAGCTTTTCAACTCCGGTGCGGCGTCGGCGACTTGCTGTGCCGGCTCCGGTTTCTCCACGGCGACGGTCATCACGCGTCGCCTTCCTGCCCGGCGACGACCGCGAGGATCTCCTCGTCGCCGACGATGCCGAGCAGCTTGCCGTTCTCGACGACCTTGACCGGCTTGTCGGCCGCCAACACAGCCCGGGTGGCTTCCCGTACGACGACGTCCGGCCCCAACTCGGGTCCGTCCAGGGCGTCTCCGTCCACCGCCGGGCGCATGATCCAGCGCAGGGTGAGGACGTCACCGCGCGGCACGTCCTTCACGAACTCGCGCACGTAGTCGTCGGCGGGCGCGCCGACCAGCTCGTCCCCGGTCCCGCACTGCACCATCTTGCCGTCACGCATGATGAGGATGCGGTCGCCCAACTTGAGGGCCTCGGACAGATCGTGGGTGATGAACACCATGGTCTTGCCGACCTCGTGGTGCAGCCGGATGACCTCGTTCTGCATGTCACGGCGGATCAGCGGGTCGAGCGCCGAGAACGGTTCGTCGAAGAGGAGGACGTCCGGGTCGCCGGCCAACGCCCGGGCGAGACCGACGCGTTGCTGCATACCGCCGGAGAGCTGGTCGGGGTAGGAGTTCTCGTACCCGGAGAGGCCGACCAACTCGACGACTTCCAGGGCCCGTTTGGTGCGTTCGGCCTTGCTCATGCCGCGGATCTCCAGGCCGAACGACACGTTGTCGACGACCTTGCGGTGCGGCAGCAGCCCGAAGTGCTGGAAGACCATGGAGAATTTACGGCGCCGCAGCTCGCGCAGGCGTTTGGCGTCCGCGTCACGGATGTCCTCGCCCTCGAAGACGATCTCACCGGAGGTCGGTTCGATCAGCCGGGTCAGACATCGCACCAGGGTGGACTTCCCGGAGCCGGACAGGCCCATGACGACGAAGACCTCGCCGGGCGAGACCTCGAAGTTCACATCGCGTACGGCGGCGGTGCAGCCGGTGCGGTCCATCAGCTCACGGCGCGTGAGCCCGCACAGTTCCTCTGAGTCGGGAACCTGCTCCGCCTTCGGCCCGAACACCTTCCACAGCTTGCGCACGGATATGACCGGGGTGGGGGCCGAGTCCTGGGGCGTGCCGCGCCGCTGCGGCACCTCGGTCTGTGCTGGGGTCACGATCGACCTCTTTTCGGCGTTCAGCCGCGGAACCAGTGCTGCGGCCGGGGTTGGATGTTCTGCCAGATGTGCTTGGGCTCTCGGTACTCGTCCAGGCCGGTCGGTCCCAACTCCCGGCCCACGCCCGAGTGTCCGAAGCCACCCCATTCCGCTTGCGGCACATAGGGGTGGTAGTCGTTGATCCACACCGTGCCGTGCCGCAGCCGCCGGGCGACCCGCTGGGCCTTCCCGGCGTCCTGGGTCCAGACGGCTCCGGCGAGTCCGTACTCGGTGTCGTTGGCGATGCGTACGGCGTCGTCCTCGTCGGTGAAGCGCTCAACGGTCAGCACGGGCCCGAAGGACTCCTCGTGCACGACCCGCATGTCCTGCGTGCACCCGTCGAGCACGGTCGGCGGGTAGAAGTGCCCGTCGGCGAGGGCGAGTTCGGACGGCCGCTCGCCACCGCACCGCAGCACGGCACCCTCGGCGATCCCGGCCTCGACATACGCCTCGACCTTCTCGCGGTGCTGCGCGGAGATCAGCGCCCCGGTCTCGGCCTCGGGATCGAAGGGCCCGCCGAGCCGGATCTGCCGCGCACGACGCACCACTTCGTCGACGAACCGGTCGTGCAGCGAGTCCTCGACGATCAACCGGGCGCCGGCGGAGCAGACTTGGCCGGAGTGCAGGAAGACGGCCGTGAGCGCGAAGTCCACGGCCGTCTCGAAGTCGGCGTCGGCGAAGATGACGTTGGGGTTTTTACCACCCAGCTCCAGCGCGACCTTCTTCACGGTCGCGGCGGCGGTGGCCATGATGCGTTTGCCGGTCTCCAGGCCCCCGGTGAAGGAGACCATGTCGACGGCGGGGTCCTCGGAGAGCGGCGCGCCCACCTCGGGCCCGGTACCGAGGACGAGGTTGGCGGCACCGGCGGGCAGCCCGGCCTCCTCCAGCGCCTTCATCAGCAGGATGGAGGTGGAGGGCGTCAGCTCACTGGGCTTGAGGACAACGGTGTTCCCCGCGACGAGCGCCGGAGCGACCTTCCAACTGGCTTGCAGCAAAGGGTAGTTCCAGGGCGTGATGAGCCCGCACACCCCAACGGGCTCATAGACGACCCGACTGACGGCGTCGTCCCGCCCGGTGTCGATGACCCGCCCGGCGTCGGTCCCGGCGATCCCGCCGTAGTAGCGGAAACAGGAGACGACGTCGGCGATGTCGTACTCGCTCTCCACCAGCCGCTTGCCGGTGTCCAGCGACTCGGCGCGGGCGAACTCCTTGGCGTCACGTTCGAGGATGTCGGCGGTGCGCAGTAGCAGCGCGCCGCGCTCGCGCTCCGGGGTGCGCGGCCAGGGTCCCTCGTCGAAGGCGCGGCGGGCAGCGGCGATCGCGGCCTCGGTGTCGGGACGCGTTCCCTCGGACACGGTCGCGGTGAGCGTGCCGTCGGCGGGACAGCGGATTTCACGGTGACCGCCGGCCACCGCATCGCGCCATTCTCCGTCCACATACAGGTCTGCCACGTGTGGAGCCCTTCGAGCGAATTTCGTTGCGCATCACGCACCGTATTGCTTGTGGTGGAACACCCTGGCGAATGTGCAGACATACGTCAAGGGGTTGGCAGATGACGATTTCGCCATGCGGCCCATTGCGCGGTCACCTCTTGACCGCGGGCGGCGCCCGGCCCAACCATGTTGCGTATCGCTCACCTTGTTGTGCAATACGCACCGACGGAGGCCTCCCATGTCCCCTCGACCGCACCCTGGCCGCGAATTCGTCCTCACTCTCTCGTGTCCGGACAGCGCCGGACTGGTCCATGCAGTGAGCGGCTTCCTCGTCCGGAACTCCGGCAACATCCTGGAGAGCCAGCAATTCGATGATCGACTCAAGGACCGCTTCTTCATGAGGGTCCACTTCGACGTTTCCGATCCAAACGCCGACCTGAAAACTCTGCGTTACCGATTCGGCCCGGTCGCCGAGGCCTACCGCATCTCCTGGACCCTGCGGGACGCCTCGACTCCCACCAGAACCCTGATCATGGTCTCCAAGTTCGGCCACTGCCTGAACGACCTGCTGTTCCGCCAGCGCACCGGCGCGCTCAACATCGAGATCCCGGCGATCGTCTCCAACCACCGGGACTTCGAGGGCCTCGCGGACACCTACGGCATCCCCTTCCACCACGTCCCGGTCACCAGGGACACGAAGGCCGACGCCGAGGCGCGCCTACTGGAGCTCGTACGCGACCTGGACATCGACCTGGTGGTGCTGGCCCGCTACATGCAGATCCTCTCCGACGACCTCTGCAAGCAGCTCGAGGGCCACGCCATCAACATCCACCACTCCTTCCTCCCCAGCTTCAAGGGCGCCCGCCCCTACCAGCAGGCGTACGACCGCGGAGTGAAGCTCGTGGGCGCCACGGCGCACTACGTCACACCGGAGCTGGACGAGGGCCAGATCATCGACCAGGACGTGGTGCGGGTGGACCACTCCCTCGACCCGGAGGAGCTGGTGACGGTGGGGCGGGACGTGGAGGCGCAGGTGCTGGCGCACGCGGTGAAGTGGCACAGCGAGAGCAGGGTGATGGTGGACGGGAATCGGACGGTGGTGTTTCGGTGAGGGGGTGGGGGTTGTATACGGCGTGTGGTGGCGGGACTTGAAACGCAGGCCGGCAATATCCAGCCCGTCCGGCGTTTGAGGACGAGGCCCCTTCAGGGCCGATGGGGGTCTGGGGGCGCAGCCCCCAGCGGCTACTCCCCCAACCTCTCCAACGCAGCCCGGCGCCACCGTTCCGTCTCGGCAACCTGGTTAAACGTAAACACGTGCAGGCCCGCCACCCCCGCCGAGGGCCCGGTGAGCGCCTCCGCACTACGGGCAAGCAACCGGTCCGGCGAGTAACCCCCGGGCGCAGCGAACCGTAGAAACCAGGACGCGTGCTTCGTGAGGAACCGCGTCGACTCCCCCACCCCGATCTTCGTCGCCATGGCCAACAGCTTCGCCCGCTGCACAGGCCCCGCGACGCCGACGTACAACGGCAGAGTGACGTCACGCCGCCGGATCCGACCGACCCACTCCCCCAGCACGCGCGCGTCGAAGCACAGGTTGCTCACGATGTACGTCGCGTGCGTGCGCTTGTCCCACATGGCCTGGATGGTGAGGTCGTCGTGGATGAGGGGGTGGCTCTCGGGGTAGCCGGTGATGCCTACGCGGGCGAACGGGCTGCCCAGCTCGCTCAGCCTGCGCAGCACCGGCAGGGCCCCGACGTAGGCCCCGGCGGGTGGATCGGCGTCTCCGGCGGGCACGAAGACGTCGTCGACACCCGTCTCCCGGAGCCGGTCGACGACATCCTTGAGATGCGCGTCGTCCCGCAGCAGCCGTGCCGGCATGTGCGGGACCACGCGGTAACCGTGCGCCGCGAGCCGCTCGACGAGGTCGAGGGTCGGCTCCAGGCCCTTGACCGGCGACGCCGTCACGGTGACGACGACGTCGCGCGGTACATGGGCGAGGACCTTCTCCTCGGTCGTCTTCGCGGGCAGCACCTCGTAACGGACGCTCGACAGGAGCGCCTTGAGACCGTTGCTGCCCAACACGCCCTACCCGGCCTGCTTCTGGGCGTCGCGGTGCCGGTAGTACACGGCCTTCGACGGAGCCAGTGGCTCCTTGCCGAGGATGAGGTCGGCCGCCTTCTCGGCGATCATCATGACCGGCGCGTAGATGTTGCCGTTGGTGACGTACGGCATCACCGACGCGTCGACGACCCGCAGCCCTTCCACACCGTGCACCCGCATGCTGCCGGGATCGACAACGGACATCTCATCGGTGCCCATCTTGCAAGTGCAGGACGGATGGAGAGCGGTCTCCCCCTCCTTCGCGACCCACGCGAGGATCTCCTCGTCGCTCTCCACGGACGGGCCGGGCGAGATCTCCCCGTCGTTGTACGGGGCCATGGCGGGCTGGTTGAGGAGCTTGCGGGCGACCCGGACCGACTCGACCCACTCGCGCCGATCCTGTTCCGTGGACAGGTAGTTGAAGCGCAGCGCCGGGTGCTCCAGCGGGTCCTTGCTCTTGATCTTCACCGAGCCGATGGCGTCGGAGTACATGGGCCCGACGTGCACCTGGTAGCCGTGGCCGCCGGCCGGCGAGGAGCCGTCGTAGCGGACCGCGATCGGCAGGAAGTGGAACATCAGGTTGGGGTAGTCGACGTCCTCGTTGCTGCGCGCGAAGCCGCCGGCCTCGAAGTGGTTGGTCGCGGCGGGACCCTTGCGGAAGAGCCACTGCAGCCCGATGAAGGGGGCGCGCCACTTCGCCATGTACGGCTGCATGGAGACGGGTTGCTTGCAGGCGTACTGGATGTACACCTCCAGGTGGTCCTGCATGTTCTCGCCGACGCCCGGCAGATCGTGGACGACGTCGATGCCGAGCGCGCTCAGCTCCTCCGCGTTGCCGACTCCCGAAAGCTGAAGCAGCTGCGGGGAGTTGATGGCGCCGCCGCAGAGGATGACCTCGCGGGCGCGCACCTGCTGGACCTTGCCGCGGTGCCGGTACTCGACGCCGACGGCCTTCTTGCCCTCGAAGAGGACGCGGGTGACCATCGCGCGGGTGGTGACGGTGAGGTTGGGCCGCTTCCGCACGGGCTTGAGGTACGCCTTGGAGGCGGAGAGCCGACGGCCCCGGCTGACGTTGCGGTCGAAGGGCGCGAAGCCCTCCTGCTGGTAGCCGTTGACGTCGTCGGTGCGCGGATAGCCCGCTTCCTGGACGGACTTGAGGAAGGCGCCGAACAACGGGTTGGCAGCGGGGCCGCGTTCGAGGACGAGCGGGCCGTCGTGGCCGCGGAACTCGTCGTCGGGCTCGGCCGCGAGACAGTTCTCCATGCGCCGGAAGTACGGCAGACAGTGCGCGTAGTCCCAGCTCTCCATGCCCGCGTCGGCGGCCCAGCGCTCGTAGTCCATGGGGTTGCCACGCTGGAAGATCATGCCGTTGATGCTGCTGGAACCGCCCAGCACCTTGCCGCGCGCGTGGTAGATGCGCCGGTCGCCCATGTGCGGCTCGGGTTCCGACTCGTACTTCCAGTCGTAGAACCGGCTGCCGATCGGGTAGGTCAGCGCCGCGGGCATGTGGATGAAGACGTCCCACGGGTAGTCGGGCCGACCGGCCTCCAGGACCAGCACCTGATGGGCGGGGTCCGCGGAGAGCCGGTTCGCCAGTGCGCTGCCGGCGGATCCACCGCCGACGATGACGAAGTCGTATTGCAGGGGAGCCATGATCTCTCGTCTCGCTCGCGCCGTAGATACGCGACGCATGCTAATACGGGTATCGCCATACGCACTAGGTTGCGAGACACGCAACTTGCAAGGTCCGGGTTTCGGAGGTGTTACGTGCCCGGCGTCGATCGCTCCAGGCGGTGGGAGACGGGTTCTCCGGCTCAGCGACCGACCGAGGATTCGTTCCGGACCGCCCGGAGCGGGGCGCCGGCTCTCCCCAGGACAGCCGGCGCCCCCCTTCCGTCTCCGTTCAGGTCAGCGGCGGTGCGCGCCGCAGTGGCGGGCCTGCTCCACCGCGGTGGCCATGGCCTGCTGGCCGAGGGCGTTGGGGTGGGCGGGTGCCGCAGGGGCCGTCGCGACCAGCGGTTCGATCCAGCGCTCTCCGGCGGGGCGGCACATGTCGTGTCCTGTCGACGGGGTGTACGTGTCGACGTAGCCCGCGCCGTTCGCGGACGCCTGGCTCGCGAGCATCGCGTTGAGCTTCTTCTCGGTGTCCCGCAGATAGGCGAAGTCACCGGCCGCGATCGGTACGGCGGAACTGGTGCAGCCGACCCCGTCGTCCGGGAACAGGTCGGGGTAACCGACCACCAGGACCTTGGCCCGAGGGGCCCGCTGCCGGATCGCGTCCAGCGCCGCGGCGATCTTGGGAGCGGTGTCGTCGACCCGCTGCGCCAGCCGGTCGGTGCCGTCACTGGTGAAGAAGGTCCGGCACGGGTTGCCCGTCGGGTCCTTGGCCGCCAGTCCGGCGCAGGTGGCCAGATTGCTGGAGAACCCGATGTCGTTGCCACCGATGGTCAGCGTGACCACGTCCGTGTCCGCGCCGAGCGCGTCCAGCTGCGGCTGCTGCGCACCCTGGGTTCCGGCCAGGGCCGTCGTGGTGGCACCCGAGCAACTGACGTCGGTCAGCTGCCAGTTCCGCGCTGCCGCGAAGAGGGACGGATAGTTCTGGTCGGACCGCGCGCACGCGGAGTCGACCTGGGTGGGGATACCGGGGCCGGAGGCGTACGAGTCGCCCAGCGCAACGTAGTTCACGGTGCGCGGGGTGGGTGTCGCGGCGCTCGCGGCTGTCGCCCCCGCGGTGGACAGGGCCATCGCGCAGGACGCCACCACGGCGCCTCGCAACAGGCCACGTCGGCCGGGGTATCGCTCGGTCTGCTTGTTCAAGTCCATCCATTCGTCGGGCCCCCGGAGCGCTCGTCGAGTCACTCCGCCAACGGTCGTGCGGTGCGGGGGCGTTGGGCTGTCGATTCGTGAAACGGCGTACGCATCAAGGAGGTTCACTCGTGGATGCACCCAGGTCGCTGAGGGTCGCGGCCTATTGGTTGTGGCTGCGCCGAAGGTGGGACTCGGCATAGGCGTGGGCGCGGAAGGCGAGCACGGGGTCGTCGGAGAGCTGGATACCGGCGGTGACACGGGTCGGGTTGAAGGCCTGCGTGTTCCAGAGATCCTGGTCGTCGGCCGGTGCGTTGATCTCCAGACGCCCGGCGTTGATCTCCTTGCGGTGGTCGGGCCAGACGGTGCTGGGATCGTGGGTGGGGTCGTCGGGTTCGGCGAGCTGGATCCGCAGGTTGAACGCCACCGGTGCCTGTTCAAGGCGCTCGTGCAGTTCGTCGGTCAGGTAGTGGGCGGTGCGGGTGGCCGCCTCGTCCGCGCTCAACTCCACGCGTCCGGCCACCGGTTCCCAGCGGTAGCGCACGGCCTGCCTGGCGCCGACCGCGTCCACCCAGATGAAGGCGTGGATGGCCCAGTAGGCGGCGGAGGCGTAGCTGACGGGTATGGGCGGCTGCTGGGCGACGGCTTCGGCCAGGTGGGGGTGGGCCTGGACGAACGCGACCACCTGGGCCGGGTCGGGCTGGTGGGACACGGGGTCGGGGCGCAGGGCCTCGGTCAGTTCGAGGAACTCCCGGGGCGTCGAGGCCACGAAGCGCGGAACGGTGAGGGCGATGAGGTCGGTGTCGCTGCCGTCGTGCAGATGGAATCGGGTGGCCATGCCGCGGGTGACGGGGGCGGTGTCGGGGGTGTGCGGATTTCCCTCGGAGTTCGAGAACCGTACTGTCGCCGGAACCGGCCGCGTCTGCAGATGTGCGGCCGTGGTCAGGGCCGCCGCGTCCCCGGTGGGAGTGAAGGTGGCCCGGAAACCGGCCCCCCGAGCACTGGAGCGGCGGTATCCCGGGAACCTCCCGCTCATCCGCTCCATGCTGTTGACCACCTGGGCGGCCAGGGTCTGATCTGCGGGACTGCTCGGCATGTCATTCCTCCGAAGACGCAACACGTACGGAGCCTTGGCCAGGGTGACCCGCGTGCTGCGGATACTCGTCAGCGATGTCGGCGCGTGGCTGACGAGCGGACGGGCACAAGGCGTGCGGGGGCGGGGGGACCGCCCTCGGACGAGCCGTTTCGCAGGACTCGCCGTATGCCGTCTACGAGCCGCTCCCCGACCCGGTTCACTCAACAGCCGACCGACTTCGGGTGCATCAGGCCGAGTTGGTGCTGATCGACGGGCTCGACCTCGCGGGCGGTTCCGCCGACGCGCTGGCGGTCGACGTGGCTCCGGCGGACGTGGCGTACGTGATGTTCACCTTGGGGTCGACGGGGCGCCCGAAGGGCGTGATGGTGGAGCACCGGTCGGTGGTGCGGTTGGTGTGCGGGCAGGAGTACGACGTGCTCGGGCCCGAGGCCGTACAACTCACGCTCGCTCCCCTGGCGTTCGACGCGACCACCTGGGAGCTGTGGGGCCCGCTGATCCACGGTGGCCGCCTGGTGGTGGCCCCGCCCGGCGGGGTGGGGGTGGCCGAACTCGGCGGGCTGACAAGCCGATACGGGGTGCGGAGCCTGTTGCTGACCACGTCGCTGTTCAACGCGGTGGCCGACGAGGACCCGGGGGTGCTGACGGGGCTGGAGCGCATTCTGGTCGGCGGCGAGGCGTGTCGGCGCGCCATGTGCGGGCAGCGCAGCGGGTGGTGCCCGGGCTGCAAGTGGTCAATGCCTGCGGGCCGACCGAGGCAACAACAGTGGCTTGCGCCTACATGATTCCGGCGCTGGACGACCAGGCGCAGAGGGTGCCCATCGGGGCCCGATCGCCAACACCCGGGCACTCGTTCTCGTCGTCGACCCCTTCGGCGAGCCCGGCCAACGGATGTACCGCACCGGCGACTTGGTCCGCTGGACCACTGACGGCGTCCTCGAATACCTCGGCCGCACGGACGACCAGGTCAAGATCCGCGGCTTCCGCATCGAACCCGGCGAGATCGAAGCAGCACTCACCGCTCACCAAAGCGTCGCCCAGGCAGCTCTTCTGGTGGGTGAGGACATCCCCGGTGACAAGCGGCTGGTCGGCTGTCTGGTCCCCACCGGCGAGGCCGACCCCGATGTCGCCGTACAGGTGAAGGCGCACATGGCGGCAGTGCTCCCGGACTACATGATCCCCTCGGCACTCGTCGTACTGGACCGGCTGCCGGTGACCTCGAACGGCAAGCTCGCCCGACGCGCCCTGCCCGCCCCGGTCATCGCGTCGGGCGGCGGCCGTAAGCCTGCCACCGAGAAGGAGGAGATCCTCTGCGCTCTCTTCGCGGAGATCCTCGGCCTGCCCGAAGTCGGCCCCGACGACGACTTCTTCGCACTCGGCGGCCACTCACTGCTCGCGACCCGGCTCATCAACCGCATCCGCACAGCACTCGACGTGGAGATCGCTCTGAGCGCGTTCTTCCACAACCCCGTTCCCGCTCAGCTGGTGAAGGTGCTGGGTGAGCGCAAGAGGGAGCGGCCCGTTCTGCGGCCGAGGTCCGCGCGCAATACCTGAGGCCCGGCGGGGAGGCCGCAGCCTGCGGCCTCCCCGTAACTCAGGTCATCGATGCCGGCCCGGGCCGTTCAGCACTCCGCTGAAACCGGCGAGCAGGGAAGGGTTGCTGGAGAGCCATGCCTGTACCCGGTCGGCCCGCATCTCGCCGCTCGGGCAGGACTGGAAGTACTCGTTCAGCCTGTCCAGCAGGACGCCGACCGCGCGGCGGGCCAGCGGTTCGCGTATCCGGTCGTGCGCCTGGGCGGCGCGGTCCATCCATGTCCGTGCGTCGCTGGGCAGTGAAGGGTCGGCCGGGCCGAAGGCCGCGACCACCACCAGGCCGATGGCGGACATCGCTCTGCGGTCGAGCGGTGCCGTGGGGCTGTTCCAGACGCCGGCGAAGACGGTCCACGCGTCCGTGAAGCGGCCGTCGTGGATCGCGAGTGCTCCGCGCAGGATGGCTGCCGCGGCCCGGAGGTCGTCGGCGCTCAGTTCGTCCGCGAGCCGGGCCAC
Organism: Streptomyces xylophagus; assembly: GCF_000716435.1. GTDB lineage: Bacteria > Actinomycetota > Actinomycetes > Streptomycetales > Streptomycetaceae > Streptomyces > Streptomyces xylophagus. The sequence goes on from NZ_JNWO01000007.1 coordinate 597,764, forward strand.
CTCCGAGAGCCGGTGCTCGGCGGTCCCGACCTCTCCCTCCGCGATGTCCAGGCACACCATCCTGAGCGCGGTGTACGCGTAGAGGGCACGGGCGCCGATGGCGTGGAGGATGCGTGTCGCTTCGGTCCAGTGCTCGCGGGCGTGGGCGCGCAGGCCGCCGCTCTCGTCCGCGTCGCCGCAGAGCACGAGGGAGAACGCCTTGGCGTAGTCGTCGCCTGCGGCGCGTGCCGCCGAGACGGCGGCCCGGCCGTGAGCGCGGGCGGCGTCGATGTCGCCGGCCTGGAGGCAGTACGTCGTCCAGTTCGTCTGGAGGACCGCCCGGTCCCAGTGGAACTCGGTGCCTGCGATGCCTTTCTCGGCCAGCACGAAGAGTTCCTCCACGTCGTCGTGCCGCCCCCGCAGCATGGCGTGGAGCGGCTCGTGGCAGGGTCCCAGCACGGCGAGGTCGGGGTTCTTCGCCTGTCGCCAGGCCGCCTGGTAGCGGTCGATGAGGAGGTCGGCCTCCGCGTGCCGACCGACGACGTGGTTGAGCCAGATCAGCCAGGTGAGGGCGTAGAAGAGGGCCCGTTCGTCCTCTTCCGTGGGGCCTGCGGCGGGTTGCTCGGCGGTGTCGTAGGCCTGCAGGCTGCGTTGGAGGCGGTCGATGCCTTCTTCCTCGCGGCCGCTGATGGTCCAGTAGTAGCCGCGTCGTGCTTCCAGCGCGAGGGCCTGCGCTGTTCTCGCCCTGGACATCAGGAGGTCCGAGGCCGCCCTGATGTTGGCGGATTCGGCGGTGTGGCGTCTGATCCACTCGCCCTGGTCTCCGGGCGTGATGCCGTCGGTGCTGTCGTGCGCGAGACGCAGGGCCCAGGCCATGAAGCGTTCCTCCGCCTCGGCCGCCCGTCCTTCGTCCCGGAGCCGGTCCAGTGCGTACTCGCGGACCGTCTCCAGCATCTTCAGTCGGCTGCCGTCGGGCGTCCGGACCGTGAACAGGAGGGATTTGTCGACCAGTTGGGCCAGTACCTGGAGGATCTCGTGGGGGTCCGCCCCGGGCGGGAGGATCGCCGTCTCGGCCGCGTCGAGGGAACAGCCGCTGACGTACAGGGCGAGTTCCGTCAGCACCCGCTGCTCGGTGGCGTCCAGGAGGGTGTAGCTCCAGTCGAGGACGGCGCGCAGGGTGCGGTGCCGGGCGGGGGCGCTGCGCTTCCCCTTGGCCAGCAGGGCGAAGCGGTCGTCGAGGCGCCGTTCGATCTCGCGTACCGGCAGCAACCGCACGTGTGCGGCGGCGAGTTCCACCGCGAGCGGCAGTCCGTCCAGCCTGCGGCACAGTGAACGGATGTCGTGCGCCGTCGTCGGTCCTGCGGCGAAGGACGGGTCGATCATCGCGGCCCGGGCGCTGAACAGGTCCGCGGCTTCGCCGTCGGGCATCGGCGCCAATGGGTACAGCGTTTCGCCCGCGACGGCCAGCGGTGCCCTGCTGGTCGCCAGGACGGTCAGCGCGGGGCACCGGCCGAGGAGGGCCGCGACGAGCGGGGCTACCGTGTCGAGCAGGTGCTCGCAGTTGTCGAGCACGAGGACCGCCCGACGTCCGGTCAGGAACGAGGTGAGCCGGTGCACATAGTCGTGCGGCGGCTGGTCCGGCCGGACGGCGGCGTCCGAAAGACCCAGTGCTCCGGCGATCACCGCGAGGACGCCCGCGCCGTCGGCCGAGGTCAGATCGACCCACCAGAGATCGTCGTACGACGACTTCAGCAGCATGCACGCTTCGAGAGCGAGGCGGGTCTTGCCCACACCGCCCAGTCCTACGACGGTCACCAGCCGCTCCCGGTCCACGACCGCGCACAGCCCGTCGAGGTCCTCGCCCCGGCCGACGAACGGGCCGAGGGGGTGGTCCGGGGCGCCTTCGCAGGGGGTCGGCCGGGAATCGGCGTGTGCCGAGGTCAACCGTGCGGAGTCCGTGGTCGCCGGGTCGTGGGCGAGCATCTCCTCGTGCAGGGAACGCAGTTCGGGGGACGGGTCGACGCCCAGCTCGGACCGCAGCAGCGTGCGGCCGGCTTCGTACACGTCCAGGGCCTCGGCATGCCGCCCGCAGCGGTGGAGGGCGAGCATCAGACGCGCCCGGGACCGCTCGCGCAGCGGTGCGCCGGACACGAGTGCCGTCAGCTCGGGGACGAGTTCCTCGGCGCGGCCGAGCTCGAGACCGGCGGCAGCCGCGTCCTCCCGTGCGCTCAGGCGCAGTTCCTCGAGTCGCAGCCGCTCGGCGTCGAAGAACCGGCTCTTCAGATCGTCCAGCGCGCGGCCCCGCCACAGTGCCAGCCCCTGCCGGAGCGCGTCCTCGGCCTGCCCGTACGCCCCCGCCGCCAGGTGCGCGCGCCCTTCGCGGACCGCCGCCTCGAAACGGACCGTGTCGAGCTCGTCCTCCGGGCCCAGCACAAACCGGTAACCCCCGTGCTCCGACCGCAGCCGCCCGCTCTGCCCCCGTGTCGCAAGCGCCCCGCGCAGCTTCGTCACCTGGACCTGAAGCGCGTTGACCGGGTCCTTCGCCTCGCGTTCCTCCCACAGTTCGTCGATGAGGGTGTCCCGGTGCACGACCGCTCCCCCGGCCAGCAGCAGTCGGCCCACGATCGCCCGGGAGACGGCACCGGGCAGAGCGACGGCACCGCTCCCGTCGGCCAGCTCCAGGCGGCCGAGCAGTCGGAAGTGCATGGCCTCATCGTTCATGTCTCAGCCTGTGTCCGTGGGGGGCCGGTTGCTTTGTCCTACAGCTGTGTCGTCCTACAGCTCTACGGTGAGCGCCGACGATCGACGCGCGACGAACCCCCGATCGACAACCGGTCGACAGGGTTCCCAGCACATCCGTGACCCTACGAGGTGGCCGGCGGTTACCCGCAAGGGATGCTGGTACCCGTTGGGTACTATCGCCGGATGACGAAGACATCGGGCCTCTGCGACGACCCCAAGAGCGTCTACTCCGCGGCCTGCCCCTGCCGCGACATGCTGGACCTGCTCGCCAACAAGTGGAGCGCTCTCGTACTGGGGGCGCTCGAGGACGGTCCACGGCGCTTCGGAGCACTGCGCGACCGACTGCAGGGCGTGAGCCCCAAGGTCCTCACCCAGACGTTGCGCCGCCTGGAGGACTACGGCCTGATCAACCGGCGGATCTACCCGGAAGTGCCGCCCCGCGTCGAGTACAGCCTGACCCCGCTCGGCAAGGACGCCTGTGCGCCGCTCTCCCATCTGCGGACCTGGGTGGAGCAGAACATAGACCGGTTCCCCGAGTCCGCCTGACTCCACGATGTTCCGACTCCACGACGTTCGGGGTTCTTCGCAGGTTCCCCACCCCAATACTTCCCTTTGGGAACTAGGCTCCCTTGAAGGTTACTACCTCCCGATGGGTACCTTGCGGGCCGTGGCCGCCGTTCCTCGTCGGCCCACCGTACGAATCGAGGGAGATCCCTGATGAGCGAGACCTGGAAGACGTCGACGATGCCCGCCGTCGCCTATCGCAAGAGCCTGCCGATCGATGACGACGAGAGCCTCGTGGACGTCGAACTGCCCGTGCCGCAGCCGGGTCCGCACGATCTGCTCGTCCAGGTCGAGGCCGTCGCGGTCAACCCCGTGGACTACAAGGTCCGGCAGAGCAACGACCCGGGCGGCGAGCCCAAGGTCCTCGGCTGGGACGCCGCCGGCACGGTCGTCGCGGTCGGTGAGCAGGTCGAGTTGTTCGAGGTCGGCGACGAGGTGTTCTACGCCGGCGCGATCGACCGGCCGGGCACGAACGCGCGCTTCCACGCCGTGGACGAGCGCATCGTCGGCCGGAAGCCCAGCACGCTCTCCTTCTCTGAGGCGGCGGCGCTGCCCCTGACCTCGCTGACCGCCTGGGAGGGCCTGTTCGAGCGCCTGGGCCTGCGCCAGGGTGCCTCGGAGGAGACCGGCACGCTGCTGGTGACCGCGGCGGCGGGCGGTGTCGGAGCCATGGTGGCCCAGCTGGCCCGCGCCCTCACCGGCCTGACCGTGATCGGCACCGCCTCGCGCCCGGAGAGCGTCGAGTTCGCCCGCCGGATGGGCGTGACACACGTGGTCGACCACCATCGCCCGCTGCAGGCACAGGTCGCCGAGGTGGCGCCCGGCGGGGTGGACCACATCTTCGGCACCGCCGGTACGGACCGGAACCTCGCCGCGTACGCCGAGATCCTCAAGCCGTTCGGCGGGCTGCTCGCCATCGACGACTTCGGTGCCGTGGAGATCGGCCTGCTGAAGGCGAAGAGCATCTCCTTCCACTGGGAGCTGATGTTCACCCGCTCCCTGTACCGGACCCCGGACCAGGTGGCGCAGCACCACATCCTCGGCGAGATCGCCCGGCTCGTCGACGCGGGTACCCTGCGCACCACGGCCACCCGGGACCTCGGGACGATCAACGCCGCCCATCTGCGGGAGGCGCACCGCATCCTGGAGTCCGGCTCCACCATCGGCAAGGTGACGCTCACCGGATTCTGATCCTTCTGTGAACCTCTTTCTTCCCCGACCCGTTTACAGAGCGGAAGAGGAACAGGCCTTCTCGTAACCATGGAAAGGTGACGGGCATGCGAGTCATGAGGTTCACGCAGGAGCAGAGAATTGGCCATCTGCTCAGCTGGGCAACCGAATGGAACGGGACGCGGCGAGGACGAAGTATGTGGGCGTACTCGCTGAGTCTCGGAGGTTCTCATGCCCTTCTGAACGACTGGGTCAACAACGAGAAGCTGATGGACCTCCTCTCGACGGAAGAGAGGAGCGTGATTGACGCGGCGCGCCGACGGGCGACTCAACGCGAGACCGCCGGGAGTCGCAGAGCCCGGTAACGGCGTATGTCCATCAGCCTTTTACCGAATTACCGAGACAGGGAGCACCGGGGTCGCCGGTGCTCCCTCTCGGTTTTCCGGGTCCTCGTGGGAGGCACCCCTCACAAGGTGTGGCCCCGCTCGGTCAGCGCGGTCCGCAGGGCCCTGAGGGCAAGGTGTGTGCGGGACTTGACCGTGCCCGGCGGTATGCCCAGGGTCTTCGCCGTCTCGGCCACGGACCGGTCCAGGAACTCGACGTGGACGAGGATCTCGCGGTGCTGCAACGTCAGGTCCGCCATCGCCTCGCGCACGATCTTCTTGCTAAGGGCCGCGTCCATGCGTTCCGGACCGGGCATGTCGTTCAACGCGGTGTCGACCGTCTCCGGCGGGCGGGCCTGCCGGGCGCGGTAGCCGTCGATGACGAGATTGCGGACCACGGTGACGAGCCACGGCCGGATGCCCTCCGCCCCTGGATCGAGGATCTCGGCGTTCTGCCAGGCGCGCAGAACGGCCTCCTGGACCAGGTCCTGGGCCTGATGGCTGTCGCCCCAGAGCAGGCCGGTGGCCACTCTCAGCAGGAACACACCATGCTTGTCGTAGACGGCGCGGATGAACGCCTCGTCGTGCGTCCTGTCCCGGTCTCCTGTGCTGTACCTCATTGCCACGTTCCCCCATTGCGCCGCCGGCTGTGCACGGCGCACCAACTCGTTGAAAGCTGAACGGGGCAACCTTCAGGGGGACCTCTTGCCGGCCGCTTAATCTCCGCTTGCCTGGCCTGCGCCTGTCAGGACAGACGCAGGAAAGGGCTTACGGGCGGAGGCCGGGGACGCTCAGGAGCTGTCTCCCGGTAACTCCGCAAAGGCCGCGCGGACCGCCGCCTCCCGCAGTTTGGGGAGCTTGCCGGACCAGTCGCCCAGCATCGCCTCGGCAGGCAGTCTCCGGACGGCTGCGAGAGTGGTGTGGATCTCGTCCACGTCGCCCGCACAGGCCCGGCACTCCCGTACATGACTGTCGACGCGTACCGCTTCCGCGGGATCGAGGGCTGCCATGACATAAGCAGCCAGTTCGGTTTTCCCCTGTTCGCATTTCACCGTGCGGTCTCCTGGGATCAAGTCGGTGCCGGCCGAGTCCTATTCCGGAGCGATGTTGTGGTTGTTGACCCGAAAGAGATTCCGCGGGTCGTAGCGTTTCTTCAGGGCGCGCAGCCGCTCCAGGTCCTCGGCGGTGAACACGTTCTCCGCCCGGTCGTCACGACCGGCGAAATTCGTGTACGAGAGTCCCGTGGCCCAGGGGCTCAGGCGCTCGATCATTCCGCCGAGCATGGACATTCCGGCGTCGACGACCTCCGGCGGCCCGACGGTCGCTCCCCACACGTTGAACACGGCGTCCCGGGCGGCGACGGGACCCGCCGCGATCGGCCGACCGGCCAGCGCTCCGCCGAGATGCCTGATCTCCAGGACCGTGACGAGACCGCCGGCGGCCACCTGGGCGCTCTCCACGAGGGACTCGACGGCCTGGGCCGGCAACTCGGCCAGGAGGGCGCCCTGTTCCTCGTACGGGAAGGGGTCGACCGGGTCCGTGTGCACGACGGGGAACGCGCCGTAGGGGTGGCGGGCGACGGTGTCGAGGATCCCCTCGCCGATGGCCCGGAAGGGCGCCATGAGCTTCTCGGCCTCCTCGTCGGAGCCGAGGTGGGTCACCCGTACGTGGGCCAGGAACCGGCCGCGCAGCGGTTCGGGGATCTCCGGGACCGGCGGGAAGTTGAGCAGGGCCACGGAGCAGGTGAAGGCGTCGGGCGCGGCGCGGACGACCTCGGGGAAGGCGCGGAGCACGGCCTCGACGTCCTCGGCGGGGAAGTAGATACCGCCGCCGTAGAAAGAGGTCACGGGGAAGAGCCCGATCTCCAGCTCGGTCACGACACCGAAGTTGCTGCGTCCGCCGCGCAGGCCCCAGAACAGCTCGGGTTCCGCGGTCGCCGAGACGCGCCGCAGCACGCCGTCCGGTGTGACGACCTCGATCGCCACGACGTGGTCGGCGCCCCAGCCGAAGGACCGGCCCAGGAACGGGCTGAGTCCGCCGCCGAGGGTGAAGCCCACGGCTCCCACGAGGGGGCTGGACCCGTTCAGCGGTGCCAGGCCTTCCGCCTGCGCCGGTTCCACGACGTCCGACCAGCGCGCGCCGGCCCCCACGCGGGCCACACCGCGCTCGGTGTCGATCTCGACCGTGCGCATCGCACCCGTCGTGACGAGCAGGAAGCCGTCCTCGGCGGGGAAGGGCTGGTGCCCGGTGGCCATGACCCCGACGGGCAGGTCACGCGCGGCGGCGAAAGCGACCGCGGCCCGCACATCAGCGGCGCCTGCGGCCGCGACGACCAGGCAGGGCCGCTGCTGGGAACGCAGGTTGAACCCCGCGGTCGCCGCCGCGTAGCCCGCGTCGCCGGGGACGAACACGAATCCCTGGATCCGGTCGGCCAGTTCGGTGACGGTGTCTTCTCCCAGAGCGGTCGGCCCCTGGTTTTCGGTCATGGTGCTGTGCCTTTCGTCGGCGCGACGGCCACGTGGGGAGCAAGGGATACGGCTCCTCGACGCGACCGGGTGCCGTCCGATGGCTGCTACGGCGCACACCCCGAAGAGGTTCACGAAACGCGCACATGACCACTCAGCAGAAGGCGGCCAGTACCGAGGGGCCGCCCGAGAGCGAGTCGCGCCCACCGGCCCCCGGCGGGTCCTGCGTGTCCAGCCTGTCCAACATCGCCCCCACCGCGTGCCGGGCCAGCGGCTCCAGCAACCCGGCGTGCATCCGACGCGCCCGCTCGATCCAGGCCTGCGCGTCGTCCGGCGCGGTGGGCCCCGGCGGACCGAATCTCGCCAGGACGGCCAGCCCGACGGCCGACACCGCTCTGCGGTCGGGCGGCGCCTGCGGGCAGTGCCAGACCCGGTGGTAGACGCGTTCCGCGTCCGCGAAGCGGCCGTCCCTGAACGCCAGCAGTCCGCGCAGGTTCGCCACGGCAGCCTGGAGGTCGTCCGCGCTCACTTCGTCCGCGAGCCTGCTCACGTCCACCAGCCGCTGCTCGGCCGCGGCGAACTCCCGCTCGGCGATGTCCAGACAGGCCAGCCGGAGCACGGCGTACGCCCAGCGGGTGCGCGCCCCGATGGCACGGAGGATGCGGGCCGCCTCGGTCCACTGCTCACGAGCCCGGTCACGGAGTCCGTCGCTCTCGTCCGCGTCGCCGCAGAGAGTGAGGGAGAAGACCCGGGCGAAGTCGTCGTCCGCCGCGCGTGACGCCGCGACGGCGATCAGACCGTGCCGGCGGGCCCCCTCGACGTCCCCGTGCTGCAGGCAGTAGGTCGACCAGTTGGTCTGCAGGACCGCCCGGTCCCAGTGGAACTCCGTGCCCACCACGGCGGCCTCCGCCGCGGCGAAGAGTTCCTCCACGTCGTCGTGCCCGTGGAGCATCGCGTGGAGCGCGTCGTAGCAGAGGCCCAGGACGGCGAGGTCGGGGTTCTTCGCGTGCTGCCAGGCCGCCTTGTGCCGCACCATGTAGGACCTGGCTTCGGCGTGATGTCCGGCGACGTGGTTGAGCCAGGTGAGCCAGGCGATGGTGTGGAAGAGTGCCCACTCGTCCTCCTCGGTGGGCTCCTCGGTCCGCCGGCCCGCTGCGGCGTCGTAGGCCTGCAGGCTGCGGTGGAGGCGGTCGATTCCCTCCTCCTCGCGGCCGCTGATGAACCAGAAGTAGCCCAGCCGTGCCTCCAGCAGGAGGGCCTTGGCCTCCCTGGAGGTGGCCGTCATCAGTTCCGACGCCGCCCTGATGTTGGGGGCCTCCTCGGTGAGCCGCCGGGCCCACTCCTTCTGGCCGCGGGAGGAGATTCCCTCGCTGCCCTCGCGGACGAAGCGGGCGGCCCACGCCATGAGGCGTTCCTCGGCTTCCGGCGCCCAGCCCTCTTCTCTGAGTCGCGCGAGCGCGTACTCGCGGACCGTCTCCAGCATCCGCAGCCGGTTCCCGTCGGGTGTGGCGACCGGGACGAGGAGGGACTTGTCGACCAACTGGGCCAGTACATGCAGCAGTTGGGCGCTGTCCGCCCCGGGGAGCGGGGTGGCCGCCTCGACGAGTTCGAGGGAGCAGCCGCCCACGTAGAGGGCCAGTTCCGTCAGCAGTCTCTGCTCGGTGGTGTCGAGGAGGGCGTAGCTCCAGTCGAGGACGGCACGCAGGGTGCGGTGTCTGGCCGGTGCGGTGCGGTCGCCCTTGGTCAGCAGGGCGAAGCGGTTGTCGAGGCGGGCCTCGATCTGCCGGACGGACAGGAGCCGGACGTGCGCGGCGGCGAGTTCCACCGCCAACGGCAGTCCGTCGAGCCTCCGGCACAGCGAGCGGATGTCGCGCAGCGCCGCCTCGTCCGGGACGAAGGACGGGTCGATCATGGCGGCGCGGGTGCCGAACAGGTCCGCGGCCTCGTCGTCCGGCATCGGCGCCAGCGGGTGGAGCACCTCGGCCGGGACCTCCAGCGGCGCTCTGCTGGTGGCGAGGACGGTCAGTGCGGGGCACCGGCCCAGCAGCGTCGCCACGAGCGGGGCGACGGCGTCGAGCAGGTGCTCGCAGTTGTCGAGCGCGAGTACGGCCCGCCGTCCGGCGAGGAACGAGGTGAGCCGGTGCACATAGTCGTGCGGCGGCTGGTCCAGCCGGACGGAGGTGTCGGACAGGCCGAGTGCGGAGGCGACCACCGCGAGCACGTTCGCGTCGTCGGCGGTGGCCAGGTCGACCCACCACACGTTGCCGCCGGACGGCTGGACCAGCGCGCACACCTCCAGGGCCAGGCGCGTCTTGCCGACGCCGCCCGGTCCCAGCACGGTCACCAGCCGCTCGCGGTCGACGACTTCGCGCAGCGCGTTCAGCTCCTTGCGCCTGCCGACGAACGGGCCGAGCGGTCGGATCACGTTGCCTTCGGCCTGGGTGGGCCGGTCCTCCGTGCGCGTCAAGGACAGCCGGTCGGACGCGGGGAACGGTCCTTGGAGTGACGGGTCGTGGCGGATCATCGTGGCGTGCAGGGAGCGCAGCTCCGCCGAGGGCACGACACCGAGTTCGGACTTCAGCAGCCGACGGCCCGTCTCGTAGACCTCCAGCGCCTCCGCGAACCGTCCGCAGCGGTAGAGCGCGAGCATGAGACGGGCCCGGGACCGCTCGCGCAGCGGTGCGAGGGACACGAGGGCCTTCAGCTCGGGGACCATGTCCTCCGCACGGCCGAGTTCGAGGCCCGCGGTGGCGGCGTCCTCCAGCGCGCCCAGCCGCAGATCCTCCAGGCGGGTCCGCTCGACTTCGAAGACCCGTCCTTCCAGGCCGTCCAGGGCGCGCCCGCGCCACATCGACAGCCCCTGCCGCAGGGCGCTCTCGGCCTTCCGGTACTCCGCCGCCGCCAGGTGCTCCCGGCCTTCGCGGACCACGGTCTCGAAGGCGGGTACGTCGACCTCGTCCTCCGGCCTGAGGACGATCCGGTACCCGCCGTGCCCGAACAGCAGGCGCGTGTCCTCGCCCCGCGCCGCGAACGCGGCACGCAGCTTGGCCATCTGCACCTGAAGCGCGTTGACCGGGTCCTTGGTCTCGCGCTCCTCCCACAACTCGTCGATGAGGGTGTCGCGCTGCACGACCGCTCCGTGGGCCAGCAGCAGCCGGCCCACGATCGCCCGGGACACCGGGCCCGGAGGGATGACCGCGCCGCTGCCGTTCACCAGCTCCAGGCGGCCGAGCAGTCGAAAACGCATGGGCGCCATTGTGCCGTGGGTGACCAAAAGCCCCGAAGGGCTCGTCGGCGCGTCGCCCCTCGTGGTGAACCGAGTCGTGGGACGCCCCGTAGTCGACCACGTTCACCGCATCCGGCTCGGCACCAGGAGGGGAAATGATCCGGAACATCGTCTTCTTCCAGCTCAACGAAGGCCTCACGCGGGTATCTCCGGAGGTGGTGGAGGGCTTCGAGCTCGTGCGGAACCTCGACCGGGAAATCCCCGAGATCCGCCAGTGGGAGGTGGGATGGCATGTGTTCGACGAGACACCCGCCTCCTACGACTTCGCCCTGAACAGCCTCTTCGACGACACCGCCGCCTTCCAGCGGTACTTCAACCACCCTGCGCACCTGGCCGCCATCGCCCACTGGGTGCACCACGCCTCATGGGTGGTCGTCGACATGCACGTCTAGTGGATGCCGATGGCGGCAGTGGGCATACGACTCCGAAGCCGGCCGCGCCCGTCGGCGTCGGCCGGAGTGGCGGGCCCTTCGCGCTGCCGCCAGGCTGACGGCAGACGGACCGGCACGCAGGACGGACACACGCGACAAGAGGACTGGTTCCCCATGCAGATCGACCTGACCGGACGCACCGCCCTGGTGACGGGCTCGACGCAGGGCATCGGCGCGGCGATCGCCGCCGGACTCGCGCGCTCCGGTGCCCGCGTGGGGGTGAACGGCCGGAACGAGCAGCGGGTCGCGGAGGGCGTGGCGCGGCTGGCGAAGGAGGTGCCCGGCGCCTCCTTCGTCCCGGTGGCCGCCGACGTGACCAACGAGGAGGGCGCGCAGCGCGTCCTGGAGGCGCTGCCGGAGGTGGACGTCCTCGTCAACAACCTCGGCATCTTCGGCTCCGCCGACCCGCTGGAGATCAGCGACGAGGAGTGGCGGCGCTATTTCGAGGTGAACGTGCTGGCCGCGGTACGGCTGACCCGGATGTATCTGCCGGGCATGACGGAGCGCGGCTGGGGCCGGATCCAGTACATCGCCAGCGACTCGGCGGTCGTCATCCCGGCCGAGATGATCCACTACGGCATGTCCAAGACGGCGCTCCTCGCCGTCGGCCGGGGCTTCGCGAAGCAGGCGGCGGGCACGGGTGTGACGGTCAACTCGGTCATCGCCGGCCCCACCCACACCGGCGGTGTCGAGGACTTCGTCTACGAACTCGTCGACCGCGAGCTGCCCTGGGACGAGGCCCAGCGCGAGTTCATGCGGAAGCACCGGCCGCAGTCCCTGCTGCAACGGCTGATCGAGCCCGAGGAGATCGCGCACATGGTCGTGTACCTCAGCTCCGACCAGGCATCGGCCACGACAGGCGGGGCGCTGCGGGTCGACGGCGGTTACATCGACTCGATCCTGCCCTGACGGGCCGACCTCGGCTTCAGCGAATGGGGCGGCTGCCGGAGCGCCGGGACCAGCGCACGGCGACGAGGGCCAGAGCCGCCACGAGAACGGCGATGCCGATCACCAGCAGGTAGCCCAGGCCGTGCGCGGCCACCCCGACGATTCCCAGCACGAGGGCGATCAGGACGAGCAGCAGGAAGAGAACCATCACGGAACACCACCCTTCAGACGTGGGGTTGAACAGCGGGTCAGCGGCGAGCGAGTTGCCGCTCTCCGCCCGCGCCGGGCCGGTAGTCCATACCGTAGTGCTGGAAGATCGCCTCCTCCCCCTCGGCCGGCAGGATGTCGTCCGTGCCGATCGACGGCGCCTTCTTCACCAGCGCCTTCGCGTAGGTGACCTTGACGTAGTCGGGTCCGAGGACCGCGTCGTCGAGGGGAACGAAAGCCAGTCGTTGACGCGTGGGCAGTCCGATGCGGACGGTGGCCATGGCCGACTCGTCGGTGGCGGTGTCCACGTAGACCGATTCGAGCACGCCGATCTTGTGCCCCTCGGAGTCGACGACGTTGCGGTTGCGCCACTCGCGGATATCGGCCGCGTGGATCGTTTTCATGTTCTGTCTCCTGAGCGCCGGTCCAGAACGGGTTCCCCCTCGATCGTCTCTGACACCACAGCCGAACCCGGCAAAAGGTGCGCGTCAGGTGGGTCGGGCGCGCTGCCGGAGCAGGTACCCGCCGACGACCGGAGCGGGCCCGGAGCGGGCAGCGCCAGGGCGCGCGGAAGTCGTAGGCTGGTGTCCGGTACCCTTCCGGTCTCCTCTCCTGGTCGGGAGACGGGTGGTTCGGCCACGGCGGAGACCGTATCGCTCGCGCCGCCCCGTACCCTTCGTGGTGTCCACGGCGTCACATAGCGGGCGCCAAACCACTGGAGGCAACACCCCGTGCTGATTGCTCAGCGTCCGTCCCTGACCGAAGAAGTTGTCGACGAGTTCCGCTCCCGGTTCGTCATCGAGCCGCTGGAGCCGGGCTTCGGCTACACCCTCGGGAACTCCCTGCGTCGTACGCTCCTGTCCTCGATCCCGGGTGCGGCGGTCACCAGCATCCGGATCGACGGTGTCCTGCACGAGTTCACCACCGTGCCGGGCGTCAAGGAAGACGTCACCGACCTGATCCTCAACATCAAGCAGCTCGTCGTCAGCAGCGAGCAGGACGAGCCTGTCGTGATGTACCTGCGCAAGCAGGGCCCGGGTCTGGTCACCGCCGCCGACATCGCGCCCCCGGCCGGTGTCGAGGTGCACAACCCCGACCTCGTCCTCGCCACGCTCAACGGCAAGGGCAAGCTGGAGATGGAGCTGACCGTCGAGCGCGGTCGCGGCTACGTCTCGGCTGTTCAGAACAAGCAGGTGGGCCAGGAGATCGGCCGTATCCCGGTCGACTCCATCTACAGCCCCGTGCTGAAGGTCACGTACAAGGTCGAGGCGACCCGTGTCGAGCAGCGCACCGACTTCGACAAGCTGATCGTCGACGTCGAGACGAAGCAGGCCATGCGGCCGCGTGACGCCATGGCGTCGGCCGGCAAGACCCTGGTCGAGCTGTTCGGTCTCGCCCGCGAGCTGAACTTCGACGCCGAGGGCATCGACATGGGCCCGTCCCCCGTGGACGCCGCTCTTGCCGCCGATCTCGCCCTGCCGATCGAGGAGTTGGAGCTCACGGTCCGCTCCTACAACTGCCTCAAGCGCGAGGGCGTCCACTCGGTGGGCGAGCTGCTGGCGCGTTCCGAGGCCGACCTGATGGACATCCGCAACTTCGGTGCGAAGTCCATCGACGAGGTCAAGGAGAAGCTGGCCGGCATGGGCCTCGGTCTCAAGGACAGCCCGCCCGGACTGAACCTGACGGCCGCCACCGACACCTACGGCGCCGACGACGTGGACGCGGGCTTCGTGGAGACCGAGCAGTACTGACCGCTGCGCTGCGCCGGCCGTGGAGACGCTCCGCGGACGGGGACAGGGAATCCCCCACACTGTCCCCTGCCCGGAGGGAAACCTCGGCCGGGCCGGCGCCCCACGTCAACCGCCCGTTACCAGCCGAAAGAACCTGCTCAGAGTCCCAAACGTAAACGGCTTGTACCGCACTACGCGTATAGTTTCGCTGTGAGCAACTACAGTCCAGATACTGAAACAACAGGTTCGCAGTCCGGCGGAGTTCAGTCCGTGGACCGTGCCATCAGCGTGCTGGAGATCCTGGCCCAGCGTGGCGAGGCCGGTGTCAGCGAGGTGGCCGGCGAGATCGATGTTCACAAGTCGACGGCGTTCCGGCTGCTCGGGGCCCTGGAGGCACGGGGGTTGGTGGAGCAGGCCGGCGAACGCGGCAAGTACCGGCTGGGGTTCGGGATCGTACGGCTGGCCGGCGCGGTCACCGGACGTATCGACATCACCCAGCAGGGCCGCCCGGTCTGCGAGCGCCTCGCCGAGGACATCGGCGAGACCGTCAACATCGCCGTCATGCAGGAGCAGTACGCGATCAACCTGTACGAGGTGCGCGGCCCCGGCGCCGTCACCGCGCACAACTGGGTAGGAGAACTCACCCCGTTGCACGCCACCTCCAGCGGCAAGGTCCTGCTGGCCCACCTGCCCGCGAAGGAGCGCGCCACGCTGCTCGCGGAGGCCGGCCTGAAGAAGGTGACCCCGCACACCATCACCTCGAAGACGAAGCTCGAGAAGAACCTCGCCGAGGCCCGGGAGCGCGGATACGCCTGGACCCTGGAGGAGTTGGAGGTCGGGCTGCACGCCGTGGCCGCCCCGGTGCGCAACCGGGACGGCGAGGTCATCGCGGCGGTGAGCGCCTCGGGACCGGCGTACCGCTTCACCGAGGAGCGGCTGCACGAACTCGCCCCGGTGCTGGTCAAGGGCGCCGAGGAGATCAGCCACCGCATGGGCTACCTGGGCTGAACCGACGTCACCCCTGCTGAATCCCCAGGCGCTCGTTCACCCAGTCATGGAAGGCGCCGATGTGGTGCTCGCTGGGCACCAGCACCCCGCCCTTGGCGTACATCCGGGAACTCATCCCGGGCTGGGTGCGCTCGCAGGCCTCGAAGTCCTGGCGGTTGACCCGGTCGAAGAGTTCCACGGACCGGCTGACGTCCTTGCCGCTCTCGACGACGTGCGGGAGATAGAGCCAGTCGCACTCGACGATCGTGCGGTCGACGGCCACCGGGTACATCCGGTGGAAGATCACGTGATCCGGGACGAGGTTGATGAACACCTGCGGCTTGATGGTGATCGCGTAGTAACGGCGGTCCTGGTCGTCGCTCACCCCTGGAATGCGGTCGAGTCCTTCCGAGCCGTCCACGGTGAATCCCTGGACCTCCTCACCGAACTCCGCGCCGTGGCCGACGTAGTACTGCGCGGCGTAGCCGTCGGCGAACTCCGGTAGTACCTCGGTGAGTTCGGGGTGGATCGTGGCGCAGTGGTAGCACTCCATGAAGTTCTCGATGATGAGCTTCCAGTTGGCCTTCACGTCGTAGACGATGCGCTTGCCCACCGAGAGGTGGTCGACGTCGTAGTGCTCCAGGGACTCCACGTCGCCGAGCCGGGTGACGACCTCGCTGATGACGTCCTCGTCGAACGACGGCGGGTTCTCCGCCAGGTTGACCCACACATAGCCGAGCCATTCGCGGACGGCGACACTCACCAGCCCGAACTCGGTGCGGCCGACGTCGGGCATCTTCGTGAGGTTGGGCGCCGCGACGAGCTTGCCGTTCAGGTCGTACGTCCAGGCGTGGTACGGGCATTGGAAGGCCCGTTTCACCTCGCCGGCCTCCTCCGTGCACAACTTCGCGCCGCGGTGTCGGCAGACGTTGAAGTAGGCGCGTATCGAGTTGTCGCGGGCACGCGTGATCAGGATGCTCTCGCGGCCCACGTCGACGGTCCGGAAGGCGCCGGGCTTGGCCAGGTCCGAGGAGCGCACGACGCAGAACCACATCGTCTCGAAGATGCGTTCCTGCTCCTGGGCGAAGATTTCCGGGTCCGTGTAGGCGGAACCGGGCAGGGTGGCGATCAGGCTGTCCGGCAGGCTGGTCGAGGTCACAGAGCACTCCTCGGAGAACGTCGTGGGTCGGTCATTCACGCGCCGGGAAGAGCGACTCCGGACGGCGTAGGTACGGTTCAACTCACCCTGGCGGCAAGCTGTTTGCGCCACCGCATGAACAGCCGCGGCTGGTTCATCGCGAGCACGGCGACCGGCTGCCCGGCACACCGGTAGACGGCGAGGAAACTGCGGTCGCCCGGGGCGCCCTCCTCGACGGTCACACTGTCGGCGCCGGCCGCATGACCGGCGAACTGGATCTTCACGCCGTACTGGTCCGACCAGAAGTACGGCGGCCGCGGCGCCCCCGCCTCCACCGCACCCCACGACAACAATGCGGCCACGGCCGCCTCGGGCCGCTCCCGCGCACCGGTCCAGTGCTCCACCCGCCGGTGGAACCCCGCCTGCGGGTCGTACCAGGAAGCACAATCGCCTACGGCGACCACACCCGCGACGCTGGTACGGCCGTCGGCACCGCACTTGACGCCGTTGTCGAGCTCGACGCCGGAGCCCTCCAGCCACTCGACACACGGCCGAGCGCCGACACCGACGACGACGATGTCCGCGGGGACGGTTCGCCCGTCCTCCAGCAGCACGGCGTCGACCCGGTCCTCGCCGCTCAGCCCTTTGACCCCGACACCGCACAACAGCCGTACGCCGTGGGCCTCGTGGAGGGCGGAGACGACGCCGCCCATGGTCTCGCCGAGCGGTCCCGCGAGGGGGGTCGGTGCCGCCTCGATCACCGTCACGTCGAGTCCGAGGGCGTACGCGGTGGAGGCGACCTCGGCGCCGATGAACCCGCCGCCGATCACCACCAGCCGTCCGCCCAGGGCGAGTTCGTCGCGCAGGGCGCGGGCGTCGTCCAGGGTGCGCAGGGTGTGCACGCCGGCCAGTCCGTCCGTGCCGGGCAGGTTCCGCGCCACCGCGCCGGTCGCGACGACGACGCCGTCGGCCCGGACCTCCCGCCCGTCGTCGAGCACCAGGACCCGCTCCGTGCCGTCGACTTGGAGGGCGACGGCACGCACACCGAGCAGCCACTCGGCCCGCAGATCCTCGTCGTCCGTCTCCAGCAGGAGGTCGGCCTCGCCGACAGTGCCGGCCAGGAACTCCTTGGACAACGGCGGCCTGTCGTACGGGCGATGGGCTTCGTCGCCGATGACGACGAGCCCTCCGTCGTAGCCCTGTTTCCGCAGCGAGCGCGCCGCCGACAGCCCTGCCAGCGAGGCGCCCACCACGGCCACGGTCCTCACGCGGGTCCTCCGGCGAGCCGGGACGCGACGCAGGGCGGCAGGTTCGGGGCGTCCGTGGACGGCACGACGTAGATCATGCCGTCCTGGACGAGCACCTCGTGGGTACGCACCGGGCGCTTGGCCGGCGGGGCGTCGACGGCTCCCGTCCGCAGGTCGAACTTCGAAGCGTGCAGCGGGCATTCCACCTCGCAGCCCTCCAGCCAGCCGTCGGCGAGCGAGGCGTCCTGGTGGGTGCACGTGTCGTCGATGGCGAAGACCTCGCCGTCGTCGGTGTGGAACACCGAAACCGGCGGATCGATGTCGAGCCGGTAGGCCTCGCCTCGCGGCAGATCCACGAGAAGGCACGCGGGAATCATCATGACACCTCGGTGCGTATAGCGAAACGGATTGCGGTAAGCGCAACGTCAGTTTGAGGGCGGCCCCAAACCCTTGTCAAGGCATCCTGAGGGCGGTTGGACCGCCGCCCGAGTGTTGCTTTTCACGCAACAGCGTGCGCGACAAGCAACACCGGGAAGGGTTCAGAACCCTCGGTCGATCCACTCCTGAAGATGCGGAGCCTCGGCGGCGACGGTGGTCGTGTCCCCATGACCGGTGTGCACGACGGTGCCGCCCGGCAGACCGAGCAGCCGCTCCCGGATCGAGTCGACGATGGTCGGGAAATCGCTGTACGACCGCCCTGTGGCCCCTGGCCCGCCCGCGAAGAGCGTGTCACCGCTGAAGAGGGCGTTCAGCCCCGGCGCGTACAGACACACGGCACCGGGCGCATGACCGGGCGTGTGCAGCACGGTCAGCTCGACCCCGGCCACCTCCACGACCTGTCCGTCGTCCAGTTCCCCGTCGGGTGACCGATCCGGGTGGGTCTGTTTCCACAGCGGCAGGTCGTCGGGATGCAGCAGGATCGGAGCGCCGGTGCGGTCGGCGAGAGCCGGGGCGGCGTCGATGTGGTCGTTGTGGGCGTGGGTGCAGATGATCGCGGCCAGCCGGCGGTCGCCGATCGCCTCCGCGATGGCGTCGGCGTCATGGGCGGCGTCGATGACGACGACCTCGTGGTCGTCGCCGACGATCCACACGTTGTTGTCGACGCCCCAGGTGCCGCCGTCGAGCGTGAACTGCCCGGAGGTGACGAGGTGTTCGATGCGCGCGGCCATCAGAACACCACCACCGAACGCAGCACATCGCCGCCGTGCATCCGCTCGACCGCGCCCGAAGACGTCCAGGAGCGGGAGTTCGAGCTTCATCTCCGGGGTGGGCACACCGACGAGGACAACCGTCCCGGCGAGATCACGGGCGTAGAAGGCCTGCTTGTACGTCTCCGGGCGGCCGACCGCCTCGATGACGACATCCGCGCCGAAGCCACCGGTCAGCTCCCGGATCGCCTCGACGGGGTCGGACTCCTTGGAGTTGACGGCGTGCGTGGCGCCGAGGGAGCGGGCCTTCTCCAGTTTCCGGTCGTCGATGTCCACGGCGATGATCCGCGCCGCCCCCGCGAGCCGGGACCCGGCGATCGCCGCGTCACCGACCCCGCCACAACCGATGACGGCGACACTGTCACCGCGTCCGACGTTGCCGGTGTTGATGGCCGCGCCGATGCCGGCCATCACGCCGCAGCCGAGCAGTCCGGCGGCGGCAGCCGACGCGGCGCGGTCGACCTTGGTGCACTGTCCCGCCGCGACCAGCGTCTTCTCGGCGAAGGCGCCGATGCCGAGGGCCGGAGAGAGTTCGGTGCCGTCGAGCAGGGTCATCTTCTGCTTGGCGTTGTGGGTGTTGAAGCAGTACTGCGGCCGTCCGCGCCGACAGGCCCGGCAATTCCCGCACACGGCACGCCAGTTGAGGATCACGAAGTCACCGGGGGCGACATCGGTGACGCCCTCCCCCACCGACTCCACGACACCGGCGGCCTCGTGCCCCAGCAGGAACGGGAACTCGTCGTTGATGCCGCCCTCGCGATAGTGCAGATCGGTGTGGCAGACCCCGCAGGCCTCGACCTTCACCAGCGCCTCACCCGGACCGGGATCGGGGACGACGATCGTCTCCAGGCTGACGGGGGCACCCTTCCCCCGCGCGACGACAGCACGGACCTGGTGAGTCATGGCCACTCCTCCGCTGGTACGAGACCTGAGCGATACGTTGCTCATTACGGCACGCTTCTCACGTGTCGCAACACAGCATCATGGAGGGCCGAACGGGGGTCAAGGATCCGGGTCAGCGCACCCCGTCGGCGTCTCCGCCGCCGAGCCCCCGCAGAAAGGTGTCGACGACCATGTCGGCGGCCTGGGCGGCACTGTGGTCGGGCAGCTGCTGCGAGGCCAGGTGCATGAGCTGCGGCAGCAGTGAACTCGCCCATGCCGCAGGGATGTCGGCACGCAGGAGACCTTCGTCGGTGGCGCGCTGCAGGAAGGTGTCGACCTCCCGGATCAGGACGTCACGCCGCTCGCGGATGGTCTCGTCGGCCTTCATCCGGGCGAGTTCCACGGGCCAGGTGCGATTGACGCCGATGATCCCCTCGACATACCGGTGCAGGGCCACGGCGACGGGAGCCTCGCGCAGCCTGGCGTCCTCGGTGGCCCGCTCGATCGCCTCGACGCGGGCCTCGTAGATGGCCGCCAGCAGTTCCTCGCGGGAAGCGAACCGCCGGTAGACGGTGCGCCGGTCGACACCGGCCTCAGCGGCGATCGCGGCGATGCTCGCGCCCGGATCGGCGGCGAGCATGCGCGCACCGGTGGTCAGGACGGCTTCGAGGTTGCGTACGGCGTCGGCTCTCACGCAGCGAAGTATAGCCCGCTATCACCACACGCATGAGGCGATGCTTCATCTAAGTGCTACATTGAAGTGACAGATACCGAAAACGATCACCCCTCAACTCCTCGGGAGAGAGCACATGATCACCTACGACCGACTCTTCATCGCGGCTTCGTGGACCGCACCGAGCAACCCCGAGCTGCTCGACATCCGCTCGCCGCACGACCGGACGGTCATCGGCCGGGCCGCGCAGGCCGGCACCGCCGACGTGGACCGCGCCGTGGCCGCAGCCCGCGCCGCCTTCGACGAGGGCCCCTGGCCCCGCACGGCACCCGCCGAACGCATCGCCGTCGTCCGGCGGCTCAACGCGCTGCGCGAGGCCGACGCCGAGAGGATCGCCGCGCTCATCTCCGCGGAAAACGGCTCGGCCGGCTGGTTCACGCTGGCCGGGCAGCCGGGGCTGGGACGGCAGGCGGGCGCCTACCTCAAGGCGGCCGAGGAACTCGGCTGGGAGGAGTCCCTGACGCCGTCCGACCCCGACTCCCCCACCCGGAGCGTGCTGCGGCGCGAACCCATCGGTGTCGTGGCCGCCGTCATTCCGTGGAACTCCCCGTTCTCGGCGGCCCTGGCCAAGCTCATCCCCGCACTGCTGGCCGGGAACACCGTCGTACTGAAGGTGTCCCCGGAGAACTCGCTGAGCATGGGCTTCCTCGCCGAACTGCTGGAGCGGGCCGGCCTGCCGGAGGGCGTGGTCAGCGTCCTGCCCGCCGACCGGAAGACCAGCGAGTACCTCGTGTCGCACCCCGATGTGGACAAGATCGCGTTCACCGGCTCGACCCGGGCCGGCCGCAGGATCGCGTCCATCGCGGGCGAGCAGCTGAAGCGGGTCAGCCTGGAGCTGGGCGGCAAGTCGGCCGCCGTCGTCCTGGACGACGCCGACGTCGAACAGGCCGTGCAGGGGCTGAAGTTCGCCTCCCTGCTGAACAACGGCGAGGCATGCATCGCACAGACCCGCGTCCTCGCCCCGCGCAGCCGGTACGAGGAAGTCGTCGCCGCTCTCAAGACCCTCGTCGAGTCGCTCAAGGTCGGCGACCCGAGCGACCCCGACACCTTCATCGGCCCGATGGTCCGCCCCGACCAGCAGCAGCGCGTGCGCGACTACATCGAACTCGGCATCAAGGAAGGCGCTCGGCTCGTCACCGGCGGTCCCCAGGTGCCGCCCGGCCTCGAAGGCGGCAACTACGTCACCCCTACCGTCTTCGCCGACGTGGACAACGCGATGCGCATCGCACAGGAGGAGATCTTCGGCCCGGTCCTGGTCGTCATCCCCTATGACGACGAGGACGACGCCGTGCGCATCGCCAACGACTCCGAGTACGGCCTCTCCGGTGGGGTGTGGTCCGCCGACCAGGACCGCGCGCTCGCCGTCGCCCGCCGCCTGCGTACCGGCACGGTCACCGTGAACGGCGCGCCCATCGCCTTCGACGGCCCCTTCGGCGGCTACAAGGCCAGCGGCATCGGCCGCGAGTACGGCGCCGTGGGGCTCGCCCAGTACGTCGAGTACAAGACGGTCACCCTGTGACCGTCACACTCCATCGACCTACGCCTGCGAACACAGAAAAGACCGCTTTCCCATCGCTGAGAAAACGGCCTCCGACCCGCTGCAAAGCTGGTCGGGACGACAGGATTTGAACCTGCGACCCCTTGACCCCCAGTCAAGTGCGCTACCAAGCTGCGCCACGTCCCGTTGCCCATCTGACCTGGGATTTCCCCTGGCCGAACGCGCATGGAAACAATACCGCACTCGCATCGGTGATCGCGCACGCCTTTATTCGGGGCCACCTGCCGGCCGAGTTCCCGCCCACCCCTTGACCTGAAGTTTGGTTGAGGTTGGACGATCGCCCTCATGACCATCACCACGGAACACAGCCGCCCGTACACGCACGGCGACCTGCCCCGGCTCATGGGGCTGATGACCGGCGACGAGAAACACGGCCCGGCGGCGACCTCGACGCTGGACGTGCTGTGGGTGCTCTACGACCGGGTCCTACGGGTCGGCCCGGAGCGGATGGACGACCCCGGGCGGGACCGGTTCCTGCTCTCCAAGGGGCACGGGCCGATGGCGTACTACGCCGTACTGGCCGCCAAGGGATTCGTGCCGGTGGAGTGGCTCCCGGACTTCGGTTCCTACGACTCGCCGCTCGGCCACCACCCCGACCGGGTGCTGGTGCCGGGCGCCGAGATCGGCAGCGGGTCGCTGGGGCACGGGCTGCCGATCGCCGTCGGGACGGCGCTGGGGCTGCGCGCCCAGGGGCTCGCCGAGCCGCGGGTCTGGGTGCTGGTCGGGGACGCCGAACTGGACGAGGGCAGCAACCACGAGGCCATCGCCTTCGCCGGGCCCGCCGGGCTGGACCGGCTGCACACCGTCGTCGTCGACAACTCCTCCGCCAGCCACGCCCGGCCCGGCGGTATCGCCGCCCGTTTCGAGGCGGCGGGCTGGTCCGCGATCACGGTCGACGGCCGCGATCACGACGCGCTGTACGCCGCCTTCACCGCTCCGCACCCCGGCCGACCGCAGGTGGTCGTGGCCCGGGTGGAACCCAAGTCCGCCTGATCACCCGTCCCTGATCATCCGTCCAGCCAGCCTGCCATTCAGCAGCTGTTCCAGAAGGGCTTCCTCTCCATGGACACCATGCGTGACCGTTTCGCCCCGGTCGTCTCCCGGCTGCTCGACGAGGACCCACGCCTCGCGGTCGTCCTCGCCGAGATCGGCAGGGACGGCTTCACCGAGGCCCAACTCCGCCATCCCGACCGGGTGATCAACGTCGGCATCCGCGAGCAACTCCTCGTCGGGGCGGGCGCGGGACTCGCCCTGACCGGCATGCGCCCGATCGTGCACACCTTCGCCGGCTTCCTCGTCGAGCGGCCCTTCGAGCAACTCAAGCTGGACCTCGGACATCAGGACGTCGGCGCGGTACTGGTGAGCGCGGCGGCCTCCTTCGACTGGCCCGCCGGCGGGTTCACGCACATGGCTCCGGGCGACGTGGCCCTCCTCGACACTCTCGACGGCTGGACCGTGCACGTGCCGGGCCACCCGGACGAGGCCGAGACCCTGCTACGGCACGCGGTCGCCGCAGGCGACGACAAGGTGTACGTACGGCTGTCCGTCCAGTCGAACCCGGAGGCTCTTCCGGTCGACGGCGAGCGCTTCCTCACCGTCCGCGAGGGCCGCGCGGGTGTGGTCGTCGCCGTCGGTCCGATGCTCGACGCCGTGCTGGCCGCAACGGAGGGCCTCGACATCACCGTCCTGTACGCCACGACCGTACGGCCCTTCGACGCGACCGCACTGCGCCGGGCCACGCGGACGGCCGGGACGGACGTCGTCCTCGTCGAGCCGTACCTGGCCGGCACCTCGACGCCGGCCGCGAACGACGCACTCGCCGACGTGCCCCACCGCGTACTCGGCCTGGGCGTGGGCCGCGCCGAACTCCGCCGCTACGGCACCCTCACGGAACACCTGACCGCCCACGGCCTCGACGCGCGAACCCTGCGCGAACGGATCGCCGGCTTCACCGGGAACGGGCCGACGACAGCGCGAGGCTGAGCGAGCCCGGCGTACGCCAACACCCGCACCCGCCGTCAACTCTCTTGCGGGCACGCCCGTTCACGTATCGCCGCATCGCTCGGGTTACTCGGGCCGCTCGGACCGACCGCGATCGCGTCGGCGCGTATCAGGTCGCGGATGGCAGGCACCAGGAGCAGGGCGATCGGCACCACGAGGCTCATCGCGCCCGCGACGAGCAGTACGTGGTCGGCGCCGATACCCGCGGCCGCAGGACCCGCCAGTGCCTGGCCGACCGGCATCATCGCGAGGGAGCCCGCCACGTCGTAGGCGTGGATGCGGTTGAGGACGTCCGGTGGGACCTGTGTCTGGACGCTGGTCGCCCACATCACGCCCCAGAAGGACATGCCCGCCCCGGCGACAGCGGCTCCGGCCGCCATGGCCGGTACGCCGAGCCCTGCTCCGACGGTCGCCGGGAAGCCGGCGAAGGCGAACAGGGCGATCGCACCGGCGCGCAGCATCCGGCGGGGGCGCAGCCGCAGGGCCAGGAGTCCGCCTACGACGGTGCCCGCGCCGAGGGCCGAGTTGACCAGGCCGTAGGCGCGCGGGCCGTGCTGTTGCACCACCTCTGTCGCCACGAGCGGCACGGTCGGACCCCATACGGCGATCATGTAGAGGCACCAGACGGCGATGACTCCCCAGAGCCAGGTACGGGATCTGAACTCCCGCCATCCCTCGACGAGATCGGCCTTGAAGGCGCCCGTCCCGTGCCCGGGCTCGCGGCTGCCCGGCGCGAGTGGGGGCAGCCGGAGCAGCAGGAGGCAGAGGGCGCTCACGGCGTAGGTGGCGGCGTGGGCCGCGAACACGCCGCCGGGCGAGGCGAATCCGACGAGCAGGCCCGCCACGGCCGGACCCGCCAACTGGGCTGCGGACTCGGCGATGCGTATCGCGCCGTTCGCGCCCTGGATGTCGGAGGCGAGTCTCGGCACCGTACTCGCCACGCCGGGCTGGAACACCGCGCCCGCCACGCCGTTGACGAAGCCGATCGCGCAGATCTGCCAGAGCACGACATGGCCGGTGAAGAAGAGTGCGGCGGCGAGGGACTGGGTGCCGAGGCGCACCAGGTCTGCGCCGATCATCAGCTTGCGGGTGCTGAAGCGGTCGGCGATCACACCGCCGAAGACGACGAGTCCCGCGAAGGCGGCGGCCGTGGAGGCCATGGCAAGGCCGACCGCGCCCGCGCCGTACCCGTGTTCCAACAGGCCTGCGGCGAGGGCCACGGGCAGCATGGTGTCGCCGAGCCGGGCGATGGCGCGGGCCACGAAGAACAGCGCGAAGTCCCTTGACCAGACGGGCCGTTCGCCACCCTCGGCGCCTCTTTTCACAACCCCGACGGCTCCGGCTCCGGCAACGATGTCATCGCCTCCGCCGGCCGCCCCGCCGGGCGCCGATTCGAACCCCGCCGACTCGCGTGCCGGATCCGATGCCGTCCCCGTCATCCCCCACCGCTCCCTCCCCGGCCGCCGCCCCCGATGCGCCCCGCCGGTGCCATGAACTCCCGTCCAGGTGGGAGCCGGATCCCCCTCCGCCCCGGCTCCCACTCCTGTCTTCGGATGATGCCACGCACCACTGACAACGCCCGAGGGAATTTCAGTCGCTGGACGGCAGGCCCAACTCCGGGTAGGACTCCAGGAGTCGGGGCGGGGCCGCCTGGCGCCAGGAGTCGGCGAGGATGTCGCGCAGTTCCTCCTCGCTGTCCAGCGCGGCGAGGCGGGCCCGGACCCAGGCGAAGCCCGCCTCGTGGTCGGCGACCCAGAACTTCTCCGGCTCGGCCAGCACCAGTTCGTCGCGCTCCTCCTTGGGACAGCGCACGGCGATGGAGGTCTCCTCCTCGGGCACCGTGACGAACATCTTCCCGGCGACCCGAAAAGTGGGCATGTTCCAGGCGATCTTCTCCGTCGTGTCCGGGAGGGAGAGGGCGATACGGCGTACGTCTTCAGCATCCGGCATGACACGCAACATAGCGGCCGGCACTGACAATCACCTGGTGGGAGTGCCTGCCCTCAGATACTCCCCCACGCACTTGTAGTAGAGCGTCGTCGGCCGGAGCACCCCGTCCGGGCTCGCCGCGTAGTCCGGGATCACGCCGGCCCGGGTCCAGCCGGCCGAGCGGTACAGGTGCTCGGCGGGGCTGTCGGTCTCGGTGTCCAGATGGAGGAGGGTGATGCCGGCGGCGACGGCCGCGTCCTCGGCGATGGTCAGGAGCCGACGGCCGAGGCCCTCTCCCCTGGCCTCCCGGTGCACCATCAGCTTGACCAGTTCGGCGCGGTGGCGGCTGTTGGGCTTGTCCGGGAAGGCCAGGCTCACGGTGCCGACGACCCGCTCGCCGCTCGACGCCGCCCACACGGCGAGTTGGCCGACGGCCACACCGTCGGCGCGCTCCCGCCACCAGTCGACGGCAGCCGCCCGGTCGAGCGGGGCGAGGAAGCCGACCGAGGCGCCGTCGTCGACAGTGTCGATCAGCAGGTTCGCCAACTCGTCGACGGCGGCGAGCAGTTGAGTGACATCCAGACGCGTCACCTTCACGGCAGCACCACCGCCAGCACGTAACGCACGCTGCCAGGCCCCGGGCATCGGAACCGCGTCGGCCCCCACACCCGCAACCGCAGACAGTCACCGGCGTCGAGATGGTGCTCGACATCCTGGGCCGTCACCTCGATGGCGCCTTCCAGGACCCAGATGTGCTGTTCCAGACCGGGTACGGGCGGCCGGTCGTAGGCGATGTCGGCGCCCGCGCCGAGCCGTCCCTCGACCAGTTCGCCGCGCAGCCCGGTGTGCGGGGGCGACACGGATCGTCGTAGGAAACCGGAGGTGCGGTCCTCCCACACCGGTTGCTCGGCGGCACGGATCAGCAGGGCGGGCTCGGTCTCCACCTCGCTGAGGAGTTGGGACATGGTGCGGCCGTAGACACCGCAGAGGCGGTTGAGGAGGGAGGCGGTGGGGCTGATCTCGGCGCGTTCGGCCCGCGACAGGGTCGAACGGCTCACCCCGCTGCGTTCCGCCAACTCCCCCAGGGACCAGCCGCGTTCGGCCCGTAGTTCGGCAAGGCGGGTGCCGAGCCGGGCGTCCATGGGGTCGGCGGTCCCCGTTTCCTCCTGTTTCATATTCGGGACGGTATCCCGGATATGAGACGACGAGGTTACGTCCGGCCCACTTCTTCCAGCGCTTCCAGCACCGGTCGGATCAGCGGGTGCTCCTCCGTGCCGCGTCGTACGGCCGCGAAGACCCGGCGGGTCGGCGCCACTCCGTCGACGGGGCGGACGACCACGCCCGTCAGGTCCATGCCGCGCAGCGCCGAGCGGGGGACGAGGGCCACGCCCGCGTCGGCCGACGCGAGGGCGACGACGGCGCGGAAGTCGTCGGAGGAGTGTTCGAGGCGGGGCTGGAATCCGGCGTTCTCGCAGGCCAGGACGGTGACCTCGTGGCAGGGGTTGCCGGGGTACGGGCCGATCCACGGGTCCTTGGCCAGTTCGGCGAGGGGGATCTCGGCGGCGTCGGCGAGGCGGTGGGTGAGCGGGACGACCACGTCGAACGGCTCGGCGTAGAGCGGAACATGGATCAGGCGCGGATCGTCGGCGGGCGGGGCCCCGCGGTACTCGACGGCGACCGCGACATCCACCTGCCGGTCCAGCACCATCGGCAGACTGGCGTCGCCCTCGGCGTCCTGGACCCGGAGGCGGATGCCCGGTGCGAGGAGAGACAGCCGGGACACCGCGGGTGCTACGACCTGTGCGATGCCCGTCGCGAACGCGGCCACCGTGACCGTGCCGGCCGCGCCCGAGCTGTACGCGGCGAGTTCCGCCTCGGCCCGTTCCAGCTGGGCCAGGACCACGTTGGTGTGGCTGAGCAGGATCTCGCCGGCCGGGGTCAGCCGTACGCCCTTGGCGCCGCGCTCGACCAGGCGGTGGCCGGTCTCCTGCTCCAGGGCGGCGAGCTGCTGGGACACCGCCGAGGGGGTGAGGTACAGCGCGGCGGCTGCCGCCGTCACGGTGCGGTGGTCGGCCACCGCACGGAGGATGTGGAGCCGCCGCGCTTCGATCATGGGACCGATTATCGCAATATGTCCAACCTGCTGAAACCGCTCAGGCTTCCAGTTCCGCCCGCGCCGCCACGAACGCGTCGACCGCCCGGTTCACGTCCTCCGTCGAGTGTGCGGCGGAAAGCTGGACGCGGATACGGGCCTTGCCCTGCGGGACGACCGGGTACGAGAACCCGATCACGTACACCCCCCGCTCGAGCAGCAGTTCCGCCATCCGCCCGGCCACCGCCGCGTCACCGATCATCACGGGTGCGATCGCATGGTCACCGGGGAGGACGTCGAAGCCTTCCTCGGTCATCCTCCGGCGGAACAACGCCGTGTTCTCGGCGAGTTGGACGCGCAGGTCGTCCGCCGACTCCAGCAGGTCGAGCACCTTGAGCGACGCCGCCGCGATCACCGGGGCCAGGGTGTTCGAGAAGAGGTACGGCCGTGAGCGCTGGCGGAGCAGGGCGACGATCTCGGCGCGGGCGGCGACGTAACCGCCGGAGGCGCCGCCGAGTGCCTTGCCGAGGGTGCCGGTGATGATGTCGACGCGGTCCATGACGCCGTGCAGTTCGGGGGTGCCCCGGCCGCCGGGACCGACGAAACCGACGGCGTGGGAGTCGTCGACCATGACCATCGCGTCGTAGCGGTCGGCGAGGTCGCAGATGTCGCGCAGCGGGGCGACGTAACCGTCCATGGAGAAGACGCCGTCGGTGACGATCAGCTTGCGCCGGGCGCCCGCCGTTTCCTTCAATTGCTGTTCCAGGTCTGCCATGTCGCGGTTCGCGTACCGGTAGCGGCGGGCCTTGGAGAGGCGGATGCCGTCGATGATCGACGCGTGGTTGAGGGCGTCGGAGATGACCGCGTCCTCCGGGCCCAACAGGGTTTCGAAGACACCGCCGTTGGCGTCGAAGCAGGAGGAGTAGAGGATCGTGTCCTCCTGGCCGAGGAACGCGGACAGGCGGGCCTCGAGTTCCTTGTGCACCTCCTGGGTTCCGCAGATGAAGCGCACGGAGGCCATTCCGTAGCCCCAGCGGTCGAGGGCCGCGTGGGCGGCGGCGACGACCTCGGGGTGGTCGGCGAGGCCGAGGTAGTTGTTGGCGCAGAAGTTGAGGACCTCGCCGGGGTGACCGCCCGCGGTCACGTTCACGGTCGCGGACTGCGGGGAGCCGATCACGCGCTCGGGCTTGTGGAGTCCGGCGGCGCGGATCTCGTCGAGGGTGGTGCGGAGGTCGTCGCGCACGGAGTCGAACATGGGGGAAGCTCCTAAAGTTCCTTCACCAAAAGGGAGTTACGCGGTCGGAAGGGAGTTACGCGGTCCAGTCCAGGATGACCTTGCCGCCACGTCCGCTCGCCGCGTCCGCGAACGCCGCCTCGAAGTCGCGGTAGCCGTACCGGCCGGTGATCACGGGCGCGAGGTCGAGGCCGCCTTCCAGCAGTACCGACATCGCGTACCACGTCTCGAACATCTCACGGCCGTAGATGCCCTTGATGGTGAGCATCGAGGTGACGATGCGGGACCAGTCGACCGGGAACTCCTGGGAGGGCAGTCCCAGCATGGCGATCCGGCCGCCGTGCGTCATGTTGGCGATCATGTCGCGCATGGCCTCGGGTCGGCCGGACATCTCCAGGCCGATGTCGAAGCCCTCGCGGAGTCCCAACTCCCGCTGACCGTCGGCGATCTGAGCGTCCGTCACATTCAGCGCGAGGCTCACGCCGATCTTCCGGGCGAGGGCGAGGCGCTCCTCGCTCACGTCGGTCACCATGATGTTCCGCGCGCCGGCGTGCCGGGCAACTGCCGCCGCCATCAGGCCGATCGGGCCCGCGCCGGTGATCAGTACGTCCTCGCCGACCAGGGGGAACGACAGCGCGGTGTGGACGGCGTTGCCGAACGGGTCGAAGATCGCGGCGACATCGAGGTCGACGGGGACGCGGTGCACCCACACGTTGGCGGCGGGCAGCACGACGTACTCCGCGAAGGCCCCGTCCCTGCCGACGCCGAGCCCGACCGTGGCGCGGCACAAGTGGCGGCGCCCGGCAAGGCAGTTGCGGCACCTGCCGCACACCAGGTGGCCCTCGCCGCTCACGCGGTCGCCGGCCGTGATGTCGACGACGTCACGGCCGGTCTCCACCACCTCGCCGACGAACTCGTGCCCGAGCACGAGGGGGGTACGGATCGTCTGCTGCGCCCAGCCGTCCCAGGACCGGATGTGCAGGTCGGTGCCGCAGATCCCGGTCCGCAGGACCTTGATCAGTACGTCGCCGGGTCCGACGGCGGGCTCCGGGACGTCCACGAGCCACAGCCCGGGCTCCGCCTTCTCCTTGACCAGCGCCTTCAACGCCACGGCTCCTGAGGGTAGGTCCCGGGGCCGGGCACGATCCGGGCATGCCGGACGAGCCCGTTCCAGGGGTGGGGGTGGATTCTGCTAGCAATCTGCCCCACCGGAGCGCCCCGGTCCATCGAGGTTTTCTTAAGCCGTGCCGCAGCTTTCCTTCACACCTGGCACCTTCACACCGGCCGCCTTCACGTCCGTCACCCGTCGAGCCGCGACACCTGGTAGTGGGCGATGTACCAGCCGTCCGTCAACCGCTTCACCAGCACGGCGAGCTTGACGTCGACCGGCGGCCGGTCGGTGAACGTGAACTCCGTGTCCAGATAGCCGAGTACGAGGTCGTCGGCGTACCGCCGGGTCTCCAGGATCCGGTAGGCGGCCTTCATCCCGAGCGGCTGGGAGGCGTAGTACTCGGCGACGCCGGGTCGGCCGACGCCGTAGGGGTGCAGCCCCTGGAAGATCGCGTCCTCGGTGAAGAGCCGGGCCACCTCCTCCGGTTCGTGGGCGTCGACGGCCGCTTTCCACGGCTCCAGGACGCCGCGCAGGACGAGTTCGTCGTCGTTCGTGGTGTTCATCTCCGTCGACCTTTCTCAGTGACCGGCGCTCATACCGCCGTCGACATGCAGGATCTCGCCGGTGACGAAGGGGGCGTTCTCCAAGAAGACCACGGCGTCGACGATGTCGCCCACCTCGCCCATCCGGCCGACCGGGTGCAGGCCGGCGAGGCCCTCGTGGGTCTCCTCCGGGTGCATCGGGGTCTTGATGGTGCCCGGCGACACGGCGTTGGCGCGGATGCCGCGCGTGGCGTACTCGATGGCGAGAGACTTGGTGGCGGACTGCAGGCCGCCCTTGGTCAGCGAGGCCAGTGCGGAGGGGACACGGGCGTCCGCGTTGTCGACCAGGCTGGTGGTGATGTTGATGATGTGGCCGCCGCCCTGGGTGAGCATGTGCCCGATGGCCAGCTGGGTGATCCGGAAGAACCCGGTCATGTTGATGCCGATCACGCTCGCGTAGTCGTCGGCCGTGTAGTCGGTGAACGGCTTGGCGACGAAGACGCCCGCGTTGTTGACCACCGTGTCGATGCGGCCGAACCGCTCGATGGCGGCGGCCACGACCCGCTCGGCGGTGGCCGGGTCGGCGATGTCGCCCTGGACGGTCACGACGTCCGCGTCGTCGGCAGGGGCGATCGCGCGTGAGGTGGCGACGACCGCGTAGCCGAGCTTGCGGTAGGCCTCGACGACGCCGGCTCCGATGCCCTGCGAGGCACCGGTGACGATCGCGACCTTCTGGTTCTGAGTGCTCATGACGACCTTCTCCGAAGTGGTGGCTGTGGTGCTCCCGGTCGATCGTCTCTACTAGCCGACCGGTCGCCTATTCGTGAAGGTAGGCGACCCGGACAGGTGAAAGCAAAGGTCAGAGGGGGTTTTCCCAGGACCGGAATCCTCGCTGCTGGGAGGCCTGACCTCCCAGTCCACGTCAGCGGTGCGGGTCGCCCTCGGGCAGCCAGGCGTCGGGGGCGCGGAGTCCGAGGTCGCCGACGCCGTCGCACAGCGCGTCCACCGCGGCGAGGACCCCGGTACGCGTCTCGCCCTCGCGCCACACCAGCGACCAGGTCCAGTGGACGGTCGGTCCGACGATCTCGCGGCGCACCAGGTCGGGCGGGAGTGGAGTGGTCTGTCCCTTGGGCGAGTTGACGACCGGGCGGCGGCTGCGGCGGACGTGGTCGAAGAACGCGGGGCCGGTGATGCCGCCGTCGGAGATGGACACCGCGCGGGCCCCGGTGTCGTGGGCCAGCTGCTCGGCGTACACGTTCCAGGACGACCAGGAATTGGTGTCGTCGTCGAGGAGGACGGATGTGTCCCGGGCCCACACATCACCGGGGTCGTTGCCTGTGCTCACCGCATATAGCCGGTCGGCACCGAGCAGCCGGGCCCGGAGGCCGAGCCGCTTCAGGTCCTCGTCCCGCACCCAGCACACGGCGAGGTCCAGGCTGCCGTCCGAGACCCGGGAGGCCTGCGTGTGCGAGGGCGCGACCCACGCGTCGACATGCACCTGGGCCACTCCGGCGGTGCGCGCGGTCAGGTCGGCGGGGAGCCAGTTGACGTAGCCGAGCCGGACCGCCTCCGAGCCCGCGAGCCGGCCGGCCCTGCGCTGGAGGTCGGCGGCGCGCTCCAGCAGGGCACGGGTGTGCGGGAGGAGGGCCGCTCCGGCCGGGGTGAGCGAGACCGAGCGGCGGTCGCGGTCGAAGAGTCGTACGCCCAGATCGCGTTCGAGGGCCTTGATCTGCTGGGAGAGGGACGGGCCCGCGATCAGGAGGCGGTCGGCGGCCCGGCCGAAGTTCAGTTCCTCGGCGACGGCGACGAAATACCTGAGTTGGCGCAGCTCCACGCCCGTCATGCTACGCGGGCTGGGAGGCCGTCCCTCTCAGCAGGGAGCAAGCCTGTCGTGGCGCCCGCGCCGGTCCCGGGCGACGATGGGGGCACGGAAGTCCGGCGCCCTGCCGCCGGTCCTGGCGGGCCCGAACGGAGCGAGATCATGCGAGAGTTCCTGGTCGAGATCACCACCACGATCCCCGAAGGCACCGGTCAGGACGAGGTCGACCGGCGCCGCGCCGCCGAGGCCGTCCGCGCCCGCGAACTGGCCGCCACCGGCCATCTGGGGCGGCTGTGGCGCCCGGTCGGCGAACGGCGCAGCATCGGCGTCTGGCGCGCCGACGACGAGGAGCAACTCCACGAGAAGGTGCTCGGCACCCTGCCCCTGCACGCGTGGATGACGTTCGTCGTCACCCCGCTGGAGCCGCACCCGAACGACCCCGGCTATGCGGAGTAACTCGCCCCGCCTGCAAGGGATTTCACCGCCGTGAGCCCGTGCGCCCCGGTCCGCGGGGCACGGGCGGAGAGCCCCCTCCTGTCGCCCTGGGCCCATGTCGCCCGGGTCGCCGCGGCCCTCGCGGCCGGCATGGGTGTCGGCCGCTTCGTCTACACCCCGATCCTCCCGCTGATGCACGCCCGGGCGGGCCTGTCCACCGACGCCGGCGCGCACCTCGCCACCGCCAACTACGTCGGCTACCTCCTCGGCGCACTCGCGGGCACCCTCCTCCCCGCCCTGGTCCGCTCCCGTGCGGTCCTGCGCGGCTCGCTCGTCCTCCTGGTCGGCACCCTCGCCGCGATGCCCACCACCGACAGCACCGGGGTGTGGATCGCACTGCGCCTGTTGGCGGGCACGGCAAGCGCGTTGATCTTCGTGATCGCGGTCAACTCACTCCTCGGCCACCTCCGGGACCACCCGCCGCACCTGCCCGGCTGGGCCTTCGGCGGCGTGGGCGCCGGCATCGCGCTCTCCGGCCTGCTGGTCCTCGCCCTGCGCCCGGTCGGGGACTGGCGGACCACGTGGTGGGCATCGGCCGCTCTCGCCACGGCGCTCGCGACGGCTTCGTGGAACCTACGGCCCGAGGTGCCAGCCGCACCCTCAACTCGCGTCCCTGAGACGAGAGTTGATCGCCGGTTCGGCGCCCTGTTCGTCAGCTACAGCCTGGAGGGCGTCGGCTACATCGTCGCCGGAACCTTCCTGGTCGCCGCGATCGGACAGGGCTCCCCCGGCTGGATCGGGAGTGGCGCGTGGGTGCTGGTGGGGCTGGCCGCCGTACCCTCCTCGGCGCTGTGGGCGCGGCTCGGGCGCCGCTGGTCGCGGCCGGGACTGCTGTGCGTGGCGCTGGTGATCCAGGCGGTCGGTATCGCGCTGCCCGCGCTGGTCGGCGGGGTGACGGCGGCACTGGTCTCCGCGGTGCTGTTCGGCGCGACCTTCATCGGCATCAGCACGCTGGCCCTGGCGGCCGGGGCCCAGTTGCGATTTCCGCGTTCGGTGGCGCTGCTGACCGCCGGATACTCCGTCGGCCAGATCCTCGGCCCGCTGGCCGTCGCCCCGCTGCTCCACCACGGCTACCGCCCGGCCCTGCTCCTGGCCGCCCTGGTGGTCCTCGCCGCGGCCGTGTCCGCCGCCGTCCTGCGCGTCGGCTTCCCGCCGCGCGACGCGGTGGCGCTACGAGACTCCGGGCCCGCTCTGGAGGTACCGACCGCAGGCCGCTGATCAGGCGGCGCGGGCCGCCCCGAGCAGGGCGAGGCAGTTGGCCCAAAGGGGGCTCAGCCGCCCGGTGTTGTTGTACAGCTTCGCGAACATCACCTGGCCCTCCAACTGCGCGACGACGGACCGCGCCGCCTCCTGGGTGTCGGCGACGGTGACGTCCCCACGGTCGCGGGCCTCGCTGACGACCGCGTCGACCATCTCGACCTGGGCGTCGAAGATCTCCTGCAGCCGGGTGCGGACGGCCTCGGTCTGGTTGCTCATCTCCAGACTGAGATTGCCGAACAGACAGCCCATCACGGTGCCGCAGCCCTGCTGTCCGGCGCGCAGGCCGGCCTCCGTCTCCTCGAACAACTGCCGTAGCCGGTCCAGGGGTTGGGGAGCACCGCTGTCTCCGCTCAGGATGCGCGTCCACTCCCGCCGCTGGTCCGCCCAGTGCTCGTCCACGACGGCCAGCGCGAGGGACTCCTTCGACTCGTAGAAGTAGTAGAAGCTCCCCTTCGGCACTCCGGCCGCCTTGCAGATCTCGGCCACCCCGAGTGCCGAGTAACCGCGCGCCTCGAAGAGCGACCGCCCGGCGGCAAGGATCTTCTCTCCGGCGTCACTGGTCCTACCCATACCACCATTATACGACCGGTCGGCTACCCAGCTTCCCGCCCGCCCGGCCATCCGGCTACCCGCCCCCGAGCAGTTCGAGCCGAGCCACCAGTTCGGCCGCGGTCCGCTTGATCGTCTCCAGCCCCGGCTTCCCCCAGGGCCGCGGCTCGGTGTCTACGACACACACCGTGCCCAGCACCATCCCCGTGGAGTCGATGAGGGGCGCCCCCAGATAGGACCGGATACCGAACTCGTCGACGACCGGATTCCCCGCGAACCGCGGATAGTCGCAGACGTCTTCCAACACCAGCGCCTTACGTCGGACCACCACATGGGGGCAGAACCCATAGTCACGCGCCAACTGCCGCCCCACCTCTGGCTTGGCATGCTCCCCGCCCGAGGCCGGCCTGGGCAGTCCCACACTGCCCGGGGTGTGCAGACCGGCGAAGAACTGCCGGTTCTCGTCAATGAAGTTGACCATGGCGTACGGCGCCCCGGTGAGCTCGGCGAGATGGTCCGCGAAGGCGTCGAGCGCCGGGTCCGGGCGCTCCCCCAGCCCCAACCCGCGCAGCCGACGCATCCGTTGAGGGGCCTCCTTGTCCTCGGGCGTGAGCAGCAGACGACCGGCCGGACGCGGCGGGTCGTAGCTCATGGGCGTACTCCGTCCCTGTGGACGTAGGTCATATAGGAACTCCGTGGCGGTGTGTGGGGATCACATGTGGGCACCATGGCTCGGCGCGGGCGCCGGGGCGTGGGCGATGAGGTGGCGTACGAGGGTCAGCAGGGTCTGGACTCCGGAACTGGAGATCCGCGCGTCGCAGCGCACGACGGGGATGCCGGGGTCGAGATCTATGGCGGCACGCACCTCCTCGGGGTCGTAGCGGTAGGAGCCGTCGAACTCGTTGATCGCGACGATGAATCCGAGGCCGCGCTGCTCGAAGAAGTCGACGGCGGCGAAGCACTCCTCCAGGCGGCGTGTGTCGGCGAGGATGACCGCGCCGAGCGCGCCCTCGGACAGCTCGTCCCACATGAACCAGAACCGCTCCTGTCCGGGTGTACCGAACAGATAGAGCACGTGTTCCGGGTCGAGGGTGATCCGGCCGAAGTCCATCGCCACGGTCGTCTCGACCTTGTTCTCGATGCCTTCGAGATCGTCGGTCGCGGCACTGACCGTGGTGAGCAGCTCCTCCGTGCTGAGCGGCGCGATCTCGCTCACCGCTCCGACGAAGGTCGTCTTGCCGACGCCGAAGCCGCCCGCCACCAGGATCTTCAGTGCGGTGGGGAAGGGATCGTGGCCGCTCTCGTAGTCAGAGCTGTCGTCGTAGTCCATCGAGCACTGCCTCCAGAAGAGACCGGTCAGTGGGGTTGTGGTGGAACTCGGGTGGCTTGGTGGTCAGTGCCCCGCAGTCGACGAGGTCCGACAGCAGCACCTTGGTGACCGCGGCCGGCAGCTTCAGGTGGGCGGAGACCTCGGCGACCGAGATGGGCGCGCGGCACAGGTCGAGCGCCTGCGCGTGTTCGGGGCCGAGGTAGCCGAGCGGGGTGGCACCGGTAGCCATGACCTGCGACAGGAGGTCGAGTGCGACGGAGGGCCGGGTCCGGCCGTTGCTGACCGTGAAAGGGCGCACCAGACGTCCGGCCGCGTCGTCCAACCAAGGCCCGTCGCCGGCCGTCGCCACGCTCAAGGCCTCATCGCAGGTGATTCGACGGCGTGCTGCCGGGGCGCGGTCACGAGGTAGGGGCGGACACTCTTGACCAGCATCGCCATCTCGTAGCCGAGTACGGCCGCGTCGGCCTCGCGGCCGGCGAGCACGGCGAGACAGGTGCCGGAGCCGGCGGTGGTGACGAAGAGCAGCGTCGAGTCGAGTTCGACGACGACCTGCCGGACGTCTCCGCCGTCACCGAAGCGGACGCCCGCGCTCCGGCCGAGGGAGTACAGGCCGGAGGCCAGGGCCGCCATGTGGTCGGCGCTGTCGGGGTCGAGGCCGTGAACCGACTTCACGAGCCCGTCGCAGGAGAGCAGGACCGCGCTGGTGGTGTGCGGTACGCGCTGCACGAGGCCGCTCATCAGCCAGTCGAGATCGGATACATGGCCGGTCGGCGCATCGCTCGCCATGGTGGATCGACTCCTTGGGGTACGAAGGTCTGCGGGAGCGCGGGTGGGGGTCGGCGTGCGGGTGGTCGCCGCTGTGGGGGTGGGGGCGTGCGTGGTCATCCGGCTGATGCGCTCCCGTCGTGCCGGGCGGTGAGGTCGTGACCGTGACCGGGGGCATGCGCGTGCGCTTCGGCTATGGGGGTCGCGTCCATGTGGGGGCCGAGGATGAAGGGCGGCATCTCCGTGTGGTCCACGGGGGTGTGGGCCGCAGGGTTGTGGTCGGCAAGGGGAAAGCGGTCTGTGCCGTTGGACGCGGTCGTGGGGTCGGAACCCGTGCGCGTCGACGACTCTGTGAGCGACGGCTCCGTGTGGAGCGCACTCATGTAGGCCCCGCCCACGTAGACCCCGTCTGTGTGCGGCAACTCCGTGTGATCTGACCCCATGTGGGCCGACCCGGTGTGTACCGACTCCATGTGCTGCGGCTCGGCGCTCAACACCGGTGACTGCGCCACGTCGGTGTGGCCCGACTCCATGTGCTTCGCCTCCAGGTGCGGAGCCTCCCTATGGAGCGGGTCCATGTGCGGTGACGCCGGCTCGGCCTCCTCCGTCGCCTCCATGTGCTGCTGTGCCTCCGCGAGACCGATCCCCCGCTGGAATGCGGCCATCAGGCCGGGGTCGTGGCCTGCGGGGTGTTCGGAGTCCTGGCGGGGTGCCGGGCCGTCGCGGAGTTGGGGGGCGATGTGTTCCTGGGCGCGGCGCCGGGGCAGTTGGGGCGGCTTGCCCATGGTGCCGCGTACCGCTCCGCCGCGTGGCACGGGCGGTGCGGTCACGTTCTCGGCCACCGTCCGCCGGTCGTCGGGGCGGATACCGGGTACCGCCTCCGAGGGGTTGGCCCGTTCCACGTGGGCGCCGCGTACGGGGAGCGGCACCGGTCCGCCGCCGTTCGGCACCGAGTCCGGCCGCTGATGCCGCCCCGGTGCCCCGGCCTCACGCTGGTGCCGCCCCGGTCGACCCCCATCGGTCCCACCCCGCGACCCACCTTGCGCCCCGCCCTGGGGAGGTTGCTGCGGCGGGACGAGCGGATGCCCCCCGCCCATCGTGTCCTCCGGCCGCCCTACGGCCCCGGGGGCGCCCGGCGCCGTACCCAACAAGGCCTGTGGCACGACGAGTACGGCCTGCACGCCGCCGTAGATGTTGGTCTGCAGGCGGACGTGGATGCCGTGGCGGCGGGCGAGTTGGGAGACCACGAACAGGCCGATGCGGCCGTCGGCCAGCAGGCTGGCGACGTTGACCTGGTCGGGATCGGTGAGCAGGGCGTTCATCCGGCTCTGTTCGCCGACGGGCATGCCGAGTCCGCGGTCCTCGACCTCGACGGCGAGGCCCGAGGTGACGAGGTTGGCGCGGAGCAGTACCTGGGTGTGCGGGGCGGAGAACACCGTGGCGTTCTCGACGAGTTCGGCCAGCAGGTGGATCACGTCGGCGACGGCATGCCCGCGCAGGGTGCCGTCGATCGGCGGCACGAGTTTGACGCGGGAGTACTGCTCGACCTCGGCGATGGCGGAACGCAGCACCTCGGTCATGGAGACCGGGTTGCTCCACTGTCTGCGCGAGACGGCGCCACCGAGGACGGCGAGGTTCTCGGCGTGACGGCGGATGCGGGTGGCGAGGTGGTCGACGTGGAAGAGGCCCTTGAGCAGGTCGGGGTCCTCGATCTCGTTCTCCAGCTCGTCGAGGATGGAGATCTCCCGGTGCACCAAGGACTGCAGGCGCCGGGCGAGGTTCACGAAGACCTCGACCTTCTGTTCGCTGCCGGCCTGGCTGGAGAGTTGAGCGGCGGCCACGACGGCGGTGACGGCGCCGTCGTGGGCGTGTGCCAGGTCGGCGGCGAGCAGGTCGAAGTCGTCGGCGTCTCCGGGGGGCCTGCTGCGCGGTTTGCGCTGGGGCGGGCCCTCGCCGCGGCGCAGCGCCTCGACCAGGTCGCGCAGGTCGGCCTCGCCGCGCGCGCTGCTGCGGCGCAGGGCGCCGATGCGGTCGCTGACGGAACCGGCGGCGCGGCCCGCGGCCACGGCGGCGATCAGAATGCCCGCGACAGTCACCGACGTGGCTCCGGCGAGGACACCCCAGAGGGTGAGGCTGGTCCGCGCTCCGGTGGAGCGGACGGTGAACAGGACGGCCGCGCTGGCGCTCAGTGCGACCGCGATGGGCGGCAGCACGGCGAGGCGGAGCAGTTGGGGCCGTATGTGCGTCTCGGGCACTGCGGGCACGGGGCGGGCGGCCGGTCGCCCGTGCCGGCCGCCCTCACGGCGGTCTGCGCGTGCGGCCGGTGCACGGAGTTGAGACATCGGCGTCCTCGTACTGGTGCGTCGGGCCGGTTTGCTCGCGCGGGGTGCGCGATTCGGGCATACGCCATCGCGGTGCCGGTCGAGAGAGCCGAAAAAATTGGCCCCGCGTCGCCCGGCGGACACTCACAGTAGTCGCCAACGCATCAGGTGCGGTGGGCAGTTGACAAAGTCCCACGGGGAGCGTCCCGCTCTGGTATGAGGCCTCGCACGACAGACCGATAACCTGCTCGACCACATGCAGAAGAAGGACAAAGAATCGATCGCCCCTGATCGGAACCGGTCACGAACGGGCGCCGGGGGTCCGGGAGTTCGGCACGGGACGCTCTTCCGTCTCACACCCGCGGCCGGGCTGCGAAGGCATCTTTCGGGGCCCCGCCCCATCTCGGCCGCACCCCAGAACATCACCCACCGTGTTCGCCGGAGCGGGCGCGTCGACGGCACGCGCGGGTCGGGACGGTGCGGAGTCCGGCCGCAGCAAACAACCGCGCTCCAGCGTGCGCGAGTTCCGGGTGGGCATCGTCCGGACGATGCCGTGGGCCCGGTTCCGCGGTGCGCTGGAGCGCAGGGGTGGGTGCGGGCGAGGGGCGCGGGCGGGCTGGGCGCGCGGCCTCGTGGTCCGCTCAGCGTTCGTTCGCGAGGTCCAGTTCCGCCGGGGTCGCCGTCGGCTTCGGTTCGGTCCCGACCGGCTTCGGCTGCTGCCAGTGGTGGGCGATCGTTCCGCCGAAGGGCCGCCACCAGGGGTTCGTCGTCAGCTCGCCGCCCGGCTCGAACGGCTCGCCCGGCCGCGGTGTGGCCACGGCCTGGCCCACCGCCTCGCCCTCGTCCGCGGTCCATTCGCCGGGCTCGGCCCACGGGTGCAGGGCCAGGTTGAACGTGCCCCAGTGGATCGGCAGCAGCACCCCGTGCGGCTGCCCGCCCTGGAGGTCGAGGTGGGCGCGCATGCCCTCCTCGGGCGTCATGTGGATGTCGGGCCAGAACTCGCTGTACGCGCCGATCTGGATCATCGTCGCGTCGAACGGGCCGTGCGCGGCACCAATGTCCTTGAAGCCCTCGAAGTACCCGGTGTCACCGCTGTGGTAGATGCGGTGCTCCTCGCCGGCGACCACCCAGGAGGCCCAGAGCGTGTGCTGGGTGTTGCGCAGACCGCGGCCGCAGAAGTGGCGGGCCGGGGTGGCGGTCAGGGTGAGGCCGCCGACCGTGGTCTCCTCGTGCCAGTCCAGCTCGCGCA
Source organism: Streptomyces xylophagus (assembly GCF_000716435.1). Lineage (GTDB taxonomy): Bacteria > Actinomycetota > Actinomycetes > Streptomycetales > Streptomycetaceae > Streptomyces > Streptomyces xylophagus. The sequence goes on from NZ_JNWO01000007.1 coordinate 638,059, forward strand.
GCCGGTCGGCGGACACACCCCAGTGCTCCAGGTGGGCGCCGACACCGAGCGGCACCGCGAACAAGGTGTCCGTGTCGGCCAGCGCCTTGATCGTGGGCATGTCCAGGTGGTCGTAGTGGTCGTGCGAGATGACCACGACGTCGACCGGGCCGAGCGCGGCCAGCGGCAGGGGCACCGGGTGCAGCCGCTTGGGTCCGGCGAACGGGAACGGGGAGCAGCGCTCGCCCCAGACCGGGTCGAAGAGGACCCGGTGGCCGTCGATCTCCGCCAGGACGCTGGAGTGCCCCATCCAGGTCAGCCGCAGCCCGGTGGCGGCGGGCTTGGCCAGGTCGGCGAGGGTGGTGGCGTGCACCGGCAGCGTGCCGTCGGGGGCGCGGCGGGCGCGTGCCTCCTTGTCGAGATAGGCCTTGCCCATCTCGCGCATCGTGCCGCCGGACGGGCGGACGTTCGTGTTGCCCCCGGGATTCTGGAAGACCCCGTCCTTGAAGTGGGGGGATCTGCGGATGCGCGCCAGGCGCTCGCCGCTCGGGTCCGCGCCGAAGGCCGCGGGCTGCAGCTCGCGGAGCCCGGAGCTCAGGGTACGGAAACCGGTCACGATTCCTCCAGGTGGAGTCGGTCAGGCTTTCCATTATGGTCGACCCCTGTGACAACGCCGGTGCATCGGCTTCACGGGGCCGTCATTCCAAGGAAAGACCAAAGTTCCACGCCCGGGGTTGACACCGCGGGGCGGAATTCGATCTTCCGTTGACAGGACCCGGCTCCGCTTCCGATACTGACTCGCCGTTCAGTACCAGCCGTCCGGTACGCACTTCTGCACATGCCCTGCCGGCCGACGCCGCGAGGAGTCCGTATGACCGCCCCCTTGATGTCGCTCACCTGGACCGACCACGTCACCGGCCGCCAGGGCTTCCTGGTCGTCGACCGGCTGGTGCGCGGTGTGTCGAGCGGCGGTCTGCGGATGCGGCCGGGCTGCACGCTCGACGAGGTGGCGGGGCTCGCGCGCGGGATGACCATGAAGGAGGCGCTGCACTACAACCCGGAGGGCCGTTACGTCCCCCTGGGCGGCGCCAAGGGCGGCATCGACTGCGATCCCCAGGACCCGGTGTCGTACGGCCTCCTCGTCCGCTACCTGCGGGCCATGCGGCCGTACATCGAGAGCTTCTGGACGACCGGCGAGGATCTCGGGCTGACCCAGGACCTGGTCGACCGGGCCGCCGCGGAGGCGGGGCTCGTGTCGTCGATCCAGGCCGTGTATCCGCTGCTCGACGACGAGACGACGGCACGGCGGCGGCTGGCGGACGCCTTCGCGGTCGAGGTGGACGGCATCGGTCTCGACGAGCTGGTCGGCGGCTGCGGGGTCGCCGAGTCGGTGCTCGCGGCGCTTGACCGGGCGGGCGTGCCGTACGCGGGGACTCGGGTCGCCGTGCAGGGCCTGGGCACCATGGGCGGGGCGACGGCACGGTTCCTCACGCGCGCGGGGCTGGCGGTCGTGGCCGTGGCCGACGTCAAGGGCACGATCGCGAACCCGGCCGGCCTCGACGTGGACACGCTGCTCGCCGCCCGGGACGGATACGGCACCGCGGACCGCGCCGCGCTGCGCCCCGGCGACCGCGAACTCCCCGGTGAGGACTGGCTGTCCGTCGACGCGGAGGTACTGGTTCCGGCGGCCGTGTCGTACGCGATCGACACCACGAACCAGCAGGGGATCTCCGCCCGTTGGATCGTCGAGGCGGCCAACATGCCGGTACTGCCCGAGGCGGAGGAGCTGTTGGCCGCGCGCGGGGTCATCGTGCTGCCGGACGTGGTCGTGAACTCCGGGACGAACGCCTGGTGGTGGTGGACCCTGTTCGGCGACATCGGCGCTGACGCGGACGAGGCGTTCGCCCACACCCGGCGTTCGATGCGCGCCCTGATCGACCTGATGCTGGCCCGCGCGGAGGCCGACGACACGACACCGCGCGCCGCCGCGCACGCCATCGTCGCGGACCGGCTGCCGGTCATCGCGGAACGTTTCGGCTGGTACCGGTGAGACACGGGGCAACACCTCGGCGGGCTACGGATTAGGGTGACCGCGTGGCGAGAGTGCGGTTGGGCGTGGCGGAACGGCGTGCGGAGTTGCTGCGGGCCGCCGTCGAGCAGATCGAGGCGCGGGGCGTGGCGGCGGTCAGGATCGCCGACGTGGCCTCGGCGCTCGGGGTGAGCAACGCGCTGGTGCTCTATCACTTCTCGACCAAGGAGAAACTGGTCGCCGCCGCGTTCACCTTCGCCGCCGAGGACGACCTCGCGCATCTGCGCAAGCTACTGAGCCGCCGGACGACCGCGCTGCGCCGACTGCGGACCGCGGTGCGCTGGTACGCGCCGACCGGACAGGCCAAGGGCTGGCGGCTGTGGATCGAGGGCTGGGCGGCGGCCCTGCGCGAACCCGCCCTCCTGGACGTCACCCGCGATCTCGACCGGCAGTGGAAGCAGGCGCTCGCGGAGGTCGTCGCCGAGGGTGTGGCCGCGGGCGAGTTCCACTGCCCGGACCCGGACAGCACGGCCCTGCGCCTCACCGCCCTCCTGGACGGCCTCGCCGTACAGATGACGGCGTACGCGGGAGCGGTGTCGCGGGCGCGGGCCCTGGAGTGGGTCGACGAGGCGCTCGCGCGGGAACTCGGCCTGGAGCGGGCGGCGTTGACCGCTTCCTGAATCACGCGCGAGGGTGGCCGCACAGGGCAGTGACAAAGGCCACGCGTGCGCGTGCGGGCGCACGGACGCGACCCCGGGGTCGCACGCCGGGACCTAGGTAGCCGTACGGCCCCCGGCACACCGGTCGCCCCTACCGGCCCCGTCACCCCACCCCGTCAAGCCACCGACTCGATCCGCATCTTGATGTCACCCGGCGACAGCGCCCCCTTGGCCTCCACATGGTCGCCCGAGGACTCGCCGCGCAGCCGGCGCCCGATCCACGGCACCAGGTACTCGCGCGCCCAGTGCACGTCGTCGCGCCGGATGTCGAGGGTGCCGCGAGGCGGCAGCGGGGGCCAGGGCTGGTCCGGGTCGACCGGGACCTCGACGCCGAGGACCTGGCCGGCGCGGAGCGCCACGCGCGTGTGCCCCTCGGGAGAGAGGTGGAGCCGGTCGCCGTCCCAGGCCCGTCGGTCCTGGACCGTCTTCAGGGACCACAGGTCGAGCACCGGGCAGTTGTAGCGGTCGGCGATGGCCCGCACATGTCCGTTGTAGGTGGCGATCTTGCCGCGCAGATGCTTGAGCACGGGCACGTTACGGGTGTCGAAGCCGGTCGTCACCATGACGGTGCCGACGGCGCCGGTGAGGTCGGCGACCGCGCGTTCGAAGCGCTCGGCGACCTCGTCGGGGTCGGTGCCGGGCCGGATGATGTCGTTGCCGCCCGCGCAGAAGGAGACCAGGTCCGGGCCGATCTCCTTGGCGCGGGTGAGCTGGTCGGCCACGATCTGGTCGAGCAGTTTCCCGCGCACGGCAAGGTTGGTGTACTCGAAGTCGCCCTCGGGTCGCCGGTCCGCGAGCAGTACCGCGAACCTGTCGGCCCAGCCGACCATCGCCCCGTCGGGCCCAGGGTCGCCGACGCCCTCGGTGAAGCTGTCCCCCACCGCCACGTACGACCCGATCACCGATCTGTTGTCACTCTTCGAATCGTTAGCCACGGCAACCATAATTCACCCTGGAGTGTGACCTACGCGATCGTATTTAGGGGTTGACGGACGGTGATATAAGCCACTTGTAAAGGGTTGTCCAAAGTCGGAATAAGTCTCTGATCAGGGGCGTTGGCGCGTGGAATGCCACAACACCGAAGGCCGCACCCGGGGATCAGGGTGCGGCCTTCGGTGACAAGGGGGCAGATGCCCGGGGCCTGATGTCAGCCGACGGTGACGCCGTGCGAGCGGAGGTAGGCGACCGGGTCCACGTCCGAGCCGTAGTACGGCGTGGTCCGGATCTCGAAGTGCAGGTGCGGGCCGGTCACGTTGCCGGTCGCGCCGGAGAGGCCGATCTGCTGGCCCTCGGTCACGGTCTGGCCGGCCGAGACGGACAGCTGCGACATGTGCGCGTACTGCGAGTACTCGCCGTCCGCGTGCCGGATCACGACCTCGTTGCCGTAGGCGCCGTCATAGGCGGCGGAGACGACCGTGCCCGCGGCGACCGCCTTGACGGTGGTGCCGGTCGGGACGACGAAGTCGACGCCCGTGTGGTAGCCGCTGGACCACATGCTGCCCGCGACGTGGTAACCGGTGCCGATGGTGCCGCCGGTCACGGGGAGGGTGTAGCCGCTGGAGGTGCTGGTGGCGTCGGCGCTCTGCGCGGCGGTCGTCTTCTTCGAGGAAGAGGAGGATGACGAAGAGGACGAACTGGAAGACGAATCCGACGACTTGGTCGTGCTCGCACCCGTGTCCGTGCTCGTCGTGGCCTTCTTGCCGAGGGAGAGCTTGAGACCCGGGTGGATCAGCGACGGGTCGGCGCCAATGGCCTCGCGGTTGTCCTGGTAGATCTTCTTCCAGCCGCCGCTGACGTCCTGGTCCTCGGCGATCTTCGCGAGCCAGTCGCCCGCCTTCACCGAATACGTCTTGACGCTCGCGGTCTTCTCGGCGACCGACTTCGCGGCGACCGTCTTCTCAGTGGTCGCCTTCTCGGTGGCCGGAACCGACTGAACGGCCTTTTCCGGAGCGGAAGTCACGGTCGCGGCATGAGCGCCGGCGGCCCCCATGAGCGGCAGGGCGAGCGCGGCGCCGCCTGTTCCGGCTACGGCTATCGAGCGGGTGAGGCGCTGGGACTTCGGGCGGCGGTGCTTACCCTTCGCGGGCATGACGAATTCCTCTCCGGCGCCTGCGAGGTGAGCTGTCGGGTGCGGGCTGGAGATGCCCGGCCGCGCGCTGGTCGCGGCTTTACCCCAAGCCCGTTCCGGAGACCGGAACAGGCGTCTTACCTGTGGGTCCCCCGCTCCTGCCGCATACGGGTGGGTGTGTGCGGAGTCCGGTCGGCGGCAGGATTGGGCGTCCGTCCGGATTGGTGGCGAACGTAAGCGAGGAAGACGCAAAGGGACAAGCAGGAGGTTCCACGGATTTGCGTTTCTTGTGATCCCCTGTGGGAATTCACAGTGACCCTCCGTGAATTCCCCTGGGGCTCCACCCCTCAATTCCCCTGGAAAAGCACGTCAATTACGTGAACATGACGAGCGACGTACGGTCACGAATATGACGCTGATCACGTACGCCCTCATCAGATTCCCTTATTCCAGAGCGAGTTGTAACGAAGGCTGCAATTAGGACAGAAGGCTCAGATGCGACGCAGCCGGAGAACCGTCGCATCGAGGTCACCGCGCAGACCGGTGCGCAGTCCGTGATGCAACAGGACGGCACCCCGGTGGACTTCGCCCGTTTCGAGGCATTCGTACGACGCCGTCGGCTCGAGCCCGCGCAGCCGGAGCGCCGGCAGCGGCTCGCCGTAGTGCTGCGCCTGGAGCAGAGCGAGGACGACGGTCTCGTCGCCGCGCACGTACTGCACGGCACTGAGTCCGCCCGTGGGCGGGCGCAGCCGGTGGAGGTCGCCGTGCTGCACGAGCGGCCGGATCTCCTTGTAGAGGTCCACCCACTGGCGGGCCTCGGCGAGTTCCTCCTCGGTCCATTCCGAGAGGTCGCCGCCCACGCCGAGCACCCCGGCCATGGCGCTCACGAACCGGAAGCGCAGGCTGCTGACCCGGTCGTTGAGCTGGGTGTTCGGGCTGTCGGTGACCCAGGCGGCCATCACGCGCGCGGGGTGGATCTGGCTGAAGCCGTGCTGGATGGCGAGCCGGTCGAGCGGGTCGGTGTTGTCCGAGGTCCACACCTGGTCCGTGCGGCTCATGATGCCGAGGTCGATCCGGCCGCCGCCGCCCGAGCAGGACTCGAAGGCCACGCCGGGGTGGGCCGCCCGCAGCCGGTCCAACAGGCCGTACAGTGCGCGCACATGGTCGACCCAGAGGCGCTGCGGATAGGCCTCGCCGGGCCAGCCGGCGTCGGTGAAGCAGCGGTTGAAGTCCCACTTCACGTAGTCGATCGGGGCACTGGTCAGCAGCGTGTCGAGGCGCTCCCAGAGGTACTCCTGGACGTCCTCGCGGGCGAGGTTCAGCACGAGCTGATTGCGGAACTCCGTCCGCTTTCGTCCCGGTTGGAACTGCACCCAGTCGGGGTGCGCGCGGTACAGGTCGCTGTCCGGATTGACCATTTCGGGCTCGACCCAGATACCGAACTGCATGCCGAGCGCGTGCACGTAGTCGGCGAGCGGCTTGAGGCCGCCGGGGAAACGGTCCGGGTTCGGGGTCCAGTCGCCGAGTCCGGCGCGGTCGCTGGTGCGCTTCCCGAACCAGCCGTCGTCGACCACGAACAGCTCGACACCGGCCGCCGCCGCGCGCCGCGCGAGCACGCCCTGTTGCTCCTCGGAGATGTCGAACTGGGTGGCCTCCCAGGAGTTGTAGAGCACCGGCCGGTCCTGGTCCGCGTCGGGGATGACGTACGTCCGCTGGTACGTGTGCCAGGTGCGGCTGGCGCCCCCGAAGCCGGCGTCGCTCCACAGTCCGGCGAAGACGGGGGTCGTGAAGGACTCCCCCGCCGCCAGGAGCAGCAGCCCGGAGTCGTCGTACCCGGCGCCGCCGCTGATCTGCACGCGCGCGTCCGGGAGTTGGGCCACGGCGATCCGCCAGGACCCCGACCAGCCGAGAGCGCAGCCGTAGACCTCGCCGCGCTCCTCGGTCGCGTCGAGGTCGAGCGCGACCCAGGGCAGGTGCTGATGCCCGGTGTGTCCGCGCCGGCTGCCGATGACCTTCTCACCGTAGGTGAGGTCGGATCGCACCAGCCGGGACTCGGCGGCCCACCGCCCGTGCAACTGCGACAGCCGCCACCCCTCCCGCTCGGGCAGGGTCCACACGGCGGAGTCGGCCCGCAACAGCTCCAGGGCCTCGGGCCCGTCGTTGTCGAGGGTCGTCCAGCGCTCTACGACGTCGCCGCGCGTCCGGTAGTGCAGCGTGATCGCCAGTCCGGTGTCCCGGAAGCGCAGCCGCAGCTCGTCGCCCTCGGTGTCGTAGCGCTCGAAGGTCCATTCCGTGCCGCGGCGCTCGGGCGTGCGCACGGACAGGGCGGGCCGTGCGAAGCGGGGGCCGCCCTCGACGGGGTATTCCTCGCGTCCGTCGAGCGGGGACTCGAAGGACGAGCCGCTGGGCAGCGGGCGGGCGGCGAGCTCCTCGGCGTCCGCGAGGGCGATGACGGGGCCCCAGTGCAGGTGGAGCAGCTCGTCGTCCTCGGTGAGATGGACGGCGTAGCTGCTCGTGGGGCCCGACAGCACCCAGGTACGGCCGTTCTCGGCGATCTCCAGCATCAGGTCCCTCACAGATTCGAACAAGTCCACTCAAGCAGCAACATCATCAATGGCCCGGGGCCTGTGAGGCAACGCCTGTGGACAACTCATGGCCTCCGGAATCGATGTCGTATCGTCGGGAACGTGCCCGCCGGTGAGCCGCGTCGTCGGGCCGAGTGGGAGGAGTCCTCGTGACGCAGCAGATTCCGTCGACCGAGCCGGAGTTGTCCGGAGTGCGCAATTTCCGGGACGTGGGCGGACTTCCGACGGTGGACGGACGGCAGGTGCGGCACGGGGTGCTGTTCCGCAGCGGCCACCTCGCGCACGCGACCGACGAGGACGCGGCGTTCCTCGCCTCCCTCGGGCTGCACACGATCTTCGACTTCCGCAACGCGTCGGACCAGAAGCTGGAGGGTCCCGACGTCGAGCTGCCCGGCGTACGCAACGTGAATCTGCCGCTGAGCGACCCGGCGGACGGCTCCGAGTTCTGGAAGATGGTCCGCGACGGGGAGATAGAGCAGCTGCGCGGGATCCTCGGCGACGGCAAGGGCGCCGACCGGATGATCAACTCGTACCGCACGATCATCAAGGAGCGCACCGCCGAGCACTCCCAGGTGCTGCACTCGCTCGCCGAGGACAGTGTTCCCGCGCTGATGCACTGCGCGGCGGGCAAGGACCGCGCGGGCCTGTCGATAGCCGTGACCCTGCTCGCCGTGGGCGTGGAGCGCGAGGCGATCCTGGCCGACTACCTGGAGTCGAACGCGAAGCACCGCCGCTACAAGGTGCGGCGCAGCGCTTCCTCCGCAGCGGGCCACTCCCCCGAGGTGATGGAACTCCTCAGCCCCCTCTTCGACGCCCGCGCCGAGTATCTGACGGCGGCGTTCGACACCGTCGAGGAGACCTGGGGCAGTGTGGACGCCTATCTGGAGCAGGGGTTGGGGATCACCCCGGAGATCCGGGAGCGGCTGCGCGAGCGCCTGCTCGACTGAACCGACAGCTGCGGCAGGCTACTTGGCGCCCACCGAGAACAGCAGGTAGATGAAGGCCGCGAAGAGATGGCCGACGGCGATGTAGATGATGAGCCGTACCCACAGGGCACGCGGGAACTTGTCCTCGATGTTGTTGCCGCTCATGGCGTCTCTCCGGTGATCGGGCCCAGGCACAGGGTGGCCGTGGGGCTCTGCAGCAGGGTGTGGACGAACAGGACCTCGACGCCGGTCTCGTCGGCGGCGGCGAGCCGGTGCGGGGTGAGCGAGTCGAAGTGCGCGCTGTCGCCCGGCCCGAGGAGGTGCGCGGTGTCGCCGAGGCGCAGCCGCAGCCGGCCCTTGAGGACGTACAGCCATTCCTCGCCGGGGTGCACGCGCACGATGTCGCCCTGGGAGCCGTGCGGGATGCGCACGCGCAGCGACTGCATTCCGCGGCCGGGCGCCCCGGCCTGCCAGTACGTCCAGCCGCCCGCGTGGGTCGGTTCCATCTCGGCGGCGCGCACGACGGCGTCCCGGTCGGTGACCGTCTCGCCGAGCAGATCCGAGACTGTCGTACCGTAGATGCGGGCCAGCGCGAGCAGCATCGGCAGCGAGGGCTGGCGCAGCCCGGTCTCCAGCCGGGAGAGGTGGGCGGGCGAGAGTCCGGCCGAGCGGGCGGCGACCTCCAGCGTGAGGGAGGCGCGGCGGCGCAGGGCGCGGAGCTGGGGTGCGACGGTGGCCGGCAGGTCGTCGGCCGGTCCGGCTGACGGTTCCGGGTCGGTGTGCGGTTCCGGCTCGGTCTCGGAAGAGCTCATGCTCTCCATTCAGCCGGACGTTTGCCCCTGCGGCAAATTTCTTGCCACAGAGGCAAAAACCCCGTCCTGAGGCTCAGCGGTTGGCCACCGCCTGCTTCACGAGCGTCTTGCTGAAGTCCCACATCAGCCCGCCACCGCTGTGCGCGTCGTCCATCACCGCCGTGAAGGCGTCCACGAAGCGGTCCACCTCGCGCTCGCCGACGACCAGCGGCGGGATCAGCTTGATGACCTCCAGGTGGTCGCCGGAGACCTGGGTGAGGATGCGGTGTCGCTGGAGCAGCGGTACGACCACCATCTGCGCGAAGAGTCCCTTGCGCGCGGCCTGCAGCACGGTCCAACGGCTGCGCAGCTTCAGCGACTTGGGCTTCCCGAACTCGATGCCGATCATCAGACCCCGGCCGCGCACGTCGGCGAGCAGCTCGTACTTGTCGATCAGCGCGGCGAGCCGGGTCCTCAACTGGTCCCCGGTGGCACGGGCGTTGGCGACGGTCTGCTCGTTCTCCATGACCGACAGCACCGCGAGGCCGGCCGCCATGGCCTGGGCGTTGGACCCGAAGCTCGCCGAGTGGACCAGCACGCGGTCCATGGACGAGTAGACCTTCTTGAAGATCCAGTCCTTGCCGAGGGTCGCGCCGACCGGCACATACCCGCCGGACAACGCCTTGGCCACGCACACCAAGTCCGGTTCCACGCCGTCCTCGTGCTGGTAGGCGTAGAAGTCGCCGGTACGGCCGAGGCCCGTCTGTACCTCGTCGGCGATGAGCAACGCCTTGTGCTGACGCAGGAGTTCCTGCGCGGCGCGCAGATAACCGGGCGGGGCCTCGTGTACGCCCTTGCCCTGGATCGGCTCGACGACGAGGGCGGCGACGTCGCCCTTCTTCAACTCCCGTGCCAGGGCGTCGAGATCGCCGAGCGGTACGGCCGTGTCGGGCAGCAGCGGGGCGAAGCCGTCCCGGAAGCCGTCCTCGCCGTTGACGGAGAGCGAACCGGTGGTCAGGCCGTGGAAGGCGTGGTCGCAGTACAGGACCCGGGGTTTCCCGGTGGCGTAGCGGGCGAACTTGAGCGCGGTCTCGACCGCCTCCGTACCGCTGTTGCCGAAGAACACCCGGTCCAGGTGCGGGCTGTGGGTGAGCAGCTTCTCGGCGAGGAGGCCGGGCAGCGGCTGGCAGTCGAAGCGGGTGAGGTCGGCGAGCTGGGCGTCGAGGACGTCGTGCAGCGCCTTGCGGACGACGGGGTGATGGCGGCCCAGGCCCATCACCCCGAACCCGGCGAGCATGTCCAGGTAGTCGTTGCCGTCCGCGTCCCAGAAGTAGGCGCCCTCGCCCCGCTCGTAGACCTTGTCGAAGCCGATGGTGTGCAGCATGCGCGGGAGCTGGTGGTTCAGGTACTTGGCGTGCAGCTCGTAACGCTCGGCTCCGCGCTCGGCCAAGAGCGCGGTGAGGTCGAACTCCTTGGTCATTCGGGTTTCTCCTTGGCTGCGTGGTCGGCCGTGTCCTTGACCGCCAGGCTTGCGCTGATCCGTCCGGCGACCTCGACGGGTGTGAGGCCGATGTCGGCGAGCACCTCGCCGCGTTTGGCGTGCGCGAGGAACTGCTCCGGGATGCCGAACCGCCGTACGGGCACGTCGACTTCGGCGTCGCCCAGTGCCAGCGCCACGGCGGCGCCGACGCCGGAGGCTCGGCTGTTGTCCTCCACCACGGCCACCAACCGGTGTTCGGCGGCGAGGCCCGGGAGTGCCTGGTCGACCGGTTTGACCCAACGGGGGTCCACCACCGTGCAGTTGATGCCGCGCGCTTCGAGGAGTTCGGCGGCCTGGAGGCAGACGGGCGCCATCACTCCTACGGCGACGAGCAGCACCTCGGGGGTCTCGGCGCCCCGGTGCAGCACGTCGAGGCCACCCACGCGGTCGATCGCCGGGATCTCCGGTCCGACCGACTCCTTCGGGAAGCGGACGAGGGTCGGCGCGTCGTCGACGGCGACCGCTTCCCGTAGCTGGGCGCGGAGTTGGTCGGCGTCGCGCGGGGCGGCGATCCGCAGGCCCGGCACGACCTGAAGGATGGACATGTCCCACATGCCGTTGTGCGACGCTCCGTCAACTCCGGTCACCCCGGCACGGTCCAGGACGAACGTCACCCCGCAGCGGTGCAGCGCCACGTCCATCAGGAGTTGGTCGAAGGCGCGGTTGAGGAAGGTGGCGTAGACGGCGACGACGGGATGCAGTCCGCCGGTCGCCAGGCCCGCCGCGGACACCGCCGCGTGCTGTTCGGCGATGCCGACGTCCCACACCCGGTCGGGGAACTTCGCGGCGAACTTGCCGAGGCCGACCGGGTGCAGCATGGCCGCCGTGATGGCCACGACGTCGTCCCGTTCCTCCCCGATCTGCAGGATCTCGTCGCCGAACACGCTGGTCCAGGAAGGGCCGTTGGAAGGCACGAGGGGCTCGCAGGTGAGCGGGTCCATCACGCCGACGGTGTGGAAGTGGTCCTCCTCATGGGCGAGGGCGGGTTCGTAGCCGCGCCCCTTCTCCGTGAGGCAGTGGACGAGGACCGGGCCGTGGAAGCGTTTCGCGCGGCGCAGTGCCGACTCGACGGCGCCGATGTCGTGTCCGTCGATCGGGCCGACGTACTTGAGGCCCAGGTCCTCGAACATGCCCTGCGGGGCGAACGCGTCCTTGAAGCCCTTCTTCGCACCGTGCAGCGACTCGTAGATCGTGTTGCCGACGATCGGGGTGCGCAGCAGGACGTCCTTGCCCCAGGCGAGGACCTGCTCGTAGCTGTCGGTCGTGCGCAGCGTCGCCAGGTGGTTGGCGAGGCCGCCGATCGTGGGCGAGTAGGAGCGTTCGTTGTCGTTGACGACGATGATCAGGGGCCGGTCCTTGGCGGCGGCGATGTTGTTCAGCGCCTCCCACGCCATGCCGCCGGTGAGCGCGCCGTCGCCGATGACCGCGACGACATGGCCCTTCTCGCCCTGCACCTGGCGGGCCTTGGCCAGGCCGTCGGCCCAGCCGAGCGCGGTGGAGGCGTGGCTGTTCTCGATGACGTCGTGCTCGGACTCCTCGCGCGAGGGGTAGCCGGAGAGGCCGCCCTTGCTGCGCAGCTTCGAGAAGTCCTGACGGCCCGTCAGGAGCTTGTGTACGTAGCTCTGGTGGCCGGTGTCCCACAGGATGCGGTCGGTCGGTGACTCGAAGACCCGGTGGAGCGCGATGGTCAGTTCCACCACGCCCAGGTTGGGCCCGAGGTGTCCGCCGGTCCTGGCCACCGCATGGACCAGGAACTCCCTGATTTCTTCGGACAGTTCGCCGAGTTCCGCCTCGGACAGCGCCTTCAGGTCGCGTGGTTGCCGGATGTTCTCCAGGATCGTCACGTCGGGCCCCCTTCGGTCCGTGCTGGTTCAGCTCACGGTGACGGCCGGCTCCCCCGCCGCGACGCCGTCCTGTTCCATCTGCTCGGCGATCTTCATCGCCTCCTCGATGAGGGTCTCCACGATCTTCGACTCGGGCACGGTCTTGATGACCTCGCCCTTGACGAAGATCTGGCCCTTTCCGTTGCCGGAGGCGACCCCCAGGTCCGCCTCCCGCGCCTCGCCGGGGCCGTTGACGACGCAGCCCATGACCGCGACGCGCAGCGGCACCTCCATGCCCTCCAGGCCCGCCGTGACCTCGTCGGCGAGCTTGTAGACGTCCACCTGGGCGCGCCCGCAGGACGGGCACGACACGATCTCCAGCCGGCGCTGCCGCAGGTTCAGCGACTCCAGGATCTGGATGCCGACCTTGACCTCCTCGGCGGGCGGGGCGGACAGCGACACCCGGATGGTGTCGCCGATGCCCTCGCTGAGCAGCGCCCCGAAGGCGACCGCCGACTTGATCGTGCCCTGGAAGGCGGGCCCTGCCTCGGTGACCCCGAGGTGCAGCGGATAGTCGCTCTGCGCGGCCAGCAGCCGGTAGGCGTTGACCATCACCACAGGGTCGTTGTGCTTGACGGAGATCTTGATGTCGTGGAAACCGTGCTCCTCGAAGAGCGACGCCTCCCACAGGGCCGACTCGACGAGCGCCTCGGGCGTCGCCTTGCCGTACTTCTGCAGCAGACGGCGGTCCAGGGAACCGGCGTTGACCCCGATCCGGATCGGCGTGCCGTGGTCCTTGGCGGCCCGCGCGATCTCCTTGACCTTGTCGTCGAACTGCTTGATGTTGCCGGGATTGACGCGAACTGCCGCACAGCCGGCCTCGATTGCGGCGAACACGTACTTCGGCTGGAAGTGGATGTCCGCGATCACCGGGATCTGCGACTTGCGGGCGATGGTCGCCAGCGCGTCCGCGTCGTCCTGCGTGGGGCAGGCGACGCGGACGATCTGGCAGCCGGACGCGGTGAGTTCGGCGATCTGCTGCAGGGTGGCACCGATGTCCGACGTACGGGTCGTCGTCATCGACTGGACCGAGACGGGGGCCCCGCCCCCGACCGCCACCGGTCCGACCTGGATGCGTCGCGACACACGTCGCTCGGCGATCGGCCGGACCGGCATCTCGGGGACGCCCAGGGCTACGGCGGTCATGACGTCAGTCGCGGTTTCCGGCGACGGTCTCGCGCATGGCCCGCAGGGACTCCTTGAGGGAACCCATGGTGGCGAGGACGGCGGTGGGCTCGTAGCCGCAGTGCGCCATGCAGTTGGCGCAGCGCGGGTCCTTGCCGCGGCCGTACTTGTCCCAGTCGGTCTCCTCGATCAGCTCCCGGTACGTGGGCACGTACCCGTCGCTCATCAGGTAGCAGGGGCGCTGCCAGCCGAAGAGCGAGTAGTTCGGGATCGCCCAGGCCGTGCACGGGAAGTCGACCTTGCCCTCCAGGAAGTCCAGGAAGAGCGGGGAGTGGTTGAGCCGCCACTTCCGGCGGTTGCCGCCCGCGAAGGCCTTCTTGAACAGCTCGTGGGTCTGCGCGACACCCAGGAAGTGCTCCTGGTCGGGCGCCTTCTCGTAGGCGTAGGCGGGCGAGATCATCATCTCGTCGACCTTGATGTCGTCGTTGAGGAAGTTCAGGACCTCGATGATGGTCTGCGGGGTGTCCGTGTTGAAGAAGGTCGAGTTGGTGGTGACCCGGAAGCCGCGCTTCTTGGCCTCCTTCATCGCCTCCACGGCCTCGTCGAACACGCCCTCCTTCGCGACGGACTCGTCGTGCCGCTCGCGCAGCCCGTCGATGTGCACCGCGAAGGCGAAGTACGGCGAGGGCGTGAACTTGTCGAGCTTCTTGCGGAGCAGCATGGCGTTGGTGCAGAGGAAGACGTACTTCTTCTTCGCCACCAACTGCCGCACGATCTCGTCGATCTGAGGGTGCATCAGGGGCTCGCCGCCCGCGATGGACACCATCGGCGCACCGGACTCGAGCACCGCCCCGACGGCCTGCGCCACCGGCATGCGCTGCTTGAGCACGCCCGCCGGGTGCTGGATCTTGCCGCAGCCCTCGCACTTCAGGTTGCACGCGAAGAGCGGTTCCAGCTCCACGATCAGGGGGAACTTGTCCCGCTTGCGGAGCTTCTGTTCGGCCAAGTATGTAGCGACTTTGATGGTTTGACGCAGCGGCATGGCCATCTGGGCTCACCTCCGAGGGAGCAGCAAAGAACGGTGCCATTCGAAAAAAGCGGGAAGAACGGATCGAAGAACGCGGAAAGCCGATATTCCACCGCGCACCGTGCCGATCCGGACGAGTTCATGTTCAGGAGCGTCCACGACCACCCGTACGGCCGCAACCGGGCGCGTGCCCGTACGCACGGCGCTCAGCAGCGTGACCGCCGACTCCATGTCGACCGCGATTGCGCCGGTCGCGAGCAGATCCGACCGTTCCTGACCGCGGACGACGTGATCAGAGCCGACCAGGGGGCCGGTGTGGACGGTGCGTCCGGGCAGGGCACGCACGATTTCCTTGACGAGCAGCTCGGTGCCGACACACGGAACGGTTCCGCGCGGGTCCCTGGTCTCCTCGGCGACCACCAGGTCGCCGGGGTGCATGCCGGGGGCGAGCCCGGCGCAGAAGCCCGTGGCCAGTACGGCAGCCTCGGACAGCGCCGGGTCGGCCAGGCGCCTCGTGACGGCCTCCTCGGCCGCCTGGGGCCCCATGCCCGTCCGTAGGACGGTGACCTGCCCGCCGGCGCCCGAGCGGTCGCCGAAGCGCAGGGCGAGGCGCTCGATGCCGAGCGCGCAGGCGATCAGCAGCGGCGGTCCGGCGGGCTGGTTGCTCATCAGCCCCCCTTGGTCTGGGAAACGGCCGGAGAGACGGTCTGGCTGAACGGTTCTCCGTGCACAAAGCGCCCGAGCGCGGTGAGCGGAAAGACCTGTCGGTAGAGGTGGTAGTTGATGGAGAAGTCCCACGGGAAACCCGTGCCGGTGAAGTAGGGCTCGTCCCAGGACCCGTCCTCCCGCTGGGTCGTCGCGAGCCATTCGATGCCGCGTTCCACTGCCTTGGAGTCGCGCTCCCCCGCGGCCAGCAGGGCCATCAGCGCCCAGGCCGTCTGCGAGGCGGTCGAGGCGCCCCGGCCGCTCCATTCCTTGGCGTACTTGTAGGAGCGCAGATCCTCGCCCCAGCCGCCATCGTCGTTCTGGACGGTCTCCAGCCAGGTCACCGCGCGCCGGATCGCCGGGTGCGAGCCGGGGATCCCGGCCGCGGCGAGGGCGGGCACCACGGACCCTGTGCCGTATACGTAGTTGACGCCCCAGCGGCCGAACCACGAGCCGTCCGGCTCCTGTTCGGCGAGCAGCCACTCGATGCCGCGCCGGGTGCGCGGGTCGTGGGCCAGGCCCTCGACGGCGAGCATCTCGACGACATGCGCGGTGACGTCCGCCGACGGCGGGTCGATGACCTCGCCGAAGTCGCAGAACGGCAGCCGGTTGGGGAACGGGCTGGTGTTGTCGACGTCGAAGGCGCCCCAACCGCCGTTCTTGGACTGCATTCCGAGGTTCCAGCGGACCGCGCGTCCGGCGGCCCGGTCCAGCCGCTCCGGGTCGTGATGTCTGACCCGGCGCAGCGCGAGCACGACCTCGGCGGTGTCGTCGATGTCGGGGTAGTTGTCGTTGTGGAACTCGAACGCCCAGCCGCCGGGCGGCAGTTGGGGCCGTTTGACCGCCCAGTCGCCGGGGCGGACGATCTCCTCCCCGAGCATCCAGTCGGCCGCCTTGACCAGTTGGGGGTGGTCGGCGGGCACGCCCGCGTCGGCGAGCGCGATGGTCGCGAGGCAGGTGTCCCACACCGGGGACTGGCAGGCCTCGATCATCCGGGCCCCGTCCTCGCGCCAGACCGCGAACCGGTCAAGGGACGCCAACCCCTCGCGCATCACCGGGTGTTCGAGGTCGTAGCCGAGCAGGTGCAGGGCGATCACCGAGTACACGGCCGGCGGTTGGATACCGCCCCAGCAGCCGTCGTTCTCCTGCCGTTCGATGATCCAGCGCGCTGCCGCGTTCATCGCCGCTTTGCGCAGCTTGCGCGGTGCCACCTTGCGGTAGAGGTGCAGCGCCTTGTCGAGCCGCTGGAAGGCGCCGTCCCAACTCGCCACCTTGGCAAGGGGCTTGACCGGGTTCGGGTTGTTCGCGTCGGTGTGGAGTTCGTCGAGGGGGAAGGGTGCGGGCCGTACCGGCCGCTTCGCGGAGACGACCGTCAGCGGCACGATGGTCTGCCGGGCCCAGCATCCGAAGTCGTAGATGTTGAGCGGTACCCAGGTGGGGAAGTAGAGGAGTTCCGGCGGGAGTTCGGGCAGGTCGTCCCACTTCCACCAGCCGAACAGCGCGAGCCAGATCCGGGTGAAGACGCGGGCCGAGGCGATGCCGCCCCGCTCGCGGACCCAGGCGGACGCCTTCGCCATGTGCGGGGCGTCCGGCGCGTCACCGGCCAGGCGGAGGGCGACGTACGCCTCGATGGTGGTGGAGAGTTCGCCCGGGCCGCCGTAGAAACTGGCCCAGGTGCCGTCCGCGCGCTGCTCGCCGCGGATGAAGAGTGCGGCGGCCTGGGTCGTCGACTCGTCGCGGATGCCCAGGAACTGACGGAGCAGCAGATCCTCGGCGTCCATCGTGACGTTCGTCTCGAGGTCGCCCTTCCACCAGCCCTGGGCGTCCTGCTGCGCGAGGAGGAAGTCGGTGGCGCGTTGGACGGCGAGTGCGGCGGCGTCGTGCATCCCGGCCGCCACGGGGGTGTCGATGTCGGTTTCGCTGGCCGCGGCAACACGGGGCTGCATGGCCCCGGTGCTTCCGTCGGTCGTCGCTGTCATGGCTTCCCCTTCGTGCAGTGGCATGTCTCTGCTGTGGGTCCGCCGTCGGCCGGTACTCGTATCTCCGCAGCACCGGCCGGCGACTACGCGAGGGCTATTCGACCGATAGTGATCATCTCTTTCGTACGACGACGAAGTCGGCGAGCGCCGTGAACTGCGCCCGAACCCGGTCGGGCATGTCGATGGCGTCGAGGACCTCGATGGCGATGGTGTGCTGACGGCGTGCCTCTTCGGCGGTCCACTCGCGGCCGCCGGCCTCCTCGATGAGCGCGGCGCGGGCCGCGAACTCCTCCTCGGAGAAGTTCTCGAAGTCGCTGCTCTTGGCGTCGGCGGCGAGGATCTCGCCGAGCCGCTCGGAGGCGGGTCCGCCCGCCGCGAGCGCCGCCACCACGGGCAGGGACTTCTTGCGCTGGCGCAGATCGCTCCAGGTCTGCTTCCCGGTGGACTCCGGGTCGCCCCAGATGCCGAGGAGGTCGTCGACGGCCTGGAAGGCCAGGCCGAGGTGGTAGCCGTACTTCTCCAGGACGTCGGCGGTGCGGTCGTCCGCGCCGCCGAGCACGGCCCCGATGGAGGAGGCGCAGGCAAGCAGGGCGCCGGTCTTGTTGCCCTCCATCTCCAGGCACTCCTCGACGCTGACGCGGTCGCGGTGCTCGTAGGAGATGTCCTGCGCCTGGCCGTCGATGAGGGCGCGGGTCGCGGTGGTGAGGCGGCGGGTGGCGCGGCCGGCCTCGACGGTGCCGAGCTCCAGCAGGACCTCGTTGGCCAGCGCGAACAGGGCGTCGCCGACGAGGATGGCCTGGGAGGGGCCGTGCACCTTCCAGACGGTGTCGCGGTGCCGGCGCTGTTCGTCGCCGTCCATCAGGTCGTCGTGCAGCAGCGAGAAGTTGTGGACCAGTTCGACGGCGACGGCGCCGGGGATGCCAGTCTCGGGCGTGGCACCGGTGACCTCGGCGGAGAGCACGGCGAGCGCGGGGCGAACGGCCTTGCCGCCGTCGCCGGCCGCCGGGTTGCCCTCGGCGTCGATCCAGCCGAAGTGGTAGGCGGAAACGGTGTCCATGGGGGGAGCCAGGCGGTCCACGGCCGCCCGCAGTACCGGTGTGGCAAGGGTCCGGCCGCGCTCCAGGAGCGCGGACACGTCCACCGCGTCGGCAGCCGTCTCGGCCGGGGGCACAGTGGGCACAGTCTCTCCTCTTGTCGTGCTACCGGGGGTGCGGGGGCCTGCCGCATGCTGATCGAGCATCACGCCGCCTCCTCGAACTCGAAGAGATGGCTGGGGCGGGGCCGGCCCAGGGCAGCGAGTGCGGCGTCCGCCGCGCTCACCCCACTGCGGACCGCACTCTCCATGGTCGCGGGCCACCCTGTGGCGGTCCACGCTCCGGCCAGGTACAGGCCGGGGGCCTTGGTGCGGGCGCCGGGCCGCAGCCGTCCGACGCCGGGGGCGGGAGCGAACGTCGCCGTGCGCTCCCTGGTGACGAAGAAGTCCCTCACCTCGGCGCCGCGCGCACCGGGCAGCAGCCGTTCCAGCTCGGGGAGGTAGCGCTCGCGCAGTTCGGCGACGGTCTCGTCGATCTCGTCGTGCGCGGCGGACTGGGACAGGGCCAGGTACTGGCCGTCCTTCAGCCCGGACGCGTCGGTCCGGTCGAACACCCACTGCACGGGGCTGCCGAGCGCGGCGAAGAAGGGCCGGGTGAGCACCTTGCGGTCGTAGACGACGTGGACGTTGAGGATCGGCGCGGTGTCGATGGCGAGCAGCCGCTCAGGGGCGTCGAGGGCGCCGTCGGGCAGCAGATCGTGGGCCTCGCGCTGGGGTACGGCGAGGACGACGGCGTCGGCATCGAGGGTCTCGCCGGGAACCTGAACGCTCCAACGCCCGTTCTCGTCAGTAGAGATGGAGGTGACGCGTGTACGGACTTCGGTGCGCACGCCCGCGGAGTCGAGCGCCTTGCGGGCCAGCCGGTCGTGCAGTTCACCCAGCGGGACATGGGCCCAGCCGATGTCGGCCGCGCCCGGGTCGGAGAGCAGACCGGTCTTGAACACCATCGCGGCCAGCGCCAGCGAGGAATCGCCGGCCACCGCGTTGAGGGTGGCGACCCCCACCAGGTCCCACAGTGCCTCGACGGCACGCGCCGACTGACCGTGCGCGGTCAGCCAGCTGCCGAAGTTCTGGGCGTCCAGCGCGGGGTCGGCGAGGTCGAGCCCTTTGAGGGCGAGTGCGGCACGGCCGACTTTGGCGCGCTCGGCGAACGAGAGATGCGGGTACGTCGCGAGGCTGCGCCCCAGATGCAGGGGCACGGGCAGCGGGTCGCGCCGCAGTCTGCCGAGCCGGCGCCCCTCGGGGCGGTTCACGTCGAGCACGGGCACGTCGAGACGGTCCTGCAGCGGAGCCAGCGCCGCGCCCTCGATGCGGTCGAGGAACCAGCGGTAGGCGGTGCAGCAGCGCAGATACACATGCTGTCCGTTGTCGACGGTCAGGTCGCCGCGCTGGAAGGAGAAGGCGAGCCCGCCCAGGCGCGGCCGGCCCTCGAGCAGGGTGACGCGGACTCCGGCGTCGGCGAGCGCGAGCGCGGTGGTCACGCCGGCGAGCCCGCCGCCGACCACCACGGCATGCCGACCGGCCCCTCCCGTCGGTTTGTCCGAGGGCGGCCCGTCGGACCGCGTCCCGTCGCTCATCGCGTACTCCCCCCTGCGTACCCGCCGTGGCAGGTCGTTGCAGTCAGGGACGCGACTTCACACCGGAGGGTTGCGTGCCGCATTTCTCCGGTGGCATCACCTTGGCCCACTTTGTCCATCAGGTGCGCCTCCTGAGCGTCCTCCGCGAGACATGCCGGGTGTCCAGGCCGGACAGGCCGCGCACGGCGACGTAGGCCTTCTCTCGGCCGGGGAGCGAGACGCGGCCGCGCAGTACGGCCTCCGGCTCGCGCTCGATGCGGTCGAGGAGACGGCGGTAGATGCCCGCCATGGCGGCGACACAGGCGCCGCTGCGGCGGTCGAGCATGGGGAGCAGCCGGTAGCCCTCGGCGAAAAGGGTGCGGGCCCGTCGCACCTCGAAGTGCACGAGACCCGCGAAGTCGGAGCCCTCCGGCGGGGTCGGTCCGTTGAACCCGGCCGAGCACCCGAATTTCGCGAGGTCGTCGGCGGGCAGATACGTACGGCCGCCCTCGGCGTCCTCGCGGACGTCTCTCAGGATGTTGGTGAGCTGGAGCGCGAGCCCCAGGGTGTCGGCGTACTCCGAGGCGCGCTCGACTCCGCGCGCCCCCGCCTCCGTGCCGAACACGCCGAGCGAGAGCCTCCCGATCGCGCCCGCGACACACCGGCAGTAGACCTTCAGGTCGTCCCACGTCTCGTAGGTCTCGCCCTGTACGTCCATCAGGACGCCGTCGATCAGCTCGTCCAGGCCGCCCAGCGGGATCGGGAAGGCCTCGGCCGCGTGGGCGAGGGCGACCGCGACGGGGTCGGTGTCGTCCTCCTCGACCTTGCCTTCGCGAACCCGGGTGAGCAGCGCCCGGGTGTCCTCCAGGCGCGCCGCCTTCACGTCGGTCGCCAGCGTGCCGTCGCCGATGTCGTCGACACGCCGTGAGAACGCGTACAGCGCCGACATCGCGCGCCGCTTCGGCGTCGGCAGCAGTCTGATGCCGTACGCGAAGTTGCGTGCCTGCTGTCCGGTGACGGCCTCGCAGTAGCTGTAGGCGGCGAGTACCGGCGCGGACATGTGCGGTGCAGACTCCACGGTCCGGATCACCCCTCTCCTCGCAGAGTCACGCCCACCTCGCGCAGCAACTGGAACCTGCCGGGTTTGGGTGGGCCGGGAAGTACGTCGTATTCGGCGGCGACGATCGCGTGGATCGCCGCCCTTCCCCCCGCCACGAACCCCGCGAGCAGCAGCTTCAACCTGCCGTGGACGCTACCCACCAGGGGGGCGCCTTCATTCAGGAGATCCCGGGCGCGTTCTGCTTCGTATGCAACCAGTGCGCGCACCGATGCGCCCGCGGAGGGCGTGGCGAGATCCGCTTCCTGGACGTGAAAGCGCTTCATGTCCTGGGCGGGCAGGTAGATGCGGTCGCGGCCGAGGTCCTCGGCCACGTCCTGCAGGTGTTCGACGATCTGCAGTGCGGTGCAGATCGCGTCGGAGAGCCGGACCCGCTCGGGGGTCTCGGTGCCGGTGACGCCGAGGACGAGGCGGCCGACCGGGTTCGCGGACAGTTCGCAATAGGCGAGGAGATCGTCGTAGGTCTCGTAGCGGGTGACGAGCTGGTCCTGGCGGTTCGCGGCGATCAGGCCGAGGAAGGGCTCGGGGGTCAGCGCGCGGCGGCGGACGGTCGGCTGGAGGCGGCGCAGCAGGGGGTGGCCCGGGGTGCCGTCGAAGACGCGGTGCAGGTCGGCCTCGAAGGCGTCCAGGAGGACCAGGCGGTCCTCGGCCTCCGCGGGCGACACACCGAGGAGCCTGGCGTCGGCGCCGCCGGGGGCCAGGTCGCCGTCGCCGATGTCGTCGACGAGGCGGGCGAATCCGTACACCGCCATGAGGTCGGTGCGCCAG
This sequence comes from Streptomyces xylophagus, assembly GCF_000716435.1. Classification (GTDB taxonomy): domain Bacteria; phylum Actinomycetota; class Actinomycetes; order Streptomycetales; family Streptomycetaceae; genus Streptomyces; species Streptomyces xylophagus. Next base: position 659,949 of record NZ_JNWO01000007.1, read on the forward strand.
GCCTTGGGCAGGAAGAAAGGCGCCACGGGGAAGTTCTCACCCGCGGCCTTGTCGAGTGTGCCGCGCTCCGGATCACCGGGGCCGGCGGTGCCGCTTCCCGTCACCGCTCACTGCCAGGGGCGGGGACGGCGCGTGCTTCGGTGAGCTGGGGAGTTTCCGTAGCCATTGCCGTCACATCTCCCGTTCTACACTGCCGACCCAATACACACTATTTCGGACACGCCGCCCAGTCGTCCGCACAGATACCCGCAGAAGGGTGTCGCGCATTATCGCCCCACTTGCCGCTATTCGGCACCGGTACAGCTTACGTTGTACAACGCAGCGAGCTTCCTCGGGGTGTCCTGCACATCACAACAACACACCGATTGGCGTCAAGATTCCTTGGGCGGGGCCGAGTTGACGTTTCCTTTGCAGACGCGGAGCCCCGCCGGAACAGTTCCGGCGGGGCCCTGGGAAGCGTTCTGGGCTTTTGTGACCGTATGCGGGTGGACTACTTGCCCGTGAACTTCTCGTACTCCTTGAGGACCTCGTCGGTCGGCCCGTCCATCCTCAGCTCGCCGCGTTCCAGCCACAGCACCCGGTCGCAGGTGTCGCGGATCGACTTGTTGTTGTGACTGACCAGAAACACCGTGCCCGCGGACTTGCGCAGCTCGCGGATGCGCTCCTCGGAGCGGACCTGGAACTTGCGGTCGCCGGTGGCCAGCGCCTCGTCGATCATCAGGACGTCGTGGTCCTTGGCGGCGGCGATGGAGAAGCGCAGCCGGGCCGCCATGCCGGAGGAGTAGGTGCGCATCGGGAGGGTGATGAAGTCGCCCTTCTCGTTGATCCCGGAGAAGTCGACGATCTCCTGGTAGCGCTCCCTGACCTGCTCGCGGGTCATCCCCATGGCGAGCCCGCCCAGGATGACGTTCCGCTCGCCGGTGAGGTCGTTCATCAGGGCCGCGTTCACGCCGAGCAGCGAGGGCTGGCCGTTGGTGTAGACGCGGCCCTTCTCGGCGGGGAGCAGGCCGGCGATGGCGCGCAGCAGGGTCGACTTGCCGGAGCCGTTCGAGCCGATCAGGCCGACGGCCTCGCCCCGGTAGGCGACGAAGGAGACGCCCCTTACGGCGTGCACCTTGCGCACACCGCGCTCCTCGCCGCGCTTGACTATGCGGCTGAGGGCGGAGGTGGCGCTGCCCTTGCCGGTCTTGGCGCCGTGGACGCGGTAGACGATGTGCAGCTCGTCCGCGATGACGGTGGGGATCAGGTCCCCCGGGTTCGGGTCCACGGGGTTCTGCTCAAGGTTCTGCTCAGCCACGGCCGTACCTCTCCTCCGCCTGCCAGAAGTACACGAAGCCGCCGACGAACAGGACCACGGCCCAGAAGGCGGCGATGGCCCAGACGTGCGGTGGCAGGTTCGAGGCGCCGTAGCCGTCGATGAGCGCGAAGCGCATCAGGTCCATGTAGATGGCGGCCGGGTTCACCTGGAGCAGGCGGACGAACACCTCGGAGCGGCCCTCCATCATCGTGCTGATGGAGAACATGACGCCCGACGTGTACATCCAGGTGCGCAGGATGAACGGCATCAGCTGGGCGAGGTCCGGGGTCTTGGCGCCCATCCGCGCCACGATCAGCGCGAGCCCGGTGTTGAAGAGGAACTGCAGCAGCAGGACCGGGACGATCAGCAGCCAGGACAGACTCGGGTAGCTGCCGAAGCCGACGACGATGATGAACAGCACGGTCATCGAGAACAGCAGCTGCTGAAGTTGCTGCAGCGCGAACGAGATCGGCAGCGAGGCCCGCGGGAAGTGCAGCGCGCGCACCAGGCCGAGGTTGCCGGAGATCGCCCGCACGCCCGCCATGATCGAGCTCTGCGTGAAGGTGAACACGAACACGCCCGTGACCAGGAACGGGATGTACACGTCCCGGGACATGCCCCGGCTCGCCTTCAGGATGACGCCGAAGATGAAGAAGTACACGGCCGCGTTCAGCAGCGGTGTGGCCACCTGCCAGAGCTGGCCGAGCTTCGCCTGGCTGTACTGGGCCGTCAGTTTCGCCTGGGAGAAGGCGAGGATGAAGTGCCGGCGTCCCCACAACTGGCGGATGTACTCGGCGAGTCCGGGGCGGGCACCGCTGACCGTCAGCCCGTACTTGGCGGACAGTTGCGCCGCCGTGAGGCCTTCGTCGGGCGACGGACGCGGGCTCACCGCGACTCCGCCGTCATGCGTTGTCTCACTCAAGGGTGGAAGCCTTCATTTTCGGATTCGTCTTACGACTGTCTTGCGTTCGTCTTACGGAATTGTGCTATAGGACGCGACATGTATCCGCCGTCGGTCAGGTTTCCCGGGGTGGGCCGCGCGCCGTGCGCGCGCGGCCAGGCATCTTCGAGCTTGTCAGATCACCGGTGGACGGCCCAGTCGAGTCAGGCGCCACACCGTACGCCACTTGATGGGCCTGCGCGGTCCGCAGGGAGTGGTCCAGCCCTCCTTGAACCCGCCGAACCAGGCCTGCAGGGCCGGGCGCGAGGGGCGGCGCAGGAGGGTGAGCAGCAGCCACACCCCGAGGTAAACGGGGACGAGGGGGGCGGGGAGGTTGCGGCGGGCCAGCCAGACCCGGTTGCGGGCGACCATCCGGTGGTAGACCGCGTGCCGCGAGGGGGCGGTCGTCGGGTGGTACAGCACCATGTCGGACCGGTAGTCGATCATCCAGCCCGCGTCGAGGGCCCGCCAGGCCAGGTCGGTCTCCTCATGGGCGTAGAAGAACTCGTCCGGGAGTCCGCCGACCTCGGCGAAGACCTTCGTGCGGACGGCGTTGGCGCCGCCGAGGAAGGTGGTGACCCGGGAGGACCGCATCGGGTCGGAGGCGCGCAGCCTGGGGACGTGGCGGCGCTGAGTGACGCCCGTGTCCGGGTCGGCGATGCGGAAGCTGATGATGCCGAGCCGGGGGTCGGCGGCGAAGGCCTGCCGGCACAGCTCGGCGGTGTCGTGCTGGGCGAGGAGTCCGTCGTCGTCGAGGAACATCACTATGTCGACATCGCGACCGGCGGGCCCGAAGGCGTCCAGGCCGACGTTGCGGCCGCCGGGGATGCCGAGGTTCTCGGGGAGTTCCACGGTCCGGACGCCCTCGGGGACGTCCGGGACGGGCGAGCCGTTGCCGACGACGACCGCCTCGACCCGGTCGCCGTCCTGCTTGGCGACCGAGTCGAGCAGGGCCCGCAGTTCGTCGGGGCGGTTGCCCATGGTGATGATCACCGCCCCGACCTTCAGGCCGCTCACTTCAGCCTGCTCGACGCGAGGATCGACACCAGGTGCAGCAGGGTCTGCAGCAGCGCGATGCCGGCCAGTACGGCGACGCCGAGTCGGGAGAAGTACAGGTCGCCGCGGACCTGGTCCACGATCGCGAGGACCAGGATCAGCAGGGTCGCCTCGATGCCGAGGATCAGCCGGTGGAACTTGAAGGCGGCGGCGGCCCGGCGGGCCAGCGCCATCCCGGAGGACCGCATCTCGGCCGCGGCCTCCTGGACCGGTGCCTTGCCGGTCTGGTGCCGGGCGACCCCGACCAGGTCGGTCTCGGCCTTGATCAGGATCGCGCCGAGCGCGGCCAGCGTCCCGAGGAAGGCCCACAGCCAGTCGATACGGCCGCTGCCGAACAGGTCGGCGGCGCGCAGCCCGAAGCCGACCAGCACGGCGGCGTCGGTCAGATAAGCACCGACCCGGTCGAGGTAGACCCCTGCAAGGGAGTACTGCTTGCGCCAGCGGGCGATCTCGCCGTCGACGCAGTCCAGCAGCAGATACATCTGGACGCACACCACGCCGAGCACGGCGCCCGTGATCCCCGGCACCAGCAGCGCCGGCGCGGCGAGCACGCCGAAGACGGTCATCAGGTACGTGAGCTGGTTGGGCGAGACCCTGGTGTTCACCAGGTAGCGGTCCACCCGCAGGGACACCTCACGCATGTAGAGGCGCCCCATCCAGTGCTCACCGCTGCGCCGGTCCTTCACCCCAGCGGGGTGGACGACGGGACGGAGTTCAGCTACCGATGGCCTTGACATAGTCGGCGTAGATGTCCTTGATCTGGTCGGTTTTCAGGTCGAGGTGTTCGAGGATCGTGTAGCGGCCGGGGCGGGTCTCCGGAGCGAACTCCACCGCGCGGACGAACTCGTCCACGGTGAAGCCGATCTCCTCCGGCAGCACCGGCAGTCCGTGCCGGCGCAGTACCTCGGCCATGTACGCCGATTCCTCGTGGGCTCCGCGCAGGTACATCGCGAAGGCCGCGCCCAGTCCGCACTGCTCGCCGTGGGCGGCGGCGCGTTTCGGGAAGAGCAGGTCGAAGGCGTGGTTGATCTCGTGGCAGGCGCCGGAGGCCGGACGGGAGTCCCCGGAGATCGACATGGCGACACCGGTGAGCACCAGCGCCTCGGCGAGCACCTGGAGGAAGGCGTTGTCGCCGACTCCGCCCGGGTGCCGCAGTACGGCCTCGCCCGCCTGCCGGGCCATGGCCGCGGCAAGACCGTCGATCTTCTCGCCGTTGACGCGGTTGGCGAGCTCCCAGTCCGCGATGGCGGAGATGTTGGAGATCGCGTCCCCGATGCCCGCCCGCACGAAGCGGACCGGTGCCTCACGGATGACGTCGAGGTCGATGACGACCGCGATCGGGTTCGGCACGCCGTAGGAGCCGCGGCCCGCGTCGTTGTCGAGGGTGGCGACCGGCGAGCACAGACCGTCGTGCGCGAGGTTCGTCGGTACGGCGACCAGGGGCAGGCCGATGCGTGCGGCGGCGAACTTGGCGCAGTCGATGATCTTGCCGCCGCCGAGGCCCACGACCGCGTCGTAGTGACCGGCCTTCATCTCGCCGGCCAGCTCGATCGCGTCGTCGAGGGTGCCGCCGCCGACCTCGTACCAGGTGGCGCCGGGCAGGCTGGGTTCGAGGCGGGCGCGCAGCCGGGTACCGGAGCCGCCGCTGACCGCGACGGCGAGCCGGCCGGAGTGCGAGATGCGCTGGTCGGCGAGGACGCAGGCCAGGTCGTCGAGGGCACCCGGGCGGATGTCCACGACGACGGGCGAGGGAATCAGCCGGGTCAGTACAGGCACGCGATCTCCCGCCCCTTGGCCAGATCGTCGTGGTTGTCGATCTCGACCCACTTGACGTCGCCGATCGGGGCGACATCGATCCGGAAGCCGCGGTTCACGAGTTCCTGGTAGCCGTGCTCGTAGAACTGCTGCGGGTCGGTCTCCCACACCGTCTTGAGCGCATCGGCCAGTTCGGGGGTGGCGTCGCCCTCGATGAGGGTGACGCCGATGTACTCGCCGGTGGCCTCGGCGGGGTCCATCAGCTTGGTGATCTTCGTCATGCCCTTGGCGGGGTCGACGACGACCTTCATCTCCTCGTCCGCAAGGGACTTGACGGTGTCCAGCGCGAGGATGATCTTCTTGCCGTCGCCGCGGGCGGCGAGCAGGGTCTTCTCGACGGAGACCGGGTGGACGGTGTCGCCGTTGGCGAGGATCGCGCCGTCCTTGAGGGCGTCACGTCCGCACCACAGGGAGTAGGCGTTGTTCCACTCCTCGGCCTTGTCGTTGTCGATGAGGGTGAGCTTGAGGCCGTACTTCTGCTCCAGGGCCGCCTTGCGCTCGTACACGGCTTCCTTGCGGTAACCGACGATGATCGCGACCTCGGTCAGACCGATCTCGGCGAAGTTGCCGAGGGTCAGGTCCAGGACCGTGGGTTCGCCCTCTATGCCCGCGGGCCCCACCGGCACCAGAGCCTTGGGAAGGCTGTCGGTGTAGGGGCGCAGACGCCGTCCGGCGCCGGCCGCCAGCACGAGGCCGATCATGCGGGTTCTCCTTCATCGTGTACGGCGGGCGCCCCTGCGGACACCCAGAAGCGGATGCTCTCGAAGAGCACCAGCAGGGCCACGGCCACGGCGAGGACCGTGAGCGCGACCGTGAACTGCGACGCGGTGAGCACGGCGGCGAGAACGGTGACGAGCAGCGTCCGCCCCTCGTGCCCCCCTATGGCGCGCACCAGCCAGGCCGGGGACGCCCCGGCGTTGCCGCGGATGCGGTACACCGTGTCGTAGTGATGGTAGGCGACCGCGGCCACCAGGCCGAAAGCCGCGGGAAGTGCTCCGTTCACCTCCGCTTTGGCCGCGAGGATGAGGACGGTGCAGTATTCGGCCGCCCGGAAGAGCGGGGGGATCAGCCAGTCGAGGGCGCCCTTGAGGGGGCGGGAGACGGCCTCGGCGGACACCATGGCGTAGACACCGGCGGCCAGGACGACCGACCGGCCCGGTCCGTCGAACCAGGCCGCGAGCAGGAGTACGGCGGTCCCGGCGACGGCCCAGAGGAGCGCCGGAACGCGAGACCTGCCGGGCAGGACGCGCGCGAGCAGTTCGGCCAACGGCCCGCTGTCCGCCAGGTCCGCCAGCGCCCCGGCCGCCCGGTCCGTCCGCGTCGCCTTGCGGGTCAGCGAGCGCAGCACCCGGCCCGCCGCCGTGTACGTCGCCGCGAAAGCACAGCCGACGAGGAGGACGTAGAAGGTGATCCGGGGTGTGGTCACTGCCGTGAGGACGGCGATCATCGCCCATCGTTCGCCGATGGGCAGGACTATCATCCGGCGCACCCAGACCGTCCAGCCGACGCTGTCGAGCTTGTCGGAGAGGGCGGCGGTGGGGCTGGTGTTGGCGGTGGCGTCGTGGTTGGCCTCGTTGAAGGAGAAGTCCACAACGTGCCGGCAGGTCTGCAGGATCATCGCGCCGAGGGCCAGGGCCCATACGTCGTCGCCGCCCCGGGCCGCTCCCAGCGCGAGGCCCGCGTAGTAGGCGTACTCCTTGGCGCGGTCGAAGGTGGCGTCGAGCCAGGCGCCGAGCGTGGAGTACTGCAGGGAGTAGCGGGCGAGCTGGCCGTCGGTGCAGTCCAGGACGAAGGACGCGATCAGCAGGACGCCTGCCGCGACGTACCCGGCGCGGGTGCCGGTGGCCGCGCAGCCCGCCGCGATCAGGGCGGTGAGCAGCGAGGCGGTGGTGACCTGGTTCGGGGTGAGGCCGCGGCGGGCGCACCAGCGGGCGAGGTAGCGGGAGTACGGGCTGATGAAGTGGGTGGTGAAGAAGCCGTCGCGGGACTTCACGGCCGACTTCAGGCGTACGGCCTCGTCGTCGACGGCGGCGACCGCCTGCCGTGCCTCATTGCGGGCCTGCGGGTCGGCGGGGACGGTGGCGACGAGGCTGCCCAGCTCGGGGCGGTGCACGTCGCAGCCGTCGGTGTCGAGGGCGGTGACGATGCGGTCGGCGAGGTTGTCGAGGAGGGTCGTGCCGGCGCTCGCCGAGTTCTCGCGGGCGACCGCGCGGGTCAGTGCCTGGCGGCCGGCGGGCTGGGCGGTGACGGCGCCCGGTACCGCGGCGAGTGGGAAGCGGGGGTCGGTGAGGCCGAGGCGCAGCGCGTGCAGGTGGCCCACGAAGCGGGCGTCCACGACGGCGACCCGCTGGTCACCGGGGACCGCCGCCAGGAGCGTCTCCGCCTCGGTGGTGTCGGCGGCGGTCCGGACGTCGAAGCCGAGCGACCGCAGATCGCCCTCGATCGACGATCCGGGGACCGGCGAGCCGGTGAGGATGGCGGTCGACAACCGAACTCACTCCCTGGGTACCGACGCTCGGGCGCCGGTCATGTGCATGGTGGTGGCGCCCCTTGGGTGGCACCCGGGCGGCATGTCGGCAGAGGCTATCGGATGCTCTCAAGCCCGTGTTCACCGGCCGTTCATGGCCTGATCAACAGGGTCTGCCAGCGCCTCCGCCGAGATCATCATCAGGGATTCGGGCCCCGGCCGACAAACCGCACCCGCCAGACCGGGCATCGCGGGACATTGCGGAGGCCCACTTCGTATCGGCATAGGGTCAATGCCCATGACATGGCTGATCACCGGCGGAGCCGGATACATCGGGGCCCATGTGGCACGGGCGATGGCGGACGCCGGGGAACGCGTCGTCGCCCTCGACGACCTCTCCGCAGGCAACCCCGCGCGCCTCCCGGCGGACGTCCCGCTCGTCAACGGCTCCTCCCTCGACGGCGACCTGTTGAAGCGGGTGTTCGCCGAGCACGAGGTGACGGGGGTCGTGCATCTCGCGGCGCGCAAGCAGGTCGCCGAGTCCGTGGCGCAGCCGACGCGCTACTACCGCGAGAACGTGGGCGGCCTGGCGACCCTCCTGGACGCGGTCGCGGGCGCCGGCATCGAGCGGTTCGTGTTCTCGTCCTCGGCGGCGGTCTACGGCGACCCGGGCGTCGACCTGATCACGGAGGACACCCCGTGCGCGCCGGTGAACCCGTACGGCGAGACCAAGCTCACCGGTGAGTGGCTGGTCCGGGCGGCGGGCGGGGCGCACGGCATCGCGACGGTGTGCCTGCGCTACTTCAACGTGGCGGGCGCCGCCGCGCCGGAACTGGCCGACACGGGCGTCTTCAACATCGTCCCCATGGTCTTCGACCGGCTCACCCGCGACGAGGCCCCGAGGATCTTCGGCGACGACTATCCGACCCCGGACGGCACCTGTATCCGCGACTACATCCATGTCGCCGACCTCGCGGAGGCCCATCTGGCGGCGGCCCGGCGACTGTCCGACGGCGGCGCGAGCGGCGACCTGACGGTCAACATCGGCCGCGGGGAAGGGGTTTCGGTGCGCGAGCTGGTCACGGTGATCGGCGAGGTCACCGGTGACCGGCGGCCGGCCGTCGTCGAGGGGCGGCGTCCCGGTGACGCGCCGCGCGCGGTCGCCTCCGCCGAGCGGGCCGCCGTAGAACTGGGGTGGACGGCTCGGCGCGGGGTGCGGGAGATGGTCGACTCGGCGTGGCAGGGCTGGCGGCTGCACCACGCCCTGTGAACTTAGGCTGCCCTGACCTGCGATTTGTTTGCGCAGGTCAGGGCACATGACAACGGTGTTCAGTGCCGCGTTGCCCGATACCCCCCACCCGTAGTTCACTGGGGTCCCGGGCAGTAATCAGGAGGGCGGCATTCCATGGGGGCAGGGCACGACCACGGGCACTCGCACGGTGCTCCCGTCACCGGTACGGCGGCGGCCGCGTACCGGGGCAGGCTGCGCGTCGCGCTGGGGATCACGATCACCGTGATGGTGGTCGAGGTCGTCGGCGGGCTGCTCGCGGACTCCCTCGCGCTCATCGCGGACGCGGCCCACATGGCGACGGACGCGCTGGGCCTCGGCATGGCGCTGCTCGCGATCAGCTTCGCGAACCGCCCGGCGACCGGCAACCGCACCTTCGGCTACGCCCGCGCGGAGATCCTCGCCGCGCTCGCCAACTGTCTGCTGCTGCTCGGCGTCGGCGGATACGTCCTCTACGAGGCGGTCCAGCGGTTCGTCACGCCCGCCGACACCGAGGGCGGGCTGACCATCGTGTTCGGCCTGATCGGCCTGGTCGCGAACATGATCTCCCTCACGCTGCTGGTGCGCGGGCAGAAGGACAGCCTGAACGTGCGCGGCGCGTTCCTGGAGGTGGCCGCCGACGCGCTGGGCTCCCTCGCGGTGATCATCGCCGCCGTGGTGATCCTGACCACGGGCTGGCAGGCGGCCGACCCGATCGCCTCGCTCGCCATCGCCCTGATGATCGTGCCGCGCACGCTGAAGCTGCTGCGCGAGACCCTGGACGTGCTGCTGGAGTCGGCCCCCAAGGATGTCGACATGCAGGACGTGCGGGCCCACATCCTGGCCCTGGACGGGGTCGAGGACGTCCACGATCTGCACGCCTGGACGATCACCTCGGGGATGCCGGTGCTCTCCGCGCACGTGGTCGTCAGCTCGGAGGTGCTCAACGCCATCGGCAACGAGAAGATGCTCCACGAACTCCAGGGCTGCCTGGGCGACCACTTCGACGTGGAGCACTGCACCTTCCAGCTGGAGCCCGGCGGGCACGCGGAGCACGAGGCGAAGCTGTGCCACTGAGGTGGCCGTGAAGTCCCCGTCGAGGTCTCGGCGCTGACGGAAATCGACAGAGTTCGGCAGAAAACGATCGGCTGCGACGGAACGCAGCCGTCCGGGCGCGCGTCCGCGTCCTCACTCCCACAGTCCCGCCCCCGGACGGTTCCGCCGTCGCCGCGCCGGGCACGATGAACTGCCGGGAGTGCCGGATTCGTACGGCAGACTTGGCTCGAAGACCGAAGTGAAGGATGGGTATGCCGATCACACCTGCCACCGCGACGCACAACTCGTCGAACGGCACCGCTGAAGCGATCTTGCTCGAACTGGTCGACGAGAACGGCGTGACGATCGGTACCGCGGAGAAGCTCGCCGCCCATCAGCCGCCGGGGCAGTTGCACCGCGCGTTCTCCGTCTTCCTCTTCGACGAGCAGGGCCGGCTGCTGCTCCAGCAGCGGGCGCTCGGCAAGTACCACTCCCCCGGCGTGTGGTCCAACACGTGCTGCGGCCACCCCTACCCCGGCGAGGCGCCCTTCGCGGCGGCGGCCCGGCGGACGTACGAGGAGCTGGGGGTGTCCCCGTCGCTGCTCGCCGAGGCGGGCACCGTGCGCTACAACCACCCGGACCCGGACTCCGGTCTGGTGGAGCAGGAGTACAACCACCTCTTCGTCGGCATGGTGCAGTCCCCGCTGCGGCCGGACCCGGAGGAGGTGGGCACGACCGCGTTCGTGACCCCCGCCGAGCTGGCGGAGCGCCACGCGAAGGACACCTTCTCGTCCTGGTTCATGACAGTGCTGGACGCGGCCCGTCCGGCGGTCAGGGAACTGACGGGCCCGTCCGCGGGCTGGTAACCGGGTCTACGACACCTGCGCGGGCCGGAGCGGCAGGGCGGCCCAGATCACCTTCCCGCCGCTCGCCGTGTGCTCGACGTCGCACACACCGCCCGCCTCCCGGGTCACCTCGCGCACCAGGAGCAGTCCCCGGCCGCCGGTCTCGTCGTGGTCGGCCACCAGGGCGGTCGGGCGGTAGGGGTGGTTGTCCTCGACGGACACCCGCACCCACTCGGCACCGACGGCGATCTCCACGGCGAGGACCGGCGACAGCAGCGCCGCGTGCTTGACCGCGTTGGTCACCAGTTCGGAGACGATCAGCAACAGCCCCTGGAGCAGGTCGTCCGCGAGGGGTACGCCCTGGCGGAAGAGCAGGTCCCGTACGGCGTGTCGCGCCTGCGGGACCGAGACGTCGACGGCGGACGCGGTGAACCGCCAGACTCCTTCGTACGGCAGCGGATCCGGCGGGGCGGGGTCCAGGGGATCGTCCCTGCCGCCTTCTGGGCGTGGGCCTGACCCTCGCCCGTGGTTCTCCATCGTCCGGTCGCCACCCTTGCGCTCGATTGTCACCACCCCACGAGTGTTGGCACCGACCCGCGCCACCCCGGATGACTGAACAGAAGTCAGCAGTTATCGGACGCTTTCCGATCGTTGCTGCACGACCGGATCGAGTGTGAGATCGCCTCTGTTCCCCATGTGCCGACTTAGCGAACTCTTCGGCTTGTCCGTAGCATCCGGCGCATGGAGCCCCGCCTGCTGCACGGCGTCACCGACTCGGTCGCCACCGTCACCGTCCACCACCCCGGCAAGCGCAACGCGATGACCGCCGAGATGTGGCGCTCATTGCCTCCGCTGCTCGACACCCTGGCCGCCGATCCGGCCGTACGGGCGCTCGTGCTGACCGGTGAGGGCGGGACGTTCTGCGCTGGGGCCGACATCTCGACGTTGCGGGAGTCGCCGGGCGAGGCACAGGGGCTCGCGGTGCTCGCGGAGGAGGCCCTGGCCGCGTTCCCGAAGCCGACGTTGGCCGCGATCCGGGGCCATTGCGTGGGCGGCGGGGCGCAGTTGGCGGCGGCCTGCGATCTGCGGTTCGCCGAGGAGGGCGCGCTGTTCGGGGTGACTCCGGCGAAACTGGGGATCGTGTATCCGGCGTCCGCCACCGGGCGGTTGGTGTCGCTGGTGGGTCCGGGGGCCGCCAAGCACCTGCTGTTCTCCGGCGAGTTGATCGACGCGGAGCGGGCGCTGCGTACCGGTCTCGTCGACGAGCTGCTGCCCGAGGGTGAACTCGCCAAGCGGGTCGCGGAGTTCACCCGAGTGCTGGTGTCCCGCTCGCAGTTGACGCAGGCGGCGGCGAAGGAGTTCGCCAACGGGCTTACGGACAGGGACGGTTACTGGGCCGATCAGGCGCGCGGCAGCGGCGACACCGCGGAGGGCGTCGCCGCGTTCCTGGAGCGCCGCGAGCCGCGCTTCACGTGGACTGCGTCAGGATGAAGCGGCTGTTCGTACGGAACTTCTCGACGAGGTGCGCGGGGGCCTTCTCCGGGGCCCCCGCGTCGTAGGGCGGTTGCGGGTCGTACTCGATCGCGAGCTGTACGGCCTGAGCGTGTGCGTCGCCGGCGATGCGGCCGAGCAGGGTGAGGCCCATGTCGATGCCGGAGGAGACGCCGGCCGCGGTGACGTACTTGCCGTCGGTCACCACCCGCTCCCCCGTGGGCTCGACACCGAACCGCTTCAGGTCGTCCAGGGCGAGCCAGTGCGAGGTCGCGCGGCGGCCCCGGAGGAGTCCTGCGGCGGCCAGCAACAGGGAGCCTGTGCACACCGAGGTCGTCCAGGTGCTCGTGCCGTCGGCGGTGCGCAGCCAGTCCAGGAGGGGCGCGTTGCCCATCTGCGCGGTCTGACCTGGGCCGCCCGGGACGACCAGGATGTCGGGGCTCGGTACATCCGCCAGGGTCCGGTCGGCGACGATCGCCAGGTTTCCGGTTTCGTTGCGGACGGGGCCGGTTCGCTCCGCGACGAAGACGGTGTCCGCGTCCGGGAGGCGGGCGAGGGTTTCGTAGGGGCCCACGGCGTCCAGGGCGGTGAAGCGGTCGAAGAGGACGATGGCGATCTGCATGGGGACCATCCGGTGCTCGTTGTTGGGTGTTCGGTGGGGTGGGTGTTGTGGGGGCGTCGGAAGGCTTTCAATGCCCGATGGGCAAGTGCGGTGGAGCGCCGGGGGCTTTCCGCCGGAGTCGGCTCTGGGCGCCTGTGAGGACACGCTGAATGACGGAGCAGCGGTGAGGTTCAGGTGGTTCGTTCACTGCGGGTCGGTGGGGGCTGGTCGCGCAGTTCCCCGCGCCCCTGAGGTGTGGACGCTGGGCCGCGTCCGTTGGGCAGGGGGTGGCGGGACGCCCCCGGGGAGCTCTCGGCGTTCAGCGACTGGGAGTTGTGGGAGCACCGGAAGACTCTCCGGGCCGGACGGGCTGGGGCGGTGGAACGCCGGCGATGCCCTCGGTCTTCAGCGGGCGGGTGTTGCCCGGGCGCTCTGGGCCGGATGGAAGCGGCGGCGGTATTCGGTCGGGGCCGTGCCGAGTGTCTTGAGGAAGGCTCGGCGCATCGCCTCGGGAGTGCCGTAGCCGCTGGTGCGGGAGATCTGCTCGATGCCGTCGGCGGTTTCCTCCAGGAGGCGCCGGGCGTGTTCGAGGCGGACGCGGTCGACGTAGCGGCCGGGGGTCATGCCGGTCTCGGCCTGGAAGGCGCGGGCGAAGTGGCGGGGCGAAAGGCGGGCGCGGGCGGCCAGGGACTCGATGCCGAGATCGTCGTCAGGGTGTTCAGTAATCCACTGCTGGACCTCGCGGAGGGGTTCGCGGCGGGCCGTCTGGGCGGCGAGCTGGGCGCTGAACTGGGCCTGGTTCCCTGGCCGGCGCAGGAAGACGACCAGGTGGCGGGCGATGGTCAGCGCCGTGTCCCGGCCCAGGTCCTCCTCGACCAGGGCGAGGGCGAGATCGATGCCCGAGGTGACACCGGCCGAGGTGGAGACGTGTCCGTCACGGATGTAGATCGGGTCGGGGTCGACGGTCACGGCGGGGTGGTCCCGGGCGAGTTTGGCGCCGTACGCCCAGTGGGTGGTGGCCCGGCGCCCGTCCAGGAGGCCCGCCTCGGCGAGCAGGATCGCCCCGGTGCACACGGACACCAGGCGCTCGGCGCTCGGCCCGTGCGCGCGCAGCCAGTCGGTCAGGCGCGGGGCCGGGCCGCGCGTGCCCTGGCCGCCGGGGACGAGGAGCGTGTGCGGGGCGGGTGCGTCGGCGAGGGACGAGTCCGGTACGAGGATCAGGCCGCTGGAGGTGCGCACCGGGCCGCCGTCCAAGGAGGCCGTACGGATGCGGTAGGTCCCGGGGACCTGCGTCTCGGCGCCCGCGAAGACCTCCGCGGGGCCGGTGACGTCGAGGCTCTGCACGTCGTCGAAGAGGACCACCAGGACGGTTCGCATACCGTTGATTCTTCGCGCTTCCGGTGTTGGCCGCAATGACGGGTACCCCACCTTTCCTGCCATCCCGTGCCCGCCACTGGAGACCGTACCAACCAGTCGGTAGCGTGACCGTCATGACTACTGCCGCCGTCGATCCCCGTGCCGGGCGCCGCTGCCACAACGCGCTCAACTCGCTCCACGCCACGCTGTACTTCTCGCCCGACCTGGGGAGGGAGCTGACGGATCTCGGAATCAAGGAATCCGCGGCCATCAACTTCGCCGCACGGGCGGCGGCGATGGGGGCGGTCGGACCGGGCACGGTGGCGGCGACCTTCTACAACTACAAGTACGAGCTCGTGGCGCGGCATGTGCCCGCCGTGTGGGAGATCGCCTCCCCGGAGCAGGTCCTGCACGCACGCGCGCGTGCCGTCGACGCGACCCTGCGCCGCCTGCTGGACGACGACGTGGTGGAGTCGGAGGAGATGGCGGAGGCCGCGCGGCTGGCGCTACGGGCCGCCGAGGCGTGTACGCGTCCCTCCCGGCCCCTGTATGCCGCCCACGCCGATCTGCCGGTCCCCGAGGAGCCGCATCTGGCGTACTTCCACGGCGCCACGCTGCTGCGCGAGCACCGGGGCGACGGTCATCTCGCCGTTCTGATGTCCGCCGGGCTCGACGGCCTGGAGGCCGTGGTCACCCATACGGCGACCGGCAAGGGCATGACCCCGAAGTGGGTGTTCGGCACGCGCGGGTGGAACCAGGAGGAGTGGGACGCCGCTTCGGAACGGCTGCGCGAGCGCGGACTGCTCGACGGGGACGGCGAGTTGACCGAGGCCGGCATCGCGCTGCGCACCGAGATCGAGGCGGAGACCGACCGGCTGGACCGGGCGCCGTACGAGCACTTGGGGGCCGAGGGCGTCGTACGACTGACCGAATTGGCGACCGGGTTCGCACGGCGCGCGCTCGCCGCCGGGGCGTTTCCGCGGAATCTGATCGGCAAGAGCTAGGAACCGGGCCCGCAGGACGGCGCCCTGATCCCCGGCTGTCGGTGTCACCTGCCACAATTGCCGCGCAACCTCAGTGGAGAAGGCGGTACGGGCGTGACGACACCCCTCGTAGGGTCCATCGAAGGCAGGATCGCCGAGGAGCTCGGCGTACGGGAGCGGCAGGTGAGGGCTGCCGTCGAGCTGCTCGACGGCGGTTCGACGGTTCCCTTCATCGCCCGCTACCGCAAGGAAGCGACCGAGATGCTCGACGACGCGCAGTTGCGCACGCTCGAGGAACGGCTGCGCTATCTGCGGGAGCTGGAGGAGCGGCGGACCGCGATCCTCGAATCGGTGCGCGAGCAGGGCAAGCTCACCGAGGAGCTGGAGGCGCAGATTCGGGCCGCCGAGACCAAGGCTCGTCTTGAGGACATCTACCTCCCCTTCAAGCCCAAGCGGCGCACCAAGGCGCAGATCGCGCGGGAGGCGGGACTTGAGCCCCTCGCGGAAGGGCTGTTGGGCGACCCGTCCGTGGAACCTCTGGCCGCTGCCGCCGCGTTCGTCGACGCCGACAAGGGTGTCGCCGATCCGCAGGCGGCCCTGGACGGTGCGCGGGCGATCCTCACCGAGCGGTTCTCGGAGGACGCCGACCTGATCGGCGAGCTGCGGGAGCGGATGTGGGGGCGCGGACGCCTCGCCGCGAAGGTGCGGGACGGCAAGGAGGAGGCGGGCGCCAAGTTCGCCGACTACTTCGACTTCTCGGAGCCGTTCACCGCGCTGCCCTCGCACCGCATCCTCGCGATGCTGCGCGGCGAGAAGGAGGACGTCCTCGATCTCGTCCTGGAGCCCGAGGAGGACACCGAGGGGCCTTCTTCCTACGAGGGGATGGTCGCCCACCGCTTCCAGATCCTCGACCGGGGCCGCCCCGGCGACAAGTGGCTTCAGGACACGGTCCGTTGGGCCTGGCGGACCCGCATCCTCGTGCACCTCGGCATCGACCTGCGGCTGCGACTGCGGACGGCGGCCGAGGACGAGGCGGTCAACGTGTTCGCCTCGAACCTGCGGGACCTGCTGCTCGCCGCCCCGGCCGGCACGCGCGCGACGCTGGGCCTGGACCCCGGTTTCCGTACGGGTGTGAAGGTGGCCGTCGTCGACGCGACCGGCAAGGTCGTCGCCACGGACGTGATCTACCCGCACGTCCCGGCCAACAAGTGGGACGACGCCCTCGCCAAGCTGGCCCGACTGTCGGCCCAGCACTCGGTCGACCTGATCGCGATCGGCAACGGCACGGCGTCCCGCGAGACCGACAAGCTCGCCGGTGAACTCATCACCAAGCACCCGGAGTTGAACCTCACCAAGGTGATGGTGTCCGAGGCCGGCGCGTCCGTGTACTCGGCGTCCGCGTTCGCCTCGCAGGAACTGCCCGACATGGACGTGTCGTTGCGCGGCGCGGTCTCCATCGCCCGCCGGCTCCAGGACCCGCTCGCGGAGTTGGTGAAGATCGACCCCAAGTCGATCGGTGTCGGCCAGTACCAGCACGACCTGTCCGAGGTGAAGCTGTCGCGTTCGCTGGACGCGGTGGTCGAGGACTGCGTGAACGGCGTCGGCGTGGACGTCAACACGGCCTCCGCGCCGCTGCTTTCACGCGTCTCCGGCATCACCTCCGGCCTCGCGGAGAACATCGTGTCGCACCGCGACGCCAACGGCCCCTTCAAGTCGCGCACCCAGCTGAAGAACGTGGCGCGGCTCGGCCCGAAGGCGTACGAGCAGTGCGCGGGCTTCCTGCGCATCCGCGGCGGCGACGACCCGCTCGACTCGTCCAGCGTGCACCCCGAGGCGTATCCGGTGGTGCGGCGGATGGTGAAGACGGCGGGCAGCGAGGTCGCTTCGCTGATCGGCAACACGGCGGTGCTGCGTTCGCTGAAGCCGACGGATTTCGTGGACGAGACGTTCGGTCTGCCGACCGTGACCGACATCCTGAAGGAGTTGGAGAAGCCGGGGCGTGACCCGCGGCCGGCGTTCAAGACGGCCACGTTCAAGGACGGCGTCGAGAAGATCTCCGACCTTGCGCCTGGGATGGTCCTGGAGGGGGTTGTCACCAACGTCGCCGCGTTCGGGGCGTTCATCGACGTCGGTGTCCACCAGGACGGTCTGGCGCACGTTTCCGCGCTGTCGAAGACGTTCGTCAAGGATCCGCGGGACGTGGTGAAGCCGGGTGACATCGTCAAGGTGAAGGTTCTCGATGTCGACATCCCGCGGAAGCGGATCTCGTTGACGTTGCGGCTGGACGACGAGGCGGCGGCGCAGGCCTCCGGCGGTGAGCGGGGACAGCAGGGTGGGGGTGCCCAGCGCGGGCAGCGGAGTGGAGGGCGTCCTCCTCAGCAGCGCCAGCAGCAGCGGCAGGGTGGTCAGGGTGGTGGATCGCGGCAGGCGGCTCCGCCGCCGGGCAACAGTGCGATGGCTGATGCTTTGCGGAAGGCGGGGTTGCTGGACCCGGGTAAGAAGGGCAAGCGCTGACGGCTCTGGCGGTCAGGTTGTGGGGAGCTGCGGGCCGGTGGGGGCTGGTCGCGCAGTTCCCCGCGCCCCTACAGGGCGCTTGGCGCCCTGCTACAAACTGGGGGCATGATCTCAGCGGACTTCAAAGCCGGCCTGCGCGTCGTTCTGCAGGACGCCCGTGACACGTTGCTCTGGAAGCTCGAAGGGCTGTCGGAGTACGACATCCGGCGGCCGATGACGCCGACCGGGACCAATCTGCTGGGGCTGGTCAAGCATCTGGCCGGGGCCGAGGGGTTCTACTTCGGGACGGTCTTCGGGCGGCCGGTCTCCGCGCCGGAGTTGTGGATCGCGGGGGACGCCGAGCCGAACTCGGATCTGTGGGCGACGCCGGACGAGACGCGGGAGCAGATCGTCGGGGGCTATCGGCGCGTGTGCGCACACTCCGACGCGACGATCGACGCGCTGCCCCTGGACGCGGTCGTCCGCATCCCCGGTGAGCGGGGGAACGACATCACCCTGCACCGCACCCTCGTCCACATGATCTACGAGACGTCCCGACACGTCGGCCACGCCGATGTCGTACGGGAACTCGTCGACGGGACGGTGGGTCAGCGGGCCGGGGGCGACAACATGGCGCCTGGCGACGCGAGTTGGTGGGCCGAGCACCGGGACCGGGTGGAGCGAGCGGCGAAGGAAGCCGATCGTCTCAACTCCGGTACGTAGGGCTCCCCTTCAGGGGCTCGGGGAACTGCGCGACCAGCCCCCACCGACCGGCAGTGAACGAACCACCTCATCCTCACCGCTGTTCCGTCACCTTCCCGTCCGCCACCTCCAACCGCCGAGTCACCTGAACCGCGTCCAACATCCGACGGTCATGCGTGACCAACAACAGCGTGCCCTCGTACGCATCGAGCGCCGACTCCAACTGCTCGATGGCGGGCAGGTCCAGGTGGTTCGTCGGCTCATCGAGGACCAGGAGGTTGACACCCCGGCCCTGGAGGAGCGCGAGCGCGGACCGCGTGCGCTCACCCGGTGACAGCGTCCCCGCAGGCCGCATCACGTGGTTCGCCTTGAGCCCGAACTTGGCGAGCAGCGTGCGGACTTCGGCCGGCTCGGTGTCCGGGACCGCCGCACAGAACGCGTCGAGCAGGGACTCCGTGCCGTGGAACAACTGGCGCGCCTGATCGACCTCGCCGACCAGGACACCCGAGCCCAGCGAAGCCTGCCCCGCGTCCAAGGGGATACGGCCGAGCAGCGCAGCGAGGAGCGTCGACTTGCCCGCGCCGTTCGCGCCGGTCACCGCGACCCGGTCCGCCCAGTCGATCTGCAGGGACACCGGGCCGAAGCTGAAGTCGCCGCGCCGTACCTCCGCGTCCCGCAGGGTCGCGACGACCGCGCCGGAGCGGGGCGCGGACGCGATCTCCATGCGCAGCTCCCACTCCTTGCGGGGCTCCTCGACGACGTCGAGGCGTTCGATCATGCGCTGGGTCTGCCGGGCCTTCGCCGCCTGCTTCTCGCTGGCCTCGCTGCGGAACTTGCGGCCGATCTTGTCGTTGTCGTTGTTCGCCTTGCGGCGGGCGTTCTTGACGCCCTTGTCCATCCAGCCGCGCTGCATCTGCGCCCGGTCCTGGAGCGCGGAGCGCTTGTCGGCGTACTCCTCGAAGTCGTCGCGGGCGTGCCGGCGTGCCACGTCCCGCTCCTCCAGGTAGGCCTCGTAGCCGCCGCCGTAGAGGTTGATCTGGTTCTGGGCCAGGTCGAGTTCGAGGACCTTGGTGACCGTGCGGGTGAGGAACTCGCGGTCGTGCGACACGACGACCGTGCCGGCGCGCAGGCCGGAGACGAAGCGTTCGAGGCGCTCCAGGCCGTCGAGGTCCAGGTCGTTGGTGGGCTCGTCGAGGAGGAAGACGTCGTAGCGGGAGAGGAGGAGGGAGGCGAGGCCCGCGCGTGCTGCCTGGCCGCCGGAGAGGGACGTCATCGGCTGGTCGAGGTCGACGGCCAGGCCGAGGGAGTCGGTGACCTCCTCGGCGCGCTCGTCGAGGTCGGCGCCGCCGAGGTCGAGCCAGCGTTCGAGGCTCGCCGAGTAGGCGTCGTCGGCGCCGGGGGCGCCGTCCACCAGTGCCTGGGTGGCCTCGTCCATCGTGCGCTGTGCCTCGGCGACTCCCGTGCGGCGGGCCAGGAACTCGCGCACGCTCTCGCCCGGGCGCCGCTCCGGCTCCTGCGGGAGATGTCCTACGGTCGCTGTCGGCGGGGAGAGGCGCAGCTCGCCCTCCTCCGGTGCGAGCAGGCCGGCGAGGATCCGGAGCAGGGTGGACTTGCCCGCGCCGTTGGCACCGACAAGGCCGATCACATCGCCGGGGGCGACGACGAGGTCGAGCCCGGTGAACAGGGCGCGGTCGCCGTGTCCGGCGGCGAGATTCTTGGCGACGAGAGTGGCAGTCATCAGACCATCGATCCTAATCGGTCCCCTTCGCCGCCCGCGCCGCGGTTTTCAGCGGGCCATCGCCTCCACCAGCACGCTCCCCGTGGTCCGTGCCACCACGAAGGCCTCGCCCTTCACCGCCTTCGCGTCCAGGGCGATGCGGTGGCGGCCGGGTTCCAGGACGCCGTCGAAGACGTCCTGGGTGTGGCTGCGGTAGAGGCGGTCGAGACGGTACGCCGTGACGCGCACCCGGCACGGGGAGGTGACCTCGATGCCCGCCTCGCCGTCGGCGGCGACCAGCCGGGTCAGGCGGTGCAGCTCGGCGGGGCGGCGGTCCAGGGCGTGTTCGATCTGCGCGACGAGGAGGGGAACGATGGGTGCGAGGCCGTCGACGTATGCCACCTCCACCCCGGCGCGGTCGAAGGCGGCCCGTACGGCGGCGCGCTCCTCCTCGGTGACGGCCCGGCCGAACGCCACGGCGCCGTAGACCCGGAGTTCGTCGGCGGGGACGTGGGTCGCGTCGCCGGTGATGTCGGCACCGATGCCGATGGCGCGCAGTGCGGCGGCGAGCCTGTTCAGTACGGCGACGCGGGCGCCGATCAGCAGGACGCGTCGCCCGCCGGCCGGGATCTCGGTGCCGTCGATGAGGGAGTCGAGGGCCGCGCGGTACTCGGCTCCGGCGAAGCGGAAGGGCCCTATGCCGTGGTAGCCGTTGCGCTCCAGGTCGGCATGCTCGTCGGTCTGCCAGGCGAAGTCCCGCCAGATGAAGTCGGCGCCGTCGCTCTGGATGACGGCGGTGACGGCGCCGCAGGCCAGGTCCTCGCACTCGGGGCAGCCGTAGATGACGTAACGGCCGCCCTCCAGCGGGGCGTCCGTCTCCAGGAGCAGGCTGCGGACCTGGGCGGTGAAGATCGCGGGCGGGACGTCGGAGGCGAGCGGGGAGACGGCGTCCAGGTCGGTCAGCTGGAACAGCAGCGGGCGTCCGTCGACGATGAAGTCGACGAAGTCGCGGTGCACCTGGTAGCCGCCGTCCGCGAGGACTTCACCGGCGCGCATCGCCGGTGCCAGGCCGAAGGTCGCGTATTCGGCAGGCGTCGCGTGTTCGGCAGACATGCTGTGAGTATCCCCAGCGCGATGGCGATATGAGCACGGCATGACACATTCCGCTACCGTCCGCGCACCGACACCGGTGTGAGGGGCGAGGTGGTCGTGGTCGGCGGGGGCGTCATCGGGTTGACGACGGCCGTCGGGCCGGCCGAGCGCGGCGCCCGGGTCCGGGTGTGGCCGCGGGAGTCCGTCGGGCTGACGACCTCGGCGGTTGCGGGCGCGCGGTGGTGGCCGTACCGGATCGAACCGGTGGCGTTCGTCGGTGAGTGGGCGTTCCAATCGCCGGTCGTGTACGAGAAGTTGGCGACGCGGTCCGAGGAGACGAGCGTACGCGTGGTCGAGGGCGTACAGGGTGAGACGCGGCTGGACGAACCGGGGCCGTGGGCGGCCAAGGCGCTGGGGATGCGGGCGGCGGAGCTCACTCGCGCCGCCGCCCGCACTCGGAGTGGATGATCAGTTGCCCGGTACCCGCTGCGCGGAATGCGGTGCCCGTACGCCGTCCAGGGTCTCGGCGTCGGATGTCACGGACTTGCTGCCCGCCGTGGCCTTCGCGAACGCCGACGCGCCGCCGACGAGCGGGAGTTGGGCCGAGGTACGGGACAGGTTCACGGTGAGGGTCGGGGTGGTGGACGGCGGATCGATGAGGTCCTTGTCCGTGCCCGCGACGATCAGGGCGAGGCGGTGTCCGGCCGGGACGACGTGGTCGGTCGCCGCCAGGTCGAGGGTGATGGTGTACGCCTTGCCCGGGGTGAGCGGTACGCCCTTGAGGTCGGAGGCGTAGTTGCCGAGGTCGGCCCAGCCTCGGCTGAAGACGTTGTACTCGACTGCCGTCGTCTTGGCCTGGGTTGCCAGGAAGCAGGCACTGTCACCGGCCGTGCTGTCGCCCCAGCAGGTGCGGTCGGTGAGCGTGGTGATGCCCTCGGCCGAGTCGGCGTAGTCGCGGATGGTGTCGGGGCCCAAGTCCACGAGAACGGCGGAGAGATGGGCCGTGGAGGTGGTGGGCGTCGCGGTGATGGTCACCTTCGACGAACCCGACAGACGCAGGTCCTTCTTGAGGGGCCCGGTGACGAAACCGGCCTTGTCCGCCGTCGACTTGTCGATCGCGGCGGCCCAGTCGGTCTCGCTCTCCTGCGGGTTGTCCGTGAACGTCTCGGTGCCCTTGCCCGCGCCGAGTCCCAGTGTGCCGACGCCCGCCTGGGTGCCCCGCGCCGGGTGGAGGGTGGTCGTGGCGGTGCCGCTGGGCGGCCACACCTTCGACGTGACCCACTGGTCCGGGTGGCGTTCGACGTCGGCCATCGGCTCACGGTCGATTCCGTTGTCGTAGCCGAGGAGTTCGTGGTCGAACCAGCGGTGCAGGGTGTCGACCCAGGCGCCGCGACGGTAGTCGAAGGGGTCGACGTGGCCGGTCTGGGAGAGCCAGATCTTGCGCTCGACGCCGTTCTTGGCCAGGGCGTCCCACCACTGGCCGAAGTTCTTGGTGCGGACGTTGAGGTCCTGGAGTCCGTGCACGAGGAACACGCTGGCCTTGACCTTGCTCGCGTCCTTCACGTAGTCGCGCTCGGTCCAGAACGAGGTCCAGTCGCCGGTGCGCGGGGCGCCGTCGACGATCTTCTGCTGTACGGCCGCGCAGCCGGCCTGGGCCTCGGGGCTCTCGACCACGTTGGACAGCCAGTCGGGGCCGGAGTCGTAGAGCGGGGCGCCCTTGGCGAAGTAGTAGTCGTACCAGGAGGAGATGGCGCTGATCGGGACGATCGTCTTCAGGCCCTTCACGCCGGTGGCGGCGACGCCGTTGGCGATGGTGCCGTCCCAGCTCTTGCCGATCATTCCGGTCTTGCCGTTGGTCCAGCTCGCCGTGGCGCGGGCGGTTCCGGTGCGGCTGGTGTAGGCCTTGGCCCTGCCGTTCAGCCAGTCGACGACGGCCTTCGCCGACTGGATGTCGGAGCGGCCGCCGACGTCGACGCAGCCGTCGGAGCGGTTGGTGCCGGCGAGGTCGACGCCGACGAAGGCGTAGCCGCGGGGCACGAAGTAGTTGTCGTAGAACAGCGGCATCTGGACAACGTTGCCGCTCGCGTCGTAGGTCTTCAGCTGGCCCTCGTTGCCGCGGCCGCAGCAGGAGTAGTAGGGGCTGGCGTCCATGATGACGGGCACTTTGTGGCCCTGGCGGGCGGGTTCGCTCGGCCGGACGATGTCGACGGCGACCCGGTCGGTCTTCCCGTCACCGTCCCCGTCGAGTCCGGTGTCCACCCAGACGGCCTCGCGGATGGCGTTCGCGTAGGAGTAGACCGGTTGGCTTTCCTGCGGGGCGCTCTGGGCCACTGTCGGGGTGAGGAAGGCGGCCAGGAGGGCGGCGATCGCCGCCGTCGCGAGCGATCTCCAGATCGTGAAGCGCGTGCGTTTCGGCATGCGCGGACGGTACATCGGTCAACTCCCGTGCAGAAAGAGGCACTCCGGGGCTCGTGACGGCCGAATGGCGATCGTGTGACAGGAGGTGCCGTGGACAGGCGCGGTGCCACAGGGACTGAATAGCCTTTGAACAGATTTGGCGGACCGACCCCTACGGCTCTTCGACCCCCTACGGCTCTTCGACTTTCGTGGACCCCCATGGCTCTCCGGCTTTTCGTGGAGCCCTACGACTTGGAGTTCTCGTGCACCGCAGAATCATCGCGCCGGGCGCACTCGCGGCGGCCTCCCTCATGCTGGCGATCCCGGCATCGGCGGCAAGCTACTCCCCGGGCGCTCCGGGCATCGGTGACCCCTACTACCCGGCCTACGGCAACGGCGGATACGACGTCTCGCACTACGACCTCAGGCTTCAATACCAACCCGCCACGGACGAGTTGGCGGGTACGGCGACGGTCCTCGCGACGACCACGCAGGACCTGTCCCGGTTCGATCTGGACTTCCTGCTGGACGTGAGCGAGGTGCGGGTCAACGGCGCCCTGGCGACCTTCGCGACCTCCGGCCAGCACGAACTGGAGATCACCCCGAAGACCCCGCTGCCGAAGGGCACGCCGATCACGGTCGTGGTCCGCTACAGCGGGGTGCCGTCGACGAAGAGCGCGTACGGCTTCACCACCTGGCACCGCACACCGGACGGCGCGGTCGCGGCGGACGAGCCCGAGTCGGCGTGGTGGTGGTTCCCGAGCAACGACCACCCGAGCGACAAGGCGACCTACGACGTGTCGGTGGCCGTCCCGGACGGTACCCAGGCGATCTCCAACGGCACGCTCCAGTCGACGAGTTCGAAGCTGGGCTGGACCCGCTACAACTGGCGGGAGAACAAGCCGCAGGCCACCTATCTGGCCACGCTGGCCCTCGGCAAGTTCGACATCACGACCAGTACCTCGGGCGGCGGCGTCCCGGTCGTCAACGCCTACAGCAAGGATCTCGGCGACAACGACGGGGCCGCGCGGGCGAGCGTCGAGCGCACCGGGGAGATCGTCGACTGGCTCAGCGGCTACTTCGGGAAGTATCCCTTCAGCTCCGCCGGCGGGTACGTGCCCAACACGACCACCGGGTACGCGCTGGAGACCCAGACCCGCGTCTACTACAGCCCGAGGCAGTTCGCGAACGGCTCCAACACCTCTGTCGTCGTCCACGAGTTGGCCCACCAGTGGTACGGCGACGACGTGTCGCTGAAGGGCTGGAAGGACATCTGGATCAACGAGGGTTTCGCGCGGTACGCGCAGTGGCTGTGGTCCGAGCACGAGGGTGAGGGGACCGCGCAGCAGCTCGCCGACTACGTCTATGCCTCGCACCCTGCGGACGACGCGTTCTGGACGATCGCGCCGGGGAACCCCGGTCCGGAGAACCAGTTCGAGCTTCCGGTCTACGACCGGGGGGCGTTGGCCATCCAGGCGTTGCGGAACGAGATCGGTGACGATGCGTTCTTCGCGGTTCTGAAGGGGTGGCCGACGGAACACGCGTACGGCAACGCGTCCGTCCAGGACTTCCAGAAGTACGCCGAGCAGGTGTCCGGGAAGTCGCTGTCGGTGCTCTTCGACACGTGGCTGTTCCAGCCGACGAAGCCGGCGGTGCCCGCGGCGCGGGCCGCTTCCATCGTGAAGGCGGCTGGGGTTCCGGTGCGGCCGAAGTCGTGGAAGAAGATCGCGGCTACTAACGACGTGCACTAAGCGTCTGCCGGGTTCGGTGGGGTGGGGGCTGCGGGTCCGTTGTGGCTGGTCGCGCAGTTCCCCGCGCCCCTAACGGGGCGCTGTCCTTGCCCTTGTCAGGAGGTCGCTGCGGGTTATCGACCCCGTCTCCGTGGACGGCACTGTGCAGGCGTGCGCGCCCGCGATCGAACCGTAGAGGGCCGCGCGTTGCGGTGTCTCTCGGTTGAGCCAGCCATATAGGAACGCGGCGGCGAAGGCGTCGCCCGCGCCGTTGGAGTCGACCAGGGGGGACGGCGGGGTGACCGGTGGGATGTGGGTCACCTCGTCGTCGGCCAGCAGGTAGGCGCCCTCCGCTCCGGCCGTGGCGACGACCAGGTGGGCCCTGCCCTGCTCGGCGATCGCGCGCATCGTGTGTTCGGGGGTGCCGGTCAGTGCGGTGGTGGAGAGGAAGACGATGTCCGCCGCGTGGGCGAACTCCTCCTGGTACGGGTTCTTGCCGTCCCAGTTGTGCAGGTCCGTCGAGATCGTCACGCCGGCCTCGCGGAGTGTGGGCAGGGCGTGGGCGCAGGGCTGGGTGATGGAGACGTGGGCGTGGCGGCTCGCCTCGGCGAGGGCGCGGACCGTGGGTTCCGGCAGGCGGTCGTCGGGGTGGGCGCGGGTCGAGTCGTAGAGGGAGAGCCGTCTACCGTCGGGGCCCACGAGGTTGACGGCGCGCTTGGTGCCGGCGGGCCCGGGCACTTCGGTGAGCGGGATGCCGTGGTCCCGGTGGAGTGCGCGGACCAGGTCGCCCTCGGGGTCGGCGCCGAGCATGTCGAGGTGGTGGGTGCGCAGGCCCAGCACGCTCAGGCCGAGGGCCACGAAGTCGCCGGTCTGGCCGGCGCGGGTGCGGATGCCGGGGTCGATCATGTAGCTGTCGGCGTACGGCAGCGGCAGTTCGGGGACGTGGACGATGGTGTCGACGCCGGCGCCGCCGAGGACGAGGACGTCGATGTCACGGCTCATGGCTCTCCCTCGATGACTTTCCTTCACGGCTGCGAGCAGCGAGTCAAGCAGGGGGCGGGGATCATCGCAAGGAGTTGCGCAAGATGCCGCAACTTCTTTCAGCCCGAGGCGAGTTGGGCCCGGCGGGGTCAGCCCGCGTTCCTATCAGCGTGAGGCGAGTTCGGTCCGGTGGTTCAGTCCTCGTGGTCGTACACCGTCACCGCGATCCCCTGCTGGACCAGCCGCTCGGTCACCAGCGGCTCGACCCGTGACCACGTGCCGCCCGCGAGGCCGCACCCTATGCGGGGCATGTGCACGGACGCGCCGAGCTCCGCCGCGCGGTCGGCCAGCAGGCCCAGCGCCGTGTCGATCGCCTCGTAGCGCACGGGCACACCCTTGCTGCCCGTGCGTATCCCCCGCTGGCCGATCATGTTGGCCACCCAGACATACCGCTCGACCTGCACGAGCTGGATCGCGCCCAGCCCGAAGTCGTTGGACGCGCGGGCGCGATGCCAGGCGCGGTACGCCTTCTCCGGCTCGGGCCAGCGGCGCGAGAGCGCCAGCACGAAGCCCTTTCCCCAGCCCCCGATGTCGTTGCAGACATGCGCGATCACCTTGACGCCCTTGACCGACGGAACGGTCGCGTCACCCCGGACATAGTTGATCTCCCCCATGACACCCACCGTAGGCGGCACCACTGACAACGGCCCTCCGGTGGTTTCACAGCAGTGGTGAGACAGCGATACTGCTCCGCATGACGACCGACACCGAGGAGCCGACGCTCACGATCGACGAACTGGCCGCGCGGGCCGGTACCACGGTCCGCACGGTGCGGTTCTACAGCACCAAGGGGCTGTTGCCGCCGCCGGTGATCGGGGCGCGGCGGGTCGGGCACTACGGGCAGGAGCACCTGGCGCGGCTCGCACTGATCGAGGAGTTGCAGCATCAGGGCATGACGCTGGCCGCGATCGAGCGGTATGTGGGGCAGCTGCCGCCGGACCTCAGTGCGCACGACCTCGCGATCCATCGCGCCGTGGTGGCGTCATGGGCGCCGGACGGGACGGAGATCCTGGACCGGCGGGAGTTGGAGCGGCGGGCGGGCCGGGCGTTGAGCGAGGAGGACGTGGAGCGGCTCGTGGCGATGGACGTGGTCGGGATCGAGGGGGCCTCGTACCGTGTCGACGCCGGTCTGCTGCGGCTCGGCGTGCGGCTGCTCGACGTGCCGGTGTCGCAGGAGGCGATCCTCGCGTCCCGGAACGTGCTGATCGAGCATTCCCGCGCGGCGGCCCACGAGTTGTCGCAGGTGTTCCGCGACGAGGTGTCGCAACGTGCCGCGCAGGACGTGAAGTCGCTGTCCGCGCACATGCAACCCCTTGTGGTGCAGGCCCTCCTGACGGCTTTTCAGCGATCGCTGCGGAAGGAACTCCGCGAGTGGCTCAGGGAGCCGACGGAGTCAGAGGAAGGCTGAACCGCCCGACACGTTCAGCGTCTGCCCGGTCAGGAACCCGCTGCCCTCGTCGACCACGTACAGCAGGGTCGAGACGAGGTCGGACGGCTGCTGCGTGCGCGGGACCACCTGCTGGTCACGGACGTACTCGAAGCCGCCGTCCGCGCCGACCGTCCGCTCGGCGGTCGCGGTGCGGACCATGCTGGGCGCGATCGCGTTGACAGTGATGTCGTACGGGCCGAGCGCCGCCGCGAGGGATCGGGTGAAGCCGATGAGTCCCATCTTCGAGGCGACGTACGGGACCATCGTGGGCGGTGCGGTGAGGACGGCCGCCGAGACGATGTTGACGATACGGCCCCACCCGGCCGCCTTCAGATACGGCAGGACCGCTCGGGTCAGCAGGAACGGCGCCTCCAGGTTGACGCGCATGATCCGGCGCCATTCCTCGGGCGTGGTCTCCTCGAAGGGGCGGGCCGGGTAGACGCCGGCGTTGTTGACCAGGACGTGCAGGGTGCCGAACTGGTCGATGAGGTGCTCCAACGCCCCCTGGATCTGGTCCTCGTCTGTGACGTCGCCGATCAACTCCACATAGTCCAGGACCCTTTCGGCGGTCTCCGGCTGTGCGACGAGGTCGAGTCCGGCGACCCGGTAGCCGTGGCCGGCGAGCGCGACGGCGAACTCCTGCCCGAGGCCCTGTGCCGCTCCGGTCACCAGCGCGGTACGCGTCTCCATGGGGCGAGTGTGATGACCCGTCAGGCGTCGGGCAAGAGCACATTCCACTCGCTGAAACGCCCCGGTTGCCGCTCACGCCCGGTGGGCCCACCCTGCGTGACGACCCCAGCACCAGCCGTACGGGAGCCGTGCCCGATGACCGAGACCGAGCGTGCCGTGGACGACGCCGAGCGCGCCCGCGAACAGGGCGGCGGGCAGGGCCGGTTGACGCGCCGGTGGCGTCGACTCAGGCCGTCCGCGCGTGCGTCGGAGCCGGTGCCGCGTCGGTGGGTCCGGGACGAGTTCGGTGTGCTGCTCGTGCTGGGGTTGCTGATCGCCGGGATCGGCATCCCCTACCCGGACTTCCTCGACACGAACAACCTCCTGTCCACCGCCCACAACTCCGTCTACATCTCGCTGATGGCGTGCGGCATGGTCTTCGCGCTGTCGATGCGCGAGGTCGATCTGTCCGTGGGCGGGACCTACGCGATGTGCCTGGTCGTCGGGGCGTTGCTGATCCGGGACGGCACCGCGCCCTGGCTGGCGGTGCCGGTGATGCTGGCCACCGGGATCGCGCTGGGCGTGTTCAACGCGCTGGTGACGACGCTGCTGGCGCTGCCGTCGTTCATCGTCACCCTGGGCACGCTCATGCTCTTCCGGGGTGTCGGACTGGCGCTCGCGGACGGCAAGCAGATCACCGATCTCCCCCTGAACGACTCGTTCTTCACCTTCGCGGGCGGCGATCCTGGCGGGGTGCCATTCGCCCTGTGGGTGCTGCTCGCGGTGATCGTCGTGCTGACGGTCGTGCTGTCCCGGACGCGCTTCGGGGCCCGGGTGCGGGCGATCGGGTCCAACCCCGACGCCGCCGCCTTCAGCGGCATCCCGGTCGTCCGCACCCGTATCCAGGCACTGGCCCTGTCCGGCCTGACCACGGCGTGCGCCGCCGCGCTCGCGCTCGCCTTCTACGGCGCCGGGGACCCAACACTCGGCCAGGGCTACGAGTTGCAGGCGATCGCCGCGTGCATCATCGGCGGCACTCCACTGGCCGGGGGCCGCGGTTCGGTGGTCGGCGCGGTGGCCGGGGCGATGATCCTGTCGGTCGTCGCCTCCGGCCTGGTGTTCTTCGAAGTACCCATCAACTGGACGTCGTTCGCGACCGGCGGGGTGATCCTCGTCGCCGTCGCGGCCGACAGCGCGCTGCGCCGCACCGGACGCCGTCGCAGGTGAACTCCCCCGAGCGTCCGAACCCTCAGCCGTCCAAGCCCCCCGCGCCGTCCAAGTCCCCCTGTGGTCCAGCCTTTTGGAGGCCGTGATGCACCCCCGTTCGCGTACGTGGTCCGCGGCGCTCGGCGCCCTGGTCCTGCTGGCCACCGCAGGCTGCGGCAGCGTCGGAGGCTCCGGCGGAAAGAACGGCAAGCTGGAGATGGGGATTTCGGTCGCCAACATCTCCCTGAACTTCGCCCACGAGATGGTGCTGGGCGCGCAGAGCGCCGCGAGCCACGCGGGGAAGGTCGACTTCAAGGCCGTGGGACCGCCCAACACGGACGGGCCCGCCGAGGTGCAGCTGTTCCAGAACCTCACGGCGATCGCCAAGGACGGCATCGTCCTGGAGAACCTCGACCCGCCGATCTTCACCCGGCCCGCCGCACGCGCCGTGGACCAGGGCATCCCGATCGTCGCCCTGGACACGTCCCCCACCGACGGCAGCAAGGTCAACTTCTATGTGGGGAACGACAATTACGCGCTCGGCGAGCTGATGGCGAAGGAGGCGTTGAAACGGCTCGGCAGCGATCCGAAGGGGCAGGTCGTGATCGGGGTGCCCAACCCGGGGACGCCGGTCCTCGACAACCGCGCGAAGGGCATCGCCGACACCTTCAAGAAGGAGGCGCCCGGGGTCAAGATCCTGGGCCCCTTCCAGACGTACAGCGATCCCGGGCAGAACTACAGCTCCTGGTCCGCGCAGGTGAACGCGCACCCGGACGCGCTCGCCTTCCTCGGTGTCGGTGACGCCGACAGCTACAACCTCGCGAAGATCAAGAAGGCCGAGCACGGCAAGTGGCTGACGGCCGGCTTCGACGTCGACCCGAAGACCCTGGACGCGGTGAAGGACGGCTCCAACTTCGTGACCATCGACCCGCAGCACTTCCTGAAGGGCTATCTGTCCACGGCGATGCTGATCGAGGCCGTGCGCGACAAGAAGGGCAAGCTGCCCGACGGTTGGTTCCTGTCCCCCGGCGGAGTCGTCGACTCCTCCAACATCGACGAGATCATCGCCCGGCAGAAGTCGGCGCAGGCCGCGTACGACTGGTACAAGCCGACGATCGACAAGCTGCTCGGCGACCAGACGGCCAACCTCAAGCCACTGAAGGACGCGCGCTGACATGGCCCACGGCGACATCCTCGTGGCGGAGGAACTGGTCAAGTCCTATGGCGGCGTACGGGCGTTGGACGGTGCGTCGATCCGGCTGAGCGGTGGCGAGGTGCACGCGCTGGTGGGTGAGAACGGTGCCGGGAAGTCGACGCTCGTGCGCATCCTGTCGGGGACGCTGGGCGCGGACGGCGGGACGGTGCGGGCTGCGAAGGACGCCCGGATCGCCGTCGTCTCCCAGGAGTTGAGCCTCTTCCCGGACCTCACCGTGCGGGAGAACCTCTTCCCGCAGCATCCGCCGCTGCGCCTGGGCCTGTTGGACCGGGGCGCCATGGACCGGGCGGCCCGACCGGTCCTCGCGGAACTCGGCCTGGACGTGGACCCCCGCACGGAACTGGGTGAACTCCCCCTCGCTGACCAGCAGTTGACGGAGATCGCCCGGGCTCTGCTGCGGCGCCCCAAGCTGCTGATCCTCGACGAGCCGACGTCGGCGCTCCCGGCCGCCGCCGTCGACCGCCTCGAACGCGTCCTGCGCACGCTGACCGACCGGGGCATCGCCGTCCTCTACGTCACCCACTTCCTCGACGAGGTGATGCGCTTCGCGCAGCGCGTGACGGTCCTGCGGGACGGGCGGGTCGCGCTGGCGGGCGTGGAGCGCGCCGAGGTCGACGTGCCGGAGCTGGTGTCGGCGATGCTGGGCGGCCGACCGGAGCAACCGCCGCGCCGGGCCCGGTCGTTGGTCGACCTGCCGCCGCCGGTGGTGCTGTCCGAGGTCACGGTCCCCGGAAGGCTGACCGACGTGACCTTCACCGTGCGGGCGGGTGAAGTGGTCGGGGTCGCCGGGCTGCAAGGGGCGGGCCATCTCGACGCGTTGGCGGTGGTGTGCGGGCGTACGGCGGTCTCCGGGGGCCGGGTGGACGTCGGCGGCCGGGGGCTGCCACGCTCGCTGCGGGACGCGGTACGCGCGGGTGTCGCCTTCGTGCCGAGCGACCGCAAACGGTACGGGCTGATGGTGGACCGTACGGTGTGGGAGAACACCACGGCGGTCAGCTGGCTGGCGCTGGGCCGGGGCGGGATCGCCCCCTCCCGCTCCGAACTGGTGCGCCGCACCGTCGAGTTGACCGAGCGGCTACGGCTGCGCGGTGGGCCGTACGACCTGGTCGCCCGGTTGTCCGGCGGCAACCAGCAGAAGGTCGTCTTCGCCAAGTGGCTCGCGACGGAGCCGAAGATCGTCGTCCTGGACGATCCGACCCGGGGTGTCGACGTCGGTGTACGCGCCGAAATGCACCGTATCGTCGGCGAGTTGGCGGCGGGCGGCGCGGCCGTCCTGATCGCCTCGACGGATCTCGCGGAACTGACGGAGGTGTGCGACCGGGTGCTGGTGTTCGTGCGGGGGCGGGTCACGGAGGAGGTGCGCGGTGAGCGGCTGACGGAGCACGGGCTGGCGGTGGCGATGCAGCGGCCGGAGGTGGCGGCGTCGGACTGACGGGGTCCGGAGGTGGCCGCGTCAGACCGACAGGGTCCGGGTGATCGCCCGTGCCGCCGCGCACAGCCGTGCCCCGATGCGGTCCACGTCCAGGCGGCGGGTGCCGCCGGTGACGGAGATCGCGGCGATCGGGCGGGGGCCGCGGTCGGGGGCGTAGACGGGGGCCGCGACCGCCGAGATGCCGATCTCGGCCTCTTCGAGGTTGACGCCGTAGCCGCGGGCCCGGGTGAGGGCGAGGTCGCGGGCGAGTTGGCCGGGGAGGACCAGGGTGCGCGGGGTGAGGCGGGGCAGGGTGCGGTGGGGCGGGCGGGGGTCCTGGGCGAGGAAGACCTTGCCGGTGGCGGTGCAGTGGGCGGGGAGCCGGCCGCCGGTGCGGGAGACGATCGGGGTGGCGCGGCGGCCGGTGATCTTCTCCAGGAAGAGGGTGTCGGTGCCGTCCGGGACGGCCAGGTGGACGTTCTCGTGGGTCGCCTCGTGCAGATCGCCCAGG
The DNA here is from genome assembly GCF_000716435.1 of Streptomyces xylophagus. Lineage (GTDB taxonomy): Bacteria > Actinomycetota > Actinomycetes > Streptomycetales > Streptomycetaceae > Streptomyces > Streptomyces xylophagus. The sequence goes on from NZ_JNWO01000007.1 coordinate 692,716, forward strand.
TAGGGCAGCGCCACGTCCCGCAACTCCCGTACGGACGGCGACGATTGACCGAGGACGAAGAGGGCGAGCGCGATGCGGTAGCTGCCTTCGGGGGTGCGGTCCACCAGGCCGAGCCGGACCAGCTCGCCGATCAGCCGGTGTGCCGTCGGCTTGGGCAGCCCGGTGCGCAGGGCGAGTTCGGCGAGGGAGAGCGCGGTCTCGGCGTCGCCGCAGGCGCGGAGCAGCAACACCCCGCGTGCGAGCACCGACTTCGGAAGCGGCCCGTCCGTCATGGACCGATGGTGGTCGCTTCCGCGCACGGGTGACAAGGTGTGGGTCACGGTGAGTCGCGACCGCAATCGAAGCGGTATCTCTACGAGGTCCGCAGCGGTACGTCGACGAGCATCGGGCGCGTCAACTCGTCGACTCCGGCGACCAGTTCACGCAGGTGGTCCGCGCTCTCCGCCCGGACCGCGTCGACCCCGAAGAAGCGCGCGGCCCGGGTGAAGTCCAGGGCGCCCAACTCGGTGCCGGGGCAACGTCCGTTGCCGCCCATCGCCTCGTAGGTGTCCTGGAGCGTGCGGTAACTCCCGTTGCCCATCACCACGAACAGCACCGGGACCTGCTGCCGCGCCGCGCTCCACAGCCCCTGGAGTCCGAACAGCGCACAGCCGTCGCCGAGGACCGAGACGACTGGCCGCCCGGGTTCGGCGAGCGAGCGGCCGACGGCGGCGCCGATGCCCCAGCCGAGGCCGCCGCCGACGGTGTGGACGTAGCTGCCGGGACGGTCGAGTCGTAGCAGCCGACGGAGCAACAGGCCGACGGTGATGGCCTCTTCGACCACCACGGCGTCCGGCGGCAGCCCGCGTGCCACGGCATGGGCGGCGGCCCAAGGGGCGAGGGGCGCGGACGAGTAGGCGGCGCGGGCGGCGTACTCGGCACGCTCCCGTTCGGCGGTGTGCCGTTCGCCCGCGCGCAGGACGCGGGCCTTCGCGGTGTGGTCGGGCACCTGCTCGCGCAGCAGCTCGGCGAGCCGGTGGAGCGAGGGTGCGAGCGCGCCGACGAGCCCCGCGTCGGCGGGGAAGTTGCGGCCGATCTCCTCGGCGTCGGAGTCGAGTTGGACGACGGTGATACCGGGCGGCAGGGCGGGACCCGGGCTGTAGTGGTGGGGCGTGAACGCGTGGGATCCGACGATCAGGACGGCGTCGTACGACGCGAGGGCGGCCCGGATCGCGTCGTGGCGGGGTGGCAGCATGCCGGCGTAAAGGGGGTGTGTGGGAGGGAAGTTGAGGCAGTCGGCCATCGGCTGGTGGTGGACGGTCGCCCCGCAGGCCTCCGCCGTACGGACCAGCGCGGCCACCGCGTCCTCGCGGCCCACTCCGTCCCCGGCGACGATCGCGGGGCGGGCGGCGCCGCCGAGCAGTACGGCGGCCCGGTCGAGTCCGGCGGCGGGGCCCGGCCGGGGCGGGGCGGTGCGGGCGGGGACCTCGATCTCTGTGTCCTCGGCGAGCAGGTCCATGGGGAGAGACAGGAACACCGGTCCTGCGGGCGGCCGTTGGGAGTGGGCGAAGGCGCGGCGCAGGGCGAGGGGCAGGTCGCGGGCGTGCTGGATGTCGTACGTCGCCTTCACCGCGGGCCGCGCGAGGCCGAGGAGGTCGCCGGAGAGCATGGGGTCCTGCTGGAGGTGGCGGCGGTCCTGCTGGCCGGCCGTGACGACGAGCGGGGTGCGCGAACGGCGGGCGTTGAGAAGGCCGATGAGGCCGTTGGCGAGTCCGGCGGCGATGTGGAGGCTGACGAAGGCGGGGCGGCCGGTGCCGCGTGCGTAGCCGTCGGCCATGGAGACGACGGCGCCCTCGTGGACGCCGAGGACGTACTCGGGGGCGTTCTCGGTCTCCGACAGGGCGGCCAGGAACGGGAGTTCGGTGGTGCCGGGGTTGCCGAAGATCCGGTCCACGCCCTCGTCGCGCAGGATGTCGAGGAAGGCGAGGGCGGGACGGTGACCCATGGGGGGCTCCTCGGGGACGGGACCGGTGACCGGTTCGCCGGTCAGCGTCGGGGTCCCGTCCCCCGAGGGCAAGGGCAGCGTGTCGCTCAGCGATACGTCAGCGCGCGTCGGTGAACCGCTCCCCCTTCTCGGCCTTCTCCACGAGCAGCGCGGGCGGCGTGAACCGCTCCCCGTAGCGCTCGGCGAGCGCACGCGCGCGTGCCACGAAGCCGGGCAGGCCGCCCTCGTAGCCGTTGATGTACTGCAGGACACCACCGGTCCAGCCGGGGAAGCCGATCCCGAAGATGGACCCGATGTTGGCGTCGGCGACGGACGTCAGGACGCCTTCCTCAAGGAGCTTGACCGTGTCGAGCGCCTCGGAGAAGAGCATGCGTTCCTGCATGTCCTCGAAGGGGATCTCGGCGCCCTCGCGGGTGAAGTGCTCGCGCAGGCCCGGCCAGAGACCGGCGCGCTTGCCGTCGTCGCCGTAGTCGTAGAAGCCCGCGCCGCCGCTGCGCCCGGTGCGGCCGAACTCGTCGACCATGCGGTCGATGACGGCCTCGGCGGGGTGCGCGGGCCAGGTGCCGCCCGCTTCCTCGACGGCCCGCTTCGACTCGTTGCGGATCTTGCGCGGGAGGGTGAGCGTCAACTCGTCCATCAGGGAGAGGACCTTGGCCGGGTAGCCGGCCTGCGCGGCGGCCTGCTCGATGGACGCGGGCTCGATGCCCTCGCCGACCATCGCGACGCCCTCGTTGATGAACTGCCCGATCACGCGTGAGGTGAAGAAGCCGCGCGAGTCGTTGACGACGATCGGCGTCTTATTGATCTGCCGGACCAGGTCGAAGGCGCGGGCGAGGGCCTCGTCGCCGGTGCGCTCGCCCTTGATGATCTCGACGAGGGGCATCTTGTCGACCGGCGAGAAGAAGTGCAGCCCGATGAAGTCGACTTGACGCTCCACGCCTTCGGCGAGGGCGGTGATGGGGAGGGTGGAGGTGTTGGAGCAGAGCAGTGCGTCGGGCTCGACGATGTGCTGGATCTCCTGGAACACCTTGTGCTTGAGCGAGGTGTCCTCGAAGACGGCCTCGATCACCGCGTCGCAGCCCGCGAGTTGCTGCGGATCGGCGGTGGGGGTGATGCGGGCGAGCAGCGCGTCCGCCTTCTCCTGGGTCGTACGGCCGCGGGAGACCGCCTTGGCGCAGAGCTTCTCGGAGTAGGCCTTGCCCTTGGCCGCCGCCTCGTCCGCCACGTCCTTCAGGACGACGTCGATGCCCGCGCGGGCGCACGAGTAAGCGATGCCGGCGCCCATCATCCCGGCGCCGAGGACTGCGACCTTGCGGACCGGGCGGGACTCGATGCCCTTCGGGCGGTTGGCGCCGGAGTTGACGGCCTGGAGGTCGAAGAAGAACGCCTGGATCATGTTCTTCGAGGTCTGGCCGGCCGCCAGCTCCACGAAGTAGCGGGCCTCGATGACCTGCGCGGTCTCGAAGTCCACCTGGGCGCCCTCGACAGCGGCGGCCAGAATGTTGCGCGGGGCCGGGTAGGGAGCGCCGTTGGTCTGCTTGCGCAGGGAGGCCGGGAAGGCGGGCAGGTTGGCCGCGAACTTCGGGTTGGCCGGGGTGCCGCCCGGGATGCGGTAGCCGGGCTTGTCCCAGGGCTGCTGCGACTGTGGGTTGGTGTCGATGAAGGCGCGGGCCTTGGCGATCAACTCGTCGGGCGTGGCGGCCACTTCGTGGATCAGGCCGTTGTCGAGGGCGCGTCGCGGGCTGTACTGGGTGCCCTGGAGCAGCACCTTCAGCAGCGCGTCGGTGATGCCCAACAGCCGTACCGTACGGACGACTCCGCCGCCGCCGGGGAGCAGGCCGAGGGTGACCTCGGGGCAGCCGATCTTGGAGCCGGGCGCGTCGAGGGCGACCCGGTGGTGGCAGGCGAGGGCGATCTCGTAACCGCCGCCCAGGGCCGCGCCGTTGAGCGCGGCGACGACCGGCTTGCCGAGGGTCTCGATGCGGCGCAGGTTGCGCTTGATGGCGAGGCCGCCGTCGAGCAACTCCTGTGCGGTGTCCGGGGTGACGCGGATCAGGTCGCGCAGGTCGCCGCCCGCGAAGAAGGTCTTCTTGGCGGAGGTGACGATGATGCCGCGGATGGAGTCCTGCTCGGCCTCCAGGCGCTCGGTGATCGCGGCGAGGGAGTCGCGGAAGGCCGCGTTCATGGTGTTCGCGGACTGGTCGGGGTCGTCGAGGACGAGGGTGACGACGCCGGTGTCGTCCTGTTCCCAGCGGATGGTGGTGCTCTCGGTCATGAGGGGTTCTCCGTAGAAGTCTCTGGTCGCCGCGGAAGCCTCGGGTGGCCGCGGAGATCGCTGGTCGCAGCGGTGATCTCCGGTGGCCGCCGGGCTCCTCAGAGGCGCTCGACGATCGTCGCGATGCCCATGCCGCCGCCGACGCACAGCGTGGCGAGGCCGTAGCGCTTGTCCTGGCGCTCCAGTTCGTCGATGAGCGTGCCGAGGATGATCGCGCCGGTGGCGCCGAGCGGGTGGCCGAGCGCGATGGCGCCGCCGTTGACGTTGACCTTGTCCAGGGACAGGTCCATGTCCCGCACGAAGCGCAGGACGACCGCGGCGAATGCCTCGTTGATCTCGACCAGGTCGATGTCGTCGATGGTCAGCCCGGCCTTGGCGAGGGCCTTGCGGGTGGCCGGTGCGGGCCCGGTGAGCATGATGGTCGGCTCGGAGCCGGAGACGGCGGCGGAGACGATCCGCGCGCGCGGGGTGAGGCCGTAGCGCTCGCCGACCTCCTTGGAGCCGATGGCGACGAGGGAGGCGCCGTCGACGATGCCGGAGGAGTTGCCCGCGTGGTGGACGTGGTCGATCTTCTCCACCCAGTGGTACTTCTGGAGGGCCACGGCGTCGAAGCCGCCGAGTTCCCCGATGTCCGCGAAGGACGGCTTCAGCCGGGCGAGGGAGTCGGCGGTGGTGCCCGGGCGCAGGTGCTCGTCGTGGTCGAGGACGACAAGCCCGCTTCGGTCCCTGACCGGGACGACGGACCGGTCGAAGCGGCCCTCCTTCCACGCGGTGGCCGCCCGCTCCTGGGAGAGCGCCGCGTACTCGTCCACATCACGCCGCGAGAATCCCTCGATCGTGGCGATCAGGTCGGCGCTGATGCCCTGGGGCACGAAGTTGACGGCGAGGTTCGTCATCGGGTCGTTGAACCAGGCACCGCCGTCCGAGGCCATCGGCACCCGTGACATCGACTCGACGCCACCGGCGAGGACGAGGTCCTCCCAGCCCGAACGCACCTTGGCGGCGGCCATGTTGACGGCCTCCAGACCCGAGGCACAGAAGCGGTTCTCCTGTACGCCGGCCACCGTGTCCGGCAGCCCGGCGGCCACGGCGGCGATCCGAGCGATGTCGGAGCCCTGGTCGCCGACCGGGCCGACGACACCGAGCACGATGTCGTCGATCGCGGCGGGGTCCAGGTCCGGGAAGCGGTCGCGGATCTCGTGGATGAGTCCGACGACCAGGTCGATGGGCTTCGTCCCGTGCAGGGACCCGTTCGCCTTGCCGCGCCCGCGCGGGGTGCGGATCGCGTCGTAGACATACGCTTCGGTGCTCACTGCCAAGCCTTTCACTGAGGGTTTTCGAGGACGCGTCGAGGTGTTCCCCGATCACCGTCCTCAACGACGTCGGCAAGCCGGGGGACGTCCCAGTCACGGGCCACGTCCGAGGTGTCGGCACCCGGTAGGGCGGGCCCGCCGCGTACCGAGGTGGGCGTTCCGGAGAACCGGGGTGCGGGGGCGGGCTGGGTGATCCCGCCGTGCTCGGTGAAGGTCCCGCGCGCGGCGAGATGCGGATGCTCAGGGGCCTCACGGAGCGACAGCACGGGCGCCACGCACGCGTCCGTGCCCTCGAAGACGACGGTCCACTCGTCTCTCGTACGGCTCCGGAAGCGGGCCGCGACCGCCTCGCGCAGCTCGCCCCAACGGGTCCAGTCCCGGCGGGCGTCGGCGAAGTCGGCGAGGTCGAGCAGGCGTACGAACTCGGCGTAGAACTGCGGCTCCAGGGCGCCCACCGCCATGTGCTTCCCGTCGGCGGTCTCGTACGTGCCGTAGTACGGGCAGCCGCCGTCGAGGAGGTTCGCGGCGCGCCGGTCCTGCCAGCCGCCGGCGGCGAGCATGCCGTGGATCATCGCGGAGAGGTGGGCGGTGCCGTCGACGATGGCGGCGTCGACGACCTGGCCGGTGCCGGTCACGCGCGCGTGGTGCAGCGCGGCGAGGACGCCGACGACGAGGTAGAGCGAGCCGCCCGCGTAGTCGCCGAGCAGGTTGGCGGGAGCGGGCGGGGGCTCCCCCGGGCTGCCGATCATGCCGAGGGTGCCGGTGAGCGCGATGTACGCGATGTCGTGTCCGGCGCGCTGGGCGAGGGGTCCGTCCTGGCCCCAGCCGGTCATCCGGCCGTAGACGAGCCGGGGATTGCGGGCGTGGCAGGGCTCGGGGCCGACGCCGAGGCGCTCGGTGACGCCGGGGCGGTTGCCCTCGATCAGGATGTCGGCGCGTGCCACCAGGTCGAGCACGCGCGCGGGGCCCTCGGGCGACTTCAGGTCGACGAGCACCGAGCGTTTGTTGCGGTTGGTGATGTCGTGCTCGGGGCTGATCCCGAGTCCGGGGCCGCCGGGCCGGTCGACGCGGACGACGTCGGCGCCCAGGTCGGCGAGGAGCATGGCCGCGAAGGGGCCGGGGCCGATGCCGGCCAGCTCGACGACGCGCACGCCGGAGAGCGGGCCGTGCCCGGGCGTCGTTGCCGCTGTCATCCAGCCCCCAGCTGTGACACAACTGATGTAACACCAGTGATGTTAGGAACGTGTTCCACTCGACACAAGACCTGGGCGAGCAAGCGCTTAGCCAAGTTACCCGCCGTCAACCGTGATCGGCTGCGTCCAACTCGGTTATCAAGCGCTTGGGGGCGATCACGCGGTAGCTCTCCTCCACCCAGTCGCACAGCAGCTCGGCGGCCGGGGCGCCCGGCTCGGCGAGGGGGACGCGCACCCAGCCGGCCTTGCCGAGGCCGTAGCCGGCGGGCTCGGCGCCGGGTGAGGTGAGCGCGTGTGCGTGGGCCGACTCGTCCGTCAGCTTCACGGTGAGCGCGAGCGGGTAACTGCCGTCGTCGACACCGAGGAAGACGAACACCTTCTTGTTGACCTTCGCGACGCTCTCGCCCCAGGGGAACTCTTCAGTGGCACCCGGCAGCCCGAGGGCGAACTCGCGTACTTTCGCCCACTTCTTCAGGGCGTTCCTGGGCACGGCCACCTGATACCTCCGGGCTCGTCGTCGGGCTCCGCACTCTTCACGCTAGCCTCAGCCACCGACAGCGGCGCGGGCTGCGGGACCCAGGAGTGTCATGAGCAGGCTGAACAGGACGGATCGTCCTTACGACATCGTGCTCTTCGGAGCCACCGGCTTCGTCGGCGTGCTCACCGCGGAGTATCTCGCCGCGCACGCGCCCGAGGGCCTGCGCTGGGCGATCGCCGGCCGCGACGAGCTGAAGCTGAAGCGCCTGCGCGAACGGCTGCCCGGCGGCACGTCGGTGGGCGTCCTGCGGGCGGACGTGTCCGACCCGGCCTCCCTGCGCGAACTCGCCGAGCACGCGCGCGTGGTGGCCACGACGGTCGGCCCCTACGTCACCTACGGCGAGGACCTGGTCGCCGCGTGCGCGGACACCGGCACCGACTATCTCGACCTCAGCGGCGAGCCGGAGTTCGTCGACCTGACGTACGTCCGCCATGACGCACGCGCGCGTGAGACCGGTGCACGGCTGGTGCACTCCGCGGGCTTCGACTCGATTCCGCACGACCTGGGGGCGTACTTCACCGTCCGGCAACTGCCGGAGGGGGTGCCCCTCACGGTGGACGGCTTCGTGACCGCCGACGCGATGTTCTCCGGCGGCACGTTCGCCACGGCGCTGACCCAACTCGGGCGCGGCCGACAGGTGCTGGCCGCCGCCCGGGAGCGGCGACGCCACCAACCACGACTGGTGGGCCGCCGGGCCGCCGCGCCCATGGGGGCACCGCGGTTCGCCGGGGAGGTCGGCTCCTGGGCGGTGCCGCTGCCGACCATCGACCCGCAGGTCGTCGAACGATCCGCCAGGGCCCTGGAGCGCTACGGCCCCGACTTCCGCTACCGCCACTACGCGGCCGTACGACACCTTCCCGTGGCGCTCGGCGGTGTCACAGCGGTCGGCGCGCTGGCCACGGCCGCCCAACTCCCGCCCGCCCGCCGCTGGTTGTCCGACCGCCTCAAGCCGGGCGACGGACCGAGCGCGGAGAAGCGCGCGAAGAGCTGGTTCTCCGTGAAGTTCGTGGGCGAGGGCGGCGGCCGCCGCGTCTTCACGGAGGTCGCGGGCGGCGACCCCGGCTACGACGAGACGGCGAAGATGTTCGCCGAGTCGGCCCTCTGCCTCGCCCTCGACGAACTCCCGCCCACAGCGGGGCAGGTGACGACGGCGGTGGCGATGGGCGACGCGCTCATCGAGCGGCTGCGCGCCGCGGGCATCGTGTTCCGGGTGGCGGCGAGCAGGTGAACGGGCGGGGTCGGGCCCTCACCCCGATGGGCTATAGTTGATCACGAGCCGGTCGCCGGAACTCCCGGAGTCTGGTCGCGCGTTGGTGGTCCAAGGAAAGACGTCCCGCTTCCTGCGGGGAGATGCAGGTGCAAGGCCTGCCCGGCGCTCAAGTCCGAGCCCCATGCCGCTTGTTGCGGTGTGGGGCTCGTGTGTTTCCCGCGCCGGTGCGGGAGTTGGCGTCACGGCCACAGCGTGTAGATCATGCCGCCGATCCAGGCGAGGCCCGCCGCCACGGACAGGACCAGCGCGATCGTCACGGCGCGCTCGACGGGCTGGCTCGGGTGGGCAACGGGCTTCGGGGAACGGTGCGTTGTCATGCGGACAGCCTGCCGATCACACGGGGGCCGCCACATCCGTACAAGTACTCAGACCACGTACTCAGTACGGGTACTCACGCGGTCGCCTCCCGCAGCGCCCGCCGGCACAGCGCGTCGGCCCTGCGGGTCGTCTCCGGGAGCCGGTACGCGGGGGTCAGCGCGAGGGTGTGGGCGCAGGCGTTGTCGAGGGTCACCCGGTGGCCCACGGAGACGAAGACCGGCTTCACACCCTCGCGGGTGCGGAGCGCGCGGCCGACCTCGTCGGCGTCCGCACGGAGCGGGGACGCGGAGCCGCGCGGGGTGCCCGGGTCGTCGTAGGTGAAGGCGAAGGGGTTCTTGGCGACGCCGATCGTGGGCAGGCCGGTGAGGACGCCGAGGTGGCTGGCGAGGCCGAAGCGGCGGGGGTGGGCGAGGCCGTAGCCGTCACACACGACCAGGCCGGGCGGGCACGGCAGGGCGTCCAACGCGGCCAGCACCGTGGGGATTTCACGGAAGGCGAGCAGACCCGGCACGTACGGGAAGGAGACCTGGCCCACGGCCGTGGCCTCGGCGACGACGGTGAGGTCGGTCGCGTCCAGCACGACGGCCGCTGCCACCACCACGTCCCGTTCGTCGTCGTAGGCGACGTCAACTCCCGTGACGTGCCCCGTCCTTGGCGGCGGTCCCGGTTCGTCGGTCACCACCCGCTCCCGCAACTCGTCCTGGACGGCGCGGGCCTGCTCCTCGGTCGCGGGCCAGCCCGCGGGAATGCGTACGGTCGTCATGGTGGTGCCGAGGGTACGGGGATCTTGGGGGCACGGCGAAGCCGCCGTGCCCCCGGCCTCACTTGTCCAGCGCGCGCCTGAGTTGCCGCTTGTTGTCCCGCTCAGCCCTCCAGCCGCGCCACGCGCCCCTTCTCCCCCGCGGCCCAGCAGCTGAGGTCGGCCGCGCAGTCCACGGTGTCGTACGAGCCGGTGTCCACCGTCCGCCAGGTGCGCCCGGCGTCGGTCGTGAGGTCCGTGCCGGTGGGGCCGACCGCGAGGGCGGTGCCGCGGCTGCGGGGCAGCCAGGTGACGCCGGAGCGGTATGCGGGCGGCGGGGTGGTGGCGGGACGCCAGGTGCGGCCCCCGTCGCCCGTGACGGCCGCCGCGAGCGGTGACGGCTGGCCCGCGTTGTAGTCACCGCCGACCGCGAGGCCGTGCGTACGGTCGCGGAAGGCGAGCGCGAACACACCGCGCGCGGGGTCACCGGTAGGGATGGGTGTGTCGGTCGCCGTCCAGGTGAGGCCGCGGTCGGCGGAGTGCAGGACACGCGCGCGTGCACCCCCGCCGGTGGCCAGCCAGACGTCCCTCGGCCCGGAACTCACCAGACACTGGCCGCTGGCCGCGAAGCCCGCCTCTCCGTCGAGCGCGGCCGGCATCCCGGTGCTGGGCAGCACCTTCCAGGAACGGCCGCCGTCGCCGGTCGACAGGATGCGGAACTTCCCGTCCACCGGGTCGCTCATCGCGAGCCCGTGGCGGCTGTCGAAGAAGGTCATGCAGTCGTAGAAGGCGTTCGCGTCGGTGTTGCGGAAGGACTCGGTCCAGGTCGTCCCGCCGTCGTCGGTGCGGTAGACGCGGGACGCCTCGCCCTCGCCGATCGCCAGCACCACCGCGCGGCGCGCGTCGAACGCCTCGATGTCCCGGAACTGCAGATCGGTGGTGCCGGGCGGCGAGACGTTCCGCCAGCTCGCCCCGCCGTCGGTGGTCCGCAGCACCGTGCCCGCGGTCCCGGCCACCCACGCGGTGTTCCGGCTGACGGCCGACAGCCCACGGAAGCGCACATCGGCGGCCCCGCTGTCCTTCAGCTCCCAGTGCGGAGTCCGGTGCGCCGTGTCCCGCGCCTGCGCCGGTACGGCGGTCAGGACGGCCAGTGCCGCCCCGCACATCATCCCGACCGCCAGCCTGCGGTATGTACGTCCCACCTGTCGCGTCTTCCCCATGCGCCTCATGGCGGGCGAAGCTAGCCCACTCCCCCCGGACCGTCCAGATGGCCCTCGCCCGCCTTGAGCGCATATGGGCGGCGGTGACAGAGGTCACTAGAAATTCATGTGCACGGATTGGCCCGTTCCGGCGTCTCTTCCAGTGCGGACCAATCCAATCGGGGGTCCGTTCCGGAATCTTTTCGGGAGTCCGTCCGGTCGTCACCGCAGTCCGTACCGCCGTCACACAAGGGAGCAAGGCGTTGTCCATCGTCATCGAGCAGCCCGTAGAGGCCCGTCTCGTCGCCGCCGCACCGCGGATGCCGAGCATTCCCGCCACCCTTCACTACGACCGGCGGGACCCCTTCGCCGTCCGGATGACCTTCCCGGCACCGGCCACCCTGGAGGGCGTCGAGGTCTGCTGGACCTTCGCCCGGGAACTCCTCGCGGCCGGCCTGCACGGCGCCGAGGGCCACGGCGACGTCCGGGTGCGGCCCTACGGCTTCGACCGCACCGTCCTCGAGTTCCACGCCCCCGAGGGCACCGCTGTCGTGCACATCCACTCGTCCGAGGTGCGCCGCTTCCTCCAGGCCACCGACCAGCTGGTGCCCGCCGGTCTCGAACACCTCCAGCTCGACCTGGACCACGACCTCGCCGAGCTGATGCGGGACGCCTGCTGAGCCAACCCTCTTACCCCAGCAGCGAGTTGAGCTCGCCGTAGCCGAGCCCTCCCGACTGCGCGTCGTAGGTACCCGTGTCCAGCAGCTCCCGCGCGGCACGGCGGACCACGGCGTACGCGGCCAGTGCGACGCTGGAGCCGGCGCTCACGCGGGCGACGCCCAGCGCGGCCAGTTCGGCGACCGGCGGTGCGCCGGGGCCGACCAGCACATTGAGCGGTGCGTCGATCCCGTCGGCGAGTTCCTTGACGGTTCCCGGTTCGACGACCCCGGGGACGAAGATCCCGTCCGCGCCCGCGGCGCTGAAGGCGGCGGCCCGCTCCAGGGTCTCGTCCACTCCCCCGACGCCCCGCAGATACGTGTCGATCCGCGCGTTGACGAACAACGGCACGCCCTCCGCGTCGGCGGCCTCACGGGCGGCGGCGATGCGCTCGGCCTGCTCGGCGACCGGACGCAGGACGCCCTCACCCCCGTAGAGCGCGTCCTCGATGTTCACCCCCACCGCACCCGCGGCGAGCACCGCGCGGACCGTGTCGGCGACGCCCGCCGGGTCCTTCGCGAAGCCGCTCTCGATGTCGGCGCTCACCGGCACGGTGACGGTCGCGGTGATCCGGGCGACCGCCTCCAGGGCCCGCTCCCGGTCCAACCGGTCCCCGTCCGGGACGCCGAGGGCCCAGGCGAGGCCCGCGCTGGTGGTCGCCACGGCGGACGCGCCCGCGTCCTCGACGATGCGGGCGCTCGCCGCGTCCCAGGCGTTCGGGAGGACGAGCGGGCGCCCCGGCACATGCAGCGAGCGGAAGGCCAGAGCCCGGTCACGGAGGGTGTTCTGGTTCGTCATACGCCCTACCCAAGCAGCCCCGGACGGCCGCTGGCTGGCAGGAATCCGACATCGAGGTGGCGGGCGCGGGCGCCGTTTAATGCGTTGACAGCCCTCCGGCACCGTTCGTAGCGTTTCCCTCGGTCCTGTTGCCGTCGATTGGAGAAGGACGTTGCTCGTCTGAGGTTCTGAGACACCGCGTCACACACCCCTGAGGTGTGTCCGTCGTGTACGACCTCGGCGTCCGAGCCGTCCTCCGGAACAGGGCTTTTCCTGTGCCCCTGGACCAGTCTCCCGCCCCGCGGTGTCTCGCTACGCGTCCGCCCCTGACCGCGTCAAGCAACCGCGAGGCCCTCATGCATACCTCCGTCACCTGTACGTCCCTCTCCTTCGCGTGGTCCGACGGCACCTCCGTCCTCGATGACCTGGAGGTCTCCTTCGGACCCGGCAGAACCGGCCTCGTCGGCGTCAACGGATCAGGAAAATCAACCCTGTTGAAGCTGATCGCGGGCGAACTCACCCCGGCCGAGGGCACCGTGCGGGTCGCGGGCGAGGTCGGTTACCTCCCGCAGAACGTCACGCTCGACACCGCCCTGCGCGTCGACGAGACCCTCGGCATCGCCGCGCGGCGGGCCGCCCTGCACGCCATCGAGGCCGGCGACGCGGCCGAGGAGCACTTCGAGACGCTCGGCGACGACTGGGACGTGGAGGAGAGAGCGCTGGCCACCCTCGGTGAACTCGGCCTCGGACACATCGACTTGGACCGCACCATCGGCGAGGTCTCGGGCGGCGAGTCGGTACTGCTGCGACTGGCCGCGCTGCTGCTCGGCCGACCGGACGTCCTGCTCCTCGACGAACCGACCAACAACCTCGACCTGTACGCCCGCAGACGGCTGTACTCGGCCGTCGCGTCCTGGCCGGGAGTGATGATCGTGGTCAGCCACGACCGTGAACTCCTCGACCTCGTCGACCAGATCGCCGACCTGCGCTCCGGCGAGATCACCTGGTACGGCGGCAACTTCTCCGCCTACGAGGAGGCCCTCGCCACCGAACAGGACGCCGCCGAACGGATGGTGCGCGTCGCCGAGGCGGACTTCCGCAAACAGAAACGCGAACTGTCCGACGCCCAGGTCAAGTTGGCCCGGCGCAAGAAGTACGGGCAGAAGATGTTCGAGCAGAAGCGCGAGCCGAAGATCGTCATGGGCGCACGCAGGCGGTCCGCGCAGGAGTCCGCGGGCAAGCACCGCATCCTGCACGAGGAGCGGCTCACCGAGGCGAAGGAGCGGCTCGACGAGGCGGTGGAGGCCGTACGGGACGACGACGAGATCCGCGTCGACCTGCCGTACACGGCCGTACCGCCGGGCCGTACGGTCCTGACCCTCCTGGATCTGGAACTCGCCCACGGCGCCCGGGTGCGCGGCGGGCTCGATCTGCGCGGGCCGGAGCGGATCGCGCTGATCGGGCGCAACGGCGCGGGCAAGACGACCCTGCTGCGCACGATCGCGGGTGAGCTGGAGCCGGTGTCGGGCGAGGCGAAGGCGCATGTCCCGCTGCGCTTCCTGCCGCAGCGGCTCGACGTCCTCGACGGTGAGCTGACGGTGGCCGAGAACGTGGCCCGGTTCGCGCCGGGCGCCACCAACAACCGGGTCCGGGCCCGGCTGGCCCGCTTCCTGTTCCGGGGCGCCCGCGCCGACCAGAAGGCGGCGACCCTGTCCGGCGGCGAACGCTTCCGCGCGGCGCTGGCCGCGCTGATGCTGGCGGAGCCCGCCCCGCAGCTGCTGATGCTGGACGAGCCGACGAACAACCTCGACATGGCGAGCGTGCGGCAGCTGACCACCGCGCTGGAGTCGTACGAGGGGGCGCTGATCGTGGCCAGTCACGACCTGCCGTTCCTGGAGTCGATCGGCATCACGCGCTGGCTGCTGCTGGACGGGGAGCTGCGGACGATCACACCGGAGGACGTCGAAAACCCGGCATAACGCCCGCACGGTACCCGGTCCGGGCCCTTCGGGCGCGTCTCAGGAGGGCCACAGCATCACGTGAGGGGTTTTGTCGACACGGACACGTGACGCATGATGGCCCATCGGTGCCGCGTCGCCCGCACCGCAACGATCCCGCCGATACGGAGTCCCGCTCGTGCCCAGCAAGAAGGCCCTCGTCCGCCGCCCCAGCCCGCGCCTGGCCGAAGGGCTGGTCACGCACATCGAGCGGGAGAAGGTCGACGTCGAGCAAGCCCTCGAGCAGTGGGAGGCGTACGTACAGACGCTGCGGGTGCACGGCTGGGAGACCATCGAGGTGGATCCGGCCGACGACTGCCCCGACTCCGTGTTCGTCGAGGACGCGGTGGTCGTCTACAAGAACGTGGCGCTGATCACCCGCCCCGGGGCCGAGTCCCGGCGCGAGGAGACGGGCGGGGTCGAGGAGGCGGCGGCCCGGCTCGGCTGCTCGGTGAACTGGGTCTGGGAGCCCGGCACCCTGGAGGGCGGTGACGTCCTCAAGGTCGACGACACGATCTACGTCGGCCGGGGCGGTCGTACGAACGCGGCCGGTGTGCAGCAGCTGCGGGCCGTGTTCGAGCCGCTCGGCGCGCGCGTGGTCACCGTGCCCGTGAGCAAGGTGCTGCATCTGAAATCGGCGGTCACCGCGCTGCCCGACGGGACGGTGCTCGGCCACATCCCGAAGGTGGACCGGCCCTCGCTGTTCCCGCGCTTCCTGTCGGTGCCCGAGGAGGCCGGTGCGCATGTGGTGCTGCTCGGCGGCGACAAGCTGCTGATGGCGGCGAGCGCGCCCAAGACGGCCGACCTGCTCGCCGACCTCGGCCACGAGCCGGTCGTGGTGGACATCAGCGAGTTCGAGAAGCTCGAAGGATGTGTGACGTGCCTCTCGGTCAGGCTCCGGGATCTGTACGCCTGACCGGGTGATCGAACCACTCGTTCGGCGCCGGGACCTGCAGTCCTGGCACTGTTCGAGAATTCCGGGGAATGCGGCCTGAACAGCGACCTTTTACGGCGCCCTTAACCTACGGTCTCGTAACCTACGGGTTCGTAGCCTACGATTCCGTAAGTTGCACAGGTCCCGGCACCGCTCGCCGGTTTGTTCAGTTTTGCACCACGTCCCCCTGGAGTCCCCGTGACGATCACTTCCCCGCACCTCGGCAGCCCCGCAGTCTGGACCGACGCCAAGCTGCTGTACGCGCTCGAGGAAGTCGTCGAGACGGAACTCAACCGGCACCTCAAGGTCACCAAGGACTGGATGCCCCACGAGTACGTGCCCTGGAGCGACGGCCGCAACTTCCCCGGCTTCTTCGAGGACGGCGAGGCCTGGGACAAGGAGCAGTCCAAGGTCACCGAGATCGGCCGCATCGCCCTCGTGGTGAACCTCCTCACCGAGGACAACCTCCCCAGCTACCACCACGAGATCGCCTCCCTCTTCGGCCGCGACGGCGCCTGGGGCACCTGGGTGCACCGCTGGACGGCGGAGGAGGGCCGGCACGGCATCGTCATGCGGGACTACCTGCTCGCCTCCCGCGCGGTCGACCCGGACAAGCTCGAAGCGTTCCGTATGCAGCACATGAGCGAGGGCTTCGAGTCGGACAACCGGCACTCGATGCTGCACTCCGTGGCGTACGTCGCCTTCCAGGAGCTGGCCACGCGTGTCTCGCACCGCAACACCGGCCACCAGTCGGGCGACCCGGTCTGCGACCGCATGCTGGCCCGGATCGCGACCGACGAGAACCTCCACATGGTCTTCTACCGCAACCTCCTGAAGGCGGCGTTCGAGCTCGCCCCCGACCTCACCATGCAGGCCGTGCGCGACGTCCTCGTCAACTTCCGGATGCCCGGTCACGGCATGCCCGGCTTCGAGCGGTTCGCCGCCCAGATGGCCATCGGCGAGGTCTACAACCTGCGCATCCACCACGACGACGTCATCCAGCCCGTGCTGCGCTTCCTGAAGGTCATGGAGATCGACGGTCTCGGCCCCGAGGGACAGCAGGCGCAGGAGGAGATCGGCCTCTACATGGGCGGCCTGGACTCCGAGGCCTCGAAGTTCGACGAGAAGCTGGCGAACCGCAAGGCCCGCATGGCGGCCCGCGCGAGCGCCTGACCCGACCTGCCCCGGCCCGCCCGGCGATCGATTTGCCGGTGCGGGCGGCGGCCCGGCTGCGGCATCATGCCGCCATGCGTGAGAACAGCACGTCAGGGGCGGCGGTCGACTTTCTGCTGGGCCTGATCGACAGCGGCGACGCCGAGCGGGTACGGCGGCGGATCGGGCTGCCGGAGCCGGAGGACGACAGGAGCGCCGAGGCGCGGCGCAACGTCCTGATGTGGTCCTGGACGAGGACGACGGTACCGGCCTCGGTGCTGTTGTGGGTTCTGCAGGAGGACGATCCGGAACTGAACCTCAGCGTCTGGCGGCATGTGTCGGCGGACAACGCGATGCGGCGGGCCATCATCCGGGGCGTGCCGTTCGGTCCCGCCGGCGACGGGACCTTGACTGTTGTCGAGGGCCTGGGCCAGGAGCTGGAACCGCCGGTGCCCGAGAGCTTCACCCGCTTCGGCCTGGTCGGCGCCCTGCGCGAGGGCACCTCCATGCGGGACGCGCGGACGGCCGCGTCGATGGTCCTGGAGCGCTCCGACTGGCAGGCGGTCTCCGAGGCGGACCGGGACCGCCCACTGCCCGGCTACGCGCGCTGGGCACTGGCGATACGCCCGGACTGTCCGCCCGCACTGCGCGCCCAGTTCGGCACACACCGCAAGTTCACCCACCGGGTGGAGCAGGCCGGCGTGCTGGACGGCCCCGCCGACTACGCGACCTCCTGGGGCCCCGCGTCCCACGTCCTGAAGGTGCTCTCCACGGGTCAACTGCTGTTCCCCGCGCGCGTGGCCGAGGCCGAGGACGCGCTACGACCGCTCGTGCGCGACCACTTGGGCGACCGCGAGGACGCCTGGTCGGTGCTGGCGCAGCTGATCGACACGTTCCACGGGAACGCGCTGGAGCTGGTGGCGACGGCGGGCGCCATCGCGTGAGGGGGGCGGGGCGGCTGGATTCGAACCAGCGTGTTTCCGGTTCTGGAGACCAGTGCGCCTGCCTCTGCGCTACGGCCCCGCCCTTGGGGCAGAGCGTAATGCCTTGGCCCGATGTCAGTGGGCCCTGGTACCAATGACGCACTGGGGGAAATGCGGCGCGGGGGGCGTGGGATGGCGTACGGGGAGCGGGGTCGGCGTACCCCTGTGGTCGATCTGGCCGACCGCAGGGCGCTGGAGCGGTATCGGCCGGCGGACCAGGCGACGGTCGCCGAGGCGCGGCGGCTGAAGGAGGCCGCGCTGCTGGACTTCGGGCTGACGGAGTCGGCGGTGGCGTCCTGGCTGTACGCGAAGTGCCATCACCAGATCCCGACCACGGCGGTGGACACGGCTGCCGTGGTCGCCTCCGGTGACGGCTCCTGCCTGTTGCTCTTCAACCCGGACTTCTTCGTCCGACTCGGCCTGGACGGCGTGAAGTTCGTGCTGTTCCACGAGGCCCGCCACCTGGTGCAGCGCCACCTGTTCGCCGACCCCGGGCTGCGCGACGACCCGGTGTTCGAGCTGGCCGCCGAGGTCTCCATCAACCATGTCGCCCTGGTCCGGCTGGGCCGACCCGAACTGCCCCTGCTGGACGGCGAACCGACGGGCATCGACCCCCGGAAGATCCACCGGCTGTACCGCGAGGACCTCACCGCGCACGGCCTGGAGCCCGTCCCGTACGAGGAGTTCACCGCGACCGACATGAAGGTCTACGGCGAGCTGAAGCGGATGCGGCACCCTCCGGTCCCGGAACAGCGCCTGTGCGTGCACCTGTTGCTGGACGGCGGTGTACCGGCCGACCAGGAGACCGTGGACGCCGTGGCGTCGTCCGCGCTGCTGAACTCCCTGTTGGCGGCCCGGCGCGGACACGCGGGCGCGGAGCGGGAGTTGCTCGACCTGATGGGCCGTACGGAAGACGGCTCCGCGCGGGCCGCCCGGATCTGGGGGAACCTGGGCGCGGGCGTGCTGCGCGGTGAGACGGCACGCACGCGTACGGTCGACTGGTGGCAGCGCTGGCTCGTCGACGTCCTCGGCTCGAAGCTGCGCGACGGCGAGCGGCTGGTGTACCCGAAGAAGCGGGGCGCACTGCTCGCGGCCCTCGGCCAGGACCCGATGCTCTCGCGCCGCGGCCCGGTCCGGGACAAGGTGCTCGTCATCGCGTACGACACCTCGGGCTCGATGCCGCACCGCGTGATCACCTGGCTCACCGAACTCGTCGGCCGCATCGACGGGGTCGAGGCCCACTGGCTGTCCTTCGACGCCGTGGTGATGCCGTTCAGGCCGGGCGAGCGCGTCTACGGCGGTGGCGGCACGAGCTTCCAGGTGGTCGCGGACTACGTCGAGGGGCGTACGGAGGTGAACGGCCGCCGGTTCGACGTCACCCCGGACGCGGTCGTGATGCTCACCGACGGGTACGCGCCGGCGGTCACACCCGCCGAGCCGGACAAGTGGATCTGGCTGATCACCGAGGGCGGCAGCGAGTGGCCCGAGGCGCACACCCCGGCGATGGACTGCCATCGCGTCACGACAGGATCGCGGTAAATGACCATGGAGACAGGGCAGTTGACGACCCCGGCGGCCGAGCACGGCCGGCGTGAGCCGTCGCGCCTCGAGTCGTTCATCGACGCGATGATCGACATGGGGCAGACCGGGCAGATCTTCGGCGAGCACGGCATCGGCAAGACGGCGACGTTCTTCTCCCACATCGGCCGCGCCCATCCGGGCACCGCGCTGGTGTACGTCCCGGCGGCGAACCTGACGCCGGACGACCTGCTGATCAACGCGCCGGTGCGGGACCCGCACACCGGTGAACTCGTGCTGCGCCAGCTGGTGATGAGCCAGTTGAAGCCGGGCACGCCGTTCGTGCTGCTCATCGACGACTCGCTGCAGGCGGGCGACACGATCCAGTCGCAGCTGATGCAGATCGCCTGCAACTGGACGCTCGGCGAGCACGATCTGCGCGCCCTGGGCTGCGTCGGTGTCTTCCTCACCGACAACGAGTCGCTGTCCGAGACGTCGGCCCGGCGCGGCGACCTCGCGCTGCTCGACCGTATGGTCACGATGCGGATCACGGCGAACGACACGTCCTGGCGTCGGCATCTGGCCGCCAAGTACCGCCCCTGGGACCTCAGTTCGGTGTTCAGTGTCTGGGCGTCGCTCTCCCCCGCGCTGCGCGAGCTGCTCTCCCCGCGCACGCTGGACCACGTCCTGGCCAACGCGAAGGAGGGCTTCCCGCTCCGCTGGGGCCTGCCCCTGATCGACGGCGAGCGGCTGCGGCTGGCCGAGCCCGGCCCCGACGGAAAGCCCGGCCAGAACCGCACGGCGGAGATCCTGGACCGCGTCGCCCAGGCCCTCGGCGTGCCCAACCCGGCCACGATTCCCGACCCGGTACGGCAGGTGGTGCGGGCCGCGCTGCGCAACCGCTGGACGGTGCTGCTGCAAGGGCCGCCCGGGTGCGGCAAGACGGAGCTGGTCCGGGAGACGGTCCGCGCCGGCCTGGGCCGGGAGCCGCTGTACTTCTCGCTCCCGGTGACGAACGTCGAGGACCTGTGCGCGCCGATCCCCTCGGCGGACGGCACCCTGGACAACCTGCTGGCCGCGAACTTCACCGGGCCGGATGCCAAGGCGATCGTGTGGGACGAGTACAACCGCCCCAAGGACAAGGCAGCGTTCGCCAAACTCATGGAGATCACCCAGGAGTGGTCACTGGCGGGGCGGCGGATCGAGAACCTGCGGGCGCAGATCGCCGTCCAGAACCCGCCGTACCATCTGGGCCGCAAGCTGCTGGTCTCGCGGAACAACATCGCGCAGGCGACCCGGTTCACGGCCTCGCTGACGGTGGAGCCGGAGGACATCCCGGCGAACGAGTGGCTGCTCGCGCGGTACGGCTCGGACGCGGAGACGGTGCTGGAGTGGTGGAAGCACGACATCGACGACGAGGGCCGTGCCTGGATCACCAAGCGCACGCTGGAGCGGCTCATCAAGCTGCACCGGCGAGGGCTGCCGTTGGAGATGGCGACGGTCTATCTCGGCGACGGCGAGTACGCGCCCGTGCCGCTCACCGCCCTGATCGACCGCTTCAAGGGCCGCCCGGTGACGGGCCTGCGCGAACTGGCCCGTGACGCGGACGTCTGGGAGGCCCGGCTGCGCCGCGCCGCCGAGCACACCGACGAGGGCGGCAACGACAGCGACGTGGTCCACCAGATCCTGGCCAACGCGGAGTTGTCCCAGCTGAAGAAACACCGCGCGGTGGTGGCCCGCATGGTGGCCCTGCTGCCGGCGAAGCTCCGGGCGACGTATCTGGTGGGCGCGTCGGCCCAGCAACAGCGGTTCTGGACGGACATCTTCACGGGGATGGCGCGTCGCTGACCTAGTGCTCGGCCTCCCCCGGCCGCGCCGTGCGGTGCACGCTGCGTACGGCGGCCACGTCGGGGGCGAGTGGTGGTGCGGGGAGATGGGCTGTGAGGGACTCCAGGCGGCGCTTGATGCTGGCGGCGATCCCCTGCCCGAGGACGAAGCGGGTGGGAGTGAGCGCGCGGGGTGCCGTGTCGAGGAGGCGGTGGGCCTCGCGGCTGCGCATCCCCGTGTGGGACAGGACGAGGTGGGTGAGGCGGTGCTCGGCGCCCACGAGGGCCTGGGCGATGCTCTCGGCGGCGCGCAGATCGACGTGGTTGTCGCCCGCGCCGAGCACAGCCGCTGCCCTCACCCGGCCGAGGTCCAGCAGACCGACCCCGGCCGCGGTGGCAGCGGTCACCAGGCGCGCCGCGGCCCGCGGGCCGATGCCGTTGCTGGCCACGGACAGCCGGGTCAGCCGTCCGTACGGCGCGCGCTCCAGGGAGTCGGCGAGGAGGAGGGCGCCCGTGTCCCCCAACCGGGCGGCGGATACGTAGAGTTCGTCGATCGCACCCGCCGCGATGACGGCGGCGAGGGGCACGGCGCCGTCCGCGCCGAGCGAGTTGCCACCGACGAAGAGACGCTCGATCCGACGCCCGTTGCCGGCGGCGGCGAGCAGCGCGTCGGCGAGGACGGTCACTCCCGCCGGATCGAGCCCGGTCTGCACGAGGTCGAGCGTGCGCAACGCCCGCGCGGACTCGACGAGTTCGGCCGCCGCCCGCCCTCCACCGCTGCCCAGGGGATTGCGCTTGAGCCACACCCCGGTGACGACCTGCGGCGAGGCACGCAACTGGTCGGCGATCCGACAGGCACCACCGGCGGTGATCCCGTTGCAGCCGAGGTAGAGCGTCTCGACGTCCCCGCTCCCCGCGGCCACGACCTCGGCACCCTCGTCCCCGAGCCCGTCGGTGCCGAGCAGCAAGTGCCGTACGGGCGAAGGCCCTTGGGCCAACACCTCGGCGACCAGGGCGGCCCCCTCCGCCCCCAGTCCCTGCTTGCACAGATCGAGTCGCCCGTCCGGCAACGCCGTCCCCACGGCGAAGTCCAGCCGCTCCCCGGCGGGCCGACCAGCCCTCAACCAGTCGAGCAGCGGCCCGAGTTCAGCGACGGGCTGCGGCGGGACGTAGGCCACACCGGCGAAGCCGATCGCCGTCTCAGCCTCCGCCACAGGCTCGCCGGCGTCTCCCATGTCCTCCCCGTCCCCGCTCACCACGCCGCCTCCCGATAGTCCTTGAGGAACACCCCGGACACCGGGTCCCCTGACTCGCCGCGCACGATCGGGTCGTAGACGCGGGCCGCGCCGTCCACGATGTCCAGCGGTGTGCGGAAACCGGCTTCCGCCATACGGCCCTTCTTGGGCGCGGGGTTCTCGTCCGTGATCCAGCCCGTGTCGACGGCGCACATGTGGACGCCCTGGTCGGCGAGTTCGGCGGCGCTGGTGCGGGTGAGCATGTTGAGGGCGGCCTTGGCCATGTTGGTGTGGGGATGGCCGGCCGTCTTGTTCCGTACGGCGAACCGGCCCTCGACGGCGGTGACGTTGACGACGTACCGGCGTGGGCGCGGCGAGGCGAGCAGCAGGGGCAACAGCCGATCGCACAGCAGGGCGGGGGCGAGTGCGTTGACGAGCTGGGTCTCCAGGACCTCCGCCGGGTCGAGGGCGCCGAGCCGCGCCGACCAGGAGTTCTCCGGAGACGGGTCGGGCAGCAGACCGGCCTCATCCGCCTCGCGCAGTACGACGGGCAGCGCCGAGGCCCCGCCCACGAGCATCCGCATCGGCGTGAAGCCCGGCGCCTGCCGCGCCCCCGCGGGCAGGGCGTCGCGCTCCCCCGCAGCCAGGAGCGCGTACGACTGCGGAGGGCGTCGTAGGGTCTGCGCGGCGTTGTTGACGAGGATGTCCAGCGGCTCGCCCGCCTGCCGCAACTCCTCGCACAGGCCCAGCACTTGGCGCGGGTCCCGGAGGTCCACGGCGAGCACCGTCAGCCGGTCCAGCCACTTCCCGCTACCGGGTTCCGCGCGGAAGCGGCGCACGGTGTCGTGCGGGAACCGCGAGGTGACCAGCACCTCCGCGCCGTCCCGCAGCATCATCAGCGCCAACTGGAAGCCGATCTTCACCCGCCCGCCGGTGAGCAGTACCCGGCGCCCGCTGAGATCCGTACTCAGCGCCCGGCGCGCGGAGTTGTCGGCGGCGCAGTCGGGACACAGCCGGTGGTAGAAGGAATCCACCTGTCGATAGGGCGACTTGCAGACATAGCAACCACGCGGCTTGCGATAAACGCCCCCGGCGTCCACAGGAGCAAGCTCGCCCGCCGAACTCAATGGAGCGTCCTCGCGCCGGTCCACCGCCCCCGTCGCGGTCGCCGCCATCACCGCCGCGTCGGCCGCGGACATGTCGGCGCCGCGGGCCTTGCGGCGCCGCAGCCGTCCGTCCCGTGCGAAGGACGCGGCGACCTGTTCCGCGCGCAGGCGCGCCGGATCGTCGACGGGCAACTCCCGCAGCCTGCCCACCGCGTGATGGAAGGCCGCCAGTTCCGCCTCGGTGATCCCGCCCTCGTCAGTCATCGATTCCCGCCCCGGCCGTGCCATGAAGTGGGCCCCGGCCGGATTCGAACCGGCGTATCCACCTTGCCAAGGCGGCGAGTCTGCCTCTGCTCTACAGGGCCCCCGAACGCAGCCCGGGGATCGGATTCGAACCGATGTGATTCGTCAGAGCACGACGTGCGCCTGCCTCTGCGCTACGCCCGGGTGCGCCCCCGGATCCTAACCGCACTCCCGCGCGCGGGCCGTACCGAATAAACGGCCCTGTACCGAAGAGACGGCCCTGTTCAGCCGGGCGACCCCGTTCAGCGGGAGTTGCGTCTGATCTCCAGGCGTTCCTTCTCCGACAGACCGCCCCACACTCCGAAGCGTTCGTCGTTGTCGAGGGCGAACTCCAGGCAGGCGGACCGGATCGGGCACATGCCGCAGATCCGCTTCGCTTCCCTGACGGAGCTGCCGGGCTCGGGGAAGAAGAAGTCCGCCCCGGTCTGAGCGCACAACGCCTCCTGCTGCCAGTCCAGGTCGGGCGAGGTGACCGTGTCGATGTGCATGGCCAGGATCGTGCCGTCCGGCGAAAAACGTTCGATCAACGCGGGATCAACGCCGCGCTCCGAGGCCTCCGGCCGCCTTGATGATGGCCCCGCGCCCGCACCGGCGCACGGCGGCGCGCGGAACCCGATGAAAACACGGAGAACTTCAGCGGTCACCGAGGGTAATCGCGACCGTATCCCCGACGCGCCCTGCCGCTCCGGCAGCGATTGTCAGTGGGCGGTGCGAGACTCGGCTGTGCAGAGAACGGGACCCTGCCCCACGGGACCCTTCAATGAGGAGGGCAAAGATGCTCACCACCCGTTTCGTCAACGGCGCTCCGAACTGGCTGGACGTCGGCTCACCCGACATCGACGGCGCCATCTCCTTCTACGGCGGTCTCTTCGGCTGGCAGTTCCAGTCGGCGGGACCCGAAGCCGGCGGCTACGGCTTCTTCCAACTCGACGGAAAGACCGTCGCCGGTGGCATGCCACTGCCCCCGGAGCACGACTCGTCGGCCTGGACCGTGTATTTCCAGAGCCCGGACGCGGAGGCCACGGCCAAGACGGTGGAACAGGCGCACGGCGCGGTCCTGTTCCAGCCGATGGACGTGATGGGCGAGGGACACATGGCCGTCCTCCGAGACCCGGCGGGCGCGGCGTTCGGCATCTGGCAGCCGGGGCGGACCAAGGGTGTTGACGTGGCGGGCGACCCCGGTTCGCTGACCTGGGTCGAGCTGTACACGCCGGACATCGCCGCGGCGGCCGCGTTCTACTACGCCTCACTCGGTCTGGAGACCTCGGCCGCTCCCATGGCGGGCGTCGACTACACCTGTATCAACCCGGCCGGCCTCGGTGAGGACGCGATGTTCGGCGGTATCGTCCCGCTCGACTTCGACGCGACCGGGACGGCCGCGGGGGCGTACTGGCTGGCCTACTTCGAGGTCGCCGACGTGGACGCGACCGTGGCAAAGGCGCTGGAGACGGGCGGCAAGGTCACCGTGCCCGCCGCCACCATGGAGGGCGTCGGCCGCATGGCCCAGCTCACCGACCCCCACGGCGCCCGCTTCGCGATCATCAAGAGCGAGCCGCCGCGGGGCTGACGAAGCCCGGCGCCGAAGGCAAGTCCTAGGCGGAGGCGCGGTGGACCAGCGTGGTCGGCAGGATCACGCTGGACGGCGCGCCTCCGATGCCGTCCCTGACTCCCCGGCGGTCGAGGCCGCGCAGCAGCAGGCGGGCCATCAACCGGCCCATCTCCTCTATGTCCTGACGGACGGTCGTGAGCGGCGGATCGGTCTGCTCGGCGACCGGAAGCATGTCATCGAAGCCGATCACGGCCACGTCCTCGGGCACCCGCAGCCCCTCCTCGCGCAGCACCTTCAGGGCGCCGTAGGCGGTGAGGTCGTTGGCGGCGAACACGGCGTCCACGTCGGGGCAGCGGTCCAGGAGTTCCCGCATCGCGCGCTCACCGCCGCCCGGCGTGAAGTCGCTCTCCACGATCAGCCGCGGATCCACGTCGACCATGACGTCCCGGAACCCGTCGAGCCGGTCCACCGCGGAGGTCTGGTCGAGCGCGCCGGTGATGTGCGCGATCCGGGTGCGGCCGAGCCCGACGAGATGCCGTACGGCCTCGCGGGCGCCGCCCCGGTTGTCGCAGTCGACGTACACCGTGGGCCCGGAGGCGCGCGTCCCCTCGCTCCAGCAGGGCCGGCCGCCGAACACCGTGGGGACGCCCGCCCGTTGGATCAGTCCGGGCAGCGGGTCGTCGAGGTGCAGGGAGAAGACGAGCGCGCCGTCCACATGGCCACCGGCGAGATAGCGGCCGACGCGGGCGTGGTCGTCGCGTCCTTCCGTGAGGAGCAGCACGAGTTGGGAGTCGTGGGACGTCAACTCCTTGCTGATACCCCTCAGTTGCATGGCGAAGAAGGGGTCGGCGAAGACCCGGGTCTCCGGTTCGGCGATCACCACGGCGATGGCGTCGTGCCGCTTGGTCACCAGGCTCCGGGCCGCCTGATTGGGGACGTAGCCGAGTTCCTCGACGGCCTGCCGCACCCGCTCGACGAGTGTCTCCCGCACCCCGTCCCCGCCGTTGACCACCCGGGACACGGTGGCCCGCGACACCCCCGCCCGCGCGGCCACGGCCTCCAACGTGGGACGCGCTGCTGTCTCGGTCACTTCTGGACCCCTCCTCGATGCTGCGGATCAGGATAGCCGCGGCGGGACCGGACGGTGAGAGCGCTCCCAACTCGACGAGATCCCCTGGGTCACCCCAGCAGATTCACCCGCCGCCCGACCCCGTCCTCCTCCGCACGCCGGTACGCCAGCCAGGCGAGCGCCAGGTCCTGCCAGGGGAGCCCGACGGGGGCGTACACCGAGCGGGCGGTGGCGTCGGTGCGGCCCGGGTGGTCGCCGCGCAGTACGTCGCCGAGTGTCGTGTCGATGTCGTCCGGCGCCAACGCGCCCACAGAAGCGACCAGTTGGCGGTCGTCGACGACGACGAGCGCCGCGTCGAGCAGGTCCGCGGCGAGTTCCCGCTTGCCCGGTTCGTCGGCACCGAGACTGGTGAAGTGCTGGCCCGCGCGGGTGTCCGGGAGGGACAGCAGCGGGGTGCGGGACCAGGTCGCAAGGAGCACGATGTCGGCGGCCGAGGCGATCTCCGTCGCCGAGCCCAGCACCCGGCCGCCGTGCCGTACGGCGAACTCGGCCGCACGGTCCAAGTCCGTGTCGTGGACGAGGAGTTCACCGTACGACCGCAGCGCGCCCAGCCCCCGCACCATCAACTCGGCCTGCGCCCCCGCGCCGACCACCCCCACCACGGCACTCTCCGCCGGGCCCGCCAGGACGTGGGTGCCCAGTGCCGCCGCCAGTCCCGTACGCCACGCGGTCACCGTCGCCGAGTCCAGCAGGGCGAGCAACTCGCCGTTCGTGCCGCTGTGCAGGCAGATCACCCCCCTCAACGCGGGCCGCGCTTCAGGGAACTTGGCGTTGACCTTCACCGTGTAGGCCTCGATGCCGGGCAGCAGTCCGGGTATCAGCGCGGTGGCCGTACCGGGGAACGGCAGGTCGGTGCGCACCCGTTGGCCCGGGATCGCCGGCTCGGCCCCCACGGCGCGGAAGCCGTCGCGCAGCGCCGCGAGACAGGCCGAGGGTTCCAGGAGGTCACCGAGGTCGCTTCGAGTCAGGAGGCGCGTCATACCTTCATGATCCGTCAGGGGTGGCGTCGGGGTCCTTCTTCGCCCGGCTCGGCTGCACCCTCTTCGGCTCTCCCGGCATCTTCGGATACTCCGGCGGGTACGGCAGATCACCGAGCCCGTGGTCGTGTTCGTCGCGGCGGGCGAGTTCGAGGAGGGCGTCGAGGGAGTAGCGGTGGTCGTCCATGTCGGCGTGCACGTCGCCGAGTTCGGCGAACCGGGCCGGCATGGTCGCGAGGTCGAAGTCGCGGGGGTGCGCGGTGTCCACCTCGTCCCAGCGCAGGGGTGCCGAGACGGGGGCGTGCGGGCGGGGTCGTACGGAATAGGCGGAGGCGATGGTGCGGTCGCGGGCGGTCTGGTTGTAGTCGACGAAGATGCGTTCGCCGCGCTCCTCCTTCCACCACTTGATCGTCACCTGGTCGGGCATCCGGCGTTCCAGTTCGCGGCCGACGGCGATGGCCGCACGGCGGACCTGGGTGAAGGTCCAGTTGGGCTCGATCGGTACGAAGACGTGCAGGCCGCGTCCGCCGGAGGTCTTGGGGAAGCCCTTCAGACCGCCGAACTCGTCGAGTACGGCGCGCAGTTCGTGGGCGGCGCGGACCGCGTCGTCGTAGTCGGTGCCGGGCTGCGGGTCGAGGTCGATGCGGAGTTCGTCGGGGCTGTCGACGTCGTCGCGCCGGACCGGCCAGGGGTGGAAGGTGAGCGTGCCGTACTGGGCGGCCCACAGGACGGCGGCCTCCTCGGTGGGGCACATCTCGTCGGCGCTGCGTCCGCTGGGGAAGGTGATGTGGGCGGTCGGGATCCAGTCGGGCATGTTCTTGGGCGCCCGCTTCTGGAAGAAGTTCTCGCCCTCGACCCCGTCCGGATAGCGCTCCAGGGTGGTGGGGCGGTTGCGCAGGGCGCGCAGGATTCCCGGGCCGACCGCGATGTAGTAGCGCGCGAGGTCCAGCTTGGTGAAGCCGCGCTCCGGGAAGAAGATCTTGCCTGGGCTGGACAGCCGTACGGTCCGGCCGCCCGCCTCCAGTTCCACCGCTTCGCCCATGCGAGCCACGGTAGGCCTGCCGCGCATACCTCGCACACCGGGCGACAAGCGACGTACGAGCGCAGAATCGGAGTCATGGATCTGCCGGTGATGCCGCCCGTGAAGCCGATGCTCGCCAAGTCGGTGGCGAGGATTCCGCCGGACATGCACTACGAGGCGAAGTGGGACGGCTTCCGGGCGATCGTGTTCCGTGACGGCGCGGAGGTCGAGCTGGGCAGCCGTAACGGAAAGCCGTTGACCAGGTACTTTCCCGAGCTGGTCGAGGCACTGAAGGAACGGGTGCCGGAGCGCTGCGTGCTGGACGGGGAGATCGTGATCGCCCGGGAGGGGCGGCTCGACTTCGACGCGCTGACCGAGCGCATCCACCCGGCCGACTCGCGGGTACGGACGCTGGCCGAGCGGACCCCGGCCTCCTTCGTCGCCTTCGACCTGCTGGCCCTGGCCGACGAGTCGCTCCTGGACGTGCCCCTCGGCGACCGTCGAGCGCTCCTCGCCCGGGCGCTGTTCGGCGCGACCGCGCCCGTGCATCTGGCGCCCGCGACCACCGACATCGAGGTGGCGCGGCGCTGGTTCGAGCAGTACGAGGGCGCCGGGCTCGACGGTGTCGTGGCGAAGCCGCTCGACCTGCGCTACCGCCAGGACGAGCGCGCCATGTACAAGATCAAGCACGAGCGGACCGCGGATGTCGTCGTCGCCGGCTACCGCCTCCACAAGAGCGGCCCCGTCGTGGGTTCGCTCCTTCTCGGCCTCTACGACGAGCGGGGCGCCCTGCAACACGTGGGCGTGTCCGCCGCGTTCACCATGAAGCGGCGCGCCGAGCTGATCGAGGAGTTGGAGCCGCTGCGCATGGACGACCCGACAGGGCATCCGTGGGCGGCCTGGGCGGAGGAGTCCGCCCACGAGACGGCCCGGCTGCCGGGTGCACCGAGCCGCTGGTCGGGCAAGAAGGACCTCTCCTGGGTGCCGCTGCGGCCGGAGTGGGTGGCCGAGGTGGCGTACGACCACATGGAGAACGGCGCACGCTTCCGGCACACGGCGCGTTTCCGCCGCTGGCGCCCGGACCGCACGCCCGAGAGCTGCACGTACGCGCAGCTGGACGAGCCGGTCGGCTACGAACTCGCGGAGATCCTCGGCCCGCAGAACTCGGAGGATGCGCAGGACTCGGAGGGCTCTCCGGACTGACCTCCTCCGCATTTCCCGGTGGGCCGATCGGCCCAATCAGCGCGCACAAACACAACCGAGCGGGTATGGCCATCAATGAACTTATAAGCGCACAATCGAAAACACAGACTTGGTGGCAACGGTGGGCATGGGACAAAGGGCGCCTCGGCGGCGCGGCGCGACGAGAGTGGCGCTGCTTGCCGCCACGATGACGGCCTCCCTGGCGGTGGGCTGCACGGCACATCACGGCAGCCCCGTCGACGACGGGCGCGGACAGAGCCAGCCGCCCACGCAGAGCCCGGCCGAGAGCCCGAGTGGCGGCGGCACGGTCGCCCCCGCCGCAGGTCAGGTGCTCGCGGTGAAGATCGACAACGTTCCCGAGGCCCGCCCGCAGACAGGCCTGGACTCGGCGGACATCGTGTACGCGGAGCAGGTCGAGGGCGGACTGAGCCGGCTGATGGCGGTGTTCGCCACCAAGCTGCCCAAGTCCGTCGGACCGGTGCGCAGCGCCCGCGTCTCCGACCTGGAGCTGCTGCGCCAGTTCAACGACCCGACGCTGGCCTTCTCCGGGGCACAGCACAAGCTGCTGCCGCTGATCGCCAAGGCCCCGCTCCGATCGGCGTCACCCGACGAGGTGGCCAGCGCCTACTACCGGGGTGTCGACAAGTCCGCCCCGCACAACCTCTACCTCCGCCCGAACAAGCTGCTCTCCTCCGCGCCGGGCGCGGCGGCCCTGACCACCGGTTTCCGCTACGGCGCGGCCCCTGCGGGCGGCACGGCCACGGCCTCCCGCACCGTGCGCTATCCGGCGGCCCGCTTCACCTTCACCTGGTCCGGGAGCAAGCACCGCTGGCTGGTCACCGAGGACGGCACACCCACCGTGACGACCAGCGGCAAGCGGGTGGCCCCGGCGACGGTCGTCATCCAGTACGTGAAGATCCGCAGGTCCGTCTACCACGACGTCCTCGGCAACAACACGCCCTACACCGTGACCGTCGGCTCCGGAAAGGCGGACGTCCTGCGGGACGGTCGTACGTACAGCGTCGACTGGAAGCGCCAAAAGGCCACGGACGGAACAGAGTTCACCACGCCGGACGGAACACCGGTGAACTTCGCGAAGGGCCAGGTCTGGGTGGTGTTCGCGAAGTCCTGACGTCGGGAGTGACCAAGGGTCAACGGTGGACGGTGAGGGGCTCCCCCGGATTACGGAGCCCCTCCGCCGCGTCCGCGACCCGTTGGATGAGGTCGAAGAAGACGGTCTGTTCGTCGGCGGAGAGCGGCGCGAGGAAGACCTGGTTCATCCGGGCCGTCCGCACGATCAGCTTGCGGTGGGTGCGCATGCCGTCGTCGGTGAGGCACAGCAGGAACCGGCGGCCGTCCTGCTGATCGCGCACCTTGTCGAGCAGCCCGCGTCGACTCAGCCGACTGATCACCTCGGCGATGGTCGACCGGTCCAGGCCCACCCGCTCCCCCACCGTGCGCTGGTCGAGCCCCGGCTCGTCGACGAGCGCGTTGAGCACCGCGAACTGCGGCGAGGTGATCTCCTCGGAGACCATCGTGTTCCACAGCAGATAGTGCGCCTGCTGCAGTCGCCGGGCGAGGTGCCCGGGATGGGTGGTGAGGTCCACCGCGGCCATGCGCCCTCCCGAAGTCATATTCGTCCGTGCACTGAACGATACCCGGAGGCCCTACGGCCGAGTCCAGCCTCATGCACCGGCTCGACCACACGCTTGACCTCACACTTCTCCGAGGTCTTGACGGGGAGCCCCCACGGTGGCAGCGTGAAGGAAACTTCACCGAAATGCTCAGTGCCCTGATGAACAGCTGACCGGGCGCTCGAACGGGACGGAGCTTCACGGATGGACAAGGTGGTCGCCACGGCCGACGAGGCCGTGGCCGATGTGCCGGACGGAGCGACGCTCGCGGTCGGCGGCTTCGGGCTGAGCGGTGTGCCGAACGTGCTGATCCAGGCCCTGTACGAGCGCGGGACGACCGGTCTGGGCGTGGTCTCCAACAACTGCGGGGCGATGGAGTCCGGCCTCGCCGTCCTCCTCTCCGCCGGGCGGATCGCACGGGTGACAGGCTCCTACATCGGCGCGAACAAGGAGTTCGCCCGCCAGTACCTCGCCGGGGAACTCGAAGTCGAGATGATCCCCCAGGGCACCCTCGCGGAGCGACTGCGCGCGGGCGGCGCGGGCATCCCCGCCTTCTACACCCCGGCCGGTGTCGGCACCCAGGTCGCCGAGGGCGGACTGCCCTGGCGCTACGACGGCTCCGGCGGCGTCAGCCTGGCCTCGCCGGCGAAGGAGGTGCGGGAGTTCGACGGCACCGAGTACGTCCTGGAGCGCGGTATCCGTACCGACTTCGCGCTGGTCCGCGCCGCCCGGGGCGACCGGCACGGGAACCTGGTCTTCAACAAGTCGACCCGCAACTTCAACCCCCTCGCGGCGATGGCCGGCAAGGTGACGATCGCCGAGGTCGAGGAGCTGGTCGAGCCCGGCGGGATCGACCCGGACGCGGTGCACCTGCCCGGGATCTTCGTGCAGCGGGTGGTGGCCCTCACCCCCGAACAGGCCGCCGACAAGCGGATCGAGCAGCGAACGGTGACGGTGAGCAGCTGATGGCCTGGACACGGGAAGAGATGGCGGCCCGCGCGGCACGCGAACTCCAGGACGGGCAGTACGTCAATCTCGGCATCGGTCTGCCGACCCTGATCCCCAACTACCTCCCGCCCGGCGTCGAGGTGATCCTGGAGTCGGAGAACGGCATCCTGGGCACCGGCCCGTATCCCACCGAGGACCAGGTCGACCCGGATCTGATCAACGCCGGCAAGGAGACCGTGACGGTCCTGCCGGGCGCGTCCTTCTTCGACTCCTCGCTCTCCTTCGGGATGATCCGGGGCGGTCACATCGATGTCGCCGTGCTGGGCGCTATGCAGGTGTCGGCGGGAGGCGATCTGGCGAACTGGGCGATCCCCGGCAAGATGATCACCGGGATCGGCGGGGCGATGGACCTCGTGCACGGTGCCCGCACCGTCATCGTCGTGATGACGCATGTGGCCAAGGACGGCTCCCCGAAGATCCTCGCGGAGTGCGCGCTGCCGCTCACAGGCAAAGCGTGTGTGAACCGAGTCATCACCGATCTCGGCGTGATCGATGTGACACCCGAAGGTCTGGTGTTGACCGAGACCGCGCCGGGTGTGGGCGTCGAGGAGATCGTCGCCAAGACCGACGCGAAACTCATCGTCCCGGAAGGCCTGCTGTGAACCCGGTTTACATCGTCGACGCCGTCCGCACCCCGTTCGGGAAGTACAGCGGAGGTCTCGCCGCCGTCCGCCCCGACGACCTGGCCGCCCACGCCATCCGCGAACTCCTCGCCCGCACGCCCGACTTGGACCGGTCCCGCATCGAGGACGTGTACTTCGGCAACGCCAACGGCGCGGGCGAGGAGAACCGCAACGTCGCCCGCATGGCGACCCTCCTCGCCGGTCTGCCCACCTCCGTGCCGGGCGTGACCGTCAACCGCCTGTGCGCCTCCGGCCTGGAGGCGGTCATCCAGGCGGCCCGCGCGATCGCGGCCGGGGACGCCTCCATCGCCGTGGCGGGCGGGGTCGAGTCGATGACCCGGGCGCCGTACGTGCTGCCCAAGTCGGACCGGCCCTTCCCCGCCGGGCACACCGAGTTGTACTCGACCACGCTGGGCTGGCGCATGGTCAACCCGGCCATGAACCCGGAGTGGACCATCCCGCTCGGCGAGAGTGCGGAGTTGATCGCCGACAAGCACAAGATCAGCCGCGAGCAGCAGGACGAGTTCGCCCTCGCCAGCCACAAGAAGGCGGCCGACGCGCAGGCCGCCGGGCTCTTCGACAGCGAGATCGCCGCCGTCCCGGTCCCGCAGCGCAAGGGCGACCCGGTCGCCTTCGCCGCCGACGAATGCGTACGACCGGACGCCTCCCTGGCGGCGATGGCCAAGCTCAAGCCGTCGTTCCGCACGGAGAACGGGACGGTCACCGCGGGCAACGCGTCCCCGCTCAACGACGGTGCCGCCGCGCTCCTCCTGGTCGACGAGGAAGGCCTCAAGGCCACCGGCCGCCAGCCCCTCGCCCGCGTCTCCGCCACCGGCGTGCACGCGCTCGACCCGCAGTACTTCGGACTCGCCCCCGTCGAAGCCGTCAACCGCGCACTGGCCAAGGCGGGCAAGGGATTTGACGACCTGTCAGTCCTCGAACTGAACGAGGCGTTCGCCGCGCAGGTGCTCGGATGCGTCGCGGAATGGCCCGAGTTCGACCCCGCGATCCTCAACCCGCAGGGCGGTGCCATCGCCTTGGGCCACCCGCTCGGCGCCTCCGGTGCCCGGCTCGCCGGCACCGTCGCCCACCAACTCGCCCGCAAGGGCACGGGAGTTGGTGTCGCCACCCTCTGCATCGGCGTGGGCCAGGGCCTCGCCCTCGTCCTCGAACGCTAGGAACACCCATGGCTCTCACTCAGCATGACATCGACCTCGAAATAGCGGCCGAGCACGCGACGTACGAGAAGCGGGTCGCCGACGGCGCCCCCGTCGAGCACCACCCGCGCCGCGACTACGCCCCGTACCGTTCCTCGCTGCTCCGCCACCCGAAACAGCCGCCGGTCACCATCGACGTCTCCAAGGACCCGGAGCTGGTGGAGCTGGCCTCGCCCGCCTTCGGCGAGCGGGACATCACGGAGATCGACAACGACCTGACCCGGCAGCACAACGGGGAGCCGATCGGTGAGCGGATCACCGTCTCGGGGCGGCTGTTGGACCGGTCCGGACGGCCGATCCGCGACCAGCTGGTGGAGATCTGGCAGGCGAACTCGGCCGGCCGCTACGCGCACCAGCGCGAGCAGCACGACGCCCCGCTGGACCCCAACTTCACCGGTGTCGGGCGCACGTTGACCGACGACGAGGGCAACTACCGCTTCACCACGATCCAGCCGGGCCCCTACCCCTGGCGCAACCACGTCAACGCCTGGCGCCCGGCGCACATCCACTTCTCCATGTTCGGCACGGCGTTCACCCAGCGGCTCGTGACGCAGATGTACTTCCCGAGCGACCCGCTGTTCCCGTACGACCCGATCATCCAGTCGGTGACGGACGACGCGGCCCGGCAGCGCCTCGTAGCGACGTACGACCACAGCCTGTCCGTGCCCGAGTTCTCGATGGGCTACCACTGGGACATCGTGCTCGACGGCCCGCACGCCACCTGGATCGAAGAAGGACGCTGACCCGCCATGACGAAGATCGACACGAGCCGCCCGGAGTCCGTGCTGCCGACCCCGTCGCACACGGTCGGCCCGTTCTACGGCTACGCGCTGCCGTTCCCCGGCGGCGGTGACATCGCGCCGGTCGGGCACCCGGACACGATCACCGTCCAGGGATACGTCTACGACGGCGAGGGCAATCCCCTCCCGGACGCCTTCGTGGAGTTGTGGGGTCCCGACCCCGACGGCAACGTGTCCACGACCGACGGCTCGATCCGGCGCGACCCGGCCAGTGGCGGCTATCTCGGCCGCAACGGCGTGGAGTTCACCGGCTGGGGCCGTATCCAGACCGACGCCAACGGACACTGGTACGCGCGGACGCTGCGGCCCGGTGCGCGCGGGCAGAGCGCCCCGTACCTGAGCGCGTGCGTCTTCGCGCGCGGACTGCTGGTGCACCTGTTCACCCGGATCTACCTGCCCGGCGACGAGGCCGCGCTCGCCGCCGACCCGCTGCTGTCCGGGCTGGACCCGGCGCGGCGCGACACGCTGATCGCGCAGGACGACGGCAGGGGCACATACCGTTTCGACATCCGCCTTCAGGGCGAAGGCGAAACGGTCTTCCTGGAGTTCCAGTGACAGCTGCCGATCCGTCGGACACCGGCCTGCTCGCCCCCGGGTGGGCCGGCTCCCCCGCCGCGTCCGCGACGAGCGACACCGCGTATCTACGGGCGCTGCTCGACGCGGAGGCCGCGCTCACCCGCGCCCAGGCCGCCCTTGGGCTCGCGCCCGCCGAGGCGGCGACGGCGGTGACGGCCGCGGCCGACGTGGACCGTTTCGACGTACGGTCCCTCGCGGAACGCGCGCGCGGCGGCGGGAACCCGGTGATTCCCCTGGTCGCGGATCTGACGAAGGCGGTCGGCGGGGAGTACGGCCCCTACGTCCACCGGGGCGCGACCAGCCAGGACATCATGGACACCGCCACGATGCTGGTCGCCACCCGCACCCTGGACCTGGTCCTCGGCGACCTCGCGCGCACGGAACAGGCGCTGGCCCGGCTGGCCGCCGACCACCGCGACACCGCGATGCCGGGCCGGACGCTCACCCAGCACGCCGTACCGACGACCTTCGGGCTGAAGGCCGCCGGGTGGCGGTCGTTGGTGCTCGACGCACGGGACCGGGTGCGTGTCGTACGGGACGGGCTGCCCGCTCAACTCGGGGGCGCGGCGGGCACGTTGGCCGCCTTCACGGCGTACGGCGCGGAGGACGCGCTCGCGCTGCCGGCGGCCTACACCCGTGAACTCGGGCTCCGGGAACCACTGTTGCCCTGGCACACGCTTCGTACGCCGATCGCCGATCTCGCCGGGTGTCTGGCCTTCGCGGCGGGGGCGCTGGGCAAGGTCGCCGCCGATGTGCTCGTCCTGTGCCGGACGGAGGTCGCCGAGGTCTCGGAGGGCAGTGGCGGGGGTTCGTCGGCGATGCCGCACAAGGCGAATCCCGTCCGGTCCACGCTGATCGCCGCCGCAGCGCGCCGGGCACCGCAGCTCGCGGCCGTCCTCTACGGCTCGTTGACGGCCGAGGACGAGCGGCCGGCCGGTGCCTGGCATGCCGAGTGGGAGCCGTTGCGGGACCTGCTGCGGCTGGTCGGCGGTGCCGCGCGGGATGCCGCCGAGCTGGCCGAGGGGCTGCGGGTGCACCCGGACGTGATGCGTGAACACCTCGGTCTTACCCATGGGTTGATCGTCTCCGAGCGGCTGTCGGCCGAGCTGGCGCCGCTGCTCGGGCGGGCGCGGGCGAAGGAGTTGCTGACGGAGGTCGCCCGGCGGACGTACGCGGAGGGCCGACCGCTGCCCGAACTTCTCGCCGGTGAGCCGGAGTTGAAGGATCTCGATCTCTCCGCGCTGACCGACCCCGCCCGTTACACGGGTTCCGCCGGAGCCCTCACCGACCGTGCGCTGGAGCGACGTTGACCGAGACACTTCTCAACTTCCGTGCCGAGGGGCCCGATTCCGCTCCCCCGCTGCTGCTCGGGCCCTCGCTGGGCACGTCGTACGCCCTGTGGGACAAGGTCGCGCCCGAACTGTCCATCACCCACCGGGTGATCCGCTGGGACCTGCCCGGGCACGGTGGTTCGGCGGCCGGGCTGATCGGTCCCGGGGCGACAGTCGGTGACCTCGCCGACCTGGTGCTCGCGCTCGCCGACTCCCTCGGGATCGAGCAATTCGCCTACGCGGGCGTGTCGTTGGGGGGTGCGGTCGGGCTGCATCTCGCGGTGGAGCATCCCGAGCGGGTGTCGTCGCTCGGCGTCATCTGTTCCTCGGCGCACTTCAACGGGGCGAAGCCGTGGGAGGAACGGGCCGCGCGGGTACGGAGCGAAGGGCTGGGGTGGCTGGTCGAGAACGCCGACTCCCGTTGGTTCACGCCCGGGTTCACCGTGCCGGAGCTGGTGGCCGACCAGCGTGACGCCGACCCGGGCGCGTACGCCGCGTGCTGTGACGCGCTGGCCGCGTACGACCTGCGGGAGCGGCTTCCGGAGATCGGCGCGCGGACGTTGGTGATCGCGGGGCGCGAGGACCCGGCGACGCCGCCGGCGCATCTGCGGGAGATCGCGGACGCGGTGGCGGGCTCGGCCCTCGTCGAGATTCCGGGTGCTTCACATCTGGCGGTCGCGCAGTGCCCGGAGGCTGTTCTCACGGCGCTGCGGGCTCATCTCGGCGGGGGTGCGAAGCGTGGGATGGAGGTCCGGCGGGAGGTGCTCGGTGATGCCCACGTGGACCGGGCGCAGGCTCGGCAGACGGCGTTCACCGCGCGGTTCCAGGACTTCATCTCACGGTATGCGTGGGGGGAGATCTGGACCGACCCGACATTGACGCGGCGCGAGCGGAGCATGGTCACGCTGACGGCGTTGATCGCTCATGGGCATTACGACGAGTTGGCCATGCATGTGCGGGCGGCTCGGCGTAATGGGCTCACGGCGGAGGAGATCGGGGCGGTGTTGATGCAGAGTGCGGTGTATTGCGGGGTGCCTGCGGCGAACTCGGCGTTTGCTGTGGCGCAGCGGGTGTTGGGGGAAGAGGGCGACTAAGGGGGTGGGGGTGGCGTTGTGTGTCGGCTGCGGCTGCGTCGTGGCTGGTCGCGCAGTTCCCCGCGCCCCTAAAGACATGGGCTGGCCTGAATTTTTCAGGGGCGCGCATATCCTCGCGCCCTAAAGACTTGGGCTGGCCTGAGTTTTTCAGGGGCGCGCATATCCTCGCGCCCTAAAGACTTGGGCTGGCCTGAGTTTTTCAGGAGCGCGCATATCCTCGCGCCCTAAAGACTTGGGCTGGCCTGAGTTTTTCAGGAGCGCGTATATCCTCGCGCTCTTAGAAGCTTGGGCTGACCTGCGTTTTCAAGGGGCGCGGGGAACTGCGCGACCAGCCCCCACCGGCCCGCAGCCGAACAACAACTCAACGCAACCCCCTCCCCGTCTCCAACACCTCCCGCGCCTGAGTCACCAAGCCGTCCGCCCCACACGAACGCGCAAGCGTCAGACCCCTGTTGATCTCCGCCACCGACCTCGCCGCGATGCCGTACTCCACCCGCGCCGCCGCATGCTCGTACTGACAAGGGGATGACTCCAGGTACGCAACAGCCTGCGCAGCAAGCCGTACCGCGCGCTGCCCCGTTTCCAGCGCGGCGGCGCAGCGCAGGGCCTCGCCGATCGCCGTGTCCGTGCCGAAGCGTTCGGCCTGGCGGCGGGCGTCGGAGGCGAGTTGGGCGGCTCGGGTCGGGTCCTCGACGGCGAGGGCGCGGGCGAGGTCGACGGCCCATGGGACCAGTACCGGGTTGTGGTGGCCGCGTACGGTCGCCGCCTTCGCGGCCTGTTCCAGTTCGTTGATGCCGTCCTTCGTGCGGCCGACGGCGAGCAGCAGCCGGCCGCGCACGCAGCGCGGGTCGGGCAGCACGATGGTGGACGGGTACGGCGGGGCGAAGCCGTACTGGTCGGCGATCTCCCAGGCCTCGTCGACATGGCCGCGGGCGAGCAGGGTGTCGACCAG
Organism: Streptomyces xylophagus; assembly: GCF_000716435.1. Lineage (GTDB taxonomy): Bacteria > Actinomycetota > Actinomycetes > Streptomycetales > Streptomycetaceae > Streptomyces > Streptomyces xylophagus. The sequence continues at coordinate 731,207 of NZ_JNWO01000007.1, forward strand.
GTTGAAGGTCGCCGACCAGTACAGGGGCAGTCCGCGGCCGACGCGTTCGGCCAGGCGCAGGGACTCGCGCAGCGAGATCTCCGCCTCGCGGAGACGGCCGCGCCTGCGGTGGCCGAGGCCGACGTAGGCGTGCGCGATGGAGAGGTGGCCGCCGCTCCAGCCGGCGGACACGTAGGTGCGCAGGGCTTCGTTGTACAGGCTCTCCGCGCGGTCCAGGCGGTCCGTGTAGGCGTACGCGCTGGCCAGCATCATGAGGATCTCGAGGCCCCACTCGGTGTCGGTCCACCCGAGTCCGGGAGCGAGCCGTCCATTGACGAGAGCGCGGTCGCACAGCTCGACGACCTCCTCGGCGTTCTCGCCGTGGGTCATCGCGTCGAAGCCGCGCAGGATCAGCAGGGCCCGCTCGGAGTTGTCCCGGCCGGCGCAGGTCGCGGCGAGTTCGGCGAGCCGCTCGGAGCGTCCCGGGGAGGTGCTCTCGCCCGCGTGGATGCCCTCCCACATGTACTGCACGGCCTGCAGCCGCATCCGGGCGGCGCCCGGTGCGTGCCGGGCGGCCTCCGCCTCCACGGTGCGGACGGCCTCCTCCAGCTGGTCGTTGTGGAGCAGTGCCTGGGACAGCCGGAAAACGGCGTCCACGCGTGCGTGGCCGTCGAGGCCCGGCATGCCGAGGGCGGTCTGGAGGTGGCCGATGGTGGTGGCGGGCGCGGTGAGGAGGGTGGCGCAGCCGAGTTCGTAGAGCACGTGCGCGTGGGTCTCGGCGAGCGGCGGCTCCAGGAGGGCACGCTCCAGACAGCGGCGGGCCGCGTCGGGGGCGCCGATGGAGAGGTGTTCCCGGGCGGCCTCGCGCAGCTGCTCGACGAGTTCCTGGTCGTCGTCCGGGTGCACCTGGAGGAGGTGCCGTGAGGCGGAGGCGGCGCCGAGCCCGGAGTCGGTGACGACCTGGGCGGCGATGCCGTGCATGGCCGTCCGCACGCCACCGGGGATGGAGTCGTAGACGGCGCTGGCGATCAGCGGGTGGACGAACTCCAGCTCGCCTGCGCCGGCTTGGGACGCGGCGGGGTCGGGTGCGGTGAGGATGCGGGCGTTGCGGAGCAGCTCGCCGCAGCGGCCCGCCTCGTCGCGGCCCATGGTGGCGAGCTTGGCCACGAGGTTCACGGAGATGCCGGTGCCGAGGATGGCGGCGGCCCAGGCGAACCGGGTGGCTTCCAGACCCAGGTCGTCCAGGCGGGCGACGAGTCCGCCGCCGCGCGCGGAGCGGTTCAGGGCGCGCAGTTCGGCGGCCGATGCCTCGACGGGTTCGAGTGCGCTGTCCTTCACCTTGGCGAGCAGTTCGACGGTCTCGTACGGGTTGCCCGCGGTGACCGCCCACACCTCGCGGCAGAACGCGGCGTCGGCGTGCGGGCCGAGGGTGGCGTGGGTGAGTCCGGCGGTGGCTTCCGGGGTGAGGGACTTCAGGGTGGTGATCTGTTGGCCGGCGGAGCCCGCGATCGCGTCCAGGTGGCGGGCGCTCTCGCCGCCGGCCTCGCCGGGCCTGCGGGCGACCAGGAGCAGGACGGACAGGTCGTCGAGGCGTTCGACGAACGCGGCGAGCCAGCGCAGGGTCTCCTGGTCGGCCCAGTGGGCGTCGTCGACCATCAGGACCAGCGGCCAGTCGCGCTTGGCGAGGCGGCGCACCGCGGCGACCAGACCGTCGCACACGCCCTGCGGATCGGCCTGCCGCTCGCCCGGTTCGGTGACGCCGAGGGCGGGGCCGGCGATGTCGTACCAGTCGCCGAGGTACTCGCGTGCCTCCTCGGGCATCAGCGAGATCAGGGCGGGCTGCAGCAACTGCCGTACGACGTTGAAGGGGACGGACTTGAGGGTCTCGCCGCCGCGGGCCTGCCAGACCGTGCAGCCGCGTGCCTCGGCGATGCGCCGGGCCTCCGCGAGCAGCGCCGTCTTGCCGAATCCGGCCTCGCCGCCGACCATCAGCAGGCTGCCCGAGGACGACTGATCCGCGCGCAGGGTGTCGATCGCCCGCGCCACACCCGCGAGTTCCTCGTCGCGCTCCCACAGAGAGGCCGAGGAGGCCTCCGGAGGCCGTTCCTCCGTCATCCCGATACCTCCCCAGTGGCCCGAACGACGTACAACCCTTGAGCGTAGCCGTCCGGATGCCGAAGTGGAGGCCGGTCCGGGGAGCTGTTGCCGCATCGGGTGACACCTGACCGCAGTCAGGACGGATGAACGTGACGAACGGTCAAGAGGCGCTGAAATGAAGGTGTTTTCCAATCAATCACGACCCGTCCCGGACAGGCCTGCCGTACGGGCCCTGATCGCGGGCTCGGTGGGCAATTTCCTCGAGTGGTACGAGTTCGGTGTCTACGGCTACTTCGCGACGGTGATCGCCGCGCGGTTCTTCACACCGGAGGGCGCCGGCACCGCCGAGGGGCTGGTGCGGACGTACGCCGCGTTCGCGCTGGCGTTCTTCTTCCGGCCGGTCGGCGCCGCCCTGTTCGGCCGGCTCGGCGACCGCGTGGGCCGGCGCCCGGTGCTGATCCTGGTGATCGCGCTGATGACCGGCGCGACGACGCTGATCGGCGCGCTGCCGACGTACGCCGCGGTCGGCGCCCTCGCGCCCTGGCTGCTCACGTTTCTGAGGGTCGTTCAGGGACTGTCCGCGGGTGGGGAGTTCGGGGGTGCGGTGTCGCTGCTGACGGAGTTCGCACCGCCGGGCCGGCGGGGGCTGTACGGGGCGTGGCAGTCGTTCACCGTGGCGCTGGGGCTGTTGGGCGGGGCGGGGGCGGCGGCGCTGCTCGCGAGCGTGCTCGGTCCCGGTCAACTGGGCGACTGGGGCTGGCGGTTGCCGTTCCTGCTGACGCTGCCGCTGGGGCTCGGCGCGCTGTGGCTCCGGCTGCGGCTGGACGAGACGCCGTCGTTCCGGAGCGAGCCGGTACGGGAGGTGCCGCCCGCACGGGAGGTCCGCGCGGCGATCGTGCTGGGCGCGGGGCGGGTGATGGGGTGGGCGGCGGCCGGTTACACCTTCCTGGTGGTGCTGCCGTCGTATCTGCAGCACACGCTCGGCGCGAGCTTCCGGCAGGCGCTGCTCGCCACGGCCCTGGCCAACGTGGGTTTCGCGGTCAGCATCCTCCCGGCCGGGCTGCTGAGCGACCGGGTGGGGCGGCGGCCGGTGATGCTGACGGGCGCCGGACTGGTGGTGGTGCTGTCCGTGCCGTTGCTCAACCTCCTTCAGGACGACGGGACTTCGAACCTGGTGAAGGGTGCGTGGGTGTTCGGTGCGGGTGCGGTGGTGGGGCTCATGGCGGGGCCCGGCCCGGCGATGCTCTCGGAGATGTTCCCGACGAGCGTGCGCTGCACCGGTCTGGGACTCGCCTACGCCCTGTCCAATGCCGTCTTCTCGGGGTGCGCCGGGCTCATCATCACGCAGAGCGTCGAACGGACCGGCAACGCGGACATCCCCGCGTACTACGCGGCGGCGGCCTGCGCGGTGAGCGCGCTCGCGATTGCCAAGTCCCCGGCGAAAAAAGCAAGTTGGGAGGACACGGATGCGGGTGATCGGGCTGATGTCCGGGACGTCGTACGACGCGATCGACGCGGCGGCGGCCGGGCTGCACCTCGTCGGTGACAGTGTCGTACTGGAGCCGCTCGGGATGGTGAGCACGCCGTACGACGAGGAGCTGCGCGAGGCGCTCGCGGCGGCGCTGCCGCCGGCGGCCACCACGCTGGCCGAGGTGTGCCGGCTGGACACCCTGATCGGGCGGGCCTTCGCCGCGGCGGCCGTGCGGGCGAACGGCGAACTGTGCGACGGACGGGCCGAGTTGGTGGCCTCGCACGGGCAGACCGTCTATCACTGGGTGGAGGGCGGCACGGTGCACGGCACCCTGCAACTGGGGCAGCCGGCCTGGATCGCGGAGGCGACCGGGCTGCCCGTGGTCGCCGACTTCCGGCCGCGCGACATCGCCGCCGGCGGCCAGGGCGCGCCGCTCGTCAGCCTGGTCGACCTGCTGTGGCTGCGCGGCCGTCCCGGCACCCCGGTCGCGCTCAACCTCGGCGGGATCGCCAACCTCACCGCACCCGACGGCACGGCCTTCGACACCGGACCGGCGTGCGCACTGATCGACGCGGCGGCGCGCGGGTTCAGCGGCGGGCGACTGGCCTACGACGCGGAGGGCGCCCTCGCGGCGCGCGGAACCGTCCACGAGCCGTTGCTGGAGCGGTTGTCGAGCGAGCCGTACTACGCGCTGCCCGCACCGAAGACGACCGGCAAGGAGCTGTTCCACCTCGGCTATCTCCAGGACGCGCTGGCCGGTCTGGGCACCCTGCCCGCCGAGGACGTCATCGCGACCCTCACCCTTCTCACGGCCCGCACGGTCGCGGACGCCGTCCGCTCGGTGGCCGCGACGGAGGTCATCACCTCGGGCGGCGGCACCCGCAACCCGGTCCTGATGGCCCTGCTCGCCGCCGAACTCCCGGGCGTCCCGCTGCGCACCTCCGACGAACTGGGCCTGCCGTCCGCCGCGAAGGAGGCGTATGCCTTCGCCGTCCTCGGCTTCCTCACAGCACACGGCCTGCCGGGCACGGTCCCGACGAGCACCGGCGCCCGCCATCCGAGCGTGCTCGGGTCGGTGACGCCGGGGCGGCGGGGTTTGCGGTTGCCTCCGGCGGTGGGACGGGGGCCGGTGCGGCTCGTGTTGGGGTGAGCGGGCTCGTGTGGTGTGAGCGGTCGAGCAGCGAGGTGGGACCAGTTCCGGCGAGCGGGTGCAGCCGGGAACAGGGCGGGAGCCGTCGGGCCCGGGGTCGGTCACGTCGGCAGCCGGGGCGCCGAAGAACACCTCGCTCCCGGCCGCCGTTCCACCCCGGCGATCGATTGGGCCGGATCCTCTCATCCCGCTTTCACCGACGCCTCATACGGTAGGTACATGACGCAGGTGACTCCCCCCGGGTGGTACCCCGATCCCGGGCAGACGAATGACGGTCCCTCCACCGAGCGCTGGTGGGACGGCAAGGCATGGACGGACCAGACCCGCCCCGCCGGGTCGGCCGCCGAATGGGGTCCCCCGACGGAGCCGCCGTACCCCGGGGCCTACCCGACGTATCCCGTGCAGCCCCCGGCCGCACCGCGCCGCAATCTGCGCACCGGGATAGCCGTGGCGGTGGCCGTCGCGGTCCTCGCGGCCATCGGTGTCGGTGCGTACGCGCTGTCCGGCGACGGCAGCGGGAACGGAACCCAGGCCGGCAACCAGCAGGCGCCGAACGGACAGGGCGGCTTCGGCGGCCAGGGCGGTCCCGAGGGGCAGGGCAGCACGGGCGGGTCCGGTGGTACGGGCGGTTCCGGTGGCACAGGCGGCCAGAGCGATCCCTTCGGCGGGTCCGGCGGTACGGGTGGCTCCGGTGGCACGGGCGGTGCGACGCCCGCTCCCAGCCAGTCGGCGGAGCCGAAGGTCAAGGCCGGCGGCACCGTGATCGACTCGCTCGACGGCATCAGCTTCACGGTGCCGTCCGACTGGTACGGCCAGGTCATCCAGGTCGGCGCGTCGGTCACGTCGAACACGTCCTACAAGTGCCCCGGCAACACCTCCCAGACCTGCACCAACGGCGGGGCGTACTCGGCCCCCGCGGTGGTGCTGGGCACGGCGGGGTCCACGGCCGAGGCGGTCGCGAAGGCGGACATCGCCGCCAACGCCAAGGAGTCCTACGGCGGTACGACCTACGGCAGCATCACCTCGCACGAGGTGCTCGCCTCCAAGGCCGTGACCGTGGCCGGGCAGAAGGGCTATCTGGTCCGCTGGAAGGCGGTCACCAGCAAGGGCGCCGACGGCTACGTCGAGTCGCTCGCGTTCCCGTCACCGGCCCGCGCCAGTCAGATCGTCGTGGTCCGCTTCGGGGTCGACGTCGGCCAGAAGTTGTCCGTCATCGACGAGATCACCGCCGGCATCAAGGCGGCCTCCATCAGCGGCGACGGCCAGACCATCTGATCCACCCCGTACACCGGTCGGCCGGGTGGGGCGCCTCTCCGCTCAAGAGGAACCCCACCCGGCCGGGGGGTGCGCGCCGCCCCCGTCCCCACGGTGCGGCGCGAACAGGTCACCGTCCAGTCATCCCACGGACGGCGGCCTGATTCTCAGTGAGACCTGGGGCCTCCCCGGCGGATCATGCCGCAGACGCGGGGTCTGGCACGCACATCTGCCGCGTTGTCGTCACTCGCCATGGCTCCGCCATGACTCCCTCCTCCGCCTTGCAGCTGCACGCACCAGACCCCGCTCACGTCGGCTGTCCAGTCACCGATGCTTCACTGCGACCTGATCCGCCGGACAGGCCCAGTGCCGGGAGCACCGCGGCCTCCACAAATCTGACGAGGTAGTCGGGGTCGGCATAGCAGCCCTCCAGGACGGGGCGGGCCCGCAGGACGCCGAAGATCTGGGCCGGGACGTACGGCAGGGCCGGGTGGTCGGCCGGGATCTCGCCGCGTTCGACGCCCCGCCGCAGGATGTCCTCCAGCGCGGCGATCTCCGGATGAACGAGCGCCTCGCGGACCGCTTGGGCGAGTTCGCTGTCCTGGATGACGGCGTGGCCGAGGGCCGAGACGAGCTTGGTGTCCTTCGCCGACCAGGCGCCCGCCGCCCGCGCGGCCTGGCGCAGATCCTCCGCGAGGGACCCGGTGTCGATGCCGGTGAAGTGCACCCGGCGGTTGGCGCGCAGCGCGGCGGCGACGAACTGGGGCTTGGTCCCCCACTGCCGGTACAGCGTGGACTTGCTGCACCGGGTGCTGCTGGCGACGCCGTCCATGCTGACGGAGTCGTAGCCGCATTCTCTGATCTGTTCGAGCACGGCGTCGAAGAACTCCCGCTCACGCTCGGGCGTGATCTTGGAGCGGCGCGAGGCGGCGACCGTGTCCGGTCCGTCCTCAGCCTGCGACGTCATGGGCTCTTCTCCTCGCTCGACTCCGGCGGGCCACCGGTCCGGGGGCCCGCTCTCCAGTGTGTCTCGTTTCGCTATCGATACGCCAGTGTACCGGTACTCCGCCGTATCGGTACACGCGCGTATCGGTACACTGTCGTATCGGAACGAACTCGTACCGATGAGTTCGGTCCGCCGGAAGGGTCACAAGCCCGGCCAGCACCACCACACGCACCACCGTCAGCGAAGGGGCCGGGGGATGAATGCCCGAACCGAGCCTGCAGAGAAGGAGACCGGCGCGATAGCGCGGCCTCCGCTCGTCCGTGAGCTCCTGCTCGTCGCAGGGCTCTTCCTCGTCTACAAGTTCGGCCGCCAACTGGCGACGGGCCACACCGGTGAGGCCCTGCACAACGCCCACCGCGTATGGGACCTGGAACGGACCCTGCGAATCCCCGGCGAGGGCGCGGTGCAGTCGGTACTGCTGCACAACGACACCCTCGTGCACATCGCGAACACCTTCTACGCGACCGTCCACTTCCCGGCCACCGTCGCCTTCCTGGTCTGGCTGTACCTGCGACGCCCGGCGCACTACGTCTGGGCCCGCCGGGTCCTGGCGACGCTCACCTCGGCCGCCCTCGTGCTGCCCTTCGTGTTCCCCCTCGCACCCCCGCGCATGCTGGCCGCGACGGGCCTGGTCGACACCGCCAAGGTCTACGGCCCCTCGGTGTACGGTCCGCCGACCAGCGACCACCTCTCGAACCAGTTCGCGGCGATGCCCTCGCTGCACTTCGGCTGGGCCCTGATGGTGGCGATCGGCCTGATCGTCGCGACCCGCTCGCGCTGGCGCTGGCTGTGGCTGCTGCACCCGCTGGTCACCCTGGTGGTGATCGTGGGCACCGCGAACCACTACTGGCTCGACGCGATCGTGGCCGCCGCCATGCTCGGCATCGCCCTCGCGTTGATCCACCCGCCGCACCGCACGGCGACCACGGCAGGACGCGGTCAGCCGGGGCTCGCCCCCGAGAAGCAGCCGGTTCTCGTCGGAGCCGGCCGATGAACGCCACCCTCGTCGCCGTCGTCCTGTCCCTGTTCTCGGCCGTCGCCTACGCGGCCGCCGCCGTGGCCCAGGAACGGCTCGCGTCCCGCAACTCCGACGCGGGCATGCTGCGGCTGCTCGCCACCGGATCGTGGTGGGGGACGGTCGTATTGAACGCGTCGGCCGCGCTGCTGCACGTCGTGGCCCTGAAGTACGGCCCGCTGACCGTCGTCCAGCCGCTGGGCGCGCTCACCCTCGTCGCCGCGGTGCCGATGGGCGCGCGGGTGGCCGGGCGTCGGGTGAGCATGGTCGAGTGGCGGGGCACCGCCCTGACCCTGCTGGGTCTGTCCGCGCTGCTCGTCACGGCGTCCGGGCCCCAGCCCGAGGAAGTGCTCAGCGTTCCGCAGGCGTTGATGGTCGCGGGCGCGACGTCCGCGCTGATCGGACTGCTGGCACGACGCGGTGCGAAGCCCGGGCTGCGGCACGCCTCGGCGTCCGGTGTCGCCTCGGGTGTCGCCTCCGCGCTCACGCAGACCGTGACGGTCGCGGCGACGGACCGCTCGGGCCCGTTGCTCAGTGCGCAGGTGGTCGGAGTCGCCCTGCTGGTCGCGGTGTTCGCGGCAGGCGGGCTGCTGCTCTCGCAGACGGCCTACCGGGGCGGTCTCGGCGCCCCGCTCGCGGTGGTGACGCTGGCGAACCCGGTGGCCGCCGCGGCGATCGGCCTCGCGCTGCTGGGCGAACGCCTCCAGGGCGGCGCGGCCGGCATCCTGCTCGCGCTGTTCGGGGCCGGACTCGCTTCCTGGGGTGTGGTGCTGCTGACCCGGGTGGTCCCGGTCGTACCCCTGATGCACGAGTACGACGACCACGATCATCCCGTGGCCGCCGTACTGGCGCTGGAGGCTCAATCAGCTTCTCCGGAACCGGCGTTGATGCCCCGGCAGCCGGACCGGCGGTCCGAGCCGGGGCATCTCACCGCACTGTGACCGGGGTCAGCCGAGGCCGCGCGAGTCCTGCTTGAGCGCGGTGTCGACGGTCAGCGCCGTCGCCACCACCAGGCTCAGCAGCGGCTCGGGCAGCTGGTAGTGGATCTGCAGGACGTAGTTGTCCGCGGTGGTGAACATCGTCTTGGCGAGGCCTTCCCAGGTCTTGGTGATCCGGGCGACCTCGTTGTCCGCGTGGTCGACGATCGCGAAGTTCCACGCCCGCCAGTTCTCCGCCTTGATCGCGCCGACCTGCTGGCCGTTCGCGAACATCCCGAAGTTGATCTTCCCGATCATGTTCTGCTGGACGATCTCGCCCACCGGCGAGCCGTCCGGACGGGACACGATCACCTTGGACTTCATGATCTTCGCCGGCCGGGTCAGCACCAACTGCGGCTGCCCGTGGGCGTCCCGGATCTCCAGCCGGTGCGTCATGAACTGGTCCAGGCTGGAGACGAAACGTATGGCCTTCTTCAGCGCGCTCTGGCCTATCTCGCTGACCGAGCCGATCAGATTGCCGTTCTGATCCATGACCTTGTACTCGTTGGTCAGCTCGATCAGCTTGGCCTTCTGGTTCACCACGAGGACCGGCTCGGTGAACAGGCTGCCGCCGCCGGGGCCGCCCCCGGCGACCCCGGCCTGCTGCTGAACCTGCTGCTTCACCTGGCGCTGGGCCCGCGGATCCGGCCCCGCCTGCTGCTGCGGCACGGCCTGCGGCTGCGCCTGCTGGTCCGCGTTGGTGTGCTCGGTCCACTTCGCGCCGTCCCAGTAGCGGAGGGTCTGGGGCGCTCCGTGCGGATCCGGGTACCAGCCTGCAGGTGTGTTCGAATGCGTGGTCACCGGGGCACACTACCGCGAGTGCCCCGGAAAACAACCGGCTTCACAAAGCCCCTCAAGCGGTGACGATCGCCGGGTCGCTGACCCCCGGACGGCCGTTCTCGACATGTCCGGCGAATCGCCGCAGGAAGCTCGCATTGCCGTCGGAGGTGACCGTCAGGTCGTACCAGCGCTTGCTCGCGCCCAGGTCGAAGGTGTGGCGCACGGTGGCGCCCGCCCGCACCTTGAAGGTCCGGCTGCGGCCGCCGTAGCCGTTGACGACCTTCAACTGCACTGTGCCGGAGCCCTTGTTGGTGAAGGTCAGCTCGACGTCGTCGCCGCAGTTCCGGGCGGTGACCTCGGGGCCCGCACTCTTGCCGGGGCCCTTGAAGACGCGCAGGAAGCCGTTCGGGCCGTGCACGGTCAGGTCGTACGAGCCGTTCGAGTACGCCGAGTTCCAGGCGTCGGAGACCTTCTTGCCGGCCTCGGTGGTGTAACTCCAGGGCCCGTCGGTGCGGTTGCCGGAGGTGACCAGGAAGTTGGCGCCCGCCTTCGCGCCGGAGGCGAAGGTCAGCGTGAACTTCCCGGCCGCCGTGTCCGCCGAACCGTCCACCGCGGGCGCGTACTTGAGGGGCCGGGCCGGACGCAGTCCGCGCTCTTGCTTGGGCAGTACCGGGTTGGCGGGCGGGGTCGGCACGTAGTCGGGGTGACGGGTGTTGTCCGGCGGCTGGTAGCCGTCGGTGTCCGGGAGCGGGACCTTCTTGGTGTCCTTGTGGGAGAAGTCGAAGGCGGTGGTCAGGTCGCCGCAGATCGCGCGCCGCCAGGGCGAGATGTTGGGCTCGTGGACACCGAAGCGGCGCTCCATGAAGCGGATGACCGAGGTGTGGTCGAAGGTCTCCGAGCAGACGTAACCGCCCTTGCTCCAGGGCGAGACGACGATCATCGGCACCCGCTGGCCGAGGCCGTAGGGACCGGCCGGGTGGCCGGCGTTGCCCGCGAAGAGGTCGGGGCCGACGTCGACGGTCGACTTGCCCTGCGCGGCGGAGCCCGGCGCGAACGGCGGGAGCAGGTGGTCGAAGAACCCGTCGTTCTCGTCGTAGGTGATGAACAGGGCCGTCTTCGCCCACACCTTGGGGTCGCAGGTCAGCGCGTCCAGGACCTGGGCGACGTACCAGGCGCCGTAGTTCGCGGGCCAGTTGGGGTGTTCGGTGAAGGCCTCGGGGGCGACGATCCAGGAGATCTTCGGCAGCTTGCCGCCCTTGACGTCGGCCTTCAGCTGGTCGAAGAAGCCCTCGCCCTTGGTGGCGTCGGTGCCGGTGCGGGCCTTGTCGTAGAGCGGGTCGCCGGGCTGGGCGTTCTGGAACTGCTTGAAGTAGAGCAGCGAGTTGTCGCCGTAGTTGCCGCGGTACGCGTCCTGGATCCAGCCCCAGCCGCCGTTGGCGTCGAGGCCGTCGCCGACGTCCTGGTAGATCTTCCAGGAGACCCCCGCCTTTTCGAGACGCTCGGGGTACGTCGTCCAGCTGTAGCCGGCCTCGTCGTTGCCGAGGACGGGGCCGCCGCCCTGGCCGTCGTTGCCGGTGTAACCCGTCCACATGTAGTAGCGGTTGGGGTCGGTGGAGCCGATGAACGAACAGTGGTACGCGTCGCAGATGGTGAAGGAGTCGGCGAGCGCGTAGTGGAACGGGATGTCCTCACGGGTCAGGTACGCCATCGTCGTGGAGCCCTTGGACGGCACCCACTTGTCGTACTTGCCGCCGTCGAACGCGGCGTGCCCGTCGTTCCAGCCGTGCGGGAGGTCCTGGATGAACTGCAGGCCCAGGTCGTCGGCCTCGGGGCGGAAGGGCAGGATGTCCTTCGTGCCGTCCGACTGGTACCAGACCGGTTTTCCGTCCTGCCGGGTCACGACCGGACGGGGGTCGCCGAAGCCCCGGACGCCTCTGAGCGAGCCGAAGTAGTGGTCGAAGGACCGGTTCTCCTGCATCAGCACGACGATGTGCTCGACGTCCTCGATGCTCCCGGAACGGTGGTTCGCGGGGAGCGCGGCGGCACGCTCGATGCTGTTCGACAGTGCCGTGAAGGCCGTGGTGGCACCCGCGAGTTGGAGAAAGCGACGCCGATTGACTTCGGACATGGGTGAGGCACCTCTCATCCTGACGCGCGGCCGGCCGGAACATGGCGAAATGCGCGCGGTGCGAGTGTTCCAAGAGCAACAAACGTCAGGGAAGGGTCTGGTGGCGCCCATGTGAAAGTCGTCCGTACGTGCGGGGGCGGGTCGACATCGTCACCTGCCTCACGCCGTCGCCAGAGCCTCCGTCGGGGTCAGCCGGGAGGCCCTGATGGAGGGGTAGACGCCGGCTGCCATGCCGATCAGGACGGCGCCGCCGAAGCCGCCGGCCAGCGCCGGGAGCGGGATCACCGGGGGCCAGCCCTGATAGGTGGCGTAGCCGACGGTGGCCAGGACGCCGAGCACGGTGCCGGCCAGGCCGCCGAGGCAGGACAGGGCCACGGACTCGGTGAGGAACTGGCCGCGGATCTGGCCCCTGTTGGCGCCCAGTGCCCGCCGTAGGCCGATCTCCTTGCGGCGTTCGAGGACCGAGATGACCATGGTGTTGGCCACCCCGATACCGCCCACCAGCAGAGCCACTCCGGCGAGGCCGAGGAAGAGCGCGGAGAACGTCGTCTCGGTGGCGCGCTTCGCGGCGAGGGCGTCCGACGGGCGGCTGACCTGGACCATGCCGGGGAGTTCGGGGTAGATGGTCGGGGCGAGGACGTTGCGTACGGCGTCGATACCGTCCTCCCTTGCCTTGACGTAGATGACGGTCGGGTGGCCGGTGAAGCCCAGCTGGGTACGCGCCGCGTCCCAGCCGACCAGCACCGAGCGGTCGATGTCGGGTGAGAGCGGGGTCCGAGCGAGGACGCCGATGACTGTGAACCAGCGGTGGTTGATGTAGATCTGCGGGGCGGGCTGCCCCGGTACCACCTTCGCGACGCCCATCCGGGTGGCGGCCACCGAGCCGAGGACGGCGGTGGGGAACCTCTCGGTGCTCGCGCTGAGGTAACGCCCGGACTGGACCTCGGCGTTGATCGCCTTCAACAGGTCGGTCCTGCTCGCCAGCACGGCCAGGCCCGCGTAGTCGTCGGCGTCGACGCGGTCGTTGCGGAACACCTCGGCGTGGGTGTTGGCGACCGCGCTGGCCACCGTCACCGGGCCGATCCGGCGGACCATGTCCACGGACTGGGGCGGGAGTTGGACCGGCGGGGTCTGGTTGGGGATCGGCACCGCCTGGAGCATGTTGGTGCCGAGCGCGGAGAGTTGGTTCATCAGCGCCTTCTGGCTGGACGCCGGGATGCCGGTGACCACGATCATCGTGGCGATGCCGATCGAGATGCCCAGCGCGGACAGCGCCGCCCGCACCTTGCGGGTGTGGATGCCGAGCAGGCCGAGGCGCAGGATGTCGAGGGGGGCCAGCCGCACCGGCCTGGTGTCGGCGACGGCGAGTGCCTTCGGTGTGGTGAGGGTCATGGCCGGTGTTCCCCGTGGGTGTCGGTGAGGGTGTCTCTGCGGATGGCGAGGGTGTCGTCGGTGAGTTCGGCGACGCTCATGGACACCGTGTCCTCGCCGAGGCCGTCGGTACGGATGTCGGCGACCAGTCGGCCGTCCAGGATCTCCACTCTGCGGGGCAGCCTTTGGGCGATGTCCCGGTCGTGGGTGATGAGCGCGATGGTGGTGCCCTCGTCGTTCAGCGCGGTCAACAGGTCCAGTACGGCACGGCCGTTGACGGTGTCCAGGGCACCGGTGGGCTCGTCCGCGAGGACCAGGGCCGGGCGGTTGACCAACGCGCGGGCGATGGCCACGCGTTGCCGTTCACCGCCGGACAGTTGGTTCGGCAGATGCCGGGCGCGACGCTCAAGGCCGACCCGGGCCAGCGCCTCGCGGGCCAGCGGTTGGCGTAGGCGGCGCGGAACTCCGGCGTAGAGCAGGCCTGTTGCGACGTTCTCGGCGGCGGTCAGTCCGTCGGTGAGGTGGAACTGCTGGAAGACGAAGCCGAGTTGGCGTCCGCGCAGTGCGGAGAGGCGGCGGTCGGAGAGGGTCGCGACGTCGTGGCCGCCGATCTCCACGGTGCCGCTGGTCGGCCGGTCCAGGGTGCCCATGATGTTGAGCAGGGTCGACTTGCCGGACCCGGACGGGCCGACGATGGCGAGGAGTTCGCCCTCCTCGATGGCGAGCGAGACACCGTCCAGGGCCTTCACGCCGCCCGGGTACGCCATGCCCGCGTTGATCACGGCCAGTACCGGTCGGGTCTTCACGAGGTGGTCACCACCTTCAGACCGGCCGTGACACCGGTGCCGCTGACCTCCACCAGCCCCTTGGCGAACATCCCGGTCCGCACCGCGATCAGCCGGCCGCCGGGCAGTTGGACGGCGTAACCGCCCTCGCTCAGCGCCAACAGCGCGCCGACCGGTACCGCGAGCACGCCCTTGCGGGTCTCCGAGGTGAACGCCACCTGCACCGACGCGGAGGTCAGTTTCCGTACCGCTCCGGTGTCGCGCACCGAGACGGTGACCGTGAGTTGGGCGGGCGCCCCGCCGCCGGTGCCGGAGTCGGTGCTGTCGGTGGCGGCGGTACCGACCACGTCGACGGTCCCCTGGACGGTGGAGTTGTCCGGCAGGGTCACCGTCACCCGGTCGCCCCGGCTCATCGTGCCGACCTGGCTCGCGTCCACCGGTACCGACACCTTCTTGGTGGTCGAACTCACCGTCATCAGGCTGCCGTTGGCGTCGTCACCGATCTGGGCCTGCACCGCGCCGACCCGCACCTCACCGGTCTGCACCGTGACGTCCCCGATGCCGAGCACTCCGGTGGCGGGCATCCCGACGTGGGCCTGCCAGCGCCCGATCGCGGCGACGAGGTCGGCGGTGAGCACTCCGTCGCCCTCCTTCACCCGGACCGAGGTCGCGGTGGGCGTCGGTGTCGGGCTCGGGGAGGGGGCGGCCGTATCGCCCGCCTTGCCGGACGGCGCAGACGCGCTGTCGTCGGTCGTGCCGGTGGACTGCGTGGCGGCCGGGTGCTGAGTGACCCAGGTACCGACCGCCGGTTGCGGCCCGATGTCGTAGCCGAGCTTCTCGAGGTTGTCGGCGATCACCCGGACGTCGGGGCCGGTGGTGCCCCTGGCGTCGAGTGTGCGGTAGAGGGGGGTGCCGCCGTAGAACACCGGGACCGGGACGTTGTCCACCTTGTACAGGGTGCGGCCCCGGGACACTCTCGCCCCGGGTGCGGGCAGCCAGGTGACGAGGCCGGGCCTGGCGCCCTTGACCGGGGCCGCCTTGCTGTAGCCGAGGGTGCCGCTCAGGGTCTGGGCGTTGGACAGGTTCGTCCGGGTCACCGTCGCGGTGCCGACCCGTGCCGAGTCGGTGGCCGTCGTGCTGGGTTTCGCGGTGCCGTCCTGCCATACGGTGACGCCGAGCGCGGTCGCCGTGACGCCGGCCAGTGCCACGGCGCCGATCCGCAGCCGGCGCCTTCCGCGCCGGGGACGGGGGCCGTCGAGGTCGTCGCCGTCCGGGGCGGCGGGCCGCGTCACCGGTATGCCTTCAGCGTGCAGCGCCTGTCTAGGTCGGCCTGCTCGGACTCGCTCAGGGTCACGGGTCCGTCGTAGTTCCAGCCGGAGCCGTCGGGCAGCCCCTTGACCTTGAGGCCGCCGGCGTTGAGACACCGGACGTATTCGCGGAAGTCGTCGAGGTAGTGCGGGTTCGTGGCCGGGTCCAACTCCGGTGGTTGGAGGGGCTTCTTCGAGAGGCAGGCCTTGTAGGCGGCGTCCTTGGTGGAACCGCCCCCGGGGAACCACTGACTTGAGCCCGGCTTGTACCCGCCGGGGACACCGTGATCGCGCAGACAGTTGAGATAGATGCCGTTCAGCCGCGCCTCCTCCGCCGGAGACGTGTCCAGCCTCAGTTGGGGACGGCCCGATTCGGGGCTCGCGTCCGGCGTCGGCGAGCCGCTCGCACTCGGAGTGACGATCGAGGCGACGCCCTTGTCCTGCTTGTCCTTGGACTCGGTGTGTCCGCCGCCGCACGCGGCGAGCAGGGCGAGGGCCGCCGCCGCGCCGAGGCCGGTGAGGGCGGCGGACCGCCGTCGATGAGTGAGGTTCGACATGGCGGCACCGTGGCCGGAGGATATGAAGATCCTGTCAGACCGCCGTCAGACTTCTGTCTGGTGTCGCGGCGCCGACCTTAGGGTGAGCCGCGTGAACGCATATGTCCTGGTGGCCGAGGACGACGTCAAACAGGCCGAGGTGATCCGCCGCTATCTCACCAGCGAGGGCCACTCCTCCCTGATCGTCCACGACGGGCGCGCGGCGATCGACGAGGTGCGGCGCCGGCAGCCGGATCTGCTCGTGCTCGACGTGATGATGCCTCTGGTCGACGGGCTGGACGTGTGCCGTGTGCTGCGCCGGGAGTGCGATGTGCCGGTGCTGATGCTCACCGCCCGCAGCAGGGAGGAGGATCTGCTGCTGGGCCTGGACCTGGGCGCCGACGACTACATGACGAAGCCTTACAGCCCAAGGGAGTTGATGGCCCGCATACGCACCCTGCTGCGGCGGACACGCGCCGGGACGGCGGCCCCTGACGATCCCGTGCTGCGGATCGGCGCCATCGCCATCGACCCGGTCCGCCGTACGGTCGCCCTCGACGGACGCCAAGTGGTGTGCACGCCCGGGGAGTTCGAGATCCTCGCGGCGATGGCCGCCGAACCGGAACGGGTCTTCACCCGCCGCCAACTGCTCGCCCTGACCCGTGGGTTCGACCGTTACATCACCGAGCGCACGATCGACGTCCACGTCCTCAACCTGCGCAAGAAGATAGAGGCCGTCCCGCGCCGGCCGGCCTATCTGCAGACCGTGTACGGCGTCGGCTACAAGATCGTGGACGGCAGCCGTGCGCGCTGAAGTGCCGCTGCGCAGAAGCCTGTTGGTCCGGTTGCTCGCGACCTCCGTGATGATCGCCGTCTGCTCGGTCGCGGCCACCGCCTGGCTGGCGGCGCGCACCACCAGCAGCGCGATCCAGCAGGAGCAGGGTCAACTCCTGTCGTCCGACACGGAGATCTACGACACGGTGGTCGGCTACGCGGCCGTCCATCCGGACTGGAACGGCGTCGCCCCCACCCTGCGCCGGCTCGCCGAACGCACCGGCCGCCGCATCACCCTGACCACGCAGAGCCGCCGTACGATCGCCGCGTCGTCCGCGAGCACCTCCGCTCTGCCCACCCGGGCGTCGGCGGTCGTCGACCCTCTGCACACCGATCCGGCCCTGCTGTCGGGCGGTGAGACGGACCGGATCGACCCGCGTGCCGTCGGCCCGTACCGGCTGACCGCCGCCGAGCGGAAGAACCTGCGCCTGTGGGCGGGCAAGATCCTCGCCTGTCTGCGCGCCACGACCGGTGCCGCCACCCTCACCGAGGAGCCGAGCGGTCGCCCTGTCATCAAGCTCCCCGACAGCGCCCTGGACGGGTCCTTCGTGGACCAGGGCTGCGGTCTCGACCAGCTCGGCGTGCCCGTCCACACCGAGCTCGGGCCGCTGAACCGGCTGACCGGCATGGTCAACGACTGCCTGGAGCGCGAGAAGCAGCCCCTCGTGAAGTTCGGCATGGACTTCGTCATCCGCACGAAGGGCGACGCCCAGCTCGCCCGGACCTGCCTGGACACCGCCCGCCGCGACCAGCTCACGCCTTATGTGGCACCGGCCGCGCTGCTGTACGTCACCACTCCGGCCGGAACGGTCGTCGCCCCCGCCTTCCACCTGTCCTCCGCCAACACCGCCCGCCTCGCCGGTGTCGCCGGGCTGGTGCTGCTGGTCACCGTGGCCGTCACCGTCGTGGTCGGCACCCGGCTCGTCCGGCCGCTGCGCGCGCTCGCCGACGCGGCCCGCCGTCCGGTGGAGGAACACCAGCGGGTGCCGGTGACCACCAACGACGAGATCGGGTTTCTCGCCGCCGCCTTCAACGACCTCTCCCAGCGCCGTGAACGCGTGGAGGGCCAGCGCAAGGCGATGGTCAGCGATGTCGCCCACGAACTGCGCACCCCGCTGAGCACCATCCGCGGCTGGCTCGAGGCGGTGCAGGACGGCATCGCCACCTCCGACCAGGCTCTCGTCGACTCCCTGCTCGAAGAGGCGCTGCTGCTCCAGCACATCGTCGACGACCTCCAGGATCTCGCGGAGGCCGACGCGGGCCAGCTGCGCATCCACCCCGAACCCCTGCGCGTACGCGACCTCCTCGACCACGTCACCACCGTCCACCACGGCCGCGCCGAGACCGCGGGCGTGGCCCTCACCACCCGGACCGACGGCGACCTGGAACTGACCGGCGACCCCGTGCGGCTGCGGCAGGTCGTCGGCAACCTGGTGTCCAACGCGCTACGGCACACCCCGCCCGGCGGCAGCGTCACCCTGCGGGCGCGGCGGGCCGGGGACGAGGTGACGATCGAGGTCGCCGACACGGGGACCGGTATCCCGGCCGAGGATCTGCCCCGGGTCTTCGACCGGTTCTGGCGGGCCGAGAAGTCCCGCAGCCGGCGCACCGGCGGCAGCGGTCTCGGGCTCGCCATCGTGCGCCGGCTCACCGAGGCGCACGGCGGGACGGTGACGGTGGCCAGCACCGTCGGCGCCGGCACGGTCTTCACCGTCCGCCTTCCCGGGTGAGCTACTCGGCAGCCGGTGGCAGACGCATCCCGATGAGGTCCGGCGGGACCGGGGTGTCCGGGCGGAAGAACGGTTCCGAGGGTCCGTCCTGGGCGTTCGCGGGGGCGTCGGTGAGCCGGAACCGGTCACGCAGCCGGCCGTAGAAGTCGGTGGGGCGCAGCCGGATGAGGCGGACGCGCTGCGGGGCGCGGAAGACGCCGATCCAGTCGCCGGGGTCCAGGACTCCGCGCAGCTGGCCGTCGACGCTGACGGCGGCCTGCCCGGAGTGGGGCAGGACGCGCAGGCCGATCGGTTCGTCGGGGGCGGCGATCACACTGCGGTTGAACGTCATGTGCGGGGCGATCGGAGTGAAGACGAGGGCGTCCATGTGGGGCGAGAGGACGGGCCCTCCGGCGGCGAAGCTGTAGGCCGTGGACCCGGTGGGGGTGGCGACGACCAGGGCGTCGGCCGAGTAGGTCGCCAGCAGCCGTCCGGCCAGGTAGACGCCGACGCCGACCTGCCGGTCGCGGGCCAGTTTCTCCAGGACGACGTCGTTGACCGCGATGACGTCCAGCGCGCAGCCCCACCCGCCGCCTTCCGTGGTCTCCGGCCGGACCTGCGGCGGCGGCAGCGCGGGACCCCGCCCGTAGCGCAGCAGGGCCTCCATCTCCTCGGGGATGTCCAGGGGGCGGGAGGCGCGCATGGTCAGCGTCATGCGTTCCTCCACGATGGCCCGGCCCTCGTGCACGGCGTCGAGGGCATCGCCGATGTCGCAGGCCGGGACCTCGGTGAGGAAGCCGACCTTGCCCAGGTCGACGCCGAGCACGTCGGCCCCGCTCTTGACGGCGATACGGGCGCCGCGCAGGAAGGTGCCGTCGCCGCCGAGGGTGACGACGAGGTCGGGGTTGCCCGCGGCCTCGGCCTCCTCGCGTCCCGTACGGCGGTGGTGGTCCTTGGCCCACACGTCGATCTCCGTACAGCGGACGCCGTGTGCCTCGCTCCAGGCGTGCACGGCACCCGCCGCGTCCCGGGCGGTCTCGCGTCCCAGGTGGACGACGAGACCGATACGACGTACGGGCATGGGGTCCTCCATGGAGTGCGGTCAGGGGCGCGGGGGGTTCGGGCAGGGCGTTCGTCCGGCGGGACCGGGCTGAGCACGATCTTCCCGCGTGTGTGCCGTCGCCACACCTGTCGCTAGGCCTCCTGGACCTGATCCGGCGGGCACACCTCGCTGAGATCATGTCCGCTCCCGACGCCGTGCGGAGCGCGTCCGGGCGTTACGAGTTCGCGTTCGCCCCGGCCTTCTTCGGCTCGGTGGCCATCGCCTTCAGCGTCTCGAAGGCGGCCGCCGTCGGACTGGCCGGTTCGGCCTGATAGACGACGAGTTGCTGATGCGGGGCGCCGTTGACCGTGAACGCGGCGAACGCGATGTGCAGGTCTCCGACGTCCGGGTGCCTGAGGTGTTTGCCTTCCTGGGACTTGCTCTTGACGTCGTGCAGCTGCCAGATCCCGGCGAACTCCTCGCTGTCCGTGGACAGTTCCTCGACGACCTCGGCGATACGGGGGGATTCGGGATCGTGGCCGTAGGCGGCCCTGAGTTCGGCGACACAGGAATGCGCGGCCCGCTCCCATTCCTGGTAGAACTCACGCCCCGCCGGGTCGACGAACACATTGCGGGCGAGGTTGTCGAACGCGCCGAATCCGCTGTGCAGCGCCGTGGCAAGGGAGTTGCCCGCGAGGATGTCGAGGGCGGGGCCGAGGACGAACGCCGGGGTGTGCTGCCAGCCGTCCATCAGCTGGAGCAACTGCGGGCTGATGTCCGCCTGCCCCCGGTCGTGCGGGCGCTGGGAGGGCGCCAGGCAGAGGCGGTTGAGGTGGTCGGCGGACTCCGCGTCCAGCTTCAGCGCCTGCGCCACGGCCTCCAGGACCTGCGGGGACGGGCTGTTCTCGCGTCCCTGCTCCAGCCTGATGTAGTAGTCGGAACTGACTCCGGCGAGCAGCGCGACTTCCTCCCTGCGCAGCCCCGGCACCCGGCGTCGGCCGTATTCGGGAAGACCGACGTCCTGGGGCTTGAGAGCCTCGCGGCGGGCCCGGAGGAAATCACCCAAAGGGGTCCCATTGCTCATGCGGCAAGACTACCCGGGGCATCAATCCCGTTGCGCGAAGCGGTATTTCATGGCCTGTTCCGGAGGCCGGTACGTTCGGTTTCATGGAGTGGAACTCACAGTCGGCCGAAGAACTCGCCGCCGCCCTGCGCGCCGGTGAAGTGACCTCGGTGGAACTGACCGACGAGGCGATCACCCGCATCGAGCGGGACGACAAGGCGATCAACGCGATCTGCGTCCCCGACTTCGACCGCGCGCGGGCCGCCGCACACGATGCCGACCGGGCACGCGCCCGCGGCGAGGACCGGCCGCTGCTCGGCATTCCGGTGACGGTCAAGGAGTCCTTCAACATCGCGGGGCTGCCCACGACTTGGGGCATGCCGCAGCACCGGGACTACATGCCGGCCGAGGACGCGGTGCAGGTGTCCCGGCTCAGGGCGGCGGGCGCGGTGGTGCTCGGCAAGACCAACGTGCCCTTGGGACTGCAGGACGTGCAGAGCTTCAACGAGATCTACGGCACCACCAACAACCCCTGGGATCACGGCCGTACGGCGGGTGGCTCCTCCGGCGGATCGGCGGCGGCCCTGGCGTGCGGGTTCGGCGCGCTGTCGATCGGCTCCGACATCGGCGGTTCGCTGCGCACCCCCGCGCACTTCTGCGGCGTCTACGCCCACAAGCCGACGCTCGAACTGGTGGCGCCCCGCGGCTCGGTGCCGCCCACCGTGCCGGCCTGGCCGGTCGCCTCCGACCTCGCCGTCGTCGGTCCGATGGCACGCACCGCCCGCGACCTCACGCTCCTGCTCGACGTCATGGCCGGACCGGATCCGCTGACGCTCGGTGTGGCGTACGAGTTGAGGCTGCAGCCCGCGCGCCACGAGCGGCTCGGCGACTTCCGGGTGCTGGTCCTCGACGAGCACCCGTTCATTCCGACCGGGTCCGCCGTGCGGGCGGGTGTGCAACGCGTGGCCGACGCGCTGGCCGACGGCGGCGCGCGCGTCGAACGGCACAGTCCGCTGCTGCCCAGCATCTCCGAATCGGCGTTGGTCTACACGCAGTTGTGGTTCGCGGGAGTCGGCGCACGTTTTCCCGCCGAGACCTACGAGCACCTGCGGGGCCTCGCCGCCGGACTGAGCGCGGACGACCGGAGTCTCCATGCGGCGCGGCTACGGGGCCTTGTGTCGAGTCACCGCGACTGGGCCGAGGCGAACAACCGCCGCGAACTCCACCGCCAGGGCTGGCGTCAGTTCTTCGCCGAGTTCGACGCCGTGGTGTGTCCGATCACGCCCACGCCCGCGTTCCCGCACGACCACAACCCGGATTCGACCACACGCCTGCTCGACATCGACGGCGTCGCGTACCCGTACCTCGACCAGCTCGTCTGGGCCGGTGTGGCCACCATGCCCGGTCTGCCCGCCACCGCGGTGCCGACGGGCCTCTCCCCCGAGGGCCTGCCGGTGGGAGTACAGCTCATCGGGCCGATGTTCGAGGACCGCACCCCGCTGCGGCTGGCCGAACTGCTCGAGGAGCGGATCGGCGGGTTCCAGGCACCCAAGTAGGGGCGGGCTCGCCAAGGCATGGTTCGGTTGCGTCCTCGGGTGAGAGGAAGGTCGTATGTCCGGTCGCGTCCGCTCGGCACTCGCCGCACTGGTCACCGTCGGCGTGCTCGCCGCCCTCTCCTCGTGCGGGGCCGGGTCCCCCGGCAAGGCCAAGCCCTCCGGGGCCGCTGGGCACATGGCCTCCGTCGGCGCGGACTTCAACGGCGACGGTTATGCGGACCTGGCGGTCGGGGCCCCGTATGCCACCGTCGACGGACGGAACGAGGCCGGGTACGTGGCCGTCATGTACGGCTCCGCGCACGGGCTGTCCACCGCGCACCGCACGATCATCAACCGGGCCACACCGGGGACGTACGGCGGCCCGAAGATCGTCAGCATGTTCGGCGCGGAGCTGGCCAAGGGCGACCTGGACGGTGACGGATACGCCGACCTCGTCGTCGGCACGATGCCGAACACGGGGATGGTCGTCGCGTGGGGCGGCAGGCAGGGCCTGTCCTCGCCGACCGAACTCCCGCACCCCGGAACGCTGTCCGCAGTCGGCGACTTCAACGGCGACGGCCACCTCGACCTGGTGCTCTTCGCCACGGCCCACAGCCTCGACGACGGTCCGTCGGGCACCACCGAGACCGTCTGGTACGGCCCGATCTCCCGAGCCGCTAAGCCCTCGGTGACGTCCACGCTCACCACCCCCTCCGACTCCGTCTACCAGGTGGACAAGGCGGTCAGCGGCGATGTGAACGGCGACGGGCGCGCGGACCTGGCCGTCGTCGCGGGCACCAGCTCCGGCACGACGGGGTTCCGCACCGACCTCTACCTGGGCAGTGCGGCGGGACTGCGGCGCGCTCCCGACCGGCATGTCCCGCAGGGCAACGACGTGGCCCTCGGCGATGTCAACGGCGACGGCTGCGCCGACGTCGTCACGGCCGGCGCCAAGAAGCAGCAGGTCGTCATCGGCTACGGCTCGAAGGACGGGGTGGCGCCCGCGTCCCGCTGGACGACGATCACTCGCGATACGCCCGGCATACCCGGCCGGGCGACCGACGACTTCGCATCCGACGTGGCCGTGGGCGACGTCACGGGCGACGGCGTCGACGACATCGCGGTGGGCGCCACCAGAAAACGGGTCGGCAAGGTGGCGAACTCGGGTGCCGTCCTCCTGTTGCGAGGCCGTCATGGCGGGGTCACCGGCTCCGATGCCCAGGAGTTCACCCAGGACACGCCCGGCGTGCCCGGCAGCGCCGCGCGGCACGACTACTTCGGGGACTACTTCGGGGAGACCGTCCAGCTGCTCGACGTGAACGGCAACGGCCACGCCGACCTCGCCGTCTCCGCGTCCAAGAACCTCGCCGGCGACCCCTCGCCCAGGAACTCCGGGGAGGGCACCGTCTGGCTGTTGCGCGGCCGCCCCACCGGACTGACCTCCGACGCGGCCCTCGCCTTCGGCCCCAGGACGATCGGCGCGCCTTCCTCGGGCGCCCACTTCGGCCTCTCCCTCGGGTGACCGGCGACCACCGGGGACAAGGGCCCGGTCGCGGTCCCGGCGGTAGCGGGCTCGCACCATCCTGGGAGTAATGCACCCACCGTCGGCAGAACTTCTCCCGGTCCTTTCCGCCTAGCCTCGACGGTATGTACGACGACACGCGCCCCGGCCCGGTGGAAGGGCTGGGTCAGTTCCTCCGCTCCCGCAGGGAACGCGTCAGCCCCGCCGAAGTGGGACTGTCCGGCTCCGGCCGCCGAAGGGTGCCCGGACTGCGCCGCGACGAGGTCGCGACGCTCGCCGGAGTCAGCCCGAGCTACTACAGCCGACTGGAACAGGGCCGTGAACTCAGCCCCTCCGTGCGGGTGTTGGAGTCCATGGCCCGAGTGCTGCGACTGCAGGAGGACGACCGGCGCGAGCTGTTCCGACTGGCGCGGCCTACGACCCGTCGTACGAAGTCGCCCTCGCGGGTCGAGCGGGTGCGCCCGCATCTGCGGCAGCTGATCGAGAGCTGGACCAGGACGCCGGCCTTCATCGTCGGCCACGCCCAGGACCTCCTCGCGACCAACGCCCTGGCCGACGCCCTCTACCGGGACTTCGCCCAGCGCGACAACGTGCTGCGCATGCTGTTCCTGGACCCGGCGGCGAAGGTGTTCTACCGGAGCCCGGAGCGGGCGAAGCAGCGCGCGGTCGCCGATCTCCAGCAGACCGCCGCGCGCACCCCCCAGGATCGCCGCATCCTGGAACTCGTCGGTGAACTGTCCGTCCGCAGCGGCGAGTTCCGCTCGCTGTGGGCCCGCGAGTACCACCGGGTCCCGCCCTACGAGGTCAAGCGGATGCGCCATTCCGTGGTGGGCGACCTGGAGTTGCGGCACGAGGCCCTCACCATCCGCAGCGCTCCGGGGCAGCAGCTCATCATTCTGCAGGCGGAGCCGGACTCCCCCTCGGCGGACGGCCTGGCCCTGCTGGATACGCTCGGCGCGCCCGAGGTGCCGCACCAGCAGAATCCGGCACCCGGCGCCCGGTAGAGACCTGAGCCGTTATCGGGAATTCCTCTCGACAGCGCCCAGTATTCGGTCCAGGACATCGCCGAAAATACGCACTTCGTCGGGTGTCAGCGGGTCGAAAACAAGCTGCTGGACATTCTCCGCGTGTGCGGGTGCGGCGGCCTCGATCGCTTCCCGGCCCTTTTCCGTGAGGCGCACCATGGAGCCGCGGGCGTCGTCGGCACAGGCCTCACGCGTGACGAGGCCACGCTTCTCCATACGGCTGATCTGATGGGACAGCCGGCTCCGCTCCCAGCCGACCTCGGCTCCCAACTCCCGTGCCCGCAGCACACCGTCCGGGGACTCCGACAGGGGTGCCAGCAGGGCGTAGTCCGCCGCTGAGAGACCCGAATCCCGCTGCAACTGCTGGTCCTGTGCCCGTTGCAGTTCGCGGCGCACTCTCCGGTACTTCGCCCAGACCTCGGACTGGTCGGGGGTGAGCCATCGGGGTTCGGACATGCGCTCACCGTACCAGGTTGTTGACATGTCACCGACTTCACGGACCGGACCTACGGGCCCGCACCCGTTCCTGGGTGTGGGACTCCCAGGAAAACCGCTGCCTTCATAGCGCCGTCGTGGCGGGACAGACTCATTCACGTCCACAGGAAATCAGGAAATCCCTCACAAGGGGAAGCGACGAAAGAGGTTTTCCCATGGCCACCTGGTTTGTCACCGGCGCCTCCCGCGGAATCGGCGCGGAAATCGCCCGGGTCGCGCTTTCGGGCGGTAACAATGTCGTGGTCGCCGTACGGAATCCGGAGCGGGTGCCGGACGACCTGAAGAACTCCGACCAGGTGTTCGCGGTCGCCCTGGACGTCACGGACAACGACAGCATCCCGCAGGCGGTCGACGCCGCCGTGCAGCGGTTCGGCGGTATCGACGTCCTGGTGAACAACGCCGGCCGCGGTCTGCTCGGCGCGTTGGAGGAGATCACCGACGCGGAGGCGCGGTCGCTGTTCGACCTCAATGTCTTCGGCCTGATCAACGTCACCCGCGCGGTCCTGCCCGTCATGCGCGAGCAGGGTGCGGGCAAGCTCGTGCACATCGGCTCCCGCTCCGGCTTCGAGGGCGAGCCCGGCGTCAGCCTGTACAGCGCGTCGAAGTTCGCGGTCGCCGGTATCAGCGAGGCGCTCTCCGCCGAGATGGCGCCGTTCGGCATCCAGTCGATGGTGGTCGAACCGGGCGTCTTCCGCACCGACTTCCTCGACTCCAGCTCGCTCTCGGTGGCCGCGCACCGTATCGCCGAGTACGACGACACCCCGGCGCACGTGACGCTCGACTGGATCGACCGGGCCAACCACGCGCAGCTCGGCGACCCCGTCCGGGGCGCGGCGCTCATCGTCGAGGTCGTCGGCACCGAGAAGCTGCCCACGCACCTCTACCTGGGGCGCGACACCCTGGAGCGGCTGGAGGTCAAGTACCGGCAGGTGCAGGACGACCTGGCTCCGTGGCGCGAGAAGTCCGCAGCGACCGCGCATGACGACGACGCCTGACGCGCCGCACCACCCGACACATCGCCTGACACATCGTCAATCACCGTTCACATCCTCACCGTTCGCATCAAAGAGATCGAGGTTCTGTGATGTCCGCTGCTGCTCTGCTCACCGGTACTCCCCTGTCCGCGGCACCGCGCTCGCCCTGGCCGTCGACGTCACCGACCGTGCCGCCGTCCAGGCCGCGGCCGATCAGGTCGCCGAGCACTTCGGCAAGGCCGACCTGGTGTTCAACAACGCCGGGGTCCAACTCATCTCGGGCATCGAGGAGTTGAAGGTCGACGACTGGCAGCGCCAGATCGACCTCAACATCAGCGGGCTGATGAACGTCATCGCGGCCTTCCTCCCCCATCTGACCGACTCCGCCGCCGCGGGCAGGCCCGCCGACCTGATCAACACCTCGTCGATCGCGGCCACCCGCATCCTGACGAAGTTCTCGATCTACTCCGGCACCAAGGCGTACATCAGTTCACCCGGCTGCTCCGGGTCGAGCTGGGCCCGAAAATGGTCCGCGTGGCCACCATCGAGCCCGGCATGGTCGACACCGAACTCCCCGACCACGTCACGGATGTCGACGCGTCGAAGCTGATGGCCGACCTCATCAATGACATCGACGTCCTCCAGAGCGCCGACATCGCCGAGACCATCGCCTTCATGGCCGCGGTGCCGCGCCACGTCAACCTCACCGAGATCACCATCCTGCCCACCGCGCAGGCATCTGAGCTCCGCCCCGCCGCCATTGATTGACACGACAACATCCGTGATGTTTTGTTGATACGTCATCGAAACTCCCGGCAGGCCGGAGGGCCCGACATGAACATCACGGTGATCGGACGAGGACACGTCGGCGGCGGCCTGGCCCGCCTGTGGGAGAAGGCCGGGCACGAGGTCAGGACGCTGGGCCGCGACGGCGGTGACGCCTCGGACGCGGACGTGGTGGTCGTGGCCGTCCCCGGCAACCTCATCGCCGAGGCGCTGCGGGGCGTCACCGGACTGAACGGCCAGGTGACCATCGACGCGACCAACCTCTACTCGGAGCGCGACCCCGCCTTCCCCTCGCTCGCACACCAGGTCAAGTCGATCGTCGGCGGTCCGACCGCGAAGTCGTTCAACACGGTGTTCGCCGCCGCGTACGACCGGATCGGGACCCAGCGAGTGACCCCGAGCAACCTTTACGCCGCCGAACCGGCCGCGCAGTCCGTGACCGCCCAGCTCATCACCGACGCCGGCTTCGACCCGGCCTACATCGGCGACCTCGACCCGGGCGCCCGACTGCTGGAGGACAGCTCCGGCCTGGCCCGAGCGCTGGCGGGACAGTTCGGCGGCCCGTACTTCTACCGGTACGGGCGGCCCGGGGAGCTGTAAGTACGGGCGGGCCGGGGGCACTTCACGTAGCCGCCTGAATGTCCCCCCGCGTGGACGACGCGATGGTGTCGCGGTGGGCGAAGTCGCCCGGGGGGATGCCGGGGTGGTGGCCGAGCGGGGACGAGGGAGCCGTGACCGAGGGGCCGAGGGTGAGGCGGGAGACGATGCGGTAGCGGTCGCCCCGGTAGATCGAGTGGACGTACTCCACGGGTCGGCCCGTGGTGTCCGAGGTGAGGCGTTCGAAGAGCAGGGCCGGGGAGAGTTCGGGGACGTCGAGGAGTTCGGCCTCGGCCCGGGTGACGACGGTCGGCTCGATCGCCTGGACGGCCTCCTGGACATGAACGCCGTGCTGCTCCCGCAGGTGTTCGTACAGGTCGCCCGCCTCCAGTTCGCGGGCGGACAGCGTGGGGACCAGGTCGGCCCTGATGTGCAGGTGCTCGATGGCCATCGGGGCGCCGTCGACCAGGCGCAGCCGCGCCACGTACACGATCTCGGCGGCGGGCGAGAGACGCAGGCGGCGACCCACGCGGGCGCCGGCCGGGATCGTGGTGAACTCCAGCAGTCGGCTCGACCAGGCGCCGGAGGCCTGGGGTGCCGTCATGGTCTGCTCGCCGGAGACGAGTTCCTGGGTGATCTTCTCGGGCGCCACGAACATGCCGCGCCCGTGTTCCCGTACCAGCAGCCCCGCGGCCACGAGTTCGTCCACCGCTGCGCGCAACGTCGGGCGGGACACGCCCAGTTGGGAACAGAGGACGCGCTCGGAGGGGATCGCGTCCCCCGGGTGGTGCGATTCGACGAGATCGAGGATGAAGTCGCGGACCCGCTCCCGCTTGAGCACCGCGCCTGGCGCGTCGGCCTTCATGTCGTACTCCTCATGCGCGGAGTCCCTGGTTAACCACTTGACCAGTTGACCACGGGGCGCCCGCAATCGCCCTGTTGACCCGGGCAGTGTAACCACCACCCGGCGGCGATCCTCCGCATCCCGAGCGACCAGCATGCCAAGTCCCCTTTCGACAGAGGGGGTTGACGCCCACATTGGTCTATGCCACCTTCGTCCTCACATCGAGAGGTGAGCTGTCCAGTGGGCTTCACTGGTCAGGTGGTCAGGTACCCGTTCATGCCGTCCCGAGGTGAACCTCCCCAAGCACCCCCACAGGCCCCCGCCCTGTCCCGTCCCGTCCCGTCCCGGAGACGATCCATGCCCGCACAGCAGTCCGTGCTCACTCTCGTCCCCCGCCCCACCAAGTCGGCGGTCCGGCCGGGGCAGTTCACGCTCGACGCCGGTACCGCACTGCGCATCGGCGCGGGCGCCGAACCGGCCGCGGACCTGCTGCGCACCCTGCTCGCCCCCGCCACCGGACTGCCTCTACCGGCCTCCCCGGACGGGCAGTTCACCCTCACGCTCGACCCCGGTCTCGCCGGCCTCGCAGGTCTGGGCGAGGAGGGGTACGGGCTCACCGTCGCCCCGCACGCCGTACTGCTGCGCGCCGCGCACCTCACCGGACTGCTCCGCGGTATCCAGACGGTCCGTCAACTCCTGCCCCCGCAAGCCCTGTCGGAGAGCCCGCAGCGCGATACGCCGTGGCTGCTGCCGTGCGTCGAGATCACCGACCTGCCCCGGCACACCTGGCGCGGCGCGATGCTGGACGTGGCCCGGCACTTCCAGCCCGTCTCCTATCTGCGCCGGTACGTCGACCTGTTGGCCCTGCACAAGATCGGCGTGTTCCATCTGCATCTCACGGACGACCAGGGCTGGCGCATGCCGGTGTCCGCGTATCCCAAGCTCACCGAGATCGGCGGCCACCGCGCCGAGTCGCAACAAGGCCCCGCCGGGAGCGACTTGTACGACGGCGTCCCGCACGGCGGCTCGTACACGCGCACCGAACTCGCCGACCTGGTTGGTTACGCGGCCGCTCGCGGGGTGACCGTCATGCCGGAGATAGAGATGCCCGGGCATGTGCGGGCCGCCCTCGCCGCCTACCCCGAACTGGGCAACCACCCGGAGCGCACCCTCGACGTCTGGACCCGCTGGGGCGTGTGCGACACCGTTCTCGGTGTCCACGACGAGGTACTCGACTTCTGCCGTACGGTCCTCGACGAGGTCATGGACGTCTTCCCCTCGCCGTATATCCACGTCGGCGGCGAGGAGTGCCCCACCGCAGAGTGGACGCACAGCCCCGCCGCACGCGAACGAGCCGTGGCGCTGGGCCTGTCGAGCCCGGCCGCCCTGCACGGCTGGTTCCTCGGGCGTATCGGCGAGTTCCTCATGCGGCACGGGCGGCGTCCGGTCGGCTGGGCCGAGACCGGTGCCGAACTGCCCCTGGACTTCACGGTGATGACCTGGCGCGACGCGGCACACACATTGCGGGCGGCCCGTCGCGGCCAGCCGGTCGTCAGCGCCTACCACCGGGCGACCTATCTCGACTACGCCCAGTCCGAGGACCCGAGCGAGCCCCCGGCCCAGCCCGGAGACGTGGTCGATCTGCGTGCCGTCCACGCCCACGACCCCGTTCCCGAGGACGCGGACGCCCAGGCGGCCCGTCAAGTGTTCGGCACCCAGGCCCAGTTGTGGACCGAGTTCGTCACGACGCCCGAGCGCATCGAGTACCTCACCTATCCACGCCTGTGCGCCCTGGCCGACCGCGCCTGGAGCGGCGCGACCGACTGGGCCGACTTCCGTTCCCGGCTCGACGCGCACACGGCCCGCCTCGACGCGCTCGGCGTCCGGTACCGCCCCCTGACCTGACCCGTCCCCCGTACCGCCCCGACCTGTCCCGTTCCGGAATCACCCCACCTTTCTGGAGAGGCCCGACATGAGTCACACCAAGAGACACGACACGAGGTTCGCGAAGACCAGGCTGCGCGCCACCGCCTCCGCAGCCGTCGCGGTGGCCCTGGGCGCCGCCGCCCTCACCGCCATGCCGTCCACCGCGAGCGCGGCCGGCGACGGGCTGAGCGTCCAGTACCGCACGAGCGCCACGGGCGCTACCGCCGACCAGTCCGAGCCGTGGTTCAAGGTGAAGAACACCGGCTCCACGACTGTGCAGTTGAGCGGCGTCAAGCTCCGCTACTACTTCAAGTCCGACTCGGCGAGCGCGAGTTACCGTTTCGCGTGTTCCTGGGCCGTCAAGGGCTGCGCCAACATCACGGGCACCTTCGGCACCCTCGCCAACCCGACGGCCACGGCGGACCGTTACCTGGAGATCGGCTTCACCTCCGGGGCCGGCAGCCTCGCGCCGGGCGCCGACACCAGTGACATGCAGCTGCGCTTCTACCAGTCGACCTGGCAGACCCTGACCCAGAGCGACGACTACTCCTTCGGCGCCTCGCAGACGTCGTACGGCGACTGGTCGAAGGTGACGGCGCAGCTGTCCGGCGCCACCCTGTGGGGCACGGCCCCCGCGGGCAACGACCCGACGAACCCGCCCACCGACCCGCCAGCCGATCCCCCGGCCACCGGCGCCACCCTGTTCGACGACTTCAACTACAGCGCCTACAACGACCCGAAGATCGCTGCGCACGGCTGGAGCGTCCGCTCCACCTCCGGAGGTCCCGGTGTCTCCGGTGCCACCTGGGCACCCGGCAATGTCACGTTCGCCACCAGCAGCGGCAACTCCGTGATGAACCTGGAGACTTCGACGGCCGGCACCGGTGACACCACCAAGCAGACCGAAGTCGTCACCAACACAAGGAAGTTCAAGAACGGGACCTACGCGGCCCGCGTCAAGTTCAACGACGCGCCCAAGTACGGCCCGGACGGCGACCATCTCGTCCAGACGTTCTTCACCATCAACGACCTCACGGCCCCGCTGGCGGACGACTACTCCGAGTACGACTTCGAGTACCTGCCCAACGGCGGCTGGGGCGAGACCTCCAACATCCTGTACACGACGTCCTGGGAGACCTACCAGGCCGACCCGTGGATCGCGGTCAACCAGCACACCGAGGGCCGGCAGAGCTACAACGGCTGGCACGACCTGGTACTGACCATCGACAACAACAACATCAAGTACTACATCGACGGCCAGCTCTTCGGCACCCACGACGCCGCGTACCTGCCGGAGCGGCCCATGTCGATCAACTTCAACCAGTGGCTGATCGACTTCGGCGGCCTGACCAGCTCCACCGCGCGTGCCTACGACGAACAGGTCGACTACGTCCTGCACGTCAAGGACCAGGTCCTCACCCCGGCGCAGGTGGCCGCCAAGGTCGCGGCGTACCGGGGCGCGGGTACGACGTTCGAGGACACCGTGCCCAGCAGTTGATCACGCGGCCCGCCGTCGCCCGGGGCCTGTCCGGCATGATCCGCCGGACAGGCCTAAGCTCCGGGCCATGCGCGTAATGGTCTTGGAGGACGACCCCGAGCTGGGGCCCGTCGTCGCTGATCGGCTGCGAGGCGCGGGGTTCGCGGTGGACCTCGCGCGGACGCTGGCCGAGGCGGATCTCAAGCTCTCCGTCAATCGCTACGACTGTGTCGTGGCCGACCGCTCGGTCCCGGACGGCGACTCCCTCACGCTGCTCGCCGCGCGGCGCCGGGCGGGCTCGGTGCTGCCCTTCCTGCTGCTGACGGCGCTGGACGCGGTGAGCGACCGGGTGGCCGGCTTCGAGCACGGCGCGGACGACTACCTGGTCAAACCGTTCGCCTTCGCCGAACTCGTCGTACGCGTAAGGGCGTTGTGCCGCAGGGAGCAGCCCGCGCGACCGTCGGTCCTGCGGGCGGGTGACCTGGAGGTCGATCTGCCACGGCGCCGGGTGACCCGGGCCGGGGTGCTGCTCAGCCTCTCGGCCAAGGAGTTCGCGGTGCTCGAACTGCTGATGCTGCGCGCTGGCGAGGTCGTCACGCGCAGCGAGCTGATCGAGAGCTGCTGGGACGAGGCGAGCGAGCCGATGTCCAATGTGGTGGACGTCCTGATCGGGCAGTTGCGCAGGCGACTCGGGCCGCCCGATCCGATCGCGACCGTCCGCGGAGTCGGCTATCGCCTGGGCGGCGACGCGTGAAGGGCCGTGCCCCGTCGCCCGCCGTCGCCCGGCTGCGGCGCACCCGCCGTCTGATGACCCTCCTGTTCGCCTCGACGACCGCGGCCTGTCTCGTCGTACTCGCCGTGGTCGCCATCCGTATCGACTCCGCGTCCCGCCGCTCCGGCCTCGACCACGAGGTCGGCAGCCGCGCTGCGGGCCTTTCGCGGGCGGTCTGGTTCGACGCGGGGGTACTGCACCTGGAGCCGCTCCGCGAGGACGAACTCGCCCAGGGCGCACAGGCGTTGGCCGTCCTGCAAGCGGCCCCCGGGAAGGCACCGACGCTGCGGAACGTCGTCCCCGGACGCTCCTCGCTGCCCGAGCAGGACCGGCTGGACGAGGTCTGGCGGAGTGTCCTGGACGAGCAGGAGACCGTCCTCGTCAGCGCGCCCGCCGCCGAGGGCGGGCGGCTGCGGTGGGCGGCGGCTCCGGTCTGGGACGGAGACCGGGTCGGGGCAGCCGTACTGGTCGGCACCGAGCTGGCGCGCAGCGAGCGCGATCACGACCTCCTGGTGCGCTGGCTGGCGCTCGGCTGTACGGCGCTGGTGTGCTGCGCGGCGGCCGTAGGACATCTGCTGTCGGGCCGGGCGATGCGTCCTGCTCTGCGCGGGCTGGGGCAGCAGGAGCAGTTCCTGGCCGAGGCGGCGCACGAGCTGCGTACACCACTGGCCACCTTGCGGCTCGTGGTGGAACGGGGTGGCTCGTCCGACGAGGCGCTACGGCTGGTGGACCGGCTGAGTCGGCTGGTCACCGGGCTGCTGGCCAGGGCGCGGCTGGAGTCGGGTGCGCAGCGGGTGGAGTTGGTGCCGTTGCGGCTGGATCAGCTGGTGGAGACCACGGTCGAGGAGTTGCCGGACCACGAGAGTGTCACGGTGACGTCCGAGCCGGTGGTGGTGCTGGGCGATCCGGATCTGCTGGCGCAGGCGGTACGGAATCTGGTGGAGAACGCCCAGCGGCACGGGGGCCCGGCCGGGTCGCCGGTGGAGGTCGCCGTCACGCCGGGGCTGGTCACCGTCCGCGACCACGGGACGGGGGTGCCCCTCGCGGACCGGGAGCGCGTCTTCGCCAGGGGTGTCACCGGGGACTCGGAAACCGCTCCGGGCACGGGCGCGGGCCTCGCCATCGTCCGCTGGGTCGCCGACCTGCACCACGGTTCCGCCCGTCTCACAGACGCTCCCGGCGGCGGCCTGCTCGCCGAACTGCGACTGCCCACGGACGTGCCCCCGGCATCCTCATCCTCATCTCATGAAGGCCCCGGCACCGTGGGCGCATGAACGCAATGCGCAGCCCAGCAGTGCTGGTCACCACCGCCGCCGCGAGCATCGGCGCCGTGCTCGTCGCCATGAATTTCTACGGCGGGGCCGCCACCCCGTCCGCTTCCGAGGCGGTCGTCCGGGTCGACCAGGTCGGCTATGTGCGCGGCGAGACGAAGCAGGCGTACGTCATGGGGCCCTCGCGGGCACTCGCGGGGGCGCGCTTCAAGGTCGTCGACGCGAAGGACAGGGTGGTCACGGCGGGCAGGCTCGGTGCCGTCACCGGTCACTGGAACGCCAAGTACCCGTCCGTGCGGACCGTCGACCTCTCCGCGCTGAACACCCCCGGCACCTACCGCGTCGTCCTGACCGGCACCGCCGCCGGCCGCTCCCCCGCCTTCCGGATCGCCGACGCGAGCGAGCTGATGACCCCGCTGATCCGGGACAACGTCCGTTTCCTGCAGGCGCAGCGCGACGGAGCCGACGTGCTTCCCGGTGCCCTCGCTCACGGCCCTTCCCATCTCGCCGACGAGCACGCGACCGTCTACGCCGACCCGCACTACGACGAGGAGGGCGAGAAGCTGCTGGACAAGCGGCTGACCCCGACCGGTGACAAGGTCGACGTCTCGGGCGGCTGGTTCGACGCCGGGGACTTCCTCAAGTTCACCGGCACCACCTCCTACTCGACCGCCGAACTCCTGCTCGCCGAGCGGGACTTGCCGGACGAGGCCGGGCTGTCCGCCGAGGCCGACCACGGCCTGGCATGGCTGGACAAGATGTGGGACGGGGACAGCGGGACGCTCTACGCCCAGGTCGGCATCGGCGCGGGCAACGACGCCGTACGGACGGATCACGACGTGTGGCGACTGCCGGAGGCCGACGACCGCCTCGATGTGTCGCCCGGCGACCCGGACTACACGATCAAGTACCGGCCGGTGTTCCGCGCGAACGCACCCGGCGAGCCGATCACACCCAGCCTCGCGGGACGGGTGGCCGCGGTCTTCGCTCTCGCCGCACAGCGCGCGGCCGACACGGACCCGGACGAGGCACGGGAGTGGCTGGACAAGGCCGCCGCCGTCTACGACCTGGCCGACACCGACCACGATCCCGACGAGCCGCTCGTCACCGCCTTCCCGAGCGGCTTCTATCCCGAGGACTCGTGGCAGGACGACATGGAGTTCGCCGGCGCCGAACTGGCCCTGGCCGCAGGACAGTTGGGCGACGACCGGGAGGGCGACTGGACCGCCGACGCGGCCCGCTGGGCCCGCGCCTACCTGGACTCCGACGTCAAGGGCACCCTGAACGTCGCGGACGTCAGCGCCCTGGCCCACGTCGACCTGGCCACGGCCTTGGACGGCGCCCGCAGCAACGGCATCGGGGCCGCGGACCTGTACAAGGACCTGCGGCGCCAGTTGGAGGACGGGGTCGATCGCGCGGGGCACGATCCGTTCGGAGCCGGCGCGGTCTACGACGACTTCGACGCCGTACCGCACACGTTCGGCCTGGTGGCCACCGCCCGCCTCTACGCCAAGGCGACCGGGGACACGCGTTACGCGGCGTTCGCCGGGCGGCAGCGGGGCTGGGCCCTCGGCGCCAACCCCTGGGGCACGAGCTTCATGATCGGTGCCGGTGAGGTCTACCCGCACTGCCCGGAACACCAGTTGGCCAACCTCCGGGGCAGCCTCGACGGGAAGGGTGCGATCCTGCGGGGCGCGGTGGTCAACGGCCCCAACGCGGCAGCGAAACTGACCGACTTGAACGGCTTCCCCACCATGAAGAAGTGCACCGCCGCCCCACCGACCGGAGCCTGGACCGACTTCGACGGCAAGGGCGCACGGTACGTCGACGACGTGGGCGCCTGGCAGACCGTGGAACCCTCGCTGGACTTCACGACGACGGCACTGCTGGCCTTCGCTCTGACAGCGCAGAACGAAGGCCAGTAGTCCCGGTGTTCGTCAGGGCGTGAGGTAGCAGGACTTGCTCACATTGGGTAGCGGGTCGGAGCCGAAGGCGGCCGTCGTGCAGGCCGCGCCGCCCGTGAACGCCTTGTAGAGGAAGCGGCCCCGGGCGCCGTAGGCGACGGTCTGCTGTCCGCTGAAGCTACAAGTACCGCCTTCCGCCGAGCAGTTGGTGGCGTAGCCGGGCGGGCCGCCGGTGGCGGTGTAACAGGCCTTCGACTCGCCCGGGATCGGGTCGCCGAACGTGGCGTCGGTGCAGGCGGTGTTGCCGGTGGCGGTGGCCGTGGTGAACGCTCCGTAGGCGCCGTACATCACCGGCTGGCCCGCGGCTGCTGAGCAAGTGTCGTTCTGGTCGGCGCACTTGGTCCAGCCTCCGGCCGGGGCGCCGGCGGGCGGTAGGTAGCAGGACTTGGCGACTCCGTCGATGGGATCGCCGAAGTGTGCGTTGGAGCAGTCGACGGAGCCGTTGGTGACCTGGTGGACGAAGTTGCCGTTGGCGCCGTAGGCGACGTCGCGGTTGTAGCCGGGCACGGCGCAGGTGCCGCCCTCGGCCGCGCAGGCGGTGTATCCGGGCGGGCCGCCCGCGTCGGCGACGTAGCAGGACTTGACGAGGTTCGTCGCCGGGTCGCCGCCGAAGGAGTCGTTGGTGCAGGCGGTGCTGCTGGTCACCGTCTTGTACGTGTACGTCCCGGCGCCGTAGGCCACCGAGCGGGTGCCGCTGAAGGAGCAGGTGCCGCCCTCGCCCGCGCACCGGGTGTAGCCCGCGCGCAGGGCGCCGGTGCCGGGGTCGGCGGGCGGCGACGGGTTGCCGAGGCCGGTGGCGGACACGTTGTAGCTGCCGGGGGCGACGCCGGTGAGGTAGACGTAGGTGTCGTCCTGGCTGCCGCCGGTGATGCCGGAGGTGGGTGTGAAGGTGCCGTTGCTCCAGACCGTGGTGCCGTTCACGGACACGGTGATGTTGCCGCCCAGCTTGGGGACGCCGATGCGGCCGGTGCTGCCGGACGGGCTGGTCAACTGCGCCGAGTAGGTGCCGGCCGACGGGTTGCGGGACCAGGACGCGTTGATCGCACCCTGGGGCATGGTGATGCGGCCCTCGGCGCTGGTCAGGTCGCCGGGGTGCGGGACGAAGCGGTACGCGCCGGTCGACGACTCGGGCGCGGTGCCGAGCACGTCGAAGGTGAGCGTGGAGGTGGGCGCGGTGGACCAGCCGTGGGCCAGGCTCATGAACGAACCGCCGTACGCGAGGCCGCCGTCGGCCTTCACACCTTCCCAGAACGTGCTCTTGGTGCCGATGTCACTGTCGAGCATGTGGCCCCAGGTGCGGCGGATCTGGTCCAGCGCGGTGTAGTCGTCGTTGGCGGTGAAGCGCGCGTTCAGCTCCATGCCGCCGGCGAACGGCGAGACGTTGCCGCCCCATTCGGGCGTGGTCGGGCCGTAGATGCCCCAGTTGTTGCCGAGCCCCGCGATGATGCTCTTCGACTTGGCCGTGGAGTCGCTCAACCCGTACCAGACGGCGAGGGAGTTGCCGTCCTGCGGGTACAGCCCGCTGGTGGGGTTGTCCTTGTACATGCCCTTGGAGGCGTCCCACAGCAGGGAGTTGGCGGCGGACTTGATGGCGGCCGCCTTGCTGTTCCAGGTCGCCGCGAGGGTGCTGTCGCCCTCGACCGTGGCGAGCGTGGCGCCGCCTTTGAGGGCGCCGTACAGCAGCGCGTTGGCGGAGATGTTCTCGCCGCCCTGGCCGACCCGGGCCCAGTCCTGGGTGCGGGTCACGTTGAGGAGGTTGTTGCCGTCGATCTTGTTGGTGATGAAGGCCATGCCCCGCTTGTAGTTGGACCATTCGGAGTCCAGCCACGACCGGTCTGCGGTGTACGTGTAGTACGTGGACGTCCCCAGCAGGGTCCACGTGTGGTAGGTGTCCGAGCCGGTGAGGTTGAACGGCGGCCCGGACCACGGGATTTCGCCCGCGGCCGACTGCGCGTTGTACATCGTGGTCAGCGCGTTGCGGGTCGAGGTGAGGTCGTTCGAGTACGCGTACTGCGTGGGGACGGCGATGCCCATGTCGCCGGGCCACACCGTGCGGTCGCGCTTCGCGCCGTCCACCAGCACGGAGTCACCTACGCCGACAGTGGCGCTGTTGTCCCATGCCGACGTGGGCGGGGGCCAGGCGCGGCCCTGGTTGGAGGCGATCGTGTTCAACTGCACGGTGTACGCCCCGGCGTACCAGATGCGGTTGAGCAACTCGTCACTGGAGGAGAAGTAGTTGGCGTAGTCGGCCGGGTTGGTCTTCCCCGGAGCGGCGGTGAAGTTGAGGCTGACGCCGTTGAGGTCCACCCAGCCCGAGCTGTCGAGGAAGACCGTCAAGTAGCGGAATCCGCCCCGGAGTTGGGCGGTGGGCACGGTGTACGTGCCGTTGGCGGAAGGCGTCGCGTAGAGCGCGCCGTCCTCGCCGTCCCGGCCGCTGCTGCGGTCGCTGTTGTTGCCCACGTACAGCGACGACTCGCTGAAGGCCAGGCCGACGCGTTGGCCGCTGGAGCTGGTGCTGCCGAATGACAACGTTACCAAGCCGCCGACTTCTTTCCCGAAGTCGAGCGTGACGGCCGACTGCGCACCGGAGATCCGCGTCGACTGTCCGTTCAGGACGTTCGTCGGGTTCGCGACGATGCCGGCGGTGCGGTAGATCGCGGTCGGCTTGAGGGTGCGCGAGGTCGGCGAGTAGTTCAGGGCGTCAAGTGCAGCCCGGGGGCTGGGCGTTGCGGTCGCCGGCGCCGCGCCTGCGGACAGGGCCGGGGCCACGGCCAGCGCGGCGGCCACCGCCATGGTGAGCCCGACTAGGCGGCCCGGTCTGGGCGTTCGGTTCTGCGATGGCCTGCGGCGGCGCATGAGTGCCTCCCGGATCGGTGGGGGAACCAGCCGCTCAACTGGACAACCAGGTGCATGAATCGATTCAAAACGATCGACCACGGAGGCCTGGAGCCTGAGGAGCAACGGGTACGCGAGATGACTCGCCAAAGTTCGGACCGATGATGGGCGCCGGAAAACCGGGTGTCAAGCCGTCGCGGCAGCCTTCAACTCCTGTGAAAAAACCGCCCCTTGCGGCATTGACAGGCTCACGCCGAGCCGGTTCACTGCCTCCGAGACGGGTACAGGTATGGACCATTGATCCAGTCCTGAATCCATTCACGACCGGCGTCCCCCATCGTGAAATCGAGGCGAGTTCCGGTGTCCCTACGCAGCTTCGACATCGTTGTCAGACCACGGTTCCTCAGCTTTCTGCTGACGGCCGCCCTCGCGTTCGTGGCGCTGGTCCCGGCCGCGACGCCGGCGTCCGCCGCCACCCAGGTGTGCGTCCTGGCCTGCGACACGCTGGACCCGTCGCAGGCACGGCAGGAGACGTTTCCAGTGCCGGACAGGATTCTCAACGGCCGGCGCGTCCAGCTCCATGTGTCCGACGCGGACGACATGGCGTGGGCCAGCATCGACAACGGCACGACCGGCGACTCGGTGTGGCTGGACCGTTCCTGGGACGGCGGCGCCACGTGGGACGGCCTGCTCGGCAAGGCGAGCATCCCGAGCACGTGGACCGGCACCAGGACCCTGATGTACAACATCACCGACCCGCGCAACCACAAGCGCGGCCTCGTCCGGGCCTGCGGCGACGCGGCCGGGGTCGGCTGCACGAACTGGGTCTACCCCACGGTCTGCGACACCGTGTGCGACGGCACGAGCGCGGGCCAGGCGGCCGGCGACGAGCAGCCGATCCCGTCAACGACCCTGTACGGCCGCACAATTCGGCTGCACGTCGACCAGAAGAACACGGCGGCCTGGGCGAGCATCGACACCGGTGGCGCCGGTGACGAGATCTGGCTGGACCGTTCCTGGGACGGCGGTTCGACCTGGCCGGACGGTTCCTCCCTCGGCCGTACGAGCACCCCGTCCGGAGCGACCACCACCCGTACGGCGATGTACGCGACCCGCGATCCGCGCGGTCTCCTCTACGGCGGCGCGGTCCGCGCCTGCGGCCGGGAGGCGAGCCACAACGAGGGCAGTTGCACCGCGTGGTACCGGCCCGTGCCGACCAGGGCGCGTGCGGCGGCGGACGCGCTGATGACGTCGTACGACCCCTACAACGGCTGGTGGCCCAGCAGTTGGTGGAACTCGGCGGCGACCCTCACGTCCGTCATCGACTTCGCGAAGACGACCGGCACGCACGACTACGACTGGGTCATCGCCCGCACCTTCGACCAGAACAAGGGTGTCTTCGCGGCCGGGACGCGCAGTTCGGACGCGATCGAGGGCGACTTCATCAGCCGGTCGATCGACGACTCGGGGTGGTGGGCGATCGCGTGGATCGACGCGTACGACTACACGCACGACGCGCGGTATCTCAACGAGGCTGTCACCATTGCCAATTACGTCCAGCAGTACTGGGACACCGGCACCTGTGGCGGCGGCGTGTGGTGGGACCGTGAGCGGACCTACAAGAACGCGGTGACGAACGGGCAGTACCTGTGGCTGACCACCGCGCTGCACCAGCGCATCGCCGGTGACACCGTGTGGCTCCAGCGGGCGAGGACGTCGGCCGCCTGGTACAAGGCCAGCGGGATGATCAACTCCTCGGGTCTGGTGAACGACGGGCTCTCCTCGTCCTGCGT
The DNA here is from genome assembly GCF_000716435.1 of Streptomyces xylophagus. GTDB lineage: Bacteria > Actinomycetota > Actinomycetes > Streptomycetales > Streptomycetaceae > Streptomyces > Streptomyces xylophagus. The sequence continues at coordinate 771,527 of NZ_JNWO01000007.1, forward strand.
CAACAACGGCTCCACCGTGTGGAGTTACAACCAGGGGTTGGCCATCGGCGCCTTCACGGAGCTGTGGAAGACGACCGGAGACAGCTCGCTTCTCACCACGGCGCGCACTCTGGCGGACGCGGCGATCAGCAGTCCGACGCTGACCTCCGGCGGAGTGCTCACCGAGTCCTGCGACGTCGGCTCGGCGTCCTGCGACGACAACCAGAAGCAGTTCAAGGGCATCTTCATGCGGAACTTCGCCGACCTCACGCAGGCCACCGGCTCCACCACCTACCGGAACTACATCCAGAAACAGGCCGACACCCTGTGGGCACAGGACCGGACCTCCCTCAACGCCCTCGGCGAACGCTGGGCGGGCACCAGCCCGAACCAGTTCGACTGGCGTACGCAGGCCAGTGCGCTGGGAGCGCTCACCGCGGCTGCGGGCTGACCTCCTAAGGGTGGGTGCGGGACACCTGGGTGGACGGCGGCCTGGTTGCGCTCCTCGGGCGCGACCAGGCTTGCCGTGAAGCAGCCACCCACCCGTGGACACCGTCGCCCTGGTGGGCGGGCGCGGCCGGCGCTCCGAGTACGTCGCGACGCTGACGCCGGGGAACACCGGCGACCTCCTCGTCGTACCGGACGAGTTCGCTCCGGACGTGGCGGGCGCGCAGGACACGCTGCTGACGCGCCCCGAACAGGTCCGCGCCCTGGTCGCGGCCGGCCAGCCGGTGCTCTGGGCCGGTACGGACGCCCCCGGTCGGCCCACCGCGCCCGAGGCGGGCGTCCCCGCCACCCAGGACCTCACCGGCAACCCGCGCGTCGGCGTCTGGATCGACGAGAACGACTTCCTGCACCAGGAGTTGACCGCCGACGGCCGCTACGACGAGACCCGGGGCGGCCGCCCGCACGCCTACGAGGGCCGGTACTGGATCGGCGGCGATCGCATCGACTACCTGGACGACCTCGGCTTCTGGGCCTTCGGGGAGTTCCGGGGCGAGGAGTTGCGTCACTCGGGGTATGCGATGCGGCTCGGGGTACGGGCGTAGGGCCTCTCCCCTGATGGTGATGGCCGGTGGACGTGATGGCCGGGTGCAACTACCGCGTGCGTGAAGGGGAGTTGCGCGCCCGGTCGCGCACGATCTCGGCGAGACGGGTGGCCTGCTCGTCCACGGCTTGGGGGCCGTTGCCGGTCAGCAGGGAGTGGTCGGCGTCCCAGATCACCTTGGGGGCCGAGGGGTTGAGGGTGAGGTTGACGTCGTAACCGGCCTCCTTGAGGGCCACGTCGACGTAGAACTGCAGGCGTGTGCGTTCGCCGGGCACCTTCGGGTAGTTGAACGCGAGCACGGTCTTTTCGCCGTACTTGGCCACGGTGGTGATCCGTGCGCCCTTGAAGGCGTGGTCGGGATCGGTCGTGACCTTCCCGTCGCCGTCGACCCGGTGGCGCACCGAGGTGAGGGCGATCGGGGCATGGCAGATGAGGGATATCGGGACGTCCACCTCGCGGAGCGTGTGGAGCAACTCCCCCATCCACGGGTTGTCGTGGAAGTCGACCATCGGTGCGTGTCCGCCGGGCATGTGCACAAAGGCGAGGTCTGCCAGCGAGAAGCCGGAGGCGGGGTCGCGGTGCCGTTCGATCAGCTGCTGGATGGACAGGTACTCGCGCTGCGGCAACGCCTCGAAGCCGGCGACGACATCACCTCGGACGGAGACGGCCTCCGCGTCCGTCCTGGGCAGCGCCTCGGAGACCGGGATGCGGCCGAGGAACCTGCGGGCGAGGGCGAGTTCGGTCTCACGGCGCTTGACGAGGTCCGGATTCTTCTCCCGCAGCTTCTCGGGGCCGAACCGCTCGACTCCGCTCTGCACGGTGGTCCGGGCGGTGGCGAGACCGAGGCTGCCGCCCCCGTGGAAGTTGAGAGCGAGTCCGTTGACGTCGAGCTGCGGCGGCCGGCCGTCCGGCGTGGCCAGGACGAAGTCGTAGTCCTTCTCGAACTGCGCCATCACGGCGGCGAGTTCGACGAGGAAGAACCCGATCGGTAGTCCGGGGTGGCCGACGGGCTCGCTCAGCGGGAGCACGCGTGCCGACGACAGGACGATCAGGGCCTTGGGGCGAGGGGCGGTGGATTCAGTCATGGTCTTTCCTCTTCTTCGGAGTCGGTCCCGGATTCTTCGGAGTTGGTTCCGGAGTCTTCTGAACTGGTCTCGGATTCCTCGGAGTTGGTCTCAGAGCGGGGAGGCGCTCACGCCGGCACGCCGGACGAGCGTTTGACGAGGGCGTCGAAAGTGCGGTCCGGCAACAGCCGGTTGAGGAAAATGAGGGGGCGCGCTCCGAAACCGACGCGGTAGCGGGTGCGCGGACGCCGGGCGGTCGCCGCCCTGGTCACCGCCTTGCCGATGACGGTGGCGGGTGAGGCCATACGGGTGCCTGGCCGCGAGCTTCGCTCCAGGGACTCGGCCATCGCGTCGGCCTGCTCGGCGTACGGTCCGCGGGAGGAGGTGGCACGCAGCCTGTCGGCCGCGATCGCGCCCCAGTCGGTCCGGATGGAGCCGGGTTCGATGAGTACGACGTCGATGCCGAACCGCCCGACTTCCAGGCGCAGCGCGTCGCTGAGGCCTTCGACGGCGTACTTGCTGGCGTGGTACCAGGCCCCCATGGGTGTGGCGAACCGGCCGCCCATGGAGCTGATGTTCACGATCGTGCCGCTGCGCTGGGCCCGCATGTGCGGCAGGACCAGCTGGGTCAGCCGCGCCAGGCCGAACACGTTCACCTCGATCTGTGCGCGGGCCTCCGCCATGGGAACGTCCTCCAGCGCGCCGTACGAGCCGTAGCCGGCGTTGTTGACGAGAACGTCGATGCGGCCCTCGGCCGCGATGATCTCGGCGACCGCGTCGCCGACCGAGCTCTCGCTGGTGACGTCCAGCGAGAGCGTGCGCACGCCCGACGCCGCCAGCCCGTTCATCCGGTCGGTGCGCCGGGCCGCGCCATAGACGATGAAGCCGGCCTGCTGAAGCTGTCGGGCGGTGGCTTCCCCGATGCCCGAGGAGGCACCGGTGACCAGGGCTACCTTTTTCGTCATGGTCATTCCTTGCGAGTCATGGATGGGACGTTGAACCGGCCCCACTTAACAGACCGGCGGGCTCTTCGGACGCTCCGAGCATAAGAGACCTGCGGTCTCTACACAAGGGACCGCAGGTCTGTAATATGCGGGCATGAACACGTTCCAGCGCGCCAGAAACGAGGAGCAGCGCGAAGTACGCCGCCGGAGCATCCTGGAGACGGCGGCGACCATGCTCAGCGAGATGCCGGTCTCAGCCGTGAGCCTCAATGAGCTCAGCCGCCGCGTGGGACTGGCGAAGTCCAACGTCATGCGCTATTTCGAGTCGCGAGAGGCGGTCCTGCTGGACCTCCTGGAGAGCCTGACCCGCGATTTTCTGACAGAGGTGGTCGATCAACTTCCCGCCTGCGTCGACCGGACGGGTTCCGCGATCGCGAGGGCCGAGTCGGTGGCATCGGGTCTGGCCGCGTCGTTCGCGTCCCGGAAGATGCTCTGCGAACTGCTCAGTGCCCAGGCCGGCATTCTCGAGCACAATGTCTCCGCCGAGCTGGCCGCGAGATACAAGCGGGGGGCCCACGACGGTCTTGCCGGTCTGGCGGGCATGCTGCGGGAGATCCTGCCCGAGCTCGGCGACCGGGAGGCCGCCGAAGCGGCCAGCATGACGATCGTTCTCGTCGGAGCGTTGTGGACGCACAGCCATCCGGCGACGGCCGTGCGAGACGCCTATGCCGCCGATCCGAGTCTCGTGTTCCTCCGTACGCCCTTCGCCGCGACGCTGGAGCGTGCGATCACGATCTATCTGATCGGCCTGCTGACCGACTCCGACCGGTGATCCCGGCCGCACCGGCCGAGGAACTCACTGCGCCGGAGGCCCTCCTCCGCCGACTCCCCGTGACGTTCACCAGCTGATTCCGGCCGCCACCGGCAGGTGGTCGCTGCCCGTGGCGGGCAGCAGCCACGCGCTCTCCGGCTGCACGCCCCGCACCAGGATCTGGTCGATCCGCGCCACCGGGAACTTCGCCGGCCAGCTGAAGCCGAAGCCGGCCCCGGCCGCGTCCTGGACCGAGCGCAGCCGCGAGGTGAGGCCGGCGAACACGCGGTCGTCCATGGTGCCGTTCAGGTCGCCGAGCAGCACGACCCGCCCGTTCCGCTCGGCGGCGACGGCCTCGGCGAGCGCCTGCTCGCCCCTGTCCCGGGACTCCGTCCAGTAGCCCATCCTGGGATTGACCCGTACCGATCCCAGGTGGGCCACGTACACCGCGAGCGGCCCGTGGTCGGTGGTCACCGTGGTGCGCAGGGCCCGGTTGTAGGCCAACTTGGTCGCGGCCGACTTGGTGGCGCCCAGCGGCCCGGCGTCCATCCTGGTGTCGACCGGCCGGGAGTCGGACAGCGGCAGCTTGCTCCACAGCCCCACCGTGCCCTGCACCGTGCGGTACGGGTACGCCTTCGCCAGTTCCTTCTCGTACGTTCCCCGGGCCTGCGGGGTGATCTCTTCCAGCGCCAGCAGGTCCGCGCCGGAGGCGGCGAGGTCGCGGGCGGTGCCTGCCGGGTCGGGGTTGTCGGCGTCGACGTTGTGGCTCACCACGGTGAGGTCGGCGCCGGAGTGGGACCTGTCGCCGAGCAGCCCGCCGAAGAGGTTCAGCCACACCGTGACCGGCAGCAGCAGCGCGAGCACGGCGGAGGCGGAGCGGCGCCACAGCGCGCAGGCCAGCAGCACCGGGACGAACACACCGAACCACGGCAGGAAGGTCTCCACCAGACTGCCGATGCCACCGACCCGGTTCGGGATCCACGCGTGCAGCAGCATCAGCAGGCCGAGCAGCAGCGCCAGCGCCGCGAGCACCGGGCCGCGCTTCCAGGGCCCGGGCCGGAGGCCGTAGCGGATCGCGCGGTGCACGCCCCCGCGCCACGGCCCGGCGGTGGCCGGCGCGCGGGTGTCCGCCGGGACGTCCTGTCCGGTCTCCGCCCGGTCCGCCTGCGTCATCGTGTTTCCTCACTCGCGTTCGTTCCGGTGGCTCGGAGTCGAGCGCCCGGTGTCCCGAGTGAAGGCGACGCGGTGTTGCCCGCGCGTATGCGGTTCTCGATACGTCGGCGATAGGTGCCGACTCGTAGCCTGGAGGGCATGCGTGTGCTGATCGTCGAGGACGAGCCCTATCTGGCGGAGGCGATCCGCGACGGCCTGCGCCTGGAGGCGATCGCCGCCGACATCGCGGGGGACGGCGACACCGCGCTGGAGTTGCTCCGCGTCAACACCTACGACATCGCCGCGCTGGACCGGGACATCCCGGGCCCCTCCGGCGACGAGATCGCCCGACGCATCGTGGCCTCCGGCAGCGGCATGCCGATCCTGATGCTCACCGCCGCCGCCCGGCTCGACGACAAGGCCTCCGGGTTCGGACTCGGCGCCGACGACTACCTCACGAAGCCCTTCGAACTCCGGGAACTCGTGCTCCGGCTCAGGGCACTCGACCGCAGACGCGCCCACAACAGGCCGCCCGTACGGGAGATCGCGGGCCTGCGCCTCGATCCGTTCCGGCGCGAGGTCCACCGCGACGACCGCTATGTCGCGCTCACCCGGAAGCAGTTCGCCGTGCTCGAAGTCCTTGTCGCCGCCGAGGGCGGTGTCGTCAGCGCCGAGGAACTCCTGGAACGCGCCTGGGACGAGAACGCGGACCCGTTCACCAACGCCGTCCGCATCACCGTCTCGGCGCTGCGCAAACGGCTCGGCGAACCCTGGCTCATCGCCACGGTGCCGGGTGTCGGCTACCGCATCGACGCACCGCCCGAGGCCGGACACGAGGGGGAGAATCGTGGATAGGGCCCCCGGGATGAGTGCTCGTCTCAAACTCACCCTCAGCTACGCCGGATTCCTCATGGTGGCCGGTGCCCTGCTGCTCGCGGCGGTGTGGGTGTTCCTCCTCCGCTACGTCCCCAACCGCGCGATGCTCATCGATCCCGACGACAGGCCCACGCAGGGTGTCTTTCCCATCCGGTCCGCCCTCCTGGCCGTTTTCGCGCCGAGGGCCGCCGCGGTACTGGCGTTCCTGCTGGTGTTCGGCCTCGTGGGAGGGTGGATCCTCGCCGGCCGCATGCTCGCGCCGCTGACCCGCATCACCCACGCTACCCGTATGGCGACGAACGGATCGCTCTCCCACCGGATCCAACTGCCCGGCCGCGAGGACGAGTTCCGTGAACTCGCCGACGCCTTCGACACGATGCTCGCGCGGCTCGAAGCACACGTCGCCGAACAGCAGCGCTTCACGGCCAACGCCTCTCACGAGCTGCGCACCCCGCTGGCGATCTCGAAGGCACTCCTCGACGTCGCCCGCACCGATCCGCACCACGACACCGTCCGGCTCGTCGACCGCCTCCACGCCGTCAACACCCGGGCCATCGACCTCACCGAGGCGCTGCTCCTGCTCAGCCTCGCGGGCCAGCGGTCGTTCACCCGGGAACAGGTCGACCTGTCCCTCGTCGCGGAAGAGGCCACCGAGACCCTCCTCCCCCTCGCGGAGAAACACGGCGTCACCCTCGAGACCTGCGGCGACATCGCCCCCACGACCGGATCGCCGGCGCTCCTGCTGCAGCTGACCACGAACCTCGTCCAGAACGCGATCGTCCACAACCTGCCGGAACACGGCACGGTACGGGTCCACACCGATGTCCGTCCCGAGTCCGTGGTGCTGTCCGTCGAGAACACCGGCGAGCGGCTCACCCCGCAGCTGGTCTCGACCCTCACCGAACCCTTCCGTCGCGGCACCGAGCGCATCCACACCGACCAGGCAGGCGTCGGCCTCGGCCTGGCCATCGTCAAGACCATCACCCAGGCACACGACGGAACCCTCACCCTCACCCCGCGCCCCACCGGCGGCCTCAGCATCACCGTGGAACTGCCCGCTTGACGGGCGTACCGGATCACGGACCGCCGCTCCCCCGGAACCCCGCACGCAGCCGCGCCTCGGCCCCGGGCTCCGGTCCCGCGTGCAGATCCAGCGCGGCCAGGGCGGCGCCGAGCAGAGGCGGGTCCGTACACACCACCGGGCGAACACCCGGCACCGCCACGGTGAGACGGTGTTCGACGTCGTCGAGGAGGGCGCGGTGCCCTGCCGCCAACACGCTTCCGCCGAGCACCACTTCGGGGTCCGGGGAGACGGCGAGTTGCAGGCGGCACAGAACGGTCAGCGCCATTCTGGCGATCTCCGCAGCGAGTCGTTCGACCAGTTCGACCGCGATCTCGTCGCCGTCGTCGCGGGCCGCGAAGACCGCCGGGCACAGTTCGCTCAGCCGGAGTGCGGGCAGGTCGCCGCTGTGCAGGGCGGCGGTGACGTCGGCGACCGTGGGCAGGCCGAAGTGGTCGGTGACCGCCGTACGAAGGGCCGTTTGCGGGCCTCGGCCGTCCTCCGCCCTCGCCGCGTGCCACAGTGCCGACGTGCCCACGTCGATGCCGCCGCCCCAGTCCCCCGAGATCCGGCCCAGCGCGGCGAAGCCGGTGGTACGGCCGTCGGGGGCGACGCCGACGCAGTTGATACCGGTGCCGCAGACCACGCCGACACCCCAGGGCCGACTGGCACCGGCGCGCAGGACGGCGTAGGAGTCGTTGTCGACGCGCTGCGTGACCGCCCACCGACGGGCACCGACGGCCTCGCGCAACGCCTTGATCTCGTACGGCAGATCGGCCCCGGCGAGGAACGCCGTGATCCCGTCCACCACAACGCCGTCCCCCACCCCCGCCGCCGCCATCGCCTCGGCACGCAGGGCGGCGAGCACGTCCATCGCCGCGTCCACACCGACAGCCTGCGGGCGGAATCCACCGCCCCGGGCCCGGCCCAGGATCGTGCCGTCCGTCGTCAGTACGGCCACGTCGGTCTTGGAGTTGCCGCCGTCGACGGCGAGCAGCAGGCCTGTCTTCATCAGGCCCACCACAGGTGTTCGCGGTTGGCGGCGACAAGCTTCGCCGCCAACTCCTCGGCGACCTTGACCTGTCCGACGAGGGGATGCGCCAGCAACGCTGTCGCGACCCGGTCGACACCACCGTGCAGGGCTGCTTCCAGGGCCAGTTCCTCGTAGGCCGTCACATGCGCGATCAATCCGGCGAAGAGTGGCTCTACGGCCGTGACGGGCAAGGGAGTTGCTCCCTGGGCGCCGATGCGGGAGGGGACCTCGATGACGGCGTCGTCGGGGAGGAAGGGCAGGGTGCCGTTGTTGCGGACGTTGGCGACGCGGATGTCGCCGGTGTCGGTGGTGAGGGCGTGCACCAGCTGGACGGCCGCCTCGGAGTAGTAGGCGCCGCCGCGTTTGTCGAGGAGGGCGGGCTTCTCGGTGAGGGCGGGGTCGGCGTACATCTTCAGCAAGTCGCCCTCCATGCCCGCGACTTGTTCGGCGCGGGAGGGTTCGCTGAGCTGTTCGCGGAGGACCTCGTCGTGGGCGTAGTAGTAGCGCAGGTAGTAGGAGGGGACGACGCCGAGGCGGCGGACCACGTCGAGCGGCATGCGCAGCCGGTCCGCGAGTGCCTGGCCGTGTTCGTCGAGGATGCGCGGCAGGACGTCCACGCCGTCGAGCCGTACCGCCCGCTCCCAGGTCAGGTGGTTGAGGCCGACGTGGTCGAGGGCGACGCGCTCGTGGTCGACGCCGAGCCAGTCGGCGAAGGTGCGTTGGAAGCCGATGGCGACATTGCAGAGACCGACTGCCTTGTGGCCGGCGTCGAGGAGGGCGCGGGTGACGATGCCGACCGGGTTGGTGAAGTCGACGATCCAGGCGTTCGGGGCGCGCTTGGCGACCCGTTCGGCGAGGTCGAGGACGACCGGCACGGTGCGCAGCGCCTTGGCCAACCCCCCTGCGCCGGTGGTCTCTTGGCCGATGCAGCCGCACTCGTGCGGGAGGGTCTCGTCGATGTGCCGGGCGGCCTGGCCGCCGATGCGGAGCTGGAAGAGGACGGCGTCGGTGCCGTCGATGCCCGCGTCCGGGTCGGCGGTGGTGGTGATCTTCGCGGCGCTGCCCTGGCGGGCCAGGATGCGGCGGGCGAACGGGGCGATGACCGCGAGCCGCTCCGGGTCGGGGTCGACCAGGGCGATCTCCGTGACAGGAAGTCCCAACCGGGCGAATCCGTCGACCAGTTCGGGGGTGTACGTGGATCCGCCGCCGACAACGGTGATCTTCAACCTTTGACTCCTGTCAGTGTGACGCCCTCGATGAAGGCCTTTTGCGCGAAGAAGAAGACGATGATCACCGGCGCCATCGCGATGAGGGTCGCCGCCATGGTGAGGTTCCACTGCACGGCATGGGAGGTCTTGAAAGTCGCCAGGCCCAGGGCCAGGGTCCAGTGGGCGGGCGTCTCGCCGGTGTAGATGAGCGGGCCGTAGTAGTCGTTCCAGGCGTCGAAGAAGGAGAAGAGCCCGACCGCGACGAGCGCCGGACGCATCATCGGGAGCACCACCCGGGTGAGGACCCGCAGTTCGCCGCAGCCGTCGATCCGGGCCGCGTTGAGATAGTCCTCGGGGACGGTGAGCAGGAACTGGCGCAGCAGGAACACCGAGAAGGCGTCCCCGAACAGGGACGGGAGCACCAACGGCCAGATGGTGCCGGTGAGATGGAGCCGGGCCCACATCAAGTACATGGGGATGACCAGGACTTGGGGCGGCAGCATCATCATGGTGATGACGCACAGGAAGGCAGTGTTGCGGCCCTTGAAGCGCAGCCGTGCGAGTGCGTACGCGATGGGGACGCTGGAGAGCAGGGTGGCCGCGGTGGCGGCGACCGCGTAGAGCACGGTGTTGGCGAGCCAGGTGCCGACCGGTGCGGTGGCGAACACCGTGCGGTAGTTGGACCACTGCCAGTGATGGGGCCACAGGCTCGTGGTGAGGGACTGGCCGTCGGTCATGACCGAGGTCAGGAAGATGAACACGATCGGGCCGATGAAGGCGCAGGCCAGGCCGACGGCGACGGCGTGTTCGGCAATCCACACCAGCTTGCGCCGACGGCTCGCCCGGCCGCGTGCGGCCTGGTGGGGTGATGCGGCGCGGGTCTGCCGGGCAGGTGCCGGGGCATAGGTGGTCGTCATCGCGGTGCCTCCTCGATGTCGAAGCCGGAGGCGCGGCGGAGCAGGACGACGGTGAAGGCCATCGCCACCACGAAGAGCACCACGGCGAGGGCGCAGGCGTAGCCCGCGTGGAACTGGTTGAAGCCGGCGATGTACAGCTGTTGCGGGAAGGTGAGGGTGGAGCCGTCCGGATAGCCGGGCGCGGGCTGGATGTTGCCGTTGGCGACTTGGGAGGCGACCATCGCCTGGGTGAAGTACTGGAGTCCGGCGATGACTCCGGTGACGGTCGCGAAGAGCACGACCGGTGAGATGGTCGGCAGGGTGACGTAGCGGAAGCGGTGCCAGGGACCGGCGCCGTCCAGTTCGGCGGCCTCGTAGAGTTCGGCGGGTACTTCCAGCAGGGCCGCGAGGAAGATGACCATCATCGTGCCGCTGCCCCACAGGGCGAGCAGGGTCAGGGCCGGTTTGGACCAGTCCGGCGAGTTGAACCAGAGCGGTCCGTGGATGCCCAGCAGGCCCAGTATCCGGTTCACGGGGCCGGAGTTGGGGTTGAACATGCAGACGAAGGCGACGGTCGCGGCGACCGGCGGGGCCAGCGCGGGCAGGTAGAACAGGGTGCGGAACACGCTCGCCCCGGCCTTGAGCCGGGCGGTGACCATGGCCACGCCGAGGGCGAAGAGGACCTGCGCCGGGACCATGATCGCCACCAGCCAGGCGGTGTTGCGGATGGCGTGCCAGATCAGCGGGTCGCCGTTCAGCAGGTAGCGGTAGTTGCGGAGTCCGACGAAGCGGGCCGGGGAGATCATGTTGGAGTTGGTGAAGGACAGCCAGACCGTCATCACCAGGGGGTAGACGAGGAAGACGGCGAAGCCGACGAGGCCGGGTGCGAGAAAGAGCAGGACGCGCAGCCGGTTGCGGAGGAGTCGGGCCTTCAACGGAGCCGGGGCGAACTGGAGTTGGGTGGCCATGCCGCTCACTGCCCCAGCTTGAGCGCGGCGTTGTTCTGCTTGTCGACGGCGGCCAGAGCGGCCTTCAGGTCGGGTACGGAACCGCTCTGCCACTTCTCGACGAAGTGACCGAAGTTGGTGAGGTAGGCGCCGCCGTCGGCGCTGGCCGGAGTGGTCGTGGTGAGCGGGTTCTTGAAGACCTCCAGGAACGGCGCGAAGTGCGGGTCCTTGGCGAGGCCGAGCGAGGGCGAGTCGAGCGCGGCCGTGGTGGTGGGGACGTTGCCGATCCCGTCGGCCAGTGTGGTCAGCGCGTCGGTGTCGGTGGTGAGGAATTTGATCAACTTCCAGGCCGCGCCCGGGTGTTTGGCCCCGCGCGGCATGCCGATCACATTGCCGCCGACGTAACCGGCGCCGTACAGCTCGGACTTGCCGTCGGCGGCCGGCATCACCGCAGTGCCGTAGTCGATGTCCGCCTTGTCGTTCTTGATGAAGGCGTTGCGCCATTCGCCGTCGACCATCATGGCCAACTTGCCGGTCTCGAAGGCGTTCTGGGCGGAGAACTCGTCGCCCATGCCCGCCTTGAACGTGACGAGCTTCTTCGCGCCGAACCAGTCGACCAGGCTCTTCTGCCAGGTCAGCGCCTGGGCGAAGGCGGGGTCGCCGCCGACGTCGGACTGGCCGTCGGCGGTGAGCCACTTGCCGCCCCAGCTGGGGACCAGGTGTTCGGTGAGCATCCCGTAGACGCCGAGGTAGGGCATGAACCCGGCGGTCTTGATCGACCCGTCGGCGTTGAAGGTGGTCAACTTCTTGGTGTCCGCCGCCAGTTCGGACATGGTCCTGGGCGGGGAGGTTATCCCGGCCTTCGCGAACAGCTTCTTGTTGTAGTACAGACCGAAGGTGTCGGCGAGCCAGGGCATCGTGCAGCGCTTGCCGCCGAACGCGGTGTACGACTGGACGGCCTTCGGGATCTGGGACATGTCGACGTGGTCGGCCTTGATGTCCGGGTTGAGGTCTTGGAACGCTCCACTGGAACACCAGCCGCCGACGTTCGCAGCGTTGAACGAGGACGCCACGTCGGGTGCGGTACCGCCGCGGATGGCCTGGTTGACCTTGTCGTCGGTCTGGGCGGCGACGGCCTTGACGGTGATGTAGGGGTATTTCTTGTGGAACTTGGCCAGCACCGCGTCGATCGAGGCGATCTCGTGCGGCGAGCTGAGACCGTGCCAGAAGGTGATCGTGACCGGGGTGGTGTCGTCGGCGCCGGTGTCCGCCTTCGACGCGGCGCCGCCGGTGGTGCATGCTGCGGCCAGCAGGGCCGTGGCCGCGACGATCGACGCGGCGACGGTACGGCGGGCATGTCGGACGGTGTGGCGGGCGGTGCGGGTGACGGGTCCGACAAGGGACTCGGACATGGGACCTCCGGCGAATTTGCTTACCACTTATTGACCAGTGGCCACATGTTGGGGCACCATCTGGTCAGTGTCAAGCAAGCGTTTCGCCAGCAGAACCCCAGCAGATCCGCACCAGATCCGCAGCAGGCGACCGGAAACAAGATGACCACTGGTAAGGAAAGTTGGTAGGAATGGTCAGCGGTGAGAGTCGGTGGGAGAAGCGGGAACGCATCCGCACCCACCTCCTCGACCTCGTCGAGGAGACCGGGACCGGACGCCCCCTCCCGGGCGAACGGCAGCTGTGCGAGGAGCTCGGGGTCTCCCGCCCCACCCTGCGCGCGGTGGTCGACGACTTCGTCCGTGACGGTCTGCTGGTGCGGGAGCACGGGCGCGGTGTCTTCGTCGCCAGGGCCAAGGTCGCCCAGCACCTCGGCGGCGCCGCCCCGGGTCAGGCGCAGGCCCTGGGTGTGGGCGGTGTGGACGGCACCTGGGCCAGCCGCACCCTGGACTTCAAGACCGTCGCCGCGGGGCCCAGGATCGGCCGCCGGCTGGGCATCGCGCCCAGCGAGCAGATCCTGCGGATCCTCCGGCTGCGGACGGTGGACGGCGACCCGATGAGCGTGGAGACCCTGCACGTGCCGCACGCGCTGGTGCCGGGGCTCACCGCCCGCGACCTGGAGACCGACTCCTTCTACCGCCTGCTCGGCCGGCGTTACGAGATCCTGCTGACCGACGCCGCGCAGAGCATCGAACCGACCGTGGTCGACGAGTGGGAGGCCGAACTCCTCGGCGTCTCCGTGCACACCCCCGCGCTGCTCTTCGAACGGGCGGCCAGGGACGCCGAGGGGCGGGTCGTGGAGTTCACCCGCTCCGTCTACCGGGGTGACCGCTACCGCATCTTCACCCAACTCTCGCTTGCCGCCCGGCCGGACGGCGGACGCGTCGTCGACGGCTCCTGGTCGGCGGCCACCACCGTCCCCGGCGCCGACACGCTGGTCTTCGACCCCTACTGGAACAACTAGCCACCCCCGTCCCCCAGTTCACCGCGCCGGTCGTCCGGCCGACGCGGCGATCCCGCACGCCCCTCCCCGAAAGGACCGCTCATGTTCCGTCACGCCCTGACCGTGAGCGGCGTCGTGGCCTGCACGGTCACCACGCTGCTCGCCTGTACGGCCTCGGTCCCGGCCGGCACCACCGCCGACACCACCGCCTCCGCCACGTCCTCCGCCACCTCGGGCGTCCAGCTCCAGACCTGGCTCTACCCCGGATCGTCCGGCGACTCCCAGTGCACCGCGCCGAGCGAGTACGCCGACAACAGGGTGAAGAACGGCGCGCTCAACCCCGAGTACTGGACGGTCGGCGACAACGGAGCGGTCACCCTGGAGACCACCGCCGCCGGGCTGTGCAACACCTACAGCGCCGCCAACGTCGCCGACCTCAAGGCGCACTCGACGTATCAGTACCCGACGCTCTCCGGCATGACCACCACCGCCGTCCACGCCCTGGTCAAGAGCAAGAGCACGCGTACGGCGGCCGTCTCCAAGGTCACCTCCCTCGTCAACAGCGCCGGACTCAGCGGCGTCGACGTCGACCTGGAGGACTACTGGTCCTGGAGCACCGCCGACTTCACCAACTACAAGACCTTCCTGGGCCAGTTGGCCACCGCCCTGCACGCCAACGGCAAGCGGCTCCAGGTCGACGCACCGGCGATGACCGAGGACGCCTCCTTCTACGACTACGCCGCCGTGGTCGCCACCGGTGTCGACGACCTCGTGATCATGGCGTACGACGAGGAGTTCGACACCGCGTCCGGCGCCCGCTGCCTGCCCATCAGCCCCTACGACTGGCTGAAGAACGTCACCACGTACGCGCAGAGCAAGGTGCCCGACCCCGACCACCTGATCATCGGTCTGCCCTCCTACGGCTACAGCGCGCCCGACCCCTGCGACCTCAACTCGGTTACCGACAACGTCCAGTTCAGCGCGATGAAGCAGAGCCCCGGCTTCTCCAGCGACCCGGCGACGATCGAGAGCCGCCGCGACGCCTCCTCCGGCGAGATCCGCTGGACCTCCGGCGGCACCCTGTACGACTACGTCGACAGCGTCGCCATGGACCGCAAGCTCGCAGTGCTGAAAGGCCTGGGCGTCACCAAGGTCTCCGTGTGGTCGCTGGGTGGCGGGAACCCCTGGTTCTCCAACTGACCTGGGCATGCGTTCGGGGGCGCTCCCGGGCTCGTCCCGGAAGCGCCCCCGAACTCCCTTCAACGAGCAGGTGCATTGAGGACGTGGTCGCGAGAGGCCTTGACCTCGGCGCGCAGCGCGGGGAGATCCACGTCGAGAACCTCCCCGTCCCACTTGCGCGGCTGTCCGTCGACGAACACGGCGGTGATGTTGCGGGCGTCGGAGCCCAACACCAGTGTCCCGATGGGGTCGTTGAGCGGCATGTTGTTGAGGTTCTCGGCCTGAACGACCAGCAGGTCGGCCTTCTTGCCGACGGTCAGGGAGCCGGTGACGTCGCCGAGGCCGTTGGTCCGGGCGCCTTGCAGGGTGGCGAAGTCCAGGACGTCGTGCGCGGTGATGCGAGCGGGCTCGCCGCCGGTGCCGTAGGCGGCGTTGACCGCGCGCATGCGCTGGATGGCGAGCAGGGCCCGCATCTGGGTGAACAGGTCGCTGGCGAGGGCGACTTCGACGTCGATGCTCAGGCCGGGGCGGATGCCGACGGCGAGTGCCTCGTCCACCGCGGGGATCGCCGTCTCCAGGCCGATCTGCGCGTCCGAGGTGGGGGCCAGCGCGACCGTCGTACCGGACTCCCCCATCGCCTTCCATGCCTCGGTGGTCAGACCCGTGGCGTGGATCAGGGTGACGTCGGGGCCGAGGATGCCGTGCTTCGCCCAGGACAGTACGGCTTCCGAGGATGCCTTGCCGAAGACGGCGTCGACGCTGACCCCGATGCCCAAGTCGGCTGCGGTGCGGGCGAGTTCGGGGCCGTAGGCGAGGGCGGGTCCGGCGATCTCGTCGGTGGCCAGGGTCGCCAGGCGCAGGGTGAGGAGCTGGTCGTCGCTGCTGAAGTACCGGTCCTTGAGACGGGTCAGGTCGGCCGGCCACTGACGGTCCCAGTTCCCGAAGTGCGGGCCCATGGATGCGTGGACGCCACGGATGCCGGTGTCACGCAGGGCTTCGATCGCCGCGTCGGAGTGTTCGCGGGTACGGGAGTTGTGCGAGAAGTCGAGCATGGTGGTGACGCCGCTGTCGAGTGCGGTGAGCGCCGCGAGTCTGGTGCCGATGTACATGTCCTCGGGCCGGTAGACGGTGGCGTAACCGGCGAGCGTGGTCATCACATAGCCGCCGAGGTCGTCGACGTCGGGCATGATCCGGCGCAACTGGGCCTCCCAGGCGTGCCGGTGGGTGTCGACGAAGCCGGGGGCCAGGATGGTGCCGGACGCGTCGACGACGACCGCGCCGTCCGCGTCGAGGCCCGGCCCGATCGCGGCGATGGTGTCGCCCTCGACGAGCAAGTCGCCCTGAAGGATGCCCAGTTCGGGGTCCATCGTGACGACGGTCGCGCCGGTGAACAGGATGCGCCGGCGCGGGTCGGTGGACTGGCGGCGCAGTTGGTCGAGAAGGCCGGTGCTGGTGGTGTCGTGGGTGTTCATGAGGGGCCCCTTTCGGGTGGCGGTGAGGTGGCGGTCGTAGGAGGTGGGGGTGGTCAGTGCCTGCCCAGACGGATTTCCTCCACGTCGAGCACTTCCTGGACGGTGCGCAGGACGATGTCGTCGATCCGGCCGCTGTCCCGCAGGTCGGTGAGGGTGTCCCGTTTGACCTGGAGCAGGGCGAGTTGGAGGCGTCGTAGGCTCTCGCGGCGGTGCGCGGAGCCAGGCGCCGGGGCCGTGCGGTCCTCGATGTCCTGGAGCAGGCGCAGGGTGTCCTCCTCGGGCACCCCGAACCGGTCCGCGAGCTCCGACAGGGCGTGCAGGGCGGCGCCGCTCAACCGGCAGCGGGCGAGGGTGAGTTCGGCGGTCTTGTCCGCGTCGGCCGGGAAACGGGCCCGGCGGACCACGGCCGGCAGGGTAGGGCCGAGGAGCGTGAGGGTGACGACGATGACGACCGTGGTGATGAACACGACGGCGTCGCGCTGCCCGACGACATGTCCGTCGGCGCTGGTGGCGGGCACGGTCAGCGCGGCGGCCAGCGAGATGGCGCCGCGCATCCCCGCCCAGGCCAGCGGCAGGCGTTGCGGGGCGTTGATCCGGCGGTCCCGTTGCTGGGGACGCCGGTCCAAGGCCCTGACCAGATAGGGCACCGTGTAGAACCAGAGCAGCCGGGTCCCGAGCACGGCGACGCTCACCGCGAGGGCCGCGACGGTCGCCTGCAAGAGGGAGACGGAGGTCAACGCCCTGACAGCGGCGGGTAGTTGGATACCGACCAGGACGAACAGGGCACCGTTGAGCAGGTAACTGGCCACCTCCCAGAAGGCGACGGCCTGGACACGGGCCTCGGACCCGATGACACGCGGCCCGAACCAGGAGGACACCAGACCGCAGACGACGACCGCCAACACACCGGACACCTGCAGGAGTTCGGCGGGCAGATAGGCGAGGAAGGGGGTCGCGACGCTCAGCACGCTGTGCAGCAGCGGCTCGGGCAGCCGACGCCTGACCGGGATCAGGAGCAGGGCGACCGCGACGCCGATCAGGATGCCGCCGCCGTACGACGCGACGAAGGCGAGCGCCGTGCCGGACCAGGAGAACGGGTGCTCGTCGGTGGCGACGTCGATGGTCACGGCGAGCAGGACCAGCGCGGTCCCGTCGTTCAGGAGGCTCTCGGTGCGCAGCACGGTCAGGATGCGGCGCGGCATGGCCCTGGCGACCGCGGCGACGGCCGCCGCGTCCGTCGGAGCGAGGACGGCGCCGAGGACGAAGGCGATCGGCCAGCCGTAGCCCAGCGCGTGGGCCACGGCGGCGACGGCTACGGCGGTGGCCAACACCAGGCCGGTGGACTGGAGCGCGATGCTGCGGAAGTTGTCGCGGATCTCCCGCGCCGAGGACGTCAGCGCCTCCCAGTACAGCAGCGCGGGCAGGAAGAGGAACAGAACGACGTCCGGGGACAGGGCGAACGACGCGAAGGACGGTGTCAGCCCCACGAGCACGCCTGCGGCGAGCAGCAACAGGGGCTCGCTCAGGCCCGTACGCCGCGACAGCCATCCCATCAGCAGGACGGCGACCGCGACGACGACGATCAGTTCGAGGCTGTCCATGGCCGTACCGCCGTACCGGGTTACGCGCGGTACAGGACGAGGTGCTCGTGGAAGAGCACGCCGTCCCGGACGTCACCGGTGGCTGTGAAGCCGGTGTCGTCGACGTAGTCGATGTGGTTGCCGGTGACGGTGTAGCTGCCGGTGTAGGCGCTCTGCCGGTCCCCGCGGGCCTCGTCGTAGCGGCCGTTCGGGAGGAGTTCCTGCCGGATGTGGCCGTCGGCCGTCACCCACATGCCGACGAAGGGGTGCGGAGCTGCGTTCGTGTTCATGCCCCCACGGTCGCGATCGGCCTTACGGGTATCCAGGCCACGCCTCTCCTGGGTGTCCGGCACCCACCCTCAGTGGACCGGTCCTACGGCGGAGGCGTCGAAGGCATGGGTGACTTCGGGGCTCGTGCCCGGCAGGAGCAGGGCGCGGGCGCGATCCTCGAAACTCCGGTCGGTGGTGGTGAGGCGGTTGTGGTGCTGGGCGAGGTGTTCGGCCCAGGAGCCGACGAGGTAGTTCTCGATGAACCGGCCGGGTTCATTGCCGTCCTGGAAGAGCCCCCAGGTGAGGGCGCCGGTGCGGCGCCGGGAGCGGGCCACGTGGTTCATGGCGTCGATGAACGCGGCCCTGTCGTCCGGTGCGACGCGGTAGACGACGGAGACCAGCACCGGGCCGTCGGACGGGCCGGGGACGAAGACCAGGGGCGGGGTGGGCCAGTGGTCGGAGAGGGTGGGGTCGATGCCCTCCATGCCGTAGAGCCGCCACCGGTGAAGGCTGAGCGCGCTCAGCAGCATTACGGCGGTGCCGATGAGGAGGGCGGTGGTCAGACCCAGCCATTGCACCAGGGCGCCCCAGACGGGGGCGGCGAGGGCCTGGCCGCCCTGGAAGACCAGGAGGTAGACGGCGAGTCCGCGGGCCCGGACCCAGCCGGGGAGCCGGGTCTGGATCGCCGCGTTGAGGGTGGACAGGACGCCGATCCAGGCCACTCCGGCGGGCAGCAGCACGAGGACCGCGAGCCAGGTGAGGTGCACGGTGGCGAGGACCAGCAGGACGAGCGCGAACACGAGGGCACCGGCTGCCAAGATGCCGTTGATGCCCAGGTGTTGGCGCAGCCAGGGCAGGGCGAACGCGCCGGCCACCGCGCCGAATCCGACCGCGCCGAGCAGGAGTCCGTAGCCGCCCGACCCCAGTCCGAGGGAGTCGGCGGCGATGAGCGGGAGCAGGGACCACAGGGCCGCCGCGCCGGGGATGAACAGGGCCGTGCGCAGCAGGACGCGGCGGATGCCTGGAGCGTTCCAAACGTAGCGGCGGCCCGCGTACAGGGCGGTCAGGAGCCGTTCCCGCTCGGCTGCGGGGACGGTGGTCCTCGGACGGTGCCACAGGAGCAGTACGGCGGCGATGCCCAGGAACGACAGCGCGTTGAAGCCGAAGACCCAGCCCGCGCCGGCCGCCGCGACCACGACACCGCCGAGCGCCGGGCCGACCGCGCGTGCGAGGTTCATGTTCACCGCGCCCAGCGCGGACGCCTGCCCCAACTGCTCCCGCTCCACCAGCTCCGGCTGGATGGCCTGCCACGACGGCCCCATCAGAGCCGTACCGCAGCCGAGGAGGAAGGTGAGAGCGAGCAGGGGTACGGCCGACAGCGCGTCCGCGAAGGCCAGCACGGTCAGCACTGTTGACACGGCGAACATCGCGACCTGTGCCACCAACAACAACCCCCGCCGGTCGAACCGGTCCGCGAGGACACCCGAGGGCAGCGCCAGCAGCACGATCGGCAGACTCGACGCCGTCTGGACCAGCGTGACCATGGTCGCCCCGTGCCCGAGCAACAGCCACTGGGCGCCGACAGTCTGCATCCAGGTGCCGATGTTCGACACGAACTGGGCGATCCACAGCGCCCGGAACACGGGGCGGGCCAGCGGCGCCCACGCCGAGCCGGCAGATCGCGCGTTGCTCCCCGTCGTCGTACTCGCGCTCATGCTGCTGCTCCTGGAACGAAGTGGGCGGTCGGGAAAGAAGGTACGTCGGGACGATCAGAGGCAGCCGTCCAGCGGGTCGAGCGCACCGCCAAGTTGATGCGGCACGTGCGACAGGTGCGGTACGCGGTCGAAGTCGCCGCGCCCCTCGCGCCAGGCGCGCTGCTCCTCGGAGTCGGCCGCCGCCTCGCCGAACGCACGGGCCTGTCGTACGCCCGTCGCCGCCTGGAAGCCGCCGAAGCGGGCGACCGGGCTCCAGGCGGGGCTGATCTCCGGCAGCGGGGCGGCGATGTTCTCGTAGTCCCCGGCCGCGTGCACGACCTTGCCGCCCGCCACCGTCACCAGTGCCTCGATACGGTCGATGTCCTCGTCGGCGACGGAGAAGTAGTCGGCGGACAGCACGGCCAGGTCGCCGTACTTGCCCTCGGTGATGGTGCCCTTGACGTCGGCCTCGCCGGTGAGGTGCGCGCCCGCGCTGGTGTACATCTCCAGGGCGGTGGAACGGTCCACGCGGTTCTCGACCGGGTAGAGGAGCGTGTCGCCAATGGTGCGGCCGGTCACCAACCAGGACAGCGACAGCCACGGGTTGTAGCTGGAGACGCGGGTGGCGTCGGTGCCAGCGGCGACCAGCAGGCCGGTGTCGCGCATGGCGCGGATGGGGGGCGCTGTCGCGGCGCGCTCGGCGCCGTAGCGGTCGATGAAGGCCTTGCCCTGGAACATCATGCGGTTCTGCACGGAGACGGCTCCGCCGAGGGCCTTGATCCGGTCCAGGCTCTCCTGGCTCACGGTCTCCGCGTGATCGAACAACCACCGCGTCCCGTCCGGGAATCCGCCGTCCGCGGCGATCTTCTCGAAGACGTCGAGGTCCTGGCGGATCGTCTCGTCGTAGGTGGCGTGGAGACGGAATCCCCAGCCGTTGTCGAGGAGGAGTCTGGCCGCCGCTTCGAGCTCTTCCCTTGCGCGGGCGGTGAGTTCGGGGCGGGGTTCGGCGAAGTTCTCGAAGTCGGCCGGGGACCAGGCGAGGTTCTCGCCGGCGCCGTTGCAGCGCAGCCATTCGTCGCCGTCGCCCGGGCTGACCATGCCGATCCAGCGGCGCAGGTCGTCGAGTTCCTGCCCGGCGGTCTGCGGGAACAGGTGATAGGCGATACGGACCGTGAGTTCGCCGCGCGCGGCGAGTTCGGTGACGGCCGCGTAGTTGTCGGGGAAGTTCTGGAAACCGCCGGCGGCGTCGATGGCGCTGGTGATGCCGAAGCGGTTGAGTTCCCTCAAGTAGTGCCGGGTGGAGCCGAGTTGGTCCTCGGAGGCGAGGATCGGCCCCTTGGCGAGGGTGGAGTAGAGCAGTCCGGCGGCGGGCGCGGCGAGCAGCACACCGGTGGGGTTGCCCGCGAAGTCCCGGACGATCTCGCCGCCGGGCGGATTCGGGGTGTCACGGGTGAAGCCGACGGCCTCCAGCGCGGCCCGGTTGAGGATCGCCGACTGGTACAAGTGCATGACGAATACAGGGGTGTTGGTGGCGGCGGCGTTCAACTCGGAGACTGTCGGCAGCCGCTTCTCCGCGAACTGCTCCCCCGTCCAGCCCCCAACCACCCGCACCCACTGCCCCGTTGGCGTCCGCTCGGCCTGCTCCTGCAACATCCGCAGGGCGGTGCGCAACGACCGTACGCCGTCCCAGCGCAGCTCCAGCAGATAGTTCAACCCGCCCCGGATGACGTGCAGATGGGAATCGTTGAGGCCGGGGATCACCCGCCGCCCGAGCGCGTCGACGACACGGGTGGCGGAGCCGATGTGCGGGACGACGGTCGAGTCGTCCCCTACGGCGGTGAAGACACCGTCGGTGATGGCCACCGCGGACGCCGCCGGGCGGGCGGGATCGCCGGTGTGGATACGGGCGTTGCGGACGACGAGCTCGGCGGGGTGCCGGACCCCGTCGTGCGGGCGTATGCCTCCCACGGGCATGGTGGTGCTGCTGGACACGTCGGCTCCTCGGTCGGGTCGATCGACTGGCTGGCGCGCTCGCTGGTTGGCTCGCTGCGCACCTCGACGCTAGGTTTGCGACAATGGATCGGTCCAACACATGGTTCTGCTCGTATTGATCTGCGAGAGAGATGGATAAAGGGATGAGCGCGCGATGGACCTGAGGCACCTGAAGTACTTCCTCGCCGTCGCCGAGACCCGCAACTTCACGCAGGCCGCGGCCAGTTGCTACGTCGCCCAGTCCGCGCTGAGCCAGCAGATCGCGCGGCTGGAGAAGGACGTGGGCGCCCAACTGTTCAGCCGCACCAGCCGTTCCGTACGGCTTACGGCCGCCGGGGAGCTCCTCGAACCGCTGGCCCGGCGCATCCTCGCCGACGTCGACAACGCCAGGGCGGCCCTCGACGCGCTGTCCGGGCTGCGGCGCGGGCGGCTGCGCCTGGGCCTCGTCCAGACGCGCGCCTCCTCCGTCGACCTGGTCGAGGTGATGGCCGACTACCACGCCCGCTACCCGGGCATCGACTTCCATGTGACCAACGCGCCCAGCGCGGAGATGGCCGCGTCGGTCCTGGCCGGGGATCTCGACATCGCGGTCGTAGGCCTTGGACCGCGCCAAGTCCCGGAAGGGCTCGACCACTTCGTCCTGGCCAGCGACCCGCTCGTGCTGATCGTGCCCGCGGGCCACGCGCTGGCCGACGCGGACACCGTCGACCTCGCCGACCTGCCGGAGAGCCACCGGCTCATCCAGTTCACCCGGGGCAGCGGGCTGCGCCGCCAGGTGGAGGCGGCCTTCGCACGCGCCGGGGTGGAACCCGGCCAGCACTTCCAGGTCGGCCAGATCCACGACATGATCCGGCTGGCCGCGCGGGGCATCGGCGTGACGGTCGTACCGCACTCGTCCGTGTTCGACGACTCGGCCCCTCGGGGTGCCGAAGACGCCCGAGGTGTTCTTCCGTACGGCGCCCGCGTGCTGCGTATCGCGGACGAGGCGGCGGTGCACACCATCTGCGTGGTGCACGACAGCAAGCGGCTGGCGCCGGCCGGGGCCGCGTTCCTCGAAGTGGTGGAGCGCCAGGCGATCAAGAGCTAGGCGATCGATCGCTCTGGCAGATCGCTGCGCCCGCATCCATATGTTGGACGAAACGCTCCCTGCGGGGCGACGCTCGAGGAAGAAGCCGGGCGACCGGGAGACCTCCAGCGATGGGAGCAATGCCATGCCTGCCGCACTGCACGACGCGTGGGCCACGGTCGTCCCCGACATGAAGGACCGGCACGGCCCGCTTCCTCCGCTGATGCTCGCGCTGACGGTGGTCACCGGGCTCGTGGACGCGTTCAGCTATCTCGTCCTCGGCCATGTCTTCGTCGCCAACATGACCGGTAACGTCGTCTTCTCCGGCTTCGCGATCGCCGGGGCGGCCGGTTTCTCCCTGGCCGCGTCCCTCGCGGCACTCGCCGCGTTCGCCACGGGCGCGCTGGTCGGCGGCCGGCTCGCCCACGGGGCCGGCTCCCACCGAGGGCGGGTGCTGCACCTGGCGCTGCTGCTGGAGACGACCCTGGTCCTGGCCGCGTACGTCGTCGCCCAGGTCACCGACACCGCCGCCGCGCATGTGAGCACGGTCGTCCAGTACGCCCTGATCGCGCTCCTCGGCCTCGCGATGGGCGTGCAGAACGCCACCGCCCGCGCCCTGGCCGTACCCGACCTGACCACGACCGTACTGACGCTCACCATCACCGGAGTCGCCGCGGACAGCCGTCTCGCGGGCGGCAAGGGCAGCAAGGTCGGGCGCCGGGTGCTCTCCGCCGGAGCGATGTTCGCGGGCGGTCTCGCCGGTGCCGTCGCGGTCCTGCACGGCGGCCCGGCGCTGCCCTTGCTGTTCGCCGCGGTGCTGCTGGTGGCGGCCTCCGTCACCGCGTTCGTACTGACCCGCTCCGACGCCTCGTGGACGAAGCCGCTGTGAACAGAGCCGTCGTGAAGGAAGCCGCCGTGAAGGACACGCCCGCGAGCCTCCCGTGGCAGCGGACGCTCCACTCCGCATTCCTCGAACTCGCCCTCACCGCAGTCATGTTGTTCGTCGTGGCCACCACGGTCCGCTGGCTGCTGGGCACCCTCGCCCCGGCGCACGGCGGCTGGTGGAACACCCCGGAGGGCAGACTCCTCGCGGTGGCCCCCCTCTCCGGCTACACGGTCACCGCCGTCATGCTCTCCCCCTGGGGCCGGGTGACCGGCGGCCACGTCAACCCGGCTATCACCCTCGCGATGTGGCGCTACGGCCGCACACCGGGCCGTGATGTCGCGCCGATCATCGCGGGTCAACTGCTCGGTTCGGTGCTCGGCATCGTGGCCGGACGACTGGTCTGGGGGCCGGTGTTCGCCTCTCCAGCCGTGAACTTCGCCGTCATCCGACCCGCTCCCGGCTGGAGTTGGGCCGCAGTCGCCGCGGTCGAGGCCGCCACGATGTTCGTCATCGTCGCCGTCGCCGGGATCGGCGTCTCCAGCCGCCGACTTGGCCCGTTCACCCCCTGGGCGGTGGGCACGATGATCGCCGCGCAGATCGTCGCCTTCGGTACTTTGTCCGGCGGAATCGCCAACCCTGCACGGGAGTTCGGCCCGGCGCTGCTCTCCGGAGACCTCTCCCTCCTGCCGGCCTATCTCCTCGCTCCGCCGCTCGGGGCGCTCGCGGCGACGATCGTGATCAACCGGACCAACACCCGCCACCGCACCCCCGCACGAACACCGGCCGACCGCGCACCGGCCCCGGCTCCCCACCCGTAGACAAACCCCTTGAACGACCCGAGTTGACCGGCTCGGATCCAGAGCGGCGACTCTGGCAGACCTCTCATTCGCCTCCGGTCGAGCCGCGATGGGGACGCCCACCTCCGACCCCAGAACCCCGCACCCCGCACGCCACACCCCACCCGCGCTACTCCCTGCCGGCTCCACACCCGGCTTCTGCCCCCACCTGAGGCAGCCACAGGCAGCCGGTGACGCGCCAATCGGCCCGAAGACTGTCGCATTTGCTGTCGCCGAGGGGGCGATCAACGCTTGTGCACGGTGCCGCAGTTGGGACGGCGTACCGCTCAGGCGCGCGGGCCGTCAGCGCTTGAGGGCCGGGACGCGCCGGGTGCCAGCGGGTCGGGCGGGGGGACGGACGGCGGGCCCGCCGCGCCGGTGCGCAGCCGCTCGAAGACCAGGTCGAAGGTGAAGCCCGCGGTGAAGCCGAGCGGAATGGTGAAGAACAGCAGTCGGCGCACGTCCAGATGGTCGAGGAGGGTAGGGACGGTCAGCAGCTGGGAAGCGAAGTAGAGCAGAACGGAGACCAGCCCGGCGCCCAGTCCCCGTACCGCCGCGCGCCCCCAACGCACGTCGCTCTCGAAGGAGTTGCGCAGGATCGCGCCCGCGGCCGAGGCCACCAGCGGGGCGCCCACCAGGACCAACAGATCCAGGGCGCCCGCCTCCCGCGACTGCCGGGCCGTCACCAGGGCCGCGAGGGAGACCAGCATGCACACGGCCGCCACGGCGAGCCCCCTGGCCGACCGCCGGGCCGCCGCGCGTTCGTCCCGCGCGCGTTCCGCGAGGGTGCGCAGCCTGCGTTCCCGCTGCCGGAGCAGACAGGCGACCAGCCGGGAGGCGGACGCCGAGGACCAGTTGTCGCCCATCAGGCGGATGTCGGAGTCGTCCGCGTCGTTGCGGACCTTGTCGAAGTTGATCCACACCTGGCCGGCCCCGCCGCCGAACGCCGCCACCGTCACCAGCGGCAGACGCTGCGACAGGGCGACGATCCCGGACACCCTGGTGGACTGGCCGCCCCCCATCAGCAGCACTCCGTCACAGCTCAGCAGGGTGTGGTAGAAGGCCACCTCCCACTCGCCACTGCTGTCGCGGAGGATTTCGAGGCCGGCGTGGGCGTCCGGCGCCAGGCCGAAGTCGACGTCGCTGTGGCGCGGCGGGAAGGCCGCCACCCGGCCGGGCTCCGCCTCGGTGCAGGCGTCCACGTACCCGGCCACGACATCGGTCTCGATGTACTCGGAGCTGCTGGAGAAGACAGCCAGATCGCAGCCGGCCCTGGCTAGTTCTCTGCCCAGCTGCCGACAGGCCTCGGGAGCGAGATCGGTGGCCTTGAGGGGGTGGGAGAAGGTGCGACCGGGGTCGGTGCTGCCGATGACGGCTATGAGAGGACGCGCGGAGTGCGGCGAAGTCATGTAGCAGTCTAGGCAGTTGCCTCTGATGTGTCTCGACTGGTTCAGCGGCTTATCGCCGCATTTTTTGGAGTTCGGGGTGTAGCCGGGGGCGTGCGGGGGGATGGGTGAGCCGACGGTGGGGAGAAGTGATGGCAGGCGTCAACCGGATACCGGCCTATTTCAGTCACAGCTACTGGGCAGAGGACCGGGAGCTGAACGAACACTTCTGGAACCTCTTCTGGAACGAGGGTTTCACCTTCGCGGTCGACCCGAAGACCAATCCCCTCTCGCCCACCCATCTGGAACTGATGATGGATCAGAGCGCCTGCTTCGTCGGCGTGGTGACGCACCGTCAGGAGGAACGCCGGTACCGCGCCTCGCCCTTCATGGTGCACGAGCACGACCTCGCGCTCCAGGCGAGAAAGCCCAGGCTCGTGTTCATGGAGACCGGTGTGTCGGCCGGGTTCTTCCCGGTGGCCGACGAGCAGCGCATCGTGTTCAACCGCCGCCAACTCCCCGCCGCGGACGAGGTGAAGCCCGCGATCGCGCGCCTCACCAGTCGGAGCGGTCCGGACGGCGGCGCCGCCAAAGGACTGCTCGGCACAGTCGGACTGATCCTGCCCGACGACCCCGCGTACCGGGCCGCCGAGCCGCTCATCCGGCGGGCGGTCGAGGACGTCGGATACCGCGCCCGCACCATCAGCCTCGAGTTCGAGGATCTCTTCGAGTTCCTGCTCGCCGTCGACGGATGCGACTTCGTCGTCGTCGACGTCGCCTCCCCGCACGCGGTGCCCTGGGTCTTCCCGGAGTTGAGCGGCCGCTTCCGGCCGACCCTCAAACTGATCCACGATCCACCCGACGGCCGGTACGTGCCGCAGCCGTCGAAGCTGGTGAGCGGAGCCGCCCTCCGGGCGGCCGAACCGGCGGACCGCATCACGGTCCGCTGGAGCCACCCGGAGGAACTCGCCGGCCGGGTTCAGGACCTGGTGGCCCGGTTCTACCAACCACGGCTGGAGTTCGAGACCTACGAGGAGGGCGTCGGATACTTCCGCAGCCTCGGGCGCGCCCAGGGCAGCATCTTCCTCAGCAATGCCCGCGGGGACGACGCGCTGGCTCAGCGCATCGGCCGCAGCCTCGAACTGCAGAACCTGTCGTACTTCCACTACCTGCGCCGCAACACCATCGAGCTCGGTGCCGACTGGCGCAGCCAGCTGTACGCGAACGTGGCCGCATGCCGGATGTTCCTGCCGCTCATCAGCCGGCACTACTGGGAGAGCGAGTACTGCAGGGAGGAGTACGACATCGCCGAACGGCTGCGCGCCGACGGCCGGCTGGTGATCCTGCCTTACTTCCTCGGCCCCGGAGTGGCACGGAAGGTCAGCTTCCAGGGCCGGGCCGTCGGCCATCTGTCCCAGGACGAACAGGTCGCGGTCATCAGCCGTGACGTGGACAACGAGTTCGTCGAGCGCCGCCGGCTGGAGGACCGCGGCGTCACGGCCGGGGAGCGGGGTGCCGCGGCCCGCACGTCCACCCCGGGACGCCGGTGCGACATCGCGCTCGTCACGCTCCTGCCCGAGGCCCACGACTCGCTGCGCCGGCATCTGGAGACCTCCGGCGCGCACACCGAGACCGCGCTGCACGGCACCGGATGCGCATGGCTGCGCACCAGCGTCCGGGCCGTGGGCCGCAGCAGCGCCTACGAGGTGGTGGTGGCCCAGCCCTGCGCCGACCGCGACGGGGTCGGCAACGCCGTCGCCGCCACGATCGAGGAGTACCAGCCCGAGACGGTGGTCTTCGTCGGAGCCTGCTGTGCCATCGTCCCCGACCTCGTGCCCGGCGACGTGGTGATCTCCAACCGGCTGCACGGCTACACGTACGACGAACTGGAACAGAGCTGCCGGCCCCGCCCCGACCGCAGCCACCCGGCGCACGAAGGGGTGGCCGCGCTCGGTGAGAGTATGCGCCGCAACTACACCTACTGGACCGAGAAGGTGTACGAGCAGCCTCCCGGCGGCCCCCGGAACACCGGACCGCGTGTCGTGGTCGGCCCGATCGCCTCGGGGGACGCGTCCGTCGGCGGCAGCGGGGACCCGGCCCTGCGGCCGGTGATCGACGCCTGGCCGGGGCTGGCCGCCGTCGAGCTCGGGGGTGCGGACGCGGCGGGTGCCGTCACCCAGACCCGCAGGGGCGGCCGGACCCATGTGTCGTTCTCGACGGTGTGCGCGGTGGCCGGCACCGCCACCGAGGGCATCTCCGTCAACTCGGCGCGGCCGGAGCTGGAGAAGGCCTGGAAGCAGTACGCAGCCGACGTGGCCGCCACCCTGATCCTGGAGGCGATCCGGTTGGCATGGCCCAGTCCGCCCAGGAGAGACGGATGATGCGACGGAACAGGCGGCAGCCCTGGACGCCCCCACCTCCCGGCACCGTGGACGTGAAGGTCCCCGACAGCCTGCACGCCCTGATCGAGATCCTCGCCGAGGAGGCCCACGACAACTGGGCCCGGCAACGTCTGTCCGAGGGCTGGCGGTACGGGCGCCGGTTGAGCCGGCGACGCAAGAGGCACCCCCTGCTGGTGCCGTACTCCGCGCTCACCCATGCGGAGCAGGAGGCGGACCGGGTGGTCGCCATGGGGTCGGTGAAGGTGATCCTCCGTCACGGGTACACCCTCCAGGAGCCCACCGGCCCGTGAAAGGGGCGCTCCATGACGACCATCGCGGTGACCGGGCACATCGACCTGACGGAGAAGACCTCCGCCCTGGTGCGCACCGCCCTGGACGAACTGCTGCGGGGCTACGCCGCCGACGGGGAACTGGTCGGGGTCTCCTGTCTCGCCAGGGGCGCCGACTCCGTCTTCGCGGAGGCCGTGCTCGCCGTCGGCGGCCGGCTGGCCGTCGTCATCCCCTCCCGGGACTACCGGCACGCCCGGGTGCGACCCGAACACGCGCCCGTGTTCGACCGTCTGGTCAAGGCCGCCCACGACATCGTCGTCCTGCCGATAGAGTCCGCCGGCCGGCACGCGTACGAGGCGGCGAACAGCGTCCTCGTGGAACGTGCCGACCGGCTCGTCGCCGTCTGGGACGGCACTCCGCCCACCGGCAGAGGAGGCGGCACCGCCGACACCGTGCTCGAAGCCCGGGCGGCGGGGATCCCTGTCGACGTGGTGTGGCCCGACGGGGCCGAGCGCACCCGCCAGGAGCACCACCAGGGCGCCCCCGGCGGGTGCGCGGGCTGACCAGCTCTTCGCGGAAGTCCTTCCGTCTGGCAGAAGCCGTCTTGCCGAGCCGCCGCCCGCGTCAGGACGCTGAACCCAACCACGGCACCCGGGGCGACGAAGCCCCGCCGACAGGGACGGGACCTCCATGCCGCACACAACCGCCTTCGCCAGGAACCAGTGGTACGTCGCCGCCTACAGCCACGAGGTCGGCCGCGACCTGCTCGGCCGGACGATCCTCGGCGAACCCCTCGTCTTCTACCGCACCGAGGACGACGGCACCGCCGTAGCGCTGCACGACCGGTGTGTGCACCGCAGGTTCCCGCTCTCCGAGAGCCGTCTCGACGGGGACCGGATCGTGTGCGGCTACCACGGCTTCACCTACGACACGACGGGCACCTGCGTGTACGTGCCGGGACAGAAACGCATCCCCCGCACCGCCCGCGTCGCCTCGTACCCGGTGGTCGAGCAGGACGCCCTGGTCTGGGTGTGGATCGGCGACCCGGCGCTCGCCGACCCGCAGGTCATCCCCCGGGCCCCGCACCTCGCCTCCCCCGACTGGGTCACCGTCAGCGGCATGGAGCCGATCGACGCCGACTACGGCCTCCTCGTCGACAACCTCCTCGACCTCTCCCACGAGACGTATCTGCACGGCGGTTACATCGGCTCCCCCGAGGTCGCCGAGACACCGATCACCACGGAGGTCGACGAGGGCGCCGGCGTCGTACGGGTGAGCCGGCACATGGCCGACGCCGAGTGCCCGCCGTTCTACGCCAAGTCCACTGGAATACAAGGGCGGATCACCCGCTGGCAGGACATCGAGTACCACGCGCCCTGCCTGTATCTGCTGCACAGCCGCATCGCCCCGGTCGGCGTCCTCCCCGAGGCGGACGGCAGCGACCCGAACGGCTTCCACACCGAGATCACCTACGCCATCACGCCCTCCTCGGACGGCAAGGTGTACGACTTCTGGGCGGTCTCGCGCGACTGGGCCACGGACGACGCCGAGGTCACCGAGTTCCTGCGGGGCAACAACCACACCGTGGTCATGCAGGACGTGGACGCGCTCAACCTCCTTCAGAAGACGCTGGGTTCGGAGCGCGGCGGCTACCAGGAGCTGAGCATCAACATCGACACCGGCGGCCTCGCCGCCCGCCGTATCCTCGCCCGGCTGGTCGAGGAGGGCGCCAAGCCCGTGGAGAAGGTCCAGTGACCGCTCCGACCGGCGAGGTCTACCGCATCGACTGGCTGCCGGGCACCGACATCCTGCACGGCACCTGCCACTGCGGCCGCGAGCACACCTCCCAGGACCCGATCGAGATGTGGGAGTGGATGCTCGCCCACCCCCGCGGCCACGCGCTCGACGAGCCGCAGGGAGCCGGCACATGACCACCTACGATGCCGAACTCGTCGTAGCAACAAGGGAGTTCGCAGCCGACGGCGTGCTCGCCCTCACGCTGCGGCATCCGCTCGGCGAGCAACTCCCGTCCTGGGAACCGGGCGCCCACATCGACGTCGTGCTCGGCCCTGACCTAGAGCGCCAGTACTCACTGTGCGGCGACCCGGCGGACCGTACCGCGTGGCAGATCGCGGTGCTGCGGGAACCGGACGGACGGGGTGGATCGGCTTACGCGCACGAGCAGTTGGGGCAGGGCGACAAGGTGCGGGTGCGCGGGCCGCGCAACCACTTCCGCCTGGAGCCCGCCCCCCGCTACCGCTTCGTCGCGGGCGGCATCGGCATCACGCCCATCCTCCCGATGCTGGCCGCCGCGGAGGCAGCGGGCGCCGAGTGGAGCCTGCTCTACGGCGGTCGCACCCGCAACTCCATAGCCTTCACCGATGAGTTGAGCCGCTACGGCGACCGTGTCACCGTCGCTCCGCAGGACGAGGTCGGACTGCTCGACCTGCCGTCCGTCCTGGACGACGTGCCCGAGGGCACCCTCGTCTACTGCTGCGGTCCGGGGCCGTTGCTCGACGCGGTGGAAGCGCGGTGTCCGGGTGGCATCCTGCGCGTGGAGCGGTTCCAGCCGAAGGCCCAACAGGCGGGCGCCGACAGTGAGTTCGAGGTCGTGCTGGAGCAGAGCGGCAGGACGGTCACCGTCCCGGTGGGGGTGTCCGTGCTCGACACCGTGCGGGCCGCCGGTGTCGAGGTGCTCTTCTCCTGCACCGAGGGCACCTGCGGGACCTGTGAGACCGATGTCCTCGAAGGCACCCCGGACCACCGGGACTCGGTGCTGAGCGAGGAGGAGCGGGCGGCCGGCGAGACCATGCTCATCTGTGTCTCGCGCTGCCTGGGGAAGCGGCTCGTGCTCGATCTGTGATCCGCAGATCGTCGTCGATCCGCGCCACCGCCGCCAGCAACTGAGGCAGCAGGTCCTGCCGTACGGCATCGGCGGAGTGCCGGCCGGCGGGCACTGCGACACTCACGCCGGCCACCACCACGCCGTCCCGGTCCCGCACCGGGACGGCGATCGTTCTGAGGCCCTCCTCCAGTTCCTCGTCGACGAGTGCGTACCCCTCGTGCCGGATCCGGCGAAGTTCCTTGCGCAGCAGGTCGGTTGGCGCTCGGGCGTCGAGTTCCTCGTCAGGTAACTGGGCCAGGAGCACCCGGCCCGCGGCGGTGGCGCGGGCGGGGTGGCGGGTGCCCACGGTGATCGTGGCGGCCAGGATGCGGCGGGCCGGGAGACAGACGACATGGACGACGTCGTCGCCGTCCAGGACGCACAGGGACGCCGACTCCCCTGTGCGCGCGACGAGTTGCTCCAGATGAGGGGCGACGATCTGCGGCAGGGTGGAGCCCGCGAGGTAGGAGTAGCCGAGTTCCAGGACGCGCGGGGTGAGCCGGAAGAGGCGCCCGTCGGACTGGACGTAGCCGAGGTCGGCCAGGGTCAGCAGCAGCCGGCGGGCGGCGGCGCGGGTCAGCTCGCAGGCGCGGGCCACCTCGCTGAGCGTACGGGCGGGATGCTCGGCGTCGAAGGAGCGGATGACGGCGAGGCCGCGCTCGAAGGACCTCACGAAGTGCGGTGCGCGGACTGCCGCAGGCATCGTCGCCTCCAGACGGACGCACGGAGTGCGCTCCGGGAGCACGGTAGAAGCGCATTTCGATAACTGTCAACAATTTTGTTAGCCAAACCATTGACCCGGTCGGACACCGGGTTCTACGTTCCCGCTGAGCACCAAGAAGAGCACCACTGTGCGCTGTGCGCACAGCCTGTCGGAACACCGTTGTCTGCACAGGAGGAGCCGTATGCGTCGTCTGCTCGCCGGTCTCACGGTCGGCACATTTCTGCTCGCCACCGCGGCCTGTGGCTCGTCCGACGGATCGAGTTCGTCGAAGAGCACGTCGTCAGGAGGCACCACGACGGTCAAGGTGGGGGTCATCCCCATCGTCGACGTCGCCCCGCTCTACCTCGGCCAGAAGCAGGGCTTCTACACCAAGCACGGCCTGAAGCTGACCATGACGCTCGCGCAGGGCGGCGCGGCCATCGTGCCGGGTGTGGTCAGCGGCCAGTTCCAGTTCGGCTTCTCCAACATGACCTCGCTGATGCTCGCCCAGTCCAACGACGTGCCCGTGAAGGCGATCGCCAACGGTGTCGCCTCAACGGGCGAGTCGGGCAAGGACTTTGGCGCGGTCGTCGTCAAGAAGGGCAGCACGCTCAAGTCCGCGAAGGAGCTGGAGGGCAAGAAGGTCGCGGTCAACACGCTGAAGAACATCAACGAGACGGCCGTACGCGAATCCGTCCGCAAGGCCGGCGGTGACCCGGACAAGGTGAAGTTCGTCGAGCTGGCCTTCGACCAGATGCCGGCCGCGCTCGACAAGGGCCAGATCGACGCCGCGATGGCCGTCGAACCCGCGCTCACCACCATGCTGAACCAGGGCGCCCAGCAGATCGCGTGGCCGTTGGTGGACGTGGCGAAGGACCTCACCGTCGCCATGTACTTCACCTCGCAGACGTACGCCGCCAAGAACCCGGACACCGTCAAGGCGTTCCAGGAGGCCACCGCCGAGTCCCTGGCCTACGCCGACGCGCACCCGGACGAGGTCCGCCAGATCGTCGCCACCTACACCAAGGTCCCGGCGAGCGTGCTGGCCGAGGTGATCCTGCCCAAGTGGCCCGCAGATCCGAACCGTTCGTCGATCGAGGCGCTGGAGAAGCTGAGCGAGACCGACGGCCTCTTCAAGAAGACGCCCGACCTGAACACGCTGCTCCCGTGAAGGGACTGAACACCGCACTCGGTGCGGCCGGACTCGCGGCCTTCCTCGCCCTCGGCGAGGTCGTGCCGCGCGTCGGCATCGTCAAGGAGGCCTACTTCCCGCCGACCAGCCGCATCGCGTCCGCGTTTTGGACCGAGCTAAACGACGGCGCGTTCTGGTCGGCGCTCGGCGACACCCTCACCGGCTGGGCCCTCGGCCTCGCGATCGCCGTCGGCGCGGGCATCGCCGCGGGCGTCCTGCTCTGCGTCGTCCCGTATCTCCGCGAGGCGACCGCCTCGACGATCGAGTTCCTCCGCCCGATCCCGTCGGTCGCCCTCATCCCGCTCGCAGTGCTGTTGTACGGCACCGAGCTGAAGTCGGTGCTATTGCTCGTCGTCTACGCCTCCTTCTGGCAGATCCTGATCCAGGTCCTCTACGGCGTCCAGGACGTCGACCCGGTCGCCGAGGAGACGGCGCGGTCGTACGGTCTCGGCACCTGGGCGCGGGTGCGGCACGTGCTGTGGCCGAGCGCGCTGCCGTACGTCATGACAGGCGTGCGGCTGGCGGCGGCCGTCGCGCTGATCCTCACCATCACCGCCGAACTGGTCATCGGGGCACCGGGGTTGGGCGCGACCATCATGGTGGCGCAGAGCTCTCAGGCCGTGCCCGAGATGTACGCGCTGATCGTGGTGACCGGTCTGCTGGGGCTGATCATCAACGTGGGCGCGCGGACGGTGGAACGGCGGGCGCTGGCCTGGCACCAGTCCGTGCGCGGGGAGGTGACGGTGTGAGGCGCGCTCTGCTCCGGCTGCTGTTCGTGGTCGCGCTCCCGGCGGTGCTGCTCACCGTCTGGTGGCTGGCGTCGGACGGCAGCACCAATGTGTTCTGGCCACCGCTGCGGACCATCCTCAAGACGTTCCCGGACGTGTGGACCGCCGACCGCTTCAGGACGGACGTCCTGCCCAGTGTGTTGCGGCTGACGGCCGGTTACGCCGCGGCGGCCGTCGCCGGGATCGCGCTCGGCACGGTAATCGGCTCCTACCGACGGGTGCGCGCGGTGTGCGAACCGGTCCTGGAGTTCCTGCGCGCGGTACCGCCGCCGGTCCTCGTCCCGGTCATCATGCTGTTCGCGGGCATCGGCGACACCATGAAGATCGTGGTCATCGCGAGCGGCTGCGTCTGGCCGATCCTCCTCAACACGGTCGAGGGCGTCCGCGCGGTCGACCCGGTCATGAAGGAGACGGCCCTCTCCTACGGCATCACGGGCGCCGCCCGCCTGCGGAGCCTGGTGCTGCGCTCGGCGAGCCCGCAGATCTTCACCGGGCTGCGCCAGGCGCTGTCCATCGGGATCATCCTCATGGTCATCAGCGAGATGTTCGCGGGCACCGACGGACTCGGCTACACCGTTGTCCAATTCCAGCGCAGTTTCGCGGTGCCCGACATGTGGACCGGCATCCTCGTCCTCGGGATGCTGGGGTTCCTGCTCTCCGTCGTCTTCCAGGTGGTCGAACGGCGGGTGCTCGGCTGGTACCACGGCCTG
Source organism: Streptomyces xylophagus (assembly GCF_000716435.1). Lineage (GTDB taxonomy): Bacteria > Actinomycetota > Actinomycetes > Streptomycetales > Streptomycetaceae > Streptomyces > Streptomyces xylophagus. Next base: position 806,246 of record NZ_JNWO01000007.1, read on the forward strand.
CGCGCGGCCGGCCGCCGGTCCCCGTGAACATCGTGAAAGGGCGGTCCATGCACGCGCTACTCGACGTATCCGGCCTCAAAAAGGTCTACGAGGGTTCCGGCCGACGGGTGGAGGCGGTGCGGGACCTCACCTTCACCGTCGACGCCGGCGAACTCGTCTGTCTCGTCGGCCCGTCGGGCTGCGGCAAGACGACCCTGCTGAAGTGCATGGGCGGACTGCTCACCCCGACCGCGGGCGAAGTCCTCCTGGGCGGCAGGAAGGTGAGCGGCCCGCCGCCCGGGATGGCGTTCGTGTTCCAGGAGTACGGACGCAGCCTCTTCCCCTGGATGCGGGTCGGCGAGAACGTCGAACTGCCGTTGAAACAGAAGGACTTGAGCAAGGCACGCAGGCGTGAGCTGGTCGCGGACGCGCTGGAGTCGGTGGGGCTGACGGATGCCGCGGGGGCGTATCCGTGGCAACTGTCCGGCGGTATGCAGCAGCGGGTCGCTATCGCCCGCGCGCTGGCGTACGAGCCCGAAGTCCTGCTGATGGACGAGCCGTTCGCGGCGGTCGACGCGCAGACTCGCGCCGATCTGGAGGACCTGGTACGGGGGTTGTGGCGGGAGCGCGGCATCACGATCCTCTTCGTCACCCACGACATCGACGAGGCCGTCTACTTGGGCGAGCGGGTGGTCGTCCTGTCCGCGTCCCCGACCGTCGTGCAGGAGCAGCTGAAGGTCGATCTGCCCGTGGAGCGCGACCAGTTGCACACCCGGGTCGCCCCGCGCTTCGCCGAACTGCGGACCCACGTCTACGAGCAGATCCAGGCGGCGAAGCGCGGGACTCTCCCGGTCCAGGACCGGCTCACGAAGACAGATACGCCTCCACTTCACTGAACTGCGCTGCCGGCCAACCCGTGTTGGCGGTGACGTTGAGCCGCAGATAGCGCAGGTTGGTGCTGCTGGGCAGGGTCACGGTGACCGTGTTGCCGGTCGCCGGGTCGAAGCGGTAGCCGGTGGCACCGACGACGGTCGAGTAGGTCGATCCTTCGGTGCTGCCCAGCACGGTGACGGTCTCCGTGCGCGCGCTCCACGCGGACGCCGGCGGCAGCTTCAACACCAGCCTGCGCACTGCCTGGTTGGAGCCGAGGTCGACCGTCCAGGCCTGCGGGAAGGCGTTGTTGGCGGACTCCCAGTAGGTGTTCGCGTCGCCGTCGACCGCCTTGCCCGGCGTGTAGACGTCCTGCGAGCCGGTCGCGGTGGCCGGGCGGCCCTTGGCGAGGTTGGTGTTCTGGTCCGGGGGCGGGTTGCCCTGGCCGGGCTGCGGCCAGGTCGAGCAGTCCGACCAGGTGCTGCTCCAGCCGGAGTTGCCGCCGCCGTCGGCGAGGTTGAAGGTGCCGGAGCCGGACGGATAGGGGCAGTTGTAGATACCGGCCGCGCCGACGCCGGCGGCCTGCACGTTGCTGAACTTGGCCGCGCCCTGCGCCTCGGCCTGGACGACGACCGTCCCGGTGTTCTGCACGGTCGCGCCGCTCACGGTGACGTTGCCGGTCGAGTAGCCGTGCCCGCCCCCGGACACGAACTCGAAGGCGCTGTAAGGGCTGTTGGTGATGGTCGTGTTGGTGATGTTGACGGTGGCGTTGACCGCGCTGTCGTAGGAGTCGACGCGCAGCGCGCCCATGGGGTGGTTCCAGTTGGGGTTGATCGCGCCGGTGCGGACGAGGGTGTTGCCGTCGACCGTGATGGTGCCGGAGAGGGGGTAGAAGGGGTCGAGGAACTTCTGGTTGGAGATCGCGATGCCGCTGCCGAGGGCGTTGGTGTCGGAGATCAGGTTGTTCCGGACCGTGATGTTGGTGCCGCCGTAGATCGCGATGCCGTTGGCGAGGTTCGGCTGCGAGATGGTGTTGTTCTCAAAACTGCTGTTGGTGTCCGGGGAGTTGAGCGACCACATGGCGAGGGAGTCGTCGCCCTGGTTGCGGAGGAAGTTGTTGCGGACGATCACGCCGTGGGCGGTGCCGTTGAGGTTGAGGCCGTCGGCGGTGGTGTCGAGGACGCGGTTGTTCTCGACGACGAGGTTGTCGTTGTTGCCGGTCAGCCAGAAGCCGCACTTGAGGTGCTGGATCCACATCCCGGAGACCGAACTCCCGGGCCCGAGCGTCCCGTTGACGAAGTTGTCGGGGTTGGAGTCGACGCGCTCGGTGACCTCGCCGATGACCGCGAAGTCCTTGATGTGGACGCCGCCGGAGGAGCCGGACTGGTCGATGAAGCGCGAGGTGTGCACGACCGAGTACCACTGACCGGCGCCCTGGAGCGTCACGTTCTGCACGCCGCTGAGGGAGGAGGTGAGCCGGTAGTCGCCCGGCGGTATCCACACCACTCCCCCTTGGGCGGCGGAGATGGCGTCGCGGAAGGCCTGGGTGGAATCGCCCGCGCCGCTTGGGTCGGCGCCCTTGGAGACCACGGACACCGAACCGGCGGGCTGCGCGGCGGCCCCGGCGACCTGCTCGAAGTCGGCCACGTCCACGGTGACTTGGGTGCCCGTCGACACGAACGCGACCTTGTCGCCCTGCTGGACGTTCTGGCCGAGCAGGAGGCGCGCGTTGTCGAAGAAGTGGTGCGTCTTGGCACCCGCGATCCAACCGGTGTCGACGTACGAGTACTTGGACGTGACGGCGAGCGTCCGGCTGATCTTGGTGCCGTTGACGTAGACGTCGAGGCTGCCGCTCTGGCCGTCCGGGACGCTGTAGGACACGTTCACGGCGTTGGCCGCGCGCGGCACGGTGAACTCGACCCGCTGCCCGGAGGTGAGCCGCACGGCCTGCCGTCCGGAGGCCTCGGAGGCGAGGGTCCCCTGGGTGTAGTCGGGGCCGATCCTGGTGCCGGTGGAGGTGGCCGCCTCGGCCTCGACGGAGGTGAAGGGGAGGGAGGCGCCCGAGGCCGCGTGGGCGGCGGCCGGGGTCAGGGCGACGAGCATGCCTGCCGCGAGCGCGACAGCCGTACCGATTGTTGGCATGCGCCTGACAGATCTGAGCATGGTGCTGTGCATGTGCTGATCCCTTCGGGGTGGGGGTACGGGGATAGCGAATGCAGGGTGACGGCCGATGGCCGGCGGCTATGCGGTGTGCAACCAGGCGGCCGTGTCCCGCGGGAGGCGGCCCTGGTCGTCCAGCGGGCCGCTGGTCAGCAGGAGGCGGGTGTGCGCGGGGAGGTCGGCGGGCGTGTCGGCGAGGTTGACCACGCAGATCGCACCCTCCGGGCGAATGAAGGCGAGGACGCCGTCGGGGGCGGGCAGCCAGGTGAGGGGGCCGTCACCGAAGGCCGGCCGGAGGCTGATCGCCTCGCGGTAGAGGTTGAGCATGGAGTCGACGGTCTGCTGCTGGCGGTCGACCGCATACGATGTCCAGCCGGCCGGCTGCGGCAGCCACGGCTCACCGCTTGAACCGAAGCCCGCATACGGCGCGTCGGCCACCCATGGCAGCGGCACCCGGCAGCCGTCGCGGCCGGGGTCGGTGCCGCCCGACCGGAGGTACATCGGATCCTGTATGCGGTCGACCGGAAGCTCGACCTCGGGCAGTCCCAGCTCCTCCCCCTGGTAGAGGTAGACGACCCCGGGCAGGGCCAGCGACAGCAGCGCCGCCGCCCTGGCACGCCGGGTGCCAAGGGCGAGGTCGGTCGGGGTGCCGAAGGCCTTGGTGGCGAAGTCGAAGCCGGTGTCGGTGCGGCCGTAGCGGGTGACCGTGCGGGTCACGTCGTGGTTGCACAGCACCCAGGTGGCGGGGGCGCCGATCGGGGCGTGCTCGGCGAGGGTCTCGTCGATCGAGGCGCGCAGCCGGTTCGGGTCCCAGGGGCAGGACAGGAAGGAGAAGTTGAAGGCGGTGTGCAGTTCGTCGGGGCGCAGATAGCGGGCGAAGCGTTCGGTGTCGGGGAGCCAGACCTCGCCGACGAACACGGCGCCGTACTCGTCGGCGACGGCCCGCCAGGAGCGGTAGATGTCGTGGAGTTCGTCGCGGTCGACGAAGGGGTTCGGGTCGCGGCCCTCGACGAAGTCGGGCAGGGCGGGGTCCTTGGCGAGCAGTGCGGCCGAGTCGATGCGGACGCCCGCGACGCCGCGCTCAAACCAGAAGCGCAGGATGTCCTCGTGCTCCTGACGCACCGCCGGGTGCGCCCAGTTGAGGTCGGGCTGCTCGGGGGTGAACAGGTGGAGGTACCAGTCGCCGTCGGGGAGGCGGGTCCACACGGGTTCGGTGGAGCCGGCGAACTGCGACGGCCAGTCGTTGGGCGGAAGTTCACCGTGTGCGCCGCGTCCCGGGCGGAAGTGGAACAGGTCGCGTTCGGGGCCGCCGGCGAGGGCGGCGCGGAACCACGGGTGCTGGTCGGAGACGTGGTTCGGCACAATGTCGACGATCGTGCGGATGCCCAACTCCCGTGCCTCGGCGATGAGTTTCTCGGCCTCGGCGAGCGAACCGAAGGCCGGGTCGATGGCACGGTAGTCGGCGACGTCGTAGCCGCCGTCCTTCAGCGGTGACAGATACCAGGGGTTGAACCACAGGGCGTCCACGCCGAGTTCGGCGAGATACGGCAGTCGGGAGCGGACGCCCGCGAGGTCGCCGGTGCCGTCGCCGTCGCCGTCCGCGAAGCTGCGGACGTAGACCTGGTAGATGACGGCGGAGCGCCACCAGTCGTCGTGGCTCTGGGCAGGGGTGGGCTGTCCCACGGTGCTGGCCTTTCTGTCGGGGGCGTCGAAGGGGGCGGTGTCAGCCCTTCGTGCTGCCCGCGCTGATCCCGGCGATGATGTGGCGCTGGAAGACCAGGAACATCGCGACCATGGGGATGCTCGCGATCACCATCGCGGCGATGAGCACGGTCAGTTGGATGTTCTGCGACAGCTGGACGAGTGCCACGCTGATGGGCTGTTTGTCGGTGTCGGAGAAGACCATCAGCGGCCACAGGAAGTCCTGCCACACGGCGACGAGCGCGAAGATCGACACGACGCCGAGGACCGGCCGGGACATGGGCAGCACGATGGACCACAGGATGCGGAGTTTTCCGGCGCCGTCGATCTCGGCGGCCTCCATGACGTCGCGCGGGAGTTGGTCGAAGAACCGCTTGAGGAGATACAGGTTGAAGGCGTTGGCGACGGCGGGGAGCCAGATGCCGAGGGGGTCGTTCAGCAGGCTGGTGTGGATCAGCGGGAGGTCGGCGACGGTCAGGTACTTCGGTACAACCAGGGCCTGCGCCGGGACCATCAGCGTCGCCAGGATGCCGCCGAGGATCAACTTGCCGAAGGCGGGCTTCAGTTTGGACAGGGCGTAGGCGGCAGCCGTGCAGAGGACCAGCTGGAACGCCCAGGCGCCGGCGGCCTGGACGACCGTGTTCCACAGGTGCTCCGGGAGCTGCATCAGGTCCCAGGCGTCGGTGTAGCCGCTGAGGTGCCAGTGCTTGGGGATGATCGTGGGCGGGGTCTGCGCGATCTCGTCCGGCGACTTCATCGCGCCGGTGACCATCCAGTAGACGGGGAAGAGGAAGGCGAGCGCGAAGAGCACGACGACGCCGGTGAACACCGTCCAGTAGACGGCCTTTCCGCGCGGCCGGGCGAGGGCCGCCGGGGAGAGCAGCGTGCGGGTGGTCACAGGTCGTCCTCTCCGGAGCGGGTCAGCCGCAGGTAGACGGCGGAGAAGGCGCCGAGCAGCACGAGGAGCATCACGCTGAGCGCGCAGGCGCCGCCGAAGTCGTTGTAGAGGAAGGCGTATTTGTAGATCAGGTAGAGGACGGTGACGGTGGCGCTCTCCGGTCCGCCGCCTGTGATGACGAACGGTTCGGTGAACACCTGCATCGTGGCGATGATCTGAAGGAGCATCAGCATCAGGATGACGAAGCGTGTCTGAGGGATCGTCACGTACCGGACGCGTTGCAGCAGGCTCGCGCCGTCCAGTTCGGCGGCCTCGTACAGCTCGCCCGGGATGGACTGGAGCGCGGCCAGGTAGATGAGGACGGTGCCGCCCAGGTTGGCCCAAGTGGCCACGATCACCAGGGAGATGAGGGCGGTGTCGGTGCCGTTGGACCAGTTCGAGGTGGGCAGGTGCAGGAAGCGGAGCGTCTCGTTGGCGAGGCCGGCTCCCGGGTCGTAGAACCACTTCCACAGGAGGGCGGTGACCACCGGCGGGATCATCACCGGGAGGTAGACGACGACCCTGAAGAAGGCTTTCCAGTGCCTCAACTCGTTGAGGACCAGGGCGAGTACGAACGGGATCGCGAAGCCGATGAGGAGGGCCAGCAGGGTGAAGACGAGGGTGTTGCGCCAGGCGGCGGTGAACTCGGGGTCGTGCCAGACCTGGGTGAAGTTGTCGGTGCCGACCCACTCGGGCGAGGAACCGGGCGTGTACTTCTGGAAGGAGATCACGACCGCGCGGATCGCCGGGTACCAGGAGAACAGGGCGAAGCAGATGAGGCCGCCGATGAGGAACGCGTAGGCACGGGCCTGGTCGAGGAGGCGGCGCCGCCCCCGGCCCCCTACCGGGGGCGGCGCCTCGACCTGTCGTACCGTCGTCGGCTCGACGGGACTCCGGGTGGCCGTCCGGGTCATCGGGTCAGCCCCGGGCCAGGATGCCGTCGATCTTTCCGGAGGCGTCCTTGAGGAGTTGGTCGATGTTCGCGTCCTTCTTCGTGAGGACCGCGGAGACGGCTCCGTCGAGGACGGAGTAGATCTGCTGCGCGTCCGGCGGCTCGATCTTCATCTGGAGCGACTGGTTGCCGTCGAGGAAGGCCTGGTAATTCGCCACCGGGACATTGGAGTTGGCCTTCTTGACCTGCTGGTCCTTGGCGTCGGCGGCACCGGTGAACAGCCGCGGCTCGGGCAGTCCGACGGGTGCGTTGGCCGCCTTGGCGCGGGCGTAGTCGCCGAGGAAGCCGCTGCCCGGGGTGAGGAACATGCTGTCGAGCCACTTGAGTCCGGCGCGGATCTGGGCGGGCGTGTCGTGCTTGTTGAACATGTAGCCGTCGCCGCCGATGAGCGTGCCCTGGCCGCCGGGCATCGGGCCGAGGGCGAGGTCGTCGTAGTTGCCGCCCTTCTCCTTGACCAGGATCGGGATGTTGTCCGGGGCGGAGAGGTACATGCCGAGCTTGCCCGAACCCATCAGCTGCTGCACGTCGTTGATGACGAGGAGCTGCTTGCTGCCCATGGAGTTGTCGGTCCAGCGCATGTCGTGCAGGTTCTGCAGCACGGCGTGGCCCTGGGGCGTGTCGACGGTGGCCTTCTTGCCGTCGGCGCTGACGACGTCGCCGCCCTGCGAGTACATCTCGGCGGTGAAGTGCCAACCCCCTTGGTTCTGGGCGCTGTAGTCGGCGTAGCCGACGGTGCCGTTGCCGAGCGCGGCTATCTTCTTGGCGTCGGCACGGACCTCGGCCCAGGTCGTCGGCGCCTTGTCGGGGTCGAGGCCGGCCTGCTGGAAGAGCTTGCGGTTGTAGATCAGGCCCATCGAGTAGCCGGTGCGCGGGATGCCGTAGATCTTGCCGTCGACGGTGTAGATGTCACGCAGCTGCTTCTGCAGCGTGTCGTAACTCTTCAACTCCTTGATGTACGGCGTGAGATCGGCCGCCTGGTTGATGTTCACGACGTGCTTGGCGTCGGTGAAGTACGTGTAGAACACGTCCTCCATCTGGCCGCCGGCGAGTTTGGCGTCGAAGGTCTTCGGATCCTGGCAGGGGAACGCGTCATGGGTGACGACGTCGATGTCCGGGTTCTTCTTCTCGAAGGACGCGACGTCGGAGTCGAAGAACTTGCGGTCGACCTTGGCGCTCTTGGGCGGCTCGCAGTTGACCGTGATGCGCGTCTTGCCGCTCGCCGAGTCGTCGCCGGACCCGCAGGCGGAGGCAGTGAGCGCGAGAGAACAGACGCCGATCGCGGCGAAGGTGCGGCGGAACCCGGTGCTTCTCATCGGTGGACCCCTCTGGGCAGGAGCGGTGGGCGCCGCACACTCAAGCACCGCCGACACCTGTCCGCAAGATGTCGCGCAGAATCTGTAATTATTCGACAGCGCGATGTCTCTCAGTCGCGCGGGGCTTGCGCGGTGGAACCCCTGACTACCAGTTCGGGTTCGAAGAGCAGTTCCTCGGGCGGTACGGCGGAGCCGCCGACCTGTGCGTTGAGCAGCTCGACGGCCGCCCGGCCCATGGCTTCGATGGGCTGACGGACGGTGGTCAGCGGGGGTTCGGTGCAGTTCATGAAGGCGGAGTCGTCGTAACCGACGACAGAAATTTGTGACGGGACGTCAAGTCCCTTGCGGCGGGCGGCCCTTATGGCGCCCAGGGCGAGGGGGTCGCTGGCGCAGATGATGCCGGTGACGCCCCGGTCGATCAGCCGGGAGGCGGCGGCGTGGCCGCCCTCGATGGAGAAGATGGCGCGCGCGACGAACTCGTCGGGCAGGTCCCCGGAAAGGGCCTGGGCGGCGGCCAGCTTCCTTGCCGACGGCATGTGGTCGGCGGGGCCGAGGACGAGCCCGATGCGCTCGTGGCCGAGGGAGGCGAGGTGTCGCCAGGCCTGCTCGACGGCGACCGCGTCGTCGCAGGAGACGGCGGGGAAACCGAGGTGGTCGATGGCCGCGTTGACCAGGACGACGGGGATGTTGCGCTCGGCGAGCAGCCGGTAGTGGTCGTGCGGCGCGTCCGCCTGCGCGTACAGACCGCCGGCGAACACGACTCCGGAGACCTGCTGTTGCAGCAGCAACGTCACATAGTCGGCCTCCGAGACCCCGCCCTTGGTCTGGGTGCAGAGCACCGGGGTGAGGCCGAGTTGGGCGAGCGCGCCGCCGATCACCTCGGCGAAGGCGGGGAAGATGGGGTTCTGCAGCTCGGGCAGCACCAGACCCACGAGCCGCGCGCGTTCGCCGCGCAGTTGGGTGGGCCGCTCGTAGCCGAGGACGTCCAGGGCAGAGAGCACCGCCTGCCGGGTGGGCTCGGAGACTCCTGGTTTGCCGTTGAGCACCCGGCTGACCGTGGCCTCGCTGACCCCGACCTTCTTCGCCACCTCAGCAAGTCGTCGCGTCATGTGCGCAAGAATAGCGCAAGATGCGCAAGTGGTTTGCGTTATGCGTCAGCCGAGTGGGGCGGGCCCGGCTCCCGGTGCGGGTCAGTCGTGGGCGGCCCACAGACCGCGGACGTGCCCCAGGTGCCGGGTCATGATCTCACGCACGGCCCGCTTGTCACGGTCCAACAGGGCGTCGAGAAGGTCGAGATGCTCCTGGGCGGAGGCCAGCAGGCGCCCCTCCTGGACGAGGGCGGTGAGCCCGTAGAGACGGGACCTCCCCCGCAGGTCGCCGACGACCTCGACGAGGTGGGCGTTGCCGGCCAGGGCGAGCAGTCCGAGATGGAAGCGGGTGTCGGCCTCGACATACGCGATGAGGTCGCCGGCCACGGCGGCGCCGACGATCTCCCGGGCGGCCGGACGCAGCGCCTCCAGCGAGACGGGGTCAGCGGTCTCGGCCAGCCCCACCACGGTGGGGATCTCGATCAGGGCGCGGATGTGGGTGTACTCGTCGAGCTGCTTCTCCGAGACGGCGGTGACCCGGAATCCCTTGTTCGGGACGGTGTCGACCAGTCCCTCCTTGGCCAGGTCCAGCATGGCCTCGCGCACCGGGGTCGCCGAGACGCCGAAGCGGGCGGCGAGCGTCGGCGCGGAGTACACCTCGCCCGGCCGCAGCTCCCCCGCGATCATCGCGGCCCGCAGGGCATCGACGACCCGCTCGCGGTAACTGCTCTTCTTCCCGCCCAGCGTGGGCAGATCCGGGGCAGTGGTGGGCGGGGCGCTGGTGCGCTGGGCGACCATCGAATCTCCTAGTGGTGCAATGTCACACTCTGTGCAGGGGTCACACTCTGTGCAATGTCACGCGTGACCGGCCATTATCCCCCGGCTAGAGGACGAATCCGCCCGGGAACGGATCGGTGGGGTCGAGCAGGTACTGGGCGGTGCCGGTGATCCAGGCGCGGCCGGTGAAGCTGGGCAGGACGGCGGGGATACCGGCGACCTCGGTGGTGCCGAGGAGCCGTCCGGTGAACTCGGTGCCGATGAAGGACTCGTTCACGAACTCGGTGTGCAACGGGAGTTCGCCGCGCGCGTGGAGTTGTGCCATCCGGGCGCTGGTGCCCGTGCCGCAGGGCGAGCGGTCGAACCAGCCGGGGTGGATCGCCATCGCGTGCCGTGAGTGGCGGGCGGTGGCGCCGGGCGCGTACAGGTGGACGTGGTGGCAGCCGCGGATGGAGGGGTCCTCGGGGTGGACGGGCTCGTCCCGCTCATTGATCGCCTCCATGAGGGACAGGCCCGCCTTGATGATGTCGTCCTTGCGCGCGCGGTCGAAGGGCAGCTCGAACTGGTCCAGCGGCAGGATGGCGTAGAAGTTGCCGCCGTACGCCATGTCGTATGTCACCGTCCGCCCGTCGGCGAGGTTGGCTTTGCGGTCCAGGCCGACGGAGAAGGACGGGACGTTCTTCAGGGTGACGTTCTTCGCGGCGCCGTTCTCGACCGCGACCTCGGCGACGACGAGTCCGGCCGGGGTGTCGAGCCGGATCGTGGTGACCGGCTCGACGACCTCGACCATGCCCGTCTCGACGAGCACGGTGGCCACGCCGATCGTGCCGTGCCCGCACATCGGCAGATAGCCGGAGACCTCGATGTAGACGACGCCCCAGTCGCAGTCGGGGCGCGTGGACGGCTGGAGGATCGCCCCGCTCATCGCGGAGTGGCCGCGCGGCTCGTTCATCAGGAACTGCCGGATGTGGTCGCGGTGTTCGCGGAAGTACAGCCGCCGCTCGTTCATGGTCGCGCCGGGGATGGCGCCGATGCCGCCGGTGATCACGCGGGTGGGCATGCCCTCGGTGTGCGAGTCGACGGCGTGCAGGACGAGTTTGCTGCGCATGACGCTCCTGTGAATCGATCCCGGTGCGAGGGTACTTACGCGAGTCCGGCCGCGACCGCCTTCTCGGTGGCAGCGCGCACGACGGCCTCCTGCTCGGGCAGCAGCGGGACGCGCGGCGGGCGAACCGGGCCGCCGTGCCGGCCGACGATGTCCATGGACAGCTTGATGGCCTGCACGAACTCGACCTTCGAGTCCCAGCGCAACAGCGGGTGCAGCTGCTCGTACAGCTTCTTCGCGGTCGCCAGGTCCCCGTCGACGGCCGCGTGATACAGCTCTACGGACGCGGCGGGCAGCGCGTTCGGGTAACCGGCCACCCACCCCTTCGCACCCGCGAGCGCCAGCTCCAGAAGGACGTCGTCGGCGCCGATCAACAGGTCCAGTTCCGGGGCGAGTTCAGCGAGCTGATAGGCACGGCGGACATCGCCGGAGAACTCCTTCACGGCGTGGATATATCCCTCGCCGTGCAGCTTGGCGAGCAGTTCCGGCACCAGGTCGACCTTGGTGTCGATGGGGTTGTTGTACGCCACGATCGGCACGCCCGCCTTCGCGACCTCCGCGTAGTGCGCGAGCACCGAACGCTCGTCGGCGCGGTACGCGTTGGGCGGCAGCAGCATCACGGAGGCGCAGCCGGCGTCGCGGGCCTGCTCGGCCCAGCGGCGGGACTCGGCGGAGCCGTAGGCGGCGACACCGGGCATCACGCGCGCGCCGCCGATCGCGGCGACGGCTGTCTCGACGACTTTGGACCGTTCCTCGGGGGTGAGCACCTGGTACTCGCCGAGCGAGCCGTTCGGTACGACGCCGTCACAGCCGTTGTCGACCAGCCAGGCGCAGTGCTCGGCGAACTTGTCGTAATCCACGGCGAGTTCGTCGGTCAGCGCAAGCGCGGTGGCGACGAGGACGCCGCGCCAGGGGCGGTTCGAAGTGGTGGTCATGGAGTGCCTCATCTCAATGGGGTGTGACATTTCATTGATGCTCGTCGTCCTCGGCCTCACCGGCGTGCGCCAGCACGCCGAGCGGTACGGGTCGTGCGAACGGCCGCCGGGACGGGGTGAGTTCGCACCCGGCCAGCCCCGCGACCGCGGGCCCGCACATCCGTCCCTGGCACCAGCCCATCGCGGCCCGCGTCAACAGCTTCACGGTCCGTACGTCACCGGCGCCGAGCCTGGCCACGGCCTCGCGGATCGCGCCTCCGGTGACCTCCTCGCAGCGGCAGACGACGGTGTCGTCGGTGACGAGGTCGGTCCACCGGGCGGGCGGCGCGTACACGGTGTCGAGCGCGGCGAAGAACTCCCGCAGTCCCGTACGGGACTTGGCGGCCGTCGCCCAGGTGCGCGGGTCGGGTTCGGCGCCGGTCAGGCGTGCGGCGGCGGAACGTCCCGCGATGTGCCCCTCGGCGAGGGAGAGGGCCGCGCCGCCGATGCCGGTGGTCTCGCCGGCCGCCCAGATACCGGGCACGTCGGTGCGCTGTTCATCGTCCACCTGAACATGGAGCCCGTCGAGTCGGCAGCCGAGGGTCTCGGCGAGGTCGGTGTGCGGAAGCATGCCGTGGCCGACGGCGAGAGTGTCGCAGGCGATGCGCCGTTCGGTGCCGGGCCGTACCCGTCCGTCGGTGTCGAGCGCGGCGACGGTCACCGCCTCCAGCCGCTCGTCGCCGTGCGCCTCGACGACGGTGTGCCGGGTGAGCAACTTGACGCGGTGGCGCAGGAGTTGGGCCGCGTACTGGGCACCCTCGGCGACCTTGCCCGGCTGTGCCGCGAGCGCGCGGGTCCGGCGTAGGAATGCCCTGGGGTCGGCGGACTCGACGAGTGCGGCCACTTCGACACCTGCGGCCGCGAGGCCGGTCGCCACGGGGAGGAGGAGTGGGCCGGTGCCGGCGACCACTGCGGTGCGTCCGGAGACCGCGAGGGTGCCCTTGAGCATGGCCTGGGCGCCGCCCGCGGTGAGGACTCCGGGGAGGGTCCAGCCGGGGAACGGGAGGACCTTCTCGTAGCCGCCGGTGGCGAGGAGCACGGCGTCGGCGGTCACCTCGACGGGCGCCTCCTGTTCGGGGCCGAGGAGGGCGTGCACGGTGAAGGCGCCGCGTGGGCCGCCGCGGTCGGCCGTACCGGGCTGCTGGTTCAACCGGCGCTCCACGAACCAGACATGATGGTCCGTCAAGTATGTGGCGCGGCCTGCCGCCACGTGTCGCGCGAGGGCGTCACGGAGCCGTTCCCACGTCCGCCACTGGTGGTGCAGGGCCTGGGGGCGTCCGGCGTGCAGTTCGGCGGCGGGCTGTCGGTAGAACTGACCGCCCGCCTGAACCGCCGAGTCGAGCAGCGTGACGCGGACGCCGTGGGCCGCGGCGGTGACGGTGGCGGCGAGTCCCGCCGGGCCCGCGCCGATCACGGCCAGGTGCGGTCGGTCAGTCATCGTGGCCCGTCCCCTCCTGCGTACGGATGGCGTCTCCCGGGTGCAATGGCACAAGACAGGCCCGTTGGTTCGGGCGGTCGTTGACGGTGACGAGGCAGTCGTAGCAGACGCCGATCCCGCAGAAGACGCCTCGTGGGCGGCCCTCGCCCCGGGTGGTGCGCCAGGAGGTCACGCCCGCCGACCACAGTGCGGCCGCGACGGTCTGGCCGGGCAGTGCCTCGATCTCGCGGCCGTCGAGGGTGACTGTGAAGGCCGGGTCCGGGTGGGCCTCGGCGAGGTCGAGCGGGGTTCTCACGCGCCCTCCTCGTCGGGGAAGTCGGGGAAGCGGTCGGGGCGGAAGGGTGCCGGGTCGAGGTCCGGGGTCTTGCCGCCCAGGAGTTGGGCGATCAAGTGCCCGGTGCCGGTGGCGAGTCCGATGCCCGCGCCCTCGTGTCCGCAGGCGTGGACGAGGCCGGGGACGCGGGGGTCGGGGCCGATGGCGGGGAGGTGGTCGGGCAGGTACGGGCGGAAGCCGAGGTAGGAGCGCATCGCGCGGACGTCGGACAGGAACGGGAACAGCTTGGTCGCGCCCGCCGCCAGCGCCCGTACGACGGGCAGGGAGAACGTCCGGTCGAAGCCGACGCGTTCGCGGCTCGCACCGATGAGGACGGGTCCGGCCGCCGTGCCTTCCACGACGGGTGAGGTCTGCAGGGCGGCCGAGTCGCTGGCCACGTCGGCCACGTAGTCGGCGGCGTACACCTTGTGGCGGACCAGGCGCGGGAGGGGTTCGGTGACGAGGACGAAGCCGCGGCGCGGGAGGACGGGGAGGGCGACTCCGGCGAGAGCGGCGAGTTCGCCGCCCCAAGTGCCGGCGGCGTTGATCACGGTCGGGGCGAGGATGTCGCCGAGGCTCGTGCGGACACCGTCGACCGTGCCGTCCCTCTTGAGGAGTACGTCCGTCACCGTACGGCCGGTGAGGAGGCGGGCGCCCGAGACCCGGAGGAGGTGGGCGGCGGCCAGGGCGGGCATCACCTGGCAGTCCTGGGGGTAGTACACGCCGCCCGGGAGGCCGGGGGCGAGGTGGGGTTCGAGGTCGTACAGGCTGTCGCCGTCGACCGGTTCGGCGACGACTCCGGCGGCACGCTGGTCCTCGGCGAAGCGCCCCAGCGCGGTGAGTCCGCCGGGGGTGGAGGCGACGACGAGGCCGCCCTTCGCCTCGTACTCGACGAACTCGCCGATCTCCTCGGCGAGTTGCGCCCAGAGACGGCCGGAGAGTAGGGCGAGGTCGAGTTCGGGGCCGGGCTCCTTGTCGGAGACGAGCAGGTTGCCCTCGCCGGCTCCGGTGGTGCCGCCGGACACCGGGCCGCGGTCCACGACGACGACGTCGAGGCCCGCCCGGGCCGCATAGAAGGCGCAGGCCGCGCCCACCACTCCGGCTCCGACGACCACGACATCGCAGGTCAGTCGCTTGCTCACGGCAGTACTATGTCACATGTCTCTCTAGCTGGGTATGTCCCCACGTGCATGTCATCACGCGCGTGTCACCACACACGGAAGAGGTGCCCGACGTGGTCAAGGGTCGAAAGAACGGTCTGTACCGAGGAATCTCCGACGAGTTGTCCGCCCTGATGCGGACCGGCTGGGCCGACACCGAGCGCACGGACCTCCGGCCGACCGAGCAGGCGCCGCACACGGCCCGCCGCCGGGCCGCGCTGTCCGCGCTCTTCCCGGGCGAGCGCCTGGTCGTGCCGGCCGGGAACCTCCTGATCCGCTCGAACGACAGCCACCACCCGTTCCGCCCGTACTCCGGCTATGTGCATCTCACCGGCGACCAGGCACGCGACGGCGCCCTGGTCCTGGAGCCCCGACCCGACGGCGGCCACGACGCGCACTGCTACCAACTCCCCCGCGACAGCAGGGACAGCGACGAGTTCTGGACCGGCTACACCGCCGAACTGTGGATGGGCCGCCGCCGCTCGCTCGCCGAGTCGGCGCTGGTACTCGGCCTCCCCTGCCGCGACATCCGCACGATCGCCGATGACCTGGCGAAGGCCTCCGGGACGCAGACCCGCATCATCCGGGGTGTCGATCCGGCCCTGGACGCGGCGCTCGACACCGACGAGGACCGGGACGACGAGCTGGAGTCGGCCGTGTCCGCGCTGCGGCTCGTCAAGGACGAGTGGGAGATCGGCGAGATGCGCCGGGCCGTCGACTCCACGGTGCGCGGATTCACCGATGTCGTACGGGAGTTGTCGCAGGCGGTCGCCACCTCGGAGCGCTGGATCGAGGGCACCTTCTTCCGCCGGGCCCGCGTCGAGGGCAACCATGTCGGCTACGGCTCGATCTGCGCGGCCGGCGAGCACGCCACGATCATGCACTGGACGGACAACGACGGCCCGGTCCGCCCCGGCGAACTCCTCCTGCTGGACGCGGGCGTGGAGACGCACAGCCTCTACACCGCCGATGTCACCCGCACCCTCCCGATCAGCGGCACGTTCACCCCGGTCCAACGCACGGTCTACGACGCGGTGTTCGAGGCCCAGGAGGCCGGCATGGCGGCGGTGAAGCCGGGTGCGCACTACCGGGACTTCCACGAGGCGGCCCAACGGTCCCTGGCCGAGCGGCTGGTGGAGTGGGACTTCATCGAAGGACCGGCCGAGCGGGCCTACGAGCTGGCGCTGCAACGGCGGTTCACCATGGCGGGCACCGGGCACATGCTCGGGCTCGACGTCCATGACTGTGCGCAGGCACGGAACGAGGAGTACGTGGACGGGGTCCTCGAACCCGGCATGGTGCTCACCGTCGAGCCGGGCCTGTACTTCCAGCCCGACGATCTGACGGTGCCGGAGGAATGGCGGGGCATCGGCGTCCGGATCGAGGACGATCTGCTGGTGACCGCTGACGGTTACGAGAATCTGTCGGCGGGGCTGCCGCGCTCGGCCGACGAAGTCGAGGCGTGGATGCGGGAGTTCGCGGGCTGAGCGCGGGTCGAGCCATCCAACTGGTCACCCCGCGTGCCGGGGTGACCAATCGTCAGACGCGGCTCGCCGTGGCCGTGTCCGCGGACAGTCGCTGCGCGACGTAGATCGGGAGCACGGAGAGCAGGACGAGTACCGCGGCCACCACGTTGACCACGGGCGCCTGTTGGGGCCGGGTCATGTTGTTGAAGATCCAGATCGGGAGGGTCTCGATGCCGGGCCCGGCGGTGAACGTGGTCACCACGATCTCGTCGAAGGACAGCGCGAACGCGAGCAGTCCGCCCGCGAGAAGCGCCGACCGCACCAGCGGGAACGTGACGTCGACGAAGGCACGGAAGGTGTCGGCGCCCAGGTCCATCGCGGCTTCCTCGTACGACCCGGAGGTGCGCCGGAGGCGGGCGACGACGTTGTTGAAGACGACGACGATGCAGAAGGTGGCGTGCCCGACGATCACCGTGAACAGGCCGAGGCCCACGCCGAGCGGCTCAAGTACCGTACTGAACGCCGAGTTGAGGGCGATGCCCGTGACGATACCGGGCAGCGCGATCGGCAGGACGACCACGAACGAGATGGCGTCGCGGCCGAAGAAGCGGTACCGGGCCACCGCGAAGGCGATCAGGGTGCCGAGCACCAGGGCGATGGCGGTGGCGCCGAGGCCGGCCTTCACCGAGACCCACAGTGCCGCGCGGGCACCGGAGTTCCGCCAGGCGACCGACCACCAGTGCAGGGTCAGGCTGGACGGCGGCCAGCTCGCGCTGCGGTCCGGGTTCAGGGAGTTGACGAGGACGAGCAGGAGCGGGACGTAGATCACCGCGAAGCCGAACCCGGCGGCCACGCGCAGCGCGATACGCGCGGAACGGGAGAGCTGCATGACATGTCACCTCCTTCGGAGGCTGTCGAGAATGTTCTGAAGGTTTCGAGGTCTGCTACAGGCTGCTGAGCGCGCCCGTGCGGCGCATCGCGAGCAGGTACACCACGATGACGACGACGGGGACCGTTCCAAGGGCGGCGGCCATGGGCAGGTTGAGTTCGATGTTGGAGTAGACGAGGTTGCCGATCAGCTGGGTCTTGCCACCGACGATCTGCACGGTGATGTAGTCGCCGAGGCTGAGCGAGAAGGTGAAGATCGACCCGGCGGCGACGGACGGCAGCACCATCGGCAGCACGACCGACCGGAAGGTCCGCCCGGCCCGCGCGCCCAAGTCGGCCGACGCGTCAAGGAGGTTGGCGGGCAGCTGCTCCAGCGCGGTGTGGATCGGCAGGACCATGTACGGCAGCCAGAGGTACGTGAGCGTGAGGACGGCGGCGGGTAGTCCGAAGCCGGGTCCGCTGAGGCCGAACGGCTTCAACATCCAGTCGGCCAGGCCGCCTTGGGACAGGATGAGCCGCCACGCATAGACCTTGACCAGGTAACTGGCCCACAGCGGGGTGAGGATGGCGACCACGAGCAGCGGGCGCCGGCTGGGCTTGGCGACGCGGGCCGTGTAGAAGGCGAGCGGGAACGCGATCACCGCGCACAGGACCGTGACGGAGAGCGCGACGCCGATGCTGCGCAGGATGACCTGCCGGTACACGGGCACCGTGAACAGCTCGTGGAAGTTGTCGGTCGACCAGACCTTCACCACCTCGGAGGTGAAGGAGTTGGTCGTCCAGAACGCGGAGACGAACAGCACGCTGAGCGAGCCGAGATAGAGCACGGCCAGCCACAGCAGCGGTGCGGTGAGCAACAGAGAGAGCCGCAGCCGGGGGCGCCGATACAGCGCCCCCGCGGTCCGGTTCAGCAAGGACATGTGTCAGCCCTTGATCTCGGTCCAGGCCTGTACCCACTTGGCGTACGGCACGCACTTGACGTCCGTGCGGCCGTCGAGGCACTGCGCGATGGGCGTGTTCCAGAAGGCGATGTTCTTCCAGTACGCGGTGTCGGCGGCGTGGTAGGTGGTGCAGAAGTTCTTGTCGCTGGTCTCCTCGCAGGCCTTGGCGTTGGCGGGGGCCTCGCCGAAGTACTCGGCGACCTGGGCGTTGACCTTCGGCGAGACGATCCAATTGAGCCACTTGTAGGCGCAGTTGGGGTGCTTGGCCTTGGCGGAGATCATCCAGGTGTCGGACCAGCCGGTCGAACCCTCCTTGGGCACGAAGGCCTTGATCTTGGCGCCCTCGTCGGCGGTGAGGTTGGCGATGACCTGCCAGGTGGTGCCGACCACGGAGTCGCCGCTCTTGAAGGCGGAGATCTCCTTGAGGTAGTCGCTCCAGTACTCGCCGATGTCCGCGTTCTGCTTCTTCAGCAGGGCGACGGCGGCGTCGAACTGTGTCTGGTCGAGCGCGTAGGGGTCCTTGATCTTCAACTCGGGCTTGGTGGCCTTGAGATAGAGAGCCGCGTCGGCGATGTAGATCGGCGAGTCGTACGCGGTGACATGACCCTTGTACTTCGAGGCGTCGTCGAAGACCGCGGCCCAGGAGGTCGGGGCGGGCGTGACCTTCTGGGTGTTGTACATCAGCAGGTTGGCGCCGCGGCCGTGCGGGATGCCGTAGGCCTTGCCCTTGACGGAGTTCCAGGCCTGGAGCTTCAAGTCGGGGAAAATGTCCTTGTAGTTGGGGACCAGGCTTGTGTTGACGGGGGCGGCGTCGCCGGAGGCTATGAGGCGCAGGGAGGCGTCGCCGGAGGCGGAGACGGCGTCGTACTCGCCGGTCTTCATCAGCTTGACCATCTCGTCGGAGCTGGCCGCGACCTTGGAGTTGACCTGGCAGCCCGTCTGCTTCTCGAAGTCGCTGACCCAGTTCACCTTGGGGTCGTTGGAGCCGTCCTCGACATAGCCGGCCCAGGCGATCAGGTTGACCTCGCCCTCGGACTTGCCGAGCTTCGACTGGGCTTTGAGATCAGGGGGGTTGAGACCGCCGCCCGACGAACTGCTGTCGGAGGAGCCGCAGGCGGTGGCGGCGAGCAGGACGGCGGCACAGGCCGTCACCTGGAGGGTTCGGGTGAGACGCACGGCGTTCTCCATGGGTGAAGGAGATGGGCGAGGGAGCGGGTCGGCGAAGGGACGGGCGAAGGAGCGAGCGGGTCAGCGGGGGTCGGGGACGTGCACCGTGTGGCGCCGGTGCCATTGCAGTAGCACCCGGCTGCCGCGGTAGGCGGCGACGTCCTCGGCGGAGGTCTCCAGATTCTGCTGGAGTGCGGTGAGCTGGCCGCCGGCGTCGAGGTCGACGAGGAAGCGGGTCGAGTCCCCGAGGTAGACGACCTCGGCGACGGTGCCGGCGGCACTCTCGTGGTCCGGTTCGTCGGTCCCGGCGGAGTCCTTGAGGACGCGGATCTTCTCGGGCCGGATGCTGTAGGTGCCCGCGGTGCCGACGATCCGCTGGGCGGACTCGCCCGCCAGCAGGTTGGAGGTGCCGACGAAGGACGCGACGAAGGGGGTCGCGGGGCGTTCGTAGACCTCGGCGGGGGTGCCGATCTGTTCGATGCGGCCCTGGTTGAAGACGGCGATGCGGTCGCTCATCGTCAGGGCCTCCTCCTGGTCGTGGGTGACGAAGACGAAGGTGATGCCCACCTCCCGCTGGAGCGCCTTGAGTTCGACCTGCATCTGTTCGCGCAGCTTCAGGTCGAGGGCGCCGAGCGGTTCGTCGAGCAGCAGCACGCTGGGGCGGCCGACAAGGGCGCGGGCGAGGGCGACGCGCTGCCGCTGGCCGCCGGAGAGCTGCGCGGGGCGGCGGGTGCCGTAACCCTCAAGTCGTACTTCCGCGAGGGCCGTTCGGGCGCGCACGAGCCGTTCGGACTTGGGAACCTTGCGGACCTTGAGGCCGTAGGCGACGTTCTGCTCGACCGTCATGTGCGGGAAGAGGGCGTAGTCCTGGAAAACGGTGTGGACGTCCCGTTCGAAGGGGGCGAGGCCGGTGACGTCCTGGCCGGCGAGTTCGATGGTGCCCCCGGTGGGGCTCTCGAAGCCGGCGATCATACGGAGCACGGTCGTCTTGCCGGAGCCGGACGGGCCGAGCATCGAGAAGAACTCGCCGTCCCTGATCTCCAGGTCGACCCCGGCCACGGCGGTCGTCTCCCCGAACGATTTCCGCAGATCCCGCAGCCGGATCGCAATCCCCTCCATGGGCGGGAACCTTTCTGGTGCTCTGTAACGTTGCACGGAAACATATGAAGTCATAGTTCAAATCTCAAGGCCCCCTTAGGGTAAAGCTTGAGTCAACGTGCAAGGTGGTGGCCGTGAACCAGCAGCAGCACATGAACGGCGGCGCCCGAAAAGCCGTCTTCGCCCCGGTCGACAACCGGGCGCGGGTGGACGCCGTCGTCAGCAGGCTCGGGGACGCCATCGAGCTAGGACTGCTCGCCGACGGTGAGCAGCTGCCGGGCGAGAGCGAGCTCGCCGGGCAGCTCGGTGTGTCCACGGTGACCCTGCGGGAGGCGCTGATGGCGCTGCGCCAGCAGGGGCTGGTGACCACCCGCCGGGGACGCGGCGGCGGCAGCTTCGTGTCGCTGCCCGAGGTCCCGGGCGAGGAGCGGCTGAAGGTCCGGCTGCGCGGCTGGAGCACCGAGGAGCTGCGCGACCTCGGCGACCACTGGGCGGCCCTGTCCGGCACCGCGGCCCGGCTCGCGGCACAGCGCACCGAGCCGGAGGATCTGGTCCAACTCCGCCGTACGGCCGATGAGTTGACGGACGCCGAGGACGCGGCGGCGCGCGGCCGGGTGTACGGCCGGTTCCATGTCGAGCTGGCCGCCGCCGCGCAGTCCGCCCGACTCACCCGGGAGCAGGTCGCGTTGCAGACCGAGGTCGGGGCGCTGCTGTGTCTCGTGCTCGGGAGTGACGAATATCGTGAAGAAGCCGCAGACCGTCACCGCTCCGTAATCTCGGCCGTGCAAGATGGGGCCCACGATTCGGCCAGGGAGTTGGCCGAGCGGTGCGTGCAGGAATCGACGGCGCGGCTCATCGCCGAGCGGCTGGCCCTGTAGCCGTCATCGCGTCCGCTCCCCGTCTGCTGGAGGGCACGCATGAGCCTCGCGACGGCAACACCGGCCACGGCACCCGAGCAGTCCGTCGCGGCCGGGGTCCGCTCGGCCCTGGAGTCCGTGTTCGACGCCGTGGCCGCCACCCGCGCCGACACCACGGCACTGCTCGCCAAGGTGGCCGCACAGAGCCGCCGCCCGGCGACCGTGGACCTCGCCGCACTCCGCCCCGGGCTCCATCTCCGGCTCGCCCGGCACGAGTTGGTGTCCGGCGTCGGCTTCGTCGCCGCGCCGGGCCTGCTGAGCGACGTACCGGCATGGCTGGAGTGGTGGCAGACCACGGCCGACGGCGGCATCCGGCCGCTGCTGCTCGACCTCGATCCCGAGCACTCGGCGTACGCCGACTACACGCACTGGGACTGGTTCGCGCTGCCCCGCGACACCGGGGAGCGGGCGGTCGCCGGGCCGTACGTCGACTACCTCTGCTCGGACGAGTACAGCCTGACGCTGTCCGCGCCGGTCCACGTGGAGGGGCGGTTCGCCGGGGTGGCCGCGGCGGACGTGTATCTACGGCACTTCGAGGCGGCCGTGATGCCGATGCTGCACCAACTGCCGGGCCCGGCACGGCTGGTGAACGCGCGCGGCCGGGTCGCCGCGTCCACCGACCCCCGGCACCTGGTCGGTTCGCTGAGCAAGGGACCGGACTTCGCCGAGGCCCTCGCGGCGGGCCGGGCGGGGTACGCACAGGGGTCGCGGCTGGTGCCGTGCGACGGGGTGCCGTTGGTGCTGGTCGTCACGGAGCGGTGACCGAACTCGCCTATCTGCGAGCCGAATTGAGGTAGTCGAGGCGGAGCGCTGACCGACCTCGCTGACAGGCGCGCCGAGTTGAGGTGGCCGAGGCGGAGCCGACACTCACTCGGCCGCGGGGACCACCCTCAGATGCCCGGCACCGCGTCCCACCCGGCGAGCCCTGGCCGGCGGGATGCGGCGGGCCTCACGGAGGACCAGTGTCAGGCGCGTATAGCCCATGTTCTCAAGGGTCTTGGGGGTCTCGCCGACGACACGACAGTCCGTGGCGCCCCAGCGCGGGTCGGGGTGCAGGAGGGGGCGGACCGCGCCGTCGTGCTCGACAGCCTCCTCGCCGACCGCGCGGATCCAGTGCGGCAGGCCCTGCCGGTAGGCGGCCTCCATGATCGGGTCCTGGGCGATGTCACGGCGGATCGCCTGCAGGCCGTGGTCGTGACCGCGGCTCTCCACGGCGGAGGCGAAGTGGGCAAGCATCGGCAGGCACCAACGCGACTCGTGCTCACCGAGAACGGTGCTCGCGTCGGGGTGGAAGAGAACGAAGCGAAGGAAGTTGTCGCCCGGCATGGCCGTCGGATGCGGGCCGACCGCCCGGAAAAGTGACTTGAACGCGCCGTTGGTCAACACCACGTCCCAGCGATGGTCCATGACGACGGAGGGGAAGGGGACGGCCTCCAACAGCGTTGCGTAGTCCAGCAGATACGCCTGGGCCTCGGGACTCTCGGGGACGGGCCGCGGTGCTGACCGCTGCCCACCTGCCTGATACGCCATCGGGAGGTCACCCCTCTTGCCTATGCGGCCTTCTCGCGGCGCCTTGATCCTGCTGCCCCGACGCGAGCCGTGTCAACTATCGTGGCATTTCATGCTTGTTGACGGCTGAAATTGGCCACAGTTGTGGCGAGACCTGGATGCGAGTTCGAGCGAACCGCTACTCTCCGGGATGTTCACGGCCCCCCGTTTGTGAGAAGCCTGTGAGAGACGTAGGAGATCTGTCGGTGTCGGATGGCTTCGAGGTACCGGGTGCGACGGCGAACACTGCGCTGCCCGCCGTCGTCGACCGCGTCACCGCGCTCGCCGAGCGGCTCGACGTTCCGCAGGCCGACGTCTTCCACGTGGGGCGGCTCTCCGTGGCCAGCGGCGTCCCGGAGTCCGTGGTCAGAGCCCTGTTGAGCGGCCGTCCCGCGGGCGAGCCCGATGTGCAGGCCCGGTTCCTGCAGCGCCTCGGCCTGCTGCGCCGCACCAGACTCAAGCCCAACGGGCGCAAGTACACCCAGCAGGAGATCGCCGACGGCGGCGGCATGTCGCGTCAGCAGGCGGGCGCGCTCATCAACGGCGACCGGCGTCCCACCATGGAGCACTGCGACGCCCTCCAGCGCTTCTTCCGTGTGCACGCCGGGTTCCTCACGGCCGAGGACCCCGAGGCCCTCGCGGGAGCGCTCCAACGCACCGAGCAGGAACTGCTGCAGAAGCTCGCCGACCGCGAACGGGCGGCGGCCGAGGCCGTGGAGGACCCGCTGGAGCGGCTGCTCCAGGACCACGGCGTACGCGGAATCGCCTGGCGCGCCGCGCAGTTGCCCACCGACCAGCACCGGGACAAGGTCGCCGAGTGGCTGGACATGCTCCTGGAGAGCGTCAAGCGCCCCGAGGCGTGATCCTGGCCGCGGAGCCGAGGATTGACGGAGCGTCAGGTGGCGCTGCGTTCGCTCGCCTCCCTCAAGTCCCGTTCCACCGCCGCACTGTGGGCCGTGGCACCCGGGTTGCCCTCGCACAGGAGGTCGCGCCAGTGTTCACGGCTCCAGTGGGCCGGAGTCGTGGTGCCGGTGAACTCCGCGACCAGGGAGAGGAATCGGGCCGGGTCGGTGTGGAACGGGAAGTGTCCGGCGCCTTCGAAGATCTCCAGCCGGCTTCCCGGCATCGCCTCGTGGGCGCCGTACGCGTGCCGTACCGGTACCACGCTGTCCCGGTCGCCCCACAGCAGCATGGTCGGCATGCCCTCGGTCAGATAGCAGCGGTCGAGCATGGTCACCACCTGGCCGCGCCAGTCGACGACCGCGCGCAGGGTGCGGATGAAGGCGTTGCGGGCGGTCTCGTCGGGCAACGCGTCGACGAGGGTGAGGAGTTCGGGGGCGTCCTGGCCGAGGTCGGTGTCGAGGAGTCGCATCAGCCCCACGGTGAGGCCGACTTGGAGACGCATGCCGGGCAACCGCAGTGCGGACAGGGCGAGATGGGAACCCGGAAGCGTGATGAGCCGTAGCACGGGGTTGACCTCGCGGCCCACGCCGCCGGCGCTGACGAGGATGAGCCGTTCGGTGCGCTCGGGGAACTGGTAGGCGAACTGCATCGCCACTCCCCCGCCCAGCGAGTGCCCGAGCAGGGTCGCGGACTCGATGCCGAGGGTGGTGAGCAGATCGCGCACGCCGTTCGCGTAGGCGGCGACCGAGTAGTCGGCGCGCGGCTTGTCGGAGGCGCCGTGGCCCAGGAGGTCGGGGGCGATCACCGTGTGGGTGCGGGCGAGGTCGGGAATCAGGTCCGTCCAGGTGGCGGAGGAGTCGCCGATGCCGTGGATGAGGACCAGTGCCGGGCCCTTGCCGGCCATGCGGAAGGCACGGCGGTATCCGTGCACGACGCGGTACTGCAGCTCGAGTTCGCCGTCGCCCACCGAGCGCAGTCGTGCGGCGCGCGCCGGGCGCCGTGCCGGGACGTCCTCCACGCACTCGCCTCCCGTTCACCTGGCCGCCCTCGGGCGGCCGAAAGCCCTTCCCCCCAGCGTAGGGCCGCCTTCCTACCGGGGATTTCCGTGACGTTTCGCCTCCGCTAAGCGGGCTAACCAAGGCGTAGGGAAACGGGATTGTCAGTGGCACCCGGCAAGCTGGAGTCGTGCCACCGCCGTGCGGGGGCGCATGAAGCCGACCAGGGGAGAGCCGTCCTATGCAGACCGCAGTGATGACCGACCGCGAACGCGCCGCCGTCCAGGCCTATCTACGGCTGCTGCACACGGTCCGAGCAGCCTTCGACGGCCCTCCGGGCGCCGCTCGACCTGTCCTCGTCCCACCCTCGGTACTGGCCGAGGCGGACCAGGCGTTGACGGACGCCGGGCTCGCGGGCAACGAGGAGGAGTTCTTCGGGTTGCTGCAGAGCTGGTGCCCGGAGGGGTGAGGGGGTTCAGGAATGCGGGACCGTGATCGCCGTCGCGACCAGACCCCGCGCCACGGTCCAGCGTCCCTCGAAGACGTCGACGCGTTCGCCGTCGACCACAGGTCCGGGGACGAGGAGGCGGGCGCGCAGGCCTCCGCGCGCTTCTTCCCCGGGGTCCGCGAAGAGCTCGATGTCCGCTTCCGAGAAGTCCAGCCACTTGCCCGTGAGGGGGAACCACGCCTTGTAGACGGACTCCTTGGCGCTGAACAGGAGCCGGTCCCAGTGGACGGCGGGCCGCTCGGCCGCGAGGCGTGCCAGGCGTTCCCGTTCGGCGGGCAGGGAGACGGAGGGGAGGACGCCGTCCGGGAGCGGCGCGTGCGGTTCGGCGTCGATGCCGAGCGAGGCGAGGTCGGTGGTGCGGGCCAGCGCGGCGGCGCAGTAGCCGTCGCAGTGGGTCATGCTGCCGATGACGCCGGCGGGCCAGGTCGGCGCACCGTGGGCGCCGGGCAGGATCGGCTGCGGGGGCACGCCGAGCTTCTCCATGGCACGCCGGGCGCAGGCCCGTACGGCGGTGAACTCGCGGCGCCGCTTGGGCACCGCGCGGGCCACGCGGGCCTCTTCCTCGGGGTACAGCGGGGCGTCGGCGAGCCCCTCGTCACCGTGTGTCTCCACGGTCACCACGGAGTCCGGAAGCAGCTCCTCGATCACCGGTTCCGACCTCCATCGGCAGAATGCGGCGCAGTCTGCCCGGGGGTTCCGGGCGCTTCTGCCACTCGCGGGGGTATCCCACGGACACCTCTTCGAAGCGGACCCCCTCGTGGTGGGTGGTCCGCGGGATGTGGAGATGGCCGTAGACCATGGTGTCCACGCGGAATCTGCGGTGCCAGTCGGCGGTCAGCACGGTGCCGCACCACATGGCGAACTCGGGGTACCACAGGACCTCGGTGGGGTGCCGGTCCAGGGGGTAGTGGTTGATCAGGACCGTGGGCAGGGTGTCGGGGATCTCGGTGAGCCTGCGCTCGGTCTCGGCGACCCGGGCCCGGCACCAGGCCTCGCGGCTGGGGTAGGGGTCGGGGTGCAGCAGGAACTCGTCGTTGCAGACGATGCCGGTGCCGTGCGCGTACGTCAGTCCCTCGTCCTTGGTGGCGCAGCCGGCCGGCAGGAACGAGTAGTCGTAGAGCAGGAAGAGCGGGGCCACGACGACGGGGCCGCCGGGGCCCTCCCAGACGGGGTACGGGTCCTCGGGTGTGAGGACGCCCAGCTCCCGGCACAGGGCGACGAGGTGGTCGTAGCGGGCGACGC
The DNA here is from genome assembly GCF_000716435.1 of Streptomyces xylophagus. GTDB lineage: Bacteria > Actinomycetota > Actinomycetes > Streptomycetales > Streptomycetaceae > Streptomyces > Streptomyces xylophagus. The sequence goes on from NZ_JNWO01000007.1 coordinate 832,686, forward strand.
CGCGCAGGGTGACGGGGTCCTTGGGGTGGGTCCACAGTTCGTGGTTGCCGGGGGCCCAGAGGACCTTGCGGAAGCGGTCGGCGAGGAGTTCGAGGACCCAGCGGATGTCGGCCACGGTCTCGGCGATGTCACCGGCCACGATCAGCCAGTCGTCGTCCGTGACGGGTCGCATGTTCTCGACCAGGGCGCGGTTCTCGGCGTACCCGATGTGCAGGTCGCTGATGGCCAGCAGCTGTCCGGCACCGCCGGCCGTCGACTCCACCCTCGCCCCCTTCGCGCTCCCGAATGAGTCCACGAGATCACATGCCGCCGTTCCGCGACAAGACGGCCGGGGCATACGCGGCGGTCAGGGCGGGGCGGCGGCGGGAGTTCACGTGCCGGGTGGGCACCATCGGGAAATCCGTAACACGGGCGTTGCACGCGGCACCCTTCGCAAGCCGTATGATCGCCCCAACACCACCGTCACGAACGCCCCTTCGCCGAGGGCGGTTTGGTGTACCTCCAAACACCCTGGCCGGGCACGGCCTCGCTCCGCCGTGCCCGCGAACCCGAAAGGACGGCCCTGCATGGTCTCTCGCGTACGCGTCTGGCTCAACCGCACGTACGCGGAGAACGTGTTCTTCATGGATCAGCTGCGGAGAAATCCCAGCGACCGGGCCGTCGAGATCCATGCCACGCACGGCGACGCCGACTCCCCCGTACTGGCCGCCGCCGACACCGCCGACCTGGAGCCCGAGGGCCTGTCCCCGGCCGCGTACGTCGAGTACGCCCTCGACCAGTGCGCCCGCCGTGGCATCGACGTGTTCGTGCCCCGGCTGCACCAGTCGGAGATCGTGGCGCACCGCGCGGACTTCGAGGCGGTCGGTACGGCGCTGCTGGCGCCGACCCCCGAGGCCGTCGCCGTCTTCCACGACAAGGTGATCGCGTACGAGGCCGTCCAGGCCATCGGCGTGCCCGTACCGCCGTGGTGGCGTGTGCGCACGGCACCCGAACTCGTGGCCGCCGTCGAGGAGTTGGAGGCCGCCGGTCACAAGGCGTGCTTCAAGCCGGCGTCCGGAGCGGGCGGGGTGGGCTTCCGCGTGATCACGCGCGCCCCCTTCTCCCTCATGCACCTCAACGGCTTCCCGAGCCCCTACGTCCCGCTCGACACGGTCGTCACGGCGCTGGAGCAGGCCGACGAGCAGGTCGACTGGTTGGTCATGCCGCGCCTGGAGGAGCCGGAGGTGTCGGTGGACTGCCTGACCGGTCCCGACAACCTGGTCCGGCTCGCCGTGGGCCGCACGAAGAACGGCCGCCGCCGCGGTTTCACCCTGCAGGAGCAGTGGCTGGAGCCGGCCCGCCGGATCGCCGAGGGCTTCGGGCTGCACTACCTGTCCAACATCCAGTTCCGCATGTTCGGCGACCAGCCGGTGCTGATGGACGTCAACACCCGCCCCGCGGGCGGTCTGCACCAGCTGTCGCTGTGCGGGGTCAACGCCCCTTGGGCGGCAGTGCAGTTGGCGCTCGGTGAGGACCCGGGCACGATGGAGCCGCCGTTCCTGGGCGCGGACTACGCGGTGGTGTCGGGCCCGCGCCAGCTGCGTCCCGTGTCGCTCCCGCACCAGCGCGCGGAGGAGGCGGAGCCCCTGCTTCCGGCGGTCACCGCACCGGTACCGGCCGAGGCCGAAGCGGCGTCGGAGAACACCGAGTCGACGGAGGCGGGCAGCCGGGCAGCGGCCCGCGCCTAGGCTCCTCGGGTCCGCCCGGACCCGCACCACAACTTCATACCGGTCTGGACCAATCATGGCACCGCATCTTGACACCGTGATTGGTCCATACCAACTTGGTTGCGCACCCTCCTGCACTCCCGAACACCCCCATTCCTTCAGGGAGATCGCGTGCGCAACACACTCAGACGTTCCAGACATCGACTCCTTGCCCTGCTCGGTACCGCAGCCCTGGCCATGGCCGGGGCCATCGCGCTGCCCGGTACGGCGCAGGCGGCCAACGTCCTGACCAACCCCGGCTTCGAGTCGGGCAGTCTCTCCCCCTGGTCCTGCACCGGGAACCTCGGCTCGGTCGTCTCCTCGCCCGTCCACGGAGGCTCCAAGGCCCTTGCGGGCGCGGTGAGTTCGAGCGACACAGCGCAGTGCACCCAGACGGTAGCCGTGCAACCGAACACGGCCTACTCGCTCAGCGGCTGGGTGCGCGGAAGCTACGTCTACCTCGGCGTGACCGGCGGCAACTCGACCTGGACGACGTCCCCGTCGGCGTACAGCCAGCTGACGACGTCGTTCACGACCGGCGCCTCGCAGACCAGCGCCACCATCTACGTCCACGGCTGGTACGCGCAGGGCACCTACTACGCGGACGACATCAGCCTCGACGGCCCGGGCGGTGGCGGCGGTGGCGACACCCAGGCCCCGACCGCGCCGACCGGACTGACGTCCACGGCCAAGACGTCCTCGACCGTGTCCCTGTCGTGGGGCGCCTCGACGGACAACGTGGGCGTCACGGCGTACGACATCTACAGCGGCTCGAACCAGGTCCTCAGCGTCTCCGGTACGAGCGGCACGGTCACCGGGCTCGCGGCCAGTACCGCCTACACGTTCACCGTGAAGGCGCGCGACGCGGCCGGGAACAGTTCGGCGGCCTCCAACGCGGTGAGCGTCACGACGAGCGCCGGCACCGGCACCGCGTTCACGCAGGCCGCGCCCTATCTCTACGAGGGCTGGGGCGATCCCCCGAGCCCGAGCACGGTGATGAGCGCGACCGGCATCAAGTGGTTCACGATGGCGTTCGTGCTCGACTCCGGTGGCTGCACGCCGAGTTGGGACGGCAGCCGGGCCCTGACCGGTGGCGTCGACCAGACCGCCATCAACCAGATCCGCGCGGCCGGCGGTGACATCGTGCCGTCGTTCGGCGGCTGGCAGGGCAGCAAGCTCGGCGCCAACTGCTCCTCCGCGAGCGCACTCGCCGGGGCGCTGCAGAAGGTGATCACCGCCTACGGCCTCAAGGCGATCGACATGGACATCGAGAACACGGACGAGTTCGAGAACGAGGCCGTCCAGGCGAAGATCCTGACCGCGCTGAAGACCGTCAAGGCCAACAACCCGGGCCTGCGGACGATCGTCACCTTCGGCACCTCGACGACCGGCCCGACGTACTACGGCAACCGGCTCATCGAGCAGGCGCAGTCCCTCAACGCCAACATCGACGTCTTCACCATCATGCCGTTCGACTTCGGCGGCGGCTCCGACATGTACGGCAACACGGTCGCCGCGGCCGAGGGCCTGAAGACCAAGCTGAAGTCCACGTTCGGGTGGGACGACGCGACGGCCTACTCGCACATCGGCATCTCGGGCATGAACGGACTGTCGGACCAGTCGGAGACCACAACTCCCGCCATCTGGACGCAGATCCGTGACTGGTCGAACTCGCACCACATCGCCCGGCTCGCCTTCTGGTCGGTCAACCGTGACCGCGGGTGCGCCGGTGGCGGAGTGGTGAGCAACTGCTCCGGCATCAGCCAGAACACCTGGCAGTTCACGTCCATCACGGCCGGTTTCACCGGCTGACGACCCCCACCCCTGGCGGCCGGTCCCCCGTGTGGGCCGGCCGCCTCGGTACGTCAACAGCCGCTCCTGCGTGTGTAGTTCAGCAGCAGCACCCGCCGGTCAGAAACGTCCCGATCCCCGGTACAGCTCCAACTCCCCGTCCAGTTCGACGGCGAGGACCGTGGCGTGCGGGTCGAGGTCGGCCGCGGCGGGCGGTTCGATCCACAGCACCCCTACGGCCTCGTGCAGCCCGCCGATGACCCGGTGCGCGAGTTCGGTGCCGGTGCCGAGCACGGTGACCCTGCGGACCGGGGTGACCAGGCCTCGGACGCCGATCTCGGACCGCGGGATGTCGTACAGGGTCAGGTAGAGGGTGCGGCCGTCGGCGGAGAGGGTGCTCGGCCCGTAGTGGTGCCCGGCAGGAAGGCCACGCACCGTGCCGTACACGGCGTCGGCGTGCTTCCGGATCCACTCCCCCAGGCCTTCGAGGCGCTCGACCTGCGGCTGCGGGATGGTGCCGTCCTCCATCGGGCCGACGTCGAGGAGGAGGTTGCCTCCCCCGCCGATCGTCTCCGTGAAGTAACGCACCAGCTGGCTCAGCGACTTGTGGTTGTCGTCGTGGTGCTGGTATCCCCACGAGTCGTTGATGGTGAGGCACAACTCCCAGGGCCCGTTCGGGGGTTCGATGGGGGCACCCTGTTCCGGTGTCGCGTAGTCGCCCTCGCTGAGCATGCGCGCGTTGAACACGACGTGCGGTGAGTACGAGCGGATGAGCGCGGCGAGTTCCTTGATGCGCCACTGCTCCTCGCTGCGGTCCCACTCGCCGTCGAACCACATCAGGTCGGGCCGGTAGCGGGAGGCCAACTCCCGTATCTGGCCGTCCCGGTAGGCGATGAACCGCTCCCAGGCGGCGAGGTCCTCGAACTCGGCCGCGACCTCGGAGTACCGGTTGTCCTCCTGCTCGGGCGGGCGGCCCGGCTTGCGGGTGGAGGCGTAGTCGGGGTGGTTCCAGTCGGAGTGCGAGTAGTAGAGACCGACCTTCAGGCCCTGCTCGCGGAGGGCGTCCGCGTAGCCGGCGATGTAGTCCTTGCCGAGGTTGAGATCGCCGAACTCGGTGTCCCACAGGGCCACTCCGTCGTGGTGGCGGCTGGTGAGGACGGCGTACTTGGCGCCGGCCCGGGCGAACAGGTCGGCCCAGGCGCGCGGGTCGTACTTCGCGCCGGTGAACCGGTCGAGCTGGGACATGTACTGGTCGTGCGGCACGATGTCGTCATAGAACGACCAGGACTCCTGGACGCCGTCGACGGCGTAGATCCCCCAGTGGACGAAGATCCCCAACTTGGCGTCGGTGAACCACGGTTGCATGGACACGGCTGAACTCCCGTCACGTACAAGGTCGATTGGGGGGAAACAGGGAGGGCGGGCCCCGGCGTACGACCGCCGGGGCCCGCCCTCCGGGGTTCTACTGGCCCGCGCCCGCCCGCTTCAGACGGAGCGTCAGGATCTGGAAGGGCCGCAGCTTCACGGCGACCGAGTCACCCTCGACGGTGGCGTCCTCCAGCGGGCGCTCCAGCAGATCGGTGATCCCGGCGCCCGCGAGGGGGAAGCCCGTGCGCAGCACGCCCTCGGCGCGGCCGCCGCTCGACTCGTAGAGGCGGACCACGACATCGCCGGACTCGTCGTCGGCGAGCTTGACCGCCTCGACGGTGATGCCGTCGCCGTCGACGGAGACGACCGGCTCCGGGGCGCCGCCCGAATCGGCCACGCGCAGCGGGAGGTTGAGGGCATAGCCCTCGGCGACCGCGTCCTCGATGCTCGCGCCCGGCAGCAGTGAGTAGGTGATGCGGTGCTTACCCTGGTCGGCGCCCGGGTCCGGGATGCGCGGGGCGCGCACCAGGCTGAGGCGGACCGTGGTCGTCGTACCGCCGTCCTCGCGGACGGTGCGGGAGACGTCGTGGCCGTACGTCGAGTCGTTGATGACGGCGACGCCGTAGCCGGGCTCGGCGAGGTGCACCCAGCGGTGGCCTGAGACCTCGAAACGGGCCGCCTCCCAGCTGGTGTTGGTGTGCGTGGGCCGCTGGATGTGGCCGAACTGGATCTCGGCGGAGGAGTGCGCCGCCCGGATGTCGACCGGGAAGCCGGCCTTGAGGAACTTCTCGGCCTCGTGCCAGTCGATGTCGGTCTCGAAGTCGATGCGTGCGCTGCCCGCGCGGACGGTGATCGTCTGCACGATCTTCGAGCCCTTGCCGAAGGACCGTTCCACGCGGATCGCGCCGAGCAGCGGGTCCTGCTCGACGACCGTGAGGGAGTCGGCGGTCAGGAGGTCGGTGAAGCGGTTCTTGTAGTGCTTGTCGACGTCCCAGGCGTCCCAGTAGTTCGGGAGGTCGGCGTGCAGGCGCAGCAGGTTGCCCTGGTCGGCGAGGACTTCACGGCCGCCGTGGCGCAGGTCGCGCACGGAGGCGAGGGTGCCGTCGTCGGCGAGTTCGACGCGGACGATGCCGTTGTCGAGGACGCGGTCGGTGACGGTCACCGCCTGCGGGACGTACTCGGCGGCCAGCGGGGCACTGCCGTTCGCGGGGACCGTCGCGTACATCGGCACACCGGTCGCGGTGCGGATGACCTCGGCGCGGTCGTAGGGGCTGGTGTTGAAGACGCGGGTACCGCCACCGCCGAGCGCGGCCACGGCAGCCGCCGTCAGCTCCTCCAACTCCGTTGCCACACGCGCGTATTCGGCCTCTGCCTCGCGGTGCACCCAGGCGATCGAGGAGCCCGGCAGGATGTCGTGGAACTGGTGCAGCAGCACCGTCTTCCACAACCGGTCCAGCTTCTCGTACGGGTACGCGTAGCCCGGTGCGTGCAGCGCGGCGGTGGTCGCCCACAACTCGGCCTCGCGGAGCTTGTGTTCGCTGCGCCGGTTGCCCTGCTTGGTGCGGGCCTGGGAGGTGTAGGTGGCGCGGTGGAGTTCGAGGTAGAGCTCGCCGACCCAGACAGGGGCGTCGGGGTACTCGGCGCGGGCCTTGGCGAAGAACTCGTCGGGGTGCTCGACGACGACCTTGGGCGAGCCCTCCAAGTCGGCGAGCCTGCGCGCCCGTTCCATGATCTCGCGGGTGGGGCCGCCGCCGCCGTCGCCCCAGCCGAACGGGGCCAACGAGCGGGTGGCGTTGCCCTTCTCCTGGTAGTTGCGGACCGCGCGGGACATCTCCTCGCCGCTGAAGCGGGCGTTGTAGGTGTCGACCGGCGGGAAGTGGGTGAAGATGCGGGTGCCGTCGATGCCCTCCCACCAGAAGGTGTGGTGGGGGAACTTGTTGGTCTGGTTCCAGGAGATCTTCTGGGTGAGGAACCACTCGTTGCCGGCGAGCTTGGCGAGCTGCGGGTAGGCCGCGTTGTAGCCGAAGGAGTCGGGCAGCCAGACGCCCTTGGTCTCGACGCCGAAGTGCTCGATGAAGAACCGCTTGCCGTGCACGAGTTGGCGGGCGATGGCCTCGCCGCCGGGCAGGTTGCCGTCGGACTCGACCCACATGCCGCCGACCGGCGCCCACTGGCCGCGCTTGACGGACTCCTGGATGCGGGCCCACACCTGCGGGTAGTTGTCGCGCACCCACTCGTACTGCTGGGCCTGCGAGCAGGCGAAGATGAAGTCCTCGTACTCGTCGGCGAGCGAGGTCACGTTCGAGAAGGTGCGGGACGTCTTGCGCTTGGTCTCGCGGATCGGCCAGAGCCACGCCGAGTCGATGTGCGCGTGCCCGACACCGGAGACGATGTGCGCGCTGGCGTTGGCCGGCTTGGACAGCACAGGCTTGAGCGCGGCCCGTACGTCGGCGGCCGTACCGGAGACGTCGTCCAGGTCCAGCAGGTCCATGGCCCGGTCCAGGGCGTGCATGATCTCGTGCCGGCGCGGGTCGTGCTCGCCCAGTTCCAGCATCAGTTCGCGCAGCACCTGGACGTCGAGGTCGAGGTGGAAGACCTCCTCGTCGAGGACGGCGAGGTCGGCGCGGCGGAATGTATACAGTGGACGGTCGCCCGCCGTCAGTACATCGCCGAGCGGGGTCGGCTCGGAGAAGTTGTTGGCGAGGATGTCGGGGTTGGAGGCCGCTTCGACCAGGTAGTCGATCACCTCGCCGCCCGTCGCCGGGTTGGCGATCGCCACGTACTGGTTGAGCGGGTTCACCGCCTTCAGCGGGGTCCCGTCCGCGAGGTGGACCAGGGCCTCGGCCTGGTTCCCCGGCCAGTCACCCACGAACCCGAGGTCGATGACGGCCTCGACGCGCTTCCCGGCCCACTCCGCGGGCACCTGTCCGTGCATCCGGAACCAGGTGGTGCCCCAGGGCGGACCCCACGGCGTGTCCATCGCGAACGGCGCGTACGGCGCCGCCGCGGCCTCCTCGAAGGGGACGGGCTCACCGGGTGCCTGCCAGGCCTCGACCGTGAAGGGCGCGGTGGCCGCGTAGATCGCGGGCTTGATGCGCTGGTCATGGGCGCGCTGGACGCGCTCCTCGATCCGGCTGCGTTCGTCGTGCATGGGAAGTCTCCAGGGAACCAGGGAGCTGAGCTGCTGAGAGCTTGGGGAGCTGGTGAGAACTCGCTGCCGAGATCTCGGGGGAAAGCGCTTACCGGGGCGATGCCTACTTAAGGTACGCCAGGCCCGGGTGGACCTCGGTATAGCCCTCGACCAGGCGGCGTGCGACGTTCACGGAGTCAACCAGGGGGTGCAGCGCGAAGGCCTTCACGGCCGTCGTGCGGGAGCCGTTCTCGGCCGCCGCGAGGACCTCGCGCTCGACGCCCTTGACCGCGCAGACCAGACCGGTGGCGTGGTCGGGCAGCGGGTCGACGGCGACGGGGTGGGCGCCGTTGGCGTCGACCAGGCACGGCACCTCGATGACGGCGTCCGCGTCGAGGACGGACAGGGCGCCCTGGTTGCGGACGTTGAGGATCAGGGTGGTGCGCTCGTCGCGGGCGATGGCCCGCATCAGGGCGAGGGCGACCTTCTCGTACCCGCCGGAGAGGTCGTCGGCGTCACGCTCGCCGGCGCCGGCCGTCTCCCGGTTCTCCGACATGTAGGTCGCCTCGCGCTCGGCGCGGGTGCGGTCCCAGGCGGTCAGCGCGGAGGCGTCGGGGCGCTTCATCTCGTCGTAGAACTGGGCCTGTTGGTCGCGCAGGAACGCGCCGCGGGTCCGCTCGACCTCGCGGTAGGCGCGGACAGTCTCGCGGTTGAAGTAGTAGTAGTGCAGGTACTCGTTCGGGATGGCGCCGAGCGACTGGAGCCACTCGGTGCCGAAGAGCTTGCCCTCCTCGAAGGAGCCGAGCAGGTCGGGGTCGGCGAGCAGGCGCGGGAGTTCGTCGCGGCCGGCGACGCGCAGGCCGCGCACCCAGCCGAGGTGGTTGAGGCCGACGTAGTCGATGAAGGCCTCGCGCGGGTTGGCGCCGAGCACCTTGGCGATACGGCGGCCGAGGCCGACCGGGGAGTCGCAGATGCCGATGACGCGGTCGCCGAGGTGGCGGGACATGGCCTCGGTGACCAGGCCGGCGGGGTTGGTGAAGTTGATGACCCAGGCGTCGGGGGCGAGGCGGGCCACGCGCTGCGCGATGTCGACGGCCACGGGGACGGTTCGTAGACCATAGGCAATACCGCCGGCGCCGACCGTCTCCTGGCCGAGGACGCCTTCCGCCAGTGCCACCCGCTCGTCGTTCGCGCGGCCCTCCAGGCCGCCCACGCGGATCGCGGAGAAGATGAAGTCGGCGCCGCGCAGGGCCTCGTCGAGGTCGGTGGTGGCGGTGACGGTGGGGGCGTCGGGCACGGTGGCGGCCTGTTCGGCCAGTACACGGGCGACCGCATACAGTCGACTGTCGTCGAGGTCGTGCAGCACCACTTCGGTGACCCGGCCCTCGCCGCGGTCGGTCAGCAGTGCCCCGTACACGAGCGGCACGCGGAATCCGCCGCCGCCCAGAATCGTCAGCTTCACGCTTTCACCTTTCCTGCCACGACGACCTCGACGCCCGCTTCCTCCAGGGAGGAACGGGTCACCGGGTCCACCGGGGCGTTCGTCACCACCGCGTCCAGGTCCTCGGGACCGCACACCTTCGCCATGCCCGTCCCCGGGAACTTCTGCGCGTCGGCGAGCAGGACGACCTTTTCACCGGCCTTGATCATGGCTCGCTTGACCGGCACCTCGACGACCGTCGTGTCCATCACCTGTCCGCCGGACCGCACGCCGCTGGTGCCGAGGAAGAGCCAGTCGGCGTGCAGCTGGCGCAGGTTGTCCTCGGTGAGGAAGCCCACCAGGGAGCGGTACTCGCGCCGGACCATGCCGCCGAGCAGCACCAGTTCGATGCCCTCGTCGTCGGCCAGCTCCTCGTAGACGACCAGGTTGCTGGTGATCACGGTGAGGCGGCGGCCGTGCAGCTGCCGGGCCAGGCGGTAGGCGGTGGTGCCGATGTCGAGGAGGACCGATTGGCCGTCGGCCACCATGGCGGCGGCGCGCGCGGCTATCGCGTCCTTCTCTGCCACCCGCACCTCGGCGACCTCGGCGAAGGGCTGATCGCCCTCGTCGGCCACGGCACCGCCGTGGACCCGGGTGAGCAGTCCGTCCTCCTCCAGTCTGACCAAGTCGCGCCGGATGGTGGCCGGACTCACGCCGAGTTGCTCGGAGAGGTCGGTCACAGAGGCGGGGCCACCCGAGCGAAGGGCCCGCAGGATGAGTTGGTGTCGTCGTTCTGCCAGCACGCGGTGCACACTACTCGTCATCTTCAATCATTTCCATGCTCAGTTCTGCTCGGGTATTGACCAATCTCCCCGAGCAGCGCACGATTCCGGCATCGAAAATGACGAGTTTTGACGAGAGGTGGCGCGCGTGGACGACGACAGGCCCGATGTGCTGCTGACCGGGCTGCTCTTCTACGACCTCGTTCTCACGGGGCTGGGAAAGCCGCCGACGCCGGGCGAGGAGATCTGGACGGGCGGCATGGGCTGCGGCCCCGGCGGCATCGCGAACCTCGCGGTGGCCACGGCCCGCTTCGGCCTGCGCACCTCGCTGGCCACGGTCTTCGGTGACGACTTCTACGGCGAGTACTGCCGGGACGTCCTGTGCGACCAGGAGAACATCGACCTCTCGCTCTCCCGCACCGCGGACGGCTGGCCCACCCCCGTCACCGTCTCGCTCGCGACCGGTCACGACCGGGCCCTCGTCACCCACGGCCAGGAGCCCCCGTTCACGCAGGACGCGCTGATGGGCGACCCGCCCGAGGCGCGCACGGCGCTGGTGCACATCGAGGCCGAGCCGCGCGAGTGGATCGCCAAGGCCGCCGCGAACGGCACCCACGTCTACGCGGACGTCGGCTGGGACCCCACCCAGGAGTGGTCCCGCGACCTCCTCGACCAGCTCGCCCTGTGCCACGCCTTCCTCCCGAACGAGACCGAGGCGATGGCCTACACCCGCACCGACAGCGCGGTGGCGGCCCTCGGTACGCTCGCGGAGCTGGTGCCGGTGGCGGTCGTCACCCGGGGCGCGGACGGCGCGATCGCCGTCGACCAGATCACCGGGGAGTACGCGGAGGTCCCGGCCCTCGCCGTGGACGTCCTGGACGCGACCGGCGCCGGGGACGTCTTCGGGGCGAGCTTCGTCACGGCTTCCCTCGGCGGCTGGCCACTGGCCGAACGGCTGCGGTTCGCGGTCCTGGCGGCCGGGCTGTCCGTACAGCACCACGGCGGCGCCCTCGCGGCCCCCGGCTGGTACGGCGTCGACCGCTGGTGGCGCTCCCTGACCGATCCCGACCTGAAGCAGGCCTACGGCTTCCTCGCCGGCCGCCTGCCGCCGGACGCGGGCCCCCCGGTGCACCACGCGCCCGTCACCCCGCCCGCCCGGCAGCACTGACCCGCACCCGATCCCCCGCCCGGTCCCAGAGCCCCACAGCACCCCCGCCCCACAAGCACCACCCCCTCAGCCCACGCCCCTCAGTACCACGCACAGGAACAACAGGAGTGACCCGTGGACCTTTCACGCAGAGGCTTCCTCCAGGCCGCCGCGCTCACCGCGGCGGCGTCCGGCCTGACCGTCGCATGCGGCGGCTCCGGATCGGGCGGCACCAAGAACGGCAAGAACCTCACCCTGTGGTACTGGGGCGGCGCGCTCAGCGACAAGGTGGTGGCGGAGGCGAAGACCCACTTCAGCGGTGCGGTCAAGCTGACGGCCTCCTCCATCGGCGGTGACTTCAAGCAGAAGCTCACCACCACCCTCGCCGCGGGCGGCTCCTCCGTGCCCGACATCACCGGCATCAAGGGCGAGGACATCGCGTCCTTCCTGCCCAACGCCTCCCGCTTCCTCGACCTGAACGACCTGGGCTTCAAGAAGCTCTCCTCGCAGTACCTGGGCTGGAAGACGAAGCTCGCCCAGACCAGCGACGGCAAGCAGATCGGCTTCCCGATCGACATCGGCCCCACCGCGCTCTTCTACCGCGAGGACCTGTTCGCCAAGGCCGGCGTGGCCACCGACCCCGACAAGGTCGCCGCCCTGGTCAAGACCTGGGACGACTACTTCGCGCTCGGCACCGAGCTGCAGAAGAAGAACCCCGGCACCTTCCTGGTCAACAACCTCGGCTCCATGTTCGACATGACCGTCGGCCAGGGCACGCAGCGGTTCATCGACAAGAACAACCACTTCATCGGCGACCAGGACCACATCCGCGCCGCATGGACCACGTCGGTGCGCCCCTACACCCTGGGCCTCGACGCCAAGATCAACGACAACTCCTGGAACGCCGCCGTCGGCAAGACCCTCCTCACCGAGCTCGGCGCGGCCTGGCACGCGCTGGACATCGAGCAGGCGGCCCCTCAGACGAAGGGCAAGTGGCGGGTGTGCGCGATGCCCGTCGGACCGGCCAACCAGGGCGGCTCCTACCTGGCCCTGCCCAAGCAGTGCCGGAATCCCGAGGAAGCCTTCAAGATCATCAGCTGGATCCTCAGCCCGGCCAACGACGCCCGCGGGTTCACCGACGCCGCCATCTTCCCCGCCGCCCCGGCCGCGTACACGATGCCGGCCATGACGGGCCCCGACGCCTTCTTCGGCGGACAGAAGATCATCGAGATCTTCGGGCCGGCCGCCAAGGCCGTCCCGAACACCTACGAGGCCCCGGCCGACGCCGCCGTCATGGCCCCCTACAAGACGGAACTGACCAACATCGAGGCCAAGGGCAAGAAGCCCGACGACGCCTGGAACGACGCGGTCAGCCAGGCCAAGCAGATCGCCCGCCGCCAGGGGGTGAACTGAGGTGACATCCCCTCCGGTCGCCGGTCCCGCCGCGGTGTCCGAACACCGCGGCGGGCCGGGCCCGGCCCGGTTCCGTCCCCGGCGCGCCACCCCCGTCGGCACCGTCCGCCCGAAGCGGCGCGGCCCGCTGGCGTACTGGCGGCAGTACCTGGCGATCTCGCCCTTCTACCTGATCTTCGCCGCGTTCTCCTTCTTCCCGGTGTTCTACTCGCTGTACCTGGCCTTCCAGCGCTGGGACGGCCTCGGTGACAAGCAGTTCGTGGGCCTGCAGCAGTTCCGGTTCCTGTGGTCGGACCCGGTCTTCTGGCTGTCGATCCGCAACACCCTGGTGATCTGGGTGCTGTCCACGGTGCCCACCCTGCTGGGCGCCCTGGTGCTGGCCACGCTGCTGCACTCGGTGCGCCGCTTCAAGGGCTTCTACCGGATCGCCCTCTACGTACCGAACGTCACCTCGATCGTCGCTGTGGCGATCTTCTTCGGCGCGGTGTTCAGCAACAACTTCGGCCTGGTCAACGCGATCCTCGGCACGGTCGGCATCTCGCCGGTGCCGTGGCTGAGCAACCCGTGGCTGATCAAGGTGGTCATCGCGCTGCTGATGACATGGATGTGGACCGGCTACAACATGATCATCTACCTGGCCGGTCTCCAGGCGATCCCGACCTCCATCTACGAGGCGGCGAAGGTGGACGGCGCCGGCCCGGTCCGCACGTTCTTCCAGATCACCGTCCCGATCCTGCGGCCGATCATCCTGTTCACCGTCGTCATCTCGACCATCAACGGCCTGCAGAGCTTCAGCGAACCCCAGGTGCTGTTCGCCAGCAACGCCGCCAACGCCAACCTCGGCGGCCCCGGACAGGCCGGTCTGACCACGCTGCTGTACTTCTACCAGTCGGCCTTCCTCAACAACGACTACGGCTACGGCGCCGCCATCGTGTGGGCCTTCTTCCTGTTGATCATCGTCCTCGTCGCCGTCAACTGGCGCATCACCCAACGAGGGAGGAAGCCGTGACCACAGCCGATCCGACAGCCGAGCCGACCCGGCCGGCCCCGCGCGCGAGGCGGCTGCGCCGCCCCAAGGGCCTGACCGCGCACATCATCCTCATGGCGGCCGTCCTGCTCTCGGTCTTCCCCTTCGTGTGGACGATCGTCATGGCGACCAACACCACCCAGGACATCTACAAGAGCCCGCCGAAGTTCACCTTCGGCTCCCATCTGCTGGAGAACATCCGGCATGTGCTGAACACCATCGACTTCTTCGGGTCGATGCTCAACACGGTCATCGTCGCGACCGTCACCACCGTCCTGGTGCTGTTCGTCGACTCGCTGGCGGCATTCACCTTCGCCAAGTTCGACTTCCCCGGCCGCAAGGTGCTCTTCGGCACGCTGCTGCTGTTCATGATGCTGCCGTTGCAACTGGCGATCCTGCCGCAGTTCATCCTCATGTCGAACATCGGCTGGGTGGGCATGCTCAAGGCGCTGATCCCGCCCGCCCTGGCCAACGCCTTCGGCATCTTCTGGCTGCGCCAGTACATCGAGAACGGCGTGCCCGACGAACTCCTCGACGCCGCGCGCATCGACGGCGCCGGGTTCTTCCGCCAGTACTGGAACATCGCGCTGCCGATGATCAGGCCCGCGCTGTCCTTCCTCGCGATCTACGCCTTCGTCGGCGCCTGGAACGACTACGTCTGGCCGCTCATCGTGCTCACCAACCCGGACCACGTGACCCTCCAGGTGGAGCTGGCCCAGCTGAACGTCGGCCACACCACCGACTACAGCATGGTCATGGCCGGGGTGCTGATGGCGTCGCTCCCGCTGGTGCTGGTCTTCGCCGTCTTCGCCCGCGGCTTCATCGCGGGCGCCACCGAGGGCGCGGTGCAGGGCACCTGACCCGCGCGGGCCGCCCCGGCCCGCGCGGTACGCACAGACAGCGGGACGCGCAGGACAGAGGAGGGATGGATCCGGTGACGGACACCGACGCCGAGCGGACGCGGTCGGCGGAGAGGCAGGGGTCCGCCGGCCGGGGCGGCACCCCGCGCGGCAAGGTGCTCGTGGTGGGCATGGACGGACTGCGCCACGACCGGCTGGTCCGCTCCGCGGCCCACGCCCCCGTCCTGCACGGCCTGCTGGCCGGGGGCGCCCACGGCACCAGCCTGCTGCCGTACGGCGAGGCCGACGGCCAGGCCGAGGGCGGACCGTGGACGAGCATGGCCTACACCGACTCCGGGCCCGGCTGGTCCAGCGTGCTGACCGGGGTGTGGCCCGACCGGCACGGGGTCACCGGCAACGACTTCGCGGGCGCCGACTACGCCCGCCACCCCGACTTCCTCAGCCGCGCGGCCCTCGCCCGCCCCGGTCTGCGCACCGCCGCCGCAGTGTCCTGGCCGGAGCTGGTCCACCGCGGTGTCCTCGGCCCCGCCATCGGGCGGCGGGTGCACCACGACGGCGAGAGCGACGGCTACGCGACCGCGGACGACCTCGTCGCCCGCACCGCCCTGCGCTGGCTCACCGAGGACGACCCCGACCTGGTGTTCGTGTACTTCGGCGCCACCGACGAGGCCGGTCACGCCACGGGTCCCCTCTCCGCCGCCTACGACAACGCTCTTCTCGCCCAGGACACCCATCTGGGGCGGCTGCTCGCGGCGCTCGACGCACGGCCCTCCGGCGAGCGGTGGACCGTGCTGGTCACCACCGACCACGGGCACCTCGACACCGGCGGCCACGGCGGCGACACCCGCGCCGAGCGCGAGGTGTTCGTCGTCCTCGCCGAGCCCGGCACGCCAGCCGGCACCCGGCTCGACTCGCCCCGGCTCGTCGACATCGCCCCCACCGTCCTGGACCGGCTCGGCATCCCCGTCGACCCGGACTGGGGCCTGGCCGGACGGGTCCTGCCCGGACCCGTCACGCCACCCCCGCCCCCCGTCATGCCGCGCACACCGACCGACAAGGGAGCCATCCGCCGATGAACGATCCGTCGATCCACGGGCCCCGGCCCGCCGATCCCCTGATCGCCCTCCGCCCCTGGGAGGCACCCGAGCTGACCTCCTGGGCACGGCTCCCCATGAACGCCGTCGACCGTCGACCGGATGCGGTCTCTCTCGACGGGGAGTGGCGCTTCCAGCTGCTGCCGGCGCCCGACGCACCGCCGGCCGACGTATGGTCCATGGCATACGTGCCAGGTGCATGGACGATGCAGGATACGGACGACCTTCCGCAGTACACGAACGTCCGTATGCCGTATGCAGAATTCCCTCCACTGTCGCCCGCCGACAATCCGACGGGTGTCTACGAGCGGGAGATCGACGTCCCGGCCGACTGGGCCGGGCGGCGCATCGTGCTCCAGGTCGGGGCCGCCGAGAGCGTCCTGCTCGTGCACGTGGACGGGCGGCCCGTCGGCATCTCCAAGGACTCCCACCTCGCCGCCGAGTTCGACCTCTCGGGCGTCGTGCGTCCCGGCGAGCGAGCCACCGTACGGCTGACCGTGGTCAAGTGGTCGGACTCCTCGCACATCGAGGACCAGGACCAGTGGTGGCACGGGGGCATCACGCGGTCGGTGCTGCTGTACGCGACCGACCCGCTGTATCTCGCGGACGTGACCGTGCGGGCGCGCCACGACGGGGAGCTCCAGGTCGACTGCCAGGTGCGGGACGCCGGCGGTGCGCTGCCCGCCGGGTGGTACGTCACCGGAGGACTGGACAGCCAACTCCTCGTCCAGGACGAGGAGTTCGACCGTTTCAACGCCGAGGACGACCGTGTCTCGGACTTCCTCGGCGAGGCCCGCATCCGGGCGTCCGTCCCCGAGGTCCGCACCTGGAACGCCGAGACGCCGGAGCTGTACGGCCTCACCGTCCGGCTGCACCGCGCCGACGGAACGGTCACCGACACGTCGTACCGGCGCATCGGTTTCCGTGACGTGGAGATCGTCGGGCGGGACCTGCTCGTCAACGGCGAGCGGGTGTTCGTCCGGGGCGTCAACCGGCACGACTTCCATCCACTGACCGGCCGGACGGTCTCGTACGACGACATGCGCGCCGATCTGGTGCTGCTGAAGCGGTTCGGGTTCAACGCGATCCGCACCTCCCACTATCCGAACGACCCGGCGCTGTACGACCTCGCCGACGAGCTGGGCTTCTATGTCGTCGACGAGGCGGACATCGAGTCGCACGACCACGCCCACGAGATCGCGGACGACCCGCGCTATCTGAACGCGTTCGTGGACCGCGTCTCGCGGATGGTGCTGCGCGACAAGAACCACCCCTCGGTCATCATCTGGTCGCTCGGCAACGAGTCCGACTACGGCGCGAACCACGACGCCGCGGCCGGCTGGGTCCGGCGCCATGACCCCACCAGACCGATCCAGTACGAAGGTGCCGCCAAGCGCGGCTGGGCCGACCCGGATCTCGCCTCCGACATCGCGTGTCCGATGTACGCGTCGCTGGAGGACTGTGTCGCGCACGCGCTGTCCGGTGAGCAGACCAAGCCGTTGATCCAGTGCGAGTACTCGCACGCCATGGGCAACAGCAACGGAACCCTCGCGGACCACTGGGCTGCCATCGAGTCAACCCCGGGTCTTCAGGGCGGCTTCATCTGGGAGTTCTGGGACCACGGAATCCTGCAGCGTGTGAGCGACGGAAGACCCACCGGCCGCGCGGGCGCCGGACTGTATGACAACGGTGTCGCCGCGCCCGGTCACCGCTGGGCGTACGGCGGTGACTTCGGCGAGACGATCCACGACGGCGCGTTCATCGCGGACGGCGTGGTGTTTCCCGACCGCACGCCCAAGCCGGTGATGTTCGAGCATCGGGAGATCTCGGCACCGGTGCGTATCGAGTGCTTCCGGCACGAGGGCATCGTCCTCGGCAACCACCAGCACTTCCGGGGCCTCGAATGGCTCGCCGCCACCTGGGAGTTGGCCCTCGCGGACGGCCGTACGCTGACCGCCCCGGCCGAACTGCCCGCCCTGTGCCCGGGCGAGACGGTGGCCGTACCGCTGCCGTTCGAACTGCCGGAGGACGGCGGCGAGGCCTGGCTGACGCTGCGGGTGACCACGGCCGAGGACCAGGCGTGGGCGCCGCGCGGCACGGAGGTGTGCGCGCCCCAGGTACGGCTGCGGGCGGCGACTCCCGTGACATCGCCGGTGGTTGGCGGCGGCCGGATCGAGGTCGACGGCGAGGGTCTCCTGATCCACCCGCTGCTGACGGTCGCCCCGACGCTGTCCCTGTGGCGGGCGCCCACCGACAACGACGAGTTGGGCGGCATGGCGCTGCGCTGGCGGACCTGGGGTCTCGACTCGCTGGTCCGCAAGGTCGTTTCGGTACGGCGTGACGGCGAGCGAAGCGAGATGGGGGTCCCCCCGGCCGAAGGCTGGGGGAGGGTGACGACGGTCGCCGAGTACGCCGGGGCCGCCGGTGTGGTCCGGCACTGTCAGGTGTTCACGCCGGTGGAGGGCGGGGTGCGGGTCGAGGAATCGGCCGAGCTGCCCGAGGAGTTCGACGACGTGGCCCGGGTGGGCACCGTGTTCGAGACGGTGCCGGGGCTCGATCTGCTGGAGTGGTTCGGCCGGGGTCCCTGGGAGTCGTACCCCGACCGCAGCACGGGCGCGCCCGTGGGCCACCACTCGGTCCCCGTCGACGAGTTGTTCACTCCGTATCTGCGGCCGCAGGAGAGCGGTGGCCGGTACGGGGTGCGGCGGTTCACGCTGTCGGCACCGGACGCCACCGGTCTCGCGGTCGACCTCGACGAGCCCCGCCAGGTCTCGGTGACCCGCCATCGCGCCGAGGATCTGACCGCCGCGCGGCATCACGACGAGCTGGTGCCGCGCGCGTCCTGCGTGGTGCAACTCGACGCGGTGCACCGGGGGTTGGGCACGGCGTCGTGCGGCCCCGACACGTCACCGAAGTATCTCGTAGCACCGGGTGTCCATCGCTGGAGCTGGACCCTTCGCGTTCTCTGAACTCCCCGGTTCTCAGCAGCTTTCACGAGCACTCACCCTGTACGGAGCACACGTGTGTACTTCCCATGAGCACGAGTCTGAAAACGATCAGTGCGAGACGGCCCAGGCCGGCGCCGGACGGCGCAGTTTCCTCCGGGCGACCGCGCTGCTCGGCGCCGCCGCCACGGCCGGCGTCGCGCTGCCGGGCGTTGCCGAAGCGGCCCCGAACTCGGCGTCCACGAAGGCGAGTTGGCGGCCAGACACCGACAGCCGGCGCTTCACTCTCGCCGTGATGCCGGACACCCAGTACCTCTTCGACGGGCCGAGCATCGACAAGGCGCCGATCGAGGCCTCGCTGCGTTACCTCCTGGAGCACGGCAAGGACGAGAACATCGTGTTCCTGTCCCACCTCGGCGACCTGACGCAGAACGGGGCGAAGCCCGAATTCGCCGCGATCGGGGAGGCGTTCGGGCTGCTGGACCGGCGGGGTGTCGGCTACAGCGTGCTGGCGGGCAACCACGACATCAAGTCGTCGACGGACGACCAGCGCGGGGCGTCGCCCTACCTGGACACGTTCGGCCCGCAGCGGTTCAAGAACAAGTCCACGTTCGGCGGCGCCTCTTCGGACGGCTACAACACGTACCACGTGTTCAAGGCGGCCGGGCGGGAGTGGCTCGTCCTGGCCCTGGACTGGCGGCTGTCGGCGAAGGGCTACGCCTGGGCGAAGGACGTCATCGCGCAGCATCCGAAGACGCCGGTCATCCTCACCACCCACGAACTGGTCGTGGACGACGACACGTTGTCGGACTACGGGCAGCAGCTGTGGGACCAGCTCATCACGGACCACGACCAGATCTTCCTGACCCTCAACGGCCACTACTGGCCCGCTCGCCGGGCGACCCGCAAGAACACGGCCGGCAACGACGTACACCTCCACCTGACGAACTATCAGAACCGCTACTTCGGCGGCGCGGCGATGATCCGCCTCTACCACTTCGACCTGGACCGCGACGTCATCGACGTGGAGACGGTGTCGCCGTGGATCCTGGGCCGGGCGGCGAAGGGCCTCAACGAGCTGGAGCGGCAGGAGATCGAACTCAGCGGCGACGCCGACCGGTTCTCCGTCGACATCGACTTCGCCGACCGCTTCGCGGGCTTCGACCCGGTGCCGGTCCGCGCGGCGCGCCCCGCGTCCAAGATGCTGATCCCGGGCACGGCCGCCTACTGGCGCTTCGAGTCCCCGGTCTCCGGCTCCGGCACCGTCCGTGACCTGTCCGGCCGCGGCAACGACCTCACCGTGGTCTCCGTGAACGGCGGCACCCTCGGCTGGTCGGCGGACCACCACCCGGACCAACCGGGGCACGGCAGCCTGGAGTTCACGGGCTACAAGTCGCCGTTGCAGGGCGCGTACCTGCGGACCGTGGACGGTGCGCCGCTCAACTCGGCGACGTTCAAGAACGGTTACACCATCGAGGCGTTCTACTGGCTGCCCGCCGACTGGAACGCCTCGCACAACGCCTGGGCCGGGCTGGTCAGCCGCACCGGCCGCAACGGCTCCGTCGGCACGGTGACGGACGACCCCGACGAGCCGCTCGCCACCCTGTCACTGTCCGACGGGCCGGGCCCGCAGTGGGCCGTACACGCCCTGAACCAGCAGCAGTTGGCCACCAACTGGGGTGACGAGACCGACCCCGAGATCTGGTGGCACCTCGCCGTCGTCAACGACGGGCGGCACACCACGATGTACGTCCAGGGCTGCCCGGTGGCCCGCAACCCGCACGCCCCCGCGATCGGCATCGCGTCCTCCGGCCAGCCCTGGCTGCTCGGCGGATACGAGTACGCGGACAAGATCGACCAGATCCTGCACGGCCGCCTCGGCGACGTCCGGATCGTCTCCCGGGCGCTGCCCGTGACCTCCTTCATGACCCACTGACAGCCCTCCAGAGGACTTCCGAACCATCATGACCGAGCAGCAGCTGCCCACCTGGGCCGACCCGTCCGTCTCCCCCGCCGCCCTCGACGCTCAGGGTGTCTCCCGTCGCCAACTCCTGCGCCGCGCGGGCCTGTTCGGTGCCGCGTTCACTCTCGGTGCGGGGCCGTTGGCCACCTCCGCGTCGGCGGCGGGCCGGGGGTACGGCGGCAACGACCCGCGCCTCGCCTACCTCGTCGGCGACCACCACGTGCACTCGGTGTACAGCCACGACGCCAAGTACACGTTCTCCCAGCAGGCCAAGGCCGCCGCGACGTACGGCCTCGACTGGATGGTGTTCAACGAGCACTCCAACTTCGGACACGCCAACTACGGCGCGAAGTTGGAGCACGCCGAGATCCTCAAGGCCCGCGCGGAGAACCCGCGTCAGCTGATCTTCCAGGGCCTGGAGTGGTACATCCCGGCCGCCGAGCACTGCACGATCTTCGCCGCGCCGGGCCGTCACGAGGTGGATCTGCTCACGCAGTTCGAACTCGCCTACGACGGCAAGCTGTTGGGCTACACCGAGGGCTCGGCCGGGGCGACGGACACCGCCCGCAACGAGGCGCACGCCGTCAAGGCCATCAAGTGGCTTGCGGAGCAGCGCCGTTCGGGCTACGTCGACGACGTCCTCGTCCTCGCCAACCACCCGCTGCGCCTCGGCATCGACTCCCCGCACGAGATGCGCGCCTGGCGGGACGCGGCACCCGAGATCATGATCGGCATGGAGGGCGCACCCGGCGCACAGGGCGCGGCACTCCCCGGCTGGCGCGGTGCGACGTCGATCCGGGGCGAGTACGAGAACAAGCCGTCGGCGCAGTCCTGGGCGGGGTATCCGGCGGACGCGTATGTGACGTACGGCGGTTTCGACTGGGCGACGGCGACCGTCGGCGGGCTGTGGGACTCGATGCTGGCCGAGGGCCGGCTGTTCTCGATCACCACGAACTCCGACAACCACCGTACGGTCTACGACACTTGGGCCAACGGCGCCTGGCCCGATGGGCAGAACTTCGACAACACCGGCAAGCTGCCCGACCCGGTGAACACCGACACCCCGCAGCCCGGCAGCGACTTCTGGCCCGGCGAGTTCAGCCGTACCCACGTCGGCGTGACCCGCTACGGCTACGGCGCGGTGATGGCGGGGATGCGCGCGGGCCGGGTCTGGGTCGACCACGGACACCTGTTGGACGGGCTCGACGTGCGCCTGAAGCGGGACTGCGACCACGGTCAGGGCGTCACGCTGGGCGGCCGGCTGCGGGTCCGCAAGGGCGAGAGGCTCACGCTGAGCGTCACGGTGACGACCGCCTCGCGGCCCAACGCCCAGGGAATCCTGCCGGAGTTGGCGCACGTGGACGTGATCCGGGGTGCGGTGCGCGGTGCGGTGTCCGACCGGGACGCGTGGCGGGCGCCCGACACGAAGGTCGTCCGTACGGCCGACGTGAGCGGCCGCAAGGGGACGTACACGCTGCGGATCCCGGTGACCGTCGGGGACGAGCCGTTCTACCTGCGGCTGCGGGGCAGCGACGGCGAGCGGCACGGCGCGGGCTACCTCGGCGCCTCGGTCGACCCGCACGGCCCGATCCCCCACGAGCCCGGAAACGGTGACCCGTGGGCCGACACATGGTTCTATTCGAACCCCATCTTCGTCGACCTGGCAGGTAACTGATGAAGCGTCAACTCACCGTCCTCGCCGCCTTATTGGGTGCTTTCACGCTCGGCGTGAGTATCTCCTCGGCCGCCGCCGCGACCACCTGGGCGGAGACCGGCACGGCCTACACCGACAGCCTGGGCGGCGGTGAGGGCGTCGCGTCGCGTGCGGACGGCTCGCTGCTGTACCGCGGACTGGCGTCCATCCCGCTGGATCTGCGCGTCCAGGGCTGGAACCACATCGGCGACCCGGACATCGCGAACGGTTACATCTTCGACGCCTACCAGGCCGCCGACACGGGCACGTCGAAGATGTTCGCGGTCACCACGCCGTCCGGGACGCGCTACACGTACGTGCACCCGCTCGACTCGGGCGAAAAGATCAACAACTCGTTCGACGCCATCTCGCCGGACACGCAGTGGATGGTGTCGGGCGAGTGGGGCGACCAGTCCAGACTCCAGGTCTTCCCCACTCCCCTGCTCAACCCGTCCACTCCGGCGACGGGCGGGACGCTGCCGCAGGCCGGGCAGATCACCCTGGACAAGACGGTGAACGACATCCAGGGCTGCGACTTCGTGACGGACACCCGCCTGGTGTGCGTCTCGGACGACGCGTCGGGGACCAAGTTCCCCGAGATCCGCCCGCTCCTCCAGGTCGACCTGCCGCACAAGCTGGACGGCCAGCCGATCACCGGCACGGTCACGAGCCTGTTCGCGCTGCCCCAACGCAGCATCTGCACGGGCACGTTCGAGGCCGAGGGCGTCGACTACGATGTGAACAGCGGCACGCTGCGCGCCGAGGTCGTACAGCCCGGCGTGTGCGTGGTGTCGACCAGCGTCTACTCGTACAAGCAGCAGTAGCGGCAGTAGCGGTGAGGGGCTGTCAGGCGTAGAACCGCGAGAGACTCTGCAGGACGGCGGCGGGCTTCGGTCCGCCGTCGATCTCTATCGTCCCGTCGACGGCGATCTGCACCCCGCCCGGCACGTCCTCCACCGAGGCGAGCTTCGCGACCAGCCGGATGCGCGAGCCGACCTTGACCGGTGCGGGGAAACGCACCTTGTTCAGGCCGTAGTTGACCTTCGTCGACACGCCCTCGACGTCCAGCAGCTCGGTGAAGAGCGGGATGAAGAGGGAGAGCGTCAGATAGCCGTGTGCGATGGGCGCGCCGAACGGCCCGGCCGCGGCCCTCTCCGGGTCGACGTGGATCCACTGGTGGTCGCCCGTCGCGTCGGCGAAGGTGTTGACGCGCTCCTGGGTGATCTCGATCCACTCGCTGGTGCCGAGGTCACTGCCCGCGAGCTTCTTGAGTTCGTCGAGGCCGTTGACGGTGATGCTCATATCGCGTTCCCTACCTAAGAGTTGCCGCCGAAGCGCTTGCGCACCCGGGACTTGAGGAGCTTTCCGGAGGCGGTGCGCGGGAGTTCGTCCGCGACCACCACCGACTTGGGGATCTTGTACTTGGCGAGCCGGCCGGCCAGCGAGGCGAGCAGTTCGTCGGGGTCCGGCGAAGCGCCGTCGCGCGGCACGACGACCGCGCGCGGCACCTCGCCCCACTTGTCGTCCGCGACGCCGATGACCGCGCACTCGACGATGTCGGGGTGGGCGAGGAGCAGGTCCTCGATCTCGGCGGGGTAGATGTTCTCCCCGCCGGAGATGATCATGTCCTTCATACGGTCGACGATGTACACGTACCCGTCCTCGTCTGTCCGGGCCGCGTCCCCGCTGCGGAACCAGCCGTCGGCGAAGACCGCGGCCGTCTCCTCGGGCAGCCCCCAGTAGCCGGGCATGACATGGGGTCCGCGCACCACGACCTCGCCGGTCTCGCCGACGTCGGCGGGGGTGAGGTCCGGTCGTACGACCCGTACGTCGCTGAAGAAGTGCGGTACCCCCGCCGAACCCGCCTTGCTGACCGCGTGTTCGGCGTCCAGGAACAGGGTTCCGGGCGAGGCCTCCGTCATGCCGTAGCCCTGGAGGAAGGTCAGCCCGCGCTCCTGGTAGGCGGCGATCAGCGGCGACGGGACCGGGGAGCCGCCGCAGGTGAGGATGCGCAGCGAGGACAGGTCGGCGTCGGCCCAGCGCGGGTGCCGGGCCAGCTGGTCGAACATCGTGGGCACCCCGAACATGAAGGTGATCCGGTGCTGTTCGATGAGGTCGAAGGTGGCCGCCGGGTCGAAGGCCTCGACCAGGACACAGGTACCGCCCTTGAGCAGCACCGGCAGGGTGAGCATGTTCAGGCCGGCCGTGTGGAACAACGGGGCGGAGACCAGGGCGCGTTCGTCGGCGATCAGGTCGGTGTCGACGAGGACGTTGACCGCGTTCCAGGTCAGGTTGCCGTGGGTGAGCATCGCGCCCTTGGGGCGACCTGTCGTGCCCGAGGTGTACATGATGATGCAGGTGTCGTCGGCCGTGACGGGTTCGTCGATCGGCTCGGCGGAGGCCGCGTCGAGCAACTCCTCGTACTCCGCGCCGACTTCGATGTAGATCCGTACGTCGGTGCTGCCCGGCAGTCCGGCGACGAGACCCGCGTGTGTCGGGCCGTGGACGAGGACCTTGGCACCGGAGTCGGCGAGTTGGTAGGCGATCTCGGGGCCGGCCAGGCGGGTGTTGAGGGGGACGAAGACCGCGCCGAGCGTGCCGGCGGCGAACAGGGTCTCCAGGTAGGAGGGGTGGTTGGGGCCGAGGTAGGCGATGCGGTCGCCGCGGCGGAGGCCCCGGGCTCGTAGGGCGTGGGCGAGGCGGGTGGTTCGTGTATGCAATGTGCCGTAGTCCGTCGACGAACCACCGTGCACCAAAGCCGTGCGGTGCGGGGTCTTGCGGGCCCGGCGTGCGGGCCATGACCCCAGTCCCTCGTTGCGCATCCGGCGCCCCTTACGTCAGCCCGAGCAGGCGGGCGGCGTTCTCCTTGAGGATCTTCGGCTTGACCTCGTCCTTGATCGGCAGCTTCTCGAAGTCGGCGAGCCAGCGGTCCGGGGTGAGGACGGGATAGTCGGAGCCGAAGAGGACCTTGTCCTTGAGCAGGGTGTTCGCGTACTGCACCAGCTGCGGCGGGAAGTACTTCGGCGACCAGCCGGACAGATCGATGTGCACGCCCGGCTTGTGCGTGGCGACGGCGAGGGCCTCGTCCTGCCAGGGGAAGGACGGGTGCGCCAGGATGATCTTGAGGTGCGGGAAGTCCGCGGCGACGTCGTCCACGTGCAGGGGGTTGGAGTACTTGAGGCGGATCCCGCCCCCGCCCGGCACTCCCGCGCCGATGCCCGTCTGGCCCGTGTGGAAGAGGGCGATGGTGCCCGTCTCCTGGATGACCTCGTAGAGGTCGTACGCCACGGCCCGGTCGTTGGGGAAGAAGCCCTGGATGTTGGGGTGGAACTTGAAGCCCTTCACCCCGTACTCCTCGACCAGCCGCCGCGCCTGCTTCACGCCCGCTCGGCCCCGGAACGGGTCGATGGACGCGAAGGGGATCAGGACGTCCGCGTTCGCGGCGGCGGCCTCGGCGACCTCCTCGTTCGGGACGGGCTCGGTGCCGGTCGCGGACTCTGCGTCGACCGTGAAGATCACGGCGGCCATCTTCCGCTCGCGGTAGTACGCGGCGGTCTCCTCGAGGGTCGGCTTCCGCTTGCCCGCGACCTTGAAGTAGGCGGAGGAGGCATCGTGCAGGTCGTCGTCCAGGGAGGAGTGGCCCTTGGAGGACACCTCCGCATGGGTGTGGACGTCGATCGCGACGAGTTCGCCGACGTCCATGACGCGTTCGCCGATGTCCATGGGGGGTGTCATCACGCCTCCGGCAGCTTCGGTGCGGGAATGCCGACCGACTGGAGTTCGGCCCCGACCGAGGTGGGGAAGGCGTCGGCCAGGGTGTCGGGGGTCCAGCCGCCGTCGGCGTAGGCCGCGCTGATCTCCTGCGGGTGGGACCAGAGTGCCACCTTGTCGCCGCCGATGCCGATGGCCTGGCCGGTGATGCCGCGCGCGGCCTCGGAGGCGAGGAAGGGGACGAGGGCGGCGCAGTCCTCGGGGGTGCCGAAGCCCTCGCCCTTGCGGAGGAAGTCGGGCAGCGGCTCGCCGTTGCGCATGGCCTCGATGTACGGGGCGAACGCGGGGATCGTCTCGGTCATCGCGGTCGCGGCGACCGGCACGATCGCGTTGACGGTGATGCCCGCGCGGCCCAGCTCCATCGACCAGGTACGGGCGAAGGCGGCGATGCCCGCCTTGGCGGCCGAGTAGTTCGTCTGGCCGAAGTTGCCGCGCTGGCCGGCCGGTGAGCCGACCAGGATCAGGCTGCCGCCCTCGCCCTGCTCGCGCATCCGTACGGCGGCGGCGCGGGCACAGGTGAAGGTGCCCTTCAGGTGGGTCGTGATCACCGCGTCGAAGTCCTCGTCGGTCATCTTCCACAGCACCTTGTCGCGCAGGATGCCCGCGTTGGTGACCAGGATGTCGAGCCGCCCGAACTCCTCGACGGCACGGTTCACCAGCCGCTCGGCGGCCTCGGTCGTACCGACCGGGACCACCTCGGCGACGGCGGTGCCGCCCGCTTCGGTGATGGACTTCACGGCCTGCTCGGCCACCGCCTCGTCGATGTCGTTCACGACCACGGACGCGCCGTGGGCGGCCAGGGCGTGCGCGTAGGCGAGGCCGAGGCCCCGGCCACTGCCGGTGACGACGGCGACCTTGCCGGTCAGATCGATGCTGGGCACGAGCGGTCCCTTCACAAGACGAGGCAGCGGTACGACACACCGGGACCGTGACTGCGAACGGCACCGGTGCGGCTTCGAGATCGAAGCTAAGAGCAATAATTGTTGACGTCAATAGTTGTTGCCGACGGACCATGTGCGTCACACTGACTCCGAACCACCGCACGCCCCACCCCGGGGCCTCGACCCAGGGAGCCCGCCATCGCCCGCCAGCAGCACGCAGCGAACCCCCCGATCGACGCGCACGAGCCGTGGATGCGCGGGCTGCACGCGGACACCGGCTACCTCATGTACCGGCTGGGCCTGCGCTCCGGTCAGCTCTTCAACACGTTCCTCCAGGAGTCGGGCCTACGGCTGCGCCACTACGCCCTCCTCCGCTTCCTCGCCACGTCCGAGGGCGCCCTCCAGCGCGAACTGAGCACCCGGCTCGGCTACGACCCGAGCGCGATCGTCGGCCTGGTCGACGACCTGGAGAAGCTGGGTTTCGCCGAGCGCCGCCCTTCCCCCGACGACCGCCGCAGCCGCATCGTGGTCCTGACCGAGAACGGCCGCGGCTTCCTGCGCGACACCGACGAGGCCGGCCTGCGCGTCACGAACGAACTGCTGGGCCCCCTCGACGCGACCGAGCGGGAGACCCTGCACACGCTGCTGCAGCGAGTCGCCGAGGACGGACTCGCCTGACGCTGGACGGAGGCCCGGCCATGCCCACCACCACCCGGCCCGCGACCACCCCCGGGTCCGCGACGACCGCCCGGTCGGCACCCGTCACGCGGTCCGCGCCCGACCGGCTGCTCGCCGTGCTCGCCGCCTTCGACCACGAGCACACGGCCCTGTCCCTGTCCGACATCAGCCGCCGGGCCGGCCTCACCCTGACCACCACCCACCGCCTCACCGGCGCCCTCACCGAATGGGGCGCGCTGGAACGGGACGCGTCCGGGATCTACCACGTGGGCCTACGACTGTGGGAGATCGCCGCCCTCGCCCCCCGCGGCCTCGCCCTGCGCCAAGTCGCCCTCCCCTACCTGGAGGACCTGTACGAATCGACGCACGAGAACGTGCAGTTGGCGGTGCGGGACGGCGCGGAGGTCGTCTACACCGAGTGGATCTCGGGCCGTTCGGCGGTCGGCGTCCACATCCGGGTCGGCGCCCGCTGGCCGCTGCACGCCACCGGGGTCGGCCTCGCCCTGCTGGCACACGGCGACCCGGACTCCCAAGAGGCCTACTGCACCGGCCCGTTGGCGTCCTTCACGCCGTACACGATCACCGATCCGGTACGGCTGCGGCGGGAACTGGCCGAAGTACGGCGCACCGGCGTCGCGGTGAGCAGCCGTCAGATCACGGACGACGCGCTGTCGGTGGCCGCGCCGGTGCGCGAGCCGGGCGGTGCGGTGGTGGCGGCGGTGTCGGTCGTGGTGCCTCAAGTGGACGCGCAGGTACCGGCGTTGATCCCGGCGGTCCGGCTCGCGGCGCGCGGGATATCGCGGGCGCTGGGGTGGCGGCCGGAGCCGTGAGGAGATCCCACGTGCCGGGCGCGGATATCCCTCTCACCGGCGAGGCCACGCCCGTGTGACGTCGTGATACTGGAACGGCCCTTGCCCCGAGGAGCCGCTCATGGATGTTCAGCACTGGTTCGCACCGGCCGTCGCCCGGCTCAGGACCGCCAACCCGTACGCAGTCGACTCGGCACTCGCGGCGCTCGTCCTGTTCGCGGTGTCATTGCAATGGCTCTTCCCCGACGAGGGCGGCGATCCGCTGAGTTGGCAGGGCTGGCTCCTCGGGGCCGGTACGGCGGTACCGCTGGTGTGGCGGCGCAGGGCGCCCTTCGCGACGGCGTGGGTGGTGTCGGCGGCCACGCCCGCGATGGCGGTCTACCACGCGCCACCGCCGGACGTGATGTACGGCGGCCTCGTGGCCCTCTACACCGTCGCGGCCCGCTGCCTTCCCTGGCAGCGGCGCCTGATGCTCGCGGGCTGGCTGATCGGCGTGTCCGTGGTCATGCAGCACAAGGAGCACGCCCTGCCCTTCGAGTACGCCTTCCATCTGCTGAGCCTGCTGTGCGCGTACGGCTTCGGCAGCCTCGCCCGGGTCCAACGCGCCTACACCGCCGCCCTGGAGGACCGGGCCCGGCGCCTGGAGCGCGAGCGCGCCGCCGACACCGCGCGGGCCACGGCACAGGAACGGGCCCGGATCGCCCGGGACATGCACGACATCCTGGCCCACGCGGTGAGCCTGATGGTGGTGCAGGCGGAGGCCGGCCCGGTGGTCGTACGCAGTGATCCCGAGCGTGCCGAGGCCGCGTTCGACGCGATCGCGGGGGCGGGCCGGGACGCGATGGGTCAGCTCCGGCGCATCCTCGGGGTGCTCAAGGACGAGCAGCGGGACGGGAGTTCGGGGCACCGGCCGCAGCCGGGGGTCGCCGCGCTGCCCGGACTGCTGCGCCAGGTCACCGAATCCACGGGCCTGCGCGTCGAGTTGCGGACGAGCGGGGTGCCGCGCCCGTTGCCCCCGGACACCGAGGTCGCCGTCTACCGGGTGGTCCAGGAAGCGCTCACCAACACCGTGAAGCACGCGCGCGCTTCCACCGCTACCGTCGAACTCGACTGGACGGGGGACGAGTTGGTGCTCACGGTGACAGATGACGGACGAGGCCCGGCGGGCGAAGTCGGCGGCCACGGGTTGATCGGTCTGCGGGAGCGGGCGGCCGCCTGCGGAGGCACGGCGGAGACCGGCCGCGGACCCGACGGCGGCTTCCGGGTCGTCGTACGGCTTCCCGTCGCCACCGACCGACAGGCGGCCCTGGGATGAGCATCCGGGTGGTGGTGGCCGACGACCAGGAGCTGGTCCGCAGCGGCTTCATCATGATCCTGGAGGCCCAGCGGGACATCGAGGTCGTCGCGGAGGCCGGGGACGGCGCCGAGGCGGTCGCCGCGGTGCGCCGACACGCTCCCGACGTCCTGCTGCTCGACATCCGTATGCCGGTCATGGACGGTCTGGAGGCGGCCCGTCAGGTGTGCGCGCAGTCCGGTTGCAAGGTCGTCATGCTGACCACGTTCGACCTGGACGAGTACGTGTACGAGGCGCTGTACGCGGGCGCCAGCGGCTTCCTCCTGAAGGACGTCCGCCGCGACGACCTCGTGCACGCCGTCCGCGTGGTCGCGGCCGGCGACTCGCTGCTCGCGCCGACGGTGACACGGCGGCTGGTCGCCGACATCGTGCGGCGGCGCCGCGAGGAGGCCGTCGCCGAGATCGCGCCCGGCCGGCTGGAGGTCCTGACCGCCCGGGAGGAGGAGACGCTGCGGCTGCTGGCCCGGGGCCTGTCCAACGCCGAGATCGCGACGACCCTGTTCGTCAGCGAGCACACCGTGAAGACCCATGTCAGCAATGTGCTGGGCAAGTTGGGGCTGCGGGACCGGGTGCAGGCGGTGATCTGCGCGTACGAGACGGGGCTGGTGACACCGGGGGCGCCCTGACGAGCCCGCCGCGGGCGGCGCGGGTCGGCGGGTCCCGGCGTTCCGAGGCCCGCCGATGCGTCATCCGCCGGTCAGCAGATGGACGACCAGCGGTGCGAGCGGAGCTTGTAGTTGAGGTTCGACCAGGTACCGCCGTGCTGCGGGATGAAGTAGCAGGTGGTACCGCCGTAGTTCGCACCGTCGTAGAGAACGACCCAGTCGTACGAGGACGACGTGCCGCTGTTCTTGGCCGACCCGACGACCTGGTTGTCGGCCCACGAACACACGACGGGAGCGCTGTACCAGTCCGTGTCGGCGTTGCTCCACGTGCACCGGCTGCCCGTGCCGGCGGTACCGGTCCAGATGCACAGATCACCGCTCGGACAGTCCCATGCCGCCTGCGCCGACGCACTCGCCGAACTCGGTGCGATCAGGCCCAGGGCCGCCAGGGCGAAGGTGATCGCCGTGGCGAAGAGGGCTCTGCGGCCCCGCCGGGGTGTGCGGCCGGACTTCCGGTTGTGCTCCTTCGCGTACGAGGACATCCCGTGGCCTTTCTCGTGGAGGGTGCCAACTGGCCTGCCACTGGCGGGAATTAATGTTCCTGGGCCGGGTATGTCCCTGTCATCCTCATGCGAGTGCGCCGACACTTCGCAGGTCGGCAACGGGGGCCCACGGGGAAACGGATGCTCCGCTTTCATTTCACGCAGGAGGACCTCACCAGGGTCAGAGTGGCGACCGAGCCGCACGCGCTCTGGGAGATCGCGGTCAGTCTGCACCGGCTCCAGACCCGTGAGGGCCGCTGGGCCTACGGGCCCTGGTTCCGCACCGCGTGCGACTCGTTGCGACGGGCCGGCCTCGAACGGACGGTGAAAACCTTCCTGTTGCCGCTCTTCCCGCGCGCCAGCTACTTCCCCGACTTCCTGACGCCGCCGGAAGGCACCCTGGGACTGGACGCCGGGCTGGAGGCCGTACTGGCGACGCCGCGGGCGCGGGTCGTGAGCGAGGTCGACGCGCTCGCCCGAGGCGTCGGCGCCCCTGCCTGGGCACACCGGCTCACGGAGCGGGACACGCGCGAACAACTCGTGGACGCCCTGCGCGCCTACCACCGTGCCGCGATCGCCCCGCACGAGGAGCGCATCCAGGAACGTCTGCACGCCGAGCGGGCCCGGCACGCCCACACCCTGTTCCACGCCGGCACCGAGGGCCTGCTCAGCGGACTGGGCCCCACGATCCGCTGGCGGCCACCGGTCCTGGAGGTCGATCCGTATCCGGACCGTCGCGACGTCCACCTCGACGGACGGGGGCTGCTCCTGATCCCCTCCCACTTCTGCTGGCACACGCCCGTCTCCCTGGCCGACCCCGGACTGCCGCCCGTGCTGCTCTACCCCCTCCACCACCCGCCGGCGACAACCCCGCACACCGGCTCCCCACCGCTGAACGTGCTGCTCGGCCCCACCCGCGCCGCCATTCTGCGAGCCAGCGCGACCGGCTCCACCACCACCGAGGCCGCCCGCCGGGCCGGCGTGACTCCCACGACGGCGAGCCATCACACGGCAGTGCTGCGCGACGCGGGCCTGATCACCAGCCACCGCCACGCCAACACGGTCCTGCACACCCTGACCCCGCTCGGAGCCGCCCTGCTGCGAACGGGGCCGGGCGGCCGCTGACCCCCGCGCCCAACCCCCTTACCGGCGGCGGGGATTCCTCCCCCTCGGGAGCGAGAAGGGCCCCTCTCTCACCCGTACGACCGAGCCGCCGAACCCCTCGCTCCGGCGATCCGGCGCCACCCGTTCCCCCACCAGCCTGAGAGGCATGTCATCCGATGCCCCGCCGGGAGGGACCGTGCTCTCCACACTCGCCCGGGCGGCGACCCGCCGCCCGCTGACCGTGATCTCCGTCTGGGTGCTCTTCCTGCTGCTCGGCTTCGGGCTCGGGACGGGCGTCTTCGGCCGGCTGTCCGACAACGTGCCCGAAGTCCCGGGCACCGAGTCGGAGTTGGCCGCCCAGTATCTCGACCGCGTCGACCCGACCGGGGAGACCGTCACCGGTGTCGTCGAGGGGGTCGCGGTCTCCGATCCCGCCCTGCGCGCCCAGGTGGAGCGGGCCGTGACCGATGTGTGTGCCCTCGCCGGGATCGCCGCCGTGCCGGACCCCTACACCACGGGCAGCCTCACCTCGCGGGACGGGCGGGCACTGCTGATCCCGGTCACCCTCGAGGGCGGCCTGAGCGACGATGCCGAGGAGCACGCGGTGGACGCGGCGGCGGACCGCATCCGGCAGATCGACGCGCCCGAAGTCCATGTCAGCGGCGGCCCGTTGCTGGGGAAGCAGATCGGCGAGCGTGCCCAACAGGACGTGCAGCGCGCGGAGTTGATCTCCCTGCCGGTCGTACTCGCCCTGCTGCTCGTGGTGTTCGGCGGTCTGCGCGCCGCCGCGCTCCCGCTGGTGATCGCGACGAGCGGCATCGCGGGGGCGTTCCTGGCGCTGTTCGCCTTCAGTCACGTCACCGACATCTCCGTGTACGCGATCCAGGTGACCACGATGCTTGGGCTCGGACTCGCCGTGGACTACGCCCTGTTGATGCTGGTCCGCTTCCGCGAGGAGCGACAGCACACGGACGACGTGCGGGAGGCCGTGCACCGCACCGTCGCGCGGGCCGGCCGTACCGTCCTCTTCTCCGGTCTCACGGTCGCCGTCAGCCTCACCGGTCTCCTTGTCTTCCCGAGCACGTTCCTGCGCAGCATGGGCCTGGCGGTGGCGGCCGTGGTCGTCGTCGACATGCTGGCCGCGATCACCCTTCTCCCCGCCCTGCTGACCCGGTTCGGCGCCAGGATCGCCCCGGCGCGCGCCAGGCCGGACGCCGAGGAGGGCCAACTCTTCGCCCGCCTGGCCCGCTTCGCGGCCCGCCGCCGGATCGCCGTCCTGGCCGTCGTCGTCCCGGCCCTGCTCGTCCTGGCACTGCCGGTCACCGGCCTGAAGATCAGCATCGGCGACGCCCGACAGCTCCCGAAGAACACCGAGGCAAGGCAGTTGTACGACACGGTCGACGCACACTTCCCCGCCGGAACGGGGGTCTCACCGGTGACCGTCGTCCTGGAACCGGGCACCGACACCACGACCGCCGACCGCATCCGCACCCTCTCCCCCACCGCCACGTCACGCACCCTGCCCGACGGCGGCACGGTCGTGTCCCTCCAACCGCCGGGCAGCGCAGACGGCAGGGCGGCGACCGACCTCGTGCGGCGGATCCGGGAGACGCGCGGCACCGAACCGGTCCAAGTCACCGGCATGGCAGCCCGGTTGGTCGACTTCCGCGCGATGCTCGCCGACCGCGCACCCTGGGCCGCCGCGACCGTCCTGGCCGGAATCTTCCTCCTCCTCTTCGCCTTCACCGGCTCGGTGCTGATCCCCCTGCGCACGATCGCGACGACACTGCTCAGCCTGGGAGCCGCGCTCGGTGCGGTGGTGTGGGTCTTCCAGTACGGCCATCTCGCCGGCGCCCTCGGTGCCCAGGGGCTGGGCGCGCTGAGCCTGACCGCGCCACCGCTGATCGTCGCGATCGCCTTCGGACTCGCCATGGACTACGAGTTGTTCATCCTGGCCCGGATGCGCGAGGCCCGGCGCCGCACGGGCGACGACCAGGAGGCCGTGGTGACCGGTCTGCGCCGCTCGGGCCGCGTGGTCACCTGCGCCGCGCTCCTCCTCGCCGTCGTCTTCGGCGCCTTCATGACGGGCGGCTTCTCCCCCATCCTGCAGATCGGCCTCGGCCTCACCCTCGCGGTACTGATCGACGCGACGGTCGTACGGATGCTGCTGGTTCCGGCGACGATGGCGTCGCTCGGCCGTCGTGCCTGGTGGGCGCCGAAGGCGCTGCGCCGGGCGCACGACCGGTTCGGGTTGCGTGAAGAGGCCTCCGTGGAACGGGAGTTGGCGAGTCGCTGACGTCGATGCCGGTGGTCCGTCCCGGGCGGGGTGGGGACGGACCACCGACATCGACTCCCTCACCTCACCCGGCCAACCCCGCCAGCATCCGCCGGTCCCGAGGCGCTCCCTTCCGTTCCAGCCGGGCGTCCAGCAGCCGTCGTGCCGCGTCGCACCGCCCCGCCGACACCAGCGCGTACAGCAACGTCTCCTCGACGACCTCGCGTTGGGCCGCGCTGCCGCCGACCTTGCGCAGGACCGGCAGCAGGGCGTCGAGGCCTCGCGCGGCCTCGTGGAAGCGGTGTTCGACGAGGGCGGTGAAGGCGTCGCAGAGGGGGGCGATGACCTCGCGCTGCACCGGGTCGGCGCCCGCCGCGTGGTCGCGGAGTCGGCGCAGGGCGGGGATGTCGCCGGCGGCGGTGAGGGCCACCGCCGCGTGCAGAGCCGTGAACGCGGTCGCGGGCCGCTCCAGGACCTCGCAGGCGACCGAGTCCAAGACGTCCGAAGTCGGCAGCTCCCCGTGCCAGTTGCCGCTGAGCCGGGCCCGCCACAGCAGTGACCCCGAGTCGACGAGTGCGCGTACCCCGGTCACCCGGCCCGGCGCCAACTGGGCGAACCAGCGCCTGCGGACGGCGGCCGGGTCGTCCAACGCGAGTTCGTGCAGGGCGATGTGCCAGGAGAAGTGGGCCCGGTGGACCGCACCTCGGCCCTGTCCGGACACCCAGCCGTCCAGCCAGTCCCGGCCCGCCTCGTGGGCGCCGGACTCGTAGTGGACGTGGGCCAGCGCGTGCACGGCGTGCCCGGACGCGGGCTCAACACCCAAGGCTCGGTGGGCGAGTTCACCCGCCTCACGCAGCCTGCCCTGCTCCTGACGCAGGAACGCGAGCAGCGAGGTGTGGAACCAGTGCCCGTCGTAGGCGGGGGACGTCCGCTCGACCAACCGTAGCGCGTAGTCGTCGTCCAGGTCGGTGACGCCGGAGAAGGCGATGGTGGGTACGGCGGCGGCGAGGGCGAGCGCGTCGGCGGGGTGGGCGTCGAGGTGGCGTATCAACGCGCGGTCCCCGTCGGTGGATTGGACGCGGCGCGTGATCACTTCGACGAAGGAACGCTCGCGGTCGTCGGCCCGTTCGTGTGCGCAGCGCTGGGCGTCGGCGAGCGCCCGGGGGACGTCGACGGCCGCCCCGCACTCGTGGCCGAGCAGGGCCAACGCCGCGTGGCCCAGGGCGAATCCGGGGTCCAGGGCGACCGCGCGGGCGAAGGCGTCCTCCGCGCCTGCGCGCACCTTGAGGACGCGGTCCAGCCCGTTGCGGTACGCGGTGGCCGCTTCGGCGTGGGTCGAGAGGGCGAGTCCGAGTCCGTCGACCGGCCTGCGGCGGGCGCGGCGGGTCGATGGAGCGAGCAACTGCCGGGCCAGGGCGGCCGCCTGGACGCGAATCTCGGGGATCGCCGTGGTCTCCCAGAGTTCGCCGCGCCTCGGGGCGCCGAGGGTGAACAGCGGTCGTAGGGAACGACCTTGGCCGTCGAGGAGACGTCCGTCGCGGGTGGCGGCCCCCATGCCGAGCGGACCGGGCACGGCCGCGCCGCTCTCGAACAGCCCGCGCCACAACGGGTCTTCGAGCCGCTGCCCCGGGCCAGTGCAGTCGATCACCCAACCCGCGCGTACGGAACGGCCGTTGGACAGGGTGACCACGAAGGAGCCCTCGTCCTCCGCCACTTCGGCGATCGTGCCGGTGTGCACCTGGAGGCGTCGTGCGGTGCGGGCCCGGGTCACCGACTCGGCGGTGGCGGGGGCCATGCGGTGGCGGTGGGTGTTCCAGATCGCGCCCTCGTTCGCGAGGAACTCGCCGCGTTCCTCGGGGGTGAGGCTGTGCCAGAGTCTCGCGGTGTGCGGGCGCAGGCTGTCCAGTGCGGGGCGCCAGTCGCCGTGGGTGCGGACGGAGCGGCTGACGTGCCGGTAGACGGTCCGGCGCAGTCCGCTCAGCGTCAGGTCGCGCGGCCACCTCGGCGCCTCCATCGCGCCGGCCGGTCCCAACGCGTGCGGCTGCGGCAGGAGTCCGCTGCGGGACACGGCGTGCACGGTGCGTTCGGGCCGGTCGAGGGTGAGGGCGAGGTCCACGGCGGTGAGGCCGGTGCCGACGAGGAGGATGTCGGCGGTGTCCTCGCGTACGGCGTCCAACGCACCGGGTTTCCAGGGCGAGTTGACGAAGCGGGTCGAGGTGCGCAGCGCGGGCGGGGCCCAGGCGGCCGTGGGAGCGGCGGGGCCGGTGGCCAGGACCGCGCTGTCGGCGGTGAGGAGTCCCCCGTCGGCGAGGTGGAGTTCCACCGGGCCTTCGGGGGTGCCGGTACAGCTCTCGGCGCGGGTGCGCAGTCGTCGTACGGAGACCGTGCCGTGGGAGCGGACGACGGCCTGGGCGAGGGTGTCGGCGAGGTAGGCGCCGTAGCGGTAGCGGGTGGCGAAGTCGGTGCCGCTGACGGTGGGTTCGCCGTGGCGGCACAGCCAGCGGGTGAAGTGGCCGGGGTCATCGGGGTAGCAACTCATGCCGCCCGCCTGCACGTTGAGGCGGTGGCGTGGATCAGGTGTGGCGTAGGCCGTGCCGCGGCCGGCTTCCGGGGCCGGGTCGACCAGGACCAGGTCGAGGGGGGTCCGGCGGCGCGTGGCCGTCTCGCACAGCTGGACGGCGGTCAGGATACCTGCCGCGCCCGCTCCGACGATCGCCACGGTGGGCCGCTTGCGGACTTCGGTCACGAATACCTCCGGCGGTGGGCTGCCGCGGAGCCGTCGAAACGGAACTCCGCCTTCAGTTCCTTTCTCACTATTCCGACCGGGCAGGTGGGGAAGCCATGGCGAGACGGGGATCTCACCGGATACTCAGGGCCCCGGACGGCGCCTTCATACTCTGTTCACACTCGCGGAGCCTCCGGCAACCGTGGTTTCAGGCCTTCCTTCAGGTTCTCTTCACAGGAATCTCAGGTGGAGCCCCTGGGATTCAAAGATTCAATCCAGGGAAGTGACGCAGGATGCAACGGCACTGGTGATCTCGTCGCGTACGGCCAGGGGGTGTGCGCGATATGCGGAGGAAGGCGTGTCGTGGGCGTGTCGCACATATCCAACCGGTCCGAGAAGCAGTCGGAGAGGTGGTCCCGGCGTGGGGTCCTCACCGTGCTCGGGGTGGTACCGGCCGCCGTTCTGACCGGCTGCAGCGGGTCCGCGGGCGCCACGGAGAGCTCCTCCTCCGGTGGTTCGTCGTCCACCGCGTCCGTGAAGGCCGCGAAGACGCCGACCGTCACGGTCGTACCCGCCGACGGCACCAAGAAGGCCGATTTCACCGACCCGGTCACGGTCGTCGTGACCGACGGCACACTCGCGACCGTGAAGGTGACCGGCAACGACGGCTCCACGCTGGCCGGGTCCTTCAACGACGCCAAGACGAAATGGACGTCCACGAAGAACCCGTACTCGGGCACGAAGTACACGGTCGCGGCGCAGGCGCAGGGCGCCGCCGCGAAGACCGCGACCTTCACCACCAAGTCGCCCGGCGAGACGTTCGTCGGCTACTTCACCCCCGAGGCGAACTCCACCTCCGGCGTCGGCATGCCCGTGTCGATCAACTTCACGCACGCCGTCAAGGACCGGGCCGCCGTCCAGAAGGCGATCACGGTCACCGCCGAGCCGGCCGTCGAGGTCGTCGGGCACTGGTTCAGCGACACCCGGCTCGACTTCCGGCCCGAGACGTACTGGGCGGCCGGCACGAAGATCACGCTCAGCCTGCGGCTGAAGGACGTCGAGGGCCAGGACGGCATCTACGGCGTTCAGTCCAAGGACGTCACCTTCAACATCGGGCGCGAGCAGATCAGCACGGTGGATCTGTCCAGCAAGGAGATGGTGGTCAAGCGGGACGGCAAGACCCTCGCCACCTACCCGGTCAGCGGCGGCAACGCTCAGCACACCACCTGGGCCGGGATCATGGTGATCAGCGAGCGGTTCAAGCAGACCCGCATGGAGTCCTCGACGGTCGGGCTCGGTGACGAGTACGACATCTCCGACGTCCCGCACGCCCAGCGCCTGACCACCTCCGGCACCTTCGTGCACGGCAACTACTGGGCGTCCACCTCGGTGTTCGGCAACCAGAACACCAGCCACGGCTGCGTGGGCCTGCACGACGCCAAGGGCGCGAACAACAGCTCCGTGGCGGGCTACAAGTTCTACGACAGCTCGATGCTCGGCGACGTCGTCATCGTGAAGAACTCCGGCGACAAGACCGTGGCGGCGGACAACGGCCTCAACGGCTGGAACCTGTCGTGGGCGGACTGGAAAGCGGGGAGCGCCGTCTAGTTCCGCTGGTTCCGACGGGGACGACATCCCGGGAAACCTCCGCAATCACCTCATTCATCGCCTGAACTCACCTGCGACGAAAGGACTTTCACGGCTTCACCTCTTGACGACCGGAGTGGCTGAGAGCACATTGACCGCGCAACCACTGTGTGAGAGCGCTCTCAAGCAGGCACGGCACCCGCATCCCCACTCCGTACCCGAGAGGCACCCATGAGTGAGACCTCCGGCACGCAGCACAGACCCCGTCCCCTACGACGTGTCCTGATCGCCGTCCTCAGCACCCTCGGCCTGGCGGCCGCCACCGCCACGGCCATCACCCTGCCCGCGAACGCCTCCGCGCCTACGCCCCCGTCGGGCTGGACGCAGGTGTTCCTGGACGACTTCAACGGCACCGCGGGCACCGGTGTCTCCACCACCAACTGGCTCTACGACACCGGGACTTCGTATCCGGGCGGCGCCGCGAACTGGGGCACCGGCGAGGTCGAGACGATGACCTCGTCCACCAACAACGTGGCGCTCGACGGCAACGGCAACCTGCTGATCACGCCGCGCCGCGACGCCTCCGGCAACTGGACCTCGGGCCGTATCGAGACCAACCGCACCGACTTCCAGCCGCCGGCCGGCGGGAAGCTGCGCGTCGAGGCCCGGATCCAGATGCCGAACGTCACGGGCTCGTCGGCGCTCGGCTACTGGCCCGCCTTCTGGATGCTGGGCGCGCCGTTCCGGGGCAACTACCAGAACTGGCCCAGCGTGGGCGAGTTGGACATCATGGAGAACGTCCAGGGTCTCAACACCGACTGGGCGACGGTGCATTGCGGCACCAACCCGGGCGGCCCCTGCAACGAGACGACCGGAATCGGCGGCAACACCGCCTGTACGGGGACCACTTGCCAGGCCGGGTTCCACACCTACGCCATGGAGTGGGACAGGTCGACGAGCCCCGAGCAGATCCGCTTCTACCTCGACGGCGTCAACTTCCACACCGTGAACGCCAGTCAGGTCGACGCCACCACCTGGGCCAACGCCACCAACCACGGCTTCTTCATCATCCTGAACGTGGCGATGGGCGGCGGCTTCCCGGCGGCGTACGGCGGCGGCCCCACCAGCGCCACCGACCCCAACCACCCGATGACGGTGGACTACGTCCAGGTACTGCAGTCCAGTGGGAGCGGTACCACGACCCCGCCGACCGGCAGCCGTGACGCCTACAGCGCCATCCAGGCCGAGTCCTACGACAGCCAGTCCGGCACCATCGCCGAGACTACGACGGACACGGGCGGCGGTCAGGACATCGGCTCGATAGCCAACGGCGACTGGGCGCTCTACAAGGGCGTCAACTTCGGCTCCACGGCGGCCACCCAGTTCTACGGCCGGGTCGCGAGCGGTGCGGCGAGCGGGGTCAGCGGCCTGGTCCAGGTACGCCTCGACAGCCCCACCGCGACCCCGATCGGCAGCTTCTCGCTGGCCAACACCGGGGGCTGGCAGTCATGGAAGACGGTCCCGGCGAACATCAGCTCGGTCACCGGCACCCATGACGTCTATCTCACCTTCAGCAGCGGCCAGTCGGCGGACTTCGTGAACGTGAACTGGTTCGACTTCGGTCACTGATCCCGACTCCCCACGGACAAAGGGGGCTCCACGCGCGCGTGGAGCCCCCTTTCGGCATGCCCGCACCCTCAGCGCAGCTCCGCCCGAAACCCCGCCGGCGTCAGGTCGGTGTGCTGATGGAAGAACTTCGAGAAGTTCGCCGCGTCCGGAAACCCGACCGCCGCCCCCACCCGGCCGATCGGCAGGTCCGTGTGGGCCAACAGCCGCTTCGCCTCCAGGACGACGCGTTTGTCGATGAAGCCCTTGGGGGTCTCGCCGGTGGCGGCGCGGACCGCGCGGACGAGGGTGCGGCGGGAGTAGCCGAGGGCGTCGGCGTAGGCGCTGACGCTGTGGTTGGTGGCGAAGCCCTTCTCGACGGCGTCGCGGAAGAGCGTGAACGTCGTGTCGGCCTGTTGCCGGGCCGCCTCCGCCGAGCTGGCCGCGAGATGCGCGAGCCGGAGCAGGAAGGCCGTCAGGGAGTGTCGTAGGACCGAGGTGTGCAGGCTCAGGGGGAGGGTCTCCGTGTCCTCGTACTCGCGTTGGAGCTGGCCCAGGGAGGCGCGCAGG
The DNA here is from genome assembly GCF_000716435.1 of Streptomyces xylophagus. Lineage (GTDB taxonomy): Bacteria > Actinomycetota > Actinomycetes > Streptomycetales > Streptomycetaceae > Streptomyces > Streptomyces xylophagus. The sequence continues at coordinate 873,570 of NZ_JNWO01000007.1, forward strand.
GCGGCCAGGCGGGGCTCGTCGGGGTGCAGGAGAGGGGGGAGGTCGTAGCGGTACAGGCCTGTCGCCTCGACCGTGGCGCGGGGGAGGAAGCCGGGCTGCATGGTCAGGGCGGTGCCGCGGTACTCGTCGGGCCGGGAGAAGCGGTGGACCTGGCCGGGACGGATCCACAGGACGTCGCCGGCGTTCGCCTCGTACTCGGCGAAGTCGATCATGTGGCGGACCGGGCCCTCGGAGAAGAGCATCACCACATGGAAGTCGATGCGGTGGACGCGGTGCAGGGGTACGTCGGCGTGCCAGGCGCGCCCGGCACCCATCGGGCCGACCTGCATGCCGACGCCGCAGACGCTCAGATCGACAGGGAAGGGAAACGTTCTGATCACGTCGCCGTCACCGCCGACGTCTTGGATAGTTCTGTCCGTCATGTCCTTCTCGCGCCGCCCGGAAGCCGAACTCGGTGTCCCACTTTCACCACAGGCTGGCACACCGGCACCTTCCCTCGTAAAAGTCAGACTTTTAGATTTGAAGACGTCCGAGCAGTTCTTCCGCTCTTACCGAGGACTTCTTGAAGATGAACGCGCACACACCTGACAGCTTCGAGTGGACCGATCTCGACCGTCGCGCCGTCGACACCGCCCGTGTTCTGGCCGCTGACGCGGTCCAAAAGGTCGGCAACGGACACCCGGGCACCGCGATGGCCCTGGCTCCCGCCGCGTACACGATCTTTCAGAAGGTGATGCGTCACGACCCCGCGGATCCCGAGTGGACCGGCCGTGACCGCTTCGTCCTCTCCCCCGGCCACACCTCGCTGACGCTGTACACGCAGCTGTACCTCGCCGGGTACGAGCTGGAGCTGGACGACCTGAAGGCGTTCCGGACGCACGGTTCGAAGACGCCTGGCCACCCCGAGTACGGGCACACGGCCGGTGTGGAGACCACGACAGGACCGCTCGGCCAGGGTGTCGCCAACGCGGTGGGCATGGCGATGGCCGCCCGCTACGAGCGTGGCCTGTTCGACCCCGAGGCCCCCGAGGGCGAGTCGCCCTTCGACCACACCATCTGGGCGATCGTCTCCGACGGCGACCTGGAGGAGGGCATCTCCGCCGAGGCCTCCTCCCTGGCCGGCCACCAGAAGCTCGGCAACCTCGTCTTCGTCTACGACGACAACCACATCTCCATCGAGGGCGACACCGCGACCGCCTTCTCCGAGGACGTGCTGAAGCGGTACGAGGCCTACGGCTGGCACACCCAGCGCATCGAGCCCGCCGCCGACGGCGACATCGACCCGCACGCGCTGTACACGGCGCTCAGGACGGCGCAGGCCGAGACCGGGCGCCCCTCGATCATCGCGATGCGCACGATCATCGCTTGGCCCGCTCCAAACGCCCAGAACACCGAGGCCGCCCACGGCTCCGCGCTCGGCGCCGACGAGATCGCCGCCACCAAGCGCGTCCTCGGCTTCGACCCCGAGAAGGCCTTCGAGGTCGCCGACGAGGTCATCGCGCACAGCCGCAAGGCCCTGGACCGGGGTGCCGAGGCGCACTCCGCGTGGGACAAGCAACTCGACAAGTGGCGCGGCGCCCAGCCCGAGCGGGCGAAGCTCTTCGACAGGATCGTCGCGGGCCAGCTCCCCGAGGGCTGGGAGGACTCCCTGCCGGTGTTCGAGGCGGGCTCCTCCGTCGCGACCCGCGCCGCTTCCGGCAAGGTCCTCCAGGCACTTGGAACGGTCCTGCCCGAGCTGTGGGGCGGCTCCGCCGACCTGGCCGGCTCGAACAACACCACCATCGACAAGACGTCGTCCTTCCTCCCGAAGGGCAACCCGCTGCCGGAGGCCGACCCGTACGGTCGTACGATCCACTTCGGTATCCGCGAGCACTCGATGGCGGCCGAGATGAACGGCATCGCCCTGCACGGCAACACCCGTGTCTACGGCGGCACCTTCCTGGTGTTCTCCGACTACATGCGCAACGCCGTCCGCCTCTCCGCGCTGATGCAGCTCCCAGTGACGTACGTCTGGACCCACGACTCCATCGGCCTCGGCGAGGACGGCCCCACCCACCAGCCGGTCGAGCACCTCGCCTCGCTGCGCGCCATCCCGGGCCTGAACATCGTGCGCCCGGCCGACGCCAACGAGACCGCGATCGCCTGGGCCGAGATCCTCAAGCGGCACGCCACCGACCCGGCCCCGCACGGCCTCGCGCTGACCCGTCAGGGTGTGCCGACGTACGCGCCCAACTCCGATGCGGCGCGCGGCGGTTACGTCCTGAAGGACTCCTCCACCGAGACCCCCGACGTGGTGCTCATCGCGACCGGTTCCGAGGTCCACCTCGCCGTCGAGGCGCGGGAGCGGCTGGAGGCCGAGGGCGTGGGCACCCGGGTGGTGTCGATGCCGTCCGTGGAGTGGTTCGAGGAGCAGTCGCGCGAGTACCGCGACAGCGTCCTTCCGCCGTCTGTGAAGGCCCGCGTTGCGGTCGAGGCCGGGATCGGTCTCACGTGGTACCGGTTCGTGGGTGACGCAGGACGCATCGTCTCCCTCGAACACTTCGGCGCCTCCGCCGATGCCAAGACCCTGTTCGCCGAGTTCGGTTTCACGGCCGAGAACGTCGCCGCTGTCGCCAGGGAATCCCTCGCCGCCGCGCGCGGTTGATCCGATCGCCAGAAAGAAGATGATCACAGTGACCGAAGTGACCGCCACCGCGGGAGCTCTCAAGCGCCTGTCCGACGAGGGCGTCTCCATCTGGCTGGACGACCTGTCGCGCAAGCGGATCGAGTCCGGCAACCTCGCCGAACTCGTCGACACCAAGAACGTCGTCGGCGTCACCACCAACCCGTCCATCTTCCAGGCCGCCATCGGCTCCGGCGAGGGCTACGAGGAGCAGCTCGCCGACCTCGCCGTGCGCAAGGTGACGGTCGAGGAAGCCGTACGGATGATGACCACGGCCGACGTCCGCGCCGCCGCCGACATCCTGCGCCCGGTCTACGAGGCGACCGGCGGCCGGGACGGCCGGGTCTCCATCGAGGTCGACCCGCGCCTGGCCCACCACACGGCGGCGACGATCGCCGAGGCCAAGCAGCTGGCCTGGCTGGTGGACCGTTCCAACGTGATGATCAAGATCCCGGCGACGAAGGCCGGTCTCCCGGCCATCACCGAGGTCATCGGCGAGGGCATCAGCGTCAACGTCACGCTGATCTTCTCCCTGGAGCGCTACCGCGAGGTCATGGACGCCTACCTGGCCGGCCTGGAGAAGGCACGCGCCGCGGGCATCGACCTCGCGACCATCCACTCCGTGGCCTCTTTCTTCGTCTCTCGCGTCGACTCCGAGATCGACAAGCGCCTGACCGCGCTCGCCACGGACGAGGCCCTCGCCCTCAAGGGCAAGGCCGCCCTCGCCAACGCGCGGCTCGCCTACCAGGCCTACGAAGAGGTCTTCGCCGGCGGCCGTTGGACCGGTCTCGCGAGCGCCGGCGCCAACAGGCAGCGCCCCCTCTGGGCCTCGACCGGCGTGAAGGACCCGTCCTACAAGGACACCCTGTACGTCGACGAGCTGGTCGCGCCCGGCACGGTCAACACCATGCCGGAGGCCACCCTGAACGCCACCGCCGACCACGGCGACATCCACGGCGACACGGTGACCGGCGGCTACGCGCAGGCACGCGCCGACCTGGACGCCGTAGAGCGACTGGGGATCTCGTACGACGTCGTCGTCAAGCAGTTGGAGGACGAGGGCGTCGCCAAGTTCGAGGTGGCCTGGCAGGACCTGCTGGACGCCGTCGCGAAGTCACTGAGCGGCAAGGGGGTCGACGGGGAATGAGCGAGGAACTTCCCGCAACGAAACCGGCAGCGGCGCCGGATACCGGGGCACCGGAGACCGAGGCGCTCACCGTCGAGGAACTCACCGACGCCCTGGCCGCCCACTGGGACAACCCACTGCGTGACGAGCGCGACCGCCGGCTCCCCCGTATCGCGGGCCCGTCGGGGCTTGTCATCTTCGGGGTCACCGGTGACCTGTCCCGCAAGAAGCTGATGCCGGCCGTCTACGACCTGGCCAACCGGGGCATGCTGCCGCCGGGCTTCTCCCTCGTCGGGTTCGCCCGGCGGGACTGGGAGGACCAGGACTTCGCGCAGGTGGTGCACGACTCGGTGCGGGAGCACTCCCGGACCGAGTTCCGCGAGGAGGTCTGGCAGCAGCTCGCCGAGGGCATGCGGTTCATCCCGGGCGACTTCGACGACGACACGGCGTTCAAGCAACTGCGCGCGGCGGTCGACGAGTTGGACTCCTCTCGGGGTACCAGCGGCAACTACGCGTTCTACCTCTCCGTACCGCCGAAGTTCTTCCCGAAGGTCGTCAAGCAGCTGAAGAAGCACGGCCTGGCGACGGCCGCCGAGGGGTCCTGGCGGCGTGCGGTCATCGAGAAGCCGTTCGGGCGCGACCTGAAGAGCGCGCGCGAGCTGAACAAGATCGTGCACGAGGTGTTCGACCCGGACCAGGTGTTCCGCATCGACCACTACCTCGGCAAGGAGACCGTCCAGAACATCCTGGCGCTGCGCTTCGCCAACCAGATGTACGAGCCCATCTGGAACCGGTCCTACGTCGACCACATCCAGATCACGATGGCCGAGGACATCGGCATCGGCGGGCGCGCCGGCTACTACGACGGCATCGGTTCGGCCCGTGACGTCATCCAGAACCACCTTCTTCAGCTGATGGCGCTGACCGCCATGGAGGAGCCGATCGCCTTCGACGAGGAGGCGCTGCTCACCGAGAAGCTCAAGGTGCTCAAGTCGGTGCGGCTGCCGAAGGAGTTGGGCGAGCACACGGTGTTCGGGCAGTACGCGGAGGGCTGGCAGGGCGGCGAGAAGGTCGTCGGCTACCTCCAGGAGGACGGTATCGACCCGCAGTCGAAGACCGACACCTACGCGGCCGTCAAGTTGGAGGTGGACAACCGCCGTTGGGCGGGCATCCCCTTCTACCTGCGCACCGGCAAGCGGCTCGGACGGCGCGTCACGGAGATCGCGGTCGTCTTCAAGCGGGCCCCGCACTCCCCCTTCGACTCCAGCGCCACCGAGGAGCTGGGCCAGAACGCGATCGTCATCCGCGTCCAGCCCGACGAGGGCATGACGGTCCGGTTCGGCTCGAAGGTGCCGGGCACCTCGATGGAGATCCGGGACGTGTCCATGGACTTCGCCTACGGCGAGTCGTTCACGGAGTCGAGCCCGGAGGCGTACGAGCGGCTCATCCTGGATGTGCTGCTCGGCGACGCCAACCTGTTCCCGCGCCACCAGGAAGTGGAAGAGTCCTGGAAGATCCTCGACCCGATCGAGGAGTACTGGGCGCAGAACGGCAAGCCCGCGCAGTACTCCTCGGGCAGTTGGGGGCCCCAGGAGGCGGACGAGATGCTCGCACGAGACGGACGGAGCTGGCGCAGGCCATGAAGATCGACCTGAGCGACACCACGGCAAGCAAGATCAACAAGGCGCTGGTGCAGGGTCGCCGCGACATCGGCACCCCTGCCGTGGGCATGGTCCTGACGATGGTCATCGTCACGGACGAGGAGAACGCCTACGACTCGATCAAGGCGGCCGAGGAGGCCTCGCACGAGCACCCCTCGCGCACCCTGGTCGTCATCAAGCGGCACGCCCGCACCCCGCGCGACCGCACGAACTCGCACCTCGACGCCGAGGTCCGGGTGGGCGCCGACGCGGGCACCGGCGAGACGGTCGTGCTGCGGACCTACGGCGAGGTGTCCGACCACGCCGACTCCGTGGTGCTGCCGCTGCTGCTGCCCGACGCGCCGGTCGTCGTGTGGTGGCCGGCGGAGGCGCCCGAGGTCCCGGCGAAGGACCCGCTGGGCGCCCTCGCACAGCGCCGGATCACCGACCTGTACGCGGCGGTGAACCCCCTGGAGGCGCTGGACGCCCGCGCCCGTGCCTACGCGCCCGGCGACACCGACCTCGCCTGGACCCGGCTGACCCCGTGGCGCTCGATGCTGGCGGCGGCCCTCGACCAGGCCAAGTCCAAGATCACCTCGGGTGCCGTGGAGGCTGAGGCCGACAACCCGGCCGCAGAGCTGCTGGCGCGCTGGCTGGAGGCCAGGCTGAAGGTGAAGATCGACCGCGTGGTCACCGCCGGACCGGTCGTCACCGCCGTACGCCTGGGTACCGCCGCCGGCGAGGTCGTCATCGACCGCCCCGACGGGCCGCTGGCCACGTTGTCCCTGCCCGGGCAGCCCTCCCGCACCCTCGCGCTGAAGGTCCGCACCACCTCCGAACTCATCGCCGAGGAGCTGCGGCGCCTCGACGCCGACGAGATGTACGCCATCGCCCTGCGGGCCGAGGGCACCAAGGAGACCCCCTCTCATGTCTGACTCCCCCAAGCTCACCCGGCGACCGGAGTGGGCCGCGCTGGAGGACCACCGCGCGGACGCGCTGCTGCACCCGCAGCTGCGTGAGCTGTTCGCGGCGGACCCGGAGCGTGCGGAGCGGTACGTCGTACGCGTCGGCGATCTGCGCATCGACTACTCCAAGCACCTGATCACGGACGAGACCCTCGCCCTGCTCCAGGAACTGGCCACCGCCACCGGTGTGTTCGGGCTGCGGGACGCCATGTTCCGCGGCGAGAAGATCAACGTCACCGAGGACCGCGCGGTCCTGCACACCGCGCTGCGCGCCCCGCGCGACGCGGTGATCGAGGTCGACGGCGAGAACGTCGTGCCCCAAGTGCACGCCGTGCTCGACAAGATGGCCGGCTTCGCCGAGCGCGTCCGCTCCGGCGAGTGGACCGGATACACGGGCCGTCGTATCCGCAATGTCGTCAACATCGGCATCGGCGGCTCGGACCTCGGTCCGGCGATGGCGTACGAGGCGCTCCGCGCGTTCACCGACCGCTCGTTGACGGTCCGGTTCGTGTCGAACGTGGACGGCGCCGACCTGCACGAGGCCACCCGTGACCTCGACCCGGCGGAGACGCTGTTCATCGTCGCGTCCAAGACGTTCACCACGATCGAGACGATCACCAACGCGACGTCCGCCCGGACATGGCTCCTTGAGGGTCTCGGCGGTGACGACAAGGCCGTCGCGAAGCACTTCGTGGCGCTGTCGACGAACGCAGGGAAGGTGTCGGACTTCGGTATCGACACGGACAACATGTTCGAGTTCTGGGACTGGGTCGGCGGCCGTTACTCCTACGACTCGGCGATCGGTCTCTCCCACTACCTCTCCAAGTTCACCGCCTACTTGCAGCAGCTGGACATGGAGTCCAACGGCAAGTCGGTGGACCGGGACGGGAATCCGGTGGAGTGGCAGACCGGGCCGGTGGTGTGGGGCACGCCCGGCACGAACGGGCAGCACGCCTACTACCAACTCATCCACCAGGGCACGAAGTTGATCCCGGCGGACTTCATCGGCTTCGTCAACCCGGTGGCAGAGCTGAGCGACGGGCTCAAGAAGCAGCACGACCTGCTGATGGCCAACTTCTTCGCCCAGACACAGGCGTTGGCCTTCGGCAAGACTCCGGACGAGGTGCGCGCCGAAGGGGTGCCCGAGGAGCTGGTGCCGCACAAGACGTTCAAGGGCAACCACCCCACGACGACCGTCCTCGCGAGCGAGCTGACGCCGTCCGTCCTCGGCCAGTTGATCGCCCTCTACGAGCACAAGGTGTTCGTACAGGGCGCGATCTGGAACATCGACTCCTTCGACCAGTGGGGCGTCGAGCTGGGCAAGGTCCTCGCCAAGCGCGTCGAACCCGCCCTGACCGAGGGCGCCGACGTGCCCGCGGCAACATGCGCGAGCGCATCCGCCGCGCGGGCCACACCGTCATCGGCTACGACCGCAACCCCGAGGTCTCCGACGTGAGCGACCTGGCCGAACTGGTCGAGAAGCTCGAAGCCCCGCGCACGGTCTGGGTGATGGTCCCGGCCGGTGCCCCGACCCAGTCGGTCGTCGACGAGCTGGGCGAGCTGCTCCAGCCCGGCGACGTCATCGTGGACGGCGGCAACTCCCGCTGGACGGACGACGAGAAGCACGCCGAGGAGCTGGGTGCCAAGGGCATCGGCTTCGTCGACGCGGGCGTCTCGGGTGGCGTGTGGGGCCTGAAGAACGGCTACGCGCTGATGGTCGGCGGCGACGCCGAGCACATCGCCCAGGTGCAGCCGATCTTCGACGCGCTCAAGCCCGAGGGCGAGTTCGGCTTCGTGCACGCCGGCAAGGTGGGCGCCGGGCACTTCTCGAAGATGGTCCACAACGGTATCGAGTACGCCATGATGCAGGCGTACGCCGAGGGCTGGGAGCTGCTCGAGAAGGTCCACTCCGTCACGGACGTGCGGGAGGTGTTCCGCTCCTGGCAGGAGGGCACCGTCATCCGCTCCTGGCTGCTCGACCTCGCCGTCAACGCCCTTGACAGCGATGAGCACTTGGACAAGCTGCGCGGTTTCGCGGAGGACTCCGGCGAGGGCCGGTGGACCGTCGAGGCGGCCATCGACAACGCCGTGCCGCTGCCCGCGATCACGGCCTCCCTGTTCGCGCGGTTCGCGTCGCGTCAGGACGACTCGCCGCAGATGAAGATGATCTCCGCGCTGCGCAACCAGTTCGGCGGCCACGCCGTCGAGTCCAAGGAGTAGTGCGCCGTGGGGGATCTCTTTCTGGTCCGCCACGGTGAGACGGAGTGGAGCGTGTCGGGCCAGCACACCAGCTGGACCGACCTGCCCCTCACCCAGCACGGCGAGGAACAGGCCAAGTCCCTCGCCCCGCTCCTCTCAAGCCGGACCTTCGCGCTCGCACTGACCAGCCCGCTCGGCCGCGCGATACGCACCGCCGCACTCGCGGGCATCACCGGGGCCGTACCCGACCCCGATCTGCACGAGTGGGACTACGGCGCCTACGAGGGCGTCACCACCGTCGACATCCACCGCACCCGCCCCGACTGGTTCCTGTGGACCGACGGCGTGCCGCCGGGTCCCGCCGGACACCCCGGCGAGTCCCCGGACGAGATCGGTGCCCGCGCCGACCGGGTCCTGAAGCGGGTGGACACCGCGCTCGGGGACGGTGACGTGGTCCTCGTGGCGCACGCCCACTTCCTGCGCGTCCTCACGGCACGCCGGCTGGGCCTGTCGGCGGCGGACGGACGGCTGTTCCAGCTGGCGACCGGCACGGTCAGCCGCCTGTCCACCGAGCACGACCGCCCGGTGATCGCGGAGTGGAACACCCGGCCGTAGCGACGGCACAACTCCCCGGCCCGGACCACGCGTTGACGCGCGGTCCGGGCCGCGGTCGTCCCCTGTGCCCGTGGCGTCCACGCGGCTAGAGTCCCGCTTGATGGAGATCAACGATCTGACACCGGCCGAGGAACAGGTGTGGCGGGCCTTCCCGTTGGGCGAGTCCGTGGACTTCCGTGCGGCGGAGGACGAGGACGTGGCCCTCGGTGCCGACTGGGGGCCCGAACGGACCGTCCGCGCCGAGGTGTTGAGGGCACTGCTGCTCAACGGACCGCAGGAGGCGGGCGAGATACCCTCCCTGAGCCTGGCGGGCGCCCGGATCACCGGCATGCTCGACCTCCAGTACGCGACGATCGACCACCCGGTCCGGCTGCGGTACTGCCACTTCGACGAGGCGCCCCGCTGCTACGCGGCCCGGCTGCGCGAACTCAACCTCGGCGACTCCGTCCTGCCCGGGCTCACCGCCCACTCGATGCGGGTGGACGGCGTGCTGCGGCTGACCCGGGCCCGGTTCCGCGGAGTGGTACGGCTCGCCGGGGTCAAGATCGCCGGAAGCCTGTACCTGGAGGGCTCGGAGATCATCGCTCCGGACGCCGAGGAGCCCGTACTCCAGCTCAACCAGGCGGCCGTCGGCGACGATCTCCGCGCGACCGGACTGCGCACCCAGGGTCAGATACGGCTCAGCGGCTTGACTGTCGCCGGGTCGCTCACCTTCAACACGGCGCACCTCTCCAACCCCGGGGGCTCCGCCCTCGACGCCGAAGTACTCGTGGTGGAGGGCAACATCCTGTTCCGGCAGGCCCTGGTGGAGGGCTGGATCGGGCTGCGCGGCGCCCGGATCGCGGGCCGGCTGGACCTGTCGTACTCCACCCTGTCCAACCCGGGCGACTCCGTGCTGCTGGCGAGCAGTTCCACCATGGGGGAGCTCTGGCTGCGCGAGAGCCCGCCCATCAAGGGCGCTGTCGTGCTGCACAGTGCGCAGGTCGACGTCCTGTGGCTGGAGCCGGCGGTACTGCCGGACAAGGTCTTCCTCACCAGCTTCACCTACGCCTCGCTCCTCCCCCACGAGCCCGCCGAGCGCCGGCTGACCATGGTGGAACGCGACGGCGCGGGCTATGTCCCGCACGCCTACGAGGAGTTGGCCGCCGCCTACCGCCGGATCGGCGACGACAGCGCCGCCCGCCGCGTCCAACTCGCCAAGCAGCGCCGCCTGCGCGGCACCCAACCCTGGTACGGCCGCATGTGGGGCTACGCCCAGGACGTCACCGTCGGCTACGGCTTCCGTCCCCTCCGTGCCGCCGTTTGGCTGCTGTCCCTGCTCGCCGTCGGCTCCCTCGCCTACGGCCTGCACCACCCCCACGCCCTCAAGGCGTCCGAGGCCCCGCACTTCAACCCGTTCTTCTACACGCTCGACCTGCTGCTCCCGGTGATCTCCTTCGGCCAGGAGGAGGCGTTCGCGCCGGACGGCTGGTACCAGTACCTCTCCTACGCCCTGATCATCACGGGCTGGATCCTGGCCACGACCGTCATCACCGGCGTGAGCAGGACCGTCAGCCGCCAGTGAGGGCCTTCGCCGTGTGCTGGACGGCCAGCCGCACCGGCGCGTTCTGGGCGCCGTAACCGCGGTAGTCGCCGTCGCGCTGGACCAGTTCGAAGAAGACCCGCCCGACCGTCCGCGTGTAGCAGTGCCGGAACTCGCCGCCCGCGTCCCGGTCGTAGAGGATGCCGAGGTCCTGGTACGTCTCCAACTCGCCCTCGGTGAAGGCGAATCGGGCCGCGAGGTCGTCGTAGTAGTTCGCGGGCATCCGCAGCAGTCGGCCGCCGGAGTCACGGAAGCGGCGGGCGGCCGTGACCACGTCCTCGGTGGCGAGGGCGATGTGCTGGGCGGGGGCGCCGTCCTCGGTCGGGGCCGCGCCGACGCTCAGGGCGATACGGACGCTGCCGTCGGGGGTGGTGACGGCGCGGCTGCGCAGCAGGCCGTAGGGGTCGGCGACGTCGACGCTCTCCTGCGCGTGGAGCCCAAGGACGCTGCGATGGAAGAGAGTTGCCTCGTCGAAGTGGTGCCAGGGCTGGGTGAGGGCGAGGTGGTCAATGCGCCGGACGCCTGTCCCGGCGGGCAGTTGACCGGTGGTGTCGGTGAAGTCAGCGCGCCAGCCGGGGAGTTCGGGGGTGTCCTTCGAGCAGAAGAAGAGTTCGGTGCCGTCCGGTGCCGCCACGGCTTCGAGTGGGGCGTCCTCGGGGGCGCGGCGGCGGGGCAGGACGGGTGCGAGGAGGGCCTCGGCACGGCGGGCGGCGCCCTCCGGGTCGGGTGACTCCAGGCCGATCGCCGCGAGGGCGGTGCCGTCCCGGCGTACGGCGGGGCCGGTGTTGACCAGGACGCGGGCCTCGCCCTGCTGCCACAGGTCAACGGGTTTGCTGCGGTGACGGGCGGTGCGCGCGAAGCCCAGGGCGCCGAGCAGTGCCGTGACCGGTTCCGCGTCGGACGTGACGAGTTCGGCGAAGGCGATGCCCGTGGGGACGACGGGAGCGGGGAGCCGCGCCACACCGACCGTCTCCTGGAGGACCAGCAGCGAGCGGTGGGCGTCGACCGCCGTGGGGCCCGCCTCCGCCTGCCGGAACACGTCGTTGAAGATCTCCAGCGAGAGCGGGCCGTCGTAGCCCGCGCTCAGCACGTGCCGTACGAGTCCGGCGACGTCGAAGCCGCCCTGGCCGGGGAAGCAGCGGTAGTGGCGGCTCCACTGGAGGACGTCCATCGCGAGCAGCGGGGCGTCGGCGAGCTGGAGGAAGAAAATCTTCTCGCCGGGGATCTCCTCGATGCCCTTGGGGTCCGAGCCCCGGGACAGGATGTGGAAGCTGTCCAGGCAGGTGCCGAGTGCCGGGTGGTCGGCCGTCTCGACGATGCGCCAGGCGTGGTCGTACGTGCTGACGTGCCGTCCCCAGGCAAGCGCCTCGTAGGCGACGCGGACGCCGAACTCCTGGGCGAGGTCGGCCAGTTGGCTCAGCTGGGCGGCGGCGAGCGCGTCGTCGTCCTCGGCGAGGGGGGAGACGCTTGAGCAGACGAGGACGGTGTCGGTGCCGAGCCTGCGCATCAGCTCGAACTTGTGCCGGGCACGGCGCAGGTTGCGGGCGAACTCGGCCTCGGGCACCGCCTCGATGTCCCGCATGGGTTGATAGAGGTCGATCGACAGGCCGAGGTCGGCGCAGCGGGCGCGGATCTCCTCCGGGGTGAGGGGGCTGGCGAGGAGGTCGTTCTCGAAGATCTCGACGCCGTCGAAGCCGGCCCGGGAGGCGGCCGTGAGTTTCTCGGTGAGGGAGCCGCTGAGGGAGACGGTGGCGATGGACGTACGCATCGGGGTACCTCTCAATTTCGCTGCGGGCAGGGCCGTTTCGGGGCGGGAACGGCCGATTCGGGGCGGGCACGGCCCTTTTGGCACGGGCCCGCCCATGTCGGCGCGGGTACGACCACTTCGGCGCGACCACAACTACTTCGGCGCGGGCAGGGCCATTTCGGCGCGGGCCCGCCCATGCCGACGCGGGCACAACTACTTCGGCGCGGGCAACGCACCGGCGAGTTCCGCGATGTCGGCGAGCATCCGTGCGCTGTCGGGCTCGCGCCCCGTGAAGAGGCGGAACGCGTCGGCCGCCTGGAAGACCGCCATGCCGCCGCCGTCGAGGGTGGCGCAGCCCAACGCGCGGGCCAGGCTCACGAGTTGGGTCTCCAGGGGGCGGTAGACCACCTCGGCGACCCACAGCGAGGAGTCCAACAGGCGGGCGGGGAAGGGCAGTCCGGGGTGGGCGGCCATCCCGGTGGGGGTGGCGTGGACGATGCCGTCGGCGTCGGCGAGCAGTCCGGGCAACAGGTCGGAGCCGGCGCCGGCCGCGCGGCCGGCGCCGAAGTGGCGGTTCAGGGAGTCGGCGAGGGCGGTGGCGCGTTCGGGCAGCGCGTCGACGACGGTGACGCGTTCGGCGCCGAGGGTGAGCGTGGCGTGCGCGACGGCCGCGCCCGCGCCGCCCGCGCCCAGCTGCACGACCCGTTCCATGGGCGCGTCGGGCAGTCCGCGCGCGAAGGAGGCGGCGAAGCCGGTGACGTCCGTGTTGTGGCCGATCGCGCGGCCGTCCGCCTCGAAGACGACGGTGTTGACCGCGCCGAGCGCCTCGGCCTGCGGGGCGAGCCCGTCCAGGTGCTCGATGACGAGCTGCTTGCACGGGTGGGTGATGTTGAGCCCGTCGTAGCCCAGGTCGCGGGCGGCGCGCACCAGACCGCCCACCGCCTCCGGGCCGACGCCGAGCACGTCGATGTCGATGAGCCGGTACAGGTAGCGCAGGCCCTGCCGGTCGGCCTCGCGTTCGTGCAGGGCGGGGCTGAGGGACGGGCCGATGCCGGAACCGATCAGTCCGACGAGATACGAGTCCTTGGAGACGTCGACCACGTGGTCCTCCTGAGCTGAGCGGCTCGCTAATGTACGAACTAGTACGTTAGCTATATCAGTATCGCCGGGTCACGGGAAGCCCCGGCCGGGAACTCGACCGCCCGCCGCCCGCCCCTCCTTCTACAATCGGCCGCACACCGCGCCCGCGCCCGAAAGAAGCCAAGGAACCCGATGACCAGCGTCGAAGAACCGGCACGACCGAACGGGCGCATCCGTGACGCGGCCCGCACCAGGGCCGAGATCCTCGACGTGGCGACCCACGAGTTCGCACGGGCCGGCTACGACGGCGCCCGCGTCGACGAGATCGCCGCCAGCACCCGCACCACCAAGCGGATGATCTACTACTACTTCGGCGGCAAGGAGCAGCTCTTCACGGCCGTCCTGGAGCGGGCCTACGGCGTGATCCGCGAGGCCGAACAGAGCCTGGACGTCGAGCACCTGGACCCGGTCGCGGCCATCCGGCGCCTGGCGGAGCTGACCTTCGACCACCACGAGCAGCACCCGGACTTCATCCGCCTGGTGTCCATCGAGAACATCCACGGGGCCGAGCACATCGCCGCTTCCGAGAAGCTCGGGAAGATCGGCTCGCCCGCCCTCGACGTGATCCGCCGCATCCTGGAGTCGGGGCAGAAGTCCGGCCTGTTCACGGCCGACGTGGACGCCGTCGACCTGCACGCGATGATCAGCTCCTACTGCTTCTTCCGGGTCGCCAACCGGCACACCTTCGGCGCCCTGTTCGGCCGCGACCTGGTGGCACCGGCGCGGCGCGAGCACTACCGGACGATGCTGGGCGACATGGTGATCGCCTATCTGACGGCGGAGCGGGCGACGGACTGAGCCGCAAGATCCTTCGGTACGGCCTCTTGACACCCGGGAAACGTGAGCGCAACATCCGTAGCCACCGCTACTAACTACCCAGTGGGTTAATTAGCCGGGCAACACCCGGCACGGCCGTCCCGTCACCCCAGGGATCCGGCACTTCTCCCCCGCCGCTCACTCCGCTTACGTTGGAGTTCCCCCGAAGGAGCAAGCCGTGTCCGTCCCCGCCAAAGCTGTCGGGCAGCCGAAAAAGGCGGCCGCCGCCGCCTGGATCGGCAGCGCTCTGGAGTACTACGACTTCTTCATCTACGGCAGCGCCGCAGCCCTGATCTTCCCCAAGGTCTTCTTCGACGACTCGGACCCGGCGACGGCGACCCTGCTCTCCCTCGCGACCTTCGGTGTCGCCTACGCGGCCCGTCCGGTCGGCGCGCTGTTCCTCGGACACTTCGGCGACCGGGTCGGCCGTAAGAAGATCATGATCTTCACGCTGCTGCTGATGGGCCTGTCGACGTTCCTCATCGGCTGTCTGCCCACCCGCGGGCAGGTCGGTGGCCTCGCCCCGGTGCTGCTCGTGCTGTGCCGGGTCCTCCAGGGCATCTCGGCGGCCGGCGAGCAGGCCAGCGCCAGTTCCATGACGCTGGAGCACGCGCCGTCGGACCGGCGCGGCTTCTTCACCAGTTTCACGCTGAGCGGCACCCAGGGCGGCCAGCTCATCGCCACCCTCGTGTTCCTCGCGGTCGCCCAACTCCCCGACAAGCAGCTGCTGTCCTGGGGCTGGCGCGTCCCGTTCTGGGCGAGCGTGCTGGTCGCGGTCGCCGGCTACGTGATGCGCCGCAAGCTCCAGGAGACCCCGGCCTTCGCCCAGCAGGCGGCGACCGAGGGAGTCGTGAAACTGCCGCTGGTGGTGCTGCTGCGCGAGCACTGGGCGGATGTCCTGCGGGTCGTCGCGGGCGCGCTCATCGCCTCCGTCTCCACGATCTTCACCGTGTGGGCGCTGGCCTACGCGACCAGCGACTCCGTCGGCATGTCCCGCTCGTCGATGCTGTGGGTGGGCGCGCTCGCCAACCTCGTCGCCCTCGCGACGATCCCCCTGTGGGCCACGCTCTCCGACCGCATCGGCCGCCGCCCGGTGTATCTGATCGGCGCGGTCGGCAGCGCGCTCACGATGTTCCTCTACCTCTGGGCGATCTCCACGGGCTCGTACCCGCTGATCCTGCTCCTCGGCGTCGTCGCCTTCGGCGTGGTCTACAGCGCCGCGAACGGCGTGTGGCCCTCCTTCTACGGCGAGATGTTCTCGACCCGGGTCCGGCTGTCGGGCATGGCCATCGGCACGCAGATCGGCTTCGCGGTGGCCGGGTTCGCGGTCACGTTCGCCGCGCAGATCGCGGGTCCTGACGGCTCGGACTGGTCCTCGGTGGCCCTGTTCACGGCGGCGCTGTGCGTCCCGCCGGTCATCGCGGCGCTCTCGGCCCGCGAGACCAACAAGGTCCCGACGGAACTGCTCGGCGTGCGGTCACCCCGCGAGGCGTCCCGGCCGGAGACGGTGACGGCCTGACTGTCGCCACCCTGTGAGCACCCTCGGGTGCCGGACGCCCTGCGGACTCCGGTGCCCGGGGGTTTCGCGCGTGCCGGCCGCCGGTCCCGCCGGTCTACGTGTTGGACCACGCCCGCGTGCACAGCACCAGCCGGTAGCCGTCCGGGTCCTCGACGGTGACGCCCCACTCGTTCCAGTACGGGTTGGGTGACGGCACCCGCTTGCCGCCGTGCTCCTCGAGCCGCGTGACCAGCTCCTCCGGCACCGGGCCGTCGACGTAGATCACGAGGAGGTCCTCCTCGGTGGGGCGCGGGTCGACCGGGCCGCCGGGTTCGTGGACGAGTTCGAGATGCCAGTCGGCATCGGGCCAGCCGAGCATCAGCAGGTCGTGCTCGCCGGGTTCGGAGCCGCCCTCGGCCCGCCACACGACAGCGAGCCCGAGGCCGTCGGCCCAGAATCGCCCGGCCGCGGCGAGATCCCTGGACGGGCGGGCGATCCGGATGTGACTACGGCCGTTGACGGGCATCGTGACCTCAACTCCCTCGTTCCCGAACTGCGCTGACGCGTCCCGCAGCCTAGGCGGACGGTGATCGCCGGACCATCGGCCATCCGTCCTGCACCTCATGTCCTAGGACCTCACCCGCCCCCCACCCCCGTTGACAGATGACGTTTCGCGCAAGAACATCGGCCGGAACGAGCAGAAAAGAACAGCACCGTTCCCCGGCAACATCACGAACCCGCGTGCACGGGGCGCCGGCAAAGCGCTCGCCGCCCCGCGCCGCCCGTAGGGGCCTCCGTGTGCACCGGCCGATTTCAGGGGCGGCCGGTGCACGCGGGCCCGGGGCTGACTATCGTTGCCCGATCACACGTGCGAAAGGTGGTCGAGGGGCGTGACGGGGGCCGAGTGGATACGGGTGCCGGTCGGCGACGACGCCGATCGGTGGGCGACGCGGGGGCACAGCCGCAAGGTGCTGTTCGTCGTGCACAACGTGACGTCCGCGACCCGGCTGCTCGATGTACTGCCGCTCTTCCACGACGACTTCCGGGTGCAGCTGCTGGTGACATGCACGGGGTCGTCGGCCTTCCGGGCCGGGGTCGCCGAGTTGCTGGCGGAAACCGGGGTGCCGGTGGTGCCGTGGGAACAAGCTGTGCGGACACCGGTCGACTTGGCCGTCTCGGCGAGCTTCGGCGGTCAACTCCGGGCACTTTCCGGCGTATTGGCCGTGTTGTCCCACGGTGTCGGATACACTAAGACGCTGGGGACACCCAACACCCAACACCCAACACCCAACGGCCGGCGGCCAGTTGGCGGAGGCAGCGACTCCGGTCTTCGGGTTGTCGCCCGAGTGGCTGCTCGACGAGAGCGGGAAACTCGTCGCGGACGCACTGGTGTTGTCGCACCCCGAGCAGCTGGAGCGGCTGCGTGCCGTCTGCCCCGAGGCCGCCCCCACGGCCGTACTGGCCGGTGATCCCTGCTGGGACCGCATGCTGGCGGCGCGCCCGTACCGGGAGCGGTACCGACGGGCGCTCGGCGTCGGACGTGCCCAGCGGCTGGTCGTGCTCAGCTCCACCTGGAACCCGGACTCCCTGTTCGGCGACGACGTCCTGCCCGCCCTGCTGCCCCGGCTGACCTCCGAACTCCCCGTCGACGAGTACCGTTTCGCGGCCGTCCTGCACCCCAACATCTGGTACGGCCACGGCCCCGGCCAGATCCGCGCCTGGCTCGACCGCGCCCGCCGCGCCGGCCTCACCCTCGTCGACCCCCTGCACGGCTGGCGCCAGGCGCTGCTCGCCGCAGACGCGGTCATCGGCGACCACGGCTCGGTGACCTACTACGCCGCCGCACTCGGCACCCCCGTCCTCCTCGGCGCCGCACCCCTCACCGGCCTCGCCCCCGACGCTCCCGTGCACGCCTTCGTCCGTACGGCACCCCGCCTGGACCCCGCACTCCCACTGCGCCCCCAACTGACCCGGCTGATCGACACGCACACCCCCTCACCCGACCCCGCCGCCTTCACCAGCTCCGCCCCGGGCGAGTCGGCGACCCTCCTCCGCCGCCTCTTCTACGGCCTCGTCGGCATCCCCGAACCGGACGCGCCGGCCCTCCTCGAACCGCTCCCGCTCCCGCCGTTCGAACCGGCCACGCACACGGTCCCGCTCCAGGTGCTCACCCAACTCCTGGGCACCACCGAGGTCTCCGTCGTCCGGTACGCGGGCCCGCACCCGGCGGCCCCCGGCGGCACGGGCGACGTCCACCTGGCAGTGCACGAGGACACCCGCGAGCAGTCCCAACTAGCCCTCGCCGACGTGGTGTTCCGGTACGGCGCGGCCGACGACCCGCGCTTCGGGTCACCCGCGCTCTGGACGACGGAGACACTCGCCCGGCACTCGCAGTGCGCCCTCGCCGCGTACATCACCGGCCCCGGCACCTCCGTGGTCCGCACCTCGGACGGCACCCTGCTGCACCTGCGCGCCGAGCCGGGGTCGGACACCGACCCGGCCGCCCACGCCTCGGCGCTGCACGCCTGGCTCACGTCCGGCAAGTCACTGCACGAGGTCGTCACGCAGGGGCTGACGGTGCACACGGGAGGGGCTGTTCACCATGTTCGGGTGACGCGTGGCTAGCCGTCGCAGCGCTCACGCAGGCTGCGCAGATACGCCAGGTGCTGTTCCGCCTTCTCGTCGCGGAGAGCGATGGTCGCCTCGTCGATCAGGGCACGGGCGGCCGTGAACTCGCCGCCGTTCAGGCGGGTTTCGGCGAGGTCGGTGAGGGTGCGGGCCGTGTTGTAGGCCTCGCCGCTCGTACGGAAGAAGGCCAGCGCACGCTCCAGGCGTTCGACGGCTTCTGCTTGGCGGCCGAGTCCGCGCAGGGCCCGACCTCGGTGGCGTTCCAACAGGGCGCGGGCGCGCGGTAGATCTGCGGCACCCTCATCGCCGGGACCGATGCCGTCCAGGATGGTGTACGCCTCGTCGAAGGCCGCGTACGCCTCGTCGAAGCGCCATTGGCGCAGCCGGAGCAGTCCGAGGAACTCGACGGCGGAGGCATGACCGCGCACATGTCCTCCCGCCCGTTCGTCCCGTGCCGCCGCGAGCGCCTCGGGCTCCGCCTCGTCCCAGCGCCGCAACTCCATGAGGCTGTGGGCGAGTTGGGCGTGCAGGGCACCGGCGGTGCGGGTGCCCGGGAAGTGGGCGTCCGCCGTACGCGCTCCGGCCTGGAGGGCGGGCAACAGGATGTCGTGGTGGCCGGCCTTGAGTTGGAGCGGCCACAGGGCCTGGCCCAGCAGGACGACGGTGTCCCAGTCGCCGAACTCCTCGGCCGCGTGCACCGCTTGGACCAGGTTGGGGGCCTCGGCGGCGAGTGCGGCGACGCCCGCGCCCCGGTTCTCGTACGACAGCGGTGTGGTCGCGGACGGGACGCGCCAGCTCTCGGGCAGGGCGGCCTGGGCGGCGGCGAGCGCGAGCTGCAGATATCCCTGGACGGTGCGGGACACGGCGGCGGAGCAGGCGGCGATGCCGTCCGTGGCGGCGGCTGTCCGCTCGGCGTAGGCACGGACTGCGGGCCGGTAGCGGTAGCGGCCGTCGTCCGTGCGCTCGACCAGCAGGGCGTCGGCCAGTTCGTCGAGGAGCCGGGCCGCCTCAGCCTCGTCGATGTCGGCGGCCCGGGCAGCCGCGCGGGCGTCCAGGGCGGGCCAGTCGTACAGGCCGGTCAGGCGGTAGAGGCGGGCGGCATCGGGGTTCAGCAGGCGGTACGAGTCCTCGACGGCGGAACTCACCGGGTCGTCCCCGGGCCCGGCCGGCGTCTCCGGCAGCATGGTCAGCCGGGGTGCGGCGGCGCGCAGCGCGTAGGGCGAGCCGGCGCAGCGGTCCAGTACGGCGGGCAGCGTGGCACGGGCGGCGCTGACCGCCGGTTTGCCGGCCAACTCGGTGAGCAGTCGTTTCGCGTCCCGGCGGGCCAGCGGACCGACCGGGATCCGCAGGGCGTCGAGGCCGGCGAGCGGATGCCGGGCGACGACGAGGGTGACCACGTCCGGCGCCGGGGCCAGCAACAGCTGTACCTGGGCGGCGGATCGGGCGTGGTCGAGCACCACGAGGACCCGGCGGTCGGACAGGGAGCGCCGGAACAGGGCGGACCGGTCCGCGGCCGAGGGCGGTATGTCCTCGTCGGGCAGGCCGAGTTGGCGCAGCAGGGTGGCCAGGACCGGTTCGGGGCCGAGCGCGCGCAGGTCGGCGTAGAGCTGCCCGTCGGGGAAGCGGTGCGTCTGCCGTGCGCCCCAGTGGTGGGCGAGGGTGCTGGTGCCGATGCCCTCGGGACCGTGGAGGAGCGCGAGTCGCGGGCGTCCGTCGAAGGGGCGCATCGCCTCCTTGTCCAGGAGTTTCAGGGCCTCTTGACGGTCCGTGAAGGAACGGGGTGCCGGTGGGAGGCAGTGCCGTCCGGGCCCCGTGACCCGGCCCGGGGTGCGCACGCCTCGCGCGAACCGGGTCCAGATCAGGGCGAGTTCGGGGTCGTCGTGGACGCGGTCGTGGACCATGCGGGCGACCGCGTCCAGTTCGTCGGGGGTGGCCGGTGCGGTCACCTCGCGCCCGGCGAGGCGGCGGACCATTCCGCCGGCCGACTCCCAGGCCAACTTGCCTGCCTCGCTCGCCATCCCGGAGCCGACGGCTCCGAACACCGCACCGATGGCGCCCGTGGACAGCAGATCCATCACCGCGTGCACTCCCCCGTCGTCCGCCCACCGCACAGCGGATCAACCTTAGCGCCGGTGAAGGATGGTGACGATGGGTCACCCCTGGTTGGCACCCTTCGGAATGCCGTACGCCCGCTCCACCCTCAGCCGCAGCACAAGGCGTCCGTCACGGACCATCGCCGCCCGGTAGTCGTCCCAGTCCGGATGCTCGCCGAGGACGTCCCGGTAGAGCCGGATGAGTTCCTCGACCGTGTCGTCGTGCGGGTCCTTCGCGACCGGGGTGAGGTCGGCCGTGCCCTCGGCGACCGTGTACGCCCACCGGTCGGGGCTGGTCACGTGGTACGAGGCGCGGGGGTCCCGGCGCAGGTTGCGGGTCTTGGCGCGGTCGTCGGTGATCGACACACGGATGATCCGCTTGTCTGGGTAGTAGGCGTGGCTGACGTTCGACAGCTGGGGCCGGCCGTCGCTCTTGAGGGTGATGAGCACTCCGCCGTGGCCCTCGGAGAGCAACTGGAGCAGTGCGTCCTGCGTCGCGTCGTGAGTCATGCATCCCTCAACCGTGTGAAGCACGTCACGCATTCCCCGAGCCAAGAGCCGACGAGTAGACACTGTCTACGAAAACCCGGTAGACAGTGTCTATGAGCATGAGCGAACCGGAGACAGGACTACGGGACCGCCTGGTCGACGTCGGTGTGGAACTGGTGGCCCAGGAGGGCGCGCAGGCATTGACCCTGCGTGAGATCGCCCGGCGGGCCGGTGTCTCGCACGGCGCGCCGCGCCGTCACTTCCCCACCCACCTGGAGCTGCTGTCCGCGATCGCCCGGCGCGGCTTCGCCGAGTTGGGCGAGCGGGCAAGGGGGGCGGTCGGGGACGGTACGGCGAGCCCACGAGCGCAGTTGACGGCGCTGGGGCGGGTCTATCTTGAGTTCGCGCTCGACAACTCCGGGATGTACGAGTTGATGTTCCGTCACGATCTTCTGGAGAGCGGTAACTTGGGGCTGCGGGACACCAGCCTGCCGCTGTTCGGTGTCCTGGTGGACCTGGTCGGCCGGGCCCGTCCCGACGTGGACGCCCGCCTGGTCGCGGGCGCGTTGTGGGCGAACCTGCACGGCGTCGCCCAGCTCTGGCGCTGGGGCAGCCTCCAACTCGCCACCGGAGCCGACGACTTCGTACCCCTGCTGCGGTCGGCCCTCGACGCGCACCTCGGTCCGGAGGCCGCCCTGTGACGGTGCACCGGAGGCTCGTGCTGGCGAGCAGTGTGGCGGGGGCGGCGATCGTCGCGCTGGACGGGACCGTGCTCACCGTCGTACAGCCCACGTTGCAGCGGGAGTTGGGGGCGTCGCTCGCGCAGGTCCAGTGGACGAGCACCGCGTATCTGGTCGCCGTGGCCGGCCTGTTGGTGTCGGCCGGGCGGATCGGGGACCGGTACGGGCATCAGCGGGTGTTCGGGCTCGGCATGCTCGGCTTCGGGGTCGCCTCGGCCGGGATCGGGCTGGCGCCCGGTGTCGGCTGGGTGATCGGACTCCGGGTCGTCCAGGGGGTGTTCGGCGCGCTGCTCCAGCCGGCCACGCTCGGCATGCTCCGTACCGCGTTCCCGCCCGACCGGCTCGGGATGCCGATCGCCGTACGGACGAGCGTGATCGGCATCGCGGCTGCCGCCGGTCCGTTGGTGGGCGGGGCGTTGGTGGGCACAGTGGGCTGGCGGGCCGTGTTCTTCCTCAACGTCGTGCCCTCGCTGGTGTTCGGCGTGCTCGCGCTCACCGTTCGGGGCCCGCAGCGCACAGAAGCAGCCACTGTCCGGTTCGATCTGCCCGGTGCCCTGCTGCTCGCACTCTCCCTCGCCTCCCTCATCCAGGCGCTGGTGGATCTCCCCGGTTCGGCCGGTGGGTTGGCCGTGTCGGCGCTGGCCGGTCTCGCCTTCGTACGCCATGAACGTCGTACGGCCCATCCACTGCTGCCGCCGGACGTCGTCGGGTCGGCGGCGATCCGTGGCGCGCTCGGGATGCTGCTCGCCGCGTCGGCCGCCTTCTCCGGAACTCTGTTCGTCGTCACCTACGTCCTGCAGGACACGATGGGGCTCAGCCCCTTCCAAAGTGCCCTCCGGGGGCTGCCGTTGGCCGGGGCGATGGTGCTCGCCGCGCCCGGCAGCGCGGTGGTGCTGCGCCGGGTCGGGGCGCGTCCTACGGCCGGAGCTGCGATGATCGTCGTGGCCCTGGGGGTATTCGTGCTGTCCCGGGCCTCGGGCACGGTCGCGGTGTGCGCGGGATTCGCCCTGCTGGGGGCCGGGTTCGGGACGGTGATGGTGGCGGCGACACAGGTGGTGGTGCGGGAGGCCGCCGTCGAGTCGGCCGGGGTGGCGGGCGGGCTCAAACAGACCGCCGTGAACGTGGGTCCGACGCTGGGGGTCGCCGCCGGAAGCGCACTGATGGCCGGAAGTGGCCGGGAGTGGGCCCTCGGAATCCTCGCCTCGGTGGCCCTGACCGGCGCTCTCGCCTGCCTCGCACTGCCCGGACGGACAGTCGCGTCGCTCACACATCCCCCCGTTACAGGAGACCGCGCAGGTGTTCCTGCGCGACGATGAGTTCCGAGGTGTCCGGGGCCGGGTATGCGGGACCCCACCTCGTGAACGCAATTCGGAGGAGAGCCATGGCACAGCTGCTACAAGAAGTCGACCCGGACGAGGTCGGACTGGATCACAAGGCGTTGGACCGCCTGGACCAGCACTTCGCCCACTACGTCGACGTGGAGCGCCTGCCGGGCTTCCTGGTGTCCGTGGCCCGCGGCGGCCGCGTCGCCCACCTCACCGCCCACGGACACCGCGATGTCGCGGCCGGACTCCCCGTCACGCCGGACACGTTGTACCGGATCTACTCCATGACCAAGCCGGTCACCGCGGTCGCCGCGCTGCTCCTGGTCGAGGAGGGCAGGCTCTCGCTGGACGACCCGGTCGGTGACCACCTCCCGGCCTTCGCGGACATGCGGGTCTACGACAGCGGTTCCGGCTCCGACGTGAAGACGCGGCCGGTGGAGCAGCCGATGCTGATCCGGCATCTGATGACCCACACCTCGGGCCTGACCTTCGCCTTCTATCACTCGCACCCCGTCGACGCCCTCTACCGGGAGGCGCACCTGGAGTCGTCCGTGCCTCCCGGCGCGAACCTCGCCGAGACGATCGACATCTACGCGAGTCTGCCGCTCCAGTTCGAGCCGGGCACACAGTGGAACTACTCCGTCGCCTCCAATGTGCTGGGCC
Organism: Streptomyces xylophagus; assembly: GCF_000716435.1. Taxonomy (GTDB): domain Bacteria; phylum Actinomycetota; class Actinomycetes; order Streptomycetales; family Streptomycetaceae; genus Streptomyces; species Streptomyces xylophagus. Next base: position 897,498 of record NZ_JNWO01000007.1, read on the forward strand.
GGGTCATCGAGGTGGTGTCCGGGCAGCGGCTCGACGAGTTCTTCGCCGAGCGGATCTTCCGGCCGCTCGGCATGCCCGACGCCGGCTTCCAGGTCCCGGACGAAAAGGCCGACCGGCTCTCCGAGTTGTACGGCGACGCCGAGGGCGGCGGTATCGAGCCGATCGCCGGGCTGCCACTGCGGGGCGGCCGGCCGCGGTTCCTGTCGGGCAGCGGCGGGATGGCGGCGAGCCCGTACGACGTGCACCGGTTCGCGGAGTTCCTGCGGCGCCGGGGCGAACTCGACGGCGTCCGGCTGCTCGCCCCCGAGACCGTCGACCTCATGGCAAGCAACCACCTCCCCGACGGCGCCGACATGCGTGCCTTCGGCAGCCCCGCCCACCAGGAGTCCGGCAACGACGGCATCGGCTTCGGGCTCAGTGTCTCCGTGGTCATCGACCCCGAACGCACCCAGTCCCCCACGGGACTGGGCACGTTCGGGTGGAGCGGGGCGGCGACGACGACGTTCTGGGTGGACCCGAGCCAGGATCTCACCGTGCAGTTCATGACGCAGCTGCGGCCGAAGTCGTCGCTGAAGATCATGCCGGAGCTGAAGCAGCTGGTGCACGAGGCGGTCGTGGACTGAGCCGCCCGGTCACGGCCACCGAGCCACACGCACCCACCGCTACTGATCCACCCGCAAGGTGAACTCCAGCCCCTCCCCCGCCAGTTCGCTCAGCCACTCCCGTGACCGTTCCGCCGTCTCCGCCGCCCGGTTCAGACCGGACGGCAGGTCGTCGGACAGGATGTGGCGGACGGCGAGGGAGAGCGGACGCGAGACGCAGCGGGCCATCGCGCTCTCCTCCTCGTCGCCGACCAGGTCGAGGAGGTAGCTGCCGGACCAGGTCCGGCCCGTGTCGTCCCGGACGTCGAGGGACACGGCCAGGACGACTCGGTCGTGGTCGGCGTCCGTGGTGGGGTAGGTGGCCGCCAACTCCCTTGCCAGCGCGGCGATCCGCGTGTCGTCGCCCGCCTTCAGTTCGTCGAACACCGCGTCCCAGGCCCGCAGCCAGCCCTCCAGACGCAGCGTCCCCCGCACGAACGTCCGCGGCTGCCAGGCCGCCGGCAGCCCGTACTGCTCGATGAACGGCATACTGTCCCGGTTCGGATAGACCTCGAAGGTCTCGCCGTCGACGACGTGCGGCCGGGTCACCTCCCAGGGCCGTTCGGCGACCGTCTCCACGCCGTCCTCCAGGTAGCGCGCCGGCGAGCGCAGCGCGCCCAGCACCCCGGCCGGCGCCCAACTGAAGCGGTACCGGAAGTCGTTGGGCACCGCCGGCACACCACCGCAGTACGAGGTGAGGCGGTACGAGGCCGCCGTGCCCGCACCGATCGCCTCCCGGGCGCGGGCGACGAGGCTGTGGGCGAAGAGGTGGTCGATGCCGGGGTCGAGACCGGCCTCGGTGAGGACGACGACGCCCGCCTTCTCGGCCGCCGGTACCTGTTCGAGCACGGCGTCCGAGACATAGCTGGAGCAGGCGAAATGCGCCTGGCGTCGGACACAGGCGGCCAGCAGCGCGGCGTGTTCGGGCGCGGGCAGCATGGAGACGACGACGTCTCCGGGCGCCAGTTCGGCGGTGAGCGCGGCGAGCGTGAACGCACGCGGTTCCGCGCGGCCCGTCAGGCCCAGGTGGTCGAGGGCCTGAGCCGCACGCTCCTCGGTGCGGTGCCACAGCCGCACCCGCTCGGCGGCATCACACAGCAGGGCGAGACCGCTGCCCGTGGACAGCCCGGCGCCGATCCAGTGGACGGTACCGCTCGCGCGCACCACCTCAGACATGGCCCAACTCCCCTTCCACGGCGGTGATGTCGATGCCGAGTTCTCGGCACTTCGTACGGAACAGGTCCAGGCAGCGACCCCACGCCCCGCCCGTCCCGAAGTCCAGGAGCTGGGGCAGCAGTGCCGCCGAGAAGTCGGTGCTCGACTCTCTCGGCAGCAGGGACGGCAGGTTGTCGATCGCGATGAGGTCGAGCGGGGGCCGCTCGCGCAACTGCCGTACCGGGTCGTCCCATTCGGTCGTGCGGTCGTAGACCGGCAGCACGTTCAGGGGCGAGCCCACGTCGCAGGTGACGTCGGAGACGGTACGGAGCAGGCGGGCCGGGTCGTCGAGGTCCTCCGCGCGGAGGAAGGGCGGGACGGGGGTGGTCGCCAGGACGCAGTTGACCAGTACGTCGTGGGCCAACAGGGCCGGGCGGTCCAGGTTCTGGGTCTCGGCGAGGTCCCAACAGGTCGGTTCGACACCGGCGGCGGAGAAAGCCACGCGCGCTCCCCGGCCGCTGCGGCCCAGCGCGCCGATCACCAGCGCGCTGAACTCCGCGTCCCCGGGGGCGGGTTGGAGGGTCTTGTCCAGCTCCTCCTTCGAGGTGGGCGTCAGCGGGGCGACCAGGCGGCCCCGGTGCTGGAGTACGGCGAGGGCCGCGCCCAGGTAGCCCGCCCAGAAGCCGAACGCGGCGAGGCGGCGTCCGTCGTCGTCCACCAGGTATTCGAGATCGAGCAGCGCCCCTCCTCCTGCCCCGAACCGCCTCAGCAGGTCGCTCGCCCCCGGCTGGCCCTTGTAGGCGTGCCCGAAGAAGATGTGGCGGTGGGTCAACTCGGCCGGCTTGTCCGGGAGTTCCTTCAGGCCGAGGATCACCGCATCCCGCGGCGCCGACACCCAGGAACCCGCGGGTGCCACCCGGGCGCCGACCGCCTCGTACTCCTCGATGGGGAAGATCCGTTGCGGAGACTCCTCGACCGTGAGGGTCACCCCGTTCTCGACGAGTCGGCGGGCGTCGGAGGGGACGACCGGGGTGCGGCGCTCGGTCGTGCGGGCCTCGTGGCGCAGCCACAGATGGAGCTCGGTCATACCAGGTTGACCTCCGGACGCGGGGCGTCGGCCGCGAACCGGCCGGCGCTCAGGGGGCTGACGTCCACGAAGGGTACGTGGCCGAGGTACAGGTCGCGGACGACCTCGCCGACGGCCGGTCCCTGCAGGAAACCGTGGCCGGAGAAGCCGGTGGCGTAGAGGAAGCGGGAGACCGAAGTGGCCTCGCCGATCAGGGCGTTGTGGTCCGGGGTGTTCTCGTAGAGGCCGGCCCAGCCGCCGGTGCGGCGCAGCTCCAGGAGGTCGGGGGCGCGGCGGCGCATGGCCTCGGCGAGGCGGGGGATCCAGCGGTCGTGGGTGTCGGTGGCGAAGCCGGGACGCTCGTCGGGGTCGGACATGCCGACGAGGAGGCCGGGGCCCTCACTGTGGAAGTAGAGGCTGGTGGTGAAGTCGATCGTCATGGGGAGGTTCGGCGGCAGGCCCGTCACCGGTTCCGTGACCGCGATCTGGCGGCGCAGTGGCTGCACGGGGAGGTCCACGCCGGCCATCGCGCCGATCCCCTTGGACCAGGCACCGGCCGCGCAGATCACCGTGTTCGTGTCGATGCGGCCGAGGGTCGTCAGCACAGCGGTGATGGTGTCGCCGTGCGTCTCGATGCCGGTGACGTCGGTGTGGCGCAGGATCGTCGCGCCGTGGGCCCGGGCCGCGGAGGCGTAGCCGTGGACGACGGCCTCGGGGGTGCAGTGGCCGTCGTCGGGCGAGTAGGCGGCGGCGAGCAGCCCTTCGGTACTGATCAGCGGGGAGAGCCGCTGGGCCTCGGCCGGGTCGATCATGCGGCTGCGCACGTCGAGGGAGTTCTGCAGGCGGACGCCCGCCTCGAAGTTGGCGACCTCCTCGGGCGTCGACAGCAGGAACAGGTAGCCGACGCGATGTAACCCGATGTCGTACCCGGTGTCCTCCTCGAAGCGGTCGAAGGCCTCCAGGCTGCGCGCGCCGAGCTGCACGTTGAGCCCGTCGGAGAACTGTGCCCGCACTCCGCCGGCCGCTTTGGAGGTGGACCCGGCGGCGAGTTCGTCCCGTTCGACCAGGACGACGTCTCTGACGCCGGCGCGGGCCAGGTGGTAGGCGATGCTCGTACCGATGACCCCGCCGCCGATGACGACGACCTCGGCCTGACGTTTCACGGGCGCTCCTTCTGTGCCGCGTCGATGACGGCCCAGGCCGCTGCCGCGTCCTGGATGCCGAGTCCGACGCTGTTGTAGTAGACGATGTCGTCCACTCCGGTACGGGCGCTGCGGCGGCCGGTGAGTACGGCGCCGAGCGGGATCAGGTCGTCGGGGGCGAGCAGTCCGTCGCGCAGGGCGGTCACGACCGGTCCGGCGTGCCCGGCGGCGGTCTCCGGGTCGTCGACCACGACGGCCGCCGATCGTCGTAGGACTTCGGCGTCGACCTCGCTGCGGGTGGGTTCGAAGGAGCCGACGCTGACGACCGTGCAGCCGGGCGTGAGCCAGGCGCCGTGCACCACGGGGGTGGTGCTGAGGGTGCAGGCGGCGACCACGGACGCGCCGGTCACGGCTTCCTTCGCGGTGTCCACCGCCTCGACGGGGAAGGGCAGTTGGGCGGAGAGCGCTTCTGCGGCGTGTGCGCGTCGCTGCGGGTTCGGGCTCCACAGTCGTACGGACTTCAGGTCCCGGACCCGGGCGATCGCGCGGACATGGGCGAGGGCCTGGGTGCCGGAGCCGAGGACGGCGAGACGGTCGGCGTCGGGGACGGCCAGGGCGTCGACGGCGACCGCGCTACCGGCGGCCGTGCGCAGGGTGGTCACCGCCGTGCCGTCCATGACCGCGACCAGTTGCCCGGTGCGCGGGTCGAGGGCACTGATCACCGCGTGGACGGTGGGCAGTCCGGCCTTCGCGTTGGCGGGGTTGACGCTGCCGAACTTCGCGACCGCCCCGGTGTCCGCCGACAGCCGGGAGACATAGGCGAAGACGACGCTGTCGTCGAAGCGGCTCGGGTGCATGATCTTGCCGGGCAGGTCGGCGTCGCCGGCACCGAGCGCGGTGAAGGCCGCGCGCTGCGAGGCGATGGCCGCGTCGGCGTCGAGCAGGTGCCTGATCCGGTCGCCGGAGAGGAAGAGGACGTCGTCGGTCATTCCCTCTTCCTATCCGGACTCCGCTCGCCGGAATCAGGACCAGTGCGCCACCGCGTCCAGATGGGGCAGGTGGTGGTCGAGGCGCTCCCGCTTGGTGCGGAGATAGGTGATGTTGTTCTCGCAGGGCGGGATCAACAGCGGTACCTCTTCGGAGACCTTGATGCCGTGTTCCAGCAACGCCTCGCGTTTGCGCGGGTTGTTGGAGAGCAGGCGGACGCTCGCCACCCCGAGGTCGTGCAGGATCTCGGCGGCGACGCCGTAGTCGCGGGCGTCGACCGGCAGGCCGAGGGCGAGGTTCGCTTCGACGGTGTCCAGGCCCTCCGCCTGCAGGGCCATCGCGCGCAACTTGGCGAGCAGGCCTATCCCGCGGCCCTCGTGGCCCCTCAAGTAGACGACGATGCCCCGGCCTTCGGCGACCACGGCCCGCATCGCCGCGTCCAACTGGTCGCCGCACTCGCAGTGCTGGGAGCCGAAGGCATCACCCGTCAGGCACTCCGAGTGGAGTCGGGTGAGTACGTCGTCCGTGCCGATGTCGCCGTAGACCAGGGCCACTTGCTCGTCACCGCGGTCGTGGTCCAGGTAGCCGATCGCCTGGAATTTGCCGTACACGGTGGGCAAGGGAGCATTCACGACGCGTTCCACGCCCGTGGGCTGTGGAGACTTCTTCTTGCCGAGTACGCCAATGTTTTCTGTCATGATCTGGTTCCTAAGCAGAGACGAAAGGCCGTGAAAAAATGAATGGTTCGGACTCACGGACGGCGGCATACGGACTGGTGCCGGCGGACACCACGGAGGACGTACGGACTAGGGGGGCAAGTCTTTCAACACAGGTCGCCGTCCTTCCGGTCGGCAGTTTCGAGCAGCACGGCCCGTTCCTCCCGCTGGCGACCGACACCCTCGTCGCCTGTGCCGTCGCCCGGGAGATCGCGGCGGCGTACCCGGTGCATCTGCTCCCACCGGTGACGATCGCCTGCTCGCACGAGCACGCGGCCTGGCCGGGGACCGTCAGCATCTCTTCCGTGACCCTTCATGCGGTGGTGCGGGACATCGCTGATTCGCTCCGCCGGTCGGGGGTCGAGACCCTGGTGGTGGTCAACGGTCACGGCGGAAACTACGTGCTGGGCAACGTCGTTCAGGAGTCCTCCGCGCGCGGTGAGCGGATGGCGCTGTTCCCGGCCGCCGAGGACTGGGAGACGGCGCTGGAGCGGGCGGGGGTGGTGACCTCGTTGCTCACCGATATGCATGCGGGGGAAATCGAGACCTCCATTCTGCTGCACGCTCATCCCGAATTGATCCGTCCCGGTTATGAGACCTCCGATTTCGTCGCCGACGACCGTCGCCATCTCCTGACGCTCGGTATGTCCGGCTATACCGAGTCGGGCGTCATCGGGCGCCCGTCCCTCGGCTCGGCGGAAAAGGGGAAGGCACTGCTGGCGAGCCTCGCCGATTCCTTCGGCGCGTATTTCTCGATGCTGACCGCGGACGCCTGAGCGGGTTCCGGGTCCGGTACGGCGGTGCCGGTCCCGGCGGTGCGCAGGCCGGTGTACCAGCGGGCGACCAGGACCAGCAGGCCGGGCGCGGCGGCGGCGAAGCTGAGCACGCCGTAGATCACGGAGACGGACAGGCCGCTGCTCGCGCCCAGGCCGGCGGCGCCGAACGCCCAAGCGGTGACGCCCTCGCGGGGGCCCCAGCCGCCGACGTTCAGCGGCAGGCCCATGGCGACCAGCGCGAGGACCGCGATCGGCAGCAGCTGGGCGACGGTGGCGGCGGATCCGGCGGCCCGGGCGGCGACCACGAACATCGCGAGGTGGCCCGCCAGGATGATCAGCGAGGAGACGGTGACGCCGGGCCAGTTGGCGCGGGAGAACAGTCCGGCGCGCGCCTCGTCGAGGGTGGTGCGCAGCGCGCGGCCGCGGCGGGTGGCGGTGGGCGGGCGGTTCATCCGCAGGGCGGCCACGACCGCCAACGCCCCGACGGCGCCGAGGAGTACGAGTGGGGCGATGCTGCGGGCGTCGGCCATCACCGGGGAGTCGAGGCCCAGCAGGACCGCCACCCCCACGACGGCCAGCGCGATCTGGCCCGCGACGCGCTCCAGGACCACGGCGCGTACGGCGCGGCCCATGTCGCCGGCGCTCTGTCCGTGCCGGACCGCCCGGTGCACGTCGCCGAGGATGCCGCCGGGCAGGGCCGCGTTCAGGAACAGGGCGCGGTAGTAGTCGGCGACGGCCGGGCCGAGCGGCAGTTTGATGCGCAGTCCGCGCGCCACCAGGGCCCACCGCCAGGCGCTGAACACCGTGGTGACGACCCCGATCCCGAGCCCGATCAGCAGCGTCGGTACGTCGATGCGGCGCAGCCCGTCCAGGAAGACGCCGGTGCCCAGGCGCCACAGGAGGACGCCGAGGATGGTGACACCGGCGACGGTGCCGAAGTGGGTGCGTACCGCGCGGGAGTTCACCCGGGTCAGGATCGCGCCCAGGACGCGGCGGGCGCCGGAAGCGCGGTCGGTGCCGGGGCGCGGGGCGGCGACGATCACGCCGATGCGGTCGCCGGAGACGGCCGAGCTGTGCAGCGGCGGGGTGTGCCGAGGCCGTCGCTGCACCTGCTGCACCGCGTTCTCGGCACGCAGTTCGAGGGCGACCGGCGCGGACCGCTCCACGCGCACCCTGCGCGTCTTGGTGGCCGCCCGCGGTGCGACCGTCCTCATCGTCTCGACGCTCATGACGTTCCCCCCGTCGGCCGGGCCAGCGCCAGCAGATCGCTGTGGTGGACCAGCACCGTCAACTCCCCTGCCGCGCAGGCCGCCAGGCGCTGTTCCAGATAGCGGTCGGCGCGTTCCTTCAGTTCGGGGCGCTCCTCGACGGCGGCGCCGACCCAGCCGCGCAGCCACTCGGCGGTGAGCGCGGCCTCGTCGGGGCCGAGCCGCCAGGCGCTCGGGTGGACCCGGACCGTCGCGCCGTGCGCGGCGAACGCCTCGCAGGTGACGGTGACGGCGTCCGGGCCGAGGAGTCCGTCGCGCCGCTGGTGGGCGTTGAACGCGTCGGCGATCTCCGCGTCCATCGGTTCGGACGGGGTGATCTCGACCCGTCCGGCCACGGAGAGGGTGAGGAGCGCGGGGCATCCGGCGCCGACACAGGCGGCGACGAGCGCGTCGACCTCCTCGCGGGTGAGGACGTCCAGCAGTGCGGAGGCCGTCACCAGCGAGGCGCCGACCAGCGCGTCCGGGGTCAGCCGGGCCACGTCGCCGCGCCGGGTCTCGACCGTCACGCGGCTGCCGTCGGCGGCGGCACGCGGGGAGGCCACGGCGGCGAAGTGCAGGAGATAGGGGTCGCGGTCGTGCAGGATCCAGTGCTGGGCGCCGTCGAGGCGGGGCGCGAGCCACCGTCCCATCGAGCCGGTGCCGCAGCCCAGGTCGTGGATGACGACCCCGGACCGGCCCGGCAGGTTGGCGAGCCGGATGCGCAGCGGGTCGAGCAGCTCGGGCGCCCGCGCGACGGCGTCGGCACCCTCCCGCAGCTCCAGCCACTCGGGCGCGTAGCGCGGCGGATCGTCGGGACCGACGTCCCGCAGCCGTACGGTGGCCCGCTCGCCGGGGCGGTTCGCGGGCCCGGCGCCGGGGATCACGGAACCCGGCCCGGTCTGCTCGCCGGCATCCGCTGAAACCGTCCCCGCCATCACGTCCTCCGGCCCCGGCCGCTCGGCCGTCGCGTCCTGCACTGCGGGCTGCGCCGGGGGCACCAACATGCCCAGCGGTACGCCCCTGGGACCCGGCTGCGCCGGAATCCGTCCGGTCTGTGCGGCCTGCGTGTTCGTCATGCCGCCCTCCGGGATTCGCTGGGGAGCCGGGTGAGTACGCCGGCCAGGCTGCGGGCCGTGGTGGCCCAGCCGTCGAGCGCCGCTCGTCTACCCCGGGCCGCCGCCTTCAGCCGTCGGCGTACGTCGGCCTCGCCGAACCAGCCGCGCAGTTCGGCGGCGAGGGCGGCGGGGTCCTCCGGCGGGACGAGGATGCCGGGCACGCCGCCGTCGGGGGCGCGGCCGACCGCCTCGGGGAGACCGCCGACGTCCGTGGCCAACACGGGGATGCCGCGTGCGAGGGCCTCGGTGACGGCCATCCCGTACGTCTCGGCGTACGACATGAGGACCATGAGGTCGGCGGAGGCGTAGGTGGCGTCGAGTGCGGCGCCGGCCCGCGGGCCGGCGAGGTGCAGGCGGTCCTGGAGGCCGTACTGCTTGATGAGGTCGCGCAGGTGGTCGACGTACTCCGGGTCGTTGCCGAAGCCGCCGACGCACTCGCAGGTCCACGGCAGGTCGGCCGCGGCGGCCAGGGCCTCGATGAGCCGGTGCTGGCCCTTGCGCGGGGTCAGTGTGGCGACGCACAGGAGGCGGGAGACGCCGTCGGTGCCGGAGGCGAGGGGGGCGATGTCGGCGCCGGGGGTGGCGACATGGACCCGGTCGGGGGCCAGGCCGTGGTGGGAGACGAGGCGGCGGACCGCCCAGTCGCTGGTACCGATCACCGCGGACACGGCCCGCAGGACGGTGCGTTCCTTTGCGTCCAGCTCGGCGGCGACGGAAGCTTCGAGGCTGGTCTCGTCGCCGAGCGGGAGGTGGACGAGGACGGCCAGGCTCAGCCGGTCGGCCTCCGGGACGATGATCTCGGGGACTCCGCAGGCCACGATCCCGTCGAGGAGTACGGCGGCGCCGTCCGGCAACTCGCTCAGCACGCGGGCCAGTTCGGCGCGGGCGGCCGTACCGGGCCGGGGCCACTCGCCGTCCACGGCGTGCTTGTGGACCTGCCAGCCGAAGCCGGGCAGGTCCAGGCTGACGCGCCGGTCGTAGGCGTTGCCGCCGCTCGGCGTGGCCGGGTCGTCGACGCCGCCCGGCATCACGAAGTGCACGGTGCGCAGGGACATGGGGATGATCTCGGCATTCCGGGAGGCGGCGCGCTGCGCGGGCAGGAATCCCAGCGAGGTGGTGCGGTCGATGGTCACGTCGTTCACAGCGCACGCTCGTAACTCGCCCAGGCGACGTGCGACTCGTGCAGGGTGACCTGGAGACCGGCGAGGCCGCGGGCGCCCTCGCCGAGTGCGCCCTTCTCGATCCGCTCGGCGAGCCGGTCGGCGATGACCTTCGCGAGGAACTCCGTCGAGGTGTTGACGCCGGCGAAGTCGGGTTCGTTGTCGAGGTTTCTGTAGTTCAGCTCGCTGACGACGGCGCCCAGTTCCTGGGTGGCCAGGCCGATGTCGACGACGATGTTGTCGTCGTCCAGCTGCTCGCGCCGGAAGGTGGCGTCCACGAGGAACGTGGCCCCGTGCAACCGCTGCGCGGGTCCGAACACTTCGCCGTGGAAGCTGTGGGCGATCATGATGTGATCGCGAACGGTGATGCTGAACAACGGACGACCCTCCAGGTGCGGCGCGTCTGGTCCCCCGGCTGATCCCTGCCGGGGGATGCCGTGTAGTACGGCTGCACGCCTCCCCCTGTTCAGCCGACTCTCACTCTTTTCTCAGGTCAGACGCGCTTGTCGTACGGAATTGAACGGTTCTCAGCCGATGTCGGCGTAACGGACACGGTGGCACAGTGCCGGAACCTCCCCGGAGGCGAGCCTCGGCAGCAGTTCCGGCAACTCCTCGAAGTCGCTCTCCCCGGTGACCAACGCGTCGAGCGCGGGGTCGGCGAGCAGGTCCAGGGCGAGGGCGAGCCGGTCGGCGTAGCTGCGGTTGGCGCGGTTCGGGGAGACGGTGCCGACCTGGCTGCTGCGGATGACCAGGCGGCGGGAGTGGAAGGCCTCGCCGAGCGGGAGGCTGACCTTCCGGTCGCCGTACCAGCTCAGTTCGAGGACGGTGCCCTCGGCGCTGAGGAGTTCCAGGGCGCGGGCGAGGCCCTGTTCGGTGGCGCTGGCGTGGACGACGAGGTCGCAGTCGCCGAGCGCGTCCGCCGGGAGCGCGAAGCCGACTCCCAGCGCCTCGGCGATCTTCGCGCGCGTGGGATCGGCGTCCACCAACTGGACACGTACGCCCGGGAAGCGGGCCAGCAGCGCGGCCACCGAGCAGCCGACCATGCCGCCGCCGACCACGGCGATCCGGTCACCGATCAGCGGCCTCGCGTCCCACAGGGCGTTGACCGCGGTCTCCACGGTCCCGGCGAGGACGGCCCGCCCGGCGGGCACGGAGTCCGGCACCGGTGTCACGGCGCTCGCGGGGACGACGTAGCGCGTCTGGTGCGGGTAGAGGCAGAAGACGGTACGGCCGAGCAGCGCGGCCGGGCCCTCCTCCACGACCCCCACGTTGAGGTAGCCGTACTTGACCGGACCTGGGAAGTCGCCCTCTTGGAACGGTCCTCGCATGGTCGCGTGCTGGCTCTCGGGGACGCCCCCGCGGAAGACCAGGGTCTCGGTGCCGCGGCTCACGCCCGACCACAGGGAACGGACCAGCACCTCGCCCTCGGCGGGGTCGGGCAGGACGACGTCTCGTATCTCGCCGTGACCGGGTGGACCGATCCAAAACGCCCTCGCGGTGCGCTTCATCGGATTCCTCCTGAACGATCGGGAAGCTGTTCACGTACGGGTAACCACAGGCCGCGCACAGTACGCGGCGTTGATCGACTCTGTCATACGGCCGGAGGGTGTGCGGTGGCCCTGAACAACACATACGAAGCAAGGCTGGTCCAGCAGGAGACCGCTGTGGGAGCGGGCGTTCAGATCCTGTTGCTGGCGTTGCTCGGCACGGCGATCGGAATGGGGCCGGCCGGCTGGCTGACCGGCCTGGCATTCGCGATCGCCACCTGGGCCGTGCTCTCCAAGGCGCTGCACCGGACCCGGACCCGTTCCTTCGGCCCGGCCAACCGGGTCACCCTCGGCCGGGCCATCCTGGTCGGCGGGGTGACCGCGCTGGTCGCGGACTCCTTCGAGAGCTCGCCGCCGGTCACCCTGCTGGTCGGCCTGACGGCGGTGGCCCTGATCCTGGACGGCGTCGACGGCAAGGTCGCCCGGCGCACGAACACTTCCACCGCGCTGGGGGCGCGCTTCGACATGGAGGTCGACGCGTTCCTGATCCTCGTCCTCAGCGTGTACGTCTCGACACAGCTCGGCCCGTGGGTCCTGCTGATCGGCGGCATGCGCTACGCGTTCGTCGCCGCCGCCCGCGTCTGGCTGTGGCTGAACGCCCCGCTGCCGCCGAGCACGGCCCGCAAGACGGTCGCCGCCACCCAGGGCATCCTGCTCCTCCTCGCGGGCGCGGACCTGTTGCCGCACACGGCCAACATCGGCGTCGTCGCGCTCGCGCTGGGCACCCTGGTGTGGTCCTTCGGCCGCGACATCCTGTGGCTGTGGCGCACCTCCCGCACCTCCCTCGTCGAGGAGATCCCGGCCGAGGAGAAGGTCCTCGAACTGGTCTCGCAGTAGAGGCAGTTGGCACGCTCACGCCGAAAGGGCCCGGACCACCAGGTGGTGGATCCGGGCCCTTCGGCTTGCGGGGCTACGGGGTTACGACCGCGGGGACCGGCTGCGCACGACCGCGAACGCGCCGGCCGCCAGACCCAGTACGCCCACGATCAGGCCGGCGATGCCGAGCCCGCGGGCGGTCGAGTCGCTGCTCGAGCTCGACGAGGAGGCCGAGGTCGTCTTCGTGTCGGTGGCCGCCGTGGAGGCGGAGGCGGCCGGGGTCTCGTCGCCGTCCTCGCTCTCCTTCGCGGTGAGCTTGAGGACGGGCGCCGGGTTCTCCGGCTCGTCGGCGCCTGCCGTGGTCTCCTCGATCCAGCGGACGACGTTGCCGTCCGAGTAGGTCTGCAGCGTCTTGAAGGTCAACTGGTCGGTGTCGTCGGGCAGTTGACCGAAGGCGACGTTGAAGTCCTCGAACTGGCCGGCGCCGATCTTGCCGCCGGTCCAGGTGATCTCGGAGACGGCGTCGGTGATCGTCCCGTCATCGGTCTTCACCGGCGTCTTGAGCTTGCTGGTGGTGACCTTCGCGGTCCAGCCGTTCTGCGGGGTGACCAGCACGCCGAGGACGGGGTGGTCGGTGGGCAGATAGACCTGGACCTTGGTGGTGCTCGCCTTGTCCTCCTCGTTGGGGACCCGGAAGGTGATGACCCCGTCCGTGGCTCCCTTGGCGTAGCTCTCCGGGTGGACGGTCACGTGCGCGGAGGCGACGCCGGCGGCGGCCAGGACTCCGGCGGTGGCGAGCGCGGCGACGGTGCCTGCGCGGCGCAGGGTGGTGCGGTGTGCGGACATGGTGAAGTGATCTCCGTACGGGAAAAGGAAGTTGGGTGGTCAGACCGGGTACGGGATCGGGGCCGGTGGCCCTCTGCGGCTGACCGCGTGCCGCAGGAGGAGCTGGCGCAGGGGGGCCGCGTCGGCGGCGGCGCGTCCGGACCGGCGGGCGGTGCGGGCGGGCAACGGGGCGGGGGCGTCCCGCCACCAGGCGACCAGTCCCGGCACGAAGGCGACGGCCCAGCGCAGCAGCGACCACAGCGCGGCCTCACCGCGCCGCAGCCACCAGGCCGCGACGAGCGCGGCGACGACATGGGCGGCCACGGCGTGCGGGGTCATCGCCTGCGTCTGCCGCATGGGCGCCATGGTGTGCCCCGACATGTGCGCCATCCCGGCCATCGCCATCCCGGTCCGGGGCCGCGCGAGGTCGAAGCCGAGGTGGAGGCCGGCCTGAGTGGCGAGCATGGCGGCACCGATGCCGGGCATGGACCGTTCCCGTCCGCCGAGCAGCCACCCCATGCCGAACACGACGAGGAACCCGGCGCCGTCCGCCCACAGCGGGGGCGTCGCGCCGGTGGCGAGCCCGTGCCCGGCGGCAGCCAGCAGCACACACACCGCGGCGAACACCGCGGCGCGCAGGCTCCGTACCGCCGGGGATGCGCTCATGGTGACGGATCCTCCCACGGGCCGCTGCCGCCGTAGCCGTCGATGGCGGTTTAGGGGGCAGCTCATATCTGGTTCATGGCTTGGTACGGGGGTGGCGCGTGGGGCGTTCAGTCGGGGTGGGGGAACTCATGCGGGCATGCGTTGATTTACCGGGACTTTCCGCGCGGCAACAACCCGATCGCCGCTGCCGGTACGGCGGCCAGCACCAGCCACGGCATGGCGGCCGGCAGCCCGGTGTCGAGAAGGGTGCCGGTGGCCGCGCTGCCGAGGAGGACGATCAGTCCGGAGGCGGAGGACAGCGCGCCGGTGTAGAGGCCGAGGCGGTCGGGTTCGGCGAGGTCCGGGATCCAGGCGCGGGCGACGGGGGCGATGAGCATCTGGCCGAGGGTGAGCAGGACGACGAGGACGGTCGCGGGCAACAGCCCGGCGGTGCCGGTCAGTTGGGCGGGACGTGCCACCGCCACGGCCGTGAACCCTACGGCGATCAGCAGCAGCCCGGCCGCCATGGACCGGCGTGGATCGAGCCGCTCCCCCGCCCACACTGTGACCGGCAGCTGCGCGGTCACCACCAGCAGCGAGGACAACGCGAACAGCCAGGCCAGCGGCGCCTGCGAACCGGTCGCGCGCTCGACCTCTTCGGGGAGGGCGAGATAGAGCTGGTTGTACGCGAGGAGATAGGCGCCGTAGGCACAACACAGCGCCAGGAAGGGCCGGTTGCGCACGAGGGTCCGCATGCCGCCCTTCCGGGTGATCCGCGCCCGTCCGGGGATGTGCTGCGGCAGCAACCACGCATGGCCGGCGAGAACGAGCACGAACACTCCGGCTCCGGCAAGACAGGTCACCCTGAAGTCCACCGCGAGGAGCAGCGCACCGAGCAACGGCCCGACGAACGCCCCGACTTGGCCCGCGACGGTGAACAGCGCGAGCACCCGCGTCCGTTCACCCCCGCCCTTCTCCTCCCACGCGACCGCCTGCCGCGCGACCTCGGACTCCACGGCCGGTGAGAACAGCGCGGCGGCGAACCCGATGAGCAGGACCGCCCCGACGACGGCCCAGGTCCGTTCGGCGTACCCGAGCCAGCCGAACCCGGCGATCCGCAGCACGCACCCCGCGAGCACCACGGGCCGTACGCCGTACCGGTCTGCGAGCGCCCCGCCGACCACGAACAGCCCCTGCTGGCTGAAGGTGCGCAGCCCGAGCACCAGCCCGACGAGCCAGCCCGCCATGCCGATCACGTCCGCCAGGTGTTCGGCGAGGAACGGCAGGACAGCGAAGAAGCCGATGTTGAAGGCGAGTTGAGTGAGGATCAGCAACCGGAGCAGCGGGGAGAGAGGGGTTCGCGCGAGGGCCACGGAGGTCATCGGGCGGCCAACTCCCTTTGCCTGCCAGCTCTGTTGACTGGGGCGACTCGCAGGCCTCCGGCCGCCGTCACCGCGAGCGCGCCCAGCAGGGCGAGGACGGCGGCGGGGGCGAGGACGGCCCAGGGGGCGCGTTCGGCGTAGGGCTGGTTCTCGGCGAGGAGGAGGCCCCATTCCGGGGAGGGGGGTTGGGCGCCGAGGCCGAGGAAGCCGAGCGAGGCGAGGGCGAGGGCGACACCGGGCAGCCGGAGCAGGGCGTGGCGGGTGACGGGTGGCAGGACGGCGGGCAGCAGTTCGTGGCGCAGGATGTGCCAACGGCCCGCGCCCAGGCCCCGGGTGGCGGTCACGTGCAGGGTGGCGCGTTCCTGCCGCAGCAGCGCGGAGGTGTGTGCGGCGAGCGGGGTCCAGGCGAGGGCGGCCACGGCGAGGGTGGGCGTACCGCTGCCGTTTCCGGCCACGGCGGCGACCAACAGCGCGGCGAGGACCGGCGGTACGGCGTTCACCGTGTCGACGAGCGGCCCGGACACCCGGGGCAGCAGCCCGAGCAGAACGCCGGTACCGAGCGCGACGGCACTGATCGCGAGGGCGAGCAGCAGGGTGTCGACGGCACCGTGGGCGACCCGCGCGAGGAGATCCCGGCCGAGCGCGTCGGTGCCGAACGGATGGGCCCAGGTGGGCTGTTGGAGACGCAGACGGGTGTTGAGGGCGAGGGGGTCGCGGGGCAGCCCGAGTGCGACGACTCCCAGGAGCAGGGAGCCGTAGACAACGGGCAGGGTCCGTCGGGCAGTTGGGGCGGGGCCGTGGAGGGACGGGAGGGCGCCGGAACGAAGTGCGGGGCCGACGAGGAGGCGGGTCGCGAGGCGGGAGAGTCCGGCGGCGACGGCGGCGAGCAGGAGGAGGGCGAGGGTGCCGGCCTGGAGGACGGGCAGGTCCTGGGCCAGGGCGGCCTGGAGAGTAGTGCGGCCGAGTCCGGGGATGTCGAAGATCTGCTCGACGGCGACGGCCCCGCCGGTCAGCCCGACGACGAACAACCCCATGTTCGGCAACAGCCCGGGCAGACAACGGCGTACGGCCTGCCGCGCGACGGTCCGCTCCGGCAGCCCCCGCGCGGCGGCGGCCCGCGCCCACGGCTCGGCGAACGCACCGGGCAGCAGATCGTCGAGCAGCCGCCCGAGCACGGCCCCGGCGGGCAGCCCGAGCGCGAGCGCGGGCAGCACGATCCAGCGCGGCCCGTACCAGCCGAGGGCGGGCAGCCAGCCGAGCTGCACACCGACGACGGTGGCCAGCACGGACGCGGTGAGGAACTCGGGGAGCGCGGCGAGCACGGCGGAGCCGGAGCCGCCCGGTCGCGACGCCTCGGCTCCGCCCCGCCACAACGTGCGGGCGCACACCAACCCGGCGGTGCCGAAGGCCACCACCAGCGCCGCGCCCATCAACAGCAGGGACGCGCCCAGTGCTTGGAGCACCCCGGGCATGACCGCGTCCCCGGAGATCCACGACCGCCCGGCATCCCCGCGCGGCAGCCCGCCGAGCCACTGCCCGAGCAACCGCAACGGACCGTCCTCCAGGCCGAGTTGGGCGCGGACGGCGGCGAGCACCGCGGGATCGGGGTCACGTTCCGCCGACCGCGCCTTGAGGACGGTGAGTGCCGGGTCGGTGCGGGAGAGCCAGGGCAGCAGGCCCACGGCGCACACCAGGGCGGCCGCGAGGAAGGCGCGCCACAGGAGTGTGGCCGTGCGGTGCGGCATGGTTCAGCGCCGGGTTCCGGTGCCGACGAGGGTGCGCTCGTACGGGTCGAGGAGCACGCCCTTGACGGAGGTACTGACGCCGGTGACGACCCGCTGGTGGACAAGCGGCACGACGGCGTCCGTGCCGAGGATCTGGGCCTCGGCCGCCATCGCCGCACTCTGGCGTGCGGAGGTGTCGGCGGTGCGCTGCGCCTTCGCGACGGCCCGGTCGACGTCCTTGTCGCAGAGCAGGGCGAGGTTGTAGCCGCCGTCACAGGTGTAGTCACTGGCGAGCACGGCGACCGGATCGCCGGTGTCCACCAGGGTGTTGCGGGCGACGACGAACGCGTCGAACTTCCCGGCCAGGGCGTCGCTCTCGATCCGCGAGTACTCGCGCACCTCCAACTCGACCTTGAATCCGGCCTGTTCCAGCTGCTGCTTCAACACCTGTGCGGCTTCGGGGAGTTCGGGCCGGTTGTCGTACGTCGCCAGGGTGATCGTCGTCCCGTCCGGCGCCGCAGCCTTCGCCCGCCCGACCGGTTGCTCGCGTTTGCCGGCGGCCCAGGTGACGGCGGGGCCGTAGATGCCCGTACCGGCGTCGGCGTGGCCTTCGTAGACGCCCTTGGCGAGTGCGGAGGTGTCGACGGCCTCGCGGGCGGCGGCGCGGAGCTTCGGGTCCTTGAACGGCCCTGTCCTGGTGTTGAGTTGGAGGCTCGTGGTACGGGTGGTGGCGGTCTCGCGGCGGGTGGCCGCGTCGAGGCCGACGGCCTGGGCGACGGGTATCGCCTCCGCCATGTCTACCTGTCCGGTGCGCAGGGCGTTGGTGCGGGCGGTGCCGTCCGCGATGAACCGTGCGTCGATGCCCGAGGCCTGCGCGAGACCGCCCCAGTAGTCGTCGAAGCGGTCGAGGGTGGCCGCCGTGGAGCCGGTGACCTTCGTCAGTTCGAAGGGACCGGTGGCGGTGCCGACCGGGTCGACGCGGCCCTTCTCGTCGTACGCCTTCGGGGAGAGGACGGCGAGAGCGGGACCGGCCAGCCTCAACGGCATTACGGGATCAGGGGAGTTGGTGGTGACGCGTACGCGGTCGCCGCCCGCGGACTCCGCGGTGAGGGTGACGCCGGAGAGCGCGGCGGGGGCGGACTTCGCCTCGGTGGCGTGGGTGAGGGCGGCGGCCACGCGGGCCGGGGTGACCTCGGTGCCGTCCTGGAAGGTCGCCTCGCGCAGGGTGAACAGCCAGCTGCGGTCGCCCTCGCGTTGCCAGGAACGGGCGAGCGCGGGGGCGGCGGCGCCGTTGGCGTCCAGCGAGGTCAGACCTTCGGTGACGCCGAGGCGGCTGAGGAGGGTGGCGTCGGCGCCGTACGGGGAGAGGTTCTCGGCGGGCGGGAACGCGAGGGCGACGCGCAGCCGGGAGCCGGACTTCGCCTCACCGGACGGGTCGTCGGCACCCCCGGAGGCGAAGCAGCCGGTCAGGGCCGGGGCCAGGAGGAGAGCGAGCAGGAGTCGAAAACGGTGCACGGTGCGTCTACCGCCCCATCGGTATCTCGAAGTGGATGATCCCCTGGCCGCCGCCCGGTTCCTCGCGCTCGTCGAGCACGACCTTGCCGAGCGACCGCCAGAAGGACTCGGCACCCGGCACCGCCGGATCCGTGTGCAGATATACGGCGCGGTAGTGGCCGTCGGCGGCGGCGAACGCGAGTAGCTCGCCGACCAGGCGTCGGGCGAGGCCACGGCGGCGGTGGTCGGGGCGGACGTAGATCCGGCGCAGTTGGGCGGTCTCGCCGGAGGGGTAACGCTCGGCGAGCCGGCGCGGGTTCGGCGGGTGGGCCGGGGCACGGGAGTCGAGGGCACCGGTGGCGACGACGGCGTCGTCGGCGGGGTCGAGCGCGACCAGGAGGGTGTGGCGGGAGGGGGCGAGGTAGGCGGCGGCCGGGTCGATGATGTCGCCGTGCCAGCGGGGCACGTACCCGGTGGTGAAGTCGCGGTAGACGGTGTCGAGCATCACGGCACGCGCACCGTCGAGGTCGTTTGGGCCCGCCGCCCTGATGCAGTAATCAAGCACTTGCACATCATATGCATTAAGACTCCGGTCCTTGATCGTCACGGCGAGCACCCCCGATGGCCGCTCCCGATTTGACAGCCCTGCGGCCGACCCCTAAAACCTAGCCACATGACATTCATTTTCAAAACTGCGATTGCGGCGGACCGGTAGTGCGCGTCGCGTTCGTCGGGAAGGGTGGCAGCGGCAAGACCACGCTGTCGGCCCTGTTCGCCCGCCATCTGGCCGGCTCCGGCGCCCCCGTGCTCGCCGTCGACGGCGACATCAACCAGCACCTGGCCGAGGCGCTGTCCCCCGACACCGAACCGGTCACCGCCCCACCCCTGGCCGCCCACCTGACCGAGCTGAAGGACCACCTGCGCGGCACCAACCCGCGCATCCCCTCCCCCGAGGCCATGATCAAGACCACCCCGCCGGGGCGCGGTTCACGCCTGCTGCGCCTGCTCGGCGACGACGAGGTGCACGCCCGTCATGTGGTCCGTGCGGGTGACGTACCGCTGATGGCGACGGGCGAGTTCGAGGAGAGCGACCTCGGGGTGGCCTGCTACCACTCCAAACTCGGCGCGGTGGAGCTGTACTTGAACCACCTGCTCGACGGCCCCGGCGAATACGTCGTGGTCGACATGACGGCCGGCGCCGACGCCTTCGCCTCCGGCCTCTTCACCCGCTTCGACCTGACGTTCCTGGTGGCCGAACCCACCCGCAAGGGCGTCTCCGTCTATCGCCAATACCGCGACCACGCGCGGGAGTTCGGCATCCGCGTCGCCGTCATCGGCAACAAGGTGACCGGCGAGGACGACCTGCTCTTCCTCAAGGAGGAGGTGGGCGACGACCTCCTCACCCACCTGGTCCACTCCCCCGGGGTACGCGCGGCCGAACAGGGCCGCGGGCCGCTCGACTTGGACGCGCTGGAGCCGCACAACCGCCACGCCCTGAACGTCCTCCGCGATGCCGTGGACGCCCACCCCCGTGACTGGCCGACCCTGCACCGCCACGCCGTCGACTTCCACCTCCGCAACGCGCGGGCGTGGGCGGACAGGGCGACGGGCCTGGACCTGGCGGCACAGGTGGACCCGGAGTACGTGCCGGGCCCGACACCACAGCCTTGATCTCCATCTCCCCACCACTCACCAACTACCCGACAGGACACCCCTTTTCATGTCTCTCGACGTCTCCCCGAAGCTCCTCGCCGAAGCCGAGAACGGTGACATCCGCGAGGCGGACTTCGTGGACACGGTCCGCACGTCCCTGCCCTACGCCTACGACCTCATCGCCGGCCTCGCGACCGAACTCCGCGACACCACAGCCGACTTCACCGACAACCAGACCCCGCCCCCGTCCGAGAAGGAGCGCGGCCAACTCCTCCGTGCCCTCGCCAGCGACGCGATCCGGGGCAGCCTGGAGCGCCACTTCGGGGTGGCGCTGGCTTTCCAGAACTGCCACCGGGTGGCGGCGTTCCGGCCGGGGGCGTTGGGCGGGGAGACGTATGCGCGGTTCACTTCGGTGCGGTCGCAGGTGCTGAATCAGTCGCCGGAGTTCAGGGACTGCTGATACAGCTCCCCGCCGTCAGACCGTCTACTCGACGCCCGTCGCGTCGAGTAGACGGATCAGGTCCTCACCGAGGCCGTTCGCACTTCAGAGGAGCGGCGCGCTGGGCCGCGAACTCTCGGCCCGGGGGATGGACACACCGGATACGGTCCGTCACGATCAGTCAGGCACAGCGCATTTGACGTACTGACTTGCATGCGGTGCGCCCCGGAACGAGTCGGCTGGGGCGATTCTCATTCGGGGGGAACATGCCTGATGACGAGTACGGCTGGTTACGCAGGGCCGTGGCGGATTTCGGTCGGGAGTGCCGACGGAAACTGTCCGGCGGTGGCGGTCAGGAGTCGGCCATACGGGCTCCACTCGAGGTGTTGCTGAAAACCGTGGGCGAGCGTCACCAGTTCCACGATGTGACCTGGCACGACGAATACCGTCTCCCCGACCTGGGGGTACGCCCGGACTACGCGGTGCGCGCGAACAATGACATCACGGGCTATGTCGAACTGAAGAAACCCGGACTGTCCGTGGACCCGGAGACGTTTTCCCGGCACAACCGCGAGCAATGGGAGAAGCTCCAGGATCTGCCCAACCTCCTCTACTCGAACGGGACCGAGTGGCGGTTGTTCCGCCATGGCGAGCAGGTCGGGGAGACCGTCTTCTTCCGAGGCACGCTCCACAGCGCGGGCGAGAGGCTCTCGCTCGACAACCCCACCGCATTCGACGCTCTGCTGAAACAGTTCCTGCGTTGGACCCCGCCGAGGATCACCCAGGTCTCGCGCCTCGTTCAGCACATAGCACCCCTCTGCCGACTGCTTCGTTCCACGGTTCTGGAGCAACTGGGCTTCGAGGCGCGGTCGTCCGCTCCCGACGACGACGTACGCGCCCGCCCGTTCACCGGCCTCAGGAACGACTGGCGGCGATTACTCTTTCCCACCGCCGACGACGCGACCTTCGCCGACGGATACGCCCAAAGCATCACCTTCGCCCTCTTGCTGGCCCACACCGAGCACATCCCGCTGGAGCCCAACTCCTTTCACGAGATCGGCCGTCGGCTCGACGCGGACCACGCCCTCATCGGCAAAGCGCTCCAACTGCTCACGGACAACATCAACGAACGCTTCACCGTCACGCTCGACCTGCTGACCCGCAGCATCGCGCATGTGGACTGGGAGGTCATTCGAGCGGGCAACCGCGACGCGTACCTCCATCTCTACGAGCACTTCCTCACGGTCTACGACCCGGAGCTGCGCCAGCAGAGCGGCTCGTACTACACACCGCACGAGATCGTGGAGGAGATGGTCCGACTCACCGAGGACGTCGTGCGCACCCGGCTCGGCCAGGAGGACGGATTCGGCGCGGACGAGGTGAAGATCATCGATCCCGCCATGGGCACCGGCACGTTCCTCCACACCATCATCGAGCGGGTGGCCGAGCAGGCAACGGAGCGTCATGGCCCGGCGATGGCCCGCGACGCGATCTCCCGGCTCGCCACCAGACTGTTCGGGTTCGAGCTCCAAATGGGCCCTTTCGCGGTCGCCGAACTCCGCGCGTCCGACCTGCTCAAGCGTTACGGAGCGCCACTTCCGCGGAACGGCCTGAGCTTCTTCGTCACGGACACCCTGGACAACCCCTTCGTGGAGGAGGAGTACCTGGCCTCCACCTACGGTGCCCTCGCCGACTCCCGCCGACGCGCCAACCGCATCAAGGCACGCACACCCGTGACCGCGGTCGTCACCAACCCTCCCTACGACGACAAGGCGGAAGACCGTGGCGGCTGGGTGGAGAAGCGTCCGTCCGGCCAGGAACCTCCGCTTCTCGACGCCTTCCGCTACCCGGACAACGGGCGCTACGAGCACGTGCTCAAAAACATGTACGTGTACTTCTGGCGCTGGGCGACCTGGAAGGTCTTCGACGCACATCCCGAGGACCGGCACGGAGTCGTCTGCCTGATCACCCCGTCGGGGTGGGCCACCGGGCCGGGTGGACGCGGTATGCGCGACTACCTGCGCCGGACGTGCGACGAAGGCTGGATCATCAACCTGTCGCCCGAAGGTCTGCGGGCGCCGGTCCCCAACCGGGTCTTCCCCGGCGTCGCACAGCCCCTGGCGATTCACATCTTCGTCCGCAGAGCGGACGCGGTACGTGGGCCGAAGCACCAGGCCCTCGTCCACTATCGAGAGGTGACCGGCCGACGCGCCGACAAGTTCCGTCAGATCAAGGACGTCCGCCTGGACGACGAGGGCTGGCGGGACACTCACGCCGAGAGCCCACTACCGTTCACACCGGCCACGCACTCGGGTTGGGGCTCGTTCCCCGAACTGGCCGACCTGTTTCCCTGGGGCAGCCTGGGGATTACATCGAATCGCTCCTGGGTGAGCTCTCCCTCGGTCGAGACGTTACGTCGCCGATGGGCCCGGATGGTCCGGGAGACCGACCCCGTTGAGAAGGCCAAGCTGTTCAAGGAGACAGATGGCCGTACGTTGGCGGACAGACGAGATCCGCTGCCGGGACATGGCGCCTCCGCGCTCCCCATAGGTCGGGAAACCGTCTCCACACCGGAGCTGATACAGATCGGGCTCCGGAGCTTCGATCGTCAATTTCTGATCGCCGACAGTCGCGTCCTCGACCGCCCCCGCCCTGATCTGTGGGCTTCCCTCCAGCCGGGTCAGATCTTCCTCAACCAGCAGTCGTCCCACGCGATCGACTCCGGACCGGCCGTGGTGGCGACGCACCTGCTCCCCGACACGCACCACTTCAACGGCCGCGGCGGCCGGGTCCTGCCGCTCCTCCATCCCGACGCCTCCGCGAACACTCCCGCCGGGCTCCTGCCGTATCTCGCCCGTGTCCTGGACATGGAGCGGGTCACCGTCCACGATCTCGCGGCGTACACGGTCGCCGTCGCCGGCCACAGGGCTTTCACCGAACACTTCACCGAGGAACTGCTCACCCCGGGCGTACGTCTCCCGCTCACTCGGGAACGGGAACTGTGGGAACGGGGAGTCGCACTCGGCCGCGCAGTACTTTGGGCATCCACGTACGGAGAGCGCGGTACGGCTCCGTCGCTCGCACGGCCCCGAAACGTCGAATACGTCCCTGGGGACGAGCGGCAGGTGAAGTATCTGAGCCACATCGGTGAGCAGCTCCCGGCCCGGATCAGCTACGACGCCGAAGTCCAGACGCTGTACGTCGGCGAGGCCGCCTTCTCACCGGTGCCCGAGGCCGTCTGGGGATACGACGTCGGCGGTATGGGGATCGTGAACAAGTGGTTCGGCTACCGCAAGGCATCTCCCACCAGCAAGAAGACCAGCCCCCTGGACGACATCCATGTCGAGAGCTGGCCGCACGAGTGGACGACCGATCTGATCGAGCTTCTCTCCGCCCTGCGTCGTCTCACCGATCTGGCACCCGCGCAGAGCGCGTTGCTCACCGACGTTCTGGCCGGAAACATGGTGACGGTCGCCGATCTGACCACGGCGGGAATTCTTCCCGTCCCACCCTCGGCACGGAAGGCCCGGCACCACCAGGAAGGCACGCTGTTCGCGTCGGGGGCCGACCATGGCTGACGCCCGCTCACCTCTCACTCTCTCCTGGCCGCTCGGGCCAGCGCCTCCCCGAGCGAGATGCTTCCCTGCACCAGTTGCCGAACGGTACGGGCCAGCCGAGGATTCGCGTCCTCCATCGCCTCGGCAAGCCGCGCCACAGCGGCCAGTCGCTCCTCGGCGGCCTCATGACCGGCGCGGTGATGCACAGCCGATCCCAGCGCGGTCAGGGCCAGAGCGCTGCCCTCTCGAACGACGAGCCCGAGGAAAACCAGCTCCGACACCTCGGACTGAACCCCTTCCGGATCCAACTCCCTGACGATCCACTCCTGTTGGGCTGCCTCGTCGTTCGCAGGATCGGGAAGGGGTCGGAGCGACGCTTCGGCCAGAATCCTGTACTGGGAACTACTGAGCTCGAAATGCGGAAGCGGCATGGCGTCATACCTAGCACAGAGCCCGGTGTCCCCTATGTCAGCAAGGCCCCGACGGCGACAAGGAACCGTTCCGCGTCGTCCAACCACGGCATGTGCCCGGCACCTGGTTGGATCTCCAACTGCGCGTTCGGGAACAGTTCCGCGTACTCCGCCATCGCGCGCGGCGGCCCCGAAATGTCGAACTCCCCGGCGAGCACCAGCACCGGGGACGTGAAGTCGGCCAGCGCCGCGCGGGTCTCGGCCGGGTCGAAGGCGCCTTCGGCGGCGTAGGCGGTCGCGGCCTCCGCGTTCTTCTCCTTCGCGTCGGCCTCGTCGAAGGCACGTGCCGCCTCGTCCCAACGGGCGTGCGCGAAGGGCGAGATGGCCTGCCAGGAGTCGGGGGTCGCACGGCCGGCGGTGATCTCCTCCAGGGCGGTGAACGCGGGTCCGAACCACGGTTCGGACCCGCGCAGTCGTGCCACCGCCAGGCGGTCCTCGGCGGAGATCCGGATGCCGACCGCGTAGACGCTGGGGGTGATCAGGGCCAGCCGGGACACGCGGTGCGGGTGGCGGGCCGTGTACAGCGCGGCCAGGTTCGCGCCGGCCGAGTGGGCGAGCAGGTCCATCCGGTCGAGACCCAGGTGCTCGCGAAGTGCCTCGACGTCGTCCACCAGGCGGTCGCAGCGGTACGACGCCGGGTCCCTCGGCACCTCCGACGCGCCCGTGCCGCGCAGGTCCAGCCGGATCAGATCGTGGTGGGCGGTCAGGCCGCCGAGGGTGCCGAGGTAGGCAGAGTCGCGCATCGGTCCGCCGGGGAGACAGATCAGGGGCGGCCCGTCGCTCGATGCGTGATAAGCGAGGCGGGTTCCGTCGGGGGCGGAGAAGGTCGGCATGGGCGTGAGCGTGTCAGGGGGCCGGGCGGGCGGCAACCGCATTGCCCCCCGCCGAACGGGCCGGTCCGGTGCCGCGCTCCGGACCGGCCCAGCTGTCACTTCTTCTGTTCGACCCGCACCCAGTCCACCTCCGCCTGCACTCCCCCGGCCGCGACCTTGTCGACGCTCGACTGCGGCAGGCCCCAGTACGGCGTCGTCACCTGGTTCCAGCCGGCCGGGTATGCGCCGCCCAGGGCGAGGTTGAGGATGACGTACTGGTTGTGGTCGTAGACCCATTGGCCTCGGGTCGATTCGAGTTTGTTGCGGGTGGTCTCCTGGACGAGGTTGTCGTCGACGTAGAAGCGCATCGCGGTCGGGGTCCATTCGACGGCGTACGTGTGCCACTGGTCGATGGTGCCGGCGTTCGGGAAGGTCTGGCGGGCGCCGATGTTGCCGTCCGCCGAGTAGCCGGGGCCGTGCAGCGAGGTGCTCGTCCAGTTGGAGTAGCCGATGTTCTCCATGATGTCGGTCTCGCCGGAGGCCGGCCAGGACACGGACGGGTCATCCACGTTGCTGCCCAGCAGCCAGAAAGCCGGCCAGAATCCGTCGCCGACCGGGAGCTTCATGCGGGCGCTGACCTTGCCGTACGTGAAGTCGAACTTCGTGTTGGTGTCGATGCGGCCCGACGTGAAGTCGTACGTACCACCGCCCGCCTGCGTGCAGCCCTTGCAGTACTTCGCCGCGAGGATCAACTCGCCGTTCTGCGTGCGGACGTTGTCCGTCGAGTCGACGTATGCCTGGGACTCTCCGTTGACCGAGCCCATTTCCGTGCCGGTGCGCACGACCCGCCATTTGGAGCGGTCCAGGGCCGCCGACGTGAAGTCGTCGAAGAACGTGGTCTGGTACGTGCCCGACTGGTCGCCGGGGAGGGCCGGGTAGGCGGCGGACGCGTTGCCGCCGGTGCCCCAGACCTGGAACTCGTAGAGCGAGTAACCGAATTGGGCCGTGTAGGGGGCCGGGTTGTAGAAGGAGCGGCGTTCCTTGCCGAGCATGCGGACGTAGCGGCCGGTGACCGGTTGGGGCAGGGTCACCGTGTCATGGCGGCCCGTCGCGTCGGCGGGGGCCTGGATGTTCGCCCGGCGGGCGGCGATGTCGGCGGCCGAGGGTTCGTAGACCGTGCGCCAGGTGGTGTTGTCGTCCGAGACCTGGAGCAAGTAGTCGACGGCGTACGCCGATTCCCAGTAGAAGTCGACCGTGTCGATCGTCGAGGTCGCGCCCAGGTCGACCGAGACCCAGCGGTCGGCGTTCCAGTCGCTGGACCAACGGGTCGCGTCGTCCTTGAGGTTGGCGGGCCAGCCGCCGTCGGTGACGTAGGCCGGTGAATTGCCGTTGTGCTGGTAGTAGTTGGAGTACGCGGGGTGGTTCAGGGCGAGGTTGGTGCGGGTCGTGGACGCGGGGGCCGGTTCGCCGCCGTAGACCTTGAAGGAGTAGAGCGAGTAGCCGTAGGGCGTGGCGCGTTCGAGGCCGCGCAGGCGGACGTAACGGCCCGTCACCTCCTGGGGGTACGTGCTCGTGGTGATCGAGCCGCCGGTGCCCGCCGTCTCCGTGTAGAAGGGGGTCCAGTCGGTGCCGTTCTTCGAGATCTCCAGGACGTATCTCTTGCCGTAGGCCGCCTCCCAGTCGAGGGTGACGCGGTCGACGCGGAGGGTGGTGCCGAGGTCGAGGCGGATCCAGGCGTCGTCGGCGAAGTTGCTGGACCAGCGGGTGGCTCCGTCGCCGTCGAAGGCGAGGCCCGGGGTAGTGCCGGCGTTCTCGCTGCCGGAGGCGGTGACGGCGGCCGGGTTCGCGGCGTAGGCGGCGGCCGCGCGGTCGGTGTCCCAGGTCGCGGCCGCCGCGACCTGCGGGGCGGGGGCGGCGAGGGCGGGGCCCGTGGACAGCAGGGCCGCGGTGGTGAGCGTGGCGAGGGCTGTGAGGAGCGTGCGGGATGGCATGCGGGTCTCCTTGAAGGAGGTGGTGGAGAGGGCGATGAAGGTGCCGATCTTGTTGTCGTGCGCATGACATTCATGGGGTTGCTGATGCTGATGGGACTGATGGTGCCCCGGTGGATGCGGGCTCCCCCGCCCTCACCCACCGGGGCGGTCTCGGTCAGGCCGCGCGCCGCGCCCGGCTGCGGTGGTCGCGGATGATGTCCGCGTACCGGCGGCCGGTGCCCTTGATCGTGCGGACCTGGGTCTCGTAGTCCACGTGGACCAGTCCGAACCGCTTCTCGTAGCCGTACGCCCACTCGAAGTTGTCGAGCAGCGACCAGGCGAAGTAGCCGGCCAGCGGGGCGCCCCTGCGGGCGGCCGAGGCGCAGGCGGCGAGGTGCTGGACCAGGTAGTCCTGGCGTTCCGGGTCGTCGACGGTGCCGTCGGGGCGGACGACGTCAGGGAACGCGGAGCCGTTCTCGGTGACGTAGATCCGGCGCGGGTCGTACTCCTCGGTGAGGCGGAGCAGCAGGGTCTCGATGCCGGACGCGTCGATCTCCCAGTCCATGCCGGTGCGCGGGACGCCGAGGCGGCGCACGGCGCGGGTGTAGGGGGCCGGGCCGTCGGGGGCGTCGGCGACGGTCGCCGGGAAGTAGTAGTTCAGGCCGAGCCAGTCCAAGGGCGCCGCGATCGTCGCCAAGTCGTCCGGCTGCTCGGGGAGTTCGACGCCGTACGTCTCGACCATGTCGGCCGGGAAGCCGCGGCCGTGGACCGGGTCGAGCCACCAGCGGTTGACGTGACCGTCCTGCCGGCGGGCAGCCTGGACGTCCTCGTCGCGGTCGCTCGCGGGGTACACCGTGGAGAGGTTGTTGACGATGCCGACCTGGGCGGACGGGGAGGCGGCTCGGATCGCCTGCGCCGCGAGGCCGTGGCCGAGCAGCAGGTGGTAGGAAGCGCGGACGGCCGCCGTTAGATCGGTCCAACCCGGGGCCATCTTGCCTTCGAGGTGGCCGATCCAGGCCGAGCAAGAGGGCTCGTTGAGGGTCGTCCAGTGGGTGACGCGGTCGCCGAGGCGTTCGGCGACGACCGAGGCGTACGCGGCGAAGTGCTCGGCGGTCGCCCGCTCGGGCCAGCCGCCCCGGTCCTGGAGCGCCTGGGGCAGGTCCCAGTGGTAGAGGGTGACGGAGGGGGTGATGCCCGCCTCAAGGAGTCCGTCCACCAACTCGTCGTAGAAGGCGAGGCCCTTGGGGTTCACCGGGCCGTCGCCGCCGGGGATCACCCGGGGCCAGGCGATCGACAACCGGTAGGCGTTGGCGCCGAGTTGGCGCATCAGGCCGATGTCCTCGCGCCAGCGGTGGTAGTGGTCGCAGGCGACGTCGCCGTTGTCGTCGTTGTCGATCTTTCCGGGGGTGTGCGAGAAGGTGTCCCAGATCGACGGCGCGCGTCCGTCCTCGGCGACGGCTCCCTCGATCTGGTACGCCGCGGTGGCCGTGCCCCACAGGAAGTCGTGCGGGAGCGCGGCGAAGTCGATGGTCACTGAAGTCCCTTTACGGTCAGCGGAGTTGGTCGGGTCGGTCACTTGACGGCGCCCGCCGTCAGCCCGGCGACGAGATAGCGCTGCAGCAGCAGGAAGCCGGCGACCACGGGCACGCTGACGACCAGCGAGGCGGCCATGATCTGGTTCCAGTACACGTCGTTGAGCGTGGAGTAGCCCTGCAGTCCGACGGCCAGCGTGCGGGTGGCGTCGTTGGTCATCACGGAGGCGAAGAGGACCTCGCCCCACGCGGTCATGAAGGCGTAGACGGCGACCGCGACGATGCCGGGGATCGCGGCCGGTACGACGACCCGCAGCAGCGCGCCGAGCGGACCGCAGCCGTCCACCAGGGCGGCCTCGTCCAGGTCCTTCGGCACGGAGTCGAAGTACCCGATCAGCATCCAGATGGAGAAGGGTAGGGAGAAGGTCAGATACGTCAGGATCAGGCCGCCGCGCGAGCCGAACAGGGCGATGCCCGTGGCGTTGCCGATGTTGACGTAGAGGAGGAACAGAGGGAGGAGGAAGAGGATGCCGGGGAACATCTGGGTGGACAGCACGGTGACCGTGAAGACGCGTTTGCCGCGGAACTCGTAGCGGCTGACGGCGTACGCGGCGAAGACCGCGATCACCACCGAGCAGACCGTCGCGGCGACGGACACGATCAGCGAGTTCACGAAGTACTTCGCGAGCGGGACCGTCGACCAGATGTCGATGTACGGGCGGATCGTCAAACCGCTCGGCAGCCAGCGGAACTTGCCCGTGACGTCCGAGAGCGGTTTCAGGGAGCTGGAGAGCATGACGTACACCGGCACCAGGACGAAGCCAGCGAGCAGGGTGAGGAAGATCCGCCGCGACCAGAGGAAGGAGCGGGGCGGGGCCATCGGCGACCTGGTCAGAGAGGAACTAGACATCGGCCGACCTCCGTCCGCGTGAGGTGAGCACCAGGTACACGCCGGTGACGACGAGCAGGAACAGGAGCAGCAGGACCGACATCGCCGAGCCCGTGCCGAAGTTCCAGGTGACGAACGAGGCTTGGTAGATGTGGACCGAGATGAGGTCCGCGGCCTCGGGGGCCGCCCTGCCGAACAGGACGTACGGCGTGTTGAAGTCGTTGAACGTCCAGAGGAACAGGACGAGGACCAGCACCTGGTTGACCGGGCGCAGCGACGGCAGGGTGATGCGGCGGATCTGCTGCAGGCGTCCTGCGCCGTCGATCGAGGCCGCCTCGTACAACTCCTTGGGGATGTTCTGCAGGCCGGCCATGACGATCAGGAAGGCGAACGGCCAGCCCTTCCACACCGAGACGATCAACAGCGCGTAGAAGCTGTTGTCGCCGATCAGCCAGAACGACGGCTTGTCCGTGAGGTGCAGCTGGTCGTGCAGGACGTGGTTCACCAGGCCGTTGTCGTGCTGGAACATGAACACCCAGGTGATGACGGCCGCGTAGACCGGCAGCGCGTACGGGATGAGAAAGAGCGCTCTCAGGAAGCCACGGCCGCGGAACTCGTCCTGCATGTAGATCGCGGCGACCGTGCCGATCAGCCAGCAGAAGCCGACCGACAGCAGGGTGAAGCCCACGGTGACGAAGAAGGAGTGGAGGAGCGCCTTGCCGACCGGGGCGCTGAAATCCACCGAGACCTTGTAGTTGTCGAAGCCGGACCAGGGCGCGGTGCCCCAGTCGCGGATGTAGAACTGGGTGAGCTCCTTGAAGCTCATGACGATGCCGATCACCATCGGCACCAGGTGGACCAGGAGTTCGAGGATCAGGGCGGGCAGGAGCAGCAGGTACGGCAGTCCGATACGGCGGATCCGTTCGCCGCGCCGCCGGCGCGGGCCGGGGGCCGCCGGGTCGGAAGGGTTCTTCCGCACGGCGGCCTCCGGGGTGACAGTGCTCGTCACAGTCGCACTCACTTCGCCGGCATCTGCTGCTGGGCCTTTTCGAGCTCCGCCTTGACGGACGCGGTCGTGACCGCGCGTCCGGCGGCGGCGTCGGCGAACAGGTCCTTGACGGCCGTGCCGACCGCCGTCTCGAACTGGGACTCGTCGGCGACCTGCGGCAGCGCGGCGGCGCTGGTCGCGAGGGTGTTCTTCAGGACGGAGTTCGCCGGGGTGTTGAACGCCGTGTCCTCCTGCGCGGCCTTCACCGGCGGGATGGAGCTGTAGGCGGTGTTGAGGATCTTCTGCTCGGCGTCGCTCGTCATGAACTTCACGAACTTGGTGGAACCGTCCAAGTTGTCCGTGTTCTTGAAGACGGCCAGGTTGATGCCGGCCACCATCGAATCGACCTGCGCGCCGGTGCCCGGGGTGCCGGACTGCACGGGTATCGGGGCGATGCCGTAGGCGCTGTCGCTCATGCCCTGCGACTTGAGGTTGGCGGACGCGGACTGCCACATCAGCATCGCCGTCTTGCCCTTGGCGAAGTCGCTGACGGACTGGTTCTGCGCGTACTCGGCGTTGCCGACCGGGATGACCTTGTCCTTGGCCATCAGGTCGACGTACTGCTTGACGGCGGCCACGACACCGTCGTTGGTGAAGTCGGCCTTGCCGTCGGCGGTGAAGAAGTCGGCGCCGTGCTGCTTGGCGAAGACGAAGGTGTGGTGGATGTTCTCCGAGACGTTGGCGCCCTCGGCGCCGAGCACCTGCTTGCCCTTCGCCTGGATCTTCTTGCCGTCGGCGACCAACTCGGCCCAGGTGGCGGGGGGTTGGGAGATGCCCGCGTCGGCGAAGATCTGCTTGTTGTAGTAGAGCGCGTACGCCATCGAGTACAGCGGGACGGCGGCCGGGTCCTTGCCCGTGGCGCCGGTGGAGCCGAGCGCGGAGTCCACGAAGCGGTCCTTGCCGCCGATCTTCGCGAAGTTGGCCGCGTTCCACGGCAGGAAGGCGCCGGTGGCCTGAAGGGAGGCGCTCCAGGTGTTGCCGATGTTCAGGACGTCGGGGCCCTGGCCCGAAGTCGTCGCCGTGAGGATGCGGTTGAGCAGGTCGGACCAGGGCACGACCTCCAGCTTCACCGTGATGCCGGTCTGCTTCTTGAACTTGTCGAGTTCCGGCTGGAGGACCTTCTTGTCGATCGCGATGCTGGCGCCCTGGTTGGAGGCCCAGTAGGTCAGCGTCTTGGGCGAGTCGTTGGACCCCCCGCCCGTCGACGAACCGCCTCCGCAGGCCGTGGCCGCTAGGGCGAGTGACATGGTGACGGCGCCTACGGCCGCGGCTCGGATGCTGCGCATGCTCCGGGTGTCCCTTCAGGGAGTGCACTCACGACTTAATTTAGGACGTGAGTTAAACCTCGGAAGCCAAAGGCGTCAAGAGTTTGGACGCCACTCGTCGAACTCGGTCGTACCTCTTGACGACCGCGTTCACGGACCTGAAGCATTCCCCCGCGAGAGAGCGCTCCCAACCCCACCGGCGTTCATTTCATGAACAAGGAGAGCCGCGACATGTCCTCAGTTCGACGCAGAACCGTTCTCGCTGCGGCCGCCGCCGCGTCCGCGCTGGCCGGCCTGCCCACAGCCGCCTCGGCCGCCCCGTCCACCCCCACCGCGGTGACACCGCGCGCACTGCCGGGCGGCGGCGATCTCGGCCCCAACGTGATCGTCTTCGACCCGTCCACCGCCGGCATCCAGGCGAAGCTGGACCAGATCTTCGCCCAGCAGGAGACGGCCCAGTTCGGCACCGGCCGCTATGCCTTCTTCTTCAAGCCCGGCACCTACTCCGGGCTCAACGCCCAACTCGGCTTCTACACCTCGATCGCCGGCCTCGGCCTCTCCCCCGACGACACCACCATCAACGGCGATGTCACGGTCGACGCGGGCTGGTTCAACGGCAACGCCACCCAGAACTTCTGGCGTTCGGCGGAGAACCTCGCGCTGGTCCCCGTCAGCGGAACCAACAGGTGGGCCGTGGCTCAGGCGGCCCCCTTCCGTCGGATGCACGTGCGCGGCAACCTCAACCTCGCGCCCAACGGCTACGGTTGGGCGAGCGGCGGCTACATCGCCGACAGCCGGATCGACGGCCAGGTCCAGCCGTACTCGCAGCAGCAGTGGTACACCCGGGACAGCGTGATCGGCAGCTGGCTCAACGGCGTCTGGAACATGGTGTTCTCGGGCGTGCAGGGCGCACCGGCACAGGGCTTCCCGAACCCGGTGTACACCACCCTCGCCACGACCCCCGTCTCGCGCGAGAAGCCCTTCCTCTACCTCAACGGCACCGAGTACCGCGTCTTCCTCCCCGAGAAGCGCACCAACGCGAGCGGGGTGACCTGGGGCAACGGCACACCGCGCGGCACCTCGCTGTCCCTCTCCCAGTTCTACGTCGCGAAGCCGGGCGTCACGGCGGCCACCCTCAACCAGGCGCTCACGCAGGGACTTCACCTCCTGCTGACCCCGGGGATCTACCACCTCGACCAGCCGATCCAGGTGAACCGCGCCAACACCGTTGTCCTGGGCCTGGGTTACGCAACTCTCGTCCCCGACAACGGAGTTACGGCCCTCAAGACCGCCGACGTGGACGGCGTACGCCTGGCCGGGTTCCTGATCGACGCGGGCACGGTCAACTCCAACACCCTGCTGGAAGTTGGCCCTTCGGGCACGACGACGGACCACTCCGCCAACCCGACCACCGTGCAGGACGTGTTCGTCCGCATCGGCGGCGCGGGCGC
Organism: Streptomyces xylophagus; assembly: GCF_000716435.1. GTDB lineage: Bacteria > Actinomycetota > Actinomycetes > Streptomycetales > Streptomycetaceae > Streptomyces > Streptomyces xylophagus. Next base: position 931,022 of record NZ_JNWO01000007.1, read on the forward strand.
CGGCAAGGCCACCACCAGCATGGTCATCAACAACCGCCACACCATCGTCGACCACACCTGGCTCTGGCGCGCCGACCACGGCACGGGCATCGGCTGGGACACCAACCGGGCCGACTACGGCCTCGTCGTCAACGGCGCCGACGTGCTGACCACCGGCCTGTTCGTCGAGCACTTCAACAAGTACGACGTCCAGTGGAACGGCGAGCGGGGCCGCACGATCTTCTTCCAGAACGAGAAGGCGTACGACGCCCCGAACCAGGCCGCGATCCAGAACGGCTCGATCAAGGGCTACGCGGCCTACAAGGTCGGTGCCAACGTGACGGTGCACGAGGGCTGGGGTCTCGGCAGTTACTGCTACTACAACGTCGACCCGACGATCGTGCAGCACAACGGCTTCTCGGCCCCCACCCGGTCGGGCGTGAAGTTCCACGACCTGCTGGTCGTCTCGCTCGGCGGCCAGGGCCAGTACGAACACGTCATCAACGAGACGGGCGCGGCGACTTCGGGCACGTCGACGATCCCGTCCACGGTGGTGTCGTACCCCTGAGGTCGTGGCGGGTGTGGGCCGGAGCTCCCCCTCCGGCCCACACCCGCCACCGTCACCATCAGCGTCACCGCCGTGGCGTGATCTCCGCCATCGGCGACCAACCCCCGCCCTCCGTCTCGACGTTGATGATGTCGGGCGTCTCGGCGACGACGTCCGGCATCCACGCGATCGCCGCCTTGAAGTGCTCGGAACCAACGTGCGCGGCACCTGCCTCGGGCGAGGCGAACGCCTCCAGTAGGACGAAGCGGTTGGGGTCGGTCGCGTCGACGGACCATTCGAAGAACAGGTTCCCCGGCTCGGCCCGGGTCGCGGCGGTGAAGTCGGCGACCCGGTCGAGCCATTCGTCGCGGAACTCGGGGCGGACGGGGAACCGTACGGCGATGAAGATCATGCGGTGCTCCTCGGTTGTCGGGGTCGGCCCGTGGACAAGTGTGGTCCCGGGCGTGCCTCCCACGGGCAGGCGGCGGGAGGTGTTCCACCGTGGACACCTCCCCTACGGGGACGGGCACCGGGCGGTTCATCACCGCGCCCGGCGCCGGCACACCTCCTGGAGGGCGCGTAAGTAGCGTCCCTCGGACCCCGCGCGCGAGCCAACGGGGGAAGGCAAGTCCGCGAGTCGTGACGCGAGATGAATTGGTGAACCCCCACGAGGAGGAGTCAGGTGGGAGTTGATCCGTCCTCGTGCTGGTGGCATCGACCTTAAACATGAGTGCCCAACTGGCTGCGGCCTGAGCGAGGTTGGTCACCGCGTTCACCGCGTCCGCGGTGCCACCTCGCGCCCGAGTTGCCATCGATAGCGCTGCACCCGAACGAACTCCGAACCTTCTTCGAGCACAGCCCGCACATCTTGGACGCTCACGGCCGGCTCGTCCGGGAAGTGGCCGTAGATCAGCTCGTGCACCTCTGCGGCCAGCAGTGGCTGGGGCTGCCGGGCCAACGCGATGGCTACCTGCTGTCGGAGCGTCGGCCGTGAAGGCGCTGGGAGGAGGACATCACGCAGACTCTCGATGCCTCGCCGTTCTTGCGCCATGCCGTCGGCGAGTTGGATGGCAATCGCCTCGATGACCTTGCCAGCCACCTGAGTCGTTGTCTTTCTTCGATCCTGCTTCTGAAGCAGGAGAACACCCGCGCCAAGGAGGATGCCGCCAAGGAGCCACGGAGACACCCCCATCTTGCGCCCAAAGAAGATGACTAGCTCGGCTGTGAGCCTGAAGGGCAAGGCGGCGACAATTATGGTGGTCTCTTGGTCTTGGCTACCTTCTGCGATGTCCACAGCCGAAGCGGCAGCCTCGCGCCACTCTTTCGGTGCCAGACCGGGCTTCTTGAGGTGCCTGTCTTCTGAGAACACGACGCATGGTGCAACGAGCTTGGCGAGCAAGCCAGTTGGTACGTCGTCCGGGTCGGTGATGGCGAGCACTTGCTGGTCTGGAACATCCAGGTCTGACAGGGCGACGAACCGAAGCACGGGGAGGTAGACCTCCTCGAAGCACTCCACCAACGGTGCCAGGGGCACCTTGCAGCGCTTGGCGAACCGAGGAAGCCGTTCGTACATCTCGTCGTAGACGTGATCGGCGGCGAACAGAACGGCAGATCCGTTGTCGCTCATCCTCAGCAGCCGTGACCGACGTCCGTGACGGCAGTCGTTTTCGATGCTGCTCATCAGGGCGTTGGTGTCCACGAGGCCGACGAAGTGCGGCGTGCCTGAACTGAAGGGATCAAGGCGCGCAGGTCTCGCGAGAGGATCAAGCTGACTGTCCGTCATAGATCAACGGTAGTCGTCGGGTCCGACAAGCTCCACTGCATTCCACGGTCATCAAACAGCACCCCCGCTCACTTGAACGGAGGTGCGGTTCCTTGTGTGGACTTCGTTTCGATCGAGCCGACCAACCCTTCGCCGGCCCCAGCGCCTAGGACTGTCCTCCCATGCGTGTCACCCCCTTCGGTCGAGCGTTGTCGCGGCTAGACGGTCGAGCAGTGCTTGACGCGCCTGAAGTTCAACCGGTCCCCAGGGAGCCCGAACGCCAGCAGGCAACAACAACGGTCGCTGCGGCACATCGAAGGGGGGCTGATCTATGGGAAGCTCTACGAGCAGTTGGGCCCAGACGACCTTGCCGCCGACATGGGGACGGTAGATGTCCCACTTCTCGGCCAGAGCGTCGACAAGCAACAGCCCTCGACCGCTGGTGGCGTTGAAGTCGGGGTTCTGACGCACCGGCGTCTCTGGTGTGCGGTCCCATACCTCGACGAAGAACTTGCCGTGCACGACTTGCAGCTGCACGCCGACGACGTGGTCGGCCTTGATCTGCCACGGCTCCGGGTTGGGGTCGGTGATGCCACTGGCCTTGATCGCGTTCGTCACCAGCTCGCTCATGACGAGTGCTGCTGGTTCCTCCTGTTCTTCGAGGTTCCAGCGCTTCAGCGTGTGTCGGACGAACATCCGGGAGTGGCCGACTGCCGTAGGGATGGCGGTCAACCGAAGCGACGCGGCCAGTAGCGGAATCGGGTGCACAACGTCGGCGTGGCTCATGACGCGTTGCTCCTCGGCATCGAAGAGCCCTGAACCACCCAAAGACGCACGCCAAGCTCGCGCTCGACGTGGTCTCGCATCGCTGCTTGCAGACCAGGGAGCCGGGCGAAGTGCCACAGGGACGGCACGATCACATGGCGAACGTTGGTGCTCTTGAGTGCGTCGATCAAGGAGAAGAACGCCGACTCCTCGTCAGCGTGGAGCCGTTCGATGAACAGTCGCTCCAGCGTGAAGCCCTCACGGCTGGCGTGCTTCGCCAACTCCCGCTTGATTGCCTCGTTTTCGTCGTCCGTGTCGTCATCGGATGCGGCGAGCCGCATGTATCCGAACATGGCGGGGTCATCCGTTCCTCCGGGGGTGGGAACGGTTGGCGAGCAGCGGCGGGGGATCCAACTGCCCGCCAACCTGCAACCCAGAGAAGCGGTTTGACCTGCGCAAAGACCACAGCAAACGTGCCGCACGCATGACGTATCCACGATGCATCCACCGGTCTGGCCTGCGCAAATGGCCTACGTACCGCTACGGTTGCAGCTCGCCCCGTAACCGGAGGGATGGGCGATGGCAGCGAAGCGCATCGGTCTTCGTCAACGTCGCAAAGCGGCAGGCTTCACGCAAGAGAGCCTTGCCGAGTTTCTTGGCGTCGAGCGCAGCACGGTAGGTCGCTGGGAAGCTGCCGAGACCGAACCTCAAGCGTATATACGGCCAAAACTGGCGCGGACGCTCAGGGTCTCGACCGAGGAACTTCAAGCCCTCCTCGACGACATCACGGTCACGGACACCAAGCCCAGCGACCGCATGACGTATGCGTTGGAGAATCCGGCCTCCGCGGACCTGGTGGTGGTCGCCTACCTTCACGAGCGGCTGCGGCAACTCGATGAGTCCTACGACCAAGAGTCTTCGACCAGCCTGCTTGGTACGGCTGGTCAACTTCATGGGCAGGTGCAGTACCTCCGCGAGAACGCTGGAAACCCTCGTGTGCGCCGCGCGCTCTACGAAGTCGAAGCAGATTCGGCAACATTCCTTGGCCAGTTGACTTGGGATGTCTCTCAGCGGCGCGACCATGCCGCACCGCTTCGGTACTTCCAAGAAGCCGTCGCAGCAGCAAGACATGCTCGTGACCCATCCACCGAGTCGTACGCCACGCTCCGCATGAGCTTCGTTGCGCTGTACGGTCAGAAGAACGCTGCCCGAGGGGTGACGCTTGCCGAGCAGGCCGCCGAGGTCGCCAAGGCGGTCAGTCCGTCGCTGACTGGTCTGAGCCTTCTGCACGTTGCTGAGGGGCACGCCATGACCGGCGCACTCAAGGAGTGCGAGGACTCCTTGAAAAAGGCCGAGGCTCAGTTTGACCGGGTGCACCCGGACGATCTGGCCGCGCCGTACTACACGGTCAACGAGTTCAATCGGCTGGCGGGCTCCTGCTACTTGGCGCTCGATCTCCCTGAGCGAGCCGAACCGATCCTACGCATGACTTCTCGGGCTCTGGCTGCCAAGAAGAAGTCTCAGGCCATCGCGCTTGGCAACCTGACGTTGGCGTTCATCCGCCAAGGCAAACTCGACGAAGCCGCCGCGACCATGCACCGCACCATTGATGCTGTCGAGCTGACTCGCGGTGGGGGTGGCCTTAATCTGGCCTTCTCTGCTGGCCGTGAGCTACGGCAGTGGAGGACGGAGCCGTGGGCGCAGGAGATTAACGATCGCCTGCTCGCCCTGATGTAGATAGGTGGGGCGTGACAGACATCGACCAGGCCAAGCAGGCCGTACGCGAGCGGGTGTGGCGTCGACTCATTGACGGTGACGGTGCCCCGGCCGACTCGTACGGCAAGATTCCCGGGTTCTACGGCTCGGAGGCGACCGCGGAACAACTTGCCGGTCTGGACGAGTGGCGCGAGGCGACAACCATCAAGGCGAACCCTGACTGGGCACAACTGCCGGTGCGCGTTCGGGCCCTGAAGGACGGCAAGCGGGTCTACATGGCCGTGCCGAAGATGGCCAGCGTCCAACCGTTCTACCTGCTCGACCCCCAGAAGCTGACGCTTCCTCCCGAGGAGGCCGCCGAGAAGAAGGGGGCGGCTCAGGTCGCCCAACGTGTCGGCGTAGATGAGGTGCAGCCCATCGACATCGTGGTCTGCGGCAGCGTCGCCGTGAACCGCTCCGGTGCTCGCATCGGTAAGGGCGCGGGGTACTCCGACCTTGAAGTTGCCCTTCTCATCGAAGCCGGCCTCGTCACCATGAAGACGGTCATCGTCGCGCCCGTGCACTCGCTCCAGGTCATCGACGACGAGATCCCCGAGACCGAGCACGATTTCAGCGTGGACTACATCGTCACCCCAGACGAGGTGATCCCGTGCGCCAACCGCCGTCGACCGAGCGGGTTGGTCTGGGCAGACCTCACGCCCGAGAAGATCGCCGCTATCCCTGTATTGACGAAGCTTGCTGCAACCGAACGGCCTGACTGAGCCACTACCTAGCGTGGTAATGAAGTCACCATAAACAGTAGAATGGCAGTAGAAAGGTGGAGCCCGAGACGATGTCTCCTTAGTTGTAGATGAACGATCTTGCACAGGACTCGCAACAGAAGAGGAGGTCCTCATGAGTCCTCGGCCGGGAGGTGAGGCTGACAAATTTGGTAACCGCTACGAAGGAGCCTGGACGATTCGGCACATTCTCTACGTGCTTCTTGGCACAGGCAATTCTCTAACGGTGGAGGGCGTTGGCGATCTGAGCCAGGGCGTCGAGTTCACTTATCTATATGGCGACACCATGGAGGTTCACCAACTAAAGCGTCAGAACGGCAGCGCAAACACCTGGACGGTCAAGTCTCTTCAAAGTAAAGGGATTTGGGAGAACGTTCGCTCGCACGTCGAAGATGGACGTCACTTCCACTTCATTTCCCTGTTGCCTGCCAGCTCCCTCAAAGATCTTGCCGATCGTGCGAGACGTTCAGCGAGTCATGAGGATTTCATTAAGCATTGGCTAACGGAGGGGCTCAGGGATCCTTTTGATGATCTTTGCTCTCCTGACATCTTTGGATCTGCGGAGAAATCCTGGGAAATCTTGCGGGGCTTCTGGATCTCTTGGCCGGATGAGCAAGACATTGTAAATATGAACGGAGCACTAGCGGAGCTGCTCTTGGAAGGTGCGGCTGGAAGCCTTGCGGCAGTCGGCTTGGGGGATTTGGTTCAGAACGCTCTTGGCGTAACGCTTGATGCCCCGGCAATTGAGGCCCGCTTGGGCACCTATGGACTGAGCCGGGCACGGCTACTTAACGCAAGTGGAATTTCCGAACAGGTCAGCTCGGTTTCTAAGGGGTGGGCTTCGAGTATTGAACGAGAGCTCCTTCAGCCGGCTATCGACCGCTCGGAAACCGCCCAGCTAGTAAATCTAGTCAATGGGTCGGACAAGCTTCTCCTATTGATGGGTCATGGCGGCGGGGGAAAGAGTGCCACACTTCATCACGTCTACGAATCTCTTGACGCGAATTCGGTGCCACTTCTAGCTTTCCGGCTTGATCGCCTCGAACCTTTCTCCTCTACGACTGAGCTAGGGGAAAGGATCGGCGTCGATGTTTCTCCCGTCACGGCGCTTGCTGCGGTTGCTGGAGAGCGCTCGAGTGTCCTGATCGTGGATCAGTTGGATGCCGTGAGCCTGGCGTCGGGGAGAATGCCGAGGAACTTCGACGCCGTTGCGAGCTTGGTCCGCGAAGCCTCAGCATTCCCTGCGATGACGGTCATTCTCGCTTGCCGGAAATTTGATGTCGAGAATGACTATCGGATCCGCGAACTCGTAGACGCTAAGATTTGTGCGCATGTCGAGGTCGGGGAGCTATCCGACGAGCAAGTCGCAGAGTCGGTTCGTGCAATGGGGTTGGATGCAAACGTTCTGACTTCCCATCAAAAGAGACTGCTGCGCTCTCCACTGAATCTTGTACTACTGAAGAGCATCGCCGGCGACGAAGACGCCATGGCATTTCAAGCCACGAAGAACCTCTTCGACGCCTTCTGGCAGCGCAAGCTGACGGACTGCCGTCAGCGACGTGATGCAGTTCGCTTTAACAAAGTCATCTCGACCCTTGCTGAGGCCATCAGTGCAAGACAGAGGCTCTCTGTCCCGATTACTGCTCTAGACGCCGATGATCTGGCTGATGATGCGGGACTCCTTGTCTCAGAGCATGTTCTGGTTCGTGATGGCCAGCAGATTGCGTTCTTCCATGAGAGCTTCTTTGACTACGCCTTTTCTCGCGGCTGGATCGAGCGCCATGAATCACTTGTAACGTTCTTGTTGGGCGGAGAACAAGAACTCTTCCGGCGGGCGCAAGTTCGCCAGATCATGAACCATCTACGGGAGCTTGAACCAGACCGCTTTGCTGTAGAGGTGGAGGCTCTGCTAAAAAGTCCTGATATTCGGTTCCACATCAAGGATGTGGCCCTCAAAATTGTTGGATCCTTGTCGAACCCATCGGTCCGTGAATGGGAGATGGTGACAAGTGTTCAGGATACGGATCCGACTTTTGATGAGCGTTTGTGGCGCTCTCTCCAAACCGCAGGATGGTTTGAGCGCCTTGATGCTGAAGGCGTAATCGAAGAGTGGCTGGCTGGACCGGATGAAGCACACCAGGGGCGAGCCATTGACATTATGGTTGGCGCCGCGAAGACCAACCCTGACCGTCTAGCAGCGATCCTTGAGGCGCACAAAGCTGTGCCAGAGTATCCACAATATCTTCTTTGGGTGACCCGATTCTCTGACATCTACCGTAGTCGCCCGATATTTGAACTACTCCTCGATGCTGTGAGGAGCGGTCAATATGCAGCAAGGACGGATGAGCTCTGGCTATCGGCTCATGACCTGGGTAAACATGAGCCACAGTGGGCAGTGGAGCTGTTGGCTGCTCACCTTGTCGATCGGCCTGACGCAATGGCCGTGGACGACAATGGGAAAGTTGAGGCGCTACTTGACCAGGATTACTCCGTAATCCAACTCGTGCAGCTCGCGGCAGTCGGAGCGCCCGATCTTTTCTGTGAACACCTAATCCCGTACATGCTGCAAGTGATGGCTGCGACGGCCTATGAAGGCGGTGAGGACCGTCCTATTAGAGATCGACACTTCTCTCATAGGTACCCACGGACTAACGTTCATGAGCTTGAAGACGCACTTCTAGCTGGAGCTGCTACGACGCTTCGTGGATTGGTTGAAAAGGACGCTGAGTCGGCTCGCCCTGTTCTCGAAAGCCTCGCATCTGACCCCCACGACACTGCGCAGTGGCTCCTCTACGAAGCATTGCGCGCGGCGGGCAGCCATTACGCGGATTGGGCAGCCGAGATTCTACTTCAAGGGACCCACCGATTCATTAGTGGCTACTATGCAGCAAACGCTGTATGGAAAACGCGGGAACTGATCCAGAGCACGAGCCAGTTCATGTCTGATGAGACATTTTCCAGGCTTGAAGCTGCGATTTTCGAAGTTCGTTTTCCCTGGGAATCCAAGCCGACGGGCTGGTATCCATTCAATCTGCTTTCAGCGATGCAGGAAGATCGGCTATCTGAGCAAGGGCGCCGTCGACTCGGCGAACTGCGCAGGAAGTTTGACACAGATCAACCAGCAGAGCCGCAAGGAATAGTGGGCGGTGCTATCGGCGCTCCCATTAATCAGGCTGCCGCTGGGTACATGAACGATGAGCAGTGGTTGGGTGCCATCGCAAGACACAACTCAGAAAAAACCAACTGGCAGACTCACACCGGCGGTGCTTACGAGCAGTCGCATGTCCTACAGGAACAAACGAAGAGCGACCCTGAGAGGTTCTCTCGGCTGGCTCTTCGATTTGATGAAAGCGTCCACCCTGCTTACTGTGATGCAATCCTTATGGGACTAGGCAATGCCGAAGCCCTTGCCGACCCTGCGCCGGTGTTTGACGCTGTCAGACACATTGCTTCCCTCGGACACGAGGCAAACAATCAGTGGCTGGGATCTGCCATCAGGAATTACCTCAAAGTAGTTCCCCTCGATATTGTTCAACTAGTCGTCGACCGTGCGACTAGCGCTAGTGATCCAGCTGACGGCAGCCTGACTGTCCAAACTGCTAATCAAGAGCACACTCAGGGGAAAGACCTGTACGTGTCCGGGATTAATTCTTCGCGAGGTAGTGCGGCGGAGGTTCTAGGTGACCTCCTTATCTATGACGCGGATGCTTCTCGAACAGCACTGGTTCTGCCAGTTCTAGACGTAATGGCTGTGGACCCAGCCGTTACAGTGCGATCTTGTGTCGCACATTTGATCCATGCTTCCATGCGTCACGCTCGTCCTCAGGCTTTGCATGCCTTCGCTCGGCTCGTTGATGCAGACGATGAACTACTTGCTACGCGTCATGTAGTACGGCTTATCGCGCACATTGGTTTTGAGAACCCTGACGTAGCGAAGCCCGTGATTGAACGCATGCTGCAATCGGACAGCTATGCGGCGCGGCAGTGCGGCGGGCAATTGGCCGCCCTGGCTGCAATGCAGTGGAGCTCGGCAGAACTGTTGGATTCAGTGCTCTCAGGTGAAGACGTAGCCAGTCGCATTGGCGCTGCCAGGGCTTGTGCTCAAGGGCTGTCTAACGCGACCGACATGATCATCACTCAGCGAGCCTTCGAGCAGTTCATTGATGACCCTGAAGGCGAGGTGCGCAAGGCAATTGCCGAGTTTGCTTCGGCTGTGCGAGGTGAGCGACTCCGTCCTCTGCGAGATCCTCTCAGGCAGCTAATGGAGTCCGCGTCCTTCGAGGATGCCTTGCCGCAACTGCTAATCACTCTTGAGCATGCTCCGGACCGCGTCGACGACTTGGCATTGGAGTGTGCACGCCGATTTATTGAGATCCATGGTGGGGCCTCCGGAAAAATCCAGAATCGCGCTGCTGCCGATGCGCGGCATGTCGGTGAGCTGCTTATCCGGGCGTACGCGCAGTCCACATCGAGCGAAAGCCGGGGACAGGTTCTTGATCTAGTGGACCAGCTACTACTTGTCGGCGCTTTTGGCGTTGCGGATCTTGTAGAAAAGTCCGAGCGGTAACATCTCGGTGCTCGTGCCCAAGTGCCCACACCACACGGGTTGGTGTGGGCAGACCTGATGCCTGAGGGCCACGGCTATCCCTGTGCTCGCGCGGCGTCGGGCGTCGTGGTCGTAGGCCCCGCGTTCTAGCGCCCGACCACCTGCCGCAGGTCGGGCGCTGTTTGCTTGTTCACCCTGCTGGCTAACGAGGCTGGGCTCGACGGCTGGACTGGCGGGCTACAACTGTTGTCTGATGGCCTGTCACATGCTCTCTGGCCTGTGGCTTTCTACCCCTCACACGTCCTGCCAGGAGCCGCTCAGCGGAGGTGGAATCTCCCTGTCCACACCACCTCGGATGCGAATGTGCTGGTCCCGAGACCTGCGGCGGGAGGTGTCGCGTACCGGGACTCCCTCGTCCGAGCACAGCCACCGGGCTGCCACTCCACCCCGCGCCCACACGCACCCCCTTCACCCGCGCGGAGAGCGTCCCCCCGCCATCGGCAACGGGAGGCGCCCCCGTGAGGAGACACCTCCCGCCCGTACCGCTACCGCGCGACCGCCACCCCGCCCGGCACCCGCGCATACCCCGCCGGCCGGGCCGTGAACGTCCCCCGGCCCTGGGTCCGGCCGCGCAACCGCGTCGCGTAGCCGAAGAGTTCGGCCAGCGGCACGGTCGCCGTGACGAGCGCCGAGCCGCCCCGGGTCGTCGTGCCGGTGACCCTGCCGCGTCGTGCGGCGAGGTCGCCGAGGACTGTGCCGACTGCGTCCTCGGGCGCGGTGACCGTGACCTCGACGACCGGTTCGAGGAGGGCCGTCGTACAGGTGCGCAGGGCTTCCCGCAGGCCGAGGCGGCCGGCCGTGCGGAACGCCTGTTCCGAGGAGTCCTTCACATGGGTCGCCCCGTCGGTCAGCGTGACGCGCAGCCCGGTCACCGGATGGCCGCCGATCGGTCCCTCCGCGAGGGCGTCACGGCAGCCCGCCTCCACCGAGCGGACGTACTCCTGCGGTACCCGGCCGCCGACGACCGCCGACCTGAACTCGAAGCCGGGGCCGTCGAGCGGTTCGACGTCCAGCACCACGTGCGCGAACTGGCCCGCACCGCCGTCCTGTTTGACGTGCCGGAACACCAGCCCGGACACCCCGCGCACGACGGTCTCCCGGTAAGCCACCCTCGGGCGGCCGACGTTGACCTCGACACCCGTCGCCCGGCGGATCTTCTCCACCGCGACCTCCAGGTGCAGTTCGCCCATGCCGGACAGGACCGTCTGGCCGGTCTCGGCGTCGGTCCGTACGACCAGGGAGGGGTCCTCCTCGGCCAGTCGGGCCAGGGCCGATGCCAGCCGGTCGGTGTCGGTGCTCCTGCGGGCCTCGACCGCCACGGAGACCACCGGGTCGGCGACCGTGGGCGGTTCGAGGACGAGCGGGGCGTCCGGCGCGCACAGCGTCGAACCGGCGCGGGCCGACTTCAGCCCGGCCACGGCGACGATGTCCCCGGCGACCGCCCGGTCCAGGCGTTCGTGCCGGTCGGCCTGCACCCGCAGGATGCGCCCGATCCGCTCGGTACGCCGCGTACCCGGGTCCCACACCGTGTCTCCCTTCTCGATCGTGCCCGAATAGATCCGCAGATACGTCAGCCGCCCGGCGCCGACCGCGCTCACCTTGAACGCCAGTGCGGAGAAGGGCACTTGAGGGTCGGGGGCTCGCTTCTGCTCACCGCCGTCCTCATCCGTCCCCCGTACCGCCGGCACGTCCGACGGCGACGGCAGATACGCCACCACGGCGTCCAGCAACGGCTCGATGCCGCGGTTGCGGTAGGCCGAGCCGCACAGCACGACCACACCGTCGCCGGTGCGGGTCAGGTCGCGCAGTGCCGCGCTCAACGTCCCGGCGGACAGCGTGGATTCGGCGTAGAACTCCTCCAGGGCAACCGCGTGTAGCTCCGCCACCGCCTCCTCCAGCAATCGCCTTCGCCGCCGTGCCTCCGCCAACAGGCCTTCCGGTACCGGGACTTCCTCCGCCGTATCGCTGCCGTCGGTCCACACCAGGGCCCGTAGGCGCAGCAGATCGACGACTCCGGTGAAACCGTCCTCCGTGCCGATCGGCAACTGCACCACCAGCGGCGCCGGATGGAGCCGCTCGCGGATCGACGCGACGGCCGTGTCGAGGTCGGCGCCCGCGCGGTCGAGCTTGTTGACGAAGGCGATGCGCGGCACGCCGTACCGGTCGGCCTGGCGCCACACCGACTCGCTCTGCGGCTCCACGCCCGCGACGCCGTCGAACACCGCGATCGCGCCGTCGAGAACACGCAGCGAACGCTCGACCTCGTCGGCGAAGTCGACGTGTCCCGGAGTGTCGATCAGGTTGATGCGGTGGCCGTCCCAGGCGCAGGTGACGGCCGCGGCGAAGATGGTGATGCCGCGGTCGCGTTCCTGGGGGTCGAAGTCGGTGACGGTGGTGCCGTCGTGGACCTCACCGCGCTTGTGCGTGGTGCCGGTGAGGTAGAGGAACCGCTCGGTGACGGTGGTCTTGCCGGCGTCGACGTGGGCGAGGATGCCCAGGTTGCGGACGGCGGAGAGCGGGTTGGTGACAGGGCGTTCGGTGCGCACGGCCCGTGGCCTTTCGAGAGTGATTCCGTGCAGGGCGGCGCAATTCCCGTACGAGTAAGGAAGGTTGACGTGACGTCAGTGACTCGTCACGGGTGTCCGGTACCGGCCGCGCAGCGGGCACCGGAGGGACGAGGACAGGAGGATCACGGCGGTGCGGTCACGCACGGCGGGCTCCCCTCACTCGTCAACGGATGTGGCGAGTGTAGGGAAGCCCGGGGTGGTGGGGCATCGGATTTTTCAGGGGCAGGTGGTCAGGTGCAGGTGGGTACGCCGTCGAGCCAGGCCGGTCCCTGGATGTAGATGTTGGTCATCCATGCCTTGTAGTCGGGCAGATAGGCCCAGGCGTCGTTGGTGTAGCCGTCGGAGGTGACGACCTCCGCGTGCTTCTGGCACTCGACGCGGATGGTGGTCGAGTAGGGGAAGGCGTAGACGCGGCCGGCGCTGACGGAGGGTGCCGTCTTCGTCCAGACCCCGGTGCCCCAGGTCTGGAAGACATGGCCGGTCACCGCACCGGTGTTGACGCGGACGGCGCCGAAGTAGTCGCCGCCCAGGCGGACATCACTGACCATCAGATGCGTGCCGGACTGTTTAGCCTCGACCATCTTGCCCGCGCCGAGGTAGATGGCGATGTGGTGCAGGCTCTGCGAGGTGCCGTAGGCCAGCAGGTCGCCCGGCAGCAGCGGGGCTTCGCCCTCGGCTGCGGTGAAGCGGGCGGCTGCGCGGACCGTGTAGTACTGCTGGCTCGCGACGCCGTTGAGGATGTCGGAGCCGGCCGCCTGCGCGTAGGCGTACCGCACCAGGCCCGAGCAGTCGAACCCGAGCCGTTCCGGGTCGTGTTCGCTGGCCGGGTCGGTGGGGTCGACCTGGCCGTAGGTGGCGCCGGGTTGTGCGCCGTGGCCGCCGCCCCACGTGTACCAGGTGCCCGCGTCGACCTGGGCGCAGGCGGCGGCGATCGCGCGTTCGGCGGCGGCCGAGCCGCCGGGTGCGAGGACACCGCAACTGTCGGCCGCCGGGGCGGCGACGGCCGCGGGTGCCCAGAGGAGGAGGGCGAACAGCCCGATGAGTGTGCCGATGATTCCGGTCCGCCGGAGCATGCCGGGACCCCCGATTTCTCTGATCCGTGAGTGGTCGTCCATCAGCCTGCCGAGCGCGGCCCGGCCGGTCGAGGACCGGGCGTCACCCCACCCCGAAGGGCAACGGGAAACCCTGGGGAAACCCCCTCCCGCCAGGGGCACTTGGCCCTCCGTGCTCAGGGCTTCGCGCACGCGGGGGTGAAGGACACGGGCAGTCCCGGCATCAGCGTCCTGCGCTCCTGCGGTCCCATCGCCCTGCGGATACGGCAGATTCGCGTGAGTCGTGCCCCGAGGTCCAGGTCCCACAGTCGTACGGTCCCGTCGTTGCTGCTGCTGGCGACAGTCCGCCCGTCCGGGGCGAACGCGACGCCCCACACCGCGTTCGTGTGCCCGGTGAGGGTGGCCCAGGGCCGCCGTCCGGGCACGTCCCAGAGTCGTACCGTACGGTCGCTGCCGCTGCTGGCGAGGAGCCGGCCGTCCGGGGAGAACGCGATGCCGCGCACCGATCCGGTGTGCCCGGTCAGGGAGGCCTCGGCGCGGCGGTGGCGGACGTCCCACAGGCGGACGGTGCCGTCGTTGCCGCTGCTCGCGAGGGTCCGGCCGTCGGGGCTGAAGGCGACGCCGCGTACGGCGCCGGTGTGTCCGGTGAGGGTGGCGAGCAGGCGGTGGTCGGCCGTGTCCCACAGTCGTACGGTCAGGTCGTCGCCCGCGCTGGCGAGGGTGCGGCCGTCGGGGCTGAACGTGACGTCGTTGGCGGAGTCCAAGTGGCCTTTCAGGACGGCGAGTTGACGGTGAGTCAACACGTCCCACAGCCGGACCGTGCGGTCGGAGCCGGCGGAGGCGAGGGTGCGGCCGTCGGGAGCGAACGCCACCGAGAAGACGTCCCCGGTGTGGCCGGTGAGGACGGCGAGCGGGCGGCGGGCGCGGACGTCCCAGAGCCGGACCGTGCCGTCGGAGCCGGCCGAGGCGAGGGTGCGGCCGTCCGGTGCGAACGCCACGGAGAAGACGCTCTCGCGGTGGCCCGTGAACGTCGCCACGACCCGGCGCCGCGCCACGTCCCACAGCCGGACGGTGTGGTCCGCGTCGGCGGTCGCGAGAAGTGTCCCGTCCGGGCTGTACGCGGCCTGCGTGACCTCGGTGAACGGACGCGCCGTCAGCACCGGGCCGCGCAGGTCCCACAGCACCACGGACTGGTCGAACCCGCCGGTGGCCAGGGTCGTCCCGGTGGAGTTCACGGCGACGGACATCACGTAGTCGGTGTGCCCGGCGAGGATCGCGGCCGTGCGTCCGGTGCGCACGTCCCACAGGCGGGTCGTGCCGTCGCCGCTCGCGCTGACGACCGTCGCGCCGTCCGGCGTGTAGGCGACCGCGTTGATGTCGTCGCTGTGCCCGGTGAGGATCGCGGTGGTCCGGTGCGAGGCGACGTCCCACAGGCGTACGGTCCGGTCGATGCCCCCGGAGGCCACGCTCCGGCCGTCCGGCGCGAACGCCACCCCGAGCACCTCATCCGTGTGCCCCTCGAGGACGGCGAGGGGGCGGCAACGGTCGGTGTCCCACAGGCGTACGGTCCGGTCGGAGCCGCCCGAGGCGAGGGTCCGCCCGTCGGGGGCGTAGGCCAGCGCGTCGACCCGGCCCGTGTGCCCGACGAGCCGTACGTCGGAGGGGTGGTCGCCGCCGGTGTCCCACAGCTGGACCGAGCCGTCGGCGGCGGCGATCGCGAGGGTACGGCCGCGGGGGTCGAAGGCGACTGCGCGGGCGCCCTCGGTGCTCGGGGGCAGCAGGGTCCGTACCCGGTGGTCGGCGGTGCCCCAGATCCGTACCGGGCCGTCGGTGGAGGTCGCCGCGAGCGTGGTCCCGTCGGGGCTGAAGGCGACGGACCGGGCCCGTCCGGGGAGGGTGAGGGTGGCGATCGTGCGGTGGTCGGCGGTGCGGCGCAGTTGTACGGTGCCGTCCCCGCCGGCCGTCGCCAGCAGGGCGCCGCCGGGGGCGAAGGCGACCGAGTTGACGGGCCCCTTGTGGCCGGTGAGGCGGGCGGAGAAGGCCTGGGCCTGGGTGCTCAGCAGGGCTCCGCGTGCCTCGGGGGTGGGGTCGGCGCGGTAGGCCTCCTCGGCGAGCAGCATCGACGCCTCGGGCCGGCCACCGGCCAGGGAGGTCGACTGCACGGCGAGGGCCTGGGAGCGGGCGACGCGTTCCTGGTCGAGGGCGCTCGCGCGCTGCTGGTAGGCGAGGCCGCCGGCGGTCACGGCGAGGCCGAGCAGGACGGCGAGGGTCGCCAACAGGGCCTGCCTGAACCGGATCTGACGCCTCGCCAGATGCCGGCGGGTGTCCTCCTCCGCCTGGCTGGCCCGGAGGAAGGCCTCTTCGCGGGGGCCGAGCCGGCTGCGGCCGTCGAGGTCGTCGGCCCAGGCGCGGACGGTGTCGAGGCGGGTGCCGCGGTAGAGGGCGGACGGGTCGTGGTCCTCGCGCTCCCATTCGGCTGCTGCGTGGGCGAGTTGCTGGTGGATGAGGAGTCCGGCCCGGTCGGCGTGGATCCAGTCGCGGAGTCGGGGCCAGGCGTGCAACAGCGCCTCGTGGGTGATCTCCACGGTGTCGCGGTCCACGGTGATGAGGCGGGCCCGCACGAACACGTCGAGCGCGGCCGACGCGGCGTCCACGTCGGCGAGTTGCTCCATGAGCGCGCTGCGGCCGGCCCGGCGCCGGGTCGCGACGGTCCCGTCGTCCGACACGTGGACGAGCCGGGAGAGCACGCGCCGGATGGTCTTCTGCTCGGCCGGGTACAGCTGGGCGAACACGGTCTCTGCGGTGCGGGCGACGGCCCCTTGGATGCCGCCGGTGCGCTCGTATCCGGCCACGGTGAGGGTGGTGTCCTCGCGCTGCTGCCAGGTGGCGAGGAGGGCGTGGGAGACGAGGGGCAGGGCGCCGGACGGGGTGTCGTCGGGGGTGGTGGAGCCGGTCGCGCCGCCCGGTTCGTCGCGCAGTCCGGCGTCGCGCAGGAGGAGGGGGACGAGGCCGGGTTCGAGGGTGACGCCGGCGAGTTCGGCGGGGCGGGTGATGGATTCCCGCAGTTCGGCGACGGACATCGGGAGCAGGACGAACAGTCCGTCGGTGAACACCGGGGCGATTTCCGGGAGTTCGAGACAGCGCCCGGAGAAGTCGGCGCGGACGCCGAGCACGACGACGGCGGGGTCCGGGCCGGTGGACAGTGCGCGCAGGACCCGTACGAAGCTCCGTCTCTCGCTCTCGTCGGAGCAGAGGGTGAACAGTTCCTCGAACTGGTCGACCAGCAGCACCGGCAGGGCCGGTGGCGGGCGGCGTCCGTCGGGGCCCGGCGGGGTGGCGTCCGAGCGGGCGCGGACCGCTTCCAGCAGGATCTCGGGGCGGTCCGCCACCTGTTGTGCGGTGAGGTCGAGATCGCTGCCGAGGATCTTCGCCGTCCGTTCGAGGAGTTCCTCCAGCGGATGGGCGGTGGGCGTGAGCGCGACCACCGGCCAGCGGTCGGCGCCCGGCATCGGGAAGCCGCCGGGGCGGCGGAGTGCCGGGACGAGACCGGCGTTCAGCAGCGAGGACTTGCCGGCGCCGGACGGGGCGACGAGTAACAGCGGTCCGCCGCCGACGCGTTGGAAGACCCGCTCGACCAGCGCGGCCGTGGCCCGCTCCCGGCCGAAGAACCAGCCGGCGTCCTGCGGGGTGAACGCCGACAGTCCGCGGTAGGGGCACGGCGGAGCGGTGACATCGTTGCCGCGCTCCCTGCCCGGTTCCACCAGGCGGAGCAACTCGCCCTCGGCGCGCAGGATGTGGTCGCACTGACGGGCGACGTCGACGGTCGCGCGCTTGACGCCGGTCTCGATCTTGCTGAGATAGCCCTTGCTGTAGTGCGTCCGGCGTGCGAGGTCGGCCAGCGACAGTCCGCGTTCCCTGCGCAGCCGTCTGAGCTGCGCGGGAAAGGACAGCGTGGCCTGCGCGGTGTTTTCCGGCTGGTCGGTCCGGTCGGCGCCCGCGTGGTCGTGTGCCTGGTCCCCCAAGGCGTCCCCCCTGGCACTGGTCTGCCCGGATCGTGAGACGGCGGATGCCCAGGTTACTGCGGGGGTCCGACAGGGAGACAGGACTTTCACCCGAGTGGCGAGAACGGGACTGCCGGGACCGGTGTGGACCGGTCCCGGCAGTCGCTCCCCCGTGGCGAGAGGTCCGGCTACGGCCGGTTGAGGGTGATGGAGTTGATGGGTGTGAGGTCGTAGTAGGTGACGTAGTCCTGCTGCAGGGTCAGGACGCAGTTGGTGCCGCCGTAGTTCTTGCACAGGCTCGCCGAGGCGCCGCCGTACTGGTTGTTGAGGACGTAGTGGTAGCCGAGCTGGTTGCTCAGGTTGTGGGCGCCGTAGCTGTAGTACACGTTGGTCGGGTTCGGGTTGTCGGGCGGGTAGACGCCCTGGCCCCAGATGCACACCGCCCCGGACGGACATCCCCACACGGTGCTGCCACTGGCGGGCGCTGCCTGGGCCGCTCCGCTCATCGCCACCACCGCGGTGGCCGCGGTCGCGAACGCGGCGGCGGCGCTCAACATCTTGCGCATGTTTCCCCCTAGCGGGTCTCCTGCGTCGTCGCAGGCCGTCCTTCGTGCTGACGGGATCAGCCTGTCCCGGGGGACTGCGGGGGTCGACGGGTTTCCTGTTGCCCGTCCGGGGGACGAACCGGGAAACCCGGCGTGAGCAGGGGGTTTGTGGGGCGACGGTCAACCGGCGTGGAGCACCGGACGGTCACTGGTCAGGCGCGTTGGGCTGGGCGAGGCCGAGGTCGTAGGCGAGGATGACGGCCTGGATGCGGTCGCGGGCGCCGACCTTCGCCAGGACGCGGCCGACGTGGGTCTTGACCGTGGACTCGGAGAGGAACAGGCGCTCGGCGATCTCGCCGTTGGTCCAGCCCTGGCCGATCGCGACGAGGATCTCGTGCTCGCGTTCGGTGAGGGCGCGGATGCGGGGGTCGTCCGTCGCCGGTGCGGGCGCGGGTCCTTCCGGTGAGCGTTTCGGGAGGTGCTGGGCGTAGGCGTCCAGCAGGCGGCGGGTCAGTGCGGGGGCGATGACGGCGTCGCCGGAGGCCACCGCGCGGATGCCGGCGAGGAGTTCCTCGGGGTGGGCGTCCTTGAGGAGGAAGCCGCTGGCTCCCGCGCGCAGTGCCTCGTGGGCGTACTCGTCGAGGTCGAAGGTGGTGAGGATGAGGACGCGGGAGCGGTCGCCGGCCGAGACGACCCGGCGGGTGGCCTCGATGCCGTCCATGCCGGGCATCCGTACGTCCATCAGGATCACGTCGGGACGCAGTTCGGCGGCCATCCGCACCGCCTCGCCGCCGTGCCCGGCCTCGCCGACCACCTCGGTGTCGGGGTTGGCCTCCAACAGCATGCGGAATCCGAGGCGTTGGAGGGGCTGGTCGTCCACGATGAGCACGGTCGTCATGCCGCTCCCCCGATCGCGTCGAGCGGGGTGAGGTCGAGGGTGACCCGTACCGTCCAGCCGCCGCCGGGGGCGGGTCCGGCGGTGACGGTGCCGTGGTAGAGGGCGGCGCGTTCTCTCATGCCGGCGAGTCCGTGTCCTTCGTCGTGGCCCGGTACGGGCCCGGCGGCGATCTCGCCCGGGCCGGTGTCGTGGCAGTCGATGTGCACCCGCGAGTCCTCGACGTTCACCGCCAGTTCGACGCGGGTGTCGTGGCCCGCGTGCTTGAGCGCGTTGGTGAGCGCCTCCTGCACGATGCGGTACACGGTCAGTTGGACCCCACGATCCAGGGCGGCCGGTTCGCCGCCGGTGCGGTACACGACCTGCGGTCCGGCCGCGCGGATGCGGGCGCACAGGGCGTCGAGGTCGGCGACGCCCGGCTGGGGGCTGAGTTCGGGGGCGTCCGGGGTGGCGGTCTGGACGCGCAACACGCCCAGCATGCGCCGGAGTTCACCGAGCGCCTGGCGGCCGGTGTCGCCGATGAGGAGCAGTGCCTGCTTTCCGCGTTCGGGGGCGAGTTCGGTGGCGTAGGCGCCGCCGTCGGCGAGGGTGATGATGACGGAGAGGTTGTGGCCGATGATGTCGTGCATCTCCCGTGCCACACGGGTGCGTTCGGCGGCGGCGGCGAGTTTGCTGCGCTGGTCGCGCTCGATCTCCAGGCGGGCCGCGCGGTCGCGCAGTACGGCGAGCTGGGCGCGTCGGATGCGGACGACGAAGCCGAGCGCGACGGCGGCGGTGATCGTGCTGAACAGCACGAACAGCGCGTCCAGGACCGGGACTTGGGACGGCAGCCGGAGAGCGAACAGTCCCAGGGCTGCGAGGGTCACGGCGCAGGCGGCGGGCAGCCGGCGCAACTGCCCGTGCAGGACCAGGCTGTAGAGGGAGATGAGCAGGGCGACGTCGGCGCGCAGCCAGACCCCCAGCGCGGCCTGGACGAAGAACACCGCGGCGATCAGGGCGAAGGCCAGGGTCGGCCGGCGTCGCCGCCACAGCAGCGGCAGCACCAGACCCGCCTGCAGGGCGATGGTCGCCGGCCAGGGCAGGTGGATGAAGCTGTTGTCGAAGCCGCGCCGTCGGCCGTCGTCGCCGTCCAGCATGTCCGGCAGGCAGAACATCACCACGACCAGGACGATCAGAGCCGTGTCCAGCACCCAGGGGTGTCGCCGGTCGCCCAGCTTGATCCGCCGGCCGAACCGGGACAGCCCGCCCGCCAGGGGGTGACCCCACGGGAGGTCCGCCTCCGCGAACGCCGTGCGGGCGGGGTCGTCGAGACTCATCGGTGTCACTGGTCCGGGTTCATGGAGGTCACCTGTCCATTGTGGGGGCTCTCCCGCGGGGAGCGTCGGCGCGGCACCCGCCTCGTGAACAGGACGGATGCCGCGTCGTGGCCGCGAGAGGAACCGGCCTCAGGCGTCGCTGCGCACCAGCCGGTACGCGGCCCCGCCCAGCGCGAGCGCCGTCCAGCCGAGGAAGACCAGGAGTCCGGCGCCGGGCGAGAGGGTCGTCGCGTCGTGGGTCAGCGAGAACATCGCCTCGCCCGCGTTGCTCGGCAGATACGGGCTGATGTTGTCCTGCCAGGAGCTGGGCAGCAGCGAGATCAGGCCCGGCACCAGCATCAGCGAGGCGACCAGGACCGAAATACCGCCGGCCACCGAGCGCAGCCATGCGCCCAGCGCGGTGCCGATCACACCGACCAGGCCGAGGTAGAGACCCGCGCCGAACAGGCTGCGGACGACTCCGGAGTGGGAGAACGTGAGAGCGGCCGGGGTACCGGAGACGATGCCGCTCACGATCGGGAACGCGACGAACACCCCGACGAGGGAGACACCGAGCGCGACCACGCCGAACACGAGGGCCTTGGACCACAGCACCGGCAGGCGGCGCGGTACGGCGGCCAGGGTGGAGCGGATCATGCCGGTCGAGTACTCGCCCGCGGTGACCAGGACGCCCAGCACACCGAGGGCGAGCTGCGCGAAGTTCGTACCGAAGAGGGAGATGTCGAGCGCGGTGGAGTTGGCGTCGTCGGGCCGCAGATGCCCGCCGTCGTAGGAGGACTTGTAGTGCGCGGCGGCGATCAGGCCGAACGCGATCAGGAACAGCAGGCCGAGGCCCAGGGTGATCCAGGTGGAGCGCAGGGACCACAGCTTGGCCCACTCGGAGCGCAGCACCCGGCGCCCGGTGACCTTGTACGGCGGACGGGCCTGCCGTACGGCTGCGGGTGCGGCGCTGTCGGTCGCGGTGATGGTGCTCACGCGGCCCTCCCTGCGGTCTCGACGGTGGTGGAGCCGTGGTACTCGACGGCGTCCCGGGTCAGGTCCATGAACGCCTGTTCCAGCGAGACGGTCCGTGCGCTGAGTTCGAACAGCGGGATGCCGTGCTCGGCGGCCCTGATGCCGATGGCCCGCGCGGTCAGCCCGGTGACGTGCAGTTCCTCGGAGCCGACCTCGCCGGTGATCTCGACCCCGGGACCGGCGAGGACCTCGCGCAGCCTGGCCGGCTGCTCGGAGGCCACGGTGACGGTGTCACCGCCGGCCGTCCGGACGAGGTCCTGCACGGTGGTGTCGGCCAGCAGCCGCCCCCGTCCGACGACGATCAAGTGGTCGGCGACGAGCGCCATCTCACTCATCAGGTGCGAGGAGACGAAGACGGTACGACCGTCCGCCGCGAGCCCGGTCAGCAGGTTGCGGATCCACAACACGCCTTCGGGGTCGAGGCCGTTGACCGGTTCGTCGAGCATGACGGTCGCCGGGTCGCCGAGGAGCGCGGCGGCGATGCCGAGCCGCTGGCCCATGCCGAGGGAGAAGGCCCCGGCCCGCTTCTTGGCCACGGACTGGAGTCCGGTCAGCTCGATGACCTCGTCGACGCGGCGGCGCGGGATGCCGTGCGTGTAGGCCTGCGCCATCAGGTGGTCGAACGCGGACCGGCCCGGGTGGATCGACTTGGCCTCCAGGAGCGCGCCCACCTCCTGCAGCGGCGCGGTGTGTTCGGCGTAGGGCTTGCCGTTGACCGTGACCGTGCCGCCGGTGGGCGCGTCCAGGCCGACGATCATCCGCATCGTCGTGGACTTCCCGGCACCGTTCGGGCCCAGGAAGCCGGTGACCGTGCCCGGTTTGACGACGAAGTCCAGCCGGTCGACCGCCGTCTTCTCCCCGTACCGCTTCGTCAGCTGTTGCGCCTCGATCATCGACATCCCTCACGTTCGCGTGCCACTGCCCCCACTGGGCACCGGCCACGCTAGGGGCGCGGGGGTCCCGAACCCGTCGTACCGAGGGGCCGTTGAGGGCGCGGGCGTAGTACCGAGGTACCACCCTGTGCGCCTGGTTGTGTACGTTCCCAACCCGCTCGCGCGAACATCACGCCCACCAACTGCGGGAAATACAACCGACACACATATTTACAGCGCCTGTTACCTCTCCTACTGTGAACGTTCTCAGACCCCAACCCGCATGCGCATGTCAGTCGACCCAAGGAGGTCGGGTTCCCCGTGAAAATCCCGGGCCGCATAGTGAAGGCCGCCTTGCTGCTGGCCGCAGTCGCCCTGCCGGCGGCGATGCTCACCCCCACGAACGCCGCCGCCGCGAACTCGCTCACCATGCTCGGTGCCGATGTCTCCTCCGCGCAGCGCGCGATCGACCTCGGCGCCAAGTACTACGACTCCAGCGGGACCGCCAAGGACCCGCTCGACATCCTCAAGGCCGCGGGCGTCAACTACGTGCGCCTGCGGATCTGGAACAACCCCGCCAGCGGCTACAACAACAAGGCGAAGGTGCTCGCGTACGCGAAGCAGGTCAAGGCCAAGGGCCTGAAGCTGCTGGTCGACTTTCACTACTCGGACACCTGGGCCGACCCGGGCAAGCAGTACAAGCCGGCGGCCTGGTCGAGCCACGGCATCAGCGCGCTGCAGACCGACGTCTACAACTACACCTACGACGTCTGCAACAGCCTCAAGTCCCAGGGCACCACCCCGGACAGCGTGCAGATCGGCAACGAGATCAACGTCGGCATGCTGTGGGACGACGGCAAGGTCGTCAACAACAGCTTCACCAACCTCGCGCTGCTGCTGAAGTCGGGCTACAACGCGACCAAGGCGTGCAACAGTTCCACGCAGGTGATCATCCACACCGCCGACGCGGACAGCGACTCCAACGCCCGCTGGTTCTACGACGGCATCAAGGCGCAGGGCGTCAACTGGGACATCACCGGGCTGAGTTACTACTGCATGTGGCACGGCACGCTGGCCAACATGGGCAGCGTCGTCTCGGACATGAAGTCCCGTTACGGCAAGGACGTCATCATCGCGGAGACGGCCTACCCGTTCACCACGTCCGACGCGGACAGCACGGCGAACTCGGTCACGTCCGGGTGCTCGGGCTATCCGCTCACCTGGGCGGGCCAGGGCGCGGAGTTCACCGCCGTGCAGAACACGGCCCGCAGCGCGGGTGCGATCGGCGTCTTCTACTGGGAGCCGACCTGGTACGCGGTCGCGGGCAACGGCTGGGACCCGGCCGACATCGCCAACAGCGGGGACGGCTGGGACAACATGGCGATCTTCAACTGGACCGGCCAGGTGAACCCGAACGTCAAGTGGACGGCGTAGCAGGGTAGTTCGACGCTCTGCTTTCTACGACGAAGAACGGCACCACCCTCTCCCCCGGGCGGTGCCGTTCTCCGCGTCCTCGCCGTCGCGCTCACGGCTGATGATCCGTCAGTGCCCTGTATACGGCCGAGGACTTGGGGTTGGCGCGGCAGCGCCACACGCCGTGCGGGCAGTAGTCGCTGATGGTCTGGTAGAGCGGGTGTTGGCCCGCCATCCAGGTGAGCATGCCGCGCACGTAGGTGGGGTTGTCGCCGTTGTCGAACAAGCCCCACTCGGGGTAGGCGATCGGCTTGTGGTGGGCGCGGGCGAAGTCGACCTGCGCCAACAGCCCGTACGGTTCCGTCAGTTGGTCGGTGAAGGGCATGCCTCGGGGGCTGTCGTAGGCGTCCATGCCGATGACGTCGACCCAGCGGTCGCCGGGGTAGCAGTCGGTCCAGGGGATCGCGTCGAGGCCGCGGGTGGGCGTGAAGTCGAAGCGGAAGTGCTGTCCGGGTACGGAGCGCATCGCGGTGACGATGCGCGTCCAGTACTGCTTCCAGGACGAGGGGGCGGGCGCGCAGCGGTGGCTGTAGGTGATGCCGTTCATCTCCCAGCCGAGGACGATCTCGGTGTCCGGGACGCCGAGTCGGACCAGCCGTTGCGCGAGCGCGCGGAAGTGGTCGTCGTACCGCCCGCCCGCCCCGTCCTCCAACTCCGTGCGGACCACGTCGTCGGAGAGGTGCGCCTCGTTGCGGTCCAGCATCGGCACGTTGAGGACCAGCAGACGGTCCTGCCGCGCCCGGCGCCAGTCGGCCCACTGGTCCAGGTCGCTCGACGCGCCCTCGATGTCGCTCCAGTTGTCACCGGGCAGATACGCGTGCCCCACCCGGGGCTCGGGCCGGCCCAGCCAGGCACCGAACCCCGCGACCCGGCGTACGGCGTCGGCGCCGTAGCCGACGTAGGCGCCGTAGGCCGTCGGCGGGTCGGACTGGTGTGCGGGGGCCGCCTGCGGGGGCGGGGGCGGTGCCTCCACGCCGGGTACGCAGGCCGGTCCGGCCAGCAGGACGAACGCGAGAGCGACGGTGAACAGGGCAGGCAAGCTGCGGCGCGTCCCGTGCGGGGCCACTGGACGCCTCTCCTTCTTCCCGGGGCGCGTGGGTGAGCGCGTGGGTGCGTGGGTCGGCGCCGGACGACTCCGACGCCCGAGCAACGTACCAGCGCGGGGCGGAACATGACGTAGCACGCTATTCACGACATGAGGGGAGCGCGCGGAGGGGGGTTCGTCGTGGTGTGCGGGGAGGGGGAAGCGAGGAGGCAGTGGCGGGGCGGGGGGACGGGGGGGGCGGGCAGTGACGGGGTCGAGGTAGGCGGAGTGGGCGGTGGCGGGATAGGCGGTCCGGCACGGGAACCAGGTGAGCGGGACCTTTGGTGAGCCGGGACGCGTGCCGTCGGCGGGTCGTCGCGGGCTGCAAGGAGCGGAGCCCGCGAAGCGGGGGGCGAAGCGGGGTGTGCGGGCCCCGGGACCCCAACGGCTGCTCCGCTCGCGCGGCGAGTTGCGCTACGGCCCGCCGACAGGACCCGCCGACCGCCCGGACCAGAACCACGAATCCCGGCGGTACGGTCCCGGGGCCCCGGCCACGGCTCCCCCGAAGCCAGTCGGGAAGCCAACCGCCGGCAACTACTCCGCCCCCGAGCCCTCGACAGGCCCCACCGACCAACCCGAGCCCCACCACGAACCCGAGCCCCGGCACCCGCTCAGCCCCCGGCAGGGCATCGCGCTCCCGCGAAAGGACTGCGCGCCGGCGCGAAAGACGGCGTCGGTGGTGTCTTGGAAGAGTCGGCTCCATGACATCGGAACTGGTGAAGAACGTCGTACTCGTCCACGGCGGGTTCGTGGACGGCTCCGGTTGGCGGGAGGTGTACCGGATGCTGACGGACGACGGGTTCCGGGTGAGTGTCGTGCAGCATCCGACCGTGTCCCTCGCGGGCGATGTCGCGGTGACCGAGCGGGTGTTGGACGCGCAGGACGGGCCGGCGGTCCTGGTGGGGCACTCGTACGGCGGGGCCGTCGTCACCGAGGCCGGTACGCATGACAAGGTCGCCGCGCTCGTGTACATCGCGGCGTTCGTGCCCGACAAGGGCGAGTCCGTCGGCACGTTGATCGCCGACCCCGCGCCGGGGGCACCGGTGCCGCCGATCCTGCCGCCGGTGGACGGGTTCCTGTTCCTCGACCGGGAGAGGTTCCACGTCGCGTTCGCGGGCGATCTCCCCGCCGCCGAGGCCGAGTTCATGGCCGACTCGCAGGTGCCGTGGGGGCTCGACGCGCTCGGCGGTGCCATCGGTGAGCCGGCCTGGCGGCACAAGCCGAGTTGGTATCTGGTGGCGACCGACGACCGGATGATCCCGCCCGCCGTGCAGCGGGCCATGGCCCGGCGGGCGGGCAGCACGGTCACCGGGACCGACGCCGGCCACGCCGTGTACGTGTCCCGGCCCGATGTCGTGGCCGACCTCGTCAGACGGGCCGCGGCCGGCGTCGCCGGCAGCTGACCTCCGCTCCCCGCGCCCCCAGCCTCAACACCCCGTCCCGGACGCCCTGTTGAACGGCGATTCCGGTATCAGCCATCAGCTCTCAGCGACAAAGGAACAAAGGATCAGCATGACCCCGACCCCGCAGGTGCAGACCGTCCGCGGCCCCGTGCCGGTGAGCGAACTCGGTTCCGTCCTGATGCACGAGCACGTCTTCGTCGTCAGTGAGGAACTCCGGCAGAGCCTCCCGGAGACCTGGGACGAGCAGGAGCGCGTCGCCGACGCCGTGACCCGGCTGAAGGCCCTCGCCGCGACCGGTGTCTCCACCCTCGTCGACCCCACCGTCATCGGGCTCGGCCGCAACGTGGCGCGCGTCGCGCAGGTGAACGAGCAGGTCGACCTCAACATCGTTGCGGCGACCGGCATTTACACACTCGCCGACATCCCCGACTTCTTCCGCTACCACGGCCCGGGCACCATCCTCGGAGGCCCCGAGGGCATGACCGACCTGTTCGTCCGCGAACTCACCGTGGGCATCGCGGACACCGGCATCAGGGCCGCGTTCCTCAAGTGCGCGATCGAGGCCGAACTCACCCCGGGCGTCGAGCGGGTGATGCGCGCGGTCGCCCAGGCCCATCTGCGCACCGGCGCCCCGATCACGGTGCACACAAGTCCCGCCGCTCGTACGGGACTTGTCGCGCAGGACATCCTGCGCAGCGAGGGCGTGGACCTCGGCGCGGTCGTCATCGGGCACAGCGGCGACACCGCCGACCTGGACTATCTGCATCAGCTCATCGACAACGGCTCGTACGTCGGCATGGACCGCTTCGGCCTCGACATCCTGCTGCCGGAGGACCAGCGGGTGGCGACCGTCGCGGCCCTCGCGGACGAGGGGTTCGCCGAGCGGATGGTTCTGTCGCACGACGCGTCCTGCCACATCGACTGGTTCCCGCCGGGCGTACGGGAGCAGATCGCGCCGAACTGGCACCACACCCACCTCCACGACCAGGTGCTCCCGGCCCTGCGCACCGCCGGCGTCACCGAGGCCCAGCTCACCACCATGCTGGTCGACAACCCGCGCCGGTACTTCACCCCGGTCAACTCCTAGGGCCTGCCCCGGGCTTCGCGCGGAGTCAGGCCGAACTCCGCGCGGAACGCGGTGGCGAAGGAGGCGTGGCTGCCGAAGCCGCTGGCGTGGGCGATCTCCGCGATCGAGTACGTGCTCCACCTCGCGCTCGCCAGACGGGAACGGGCGATGTTCAGGCGTTCCCGGCGGATCAGGTCGCGCGAGGTCGTGCCGGCGGCCTGGAGCACCTGCTGGACGTAGCGCGCGGACCAGCCGAGCGCCCGCGCGATGCCGACGACGTCCAGGTCCCGGTCGCAGGCGTGCTCGCGGACGTAGCGCCGGATCGCGGCCTCGACGCTCGCCCGTTGTCCGGTGGGCGCCGAGTCGATCCCGCCCTCCGCGGCCAGGCACACCAGGTCGAGGAGCCGGTCGCAGGCGATGTCGAAGGTGGTCTCGGAGAGGTGCTCGCGCTCCTCGTGCAGGGTGGTCGTCAACTGCCGTATGACACGGCCGAGTCCGCGGTCGCCGCCGATCAGGTGCGGTCCCCGGGCCGCGAGCGGGCTGCGCGCGGAGACGTGCTGCCCGGACACGATGAGGGAGATGCTGCGGAGGTCGGCTCCGTGCGCGAACGTCAGGGGCCGGTCGATGTCGCACAGCGCCATGACGCCGGGCCCGATCTCGCCGGACGCCGAACCCTGCTCCACCCGGGCCGATCCGGTGAGCGGGACGAGGAGTTCGTAGGTGCCGCGGGGATCGGTGCGGATGTGCCGGGTGTCACGGTCGACCACTTCCGCCCCGCCGGAGCACAGCGCGAGACTGTAGGTCTTCGACCGCTGCCACTCGAGGTGCCCGGTCCACGGTGCGCGGCGGTCCGGCACTTGGATGCGGCTCGCGCCGTGGAAGTCGGTGAAGACCTCGTCCCAGGCACTCGCGGAGGAGACGGTCAGAGCTTGGCTCCAGGAAGACACATCTCATCCTATCCGCCCGAAACCGGCGGTGCCCATGACAGACAGATGCACCCGGCCCCACCCCTGTGATCGACTTCACCCCGCCCGGATCGAACTTTTGGACCGGTCCCGCATCTTGTCCACGTCGGAACCGCCTACCGGAAGCGAGCTCGCCCATGTCCCTGTCACGACGTTTCCTCGCCCCCGTGGTCCTCCCGGCGGACCCGTCCTGTTCCGTGCTCCGCGACGCCGTGGTCGACGTCGGCCCGGACGGCCGCATCACCCACTGCGGTCCGGCCGCCGGCGCTCCCCCGCTCCCGGCCGGCGTCCCGCTCACCTCCTTGTCCGGCATCCTCGCGCCCGGCCTGGTCAACACCCACGCGCACTCCCCGATGACGCTCCTGCGGGGACTCGGCGGCGACCTTCCGCTGTCGTCCTGGCTCCAGGACGCCATCTGGCCGGCCGAGGCCCGCATGCGCCCCCGCGACGCCCACGCGGGCATGCTGCTGGGCTGCGTCGAGATGCTCCGCTACGGCGTCACGACCAGCGCCGAGATGTACGCGCACGCCGAGCAGGTGGCCGACGCGGCGCTGGAGGCCGGGAGCCGGGTCCTGATCGCCCCGGCGTACTTCGACCGGCCCGGCGACGACTGGCGCACCGTTCTCGCGGCGATCGGGAAGTGGATCGACACGGACGGCCTGCGCTTCGGACCGGGTGAGCGCGTCGAGCTCTGCTACGGGCCGCACTCCGCCTACACCCTGCCGCCGGAGGCACTGCGGGCGACGGCGGAGGAGGCGGCACAGCGCGGCGCCCTGGTGCACATCCATGTCGCGGAGACCCTCGCCGAGGACGTCGCCCAGCGGGAGTTGCACGGTTCGGTTCCCCAACTGCTGCGGAAGACCGGGCTGTTGGACGGGCGGCTGCTCGCGGCCCACGCCGTGCACCTCTCCGACGACGACATCCGGCTGCTCGCCGAGGCGGGTGCCGGTGTCGCGCACTGCCCCGGCTCGAACGCCAAACTTGCCTCCGGTACGGCCGACCTGCGTGCCCTGCGTGCCGCGTCCGTCCCGGTCGGTCTCGGTACCGACGGGCCCGCGAGCAACGACGACCTCGACCTGTGGGAGGAGGCGCGCCTCGCGATGATGTTCGCCCGTCTCGCCGCCTCCGACGCCATGGCCCTCACCGCCACGGACGCCTTCCTCATGGCGACCTCGGCCGGAGCGGCGGCCCTGGGCCGGACCGACATCGGCTCGCTCCGCCCGGGAAACTGGGCGGACATGATCCATCTCTCCGTGGACGGGCCCCACTTCACCGCGGGCCTCGACGTCGAGGACGGCCGGCTGCTCGCCAACCTCATGTGGGCGGCCGGTTCCCGCGCGGTCCAGGACGTCTGGGTCGCGGGCGAGGCCGTCGTCGTGGACGGCGAGACGGTCAAGGTCGACCGCGTCGCCGCCCAGCACGCCGCCACCGAGGCGGCCGCACACATCGCGTGAACCGGCATCGGGCAATCCGCCTGAGCCCCGACATCGGACGATCCGTCAGTTCCTGTTCCCGCTCGACCACCACGGGAGGCGTCATGGCATCGGCATCCCTCACCCCGCCGGTCCTCATCGGACGATCGGCCGAACTGGCCGTCCTCGACAGGCACTTCGAAACCGCCCTCGCGGGGGAAGCCGCGCTGATGCTGACCGGGGAGGCCGGGGTGGGCAAGACCGCGCTGCTGGAGGCCGCGGCGTCGCGCGCGTCCGAGGCCGGCTTCCAGGTGCTGCGGGTCAGGGGCTGCCCGTTCCAACAGGGCATCGGCTTCTCGGCGTTGAACCAGCTGCTGCAACCGCTCGCCGAGGGGATTCCCGCGCTGCCCGCACGGCAGGCGGAGACCCTCCAGGCGGTCCGCGGGCTGTCCGAGGAGCAGCCGACCGACTTCCTCGCCATCGCGAACGCCGTGCACGCCCTGCTGGCCCGGGTGGCCACGGAGGCCGGTCCGCTCGCGCTGCTCGTCGACGACGTGGCATGGGTGGACCGGCCCAGCGCCACGGTCCTGGGGAGCCTCGCCCGCTCCCTGCACACCGAGCCGGTCGCCCTGCTGGGCGCGTCCCGTACCGGGGACGAGTCGTTCCTGAGCAACATCAGGCTGCGCGAGTACGAGGTCCGGCCCCTGGACGACGCGGCGGCGAACGAGCTGGTGGCCGACCGGTTCCCCGCCATGGCGGCCAGGGTCCGCCGGCGACTGGTCGCGGAAGCCCTGGGCAATCCCCTGGCACTGCTCGAACTGCCCGTCCCCCTCAACGACTTGCAGCAGACGGAGCGGGGCACCCTGCCGGCCGTACTGCCGTTGACCGAGCGCCTCAAGGGCATCTTCTCCATCCGGGTCGCCGCGCTCCCGACCGCGACCCGCAAGCTGCTCCTGCTCGCCGTGCTGGACGGCTCGGGTGAACTGCACATCCTCCAGCGGGCCTTGGGTGAACCGGACGGTCTCGCCGGGCTGTCCCCCGCCGAGCGGGCCGGGCTCGTCCAGGTCGACGGTGTCACCGGCAGGCTGGAGTTCCGGCATCCGCTGACCCGTTCGGCGGTGCTGGAGCTGTCGACCAGCGAGGAGCGCCGGTGGGGACATCTTGCGCTCGCCGCGGAACTCCCCGAGGGTTCCGAGCACCGGGCCCGGCACCTGGCCGAAGCTGCCGTAGGGCCCGATGACGAAGTGGCCGCCCTGCTGCACGAGGTGGCCTACGGCACCCTGCGCCGCGGTGACGCCGTCGGCGCCATCACCACCCTGCTGCGCGCCTCGGAGTTGAGCGTCACCGGCACGGGCAAGGCACGTCGACTGGCGGAGGCGGCCTGCCTCGGCGCCAACATCACCGGCGATCTGCGCAACGTCCGCGCGCTGCTGGACAATGCCGACCGCGCCGACCCGTCCGGCGTCGAATCCCTCGCCGCCGCCACAGCGGCGGCCAGTCGACTCCTCAACGGCGAGGGCGATGTGGACACCGCCCACCGGCTGCTCATCGGCGCCATCGACACCCAGGTGTGGCCCGAGGACGGCGAGACGGTCGAGGACATCTTCCGCGAGGCCCTGAACACCCTTCTCATGGTGTGCTTCTACGGCGGCCGACCGGAGCTGTGGCACTCCTTCGAGAACCTCGTGAAGCGACGGCGTCCGCCCACTTCGCGCCGCCTGCTGCCGGTGATCCTGGGCACCTTCGGCGACCCGGCGTACGGCGCGCTGCCGTTCCTCGACCGGCTCGACCACCTCGTCTCCGGCCTGCACCAACAGACCGACCCCGTCCGGGTCTTCGGGGTCGCGCTCTCGGCCTCGTACGTGGACCGGCTGCCGGGCTGCCGCAGCGCGCTGCGCCGGGTCGTCGACGACGGCCGCGACGGCGGGGCGATCGCCCTGGCGATCCAGGCGCAGTTCCTGCTCGGCAACGACGCCTACGCGAGCGGCCAGTGGGACGACCTGCTGGAGATCACCGCGGAGGGCCTCGCCTGGTGCGAGACGTACGACTACCGCCTGACCGCGTCAACAGGCCACTTCCAGCAGGGACTTGTGGCCGCCGCGCGCGGCGACGGCAGCACCGCGCGCGAGATCGCGGACCGGCTCGTGTCCTGGGGCAACCCGCGCGGACTGGGCGCGCTGCGGGTCTACGCCTCCCGCATCCGGGCCCTGTCGGCGCTCGGCAGCGCGGACTTCGACGCCGCCCACCGCCACCTGCGGGCCCTCGGCACACCGGGCGAGGTACGGCCGTTCATGCCGCACGCCCTGTGGCTGCTGCTGGACTTCACCGAGGCCGCGACCCGCACCGACCACCACGAGGAGGCCGCCGCGCACGTCGCGGCGGTCCGGAAGACCGACATCCCGTCGCTCTCGCCCCGGCTGGCCATGCTGACGGACGCCGCCGAGGCCATGGCCACCCCGGACTTCATCGACCACGACCTGTTCGAGGCGGCCATCGCCACACCGGGCGCCGAACGCTGGCCGTTCGACTGGGCGCGGATCTGCCTGGCCTACGGCGAGAGGCTGCGCCGTGCCAAGGCGGGCGGCGCGGCCCGCACGCATCTGGACGCGGCGCTCGGCACGTTCGAGCGGCTGGGGGCCGCCCCGTGGAGTGCGCGGGCGGCCAACGAGCTGCGGGCGAGCGGGATTCCCGTCAGGCCCGTCGAGTCCGACGGCCAGGACCCGCACGCACTGCTGACTCCGCAGGAGCGGCAGGCGGCCCAACTGGCCGCCACGGGGCTGACGAACAAGCAGATCGCCGCGCAGCTCTTCCTGTCCCCGCGCACGGTGGCGGCCCATCTCCGCAGTGTCTTCCGGAAGTTGAACGTCACCTCGCGGGGCGGCCTGCGCGACGCGCTGACCGGCCCCGTCCCGTGAGGCGACCGGCTCACTGTTGGTCGGGCGTGAGGTGCCAGCTCCAGTTGGGGCGTTCGTAGGCCACCTCGAAGCCGAGGCGGAGCATGTTGTGCAGGGAGCTGTTGTGGGTGCCGGGGGTCTCGGCACCGGTCTCGGCGACGAGGACACGGCAGCCCAACTCCCGTGCCGTGCGGGCCCGGGCGGCGAGCAGTGCGGTCTGGCCGCCGCGTCCGCGGGCGTGGGGAAGGACGGCGCCGGCGAACATCTGCGCCGTGTCACCGCGGACGTACAGGGTGCCGGTGCCGACCAACTCCCCGTCCAGCCAGGCGCCGTAGGGATGCCAGCCCGGCCGGGTCACGGTGGAGGCGCCCATCTCGGCGTAGTGCTCGACCGGTGTTCCGAAGGCCCGCATCATCACCGTGCCCCATTCCAGGGCGTGTTCGGCCTCCAGGGGCGTGACGCGGATGCCGTCGGGGAGGACGTCCAGGGCGTCGGCGCGGGCGACGGCCTCCTCGGTCGCGCAGACGAGTTTCGCCCAGGACGAGTCGCGGACGATGCCCTCCCGTGCGCAGATCTCCGGCCAGTCCTCGGGCAGGAAGGCGGGCGCGATCTGGAAGGCGGCCTGCGGAGTGCCCGCCGCCCGGTAGAAGTCGCAGACCTCTTCGATGAGTTGGGCGGTAACGGGGGCGGTGACACCGAAGCCGAGGGCCTTGCTCCAGAAGCGGGTGATGTCGTTGCGCATCGACAGCACCACACCGCCGCCGATCCGCGTGGCGCTCATGCCGAGCGCGCTGCGGACGGACTCGGGGGTCTCCGTCTGGAATCGGTAGAGGGCTTCCGCCTCGGACTGCTCGGCGACGGACGGCTGGACGGCGGTCGTCATGGGGCTCTGTTTCCCTCTCGGTTTCTTCAGGAGGCTACGCGGACAGCCCGCCTGTGAACAGGCGGGCTGAAGCGGGGAGTTGACAGGTGGTCAGAGGTCAGAGGTCAGGCCTGGTGGGCCGCGGCCTGCTTGATCAGCTCCGCCACCGCGGCGGGCTGGGAGACGTAGATGGCGTGGCTTCCGGCGGCCTCGGTCACGGTGGCGCCGGCGCGCTCGGCCATCTGGTGCTGGACCGGCGGCGGGATCATGTGGTCGTCGGTCGCCACGAGGTACCAGCTCGGCTTGGCACGCCAGGCCGGCTCGGTGATCGGGCCGCCCAGCGCCTCCAGGCCCCACGGAACCTGCGAGTCGGCCAGGAACGCGGCGTCCTCGGCCGGCAGGTCGCCCGCGAAGGACGCGGCGAACTTGTCCCGGTCCAGGAAGAGGAACCCGTCGACGGGCGGCAGGATCGGCGGCACGGGCGCGCCGGGCGCCGGGTCGGCGACCAGCGTGCCGACCGACTCGTCCTTGTCCGGCGCGAAGGCCGCGATGTAGACGAGCGCGGCCACACCCTCGTGCCGGCCGGCCTCGGTGATCACGGCGCCGCCGTAGGAGTGGCCGACGAGGACCGCCGGGCCGTCCAGGGCGTCGAGGGCGCGGTGGGTGACCGCCACGTCGTCGACGAGGGACACGGTCGGGTTCTGCACGACGCTGACGTGGAAGCCGTCCTGGGTGAGCAGGCTGTGCACCTTCTGCCAGCCGGAACCGTCGACGAATCCGCCATGCACGAGAACGATGTTCTTGACGGCACTCATGCCGTAGCTCCTTGTGTCTTGTCGGTCTGTCCTGTCGGAAACCCTCCGGACAAGTCCAAGCTAGGCCGGACCGTCCGTCGGGGCTTCGACCAAATGACCTAGTTGCCGGCAGCGGCTTCGTTCCCGGCAGCCGCTTCGTTCCCGTCGGGGGCTTCGACGAACGCCGTCACCGCCTTCGCGAAGACCTCCGGTTCCTCCAGGTGCCCGAAGTGCCCGCTGTCCTCCAGGATCACCAACTCCGCACCGGGGATGAGCTCGTGCAGTTCCTCGGCCCAGCGCACCCCGCAGATGACGTCGTGGCGACCCACGAGGACGAGGGTCGGAACGGTCAGCGAACCGAGGTCGGCTCGGTCGTCGATGACGTCCGGGGTGAGGTCCTCGTCCAGGCCGGAGATGTAGGTGGCCTCCACCGCGCCCCGCGCGGGACCGAACTCCGCCTCCCGGCCCCAGAAGTCGGCGAAGTAGGCGGGGAAGATCCCCCGCGCCACGGCGGTCATCTGTGCGTCGTCGGAAATGGTGGGGATGCTCTGGAACGCCTCCACGACCTCGGGGAGTCCCGGGTTGTCCGCGTGCCGCTCGGCGAAGGCCTGCACCTTGCGCATGGCCTCGGCGCCGTGCTCGGGACCGGTCACGGGAGCACTGTCGTAGAGGATCACTCCGGCGATGCGGTCGGGGTGGTGGAGGGCGTGGTACTGGGCGACGAAACCGCCGTGCGAGTGGCCCAGCAGATACACCTCGGGGACACCGAGGTGCTCGATCAGCCCGCTGAGGTACCGGCTGTAGCGGGCCCGGGTGTAGCCGTGCGGGTGGGAGGGCAGCCGGCCGGAGGCGCCGGTGCCGATGGGCTCCGGGTAGACGACCGTGAGGTGTTCCTCCAGCGCGGGCATGC
This sequence comes from Streptomyces xylophagus, assembly GCF_000716435.1. Taxonomy (GTDB): domain Bacteria; phylum Actinomycetota; class Actinomycetes; order Streptomycetales; family Streptomycetaceae; genus Streptomyces; species Streptomyces xylophagus. The sequence continues at coordinate 966,301 of NZ_JNWO01000007.1, forward strand.
GCAGGTACTCCCAGAAGATGCCCGGTCCGCCGGAGTGCGCGATGCAGACCGGTCCGGCGCCGTGGACGTGGTAGCTCTGCGTGACCCCGTCGATCTCGACGGTGTGGGTTCCGGTCGCGAGCGGGTCGGTCGAGGGGGTGGTGCTCATGGGATCTCCCTGTTCGGCGTGCGGCGATGACACGGACAGGACGCGGGAGAGAGGCCGAAGTTCGAAACAGGCGACGTGACGCCGGTCACACCATGAGGGACTGCGGGATCGGCACCGGCCGGGGGTGGACGAGACGCAGGCGATGCACCCGCCCGGCTCCGTCCAGGCTCATCAGCCAGGCCACGGCGGGCGGACAGTGCTCGGGGTCGTCGTCGGGGTTGGTGATGTCCATCTCCCAGACGACGAGCGACCGTCCGGCCACGGCGTGCGCGAGGTGCTGCCGTACGCCTGCCTCCAGGTCGCACTCCATCCCGCGCACCAGCAGACTCCGGCCGCCCACCGGTACGTTCCCCTGGATCAGGGCGGCCTCGGGCGACCAGCGCTCGGTGAGCAGCTTGCCGAAGTGCCCGCTCTCGGCCGCGTCCAGCGTCTCGCGCGCCTCGATCCGGCTGGCGCGGGTGCGGCGTCCTACGTCGCCGTGCGGAGCGTCCGCCGTGGCGGCGAGGGCCGGCGCGAGCTTGGCCCGCCCCTGGCTGAGCCGACTGCGCACCGTGCCGACCGGGACTCCGCAGGCCTCGGCGATCTGCTCGTACGACGTGACGCCGACGCTGAAGTACCGCAGCACCAGCGGCAGTCGGAGTACGGGAGACAGTTCCTCGATGGCCTCCCAGATCCAGTTCCGCATCGCGTGATGCTCCAGCCACCGCTCCGGACCGGCGTCCGTGGCGGGCACCTGCGCGTCGTCGAGCGGCCGGAAGTCGACGGACCCCCGGAGCAGCGAACGGGCGGCGTTCCGCACGATCATCCGCAGCCACGCCCCCACGGCCTCCGGATCCCGCACGTCCCCCACCCGCCGCAGCGCGGTCAGCGCCGCGTCCTGCACCACGTCGTCCACATCGGGCCCCGGCCCCAGCACACTCACCGCGACGGCCCGCATCCCCGCCCGGTGCCGCTCCAGCAGCAGTCCCAGGGCAGCCACATCACCGGCCTGCGCGGCCAGGGTCAGCGCCGCGTCCTCGATCCGCGTGAGCTCCCCCGCGTTCCGGCTGCCCATGCTGCCCCTCTTCCGGCGCTCCCGTGGTCCCTACGACCGTAATGGGCGCGGCGCGGCGACGTCACATCGCGAGGCGCCCGACAGCACCGGCGTCGTACCAGGTGGCGGGCGCGGACGCCCGTGTTCAACGACTCGGACCGGTCCTACGACCGTTGCGGGCGCGCCCTGTTGACCTCGCCGGGTCCCCGTTGCCGCTGCTCAGCGCCTCTGCACCGCACCGGCGCCCCCGTCCCGCACCACCGCCGGGCCGGCCGCGCCGATGATCCGGGCGCTGTGTCGCCGGAAGGACACGGACTTGGTGACCGCCTGGAGCAGGTTCGCGCAGGCCAGTGCGGTCCACAGGCCGGTCAGGCCCGCCGCGTCGGCGACCGGCACGGCGAGGGCCGCGAGCACCCCGAACCACACCGCCGTGGAGACCAGGCTCGGCATCGTGCGCTTGAGGCCGACGAGGCCGAAGCCCGCGACGGCCTGCAGGGCGTCGGTGACGACCACCGCGAGGACCAGCGGCAACAGTCGTACGACCTGGTCCGCCAAACCCGGGCTCCTGGTGAACAGGCCGATCACCGGGTCCCGCAGCACGACCAGGACGGCCCCGAGGACGACGACCGCGCACAGGGCGACCCCGAAGCCGGCGGTCACGCTGCGCCGGATGCGGGCGAGGTCGCGTTCCTCGGCGTAACCGGCGATCAGCGGCACCGTGGCCTGGCCGACGGCCACCGCGGCGCTGAAGACGACGTTCACCAGGGACTCGGAGACGCTGTGCACGGCGGCGCTGTCGGTGCCGATACGGGCGGCGGCGAAGGTCAGCACGCCCAGCACGGAGAACTTCACCAGCACGGTCCCGCCGAGCGGCAGGCCGACCCGGGCCAGCCGCAGCACCTCGCGCGGATCGGGCCGGCCGGGTCGGACCGGGCGTCCGGCGAGCACCGTGCGGCGGCGCAGCGCGTACTGGTTGAGACCGGCCCCGACCAGAGCGGAGGCGAGCATGGCCGCGCCGGCGCCCGTCAGCCCGAAGCTCGGCAGCGGCCCCGGTCCCCCGACCAGCAGCACCGACAGCGTCACGGACACGGCGGTACCCACCAGCCCGGACCGCATCACCTGCGCCGACCGCCCCAGCGCGACGAGCACGGACGTGGCCGACGAGTTGACGGCGATCAGCAGCACGCTGCCCGCCAACATCCAGGGAAACACGCCCAGTTGGTCGAGTACGGCGCCCGGGACCCCGAACGCCCCGCCGAGCAGCGGCACCGCGGCGACCGCCGCCGCGCACACCCCGCCCACCGCGAACGCCAGCCACATCCCGCTGCGCACCAGCGGCAACAGCCCCTCGGGGTCGTCCCGATGCGGCGCGACGAACGGCATCACCCCGCGCAACGCGCCCGCCACGGTGGCGGTGGCCGGGCTGAACACCGCGACCGTCACGGCGAACGCGGCCAGCGAGACGGTGGCGTGCCGGCCCAGCAACGCGGTGTCGACGAGCGAGCCGGCCGAGGCGGCGAGCGTGGTCACGTACAGCGGCGCGGCGGCCCCGGCGATGGTCCTGAATGCGCTGTGCTCGCTCACAGCCGCCCATCCTGCCACTCAACCACCGGGCCGTGCGCGTCAGTTGCTACGGCGTGCCGGTCACGGGCGGCGGCCCCGTCGTCCCCCGCACCTCGAGCCGCGGCTCCGACAACACCGTCTCCGCCGCCCGCCTCGGGTCCTTCATCCGGTGGACGAGAAGCTGCGCGGCGCGGCGGCCGATGTCATGGCTGCCGTTGTCGACGGTGGTGAGCCAGAGGTGTCGTAGGCGCGCGAGGTACGTGTTGTCGTAACCGACGAGGGACAGGTCCCGAGGCACCTGGAGGCCCAACTCCTCGGCCGCCGAGAGCGCGCCGACGCACGCGATGTCGTTGAAGGCGAAGACGGCCGTGGGGCGTTGCGGGGCCGTGAGCAGGCGGACCATCCCGCGGTAACCACCCTCCTCCGTGTGGTCCCCCTGTTCGACCGTCGCGAGGTCGGTCAGGCCGTGGGCGTGCATGACCCTTTCGAAGGAGGTGCGGCGGAGTTCGCCGGCGACGCCCTGGCCGGCGATGTGGGCGATGCGGCGGTGGCCCAGGTCGATGAGGTGCTCGGTGGCCAGGGCGGCGCCGTACGAGTCGTCGCCGGCCACGACGTCGACGTGAGGCAGGACCGGCTCGACGGCGCCCGCGACCACCGTGGGGATGTGGGTCGCGGCGGCGAGGAGTTCCTCGGAGCCGGGGAGGGTGCCCACCGCGATCAGGCCGTCGACGCGGAGTTCCGTGAAGATGCGGGTGAGGTCCTCGCCGAGGTGGCGGTTGAGGCGGCCGTCGGCCAGCATCATGTGCAGGCCGTTCTCGTGCAGGCGGGAGCCCAGGCCATCGAGGAGTTCCACGAACCAGGGGTTGCGCAGGTCGTTCAGCAGGACGCCGACCGAGCGGGTGCGGCGTTCGCTGAGGCTGCGGGCGGCGGCGTTCGGGCGGTAGCCGAGTTCCTCCACCGCGGCCAACACGGCCTGCCGTTTCTCCGGTCGTACCTGCTCGGAGCCGCGCAGCACCAGGGAGACCAGGGATTTCGACACACCGGCCCGCTCGGCGACATCACGGATGGTCGGAGCGCTCATGGCTGGACCGTTCCACGCGGTCGCGCCCCCTGTCAAAGGCACGGACACTCTGTGTTGACGTCCACGTATTGACATCAGGACGAACGGGTTCCAATGTGGCGGGGACAGTTTATGGACCGGTCCAAAGAAGGGCAGTCATGGTGACCTCGCTCGGTGTTGCCGTCGTGGGCTTCGGATGGATGGGGCGGGTGCACACCCAGGCGTACGCCCGTGTCCCGCACCACTTTCCGCAGCTGACCCTGCGGCCGCGGCTCGTGACGGTCGCCGAGGACGTGCCCGGGCGGGCCGAGCAGGCCGCCGAGCAGTTCGGCTTCGACTCCACGACACGCGACTGGCGCGAGGTGGTCGCCGACCCGCGCGTGCAGGCGGTGAGCATCACCGCGCCGAACTTCCTGCACCGCGAGATCGGCGTCGCGATGGCGGAGGCCGGCAAGCACATCTGGATCGAGAAGCCGGTGGGCCTCTCGACTGCGGACAGCTCCGCCGTGGCCGACGCGGTCGCGAAGGCCGGTGTCCAGGGCGCGGTCGGCTTCAACTACCGCAACGCGCCCGCCGTGGAGGCCGCCCGCGACCTGATCGCCTCGGGCGAGCTGGGCACGGTCACCCACATCCGCGTCCGCCTGTTCAGCGACTACGCGGCCCACCCGGACGGCGCCCTGACCTGGCGTTACGAGCTGGAGCGCGGCGGCCACGGCGTCCTGGGCGACCTCGCCTCGCACGGCGCGGACCTGGCTCACTACCTGCTCGGCGACATCACCTCCCTCGCCGCCGACACCGCGATCTTCCTCCCGCAGCGGGCCCGCCCCACCGGCGCGACCGCCGGCCACGCCCTGGCCACCGGCGGCGAGTTGGGCCCGGTCGAGAACGAGGACTACGTCAACTGCCTGCTGCGCTTCGCCTCCGGCGCCCGGGGTGTCCTGGAGGCCTGCCGGGTCTCGGTCGGCGAGCAGAACAACTACGGCTTCGAGGTGCACGGCACCAAGGGCGCGGTGTTCTGGGACTTCCGCCGGATGAACGAACTGGCCGTCAGCCGCGGCACGACGTACCAGGACCAGCCCGTCACCACGGTGTATGTCGGCCCGGGCGACGGCGAGTTCGGCGCGTTCCAGCCGGGCGCGGCGAACGCGATGGGCTACGACGACCTCAAGGTGATCGAGGCGTACCGCTTCCTGCGGTCCGTCGCCGAGGGCAAGCCGTACGGCGCCACGCTCCCGGACGCCGTACGCAGCGCGGCGGTACTGGACGCCATGGTGCGCTCCGTCGAGAGCGGCGGGTGGGCGAGCCCGGCGTGAGGGGCGCGCACACCGCCTGATCGGCGCGCCCCCTCATTGAGCCACCGGCGCGATCTCGCGCCCACCCGCCGGACTCGACTACCGTTCACGCTCGGGAGTCACTCGCCTACGCTGTGGTGACCCTACGCTGGTGACCGGTTGGCGGACGGGTATGGGGGCGGCATGGGATACGGCTTCGGACAGCGGCGGGGCGGTCAACTCCCGGTGGAGTTGACCAGCTTCGTCGGACGCACCGACGAACTCGCGCTGCTGCACAGCGAGTTGGCGCGGTCGCGGCTGGTCACGCTGGTCGGACCGGGCGGCGTCGGCAAGAGCCGTACGGCACTCCGGGCGGCCCCCGCGGTCGCGGACCGGTTCCCGGACGGAGTACGGCTGGTGGAGCTGTCGGCCCTGCACGACCCGGAGTTGGTGCCGCCGACGCTCGCGGGCGTGCTGGAGCTGCCCGAGCAGTCCGGGATGACACCGCTGGACGCCATCGTCGAACATCTGCGCGGCAGGCGGATGTTGATCGTCCTCGACACCTGCGAGCACCTGGTCGACGCGTGCGCGATGCTCTGCGACATCCTGCTGCGCGAGGCCCCCGGGCTGAGCGTGCTCGCCACCAGCCGGCAGCCGCTGGACGTGCCGGGCGAGCGCTGTCTGCCGATCGCCCCGCTGGCCCGCACCGACGCCGTCGACCTGTTCGTGCAGCGCGCCGCCGCCGTCACCGGGAGCCCCGCGCTCGACGGCGCCGACCGGGAGAGCCTCCTCGCCCTCGTCGACCGCCTCGACGGCATCCCCCTCGCCCTCGAACTCGCCGCCGTACGACTGCGGGCCGTACCCCTCTCCGAACTCGTCGCCCGCCTGGACCGCCACTGCGAGGTCCTCACCGGCGGCCGGCGCACCGCGCTCACCCGGCACCAGACCCTGCGCGCGGCCATCGACTGGTCCTACGACCTGTGCACACCCCAGGAGCAACTCCTGTGGGCGCGGCTGTCGGTGTTCGCCGGTTCCTTCGAACTGTCCGCCGCCGAGCGGGTGTGCGCGGACGGTGAACTCGACGGCGAACAGGTCGTCGAGGCACTGATCGGGCTCGTCGACAAGTCGGTCGTCCAGCGCATCGGGGAGGACGGACGCCGCTACCGCCTCCTGGACACCATCCGCGAGTACGGCACCGGTCGCCTCGCACACAGCGAGGGCGCCGAGGCCGTACGGCAACGGCACTTCGCCCACTACGAGGAACTCGTCTCCCGCTTCTGGGACGGCCTGGTGGGCCCGGCCCAGGTCCGGCTGCACCACGCCGTGCGCGCGGAGATCGCCGACGTACGGGCGGCCCTGGAGTACGGCTGCGCGACCGAGGGACGAGCGGGCGACGCGCTGTGGCTGGCGACGCGGCTCGGGGCGTACTGGCGGGCGGCGGGCACACTGTCCGAGGGCCGGTACTGGATCGACAAGGGGCTCGGTCTCGTCCCGCAGGACTCCCCCGCGCGGGCCTGGGCGCTGTTCATGACCGGGGTGTTCGGGGTGTGGACCGCTGATCTCGAGACCGCGTTGGACCGGTTCCCGCAGGCCCTGGAGCTGGCCCGGCGCATCGGCGAGAGCCGTGTGGAGCTGTTCAGCGAGGGCTACTTGGGCGCGATGACCGTGCTCGGCGGGGCCGTGGAGGAGGGGATGGCGGCGCTCGACTCGGCCCGTGAGCGGATGGTCGCGGCGGACGACGCGCTGGGCATCGGCGTCGTCCACTACGAAGGGGCCCTGCTGTACGCGGCGTTGGGCTTCACGGACCTGGCGCTGGAGTGGTCCGAGGCAGGGCTGGCGTATCTGGAGGGCCGGGGCGAGCGCCAGATGTACGGGTCCACGCTCACCGTGCAGGGCGTCATCCTGTGGCTCGTCGGACGGCCCGAGGAGAGCGCGGTCGCGCTGCGGCGGGGGCTGGAGGCGGCGAGCGAGATCGGCGAGGTCCTCGTGGCCGCGCTCGCGTCGCTGGGGCTCGCCTGGCACGCGGCCGGGCAGAAGCGGTACGTCCGGGCCTGCTGGCTCATGGGTTACGCGGAGCACGCGCGACGGCTGGGCGGCGACCCGGTCGGCATGCTGCCCCGGCTGCTGGAGGAGCAGGAGTCACAACAGCGGGCGGCACGAACGGCGTTGGGCGCCGAACAGTACGAGCGGTGGCGGGAGGCGGGGGCCCGGATGTCGGGCCGCGAACTGCTGGACGCCGTACGCACGGACGCGGACGAACCGCCCGGCATCCCCGCGGCCCGCGACGCCACCCCCGACACCCGCCCGGCCGACCCCCTCACCCGCCGGGAACGCGAGGTCGCCGCGCTCGTCACCCAGGGTCTGTCCAACCGCGAGATCGCCGAACGGCTCGTCATCTCCAAACGCACCGTGGACGCCCATGTCGAGCACATCCTGGCCAAGCTCGGTATCGCCTCCCGTACCGAGATCCTGGCGGCGGCACAGCCCGGGGAGAGCGCGTCGGCGTAGGTATGCGGGTACCTACGTACCCCCTTGGAGGCCCACATCGGCGACTACGTGCACGGATCTCCGGGAGTTCACACCCCATACCCCCGCCCGGCACTCCAAGCTGGTCCCACCGCCAGGGGAACGGAAGTCTCGGGTGCCGGCAGTGTTGGTCAACCCCACGGCTGTCATGGCAAGGCGCCCGTCACCGCACCTCCCCTGGCGGTACAGGCGTGGGGCTGCCCCTGTCGGCGGGGGCAGCCCTTCAGGGGCCGGGGGATCAGCCACGCGCCGCCCGTTCGTACATGGTTTTGGCCGTGGCGCCCAGGATCTCGCCGTACATCTTGGTGGGCTGGAAGGCGTCTAGCGCGCTGTTGACCGAGACGAGGGTGCCCTGCCCGGTGGTCTCGTTGAACCCGGCCAGCCAGGGGCCGCCGCTGGAGCCGCCGGTCATGTCGCAGGGGATCATCTGCTGGCCGTTCTCCTTCTTCTCCGTACCTACGCAGCGCAGGAGTTCCTCGCCGAGCTGCGGGTGGGTGGCGGGGTAGCCGAAGGACGAGATCTTCCCGCCGACCGCCCGGTTGAAGGCGATCGGCGTGCCGCCCACGACGTCGGTGAGCCTACGACCGTTCTTGTCGGCGTCGACGACCATCGCGGCCACGTCGTTCGTGCCCTCCTGCGCGAAGGTGCGCGGGGTCAGCACGGTACGGACCGCGAAGACGCCGTACGGCCGCTTGCCCTTGCTGTAGGCCGGGACGAACACCATCGACATGTTGGTGTTGTCCGGCGAGGCGGAACGGCGGACGCAGTGCCCCGCGGTCATCACGACCGACCGGTTGCCGCTCTTCACGGCGGTGGCCGTGCACCAGGTGTCGGCCCCCGCGGCGTTGACCATGAACATCCGCCCCACGGTCTTCAGTTGTGGACCGGTCCACGTCTTGGTCTTCGGCCCGGTCGGCCCGAGGTCCACCGACTTTCCTACGGCCTTGATCCGGGCCGGCGTCCAGTAGGCGAGGGCGTCCTTGCGTTCCCGGGTCGTGAACCCGAAGGACGACACCGGGTCGGGGGCGGCGGCGGTGGCGCGGCCGGCGCCGGAGACGGCCGTCGCCGAGACGGGGACGGCGAGCGCGAGGGCAGTACCGGCCACGGCGAGGGCCGTGGCACGGCGACGGAGGACTCGGCTCCCGGAAAGGGGGCTGTCGAACATGGGGGGATGTCTCCTCGACTGGGTCAAGTGGTAGGGGTGGGCCCGGCTATGCGCAATCCAGGAGAGGTAAATCCGGCGACCCGGGTTGCGTCGTCGGGTCGGCGGCCGTCTCGCGGAGAAAGGCGAGGAACTCCCCCACCGTGCAGCTCCAGAGCCGGCGTTCCACCAACGCCGTGTGCCGGCGGGCGAGTTCGTGATCGTCGCCGTAGACGAATCTGACGACGAGCGGGCCCTCGTACTCGCGGATCTCGATACCGCTCGGCTGTACCTCGTCGGCGGAGTGCAGGCCGACCGCGATGCCGATGATCTCCCAGGCCAGCAGGCCCGCTCTCCTGAACGCGCCGGCGGACGAGGTGTGCCACACCACCTCGAAGTGCTCGTGCGCGGGCGCCTCGGGATCGGGCCGCCGGTTCACGTTGTTCGATGTACTGGACACACCTACGTCCTCTCTGTGCGGCAGGGAACTTCGCTGCACGGACTGCCTAGTTGAGGGCGTCCGAGGGATCGGTCAGCCAGTACGTGGTGGTCAGGGAGCTGTCGATCCAGACGCCCTTGGCCGGCAGCGCGACCTTGACGCCGGAGCCCAGGAAGTCGAGCGCGCGGTTCTGGAAGATCACCGAGAGGGTCTTCGCGGTGTAGCCGCCGGTGCCGCTGCCGTCGGCGGCGGAGAGGAGGACGCCCGCGTAGCCCGACTGTCCGGGGCGGAGCGTGGTGACCGCCTGCGGCTGCGTGTCCTTGTCGACCGGAGGCACGGCCTGGGCGTCCTGGAAGTTCAGGGCCGGGTAGCCGTACAGGTAGCAGGTCTTGGAGCCGGTGTTCTTGACGGCCAGCAGCAGGTGGTTCAGCGGACGCGACACGGTCTGCGCGGTGACCCTGGTGTTGGCGCCGGTGCAGGTGACGATGCCCGAGGTCGTCTTGGCCCCGGTGGACCCCTTGGAGGTGCTGCCGCCGCTGCCCGACGTCGAGACGGCCGCGTCCGTACCGGAGGCCGCTGCCCCGGTGCCCGTGTCCGTCTTGGTGCCCCCGGTGTTCCCCTCGGGGGTCGCGGTCGAGGAGTTGTCGGTGACGACGGTCGGGGTGCTCTTGGCCCCCGTGTCCGTGCTGGTTCCGCAGGCGGTCAGTGCGAGTGAGGCGGCCGCGGCGAAGGTCGCGGTGAGAAGTGCCGAACGGCGGCGGAAGGCAATGTTGGACATGATCGGGTTCCCCCTGAGTGCGGTGCCGGAAGGCGAGCCACCCGGTTCGTGGTGGGTCTCGCTGCGAACAACCGCAGCTTGCGCGGTGATCCGTCCCAGCCGCCAGGACAGTCGGGGGAAACGGGAAGCTGGAACGCTCATACAGGGCCTGACCTGCTGGAACGCACCGCCCCTGGAACGCGGGGGTGGGACGGGCACCGGCCGTTGGAACGGTCCGACCGGTGCCCGTGCCGCACGCTCAGCAGTAGAGGTTGGCCCCCGGGGTGGTCCCCAGGATCGAGGTGAACCGCTGGTAGGCGTCCACGCGGCTCTGCACCTGGGCGGGGCTCTTGCCGTCGCACTCGATCGAGCCGTTGATGCTGCGGATGGTCTGGCCGAAGCCGGCGCCGTTGACCATCGCGTTGTGCGGGGTCATGCTGCCGGGGCCGCTCTGGGTGTTCCAGTACCAGAGCGCGGTCTTCCAGGCCACGGCCGAATCGTTCTGCACCAGCCACGGGTTGCCCAGGAGGTCGATGCCGAGCGCGTCACCGGCGGCCTTGTAGTTGAAGTTCCAGCTCAGCTGCAGCGGACCGCGCCCGTAGTAGGCGGACTGACCGGCCGGACAGCCGTACCACTGGCTCCAGTCGCAGTACGTCGGGTAGTTGGCGGTGTTCTGCTCGACGATGTACACCAGCCCGCCGGTCTCGTGGCTGACGTTGGCGAGGAAGGCGGCGGCCTCCTGCTTCTTCGTGGTGTCACTGCCGGTGGTCGCGAAGCCGGGGTAGGCGCTGAGCGCGGCGGTGAGACCGCTGTACGAGTAGAAGGAGTTCCGGCTCGGGAACATCTGGTTGAACTGCGCCTCGCTCACCACGAAGTTCCCGACGGGCGTGGAGCCGCCGTCGCAGGCGTACGGCTCCCAGTACCAGGTGCTGACGACGGGGTCGTAGCCAGGGTTGTCGTGCTCGGCGATGTACGCCTTGCCGTCCGTGTAGCGGACGATGTTGCCGGTGACGTACGACTTGCCCGCCACCCAGTTGGGATAGCTGGAACACGCGGCGGCGGACGCGGACGCGGCCGGAAGGACCACGGGCGTCAGGCTTCCGAGAACGATGGCGGTCAGTACTGCTGAGATGCGGCGTCTCAACACAGGGTTCAACTCCTCTGTGGAGCACGGCCGTACCCCGCCGAGGGCAGGGCGAAGCAGAGCCTTGTGCGCACGGGCCGGTCGGACCGGTCACGGCGTGGGGGGCGGCCGTGGTGGGGGATGACGCCACCGACTGAACCGTATTGGTCTGTACCAGTCAAGGGTGTAGACCAGTCAACCCCACATCCGAGCCACCGAGTTGCGACCGGCCCGCGCTGCGTCGGCCTGCCTCACCTGTGCAAGGTCGTCACCTCCAGGGCCGGGTCGTCGGCGATCTGTGCCTGCGTGAAGCGTTCGGTGACCCACTGCTTGCGCGAGAAGAGGCGGGTCTGGTCCGAGAAGTGGGGCGAGGACGGGTTCGCCGACTCGCCGTAGGTGAGCAGGGTGTGGGCACGGGGCCCGTCCGGGGTCAGTTCGACGGTCATCAGGAAGCTGGTGCCGAAGGCTCCGGCGGTCGGGGTGCCGGTGCCCGAGTCGGGGCTCGCCTCCACGACGTCGAAACAGCCCGCGTCGCAGCCGGGCAGCGGAATGCCGTCCCACTTCTGTACGGCGCCGAGCTCGACGTCGACGGGGAGGTCACGGGCCGCGAACTCCTGGACGGCGTCGGCCAGGGCGCGCTGGACGCGCGGGTCCTCGCCCTTGAACCCTCTTGGTGTGGTGAGGGGTTGGGCGGGGTCGTAGGGGACGCGGCGCCAGGTGTCGGGCGGGCCGCCGTCGAGGAGGCGGTTGTAGAACGTGCTCCAGAGCACGATGCCCCGGCTGGTGGTGTCGGCGCGGGTGTCCCAGCGGGCGAGGGTCGCGCAGGCCTGCGTCACGTCGACCTGCGTGCCGTCCGTGGCCGTCAGGCTCGGGTGAGCGCGGCACAGGGCGACGATGTCGTCGCGGCCCGTCTCGGCGGACAGGACGCGGTTGCCGAGCATCGACGCGCGCAGGGTGGCCTCGGTGAAGCCCGGGGCGCCCAACCCGTCCGTGCCGTCCCGGCGTTCGGCGATCATGCGGAGTCCGAGCTGGGCCCGCCCGTCGAGGTGGGGGTCGGTGTCGTACACGCCCGGGAGGCCGGTGATCGGCGCCTCCGGGTTGACGTACTGGGGGCCGTTGTTGGAGTTGGCGACGTAGTCGGTGCGGCTCGACTTCGGTTGGTGGGAGGGTCCGTAGACGCCCGGCACGAGCGCGTCGGGGTCGCTGCCCCAGGCGCAGGCGGACCGGGAACCGTCCAGGGCGGTGGGCCCCTCGTCGTTCGCGAGGGTGCACTGGGCGAGTTGGGCGTCCGTGAGGTGCGGGACGGCCGACGAGTCGGTGAAGTAGGTGCCACCGCCGGTGTCGGCCGCGAGGGTGTAGGTCCAGGGAATGCCCTGGAACTCGTCCTGGGCGGCGCGGAGTTGGGCGAGGTTCCGGGCCTTGCCCATGGCCAGCCAGGTGTTCATGGAGCGCAGGTTGTCGGCGTTGGCGTCACGGATCGCGTAGGCGGTGGTCGTGCTCCAGCCGGAGGACAGAACGGGGCCGAAACGCGAGGTGTACAGGGTCCGTTCGACGGTCGACAGCTCGCCGTTCGCGTCGCGGACGGTGACCGGGACCGAACGGCGGTCCATCCGCACGGACTTGCCGTCGAGCACGTAGCTGGTCGGGTCGCCGGGGACGAGCTTCAGGGCGTAGAAGGAGGCGTGTTGGGCGTCGCTCGCGGTGTGCGTCCAGGCGAGGGTGCTGTTGTGGCCGATCTCGACCAGCGGAGTGCCGTAGAGGCCGGCGCCGGACACGTCCAGGGTGCCGGGGATCGTCAACTGCACCTGGTAGAACCGGAAGTAGCCGACGGCCCAGGGCAGGTGCGGGTTGGCGAGGACCATGGCGTTGCCACTGCGGGTGGCGTCCCGGCCGAGCGCCCAGCCGTTGCTGCCGACGTCGGCGGAGGCGAGGCCGAGCCCGTCGAGCCCACTCGAAGAGACGGAGGGAGCGGCGGTCGCGCCGGAGGCCGTCGGAGGTTTCGCGTCGCCGATGTCCGGGACCAGCGGCACCGTCTCGGTGACCCTGTTGACGTCGTAGACGACGTTCCAGAGGTCGAGCGCGGTGATCGGGCGCACCCAGGGCTTGCCCTTGCAGCGTGCGTCCGGGAGGTGGGCGACGCCGGTGTCCCGGAGATAGCGGTTGTAGCCGGCGGCGTATCCCTCGACCATGCGGCGAAGCTCCGCAGTCGGCCCCAACGGCGCCTTCTGGGCGAGCAGTCGGCGGACCGTACCCGCGCGCAGCTGTCCGCTGTAGTAGGTGTCGCTCGCGAGGTTGGAGCCCTGCTCCTCGCCTTCGCCGGGCTCCCCGTCGGGCCCGAAGAACCGGGACCGCTCACCCCGCAAGGTCACCACGTGGTCGGCGAGATCGCACACGTTGTCCTGCGCGAACGCGTACCCGTAGCCGTAGCCGAGCCCGTCGAAGTCCTGGGCCAGGATGTGGGGTACGCCGTACGAGGTCCGGCTGATGCTGACCGTGTGCCCGTCCTCGGCCAGTGTCGCGTCGGACGCGGACGCGGGTAACGCGGCCACGGCGCCCGAGGTGAGACAGAGGACGGCCGCAATGGTCGCCAACTTGCCTTTCAGAGATCTCTTATGACGTTTCGTCAGTTCTCCGGGTTCATCCATGGCCGCCACCCTTCAGGGTGCGGTGACGGGCGGCATCGGGCCCGCGGCGGATATCCGGGCCGCGCGTCAGTCTCAGGATGTAGGCCTTGAGGCTCGCCGGGCGGCCGGACGGCCGAAGGCTCAATTCAGACATCGGAGACTCAAACGCGGCCGATGCGCACCGGCCCCGGGGCATGGTCAACTGTGCCGCACGAGGGGCCGTCGTCGACGCCGTCCCCTCCGTCCCGGACGAGACGAAAGGTTCAGCCCAGTGAGCTTCAGAATCCAGCCGACCGCGCAGGTCGACGAGACGGCCGCGGTCGGTGACGGGACGACGGTCTGGGATCTGGCCCAGATCCGGGAGGACGCCCGGCTGGGCACGGGATGCATCGTGGGCCGGGGAGCGTACGTCGGCCCGGGAGTGCGGATCGGCGACAACGTGAAGCTCCAGAACTACGCCTTGGTATACGAACCCGCGGTGCTCGGCGACGGGGTGTTCGTGGGTCCGGCGGCGGTGCTCACCAACGACTACTTCCCCCGCTCGGTGGACCCGCAGGGCCGGCTGAAGCGCGGTGACGACTGGCAGGCCGTGGCGGTGGTGGTGGCCGAGGGGGCGTCGCTGGGGGCCCGTTCGGTGTGTGTGGCGCCGGTGCGCGTCGGGCGGTGGGCGCTGGTCGCGGCGGGTGCCGTGGTGACCCGGGACGTGCCGGACTTCGCGCTCGTGGCCGGGGTTCCGGCGCGCCGGATCGGCTGGGTCGGCCGCGCCGGCGTGCGGCTGGTCGAACGAGAAGGCGAGCCGGGCGGCTGGGAGTGTCCCGAGACGGGCGAGCTGTACGACGAGAAGGACGGCGAGCTCGTCGAGCGCGTTTGACTCCTGTCTCTCTCAAAACGCTATTCATCGAACATCTACCGGCATAACATGTGTGCGATCTGTGCAGACCAGGCACAATGAGCGCACAGACCAGTCGTGCCCAGGGGGGTTACCGGGTGGGGGACACCTGTGCCTGAAGCGAGGAGCGGCAACCGCTCCGACGTCTGACATCTTCCATCTGCCTTGAGCCGAGCGCCCGTTCGCGCCGCGGCGATCATCAGTCTGTCCACAACACGGGACCCACAGGGGGGTTGGTGTGTCCGAACGATGACCATCACACGTCTGGCCGCGCTCGGTCATGAGGATCCGCCGCTGCTGGCGCTCGCCCAACGACTGCTAGCGGTCGCCGAGTCGGGGCTTCCGTCGATGCTGCTTCCCGGTGGTGAGGCCTTCGCCTTCACCATGGCCGGGCGGCGGGCACCCGACGGTTCCTGGACCTTGGAGCGGCGCGGGACCAGCACCCGGTACGCGGCCATCACCGCGCTCGGGGTCCGGTTCCTCCCCGAGGACCGGCAGCGCGCGGCACTCGGCGGGCGCACCGCCGAGGAGTTCACGGGCCTGCTGATCGAGTCGCTGCCCGCGGTGACCAACCTCGGTGACGCGGCGCTCATCGCCTGGGCCGCCGCCGACACCGAGCATCCCAAACTGTCCGACGCCCTCGCGCAGGTCGACGCCCTGGACGAGGCGAACCGGCCGCAGTACACGGTCGAGGCGGCGTGGGTGCTGTCCGCGCTCGCGGCGGCGCGCGACACGGTCGACGTGGAGGGACGTTTCACCGCGGCCCGCGACCGGCTGCTGCGGGCCCGGATCGGGGACAGCCCGCTGTTCCCGCACGCCACCGGCCCCGGTCTGCTGCCCGGTTACCGGGCCCATGTGAGCTGCTTCGCCGACCAGACGTACCCGCTCCAGGCCCTGGCCCGCGCGCACGCGAGCGGTGACGGGGGCGGCGACCCGGAGGCGCTGGCCGCGGCCGAGGCGTGCGCGGCGCGCATCTGTGAGCTGCAGGGCGACGGCGGGCAGTGGTGGTGGCACTACGACGCGCGCACCGGCGGTGCGGTGGAGGGCTACCCGGTCTACAGCGTCCACCAGCACGCGATGGCGCCGACCGCCCTGTTCGACCTGACCGACGCCGGGGGCTCCGACTTCGGCGCGGCGATCCGCAAGGGCCTGGGCTGGATGACGGACGTGCCCGAACTGGCCGCACGCCCGGAGAAGCAGGAGCCGTTGATCCTCGACGAGCTCGGCGCCACCTGGCGCAAGGTCTACCGGGGCGACCCGAAGAAGGCGGTGCGCGCCGCCCGCGGAGTCACCACCCGGGCCGTTCCGGGCCTGCGGCTGAAGTGGCTGGACCGGGTGTACCCGCCGGTCGCCGTGGACCGCGAATGCCGGCCGTACGAGTTCGGCTGGATGCTGCACGCCTGGCAGGGGGGCCGGATATGACGGAGCGTCAGACTCTGTTCGGGGTCGAGCTGGACCCGCTGACCATGGACGAGACCGTCGAGCGCTGCCTCGAAGCGGTGCGGGACGGAAGACAGTTGGAGATCGGGGTGGTCAACGCCGCGAAGCTGGTGAACATGCGGCGCGACCAGCGGCTCGCCGACGCCGTGGCCGGCTGCGATCTCGTCCTCGCCGACGGACAGGCCGTGGTCTGGGCCGGCCGGGTGCTGCGCGCCCCGCTGCCCGAACGGGTCGCGGGCATCGACCTGTTCCTGCGCCTGCTGGCCGAGGCGGAGTCGGCGGGCATGTCGGTGTACTTCCTCGGCGCCAAGGAGGAGGTGCTGGACCAGATGCTGCTCCGGGTGGCCGACCGCTTCCCCGGCCTCAAGGTGGCGGGCAGCCGCAACGGCTACTTCGACGACTCCCAGCAGGAGTCCATCGCGGACGACATCGCGCGCAGCGGCGCCCAGATGCTGTTCCTCGGCATGACCTCGCCGAAGAAGGAGATCTTCACCGCCGCGCACGGCGCCCGCACCGGCGCCCGTGTCGTGCACGGGGTCGGCGGCTCCTTCGACATCCTGGCCGGGGTCACCAAGCGGGCCCCCGAGACCTGGCAGCGCTGGGGAGTCGAGTGGCTCTACCGCGCGCTGCAGGAGCCGCGCCGCCTCGGCCGGCGCTATCTGACCACCAACGCAGCCTTCCTTCTCATGACGGCCCGCGAGCTGATCCGGCTCACCCCGTCACCCACGCCCGTGAACAGGAGCCGTTGATGCGCGTCGTCGTGGTGGGACAGGGATACGTCGGCCTGCCGCTGGCCGTCCGCGCCGCCGAGGTCGGACACGAGGTGGTCGGCTACGACGTCGACGCCCGGCGGATCAAGAGCCTGGCCGCCGGTGAGTCCTTCGTCGAGGACGTCTCCTCCGAGCGGATCCGTGCGGCGCTGGACAGCGGTGCCTATCGCCCGAGCGAGTCGGCGCGCGACTGCGGCGGTTTCGACATCGCCGTCGTGACGGTGCCGACCCCGCTGCACGAGGGCACCCCCGATCTGCGGTACATACGGGAGTCGGCGGTCACCCTCGCCCGCTATCTCCGCCCGGGAGCCACCGTCGTCCTGGAGTCGACGACCTATCCCGGCACCACCCAGGAGCTGTTCGCGCCGATCCTGGAGGAGGGTTCGGGCCTGACCGCGGGCAAGGACTTCCACCTGGGCTACAGCCCGGAGCGGATCGACCCCGGGAACGCCGTATGGGGTTTCAAGGAGACCCCGAAAGTGGTGTCCGGTGTCAACGAGTCGTCCCTGAAGGCGGTTCAGGACTTCTACGGCCAACTCGTCGACACCACCGTGCCGGTGAACTCGCCGAAGGAGGCCGAGCTCGCCAAGCTGCTCGAGAACACCTTCCGGCATGTGAACATCGCCCTGGTCAACGAGATCGCGATGTTCGCCCACCACCTGGACATCGACGTCTGGCAGGCCATCGACGCCGCCTCCTCCAAGCCCTTCGGCTTCATGAAGTTCACGCCCGGACCGGGCGTCGGCGGTCACTGCCTGCCGATCGACCCCTCGTACCTGTCGTGGCGGGTGCAGCGCGAACTCGGCCAGAGCTTCCGCTTCGTGGAGCTGGCCAACGACATCAACAACCACATGCCGGAGTACGTGACCCGCCGTATCAGCGACTTGTTCAACGAGAGACGCCGGTCGGTGAACGGCTCGCGCATCCTGCTGCTCGGCCTGGCGTACAAGAAGAACACCGGTGACGCCCGCGAGTCGCCCGCCCTGCGTATCTCCCAACTCCTCCTCGACATGGGGGCCCAGGTCAGGGCGGCCGACCCGCACGTGGTCGAAAGCCTGCCGGTGGACGCCCGGTTGGTGCGGGTCGAGCCCGGTCCGGAGGAGCTGGCCGCCGCCGACGTGGTGGTCCTGCTCACCGACCACGACGCCTTCGACTACGAACTCGTCACCGAACACGCCCCCTTCGTCCTCGACTGCCGGCGGCGGCTGGCGGCCGGACCCACGATCGAGGTGCTCTGAAGCATGCCGCGCATCGTCTGCGTAGCCGGGGCGCGCCCCAACTACATGAAGATCAAACCGGTGATGGACGCCCTGGAGGCCCGGGGCGCCGAGGTGATCCTCGTCCACACCGGCCAGCACTACGACCCGGCCATGAACGACGTGTTCTTCGCCGACCTCGGCATCCGGCCGCCCGACCGCTACCTCGGCGTCGGCTCCGGCAGCCACGCCGAGCAGACCGGACGGGTGATGACCGCGTTCGAACCGCTCCTGGCCGAGGTGTCCCCGGACATCGTCGTCGTGGTCGGCGACATCAACTCCACCCTGGCCTGCGCCCTGGTCACCGCCAAGGCCGGCCCCCTGCTGGCCCATGTCGAGGCGGGTCTGCGCAGCCGCGACTGGAGCATGCCGGAGGAGGTCAACCGGGTCGCCACCGACCGGGTCAGCGACTATCTGCTGGCCCCCTCCCCCGACGCCACCGAGAACCTGCGCGCCGAGGGGTACCGGGACGACCAGATCCACCTCGTCGGCAACGTCATGATCGACACGCTGCTGGCCAATCTGGAACGGGCCAGGGCCTCGGACATCCTCGATCGATACGGCCTGACCAAGGGCGAGTTCGGCCTGGTCACCCTGCACCGGCCCGCCAACGTGGACGACCCCGAGGTCCTCACCGGGCTGCTGAAGGCTCTCGGCGAGATCGCCGGCCGCTGTCCGCTCGTGCTGCCGGTGCACCCGCGCGCGGCCGGAAAGCTGGCCGACATCGGCGTCCCCGGCGGCATCCGGCTCGTACCGCCCGCCGGCTACCTGGACTTCATCGCCCTGCAGGACTCCGCCCGTGTCGTCCTGACCGACTCCGGCGGCATCCAGGAGGAGACGACCGCGCTGGGCGTGCCGTGCGTGACCCTGCGGGACAACACCGAGCGGCCCATCACCGTCGAGCAGGGCACCAACGTGCTGGCCGGGCGGGATCCGGCGCGCATCGTGGCCACCGTGAACCGCGTCCTGGACGCCCCGCCCGCGCCGCGCCGCCCCGACCTGTGGGACGGGCGCGCGAGCGACCGTATCGCCGACGTGCTGCTGGAGGGCGGCACCGCGAGCACCCGGCCGAGACCCACCGACCACCCCCGAGCCGAGGATCGAACGTTCCCCATATGATCCGCCTGCAACATATGCTCGTCGAACACCAGGTCACCAGGGGGGACCACCATGGATCTCGCTGAGATCTCCCGGGTCATGCGCAGGCGCTGGTACGTCCTGCTGCCAGGACTGCTGCTGACCGTGGGCCTGATGGTCGCCGTGCGGCTGATGGTCCCGGTCACCTACCAGTCGCAGAGCACGGTGGTTCTGCTGAACTCCCAGAAGGCCACGGTCGCCTACGACGGCAACCCCTTCCTCAGCACGCAGACCTCGCTCACCGGCATGGCCGACAGCCTGGCCCGCAACCTCAACTCCGACGGCTCGATCCGGGACCTCAAGTCCCGTGGCGCCAAGGGCACGTTCGAGGCCAAGCTCGCCGACAACGCGCAGGGTCCGCTGATGTGGCTCACCGTGACCGGCACCGACAAGGCCTCCGTCCTGGCCTCGGACAAGATCCTCACCGCGTACGCCAAGGAGCGGCTGGAGCAGTTCCAGGAGCAGCAGTCGGTGGCCCCGAAGGCCATGATCCAGATGACGACCATCGTGCCTCCGCAGATCCCGGTGGCGCAGACCAAGACCCGGCTCGAGTACCTGGTCATGGCCGGCGCCCTGGGCCTGGTGCTCAGCCTGGTCGTCACCTTCTACGCGGAGGCGCGCCGGCGCTCGCGCACACCGGTGCCGGCCGAGGAGCCCGCCGAGCCGGTGACCGCCCCCGCCCCCGAGCCGACGGCCGAGGAACCGCTCATGGACCAGACGATCGCCCTGCGGACACCGCCGGCCTGGTCCCGGTCCGCCGAGAGCAGGTCCGCCGCAGAGCCGAGGACGGGCAGATCCGTCATGACCGTGGCGCCCGCCACCGAGCCGCTCGACGAGGAATCGACTCATGGACACCGTTCGCACACCGGACAGCGGGACCACTGAAGCGAGCGACGCCCCCGCTCCGCCGGCTCCGAACTCCTTTGGCCGGAAGGTCCGTTCAGCGGCCCGCTGGAGCCTCATCAACACCGTGGTCATGCGCCTCGGCAACTTCGCCACCGGCATCCTGCTGGCCCGCTTCGCCCTCGGACCGGCGGAATGGGGCGTCTACGGCATCGCGCAGACCGTCCTCCTGGTGCTGCTCTCCGCGAACGAACTGGGCGTCGGGCTGGCCATCGTCCGCTGGGACGGCGACCCCCGCCGCTTCGCGCCGACCGTCCTGACCCTGGGCACCGTCTCCAGCGGTCTGCTGTACGCGGCGATCTTCGTCTCGGCGCCGACGGTGGCCGGTCTGCTCGGCTCGCCCGGGGCCTCGGACGTCCTGCGCGTGATGTGCCTGTGCCTGGTGATCGACGGGATCGCGCAGGTGCCCGCGGGCTTCCTCACCCGGGAGTTCGCGCAGGGCAAGCGGATGATCATCGACGCGCTGAACTTCGTCCTCAGCACCACCGTGACGCTGGTGCTGGCCTTCGCCGGCTGGGGTGCGATGAGCTTCGCCTGGGGCGCGGTCGCGGGCAACATCGCCGCCCTCGTCGGCTGCGCCCTGGCCGCCCCCGGCATGCTGCGGTTCGGCTGGGACCGCGAACAGGCCCGCGCGCTGCTGAAGTTCGGGCTCCCGCTGGCCGGGGCGAGCCTCCTCGCCCTCGCCGTCGTCAACGTGGACACCATGGTCGTCGGCTCGACCCTCGGGCAGGTCTCCCTCGGTTTCTACGTCCTGGCGTTCAACATGTCCGGCTGGCCGGTGCGCATCATCTCCGAGGCGGCCCGCCGCGTCTCCTTCGCCGGCTTCTCCCGCCTCGCCGACTCCCCGCAGGCCCTCGCCCAGGGTTTCAGCCGCGCCCTCGGAGTCCTGGTCGCCGGCACCGTCCCCCTGTGCGTCCTGCTCGCCGGCCTCGCCGGCCCGGTCGTCCAACTCGTCTACGGCAGCCAGTGGTTGCCCGCCGCCAAGGCCCTGCCCTGGCTGATGGCCCTCGGCCTGGTCCGCATCGGCTGCGAACTCGCCTACGACTGTCTCGTCGCCACCGGGCAGCGCCGCTCCCTGATCCTCGTCCAGGGCCTGTGGCTGGTCGCGCTGATTCCCGTCCTGATCGTCGGCGCCCGGCTCCACGGCATCGTCGGCGTCTCCCAGGCCCACGTCCTGGTCGCCGTCGGCCTCGTCGTCCCCGTCTTCCTCTACGCGCTGGGCCGGGCCGGGATCGGTCTGGCCCCCATCGCCAGGGCCTGCGCCTGGCCCCTGTTCGGGGGAGCCGTGATGGCGCTGGTGCTGCTCGGCGCGAAGCACCTCCTCGGCGACGGCACCCTCGCCCTCTTCGCCGTCGGCACGGCCGCGCTGGCCTGCTACGTGGTGTGCGTCCTGCCCGGCCGCCGCCTCCTGTTCGGCTCCCGTACGGCGGAGACCGTATGACGAGGCTGCGCCTCCTGCTCGCCGTCCTGACCCTCGCGCTGGCCACCGCCTGTTCCGGGAGCACCGACCCGTCCCCCGGAGCTCCGCCGCCTGACAGCACGGCGCACGCCGAGACCGCGGCGCCCGGGGAAGCCGGTTTCCCCGACGCCCGCACGACCGGCCCCCGCATCGGACTCACGCCGCACTCCACCGGGAACCTGAGCGTCAGGACGGACGGCACCGTCATCAAGGGCTGGGACATCACCGGTTCGCTCGACATCTACGCGGACGACGTGACGATCATCGACAGCAGGATCACCTCCACCAACTGGTGGGGGGTCAACCTGCGCCCAGGCCACAGCGGCCTCCGCGTCCTGCACACCACCCTCACCGCCGTCCCCGGCAAGGGCCCGGACAACGGCGGTGTGGACTACGCCGTCTCCAACATGAGCGAGAGCTCCGTCGAGGTCGGCTGGAGCGACATCTCGGTCTTCGGCAACGCCCTGTCCATGGGCACCGGTTACCTCCACGACAACTACGTCCACGACCTCGTCCCCTTCCGCAACGCGGGCGGCGAGTGGCAGCACACCGACGCGGTGATCAGCGGCGGCAGCAACAAGGGCAAGCTGATCATCCGGCACAACACGCTGCTCAACGCCACCCCCGTCGACAAGGGAGCCTCCGCCGCCATCGGCCTGTTCGCCGACACCGGCCCCGTCTCCCACACCGTCGTCGACGACAACCTGCTGGCCGGCGGCGCGTACGCCCTCTACGGGGGCGGCCCGGGCGCCACCGGCATCAAGGTCACGAACAACGTCTTCTCCCGCCGGTACCACCGCAACTCCGGCGTCTACGGAGCCGTCACCGCCTGGAACGCCGGCGGTGCGGGCAACGTCTGGCGCGGCAACCGGTTCTCCGACGGCACCCCGATCACCCCCGCGCCGGCCGGCTGAGGAAGAGGATCATGCGACGCATCGCCCGCGCCCCCTGGGAACTCCTCAAGCGCGCCTTCGGCTGGCTCGTCCTCTTCGAGCTGCGCAACAAGGTCCTCCTCGCCCCCTCCGCGCTACGGCTCCACCGCCTCGAAACCGCCGAGACCCGCCGTCTCTCCGCCGCGACCACCGTCCCCGAGGCCCTCGTCGCCACGGTCATCGCGACGCACCGCCGCCCCGACGCACTCCGGGCAGCGATCCGCTCGGCCCTGGCACAGACGGTCCGCGACCAGGTCGTCATCGTCGTCGACGACGGCGCCGGTCTCCCCGAACTCCCGGACGATCCACGGCTGTTCGCCGTCTCGCTGGCACGCAACACCGGCGTGGCGGGCGTGGTGCGCAATGTGGGCATCCGGCTCACCCGCTCGCGGTACGTCGCCTTCCTGGACGACGACAACCTGTGGGAACCCGACCATCTGGAACGGGCGTTGGCGGTCCTGGGGTCCCCCGGCGGACCCGACGGCGTCTACACGGCACTGCGCCGCGTCCTGCCGGACGGTACCGAACGGGACGTCCTGTCCGTGCCGTTCGACCGCCGCCGGTCCGCCCGCGAGGCCTTCCTGGACACCAACGCGTTCGTCGCCCGGCGCGACCGCGCCCTGCACTTCAGCCGACTGCGGCGGACACCGAAGGTGCTACCGCGAGAGGACTGGGAGCTGATCCGCCGGTACAGCCGCAAGCACAGCGTGCGCCATGTGCCGCACCCGACCGTGCGGTACCTGGTGAACCCCGGGAGTTTCTACACCACTTGGTCCGGCTGAGGGCCCGGAGCGGCACGCAGGGCACCCGGCGTGAGCAAGGCGGTCGCCGCCGCACGGCTGGCCTTCCTGCCGAGGGCGGCCCGTGACGCCTCGCGCAGGAACACGGCACCTCGGAAGCACGCCGTCGCGAGGGCCCCGTGGCGACGCCCGTACAGGCGTACGCGGTTGAGGGTGAGCAGGGTCCAGAGGCGGGGCGAGACCCGGGAGTCGCCGCCCAGGTGAACGGCCTCGGCGCTCGGCTCCAACTGGGTGGCGTGTCCCAAGTCCCGTGCCCGCAGGCAGTATTCGGTCTCCTCCGAGTAGAGGAAGAAGGACTCGTCCCAAGGACCGCACGCGGCAAGGCAGTTCGCCGAAATCGCCATCAGCGCACCGGTCGCCCAGTCCGCGCGGGTGGGCTGTCGATACGCGGCGGGGTCGGTGACCAACTCGCTCAGCCACGGGAAGCGCCCGGCCCGCCGGTTGCCGATCACGGCTTCGCCGAGCGCCCGGAGCACGCTCGACTCGCGGCGCAGCGAGTGCAGGGGCGCCTCCCGGCCGTCCTCGTAGAGAAGGGGGACGGCGATGCCCACGTCGCCGTCGAGCCGGTCGACGAGGCGTTTGGCGCAGCCCTGCCGCATCCGGATGTCGGGGTTGCAGACCAGGACGGCCTCGTGGCCGCCCTCCCACTCCCCCGCCGCCGCCAGCGCCGCGTTGACGCCCGCCGCGTATCCGGCGTTGCGCCCGGTCCGCACGACCGTGGCGTCGGGGGCCAGTTCGCGCAGGACCTCGACGGTGTCGTCGGCGGAGTCGTTGTCGGCGACGACGAGCCGCCAGTCGAGGCCCGCCATGCCGTCCGGGAGCGCGGCGAGGAACCCGGGGAGCACCTTGGCGCTGTTCCAGGTGACGGCTATGACGGCGACGGGGCTCAACGGGACTCCACGAGTTGACGGAGCGAGGCTTCGGGGGTGTCACGAGGGGCTTGGAGGGCGACGGCGGCGGCCGCCTCGCGCCGGAGGAAGCCCAGATAGCTGCCCCCCGCCCCGAGCAGCAGGAAGAACATGCCGGCGAACATGGGGAAGCTGAGCGAGTCGAAGGTGGCGCTGATGACCAGGGCGACCAGGGACGAGGCGAAGAAGGCCTGCCCCAGCTCGCGGTCGGACTCGGTGCGGGCCAGCCGCCGGATGCCGCCGCCGTGGTGGATGCCGGTGATGAACAGGGTGAACAGGGCGACGAGCCCGAGCACGCCCATCTCGGCGGCGGTCAGCATGTACTGGTTGTCCGTGAAGAAGTACAGGTCCGGTGTGAAGGTGCCGAACCCCCGCCCGAACAGGGGGTGTTCCTTCAGATAGGGCACGATCGCGCTGTACTTGACCGTGCGGGCCTGGGTGCTGCTGTCGGAGTTGGACAGGAACGACGCGAACAGGCCCGTGATGGTCCCGATCAGCCCGGGGATGAGCACCTTGAAGACGGCCACGGAGGCCGTCATCACCCCGAGCGCGGTCCAGCGCCGGGCCGGCTTCCAGCGCGGCACCATCACCAGGGCGACCAGCAGGATGCCGATGATCGAGGTCCGCGACACCGTCAGGGGCAGTGCGCCGGCCATGAGCAGCACCGGTGCCCAGCGGCGCCACGCGCGGAGGTGGCGGCGTACCGGATCGAGGGCCTGCTGGATCGCGAAGGGCAGCAGGATCGCCAACATGCCGCCGAACTCCAGCGGTTGGGCGGTGGTGGACCGGGGCCGGGTGAAGGAACCGCGGTCCAGGGTGGTCACCTGGGCCACGCTGTTCTGCAGGCCGGGGATGTGGATGGAGTCGGCGATGTTGGTGGCCGCGAAGAAGTCGTAGAAGCCGATCGCGGCGACCACGGCGCCCATCACGACCACCCGGCGCATCAGCACGTCGAGCCGGCTCCGGTCCTGTACGCCCGCCGAGGTCAGGACGACCAGGGACACCCACACCAGGAAGCCGATGAGCCCCCGGTCGGCGCCGAGGACTTCCTGGTGCGAGCTCTGGCGCATCGCGTCGGCGACGTACGCGGCCAGGACGGCCGTCCCGAGGACGCACATCGCGACGCGGGCGAGCCGGGTGCCCGGTGCGGGGAGGACGCGGCCGCCGAGCCAGGTCGCGAGGTACCACAACAGGCCGAGCAGGGCGAAGACGTTGGCCGGGGTGCCGACGCCGCCGAGGGCGGGCAGGGCCAGGTTCGAGGGGATGAAGAAGGCCAGCACCAGGTAGACGGTGAGGACGGCGGTGGCGTCGACCCGCCGGTTCAGCGCGCTCACCCGGGTCCGGTTCGGACCACGGGCCTTCTTCGGTCGGGAGGTGACGGTCTTCACGAGGCGGCGTCGGCGGCGGACCACCGCGATGCCCTCCATCAGGATCGACAGCAGGAACGCGCTGACGACGCCCAGGATGACCACGGCCGCGATGTCCTGGTAGCGGCTCTTCGACTTCGCCACCGGGGTCTGCGGCACCACGACCGGCGCCGTCTGCACGGCGTAGGCGGGCGGGACATGGGCGGCGGCCTGCAGGGCGGTCAGCTGTTCACCGGCGAAGGTGGTCAGGGTGTTGGTCTCCTTGAGCACCTTGGCCTGGTCGGTGCCGGTGACGCTCAGCACGAGCAGCGGGCTGTCGCTCGCCGGCGCGAAGCCCGCCGTGTACGCATCGGTGACGCCCCGGCCGCGCAACTCCTTGGCGGCGTCGTCCGATTCGAGGGTCCTGATCAGCACGTCGGCCGTGACGATCAGCGAACCGCCCGCGTTCGAGATGGGGTTGCCGAACGTGGGGGCCAGCCGGGCGACGGCGGAGGAGTCCAGCAGCGCGACCGAGCTCTGCGACTGGTAGGAGACGGGCACTGTCGCGTACAGATAGGCGCCGCCGAGCACGCTGAGCACGGTGAAGGGCACCATGAAGTACCAACGTCGGCGCAGAATGGCCCATATCTCACCAAGGCTCACAAAACCTCCCTCCATTCGGTGGCGTCCCGCCGCGTGTCCTGCCAGTATCGGGGTCGACGGAAGGAACTCACATGTCGCCCGGGAACGTAGCCGACGCGCTGCTCCGCCGCTGGTACGTACTGGTGGTCGCGCTGCTGCTGACGGCCGTCGGCGCGTACCAGGTGGTGCGCCCGACCCCTCAGTACGTCGGCTCCGCGGTGGTCGTC
Organism: Streptomyces xylophagus; assembly: GCF_000716435.1. Lineage (GTDB taxonomy): Bacteria > Actinomycetota > Actinomycetes > Streptomycetales > Streptomycetaceae > Streptomyces > Streptomyces xylophagus. Next base: position 992,695 of record NZ_JNWO01000007.1, read on the forward strand.
CTCAAGCCGCCGGTGACACAGAACCAGCCCAACCAGTACACGAACCTCCTGCCGCCGCTCGCCGTGGTCTCCTACGGCGTCATCCAGCAGCTGGAATCCCCCGCCGGGGCCAAGGAGTTGAGCGCGGCGGGCGTCCACGGGACCTACCTGCTGATCCCCCGCAACAGCGGCACCAGCGCGACCCCCCGCTATCTGATCCCGTCCCTGCAGGTGCAGTCGCAGACCTCCGACGCCGACGGCGCCACCACGGCCGTACGCCGCATCATCGACGTCTACACGAAGCACGTCGAGGAGTTGCAGACGGCCCAGGGGGTCCCCGCCTACGCACGGATCACCGCCTCCGTGCTGGTCGCCCCGAGCGCCGCCGAGGTGATGGGCGACAAGAGCCGGGGCCTGGCGGGCGTCGCGCTGCTGGGCGCGGCCGGTGGCGTTCTCGGGGCGCTGTGGCTCGACCGGTTCCTGGTGGGCCGCCGCCGGAAGACCGCTGTGGACCACCGGCGCACCGCCGGTCCGGTGCCCGCGGCCGGCTGAGCCGAACTGACGGTTCATCAGATACCGCGGCGCTTCCACGACTCCCACCACAGCCGCTCCCGCCCGCGCTCGAACACGGCCGACCACACCAGCGGCTGGAGATACGGCATCGCCTTGGCGCCGATCCGCCGCCGCAGCCGCAGGGAGCGGTACTCGGGCAGCGTCGCGAACTCCGGCAGGCACTCCTCGGCGAAGGCCACGCACTCGTCGACCGGTACGACACCGGTGCGCCCCCGGTCGTAGGCCCGGTAGGCCCGGCGCAGCGCGAAGCGGGCGAGCCGGGTGTGGACCTCGTGGGCCAGGCGCTCGGCCTGCGGCAGCCGGTCGGCGCACTTGACGAGCACCGAGTCGAAGGCGACGAGGCGTTGGCGCAGGTCGTCGAGCTGGCCGCCGAAGTCGGTCGTGGACATGTTCTTGCCGTGGACGCGGTAGAAGGCCTGGTCGGCGCCGCGTACATAGCCGACGTCGGCGTGTGCGGCGAGCCGCATCCACATCTCGATGTCGCCGGCGTGGGGCAGGGCCGGGTCGTAGCCGCCGACCTCGCGCTGAAGGCTCGTGCGGACGACGACTTCCGGTGAGGTGATGCAGCCGGTGCCCTCACGGAAGCGCCGCTCCAGCCACCACTGGCCGGGGTAGACGACGGACCCGGTGCCCCGGGTCCGGGCGGCCGGCAGCGGGCCGCCGTGCTGGAAGCGCAGGGGACGCCCGTAGGCGAAGCCGACCTCGGGGTGGGCGTCCAGGAGGGCGGCGGAGCGGACCAGCGCGCCCGGGACCAGCCGGTCGTCGGCGGAGAGGAGGGCCACGTAGTCGCCGTCGGCCCACTCCAGGAGGCCTTCGTTGTAGGTGGCGATGTGTCCCTTGTTGGTCTCGTGGACGCGGACCTCGATGCGCGGGTCGGCGGCGGCCAGCTTGTGCGCGGTCTCCGCCGAGTCGTCGGGCGAGGCGTCGTCGATGATGAGGACCCGGACGTCGACGCCGTCCTGCTCGTCCAGGACGCTGCTCACACAGTCGGCGAGGAAATGGCCGTACTTGTAGCAGGGGATCACAACACTGACGGTGGACATCGGTGGGGGGCCAATCCCCGGTGGCGGCCCCCGAGTTCGAGGGGGCCGCCATCGGTGGGTGCTAGTTCTTCTTCTTGCGGACGGTCTTGCTGGTCAGGGTCCAGCTGTGGGACTTCACCGTGTGGCGGCTCTTGTCCTTTGCCGTGACCGTGACCTTGAACCGCGTGCCGTCCGGCAGCGGGGCGGACAGGTGGACGGACACCTTGTGGGTGGCCCGGTCGTAGGAGACGACGGCGGTGACGTGCATCTTCCTGGCGGCCGCCGCCTTGGCGCCCGGCAGGACGGTCACGGTCGCCTTCACCGTCGACAGCTTGGTGCTGCTCGGCAGTGTCGTGACGAGGGCACTGGCCACATCGGCGGTGTGCGCCAGCGAGGACGCGGTCACCTCCGAGGCGGCGGTCTCCGCCGCCAGGGACCCGCTCGGGTCGTCGGCCGTGAAGACCGGGCCGACCCAGTAGTTCGCGGATCCGTACGAGCCATTGGGGAAGGCGACGTCCGAGCCGTAGCGGTAGAGACCGTTGTGCGACGACGTCGTGTCGGCGGTCGCGGTCAGCGGATAGGACTGGTGGGCCGCGGCGAAGTAGCCGCCGTCCACCGCGTAGTTGCCGTTGGGCGCGTGGTAGGAGACGACGTACGACGTGTCGGCGGTGATCGCCACCGGGGTGCCGAACGTCAGCGTCTGCCAGCCGGTGGCCGTCTCGCTGGTGAAGGTGCCCGACGCCAGCAGCGTGCCGTCGTTGGACCAGAGGCTGCCCGTGTGGGTGCCCGTGTTGCCGGTGCCCTTGTAGAAGGTGACGCCGGTGATCCAGCCGGCCGCCGAGGACTTGAACCGGGTGCCCAGTTCAAGGGAGTTGGAGTCACCGGTGACGTCGGTCGTGGCCGGCACCGTGGACGAGTTCCACAGGGTGCAGGGGCAGGTGACCGACGGCGGGGTGGAACTGGTGTGGAAGGTCCACGTCACCGGGGCCGTCATCGCGTTGCCCCACAGGTCGGAGGCCTGCACGGACGCGGTGTACGTGGTGTTGAGCTCCAGTTCCGTCGACGGGGTGAAGGTCGCCTTGTTCGACGCGGGCAGCGTCACGGCTCCCGGCACGGTGTTGCCGTCCGGGTCCTTCACGGTGAACGTCAGGCTGTCGGCGTCGATCGCCGAGCTGAAGGTCGCCGACACGGGCGCCGTGATCGACACCCCGGTCGCCCCGGACGTCGGGGAGGTCGAACTGACCGTGGGCGGCGTCGTACTGGCCGTCGAGGTGTCCAGCACCACGTCGACCCAGTAGTTGCTGCCCGAGGACGCCGAGGACGGGAAGGCGCTCGTCGAACCGTAGTGGTAGACGCCGTTGCCGCCGTCGGTGCCGGACTGGAGTGCCGTCAGCGGGGCCAGGCCCGCCGAGCTGTTGGTGAAGGCGCCGCCGTCGTAGGAGTAGCCGCCGTTGGGGGCGAAGTACGAGGCGACATAGGTGGTGTTGGCCTTGACGGTCACCGGGGTGGCGAAGTTCAGCTGCTGCCAGCCGGACGCCGTCTCATTGGTGAAGGTGCCGGTGGCCAGGCGGGTGCCGGAGGCGCTCCACAGGCTGCCGGTGTGGGTGCCGGTGTTGGCCGGCGACTTGTAGAAGCGGACGCCGGTGATCGAACCGGCCACCGTGGTACGGATCTTGACGCCGAGCTCCAGCGAGCTGCCGTCGCCCGCGTTGACGGTGCCTGGCACCGCCGAGGCCGGCCAGATGGAGCAGGGGCAGGCCTGCGGGCCGACGGTCACCGGGACGGTGGTGACGGCGCCCATGTTGACGCTGTCGTCCACCGCGCGGACCTTGATGGACTCCGAACCCGGGGCCGTCGGCGTCCAGCTGTAGCTCCAGGACGTCAGACCGCTGGCGGCGTTCCAGGTCGTGCCGCCGTCGGTGGACACCTCGACGCGGGCCACCACGCCCCCGCCGGAGTCGGCGGCGGTACCGGTGACGGTGACCGCCTTCAGCGCCGGGACGGTGACCCCGGAGGCCGGGCTCGTCACCGTGACGGTCGGGCCGGTGGTGTCGGTGGATGCCGTGGCGGCGACGAGGTTGCTCTGCAGGGTCAGCGGCTGCACGCCCATGTCGGCGAGGACGTTCGCGGTCGCCTGCTGCATCCGGGAGTCCTCGGTGACCACCGTGTCATCGGGGTTGTACGTCGGGATGTTGGTCAGACCCCACGACCACTGCACGGTCCCCGCCCCGAACACCAGGGCCCCGGAGTCCTGGTCGCGGAACTCGACGAGATTGTGCGTCGCGGTGCCGTTGCCGTAGACGTTGCCCCAGTCCATCCGCAGCTTGGCGTCCTGGATGTCCACCGTCGTGGAGGACAGGTCGATCGCGCCGGCGGGTCTGGTGCTGTTGCTGATGTCGCTGTCCCACTCGTAGCCGAGCGTCCCGGTCGGGAAGGTCGCGGTCTGGCTCGAAGTGAGGCTCGCGATCGAGGTGTTGCGCCACAGCCGGTTCTTGCCGTACGACCCCGGGACCGTGATGGCGTCGCTGCGGTAGCCGTTGACCGTGAACATGGAGCCGGTGAGGATGTTCGGCGGCTGGTAGGTCTGCCCGTAGTTCGTGCTCGTCGGGTCCATCCAGGTGCCGGTCCAGGTGCCGCTCGGGTCGGCGATGCCGTTGGACTGCGCCATCTTGGTCATCTTGTAGCAGACCAGGGTGCGGTCGGCGGTGTTCGTGCCGTCGATGCTCGGGGCGAGCCGGGTCTTCCAGAAGACCTCGTTGCCACTGAAGAAGGCCTGCCGGACACCTGCTTTTCTGGCCGCCAGGACGTTGGAGTACTGGCTCTGCGTCCAGTACTCGTCGTGCCCGGAGGACAGGTACACCTTGTGTTTCTCCAGCTGGGTGGCGCCGTTCGACGCCGACACGTCCACGCCCGAGGTGTAGCTGAGGTCGTAGCCGTTGCGTTCCAGCCAGGACAGCATCATGTACTCGGAGCCGTAGATGCCGTTGTCGCCGCCGATGTCCAACGGCCGGTTGTAACTGACCTCGTAGGCGCGGCCGTCCGGCGCGGGACCGGCGCCGCCGTAGAGGTCCTGGCCGCCGTAGTCGTTGTAGGCCTGCCAGGTCTGGTCGCTGGTCTGCACGACGATGTCGGAGGTGCTGGAGTCGTTGCGCACCACGAACGGGTACGGCATCAGGCCGTCGCCGTCGGTCTGCGTGAGGTTCGCGATGTAGAGGCCGGACACGGCGTCGCTGGGAACGGTCCAGCTCGCGGTCACGGGCCAGTTGCCGCAGTCGACGAGGCCGGTGTTCTTGGTGGTGCAACTGGCCGGGCTGCTCGTGTAGTTGGCGGGATAGGTCACCGCCGCCTGGGCCGCGGTCGACATCTGCCGCGCGCCGTCGCCGCCGTACCAGCCCAGTCGGTAGATCTGGACGTTGTACGAGGACTTCGACTGGATCTTGAACTGGACGGTGTCACCGGCCTGGACGCTCTCCTTGGTGGAGAAGCCCTTGATGTCGCCGTAGGCGTTGGGCGAGAACCAGTCGGACTTGGGGCTGCCCGTCTTGGAGTTCTCGCAGACGATCGGGTTCGAGCCCGTTCCGCACGGATCGGATGCCGCCTGGGCGGGGACGGCCTGCGGAAGCACCGTCCATATCAATGCTGCGATGACGGCGAGGCGGCCGCCCCGGAGCCGTCTGCTCCATCTTTTCATGTGTACCTCTCAGCGGTGCTGTGCTGGACCGACCCCTGGGGGCGGGTCGTGGTGCTGAAACTCGGGGGACCGGTCAGCGGCCGAGCGCGTCGGTGAACACGTCGACGACGCGTTGCTGCTGGTCGGGGGTGATCTGCGGGTACAGCGGAAGCGACAGGATCCGGTCCGCCGCCTGCTCGGCGTGCGGGAAGTCGCCGCGGGCGTGGCCGAGATGGCGGTACGCCTCGGTGAGATGGACCGGGGCCGGGTAGTGCACCCCGGCGCCGATGCCCTCGGCATTCAGCTTGCCGACGACGGCGTCACGGTCCGCGTCGGCGACCTGCACGACGTACAGGTGCCAGACGGGGAGGTTGCCGGGCGCCGTCACGGGGAGGACGACCCGTCCGGCGTCGGCGAGTTCGGCGAGCAGCGCGTCGTAGCGGGCGGCGGCCGTGCGCCGGGCCTCGTTGCCGGCCGCGAGCCGGGTCAGCTTCGCGCGCAGGACGACGGCCTGGAGTCCGTCCAGGCGGCTGTTGAACCCGGGTACGTCGTGGCGGTACTTGGCGACTCCGCCGTGGTTCGCGATCGCCCGTACCAGGCCCGCGAGTTCCTCGTCGTCGGTGAGCACCGCGCCCGCGTCGCCGTAGGCGCCGAGGTTCTTGCCCGGGTAGAAGCTGGTGGCCGCGATGCCGCCGCTGCCCGGGGTCCGGCCGTCGCGGGTGGCGCCCTGGCACTGCGCGGCGTCCTCCACGACCCGTACATGGTCGGGCAGTTGGGCCACCAATGGCGTCACGTCGGCCAGCTGCCCGTACAGGTGCACCGGCACGACCGCGCGGGTGGCCGGGCCGACCGCGTCCAACGCGGCCTGCGGGTCGAGCAGATACGTGTCGGGCAGGCAGTCCGCCAGGACGGGTCGCGCACCGATCCGCGCCACCGCGCCCGCGGTGGCGATGAAGGTGTTGGCGGGGATCACGACCTCGTCGCCGGGCCCCACCCCACTTGCGCGCAGGGCGAGTTCGACGGCGTCGGTGCCGTTGGCGACGCCCACGCAGTGCGCGACCCCGCCGAAGTCGGCGTACTCGCGCTCGAAGGCCCCCACCTCGTCGCCGCCGATGAACGCGGTGTTCGCCAACACCCGCTCAAAACCTGCGCGTACGTCGTCGGCGACCTCGGCGTGGGCCGCCTTCAGATCCACCAGCGGTATGTGGTTCATGCGACTGGTCCCCCCAGTTGCTGTGTCGACAGTTCGTCCAGCGCGGGCGCGGACGCCTCGCGCAGTCTGCGGGCCGGGCTCCCCGCCCAGACCTCGCCCGGCGGTACGTCGCCGAGCACCGTGCTCCCCATCCCGATCAGTGACCAGGCGCCGACCGTCGTGCCCTCCCTGACCAGGGCACCGGACCCCACATAGGCACCGCGTTCCAGCCGTGCCCCGCCCCCCAGGCGGACGCCGGACGCGAGCGTGGCGAAGTCCTCGACCACGTCGTCGTGGGTGAGGACGACCTGCGGCATCACCGCGACATGCGCGCCGACATGGACGGCGGCGGTCAGGACGCAGTGCGCGAGCAGGACCGAACCGGGGCCGACCGTAGAGGACCTGGACACCGAGACCGTCGGGTGGACCACGGTGGCGTAGCGCTCCGCGGGGAGGGCGAGCCTGCGGACCAGCCGGGCGCGGGCCGCGTAGTCCCCGGGGTTGCCCACGCAGATCACCACCCGGGCATAGGGCATCTCGTGGACCAGGTCGCAGCCGCCGAGGACGGGGACGCCGGCCACGTCGGTGCCGTGCAGGGCGGGGTTGTCGTCGAGGTGCCCGAGCAGCTTGAACTCCCCCGCGTCCGCCACGGTTTGAGCCGTCTCCCGCGCGAATCCGCCCGCGCCAACGATGACAAGTCCGTTCATCTTCGGGCCTGTTCGCGCAGCGCCGCCACGACACGGTCCTGCTGGGCCTCGGTCATGGTGTGGAACAGCGGCAGGATCAGCGAGTCGCGGCTGATTCGCTCGGTGACCGGCAGTGGTACGGCGGGGTGGTCCGCGTAGGCGGGTTCGAGGTGCGAGGCCATGATGCCGCGCCGGGCCGAGACACCGGCTTCGGAGAGCGCGGCGAGCAGGTCGTCGCGGCCGACGGGGAAGTCCTCGGCCAACTGCACCCAGTAGGACTGGAAGTTGCTCTGCCCGTGCGCGGGATCGGTGACGGGGGTGAGGCCGGGGATGCCCTGCAGCAACTCGTCGTAGCGGGCGGCCAGTTCGCGGCGGCGGGTGATCATCGCGTCGAGCTTGCCGAGCTGGACGAGGCCGATCGCGGCCTGGACGTCCGTCATCCGGTAGTTGTAGCCGACCTCCAAGTACTGCTCCAGCACGGGCTTGTTGCTCGCGTGGCGCTCGGCGGCCGAGGCGCTCATGCCGTGCTCGCGCAGCCGGCGCAGGCGTGCCGCCCACTCGGCGTCGTCGGTGGTGATCATGCCGCCCTCGCCGGTGGTGACGACCTTGCGCGGGTGGAAGGACCAGGCCGCGATCAGCGCGCCGTGTCCCACCGGCTTGCCGCCGACGGTCGAGCCGATGGCGCAGGCCGCGTCCTCGACGAGCGGGAGGTCCCAGTCGGCGCAGGCGGCGCGCAGGGCATGCACATCGGCGGGCACGCCACCCTGGTGGACGACAAGTACCGCCCTGGTACGGGGAGTTCGGACGGCGTCCACGGTGGCCGTCGTCAGGTTGCCGGTGTCGGGGTCGACGTCCGCGAACACCGGTTCGGCCCCGACGTAGCGCACGGCGTTGGCGGTGGCGATGAACGACAGCGAGGGGACGACGACCTCGTCGCCGGGGCCGAGGCCGAGCGCGACGAGCGAGAGGTGCAGGGCGGTGGTGCACGAGCTGACGGCGATGCCGTGCTCGGCGCCGACCCGCTCGGCGAAGGCCTGCTCGAAGGCGGCGACCCGGGGCCCTTGGGCGACCCACCCGGACAGCACGGCGTCGGAGGCGGCCTTCGCCTCGTCCTCACCGAGCCAGGGGATCATCACCGGAATGCGGTCGGTGCTCACTTGGCCGCCTCCCGCTCCGCGCGCCACCACTCCACCAGGTCCTTGAGGCCCGTCCGCAGATCGATCCGTGCCGTGAAGCCGAGCCGCTCGGCGGCCTGCGAGGTGTCGGCCAGCCGCCGGGACACCCCGTTCACCGCGCGGGCGGGCCCGTGCTCCGGCTCCAGGCCCGACGCGCCCATCGCCTCCAGCAGGCCGTCGGCGAGGTCGCGCAGCGAAGTCTCCGCACCGCAGGCGATGTTGAAGACCTCGTCGGTGAGATCCGACTCGGCGGCCAGCAGGTTGGCCCTGGCGATGTCGCGGACGTCGACGAAGTCCATGGTCTGCGTGCCGTCGCCGAGGATCAGCGGCGGCTCGCCCGCCTCGATGCGCTCCATCCAGCGGATGAGCACCTCGGTGTACAGGCCGTGGATGTCCATGCGGGGGCCGTAGACGTTGAAGTAGCGCAGCGCCACGTAGTCCAGTCCGTACATGGCGTGGAAGCTGCGCAGCATGCCCTCGTTGAAGGCCTTGGCCGCGCCGTAGAACGTGTCGTTGTTGTACGCGTGGTGGCGTTCGGTCGTCGGGAAGGTCTCGGCCATGCCGTAGACGGAGGCCGAGGAGGAGGCGATGACCTTGCCGACTCCGGCCTCGACGGCCGCCTCCAGGACGTTGAAGGTGCCGTCGACCAACACCTCGTTGGCGAGCCGGGGTTCCTCCGCGCACTGGGTGATGCGGATCGCGGCGAGGTGGAAGACGAGGTCGGCGCCCTCGGTGGCCTTCCGTACGGTGTCGGCGTCCCGGATGTCGCCCTCGACGACCTCGACCACGCCGCTGGGCAGGGCCTGGGCGAGGTTGGCCCGCCGCCCGCGCACGAAGTTGTCGAGTACGACGATCTCGCGGGCGCCGCCCTCGGCCAGGAGGTCGACGAGGTTGGAGCCGATGGTGCCCGCTCCTCCGGTGACCAGGATCTTCTTGCCGCGTACGCTGCTCAACTGCTGTGCCCTCTCGATGGTTTGGTGGTCAACGCCCGGCGCGCAGGCCGACGACCGCGCCCTTGAACGCGAGACTTCGCGACGCCGCTTCCAGAATGTCCAGCACCCGCAGACCCGCCCGGCCGTCGGTCAGCGGCGGACGGCCCTCGCCGATCGCGTCGGCGAACTCGTCGACCATGCCGCGCAGCGCCTCCTTCTCGCCGAGGGCGGGGGCGACCATGTCTCCGGAGCGGTAGGAGACGAGCATGTCCCGGCGTTCGTCCGCGCCGATCTCCTGGGGCGCGGCCAGATCCACTCCGCGGTCGTAGACCGCCACGCGCTGGAGGGGGTTGAGGTCGTCCCACACCAGGGTGCGTTTGGCGCCGCCCACCATGGTGGTGCGGACCTTGGTCGGGGAGAGCCAGTTGACGTGCACGTGGGCGATGGCCCCCGTGTTGAGCTGGAGCGTCAGATAGGCCACGCAGGCCTGTCCCGCACCGATGGGGTCGGCGCCGTGGGCGGCGACGGCGACCGGTTCGACGTTGTCGGGGAGGATGAAGTCGAGGATCGACAGGTCGTGCGGGGCGAGGTCCCACATCACGTCGATGTCCTTCTGGACGAGCCCGAGGTTGATGCGGACCGAGTCGACGAAGTGGATCTCGCCGAGTTCGCCGGAGCGGACCAGCTCCCGGATGCGGCCCACCGCCGGGGTGTAGCAGTAGGTGTGGTCGCACATCAGGGTGAGCCCGCGCTCCTCCGCCTCGGTGACCAGCCGCATCCCGTCGGCGTAGGTCGCCGCGAGGGGCTTCTCCACGAGGACGTGCTTTCCGGCGCGCAGGGCGGCCAGGGCGATGTCGAGGTGGGTGCCGGCGGGCGTGGCCACGGCGACGGCGGCGACGGTCGGGTCGGCGAGGACGGCCGCGTAGTCGGCGGTGGCCTGGACCGTCGAGTAGCCGCCGAGGACCCGCTGGGCGCGGTCCACGTCGAGGTCGCACAGCCAGCGCAGCCGGAACCGCTCACTGGCCTGGAAGTTGCGCACGAGGTTGGGCCCCCAGTAGCCGGCCCCGACGACCGCGACCCCCAACGGCTCCCTGGTCTGCGTCACTTGGTTCTTCTCCCCTTGGTCCATCAGTAGGCCCCCGTTCCGCGCACCACCGCGGAGCCGGTGCGCAGCAGAATCTCCAGGTCGAGTCCCATCGACCAGTTGTCCACGTAGCCGAGGTCGAGCCGGACCGCCTCGTCCCAGGGCAGGTCGGAGCGGCCGCTGACCTGCCACAGCCCGGTCAGGCCGGGCTTCACGAGCAGCCGGCGCTTGACCTCCGGGGTGTACTCCTCCACCTCCTCGGGCAGCGGGGGGCGGGGGCCGACGAGCGACATGTGGCCGCCGATCACGTTGATCAGCTGCGGCAGTTCGTCGAGCGAGGTGCGGCGCAGGAACGAGCCGACGCGGGTGATGCGCGGGTCCTGCTTCACCTTGAACAGCAGGCCGTCGCTGTTCTCGTTGAGGTGCTCCAGCTCCGCCCGCAGGTCCTCCGAGTCCGTCCGCATCGTGCGGAACTTCAGCATCGTGAAGTAGTCGCCGTAGCGGCCCGCCCGTTGCTGCCGGAACAGGGCGGGACCGGAGCTGTCCAGCCGGACGATCAGGCAGATCAGCATCATGGGCAGGGCGAGGAGCGCGAGGAGCAGTGCCGCGAGCGTCCGGTCCAGGGCTTCCTTGGGGAGCCGGGAGGTCCGGGAGAGGTTCGGCGCCTGCACCCGCACCAGCGGTACCCCGTTGGTGGGCCGTACCTCCAGGCGGGAGGCGGAGACGTCGGTCAGTACGGGGGCCAGCAGGAAGTCGACGCCCTGCACGGCGGCCGTCCAGGACATCCGGCGCAGGACGGCGGCGTCGAACTCGGGGGCGGGCAGCGCCACCACGGTGCCGATGCCCAGGGCCTGGATGACGTCGTTCATGTTGCCGACGCCGCCGAGGACGGGGAGGCCCAGCTTGCGTATCTCGGCGGCGTTCTCCGGATCGCTCAGGCACACCCCGGCGGCGTGCAGTTCCTGGGCTCCGCCGCGCCGCAGCACGGCGACCAGGTCAGCGACACCGCGGGCCGGTCCGACGATGAGCGTCGCGCTGCCGCCCCGGCCCCGCGCCCATCGTCTGTGCAGTCTGCGGCGCAGCGCGTAGCGGACGGGAAGGGCGATCGCGACGGCCGGTATCGCAGCCATGACCATGTCATGAAGGAGGCCCGAATCGTGGGTGAACAACCAGTACGCGGCCACGGCCAGCGCGGGCAGTGCGACGGCTCCGCGAAGCACCCGTCGGTACTCCTCGGTGCCCAGGCCCAGGGCGCTGCGGTCGTAGGTGCGGTGGGCGAGCATGGCCGCGATCCACGTCGGGGGCAGCACCAGGGCCACCGTCCAGCGGCCGTAGGCCGCGTGGATCACGAAGGCGGCGGCGACAGCGGCGAAGCTGTCCGCGACCAGCAGGACTATCCGGTACTTGTGTTCCCACCGTCTTCGCCGAGCTTCCGGAGTTCTGCGTTCCACAACCAGCAGCTCATGCGTGACCTCAATGGTCATGGCCCCCCACCACATGCGCGGTTACCGATGTGCTCTCCCACACAACGGCACAGAAGAAAAACGAGGGAGCTTCAGCGGTTCCCCAACCACCTCATGCGCCCTGCATGTTGGTCACTGCCTGTTTCGCACCTGTTGCACGACCTCGTATCCTGACCTTCGGTCAGGATTGAGTTCCCCACCCAAACCGGTGCGGCGGCCCTCAATCTAGACCACCGACCGCAGTCACGGGAACACTTGGACGAAACACACATCGCAATAGAGACACCGACGGCATACTGCACCAGGTGACGAGCATTGTGATACCGGCCCACAACGAGGCGCGAGTCATCGGCCGGCTCCTGGATTCACTGTTGGCCGATTCTCGCGGGGACGAACCCGACATCGTGGTGGTGTGCAACGGCTGTACGGACGACACCGCGCGGATCGCGGCCGAACGCGGCCCGCGGGTCCGGGTGGTGGAGATCCCCACCCCCTCCAAGCACACCGCTCTGCGGACGGGCGACGACCACGCACGCGGCTTCCCGCGCCTGTACGTGGACGCCGACGTGGTGATCGCGGGCGCCGACGTACGGGCCCTGACCGGACCCCTGGACGACGACACGTCGGGCATCCTCGCCACCGCCCCCGAGCGGCGCATCCCGCTGGCCGACTGCGTTTGGCGGGTTCGCGCCTACTACCAGGTGTGGCAGCGCCTGCCCGCCGTACGCGAGGGGCTGTTCGGCCGGGGCGTGATCGCGGTCTCCAAGGCCGGGCACGCGCGGATCGCCGCCCTGCCCCCGCTGATGGCGGACGACCTGGCCGCATCCCTGGCGTTCGCCCCCGAGGAGCGGCTCGTGGTCGGTGCGGCCAGTGTCGTGGTCCACCCGCCGCGCACCTGGCCGGATCTGATCCGACGGCGGATCCGGGCTACGGTGTCCACCGCCCAGGTCGAGGAACAGCAGGAGCCGGCACAGGCCTCGGCACGCACGAGCAAGGCGGACCTGATCGCCCTGCTCCGCCGGGAGCCGAGGCTGATCATGGGGGTCGTAGTCTTCGTCGCGGCCGCAGTGGTCGCGCGGCGAAGGGCCGAAAAAGCAATCCGGGCACAGGACTTCGGCACCTGGCTACGGGACGAGAGCAGTCGGCAGAACTGACCGCACCGCACCTGGAGTCCTCGCACATGTACCTCACCGACCGCTCCACACCGCCGAGGGCGGACAGCGGACAGCGCCGAAGACGCGGCCTGGGATCCCGGGCCGCCCCGGTCGTGTTCGTCCTGGGCACGGTCAGCCTCATCACCGACATCTCCTCGGAGATGGTCACCGCCGTCCTGCCGCTCTACCTCGTCACCACCCTCGGCTTCAGCCCGCTGGGCTTCGGCGCCCTCGACGGCGTATACAACGGCGTCAGCGCGCTGGTCCAGCTCATCGGCGGCCACCTCGCCGACCGGGTGCGCAACCACAAGCTGATAGCCGGCCTCGGCTACGGCCTGTCCGCGCTGTGCAAACCGCTGCTCCTGTTCGCCGGCAGCATCGGCACCCTCGGCACGGTCCTCGCCCTGGAACGCACCGGCAAGGGCCTGCGCACCGCCCCGCGCGACGCGATGATCTCCCTGTCCACCCCGCCCGAGAACCAGGGCCGGGCCTTCGGCGTACACCGCGCGATGGACACCACCGGCGCGATGCTCGGCCCCCTGGCGGCCTTCTTCATCCTCCGCGCGGCCACCGACGGCTACGACGCCGTCTTCGGCGTGAGCGCGTGCGTCGCCGCGCTCGGCGTGCTCGTCCTGGTGCTGTTCGTCCCCGGCAAGCAGCGGGGCGCACAGGCCGAGACACCCAGTGCGGTCGCAGCCGAGACGGACACCGACCGGCCTCTCGACGCACGCACCGTGCCGGCGCCACGCGACGAACAGCAGAACGCGCAACCGGCTGAGCCGAGTACAGCAACCGGCAAGCGCCCCGTCGACCTCCGCGAAGCGTTCGCCCTGCTACGGCTGCCACGCCTGCGGGCGCTCGCGGGCTGTGCCGCGCTGCTCGGCCTGACCACCGTCAGCGACGCCTTCGTCTACCTGCTCCTGCAACGGCGCGCCGGGATCGGCGAACAGTGGTTCACGCTGCTGCCGTTGGGCACCGCCGTGGTGTTCCTGCTCCTGGCGATGCCCGTCGGCGCGCTGGCCGACCGGATCGGCCGACGCACGGTGTTCCTGGCCGGGCACGCGATCCTGCTCACCGCCTACACCCTCCTCCTCTGGGCCCCGGCCACACCGGTGCTCCCCCCGCTCGTGCTCGCCCTGCACGGCATGTTCTACGCGGCCACCGACGGCGTGCTCCCGGCCGCGCTCGCCGACATCGTGCCCGAGCAACTGCGCGCCAGCGGCCTCGCCATCGTCGGCACCGCCCAGGCACTGGCCCGGTTCTGCTGCTCGCTGGCCTTCGGCGCCGCCTGGACCGTGTGGGGGGACGGCCCCGCGCTCGCCGGCGCGGCGGTCGGCCTGCTGGCCTGCGCGTCCGTCGCGGGCATGGTGCTGCGACCGACCGCCGGAACCCGATCATGACCACCACAGCCTCAGGGAACCAGATGCCACCGCTCCGCCGCCGCCTGATCGTCCTCGTCACGGCGGTCCTGCTCCTCACCGGCCTCGGCACGGGCGTGGTCCTGCACGCGGCCGCCCGCGCGGACCGGGCGAACAAGCCGCGCTCCGGCGACCCGGCCGTCAGCACGGGCACGTTGACGCTCGACCAGAAACGCCGCCTGACCTTCGTCAACGCGGCAGCCGGCCCCCACCGCACCGCGGTCGCCTCGGTCCCGTCCGCCGACCCCGGGGGCGGACGGACCGCCTCGAACCTGAAGTGCGTACGGTTCTACGCGGCGGCCGGCACCGGCATCTGCCTCCAGTCCACCCCCGGCGTCCTCCGGCAGAGCAACCGCGCCCTGCTCCTGGACGCGAACCTCCGTACCCTGCGCAGCTTCCCGCTCGCGGGCACCCCCAGCCGGGCCCGGGTCTCACCGAGCGGCCGGTTCGTCGCCTGGACCGTCTTCGTCTCCGGCGAGTCCTACTCGTCCGCGTTCTTCTCCACCCGGACCTCGGTCCTGGACACCCGCACGATGAAGCTGACGCCCAGTCTGGAGACGTTCTCCATCACCCTGGACGGCAAGCCGTACCACGCCTCGGACATCAACTTCTGGGGCGTCACCTTCGCCTCCGACGACGACACGTTCTACGCCACACTCAACACCGCCAACAAGACGTACCTGGTCCGGGGTTCCCTCTCCCGCAAGTCGGTCACCACGCTGATCCAGAACGTCGAATGCCCCTCACTCTCCCCCGACGGAACGAGGGTCGCCTTCAAGAAGCGGGTCCTGTCCCGCACGGACCTGTGGCACGAGTACGTCCTCGACCTCGGCACCCTGCGCGAGACGCCCCTCGCCGAACGCCACAGCGTCGACGACCAGGCCACCTGGCTCGACAACGACACCGTCGCCTACGCGCTCCCCACCAACGGCAAGGTCGGCACCACCGACCTGTGGAGCGTCCCGGCGAACGGCACGGGCAGGCCACGCCTGCTGATCGCGGACGCCTCTTCCCCGGCGCCGCTGTAGGAGGATCACCTACGCCGCGCCGGGCACCGACGCCGGCCGGCGACCGACCACATCGGAGGCGATGGCCCTGATCACCCTGGATCTGCACCCGTTCTTCCGCAGCGACCGCGACATCGACACGGCCTTGCGGCAGACCCTGTTCAAGGCCGCCGCGACCGGGGTCGACATCGTCCAGATCATCCCGGGCAAGGGAACGGGCCAGCTCAAGAAGCGCGTGCTGGCCGTGCTGGCGCAGAAGCACCTCAAGAAGCTCTACGCCCGCGTGGAGGCCGATCCGACCAACGCCGGCCGGATCCTGGTCCACCTGCGCTGACTCCGTAAACAGTTGGTCTAGTCCTCTTGACGGTGCCCTCCGTCAGCGGTTTGGTATGTACCAATATCCCGCACGGCTCACCCCCACCACTCCGCGCCCCATTGGGCATCCCCGAGAGGGGTACTGTCATGCACCTGGCAAGACTGGCGGCTTCCGTGTCCGCCCTCGCGCTCGCGGCCACCGGCGTCACCGTCGCCCTGGCCCCGGCGAGCAGCGCCGCGGGAAGCAGCGTCTACTCCGTGGCCCCCTACGTCGACATGTCGAACAGTCAGGAAGGACTGCTCGACACCGCCATCACCGGACACAAGCTCAAGGCCTACACCGCGGCCTTCGTGCTCGGCGTCGGCTGCAACCAGATCTGGGGCGACACGCTCCCCATCGGCAACGACTCCTACACCGATCCCTTGATCGCCAAGGCGAAGTCCGAGGGCGCGTCGGTCATCGTCTCCTCCGGCGGTGCGAGCGGCGAGCCGCTGGCCTGGACGTGCTCGACGCAGAGCAGCATCGACGCCGGATACCAGGCGATCATCAACGACTACGGCGTCACCCAGCTCGACTTCGACATCGAGGGCGCAGCCATCGCGGACACCGCGGCGGCGGCCCGCCAGATGCAGGCGATGAAGGACCTCAAGGCGTCCAACCCGAACCTGCAGTTCTCCATGACCCTCCCCGTCCTGACGAGCGGGCTGACCGGCGACGGCGTCAACATCCTGAAGGCCGCGAAGAACGCGGGTATCAAGATCGACGTGGTCAACATCATGGCCATGGACTACTACGCGGGCACCGGCACCGAGATGGGCCAGGGCGCGATCTCCGCGGCCAAGGCCACGCTGGCGCAGATGCAGTCCGTCGACTCCGGTTACACCTACGCCAACCTCGGCATCACGCCGATGATCGGCAAGAACGACGACGGTTCCACCTTCACGCTGGCGGACGCCCAGACGGTGGAGACCTTCGCCGCACAGAACAGCGTCGGGCGGCTCGCGTTCTGGGCCATCACCCGCGACCAGGCATGCGGCGGAAGCGCCAACTCGCTGCCCACGTGCAGTGAGATCAGCCAGAACAGCCTCGCGTTCACCGACGCGTTCGTGCCCTACGAGGGCAGCTCGGGCGGCGGCGGAGGCACCACCACCGACTTCTCCCTGTCCCTGTCACCCGGCTCCGCCTCGGCAGCCCAAGGCGGTTCGGCAACGGCAACGGTCGCCACGGCAGTCGCCTCCGGCAGCGCCGAGTCCGTCAGCCTCGCCACCTCCGGCGCACCCTCCGGCGTGAGCGTCTCCTTCAGCCCCAACTCCGTGACATCCGGCGGCAGTTCGACACTGACGGCGACGGTCGGCTCGTCGGTGGCCGCAGGCACCTACCCGATCACCGTCACCGGCACCGCCGCGACCGGCAGCCACAGCGCGACGTACACACTCACGGTCACCACGAGCGGGAGCGGAGGCGGCGGAGGCTCACTGACCAACGCGGGCTTCGAGACCGGCACTCTGACCCCCTGGACCTGCACGGGCGGCAGCACGGTGGTCTCCACGCCGGTCCACACCGGGAGCCACAGCCTCCAGGTCACCCCGAGCTCCAGCAGCACTGGCGAATGCGACCAGACGGTCACCCTGACCCCCAACAAGAGCTACACGCTCACCGCCTGGGTGCAAGGACCGTACGCCTACATCGGAGTCACCGGCGGCGCCTCCGCGAGCACCTGGTCGAACAACACGGCCTGGAACCAGCTGTCGGTCGCCTTCACCACCGGCAGCAGCGGAACGGTCACCGTCTACGTCCACGGCTGGTACGGCCAGTCCAACGTCACCGCCGACGACTTCACCCTCGGCTGAGCCCACCGACGCACCGATCGTGACCATGCCCGCCCGGGGAACCAGGGGAACCGGATCCGGGGCGGGCTCTGGTCATGGCCGATCGTGCGGGACGAGGGGTACGGGTCAGCGGCGGCGCAGCATCATGACGACGAGCACGATGACGATGATGACGACCACGGTACCCAGACCTATGTACACGAGCTTCTCTTTCCTTCGGCTTCTGCGGCACCCATCGGTACCGCACAAGCCGAGTGCCCCCGGCAAGGCCTTTCAGCCCACTCCGGCGCCCCTGAAACGCAGAAGGTGCCGGCCGAGAATCGGCCAGCACCGGTGTGCGTACTGTGTGTGTCCGAGGGGGGACTTGAACCCCCACGCCCGATAAAGGGCACTAGCACCTCAAGCTAGCGCGTCTGCCATTCCGCCACCCGGACCAGGTGTCTGCCGCCTGGCCGGGGGTGTTCCCCGCGGCGACATGGACAACAATACCAAGCTTTCGGAGCGCCTTTCACCTGCATATCCACCCCTAGGAGGGCAGGTCACGGGAGGCCTGCGACCTGCGGAAAGCCGCCACCACCGGTGAACGTTCGGCTACGGAAACCGGCCGGATTCCGGCGCTCACTCCCGCTCCGCGAGCACCAGGGTCTGCAGTGCCCGTACGAGTGACGCCGCCGCATCCTCGTCCAGCGGGGCGAGGAAACGGCGCTC
Source organism: Streptomyces xylophagus (assembly GCF_000716435.1). GTDB lineage: Bacteria > Actinomycetota > Actinomycetes > Streptomycetales > Streptomycetaceae > Streptomyces > Streptomyces xylophagus. Next base: position 1,010,903 of record NZ_JNWO01000007.1, read on the forward strand.
CGCCGCGCGGCGGGCCTTCTCGGCCTGGCGGAGGCAGTCCTGACCCTCCGGCGTCAGTCCGACGATGTTCTTGCGGCGGTCCTGCGGGCTGCGGCGGCGCTCGACCAGGCCGTGGTCCTCCAGGCCGTCGATCAGCGACACCATCGTGGTGCGGTCGACCCCGAGCCGCCCCGCGGCCTCGACCTGCGACAACGGCTCCCCCGCCGACAGCACCACCAGGACGGCCAGCTCATGACCGTCCACTCCGTGCGGCGCCAGCGCCTCGGCGGACGTCCTGGCCAGCTTGGCCTGGGCGTGCTTGAGGAGGTAGCCGAGCCGGGACTCCAGGGGGGTGGGGTGCTGATCGTTGGCCATTCGCCGACTGTATCCCGACTGAATCCTCACTCTGATCGTCAGCATGCCTGACGATTGGCTACGCTGATGGTCATGACAGCCATGACGGACAAGGCAGAAGCAACCAATGTGCGCTTCGGGATCAAGACGACCCCCATGCATGTGTCGTACGAGGACATCCGGCGGGTCTGGCTGGAGGCCGACACCGTGCCGGAGATCGCGGACGCCTGGCTGTGGGACCACCTGCTACCGGTCGCCGGCCCGAAGGACGGGCAGATACACGAGGGCTGGACCCTCCTCAGCGCGCTCGCCGCGCAGACGGAACGGCTCCGGCTCGGACTCCTCGTCACCAGCAACCGCATCCGTCCACCGGCCGTACTCGGCAAGATGGCATCCACGGTGGACGTGATCTCGGGCGGCCGTCTCGTCCTCAGGCTGGGAGTCGGCGGCACGCATCAGCCGCCGGGGACCGGGGGCATCGAGGGCGCCAATCCGGCGATCGCCGAGTACGAGGCGTACGGCCTCTCGCTCGTCCCGCCCGGCGAGGGCCTCGCACGGCTCGCGGAGACCGTCGAGATCCTGAAGGGGATGTGGACCCGGGACGTCTTCGACTTCGAGGGCCGTTACTACCGTCTCCGGGGCACGCGATGCGAACCCAAGCCCGTACAGCGGCCCGGTCCCCCGCTGCTCATCGGCGGCTGGGGCACCCGCCTGCTGCGGCTGGTCGCCGAGCACGCCGACATGTGGAACGTTCCAGGGCCACCGCACAACACCGTCGAGCACGTCGCCGAGCGCGCCCGCGTCCTGGACGCGCACTGCGCCGAACTGGGCCGCGACCCGGGCACGATCACGCGCTCGGTGCAGATCCTGGTGTCGTACGACGATCCGGCCACGACCCGGGAGACGGTCGGCAGGCTCGTCGACGCCGGGATGAACCACATCGTGCTGAGTCTGCCGCGCCCCTATCCGCAGGGCGTGGCCCGGTGGCTGGCCGACGAGATCATCGCCGGGCGGCACTCGGTGAACGCGAGTGCCACCCGGCCGCCGATCACGGCGTGAGCCGGTGCCTGCCGGTGCCTGTCGGCGACAACTCGGGGCCGCACCCGCCGGTCCCGGCGCGGGACTGTGCCCGCCGGTCACGGCACCTACGGGTGCCCACCGCTCACGGCATGAGCTGGTACTCCGGGAAGTTGCCGGGGAGCCGCTCCCCCACCGGCCCGTGTGTCACCGCGCGGATGAGGAGTTCGCCGCCGACGAAGGCACCGCGCCAGGAGGCGCCGAAGCCGCCGAACAGTTCGTCGCGGTCGCCGCGGGAGCGTGGTGTGCCGTGGCCGACCTTGAACGCGCGGATCTGCGGGGCCAGTCGGTCGTATGTCGCGCGGTCGTCGGTGGAGAGGGTGGCGACCAGCGCGCCGTTGGACGCGTTCATCGCGGCCAGCAACTCCGCCTCCGTGTCGACCAGGACGATGGTGTCGACCGGGCCGAACGGCTCCGCGTGATGCAGCGGGGACGACGGGGGCGGGTTGAGGAGCGTGACGGGTCGGACGTACGCCGAAGTGTCCTGCCCGGGAAGGAAGTTGGCCTCGGACAGCTTGCCGCGGTGCAGCGGTACGGCGCCGCGGTCGATCGCCTCGGCCACCTGGTCGTGGAGTTCCTTGGCCTTGGCCGCGTTGATCAACGGGCCGAAGTCCAGCTCCGGATACGGGTCTTGGGCGTCCCGGACCGCAAGGGGGTGGCCGACTCGGAGAGTTCGGACCGCCGGGAGGTAGGCCGTGAGGAACTCGTCGAACAGCTCACGCTGGACGACGAAACGCGGATAGGCCGTGCAGCGCTGCTTGCCGTAGTCGAAGAGTTTGGGGATGACCGCGGTGAGCGTGTCCCAGTCCGTGTGGTTCCAGATGCCCCAGGTGTTGAGTCCTTCCTGTTCGAGGACATGCCGTTTGCCGAGGTCGGCGACGGCCGTGGCCACCGCGGCTCCGGTGTCGCGGCCGCCGACGAAGGAGACGCAGCCGATCTCGGGCGCGCGCACCAGCGCCTCCGACAACTCGCCTCCGCTGCCGCTGACGAGGGTGACGGGGATTCCCTCGCGCGCGGCGAGCGCGGCGGCCAGGGTGAGGCAGGCGACGCCGCCGTCGGTCGGGGTCTTGGCGATGACCGCGTTCCCTGCCAGCGCCTGGACCAGCATGGCGTGCACCAGCACGCTCATCGGGTAGTTCCAGCTCGCGATGTTGGACACCGGGCCGTCGAGCGGGGTGCGGCCGGCGAGCATCGGTTCGATGCCGTCGACGTACCAGCGCACTCCGTCGATGGACCGGTCCACGTCCGCCTGCGCGAGCCGCCAGGGCTTGCCGATCTCCCAGACCAGCAGCAGCGCGAGGAGTTCGCGGTGCTCGGTCAGGGCGTCCAGCGTGGCGGCGACGCGGGCGCGCCGTTCGTCGAGCGGGACATGGCGCCAGGCGCGGTGCTGGTCGAGGGAGGCGCGTACGGCCTGGTGGGCGGTGGACCGGTCCAGGCGGGGCGGTCCGGCGATGGGGCTGCCGTCGACGGGGCTGGTGGCAGGCAGGGCCCGGCCGTCCCGTTGCCAGGCGGAGTTCCAGAGGTTGAGGACACGGTCGTCCTGGAACGCCTCGGGCGCGACGGCGAGACAACGCCGCCAGGCGTCACTCCAGGACGTGCCCGCCTTGAGGGTCGGGTGGGGAGGGATCGGGGCCGGGGTGAGGGTTGATGCCATGCTTCTGCTCCGCTCTCGGTGCACAGTCGGGGCGGGGTGAGGCAGGAACGGTCCTACGTACGAACTGTCGTACAGATGAAGCTAGTTGCGCTCGAAGGAGCGCGACAGTCACGGCACGTCAACTATGAGTGACATCACGTGCCGCGTGCGGGAGGTCCAGGTGGTCCAGGTGGTCGAGCACCAGCCGGGCGGTCTCCGTCGGGGTGCGTCCGACCTTGACTCCTACGGCCTCCAGCGCCTCCTTCTTCGCCGTCGCCGTACCGGAGGAGCCCGACACGATCGCGCCCGCGTGGCCCATCGTCTTGCCCTCGGGTGCGGTGAAGCCTGCGATGTAGCCGACGACCGGTTTGGTGACGTGGTCGCGGATGTACGCGGCGGCGCGTTCCTCGGCGTCGCCGCCGATCTCCCCGATGAGGACGACGAGTTCGGTGTCGGGGTCGTCCTGGAAGGCGGCGAGGCAGTCGATGTGGGTCGTGCCGACGACGGGGTCTCCACCGATGCCGACGCAGGTCGAGAAGCCGATGTCCCGTAGCTCGTACATGAGTTGGTAGGTGAGCGTGCCGGACTTGGAGACCAGGCCGATGCGGCCCGGCTTGGTGATGTCGGCGGGGATGATGCCCGCGTTGGCCTGGCCGGGGGTGATCAGGCCGGGGCAGTTGGGGCCGATGATCCGGGTGCCCTTCGACCTGGCGTACGCCGTGAAGGCGACCGAGTCGTGGACGGGGATGCCCTCGGTGATGACGACGGCGAGGCCGATGCCCGCGTCGGCGGCCTCGGTCACGGCCGCCTTGGCGAAGGCGGGCGGCACGAACACGACGGTTACATCGGCTCCCGTCGACTGCATACCGGCGGCGACCGACCCGAAGACGGGGACGGCGCGGTCGTCGAAGTCGACGGTGCGGCCGGCCTTGCGCGGGTTGACGCCACCGACGACGTTCGTGCCGGCCGCGAGCATCCGTCGGGTGTGCTTCATGCCCTCGCCGCCGGTCATTCCCTGGACGAGGACCTTGCTCTCCTTGGTGAGGTAGATCGCCATGTCCCGGCTCCTTAGCGTGCGTTGGCGAGGTCGGCGGCGCGGCGTGCGGCGCCGTCCATGGTGGTGGCCTGCTGGACCAGCGGATGGGCGTGGCCGTCGAGGATGGCCCGGCCGCGGGCCGCGTTGTTGCCGTCGAGCCGGACGACGAGCGGTTTGGTCAACTGCACGGTGTCCAGGGCCCGTACGATGCCGTCGGCCACCGCGTCGCACGCGGTGATGCCGCCGAAGACGTTGACGAAGACCGACTTCACGGCCGGGTCGGAAAGGATGACGGACAGCCCGTCGGCCATGATCTGGGCCGAGGCGCCGCCGCCGATGTCGAGGAAGTTGGCGGGACGGGCACCACAGCCGGCCACCACGTCGAGCGTCGACATGACCAGACCCGCGCCGTTGCCGATGACGCCGACCTCGCCGTCGAGCTTGACGTAGTTGAGCCCCTTCGCGGCGGCCGCCGCCTCCAGCGGATCGTCGTGCGCCGCGCCCTCGGCGCACCAACGCGCCTGCCGGAAACGGGCGTTGTCGTCGAGGGTGACCTTGCCGTCGAGGGCGAGGATCTGCCCCTGCTTCGTCCGCACGAGCGGGTTCACCTCGACGAGGACAGCGTCCTCGCGCACCAGCACCTCCCAGAGCCGTACGAGGACGTCGACGGTCTGCGGCGGCAGCCCGGCCGCCTCGGCGATCTCGCCCGCCTTCGCCGAGGTGACGCCCTCGGCCGGATCGATGTGTATACGGGCGACCGCATCCGGTCGACCGGCGGCGATCTCCTCGATCTCCATACCGCCCTCCGCGGACGCGATCGCGAGGAAACGGCCGGCCGCGCGGTCGAGGACGTAGGAGACGTAGAACTCGCTCTCGATGTCGACCGGTTGGGCCAGCATCACCTTGCCGACCGTGTGGCCCTTGATGTCCATGCCGAGGATCTGCCGCGCGGTCAGCTCCGCGGCGGCCGGGTCGGCGGCGAGCTTCACCCCGCCCGCTTTCCCTCGCCCACCGGTCTTCACCTGGGCTTTCACCACCACCCGCCCGCCCAGCCTGCGGGCGATCTCCCGTGCCTCCTTGGACGAGGCGGTGACCTCGGCCCGGGGCACCAGGATGCCGTGTTCCTCGAAGAGTTCCCTTGCCTGGTGCTCGTACAGGTCCATCTCGGCTCCTGACTTAAAAGTGCCGCACGCCCCCTGGACACCACCCACCGGATGCGGGATAACAAGTTTCATACAGTATTCGTCGACTGTATGCAATGTACCGCGAGAGCGTTCCAACCCCCTACGAAGGGACAGGACTTCGCCATGCCCGACGACACCCAGGACGTGATTTCCGGTGGTCATCTCGTCGCCAAAGCCCTGAAGGCCGAGGGGGTCGACCGCATCTACACCCTCTGCGGCGGCCACATCATCGACATCTACGACGGTTGCGTCGACGAGGGCATAGAAGTCGTCGACGTACGGCACGAGCAGGTCGCCGCCCACGCCGCCGACGGCTACGCGCGGATCACCGGTAAGCCCGGGTGCGCGGTGGTCACCGCGGGTCCCGGTACGACCGACGCCGTCACCGGTGTCGCCAACGCGTTCCGCGCGGAGTCCCCGATGCTGCTGATCGGCGGCCAAGGGGCCCTCACCCAGCACAAGATGGGGTCCCTGCAGGACCTGCCGCACGTCGACATGATGACGCCGATCACCAAGTTCGCGGCGACGGTGCCGGACACGGCGCGCGCCGCCGACATGGTGTCGATGGCGTTCCGCGAGTGCTACCACGGCGCGCCCGGCCCCTCCTTCCTGGAGATCCCGCGTGACGTGCTGGACGCCAAGGTGCCGGTGGGCAAGGCGCGGGTGCCGAAGCCCGGTGCCTACCGTGCCTCGACCCGCTCGGCCGGCGACCCCGAGGCGATCGAGAAGCTCGCCGACCTGCTCGTGCACGCCGAGAAGCCGGCGATCCTGTTGGGCAGCCAGGTGTGGACAACTCGCGGCACCGAGGCGGCAATCGACCTCGTCCGCACCCTCAACATCCCCGCGTACATGAACGGCGCCGGCCGCGGCACCCTCCCGCCCGGCGACCCGCACCACTTCCAACTGTCGCGCCGGTACGCCTTCTCCAACGCCGACGTCATCGTCATCGTCGGCACGCCCTTCGACTTCCGCATGGGCTACGGCAAGCGCCTCTCCCCCGACGCGACCGTCGTGCAGATCGACCTCGACTACCGCACCGTCGGCAAGAACCGCGACATCGACCTCGGCATCGTCGGCGACGCGGGGCTCGTCCTGAAGTCGGTCGCGGACGCCGCTTCGGGGCGCCTCAACGGCGGTGCGTCCAGGCGCAAGGAGTGGCTCGACGAGCTGCGCGCCGCCGAACAGGCCGCGATCGAGAAGCGGTTGCCGAGCCTGAAGTCGGACGCCTCACCGATCCACCCGTACCGCCTGGTCAGCGAGATCAACGAGTTCCTCACCGAAGACTCGATCTACATCGGCGACGGCGGCGACATCGTCACCTTCTCCGGGCAGGTCGTCCAGCCCAAGTCGCCCGGCCACTGGATGGATCCGGGCCCGCTGGGCACGCTCGGTGTCGGTATCCCCTTCGTCCTCGCGGCGAAGCAGGCACGGCCGGACAAGGAGGTCGTCGCGCTGTTCGGCGACGGCGCGTTCTCCCTCACCGGCTGGGACTTCGAGACCCTCGTCCGCTACGACCTCCCCTTCGTCGGCATCGTCGGCAACAACTCCTCGATGAACCAGATCCGTTACGGCCAGGCCGCCAAGTACGGCCCGGAGCGCGAGCGGGTCGGCAACACCCTCGGCGACGTCCACTACGACAAGTTCGCCCAGATGCTGGGCGGTTACGGCGAGGAGGTCCGCGACCCCGCCGACATCGCCCCGGCCCTGCGACGCGCCCGCGAGTCGGGCAAGCCGTCGCTGATCAACGTCTGGGTCGACCCGGACGCGTACGCCCCCGGAACCATGAACCAGACGATGTACAAGTGAGGTGAACGGCCATGACCGCCAGGGCACTTGAGGGCATCCGCGTCCTCGACATGACGCACGTCCAGTCCGGCCCCTCCGCCACCCAACTCCTTGCCTGGCTCGGCGCCGACGTCGTCAAGCTGGAGGCACCGACCGGCGACATCACGCGCAAGCAGTTGCGCGACCTCCCGGACGTCGACTCCCTCTACTTCACGATGCTCAACTGCAACAAGCGGAGCATCACCCTCAACACCAAGACCGAGCGCGGCAAGGAGATCCTCACCGAGCTCATCCGGCGCTCCGACGTCATGGTCGAGAACTTCGGGCCGGGCGCGGTCGACCGTATGGGGTTCACCTGGGATCGCATACAGGAGATCAATCCCCGCATTGTGTATGCGTCCATCAAGGGCTTCGGGGACGGCCCGTACACCAACTTCAAGGCGTACGAGGTCGTCGCGCAGGCCATGGGCGGGTCGATGTCGACCACGGGCTTCGAGGGCGGGCCGCCGCTGGCGACGGGTGCTCAGATCGGTGACTCCGGCACAGGAGTGCATACAGTAGCCGGGATACTGGCGGCACTGTTCCAGCGTGAGAGCACCGGCCGTGGGCAGCGGGTCAACGTGGCCATGCAGCACGCCGTGCTGAACCTGTGCCGGGTGAAGCTGCGCGACCAGCAGCGGCTGGCGCACGGTCCGCTCGCCGAGTACCCGAACGAGGACTTCGGCGACGAGGTGCCCCGCTCGGGCAACGCGTCCGGCGGCGGCCAGCCCGGCTGGGCGGTCAAATGCGCGCCGGGCGGCCCGAACGACTACGTGTACGTCATCGTGCAGCCGGTCGGCTGGCGGCCGCTCACCGAGCTGATCGGCCGGCCCGAGTTGGCCGAGGACCCCGAGTGGGCGACGCCGGAGGCCCGGTTGCCGCAGCTCGCCAAGATGTTCCAGCTGATCGAGGAGTGGTCGTCCACGCTGCCCAAGTGGGAGGTGCTGGAGAAGCTCAACGCCCACAACATCCCGTGCGGGCCGATCCTTTCGACCAGGGAGATCATCGAGGACGAGTCGCTGGTCGCCAACGAGATGGTCGTGACGGTCCCGCACCCCGAGCGCGGCGAGTTCGTCACCGTCGGCAGCCCGCTGAAGCTCTCCGACTCCCCCGTGGACGTGACCAGTTCACCGCTGCTCGGCGAGCACAACGAAGACGTCTACATCGGCGAACTCGGTCTCGGCGACGAAGAGTTGCGCCTCCTCAAGTCGAACGGGGTGATCTGACGTGATGGCAGAGGACCGGGTCCTGAGGGTGCGCGCGCTCCTCGACTCCGTGCGGGCCGAGGGACGCTTCGCGCTGACCGCGCCCGAGGGCAAGGTGATCGCCGACGCGTACGGGATCGCCGTACCGGGTGAGGAGTTGGCTACGGACGTCGACGAGGCCGTGGCGTACGCGGCGCGGTTCGGCGGGCCGGTGGTGATGAAGATCGTCTCGCCCGACATCCTGCACAAGACCGACGCGGGTGGAGTGATCGTCGGGGTCGAGGGCGCGGCCGACGTACGGGCCGCGTTCCACAAGATCGTCGACAACGCGCGGGCGTACGACGCCGACGCCCGCATAGAGGGCGTCCAAGTACAGGAGTTGCTGCCACAGGGGCAGGAGGTCATCGTCGGCGCGGTGACCGACCCGACGTTCGGGAAGGTGGTCGCGTTCGGGCTCGGCGGGGTGCTGGTCGAGGTGCTGAAGGACGTGACGTTCCGGCTCGCACCCGTGAGCCCCGACGAGGCGCTGTCGATGCTGGACTCGATCCGGGCGGCGGAGATCCTGCGCGGGGTGCGCGGCGCACCGGCCGTCGACCGGTGGGCGATCGCGGAGCAGATCCGTCGGGTGTCCCAACTGGTCGCGGATTTCCCGGAGATCGCCGAGGTGGACCTGAACCCGGTGATCGCGACTGCGGAAGGCGCGGTCGCGGCGGACATCCGGGTGATCCTGGCGGAGTCGCAGCCGGTACCCCGTCGACGGTATACACGCGACGAAATCCTGACGACCATGCGCCGGTTGATGGAGCCGACCTCGGTCGCCGTGATCGGTGCCTCCAACGAGCAGGGCAAGATCGGCAATTCAGTGATGCGCAACCTCGTCGACGGCGGCTTCGCCGGCGAGATCCACCCGGTGAACCCCAAGGCCGATGACATCCTCGGCCGCAAGGCGTACAAGAGTGTCACGGACGTTCCCGGTGAGGTGGATGTGGCCGTCTTCGCCATTCCCGCCAAGTTCGTGGCAGCGGCACTGGAGGAGGTGGGACGCAAGAACATCCCCAACGCCGTCCTCATCCCCTCCGGGTTCGCCGAGACCGGTGAGGTCCAGCTCCAGGAAGAGATAGTCGAGATCGCAGAGCGTTACGGCGTCCGGCTGCTCGGGCCGAACATCTACGGCTACTACTCGACCTGGCAGGACCTGTGCGCCACGTTCTGCACGCCGTACGACGTGAAGGGCGGGGTGGCGCTGACCTCGCAGTCCGGTGGGATCGGCATGGCCATCCTGGGTTTCGCGCGGACGACGAAGACGGGCGTGTCGGCGATCGTCGGGCTCGGCAACAAGTCGGACCTGGACGAGGACGACCTGCTGACCTGGTTCAGCGAGGACCCGCACACCGAGTGCATCGCGATGCACCTGGAGGATCTCAAGGACGGGCGCGCGTTCGTCGAGGCGGCCCGAAAGACCGTACCGCGCAAGCCGGTTGTGGTCCTGAAGGCAGGTCGTACGGCGGCCGGCGCGAAGGCCGCCGGCTCGCACACGGGCGCACTCGCCGGCGACGACGCCGTGTACGGGGACATCCTGAAGCAGGCCGGTGTCATCCGCGCCCCCGGGCTCAACGACATGCTGGAGTACGCGCGTGGCCTGCCCGTGCTGCCAACTCCCAAGGGTGACAACGTAGTTATCATCACGGGCGCCGGCGGCAGTGGTGTGCTGCTGTCCGACGCGGTGACCGACAACGGCCTTTCCCTGATGGAGATTCCGCCCGATCTCGACGCGTCCTTCCGGGAGTTCATCCCGCCCTTCGGGGCCGCCGGCAACCCGGTCGACATCACCGGGGGCGAGCCGCCGTCGACGTACGAGGCGACGATCCGGCTGGGACTCGAGGACCCGCGCATCCACGCACTGGTCCTCGGCTACTGGCACACCATCGTCACTCCCCCGATGGTCTTCGCCGAGCTCACCGCGCGCGTGGTGGCCGAGTTCAAGGAGCGTGGCATCGAGAAGCCGGTGGTGGCCTCGCTCGCCGGTGACGTGGAGGTCGAGGAGGCCTGCCAGTACCTGTACGAGCGCGGGGTGGTGGCGTACCCGTACACGACGGAGAAGCCGGTGGCCGTGCTCGGCGCGAAGTACCAATGGGCGCGTGCGGCAGGCCTGTTGGGCGGTGGTTCATGACGTAGGTGATCACGGGGTCGGCCGACAGTGCGGTCGGCCGGCCCCGGGGACCCGTGCGCACACGAAAGGCATTGGACAGGGGGCGCTGGCCAGACTTTCGACGCAAGGGGCACTGAGCGATGGCAACAACGGACTACCCGACGTCCGTCTCCTACAGGGAGGTGACGGACCGTCACGGCCGCGTGTACCGCATCGGTGAATCCGATGTCGACATCATGGGCCGGGCACGCAAGTGGATGGTCGTCCTGCCCTGGGTGAGCATGATGGGCATCAGCTCCGCCGAGTACGCGTTCACGTCGGCGGAGGACACGCTCCACGACGCGCATCTGTGGAGCAGCGGGCACATCTTCTGGCTGATGGGCGTCTGGGTGTTCTTCCAGGCGGCCGTGGCCTTCCCGGCCGGGCAGTTGCGCGAGAGCGGCAAACTCCCGGCGCGCACGGCCATGTTGATCGGCGCGCTCGGCACCCTGCTGGGCTATCTGGCGCTGGCCTTCGCACCGAACGTGCTCGTCGCGTACTTCGGCTTCGGTATGTGCAGCGGTATCGGCGCCGGTCTTGTGTATGCGACCTGCGTGAACATGGTCGGCAAGTGGTATCCGGAGCGCAAGGGCGGCAAGACGGGCTTCGTCAACGGCGGATTCGCCTACGGGTCCGTGCCGTTCGTGTTCCTGTTCACCTCGGTGCTGGATCTCGGCAACTACAAAGTGCTGTTCAGCCTGGTCGGCGTAGGACTGTGTCTGGTGGTGGCCTCTGCGGGCTGGTTCTTCCGCGATCCGCCGAAGAACTGGTGGCCCGCGCACGTCGATCCGCTCAAGGCGACCCAAGACCCCAAGGTCCGGCGGGCGTTGGAGAAGAACCCGCCGGCGATCAAGCAGTACACCCCGAGGGAGGCCGCCCGCACACCCGTGCTCTGGATGATGTGGTTCTGTCTGCTGTGCACGGCCGGCATCAACATCTTCGGCATCGCCTTCCAGGTGCCGTTCGGCAAGGACATGGGCTTCGCGGGCGGCATCGTGGCCACGGCGATGTCCCTGAAGGCGATCGTCAACGGCACCGGGCGCGGTGTCATCGGCTGGATCTCCGACCGCTACGGCCGCCGTCACACGCTGATCATCGTGTGTCTCGTGCTGGGCACCGCGCAGTTCGGTGTGCTGGTCTCGGGCCAGATGGGCAGCATGCCGTTCTTCCTGTTCTGCTCCATGGTCTCGGGTTTCGGCGGCGGGGCGATCTTCCCGCTGTTCGCGGCCATGACGGCGGACTACTTCGGCGAGAACAACAACGCCAGCAACTACGGGATGGTCTACAGCTCGAAGCTGATCTCGGGGCTCGTCGGCTCCGGTCTGGGCGCGGTCGTCGTCGGTGAGTGGGACTACCACGGCGCGTTCGTCCTGGCCGGTTCCGTGGGCCTGGCCTCCGCGGTGCTGGCGCTCTTCCTCAAGGCACCGGGCAGGCCCAACGCCCGGCGCATCGTGCCCAATCCGCACCCGCTCGGCGAGGAGATGGCGTGACATGACCGCAGATCCCATCACCACGAACGAATCCGGCGCCGCGAACCGTCCCTACCGTGAAGTGACCGACGCCAACGGCCGCATATACCGCGTCGGGGAGACCGACCGCGACATCCTCGGCCACTCGCGCAAACTCATGATCTACCTGCCGTGGATCGCCATGATGGCGATCAGTGTCTTCGAGTACGCGTACGGCTCGGCGGAGGACACGCTGTCCAGCGCGCACGGCTGGACGCAGAGCAACACCTTCTGGATTCTGAGCGTTTGGGTCTTCTTCCAGGCCGGCATCGCCTTCCCGGCGGGCTGGATGCGGGAGAAGGGCATCCTGACGGCCCGCAAGGCGATGTACGTCGGTTCGGTGCTGTGCGTGCTCGGTTTCCTCGCCCTGTCCCACCTGGACAACGTGTGGCTGGCGATCATCGGCTTCGGCGTGATCGGTGGCATCGGTGCCGGGCTGGTCTACGCGACCTGCATCAACATGGTCGGCAAGTGGTTCCCCGAACGGCGGGGCGCCCGCACCGGGTTCGTCAACGGCGGCTTCGCCTACGGCTCGCTGCCGTTCATCTTTATCTTCAACTACGCCTTCGACACCGGGAATTACCACCGGGTCCTGGATCTGATCGGCTGTTACATCCTGATCGTGGTGTTCGGGTGCGCGTTCTTCTTCAAGGACCCGCCGAAGAACTGGTGGCCCGCCGACATCGACCCGCTGACCTACGGCGGCAGCGGCAAGAGCGCGACGAGCCTCGCCAAGAACCCGCCCGCCGTACGGCAGTTCACGCCCAAGGAGGCCATCCGCACCGGCATGCTGCCCCTGATGTGGCTGTCCATCGTGCTGACCGCAGGGGTGTCGATCTTCGGGATCTCCTTCCAGGTCGACTTCGCCAAGGACGTGGGCTTCGGCCCGCTGGTGGCGGCCTCGTCGATGGGCATCATGGCCGTCATCAACGGCATCGGCCGCGCGGTCGTCGGCTGGCTGTCCGACCTGTGGGGCCGCAAACTCACCCTGGTCTTCGTCATCCTCGTCCTGGGCCTCGCCCAGTTCGGCGTGATCTGGGCCGGGCATCTGCGCAGCGAGTGGCTGTTCCTGTTCTTCGCCTTCCTCTCCGGCTTCGGCGGCGGCGCCTTCTACCCGATGTTCGCCGCCCTGACCCCGGACTACTTCGGCGAGAACTTCAACGCCACCAACTACGGCCTGGTGTACAGCGGCAAGCTCATCAGCGGCCTGTTCGGCGGCGGCCTCGGCTCCATGGTGGTTGCGGCCTGGGGCTACAACGGCGCGTACGCACTGGCCGGCGGTGTCTCGATGGTGGCGGCGGCGATCGCGCTGCTGCTGCGCCAACCCGGGCGCGAGGACAGGGAGTTGACCCAGGTTCCCCAACCACAGCCCGCGACCTGACAGTTCGTACGACACCGTCGTAGACCTGACCTGGAACTGCCTGATGGCCCTCCCCGGGACGGGAGGGCCATCGCCTTCGAGTCTGTCGGTACGTCAGGGGCTCTGTGGGGCTCAGGACTTGGCGCGCTCGTGGTACGACCGCCGGGTGTGCTCGGTGTGTTCACGCATCAGCAGGCTGGCGCGCAGCTCGTCTCGGGCCGCGATCGCGTCGATCAGGTGGCGGTGCTCGATCCAGGACGTCAGGCCGCGCTGACGGGCCACCGGCGTGTAGTACCAGCGGACCCGGCGGTCGACCTGCGCGGCGAGTTCGGCGAGGACGGCGTTGCCGGCCAGCTCCATGACCTTCGCGTGGAAGCGGGCGTTCATGGCGACGGCGGCGTCCACCTCGTCGGCGTCGACGGCGCGCTCGCCCTCCGCGCACAGCTCTTCCAGGACGGCGATGCCCGCCTTGCCCGCGTTGGCGGCGGCGAGCCGGGCGGCCTCGGCCTCCAACAGCGTGCGTACGGTGAGGAGTTGGTCGGCCTCCTCCTCTGTCGGCTCGTGCACGAACGCGCCCTGGGCGGGCCGCAGATCGACCCAGCCCTCGGTGTTGAGCCGCTGCAACGCCTCCCGCACCGGCTGCCGGGACACCCCGAGGTGCCCGGCGAGTTCGCTCTCGACGAGATGCTGGCCGGGCTGCAGGGCGCGGGTGGTGATGAGTTCCAGCAGCGCCTCGTAGACGCGGTCGCGCAGCGGGCCAGGGCGTTCGAGCTTGGGCACCGCCCCCTGCGGCAGTCCTTGCGACAACATCGCGGTCCCCCTCCTGGGCGGCTTCGGCATTTTGTAGACAGTAGCCGTACAACCAAGTATCGATTGTCTATCGTCTACAGTCTACGGCGCACAGGAGCCAGGGGGTGCGGGAGTCGGCCTCGTCACACCCGAAGGCGCGTCCGAAGACGCATCCGAGCGTGTGCGCAGGTCACGGGCACCGGACGACCTGGCCGGCGTAGGAGAGGTTCCCGCCGAAGCCGAACAGGAGGACGGGGTCGCCGGTGCGGACGGCGCCCTGTTCGACGAGTTTCGAGAACGCGAGGGGGATGCTGGCGGCCGAGGTGTTGCCCGATTGGATGACATCGCGGGCGACGACCGCGTTGACGGCGCCGATCTTCTCGGCGAGGGGCTCGATGATGCGCAGGTTCGCCTGGTGGAGGACGACGCCGGCGAGGTCGGCGGGGGTCAGGCCCGCCTTCTCGCAGGCCTTGCGGGCGATGGGCGGGAGCTGGGTGGTGGCCCAGCGGTAGACGCTCTGGCCCTCCTGGGCGAACCGCGGGGGCGTGCCCTCGATCCGTACCGCGTGCCCCATCTCGGGCACGGAACCCCACAGCACCGGTCCGATGCCGGGTTCGTCGGCGGCCTCGACGACTGCGGCCCCCGCTCCGTCGCCGACGAGAACGCATGTCGTGCGGTCGGTCCAGTCGGTGACCTCGGACATCTTGTCGGCGCCGATGACCAGGGCCCGGGTGGCCGCGCCCGCGCGGACGGCGTGGTCGGCGGTGGCCAGGGCGTGGGTGAAGCCGGCGCACACGACGTTGACGTCCATGGCGGCGGGCGACGGGATACCGAGGCGGGCGGCGACGCGCGCGGCCATGTTCGGGGAACGGTCGATGGCCGTGGAGGTGGCGACGAGGACCAGGTCGATGTCCCCGGGCGTCAGGCCTGCGGCGGCGAGGGCCTTGGCGGCGGCGTGCGCGGCCAGCTCGTCGACCGGCTCGTCGGGCCCGGCGATGTGGCGGGTCTTGATGCCCACCCGGGAGGTGATCCACTCGTGACTGGTGTCGACCATGCCCGCCAGGTCCTCGTTGGTGAGTACCTTGGCGGGCTGGTAGTGGCCGACGGCGGCGATCCGCGTGCCGTTCATTGGGTGGTCCCCCTCGTTGCCTTGGGTAGCGGGATCCACCAGTCTTGCCAGTGACTCGCGGGTACGACGGCAGGTGATGCCACAGGAAACTGCCGTCCGGCTTGTCGGCTTCTGTCATCCGTTCCGGGGTCGACGGTGTTAGCCGAACATTCAGCCGGTGAACAGCTGCTTCGCCTTGAGGATCAGTTCGTATACGCCATACACGAGTGGTGCGCCCACCCAGAGCCAGGCGAAGGCGATCAGCGGTCGCCGGTCAGGCGGACTCTGACTGGTGTCGTTCGACATCGACGGCCTCCCTCGGGGCGGGGATGTGGTGGCGGGCGTTGACGGGCCGGACGAGTTCGTTGGCGACGAAACCGATGGCGAGCAGCCCGATCATGATGATGAACGAGGTGTCGTAGAGGGAGGCGCCGTGCTTGCCGGCGTTCTTCTGGTGGTCGGCGATCCAGTTCACGATCAGCGGACCGAGTACGCCGGCCAGGGACCAGGCGGTGAGCAGCCGGCCGTGGATCGCGCCGACCTGGTAGGTCCCGAAGAGGTCCTTCAGGTAGGCGGGCACGGTCGCGAAGCCGCCGCCGTAGAAGGAGAGGATGACCAGCGCGCACAGGATGAACAGCGGTTTCGAGGAGTCGCCGAACAGGGCGATGAGCGCGTACATGATCGCGCCGACGCCGAGGTAGACGCGGTAGATGTTCTTGCGCCCGATCAGGTCGGAGGTCGACGACCAGCCGATACGGCCGGCCATGTTGGCCGCGGAGAGCAGCGCGACGAAGCCGGCGGCGGCCGACACGGTGACCGGTGTGGAGGTGTCCGCGAAGAAGTCCGTGATCATCGGGGCGGCCTTCTCCAGGATGCCGATGCCCGCGGTCACGTTCATGCACAGGACGACCCACAGGCACCAGAACTGCGGTGTCCGCACGGCGCTGTTGGCCGAGACCTGTACGCCGGAGAGGACGCCGGGCGCGTTCGCGGCGACCTTGCCCTTGTCCTCGCCCTTGAGGTCCTCCGTGCGCGGCACTCGTACGAGCAGCACACCGAGTGTCATGAATACCGCATACGAAAGACCGAGTACGAGGAACGACTGGGCGATGCCGGTGTTGTCGGAACCGAACGACTTCAGCATCTGGGCGGTCCACGGTGAGGCGATGAGCGCGCCGCCGCCGAAGCCCATGATGGCGATGCCGGTGGCCATGCCGGGCCGGTCCGGGAACCACTTGATGAGGGTCGAGACCGGTGAGATGTAGCCGATGCCGAGGCCGATCCCGCCGACGAAGCCGTAGCCGAGGACGATCAGCCAGAACTGCTTCGTCTCCGCACCCAGCGCGGAGATCAGGAAGCCGGAGGAGAAGCAGATCAGGGCGACGGTCATCGCCCAGCGCGGCCCGTTGCGTTCGACGAGGGTGCCGCCGAACGCGGCCGAGAGGCCGAGCATGACGATCGCGAGCTGGAAGGGCAGCGCGCTCTGCGTGCCGCTGAGGTTCAGTGAGGATTCGAGCGGCGGCTTGAAGACACTCCAGGCGTAGGCCTGGCCGATGGAGAGGTGCACCGAGAGGGCGGCGGGGGGAACCAGCCAGCGGCTCCACGCCGGGGGTGCTACTGGGGGACTCATGATCCCGGACGGTAGGGAGTGGCAGGGGAGTTGAGAAGGCGGCGCGTCGACGGTATGCGATGAGCGGTATGCAGAGTGCGCCGAACGGTCGCCGTTGGAACGGTCGTTGCCGGAACGGCCGTTGCCGAAACGGTCGCTGTCCGAACCCTTGCCGCCCCTGACTCCATACTGTAGACAATATTTCGTCGACACTTTTCTCCTCTGCTCGGCGCCGTCCGCACTGGCCGGTCGGCAGCCACCTCCGCGGTACTCCCTCGACCGAACGGAGAGTCTCCGGTGAAAGTCTCAGTCCTCGGCGCCGGTGCGATCGGCGCCTATGTCGGCGCCGCGTTGCACCGTGCGGGCGCCGATGTGCATCTCGTCGCCCGTGGACCGCATCTCGCGGCCATGAGGCAGCACGGTGTCCAAGTACTCAGCCCGCGCGGCGACTTCACCGCCCGCGTCCATGCCACCGACGACCCGGCCGAGATCGGCCCGGTCGACTTCGTCCTCCTCGGCCTGAAGGCCAACTCGTACGCGGCGTGCGGGCCGCTGATCGAGCCCCTGCTGCACGACACCACGGCGGTCGTGGCCGCCCAGAACGGCATCCCCTGGTGGTACTTCCACGCACACGGCGGGCCCTACGACGGGCAGCGCATCGAGAGTGTGGACCCGGACGGCGCGGTCAGTGCGGTGCTCGCGCCGGAACGGGCCGTCGGCTGTGTCGTCTACGCGGCAACAGAGCTGGCGGGACCGGGAGTTGTACGGCATCTCGAAGGGACCCGGTTCTCGATCGGGGAGCCCGACCGGAGCGTCTCGGCGCGCTGTCTGGCGCTGAGCGAGGCCATGCAGGCGGGCGGCCTGAAGTGCCCGGTCGAGCCGGAGCTGCGCAACGACATCTGGCTCAAGCTGCTCGGCAACATCTCCTTCAACCCGATCAGCGCGCTGGCCCGCGCCACCATGCGCCAGATGTGCCTGCACGGCGGTACCCGCAAGGTCATCGAGATCATGATGACCGAGACGCTGTCCGTCGCCGAGGCCCTGGGCTGCGAGGTCGGCGTCTCCATCGAACGGCGGCTCGCCGGCGCGGAACGCGTCGGCGACCATCGCACCTCGACGCTCCAGGACCTGGAGCGGGGCAAGCCGCTCGAACTCGACGTACTCCTCGCGGCCGTCGTCGAGTTGGCGGAGATCACCGGTGTGGAGGTGCCCACCCTGCGCACCGTGCACGCCATCTCGGACCTGCTCGCGCTGAGGAGCGCCGCATGAGCAGCCGTACCGGGGAGTGGGCTGCAACCTCACGCTGCACGTGCAGGACAATGAGATCGTGAAGGTCACCTCTCCGCACGACAACCCGGTGACCCACGGCAACCTCTGCATCAAGGGCCGTTTCGGCTACCAGCACGTACAGAACCGGGGCTGATCAGGACATGGGACGAGTCACGGAACGACGCAAGGTGATCCGGATCCGGGACGGCGCGGTCACCAGCCGCCCGGACACCCTCGTCGCCGAGGAACCCCTCGAGATCCGGCTCAACGGCAAACCGCTCGCGATCACCATGCGCACACCGGGCGACGACTTCGCGCTCGCGGCCGGTTTCCTGGTCAGCGAGGGTGTATTGGCTAATGCATACGATCTGCAGAACATCGTGTACTGCGCGGGGGCGACCGTCGACGGTTCGAACTCGTACAACGTGGTGGACGTACGAACCGCCCCGGACGTGGTGATGCCCGACATCACGTTGGAGCGCAACGTGTATACGACGTCCTCGTGCGGTCTGTGCGGCAAGGCGAGCCTGGACGCGGTCCGTACGACGGCTCGCTGGCCCATCGCGGACACTCCCCCGGTCCGTGTCGAGCCCTCGCTGCTCGCGGGCCTCCCCGACCGGCTGCGCGCGGCCCAGCGGGTCTTCGACCGGACCGGGGGTCTGCACGCGGCGGCCCTGTTCAGCGAGGAGGGCGAGCTGCTGGACGTACGGGAGGACGTGGGCCGGCACAACGCGGTCGACAAGCTGGTCGGCCGCGCCCTGCAGAACGGAGACCTGCCGCTGTCCCGGGTGATCCTGCTGGTGTCGGGCCGGGCCTCGTTCGAGCTGGCGCAGAAGGCCGTGATGGCGGGCATCCCGCTGCTGGCGGCGGTGTCGGCGCCCTCGTCGCTGGCCGTGGACCTGGCGCTGGAGACGGGTCTGACCCTGGTGGGCTTCCTGCGGGGCAGCAACATGAACGTGTACGCGGGCGAGGACCGCATCGCCCTGCGGGCCGCGGCCGCCCAGGGCTGAAGGTCCACGTCCCGCGTCACGGCGGCGGGGCCCCGGCCGGCGGGGAGCGCCCCCTGCGCCGCAGGGGCCCCGCCTCAGTCCTGGTCCCCGAGGCCTTGTGCGGCCTGGGTGAACGCCGTGATCAGGGGTGAGCGGCGGGCCGCCTCCCAGGCGAGGATCACCTGGTCGGGTTCGGCGTCGGTGACGGGGACGTAGGTGATGTCGGGGCGGGAGTACTGCTCGGCGACGGAGGTGGGGACGAGGGTGATGCCCGCTCCGGATGCCACGGCCTCGAACTTCTCCTCGATGCTGCGGATCGGTACGTCGTCCGGGCCTGGGTTGGCGTACCGCAGCCAGTTCTCACCGTCGAGGTCGGCCCGTACGAGGTCCTGTTTGCCGGCGAGCCGGTGGTCGGCGGGGAGCATCGCCACCCGGGTCTCGGTGAACAGGGGTAGCAGGGTGAGGCCCTGTTCGCGGATCGGGCGGCGCAGATAGGCGAGGTCGACGGTGCCGTCGAGGATCAGCTGTTCCTGGTCGTCCCATTCGACGCGGCGGGCCTTGACCTCGATGTCGGGGTGGGCGGCGCCGAAGGCGCGCAGGGTGCGGGTGACCACGACGCCCGCGCGGAAGCCGACGACGAGGCGGTGGGGTCCGCGCGCGGACCGCTGCACCCTGCGCCGCGTCGCGGTCGCCGAGGCGAGCAACGCATGCCCGTCGTCGAGGAGTTGACGCCCGGCCGCCGTCAATGTCACGCCGTGGCTGTCGCGTTCGAAGAGCGTGGCGTCCAAGTCCTTTTCCAGGGCCCGGATCTGACGGCTCAGCACCGGCTGTGCGATGTGCAGTCGCTCGGCCGCGCGCCCGAAGTGCAACAGCTCGGCGACCGCCACGAAGTAGCGGACCTTCCGCAGGTCGAGGTCCATGGACGTCGCCCCTTCCCGTGCTTCCGTGCCGCCGTCGGCGATGCCTTCAGGGTATCGCCACCGCCGAAAGAGGTCTTGGACGGCGGGGCGGTGGCGGTCGCAGGCTGGATCGCGTCACAGCAATGCGAAAGGGGCAGGACATGAGCCTGCAGGGACAGCGGATCGTCGTCATCGGCGGTACGGCGGGAATCGGGTTCGCCGTCGCGGAGGCCGCCGCGCGGGAGGGCGCCCGAGTGGTGGTCGCCTCGCGCCGGCAGGAGAGCGTGGACGCGGCGTTGAAGCGGCTCCCGGAGGACACCGAGGGCCGGGTGCTCGACGCGAGCGACGAGGAGGCGGTGCGGGACTTCTTCGCGGGGCTGGGCGGCTACGACCACCTGGTGTACACGGCGGGTGAGGCGCTGCTGATGGAGAGCCTCGCCGAGTCCGACCTCGGGCGGGCCCGCGCCTTCCTGGACATCCGGCTGTGGGGCGCGTACACGGCCGTGAAGTACGGCGCCGGGTCGATCCGGGAGGGCGGTTCCGTGGTCCTGACCACGGGCACCGCCGGGCGCAGGCCGCTGCCGGGGACGACCGTCGCCGCCGCCCTGTGCGGGGCGATGGAGTCGCTGACCCGGGCGCTGGCCCTGGAGCTGGCCCCGCTGCGGGTCAACGTGGTCTCGCCCGGCGTGGTCCGCACCGAGTTGTGGCGGGAGTTGGGCGACGAGAACCGGGACGGACTGTTCGCGTCCGTCGCCGGTTCGCTGCCGGTCGGCCGGATCGGCGAGCCAGAGGACATCGCCGAGGCGTATCTGTATCTGATGCGCGGCGGCTACACCACCGGTTCGACGGTGGTCGTGGACGGCGGCACGGTCCTCGTCTGACCACTCGGGCGCCCGTACCGCCGGCCCGGAGCAGAGCGCGTCTCAGCCGCCGGGCGCGAAGCCCTCCTCAACCACCCGGCATGAGGCGCACCTCAGCCGCCCGTCGCGAACCGCACCTCCGCCGCCGTCACCACCGACCCCAGTCGCGGGAAGTCGAGCCTGACCGACGCCTGGTGCTCGGCCGCGGTGAACGCGCTCATGGCGTCCTCGACGAAGACGAGGTCGTAGCCGAGGTCGCCGGCGGCGCGGGCGGTGGACTCCACACCGAGGTTGGTGGCGATCCCGCCGAACACCAGGGTGCTGACGCCCCGTTCACGCAGGCGGGCGTCAAGTCCCGTGCCCTGGAAGCCACCGATCGTCCGCTTCACGATCTCCAGGTCACCGTCCCGGGCCAGCCCGTCCGCGAGTCCGCTGCCGGAGGGCTGCTCGGCGATGCCCGGGCGTTCGACCCGGATCAGTACGACGAGCGCGCCAGCGGAGCGGAAGCCGGTGGCCAACTCCTCGGCCGCAGCGAGGACTTCGGTGCCCTTGTACGGTTCGAGCGGCAGCGCGACGATGCGGTCCATGAGGTCGACCAGGACCAGGGCGGTGCGCTCGGGGTCGAGGGCGAGCCGGGGTTCGGGAGTCTGCGGTGGGGTCATGACGGAACGTTAGCTCCCGTCAGCCGTCCGTACCGGAAATCCGGATCAACAGCCCCATGAACCGGTCACGTTCGGCCACCGACAGCGGGGCGAGGAGTTGCTTGTTGGCCTCGCGGGCCGCCTTCTCGCAGCGCTTCAGCAGCCGTTCACCCTCCGTCGTGAGCGAGACGGCGTTCTTGCGGCGGTCCTTCGGGTCCGGTTCCCGTACGACCAGACCGGCGGACTGGAGGTCGTTGAGGACGCCGACCAGGTCCTTGGGGTCGAGCCCGACACCGCGGCCGAGGTCGGCCTGGGCGACGGGGGCGAGATCGCGGACGGCGGAGAGCACCACGTGGTGCCACATCTTCAGGCCCTCGGCGGCCAGCGCGTCGGCGACGAGGGCCCGGCCGCGTGCGGCGGCCCGGCCGAGGAGCCAGCTGGGGAGCGAGCGGATCGCGGGGAGGGGTGCTTCGGCCATGCGGGCAGCCTACCCAAAAGTCGTTGGACTTCCCAACGAAATCGTGAATATCATTGGACCTCCCAACGATCCCCGGCGATCCCCAGCCGGCTCCTCGGCGATCCCCCATGCTTCCTGGAGGTGCGATGCGTCGCGTCCGGTACGAGTCCACCGGCGGCCCGCTGTTCCTGGAGGAGACCCCCGTCCCCGAACCGGGCCCCGGCGAACTCCTCGTCCGCGCCGAGGCGATCGGGGTCACCCTGCCCGTCGTCCGCAAGGTCACCGAAGCCACCGAGCCGATCCCGCTCGGCGGCGAGATCGCGGGCGAGGTGGTCGCCGTAGGACATGGTGTGACCCGTTTCCGGGCGGGCGAGCGCGTGACGGGGCTGTGTTTCGGGCACGGGTACGCCGACTTCGCGGTTCTCCACGAAGCCATGGCCTCGCCCGTGCCCGACACCGTGTCCGCCGTCGACGCGGTCGCGCTGGTCCGCAGCGGACTGGTGGCACTGGGCGCGCTGGACGCGGCCCGTCCCGAACCCGGCGAAGCCGCGCTGATCACGGCGGCGGCGAGCGGAGTCGGCCATCTCGCCGTGCAGTTGGCGAAGGTGCGGGGCGCCGGGCGGGTCGTGGGCGCGGTCTCCGATCCGGCGAAGGCCGACTTCGTGCGCGCGCTGGGTGCCGACGAGGTGATCACCTACGACCGGGAGGACTGGGGCGACCCCGTCGACTATGTACTCGACGCGGTGGGCGGCGAGTTGCTGACCCCGGCGATCACGGCGCTCGTTCCGGGCGGGCGGCTCGTGGCGTACAGCTCGGGCGGCGGGACGATCGAGGCGTACGACCTTCTCGTGGGCGCCAAGTCCGTGATCGGGTTCCAGATGGCGCGGATCGCGCGCGGGAGGCCGGAGTTGTACGAGCGGTGGCGTCAGGAGCTGTGGCGGCTGTTCTCCGAGGGCGCCCTGAAACCGGCGGTGCACGGGGAGTTCGGGCTGGCGGAGGCGGCGAAGGCGCACGAGGTGATCGAGTCGCGGAGCAACCTGGGCAAGGTCGTTCTGCGCCCCTGAGATGCCCGGCCGCAGCTGACGATCACTCACCACTCGCCCGGTGCTGCGAAGTTGTGCGACGACGAGGGCTGCACGCTTCTTGTGAGGCACGGGAGGCCCCAACTAACGTCTGTGAAGCGCCCGTTGGACGTGGGATGTCCGGATGTCCAGACGAATGAAGGGCAGGTCGCTCCATGCCGTCAAGGCTTCGCACACGTCTGAGATCCACCCTCACCGCCGCACTCACCCTGGCCGCGCTGCTCATGCTCCCGAGTCCGGCGCACGCCACCGCCCAAACCGCCTCCCCCGAGTTCGACCAGCAGGTTCTCTTCAAGGCCTCCCAGGACCCGGGCTACGCCTGCTTCCGCATCCCCGCGATCGTGCGGACGAACGACGGCACGCTGCTCGCGTTCGCCGAGGGCCGGGTCCTCAACTGCGGTGACGCCGCCGACATCGACATCGTCGTCAAGCGCTCCACGGACGACGGTCTCACCTGGAGCCCGCTGGAGGTCGTCAACGACGGCGGCGGCGACACGCACGGCAACCCGGCGCCCATCGTGGACCGCAGGACGGGCCGCATCCTGCTCGCCGAGACGTACAACACGGGCCGTACGGACGGCGCCGGCTGCTCGGTCCCCTGCGACCGCACCCCGCACATGCAGTACAGCGACGACGACGGACTCACCTGGTCGCAGCCGCGTGACCTGAGCGCCGAGATCCTGCCCCCGAACTGGAACTCCTGGTACGCCACCGGCCCCGTGCACGGCATCCAGCTCACCCGCGGCAAGCACAAGGGCCGGCTCGTGTTCGGCGTCAACACCGAGACCTGGGACGGGAGTCGGGTCACCGCCAACAACGCGGCGCTGATCGTGAGCGACGACGACGGCGACCACTGGAGGATCGGTGCCACCGACTCGTATCCGATCGCGACCGACGGGACGTGGCGGCAGAAGCCGTCCGAGGTGACGCTGACCGAGCGCACCGACGGCTCGGTCCTGGTCAGCGGGCGCGAGCAGGACGGCACCGACCTCGGCCATCGCACCCAGGCGGTCAGCCGTGACGGCGGCGACAGCTTCATCGCGCCCTTCCGCGACCTGCCCGACCTGTACGCCCCGCAGGTCCAGTGCTCGACGCTCGGCGTCGGCTCCCGCATCCTGCTGGCCTGCGACGCCGATCCCGACCGCCGCCGCACGATGATGATCCGCTCCTCCTACGACGGCGGCCGCACCTGGGACAGCGTGGACCGCGGCACGGTCGTGACGAAGGACTGGTCGGGCTACTCCGACATGGCGCGCGTCGACGGCGACACGGTGGGCCTGCTCTACGAGGGCGGTGCCGTGACCGCCACCGACGAGATCCGCTTCGCCCGCTTCAACGCGGCCTGGCTGCAACCGCGTCGGGGCCCGGACCCGACGACCGCCGATCTCGCCCCGCACGCCAGGCGCGCGGCCGTGCTCGGCGGCGCCCAGGAAACCGACGGCGTGTCCGGCGGCGCCCTGTCCTTCGACGGTGTCGACGACGCCGTACGCCTGCCGTACAGCGACCGACTGCCCCTGGGGACAAAGGACTTCACGGTGTCCCTCTGGTTCCGCTACACCGCCACGACGGGTGATCAGCCGTTCCTGTGGATGGGCGGGGTCGGCACCACCCAGCCGCAGGTCTGGCTGCGCGGCGAGCCCGCGGGCAACCATGTCCGGGCGCTGATCACCACCCGCGTCGGCGCGACGACCGTGCACACCACGTCGGTGGTCACCGCCGGCGCCTACAACGACGGCGTGTGGCACCAGGCCGTACTGCGGCGCGGCGGTGGGCAGTTGACGCTGTCCGTCGACGGGACGGCGGTGAGCACGGCGGACATCGTGGGGTCCGTCAGCCGCAACTCGCCGTTCGGTGTGCATGTCGGCCAACGCATGGACAGCATGCAGTACTTCACCGGGTCGCTCGACGAAGTCCACGTCTGGGACCGGCTGTTGACGGACGACGAACTGGCCGCGGAGCACCCCTCTCCCGACGGCACCGTCCTGTGGCTGCCCATGGACCACGTGAGCGACAGCCACTAACGTCCCGGGCGTGCCCGAGGACCGAGCACGACGGCGGATGGGAGCCGGGGTCGGCCTGCTGCTGACCCTGGCTCTCGCGGCCGTGCTGCTCACCGCCCTCCCCAAGGACCACGACCGGGAGGGCGGCGGCACGTGCACGGCCCGTACGGTGCGCTCCTGGTCGAACGACACGAAGCTCACCAACTCCTTTGCCGCGTACGGCGACGACGAGACCCGCGCCGACGACTGGACCGGCGGCGACGGCACCCACTCGGTGCGGCTGCCGGACGGGCGGCTGCTGTGGCTGTTCTCCGACACCTACCTCGGCCAGGTGCACGGCCCGCCCAACCCGGTCGGCGAGTCGTACGCCTGGCGGGACACCACAGCCCCGCTGGTGCGCAACTCGGCGGTGGTGATGCGCGACGGAAAGCCTCAACTCACGCTCCCCGCCCCACTGTTCCCCGATCCCGCCCCGAACGAGTGGCGTTGGCCGGTGGCGGCCCGTGTCGAGCCCCGCTCCCCCGGCTCGGCCGAGTCCGTCGTACGGGTGCTGCTGTGGACGCGGACGGTCGGGCAGTATCCGTGGATCTACGGTGTGCCGACCGCGACCGAGGTGGCCACGCTGTCGCTGCCGGACCTGCGGGTGGAGTCGATCGTGAAGGTCTTCGACCAGCAGTTGGTCCAGGACCCGTCCCGGCGTGTGCAGTTCGGGACGACGTTGGTCGCGGCGGGCGGCTGGACGTATGTCTTCGGTGGGAACGACGCGCAGGCCGCGGCCCGGCCGACGTCCTCGGCGTATGTGGCGCGGGTGCCGGAGGGGCGGCTCGGGGAGCCGGGTGCCTGGGAGTACTGGGACGGCTCGGCGTGGACGGCCCGGGCCGGACCCTCGCCGGTGCTCGGGGACGGGCAACGCATCGGTGTGGGCAGCGCGTTCTCGGTGATGCGGGACGGCGGGACGTACGTCCTGTTCACGATGGCCGCGGGCAGCCGGGGGCTCACCACCGTCACCTCGTACTGGGCCTGTTCACCCACGGGCCCGTGGCACGGGCCGACCGGGAGTCTCAGCCCGCCGCTGCCGCAGGGGCAGGTCGCCGCGTACAACCCGCAGGTGCACACGGCGCTCGACGGCGACGGGCGGATCGTCCTCAGCTACGACGTCAACTGGCTGGACGCGACGGCCTATTCGGCCGCGTTGAACCTCAGCCGGAACGTGTCGCTGTACCGACCGCGGTTCGTGACGCTGCGGTTGGGGCCGCCGCCTCGATGACCTCGGGCTGCGGATCGCGGGCACGGCGCTTGGCGATGACCGCGCACACCATCAGCTGCATCTGGTGGAACAGCATCAGCGGCAGCACAGCGAGGGAGGCGTGGGCGCCGAACAGGACGCTGGCCATGGGCAGTCCGGAGGCGAGGGACTTCTTCGAGCCGGCGAACTGGATGGCGATCCGGTCCTCCCGGTCGAAGCGCAGCGCCTTGCCGCCGTACCAGGTCAGGCTGAGCATCACCGCGAGGATGACGGCCTCGACGGCGAGCAGCGCGCCGAGGCGGACCGCGCTGACCTGGTGCCAGATGCCCTGGACCATGCCCTCGCTGAACGCGGTGTAGACGACGAGGAGGATCGAGGCGCGGTCGACGTAGCCGAGGACCTTCTTGTGCCGGGTGATGAAGCCGCCGACCCAGCGCCGCAGCAACTGCCCCGCCAGGAACGGCACGAGGAGTTGCAGAACGATCTTGACGAGGGAGTCGGCGGAGAAGCCGCCCGCGTTGCCGCCGAGCAACGCCGCCGCGAGCAGCGGGGTGATGACGATGCCGGCGAGCGAGGAGAAGGAGCCCGCGCAGATCGCGGCGGGCACGTTACCGCGCGCGATCGACGTGAACGCGATCGACGACTGGACGGTCGACGGGACGAGGGTGAGGAAGAGCAGCCCCTGGTAGAGGGGGTGGGTCAGCAGCACCGGGACGAGACCGCGGGCGGCCAGCCCGAGCAGCGGGAAGACGACGAAGGTGCAGGCCAGGACGGTGGTGTGCAGCCGCCAGTGCTTGAGCCCGTCCAGTGCCTCACGCGTCGACAGCCGGGCGCCGTAGAGGAAGAAGAGGAAGGCGATCGCGGCCGTGGAGGCGCCCGAGGCGACGTCGGCGCCGGTGCCTCTGGCGGGGAGGAGTGCGGCGAGGCCCACCGTCCCGAGCAGCAGCAGGATGTAGGGGTCGATCGGCATCCGACTCGGCCATCGCAGGCGTTTCACTGTGCTCCACTGTCTCGCTTGTCGCGCTGTACGTCCGGTCCGTCCTCCGGCGCGGACTCGTGCCCTCCCCATCCTCCTCTCCGGGCTCTTGATCGGGAATCCGTCATACCGCTCTCACTGCCATCACGTATCGCGATAACCGAGCCCGGTGTATGCCATGGTGTATGCCATGTACGACCTCTCCCACCTGCGCACTTTCCTCGCGGTGTCCCAGACCCTGAGTTTCACGCAGGCCGCCCGGCGGCTCGGGCTGCGCCAGTCCACCGTGAGCCAGCACGTGCGACGCCTGGAGGACGCGACGGGACGGCAGCTGTTCACCCGGGACACGCACTCCGTGGAGCTGACCGAGGACGGCGAGGCGATGCTCGGCTTCGCACGCCGCATCCTGGAGGTGCAGGAGCAGGCGTCGGCGTTCTTCACCGGCACCCGCGTGCGCGGCCGGCTCCGCTTCGGCGCGTCCGAGGACTTCGTCCTGACCCGGCTCCCGGAGATCCTGGAGGGCTTCCGCTACGACCATCCCGAGGTCGACCTCGAGCTGACGGTGGAACTGTCCGGCACGCTGCACGAGCAACTCGCCGCCGGGAAGCTGGACCTGGTGCTGGCGAAGCGGCGCGCCGAGGACCCGCGGGGCGAACTGGTCTGGCACGACAAGCTGGTGTGGATCGGCGCGGAGCGGCTCCGCCTGGACGCCGATCGCCCTGTGCCCCTGATCGTCTACCCGCCGCCCGGCATCACCCGGGCGCTCGCGCTGGAGGCGCTGGAGCGGCAGGGGCGGGCGTGGCGCATCGCGTGCACGAGCGGGAGCCTGAACGGGCTGATCGCGGCGGCTCGGGCGGGGCTGGGGGTGATGGCCCACTCGCGGGGGCTGGTGCCGCCGGGGTTGGTACGGATGCCGGAGCGGGCGGGGTTGCCGGAGCTGGGCGAGGTCGATTTCGTGCTGGTGCACGGGCGGCGGCGGGTTTCGGCGCAGGGGGCGGCGGACGCGTTGGCGGCGGCGATTCTGGCGGGCGGGGATCGATTGCACCGGCGCGGTCCGTAGTCCCGGTTGTTCATTGTGGGGCGATGCCGGGATCGAATTCCGCGAGGGTGAGAAATAGCGGCGGACGAGAATTCCGGCAGCGACACATTCCTCGACAGGCGGCGCGTGGTTGCCGGAATTGCCGTAGGCGCTCGGAGTGAAAGTGTGGAAATGCGCGACAGCGGGCGGCGCTGCCAGGAGCAGCGCCGCCCGTTACGGTGTCGGGCGGGTCAGGAGAAGGAGAACTCTCCTCCGTAGTCGGTGTCGTGGTCGCGGTAGACGGAGCTGTAGTTGAGCTGGCTGGTGTCGACGACGCCGTCCTTGACGGAGAACTCGATCCAGACACCGGGTCCGTCGATGCGGACGTAGTCGCCGGCGGTGTCCAGTGCGGTGGTGCCGGAGTAGGAGATGTAGGTGTCGTCGAGCTCCGACTTGTAGGTGCTCAGGGTGGACTCGGCGGTCGTGTCGTCCGCGGCCTCCACCCACGGCGTGATGGCGTCGAGCACCAACTGCTGCTGGTCATCGGTCAGTTCGCTGACCGCGAGGCCCTCCTTGGTGTCGGGGAAGTCGCCGTCCTCGTCCGGGCCGAGCACCACGTCGGTGGTGGAGTCGGAGAGCTTCGCCTCCGTCAACTCGTCGTCGCTCAGGCCTTCGAGCATCGCCTCCATCCCGTCGTGCATCCCGGACAGGGGTGCGTAGGTGGTGTCGTCGTCGGTCCAGGTGGCGGGTTCCACTCCGACGAAGTACGGGGTGGTGCCCACGACCTCCCCGTCCTTGTAGGTGAGGTTCACGGCCAACTGGTCGCCGCCGAAGTGCAGTTGCCAGGTGCCGGAGGTGCTCGGGGTGCCCAGGAAGGCGAGGTAGTAGTTGCCGCTGCCGTAGCTGCTGTCGGTCTCGCCCAGGACGTCGTCGGCCGCCAGGATCTGGCTGATCTGGTCGTAGCCGGTGTCGGTGCCGGTGCCCGTGGCCGCCTCGATCACGGCCTTGGCGGCGGTGAGTTGGGTGTCGCTGAGCGTGCTCAGCTCGATGCCGACCCGGCAGGTGGCACCGCACGCCTCGTTCGACCAGGCGACGGCGTTGGCCTGGGTGAAGTCGAGGAGTACGTCGGCCTGTTGGTCGTCGTCCAGGGTGTCCAGGAACGCGTTGGCGGCGTCGACCACGTCCGAGACGGACGAGCCCGTCCCGGCGGTGCCCGTGGGTGCGGGGGCGGATGCGGATCCAGGGGTGGACGGGGAAGTGGATCCGGGGTTGGACGGGGATGTCGATCCCGGGGTGGAGGGGGAGGTGGATCCGGGGTCGGACGCGGATGCGGAGACGCCGGTGGACGGGTCGGTCTGGACGGACGCGGCGTTCGCATTGGCGTACAGCGCGCCACCGAGCAGGGTCGTCGCAGCGGCTAAAGCCATGACCACCTTCCTGCGGCGACCCAGATTCCTGCGGTGAGCATTTTTGGTCTTCAATTCAATATTCCCTTCAGGGGTCTCGCCCGGCGGATTTCCGAAGATTGCTTCCGGCCTCGAAAAAGATCTTTCGGGAAATCCCTGCGACATCGGTTCGGACAAGCCACATTCGATCGCCGAACACTGTGATTCACATCTCCGAGTGCTTGGTTTTGAGCATGATTTATCTTGAACTTACTTTGAGCCGGGGCGAGTTGACGGGCACGGTCGCATCCCGAGGCGGGGAAATTCACGCTTTAGCCGTTTTTCTCCGACCCGGCCGGCGGAGTGACGGAATCGGCCGCGCGGACGCTGACCGAGGAGGAGACGGCGTCACACCGGTGACGTCGCACGAGCGGGACGCCAGGGGTGACCGGGTCGTACAGATTCAGTGGAGATTACGGGGCCGAAACCTACGGAACCGTAAGGATTTCTGTCCGACCCTTCCCCTTGTGAGGGCATTTTCCTTCGCTGACCAGTACGTACGTGAGCACTGCTCGGTTTCCGACCCCCTCCCGCCCTTCCGTCCGGTGGGGTAGCTTTCACGGCGCTGTGGGGAGTGCCAACAGGAGCGGGGAGCGGGGTTTGCGCGAGTACAACAACCCTCCGTTGGCGTTGGCACCGCCGGTGGGCGGTCTGGCCGACGTCGTCTTCGAGCGTGCCCAGGACCAGCCCCTCCACGTCTCCCTCGGCCGCAAGGACGAGCAGGGCGAGTGGCGGGACGTGACCGCCGCCGAGTTCCGCGACGAGGTCCTCGCCCTCGCCAAGGGCCTGCTCGCCCGGGGCGTCCGCTTCGGCGACCGGGTCGCGATCATGTCCCGTACCCGCTACGAGTGGACGCTGTTCGACTTCGCGCTGTGGACGATCGGCGCCCAGGTCGTGCCGGTCTACCCCACGTCGTCGGCCGAGCAGTGCTTCTGGATGCTGCACGACGCGCAGGTCTCCGCGGCGATGGTCGAGCACGAGGACCACGCGATGACCATCGCCACCGTCATCGACCGCCTGCCCGCGCTGCACCAGCTGTGGCAGCTCGACACGGGCGCCGTGCAGGAGTTGTACGACGCCGGCGCGCACATCGAGGACGAGGTGGTGCACCGGCACCGCCAGGCCGTCACCCCGGACTCGACCGCGACGATCATCTACACCTCGGGCACCACGGGCCGCCCCAAGGGCTGTGTCATCTCGCACGGCAACTTCATGTACGAGGCGGACACGGTCATCGACACCTGGGAGTCCGTCTTCCACTCCAAGAAGGGCGACGAGGCGGCGACCCTGCTCTTCCTGCCGCTGGCGCACGTCTTCGGGCGGATGGTGGAGGTCGCGGCGATCCGCGGCGGGGTCCGCTTCGGACACCAGCCGCAGCTCAACGCGGCCGTCCTGCTTCCCGACCTGGTCGCCTTCAAGCCGACGTTCATCCTCGCCGTGCCGTACATCTTCGAGAAGGTCTTCAACGCGGCCCGCCGCAAGGCCGAGAAGGACGGCAAGGCCGGGCCGTTCGAGAAGGCCGTCGAGGTCGCGGTGAAGTACGCGGACGCGATCGAGGAGAAGGCCTGGGGCATCGGCCCGGGCCCGTCCGCCGGGCTGCGCATGCAGCACCAGCTCTTCGACAAACTCGTCTACTCCAAAGTGCGGGCCGCGATGGGCGGCCGTATCCGCAACGCCATGTCCGGCGGGTCGGCCATGGACCGTCGCCTCGGACTGTTCTTCGCGGGCGCGGGCGTGCAGATCTACGAGGGCTACGGCCTCACCGAGTCCACGGCCGCCGCGACCGCCAACCCGCCCGACCGCACCCGCTACGGCACGGTCGGCCAGGCCGTGCCGGGCGTCACCGTGCACATCGCGGACGACGGCGAGATCTGGCTGAACGGTCCCAACGTCTTCCAGGGCTATCTCAACAACCAGAAGGCCACCGACGAGACCCTGCACGACGGCTGGCTCGCCACCGGCGACCTGGGCTCCCTCGACGAGGACGGCTATCTCACGATCACCGGGCGCAAGAAGGAGATCCTGGTGACCTCCGGCGGCAAGAGCGTCGCGCCCGGGCTCCTTGAGGAGCGGGTGCGGGACCATCCACTGGTCTCGCAGTGCATCGTCGTCGGCAACGACCGCCCCTACATCGCCGCCCTCGTCACCCTCGACCACGAGGCCGTCGAGCACTGGCTCACCATGCGCGGCAAGCCGCAGATGACTCCGGCCCAGCTGGTGCGGGACGCCGACCTGGAGACCGAGGTGCGGCGCGCGGTGGTCGCCGCGAACACCCTGGTCTCGCAGGCCGAGTCGATCCGCACCTTCCGGATACTGGCCCAGCCCTTCACCGAGGAGCACGGCCTCCTGACCCCGTCCCTGAAGCTGAAGCGCAAGGCCATCGAGACCACCTACGCCAACGAGGTCGAGGCGTTGTACCGCGCCTGAGCGACGCACACCCCGCCACGGATTTCTCGGTCAGGAATGCATCACGGCCCGTGATCGTTGACGATGTGAGTACCAACCGACGACTGAAGGATCGAGAGCTCGTGAGCAGCAAGGTCCCCCCGATCATCCTCAACAACGGTGTCGAGATGCCCCAGCTGGGCTTCGGCGTCTGGCAGGTGCCGGACGACGAGGCGGAGCGGGCGGTGGCCACGGCGCTCGAGGCCGGGTACCGCAGCATCGACACAGCCGCGATCTACGGCAACGAAGAGGGCACCGGAAAGGCCATCGCCGCCTCCGGTGTCCCGCGCGAGGAACTCTTCGTCACCACCAAGCTCTGGAACAGCGACCAGGGGTACGACGCCACGCTGCGCGCCTTCGACGTGTCGCTGGCGAAGCTCGGCCTGGAGTACCTGGATCTGTACCTGATCCACTGGCCCACCCCGGCCCGGGACAAGTACCTCGACAGCTACAAGGCGTTCGAGAAGCTGCACGCGGACGGCCGGATTCGCGCCATCGGCGTCTCCAACTTCGAACCCGACCACCTGGCCCGGCTGATCGCCGAGACGTCCGTCATCCCGGCGGTCGACCAGATCGAGCTGCACCCGCAGCTGCAGCAGCGCGCGGCACGTGAGTACCACGCGGAGCAGGGCATCGCGACCGAGGCCTGGTCGCCGCTCGGCTCGGGCAAGGGCCTCCTGGAGGTCCCGGCGATCGTCGCCATCGCCCAGAAGCACGGCCGTACCCCGGCCCAGGTCGTGCTGCGCTGGCACATCCAACTGGGCAACGTGGTGATCCCCAAGTCCGTGACGCCGTCGCGGATCAAGGAGAACATCGAGGTCTTCGACTTCAGCCTGGACACCGAGGACCTCGCGGCGATCAGCGCGCTGAACGAGGACCGCCGGCTGGGTCCCGACCCGTCGACGTTCAACATGGGCTGAGCCCAGGAACCCGAACCAGCCAAGACGAAGCGCCCCGGAGCCCGACTCCGGGGCGCTTCGCGTTTCCGTGACGACGGGGACTTGGTTCGTACCAGGGTCTTGACGCGAGCATGCAGATAGGGCCACCTTGTTGCGCACCCGGTAAGGAAACTTTCCTAACAGAAGGGTCCCCCACAGTGCGCATGCGAACACTGACCCTCGCCGCGGCCTCAGGTGCCGCCCTGCTCGCCGCCGGAGTGCTCCCCGCGAGCGCCTCCGGCGCCACCCCGAAGTCCGCTCAGGAGGGCACGGTCAGCGCGGCCGACCTGCTCTCCAAGGTGACGTCCTGCTCCCAGATATCGAACAGCAAGTACCGCACCGACGACGAGACGTCGGCCACCATTCCGGTCTGCGGCAAGAACGGCGCCGTGTTCTGGAAGGCCGACATGGACATCGACTGCGACGGCCAGCGCACCACGAACTGCAACGAGAACGCCGACCCCTGGTACCAGGACGACACGGCGTTCCACCAGTCCAACGGCCAGCCCCTGAAGGCGGATTCACTGCCCTACATCGTGGTGCCCAGCACCAGCAGCATCTGGAAGTACACCAGCTACGGCATCAAGGGCGGCGGTGTGGTCGCCGTGATCTACAACAACAAGGTCGAGTACGCGGTCGTCGGCGACACCGGCCCCACCAACATCATCGGCGAGGCCTCGTACGCCACCGCCAAGGCCCTCGGCATCGACCCCGACCCGGCGACCGGCGGCGCCGACTCCGGCGTGACGTACATCCTGTTCAAGAACTCGACGGTGTCCCCCATCGAGAGCCACAGCGCGGCGGTCTCGCTGGGCGACCAGCTGGCGAAGCAGTTCCTGCAGAACAACTGAGCCCGGAAGGGCATGAGTTGGCCCGTTGTCGCGCGAGTTCGCGGCAACGGGCCTTTCCCGTGGGCGAGTTGGGTCGGCTACGTCAGTTGGGCTGCCCGATCGGCCGTACGACGACGGTGTTGATGTCGACGCCGGCGGGCTGGCGGATCGCCCAGAGGATCGAGTCGGCGATCTGGTCGGCGGTGAGGAGATGGCCGGGCGGCAGGCTGCCGTTGCCGTCCCAGAACGGGGTCTCCACCCGGCCCGGGGCGACCAGGGTCACCCCGATGCCGAACTCCGTGACCTCGCGCCGGGTGTTCTCGGCGAGACCGGTCATCGCCCACTTGGTGGCGCCGTAGATGTTGCCGGGGGTGTGCACGAACCCGGCGACGCTGCCGATCAGCACGATCCGCCCGTGCGTCTGCTTCAGCGCGTCGACGGACGCCCGGATCAGGAGGGCGGGCCCGAGGACGTTGGTCAGCACCATCTCGGTCCAGCCGGCCGGGTCGCCCTCGGCGACCGAGTCGTGCGTGGCGACCCCGGCGTTGGCGACGACCGCGTCGAGTCGCCCGAACTGTTTGAGCGTCGTCTCGACGGCGTCCTGCACCTGGTCGTATTCGGAAGCGCTGCCGGGGACCGTCAACAGACTCTCGGGATGGCCCAGTTGAGCGGCGAAGGCGTGCAGCCGCTGCTCGCTGCGGCCGGTGACGGCCACCCGGCCCCCGGCGCTGAGAAGTTGCCGGGCGACGGCGGCCCCGATACCGCTGCCGCCGCCGGTTATGAGCGCGACATGAGAGTTGTCGTTCATGGTGGTCGTACCCCCGTGGGTCGGTGAACTCCGCGCAGTCTGAGGGGCAGTTCATCACCTTGAGCACTCTCGAAGTCAAGCCTTCGAGATCACGGGCCCTTTCAGCTCGTCCGCACCGCCGTGTGCACGGTGTGCGCGGCGAGCACGAACACATCCGCGCGCCGATGCACACCTGCCGGGTCCTCGGGGTCGACGAGCCGGTCGAGGGTGGCCCGGTCCTCGGCGTCCAGGGCCTCGCCGTAGACGTCACGGACGCGGGTCAGCCAGGTCGCGACATAGGCGCGGACGCGGTCCTGGGCCGGGGCGGGCAGGTCCAGGAGGAAGCTGCGGCTGCCGGTGTGCTTCAGACCGGCCGAGGCCAGGAGGGCCGGCCAGTCCTCGGTCTCGGTGACGGCGCCGGGGAGATCGGCGCGCATCTGGGCGAACCACTCGGCCTCGATCGCGTCGATCCGCGCCTCCAGGCCCGGGCGGCCGATGCCGAAGTCGCGGGGCAGGAAGCGGGAGGGCAGACCACCCTCCATGATCGCGAGGGTGCCGCCGGGTGCGAGCCGCTGCGCGAAGGCGGCGAGACCGGCACGCTGGTCACCGAGGTGGTGCAGACTCCGGCTCGCCCACAGAAGGTCGGCCGGGTACTCCAACTCCCCCAATACATCGGGCAGTTCACCGACGAGCGTGCCGAAACGGTCACCGAAGCCCTGCCGGTCGGCGCGGGCGCGGGCCCGCTCCAGGAGCGGTGCGGAGAAGTCCACCGCGACGACCCGGGCACCCGGGAACGTCTCCGCGAACAGACACGCGACCACACCGGGTCCGCTGCCCACGTCGACGATCAGCCCCGGATCGGTCCGCTCCTTCGCGAGCCATGCCATCGCCCGCTCGTACAGGGGCGCGAACAGCTCCGCCTGGGTTTCCAGCAGGGGGCCCATGACGGCCCAGTCGATGTCGGTGTGTTCGTGGTGCTGTGCATGCTTCTCGTCGTGCTCGTGCGCCATGGTGGTCAGCCTCTCGTCCGCGTGCCGCCAGCCTGCGCCGACGCACCCTCCGGCGGCCACTTCCCTTGCCGAAGCGGCAAAAAATCGGATGCGGTATGGGCCGCCGGTCGCCGAGCATGCCCGTATGGACGACACGGACGACGTGATGGTGGAACGCTTCCTCGAAGACGGGTTCGTGAAGATCGAGGGCGCCTTTCCGCCGCGCGTCGCCGAGGACTGCGCGCGACTGCTGTGGCGGGAGACGGGCTACGACCCCGACGACCCCGGCACCTGGAAGGACCCGGTGGTCCGGGTGGGCGACATGCCCCAGGGGCCATTCGCGGCCTCGGTCAACTCCCCTTTCCTGCATGAGGCGTTCGACCTCCTGGTGGGCGCCGGCCGCTGGCAGTCCCGGTACTCGGTGGGCAGTCTTCCGCTGCGCTTCCCGCACGCGACGGAACCGGACGACGCCGGCTGGCACATCGAGGGCAGCTATGTGGCGGAGGGCGCGGAGAACGAGTGGCCGTACGCGAACCTGCGCTCGCGCGGCCGGGCCCTGCTCATGCTGATGCTGTACACCGAGGTCACTGAGGAGAACGCGCCGACACGCATCCGGGTCGGCTCCCACCTCGACGTCCCGCGCGTCCTCGAACCGTACGGCGAGAAGGGCGCCTCCTCACTGACGCTCGGCCCGAAGGTGGCCGAGGCATCCGCCGGGCGCCCCCTCGCGTACGCCACCGGCAAGCCCGGTGACGTGTACCTCTGCCACCCCTTCCTGGTCCACGCGGCCCAGCCCCACCACGGCGACCGCCCCCGCTTCATGGGGCAGCCGCCGCTGATGCCGGCGGTGCCGTACGAGCTGGACCGCCCCGACGGCGACTACTCGGCGGTGGAGTTCGCGATCCGCCGGGGTCTGTCCAACAAGGGCTGACCCCGGCGGAGCCCGCATCGGTGGGTGGTGCGGTGCGGGCGGTATGCCATAAGCCGTGGCGGTATGCCATAGGCGATGCGGTATGCGCTCGCGGTATCCGATCTACAGCGGCGGGTACGCGTTCGCCATCAGCTGCTGGAACTGCGCCGAGAACCAGTGCCCGGACAGCGGAGCGTTCGGCAGCGCTCCGGACATGTTGTTCCCGTTGCGCGCGTTGCCCGTGTACGTCGGGTCGCACATGCGGTCGAAGCCCTTGCCCTCGTCGTTGGCGATGGCGGTGCTGGAACCGTCGGACTCACCCGGCGGCTTCATCCACACGTACGCGTCGATCCCGGTCGCGGGGGCCGCCTGCGGACGCTCGCCGAGGCCGGCGCCCGACTGGTTGCACCAGTTCCCGACCTGGATCCGGCGGTCGTAGCGGCCACCGTCGACATACGTGTCCACACTGGTCGTCGCACCCGGCCCGGTCGGCCTGGCGGAACCGCCCCAGCCGTTCCTCGAGGTGTCGATCAACATGCCGATACCGGAGTTGAAGCCGACCGACACCAACTCGCTGCGGAACGCCTGGGCGTACGACAGCTCGTCGACGTAGCGGTTCCAGTCGACCCACTTGGACTGGCGCACGGAGACGCCGTTGACGCTGTCGTTGATGGTGAAGTTGTTCTCCTTCAGGGCGCTGTAGTTGGCCGTGTTGGTGATGAAGCCGGCCACGTCGTTCACGGTCGCGCCCTCGGCGTTCGCGGCCTGGTAGAAGAGGTTCGCGGAGGGGGCGAAGTTGTCGTCCCAGCCGAGCCAGCCGTGGTGGCCGGCGTCGATGTAGTTGTAGACGTTGGGGATGGCGCCGAGCTTGTTGAGGGCGTAGCCGACGCCCTTCACGTAGTTGCCGTTGGCGAGCATGGTGTCGCACTGCGGGGTGGCGGTGGCCTTGCTGCCCGTGTTGGTCACGAGGTTGGGCAGCGAGTCGATCTCGATCGTGGTGACGATCCGCAGCGAGCTGTACTTGCTGTCTGCGAGGATCGCGGCGATCGGGTCGATGAACTCGGTCTCGTAGCGCCCGATTTCGGTCGGGCCGAGTTCTCCGTTCGAGGCCAGGGCCGCGCAGTCGCGCCCGGGCAGGTCGTAGACGACGAGCTGGACGACCTCTTCGCCGGTGCCCTTCTGGGCGAGCGCCGCGTCGAGGTGGGCGCGCAGGCCCATGCCGCCGTTGACTCCGTTGATCGCGGCGATGCGGTCGAGCCAGACGCCGGTGGGCTGGCTGGAGATCCGGCTGCCCCCGGTCTCGGCGGCGGCCTTCGCCGACCACTCCGGGTTCACGTACACCTTGGCGCCCGCGTACGGGTTGTCGACCCGCGTGCCGGGATCGGTGCCACCGCCGCCTCCCCCGCCGCTGCCGTCGTCGACGTTGCAGGTCACGCCGTCGAGGGTGAAGGTGGTCGGGAGGGCGTTGGTGCCGCTGTAGGAGGCGTTGAAGCCGAAGCTGACCGAACCGCCGGTCGCCAGGCTCCCGTTGTAGGTCTCGTTGGCCGCCGTGACGGCGGTCCCGCTCTGGCTGATCTTCGCGTTCCAGCCACTGGTGACCTGCTGGTTACCGGCGTACGACCACTTCACGGCCCAACTCGACTTCGCGGCCGAGTTGTTGGTGATCGTGACAGCGGCGGTGAAACCGGTGTCCCACTGGTTCTGCACCTTGTAGTCGACGCTGCACGGGATCGCGGCGATGCCGACGTCCGACGAGGGGGTGACGGCGACCGCCGTCCCCGAGGCCCCGGCGACGAGCACCAAGGCAGCGAGCAACGCTGTTCTGGTACGGCTCATGAGTGCGGGTTTCCTTGTCTGGTAAGGAAGTTGATTGGTTGCGGGTGCTGTGGTGTGCGCTGTTCGGTGTGCGGGGGCGCCTATCCGTTGAGGGCGCGCAGATGATCGCGCAGCCCGATGCCGTACGCCGTGGGCGTACCGGCGTAGTCGGAGATCAGCGACGGACCGGCGGAACAGTCCCAGGTGTTCCAGGTCCAGCCGAGATACGAGAGCCCGCGGTCGTCGAACCACTTCATGACCTGGTCGACGAAGGCGTGCGAGCAGGTGTTCTCGCCGATCTCCCCTGCCACCAGCGGCACTTGGGCCGCGACGGGGGCGAGGGTGGAGTTCCAGCAGCTCTCGCTCGCGCAGGTGTTGAAGTTGTACACGTGGTACGCGGCGACGAGATTGCCGGTCGGATCGGTGGGCTTGTAGGTCAGCCACTGGCTCAGGTCGTTCGAGTACGCGAGCCCGCCGGCCATGATCACGTTCTTGGCGCCGGTCGACCGTACGGCGTCGACGAGATCCTGCATACCGGCGACTTCATACCCGATGCCGGGGCAGGTGCCGCCGTCCCGCCAGCACTGCCACGCCTGGGTGGTCGTGGAGGTCGCGCGGTCCGGGTAGGGCTCGTTGAACAGGTCGAACGCGACCGCCTGGTCGCCCTTGAAGGTGCTGGCGACCGATGACCAGAACGACGGCGTGTACTGCGCGTCCGGCATCGGCTTCTGGCAGGTGGCGTGCACGTCGGAGCAGCCCGCCGAGTTGCCGGTGTACTGCCCGTAGGTCCAGTGCAGTTCGACGATCGGCGTCATACCGTGCGCCTCGACCTTCGCCACCAGATCCTTGACGGCGGCGGTGTAGTTGGCGCCCGCGTACTCGGGCTTGATGTTCGAAAGGCCCAGCCAGCACTCCTCGTTGAGCGGAATGCGGACCACGTTCGCCTTCCAGTCGGCGATCGCCGCGACGGCCGCGTCGTCCACCGGACCGTCCCAGATGCCGTAGCCCTGCACGCACATGAACTCGCCGCCGGACCGGTTGACGCCGAGCAGGCGACGGCCCGCGCCGTCGGCGTCCACGAGCTTGTTCCCGGAGACGTGCAGTGCGGGCGCGCTGCCGCTCTGGGGAGGTTCCGTGGGTGTCGGAGTCGGCGGGGGCTCCGAATCCACGTTGCAGGTAGTTCCGTTGAGCCTGAACGCGGACGGTACGGCGTTGCTCCCCGACCAGTTGGCGAGGAACCCGGCACTGACGCTCGCGCCGGTGCCGAGCGCGCCGTTCCAGCTCTCGTTGGCCGCGGTGACCGTCGTACCGGACTGGGACCACTTGGCGTTCCAGCCCTGGGTGACCTTCTGGCCTCCGGCGAAGTCGAAGCTCAGGCTCCAACTGCTCACCGGTGCCATGTTGTTGGTGATCTGCACTGCGCCTTGGAAGCCGGTGTCCCACTGGCTGGTGACCGAGTACTCCACCGTGCACGCGGGAGTGGCACCGGACGCCGTGACCACCGGGACGACCATTGCCCCGACGAGGGCGACCGCACCGGTGACGGCTAAAAGCATTGAACGCGGGGGGTGTCGCATGAGCGAGTCCTTGCAGCTCGGGCGCGTCGTGACGGACGCGTCGACTGATGGAGTCGCTCCCACTGGTGTCCAGGAAGGTAGCGCCAAGTGACGGCAAAGGACAGGGGAGTCACAGACTTTCGCTGACTTTCCCTCAACCCACGTCCGTCGAATCTTTTCGACTCCGTAAGCACCTTGACGGTTCTCACCCTCGTCCCCACGATGGGAGCGCTCCCACTGGTTCAAGGCTTGTTGCTGCTCCGCCCCCACCTTCTCCGAGCCGCAAGGAGGAACCAGCACATGCACCCCAGAAGGAGACACCGCGTCACGCGGAGACTCTGGACCGCTGTCGTGGCGGCCCTCGCTCTTCCGGTCTCGATGCTGGCGACCGGCACAACTCCCGCTCAGGCGGCGACAGTTCAGTGCAGCGTGGACTACAAGACCAACGACTGGGGCTCCGGCTTCACCGCGGATCTGACCCTCACCAACCGGGGTACGGACGCGATCAACGGCTGGACCCTGACGTACGCGTACTCGGGCAACCAGAAGCTCAGCAACGGCTGGAACGGCACCTGGTCGCAGTCCGGCAGCGCGGTCACGGTGACGAACGCGTCGTACAACGGGACGATCGCCGCGGGCGCGGCCGTCTCGACCGGCGCGCAGTTCGGCTACAGCGGTACGAACACCGCGCCCACCTCGTTCGCGATCAACGGCACCACCTGCACCGGCGCCCATCAGCCGCCGATCACCGTGCTGACCAGCCCGAGTGCGGGCGCGATCTACACGCAGGGGGCCGCGGTCCCGCTCGCGGCGACCGCGGCGGCGGCCGACAACGCGACGATCAGCAAGGTCGAGTTCTACGACGACACCACGCTGCTCGGCACGGACACGAGCTCGCCGTACTCGCTCTCGGCTTCTAGTTTGTCCGTGGGCAGTCATTCGCTAGTGGCAAAGGCGTACGACAGCCTGGGCGCGTCCGGTACGTCCACGCCGGTCGGCATCACGGTCGCCTCGGGACCCGCGATCGTGGCCTCGCCGACCCAACTGGGCATCCAGCAGGGCAAGTCGGGCACGTATGCGGTGTCGCTGTCCACGCAGCCGGCGTCGAACGTGACCGTCACGACGGCCCGCGCGAGCGGCAACTCGGGACTGTCGGTCACCGGCGGCGCGTCGCTCACCTTCACGCCGTCGAACTGGAACACCCCGCAGACGGTGACCCTCACCGCCGACGCGTCCGGCACGGGTTCGGCGTCCTTCGAGTCGACGGCGACGGGGTTCACCAA
This sequence comes from Streptomyces xylophagus, assembly GCF_000716435.1. Lineage (GTDB taxonomy): Bacteria > Actinomycetota > Actinomycetes > Streptomycetales > Streptomycetaceae > Streptomyces > Streptomyces xylophagus. The sequence continues at coordinate 1,052,192 of NZ_JNWO01000007.1, forward strand.
GGCGACGGTCACGGTGACGGAGCTGGCGGCGTCGAACGCGTACGACGCCCGCTTCCTCGACCTCTACGGGAAGATCACCAACCCGGCGAACGGCTACTTCTCCCCTCAGGGCATCCCCTACCACTCGGTGGAGACCCTGATCGTCGAGGCGCCGGACCAGGGGCACGAGACGACGTCGGAGGCGTACAGCTATCTGCTGTGGCTGCAGGCGATGTACGGCAAGGTGACGGGCGACTGGTCCAAGTTCAACGGCGCCTGGGATCTCATGGAGAAGTACATGATCCCCACCCACGCCGACCAGCCGACGAACTCGTTCTACAACGCCTCGAAGCCTGCGACCTACGCGCCCGAGCTGGACACCCCGAACGAGTATCCGGCGAAGCTAGACAGCTCGGTGCCGGTGGGATCGGATCCGATCGCCGGTGAACTGAAGACTGCATACGGTACGGACGATGTCTACGGTATGCACTGGCTGGAGGACGTCGACAACACCTACGGCTACGGCGACACGCCGGGCGGCGGGTGCGAGGCGGGGCCGACGGCGAGCGGGCCGTCGTATATCAACACCTTCCAGCGCGGGGCGCAGGAGTCCGTGTGGGAGACGGTGCCGCAGCCGACCTGTGACGCCTTCAAGTACGGCGGTACGAACGGGTACTTGGACCTCTTCACCGGTGACTCCTCGTACGCCAAGCAGTGGAAGTACACGGACGCTCCCGACGCCGACGCGCGGGCCGTGCAGGCCGCGTACTGGGCCGACGTGTGGGCCAAGGAGCAGGGCAAGGGCACTGACGTCTCCACGACCGTCGGCAAGGCGGCCAAGATGGGCGACTATCTGCGCTACGCCATGTACGACAAGTACTTCAAGAAAATCGGCAACTGCGTCGGACCGTCCACGTGCCCGGCCGGCACCGGCAAGGACGCCTCGGACTATCTGCTGTCCTGGTACTACGCGTGGGGCGGCGCGAACGACACCAGCGCGGGCTGGGCGTGGCGCATCGGGTCCAGCCATGTGCACGGGGGTTATCAAAACCCGCTGGCTGCCTACGCGTTGAGTTCGTACGCCGATCTGAAGCCCAAGTCGACGACGGGGGCGGCGGATTGGGGTACCTCGCTGTCGCGGCAGCTGGAGTTCTACCGCTGGCTGCAGTCGAGTGAGGGTGCCATCGCCGGTGGGGCGACGAACAGTTGGCAGGGGCGGTACGCCACTCCGCCGGCCGGGACGTCGACCTTCTACGGCATGTACTACGACCAGCAGCCCGTCTATCACGACCCGCCGTCCAACCAGTGGTTCGGCTTCCAGGCGTGGTCGATGGAGCGGGTCGCCGAGTACTACCAGCAGACGGGGAACGCGAGCGCGAAGGCGGTCCTCGACAAGTGGGTGGCGTGGGCGTTGTCCAAGACCACGATCAATCCGGACGGTACGTATCTGATTCCCTCGACGTTGCAGTGGTCGGGGCAGCCGGACACGTGGAGCGCGTCAAGTCCCGGTGCCAATGCGGGACTTCATGTCACCGTCGCCGACTACACCAATGACGTGGGCGTCGCGGCCGCGTATGCCAAGACGCTGACGTACTACGCCGCGAAGTCCGGTTCCGCGACGGCGAAAGCGACCGCGAAGGCGCTGTTGGACGGCATGTGGGGCAACTACCAGGACAGCCTGGGCATCGCCGTCCCGGAGACCCGCGCGGACTACAACCGGTTCGACGACAGTGTGTATGTGCCGAGCGGGTGGAGCGGGACGATGCCGAACGGGGACGCGGTCAACTCCGCTTCTACGTTCGCCTCGTTGCGGTCCTTCTACAAGAACGATCCGGCGTGGTCGAAGATCCAGAGCTACTTGGCGGGCGGGGCTGCGCCTGTGTTCACGTATCACCGGTTCTGGGCTCAGGCGGATGTCGCCTTGGCCATGGGGTCGTATGCGGAGCTTCTCGAGTAGTCCCCCTTCCAGAGGCTCCGTGGGTCAGGCGGTTCGGAACAGTGCCGGTCCGTTGTAGCTGGTCGCGCAGTTCCCCGCGCCCCTGAAGGGGCGCTACACCTCACGGCTCATTCAAGGAACCGCCGGGCGACCCCCACCCGCACTGGGGGTCGCCCGGTCCTCTCGCCTTTCCACCCCGCAAGGAGAGGACTCCATCGTGCGAAGAACTCGTATCCTCACGGCCGTACTCGCCCTCGCCGCCGGCCTGTTGGCGGGCAGTCCGTCCGCTCTTGCCGCGAGTGCGCCGAAGGCGACGGCGCTCGCGGCCGACAGCTACACCTGGCACAACGCCCGTATCGACGGCGGCGGATTCGTACCCGGCATCGTCTTCAACCGGAAGGAGAAGAACCTCGCCTACGCCCGTACCGACATCGGCGGCGCCTACCGGTGGCAGGAGTCGACGAAGACCTGGACTCCGTTGTTGGACTCGGTCGGGTGGGACGAGTGGGGGCACACCGGTGTGGTGAGTCTCGCGTCCGACTCGGTCGATCCGGACAAGGTGTACGCGGCTGTCGGTACGTACACGAACAGTTGGGATCCTACGAACGGGGCCGTGCTCAGGTCCGGTGACCGGGGCGCGAGTTGGCAGAAGACCGATCTTCCGTTCAAGCTCGGCGGGAACATGCCGGGGCGCGGTATGGGTGAGCGGCTGGCCGTCGATCCCAACAAGGACAGCGTGTTGTATCTGGGTGCGCCGAGTGGGAAGGGGTTGTGGCGGTCCACTGACTCCGGGGTCACCTGGTCGCAGGTGACGAACTTCCCCGACGTCGGCAACTACGTGCAGGATCCGACCGACACCAGCGGCTACGCGAGCGACAACCAGGGCATCGTGTGGGTCACCTTCGACGAGTCGACGGGTACGTCCGGCAGCGCGACCAGGACGATCTATGTCGGTGTCGCCGACCAGGCCAACGCCGTCTACCGGTCGACGGACGCGGGTGCGACGTGGTCGCGGGTGGCCGGGCAGCCCACCGGGTATCTGGCGCACAAGGGTGTACTGGATGCGGTCAACGGTTATCTGTACATCGCATACAGCGACAAGGGTGGGCCGTACGACGGCGGCAAGGGTCAGGTGTGGCGGTACGCGACCGCGACCGGCACCTGGACGAACATCAGCCCGGTCGCCGAGGCCGACACCTACTACGGCTTCAGCGGTCTGACCGTGGACCGGCAGCATCCCGGGACTGTGATGGCGACGGCGTACAGCTCGTGGTGGCCGGACACGCAGATCTTCCGCTCCACGGACAGCGGCGGTACCTGGACGAAGGCGTGGGACTACACGTCCTATCCCAACCGCTCGAACCGCTACACCATCGACGTGTCGTCCTCGCCCTGGCTGACCTTCGGGGCGAATCCGTCGCCGCCCGAACAGGCCCCGAAACTCGGCTGGATGACCGAGTCGTTGGAGATCGACCCGTTCGACTCGAACCGGATGATGTACGGGACGGGTGCGACGCTCTATGGCACCGAGAACCTGACGAACTGGGACAGCGGCGGCCAGTTCACCGTGAAGCCGATGGTGCAGGGGCTGGAGGAGACGGCCGTCGAGGACCTCGCCGCTCCCCCGTCCGGCGGGGCCCAACTCCTCAGCGCGCTGGGCGACATCGGCGGGTTCCGGCACACGGACCTGACCAAGGTCCCCTCGACGATGTTCACTTCGCCGACCTTCACCACGACCACGAGCCTGGACTTCGCGGAGACCAACCCGAACACGGTGGTGCGGGTGGGCAATGTGGACTCGGGGCCGCACATCGCGTTCTCGACGGACAACGGCGCCAACTGGTTCGCGGGGACCGACCCTTCGGGCGTCAGCGGGGGCGGGACCGTCGCGGCGGCGGCCGACGGGAGTCGGTTCGTGTGGAGTCCGGCGGGTGCGGGTGTGCAGTACACGACGGGCTTCGGCTCGTCCTGGTCGGCATCGAGTGGTATCCCGGCGGGCGCGATCGTCGAGGCGGACCGGGTCGACGCGAAGACCTTCTACGGTTTCAAGTCCGGCAAGTTCTACGTCAGTTCGGACGGCGGCGCGACCTTCACGGCATCCTCCGCGACCGGCCTCCCCAGCGGTGACAGTGTGCGCTTCAAGGCGCTGTCCGGTACGAAAGGGGACGTCTGGCTGGCGGGTGGGGCCGGCGACGGGGCGTACGGGCTATGGCATTCCACGGACGGCGGCGCCACCTTCGCCAAACTCGCCAACGTCGATCAGGCCGACGCCATCGGCTTCGGCAAGGCGGCGACGGGAGCCTCGTACCAGACGCTCTACACCAGCGCGAGGATCGGCGGCGTACGCGGCATCTTCCGCTCTACCGACAAGGGCGCGACCTGGACCCGGATCAACGACGATGCCCACCAGTGGGGTTGGACCGGTGCGGCGATCACCGGTGACCCGCGGGTGTACGGCCGGGTGTACGTGTCGACGAACGGCCGCGGCATCGTCTACGGCGACTCCTCCGACGGCGATGGAGGCAGCGGGGGCGGTGGCGGTACCGATCCGACGCCGACCGGCGCCTGCACGGTCACATACAGGATCACGAACCAGTGGGCTGGCGGCTTCCAAGCTGATGTGCAGTTGACGAACACCGGCTCAACCGCCTGGAACGGCTGGGCACTTGGCTGGTCGTTCGCCGACGGCCAGCAGATCGGTCAGCTGTGGAACGCCGACTACACCCAGTCCGGCGCGGCGGTGACGGCGAGAAACGTGAGCTGGAACGGGACAGTGGCCGCGGGGTCGTCGGTGGGGTTCGGGTTCACGGGGAGTTGGGCGGGGGTGAATACGAAACCGGCGTCGTTCAAGGTGGGCGATCAGGCCTGCACGGTCGCCTGAGCGGGGCGGAGAGGGCGGAGAGTACGGCCCTTCGTCCGCGGTCGTGGTGGGGCGGGTGCACGTGCGGGTGCGGGTGGCTCACGTGGCGTACCTCCTGGGAGGACGGACGGGTTCCGTGCCCTCAGTCGCCGCTGTCCGTGAGCAAGTTGCCGTATCTTTCGGCCAGTTCGGCCACCGTGTGCGCGATCCGGTCGCGCAGTTCGGGCGGTGACAGGACCTCGATGTCCGTGCCGAGGCGCAGGAACTCGCCGTGCGCGTGCTCGACGGACTCGATGGGGACCGACATCAGGGTCCAACCGTCCTGCTCCGTCTGTCCGTTGAGGGGGGCCGCCCGGGCGAGGGTCGCACCGGGGGCCAGTCGGACCACTGCCTCGCCCCGGTACAGGCGGTCGTGGAAGTCCCGTTGGTGGGCGGTCCAGTACGCGGCCAGGTCGAAGTCGTCGGGGCGGGTGAACTCCTCGTCCGAGGCGGAGGGGGTGAGTTCCAGGATCTGGTCGACGCGGAAGGTGCGCGGTCCGGGGCCGGCGACGACGTACCAGCGGCCCGCCTTCAGTACGAGTCCGTACGGCTCCAGTCGGCGCTCCACGTCGGTCGGTTCGCGCCAGCGCCGGTACATGGCATACAGGACACGGCTATTCCATACGGCGTCGGCGACTGTATGCAAAAACGGTGTCTCGTCGGCGTCCGCGTACCAGCCCGGCGCGTCCAGGTGGAACCGGCCACTGATCCGGTCGGCATGCTCGCGCAGCTCGGCCGGCAGGGCCGCGCGCACCTTCAGCTGGGCGGCGGCCAGGACCGCGCCGAGTCCCAGGTCGGCGGCCGGTCCCGGCACGCCCGCGAGGAACAGGGCCTCGGCCTCGTCCGAAGTGAGGCCGGTCAGGCGGGTGCGATAGCCGTCGAGGAGGCGGTAGCCGCCGGCGTGACCTGCGTCGCCGTACAGCGGGATGCCCGCCGCGCTCAGCGCCTCGACGTCCCGGTAGACCGTGCGGACCGAGACCTCCAGTACCTCGGCGAGCTGGGCGGCGGTCATCCGGCCGCGGGTCTGGAGCAGCAGCAGGATCGAGACGAGTCGGCTGGACTTCACTGACATATGGTGTCAGTGAAGTGGCCTTAGCGTCGCGTCCATGCCCTTCACGGAGAAACTGCTGACCGTGCCACCGCCGATCGAGGTGGCCGGGCGGTACATCAAGCGCTACCACGTCACCGCCGACCCGGCGGGGATCGCACCCGAGGTGGAGAAGGCGGCGTACGCGATCCTGCCCGAGCTGCTGCCGGAACCGGACGGCACTCCGCCGGCCACGTTCGTCGTGCTGCACCGGGGCGGTGACGACGGCGCCTATCTGAACGCGTACAGCTGGGTGTGGGACAACGTTCTGCACTTCCGGGGCGCGTCGGCGGGCCAGCCGGTGCTCGGCTGCCCCGACCGCGACCCCACCCACTTCGTCAAGCCCGACCTGCCGTGGATCGGCTGCGTCTGGGAGCTGCCGCCGATCCTGCACGAGCGGGACGCCTGGGTACGGCACCTCCTCGCGCCCGAAGTCCCGGACCTGGACGCCTACTTGGCCGACTCCCTGCCCGCCGGAACCACTGGAGACCGCTCATGAGCAGCCCGCGCGACTTCGACTTCTTCCACGGCGAGTGGGAGGTCGCGAACCGTCGCCTCACCGACTTCCTCCGACCCGGCAGCGGTTGGGAGGAGTTCGGGGGCGCGAGCCGCTGCTGGCCCCTTTTCGACGGCGCCGCGAACGTCGACGAGATCGACATGCCGTACCTGGGGTCGAAGGGGCTGACCCTGCGGCTCTTCGACCGGGAGACCGAACAGTGGTCCCTGAACTGGTCGTCGAGCAGCAGCGGCAGGCTGTTCCCGCCGGTGACCGGGAAGTTCGTGGGCGGCCGGGGCGAGTTCTACGGCGACGACGCGCACGACGGGAAGGACGTGCGGGTGCGGTTCGTGTGGTCGGGGGTCTCCAAGAGCGGCGCTCGGTGGGAGCAGGCGTTCTCGGTGGACGACGGGGCGAGCTGGGTGACCAACTGGACGATGGACTTCACCCGACCGAGGGCTTCCTGAAGGCCAGGATCGTGAACTCCGGGTCGGGGCGCGGCCGTTCCTGGTCCGGGAGCGACTCCAGTTGGGCGGCGAACCGTTCGGTGAGCGGTTCGCCGGGCGGCAGCATGGTGAACCAGCCTCGGCGCAGGTCCGCGGCCGTACTGCGCGGGCTGCGGCCCTGTCCATGGCCCCGGAAACGGGCCGTACCGGCCGGGTGGAGGCCGTACTCGGCGGCGTACGCGCGGACTTGGTCGGGGCGGTCCTGGGCGGGGCGGCGTGGGCGCGCGGCGAGGACGGTGTCGATGTCGCTGCCGACGTCGTGGGCGGCTGCCTTGTCGACGGTGGTGATGTAGACGCCGCCGGGTCGTAGTACTCGCGCGCACTCCGCGATGATCGCGCCGACCTCCTCCGGGCCGTCCACCAGGTGCAGCAGCCATACGGTGGAGACGGCGTCGAACACCCCGTCGGGGAAGGGGAGTTGGCGGCTGTCCGCCAGCAGGATCGCGCCGGGAAGCCTTGTCGCCGCTGTGCGGGTCATGGCCGGCGCCGCGTCCAGGCCCGTGACCTGCAGCCCGGGGCGGGCAGCGGCCAGGCGGCGGGTGACGATGCCGGTGCCGCAGGCCACGTCCAGGAGGTTTCGGGCGTGCTGCGGGACGAGGCCCAGTACCGCTTCGGCCGCCGCGGCGGCGCGGGGCTCGCCGCCGCGGGTCGCGTCGTACGCGTCGGCTTCCTTGTCGTAGTCGAGCACGCGCTTCCGTCCTGCCCTTCCCTCTCCCGTCCTGCTCCCGTCCGGTCAGCCCGCGCCGTGTCCCGGTGCCAAGTCCTCGACTCTGTGCGCGAGTTGGAAGTCCAGGTCGGTGATCGCGCCGCCCACGCTGTGGGTGTTCACGGTGAGGGAGACCGTGTTGTAGCCGAGGGTGAGGTCGGAGTGGTGGTCGAGTTCCTCCTGGACCTGGGCGATGTGGACGACCATCGCGGTGGCCGCGAAGTGGGAGCCGAGCCGGTAGGTGCGGGTGAGGCGGTCGGCGTCGACGGACCAGCCGGGGAGTTCCGCGAGGCGGTCCTCGATCTCCTTCTGCGACAGCGGTGCGACGGGCATGGCCTCGCTCCTTCCTCGGGGTCGGGCTTCGGGTCGGGCTCAGGATCGGGTTCCTCTTCAGCGTGCCACAGGCGGGCGGCTGCGTCCCTGGTCAGAAGGGTGCCCGGAGGTCAGCCCGGTACGCATTGCGCCGCGAGGTCGTCGGCGAGGGCGGCGATCGTGGCGCGGCCCTCGACCCCCTGCACCCAGGTGTGCGGCAGGCCGTGGTCGCCGTGCCGGGCGCCGAGGAGGTTGCCGCAGAGGGAGCCGGTGGAGTCGCTGTCGCCGGAGTGGTTGACGGCGAGGAGCAGTGCGGCCTTCACGTCGCGCTCCACCAGCGCGCTGTAGACGCCGATCGCCAGGGCCTCCTCGGCGACCCAGCCCGCGCCGAGGGATTCGACCTTCTCGGCGGTGGGCGAGCCCTCGGCGGCCAGGTCGAGGGCCGCGCGGAGGGCGGCCGACGTCTCCTCGTGGGCGGGGTGACGCTCCAGGAGTCGTAGCGCGCGCAGGACCGAGCCTTCGAGGGAGTCCCCGGCGACGAGGTGCGCGACGATCGCGGCGAAGGCGCCCGCCGCGTAGTAGCCGGTGGGGTGGCCGTGGGTGATCTGGGCGCCGCGGGCGGCCGTGGCGAAGGCCAGTTCCGCTGTGGTGCCCAGGCCGAAGGGGGCCGAGCGCATCACCGTGCCGCAGCCCTTGGAGTCGGGGTTGACGGGTCCCGGCGTGCCGTCGAGTTCGAGCCACGGTTCGGGCGCGTACCCCTGGGCGACTCCGGACAGGCAGGCGTTGCCGGGGGCGCGGCGGGCGTACAGCCAGGGCTCGGCGAGCAGACCGCCCTCGACGTCTTCGGCGGGTGCGGGTTTCGACTGGGTCTCCAGCCACCGCTCGTACGCCTGCCGCAGCAGCACGGGCCAGGCGCCGCCGATGCCCTTCGCCCGTTCGCGCCGTACGGCCTGCGTCAGTGCCTCGACGGTGAACAGGGTCATCTGGGTGTCGTCGCTGATCAGGCCCAGTGCTCCGTACTCGCCGGGCACGTACCCGGTGATCCCGCGCGGGCCGTGGGTCTCGCGGATGCGGTCGAGGGAGGTGAACTCGATCGGGTAGCCGAGGGCGTCGCCGATCGCTCCGCCGAGCAGACAGCCCCGGACTCGTGCCCGGTACACCGCCGTGGCTTCCCCGGACGGGTTCCTCAACTCGTTCACGTGCGTGCTCCTTCGACTACGGTCAGGCGTATGACCATTGTCGCGACCGGCACCGACACTCCTGCCGCCACCCCTGCGGGCAAGAGCATCGGACCGTTGCTGCGTGCCTGGCGGGAGCGGCGGCGGGTGAGTCAGCTGGAGCTGGCGTTGCGGGCCGACTCCTCGGCGCGGCACATCAGCTTCGTCGAGACGGGGCGGTCCCGGCCGAGCGAGGAGATGGTGCTGCGGCTGGCCGAGCATCTGGACGTGCCGGTGCGGGAGCGCAACTCCCTGCTGCTGGCGGCCGGTTACGCGCCGCACTATCCGGAAACCCCGCTGGACGACCCGGCATTGGACGCGTTGCGTGAGGGTCTGGAGCGGCTGATCCAGTGCTACGAGCCGTATCCGGCGCTGGTGGTCGACGCCGTCTACGACGTGGTCGCGGCGAACCGGGGCATCACCATGCTCCTGGACGGCGTACCGGAGTCCCTGCTCCAACCGCCGCTCAACGCGATGCGGTTGACGCTGCACCCCGAGGGCATGGCACCGCGCATCCGCAATCTGGGTGAATGGCGGGGGCATTTGCTCGCGCAGATGGAACGGCAGATCGCCCTGCACCGCTCCGAGCCGTTGCGGGCGCTGTACGAGGAGGTCGCGGCGTATCCGGTGCCGGAGGTGGTCGACGAGGGGGCTGAACTGGCCGGTTCCGTACCGTACTTCGCGCTGCCGATGCGGATCGAGCACGAGGGCCGGGTGCTGTCGTTCGTCTCCTCGATCTCCACGTTCAACACCCCGATGGACGTGACGGTCTCGGAGTTGGCGATCGAGACGTTTCTTCCGGCCGACCCCGCGACCGCCAAGTACCTGCACGCGCTCGGAGGCTGACGGATGATCACTCCCGAACCGCTGAGACAATGGCCGGAACATGGCACACTGCCCCCAGACTTCGGCGCGTATGGGGAGGCGTGGCGTGAGTGAGCGGCGGCCCGCACCCACGGTGGGTCAAGTGGTGCTGGGCAGAAGGCTGCAGGAGTTGCGTGAGGCGGCCGGCATCAAGCGCGAGGAGGCCGCGCAGGTCCTGCGGGTGGCTCCGGCGACCGTACGGCGGATGGAGATGGCCGAGGTCGCGCTGAAAGTGCCGTACGTCCAGGTGCTGTTGACCACGTACGGGGTGCCCGACGAGGAGGCGGCCTCGTTCGTCGCGCTCACCGAGGAGGCGAACCAGCCGGGTTGGTGGCAGCGGTTCCACGATGTGCTGCCGGAGTGGTTCAGTCTGTACGTGAGCCTGGAGGGCGCCGCCGGGCTGATCCGTTCGTACGAACCGCACTTCGTGCCGGGCCTGTTGCAGACCGAGGCCTACGCGCGTGCCGTGATGGAGGCCGGGACGATCGGGCAGACCGGTCCGGAGACGATCGAACGGCATGTGTCCCTGCGGATGGCGCGGCAGGGGCTGTTGGAGCGGGACAGTCCGCCGCACCTGTGGGTGATCATGGACGAGACGGTGCTGCGCCGTCCGGTGAGCATCCACGGCGAGGTCATGCGCGAACAGCTCGACAAACTGCTGGAGTTCGCCGAGCGCGACCGGATCACGCTCCAGGTCGCCGAGTTCGCGAGCGGCCCGCACCCGGGGACGTACGCCCCCTTCTCGCTGTTCCGTTTCGCCGAACCGGAGCTGCCCGACATGGTGTTCACCGAGTACCTGACCGGCGCCCTGTATCTGGACTCCCGTGCCGAGGTCTCCGCGCATCTGGAGGTCCTCGACCACATGACGGCGCACGCCGCGTCCGCCCAGCGCACCAAGAAGATCCTGCGGGACTACCGCGAGAACTTCTGAGCACGCATCCCGGCACGACGACCCGAACTCCCGAGGAGACGACACCGCATGACCGGATCCGAACCCGCGCCCACCCGTATCGACACCAGTCGGCCGCATCCGGCGCGGGTGTACGACTGGTGGCTCGGCGGCAAGGACAACTACCCGGTGGACGAGGAGCTGGCGCGCAAGATCCTCGCCTCGGACGACACCGCGGTGCGCGGGGCGCGGGCCAACCGCCGGTTCATGCACCGGGCGACCCGTACCACCGCCGAGGCCGGGATACGCCAGTTCCTGGACATCGGCACCGGCATCCCCACCGAGCCGAACCTGCACCAGGTGGCGCAGAGTGTCGCCCCGGACGCGAAGGTCGTGTACGCGGACAACGACCCGATCGTGCTGCGGCACGCGGAGGCGCTGCTGCACGGCTCGGCCGAGGGCAGCACCGAGTACGTGCACGCCGACGTGCGCGATCCGGACACGATCCTGCGGCTGGCCGGCGAGACCCTCGACTTCACGCAGCCGGTCGCGCTGTCGCTGGTCGCGCTCACCCACTATCTGGGCGACGACCCCGCCGGCGACGACGTGTACGGCCTGATCAAGCGGTACGTCGATGTGCTCGCCCCGGGCAGCTACCTGGTGCTGTCGCAGGTCACCCCCGACCTCATCCCTGAGGCCATCGCGCAGGCCGCCGAGCACTTCCGGCGCAGCGGCACCCCGTTCTACCCGCGCTCGCTGGCCGAGTTCTCGCGCTTCTTCGACGGCCTGGAGCTGCTCGGCCCGGGTGTCATCTCGGTCTACGGCTGGCGGCCGGAGCCGGAGGACGTGGCCGCCCAGGCGGAGGGCGTCGTCCCGGTCTACGGCGGGGTCGCCGTCAAGCACTGACCCCCGTACGTCCACGGGCTCTGACCCGTACGGCTGCTGTGAGCGGGTGCGCTCCCCTGCCCCGCCCTAGGTTCGACACCACGGGCGGGCAAGGGAGCGCAGGCGACGGACCCGCGGACCCCGCCCGCCGGGCCGGACGACGACGATGGAGGTCTGATGCCCTCGGACGCTGTGCTGTACCAGGCGGCCGCGCTCTGCCTGACCTTCCCCGACGACGACTTCCGCGCCCGGCTCCCGTTGCTGCGCGAAGCGGCCCCGCAACTACGGGAGTTCGTCGACCACGCGGCCCTCACCCCGCCCCAGGAACTGGCCGCGCACTACGTCCAGGTCTTCGACTTCGAGGACCGGCACAGCCTGTACCTGAGCCGGTGGTACGACGGCGACACCCGGCGGCGCGGAATATCCCTGGTCCGCTTCCAAGAGCTGTACCGGGCGCACGAGTTGGAGTTCACCGGGGAGGAGCTGCCGGACTTCCTGCCCGCCGTCCTGGAGTTCACGGCCCGCACCGGCAACCTCGACCTCCTCTCCGAACACCGCGGTGCCCTGGACCGACTCCGCGCCCGCCTGGCCGACTTCGGCACGCCGTACGCCTCCGTCCTGGACGCCGTCTGCGCCACCCTGCCGACCGCCCCGACCCACCGGACCGTGAGCTAGGCCGCCCCACCCTTCGCGTCCCGTTCGTCGTCGACGATCTCCGCGTCGACGACACCTTCCTCCTCCTGTTGCTGCGCGGAGGTGTGCTCCTCGGCGTTCTCCGTCTGCTCCGTGGGTGACTGCTGGGCGGCCTGCGCGTACATCGCCTGGCCCATCCGCTGGCTGACGGTGGCGAGTTTCTCGACGGCGGTGCGCAACTCGGCGGTGTCGGCGTTGTGTTCCAGGAGGTTCTTCACCTCGGTGGCGGCCGCCTCGACCTCGGACCTGATGTCGGCCGGGACGCGTTCCTCGTTCTCGTGGATGAACTTCTCGGTCTGGTAGACGAGTTGCTCGGCCTGGTTGCGGGTCTCGGCTGCCTCGCGGCGCTTGCGGTCGTCGTCCGCGTACTGCTCGGCCTCCCGCATCATGCGGTCGATGTCGTCCTTGCCCAGGGCCGAGCCGCCGGTGACGGTCATCTTCTGTTCGCGGCCGGTCGCCAGGTCCTTCGCGGAGACGTGCATGATTCCGTTGGCGTCGATGTCGAAGGCGACCTCGATCTGCGGGACGCCACGCGGGGCGGGCGGCAGGCCGGTGAGGTCGAAGACGCCCAACTTCTTGTTGTACGCGGCGATTTCACGTTCGCCCTGGTAGACCTGGATGCCGACCGAGGGCTGGTTGTCGGTGGCGGTGGTGAAGATCTCCGAACGCCGGGTCGGGATCGTCGTGTTGCGCTCGATGAGCTTCGTCATGATGCCGCCCTTGGTCTCGATGCCCAGGGACAGCGGGGTGACGTCGAGGAGCAGGACGTCCTTGACGTCGCCGCGGATGACTCCGGCCTGGAGGGCGGCGCCGACCGCCACGACCTCGTCGGGGTTGACGCCCTTGTGCGGGTCCTTGCCGGTGAGTTCCTTGACGAGGTCGGTGACGGCGGGCATCCGGGTCGAGCCGCCGACGAGGATCACGTGGTCGACGGCGGAGAGCTTGATGCCCGCGTCCTTGACCGCCTGGTGGAAGGGGGTCTTGCAGCGGTCGAGGAGATCGGCGGTGAGTTCCTGGAAGGCGGCGCGGGTCAGCTTCTCGTCGAGGTGCAGCGGGCCGTCGGCGGAGGCGGTGATGTAGGGCAGGTTGATCGTCGTCTCGGAGGACGAGGACAGTTCGATCTTCGCCTTCTCGGCGCCCTCGCGCAGGCGTTGGAGCGCCATCTTGTCCTTGCCGAGGTCGATGCCGTACTGCCCCTGGAACTTCTTGACCAGGAAGTCGACGACCCGCTGGTCCCAGTCGTCGCCGCCGAGATGGGTGTCGCCGTTGGTGGCCTTCACCTCGATGACGCCGTCGCCGATCTCCAGGAGGGAGACGTCGAAGGTGCCGCCGCCGAGGTCGAAGACGAGGACGGTCTGCTCCTCGCCGCGGTCGAGGCCGTAGGCGAGGGCGGCGGCCGTCGGTTCGTTGATGATCCGCAGCACCTTGAGGCCCGCGATCTCGCCGGCCTCCTTGGTGGCCTGGCGCTGGGAGTCGTCGAAGTAGGCGGGGACGGTGATCACGGCGTCGGTGACGTCCTCGCCGAGATAGGCCTCGGCGTCCCGCTTGAGTTTCTGCAGCACGCGCGCGGACAACTCCTGGGCGCGGTACCGCGTTCCGTCGATGGCGCCCGTGTCCGGGAACCGCCAGTCGGTGTTGCCCATGTGGCGTTTCACCGAGCGCGCGGTGCGCTCGATGTTCGTCACGGCCTGCCGTTTGGCGACCTCGCCGACAAGTACTTCGCCGTTCTTGGCGAAGGCCACGACCGAGGGCGTGGTCCTCGCTCCCTCGGCGTTGGCGACGACCGTCGCCTCCCCGCCCTCCAACACCGCGACCACCGAGTTCGTGGTCCCCAGATCGATACCGACCGCACGTCCCATCGCCGTCCCCTTCCGCCAGGGCACTTCCCGGACTCCAGCACAAAACTTGAGTGGGCTCTTGTCAATGGGACGTACGGTCTGCGATCGCAGTCGTGCGGTCAGGCGAGCTTGGCCGACAGGGTGATCGTGGTGCCGGTGAGGGCCTGGCTGACGGGGCAGTTCTTCTTCGCGTCCTCGGCGGCGGCGACGAAACCGTCGTTGTCGAGGCCCGGCACCGTGCCCTCGACCGTGAGGTGGATGCCGGTGATGCCCTCGCCGGGCTGGAAGGTGACGTCGGCGTTGGTGAGCAGCTTGGTGGGCGGGGTGCCGGCGCCCGCGAGGGCGTGCGACAGCGCCATGGAGAAGCAGCTGGAGTGGGCGGCGGCGATCAGCTCTTCGGGGCTGGTCTTGCCGTTCGCGTCCTGGGCGCGGGACGCCCACGTCACCGGCTGCTCGGCGATGGCGCCGGAGGAGTCGAAGGTGACGACGCCCTTGCCCTCGAGCAGGTTGCCTTCCCAGACGGTGTGTGCGGTGCGCGTGGTGGCCACGATGGGTCCTTTCGATGCGGATGTCTTTCGGATCCATCCGATCACATCCGGTCCGCCCACACCCACCGGACTCGGCAGCGACCGGCCGTAGCGGCTCGGTGAATCCCCTGCCGGGCGGCAGGCCCACGCCGTACAGTCCGTTCCATGGTCGAGCTCTTCCAAGTCCTCGGGGGGATCGCGGGATTTGGCGGAGTCGCTCTCGGCGTCCTGTACCTGCTCTACCGGGACCTCGTCCGCGACATCATCCGCAACCGGATGTTCCGCACGCTCACTTCCTCCCAGGCCACCCTGCTCTTCGGCGCGGTCGTCGTGCTCGCCTTCGCCGTCGCCATCCTCGGGATCTTCGCGACGCTCGCCGAGAGCAAGTCCGTACGCCAGTTCGTCGTCCTCGTCGGCATGCTCCTCTTGTTCCTGCTGGCGGTGCTGCTCATCGCCGTGCGCGTGACCAACGGGCCCGGGGCACGCCGCCCCACCGCCGCGGCCCACGGGGCCGAACGGTCGCTCACCACGGTGCGCAGGCACGTGGAGGCCGATGAGCCGGACCGGGCGGAGCGGGCCCTGGAGGCATCGCGCCTGGACCGGGAGTCGGAGCAGTTCTGGTACTGGAAGGCCCGGATCGCGCTTGCCCGCGCCAACATCGAGGTCGCGTCCGGCTATGTCGACGAGGCGCTGAAGCTCAACGGCCGGGACCCGTACGGCATCGCGCTGAAGGTCGAACTGCTGTTGCTGGCCAATGACCCGGCGCGGCGTGACCAGGCCGCCCGGCTGGCCGAGGAGAACCTGGGGCTCAGCGCCGAACTCGACGCCTGGCTGCGGCGGTTGCGGGCCGAGGGAATGTTCGGCGGCGGGGTGCGCACACGCACGCAGTTGGAGGCCCGATGCCCACTGCCCACCCGTACCACGGAGAATTCACATGCCGAGTAAGCCGAATGCCGTTGTCTACGTCGGGCCGCCGGCGGTGGCGGACGCCTCGGGTCCGATGGCGGAGCACCTGAAGAGGGTGGCACTGGGGCGGATGGCCGAGCGCGGACTGACTCCTCTGCTGCCGGTGGCCACGACGGTGGAGGAGGCCGATGCGCTGCTCGCGGCGCATCCACAGGCCGCGCTCGTGGTTCATCCGGGCCGCACACCGGGGGAAGACCCGTCGCAGAACCCCGGGGGCGCGTTACAGAGCCTTCTGTACTCCGGGGCGGTTCTGCGGCTGGGCGAGACCGCCGAGGCAGACGACGAAACGCGTCCTCCGTCTCCGCCACTCCGGCATCAGGAAGCGCTCCTGGTGGTCGAGCTACCCCGGGGAACCGGGCCGGTGGGCGACGAAACACCCTACTCGCAGCGTGAGACCGAGGGCCGGGCCTTCGCCGTACGGCACGGTCTGCACGTCGCGTACGTGCTGGCGGACGCCGGCCCCGCCTGGACCCTGGGCCGCGCTTTCGTGCAGCTCCACCCCTGGCCCGTGACGGTCGTCGTCCACCCCGAGATCACCGCGCCGGACCCGGACAGCCCCGACGGCTTGCTGTGGCGGTGGCTGCGGCAGGGGCGCGAGATCCTGTGGCCGCAACCGAGTGAACCGGTGCGTGCCATGTCAGCTCACAGGACCGATCCCGACGCCTCCTCGGGATCGGCGGGCCGGCGCGCAGGGTTCGAGCGCCGCAGAGTCCGCGGATCTTCGCGCGATGGGTCGGACGACCTCGAAGTGCGCGAGTTCCTCAAATCCCGCACTGGAGTGCAGGAACGCCACACCAGCCTCGCCTCTCCCCTCGCCCCCCGCCGAATCGGCCCCCCATCACGCCAGAGCACCGGCGCCTCCCCACCGCCCCACCGCCCGTCCAACCCCCGAGACACCAGCCTCCCCCTCCCCCACGACGGCCTCTTCATCCGCCGCAACAACGCCTTCGGCACCCGGTCCCTCCTGGGCGTCCGTGACCTCATCGAGCAGGGCGTCGTCATCGGCCAGGACCAGATCCGGTTCGACGACTTCGTCGCCGCCCGCACCGATCAGGTGCCCGGGCCCCGGCGGAACGAAGGTATCGCCGTCAGTCACGGACTGGCCGCGGTTCAGGGGGAGTTCAAGGCGAACAAGGCGACGACCCACTTCCTGGAGATCACGCTCAAGGCGGGCGGGGGACACCCCGACGACGCTCCCGCGACCGAGCCGCTCGCTGTCAACTTCGTGTTCGCCGTGGACACCAGCGGCTCGATGCAGGGCGAGAAGCTCGACACCGTGAAGGCGTCGCTGCAAACCCTTTACGACAAGCTGCGTCCCACGGACTGTCTGGGCATCATCACGTTCGACCACGGTGTGCGCACCGTCCTGCCCGCGGTCGCCAGGCAGGATCTGCCGCCCGAACGCTTCGCACAGGTGGTGTCCGAGCTGACGGCAGGCGGCGGCACGGACATCAACCTCGGTGTGCAGTACGGCATCGACGAGTTGGGCCGGCACTCGGCACGGGGGCGCACGGTCGACTGTCTCTATCTCTTCTCGGACGGCGACCCGACCTCCGGCGAACGGGACTGGATCACCATCCGCAGGAACATCGCGGCCCGGATCCGCGGCGACCTGACCCTGTCCTGCTTCGGTTTCGGGACCGACGCGCGCATGCCGGAACTGGCGGCGCTCGCGGGGCTCGCCGGCGGTCACTCGACCTTCGTGACCCGGCCCGACCAGGTGGCGGAGGATCTGCTCGGCGACCTGAGCAGACGGGACCATCTGGCCGCCGTGAACATCCAGTTGAGGCTCGACGTCGACCCCGGGGTGGAGGTCCGGCATCTGTACGGCCATGATCTGGTCACGGATCCACGGGCTCGGTCAGCGGTGCTGCGCGAGGCCCGGCACGCGGCCGTCCGGGCGCGCGAGGACTACGGCACCGAGGCGCTGCCCGACATCATCACCGAGGAGAAGGGCATCCGGATCTTCGCGCCCGACCTCGCCTTCGACGAGACGTACTGGATCGTCCTGGAACTCGCCGTGCCGCCGGGCCGCGAGCTGCCGGACCTGGGCACGGCGACCGTCCAGTACGTGGACACCGTCGCGCGGGACAGCCGCAGCCACCACCTCGACCTGGCCAAGGAGTTCACGCTCTCGGAGGAGACGGTGACGGTGCACGGCCTGGGTCTGTGGACCAGTGAGGTCACCTTCTACGCGCTCGACGATCTGTACCACCACGACCGGGACTCGGCGACGAAGCGGCTGACGCAGCACATCAAGACCCTGCGGGACGCGTATCACCGGCTTCCGGCGGTGGAGTTCCGCGATGACCAGGTCACCCTGCAGAAGCTCATCACCCTGGCCGGCACACTCGGCACGATGCAGTCGTTCAGTGACGGCTCCCACGTCCCCGGGGCCCCCACCGCGGTGAAGGCCATGAACGCCTTCGGCCAGGTCCGCTCCGGGCACTGGCAGCTGCATTGACCGTGCTCAGCGCACCCGGAAGACCGGCCCACGCGGGGTGAACGGCAGGCGAGCACTCTGCGGGATCAGATAGGCGTGTTCGCGGCGCACCCGCAGCACGTCGCACCAGCCGTCCGTGATGACGAGGACGGGCGCGCCCGGCGGGAAGTCGTCCGCGCGGTGCAGCAGGTCGATCCCGGGTTGCAGGACGGTGCCGCCGCGCCCGTGGACGCGCACCCGGCCGGCGATGTCCGTGACCGGCAGATAGCCCGCGTCGTGCGGGGCCGCGTCGCAGAACACGACCCGGGCGGCCGGTACGTCACGGGCCTCGGCGTACGAGGCGATCGCGCCCAGCGCCTTGCCGAGGAGGGTGCGGTCCATGGAGCCGGAGGTGTCGAGGACGACGCCGAAGGTGCAGCGGGCGACCTCCTCGGGCGGGAAGTACCGCCCGGCGCGCGGGATGTCGGGGGTGGAGGACTGGCGGCGCGAGGGGCGGGCGTAGGACCGCACGGGCTCCGGGCGGGGCACGAACTCGTCGAACCAGCGGGCGAGTTGCGCGTCCCACGGCAGCGGCGGATGGCTCAGGGCGCGGATCTCCTCGACCAACCCGCCGGGCAGGTAGCCGCGTTCGTGCTGCTGGTGCAGGTCCAGGCCGCGGGCGAGGCCGCGCCGGTAGAACTCGTCGAGGTCCACGTAGTCGCGGGCGCTGCCGAGCGGGCCGCCGAGGATGTCGCCGGCGCCCTTGCCCCGCAGGGTGGCCAGGCGGCGCATGCGGCGCAGGTCGCCGGCGATCCGGTCGTAGACCTCCTCGGCGGAGAGGTCCTTCAACTCCGGGTCGTACAGCAGCCCTTCGGGCATCGTGCCGATGTCCATCTCGCACAGCCAGCCGTTGATGACGTAGTCGGCGGCGATGTTGAAGAGGAGCGGGTCACGGGTGCCGCAGCGGTCGCCGTGACGCAGGGCGGCGTGCAGCATCTCGTGCGCGAGGACGAACCGCCATTCCTCGTCGTCGAGTTGGCGCAGCGGGTTGATGTAGATCTCGGCCGCCTCGGTGTCGACGGCGGCGACGGAGATGCCGTGGGCGCGGGCGAGCTCGGCGTCGGCGACGAGGGTGATGCCGGCCGCAATGCCGCCGAGAAGGGGGTAGGAGGAGACGAACCAGCTCAACGCCCGTTCCCAGGGCTGGAGTCGGGTGGGTCCGCCGCGCATCGAGGCACGGCGGCCGCCCGCCACGTCCATGGCCGTCGCGACGGTACGGGTGAGGGCGTTCGCGAAGTTCAGCTGCCAGTCCGGGGCCTTGCCGCCCTGCCAGGTGTCCCACGGCACGAGCACTTGGTCCGGTTCGCCGCCCGCCGTGCCGCAACGCTCGTAGAGGGGCGGGACGCCGTCGCGGCGCCAGCCGGCGGCGAGTTGGTCCTCGTCGCCGCCGGGGTAGGCGGCGGGCAGGTCCTCGGGGGTGACGCCGATGGGGAATCCGAGCAGGAAGCGGTTGACGACGGCGCAGTTGGCCGCCAGGGCGGGGCCGTCGGGCTGGTCGCGGAGCTTCGGCGCGGCCGGGACATGGCCGAAGCCCAGGTGGATGATGCAGTGTGCGATCGCCCAGGCCCATTCGGCGGGTTCGGCCCGCCGGGTGGGGTGGACGTGCAGCACGCCGTTGGAATCGACGCGTACCAGACCGGTGTGGGGCGTGCGGGGGCAGTCGTCCCGGCGGCAGGTGCTGAAGCCGATGGCGGCGAGCGCGCGGTTGGCCCGCACCAGCCGCAGCCCCTCCTCGAAGGCCTCGGCCGCGAGATCCTTCTTGGGCTTCCCCTTGTTGCCCCGGGTGCGGCTCACTGCCGGGCCTCGACCAGCCGGGGCATGTCACGGGCCGCCTCGACCAGGAACCAGGCGGGCAGCAGCGGATTGCCGTCGGTGTCCGGGGCGATGACGCTCTGCGCGACCTCCACAGAGATCTCGGCGAGCTGCACGAGCAGCGACTTGGCGCGGTACGCGGTCTGCAAACCGTTCGCCGACAAGTGCTCCTTGCTGACCGGGAGTTCCTTGACGAGCCGGCCCCGGAAGGACTCGGCGAGGTAGTACAGCAGGTCGCGGTCCTCCGGGCGGTGCGGCCAGCGCGCGTCGCCCTTGATGATCGCCTCGATGCCGAACCGGCTGCGCACGATCTTGACGTAACCGCAGAACGCGACCGCGTGGGCGGGCGTCAGCGTGCCGTGGGCGATGACCTTGAGGGTGTCCTCGTCGAGGTCGGGCCCGAAGGAACCCAGCGCGTCCGAGAGCATGTGCCAGGAGCGCGGTGTCGAGAAGGGCTCTTCCGTCTTCGGCGGCTTGGACCACAGGTGGTCGGGGCGGTCGGTGAGGTGGTCCAGGATCCACGGGTGGATGCCGTTGCCCGCCGCCCACACGAGCCAGTCCTTCGGGGACGCCTCCAGGTGGACGTGCGTGAGCCGGTTGATCAGCGCGGACGCGATCGGGCGGGCCAGCGCGTTGTCGGTCGCCCGGTTGCCCGCGCCGATCACGATCGAGCCCTTGGGGAGTTCGTAGCTGCCGATCCGGCGGTCCAGGATCAGCGAGTAGAACGCCTTCTGCACATCCGGCGTCGCCGCGTTCAGCTCGTCCAGGAACAGGCAGTACGGCTCGTCCCGCGCGATCGCCTCCGGCGGGCAGAACACCGACCGCCCGTCACGGATCTGCGGCACACCGATCAGATCCTCGGGCGCGAGCTGCGTACCCAGCAGGCTGACGCACTCAAGCCCCAGAGACTGGGCGAACTCCCTTACCAGGGACGACTTTCCGATGCCGGGCGCGCCCCAGAGGAACACGGGGCGGACGGTCGCGAGGCCGAGCAGCAACTCCGGTATGCGAGCGGGCGTGACAGTGACGGCAGCCTGCAAAAGAGGCTCTCCTCAAGGGGGTTCGACAAGGGCGCAAACGCGCTCCAATGCCCCCAGTGTGTGCCTACGACCCACCCGGCGCAGCCCATTTTCAGGCGGCCCGCTCCTCCTGCTCGGCCGTCAGCGGGACTTGGGGTCCGTTGCACTCCCGCAGCCAGCGCCGCAGTACCCGGTGCACCTGCTCCGCGCCGACTAGATCCTCGCCGTCGTCGACCGGCGCGGAGAAGGCGTGCGGCGACAGCAGGAACGGCTTGCCCTGGGAGCCGCCGAGGCCGCCGTGCGAACCGATCTGCTCCTCGAAGGCGAGGACTTCGCCCTCGGCCGGGTCGTACCAGGAGTTGACCATGATGTCGGCGGTGTGCGGGAAGGAGTGGGTGCGCCGGACGGCGTCCGCGACGCCGGGGCCGAAGTCCGCCAACGGGCCCTGTTTGTCGTCGAGTTCGGCCACCGGGAGTTCGGCACCGTGCGCGCCCAGGACGAGTCCGCCGTGCTCCTCGCTGCGGACCAGGACGAAGCCGACGCCCGGGTGGTTGGCGAGGGTCGTCAGCAGTGCCGGGTGGCGGGCGTCGATCTCCTCCTTGGTCATCCGGTGCGGCACGTCCGGGAAGGAGACCAGACCGAGGTTGCCGGAGGCCAGCACGATCGGCTCGGAGTGGCGGCCGGCGTGGACCTGCCGCTCGTCGCCGTCCTTGGCGGGCCTGCGCAGCGCCGCGCGGACGGCGGCGCGGGCCTCGGCGCCGCTGTGGGTGCGGCGGGCCCGGCGCGGCACGGGCAGCCCGCAGCCCGCCCGGACCAGGTCGCCGAGGGTGAGGCCGTAGCGGCCCTGGAAGGTTTCGCCGGGGCTCTGCCCGTGGTCGGAGAGGACGACGATGCGGTACGGCCGCGGGGCGTGCTCGGCGACGTTCTCGATCAACGCGAGGGAACGGTCCAAACGCTGGAGGACCTTGGCGGCGTCGCGGCTGCGCGGTCCGGAGTGGTGGGCGACCTCGTCGTAGGCCACGAGGTCGGCGTAGACGGCGGTGCGGCCGGCGAGCATGTCGCCCATGACGGCGGCGACGACGACGTCCCGTTCGACGACGGTCGCGAAGGCGCGGACGAGGGGGTAGAGGCCGCCGCGCTTGATCCGGGGGCGCTGCTTGGTAAGGCGGCTGCGGGTCGACTGGCCGATCTCGCGGCCGACTTCGGCGACGAAGGACATCGCGGTGCGGACGGCGTTGGCGGGGTCGGAGAAGTAGGCGAAGTAGCCAGCGCGGGAACGGTTTTCGCGGCCCCGGCGGCGGATGGCGATGGACAGGACGAGGGCCTGTTCGTCGGCGCCGCCGCTGAACAGGTTGCCCCGGCTGGCGCCGTCGAGCGTGAGGAGGCCGCCGTCGCCGGTGAACTCGACGGCGCGGCGCTGGAGTTCGGCGGCGCTGGTCGGGCGGTTGCAGACCATCACCTCGCCGGTGTCCTTCTCGTACCAGCGGAACGCGGGGATGTCGTGGTTGGAGCCGTGCAGGATGCCGAGCTGGCTGGCGCCGGTCTGGCTGGACCAGTCGGTGCGCCAGGGGGTGAGGCGGTGGCTTGGGCGGTCGCCGCCGAGGAGCTTCGCGACGGTCGGCATCAGGCCCCTGGCCACGGCTGCGAGCAGCACGTCGTGGCCGACGCCGTCGAGTTGCAGGAAGACGGTGCCGGGCGAGGACGGGCCGGGGGGCAGGGCTCTGCGGCGGCGGTCGGCGAGGCGGTAGAGGCGACGGCGGTAGGCGTCGTCGTCGCGGACGGCCAGGGCACCGCCGGTCGCGGAGGCCACGGCGGACATGACGGCGGCGACGACCACGGCGGTCTCGGGGGCGACCTGGCCACGCAGTCCGCCGTCGGGATTGATGCGCAGGGCGATCAGCAGCAGCGAGCCGTTGAGCACGAAGACGAGGAGGCCGAGGACGAGCGCGGGCACGAGCAGCAACAGCCGTACCAGCAGCGGCCAGACGAGGGCCGACAGCACACCGAAGGCACCGGCGCCGAGCGCGGCCGTGACCCCGATCCGGGTGGCGCTGTCGCCGTCCGCCGACTGGAGCTTGAAGTCCGGCAGAATCCCGGCGAGCACCAGCATGGTGACCGTGGAGACCGCCCACACCGCGATGCTCCGCCCGACCTGACTGGCGAGCCGCCGCCAACGCGCTCCACCCACGCCCCGTACACCTCACGTCCCTGGCCCGACGACCTGGCGGGCCTCCACCCACCTTGTCACAACGGGTGGAACGGTCCAGATGTCACCGGCCGTCGTAGCCCGCCGTCGGCATGGACAGCCGTCGGTGCACGCTGGCCTTCATCTGGGCGTCGTAGGAGGGCTCCGCGCGGCCGACCGTCTCGATCCGCACCCCGCGTCGCGCGCACTCGTCGGTGAACTCGTCGACGGAGGACAGCGCGCTCTCCAGGACCCGGCGGCTGGGGGCGACGAACAGGTCGAGACCGGGCCGGACACCGTCCCACAGCGCGCAGTGGTCGGGGCGCAGCCCGCGCACCAGAAGCTCGCGGGCGATCACATAGCCGTGGTCGGCGGCCCAGCGGGCACACATCGCGTGCTGGCTGCGGGAGTCGACCAGGAAGGGGTCGTCGTCCAGCTCCTCCAGCGGCGTCAGGCTGGCGATCGCCGTCACCCGAAGCCGCGAGGGCATACCCGAGGCACCGCGTACCTGTCCCATGGCGTCCCCCTCACCTCCGGGTTTCGCCGCCGACCCTACTCCTGCCCGTAGGCTTCGGGGGAGTCGCGCGAAGGAGGCAAAGAAGGTGCCGGTGGAGATCACCTGGTGGGGTCACGCCAGCTGCACGATCGAGGACTCGGACATACGCGTCCTCACCGACCCCCTGTTCGCCCGCCGACTCGCGCATCTACGACGCCGCCGGGGCGCGGTGCCGCCGCCCGAGGCCCGGCGCGCGGACCTGGCGCTCGTCTCCCATCTGCACGCCGACCACCTACACCTTCCCTCGCTCGCCGCCCTCGCCCCGGGCACGCGCCTGCTCGTGCCCCGGGGCGCACTCCGCGCGGTACCGGGACTGCGCCGGCTCCGGCAGCTGCGGATCGACGAGGTGGCCCCCGGCGACCAGACGCTGGTCGGTGACCTGGTCGTACGGGCCGTGCCCGCGCGGCACGACGGGAGGCGGCTGCCGGTCGGACCGCACCGCTCCCCCGCGCTGGGCTACGTCGTCGAGGGCGAGGCGCGCACCTACTTCGCCGGGGACACCGGGCTGTTCGACGACATGGCCAAGGAGGTCGGGCCGGTCGACGTGGCGCTGCTGCCGGTCGGCGGCTGGGGTCCGTATCTCGGCGAGGGGCATCTGGACGCGGGACGCGCGGCCCAGGCGTTGGCGCGACTCTCGCCGCGCAGTGCGGTGCCGGTGCACTACGGCACGTACTGGCCGATCGGGATGGACGCGGTGCGCCCGCACGAATTCCACACGCCGGGCGACGAGTTCGTGCGGATCGCGGCGCAGCTCGCGCCCTCGGTTTCGGTGCACCGGCTCGGACACGGGGAGAGCGTGCGCCCGGAGGTCGCCCGGTGAGTTGGATCGCGGACGCGCTGTCCGCGACCGCCACGACGTCGCCCGAGTCCACCCAACAGGCCATCGGCTACCCGTCGTTGTTCCTGCTGGTGCTGTTCGGGGCGCTGGTGCCGGTGATTCCGACGGGGGCGCTGGTGAGTTCGGCGGCGGTGGTCGCGTTTCACCAGACGGCGCCGTTCGCGCTGGCGCTGGTCTTCGTCACGGCTTCGCTGGCCGCGTTTCTCGGGGACGTCGCGCTGTACTGGCTGGGGCGGCGGGGGATGGGGTCGAAGAACGGGTCGCGGTGGCTGGAGGCGATCCGTGCGCGGGCTCCGCAGGATCGGCTGGAGCAGGCCCAGGAGAAGCTGGCCGACCATGGGGTGACGGTGCTGGTGCTGTCTCGGCTGGTGCCGGCGGGGCGTATTCCGGTGATGCTGGCGTGTCTGATGGCGGAGTGGCCGATCCGCCGGTTCGCCCGGGGTAATGCGCCCGCGTGTCTGGCGTGGGCCGTGACGTACCAGCTGATCGGCATCCTTGGGGGTTCGTTGTTTCCGGAGCCGTGGGAGGGGGTTGTGGCGGCGGTTGTGTTGACCGTGGTGATCAGTGTGGCGCCAAGTTTGTGGCGGCGGGTTCGGGCTGCCAGTTGATGTTGCGTTGCGGGGTGCGGGTCGTGTGTGGCTGGGCGCGCCCCGCGGCGGAGCCGCAATTCGACACAGCCCCGCGCCCCTAAGGGGTCTCAGCCAGCACTCTCGAAGCTCCCACCGGTAGATCCCACAGGTCTTGCCTGGCCAGGCCCGCTTGTTCCCAGGCCGCCCGCACCCGCGTCAGCGGCTCCAGGACCGGCTCTGCCGACAGGACGAACGTGCCCCAGTGCATCGGAGCCATCCGTCGCGCCCCCAGATCCTGTACGGCCCGCACCGCCTCCTCCGGGTCGCAGTGGACGTCGCTCAGCCACCAGCGTGGGTCGTAGGCGCCGATGGGGAGGAGGGCCAGGTCAATTCCCGGATAGCGGCGGCCGATACGTGAGAACCAGTGGCCGTAGCCCGTGTCGCCCGCGAAGTAGATGCGCTGGCCGTCGGGTGCTGTCATCACCCAACCGCCCCACAGGGAGTGGCAGGTGTCGGTGAGGCTGCGCTTGGACCAGTGGTGGGCGGGTACGAAGTCGAGGCGGACGCCGTCGAGTTGGGCCGCTTCCCACCAGTCGAGTTCGGTGACGCGGGTGAATCTGCGGCGGCGGAACCAGCTGCCGAGGCCGGCCGGCGCGAACACCGGGGTGTGGCGCGGGAGTCGGCGCAGGGTGGGGGCGTCGAGGTGGTCGTAGTGGTTGTGGCTGATGACGACGGCGTCGATCGGCGGGAGTGCCTCCCAGGCAACGCCTACTGGGGTGATGCGGGCCGGGGTGCCGAGGATGCGGCGGGACCAGACCGGGTCGGTGAGGATCGTCAGGCCGCCGATCCGCACCACCCAGCTGGCGTGTCCCGCCCAGGTGACGGCGACGGTCAACGCGTCGACCTGGGGCAGTGGTTCGGGTGCGAACGGGAGTCGGGGGATGTCGGCGAGGCCCTCCGGGCGGGGCCGTACGGAGCCCTCGCGGGCGAAGCGGGCGAAGGCCTTGAGGCCGGGCAGCGGGGCGGTGAGCCGGTCGTGGAAGGTCCGGGGCCATACGCGCCGCTCGCCGAGGGGGCGGGGTTCGGCGAGCGGCGGGGAGGACGGGGCGAACGGGGGCATCGGGTCGGCGGTTTCACGCGTGGTCGTACTGCTGGTGGTGGTCGACTCGGACTGCTGCGTCATCGAGGAGGCTCCCATCGCTGAGCGTCGTCGCGGAGATCGTCGAAGATCGACCTCAAGGACATCAACGCGCGTTGCACGTGTGGCAGTTCCAACGGCACGGGTGACGTGAGGCATTCCGCGCGTTCCTCGTCGGTTCGGCCCAGCAGCGGTCCGGTGGACAGCCGTACCCGCAGCGCGCCCAGGTCGTCGCCGAAGCGATGGCCTCCAGGGGCGGGCATGCCGAGCCGGGCGGTGAGGAACTCCTCCAGGTCCTGCGCGTCACCCACGCCCTGCGGGGTCAGCGCGTGGCGCAACGGCCCGAGGTCGACGTACAGATGGCGTCCCGCCTGCGGCGGCCGGGAGAACGCGCCCGCCCCGGTGACGGCAGCGTGCGCGGCGGCGGCCACGCGCGCGTGAAGGCGTACGGCGGTGTCGCGGCGGGCGATGACGGGCGGGGGTTCGCCGAGGGCGTGGCCGGCCGCGGCGGCGACGGGTGCGGCGATGCGGGCGCCGAGTGCGGTGAGGACGTCGAGCACGCGCGCGTGGAGCGCGTTCCCGGCGCGGCCGGCGGGGAAGCGGGCGACGGCGGCCGGCCAGCCGGACGGGAGGAGCGCGCCGGCGAGGTCGGTGACGACGGTGACCTTGTCGGGCAGCATCTCGGCGGGGCTGAGCAGCATGGTGCGCCGGGGTGCGTGCAGGGTGTCGCGCCAGGTCTCGTCGCTGACCAGGTGCAGGCCCTCGGCGGCGGCGGCCTCGACGGTCTCGTGCATGACCTCGGGCGGCGCCACGGTGGCGGTGGGGTCGTCGGCGACGGACAGCACGAGCAGGCGCGGGTCACCGCCCTCGTCCCGGACCCGGCGCACGGTCTCCAGCAGGGCGTACGGATCGGGCACCCCGCCGCACTCGGCCGGGGTGCCCACATGGAACACGGGTCTGCCCAACAGGCGCGCGTACGGCGCCCACCAGGCGGCGCAGGGTCTGGGCACCAGGACGTCACCGCCGAGCGCGGCGGTCAGCGCGACCAGCAGCGCGGGGGCACCGGGGGCGGCGGCCACGCGCGCGGGGTCGGCGGGCAGTCCCCGGCGCTCGAAGTAGCCGCTCGCGGCGTCGAGCAGGGCGGGGGCGCCGCCGACCGGCTGTTCCTCGGTGCGGCTCGCGGCGGCGGCAAGGACGGCGGCCAGTTCCGGCAGGACGGGCAGTCCGTCGTCGGGAAAGACCGGCCCGTAACGGACGGGTCCCTGGCCTACCGCGTCCGCCTGCCGCATGGTGCCTCCGCGCAGTCGCTCGTGCCGTGCCGTGTCCTCGTCGTGCCCTCAGTGTCCCGGAGTCCGCCTGCGCAGCCGGTACACGGCACCACCGCACGCACCCGCGATCAGCACACCCCCGGCGACCAGCGCCGGCACGGAGTCGGTGAAGGTACCGCCCTCCCCCGCTCGCACCCCGCGCTCGATCACGGCGGCACCGGCGCAGGAATCGCCCCGCGGCTCCTGACACGGCGGCTGCCCGGCCCCGCGCTCCACGCTGAAGGTCGCGCTCCAGGGCCGCCCCTGTCCCCCGGCCTGCCCCGGACAGGTTCCGTCCACGGTCCACGCGGAGTCCCGCCCGCCCCCGTCACCGTCGGAGATCCGCGCGGTGCCCCGGTAGGCGGCCCCGGCGGCCCGGTCGTCGTTGCCGGGCACGCGTTGCAGTTGGACGGTCCCGCCGTCGAAACCCTGGGACGTGGCGTCGATGGTGTCGGCCGCGGTCCCCCCGATCCCCTCGCAGGTGACGGAGACGGTGACGCTCCCACCCGCCTGCACGCTGCTCGGACTGACCTCGGCGGCCGGATCAGCGGCCACGGCCGGTCCGGCGGCGCCCCCGACAAGGGCGACGACGGACAGGGCGAGTGCGGTGCGGCGCATGAGCGGTGCTCCTTAGACCGAGGACGGCGGCAACACCATCGAAGCCCGGTAAGGAGAGAGCCGCGCGCGGCGAGGCCCGAGCGAGTGAACACAGGCCAGCTGCGGCGCCCCGTCAGGGGCGCGGGGCTGTGTCGATTTGCGGCTCCGCCGCGTGGGCGCGACCAGCCCCCACCGGCCCGCACTCAGGCAACTTCCTGCAGCACCTCTTCCCGAATCCGCCGACAACACCGACTGATCAACCGAGACACATGCATCTGCGAAATCCCGAACTCCTCCGCGATCCGGCTCTGCGTCATGTCCCCGAAGAACCGCAGGTACAGAATCTCCCGCTCCCGCTCAGGCAGCGCAGCAAGCCTCGGCTTCACAGCCTCCCGGTCCGCCACGACATCCAACGCCGGATCAGCCGACCCGAGAACGTCGCCCAACGCATACCCGTCCCCACCGCCGGAGGCATCCGCGTCCAACGACAACGCGCTGAAACTCTCCAGCGCCTCCAGCCCGGCCCGCACATCCTCCTCGGAGAGACACGCCTGCGCGGCGATCTCCGAAACCGTGGGCCGCCGCCCCGGCACGGTCTGCGCCAACTCCTGCCCGGCGACCCGCACCCGGTTCCGCAGATCCTGCACCCGCCGCGGCACATGCACGGTCCACATGTGGTCACGGAAGTGCCGTTTGATCTCGCCGGTGATGGTCGGCACGGCGTAACTCTCGAACGCCTTGCCGCGCTCGGGGTCGTACCGGTCGACGGCCTTGACCAGACCGAGGGCGGCGACCTGTCGTAAGTCCTCGGTGTTCTCGCCCCGGTTGCGGAACCGCCCGGCGAGCCGGTCGGCCATGGGCAGCCAGGCCTCCACGATCCGCTCGCGGACGGTGTCGCGCTGCGGGCCGGGAGGAAGTGCGGCGAGCGTGCGGAACGCCTCCGCCGTGTCGGGGGCGTCATGGTGCGAATGACGCTTCGTGTTCGTGCGAGAGGACATGGTGCTGGGCATGGTGCGTCACAACTCCCTTGAGCATGCTCCGGGTTGGACGGTCACCGTCGGTGGGAACGCGTTTGCGATCCAGCGCTGAACGTTCGCCTGCCCCCGACCTCAAGGCACAAACACGCACCGCTCAGTCCCGCTCGCGTGCCCCCTGCCGGGTACGGCCGGGGGCCACGAGGCGGCGCGGATGGCGGCGCAGATACTCGCCCTCCAGCCCGGCCATGCGGTCGTTGTGGGCGCGCAGCGCGTCGTTCGAGCCGTACAGCAGGGTGTCGTGGCGCGTGCGGTGGATGGTCTCCAGCTCCTTCATGAGCTGGGAATCGTCCAGGCGCGCAGGGTCGACTCCGGTCATGGTGTGCCCCGCTCGTCGAGTCTCACGGTCCTTAAGGCCACTCTACGAACATTCCGGCATTCCGGCCCCGCAACCTCCGTACAAGCCCCGCGACCTCCGTACAAAGGGAACTACCGCGCGCGCTCCACCCGCCGCTCGTCCCACACGGGCTCGGTGCTCTCGCGGACCTTGCCGTCGCTGCCGAAGACCAGATAGCGGTCGAAGGAGCGGGCGAACCAGCGGTCGTGCGTGACGGAGAGCACGGTCCCGTCGAAGGCCTCAAGGCCCTCCTGGAGGGCTTCCGCGGACTCCAGGTCGAGGTTGTCGGTGGGCTCGTCGAGGAGCAACGCGGTGACTCCCTGGAGTTCCAGAAGGAGGATCTGGAAGCGGGCCTGCTGGCCGCCGGAGAGCCGGTCGAAGCTCTGCTCGGCCTGGCCGGTGAGCTCGTAGCGGCGCAGTCGGGACATGGCGGGGCCCTGGGCCTGCGCGTGTTCCTTCCACAGGATGTCGAGGAGGGTGCGGCCCTGGAGTTCGGGGTGGGCGTGGGTCTGCGCGAAGTGGCCGGGCACGACGCGCGCGCCGAGCTTCCACTCCCCCGTGTGCTGCACGTCGTCGCCGGCGAGCAGGCGCAGGAAGTGCGACTTGCCGGAGCCGTTCGAGCCGAGGACGGCGACGCGTTCGCCGTAGAAGACCTCCAGGTCGAAGGGTTTCATCAGCCCGGTGAGCTCAAGTCCCTTGCAGGTGACGGCCCTTACGCCGGTGCGGCCGCCCTTGATGCGCATGGTGATGTCCTGCTCGCGCGGCGGCTCGGGCGGCGGGCCCGCCTCCTCGAACTTGCGCAGGCGGGTCTGGGCGGCGGCGTAGCGGGACGCCAACTCATGGCTGATGGAGGCCGCCTGACGGAGATTCAGGACGAGCTTCTTCAGCTGGGCGTGCTTCTCGTCCCAGCGGCGGCGCAACTCCTCGAAGCGGGCGAAGCGTTCACGCCGGGCCTCGTGGTAGGTGGCGAAGCCGGCGCCGTGCACCCAGGCGTCGGCGCCGGTCGGCGAGGGTTCCACGGAGACGATCTTCTCGGCTGCGCGGGCGAGGAGTTCACGGTCGTGGGAGACGAACAGGACCGTCTTGCGGGTCTCCTTGAGCCGCTCCTCCAGCCAGCGCTTGCCGGGTACGTCGAGGTAGTTGTCGGGTTCGTCGAGCAGCAGCACCTCGTCGGAGCCGCGCAGCAGCGCCTCCAGGACGAGCCGCTTCTGCTCACCGCCGGAGAGGGTGCCGACCTGCCGGAACTGCGCCTTGTCGTACGGCACTCCGAGCGCGGCCATGGTGCACATGTCCCACAGGGTCTCGAACTCGTAGCCGTGCACCTCGGCCCAGTCGGACAGGGCCTGCGCGTAGGCGAGTTGGGCCGCCTCGTCGTCGACGGTCACGATGCCGTGCTCGGCCTTGTCGACCTCGCGCGCGACCTCGCGGATGCGCGGCGGTGCGACCGACACGAGCAGGTCCCGTACGGTCGTCTCGTCGCGTACGGAGCCCACGAACTGGCGCATCACGCCCAGGCCGCCACTCACGGTGACCGTGCCGCCATGCGGTTTCAGTTCGCCGGAGATCAGCCGCAGCAGGGTCGTCTTGCCGGCGCCGTTGGGCCCGACCAGGGCGACCACGGCGCCCTCGCCGACCCGGAAGGACACATCGCCGAGCAGCGGCCTCCCGTCGGGGAGGTAGTACTCGAGGTGTGCGGCTTCCAGATGTCCCATGACCACGCATTCTGTGGGGCGGCCTCGCGGCCGGGCAAACGCTTATTGTGCCCGCGAAGGCTTCACAACGGCTTCGCTAGGGCTTCTGGTCCGCGTCGAGCGGCTGTCCCGTCGGGCCGCCGTCCGTGCCCGGTCCGGCGGCCTCCACGGCGGCACCTTCCCAGGACAGGGCCTTCCAGCCGTCGGCCGGGGAGCCGTCCAGAATCACGATGCCGGTGTTCTCCAGCGGGCGGGCGGCGGCGAAGGGCACGTCGACGTTGTCGGCGCGGGCGGCCGTCCACATCCGGATCGCGGCGCCGTGGCTGACCATGGCGACGGTGCGGGCGCCGCTGTCCGCGGCCTCCGCGATCACACCGTCGTAGCGGGCGAGGGCCTCGGTGCCGCTCTCGCCGCCCGGCATCCGCAGCTCCGTGTCACCGGCGGCCCACGCGAACACGATCCGCATGTACTCGTGGCCGGGCTCCGTGTCGCCGGGCAGCATCTCCAGGTCACCGGCCGACAGCTCCCGGATGCCGTCCCGGACGCGTACGTCGAGGCCGCGGGCGGCGGCCAGCGGGGCCGCGGTGTGCTGGGTGCGGATCAGGGTGGAGGCGTAGAGGGCCTCGATGTCCTCGTCGACGAGTGCCTCGGGGAGGGCGGCGGCCTGGCGGCGGCCGAGGTCGGTCAGCTCCGCGCCGGGGACGGCCGTGTCGAGGAGATAGTCCACGTTGGCCGTCGTCTGGCCGTGGCGGATGAGGAGCAGGCGCATGCGGGGGTCCTCCGAAGAAACAGTCCGCCGGTGGTCGGAACGAAACGGTTGGCCGACGGTGGATTCGGTTCGCCGATGGTCCGCCGGGCAGCAAACGGCCATTTCAGGGTACCCGGCAGCGCATGAGCCCTGACGTCGACCTCACGGTCCCCCTGCCCGGCCGCCACGCCCTGCGTGCATGGCTGATCTCCCTGGACTCCCGTCTCTTCGAGGTGGCGGCCGAGCGGCACTGGCCCGCCGGTGAGCCCGTGCTGCCGCGGCTGAGCCGGAGTGCCAACCACGGCGTGCTGTGGTACGCGACGGCCGCCGCGGTGGCCGCGAGCCGTACTCCGCGCGCCCGCCGGGCCGCCGCCCGGGGCCTCGCCTCGCTGACCGTGGCCTCGCTCACCATCAACACGATCGGCAAGCGGACCGTGCGCCGGCACCGGCCCGCCCTGGACCCTGTCCCCATGGTGCGGCAGCTGAAGCGGCAGCCGATCACCACCTCGTTCCCGTCCGGTCACGCGGCGTCGGCGGCGGCCTTCGCGACCGGTGTGGCCCTGGAGTCGCCGGCCTGGGGCGCGGTCGTGGCCCCGATCGCGGTGTCGGTCGCCCTGTCCCGCGTCTACACCGGCGTCCACTTCCCGAGCGACGTGCTGGCGGGCGCCGCCCTCGGCGCGTGCGCGGCGTTCGCGGTGCGCGGCATGGTGCCGACCCGCGGGCAGATCGTTCCGCCTGCCCGTGCCCGTGCCGAGGTCCCGGCGCTGGAGGACGGCGAGGGCCTGGTCATGGTGGTCAACTCGGCGTCGGGCACCGCCGACCGGGCGGACGCGCTGACGGACGCGCTGCCCGGCGCGGAGCTCGTCGCCTGTGAACCGGCCGACATACAGGCCGAGTTGGAGAAGGCGGCGACCCGTGCCCGGGTCCTCGGGGTGTGCGGCGGCGACGGCACGGTGAACGCGGCGGCCCAGGTCGCCCTGCGCCACGGCCTGCCCCTCGCGGTCCTCCCCGGCGGCACCCTCAACCACTTCGCCTACGACCTCGGCGTGGAGGGCCCCCGCGATCTGAGCCGGGCGATCAAACAGGGCGACGCCGTGCGCGTGGACGTCGGCCGTTTCACGTCCGGCGCCACCCGGGGCATCTTCCTCAACACCCTGAGCCTGGGCGTCTATCCGGAGCTGGTGCGCGAGCGGGAGCACTGGGCACCCCGGATCGGCGGCTGGCCCGCGGGGGTCGTCGCGGCGCTGCGCGTGCTGCGCGCCGACCGGCATCCGCTGAAGGCCGAACTCGGCGGCCGTACCCGCCCGTTGTGGCTGCTGTTCGTCGGCAACGGCACCTATCACCGGATGGGGATCGCCTCGGGCCGCCGGGTCGACCTGGCGGACGGACGCCTCGACATCCGCGTCGTGCACGGCGGTCGCAGGCCCGCGCTGCGCCTGCTCGCGGCGGCCCTCGCGGGCCCCTTCACCCGCTCCCCCGCCCATGCGGCGGCCCAGGTCCACCGACTACGCCTGACCGGTCTCGCGCCCGGCACACTCCTCGCGTTCGACGGCGAAGTCACCGACGTGGGAGGGGAGTTGACCTTGGAGGAACTGCCCGAGGCGCTGACGGTCTACCGCCCACTGACGGAGTCCCTGATCACCCGTCAGTCCACATCGTAAAACGTGGGTCTCATTATTCGGCATGCGCGCGTACCTTCGTTCATACGACGAAGAAGCCGCCGCGAAGGGGTAGGTAGAGCCATGCCGAAGCCGCAGGAGACCGCTGTCTACACACACGGGCACCACGAGTCCGTACTGCGATCGCACACCCAGCGAACCGCCGCCAACTCCGCCGCCTACCTGCTCGGTTCGCTGAAGCCGCACATGCAGATCCTGGACATCGGCTGCGGCCCCGGCACCATCACCGCGGACCTGGCGGCGCTGGTCCCGGACGGGCGTGTCACCGCTGTCGACCGCGAGCCGGGCATCCTGGACCAGGCCCGCGCCACCGCCGACCGACGCGGCCTGACGAACGTCGACTTCGCGGTCGCCGACGTCCACGCACTGGACTACCCGGACGACACGTTCTGCGTGGTCCACGCCCATCAGGTGCTCCAGCACGTGGGCGATCCGGTGCAGGCGCTGCGGGAGATGAAGCGGGTGACCAAACCGACCGGGTACATCGCGGCCCGTGACGGGGACTACGCGGTGATGACCTGGTACCCGGAGGTGCCGGGGCTGGACGACTGGCTGGACCTGTACCAGCGGGTGGCCCGCGCCAACGGGGGCGAGCCGGACGCCGGACGGCGTCTCAAATCGTGGGCGCTGCAGGCGGGGCTGACGGACATCACGACCACGTCGAGCACCTGGACGTTCCACACTCCGGACGAGCGGGCGTGGTGGAGCGGCCTGTGGGCGGACCGTACCGTCGCGTCCTCGTACGCGGAGATCGCGATCGAGGGCGGTCACGCGACCCCCGAGCAGCTGCACGCCATCGCCGACGCGTGGCGGGAGTGGGGGAAGCAGGAGGACGGCTGGTTCGCCGTGCTGCACGGGGAGATCCTGTGCCGTAAGGACGCCTGATCCGCGGATTCGGGGGCAGTCGGGCGGTCAGGAGGTTACACACATGGTTCCGATCCTGATCGTCCTTCTGTTGGCGCTGATCCTCTTCGGCGCCGGCTTCGCGCTGAAGATCCTCTGGTGGGTGGCGCTGATCGTGCTCGCCGTGTGGCTGCTCGGCTTCCTGGTGCGCGGCACCTCGGCGAGCGGCGGCAGGGGACGCTGGTACCGCTGGTAGCGGGCCGTCCTCACCACGACACCCGGTCTTCCCAACTAGGCTCGTCCGTATGGACATTCTGGGAGCCACGCTGCGTATCTGCGTCGACGACCTGGAGACCGCCGTCCCCTTCTACGAACGCCTCACGGGCGCCTCGGCGCTCCGGTTCGAGCGCGGTGGGGTGTCGGTGGCCGCGGTCGGCTTCTTCCTGCTGATGAGCGGGCCCGAGGCGGAGATGGAGGTGTTGCGGAAGGTCGCGGCGACGATCGCCGTCAAGGACGTCGACGAGGCGCACACGCTCCTCACCGAACTCGGTGCCCGGGTCGTCGCGGGCCCGCTGGCGACGCCGGTGGGCCGCAATCTGATCGCGGTGCATCCGGACGGGACGGTGTACGAGTACGTGGACCGGCGCGGCTGACCGGCCGGTCCACGGTTCGTCTCAGGACGATCCCGGCCGCATCCGGAAGTCGTAGCGCGCCGGCAGTGGTTCGTCGGTGAGCCGGGCCCACAGCCGGCCGATCGACTCGGCGCCCTCGCGCAGGTCGGCGACCTCGAAGCCGTCGGCGAAGACCGCCCAGGCGTCGTCGCGCCGCCCTTCCGCGAGCAGCAACTCGGCCTGGAGCAGCAG
Organism: Streptomyces xylophagus; assembly: GCF_000716435.1. GTDB lineage: Bacteria > Actinomycetota > Actinomycetes > Streptomycetales > Streptomycetaceae > Streptomyces > Streptomyces xylophagus. The sequence goes on from NZ_JNWO01000007.1 coordinate 1,087,690, forward strand.
GAATCGGCCGCGTTCCCGGGTGACGGGGTGCAGCATCTCCCACACGGCGCGGGCGTCCGCCGTCCGCCGCACCCGCAGCAACGCCTCGACGGCCTCACGCCCGAGCGCGGCCGTGGCGGCGGTCCACCGCTCCCCGGCGTCCCGCCGCTCGTGACACAGGTCCGCGAAGGCCTCGTTGTACCGGTCGGCGGCCCGCTCGTGGTTCCCCGCCTCCTGATCGGCTACGGCGAGACAGCGCAGCAACGGCCATAGGGACGGAGCGAGTTCGAGAGCCCGCTCCCAACTGCGCACCGCCTGCGCCCGATCGCCGGCGTGCCACTGCGCGACGCCGAGGTGGTACTCGGTGAGCGGGGTGGCGGGCGCGGTCTCCAGCATGTCCCGCCAGTGCGAGGCGACCAGCGTCTCGCCGGGCGGCCGTACCCGGCGCGGCTCGGGCAGCACACCGCTCCGCACAAGCTCCGCCCAGGGCGCCTGCGCCTCACCGAGCGTGGACTCCTCGAAGGGCGTGCCGGGCAACTTCCAGTCGGCGCGCAGGACTTCGAGGGCGCCCCAGCCGGAACCGGTGGCGAGGATCTCACCGGGTTCGGTGTCGGCGTACGGCTTCCAGGCGGTGTAGGCGGCGTCCAAGTCGGCGCGGGGCAGAGCGGTTTCGAGCCGGGCCTCGGCACCGTCCACGACGGTGGACCACTCCCCCTCCGCCTCGGCGTCGAGCGGCCCGTACGCCTCCAGCCAGGACACCTCGCTCTCCGGGTCCAGCCGCACATGCTCCAACTGGGTGCGGGCCAGGCCCGCTTGGATCTCGCAGTAGCCGCCGGTCCCCGGCTCGGTGAGCCACTCCTGCCAGCGCCGGCCGCCGCTGCCCGTGCCCCACACGAACAGCTTGCGGCCCCTCAGCACATCGGTGGACGTCTGCACCAGCCCGTGCCCGTCCGCGTCGAGCGCGGCGATCCAGCGCCGCCGCCCGTCCGGCAGTTCGTAGAAGTAGTCGGCGGCGAAAGGGCTGTTGAGGGGATACGTCCGGTCCATTGAGTCGTACGACGGCACGGGCACCCGGCGCAGTTGCCGCTCGTACCCGAAGTGCCAGGCCTCCGACGCCGGTGCGAGGACCCGGCGTTCCTCCGGTACCGCGATGTTGGACCACCAGTAGGTGGGCGCCGGCCTCTCGTGCGGATTGCGGATGCGGACGCCGACGTAGAGGAAGTCGGAGCCGTCCGGGAGCCAGAGGTCGACCTGGAAGGGGAGGTCGCGGAGTCGTTCCCACTCCCACAGGCGGAGCATCTCGCCGCCGTCGGGGGCGGGGACGCGGGCCACGTGCAGGGGTGCGCAGGAGAGGGTGGTGTGGCCGGTGGCGCCGATGTTCCACTCGATGCCGCCGGAGTACCAGGCGCCGTTGAGGGCGAAGTTGGCGGGCTGCAACACCGGGTTGCGGTACAGGAGTTCACGGTCGGTGGGCTTGTGGACGAGGGAGGCGATCCGGCCGCCGAGGGCGGGCAGCACGGTGGCGCGGAGCCGGTCGTTCTCGATCACGAGGGCGTCGATCCGGCGGGGTGCGCGGTCTCTGTCGTAGCCGTCGCGGACGCGGGTGGGGAGCAGGCTGCGCAGGGGTTCGTAGCCGACCTGGCGGGCCATGTCGCGCGGCAGTTCCTCGCGGTCCCGGTCGTCGATGCGGTGTGCTTCGTCGAGGGGACGCAGTGGGGGCAGCGGGTTGTCCGGACCCAACTCGGCGGTGGGCAGGGTCAGTACCTCACGTCGGATCGTCGTCACGATCACCATGGAACCCGGCAACCGGTGCGGTGGCCAGGGGCACTACGGGTCAGGATTCCGCAAAGGCGGAGACGACGAGGTCGGCGAGGAGCGCGCCCGCGCTGCCCTCGGGGTCGAGATCGGGGTCGTAGATGGTGATGTTGAGGCCGACGCAGTGCGGGGAGGCCAGCAACGGGCGCAGGAGGGCCACGAGTTCGTGGGGCAGGAGTCCGTCCGGGTCGGGGCTGTCGACGGCGGGCATGACGGACGGGTCGAGGACGTCGGCGTCCAAGTGGACCCAGAATCCGTCGAGTTGGGGGAATGCGAAGGACTGGGCGGTGGCGCGGGCGAGGGTGTCGGGGCCCTCTTCGCGGAGCTCGCCGACGGTGACGACGGGGATCTTGAGAGCGGCGAGTTCGGCCCGGTCGTCCTCGAAGTAGTCGCGGATTCCGAGGAGTCGGATGTCCTCGTCGCGCAGATACGGCTTCAGCCCCTCCAGGTCGGTCAGGTCGTCCTGGCCGCGCCCGGTGGCGAGCGCGACCTCCTCGCCTCCCGCCGCACCGATCCGGTCGGAGTTGCCCGGATGCCGGAAGTCGGGCGAGGCGTCCACCGCAGCGAGTCCGTACCGTCCGATCCGGCGCAGCGCGAGGGAGGCACCGAGCTGGATGGAACAGTCGCCGCCGAGCACGACGGGAAAGTCCCCGGCGCGGATGTGGTGCTCGATACGGTCGGCGAGCTGCCGGGTGTACGTGGCGAGGGCAGCCGCGTTGAACACGCCGTCGCCCTCCTTCCACTCCCCCAGGTCATAGCGCGGCGGGACGACGACCCCACCCTCCCGCGCGTTCAGTCGCCGCACGATGTGCTGGTCGCGCAGGGCGCCCGCGAGTTTGTAGCAACCGGGGACCGTGCCGGGGGCGGGTGGGCGCAGGCCCAGGTTCGAGGGGGCGTCGAGCACCACGAAATTCCGCATGCGGTCGATCCTCGTCGACGTAGAGTCGCCCCTGCAATGACCCGAGCACAGGAGTGGAACGCCGGATGAGCGAGCAGCACACGTACCGGGTGATCGTCCGGGGCACCTGGGACGCGCTGACGGACGAGGCGCGGGAGCGGCTGTTGGGCGAGGCCGCGGAGCACGGGATGCTGAGCATGCGGTTCACCGAGGAGGGCTCGCTCAGCTACGAACCCTCGCCGCTCAAGCACTTCTCGTGGCGGTACGTGGTGGTGTCGGACGCGGCGGACGGCGCGGAGATGGCGGCGGCGCTCGCGGAGGACCGCGCCGAGACCGCGCTGCACGGTCTGGGCTACGGCTTCCGCGATCTGAAGTCGACGGTCACGGACCTGGACACGATGAAGGTCAACCGGAAGTCCGCATCTCGGCGGTGATCGCCCAGCGCTCGTGGTCCCGCCACGCGCCGTCGATGTAGATCATGTTCGGCGAGAAGCCCTCGAGCCGGAACCCACAGCTGCGGGCGAGACCGACCGACCCGGCGTTGCCGGGCTGCGCGTTGATCTCCAGCCGGTGCAGCCGCATCGGCCCGAAGGCGTGCCCCACCACGAGGTTCATCCCCTCGCGCATCAGCCCGCGCCCGGCCGCGTGCGCGAAGGCGCCGTATCCCAGCGCACCGCACTGGAACCCGCCCTCGACGATGTTGTTGATGTTGATGAACCCGGCGATGCCCCCGCCGTCCAGCTCGCACACAAGGAACCCGACCTTGGACGGATCCTGGATCAGCCGCCCCGCATAAGCGGTGTACGCGTCCCCGCTCGCCGGCGGGAACAGCCACGGCTGGTGCAGATCCTTGCTCTCCCGAGCACGCGCGGTGAACTCGGCGCCGTCCTCGTAGGTGAAGTGTCGTATCCCCACGCGGGGGCCCTCGGCGAGATAACGGGATGCGGTGTGCGGCATCCCGTCACCCTAGTGCGGGCTAGCGACGCCGGCGCATGAAATACCAACCGCACAGGGCGCCGATGATCGCCGTGCCCAGCAGCGCCATCCACAGGGGCATGGTGACCTCGGGGATCAGCAGGCGGATCTTTGTGGCACGGGTGTTCTCGAAGATGAAGATCAGGGCCAGGACGGCGAGCAGCAGAACAGTGATCCGGGCGGGCGTCAGCACACGTTCCCGCCCGCCGGTCCTGCCGCCGCTCTCGGTGGTCTTCGGGCTCATGCCTCCAGGGTGAGCCCGAATCCACCATCACGCACGGTGAAGAGATGCCCCCGGGTGGCCTGCGTGGCTCAGCCGCCGACGACCGGCAACTCCAGCACCCCGGTGTCCTTCGGCGAGCTGACCACGGTCACCGGCTTGATCCCCCGGTTGCCGGTGTACGCGTCGTCGCTCGCCGCGATCACGAACCGCAGCCGGTGCCCCTTCGCGAACCGGTGCACGATCCCCGGCAGACCGACCGTGAAGCTCTTCGCCACGTCCGGCACGCGGACAGGGGCGACCAACCGGTGGACAAGGGTCTGGGTGCCGTCGGGCGCGAGGTCGTAGAGCTTGGCGAAGAGGACCAGGTTGTCGGCGGCGTCGCCGGAGTTCTGAGTGTGCCGCGCCTTCGGCGAGACGACCTTGAGCGTCGCCTTCGGGGCACCGACGACGTCCGTCGTACGGGTCAGGGGCTCACTGGTCCAGCCCAGATACGTGCCCTTCGTGTCGTACGGCGCCGGGTCCGGCAGGCCGATCATCGCGCTCAGCGAGTTCTCCGAATGGCTCGTGGGAACAAGCCAGTTGGCGTAGCCACGGCTGCCGCGCGTCACCTTCGCCCGGTCGTCCACCAGCTTGCCGTCGCCGGAGAGGTACAACTTCTCGTCGAGTGCCGGGAGTCGGTCCGCCGTGGCGTAGGTGTCCGCCGGGTCCGTGATCCAGTCGCGGTAGTAGGCGAACGCCGGTCCCGTGTCCGCACTCTTCCGCTGGAGCAGATATCGGTCGAACCACGCCAGGATGCGCCGGCCGACGTAGCTGGACCCCAAATCGCCCTGGCTCAGGTCGAGTTCGCCGGGCGCCGGGTTCGTCATCCCGCCGCTGTGACCCCACGACTGCCAGATCATCTTCGCGGCCGTCCCTTGCGCCTTCAGCGTCTTGTACGTCGCCGTCGCCTCGTTGAGGTCGAACAGGCTGTCGGCCTGGCCCTGGACGAGCAGCGTCGGCGCCTTCACCCGGTTCAGATACGACACCGGCGAGACGCTGTGCGCGTAGGCGAGCAGGTCGGCCGTCGCCTTCGCCGGGTAGCTCCCGGAGTTCAGGGTGCGGATTATGGCGCAGGCCTCGCTGACGAAGTGCAGACAGGTGAGGGAGTTGATCCGGGTCGGGTCGAGGCTCGGTACGGTCAGGGGCTGGGTCTCGCCGATGAGGTAGAAGCCGTTGGTCCACTGCCATTTGAAGGCGCCGGGCACGGCCCGACTGCCGTTGCCGACCGCGTTGTTGGGGTCCAGGGAGTAGGCCAGGTCGTTCCAGGTGATCAGGGGGGCGAGCGCGTCCACCCGGTGGTCCACGGCCGCCGTCGCCAACTGGATGGCACCACCGTACGATCCGCCGATCATCCCGACCCGGGGGTCCCCCTTCGCGTCGAGTGTCACGAAGTCGGCCCTGGTCCCGTCGTCGGCGGCCCGCGTCCCCGCCAGGAAGTCGATCAGTCCCGACGCGGCAGCCCCGTCGATGCGCGGATCGTCGAGCGAGATGAGGCAGCCCGACTTGCCGAAGCCGAGCCCGGAGTAGACGAGTCCGACGTACCCGCGCCGCGCGAAGTCTTTACCCATCGCCTCCGTCGAACCGTCGGACTTGCTGCCGCCGAAGCCGTTGGTCGCCAGCACGGCGGGCGCCGGGTGGGCACGGTCCACGCCCCTGGGCCGGTACAGGTCGGCGTCGACCGTGCAGTCGCGCCCGCCCGCGCGGACGGTCAACTTCAGTGCGGTGACGGTGTATTGGTCGGTCGCGGCGGCGGGCCCGCCGAGGACGAGCGGTGCGGCGAGCACCAGCGGTGCGGTGAGCGTGAGAGCCAACGCGGCGCGGATTCCGGGCGCACGACAGGACACAGGGACCTCCACACTGAGGACAACCCGACGGAGAACAAGGGGTGTTTCTTGGCAGCGACGCGACAAGCGGGGGCGGCTACCGCAGCGCGGGCTCGTCCAGCGTCAACGTGCCCGTGTCCGCGTCCAGTTCGGCGCTCACGCCGAGCGGTATGGTCAGCGCCCCGTCGCAGTGCCCGAACCCGAACTCCTCCACCACCGGCACGCCGAGCCCGCCGAGCCGGTCGACGAGCACCGGGCGCAGTTGCTCGTACGGTCCGCAGCGCGCCCACGATCCGAGGACGATGCCCGCGACGCCGTCGAGCCAGCCGCTGCGCAGGAGTTGGGTCAGCATCCGGTCGATGCGGTACGCCGGTTCACCGACGTCCTCGATCAGCAGCAGCCCGCCGCGCGCACCGGCCGCCGCGTGCGGGGTGCCGAGGTCGGTGGCGAGCAGGGCCAGGCACCCGCCGAGCGTGACGCCCCGGGCCCGTCCCGGCACCAGCGCGCCGCCCCCGGTCGGGACGGCCCGGATGGTCCGTACGGACTCCGGGTCGAAGAGGGTCGCCTTCAAGTGCTCTTGTGCGCGGGCGTTCTTGATGAAGTCGGCGCCCGCGGCGACGGGTCCGTACAGCGTGACCAGTCCCAGCCGGGTGGCGAACGCCTGCTGCAGCACGGTGGGGTCGCTGAAGCCGACGAACACCTTCGGCCCGGCGGCCCGCATCGCGTCCCAGTCGAGCAGATCGACGATGCGCTGCACGCCGTAGCCGCCGCGTGCGCACAGGACGGCGGCCACGGTCGGGTCGCACCAGGCGTTCTGCAGATCGGCCGCGCGGTCGGCGTCGGTGCCTGCCAGATAGCCCAACTCGCCGTGCCGGTCCAGCACATGGGGTGCCACGACCGGGTCGAGGTCCCAGCCGCGCAGGATGTCGAGGCCGGCCTCCAGCCGTTCCTCGGACACCGGTCCACTGGTTGCGACGACGGCGACGCGGGCGCCGGGGGCGAGTCGGTGCGGGCGTACGAGTGGGGTCACGTGGTGAGCTCCAGGGTGGGGATGCCGGGCGGGGCGAGGCGGAAGACCTGTGCGTACAGGGAGAGTTCGGCCTCCAGGGCGCGGATCATGGTGTCGGCGCGGCGGAATCCGTGGCCCTCGCCCGCGAACGCGAGGTAGGCGTGCGGGACTTGGCGGCCCGCCAGCCGCTCCAGGAAGCGTTCGCACTGGGCGGGCGGGCAGATCACGTCGTCCAGGCCCTGCATGAGCAGGAAGGGCGCGGTGACGCGGTCGGCGTGCTCGACGGGTGAGCGCTCGGCGTAGCGGGCGGGTACCTCGGCGAGGGGTCCGATCAGGGTCTCCAGGTAGCGGGACTCGAAGTCGTGGGTCTCGCCCGAGCCCCAGTTGGCCAGGTCGAGGACGGGATAGATGATGGTGCCGCAGGCGTAGACGTCGGTCGTCACGAGGGACGCGGCGCTGGTCCAGCCGCCCGCGCTGCCGCCCCGGACGGCGAGCCGGGCGCGGTCGGCGGTGCCCTCGTCGGCGAGGGCCAGCGCGACGGCGGCGCAGTCCTCGACGTCGACGACGCCCCACTGCTCGCGCAGCCGGTTGCGGTACTCCCGGCCGTGCCCGGTCGAGCCGCCGTAGTTGACCTCGGCGACGCCGATGCCGCGTGAGGTGAAGTAGGCGATCTCCAGGTCGAGGACGAGCGGCGCCCGGCTGGTGGGTCCGCCGTGCGCCCAGATGACGTACGGCGGCAGTTCGTCGCCCGGCGCGGACCGACTCGGGCTGTGGGGCGGGTAGATGTGGGCGTGGATCTCGCGTCCGGCGGGGCCGGCGAAGGTGCGGATCTGCGGTTCGGGGTAGTGGGCGGGGTCCACGGGGTCGTCGTGGGCGGCGCCGATCACCCGGGCGCGGCCGGTGCGGGTGTCGAGTTCGACGACCTCGTAGGCGCTGCGTGGGCTGGCTCCGACGCCGACGATCCGCTCGCCGTGCACCGCGAGGGTGGACGCGAACTCGGTCCAGGGTCCGGCCGCGTCGACGACCTCGCCGGTCTCCGGGTCGAGGATCCCCAGCGCGGTGGCGCCCCGGCCGTGCACGACGGCGATCGGGCCGCTCTCCAGGGGCGCGAACCAGCGCTGGCCGAGCTTCCACAGCGGCCCGCCGAACTCCTCCTCGCGCGGGCACAGCGGCTGGTGGTCGCGGTACAGGTTCCACCAGCCGGTGCGGTCACTGGCGTACAGCAGCGATCCGTCGAACCCCCAGTCGACCTGCGCGATCGACTCCTCGGGCCCGCCCGCGACGACCTGTGGCTCCCCGAACGTGCCGTCGTCCGCGACCTCGGCGAGCAGCAACTCCGTGCCGTCCCACGGCATCCGCGGATGATCCCAGCCGAGCCACGCCGCCCGCCGCCCGTCGGGCGACACCCGCGGCCCGGACACGAACCGGTGCCGGTCGTCGGTGAGTTCGCGTACGGCGTCCCGGTTCTCGGCGGCGGAACCGTCCAGCGGTACGGCGGCCAGGACGCGTCGCACGTCGCCGGGTCCGTCGCCGGTGAACTCCTCGAGGACGCACCACACTTCACCCGGCTCAGGGCGCAACTGCGGTTCCGCCCAGCGGAGTCCGTCGCCCACCCGCGACACGGGGGTGAGCGGGCGCGGCTCGCTGCCGGGGTCGTAGCGGTAGAGGCGCTGGTCGGTGAAGTTCACGAACACCACGAGGGGTCGGCCGTCCTGGACGGCTCCGGCCCACGGTAGTCCGCCGTACTCGATGACGCGGCTGCGGACGTTCCACGGGGCGGGCAGCACCGACTCCTCGGCGCCGTCCGCGCGGCGGCGCACCAGGGTGCGGCGGCCGCCCTCGGTGGGCCGGGGTTCCGTCCACCAGGCCTCGTCGCCGACGAAACCGACGTACTCGGGATGTCCGTCGTGCGCGGCGGCGAGGGCCGCGTCGATGGGCGAGGGCCACGAGCCGTACGCCAACGTCCGCATGTTCTCCCCCACTTACTAGGCCGTCCTCAAGAAGCGGTCCAGGACGCGGACGCCGAAGTGCAGTGCCTCGACGGGGACCCGTTCGTCGACTCCGTGGAACAACGCCTGGTAGTCGAAGCCCTCGGGGAGCTTCAGTGGTGCGAAGCCGTAGCCGGTGATGCCGAGGCGCGAGAACTGTTTGGCGTCCGTGCCGCCGGACATGCAGTACGGGACCACGTGGCCTTCCGGCGCGAACTCCTCGACGGCGGCCCGCATCTGAGCGTATGTCAGGGAGTCGACCGGTGCCTGGAGTGCCACCTCGCGGTGGTGGAACTCCCACTCCACGTCCGGTCCGGTGAGCCGGTCCAGGGTGGTGCGGAACTCGTCCTCGCCGCCCGGCAGATACCGTCCGTCGACGTAGGCCACGGCCTCGCCCGGGATCACGTTGACCTTGTAACCGGCGTCCAGCATCGTCGGGTTGGCGCTGTTGCGGACCGTGGGCTCGACGAGTTTGCCGGCCGGCCCGAGCTTGGTGAGGAGGCCGTCGATGCCGTCGGGGGCGTCGAATTCAGGCTCGATGCCGTACAGGGCGGCGAGTTCGGTGAGGGCCGCGCGGACGGTCGGGGTGAGCCGTAGCGGCCACTCGTGCTCGCCGATGCGGGTGATCGCGGCGGCGAGCCGGGTGACCGCGTTCTCGTGGTTGACCTTGGAGCCGTGTCCTGCCCGGCCCCGCGCGGTCAACTTGAGCCAGCCGGTGCCGCGTTCGCCGGCCGCGATGGGGTAGATCTGCCGGCCGGTGCCGTCGTGGAAGGTGAACGCGCCTGATTCGCTGATGCCTTCGGTGCAGCCCTCGAAGAGCCCGGCGTGCTCGTCGGCGAGGAATCCGGAGCCGTCCTCGGCGCTGGCCTCCTCGTCGGCGGTGAACGCGATGACGAGATCCCGGCGCGGCCGTACACCCTGTCTCGCCCAGGCGCGCACGACGGCGAGGATCATCGCGTCCATGTTCTTCATGTCGACGGCGCCGCGCCCCCAGACGACCCCGTCGCGGATCTCCCCGGAGAAGGGGTGCACGCTCCAGTCCTCGGCCTGCGCCGGTACGACGTCCAGGTGACCGTGCACGAGGAGGGCGTCCGCGGAGGGGTCGGTGCCCTCGATGCGGGCGACGACGTTGGTGCGGCCCTTCGTGCGTTCGAGGAGGGTGGGTTCGAGGCCCGCGCCGGCCAGTCGCTCGGCCGCGTACTCGGCGGCGGGCCGCTCCTGGCAGTCACCACCGCCCCGGTTGGTCGTGTCGATCCGGATGAGGTCGGAAGTGAACGTCACGACCTCGTCCAGGGCCTGCTCGTCGACGTCAGCCATACTGCTCCTCCACCGCGGCCGAGACGATCGTGGTGACCGCCTTGAAGGTCCGGATGCCCTCGTACATGGTGTCGCTGGTGTACGCCACCTTCCGCTCCCCGATCCGCCCGACACCCGGCACGACGGTCGCGGCCATCGCGAGGTGCTCGGCGTCGAATTCGAGGGCGACGGTGAACGGCCCACCCCTGACCGGTTCCTGACGGACCGCCAGCTTTGCCGCCTCCTTCGCCGCCGCGCGGATGTCGGCGGCCGTCCTGCCCGGTGTACGGCACACGGCCGCGTACCGCGACACATGGTCCTTGACTGCGACCTTCAGCGCCTCGGGCGCGTACCCGAGGGCGTCCTCGCAGGCCACGTCGTCACCCGTGACAAGGACCACCGGTACCCCGTACTCGGCGACGACATGCGCGTTGAGCAGACCCTCGCTCGCGCGGACGTCGTTCAGCCACACTCCGGTGATCGAGTTGGCGAGGTAGGTGTGGGCGAGGACGCCCTCCATGCCGGCGCCCGCGTGATAGCCGACGAACGCGATGCCATCGACGTCGCCGTGCTGCACGCCCTCCACCATGGAGAGGGACTTGTGCCGGCCGGTGAGCATCTGGGTCCGCTCGTCGAGCCGCTCCAGCAGCAGGTTGCGCATCGTCCAGTGCGCCTCGTTGACGAGCACCTCGTCGGCGCCGCCGTCGTAGAAACCGAGGACGGCTGCGTTCACGTCCGAGGTGAACAGCGAACGGCACCGCTCCCACTGCGGTGTCCCCGGCAACACGTCGGCGGGCCAGGTGACGCCGGTGGCACCCTCCATGTCGGCGCTGATGAGGATTCTCACGATGATCCGTCCCGTCGCAGGTCAGAGGCTCGTCGTGCGGCTGGTGACAACAGTCTGCGACAGCATGCGGCGGGGACGGGGATCTTCATGGTGCGTCACGTTACGCGTCGGCGAGGGAACTTCCTACGGGACGGAGAGGAGGCCGAGCCCACAGCCGGACCTCGACACCGCGGAGACCACGGAGACCACGGAGACCACGGACCTGGCGTCCCACATACGTTCCCCAGGAAACCTTCCCCGCGCCGGCTTTGCTTCTATGTGGCCTGGGCGCGTTGGCGGGCTCGGGCAGCACGAAGGTTGACGAGGTTGCCGCAGACCGAGGTGTTGTGCCACACCCGGGACTGGTTCTTCGAGTTGTCGTAGAAGACCACCGAGCAGGGTGGATTCCGGCAAGCCTTGAGGCGGGGCCACAGTTCGTGCTGCTGGGCGAGCAGGATGTCGCCGAACAGGGTTCCGGCGACCAGGTGCCAGCCATCGCCTTCAGCGGCAAGGACGAGCCGCCCCTCCTCAAAGGTCATTCCCCAACGGAGCTTCTCGAGGTGGCGTGCCAGGTCAGGCCGGCGCGGGGACTCCGATGGTGTTCGGGCGGCTTCGACTTGGGCTTGGAGGGCTGCGCGCAGCTCGTAGAGCGGGGGCAGGTCGTCCGTCGTCAAACGAGGGCGGGTGGGCCACTGGAGCGTGCGCAGCCAGCTGTTCGCCGAGGCGGGACTCGCCAAGAGGTCGGCCTCGGGAGGGCTGCCCGTGGAGCGGGTGTTCAGAAACGACTGCACACGCAGCAACGCCTCCGGCGCCGCGGCTGCTGCGTAACGCTCGGTGGCGAGATCGGACATGATCACCAATATACCCGAGCCATCCGTCGCGAAACAGGCATAAGGATTACGCTTACGTTCTTTCCGTAGTCGAACCAACCGGACTACGGGTCACAACGCCGACGGGACGCCTGGTGCGTCGCGCTTGTTCGGCGCCGGTCCGGGCGGCGCGCTCGACGGGCGCCTCCACTCCACGACTCCGACAGCGCCGACTCGGAGATGCAGAGATGCAGACATAAGCAAACTGTGTTTGACTATGTCGCAGCACATGCTGTCTCTCACCCGGAGTCCCTATGCGTGCCATCCAGATCACCCAGTTCGGAAAGCCGGAGGACGTCGTGCGCGTCGTCGATCTCCAGGAGCCGGACGTTCCCGGTGCCGGCGAGGTCAAGGTCGCGGTCGAGTTCTCGCCGCTGAACCTGCACGACCTCCTGGTCGTCAGTGGCGCGCTGGTACGGCCGCCGCTCCCGCTCGTCCTCGGCAACGAGGGTGTCGGCCGGGTGGTCGAGGTGGGCCCCGGTGTCGACACGCTCGCGGTGGGCGACCTGGTGGTTCTGCCACTGTTCGGCGGTGCCTGGCGCGAGCGGCTGGTGCTGCCCGCCGGCGGGCTGTTCCGGCTGCCGGAGGGCAGTGTCGAGCAGTTTTCGATGCTGGGCAGCAATCCGCCCACGGCCGGTCTGATCCTGAGCGAGTACGCCGATCTGAGGCCCGGGGACTGGATCGTGCAGAACGCCGCGAACTCCGGCGTCGGACGTTCCTTGATCGCCCTGGCGAAGGCACGTGGATTCCGGACGATCAACTTCGTCCGGGACGAGTCCGTGTTCGCCGAGCTGACCGCGGCCGGCGCGGACATCGTCCGCCTCGACAACGCAACGTCGGTCGAAGAGGTTCGCGAGGCGATCGGCGATGCCCGGGTCGCACTCGCCGTCGACTCGGTGGGCGGCGAGGCGCCCGCCCGCCTGCTCGACCTGCTGTCCGAGGGCGGTGCGCTCGTCACCTACGCCTCGGCGACCGGGCAGCCGATGTCCGTGAACGCAGTGACTCTGATCGGTAAGCGCGCGACGGTACACGGATTCTTCGCCGGCCATTTCGACTACGCGACGAAGCTGCTGCCCGTCATCCGCGAGGCCGCGCCCCTGATCGCGAGCGGAGCCCTGTTCGTTCCGCCCGCCGCCCTGTTCGACCTCGATGACATCCATACGGCCATCGAGCAGGTCCTGCGCGGCGGAAAGACCCTGCTCAAGGTGGCCCGGTCATGACCTCGCACGACTGGAAATCCCCGCACCACCGCGTGCGTACCGGCGACGCGCGCTACGGGTTCCCAGCGGGTGGAATGTAGATCCACTGCCCGACAGTGCTCACCCCCGCCAGGCGGACCGCCGCTCATGTGCGAGTCCGGTGAGGGGCAGCCCCTGTCACGAGAGAAGCTCCGAGATGCCTGAACTGTCCTACGAGGTCCTCATCTCTGATGGTGTTCCCCGGAAGATCGAACTCCAGCTGCCGAACGGCGACGGGATCGTGTCCTCGCCGATCTCATCCACCCTGATCTCCGGGGAGCACGACGCGGTCCTGGTGGACCCGCCGCTGACTCACACCCAGATCGCGCAGGTCGCCGAAGGCTTGGCGCGCTCCGGAAAGCATCTGGCGTTCGTCTACATCACCCACGGCCACCCCGACCACTGGTTCGGCACCGCGACGCTGCTCGAGCGGTTCGGCGACGCCGACAGCGTGGTGTACGCCACCGAGGGCACCATCCGGCAGATGCGCACCCAACTGGAGGGCAAGGACAAGGGGTTCGCGAAGTCCTTCCCCGGGGTCCCGGAGAACACGCCGGTCCTCGCCGTCCCCGTGCCGGCCGAAGGATTCCGGCTGGAGGGCCAAGTCCTCCGCGCCGTCGAGACCGGTCACACCGACACCGACGACTCCAGCGTCCTGCACGTGCCGTCGATCGGTCTCGTCGTCGCCGGGGACGTCGTCTACAACGGCGTGCACCTGATGATGCTCGAAGGCGGTGGCGGCGGTCTGCAAGCGTGGCTGGACGGCATCGACCGGCTCGCCGCACTCGACCCGCGCCATGTGGTCGCCGGCCACAAGAACGCAGACCTGCCCGACGACCCGAAGATCCTGGACGAGACCCGGCAGTACCTGCGCGACGCGATCCGGCTCCTGGCCGGCAGGCCGAAGCCGCTGGAGTTCTTCGAGGAGATGTCGAAGCTCCACGGTGACCGGCTCAACCCGGGACCCCTCTGGTACAGCGCCCTGGGCCTGCTCACCTGACCCGCACCGGGTCGCCACCCCGCGAAGACAGGCGCATCACCTCGACGACATACGGAGGTTGCCCACATGGCCACCCGAATGAAGATCGCGATCCTCGACGACTATCAGAACGTCGCGACGAGCCTGGCCGACTGGGGGTCACTCGGTGCCGAGGTGGTCGTGTTCACCAAGCCGTTCGCCGATGCCGACGAGGTGGTCCACAGCCTTGCCGGGTTCGACGTGCTCGTGGCCATGCGGGAGCGCACGCGATTCCCGGCCGAGGTTCTGGAGCGGCTGACCGACCTCCGACTCCTGGTCAGCACCGGCCCGGCCAATGCCGCCATCGACCTTGCGGCCGCGCACAGACTCGGCATCACGGTGTGCGGGACCCGTTACGAGTCCCACTCCACCGTCGAGCACACCTGGGCGCTGATCCTCGGTGCCACGAGAAATCTGGTCGCCGAGGCGCAGTCGATGCGCGCCGGCGGTTGGCAGGTGTCGCTCGGCGAGGGGCTGCACGGCAGGACTCTCGGCGTTCTGGGCCTCGGCCGCGTCGGCTCCGGAGTGGCACGGATCGGACAGGCCTTCGGAATGGACACCATCGCGTGGAGTCAGAACCTGACCCCCGAAGCCGCCGCCGAACACGGCGTGCGGGCGGTGACGAAGGAGCGACTCTTCAGCGAGAGCGATGTGCTCTCGATCCACGTACTGCTCAGCAAGCGGACACGCGGGCTGGTCGGCGCGGCGGAACTACGGTCGATGAAACCCTCGGCCGTCCTGGTCAACACCTCACGCGGACCGGTCGTCGACGAGGTCGCCCTGATCGACGTCCTGCGCGAGGGCGCGATCCGAGCGGCCGCGCTCGACGTGTACGACACCGAGCCGCTTCCAGCGGACCACCCGTTGCGGGCTCTGCCGAACGCACTGCTCACGGGTCACATCGGCTACGTGAACCGTGACTTGTACGAGATTTTCTATCAGGACTCCGTCGAGGACATCGCCGCGTTCCAGGCGGGTTCTCCCGTGCGGCTGATGAAGTAGGAGCTGAAGATGACGACCCGAACGACCCACACACCACTTCTCTCCCATGTGACGGCTCCGACGCAGTTCGTCACGGCGAACGGGATTCAGTACGCCTACCGCCGCTTCGGCGCCGAGACCGGCACGCCGCTGGTGTTCCTGCAGCATTTTCGTGGCGGCATGGATCACTGGGATCCGGCGGTCACGGACGGACTGGCCGCGAACCGTCCGGTGATTCTGTTCGACAACACAGGCGTCGCGAGCTCCGGCGGCCAGACCCCGGACACCGTGGAGGCGCAGGCCGATGACGCGGCCGCGTTCATCCACGCGCTGGGCCTGACCCGTGTCGACATCCTCGGCTTCTCCATCGGCGGCTATGTGGCGCAGGCCCTCACACTCCGCCACCGCGAACTGGTCCGCAGGCTCGTTCTCGCCGGCACCAAGCCTCGAGCCGGCGACGACACGGACCGGCACCCCGACGCGACCGATGTCGCCACCCGGCACGACGTACTGACTCTCGAGGACTTCCGGCTCCTCTTCTTCGAGCCCACACCGACCAGCCAGGCCGCCGGTGAGAGGTTCTGGGAGCGTCGCCACCAGCGCACCACCGACGTGGACCCGCCGACGTCGAAGCAGACCATGCAGGCGCAGACAGCCGCGATCGTCGACTGGAAGCTCCCGCACGGCGAGCCCTTCGCCGAGCTTCGGACGATGACTCAACCGACCCTGGTGGTCAACGGCCGACGCGATGTCATGGTCCCCACGATCAACTCCTACCACCTGGCCCAGCACATCCCCGGCGCCCAACTCATCGTCTACCCCGACTCCGGTCACGCCTCGCTGTTCCAGTACCCGGAACTGTTCGTCGCCGATGTGGGGCGCTTCCTGGACCGGCCGGTCGCCTTTTCCTGAGCGCGGCCTGGGGACGGCTCCCCTCCCGTTGGCCCCGCCTCTGGGGTCGGCATCCACTTCTTCAGGCAAGGAACCCTCATGGCCACCTCAGCAAAGATCCCGAACAGCGACATCGTGTTTCGCCGCGACGGCGTGGGCGACATCGCCGTTGTGTTCATGCACGGCTGGATCGACGACCTGCACGTCTGGAACCCAGTCATCGCGGAACTGTCAGGCTCCGGGTTCGAGACCGTGCAGTTGGACCTGGCCGGCTTCGGAAACCGCACGCAGGCAGACGGGCCGTTCACGTTCGACCGGTTCGCCGCCGATCTGTTGGCCGTCGTAGACGCGGTGGACAAGCCGTTCGTGCTCGTCGGTCACAGCATGGCGGCACCCATCGTCGAACTTGCCGCCGAGGCACGCAGCGAGCGCGCATTGGGCCTGGTACTTCTGGCACCCATTCCGATGGCCGGAGCCCGGTTGCCCGACGAAATCATCGAGAGCTTCCACTCGTTGGCCGGAGCGGACGCATCGGTGATTCAGGCCGTACGTCAGCAAGCGGGACCATCGGCTCCAGCGGCCGAGTTGGCGCGAATCGCCACGGTAGCCGCGAAGGTACGCCCCGAGGTCGTACTGGCCACAGCCGACCTGTGGAACAACGGCCACCCCAACCCGCGGCCCAGCGGATTCTCCGAGCGGGTGCTGATCCTGTCGGGAAGCGACGACCCGATCGTCACCTCTGAGGTCGTCGCTTCCCAGGTCGTGGCACGGTTCGAGGCGGCGAGGACGACCACGACCGAGATCGAGAAGTGCAGTCACTGGCCGCACATCGAGCAACCCTCCCTCGTGGCCGCGCAGATCAGCCGTGTCCTGGCCGGCAGCCTGGCGAGCGAGGCGCTCCGTGCGGACGCAAGGCAGAGCTAGATCGATGGGCGACAAGTTGCAGGGAAAGGTGGCGGTCATCACCGGAGGCACGGCCGGGATCGGGCTCGCCACGGCGAAACTCTTCGTCGCGGAAGGTGCGCATGTCTTCATCATGGGGCGGCACCGGAAGCAACTCGACGACGCCGTAACGGAGATCGGTCACAACACTTCCGGTGTCCAGGGAGACGTTACCGACCTGACCGATCTCGATCGGCTCTACGAGGCTGTCGAGGCGCACGGGCCGATCGACATCGTCTTCGCCAACGCCGGCGTGGCCGAAATGGCTCCACTCGAAGCTGTATCGGAAGAGCATTTCGACAGAATCTTCAATGCCAATGTGAAGGGCGCGCTCTTCACGATACAGAAGGCGTTGCCGCTGATGAACCCAGGTGGTTCCATCATCCTCACAGGCTCCGTCGCGAGCACAAAAGGGACCCCCGCGTTCGCGGTCTATGGCGCGAGTAAGGCCGCCATCAGAAACTTCGTACGCGGATGGACCGTTGAACTCGCGGACCGTCGTATCCGTGCCAACGTTCTCAGCCCCGGCCCGATCACCACTTCCATGGTGGCCGGGCAGCCGCAGGACGCCATCGAGAAGATCACCTCCACCATTCCGATGGGCCGCATGGGCGAGCCCGACGAAGTCGCCAAAGCGGCACTGTTCTTGGCCTCGGACGACTCGAGCTTCGTCACGGGTATCGAACTCTTCGTTGACGGCGGCAGGGCGCAGATCTGACATCGCGACCGCATCTCCACACGCAGCGTGGCTGCGTCATCCCGATGCGGACCAGTTGACCTGGCCAGGCTTCCTGTCCTGTCGGCCCCAACTGGACGCCCTCCCGCCCGGGGCTCGCCGAGCGCCGCCGAGACAGGACGCCGGTCGCTCTGCGTCTCCTTCGCCCAGGCGAGTTCGCGCCTGACCATCACATGCCGAACCATCCGACCGCCTACGCCAATTCGACCCATGGGAATCATCGTGGAGCAGACACCCCTCATCCCACATGCCGTGCATCGCCTCGGCGACGACATGGTCAACTTCTATCTCGTCGAGGAGCCGGAAGGGCTGGTCCTGGTCGACGGTGGACTGCCCACCCATTGGGGTGAGCTCTGCGACCGTCTCGCACATATCGGTGCCGTTCCGGGCGACATCAAGGCTGTCCTGCTCACCCACGCCCACCCCGACCACTTGGGTCTGGCGGCCCGAGTCCGCCGTGAAGCCGGCGCTGCCGTGTGGATTCACAGCGCCGAAGCCGCCACCCTTGCCGCGGCCAACCCCGCGCGAGCGGGGGCGAGCACAGAACGATCGATGGCTCGCTACCTGATGCGGCGACCCGCGAGCGTGGGGCTTGTGCTCCACCTTGCCCGGAGCGGAGCATTTCGTCCCGCTCCTGTCAGCGATCCGGAGGTCTTCGAATCCCCCGCCACGCTCACGCGCGTGCCGGGAGCGCCCGAGGCCGTACCGATTCCCGGGCACACGCCGGGAAGTACCGCCTACGTCTTCCGGCACCACGGGGTGATCTTCACCGGCGACGCCCTTGTCTCGTACGACGGCCTGACCGGGCTACGGGGACCTCGCCTGGTATGCCGCGGCTTCACACACGACGGCGCGTCGGCCCTTGCCTCGCTGGACACCCTGGCGGGGATCGGAAGCGACTTGACGGTCCTGCCGGGCCACGGCGATCCGATGGCTGAGTTGTCTCCAGCGGTTGAGGAAGCGCGTCGCGTCGGCATCTCGTGATGGTTCGTTCTCAACATGTGCGCGCCGCGCAGGGGCAGGCGGGACAAGCGACGATGCAAGGTGCCCGCGAGGCGTCAGGCGTGGGGCCAGGATGGCGAACGAGGGCGAATCACCGTGGACGCGTCTTGTCTATTTCATCCCCCAGCGCTCCACCTGGGCGCTCAACGAATGCCTCAACGGACACAAGGGCACCCGCAACCCGGTCCTCAGCCAGGGATGGGCTTCCTACCCCTGGGCCACAGCCCGGATAGCCGGGTCCAGGCCGTCCGGCACCGGAAAGGCGTCCGCGTCCGGGACGGGTACCAGCTCGGCCAGCGCGCCGTAGGGAGACGGCGGGGCCGTCACATAGCGGCGGGTGCCGTCGGAGAGTTGCACGACCGCCTCGTAGCCGGCGACGCACGGCGGCTGGAGCGGGCGAATCGGGAACTGGCCGTTGACGAATGCCAGGTCCAGCGGATTCAGGGACGCCGCGAGGAGGGTGCCGACCGAGAGACCGGGACCGGGCTGTGGATCGTCGAACTGTTCGAGTACCGGGATGGCGCCGGGCTGGTGGACCACTGCCGCTCTCATGTGTTCCTCCGTCGATGGTCGAGCAGTTCTCTGCCGGCCTGCGCGGGCCGCGTCGAGTGCCTGAGCTCGGTCCAACTCTGCCGTCGACGGGGTGATCCGGCGTCACTGGATCACCGTGATTCGAGGGGAGGAGTGCCGGTGCGTGGGCCGTCGGGTCTCAGGTGCGGCCGAGGGACAGCAGCCTCAGTTCGCGGCCTCGTTCCACCGCCGCTGTCCGGCCGGCGGCGCCGAGCTTGGCGTAGATCCGGCGGATGTGGGTGTCGATGGTGTTCAGCGAGACCGAGAGTTCCCCGGCGATCTCGCGGCGGGTGAGATTCGTCGGCAGATAGCGCAGGACGCGCAGTTCGCTTCTGCTGAGCTTCTCGACCGGCATCATCAGCGGCTGGTTCGGCCCGCTCGGCTCGGGGCCGCGGACGGCGTCGAGGATGTCGGTGACCAGCGCCGCGTGCGAGGTGCCGTACGGCGCCTGGGTTTCGAGGAGTTGTGCGGCGCCGGTCATCGCGAAGGGCAGGATCAGCCGGTCCGGCTCGGCGAGGTTCAGCGCTTGCTCGGCCGCCTCTTGGCAGGCTCGTTCGTCGCCCAGGTCGCGGCAGGCGAGGGCGTCGAGCAAGTGTGCCTCGATGTGGGTGACGTAGGACAGGACCGGGGCCTCGCCGCTGAGTACGCCGTGCAGTTCGCGACGGGCGGCGGCGGGGTTCTGCTCGGCCAGCAGGATCACCGCGGCCGCGTTGCGCAGCTCGCCGGACTCGGCCCGGCGACCGTCGAGGGCGGCCAGAGCGTCCCGCGCCCGGCCGACCATGCCGAGCCGGGCCAGCGTGGCGATCGTCCACGCCTTGACCCGGGTGGTCAGCCCGTGTTCGCTCACCATGAGCGCCTGCATCCGCTCGGCGGCGGCGAACTCCTCCAGTGCCCGGTGGCCGTGGCCGCGTGCCGCCTGACTGATCGCCGAGGTCAGGCACACCAGCAGCCGCACGCCCGGTTCACCGTCGACCCGTGTGGCGTGCCTGGCGCGGTCGAGCCACTGCTCCGCGAGGTCGAACCGGCCCGTCCAGATCAGCGTGTGGGCGAGCGTCGCCAGCGCCGGGGAGGTCACCGGCTCGGCCTCCCAGCCGTGCCGGGTCGCCAGCGCGACGGCCTCCTCGCAGCGCTGCCGGGCCACGGCCAGGGAGTGGCCGGTGGAGGCGAACCCGAGTTGGGCCAGACAGGCCACCTCCAGATAGGGCCGGCCGATGCGACGGGCGAGGACGGCGCCTTCCCTGAGGTGCCGTTCGCTCTCGGCCGGCCGCAGCGACCACGCCTCGGCGACGCCCAGGGTCAGCAGCGCGACGGCTTTGAGGTCACTGCCCAGCTCGATCTCGGCGCCCGTCCGGACCTCGGCCGCGGACAGCAGGGCCGTGGCCTGCTCGATGCCGCTCTCGAAGTCCCCGCGCAGCCGCGCCGCGAGCAACTCCGCCGAGGCGATGGCCACTTGGAGCCGGTGCCGGCGCGCCGCGGGTGCGGTGGCCGCGTACGCCCTGACCTCGCGCAGCCGCGCGTCGGCCTCGTCGAGCCGTAGTTGGTACTGGTGGGTGATGGCCCGCACCAGGGTCAGGTCGGGCGATTCCTCGTCGGTGCGGGCGGGGAAGGCGCGCAACAGGGCCGCGACGGTGCCCCCTTGCCCGTCGAGAGTGAGGCTCAGGACATGGTCGGTGAGCAGGTGGGCCGCCTCGTCCCAGTCGCCGGCCTCCTGGAGGTGGCCGATCGCGTCGGCGACATGGCCGCGCTCGGCGAGCCACCGCGCCGCGAGCCGGTGCAGTCCGGCGATCTCCGCGGGCATCGTGCGACGCAGCTCAAGGCGCAGCAGGCCGGCGAACATGCGGTGGTAGCGGAACCAGGTACGGCCCGGGTCCAGGGACACGACGAAGGCGTTCGCGTCCTCCAGGTCCAGCAGGATCTGCTCCGACCCGGTCGCGCCCGTGAGCAGATCCGCGAGTTCGCCGTCGACCCGGTCCAGCACGGAGGTGCGCAGCAGCAGGCGAAGGACTTCGGGCGGCTGCCGGTCGAGCATCTCGGCCATCAGATACTCGGCGACCGTACGGTCGCTGCCGGAGAACTCGGCGACGAACCGTTCGGGGTCGGGGTGCCTGGCGAGGGAGAGCACGGCGAGTCGCAGCCCGGCCGCCCACCCCTCGGTCCGCTGATGCAGCAGCGCCACCACGGGCTCGGGCAGCGCGATGCCGGCGGCGGTCAGGAGCCGACGGGTCTCCGGCTCGGTGAAGCGCAGGTGCGCCGCGCGGATCTCGGTCAGGTCACCGGCCAGTCGCACCTTGTGCAGGCGCAGCGGCAGGTCACGGCGGGTGGCCACGATCACGCGCACGTGCGGAGGCATGCGGGTCAGGAACGCGGTGAGCTGCTCGGCGGCCTCGGGTGAGCTGAGCTCGTGCAGGTCGTCGACGACCAGGGCCAGGGGATCACGGGACTCCTCCAGCGCGACGAGCACCTTGTCCACCATGACGCCACCGCTCGGGCCGGGCAGCACCGGCGGCAACCGCGCACCGCCTTCGCCGGTTCCCGTCGCGGTACGGACCGCTTCCAGCACGGTGAGCCAGAACAACTGGAGGTCGTGCTGGCCCGGCCGCACGGTCGTGAAGGCGATACGGACATCCTGACCGGGCTGGTCCATCCACGCACGCAACAGTGAGGTCTTACCGGTGCCGGCGGGCGCCGAGATGATCGTGACCGGCTTCCGGGCCGCCCGGTTCAACGCCGCCATCAGGTCGTGGCGGTGGATCGGCCCTGGCTCTGCTCCACCCGGCGCGCGTCCTGAGCCCGCCGCGACAGGCAGGTCGGTCATCGCGCCCTCCCCTTACTGTCGGTCCGGTCGACGGAGCCCCGGGGCAAGAGAGAAGTTCGGGCCCAGATTATCAGCCCGTGGAACAATATCCAGGTCACGGGGGTGGGAGGGAGACGACGGAGGTCCCCCGTGCTCGCGTCCTGATACGGCGAACAAGGCCCGGCGACGGGTGTGCTCCAGGTCGGTGAACTGCCCGACCCCGAGCCCGGCCCCGGTGAGCTCCGCGTCCGTGTCACCGTGTCGGGGGTGAACCCCGGGGACACCAAGAAGCGGCGCGGCCGGCTGGGTTCGTCGATTACGCGCCCCGGGACGTGGACCGTGTCGTCGAGGTGGCCCTGTCCGACAACGCCGACCTGGACGCCGCGGTCGTCGCCGTCGACGGAGTGATCGCCGCCTACGCCACTCGCGCCGAACTCCCTTTCTGGCCGCTGCTGTTCAACAACGTCACCCTGCGCCTGCTCGGCAGCGACGGCTTCCCCGCCGAGGCGAAACACCAGGCGGCCCGCGACCTCACCGCCGCGGCGGTCGGCGCCCTCACGGTCGACGTCGGCGACCGCTACCCGCCGGAGGACATCGCCGAGGCCCACGAGCGCGTGGACGCGGGCGGCCGGGGACGGGTGCTGATCGGCGTTCCGGACTGATCGGGCAGTCTTGACGGGAGCGTCGCACGCGCCGCAGACACCCCGTGAACAGCACAGGAGAACGTCCGTTGAACACCGGCACCCGGATCCCCGACAGCTACTACGTCCGTATCGACGAGCACCGCTACAAGCCCACGGTCCACGCGGGCGGCGCCTGGGACCCGGACGAACTGCACTTCAGCCCGCTCGGCGGGCTCGTCGTCCACGCCATCGAGCGTGAGCGGGCCGCGCGACCGGAGACCGGTCTCGTGATGTCGCGGATCAGCTACGACATCCTCGGCAGGCTCGCCCTCGACGAGTGCGAGATCCGGGTGGAGACCGTCCGCCCCGGCCGCACGATCGAGCTGGTCGAGGCCGTGGTACTGGTCGCCGACCGGCCGGTGGTGCGGGCCCGGGCCTGGTACCTCGCCACCGTCGACACCTCCGCCGTCGCGGGCGGCCCCGCCGACCGGCTCACCCCGCCCGAGCAGCTCGCCCCCTGGGAGATGTCCTCGCTGTGGCCCGGCGGATACATCGCCTCCGTGGACGTACGGCCGCTCGCGCCGCCGCAGCCGGGCCGTACGACCGCCTGGATCTCCACCCGGCACGCCCTCGTCGCCGGTGAACCCAGCAGCCCGCTCGCGTCCTACCTCGCGCTCGTCGACACCGCGAACGGCATCGCCGTACAACAGCCGCCGACCGCCTGGATCTACCCGAACGTCGACCTGACCGTCCACCTGCACCGCCAACCCCGGGGAAACTGGACGGGGTTGGACACGACAGTCACCTTCGGGCCGACCGGGCAGGGCCTCACCAGCACCGTGCTGCACGACGTCGACGGCCCGGTGGGACACGCGCAGCAGATACTCACCGTGCGGCCCGCGCCGGACCAGTGACCGCGGGCGCTATCGCGCGGTCCAGCCGCCGTCCACCGTGAGCGTGCTGCCGGTGACGAAACGGGACGCGTCGGAGGCGAGGAAGACGGCGGCGCCGCCGAGTTCGTCTACGGCGCCGACGCGGCCCAACGGGGTGCTGTCGACGATGTGTTGGCCCCAGCGACTGGCCAGCAGTCCCGAGCTGAGGTCGGTGTGGAAGTAGCCGGGTGCGAGGGCGTTCACCCGGACCCCGCGGTCGGCCCATTCGACGGCGAGGGACTTGGTGAGGGCCTCGACCCCGCCCTTGCTCGCGGCGTACGCGGCGATTCGCTCGAAGCCGGTGCGGGCGTGCACCGAGGAGACGTTGACGATCGAACCGGAGCCCTGCGCCAGCATCACCTTGCCGGCCTCGCGGCAACAGTAGAACGTGCCCTGGAGATTGACGTCCAGGACCTGCCGCCAGTCCTCGTCGGTGACCCGCTCGCTGCGCGTGAAGTGGGGGCTCGTACCGGCGCAGTTGACGACCGCGTCCAGGCGGCCGGTGCCGTCGGTGATCCGCTCGACCATGGTCCGTACGGCGGCGGAGTCGGCGACCGAGCCGGGCAGGACCAGCACCTTGCCGCCGTGCGTGGCCAGTTCGGCCTCCAGACTCTCAAGGTCCGGGGCCGTACGGGCCGTTGCCGCCACGGTCGCACCGGCCTGGGACAGGGCTGCCGCGATCGCCCGCCCGAGCCCCTTCCCCGCCCCCGTCACCCACACCGTCCGTCCGTCGAGCCGGAGTTGGGCATTCACGTCGTTCACGTCGGTCATGGCTCAGCCCTCCGCCGGGATGTCGCGCAGGGTCCGCTTGAGAACCTTGCCGGACGGGGTGCGGGGCAGTTCGTCGACGATGTCGAAGCGGGCCGGCACCTTGAACTTGGCCAGCCGGGCCCGGCAGAACGCCCGCAGTTCCTCCGCGCCCACGCTCTCGCCGGGCCTGAACACCACGAACGCGCGCGGGACTTCACCCCAGCGGGGATGGCCGAGCCCGACCACGGCGGCCTCCAGCACCGCCGGGTGCTCGTACAGCACGCGCTCCACCTCGGGTGTGGCGATGTTCTCGCCGCCGGACACGATCATGTCCTTCTTGCGGTCGTCGATGAAGAGGAAGCCGTCCTCGTCGACGTGCCCGATGTCGCCGGTGTGGAACCAGCCGTCCCTGATCGCCGCCGCCGTGGCCTTCTCGTCCCGCCAGTACCCGGCGAAGACCTTCGGTCCGCGCAGGGTGATCTCGCCGAGTTCACCGGCGGGGACCTCATGGCCGCTGTCGTCGACGATCCGCACGCGCGTGTGCGGCACGGGACGCCCGACCGAGCCCAGCTTGGACAGTGCGTGCTCACGGTCGAGGAAGGTGTCCCCGGAGACGGTCTCGGTCAGGCCGTATGCGTCCGCGAACCAGGCGTTGGGGAACGCGGTCATGATGCGCCGCAGCACCGGTTCGGGAGTCTTCTCGCCGCCACCGAGGATGAAGCGCACCGAGCCGGTGTCGTACTCCTCCCGATCCGGGACCTCAAGAACCGCGTTGACCATGGCGGGCGCCAGCCACACATTGGTGACCCGGTGCCTCTCGATCGCCTCCAGCACGCCCTGCGGGTCGAACTTCCGCTGGAGCACGACACTGCCGCCCGCGTACAGCACCCCGAGAGCCGGCATGTCCAGGCCGCCCACGTGGTAGAGCGGGCCGCAGACCAGCGTGGTGTCCGCCGCCGTCAGCCCGAAGTGGACGATGTGGGCAAGGTTCTTGGCCTCGAGGTTTCCGTAGGTGATGCGGACACCCTTGGGCCGTGACGTCGTCCCGGAGGTGTACATGAGCCGCTGAAGATCGTCGGGTTCGACATCCACGGGCTCCACCCGCGCCCCCTTGTGCCGGGCCAGCAGCTCCTCGTAGCCGATCCACGGCTCTTCGGGCAGATCGGCGCCACCGATCAGGACGCGGTGCTCCAGATCGGTCAGGCAACCGGCGCCGCGCTCCACCGCCCGGACGAACTCCGGCTCGGTGACGAGCACCTTGGCCTGGGCGTGGCCCAGGATGTACTGCCATTCCTCTTCGGAGAGGCGGTAGTTGAGCGGCAGGAAGACCGCGCCGAGCCGATTGGCGGCATGGACCAGCTCCAGGAATTCGGGCTGGTTGTACAGCAGCAGAGCCACGACATCACCGCGCCCGACGCCGAGTTCGGCAAGACCGGCGGCCAACTGGTTCACGCGTTCGTGCAGATGACGGACCGTCAGACTGCGCCCTTCCTGCGTGACGGCCACCGCGTCGGGCCGCTGGGCCAGGTGGTAGTCGAGGATGCTCGCGAAATTGTGCACGGCGACTCTCTCGCTCGGTGGCCGGGAAATGTCCCGACCGGTCGGTTGCCCGCTCCCAAGATTTAGTGTACCCCTTGGTCTATAAAACCTGGGAGCCGCACTGTACGACGGAGCGTCCGCGACGACAACCGTCCGCGCACGCGAAGTCGCTTCGCCGACGAGGAGGGTTCTTCGTGCCACGCATCCGGCTCGACACCGACGGACCGGTCGTCACGCTCCGCCTCGACAACCCGCCGATGAACGCCTTCGACTCCGTACAGAGGGAGGAACTGGCCACCTGCGTACGCGGCCTGGCCGACACCTCCGCCGTCCGGGCCGTGGTGCTCCACGGCGGCGAGCGCCTCTTCGCCGCCGGCGCCGACATCAGGGCCCTGGCCGCGATGGGCCCGGAGCAGATCCGCGCCTGGAACCGCGCCCTCCAGCGCACCTTCGACGAGGTGGCCCGCCTGCCCATGCCGGTGATCGCGGCGGTCACCGGCTACGCGCTCGGCGGCGGCATGGAACTGGCCCTGGCCGCCGACTACCGGGTGGCAGCACAGGACGCGATCTTCGCCCAGCCGGAGGTCCAACTGGGCATCATGCCCGGCTCGGGCGGCACCCAACGCCTCGCCCGCCTGATCGGCCCGTCCCGCGCGAAGAACCTCCTGATGACCGGCCGCAGGGTGAAGGCGGAGGAGGCGCTACGGCTGGGCCTGGTGGACGAGGTGGTCCCCACGGGCGAGGCACTGAAGGCCGCCCTGACCTACGCCCGCCACCTGTCCGAGGGCCCACCGACAGCCCTGGAGGCCATCAAGGAAGCAGTGGACCACGGCACGGACGCGAGCATGGCGGCGGGCCTGGCACTCGAACGGTCCCTGTTCACAGGCGTGTTCGGCACAGAGGACGCAGCAACGGGACTTCACAACTTCCTGAGCCGCAAGACACCTAAGGGGCGCGGGGAACTGCGCGACCAGCCCCCACCGGCGGACAGCCAAAACACGACATGAAAGGGGCGGAAAACATGCAGGCACTCGTCTGGCACGGTGCACAAGATCTGCGTTTCGAAGAGGTCGCCGAACCCCCTGAACCCGCCCCACACGAAGCCGTCATAGAAGTCACCTGGTGCGGAATCTGCGGCACAGACCTGCACGAGTACCTGGAAGGCCCCCACATGATCCGAGAGGGCCCCCACCCCCTCACCGGCACCAAGCCACCCCTGGCCCTCGGCCACGAACTCAGCGGCACAGTAGTCGCGTTGGGAGCGGACGCGCCCGGCATCACCATCGGCGACCGAGTGACCGCAGACCCGGTCTGGCGCTGCGGCACCTGCTTCTGGTGCACACGAGGCGAGTACCACATCTGCCCCCAGAGCGGCTCCGTCGGCCTGGCCTCCCCCGGCGCCTTCGCGGAACGCGTCACCGTCCCGCTGGCCGGCCTGACCCGCCTCCCTGACAACGTCAGCGACGAACTGGCCGCCGTGGCCGAGCCGTTGGCCGTCGGACTGCACGCCGTGACCCGCGCCGGCGTCAAACCGGGCGACAACGTCCTCGTGGTCGGCGGCGGCCCGATCGGCGTGGCAGTCGTCCTGGCCGCCCAAATCGGAGGCGCCGCAGGCCTGTTCGTGAGCGAACCCCTCGCCGGCCGCCGCGAGATGCTGCTCGGCATCGGCGTCACCGAGGCCTTCGACCCGCGCGAAACGGACGTACGACGCGAGGTGTTCGTGCGAACGAACCGCATCGGCCCGGACGTCGTGATCGACGCGACCGGTGTGCCCGCCCTCGCCGGACAGGCCGTCTCGACCGTCCGCCGAGGCGGACGCGTCGTACTCGCGGGCGTCGGACACGGCAGCGTCGAGTTCGACATGGGCCAACTCGTGTTCTACGAGCGGTCGGTGGTCGGCACGCTCGGCTACAACTTCGACATCCCGCGCGTGATCGATCTGATGGGCACCGGACGCCTGGATGCCTCCGCCCTGATCACCGGACGTTATCCGCTCTCGGGAGGAGCCGGTGTCTTCGAGGACCTGGCCGCCGACCGGGCCAGGCACCTGAAGGTGCTGCTGACCCCGAAGGGACTGTGACATGGACTTCGACCTGCCCGAGGAGACCCTCGCTCTGAAGGACATGGTCCGCGAGTTCGCGGCGAACGAGATCACGCCCCACGCGGCGGAGTGGTCCGAGAACGAGGTCTTCCCCACCAAGATCTTCACCAAGCTCGGCGAACTCGGCCTGATGGGCATGCTCGTGCCGGAGGAGTACGGCGGGGCGGGCTCGGACCTGGTCACCTATGTCGCGGTGATGGAGGAAATCGGCGCCGCCGACCAGTCGGTGGCCTCCTCGTGGAACGCGCACTCCACCATCGGCACCCTGCCGCTGCTCGCGTACGGCACCGAGGAGCAGAAGCGGCGCTGGCTGACCCCGCTCGCGAAGGGCGAGGCGCTCGGCGCGTTCGGGCTGACCGAGCCGGACGCCGGCTCCGACGCGGCCGGCATCGCGACCACCGCCCGCCGGGCGGACGGGGGTTGGGTGATCAACGGCACGAAGATGTTCATCACCAACGCGGGCACCGACATCAGTCAGGGCGTCACGCTGCTCGCGACGACGGGCAAGGGCCCGGACGGTCGCAAGGGGTACGCGACCTTCTACGTCCCGACCGGCACGCCCGGCTACACGGTCGGCGCCAAGCTGAGGAAGCTCGGCTGGCACGCCATGGACACACGGGAGTTGGTCTTCACCGACTGCTGGGTCTCCGACGACCATCTGATCGGCGAGGAGGGCAACGGGCTGCGGCAGTTCCTGTCCGTGCTCGACAGCGGCCGGATCAGCGTGGCCGCGCTGGGGCTCTCGCTGGCCAAGGCGGCGCTGGCCCTCGCGGTCGAACACGCCAAGGGACGGCACCAGTTCGGGCGTCCGCTGTCGGACTTCCAGGCCGTGGCGCACAAGATCGCCGACATCGGTACGGAGTACCAGGCCGCCCGCTGGATGGTGTACCGCGCCGCGTGGCTCGCCGACCGGGGCCGCCCGCACAGCACGGAGGCCGCGATGGCCAAGCTGTTCGCCTCCGAGGTCGCCAACCGGGCGGCCTCTCAGTCGCTGCAGATCCACGGCGGCTACGGGTACGTACGGGAGTCGGAGATCTCCCGTTTCTACGCCGACGCCAAGATCCTGGAGATCGGCGAGGGCACGAACGAGATCCAGCGCAATGTCATCGCCAGGGCCCTGGTCAAGGGCGCGTGACGGCGCGGGATCCGCGGTGCGCCAAAGCGGCGGCGCACCGCGGGTCCGGTCAGCTCGCCACGGAGACCGCTTCCCACAACGCCTCGGGGTCGAGGGGCAGTTCGGGCCGGGCCCGCTTGAACTCGGCGGCCAGCGCCTCGACATCGGGGAGTTCGGTGACGGACGCGGCGAAACCGCGGAACAGGGTCGAGCAGTACTCGCCCGACAGGAACGCGGCGTCCCAGCTGCCGTCCGGCCGCACCCACTGGTAGGTGTGGTTGTGCAGGTTGAGGAACTGAAGGGTGGCCAGGTGCGGTTCGACCGCACGGAAGGTCCCCTCCTCGACGGCCTCCGTGAGCAGGCCGGTGATCAGCTGCTCGAAGTCGGAGCGCTGCCGCAGCACGATCTCCAGCTCCTTGCCGCTGAGGCTGCGGTAGTCGTGCTCGTAGACCCAGATGTGGTCGAGCCTGCGGAAGATGATCGTCAGCAGCGACTCGGACAGCAGCCGCAGCCGCAGCAGCGGGACCTCTTCGAGCGCCGCGATCTCCTTGGCGCGGGCCAGCAGCGGGCCGAGCACCCGCGACTGGATCTCGATCAGCAGGTTCTCCTTGGAGCCGATGTAGTAGTACAGGGCGCCCTTGGCGAGCCCGACCGCGCGGCCCAGGTCGTTGATGGAGGTCGCCGCGTAGCCCTGTTGCGCGAACAGGGACGCCGCGGTGTCGATGATCTTCTGGCGTCTGACTTCGAAACCCGGCCCATGACCCGGCGGTCGTGGCATGTGTTCTCTCCCCTGGCTGTGACGACGTGCGCGCTGTCCCGGGTCCGCACGGGCGCCGCGCTGCGGCACGCCCGGGGGAAGCGGATCCGGGGACGTCGCTCTAGTTTGCTAGACCAAACGGTACATTAAAGCGAGGACCGTATGACTCAGGCATCGCATCACACCGGCACCGGCACCGGCACCGCACAGCCGGACCAGCTCCTGGAGATGTACCGACGGATGCGCCGCATCCGCCGCTTCGAGGAGCGGGCGTCCGACCTGTACAAGGCGACGGAGATCCCGGGCTTCCTGCATCTGTCGATCGGCCAGGAGGCGAGCGCGGTCGGCGCCTGCTGGCCGCTGGGCGCACGCGACGGCATCACCTCCACCCACCGCGGCCACGGCCACGTCCTGGCCAAGGGCCTGGACTCGGCGTCGATGATGGCCGAGCTGATGGGCAAGGACGCGGGCACCTGTCACGGCCGGGGCGGCTCGATGCACATCGCGGACCCCGGTCTCGGGATCTACGGCGCGAACGGCATCGTCGGCGCGGGCCTCCCGATCGCCACCGGGGTCGCCATCGCCGCGAAACTCCGGGCCGCCGGTGATGTGGTGGTGGCGTTCTTCGGGGACGGGGCGGTGGCCCAGGGCATGTTCCACGAGGCCGTGAACCTGGCCGCCGTATGGGATCTGCCGGTCGTCTTCCTCTGCGAGAACAACCACTACTCCGAGTTCTCCCCCGCCTCCGAACAGCACCGCGCCCCGCTCTCCGCCCGCGCCGCCGGATACGGCATCGGCTACGAACACGTCGACGGCAACGACGTGTTGGCGGTGGCGCAGACCATGACCGGGGTGGTCGCCCGGCTGCGCGCGGGCGGCGGCCCGGTCCTGGTCGAGGCCGAGACGTACCGCTGGCACGGCCACTACGAGGGCGATCCCGAGCGCTACCGCCCCGCCGAGGAGGTCGCCGCCGCCAAGGAACGCGATCCACTGCTGGTGGCCCGCCGGCAGTTGGACACCGCGTCGGCCGATGCCGTGGACGAGGAGATCGACAAGGAGATAGAGGCGGCGATCGAGTGGGCGAGGAGCCTGCCGGAGCCGGCCCCCGAGACCCTGTACGACTACGTCTCCGCGCCCCGCCTCCCGATCCCCGAGCCCGCGCGACTCCCGGCCGACGCCGAGATCTTCCGCTCCATGGACGCCGTACGACTCGCTCTGGAACACGAACTCGCCGCCGATCCAAGCGTGTTCGTCGCCGGGATCGACGTCGGAGCGGGCGGCAACGTCTTCGGCCTGACCCGCGGACTCGCCCAGACCTTCCCCGGCCGGGTGCGGGACACGCCGATCAGCGAGAGCGCCATCGTCGGTACGGCGGTGGGGGCGGCCATGGCCGGTATGAAGCCGGTGGTCGAGATCATGTACATGGACTTCATCGGCGTCGCCTTCGACATGCTCCTCAACCAGGCCGCCAAACTCCGCTTCATGACCGGCGGCCGGGCTTCCATGCCGCTTGTCGTCCGCACCCAGTTCGGCGCCGGCCGCTCCTCGGGCAGCCAGCACTCGCAGAGCCTGGAGGCGCTGCTCGCCCACATCCCCGGCCTGACGGTGGTCATGCCCTCCAACCCGGCTGACACCTATGGCCTGTTGCGCGCCGCGATCCAGGACCCGAACCCGGTGATCTTCGTGGAGAACCGCCTCCAGTACGGCCTCAAGGGCCCCAAGCCGCCGACCGACCACCTGATCCCTCTCGGCAAGGCGAAGGTGATCCGCGAAGGCACCGACATCACCCTGGTCTCCTGGTCGCGGATGGTCCAAGACGCCCTGGCGGCAGCCGAGTTGCTCGCCGGGGAGGGCATCAGCGTCGAGGTGATCGACCTCCGCACGATCTCCCCGCTGGACCGCGAGACCGTCCTCGCCTCCCTCGCCAAGACCAACCGTCTGGTCATCGCGCACGAGGCGGTACGCGACTTCGGCGTCGGTGCGGAACTCGCCGCCATGGCCGTCGACGAGGGCTTCTGGCACCTGGACGCCCCGGTCACCCGCGTGGCCCCACCATCCGTCCCGGCGCCGTACGCACCCTCGTTGGAGCGCGTCTGGCTCCCCTCACGGGACACGATCGCGGACACGGTGCGCAGGATCGCCGCGGTCTGAAGCAAGCGGTTCTACGACGGGAAGGGCCCCCAGAATCTCTGGGGGCCCTTCCCGTCGTAGCGGCTGTCAGGCGGTCAGACGGTCGCGACCGGTGTCAGCGGACTGCCCTGTGTGCCGGGCAGGTTGAGCGGGGGCGCGGTGAGCAGGAAGCGGCTGCGGTTGTGCTCGCGCAGCCAGGCCGCCAGCTTCTCCAAGTACCACAACTCGCCTAGCGGGACTCCCAGTTTGAAGAGGCAGAGGTTGTGGATCGGGAGCAGCGAGTGCGGGGTGTTGTCCTCGGGGCCGACGCCGACGCCCTCGACGGCGTAGTTGTCCGAGATCAGGGCCGAGATCTGCGACTCGGCGATCCACTCCAGCAGCGCCGGGTCGAACGCGTCGAGGTAGGAGGCCGTGGTGTGGATCCCCACGGGGTCCGGGTTCTTGCCCCAGGCCATCACCGCGGTGTCGAAACCGGTGTGCAGGAGGAGCATGTCACCGGGCTCGACGACGATGTCGTCCGCCGCCATGATCTCCTGCAGGGTCTTCAGGTTGACCGGCTGCCAGGTGTTGCCCAGGTGGTGGGCCAGGTCGACCAGGACACCCCGGCCCTGGACCCCGTGCTCCGCCATGTGCTCCAGGCCGAGGTGGCGGGCGAAGCCGAGGGTGCCGCTGCCGTCGCCCTTGGCGTCCTCCCGCGGTCCGACGATGTCGGTGTCGGCGCGGTAGCCGTTGTAGTAGACCGCCTCCTCGACGCCGTCACCGTCGGCGTCGAACTCCTGGCCCTGGTGGGCGAGTGCGTCCCACTGCGTCGAGTACTGCAGCCAGAGGGTCACCACGTCGTCGGACCAGACGTCCCTGAGGTGCGGGGAGAAGTGCTCCCGCGCCTTGATGTTGTAGAAGACGTCCTGCTTGTGTTCCAGGTCCTCGGTGGGCCGCAGGATCGGAGGGTAGCGCCGCTGGTTCAGCTCGCTGCCGCCCGGATAGTCGAGCGGCAGGCTCAGGCTGAAGCTGATCCCGTGCTCGACCTCGCGGATCCCCTGCAGAACCTTCTCGGGGGTGAGCAGGTTGATCCGGCCCAGCTCGTCGTCCTCACCCCAATCGCCCCACGTCGAGCCCGGCGGACGCTGCTTCCAACGCTTCGTCATGATCACGCCTCCTTCGGCGACAGTCCCCGTCGACCAGCCGCCCGCATGCTATTTGTGATTGTACCGATCGGTCAACGAATCCGGCGTACACCCCTCCCTTTATCTTCGTCTCATCAATAGACTGAGCGGTCGAAACACCGACCCTGGAGAGAAGAATGAGCGAATCCACACAGGCGTGGGTCGTGGCGGCCGTACGGGCCGTGCTCGGCGCGCACACCCAGGCCCAGGACGCCGGCCGCACCGACGACGTCGTGGCGCTGTACACGCCCGACGGCGTCCTCGAACTGCCGGGCACGGAACCGATCGAGGGCCACGACGCGATCCGTGCGGCCTTCAAGGGATGGGAGCAGGCACAGCCGCAGCTGCACCTCGTGACCAACACCGTCGTGACGTCCACGGGCGAGGACGAGGCGCGCGCCCTGAGCGACGTGGCCTTCCTCCAACGCGGCGAGGCGGGCTGGGCGGTGGGGGTGGTCGGGCACTACGACGACACGCTTCGCCGTGAGAACGGCGAGTGGCTGCTGCACCGCAGGAGGACGACGTACCAGGCGTAACGGCCGCCGCCCGCAAGCTTGTTGACCTTCATGACCTTGGAGTGAGATGACCACATCGATCGACGCCTCCGTCACGGCGGCCGTCCAGACCGCCATCGCGGCCTACGCGCAGGCCCTGGACGCCGGACGGGCCGACGAGATCGCCGACCTGTACACCCCCGACGGCGTCGCCGAGATCGTCGGCATGGCCACCTTCGAGGGCCGCGAGGCGATACGGCAGGGCTTCGGCGGCTTCGCGCCCCGGGCGCCGCAGTTGCACCTGATCGCCAACACCGTCGTCACCTCCGCGACCGAGGACGAGGCGACCGCCACCAGCAACCTGGCGTTCTTCGCGCGCGGCGAGGCGGGCTGGACCGTACAGATGGTCGGACGCTACGACGACGTCCTGCGCCGGCACGACGGCGCATGGCTGTTCCGGCGCCGGGTCACGACCTTCGCGGAGTAGGCCTCGGCGGAAACCCTGACGCCCGTGCCGCCCATGCCAGGGCGACACGGGCGTCAGGGCGTTCAGGCGTCCGGGTTCTCGGCCTTGGAGAGGACGAAGGTCGGGAACTCGTTCTGCCTGACGGTATTGATCGCCTCCTGGAGCGCCCAGCGGCCCGTCGGGTTGAGGAGTTGCTTGACCGGCTTGCCGGGGATGTTGCCGCCGTAGAAGTAGCTGCTCTCCAGGAAGGAGGACATCGTGCTGTTGTTCATGCTGTCCGTCCACTCCTCCTCGGCGGCCTCGGTCACCTCGATGACGTCGTAGCCGCTGTCCCGGGTGTGGACGAGCGCGTCGGTGATGATGTCGACCTGGTCGCCGGCGTAGCGCGGGTTGTTGCCGGTCGCGCCGTGCGGGCCGCCGGGGAAGAAGAAGTTGGGGAAGCCGGCCGTCGCGACACCGAGGTAGGTGCGCGGGCCGTCCGCCCAGTACTCCTTCAGCGGGAGGCCCCGACGGCCTTGCACACCAAGCCTGTTGAGGGCGCCGGTGCCGAAGTCGTAGCCGGTCGCCCAGATGATGATGTCGAACTCCTCGACGCCCGCGGCGGTTTCGATGCCGTCCTCGGTGATGCGGGTGATCGGCGTCTCGTTGATGTCGACGAGGGAGACGTTCGGCTTGTTGTACGTCTCGTAGTAGCCGGTACCGAAGGGGGGTCGCCGGCCGCCGTAGCCATGGCCCTTCGGGATCAACTTGTCGGCCGTCTCGGGGTCCTTGACGATGCTGCGGATCTTGTCGGCCATGAACGCGCACCACTCGGCGTTGACGGTCTCGTTCGACAGCATGTCCATGTAGTGCTCGGTGAGCTTGGTGAAGCCCGGGCCGTTCCACCGCTCCTCATAGAAGGCCTGGCGGTCCTCCGGGCTGTCGTCGAGGCCGGAGCGCATGACGATCTGGTGCAGGAAGCCGCTCGGCGAGGTGTTCAGCGTGTCGCGGATGGACTCGAAGTCCGCCTTCAGCCCGGCCTGTTCCTCGGGTGTGATCGGTCCGTTGTTGAGCGGTGTGAGCCAGTCGGCGTCCTTCTGATACACCGTCAACTGCGCTACGTCGTCCGCGATCGCGGAGATGATCTGCACACCGCTGGAGCCGGTGCCGATCTGAGCGACCCGCTTGCCGGTGAAGTCGACGGGGGTCTTCGGCCAGCGCGAGGTGTGGTGCTGCTCGCCGCGGAAGTCGTCGCGCCCCGGGATGCCCGGGATGAACGGCACGGAGAGGTTGCCGGTGGCCGCGACGACGTAGCGGGCCCGGACCTCGGTGCCGTCGCTGCCCCGGACGGTCCAGGTGCCGGACGGCTCGTCGAAGACGGCGGAGGTCACCTTGACGCCGGTGCGGATGTCGCGCCGCAGGTCGAAGCGGTCGACGACGTGGTTGAAGTAGCGCTCGATCTCGGGCTGGCCCGCGAACCGCTCCGACCACTCCCACTCCTCCCACAGCTCCTTCGAGAACAGGTAGCCGTAGGTGTAGCTCTCGGAGTCGAAGCGCGCCTCTGGGTAGCGGTTCCAGTACCAGGTGCCGCCCACGCCGGTGCCGGCCTCCAGGAGCCGCACCGAGAACCCGGCCTCACGGGCGGTGTACAGCTGGTAGATGCCGGTGACACCGGCCCCGATGACGAGGACGTCGACCCGGTCCTGGACCGCCGGCTTCGAAGATTCGCTCATTTGCCCTCCAAGGCGACTGGGGCCGCGGCTCCCACATGAGCCCGGTTTGATAGTTCGACCAGTCGGTCGAATATTCAGACCGAGAGTAGATGAGGGCCTCGACCCGATCAATGGCGACGACGGAGAGGGCTTGGAGCAGCCATGTCCGCAGCGGGGATTGATTGTACCGACCGTTTGATCTAACTTTCGTTTGGGACGCATGTCATCGCCTGGACCGGGAGTCGCGCATGAGCGCCGAAGACGTCAAGGAAGCCATCGATCTGCGCGTCGCGGGCATCGAAGCCCTGCGTGCCGCGCTGCCCGGGGTGGTTCCCGGGGAGGGTGATCTCGACTTGCGGGACGGCCTGCTCGGCGAGGATCTCGTCGAGATCAGCCTGAGCACCGTGTGGGGTGCGCTGTGGGGCCGCGAGGGTCTGGCCCCGCGCGACCGCAGTCTGGTCACCCTCGGCATCCTGATCGCGCTCGGCGCCGAGCCCGAGCTGAAGACCCATGTCCGGGTCGCCCTCACCAACGGGGTGACCAGGGACGAGCTGGCCGAGGTCCTCTACCACTCCGCCGGGTACGCCGGCTTCCCCCGGGCCGTGGCGGCCCGTACCGCGGCCCGCGAGGCCTTGGGCGAATAGGCCCGCCCCATCGCTGTTTTCCGAGGTGTCCGACACCGCGCACGAGCGCAAGGGAGCGCACATGTCACTGCAGGGAAAGGTCGCGGTCGTCACCGGCGGCGGCCGCGGCATCGGCCGGGCGATCGCGACGGTGCTCGCGGCCGGGGGAGCCGCGGTCGCGGTCTGGGACCTCGACTCCGAGGGCGCCGAGAAGACCGCGGCGGCCATCCAGGAGTCGGGCGGTACGGCGATCGCGGTCGCCGGCGACGCGGCGGAGGCCGGTGCGGTGGCCGCCGCCGCAGCCCGCACCCGCGAGGAACTCGGCCCGGTCACCATCCTCGTCAACAACGCCGGCATCACCGCCTACGAGCCGTTCACCAGCATCTCCGAGGCGTCCTGGGACCGCATGATCGGGATCAACCTCAAGGGCCCGTTCCTGGTCACCCAGGAGATCGTGCCCGACATGGTCGCGGCGGGCTGGGGCCGGATCATCAACATCTCCTCGTCCTCCGCGCAGACCGGGGCACCCGCCATGGCCCACTACGTGGCCTCCAAGGGCGGTGTCATCGGCCTCACCCGCGCCCTCGCGATCGAGTACATCGAGCAGGGCATCACGGTGAACCACGTGCCGCCCGGCTTCATCGACACCCCTCTGGTCCGCCAGGGCCCCGTCGACGTGGAGGCGGCGGCCGCCACCATGCCGATGAAGCGGGCCGGCCTGCCGGAGGACGTGGCCTACGCGGTGGCGTACCTCGCCTCCGAGGAGGCGTCCTACGTCACCGGCCAGACCCTCAGCACCAACGGCGGACGCCACCTCGTGTGAGCACCCGCACAGACCATCGCGACGACGCTGCAACGGAGCTGCACATGAGCATCGAGGACGACACCGGGGCCGTGGCCCACGTGCTGGTGGTGGGCGCCGCCGCGGCCGGGCTGACCACGGTGGAGGCCCTCCGGCGCAAGGGGTACCCGGGCCGGATCACGGTGCTCGGCGCCGAGCCGCACGCCCCGTACGACCGACCTCCGCTGTCCAAGCAGATCCTCTCCGGCGCCTGGGCACCGGACCGGGCCGCGCTACGCACCGAGGAGACGCTGTCCGGCCTCGACACCGAGTTCGTGCTCGGCGACCCGGCACTCGCCCTGGACCCGGCGACCCGCACCGTGCGCACCGGGTCCGGGCGCGAGCTGGGCGCGGACGCGATCGTGATCGCCACCGGGGTACGACCCCGAATGCTGCCCGAACAGCGGGAGTTGACCGGCGTCCATGTCCTGCGCACGCTCGACGACGCGCTCGCCCTGCGCACGGATCTGCTCGCCGGGTCGCGTCTCGTGGTCGTCGGCGAAGGGGTCCTCGGCTCCGAAATCGCCGCCACCGCACGGACGTTGGGTCTGGATGTGACTCTGGCGGGCCCGCTGACGGGACCGCTGGCCCTCCAGGTGGGCCCGCTGGTGTCGGGACTGCTGGCGGAGCTGCACAGCGAGCGGGGCGTACGACTGCGACTCGGCAACGGTGTCGTGG
The DNA here is from genome assembly GCF_000716435.1 of Streptomyces xylophagus. Classification (GTDB taxonomy): domain Bacteria; phylum Actinomycetota; class Actinomycetes; order Streptomycetales; family Streptomycetaceae; genus Streptomyces; species Streptomyces xylophagus. Next base: position 1,125,504 of record NZ_JNWO01000007.1, read on the forward strand.
GGCTCACCGGCGACCAAGGCCGGGTCTCCGGCGTCGAGTTGAGCACCGGCGAGGTGCTGCCCGCCGATGTGGTCGTGGTCGCGATCGGTGCGACCCCGGCGACGGAGTGGCTGGCCGGCAGCGGGCTGGAACTCGACAACGGCGTGGTGTGCGACTCGCGTTGCCGGGCCGCGCCGGGGATCTACGCCGTCGGTGACGTGGCCCGCTGGCAGCACGAGGGGCTCGGCCGGCTGATCCGGCTGGAGAACCGGACGAACGCCACCGAGCAGGCCATGGCCGTCGCCGGGGCGATCCTCGGGGAGGACCGGCCCTACGAACCTGTGCCGTACTTCTGGACCGATCAGTTCGACGCCAAGCTCCAGGTGCACGGCTTCCTGCCGGCCGATGCCGAAGTGGACGTCGTCGACGGCGAGTTGACGTCACGTCGGTTCGTCGCGCGCTACCGCAGCGGCGGCCGGGTCACCGGAATCCTCGGCTGGAACATGCCCAAGCAGGCCAGGCAGCGCCGTCAGGAGATCGTCGACGCGGTCCCCTCCCCCGCTCCCGCCCACTGAACGACTGATCAGGAGAGTTGTCATGAAGGTTGTCGTCGACGAGGAAAAATGCGTCGCCGCCGGGCAGTGCGTCGCCGCCGCCATGGACGTGTTCGACCAGCGCGACGAGGACGGCATCGTCGTCCTGCTGACCGAGAACCCGCCGGCCGAACTGGCCGACGACGTACGGAACGCGGCGGCGGTGTGCCCCGCGCTCGCGATCCGTATCGAGGAATGACCCCCAGCTGTATTCCCCCCACCCCCACCCTCATCTGGAGGAACGACCATGTCCGAGGCCGAGACGGAACTCGCCGCCCCTGACGCGGAGATCTTCGACTACCCGGGCGCGCGGGACCGTGCCTGCCCGTTCGCGCCGCCGGCCGGGCTGCGCGCCCTGAACGACACGGCGCCCGTGTCCCGGGGCCGGCTCTGGGACGGCAGCACCCCGTGGCTGGTCACCGGACACGCCGCGCAGCGCGTGATCCTGTCCGACCCGCGGGTGAGCTCGAACGACAAGCAGCCCGGATTCCCTTACCCGAACCGGGCCATGGCGGAGAACGCTCCCCACCACCCGCTGACCATCTTCAACGCCGACGGCGCCGACCACACGCGGATCCGCCGCATGATGACGGCTCCGTTCACGCGCAACCGGATGGAGAAGCTGCGGCCGGAGATCCAGCGGTTCACCGACGAGCTGATCGACAGCATGCTCGCGGGCCCGAACCCGGCGGACCTCAACGCCGCGCTGTCGCTGCCGCTGCCCTCGCTGATGATCTGCGCGCTGCTCGGAGTGCCGTACGAGGACCACGAGTTCTTCCAGGAGCACGCCTCGCTGGCGACCCGGAGCGACAAGACCGCCGAGCAGGACCGGGTGGCCATGGAGGCGCTCGGCGGCTATCTGGCCGGGCTGCTCCAGAAGCGGATGGAGGAGCCGAGCGACGACGTCATCTCGGACTTCGCCGGGCGGATCAAGGCGGGCGAGGTCACCCTGCCCGAGGCTGTCATGCTGTGCATGATCCTGCTGATCGCCGGTCACGAGACCAGCGCCAGCATGATCACGCTGGGCACCGCGCTGCTGTTGCAGAACCCGGAGCAACTCGCCCTGCTGCGCGGGACGGACGACCCCAAGGCCGTCGCGAACGCGGTCGAGGAGATCCTGCGCTATCTGACGATCCCGGCGCTCGGCCAGCGGCGGATCGCCGCCGAGGACATCGAGATCGAGGGCGTCACCATCAAGGCCGGCGAGGGCATCGTCGTCGCGCTGCCCGCCGGCAACTGGGACCCCGCTGCCTTCCCCGAGCCGGAGAAGTTCGACATCGCCCGCGAGGCACGCCATCACCACGCCTTCGCCTGGGGCATCCACCAGTGCCTCGGCCAGCAGCTCGCCCGGATCGAACTGCAGGTCGTCTACGGCACGTTGTACCGCCGCGTCCCGACCCTGCGACTGGCCGTCGGTTTCGACGAGTTGAGGTTCCGCCGGGACGACGCGCTCGCCTACGGCCTGCACGAGCTGCCGGTCGCCTGGTAGCCACCCACGCTGTCACCCGCACACAACAGGAGTCACCCATGAGCGAGTTCGGCTTCGAAGGACGCGTCGCCGTCGTCACCGGCGCGGGCCGTGGCCTCGGCCGCGCCTACGCCCGTCTGCTGGCGGAGCGCGGGGCGAAGGTCGTCGTCAACGACCTGGGCGGGTCGATGGAGGGCGAGGGCTCCGACGCCGGACCCGCGCAGAAGGTCGCCGACGGGATCGTCGCCGACGGCGGCCAGGCCGTGGCCGACACCCACGACGTGTCCACGCAGGCCGGCGGCGAGGCGATCATCGACACCGCGATCCAGAGCTTCGGCCGGATCGACGTCCTCGTCAACAACGCCGGCATCATCCGGTACGCGGGCCTGCCGGAGATCGAACTCGACAACCTGGAACGGCACTTGGCCGTCCACCTGCTCGGTTCGTTCAACACGCTGCGGGCCGCCTGGCCGCACTTCGTCGAGCAGCGCTACGGCCGGGTCGTCCTGACCACCTCCAGCGGCATGTTCGGCATGGACGACAACCTGTCCTACGCCGCCGCGAAGGCGGGCACGGTCGGCATGGCCCGCAGCGCGAAACTGGCCGGCGAGCCGCACAACATCAAGGTCAACCTGATCGCGCCGGCCGCGATGACCCGGATGGGCGGCGGCCCGGAGGAGGAGCCCGCCGAGACCGCGGAGGGCATGCCGTACATGCCGTCCTCGGCGGTCGCGCCGATGGTGGCCTACCTCGCGCACGAGAGCGTCCCGGTGAGCGGGGAGATCTACACGGCCGGTGCGGGCCGGTTCGCGCGGGTCTTCCTGGCCTCGACGGAGGGGTACGCGGACGAGGGGGGCGCTGCCTCCGTCGAGGACGTCGCGAAGAACTGGGACGCGATCAACGACGAGAAGGGGTACTACGTGCCCGCGGACCTGATGGCGTGGTCCGGCTCTTTCCTCAAGCACCAGTTCGGGTAGGGCGAGTGGGGCCCGGTTCAGTTGATCCAGGTGGGGGGAGGCGGTGAGCCGTCCCGTCTCCCCCTGCCTTCTCCTGTCCTCTCAGCCCGTACGTCCCGCGATCAGCCACTTCGACGGCAGTTCGATACGCGCGCCGTCCGGCCTGAACTCGGTGGTGATCAACGGCAGTTCACCGCTCGCGATGACGGTGAGGCCGGCCGCTCGGAGGAGTTCGGGCACCTCGTCGTCGGGCACCTCGCCGGGGGCGATGCCGTGGCGGAAGATCGGGGCGAGCTTCGGCGGCGGGCCTTCCGGGTCCTGCGCCAGGCCGCCCAGGATGGGGCGGGCCGCCTCGGAGAGTTCGACGAGGAAGGCGTGGCCGCGCTCCCCGACGAGCGTGGCGATGCCGTCCACCATTGGCTGCCGGTCGTCGGGGTCGACCTGGTGGAGGACGCCCCTCATGTAGACGTTGGCGTCGCCGAGTTCGGCGTGCAGCGTCTCGACCTCGGTCTTGTCGGCGGCGTCCAGCAGCCGGTACGTGGCCTGTCCCGCCGGGTCGGCGTGCCGGGCGTGCTCGATGGCCGCGGCGGACAGGTCGGCGCCCACGACATGGGTGAACCGGTCGGCGAGGAAGCGGGTCTGGGTGCCGTTGCCGCAGCCGAGGTCGATCATCTGCAGGCCGGGGTCGCGCAACTTCGGCTCGAACAGGGCGAGATGGAGTCCCACGGTCTGCGCGGGCGCCGCGTCCCAGAAGACGGCCCCCTGTTCCTCGGGCGCCTCGCGCCAGAAACCCTCCCAGGCCTCCCGGTACCGACTGGTCACGCTCATGCCCAACTCCCCAGGATGCAAGGCCGTTCCGCCGTAAGTGACGGGCCAGTACGGTCTATCGCGCCCCGGTCCCGCTCACAAGCACACGGCGCATTCCTTCACCGCTCATTCGACCCGTGTACGCCGATGTGCGCCTCGTGCGCCCCCGCGGTCACCTGCGCTTCAGCGGTGGGTAGGGCTTCAGCGGCGAGGCAGGGTGAGTTCGAACCAGACGGTCTTGCCGGCGGTCGTACGGCTGGCGCCCCATTCGCGGGCGAGCATGCCGACCACGTGCAGTCCGCGTCCGAACTCGTCGTCGGGGCCCGCGGTGAGCAGGCTCGGCAGGGTGTGGTCGTCGTCGTCCACCTCGCACAGCAGGGTGTCGCCGCGCACCAGGCGGAGTTCGACATGGCGGCCGTGGGAGTGCCGTACGGCGTTGGTGACCAGTTCGCCGGCCAACAGGGCGGCGTTGTCGGCGAGTTTGGGCAGGCCCCACTCGTGGAGCTGTTCACGGACCACCGCGCGGGCCCGGCCGACCTCGACCGGGTCCAGGGCGAGCCGCCATTCGGCGACGTCGTCCGGCTCGATGCCGTTCAGGCGGGCCATCAGAAGGGCGACGTCGTCCTTGCGGCCGCCGCGGGTGTTGAGGGAGCGGATGATCGTGTCGCAGGCGTCGTCCATCGACGCGGCCGGATGCGCGGCCGACTCGCACAGGGTCGCGAGTCCTACGCCGATGTCCTCGCCGCGCACCTCGACCAGTCCGTCGGTGCACATCACGAGCCGGTCGCCGGGTTCCACGCGCACGCGTATCGCCTCGAAGGGCACCCCGCCGACGCCGATGGGCGCACCTGTGGGCAGGTCGAGCAGCTCGCTGCGGCCGTCCCCGGCGTGCACGATCACCGGCGGGATGTGGCCCGCGTTGGCGATGTGGAGGTCGCTCGCGATCGGGTCGTAGACGGCGTACAGGCAAGTGGCGAGATAGTTGTCGCCGAGGCGCTGCGCCAAGTCGTCGAGGTTGCGCAGGAGTTGGGCGGGCGGGAGGTCCATGGCGGCCATGGTCTGCACGGCGGTGCGCAACTGGCCCATCATCGCTGCCGAGTTGAGGCCGTGACCCATGACGTCGCCGACGACGAGCGCGGTGCGGGCGCCGGGCAGTTTCACCGAGTCGAACCAGTCGCCGCCGACCCGCCCGAGCAGCGTGCCCGGCAGGTACCGGGTGGCGATGTCGCAGCCCGCCATGCGCGGCGGGATGTGCGGCAGCATGCTGTCCTGGAGGGTCTCGGCGACGGACTCCTGGTAGGTGTACATGCGCGCGTTGTCGAGCACGAGGCCCGCACGGGCGGCGAGTTCGGCGCCGGTGACGCGGTCCATGTCGTTGAACTCGACGCGCTCGGGGTGGCGCAGCAGGATCATGAAGCCGAGGACGACGTTGCGGGCCTTGAGCGGGACGACCAGCATGGAACGGCCCGTGATCAGCGGCCGGATGTCGCGCTTCTCGAACTGCGAGGCGATCATGTGCCCCATCTGCTCGCTGATGCGCGGCACGAGGACGGGATCGCCGGTGGTCATGCACTGGAAGAACGGAGTGTGCGCCGGGAACGGCATGGCCTCGCCGACGGGTACGACGTCGTCCCAGCGGCCGGGTTCGTCGGTGTGCTCCAGGGCGACCCGGTGCCACATGGTGGTCGTGTCGGGCACGCCGTCCGGGAACCCCTCGCCGGCGACGACCTGTTCACGGAGGTACGTGCCCGCGACGTCCGTGAACTTGGGGACGACGGCCTTGCTGACCTCGATGATGGTCTGCGCGAGGTCGAGCGAGGTGCCGATGCGGCCGCTGACCTCGTTGAGGAACTCCAACCGCTCGCGTACGGCGGCGTATTCGAGGTCCTCGCCCTCGTCGTCGACGGTCTCCTCCGGCAGGGGAAGCCCCTCGGCGACCGCTGCGGCCGCCCGCTCGCGGCGCGCCTTGCGCTCGGCGCGGCGCGCGACACCCCAGTCGGGGGTCACCGGCACCCGCTCGTTCTGGCTGAACTCCAGGACGGGATAGCCCAGTTCGAGGACCTGGGCGACGATGCGGGCGCTCTCGTCGACGCTCATGCTGGGCAGGATCTCGGGGAGCCTGCGGGCGAGTTCCTCGGCGCCGGGGAAGTCGGTGTGCAGGGCGAAGCCGGGTGCTATGCGCTCGAAGGCGCCGTCCCCTTCGGGGAGTTCCTGACGCAGTCCGCCCGCGTCGGCTGCGAGCACGAGCAGCCGCTCCTGGCCGGGGCCGATCAACGGGTACGCCCACCACAGGACGTCCACGCGGTCCAGCTCGGGCACGGTGAGGCGGGCGCGTCCGGCGGCCGGGTAGGACAGGCGTCCGTCGAGGGAGGACTCCAGATCGGGGCCGAGTCCGTCGTAGGCGGCGAACGCGCCGTACGGGCTGACGCTCTCGTCCTCGGGCAGGGCGCCGGAGACGGGGAGCAGGTCGAGGGCCGGCTGGCCGATCGCCTCTTCCCTGGTGGCGCCGAACAGCCGTCGGGCGCCGCGGCTCCAGTGGGAGACGAGGCCGTCGCGGTCGATGAGGATCACGGCCAGCGGGACGCGGCCGACCGCGCTGTGCTCCGCCCTCACGTCGTCCCCGGCCCCGCGGCCGGGAGGTGCCTCCCGCTCGGTGCCACGGTCCATGACCCAGGCCCTCTCTCCCCACGGCTCCGCAAGATCTGTGCCGCCACCGACCACGCTACGGGGGCGGCCGGTGGCGATGTGTGGCATTCCTGGAATTGGTTCCACTCAATCGCACCGGCGCGCGCCTCCCCGCGTCCCTGGGGCGGGCTCAGTCCTCGTGGCCGAGCTGGAGGTCCCGCTCGGTGCGTCCCCCGCCCGCCACTTGGAGCACGGTGGCCACGGGCGGGTACCCGGCGGCGATCACCGTGTACTCGCCGGAGGACAGGTCGACGAACCGGAACGTTCCGTCGGGTCCGGTGGTGAGGGTGTCCACGACGTTGCCCGCCGCGTCGAGCAGCGTCACGCGCGCGTCCTCGACGGGCCGTCCGCCGCTCGCCCTGACGGTGCCGCGCAGCACGGCGCCGCCGGCGAGTTCGACGTCCTGGCGGGTCTCGCGGGACGCCTGGACACTGACGGGGAGCGCGGCCGGGCGGAACGCGGGCGCGCTGGCGGCCAGGGTGTACTCGCCGGCCACCAACTCGCTGATCACATAGGCGCCTTCGCGCCCGCTGCGGGTACTGGCCACGACCTCGCCGTGCACATTGGTGAGCGTCACGGCCGCCTCCCGCACCGGGGTGCCGTCCGCGGTCAGCACACTCCCGGCGAGGCGTCCGGCGCCGCCGAGGACGACGTCCAGTTCGACGGGCCGCTCCCCCACGGTCACGGACACCGCCTGCGGCTGGTGCCCACCGGCCGCCGCGATCAGGACGTACGACCCGGAGCCCGGCGTCGACAGCGCGTACCGCCCGTCCTCGCCGCTGGCCCCGCGCCCGATCTGCTGCCCGGAGACGTCGATGAGGGTGAGCGCCGCCCGGGGCACAACGGTCCCGTCGGGGTGCTGCACGGTGCCGCAGACGGGAATTCCCGGGGTGTACGGCGAACGGGCCTGCGGGATCGGCGAGTTGAAGGGCGCGGTCTCCGAGGTCTCGGCGGGGGCGTTGTGGGACACCAGGGGTTTCTCCTTGAGGAAGAAGGCGATGAGCAGGCCGAGGGCGAGCACCGGCACCAGGTAGAGGAAGATCCGCGGCATCGCGTCGGCGTACGCCCGGATGTAGCCGTCGCGCAGCGCCGGGGGCAGCGCGTGGACGAGTTGCGGGGTGATGGACTCGGGGTCGGGGAGACCGGCACCCGCGGGAATGCGCTCACGCAGGGCGTCGGTGAGCCGGTCGGCGAAGAGGGTGCCGAAGATGGCGGCGCCGACGCTGCCGCCGATCTGCCGGAAGTAGTTGTTGGCGCTGGTGGCGGTGCCGAGGTCGGCGGGCCGTACGGAGTTCTGCACGGCGAGGACGAGGACGGGCATCACCAGGCCGATGCCGGCGCCAAGGACGGCCATCCAGACGCTGTACTGCAGCCTGGACGTGTCGACTTCGAGCCGGGACAGCAGCCACATCCCGAGGGCGGCCAGCGCGCTGCCGAGGACGGGGTAGATCTTGTAGCGGCCGGTGTGGCTGATGAGTTGCCCGGAGATGATCGACGCGCCGACGATGCCGCCCATCATGGGCAGCATCAGCAGTCCGGACTCGGTGGCGCTGGCCCCGTCGACCATCTGGAGGAAGGTCGGCAGATAGCTGGCGGCCCCGAACAGTGCGACCCCGATCACCAGGCCCACCAGAGCGGTGACGTTGAAGACGGCGTCCTTGAACAGCCGTAGCGGGATGAGGGGTTCGGGCGCGAAGTGCTCGGCGACGAGGAAGAGGACGGCGGCGACCACGGCTCCCGCGCCGAGCCCGAGGATGACGCGCGAGCCCCAGGCGTACTCGGTCCCGCCCCAACTGGTCAGCAGGACAAGGCACGTTGACGCGGCGGCGAGCAGCAGTGCGCCGAGGATGTCGAGACGCGCCTTGGCGGTCGGCTTCGGCAGTTTCAACACGACGGTGACGACGGCGAAAGTCACCAGGCCGAAGGGGACGTTGACGTAGAAGCACCACCTCCAGGAGAGGTGGTCGGTGAAGTAGCCGCCGAGCAACGGCCCCGCCACGGAGGCGAGTCCGAAGGTGGCGCCGATCAGGCCCATGAAACGGCCGCGCTGCCGGGGCGGCACGATGTCCGCGATGATCGCCTGCACGCCGATCATGAGCCCGCCCGCGCCGATGCCCTGCACCGCGCGGAAGGCGATGAGCTGATCCATGGACTGGGCGCGGCCCGCGAGCGCGGAGCCGATCACGAAGACACCGATCGCGAACTGGAACACGCTCTTGCGGCCGAGGAGGTCGCCGAGTTTGCCGTAGACCGGCAGGCCGACCGTGGAGGTGAGGAGGTAGGCGGTGATCGCCCAGGACATCTTCTCCAGGCCGTGCAGTTCGCCGACGATCTTCGGGAGGGCGGTGGCGACGATCATCTGGTCGAGGGCGGCCAGCAGCAGCGCGAGCATCAGCCCGAGGAAGACCAACCGCACCCGGCGCGGGCCGAGTTCGGCCTGCTCGGCGGGTGCGGGGACGGGTGTCTCCGGGGGTGCCGGGGGCCGTTCGTCCTGCACCAGAGTCGTCCCGCCCACGTACCGCTCCCCTCGTCGCGCCTGCCACACAATTCCCGCTTAAGGCGACAACTGTGAGCAAGCGTGACGAGTTACGACGTACGCCCGGCTCGAACGGAGATCCACTCGAACCGGTGAGGGACGTGGCGAGGGACGCGGCCAGGGCGCCAACGCGCCCTGGGGAGTTGGCCTTTGGGGCCTACTTCTCGACCTCGGTGGCGAGCTTGTCGAGGACCAGGTCGTAGATGCGGCCGAGACCCTTGGGGGCGAAGGTGCGCTCGAAGAAGCCGCCGATGCCGGTGGCACCGTTCCAGGTGCTGGTCACGACGACGCGGGACTTGCCCTCGCCGGCCGGGGTGACCCGCCAGGTGGTGACCATGGTCGAGTTGCGGTCCTTCTCGACCAGCTCGCCGTCGGTCGGCTCACTGACCTCCAGGAGGCAGTCGCGGACGCGCTTGCTGGTGGCCTGGAGCCTCCAGTGGACGAGGGTGCCCTCGCCGTCGCCGCCCTCGCGCACCTCGTACTCGCTGAACTGCTCGGGCAGCAGCTTCGCGCGCGTGCCGGTGTAGTCGGCGAGGGCGTCGAACACCTTCTCCGCGTCGGCTGCGACGACCCGCTCGGTGGTGGCCTCGACCTGCGCCATTTCGTTCCTCCAGGACTTGCGTTCTCGGGGTCGGGGCAAGCCAACCACCCCCGCACTCGGTCACCCAAATCGGGGTACCCCAGGACGTCGGAAGCGATCAGGAGCGATGAGGAAGTTCACTTGCACAGTAATTCGAACAAGTGTTTCACTCTGGGGGCAGGCCTACCGAGGAGGCGCCATGCGCTGGGAGAACCTGACAACGGAGTCCGACAGCCACAGCCGGACGGCCGACGTCGCGCTGTTCGGCGCGGACGCGGTCACCACCCGTACCTTCGACACGCCCGAGTTCCGCGGGATCACCTTCCACGAGGTGCGGGCCCGCTCGATCATCAACCGGGTACCGGGGGCCTCCCGCATGCCCTTCGAGTGGACGGTCAACCCGTACCGGGGCTGCTCGCACGCGTGCGTGTACTGCTTCGCCCGCAAGTCGCACAGCTATCTGGACCTCGACACCGGCCTCGGCTTCGACTCGCAGATCGTCGTCAAGGTGAACGCGCCGGAC
>NZ_JNWO01000008.1 GCF_000716435.1 Streptomyces xylophagus
CCGGAAGCTAAGCCTTACAGCGCCGATGGTACTGCAGGGGGGACCCTGTGGGAGAGTAGGACGCCGCCGAACAAATATTGCGAAAACCCCTGTACCGTTAATTCGGTACGGGGGTTTTCTGCGTTTGGGCTACCGTTGCTGCCATGAACTACAAGATCCGTTCGATACGCGCCGACGAGTGGGCCGCGGCGAAGGAACTGCGGCTCGTCGCCCTGCAGGATCCCGTCGCGCACCTTGCCTTCATGGAGACCTACGAGGCGGCGAAGGCCCAGCCGGACTCCTTCTATCAGGAGCGGGCCGTAGGGGCCGCCGAAGGTGCCGAAAAGGCTCAGCAGATCATTGCCGAGGGGCCGGACGGCGAGTGGGTTGGGATGCTGACCGTGCTGCTTGAGGAGGCCGGGACCGTTGACTGGGCCGGCTTCGCGGTCGAGCGGAAGCAGGGGCACATAGTCGGGGTGTTCGTGCGCCCGGAGGTGCGGGGCATCGGGCTGACCGAGGTGCTCTTCGATGCTGCCCTGGAGTGGGCCTGGGGGCGTGGGGTCGAGCGGGTGCGGCTCATCGTGCACGAGGACAACGAACGGGCCCGGCGGTTCTACGGCAAGGTCGGCTTCGTGCCCACGGGGGTCGTCGTGCCGCTGCCCGGGAAAGCGGACGAGCGCGAGCTGGAGATGGCGTTCGAGCGGCCGTAGCCGCGGAGTGCCGTAAGTCCTGGTGCTACACCGGGAGTTCGTGGTGCGGCCAGCGGGCTCTGGCCTGTTCCTGGGAGCGGAGGAGGGCCAGGGTGGGGAGGCCGCGGTCGGCTCCCGTGGCCAGGAGGTCGGGGAGTTGGGGGAGCGGGGCGACCGCGGCGATGTCGTCCAGGACGAGCGTCATTGGTGGGTCGAGGCGACCGGCCGATGACCGTTCGGCCATGTGCCGGCCGCGCTCGACCACGCTTGATGCGAGGGCGGTGAGGAGAGGCATCGCGCCCGGGTTCGTACGGGGGTCCTCGATGGATTCACCTACCAGATAAAGCGTGCCCCCTTCGTTCGCGAAGGAATCCAAGGAGAGCGCGTCAGTTCTGTTGGGTGTGCAGGCTTCGCGGATGTTGACCGTGAAGAGAGAGGACAGCGCGCGGCTCGTCAACTCCTGGGCGATGTCACGGCGTTCGGGGTGCGAGGTGAGCGCGGCTTCCAGTTCGCCTGCTGAGCCGGGGGCAGCCTTGGGGTTCGTACGGAGGGTTCGTACCGCGTCCTGGATCTGGGTGCCTTGGGACCAGCGGTGGACGTGGCGGATGGTGCGGCCGTCGATCGCGGCGGCGTGCAGGTAGCTGCGGAGGAGCGTTTCGGCCGTGTCCGCTACTGCCTGGTCGATCTTCGCGGTGGGTTTTACGGGGGCCAGGAGGGCGGCGGCTCGTCTCACCGCGGTCTGCTTGTCCTCGCAGCCTGTGGTGGGGGACCAGTGGAGGCGGGCCGGGGTGTCGCAGAGGTGGGTGGGGTCGTAGAGGAGGATCGGGCCGAGTTTGGCTCGGGCGTCCTTGGTGTCCTGCCAGACGGCGGGGTTTGACGTGACGACGAGGGCGGGGCCTTCCGCGTCCCGTACGGCCTGGGTTGCGGTTGCTTGGCGGCTTTCCGGCGGTGCCACGAAGATCTTTTCCCACCCACCCGCCCGTTCACCGTTCATCGGAGAAGCTGAGGTAGAGGCGAGCGGCGGTGCGCTCGGCGGCTGTTCGAAGACGGCCGTTGGCTGCGGCTGTGGCTCCGGTCTCGGTGCCGGTACTTCCTGAACTTCCGGTGCTTGTACCGCCGTTCGGCTCCTGGCCCGTACCGCCCGCCATCTCGCGACCGTGCCCATCGTGAACACGGTGAGGACGAAGAGGACCATCAACTGGCCGATGAACAGGCCCCAGAAGAGGCCGTAGCCGGAGAGTTGGGTGGGTGGGGTTTCCGGCCAGGCGCCGGTGATGTCGTGCGGTTGGCCGATCAGGTGGCGCATGGCCAGGGGGGTGCGGGCGAAGGTGACGCCCGTGGGCCAGGCGCCCTTGGAGAACAGGGCTGCCAGGCCCGCGGCCGACCACACCAGCAGGGTCATGCCGAGGAGGAAGGCGAGCAGGCCGATCAACAGGCCGTCGGGGATGCCTCCTCGGCGCTCCCGTTCGTCGTTCGGTCTCATCTCGCCTCTTCGCCTCTCACGCCACCGTGGACTCGGAGGAGCCGTCGAGATCGCTCAGGTGCTGTTCCATGAAGGCCGCCGCGCGTTCCTCCGCCTCCAACTCGGCGGCGCGCAGGGCGTCGTCGGTCAGTTCGCGGTCGTGGTCGCGGGAGGACTGGGTCATCGCGCGGTCGGTGAAGACGAGGGGGCGTTCCGTCTCGGTGATCAGGTGTTTGACCACCTGGACGTTGCCGTTGACGTCCCAGACCGCGATACCGGGGGTGAGGGTCGGGATGATCTCCACCGCCCAGCGTGGCAGCCCCAACACCCGGCCCGTGGCGCGTGCTTCGTCCGCTTTCTGGGCGTAGATCGTTCGCGTCGAGGCCATCTTGAGGATCGCCGCTGCCTCCTTCGCCGCCGCTCCGTCCACCACGTCCGACAAGTGGTGGACCACCGCCACGAACGACAGACCCAGGCGTCGGCCGAACTTCAGCAGGCGCTGGAAGAGTTGGGCCACGAACGGGCTGTTGATGATGTGCCAGGCCTCCTCGACGAGGAAGATGCGCTTCTTCCGGTCGGGGCGGATCCAGGTGTGTTCCAGCCAGACGCCGACGATCGCCATCAGGATGGGCATGGCGATGGAGTTGCGGTCGATGTGGGACAGGTCGAAGACGATCAGCGGGGCGTCCAGGTCGATGCCCACCGTCGTCGGGCCGTCGAACATGCCTCGGAGGTCGCCGTCGACCAGGCGGTCGATGACCAGGGCCACGTCCAGGCCCCATGCCCGTACGTCGTCTATGGCGACGTTCATCGCCTCGGCTGACTCCGGTTCGGGGTGGCGTAGTTGCTCGACGATGTCCATGAGGACCGGCTGGCGTTCGACGATCGTCTCGTTGACGTAGGCGTGCGCCACCTTCAGCGCGAAGCCCGAGCGTTCGTCGAGGCCGTGGCCCATCGCCACCTCGATGATCGTGCGGAGCAGGGCGAGTTGGCCGGTCGTCGTGATCGCCGGGTCGAGGGGGTTGAGGCGGATTCCCATGTCCAGGGCGGCGGTTGGGTCCAGGCGGATGGGGGTTATTCCCAACTCCTCCGCGATCAGGTTCCATTCGCCGACGCCGTCCTCGCCCTGGGCGTCCAGGACGACGACCTGGCGGTCGCGGAAGCGCAGTTGGCGTAGGACGTACGTCTTCTCCAGGGCCGACTTGCCGTTGCCGGACTCGCCGAGCACCAGCCAGTGGGGGGCGGGGAGTTGCTGGCCGTAGAGCTGGAAGGGGTCGTAGATGTAGCCCTTGCCGGAGTAGACCTCGCGGCCGATGATGACGCCCGAGTCGCCCAACCCGGGGGCTGCCGTGGGGAGATAGACCGCCTGGGCCTGGCCTGTCGAGGTGCGGACGGGGAGGCGGGTGGACTCGATCTTGCCGAAGAGGAAGGACGTGAAGGCGTCGGTGAGGACGGACAGCGGATCCCGCATCTGAGCCCCTACCTCCGGATGCCGGTGGCGAACGGCAGTGTGTTCACAAACGCGCGGTGGTGCTCGCGGTCGCACCACTCCAGCTTCAGATACGACTTGCCGGCGGACGCCCTTATCGTGCGCTTGTCGCGCGCGAGAGCCTCGGGGTTGCGGGAGGAGACGGTGATGTAGCCGACGAGGTTCACGCCGGCCGCGCCGCTCGCCAGGTCCTCGCCGCGCTGGTCCATGCGGCCGTGGGCGGCGACGTCGCGGGGGTCGACGGTGCGGTTCATCTTGGCGGCGCGGGACGCGTCGGCCTCGTCGTTCGTCTTCTCGGTCAGCATGCGCTCGATGGCGACCTCGGTGGGTTCGAGGTCCATCGTGACGGCGACCGTGCGGATGACGTCCGGGGTGTGGACGAGGAGGGGCGCCAGGAAGTTCACGCCGACCGGGGTCATCGGCCACTCCTTCACCCAGGCCGTGGCGTGGCACCACGGTTCGCGGGTGGACGACTCGCGGGTCTTCGCCTGGAGGAACGTCGGTTCCATGGCGTCGAGTTCGGCCGGCCAGGCGTTGCGCTTCGTCATCGCCTGGAGGTGGTCGATGGAGTGGTCCGGGTCGTACATGGAGTGGATGAGCGAGGCGAGCCGGCCCTGGCCGAGCGGCTGCCGTACGCGGATGTCCGCCTCCTGCAACCGCGAGCAGATATCGGTGAGTTCACGTGCCATGACGACGGCGAGGCCCGCGTCGCGGTCGAGCTTGCGGCCCGCGTGGGGGCGCGAGGCGCGGGCCATCGCGTGGGCCTCGGCGGAGAGTTCGCGGGTGAAGTGCATGCAGGCGACGAGGTAGGCGCGGTGCTGCTCGCTGCTGGTGGACACCATCGACTGCAGTTGGTCGTACGACTGCTGCAGCCAGCTCAGTGCCTTCTCGTCGCCGCGTTGGGCGACGTCCTTGGCGTGGGCGTCCGGGTCGGCGGGCAGCGTGCGGGCGAGCATCTGGATGCGGGTGACGAAGCCGTCGCCGTTCGCCACGTGCTTGAGGAGCGTGCCGAAGCGGTCGACGAGGGCCTCCTGGTCCTCGCTGTCGCGCAGGCCGACGCCCGGGCCCTCGATCTCGATCGCGGCGGTGACCGTACGGCGGTCGGCGTGCAGGAGTACGGCGATCTCGTCGGGGCCGAAAGGGGCGGCCAGCCAGTTGATGCGGCCGATCCCGGGCGGTGGGCCGATCTCGACCTCGCGTCCGTCGAGGTGGACGCCGGCCTCCATGACGGAGGAGCGGTACGTCGTGCCGTTGCGCAGGGTCCGCTTGTAACTGCGGTTGATCTCGAACCACTTGTAGAACGTACGGCGCTTGTACGGCACGTAGACCGCCATCAGCGCCAGCATCGGGAAGCCGGTCAGCAGCACGATGCGCAGGGAGAGGACGGGGACGAGGAGTCCGCTCATCATGCCGAGGAACGCGCCCAGGATGATGAGCGCGATCTCGCCGGTCTCACGATTCTTGCCGACGATCGCGTTCGGCCGGGCTCGGCCGATGAGATATGTCCGGCGGGGCGTGATCGGATGGGACAGGTGGGACTCTGTCGTCAACGCCCTTCACCTCCCGTGCGGTTGTTGCGGGCGTTGCTGGCGTGCGGGGTGTTCGCCGGGCTCTGGCGGGGCGGGGGCGCGGCGGAGGGGACAGCTCCGCCGCCACCGCTCGACGGGCGGCTGCTGTGGGCCGCGACGCCGCCGGAGACCGGGTTGGACGGGCGGGCGCCGCCGCCGGACGAGGACTGGCCGCCCCCGCCGTCGTTCGCGCGGGCGCTGTGGGTCTTGATGCCCTGGGCGACCATGGTGGCCGGGGAGCTGATGACCGCGGCGGCCTTGCCCTCGGCGCCCTGCATGATGCGGTTGTTGCGGCCGCTGGCGATGTCGTCGCCGAAGCCGGGGACGAAGCGGTAGATCATCGCGCTGGCGAAGATGGCGAGCAGGATGATCGCGAGGCCGGAGACGACGGCGGAGAAGGAGTCCGGGCCGTCGGCGGTGGACAGGGCGCCGGCCAGGCCCAGCACGATGACGATGACCGGTTTGACCAGGATCACCGCGATCATGATGCCGGCCCAGCGGCGGACGTGGCCCCACAGGTTCTTGTCGACGAGGCCGGCGTAGACGACGGTGCCGAGGAGGGCGCCTACGTAGAGGAGGGCGGCGCGGATGACGAGTTCCAGCCAGAGGACGCCGGCGGCGAGGATGCTGACCAGGGAGACCACGATCAGCATGATCGGGCCGCCGCCGATGTTGTCGCCCTTGGCCAGGGCGTTGGAAAAGTTGCCGAAGAAGGTGTCCTGGTTGCCTGTCGTCTTCGCGAGGACGTCCGTGATGCCGTCGGTGGCGGAGACGACTGTGTACAGGATCAGGGGTGTGAACGCGGAGGCGATGACCGTGAGCCAGAGGAAGCCAACGGCCTCGGAGATCGCGGTGGTGAGGGGGACGCCTCGGACCGCGCGCTTCGCTACCGCGAGGAGCCACAGGAGAAGGGTGAGGATCGTGGACGCGGCGAAGACGACGGCGTACTGCTGAAGGAACTTGTTGTTCGTGAAGTCGACGGTCGCGGTGTCCTTGACGGCGACGCTGAGCTTGTCGATTGTCCAGGAGGCGGCTTCGGCGCAGCCCTTGGCGAGGGAGGAGAGGGGGTCGAGGGTGTCGGTGGTGCTGGGGGTGGTGGAGCCGCTACCTGCGTTGCCGCGTTCGCAGAACTTCTTGGCGTCGCCGACGATGGGGCCGCAGTCGACGCTCGGCGAGGCGGACGGTGAGGTGGACGGGCTGGGGGTCGCTGCGACGGCGTGAGTGGCCAGCAGCACGAGCGACGTCTGTACGGCGGTCACGATTCCGGCGAGCCTGAGCACGCGTTGCGGGTTACCGGGCATACGTGAACCCTCCGTACTCGTCGATGGCCTTGCTGATCTCGTCCGAGGTGGCAGCCGTGTCGTCGCCGGGTACCGGGGCGGGGCCGTCCTTCTGGGAGTCCTTGGCGATCTTCCAGTCGCCGTCGGACCACTGGAGGTCGAAGGTCCACGTCTTCCACGAGGTGGTGACGGGATCGGTCGAGGTCTGCCCGGCCATGCCGAGGAGCCCCACGTACCAGACGGCGACCTTCGCGCTGCTGTCGCTGTACTGCTGGACCGTCGTGCCCACCGGGGTGACGCGCGAGACGAAGGTGCTGCCGGTCGGTGCGTTGCCGTTGGCGTCGAGGCCCAACTTGGCGAGGAAGTCGGCCGAGTAGGCCTGGTCCATCGGACCCGTCAGTTTGCTCGCGGCACCGGTCGTGTAGAGGGAGTTCACGAGCGTGTGCCGGATCTCCTTCTGGAACATGCCGGTCGAGCCCAGCGCCACGGAGTAGTTCGCCGCCGCCGACTGCGCACCTTGCTGGTTCCGCGCGAAGCCCGACGGAATCCCACCGGTCTTCGACTCCACCGGCTTCGTCCCGCTCGCTGCCGTGGACGCTGAATCCGGCTTGGAACCGCTTGCCGTATTGCCGTCCGTCGACGTGGAGTTGTCGCCTCCGCGGTTGGCGAAGGCGATTGCGGCGATGAGGAGGACGACGACTCCGACGACCGTCACCAGGCTTTTCGAGGAGGAGCGGCCGGTTCTGCGGGCGCCGCCGTAGATGTCGCCGCCGGTGCCCTGCGGGAGGCGGGTGCGGGTCTGGCCCGTGCCGCCGTAACCGCCGGAGGTCTCGTGCTCGTCTCCGGGACTCATGCCGGGTACGCCCCTTCGCCGTCGTCCAGAAACATCTGGAAGTACGACGGTAGCCGTGCTGGTTCCCGCGTGGGCGCGGTGTGGTGACTCGACATCAGGGAAACGCAACCTCAGCCGGTGGGCACGACGGGCGGGTGGGGTGGGGAGAGGGCGGGCGGCCGAGGCCGGCTATACGGCCATGCCGTACACGATCGTGAAGAGGGTGCCGAGGGAGCCGATGATGAAGACGCCGGTCAGACCGGCGACGATGAGTCCCTTGCCCTGCTCCGCGCTGAACGTGTCGCGGAGCGCCGTAGCGCCGATGCGCTGTTTGGCCGCACCCCATACGGCGATCCCGAGGCAGAGCAGGATGGCGACCGCCATCACGACCTCGATCATCACCTTCGCCTCGTTGCCCAGGCTGCCGAAGGGGCCCCAGTCCGGAGCGATCCCGCCGATGATGGTGTTGATGTCTCCCTTGTCGGCCGCAGAGAGCATGTAAGTCACCGCCCCTGATGGGTAGTTCCGCATCCCCTGCAGGTGCGCAGAGGTCAGGCATCATTGTCGCCGACAAAGGCGCCGTCGGATGTCGACTTGGCGTCATTGATTGGCGGGTTTCGTACGAATACCCCGTACGGTCACTCTGTGTATCACGGTAGGTAACGCCGGGCAACGAGGCCGGAGCGGAACCTGTCCGTGGTTTGGTCGTTAGCCCCTGATTACGGGATTCGGTTCGCCTTGATGTTCTCATGATGAACGGGCCGCGGCTGGATGCCGCGGCCCGTTCTCCCGTGCCAGGTGTGGCCCCCACGACCCACTGTGGCACGACATGTGACTGAGGATCAGTTCAGGATGGGGGCCGGGTCGTCGTCAGTTGGCGAAGGCGGAGATGCCCTCCGGGGTGCCCCAGCCGGTCGGGCCGTCGTAGCCGGTCTCGGCGGTGCAGAAGTACGCCGTCGAGCAGGAGCCGTTGTAGCCGCTGGTCACGTCGTTGAGGGACGAGGTGCCCGCGTAGTCGTAGGGGTACTGCGCCGGGTAGGTGCCGCTGGCGGGGGTGCCGGCGAGGGCGTAGACGCCGGCGATGATCGGGGCGGAGACGCTGGTGCCGCCGAAGGTGTACCAGCCGGCGGTGACGCCGTAGGAGTCGTAGACCGAGACGCCGGTGGCGGGGTCGGCGACGGCGGAGACGTCGGACTCCATGCGCTTGGTGCAGCCGGTGTCGGTCTGCCAGGTGGGCTTGGCGTCGTAGGAGGAGCAGCCGGAGCCGGTGCCCTCGGTGCTGGAGGTGCGCCAGACGGTCTCGGTCCAGCCGCGGGTGGTGGAGGAGGTGGAGAGCTTGGTGCCGCCGACGGCCGTCACGTACTGGGACGTTGCCGGGTACTCGGCGCCGTAGGCGCTGTCACCGGAGGAGACGGTGATGGCCACGCCTGCGTGCTTGTAGTACGAGGTGTCGTACGTCGTCTGCGAGGAGGACTCGGAGCCGCCGTAGGAGTTCGAGACGAACTTGGCGCCGAGGGTTACGGCCTCGTTCTCGGCGGTGCCGAGGTTGGCGTAGCTGGCGCTGGTGGCCTCGACGAGGGTGATGTTGCACAGCGGGCAGATCGCGCTCGCCATGTCGAGGTCGAGGGAGATCTCCTCGGACCAGCCGGCGTCGCTGGAGGGCAGCGAGGTCGTCGAGCCGGTCTGGCTGACCTTCTTGAAGCAGCCGTTGGCCGTGGTGCAGGCGGAGAGGCCGTAGTACGAGCGGTAGGTCGCGAGGTCGGCCTCGGCGTTCGGGTCGTTGTACGCGTCGACGATCGCGATGGTCTCACCGGAGCCGTTGGAGGCGGCGGCGGACGTCAGGCCGTATGCCGACCGGAGGTTGGTCGGGCTGTAGCCGGAGGGGGTCGACGCGTCGGCGGCCTTGGGGGTGATGCCGGTCTTCGCGGCCTGCATCTTCTGGAAGGCGGTGAGGCCTCCGGTGACGCGGTAGGACTTGCAGGTGAGATCGCCGGTGTGCTTGGGGGTCGCACAGGGGGTGGCGGCGTAGGTCACCGCGGTGGAGGTGGTGGCGCTCTGTACGGCGTCGGCCTGTACGGCGGTGCCGAGGCCGGTGAAGACGAGTGCGGCTGTGGCTATGGCCGCGGATCCTATGCGGCGCCATCTACCGTGCGTGTGGGGGGAGTTGGGGGTGGTGGTACGCAAGGTGCAGCCTCCTGAGTCGGTGGAACAGGGGCGGTGCGGGTGCGTGTCGCCGGTACGGTTTCCCCGGCGGTGGGGGGCGGCCCGCGATGACGATCCCTTGTTGAGTACGCGACAACAAGAGGCTGCTGGAATCCTGACTTCCGTCTTACCGAACGGGGGCTGTGCCTTACTTTCCGATGGCCGTCCGATGGCCATCGGGTGGCTCCCGCTTGACCCAACTCACAGTATTTCCACGGGGTTTCCACTGGTCACGCAGTCGCTTAGCACATGGACACATGGGGGCATGACGGCATCGGGACATGGCGAACGGGCCGCGGCTGGTTGCCGCGGCCCGTTGCCACTTGCTCCGCCGAGGGGACCCCACGTCCCCCTCTGCCGGCGGCTCCCCGTGACCCGACGGGGAGGTTCTGCGGGGTGTGTCAGCCGGTGAAGGCCGACACGCCCTCGGGGGTGCCCCAGCCGGTCGGGCCGTCGTAGCCCGACTTCGCGGTGCAGAAGTACGACGTGGAGCAGGTGCCGTTGTTGCCGCTGGTGACGTCGTTCAGGGCGGAGGTGCCGGCGGAGGCGTAGGGGAAGCTGGCCGGGTAGGAGCTGCTGGACGGGGTGCCCGCGAGGGCGTAGACCGAGGCGATGATCGGGGACGAGGCGCTGGTGCCGCCGTAGGTGCCCCAGCCGGTGCCGTCGTCGCCGTAGGTGTCGTAGACCGAGACACCCGTGGCCGGGTCGGCGACCGCGGAGACGTCGGAGATCATGCGCTTGGTGCAGCCCGTGTCGGTCTGCCAGGTGGGCTTCGCGTCGTACGCGGAGCAGCCGGAGCCGGTGCCCTCGGTGCTGCTCGTCTTCCAGACGCTCTCGGTCCAGCCGCGGGAGTTGGAGGACGTGGAGAGCTTGGTGCCGCCGACGGCGGTGACGTAGCGGGAGCCGGCCGGGTACTCGGCGCCGTAGGCCTCGTCGCCCGCGCTCGCGGTGATGGCGACGCCCGCGTGCTTGTAGTACGAGGTGTCGTACGTCGTGTCGGAGGAGGACTCCGAGCCGCCGTAGGAGTTCGAGACGAACTTGGCGCCCAGCTTGACGGCCTCGTTCACCGCGGTGCCCAGGTTGGCGTCGCTCGCCGACTTGGCCTCGACCAGGAGGATGTTGCAGTTCGGGCAGGTCGCGCTGACCATGTCGAGGTCGAGGGACTCCTCACCGGCCCAGCCGCTGTCGGCGGAGGGGAGGGAGGTCGTCGAGCCGGTCTGGCTGACCTTGGTGAAGCAGCCGTTGTCCGTGGTGCAGTCCGAGAGGCCGTAGTACGACCGGTAGGTCGCGAGGTCCTCTTCGGCGTTCGGGTCGTCGTAGGCGTCGACGATGGCGACGGTCTCGCCCGAGCCGTCGGAGGAGGCGGCGCTCGCCAGGCCGTAGGCGGACTGGATGTCCGAGGGGCCGTACCCGGTGGGGTCGTCGGAGGCGGCCTTCGGGGAGATGGTCTTGGGGGCGATGCCCTTCAGCGCGGCCTGCTTCTCCATGAAGGCGGTGGTGCCGCCGGTGACACGGAGGGCGTTACAGGCGGCGTAGCCCTTCTTCGGGGTGGCGCCGCAGCCGGCCTTCTCGTACTGCACATGGGCCTTGGCGACCTGTGCGGCGACGGTCCTGGCGCTGACCTTCTTGGTGCTCGCGGTGGTGTCCGCGACGGCGCTCGCGTGGGCCGCGGTGCCGAGTCCGGCGATCAGGAGCGCGGCGGTCGCGGCGGCGGCAGAACCGATTCTGCGCCAGTTGCCGCGTATGTGGGGGGAGTTGGGCGGTGACGTACGCAACGTACAGCCTCCAGAGAGAGGTTGGCAGAGGCCTGCGGGTGGGGGGTCCACCGGTGAGGTTCCCGGTGGGGGCGGCGGCCCGCGACGACCATCTCTTGTTGAGTACGTGACAACAAGGAGGATTCCGGAACTCTGACTTCCGCGTTACTCAAGGGGGTTGGGGGATTGCTGATCAATGGCGCCGGGATGGCGTGGCGATGGCCCGGACTTGACTCTCTCCACGGGAACTCCACAGCGTGACGCGCGTTGACAGGCGTCACCGGGGGTGCCGGAAGTGCGCTAGAAGTGCGCGAGGATCTGGCGCAGGGGATGTCCGAGCGCGGCTGTGACGGAGGCCAGCTCCTCCTCGGTGAGCCACCCTCGGTTCGGATACAGGGCCGCGATCCTGAAGCTCGCGAAGCCCATCGGCCAGTCGTAGGTCAGCTCGTTGAGCGATGTCTCGGCGCCGCAGCAGGGGACCGTGACCAGAAGTGTGGAGAAGCCTTCGTCGTAACACTCCTGGACGGCTTCGCCCCACCAGTCGCCGGAGTCCGCGCCGCAGTGCGGGCAGCGGATCGTCTCCAGGTTCGTGCCGCAGTGGACCACTTCGACGGTGTCGTGCCACCGGGCTTCCGGGCCGCGGCGGGCGTCGGGGAGCAGGGCGGACAGGGCGGCCTTGGCGTGGTCCGCGGCCGCCCGGTCGGGTTGCCAGTGCGGGTCGGTCGGAATCACCGTCAAGTAGTTGTCGCTCACCGCTCGTTCTCGCGGGGCGTGAGGCCGTGCAGCAGGTGGTGTATCAGGGTCGGGATGCCTTCGACCGCCGCCTCCGGGGTGAGGGTGCCCTGGGCTGCGAAGGACGCCGTGCCGTGGAGGGCGGCGCCGATGACGAGGGCGATGGTCCAGGGGGCGCCGGGGGTCATCTCGCCGCGCCCCTGGGCGTCGGTGACGATCCGTACGAAGTGGGTCGTCGTGCCGTCCACGGCTGCCCGCAGCTGCTCGGAGATGTCGGGGTCGTGCTTGCGGGAGTACATGACCTCGAGCAGCTCGGCGTTCGAGACCGCGAAGTGCACGTAGGCCGTGGCCAGTTCGGTGAGGCGGGCTTCCAGGGGCAGCTCGGGGCTGTCGGCGGCGTCCAGCTCCTCGGTCATGCGCTCGAAGCCGGCCAGGGCCAGGGCGTCGAGCAGGGCCTGCTTGTCCTTGAAGTGGCGGCCGGGGGCGGCATGGCTCACTCCGACGTCCCGGGCGAGTTCGCGCAGGGACAGGGCCGCGACCCCCTTCTCCAGCAGGGTGCGCTCCGCGCTCGCGAGCAGGGCGGAGCGCAGGTCTCCGTGGTGATAGGGGCGTGCAGGCATGCGGACCATCGTATCCCGATGTAGTCGGCGCCAGCATTGTTGGCGCCGACATCATTGTTGTCATTGACATCATTGTAGGCGTTGCCTACATTGGGAGGCATGGACAAGACGGACAAGACCATCAGCAGCGAGAGCAAGAGCAAGAGCGAGACCAAGTGGGACGCGAGCCGGGTGCCCGACCTCTCCGGGCGTACGGCGGTCGTCACCGGCGCCAACAGCGGGATCGGTCTCGCGGCCGCCGCCGAGCTGGCCCGCGCGGGCGCGCATGTCGTGTTCGCCGTACGGGACCTGGAGCGCGGGCGGGCCGCGGCGGCGAAGGTGAGTGGCAGTACCGAAGTGCGGCGGCTGGATCTCGCGGACCTCGCGTCCGTGCGGGAGTTCGCCGCGGGGTGGGACGGCCCGCTGGACCTGCTGGTCAACAACGCGGGCGTGATGCTGCTCCCCGAGCGGCGCACGCGCGACGGCTTCGAGATGCAGTTCGGCACCAACCACCTGGGCCACTTCGCCCTCACGAACCTGCTGCTGCCGCACATCACCGACCGCGTGGTGACGGTGTCCTCCGGCGCGCACCGCATGGGCGACCGCGTCATCCACTTCGAGAACCTGAACCTGGACGGCATCTACAGCCCGCAGCGCGCGTACTCCCAGTCCAAGCTGGCCAACCTGCTCTTCACGCTCGAACTGCAGCGCAGGCTCACGGAGTCGGGCTCGCGCGTCCGCTCCCTCGCGGCGCACCCGGGCTGGGCGGCGACCAACCTGCAGAGCCACACCACGAACCCTGTCTCGCGGGTGCTCATGGCCGTCGGCAACAAGGTCGTGGCCCAGGACGACAAGGGGGGCGCCCTGCCGACGCTGTTCGCGGCGACCCAGGATCTGCCGGGCGCGAGTTACGTCGGGCCGAGCGGGCCGATGGAGGTGCGGGGCGCGCCGACGCTGGTGGGGCGGAGTGCGGCGGCGAGCGACGTGGCGGCGGCTCAGCGGCTGTGGACGGCTTCCGAGGAGCTCACCGGGGTGCGGTTCCCGGTGGGGGCGGCGGCGTAGGGGGTGTCGGGTCCGCGGTTTCCGGTGAGGACGGTGGCGTAGGGAGTGTCGCGTTCGCGGTCCCGACGGTGAGCGCCGACTGGACCCGCCGCGGTTCGTCGCAGGCCAGGAGGTCCAGCAGGAGGCCCCGGATCAGGGCCAGCGCCCGGGTCGCCCTGGCCTCCGCGAGAGCGGGAGGGGTGTCGGGCGGCTGGGCCCGCACGAGGAGGTCGAGCCAGTCGTGGGCCGCCTCGCCGGCGAAGCCCGCCCAGGGGCCGGGGTCGTGGCTCAGGGACAGCAGGAAGGCCTCGTACGTCAGCCGGACCATGGGGCGCTGCTCCGGTGCGGAGAGG
Source organism: Streptomyces xylophagus (assembly GCF_000716435.1). GTDB lineage: Bacteria > Actinomycetota > Actinomycetes > Streptomycetales > Streptomycetaceae > Streptomyces > Streptomyces xylophagus. Next base: position 13,981 of record NZ_JNWO01000008.1, read on the forward strand.
AACGCCCACAGGCGGTCGACCAGGGCGTCGAAGCCGTCACCGGCCGCCCTCGTCAGTACGGCGGCCATCATCTCGACCTGCTCGTGCCGGGCGCGGGCGAGCAGTTGCCGCAGTAGCTCGTCCTTGCTGCCGAAGAGGTAGAGCAGGACGCGCGGGCTGGTGCCGGTGGCGGCGGCCAGGGGGCGCAGGGACAGGCCGGTGAGGCCGTGTTCGAGGAGATAGGCGTAGCAGGCGTCGAGGAGCTCGGTGCGCCTGGGCGAAGACGGTGATGACGGTGTCGTACCCACTGCGCTACCGTAACTGAAACGAGTGTTTCAGTGACAGCTCAGGTGGAGGTCGCGGGATGGCTGACCACGACGACTTCACGCTCAGTGGGCGTACGGCCCTGGTGACCGGGTCGGTGCGCGGGCTGGGCCTGGAGATGGCGCGGGGACTGGGCAGGGCGGGCGCGCGGGTACTGGTCAACGGGCGGGACCCGGCCACCGTCGAGGCGGCCGTCGCCGCGCTGCGGGACGACGGGCTGGACGCCGGGGCCGCCGTCTTCGACGTCACCGAGCGTGCCGGTGCGCGGGCGGCGGTGCGCGGGCTCGGGGACATCGACGTGCTGGTCAACAACGTCGGCCAACGGGACCGGCGCGGGCTGCGCGAGATGACCCCGGACGAGCTGGCGCGCATGCTCGACGTCCACCTGACCTCGGCGTACGCACTGAGCCGGACGGTCGCCGAAGGCCTGGCCGCGCGCGGCACCCCGGGTCGCATCATCAACGTGTCCTCCGTCGTCGGCCAGTTGGGCCGCACCGGGGACGTCGCCTACGCCACGGCGAAGGCCGGCCTCGACGGGCTGACCCGGGCGCTCGCCGCCGACCTGGGGCCCAGCGGCACGACGGTCAACTCGGTGGCACCGGGAACCTTCGCGACCGAGGTCAACGCCGGGCTGGCGGACGACCCCGAGTGGGGCCGCTGGCTCAGGACCCGCACCGCGCTGGGGCGTTGGGGGCGACCGGCGGAGATCGCCGGGATCGTCGTGTTCCTGGCGGGCGACGCGGCGTCGTTCATCACGGGGCAGACGATCGCGGTGGACGGGGGGATGACGACGACGTTCTGAGCGGCCTCTGCCCAGTCGCGTTAACTCCAGGTGCGCGCCCCGGCGTTGAAGACCGCAGGGGTGCTGTGCACCGGCAGGACGCAGAGCAGATGGCCGCCGGGGGCGCGCAGTACCCGGCATTCCAGCCAACGGGAGACCTGGGTCGCGCCAAGGGCGAGCAGGCGGGCGGTCTCCGCCTCCACGTCGTCCGTCTCGATGTCGATGTGGAAGCGCGGGTTGGGATCGTCGATCGACTGAACCGCCGTGACCAGGCCGGGGATTGCCCCGTGGAGGCTGGTGAACTGTTCCTCCGCCGGGACCGGTACGGCGGACGCGCCGAGTGCCGCCGCCCAGAAGGACGCAGCGGCGGCGGCCTCCGGTCCGGGGGTGTCAATCAGGAGGGCGTAGACGCGGCTTCTATGCATGTGGCCCGTTTTCCGGGGCTGTTGTGTCCGCCTCGTCCTGCACACCCTCCACGAAGTGGTCGAACTCGCCCGCCTGTACCCCGAGCACGAAGGCGTCCCACTTGCGGCGGTTGGTGGTGACCACGTTGTCCGGGTCGCTGGTCTCGCGGATGTAGACCGGGGCCTCGCCGTCGTCCCCGGCGCCGAAGGCGATCTCGATCCAGGGGCCGGGGCCGGTCGCGTCCGGTGGGGCCGCTCGTTCCCAGGTGAGGTCGGGGGGGATGTCAGACACGGGGGTTTCCTTCGTCGAGTGCGGGAATGGGTTTGAGTATCGCGCAGGAGAGGCGGGAGGGACGGGGGGACAGTACGGTGGACTGACCGCCGAACGAAGCGCCGAATGTGCGATCTCGCATGCCATGGAATGAGCCGTTCACAGCGAAATCTCAGCAAACGTCGACGTCCTTTCTCACCTTCGTGGGACAAAGTGGGGGCCGATGAAGCGCAGCTCAGGCATCTCCCGTTCCGCTCGCCTCGCGGGCAACCGTAGGTACGCGCTGTTCGTCGCCGTGGTGACGCTGGCACTGACCTCCGCGTCCGTGGCGACCGCCGACGACGGCCCGGGGCCCTTCGGCGTGACCACGGTGACCGTGGCGAGCAAGGAGAGCGCGCGGGTGGGTGCCCTGTTCGGGGCGGCCCATGTCACCAGCCTGGCCGGCGGGCACCACTGCACCGCGTCCGTGGTGCACAGCGCGGGGCACAACCTCATCGTCAGCGCGGCCCACTGCCTGGACGGGGACCCCGGAGACGTGTTCGTGCCCGGGTACCGGGACGGCATGGCTCCCTACGGGGTGTGGAAGATCGAGAAGCGGTTCCTGCCCGACGGGTGGTCCAAGGGGCAGGCGGAGGACAGCGACATCGGGTTCGCCACGGTCGTCGAGGTGGGCGGCAAGAACATCGAGGACGTCGTCGGGGCCGATGGGTTCGTCACCGGGATGGCCACCGGAGCCACGGCCGTGACCATCACCGGGTATCCCTCCGCCACCGATCAGCCGATCAGCTGCACCAACAAACCCACCCAGCACAGCGGCACCCAGCAGCGCATCGACTGCCCGGGCTTCACCGGCGGCACCAGCGGCAGCCCCTGGGTGAACGGGGACCAGCAGGTCGTGGGTGTCATCGGCGGACACGAACAGGGCGGACTGACGCCTGACATTTCGTACAGTGTCGTGTTCGGGAAAGAAGCAGCCGAGTTGTACAAGGACGCGACGACCGACCCGTAACAGCCGTAATAAGGAGCGGTACACGGCGCTCCGGACGCGCTGAATACGCGTCAGATGTGGTGGAAGCACGGCGAAATGCCGCCACCCTGCCCCGAAATGGCCTTGAACAGGGCTGACATGGGGGAGGGTTGAGCCGTGCGAAAAGTATGGGTGGCCGGTGGGGTCGCGGCTGGGCTCGGGCTCAGCTTTGTGATGCTGCTCGTCGTCGGGGTGTACCTCGTCGCCGGGAACCTCGTCAACGGAGCCGGTGGCGGGAACGTCGCGCTCGCCAAGGGCGCGGTGCCGACGGCCTATTCGGCGCTCGTACAGAAGTGGGGCAACCTCTGCTCCGCCCTCAACCCCGCACTGCTCGCCGCCCAGCTCTACCAGGAGAGCGGGTTCAACCCGAACGCGAAGAGCCCGGCGAAGGCCGAGGGGATAGCGCAGTTCATCCCGGGGACCTGGGCCACGCACGGGATCGACGGCAACGGCGACGGCGTACGCAACGTATGGGATCCGAATGACGCGATCCCGTCGGCCGCGTCCTACGACTGCGAGCTCGCCTCGTATGTGAAGGACGTGCCGGGGAACCAGACCGAGAACATGCTCGCCTCGTACAACGCGGGCGCGTACGCGGTCATCAAGTACGGGGGCGTACCGCCGTACTCGGAGACCAAGAACTACGTGAAGACGATCACGACGCTGGAGCAGAGCTTCGCCGCGCCCGTCAGCCGGGTCGATCCCTCCCAGCAGGCCGCCACCGCCATCAACTACGCCCAGAACAAGCTCGGCACCCCCTATCTCTGGGGCGGGAACGGCACCGCCGACCAGGGCGGGCGCTTCGACTGCTCGGGGCTGACCAAGGCCGCGTTCGAGAGTGCGGGGATCACGCTGCCGCGCGTCGCGAACGATCAGTACAACGCGGGGCCGCACCCGCAGCGGGCCGAATTGCTGCCGGGAGATCTGGTGTTCTTCTCGGACGACCTCACCAATTCCCGCGCGATCCGGCATGTGGGGATTTATGTCGGCGGCGGGTTCATGATCGACGCACCCCGGACGGGTGCTGTGATCCGATTCGACCCCATTGACACCCCCGATTACTTCGGTGCCACCCGCGTCACCGAAGATGGCGCGAAAGCACTCCCCACGACGGTGTGAACCGAGCGTGAACCCACCCCCTGAGCTGGGGCGATGTGTCTCTCTTCGATAACGTCTGAGTGATCATTCGGTGGAGGGTGGAACGTATTAAGCGGGACCGTGCGTTCCTGTTCAGTAATGCGCACGAGAGATGCGCCCGGAACTACGACGAAGGAGCCGCAGCACCATGGCTGTAGTCGCCGAATCCGGGTCGAATCCCGACGTCGATCTGCTCTACGACATCAATGGACTCGCGAAGGACGCACCGCACTGGTTCGACCGGATCGTGGAGTTCGTCGGTGAGTACGGGCTGCTGATCGCGATGGTGCTGCTCGTGGTGTGGTGCTGGTGGTCCGTGCGGCGGCGGGGGGACGAGGATTCCGCGGCGTCCGTCGCGGGGCTGGTCTGGGCGCCGCTTGCCGCTGCGCTTGCTGTTCTCGTGAACGTACCCATACGCGGGTTTGTGGAGCGGCCGCGGCCGTTCCTCGACCACACCGGGCTTGATGTGCTGATCTCGGGGAAGACCGACTACTCGTTCGTGAGCGATCACGCGACCATCACCATGGCGATGGGGGTCGCGTTGTTCGTCGCGGATCGGCGGTTCGGGCTGGTCGGGATCGGGCTTGCGTTGCTCGAAGGGTTTTGCCGGGTGTACATGGGCGTGCACTATCCGACTGACGTGGTCGGTGGGTTCGCGCTGGGTACGGCTGTTGCTCTGCTTCTTTCTCCGCTTGCCATGGCTTTGCTTACGCCGGTGCTCCAGGCTGTCGAGGGGTCGGCTTGGGGTGGGTGGGTGGTTCGGTCGGCCGGTGTTCGCCGGGTAAGACGGGATGCTGTGATTCCGGGGGCTCGGGCGGAGACGTCGGGTAGTGAGGAACGGGATCTGGCGGCGTGATTGCTCCGTCGTAAGGTCGGTTCTTCGGCTGCGGGTGCGCTGTGGCTGGTCGCGCAGTTCCCCGCGCCCCTAAGGGCATTGCGGGACCGCCAGTTGCAAAGTCAGGCCTACAGGCCCTGCGGGTAGCTGAAGAAGTGGGTCGGGTCGTACTGCTTCTTCAGCGTCGTCAGGCGGGTTGCCGCGTCGCCGTAGTACGCCTTGCGCCAGTTCGTAAGAGTTGGGTCGGTGTAGTTCTGGTAGGCCGCGCCGGAGGCGTACGGCTTCATCGCTGTGTGGAAGGACGTCAGCCAGGACTGGGCTGCCGTGCCGGCCGTGCCTGATGGCCAGGACACTATGTACTGGGCCAGCATGCGGGAGCGGCGGTGGACGAAGGCTGTCGCTGTGGGGGAGACGCGGTTGACCGCGCCGCCCAGGGCTGTCAGGGCGATGTCGCCCGAGTTGCCGCGGACCGCCTTCATCTGGTTGAGCATCGTCTGGATGCCCGTGGCCGAGATCGAGCGGTCGAAGAAGTCGGAGCGGCCGACGTAGGTCTCCCGCGCCAGCGCGCCCTGCGGGGAGCGGCCGGGGGTCGAGCCCGGCAGGTGGCACTGGGCGTCGGTGGAGAAGGACGAGCAGCCGGCGTAGGCCTCCATCGACTCCTCGTAGGTGTGCCGCTTGAGCGAGACGCTCGACGCGTTGCCGCCTACCAGGTGGGCCAGCTTGTCGACCGCGTTCTGGAGTTCGTTGTAGGTGCCCAGGGAGAAGCACGCGACCGAGACCTTGGGGGTGCCACCCGGCGTGTTCGTCAGGTGGCAGGAGGACCAGATCTCGTCGGGCTGGTCCGGGCCCCACTCCTGCCAGGCCTTCACCACGGCCGCCGCCATCGACGACGGCCAGGTCAGGTAGCCCGATACGGCCTGGGGCGCGGGGTGGGTCTTGAACTGCAGCTCCGTCACGACGCCGAAGTTGCCGTTGCCCGCGCCGCGCAGCGCCCAGAACAGGTCTTTGTTCTCGGTGGAGTTGGCGACCAGCTGCTTGCCGTCCGCCGTGATCAGCGTCGCCTGCGTGAGGCTGTCGCAGGTCAGGCCGTAGGCGCGGGAGACCACGCCGTGGCCGCCGCCGAGTGTGAGGCCGGAGACGCCGACCGTCGGGCAGGAGCCTGCGGGGATCGTCACGCCCTTCGCGGCGAGACCCCGGTACACGTCGATCAGCTTGGAACCGGCGCCGACGACCGCGGTTGAGCCGCTCGCCCGGATCTTGTTCAGCTTGGACACGTCGAGGATGAGGCGGCCGTCGCCCGAGGAAAAGCCCGCGTAGGAGTGGCCGCCGTTGCGGATCGCGACGCGGATGTTGTGGGCGCGGGCGTAGGAGAGGACCGAGCGGATGTCGTCGGGGTTCGCGACGTACGCCACCGCGGCCGGCTTCAGGGAGTCGAAGCGGGTGTTGTAGAGCTGGTGGGCCGTCTTCCAGGAGGCGTCGCCGGGGCGGACCAGGGTGCCGTCCAGCTCGCGGGCCAGGGCGGCCCAGTTGGCGGCGGCCGCGGCACTGGTGGTGCGCAGTCCCGTCGTACCCGTAGAAGCGGAAGCGTCGGTCGCCGTGGCGGACGTGTCACCGCCGCCGATGTTCTTGCCGTTGCACGCGGTCGTCGCGACCGCCGCTATCGCGGCCATGCCGCCACCGATGAACGAACGCCGTTCCATTTACGCCTCCTGTGGGGGTTCCGTGAAGTGAGATACGTCCGGTGCCCCACAAGTTCTCGTGGTCATGTCACGGGTTTGGAACAGCCGAGTGGACCGTGGCATCCGTCCTGGCCTGGCTTCTCGCGCGTCTCGCCGGACCCCGCCAGCCGCAGACGCAGCGGGCGACACAGAACGGTCCCTGTTCGACCGTCGTCGTGAGATGTTCCGGGTGTTCGGGGGGAGCCTCTCGGCTGTCCGGCTGAGCCACTCCGACAACGTTACCGACCTTCGGTAAAGGGTTCGTATGGCGGTCCTACGACCTTGTCCGTGCCCCCGACCCGCGTGACGGGGCCACCTGCCCGCTCGTTAAGCGGAACGACAGGGGGCCCGTGACGACGTACCGGGGGTACGGCAGCGATGGAGCGGCAGCAAAGGCGAGCCGGTGGGGCGGTCGTCGCGGCGGGACTCGTGGTCGGGGCCTGCGTCGGTACCGGTGGATGCAGCGGCGGTGACGGGGCGGCCATGGCGGACGCGCGAGGTGCCGGGAACACGGTCGCGGTGGTGCGGCGCGCGGCCGACACCCTTGTGGCGGCGGGGAGTTCGCAGGCCCGTACGTCCATGGAGATGGCCACCGGCGGCACCCGCGTGACCATCCGCGGCGAGGGCGTCTACGACTTCCGGCGCCAACTCGGCCGACTGAAGGTGCAGTTGCCGCAGGATCCGGCCGGCGCCAGCGAGCACCGGCCGATCACCGAACTCCTCGCGCCCGGCGCCCTGTTCATGAAGAACCGGGGCGCCGGAGTACCGGCCGACAAGTGGGTAAGGGTCGACACCGGGACGTTGTCCGACGGGAACCTCGTGACGGGCGGGGCCACCGACCCCTACGCCGCCGCCGAATTGCTGCGTGGGACGACTACCGCGACGGATCTGGGAAAGACGGAGGTGGCCGGGGCCTCCGTGCGTCACTATCGGGGGGTCGCCGATCTCTCCGTCGCCGCGAGGAGCGCGTCGGCGGGGAACGAGGCGGCGCTGAGGTCGGCGGCGAAAGGGTTCGCCACCGCCCGGGTGCCCTTCGACGTCTACCTCGACGACCAGGGGCGCGTCCGCAAGGTCCAGCAGCGGTTCAGCTTCGTCAACGGGCAGCGCCGCAGCACCGTGGCGGTCACCTCGACGACCTTGCTGTACGACTTCGGGGCCCCCGTGGACGTACGGCTTCCGGCGTCGAAGGACATCTACGCCGGGCAGATCGCCGAGAAGTGACCTGAATCGATCGGTGTGGGTCGGGGTGAGAACTAGCCCGTCCGTGCCATGCGCGTTGTGTAGACCGCTCCCTACTCTAGGAAGTCGGTGACGGCAGAGAAGAGGTGATGCACGTGGCTCCGGTCGGCGGTACGGCAGTTCAGGACCACGTGGCCCTCGCCGAGATCGAGCTGTGCGGAGACCTGATCATCGCGGCCTCGGCCGCCGAGGACCGGCTCAGTCTTGAGAGCATCGACGAGGTGCTGAAAGTGGCCGAGGAACGGGACGCCTCCTCCTGTGCGCCCGACTAACCGGTCAGGCTGGTCGGACCGGTTAGTTACGTGCGGAGGAGCCGTTATGTGCGGAGGAGCCGGGCGATCGCCTTCGTCGCCTCGTCGACCTTCGCGTCGATCTCCTCGCCGCCCTTGACGGCCGCGTCGGCGACGCAGTGCCTCAGGTGCTCCTCCAGGAGCTGCAGCGCGAACGACTGCAGGGCCTTCGTGGAGGCGGACACCTGGGTGAGTATGTCGATGCAGTAGACGTCCTCGTCGACCATGCGCTGCAGTCCGCGGATCTGGCCCTCGATCCGGCGCAGGCGCTTGAGGTGCTCGTCCTTCTGCTTGTGGTAACCGTGCGTCACCGGTTCCAGAGCCGGCTCGGAGGGCGCTGCCGTCGCGCCGGCCTCGGTGGTCGTCATCGCGTCCATCGCGTCCTCCAGACATATACCCCTAGTGGGTATATCGTAACGAACTTTGCTGGGTATAGGGCCCTTGGTACGCCCCCGTGCGGATCACTGTGCCTGATGGGCGACACTGGGGGACGGCCCATTAGCCGTGGCCGGATGATGCACTTAGCATCAGCCTGACCGAAACCGATGCATCCCGAGGACCCCTTGTGCGCTTTCGTCTGACCCCCAGGGAGACGAGCTTCTACGACATGTTCGCCGCGTCCGCGGACAACATCGTCACGGGCTCGAAACTCCTCATGGAACTGCTCGGGGCGGACACCGCCGGCCGGGCCGAGATCGCAGAGCGTATGCGGGCCGCTGAACACGCCGGTGACGATGCCACGCACGCGATCTTCCATCAGCTGAACTCCTCGTTCATCACGCCCTTCGACCGCGAGGACATCTACAACCTCGCTTCCTGCCTCGACGACATCATGGACTTCATGGAGGAGGCCGTCGACCTGGTCGTCCTCTACAACGTGGAGGAACTGCCCAAGGGCGTCGAGCAGCAGATCGAGGTGCTCGCGCGCGCGGCGGAGCTGACCGCGGAGGCCATGCCGAACCTGCGCACGATGGAGAACCTCACCGAGTACTGGATCGAGGTCAACCGCCTCGAGAACCAGGCCGACCAGATCCACCGCAAGCTGCTGGCCATGCTCTTCAACGGCAAGTACGAGGCCATCGAGGTGCTGAAGCTCAAGCAGATCGTGGATGTGCTGGAGGAAGCGGCGGACGCGTTCGAGCACGTGGCGAACACGGTGGAGACCATCGCCGTCAAGGAGTCCTGACCTCTCCATGGACACCTTCGCTCTGGTCGTGACCATTCTGGTCGCGCTCTTTTTCACGTACACGAACGGTTTTCACGACTCTGCGAACGCCATCGCTACGTCCGTATCGACTCGGGCGCTGACTCCGCGCGCGGCGCTGGCGATGGCCGCGGTCATGAATCTCGCGGGTGCTTTTCTCGGTTCCGGGGTCGCCAAGACCGTCAGCGAGGGGCTGATCGAGACGCCCGAGGGGTCGAAGGGGATGGGGATTCTCTTCGCGGCACTGATCGGTGCGATCACCTGGAACCTGGTCACCTGGTACTTCGGCCTGCCGTCGTCCTCGTCCCACGCGTTGTTCGGCGGGATGGTGGGGGCCGCGTTGGCCGGCGGTACCGATGTCATCTGGCACGGGGTCGTCGACAAGGTCATCGTGCCGATGTTCGTGTCGCCGGTCGTCGGTCTCGTCGGCGGTTACCTGGTGATGACCGCGATCATGTGGATCTTCCGGCGGGCCAATCCGCACAAGGCCAAGCGGGGGTTCCGTATCGCGCAGACGGTGTCTGCGGCGGGCATGGCCCTCGGGCACGGTCTCCAGGACGCGCAGAAGACCATGGGTGTCGTGGTGATGGCCCTGGTGATCTCCGGGCATTCGACCTACGGCGATCCGATCCCGGTGTGGGTGAAGATCGTCTGCGCGCTGATGCTGTCGCTGGGGACGTACGCGGGTGGCTGGCGGATCATGCGGACGCTGGGGCGGAAGATCATCGAGCTTGATCCTCCGCAGGGGTTCGCGGCGGAGACGACGGGCGCGGCGATCATGTTCACCACGGCGTATCTCTTCAAGGCGCCGGTGTCGACGACGCACGTCATCACCTCGGCGATCATGGGCGTGGGCGCCACGAAGCGGGTCAATGCCGTGCGGTGGGGCGTTGCCAAGAACATCGTGATGGGCTGGTTCATCACGATGCCGGCGGCCGCGGTGGTGGCCGCTTGTTCGTTCTGGGTCGTGAACCTCGCGTTCCTGTAGCCCTCCCTTCACTCCGGTCAGTGGCCCGCTCCGACTTCCGGAGCGGGCCATTCCTGTGAAGGTGAAACCGCTTTCTCGAAAACCCGGTGATGGCGCCGGGGGCACTGCTAACTTCTGGGGCTCAAGCGTTCGAATTGAACGCGCCATACGAGGGTGGGGGTCCCTATGTCCAAACTTCGTCGTCACCTCATGTCCGGGGCGGGGGTGGCGTCGGCTCTCACGGGCCTGCTCCTCTACGCGGCCTCGCCCGCGGCGGCCGTGACCATCGACGTCGACACCGTTGCGGCGGACGGCTACCTCGTGCAGGCCGGATCCATGTACTTCGAGAGCTACGGAGACCACTTCTCGGTCTGCGACAACTGGAAGGACGGCGCCGGAGTCATGGGCTACTGGAAGGTCGGCGCCAGCGGTACCCAGCACCCGATCTACGACGGCAAGGGCTTCCAGGAGTGCGTGTACGAATCCCACAACGTCTCCGAGACCTCCTACGTGTACATCCAGGTCTGCGTCGACGACGACGGTGTCGTGAAGGCGGACACGTGCAGCGCGTGGCGTAGGCAGTACGCCGGTACTCCCGCGTAGGGACAGTCCGGCCGGACATACGAACGGGCCCGCCCCCGGGAGCCAGGGGCGGGCCCTTTTCGTCCTCGCGGTGGCACCGCCATGCAGCACCGCGAGGGGTTCTTGAAGAGGAGTGCCCGGGTTTAGCCGAAGCGGCCCGAGATGTAGTCCTCCGTGGCCTGGACCGACGGGTTGGAGAAGATGCGCTCCGTGTCGTCGATCTCGATCAGGCGGCCGGGCTGGCCGACCGCCGCGAGGTTGAAGAAGGCCGTACGGTCCGAGACACGCGCCGCCTGCTGCATGTTGTGCGTCACGATGACGATCGTGAAGCGTTCCTTCAGCTCGCCGATCAGGTCCTCGATCGCGAGGGTCGAGATGGGGTCGAGGGCCGAGCAGGGCTCGTCCATCAGCAGGACCTTCGGCTCCACCGCGATCGCCCGGGCGATGCAGAGGCGCTGCTGCTGACCACCCGACAGGCCCGAACCCGGCTTGTTCAGGCGGTCCTTGACCTCGTTCCAGAGGTTCGCGCCCTTCAACGACTTCTCCACGACGTCGCTCAGCTCGCTCTTCTTGTACGAGCCGGCGAGGCGCAGGCCCGCCGCCACGTTGTCGAAGATCGACATCGTGGGGAACGGGTTCGGGCGCTGGAAGACCATGCCGATCTCGCGGCGCACCGACACCGGGTCGATGCCGTGGCCGTAGAGGTCCTCGTCGTCCAGGAGGACCTTGCCCTCGACCCGGCCGCCGGTCGTCACCTCGTGCATACGGTTGAGCGTGCGCAGGAACGTCGACTTGCCGCAGCCGGAGGGGCCGATGAAGGCCGTCACCGAGCGGGGCTCGACCGTCATCGAGATGTCTTCGATTGCCTTGTGGGAGCCGTAGTAGGCGGTCAGCCCACTTACGTCGATTCGCTTGGACATGATTGCTTCACTTCCAGACTTCAGAACGGTCGCTGAGGAGGTCGCGGTCAGCGACCGGTCTTGGGGGCCTTCCAGCGGGCGATGCCGCGGGCCACCAGATTGAGGATCATCACGAAGGCGATCAGCGTGAGGGACGCGGCCCAGGCACGGTCGTAGGCCGCACCGGAACCCGCGCTCTGCGCGAACTGCTGATAGATGTACAGCGGAAGCGACGCCTGCGCACCGTGGAACGGGTCGTTGTTGATGAACGGGTTGCCGAACACCAGCAGCAGTACGGGCGCGGTCTCACCGGCGATACGGGCCACCGACAGCATGATGCCGGTGGTGATGCCGCCGATGGCGGTCGGGAGGACCACCTTCAGGATCGTGCGCCACTTCGGGATGCCGAGCGCCAGGGATGCCTCGCGCAGCTCGTTCGGGACGAGTTTCAGCATCTCCTCGGTGGAGCGGACCACGACCGGCATCATCAGGATGGCCAGGGCGCAGGAACCGGCGAAGCCGAAGGGCTGCATGTCCCACATGAGCATCAGGGACAGGATGAACAGACCCGCGACGATCGACGGGATACCGGTCATGACGTCGACGAAGAACGTGACCGCCTTGGAGAGGGCGCCCGATCCGTACTCGACCAGGTAGATCGCGGTGAGCACACCGATCGGGGCGCCGATCACGGTGGCGAGGCCGACCTGCTCCAGGCTGCCGATGATCGCGTGGTAGATACCGCCGCCGGGCTCGGTGTCGCCGACCACGCCCATCGAGTGGGTCAGGAAGTAGACGTCGAGGACCTTCACGCCGCGCGAGATCGTCGTCCACAGGAGGGAGACGAGCGGGACGACGGCCAGCAGGAAGGCGACCCAGACCAGGCTGGTCGCGATGCGGTCCTTGGCCTGGCGGGTGCCCTCGATGCGCGCCGCGACGACGTACGTACCGATGACGAAGAGGATCGCCGCGATCAGGCCCCACTGGACCTTGCTGTCGAGGCTGCCGACCAGACCGATGAGGACGGCCAGGACGATGGAGCCGCCGGCGATCGCGTACGGCGACCAGGTGGGGAGCGTCGCGCCCTGGAGGGTGCTCGCGGGCTTCTCGGCTGCGACTGCGTTGCTCATGCGTTGGCCCCCGAGTACTCCGCGCGGCGGGCGATGATGAGCCGGGCCGCGCCGTTGACCAGCAAGGTGATGACGAACAGGACCAGACCGGAGGCGATGAGCGCGTCACGGCCGTCCGGTGTCGCCTCGCTGAACTTGCTGGCGATGTTCTGGGCGAAGGTGCCGCCGCCCGGGTTGAGCAGGCTGGCGTGGATGATGAAGTCCGGGGAGAGCACGGTGGCGACGGCCATCGTCTCGCCGAGCGCGCGGCCGAGGCCGAGCATCGAGGCGGAGATCACGCCGGAGCGGCCGAAGGGGATCACCGCCATGCGGATGACCTCCCAGCGGGTGGCGCCGAGGGCGAGGGCCGCCTCCTCGATCATCTGCGGGGCCTGCCGGAAGACCTCACGGCTCACGTTGGTGATGATCGGCAGGATCATGATCGCGAGCAGGACGCCGACGGTGAGCATCGAGCGGGGCGCGCCCTGGTCCCAGGAGAAGATCCCGGTCCAGCCGAAGTAGTCGTTCAGCCAGCCGAAGAGGCCGACCATGTGCGGCACCAGGATCAGGGCGCCCCACAGGCCGTACACGATGGACGGTACGGCGGCCAGCAGGTCGATGACGTACGAGACCGGGCCGCGGAGCTTGCGCGGGGCGTAGTGCGTGGTGAAGAGGGCGATGGCGACCGCGATCGGGACCGCGATGACCATGGCGATGATCGAGGACACCACCGTGCCGAACGCCAGGACGGCGATGCCGAACTTCGGCGGCACCAGGCCGGTGTTCCACTCGAAGGTGGTGAGGAAGTTCGCGTGGTCCTTGCTGATCGCGAGGGAGGCGCGATAGGTGAGGAAGACCGCGATCGCGGCCATGATCACCAACAGCAGGATGCCCGACCCGCGGGAGAGACCGAGGAAGATCCGGTCACCGGGTCGGGTGGCGCCGCGGGCCGCGGGCTTCTGCGCGGCGGCGGGCTCGGGAGTGGGAGGGGGTGCTTCTTCAGGGTTCTTTGTCGATATATCCATTGGAGGTCTCCGGTCTGCGGGTCCACACGTGCGGTGTGCGGTCCGTGGCGGCGGTGCACCGGACGGTGCGGCCGGGCCCCTGGAACGGGACCCGGCCGCACACTCGGACTAGCTGATGCTCGCGATGGTGCTGCGAACCTTGGCGATGATCGCGTCGGGGATCGGCGCGTAGTCGATGCCGGAGAGGACCTTCTGGCCGTCCTCGCTGGCGATGTAGGTGAGGAACGCCTTCGTGGCGGGCAGCGTGTCGGCCTTGTTGCCCTTGTCGCAGATGATCTCGTACGTCACCAGGGTGATCGGGTACGCGCCCTCGGCCTTGGTGTTGTAGTCCAGCTGCAGCTTCAGGTCGTTGCCGGTGCCGACGATCTTGGCGGCGGCGATGTCCTTGGTGGCGCTGTCGGTGCTGGGCGCGACCGGGGCCGAGGCGCCGGTGTTGATGCTGACGGCCTTGACGCCGTCGGCGACGTAGGAGAGCTCGAAGTAGCCGATGGCGCCGGAGGTCTGCTTGACCCCCGCGGCCACGCCCGCCGAGCCGGCCGCCGACTGGCCGCCCTTGGCCTGCCAGGCCTTGCCGCCGGTGTACTTCCAGTTGTCCGGGGTGGTGGCGATCAGGTACTTGGTGAAGTTGTCCGTGGTGCCGGACTCGTCCGAGCGGTGGAACGCCTGGATCTTGAGGTCGGGCAGCGTGGCGGACGGGTTCAGCTTCTTGATCGCCGCGTCGTTCCACTTGGTGATCTTGCTGTCGAAGATCTTGGCGAGCGTCGGGGCGTCCAGGACCAGGTTGTCGACACCCGGGACGTTGTAGCCGAGCGCGATCGGGCCGCCGACCATCGGGAGGTCGATGCCCTGGCCGCCGGAGCAGACCTGCTTCGAGGCGGTGACCTCTTCGGGCTTCAACGCGGAGTCGGAACCGGCGAACGCCAGCTGACCCTGGTTGAAGGAGGTGACACCGGCGCCGGAGCCGCCGCCCTTGTAGTTGATCTGGACGCCACAGGCCGTGCTGAACGCCTTGACCCACGCGTCGATCGCGTTCTTCTGCGCGGACGAGCCGTCGGCGAGCAGCTGCTGGCCCTTCTTGGCGTCGCCGCAGACGGCCGAGCTGGCGTTGGCCGACGTGGAGCTGCTGCTGCTCGTGCCCGAGCTGTTGTCGTCCGAGCCGCACGCCGTGAGGGCCAGGGCGCCGGAGACGGCGAGAGCACCGAGGGAGAGGGCCCGCCGGTTCATGCGCTGAAGCTTCACTTGAAAGAATTCCTTCCGAGAGCCGCCGTCCTGAATTACGGCGGCGTGCGAAGACGGGGTGACGCGGGTGGCGACCCCCAGGTCGCGGCTCGCATCGCGTAAGGCCGAAATTAGGCAGAACAGGTGAAGGCGCCTATGGGCATAAGTGAACGGAGGGTGAACCCCTGTGGGCGGTGCGGTTAGGTCACGGAACGCTCACGTCGAGGACACGAGCTGATTCCGGACTATGCCAGGTGCAGCGAGGTCAGGAGCGCGTCCACGAGGGTGCGGTCCCTCGGCTGGGTGAGGCGGTTGCGGGCGGCTGTCGGAGGGAGCCACAGGATGCGGTCCACCTCGTCGTTCGGCGTGAAACCGCCCTCCCCGGCCTCGGCCGCCCAGTACCGGACCTGCTTCGGCCGCCCGTTCGCAAGGTAACGCACGGTGGGCAGTACGGCACCGGCGGTAGCTGTGTACCCGGTCTCCTCCAGCACCTCGCGGTGGGCGCCGGCGAGGGCGTCCTCGCCGCGCTTCAGCTTGCCCTTGGGGTGGGACCAATCGTCGTACTTCGGACGGTGGACCAGACAGATCTCCAGCTCCCCGTCCATCGGGGAGCGGCGCCACAGGACGCAGCCGGCTGCCTGGAGGGTGGTGTCGTTCGTGGAAGTCACTGGTCGTTCACCGTCTCCTCTGCGCGGGTTGGTGCGGGGCCGTCAGAGCGTGCCCACCGCCTGTTTCTGCCAGGACTGCTGGAAGGCGAAGCGGGCCGCCTCCACCTCGTGGCGCTGGTCGGCGTGCAGGACTCCGAGCGCGTACGCGGTCGCCGGGGCGATGCGCGGGGTGCGGGCCGCCGACGCGGCCGCCGCCGCCGCCTCCGAGGCGTCCCGGTGGAGGTTGAGGGCCTGGCCGGCGGCGAGGAGTCGTACGTCCGTCGGGGTGCCGGCCGGGTGGAGGACCTCGCCGGCGTAGCGGTGCAGGCGCAGCAGCAGGCGGACCTGGTGCCAGGGGCCGTCCTGGGGGTGCGGGGCGGGGTCGGGGGAGAGGCCGTGGATCAGGGCCTCCGCGTTGTACGGGTGCCCGGCGGTGACCAGGGGCAGCGCGGTGACCGCGTCGTTGAGGCGTTCCCCGGCGGCGGCGGCCAGTGGGCGCAGGTCGGCGACGGCCGCGGCCGGGGTCAGGGGGACCTCGCTGGCCAGGACGGCGACCTTGTCGGCGACCGCGTGGAAGCGGGAGGAGCCGAGGGCCTGCAGCGCGGTGGAGTGGGCCCGGGTCCGGGCCAGGGTGAGCTGGCGTTCCAGCAGGGCGCCCGCCTTGGCCGCGCCCACGGTGAGGTTGCCGCGCTCCGCGGTGACGGTCGGCGCCGGGACCGGTCCGGTGCCGGTGCTGCGGCCCGCGCCGGTGACCCGGCCGCCCACGGCCGAGGCCGCCGACTGCGCGGGGAACGCCGTCGAACCCGACAGCCGGTGCAGTGCGAGCAGCAGCCGCTCCAGCCGGGCCGCGCAGGCGTGCTCCAGGGCCAACGTGCCCGACAGCCACGCCAGTTCGGGGCGCATCTCCTCGGACCAGTCGGCGTCGAGGAGGGGGCGGTAGGTGTGCAGGCTGCCGCTGATGCGGCGGGCCGAGTGGCGCAGGGCGCGCGCCGCGTCGACGGACTCCTCCGTGCCGTTCTGCCCGCTGCCGGTCTCCCGGTGCAGCCGCAGGGCGCGGAGGAACTCCGTGGCCTGGGCCCGTAGGTACGCCGCGAGGGCGTCACCTGTGGGGGTCCCTCCCGCTCGACCGAAGTCGAGAGTGGGGGAGGGCCCGGCCGTGGGATCCGTCGGGTCAAGGTGTTGCTGTGCCACGCCGGCGCCTCCGGGCGTCTATGAGCATCTCCTGGACGTTGCGCAGGGGTTGGCCTTCCGCGTCGGTCGCGTGCCGGGTCCATTCGCCGTCCGGGCCCAGGTGCCAGGAGGAAGTGGTGTCCGACATGCCGGTCTCCAGGAGCCGGCTGATCGTGGCGCGGTGGGCCGGGTCGGTGACCCTGACGAGGGCCTCGATCCGACGGTCGAGGTTGCGGTGCATCATGTCGGCGCTGCCGATCCACACCTCGGGCTCGCCTCCGTTGCCGAAGCCGAAGACCCGGGAGTGTTCGAGGAAGCGGCCGAGGATGGACCGTACGCGGATGTTCTCGGACAGGCCGGGGACGCCGGGCCGCACGGCGCAGATGCCGCGCACCCACACGTCGACCGGGACGCCTGCCTGGGACGCGCGGTAGAGCGAGTCGATGATCGCCTCGTCCACCATCGAGTTGACCTTGATGCGGATGAACGCGGGGCGCCCGGCACGGTGGTGCTGGACCTCCTTGTTGATCCGGGCGATCAGGCCGTCGCGCAGGGACTTGGGGGCGACCAGCAGGCGGCGGTAGGTCTCGCGGCGCGAGTACCCGGACAGCCGGTTGAAGAGGTCCGAGAGGTCGGCGCCGACCTGCGGGTCCGCCGTCAGCAGCCCGAGGTCCTCGTAGAGGCGGGCCGTCTTCGGGTGGTAGTTGCCGGTGCCGACATGGCTGTAGCGGCGCAGCAGGTCGCCTTCCTGGCGGACCACGAGCGACAGCTTGCAGTGGGTCTTGAGTCCGACCAGGCCGTAGACGACATGGCAGCCCGCCTCCTCCAGCTTGCGCGCCCACTTGATGTTGGCGTGCTCGTCGAAGCGGGCCTTGATCTCGACCAGGACGAGGACCTGCTTGCCGGCCTCGGCCGCCTCTATCAGCGCGTCGACGATCGGGGAGTCGCCCGAGGTGCGGTACAGGGTCTGCTTGATCGCGAGGACGTCGTCGTCGTTGGCCGCCTGCTCCAGGAACCGCTGCACGGACGTGGAGAACGAGTCGTACGGGTGGTGCAGCAGCACGTCTCTGTTGCGCAGGGCGGCGAAGATGTCCGGCGCCGACGCGGTTTCGACCTCGGCGAGGTCGCGCTGGGTGCCCGCGATGAACTTGGGGTACTTCAGCTCGGGCCGGTCCAGCGAGCCGATGCGGAAGAGGCCGGTGAGGTCGAGCGGACCCGGCAGCGGGTACACCTCGGCCTCGCTGATCTTCAGCTCGCGCACCAGCAGGTCGAGCACCTCGCGGTCGATGGACTCCTCGACCTCCAGGCGCACCGGCGGCCCGAAGCGGCGCCGCATGAGCTCCTTCTCCAGGGCCTGGAGCAGGTTCTCGGCGTCGTCCTCCTCGACTTCGAGGTCCTCGTTGCGGGTCAGCCGGAACGCGTGGTGCTCCAGGATCTCCATGCCCGGGAAGAGTTCCTCCAGATGGGCGGCGATCACGTCCTCCAGGGGGACGTAACGGCCCGGCGAGGACTCCAGGAAGCGGGACAGCAGCGGCGGCACCTTGACGCGCGCGAAGTGGCGGTGACCGGTGACCGGGTTCCGTACGACGACCGCGAGGTTCAGCGAGAGACCCGAGATGTACGGGAAGGGGTGCGCGGGGTCGACGGCCAGCGGGGTCAGCACGGGGAAGATCTGGTGCCGGAACAGGGTGAAGAGGCGCGCCTGCTCCTTCTCCGTCAGCTCGTTCCAGCGGACCAGGTGGATGCCCTCCTCCGCCAGCGCGGGGGCGACGTCCTCGTGGTAGCAGGCGGCGTGCCGGGCCATGAGCTCGCGCGAGCGGGCCCAGATCATCTCCAGCACCTCGCGCGGCTGCAGACCGGACGCGGAGCGGGTGGCGACACCGGTGGCGATACGGCGCTTCAGGCCGGCCACCCGGACCATGAAGAACTCGTCCAGGTTGCTGGCGAAGATCGCGAGGAAGTTCGCCCGTTCGAGCAGGGGCGTGTTCGGGTCCTCGGCGAGCTCCAGGACCCGTTCGTTGAACGCGAGCCAGCTGCGCTCCCGGTCCAGGAAACGGCCCTGCGGCAGCTGGGGCCCGTCGTACGGCGACTCCTCGTACTCGTCGAGGTCGGCGTCGATGTCGGGTTCCAGATCGGAGACCGCCGCCGACACGGTGTGCGGGCGGTGGGCGGCTATGGAGCCCACGGAGGGCTGCGCGTGCTGGACCTGTGCCTGGGCGTTGGGCTGACTCATGTGCCCATTGTTCCGCGCCACCTGCGATACGGGCGCGTCGGAGAGCGCCGTAGGGAGCGTGAGCGCGAAAGGAGCGTTCCCGTTCCCCCCGTTCACCTCGGGAGGCGGCGAAGGCTCTGGCACGACGGGCTGCATTCGCCGAGCGTCGCAAGCTCGTCTGAACCGATGGTTACGGCGACATGGCGTGCGGGATATCGGGGGGCGGCTCCCGGACGTCTACGGCACGTAAACGAACGTAACGGATGCCTGGGAGCCGTGGGGAGGGGGGAACCGGTCAGGCCGTGCGGCGGCGCAGGAGGGTGAAGGCGAGGGTGAGGGTGAGGGCGGTGGCGCCGAGGACGATGCCGGTCTCCATGAGTTGGAGGGGCCAGAAGTGGGAGGCCGGGTGGTAGTCGACGTAGTAGCCGGTGACATCGAACGCCTTGGCGCAGGTGCGGTCGGTGAAGCACGTGTCGGAGACATGGGCGCCCGTGGCGGTGATGGCGCCCTGGTCGCCCAGGAGGACGTTCGGCGGCGCGTTGTAGCCGGTGCTCACGGAGCCGGTGCGGGTCACCCACGGCCACAGGTGCGGGCGGGCCAGGCCGAGGACGGCGTGCACGAGTGCCGTGGCGACGGCCCCGAGGACGAGTGCGGGGACGGCGCGGCGCAGGAGGAGGGCCGCGAGGGCGCCGGCGGCCAGGCCGAGCAGGGGATAAGCGAGGGCGATGGTGCCGTTGGCGGAGAAGGTCCGGTCACTCCACCAGTTCCAGGTGACCGGCACCTGGTGGGCGTCGTAGAGCAGCCGGTGCAGCAGGACCAGGACGGTGGTGCCGGCGGTGAGCAGGGCGGCGGGCACGGCGAGGCCGGTGGCCAGCCAGCGGGTCGGGGAGACGGACTGGGTCCAGGCGAGGCCGGCGGTGCCGTTCTCCAGCTCGCGGCCGATGAGCGCGCCGGCCGCGGCGGCGGCGACGTAGGGGGTGATGGCGATCAGGAACTCGGCGGCGGCACGGGCCAGGTGGTAGTTGGTGATCGGGGCGCTCCAGTCGCACCCGTGGACGGAGCACTTGGTCTTCCAGGCGGCCGCGGCGGCGCTCCCGCCGGGGCCGTAGGCCCACAGCAGGGCACCGGAGCCCGCGGTGAAGATCACGGACCAGACGATCAGCAGGCCGCGCTGCAGCCGCAGCACCGAGCGCCACGGGCGGGCCGGTCTCGGGTGTGCCGTCGGGACGGTGGCCAGGGCGGTCATACGGCGGCTCCCTTGATGGTCGTACGGCGGCCGAGCAGCGCGAACGCGGCCACCAGGGCGAGGGCGGTCAGGGCGAGGAGCACGGCGGTGGCGCTGAGCTGGACCGGCCAGTAGCGGCGGACCGGCCAGATGTTGTCCCACTTGCGGCCGAAGAAGTAGCGCGCCGCGTAGGTGACGGCGGTGGCCACCGCGAGGGCGGGCAGCGCGCGGCCGAGGGCGATTCCGGCGAGGGTGCCGACGGCCAGGGCGAAGAGGACCAGGGCCACGGACAGTGGGCCTGCCGGGACGAGGACGCGGTCGTAGGACCAGTTGGTGACCAGGACGTCCTGGTCACCGGTCCAGACCCAGGCGTAGACCAGGCCCAGCAGGGTGGTACCGGCGGTCAACGGCAGGGCCGCCGCGCCGAGTTGGGCGGTGAGCCAGCGGGCCGGGGTGACGGACTGGGTCCAGGCGAGGCGGGCGGTGCCGGTCTCCAGTTCGCGGCCGACGAGGGCGGCGGCCGCCCAGGCGGCGACGGCTATGGAGGTGTAACTGAGCACCTCACCAAGGAAGTTGACGATGTTATTGACGTCGGTGAGGACGAAGTACGGGTCGACGGGGTGTCGTGCGTCGGGCGCCCGGAACAGGTGGACCCAGAGCAGGGTGCCCACGGTGATCAGCACGAACGCGCCCCAGACGATCGACGCCGGCCGGTGCAGCCGCAGTACGGCGCGCCGCGGTCGGGCGGTGGGGCTCAGGGCCAGGGCGGTCATACGGCGGCTGCCTTACGTGCGGGCGCCGGACCGGTCCGGCGCTTGAGGAGTCGGAACGCGGCCACCGTCATGGCGGCCGTGACGGCGAGGACGATCGCGGTCGCGGTCAGCTGGAGGGGCCAGTAGTGGGAGTAGGGGTGGTAGTCGTTGAAGTAGCTGACGGCGTCGAGCTTTTCGTAGAGGGTTCGGCACGTCTTGTCGGTGTCGCTGCCGCACCCCGGGTCGGCGATGCGGGCGCCGGTGGAGGTGAGGAGGCCCTCGGAGACGCTCATGCCCGAGCCTCCGGCGGTGTAGAGCTTGAGGCTGCTGACCGTGGTGACGGTGGGCCAGAGGTACGGCGTGGCCAGGGTGACGGCGCCCCACAGGAGGGCCGGGACGCACATCGCGCCGGCGAGTGAGGCGGGAGAGCTGCGCGTGAGCAGGCCGAGGAGGGCGCCGGCGACCAGGCCCGACAGGGCGAGGGCGACGACGGTCGTGCCGTTGGCGGAGTAGGTGCCGATGTTGTGCCACTGCTTGGCGGCGTAGGTACGGCCCTGGCCCCTGGACCAGGCCCAGTGGTGCAGGCCTACCAGGAGGCCGGAGCCGACGGTGATCAGGACGGCCGGGAGGGCGAGTTTGGCGGTGAGCCAGCGGGCGGGGGAGATGGACTGGGTCCAGGCCAGCTGGGCGGTGCCGTTCTCCAGTTCGCGGCTGGTCAGCGTGGCGCCGGACCAGGCGGCGATCAGGAAGGGGGCGGCGAGGACGGCGCTCGTCGTGTAGTTGTTCCAGTCCTTGTACCGCTGGATCTTTGCCGGGTCCATCACGGCTGTGTCGGTGAGCGGGCCGCCGACACAGAGCAGGAGGCCGCAGACGACGATCACGAACACCGCCCAGCCCAGCAGCGCCGGCCGGTGCAGCCGCAGGACCGCGCGCTGCGGTCGCGGGCGCGGGTGAGCCAGCGTGGTCATATGGCCGCCGCCTTGCGGGAGTTGACCGTGCCGGTCTGGCGCTCGAGGAGTCGGAACGTGGCCACGGCGAGGGCGGCGGTGACGGCGAGGATGATCGCGGTCGCGGTCAACTGGAGGGGCCAGTAGTGGGACTGGGGGTGGTAGTCGTTGTAGTAACTGACGGCGTCGAGCTTGGCGTAGAGGGTCTGGCACTGCGCCCAGTCGGTGCTCCCGCAGTGCGGGTTGGCGATGTGGGCGCCGGTGGAGGTGACCAGGCCCTGGTCGACGACGATGCCGGAGCCGGACGGGACGGTGTTCTTGAGGCTGCTGAGCTTGGTGACGGTGGGCCAGAGGTGGGGCGTCGCGATGGCCATGACGCTCCACAGGAAGGCCGTGGAGAACAGCGAACCGACCAGCGAGGCAAGGGAGTTGCGCTTGAACAGGCCCCAGAAGGCGCCGCTCACCAGGCCCGCCAGGGCCATGGCGGCGGTGGCCGGGCCGTTGGCCGCGTAGGTGCCGATGTCGTACCAGTCCTTGGCCGAGTCGAGCCGGCCCTGGCCCGCGGACCAGGCCCAGTGGTGCAGCCCGACCAGCAGTCCGGAGCCGACGGTGACCAGGACGGCCGGGAGGGCGAGCTTGGCGGCGAGCCAGCGGGCCGGAGAGACCGACTGGGTCCAGGCCAGCTGGGCGGTGCCGTTCTCCAGTTCGCGGCTGGTCAGCGTGGCGCCCGACCAGGCGGCGATCAGGAAGGGGACCGCGAGGACGGCGATCGTCGTGTAGGTGTACCAGTCCTTGTAGCGGCCGACCGCGCTCGGGTCGTACACGCAACCGCCCGCCGCGCAGGCGTGGTAGTGCTTCCAGCCCTCGACCGCCGCGTCGGTGAGCGGCCCACCCACCCAGATCAGGAGGGCGCCGAGGACGAGCACGAACCCGGCCCACACCAGCAGGGCCGGCCGGTGCAGCCGGACCAGCCAGCGGAGCAGGTGCGGTGCTGCGGTACGGCGCCCGGTGAGCGCCGGCGGTGTGGCGAGGGCGGTCACGCGGCGGTCTCCGGTGTCTCGATGGCGGATGCCTCGGGGTTGCGCAAGTAGGAGAGGACCAGCTCCTCCAGCGAGGGCTTGCTGGTGTGCCAGTCGGTGTCCAGTGGGGTCGACGGGCGGAGCAGCGCGCTGAGTTGGCGGCCGGTGGTGCGGGACTCGACGACCGGGTGCGGTTCGAGGGCCGTCTGCGCGGGCGCGGACACCCGGACGTGCGCGGCCAGCAGCTCGTCGATCTCGCCGGCGAGGCGGACCCGGCCGCCGCCGATCAGCAGCAGGTGGTCGCAGGAGTCCTCCAGCTCGGCCACCACGTGCGAGGACATCACGATCGTGGTGCCGAACTCGGCGGCCTGCGCCATGAGGAGGCCCATCATCTCGTGCCGGGCCAGCGGGTCCAGGTCGGCCATCGGCTCGTCCAGGAGCAGCAGTTCGGGCCGCTTGGCCAGCGCGAGGGCGAGGGCGACGCGGGTGCACTGGCCGCCGGAGAGGGTGCGGATGCGGGACTTCGGGTTCAAGTCACCGTCGGCTACGACGCGTTGGGCCACGGAGGCGTCCCAGCGGTCGGTGTTCAGGTCGGCGCCCATGCGCAGCGTCTCGGCGACCGTGAGCTGCGGGTAGAGGGGCTTGTCCTGCGCGACGTAGGCGACCCGCTCGCGGGCCGCGCCCGGCACCGTGCCGAGGACGGAGATCGCGCCCTCGGTGGGGGCGAGCAGTCCGGCGGCGAGGGCGAGGAGCGTGGACTTGCCCGCGCCGTTCGGCCCGACGACCGCGCAGACGCGCCCGGCGGGCAGCCGGAACGCGCAGTCCCGCAGCGCCCACCCTCCCCGCCGGCCGAACCGCTTGCCGAGCGCGGCGGCCTCTATCGCGGCGGTGCCTGTCATGAAGGTTCTCCTTGGAAGTGCTTTTCGAGTACGGCGGTGAAGAGCGCGGCGATGTCGTCCCGGTCCAATCCGGAGGCCAGGGCCCGCTCGGCCCATGCGTCGAGTTCGGAGCGCAGGGGCGAGTCGGCGGGGGTGGTGCTCAGGCCGCGGCGGACGAAGGTGCCCAGGCCGCGCCGGGCCTCGACCAGCCCCTCGCGTTCCAGCTCGCGGTAGGCCTTGAGGACGGTGTTCGGGTTGATGGCGGTGGCCTCGACGACCTCGCGGGCCGTCGGCAGCTTGTCGCCGGGCTCCAGCATTCCCAGGCGCAGGGCCTGCTTGGTCTGCTGGACGATCTGGACATAGGTGGCCACGCCGCTGTGCCGGTCGATGCGGTACTCGACCACTGGGGTTCCACCACCCTTTCACTAATTGAGTAGTGAAAGGGTGGTGGAAGATGGTTCAGAAAGTCAAGACGGATCCGCATGCTGATCCGTGAACCGATCGACGGTGCTCGTGCGATGAGGAGATGTGAGCGATACGGGAAGCGACGGGGAGCTGCTGCGGGCCATCGCGGCGGACGGCGACCGGCGCGCGTTCGAGGAGCTGTACCGGCGGTACGCGCCCTGGCTGACCGCGCGGCTGCGCGGCCGGTGTGCCGACGCCGGGATGGTCGACGACGTCGTACAGGAGACGTTTCTCGCGGTGTGGCGGGGCACTGCCCGCTACCGGGAGGACGGTGCCTCGACGGACGCTGCCGGGTGGCTGTGGCGGATCGGGTCGCGGCGGCTGATCGACGTGCTGCGCGGCGACGGGGCGCGCGGCCGGATGCGGCAGGCGCTGGCGCGGCTGCGGCACCGGGACGAGGCGTCGGCGGAGGAGCGCGTGCTCGCGGGGGTGGAGCACGGGGACCTCGCCGGCGCCCTGGTCCGGCTCTCGCCGGAGTTGCGGGCGGTCCTCCAGGCCACCGTGATCGACGGGCTGACCACCCGGGAGGCCGCCGTCCTGCTGGGCATCCCGGCCGGCACGGTCAAGACGCGGGCCATGCGGGCCCGTAAGCAACTGCGGGAGGAGCTGGCATGACCTGGCATGTGGCCGAAGACGACGTACGCGCCTATGCGCGGGGCGAGTTGGCACCGCCCGTGCTCTGGTCCGCCGACACCCATATCGCCAAGTGCGCTGATTGCCGGGCCCTGTTGGCGTCCGTCACCGACCCCGTCGCGCTCGACGCCGGCTGGGAGCGCCTCGACGCCGAACTCGACGCCCCCAAAAGGGGGTTGGTGGAGTCACTGCTCGTGCGGATCGGCGTCGCCGACCACACGGCACGGCTGCTGGCGGCGACGCCGGTACTGCGCCGCTCGTGGCTCGGCGCGGTCGTCGCGCTGCTGGTGATGACCGTGTTCGTCACCAACTCGCTGAAGCACGCCGAGTCCCCGAGCCTCTTCCTGGGCCTGGCCCCGCTGCTGCCCCTGGCGGGCGTGGCCCTGTCCTACGGCCCCAAGTTCGACCCGACGTACGAGATGACCGTCGTCTCCCCGCTGCACGGCTTCCGTCTCCTGATGATCCGCACGGTCGCCGTCCTGGTCGCGGGGCTCGGCCTCAACGGCCTGGCGACCCTGGCCATGCCGGACTACGGCCTGCGCGCCCTGGCCTGGCTGCTGCCCGCCCTCGCCCTCACCACGACGGGCCTGGCCCTGACCCCACGCCTGGGCCCGGTCCTCGCCCCGTCCCTGGTCGGCGGCGGCTGGGTGGCCTTCCTCCTCGTGGCCCACAACCTGCACGGCGGCACGCTCGCGCCGTTCACCCCGGCCGGACAGGGGGTGGCCGCGGTCGTGGTCGCGCTCACGGGCGGACTGCTCTACCTGGTGCGGGACCGCTTCGACACGCGGTCGGCCCACCCGTGGGGGGCGGCGTGATGTCAGCGCCGCTCGCATCGCCGGCCCGCGGCGGTGACCGCGACTCGCCCGTACCGGGTTCGTCGCGCGGGCCGGCCGGCCACCGGGCCTCGCGTGCCGCCCGATCGTTCGACCGGCCTTCCCGGACTGCCGGGTAACTGTCGCGGCGGCCTGTCTCTCCGACCCGCTCGCGTCTGCTCTCCGGGGCGTCGTACGACGACCGGCTGTCTCAACCTGCCTTCGCGGGCCGGGGCCTTCGGGCCCGCCGCGTGAACTTCCCAACCTCTGACTGGAGTTCCGTACATGACCACCACCGTCTCCGCGGCCGGGCTCAGCCTGCGCTACGGCTCGACGCGCGCCCTCGATGCCGTGTCGCTGCGGCTCAGTGAGGGCGTCACCGGGCTGCTCGGCCCCAACGGGGCTGGAAAGACGACCCTGTTGAAGGTCCTCGCCACCGCGCAGCCCGCCGACTCGGGCACCTTCACCGTGCTCGACCACGACCCCAGCACCACCGGCGGACGGCAGGAGGTGCGGCGGGTGCTCGGTTACCTGCCGCAGACGCCCGGCTTCCACCCGGACTTCACCGCCTTCGAGTTCGTCGACTACGTGGCGATCCTCAAGGAACTCACCGACCGCGAGGGACGTCACCGCGAGGTGCGGCGGGTGCTGGCGGAGGTCGACCTGTCGGACGTGCGCGGCAAGCGCATCAAGAAGCTGTCCGGCGGGATGCGGCAGCGGGTCGCGCTCGCCGCGGCTCTCGTCGGCGACCCGGGTTTCCTCGTCCTCGACGAGCCGACCGTCGGTCTCGACCCCGAACAGCGCATGCGGTTCCGGGAGTTGATCGCGAGGGCGGGCGAGGGCCGGACGGTCCTCCTCTCCACCCACCAGACCGAGGACGTCGCGATGCTCTGCAACCAGGTCGTCGTCATGGCCGGCGGCATCGTCCGCTTCGAGGGCACCCCGGCCGAACTCACCGCACGGGCCGCCGGCCGGGTGTGGAGCAGCGCGGAACGCGACCCCGGCGCGATGGCGGGCTGGCGCACCGGCCTGGGTGTCTTCCGCAACGTGGGCGACCCGCCCGCCGGCGCGGAACTCGTCGAACCGACCCTGGAGGACGGCTACTTGATCACGCTCGACGGCATGGTCGCGGAGGTGACGGCATGAGCGCCGTACTGGAGAAGGCACCCCCGGCCGAACGCACCGAGGGCGAACGGCGGTCATGGGCCGCGGTGTTCGCGCTGGCCCGCTTCGAGGCGCGCGAACTCCTGCTGCGCGCACCGGTGTTGTTCATGTTCGTCCTCTACGCCGCCTGGATCGGCTGGAGCATGCGCGACGCCTGGACGACCTACCCGGCCCTCCAGGACGTCGACCGGCTCACCCAGAACGGCCCGCTGCTGCCCGCGCTCGCCGTGCTGCTCTGCGCCAACCAGGCCGTGCTGCGCTCCCGACGGCAGGACACCGACCGGCACTTCGACGTGCTGGTCCTCGAACCCTGGCGCCGTACGGTCGCGTTCGCGCTGTCCGTGCTGCCGGCGGTCGCGCTCACCGCGCTGTTCGTGGCCGCGCAGTTCACCTGGGGCGTGCTCGCCCCCGGCTCGGTCGGCCACGGCTCGGTGGGCGAACTGCTCGTCGGACCGCTGACGGTGCTGCTCGCCGGGTCGGCCGGGGTGCTGCTGGCCCGGGTGGTGCGGTCGGCGTTCGCGGCACCGATGCTCCTGGTGCTGGCGTTCTTCTCGATCCTCTTCCTCGGGGCGGTCCCGGGCAACAGCGACGGCAGCGCGACGAGATGGCTGGTACCGGTCATCGGCGACGCGAGCACCAAGACGCTCCCCTCCGACCTGCTGGGCCGCCCGGCCGCCTGGCACGCTCTCTACCTGGCCGGACTCGCGCTGACCCTGGCGCTCGCCGCGGTACTGGTCAACGGCGGCCGTACGAAGACCGTCGCCGCCGCGCTCGTCGTGGCGGTCGGCCTGGGCACGTGGGGCGCGGTCGGCCAGGCCGGCAAGGTGCCTGCGGCGACCGTCGCCGCCCGTCTCGTGGCCACGGTCAACCCGGCGAAGGTCCAGCCGTGCGCCCGGCACGGGCACTCGACGTACTGCGCCTTCCCCGAGTGGATGCCGCGCACCGGCACCTGGGCGAAGGTCACCGACAACGTGCAGTCCCTGGCCGGCGGTACCGCCGCGCAGGAGAAGCTGCTCGTACGACAGCGCGTCGACGCCCGCTACGGCATGGACGGCGACGGTGCCATCGAACCGTCCACCGTGCCCTACCAGGTGACCGTCGGCACGCGCTGGGGCGGGCCGCGGGTCCCGGAGTTCGCCGCGGCGGTCTCCTCCGTGCTGGTCACGGGCAGCGAGAAGGCGACCAGTTCGCTGTGCGACGGCCGCATGGTCACCATCATGTGGCTGGCACTCGCCTGGCAGTCCGACCCGCTGGCCGAACTCCGCACGGTCCGACTCGACGACAGCGTCACCGGCTCCGCGATCGTGCTCTCACCGACCAACCCCATGTCGATGACGTCCGAACAGACCACGGTCGTAAGGGAGTTGTTCACGGCAGGCAAGAGCGCGATCGCCCCCAAGGTGAAGGCGCACTGGGCGGAACTGACGGCACCCAAGGTCACCACCGCGAAGGTAGCCCAGCTGCTCGGCGTGAAGGCACCGACAGGGGCGGACAAGTGCGAGTGAGGACAAGGGCGTCGGCGCAGCTGGTGGGCCCCGTACTGCGAGCCCTGCCCCGGCGGGCCCTCGGCGCGGGCGCCGCCGCCGGACTGGTGCTGGCCGCGCTCCCGCGCCTGCTGTCGACCCACCCCGACCCGTGGATGGCACTGCTCCTGCTGCGCGGCGCCGCGCTCGCCTTCGCCCTGGGCCTGACGTTCCTCCTGGACGACCCGGCCCGCCACGTCACCGCCGCGGTGCCCACCCGCCGCATGGTCCGCGGCGCCCTGCGCACCGCACTGGTCGCCCCGTTCGCCGCCCTGTGGTGGACGGCCGCCGTCCTGTTGATCCCGGCCCAGGTCCGCCCCCCGGTCGGCGACATCACCCTGGAGGCGGCCGCCGCCGCGGTCGTAGCCCTGGCCGCATCGGCCACTGCCATACGCCTCACGGAGGAAGCGGAACCGGGCCAACGCGTGGCCATCACCCTGCTCGCCACCTCCATGGCGGCAGCCCTGCTGCTCCCGCAGCACTGGGGCCTGTTCGCCACACCGAAGGAGAAGTGGTGGTCACCGGGACACCAGCACTGGGCGCTCATCCTGGCGGGCGCGGCGGTGGTGTGGGCAGCCTGCGGACCGGAACCGATCAGGCGCAGGGGGTTCTTCGCGACACGCTCCGCGAAAATCAGCCCGTCCACCGGCTGATTACAACGCGGCGGGCTCACTCCACGCCGTCCGGCAAGTCCGGCCCGTGCGGTGGCTGTTTCCGAGGCGGCTGGTGCAACCGGCCTGGTTGAGAGGCTGTTTCCAACGCGGCGGGTTCAATGCGGCCCCGTCGGGCGGCTGTTTCTGAGGCGGTTGGTGCAACCGGCCTGGTTGGGCGGCTGTTTCCAACGCGGTGGGCTCAATCCGGCCCGTGCGGTGGCTGTTTCCGAGACGGCTGGTGCAACCCGCCCGGTCTGGCGGCTGCTTCCGACACGGCCGGTCCAATCCGGCCCGTCGGGTGGCTGTTTCCAACGCGGAGGGCCCAATCCGCCCCGTCCGCCGGCTGCTTCCGACACGGCCGGTCCAATCCACTCCGTCCGGCGGCTGTTTCCAACGCGGCTGGTCCAATCCCCCCCTGTCCGCCGGCTCCTTCCAACGCAGGCCGGCAAAATCCAGCCCGTCCGGCGTTTGAGGACGAGGCCCCTTCAGGGCCGATGGGGGTCTGGGGGCGCAGCCCCCAGGGACGGCCACACAGGCGCAGCGAGCTTCACGACTCCGAGCGGTACATCAGGTCCGTCTCGTACGTAGTGAATCCCAACCGCTCGTACACCGACACCGCCGCCTTGTTGTCGGCATCGACATACAGCATCGCCGTAGGAAGACCCTGCGCGGCGAGATGCCGCAGCCCGATCGTCGTCAGGGCCTTGCCGAGCCCTCCACCCTGCGCCCCCGGCAACACCCCGACGACGTAGACCTCACCGAGCTGCTCCTGCTCATGGACCTTGGTCCAGTGGAAGCCGACGAGTTCGCCGCCCCGCTCCGCGAGGAAGAAGCCCTCGGGATCGAACCACGGCTCGGCGATCCGGTCGTCGAGGTCCCGCTGGGTGAGGGAACCCTGCTCGGGGTGGTGGGCGAAGGCCGCGGCGTTCACGGCAAGCCACGCCGCGTCGTCAACGCCGGGCACGAAGGTCCGTACGGTCACACCCTCGGAGAGAACCGGCTCCGGCAGCTCCAGATCGGTCAACGGCCGCCGCAGCTGCCGGAGTTCACGGAACAGGGCGAGCCCCAGGACCTGGGCGAGATGGCGCGCGGCGGAGTGCCCGCCGTGCGCCCACACCCGCAACCGCTTCCCGGACGCGGCCAGCAGCGCAGCGCCCAGCGCCCGCCCGTGCCCGTGCCCCCGGTCCGCCGGACGCACGACGAG
The DNA here is from genome assembly GCF_000716435.1 of Streptomyces xylophagus. Classification (GTDB taxonomy): domain Bacteria; phylum Actinomycetota; class Actinomycetes; order Streptomycetales; family Streptomycetaceae; genus Streptomyces; species Streptomyces xylophagus. The sequence continues at coordinate 44,294 of NZ_JNWO01000008.1, forward strand.
TTCGGCGGCCGGCGCCTCCACCGGATCGGTGTCCTCCAGCTGCGCGTAGCCGACGAGTTCGTCGCCCAGAGTCAGCAACAGATGCGAGACCCCGGCCCGCTCGCCGCCACGGATCCGCAGCCGCCCCTGCTCCGACACCGCCTGCTGCCCGTCGGCCCGAGCGGCCTCGGCGATCAGCGCGAGGACGGCCGCGGCCTGGTCCGGGGAGAGCGCGGAGTAGGTCTCGATGGATCGGGACGCGGGAGCGGGCCGTACGGTGTCGTCGCTGGTCATGGGTATGAGGGTAAGCCGATCCCCCAGCAAAGTGGCGGCAAAGAAGAAACCAGGATGTAACCAAGAACCCCCTGTCACGCTACGCGCGTTGACCCTAGGCTGCGCCGGAACGTGGTGACTTCTCAGCCGACACACAGGGGGGCTCATGCCAGCCACTTCCCAGCCGTACCGCCCGCGCAGACGCCGTACCGCAGGCCTGCTCGCCGCAGCCGCGAGCCTGGCCACGGCCGGTGCGCTGGCCGCCGCGCTGCCCGCCGACGCGCACGGAAACCCGACCGGCGGCGGATACGGCCACGGGTCCAAGCCCAGCCGCTACCAGGACGTACAACTCCTCTCCTTCAACGACCTCCACGGCAACCTGGAACCCCCGTCCGGTTCCTCCGGCCGGGTCACCGAACTCCAGGCGGACGGCACGACGAAGACGATCGACGCGGGCGGTGTCGAGTACCTCGCGACGCATCTGCGGGACGCCCGCAAGGGCAACGCGTACTCGATCACCGCGGCCGGCGGCGACATGGTCGGCGCCTCCCCGCTGATCTCGGGCCTGTTCCACGACGAGCCGACCATCGAGGCCCTCAACAAGCTTGACCTGGACGTCACTTCGGTCGGCAACCACGAGTTCGACGAGGGCGCCAAGGAACTGGCCCGCCTCCAGAACGGCGGCTGCCACCCCACCGACGGCTGCTACACGGACAAGAAGTTCAAGGGCGCCGACTTCCCCTACCTCGCGGCCAACGTCCTCGACGAGAAGACGAAGAAGCCGATCCTCAAGCCGTACTGGGTGTGGAAGAAGAACGGCGTCAAGGTCGGCTTCATCGGCGTCACGCTGGAGGGCACCCCGGGCATCGTCTCCGCCGACGGCGTCAAGGGCCTGCAGTTCAAGGACGAGGTCGAGACGATCAACAAGTACGCCAAGGAACTGCAGAAGCAGGGCGTCAAGTCGATCGTCGCGCTGATCCACGAGGGCGGCTTCCCGGCCTCCGCCTCCTACAACTACGACTGCGACGCGTCCGGCGGCGGCTCCGGCATCTCCGGCCCGATCGTCGACATCGCGAAGAACGTCACCCCGGCCGTCGACGCCCTCGTCACCGGCCACACCCACAACGCGTACGTCTGCACGATCAACGACCCAAGTGGCAAGCCCCGTATGGTCACTTCGGCGGCGTCCTTCGGCCGCCTCTACACGGACACCACGCTGACGTACGACCGCTTCACCGGCGACATCGCCCGTACGTCGGTCAAGTCGGCGAACCACGTGGTCACCCGGACCGTGCCCAAGGCCGCCGACATGACCTCGCTGATCAGCAAGTGGAACACCCTCGCGGCGCCCATCGGCAACCGCGCGATCGGCTACATCTCCGCCGACGTCAACAACACCGGCACCGAGTCCCCGATGGGCGACCTCATCGCCGACGCCCAACTCGCGTACGGCAAGGAGCTGGACCCGGAGACCGACCTCGCGCTGATGAACCCGGGCGGGGTGCGGGCCGGGCTCACCTACGCGGCCAAGGGCAGTGAGGGCGACGGCGTGGTGACGTACGCCGAGGGCTTCACGGTGCAGCCGTTCGCCAACACCGTGAACCTCCAGGACTTCACCGGTGCCCAGGTGATCCAGGCGCTCAAGGAACAGGTGAGCGGCACGAACGCGGCGGCGCCGAAGGTGCTCCAGGTGTCGTCCGGGCTGACGTACACGCTGGACCTGACGAAGACCGGCGCGGACCGTGTGGTCACCGACTCCATCCGGCTCAACGGCGCGGCGATCGACCCGGCCGCCACCTACCGGGTCGCCACGAACAGCTTCCTCGCGGGCGGCGGTGACGGCTTCCCGACGCTGGGGCAGGGCACCGGCGACCTGGTCGGCAAGGACGACCTGAGCGCGCTGGCGGACTACCTGACGGCGCACTCCTCGGCGGCGAGCCCGCTCGCGCCTCCGGCGGCGAACCGGATCACGATCGTGCAGTAACAGCCGACCCCTTGGGGGCCCGGAGCCGCAGGTCGGCGCCGGGCCCCTTCTGTTTTCCCGTTCTAAATTCTGTGTAAGGGAGGGTTCAGTTCCGCGAATTCCATAAGAATCATCCACAGCAATCGCTCAGGAAGGTCTAAGCAGAAAAGGCTTTTTCTGCGTCGGAAGTCCAGTAGTGTTTTCCATGTCGAAAGCGAACGGCGCAAACGACAGAAGGCAAAGGAGAGCACGATGAGCTTCCACAAGATCGTCCCCGTGAAGAAGGCCCACAAGCCCGCCCCGGCCCCCAAGAAGGCCCCGAAGAAGCCTGCTCCGGCCCCCAAGCGCCGCCCGGTCGGCCACAAGTAACCCTGCCCGACCAGCCGCGGTAAACCGCAGATAAGAATTATCCGGGAGGGACATAAATCATGAGCTTCAACAAGATTCACCCCATCAAGAAGACCCGCAAGCCCGCTCCGGCCCCCAAGAAGCCGGCCCCGAAGAAGCCCGCTCCGAAGCGTCGCCCGATCGCCCACAAGGGCTGACAAAGAATTTACAGGCGTAATTCAAAGGCAGTTGCAGCAGATCGGTAGAGGAACTGTTGCAGAACCGCAGCAGACACCGCGAGAGCCGTACCAGAGAGGGAACCCGTCATGAGCTTCCACAAGATCGTCCCGGTCAAGAAGCACCGCAAGCCGGCCCCGGCCCCGAAGAAGCCCGCGCCGAAGAAGCCGGCGCCGAAGCGCCCGGTCGGGCACAAGTAAGCAGTCCCGCGAGCCGCAGACGCAGACCCGCGAGCCGCAGAAGAAGACCCGCACCACCCCCCACCCGGCCGCAGAGCCGAACCCCCAGAGAGGCAACACACCATGAGCTTCCACAAGCTGGTCCCCGTCAAGAAGCACCGCAAGCCGGCCCCGGCTCCCAAGAAGCCCGCGCCGAAGAAGCCCGCCCCGAAGCGCCCCGTCGGCCACAAGGGCTGAGCCGGCATCCAGTGAGGCGGGGCCGCCGGTTAGCGAGTTCGCTCGCGCCGGTGGCCCCGCCTCGGCCATGTCCGGCCCGGATACCGATCCCGGCCGTGCCCTGAACTCATCACGCCCTGAAGGGAGTTGTTGACCATGAGGGAAGCCCGTGAGGCCTTCCGCCGTTTCTGGCCGCTGACCCGCGGTGACCGCAAGTGGCTGGCGGTGATCATCACGTGCGTCATCGTGTCGGCGCTCGCCGAGACCGCCGCGATCCTCCTCTTCGCGGACCTCACCGACAACGCCCTGAAGGCCGGTTCGCTGTCCGCGTTCTGGGGACCCGCCGCCGCCTGGCTCGGCGTCGCCGTACTCGGCGCGCTCGTCGGCTACTTCGGCAACTCCCTCGCCACCTGGACCGCCGAACGCTTCGTCCTGCGCCTGCGCGCGAACGTCTTCCGCCACGTCCAGGGCCTCCCACCCCACTTCTTCCAGAAGCACCGCCAGGGCGACCTGGTCGAACGCCTCACCGGAGACGTCGAGGCCATCGAGCAGATGGTCGTGTCCGGCGTGGTCGGCACGATCTCCGCGGCCTTCTCGGCGGTCTTCTACGCCTGCGCGGCCCTGTACCTCCGCTGGGACCTGGCCCTGGCCACGTTCGTCCTGGCTCCTTTGTTCTTGTTGGCCGCCCGCCGCTTCTCCGGCCGCATCAGGCAGGCCTCGCAGGACGAGCGGGTCGCGGACGGCGCGATCACGTCAGTGGTCGAGGAGTCCCTCGGCAACGTGGTCCTCACCCAGGCGTACAACCGCCGCCGGGACGAGGAGAAGCGCCTCGACGTCGAAGCCCGCGCGTGGATGAAGGCATCGGTGCGCGGCGCCCGCCTCAGCGAGATGTACGAGCAGTTCGTGGAGGTCGTAGAAACCCTCTGCGTACTGGCGGTCATCGGCCTGGGCGTCTGGGAGATCTCGGCAGACCGCATGACCCTCGGCGCCCTCCTCGCCTTCGCCGCCTTCATCGGCTACCTCTACCCGCCGGTCCGCAACCTCGGCCAACTCGGCCTCACCCTCACCGCGGCCACCGCCGGCGCCGCCCGCATCAACGAGATCCTGGACGCCACCCCGTCCGTCCACGACCCCCGCGAACCCGTCCAGGCCTGGCCCGTCCACGGCTGGGTCAGCTTCCACGGCGTGACCTTCCGCTACCCCGGCGCGAGCCGCGACTCGGTGAACGACGTCACGTTCAGGGCGGGCCCCGGAGAACTGATCATCGTCACGGGCGAAAGCGGAGCAGGCAAGTCCACCCTCTCCAAACTCCTCACGCGCTTCTACGACCCCTCCGGCGGCGTGATCTGTCTGGACGGCGTCCCCCTCCGAGACGTACCCCTCGAATTCCTGCGGGAGAACGTGGCGTTGCTGCCCCAGCAGACGCTGATCCTCAACGGCACGATCCGCGAGAACATCGAGTGCGGCCGCCCGGGCGCGACGGACGAGGAGATCGAGCGAGCGGCGAGGGCAGCGGCGGCGCACGACTTCATCACCGCACTCCCCGAGGCCTACGACACCGAGATCGCCCCCGGCACGGCGGCACTCTCCGGCGGCCAGCTGCAACGGATCGCGATCGCACGGGCGATGCTCCGCGAGGCCCCGGTCCTGGTCCTGGACGAACCGACGGCCGGCCTCGATTCGGTGGCGGCCCGCCAGGTGATCCAGCCCCTCCGGCGCTTGATGTCCGGCCGTACGACCATCATGATCACCCACGACCTGAGCCTCGCCCCCGACGCGGACCGCATCCTGGTCGTCGACGGCGGACATCTCGTCGAGACAGGCACGCACGCGGAGTTGGTGGCCAGGGGCGGCGCGTACGCCCGTCTGGCCGGCCCGCTGCCCGAAATGGCCATCGAGGGACGGCGGTTGGAGGACACGATGATCCTGCGCCAGGTCCCGCCGCAGGCACCGGACGAGACGATGATCCTGAGGCTGCCGAAGAGGTAGATCAGGCAGGGGGAGCGGTACGAAGGCTGTACCCGAGCCCCCGCACGGTGTGGATGAGCCGCGGTTCGCCGCGGCTCTCCAGTTTGCGGCGCAGGTACATGACGTAGACGTCGAGGGTGTTGGACGCGGGCTCGAAGTCGAAGCCCCACACCTGCCGGTGGATCTGGGAGCGGCTGAGCGCGGCGGCCGGATGCCTCAACAGGTGCTCCAGCAACAGGAATTCGGTCCGCGTGAGCTCGAGCGGATGGCCGCCACGGGTGACGGTGCGGGTGCGCAGGTCCATGACGAGATCGTGGAAGGCGAGCTGTTGGAGATCGGGCGGCGGGGAATCGTCGGTGGCGCCCTGCCGGCCACTGCGGCGCAACAACGCCCGTACCCGCGCGAGGAGTTCGTCCACGGCGAACGGCTTGCTGAGGTAGTCGTCGGCGCCGTTGTCGAGGGCGACGATACGGTCGCCGACGGCGGTCCGTCCGGTGAGCATCAGGATCGGCACGGTGGACCCGGAGGCCCGGATGCGCCGCGTGGCGGCGAGTCCGTCCAGCTCGGGCATGGTGACGTCCATCAGCACCAGATCGGGCCCGGCGGCATCCTCCGGTACGCCGAGCAGATCGAGGGCGGTGCGCCCGTCCCCGGCGAGGACGGTCTCGTACCCCTCGAATCTGAGCACCCGACCGAGCCCTTCGCGTACGTCCACGTCGTCGTCGGCCAGCAGAATCTTCCGCGCCATCTCAACACGGTGTGACGGGGGGCTGTGCGGGGGCTGGCAGGGGGTTATGGGTGGGCTGGGGCTCGGGAGGCGCGCCAGTGGAAGAAGGGGGCGAAGAGGGCGAAGGCGGCCAGCGGTATCCACAGGAGGAGGAGCAGTAGCGGCGGCTCGTCCGTGGTGACTATCAGCACCAGCGCGAGCAGGAACGTGCACCCGAAGACGATGAGCGCGCCGATGACCGCCCGCTCCCACGCCTTGCGGTGCGCGGCCCGCTCGCGGATGCGCGCCTCGATCGCCGGACGCGCTTCCCAGGCCATGCCCCGGTGCCGGGCGGCGACGGCACGCAGCTCCTCGACCTCGGCCGGCGGGTCGTCCAACTGCCAGTCGTCGACGTGCGGGAGGAGAAACCGGCGCCCGTCGTTGTCGTACAGGTGGACCAGCCACTTCCGCACGTAGGACGGGGCCTTGGGGATCGGCTGGACCCGGATGTCGTAGATGTCGTGCCAGGACCGCCGGCGTTCGGTCAGGGCGCGGCGTGCGGTGACTCCGCGCGTGTCCACGAGGGTGCGGCCGCGGTGCATGTACAGAACCCCGCGCGCGATGACAGCCAGCAGGAACGCGAACATGAGGAGCCTGGCCCAACCGGGCGTGGAGTCCCGCCGGGTGATCGAGGACAGGAAGTACAGCGTCAGGCCGCCCAGGGAGAAGAGCCACCCGCGAGGCACCTTCCGCCGCTTGCGGTACTCCCGCTCGATCCCCTGCACGTCGCCGCGGTCCCCGTTGTCCCCGCCCATCGACCCTCCCCAGAGCCTGTGTTGGAGACGATCGTAAGGTCGGGGGCTGTGTTGGGGCTCGGTTCGCGGGAGCTACGTCAGGAACGAGATCGCCGCGAACACGGCGATGATGACGGCTGCGACGTACACCGCGCCCCAGACCTTGCTGTTCCGCACCCGCCGCCGTATCCGGTCCTCCGTCTCCGGCCGCAGCTCCCAGGCCATGCCCCGGTGCAGGGCGGATACGGCACGCAGGTCGGCGAGTTCGGCGTGGAAGTCGGGGAGTTGCCAGTCGTCGAAGTAGGGGAGGCGCATCCGGCGGCCGTCGTTGTCGTAGACGTAGGTCGTCCACTGGGCCTTCTCGATACGGCCGCTCGCCCTCAACTCGGCCCGGATGTCGTAGACGTCGCCCCAGGTACGGGTCTCCGTCCGCACGGCGTCTCGGGCGGCGATCCCCTGAGCGCCCACGATCGTGCGCGCCCGCTGCCGGTAGAGCACGGCCAGGACGACCCGGGCGAGCACGATCACCAGCACGACGATCTCGATCCATCTCCGCGCGGGGAAATAGGGGTTCGTCGTCGCCTGGAGGACGAAGTTGCCGATGATCAGCACGGTGATGACGATCTGCCACCAGGAGAGGGACAGCGCTCTTCGCCGTCCGTACTCCCGCTCGATCCCACGCACGTCGCTGTAGTCCTCGTTGTCCACGCTCATGGACCCTCCCCCGGTCAGCAGAAGAGGAGAGTAGGGCAGGAGCCTGTGCGCAGGAGGGGGCGGGTAGCCGCAACTGCCGTTCGCCGCTTGCCGACCGCTCACCCGCCGGCGTGAACGCCCTTACTCGGGCAGCGGGTTCTGTGCCATGCGCTGTTCGCCGATCCGTGCGGCCTGGCGTACGACGGAGAATCCGTACGCGGTCATGTCGCGCTCGTAGTGGTGGAGGGCCTCGTCGAGTTCGCGGTCGCCGGCGGCGACGGTGCGCAGGGTGCGGCCCAGCAGGGTGGCGTCCCGCATGGCGAGATTGGCGCCGCGTCCCAGGGTGGGCGTCATGGCGTGGACGGCGTCTCCCAGAAGCGTGACGTTGGTGGGCGCGTCCAGTGTGCCGGGCACACTGGTGTACATGCGGACCGGGAAGAACGACTCGGCGTCGCCCTGACGGATGAGGTCGGCGGCCAGGCCGGGCCAGTCCGCCACCGTCCTCGCGGCGAGGTCGCGCAGTCGCTCCCCGGAGAGGTCGCCGGTGGCGGGGAAGAACTGGTGGCGTCCGCCGACGACGCACACGACGTAGTCGTCCTGGTCGCGGACGGCAGTGCCGGGGGAGTGGTCCGCCGCGGCCCGGGCGGGAGCGGTCGGGAACCGGACCGAGCCCAGGCCCAGGAACACCTTCCGGTCGTCGGAGGCGATGGCGAAGATGTCCTGGAGGGCTTCTGCGGGTACCCGCGACCGGGCCGCGTTCAGGGGCAGCCGTCCGTAGAGGGCGGTGATGCCCGCGTCGACGGTGGTCAGGTGCGGGGCGCGCCGGGCACGCACGGCCGAGCGGATGCCGTCCGCGCCGACCAGTACGTCTCCGTGCGCGGTGGTGCCGTCGCCGAAGTACGCGGTGACGCCGTCCGGGGTGTCCTCGTAGCGCACCAGTTCCTTGCCGAAGTGGATGACGTCGTCGAGACCGGACATCAGGATCTGGCGCAGTGTGGCGCGGTCGACGTTCGCGTGGACGCGGTTCTCGCGGCCGGGCCAGACATCCCCGTGGTCGTCGTGGGCGGGCAGACGCCGGACGACGGACAGGTCCGTTTTCAGGATCGTGGTGAACGGCTCGGTGAACTGCGAGGTCGCCTCGAACAGCGCGACCAGGTGGCCGGGGAGTACTTCGCGGGCGGCGTTCACGGCGTCGTCGTCGAGGTGGAGGCGGTAGCCCTGGGGGCGATCCCACGGGCTCGCGTCGCGTTCGAAGACGGCGACGTCGATTCCGCCGCCCCGCAGGGACTGGGCGAGCGTCAGGCCGCCGAGACCGGAGCCGATGACGAGCACTTTACGGAGTGCGGACATGCGTGGTCCTTTGCTGAGTGGTTCGACAAAGGACGCACCGGTGACCCGATCGGGCACTTGTACGGGCGCCGGAGAACGGCGCCGCCCGGACTACCTACCAGGCTGTGGCTTTCGTACGTCTCCTGGAAGTTAGCACGGGCGGTTCGATCGGCGCGGAACTGAGGCGGAATGGAGGCGGAACGAGGGCGAACGCTACGACGTCTCCGGCGGCGGAGTCGGTGCCCCCGGAATCCGTACCGTCGCCACCGTCCCGCCACCCGGCGCGTGCGCCAGGGTCACCTCGCCGCCGGCCTGCTGGACCGTGCGGGCGACGATCGACAGGCCCAGGCCGGAACCGGGGAGTGCGCGCGCCGACGGCGAGCGCCAGAACCGGTCGAAGACGTGCGGGAGTTCCTCGGCGGGGATGCCGGGGCCGTGGTCGCGGACGGTGAGGACGCCGCGCGTGAGCTGCACCTCGATCGTGCCGCCCTCGGGGCTGAACTTCACCGCGTTGTCGAGGATGTTGACCACCGCGCGTTCCAGTGCGGAGGGCTCCGACTGGACGAACCACGGCTGGACGTCCGCCGTGATCGTCAACTCCGGTCCGCGCAGGCGGGCTCGGCGCAGGGCCGCTTCCACGGTGTCCTGGAGCGAGACCACCTGGACGCGCTCACCCCGTTGGCCCTCGGAGCGGGACAGTTCCTGCAAGTCGCCGATCAGGGACGCCAGTTCGGTCATCTGTGCCTTCACCGAGGCGAGCAGTGCCTTGCGGTCCGCCGGGGGGATCGGGCGGCCGGTCTCCTCGCTGCGGGTGAGGAGTTCGACGTTCGTGCGGAGGGAGGTGAGGGGGGTGCGGAGTTCGTGACCGGCGTCGGCGATGAGTTGCTGTTGCAGCTCGCGGGAGGTGGCGAGGGAGGTCGTCATCGAGTTGAAGGAGCGGGAGAGCCGGGCGACCTCGTCGTCGCTGTCCTCGTCCACGGGGATGCGGATGGCCAAGTCCTCGGTGCGGGCCACGTGTTCGACGGCCTCGGTGAGTTTGTCGACGGGGCGGAGACCCGCGCGGGCGACGGCGAGGCCTGCTGCGCCGGCGCCGATCACTCCGATGCCGGAGACGAGGAGGAGGATCAGGGCGAGTTCGTTGAGCGTCGACTGGGTGCCCTTCAGGGGGGCCGCGAGGAGCAGGGCGACGCCCTTCGAGTCGGACTGGTCGACTCCGAGGTACAGGGTCAGCACGCGTACGGCGTTGCCGTCCTCGTCGGTGCCGTTTCGGAAGACGGCCTCTTTACCGTTCGCGTTCCTGATGACGCTCTTGTCGGTGCTGGTGGCCTTGACCGTGCCCGGGGAGTTCGGGTCGACGCAAGGGGCACCCTCCTCCTTGATCGCCTCCACGTACTCGTTCCGGCCGGAGAACATGTCAGTGTTCTTCTGCGGGGTCTGCGTGCACCTCTGCAGGAGCGCCTGGACTGTGCCGGGCCTGCGCACCATGTCCTTCAGATCGCCGTCGACCTGGTCGTACAACTTCCCCTGCACGATGAACCAACAGGTGACCGAAACCGCCGCCACCGCGAAAGCCACCGCCGCCGCTACCAGCATCGCCAGCCGCGACCGGATCGGCAGCGTGCGGAACCGATGAAGGAACCGGTCCAAGACCTTCTTCACTCCGCGCCACCCTGTCGAAGCACGTACCCCACCCCGCGCACGGTGTGCACAAGCCTCGGCTCGCCCCCCGCCTCCGTCTTCCGGCGGAGGTACATCACATACACATCAAGGGAGTTGGACGACGGCTCGAAGTCGAAGCCCCAGACCGCCTTCAGGATCTGCTCGCGGGTGAGGACCTGGCGGGGATGCGCCAGGAACATCTCCAGCAGGGTGAACTCCGTGCGGGTCAGCTCGACTTGGCGGCCGTTCCGCGTCACCTCGCGCGTCGCGAGGTCCATCCGGAGGTCGGCGAAGGTCAGGGAGTCGTCCTCGGGGGCGTTCCCGGCGGCGGCCGCTGCCGCGTACGAACTGCGCCGCAGCAACGCCCGTACCCGCGCGAACAGTTCGTCGAGTTCGAAGGGCTTGACGAGGTAGTCGTCGGCCCCGGCGTCCAGTCCCGTGACGCGGTCGCCGACCGTGTCGCGGGCCGTCAGCATCAGGATCGGGGTCGTCGTGCCGGCGCCCCGCATCCGGCGGGCCGCCGTCAGGCCGTCCATGCGCGGCATCTGGATGTCGAGGACGACCAGGTCGGGCTGGTACGCGGTCGCCTTCTCCAGCGCGTCCGCGCCGTCCACGGCGACCTCCGTGTCGTACCCCTCGAAGGCGAGGCTGCGCTGGAGTGCTTCGCGTACCGCCGGCTCGTCGTCGACGATCAGGATGCGCTGGGTGTCACGGTCGCCTTCGGCGGGGCTCATGGGCTGGATTCCTCGGGTGCGGTGGGACGGGGAGACAACGATCGGCCGGTCGCAATCAGCCTCGCATGTTTCCCGGCTGGCGCGTAAAGAGGAGGGGAGGGGATAAAAGGTGAGATCAGCCTCGCCGTCTCACCGGAACCGCCCCGCCGCCTCGCCAGGTTCAGCCCCGCATCGTCTGGAGTCGGCTCAGCGGCACCTTGCGGTGGTGCGGGCGGGCCGCGCTGGTACGCAGCCCCATCAGCTCCGGGGCGGGCGCCACTTCCGGTGCCCGTGCCGCCGGTGCGTGCAGTTCGTACGCCACCCCGAGGGCCAGGCCGAGACCGGCCGCTCCGGTGTCGGTCACCGTGTGCGAAACCTGCTTGATCATGACGTACTCCCTACTGTGATGGATCGACCGCACGTGGCTGATCTGGCTGATCCGGCTGATCTAGCTGTCGGAACCGCCCGCTCGCAGCGAAGCCAGGTCCGCCTTGACGGTGTTGATCGGGATGGCGAAGCCGAGGCCGACGCTGCCGGCGTCGGACGACGAGGACGAGGAGTCCGAACTCGCCGAGTACATCGCGGAGTTGATGCCGATGATGTTGCCGCTCGCGTCGATGAGCGCGCCGCCGGAGTTGCCGGGGTTGAGGGACGCGTCCGTCTGGAGCGCCTTGTACGTCGTGGTGGACGTACCGGTGTCGCCGTTGAACTGCTGGCCGCCGAACTGGAACGGCCACTGGCCGTCGCTGCCGCCCGAACCCTGGCTCTGGCTCTCGTCGGTCGAGACGGTCACGTCACGGGACAGGGCCGAGATGATGCCGCTGGTGACGGTGCCGGTCAGGCCCTCGGGAGAGCCGATCGCGACGACCGTGTCGCCGACCTTGACGCCGTCGGAGTTGCCGAGGGTGGCGGGCTTGAGGCCGGAGGCGTTCTCCAGCTTGAGGAGCGCGAGGTCCTTCTTGCTGTCGGTGCCGACGACCTTCGCCGTGTACGACTTGCCGTCGCTCGTCTTGACCTTGATGGACGAGGCGCCGGAGATGACGTGGTTGTTGGTGACGATCTGGCCGTCGCTGGTGATGATCACGCCGGCGCCGGTCGACGAGCCGTTGCTCAGGGTGGCCTCGACCTCGACCACGCTCGGGCTGACGGTCGCGGCGATGGTGGCGACGTCGCCCGTCTTGCTCGAGGGCACGACCGCCGTGGTGGTGCTGGAGCTGGCGACGGTGTCCTTGCCGGTCAGCTGCTGGAAGGCGTACGCGGTACCGCCGCCGACGGCCGCGGCGACGATCGCCACGGCGGCGAGCAGCGCGATCGGGCCGCGGGTCCGCTTCTTCGGCCTGGGCGCCTCGCCCTGGACGTGCGTGAGGAGAGCCGTGTCACCGCCACCGCCGTGACCGCCGGCGCTGCCGAAGGAGGTTCCGCCGTCACCGCCGTGGCCGCCGCCGTACGCTCCGCCGTCACCGCCGTACGCACCGCCGTCGGCGCCGAAGGCGGCCTGCGGGGCGGGCGAGGGGGCCGACGCCTGGCCCGGCCACACCGTCGTACCCGGCTCGACGGTGACCGGCTGCTGCGCTGGCTGGGCCTGCTGCACCGGCTGGGCGGGCTGCGCCTGCACCGGCTGCGGCTGGTAGGCCGGCGGGGGCGGCCACTCCGGGTTCACGGGGGAAGAGACGTGCTGCTGCTGGGGGTACGCCTGCGGCTGCTCGCCCTGGGGGGTCTCGTACTCGCCGCTGCGGCGGAAGCTCTCGGTCATGGAAAAGAGACTGTCGCGTGATCATGAGAGGTACCTGAGTGCCTGCTGAGAAGCCCGACAGAACCTCGTATGCCCGATATAAAGACGCCGGAGCCCCGGAAATACAGGGAATCCTTCGGGAATCCAGCGGGGTCTTAGCCCTCGCAGCCGCAGGACTGCCGTATCACCAGCCGCGACGGGAACACCTTCAGCCGCTCGCGCCGCGAGCCCGCCACCCGCAGGCCGTCGTCGAGGACGAGGTCCACGGCCGCGCGGGCCATCGCCGGGCGGTCCGATGCGATCGTTGTCAGCTTCGGGTCGGCGAGGGCCGCTTCCTTGATGTCGTCGAAGCCGATGACCCCCAGCTCGCGCGGTACGTCGATGCGCAGCTCGCGCGCGGCCCGCAGCAGGCCGATCGCCTGGTCGTCGGTGGAGCAGAAGATCGCGGGTGGGCGCCGGGGCCCGGAGAGGATGCCGAGGGCGACCTGATAGGCGTCGTAGCGGTTGTACGGCGCCTCGAAGAGACGGCCCTCGGTCGGCAGGCCGGCCTCGGTCATCGCGCGCCGCCAGCCCTCCACGTGGTCGGAGACCGGGTCACCGACGGCCGGCGTCTCCGCCGTACCGCCCATACAGGCGACGTACTCGTAGCCGTGCTCCAGGAGGTGGCGGACGGCGAGCTGGGCGCCACCGAGGTCGTCCGTGACGACGGCGACGTCGTCGATGGCCTCGGGGCGTTCGTGGAGCAGGACGACCCGGGCGTCCCAGGCCTCGATCTCGGCGGCGGCGTTGTCGTTCAGCGCGTGGCTGACGAGGATCAGGCCGGAGACGCGCATCCCGAGGAACGCGCGCAGGTAGTGGACCTCGCGCTCGCCCACGTAGTCGGAGTTCCCGACCAGCACCATCTTTCCGCGCTCGGACGCGGCCTGTTCCACCGCGTGCGCCATCTCCCCGAAGAAGGGCTGGCGCGCGTCCGGCACGATCAGGCCTATGAGGTCCGTACGACGCGACGCCATGGCCTGGGCCACCCGGTCGGGTCGGTACCCCAGCTCCTTGATCGCGGCGAGGACACGCTCGCGCGTGGCCGGGGCAACCGGCCGGGGTCCGTTGTTGATGACATAGCTGACGACGGCAGTCGACGTCCCTGCCAGTCGCGCTACATCATCCCGAGTCACCTTGGCCACGCGCGGAGTCTACGCGGATGGACCCGCTCTGGGCAGGGCGTTTCGAAGCTTCTCTGAGCTTCCGCACAGCTTCCCTGTGGGGAAGCAATGCCCTGCCCGGACGCGGGTTACGCCTCGGCCGGGATCTCGGCCGCGTCCAGGGCGGCCGAGTCGGCCGTCTCGTCCGCATCCTCCGGCTTTGCGCCGGCGAGAGCCGCGCTTGCCTTCAGCTTGGCCTCCTCGCCGCCCCGGTCACCCTTCTCCGGGGTCACGAATCGATAACCGACGTTCCGGACGGTCCCGATCAGCGACTCGTGCTCGGGGCCGAGCTTCGCGCGCAGGCGTCGTACGTGGACGTCGACCGTCCGCGTACCACCGAAGTAGTCGTAGCCCCAGACCTCCTGCAGCAGCTGGGCGCGCGTGAAGACGCGGCCCGGGTGCTGCGCGAGGTACTTGAGGAGCTCGAACTCCTTGAAGGTCAGGTCGAGGACCCGGCCCTTCAGCTTCGCGGAGTACGTCGCCTCGTCCACGGAGAGATCGCCGTTGCGGATCTCCATGGGGGAGTCGTCGTTGACGATCTGCTGGCGGCCCATGGCGAGCCGCAGCCGTGCCTCGACCTCGGCCGGACCGGCCGTGTCGAGCAGCACGTCGTCGATGCCCCAGTCGGCGGTGACGGCGGCGAGGCCGCCCTCGGTGACGACGAGGATGAGCGGACAGCCGGGTCCGGTGGACCTCAGGAGCTGGCACAGGCTGCGCACCTGGGGCAGGTCACGGCGGCCGTCGATCAGGATGACGTCGGCACCGGGGGTGTCGACGAGAGCGGGGCCTTCCGCCGGTGCCACGCGCACGTTGTGCAGCAGCAGGCCAAGGGCCGGAAGCACCTCCGTCGACGGCTGGAGGGCATTGGTCAGGAGCAGCAGAGAACTCATATGTCTGGTTCCTCCTCGGTCCCTGCGAGGACGTTTGCGGCACTGCGGCATTGCGGCACTGCTTCTGTGATCCCGGGGGCCCTGTATTTCCCGCGTCCACCTGTGGTTTCCCGAGGTTTCCCGCTTCGTATACAACGCTCCCGAAAGCACAAAAGGACCCGGGGGCTTCGCTGCCCGAGTCCTCTGTCCAGCAGAATAGCCCACATGAGCGCTGGTACGGCAGGTCATGTGGCACGATCCACCGTTCGTCCGAACTCTGAGACGATCAGACGTACACCTTTGCGGACGTTTCTGTACACCGACGATGGGGTGACGATCGATTCCGTATACGAACAGGGGGCGGCCGTATACGACGCCTCCCGGTCACCTTCCGGTGATCCGGTGTTCGTCGTGGCGCACGGTTTCACGGGCGATGTGGACAAGCCGCATGTGCGTCGGGTGGCCGAGGCGTTCGCCCAGTACGGGGCCGTGGTCACCTTCTCCTTCCGGGGCCACGGCGCCTCCGGCGGACGGTCCACCGTCGGCGACCGCGAGGTGCTCGATCTGGCGGCGGCGGTCGCCTGGGCCCGTGAACAGGGGCACGCGCGCGTGGTCACCGTCGGCTTCTCGATGGGCGGTTCGGTGGTGCTCCGGCACGCGGCGCTGTACGGAACGGGTCGTTCCGGAAGTTCACCGGGTGAATCCGGGGGTTCGGGGCGCGAGGGGCGCACGGAAGCGCACACGGACGCGGTGGTTTCAGTGAGTGCGCCGGCCCGCTGGTACTACCGGGGCACCGCCCCGATGCGGAAGGTCCACTGGCTGGTGACCCGCCCCGAGGGCCGGCTCGTCGGCCGCTACGGCCTCAACACCCGTATCGAGCGCGGCGGTTGGGACCCGGTCCCGCTCTCCCCGGTCCAGGCGGTCCCGCGCATCGCGCCCACGCCCCTCCTCATAGTCCACGGCGACCGCGACGGCTACTTCCCCGTGGACCATCCCCGCATGCTGGCGGACGCCGCCGGTGACCACGCCGAACTCTGGCTGGAGCCGGGCATGGGCCACGCCGAGCACGCCTCCGCCGACGACCTGCTGGCCCGCATCGGGCACTGGGGCAGTTCACAGGAGAGCTAGCCTGGCGCTTGCAAAACCGATCAGAAACCGATCGACCGACCGTCTCGACCGAGGAAGCACATGCCAAAGGTCACGGTGCGCTACTGGGCCGCCGCGAAGGCCGCGGCCGGGATCGCCGAGGAGCCGTACGACGCGGCCACCCTCGCCGAAGCCCTCACCGCGGTGCGCGAGCGACACCCCGGGGAACTCGCCCGCGTACTGCTGCGATGCTCGTTCCTCGTCGACGGTGACCCCGTGGGCACGCGTGGACATGAGACGGTACGGCTGGCCGAGGGCGGCACGGTCGAGGTGCTCCCGCCGTTCGCAGGAGGATGAGCGAAGCGATGAGCAACCAACCGTACGAGGGCTACGGCGAGGGTTACACCCCCTACGCCCAGCAGCAGCCGCAGCAGGCACAGGAACCGCAACCGCAGGTCTGGCCCGGGCAGCAGCAGGCGTACGACGACCCGCAGGCCGCGCAGCAGTACACCCAGCAGTGGCAGGGCCAGACCTGGGACACCCAGGTCCAGCAGTCGAGACCCTCCGCGTCCGACCTGGCGTACTTCCCGCCGCAGAACTACCAAGCGCCGACGCCGAGTTACGACCCCCACGCGCAGGCTCCCATGACCGCGCCCCCCGCCGCTCCCTCCGCCGAAGAGGGCTACGGCCCCCCCTCCCTCGCCGGCAACGCCCGCATCACCGACGCTCAGCGGGCCCGCCTCGAAGGCCGTTCGCCGATCATCGAACCCGGGATGCAGCCCGCCGGCCTCACCGCCGTACTGGCACTCCTGCTCGCCGTCACCGCGCAGGTCGGGTCGTACGCCCTCGTCGTACCGCTCGTCGTGCTGCAGGCGGTCACGGCCGCGGGCTGGTTCCGGCTGAACGGGATGTGGCCCGCCCGGCAGGGCATCGCGCTGGCCTTCGCGGGCGCGCTCGTCGCGGACGTGGCACTGCTCGCGGCCGGCCGGGAGAACGGCCCCGCCGCGATCCTCGGCACCCTGGGAGTCTGGGTCCTGCTCTCCCTCGTCATGCAGCTGCGTTCGCACGCCGACCCGGACACCCGGATCACGAGCCTGATGGCGACGGTCGCCTCGGCGGCCCTGGCCATCGTCGCGGCCGGCCACCTCGCGGCCGACCCGGACGCGGTCACCGTGGGCGCGGCGGCGGTCGCGGTCGCGATCCTGGCCCGCGCGCTTCCGCTGCCGACCGTGGCGTCGGTCGTCGTCTCGCTGCTCGCCGCCGCCGGTGCGGGCATCGCGGTCGGCGGGATGACCGGCATGGGCGCGAAGGGCGCGTTGCTCGGCGCGGGCGCGGCTGTCTGCGCCCTCATCGGCCACCGTGTGGCGAGCTACGACTACCCGTCCCGCTTCGTCCACTTCACGGCCGGTGTGGCCCTGCCGCTCGCGGCGGCGGCCCCGGTGGTGTACGTGCTGGGCAGGGCGCTGGGGTGACTTCTGGACGCGGGGTGGCTGCACTCAGCCCGTCCGGCGTTTGAGGACGAGGCCCTTTCGGGGCCGACGCGGGGGCCTGGGGGCGCAGCCCCCAGAAGACGCCCACACCAACACCGCCCGCCTTGTCACAGGTGATCGACAATCCTCCGCCGCGCGCATCTCGCAGGACTACGCTCGCGCTCGGCGGCTACCCGGTAGTCGTACCGCAGTTGTCGACGATCACCAGGTGGGGGAACTCCGTTCATGCGTGGGCTACGAATACTTCTGGTCGTCGTGGTGGTGCTGGGCATCCTGTTCGTGGTCGTGGACCGGGTCGCGGTCTACTTCGCGGAGGACGAGGCGGCGTCCAAGGTGAAGACCACCGAGAACCTGGCCACCACCCCCGACGTCTCCATCAAGGGCTTCCCCTTCCTCACCCAGGTCGCCTCCGGTGAGCTGGACGACGTCGAGCTGAACATCAAGACCTACGAGGCGCCCACGGGCAACACGGGCGGCGCCGGCGCCTCCACGGTCCGTATCGACGACCTCAAGGCCGACATGAAGGACGTCAAGTTCTCCGGCGACTACAGCTCCGCGACGGCGGCCACCGCGACCGGCTCCGCGAGCATCTCCTACGACCAGCTGCTCAAGGCCGCCAAGTCCGAGCCGACGGACATCTTCACCGGGGTCACGGCCCAGGTCGTCGACCTCTCCGACGGCGGTGACGGCAAGATCAAGGTCGACGTCAAGATCTCGGTCGCCGGCCAGGTGACGACGTACCCGGTGCTCAGCACGGTCACGGTCGACGGCGACACCGTGAAGGTGCACGCCGACAACCTCCCCAAGCTGGTCGTCGACCTCGCCGACTCCCGGATCCGCTCGATCACCGACTTCCAGCAGACGATCGACGAACTGCCGGGCGGCGTGAAGCTGGACAGTGTGCAGGCCGCGCAGAGCGGTGTGGAGATCAAGGTGAAGGGTTCGAACGTCCGGCTGGCCGGGTAGGACGAGGGGCGGTGCCGTTCCGGGTGGACGGTGAGTGTCCGAGGGGCGAGACGGCGGTGTCCGTGCGGCAGGGAAGTTAACGGCCGCGAGGGCCCGGATCCCCTGTCGTAGGGCCTCGGGTGGCTTTCTCGTCTCACATCACGGACGATCGCGTCTCAAAATACGACACACCGGTGACATGTCCGGCTGTCCGTCCCTACGATCGACCCTATGAGGCAACAGGCGGATCTCACGAAGCGGCGGGCAGTGGACCTGTGCCGCGTCGCCGCCATGCTCTGTCGCACTTTCTGAGCGGAAGCGCAGGCTTCCGTCTTTCCCCGTGCCCTTGATCAGGGCACCCGCGCCCGAGCGCGCACCCCTCTCTCACGCACCGCACCGCCGTAACTGCCCCGGAGGAGAAAAGCATGAGCCGCAGCGACGTCCTGGTCGACGCCGACTGGGTCGAGGCAAACCTCGACAACCCGAGCGTGGCCGTCGTCGAGGTCGACGAGGACACGTCCGCGTACGAGAAGAACCACATCAAGAACGCGATCCGGATCGACTGGACCAAGGACCTCCAGGACCCGGTACGCCGTGACTTCGTCGACCAGGAGGGCTTCGAGAAGCTCCTGTCCGGCAAGGGCATCGCCAACGACACGCTGGTGATCCTCTACGGCGGCAACAACAACTGGTTCGCCTCGTACGCCTACTGGTACTTCAAGCTGTACGGCCACGACAACGTCAAGCTCCTCGACGGTGGCCGCAAGAAGTGGGAGCTGGACGCCCGCGAGCTGGTGGAAGAGGTGCCCTCGCGCCCCACCACCGACTACAAGGCGAAGCCGCAGAACACCGCGATCCGCGCGTTCCGCGACGACGTCGTGGCGGCCATCGGTGCGCAGAACCTGGTCGACGTCCGTTCGCCCGACGAGTTCAGCGGCAAGCTGCTCGCGCCGGCGCACCTTCCGCAGGAGCAGTCGCAGCGTCCGGGCCACGTCCCGTCCGCGCGCAACATCCCGTGGTCGAAGAACGCCAACGACGACGGCACCTTCAAGTCGGACGACGAGCTCAAGGAGCTCTACGCCGAGGAGCAGGTCGACCTGGCGAAGGACACCATCGCGTACTGCCGTATCGGCGAGCGCTCGGCCCTGACCTGGTTCGTGCTGCACGAGCTGCTCGGTGTCGAGAACGTCAAGAACTACGACGGTTCCTGGACCGAGTACGGCTCCCTGGTCGGCGTTCCGATCGAGCTCGGCGCCAACAAGTAAGCCCCGACCAAGCCCAAGCCCCAAGCCCTAACCCGTAAGGACAGACCATGTGTGGAGCGAAGGCCGGCGGCCCCGACGCCTCGACGATCAAGCCCGGTGAGACCACCATCCAGGGCCAGGTGACCCGCAACGGCGAGCCGGTGACGGGCTACGTCCGTCTCCTGGACTCGACCGGCGAGTTCACCGCGGAGGTCCCGACCTCCGCCACGGGCCAGTTCCGCTTCTACGCGGCCGAGGGCACCTGGACCGTCCGAGCCCTCGTTCCGGGCGCCACCGCCGACCGCACGGTCGTCGCCCAGACGGGCGGGCTGGCGGAGGTGGCGATCGCGGTCTGATCGCCGATTCACTGCCGAAGGGCCGCACCTTTTCCCGGGTGCGGCCCTTTCGCGTGCCCAGGCCTACCCTTGAAGCATGCTGGCACGTCGCCGTCGCACGTACTTCGTCATGATGGGCATCTGCATCGGACTCTTCGTCCTGGCCTGGGGAGTCGTGCGGATCTGGTCCGTGCCCGCGGCCGTCGGCATGTGTGTGGTCGCGATGCTGATCCCCCCGGTCGCCGCGATGGTCGCCAACCGCCGGGGCCCCGACGACCGCTGGTGGGACGACCCGTCCGGCGACCCCAAGTCCGACGAGTGGTGGGACGAGCTGGACGGCAAGAAGCGCAGGCCGTAGGGGCGGCGGCGAGCGGGTAGAGGGCGGGCATGTCGCCTACGAGACTGTCCACCGTGGTGCTCGACGCGCGGGACGCGCACGAGCTGGCCGGCTTCTACCTCCGCCTCCTCGGCTACGAGATCCGGGCCGAGGAACCCGACTGGGTCCTCATCGGCCCACCCGACGGCGGCACCGGCCTCTCCTTCCAGACCGAGCCGGAGTACGTCCCGCCGGTGTGGCCCACCCGCAACCCCGGCGAGCAGCAGATGATGCTGCACCTCGACATCGAGGTCGACGACCTGGAGGGCGAGGTCGAGAGGGCCGTGCGCGAGGGGGCCACGCTCCACGCCCACCAGCCGCAGGACGACGTACGGGTCCTGCTGGACCCCTCCGGCCATCCCTTCTGCCTGTGGGTCAGGTCGTAGCGATGATCGCCTGGGGTCGCTCGCGGCGCGGGTACGGGCAGGGGGGCCGGTGCGGGTACGAGAGCCGGTACGGCTGATGGGGGCGCGGGCCATTCATGCGGGGTGTGCCTCACTCCGGTGCTTGCGCAGCAGCACGTTCGCGTCGGTCTCGGCGCTGTGGTCGCGTTCGTTCTGCGCGGTGGTCCGGAGTCCGGCGAGTTCGGCGCAGGTCGCGCAGTCGGGGGCCGGCTGGGGCGGGACGGTGACGAGGAACGGGGCGTCGGTCCGCGCGCGGTTGTTCGCCGCGCGGACCCCGGCGCTGAGACGTTCCTGGTCCGTCGCGGGCCGCAACGACTCGGGGTCGGCCTGCCATTCGCGCCCACCGCCGACCGGGCGCAACAGGGCGTAGGGGCCCGCCGTGTCCTGGTACTCGCCGACCTTGCTGGTGGCGGGGTCGTAGAGCAGCGTTCCGGGTTCCATCGGCTCGTCCTCCTTTTTGTGCAACTTCCATACAGAATGCGACAGTTGAAATACTCTGTGCATTCCTGGGTGTTACGAGGATGACCCAGGTCGGAGGCGAATACAGCGCCGACGGGCTCAACTTCAACGCCGGGCACGCCAAATTCAACAAATTCAACAGGAGAGCGGGATGCCGCAACGGCTGGTGATCACGGAGCGCAGTCACGAGCCCAGGAAGCGATTCGCCGAGGAGCTACGGCGTCTGAGGGGCGAACGTGGCCTGAGCCTGCGTGAGTTGGAGAGGGAGGTGGGGTGGGACTCGTCCCTGTTCAGCAAGATGGAGAGCGGGGGGACGCTGGGCGGGCCCGAGGTGGTACAGGCGTTGGACCAGCATTACGGGACGGGGCCGTTGTTGCTCACCTTGTGGGAGTTGGCAGTTGGTGATCCGACGCAGTTCAAGGAGCAGTACCGGCGGTACATGATGTTGGAGGCCGAGGCGGTGAGCCTGTGGCACTACTCGGTGAGCGCGCCGCCCGGTCTGCTCCAGACGGACGGGTACGTGCGTGAAGCGCTCGCGGTGGGCTGGATCAAGAGCCACGAGCTGGACCAGCAGGTCGAGGCACGCGGAGGACGGAGAAAGTTGCTGGAAGGGGAGGATGCGCCCTCGTTCCGAGCCGTCCTCTCCGAGGCGGTACTGCGGACGCCCCTACGCGATGTGCGGGCGTGGCGGGAACAGTTGGAGCACTTGGCGGAGATGCCGAAACGCCCGAACATCACCATCCAGGTGCTGCCGTTCAGCGTTGGCCCGCACGGCCTGATGAACACCGCCGTGAAGTTCCTCCGGCTGCTGGACGGTCGCACGGTCGCCTACACCGAGAACGATCTGCGCGGTGAACTGATCGAAGAAAACGCCTCAGTTGAGGAACTGCAACGTAGGTACGATTCGGTGCGTGACCAGGCGCTGTCCCCGGCCGAGTCACGAAAGTTCATCCTGCGGATGTTGGAGGAAGTCCCGTGCGAGCCCTCGACTTGAGCGGTGTGACGTGGCGCAAGAGCAGCTACAGCAACACGAGTGGCGGCGACTGCATCGAGATCGCCCCCGACCTCTCCCTCGTCCCCGTCCGCGACAGCAAGAACCCCACCCACGGCACCCTGATCTTCGGCACCGACGCCTGGTCGGAGTTCGTAGGCTCGGTCAAGGGTCAGTAGACGAGGGCCTGCGTCTCGTCGGCCATCGCTTCCTGCACGAACAGCTGCGCCCCGGCGATGCGGACGCCCTCGATGACGTCCTTCTCCGTGATGTCCCGCCGCGCCGCGCACTGCGTGCACAGGGTGACGCGGCCGGCCGCGAGGATCGAGTCGAGCAGGTCGGGCAGCGGTGCGGCATGCGGGAGTTGGAACTCGGCGGCGCGACCCGGCAACGCGAACCACGCGGACTCGCCGGTCAGCCACAGGGAGACGTCGACCCCGCTGGCAACGGCGACTGCGGCCACCGTAAACGCCTGTGAGCAGCGTTCGGGGGCGTCGGCCCCCGCGGTCACCTTGATCACGAGCTTCTTCGACATGACCGAATCGTAATCAACTCCCTTACAACTCCCTGCATTAGCCATGGGTCTTCTGTGCGCGCATATGGAATGCGCATGCCATGTTCCGTGGGGGACGTTGTGGAAGTACCCGAAGAACCAACCGAAAAAGAACCAACCGAAGAGACAGTTGAAGAGGCACCGGAGCCGGAGCCGGGGCCCGAGTCCCGCCCGCGCCGCCGTGGCCGCACCACACTCCTGATCGCCGTCGCAGCCGTACTCGGTGTCGTCGCCGGTACCTGCACGGGTTTCGTCGTCCAGGCCGACCGCGCACCCGACGCGCTGCCGTCGCTCTCGCAGGCCACGCTGACGCAGGCGAAGGGTCCCGCTCCCGAGCCGCTGTCCGCCGCCCAGGACCGCAGGGTCAAGACGGACGGCGACCTGCGCAAGCTGCTGCTGAAGAAGCCGAGCGGGGCGCGGGACGCGGGCTACGCCGTCGGGACGGACGGGTGGATGGACCTGGCCGAGTACGCGGAGACGTTCGAGAAGCCGGCCGACGCCTTCGGCGACCTCGTCGCCGAAGACTTCCGCCGCGCGGCTGTCGTCAACTGGCGGGAGGGCAGCTCGCTCTTCGTGGAGATCCGGCTCGTGCAGTTCCGCCAGGACGACGAGCTCGTGGTCGCCGACGACGCGGACGACGCCTACTACTGGGCCGAGAAGAAGGCGCACACCGACAGCTGGCCCATCCCGGGCACGGGCGACGGGATGGCGTATGTCCACAACTCGCCGGACCGCAAGACCGGTTACACGGACGTCTACAACGCCGAGGCGCATGCCTGGCGCGGTGACGTCGAGATGCAGGTCTGGGTCTCGTCCGCGAAGCCCGTCTCCAAGAAGAAGATCATGGATCTGGCCAAGCGGCAGATGGAGCGGCTGTGACCATTGAGGACCCTGAACTGGTCGGCAGTTCCGAGGAGTTGACCCCCGCTGTTGGCATCGTCAAGAAGCCGGTGCGCAAGGGCCGTATCGCCGCGGTCGCCGGAGCCGTGCTGCTCGTCGTCGCCGAGGTCGGCGGGGTCGGGTACACCGTCGTGACCGTGAACGGCGCGGACCGGGACGCGGGCGACGCCGTATGGAAGTTCCCGAAGGTGTCCGCGGAGAAGGCGGAGGGCACGGCCAGGACGGCGACCCAGCTCTCCGCGGCGCTCGTGCCGTACGGCGCGGACGGCTGGAGCCAGGGGCCGGACATCGCGGAGTACGGCCATGACGTGGCCTTCACCGGGGCGCAGGCGACGGCGCTGCGCAAGGAGGCGTTGAAGGAGCTGCCGCTCAAGCAGCGCAAGTCGTTGGAGAAGGCCATCGACAAGCAGCACACCAAGGGCCTGGTGATGCGCAGCTATGTCAGCACCGACGCGCAGACGTCCGTCTACACGAACAAGGCGTCGACGGTGAGCATCGTGCTGGCCCAGATCGCGGACAAGGCGGCGGTACGGCGCGCGTCCCGCTACCAGAACGAGCTCCTCGACGGCCTCGGCGTCTACCGGCCCGGCCCGGCGATCACCGGTTACAAGGACGCCAAGTGCTTCCTGTCCCCGAAGAGCGCCGACGAAAAGCTCGACACGATCTACTGCTCCGCCTACCAGGGGGAAGTCCTGGTCACCCTCACGGCGCAGTCCGTCAGGCCGATGCAGACGTACGCCATCGGCCGTCTGCTCCAGGAACAACTCGACCGCATCAAGGACCCGGGGGAGGCGGTATGACCGACCAGCAGCAGGAGAACACGGCACCGACACCCACCCCGGCCACCCCGGCCGCCTCCGAGCTTCCGGTCGTCCCGGATGCCTCCGAACCCTCGACCGCTCCGACGTCCACAGACCACCTGACGGCCCCGGCCGCCTCCGAGCCTGCGGCCACCCCAGCGGCGGTGGAGCGTCCGGCTGCCGCCGAGCTTCCGGTCTCCCCGGCGGCCACGGAACCCCCGCTCACCCACGCCACCCCCGAACCGTCACTCACCCCCGGCACCCCCGAACCCCCGCTCCTCCCGCCCACCACCGCACCGCTCACCCCCGCCAAGAATGACCGCCGTGCCCTGCGCGCAGTCCTCCGTTGGACTGCCGCCGTCGTGGTGTTCGCGGTGGTCGGGGCCGGGACGGCGTACGGGATCACCGATATGAAGCGGTCGGACGTGCCCGGGCTCGGGACGGAGTCGGACGGGCGGTGGGCGTATCCCGTGCTCAGCAAGCCGCCGCTGCCGGCGGGCAGCCCGGGACCGTTCGCCTCGGCGAACCCGGCGGGGGTCCACGCCGCGGACCTGCGGGCGCTGGTGCTGCCAGCGCCCGAGGGAGCCGCGGGCGACAAGGCACTCGACGGCAGTGACGGCTGGCTGGCCACGAAGGTGTTCCTCGCCGAGTTCTCGTCCGGCGACGACCGGACCGAGCTCGCGCAGAAGCTGACCGACGACGGCCTGCGGCACATCGCCGCGCGCGGCTGGACCACCCCGGACGGCACGCACACCCGGATCTACCTGCTCCAGTTCGACACGGCCACGGTCGCCGACGGCCTGGCCTCGGGGAACCTGACCGGATACGCGGCCCCCACGTACCCGGTACGCGGCGCCGACAGCTACGAGGAGGACGAGGACTTCCCGGACGCGGCCAAGGTCACGAACATCTCGCTCCGCGCGTACGCCGAGACGAAGCCGTACGGCGCCGAACAGGTCCGGCAGGCGTTCGTCACGGCCGGCGACACCGTCGCGGTGATCGTGCAGTCGAGGAAGGGCGAGGCGGAGGCCGTCCCGTTCCAGCAGACGGTGACCCTGCAGAGCCAGCTGCTCGCCTGACATCCGCCTGCCGTACCTCGCGGAGAGCACCGGGCCCCGGCCGACTAAGCTGGGGCCCGGCCTTACGTACATGTACACGCATCGCACCACGCTCATCCGAGGAGCACCCGTGTTGGAGATCTTCTTCGAAACCCTGCTGGTCCTGGTCTGCGTCGGCGTCCTCGCCTTCGCCGGACTGACCGTGAAGAAGCTG
The DNA here is from genome assembly GCF_000716435.1 of Streptomyces xylophagus. Lineage (GTDB taxonomy): Bacteria > Actinomycetota > Actinomycetes > Streptomycetales > Streptomycetaceae > Streptomyces > Streptomyces xylophagus. The sequence goes on from NZ_JNWO01000008.1 coordinate 69,985, forward strand.
TACCAGGGCCAGCGCTGACCGTTCCTAGAGACTGAGCGGGAGTGAGTCCTGTTGCCAGGATTCATTCTCAGCCGAACGCCCCGAACGGTGTTGGGCGTTCTGGTTGCCCGCGTTCGCTCCGCGATCCGGCGGCACGGATCGTGTCCGTGGTCCGGGAAGGAGAGGGCGGGGTTCCTCGCGCCCGGGGGCACGCCGGTCGGCCTGGACGGTCCGATGCCCATGCACATCGCTCTGGTGTGCACGGGGCGGTGTCGTCCGTCGCCGGATCGGGTGTCCTTGGGCGCGCCGTCCGATCGCCACGGCGGCAGCGTCGTGGCGAGTCGTCTTCCTGTTTTCGTGGGTGAGGGGCTTCTGCCAGTGCTGGGCGCCCCACTTCGAGGTGTAGGCCGGGTCTACGGCAATGATCGTGATGCCCGTCTGGTCGGCCATCGAGGTCAGCCGGGCGCGGAGCTTGCCGGTGGGTATGCCGGAAATCAGCTGCCGGAACCGCTTGCGGTGGCCGTGTTTCTCGCGGGTCTTCTCCGCGCCGAAGTCCAGGTTCTCGACCGCGATGGCCTTCACCCCGCAGGTCTTCGCCCAGTGCAGCAGTCGGGTCAGGGCGTGGCGAACCTGGGCGTCGCGGTGCTGTGCCATGCCCGTGAGGTTGTAGAAGAACCGGTGCGGGTTGCCGGTCGGGTTGCCGTGGGCGTCGAGGCGCCAGGCGGCGAGGTGATCGGCGTTCATGTCGACGCCGATCACGCCGTGCGCGAGGGCGGCGGTGACCGGGATGGTCCGGGAGACCGGGATCTGCCAGGAGGCCGTCACATACCAGCGCCCCCGTGCCACGTCGAGGTGGATGCGGTAGGCCACCCCACGGTTCGCCGCTACCCGGTCCGCCCACTCCTGCCCGCGGTGCGGGAAGGCGACCCGGCAGGCGAGGAAATACCGGCCGTGCGGGGCATTGGCCAGCCCGACGAGCGGGGCCGGGAGCTTGATGCTCACCTCGCCGTCCGGGCTGATACGGAGGGTCTCATTGCCGTACCGCTTCCCGGACTCGCCGTCGGCCTGCAGGAACCAGCGCGACGCTTCCCACCACTCCCGCCACTTGGCCTCGGTGAGCTGCGCGTCAGACAGTTGGTGGCGGGTGCGGGCCAGCCGTTTCCCGCCCCGCACCACATGCACGGTCCCGGCCTCGCGGTCGGCTCGCTCGCGCTCCAGCCGGTCTTCAAGCACGTGCAGGCGGCGGGTCTTGGCGTGCCACTCCCGCTTGCTTCGGTAGCCGCCCGGAGCGTGCTTCGAGCCCTTTGCCCCGATCGGCAGCGACAGGCGGTGCCCGATGGTACGGATGCCCGTCTCCAAGGACTGGATGTGGGCAAGCTGGCCACGGCGGGCGAGCGCCCACTGATCATGCGTGGCCTTGGTGATCGAACCGGCCCACCGGGACGACGACACTGGCGTCAGGCCCCGCTTTCGGGCCGCCCACGTCTCCGCGGAGTGTCCCAGACCTTCCGCGCACCGCACCTTCAAGTCCCGGGAGGCGAGCGCACCGAGGTGCGCACCCACCAGCGCGAGCACCTTCTCATCGGCGGGCGTGAGCTGCTTGAGACGAGTCCGGACCGCCACCCCCGACGGCCCGGGCACGACAAACGACGCCGCAAGCATCCGCAACCCGCCCACTCTCCACCCCCCATACGGCCCCTCGAAAACCTGCTCATCACACCCAACGAGCACCATCTGGAAAGGTCACACGTTCGACGAACGAACTCTGATTCCCCTCCCGGGACACCCAGGACCCAGCCGTGGGGATCCCCACGCTCACTTACACACTTAAACTCAGTTAAACCCCAGCAGTTCCCAACCCTTGTCAAGGAACTTTCGACCTCATGATCGAGATCCCGTCCGACCTCCACAAGGACCTGGTCCCCCTCGTCTTCCTGCTCGGCGACTGGGCCGGCGCGGGGGTGCACGACTTCCCGGGCTCCGAGAAGTGCAACTTCGGCCAGGAGGTCACCTTCAGCCACGACGGCCGTGACTTCCTCGAGTACCGCTCCCACACCTGGGTCCTGGACAACGACGGGAACAAGGTCCGCCCCCTGGAGACCGAGTCCGGCTTCTGGCGCATCGACGCCGACCGCAAGGTCGAGGTCACGATGACCCGCGACGACGGAGTCGTCGAGATCTGGTACGGCGAGCTGGCCAAGCAGAAGCCCCAGATCGACCTCGTCACGGACGCCGTCGCCCGCACGGCCGCCTCCGGCCCCTACACCGGCGGCAAGCGCCTCTACGGCTACGTCAAGAGCGACCTCATGTGGGTCGGCGAGAAGCAGACCCCCGAGGTCGAACTCCGCCCCTACATGTCCGCCCACCTGAAGAAGATCGTCACCCCGGACGACGTCGAACGCTGGGCGAAGGCCCTCCCGGACGACATGCCGGACGACGGGATCGCTTTCTTCAAGTAGACCTAGACTCTGAGGTGTGGTGAGCACCCAAGGCATGGATCCAGGCACCGACTGGAAAAGCGATCTGCGGCAGCGCGGCTACCGGCTGACCCCGCAGCGGCAGCTCGTGCTCGAAGCCGTGGACACCCTGGAGCACGCGACCCCCGACGACATCCTCATCGAGGTGAGGAAGACCGCGTCGGGGGTCAACATCTCCACGGTGTACCGAACGCTGGAGCTTCTCGAGGAGCTCGGGCTGGTCAGCCATGCCCACCTCGGGCACGGGGCACCGACGTATCACCTCGCCGACCGGCACCACCACATCCACCTGGTCTGCCGTGACTGCACGAACGTCATCGAGGCCGATGTCGAGGTCGCGGCCGAGTTCCGGGCCAAGCTGCGCGACACCTTCGGCTTCGAGACGGACATGAAGCACTTCGCGATCTTCGGGCGCTGCAAGGACTGCGCGGCCAAGAAAGCGACCGGTAAGACGTCGGCTGAGACGTCGGCCAAGACGTCGGCTGAGTCTTCAATTACCGAGTCGTAGGCTTACCCGTATGAAGAGCCCCCTGTTGTCCCTGCCCGGCGCCGTCCCCGCCGAAGGAGTGGACGAAGGCGTCGCCGCCCACTACGGCGATCTGTTCCGTGAGCAGCGCACCCTCGCCGACGGCACCGGTTTCGTGGACCTCTCGCACCGCGGTGTGGTCGCCGTCACCGGCGACGACCGGCTGAGCTGGCTGCACCTCCTGCTCACCCAGCACGTCAGCGAGCTGCCCGTCGGCGTGGCCACCGAGGCGCTGATCCTCTCCGCGCACGGCCACATCGAGCACGCCCTGTACCTCGTCGACGACGGCACCACGGTGTGGATGCACACCGAACCCGACACCCAGGACGCGTTGATCGCCTACCTGGAGTCGATGAAGTTCTTCTACCGGGTCGAAGTCACCGACCGCACAAGTGAGTTCGCGGTCGTGTACGTCCCCGCCGGTTCCATCGCCGAGGTCCCGGACGGCGCCGTCGTACGCGAGACACCGTACGGCCGTGACCTCTTCCTCCCGCGCGTGGACCTGGAGTCGTACGCCGAGAAGTCCGGTCCGCCGGCCGGCATCCTCGCCTACGAGGCGCTGCGCGTCGAACACCACCGCCCCCGCCTCGGCTTCGAGACCGACCACCGCACCATCCCGCACGAGTTGGGCTGGATCGGCACGGCCGTGCATCTGCAGAAGGGCTGCTACCGGGGCCAGGAGACGGTGGCGCGAGTGGAGAACCTGGGCAAGCCGCCGCGTCGGCTCGTCTTCCTCCACCTCGACGGCAGCGAGGTCCATCTCCCCGGCCACGGCACGGAGTTGAGGCTCGCGGAGGAGGGGGAGGAAGGGCGGAAGATCGGCTTCATCACCACCTCGGTACGCCACCACGAGCTGGGGCCGATCGCCCTGGCTCTGGTGAAGCGGAACGTGCCGTTGGACGCGCCCCTGCTGGCCGACAGCACGGCGGCGGCCCAGGAAGTAGTCGTAGAACCCTAGGCCCCTGGGCCCCCAGGAGCCTTTAGAGGTCGATCACCACGGTGAACGGGCCGTCGTTCGTCAGGGAGACGCGCATCTGCGCGCCGAAGCGGCCCGTCGCCACCGTCGCGCCCAGCGAGCGGAGTTGGGCCACCACCTCGTCGACCAACGGCTCCGCGACATCGCCGGGGGCGGCCGCGTTCCAGGTGGGGCGGCGGCCCTTGCGGGCGTCGCCGTAGAGCGTGAACTGGCTGATGACGAGGAGCGGGGCGTCGATGTCGCTGCACGACTTCTCGTCGTGCAGCATGCGGATCGACCAGAGTTTGCGGGCCAGTTGGGCCGCTTTCTCCTTCGTGTCCTCGTGCGTGACGCCGACGAGGACGCACAGACCCTCGCCCTCGATCGCCCCGACCGTCTCGCCGCCCACGACGACGCTCGCGCCGTCCACCCGCTGCACCACTGCTCGCATGGGCTCCATGATGCCGTGCGGGCGAGAACGACTGACGGCGGGCCTATTTTTGCTCCTTAACCCCCCATCTGGGGCCGTTCGGGGGCACTCGGTCACATAGCGGCCACTTGGGGTGGCACGATGCTGTCCACACGCCGGTCGAGGGGACGGGTAGAGGCACATGAGCACACCGAGTACCGGGCAGTCCCCCGGGCCTGTCTCGCTGATCCGCGCGGGAGGACCGGCCACCCGCCGCCCGCCCGTGCAGCGCGTCGACAGCCCGCTGCTGCCCGCCGAACCGACCGCACCCGACCTGACCGCGCTACGGCTCCCGGAGCTGCGGGCGCTGCGCCGCGACGCGCAGCGCGACGAGGCCGACCTGAGTTACGTACGACGGCTGCTCCAGGGCCGGATCGACATCCTGCGCGCGGAACTGGCCCGCCGCTCCCCGGCGGGCGCGGCCTCGGTGGTGGACCGTCTCTCGGAGATCCTCACCGACGCACCCGCCCGGCACCGCTCGTCGGCCCGGCACGTCACGCTGGGCACCCCGCACAGCGAGGAGTACCGGCTGCTGGCCGCCGAGATGCTCGCCGAGGTCGAACTCTCGGACCTGGAGGCACGCACCGACCTGGAGCTGACCACCGCGATGGGCCGCCTGGTGCGCTACGAACAACAGGTGTCCCGGCGCCGTCAGGTCCTCCAACACACGGCCGACGGCTGCAGCGCGGAGATCGCCCGCAGGTACCGTGAGGGAGAGGCACAGGTGGACGACCTGCTGACGTGAGGGGCCCGACATGACGGCTGAGGGTGCGGGGATTGCCGATATGTCCCCTCCGGTGCTCGCGGAGGTCGTCCGCTCCGGCTTCGTCGAGAGCCGACATCGGGGAAGCCTGGTGATACTGGCGACGGACGGTTCGGTGGAACTGTCCCTGGGCGACGCGACGACCCCCGTCTTCCCCCGCTCCTCCAACAAGCCGATGCAGGCGGCGGGAGTCCTCCACGCAGGCCTGGACCTCACCGGCGAACGCCTCGCGATCGCCGCCGCGAGCCACTCCGGCGAACTCTTCCACCGCGATCTCGTACGCCGCCTCCTCGCCGAACACGGCCTGGACGCGGGCCAGTTGCAGTGCCCGCCGGACCTCCCACTGGACCCGGTCGAGCAGGAGACGTACCTGGCGTCGGGCGCCGTACGCGACCGCGTCGCCATGAACTGCTCCGGCAAGCACACGGCAATGCTGGCGGCATGCGCGAGCCGAGGCTGGCCGCTGGATTCCTACCTCGACCCGGCAAACGAACTCCACCAACTCATCCACAGGGTTGTGGAGGAAGCGGCGGGCGAGCCGGTCACCGCCGTCGGCACGGACGGCTGCGGCGCCCCTCTCCTGGCGATCAGCCTGACGGGCCTCGCCCGAGCCTTCCGCTCCTTCGTCCTGGCCACCCCGGGTTCCCCGGAACGCCGAGTGGCCGACGCCATGCGCACCCACCCCGAGTACGTCGCCGGCACGCGCCGCCCGGATACGTGGCTGATGCGGGCGGTGCCGGGTCTGTTGTCGAAGATGGGCGCGGAGGCGGTACAGGCGGTGGCCCTGCCGGACGGGCGGGCGCTGGCGTTCAAGGTGGAGGACGGGGCGGGGCGGGCGTTGAAGCCTGTGCTGGGGCGGGCGCTGGATTTGATGGGCGTGGACACGCCGGAGGGCATCGGGCGGGTCGCGGTCCTGGGTGGGGGACGCGAGGTGGGGGAGATCCGGGCGGTGTTTTGAGGGTGACTGTTCGAGGGGGGGCAACAATCAGCCCGTCCGGCGTTTGAGGACGAGGCCGTCCAGGCCGAAGGGGGGTCTGGGGGCGCAGCCCCCAGGGATGGGACGGGTAGGGGCGGCGGGGGCGAAAAAAATCCCGGTGACACCCACCCCCACCGCCCTACCGTGACCCCATGACCCGCCGCGAACCCGACCTCCCCGTCCGCCCCATCACCACCCCCGAGATCCCCGACTGGATCCGCGCCCTGAACACGGGCTTCCTCCGCACCCCGACCGTCTCCGACGCGGAACTCGCAGACCGCAGCACCTACATCGACCCGTCCAGAACCCTCGGCGCCTTCGACGCGGGCCGCTGCGTGGCAACCTTCAGATCCTTCCCGCAGGAACTCACGGCGGTGGGCGGCACCCCCGTCCCCGCAGACGCCATCTCGAACGTCACGGTCACGGCCACCCACCGCCGCCGAGGCCTCCTGACCCGCATGATGGCCCAGGATCTGGCCGCGGCGAAGGAACGGGGCGACGTCGTAGCCACCCTCATCGCCGCCGAGTACCGGATCTACGGCCGCTACGGCTTCGGCCCCGCCACCTCGATCACCGAGTGGGAGATCGACGTCACGCGGGCCGGCCTGGACCCCCGCTGGTCGGCCCCGGAGGACGGCGGCCGTATCGACCTGGTGGACGGCGAGGACGTACGCAAGCTCGGCCCCGAACTGCACGAGCGGCTCCGCCGCACCCGGCCCGGCGCGATCACCCGCGACGACCGCTGGTGGCAGGTCAACACGGGTGCCATCAGCTTGTCGCGCGCGTCATGGACCGAGCCCTTCTACGCCGTCTACCGCGCGCCCGGCGGCGAGGTCGAGGGCCTGGCCGCGTACACCTGCGACGACACGTGGACCGACGCCAAGCAGCCGCAGGACACGGCCACGGTGAAGGGGCTGATCGCGACCACCCCGGCCGCCGAACGCGCCCTGTGGTACCACCTCTGCTCGATCGACTGGGTGGCGAAGGTGAAGTCGGGCGGGCGTGCCCCCGACGACCTGCTGCCGCTCCTCCTGCCGGACCCGAGGGCGGCCACGATCACGACACAGGCGGACTGGTTGTGGGTGCGGGTCCTGGATGTCGTACGGGCCATGGAGGCGCGGTCGTACGAGGGGGAGGGCACGTTGGTGTTCGAGGTGGCCGACGCGGCCGGACTGGCGGGCGGGCGCTATCGGTTGGCGGCTTCGGCGCAGGGGGCGTCGTGCGTGCCGACCACGGAGAGCGCGGAACTCACGCTGGATGTGCGGGAGTTGGGGACGCTGTGGCTGGGCGACGAGTCGGCCGAGCGGCTCGCGGCGCTGGGCCGGGTGCGGGAAGAACGAGCGGGCGCCGCCCGAGTGGCCGACGCCCTGCTGCGTACGTCCAGGCGGCCTTGGTGCCCGGACATCTTCTGAACGACCCTTCCGCTGGTGCCTGTTGATGGACTCATCCGTAGCTGTTCAGTTGTGGTTGTTGAACCGGTGGTGCTGACTGACCGGGCTCTCGGCTCCCCTCCAGGAGAGAGACCCGGCCAGCCGGACTGTGCGAGCGGTAGGGCCAACCCTGGGAAAGGTCGGCCATGTTGCTCAAGTTGGTTACCAACTCTTCTCTACTTATCTCCACTTGGATACGTCTCATAACCACCTTTCCTTGAAGTGCCCAAAGATGGCGGGAAGTTGTAGGGTTTGGTCGTGGACCAGGAACACGCCACCGTCAATGGGCGGACGAGGTCACCACGGCCACAGTGGTCACACCACGAGCTGGCCGACGAGTTGCGCACCCGGATCAGGTCCGGTGTGCTGCGGCCCGGCCAGCGCATGCCCACCCAGGCCAAGCTGGCGGACGAGTTCGGCGTCGAGCGCGGGGCCGTACGACAGGCACTGCGCATCCTGCAGTCCGAGCGTCTGCTCACCAATGTGACCAAGGGCAGCCCGGCGACCGTGGCCCCCGACCTCACCCTGGCCCTGACCGGCCCCGGAGCCCCGCCGCAGCCCACGATGGTGGGCCTCGCGCCGCGCATAGCGGAGGCCTTCGCACAGCCGCACGTGGAGATCGAGGCCCTGTGCCTGACGGCCGTCTCGCTCACGCTGGCCATGGGCGAACCGCTGCGCCAGATCCACGCCGGACGTCTGAAACCGGCCAAGGTCGACGTCCGGGTGCTGCTGCCGAGCAGCGACATCGAACTCGCCTTCCCCTCCCGCGTGGACGCCCCGGCCGACGGCCTGCTGCAACGCCGCTGGCTGGCCCAGCGCAACGCCCAGGGCCAGGTCCTGAAGCACAACCTGCTCGCTTTACGCGCGACGCACGGCATCGACGTGCACATCACGTTCCGCGCGCTCCCCTTCACCCCACCCGTGAAGCTGTACCTGCTCAACGGCTCGGAGGCGCTCTTCGCCTACTACACGCTGACCCAGCGCGAGGCGGAGATCGGCCACGAGCAGGTGGAGATGTACGACGCGGAGGGCACCCAGTCGATGCTGTTCGCCTTCGAGCAGGGGGCGGGGCTACGGGACACGACGTTCGTGGAGCAGTCACAACTGTGGTTCAACGCACTGTGGGAGACGATCAGTTCGGAGCTGACGCTGACGAGCTGATCGCCTCCCGCAGTGGCCGACCCGGAGGGAGTCCTTCGGGTCATAGAGCCGGTCCGGTGACCAGGAGGGCCAGCACCACGGCCCCGATGGAGCTGATGGCCGGGCTCTTGGCCTTGATGCCGATGCTGAGCAGGAGCAGGCCGACGATGCCGGTGGCGCCGTACTTCACCTGGACGATCTGCTCGAAGCCGACGACGAAGACGGCGGAGAGGAGGGCGATGGCAGGCACGGTGGTTCCCCCTTCGGGCTTCCGGGCGGACGGGCGTGGGGGTGAGGAAGCAAACCTTCCGCCAACTTAGCTAAGTTGGTTGCCAACTCTGCTTAAGTTGTTCCCTCTTGGCACCTACTCACACCTACTCACAATCAAGTTCCAAACAACTCCCCTAAGATGGGGCAGAGTTATACCGTTTGGTCGTGACCCAGGAGAACGTGGCAGTGAACGGCAGCAGAAGCTTCTCGCCCCAGGAGATCGCCGACGCCCTGCGCGACCGCATCCGCACCGGCGAACTCAGGGCAGGAGACCGCCTGCCCACCCAGGCCGACCTGGCGGAGGAGTTCGGGGTGGAGCGGGGGGCGGTGCGGCAGGCTCTGCGGGTTCTTCAGGAGGCGGGACTGCTGACGAATGTGAGCAAGGGGAGTCCGCCGCGGATCGCGGAGCCGGTGGGGCCTGGGCGGGATGAGCCTCAGCGGACGATGGTGGGGTTGGCACCGCGGCTGGCCGAGGCGTTCGCGGAGCAGAACGTACGGATCGACGCGGCCTGTCTGACGGCTCAGAGCCTCATGCTGGCGATGGGAGAGTCGGTTCGGCTGATCCACGAGGGGCGGGCCCGCCCCGAGTCGATCAACGTCCGTGTGCTGCTTCCCTCTCGGAAGATCACCCTCGCCTTCCCGGTCTCGGTTGAGGGTCGAGGCGACGACGACCCGGTCCACCAGCGCTGGCTGAAGATGCGCAACGCCCAGGCGCAGGTACTCGAGTACAACCTGGGGTCCCTGCGGTCCACGCACGGCATAGACGTCCAGATCAGCTTCCGTGCGCTGCCCTTCACACCGCCGATCAAGCTGTACCTGCTCAATGAGAAGGAAGCGCTGCTCGGGTACTACGTGCTCGACGAGCGAGAGGAGGAGTACGAGAGCCAGACACTGGAGATGTACGACGCCCTCGGCTCCCAGTCCGTCCTCTTCGCCTTCCTCAAGCAGGCGGGCCAGCGCGACGCGGCGTTTGTGGAGGAATCCCAGAAGTGGTTCAACGCCCTCTGGGAAACCATCACGACGGACCTGACACTCTCCTAGTGACTCCTGATACAGCGCAGACTGAACAGGTGACAGTAGAGACAGAGAACCTGCGAGAACTGATCACCAAGGCCCGCCATGTCCTGTTCGACTTCGACGGCCCGATCTGTCGGCTGTTCGCGGGGCACACGGCGGAGCGGGTGGCGGGCGAACTGGTCGAGTGGCTCGAAGGGCGGGGACTGCACGGGCTGTTGACGGAGAGCGAACGGGATTCCCTGGACCCGCACATGGTCCTGCGTGCCGTCGACCGCCGGCACCCCGGCAGCGACCTGGTCGCGGAGTTGGAGGAACGTCTCACCCAGGAGGAACTCCGGGCCACGTCCTCGGCGATGCCCACGGCCTACGCCGACCCGTTGATCCGCACCTGGTCCGCAGTGGGCTCACGACTGGCCATCGCCACCAACAACTCCCCCCGGGTGGTGCGCACTTACCTGGCCGGCCGCGGACTCGTCCCCTGCTTCGCCCCGCACATCTACGGCCGCACCCAGGACCTCCACCTCCTCAAGCCCGACCCGCACTGCCTCATCCGGGCGTTGAACGGGCTGGGCGCGGCACCGTCGGCCACCTTGATGATCGGCGACACGCCTACGGACCTCGAAGCGGCGGAAGGAGCCGGTGTGTCGTTCCTCGGCTACGCGCGTAATGACCGCAAGGAGAAGGTGCTGCGGGACGCGGGAGCCGAGCATGTGGTCGGCTCCCTGGACACGGTGTTGCAGGTGTTGCGGGATCAGGCCTGAGTCATCAGGAGCACGAAGATGACGGCTCCGGCGGACATGCAGGTGGCGTTGCGGGCCTTGAGGCCTACGGCGAGCAAGAAGAAGCAGAGGAGGCCGGGGGCCCCGTACCGCGACTGCATCAGCTGTTTGATTTCGAGTGCCATGACATCTCGCAGTAACTCGGCGACGACCACGGGACCCCACCCCCTCTGTTTCTCTCGGACAGCGTTCTTGCCTGACAACTGATCAACAATCCGCCCAATTGGACTGCTTGCCTTGAATTGGATGTGCCCTGGCTGGTTGATCCGTTAACGTCGCCAACGGATTTGTCGGCGGGAACCATCAAATCTGGCCGCCAATATGACTGGAAGTGGTTTGCTCGCCCGGTCGAAGAGGTACGGTCGCGATGTGAGCGCAGAACGTGGCGAGGGCGGCGGCAAGGAGTTCAACTCCCTTCTGGAGGAACTGCGCGCTCGCATCGCCAACGGGACATATCCAGTGGGCGGGTTGCTGCCTCCGCAGCGCTTGCTCGCCGAAGAGGCCGGCCTCTCCCGCGACACCGTCCAGCGCGTCCTGAACGAGCTGAAGAGCGAGGGGTGGATCGAAACCCGTCAAGGCAGCGGGTCGAAGGTCGTGAGAAGCCCGATACACCTGGGCAAGGAGCCACAGGAGACACCACGGCTGCGGGCGGCGCTCGGCCCGTTCATCGCCCGGGCCTTCGCCCAGCCGACGGTACGGCTGGATGTCTTCACGCTGACGTCCGAGAGCCTGGACGCGCATGTCCGGTTGCAGGCCGAGAAGATCCGCACCGGAGAGATCGATGCTCCTCAACGCATCGAACTGAGGATGCTGTTGCCCTCCGACTCGCTCGAACTGCCGTATCCCCGGGCGAAGACGCCGGTCGGGGAGCTCGCTGAATCCGGTCAATTGGACCGGTTGCAGGAACGGATGTCGGAACGGCTCAGGGACATCACTCGTCGGCACACAACCTCGTTGCGCTCGGCCCTGCGGGACCTGGAGACGGAGGGCTTGGTGCCGTCCGTGGCCGTGGAGGTCAGGAGTGTCCCCCTGGTCCCGTCCTTCAAGCTGTACCTCCGCCGGGGCACCGAGGCGTTGTTCGGCCCCTACGAGGTCGTGGAGCGCTCGATCCTGCTCGATGACGGAACGGAGACAGAGGCCCTGGACGTCCTGGGCTTCGGGTCGACCCTGACCCGGCATGTCAACGACGACGGTGATCCCAACTCCACCGGATCCGTGTTCATGGAGAGCATGCAGACCTGGTTCGACTCCTGCTGGGAGCATCTCGCCGGGACGTTCTGAGGCCAGTGGCAAGTGCCATGTCATCAAGTGTGTTGCGTATTGGCGATGTTGCCCCACACGCTTGGGCAATTGGCACTAGGGTGTGCCCACTCAACACTCGCTGCATGAACATCGGTGGCGACGTACAGCTATTCAGGAGTGACCTTGGGTGGTCCACCAATGCCCGGAACTCCCCCCAGGGCGAGGGACGCGGGCGGCGCTTTCGACGAACTCGTGGCGTGGGCCATGGGCGAGGGGGAGTTCAGCCGTGGCCACCACAACCTGAACTATGTCGTGCGACCACCGGAGTCCGTCGGTGTCCGGCTGCCTGCGCTGAGGGGACATGAGCGGGTCACCATCCGCCGGCGGATCCGTGATGCGCTGCCCGTCGTCATCAGGACGTGGCAGGACGAGGCGGAGATCCTCGACGCTGTCCGTGGCGTTCTGCCCCATGTGCCGCAGTGCCTGGTCAGGCGCGAGGACATGACCGTTCTGAGTTATGTGCAGGGCGTTCCGCTGTCGATCGTCTGCCCCAATGGCAAGCGGGTGGAGTCCGATCTGATTTCCGCCCTCGCCGGCCTGCTCGCAGACATGACACAGGTACGCAGAAAGGATCTGCCTCCGCTGCCGCCGTCCTGGCCACGGCACAACCGGGACAGCCGCGCGTTTCTCCGGGCTCTGGCCATGGCAACGGAGGAACAGATCAGGAAGCGCAACTGGCCGAAGTTCGGCGGACTGTTCGCCACATTGGGTATCCCCGGGGACGCCATGGTGCGATTCGCCGAGCGGGTTCCCGCGATGATCAGCCGCCCTTTCAGCCTTCTCCACACCGATCTGCACCGCGACAACGTGATCGTCTCGTACCACGGCGACCCACCCCTGATCTGCGTCGACTGGGAGCTGGCGACCTTCGGTGACCCGGTGCACGACCTCGCCACCCATCTCGTGCGGATGGACTACCCCGCTGAGCAGTGGGCCGAGGTGATGGATGCCTGGCGTGCGGCCATGGAGCTGCGGTGCGGCGAGGCGGTCAAGGGCGCCGAGCGGGATCTGAAGCACTACGTCGACTTCGAACGCGCCCAGTCGGTCTACCCGGATGTGATGCGCGCGGTGACTTCGCTCGGCGACAAGTTCGACCAACGAGAACTGGATGCCGCGACGCACGCCGTGCGCCGGGCCCTGTTGTTGGCCGAGGCTCCCCTGCGGCTCAAGAGTGTGCCGGACGAGAAGTCCATCGAGGGGATTCTCTTCCGCTGGAACGTGTCCAACGGAAAGCAGCACAGCAAGGACCAGATCAAGCTGCACATCCCTTGGCGGCGGGATCCCAGGGTTCCCGAACACCGGGAGTTTCCGGCGTGGGCGGTGCGGGACGCTCTGTTCGCGGAGGGCGCGGCTCCCGCGGACCACGTGTTCAAGGGAACGGCCCATCTCAGCACGGCGGTTCGGGTACGGGGCATCCCCCTCCCGGTCATGGTGCGGCGGAAGGTGGGATCGGCGAACCCGCGGGAGAAGAGGTTCCTGAACGAGCATGCCGTTCTGGGGGTGATCGAGGCATCTGGCGTGAGGGTCCGCGCCCCGCGGGTGCTGGCACTGGGCACCAGCGGTCCCCATCTGAAGGACCAGTTCACCATCCACTCGTACGAGGGGCCGAAGGGCGAGATCCGGCATCCTGACCATCCTGCTGAGGGGCTGCTGCCGCACGAGGCGGACGATCTCGTCGACCAGCTCTGTGAGTTGACGAAAGTCGACTGCGAGGAGTTGGGCTCGGACACCCTGGGCCAGGATTTCTACCGGGGACTGCGCTTCGAACTGCTGCGCATGGTGTCCGTGCTCCCCGCGGAGACACTCGCTCTGGCCAGGGAGTTGGGCCTGCCCGGAATCGTCCGGCTGGGAGAGATCCTGGACCGGTACATGCTGACCCCGCGCCGTTCCGTCCTTCTGCACGGTGACCTCAACCCCTGGAACATGGTGCGCCGCGAGGACGGCACAGGGCTGACCCTCATCGACTGGGAAATGGCGATGGTGGGCGATCCCCTCTATGACCTGATCCGCCACATGCATCTGACCCCGACACTCCCGGACATTCGCGAGCGCCTGTTCGCCCGATGGGGCAAGAAGATGCCCGAGGAGTACACCAAGGGCTGGCGCGAGGACTGGCGTGTCTACCGTTGGATCGAATCCGTGCGTTCCGCTTACGTGGACCTCGACCGCCTGGTCACCGGAGACAGCCTCGAAGCTCCCAACGTCCGCCGGGCGGTGGATACATATGCCATGACCCTGAAGACTGCGACCGCGTCACTCGGGCTCAAGGACAGATCTACGGCCAACCCCTATCTTGCTTTGGCGCTGCCCCGGGCCGACCATGGACAGGCGTGGATGGACGAGTACCCCGCAGAAATGTGACACGCAGCTGTGCGTCGCGCGACGGGGGAGGGGACTGGGATGTCCGGCGGCCGAAGCGCTATACCCGAAAACACCTTGGGCGAGCGGGTAAAGCGTCTCCAGACCCGGTACCAGCCGACGGTCACGCGGATTCTGCTCCTCTCCGTCTTCGTCATCGGGCTGATCGCGCAGTTCGTGAAGCCGGTGGGCGACGCCCTCCAGGGCAAGGTGTTCCTCGGCAGTGCCTTCCTCAGCGTGGTGGCATATCTGCTGTACGACAAGGTCAACGACCTCGACGCATCACTTCGGCTGCCGTCCCGCGCCCAGGTGAAGTCACGGGAGTTGGGCACCTTCGTGACCGAGGCATTCCGTGCCCGGACGGTGGAGATCAGCTTCCTCGGCTACACCGGCGAGACGCTCTACAACGAGCTCTATCACCGTCTGGAGGGCTTGAAGGACGATCCTGGTCCGACGCGGCACGTGGTGGTCAGATTCCTGGTCCCGGATTTCCGTGCTCCTATGACCGTGCCCTCCAGGGTGGGTGAAGAGGGCGCGCCGGTCGATGACGAGGAGTTCCGCAAGCGGCTGGAGCTCAAGTGCAAGGAGTTCGACCAGAGACTGTCGGCCATCGCGCAACGGCTGACATCGGTAGGTCGGGTGACAGCTGCGTGCGAGTACCGCTTCTACCCGGGCATACCGCGCGACAAGATCTGCATCTTCAACCGGGAACTGGTCCTCCACGGCCTCTACGACGTGTCCGCCCGCACCATGGGCTTCAGCCCGGAACCGGACTACTACGACCCCCAGGGATATCGCACCGACCTCAACATCTGGTCGCGGGAGGACACCGACGACGTCAGGGCCGCTGTCGCGACCTGGAACAAGCACTTCGACGGCCTGTGGGAGTTGGCGGCAAAGCCACCCTGGCGCCGAGGCGCGCCGCTGACCTGAACGCGCTCAGCTCTTGAGCACCACCTTCCCCAGTACCCCGCGCCCCTCAATCGCCGCATGCGCGTCGGCGGCCCGCTCCAACCCGAACACCTCCCCGATCACCACCCGCACCCGCCCCACCACCGCCTCCTCAAAGGCGTACGACGTCAACCGCCGCAACTCCGCCGCAGGAAACTGCACATCGGCGATCCCGAACAGCTTGATGCCACGCCGGGCGGCCTCCTCCGTGTCGAGGGTGGCGAAGCCGCCCGACGGGGCGCCGTGCGCCGAGAAGCGCCCACCTTCCGCAGTCAACGGGAGGGCGGCGGCGCCTAGTTGCCCGCCCACGCCGTCCAAGACCACGTCGGCCGCGCCGCCCAGGGCGGTACGCGCACGCTCCGGCCAGTCGGCCGCCGACACGTCCACCGCTGCGTCGGCGCCCAACTCCTTCACCAGGGCCAGCTTTTCGGCGCCCCGAGCCAGCCCTACGGCCAACGCACCCCGCGCCCGGGCCAGTTGGACCAGGACCGTGCCCATGCCGCCCGACGCGCCCAGGATCAGGACGCGGTCGCCGGGAGACACGGCGGTCAACTCGATGAGGCCGGCCGCCGTGACGCCGTCGTGGACCAGGGCCGCCGCTGGGAGCAGGTCAAGGCCGTCCGGTACGACCGTCAGGGCCGCCACCGCCGCCACCGCTCGCGACGCGTAGCCGCCCCGGACGAATGACGTCACCCGGCGACCCAGCCACTCCTCCGGGACCCCCGGGCCGAGTGCCGCGACCACGCCGGAGACACCGCCGCCCGGGACGTACGGCGGTGTCTCCGGGAAGAACTCTCGGCCCCAACCCGTCCGGACCTGGGTCTCTACGAAGATCGTGTCGATGTAGGCGACGTCGATCAGTACCTCGCCGGGGCCGGGGACCGGGTCCGGTAGGACCACCGGGACCAGGACCTCCGGGCCGCCGAACTTCTGTACCTGCGCTGCACGCATGGCCGACCTCCACCGCATCGGGACAACAACATCGGGATGTGCGTGCAGTCTTCGACCTCTAGCGGACTTGAGGTCAAGAGGCGGTGTCGAAGAGGGGGATCAACTCCTCTTCCTCGTAAGTGAGATGGGCTTCCAGGGCTGTCGTCAGGCGGTCCACATCGGCGCGGACGGCTACCGGGTTCGTGTCGTTGGTGGTGAGTGCCCTGCGCAGGTCGTCCACCAGCGCCGCGATCTGCTCGTGTTCCTCGTGCAGGCGGGCCAGGGCCGGGGCGGAGTGGGGGTGGTGCTCGGCGATGAGCGGGAACATCGCGGTGTCTTCGCCGGTGTGGTGGTTGTGCAGGCCCTGGCAGAACGTCAGGCAGTTGACGCGGAGTTGGGCGCCGAGTGTTGTGGTGCCGGTGCGCAATTCCGCCCGGATCAGGGTCAGTTCGCGGCGGAACGCGTCGTGCACCACCTTGATGACCTCGCCGAAGGAGGTCGCGTTGATGTTCCCCGGGCCGCCCTGCGCCAGGCTGTGGAGGGCCACGACCGGGAGGACACGGGTGGTCTTCTCCTGGTACGCCGCCCAGCCGGCGTCCGCCTCCACGGCTCGGGCGAAGACCTCGTCGCGTTCCTCGCCGGTGAGGACCACGGCTCGTGCCTCGTAAGTGAACACGCCGCTCTCGACGGTGACTTGGGGGTGGGCGACGAGGTTGCGGAACCAGTCCGGGTGCCGGTCCGAGCCGCCTGCCGAGGCGATGACGAGGACCCGGTCGCCGCCGTCGGGGAGGTAGCCGACGGGGGTGGTGTGCGGGGTGCCGGTGCGGGCGCCGGTGGTGGTGAGGAGGAGTAGGCGGGCGCCCTCGAAGTAGCCGCTCATGCGGCCCCTGTTGGCGCGGAACTCGTCGATGATCTGCTGGTTGAAGTCATGGGGCATGGGGTGGTGGTGGCTCCCTGTTCTCTGTCGCTGCTGGTCCGTGGATGGCGCCGGCGATCGTGCTGACGATCGCGCTGGTGTGGCGACTTGGCTTGGACGCAGTGACAGACGGCGGGCCCCTGGCCCGCCACGGCCTCACTCAGAGGCCGGGTACCCGACTCGCTCACGGCACAAGGCCGACCCGGCAGTCATGGGAGGGACGGTAGCGTCCGTCGTATGACTGACGCCACCGAGTTCCAGGACATCTCCGAGTTCGAGTTCCAGGACATCCCCACGACCACCCTGGCCGATCTGCTCGGCCACGAGCAGGTCATGGACCTCGGCATCCGGGCGCTGTGGGGTCCGATGCCGCGTCTCGCCGGGCCGGCCTTCACCGTGCGGTGCCCGCCCGGCGACAACCTCATGCTGCACGCCGCCATCTACCGCGCCGAGCCCGGCTCGGTCGTCGTCGTGGAGTCCGGGGACGCGCAGTACGCGCTGGCCGGCGGGAACGTCTGCGCCGTCGCGCAGCGGCGCGGCATCGCCGGGTTCGTGCTCGACGGGGTGATCCGTGACGTGGGGGAGGTGCGGGAGGCGGGGTTCCCCGTGTTCGCGCGGGGCGTCGTGCCGATCCCGGGCGTCAAGAAGGCCGTACTGCCGTTGAACGAGCGGGTGCGGTGCGGGGGCGTGGCCGTCGACGCCGGGGATGTCGTGGTGGCCGACGAGGACGGGGTCGTGGTGGTGCCGGGTGGGCGGCGGGCTGAGGTGCTTGCCGGGGCGCGGGTACGGCTGGCCCAGGAGGCTGCCGAGAGTCTTGACGACTGGGAGGCGGCACATCGGGCTCGGGTGGATGAGCTTCTGGGTGCGGGTGGGTTCGAGGCGTGACGTGCGTGAGTTGTGTGGCGTGTGTGGCGCGCGTGGCGCGCCCGAGTCGCGTGGCTTGCGGGAGCTGCGTGGCGTAGGCGAAGGGGTCTGATGCTTCTCTTTCTCGATGTCGACGGGACGTTGATTCCCTTCGGCGCGTCGCGGTCCTACCCGGTGTACGCGCCGCGCTTCGCGCCGCCCACGGTCGCCGCCCCACCGCTGCTGACCCGGATCGACCCCTCGCTCGGGCCTCGACTCACCGCGCTGCGGTGCGAGTTGGTGTGGGCGACGACCTGGATGGACGACGCGAACACGTGCGTCGCGCCCTGGCTCGGGTTGCCCCAACTCCCCTTGGTGGACTGGCCCGATCCCGCTGAGGGGGGCTTGGGGGGTGGCCTGCACTGGAAGACCCGGCCGCTCGTCGCCTGGGCCGCCGGGCGGGCCTTCGTGTGGGTGGACGACGAGATCGGGGACGCCGATCGCGACTGGGTGGCCGCCCATCATCCCGAGCGGGCTCTGTTGCAGCGCGTCGATCATCGGTACGGGGTGACGGGTGCGGACTTCGATGCCATGGAGGCGTGGTTGGCGGTCAACCGGTAGGCGAGGGTGGGTAGTTGAGGGTGACTTCTTTTGGGATCCTTCAGAACGGGGGCTCGTCGGACGCCAGCTCCAGCAGCCACTCCGCGCTCGCCGTCGCGCCCGCCGCACGTGTCGCGTCGGACGCGCCCGGGAAGTGCCGGCCCCAGGAGACCGCGCGGCCGATGGCGCCGAGCCGTCCCGCGAGGCTCAGGGCGCGGCGCAGTTCCGCGGTGGTGCGGCCGTCTCCGGTCCAGGGTTCCAGGTAGGCGTCCCGGAGGCGGGGCAGCGCTTCGGGGCCGTAGCGGTCGGTGATGCGGCCGGCGGGGACCAGGAAGCTGCAGAACGGGTGCGAGACGGCCGCGTCGCCCCAGTCGAAGAAGGTGAAGCGACCGGGCTCCGGGTTGAACAGTTGGCCGTCGTGCAGGTCGGAGTGGTCGAGCGAGTCGGGGATGCCCAACTCGGCAAGTTCTTCGCACCAGTTGAGCAGGCGCGGGCGTAGGGCGGACAGCTGCGCGGGGTCGGGCTGTCGTAGCGGCGTGGTGTTGTCCGTGAGGACGGAGCGGATGAACTCCACTGTCCGGTCGAAGACTTCGGGGAGCGCCGTGGTGCGGGCGCTGGGAACGCCGAGTTGTTCCAGGTCCTTGGTGTACGGGACGAGCGTGCGCTGCATCGTGGCGTACTGGCGCAGTGGTTCTTCCCAGGCGCGGGGGTCGGCGGGGCCGCGGTTGAGGACCTGCCAGAAGAGTTCGCCGCCGTCGGGGAGCAACGACCAGCCGCGGTCGGCGTCCACGGCGAGAGGTTCCAGGACGTACTCCGGCACCCAGCGGGCGAGTGCGGCGGTGAGCGGGGCCTCGAAGGCGCTCCCGGGCGGATTTGCCTTCAGCCATACGGCAGTTGGGGCGGTGGAAGCGGTGGAAGCGCCAGGGGCTTCCACGGGGATTCGGACCAGGACCGACCACGGGCGTAGTCGCACACCCCGTCTGCCTGCCTCGCGCAGGCCCCTCGACGCGAGCTCGCGGCCGGCCCAGCCCAGGGCCGCGTCCCGCCAAGTCGCTTGATCCCAGGGCGTTTTGGCGTCCTCGTACTGGCCCCGGTCCAGGATCGCCGATGCGTCGTCCTCCATCGCCTCATTCCAGCAGCGGGGGCGCCCGGGTTCCACCGAATTCCGCGCGGTAGCGTGCCGATCATGGCGGACTGGGAGATGCGGCCCGCGTCGGCGGCGGACGTCGAGGCGATCGCCGAGCTGCGTGCCGTCGTGCTGCGGGGCGATCTGGAGCGGCTCGGGCGGTACGACGCGCGACGGGTGCGGCAGCGGTTGCGTGACGGGTTCGAGCCGGCGTGCACGTGGGTGATCGAGGTGGGCGGGGAGTTCGCCGGGTGCGTGGCGCTACGGCCGGACGCGGACGGCCGTTGCCACTGGCTGGAGCATTTCTATCTGGCCGCGCGTCTTCAGGGCGGAGGGATCGGTTCCGGTGTGCTGCGGGAGCTGCTGGAGCGGTGCGACCGGGACGGTGTCGCCGTCGTACGGCTGAATGTGCTGCGGGGGAGTCCGGCGCGGCGGTTGTACGAGCGGTACGGGTTCGTCGTCGAGGCCGAGGATCCGGTGGACGTGTTCATGGTGCGTGAGGCGCCCGCCCGACGCTCGCCCTGACATCCGCGGGGGCTGTGTCGTCGTACAGGTATGACAGATACAGGTACAGGTACGGGTACGACAGATGCAGGCATGACGGCGGGCGTGGCAGGTGTGGCAGGTCTGGGCACAAGAATGCGATACGGCAGTCTCGGTCTCCTGGCCGTG
Organism: Streptomyces xylophagus; assembly: GCF_000716435.1. Taxonomy (GTDB): domain Bacteria; phylum Actinomycetota; class Actinomycetes; order Streptomycetales; family Streptomycetaceae; genus Streptomyces; species Streptomyces xylophagus. Next base: position 90,464 of record NZ_JNWO01000008.1, read on the forward strand.
GTCGGGCTGTACACGGGTGGCTGGGCCTATTTCTCGCCGGCGGGGTGGTACGCGAACTTCCCCGGGCTCGGACTGAGTTGGCTGCCCCAACTGGGGCCCTACAACGAGCACCTCGCCAAGGACGCGGGGGCGATGTTCCTCGCGCTGGCCGTCCTCACGCTCGTCGCGCTGCGCCAGGTGCGGAACACCAGGCTGGTGCAGACGACGGGTGCGGTGTGGCTGGTCTTCAACGTGCTGCACTTCAGCTATCACGTGCAGCATCTCGACATGTACGGGACCCGTGACCAGGTGCTGAACGTGGTGTTCCTGGCCGTGCTCGTGCTGCTGGCGGCGGGGCTGCTGGTCCCGGTGTCGGCCTCGTCCGGCTCGTCCGGTCGGCACGGTGATCCCCGATGAAGGAGAGGGTCGGCATGCGGGTGGCGGTGGCGGGCGGTACCGGGCTGGTCGGCCGGTACGTGGTCGAGGAGCTGGTCGCGGCCGGGCAGGAACCGGTGGTGCTGAGCCGGTCGCGGGGCGTGGACCTCGTCGCGGGCGGCGCCGGGCTCGACGCGGCCCTGGACGGTGTGGACGCTGTCGTCGACGTGAGCAACGTGACGACCACGAGCGCGCGGAAGGCGGTCGCGTTCTTCGACGCCGTCGGCCGCAACCTGCTGGACGCGGGCGCTCGGGCCGGCGTACGACATCACGTGGTGCTGTCGATCGTCGGCATCGACCGGGTCGGCCTCGGCTACTACCGGGGCAAACTCCGCCAGGAGGACGTGGTGAGGGGCGGCCCGGTGCCGTGGTCGGTGCTGCGCGCGACGCAGTTCCACGAGTTCGCGGAGCAGACCCTCGACCGGGTGCCGAAACCCCTCGCGGTGGTGCCGAGGATGCGGACCCAGCCGGTTGCGGCGGGTGAGGTCGCTCAGCATCTGGTGAAGCTTGCGCTGGGCCCTGCTCAAGGAATGGCCCCGGACCTCGCCGGGCCGCGCGTCGAGCAACTCGTCGACATGGTGCGGCGGTTGCTGCGGGCCCGGCACGAGCGGCGGCTGGTGCTGCCGGTGCGGATGCCGGGGGCGGTCGGGGCGGCGATGACGGGGGACGGGCAGTTGCCGGTCGCCGGGGCGGTCGGGCCGCGGGGCGGTCAGACGTTCGACGCATGGCTCGCGCAGCATGTGCAGCGTGTGCAGCATGGGGTGAGTGGCGGGAGCGCGGGCGGGGACGGGCGGAGAGGATGATCGCCGGCGTGCCCACACCCCCGTCACCGTCACCGCCACCGTCATCGCCACCGTCCGGACCGGGCGGCGATCCCACCCTCGGTTCCCTCATGGCCGAGCGCCGCCGACTACTCAACCTCGGTTACCGGATGCTCGGTTCGGTGCAGGACGCCGAAGACGTCGTACAGGAGACGTACGCCCGTTGGTACGCCCTGTCCGAGGAGGCGCAGCGGGCGATCGACGTGCCGATGGCGTGGCTGACCCGGGTCGCCTCGCGGATCTGCCTCGACCAGCTGGGCTCGGCGCGGGCCCGGCGGGAGCGGTACACCGGGGAGTGGCTGCCGGAGCCGGTGCGGCACGGTGCCGGGTGGACCAGTACGGGGAGTGCGGGCGCGGACGATCCCGCCGACCGGATCACCCTCGACGAGTCGGTCAGCATGGGGATGCTGGTGCTGCTCGACTCGATCACTCCCGCGGAGCGCGTCGCCTTCGTCCTCCACGACGTGTTCGGCATGCCGTTCACGGAGATCGCCGAGACGGTGGGCCGTACGCCGGCCGCCTGTCGCCAACTCGCCTCCTCCGCACGCCGACGACTGGCCCACCGGGCACCCGGCAGCGCTACGGCGGAGGAGCACGGCCGTGTCGTCTCCGCGTTCCGCGGGGCCTGCGAGACCGGGGACCTCGACACGCTCGTCGCCCTCCTCGACCCCGATGTCGAGTCGCGCAGCGACGGCGGCGGCAAGGTGCGGGCGGCTCTGCGACCGGTCGTCGGTCGCGACAAGGTGGCCCGCCTCTTCCTCGGCCTCATGCGCCGGGAACCCGAGGTGGAACTCGTCGAGGACGACGTCAACGGCATGCCCGGGGTGGCGGTGCGGATGGGCGGGACGACGCTCGCCGTGCTGGCGATGGAGGTGCGGGGCGGGTTGATCACCGAGCTGTGGCTGGTGGTCAATCCGGACAAGTTGGGGGCGTGGAACGGGGGGAGCGGGGGTGGGGTTTCCTGACCGTCCCTCGTACTCGCATGCTGGAAGCGGGAGTTGGCCGGTGATCTGGGACAGGTGAGTGGGGACAGGGGGCGTTCGTGAGGATCGGGTCCGGGAAGCGGCCTGGGCGTGTTGCTGTCGTCGGAGTGGGTGTCCTTGGGGCGAGCGTGGGCTGGAATCTGGCCCGGCGCGGTGCCGAGGTGGTCCTCGTCGACGCGGGCCGGCCGGGTGAAGGCGTCACCAACTGGTCCTTCTCGTGGGCCAACGCCAGCAACAAGACCGTCAGCAAGGCCTACTTCGACCTGAACGTCGCGGGCCTGGCGGCGCACCGCGAACTCGCCGGCGTCATCGGGCCGGATTCCTGGTGGCATCCCAGCGGCCATCTGCGCTGGACGGACGATCCCGCGGCGGAAGCGAAGCTCCTGGAGACGGTCGAGCTGCTGGCCGGCTGGGACTACCGGGTCGAGGTGCACACGGGGGCCGAGGTGCGCCGCCGCCTCGAACCCGCCCTCACGCTGCCCGACGAGGCTCCCGTCGTGTTCTACCCCGACGAAGCCTGGGTGCACGGACGTCATCTCGTCGGCCGTCTCGTCGACCAGGCCGTCGCGTTCGGGGCCCAACTCCGGTTCGGCACCGGTGTCGTTGGCATCGACACCGGTTCCGACGGAAGCATCCGGACCGTCGCCCTGTCCGACGGGAGCCGCCTCGACGTCGACGTCGTCGTGAACGCGGCGGGCCCCAGCGCCTCCCACGTCGCCGGCCTCGTCGGACGACACCTGCCGATGCGCCGGGAACCCGGGGTCGTCACCCGGATCGACTGTGCGCGGGTCCCGATTCACCGGGTCATGCACGCACCGCACATAGAGATCCGGCCTGACGGAGACGCCTCGATGGTTCTCCATAGCCGGGAGATCGACGCGCTCATCGACGCGGACGCGCCCGTCGACGCGGGCGCCCTTACCGACCCAGGTGCGCTCATCGACGCCGGCGACGAGCCGGCCCAACTCGCGCGGCTGCTCCACGAGTTGGCGCGGCGCGTCGTCCCCGAGCTCGACACCTCCCGCATCGCACAGACACGGGTGGTCAACCGGCCGATCCCGGCCGACGGATTCCCCTCGGTGGGAGCGGTGCCGTCCGTGCCCGGCTACTACGAGGCCGTCTCCCACAGCGGCATCACGCTCGGGCCGGTGATCGGACGGCTGCTCGCTTCGGAGATCCTCAGCGGGGAGAGGGACGAGCTGCTGGCGGACTTTCGCCCGGAGCGCTTGCCTTTTTCGTGATGGTGCGGGTGAGCGCGATCACTACGGCGACCAGGCGGGCGCGCGTCTCCCTGTGCTGCTGGGAGTGGTCAACCAGCGCATTCTGAACGGGATTTCAGGTCCGAGGCCGTCTGCGTGGAGGTGGCGGCGGCCAGCAGCGCGGCGAACACGACCGGGGCCGCTGCCTGGTACCCGATCCACACCTCACCCCCGGCGGTGCCACCCTGCCACGCCATCAGGACGCCGGCGAGAGCCGTCAGTACCCAGCCGCTGTCGTAAGCGACCATGAGGCGCGTGTAGGTGCGCATCGATCGGCTGCGCACATATCCGATCTCGATCCCGCCCCCGATCAGCAGGGTCACGCCGGCGACGACCATCAGCCAGACGGGCACGCCGAGCAGTCGGCCCAGCGGGGCGGAACCGACGACGTAGACAGCGGCGAGCAACACCTTGAAGGCGCCGTCGGCGATGATCCCCACCGTCCAGGGTGTCACTGGCCGTGCCGCGATCTGGGTCATGCGTGTTCCTCCCTGAAGTGCGCCGGACGTTCGGCTGGTTCCGTAATCAGATTACGGTAATAATCAAACTATGAGAATGACGAGAGCGGAGGCCAGGGAACGCAACCGCCGAGCCTTGCTGGACGCCGCGTTCCAGGTCGTGTCCCGGGACGGGTACCGGGCCAAGCTCGACGAGATCGCCGAACGCGCCGGACTGACCACCGGCGCCGTCTACTCGCTGTTCGGGAGCAAGAACGGCCTGGTGGTCGCCTTGGTCGCCGACTATCTGCGGCCGTACTACGAAGAGATCGAGAAGGAAGTCCCAGCCGGACTGGATCTGTTGGAAGCGGTCGATGTCTTCGCTCGGCACTACAGGCGCAGTTGTGATGCCCCCGACGCGCTGCCGCGCCTGTCGCTCCAGATCACCTTGCTGGACATGGCTCTGCACGACCCGGACCTGGGGTCCCAACTCGCCACGTCCGTCCGGGCGCAGGAGGACCACCTGATCGCGCTGTTCACCGGCAGGTCGCACAACGGGAGCGTCGTGACGTCACATCAGGCGCACCGTCTGACCACCGCACTCAGGGCACTGTTCGTCGGCCTCAGCCAGGGCGTCACGCTGGGCCTCGCCCCTGATGCCGACGAGCAGTACTTCGCCGACACCGCCCGGGCTCTGGCGTCCGACGTTTCCCTCATCGACCACGCCGCATGACGCGCTGGTCTGTGATGCGTCGGTGGCGTGGTCGACGTGGGGGCGGGTCTCAGCTCTTGACCGCTTCCGCGATCCGCAGGGCGGCCTGCGCAGGCGTCAGGTGGGTGGTGTCGACGACCTCGGCCTCGCTGTGCAGCCATGTGCGGGCCGCCTCGGCGTAGGGCTCGAGGTAGCGGAGGCGGAATGAGGAGGGGCCCATGACGGTGTCCCCCTCGATGCGTCCGCGGAGGGTGGCCTGGTCGGCGTGCAGGACGAAGTGCCGTACCGGGATGGAGTGTTGGGCCAGGCCCGCGCTGATCTCGCGCCAGTACTGCTCGACCAGGACGGTCATCGGCATCACCAGGGTGCCGCCGGTGTAGTCGAGCACGCGGCGGGCGGTCTCGACGACGAGCGGGCGCCACGGCGGCCAGTCCTGGAAGTTGCCCGTCGACGGCAGAGGTGGCGTGATGTCCATGAGCGTCACACCGACCTTCTCGGCATCGAACACCCTTGAATCCGGGATCAGTTGCTGCACGAGTGCGCTGGTCGTCGTCTTGCCCGCGCCGTGCGTGCCGTTGAGCCATACGATCATGGGATACGACGCTAGCGGTGCGCGGGTCGTGGAGAAGCGGGAACGGGGGACAGGGGAAGGGGTGGATGCGGTGGACGCCGTGGACCTCAGGTGATCATGTGCTGCGGGACCAGCAAGTCCTCGTCGGTGAACAGCCGAGCCAGAGCCGTCGGGTCGTCTCCGGCGCAGGTGTCGGCGACGGTGTCGCTGAGCCGGTCGTAGTCGGGGCCGGTGCTGCCCTCGTAGGCCTCGGTCGTCCGGCCCCACTCGTCCCAGGGCAGCATCTCCCGCTTGTGGAGGGCCGCGAGATCGCGAACGGCGTTGCCGCTGATCTCGGCAGGTCCCCAGGCGTGATCGGTGCTGATCACCCCGATGAGACCCGGGTGTCCGGGCGTGCCGCAGGGGAGAGTGGAGGGGCGGTCTGACACGCGGGCTGCGTTGCTCGGTTCGCCGCCATCTCCCTACGACTGCCCCGCCCGACCGCCCGTACAACTGCGGGCGACCGTGTCGGCGAACGCCCGGGCGAGTGGGGTGAGGGCGTCCCAGCGGCGGACGGCCCAGCCGACCGGGAGCGGGGGCAGGTCGGGGAGGGGGACGAGACGCAGGGGGCCGTCGTCGGGTATCTGCCGGCCGGGCAGGACGGGTACGACGGCGTGGCCGAGGCCGAGTTCTGCCAGCAGGAGGGCGGTGTCCCAGTCGGCGACGCTGGTGTCGGAGCTGCTCCGGACACCGAGTTGGGCGAACGCGGCGTCGAGGTGGGCGCCCGAGGTGGAGTTCTGGGGGAGTCGGATGAGGCTGATGTCGGTGAGTTCGGCCGTGTCGATGCGGGGCCGGGTCGCGAGCGGATCGTCGGTGCGGACGGCCAGTACCCAGGGCAGGGCGACGACGGGGCGCTGCTCGATACCGCGCACCGGGCCGGAGATCGTGACCCAGGCGAGGTCCAGGTTGCCGGCGGTGAGGGCGTCGAAGCAGTCACGGCTGGAGGTCTCCGTCCGAAACTCCAGGCTGACCTTCGGGTGGCGCCGGCGGAAGTCGACGATGGCCTCGGACATGAAGTGCCGCACGGTCGTTCCGCCTGTGGTGACGCGGACGGAGCCGCTGTCGCCGTTGACGAGGTCGCCGAGACGCCGTAGTGCCAGATCCAGTCCGGCGATGCTGTCCGAGGCGGCATCGCGCAGGACGCGCCCGGCGTCTGTCGGCACGACGCCTCGCGGCTGACGCTCCAGGAGGCTCACACCTGCCTCCCGCTCCAACCGCTTCACATGCTGGCTCACCGCCGACTGCGTGCAGCCCAACTCCCGGGCGACGGCACTGAGGCTCCCCGCCCTGCACACGGCCACGAAGACGCGTAGATCCTCCAAAGTCATAACCCCCAAGCTACAGCTTGGAGTTGGCTAGAAATCCATAGGATTGACTGGGGTTACGAGGTCCAGGAAGACTCGGTGCAGGGCCCCGGCGGCAACCCGTCCGCGCCTTCGCAGTGTCCGGACCACAGGCGAAGGCGCGGACGGGTGCCGACCTCAAGTGACATAGCGACGTAAGGACCTCGCCCCGTGCCTGCTCCCCCTCCCGCCGTCGGCCGGGCCGTCGCGCTCCTGCGCGAGCTCGGCGCCGCGGAGACCGCGCACCCGGGCGGCACACTCCTCGCCCACCTCCAGCGCGTCCAAGAGCAACTCGCCGCATGGGACGCCCGCCCGGCCCTCCAACTCGCGGGCCTCTGCCATGCGTTCTACGGCACCGACGGCTTCCCCGTCGCTCTGCTGTCCCTGGATCGCCGTGACGAACTCGCGGCGGTGATCGGCGTCGAGGCGGAAGACCTCGTGTACGTCTACGCGTCGTGCGACCGGAAGGCCACCTATCCGACCCTCGCGGATGTCGACGGCACCTTCCAGGACCGGTTCACCGGCCGTGCCCGTATCCCGGAGCCCCAACTGCGCCGGGACTTCGCCGAGTTGTCCGCCGCCAACGAACTCGACCTCGCCCGCGTCGACCCCGCCTTCCGCGAGAAGCGGGGGCCCGAACTCCTCGCCCTGTTCACCCGATTCCGGCCCTTGCTGAGCGAACCCGCCTGGTCGGACTGCCGGGCGGTGCTCGCGGCCGGTTGAGCCGAGCCGAACGTCAGGCCGCCGGCCCGGTGAGTCTGGCGGCGACGGCGTCGAGGACCCAGTCCAGGCCGGTCGCGAAGGACGTCTCGGCGTCCACGTCCGTGCCGTCGTACACCGCCTTGGCCAGCGCCGGGAAGCGGCCCGTGGCCAGCATTCGCGTCACATGCGGGCCGGAGGCGCGCTGCCAGTCGAGCTTGGTCAGGCCCGTGGCGCGCTCGGCGCGCAGGTTCGCGATCTCGCGTCTGATCGCGCCGGTGAAGTAGGCGCTGACGGTCTCCACGGCGCGCATGACGGTGTCGATGTCGGCGAGGCCGTCGAGCGCGGCCAGCGTGGCCTCGGTGACGGCGAGGCCGTTCGGGCCCAGGGTCGGACGGCCGCCGAGCAGGTCGGCCAGCCATTCGTGGCGGAGGGCTGCCTGCCTGGTGCGGTGGGCGAGGACGCGCAGCGCCTCCCGCCAGTCACCGGGTTGCTCCTCGGGGAGGATCTCGGCCTGGACCTCGTCCACCATGAGGTCGAACAGCTCCTCCTTGGTGGAGATGTATCCGTACAGCCGCATCGGGCCGGCGTCCAGCCGGGCGGCGACCTTGCGCAACGACACCGCCTCCAGCCCGCCCTCGTCGGCCAGCGCGACGGCGGCGGCGACGATCCGCTCCCGGTCGAGCGGCACGGGGCGAGTCGGCGGCTCCGGCCGGTCCCACACAGTCATGGCCTCATCGTCGCATCGTCCCCTCGCACTGTTGCGATACAGCGTATTGAGAAAATACAATGTATCGACATGAGACATCGCATCGCCAACCATCGCATCGCCAAACCTCACGTCGCCAGGCATCGCATCGCAGTCGTCGGGGGCGGTCCTGCCGGTCTGACCTTCGCCCGCGTCCTGCACCGGTACGACCACCCCGTCACCGTCCTCGAACGCGACCCCGGCCCCGACGCCCGTCCCCCGGGCGGCACGCTGGACCTGCGCGAAGGGCTGGGCCAACTCGCCCTCGACAAGGCGGGGTTGCTGGCGGAGTTCCAGGAGCTGTCGCGCCCCGAGGGGCAGGCGATGCGCATCCTGGACGTGGACGGGACCGTCCTGCGCGACTGGCGACCCCGTCCGGACGACCGGGCCAATCCCGAGATCGACCGCGGGCAACTCCGTGACCTGCTGCTCGGCCCTCTCGACGTCCGGTGGGGGCGGGGCGTGACGCGGGTGGTGCCGGGGGCCCGGGACGGCGTACGGGTCGATTTCGCGGACGGGCGACAGGAGACGTACGACCTCGTGGTCGGCGCGGACGGCGCATGGTCCCGGGTCCGCCCGGCACTCTCGTCGGTGGTGCCGCACTACACCGGCGTCACCTCGGTCGAGACCTCCCTCGACGACGTCGACACCCGGCATCCCGACCTCGCCCGGCTGATCGGCGACGGTTCCGTGGCCGTGTACGGCGTGAACCGAAGCCTCGTCGCCCAGCGCAACAGCGGCGGCCACGTGAAGGTGTACACGAAATTCCGCGCGCCGCTGGACTGGCACGCGCATCTGGACCTGGCCGACGCCGAGGCCGTGCGATCGAGTCTGCTGGCCCTGTTCGACGGCTGGGCCGCTCCCGTCCTCGACCTCCTCCGCCACGGCACCGCGTTCGTCCACCGCCCCTTCCACGTCCTGCCCGTGTCCCACACCTGGCCCCACGTCTCCGGAGCGACGCTCCTGGGCGACGCCGCCCACCTGATGCCCCCACTGGGGGTGGGCGCGAACCTCGCGATGCTGGAAGGCGCCGAACTCGCCGAGGCCATCGCCACCATCGCCGCCACCGCCACCGCCACCGGTCCCGGAGGGGATCTCGACGAGACCGTCCGCGCCTTCGAGGAACGGATGTGGGCACGCGCCGGCAGGTGGGCGGAGATCACGACGGCCGGTCTGGAACGCCTGGTGAGCCCGGACCCCGCCGAAGCCCTCGCCGTCTTCGACCAAGTCCAGCCGTCCTGACCGCAACCTGACCGCAGCCTCTGCCGTCCGCACCCGGTCACAGCGAGTGGCGTGGCGCACTTTTGCAAGCAGGTGCTTGCAATAGTTAGCGCGGGTGGTGCAAGGTGGGGGCATGGCAACGCTCAACGTCGGCAATCTCGGTGAGTATCTGCGTGAACAGCGGCGCAACGCGCAGCTGTCACTGCGGCAGCTCGCCGACGCCGCCGGGGTGTCGAATCCGTATCTGAGCCAGATCGAGCGCGGGCTGCGCAAGCCGAGCGCGGAGGTGTTGCAGCAGGTAGCCAAGGCGCTGCGGATCTCCGCCGAGACGCTGTACGTGCGGGCCGGCATCCTCGACGCCGAGCGGGACCGGGACGAGGTCGAGACACGTGCGGTCATCCTCGCCGATCCCACGCTCACCGAGCGGCAGAAGCAGGTGCTGCTTCAGATCTACGAGTCCTTCCGCAAGGAGAACGGATTCGAGATCGCCGACGGGGGCGATGAGAGCGGTCCTGACGTGAGCGACGGTGCCGACGGCAGCGACGCCGACCCGCAGGAGCAGACGGCCGGTTGACGACGACACAGCCTGTTGACGACACCGCCTGTCCGCTCATCGCGGAAGCAACAAAAACCCTCAGCTGATAGCAACCGGGAAGGACCATCACCATGGCCATCACCGATGACCTGCGCAAGACCCTGAGCGACCCCACCCCCCTCTACTTCGCCGCCGGTACCGCCGACCTCGCGCTCCAGCAGGCCAAGAAGGTTCCCGGCCTGGTCGAGCAGCTGCGTGCCGAGGCTCCGGCCCGGATCGACGCCGTGCGCGGCACCGACCCGAAGGCCGTGCAGGAGAAGGCCGCGGCCCGTGCCAAGGAGGCCGGTGCCAAGGCCAAGGAGGCGCAGGAGACCTTCCAGACCAAGGTCAATGACTTCATCACCAGCCTCGACGGCGACCTCAAGAAGCTCGGCAGCACGTTCGACGCCGACCTGAAGAAGTTCGGCGAGTCCGCCCAGGACTTCGCGCTGCGCGGTGTCGGTGTCGCCGCCGAGTACGCCGTCAAGGCCCGTGAGACGTACGAGAAGGTCGCCGAGCACGGCGAGCAGGCCGTGCGCACCTGGCGCGGCGAGGCCGCCGACGAGATCGAGGAACTGGCCGTCGCGGTCGAGCCCGACCCCGCGCCCGCTGCCGAGCCCGTCGTCGTGAAGGCCGACGAGCCCGCCCCGGCTCCCGCCGCTGCCGCGCCCGCGCCGGCGAAGAAGCCCGTCGCGAAGAAGGCTCCGGCCCGCAAGACCACCGCGAAGAAGACCACGCCGCCCGCGAAGTGACACGAACGGGTGATCAGTGACGGGCCGGGCACTCCATGAGTGCCCGGCCCGTTCTTCGGGTAGCGGGGATCCTGTTGCGGGTACGGTGACCGCGTACGGACGAGTCGAGTCGGGTGGTGGACGTAGTGCTGATGCAGGGCTTCACGGGGTTCATGTGGTTGTTGAGTACCGCCCTGATCGTTTTCAGCGGCTTCGCGCTGGTCGACGCGGCCACGCGCCGCGAGGACGCCTATCGCGCGGCTGACAAGAAGACCAAGCCGTTCTGGCTGATCGTCCTCGGGCTCGCCTTCGTGGTGAACCTGATCTTCAACATCCTGTCGTTCCTGCCGATCATCGGCCTCGTCGCGACCATCGTGTACATGGTCGACGTGCGCCCGGCCCTCCGCGGCCTCCCCGGCGGCGGCCGCAGCCGCAGAGGCGGCTCCAGCAGCGACGGCCCCTACGGCCCGTACAACGGCGGCCGCTGACCTCGTACGACAGGCGGGGTGCCCCGCCGCATGAGGAGCTGCGGCGCCAGTCCTACGGCGACGGCGGCGCCCCGCGTTCCCCGTAACGGCTACGGCTACGGCTACGGCGCCCGGTCCAGCATCAGCACCGCCACGTCGTCCGTCAGCTCGCCGCCGTTGAGGTCGCGGACCTCGTTCACCGCCGCGCGGAGCAGTTCCTCGCCCCGCAGGCCCTCGGCGAGCTGGCGGCGGATCATGGCCACCATGCCGTCCTGGCCGAGCCGTTCGCGGCGGCCCGCGCCGGTCCGGCCCTCGATCAGGCCGTCGGTGTAGAGCATCAGGCTCCACTCGGCGCCCAGTTCCACCTGCATCCGGGGCCAGCGGGCGCCGGGGAGCAGGCCGAGGGCGGGGCCGTTGTTGTCGTAGGGGAGAAGTTCGGCCGGGCGGCCGGGGCAGGCGAGCAGCGGGGACGGGTGGCCGGCGAGGCACAGACCCGCGCGGCGGCCGTCGGGGGCGATGTCGACCGTGCAGAGCGTCGCGAAGATCTCGTCGTCGGCGCGCTCGTGCTCCAGGACCTGTTGCAGCGTGCCGAGGAGTTGGTCGCCGCACAGGCCCGCGAGGGTGAGCGCGCGCCAGGCGATGCGCAGTTCCACGCCGAGCGCGGCCTCGTCGGGGCCGTGGCCGCAGACGTCGCCGATCATGGCGTGCACGGTGCCGTCGGGGGTGCGCACGGTGTCGTAGAAGTCGCCGCCGAGCAGCGCGCGGGAGCGGCCGGGGCGGTAGCGGGCGGCGAAGCGCAGCGGGGAGCCTTCGAGGAGGGGTGTGGGCAGGAGGCCGCGTTCGAGGCGGGCGTTCTCCTGGGCGCGCAGCTTGGACTCGGTGAGCTTGCGCTCCGCCCTGTCGGAACGTTTCCTCGCCACGGCGTAGCGGATCGCGCGGCTGAGCAGCCGGCCGTCCAGCTCGTCGCGGAAGAGGTAGTCCTGGGCGCCGACCCGGACCGCTTCCGCGCCGCGCTCGGTGTCGCCGGACGCGGTGAGGGCGAGGACGGCGTGGTGGGGCGCGATCCTCAGGACGTGCTTCAGTACGGCCAGCTCGTCGTCGGCGCCGTCCACGGACCGGCCGGGGGCGGGCAGCGCGAGGTCGAGCAGGATGCAGTGGACGTCGTCGGTGAGCAGCCGCTCGGCCTCGGTGAGGTTGCGGGCGGTGCGGACCCGGATCGGCTTGCCGGTCGGGTCGAGCAGCTCGGGCACGATCGGCGAACCGCCGGGGTCGTCCTCGATCATCAGCAGGGTGAGGTGACCGGCCGGGGTGCCGTGGGCAGCGCGGGGCGTGGCTTCGGCCGGGCGCGGCGTGGCGTCGGTCGGCTCGTCGGCGGCCTTGTTGCCGTTCTCGGTGACCGTGTCGTCGTTGACCGTGTCCTGCGTGCGCGGGGCCTCCGTGACTCCGGAGGGGCTGTCGACTGCGGCCTGCGCCTGACCACTCTCCACGGCCGGGATCGCTCTCTGCCGCGGTATGGGTGCGGGCATCGTCCTGATTCCTTCCCTCCCCCCGAGGGCGGCGGGGCGAGGGACCTCAACCCACCGACGGGGACCATAGCGGTAGTCGGCGCCGTAAAGGAATGGTGTGAGGCAGGTCGCTTGGCAGGCGGCCAGTGTCATATGCCGTGATCCGTACCGCAGTTGGGCAGGGTGCCCGCTACCCGGGGATGACGAAGGTCACGCCCGGAGGGCGTTTCGCGCGGACGGGGCGTGTGCCAGGTCACGCGGTCGGGGGCGCCGACTCGATACGGGCATATCACGCATCCGGCCGCACAACACCCAATATCGGCATCGAACCCGCCCCCGCGATCGTCACCGTCCGCCCCGGCCGCGGGGCGTGGATGATCGCGCCGTCGCCGATGTACATCGCGACATGGCTGGCGTCGTCGAAGTAGATGATCAGGTCGCCGGGGCGCATGTCCTTCACGTCGACGTGCTTCAGCTGCTTCCACTGCTCCTGCGAGGTGCGCGGGATCGGGTCGCCGGCGCTCGCCCAGGCCTGCGAGGTCAGCCCCGAGCAGTCGTACGACTTCGGGCCCTCGGCGCCCCACTCGTACGGCTTGCCGAGCTGGGCCGTCGCGTAGGCCACCGCCGCCTTGCCCTCGGTGGAGGCCTTGGTGCTGATGTCCTTGACGACGCCGGAGTCGAGCCAGGCGGTCTGTGCCTTCAGCGCGGCCTGCTGCTCCAGCTTGGCCAGGCGCTCCTTCTCCTGCTTCTCCAGCTGGGACTCCAGCTTCTCGGCCGCCGCGATCTGGGTCGTGACCTTCTTCTTGGCGGCGGCCTTGGCCTGGCGGTTCTTCTCCAACTGCTGCCACTGCGCGGAGGCGTCGGCGGTGTACTGCCGCAAGTCCTGCTGGGCGCGGGTCAGTTCCGCGATCAGGCCCTTGGTGGCGCGCTCGCCCTGGAGCACCCGCCCGGCACCGTCGAGGAACTCCTGCGGGTTGTCGCTCAGCATCAGCTGCGCCTCGTCCGGGAGCCCGCCCGTGCGGTACTGGGCGCGGGCCGCAGCACCGGCGCGGTCCTTCAACTCGTCCAGCTTCTCCTGGCCCTTGACGATCTTCTTGGCCAGCTCGACGATCTCGGCGGACTGCTTCTGGGACTGCTCCTCGGCCGCGTTGTAGGCGTCCGTGGCGACGGCGGCGTCGTGGTACAGCGCGTCGAGCTTCTCGCGTACGGCCTCAAGGTCCTTGTTGGTCACGGGAGTCGGGGACGCGGTCGCCGAAGGGGTCGATGTCGGCGTGGACGTCGGCGTCGGGCTCGCGAAGGCGGTGCCGGGTGCCGCGAGTACGGTGACCGCGCAGACGACCGTGATGGCCGTCGTGATCAGGGCTCGCCTGCCCGCTCCCATACCCCTGCCCCCACATCCACATCTGATTGACCGTCAGTAACTTACGGACGCCTGGGGGATCGTGCCATGCCCGGACACAAAACGACAGAGGTAGTACTTCCCGTACTTCTTCCCTTTCCTTCCAGGTCATGACCTGTCGTGACCTGGCACGACCTGTCGTGGCGATCTCCCCGCCCGTTGTGACGAACGGCCGCCGGAGATCGTTCCCCGACCGCCCGGCACGGGGCGCGGGCGCGCCGAGGTTCACCCGCGCGGGGCCAACGCCCCCCACGCCACGGTCACTTCGCCCTGCCGCCACCGCACCGGCCCGTCCGTCACCGGCCAGTCGGCCGCGAGGTCCCGCACGGCCCGCATCCAGCGCTGTCGGGCGCCGTAGGAGGCGTAGGGCGCGGCGGCGGCCCACGCGCGGTCGAAGTCGCGGAGGAAGGAGTGCACCGGTTCGCCGGGCACATTGCGGTGGATGAGTGCCTTCGGGAGGCGCTCGGCGAGATCGGACGGCCGTTCCAGGGAACCGAGCCGGGTCGCGAAGGTGACGGTGCGCGGCCCCTCCGGCCCCAGCGCGACCCACACGTGCCGTCGCCCGATCTCGTCACAGGTCCCCTCGACGAGCAGCCCGCCCCGCGAACGCTCCGACGCCGGGGCGAGCCGCCCGCACAACCGCGCCCAGACCTCGGCGACCTGCGCCTCGTCGTACTGCCGCAGCACGTTCGCCGCGCGGATCAACACCGGCCGCCGCGCGACGGGCACCTCGAACCCGCCGTGCCGGAAGACCAGCCCCTCCCGCTCGTACGGTTTCGCCGCCGCGACCCGGGCCGGTTCGATCTCGACACCGACCACGCGCGCGTGCGGGGCGACGGTACGGAGGCGCTGCAGCAGTTCCACGGCCGTCCAGGGCGCGGCACCGTACCCGAGGTCGACGGCGACGGGATCCTCCGCCCGGCGGAACTCCGCGCCGTGCGTCGCCACGATCCAGCGGTCCATACGGCGCAGGCGGTTGGGGTTGGTGGTGCCGCGGGTCACCGTTCCTACGGGGCGGGTGGTCGCGCGGGCTGTCATACCTACGAGGGTAGGCGGCGCGGGACGAGGGGCGGCGCACCGGGCACCGGCCGAAGCTGTCGCTTCCCGTCCCGTTGTCAGTGCCGCCTGGCAGGATCGGAGATCAAGTCGCCGAGGTGAGGGTGGGACCGATGAAGGTGCTTGTCACGGACGAAGTCCACGTCGACTACGGCCAGATGTTCGTGGAGAGCGGCGGGGACGAATGCGACCTGTACGACGCCTTCGCCGGGCAGGAGGGCGTCGGGCTCTGCGGGGGCGGGACGGCCGGGACGCTGCTTCTGCTGACCGGTCTGCACATCGGCGGCGTCGACTTCACCGCCGAGCTGCACGACAGCCGGCCTGAGGTGGACGAGACGTGGGAGGAGATCGTCGAGGTCCCGTTCCGGCCGGTGTCGCAGGAGACGAAGCTGCGGCAGTGGAACTGGAAGAACTCGTGGGAGCTGGGACTGGAGGAGCGCGACTACCGCGTGCGGTACTCCGCCATCGCCATGGACGCCGGCCGGAGCAAGAACGTGCGGGAGGACGACGAGCCCGCGACCGACGACCGGTATCTGCTGCAGATATGGCCCGCCGCGCCCGAGCCGGCCCGGCTGCTCAAGCAGACCGGCGGCGCGGCCGCGTACTGGCACGCCTTCGCCACGGCGCCCGTGGGCTGACGCCCTGAACGGACGTGGCCAACGCACCTTCACCTCGAACGGTTGAGCGACACGGGGTAATGCCTCGGTAAAATCCCCATGCGCCGGAATGAGAATCCCGCCCCCCGATGTTGCACCCCCTTGGAGGGCTCCGCACACCCTCCCTGAGGCATGCCCGCAGCAAGGAGGAGCGCCACGTGAGCCAGTACGCCAGCAGGCTCGGACGGCGTTCCCCGGCCGCGTCCGCCCGGCTGCGGCTGCACCGTAAGCCCCGTCGTGTCGCCATGCTGTCCGTGCACACGTCACCGCTGCACCAGCCCGGCACGGGCGACGCCGGCGGTATGAACGTCTACATCGTGGAGCTCGCGCAGCGCCTCGCCGCGATCAACATCGAGGTGGAGATCTTCACGCGCGCGACCACGGCGGTCCTCCCTCCGACCGTCGAGCTCGCCCCCGGCGTCCTCGTCCGGCACGTCGACGCGGGCCCGTACGAAGGTCTCGCCAAGGAGGAACTCCCCGCCCAGCTCTGCGCGTTCACGCACGGCGTGATGCAGGCATGGGCCGGCCACCGCCCCGGCTACTACGACCTCGTCCACTCGCACTACTGGCTCTCCGGCCACGTCGGCTGGCTCGCCGCCCAGCGCTGGGGCGTCCCCCTCGTGCACGCCATGCACACCATGGCCAAGGTCAAGAACGCCAGCCTGGCCGACGGCGACACCCCCGAGCCCGCCGCCCGCGTCATCGGCGAGACCCAGATCGTCGCCGCCGCCGACCGCCTCATCGCCAACACGGCGGAGGAGGCCGACGAACTCGTACGGCACTACGCGGCAGACCCCGCCAAGGTCGCCGTGGTCCACCCCGGCGTGAACCTCGAACGCTTCCGCCCGGCGGACGGCCGAGCGGCGGCCCGCGCCCGCCTCGGCCTCCCCCAGGACGCCCTGATCCCGCTCTTCGCCGGCCGCATCCAGCCCCTGAAGGCGCCGGACGTTCTGCTGCGCGCGGTCGCCGTGCTCCTCGACGAGCGGCCCGAGCTGCGCTCGAACATCGTCGTCCCCGTCGTCGGCGGCCCCAGCGGCAGCGGGCTCGCCAAGCCCGAGGGCCTGCAGAAGCTGGCCGCGCGGCTGGGCATCGCGGATGTCGTACGGTTCCGGCCGCCGGTCGGCCAGGAGCAGCTCGCGGACTGGTTCCGGGCCGCGTCCGTGCTGGTCATGCCGTCGTACAGCGAGTCCTTCGGGCTGGTCGCCATAGAGGCGCAGGCGGCCGGTACGCCGGTGCTCGCGGCCTCGGTCGGCGGCCTCCCGGTCGCCGTGCGCGACGGCGAGACCGGCTTCCTGGTGCAGGGCCACGATCCCGTCGCCTACGCCCACGTCCTGCGCCGTCTCGCCGACGACCCGCACCTCGCGCCCCGCATGGGCGAGGCCGCCGCCCGGCACGCCCAGTCCTTCGGCTGGGACACGGCCGCCGCCGCCACGGCCGACGTCTACACGGCCGCCGCGCAGGCCCACCGCCGTCACGTACGCTCGCACCATGGGTGAGGCAGCGGCGGATCAGGACCGGGCGGCGCAGGTCATCGAGGGTTTCCTCAAGGGCGCCGAACTCGACTGGGAGAGCCCGGAGTTCGGCACGTTCGTCGTCAAACTCCCCGGCACCCGCAAGCTGTCGACGACCCTCTCCCTCCTCGTCGGCCGCCACTCCCTCTCGCTCAACGCCTTCGTCATCCGTCACCCCGACGAGAACGAGACGGCCGTCCACCGCTGGCTCCTGGAGCGCAACCTCAAGCTGTACGGCGTGAGTTACGCCGTCGACCAGCTCGGTGACGTGTACGTCACCGGCCGGCTGCCGCTGTCCGCCGTCACCGAGGCCGAGATCGACCGCCTCCTCGGCCAGGTCCTGGAGGCCGCCGACGGCAGCTTCAACACCCTCCTGGAACTGGGCTTCGCCTCCGCGATCCGCAAGGAGTACGCGTGGCGGGTGTCGCGCGGGGAGTCGACGCGGAATCTGGACGCGTTCACGAATCTGACCCAGCGGCCGACCGACTGATCTAGCACCAACCCCTTTCGTTGCCACCGGGCGTCGTGGCATGCTCACCGCCAGCACATTTCTGAACGTCGTTCACATCCATGAAGAGCCGCGTGGGAGGACGTACGTACATGAGCCACACCCGTCTCACCAGACGAACCCTGCTCGGAAGCACGCTGGCCTTGGCGGTCCCCTTGCCGAAACGGGGATCGCAAGGATCGAAAGATCAAGTCCCGTCCCTCTGGCGGGAGTTCACCCGCACCCCCTTCACCCACCCGCAGATCCCCTACATCGGCCGGGCGGGCGCACAGCGCCACCCCCGCCACTCCCGGGTGCTCGACGTCCGTCGCTACGGCGCCGTCGCGGACGGCACGACCGACTCCGCCCCCGCGATCAACCGTGCCATCGCCGCTGCCGGCAGGGCCGGCGGTGGCACGGTGCTCATCCCGCCCGGCACCTTCCGCATCGACGACGTGATCCGCGTCGGCCACTCGAACGTGGTGGTCAGGGGCGCCGGCAGCGACCGTACGAAGCTCTGGGCGACCAAGAACCTCACCGAACTCATCGGCGTCTACGGCTCCCGCTACGGCGGCGACAAGTCGGCCTGGTCCTGGGCGGGCGGCCTCATCTGGCTTGCCCCGACGGCCCGTTGGGACTCACTGGTCGCCGCGATCAGGGCGAAGGCCTGGCCCTTCGAGGGCTGGACCGGCAACAAGCGTGACGAATGGCGGCAGTTGACGACCATCGAGCCGGCCCGCCAGGGCTCCTGGACGGTGACGGTCGCGGACGCCTCGCAACTGAGGCCGGGCGAACTGGTGTTGCTCCGCCTCGCCGACGACACCGGCCACACCCTCCTCCAGCACATGGCGGGCGGCGGCCCCGGCCCCGAGGCGTACTACTGGGACGACAAGACGAAGCTGCTGTCGTACGTCCCCTACGAATGGCCCGTCCGCATCGCACACGTCCATGGCCGCAGGGTGACTCTCGAACGCCCGCTGCCCCTCGACCTCCGCCCCGAGTGGAACCCCCAATTCACCACCCATGTAGAGGAGTTGATGGGCTCGGGAGTGGAAGGGCTCACCCTGGAGGCCGTCGAGACCCCCCAGCAACCGCACCTCCTCGACAAGGGCTACAACGGCGTCGTCCTCCAATGCGCGTACGACTGCTGGGTGGACGACGTGACGGTCCGTCATGTCGACAACGGCTTCGGCCTGGTGGCGGCCTCGGCGTGCACCCTGCGCGGTACGACGGTGTCGGGCCGTGGCTCGCACCACCCCTACTTCTGTCGCGAGGGTTCGCACGACAACCTCATCGAGGACTTCACGATCGAGGAGCGCACGGTCCCGGCGCCGGCGAACACCCAGCTCCACGGCATCAACGTCGAGGGCCTGTCGTCGTACAACGTCTGGTCGCGCGGCGACATGCGCATGGGCACCTTCGACAGCCACCGCGGACTGCCCTTCGCCGACGTCCGCACCGACATCACGGTGAACAACAACGGCCGCCACGGCGGCGACGCGAGCGCCGGACCGCTGTTCGGCGCCCGCTTCACCCACTGGAACATCCGCGTCACGAACGGCCGCGCGGGCCTGATGAAGATCGACCAACTGGCGCCGTACAGCGCGACGGTGGGCGTCAACACGGTCACCGAGTCCGACCAGATCGACGTCCCCGACTTCACCGGCGACCTGCACTCCCGGCTGGAGCTCTACGGCACGACGGATGTCGTACGGCCGCGGAATCTGTACGAGGCGCAGCGGGAGCTGTGACTCAGGTGCGCCACAGGGTGTCGTAGCCGATGAAGTCGAACATGCGCTGTCCGGGCGGGAGTTGGCGGGGCTCGCCGGTGAAGCGGTGGGCGCCGACGGACGCGGGGATCGCGGGATCCGACACCCACAGTCGCTCGAAGCCGCGCTCCTCCAGCCAGGCGCAGATCCGCGGGACCAGGTCCGGGTCCTTGCGGTTGCGTGTCCAGACGACCGTGCCCCCGGTCCGGCACAACGCGGTGCAGTGGTCCAGGAGACGTTCGACGTCCGGGTCGGTGATGTTGCCGAGGACGCCGCACAGGAGGACGAGGTCGGCGGGTGCGAGGTCGGCGTACTGATCCGTCAACGAGGCGTCCTCGGCGACCACTTCGACGTCGGGAAGGCCGGCCGCGCGGGCGGCCTGTGTCGCGTGGGCGACGTTCCGTTCGTCCAACTCGACCAGCCGGGCGCGGACTTCGGCTCCGCGGGGATGGTCGGCCAGTACGCCGATCAGGTCACGGCCCTGTCCGGCGCAGACGCTGATCGCGGTGAGCGGGCCGGGCGGGGCGGTGTCGAGGGCGTACCGGACGCGTTCCTGGACCATGGCCAGGCGCCTGCTGAGGTAGGAGTCGGGGGAGTCGTATGCGTCGTGCCACTCGTGCCAGTCCATGCGCGGAATCTAGCCGCGGCGTTGATCTCTGTCGCGTGAATAACGCCCCGGCGTGACCCCCACCAACTTCCGGAAATGGCGGGTGAGATGGGACTGGTCGTAGAAGCCGGTGACCGTGGCCACCTCGCCCGGCGGCAGGCCGTCGAGGAGGAGACGGCGGGCGCGGTCGACGCGGCGGGACATCAGGTACTGGTGCGGTGCGATGCCGTACGCCCCGCTGAACGCCCGTACCAGATGGGCGGGATGGGCGTGCACGAGCCGCGCGGCCTCGTCGAGGGCGATGCCTTCGGTGACGCGCTCGTCGAGGAGTTCGCGGAGGGTGCGGGCGAGGGTGGGATCTCCGGCGGGGGTGGGGGAGGACGGCCGTAGGTGGGCCTGCAGTCGTTCCGCGATGAGGGTCAGGCGGCTCTCGGCCTCCAGTTCGTCGCCGGGGTGGTCGAGCGCGGTGTGCAACTGGCCCACGCGCAGCCGGAGTTCGGGATCGCGGAGGTCGGGCCGGTCGACGGCGGAACCGATGAGGTCGTCCGGGAGGTGCGTGCCGTCGAGGTAGAGGACGCGCTTGCGGAAGCCGTGCGGGGTGGCGGGGGAGCCGTTGTGCGGGACGTGCGGCGGGAGCAGCGACACCGTGTCGTGCGGGGTGCCGTGCTCGTGCCGGTCGAGGTCGTACCGTACGGCACCGTCGTCCACGATCAGCAGCGTCCAAGCGTCGTGCACGTGCATCGGGTACGCGTACTCGGTGAAGTGGGCGTGGAAGACCTCGACGACACCGGGGATGCGGGGGCGCCACGCGGAGACTTCCTGCTGGGGGCGGCCTGGGTCGGGGTGGCCCGGGCCCTGCTGCGGGGCCATGCAAAGAACGTACAAGACGAGGGCGTGGGGCGGTCGGCAGTCTCGGCGTATGAGCACTGACATCGCTGGTGAACCGATCCGCTTCGACACGAAGATCGCCGTCCTGCTGCGGGACGACCTCGAGCCGTGGCAGCGGCTGAACGTCACGTCCTTCCTGGTCAGCGGCCTGGGTACGCAGGCTCCCGAGGTGATCGGGGAGCCGTACGAGGACGCGGACGGGGTGGGTTACCTGCCGATGTTCCGGCAGCCGGTGATGGTCTTCGAGGCGACGAAGGAGGTACTGGTGGCGGCCCACGGCAGGGCCCTCGGCCGCGCGCTGCCCCGGGCCGTCTTCACGTCGGACCTCTTCGCCACCGGCAACGACCGGGACAACCGGGCGGCGGTACGGGCCGTCGCCACCGCCGAGCTGGATGTGGTGGGGCTGGCCGTGTACGGGCCGCGGAACGGGGTGGACAAGGTGGTCAAGGGGGCGCGGATGCATCCGTGAGGGGTGGCGGTGGGTGTGCGGGGTGATTCGTTGATCACTGCCCGTGTCGGGCGCGGGTGATGCGGACTCGTCAGCGGGCGGCGGGCGGAAAACTCCCTACGGGCGAATGTGTGCAGGTGAGACGGCTTGATCAGTTCGAGTGGCCGTCGCCGTGAGGCCTTCTGCACGCGCCCCGGGAGGGAGGAGAGTCCTCCCCGGTGAGCCCTTACCCGGGGTGGGCCACCTGCACCGATCCATTCTTCGGCAGGGAGAGAACCATGAACCGATCCACGAAGCTGGCCCTGGGGGCCGTGGTGGCGGCACTCACCATCGGGGGCACGGTCGCGGCGTCGGCCCAACCGGACCAGGTCCACCGGGCGGCGGCGACCGCCGACTGGGCCAAGGTCTCCGCGAGCGGGCACATCCTGGGCGGGCAGGGCATCCGTGGAGTCAACAAGTTCGGCAACGGCCGCTACAACATCACCACGACACACAACCTCAACGGCTGCGCCCTCCTGGGCACCATCAACACCAACGGCGGGAGCGACCCCGGGCCGGGCAGCTCGTCCATCCTGGTCGGCCAGGTGAACGGGAACACCCTCTTCATCCGTACGGCGACGCCGTCCGCGAGCGGCAACGCGGCCGTGGACAGCGACAGGCCGTTCTCGATCACTGTCGTGTGCTGATGCCCTGACCGGCTGCTCACGGCTACCCGCCCGCCTTGCCCACCCCGCCGGTCAGGGTGGGCGGGGTCGTCGGGGTCGTCGCTCTCAGGCCGCGCCGACCTCGGTCTTCGCCGTGGCCGGTATGTCCACGGTTGCTGCCGATCCGGTGACCGGAACCCGCCGCATCAGCGCCCCGTAGCCGACCGCCGCCGCCGTCCCCACGACCGCGCAGCTCCCCCACAGCCACTCGGCCCCGAACCGGTCGATGACGAACCCGGACATCAGCGGTGCGACGAGCCCGGCGACCGCCCAGGACAGGGTGTACATGCCCTGGTAGCGCCCGCGTCCCTGGACCGGGGAGAGCCGGACGACGAGACCCGTCTGGGTCGGGGCGTTGATCATCTCGCCCAGGGTCCACACGCACACCGTGAGGGCGAAGACGCCGACCGAGCCGGCGAACGCGGTGAGCCCGAAGCCGTAGCCCGCGAGGAGCGAGGAGACGACCAACAGCCGCTTGGCGTCCCGGTGTTCGATGAGGCGGGTGACCGGGATCTGGAGGGCGACGATGAGGAAGCCGTTGACGGCGATCGCGGTGCCGTAGTCGGCGGGCGTGAAGCCGGCCTCGCCCATCGCGACCGGCAGTCCGACCGAGCCCTGCTGGAAGACGAGGGCGACGAGGAAGGACAGTCCTACGACGCTCATGAACCGTCCGTCGCGCAGGACGGTCCGGAGCCCGACCGCGTCCACGGCCCCTTTGCTGTCGCCGGCCGGGACGGTGGGCCGGGACTCGGGCAGCCGTAGGAACACGACGACCGCGCAGGCCGCCGTCATCCCCGCCTCCAGCAGGAACCCGGCACGGTAACTGACCTCGGCGATGAACCCGGCGGCCATGGAGGAGACGGCGAAACCGAGGTTGATGGCCCAGTAGTTGAGCGAGAACGCGCGGACCCGGTCCTCGGGTCGCACGATGTCGGCCATCATCGCCTGCACGGCCGGCCGGGACGCGTTGGTCGCCGCCCCGACGAGGAACGCGACGCCGGCGATGGCGACGGGGTCGTGCATGAAACCGAGCAGCGCCACGGAAGCGGCGGTCGACGACTGCGCGATGAGCAGTGTGGGCCGGCGTCCGATCCGGTCGGTCAGCACCCCGGAGCCGATGGACGAGACGACGCCGCCGAGCCCGTACAGGGAGGCGACGAGACCGGCGTAGACGGCGGAGTAGCCGCGGTCGAGGGTCAGATACAGGGCCATGAAGGTCGAGACGAACGCCCCGAGCCGGTTGACGAGGGTGCTGGTCCACAGCCACCAGAACTCGCGGGGCAGACCGGAGACGGTTTCCCGGGCGGCACGTCTCAGGGCGGCGAGTGACATGGTTCGATCCCCCACGGTCGGACAGGCGTGTAAATGGCGCATGGTGTGTAAGTGGCTCATGCGCCGCTCACAACTTACGAAGGGGAGGGGTGGGCGGACCACTCGATTAACAGAAGCCGTCAACTGTCGGACCGAAGGGCAGGCGCCCGGCCATGGCCCGAATGCGTGGATTACGCTCTGAGGCATGGCCGACGCACCGTACAAGCTGATCCTCCTCCGCCACGGCGAGAGCGAGTGGAACGCGAAGAACCTGTTCACCGGCTGGGTGGACGTCAACCTGAACGAGAAGGGCGAGAAGGAGGCGGTCCGCGGCGGTGAGCTGCTCAAGGACGCCGGCCTGCTCCCCGACGTGGTCCACACGTCCCTCCAGAAGCGCGCGATCCGCACGGCGCAGCTGTCGCTGGAGGCCGCGGACCGCCACTGGATCCCGGTCCACCGCAGCTGGCGCCTGAACGAGCGCCACTACGGCGCCCTCCAGGGCAAGGACAAGGCGCAGACCCTCGCGGAGTTCGGCGAGGAGCAGTTCATGCTGTGGCGCCGTTCCTACGACACCCCGCCGCCGCCCCTCGAGGACGGCACGGAGTTCTCCCAGTCCGCCGACCCGCGCTACGCGTCGATCCCCCCGGAGCTGCGCCCCCGCACGGAGTGCCTGAAGGACGTCGTCGTCCGCATGCTCCCGTACTGGTACGACGGCATCGTCCCCGACCTCCTCGCGGGCCGCACGGTCCTGGTCGCCGCCCACGGCAACTCGCTCCGCGCCCTCGTCAAGCACCTCGACGGCATCTCGGACGCCGACATCGCGGGCCTGAACATCCCGACGGGCATCCCGCTGGCGTACGAACTCGACGCCGCCTTCAAGCCGCTCAAGCCGGGCGGCACTTACCTTGACCCCGACGCGGCTGCGGCTGCGATCGAGGCGGTCAAGAACCAGGGCAAGAAGAAGTAGGTTTTGTGATCACGCCCCCGACCTGAGCTCATGGCGCGGATCGGGGGCGCTGTCACGGCCTGGGCCCTCTGCGGAATGAGGTGCGCGTACGCCTTCGGCGTGCGACCCGGGTCTCGCCGCTCGTGACCTGTCGATCGTGCGTGACCTGGGCGTTCCTGGCTGCCTCACGGCCACCGATGAGTTTCCCGCGCCGCGCCGGTCTGTACGCGTGAGACCGACTCACGGAAGGTTGAGCCATGCGGAAGCTGATCTACGGCATGAACCTGACCCTGGACGGCTACATCGCCGCGGCCGGCGACGACATCGGCTGGGGCGGACCGCCGAGCGACGAGCTGTTCCAGTGGTGGCTCGACCACGAGCAGGCGAGTGGCCTGTCGCTGTACGGGCGCAAGCTGTGGGAGACGATGAGCTCCTACTGGCCGACCGGCGACCAGCAGCCGGGCGCCTCCCCGGCGGAGATCGAGTTCGCGCGGAACTGGCGGGACACGCCGAAGGTGGTGTTCTCCTCGACGATCGACAAGGTCGACTGGAACACCCGCCTGGTCACCGGCGACGCGATCGCCGAGATCACCCGGCTCAAGGCCGAGGACGGCGGCCCCATGACCATCGGCGGCGCGACCCTCGCCGGGGCGGCCATGCGCGCCGGGCTGATCGACGAGTACGCGATCGCCACCCATCCGGTCCTGGTGGGCAGCGGCACGCCGTTCTTCACCGCACTGGACAGCTGGGTGAACCTGAACCTGGTGGAGACACGGACGCTTCCCGGCGGCGTGGTCCTGACCAGGTACGAGACGAGGCGCTGAGCTACCCGAACGATTGAAGCCCCTGAACTGCGAGTCCAAGGCTTTTGAGACCCTACAAGTTTGCGCCGCGGTCAAGACATGTCAACGAATCTCGCATAGTGACCTTGGAACGCTACCGTGATCCAAGCCGTGGGATTATTGCGATTCTTGGCGATGATCAGATCTGCTTCCCCTGCTCGCGGAGAGTCTCTTTCGTAAGCATCCTCGCGGTCAAGAATAATTACTACGTCTGCAATATTCTCAAGTGATCCGGGGAGATCTCTGATTTCAGGACGACGGTGTGTGCTGTGTGCTGGCGGGCGCGTCATGGGGTAAAAAGCGACGATGGACAGTTCTAGCTTCTTGGCCAGTTCGCGTAGCCTGCCTGCGATCTCAGCCGAATTTCCGTTCCCTGACTCGCGATTCACTGAAGAATCGGGAAGTAGCAGATCGAGGCTATCGACAACCACCAGTCTAAGGTTGTCGCGTACTTTGAGCCTCTTGCAGTCACGGGCAAGTTGATCGAGGCTGTAACTGCTGTCGTCAACTATGTGGATAGGCGCAGCGTTGACTGATGGCATAACGCGGGCAAGTCGTGTCCAATCCTCCTCGGTCATGATACCGGCACGCATGTGATGCAGGGCCACCCGTGCTTCTGCGGAAAGCATTCGGGTGATCATGTCTTCGCGATTCATCTGAAGGGAAACCAGAAAACTCGTATCGGCGTGCTGAATTGAACAGCTTCTGATGAAATCGGTCGCAAGGGTCGACTTTCCCATGCCGGATGTACTGCCTACAAGTACAAACTCACCGGCTCGGAAGCCGGAATTAAGTGCGTCGAGATCCCGGAATCCCGTGGGGACTCCGAGTGGGGCGTTCCTTGATCCGGCAGCTTCAACCTGGTCCAAAGCCCCCTCAAGTACCGCACGGAGACCGCTGACCGAGTTTCTTTCACCTGTGAGGGAGAAGAACTCCTCTTCGGCAGAACTCATGAGGCCATCAATTTTTATTTCAGGGTCATCCGCGGCTGATTGTGCGGTTTTTTGCAGCTTGCTTCCGAATCTGGCAAGGCGACGCGCCAGGGATCTGTCTGCGATTTCTGCGGCATAAATTTCGGCATTTTTTGGATTATCCACTTCCTGTACTAGGGTGGCGATGTACTTAGCAGCGGTGGATTTCGAGAATTCTTCAGAACTCACCAGCTTGGCTACTTCTTCGACAGATACCTCCCTTCCGTTTATATAGCTGTTGGCGAGAGTTGAAAAGATGCTGCCGTGCGTACTGCTCGCGAAATCTTCAGAATTCAATATTTCCGTGACGTCGGCAACGGCGTCCTTGGAAAGGAGCATGCAGCCCAGTAGTAGGCGTTCGCTCGTGAGGTCGTACTCAATCACCTCCGGATCCGATGCGGCGGGCTTCCTTTTCTCGGAGGGTTGATCGGCTTTCGGGGATTCAGGAGCGGCTTGATGATTGTGTGCCGCTTCGCATAGCTCTACGAGATGCTGAATCAGGCTACGAGTGCTTTCCTCGTCCGGCTCTTCAATGTTTCCTTCGCGGTGCAACCACGAAGCGAGACTTGTGAGCTGCCTCGGGTTTGGAAGATGTTTTCCGCCAAGGACTTTGCCGATCGCTTGATAGTTCAGAGTTGTGGGGACTGAATCATCGTGTTTCAAGCCAAGGGCGATTTTCCGGAGTCCGGGGCGACCGGCTGCCACGTAAGCCCGATGGAGAGTAGTGAGCATCTGCCTGTGCGGGCCGGGAGGTACCTGGTCCTCGCCCGGCATCACCACTCCTCGCTTCCCTCGTGATGTCCCCACGCGGGCTCCCTAACTGTCTCGAAGTGTCTCTGCCGCAGACTCTCATGTGCGGTCGGCGCAGGTCAGAGACTTGATGCAACTCGCATCTGTCGCGTTGCGACGCAGACCGCACACCTGCTGTGCCCGGCGGTTGAGGCTGGAGTTACCGAACAGCGAAGGGAAGCTCATGCGCCGCTACCAGAAGAGACTCGTCAGCCTCGAACGCCGCCCGCTCAGCGAGCAGATCGGCGACACGGTGATGGTGACGCTTGTTCAAGTCACGGTCACTCTGTCACTCAATGCGCTTGTGACCGCTGTCTTGTCGTGGGCCGGGTAGTCGAGAAGAACCACCAGTTGCGCGCGTGCGGCGGTGGGGGTTCTGACGACTACGACCGGCAACGACCACCCGACCGCAGGTAAGTTGGGGTGCCCACCCCTCTGACCAGGGCCGGGTCGTCCGACCCTCCCGCCCGTCGACAGGAACCGCCATGGAACTGGTCCCGACCAGAGGGGTCCGCGTGGCCAACGCCGGCCTGGGTGGGGTGCCGGCGGTCGCGAGTGTCGTCTACGGGATTCAGGCCACCGCTGTATTGCCACGGCTGTCGGCCTGCCTGGCGTTGCTTCTCTCCGTGACCATCGCCGTGCGGGGATACCGGGCCGGAGTCTCGTGCGGGAACGGTGAGTTGACCGTACGTGGTTATCTGTGGACGCGGACCATCCCGCGAAGCGGCATCGTGGAGATCACCGACTTCCCCGCCGTCCGCTGGACCGATCCGAGGGGGCGCGGGCGTTGGTCGCCTCTGTGGGTCTTCCGAGCCGACTCCCGTGAAATCGCTCGGTCGGCGGCGTCCAAGAACCAAGACCTCGCGGCACTGCGCCGCTGGGTGCGCGGTCGCGCGAAGTCCTCTTGACGGCCAACGAGCCTTGGCAAGCGGGCCGTTCCCCTGTCACGATCAAGCTGTGGCCGACGATTCGAAAGTCTTGAGATGGCTCGACGTCCTCTCCGACCTCATGGGCTTGGTGGTCGGCGTCATGCTGCTGGTGGTAGGACTCGTGACCTACCGCGACGGCGGCTCCGTTGGCTGGTTCGTCGCGGGGGTGGCAGTGCTCCTGATCAACCTCTGGGTTGTCGGGCGTCGCTTCCGCCGGCGTCGGAAACCGACTCCGGTGTCGTAGTGCCTCCAACTTCCGCTGACCACTAGCGAATTGAGGGGATGGCGTTGCTGCGGTTCATGGACTGGTCCGTGGTCGCGATGGGTTGCGCGCTGGTCCTTGCGGGGCTCGGTGGGCGGTGGTGGGAGCGGGCGAAGGTTCGTGAGGGAACCGGTCCTGATCAGGGTCTGCGGTTCGTCTGGGCGTGGCTCCCCCTCCTCCTCGGCGTGGGGATGATCGGCGGCAACCTGCCGCGCCTGCTGCACGCGTCCTACACCGTCTTCATGATCATGGACACCCTCAACCTCGTACTGGCGGTCACGACACTGGTCCTGGGCCTCCGGGCGGGGCGTCACTTCTTCCGGGGGCGAGGGCTTCCCACCCTCGAATGACGGTGCCGATGGCAATCAACTCGGGGCGGGCTGCGCGCGATCGCCCCTAGGCGGACACCTGTGGCTGGTCCGGCCAGGCGAACGCGTACCGGGGATCGCCCCCTCGGCCCAACTCCCCTCCGCCCAGCCCGTCTTGGCCCAGCTCCCCTCGACCCGACCCCCCCTCTCCCCAGCCGTACAAAGCGCAGGAGTTCCCGGACGATCCCCGCATTACCCATCGCCCAACCGGTGCACGGTTCGAGGTCGTTCGGGGTGACCCGGTGTTCGACGTTGGACCAGCGGGCGCCGGCGGTGTCGCGGGTCGCGCGGGTGGTGAGGTCGGAGACGAGGACGTGGGCGAAGTCGTACGGGTCCTGTTGTTCGGCGATCCGGTCGCAGGCCAGGGCGAGGACGCCCGCGGTGCCGCAGCACCGGCCGTTGTTGTCCCAGAAGCCGGGGCGCGGCCGCTGCGGGAGGCCGGAGTGGGTGACCGAGTGCCAGCAGCGCTCGGCGAGGGCGGACCAGACGGGGTCGGCCGTGATGTCCCGCAGCAGCCGGAAGACCTGGGCGTCGCCGGCCGGCCCGTGGCACCAGCCGAAGCTGACGGGCTCGATCACATCGGGGCGGTACTGCGGGGTGGAGTGCGGGACCAGGAAACCCGCCGGGCCCGCCTCGTCGCGTGCCACGACGTCCGCCGCACCGGCCAGCGCCAGTTCCAGCAGGTCCGCGCGGCCGGTGGCGTCGCCGACCCGGGCGAGCGCCAGGACGATGCCGAGCGTGCCGTGCGAGAGGTGATGCAGCCGGGAGTCGATGCCCGTGCGGTGGGCCCAGTGGACGCCGGCCGGGGTCGTCTCCGCGGCCCGCAGATACGGCTCCACCGCGAGGACGGCCAGTTCGGCGTCGCCGGCGAGGAGCGCGCCGAGGCCGATTCCCGCGTTGCCGCCCATCAGCTCGAACAGCTCGCCCCAGCGGGTCCCGTCGAAGCGCGACCGTACGAGTTCCAGCGCGCGGTCGGCGGCGGCACCGGCGGCCGGGTCGCCGAGTTGTTCGTGAAGTGCCCGCAGGACGAGGGCAGTTCCGGTGCGGCCGAAGTAGAGGGAGTCGTCGGCGAAGGCGTCCACGTCGTCGACGGAGTCCGCGAGGCTGCGGCCGGCCCGCAGGGCGGCATCCGCGTAGGAGTCGTCCCCGAAGTGCCGCCACGCCTCCAGGAGTACGGGCACGTTCCCGGCGGTACCGCTGTAGAGCATGGGGTTGAGCTCGTCGTCCGAGGGCCTGGTCGTCCAGGCGAGGCCTCCTCCGGGGGTCTCGCGCGCCGCCCCGATCAGCCACCGCAGCCCGTCCACCGCGAGTTCCTCGACCTCGTCGACCGCCACGACCATGGCTTCCGGTGTCGTCATGGAGCCCACTCTCGCATGATCTTGGCAGGCCGTTCAGGCCAGTTGACGTCGCGCCGCCTTTTCTCGTCCGTACGTGGATACGGCACGTCACCGGGCTGCGAGGATGAACCCGGCACAGCTCATCACCGCGTGAGCGCGCCGACGTCCGTACGCACTCTCGGGGGGAAGAGCACCCATGGCGAACCACTACCCCGGACCACCACCGGAACAACCGCCGGGCCAGCCGGGCCAGTTCGGCAAGCCGGTCCAGCCCGGTCCGAATCCGTACGACACACCGTCCCCGTACGGCAGTCCGTACGGCGGCACCCCGCCCGGCGGCCCGCCCACCGTCCCGTCCGCCGGTCTCTTCGGCGAGAGCGGCAGCGGCTACGGCTACCCCGCGCCCCCCAACTACGGCTACCCGCAAGCCGTACAGCCGCCGTCGCCGCAACAACCCCCGTTCGCCGCACCGATGTTGACCCTCGGGGACATCGCGGTCAACGGCGACACGATCGTGAGCCCGGCCGGGCCGATGCCGCTCCGGGGCGCCGTCTGGACGGCCACCGACATGTCGCGTACAGAGGAACGGATCCCGCCGCACGCGATCGTGCTCGCGATTCTCTTCTTCCTGCTCTGCTTCGTCGGACTGCTGTTCCTCCTGATGAAGGAACGCGTCACCACCGGCTTCGTGCAGGTCAGCGTCAACAGCGGTGGCCGGCACCACTCCACGATGATCCCGGTGCAGTCGCGCAACCAGGTCGTATACGTGCTGAACCAGGTCTCGTACGCCCAGTCGATCAGCGTGTGAACAGACCGATCAGCGTCTGAACAGGCCGACGGCCCGGGTACTGGACCCGGGCCGTCGTTCGCGAATCAGGGATGCGGCGATGCCTCAGTGCCGCCGGCTCGCCTTCACCAGCGCCGGAACGAACCGCAGCGCGTCCACCGTGCCCACGCCCGTCGCCATGTCGTAGCCGTTGACGGCGGTGTAACCGGTCACGCCCGCGTACGTGTTGTTCGTGCCGTCGTTGACGTCGACGATGCCGTTGCTCTTGGCTCCGTGCTTCGCCAGCGCGTACAGCGCCTCGTTGATGTTGCCCACGCGGTGGCCCGCGGCCTGGTCGGCGAGGGCGACGATGCCCGAGAAGAGCGGGCTGGCCTCGCTTGTGCCGCCGTAGACGTCCCAGCCGATCGCGGTCGGGTCGTAGCTGGAGTAGACCCAGGCGCCGCCGTTGACCGCGGCCGCCATCGACACGTCCGGGGTGCCGCGCTGGGCGCCGACGATGCCCTTCACGCCGTTCTGGAAGGACGGGCGGGCGAAGACGTGGGACTGGCCGCCGCCGCCCGCGCCGTAGTCGTTGTAGACGCTGTCCGGCGTGACGCGGTTGCCCTTGTCGTTCAGGTGGAGCTGCGTACCGCCGATCGACGTGACCAACGGGTCGGAAGAAGGCCAGGAGTTGACGGGCTTGTCGTAGAAGGCCGAGCCGTCCGCGTTGTAGTCGGTGGCGCCGCCGTCGCCGGAGGAGGCGAGGACGGTCACGTGCTTGCGGTTGGCGTCCTGGAAGGCGTAGCGCAGCTTCTTGATGCTGGAGAAGTCGCCCTGGTCGAAGCCGGGGAAGGTGTTCTCCGTGGCGCCGAAGCTCTGCGTGATGACGTCGCCGACGCCGTGGTCGATGAGGTACTTCTCGGCGTCCATCATCTCCGGCAGACCGGTGACGCCCTCGGTCTCGGCGACGGCCGTCTCGACCAGCACGATCTTCGCGTCGGGCGCGACCGCGTGGGCCATCTCGACGTCGAGGGTGGACTCGCCGGCCCAGCCGGTCATGTCCGCGTTCTTGGGGTCGAAGACGGGCACGTTGCCCCACTTGACGACCTTGACCTTGGTGCTCTTCAGGCCGAACTGCTTGCTGTAGACGTCGAGATCGTGCTGGATCGTCGGCGAGCCGAACGAGTCGACGATGACGATCGTGCGTCCCTTGCCCGTAATCCCCTTCTTGTACAGGGAGTTGAGGTTGTACGCGGTCCGGTACTGGAGCGGGTTGTAGCAGGCGATCTGCCACTTGGCCTCGCACTGCTCGCTGGTGAGCGGGCTGGACACGTCGCGGGCGAGGGTGTGTCCGGTGATGGCCGGGACCGCCTTCGTCTGCGGTACGGCGGCGGGTGCGGCGCTGGTGACACCGGCCAGCGGAGCGGTCGCCAGCGCGGCGGCGGCGAGGGTGGCGGTGGCGGCCGTGGAAGCCGCGAGGCCACGTCTGTTGCGGGCTATGTGCATGAGTCCCCCCTGAGTGATTCCGAGTTGCACGCGATCGTCTGCGTGCATCTCACCCAGTGAGACATGCACAGGACAAGACAGTTGAACTGCCGATGCCGAACCCTTTGCCCAAACAGCACCCAACGCTCGAACGGTCCTGCCGGTCAACCGTGTTGACTCAGGCGGCAGTTCCGGCCAGCCGCCGGAACGCCTCCGTGGTGCGGGGATGAGCGATCTCGTCGAGCAGATGCCGCCACTCCGGATCACCCACGGCGGGGTGCGCGAGATCCCACGCGACCAGCAACGGGACGAGGGCGTCCTCGCCGGGGACCTCGGCCGGGTCGGTGAACTGCCTTGATTCCATGGGACGTTCCTTCCGGGCGGGCGATCAGTGGAGATCGGCTGGAGGAGCAACTGGCTTCTAAGATGCCTTCGTTCGCCCGCACCCACCATGGAGCGCCCCACCCGGTCGGGGGTGGGGCTGACCGCACCCCGGGGCACCCCCCCCAACACCCCCGGTACGGCGTCAGATCGAGTACGGCACCGGGTGCACCTCGTCCGCCCTGTGCCCCGCGCGTTCGTGGACACGCTGCACCGCTTCGGGCGACGGGGCCTCCGACAGGCAGTAGACGGTCCCGGACTCGGGGTCGGCCCACGCCCGCTCGAAGTGGACCCCCTCGTCCTTCTCCACGGCGAGATCCGCCTTGTGGGCCGCCATCAACTGGTCGGCCGTGATGCCCTTCATTCCGTGGTGTACGTCCATGTACTGAGCCATGACCGCGCACCTCCTTCCGCGCGCTAGCCCGCTCTGCCTTCCACTTCCCTTTCCATGCTGCGCCCGTACGGCGCTCCCGGCTACCGAGCGGAACGATCACGGGGACGGGGGACGGGCGACAGGGGGCGGCGCGGGTGTCGCCGTGCTGTTCGCGGCGGAGGGACCCCGATGCGGCAAACCCGCCCCGGGCCCCTCCGCCGTGGTCAACGACTCCGCGCGTCGGTCATCCGCACTGGCATGGATTGCCGGACTGGCACCCACACCCGCATCCCGAGCCACAGCCGCAGGCGCCGAAGAGCGGAAGGCTCTTGATCTCGACGGGCTGCTGCGTCTCGCGCTCCTGCGTGGGGTCGGGCGTCGTGCCGGGTGATTCGGCCATGGGTCCTCCTAGAGGCTGGTGCCTGTGCCCATTGGATGCCCGTTTCGCCGGGCGCATCAACGGCGCATGGAGGCTTCCCCGCACGCCCCGAACGGGGGACTCACGCCCTGGAGGACTCACGCCCCGGGGGAGGCGGGCTCAGGGCCCTGGGCCGGCGGGCTCGGGTTTCTGGGTGCATCTCGCGCGCCCGCACTCCGGGCCGCAGTTCTGCACGCCCAAGCCCGCCTGCCGGAGAGCCGGGTCCCGTCACCCGACAGGCGCACGCACCCGCCCGGAGAGCCACGCCACCCCGGGCCCCAGACCCGCACGCCCGAGTCACCGAAGTCACCCAGATCGCCCAAGCCGCAGAAACCCCACCCCCCCGCCGGAGGCCTACGCCCCCTCAACCCCCGTGACCGGCTGAATGTCCGGCTGCAGTTCGTCCGCGTGTTCGCCCGTCACCAGGAACACCACCCGCTTCGCGACCGACACCGCGTGGTCCGCGAAGCGCTCGTAGTAGCGGCCGAGCAGGGTCACGTCGACCGCCGTCTCGATGCCGTGCTTCCACTTGTCGTCCAGGAGGTGCTGGAAGAGGGTGCGGTGGAGCAGGTCCATGTCGTCGTCGTCCGCCTCCAGCTGGAGGGCGAGGTCGACGTCCTTCGTGATGATGACCTCCGCCGCCTTGGCCATCAGGCGCTGGGCGAGCTGGCCCATCTCCAGGATGGTCGCGTGGAGGTCGTGCGGTACGGCGCGCTCGGGGAAGCGGAGCCGGGCGAGCTTCGCCACGTGCTGGGCGAGGTCGCCGGACCGCTCCAGGTCGGCCGACATGCGCAGGGACGTGACGACGATGCGCAGGTCCGTCGCCACCGGCTGCTGCCGGGCCAGCAGGGCTATGGCCCGTGCTTCCAGGTCGTGCTGGAGGTCGTCGACCTTCTTGTCGGCCTCGATGACGCTCTCGGCCAGCTTCAGGTCGGAGTCCAGGATGGCCGTGGTGGCGCGTCCGATCGCCGAACCGACCAGCCGGGCCATCTCCACCAGACCGTCACCGATCGAGTCAAGTTCCTCGTGGTACGCGTCCCGCATCAGGGTTCCCTCTCCTACGTTTGCTTCGGGGGCTCAGGGGTTCAGGGGGCCTGGGCCCATCGGTGTGACCATGTGACCAAACCGTGTGACCGTGTGACCAGAAACCGGCCCTTCCACCCCACGCTCCCACGTTCCCGCTCCTACGCGACGGTTTCCGCCACCCCAAATGAATCAATACTGGCTCCAAGGTGAACTCTGGGCGACGAGTGTTCGAGGTCGCACTCCGATGGCTGTGGCCAGGAGGTATCCCATGCCTAACCTGGGAGCATGGACGTGAACGCGGCGGTCGCCGCAGCGGCAGCGATCGCCGGGGTGCTCACCGGCGTCATCGCCATGCTGGCGTTCCGCTGGAGCGAACGCGACCAGAAGCGACCGACCAGGACCTCCCTGCATACGGACCCGGTGCTTCCGCCGGGTGTGGACACCGTGCTCTCGGTGCTCCGCTCCTCTGCCGTCGTCCTCGACGAGGCGGACGCCGTGGTCAAGGCCAGCTCGGCGGCGTACGCCCTCGGACTGGTCCGTGGCGGAAAACTTTCCGTCGACCCGATGCTCCAGATGGCCCGGGACACCCGGCGCGACGGCGAGATACGCCAGGTCGAGCTGGATCTGCCCAGGCGGGGCACCGGACGCGGCGAGGCACTCGCCGTGTCCGCACGGGTGGCCCCCCTCGGCTCCCGGCTCGTCCTGCTCCTTGTGGAGGACCTCACCGAGGCCCGCCGCATCGAAGCCGTACGACGTGACTTCGTGGCGAATGTCAGCCACGAACTGAAGACCCCGGTCGGGGCCCTCTCCCTCCTCTCCGAGGCGGTCATGGACGCCTCGGACGATCCTGAGGCGGTGGAGCGTTTCGCCGGCCGGATGCAGATCGAGGCCACGCGCCTGACCAATCTCGTGCAGGAGCTCATCGACCTGTCGCGGGTCCAGAACGACGACCCCCTCGAAGACGCCGAACCCGTCCGCGTCGACGAACTCGTCGCCGAGGCCATCGACCGCTGCCGGCACCAGGCCGGCACCAAGCAGATCACCATGGCCGCCGGCGGCACCGCCGACCTGCACGTCTGGGGCAACCGCGGCCAGCTGGCCGCCGCCCTCGGCAACCTGGTCGAGAACGCCGTCAACTACTCGCCCGCCCGCACCCGCGTCGGCATAGCCGCCCGCCGGGTGAACGCGCCCGGCGGCGACCACATCGAGGTCGCCGTGACCGACCAGGGCATCGGGATATCCGAGAAGGACAAGGAGCGCGTGTTCGAGCGCTTCTACCGTGTCGACCCGGCCCGCTCACGGGCCACCGGCGGTACGGGTCTCGGGCTGGCGATCGTCAAGCACGTGGCCGCCTCGCACGGCGGGGAGGTCACGGTGTGGAGCTCCGAGGGACAGGGCTCCACGTTCACCCTGAGGCTGCCGGAGGCGGGTGCGGCCCGCGACCGTGCCCACCAGCACCCCGACCTCGACGACGAGGTCGAGGGGTCCCCTGACACATCCCCGTACGAACCGCTTCCCGCCCCGGAGGTCCTTCCGTGACCCGAGTGCTCGTCGTCGAGGACGAGGAGTCCTTCTCCGACGCCCTGTCGTACATGCTCCGCAAGGAGGGCTTCGAGGTCGCCATCGCGACCACCGGGCCCGACGGACTCGACGAGTTCGAGCGCAACGGCGCCGACCTCGTCCTGCTCGACCTGATGCTGCCGGGCCTGCCCGGCACGGAGGTCTGCCGCCAGCTGCGCGGCCGCTCCAACGTCCCCGTGATCATGGTGACGGCCAAGGACAGTGAGATCGACAAGGTCGTAGGCCTGGAAATAGGAGCCGATGACTACGTCACCAAGCCCTTCTCGTCCCGCGAACTGGTCGCCCGTATCCGGGCCGTCCTGCGCCGCCGCGGCGAGCCCGAGGAGGTCACTCCGGCCGCCCTCGAGGCAGGTCCGGTCCGCATGGACGTGGATCGCCACGTGGTCACGGTCTCCGGCTCCAAGGTCGACCTGCCCCTCAAGGAGTTCGACCTGCTGGAGATGCTCCTGCGCAACGCGGGCCGCGTACTGACCCGCATGCAGCTC
Source organism: Streptomyces xylophagus (assembly GCF_000716435.1). GTDB lineage: Bacteria > Actinomycetota > Actinomycetes > Streptomycetales > Streptomycetaceae > Streptomyces > Streptomyces xylophagus. The sequence continues at coordinate 126,783 of NZ_JNWO01000008.1, forward strand.
ATCGACAGAGTCTGGGGCGCCGACTACGTAGGCGACACCAAGACCCTGGACGTCCACGTCAAGCGCCTCCGCGCCAAGATCGAACCGGACCCGGGCGCGCCGCGCTACCTGGTGACGGTCCGCGGCCTGGGCTACAAGTTCGAGCCGTAAAACCGGGCCTGGCGGTGGCCGTCGGACGGAGTCCGGCGCAGCACTCCGAAGCCCGCGCAGCGGTGCGAGGGGTGCGTCAAAAGTGGTGTTCGAGCCGGACCCGGGCGCGCCGCGCTACCTGGTGACGGTCCGCGGCCTCGGCTACAAGTTCGAGCCGTAAACCGCCACCACCGCGTTATCAGCTCTACGACGAAGGGCGGGACCTCTCCGTGAGGTCCCGCCCTTCGTCGTAGTCCTACGGATTGCTACGACTGTTGCTACGACCGCTGCTCAGCCGGCGGACGCCGACTCCGTGGCCGTCGCGCTCGCGGAGGCCGAGTCGGTCGGTGTGGCCGACGTGCTCTTGCCCGGCTTCGGCGAGGTGGACGTGGTCGCCGTCGCGGAAGCGCCCGCAGCGGGCGTGGGGATCGAGGTCGGGCCCCACTTGGTGAAGTAGCTGTCGGCCGGGACGACGAACGCGCTCAGGCTCACGCCGCCGGTCGTGCTGAGGGTGAAGGTGACCTTCTGGGCGTTGCCGTCCGTGATGTTGCCGGGGTCGGTCAGCGCGGCGGAGGCGTTGCCCTTGCCGCCCAGGACGAGCGAGCCGAAGGCCGGGACGACCAGCTTGCCCTTGCCCTTGGCGGGGGTCAGCGTGGCCGTGCCGACGCCGTCGACGCTGACGGAGTCCAGCGTCTGGGGGTCCTTGCTGTTGTTGAACACGGTCGCGGAGATCACCGCGGGACCCGTGCCCTCGGTGCCGGACTCGGTGAGGGGCTGGGTGATGACGAGCGCGTTCTGCACCTTGATGACGCCCACGGAGACGGCCGCGTTGTCCGGCTTGACCTCCAGCGTCTGTGCGTCGTTGCCGGCACCGCACGCGGCGAGCGAGGCGATCGAGAACGCGATGGCGGCGGCGGCGAGGGCGCCGCGTCGAAGGCTGCTGCTCACGGCGGCGGCTACTCCTTGAACGTGGGCGGAGCAGGGCGACTCTCTGATAAAGCCGCCCTAAGTGTCTGTCAGCGGCCTTAGGTTACCGAGCCGTTCCCGCACCACCGCACCCGACCCTCCCTCAACCGGGTACCCGTGTGCCTCAAGTGACTCGTGGGTCACTTGCGACCGGCACTCGTCCGGCATTCACATAAGCAGCTCAGACGTCTGTCGGCGGATTTTCGGTGAAGAATGCACGGCACCTCGGATAATTGATCACCGGCATCTCGACGGGCTTCGGTGATCAATTCCGGATTCGTCTCGTACCGGGCTCCGGCATCCGAACGGAGTAGGGGAAGTCGAGCACTTGGAACCAGACATTTAGGGACGTTCGTCCACTTGGAGGCGCCTCCGGATGTGTGTAACGTACGCGTTTCACCTCGCCCGGAGAGCCGCTCCGACCTGCGAATACCCTCTTCCGCTCGGTCTCCGCAGCACGTTCCTGTTGCTGTTGTCAAGCCCCGAGATGTGCCCTGACCTGCGAAAACGCCATTCAGAACCCGCAGTTTCCGTGTTACCCTGGATAGCCACGGAAGGGGTACCTGTCACATGACGTTCAAGGTTGGCGACACCGTGGTCTATCCCCATCACGGGGCCGCGCTGATCGAGGCTATCGAAACTCGCCAGATCAAAGGCGTGGACAAGACCTATTTGGTGCTGAAGGTCGCTCAGGGTGACCTGACGGTGCGTGTGCCAGCGGACAATGCGGAGTTCGTCGGCGTACGTGATGTGGTCGGTCAGGACGGGCTGGACCGGGTCTTCGAGGTGCTGCGCGCTCCGTATGCCGAGGAGCCCACGAACTGGTCGCGTCGTTACAAGGCAAATCTGGAGAAGCTCGCCTCCGGCGATGTCATCAAGGTCGCGGAAGTCGTCCGTGACCTGTGGCGTCGTGAGCGCGAGCGCGGACTCTCCGCAGGTGAGAAGCGCATGCTCGCCAAGGCTCGCCAGATCCTGGTGAGTGAGCTCGCGCTCGCGGAGAACACGAACGAGGACAAGGCCGAGGCCCTGCTCGACGAGGTTCTCGCGTCCTGACGCAGGCAACTGGTACGCCCTGCTCAGCACACTGAAATGCCGTGGTGCCCGATGACAGCTCCCTTGTCGCCGGGCGCTTCGGCATGTTCGGGGAAATTTTCCGACGCCGACCGCGACTCCGTCGAGGTCCAGGACCCCGACTCTGTGACTCTGTCGAACGCCGGAGAGACATCCCCCGATAATGGTGTGCCGGGCCCGGGCAGCAGGCTCGACCGGTGTCACGGAAGGGTCCGGTCAAGGCGTCGCGCCCGGCACTCCTCAGGCCATACCCACGTAGGTCGAGCACACAAACCTGACAGGAACCGATGTCTGACGATTCGCGCCCTTCGCAGGCGCAGTCTTCCGCCGCAGCCGTCATTCCGGCCGCCGGCCGGGGCGTACGCCTCGGTCCGGGCGCCCCCAAAGCGCTACGCGCGCTGAACGGCACCCCCATGCTCATCCACGCGGTCCGCGCCCTCGCCGCGTCCCGCGCGGTCTCCCTGGTCGTCGTCGTGGCCCCGCCCGACGGCGCCGCCGAGGTCAAGACCCTCCTCGACGCGCACGCGCTGCCCGAGCGGACCGACTTCCTGGTCGTCCCCGGCGGCGACTCCCGCCAGGAGTCCGTGAAGCTCGGCCTGGACGCGCTGCCGCCCGGCTACGACATCGTCCTGGTCCACGACGCGGCCCGCCCGCTGGTCCCGGTCGACACGGTCGACGCGGTCATCGAGGCCGTACGGGAGGGAGCTCCCGCCGTAGTACCGGCGCTGCCCCTCGCCGACACGGTCAAGGAAGTCGAGCCGGCCGCGCACCCCGGCGACCCGGAGCCGGTGGTCGCCACCCCCGAGCGGGCCCGCCTCCGTGCCGTACAGACCCCGCAGGGCTTCGACCGCGCCACGCTGATCCGCGCCCACGAGACGGTCACGGACAACGTCACCGACGACGCGAGCATGGTCGAACAGCTCGGCCTCACGGTCGTGGTCGTCCCCGGCCACGAGGAGGCCTTCAAGGTGACCCGCCCCCTGGACCTGGTCCTCGCGGAGGCGGTCCTGGCCCGCAGGAGGCTGAACGATGGCTTCTGACCCGTACCCCCTCCCTCAGGTCGGCATCGGCACCGACATCCACGCCTTCGAGGAGGGCCGCGAGCTGTGGTGCGCGGGTCTGAAGTGGGAGGGCGAGGGCCCGGGGCTGGCAGGCCACTCCGACGCGGACGTCGTAGCGCATGCCGCATGCAACGCCTTGTTCTCCGCAGCGGGCCTCGGCGACCTGGGCCAGCACTTCGGCACCGGTCGCCCCGAGTGGTCGGGCGCGTCCGGGGTCACGTTGTTGAGGGAGGCGGCTCGTATCGTCCGAGAGGCGGGCTTCACGATCGGCAACATCGCCGTACAGGTAGTAGGCCCACGCCCGAAGATCGGCAAGCGAAGGGACGAGGCACAGAAGCTGTTGTCGGAGGCGGCGGGGGCTCCGGTGTCGGTGTCGGGTGCGACGACGGACGGCTTGGGCTTCCCGGGCAGGGACGAGGGCCTGATGGCGGTGGCAACAGCCCTGGTCGTGAAACACGCGTGAGTGAGCCGGTTTTTTAGGGGCGCGGGGAACTGCGCGACCAGCCCCCACCGGCCCGCAGACAACAATCGACCCAACCGTCTGAGGCACAAGGAAACGCCCACTACCCTTGTACCGTGACCATTCGCCTGTACGACACCAGCGCCCGGCAGATTCGTGACTTCACCCCGCTCACAGCGGGCTGTGTCTCGATCTACCTCTGTGGCGCCACCGTGCAGGCCGCCCCCCACATCGGCCACATCCGCTCGGGCCTGAACTTCGACATCCTCCGCCGCTGGTTCGAATACCGCGGCTACGACGTCACGTTCATCCGCAACGTCACGGACATCGACGACAAGATCATCGCCAAGTCCCGTGACCAGGGCCGCCCTTGGTGGGCGATCGGCTACGAGAACGAGCGCGCGTTCAACGACGGTTACAGCGCACTCGGCTGCCTCCCGCCGACGTACGAACCGCGGGCGACCGGTCACGTCCCCGAGATGATCGAGATGATGCGCGGGCTCATCGAGCTTGGTCACGCGTACGAGGCCGACGGCAGCGTCTACTTCGACGTGCGCTCCTACCCGGACTATCTCCAGCTGTCCAACCAGGACATCGACGACCTCCGCCAGCCCTCCGAGGAGGGCATCACCGGCAAACGCGACCCGCGCGACTTCGCGATGTGGAAGGCGACCAAGCCGGGCGAGCCCGACTGGGAGACCCCGTGGGGCCGCGGCCGCCCCGGCTGGCACCTGGAGTGCTCGGCGATGGCGCACAAGTACCTGGGCCCCGCCTTCGACATCCACGGCGGCGGCCTCGACCTGATCTTCCCGCACCACGAGAACGAGATCGCCCAGGCCAAGGCCTACGGCGACGACTTCGCGCAGTACTGGGTGCACAACGCCTGGGTCACCATGAGCGGCGAGAAGATGTCGAAGTCGCTCGGCAACAGCGTGCTGGTGAGCGAGATGGTCAAGGTGTGGCGGCCGATCGTGCTGCGCTACTACCTCGGCACCCCGCACTACCGCTCGATGATCGAGTACAGCGAGGAGGCCCTGCGCGAGGCGGAGTCCGCGTTCGCGCGGATCGAGGGCTTCGTGCAGCGGGTCGTGGAGAAGGCCGGGGGAGTCGTCGAGCCCGCGGCCGAGGTGCCGCCGGCGTTCGCCGAGGCGATGGACGACGACCTGGGCGTGCCGCAGGCGCTCGCCGTCGTACACACCACGGTCCGCCAGGGGAACTCCGCACTCGCGGCCGACGACAAGGAAGCCGCCGTAGCGCGTCTCGCCGAGGTGCGCGCCATGCTCGGCGTCCTCGGCCTCGACCCGCTGGACCCGCAGTGGGCCGGCGAGACCGACCGCGGCGACGATCTGCACGGTGTCGTCGACACCCTGGTCCGCATGGTCCTCGACCAGCGCGAGGCCGCCCGGGGCCGTAAGGACTGGGGCACCGCGGACGCCATCCGTGACCAGCTCAACCAGTCGGGCCTGGTCATCGAGGACGGTCCGCAGGGCCCGCGCTGGACCCTCGGCCCCCGCTGAACCCACCCCGATCGCACCCGGTCAACGAAGATCGACTGTGCCGCCCGGCCCTCCGGGCGGCACACTGCATAGACGTACGTACGCACCGCACCCCCAGACGGGTCACACAGACAGGTAGGTCATGGCAGCCAACAACCGCCGCATGTCCGGCAAGAAGGGCGCGCAGGTCGGCAGTGGCGGCCAGCGGCGCCGGGGCCTCGAGGGCAAGGGCCCCACCCCGCCCGCCGAGGCGCGCAAGGGCCACAAGAAGAACCGCGTCGCCAACGCCAAGGCCAAGCAGGTCCAGCGCCGTCCGGTCGCGCGCGGGCGCGGCGGCAAGGGCACGTCCGAGATGGTCGTGGGGCGCAACCCGGTCGTGGAGGCGCTGCGCGAGGGCGTTCCGGCGGTCACGCTGTACGTCCAGCAGTTCATCGACAACGACGAGCGGGTGCGCGAGGCGCTCCAGCTCGTCGCCGAGCGCGGCGGCGTCCACCTCATGGAGGCCCCCCGCCCCGAGCTGGACCGCATGACCAACGGCCTCAACCACCAGGGCCTGGTCCTCCAGGTCCCGCCGTACGAGTACGCGCACGCCGAGGACCTCGCCAACGCGGCCTACGACAAGGGCGAGGACCCGCTGATCGTCGCCCTCGACGGTGTGACCGACCCGCGCAACCTCGGCGCGATCGTCCGCTCCGTCTCCGCGTTCGGCGGTCACGGCGTCCTCGTCCCCGAGCGCCGCGCGGCCGGCATGACCGCGGGCGCCTGGAAGACGTCGGCCGGTACGGCGGCCCGTACGCCCGTCGCCCGCGCCACCAACCTGACGCGCGCCCTGGAGGCGTACAAGAAGGCGGGCCTCGCGATCGTCGGTCTCGCGGCCGACGGTGAGCACGAGGTCGGTGAACTCGCCGCGCTGGAAGGCCCGGTGGTCATCGTCGTCGGCAGCGAGGGCAAGGGCCTGTCCCGACTCGTGGGCGAGACCTGCGACTTCCGGGTCCGCATCCCGATGCCGGGCGGTGCGGAGTCGCTCAACGCCGGTGTCGCGGCCGGGGTCGTCCTCTACGAGGCGGCGCGCAAGCGTTCCTGAACGGACGTTCGGCACCGTCACCCACTCGGGGCAATCTGCGGGGCGAGGGCGAGCTTGACGCTGTCCGGACACTTCCGGCAAGTCAAAGCAGTGTCCTAAACACACGTCACTCGGTTAGATGAGTGTGGACACCAGAACACCCCGCACACCCACGGGGGACCGCTCGTCGGGATTCGACGACGCTCCCGCGCTGAGCATGGTGAAGGTGCCGAGCGATCCGGCGCAGGTCATCGTCAATCATGCGAGCTTCCGCGTGCAGCTGGGCGCCTCGACGCGCACCCAAAACCCGCGCCTCGCACGGCACTTGAGTGCCGCCGAGGACACCGCCCGGATGCCCGCGGCCGGCGCGGGTGCCGCGCGCCGCAGGCCCGTCGTCTGGAGCGGCAGGTCCGCCCCGGACGACACCGGCGCCATCCGGCTCCTCCAGGCCGTGCGGGGCAGCGGCGTCCGCCACGGCGACCAGCCGGCCGGCGACGCCGGGGCCACGCAGGTCATCCCCCGTATCGAGGACGCCGGTTACAGCGGCGGCTACGACGGCGACCTGACCGCGCAGACCCTCGAGACCCCCCTGGTCGGCGCCCAGCGCGGCCACGACCACGACACCGGCGAGAACCGACTCCTGCCGCAGATGCGGACCGTGGGCAGCGCCTACGACGAACCCGCCTACGGGGACCGGGAGTTCGAGGACTTCGGCGCGGACAGGACGGACGCGGAGCAGGACCGACGCGCCAAGCGCTACGGCAACGACCCGGTACGGCACGCCTATTACCCCGGCCGCCGTATGAACCTCGGCGTCGTCCTCCTCCCGCTCCGCATCTTCCTTGGCTTCATCTCGATCTACGCCGGCATGGGCAAGCTGTGCGACCCCGTCTACTTCGACGGCGGCAAACGCGGCTCCATGGTCAAGTGGCTCAACACCCTGCACCCGTGGGAAGTCGCCGAGCCACTGCGGCAGTTCGCCCTCCAGCACCCCGTCGGCTCCGGGCTCGTCATCGCCTTCGCCCAGGTCATCGTCGGCGTCCTGACGATCCTCGGCCTGTGGCAGCGGGTCGCCGCGATCGGCGGCGTACTGCTCTCGGCCGCGCTCATCGTCACCGTCAGCTGGAAGACCGTTCCCGCCTACGACGCCCCCGACATCATCTACCTCGCCGCCTGGTCCCCGCTGATCATCGCCGGCGCCCCCGTCTACTCCATCGACGGCCGCCTCGCGGGCAGCGCCTGGCGCCGCCTCGGACCCCGCGCCGACATCTGGGAGTTGCGCCGCTACGTCCTGCGCCGCGGCGCCCTCATCACGGCGGTGTCGATCGGCCTCACCCTGCTCGTGGGCTCGCTGCTCGGCGGCGCGGTCCGCGACTCCAGCCGCGTGGTCGTCCCCGGCCCCGGCGAGGCCCCGCGCAACGAACTCCCCGGCACCCCGCTCCCCGGCGAACCGACCAAGGGCCACAGCAGCAGCCCCAGGGCGTCCAAGTCGCCGTCGCAGCACGCCACTTCGGCCAGTCCGTCGGGCGCGGCGACGACCCCGGGCGCGACCCACTCGTCCGGTACGGCCACCAGCGGCGCCCCCAGCCAGACACAGGGCACCGCGGGCCGTACGCAGCCCCGCCAGTCCACCCCGGCCGGCCAGGCCCCCAGCACCACCTCAGGACCCACGTCGGGCGGCGCCACCACCGGCGGCACCGGCTCCAGCGGCGGCACCGGCACCGGAGGCTCCTCGTCCTCCGGCCAGCCGGGCCTGGTGGGCGGCCTGTTGGGGTAGCTGGGCCGGTGGGCGGCTTGTTGCAGCAGTCACCGCCCACCGGCTGACTCCGGCGAGTATGAGGAAGGGGGCCCGCACTTTTCAGTGCGGGCCCCCTTCCTCACCCTAGGGGCGCGGGGAACTGCGCGCCCAGCCACATACGGCCCGCACTCAACGACCAAGCGCAGCAAGCTCTTTCGCGGCTTCCCGAAGATCCTTGGCGGTATCGATGGCCCGCCAATACGCCCCCTGCGGAATCGGGAACCCGGCCAACCGCAACTCACGCGCAAGGTGAGGGAACGTCGTCCGCTCGTGATCCCCCCGCTCCGGCAACAACCCCGCGAACTCGGGCGAGAAAACGTACACCCCCGCATTGATCGCGTACTGCGTCGGCGGCGACTCGATGAAGTCCGTGACGCGCCCGAAGTCGTCCGTCTGCACGGCCCCCCAAGGGATCCGCGGCCGAGCCAGCGCGATCGTGGCGACGGCGTCGCGCTCGGTGTGGAAGTCCGCCATGTCGCGGAGCGAGAAGCGGGTCCAGATGTCACCGTTGGTGGCGTACCAGGGGCTGTCCGGGCGGGGCAGATGCGCGGCGGCGTACTTGAGGCCGCCGCCGCGGCCCAGGGGCTCCGTCTCGACGACCGTGGTCACGTCGACCGGCAGATCGGCTGTTTTCAGCCAGTCCTGCAGCACCTCGGCGAGATGGCCACAGCTGACGACGACGTCGGTCACGCCCTCTTCGGCGAGCCAGACGAGCTGATGGCCGATGATCGGCGTCCCCGTGCCGGGGATCTCGACCATCGGCTTGGGCCGGTCGTCGGTGTAGGGGCGCAGCCGGGAGCCCTGGCCACCGGCCAGGATCACGGCTTGGGTGGGGCGCGACGCGGCGTTCGAATCGGTCATGACCCGAACTGTACGTGGCGGCCCCACCGCATCTTTCGGCTGCAACCGTTCCTTAATCAGCCGTTACCGACCTCCTACTCCGGGCACCGGCTCCGGTCAGCTGTGCGCGGCCATGACCCCGGAGGCGAACGCGGTGTCGCACACGGGGCGGGCGTAGGACTGGGCGCGCGTCGCGCCGTAGATACGGACCGCTGCGCGGCCCAGTGCGCGGGCGATGGAGGTGCAGTGCGTGGCGAGCGACGGGTGGCCGTTCACCGCCTCCTGGAGGTGGGTCAGGACGACGCCGGGGTTCTTGTCCTGGAGCTCGGCCATGAGCTGGTCGCGCAGGACGTCCTGCGGGGCGCGTGCGGCCGCCCGCGAGGAGGCTCCGGCCGCCGTGACGTCCGTCGCGGTCAGCATCGAGCTGGAGGGGCTCCCCGACCAGTTGACCCGGGTGACCGCGAGGGTGCCGGAGAGCACCATGACGACGGGCAGGACGAGGGCGAGGGTGCGGCCGACCCGGCGGGCGGGGCCCCGACCGCGTCGCGGCTGTTGGTTATTGGAGTGCTTCACGCGTGTGAGGGTAGCGTCCGGTAATGATTTGGCGACATTTAGTCACCAATTCGGGGGATGGATTGGTGCCTCGCATTGGGTAGGGCGTTGACGAACACTGCTCGAAATGACGGGTCTGCCGGGGTATTTGTCGACAGCGGTCGGACGACTCTCCTCAACTGCCCCCAACGGGAAGGGCCCCGCGGCGATCCGCGGGGCCCTCTCCGTGAAACATGCGAACGTTTGATCAGTCGGTGAGGCGCTCGCCCGTGGAGGTCGAGAACACGTGGAGCTCACCCGGACGCGGCACCACGTGGAGCGTGGAGCCCTTCTCCGGCACCGAACGGCCGCTGACGCGGACGACCAGGTCCTTCAGGTCGTCGCCGACCTTGGCGCTGCCGTAGACGAAACCGTCGGCGCCCAGTTCCTCGACGACGTTCACGGTGACCGCGAGACCGGCCGGGGCGTCCTCGGTGTCCTTGGTGAGGGACTTCGCGGCCTCGCCGTTGTGCTCCTCGATGTCGAAGTGCTCGGGGCGGACGCCGACGGTCACCGTACGGTCACCCTTGTCCGAGGCGGCCTTGAGCGCCTCGCGGTTGACCGGGACGACCGAGTTGCCGAACTTCACGCCGCCGTCGGTGATCGGGACCTCGATCAGGTTCATGGCGGGGGAGCCGATGAAGCCGGCCACGAAGAGGTTCTTGGGACGGTCGTACATGTTGCGGGGCGAGTCGACCTGCTGGAGCAGACCGTCCTTCAGTACGGCCACGCGGTCGCCCATCGTCATGGCCTCGACCTGGTCGTGGGTGACGTAGACGGTGGTGATGCCGAGGCGGCGCTGCAGCGACGCGATCTGCGTACGGGTCGAGACACGGAGCTTGGCGTCGAGGTTCGACAGCGGCTCGTCCATGAGGAAGACCTGGGGCTCACGCACGATGGCGCGCCCCATCGCGACACGCTGACGCTGACCACCGGAGAGCGCCTTCGGCTTGCGGGCGAGGTAGTCCGTGAGGTCGAGGATCTTCGCCGCGTCCTCCACCTTCTGGCGGATCTCGGCCTTGTTGACGCCGGCGATCTTGAGCGCGAAGCCCATGTTGTCGGCGACCGTCATGTGCGGGTACAGCGCGTAGTTCTGGAACACCATGGCGATGTCCCGGTCCTTCGGCGGCAGGTGCGTGACGTCGCGGTCACCGATGCGGATGGCGCCCGCGTTGACGTCCTCGAGCCCCGCGAGCATGCGGAGCGAGGTGGACTTGCCACAGCCGGACGGACCGACGAGGACGAGGAACTCGCCGTCCCCGACCTCGATCTCCAGACCGTCAACGGCGGGCTTCTCGGTGCCCGGGTAAATCCGGGTCGCCTTGTCGAACGAAACAGTGGCCATGGTGAAGGCCCCCTTCTACCGGCAGGAACGTGCCGGACGATCCGAGTAGGAAGGTGGTTGGTGTAGTCCACATGAGTGAACTGGGTACGGACGGTACCTGGCGTTTGCCCGGTCTGTCAGTACCCGAGGCCATGTGAACTTCGCGGAAATTTTCGACAGGGTGCGTCGGGGACCTGGGTACACTGCACCAGGCACGTGATCGCGCATGTCTCGCACCCGTGCAGGCCTCCTTAGCTCAGATGGCCAGAGCAACGCACTTGTAATGCGTAGGTCGTCGGTTCGAATCCGACAGGGGGCTCCTTCGAAGGCCAGGTCATACAGCTTGTGACCTGGCCTTTCTTCGTTCCCTTGAGCTGGTTTCGGTCTAGACCACTTGCCGATTGGGCCCCGAAGTAGCCGGATGGGGCCTGATCTGGGGCCCGCGCGGATTCGGTTCATCCGCCTTCAGTGTCTTTCTCCGAGTATGTGGTGATGAGGTCCAAGCAAGCTGAGGCCTTCGCGGCGTGCATCCTGGGCAGCATCCGTCTGGTAGGTGTGGGTCGCCATCCGCGTCGACGAGTGCCCGAGCATCGCGTGCACTACTTTCAGCGCGGTGCCGGCGGCCAGCGCCAGACCCTCGGCCTCGTGGCGGTTGTCGTGGAGCTGGATCGGCAGCAGGCGGGACAGCTCTACCGGGCGGTCTCAGCGGTCGGAGAAGAGTTGCGGGTGGTACATCCTCCAGTCCGGCGACGCGGGCGCGGTGCTCCAGGCGGCGCGAGTTGTCGGAGACGATCCAGTTGAAGACGTCCGGGGCGCGGCGGGTGCGAAGGCCACGCGTCTGTGCCAGTTCGGCAGGAGCTCCGTCGTGGTCTCAATTTGACATGACGTCACTCCGGCCGTGGAGGACCCGAAATCAACGGGCGGCAAAGGGAGCGCAAGGATGCCAAGCAAGCCCAGTTGACCGAGGTCGAGTGCCGCGAGCAGACCTCCACCGGCCCCGCCCTCGGGCAGTCCCTCCGCGATCTTCCGTCGCGCTCCGGCGAAACTCCCTCGCGACCCGGCTCGCTGGGCCTGGACACTGCCCGCCGCCGTGGTCACCTCAACGACACTTGATGCCCCACGGGGACGGCGCTCCTCCACTCCACCCGCGGACGACGGCACTGCCCGGTGACCGTACGGACTCGCTGCTCACACGGCCTGCCCGAAGGAACCTGGCGTGGATTTCCAGCCGATCACCTACTCCGAGTCCACCACCGCCGACCGCCCTTGGCTCGCCTCCCGGCACGGGCTCGACACCCCACTCACCGTCACCCTCGACGTCGCCCTGTTCACCAGCGGCACGCACTACAGGCTCAGCAGCCTCCTCCAGCCGCGCAACACCTTCCTCGCTGGTATCCCGGGCCGGGTCACCGCCACCGGCCTCTACGGGCTGTGGGACAAGGCCGCCACCGACGGCCGCGCCACCTTCACCGGCGTCCTGCTCGCCGAGGTCTCCTTCGCCGCGACCAGCGCTCGCGCCGGGGCGGCCCTGCTGTGGCACGGCGTCATCGCGGCCGCCCACATCCCCGGCGGCCTCAACCCGGCGGACATCGCCCAGTCGACTGCGCAGATCCACTTCATCTGAGGAGCCGCACCGACCATGCTCGACACCCTGCTGCGCGACATCGACGCCGCCGACAGCAAACGCCTTCGCCCGCGCCATGACCACCCCAGCCGACTACGAGCTGACCCGCACGGGCATGCCCGAACGCCGTCTGAACTCCGTCAAGTTCCGCGCGTACGACGCCCAGACCGCCATAGTCCGCCGCCAGGCCGAGAAGATCATCACCGAGGGCATGCTCCCGCCGCTCGGCCAGAAGCTGCTGATCGGTGAACTCGAACAGATCCTCCTCGACACCTCCCGCGGCGCCGACTCCACGGAGTTCGTCGAGCTGCTCTACGACTACGTCGAGCGTCGCGTCGAGTCGATCCACAACCGAATGGAACAGGCCGCCGGCGACCTCCTAACCGACAGGATCTCCACCCTCAACGGCGAGAACGGCCTCCACCTGGAAGCCGACTTCGGCGTCCCCGCCGCCAACATGCCCACGGCAGCGAAGCCCTGGTCCGACCCGGCCAGCGACACTCTCGCCGACGAACTCCGATGGATCGAATACCTCCGTAAGTCGCGGACGTTCGTTACCAAGGAGGCCCTTAGGGGCTACTGGTACCCGCTCATCAGCGGCGTTCCAGAACTCGCCGACCTGCGCAATTGGTGGGCGTCGTACCATCAAGAGTCGGCAGTCATCCGGCTGAAGACTGCCCCGATAGAGGTGTGATGACCGCGCCGGTCGCTGTTTCCGGAGCCGATCAGCGGATGTTGTGCGCGATTTTGCTCAACCCGCCCCTGCGTCCCGCAGCGGAGACGATCTCGCACCGCAATCTGCTTGCCGCGCTACCACTGATCGGCTGCACCGAGCTGAGGCTGGCCAATCTGATCGATCTCCAGTCCAAGGACCAGACGCAGCTGGCCAGCCTCGTCGTGACGGAGCAGGACCTCGAAAGGTCCCGCCAGCAGCTGTCCGAGGCGATCGAGGGGGCTGATGAGGTTCTGTTCGCCTGGGGTACCGGGAGGATCACCGGTGTCGTGGGAAGACTCCTCAAGGAGCAGGCTGCGTGGGTGCGTACGCACGTGGACGCCCGTGGTCTGCGAAAGGTCTGGATGGTCGCCGGCACGCCGAGACATCCGTCGCGGTGGCGGCAGTTCGTCGGCCCGGAGAAGCAGCGTGTTGAGGGGAGTTCATTCGAAGAGCGGCTGGCCAAAGTGCTGACCAGCCATGAATCGAGTGCGCTTCAGTAGCAACTGCTATCTCGCCTGTCATTGGCGACTGGACAGAGAGCCGTGCGCTCGGCGACCACGGGTCCAAGATCCGAGGCCGCCGAGCGCGTCGTCTGAGCTATTCGTCCTCGAAGCCGTACTGCTCGAACTTCAGGGTGCGGGCATTTTCGGTGACGACTCGTACCTTGTCGTCCGAGTAGCCGTCCTTGCTGTGCGCCTCGATCTCCAGGCGGATACGTACCTCGGCCCCAGGAGCGGACCGCAGGTGCGGAAGGATTTCCTCGACGAACTTCGCGAAGTCACGACCGCTGCGCTCTGCATCCACTGGATATGACCCGAAGAAACGGATGTTCCGGATCGGCTCCGGCTCTGGAGCAGGCGGAGTCGTTTGCCTCGTGGAGACGTCGGCGGGGCTGCCCTCACTGGACGTGTCGGCGTCATCGGCTGTTGGCGAATCGCTGGCTGCCCGCGCAGCGGCCTCACGTTCCGCTGTTCTACGAGCAGCCTCGGCCAGATCTCTTTCCCGCTGCTCGTTCGCCTGCTCGGGCTTAACGAGCAAAGTGGCGTCGGTTGGCAGACCGAAGGAATCCTGCATGGGTAGAGAGAGACCGACGTAGGTGCTGCTTGTTTCGTCGTATCCCTCGGCAAGCGCGAATCCCTCGGCTTCCCAGGTGATTCCCTCCGACAGGACGGACAGCACAGCCTGTTCAAGTACGGACCGGTCCCGAAGGCGCATCAAGTAGGGGTGCTTGCGGTAGTAGTTCCACAGGGCACCGAGCGAGACGTGCCCGGACTCCCAGACCGGCCGCAAGTGGGAGTTGAGGTCCAGCCGGATATTGAGGGCGCCGAACACCGTGGTGAACTGCCCTGCGCTCACCAGCACCTTGGAAGCCCGTACGGCGAGCCTGTCTTCGCTGCCTTCGCAGCGGATCGGACTGAGTACGTACTCCTTGTCGCCCTGTGGCTGCTTCGGCACGATCAGCCAGGTGTACGTACCCGCGATCCTCAGATTGACCGTCTCGTCCGCTTGGGCGCAACGGCTCTCGGCGAGGCCGGCCTGCTGGGCTGTGAGGTTCAGTCCGGCTTCCCCTCGTTGCGCGTACGCGTCCTTCCATGCAAGGTAATCGCGTACGGCGTCTTCGAGCTCCTCGAGGCGCCGATCATCAGGAGCGAGAAACGCCAGCTGGTTAACGTTCACCCGCGTGGCAGTGCCGCGCTGCTTGAGGCACTTCTTGACGAACTCCAGTGCCTTGGTGTCCTTTTCCCCTTTGCTGTGGAAGAACTTGGGGTGCAGCAGGACCAGCCGGGCCTCTTCCAGGTCCGGCACGTCAGCGGTGCCGTCCGGGGCGGTGTGAACCCGAGCGAAGTCCCCGGAGGGTTGCCTCTGGGTCCGGTTGAGGCGGTCGGCGATCTCCGCCCAGACTTCCTCGGGACGGTCGCGCAGCGCCTCTGCAGCATCTTGAACATGGCGCGTGATGGACGCCTGGGTGCTGTAGTAGTAGCGCCCGCTTTCCGGGTAGAAGAACGTGGTGCGTTGACTGAGCAAGTCGAGTGCGGAGCCGAAATTCCCGATGGTGTCGCCGGGTACGGCCGTACCCAGCCACACGTATTGGCGGTCGATGCCTTTGTGATCGCTACGCAGGGTGGGTGCCGAGCCGAAGTACACCGTGCGGGCGAGCCGGCGGGTGAGCCGCCGCTGGCCGAAGGTGGTGCGCTCCTCGTCGATCCGGACGGGGACGGACCCTTCTCCGTCGACGTCAGTGGAGATGATGACCTTCCACTCGTCGTCGAGGTACTGGTTGAGTTCGCTGACGACCTTCGCATCCTGGAGCGGGATCGAGCCGGGCATGATGAGGGGCCCTGGGTCGTTCGCTGCCCACAGCGCGTGGACGACGGTGCTCATCATGCGCAGCACACCGCGGGTGCGCTGGAACCGTTCCAAGGTCGACCAGTCCTTGTAGAGGCGGTCGAAGAGCTCGGGGTGTATCGGGTAGGCAGCCTTGATCCGGTCCTCGTACGCCGGCTCGGAGCATTCGCGGGGGAACTCGCCCTGTTTCGAGCGGTAGAACTCGACGAACTGCCTTGCCACAGCGGCGATTTCAACTTTGCCATCGGTGTCGGGCGCTTCGAAGAGTCGACGTCGGACGATCTCGAAGGACTCCTGGGCGGTGGCTGGCTGCCAAGGGTCGGCCACGCGCCGTACGACATTCTGCAGCCGTTTGAGGGCGGCCTGACCATGCAGACCACCGATCTCCAGATCACTGGCGCCGGTCGAGTCTGCGTCGCTGCCGTCCGCCTTGTGTGATGCCGGAATAGAGACGACCAGAAGTGCGCCGGGGACCGCCTTGACCGATTCGGTCAGGGTCTGGGCGAACGTGAACTGGCTGTCGAAGGTGCCGGCGGGCAAGTCATCCTTGCCATACAACTCACGTGCATAGGCGACCCATTCGTCGATGAGGATCAGGCAGGGGCCGTAGTCGGCGATCAACTCCTGCAGCGCCCGGCCGGGGTTGGTGCCGGCTTCGTCGTCCTCGGCGATTCGGTCGTACGCTTCCCGGCCGCCGAGTTGCCAGGCGAGCTCGCCCCAGAGCGTGTTGACGTGGGTGCCGTCGTCTTTGAGGTCTCCCTTGGCCGGCCTGATCCGATTGCCGACAAGCGTGACTCGCTTCACTTGACCTACGGAGTCCCAGGCGACACCGGAGTCCGCGATCAAGTCGTGGAGTTCCTGCGGGAAATCGGCGAGCGGGGTTCCGGAGGCCAGGTGGTACAACGCCAGCATCGAGTGGGTCTTGCCCCCACCGAAGTTGGTCTGGAGGTTGATGACGGGGCTGGCGTTGGAGTCACCGGAGAGCCGTCGAGCTGCCCGGGTGAGGAGGTCACGCAGTCCTTCGGTGAGGTAGGTGCGCTCGAAGAACCGGACTGGGTCGGTGTATTCCTCGCTGCCCTCGTTACGCTTCACGCCGTCCAGGTCGGCGGCGAACTCTGCGGAGGCGTAGTTTCCGGAGGCCACATCGCGGTGCGGGCGGATGATCTCGCGCCAGGGCTTGATGCTCTGGCCCCTGACCAAGCCGGGGACACCCACCGCTGCACGAGCCGACTCCTTCACCGCCTCGCGGGTCTCGGTCTCGTACATGGCCCGCAGCAGGTTCTGCTTCTCCTTACGGGCAGCTGCTGCCCGCTCGGTGTCGCCGGCCGACGTCAATAGCCGCTCGACCAAGTCGAGCACGTGCGCGGCATCTTCGGGGCTGTACCGCTCGTTGTGCGCCCACTTGTTGCGGTGATCGCGGAGGAGAGAGGCGATGGACTGCTCACCGCGGGAAAGCTTGTCCTTGAACCCGGCCCGCCACTCCTCGGTGATCACCTTGAGGAGTACAGCCGGGTCGGACTTGGTGTAGACCCGGTTCGTTCCGAACTTCTGGCTATCGCGGGCCTCGAGGACCTTGATCCAGTCGCCCCCGTCGGGCGTGGCGGCTGTCATGATCTCATCGACGAAGGGCTCCAGTCCCTGCGCCAACAGTTCGAACCCGCGATTCACGCGGTCCCGGTTGCTGATTGCCATCGCCTGTCCTCGTCCCCGTCCTCTGTCCTTCTGGTGCTGATGTCTATGGTGCAACGGCCCGCAGTTGCTACTCCTCGTCGAACGTGAACCCGTCCTGAATCAGCTTCGGAGCGGAGGCCGCCTGCTTGCGCGCAGCAGCGGTCAGATCGGACCAGGACTGGCCGAGGCCGTTGAAGAGGATCGCGTCTTGAGCCAGGCCACGCTTCTCGCAGATGGCGAAAAGTAGATACGCCAGCTCCTGGGCGACATCCATATCGACGCGGGTACGGGCGGCCGCCATGAGGCGGGCTGCGGCGTCCCCGCCTTCCTCGTCCAAAGCCTTCGCAAGGTGCAGGACAACTTCCCAGAGGCTGATGCGCTCGTCGGTCTCTGGATGCCAGTCGGAAGGCAGCTCAGAGAAGGGCAGCAGTTTCGCCTTGCCGGCGACGGCTCGGAAGGCACCACCGCGTTGGACGCCCTCGACGGAGGTGTTGCGGCCTCGGGCAAGGTTGTCGGCGTCGCCGAAGGAGCCCTCGTTCCAGCCGAAGTTCTTGAACCATTGGACGCAGAACCGGGTGTCAGAGTCGAAGTCGCCCTCTTGCTCGGACAGCACTTCGTCGAGGGTCTGGTTGATGAGGATGAGTGCAGTACGCACGCTCATCGGCTTGCCGTCAGACTCAAGAACCTGGGCGTAGCGGGAGAAGACGGCCATGCCGGGGCCGATAGCCGCCTGCGCAAGGTCCACCGGAGGGATTGCACCTTGCTGGAGCTCCCCGAGCTTCTCCGGCATTCCATCTTTGAGAGCCGCCAGAAAAGAACCGCGCGTGATTGTTGCTGCATCTTCAGGTCGCGGTCGACACGCAAGGACAATTGACGACGCAAGCGCATTGCTTGCAATATGGCGAGTCCGCCCTGAACGCTCAGTCCGCATAGGCCAAGTACCTGTAACAACCCAACCTGATCGGATCATTCCCTCAAGGAGAGTCTCCCAGCCGGTGGAGGCTTCCCCTTCGTGATCCGTTTCAGACTGCCTAAAGGCGTAATATACGGAAATCGGGGCCCGGTGATCGGCATCCTTGCGTAGGTTAGTGAATACGCTGACGAAACCATTCTCGAAGAATTCCTCAGCGCGAGCATCGCTACCATGGCGGAAGGGGTCGGCGATCAGTTCCTCGTTCTTGGGGGTAAGCAGGGTGCCTAGGTGCTCTGGATGAACGTGTCGCAGACTACGTCGAAGCCATACGTAGTAGAAGTCGGCCAGGTCTGCGTAGCCGACGTTGTCGTAGTATGGCGGGTCCGTCGAAACGAGCAGGCCAGAGTAGCTGCGACTGGCTGCGTTTACCTGCTCTACTTCCCCACTTCCGCTGGGCAGCAAATCGAGAACGCGAGACACCCAGTTAGCACTGGTCAGGATCTCGGCAGGGCCAGGCTGGAAGCAATTTGACTCTGCAAAATCCCAACTCATTGGAATTGCTTGGAGCTTGAAAAGCCCTCCCACGCCTTCTTTGCTCGGCGCAGGATTCCAAATATTCAGGTTCGTGAGGGATGCAGTGATTCTGCTAAATGCCATTCCTAGGTAGGTGGACACGGAATCCGCATACTTCTCGGGGAGAGGATTCCCTGAAGTTCGAGCGTCACGCAATACGTGATCTCGCGCTTCCAAAACTAGATCGCTGAAAGTGGTGAGAGCGGTCAGTTGTCGATTGGTGAAGAGGTCTGAGTGGTGAGTCATGCCATAGCCCTGAACTCGGAATCCCAGCGCCGCCTCGGGAAGTTCTGAATCAGGAATGTCGTCAGGTTGCGGCACCTGCGCGGCCTGCTCATGTTCGGAGTTAGGTGGGAGATAGACTCGCCGCCGCTTACCCTCGGCTGCGACTGCCATCATCTGATATCCGATTCGACCCGCTTTGCCCTCTGAGCGCAGGTAAGTCAGGGGCACTGAGTCCCGGCACCCGATGCACACAGCGCCGGTGCGTTGCACCGTGCCATCTGTACCCTTCTTCGGGGCCTGCTTGATATCGTGGCTGATCTCGAACTTAACGTTGCCACCCTGCACCTGCGGAACGACGTAGGCTTCCTTGCCTTTCTTCTTTCCCAGCCACCAGGACTTGACTAGCGGCATCTGGATGCCACAAGCAGGGTTCCGGCACTGGACGGTACGCGCCCAGATCCACGCGATAACGTTGGCTTCGCTGCCGTCATCCAGTTTGGCTTTCGGGTACAGGTGGCCGATCCTCTTCTCGGCCTCGTCGCGCATCCACTCGCCGTAGCGACGAACGTCTTCTGCCAAGCCGGTGGCCTTCGGCCACATCCCTTCGGCCTGGCCGTCCTTGCTCAGCTTCTCCTCAGCAGCTCCTGGGAATACCGGCGGCTGGCCAGCCCACTTCGGAGGGATCTCAATCAGGGCCTTATTGATCAACACTGGGACGGGATTGAGGTCCGAGGCGTGGGCCTCCAAGCCCAGACGCTGAGCTTCGAGCGGAATCGAGCCGCCGCCCGCGAAGGGGTCCAGGATGGCAGGGGGGTTGCCATCTGTGGACTTAAGGATCTCCTCATGGGCCTCGCGCAGTAGCGCATCGTCCGTGGTGTTCTCCCACACCACAAGGCGTTCAATGAGGCGGAACAGCCGCTGACGCTCGGCAGTAACCGCTTCCTCCGTCGGGAACTTGTCTGGGTGCGAGGAAGGGTCATCCACAAGCTGGGCGAAGAGCACCGCTCGGCACGCGGCGAGAGGGCGACGGGCCCACCACAGGTGAAGCGTCGACGGGTGCCCGTGCCGGATGGACTTCTCTCGCGCGGATTCGCGGTTGATCGCTTCCAGCGGCAGCGCAACCTCGATCAGTTTACGCTTGGGCGTGGTCGTCATGCAGGGCGCTCTTCTCTTCGGGCCAGGCGGGTAGTGCTGGGTGGCTGGAGACGTTCCGTGGAACGAACAGCTCAGTCGACAAGTATGGCGTGTGCCGCTGACAAGCGTTCTCCCTTCGGCTTATACAGCTCCTGCCTCTGGTGCGACACGCGTCAGTGAGGGTGCGCGCCCTGCTCCCACATGCGCTTCCAGTGGAAAACGAACTTGGTCACATTGAAGTCGTCCGTACTCGTCTCGTGGAAGGGCTGCGTCAGGTACCGCACCTCGTCGTGCTCCGACCCGTCGGGGGAGACCGACACCAGGGCGAGGCGGTACCGATCGCCGACGTTCTTCGCGTGCAGCACCTCGTTGCGAGTGATCGTAAAGTCTTGGGATCCCGCAATCCGGCCCTTGACCTCCAAGTTCAGCAGGCCGCTGCCGTCTGCAGTCCAGGACCGGAGGTCGAAGCCCTTGTTGTTGGGTGGCATCTCTTCGGGCTGGCGGCCAAGGCGCTGTTCGGCGTCGATCACTGCCATGACGGCTCGGCGTTCGACGGCAGCTGTGTCTCGCACAGCAGCAGTGACCGCCGCGGAGTCAAGTCGTCGACCGAGTAGGCGATCGACAAGCCCCTGGGGCAGCACCAGCGCCCCACCCGCCACGCGGGGCGGACGAGGCAGGAGGCGTTCGTCGAGATCCAGTTCATGCAGCCGTCGCTTCAGCCGTTCCTCCAGGTCACTCGCGCGGCGCAGCGCAGTCTCGGGGCGCAGCTTCAGCTTGCGTCCCTGGCTCTGCGCATCGAGGAGCTCAAGATGACGGGCGTACCAGAAGTCGATCTCTTGAGTGAGGCGCTGTCGCACCTGTTCACGGGTGCGCTGGATCTCCGGAACGACCCGATCTCGTACAGACCGCAGATGGTCGTGGACCGCGTGGTCAGCGGCCCAGGCGATGGCCGTCTCCTCCATCCCGTCGGCCAGCCAGGGCTGTCCGGCGAACCGGGCGGCTTCCTCCGCCACCAGGTCTGCTTCTTCCTCTGTTGGAGGGTCGTAGTCCAGGTAGGGGGCAGGGCCGGCAGGGATCGCCGAGCCGTCGGAGGTGAGTTCGACGAAGTCGAAGCGCTTGCTGACGACTCTTGAGCGAGGACGTCCGTCGGTGATCTCCTGTGTGAGTGCGACGAGCAGGCGCGGAGCCCGGCCAGGGTCGGCGCGGTCAATGAGGACACTGCCGGTCTTGAGTACGGCTGCGTGCCGCTCGACCGTGGCGTCCACGACCGCATCCATCAGCGGGTGGCCCGGCGCAAGCAGGGCCGCCTCCGCGCGGCCCTGTCGGCGGATCAGCTCCCGGTCGAAGACGATTCGCTCGTACCGACGCAGCACCGGGGCCGCCAGCCCACGGTGCGGTGAACGGTTCAGCAGCACGGTCGGCACATTCGTGATCTCAAACCGGCCGGTCTCCCGCTTCGCCAGCCGACCGCCGAGTTCTATGAATGCCGCCCGGAAGAATGCCTCGACATAGTGGGGCTGAAGCCGTCGGGCGCGAGCCTCTTCCAGCCGTAGCCGGGTCTCGGCCACCTCGGTTTCGCCCAGTAGATCGCTGTGAAGGGCCCGCTCCGCGAGCAGCTCGTCGAGTCCTTCGCCGACTGTGCTGTCAATGACCTCGTCCAGGCGGGCCCGAACTTCGGGCTGATCGCCATAGCGGACGGCTTCCATGAGAAGCCGGTGCAGTGGCTGCTCCTCGAAGGCTTCGCCGAGCACGTCGAAGATCTGTCCACGGTAGGCGCGACGCTGGTGTTCGATCTTGTCCAGGAGACGTTGGAAGACGGCGCCTTCACGGGTGCCGGCAGCGACGAGATTCCACAGGTGGCACACCTCGGTCTGGCCGATTCGGTGGATACGGCCGAAGCGCTGCTCGATCCGATTGGGGTTCCATGGCAGGTCGTAGTTGACCATCAGGTGGGCGCGCTGCAGGTTGAGGCCCTCGCCGGCAGCGTCCGTGGCTACGAGGACACGGACATCGCGTTCCTGGGTGAACAGCTCCTGGACTCGGCGGCGCTCCTCGCGCCGTACGCCTCCGTGAATCAGCTGGACCGCCTCGTTCTGGCCGAGCAGGCTGCGGATGCGTTCCACGAGATAGTTGAGGGTGTCCCGGTGCTCGGTGAAAATGATGATCTTGCGAGGATTGCCGTCATGATCGCGGATCTCGTCCCGATCTTGCAGCAGGGTGCGCAGCTCGCTCCACTTGCGGTCAGTGCCGGAGAGCCGGACCTGTGAGGCTAGCCGGACCAGCTCACCGAGCTGGTTGATCTCGACCGTGAGCTCGGTGGCGGTCCGGGCCGCGGTGGCCGCGTCCAGGACTTCCTCTTCCAGTTCTTCGAGTTCGTTGCCATCCAGGTCGTCGAGACGTTCCTGCCAGTCGTCATCGCCGTTCATGGCGCTCAGACGACGGGTGAGCTCAGGGTCTTCCGATCGGGCGCGCCCGGTGGGACCCGCCAGCATCTCTTGATGGCGACGGACCAGGCGTTCACGGCGCCGCTGCAGGGACCGGAGGATCGCCTCGGGGCTGGAAGCCAGACGGCGTTGGAGAACGGTGAGGGCGAAGCCGACGGTGTTTCCCCGGCGCCCGTCGCCAGCTGCTCGGAGTCTGTCTGCGCGGTTCATCTCGTTGCGGACGTACTGAGTGACAGCCTCATACAACTCGTGCTCGGCTGAAGACAGTTCGTATGGAACGGTGTAGGCGCGGCGCTCGGGGAAGAGAGGCTTGCCCTCGAAGGTAAGCAGGTCCTCCTTGACCATGCGACGCATGAGGCCACCCGTGTCGAGCGTGTGGACTCCCTCGCGGTACTTGCCCTCGAATCGGTCCGAGTCGAGCAGGGCGAGGAAGAGTTGGAAGTCGTCTTCCTTGCCGGCGTGCGGGGTCGCGGTCATGAGGAGCAGGTGACGGGCGATGCGGCCCAGCAACTGCCCGAGCTGGTACCTCCGGGTGGTCTTGAGCTCGTTGCCGAACCAGCGTGCAGACATCCGGTGGGCCTCATCCACGACCACCAGGTCCCAGTCCGAATCGTGGAGCTGCTCCAGGAGCTCCTCCGATCGCGACAGCTGATCCATGCGGGCAATCAGCCGGGGATGGTGCTCGAAGACGCTGTTGTCCGGAGTCGAGTCGACGAGGGAACGGTTGAGCAGCTCGAACCGCAGTCCGAACTTGTCGAGCAGTTCGTCTTGCCACTGCTCGACCAGTGAGCCGGGGGCGACGATCAGGCAGCGCTCCAGGTCACCGCGGAGCAGCAATTCCTTCACGTACAGCCCGGCCATGATGGTCTTGCCAGCGCCCGGGTCGTCTGCGAGCAGAAAACGCAGCGGGGTACGCGGCAACAGCTCGCCGTAGACAGCGCGGATCTGGTGAGGCAGCGGCTCGATGTCGGAGGTGGTGACGGCCAGCATGGGGTCGAAGAGCCCCGCCATGCGGAGCCGTAGCGCTTCGGCAGCCAGACGGAAGGCGGAGGGATCGCCTGTGAATCCGGTGCGGGCGGTGGGCGCGTGCAGGGTGAGGTTCGCCTCGTGTTCTCGGTACAGAAACACGCTGCCGAAGGCGCCGGAATCGTCTCGGTAGACGACCTCCATCGCGCTGCTGCCGCGCCAGTCAGCTCGTACCACGGTGACGGGGCCGGAAGCGCTGAGGCCGCTGATGCACGCTCTCGGAGTCAGCTCCTCCAGCTTTACCCCAACAGGAAAGACGCCGGGGGCCACAGGCTGTGGTCTGCCGTCGCCGACTCCGCCGATGGGCATACTGCCTCCCTGCCATGTACGTACCGTGATCGACAGTAATCTCTACTGGATGGCGATGGCAGGGTGCTGCGGGAATTACGGACGTTGAGGCTGCTCAGTCACGGATCTCTTCGACAGTGCAGCTCTGAACGCGGACGAGGTTCCAGCGATTACCGAACCGCTCCAGATCGCCCTGGACCAGTACTTCCTGCCCGTCCAAATGAGCTCGGCCCACTCGGTCGTAGTCGTCAGCGGCCAGCTCGACGTGGACCCTCATGGCGCGACTAGTCGGCTGGTCGTCTGGCCGACCCAAAAGAATCACCGAACCCGGCCCGGTGGTGGATCCCCGCTCCATCTTGGTCACGAACCCCCGCACGGACACCCCCTGTCGCCCGAAGCGATCGCGAAGGTACTCCGCACCAAGCTGTAGTTGCCCAATGATGTCGGGTTGGAACCGGAGGATTCCCGAAGGCTGCTCCATCGGCAAGCTGCTCGCCCACGCGGCCCGTAGCTCGAAGGGCACCTTCCCATGGGAGGAGAGCTCAGTTAGCGCTTCACAGACGTTCGCCGAGAGACCGCGCTCGGCATGCTCAGCGAAGGCCGAGAGGTCACCCGGGTTGATCACCGCATGTTCGGCTGCAGCATGCGCGGCAGCAGCACCTTCGTAGAAAGCTGTGGAGACTCGCCGGGCGAGAGGAGTCCCGCCGTAGCGGCCCTGGGCATCGAGTGGCAGTTGCTCGGGCACTCCACTATTGAGCGGCACTTCAGCAGTCAGGATGTAGCTGCCTGGCTGGGCAAGCCCCAGAAGGACACGGCGGCTGAGGAACTCGTACACCTGATTCGGCTTACGGCCAGGCTCAACTGGCCGCGGCTGCTGGTTCTCTAGCCAGGTGGTGGCTCGGTACGTGGCACTGACGAACAGATCCCTCAGACTGGCCACAGCCCGGCTTCCTTCGGGAAGCCAAACCGTGCCCGAGGCGAGTCCCTCGGGCAGGAGCCGCACATAGTGCACATCCGTCTGGGCCTGCCCGATGTCTCGGAGGATCGATGACGGCTCTCGATCTTCGATGATGGCCAAGGTGTCGAACAGATAGCGCAACTGCCGTACGTAGTCGGCGAGGCGAGGGTCCTTGGGCAGCAGGACATCCATGACGCCGTCCGTCAACTGTGTCGCCCAGACCTCAGCGCGCTGCTGGTCGTCGGTGAGATACCAGCCCTGTGCGTCGAGGTAGCGTCGGAGGAGCTCGGGGCTCAGGGACCGCAGAGCTTGCTCTGGTAGTTGTTTCTGTGTCATTGGACCGGCACCCCCCGCCCCTTCATGCGCAGGCGATCCGCCAGAGCGAACATCTGCACAAGACCATCTTTGCTGAGCAGGTTCTCACGCGGCACTGACACCGCGACTGGTGAGTCCTTCTCCAGGTCGTGACGCTGCGGCTCGCCATGGAGGCATGTCCAGTAGGCGGCTTGGTGCAGAGCCAGCCGCTCATCCGATGCGTCCATCCAGGCATCGGCATCATCAGGCACTAGGACGACCACCAAGAACAGGGGAATCGCAAACTCGGAGGCCGGCTTCGCAAGTTCGTTGTAGTACTTGCTCTTCAGGGTGTGGGTGATGGTTGAGCGGCCCACCCTTGCCTTCCGGGTGCACTTGACTTGCACGCCGATCATAGGGTTCTTCAGCAGGCCAAGCGGTCCGGGGTGCCCGACGACGAAGTCCATCAGGTAGTCGTCTTCGAGTACCTTCTGGGCGGTCATCCCGGCGGCGGTGACGACGGCCTGGACGAACACCTCACCGTAGCGGCCCTGATGGACCTCGCGGTTCAATGCCATCCAGCGTCAGCCCCGCCCCATCATGGTCGATGTCCCCCGCGTTGGACCTGGTTACGCGCGTGTATCTCCTCCACCGCGGAAAGCGGTGCTCACACTTCTGCAGTGATCGTAGTAAATGATGTCCTAGACAGGAAGCCACAACGGCCGCCGGTCGCGGTGCCCTACGCCTTGCCGCCCCCGCCCCGCAGGGATGACAGAACCAGGCGCCCATACCGTGTGGTGAGGGCTGCGGCGGTGGCGGCGACCGACAGCGCGAGCGAGATGAGTAGGTGTGCTGTGGAGTGGTCGTCGAGGACCTGCAGGATGCTGAGGGCGGTGCCGAGCGGCAGGCCGAGAATGGTGAGGACGCCCAGGGCTCCGCTGATCTGTTGGCTGTCCTGGGTCTGTACGAGCCTGCTGTAGTCGGCTGCTTCGGCCAGGATTTCGTCGAATCGTGCGGGGAGCCGGTGCTGGTTCTGGAAGGCGAGCAGCAGGTCGTTGGCCGTGCCGTGTGCGGTGAGGTGCTGGCGCCAGTAGGTGCTGCGGAAGACGGCGATGTTCCGCTCCAGCGTGGCGACGGGGCGTGCCAGCGGTGAGGAGTTGAACACTTCGGAGAGTTCGTCGGTGAGCTCGTCGATGTGGTCGCGTTGGAGTGAGCCGAGGAGCAGGGCGTCGAGGTAGACGGTTCGCGAGTGCAGTGCGCCGAATTCGAAGAAGTCGCCCGCACCGGTGTCGGGCCGGTGGCCGAGGAAGGCGGCCCCTTGGCGTAGTACCAGGGCGCTCCAGTCCGCGGAGATTCTTACGACGTCCTTGAGCTGTTTTCCGGCGGTCTCCGGTGGCAGGGGGAAGTCCTTCGGTGTGGAGCGTGATGCCAGTTGCCACAGCCAGCGGTCCGCGGTGGCGGGCAGTGCTCCTTCGAGGTCGGCTCGGAGGGCGGGAGTGTGGCGCGCCGTGGGGGTCATGAAGGCGATGGTGTAGGGCTGGGCGAGGGCGAACGGCGTGTCGGGGTCACGGACGTCGGCAATGCCGGCGAGAAGGCCAGCCGGATCGAAGGGCCCGGTGAGCAGTACGTCAGCGGGGCTCGGCGTGAGCAGGTCGTCGGCGGGGTTCGGCCGCCGCCCGGCCAGGGACCGCAGTATGGGCAGCAGCGGTCTTTCCACGCTCAAGTGAAGGACAGCGAGGGCGTGTTCGGGATTGCGGGCGGTGGCTGCGCGGAGAAGTTCCAGGCCCAGCAGGTGCAGCCCGTCGTGTTTGACGTCCAGCGGCAGGTGCCAGCGCCGTGGCCGTCCCGGTGCCCCGTACAGTGCGCGGGCGGAGGCGGGGGCGAAGTAGGTGGACCGGGTCTGGGCGTCGGTGCGGCGGTTTCCCAGCTCGAATGGGAAGGGGCCTTCTGGCCAGCGGGGGACGCTCAGCAGCCGTACCGGCAGGACGATGGTCAGTTCCTGGCGTGCCCCTGTGACGTTTTCGAGCACCGGAGGAGCTCCGTGGGTGGTCACCGGTAGAACTCGGCTGGGTCGGGCTGGTTGAGGCGGATGACGAACTCCGCCCGGTCGGGGCTTTCGGCGCTGAGGTGGAAGCGGACGCGTTCGCCGGTGCGGATGGTGCGGAACCCCTCGGTCACGATCTGTCGGTAGTCGAAGCTGTAGTACCGCTCGTCCTCGTCGTCGCGGACGACATAGGAGCCGAGCGCACCGCTCAGTCCGCCGCCACTCGGTCGCCTGTCGACAATGGTTCCGTGACGCGGCCCGCTGATGCTCATGCCGTCGCCTCCTGTGTCCCGGAGGTGTCGAGGTCCTGTACGCACCGGAAGCCGACCGCGTTGCTCCTGCCGCGTTTGCGGTAGATGCCCTTGCTGCTGGTCTGTACTGCCCGCATCGGGTTGTCGTAGCTGCCGCCGCAGATGACGGCCTCGCCGGGGTCGTCCAGGCTGGTGGATGTCCATTCCCAGCAGTTACCCACCATGTCGAGGACGCCGAACGGGGAGCGGTTGCCCGGCCGTTCGTCGACGGGTGTCGCTCCGGCCCGCCGGACGGCGTCGCCGGCGAAGTCGCGGTACCACGCCTGATAGGTCACGACGGGTCGGCCGACCCAGGTGTCGGCGCAGTTGACGCGGGTGCTGTCGGGTGTGTCGCCCCAGGGGAAGAGGCGTCCGTCGCTGCCGCGTGCGGCGGCTTCCCATTCGAGGGAGGTCGGCAGCCGTTTGCCCTCGAAGGCGGCGAAGGCGTATGCGCTCCACCAGTTGATGCAGATGGCAGGGTGAGCGTCGTAGCGCGGATTCTCGTAGTAGTCGGGCCGCGTCAGCCGGTCGGTCCAGGGGCGGTGGGTGACGTCGGCCGGCTGGTCGGGGTGGTCCCACTGCGAGGTGCCGTCCGCGTCGAGGGCGTTGAGGAAGCAGCGGTAGCGGGCGACGGTCACGGCGTGGCGGTCGAAGCGTACGGGGCGCTCGACGCGGCGGAGCAGGAGCCGTTCGGCCGGACCGACCAGGTACGCACCGGCGGGCAGCACGCAGTCGTCAATCTCCCGGTCGCCGGGCATGCCAGCGAGGAAGGCGCGCACCTGCTCGGTGAGGAAGCCGCCACCGGGAAGGTCCGCTGCCAGGTTCCGGTTCGCGGGCTCGGCGAGGAACCTGGCAGCCAGCAGTTCCTGATATGCCGTGTGGACGAGGGCGACGTGATCGGGCCCGGCGGGCCGCAGCAGCGGAGCAAGAACGCACGCGTCGAGATCGAGGCGGCCGTCCTGGAATGCATTGGCCCCCAGCTGCCGGTGTATGTCGAGGAGGGAGAACACGGTGCGGTCGGTGAGGAAAGCATGCCCGAATGCGGCGGGCAGCTGCTGCTCCAGGTCGGGCTGCCCGCGCTCGGCCAGCGTCCGCGTGATGTGAGCGCCGAGGATGTCCGCGAGCGGCTTCCCCGCGGGGAGGTTAAGCGCTGTGGTGAGGCGCTTTTCGAGCGGGGTTTCCTCGGGTTCGGCCAGGCGTACGACGTGGAAGTGCGGCACGCGTGAGGGGTCGATGCCGTTCGCGTACATCTGCTCGACCAGCTGCTCGGAGCGGCCCGCGCCGCTGTCCAGCAGCTGACGGATCTGAGGCGAGTCCGCGAGGAAGGACACGCGTGAACTCATGACCACCGCCGATTCGGCGGACAGCACGGCCGCGAGATCGGTGAAGAGCCGCAGGAATCCGGCAGGGCTTGGTTCCTCGACGCCTTCGTCCACGGCGTCGAGCACGCACAGTGCGGCGCCGGAACGGATGAGGTAAAGGAAGAGTTCGTATGCGCGTGAGCGGTCGGACGCCATGGCCGGCGTGAGGAGGCGGGCCGCGTACTCGGAGAATGGTTCGTCCTTCGGTTTGAGACCGAGGTCGAAGTAGAAGCGGAAGCGGCGGATCTCCGGGTTGACGGCCAGCGAGCGCAGGAGCGTGCTCTTGCCGCTTCCCGGACGGCCGGTGACCAGGACGTTCGCACTGCCGTGTGCCAGGCGTGTCAGGAGTTCCGCCGCGTCGGTGGACTGCTCCATCTTCGACTCGCCGGTACGGGGATCGGTGGCCAGTGCCGCCGCGGCGACAGCGGCCCTCGGCTCGTCCGGGGTAGTGGCAGAGGTGAGATCGGCGAGGTGGGTGTCGAGACTGACGAGGGTCTCGACGAAGCCGTCGTAGCGCACGATACGGAAGTCCAGCCCCAGCATGTGATGCAGGGCGCCGGGTCCCGCACCGCCGTCGTCGTCCAGGACGACGAACCGGGTGAGCTTGGGCAGCCGGGTACGCAACAGCTCTCCGCCACTGGCAGCAAGGACGGTACCCAGGTCGTCGGCGTCCCTGGAGAGCATCAACTCCACGTATTCCAGCCGCATCCCCGACTCGCGGCAGAACAACTGGTAGACGGTGTCCGGGCTGAGGACGAACCGCTTCGCCTGCCGGTAGCCGAGGGTGACGTACAGCCCGGCAAGGAACTCGCAACGGCGCGCCACCTCGGGCACCATGTCCGGCTCACCGCCGAGAAGCGCCGCGCTCCCGGTGTCGGTGAACCAGACCAGCACGTCCACGAGCCTGCGGACCGCCAGCAGCCCGTCCTCGTCACATATGTCGTACCCGTCGTGCGTGGACCGGTTGCGGAGCCGTCGAATGTCTTCGAGCGCATCCACAACCGTGCTGCTGCGGATGTACGGACGGCAGCGCTTGACCAGGTCGTTCAGGGCCTTCGTCGAGGGGTCGCCCTCGACCTCGTGGTGACGCCACAGCTCCTTGAGCAGTTTCTCGGTCAGCTTCCCGACCAGGGCGACCGCGTTCTCGGGATAGCCGTCGTTGAGGGACCGTAACGGCCGTTCCAGATCGAGCCCCAGCCGATCGGCGATCCGCGTGTGGTCATCGAGTTCACTCCGCAGGCGCCGCAGCCGTTCATCGACCAAGGTACTCACGCAGACTCCCCACCTCGCCGGCCCAGGACGAACGCGAACCGGTCCGGAAACACCAGCACGGGCTCCGGATGAGCGCCTCGCATCTCTTCGACGCCCTTCTCGATCTCGCTGTCGCTGAAGGTGGAGAGCAGGGACATGTAGCGGGCACGCACCATGCCGAAATACTTGTCCCGGTCAATGTGCAGCTCATGCTCGACATAGCTGAGACCTGCATCCAGCCCGGCACCTCGCAGGTGCCCCTCGATGACAGCCGGGTCCGGCTGCAGCTCCTCGAACCGAGCGAGCGCCGCCTCGAACAGCGGGTACTGGATGGTGGCCGGCAGCATCACCACCAGCAGTCGGCCTCCGGGCGCCAGCCGGTCTGCCAGGCCGCGAAGCGTGTGTGCCGGATCGGCCACGTGATGCACCGACTCCTTCAGCCACATTGCATCGAGCTGCTCGTACGGCAGTCGCGTACGTACTTCGGCGATGTCCTCGGCGGACGCAACGACGGGTGTCAGGTCGGCCGGAGGCGGCGTCCCGAGCTGACCGAGCATCGCTTCGGAAGGATCGACGCACAGAATGGGGTGGCGGGGCTGGAGCTGCTTGGCGACTTGCCTGGCGAACAGGCCCGTACCGGAGCCGATGTCGGCGATCCGGTCCGTGGGGCCGAGCCGCAGTGCCTCAGTGATCCGGCCTGACATCCAGGGAACGTAGTCCGGGCCGTAGACCCAGTGCTCGTCGTACTCGGCCGCCAACTCCTCATAGTGCCCTCGCGCGTCGCGCCCCTCCACGATCCCCCTCGTGTGCCGCCGGTTGTGCCGTACAGGCACCAGGCAGGCTATCGCGGGTACTTGATCGGCAACAGGCTGTAATTGGACGTTGGCTGGCCGCTGTTCAACGGCCCCTGCCGGGGGCGCCCTCTTATGGGCTGGCCAACAGACCGAGCGACCGCCGCGGCCTCCCCCGCGATCTGGACAAGATCTGGGGCGGCAGTGGCCAAGATCGTGGCTTGAAGTTGGACGCCACGATCCCGGGCGTCGTAACGGACGCGGAGCACCTTGGCTGCCGGACGCGTGCGTCAGCTCGAGAGGGGTGTGTCGCTCGACCAGAACGTTGACTGCACGTTCGGAGCCGGCAACTCCTGCTTCGAGTAGTCGAGGCCGTTCGGCTTGCTGGTCGGCGGAGCAACCTCGGACTTCTCCACACACGGGGTGGCGACGCTCACGTGGGCCTGGCCGGTGGTCCCAATCAGGACTTCGAGCTGGAAGCCGTCCTTGATCTCGAAGTTGACCGCCAGCCCGTTCGGACTCGTGGCGACGAGCTTGTAGCCCTTGCCTTTCCATTGGCGTTCTAACACACCAAGGAAGCTGCCGCGCCGTTCCGTCGAGATGATCGTTATGACGGAACGATCGCGATCCGCATAGCAGTCACCCGGCATGGAGTACGTGTGCGTCCACTGAACGGGAGGCTTGATGGCCGCCAAGGTCTCGTCCAGAATCGCGTCCGCCCTGTCGGCCGCCTCTTGCATGTTCGTTTTCGATTGGCTTTTCTTGCTTGAGGACGCGGTACCTGTCGCGCCGCACCAGGCAAGAAGCAGGAGCAGTACTGCGGCCGCTGTAACCCTTTTCCTCATCGCGGCGTCTCCACCGTGAAGTATCCCGGCTGTCCTGCGACAATGGCGGCGACATTTCGAACAGAAGCCTTATCCTTCCCATCCTCTAGAGGAAAGCGGTTCTGCACTTCAGAGGTTTCCGGGTCCGTTACATCCTTGAATAGAGCCATTCAAGTTTCGGAACACCTTGGCCGCCTGGACCGCTCTCCAGGCGGCCAAGCTGGAAGCCGTCGAGACTCAGAAGCGCTCGACCTCTTCGCCGTCCGGGACCTTGTAGCAACCGGATACAAGGTCCAGGCTCAGCATCGGCGGGTCTTCCTTCGACATTTTGATGATTTTTACGCTGACCTTCTTCTTGTTGTTGTCAGCGGTCAGGTTGATGTTCTTGTTCTTGCTGGTGTCCGGCCCGTATTCGACGATTTCCCACCCTTGTTTAGGTAGTTCCGTCTTGAGTTGTTCCATCGCAGTGTCAAGGTCGCTCGACGATGCGGGGTAAAAGCTCCACGGGTGGAAGATCCGAAAGTACGTCTTCGTGTCCTTTCCTGAGCAATCCGTGACTCCCGGACGGCTGTTGGACGTCTTCCCCTTCACGCCGATCAGATCGTAGATACCGCTGGATACCTTTTCCATCGCATCGGAGGCGTCTCTTGAGGTGCTCGTGCCTGCAGACGGGATTGCATCGGAGTCTTTGTCAGTCATGCTGCATCCGGTGAGAGTAGTGAGGGCAAGGGGTACGGCGAGCGCGAGAGTGCTCAGTTTGGTCTTCATGTCAGGGAGCCTTACGTCGTCGGGCTGGTCCTACTTCACATGCGCCCAGGGGTCGGGCGGCGGCTTCAGTGCCACGTTGTCGCCCTTCCCGACGACGACCAGGGCCTGATTCAGCAGACTCTGCGAGTTGTCATCCCAGTAACCGCTGTGCCCTTCGGTGTCGGTCGTCATCTGGTTGGCGCCGAATCCCGGATCGCTGGGGATGATGAAGCGGTCCCCGCCGAGGCCGTAGCGGCCGATGTCCGGAACCGGGTCTCCGTCGGCCTCCTCGTTCCACACATGGCCCTTGGGGACATCCAACTCATCGGCACCGGACACCTTGACGCCAGGACTGCCAGCGAAGACGATGTCATCGGCGTTGAGATGCCCCGTCTCTGCGGCGGCGCCGACAAGGGTCGTTCCGTAGGAGTGTGCAATTACGGTGGTGTGCGCCGGCGAATCTCCGGAATGCGACACGTCGAGTCCGTCCATGAAATTACGGAGTGCCGGTGCGCCGTCGTACGCGTAGTGTTCGAACGGTGCGTCTTTGACGACGCTGTCCGGTGCGTCGTAGCCGAGCCAGGTGATCGTGGAAACGGATTGCCCACCGGCTTTGGCGTCGGCTTCGTGCCAGACATTGACCATCCGGTTGATGTTCCCGTCGATATTGCCCAGCTCCGACGTCGTACCTGGAACATAGACCGCCTGATGATCCGCGGTGTCCGGGTTTCCGTTGGCGATGATCGCGCGGCCGTCTCCTTCGGTGCTGAATCCCAGCAGGTATGCCTCGGGGAGCCCGTTCTTACCGGTCGCGTCGAAACGAGTCTGGATCGCATTCATACCGTCGAGAGATTTGTGAGCGTTCTTCCGTGCCTCTTCCCAGTCCTTCCACGCCTGGGTCTCCACGTTGACGCCCTTCATCACAGTCCCGGTATAGGGGTCGATGTAGGTCTGGAATCGCTCGGGCTCCGGGTGGTTCTTCAGCCAGGCGTCGTACTGACCCTGCGCAACACCATGGTCCTCGGCGAGGACCATGCGGTTCGCCTCGTCCCGAACCGTGGAAGGCAGCCCGTCGAACGCGCCCACGGCATCGGGTCGCATAGACACCCACGCGGCCTGTTCCTCCGCGCTGAGTCCCTTCCACCACGCCGCGTTGTCCTGCGGACTGCCGTCTTTGGGCGGCTGCGGCAATGAGTCGAGGTACTTCTTGCCCGCGTCGCGTACACCGCTCGTGTCCGAGGACGCGTCGGCCCAGTCCCGGTCGGAGACGGTCAGGTCGTCGTCTGCCTTCAACGCCCGCAGCTTCGGCGCCCACTTCTCGTCGGCCTCCGTCGCCTCCTTGAGGGCCGTGGCGATCCGGTCCACACAGTCCTGCGCGAGGCGGTGGTTGGGGTTGGGGTCGAAGTTGGCCGCCTGACGGCCAACGGCGGAGGCTGTGTCATCCGTCAGGCCGGTCACCGTGCCACCCTCGGGTACCTTGCCGTCCTCGGTCTTCTGCCCGCCCGGCGGATAGGTGATCGAGCCGTCAGAGTTCACGGTGAGCTTCGCCGCATGGGCGTCCTCGATGGCCGCGTCGAGTTTCCTCTTGGCTGCTTCCATCTCGTACGCGAACGCCTCGAGAGCTGTACTGACAAGACCGCATTCGAGTTGGATGTAGTGGAAGTTCTTTCCCAACTCCGTTAGCTGGACGACCGCCGCGTCCGCAGCCTCGCCCTTCAGGGACTCCCTCATGGCCACGGCTATCTGGGTCTCGATGCGGTCTTTGGCCGCACTCGCCTTGTCAGAGGTGCTGCGGTATCCGTCGGCCGCTTCCGAGTACTCGGTCGGCTTGAGGGCCTTGAGTGTTGCAAGGTCCATGACTGATTACCGCCCCGTGTCCTGACCACCGACAGCCGAAGTGTCCGCGTAGTCCACCTTCAGGTTGCCGATCTCGACCATGATCGCCTCATCGGTCTTCAACTGGTCGTTGCCCGCTTTCTCCAGCAGACCCGCGAGCTTCCCACACCGCTCGCTCACACTCTTGACGTAGCGCTCCCAGGAGTCATAGACGTCCTTCTGGGCCCCCGCAGTCAGGCAGCCGGCGTCCGTGCCGAGACCTTTCTGACCGTCCGAGAGCTTTCCCAGCGCCTTGCTGATGTCGTCACGAAACGAGCCGACGTCCTGGCCGGCCTTGGACCAGGCCGGCTTGTTCGACACCAGCGTGCCGGTACCACTACCACCGGGGTCGAGCGGTACGTGGTTCAGTTGCATCTTCGCGGTCTGCCGCTCGACCGCCGCGGTCTTGAGCTGCTCCCACTCGTCCCACGCCATACGTGGCCCCTTCCCCGTGGCTCGTCGTGCACCGACGAGCTGATGTGAACGTGCGACAGCAATGCTGCGGTGGTCGAGAAGTACCGTAACGCCCGTGCATCACATGCCCCATCAGCACCGGGGACCATCGCGCATGAGTATCTGTACTCATGCGGAACTAGGGCCTCGATCGGACGGGCCGATGCTGTCTGGTGCGCTCGGTGCTGAGTTCGGAGGCTGCATGAAACCCGCGCCCGCGTACGGGAATTGGCCCGGACCGGTCATGGCGGTCTTGACAGACCGTGCGGGGGCCCGGCGCCTGCGGACGACTACGGGAATCGCGATCGCCGCTCCGAGGAGTACGGCGGCGCCGATGCCCACCCCGATCCAGAGGGTGTTGTTGCCGCTACCGTCCTTGGATGCGGTGGCTGCCGCAGCGGAGCCGTCATCCTTTGCCGGAGCACCCGTGCCCGTGGAGTCGGAGGCGTCCGAGGAAGGCGAGTTCGAGCCCACAGCCGCGAGGTCCGGGAGGGGGTACTTGTCCGCGGGCCCGGGGTCGCCGGGGTTTGTCAGTGCGATGCGGGGGCGTACGGCGCCGTAGCCGAGGTAGTCGGTGCGTTCCTTGCCGCTCTTGGGTTTGCTCGCGGTGTTGAGCATCACCCGCAGGACCTGGTTGTTGGTCCAGCTGGGGTGCTTGGACCAGATCAGGGCGGCGGAGGCGGAGGCGAGGGCAGAGGCGTCGCTGGTGCCGCGCGTCTCGCACACCTTGGTGCTGGATTCGAGGCAGGCCGCGACGATGTCCGCTCCTGGCGCGACCAGGTCGACCTGGGGCCCGTGCTGGGACTCCTTCGTCGCCTTGACGTTTCTGTCGATCGCCCCGACGCCCACGACACCGGGGATCGCTGCCGGGTACTCGACTTCGTTGAGGGCGTCTCCGGTGTTGCCCACGGCCGCGAAGATCAGCTTGCCCTTGGACAGGGCGTAGTCGACGGAGGCGGTCAGCTGCTGTGAGTGGGCCGTGCTTCCCAGGGAGATGTTGATGACCTTGGCGTCCGAATCCGCCGCGAACCGGATGGCCTTGGCCGTGCTGGTGGCGAAGTCGTCCTGGTTGCCGTCGGTACGGTTGCGTTCGACGAAGTCAGGTACGCGGATCGGCATGATCTTCGCGCCTGGGGCCAAGCCGTACGAGCCGTTGGTGATGCCTCTGCCACCGGTACCGGCGATGATGACCGCCATGCTCGTGCCGTGGCCGTCGTAGTCCGTGCGTTCGTCGCCGGCGCGTTTGGAGAAGTCCTTCCCCGCCACGATCTGGCCCTGCAGGTCGGGGATGTCGGCTTGGACGCCACTGTCGATCAATGCGACGGTGACGCCTTTGCCCGTGCTGGTCTTCCACATCTGCTGGGCCTGCATGGCGTCGAGGTACCACTGCCGGCTGCGGATGGTGTCAGCGTGCGCGGGCGTGACGGCGACGCTCGCCAGCAGGACGCCTGCCACGGCCGACACGACCGGTCCGCGTCGTCTGGCCTGCTTGCTGCGGGTGCGCATGTTCGTCCTTCTCGTCGGCGTATTCGTTGAAGCTGCTCGTGGTGTGGGCTGTGCTCAGTCGGTTGCCGGCGGGATGGCGTGCTGGTCGTCTTGGTGCCGGTTGCTCCCGTCGCCCGCCTGGTCGTCCGAACGGTCGCGGGTGCGTTCATCGCGAGGGGAGCGGTCAGCGCGGCGCGAGGGAGCGGCAGAGCCATCGCGGATCGTTCCGCCGCCCTGCGGCAGCGTGCCGTCGGCATTCGCGTTCGCTCCGCGTACGAGTCCCTCGCCTCCCGAGGTGAACAGCGCCCTTCTGCGCTGCGGGGCCTGCTTCGGCTGCCCGCCGATGATCCCACCGGACTGGGTGGGCGACCTCGGGCCGCCCCTCGCCGTACCTTCCCGACCTGGTACGCGTTCTCCGCTGCGGGCGGCCGGTGCCGCGCCCTCGCTCGTACCCCCTGCGACGCCGCCACGGCCCATCGGAGTCTGCTGCTCGTTCGAGGTGCCGCCGACGACCGTGCCCCGGGGAATCGCACCGGTGGATCGTCCGGCGGGAGAGACGGGGCGGCCGCCGGTGATGCCGTTGGTGCCCCTGGCCGACGTGGGACCGGGCAGCCCCCTCCCCGGCGTGCCCGGAATACCAGTACCGGCACCGGACATACCGGGGACAGGCGATGCGGTCAGCCCGCGGCCGGGTACGCGCGGACTGCCGGACGCGCCTGGCTCGGAGGGCGTGCGCAGTGAACTCCGGGCGCCGTACGCGGGACGACCTCCGCCTGCCCCAGTACCGGGCGGCAACGTCGCGGTACCCCCGAATGCGGGTGGGAGCACACCGGTTGGCGACGATGTCCTGCCGTCCGGGCCGCTCACTCCCAGTAGCGGAGCCGCGCCAGCAGCAGGGACTGATGGGGTGGAAGGAAGCGTTCCCACGCTGTCGATCGCGGTGTTCGTCGGGATCGCGGTGTTCGTCGGGTGCGTATGGCCTCTCGGGGCCGTATCGGGCACGTGCGCCACGCTCGCGGGGTGGTGCGGCGCGGACACCTGAGGCGCTGAACTCGTCCCGCTCATACCGGAGTCGACGGCTGTCCTTCGCCCAGAGGTCTCCACTGGCGTGACGGACTTCTGGCCAGTCGGAACGGAGACCGCGGTTTCGCCACGGGCCTCGGGGACGAACCGCTCCGGCAGCTTCGGGAACTCGGGCGCCTCCAGCGCGTCGATCTGCTCGGTCGAAGCCGTGTACGACTGGGCGAGCTTGATCATGAGGCCGGCGGCGTCAGCACTGTCGTTGGTGTACCGGGTCTTGGCCGTCTTCACCTCGGTGTCCGAGGGGCCGTCGTCGTGGTTGCCGACGTCCGTCGCCTTCGCCGCATGCGCGTTGACCACCGACCGTGCGGTGGCACTCTGCTTTCGCAGGATCTCCAGCTGGGGCTTGACCTCGTGGAGCGTGTCCGCGGCGTGGCCCAGCCACTTGCCCGCGGACTCGCTGTAGTCGCCCAGACCCAGGGTGGCCAGCGCGGCCTGGTTGCACCACGTCCGGAACGCCTCGCCGCCCTCGCCGTCCCACTCGACCGTCATGCTGTGTGTGCGCAGGTCGCCGCCGATCTCCTTGATCGTCTTGGCGGCCTGGGTCAGCAGTTCGCCCAGCTCCGTGGCCGTCGTACCGTCCGCGGGCTCGACCATGGCCCACAGCTCTTCCGGGTCGTGGGCCACGAACCGGGTCTCCTTGACCATCTGCCAGGCCCGACTGCCCCAGTCAGACATGGAGTTGCCCCGCCTTTACCGCCGCGGGCATCGTGCTGCCGCTCTTCGCCGACACCGACATCACAAGCCACCGGCTTGCTCATACGCCGGCTGAGAACCCTGTTGGTCGCGGGCCGATCCGTTCGACGCGCCGCTGGTGTGTGCCCTTGCCGCCGGACCCGCCTCGTCGGCGATCAACTTGTCCGCCTCGACCCGGATCCGGCTCAAGCGGTCGCGGATGCCGTCGTCGAGGTTGTGATAGCCGCTCTTCGACGCGTCGACCGTGACGACCAGCCCCTCGATCTGCAGCGCCAGCATCTTGGACAGCTGCTCCAGGCGGGAGTGCACGCGGGTGTAGGAGGCGTGAAGCGCGTCGGCCTCGTCGAAGCTCCCCAGTCGTCCTGTCGGCAGGCCACCGCCGGCGATCCTTCGCGGGGCGGCCTTCGACTGCTCCAGCTGGGTCAGGAGATCGTCGACCCGCTTCTTGAAGGTCGTCAGCGTCTCGCTCTCGACACGCAGTGCCTGCGCCACAGCGGCACCGACACCGGCAAGGGGCCCGATGCCCGACGCGGCGATCGCCCCGGCAGCCGCTTCCAGCCCAGCGACAGTTGCCTGCGGATCCCCCGTGCTGTCGACCGCCACCGTTTCCTCCCCGTACGGCACGTTGCTCAGCGAGTACCTCGGCCGCTCACTGGCAGTGCCTCATCCGTAACAGATGCAACTCAGCAAGATAGCTGTGATCTTGCGTCTCGCGGAATCCGGCTGCCACGAAGGCGTGAAGCTGGCTGAAAGCCGATCCTATTGAGGCTCGGAGTCGATTTGCCGCTGCCACGTGTGACCTCCTGCACCGGCCGGTTGAGTGAGAGTTGGCTGTCGACCGGACGAAGGGAGTCGGTTGTGAATGGCCGATGCGAGACGGTAGCCGACTGTCCGCTCAACGAAGCCGTGCTGAAGGACCCCGCTGTGACCACTGTGGCAGCAGGAGACCTGCGGGAGCATGAGTACGACTACTCAGTTGGGGTGGCGAATCGCACGGATGCAGTGGGTTGAGGGTGGCCGAAATCAGGCCATCCGAAAGATCAACTCTGTCAGGCGGGGAGACCGGGGAAGAGGAGACAGCCAGGAGTGGCTGGTACGCGGCGGTCCGTGGCGCAGAGCCGACCTTGACCAGCGTCCGCGATGGCTGGTCCGCCTACTGGGGTTGGGATGTCGGGCTCGGGGGGTGTCTGCGTGTTTTCGCTGAGCTTGATACCAGCCCGACTGGTGCCAGGCTAGCCGGGGGCCGGCCCAAACCTGGGTCCAGGATGGGGCCGGAAGGGCGATGAAACCTCGTGAACGATCAACACGCCACGGACACCCCCATGCTCGCTGAACTGCGCAGACGACGAAAACAGGGGGAGGGAGTGAACTGTGGGGCAATGCTCTGGCGATCTTGTAATGCGTAGGTCGTCGGTTCGAATCCGACAGGGGGCTCCGTAAAGGTCCAGGTCGGACACCATTTGACCTGGACCTTTTTCCATTCCGTGACCTAATTTCTGTTGGTGCGTCAGGTACCCCTACAAGTCGTGGTCGGGCGGTCCCACTTGTAAGGACCTCGGCCAGGTCGAGTGGTCGACCGCTCGCAAGTGCCCGGGACCGGGCACTCGGGTAGGGCGGTGGACGCGTACCGCGCGCCCGCCATGGGGAGGACATCGTGACCTCGTCCGACACGCAACGGCGCGGCCGGGCCGCGAAGTCCGCGGCGCGTAGCACGCGGAACGAGACGCTGACCGTCGCGGGGCGGGCGGGCTTTGTCGCCCGTGGTGTCGTGTACGTACTGATCGGGCTGCTGTCCGTCCGGATCGCCGTCGGCAGCGGCGGCGGCCAGGCGGACCGGCAGGGCGCGCTGCACGAGATCGCGGGGCAGCCCTTCGGGAAAGTGATGCTGTGGGCGCTGGTGGTCGGCTTCGGCGCCATGGCGGGCTGCCTGCGCCGCGCTCACCCGGGGGCCCGAACGGAAGGTGGGTTCGCGTGTGCTGGACGGCGGCCGGGCGGTCTTCTACGCCTTCGTCTGCTGGGGCACGGCCACGTATGCCGCCGGGGGCGGTCAGGGTTCCAGCGGCAACGCGAAGGCGTAGGACTGGACGGCATCGGCGCTCAAACTGTCGTACGGGCAGGTGCTGGTGGGGGCCGCGGGCTGTCTGCTGATCGGTATCGGCGGGGTACTCGCCGTGCGGGCGGCCGTGCGGCGCTTCCTGAAGCAGCTGGACACCGGCGGCATGAGCCACCGTACGAAATACGAAACAGGTCGTCACCGCTCTGGGTGTGGGCGGAGGCGTATCGCGTGGCGTGGTGTTCGTCGCGGCGGGGATCTTCATCCTGGTGGCAGCGGTCCGCTTCGACCCGCATGCGGCCAAGGGCGTGGACGCGACGCTCCGCAGCTTCGCGCAGACACCGGTGGGGCCGTGGCTCCTGGTCGCCGTCGTGATCGGGCTGATCCTCTTCGGTGTCTTCTCCTTCGCCTCCGTTCGGTGGCGCCGCTTGTGAGCAGGGTGAATCCAGGCCGGGGCGGCGAGGTTTCGACTCTTCTGCGAGGGCTACTCGTCTGACATGTCCGGACGCTACGGCGGTTACGCCGCGGGGACGGCATCCTCCGGCTTCTCCACGTCCTTCCCGAGGCCGGCACGGCTGTCGAGGAGCCCGGGCCGGAGCTTCTGCCGGCGACCTGGACATACAGATGACTGCTGGACGTACGGATGACTGATGGACGTGCCCGGTGTGCCGGGCGTTGCCCCCGGGAGGGGCCATGGAACTGGCCGACTGGCTGCTCGCGCCCGGCGAGCGGGGTAACCCCGCGACCCGTCTGGAGAGCCGTCGGCCCGGAGGCGCGGCGTGGTCGACGGGGAACCGGGTACGTCCTCTCGTCCACGGTGCGGTGTACTTCGGTGAACTGCTCAAGGCTGTCCGCGCCCAACAGCCGGGCGACTTGCTGCTGTTCACCGACTGGCGCGGCGACCCCGACGAACGGCTCGACGGCCCCGGCAGCGAGATCGGACAGGTCCTGTGTGCGGCGGCCGAGCGCGGTGTCGTCGTCAAGGGGCTGATCTGGCGTTCTCATCTGGACCGCTTCCAGTTCAGCGAACGCGAGAACCGTCACCTCGGTGAGGAGATCAGGGCGGCGGGCGGCGAGTGCCTGCTCGACATGCGGGTGCGCCCCGGCGGCTCGCACCACCAGAAGTCCGTCGTACTGCGCCACCCGGGACGGCCCGAGCGGGACGTCGCCTTCGTCGGCGGCATCGACCTGTGCCACAGCCGCCGCGACGACACCGCACACCGGGGCGACCCGCTCAGCCAGCCGTTCGCCGCCGTCTACGGGGCGCGTCCGCCCTGGCACGACATCCAGCTCGCGATCCACGGTCCCGCCGTCGGCGATGTCGAAGCCAACTTCCGCGAACGCTGGGAGGACCCGGCCCCACTCAGCCGCAGCCCGCTGGTGCGGCTGCGAGAGCTCCGGCGCCATGAGGACACCACCGCGGACCCGCTGCCCGCGCAGCTGGACGACCCCGAGCCCTGCGGAACGCAGACCGTGCAGTTGCTGCGCACCTACCCGGCCCGTATCCACGGCTACGACTTCGCCCCGCACGGCGAGCGCAGCATCGCCCGCGGTTACCAAAAGGTTCTGCGCCGGGCCCGGTCGCTGATCTACCTGGAGGACCAGTACCTGTGGTCCGCGCAGGTCGTCAGGTGCTTCGCCGAGGCGCTGGCCGCCCACCCCGGGTTGCGGCTCGTCGCGGTCATTCCCGCCCAGCCCGACGAGGACGGGCGGGTGGCCCGGGCGATGAACCTCGTCGGGCGGATCAGCGCCCTGAAGCTGCTGCGCCGCGCGGGCGGCGACCGGGTCGCCGTCTACGCGGTGGAGAACCACGCCGGGACTCCCGTGTACGTCCACGCGAAGGTCTGCGTCATCGACGACGTGTGGGCCTCGGTCGGATCGGACAACGTCAACCGCCGCTCCTGGACGCACGATTCCGAGCTGGGCTGCGCCGTTGTGGACGAGGCGATCGACCCCCGGGAGCCACGCGACCCCGGAGGCCTCGGCGACGGCGCCCGCACCTACGCCCGCGACCTGCGCCTCGAACTGGCCCGCGAGCATCTGGACAGCGGTGACCCGCAGGGCCTGTGCGACCCGGTGAAGGCATTCCGCGCCTTCGCGGAGTCGGCCGCCGCGCTGGACGCGTGGTACGACGGCGGATGCCGGGGACCCAGGCCTCCCGGCCGCCTGCGGACCTACCGCACCCCGCGTCTGTCGCCCGTCACAACGGCCCTGGTCACCCCGCTCTACCGACTGCTCGCCGACCCCGACGGCCGCCCGCTGGCCCTGCGCCGCACCCACTCGTACTGAACGGCACCCGCGTCAGTGGACCGGGCGTCGGCGCGAGCGCAGAACCGAGCGCACAAGCAGGTACAACACGGCAACGACGAGGAGCAGCACGCCCGTTGACAGCAGATACAGCATGCCGTCCACGACAGCGCCGATGATGATCAGCGCGACGGCGCTGCAGAGAACAACCAGGAAAGAGACCATGGCCCTACGCCTCCGGGCATCGGGGCGGATGGCGCGATTACCTCAACTTCAAGGTGGACGCAACCTGTGGCGATGGCCTGCCGGGCAGAACGGTTCTACCGTGGGGAGGGGAAGTGGATCCCGGGAGCGCGTCATGATCGTCATCGGACTCGTCATCCTCGTCGCCGCGCTGGTCATCGGCGTCGCCGGCGTCCTTTCCAACAGCGGCGGCGCCCACGGGTTCACCGGCGGATTCTCGGTCTTCGGTGTCGACGTCACCGGCTCCACCGGCACGCTCTTCCTCTACGGCATCATCGTCGGAGCGTCGGCTCTGCTCGGGCTGAGCCTGATCCTGACCGGTACACGCCGCACCACTCGCCATCGCCGGTTGCGCCGCAGGGCCTCTCCCACCGGCGACCTTCCCGCCCCCGACAACCAGGCGCCGCATCGGTCATGACCGGCCGGCTGCGGCACGGACCGTCGGCCGATACGGCGGGCAGCCCGTTGCTTCTTGCCCGGGTCCACTGTGTCCGTTCGCCGCTCCGCCGACGGTGTCAGACCAGCAGTCCGGGGAGGGGTTCGGAGTCGTCGATGAAGGCGCGGGCCACGTCGGACAGGCGCCGGTTGTGGGCGCGGGCGTAGCCGCGCAGGGTGGTGAAGGCCTGTTCCATGTCGATGTTCTGGCGTTCGGCGAGTTTCCCTTTGGCCTGTTCGATCAGTACGCGGCTGTTCAGCGCGGTCTGCAACTGTTCGTTGAGGACGGTGCTGCGGGCGCTGGAGCGTTGTTGGAGCAGGCTGATGGTGGCGACGTCGGCCAGGGCCTGGGCGACGGGCGCGTCGACCGGGTCGAAGGGGCCAGGGGTGGCGTGGAAGAGGTTCAGGGCGCCGACGGTCTCGTCCCGTAGGCGCATCGGCAGTGCCTGGACGGCTCCGAATCCGCTGCGGTGGGCGGCGGTGACGAACCGCGGCCAGCGGTCGATCTCCCGGGTGAGGTCGGGGACGATCACCTGTGCGCCGGTGCGGAAGGCTGCCAGGCAGGGGCCCTCGTCGTTCTGGAGCTGGAAGAGTTCCAGGAGGCGTACCTGTTCGTCGGAGGCGGCCATCACGCGGAGTTCGCCGTCGCGGTCGGCGAGCAGTACCCCGGCGGCGCTCGCGCCGAGCATGCCGACGCAGCGGTCGGTGAGCAGGCGCAGGAAATCGATGAGGTCGAAGTCGGCGACCAGGTTGTCGGCCAGCTCGACGAACGTCTTGGCCAGGAGCTGCTGATTCATCGTGGGCACCCTCGATGGAGACTGGTCCCGCCGGGAGAAGGCGGGAAGTACAGCACGGTTGTCGGATGGCGCCGGTGCATCAGGTCTCCTCGTCGGTCCGGGTGGGTTCCGCGTCCGGGGAGAAGCGGAGACGGTGGGCGACCACGTCGGCGGCGACGTCGGCGAGCCGGCGTCCCTGCGTATAGGCGTAGGCGCGCAGCCGTACGAAGGCTTCGTCGATGCCGACGCCGAGCTGGACGGTGAGGATGCCGGTGGCCTGGTCGATCTCCGCCCGGTAGCCGCCCAGGTCCTCGAAGCCCCGCTCCAGCAGTACTCCGTCGACCGGTGCGCCTGTCTCCTCGATCCGGGCGTCGAGCAGGAGCAGCGTCGCGAGATCGGCGAACGCCATCGCGTCGGCCAGCTCCTCCGTGCCCAGCACGGTGGGGACGTCGGCGTACAGGTCGAGGACTCCTGGGCTGATCGCCCCCATTTGCAGGGGGAGTGCGAAGACGGCGCGTGCTCCGGCTTCCAGGGCCGCGTCGGCGAACACGGCCCAGTGGTCCTGGAGTTGACTGGTGCGCAGGTCGGGTGTGAGGACGGCGGAGCCGT
This sequence comes from Streptomyces xylophagus, assembly GCF_000716435.1. Lineage (GTDB taxonomy): Bacteria > Actinomycetota > Actinomycetes > Streptomycetales > Streptomycetaceae > Streptomyces > Streptomyces xylophagus. The sequence continues at coordinate 171,053 of NZ_JNWO01000008.1, forward strand.
GGGTGAACGCGTCCACGCAGGGCCCCTCGCCCAACGTGAGCTGGAGTTCTTCCAGTTGTTCGCTGATGGTGTCGGTGCTGCAGAGGGGATGGCTTGCCGCGGTGCGGGACATTGCCGATACGCCGGCGCCGCCGACCGGGAGTGCTGCCACGGCCGCGGTGCACACGTCCAGCACGCCGACCCGGGCACCGCGTCGGGCGGCCTGCTCGGCGACCAGTACCTGGATGCGGGCCGAGCGGCTGTCGGACCTCACTCGGGCCACCGGGTCCGGGCATCGTGGGTGAGATCGTCCAGTCTCGCCGCGGTTCGTTCTCCGAGGGGAAGGACCAGCACCCGCAGCAGCGCGGCGCTCATGGGCCGCCAGATCTCTCCTGCGTCCAGCCATCCCCAGGAGCGGAGCGAGGCGAGGGTGGGGTGATCGTCGGGATCCGCCAGGGTGGCGCCGAGGGATGCCTGGTGGTCGCTCAGCAGCCGCTCCTGCAACCGGCGGCCCACACCTTGGTCCTGCGGGCGGATCAAGGTGTCGGTGATGGCGAACACGCCGCCGGACGCGGTGAGTTGCTCGATGCTGTGCGGGAGTGCTCCGTCGAACCCGAGCCACCAGAAGCCGTCGCTGCGCACCGGGAATCCGAAGGCGCATCCGACCAGGTGGTCAGTCTCCGCGATCACCATGGCGAACCCCGGCCTGCGGATGTCGCCGGTGAGACGGTTCAGGAAGTCCTGGCGGCTGCGGCTGCGGTGCGCCTCGGCGGCGGACCTCTCGCGGGAGTCGATGTACAGATCCGCCAGCTCCCCGCCCAGGCCCTGTGCCAGCCAGTGGTTCACGCGGCGCAACCGCACCGCCTCCAGGGTGGACGACTCGCCTGTGCGGGGCTCGTGTTGCTGCTTCTGCTCCGGCTGGGCCGTCATCGCGCATCGCCCGAACCGGCGGCCACCAGTGGCGTACGCCGGGGCGGCGGGGGCGGGGGTTGGACGGCCGGGGCCGGGACATTCCCGGGGGGAGGTGACAACTGTTCGACCGGAGGGCCGAGGAGCAGGGACCCGGAGCCGGTGAGGTCCAGGATCCGCCCCAACGTCGGTGGCGGGTGGTGCAGTTGCAGGATGCCGCCGGCCTCGGTCGTCTTCTGCATGGCGTAGAGGAAGGCGTTGAGGCCGCTGCAGTCGCAGAAGGTCACGGGGGTGAGGTCGACATCGACGATGCGGATGCCGTCGTACAGGCACCGCGCCAGGGCCGCGCGCAGCAGCGGCGCCGATTCCAGGTCGATCTCACCGGACAGGGTGATCAGTGCCCGGTTGCGTCGGTCATGACGGTGGATGGTGAGCCGTGGGAAGGGCATGACGCCTCGGATCAAAAGACCGTCCGGCGGCGGACGCGGGGGCGCCGGGATTCCCGGCCCCTTGGCGCGCTGCCGACGGGGGCGTACGTTCGGCGGAGGCGGAGCAGCGGCCGGCCGGCAGCCTGTGCGACAGGACAGTGGACCCACCCGGTTCCCTCCAGGGATGCGCCGGGTGACGGACGAAGAGTCCGCTCCCCGGAGCTATCTGTGTCGAGCAACGACAAGTCGCCGGGGTCTGGGACGTCCGTACAGCAGCATAGTCCTCGACCCGGCACGGCAGACGGCCCCAGGCCGCCCGGTCTCAGGATGTGGACGGCGTCGAAAGGCCGGTGGCGCGTGCATGTCCGGTGCGCTGCACGGTACTTGGGGGGAGCGGCACGAAGGTGGCGGCCGACAGCCGCCCAGGGACGGCAGCCCGTCGACTGCCCGAGGAGGTGGCTTCGCATGACGGAGCCGAACGGTTCGATCCTGTACAGGTCCGATCCCGACGATCCGGGTACGGGCGCGGGTGCGACGCCGCAGACCGCACAGCCCGGGTCTCAGGAACCGCCGGCCACCCGGGGCCGGACGACCATCGCGGACGGGGTGGTGGAGAAGATCGCCGGGATCGCCGCACGGGAAGTCCCCGGAATCCACGCGCTGGGCGGCGGATTCACCCGCACCATGGGCGCCGTACGCGACCGGGTCCCCGGCGGGCACGCGAGCGCGGGGCGTGGCGTCAAGGTCGAGATCGGCGAGAAGCAGACCGCCATCGACCTCCAGGTCGTCGTCGCCTACGGAGTCGGCATCCGGGAGGTCGCCGCGGAGGTCCGCGAGAACGTGATCGCCGCGGTGGAACGGATGACGGGCCTGGAGGTCGTCGAGGTGAACATCGCCGTCGACGACGTGCACCTGCCGGACGAGGACACGTCGGAGAGCAGCGACGACCGGGTGCTCTAGTCGCGATGGGGCAGCGGCAGGGCCTCTGCCCCATCGCTCCTTGCGGCAGAGGGGCAGCCGCCGACGGCAGGCGGTGTTCGCCTGATCCGGGCTCAACTCGGCCCCGCTGATGGGTAGTTCCGAGGTGGCTCCGCGTTCGGGTCCGTCGGCGGAGGATGGAACACATCGCTCGTTCAGCGTCGACTGGCGCTCCGCCGGCTGGAGTTGCCCCGGTTCGAGTTTCCCCGGCTGGAGCTTCGCCGGGTGGACCAGCCCGACCCCACGCCGGCCGAGTGCGCGGCGAGGAAGGCGAGCCCGAGGAGCATGAGGCTCATCGGGCTGAAGATCACGTCGGTCGACGTCTCGGTGACACGGATGATGAAGGCGATGGCGAAGAACGCGGCGGCCACGAACGCAAGCATCTGTCTACCCCTACCGGTGGACGACGAGCCACACGTGATCCCGGTGGCTGCGCCGCTGTCTGCCGGATTCCCCGGACGGCGCCGATCAGTCGTCTCCCGCAGGCCGACCGATTCGAGATGGCCAGGTGATGAACAGATCCGGTGGTTCGTGCCACGGACGCGATCCGTGCAAGTGTGGGAAGCGGACAGGCCGACATCGAGCACCTGGACACTGATCGGCTGCCGCGGTCGGCCGTCTGCGACAGTGAGGAGCGCCCCATGGGCGCGAACACGGCCGAAGCCGCGGTACCTGACGCCATTCAGGAACTGACGAACCGACTGACGACCTCCTACGCCGACCTGCTGACGGCTGCGATCGTGCGGGACGTGGTGCAGGACTCCTACCGGCCGCTCAGCAACGCTCGTATCCCCACCTACGTGCCGATCCTCGTCGAGCACAGCTGCCGCACCAAGCTACGGCAGCTCACCCGGCGCTCCGATCCCACGGTTCTCGTCCGTGAGCATTCGGTCGGGGCACGCGGCCACTCGATCACGAGGGCCTGTCGAAGGGTGCGGGTTGTCCTGACCCGCTCGGCATAGGCGCGGTGCCCACGGCTTTCGGCACGTGGAAGGCACGGTCCGCTACTGCAGCGCGTGGACCGCGGCGGAGAACAGCGGGGGCATGCGGGATGCCGCGGGGACGATGAGGCGGGCGGTGCCGGGACGGTGGCTCGCGGTGAGCAGGGCCCCGGTCAGTAGTCGGTGGCGTCGGGTCAGCCGGGCCCAGGCGCGTTCGTAGTCGTCGGGGCGGTCTGCGGCCAGGCAGCGGACGGCTGCCCCGGCCGTTGCCAGGGCGAGGGCGATGCCCTCGCCGGTGAGGGCGTCCAGGTAGCCCGCCGCGTCGCCGACGAGCAGAACACGGCCGGCGGTTTTGCGCCGCACCCGCTGCCGCAGGGGTCCGGCGCCGCGTACCTCTGTCGCGGTCGGGCCGTGCAGGGATGCGGTGAGGGCCGGGAAGTCGGCCAGGTGTTCGTCGTAGCCGCGGCGGTTACGACTGAGGACCGCGACGCCCACCAGGTCGTCGTCGACCGGTGTCACATAGGCCTCGCCGTGCCGGGACCAGTGGACCTCGACGAAGTCCGTCCACGGTTTGACGCGGTAGTGGCGGCGCAGTCCGTAGCGGCCGTGGGGGCGGCCCGGCAACTCCAGTCCCAGGCTGCGGCGCAGGGGGGAGTGCAGGCCGTCCGCGGCGATCAGCCAACGGGCAGTGGTTCCGGCGGCGGTGACTGTGTCCGCGTTCTGGCGCACCTCGCCGACCTTGCCCGGCAGCATGCGCACGCCGAGGTCGAGCGCGCGCCGGTGCAGGGCGGAGTGCAGTGTCGTACGGCGGATTCCCAGCCCGTTGCCGTCGCGGAAGGACGCTTCGGCGCGGGTGGTGCCGTCCAGGTAGCGGATGCCGCGCAGTTCGCGGCCACCGACCTCGACGCCCAGTGCGCGCAGCGCGGCGACACCGCCGGGCATGACTCCTTCTCCACAGGCCTTGTCCACGGGCGTGGTCCGGGGTTCGACGACGACGGCCTCCAGGCCGGCGAGTGCGGCGTGGATGGCGGCGGCCAGTCCGGCGGGTCCGCCGCCGGCCACCAGGACGTCGATCACGCCGGTGCGGTGACGGTCGCGGTGGCCAGGGCCTGGTTCTCGCAGCGGATGCGGACGGTGAGCAGGGCGGCGTTGAGTACCGTGAACGCGGCCGCGGTGACCCAGGCGGTGTGGACGAGCGGCAGGGCCACGCCCTCGGCGACGACCGCCACGTAGTTCGGATGCCGCAGCCACCGCCACCGGTAGGGGCCGCTCGTCACCAGCGGCAGGCCGGGCACGACGATCACCCGGGTGTTCCAGCGGGGACCCAGGGTGCGGATGCACCACCACCGCAGTGCCTGGGCGCCCACCAGCACGGCCAGCATCGGCCAGGCCAGGGCGGGTACGAAGGGCCGGTCGCCCAGCCAGACCTCGGCCGGGCAGGCGGCCAGCAGGCCGGTGTGGAGGGCGACCATCGCGGGGTAGTGGCCCTGCCCGGCGACGGTCGCGCCGCGGGCGGTGCTCCAGCGTTCGTTGCGGCGGGCGACGACGAGTTCGGCGACGCGCTCGACGGCGACAGCGGCCACCAGCAGTCCGTACCAGATCATGTGTCCTTGAGTCCTTCATGCAATTCATGCAATTCATGCAATTCGCGTATTTGAGTCCTTCGTGTCTTCGAAGGTCCGAACTACCAGCGCAGCAACACGAGTTCGCAGGCGAAGCCGGGTCCCATGGCCAGCAGTACGCCCGGGGTGCCCGGCGGCGGGCGGTGTTCGGCGAGGGTGTCGCGCAGTACGTGGAGTACCGACGACGAGGACAGGTTGCCGACGTCGGCCAGGTGACGCCAGGTCACATCGAGGGCGTCGTCGGGCAGGTCGAGGGCCTCGGTGACGGCATCGAGGACCTTGGGGCCGCCGGGGTGGCACACCCAGGCGGTCACGTCCTTCGGCTTGATCCCGTGGTCGCCGAGGAACCCCTCGACGTCCTCGGCGAGGTAGCGGCGTACGACGTCGGGGACCCGCGGGTCGAGGACGATCCGGAAGCCGGTGTCCTTGATGTCCCAGCCCATGACGCGCCCGGTGTCCGGGTACAGGTGGCTGCGGGTGTCCACGATCGTCGGGCCGGCGGTCTCGTCCGGGCGGCGCGGACGGTTCGCGCCGCAGGCGACGACCGCGGCGGCGCCGTCGCCGAACAGTCCGGTGGCGACCAGGTTGGCCAGGGAGGCGTCGTCGCGCTGGAAGGTGAGCGAGCACAGTTCGACCGACAGCAGCACCGCCACGTCGTCGGGCCGGCCCAGCAGGTAGTCGTGCATACGGGCCAGCCCTGCGGCACCACCTGCACAGCCCAGGCCGAACAGAGGGAGCCGTGTGACGTCCGGCCGCAGTCCGAGGCGGCCGACCAGCCGTGCGTCGATGGAGGGGATGGCGACACCGGTGACGGAGGTGAAGACCAGCAGGTCCACGTCGGCCGGGGACAGACCGGCCAGGTGCAGTGCGTCCCGGACGGCCTTGGCGCCGAGGTCGGTGGCGGCGGCGATGTAGACGTCGTTGGCGGCGCCGAATCCGTCGAGTTCTCCGTACCGTTCGAGTGGCAGCGTCATATGGCGCGAGTGGACCTGCGCGCTGCGGTGCAGCCGGTCCAGGACCCGGCGGTCGGTGCCCTCCGGCAGGCAGGTGCGGGCCACCATGTCGGTGATCTCGGACTGGGTGCGACGGTGCGGTGCGAGAGCACCTCGAACGGCGGCGATCCGCGTCATGTGGTTCCCGTCCGGTTGGCGACTGGAGTGAGTCGCTCCCCACGTGTTCCCCGGACCGGTACTTCGACACCATGCATCGCCCGTACGGCCGTCCGCCCAGGACAGCGCGTGCTGCGGCCGGGTCTGGCCCGGGCGCCTACGATCGGCCGGGTGGGCACTCCCGAGCACGCGACGACCGGCGGCCCCGGGGCGAGTTGGGCCGGCCGGATGGTCGGCCTGGCCGGGTCGTGCCACCCCGGGCCGGTCGTGGCGGTCACCGCCCTGATGGCCGCGCTCGCCGTCACCGCGGGCCAGGGCGCCGCGCGTTGTGTCCTGACCGCCGCGGCCGTACTGACCGGGCAGTTGTCCGTCGGCTGGTGCAACGACGCGTTCGACGCGCGCCGGGACATCGCCGCCGGCCGCCGCGGCAAACCCGTGGTCGACGGCACGGTCGGTGTGACGGAGGTGTGGGTGGCCGCGTATGCCGCGCTGGCGCTGTGCGTGCCGCTGTCGTTCGCATGTGGTCTGTGGGCGGGCGCCGTTCACCTGGCCGGGGTGGCGGCGGCGTGGGCGTACGACCTGCGGCTCAAGGCGACGGCATGGTCCTGGGCACCGTACGCGGTGGGCTTCGCCGCGCTCCCCGCGTTCGTGGCACTGGGTCTGCCCGGGCAGCCGTGGCCTGCCTGGTGGGTCGTCACCGCCGGGGCGCTGCTGGGGGTAGGCGCGCATCTGGGCGATGTGCTGCCGGACATCCGCGGAGATCTGGCGACGGGCGTACGGGGCTGGCCGCACCGGCTGGGCCCGGACGGCGCGCGGCTGCTGCTGCCGGTGCCGCTGGTGGCCGCGTCCGCGGTACTGGCGCTGGGGCCCGCCGGGCCGCCCGGCAGGTGGGGAGTGGCGGCGCTCTTGGTGGCCGGACTGGTCGCGGTGGCGGGGACGGTGCTGGGCCGCCGCCGGGAGCGGGCAGCGTTCGCGGCAGCGGTCGCCGTGGCGGTGGTGGACCTGGCGTTGCTGCTGGTGCGCGGCACCGGGATCGCCTGACCGCGTCCTCTCGCACCGCAGGCGGTAGGGGAGTTCCTGCTGCGCATCGTGATCGCAACCCAGTGGCGCAGCTGGCGTGATCTGCATCTGCATGCGCGGGGCGTGTCTTCGCCGACTGTCGTCGAGCAGCACTCCGTCGGGTCGAACAGGAGGACACTGGGCCGGGCAGTGCGAGGAAGGCGGTCTGATGGCGGCCGATTACGCAGGGGACATGCCGTTTGACGAGGTCCAGCGTCGGGCCGTTGAGGAGATCGTGGAGGCGGTCCGCAGCAGGAAGCACCGGCGTGCCGGTGTCCTGCTGGAGCAGTTCGTGGTGAGTGCCAATCTCACCGCGCTCGGTGCGTTGCGGACAGCGTTGCGGGAACTCGACCCGAGCCCGAAGCCGTGAAGGACGCGGGCAGACTGCTGCCGGGATCACCGGCGACATGCCCGGGCCAGGGGTCCTGGTGCGGAAGTCGTCAACGGTCGCCGCCGGATGCGGGCGGGCATCGGCGGCGGCCGCACGGTGCGAGGACGGCGCCCCCTCCCGTCGCCGCCCTCGCACTGACGATCCTCACCGCCCGCCCGGGGTACGCGGGATTCATCCCGGGCTCGAAGAGGGCTGGGGAGGACGAGGTGGCTGGAGCCGCGTTGTCGGTGATGCTGCTCCAGCCGCTCACAGTGGTCGGAATGTCACTGCGGCCCGGGGACTGGAGGCCAACACACGCGGGCTGGTAGCCCGTCGCCGACCGCGGTCGACAGAGGGGCCAGGGCCCTGCTCGTAGCGTAGACCGGGCCTGGGCGGACCGACACCATGCGATTCGGACGAATGCGGCCGGGTAGCCCGGGGGCAGTGCGGCAGGCTGTAGCGGGCCGAGGGCGGGCCACGCGCCGGCGGTCAGGTCGCCCTCGGGCGCGATTGCGGCCGTCTGCTTGAGGCAGCCCGTGCAGCAGTCGCCGCCGCTCCAATCGGGACGGGAACAGGGACGGGGGCCGGGGACGGTGACGGTGACGGTCTGGTCGAACACTGGCCACCTGCTGAGCCGGCCGTGTTCTTACGGTGTGGTGGCCGCGGCTGTCGGGGTGGGTGCGCAGAGGCGGCGGGCGGCTTCGACGACGATGGTCCGGTGTTCGGCGAGCCGTTCGGGTCGGTAGGGGTCGGTGCCGTCGGCGGCTGTGAGGAGGTCCCGTGGCGCGAGCACCCAGCTCTGCGTGAGTCCGGTGATGAGGACGAGCAGGTCGGTCGACGGCAACTGCCCGGCGGTCGAGTCCGCGGTCATCCGGGCCATCTTGTCGCTGTACACGTCCGCCGCGTCGGGGCCCAGCTCGGGCCGTTCCAGCTGGCGCCACAGGTGCATGCGCAGCGCGGCGGGGTGCCGGGTCAGGTAGTCGAACATGCGGCCCGCGTAGCCCGGCAGGTCGTCCTCGGTGAGCGGTACCGCGTCGTTCAGTTCGCTGATGACCTTGTGCAGGGCGGCGGCGAACAGGAGTTCCTTGTTCGTGTAGTAGACGTAGATGGACCGCTTGTTGGCGCCCGAGACCTCGGCGATGCGGTCGATGCGGGCACCGGCGAAGCCGGAGGCGCTGAACTCCTCGATCGCCGCCGCGAGGATCTTTGCGCGGGTTGCCGCGGAGTCGTAGGCCATGGGGTCAGCCTAAGGTAACCAACCAGTTATTGACAAACCTCGGATCCCGCGTGCTAGATGGTAACTATCCAGTTATTTTCATTACTGGCCGTAGCGGAAGGCATGTCATGAGTACTCCCTCACCCACCTCGCCCGTGTTCGAGCGGGACCTGTTCATCAACAACACGTGGCGTCCCGGCTCCACCGGTGAGCGCATCGCGGTCGTCGACCCGGCGACCGAGAAGGAGATCGGCTCGGCCGCCGCGGCAAGCTCCGAGGACATCGACGCGGCCGTCGCCGCGGCCCGTGCCGCGTTCGACTCCGGCCCGTGGCCCCGACTGACGTTGCGCGAGCGCGCCGAGATTCTGACGAGGTTCGCCGAGGAACTGGAGAAGGACGCCGACCCTGTCACCGAGGTGCTGGTCGCCGAGACCGGTCTGACGGTCGGGCAGAGCCGCGGCGGGGCTCTGACCATGCCCGGCCTGCTGCGCTATTACGCCTCCCTGGCGGACGTGACGGAGCTGACCGAACTGCGTACCGGTCTGTCGGGGGTCAGTGCCCGTATCGAGAAGCGGCCGGTGGGCGTCGTAGCGGCGATCGTTCCGTGGAACGCCCCGCTCGCGCTCGCCGCGTTCAAGCTTCCGCAGGCCCTGCTGGCCGGCTGCACCGTCATCATGAAGCCGTCCGAGGACACGCCCTTGAGCGCGGGTTACTTCGCCGACGCCGCGCTGCGGGCGGGGCTGCCCGCCGGTGTGCTGAACATCGTCAACGCCCTGCCCGCGGGCGGCGACCACCTCGTGCGCCACCCGGGCGTCGACAAGATCACCTTCACCGGCAGCACCGTGGTCGGGCGTCGCATCGCCGCCGCTGCCGCCGACACCCTCAAGCAGCTCACCCTCGAACTCGGCGGGAAATCACCGGCACTTGTGCTCGACGACGCCGACCTCGACCGCATCGTCGAGACCCTGGTGCCGGGCGTCACCGGGAACAACGGCGAGAGCTGCACCAACCCCAGCAGGCTCATCGTGCCCGAGCACCGTCACGACGAGATCGTCGCCGCCCTTGCCGAGGCGTTCGCCGAGCTGACCGTGGGTGATCCCCGTGACCCGGCCACCGACGTGGGCGCGATGGTCACCCGCAAGCACTACGAGCGGGTCCTGGACTACCTCGCCTCCGCGGAGAAGGAAGGTGGCACCTTCGCGGTCGGCGGAGGCCGGGCCCCGGGCCACGACGTCGGCTACTACGTCGCCCCCACGATCATCACCGGCGTATCCCCGGACGCACGGGTCGCACAGGAGGAGATCTTCGGACCTGTGCTGACCGTCCTGACCTACCGCGACGAGGAGGAAGCCATCCGCATAGCCAACGATACCGAGTTCGGCCTGTCCGGCGCCGTCTACAGCACCGACACCGAGCACGCCCTGCGCGTGGCCCAGCGGATCAACTCCGGCACCGTGAACCTGAACAACGGCATCGGCGTCGACATCGGCGTACCGTTCGGCGGCGTCAAGCAGTCCGGCTACGGCCGCGAACTCGGCCCCGAGGGCCTGGACGCCTTCTTCAACACCCACGTCATCTTCATCGACGGCGAACCCCTCCGCGTGATCAACGGATAGCGGCGGCACGACCCGGTCCGGTCGGGTCCGGTCCGTTACGGCGGACCGGACCAGGTGACCGCTGTGGAACCGAGGAGATGCGGCCCAGCTTGTGGTCGTGGGATTGATTTTCCCTGGTGGGAGGGGGTGTGAATCAACTCCGCCGGTGTGAGTCTCCGTGGGGCCGGGCCGGATTTCCGGCTCTGTGTTCTCCCCGTCCTCCTACCGATCGGATCAACTCATGCGTGCCAGCGTCGTCCGACGTGTCGGCCTCTCGGCGGTCCTTCCGTGCGTCCTCGCGGGAGCGGTCGTGGTATCCGGCATGTCCTCCCCGGGCCCGGCCGGCGCCGCCACCGGGCCCCACAGTGTGAAGATCGACGCGCAGGAGGTGGCGCAGACCACCTTCCCGCAGGTTCACTGGGACATCGACGACGGCGCCGACGGCTACCGCACCATGCTCAGTGGCCTGGACGCGCTGGCCCGCAGCACGGCCAACGCGCGCCTGACCGGCCCGGTGGTCAACACGCGGGGCAACCGGGTCACCGTCACCGTCCTGGACAACACGAGGACGAACACCTTCGCCGACGTCGTCATCAGCTCCCCGGGACACGCCGCGCCCACCGTGCACGCCGTGGTGCGCCTCAGTGACCTGTACGTGGTGCGGGTCTACACGGTGGGCACGTCCCACAACCGCGTCCTCAACCTCATCCGGGGCCTCCCCAACGAGTCGAGCACCGACGACAACTTCTTCGTCGGCCGGGAGGGCTACGACGCCCTCTCCCGGGTCGCCAACCAGGCCCTGACCGGTGTCACCATCGGCCCCGGCCCCCTCTCGCAGGCCCTGTTCGACCTGGCCAACGCCGGCTCGACCCGGCTCAACCAGGCCCGCGGTCTGCTCAGCCTCATCTTCGGCATCTCGGAGGCGGCCCGTTTCCGTACCCTGGCCGACCGCGTCGCGCCCTCCTTCGACAGCGGGAACTCGGTCACCTACAGCTCCCAGCAGATCTCCCTGATCCGGAACTGGGCCAACGTCAGCCACGTCTACGTCGGCCACGTCAACGGCACGGACAACGGCGCCAGCACGAGCGTCGCCGGGGCCGGCATTTCCGACGCCCGCCAGGCAGCCGCCCTGCTGGCCATCGCCCTCAACGACGGCCCCAACCCCAACCCCAAGGACGAACTCTGACAGACCTCATACGGCGTGTGCGTCATTCACGCGAAGGGGCACCTTCGGTGGAGACACTGCGGCCAGCACGGTGATCGGGTTGCCCATAACGGCGGCCATGGGAACTGCTCCTTAAGGGAGTTGGGTCAGTGGCTGCGGGAGAACGAGATGCGCGGGTCGACCGGCCGAACCGCCGCAGTGCCTCGCCGCGGTCGGTGGTGATGGGCAGCGTGTAGATGTCCAGGGTTGGGTGATGCCGCCAGCGGTGTTCTTCCAGGATGAGTGGGTCGCCGAGCGCGGAGGAGTGGTCCCTGGTGGTCGCGACGATGCCGAGCCGCGGATGTTCGGCGAACGCGACGGCGGGCTCTGTGCGCGGGGCCGGTCTCGGGCGGGAGTCGTACCGGAGGCCAGTGAAGGACTGGCGCCAGGGCTGAACAGCGGCGAGGGCCGCGCGGTGGATGCCGCGCGGCCCTCTTTGTCTGTCGGCGGCCTCACGGGGTCGACCGCTTGGACCCGCGCTCGCAGGAGTGTCAGCCGAGCGGTGCCAGGACGACACAGCCGTCGGTGCCGTTGGCGCCGGTGCTTCCGGAGCTGGCGTCAGGGCCTCCGCCCGCGCCGCCGTCGCCGCCGGTTCCGGCATTGCCGCAGGAACCGGGGACCGCGCTCGGCACGCCCCCAGCGCCGGGGGTGCCGCCGGCCTGTGCGTTCCCGTCGCCTCCGCTGGTTCCTGCGGTGCCGGCTGCCGAGTTGACAAGCGTGGCACCCGTATAGCTGCATGTGCCGGCGGGAGGTGCCGAGTTGGTCAGCCCACCGGTCGCCGCCCCGGTACGGGCGTGGGTACCACCCCCGCCCGGTCCCCCCTGGTATGCCGTCACCGTGCCTGAAACACCGGGTTTGGAGATCTCGGTAAAGCCGCTCTGCCCGCCACCGTTGCCCGTAGCGTTGCCTGTGATGTTGGTGCCGCCGATGCCGCCCTTGGTGACGGTGATGTTCAGGGTGCTCCCCGGGGTGGCCGGGAGCACGCAGGTGACCTGTGAGCCGCTGCTGGAGCCGCCGCCTCCGCCGCCACCGCTGGTCGGGAAGGGGGCAGGGTCGGTCTGGACGTATCCGTCCCCTCCGTTGCCGCCTCCGCTGCCCGGACCGATGGCGAAGACCGTCACGTAGGTGACTCCGTTGGGGACTGTCCAGGCGTAGGTGCCGGCGGTGGCGAAGGTGGTCACGGTGAGCGGGGTGGTGTCCGCGTGTGCGGTTCCGGCTGAGCTGAGTGCCCCGACGAGGGCGAGCGCGGGTACGACCCGTGAGAGCAGGGTGCGGGTCGTTCGGGGGAGCCTGTTCGGCATGTCGGCGTTCTCCAAAGCCGCTGGAATGGGGCACAAGTAGTTATATGGCGCGCATTGCGAGGAGAACGTGATCTTTGCTGCATTCGCCGCTGACGCGTCGGCGACGGCCGAGCCTCCTTCACCCTGCTCAGGGCGCCATGACGCCCGGCGTGGCAGATTCCAGGCGCAACAATCCTCATCAACGCCAGGGTTCGGCACACCGCTCAAGACCCCCCGCACCTACGACAGCGCCGACCATGGAGCCACCGAGACCCACCGGGGTCAGACCTCGGACAACGGAGTAAGCCCGAGCTGCGGTGACTACAGCACTGCCACCTACCTCGACGCCAACGATCGCCGGGTCGACACGGCGAAGCCCGGCGGGCGCGCTACCGCCGGCTGATCAGAACCGTCTCGGTGGAGCGGGCCGCTCAGGCATGTGCGGTTGTCGGTCACAGCGCGGCCCGCTCCTTCAGCGGTTCCCACCAGGCGCGGTTGTCGCGGTACCACTGCACTGTCTCCGCGAGGCCTTCCTCGAAGGTCTTGCGGGGCTCGTAGCCGAGCTCCTCGCGGATCTTCGTGCAGTCCACCGAGTAGCGGCGGTCGTGGCCCTTGCGGTCGGTGACGTACTCGACGCTGGTCTCCCAGTCGGTGCCGCAGGCCTCGAGCAGCAGGCCGGTGAGCTCCTTGTTGCTGAGCTCCGTGCCGCCGCCGATGTTGTAGACCTCGCCGGCCCGGCCCTTGGTGCGCACGAGTTCGATGCCCTGGACGTGGTCGTCGATGTGCAGCCAGTCGCGGACGTTGCCGCCGTCGCCGTACAGCGGGACCTTCTTGCCGTCGAGGAGGTTGGTCACGAACAGCGGGATGACCTTCTCGGGGAAGTGGTGGTGCCCGTAGTTGTTGGAGCAGCGGGTGACGCGGACGTCCAGGCCGTGGGTGCGGTGGTACGACAGCGCGATCAGGTCGCTGGACGCCTTCGCCGAGGAGTACGGCGAGTTCGGCTGCAGCGGGTGCGTCTCGGGCCAGGAGCCCTCGTCGATGGAGCCGTAGACCTCGTCGGTGGAGATGTGCACGAAGGTCTTGATGCCCGCGTGGTGAGCGGCGTCGATCAGGGTGTGGGTGCCGACCACGTTGGTGCGCACGAACTCCGCGCCGCCGTCGATGGAGCGGTCCACATGCGACTCGGCGGCGAAGTGCACCACCTGGTCGTGCTCGGCCAGCAGTTTGCCGACCAGCTCGGGGTCGCAGATGTCACCCTGCACGAAGGTGAAGGCGGGGTGCTCGCGTACCTCGTCGAGGTTGGCCGGGTTGCCCGCGTACGTCAGCTTGTCCAGGACGGTGATCGTGATGTCACCGGGGCCCTCGGGGCCGAGCAGCGTACGGACGTAGTGCGAGCCGATGAAGCCGGCGCCGCCGGTCACCAGGATCCGGGTGGAGGGGGCCGGAGCCGAAGGGGAGGTCATGAAGAGATCTGTACCTTGCTGTGGTCGCCGAGAACGAGACGGTGGGCCGCGGGGTTGCGGGGCGCGGGAGTGACCTGGACGTTGCGGCCGATGAGGGACACCTCGACCCGTCGTACGCCGGTGATGGAGGAGTCGCGCAGGACGATGGAGTACTCGACCTCGCTGTCGTCGATCCGGCAGCCCTCGGAGACCGAGGTGAACGGGCCGATGTACGAGTCGCTGATCACCGCACCGGGGCCGATGACGGCCGGGCCGACGATGCGCGACCCTCGGACCTCGGCGCCGGCGTCGATGCGTACCCGGCCGATGATCTCGCTGGACTCGTCGACGGTGCCCTCGATGCGGGGCTCGACCGTCTCCAGGACGGAGCGGTTGACCTCCAGCATGTCGGCGACGTTCCCGGTGTCCTTCCAGTAGCCGGAGATGGTCGTCGAGCGCACGTCCTTGCGCTGGTCGATCAGCCACTGGATGGCGTGGGTGATCTCCAGCTCGCCGCGCCAGGAGGGCTCGATGGAGCGGACGGCCTCGTGGATCGCCGGAGTGAAGAGGTACACGCCCACCAGGGCGAGATCGCTCTTGGGCTCCTTCGGCTTCTCCTCCAGGCCCTTGACGCGGCCGTTCTCGTCGAGCTCGGCGACACCGAACGACGTCGGGTTGGGCACCTTGGTCAACAGGATCTGCGCGTCGGGGTGCTCGGTGCGGAACTCGTCGACGAGGCCGGTGATGCCGCCCACGATGAAGTTGTCGCCGAGGTACATGACGAAGTCGTCGTCGCCGAGGAACTCGCTCGCGATGAGCACCGCGTGCGCCAGGCCGAGCGGCTTGTCCTGCGGGATGTACGTGACGTCGATCCCGAGCTTCGAGCCGTCGCCGACCGCTTCCCGGATCTCCTCGGCGGTGTCGCCGACGATGATCCCGACATCCGTGATCCCGGCATCGGCGATGGCCTCGAGACCGTAGAAGAGCACGGGTTTGTTGGCGACGGGCACCAGCTGCTTGGCCGATGTGTGGGTTATGGGGCGCAGGCGTGTGCCCGAGCCACCGGAGAGAACGAGAGCCTTCATGCGCGGCATCCTAACCGGGGCCATGTCAAGCGACACTCCGGCAGGTCCACCACAGTTCGCGAAACCGTTCCATGGGCTTTGTGATTCGTTTGTATCCTGGTCCGTCACTTGCTGTGACTGAGGCGGGTCGGCCACCCGCTAGCCTTAATCGAACGTCTACCGAGCGGCGACACGCGCCGGGTCCTGACGAATGACTCCCAGCAGCTGAGGCGGAAGAAGACACATGCCCATCAAGGTGAGCGTGGTGATCCCGGTCTACAACCCGGGCAAGTACATCGAGGACTGCATCGCCTCTCTTCTGCGTCAGAGCCTGCCGGACGACGAGTACGAAGCGATCTTCGTGAACGACGGTTCCACCGACGGGACTCCCGCGCGCCTGGACCGGCTCGCCGCCGAGCACGCGCACATGCACGTCATCCACCAGGAGGCGTCCGGCTGGTCCGGCAAGCCCCGCAACGCGGGCATCGCGGCCGCCAAGGGTGAGTTCATCCAGTTCGTGGACAACGACGACTGGCTGGGCGACGAAGCTCTCGAGCGCATGTACAACTACGGCGTGGAGAACAAGGCCGACGTCATCGTGGGCAAGATGGTCGGCAAGGGCCGCGGCGTTCCCCGGGAGCTGTTCCGCAAGAACCGCCCGCACGCCACTGTCGACAACGCCCCGCTGATCGACAGCCTCACCCCCCACAAGATGTTCCGCAAGGAGTTCCTCGACCGGCACAACCTCCGTTACATGGAGGGGCGTCGACGTCTTGAGGACCACGTCTTCGTCACCGAGGCGTACCTGCGGGCCGAGAACGTCGCGGTGCTCAGCGACTACCTGTGCTACTACCACATCAAGCGTGAGGACGCGGCCAACGCGGGCTTCCAGCGCTTCGACCCGGTCGGCTACTTCAAGAACCTGCGTGAGGCCCTGGACGTCGTCGAGGAACTCACCGAGCCCGGCCCGCTGCGGGACAAGCTCTTCCGCCGCTGGCTGCGCAACGAGATGGTCGAGCGCATGCGCGGACAGCGCCTGCTGAAGCTGCCGGAGGACTACCGACAGGAGCTGTTCGACGAGATCCACAAGGTGGTCGTCGAGCGCTTCGGACCTGGTGTCGCGGCCGGCCTGCAGCCCACGCAGCAGATCGTCGCGGGACTGATCGCGGCCGACCGGCTGGCCGACGTCGAGGAGTTCGCCCGGTGGGAGTCGGGGATCAAGCCCTCCGGTGTTCTCGAGCGGCTCGGCTGGGAGGACGGCAGGCTGACGCTCGGCTTCACCGCCGAGTACAAGTCGGGCGGCGCGCCCGTCACCTTCCGTGCCGACGGCGCGAAGGACCTGCTCGTTCCGCCGTTGCCGCAGACCAGCCTGGACGCCATCGCCCTGCTCGGTGCGAACACCGCTGCTCCGCTGGCCAAGTCGAAGGTGGACCTCGTCCTGCGCGAGCGTTCGACGGCTGCGGAGTTCTTCCAGCCTGTCGATCTCACCCGCGAGAAGGTCGCCGTGGAGGGGCAGGAGGGATACTTCCGGCAGGTGCTGCGTGCCATCTCGCGGGTGGACCCGTTGTCGGCGGCGAACGGCGCAGAACTGGACGCCGGTATCTGGGACGTCGTCATCCGCATCAGCTCGTGCGGGTGGTCCAAGGAGACCCGCCTCGGCTCCGTCCGCAGTGAGGAAGCCGGGCGCGGGCGCGGCGGTGCCGTTGTCGGCTCCCCGGCCCACCTGGTCCTGCCGTACTGGACCGACCCGCAGGGCAACCTCTCGCTCGACGTCGACCAGAAGACCAACCGGCTCGCCTACGAGTTCGCCCATCTCGCCTCCGCCGACGTCACCGTGACGACGGACCCCGGCCGCCTCGTCGTCGTCCTGCCGTTCCACGTCCAGGCCGAGAGTCAGGCAACCCTGACGCTGACGAACGTCGCGAGCGGTCGTACGGTCGCCCTCCCCGCCACGCTGACCGCCCGCGTGACCGGCGACGC
The DNA here is from genome assembly GCF_000716435.1 of Streptomyces xylophagus. Lineage (GTDB taxonomy): Bacteria > Actinomycetota > Actinomycetes > Streptomycetales > Streptomycetaceae > Streptomyces > Streptomyces xylophagus. Next base: position 188,229 of record NZ_JNWO01000008.1, read on the forward strand.
CGACCTGGGTGCCGACCTCCCGCTCGACGAGTTGGCGGACGGCGAGTGGCGACTGGAGCTCACTCCGCCCTCGACCGGAGCCGGCAGTCCGGTGGGCCTCCCGCTGGCCCTCGAGGTCTCCGCGAGCGGAGGCGTCGTCGTCAAACGTCTCGCCGCTGTCGCGGCCGACCTGGCGGCGAAGGACCCCGGACGGCGCAGGCCCGCCCCTCGCCCCGGGGCGACGACAATCCTGCGCCGCGCCGCGGGCAAGCTCCGTCGGGCGCTGAAGAAGTGACCGAACCTCGTTCCTGGTCGGCGCGATCGCTCTGACGGAAGGGCCGCTACCGCTTCGGTACGTGGATGTCCGTGCTGCTCAGCGTCTGCGGCCTGTCCGTGAAGACCCTCAGCCGTACCCGCAAGTGGGCCCGGTTCGGGAGGGAATAGCGTCCCGAGCTCGGCACGAGCTCGTAGCGTGCCGACTGGTGCGGACCCAGCACGGCCGGGCCGCTGCGCACGGTCCAGTACGCGGATGTGCTCTCGCCGGTGCTGGAGGCGAAGTGCGGAGCCAGCGCGGTGTCACCGGTGTTGGTCGCCTGCACGGTGAGCCCGTGTACCCCACCGCTGTCGCCCCGTACGCCGCTGATCACCAGCCGGATCGGCGGCCCGCTCGCGGCGGCGACGGCCACGCACGCGGCGGCCGGCGCCAGCACCGCTGCTGCCACCATCGCGCTGACGACGCGCCGCCGGCCGAACGGCAGCCGGGGTTGCCAGGCCGAGGCGAAGTCGGAGCTGGTGGCGGTGGCGGCGGCAGCGACCCACAACGGGGTCATCAGCAGGTAGTAGCCGTCCTGCGACCGCGTGGCCAGGTAGAACGCGCACCACGGCAGGACGGTGGCGGCCGGGCCCAACCGCCGTACGAAGAGGACGAACAGGGTGAGCAGCCCGGCGGCCAGCAGCATGCTGCCGTAGGAGTAGAAGTCCAGTCGGCTGCTGCCGTCGGTGAAGTAGTACGACAGGCCCATGATGCCCTGGCCGTGCAGGACCCCGTGCTGGGTGAACGGCAGGGCCAGGCCGGTTATCCAGGCTCGGGGGCTCTGCGCGATGAAGTAGGCGTTGGCGGTCAGGGCCACGACCGCGGAGATCGCGGTGAACCGTGTGACCACGCCGAGAGCCGCCCGCGCCGAGAGCTCACCGCGCCGTACCGCGTAGACACCGACGAGCAGGAACGGCGTGAGGAACCAGGGCAGTTGGTGGGTCGCGCAGGCGGCCCCGAGGAGCGCGGCGCGCACGATGTCCGAGCGGCGGAGCCGCCCCCCGGCGCCGATCGAGGGCCAGCGGATGACCACCGGGATGAGCAGCACGAGTGCCGGGATCGCCGGGTAGCCCATGGCCGCGTACCCCTTGAGCATCGGGAAGCCCAGGCAGACCGCCGTCGCGGCCGACCGCCACGGTGTCGGCAGCAGCCACCACAGCACCGCGGCGCCGACGATCAGCAGGAGGGTCGGGACGAGCGTGGCCGCCTTCGCTCCGATCAACGCGTACACGGGGGCGTTGAGCAGCACGGCCAGGGGCGGATACGCGAAGGAGTAGTCGGCGCCGCCCGACATCGTCTTCGTGACACCGACGTGGTGCTGCTGGAACACCCACGGCCACTCGTGCCCGTACACCGCGTGGCCGTGCACCAATTCGTGCGTGGCCTGGGTCATCAGCACCGTCTCGTCGTTCATCCCGCTGCCGAGGGCGTACGAGCACAGGGCCAGCACGATGCCCAGGAGCAGCACCCCCGCGTCGACCAGTACGAGAGCGCGACGGTTGCGCACCGCGAGGGCCAGGACGCCCAGGATGAGGATGCCCGCATACCCGAGCATGATCACTCCGCCGACCTTGGGCCGGGAAGCGATCGCCGTCGACCATTCGCCGCGTGTGCCGATGAACAGACTGATGACGGCGAGCAGGGTGATCGCGCGGTGCAGCGGCGCAGGGCTCGCCGACTGCGACGGACTCGGGTGGGTCAGCGGGGCATGGGTGGCGATACCGCCGACCGTCTTGCTCATGTGGGGCACACCTCAAGCAGTGCAGATCGTGATCAGATGAGACTGTTCTTGTAGCAGAAGCCGGCCATCTTATCCGTGGCGGTTGCTGACTTCTCCGAGGCCAATCAATTCTGGTGATGTAGGCGTTTCCGTCGATCATGTACAGGTTGGCCGAGGCTTGCGAAGCCCTGGAAGTCGGAAATAGGCGCTACCGGTCGGCTTCGGAAACCGGGCTGAACTTGTTCCGGGCGCGCTGGGTCTACTTGAGGTAGACGATCCCGTCCGTGGTGATGGCGGGACGCCCGGCGGTGCCCTTCGCCACGATCTTGAGCGTGTGCTTCGCGGTGCCGGCCCAGGTCTTGGTCCAGATGGCGTTCCGGTAAGCCGTCGTGGACGACCTGAGGTCCACGGTGGTCACCTTCTTGCCGTCGACGTAGACGTCCGCCTGTCCGGAGGTGGCTGCCCGGGAGACCACCCAGGCGACCGACCGGCCGGTGAAGGTCCAGGTCAGTGAGGCGTTCTTGGTGCTACTGGTGCGGGACTCGCCGCCGAGGTATTGGGAGGAGGACTTCACGGTCCAGGCTCCGGTCTTCGCGGCCGAGGTCTCCTGAAGGATCACCGGCGTCCCCGACACGGAGGCGGTGGCCGAGTTGCCCACCACGTCGTACGCCCGGAGCGACCAGGTCGTGGCGGCACCGGACCTGGCGGTCTGCGCGGCACTCGTCACCGTCGGCCCGTAGGTCCTGGCGAGGGGCGCGGTGAGCTTCGCCTCCTTCAGGGAGACGTTGTCGGTCGCCTTCCAGCCGAGGGTCAGCGGGACGGCCGTGGTGTTCACCGTGCCGGTCCGCAGGGCCAGGTTCGGCTTGGTGGTGAAGGTCGGTGCGGTGGTCTCGGCGACGACGGTCCGCGCCGCGCTGGTGACGGTCCGGCCGGACTGGTGGACGGCCTTGACCTGCACCTGGTGAGTGCCAGGGGTGAGCGTCAGCTTGGCGGAGGTCGCCGTGGCCGCGGCGGTGGCGGCTGTCCTGCCGTCGACCAGGATCGCGTACGACGAGATGAGCGTCGTCGGGGTCGTGGTGGACCAGGTCACCTTGAGGGGGCCGTTGGTGTAGGAGGTCGTACTGACCACGCTCGTGCCGCTGGCCTCGTCGATGGTGAGGCCGGTGACAGGGCCTGCGGCCAGCGTGCGGACGGTGCCGAGGGCGGCGTAGAAGGCGTCGCCGGGGCACAGGGTGTTGTAGCCGTCGCGGTGGCCGTGGATCGCGGGCAGGGTCATCTGCTCACCCGGGCCCCAGCTCTTGCCGGCGAGGTTCTGGCCGCTGACGGCGGTGGTGAGGGTGACCTTCGCGTCCGGTTCGACGCCGTACTGGCCGAGCTTCCAGGCGGAGAGACGGGCGACCGAGGTCATCGCTTCCGTCGAGGGCGCGGCATCCGTGTAGGTGCCGAGGACGGAGATGCCGGTGGTCTGCGAGTTGAAGCCGTACGCGTGCGCGCCGACGACCGGGAGACCGACACCGCCCTTGCGGCCCTCGTAGATCGTCCCGCACTTGTCGACGAGGAAGTTGTAGCCGATGTCCTTCCAGCCCAGCGTCTTCACGTCGTACGTGTAGATCGCGTTGACGATCGAGGGCGCCTGGGCGCAGGTGTAGTCGTTGGTCGAGGCCGTGTGGTGGACCACCACCGCCTTGATCTTGCCCGCGATGTACGTCGGTTCCTCCGGGCTCAGCGATTCATCCGCGCCCCACCCGGAGCGGGCGGTGACAGCGGGCTGCGGAACCGTGGAAGGCGGCGGGGTGGGCGCTGTCGTCGAAGGCGAGGGCGAGGCCGAGGTGGTCGCCGACTCGCTGGGAGCGGTGCTCTCGGAGGCCGAGGGAGACTCGGACGGCGACTCCGACGCGGGCTCGGAGTCCGTGGGGGAGGGCTCGGTGGCGATCGGATCGGGCGTCGTGGGCTCGGTGGGAGTGCCGTCGGTCGGGTCGGACGCCGGGGACTCGGAAACGGTGGGCTCCTCGGTCCCGTCGGTCCCGTCAGTCCCGTTCGCGACGAAGGCGGCGGGCTCGACGTCGTCCCCTGCGCTTCTGTTCTTGCCGCCGGACGTGACCATGTCGAGACGAAGCCCCTGGGGCAGCCTGGAGGCAGCCTTCCCATCGACCCGAGCCTCGACGCCGTCGGAAAGACCGACCCAAGCGGGCTCGGTGCCACCCCGGGAGGCTCCCCGCTCTCCCGCACCGATGTCACTGTCGAGAGTCAGCCAGCCGGACCATTTCCCGGACCCGGCGGCCCGGGTCCGCACCTCGACCTTGCCGACCAGGCTGGAGGAAGGTTTCTGCCATGTGACCCCGAGCATGCTGAACGGCTTGACCTCCCGTCGACCGAGCGAGGCGGTCCCTCCGTCACCGCTCATCTCCAGCGCGGCTGACCGCACTTGATCGCGGACCGGTCCTGTATCGCGGCCACTGCCCTCGCCACTGCCGGATCTCGCGCTCACCCCCTGCACCGCCAACGTCCCACATACGGCTGCCGCGACGACCGCACCCGTCCCCCACCAACGACGCGTTCTCATACCGGGTCGGACACCTTCCCCCTCGATACAGAGTCATGGTTTGACATAACTCGCCCATATTTATGGTGACTTGTAAATAAATCGTCAAGATCGCGGCAACCGTACCTGATGTGCCCATGGCGGAAGACGGCCGAGCAGCACGGCGTTGAACAGCCCGGACAGGGCCGTACCGGGCGTCGACACCGGGAAGGCGAGGATGCTGAGCGGTGCCGTGGCCATGAGTGGCCAGATCCCGGCGAACCCTGCATCCGGCAGCACGTACGCGGCACACAGGAAGAACCCCACCGACGCTGCGACCACCGCGAGATGCCCACGCGCCAGCCAGTTGTCCACCGCGGGCGCCGGCAAGGTCCGCGCCCGTTGCCGACGCGGGCCCGTGGAACGAGTGGTGTTTGTTGCCTCCGGCGCAGAGGGAGTCGGGGCGTGCGAGGGGGGCTCACGCGCGGCTGCCGCGGGCCTCGTGGCGAGCGCGCCGAGCACGGCGGCGTTCACGAAGGCGCACAGAAGGAGCCACACGCCCCAGAAGCCGATGGCCGGCGCCCTGACCGCCCCGCCCCCTTCGGTCCCCGGGCCGAAGGGGAGAACCGCGCCCAGGAAGGAGATGGGTGCTGTGAGCAACAGAGGGGCAAGGGTGAAAGCGCTTTCGTCCGGGAGCGGAAACATGGTCAGGACGGAGGCGGCGACGACGGCCGGACAGCCCCGGGAGAGCCAGTTGCACGTGGCGAGCGCGAGGAGTCGGCGCGAGAGGAAGCGCAGGTGGGAGGCGTTCGGCATCGAGGTGGGCCTTCCTGTCGGTCCGGCTGTTGATCTCCATAGTGGCCTGGGGAGCACGCTCTGGCGTGAGTGCAAGTACCCATCCCTGCACGGAAGTTCAGAAAAAGCCAAGCGGAACTTGACGATCCCTTTATATGGGCTTGTGGTTTTGATTGCCATCCCTTTAATGTTCCCGGTGATCACTCAAGGGATCTTCACAAGGGGGGACTTGTGCGCAAGACAGCGCTTCCTGTCGTCGCCGCGCTCGGCATGGCACTGCTGCTTCCGCAGCTGCCTGCGGCAGCGGCGGAGACCGTCGATCAGCCACTGGCCGAAGGAACGATTCAGCAGGTCGGTCCCGGCCTGTATCTCTCGGAAACCCAGTCGTTCGAGGTCACCGAGACCGATGTGTCCGGCGCTCTCATCAACCGCCGCCACTCGGTGATCGCCCAGTCCGACAGTGTCGCCGAAGCCAAGGACGCGCCGGACTCCCGTGCCGACATGAGTGCCTTCGGCCCCAGTTGGGAAGCCGAGTTCGCCGGCGGTCAGCTCAACCGGAAACTGGAGCAGCAGGGCGACGCCATCGTGGTGACCGACCTGGGTGTGGACGAGTCCTTCCGGTATGTCCTCAAGTCCAGCGTCGACTTCCCGAGCGGCGGTGGTGTCAACAAGTACGCGACCGCCGACGGGCATCAGATCACCGAGACCTCCAGGTGGGACGAGGCGACCGGGACCTTGGAGACCTCCATCGTCGAGGTACTCGGCGTAGACCTCTCCGCGGTCGCGGAAGGCGACGACACCTTCACCGACGCGTCCGGTCAGCCGATCCCGGCGGCGGACCTCAAGCCCACCTACAAGTGGGAGCAGACCGCCACCGGCGCCGACACATGGCGCGTCACCAGCGTCGGCAACAACACTTACGCCACCACCGTCGACTACGACGCCCGTGGCCGCGTGGCCGAGATCACGAACCCGGCCGCCGGCGAAAAGCCCGAGACCTCCACCGCGGTCGTCTACGCGGACACGACCACGGCCACGGCCTCCTCGCCCGGCAACTACGCGGGCCAGGTGAAGGAGATCACCGTCACCGAGGGTGCCACGGTGTCGACCCTCGCCCGGTACGCCTACGACACCTCCGGTCTTCTGCGCACCGTGACCGACCCGACCGAGTCCACCGAGGCGCAGACCGAGTACGCCTACGACTCCACCGACCGCCTGTCCGACATCACCTCGCCGAGCAACGGCAGTTGGCACCTGGACTTCACGGGGGAGTCCGCCCTCCCGGCCGCCACCTCCACCGGGGAGGAGGTACCGGCTCAGGGCACAGCCGTCGCGGGTGATGCCGCGAACCCCGACTCCACCCTCACCGACGCGCCGGCCGCCTCGGAGCTCGCCGACGACGAGATCACGTCCCCCCAGTCGTCCCCGTCGCAGTGCAGCAGCGCGACGAGCTGGATGTACTACACGAAGTCCGGCTGCACTTCCAAGGTGGCCCACTACGGCTGGCACTCGCCCTCGTGGAAGAAGATGCCGGGCGGTACCTGGGTGCGAGGCATCACCCATGACCACTGCACCACCGCGCCGGACCAGCCTCTCGGCTACGACTTCCGCCCCGCCTGCGACATGCACGACTACGGCTACGGCCTCATCGGCAACACCTACAAGGGCTACTCCAAGTACCTGTCCCGCTACAAGGGCATCAACGTGGACGCGGTCTTCTACACCGCGCTCTTCACCAAGACCTGCGGTTCCTACTTCTTCAAGAGCCCCTGCCGCGGCCTTGCCAACACGTACTACACGGCGGTGACGGTGTTCGGCCGGGCGAAGAACGGCGCGAACGCGACCTGATCCTCGGCGACAGCGTCCGGCGGACAAGGCGTCAGAACCGATGGCCGGGTGGCGGCGCACGTCGACACCCGGCCATCGGCTTCGCACCCGTCCCCGCGCGCGTCGATGTGCCTGGCCGGTGCGCCCTTTCGCGTTGAAAATACTTTTCCTTGGAGTGGTAAGTGAAGAGACCCATATGGGCCGTTGTCGCCGCCACGGCGGCGGCCATGGTGCTCACCGTCGTACCGGTGGGCACCGATCCCCTGCTCGGCGTCGGCCGGGCCTCCGCCGCGGAGGACGGCCCGGTCGACCCGCCGCTGTTCGACGAGACCCAGAGCGGCGGCACCGTCCGCGTCAACGTCGTCACCGACCAGAACACGGACCTGGCCTCCGCGGCCGAAGCAGGGGACGTCCTTGTCTCCTACGACACCCTGCCGCTGGTCACCCTCCGTGTGGACCAGGCGGGCCTTGAGGAGCTGAACGCCAAGCCGGGCGTGGTCAGTGTCACCGAGGACGTCCCGGTCGAGGCCACGCTGAACGAGTCGACCGTCAAGATCGGCAGCGACCAGGCCACCGCCGCCGGAAAGACCGGCGCCGGCACCGCTGTCGCGATCCTCGACACCGGCGTCGCCACCAAGCACCCGTTCCTCGGCAACCGCGTCAAGACCGAGGCGTGCTTCTCCGCCAGCGACGCCGATTACGACGCCACCAGCCTCTGCCCCGACGGCACGGACGAGCAGCAGGGCACCGGCAGCGCCGACGCCGAGTCGGGCCCGTGCGCGACGCTGGGCGGCGCGTGCTCCCACGGAACCCACGTCGCCGGCATCGCCGCGGGCAATGGAAGCGGAATCAGCGGCGCACCCGCACGTGGTGTCGCGCCCGGCGCGGACATCATCGCGATCCAGGTGTTCTCCCGGTTCGCCTCGGACGACTACTGCGGCGCCGGCGCCAGCCCGTGCGTCCTCAGCTTCACCAGCTCCCAGATCAAGGGGCTGGAGAAGGTGTACGCGCTGAAGAAGGCCGGAGCCAATGTCGTCGCCGCCAACCTGTCGCTCGGCGGCGGACGTTGGACCACCGCGTGCACGGCCGACGCCCGCAAGACGATCATCGACAACCTGCTCGCCGAGGGCGTCGCCACCGTCGTCGCGGCCGGCAACAACGGCTACACCAACGCGATCAACGCGCCCGGCTGCGTACCGTCCGCCGTCACCGTCGGCTCCACCACCGACGACGACCAGCTCTCCGCGTTCACCAATCGCGGCCCGCTGCTCGACCTGTTCGCCCCCGGCACCTCCATCGTCTCCTCGGTGCCCGGCAACACCTACGCGAGCAAGAACGGCACCTCCATGGCGACCCCGCATGTGGCCGGTGCGCTCGCCGTGCTGAAGCAGACGTATCCCACCGAGGGCATCGACAGCCTGGTCTCGCTGCTGGCCACCAGCGGCACCCCGATCACCTACACCGGAGCGACCACTCCGCGTATCGACGTCGGCAAGGCCATCACCGCGATCGAGGTGAAGCCCGAGTCGGACGGCAAGCCCCGCTCCTTCCAGGTCGACAACGACATGGACGTGACCATCCCCGACGCCCCCGGCGCGGCGGCCACTTCGCCCGTGACCGTCGCCGGATACCCGGGCAACGCGCCGAAGAACCTCACCGTGTCGGTCAACATCACCCACACCTACCGGGGCGACCTCAAGCTGGAACTCGTCTCGCCCACCGGCACGGTCCACCTGCTCAAGAGTCCGAGCACCTCCGACGGCACGGACAACATCGTCGCGGAGTTCCCCGTGGACGCCTCCGCCTCGCCCGCCAACGGCGAGTGGACCCTGCGGATGACCGACACGGACGACGGGGACACCGGAAAACTGGAGACCTGGTCACTGATCTTCCCGACGCCGTTCGAGAAGACGACAGCCCAGACCGTCCCCGACACCGGCACCATCACCTCCACGATCGACGTCTCCGACATCGACGGCAACGCCGCGGGCCCGCTCCAGGTGTACGCGAACATCGCCCATACCAAGATCGGTGACCTGCGACTCGTCCTCCAGAGCCCGGACAGCAAGTCCTACACGCTCAAGCCCTACGGCTCCGAGGCGGGCGGCACCCTCCAGACGACCTACGGCGTGGACGCCACCGACGCGGTCGCCAACGGCACCTGGACCCTGAAGGTCACCGACTCGGCCACCGGCTCCACCGGTGAGCTGAAGGGCTGGTCGATCGGGTTCCCGTCGTACGAGAACCAGACTGTGAAGGCGATACCGGACAAGAACTACACGGAGATCTGGACCAAGGCCGTCGGTCTGTCCGGCGTCGGCTCGGCCAAGCTCCAGGTGTACGTGCACGTCGAGCACGAGTTCCTGGCCGACCTCAAGATCGACCTGATCGCCCCGGACGGCTCCATGCACCTCCTCAAGGACAACGGCCTGCCGGGGGAAGCCGGCGTCATCAAGAAGGTCTACACGGTCGACGCCACCGACCTGCCGGTCAACGGCTGGTGGAAGCTCCGCGTCGACGACGTGGGAACCGGCGACATCGGCACGGTCAACAACTTCGTCGTCAGGTTCTGACCCCCGACCGACGGCGAACCGGCGCGCCCCCGCACCTGCCTGGTGCGGGGGCGCACCTCGGTGTCAGTGCTTCCCCACCGTGTCAGCGCAGGACGAGCAGCACCGCCAGCGCCATGAGCAGCGAGTCGATCCGGTCCAGCAGGCCGCCGGAGCCGGCCAGCCAGTGGCCGGAGTCCTTCGCCTGTGCGCCTCTTTTGACCATGGACTCGAGAAGATCGCCGGCCGGACCACCCACCGCCACCGCGACCGCCATCGGCCAGCTCAGCGCGGACAGTACGGCGAGTGCGCCGAGGCCGGCCGCTGCCCCGGCGAGAGTGCCGCTCCACCGTTTGGCCGGTGACAGGGGCGACAGCCGCGGCCCGCCCAGCGCCGGACCGGCGAAGGACGCCACGATGTCGGCGATCGAGACCGCCACGAAGAGGGCGAGGGCGCTCGCACCGAGCGGCACCAGCGCGGCCGTCACGCCCAGCCAGACGAGCCCGAGCAGGCCGGCGCCCAGTCGGCGCAGGCCGTGGTCGGCGTCACCGGCCAGGAGCGGTACCGCGGCCAGCGCGAGAGCCCCGACGGCAGCCACCCGGAACACCTCTCCGGGGGCCAACCAGGTGGTCAGGTCCACGCCCACCACCGCCGCGGCCAGCACCACCCGGTCCGGCCGGCCCAGCCGCATCAGCCCGGCGTACTCCATGACGGCGATCACCCCGGCCGCGATGGCGACAGCCGCGGCGCCCGGGCGGCCCCACCAGAACGCGGCCGTGACCAGCGGCACTCCGACCGCCCAGGCGCACCACCGGATCAGCAACTCACGGCGCCGGGACGCCGCCACCGCGATGCCGCCCAGCACCAGCGCCCCGCCGAGGAAGGGCGCCAGTGAGGCGACAGTGATCACAGAGCGGATCCGGTGGCGAGAACGGGCCGTGGCGTCGGGACGAGCGAGGCCGGACCCGGGCGCAGCACGTCCAGGGAGGCACGGAAGGCAGCCACGATGCGCGCGTTCTCGGCCGTGTCCTTGACCGCGATACGCACGCCGCGCCCCTCGTACAGCGCGGACAGCGGCGACAGATCACGCAGATACACGTCGTGACGGCGGCACTCGGTCACCACTTGCGCGGCGCTCGGCCCGTCCGTCGGCAGGATCACGGTGAGGAAGTTCGCCACGGATTCCTCGACGATCGTGTTCTCGTCCAACTCGGTGAGATCGTCTGCCAGTTGGCGACGCAGTGCGTGGGTGCGGAGCCACCGGTCGCTGTAGTACGCCGGGTCGCGCAGGGCGGCCACCGCGGCCAGCTGCGCCGGGAGACTGACCGGCCAGGGCGGCGTCCAACGGCGCAGCCGCGCCGCGGTGGCCGGTTCGGCCACCAGGTACGCGGCCCGCATGCCGGACAGCGCGTACATCTTGGACAGTGAGCTGCACACCACCACCCGTGGGTCCGTCGCGGCGAGGTCGGTGAGGGACTCGGCCAGGCCTACGTAGCCCAGGTACGCCTCGTCGATCCACCAGCGGGTGCGGGCCGGCGCGGCGGCGATCAGCGAACGCAGCTCCGCGGCCGGCGCGTGGCGTCCGGTCGGGTTGTTCGGGTTGACCACCACCACAAGGTCGTAGCCGCCGGACCCGACGGCGGCGGACAGCCGGTCCTGGTCGATCCGCCAGCCGTCCTCGCGGCGCAGCCGGAACCGGTCCACCCGGCAGCCGATCACCTTCTCCGTGACGTGGGCGTACTCGCCGTAGCCCGGATCCATCAGCAGCACTCTGCTCTCCGGGGTCAGCCACTGGCCGAACGCCCTGAAGATCAGGTCGGACGAACCGGCGCCGACCACAAGCGACTCCGCCGGTATCGCCCGGGCCGCGGCGATTTCCGCCACCAGACCCTCGGCGCCGGTCGGCGGAGAGGTCCGGGCGGCCCACGCCGGGTCCTCCGCGAGCGCGGCCCGCACCCCGGGAGCCGGCGAGAACCACGCATCCAACACATCGGCCGCGACAATCTGATGGCGCCTGTGGAGAGTACGGAAGTCGGTGCCGACGGCGGTGAACGAGACGCCGCCGTGTTCACAGCCGTCCGGTCGGGGTGCGAACGCCACGTCCAACTGCCAGTCCACCGCTGACCGCAGGCGCTCCAGCGTGGTGCGGTACCGCTCCATCGCGAGCTTCGTCAGCTCGGCCACGTCTCCGGTCAGTACCTCGAACGTCACCGCACCGCTGTGGACGGTGCGGCCGACCGGACGCAGGCCGGCGGCCCGGTACATGTCGAGCAGTTCGGTACGCCCCATCGCCACCACCCGGCGACCGCCCCTGGCGGCGATCCAGCGCAGCGCCGCGTACATCAGCAGCAGTGCCGCCGCGGTGGTCCGCCAGCTCGGGTCGACGGTGAGGATGCGTACCTCGAACAGGTCGTCGTCGGCCAGCAGCGGCAGCTCGTCGCGGGTCAGGTACTTCTCCAGTCCGTACCGTCCCAACCACGGCGGAGTCAGGCTGACAAAGCCGATACGAGCCGTGCCTCGCGCGGCGACCAGGTAGACGTTGTCACCGTCCAGCCCGTCACGGAGCCGCCCGGACGGATCAGGCGCATGCTGGCCCAACTCCTGCGCGTACACCCTGTGGCGCAGCTCGTGGATCCACTCGAGATCCTCCGGGGTGGCAGTGCGCAGCTGCAGGTCGCAAACCATGAACACCTCTTTAGATGAAGAAGGTTGAATCATGGGAAACATATGTCGGCAGCGCCAGTGCCGGGTGACGCAGTCAGCCTGAGTACGCGTACTCAGGTGCGCTCGTTCCTCGTGTGCTCCGTGCTCCGGGCGAGCAGGGCCTCGGTGAAGCGTTCGGCGTGCAGGACGCGGAAGGGTCTGGAGTGGTACGGGCGGGTGGACGGGTCGACCCGGTCGGTCAGGTTGAGTTGGTTGTGGATGCCGGCGACCGCCTCGTAGGCGTACGCGAGGTGTTTCTCGCGGGTGTGCCAGTCCGTGGCCGCCAGGGCGGCCGTGAGGACCGGGGTGAGGCGGTGGCCGGCGGTGGTGCGGGCGAAGGCGCTGCCCAGCCATTTGTCGTACGGGGGGTAGTGGCGGTCCATGAGGAGGCAGAGGCGCATCAGGTGCCGAGCCAGGTGGGCCGCGTTCACGGCGGAGCCCAACTCGTCGCCGACCTCGCCGCAGCGGCCCACGAAGGCTTCCCGCTCGGAGATCCGCTGCCACTGGCGGGCCAGGACGTGGAGCCAGATGTCGCGGGGATACCAGCGGAGGGCGTGGCGCAGGGGGCCGAGTTCATGCAGGCCGTCGTGGAAGACCGCGCCTGCCGTGACCTCCGCGAGGAGTTGCGTGGGGGTGGTCAGCCAGTCGGCGGTGGTGATGTCGTGGGTGGGGTCGAAGCCGAGGGTCGCCGTGAACCAGGCTGTGGTGTGGGTGACTTCGACCCGGTGGTGGACGGGCCCGGCCGTGCCGCGCATGACGCGGATGTCTCCGTCGCCCGTCGGGGCGAAGTTCGTCGGGTAGCCGTGGAAGGTCTTCGGGAGGTGTTCGGCGAGGTGGTGTCTGATGCGGCCCGCGTGCCGGGGGACGTCCCTGGGGCGGAGGAAGAGCTGGAGCCGCGGGCCCCATTCGTGGTCCGTCGAGCGGGGGGTGTCGTAGCCGAGGACCTCGGAACCGCCGCCGATGCGGGCGGCGGAGTGCGGGATGTCGGGGGCGGTCTCTTCGAGGAGAGGGCGGACGGCTTCTGTGTAGAAACGGCGGCAGAGTTCGAGGCCCGGTAAGAAAGGCGAGGTGTTCGTGAAACTCATGCCGGGACCCTGCCCGTTCCGGGCTTGATCGTGCGTGCGAATTCCCGCCGCTGCCTCTCGGCCCGGCGCCCGGATATCTCCCAACTCCCTGGCAGGGCCCCGCCCGTGGGCTCAGCGCCCTGGCGTTCCGCTTCCCAGCTTGTTCACCGTCCCGGCGTGCGGGTGTCCCCAACTCCCCGGCAGGGTACTGCCCGTGGGCTCACCGCCCCGGCGTCCCGCCTCCCAACTTGCTCACCGTCCTGGTGTCTCGCTTCCCGGCTCGTTCACCGCCCCGGCGTCCGGGTGTCTCCCAACTCCCCGGCAGGGCGCCGCCCGTGGGCTCAGCGCCCCGGCGCTCCGCCTCTCAACTCGCTCACCGCCCCAGCGTCCCGCCCCCCAACTCGCTCAACACCCCGGCGTCCCGCCCTCCGTCTCGCTCACCGTCCCGGCGTGCGGGTGTCCCCAACTCCCCAGCAGGGCACCGCCCGTGGGCTCAGCGCCCCGGCGCTCCGCCTCTCAACTCGCTCACCGCCCTGGTGTCCCGCCCCCCGGACTCGCTCAACCCCCCGGCGTCCCGCCCCCCCCCCGACTCGTTCACGGCCCGGGCGCTCCGCCCCCGTCTCGTTCACCGCCCCGGCACCCCACCCCCCAACTCGCTCAACGCCCCGTCCGTCAGCCGGTACACCGTCCACTCGTCCTGGGGCCGCGCGCCCAGCGCCTCGTAGAAGTCGATCGCGGGGCGGTTCCAGTTGAGGACGGACCACTCGAGGCGTTCGTAGCCGCGGGTGACGCAGATGCGGGCCAGTTCGGTGAGGAGGGCCTTGCCGTGGCCGGCGCCGCGGGCGGTGGGGCGGACGTACAGGTCCTCCAGGTAGATGCCGTGGACTCCGCGCCAGGTCGAGAAGTTGAGGAACCAGAGGGCGAAGCCGACCGGTTCGCCGGTGGTGTCGTCGGTCGCGATGTGGGCGTGGGCGCCGGGGTGTTGGCCGAAGAGGGCCTCGTGGAGTTGTTCCGGGGTCGCCTTCGCCTCCTGGGGTTCCTTTTCGTAGGCGGCGAGTTCGCGGATCAGGGCGTGGATGACGGGGATGTCGGTGGGGTTCGCGGTGCGGATCATGCCGAGAGGGTAGTGGGGCTCGGGTTCTTGCCCGGTTCGTCCCGCCCTCCGTCCTTGCCGCGAGGGAGCAGGAGGGGGGAGGCCAGGAGGAGGACCCCGGCCAGGGCGATCGCCGTGCGCGGGCTCGTCGCCGCCGCCAGTACGCCCCACGTGGCCGTCAGTGCCGCGATCGCCGCGCTGGTGCTGATCGACCAGGCGGTCAGGGTGCGGGCGACCCGGTCGGAGGCGGTCTGCTCCAGCCGGCTTGTGGCCAGCAGGGGGTTGAAGACGCCGATGCAGGTCACCAGGCCGAGTTGGACGGCGGTGACGAGGAGCATCCCGGGGACTCCGGGGCGGACGAACGCCAGGCCGAGCGGCCAGCACGCCCGCAGTACCCCGGAGACCAGCATCACCCTGCGCCGGCCGAACCTGGCCGCGAGCGGACGCGCGAGGCGTGAGCCGACGAAGCCGCCGACGCCGGATGAGGCCGCGAGCGCGAGGGCGTACTGCCAGGGCGCGAATCCGAGGCGGCCCAGCATGAGCACGGCGAGCAACGGCTCGGCGGCCATGATCAGGCCGTTGACCACCATCGCGTTGAGGAGCAGCGGGCGCAGGGTGGGGTGGGCGAGGAGGTAGCGCCAGCCGTCGAGCAGCTCGCCCGCGCGCAGCCGTGGCGCACCGCTCCGCTCGGGGCGTGGTTCCGTCCCGCCGATCGCACGGATGCCCAGCGCCGAGAGCAGGTAGCTGACCGCGTCGGCCACCACCGTCGTCACCGGGCCGAACAGTCCGATCGCGGCCCCGCCGAGCGGCGGTCCGAGCATGGTCGAGGTCCAAGTCGTGGACTCGAAGCGGGCGTTCGCGACGAGCAGGTCATCCGGCGGCACGAGCGCCTTCAGGTACGAGCCGCTCGCCGCGTTGAAGGCGATGTTCGCCGCGGCGACGACGACGGAGACCACGAGGAGCTGGGCGAAGGTGAGCAGCCCGAACGCGAACGCGACGGGGACGGTCAGCAGCGCCGCGAACCGGGTCACGTCCATCGCGATCATCACCGGCCGCTTGCGCCGGAACTCCACCCACGGGCCGAGTGGGACCGCGACCAGGGCTCCCACCGCCCGCCCCGAGGTGGCCAGCACCGCCACCTGGGTCGGCCCGGAGTGCAGTACGAGGATCGCCAGGAAGGGGAACGCGCCGAACCCGAGCCCGGTGCCGTACGAACTGACCGCGTACGCCGCCCACAACCACCCGAACCGACGCCCGAGCGCCCGCCTGCCCACCCGTACTCCCTCGGTCGCACCACCCCGCGTTGACCTCAGGGATCCAACCGAGAGGCACCCCCGCCGGTCAAACAACCGACCCGCCACGCAGTCACAACCAAGAGTTGTATCAGCTGGTGAACGGCGGTTGTCAGTGGCCGCCAGTATCGTCACCGGCGTGGATCTCGACGCTGTGCGCACCTTCGTGGCCATCGCTGACGCGGGCCGGTTCCAGGATGCCGCCACGGAGTTGTCGATCACCCAGCAGGCCGTCTCCAAGCGCATCGCCGCGCTGGAGCGGGCCGTAGGAGTGCGGCTGTTCACGCGGACCCCGCGCGGGGCCGAACTGACCGTCGACGGGCGGGCGTTCCTGCCCCACGCCCGCGAACTGCTGCGGGCCGAGGCGCGGGCGTTCGCCTCCGTCCGGCCCGGCCATCGCGCGCTGCGCGTCGACGTGATCGGTCGCGGGCTCGCCCCGGCCACGCTGCTGCGCGACTTCCATCGCGCGCACCCGGAGATCGAGCTGGACGTCGTGACGCTCTTCGACGCCGACGCGGCCGTGGACGCCATCCGCTCCGGCACGGTCGACGCGTCGTTCCGCGCCGTCACCGTGACCGGCCGTCGGCTTGCCGACAGCACGGGCCCCGCGCGGTCCGCCGCCGTCGCCGAGACCGGCCGTCGGTTCCCCGATCGCACGGGCGCCTCGCGGTCCGTCTCCCTCGCCGAGACCGGCCGTCGGCTTCCCGGCAGCACGGCTTCCGCCCGGTCCGTCTCCCTCGCCGAGACCGGCAGACGGTTCCCCGGCAGCACGGCTCCCGCGCGGTCCGTCTCCGGCTCCGTCCCCCTCTCCCTCGCCGAGACCGGCCGTCGGCTTCCCGATGACATCGAGGTCAGCCGCGCCTTCGACGAACCCGTCCAGCTGCTCACCGGCCCGGCGCACGCACTCGCCGCCGCCCGCACGCTCACCCCGGCCGACCTCGTCGGGCACCGGATCTGGATGCCCGGCCTCGTCCCGGGCACCGAGTGGGCCGCCTACTACGACGCGTTCGCCGCCGCGTTCGGGCTCACGATCGAGAGCACCGGCCCCGACTTCGGGGTGGAGCCCCTGCTGGACACCATCGCCGGGTCCCGTTCCCTGGCGACCCTCGTCGGCGAGCAGACCCGCCTGGTCTGGCCCGCCGACCACGACCTGCGCCGTATCGCCGTACGGAATCCGACCCCCGTCTACCCGCACTCCCTGGTCCACCACCGCGACAACCGACACCCCGGGCTCACGGCCCTCCGCGACCACCTCGCCTCGACACGCCCCGACCCCTCCGACGAGGGGACCTGGACACCGGCGTGGGCGTAGGCGGACCGGGTGATCCGTAGGTGGCGCGCCATCACCGCAAGGCCCGACGGCGCCGGGACCGGGGCCCCGCCCGGGCGTGACCGCCAGGTCCTAGCCGCGCAGCCGCCGCGCGATCTCCAGATGGTGCGGCGCCGGCAGGTCCCCGTCCTCGATCGCCCACAGCGCGTTCTGCAGCACCCGCCCGAGCGTCCAGGCCCGCGCCCGCGCCCGGTCGAGACCGATCACGTCCGTCATCGCGTCGAAGCGCCAACGGATTTCGTCGGGCTCGAAACGGTTGTGCAGAGCCGGGAAGAGTTCGAAGCCGGGGTCGCCCGCCAACGGCTTGGGGTCGATGGCGAGCCAGGGCCCACGCTGCCCGTTGTCGATGACGCCGAGGACGTTGTCGTAGTGCAGATCCCAGTGCAGCAGCCGGTCACCGGGCTCGGCCGCGACCTCGCGCACCGCCGCCGCGCAGTCCCCGATCAGGCGTCGGTCGGCCGGGTCCGGGAGGCGGGGGAGGGCCGAGGGGACCTGTTCCAGCATGGCCGCCGCCACCGGGCCGAGCCGCCGGCGCAGCTCCGGCGGTGCGGATACCGCCGTCAGGCGCGCCAACAGCCTGGCGATGACGACGGTCGCGGCGCGTGCGTCCGGTTCGTGGGTGAGCGCGCGGGACGCGTCGAGGCGTTCGAGGAGCAGCGTGCCGGTCTCGTCGTCGTACTCCAGAAGTTCTACGGCGCCGTCGCCGGCCCAGGCGCGCAGCGCGACCGGCTCGCCCGCGGTCTCCTCGTCGAGGTACTGGAGTTTCAGCGCGGCCCGGCCGCCGTCGGCGCGCAGCACGGGGAGCACCAGGGCGCACATGCCGTACATGGAGGGCCCGTCGAGCCGGAGCGACCACCGCTCCAGGAAGCCGGCCGCCCGCTGCGGCAGCCCGGCGACGAAGGCGCGGCCGGCCTCGCCGTTGAACGTCTCCTGGGAGGTGACCAGCGCGGCCGGAATGTCGATCACGGCTCCGACGATACTTGCGTGCGTGAATCGGCTCATGCGAATTACCCGGGGCCTCCACAGGGTGTGGACGTACGTCCGCAGCGCGCCCGGCACCTACGTCTGGCTGGGGATTCTGTTCGTTACCACGGTCGCCGTGCACCACATGTCGCCGGAGTTCGAGCAGGAGTTCCTGCGGCAGCGGTCCACCAACATCCACGAGTTGTCGAACAACCCGGTGCGGGTGCTGTTCGCGAGCGCGATGTGGATGGATGGGGGGCGCTGGCTGCCGTACGCCGTGCTGTACACGGTGTTCCACGCGCAGGCGGAGCGTTGGCTCGGTACGGCGCGGTGGCTGATGGTGTGTGTGGCCGCGCATGTGCTGGCGACGCTGATCAGCGAGGGGGCGCTGCTGTGGGCGATCAAGAACGACATGGCGCCCGAGTCCGCGGTCAACACCCTTGACATCGGGGTGAGTTACGCGCTGGCGGGGGTCGTGGGGGTGCTGGCGTACCGGATCGCGGCGCCGTGGCGGTACCCGTATCTCGTGATCGTGCTGGCGGTCTACGGCGTGCCGCTGGCCACCCACCGCACCTTCACCGATCTCGGGCATTTCACCTCCGTGCTGATCGGTCTGGCGTGTTATCCGCTGGTCAGGGGCTGTGGAAAAGCATGGAATCCGAAGGAGACAGTGGCCGCCCTCAGGGGTTAGCGTCCGGATATGAGCAGCTCGGCAAGCGGTGTCGTCAACGGCGGCATCTCCTTCTGGTACACGGACGACGGCCTCCCGGCGCGACGGGAGCCCCTCGCCGGTGACGCCTCGGCCGACGTCGTGATCGTCGGCGGCGGCTACACGGGACTGTGGACCGCGTACTACCTGAAGAAGGCGGCCCCCTCTCTTCGGGTCACCGTCCTGGAGCAGAAGTTCTGCGGCTACGGCGCCTCGGGGCGGAACGGCGGCTGGCTCTACAACGGCATCGCGGGCCGCGACCGGTACGCGAGACTCCACGGCCACGAAGCCGCCGTACGCCTGCAGAAGGCCATGAACGACACCGTCGCCGAGGTCGTCAAGGTTGCGGAGGAGGAGCGGATCGAGGCCGACATCCATCGCGGTGGGGTGCTCGAAGTCGCTTGTACGCCAGCCCAGTTGGCGCGGCTGAAGGCCTTCCACGCGCACGAGCTGTCGTACGGCGAGAAGGACCGCGAGCTGTACGGCGCCCGCGAGACCGCCGAGCGGATCCGGGTCGCGGACGCGGTCGGTTCGACGTGGACGCCGCACGGCGCGCGCCTGCATCCGGTGAAGCTGGTGAAGGGACTCGCGGCGGCGGCCGAGGCGCTGGGGGTCGTCATTCACGAGTCGACGCCCGTCACCGAGATCCGGCCCCGGCACGCCGTCACGCCCTACGGCACCGTCCGCGCGCCCTACGTCCTGCGCTGCACCGAGGGCTTCACCGCGAACCTCAAGGGGCAGCGGCGGACCTGGCTGCCCATGAACTCCTCGATGATCGCGACCGAGCCGCTCACCGAGGAGCAGTGGGAGTCGGTCGGTTGGGCCGGTCTGGAGGCCCTCGGCGACATGGCGCACGCGTACATGTACGCGCAGCGCACCGCCGACGGGCGGATCGCGCTGGGCGGGCGCGGGGTGCCGTACCGCTTCGGGTCGCGGACCGACAACGACGGGCGCACACAGGCGGCGACGATCGAGGCCCTGCGCGAGATCCTCGTGCGCTTCTTCCCCTCGCTGGCCGGGCTGCGTGTCGAGCACGCCTGGTCAGGGGTTCTGGGGGTGCCGCGCGACTGGTGCGCGACGGTGACGCTGGATCGGTCGACGGGGCTGGGGTGGGCGGGCGGTTACGTCGGCTCGGGGGTCGCGACGACGAACCTCGCGGGGCGGACGTTGCGGGATCTGGTGCGGTTGGATTCGGGGGAGGGCGGCGCTACTGACCTCACCGCACTGCCGTGGGTCGATCACAAGGTGCGCAAGTGGGAGCCGGAGCCGCTGCGTTGGCTGGGCGTGCAGGGGATGTACGCGACGTACCGCGCGGCGGACCGGCGTGAACTGGCGGGGCACGGTGCGGAGTCGTCGCGGTTGGCGCGGCTTGCCGATCGGGTGGCCGGGCGGCACTGAGGCCTGGGGCGGGTTGTCGTCGGGTGCGGTTTTGTGGGGGTGCGGCTTTGTGGGGGTGCGGCTTTGCGCCTGCGGTTTGGTGGTGGGTCGGGGCCGTGCCGGGGGGTGTCCGTCCTCGGAACGGCGCGGAATCGGTCATTTACCAACTCGGCCGTGTTGACGCGCCAACCGCTGCGGGCGGACACCCCCCGACACGGCCCCTTCTCGCCGTACGCGGCTGACTGTCCGCTCAGTTCACCGACTCCGACTCCGACTCCGGCGCCTGCGCCGTAGCCGCGTGCTTCGGTGCTCGGGCCGTCACCATCAACCCCGCGACCAGTCCCGCCAGCAGCATCACGGCGACGGCCCACCAGATGGCGACCGTGTAGCCGTGGACGATGCCCTTGCTCGTGATGAGGGCCTTCTGGGCCGGGTTGTGGAGATGGGCGGCGATGTAGGCCGTGCTGCTGGTGGTGGCGATCGTGTTGAGGAGGGCCGTGCCGATCGAACCGCCCACCTGCTGCGCGGTGTTGACGGTCGCGGAGGTCACGCCCGAGTCCTGCGGGGCGACTCCGGCCGTGGCGGTGGCGAAGACCGGCATGAAGATCAGGCCCATGCCGAGGCCCATCAGCAGCAGCCCGGGGAGGAGTTCGGTCGCGTAGTCCGACTCGACGGTCAGCCGGGTGAAGAAGGACATACCGCCTGCGGCCAGGACCGCGCCCGGGACCATCAGGGTGCGCGGCGGCACATGGTGCATCAGCCGGGCCGAGATCTGCGTCGAGCCGATGATGATCGCGACCGTGAGGGGAAGGAAGGCCATGCCGGTCTTCACGGGCGAGTAGCCGAGGACGACCTGGAGGTAGTAGGTCATGAACAGGAACACGCCGAACATGCCGATGACGGCGAGCCCCATGGTGAGGAAGCAGCCGGCCCGGTTGCGGTCCTTGACGATGTGGAGGGGGAGGAGGGGGCTGGGGGCCCTCGTCTGCCACCAGACGAAGGATGTGAGTAGTACGGCGCCTGCGACGAACAGGCCGAGGACCAGCGAGTCCGTCCAGCCGCGCGGTTCCGCCTCGCTGAACCCGTAGACGATCGCGACCAGTCCGCCGCAGCCCAGCAGCACACCGGGTACGTCGAGGCGGGCGCCCTTGTGGCCGGGGCGGTCGTGGAGGAGGGCGAAGGCGCCGAAGACCGCGATGATCGCGATGGGGATGTTGACGTACAGGCACCAGCGCCAGTTCAGGTACTCGGTGAGCAGGCCGCCCGCTATGAAGCCGATCGCCGAACCGCTGCCCGCGAGCGCGCCGTAGATCCCGAAGGCCTTTCCGCGTTCCTTCGGGTCGGTGAAGGTGGTGGTGAGGAGGCTGAGCGCCGAGGGGGCCAGTACGGCGGCGAAGACGCCCTGGAGCGCGCGGGCGCCGAAGAGCATGCCTGAGGTCGTGGCCGCGCCGCCGAGTGCGGAGGCGCCCGCGAAGCCGATCAGGCCGATGACGAAGGTGCGTTTGCGGCCCACCAGGTCGGCGATTCGGCCGCCGAGGAGGAGCAGGCCGCCGAAGGCGAGCGTGTAGGCGGTGATGACCCATTGGCGGTTGCCGTCGGACATGCCCAGGTCACGCTGTGCGGAGGGGAGTGCGATGTTCACGATCGTCGCGTCGAGGACGACCATCAGCTGCGCGAGAGCGATGATCACCAGGCCCCACCAGCGGCGAGGGTCGGGCTGCGCGGCCGTCGTTCCGGGTTCGTTTGGTTCACCTGTTCGGGTGACGCTCATCTGCTCAGAAGACCATGAAACGGGATGTATCGCATCTGCGGAACCGCTGTGCTCGGTCATGGTTCCAAGACCACTTTCCCGGTCGTCCTCCTCGTCTCCAGCGCCCGGTGCGCGTCCGCCGCCGCGGCCAGCGGGAACCGTTGGACGGCCGGCACCAGCCGGCCCTCCGCCGCCTCGGCTAGCGCGCGCAACTCCAGCGTCCGGACGGGACTCGGGCCGCCGGCCTTTCGCATCATCACGGGCCCGAGCACCTGTTCGGACAGCCCTTCGGCGGCATACGGCTCGCCGCTCGACCACCCGAAGACGACATGCTGACCGCCGGACCCGAGCAGTCCTACGGCTTCACGGGCGATCTCGCCGCCCACCCCGTCGAACACGACGGTCGCGTGCCGCCCGCCGAGCCAGGCCCGCACCTTTCCCGGCCACTCCGGGTCCGTGTAGTCGAGGGCGAGATCGGCGCCGTTCGCCCGCACCAGGGCAACCTTCTCCGGGCCGCCCGCGAGACCGATCACGGTGGCACCGGCGTGCTCGGCGTACTGCACGAGCAGGGTGCCGAGACCTCCGGCGGCGGCCGGAACGACGACCACGGAGTCGCTGTCCAGCTCGCTGAACTGCACGATCCCCATCGCGGTACGCCCCGTCCCGATCATGGCGACGGCCTGGGCGAAGTCCAGGTTCCCCGGGATCTCGTGCACCCGCTCGACATCGGCTACGGCCAACTCCGCGTACCCGCCCGGCGCGAACCCGAGATGCGCGACCACCCGCTTCCCGAGCCACAGCCCGGCGACTCCCTCGCCGAGCGACTCGACGACGCCGGCGACCTCGCGGCCGGGGATGGTGGGGAGAGCGGGGAGTTCGGGCAACGGGCCCTGTTCTCCCTTGCGCAGAACGGTGTCCAGGAGGTGGATTCCGGCCGCGGCGACGGCGATACGGACCTGGCCGGGGGCGGGGGAGGGGTCGTCGACGGGTTCGTAGGTGAGGTTCTCGGCGGGGCCGAAGCTGTGGAGTCGTATGGCCTGCATGGGGACACTCTTCGACCTCAAGCGCGCTTGAGGTCAAGGGGTGGTGGGTCTGCGCAGGTCGGGGGCGTTGTCAGTGGTGGGGTGCAGGATGGGGGCATGGCGAGGAGAGCGGCGGGCGGGACGGGTGGAACGGACAAGACGGGTAAGACGGGTGGGGTGAAGGGGGCGCGGCGGCCCGAGGTGCGGTTGCCGGGGCTGGAGGCTTACGGCGGTGGGGAGTTGGAGCCGGACGGGGACTACGACGGGCTGGAGTTCCGGGACGAGGACTTCGCGGGGCAGGACGGCGGGGGCGCCCGCTTCATGGACTGCGCGCTGACGGGCTGCGCGCTGGACGAGACGCGACTGCATCACGCCCGCGTACTGGACTCGGTCCTCACCGGCATACGGGGTGTCGGCACCGACCTCGCGGAGTCGACCCTGCGCGATGTCGAGGTGATCGACGCCAGGATGGGCGGTGTGCAGCTGCACGGCGCGGTTCTGGAGCGGGTGGTGATTCGGGGAGGAAAGATCGATTACCTGAATCTGCGCAAGGCGCGGCTCCGGGATGTCGTCTTCGAGAGTTGTGTTCTGGTGGAGCCGGACTTTCTTGATGCTCGGCTGGAGCGCGTCGAGTTCGTGGACTGTGCGTTGAAGGGGGCGGACTTCACGGGGGTGACGTTCACCGATGTGGATCTGCGGGGGGCGGCTGAGCTGGAGATCGCGCGGGGAGTGGATCGGCTGTCGGGGGCGGTGATCAGCATGGGGCAACTGTTGGATCTGGCGCCGGTGTTGGCGGTGCAGATGGGGATTCGGGTGGAGGGGTGAGGGGGGATCGCTTTTTGAGGTGAGGGGTTCTTCGGGGTGAGGGGGGCGGGCTTTTGAGCTGAGGGTGCTCTTCGGGGTGAGGGGCGCGCTTCTTGAGGTGAGGGGTTCTTCGGGTGACAGGGGTGCGCTTCGGGGTGACGGGAGTGCGCTTCGCGGTGACGGGGGTGAGCTTCGGGGTGACGGGAGTGCGGGGGTGCTTCGGGGCACGGGCGGGGTGCCTTTGTGGCGCAGGCCGGCATCACCCAGCCCGTCCGGCGTTTGAGGACGAGGCCGTTCAGGCCGATGGGGGTCTGGGGGCGCAGCCCCCAGGGACGGCACCACGGGTTCAGGGCAGCCGGGAAGCGCAAGGGCAGCCGGAAACTCAGGGCTGCCAGAGGCTCACCGCACCCTCGGGAACCTCGCCTGCAACGTCCAGATCGCCGGGTTCTCGCCAAGGGCATCGTGCATGTCGACCAGGTCGGCGATCAGATCGTGCAGGAAGTCCCGTGCCTCGCGCCGGAGTTCGGCGTGCGAGAAGCTCAGCGGCTCCTCGTCCCGCCGCATCCAGTCGGCCTCGACGTCCACCCACCCGAAGCGCCGCTCGAAAAGCATCCGGTCGGTGGACTCGGTGAAGTCCAGTTCCGCGCGCTGCGGCCGGGACGCCCGCGAGCCCGCCGGGTCCTGGTCGATCCGCTCCACGATGTCGCACAACGCCCACGCGAAGTCGAGCACCGGCACCCATCCCCAGGCCGTCGCGACTTCCCGGTCCGCCTTGGTGTCGGCGAGATAGACGTCACCGCAGAACAGGTCGTGCCGCAGCGCGTGGACGTCCGCGCGACGGTAGTCGGTCTGCGGGGGGTCCGGGAAACGGTTGGAGAGGGCGTAGCCGATGTCGAGCACGTAGGTGATGGTGTCACGGTCGGAGAGGGGTGAGGGCAGATGGTCGGAGAGGGCCGAGGGCAGCCGGAGCCCCTGCTCACGACGCCCCCGCGGGGCGACGCGTCCCGAACTCGTGGGCTCGCGGACGTGCCCCGCTCATAGGATCGCGGACGTGCCCGGCTCGTAGGATCGCGGACGTGCCCGGCTCGTAGGATCGCGGACGTGCCCGGCTCGTAGGATCGCGGACGTGCCCCGATCC
This sequence comes from Streptomyces xylophagus, assembly GCF_000716435.1. Lineage (GTDB taxonomy): Bacteria > Actinomycetota > Actinomycetes > Streptomycetales > Streptomycetaceae > Streptomyces > Streptomyces xylophagus. The sequence goes on from NZ_JNWO01000008.1 coordinate 213,178, forward strand.
GTACCGCTTGTCCCCGCGCTCACCGCCTGCGCGCTGGCCCTCGCCCTCACCGCGTGCACGGGTTCGGGCGCCCAGGGCACATCCGGCGCTCCCGGCGCTTCCGGCGTGGGCGACCCGTACTTCCCGAACGCGGGCAACGGCGGCTACGACGTCACCCACTACGCCCTGACCCTCGCCTACACCCCCGACACCCACCGCCTGACGGGCACGGCGGAGATCACGGCCCGGGCCACCCACGACCTCTCCGCCTTCGACCTGGACCTGAAAGGCATGCAGGTCAAGTCGCTGACGGTCGCGGGCAGGAAGGCGCGCTGGACCCGCAAGGGCCAGGAGCTGACCGTCCGCCCACCCGCCACCCTCCCCGAGGGCGAGACGTTCCGGACGACGGTCCGCTACTCCGGCACCCCCGAGACGATCACCGACCCCGACGGCTCGGAGGAGGGCTGGCTGCGCACGGCGGACGGCGCGCTGGCACTGGGCGAACCGACGGGCTCGATGGCATGGTTCCCCAGCGACAACCACCCCTCCGACAAGGCGACTTACGACATCACGATCACCGTCCCGAAGGGCCTGCAGGCGGTCTCCAACGGCGAGTTGAGGACGGAGACGACGACGGAGACGACGACGGGCGACGGCAGCGGGGCGACGACGACCTACAGCTGGCGCACCACCCACCCCATGGCGACCTACCTGGCCACGGTCGCGATCGGCCACTACGACATCACCCGCACCACCACGAAGAACGGCCTGCCCGTGTACACGGCGGTGGACCCGCACGAAGCGGCGGCGAGCCGCAAGGTACTGGCTCGGCTCCCGGAGATCATGGAGTGGGAGGAGTACAACTTCGGCTCCTACCCCTTCTCCTCCACCGGCGCGATCGTCGACCGACGGGGCGACGCCGGTTACGCCCTGGAGACCCAGACCCGCCCCTTCTTCCCCGGTGCCCCCGACACCGCCACCCTCGTCCACGAACTCGCCCACCAGTGGTACGGCGACTCCGTCACCCCGAAGACCTGGCGCGACATGTGGCTCAACGAGGGCTTCGCGACGTACGCGGAATGGCTCTGGGACGAGGACCACGACGGTGACACGGCCCAGGAGACCTTCGACGCCCTGTACAAGGGCGACTACTACGACAACAAGGCCGACAGCGAGGCGATCTGGGCCTTCCCCCCGGCCAAGCCGACAAGTGCCGCCCACATCTCCGACAGCCCCGTCTACGAACGCGGCGCGATGGTCCTCCACAAGATCCGCCGGACGGTCGGCGACGCGCGGTTCTACGACATCATCCAGGGCTGGGCAGCCGCGCACCGCTACGGCAACGCGGACACGGCGGACTTCACGGCGTACGTGGAGAAGATGGCGCCGGGCAAGGACTTCGGCGGAATCTGGAAGGACTGGCTGTACGGGGACGGGAAACCGGCGCGGCCCTGACCGACCGGATCGATCCCTCCGCGGTGACCCCTACAACAGCCAGAGGGAGCTTCCAGTCGCGTCCGCGAGTTCCCGGAGGGCACGCTCGCCCGGGTGAGCGGCGGCGAGGCGGATCATGGCGTCGTGCGCGCCCGGCTCGTCATATGACTTCATCGCGACGGTGAGCAGGGCGAGTTGGAGGCCGAGGTCATAGGGGATGTGCTCGCCCGAGGCGAGGCGGCCGATGCCCCGCTCGACCGTGGCGTCGATCTCGTCCTGAGCGGCTTCGACGATCTCGCGGGACAGCAGAGAGGAGATGTGCCGGTCGAACTGGAAACGGTCCGCGAGCGAGATCAGAGCGCGCGCCGCCTCGATCCGTAGCTCGGCACTGTCGCGTTCGTCGACCATGTCCCTGCTGGCTCCGACCGCGTCGGCGAGCTGGCCGAAGGTGTCGTCCTGGCTGAAGAACCGGTCGGCGGACTGACCGCGCCAGACCACGTCGTCGGGGGCGGCGGCTGCCCGCAGGACGGTGTCGTAGCCGAGCGGATCGGCCCAGCTGGTGAGTGCGCAGCAGGCGAGGAGGCGGGCGGCGGGGTCGGCGGTGGTGTCCTGGAGGATCGCGGTCAGGCCGGGGGTGCGTTCCAGATAACCGTCGTCGTCCAGAGCGTCGGCGATCACGTCGTCGGGGTCCGCCGGGTTGCCGTCGAAGTCGGTGTAGAGCAGGGCCCGCAGCTCGGGGCTGGGCTGCCAGCGGTCCTTGGTGTCGGCCATGGGATCTGCTCTTTCCTACGATCCGGAGGTGGGGAACGGTCCGGTGACGTACTCCTTGGGGACGGTCCCGCTGATCAGCCACTCGCCGTCGCGGCGGGTGTTGAGCAGGGCCATGACCCGGTCCAGAACCTTACGTGACTTGCCCTTGCTCAGCCCGAGTCCGTCGACGAAGTCGGATGCCTGGTCGGTTTCACCGGCACGGAGTGTGCCGGGCACGTCGATCTCGCGTCCGGCGACCTTGTCGATCTCGTCGTTGATGGACCGCTGGACCTGTTCCGGGCTCAGGATCCGGACTCCTTGGACCTTGCCCGCGTCGATGTCCTGCTGGAGCCGCTGGTAGTCGACGCGGATCTCCTCGTTGCCGTAGACCTTCCCGGTGCCGTCCTGCGGGGCGAAGGAGGTGTACTGGCTGGACTCCTTGGCGGCCTTGTTCTTGCCGCCGAGGACGTGCTGGAGCGGGGTGATCTCGCCGTCCGGATCGGCGGGGACGATGCCGACGTCCGGGTCGAACCGGGACTTCTTCAGGCCGAACGGATTGTGTGTCGCGCTGAAGTCGTCGTCCTGGCGGATCAGCTTGGGCGCCTCGTCGGCGATCGAGTCGAGGTCGAGCGCTCCGGGCACGGCGGCCCGCGCTCCCGGCAGTGTCAGCCCGTCGAAGAGGGTTCCGAAGCCGCCGGCCTCGGTCGCGGCCCGGACGGTGCCCGCGCCCGCGCCGAACATCCCGCCGAACGCCATGCCGTAGAGGGCCGAGTCGTTCGCCTCGTCGAGGCTGAAGCCCTTGCTCTCGCCGGTGGCGATCGCGACCGGCTGGGCGACGGCGAGGTCCACGGTCACCGACTCGATGCCGCCGAGCGCGGCGGTGGCGAGGGTGGTGCCCGCGATGGTGGCGACCTCGGTGGAGACGGTCACGCCGAGGGTTCCGGCCATCTCCACGATGCTCGCGGTGGCCGCGGCCGCGGCGCCTTCGGAGATGCCGGCCGTGAAGATGGCGAGGGCGGTTCCGGCGATGATCGTCGCTCCGACGATCTCCAGTTCGTGTTCGAGGTGCTTCGTCGCGGAGTGCACGGCGTCGGCGTACTTGTCGAGGGCCTTGGCCATGTCCCGGGCACCGTCGATCATGTCCTGGAGCCAGCCGTGCCCGTCGTAGTAGTAGCGGCGCCAGAACGGGTCGTCGAAGGCGGAGATCGCCTCGCCCTTGTTGTGCTCGATGATGGAGCGGGCCGACTTGTTCGCGGCGGCGGTGACGTCCTCGATGTCGTCGGCGAAGTCCCGCCACGCCTTGGCCGCGTCACGCAGCCCGTCCTCGTCGGCGGCCGGCCACCACATGCCGGTGACGTCCTGGACGATTTTCTTGGCCTTGTCGGCGACGCTCACCTGCCGTCACCTTCGCTCTCGCCACCCTTGACGCTGATCCTGCCGAACATGGCGCGGACCAGCTCTTCGTGGTCGATGTGACCGTCCGCCATGTCCGTCATGGCCTCATGGACGCTGGCCAGACCGCCGGAGAGGATCTGCGCCGCATTCTCCAACTGGGTGACGTGCGGGCCGTAGGCCCTGTGGAAGGCGGTGCCCTGTTCGTCGTCGCCCCAGGGAGAACCCGCCGCTCCGAGAGCTGTCCTGAGCTTGGTGAGCGCCTTGGCGAGATCGGTGCTGTGGGTCTGGAAGTGTGGAGCTGTCGCTTTGAGGTCAGCGATCTTGATGTCGAGTATCTCGCCCTTGTCGCCCATGGACGCGTGCTCTCCCCCGTGGTCGGCTCGTCGGCCGTACGACCTTAACCAGACTGTGCGATTCGCAACTGCGTTGAACGCAAAGGCGGGGCAAAGATCCGTTCGGCGGTGAGGGATGCTCGTGGGGAATCCGGCCTGTCTCCCTATCTCCCCTCCCCCTCTCCCTCCCTCTCTTCCCTCTCCTCCAACTCGTCGAGCAGCCCGGCGAGTTCAGCCGGCCACACGGTCTCCGTCGTCCCGCGCAACTCCTCCCGAGTCCACCACCGCCAGGCTCGGATGCCGTCCTCGGCATGGGCGGCGGGAAGGTCGGGGCCGGTGGGTTCGCGGTGGGGGCCGTGGGTGACGTAGATGCGCTCGTGCTGGTGGACGGGGGTGCCGGAGACGGTGAAGTCGGCCTCCCTGGTGGTCAGCAGGGGGCCGGGCGCGAGGTCGGTCCAGCCGGTCTCCTCGTGCAGTTCGCGCAGGGCACCCTCGCGCGGGGTCTCGTCCCCTTCGAGGCCGCCGCCGGGGAGGGCCCAGAAGCCGCCGCTCTCGGAGTCGTCGTAGCGGAAGAGGAAGACGGAACCGGTGGGGTCGAGCACGGCGACGCGGGCGGCGTGCCGGGGTGTGCGGAGCTGTTTGCGCAACACGGTGCAGGGGCGGCCGAGTTGGCGGTCCTGGCGGTGGTCGATGACGTCGTAGCCGAGGGCGGTCCAGAAGGCGAGGCCCTGCGGGTTGTTGTCAAGGACGGCGAGGCGTAGGGCGGTTCGGCCGGACTCGCGGAAGCGGTTCTCGACGAGGGACGCCAACTGCCGTCCGTGGCCCTGTTGTTGCTGAGCGGCGTCGATCATCAGCAGGCCGATCCAGGGGTCGTCGTCGGCCGGGTCGGGATGCGCCCCGAGAGTGATCGCGATCCCCACGAGCCGCCCTGCGCTGCGGGCGAGCAGTACCTCCGTGTTCGGATCGGCCAACTCGTCGGCCAGCGCGGTCGCCACCTGCTCGGGCCGGATGTCCTCCGGGTCCGGGAAGTCACCGCTCAGGGCGTGGAACGCGTGGTTCGAGGCGTAGAGGGCGGTCAGCTCGGTGAGAAGCTCGCCGGGGAGGGCGCCGGCCTCGGTCGGCGTGAGCGGTTCGAGGAACATGAGGGCACGCTAGCGGGCGGGGGCTCCGCCGAGCTCGAACCAGATGTGTTCGGCCGGGGTGCCGTGGGCGGTGGCGCCGCGCCGCACGCCCCAGTCCCGGGCGAGGCCGGTGAGCAGGAGCAGGCCTCTCCCGTTCTCGTCGTACGCGTCGCCGGGTTTCTGTTCGGGGTCCGCGTCGAGGGCGTCGTCGTAGACCGAGACGCGTAAGCGGTCGTGGCGCAGGACGACTTCGAGGCGTACGGCCAGGGAATCGGTGTGACCACCGGCATCGTTGAAGAGCGACCCCCGGCGACGTACCGGTCCGAGCGTCACCAGGGTCGCAACCCGTATCGGACCGGTCAGGGGCGCAGCAGCGTGCCGGCGGCCTCCTCCAGGAGGGCTATGGCCAGGAGTTCGCCGTCCACGGGTCCGAAGCGCTCGAGAGCCTGCCGGTGGATGCGCAATACCGTGTCGGCCAACTCGTGCGGGGTGCCGAGGGTTTGGGCTTCACCGGCGATGACCTCCAGCTGGTCGTGGATGCGGTCGAGCCCGTAGGAGCGGAGGTAGTCCCCGGCGAACAGCGCCGACAGGTCCCGGCGGATGAAGTCGCTCCCCGCCGCACTGTCCGCCAGCGTGTCCCGCAGGGCCGTGAGGTCTATGCCGGCTCGGCGTCCGAGCAGAAGGGCCTCGGCGGTTGCCGTGGCCTGCCCGAACCAGAGGAGGTTGATGAGGAGTTTCGTCGTGTAGCCGGTTCCGGGGCCGCCCATGTGGCGGATCCGGTCCGATGTCGTCACGGCCTCCAGCAGCGGCCCGCACCGGTCGAGGACTTCGGCGGAACCGCCCACGAACAGCCGCACGCGCCCGTGTTCGGCGTCGTCGGGGCTGCCGCCCATCGGCGCTTCGAGGACATCGACGCCGTGGGCGCCGGCGCGTTCGCGCAACTCCCGCGCGGCTGCGGGGGAGTTGCTCGTCATGTCGATCCACACCGCCCCAGGGGCCAGGGCGGCGAACACGGCTTCCGGAAGAGCTGCCGCCGCCTCGTCGGGGCCAGGAACCACGGTGACCAGGACGTCCGCCCCGGCCGCGGCCGTCGTGACGGACGGCGCCCAGTCCGCGCCCAACGAACGCACCGCTTCTTCCCGTTCGGGACGCAGATCGGAAACGGTCACCGCGTGACCCGCCGAAACGAAGCGTCCGCACAGAGGTGTCCCCATGCGGCCGGCACCGACGAGGGCTATGCGCGAGGGCAAGGGCAGCAAGGGCACAGGAACACCGCCATGGCAGGAGTCGCGTCTGTCGTTTCCCGTCGGCGTGCGCGAAAGGCCGCCGCCGGCGGGTCACTTGGAGACACTATCGATCACCGAGGGAAGACGAAGACGCCGTGGGTGATCGTCCCGGTCCGGCCTTCAGCCGCCGACGGGGCCGGTGTAGGTGCCGGGATGCGTGGCGCCGTCCTGGAGCAGGACGCTGCCGCCGGGCCAGGTCAGGGTGGCCGAGGTGGTCTCGTTCGGCGGGGTGACGACGACGGACGTGGCCTTGAACTCGGTGCCGCTGCCCTGGGTCCACGGCAGGAAGGTGATGGTGAACGTCGCGCTGCTGCCGGCGGCCAGGGTGACCTTCTGGGGCGTTGCACTGCTGCGGGTCAGTGACCAGCTTCCCCCGGAGGACTTCAGGTCGACCCCGGGGAAGCCCTGGACGGTGCACGCGGCGGACGTCTTGTTCTTCAGTACCACGGCCAGGTGCTGCTGGTCGTCCGAGCTGCTGATCTTGCCGTCGCCGGAGCCGAACGAGAAGCCGAGCCCGGCGGTGTGGCAGCGGCTCGCGCCGGTGCCGGTGCTGGTGCCCGTACCGCCGCTGGTGCTGCTGCCCGTGGCACTGCTGCCGCTTCCACCGGTGCCGCTGCCCGCGTCCTTGGTGTCACCCGCGTTCTCCGCCGAGGCGCCGTCGGCCGCGGTGGCCGAGGACGAGGACGTCGGTGCGGACGACTGGTCGCCCGCGGCGTCGTCGCCACTGCCGTTCCCGCAGGCGGTGAGCGCCAGGGCGAGCGCGGATGTGGCGGCGAGTGCCGTGGCGGCGTGGAGCAGACGCATCGTGGTGCTTCTCCGTTGGATAAGGGGCGCCGACGAGCGCCGTGTTGATCACCACGGTACGAGTGAATTCTCAACAGACCTGTAACTGAGGTGTCCTGACGTCGCATCAGGATTCAAGCCCCGGGCCCTCGTTCGGAAGGACGCCGCGCTCAGTGCGCGTGCACCGACCCCCACGCGAAGTTCTGTCCGAACCCGGTGCCCGAACCGCCCGTGTACACCTGGTCCGTGGCGTAGTACGTCGCCTTCACGTCCGCGTTCGAGTTGATGGCCGTCTTGGTCAGGCCGGAGCCCCAGATGCTCCAGATCACCCACGGGCTGCGGGTCAGCGCGTTCGAACCCGCCGCCGTGATCGGCACGTTGTACGACTCGGCGAGCATCCGCGGCTTCGCGTAGTCGACCAGCCCCGTGTAGTACACGTGCGTGAGGTCCGAGGTGGACGGGCTGTAGTCGTCGACGCCGACGACGTCGACGAGGTCGGACCCGGGGTAGTAGTCCCACGGGACGTCGTCCCCCTGCGGGTCCCAGGCGTTGGGTGACCAGACGAAGACCAGGTTGTGCAGGCCCTTCGTCTTGACCAGGTAGTCGTACGTGATCCGCCACAGCTTCTTGTAGGAGGCCGGGGTCTTCCCGCCCCACCAGAACCAGTCGCCGTTCATCTCGTGGTACGGCCGGAGGAGCACAGGGATGTCCCATGCGGCGAAGTACGAGAGCGTGGCCGCCAGGAAGCTCAGGTCCGCTAGGAGCGCCCGGTACTCGTCGGTGTCCGACTCCCAGTCGAGCACGCGGTCGAACCATGCCTGGTCGGTGGTGAGTGTCGCCACCGGATAGGAGTCGACACCGCCCGGGTGCTGGCCCGCGACCTGGGTGAGGACCCGGCTCCAGGACTTCACCGCGGAACCCGGGTACGGCTGGTGGAAGCTCATGCCCACGATGCCGGAGGCCGCGCCGCCGTTGGTGAGGGACGCGGTGGTGCCGTCGAGCCGGACCATGGTGCCGTCCGGGTTGTAACTGCCGTCTGCCGCGCGCGGCAGACCCTTCCACACACCGAAGGCGAGGTCGACGGCGTCGTCCGCGTACTGCCACCACCGCACCCCCGTCGGCAGCCCCAGCGGCCGGTTGTAGGACCGGTCGCCGTACGTCCCCCAGCCGGTCGCGCCGTACCCGGGACCGAGGTCGATCTCGACGAAGCCGGACAGCTTGCCGGTGATGTCCGCGGCCTTCTTGTAGTAGTAGCCGGAGAACGTTGTGCCGCCCGTGTCCCCGTAACTCGTGTTGTACAGCTCCTGCTGGGTCTCGATGTGCTGCCCGATGATCGTCATCGGGTTGGTCCCGGAGCGCGCCGCGTTCTCCAGCGACACCAACTGGCCATAGACCTTCTGCGCGTTCGCCGACGCCGACGGGTCCCGGCCCGTCAGTGTCGGAGAGATGAGCGGCGAGGCCGCCCGTGCCACTCCCGGTACGGCGGACGCGGCGACCGTGGCGCCGAGGGCGGTGACGAACGTACGTCTTCGCAAGGCTCAACCTCCGGGTGAGGAACGGATCTTCACCAGGTTATGACCCTCCTAGTTATGACCCTCCTATCGGAACGGGATGTTCAGCCAGGGACTCCCCGCCTCCGACATGAGGATCCGGTGCGCGGCGACCATGTCCTGGTACCAGGGGCCGAACTCCTCCTCGTCGAAGTGCAGGCAGCGGCCGAGGATGTAGCCGGCGGAGAAGTCCGGCCAGGAGCGGTGGGCGAGGGCGGCGGCGCGGCCCGCGCGGACGAGGGCGGACTCGGTCTCCGCCAGGGTGCAGAAGCGGGCGCCGAGGCCCCAGCGGGCCATCTTCGAGGCGCGGCCCAGGTCCCAGGCCTCGACCGAGGTGACGTAGCGGTTCTCGTCGAGGATGCCGTCGGCGCGCATCCGGGCCTCGTAGCGGGTGATGCGGCCGATGAGGCGTTGTACGCCCTCGACGCGGGCCTCGGTCTCCGACGCGGGGCGTGGGTCGGTCTTGGTGACGCCGTCCTCGGTGATCACCGTGGTGCCCTCGGAGTTGGCGCGGATGACGGTGGCGACGGCCTGGCGCCAGTAGCCGGTGTCGACGTGGCCGCCGAAGTCACGGGCGATCGTGCGGCGCAGGCTCAGCGCGAACTCCCATACGGAGCTGGAGGCTTCGGCGGCGAGCAGGTTGCGCAGATGGTGCTGCCACTCGGCGCGGGTGGTGATCCCCCACCACTCGCGCAGCCGCCGGCGCTCGCCGTCGTAGCCGTGTCCGTGCCAGGCCGGCGCGTTCCACAGGGAACCGTTGTTGACGCAGAGGAGGGCTCCGCAGGCCAGGCCGTGGGCGACGGGGCCGTGGAGCGCGCCGCCGACGTGGAGGGCGCGCAGCCGCATGGAGGTGGAGGGGGTGCCGATGTGTTCCGCCGCGCGCGACCAGTCCGTCGTGCCCGGCGGGCCGTAGGGCAGGGCGAGTTCGCACGGGGAGCCGGGGTTGACGACGACGGCGGGCGGGCAGCGCGGGTTCCAGGCGTCCGCGATCCAGCGCAGGGAGGCGCGCGAGTACACCACGTCGGGGCGCGGCGCGGGCAGCATGCCGTCGGTGAACAGCTCCCAGCGCTCGGTGCCGTCGCGCGGGTCGCGGACGAACGTGCGGTGGACGCGGTCGGGTTGGGCGTCGTAGGCCTCGCGCGACATCACGTAGTAGAGGCGGACCCGGGCGAGCACGGCGTGGTACACGGCCCAGTCGCCGCGCGCCCTGGCCTCGGCCAGTGCGCGCTCGGTCTCGGTCGGCGGGGTCCAGGAGGGCGGTGAAGGAGGCCCGAAACCGGCGGGGGACGGTCCGAACGACATAGGGCTCGCTGTCCTTCCAGGGGGCCAACGGCTGTTGATCCCGGGCACATTGCCATACGGGGCTGAGACCCCCCTGTGGGACCCCCGTGCAGTTCCGTGCCGTCCCCGTGCCCGCGCAGGCCGAAGCCCCCGGCGGCAACCGCAACCAGGGGCTTCGCGCACGGCATTACAAGCGTCGTGGACGTCAGACGTTGACGCCGAAGTCCTGGGCGATGCCGACCAGGCCCGAGGCGTAACCCTGGCCCACCGCGCGGAACTTCCACTCCGCGCCGTTGCGGTACAGCTCGCCGAAGACCATGGCCGTCTCCGTCGCCGCGTCCTCCGAGAGGTCGTAGCGGGCGATCTCGGCGCCGCCGGCCTGGTTCACGATGCGGATGTACGCGTTGCGGACCTGGCCGAAGTTCTGCGAGCGGGTCTCCGCGTCGTAGATCGAGACCGGGAAGACGATCTTCTCGACGTCGGCCGGGAGGCCCGCGAGGTTGACGTTGATCGCCTCGTCGTCGCCCGCGCCCTCGCCCGTGCGGTTGTCACCGGTGTGGACGATGGTCTGGTCCGGGGTCGACTTGTTGTTGAAGAAGATGAAGTGTCCGTCCGAGTAGACCTTGCCCTCGGGGTTGACCGCGATCGCCGAGGCGTCGAGGTCGAAGTCCGTGCCGGTGGTGGTGCGGACGTCCCAGCCGAGGCCTACGGTGACGGCGGTCAGGCCCGGGGCCTCCTTGGTGAGCGAGACGTTGCCACCCTTGGACAGGCTTACAGCCATTGTTGGGAGTCCTTCCCTCGTTGCGGTGCGGGCTTCGTGCTGAGGACGAAGCTACCGGTACCTCTATGAACGCCAAGAGGGGTACCGAAGGTTCCACGTGGCTTTACTTTCTTTACCCGCGACGTCCGGCCGTATTTCGCGTGACGTGGACGGGACAGCTGAGCGACCATGGGGGACATGTCCGGTCCCTATGCCATCCGCGGCTCCGTCTCCCTGCCCGAGGCCGAGCTCATGTGGCGTTTCTCGCGGTCGTCAGGGCCGGGCGGGCAGCACGTCAACACCAGCGACTCCCAGGTGGAGCTGCGCTTCGACCTCGCGAAGACCGAGTCCCTGCCCGAGGTGTGGAAGGCACGCGCGCTGGAGCGCCTCGCCTCCCGGCTCGTCGACGGCGTCGTCACCGTACGGTCCTCCGAGCACCGCTCCCAGTGGCGCAACCGCGAGACCGCCGCCGTACGCCTCGCGGCGCTGCTCGCCGAGGCCACCGCGCCGCCGCCGAAGCCGCGCCGGGCGACCCGTATTCCGCGCGGTATCAATGAACGCCGGTTGCGGGAGAAGAAGGCGCGCTCCGACACCAAGCGGGGGCGGACCGGGCGCGACTGGGGGTAATCCCGGCACCGCTTGTCACATCCTCGGCCGGTGTTGTCACATCCTCGGCCCGTGCTCCGTCGTACCGGTGACGACGGACCGCGACGAGGAGTGTTTACCCGTGGGTGACTTCGAATTCCCCCGACAATTCCCCCGACGACAGGACGGTGAATTTCTCGCCGCCCGATTTGAATCCCATCGCCCCCGTCTCCGCGCGGTCGCCCACCGCATGCTCGGCTCGGCCGCCGAGGCCGACGACGCCGTGCAGGAGGCCTGGTTCCGGCTGAGCCGAGCGGACGCGGACAAGGTGGAGAACCTCGGGGGCTGGCTCACCACCGTCGTCGGCCGGGTCTGCCTCGACATGCTGCGCTCCCGCAAGTCCCGCGCCGAGGAACCCCTCGACATCGGTACGCCCGTCCCGGCCACCGCGCCCGACCCCGAACAGGACGCCCTGCTCGCCGATTCCGTGGGCGTCGCGCTGCTCGTAGTCCTGGAGACCCTCACGCCCGCCGAGCGGCTCGCGTTCGTGCTGCACGATCTGTTCGCCGTGCCGTTCGAGGAGATCGCGTCCATCGTCGGCCGTACGCCCACGGCGGCACGGCAGTTGGCGAGCCGGGCCCGGCGCCGGGTGCAGGGCGCTCCCGCGCCGGACGCGGATCTCGTACGGCAACGGGCGGTCGCCGACGCGTTCCTCGCCGCCGTGCGCGAGGGCGACTTCGACGCGCTGGTGAAGGTGCTCGACCCGGACGTCGTCGCCCGCTCCGAGGGCGCCGTGACCGCGGGTGCCGCCGCCGTGGCGACCGGTGCGACGAGCTTCGCGCACTTCGCCGCCCTCGCACGGCCCGCCCTGGTGGACGGCGCCACCGGCATCGCCCTGATCGTCGACGGGCGCCCCGAACGCACCCTGACCTTCACGTTCGTGGGCGACCGTATCGCCGTGATCGACATCGTGACGGACCCGGAGAAGGTGGCGTCGCTGGACGTCCAGCTGGTCTGAGGGGCGGCCAAAGCCTGTGAAGCGGGGCTACGACAGCTCCAGCACCCCGACCGTCTCGCCCTCGCTCAGCTCGCCGTTGGGCCGGAAACCCAGGCCCAGGTAGAACTCCGCCGGGCCGGACTCGCCCTCGTGCCAGGTGACGTACAGCTCCTTGCCGCCCCGGCGGCGGATCTCCGCGGCGACGGACTCCACGGCGAACCGGCCGTAGCCGCGGCCCTGTTGGTCCGCCGCGATGTTCAGGCGCCACAGGCCGGAACGGATGACGGTGCCGTCCAGGTTCCAGTCGATGTCGAAGAAGGCCATGACGAATCCGACGGGGCGGTCCTCGTCGACGATCAGGCGGGGCCAGGCGGTGCCGGGATGGACGTAGGCCTCGGCGAGGGACTTCACGACGGGGGTGACCGCGAACTCCTGGTCGGGGCGGACCTGTATGCCCACGGCGGCGTCGAGGTTGGCCGGGGTGATCTCTTCGAGGCGGGGCCCGGCGGCGATGATCGTCGTCATGCGCGCACAGTAAACGGTCGGGTCACGGGTGGGCGACAGAATTGGCCAGCGTCGCCATCACCCCAACTGCCGGTATCTGCCCCGGAAATAGGACAGCGGGCCGCCCTCCGCGCTGCCCACCTCCGCCGTCAGGACGCGGCCGATGACCAGCGTGTGGTCCCCGGCCGGAATCCGCTGTTCCGTACGGCACTCGAGGGTGGCGAGGGCGCCGCGGACCAGGGGCGCGCCGGACGCCTCCCCGTGGGCGTAGGGGATGTCGTCGAACAGCAGCCGGTCGCTGATGCGGCCCTTCATCGCGAAGCGGCCGGCGATGTGGCGCTGGCTCTCGGAGAGGACGGAGACGGCCCACAGGGGCTGTTCGTCGAGGAGGTCGTCCATGCGGGAGCCGTTGCGGAGGCTGACCAGGACCAGCGGCGGGTCCAGGGAGACAGACATGAAGGCGGTCGCCGTCATGCCCACGTCCTCGCCGACCGGCGCCTGGGGGTCGTCCGGGTCGTACGGCTCCTCGTGCGCGGTCACCAGGACCACGCCCGCGGCCAGCCGGGCGAGGGCGGCGCGGAACTCGTCGTTGCTCACCCCCACAGCATGCCCGGAGGGATCGACCTTGGTGGTTGACGCGGTGTTCAGCACGCCCGAAACGCTATTCTCCGACGTCCGCGCACCGCATCGGACCTCGGTCCCAACAGGGTCCTAGGACCAATGGACCACGCGGCGGAACATCGTCGTGCATCATGTCCACACACCCGCACAGTTTGCGTTCAGTTAACGCACAGGGAAAATGCAGAAACTCCACTCAATTGTTCATCTTCTGCTGTGACTTGAGTCACAAGGGGTAGTAATTGTTGACCCTGTGTACCGAGTGGGCAGCGCGCTGTGATTCAGTGGCGGGGAAGATGACCCTTGATTCGCTGCGAGGTCTCGGGGGGAGGGCGAGTATGGAGACCGAGTCGGAACCCTACGTCCGTCTTGCGACCCTGCGACAACTGCACACGGTCATGGCGGACATGAACACCGCCCGCAGCCTGGCGGACACCCTGCAGACCGTCGCCGACGGCGTGGTCAACGGCCTTGGGTACGAGCTGGCATGCGTCAACCTCGTCCGCCCCGACGGCGATCTCGTGGTCGCCGCCTTCGCGGGCAACTCCGCCGCCGAGGCACTCATCACCGGCCGGGTCGGCTCGCGCGCCTCCTGGGAGCGCCGCCTCGGCATGGGCGAGGACTGGGGCGACCTGCGGTTCATACCCCACACCGAGGGCTGGGTCCTCGACGAGGACGACGTACCGCAGTGGTACACCGACGGCCCCGCACCCCGCTTCGAGGACGAGTGGCACCCCTCCGACCGGCTCTTCGCCCCCATGTACACGCCCGGCGTCTCCGGCGGCTCGTGCGGCGAACTGATCGGCGTCCTGTCCGTGGACCGGCCGCGCAACGGCCGCCGACCGGGCGCATGGGGCCGTGAAGCGCTCCAGATGTACGCCTTCCAGGCCGCCATCGCGATCAGCAACGCGCGTCTACGTGCGAATATGCAGCGCGCACTTGTCAGGCTCGAACGCGAGCAACAGGCCCTGCGGGCAAGCGAGGAGAGCTTCCGGCAGGCCTTCGAGTACGCCCCCTCCGGCATGGCGATAGCCGAGATGGGCGGCGACCAGCACGGCCGAATACTGCGCAGCAACGACGCCCTGTGCCGCCTCCTGGGCCGTCCCGCCTCCGCGATGCGCCGCTACTCCTTCTCGGACCTCGTCCACCCCGAGGACATAGGCACCCTCCTCAGAACCTCGGCGGAGGGCGGCCGCGCGGAGCTCCGCCTGGGCCGCAGGGACGGCACGTACGTCTGGGTCTCGCTCCGCAACTCCGTCGTCGCCGACGCCGCCGACGGGCCGCGCTTCCTCCTCTCCCATGTCGAGGACATAGAGGACCGCAAGCGCCGCGAGCTGCAGCTCGCCCACCGCGCCGCGCACGACGCGCTGACCGGCCTGCCGAACTCGGCCGAGCTGCGCACCCGCCTCTCCTCCCGCCTCTGTCAGCGCCCGCAGTCCGCGTTCCCCGGCGAGATCGAGTCGATCGACGCCGCGTACGGACATCCGGCCTACGACGCGAACGGCCACGGCTTCGACTTCCGGCCCGGCGCCGACCTCCTCGACGCCTACGACCACCACGTCCACACCATCGCCCCCGAGGGCGAGCGCGACGACGGCACCAAGGGGCTCGCGGTCCTCTTCTGCGACCTCGACGGCTTCAAGTCGATCAACGACCGGTTCGGGCACAACGCGGGCGACGCGGTCCTCATCGAGGTCGCCCGGCGGCTTGGCCGGGCGGTGCGCGACGGTGACACGGTGGCCCGGCTCGGCGGCGACGAGTTCGTCGTCCTGGCCGACGGACTCGGCAAGGCCGACGCCGCCGACCTCGCCGTACGCCTGCGGAACGAGATCATCCAGCCCATCCGGGTCGACGGCCGGGCCATGCGGGTCGGGGCCAGTTTCGGTATCGGCTGGGCTCACTGCGGGATGACGGCGGACGAGGTGTTGAAGTCCGCTGACGAACGGATGTACATCGAGAAACGATCTCGTCCCAAACAACACAGACGTGCGGGATGATCTCCAGGTCAGCGATCTGATGCGATCCGAGTCACCCGTTTGGACGACACAGAGCGGGTAGGCTCGCACTTCACCAGACGTATGAAGCTGACGTTTCTGATCCGCCCCGCACCTGTTGAGGAGTACCTAGGGATGACGCCCGGCAACAACGGCGCGAGCACGCCCGAGGACGACGACCCGTTCGGCTACCTGTACGAGGACGGCCAGGCCGCCGGCGCCCAGCCGCCCTCCGGCGGTGGCTACGGCTACCCGGGTTCGGTCAACCGAGTGCGCCCGGTGGGCGAGCGCCAGTACGGCGGCCAGCAGGCCGCCGCCCCCACCGCCCAGTACCAGCAGCCGTACGGCCAGACCGTCCCGCAACAGCAGCCCTACGGCGCCCAGCCGAACGCGCACTACCAGGCCCCGGAGACCTTCCCCGGCGGCCCGCCCGCAGGCCAGCAGCCCCCGTCGTACAACAACGGCGGCGGTGGCCGAGGCCGCGGCCCCAACACCAAGGGCCTGCTGATCGGCGCGATCGCGGTCGTCGCCGCGGTGGTCATCGGCATCAGCGTGGCGATGATGAACGGCAACGACGACAACAAGAGCGGCGACCAGGCGGGGTCTACGCCTTCGGCTTCGCAGAGTGCTTCGTCGAGTCCGTCCAGCACCAGCTCGGCCTCGACCGCTGGTGAACTGCCGAAGACCGACGCGAAGGCGCTGCGCCTGGAGGGTGGCACCTCTCTGACGTCGGAGATAAAAGGTGCGAAGGCTGACGGTGGGATTTACGTGACCGGCTTCAACCAGGTCGGTGCCAAGGTCACTTGGACGGTCAGCGGCATTGAGAAGTCAGGGGACTTCCGGTTGTACGCGCGGTACAGCGTCCCCGGTGTCGATGCCAATGCGACGCTGTCGGTGAACGGCAAGGCGAACACCCAGCCCATCGGTCTGAAGAACTTCATCGGCTCCCCGAAGGGGAACTATGAAAAGGGCTGGCAGAGCACCTGGGCTCCGGTCAGCCTGACCAAGGGCACAAACGTCATCGAGATCGCCTGCAATCAAGGCAATCAGTGCGACGCGCTCTTCGACCAGCTGTGGCTGACCGACGGATCGTGAGGCGCTTGACGCCGCTGCTGAGAGCCGTAAGCGCGATGCTCCGCCCGTGACGGGCGGAGCATCGTCAGTGCAGCTCAGGCGTGGCCGCCGGTATCACGGCCCGTAGACGGCGATTCCCGTGACGGTGCCGGGATTGTCCGAGTAGGTGCCCGGCTTCAGAGTGATCAGCCGGGTGCCGACATCGCAGCCGGTGCCGGGGGTGATGTGCCAGAACTCGATCTTGTAGGACGTCTGGTTCGAGACGGACTTGGCAGTGTCGAAGGGATAGCAACCGGGCGTCACCGTCATGACGTGCCGGGTTCCGGTCCTGTTCTTCCCCGTCCATCCGCAGACCTTCCCCTTCGGGCAGGTATTGGGATCGGCAGCCGAAGCCGGTGTGGCGAAGATGCCGCCCACCAACACGCCGGCCACAGCGGCCGTCGTCAGGCTCCTTCTGAGCATGCTCATATGAGGTTCCCCCTTGTGTCTTTCGCTGCTGGTCAGTGCAGCGAACGGGTGATCATCTGATCATCCGGCCGGGCGGGAGGGAAAGGGCATTTCTCGGCCAACCTCGATGTCACGCCGCTGTGGCGTCCCCCGTCACCGCGACCCGTCCCAGCAACTCCTCGTACGCCGCCCGGTCGAACTCGCCCGCCACCGGCGCCAGTACGGTCGCCGCCGACAGCGCTACGGCCCGTGCCAGTCGGTCCGGCCACGGCAGGTGTTCCACCAAGCCCGACAGCAGGCCCGCGACCGCCGAGTCGCCGGCGCCGGTCGGGTTGCCGTGTATCCGTGCCGGAGGCGTCGCGTGCCAGGTGCCCTCCGGGGTTGCCGCCAGGAGGCCCTTCGCGCCGAGGGAGGCGACCACCGTGCGGGCGCCCCGGCGTCGCGCGTCCTGCGTCGCGCGCAACGGGTCCTGGGAGCCGGTGAGTTCGGCCAGTTCGTCGGTGTTGGGCTTGAGGATGTCGGGGCGGGCGGCGACTCCCCGGCGCAGTGGTTCGCCGCTGGTGTCGAGGAGGACGGGGACACCGGCCGCTCGTGCGGTGCGGATCAGGCCGGCGTATGCGCCCACCGGCAGCCCCGGTGGGAGGCTTCCGCACAGGGCCACCGCCGACACTCCGCCCAACAACCCCTCGTACGCCTCCTGGAAGGCCGTCCACTCCGCCGAAGTGACCGTCGGGCCGGGCTCGTTGAGTTGAGTCGTGTCACCGGTTCGCTCGTCCACTATCGCTATCGTGCGTCGGGTTGCATCGGCTACCGGGACCAGGGCGTCCCATACGCCTGGGGTGCCGGTGAGTTGGTCCTGGACTACGCGGCCGGTGGCGCCGCCCGTGAAACCGGTGACCGTCACCTCGTGGCCGAGAGCGGCGAGGACCCGGGCCACGTTCAGGCCTTTCCCGCCGGGTCGTTCGATCACCTCGGAGACGCGGTGCGTGCTGTGCGGCCGCAACTCCCGTACCCGGTAGGTGATGTCGAGAGCGGTGTTCAGTGTGACCGTGAGGATCACCCGGTCCGACCTCCCCCGAGTACCGCATGAATGCGCTTGCCGTCTGTTCCGGAGGCTCGATCATGCCAAAGAGACGGCGGTCGGCCCAGCCCAGGACCGGCCACCGTCTCCTGTGAATCCGACGGGATCCGACGAGATTCGTTGAGATTCGTTCAGATCCGATACGGATCAGCCCAGTTGGGGCTCCATCACCCAACTGCCGCGCCGCATCACGCCCTTGACGTCGAACGCGGAGTCCAGCAGTACCAGGTCCGCGTACTTGCCCGGCTCCAGCGAGCCGATCTCGTCGTAACTCCCCAGCAGGATGGCCGGGTTGGCCGAGATCGCCGCGACCACGTCCTCGACCGGCAGCCGGTCGATCGTCACCGCGCGCTTGAAGGCCCGGTCCAGGGTCAGCGTCGAGCCCGCGATCGAACCGCCTTCCACGAGCCGCGCCACCCCCTCGCTCACCTCGACCTCCAACGGGCCGAGCATGTAACGCCCGTCGCCGAAGCCCGCCGCGTCCATCGCGTCCGTGATGAACGCCACCCGGCCCGCGCCCGCGTGATGGAACGCCAACTCCAGTGCCGCCGGGTGGAGATGCGTACCGTCGTTGATCAACTCGACCGTGATGCGGTCGTCCTCGAGCAGCGCCGCGATCGGACCGGGGTCGCGGTGACCGAGCGGCGGCATCGCGTTGAACAGGTGCGTGGCGACCGTCGCGCCCGCGTCGATCGCCTCCACCGTCTGCTCGTACGACGCGTCCGTGTGCCCGATCGCCGCGATGACGCCGTGTTCGGCGAGGAGGCGTACGGAGTCGAGGCCGCCGGGGAGTTCGGTGGCGAGGGTGACCATCTTCGCGTGGCCGCGGGCCGCGTCGACCAGCTTGCGGACGTCCGCGGGGTCGGGCTCGCGGAGCAGCGCCTCGGAGTGCGCGCCCTTGCGGCACGGTGAGATGAACGGGCCCTCGAAGTGGATGCCGGCGAGGTCGCCCTGCTCGGCCAGCTCCGAGAGGAGGCCGGCGCGCTGGGCCAGGAAGTCCATCTCGCCGGTGACTGTCGAGGCGACGAGGGTGGTGGTGCCGTGCAGGCGGTGGGTGTGGATGCCCTTGAGGACGTCCTCGATGGTGCCGGAGGTGAAAGAGGCTCCGCCGCCGCCGTGGTTGTGCAGGTCTACGAAACCCGGGACCAGGGTGAAGCCGGTGACATCGAGTACCTGGGCGTTCTCGGGGGCGGCGCCGGTGATGCGGGTGCCGTCGATGATGAGGCGGCCTTCGCGCACGATGCCGGTCGGGAGGACCACGTTGGCGCCGGAGAGGACGAGGGGCGCGTTGCCGGATGCGGAGTGCGCGTTGAGTGTGGCTGGTCGCGCAGTTCCCCGCGCCCCTGGGGGGGTTGCCATCAGGGCGTTACCTCCGTGCGGTCGGTTGATGTGAGGAGATCCCAGGCCAGTAGCCCGGCACCGAGGCATCCGGCTGTGTCCCCCAGAGCCGCGGGGACGATTGTCGGCAGCTTCTGGAAGGTGATCCGGCCCTGGACCGCCTCCCGCAGTGGTGTGAACAACGTTTCCCCCGCCTCGGCCAGGCCGCCACCGATGATGATCGTGCGGGGGTCCAGGAGGGTGAGGGCGGTGACCAGGCCGTCGGCGAGGGCGTCTACGGCTTCCTGCCAGACCTTTTCCGCGCGAGGGTCCCCGGAAGTGACCGCCTTCGCGCAGTCCGCCGCGTCCGCCCCGGGGGCGCCGGAAACGGCTGCCCACGCCTCGGTCACCGCCGCGGCGGACGCGTACCGCTCCAGGCAGCCGGTCTGGCCGCAGGGGCAGGGGGTGCCGCCGGGGCGTACGACGATGTGGCCGATCTCGCCGGCGAAGCCGTGCGCGCCCGCCTCCACCCGGCCGTCGATGCCGATGGCGCCCGCGATGCCGGTGCCGAGCGGGACGAACAGGAAGCGGTCGGCGCCCTTGCCCGCGCCGATGCGGCCCTCGGCGAGGCCGCCGGTGCGCACGTCGTGGCCGAGGGCGACCGGGACGCCGCCGAGGCGGGCGGCGAGCAGGTCGCGCAGGGGGATGTCGCGCCAGCCCAGGTTGGCCGAGTAGGCGGCGATGCCCCGTTCGGCGTCGACGATGCCGGGGACGGCGACGCCGGCGGCGGACGCGGGCTCGCCGTAGTGCTCCTCGCCGTACGCGCGCAGCTCGGCGGCGAAGCCGAGGATGTGCTCGACGACCACGTCCGGACCGCGCTCGCGGCCGGTCGCCCGGCGGGCCCGGTGGAGCAGCTCGCCGTCCGCCCCCACTAGGGCGGCCTTCATCCCGGTGCCGCCCACGTCGAGGGCGATGACATGTCTCACGGGGGACAGTGTGGCCCGTCTACCCGCAAGAGGTCTAGTCCACTCACGTGGTGTAGACCTTATGGGTTCGCAGAGCGAACGTCACGAGAGCAAAGGTTGGGGATTCAGTAGTGCAGCGGCGCAGGACAGGAATGATCGCGGTGGTGTCCGCACTGGGCATGACGGCGGTCCTCGGCGGCTGTGGCCTCGGCGGGGACTCCGGTGAGGTCACGCTGAGACTCGTCGCCGCCGACTACGGCGACTCCGCGTCGAACAGTTCGCAGAAATACTGGGACGCACTCGTCAAGGCGTACGAGGCGAAGCACTCCGGCGTGAAGATCGACGTCAGTGTGTACTCGTGGAACGAGGTCGACGCCAAGACCAAGGCGATGGTCGACGCGGGCGAGGCGCCCGACATGGCGCAGATCGGGGCGTACGCGGACTACGCGGCGGCGGGCAAGCTGTACTCCACCGCCGACCTGCTCTCCATCCCCGTCGAGGCCGACTTCCTGGAGCCGCTCGCCGACGCCGGGCAGGTCGATCACATCCAGTACGGCATGCCGTTCGCCGCGTCTACGCGCGTCCTCTTCTACAACAAGACCCTCTTCACCGCGGCCGGCCTCACCCCGCCGAAGGACTGGAGCGAGCTGGCCGCCGACGCGGAGGCGCTGAAGGCGCGGGGCGTGAAGTACCCGTTCGCGCTGCCGCTCGGTTCCGAGGAGGCGCAGGCCGAGACGATGCAGTGGCTGCTCGGCGGGGGCGGCGGTTATACCGACGACATCGGCACCTACACCCTCGACTCCACGCAGAACATCTCCGCCCTCACCTGGCTGCGCGACAACCTCGTCGACAAGGGCCTGACCGGTCCCGTGGCACCGGCGAAGCTCAACCGCGCGGACGCGTTCGCCGCCTTCGCGAACGGTGACGTAGGCATGCTCAACGGGCACCCGACCCTCATCCAGCAGGCCGCCAAGAAGGGCGTCAAGTTCGGCACGGTCGCGATGCCGGGGCGCACCGGCAAGGCCAAGACCACGATGGGCGTCGCCGACTGGATGACCGCCTTCAAGCAGAACGGCCACCGCGATCAGATCGGTGACTTCCTCGACTACGTCTACAGCGAGAAGAACGTCCTCGCCTTCTCCCGCGAGTACGACCTCCTTCCCGTGACCAACTCCGCGTCCAAGGAGATGGAGGCGTCCCAGCAGGACCAGGCCCTCAGGCCGTTCCTGCAGGAACTCCCGCTGTCGACCCTCTACCCGGTCGGCAACACCTCCTGGGCCACGGTCAGCGCCGACATCAAGCAGCGGATAGGGCAGGCGGTGTCCGCGAACGGCAGCCCGGCGGGGGTGCTGGGGCAGTTGCAGGCGGCGGCGTCGCTGGCGGAGAGTGGTAAGTAGGGGGAAGGGCCGTTGTCAGTGGCGGGGGTTACGGTGCAGGGCATGGACAAGGACGGGCCCCCGCGACTTCCCTCGCTGAACCGAAGGGAACAGGACATCCTCGCGCTGGAGCGCCGCGGCTTCCCGGGCCCCGGCGTGAAGGAGCGCGCGATACGCGAGGAGCTGGGCCTGGCCCCCGTGCGCTACTACCAGCTGCTCAACGCCCTGCTGGACGACGAGCGGGCGCTGGCCCACGACCCGGTGACGGTGAACAGGCTGAGACGGGTGCGGGAGACGCGGCGTTCGGAGCGGTGAGGGGAGCGGTGGGGCAGGCGCGGGTCCCGGCCGTGCGCCGGTGAGCGAGGGGTGAGTCCGGCCCCGCCCGGATAGGGTCGAGGTATGGGCAGCCCCAAGGACTCCACCGATCCCCAGGTCTCCGCCGATTCCCCGGACGTACTGCCGAATCCCGTCACCGGTGCCGGGCGCGAGGGTCTCGCAGCGATCCTCGCGAATTCGTCCGCTGCGGTGATCGGGCTCGACTTCGACGGCACGCTCGCGCCGATCGTGCCGGACCCCGAGCAGGCCCGGGCCCACCCGGGTGCGGTGCCCGCGCTGGCCGCTCTCGCCCCGAAGGTGGCCTCCGTGGCCGTGATCACCGGCCGTCCGGCCGGCGTAGCGGTCCGGAACGGAGGCTTCGCGGGCGTGCCGGGACTGGAACACCTCGTCGTCCTGGGCCACTACGGCACGGAACGCTGGGACGCGGTGAGCAGCACCGTCAGCGCCCCCGCCCCGCACCCCGGTGTGGCCGCCGTCCGCGCCGAACTCCCGGGCTTCCTCGACCGGATCGGCGCCTGGCAGGGCACCTGGATCGAGGAGAAGGGCCGCGCACTCGCCGTCCACACCCGCCGCGCCACCGACCCCCAGGCCGCCTACGAGGCCCTCCGCGGCCCCCTCACCGACCTCGCCACCCGCCACGGTCTGATCGTCGAACCCGGCCGCATGGTCCTGGAGTTGCGCCCGCCGGGCATGGACAAGGGTGTAGCCCTCCTCGACTACTTCCGCGAGACCGGCGCCGAGTCCGTCCTCTACGCCGGCGACGACCTCGGCGACCTCCCCGCCTTCGCCGCCGTCGAGAAACTCCGCTCGGACGGCGTCCCCGGTCTGCTGGTGTGCAGCGGCAGCGACGAGGTCACGGAACTGCGCGAGCGGGCCGACCTGGTGGTGGACGGCGCGGCGGGGGTGGTGGGGCTGCTGTCGGCGTTGGCGGTTCAACTGGGCTGAGCGGGTGGGGGTGTTGGTGGTGAGCCTGGGCGGGGTGTTGTGGCGGCCCGGGTGCCCCCAGGTCGGTCGATCCGGCGCTGCGCGCGGGCAGGTGTTCGCTGCTGCTGTCGCCGGCGGTGTCGGCGGCTCAACCGGGTTGATCGGAACGGGTGTTGATGGGGTTGGTCCGGCCGAAAGGCCGCTGTCCGCGCCCGCGCCGCCGGCTCAACTCGGCTGATCGCGCAGCGCGTTCAGCTGTTCCAGGAACCACTGGGCCGGCGGAAGGGCCGTAGCCGCGGCGGCCAACCGCTTGGTGCGCTCGGCCCGTTCCTCGGCCGGCATCGTCAGGGCCTCGTGGAGGGCGGCCGCCGTGCCGATCACGTCGTACGGGTTGACCGGGATCGCATCGTCGCCCAACTCCTCGTACGCGCCCGCCTCCCGGGAGAGGACCAGGACGCAGCCCTCGTCGGAGACGACGGGGACCTCCTTGGCGACGAGGTTCATGCCGTCGCGGATGGGGTTGACGAGGGCCACGTCGGCGAGGCGGTACGCGGCCAGGGAGCGGGCGAAGTCGTCCTTGACGTGCAGCACGACCGGGGTCCAACCCGCCGTCCCGTACCGGGAGTTGATCTCGTCGGCGACCCGCTGCACCTCGGCGGTGTAGTCGCGGTAGACGGCGAGATCCTGCCGGGACGGGTAGGCGAACGCCACGTGCACGACCCGCTCCAGCAACTCCGGGTGGTCGTCGAGGAGTTGGCGGTACGCCAGCAGCCCGCGCACGATGTTCTTGGACAGTTCGGTGCGGTCGACCCGGACGATGGTCCTGCGGCCCGCGCCGATCTCCTCGCGCAGCGCGACGATGCGCTCCTCCACGTCCGGCTCGTGCGAGCGGGCGCGCAGGAAGTCGGCGTCCGCACCGAGCCCGTGCACGCCGATCCGCGTGTCCCCGAGCCCCCCGGCGAACTCCGTACAGCAGGCCGTGAACGCGTCCGCCCAGCGGTGGGTGAGGAAGCCGAGCCGGTCCGCCCCGAGCATGCCCGTCAGCAACTGCTCCCGGATGTCGTCCGGCAGCATCCGGAAGTAGTCCACCGGCGCCCACGGCGTGTGCGAGAAGTGGCCGATGCGCAGGTCGGGGCGCAACTCGCGGAGCATCCCCGGAACCAGGCACAGGTGGTAGTCCTGCACGATCGCGACGGCACCCTCGGCCGCCTCCTCCGCCAGCGCCTCCGCGAACGCCCGGTTGTACGCCTCGTACGACGCCCACTGGCGCCGGAACTCCTTGTCGAAGACCGGCTCCAGCGGGGTCTGGTACAGCATGTGGTGGACGAACCACAGCACGGAGTTGGCGATGCCGTTGTACGCGTCGGCGTGCACGTCGGCCGGAATGGCGAGCATGCGGACGCCGTCCTCACCTACGCCCCGCCGTACCGCTTCCCGGTCGCCGTCGGACAGCGCCGAGCACACCCACAGCGCCCCCGCGTCCGGCCCGATCGCCGACAGCCCGGACACCAGCCCGCCGCCACCACGCTTGGCGCGCAGCGAACCGTCGTCGCCCACCTCGTACGAGACCGGGCCGCGATTGGACGCGACGAGCACCTGAGCAGCACCGGACGCGGACGAGGGGGACGACGTAGAAGCCATACGGCACAACCTAGCCCGGCCCGGAAACGCTCAAACGTACGGACGGGTCACAACGGACCGGACGGGTCCGTATACGGCCTGCGGCCGGCCGGGTCTCAGGCCACCTTGCGTGACTGGTACTCGGTGATGTCGGCCATCGGCGGCCTTTCCTCCGTGTCCACGGAGTACGTGCGCGGCTCGAAACCGTCCGGACCCCGCTCGAACTGCGTCAGGGACGGCCGGATGAGGTGACCGCGGGCCAGCCTCAGCTGTGCCGTGCGGTAGATCTGCGCGGCCATGCGGCCCAGCGCCTGCCCGTCCTGGTGGCGGTGCTTGCGCACGCCCACGTCGACCTGGGCGAGGGCGTCGAGGCCCACCAGGTGCAGCGCGTCGACGAGCATGCCCAGCTCGACGCCGTACCCGACCGGGAACGGCAGCTGTTCGAGCAGCGAGCGGCGGGCCGCGTACTCGCCGCCGAGCGGCTGTACGAAACCGGCCAGCTGCGGCCAGTGCATGTTCAGCAGCGGGCGCGCCATGAGTTCGGTGACACGTCCGCCCTGGCCGGCCGCGCCGCCGAGCGGGCGGTCGTACATCGCCTTGACGAGGTCGACGCCGGGGTCGGTGAGCAGCGGGCCCACGATCCCGGTGACGAAGTCCGAGGAGAACTCCTTCAGGTCCGCGTCGATGAAACAGACGATGTCGCCGCTGGTGACCAGCAGCGAGCGCCAGAGCACCTCGCCCTTGCCGGGCACGGCGGGTATGCGGGGCAGGATGTCGTCACGGTGCACGACCCGGGCGCCCGCCGCGGCGGCCACCTCGGAGGTGCGGTCGGTGGACCCGGAGTCGACGACGACGATCTCGTCGACGAGCGGGACCTGCTGCATGAGGTCGTGACGGATGATCGCGACGATGTCGCCCACCGTCGCTTCCTCGTTGAGCGCGGGGAGCACGACGGAGACCGACTGGCCCGTGCGGTGCTTCGCGGCCAGAATCTTGTGGAGCGGCCGGTCGGTCATGGACCAGGAGCGGGTGCTCAGCCAGTGCTCGACTTCCTTCAGCACGTTGCGCGGCTCCTCTGCGTTCTCTCGGCGAGGGCTGGTCACAGACAGTGAGTATGTGATCCATCTCGCGGTTCGGACGGCTCACTCAACTGTCCTGGCCTTCGGTTACAGTCTTGAACAACGCTGATGACCATCGCATGTCGGGGGCCGTCGGCGAGACAATTGCATACACAACTGAACACCGCTCATCCAGAGGGGCAGAGGGATACGGCCCGATGAAGCCCCGGCAACCCTCCAGCCGGTCTTGGCACGCAGCTGCACGCTGACGTGGTGAGGCTCCCGGCTCGGGAAGGTGCCAAATCCGTCTCACGGCGAGATGCGTCGTGAGGAAGATGAGGAGAAAGGGCCTCCCCTCCATGGCTGCGCAGACTGTTGCAAGCACCACGAACCCCGCGAAGACGGACACGACCGCCGCGGACACGACCCCCGCGAACGCCGTCGATCTCGGCCCCGCCACCGCGCTGTCCTGCCGCGAGTGCGGACACCGCGTCCCCCTCGGCCCGGTCTTCGCCTGCGAGGAGTGTTTCGGCCCGCTGGAGATCGCCTACGACTTCTCGGCCTACGACACCGAAGAGCTCCGCAAGCAGATCGAGGCGGGCCCCGCGAACATCTGGCGTTACGCGCCCCTCCTGCCCGTCCCCGCCGACGTGGCGACCAAGCCGAACATCAACCCCGGCTGGACCAAGCTCGTCCAGGCCGACAACCTCGCCCGCGAACTGGGCGTCGACGCGGGCAAGTTGTTCGTCAAGGACGACTCCGGCAACCCGACGCACTCCTTCAAGGACCGCGTCGTAGCGCAGGCCATCGAAGCGGCCCGCGCCTTCGACTTCACCACCCTCTCCTGCTCCTCCACCGGCAACCTCGCCGGCGCCGTCGGTGCCGCCGCCGCGCGCGCCGGGTTCCGCTCCTGCGTGTTCATCCCGCACGACCTGGAAGAGGGCAAGGTCGTCATGGCCGCGATCTACGGCGGCGAGCTCGTCGGCATCGAGGGCAACTACGACGACGTGAACCGCTTCTGCTCCGAGCTGATCGGCGACCCGGCGGGTGAGGGCTGGGGGTTCGTCAACGTCAACCTGCGGCCGTACTACGCGGAGGGCTCCAAGACCCTCGCGTACGAGATCTGCGAGCAGCTGGGCTGGCAGCTCCCGGACCAGCTCGTGGTTCCCATCGCCTCCGGTTCGCAGCTCACGAAGATCGACAAGGGCTTGCAGGAGCTGATCAAGCTCGGGCTCGTCGAGGACAAGCCGTACAAGATCTTCGGTGCGCAGGCGGAGGGTTGTTCGCCGGTGTCCGTCGCGTACAAGGCGGGGCATGACGTCGTACGGCCGCAGAAGCCGAACACGATCGCGAAGTCGCTGGCGATCGGGAACCCGGCGGACGGTCCGTATGTCCTCGATATCGCTCGGCGTACGGGTGGGGCGGTTGAGGACGTCAATGACGAGCAGGTCGTCGACGCGATCAAGTTGCTTGCGCAGACCGAGGGGATCTTTGCGGAGACCGCGGGTGGGGTGACCGTCGGTGTGGCGAAGAAGCTGATCGAGAACGGGTTGCTGGATCCGACGTTGACGACTGTCGTGCTGAACACCGGTGATGGTCTGAAGACGCTGGATGCGGTTGCCGGTACCGGGCTTACCGCGACTATCCGGCCGAGTCTTGAGTCGTTCAGGGACGCTGGGCTCGCCTCGTAATCGTTGTTCTTTGGCTGCGGGCCCGGTGGGGGCTGGTCGCGCAGTTCCCCGCGCCCCTAAAAGACAAAGCCGTACCTGACCGGAGGTCCTGAGCATGAGCGTTTCCGTCCGTATCCCCACCATCCTGCGCACCTACACCGGCGGGCAGGCCGAGGTCTCCGCCGAAGGTGCCACCCTCGCCGAGGTCATCGGCGACCTGGAGAAGAACCATGCCGGGATCTCCGCCCGGGTCCTGGACGACCAGGGCAAGCTGCGGCGGTTCGTCAACGTGTATGTGAACGATGACGACGTGCGGTTCGAGCAGGGGCTGGAGACGGCCACTCCGGACGGGGCCGGCGTCTCGATCATTCCGGCCGTCGCCGGAGGCTAGTCGTTACCCTCGGTAATGCCGATTACCGACTGTTCATCGAATTGCCCCCTCCGTGAGAGAAGCGGAGGGGGCAATTCTGTAGGGTTGAACGGGGTACAGTTGGGGAACCCGCTCCACTCCGCATGCCGGACGCATATGAGTACCGGCTCCGCGTGCGATGAGAAGTAGCCAAAGTGTGCAGGTCTTTTGTGGCTTATGTTCCCTTTATGGGGCCCGACTTGCCCTGAAGTCGGACGAATTCTCCGTAAATTCCCGACCGGTCCTGCCCGGAATTCTCGTCGGATTGACCTGTTGCAGACGGCAGTTGGACGGATACATTCGGCCGCGGTCGACGCGTTCCGGCGCACGCCCCCAATCCTGTGGGGGGTGAGGTCTGACCCGGATCCGCGAAGTGCGGGTCCGTGCAAGGGCCAGTAATAGGGGAGTTAGGCATGGCTCAGGGCACCGTCAAATGGTTCAACGCGGAGAAGGGGTACGGCTTCATCGCGGTCGACGGTGGTGCGGATGTTTTCGTCCACTACAGCGCGATTCAGATGGACGGCTACCGCACCCTGGAAGAGGGTCAGCGGGTCGATTTCGAGATCTCGCAGGGTCAGAAGGGGCCGCAGGCGGACATGGTCCGGCTCGCGACCAGCTGAAGCACGCGCCGACGAACAGCAGCGACGTTCTTCGTTCCTCACCGAAGGGCTCGTACTCCTGGGGGGTCACCTCCTGGGGTACGAGCCCTTCGGCATGCCCGGAGTGTGCCTCGCGCGCCCCGTGGTGGAGGGGGTCAGTACCTGGGAGCCGCTTGCACTCGACCATGCCGAGTGCTAATCATTGGCGTTAGCACTCTGAAGGTGAGAGTGATAACGAAGGACCGGGTCGGTGAGGCCCGCAGGCCAGGTGGTGCAAGGAACCACGGGGCAGGCAGGCCGTCCGTCGCGGGCGCCAGCGCGGTCCGGAGCAATCCACCCCAGTCCGGGAGGACCACTTCACATGGCCAAGATCATCGCGTTCGACGAGGAGGCACGGCGCGGTCTCGAGCGCGGGATGAACCAGCTCGCCGACGCCGTCAAGGTCACCCTTGGCCCCAAGGGCCGCAACGTCGTCCTCGAGAAGAAGTGGGGCGCCCCCACGATCACCAACGATGGTGTTTCCATCGCCAAGGAGATCGAGCTCGAGGACCCGTACGAGAAGATCGGCGCCGAGCTGGTCAAGGAAGTCGCCAAGAAGACGGACGACGTCGCCGGCGACGGTACGACCACGGCGACCGTGCTCGCCCAGGCCCTCGTCAAGGAGGGTCTGCGCAACGTGGCCGCAGGCGCCAACCCGATGGCCCTCAAGCGCGGTATCGAGAAGGCCGTCGAGGCCGTCTCCGGTGCCCTGCTGGAGCAGGCCAAGGACGTGGAGACCAAGGAGCAGATCGCTTCTACGGCCTCCATCTCCGCCGCCGACACCCAGATCGGCGAGCTCATCGCCGAGGCGATGGACAAGGTCGGCAAGGAAGGCGTCATCACCGTCGAGGAGTCGCAGACCTTCGGTCTCGAGCTCGAGCTCACCGAGGGCATGCGCTTCGACAAGGGCTACATCTCGGCGTACTTCGCCACCGACATGGAGCGTATGGAGGCGTCGCTCGACGACCCGTACATCCTGATCGCCAACTCGAAGATCGCCAACGTCAAGGACCTGCTCCCGCTCCTGGAGAAGGTCATGCAGTCGGGCAAGCCGCTGCTGATCATCGCCGAGGACGTCGAGGGCGAGGCCCTGTCCACGCTGGTCGTCAACAAGATCCGCGGCACCTTCAAGTCCGTCGCCGTCAAGGCTCCGGGCTTCGGTGACCGCCGCAAGGCCATGCTCGGCGACATCGCCATCCTCACGGGCGGCGAGGTCATCTCCGAGGAGGTCGGCCTCAAGCTGGAGAACGCGACCGTGGATCTCCTCGGCCGCGCCCGCAAGGTCGTCATCACCAAGGACGAGACGACGATCGTCGACGGCTCGGGCTCGGCGGACCAGGTTGCCGGTCGCGTCAACCAGATCCGTGCCGAGATCGAGAACAGCGACTCGGACTACGACCGCGAGAAGCTCCAGGAGCGCCTCGCCAAGCTCGCCGGCGGCGTCGCCGTCATCAAGGCGGGCGCGGCCACCGAGGTCGAGCTCAAGGAGCGCAAGCACCGCATCGAGGACGCCGTTCGCAACGCGAAGGCGGCCGTCGAGGAGGGCATCGTCGCCGGTGGCGGCGTCGCGCTCATCCAGGCCGGCAGCGTCTTCGAGAAGCTCGAGCTCGAAGGTGACGAGGCCACCGGTGCCGCGATCGTGAAGCTGGCCCTCGAGGCCCCGCTGAAGCAGATCGCGGTCAACGCCGGCCTCGAAGGCGGCGTCGTGGTGGAGAAGGTCCGCAACCTCACCCCGGGTCACGGCCTCAACGCCGCGACCGGCGAGTACGTGGACCTCATCGCCGAGGGCATCATCGACCCGGCGAAGGTGACGCGCTCTGCCCTGCAGAACGCGGCCTCCATCGCCGCGCTGTTCCTCACCACCGAGGCCGTCATCGCCGACAAGCCGGAGAAGGCCGGTGCCGGCGCGGGCGCCGGTGGCGGCATGCCGGGCGGTGACATGGACTTCTGATCGACCGCTTCCGGTTGATCAACGGTCTTACCGAGGGCGGTACTTCCTGTTCCGACAGGGGGTACCGCCCTCGGGCGTGTCCGGGATCGTGTCCGGTATCACAGGGCGAGGCGCCGTCCGGTCGGAATGAGGGGCTTGGCCGGAAGGTTGTTGTTGACGCATGATCGATGCATACGCACATACCACCTGGTACCTGATGCCGGATGCCTGGTAATCCCGAGGAGCCCCCACACGTGTCTACGACCGCCCCCGCCTCCCGAGCGGCCGAAGTTCTCGCCCGCCCGATCACCCTCAACGGCCTGACCGTCCCCAACCGGATCGTCATGGCACCGATGACCCGGCAGTTCTCGCCGGGCGGCATCCCGGGTGAGGACGTGGTGTCGTACTACTCCCGTCGTGCCGCCGCGGGCGTGGGCCTGATCGTCACCGAGGGGACCTACGTCGGTCACGAGTCGGCCGGGCAGAGCGACCGCGTCCCGCGCTTCCACGGCGCGGAGCAGCTCGCGGGCTGGGCGAAGGTGGCCGAGGGCGTGCACGCGGCGGGCGGCACGATCGTGCCGCAGCTGTGGCACATCGGCATGGTCCGCGAGCAGGGCCAGCCGCCGTTCGCGGACGCCCCCGCGGTCGGCCCCTCCGGGCTGCGCATCGGCAGTGACGAGGTCACCGGTACGGCCATGACGCAGCGGGACCTGGACGACGTCATCGGCGCCTTCGCCGAGGCGGCCGCCGCGGCCGAGCGCATCGGCTTCGACGGCGTGGAACTCCACGGCGCGCACGGCTACCTCCTCGACCAGTTCCTGTACGCGGGCACCAACCGCCGTACGGACGCCTACGGCGGTGACGCGGTCGCCCGCACCAAGTTCGCGGCGGAGATCGTGGCGGCGGTCCGCGAGACCGTCTCCCCGGAGTTCCCGATCATCTTCCGCTACTCGCAGTGGAAGCAGGACGTCTACGGTGCCCGGCTCGCCGAGACCCCGGAGGAGCTGGAGGCCATCCTGACCCCGCTCGCCGCGGCCGGCGTGGACGTCTTCCACGCCTCCACCCGCCGTTACTGGCTCCCCGAGTTCGAGGACACCGGCTCCGACCTCAACCTCGCGGGCTGGACCAAGAAGCTCACCGGCAAGCAGACCATCACCGTCGGCTCGGTCGGCCTCGACGGCGACTTCCTCAAGGGCTTCCGCGGCGAGGGCGCTCCGCTCAAGGGCATCGACGACCTCCTCGACAGCCTGGAGCGCGACGAGTTCGACATGGTCGCGGTGGGCCGGGCGCTGCTCCAGGACCCGGAGTGGGCGGCGAAGGTGCTCGCGGGGCGGGTGGAGGAGCTGGCGCCGTACGACGCGGCGGCGCTGCGCTCGCTGAGCTGACGCCGGCACACACATGAAGAACGGCCGGGGCTTTCTGCCCCGGCCGTTCTTGTCGTCCCGTCGCGTCCCCGACCGACGCGTTACTCCCGCACCCGGCGCCTCAGGCGTACCGCGCCGTAGATCGCGGAGTGCACCACAGCCACCAGGACACAGAGGGCGAGCGTGGTCAGGGCCCAGTCGCCCAGGGTCGCCGACCAGCCTCCCGACCACACGGCGTGCAGCACCGCGTCCCCCAGGTCGAAGACCGAGACCCCGAGGACGACCAGGAGCGAGACCCGCAACTGTCGTATCAGTCCCGTCACTCCGCGACCCGCCCGAAGAATCCGAGGGCGGACGCGTACGGCGCCGTCAGCAGGAGTGCGGGCCGGTCTCACCCGAACATCCCGGTGCACACGGCGTGCAGGGGCACGAAGACCCACGCTCCTTTCAAGACGACGCTGCGCAAGCGGCTTTCCTCCCGTCGCTCGAAGTAGTACTCGACGGCCCGGACAAGGAGCACCGGGATGACCACGCCCGCGAGTACGCCCTCCAGGAACGGCGTACGAGACCCTGTGGAGCGTTGCATCCCCCAGCTCACCGCCATGACGCCCAACAGGACGTACTGAAACGGAAGATCGGTGACCATCTTCTTGTTGGCGGCGGCGAGCCCGGCAATGCCAAGCAACTCGGCCACCACGACAGCGAACAGGGCTATGTCCAACACGCCGGCAACGAACCTTTCTCCAGCAAACGGAACTGACGGAAAAGGACCTCAGCGGGTCGGCCGGTCACCATGCCTTGCGGCAGGCGGTCTTGATGTCGTTCCACCCGAAGTACAGGGTGAAGATCCCCTGGACCACGGAGTTGGCGTTGAACCCTTCGCCGCGGACGATCCGCCGGACGACGCGGATGATTCGCTTCGCGCGCTTCAGATCCCTCGAGATCCGGTACGCGATCGTCACGATCTTGGTCCACGAGGTCCAGGGAATGACGCTGAGGATGAGCATCCCGACGAGCATGATGCACCGCCGCTTCCAGTACCAGCTGCTCCACCAGCTCGTACCGTCGAGGTCGTACATCATGACCGGGTCGACAGGGTAGCCGTAGTGATTCGGCGAGCCCTCGACGACCGAGTCGACCTGGAGCAACCGTCCCGTGGACGGGTCGTACAGCCGCAACCCCATCAGCGTGTAACCGCTGAGCGTGTCGCCGGAGCGCTGCTTGGTGCCGGTCCAGCCGTAGCGGGTGGCCGCTGTGTCGTCCTGGACGTTGCCGTACTCGTCATAGTGCTGGACGGTGGCCGCGACGGTGGTGTCCAGCGGGAGCTGGACGGCGATGTCGCCGTGCAGGTTGGCGAGTTGCAGGACGGCTGTGCCGTCGGCGCCCGTGGTGGCGGTGAGGTCACCGGTGAGGTCCTGGACATTTCGGGTGACGGTGGTGCCGGTCTTCGTCCAGGTGGGGCTGTCGCAGCCGCAGCCGTAGTGGCTGGTCGTGGTGGACGACGTGGTCCAGGTGCCGTCGGTCGCCTGGGTCTGGGCGGTCTGGACGGCGAGGCGTCCGGCGGCGTCCAGGGACCAGGAGTTACGGCTGGTGCCTAGGGTCTCGGTGCGCACCAGGTCGTTGGTGTAGTACGCCAGGGTCGTGCTGCCGCTCGTGGTGGTGCGGCCGAACGCGTCATAGACGTAGCCGGAGTTGACCAGCCGGTCCGCCGAATCGTACGTGTACGACGTGGTGTTCGCGGTGGTGTCGGAGGTGCTGCTGTCGCAGTCGTCCGAACTCGCGGTCAGGGCCGTGCGGTTGCTGTTCGCGTCGAAGGTGTAGGCGCGGGCGGTGCAGCCGTTGGCCGTGGTGTCGGCGGCCTTCGTGAGGCGGCCGGCACTGTCGTAGGTGTACGCCGTTTCCGTCGTCGAGCCGTCGGTCTGGGTGTGGCCGGAGCGGTGTCCGGCGACCGTGTAACCGGCGGTGTCGGAGGCGACGGTGGTGCCGTCCGACGTCGTGTATTCGCGGCCGGTCTGCTGGCCGGCCGGGTCGGTGGTGACGGTGAGGGTGTAGCTGCCGGGCAGGGTCTCCGTCACCAGCGTGCCGTCGGCGTCGTAGGTGCCGGTGAAGGTGCCCGCGACCGAGTCGGTCAGGGTCTTCAGCTTGCCTGCGGTGCCGTAGGCGTAGGTGACGGTGGACGGGGCCGAGTCGGTGGTCTTCACCGGGCGGTCCAGCACGTCGTACGACGTGGTGCTGGTGTTGCCCGCGCCGTCGGCGTACGAGGTCTGCCGGCCCAGATCGTCATACCCGGCCGCGATGGTCTGGCCGTTGGACGTCTGCGTGGCGATCTGCCCGTTGGTCTCGTCGTAGGTGACGGTGGTGGCGGGGGTGTCCGTGCCCGTGCCGCCGGTGATCGCCGTGCTGGTCGTCCGGCCGGCCGCGTCCACCGTGATGGTGGTGGTGCGGGTCACGCTGTTGGCGGTCTCCGCTTTGCCCGCGCCCTGGCCCCATCGGTCGTAGGTGTAGACGGTGGTGACCGCTTCGGTGGGGTTGGTCCCACCGCCGGTGATCGCCGCCGCGGGCGCGGTCCTGCAGAGCAGGCCGTCCCACGCGACCGAGGCGCAGGTGCCGGAGGCGTCCGCGTCGTAGTACGTGTACGCCAGGGTGCCCGCGTCCGAGCCGGAGGAGCCCGCGGTGCGCGTGGTGGCGACGCGGCCGGCGTCGTCGTACGTCGTCACGAGCGCTGTGGTCCCACCGCCCTCGGTGGCCTTCTCCCGGCCGGTGGACCAGTCGTAGGTGGTCGTGGTCGTGGTGGTGTCGGCGTCGGTGGCGTAGCCCGCGACGGACGCGCCGGTGACCGTGGAGGTCACCAGGTCGGAGACCGCCGCGTCGGTGGGCTTGTTCTCGTCGTAGGTGTACGCCGTGTGGGCGCGGGCCGGGACCACCGTGCCCGCCGCGAGTGTCGACTCGGTGGTGGAGCCGGTCAGTTCCTTCGCGAGGGTGACGGCGTGCAGGGGGCCGTACTCGTCGGTGAGGCGTTCGCCGTCCGCCGAGTACTCGGAGACCGTGGCCAGCAGTTGGGCGCGGTCGGCGGTGGACAGGTTGGTCAGGCCGAGTTCGGCCAGCTCGTCCGCGGAACCGCCGAGCGCCAGCTCGCGGTTGGCCGCGGTGAGATCCGCGACCGTGTTGCCGTACTCGTCGTACTCGGTCGTGGTGATCGGGCCACCGGGCCTGGCGGTGTTGGTCTCCTCGCCGCTCGCGTTGATGTAGGTGACGGTCGCGCGGTCGTACGCCGAAGACGTCAGGTCGCTGCCGGTGGTGGAAGCCGGGACGCTGTCCGCCGGGAAGACGGCGGTGGCGTCGGTCGGGGCTTCGTCCTGCGCCCAGGTCGCGACCGTGGTGGCGTCCATCTGGTGCGGGGCGGTGGTGCCGGAGAGCGGGACGTCGTAGACGACGGTGGTGACCGCCGTGCCGGACGTGGTGCTGTCCGAACCCTCGGCCAGGGCCGCGCGGGTGGCCTTGAGCAGCATGCCCGCGCCCGCGGTCAGGGCCGAGCCGGCCTTGCCGTAGGTGAACGTCCAGGGCAACTCGCCGGGGTTGGTGAGGGTCTCCACCCGGCCGTCGGAGTCGTAGGTGTACTCCGTCTTCAGGGCCGGGCTGATGCGCGGGTCCCAGACCTGGCGGAGCTTGCCGGACGCTCCGTACGCGTACGAAGTGAGGGTCTCGGCGGTGGCGGCGGTGGCACCCGGGGTGGTGGCCCACAGCTTGATCGCCTTGACCTGGCCCGTGTAGTCGCCCAGCGCGCTGGACGTGGCGGTGGTGGACGAGGCGTAGACGAACTCCAGGACCCGGCAGCCCTTGGTGGTGGGCGTCGCCTGGCAGGTGGCCGCGGTGACCGCGCCGGTCGGGGAGATCACGTACTTGGGCCGCGCCAGGGTCGTGGTGCCGGAGGTGACCGTTTCCGAGACGGTGGTGACCGTGGTGTCGTCGACCGCGGTGGCGGAGGAGGACAGGGTCCAGGTCGTCGCTGCGGAGGCCGCCTTCGTGAACACCGTGGTGTTGGCGTCGGTGTCGGTGAGCGTGAACGTCGTGCCGGACGACGTGCCCGTCAGGGTGAGGGTCTCGGCGCCGGTCTGCGGAGCCCAACTCCCGTCCGAGTTCAGCGTGAACGCGATCGCGCCGCCGTCCCCGCTGAGCAGTTCGACGGAGGTGCCGGAGGTCTTGCGGATCTGTGTGTAGTCGCTCGTCGCACCCGTGACGGAGGAGGTCCAGCCGGGGCCGAAGATCTCGGCCTGGCCCTCGGTGTCGGTGGAGTTGGCGCGCGAGGAGTAGGTGCGGCTGACGGAGGCTTCGAAGGCGGTGGCGTCGGTGGCGTCCAGCGTGTAGTCGCCGGTGAGCTGGTTCACCGTGCCGGGGCCGACCTCGGCGGTCGGCGCGGTGCCCGCGTCGCGGTCGAGGGTGGCCTCGACGGTCTGCGAGTAGCCGGTGGTGGTGCCGTCGGTGAAGGCGGCACGCAGTTCGATCGCGCCGTCCTCGGAGAGTGAACTGACCGTGTTCCAGACCAACTTGGCGGCGGTGCCGCTGGTGACGGCGACCGGCCAGGCGGAGACCGCGCTGCCGGAGGCGGTGACGTCACCGACCGGGACGGTGTGCCAGGTGTCGGTCTCGCCGCGCCGGTACTGCCAGGTCACACCCGTGTAGGTCGTGAGCCCCTTGGCGGCGAGGGTCAGGCGGCGGGCGGTGGTGTCACCGCCGGCCGGGGAGAGGATCGCCGCGCCGTCCGCGCCGACACCGAAGCTGTAGGCGGTGGTTGCGGCGGAGAAGTT
The DNA here is from genome assembly GCF_000716435.1 of Streptomyces xylophagus. Classification (GTDB taxonomy): domain Bacteria; phylum Actinomycetota; class Actinomycetes; order Streptomycetales; family Streptomycetaceae; genus Streptomyces; species Streptomyces xylophagus. The sequence goes on from NZ_JNWO01000008.1 coordinate 249,561, forward strand.
TCCACCCGAGTCGACGGTACGGGCGTAGAGCGTGTGCCAGCCGTTCGCCGGGTCGATGGAGACGGTGGCCGCGTCGCCGCCGTTGCCGTTGGTGGTGTCCAGCTTCTTGTTCGGCAGGCTGCTGTTGTCCAGCCCCCAGTGGTAGCCGGCCCCGTCGGACGAGGAGGTGTCGATGGTGCAGGTGTCGGCGTCGTCGGCCTTCGCCGTCCAGCCGTTCTGTGTGTACGTGTCGCAGGTGACGGTGGGTGCGGCGGGCAGGCCGGTGTTCATCACGAAGGTGGTGTAGCCGGTCCAACTGCCGTAGTCCGTACCGTCGTAGGCCCGCACCCGGTACCGCAGGTGCACGCCCGCCGGGAAGGCGGAGGCCGACGGGATCGTGAGCTTCGCCGTCGCACCGGAGGCCACCGAGGACGACGTGGCGGTGTATGTGTATGTGGTGTCGGCGTACGCCGGGTCCGCCGTGACCTCGAACTGCCCCTTCGTGGCCGACCCGTCGGGGTCGGTGACCTTCGCCGAGAGGGTCGGGGTGAGGGAGGTGACGTAGCGCTTGCCGTTGTAGGCGTTGACCTGTGAGGGCGAGATCGCCGCCGAACTCGGCGTCGCCGGATACGAGTTGTACGTCACCGTCAGGTGCGGCTCGGTCGAGCCGTCCCCGGAGACGTAGTTGGCGGAACGGAAGCGCCGCCAGGTCAGCGAGTCGGTCTCGCTCGCGCCACGCACCTGGAGGCCGTAGTTGGTCGAACCGTCCGCCCAGGCCTGCACGATGGTGTCGATGTCGAAGTTCATGGTGCCCGCCGGGCAGGAGGTGCTGTAGCCCAGCGCGGCGGTGTTGGTCACCGCGCCCGTCGTGGTGGTCGACGGCTGGGCGGCCCAGGTGACGGTGGAGGACGACCAGGTGGAGGTGATCCGCCGCACCTGCGTACCCGCGCCCGAGGTGGAGCAGGTCGAGGCGTAGTACGAGTACAGCGCGAGGTTCGTGTCGGTGATGTGCTTGCCGGCGAACTTCGACACGTCGAACTTCAGGTACGAGCGCGCCACATCACTGCCCGCGTCGTACGTGCCCGACTTCAACTCCGTCGAGGAGACCTGGGAGTCGGTGTAGTCCGGCGTCTGCACCCAGGTGTCCGTGGTGACGGCGAGGGTCGAGGTCGGGTCGACGGTGACCGGGTAGGTCAGGTCCTGGGCCAAGTAGTCCGCGTCGGGACTGAGAACCAGGGTCTGGGTGCCGTCGGCTGCGGTCTCCACCTTGGTGGTGACCTTCGCCTGGTGCTTCGACTCACCGGAAGCGTCGTCCTTGGAGGAGTCCCACATCATCGGCGCGGGCGCCTCGGCGACCAGCTTGCCGTCGGCGTTCTTCAGCAGCAGGTGGCCGGAGTCGGCGATCGACAGCTCAAGTCCCTTGAGCTGCATGGGGATTCGGTACACCGGGGCGCTGTCGGGCTTGGCGTCCAGGACGATGTTCTGGCTGAAGCCCTGGGCCAGCGCGGTCACCGTCAGGGTCTGGTCGTCGCCCAGGTCGTAGGAGGCGGTGTCGTCCTTCACCGTCGGCGTGGGGAGTTTCGACTCCCAGCCCAGGCCGAACGACGTGCTCCCCTTGTCGACCGACACCAGCGCGGTGTCACCGCCGTCGGAGACCGCGATGTCGGCCGCGGCGACGTCCGGCTCCAGCGACGCGCCCGTGTCCGACAGCGAGGTGTCGATGTCCCGCCAGGTTCCGCCGGCCACCTGCTGCCGGATCGGCCCCGCGTACGTCGACGTCTGCAGCTCACCGCTCGGCAGCGCGTTCGTCGTCGAGTCCGCCGTCCGCTCCGACAGCACCTCGATCTTCCGGTCCTGCAACCGTGCCATGAGCAGCGCCGCGTCCACCGAATCCGCCGACGAGGCAGCCGACTTGGTGTCCGCCACGGCCGCTGCGACCGTGGTGCCCGAGTCGGCCGCGAAGGCCGCACCCGACTCCAACGACACCAGCGCCGTCTCCGCCGCCAGCACTGCGGCCACGGCCAGCGCCGTACGCCTCGGCAAAGCTCCCGATGATCTCCCCCGCCCCCTTGTGGCCGAGAAGACCCTTCTCCCCTTGAGTCCCAACTCAACTCCAGCGATCACCTCGTGACGCTCAGTGCGTCACGAACCGCTGATAAAAGGTCAAGAAACTGTGAAGCGAAGCAAAAGGAAAGTCACGAAGTGATCAAAAGCCAGAGCTTCTGGCATACCTGCTCTTGACCCGGGCGGGGTTCCGGATTCCGGAGGCTGCGCTTTCTGTGGATCGACCAAGGGCTGCCTGTCGGACAAGAGGTGCCGAGAGTGGCTGATGAGTGCAAAGTACCCGGCAGTCTGTGCTGTTGCCGCGGTAAAGATTGTTATTGCCCTGTGATGACCTCGTGGAGGGCTGTGGGCGTCCGTGCGTACCGTGAGTCGTATGACCTCAGCCTCCCGCGTAGCGACCGTCGCCGATCTGGACGCCGTCGTCGCCACCTTCACCAGCGCCTTCCTCCACGATCCGGTCTGGGGGCCCGTCTTCCCCGACGAGCGGCGGCGGGCCGCGCAGGCGGCCGTGATGTGGCGGGTCTATGCCGGCTCCGCGCTGCGGTATCCGTGGACTCTGGTGACGCCGGAGGTGGAGGCAGCGGCGGTCTTCATTCCGCCGGGCGGTGTGGAGTTGACCGAGGAGGAGGCCGCCGGGCTGGAGGGGCGGCTGGCCGCGGTCACGGATGCGGAGACGGCCCGCGCGATCATGGTGGTGGGGGAGCGGTTCGAGGCGGCACACCCCGTCGAACCGTTCTTCTACCTCACGATCCTGGGCACGCACGCCGACCACCGCGGCAAGGGCCTGGGTATGGGCCTGGTGACGGAGGGGCTCGCCCGGATCGACGCGCTCGGCGCCCCCGTCTATCTGGAGTCGACCAACCCGGCCAACAACAAGCGTTACGAGAGCGTCGGCTTCCTGGCTCGCGACGAGATTGTCACCGCCGGCGGCCAGGTGGTCACGACGATGTGGCGTCCGGCCACCCGTTGAGCTTTGGCTATTGGTGGGGGTGGCAACTCGGGCTAGCGTGCCGGAACATGAGGATTCTCCAGCTGTCCGACACCCACCTGGAGCGCACCGACGCCCCCAACCGCCACGGCGTCAACGCGACGGACTCGCTGCGGTTGATGCTCGCCGAGCTGCGGCTTCAGCGGGGTGTGGACGCGGTCGTCGTCACCGGGGACCTCGCGAACGACGGGGCGGTCGAAGCGTACGCGGCCGTGCGGGAGTTGGTGGGTGGGTTCGCGCGCGTGATGGGCGGGGTGCCAGTCTTCTACACGACCGGGAACCATGACGAGCGGGAGGCGTTCGGGAAGGTGCTGGGGAGTGGGCACGAGGCCGCGGACGCCGTGTTTCCGGCGGAGTTCGGGTGTGCCGCTGTCAGTACGGTCGGCGGGTACCGGATCGTCACGCTCGACTCGCTCGTGCCGGGGGAGGTGTACGGGGTGCTGAGCCGGGCCCAACTTGACTGGTTGGAGGAGGAGTTGAGGACTCCGGCCGAGAACGGGACCGTTCTTGCCTTTCATCATCCGCCGATCAACCTAGGTACGCCGATGCAGCGGGCCTTCGGGCTGCGGAATCCGGGGGAGTTGGCGGACGCGATCCGGGGGAGTGACGTACGGGTCGTGCTCACGGGCCACTTCCACCTCCAGCTCTTCGGGTTCCTGGAGGCGACTCCCGTGTGGGTCACGCCCGGTGTCGTCAACCGGCTGGATCTGACCACCGCGCCCGGCACCGAGCGGGCCGTGCGGGGTGCCTCGGCCTCGCTGGTGGAGCTGGGCGGGGAGACCGGGCCGATGTTCCATACCCTCCATGCGCGAGATCCCCGGGCGCACGAGACGGTGTACCAGTTGGACGCGGAGCAGGTTCGGTCGGCCCTCGAACGGCATGCGCCGTAGCGGGCTTACGCGACCACGGGGTATAGTGGATCTTGAGCCCGCCGCCGTAACTCCGGCCGGTCGGCGCTGCGTTGGTGGTCCAAGGAAAGACGCCCCGCTTCCTGCGGGGAAATGCAGGTGCAAGGCCTGCCCGGCGCTCCGATGAAGTCCCCGTCCCGCATCGCGCGGGGCGGGGACTTCGCGTTGTGCGAACTGGCCTTGCGTGAACTGGCCTTGTGCGTACCGGCGTTGCGCGTACTACAGATTCCCCAGCGGCTCGATGTCCACGTGTACCGGTGTGCCCCACACACGGAGCACCTCGTAGTCGGTGAACTCGTGGACGAGGCGGTACGCCATCGCCGCGCGGGAGCCGCGGCGGGCGGCGTTGATGTACAGCTCGGCCTCGTGGCGGTCGCGGCGTGGGGTGCCGCAGAGCTGCCAGGCCTGGCCGTTCCACAGTTCGGGGAGCCAGCGCTGCTGGGCCTGCGGGCGGTCCTCGCGTACGCCGTAGCGCGAGGGCGTGGTGTCGGTGGGCCGGGTGACGGCGGGGCCGTTGAACTCGGAGCGGCGGGCCGCGCGGCGCCGGGTCTCGCAGAGGAGGCAGAGGTCGGGGGCGTCGTTGTCGACCGGGCCGTTCGGATGCTCCGGGCAGCGGGTGGTGGGCGCGTTGCCGCTGACGCTGTCGTCCAGCAGGTCGAGGGCGCGCTTGAGGTCCGCCTTGACCTCGTGCAGCCGGGCGTCGGGGGTGTCGGACGTGAGCGCCTCGCCGTGCTCGCCGAGGAGGCGGAGGGCGCGGCCTAGGGCGGTCTGCTGGGCGTGGTTCATGGTCGCTCGGCGCCATCCTTGGTCTGTGGGTGCTCGGCGGTGCGGGGGGTCATGGCGTTGCCTCCTGTCCTCCATGGTGCCCTCCATGGTGCCCCGGGGTGGTGTCGGTCGATCGTAGGGCGGTCGCGCACGCGGCCTTTCGCGCCGGTCCTGCCAGTTTCGTTTGTCCCGCCGGTCTCACCGTTTCGCCGTTTCGTCGGCCAGATCCTGGACTTGCGAGTCCAATTTCATCGTCGCACAGTGGCACTCCGCCCTGGCCCGTCCAGGGTCACGTCCCGTACGAGAACCGACCGGACAACGGAGTGAACTGAACCATGTCGATGAGGCTTTCGGGCAAGACCGCCCTGGTGACCGGAGCGACCAGCAACATCGGGCGGGCCATCGCGGAGGCGTTCGCCGCCGAGGGGGCGCATGTCGCCGTCTCGGGCCGCAGCGCGGAGCGCGGCGAGGAGGTCGTCGCCGGGATCCGCGCACGCGGCGGCCGTGCCGACTTCGTGCGGGCGGACCTGGACGGCGCCGCCTCCTCCTCGCAGGCGCTGGCGAAGGAGGCGACGCGGATTCTCGGCGGCCGTGTCGACGTCCTGGTCAACAACGCCGGCATCTACCCCGGCGACTCCACCGCGGACACCGACGAGAAGACCTTCGACCAGGTCTACGCGGTCAATGTGAAGGCCCCGTTCTTCCTCACCGCGGCCGTCGCACCCGCCATGGTGGAGGCCGGCGGCGGAGCGATCATCAACCTGGGTTCCTGGATCTCGCGCCTGGGCATTCCGATCGGCTCCCTCTACAGCTCGACCAAGGGGGCGGTGGAGACTCTGACCCGGGCCTGGGCGGCGGAGTTCGGGCCGCAGGGGGTACGGGTGAACGCGATCTCCCCGGGTGTCGTGCTGGAAGTCGCCCCCGGCGAGACCCATCCCGCCGAGGTCATGATGAAGGGCACGCCCGCGGGCCGTATCGGAACACCTGACGCGATCGCGAACGCCGCGGTGTATCTGGCCGGTGACGAGTCCGCCTTCGTGCACGGGATCGTGCTCGACGTCGACGGGGGTCGCAACGCTGTCGCTGTCATCGCGGGCTGAGGCGCGGGACCGTAGCGTCCGGGCGTGCGTCGGTGAGGGCGTTCCGGTGGTGGGGGTCGGGGGGCCGGGGCCGGGTGCGTCACCCCGTCTGTCGGGGGCCGGGTGTGGGGTGCCGGGCGTGTGAGGCGTTCGTCGGGGGCCGGGGCGGGGTACGTGAGGTGTCCGTCGGGCGGGTGGAGCGGCCGGTGCCCGGTCACGTCACCGCGCAGCCCGCGCGGCGCAGGTCCGCGATTCCCTGGTCGAGGGCGATGCGCAGGAGATCGGACCGGCCCGTCGACAGGAGGACCGAGACACCTCCTTGGATCGCGGCGAGCAGGACCCCGGCCCTCGCCTCGGCATCGACGTCGGCGGGGAGCCGGCCGGCGGCCTGCAGTGCCCGGACGCCCGCCGCCAGGCTCTCCTGCCACTGGCGCATCAGCTCGATCACGATCGCCCGGGCTCCGGGAGTCGAGCGGCCAACCTGCAGGAACAGGGACCCGAGCGGGCACCAGTCGCCCTGCGCCTCATAGCGTTTGAGCACGACGTCCCGCCACTGCTCCCACGCCTCCCACGAACCCAGGCAACTCAGATACGGCTGCTGGTCCTCCAGGACCTGATCCGCCTCGAACTGGGCCACCGCGAGGAGCAGTTCGTCCTTGCCGGCCGGGAAGTAGTGGAAGAGCTGGCTCTTGCTCGTGCGGGTCCGCGCCATGACGTCGTCCAGCGTCGCCGAGGCGACACTCTTCTCCCGGACCACCGCGGCAGCGCCTTCGATGATCCGGTTCCGGGTCGCCTTCCCCTTCGCCGTCAGCTGCCCGCGCATGGCTGGTCTCCTCGGATCCCGTATCCCGCATCCGCTAAATGGACTGGAGAGTCCAGGGTAGCCCGGGAGGCCGGCACGGAGTACGGCTGACCTCTGTGGTCCTTCAGGCCGCAGGGTGGGCCGTGAACGTGACTTCCTCGTGGTCATCGTCCAGTGCGATGTTCAGCGAGGCGTCCAAGGCCAGGGTCAAGCGGCGCAGCAAGGGGAGGGTCGGCAAGGTGTCGGCGCCTTCGACACGGGAGATCTTCGCCTGCGTCAACCCGGCACGGTCCGCGAGCTGTGTTTGTGTCAGCCCCAGTTTCAGCCGGCGGTCGTACACGGCCTTGGCGAAAGCCATGGCCAGCCGGATCTCCGCCCGCTCGGCAGCGACCTCAGGCGATTCGGTGTGCTCCTCGGCCACCTTCTTCTCGCGGGCCAGCTTCCAGCGGGTGTGGCTCATCGCGTGCCTCCTTTTTCGCCGCAACTGTACGTAGTGTGAGCCGGCCCATGCTCGGTGGCGCACACCTTGCGAGCGGCCACCGCGCGCGCGACCTGGGCCGCCTCATGCATGCGGGTCTTGCGGAAGACGGTGAGAAGCACGATGCGCCGATCCGCTGCGAACCAGTACTCCTCCACTTTGCGGTGGTGGTTGTCGGGGTGGAGTGAGGCGTCGGTGTCAGGCGTGCTTGAGATCCTCGACGAAGGACGACCACGCGGCGGCCCGGAACACGAGTTTCGGGCCGAGGGGGTTCTTGGAGTCGCGGACGGGGACGAGGGCGGGGTGGCCGTCGGCTACTTCGAGGCAGTCGCCGCCGTCGCCGCCGCTGTGCGTCGACTTGCGCCAGCGGGCTATTTCGAGGCAGTCCCCGCCGCTGCCGCCGCTGTAGCTGGACTTGTGCCAAGTGGCCGTGCGCAGGTCTTGTTCAGGGGTGCTGTTCGGCATGCTCGTAATCCTGCGCCATCGCCTCGATCAAGGCCAGGGACTTCTCGGGGGAGAGCGCGCAGGCCGCGAGGAGTTCGTAGGTGAGGCGGTGGTGCCTGACGGTGCTCGGGTCGTCCTCCAGACGTCCGGTGCCGACACCTTCGAAGTAGACCAGTGGCGGGGCGTCCTCGAAGTCCATGAGCTTGATGGAGCCCTGCATGGCGGGATGCGCCCCTGCCTCGAACGGCAACACCTGCACGATGACCCGGTTCCGGCGCATCAGGCCGGTGATGCGATGCAGGGCTGCCGCCATGACCGCCGGGCCGCCCACCACCCGGCGCAACGCGGCCTCGTCAACAATCGCCCACAACAGCGGTGCTGTTGGGTCGTCGAGGAGCTGAGTCCGCTCGATCCGGGCCGTCACGAGTTCCTCGATCACGTCATCCGTTGCCGCGGGCTGATAGGCGCGGAACACGGCCCGTGCGTACTCGGGCGTCTGGAGCAACCCGGGGATGAGCATGGTCGAGTACTGCCTGATCTCCGTGGCCGTCGCTTCCGCCTCCGCCGCCTCCGCAAAGTGCTCGGGATACTTCGACTTCGCCGCCGCCCCACAGTTCCGCGCGAAGAAATCCCCCGTCCCCAACTCCACGTCCAGCATCCGCGCGTACTCCGGCAACATCCGCCGCGTCCCCGCCTCCAACTGCCCGATGAACGAACCGCTCACGAACAACCGTTGCCCCAACTCGTCCTGGCTGAGCCCCGCCTTCTCGCGGGCGTGACGGAGTTCGGCGCCGAGCAAAGCGCGCGGTGACGACGACGGGTCGAGATCCTTCGGTCCTGCCACAGCAACTCCCTGTCCTAACACCGGAATTTGTTGGGACTCCCCGTATGGCCAGGTTAGACACGTTGCCACCACGCTGTGTTGCGAACAGCAAACTCTGCGTGGAGGCGTAAGGAATGCTGCGGTCGACGGAAGAAGTCGTCGCTTCGCTCCGGGAGGCGCTCACCGGTGTCGGTGTCGTCCTGCCGTCCCTGTGTGTGGACCCGGTGACCGGCGCCAGCGAGGAACCGTTCGCGCTTGTCGTGCTGGGGCGTTGCAATGTCCGTACCGCCGAGAAGCTCGCGTCCGTGTTGCGCGGGGAACGGCCGCCGGTCGGGGCGCATGCCGTGGACGTACGGGACGGGCGGGTCGGGGAAGTGATGGGGCACGTGGGCGGGAACGTGCAGTTGCGGCCGGTCGGTGGGGGCCGGGAGTGGGACTGTCCGCCGGAGGCGACCGGGCCCGCGGCGCAGGAGGAGGTGTTGCGGGCGCGGGTGCGGGAACGGAATCGTGAAGCCCGCCTGCCCTGAACCGGTCGCCGTGATCGACTGAAACCATGGCCGCAATCCCGCCCCGAGTCCTCCGGGCCCTCGAAGCCTTCAACTCCGCCCACCCCTGGAGCCACAACGCCCACTACCACCCTTGGCTGCTACGGCAGTTGCCCCGCAGGTTCGGGCGCGCCCTGGACGTCGGTTGCGGGAGCGGGGACCTGGCGCGGCTGTTGGCCGGGCGGAGTACGGGTGGTGTGGAGGGGATCGACTCCGATCCCGAAATCATCACCCGGGCAAGGGAGTTGACCCCGCCCGGCGTCCCCGTGGACTTCGTCGTCGCCGATGCCGCGGACGGAATACCCGCCGGCCCCTACGACGTCATCACCTGCGTCGCCGCCCTCCACCATCTCCCGTTCACGGAAACGCTCACCCGCTTCCGCGACCAACTCGCCCCCGGTGGAACCCTCGTGGTCGTCGGCTGTGCCCGCGAGGACGACCTCGTCGACCAGCTGCTCGGGGCCCTCTCCGTCGCCCTGAACCTCGTCGTGGGCTGGCTGAAGAACCGGGGTCGTAGGGCCGTGTCCCGCCCGGTGTCCATGACCGCCGTCACCCGGCCACCGGAGATGACCTTCGCCGAGGTCCGCCGCGAGGCGATCCACGTCCTGCCGCGGGTCCGGCCGCGGCGGTGGCTGTTCTGGCGGTACACGCTGGTGTGGCGGGCGCCGTTGGCATGATTCCCGCCGCCGATCGTCATCCCCCCTCTCCACCGACCGTTGCGCGCTGTCGCTACCCGCCCACGAGCGCCGGTGCGAGCTCGCTCCACGCCTCCGTCGGTACCTCGAACGGCGTCTCCATCAACACCTGCACGCAGACATGGTCGGCGCCCGCGTCCAGATGCTCGCGTACCCGGTCGAGGATCGTCGCCTCGTCGCCCCACGCGACCAGCGCCTCCGCCAGCCGGTCGGAGCCGCCGCGTACGAGGTCCGTCTCGTCGAAGCCGCCCCGCAGCCAGTTGTTGCGGTAGTTCGGCAGGCCGGTGTAGATGTCCAGGTGGGCGTGGGCCCGGCGCAGCGCGGTCTCGCGGTCCTTGGTGAGTACGGCGCCCAGCTCGACGGCGACTGTCTTGTCCGGGCCGAGGGCCGCGCGGACCTCGGCGGTCTGGGCCGGTGTCACCAGATACGGGTGGCTGCCGTCCGCCAGTTCGCGGGTCACCTCCAGCATGCGGGGGCCGAGCGCGGCGACGAGGACGGGCGGGCGGGGTGCGTCGGCCTCGGCGGCGTAGAAGGTCGCTCCCGCCATCGCCGTGAGGTACTCCCGCATGGCGGCGACGGGCTTGCCGTAGCTGCCGCCGCGTACCCGTTCGACCAACGGCCGGTGGCTGACGCCTAGTCCGAGCACGAATCGGCCTCCGTAGGCGGCGGACAGCGTGCGGGACGCCGCGTTCGCCGCGACCGCGTCCCGCGCCCAGATGTTGGCGATGCCGGTCGCCACGCGCATGCGTGAGGTGGCGGCGAGCAGCAACCCCGCCTGGCTGAATGCCTCCCGGCCGTAGGCCTCGCCGAACCACAGGGTTCCCCAGCCCTGGTCCTCCAACTCGGCCGCGATCTGTCCGGCCGCCGCCGGAGGCACCGCGTCCAGGCTCGCGGTCCAGATTCCGACGCGCCCGAGACCGGCTTCTTCCCTCACTGTCATACCGGGACAGTAGGGGCGGGGGCCGGGTGGGCGCCGTGACCTGGCCGCTCACCGTCGTTGACCCGGGTGTTCGTACGAGGGGAGGTGGCTCAGCCGCCGGGCTGGTAGGAGCGGGGCGCGGAGCCGGTCCAGCGTTTGAAGGCGCGGTGGAAGGCGCTGGGTTCGGAGAACCCCAGCTGATGTGAGATGTCCTCGATGGAGGTGGTGCCTGCGGCCAGTGCCGCGATGGCGACATCGCGGCGCAGTTGATCGCGGATCTGCTGGAACGACGTGCCCTCCGCCGCCAGTCGCCGGCGCAGGGTCTGCGCGCTCACCGCCAGCCGGGCCGCGATGTCCTGCGGGTCGGGCATCCGGTCGGGGAGTGACTGCCCGAGCAGTCGGCGTACTTGGGCCGCGGCGGTGCTGCCGTAGTCCAGGCGGGCGAGTACGTCGTCCGGGGCGCGGCGCAGGAAGGCGCGCAGCCCCGACTCGTCCTGGAGTACGGGCAGTTCGAGCAGCGAGCGGTCGAAGACGAGGGCGGTGCGCGGGGCCCGGAACGTGCACGGGGCGCCGTAGAGCAGGTCGTATTCGAGGGCGTGCGGCGGGGCCGGGTGGCTGAACTCGACCCGGGTGAGCGTGATTCGGCGGCGGATCAGCCAGCCCGCGAAGCGATGGGCGACGACGGTGGCGGATTCGGCGAGGTAGTGATCGGGGTCGTCGAAGGCGGTGAGGTCGAAGACGAGCCGTGCCTCGTTCGTCTCCTCTGCGGGGTTCTCCTCCATGTGGAAGCCGGGGCCGCCGGGGAACAGGCCGTAGAAGGTGCTGCTGCGGTTGATCGCGGTCCGCAGATCGGGGCTGCAGTGCACCACCGCGTGGCACATCATCGCGAAGGTGCCCACCTTCAGGGGCTGTGGTCCGAGGCCCTGCAACTCGTCGTCGAGTGCCTGCCACACCGCCTTGGTGAGCCGCGCGAACTGCTGCGGCGACACCCGGGCGAGCGGGGCCTCCAGCAACTGCGGTGGGATGGCCGCCTGTTCGAGGAGCGCGGTGATGTCCTTGCCGTGCCGCTCGGCTCCGCGCAGCGCGGCCCGCACGTGGTGGATGGCGACCGAGCGGGTGGGCGCGCCGTACGCGTCGCTCTCCGGAGGTGCGGACATGGCCGCCGATCGTACGGGACGCGGCAGTCAATGGCGGTGAGCGCTGAGGTCATGACGGGTCGCCGTGCCGCGCGCCTACCGTCGGGGCGTGATCAGGAACGGATATTTCGACGACGCCCACGAGGCGTACCGGACCGCGTGGCGCGGCTTCATCGAACACGAGGTCGTGCCGAGGCAGGCCGGCTGGCAGCGCGACGGGATCGTCGGCAAGGACGTCTGGCGGCTCGCGGGCGAACAGAACCTGCTGTGCCCGTGGGCCGATCCCGCGTACGGCGGACTGGGCCTGGCCGACCTGCGGTACGAGCAGATCATGATTGAGGAGTTGGCGGAGGTCGCCGAGTCCGGGTTCGCGGTGCCGTTGCACTCCGGTGTCGTCGCTCCGTACCTGGCCGCGTTCGGTACCGATGACCAGAAGACCCGCCACCTCACCCCCGCGGTCTCCGGCGAGACAGTGCTCGCCATCGCGATCACCGAGCCCGGTACCGGTTCGGACGTGGCGGCCATCCGCACGCACGCGGTGCGCGCCCCGAGCGGGGACGGCTGGGTCCTCAACGGAGCCAAGACCTTCATCTCCAGCGGCGTCAACGCGGATCTCGTCATCGTCGCCGCCCGCACCGGCGAGGACCACGCGATCGGCCTGTTCCTCGTGGCCACCGGCACTCCCGGCTTCACCCGGGGCCGCACGCTCGACAAGCTCGGCATGCGGACCTGGGACACCGCCGAGCTGTTCTTCGACGACGTCCACGTCCCCGACGCCGATGTGCTCGGCGGGCCGGACCAGGGATTCGCCCTGCTGATGGGGCAGTTCGCCCTGGAACGGCTGGGCGTCGCCATGGGCGCGGTGGCCCATGCGGGGGCCGCGCTGCGGGAGACGGTCGCCTACACCAAGCAACGCTCCGCCTTCGGGCGTCCGTTGGCGAAGTTCCAGGACACCCGCTTCCGGCTGGCCGCGATGCGGGCCCGGATCACCTCCGCCCAGGCCTTCGTCGACACCTGCGTCCTCGCCCACAACCAGGGCACCCTCACCGCCGACCAGGCCGCCGAGGTGAAACTCGTCACCACCGAACTGCAGGGCCAGGTCGTCGACGACTGCCTGCAGATGTTCGGCGGTTCCGGCTACCTCTGGGAGTCCCCGATCTGCCGTCGCTACGCCGATGCCCGCGTCCAGCGGATCTACGGCGGCACGTCCGAGATCATGAAGGAGATCATCAGCCGCTCGATGGATCTGTGAGCCTCTCCGCTCTCTCCGCTCTCTCCGCTTGGAGCGGCCTGCTCTGCCGGGCGAGGCCGAAGGCGTACGTGGCCAGGAAACCGACCCCGTACCCGGTCAGCAGCCCGCCCCCGTAGATCGCCACCGTCGTCCCCAGCCCCCTGTTCCCCGCCAGCAACGGGAACAGCGCCCACCCCGACGGTCCGATCGCCGTCGCCCCCACCTTGTCGCCCAGCATCGCGAAGAACCCGACGAACGCCCCGCCCGCCGCCCCGCCCGCACAGGCGGTCAGGAACGGCCGGCCCAACGGCAGCGAGACGCCGTAGATGAGCGGCTCGCCGACGCCCAACAGCCCTGCCGGGAGCGCCGACTTGATGGTCGTACGGAGTGAAGTGTCGTGGCGCAGGCGGAAGTACACGGCGACCGCCGCACCCACCTGGCCCGCGCCCGCCATCGCCAGGATGGGCAACAGGACGGTATAGCCCTGCTGTTGGATGAGGGTGGTGTGGATCGGGATCAGGGCCTGGTGGAGGCCCAGCATCACCAGGGGGAGGAAGAGGCCGCCGAGGATCAGGCCCGCGAAGGGGCCGGTGGTCGACAGGAGCCAGTTCGCCGCCGTGCCGATCGCGGTGGAGATCTCGCCGGCCGCGTACATCAGGCCGTAAAGCGTCGCCAGGCCCGCGATCAGGACCGTCAGGGTGGGGGTGACCAGGACGTCGAGGGTCGCGGGGACCCAGGTGCGGCACCACTTCTCGACGTATGTGCCGAGCAGCGCGGCGGCGAGTGCGCCCAGTACCCCGCCCTGGCCGGGGGAGAGGGCGACCCCGAACGCCGTCACCTTCGCCACCCCGGGATACACCACGACCGCCGCCACCGCACCGCCCAGCACGGGCGTCCCGCCGAACTCCTTCGCCGTGTTGTAGCCGACGAAGACCGCGATGAGGGCGAGGAACGCGGAGGCGATGGCGGCGAGGGCGGCCGTCACTCCCGGGAGCCAACCCATGTTGATCAGCAGCCCGTTGAGGCCTGCCAGTACTCCGCAGCCGATCAGGGCGGGGATGAGGGGGACGAAGATGTTCGCGACGCGGCGCAGGAGGATCTTGCCGGGGGTCGCGTTGCGCGCCCGCTGTTCCTCCTTCAACTCGGCGCCGCGCGCGGCCAGTTCACCGGCGCTCCCCACCAACTTGTCGAACTCCGGGGTCACTCGGGCCACCACCCCCGGCCCCAGCACGATCTGGTACGTGTCGTCGTCCACGACCCCGAGCACGGCGGGCAGCGCCCGCAGCGCCTCCTCGTCCACCAGTGACCGGTCGGCCAGGCCGAGGCGGAGGCGGGTCATGCAGTGCGCCACGGAGGTGACGTTCGCGGGGCCGCCGACGAGGGGGAGGAGGGCGGCGGCGGTGGTGTCGTACGAGGGCGAGGTATCCACCCTCCGAGCCTGCTGGTCAGGCGGTCGCCGCGGTCAGCGCCGCGCGCAGCCGGCCCCCGGACTCCTCCAGAAGGCGGGCGGCCGTCGGGCCGTCGACCCCCGCGAGGATCACCAGGATCGCGTTCTTCACCTCGCCGTCGGTGGCCGCGAGGGCCCGCTCGATCTCCGCGTCGTCCGCGCCGGTGGCGAGCGCGACGATACGGCGGGAGCGGGCGCGCAGCTTCTCGTTCGAGGCGCGGACGTCGACCATCAGGTTCCCGTACGTCTTGCCCAGCCGGATCATCGTGATCGTCGACAGCATGTTCAGCACCAGCTTCTGGGCCGTGCCCGCCTTCAACCTCGTTGATCCGGTGAGGAGTTCGGGGCCCACGACGACCTCGATGCCGTGTTCGGCGGCTGCCGCGAGCGCGCTGTGCTCGTTGCAGGACAGGCCGATGGTCAGCGCGCCTTCGCTCCGCGCGTGTTCTACGGCTGCGATCGCGTACGGGGTGCGTCCCGAGGCGGAGATGCCGACCACCGTGTCGTCGGCGGTGAGCGCGAGTGCGTCGAGGTCGGCCTCGGCCAGGTCGCGGGAGTCCTCGGCGCCTTCGATGGACGTGACCAGGGCGTTCGGGCCGCCGGCGATCAGGCCGACCACGTCGGAGGGGTCCGTGTTGAAGGTCGGGGGGCACTCGGACGCGTCCAGCACGCCCAGCCTGCCGGCGGTACCGGCGCCCATGTAGATGAGGCGGCCTCCTCTTTCCATCCGGTTCGCTACGGCGTCGATCGCGGCGGAGATTTCGGGGAGGCGTTGCGCGACGGCGGCGGCGACTGTGGCGTCCTCGGCGTTCATGAGGCGGGCGATGTCGAGGGTGGGGAGTTGATCGATACCGGCGAGTTCGGGGCGGAAGGCTTCGGTGGTGAGTGACTCCAACTCGGCTCGGAGGTCACGGGGGTTGGACGTAGAGGTCATGGGAAAGCGGCTCTTTCGGTTGAGTCTTGTCTGGCGCCCGGTGGGGGCTGGTCGCGCAGTTCCCCGCGCCCCTGGGGGGTGCGACACCGGCGGCGCTTTCAAATGTGCGGTGAGAAGTCCCACCTATAGGGGCGCGGGGAACTGCGCGACCAGCCCCCACGCACCCGCAGACAACCACGAACCGTCAGCGCCTATGTCGATGCGCCAGCGCCTCATAAGACGCCGACAACGCCGGTGCCGCCTGCTCATACGTCCGCTGCGCCACCCCGATGAACAGGCAGTCCACCACCAGCAGCTGACTGGTCCGGGACGACATCGCCGCCGGCCGCAGCTCGCTCTCCCGAGCCGTGGACGTCGTGAGGATGTGGTCGGCGTACTGCGTCACCGGCCCGTCCGGTCGCCCGGTGATCGCAACGGTCGTAGCCCCATGCTCAAAAGCCACCCGCAACGGCTCGATGACATCGCCCGTGGACCCGGAGTGGGTGATCGCGATGGCCACGTCGCCCGCCTTCAGCTGCACGGCGTTGGTGACGGCGAGATGCGGGTCGCTGTGGGCGTGGGCTATGAGGCCTATCCGGAGCAGCTTCTGGGTGAGGTCCTGGGCGACGAGCCCGGACGCCCCGACGCCGTACACATCGGCGCGGCGGGCCGCCGCGAGCGCGGTGACGGCCGCGCCGAGCTGGACGGTGTCGAGTCCGGCGGCCGTGTCGGCGAGGGTCTGCTGCTCGTCGTAGGCGAGTTTGGCGACGACGTCGGCGATCGGGTCGTCGACCGCGATGTCGGTGGTGAGGGCGGGCGCGCGCCCGGACTGCTGCTGCGCGGCGAGCCCGGCCAGGGCGAGGCGCAGGTCGCGGTAGCCGGGGTAGCCGAGGATGCGGGCGGTGCGGACGACCGTGGCCTCGCTGGTGCCGGTGAGTTCGGCGAGGCCGGTGACCGTGAGGGCCGCGCAGCCGGCCGGGTCGGCGGCGACGGTCTCGGCGACCCGCTGCATGGAGCGGGTCATGGAGGGGGCGAGGGTGCGCACCTTGGCGGCCAGCGCGGCGGGTGGCGTGCTCCCGGAACTCCCGGAGGCGCTTCCGAAAATTTCCTTCACTTCCTGGGTCACCTCTGAAAGATATTTTCGGCGCGGTGGTCCGGTCAAGAGTGCGCACAATGGGTGCATGACCCCCGACAACGACCCCCTTGACGACCCGACCGGCGAGCCCGTCCCCATCAGCCCCCTGGAGCAGGCGCTGCACGCCGCGCGCGCCCTCGTGCTCGCCGACCTGGCCGCGGGCGAGGTCGTGGCGCCGGACGTGGTGTCCATGGTGGAGGAGTCCGTCGTGGAGCGGCGGTGGTGGGTGGAGCAGTGGCCGGAGGGCGTGGAGTACGTCGCCGGACTGGTCGCTCAGGACGTGCAGGACGCGCTGCTGGAGGCGTACGGACGCTGGCCGCTCTGCCCGGTCTGCGCGGCCGGCGACCCGCACGCCCTGGAGGTCGAACCGGAACTGGGACCCGACCCGCACTGGGTGTGCCACAAGGCGGGCGTGAAGGTCGCCGCGGTGGGAACCCTGGGGTCCCTGTGACCGTGTACATCGACCCACCGACCTGGCCGGGGCACGGGCGGCTGTGGTCCCACCTGGTCAGTGACGTCTCGTACGACGAACTCCATCTGTTCGCCGAGGAGTTGGGCGTGCCGCGCCGGGCCTTCGAGCGCGATCACTACGACATTCCCTCGCACCGTTACGCGGACGCGGTGGCCGCCGGTGCGGTGGAGGTCAGGAGCCGGGAGGTGGTGCGGTTGCTGACGGTGGCGGGGCTGCGCAGGCCCAAGGGGCGGGCGCAGGAGCCCAGTTGACCGGCGAGGGCGCCGGTTGCGCGGTAGCCCGGTCGCTCAGCGGCCGAGTTCGTAGGCGAACCCCTCGTCCCCGTCCTCGCTCACCTTTTTGAAGCCCACGCGTGAAACGACCGCCTGGGACGCGAGGTTGTCCCGGTCGATCGTCGCGAAGACGGTGCGTACGTCGTCCCGGGCCAGCGCCCAGTCGCACAGCGCGCGCAGGGCCTCCGTCGCGTAGCCCTGGCCGCGGGCGCCCTCCGCCAGGTCGTAGCCGATCTCCGTGCGGCCCTCCTCGTCGGGTACGCCGTGGAAGCCCATGCCGCCGACCGCGCGGCCGTCCTCGCGGCGGACGAGGGTGAACACGCCGAACTCCGGGCGGTGGACGCCCCCTTCGTACGCCTTGCGCAGGAAGGTCGCGGCGTCCCGGGTGCCCTGGAAGGGGCCGCCCTCGATCCACTCGAACCCGCCCTCGCCACCGGCGACCAGGTCGGCGGCCGAGGCCGGGTTGACGCCCTGGAGCGTGAGGCGTTCGGTGGGGATGACGAGGTTGTTGCGCCAGCGCCACTCGGTGACGGGGGCGCGGCCGGGGAGTTCGCCGCGGCCGGTCGCCCACAGCAGGGTGCGCCAGTGGTCGGCGCCGGGGCGGACGTGCGGGAAGATCCGGGTGAGGACGAACTCGCTCAGTTCCGGGGCCGGTTCGTAGGTCAGCCCCAGGCCCTCGGCGATGTCGTGCGTGTGCAGCAGCACCTCGGCGGCGCCCATCGCGGCGAAGCCCTCGCGGTTCGCGCTGCGGAACGGGTACGGGTGGAAGGCGCGCACCTCGCGGGGGGTGGTGCGGACGGCGGCGGCGAGCAGGGCGCCGGTCGTCCGAATCACGTCCAGGACACCGGAGTTGTCGGTGCCGTCGTCGAGGGTGATGTCGAAGGGGACGTACGCGTGCTGGGGGCGCCCGGCCAACTGGCCCGCGTACGAGATGAGATCACCGGCGATGTGCTCGGCGGTGAGCCGGCAACTCCAGTCCAGCCGGCCGGCCTTCACCCCGGCCCAGTCCCGGTCGGTCGCCGTCCCCAGCAGTGCGAGGCAGCTCGCGACGGCCTCTTCCACCTGGTGTGCGTCTGTCTGGTCTGCGTCTGTCTTTCCGCCCGTGGTCCCCATGCGGGGGAGCATACGGGCCGGGGCCGTGGCGCGCTGTGGTTAAAGCATTCACCAACTGCACATGACGGTGATTTGATCATTCAGACGCTTCGGCTTCGCCGGGGGTCGAAATCGGCCCGCCGAGGGATGCGGGCAAAAGGTGCACGGGGTGGCGATCGGGACGCACCCTCAATGGCCTCTGAAATGTAACCCACAGGTAGGAATGGCCACCCCTTTGCATTCCTCCCGGTTATTCCAGGGATGCAAAAAGACGATGCTTGCCGAACTCCTCATTCCCGGGTGATCATTTCGTTGTCGCCGAACAGCCGGTGGCGAAAAGGCAAAGTGCCGAACATTCAGGAGGTTCCCCATGGAGAACACCGTCGAGATCGTCGAGACCGTCGAGATCGAAGAGGTCGAGTCCTACGAGCCCATGCTGCTCCAGGGCCCGAACGTCGACTAATTCTGTGCCCGCTCCGGCGGCCCGGGGAATTCACTTCCCCGGGCCGCCGGAGCCCCAGTTGAGGGGTGACTGTGTCTGTGCAAGCGACTGAGTCTGTCCAAGCGAGTGAGTTCATACGGCTGACGCCCCGACCGGGCGCGGCCGGCCAGTGGATCGCCGACGACCTGCTGACCAGGCGATCCTTCAAGCTGGGGGTGCAGGAGGCGGCGGTGCTCGTCCTCGCGAGCCGGCCGCTGGAGCGGCCGTTGCTGGCCAAGGAGGCGGCCGCCGAACTCGGCGTACCGCCCGAACGGGCCGAGGCCGTCGTCGCCGCGATGGAGAAGGCCGGCCTCATCGTCGGCGAGGAGCACCTCGACTCCCCGCGCTACAAATGGGGTCAGGAAGTCCTCAGGCGATGGGACGGAAAAGGCTGGCGCATGGCGGCCGAATACCATATCGCCGCCCATGATTTCCCCGGCGTCGATTACAGCAAGGGAATAGCGGTCGACCGGGAGCGAATTCACCGGTATCGGGACGAGGAAATCGACGACGACCGTTTCAAGGAGCCCGCGTCGGCGGAACGGATACCGCTCCCCGAACTCTCCCCGGACCTCGCCCCCATGCCCGTCGGCACGGACGCGGGTCGCACCCGGCACCTCGACCGGCCCGAACTCCTCACCATCGCCGCCCTCGCGCTCGGCATCGTCGAGACGACCCGCAGCCGCGCAGCGGGCTCCGCCGACTACCTCACCCGCACCAGTCCCTCCGGCGGCCGGCGCCATCCCACCGAGGGCTATCTCGCGGTCCTCGACGTCGACGGCGTCGAACCCGGCTGGTACCACGTGCACGGCGGACTGCACGCCCTGGTCCGACTGCCCGTCCCCGCACCGGACCCGGACTCCGAGGAGTTCCGCCGCGTCTTCCGGGCCAGCACCACCCGCGCCGCGTTCGACGTGCGCTGTCTGCTCGTGCTCACCTCGGTGTTCCGCCGCAACATGTGGCGCTACCGCGAGCCCCGCACCTACCGCAGCATCCACATGGACGTCGGCCACATCGCCTCCACCGTGACCCAACTCGCCGAGGGCTTCGGCATACCGGCCTTCCCCGCCTACGGCGATGTGGAGTCCGGCGTCGAGCGGATGATCGGCGTCGACGGCCTGGCGGAGGGGCTGATCGCGACGGTGGCGCTCGGCTGAGTCCCTGGTCGAACAGACAAGTGCCAGGTCATACAGCTGAGTTGACCCCCACATCTCCCACCCCCCAGACGACCCGAAGGGAGCAGCCATGTCCGCTCTTACGCCCCTGCTGCGCATCGGCGGCGGGCTCAGTCCGCGTGACGGTGTGCCCGTCCAGGATCTGGCCGGCCGCCGCCGCGGCTACGTCGACCGTCGCACCCTGGCCCGTACGATCGCCGGGGGCGCCCCGCCGGACGGCTGCGACGCCCTCGCCTCCTGGCTGGGCGGGGCCGAGGCCGCACCCCAACCCGCCCCGGAACTCGTCGAGTTCTGGCACCGGCGCCGCTGGCGGCCCTCCCTCGAATACCACCTCGTCTCCCGCGACCTGCCCTACGCCGACTCCGGCCCCGACGCCGTCGACACCCGTCGGCAGGTGCTCGCCGGATACGGCGGCGGTGATCGACTCCCGCCCCGGATACGCCCGGACGGCCGCCGCGTGCCGCTGCCCGAGCCGGTGCCGGGCGACCCCGACCGCAGCCTCGGCACCGCGCTGCTCACCCGCCGCTCGGTGCGCAGCTACCTGCCCCGGCCCACACCGGCCGGCGCGCTCTCCCACGTCCTGCGCACCGGACTCGCCACGGTCGCCGCCAACCAGCGGCGCACCGGCGAGGACGACCCCTGGGAACTGCTCCGGTCCTTCGGCACGGCCTTCGACTTCTACGTCCTGACGTACAACGTCGACGGCATCGACCCCGGCGCCTGGCTCCTCGATCTGGCCCCCGCCGAACCGGAGTTGACCGAGATCCGCCCCGGCGACCACCGGGGCGCCATGCGGGACGTGTTCTACGGTTCGCCGTGGCCGCTGACCGCCGCGTTCACGCTGGTCATGGTCGCGGACTTCGAGCAGTACCAGTACCGCTACCGGCACGAACGCGCCCTGCGCAACCTGTACATCGAGTCCGGCCACCTGGCACAGCGGCTGCTGCTGCTCGCCGACACGCACGGTCTGGGCACGTTGGTCACCCCGGCGGTGCGGGACGGACTGATCGAGGAGCTGCTCGGGCTCGATCCCGTGCGCCAGGCCACCATCTACACGCTGACCATGGGGCCCGATCCGCGGCACGGCAGCCGGACGCGCGTGAAATGAGCACCGCACCGGACACGGTGACGCCGGCTCGTCGGGGATGGGTACGCGAACAGGCCCGCCCCCTCCTGGAGTTGGCGCTGCCCGCCGTCCTCGCGACCTCCGTGTCGCGGGCCGGTGACCTCATCAGCCTCGCGCTGACCGGGCACTACAGCTCTGCGGCGCTGGCGGGGGTCGCCGGGGCGATCGTGGTCGTGGAACTGGTACTCGGCGTGCTGCTGGCCGGCGTCACGGGCTACCAGGTGCTGTGCGCCCGCCACCTCGGCGCCGGTGAACGGGCCGCCGCCGTAAGGGCGTTGCACGCCTCGCTGCGCCCGGTCGGCGCGCTGGCGGTGCTGGCCGCCCTGGCCCTGATGCTCGCGGCCCGCCCCCTGGTCGCCCTCACCGTGCACGACCCGACGGCCGTCGCGGCCGGTGCCGCCTACCTTCGCGCCCGCGCCCCCGGCCTGCCCCTCGCGGTGCTCTCGGCCCTCGGCACGATCACCCTCCAGGCGGCCGGGCGAACCCGGCTCACCCTGCTCACGAACTGCGTCACCATGCCCGTCAACCTGGTCGTGAGCTGGGCCCTCATCTACGGCATCGGCCCCCTGCCGGCGCTCGGCGCCGCCGGGAACGGTCTCGGGGTCACGCTCTCCCTCCTCTGCGCGGGCGCCCTCCAGGTCGTACTGCTGCGCCGCGCCGGTCTGTGGGACTGGCTCGGCACCTGGCGGACGACCCACTGGGACCGCCGATCCGCCTTCGAGAGCTGGGAGTTGGCGTGGCCGGCGATGGTGTCCATGGCGGTGGACTACCTCGCGTCCTTCGCCTTCTTCGCCGCGATCGGACTGCTGTCGCTCACCGAACTGGCCGCGTCCCGTGTGGTGTTCCAGCTGGTCCTGCTCGTCTTCATGCTGTCCAACGCGTTCTCGGCGGCGGCGGGTGTCCTCATGTCCCGGGCGGCGGGCGGGGGTTGCCCGGACGCGGTCCGCGCCCACTGGCGGGCCAACCGTGTCCTCGTCACCGGTGCGCTCACCCTGGCGGCGGGTGCGTTGGCCGCTGCCGTGCGCCCCGTGCTGCGACTGTTCACCGACGACCCGGCTGTCGTGTCCGCCGCGGTGGGCGCGACCCTGCTGGTCGCCCTGAGTCTGCCCCTCGTCGCCGTAACCGTCGGCAACACGGCCGCGTTGCGCGCCCTGCGCAATACCCGGGTGGACATGGTCGCCAACACGGTTGCGTCCTGGGTGGTTCAACTCCCGTTGGCCTGGGTGGCGGTGCGGGTGGGGTGGGGGTTGACCGGGGCGTTCGGTGGGGTGTTGGGGTACTGGGTGGTTCGGGCGGGGGTTACGGAGTGGGCGGTGCGGCGGATGATGGCGGTGGGGGTGTGAGTGCGCGCCCAGGAGCTCGGGGGTTCGCGTGTGAGGGGCGGCTGCGGGTGGGTGGGGGCTGGTCGCGCAGTTCCCCGCGCCCCTTCGAAACCCGGGCCTGGCTTCAACGGTGCGGGGAACTGGGCTCCTTCGAAACCCGGGCCTGGCTTCAACGGTGCGGGGAACTGGGCTCCTTCGAAACGCGGGCCCAGTTCCAGGGGCGCGGGGAACTGCGCGACCAGCCACGACGTGCCCGCGGCCGCCCGGCAACAGAACCCTCCGAGCCCTGATGCGAGGGGCGCGCGGAACTGGGCTCCTTCAAAACGCAGGCCCGGTTCTCAGGGGCGCGGGGAACTGCGCGACCAGCCACAACGCACCCGCAGCCGCCCCGCAACAGACCCCCCCCGAGCTCTTAGGCGCTGTCCATGACCTCCCCCACCCTCTCCCCGGACGGCCACTCCGTGGCATACGTCGACACGAACGGCGCGGTCACAGTCACCGAGCACGCCACCGGTGAGATACGCACCCTGCACAACCCCACCCCCCGCACCGTGCACGCCCTCCAATGGGCCCCGGACGGCACCCACTTGCTGCTCATCACGGAGTCGACAGGTCGCGAGCGCTTCACCCCGCACACCCTGCGCCTGGCGGACGGCGCGCTGCTGGACCTGGCCCCCGAGGGCACCCTGCAAGTGCGCGGACTATGGACCTCGCCTGCGCACCCGCACGCCATGGTCACGGCCGTCCGCCGACGAGGGGACCGCGCGCTGCACCCCTGGTACCTCCCTCTGAACCTCACCCCGGCCCACCCGCTCGCCCACTGCCCGGACGGCACCCGCGACTGGACCTTCGACCACCAACTCACCTGCCGGGCCTGCCTCGTGGGCCTCCCCGACGGCACCCTGCGCCTGCTCACCTCGACGGACGGCCACGCGTGGCAACCGCTCCTCGACCTCCCCCTCGACGACGCCCCGGACACCCGCCTCCTCGGCATCCACCCGGCTTCCGGCGAGGTCCTGCTGCTGACCGCGTACCAGGCCGACGCCGTCCGGATCGCCGCCGTCCACCCCGGTACCGGCCGCCCGCGCACCCTCCTCGCCGCACCCCCGTACGACATCACCACGGCCTGGCTCGCCCCGGACGGCACACCGCGCGCCGCCCTCCACCACGCGGCCCGCCGCCACCACACCTGCGCGGACCCCGCCTACGCCCGCGACCTCGCCCGTGTCGCCGACCGCATCCCCGGCGACCTCGAACTCCTGGGCCGCGACGGCGCGGACGACCACTGGCTCCTCGCCGCCCACGACCCGGCCCACGCACCACGCCACTACGTCTACGACCGAGGGGAGGGGACGGCCGTAGCGCTGCGGCCTGAGTCCGTCGAACCGCCCACCGGCGGGCCCCGCACGACCGTCCTCACCCTCACCGCCTCCGACGGCCACCCCCTCACCGCCTATCTCACCCTGCCCCCGGACGCGCCAACTCCTCCCCTCGTGCTGCGCGTTCACGGCGGACCGTGGGCCCGCGACCGGTGGCGTCACGACCCCGAGGCGAGGTCGCTCGCCGCGGCCGGTGCGGCGGTGCTGCGCGTCAACTACCGCGGTTCCACCGGGTATGGGCGCGCCTTCCGTGATCTCGGGGACGGCGAGTGGGGCGCGCGGATGCAGCGGGATCTGTACGACGCGGTGGACGCCCTGGTCGAGCAGGGGGTGTGCGATCCGGACCGTATCGCCGCGTACGGCGGTTCCTACGGCGGCTACGCGTCCCTGCTCGCCCTCACCGACCCCCGTTTCCGTTGCGCCGTCGCGGTGAACCCGTTGGTCGACCTCGCCTCCTCCGACTGGGCGGACGGCCCTTATTGGCGGCGCATGCGGGCCCTGTGGGACAAGCAGATCGGCTGGAGCCGGTTGTCGCAGGCGGAGTTGCGGCGCCGTTCGCCGCTGCACCAGGTCACGGCGATGCACGGCCCGGCACTGGTGGTACGCGGCGCGCACGATCCGCGCGTCGACGCGGCCGGCGTCGAGGCGTTCGCACGGGCGAGACGCGCGGCGGGCGGGGAGGTGGAGGAGTTGGTCCTGCCGGACGACGGTCACGCCGTCCGCAGTTCAGCGGGGCAGGAAGCCCTCCGGCACGCGCTGTTCGCCTTCCTCACCCGGCACTTGGGCCTGCCGAGGCCAGCAGATCCAGTTCCGCCGCCAGGTTGTACCGCGCCGTCGCCTCCCACTCCGCCGCCCCGTACGGCGTCCTGAACAGCCGTGGCAGCGCGAGGAGTTGACGCAGGATCGCCGAACGGCCCTCCCGGAAGAGGTCGTTGGGGACGAAGTGGTACTCCTCGCGGACGGCGGCCGTGTACGCGGCGTACGCGGACGGCGGTGCGGCCAGGATCGCGAGGTCGGCGTCGCACAGGACCTGGCCGTCGCGGTCGTCGTCGGCGGGGGCGTGCGTGACGGTGAGGCGGACGAGGCGGGCGACCTCGGCGGTCTTCACCTCCGGCACGCCCGCCTCGGTCAGGGCCCGCTCGGCGAGCCGGGCCGACCGTTCCTCGTTCTCGGAGCGGTCGGGGAGGTAGACCGCGTCGTGGAACCAGGCCGCGAGCCGTACGACGTCCGGGTCGTCGGCGTGCTTCTCCAGTACGTCGACGTGGTCGAGGACCGCGGTGAGGTGGGTGAGCGTGTGATAGTGCCGCTGCGGCTCCTGCCAGCGGGCGAGGAGGTTCTCGGCGTAGGGCGCGGGATCGGGTCCGCCTGCTGGCGTGCGGGCTCCTTCGAGAGCGCGGGTCCAGCGGGCGCGGAGGGCGTCGAGGTCGGCCATGCCTCACATTTTCGCCCCTTGTTTTCCTTCCGCGCCCTCGCGCCTAGCGTGGAACGCATGACTTACGCCGACACGACTCACGACGTACGTGACCCCGAGCTGCCCGGCCGTCTCCTCGCCGTCGAACGCGACGCGCTCGTCCCGTTCCTGCGCTCCCGCCCCGACGAGGACTTCGCGCGGGCGACCGTCGCGTGTCCGGGCTGGACCGTGCGGGACGTGCTCGCGCACTGTTCGGCCGCGCTGACGCGGGTGGTGGAACGCCGGTTCGAGGAGGGGGTGTTCTCACCGGAGGCGAACGACCGGGACATCGCCGAGCGCGCCGACTGGACGAACGCGCGGGTCGTCGACGAACTGGAGCGGGGCATGACCGAGGCCGGTGCGGCGATCGCCCGCGCGGGCGGTGCGCTGGACGGGGTCGCGCTCGGGGAGTGGGTGCACGCCGGCGACGTACGGGACGCGCTCGGGGTGCCCGGGGCGTACGGCGGTGCGGGGCTGGGGTCCGCGCTGACCCTGCTCTCCCGTGTGACCCGGCAGAGGGGCCATCTGCCTCTCCACGCGGACCTCGACGACCTGGACGATCCGCTGCGGCTGGGCGACGCGTCGGGGGAGCGGACGCCCGCGCGCTACATCGGCGATGCGCCCACGCTCGTACGGCTGTACTCGGGTCGGCCGGTGCCGGACGGGTCGGCGTACGAACTGGCGGGGGCGACGGCGGAGGAGCTGAACATCTTCGGGTGACGGTTGCGGGTGTGACGGGGGTGATCTCGCGAGCCCCGCCCCTCCCGGCGTACCCTGAGATTGGACTAGACCTGTAGCCGCTCCAGGGAACACGACGGAAGGGGTCCTATGAGCACGCGTGCAGTCCTGGAGGTGATCGCCCTCGGCGCCGAGGACGCGGTCGCCGCCCAGGCCGGAGGCGCGGACCGTCTCGAACTGGTCACCGACATGGCGGCCGACGGGCTCACCCCGCCGGTGGAGACCTTCGCCGCGATCCGCGCCTCCGTCGACATCGACCTGCGCGTGATGCTGCGCCTCGCGGACGGCTTCGCCGCCGGTGACGTCCCCCGGCTGGTGCGGGCGGCCACCGAACTGCGGACCGCCGGCGCCGACCAGTTCGTGCTCGGCTTCCTCGACCCGGACGGCTGCGTCGACCTCGACGCGGTGGAACGCGTCGTCGCCGAACTGGACGGCTGCGCCTGGACGTTCCACCGCGCGATCGACCGCGCCGCCGACCGCGACGCCCTGCGCAAGCAGCTCGCGGACCTGCCCGGACTCGACACCTACCTCACCGCCGGCTCGGCGACGGGCGTCGACGACGGCCTCCCCACCCTCCTCCGCGAGGCGGCCCTGCGCGGCGAACCCGGCTACGAACAGCGCGTCCTGGTCGGCGGCGGCCTGCGCCTCGCCCACGTACCGACCCTGCTCGCCGCCGGCGTCGACGCCTTCCACATCGGCGGGGCCGCTCGGCCGGGCGGCTGGGCGGAACCGGTCTCGGCGTCGGCCGTCGGGGAGTGGCGGAAGGTTCTCGACGCCCGGTCGTAGGAATGTCGTAGGACGGTCGTGGGAGGGATGCGCGACGAGGCGGGGCGTCGATTCCCGGTGTGCGCCCCGTCCGTCGGCCTCAGGTGCGCGCCGGTTCCGAAGCACTCGCGGCCGGCTGCCGCTGCGGCCCCCGTACCGGCCGTGTCGTCAGTGCCGCCACGACCGTCGCCAGCAGGGCGAGGCCCGCCCCCGCCAGCAGGAACCAGCGGTCGCCGAACAGGCTCAGGGCCAGGCTGCCCGTGCCGCCGGCCGCCGCCATGCCCAGGTAGAGCGCGCTGCTGTTGAGGGAGATCAGCACGGGTGCGTCGGCGGGGGCGAGGGAGGTCACGCGGGTGATCTGGGCGACCATGATGGACCAGCCGAACACCGGGGCGAGCGCGGAGGCGGCGAGCGCGGTCGGCATGGTGCGCAGCGTCCACGGGGAGGCGGCCGCCAGCGCCACATAGGCCGTACTCGCCGACAGGATCACCACCCGCGGCCCCCACCTGTCGATCACCCGCCCGCTCACCGTCGAACCCACGACCGCCGCGCAGCCGGACACCAGGAGCAGCAGGGTCAGCCGGTCCTGGGAACCGTGGGTCGCCGGGCGGGTGGCCACCGTGTAGTAGATGTACGTCGTCTGGAAGGCCAGGAAGACCAGGAAGGTGGTGCCGGCCGCGCCCAGCACCCGCCGGTCGGCCAGCGGGGCGAACCGCGCGCGCAGGCCCAACGAGGCGGCGGGCTGCGGGAGTTCGGGCAGCAGCACGGCGAGTCCCGCGAACGCGGCGACCCCGAGCCCGGTCACCAGCCACATCGTGAGCCGCCAGTCCGTACGCCCGATCCAGGTGCCCAGCGGTACCCCGAGCGCGGTCGCGACCGTCAGCCCGCCCATCACCACCGCGATCGCCCGCCCGCGCCGCTCCGCCGGCACCAGCGTCGTCGCCACGGCGTTCGCGGTGGGGGTGTACAGAGCCGCTCCTACGGCGGCCAGCACGCGGGTCGCCAGCAGCGCGTCGTACGAAGGGGCAAGCGCCGTAAGGGCGTTGGCGGCGCTGAAGACGGCGAGCGCCGTGAGCAGGGCGCGGCGGCGCGGCCAGCGCGCGGTGACCGTGGCCAGGACGGGGGCGAGGACGCCGTAGGAGAGGGCGAAGACGGTGACCATCTGGCCGGCGACCGAGATGGAGACGTCCAGATCGCGGGCGACGAGCGGCAGGATGCCGGCCGTCACCATGCCGTCGGTTCCTACGGCGAAGGTGCCGAGGGCGAGCAGGAGCAGGCGCACGGGTCCCCCAGGTGCGTCCGGCGCAGGACTGCGCAACGGTTTGACGTTGGTCAAACAATAGAGGTTGTTGGATGATTGTCAAACGGTACGGAGGGGAGTGCGCCCGTGAGCGAGGCGGAGAACGAGTGGCTGCCGCAGCCGGACGTCGACGACATCGAGCTGGTCAAGGTGTTGCAGGCGCTCGCCGACCCGGTGCGGCTGTCGCTGCTGAAGGCGTATGCGGCGGGGAAGCGGTTCAACTGTTCGCCCGAAGAGCTCGGCGTCGCTCATCTGCACAAGTCGACCGTCTCGCACCACATGAAGATCATGCGCGAGGCCGGGCTCACCTCGACCCGGGCCGTCGGCCGCAACCGCTATGTGCAGCTGCGGCGGGACGACCTGGACGCGAGGTTCCCCGGGTTGCTGGACTCCCTGCTCAAATCCCTGCCTGATTAGGCGAGTTGGGGCGGCAGCGGTGCCGCGTGCGTGACGATCAGGCCCGATACCGCTCGGGTCAGGGAGACGTACAGGCGGCGCAGGCCGGTGCGTTCGTCGGGTTCGCCGTCGACCACGGCCTGCGGTTCGTCGAGGACCACGTAGTCGTACTCCAGGCCCTTCGCGAGCGAGGCCGGGACCAGGGTCAGCCGGGTGTCTGCGGTCGTCTCCTCGCCCGGGTCGATGTAACCGATGCCCGCCGCCGTCAGCGCCTCCGCCAGTTCGGGGATGCGGGCATCGGCCGCGATCAGGCCCGTCGAACCCTCGTTGCGCAGCAACTCCTCGCAGGCGGCGACCACTTCGGCCGTACCGGTGACGGGGCGCAGGTCGAAAAAGCCGGGGTTCTCACGGACCGAGGCGACGGGGGTGAGTCCCGGCGCGATGTGGGGGAGGAGCCGGGAGGCGTACGTGATGACGTCCGTCGGTACGCGGAAACCGGCCGTCAACTCCTCGATCACGCCCTCGGACTTGCCGAGGTGGGCCAGCGCCTCGTCCCAACTCCGGGTCGCCCAGGGCGTGGTGCCCTGTGCCAGGTCGCCGAGGACGGTCGCGGAACCGGTGGTGCAGCGGCGGCCGACGGCGCGGTACTGCATCGGGGAGAGGTCCTGGGCCTCGTCGAGCACGACATGCCCTAGCGAGTGCGTCCGCTGGACGAGGTCGGTCGCCTCGTCGATCAACACGGCGTCCGCGGCAGCCCACTTGGCGGCCTTGATGCTCCGCACGGGCTTCGACCAGAGGATCGTCTTCTGCTCGTCCTCGTCGAGGAGTCCGTCCGCGTGCGCGGCGAGGAAGTCCGCGTCGCTGAGCAGCCGCAGCACAAGTTTCGCGGGCTCGACCGGCGGCCACACCGCCTTCACGGCCGCCTTCACCGCGGCGTTGCGGGCCACCGCGTCCTGCACCCGGTCGTCCGGCGCCTCCCCCGACCGCTCCATCTGCACCAGCACGGCATGCGCGATGCGCTGCGGCAGGGCCTCGCGGGCGGCGCCGTAGCGGATGTCGCGGTCGAGCAACTCCCGCACGATGGCTTCGAGTTCGTACGCCGGTACCCGCCACCGGCGTGAGCCGCGCACCACCATCACCGGCTCGGTCGGCAGAGTCACGTGCGAGTAGATCGCCCTGCGGAGGACCTCGGCCATGCGCGCGTCGCCCTTGATGACGGCGGCCGGTGCCTCGTCCGTGCCGCGCACCTCGACGTGGGCGACCAGGTCGTCGACCGTGCCCTGGCGGACCGTCAACTCGCCCAGCGCGGGCAGGACTTGCTCGATGTAGTGGAGGAAGGACTTGTTCGGCCCGATGACGAGGGTGCCGGTACGGGCGAGCCGCTCGCGGTGGGCGTAGAGGAGGTAGGCGACGCGGTGCAGGCCGACGGCGGTCTTCCCGGTCCCGGGGCCTCCCTGCACGCACACCGTGCCGCCCAGTCCGCTGCGCACGATCTCGTCCTGCTCGGGCTGGATGGTGGCGACGATGTCGCGCATCGGGCCGACGCGGGGCCGCTCGATCTCCTGCTGCAGCAGCTTGCTGGTCGCGGCGGCCTCGGCCGGGTCCATGAGGTGCTCGTCCTCGTACGCCGTGAGGTCGCCGCCCGTGTAACCGAAGCGGCGGCGCAGCGAGACATCCAAGGGGTCCTTCTTCGACGCCCGGTAGAACGGCTGCGAGACCGGCGCACGCCAGTCGATGACCATCGGGTCGCCGTCACCGTCGTGCACATGCCGGCGCCCGATGTAGAACTGCTCGCCCTCCGCGCCCTCGGCCTGCTCGGCGCCGGGTGCGTGCAGGTAGTTGAGCCGGCCGAAGAACAGCGGGGTGTCGCTCAGGTCGGCCAGGGCCTTGATGCGCTCGTCGATCTGACGGGCGAGGACCTCGGCGTTGACCCAGTTCGCGGTGACGTCCTTGATGTCGAGCGACTCGACGTCTTCGCGCATGGCGCGGAGCGCGGAACGGGAGGAGGCGAGGTGGGAGCGTTCGCGGGCGAGGGGGTCGTCAGTGGGCGTGGACAAGGGGGTGCCTCCGGAGGACCTGCTGTGGCTGCTGGGTGTGTGCTCGATGGGTGCCGACCGGTTTCCGTCCGGGCGGCGGCACTCCCTGCGGGGAGGCTGGCAAGAGCGGAGATTCTAGGTCAGGGGGAGCGGGGGAGGCGAATGGTTTTTCATCCCCTAGGGGACGACCCCTCCACCCAGGAGGGGAGCGGGTCAGCCCGGAGGCGTACACGGGCGGCTCGGAGGTTGGCTCTCCAGACCGATGCCGACCTTATGTCCCAAGACGCACCATGGAGTCATGAGCGCAGCAACGCTTCACCCCACCCCCGCCCCCGTCCGGCCGACCGGCGCGACACCGGCCACCGGCAGCCACCACCACCGACTCGGTGACGCACTTCGCGCCATAAAAGTCTTCGCGGGCGCCGCGTTCAGCGTGGTCGTCCTCGGAGAGTACGGCGAAGAAGCTCTCAGTTCTCCGCGAGGATCTCGTCCGCGTCCATGATCCGGTACGCGTACCCCTGTTCCGCCAGGAAGCGCTGGCGGTGGGCGGCGAAGTCCTGGTCGATCGTGTCGCGGGCGACGACGGAGTAGAAGTGGGCCTTGTGGCCGTCGGCCTTCGGCCGCAGTACCCGTCCGAGGCGTTGTGCCTCCTCCTGGCGGGAGCCGAACGTGCCGGAGACCTGGATCGCGACGGTCGCCTCCGGCAGGTCGATGGAGAAGTTGGCGACCTTGGACACGACGAGCACGCTGATCTCGCCCTCGCGGAAGGCGCCGAAGAGCTTCTCCCGCTGGGCGTTGGAGGTCTCGCCCTTGATCACGGGCGCGTTCAAGTGCTCGCCCAGCTCGTCGAGTTGGTCGATGTACTGCCCGATGACGAGGATCTGCTGACCGGCGAACCGGCGCACGATCGCCTCCGTGACCTTCCGCTTCGTGGCGGTGGTCGCACAGAAGCGGTACTTCTCCTCGGTCTCGGCGGTGGCGTACGCGAGCCGCTCCGAGTCCGTGAGATTGACGCGCACCTCGACACAGTCGGCGGGCGCGATGTAGCCCTGCGCCTCGATCTCCTTCCATGGAGCGTCGAACCGCTTCGGCCCGATGAGGGAGAACACGTCCGACTCCCGGCCGTCCTCGCGCACGAGGGTCGCGGTCAGCCCGAGCCGCCGCCGTGCCTGGAGGTCGGCGGTGAACTTGAAGACGGGCGCGGGCAGCAGGTGCACCTCGTCGTAGAGGATGAGCCCCCAGTCGCGGGAGTCGAAGAGCTCCAGGTGGGGGTAGATCCCCTTCCGCCGCGTGGTCAGCACCTGGTAGGTGGCGATGGTGACGGGCCGGATCTCCTTCCGGGTCCCGCTGTACTCGCCGATCTCCTCCTCGGTCAGCGAGGTCCGCTTCACCAGCTCGTGCTTCCACTGCCGGGCGGAGACGGTGTTGGTGACGAGGATGAGCGTGGTCGACTTGGCCTGCGCCATGGCCCCGGCGCCGACCAGCGTCTTCCCGGCCCCACACGGCAGGACGACGACACCACTGCCACCGTGCCAGAAGTTCTCCACGGCCTGCTTCTGGTAGGGGCGCAGCGCCCACCCGTCCTCGTCCAGCTCGATCGGGTGCGCCTCACCGTCGACGTACCCGGCGAGGTCCTCGGCCGGCCAGCCCAGCTTCAGCAGCACCTGCTTGATCTGCCCGCGCTCGGAGGGGTGCACGGCCACGGTGTCGGGGTCGAGCCGGTTGCCGACGAGCGGAGCGACCCGCTTCGACCGCAGGATCTCTTCGAGGACGGGCCGGTCGGTCGTGGTGAGAACGAGCCCGTGCGCGGGGTGTTTGGAGAGGGTCAGCCGGCCGTACCGGTCCATGGTCTCGGCGATGTCCACGAGCAGCGCGTGCGGCACGGGATACCGGCTGTACTCCACGAGCGCGTCCACGACCTGCTCGGCGTCGTGCCCGGCGGCCCGCGCGTTCCACAGCCCCAGCGGCGTCACCCGATACGTGTGGATGTGCTCGGGCGCCCGCTCCAGCTCGGCGAACGGCGCGATGGCGCGCCGGCAGTCGTCGGCTCGCTCGTGGTCGACCTCGAGGAGCAGGGTCTTGTCGGACTGGACGATGAGGGGGCCATTCACGTACGTACACATCCCTTCCGTACGGCCAAACGTCAAGTGTGCACTACCGGCCGATGATCACGGCGTGCGCTCTGCGAGGGTGGGCCCATGGGCGAACTCGTGGATCGGGTGGACGAGCAGGACCGGGTGGTCGGGACCGTGGACCGGGGCGAGGCCATCGCGCGGCACTGGCTGCACCGCGTCGCCACGACCGTCTGCCGGGATGCGGAGGGCCGCGTCCTGGTGCACCGGCGGGCGGCGGACATGTCCCGCTTCCCGGGGCAGTACAACTTCCTGGTCGGCGGCGCCGCGGAGGTCGGGGAGTCCTACGAGGAGGCGGCGGCCCGTGAACTCACCGAGGAACTCGGGGTGGTGGTGCCGGTCCGGTTCGCGTTCAAGTACCTGTGCCGGGGCGAGATCAGCCCGTACTGGATGGGCGTCCACGAAGCGGTCGTCCGCACGGACATCACCCCCGACCCGGACGAGATCGCCTGGCACGCGTGGGTCACGGAGGGCGAGTTGCGGGAGATGGCCGGGCGCCCGACGTTCGTGGCGGACTCGCTGGAGGCACTGGACCGCTATCTGAGCCGGGGCGAGGCGGTCCGGGCCGACACCCTTCCGTGAAAAGTGTGTCACTTCCGGCGAAAGTGACACACTTTTTTAGGATCTACCCCTCCGCCAACTCCGCCACCCCCGTCACCCGGTGCAGCGGATACGTCCGTACCTCGTCCGCCGTGTGGTCGTACGCGGTGACGAAGCCGCCCTCGACGCGGATGGGGGCGATGACGCGCTGGCTGGCGGAGCCCTCGGCGTTGACGTAGCCGATCCAGAGGGTGTCGCCGGTGAGGACGGCGGCCTGCATGGTGGCGAGGGTCTCGGCGGAACTGGTGCGGGGGAGTTCACCGGTCGGCGAAGGGGTCGTCTTGAGCGGGGTCGTGGAGGCGCGGTCGCCCGCCCTGATCGCGCGGATCGCGGCCGACAGGAGCGTCGTGTCCGGGGTCGGCGGGCCG
Source organism: Streptomyces xylophagus (assembly GCF_000716435.1). Classification (GTDB taxonomy): domain Bacteria; phylum Actinomycetota; class Actinomycetes; order Streptomycetales; family Streptomycetaceae; genus Streptomyces; species Streptomyces xylophagus. Next base: position 283,016 of record NZ_JNWO01000008.1, read on the forward strand.
TCCGGTACCGGTTCCGGGGCCGTGCGGGGCGGGGTGCGGTGGGCGTGGGCGCGGGTGATGACGACATCGCCGTCGGCGGACTCGGCGGCCGGGGCGAAGCCCATCGCGCGCAGGCCGTCGAGGAGTGCCGCCGGGTCGGCCTGGGCGGCCAGCACGGTCGGCGCGAGGCGGCGCAGGCGCAGGCCCGCGGACCGTTTGTCGGCCAGGATCTCGCTGAGCACCGCGTCGTCGTCGCAGCGCACGTACGCCGAGGCCGCGCCGATCCGCAGATGGCCGTGCCGGCGGGCCACGTCGTCGATCAGGTAGGCGAGGGGCTGCGGGACCGGCGTACGGGAGTGCGCGGTGAGGAAGTCGTGCAGGTCGGAGGCCGAACGCCCCGCGTCCAGCGCGCGGCGCACCGAGCCCGGCGTGAAGCGGTACACCGTCGCACCGCCCTTGGACTCCACGTCCGCGAGCACGTCCAGCATGTCCGCCAACGGCCGTTGCAGCGGGCCGGGGGCCACCGCCGTCAGGTCCGCCTGGAGCAGCACGTGGTCCAACGGCTCGGGGAGCAGCGGTGCGAGCAGCCGGGCGGCGGCGGCACTGGCCATGGACTGTTCGGCGGGGGAGAGGGGCTCGGGGAGAGTGGGTGTGGGTGGGCGGGCGTTGTGGTGGTGGACGGGGAGTCTGTCGCCGGGGCCCGAGGAGCTCGACGTACCGGAGCCGCCGGTCGTCGCGAGCCTGCCCTCCACCACGGCACCCGCCGCCGAGCCCTTCCCTGCCCCCAACAACGCCCGCCCCTGCGCCGACAAGGCCCCCCGCCCCGTCACCCCCAACATCTCCGCCTCGTTCAGCGTCCACCGGGCGAGGCGACTGCGCAGGTCGTCGTCCCCCTGCGTACTTCCCTGCGTCCCCTCCTGCGCACTCCGCTGCGCACCCCCCGCCCCCCGCAACGGCCGCTCCCACCGCAACCGCGCCAGCACCGACTCGGCGGACGGCGCGGCGCCCACGTGCAGCCCGGCGAGCAGCCCGAGCACCCGGTGTCGTACTTCCGGGGCGGCCGAGCGATCGAGACCGGGCCCCAGCGCCGACAACGTTCGCTCCTTCGTGTCGCGCCCGCCGACCAGCCCCGACGTCCGGGTCGCCGTCAGCCAGGTCTCCGCGAGCCGTGCCCAGCGCTGTGCGGCGGGTTGTTCCAGCCACTCGTCGTAGGCCGGGGTCGCCGCGTACCGTTCGTCGGCGTCGCCGTCGGAGGCCAACAGGCCCGCCGCGTAGGCGAGTTCGACCCAGAACGCGGCGACGGGCTCCGCGACGTCCAGGGCGACGGCGGTCCGCTTCAGGTCCCGGACGCTCAGGCCGCCGGCCCGGAGCACTGTGGGCCCGCCCTCGTCCCAGTCCTTCAGCAGCTCCTCGACCGTCGCGAGCGCCGTGTACGCCTGCCCGGCCGCCGCCTCGTCCACAACCTGTGGACGGTGCGTCACCTTCGTCTCGACGGCCGGCGCCACCGGCTCCGTCGCGCGGTGCGCCCGCCCGGCCCGCAGGTGCAGGGCCACTTCGCGGGGGAGTACGACCGTGCCGGGCGCCGTCGGCAGCAGCAGCCCCCGGTCGATGAGCCAGCGCAGCCGGGCCGCGGGGTCGGCGGTGACCTGCCCGTACGGCGGCCCCCAGACCAGCCGGTTCAGCACCTCCAGGGACTCCTCGGGGGCGCCGGCGAGCAGTGCCTTCATCCGCCTCCGGCCGGTGAACAGCTTGGTGAGCGCGGCCACCGCGGACACCGAGTCATGGGTGGAGGGCAGTCCGGCAGCCGTCACGATCTCCTGGATACGGCCCGGCGACATGCCCGCCGTGGCCTCCGCGACCGTGGGCCCGAGGCCGGTCGGCGACGGATGCTGCGGCGACGGCGCCAGCAGCTCGCGCGCCGTACGCACCAGCCGCAGCCGGTCGTCCGCACCCCACACCAGCGCCTGCTCGCGCAGGGCCGCGACGGCGCGGGGCAACGCGTCGACGACGGCCGGGTCGCGCGCGTCGCCCGCCATGAGCCCCAGCAGCTCGTCGTACCGCGCCGGGTCCGCCGCCACGGCCAGCGCCTCCGCCGTCTGCAGCGTGAAACGGTCCAGCCGCTCCAGCGCCCGCACGACCGACGCCCGCGTACCGGCCCGGGTGGCGAGCTGCGTGAGGTCGGTGGGCACGGGCGTGATGAGGTCGGGACGGCTGCGCAGCAGCGCGGCGAGGGAGACGTCGTCCCTGGTTCGGAGTGCCTCCGCGAGCGAACGGGGCGGCGTGGCCGGGGTGCTCATCCGACCCACGGTAGCGGGTACGGGGGTCGGGCCGGTGTCGGCCGCCCTCCGGTGAGCGGACCGCGACAGCCCGCGTGCGCAGGGTGTCGCCCCCGCCCGGAGCCCCCGTGACCCCTGATGCGCGCGCCGACACGACACTCCACCTGCGCTACCGTCGTTCCGGCGGGGTATCCAACGCACCCGCCCCGGAGGGGACTTCGTGGGTATCGAGAGCGACCAGGTCGTCTACGAGTATCTGAGCCGAGTCGGTGATGTCGCGCAGCAGCGGCAGTTGCCCTCGGTCACACGGATGCGGCTCGTGTCCGAGCTGCGCAACGAGATCGACCGGCGGCGGGCCGGTGCCACCGCCGACACCCCCGCCGCCGTCCAGCGCATCCTCAAGGGCCTCGGCAGCCCGGACGAGATCGTCGCCGCGGCCGGCACCGGCGCCGGCGTCCCCCAGGCACCGACCCCCTCCGTGCCCGTACAACGCGACCACGAGGACGATCTACGGCCGAAGGGCCTGCGCCGGGTCGTACCGCTGCCGCGTCCGCGCCCCACCCGGGCCGCACCCGAACCCGACGACTCCCCCTCCCCACCGCACCTCGCGAGCGCGTCCGAACTCGGCGCCAGTGTCGTGCAGCCCGACTGGTGGCGGACGGAGGGCGGCAACGGATTCGCGCTCGGCGACAGCGTGCCCGGGTTCACCGGCGGGGTCGAGATCCCCGAACTCCTCAAGCCTCCGCCGCCGAAAGAGACTCCGAAGGAGACACCGAAGGAATCGCCCGAGGCGCCGGAGCCGGTGGCCGAGCAGGCACCGGTGACCACCCCCGAGGCACCGCAGGCGCCCGAAGCCCCCGCCCGCCGGCGCCGCATGGTCCCCCGTCTCCCCGCCGGACGCTGGTCCAACCCCCTCCTCCTGATCGCAGCCGCGCTGCTCGTCGTGGGCGCCGTACTCGGCAACTGGTTCGCGCTGCTGCTCGGTTGGCTGATCGCGTACGCCTCGCGGCGGCTGAGCGACGCGGAGACGAAGGCGGCGGTGATCGGCCTGCCGACGACCGCCGTCGTCGCCGGGATCGTCTGGCTGTGGGGCAGGAACACCGGCCGCTGGGGCACCCCCATCGCGCAGGGCCACATGAACGACGCGATCGCGGAGACCTGGCCGTGGGTGGTGCGGGGCGCGGCCGTGGCGTCGGCGCTGTTTCTGGTGTGGCGGTCGCAGCGGCAGCGGTGACGACCGCGGTCGAGGGCCCGGTGGGATTGTCGTAGGCACTGGGCACAATGGCCCATATGACTTCGTACTCCGCGCCCGCCCTGACCGTCGGCTTCGATCTCGACATGACCCTCATCGACTCCCGGCCCGGTATCCACGCCGCCATGCTGGCGCTGGCGGAGCGGACGGGGACGTACATCGACGCCGATCTGGCGATCACCCGGCTCGGGCCGCCGCTCGCCGACGAGTTGATCAACTGGTTCCCGGCGGACGAGGTGCCCGCGGTGGCCGACCTGTACCGCGAGATGTACCCGTCGATCGCCGTCGCCGCGACCCCCGCGATGCCCGGCGCCCCCGAGGCGGTCGAGGCGGTACGGGCGGCCGGCGGCCGGGCGATCGTGGTGACCGCGAAGTACGAGCCCAACGCGAAGCTGCATCTCGCGCATCTCGGCATCGACGCCGACGCCGTGATCGGCGACCTGTGGGCCGAGCAGAAGGCGGAGGCACTGCGCGAGGAGGGCGCGAGCGTCTACGTCGGCGATCACGTCGGCGACGTACGCGGCGCCCGCAGCGCCGATGCCCTGTCGGTCGCGGTGGCGACCGGGCCGTGCGACGCGGACGAGTTGCGCGCGGCCGGCGCGGACGTCGTGCTCGGCGATCTCACCGAGTTCCCGCGATGGCTTTCGGACTACCTCGTGGCGCGCGCCTGACGACGCCCCGCGGCGACCGACTGGAGCACGCCCGCGGCGGCGAGCAGGAATCCGACGCCCATGAGCATGCTCAAGAGGTACATGTACGTCGGAAAAGGCGTCGTGTGGAGCAACAGCGGTACCACGGTGACGAGTGTGGCCACCGCGCCGACGAAGAAGACGATGGCACCGGCACGGATCAGTCGGTCACCGGCCACGGCGGAATTCGTTTGGGTTTTGTCACGCACTGGACCAGGGTAGTTCCCTGCGCAAAGGAACAACCCGGCGACGTCTTGTCACCGGCCTGAAGACCATTAGCCTTGGTACCGGCGGGTCCCGACGACCCGCCGGTGTGTTATCCAGAGCAGTTTTCCGACGAGTACGAGGACGAGGACAGACGTGCCTACCGGCAAGGTCAAGTGGTTCAACAGCGAGAAGGGCTTCGGCTTTCTCTCCCGTGACGACGGCGGTGACGTCTTCGTCCATTCCTCGGTTCTGCCCGCCGGAGTTGATGCCCTGAAGCCCGGACAGCGCGTCGAGTTCGGGGTCGTCGCCGGTCAGCGCGGCGACCAGGCCCTCTCGGTGACCCTGCTCGACCCGACCCCGTCGGTCGCGGCGGCCCAGCGCAAGAAGCCGGACGAACTGGCCTCCATCGTCCAGGACTTGACGACCCTCCTCGAGAACATCACGCCCATGCTGGAACGCGGCCGCTATCCCGACAAGCCCGCGGGCGCGAAGATCGCGGGCCTGTTGCGGGCGGTGGCGGACCAGTTGGACGTGTAGATATCCGGGAGATCCAGCGGATCTTGAGGACCAGGAAGCTCAGCGGGACCTAGGGAAATTCCAGCGAGTTCGGGCCGAGGGGCGGCACCAGCCCCTCGGCCGCCGCGCGTGTGAGCAACCCCCGGATCGCCGCATACCCGTCCTCCCCGAGGTCCGCCGTGAACTCGTTGACGTACAGACCGATGTGCTGGTCGGCGACGGACGGGTCCATCTCCTGGGCGTGGGCCATGACGTACGGGCGGGAGGCCTCGGGGTCGTCCCAGGCGGCGCGGACGGACGTACGGACGGAGTCGGCGAGCAGGGTCAACGTGTCCGCGCCCAACGACCGCTTGGCGATGATCGCGCCCAGCGGGATCGGCAGCCCGGTGGTGGCCTCCCAGTGCTCGCCCATGTCCGCGAGCTTGTGCAGCCCGTAGTTCTGGTACGTGAAGCGCGCCTCGTGGATGACGAGCCCCGCGTCGACCTTCCCGTCCCGCACGGCCGGCATGATCTCGTGGAACGGCATGACGACGATCTCGCCCACCCCGCCCGGGATCGTGTCCGCGGCCCACAGCCGGAACAGCAGATACGCCGTCGACCGCTCGCTCGGCACGGCGACCGTACGACCCGTGAGGTCCACGTCGGCGTCCCGGGTGAGGATCAGCGGCCCGCAACCCCGCCCCAGCGCACCCCCGCAGGGCAGCAGCGCGTACTCGTCTAGAACGTACGGCAGCACGGCGTACGACACCTTCAGTACATCCAACTCACCGCGCTCGGCCATGCCGTTGGTGATGTCGATGTCCGCGAAGGTCACGTCGAGCGCGGGCGCGCCCGGCACCCGGCCGTGGGCCCACGCGTCGAAGACGAACGTGTCGTTCGGGCAGGGGGAGTAGGCGATCTGCAAAGGCTCGGTCGATGAGGTCATACCTGTTTCCAACTCTCCAGTACGGGCGCGCACTTCCCGAATCCCTCCGTCAGGGCCGCGAGCGCGTCGCCGATGCGCCAGGCGGCGCGGTCGCGGGGGCCGACGGGGTTGGAGACCGCGCGCAGTTCCAGGACGGGGACACCGTGGGCGGCGGCGGCCTCGGCGACGCCGAAGCCTTCCATCGCCTCCGCGAGGGCCCGGGGGTGGCGGGCGCGAAGTTCCGTGGCGCGGGCGGCCGTTCCGGTCACCGTGGAGACGGTGAGTACGACGCCGGTGCGGGCGCCGGTCGCGGCCGCGAGGTCTCGTACGAGTGCACTCGGCGGACGGTGGGTGACGGTGCCGAAGCCGAGCTCGGTGACCGGCAGGAAGCCGTCCGCTGTCTCCGCGCCCAGGTCGGCGACGGTGATCTCGTCGGCGATCACGAGGGAACCGACGGGCGCCTCGGGCTGGAAACCACCGGCGATACCGGCCGAGACGACGAGGCCGTAGGGGGTGCGGGCGAGGGCCGTGGCGGTGGCGGCGGCAGCGGCGGCCGGGCCCACCCCGGCGGCGATGACATCAACCGTGCACAGGGTGTCGCCCGTGAACGCCCGTGCCACCGCGTCCCGTTCGGCGGGGACGGCGGTGGCGACGAGAATCCGTACGGAGGACGGCGTAGCGGCAGACGTGGTCAGGAGTCCTTCTTGAACTTGAAGGACCACAGGCCCTTGACCGTCTTGTCGCCCTCCTTGATGGAGACGACGGTCGAGTTGCCGGTCGCGCCGTACTGAGTGTTGAAGAACACGCTGCCGGGGATCGTGCGGTAGGTCTTCTTGCTGGAGTCGGTCAGCGGCTGACCGTTCATCAGGATCGTCCAGCTGTTGTCGGCGATCTTCGGGTCGACACCGAAGCGCACGGTCTCGTCCGGGTCGACCGAGATCGACGTGGAGGCCTTGAGGCACTTCGTCAGCTCGGCGGTCTTCACCGCGTCGCCGTCGTTGTAGCAGGTGGCCTCCGTGTGGACCGAGTTCCTCCCGACGGTGATCGTCGCGATCGGCGTCGGCTTGTCGCACGCCGACAGGACGAGCAGTCCGGCGGAAACGGCGCCGGCGGCGGCGACGGCGCGGCGGCGTCGCACAGCGGATTGCATGGTCATGGGGCGAAGGTTATCGGGCCCGTCCAGTACTCCCCCCACGTGGGGTACGGCGTGCCGGGCCGGGTGGTGCGGGTTAGGCCACTCGCGGGCGCCCGTTGCCCCCGTGGCGGGCCGAGGCGAGCAGGCCGCGCAGGGTGGTCAGCCAGCCCAGGGCGATGACTCCGGCGGCGAGGGTGAAGCCGAGGGCGCCGTTCAGGGGCATCACGATGCCGATCGCGCCGCCCAGCACCCAGGCCATCTGGAGCATCGTCTCGGAGCGCGCGAACGCCGAGGTGCGCACCAGCTCGGGCACGTCCCGCTGGATCAGCGCGTCCAGGGACAGTTTGGCGAGTGCCTGGCAGAAGCCGGCGGCGGCCGCGAGGCAGGCCACCAGGGCCGCGCCGAAGAAGATCGCCGCCGTGATCGCCGCGCCCAGCACGACCGCCATCACCGTCACGATGATGAGCTCCGGCGCCCGCTGCCGCAGCCAGGACCCGACCGCCGTACCGCAGGCGTTGCCCACGCCCGCCGAGACGGCGACTATGCCGAGCGACACGGCCGCGCTCTGTCCGGTCATCGGATGCTCGCGGAGCAGGAACGCGAGGAAGAAGGTGAGGAAGCCCGACAGCCAGCGCAGGGCCGCGTTGGCGCCGAGCGCGTGGGTGACGGCGATGCCGACCGTGCGCAGCCCCGGACGCTTGACCTCCTTGGGATGCGGGCCGTGGAGGTGGTTCTCGTCGGCCGCGAGCAGCGCCGTGTCCTCGCCCTTGGCCGAGTCGACCTTGGGGTCCAGGAAGAAACACAGGACCGTACCCGCGACGAAGATCACGAAGGCGCCGTAGAGCGGCCAGGGATCGCCGATTGCGTGCAGCCCGCCGGCGATCGGGGCGGCCACGCCGGTGGCGAGAAGCCCGGCGAGGGTGACGCGCGAATTCGCCTTCACCAGGGAGATACGCGGTGGCAGCAGCCGGGGCACCACGGCACTTCTGACGACGCCGTACGCCTTCGAGGCGACCAGGGCGCCCAGAGCCGCCGGATACAGCTCCAGGCTGCCGCTGGCGACCGCGCCGGAGATGATCAGCGCGAGGAGGGCACGGGCCAGCATCGCGGCGGCCATCGCGGCGCGGCGCCCGTGCGGAAGCTTGTCGAGAAGGGGCCCGATCACCGGCGCGAGAACCGTGAAAGGCGCCATGGTGATCGCGAGATACAGGGCGACCCGCCCCCGCGCCTCATCGGTCGGCACGGAGAAGAAGACGGTCGACGCGAGGGCGACGGTGATCATGACGTCGCCGGCGCCGTTCACCGCGTGCAGCTCGATCAGTCTGCCGAGGCCCGACTCGCCCGCGCCGTGCGCGTGGGTCGCCTTGCGGATACCCCGGGCGGTACCGGTCACGGGGAAGTGCAGGGCACGACCCATCGCGCGGACGGAACCGCCGACCCGGCCCGAACCGCCACCTCGGATGTTCCCCTTCGCGCCACCGAGTCCGGTGGCACCCTGGGGCGACCTCGCGGCTGCCACCCCGTCATAGTGCCCCGAGAAAGCCGCGAGTAGTGCGGTTACCGCGCGTATGGAGGCGTACGGGGGCGGATTCTGGGTCGTTGCACAGGTATCCGGCCGGCCGTTGCACAGGTCTCCGGATGGCTGTGTCCAGGTCTCTGTTTGACCGCGACGCGGCGCCCAAGGGGCCGTCGGTGTGGGCGCATGGCGCGGGAGAAGGTAGCGTGCGTAGCGCGCCGTGGCGATTGTTCTCGGCCGCGCGCCTCTCGGCCATCCCGCAGAATGGATGGTGTAGGCGTGCCCGAGCGCGATCGGGCGCGGACGTCGACGCGGCCCTCCACCAGTGCCCCCAAGGGCCTGGTACATGTCTTTCAGCCGCTCCGTCCGCTCCCTTCGCCACACCAGGCGCACCCGTGAGACGGCGTAGGAGAGAAGCGATACCTGTGAGCGCAGCGACCACGCGAAGCCGCACCCCCGACCGCCTGTGCGCCGAGGCCGTCGACCTCGCCCGTGCCGCAGCCGAGGAGGCCGCCGCGCCCGGCGTGGTCGGCGAGCACGCGGGCTTCGAATCCGAGGGCGACCGTGTGGTCACGCACTTCTTCGAGTGCAAGGAGTTCGGCTACCGGGGCTGGCGCTGGGCGGTGACGGTCGCGAGGGCGTCCCGCGCGAAGCTGGTGACCCTGGACGAGGTTGTGTTGTTGCCGGGCCCCGACTCGCTCCTGGCCCCCGAATGGGTCCCGTGGAGCGAACGCCTCCGCCCCGGCGACATGGGCCCCGGCGACCTGCTCCCCACCGACGCGGAGGACCTCCGTCTGGAGCCCGGCTACACGGGCGAGGACGAGCCCCCGCCGAACTCCGCGGTCTCCGAGGAGATGGCGGAACTGGTGGAGGCGGAGGACGCGGAGGTGACGGCGGGCGCGCCGTCGGCTCTGCCTGTCGTGCCGACCCGAGGCTCGATCGCCGCGGTGGCGGAGGAACTGGGCATCCGCCGCGCCCGAGTCCTCTCCCGCTACGGCCTCCACGTCGCCGCCGACCGCTGGGAGGACGGCTTCGGCCCCAAGACCCCGATGGCCCAGGCGGCTCCGGCGGCCTGCGTCAGCTGCGGCTTCCTGGTCGCGATCGGCGGCTCCCTAGGCCAGGCGTTCGGCGTCTGCGCGAACGAGTTCTCCCCGGCGGACGGCCACGTCGTGTCCTTGGCCTACGGCTGCGGCGGCCACTCGGAAGCGGCCATCATGCCCAAACCGCCCCAGCCGCCGGCACCGGTGATCGACGAGACGATGGTGGACCCGTTCCCGCTGCGGCCTGCGGCGGATTCGGGGTCGGTTTCGGTAGGGGCGGACGAGGAATCTGCGGAGTTGGGGCACTCGTAGCGTTGCGCGGGGATCGTCCAGTCGGCGATGGTGACGTCCTCGCCGTAGACGAAGTCCTTGCGGGTGGCGTAGCGGGGGCCGTCGGGGGTGGCGTGGATGTCGGTGAGGACGGCTCCGGTACCGGTGCGTGGGTCGAAGACGGCGTAGATGGGGATCCCGATCAGGGGATAGTCGCGCATCTTGCTGACCCAGTCGTTGTCCGGGTTGGGGCGGGAGACGATTTCGATGGCGGCGATCAAAGTGCGCGGGTCGAACGAGCCCGGCACGTCCATGTCCGCCCGCGCGATCACCATTACGTCGGGGTGGCGCATGATGCCTTCGGCTTCCACATCTGGTGCACCCGTATGAGCGACCAGCTCGTCCGGCATGACCTTCTCCAGGCGTTTGCGGAGATGCAGCGTGGTCAGCTCGTGCGGACTGATGCCCGCCGTCATGCTAGGCGGCCTCCGGGAGATCGGTTCGGCAGTCGTGGCAGCGTCCTGGGGTGGGCGAGCGGAAGGCGCGGTCGCAGGCGTCGCAGTTCTGGAGCGGGTGCCGTACCGCTGGTGGTGGTGTCGGGGCCCGGAACGGTGGTGGGGGCGGGAGTTGGGCCGTCAGGCGGTGGGACAGGAGGGCTGCGGGGCGGCGTAGGGGGTCGGGTGGCAGGTCTGTGGTCAGGGTGTGGCGTACGGCCGTCGGGGTGACCTCTCGCTCCAGCCAGGCCGCGACGCCCGGGGCCAGGTGGGCCGTGTCGCAGGCCGACAGGAGCAGGCGGGGGTCTTGGCGGCGGAGGTCTGCGAGGAGGTCCGTGGCCTGCTGGATGAGCGTGGGGGAGGGGTAGGCCGGGCGCGGTACGGGCGGCAGCGCCTTGCGGGGCGCGGCTTTGACTGGCCTGGCCGCTCTGGGGGCCGCGTGGCTGTCCCTACGGCGGCTGCCGGGCTGGTTGCAGGAGATCGTGCGGGTGACGATGCGGCCGTCGGGCACGCGGTGGCGTTCGCGGCGCAGGTAGCCGTGGGTCTCCAACTCCCGTAGCGCGGCGGCGATTCGGGTCGTGCCCTCCGGGAAACGGGCCGCCAGCGACTTGATGTCGACGCGGGCTCCTGCCGGGAGCGACTGGATGTGGACGCCGAGGCCGATCGCCAGACCCGACAGCTCCGGGTGCTGGGCGAGGTGGTTGCCGATCACCGTGAAGCGGGTGGTGTGGCGGGCGTTGTCGTGAGTCAGCCCACCGGACCTGCTGTGCCGCTGGTTCGGGTGTTTGTCGGCGGTGTGCCGGGACTGGGCGCGCGGGGGCGCGCTAATGTCGTGCGTATCCATCGGGAAGGGGTCTACTTCCTTGGTGGTCAGGCCCTCGCCTTGGGATGCCAGTCCCGGCGAGGGCCGTCGTATGTCTGCGGTTGTGTGCGCTGAGCGTAGATCACGCAACCCGCTCGGAATCCAGCCCAGTTGGCGATGTTCACCCAGATGGGCGATCGGCGGGCTGTGCTGCCGGGAGGGTGGGGTGGGGCTTGGTGGGGGTTCTTTCACCGTCGTGGTTCTTGGGAAAGGGCGCCACTTGTACCGGAGTTCGGGTTTCTGGAGTTCGGTGGCTCCGCTACGAGGTGAAGTTCCGCCCAGACCGTCTTGCGAGGGTGCGGTCCCGGGGCCCAGCCCCAGCGGTCGGCGAGCGCGTCAAGGATCAGCAGGCCTCGGCCCGACTCCGCGTCCGGCGTGGGGTCTTGGGGGCGCGGTGGGCGGTCGCCCCGGGTGTCGGTGACCTCGATGCGCAGGGTGCCGCCGACGACGTAGAGGGTGAGTCTGAAGTCCCGGCCCGGTACGCGACTGTGCGTGGCGGCGTTGGAGGCGAGTTCGGCGACGAGTTGGCGGGCCGGGTCCAACGGGAGTGCCCAGGCGCGGAGTTGTTCGGTGGCCAGGAGACGGGCGAGGCGGGCGCCGCGGGGGGTGGGGGACAACTGCACCGTGAAGTTGCGGATGGGGTTGTCGAGTTGGGGTTCGGTGGCGGTGGATTCTTGGATCACGTCACTCAGCGTGGCCGTGTGTGCTTACCGTGAACAGTGACGTTGCCGATGCGTAGGGTGACTGTCCGGAGCTTGTCCGGTCGTGTCCGGGCTGTCGGGACGGTGCGTGCGGGTAGGGGGCGTCGCGGCACGGTCGTACGACGGAGGGCGGGGGATGTCTGAGGAAGCGGGATCCAACAGCGAGGCGGACGAGCCGGGTTGGGAGGTCGACCCCGATGACGAGTGGGGGTTGGCGGTCCTCGCGACGGTCGGGCGGCAGTTGAGGCTGAGGCGAGAAGCGGTGGGGATGCGGGCCGCCGACTTCGCGGTGGCGGTGGGGTACGGCGAGGACCTGGTCTACAAGATCGAGGGCGGGAAGCGGATTCCTCGGCCCGAGTATCTGGACAAGTCCGACGAGGTGTTGGGTGCGCGCGGACTGATCTCGGCGATGAAAGAGGACGTGGCCAAGGTCCGGTACCCCAAGAAGCTGCGCAAGATCGCCGAGCTGGAGGCGAGTGCGGTGGAGATCGGGGTCTACGTCGGGCTCAGCATCCACGGGCTGCTCCAGACACCTGAACACGCGCGGGCGCTGTTCGAGGCGCGGCAGCCGCCCTATCCGGACGCGGAGATCGAGCGTTTGGTGGCCTTGCGGATGGCGCGGCAGACGGTTTTCGGCAGGACGTCAGTGCCGGCGATCAGCTTCGTGCAGGAGGAGGCGTCGCTGAGGCGTCACGTCGGAGGCACAATGGTGAGGCGTGGCCAGCTCGAACATCTACTGGAGGTGGCGCAGTTGCGCAATGTCACGTTCCAGGTGATGCCTACGGAAACCGGCGCGCACCCCGGTGTGGATGGCAAGATCGAGTTACTGAAGTTCGCGGACGGCACGGCCGTGGGGCGTTCCGACGGGGCCTTCGGTGGTCGTCCGACTTCGGAGCCGAGGGAACTCCGCGTTCTCGAACTGCGGTATGGCACCATCCGGGCCCAGGCTCTCACGCCGGGGGAGTCCCGCGTCTTCATCGAGCAACTGCTGGGAGAAACATGATCCGCAAGGCCTCAGCCGGGGAAACCTCTGAGCTGAAGTGGTTCAAGAGCAGCTACAGCGACGGCACCGAGGGCGACTCCTGCGTCGAGATCGCGATAGCGCCCCGCACGATCCACATCCGTGACTCAAAGAACGTGGAGGGCCCCCGGTTCGCGGTCACCCCGGCCGCGTGGACGGGTTTCGTGCGCCAGTTGGGAGAAGCGTGACGCCGCCTGAACTGACCTGGTTCAAGAGCAGTTACAGCGGTGGCACTCAGGGCGATTCCTGTGTCGAGATCGCGATAGCGCCCCGCACGGTCCACGTCCGTGACTCCAAGCACGCCGAGGGCCCCCGCCTCACCCTCACCCCCTCCGCCTGGACGGATTTCGTCACGCGTCGGTGAACGGGTCGCCCAGGACGCCGGCCAGCCGGATGAGTCCCGGACCGTCTCCGTCCGTCGTCACCGCCGCGTAGACCGTGTAGGCCCATCCCCGCTCGGCCGCGTACCGGGACGTCCAGGTGAGGACTTCGTCGACGTCGACCTCGCCCAGAACCTCGTATTCGTACGCCGTCACCGTCGCCACCTCCCAGAAGTAGACGCGGTACCGGGCATGGTCCTGCTCCCAGGTGGTGTCACGGGGGTCGATGTCGCGAATGTCCATGAAGCGAGCTTAGGGAAGCGAACGCATCCGCCCCGGACCAGCCCCCGCCCCACCCCTCCACAGACTGGGGTCATTTCCAACCACTCACCAAGCTGCACAGCGGTTAGTTTCACCCCCAGCTTCCAGCGATCCCCTGCACCCCCGCACCGGATACCCGGCACCCGGCACGTGACGCCCACCCCGAGCAAACCCGCCCCCACCCCGCTCCCCGACAACCGCACTCCCCTCCGCGCGGTACCTTCATCGCGACGCCGATGAGGAGAGTGAACGTACGTGAGTAAGTTCGTGCGGCCCGCTGCCGAGGGTGCCGACCCGTTCGGGACCGCCCGTCTGCGGCGTGGGGTGCTCGACGCCTGGGCGACCAGCCCGGCGCGGTTCCGGGAGGACGCCAACGCCGAGGAGGATCTCGTCCTCGGCGGGTACCGGGACCGGCTCGTCGTCGAGCTCGCTCAGAACGCCGCCGACGCAGCCGCCCGCGCGGGCGTGCCCGGGCGGCTGCGGCTCACCCTCCGCGACGGCGTCCTCTGCGCAGCCAACACCGGCGCCCCGCTCGACGCGGCCGGTGTCGAGTCCCTCTCCACCCTCCGCGCCTCCGCGAAGCGCGACGCCGGTGACAGCGCCGTCGGGCGATTCGGCGTGGGGTTCGCCGCCGTTGTCGCCGTCACCGATGAACCCGCCGTCGTGGGGCGGCACGGTGGTATCCGGTGGTCTCTCGCCGAAGCCCGCACGCTCGCCGACGACACCGCCCGGCACAGCCCCGGACTCGGTACCGAGATCCGCCGCCGCGACGGTCACCTCCCTCTTCTCCGTCTTCCGTTCGCCGCCGAGGGCACCGCCCCCGACTCGTACGACACCGTCGTCATCCTCCCGCTGCGCGACACCGCCGCCGAGGACCTCGCCGAGCGACTTCTCAACGCCGTTGACGATGCGCTTCTCCTCGCCCTCCCGGGGCTCGCCGAGGTCGTGGTCGAGGTCGGTGACCAGGCCGCCCCGCGTATCCTCACCCGGCACACCGACGGCGCCGACACCGTCGTAGAGGACACCCGGGACGGGACCACCCGCTGGCGTACCGCCGCCGCGCACGGGGCGCTCGACAAGGAACTGCTCGCCGACCGGCCCGTCGAGGAGCGGGCGCGGCCATACTGGTCCGTCACCTGGGCCGTGCCCGTCGATGACGACGGGACTCCGGCCCGGCCCCGCACCAGCCCCGTCGTGCACGCGCCCACGCCCAGCGACGAACCCCTGGGCGTGCCTGCCCTGTTGATCGCTTCGCTCCCGCTCGACACCACCCGTCGGCATGCCGCGCCCGGTCCGCTGACCGACTTCGTCGTGGAGCGCGCGGCGGACGCGTACGTCGAACTCCTCGCCGCCTGGCGGCCGGTGACCACCGGCATCATCGACCTCGTGCCCGGGCCCCTGGGGAAGGGGGAGTTGGATGGCACGCTGCGCCAGGCGATCCTGCAGCGGCTGCCGCGTACCTCCTTCCTGCCGCCCGCCATCGAGCCCACGGGCGACGACTCCGAACTGCCCGAGTCCCTACGACCCCGGGACGCCGAGGTCGTCGAGGGCGCCGGTGCCGACACCGTGCAGGTCCTCGCCGAGGTGCTGCCCACCCTCCTCCCCGCCGGGCTCGAACGGCGCGTGGAACTACGGACGTTGGGCGTCGCCCGGGTCCCGCTCACCGACGCCGTCGACCGGCTGGCCGGTCTGGAGAAGGACCCCGGCTGGTGGCGGCGGCTCTACGACAGCCTCGCGGGCGTCGACCCCGACCGGCTCAGCGGACTGCCCGTGCCGCTGGCCGACGGGCGGACGACGATCGGGCCCCGGCAGGTTCTCCTCCCCACTCCTGACTCCGCCCAGGTGGAGCCCGAAGTCCTCGCCCGGCTCGGGCTCAAGGTCGCCCATCCGGACGCCGCGCACCCCCTCCTGGAGAAGCTCGGCGCGCTGCCCGCCACGCCCCGCGCGGTCCTCACCACGCCCCAGGTACGGGCCGCCGTGGCCGCCTCCCTCGACGACGAGGGCGGGGCCGTATGGGACGAACCCGCCCCGGACGCCGAGGAGTTGGCCGACACGGTGCTCGCTCTCGTGCGGGACGCGGATCTCGAACCCGGTGACGAACCCTGGCTCGGCGCCCTCGCCCTGCCCGACGAGGAGGGCGAACTCGCGCCCGCCGGCGAACTGGTCCTGCCCGGCAGCCCGTTCGCCCAGGTGATGCGGGAGGACGAACTCGCCTTCGTGGATTCGGAGTTGGCCGAGCGCTGGGGCGAACAACCCCTCGCCGCCTGCGGAGTTCTCGCCACCTTCGCCCTCGTCCGCGCCACCGACGTCGTCCTCGACCCGGACGAACTGGAGCCCCGCGACAGCGACTTCGCCGAACCCGACGACCCCGGCCTGCTGGACTCCGTGGACGTGTGGTCGGAAGACGTCCTCGACCGCTTCCCCGACACCCCGGTACCGCCCGTAGCCACCGAACTCGTCGCCGTACGCGACCTCGACCTCGTCGACGACGACCGCTGGCCCCAAGCACTGGCCCTCCTCGCCCAACCTCCCCTCCGCGACGCGATCACCCAGCAGGTCCGCATCCTGCTGCCCGACGGCACGCACGAAGTCGTACGGCCTTACACCGCCTGGTGGTTGCGCGGGCACCCGGTGCTCGACGGCCGCCGCCCGGCCGGCCTGCTGGCCGCCGGCGGGGACCCGCTGCTGCGCGGCCTCTACGACGAGGCCGACGCGACCGGCTTCGACGACGAACAGGTGCTGCGGGCGCTGGGCGTACGGACGTC
The DNA here is from genome assembly GCF_000716435.1 of Streptomyces xylophagus. GTDB lineage: Bacteria > Actinomycetota > Actinomycetes > Streptomycetales > Streptomycetaceae > Streptomyces > Streptomyces xylophagus. Next base: position 299,284 of record NZ_JNWO01000008.1, read on the forward strand.
GGTGGCCGCGCTGCTCGACGAGCCGGGCGGCGCCGCCGAACTCCTCGACCGGCTCGCCGACCCGGACCGCGAGGTCACCGGCAGCCAACTCCACGCCCTTTACGGCGCGTTGGCCGACCTGGACCCGGAACAGGTGACCCTCCCGGACGACCTGCGCGCCGTCGTCGACGGCGAGGTGACGGTCGTGGACGCGGCCGACGCCGTGGTCGTCGACTCACCCGACCTGCTGCCGTTCACCGAGGGCGTCCCGCTGCTCCCCGTACGGCCTTCCAGGGCAGCCGAGTTGGCCGAACTCTTCCAGGTACGCCGGCTCAGCGAGTCGGTCACCGGCGAGGTCACCTCCGAGGGTGCCGAGCACGACGTACCGGAATCCGTCCGGACCCTCCTCGGCCCGCTCACCCCCGCGACCTACGTCGAACACGAGGAACTCGTCGTGGACGGCGTCGAGATCGACTGGCGCCGGACGAGGGACGGGGTGCTGCACGCCTCGACCCTGGAGGGCGTCGCGGCCGGGCTCGCCTGGGCGGCGGGGCAGTGGCCCCGGCGGTTCGAGGTGGCCGCGTTGCTCGAAGACCCCTCCCGGACCGAGGAGTTGGCGCGGGACCGCTGGTTCGACTAGTGGGCGGGGCGTTGCCGATCTTCACCAACCAACCAAGAAAGTTCCACGACTTGTACAACCCTTCCCTCCTGTCGCGAATCTGATCACCTGAGCCACCGGGCTCCACGATCACGTTCACGTTCCATGGGGGAACACATGCGCATACGTGCCACCGTCGTCGCCGTCTCCGGCGCCCTCGCCCTCTCCGCCGTCGCGGTCCCGGCCGCGCAGGCCGACGGCGGGTCGGGCGACACAAAGATCACCAAGGTGGTCGTCGACGGCGACAACAAGGTGACCGTGGGCACCTCCAGCGCGAAGAGCATCAAGGTCAGCGTGACGGCCACCGACAACTCGGGCATCGCGGGCGCCGACGAGTTCGCGCTGTCGGGTCCGGGCTACGGCTTCCTCACGACCAGCAAGCCGACGTGCGTCAAGGTCAACGCCACGACCTCGACCTGCTCCGCCTCGGTGCTGGTGGACCCGAAGGTCGACTACCTCCTCAACGCCAACGCGGGCACCTGGTACGTCGACGCGTGGGTCGACGCCAAGGACGGCGACTACATCTGGAAGGAGAAGGCCTCCTCCTTCTACTTCCAGCGCGCCTCCCAGCTGTCGGCCAACGCCGCCCCGGAGCCGGTGAAGAAGGGCAAGACCATCACGGTCACGGGCAAGCTGAGCCGCGCCAACTGGGAGACCCTGAAGAACGCGGGCTACGCCGGCCAGCCGGTGAAGCTGCAGTTCCGCAAGAAGAGCGCCACGACCTACACCACGGTCAAGACCATCAAGACCAGCTCCAACGGCAGCCTGACGACCACGGTACCACCCGTCGTGGATCACATCACCTGAGCCAACAGGCTCACACGATCACTTCTCTACCTGGGGACTCCATGCGCATGCGTGCCACCCTCGGCGTTGTCACCGGCGCCCTGGCCCTCTCCGCTCTCGCCGTGCCTGCCGCGCAGGCCGACGACGGCCAGGGGGACACCACGATCTCGAGCGTCGTGGTGAACGGCGGCAAGCCGGTAGTCGTCGGCGCGACCGCGAAGAAGACCATCACGGTCAGCTTCACGGTCAAGGACGCCTCGGGCGTCAACTGGGCGCAGGCGATCCTGTACCACGGCGCCACCATCGACTCGTCCGACAGCGGCGCTGTCGCCAACAGCAGCGACGGCCGCGCCACCTGCACCAAGGTCGACGCCACGACGTCGACCTGCAAGTCGACCTTCGACATGAAGCCGGCCCACAACCTGATCAACGCCGTGGCCGGCGGCTGGAAGGTCTGGGCGATCGCCACGGGCAAGGACGCCGACTACGTCCAGAAGGACAACGCGAAGACCTTCCAGGTCCAGCGCGCCTCCCAGCTGACGGTCAACGCCGCCCCGGAGCCCGTGAAGAAGGGCAAGACCATCACGGTCACCGGCAAGCTGACCCGCGCCAACTGGGACGCCGGTACGTACTCCGGTTACTCGACCCAGCCGGTGAAGCTGCAGTTCCGCAAGAAGAGCGCCACGACCTACACCACGGTCAAGACCATCAAGACCAGCTCCAACGGCAGCCTGACGACCACGGTATCGGTTCGCAATCCCCGTACAAAAATCTGATTCGGGCGTACAACCTTCACCACTGGTCGTGAATCAGTTCACGTGAGCCAACAGGCTCCGCCATCACTTGGGCCCCCGGCGCCGACGACGAGCCGTTCGGAACGACCAGCGCGCCGGGGCCCCCTTTCTCCACTTGGGGAACGCATGCGCATAAGCGCCACCGTGGCTGCCGTATCCGGCGCCCTGGTTCTCTCCGCCTTCGCCGTACCGGCCGCGCAGGCCGCGGGCTCCGACGCCGGCTCGTACCGCTCGGACGTCGCGAAGGTCATCGCGGCCGCCCACGCCGCCTCCGGCAAGGCCGCGCTCAGCAGCTCCACGGCCGCCGACGACGAGCCGTACGCGCTGGACGTCACCTTCTCCAACGTCAAGGTGCACAGCGGCAAGCCGATCGTGGTCGGTGCCGCCGCCCACGTCTCCGTGCCGGTCACCTACACGCTGACGCACGGCGCCGACGTCGACGTCACCGCGTCGGACTTCGACAGCGGCCCGTTCCTCTACAAGGGTTCGTTCACCGACCCGACCAACATGCTCTTCGGTGACAACCCGGGCACCTGCACCGTCACCTCGGCGACCACCGAGTCCTGCAAGGCCACGATCGACATCCGCCCGGCCGACGGCGACCTGTCGAACGTCGACGCCGGTGCCTGGAAGGCCGGCGCCCTGGCCATCGCGTACAACGGCCAGGACCCGACCAGCTCCACCTTCGACATCACCAAGGTCGGCGTCGCCGAGCAGGGCGCCTTCGCCTCCCCGAACGTCACGCGTCTGTCCAAGCTGACGGTCAACGCCGCCCCGGAGCCCGTCAAGAAGGGCAAGACCATCACGGTCACCGGCAAGCTGACCCGCGCCAACTGGGACGGCGACAACTACACCGGCTACTCCACCCAGCCGGTGAAGCTCCAGTTCCGCAAGAAGAACGCCACGACCTACACCACGGTCAAGACCATCAAGACCACGTCCAACGGCAGCCTGAAGACCACCGTCAAGGCCACGGTCGACGGCTACTTCCGCTACAGCTTCGCGGGCACGGCAACCACCGCCCCGATCAACGCGACGGGCGACTACGTCGACGTGAAGTAGTCAGAGCAAAGGCAGCGACCCGCGCCCCTGAAAACGGGGGCGCGGGTCGCTGCTTTTGGCTTTCAGGGGCGCGGGGAACTGCGCGACCAGCCCCCACCGGCCCGCAGCCGAAAAACACTCACGCCACACCCCGCCGATCGACCAACCTCCACGCCACCTCCAGCAAAACCCCCGCCACCCCCGAAATCCCCACCGCGATCCACGGCATGGTCACCCCCACCAACTTCAACGCGAAGAAGTGCTGAAGCCAAGGCACGACCAGCACAACCACGAACGCCGCCCCCATCGACGCCACCAGGGCAACCCGCCACCACGTGTACGGCCGCGCGATGATCGCCAGCACCCACATCGAGATCAGGAACAGCGTCAGGGTCGCCGCACTGGTCTCCGCCGCCAACGACCCCTTCCCCGTGTACTGGTGACGGGCGATCAGATACGTCACGAAGGTCGCCGCCCCGGCGATCACCCCACCCGGTATCGAATACCGCATCACCCGCCGCACAAAATGGGGTTTCGCCCGCTCCTTGTTCGGCGCCAGCGCAAGAAAGAACGCCGGAACCCCGATCGTCAACGTCGACAACAGCGTCAAGTGCCGCGGCAGGAAGGGATATTCAACCCGCCAGCACACCACCAGCACCGCCAGCAGCACCGAGTACACCGTCTTCACCAGAAACAGCGTCGCCACCCGCGTGATGTTCCCGATGACCCGCCGCCCCTCGGCAACGACCGAAGGCAACGTAGCGAAGCTGTTGTTGAGCAACACGATCTGCGCGACCGCCCGCGTGGCCTCGGACCCGGAGCCCATCGAGACCCCGATGTCGGCATCCTTCAGGGCGAGTACGTCGTTCACCCCGTCCCCGGTCATCGCGACGGTGTGCCCGCGCGACTGCAACGCCCCCACCATGTCCCGCTTCTGCTGCGGGGTGACCCGCCCGAACACCGTGCCCTCGTCGAGGGACTTGGCCATCTCCTGCTGATCCGAAGGCAGTTGACGGGCGTCCACGACCTGCCCGGTGAGCCCCAGCTTCCCGGCCACCGCGCCCACGGACACCGCGTTGTCCCCGGAGATGACCTTGGCGTGCACATCCTGCTCGGCGAAGTACGCCAGGGTCTCGGCCGCGTCGGGCCGCAACCGCTGCTCCAACACCACCAGCGCGGTCGCCTCGGCCTCCCGCGCGACCTCGGGATCGTCCAGCTCACCCGCGACCCGGGCCAGCAACAGCACCCGTAGCCCCTGCTCATTGAGCCGCACGGTCTCCTCCAGTGCGGGATCATCCGCACCCAGCAGCACATCGGGCGCCCCGAGCAGCCACGTGCTCGACTCCCCGTTCCCCTCACTGAAGGACGCCCCGCTGTACTTGCGCGCCGAGGAGAACGGCAGCGACTCCACACACCGCCACTCCTCGCTGTCCGGATAGGCGGTGATGATCGCCTGAAGCGACGCGTTCGGCCGCGGGTCCGACTCGCCGAGCGCGCCGAGGACTTTGCGTACGTACGTTTCGTCGGCCCCGCCGAGCGGACGCAACTCGGTGACGTCCATGCCGCCCTCGGTGAGCGTGCCCGTCTTGTCGAGGCAGACCGTGTCGACGCGGGCGAGGCCCTCGATGGCCGGCAGTTCCTGGACGAGGCACTGTTTCCGGCCAAGCCGGATGACGCCGATCGCGAAGGCGACGGAGGTGAGCAGCACCAGCCCCTCGGGCACCATCGGCACGATCCCGCCCACGGTCCGCGCGATCGAGTCCTTGAACCCGTGCTGTTTGACGACGAGTTGGCTGATGACCAGGCCGATCGCGGTCGGGATCATCATCCACGTCACGTACTTGAGGATCGTGGAGATACCGGTGCGCAGTTCGGAGTGGACGAGCGTGAACCGGGAGGCCTCCTCGGCGAGTTGGGCGGCGTACGCCTCGCGCCCCACCTTCGTCGCCTCGAACGCGCCGCCGCCGGCGACCACGAAACTCCCGGACATGACCGCGTCCCCCGGCCGCTTGACGACCGGGTCGGCCTCACCGGTGAGCAGCGACTCGTCGATCTCCAGCCCGTCGGCCTCGACACACTCGCCGTCGACGACGACCTTGTCACCCGGCCCGATCTCGATGAGGTCGCCCAGCACGATCTCGGAGGTGCTCACCTCCACGGCGGCCCCGTCACGCCGTACCGTCGGCTTCGCCTCGCCGATCACCGCGAGGGAGTCGAGGGTCTTCTTCGCCCGCCACTCCTGGATGACGCCGATCCCGGTGTTGGCGATGATCACGTACCCGAACAGGCTGTCCTGGAACGGCGCCACGAACAGCATGATCAGCCAGAGCACGCCGATGATCGCGTTGAACCGGGTGAAGACGTTGGCGCGGACGATCTCGCCGAGGGAGCGGCTGCTGCGCACCGGGACGTCGTTGACCTCCCCGCGCGCCACCCGTTCGGCGACCTCGGCGGTGCTGAGTCCATGGGCCCGCCGCGCCGGAATGGGCACGGGGTGCACAGGATCGAGTTCGGCGCCCGCGTCGGTGTGCGTCATGCATTCGACGGTACGTGCGGATTTACGGCTTCACCCGCCGAGTGCCCGGAAGATCCGACCAGGGGAGGACGGCGGGCGGGGTGGAGTGATGCCGTGGTTGTACGGGGGTGTCGTTACTCGGCAGCAGCCGACGACCCTTCCGCTTCCGGACTCCCCGCGGCCGCCGCCCGCTTGAGCGCCGCGTCCCGCCCGCGGACGTACCAGATGCCGATGAGGCCCAGCCCGCTCCCGGCCAGGCAGGTCCACAGCCACCACAGGTGACCGTGGTCGTCGAACCAGCCGTAGAAGGGGAGCTGTACCAGGAAGAGGACGAACCAGAGGATCGTGCCGCCGATGATGGTCGGGACGATCGGGCCCTCCAGGGGCTCCGGTGCCTCGTGTGTCGGTGTCCACTTCGCCATGCCCCCAGCTTACGAGGCGGGACAAGACCCGTGGATCTCCGTCTGTCTACGCGCGGAGATAGCGCCTGACGTCTTCATATGTTCATACTGAAACGGTTTCTGTCTGTCCACTTCTGCTCGTAGGAACATCCAATGCCGACCGCCCTCGACCGCTACTTCAAGATCTCCGAACGGGGCAGCACCCTCCCCCGTGAGATCCGGGGCGGATTCGCCACCTTCTTCGCGATGGCGTACATCATCGTGCTGAACCCGATCATCCTCGGCAGCGCCAAGGACATGTACGGGCACCACCTCGACAACGGCCAGCTGGTCACCGCGACCGCCGTGACCGCCGCCTTCACCACCCTCCTCATGGGTGTCATCGGCAACGTGCCGATCGCGCTGGCCGCCGGACTCGGTGTGAACTCCGTCGTCGCCCTCCAGCTCGCGCCGCGCATGTCGTGGCCGGACGCGATGGGCATGGTCGTGCTGGCCGGCCTGGTCGTGATGCTGCTGGTCGCCACCGGGCTGCGCGAGCGCGTCATGAACGCCGTGCCGTACGGACTGCGCAAGGCCATCTCGATCGGTATCGGCCTGTTCATCATGCTGATCGGGCTCGTGGACTCCGGGTTCATCACCCGCATCCCGGACGCCGCCCAGACCACCGTCCCGCTCCAGCTCGGCGCCGACGGTCACCTCAACGGCTGGCCGGTCCTGATCTTCGTCATCGGCGTGCTGCTCACGCTCGCGCTGATCGTCCGCAAGGTCTCTGGGGCGATCCTGATCTCCATCGTCACGACGACCGTCCTCGCGGTGATCGTGAACGCGGTCGCGACGATCCCCTCCTGGGGCCTGACCACCCCGAAGTGGCCCGGAAACCCGGTCGCCACCCCGGACTTCGGCCTGATCGGCAAATTCAGCCTCTTCGGCGGCTTCGACAAGGTCGGCGTACTGACCGGCGTGCTCTTCGTCTTCACGGTCCTGCTGTCGTGCTTCTTCGACGCGATGGGCACGATCATGGGCATCAGCGACGAGGCCAAGCTGACCGACGCCCAGGGCAACATGCCCGGCATTAACAAGGTCCTCTTCGTCGACGGCATCGCGGTCGCGGCCGGCGGCGCCAGCTCCTCGTCCGCGACCACCTGCTTCGTGGAGTCCACGGCGGGCGTCGGCGAGGGCGCCCGCACCGGCTTCGCGAACGTCGTCACGGGCGCCCTGTTCGCCGTAGCGCTGTTCCTCACGCCGATCGCCACGATGGTCCCGTCCCAGGCGGCCACCCCCGCGCTGCTCGCGGTGGGCTTCCTGATCCTGGCGGGCTCCGTCAAGGAGATCGACTGGGCGGATCACACCATCGCGATCCCGGCCTTCATCACGATGGTGATGATGCCGTTCACCTACTCGATCACCAACGGCATCGGCATGGGCTTCATCACGTTCGTGGTGCTACGGCTGGTGGCGGGCCGGGGCCGGGAGGTCCCGGTGCCGATGTACGTCGTCGCGGCGGTGTTCGGGTTCTACTACCTGATGCCGGCGCTGGGTCTCACGTGACCCCGTAGAACTTGTCGGTCTCCTCCACGGCGGTCTGGAACCGCTCGTCGAAGTCGTCCCGAATGAGCGTCCGGACCACATAGTCCTGGACGCTCATTCCCCTTTTGGCCGCATGGTGTCGGAGCCGTTCGAGCAGCTCCCCGTCTATCCGCAGGCTGAGCACGCTGGTCCCCATGAACACGAGGGTCCGGGGCGCTTCCGGGCGATGGGTGACGTTCCGCGCCGGTATCACTCATATGGGTGACGCGATGTTTGCTGGGGGGTGCCCCCAGGCCCCCAGGCCCCCAGGCCCCCAGGCCCCCAGGTTCAGTGTCCAGGGTCACGGGCATCTCGGCGTGTCGCCATTGGTCTTTAGCGAGAGTAATGAGTTACGCTAAAGAACATGCCGGACCTTACCCATGGCGACGACGCTGCCGCCGTGAACTCCCTGCGATCAGCCGTGATGCGGTTGTCCCGTCGACTCAAGCACCAGCGGGTCGACGAGTCACTGAGCCCCACCGAGATGTCGGTGCTGGGCACCCTGTCCAACTGCGGCAGCGCGACTCCTGGCGAGCTCGCTCGCAAGGAGCATGTGCAGCCGCCCTCGATGACCCGCATCGTGGCGCTGCTGGAGGCCAAGGGCCTGGTCCAGCTGGAGCCGCACCCCGAGGACCGGCGCCAGAAGGTCGTCACCAAGACCCCCCAGGCCGAGGCGATGCTCGAAGAGAGCCGCCGCAAGCGCAACGCGTTCCTGGCCGGCCTGGTCGACGGCCTCGACGAGGACGAGTGGGCGAAGATCGTCGCCGCCGCCCCCGTGCTGGAGAAACTCGCACACCTGTAAGTCCGTCTATGTAGGAGGCGACACTTTTGAGTTCGGGACCCGGAGCAGATTCCGCACCCGCGCCAGCCACCCCCGACTCCCCGCCCACCCCTGACACCCCCGGCAAGTCCTCGATGTTCAGCTCGCTGAAGATCCGGAACTACCGGCTGTTCTTCATCGGCCAGGTCGTCTCCAACACCGGCACCTGGATGCAGCGCATCGCCCAGGACTGGCTGGTCCTCAGCCTCACCGGCTCCTCCGCCGCCGTAGGCATCACGACCGCCCTCCAGTTCCTGCCGATGCTGCTCTTCGGGCTCTACGGCGGTGTCCTCGTCGACCGGCTGCCCAAGCGCCCCACCCTTCTCGTCACGCAGTCCGCGATGGCCCTGACCGGCCTCGCCCTCGCCTTCCTGACCCTCTCCGGCCATGTCCAGGTCTGGCACGTGTATGTCGCCGCCTTCGCCGTGGGTCTCGCCACGGTCGTCGACAACCCGGCCCGCCAGTCCTTCGTCTCCGAGATGGTCGGCCCCGAGCAGCTGCAGAACGCGGTCAGCCTGAACTCGGCGAACTTCCAGTCCGCCCGCCTGGTCGGCCCCGCCGTCGCGGGCGTCATGATCACCGGCGTCGGCACGGGCTGGGCGTTCCTCTTCAACGGCCTCTCGTTCGTGGCGCCGCTGGCGAGCCTGCTCCTGATGCGCAACCGCGACCTGCACTCCGTCCAGCGCGCCCCGCGCGGCAAGGGCCAGCTCCGCGAAGGCCTGCACTACGTCGCCGGCCGCCCCGACCTGATCTGGCCGATCGTCCTCGTCGGCTTCATCGGCACCTTCGGCTTCAACTTCCCGGTGTGGCTGTCGGCCTACGCGGACGACATCTTCCACGCGGGCGCCGGCGCCTACAGCCTCTTCAACACCCTGATGGCGGTCGGTTCTTTGGTCGGCGCGCTGCTCGCCGCCCGTCGCGGCACGACCCGCCTCCGCGTCCTGATCGCGGCGGCGGCCGCCTTCGGCCTGCTGGAAGTCGTGGCTGCCGTAGCACCCTCGTACTGGCTGTTCGCCCTGCTCATGATCCCGATCGGCATCGCCGGCCTGACGGTCAACGTCACGGCCAACACCGCCGTCCAGATGGGCACCGACCCGGCCATGCGCGGCCGCGTCATGGCCCTGTTCATGATGGTCTTCATGGGCGGTACGCCGGTGGGCGCACCGATCGTCGGCTGGATCACGGACGCCTACGGCCCCCGGGTGAGCTTCGCCCTGGGCGGCGTCGTCGCGGCCGTCGCCGCGGCCACGATCGGCGTGATCCTGGCCCGCATCGGCGACCTGCGCCTGTCGTTCGACTGGAACCACGGCCACCCGAGCGTCGCCTTCGTCCCGCGCGAGCGGGAGCAACTGGCAACGGCGGCCTGAGAGTTGTAGGTGTGCGGCGTGACTGGCCCGGAGGGCGTGCGTGTCACACCCTCCGGGCCAGCACCTGTCCCGGCCACTTGTCCTCGCCGACGACGAACGCCTCGGTCGCCGTGAACCCGTTGCCCTCGTAGTAGGCGACGAGCTTGCGGTCGTCCCCCGCGTAACAGTCCACCCGCAGCAGGGAGATCCCGGCCCGCCGCGTCACCTCCGCCGCGTGCGCGAGCAGCGCGCTGCCGACGCCGTAGCCCTTGAACCGGCGGTCGGAGGCGAGGAGATGGACGTACCGCTCGGGCTCGTCCACGGCGTCGATGTACGGCCCGGGGGAGTCGGTGAGGGTGAGCGTGCCGGCGGGGACGCCGTCGACCTCGGCGATGTACGGCGAGCCCTGCGCGACATACCGCTCCACCATCGCCACGGCCTTCGGATTCTCCGACCACGGCGTGCTGCCCCACTGCCCGGTACGCCCCTGCGCGACGAGCCATGCCACCGCGCTGTCGAGCATGCCGAGTATCGCGGGGATGTCGTCCGCGCCACCGTCCCTGATGCTGATCGCCATGTCCTCATAGTGGCAGGGGCGGTGGCAGGCTGGGGCTCATGAGACTCTTCGCCGCCGTGCTGCCCCCGGAGGACGTCACCGCCGAACTCGCCGCCGCAGTGGCCGAGTTGAGGAGCCTCCCGGGCGCGGACGCGCTCCGCTGGACGGGCCGTCCGGGCTGGCACTTCACTCTGGCCTTCTACGGCGAGGTCGACGACGACGTCGTACCCGAACTGTCGGCCCGCCTGGAGAAGACCGCGCGCCGGACCGAACCGTTCGGGCTGGCGGTGCGTGGGGGTGGGCAGTTCGGGGAGGGGCGGGCGTTGTGGGTGGGGGTGGCGGGGGATGTCGCTGCGCTGCGGCTGTTGGCGGAGGGATGCGAGGAGGCGATGGCAGGGGAGCACCGGCGGTATCGCGCGCATCTGACCGTGGCGCGGAGCCGGGAGGCGGTCGATGTGCGGCCGTATCTCGATCGGCTCGACGGCTTCGTGGGGCGGGCGTGGACGGTGGACGAGTTGGTGCTGGTGCGGAGCAACCTGCCGAGGTCGGGGGTTCCCGGGGAGCAGCCGCGGTACGAGGCGGTCGGCCGTTGGGGGTTTGGGGCGGGCGGTTAGGCTCGGGTACGTGGACCCGAAAACCCGGAACCGGATCATGGCCGGTGCGCTTGTGTTGTTGTTCGTTGTCGTGGGGCTTGCGGCGGCGCTTGGTAAGTGAGGACCGGGGAACTGCGGTCGTATGTCGGCTGCGGGCCGAGTGTGGCTGATCGCGCAGTTCCCCGCGCCCGTAAAAGAAGGGGCGCTTGCCCTTACGGCGTTTACCAGGCGAAGGCCTCCGGGGACGGGCCAGGTCCCGGGAAGATCTCGTCCAGCGAGGTGAGGATTTCCTCGGTCAGGTCCAGCTCTACGGCCCTCAGCGCGCTGTCGAGCTGTTCGGCTGTGCGGGGGCCGACGATGGGGCCGGTGACGCCGGGGCGGGTGAGGAGCCAGGCAAGGGCCGCCTCGCCGGGTTCGATGCCGTGCTTGTCGAGGAGGTCCTCGTAGGCCTGGATCTGGGCGCGGGAGGCGGGGTTCGCGAGGGTATCCGCGGCTCGGCCGCTCGCCCGGCGGCCGCCCGTGACCTCCTTCTTGATGACTCCGCCGAGGAGTCCGCCCTGGAGCGGGGACCAGGGGATGACCCCGAGGCCGTACTCCTGCGCGGCCGGGATGACCTCCATCTCGGCGCGGCGCTCGGCGAGGTTGTAGAGGCACTGTTCGCTGACGAGGCCGATGGTGCCGCCTCGGCGCGCGGCGATCTCGTTGGCCTGGGCGATCTTGTAACCGGGGAAGTTGGAGGAACCGACGTAGAGGATCTTGCCCTGCTGGATGAGGGTGTCGATCGCCTGCCAGATCTCCTCGAAGGGGGTGGCGCGGTCGATGTGGTGGAACTGGTAGACGTCGATGTAGTCCGTCTGCAGCCGCTTGAGGCTGGCGTCGACGGCCCGCCGGATGTTGACCGCGGAGAGCTTGTCGTGGTTGGGCCAGGACTCGCCGTCGGCGGCCATGTTGCCGTAGACCTTGGTGGCGAGGACCGTCTTGTCGCGGTGGTCGGGGCTCTTGGCGAACCAGTTGCCGACGATCTCCTCGGTGCGGCCCTTGTTCTCGCCCCAGCCGTAGACATTGGCGGTGTCGAAGAAGTTGATACCCGCGTCCAGCGCCGCGTCCATGATCGCGTGGCTGTCCGCCTCGTTCGTCTGCGGACCGAAGTTCATCGTGCCGAGGACCAGTCGGCTGACCTTGAGGCCTGTGCGTCCGAGCTGCGTGTACTTCATGAGTACCTAGCCAACGACTTCGAGTGTGCTCTATGCAAGGGGGGTCAGTCGCGGGGGAACTCGTCGGTGGCGAGGGTGAGGCCGACCACGGTGCCGGTGAGATCCATGTCGTCCCCGAACGCGACCTTCGTCTCGGTCGTGTAGTCGTCGCCCTTGGGGTGGGTGTAGATGTGGCAGCGGCCCTGGTAGGGGTCGGCGATGACGTAGACGGGGACCTCGGCGAGGGCGTACGCGGCCTTCTTCGGGCCGTAGTCGTTGGCGGCGGTGCCCTTGGAGATGACCTCGGCGACGAACTCGACGTCCTGGTGGCGCCAGCCCCCGCCCTCCGTCTTCTCGGCACCCTCGGCCATCACCGTCACGTCGGTCGCGAATCCGTTGAGGTGACCCGGGTAGTCGATACGGACGTCGGACTTCACGCGCTTCCGGGGGTACTTGGCCCGTAGCTGTTCGACGATGTCCAGGATGATCTCCGAGTGGGTGTCCCGTTGTGGCGAGAAGAAGATGTTGCCCTCGACGATCTCGACCCTCGTTCCCCCGGGTACGGGCAACTTCTCCAGATGCTCGAACATGACGTCCAGTGTCAGCTCGCCACCTTCATCGGTCATCGTGGCGCTCCCCTCCTCATCAGTGCAGCCGTGCGGTACAACGACACGCATGGTGACCGGGAGACGCAGGAATCACGCCATCGACAATCATGATTCGACGGACTCGTACTTCATCTGCGCCACCCCCCGAACCGGCAGCTCCCTCCTCCTGGGCCTGCTCGACTCCACCGGCGTCGCCGGGCACCCCCAGGCCTACTTCCGGTCGCCGGACGAGGTGGCGTGGGCCGAGCGGTGGGGGATCGCGCACGCACCGCAAGGCGCCCTGGATTACGGCGACTTCGTGCGGGCCGCGCTGGTGGCGGGCCGGACCGGTAACGGGGTCTTCGGGGCCAAGCTGATGTGGGGGACGCACGCCGAACTCGCAAGTCGGCTCGCGGGCCTGCACCCTGAACTCGCCGGGGACGAACTGCGGTTGCTGGAGCGGGAGTTCGGGACGCGGCTGCGGTTCGTCCAGCTGTGGCGGGACGACACGCTCGCCCAGGCCGTGTCGTGGCTGCGGGCCGAGCAGACCGGTGTCTGGTTCGTCGGTGGGAGGGGCGAGATCAGCGGAGGTCAGGGCTCCGCAGATGGACGGCCCCGCTTCGACCGTGACGCCCTCACCCGCATCCTGCGGACCATCGACGAGCACAACACCGGGTGGGAGCGCTGGTTCGAGGGCTACGGCGTTCAGCCGCATCGCATCCGGTACGAGGACCTCTCCGCAGACCCGGAAGCCGTCACCCTCCGCGTTCTCGACTTCCTCGGCCTCGCGCTCCCCGCCGGACGGCACATCACCCCCAGCCACCACCGCCAGGCCGATCGCCTCAACGAGGAGTGGATCGCCCGGTATCGGTAGTCGCCGGGCGGCCCTACCTGGGCCTGCGGGAGGGCCGATGGGAGGACCGGTGGAAGGGCTCCGTGTCGGCGACCGGTTCCGGGCCGCCGTACTCCCCACCCACCCCCCACGCCTGATGCATCGCCCCCGCGAACGCCCCCGCGATCTTGTGCTCGCCGGCCGCGTTCGGGTGGGTGCCGTCGTACGTGTCGTGGTCGACGTCGTACGACTCCGGGAGGGAGGCCAGGAGGAGCGGGGAGCGTGGGTCGTCCAGGTCGGCGACCGCCTTCGCCTGGAGTTCGTTGAAGAGGGCGACCTCGGTGGCGAAGGGGGCGTCCGTCCGGGCGCGGACGTTCGGGATGACCGGGAGGAACACCATGCGGACGGACGGCTTCGCGGCGCGGGCCCGCGCCACGAAGGACCGCATGTTGTCGGCGGTCTGGGTCGCGTTCGTGTAGAAGCCCAGGTCGATCAGGCCGAGGGAGACGAGGAGGACGTCCGCGCGGTGTGCGCGCACCGCCTCGCCGATCAGCGGAGCCATGTGCAGCCAGCCCTCGCCCCAGCCGGCGAGGTGGAAGTGCGGGAAGTCGGGGTCGGCGTACTCGTACGACGTGGGCGTGTCCGTGGCCTTGTCGTACAGCGTCTCGCGCGGGCCGACCACGGCGAACGGGCCGCCGTAGGTCGCGCGCAGGTGCTGCCACATCCGGTAACGCCATGTGTGTTCGCCCGCGCTCCCGATCGTCATGGAGTCGCCTACGGGCATGAACCTGAGCATCCGCTCATGATGGACGATCAACCACCGATCGACGGAACGGGTGCGGTGTGAGGCCCACCACGCCCGGCCCGCCGGGGCGCTCTCCGTGCTGTACAGCGCGAGATGGCAGGCTTGGGGCATGCGTCGCTTCCTCGCGTTCCTCGGCGCCGGCTTCCTCGTCGGCGCGCTCGCCCTTCCCGCAGCAGCAGCGACCGCCGATGGCGACGGCGGCAAGGGCGACAAGGGGTTCACGATCACGGACTCCCGGATCACCGAGTCCAGCGGGCTCGCCGCCTCGCACCTGCACCCGGGCATCTACTGGACGCACAACGACAGCGACGACGGCCCGTACATCTACGCCGTCGACAGCAGCACCGGCAAGACGGTCGCCACGGTCACCTTCAGCGGGGTCGGCAAGCCGCGTGACGTCGAGGCCATCTCCATCGGGCCGCACAACGAGATCTACATCGGTGACATCGGCGACAACCTCGACGGGACCTGGCCGTACGTCTGGATCTACAAACTGCCCGAGCCGAAGGTGCTCAAGGACCAGACGATCCGGGCCAAGCAGTACGTCGTGAAGTACTCGGACGGGGCGCGCAACGCCGAGTCGCTGATCGTGCACCCCAAGACCGGGCGCGTGTACATCATCGACAAGAAGGAGGACGGCGGGCATCTCTTCGAAGGGCCGGCCACCCTCTCCTCCTCCGGCACCAACTACTTCAAGCCCATCGCCGCCGTCGACCTCTGGGCCACCGACGCCGCCTTCTCCCCGAACGGCCAACAGCTCGCCGTACGCGGCTACTTCGGCGGTATCTACTACGACTGGAACGGCGGCAAGATCAAGCGCGAGGGGCGCCTCGACGTGCCGTTGCAGGGGCAGGGGGAGTCCGTCAGCTACTCCCTCGACGGGACCAAGCTCATGTACGGGAGCGAGGGCACCGACAGCCCGGTGCAGGCGGAGGACGCACCCGAGGGGGCCACGTCGTCCTCGTCCAAGTCGCCTTCCGGGAGCGGGAGTTCGGCGAGTGGTGACGATGGCGGGGGCGGCTCCGACAACAACGTGAAGGTGGGTGCTCTCGCCGTCGTGGTCGTCTGCGGGGCCGTGTTCGGGCTACGGCGCCTCACGCGTCGTAGCTGAACTCGCTTGCCTCGCACCGCTGTTGGACCACGACCTCCAGCCCGTCCAGGATGCGGCCGAGCCCGAACTCGAAGTGGTCGAAGCCGGCCGTGAAGGTGTCGGGGGAGAGGGACGCGAGGGTGGGGTAGGCGCCGGTCGCCATGGCCTTCTCCAGTGCCGGGACCTGGGCGCCGTAGAACTCCGCGTCGCTCAGGCCGGTGCTGCGGGCCGCCTCCTCCTGGTGGACCTGGGTGCGGGCGGCGCCGACGACGTAGCCGTCGATCATGACGACCGTCGAGACGAGTTCCGGGTCGGTCAGGCCCATCGGGCGGATGCGGCCGAGCAGGTGTTCCAGGGTGGCGAGGGCGCGGGGGCCGAGCAGCGGGCGGGACTGGTTGACGCGCAGCAGCCAGGGGTGGCGGCGGTGGACGGCGAGGGCGTCGCGGGCCGCGGTCTCCAGGGCGGTGCGCCAGCCGCCGGCGGGCACCTCGTGCGCGGGGCGGTCCGGGAAGCGGACGCGGTCCAGCATCAGGTCGAGGAGTTCGGCCTTGCCGGGGACGTACCGGTACAGCGACATCGCGCCCGTGCCCAGATCGGTGGCCACGCGCCGCATGGAGACCGCGTCTAGCCCCTCCTGGTCCGCGATGCGGATCGCTGCGTCCACGATCCGGTCGACGGTCAGGCCCGGCTTGGGGCCTCGGCTGGGGCGTGGGCCGGTGTCCCACAGCAGTTCGAGGGTGCGGGCGATGTCACCACTGCCGCTGGACTCCTGACCGCTGCTTGCCATGGGGGGAGTGTAGGGCCATGGACCAAAACCGAGTACACCGTACGCGTAATCGGATACGGTGCACGCAGTTCGGTAGGGAGGGTTCATGGGCGACGGCAACGGCGGATACGTCGTGGAGGCCGAAGGGCTGGAGAAGCGCTACGGCGACAAGCGCGCCCTCGACGGCTTCGACCTGGCCGTCCGTGAGGGCACCGTGCACGGTCTGCTCGGCCCGAACGGCGCCGGCAAGACCACCGCCGTCCGCATCCTCTCCACCCTCGTCCGGCTCGACGGCGGAAAGGCGACCGTCGCCGGACTCGACGTGGCTCGGCAGCCGCGCCAGGTGCGTTCCCGGATCGGGCTCACCGGGCAGTACGCGGCGATCGACGAGATCCTCACCGGCCGGCAGAACCTGGAGATGTTCGGCCGCCTCTTCCATCTCGGGCGCAGGCGGGCCAAGTTGAGGGCGGCACAGCTCCTGCGCCAGTTTGACCTGGAGGCCGCCGCCGACAAGGGCGCCGGCGGCTACAGCGGTGGCATGCGGCGGCGCCTGGACCTCGCCGCGTCGATGATCCTCGCCCCGGCCGTCCTCTTCCTCGACGAACCGACCACCGGCCTCGACCCGCGCAGCCGGGGTGAAGTCTGGGAAGCCGTACGGGAGTTGGTGGCCGACGGCACCACCGTGCTGCTCACCACGCAGTACCTGGAGGAGGCCGACCGGCTGGCCTCCCGCATCACCGTCATCGACCAGGGCAAGGCCATCGCCGACGACACCCTCGACGGCCTCAAGAACCGCGTCGGCGGCGACCGCGTCGAGGTCGTGGTGCGCGAACCCGCCCACATCCCCTACGCGTTGCAGGCCGTCGGGCGGGTCGCGTACGGCGGTCAACCGGAGGCCGACATCGCGGAGTTGCGCGTCCACGCGCCCGTCGCAGACCGGGTGGGCTCGCTGACCGAAGTCGCCCGGTTCCTCCAGCACTTCGGCATCCCGGTCGAGGACATCGGCCTGCGCCGCCCCAGCCTGGACGACGTGTTCCTCCGGCTGACGGGCCGCCGTACGGAAGAAGAACCGGCGCCGGAACCGGAGATCGAGGAGGCGGTGGCGTGAGCGGTGCCTCGACGGCGGACGGCACCGGGCGGACGTACCGCAGGCGTCCGCAGCACGGCCGGCTGTTCTGGACGGTCGCCGACTGCTGGAACGTCGTTCGGCGCGGCCTGACCCACTACCGGCGTCAACCGGTCAGCATCCTCTGGCAGTTGGGCTTCCCGATCCTGTCCGTGCTGCTGTACGGGTACGTCTTCGGCAAGGCGATCCAGGTGCCGGGCGGCGGGGACTACAAGTCGTTCCTGATGCCGGGGATGTTCGTGATGACGGTCGCGATGGGGTTCGTGTCCACGGCGACGATCTTCGTGAACGACTCCAAGAAGGGCGTCATCGACCGGTTCCGCTCCATGCCGATGGCGCCGTCCGCGGTGGTCGCCGGGCGCGGTGCCACCGATCTCGTCGTCTCCTGCGCCGAGTTGGGCATCATGATGGCCACGGCGTACGGCATGGGCTGGCGCCCGGAGTTCGGCACCGGCCCCCTCTTCGGCTACGGCCTCGGCTTCGTGAAGGCCGTCGTCCTGCTGCTGTCGCTGCGCTTCGCGCTGATCTGGGTGGGTGTCTGGCTCGGGCTGCTGCTGCCGGGGCCCGAGCAGGTGGGCGGGCTGTTCGCGATCGTCTTCCCGCTGACGATGATCTCCAGCATCTACGTCTCCCCGCAGCAGATGCCCCACTGGCTCGGCCAGGCCGCCCTCTGGAACCCGCTCTCCTCGACGGCCGGCGCCACCCGGGCACTCTTCGGCGCGCCGACCGGCCAGGGCACGTCGTGGCCGGAGCAGCACGCGCTGCTGCTCGCCGGGGTGTGGCCGGCCGCGCTGACGCTGGTGTTCCTGCCGTTGGCGGTACGGAGGTTCGGCAGGCTCAGCCGGTAGGCGTTCGTGGTGGGACGAGAGCGAGCGGTGGCCCCGATTGCGGCGGGGCCACCGCTCTGTCGTGTGCGTGCGGGTCAGCCGCAGATGCCCAGGTCGACCTTCTCGCCGCCGTGCAGGACCGTCGGGGCGAGGGGGGAGACCGTGATGACCGAGCCCGGCTTGCAGTTGTCGACCGCCCCGTGGGTGATCGTGCCGACCTTGAGGCCGGCGTCCGTCAGGGTCTTCTCGGCCGTCGCCAGGGGCACGCCCCCCAGGTCGAACGGCTTCACGTAGGGCACCGTCGTGACGTTCCCCTTCTCCGGGGTCGTGGTCTTGGTCGTGGTGGTGTGGGCGGCGGGCCGCGCGGTGTGCGAACCGGTCCCGGCGCCGGCCAGCGCGGTGCCGACGCCGGCCGCGACGAGGACCGCGGAGACGGCGGCCACGAAACCGGCGCGCCTGCGGCGGGTGCGCTTCTTGATGCTGGTGGCGTCGAAGTGGGGCGTGGGGGAGGTGCCGGCGAAGTCGTTCAAGGCGGTTACCAGTTCCTGTTCGAGGAATGCGAGGGAGATGTCACCGTCGCGGCCGTCCGAGGGCGGCGATACGTAACCGGTCATCGGGTCTGGGTTCCTTTCGGGGGCCGCGATGCCGACGAAGGTTCGGAGAGTGCGGGTATCTGGACCCGGAGCTTTTCGAGACCACGGGTGAGCTGGGACCGTACGGAACTCGGTGAGATCCGTAGATCCTCGGCGATCTCGGCATCCGAAAGGTCGTGGAAATAGCGCAATACCACGACAGTGCGCATGCCTATCGGCAGACGTTGCAAGGCGCGGACCAATTGGTCCCGGCTGTCGATACGCCCGTATTCGTCCCCGGGGGCGTGCCGGTCGTCACCGGCGTCCCGCTGGGGTACGACCCGGCGGAACCGCTTCCACCTGTTGTTGGCCAGATTCACCATGATGCGCCGCACATAAGCGTCCGGAGCGTCCATTTCGGCGATGCTGCGCCAACGGCGGCAGGTGCGCTCCAGGGTTTCCTGGACCAGGTCCTCGGCGGCCTCACGGCTTCCGGTCAGGACCAGGGCCCCGCGGAACAATGCCGTCGAGCGGGTCGCGACGAAGGAATGGAAATCCTCCCCCGCATTCCACTTCGCTGGCAGAGCCACACCGCTCCTCCCTTCCTGTCCCCCCTTTAAGCGCGAGCCGGCCCTTTCTGCTGCATCGCTGCTTTGAGACCTGCGTCACACAAAGGGGAGGGGAGTGGGAGTGAGAAGGGGCGGCGCTATGTGGTCGAGGACCGGGAACCCGTGGCCTGGCGGCCGCCGGTCCGGGTGGGGCGGGGGGCGGGCAGCTTCCGCAGCCGCTCGACGTGCTGCTGCTGGATGTCGCGGCTGAAGCCGAGGTAGTCGGCGACCAGTTCCAGCTGCTCGGGGGTGTAGCGGTCGCGCACCTGCCGGCCGGCGTCCTCGATGAACGGTCCGATCAGGCCGTAGGCACGCTGTCCGGCCTCGGGGGTGACGCGGATCAGGGTCTTGCGCCGGTCGGTGGGGTGCGGGGTGCGGGTGAGGTAGGCGAGCTTCTCGAGGCGGTCGAGCATCGTGGTGACGCTCCCGGTGGTCAGGCCCAGCTGCCGGCTCAGGTCGCGCGGGGTGAGTTCCTCGACCGAGAGAAGGATCTCCAGACAGCGCAGGTCGGTCTCGTTGACGCCCATCAGGCGGGCCAGCTCGCGGTCGAAGTCGTCCACGGCGGCCTGATAGCGCTGCACCGCCGCGCCCAGCCGCGCCTCGACCGAGTCCGGGCCCGGGGTCGAGTCCGCGTCTGAGTCCGAGCCCGGGGCCGTTCCGCTTGACATTCGAGCTATCTCCCGTCACCGTAACCATCAGTCATTGGCTTGAAAGCCAAGATATATGAAAGTCAAGCTGAACTGAGGAGCCAACGCCATGTCGTCCAGCACGACCAACACGAGGAACGTAGCCGACAGCGGCGGCAGCGGGGCGGTGCCGTATCCCCAGCGGTGGGCGGCGGCGTTCGTGATGATCCTCGCGGCGCTGCTGGACATGATCGACGGCTCGATCGTGAACACCGCGCTGCCCTCCATCGGCACCGGGCTGAAGGCCACCCCGGCCGAACTGCAGTGGACCGTGTCCGCCTACATGCTGGGCTTCGCCGCGACGCTGATCATCGCCGGGCACCTGGGCGACCGCTACGGCCGCAAGCGGCTGTTCCTGTCCGGCGTCACCGCGTTCGCGCTGACGAGCCTGGCGAGTGCGCTGGCGATGTCGCCCGGCGTACTCGTCGCCTCGCGCGGACTCCAGGGCGTGGCCGCGGCCGTCATCATGCCGCAGATCCTCGCCTCGTTCCGCACCATGTTCGACGGCGAGGAACGCGGCAAGGCGTTCGCCCTGTACGGCGCGATCGCCGGCATCTCCACCGCCGTAGGCGTGCTGCTCGGCGGCGTGCTGACCGACTGGGACCTGTTCGGCTGGGGCTGGCGCACGATCTTCGTCATCAACCTCCCGCTCGCCGCCCTGGTCCTGGTCCTGGGCGCCAAGTGGATCCCCGCCTCGAAGGACCGGGCCTTCACCGGCCGCATCGACCTGCTCGGCAACCTCGTCCTCGCCGCGGGCCTGGTCGCGATCGTGCTGCCGCTGGTCCAGGGCCGTTCCAACGGCTGGCCGCTGTGGGGCTGGATCTGCCTGGCCGCCGGTGTCCTCGCGATCACGGCGCTGACCGTCTCGGAGGAGAAGCGCGGCATGGAACACCCGCTGCTGCCCACGGGCCTGTTCAAGAAGCCCGCCTTCAGCGCCGGCCTGCTCGTCCAACTCCTCTTCTACGGCGGCATGTCGGGCTTCATGCTGGTCTTCACCATCTGGCTCCAGTCCGGCCAGGGCTACACCCCCACGCAGGCCGGTCTGCTGATGGTCGCCTTCAGCGCGGGCTCGATCCTCGCCGCCCCCGCCGTCGACCCGCTCGTCGCCAAGTTCGGCCGCAGTGTGCTGATCCTCGGCGCCCTGGTCATGGCGGGCGGCCTGTTCTGGGTCCGTCACGCGGCACAGCACTCCGCCCAACTGCACACCGGCGCCTGGCCGTTGGTCCCGGGCCTGTTCCTGGCCGGTGTCGGCCTGATCTTCCTGATCATCCCGCTCGTCAACACCATCCTCAGCACGGTGCCGGGCCAGTTGGCGGGCGGCGCCTCCGGAATCCTGTCCACGGCCCAGCAGTTCGGCGGAGCCCTCGGCGTCGCCGTCATCGGCAACGCCTTCTTCTCCCACGCCGACAAGGGCCTCACGGACGCCATCAGTCACGCGGGGCCGTGGGCCATCGGTGCGTACGTCCTGTGCGCGGTGCTGTGCCTGGCGCTGCCGCGCAAGGCGGTGGGCAACCAGGCCGAGGCCGTCGCCTGACCGTCCCTCATCAACACACCACTGCCCTACGGCAGTTGCCCTCTCCGCAAACGAAAGAGACCCCTCATGTCCGAGAACACCGCCCCCGCCCCCACCTCCATCCTGACCGCCGACGAGAAGCTGACCCTGCAGACCGCCGCCCACGGCGTCGTCTCCCTGATGGCTGCCGCCGACCCCGGCCCGATCTCCTCCACCCGGTCCGGGATGGCCGGCGGCAAGGCCCTCTCCTCCGCCACCGGACTGGTCGGCCGTGTCCTGGCCGAGAAGCCCAAGGGCATGGATCTGGGCGGCAGTTCGACCGCCGACCTCGCGGACCGCACCTTCACGGCCCTGTCCGACTCGGTGACGCTCCTCAAGGCCAAGGCACCTGCCGAGGTGGAGAACTTCCGCGACACGATCGTCACGGTGATGGAGGCCGCGTCCCGCGCCCACAAGGGTGCCGCGGGGCCCGCCGAAACGGCCATGATCCGCAAGGTCACCGGGGCACTTGACGGCGCCTGACGGTGTCGCGGGCGTAGCGCGCGGCCGGCGCCGGACCCGCTCTCAGTGCAGGGCCGCGATGCCGGCCAGGAAGATGTCGACGCCGGTGATGAACTGCTCGCGGTCGTCGTGCTCGCGCAGCCGGGTCGTCGCCGCGTGGACGAACGGGTAGCGGTCGGGGTCCAGTTGGGCCCATTGCTCGGCGACGTTGTCGAGGAAGGCCGCTCGGTCCGTGTCGTCGCCGGCGCGGCGGCGGGCGTTCGCGGCGTTCTGTCCGGCGACGCCCATGACGTAGTTCACGAGCGTGCCGGCCGCGTCGAAGCGCGCCGGCTCGGGGACGGCGAGCGCGTCCAGCAGTCTGCCGATGCTCTCGTAGAACTCCACCATCGCGGGCCGCCACGGTTGCCGGGAGAGTTCCGTGCCGACCCAGGGGTGGGCGTCGATCGCGTCGAACAGGCCGACTGCCATGCGGCGCAGGGCTTCTCGTGGGTCCGCGTCCATGACCATGTCGGCGAGCACCCGGGTGATGACGTCGTCGGTGGCCGCCGCGAGCAGGTCGCCCTTGTCCGCGACGTGGTGGTAGATCGCTCCGTAGCCGGTGCTCAGGCGCACGGTGAGCGCGCGCAGCGTCAGCGCGCTCTCGCCGCCGCCGTCCAGAAGCTCGGTCGCGGCCTGGACGATCACTTCCCTGGACAGCCCGTCCGTGCGCCGCGGGGTCCGTGGCGGCGCCGCCGCCGAAGAGCTTTTGGAAGGCCCCGCGGAGGTTCCCTCGGAAGTCTCTTCGGAAGTCTCTTCGGGAGTCCTCTTCACCATGGGCCCAGTGTCACATGGATGGATCGCCGATCCAAAGCCGTGCTAGCTTTCTTTGGATCGGCGATCCAAAGCGCATCCGGCGCGGATCCGGCGAGCTCGTGGAGGAAGACCTTGGCGACACAGGTCACGATCATCGGAGCGGGTCTCGGCGGCCTGGTACTGGCCCGCGTGCTGCATGTGCGGGGCATCCCGGCGACGGTCTACGAGGCGGAGCCCTCGCCGACCGTGCGCCGTCAGGGCGGGCTGCTCGACATCCACCCCTGGAACGGCCAACAGGCGCTGGCGGCAGCCGGGTTGACCGAGGAGTTCCGCGAGATCGTCCTGCCCGGCCGCGAGGCCTACCGGGTCCTGGACCGGACCGGAGCCGTGCTGCTCGACCTGCCCGACGAGGGCACCGGCGAGCGCCCCGAGGTACCGCGCGGCGCGCTACGGCAGCTGCTGCTCGACGCGCTTCCCTCCGGCACGGTCCGGTGGGGGCGCAAGGTCACCGGTGTGCGCGCCCTCGGCGAGGGCCGGCACGAGGTCGGCTTCGCCGACGGCACCGCGATCTCGGCGAGCCTGCTCGTCGGCGCCGACGGCGCGTGGTCGCGGGTGCGCCCCGTGCTCTCCGAGGCCACGCCCGAGTACGTCGGCGTGTGCAGCGTGGAGACGTTCCTGTCCGACGCCGACACCCGCCATCCCGCCTCCGCGCGAGCGGTCGGCGCCGGATCGCTGTTCGCGCTCGCGCCGGGCCGGGGACTCCTGGCCCACCGGGAGGGCGACGGCACCCTGCACACCTACGCCCAGCTGCGGAAGCCCCAGGACTGGCTCGCCGATCTCGACACCACCGATGCCGCTGACGCCGAAGCCCTGACCGCGCGGGTCGCCGACGAGTTCGCGGGCTGGGCCCCCGAGCTCACCGCCCTGGTCACCCGCAGCGACACCCCGCCGGTGCTGCGCCGCATCGTCACCCTGCCGGCCGGGCACCGCTGGGACCGTGTGCCCGGGGTGACCCTGCTCGGCGACGCCGCCCACCTCAGGGCACCGAACGGTGAGGGCGCCAACCTCGCCATGCAGGACGGCGCCGAACTCGGCCGGGCTCTCGCCGCGCACCCCGGCGACGTGGAGGCCGCGCTCGCCGAGCACGAGCGGAACATGTTCGCCCGCGCCGCCGCCGTAGAAGCGGACGACGACGACATGTACGCGGTCATGCTCGACGACGACGCACCCCACAGCATGCTCGCGCTGATGAGCAGGGCCGGGCGGGATGCGTGACGCGCTGCACGGCCCAGGGTTCGAATTCGTTGAACTGCCGAACAGCCGTACCGTCCACGGCGGTTGATGCAACCCCGAGCCTTGTTGCCGTAAAGGTGACCAAGTCGCCGACTCTCAGCCCACCGGCCAACTACTCTGCGGTTACGTCGCGTTACTCAGCGCGGCCGGACTGAGGAGGAATCCTGTGTCATCGAGTTGCGACCCCCAGTACGCACCCGTCGGTGACGTGGGTGCGGTGCTCATGATGGTCGACTCCCGGCTCAAGACCGTCCACGACGGCAAGTCCGCGACCGACCCCGAACAGCAGGCGCTGATGGACCAGTTCATCGCGTCGCTGGGTCCCGACGGGCTCGACGACCTGCTGAACGGCGCGTGCACGCTCATCTATATGTTCATGACGTGGCTGAGGAAGGCCCACGAGAGTCAGGACAAGGACGTCCTCGAGTACGTCGTGCCGACCCTCGTGGCCACCATGCGGATGATGCCCAGGAGTTGTCCCCCCGAGGCCATCCCCATGATGGCCGGGCTGACCATCGCCGCGGGCACCGGTCTGAGCCCCAACCTGTGGCGCCGGCAGTACGGGGACTGGACCAAGGAGGAGATGACTCCTCTGGAGGCCACGGCGTTCCTGCTCGCGGAGCACATCAACCGCATCACCGAGAACCCCGAGTTCGCCACCCGCATGATCATGGACGCGCTGACCAACGCGGACGCGGACGGGGAGGGCTAGACAGACGCAGGGCGGCCACAGCGAACTCCCGGAGGGGAGGGGCGCCTGCCGAACTCGGGGAGCCCGTAGGTGACTTGGGGCGGGGTCGTCGCCGCGCCTCGCGCCGCCGGAACTGCTCGGCGCGCTCGGCGTACTCGGCGTACTCGGCGATCGACGAAAGGGCGCCCGGCGGAAATCTCCCGCCGGGCGCCCTCCGTGTCGTACCCGAGAAGCCGGAGCTTCCCCAACTCCCCTTCCTAGCGCGTCACTTCACGCACCCGGGGGCCGGGAAGGCCGTGGTGCTCGCGGGGTGGCCGCCGCCCTCCATGTTGGTGACGAGCTTGGGGGCCGAACCGTTGGGGTCGGTGATGCGGGCGACGAAGCCGGCGCTCTTCGGCAGTGCGGGGTGTGCCCGGTTGACGACGCCGCCGACGCGCGTGCCGTCACCGGCGTCCTTGAAGAAGGCCGACGGACCCTGGAGACCGTTGCTCAGTACGGCGACGGTCCCGGCGCCGATGAACTTCTCGCTGATGATGGTGCAGCCCCGCGCGTCCGGAGTGCCGACCTCGGGGAGCGGGAACGTGTGCTTCCGGTTCTTCGCGGCGGTCACCCGGAGTGCGGGAGCGGAGCCCTTGGCACCCACCAGCGCCAGGGAGAGGCCGCGCTCCTTCGCGGTGGTGTGGGAGGCGTCGAGCTTGACCACGACGCGGTACATGTAGGCGTCGCCCGGCCGCCAGTTCGGCTGCACGGCACGGATCCACGCTTCGGGGCCGCCGGCGTGGGGGTCGTCACGCAGGACGGCCACCAGGTTCTGGCCGATGGCGACGGACTTGCCCGCGTAACGGGCGGCCGGGTTGGTGGTGGCGGCCGAGGCGGTCGCCACCGGCAGCAGGACGGTGGCGCCCAGGGCGCTCACGAGGACGGTGGTGGTCAGTAACGGGCGACGACGGCGCGCGGGCGCGGGCGCGGGCGCGACGGGCATGGAAAAACTCCTCGAATGGTGGCCGTGAACCGGAAGAGGGGGATCGCATGCCGCTCCCTGCGTTTGCTGTGCTTCAGCGCCAGGCAAGGGGAGGAGGAGACGACAGGTACACGGTACGTAAGCGCGTTCGACGGTCTCGTCCCGTATTTGTCACCGAATATCGACAGAAAACGGAATGTTGATGTCCGGACGCGCGAAGAGTGCCCTCGGCCCCGTCCTGCCCGCCGAACCCTCGAAGCCGGAGCCTCAGCTCCCGGCGAACTTGTCGATCAGGTGGTGGGGTGTGTCGTCGCCCAGGATCTCGTGGAGATCGGGGGCGCCGACGGCGGACGCGGCGCTGCGCGGGAACATGGCCTGTTCGTACGCGGTGAGCGCGGCCTCGATGTCGTCGGGGTGTGCGGCGATGGCCTTGCCGAGTTCGGCGCCGTCGTACATGGCCAGGTTGGCGCCTTCGCCGTTCGGGCCGGTGAGGTGGGCGGCGTCGCCGATCAGGGTCACCCCCGGTGTCCGGTCCCACCGGTGGTCGACGGGCAGGGTGTGGAGGGTGCGCAGAACCGGTGCGGTCTCACCGTCGCTGATCAGCGCGGTGAGTTCTGGCGCCCAGCCGTCGAACTCCTCGACCATCCGTGCGGTGGCCGCGGCGGGATCGGTGAAGTCGATGCCGGCGAACCAGTCCTGCGGCCTGGCCAGCATCACCCAGGAGTGGACGTTCCCGTCGCGCTCCCGGTGGGCCATGATCCCCTTGCCCGGCTCGAGCGCCATCGTCGCTCCGGCGCCGATGGTCTTCGCGCCGGCCGGGTGCCGCGTGTCACCGTCGAACAGGTAGGTCTCGACGAACGAGATGCCGATGTACTCGGGTGCCGCGTCGGACAGCGACGGCCGCACCCGCGACCACGCGCCGTCCGCGCCGACCAGCAGGCTCGTGGTGACGGTGGTGCCGTCGGCGAAGGCCACCTCGTGGCGGCCCCCGTCGAGGGCCCGGACCCCGCTGACCTTGTGCCCCCACCGGACCGTGCCGGCCGGGAGTGAGTCGAGCAGCATCCGCCGCAGCTCGCCGCGCAGCACCTCGGGGCTGCCACCCGTACCGTCGTCCGGCTCGTCGAACAGGATCTTCCCGTCCCGGTCCAGGACCCGCATCGCCTGACGCCCCTCCAGGATGAGACTGCGGAACTCCTCCATCAAGTCCGCTTCCTGAAGCGCGAGTTGGCCGTTGTAGTCGCGGATGTCGAGCAGTCCGCCCTGTGCGCGTGCCGTCGGGGAGGACTCCGCTTCGTAGACCGTGGACGGGATTCCGTGGACGTGCAGGACGCGGGCGAGCGTGAGGCCGCCGAGTCCTGCGCCGATGATCGTGACGTGAGTGCTCATGGTGATTCCTCGTGTTCACGCCTGCCGGATGGACGCCCGGCAGGACCTCCGTGAAACGTTCCAGACCCTGCCGACAAAGATCCGACACCTCTCGTCGACCACCGACAGCGCACCGACACATGGCCGATACGCAGGATGCGCGAGGCGGAGCGGGGACGACTACTGCCGGTGCCGCCCCTCGGCGAGCGCGGCCAGTGTCTCCGCCATGCCCGGCAGGAGATCCGCCGGGATGTGGTCGAGGACCCGGCGCCGGGCGCTGGCGAGATGGGCGGGCTGAGCCGCCCGCATGGCCCGTAGCCCGGCGTCGGTGAGGACGGCCTCGCTGCCGCGTGCGTCCAGGCCGTGGCGTTCCTTGCGCACGTAGTCGTGGCGGGCCAGGCCCTCGATGATGCGCGTGACGCGGGGCGGGGTGACGCCGGAGGCCGTCGCGAGCGCGGACATCCGCATACGGCGGTCGGGCGCCTCGCTCAGCAGCAGCAGGACGGCGAACTCGGTCATGGTCACGCCGGTGCGGGCCATGTCCTGCTCCAGGGTGCGCGGCAGGGAGTGGACAAGGCGTCCCAGGCTCTGCCACAGCAGAAGCTCGTCGGCCGTCAGCGGATCACTGGCGGGAGTGGGGGGAGTGGCGGGAGTGGCGGGAGTGGTGGCGGAGGGGTCCGCGGCGGTGGGCTCCATGCGACCACTGTATTTGACTAGTTAAGCAACCAGTGCTGTGATGCTTGCTTAACTAATTAAGTATGAGGTGATCATATGACTCCCCCAGCATCCGCACCCGCACCCGCACCGGACGGATTCGAGCACGCCACAGCAGACGTCGGCGGCATCCGGCTCCACTACGTGACCGGCGGATCAGGCCCCGCCGTGGTCCTCCTCCACGGCTGGCCGTTCAGCTGGATCGAATGGCGGGCCCTGATGCCCCTGCTCGCCGCACGCGGCTTCACGGTCGTCGCGCCCGACCTGCGCGGATCCGGCGACTCCCAGATCCCGCCCGGCCACTGGACCAAGCGCGAGGAGGCCGAGGATCTCCACCTCCTGCTGCGGCACCTGGGCCACGACCGGGCCTTCGTCGTCGGCACCGACGTCGGCGCGATGACCGCGCACGCCTGGGCCCAGGCCCGTCCCGACGACGTGATCCGGCTGGTCCTCAGTGAGGCGTTCCTGCCCGGCCACGGCCTGGAGGAGCACATGAACCCCGCCACCGGCGGCTCCTGGCACTTCGGCTTCCACGCCCAGAGCGACCTGGCCGCCATGCTCACCGCCGGCAAGGAGGAGCCGTACCTCTCCGGTTTCTGGTCGCTGATGACCGGCGGCGGCATCACCGCCGCCGACCGCGCCGACCTGCTGCGCGCCCACACCCGCCCCGACGCGATGCGCGGCGGCTTCGAGCACTACGCCACCCTCGTCGAGGACGGGCAGGCGGCCCGCGCCGGCGCCCGCCTGACCATGCCCGTCCTCGTCCTGAACGGCGAACACGGCCTGCCCCAGGACGTGTTGCTCGCCGGTGCCCGCGCCGCCGCGACCGACGTGGACCACGACACCGTCCCCGGAGCCGCGCACACCTTCGCTGCCGACAACCCGACCTGGACGGCCGACCGGCTCACCCGGTTCTTCACCACCCCGCCGGTCACAACTCCCGCTGCCACCAAGCCCGTTACCACCACTCCCGGCGCCTGACCCCCCGCCGGCCCGACACCGCACACGGAGCACTCCCCATGCAGATCCTCGTCATCGGCGCCACCGGCTACGCGGGCCGCCGCGTCTCAGCCGCCCTCGCCCGCGCCGGACACACCGTCCTCGGCCTGGCCCGCGACACCTCCGCCCCCGCGGCCCGCGCGCTCACCGCGGACGAAGTCACCCCCGTCGAGGGCGACTTCACCAAGCCGGACACCTGGCGCGGACACCTCGACGGCACCGATGCGGTCGTCCACCTGCTGCTGGACATGAGCGACCCCGTCGGCGGCGACCAGCGCCTGTTCGCCGAACTGCTCGCCGCCCAGGAGCGCGACGGCCGCCGACGCCACCTGGTGTTCACCACCGGCATCTCCTCCTACGGCCGCACCGGCCTCCCGCTCATGGACGAGACCACCCCCGGAAACCCCGAGAGCCCCATCGGCTTCCGCTTCACCCTGGAGAAGGAACTCGCCGCCTCCGGCCTCGCCCACACCGTGGTCCGCCCCGGCTTCCTGTACGGCGGCCCCGCGAGCACCTCCATGACCGGCCAGTGGTTCGCCGCCGCCGAGGCGGGCAACCCCGTCTTCTACGGCGACACCACCAAGCGCTGGAGCTGGGTCCACGTCGACGACCTCGCCGAGGCCTACGTCCGCATCCTCGACAACCCCGCAGCCGTCGACGGGGAGACCTTCGTCATCGCCGACGACCAACGCCTCACCGCCCTGGACATGCAGCGCACCGCCGTACGCGCCGCCGGCTACACCGGTGAGATAGCCCTGGAGAGCGCCGAGGCGGGCGGCATGCTGCAACTGGCCGCCGACCAGGACGAGTTGGTCACCAGCGCCAAGGCCCACCGCCTCCTGGGCTGGACCCCCCGCCACACCTCTTTCACCGACAACCCCACCCGGCACTACCGCGCCTGGGCCGAGAGCCGCTTCTGACACGACGCCGAAGGGCGCCCCGCAGGTGATCCGCGGGGCGCCCTTCGGCGTCGTAGAACCGTGTGACTGTACGGCGACTACAGCTTCTCGATGACGTAGTCGATGCACTTCGTCAGCGCCTCGACGTCCGCCGGGTCGATCGCCGGGAACATCGCGACGCGGAGCTGGTTGCGGCCGAGCTTGCGGTACGGCTCGGTGTCGACGATGCCGTTGGCGCGGAGGACCTTGGCGACGGCCGCCGCGTCGATCTCGTCGGCGAAGTCGATCGTGCCGATGACCTGGGAGCGCTTGGTGGCGTCCGCGACGAAGGGCGTCGCGTACTTGCTGTCCTCCGCCCAGGTGTACAGACGGCTGGACGAGTCCTTCGTGCGGGCCGTCGACCAGGCCAGGCCGCCCTGGCCGTTGATCCACTCCAGCTGCTCGTTGAGGAGGAACAGGGTGGACAGCGCAGGGGTGTTGTACGTCTGGTTCTTGCGGGAGTTGTCGATCGCCGTGGGGAGGCTGAAGAACTCCGGGACGTGGCGGCCGGACGCGGGGATACGCTCCGCGCGCTCGATCGCGGCCGGGGAGAACACGCCGATCCACAGGCCGCCGTCGGAGGCGAAGGACTTCTGCGGGGCGAAGTAGTAGACGTCCGTCTCGGCGATGTCGACCGGGAGGCCGCCCGCGCCCGACGTGGCGTCGACGAGTACGAGGGCGCCTTCGTCGGCTCCCGCGACCCGCTTGATGGGGGCCGCGACGCCCGTCGACGTCTCGTTGTGGGTGTACGCGTACACGTCCACGCCCGCCTCGGCGGCCGGCTCCGGGTGCGTGCCGGGGTCGGACGAGATCACCGTCGGCTCGGCCAGCCACGGCGCCAGCTTGGCCGCCTTGGCGAACTTCGAGCTGAACTCGCCGAAGGTCAGGTGCTGCGACTTGTTCTCGATGAGCCCGTGGGTCGCGACGTCCCAGAAGGCCGTCGAGCCGCCGTTGCCGAGGATCACCTCGTATCCCTCGGGGAGGGAGAACAGCGCGGAGACGCCCTCGCGCACCTTGCCGACCAGGTTCTTGACCGGGGCCTGGCGGTGGGACGTGCCCAGCAGAGACGTACCGGTGGCGGCCAGCGCGTCCAGCGCCTCCGTCCGCACCTTGGAGGGGCCAGCGCCGAAACGTCCGTCGGCGGGCTTGATGTCAGCGGGGATCTGGATATCAGCCACGAGCCGGAGGGTATCGCCTCGGTGAAACCGGACGGAAACGTGTCCGTTCGATGAGACGGGATCTCCGGCCCGTGGACCGTGCGATCAGTCGCCCGGCGTCAGCCGTACCGGCAGCTCGAAGATGTCGTTCTGCGTCACCACCGGCTTGTTGCGGAGTTCCGACGCCGGGACCGCCAGGTCCAGGTGCGGGAAACGCTCGTAGAGGGCCGGGAGTGCCACGTCCGCCTCCAGGCGGGACAGGGCCGCGCCCGGGCAGACGTGCGGGCCGTGGCCGAAGGAGATGTGGCGGTTCTCGCTGGTGCGGGTGATGTCGAACTCGCCGGCCGTCGGGCCGTGCGCCTGCTCGTCGCGGCCGATCGCGGCGTACGACACGATCAGCGCGTCCCCGGCCGGGAGGACCTTGTCGCCGACCTGGACGTCCTCCGTGGCGAAGCGGATCAGGACGTGCGAGGTGGGCGTCGAGTGGCGCAGGGTCTCCTCGGTCACCGACGACCAGTCGGCCTCGCCGGCCAGGACCAGGGCGCGCTGGACGGGGTGCGTCGACAGGTTGACGACCGCGTTGACGATCAGCGAGATCGTCGTCTCGTGGCCCGCCGCGACCATCAGCTGGAGCGTGGAGACGATCTCCTCGTCGGTGAGGTGGTCGCCCTCCTCGGAGGCCGCGATCAGGGCCGAGGTCAGGTCGTCGCCCGGCTCCGCGCGCTTCGCCGCGACCGTCTCGGCCATGATGCCCGCGAGCTCCGTGAGCGTCGCGATGACCTCGGCCGGCGGGGTCTGCGTCGAGAAGAACTTCTCGAACAGCTCCTTCAGACGCGGGAGTCTGGCCTCCGCTATCCCCATGAGGTCGGCGATGACGAACATGGGCAGCGGGTACGCGAACTCTGCCTTGAGGTCCACGACTTCGCCCTCGACGGCCTCAACTCCGTTGAGCAGCCCCTCCGTCAGCTTCGCGATCCGCTCCCGCATCTGCTCCACCCGGCGCGGGGTGAGCGCCTGCGCGACCAGCGTGCGCATCCGGCGGTGGTCGGCGCCGTCCACGGTCAGCATCGAACGGCCCGGGTTCGCCAGCCCGATCAGCGGCCAGTCCGCGGGGATCTCACCGCGCTGCCAGGCACCCCAGACGTTGATGTCCTTCACCAGCCGCGGATCCGTGAGCAGCTGTTTCGCCTCGGCGTGATGCGTGACCGCCCACACGGGCACACCACCGGGCAGTTCTACGGCGGCCAGCGGACCGGCGGCGCGCAGCCTGGCGCTCTCGCCGTCCAGGTCGCCGACGAAGGGGTCCAGGACAATACGGGTCTCTTCGGTACCGGTGCTCATACGGGATCGCCTCCAGGGCAGGGCTCATGGCCAACGGGCAAAGGGCAGAACTCAGAACTCGGAACTCAGAGCGCGGGGACCGGCGTGAACCGCACCGGCAGTGCGGTCAGGCCCCGCAGCCACGGCGAGGGCCTCCGTGTGAGGGACTCGGCCGGTACCGCCAGGTCGATGTCCGGCAGCCGGTCCAGTACGACCTCGATGCCCGTCCGCGCGACGACCTCGGCGACCTCCTGCGCGGGGAACGGACACCGGTGCTCCCCGTGCCCGAAGGAGAAGTGCGCGTTGTTGCCGCCGGTCAGCGCGGAGCCGTCGGTGCGGACCTGGGGGTCGGAGTTGGCGCCCTGGAGACCGAGGAGCAGCAGGTCGCCGGCGCGGATGCGGCGTCCGCCGAGCTGGGTGTCGCGGGAGGCCCAGCGCCCGGCCACGTTCTGCGTCGGGGTGTCCTCCCACAGCACCTCGTTCATCGCCTCGGCGACACTGTTGCGGCCGCCGAAGAGGGAGGCCGCGAAACGGTCGTCGGTCAGCATCAGGCGCAGCGAGTTGCCGATCCAGTCGGCGGTCGGCTGGTGGCCCGCCGCCATCATCACCATCAGGTCCTGGGCGATCTCCACGTCGGAGAACCCGGAGGCGTGCGTGAGCATCCGCGACACGACGTCGTCGGCCGGCCGCTCCTTCCGGTCGGCCAGCAACTGCCCCATGGACTCGGCGAGATGGGTCTGCCCGGCGATCGCCCGCTCACGTCCGTCGATCATGTCGTTGAGCGCGGTGACCAGACCCGGGCCCTGCTCGTCCCGGAAGCCGTAGAGCCGGGCCAGGACCCGTACCGGCAGCAGCATCGCGTAGTCGCCGACGATGTCCGTCTCGCCCTTGGCGCAGATCCCGTCGATCAGCTCGTCCGCGAACTTCTCGGCGTAGCCGCGCAGTTCGGACGGGTCCACCGCCTCCAGCGCGTCGCTGATCATGCCGACGCGCTCACGGTGGCGCTCGCCGACCGTGTAGAGGATCGACGGCTGCTTACGGCCGATCATCGGCAGCAGCGGCCAGTCGTCGGGGATGTGGTCCCACTGGCTCCACAGGTCCGAGTCACGGCTGAACAGCACCGGATCGCCGGTGACTTGATGCAGCTCGCGGTAGCCGAGCACCAGCCAGGCCGGGATGTCGCCGTCGAGCACCACCGGGGTCACGGCGCCGTGCGCACGCCTCATCTCCCGGTACAGCTGCGCCGGTTCGGTCTGGAACCTGGGTCCACTCAGCGGTACGGGCGCGGTCACAGGGCCAACTCCTGGTGGGGGGCGGGGACTTGGGGGCGGGCGGGGCCCTGGGCGTCGTAGGAACTCTTGACGTGCTCGACCAGGGTGATCAGGACCTGTTTCGCGGACGCGCGGGAGCGGGCGTCGCAGTCGAGGAGGGGGACGTGCGGGTCGAGGTCGAGGGCCTCGCGGATCTGCTGCGGGGCGTAGGTGGGGCCGCCGAAGTCGTTGCAGGCCACGATGAAGGGGGTGCCGTGGTGTTCGAGGCGGTCGATGGCGTACCAGGAGTCGCCGATGCGGCGGGTGTCGACGAGGACGACCGCGCCGAGCGTGCCGGAGAACAGGCGGTCCCAGAGGAACCAGAACCGCTCCTGGCCGGGGGCGCCGAACAGGTACAGCACATTGCGGGCGTCGAGCGTGATGCGGCCGAAGTCGAAGGCGACCGTGGTCGCGGACTTGCCGCGCACCTCGCTGATGTCGTCGACGGCCTCGCCGGCCTTCGTCATCGTCTCCTCGGTGTTGAGGGGACGTATCTCGCTGACCGAGCGGACCAGCGTGGTCTTGCCGACGCCGAAGCCGCCCACGACCACGATCTTCAGGCCGTTGTCGGCGGAGGCACCCAACGGGGTGCGCGCGTCAGAGGTTGCGGAGTCCAACGAGCACCTGTTCCAGGACGTCGGGATCGAGAACCGCCCCCCGCGGGTGCCGGGCGCTGACCCGGCCCGCCGCGAGAAGGTCGGAGAGGAGAATCTTGGTGATGCTCACCGGGAGCTTCAGTTCGGCCGCCAACTCCACGACTGCCGTGGGGTGTTCGGTGATCCGCAGGATCGCCGCGTGCTCCGACTGCATCCCGGTCACCGGATCGCACTCGGCGACCACGAGGGTCACCAGGTCGAACGGGCTGTCCGGTGCGGAGCGGGCGCGGCCTCCGGTGAGCGTGTAGAGGCGGTCGGGTGAGTCGTCCCTGCCGGGGCGGCTCATCACGAACGGGGTTCCGCGCGCAGGTGCTCGCCGAGCTGTTCCACCAGTTCGCTCATGTTGTGCCCGATCAGCCCCGCGTCCGCGTCCTCGGCGGTGACGAGGGCCAGGTGCGCGCCCTCGCCCGCCTCGACGATGAACAGCACCCCGCCGTAGAACTCGGTCATCGCGGAGCGCACGCCCCCGCTGCCGTCGCCGAACTCCACCGACGCGCCGTGCGACAGCGACTGGATTCCGGCGGCGATCGCGGCGAGCTGGTCGGCCTGGTCGACGGAGAGTTCGGGCGTCCGGCACAGCTTCAGGCCGTCCCGGGACAGCACGAGCGCGTGCCGCGCGCCCGGGGTGCGCTCCAGGAGGCCCTCGATGAGCCAGGTGAGCTTCTCGTCGGCGGTGGTCGTGCCGGTCATGACGTGGGGTTGCCTTCCGGGTGGGAGAGGGAGAGGGGCTCTGCTGATTCGGTGTGCTCGGGCTCCGAC
Organism: Streptomyces xylophagus; assembly: GCF_000716435.1. Classification (GTDB taxonomy): domain Bacteria; phylum Actinomycetota; class Actinomycetes; order Streptomycetales; family Streptomycetaceae; genus Streptomyces; species Streptomyces xylophagus. Next base: position 334,400 of record NZ_JNWO01000008.1, read on the forward strand.
TCCGGTGCGGGCACGGCCTGTTCGGCCCCCGCGCCGCGTACGGCCTGCCGGAAGCTGTTGAAGCGGGCCGTCCGCGCGAGGGTGTCGTCGGCCGAGGGCGCGCGGCTCGGCTCGGGCGCCGCGGACGGGGACGCGGCACGCGCGCGTGCACGCTCGGCCTCCGCCAGCGCCTGACCCCGGCGCCGCTTGGGCAGGCCTTCGGGCAGGGTGTCCGGGACGTCCAGCACCGGTTCGGGCAGGGCGCCGCGGTCCGGCGACTCGTGCGTGGGCACCGGCTCCGGGTCCAGGTCGTCGAGGGCCCGCCCGGAGGCGTACGACACCCAGGGCTCCGCTACGGCCGCCGGTTCCGGCTCGGTCTCCGGCTCGGGCTCCTTCGTGAGCGCGGTCGGCGGCTCGGGGAGCGCGAGGGACTCCTGCGCCGCCACCGGGGCGTCCTGGGGCACCAGGATGTCCTGCGGTACGAGCATCAGGACGCCCGTGCCGCCGCGCGCGGAGGGCCGGTACGACACCTTCAGGCCGTACTTGCGGGCCAGCCGGCCCACGACCGCGAGGCCCAGCCGGGTGCCGGTGAGGCCGCCCAGTTCGGCGGAGTCGCCGGTCACCGCCCGTTCCGCGCGCCGCAGTTGGATGTCGCCCATGACCAGACCGCTGTCCTCGACCGACAGGATGACCCCGGCCGGCACCTCCTCGACGTACACATGCACCTCGGCGCTCGGCGGCGAGAAGTTCGCCGCGTTGTCGAGGAGTTCGGCCAGCGCGTGCATCACGCCCTCGGCCGCGTGCCCGGCGACGGCGGCGTCGCTCGCGGAGTGCACCCGCACCCGCTGGTAGCCGCTGATCCGGCCCATCGCGCCGCGCAGGATCGACTCCATGGCGATCGGGCGGGCCCAACGGCGGCCGGAGCGGGCGCCGGTGAGGACGGCGACGGAGTCGGCCAGCCGGCCCGCCTGCGCGGTGCGGTGGTCGAGGTGGAGCAGGTCGGCGAGGACGTCCTCGTCCGAGTGCCGCTCCTCCATGCCGCGCAGGTCGGCGAGCATGCCGGTGGCCAACGCCTGCATACGGCCCGCCGCGTTGGCGGTCGCGGAGAGCGCGGCGGCCCGCTCGTAGGAGTCCCGGCGGGCGCGCTCCGTCAACTGCCTGTTCTCGGCGGTCAGTCGGGCGCGCTCCAGCTCGCTCTCCTCCGTGAGGCGGGTGCGCTCCTCGGCGAAGGACGTGGTGAGCCGCATCCGCTCCTGCGAGAAGTCGGAGATCAACCGGGCGCGTTCCTGCGAGAGTTCCGAGGTCAGCCGGGCCCGCTCGTGGGTCAGCTCCTCGGTCAGCTGCACGCGCTCCCGGTCGAACTCCGTGCTCAGCCGCGCCCGTTCCTGCAGCAGCCGCCCCGCGTCCAGCGTGACGGCCTCCAGCCGACGGCGGGTGATACGGACCGTCTGGTACGCGTGCGCGGCGATCGCGACCGCCGCGATCAGCAACAGCGCGCCGGCGGCCGCACCGCAGGCCATCGGGAGCCGCTTCGCATCGGGTGTCACATAGACAGCGCCGACGGCCGCGAGTCCGGCCAGTACGGCGGTGAGTATGGGGGCGGGGGCGACGGTGCGGAAGGTGGGGCGTTCGCCGGCAAGTATGGGGGCGGTCATGAAGGGGGTCCTCGGTCGGGTCCTCGGGCGTCTTTGGTCGGGGTCCTCAGTCGTCCTCGGTCGTGTCCTCGGGGGGTGCTCGTCGGGTTCCTGGGCGAGAAGCGACACCGGGTGCTCAACTGACGGTCACTATATGAGAGTTAGTGATCGAACTGGGGAGGTTCTGGATGCGTTTACAGAATCCCTTCATGCTGGGGGACATGGCCGATCTTCAGGTGGATCTTCAGGCGGGACTGGCGGACGTCCAGGCAGAGCTGCGGCGGACCGTCCGGGGCGAGGTCGGCTTCGACGTCACGTCCCGGGCGCTGATGACCATGGACGCGTCCAACTACCGGCGCGTCCCGCTGGGTGTCGTCGCACCCCGTGACGCCGACGACGTGGCGGCGACGCTCGCGGCCTGCCGCTCGCACGGGGTGCCGGTCGTGGCCCGCGGCGGCGGCACCTCGATCGCCGGCCAGGCGACCGGCACCGGCGTGGTCCTCGACTTCACCCGCCACATGAACGCCCTGGTGTCCCTGGACCCCGACTCCCGTACGGCGGTCGTGCAGCCCGGCCTGGTCCTCGACCGCCTCCAACAGGCCGCCGCCCCGCACGGGTTGCGCTTCGGCCCCGACCCCTCCACCCACAGCCGCTGCACCCTCGGTGGCATGATCGGCAACAACTCCTGCGGCTCCCACTCGGTCGCCTGGGGCACGACGGCCGACAGCGTGCGCGAACTGTCCGTGATCACCGCGCGCGGCGACCTGCTGCGCCTCGGCCAGGACTGGGCGGGCGCCCCGGAGGGTCTCCGGCCGCTCGTGGAGGGCGAGTTGGCCCGCCTGCGCACCGGCTTCCCCGACCTCCCCCGCCGTATCTCGGGCTACGCCCTGGACGCCCTCCTCCCCGAGAAGGGCGCGGACGTCGCCCGCTCCTTCTGCGGCAGCGAGGGCACCCTGGGCATCCTCACGGAGGCGGTCGTACGACTCGTCGAGGCGCCCCGCGCGCGTGCCCTCGCCGTGCTGGCGTACGCCGACGAGAGCGCGGCGGCGGAGGCGGCGGCAGGCCTGCTGCCCTTCGCACCGCTCACCGTCGAGGGGATGGCGGCCGATCTGGTCCGCTCCACGGCGGACCTGCCCCGGGGTGGTGCCTGGTTGTTCGTGGAGACCGGCGGCGACACGGAGGCGGAGGCACGCGCGCGTGCGGAGACCATCGTCCGCGCGGCCGACGTCCTCGACTCCCTGGTGGTGACGGAGGCGGCGAGCCAACGGGCGTTGTGGCGCATCCGCGAGGACGCCAGCGGTACGGCGACCAGAATGCCGGACGGCTCCGAGGCCTGGCCCGGCTGGGAGGACTGCGCAGTGCCGCCGGCTCAACTGGGCGCGTACCTGCGGGACTTCAGAGGCCTGCTCGGAACGCATGGCCTGCGCGGCACGCCGTACGGCCACTTCGGGGACGGCTGCATCCACGTCCGCATCGACTTCGACCTGCTGACGGAGCCGGGTGTCGCCCGCTTCCGGAGCTTCTCGGAGGACCTCGCCGAACTGGTCGTCGCCCACGGCGGCTCGCTCTCCGGCGAACACGGCGACGGCCAGGCCCGCGCCGAACTGCTGCCGAAGATGTACGGCGACGAGATGGTGACCCTCTTCGAGCGCACGAAGGCCGTCTGGGACCCGGACGACCTCCTCAACCCGGGCATCCTGGTGCGCCCCGCCCCGCTCGACACGAACCTCCGCTTCGCCGTCCTGCCCCGCGAGCCGGTGGACGTGGCCTTCGGCTACCCGTCCGACGGCGGCGACTTCTCGGCGGCGGTACGGCGGTGCGTGGGGGTCGCCAAGTGTCGTACGACAGAGGCTTCCGGGCCCTCTGTGATGTGCCCGTCGTTCCGGGTGACCGGCGAGGAGCGGCACTCCACCCGCGGGCGGGCCCGGCTGCTGCACGAGATGCTCGCCGGTGAACTGGTCACCGACGGCTGGAAGTCGACGGAGGTACGCGACGCGCTCGACCTGTGCCTGTCCTGCAAGGGCTGCCGCACGGACTGCCCGGTCGAGGTCGACATGGCCACGTACAAGGCGGAGTTCCTGCACCACCACTACGAGGGACGGCGACGGCCCGCCGCGCACTACGCGATGGGCTGGCTGCCGCGCTGGCTACGGCTGGTGGAGCGGACGCGTACGGCGTGGCTGGTCAACTCCCTTGCTTCCGCGGGCCCGTTGGCGTGGATGGCCAAGCGGCTGGGCGGGATCGCGCCCGAGCGGAGGATTCCCCGGGTGGCGAGGGTGACGTTCACCCGGTGGTCGAAGCGATGGTTCAGGGCGAGGATGCGGGGGATGCGCGCCGAGTTCCGAGCGGGCCGGCAACCCGAGCGTCCCCGGGGCGGTGCCGTCATGATCTGGCCGGACACGTTCACGGAACACCTCTCACCGTCGGTGGGCGTGGCGGCCGTGCGGGTGCTGGAGGCGGCCGGGCTCTTCGTGGTGCCCATGCCGACGAAGACCATGGGCGTGAAGGAGCTGCCGGACGAGGACGGCGAGGGCACGTCGTACACCTTCAGCCCCTGGAAGGCCCGCCGAGTCCGGGTCTGCTGCGGCCTGACCTACGTGTCCACCGGCCAACTCGACCGCGCCCGCGCGGTGTTGCGCGACACGCTCGACGTGCTGGACGTGTTCCTGAGCCCCGACCTGCCCGAACTGGACGAGATCCCCGCGTACTTCGTCGTCCTGGAGCCGAGCTGTGCGGCAGCCCTCCGCACCGACCTCCCCGAACTCCTCCCCGACGACCCCCGCGCGGCCCGCCTCGCCGCGAGGGTCCTCACCTTCGCGGAGGCCCTGGAGCGCCTCGCCGCCCCCGGCTGGACCCCGCCCCGCATCGACCGCCCCACCGTCGGCCAGACCCACTGCCACCAGCACGCCGTCCTCGGCGACACCCCCGACCGCCGCCTGCGCGAGGCGACCGGCCTCACCGGTGAACTCTCCGGCGGCTGCTGCGGATTGGCAGGCAACTTCGGCTTCGAGAAGGGCCACTACGAGGTGTCGGCGGCCTGTGCGGAGGAACAACTGCTGCCGTCGGTACGGGAGGCGTCGCAGGACGCGGTGATCCTGGCGGACGGATTCTCGTGCCGTACGCAGCTGGAGCAGTTGGCGGGGGTACGGGGGCGGCATCTGGCGGAGGTATTGGCGGAGGCGTTGGAGGCGGACGACAAGTGACCTACGAACTGGCCCGAGTCGCCGTCCTCTCCGACATCCACGGAGTGCTCCCCGCCCTGGAAGCGGTCCTCGCCGAACCGGAGGTGGCCGCCGCCGACCGCGTCGTCCTCACCGGCGACATCACGGCCGGCCCCCAACCGGCGGAAGTGGTCGACCTGTTGCGCGAGCAGGGCGACCACGTGCTGTGGATCGCGGGCAACGCGGACCGCGAACTGGTCGAGTACCGCAGGGGCAAGCGCGACGACATCCCCGACCCGATCGCTCCCTACGCGGCAACGGCCCTCCGCGCCGACCAGATCGACTTCCTGGCCGGCCTCCCCAAGACCCTGACACTCCCCGTCCGAGGCCACGGCAGGGTCCTCTTCTGCCACGCCACACCCCGCGACGACGAGGAGGTCGTCCTCGTCGACTCCCGCCCCGCCCGCTGGACGGAGGTCCTGGCCGGCCTCGACGACGACATCCGCACAGTCGTCTGCGGCCACACCCACATGCCGTACGTCCGCCTCGCCCACGGCCGTCTGATCGTCAACCCGGGCAGCGTCGGCATGCCGTACGGCCGCCCCGGCGCCCACTGGTGCCTGCTCGGCCCCGGCACGGACCTGCGCGTGACGCCGTACGACATCCCGGCGGCTATCGCGCGCCTCACCCGCGAGTCCGGCTACCCGGAGATCGCCGAGTGGGCCGACTACTTCCTCAACGCGCGGGCGTCGGACACGGAGGCGATGGAGGTGTTCGGACCCCGGGACGGGCGGGGGTGACTGCCTAGGCTGGCTGTTCGACCGCGGTCTCGACCAGCCAGGGAGCCCCACGTATGACGAACCTCCGCGTCCGCCCCATCACCCGCGAGGAACACCTCGCGTTCGTCGCGGCCCGCCCCTCCGCCAGCCATATGCAGGTCCCCTCGTGGGGCGAGGTGAAGCCCGACTGGCGGGCGGAGAGCCTGGGGTGGTTCGAGGAGACGGGCGGCCAACTGGCCGGGGTGGGGCTGGTGTTGTACCGGCCCGTGCCCAAACTCAAGAAGTACCTCGCGTATCTGCCCGAGGGGCCGGTCATCGACTGGCACGCCGCTGACCTCGACCGCTGGCTCGACCCGATGCTCGCCCACCTCAAGTCGCAGGGCGCGTTCACGGTGAAGATGGGCCCGCCCGTCGTCGTACGCCGCTGGAGCGCGGACGCGGTGAAGGCCGCGATCGCCGACCCGGACGCACGCCGCCTGCGGGACGCGGAGCCGACCTCGTACGAACCGCGCGCCTACGAGATCGCCGACCGCCTGCGCCGCGCGGGCTGGCAGCAGACGGAGCCCGGGGGAGAGGACGGGTTCGCGGCCGGGCAGCCGCGGTACGTGTTCCAAGTGCCGTTCGCAGGGCGGTCGTTGGAGGACATCCACGCCGGCCTCAACCAGCAGTGGCGCCGCAACATCAAGAAGGCCGAGAAGGCCGGGGTGAAGGTGGTCCAGGGCGGCTACGACGAACTCCCCGCCTTCTACGAGCTCTACGCCGAGACCGCCGAACGCGACCGCTTCATCCCGCGCCCGCTGCCCTACTTCCAGCGCATGTGGACCGCCCTCACCGCCGAACACCCCGACCGCATGCGCCTCTACCTCGCCCACCACGACGGCGACATCCTCGCCGCGGCCACGATGCTGACCGTCGGCCGGCACGTCTGGTACTCCTACGGCGCCTCCACCAGCCGCCGCCGCGAGGTGCAGCCCAACAACGCGATGCAGTGGCGCATGATGGCCGACGCCCACCAACTCGGCGCCGCCGTATACGACTTCAGGGGCATCACGGACACCCTTGAGGAGTCGAACCACCTGCTGGGGCTGCTGCGTTTCAAGGCCGGCACGGGTGGAGAGGCCGTCGAGTACCTGGGGGAGTGGGACTTCCCCCTCAACCGGCTGCTGCACAAGGCGCTGGACCTCTACATGGCGCGCCGCTGAGGGCTCCCGGGGCTCTTGTTTGAGGGCGGAAGCACAGGTTCGTTAAGGCTGCTCTCAGGTTTATCAGAGAACTCTCAGGTTCGCCGCCGTAACTCAGGATTCACAAAGGTATTCACAGCTCATGTTTGCCGTTCGCTCGACGACTTTGCTGCGACTTGGCTACAGGGGCGTGTAAGTTTCTGGGTGTCGGGAATTCCCCGGGCGGTAAAACGCTCGACTTTGACGCACAAATTCCACTGCACAACCTAGGAGTTCGGAATGGGCCTCAACAAGCTCGCCCCGCTGCCCAAGCCCAAGAAGCAGCAGCTTCCGCCCCCGCCGCCCCCGAAGCCCCGCAAGAAGCACGAGCCGAAGCCCCTGCCGAAGCCGCTGCCCGGCCAGGACAGCTGAACCGGCAGTAGAGGGAGGGCCGACCCACGCAGTCGGCCCTCTTTTCTTTCCCGAATTCGAAAGTCCAAGGAATTCTGATGACGGAAAGCGAGCGTATTGTGGAAATGGCTACGGACGAGGAAGACCTCGAATACGAGGACGACGAAACTCCCACCATTCCCGCCCGTACGGCTTTCCGTCGCTTCTGGCCGCTCACCCAGGGCCTCAGACGCTGGCTGGTCCTCGTCTGGGTGTGCACGGTCATCGCCGCGCTCGCCGAGACCGAGTCGATCCTTCTCTTCAGCGACCTCACCGACCGCGCCCTGGCGAAGGGCTCGCTGAGCGCGTTCTGGAGCCCCGCCGTCAAATGGCTGGGCGTGGCGCTCGTCGGCGCGGTCGTCGCGTACGCCGGCAACTCCCTTGCCGCGTGGGCCACCGAACGTTTCGTGATGAGACTGCGCGAGCATGTCTTCGACCACGTACAGCAGTTGCCGCCGCACTTCTTCCAACGGCACCGCCAGGGCGACCTGTTGTCCCGTCTGACCAGCGACGTGGAGGCGATCGAGACCCTCGTCGTGTCCGGCGTCGTCGGCACCGCCTCCGCGATCTTCTCCGCCCTCTTCTACGCCGCCGCCGCGTTCTGGCTGCGCTGGGACCTGGCCGCGGCGACCTTCGTCCTCGCCCCCCTCTTCTGGCTCGCGGCCCGCCGCTTCTCCGGCTCCATCAAGGACGTCTCGCGCGAGGGCCGGGTCGCCGACGGCGCGATCACCTCCGTCGTCGAGGAGTCCCTCGGCAACATCGTGCTCACCCAGGCGTACGGCCGCCGCGACGCGGAACGCCGCCGGCTGAACGAAGAGGCGAGCGCCTGGTTCCGCGCCTCGGTCTGCTCGACGCGGCTCAACGAGGCGTACGAGCAACTCGTGTCCGTCATCGAGACGGTGTGCGTGCTCGCCGTCATCGGCATCGGCGCCTGGGAGATCTCCACCGGCCGCATGACCCTCGGTCAACTCCTCGCGTTCTCCGCCTTCTTGGGCTATCTCTACCCGCCCGTCCGCGGCCTCGCCCAACTCGGCCTGACCATCACCGCCGCCACCGCGGGCGCCGAGCGCCTCATCGAGATCCTCGACGTACGCCCCTCCGTCGCCGACCCCGCCCGCGACACGGAGACCGGCCGCCCCGACGGCACGGTCGAACTCCGCGACGTCTCCTTCAGCTACCCCGGCGCCGACCAAGTCGCCCTGGAGAAACTCTCCTTCACCGTCAACCCCGGTGAACTCGTGATCGTCACCGGCCCCAGCGGCGCCGGCAAGTCCACGGTCTCCAAAATGCTCCTCCGCTTCTACGACCCCGACGCGGGCGAAGTCCTCCTCGACGGCGTACCGCTGCGAGACCTCCCCCTCGCCCGGCTGCGCGAGTACGTGACCCTGCTCCCCCAGGAGACCCTCGTCCTGCACGACACCGTCCGCGCGAACATCGCCTGCGGCCGCCCAGGCGCGAGCGAGCAGGCGATCGTGGACGCGGCGATCGCGGCCGACGCCCACGAGTTCATCCTCCGCCTCCCCGACGGCTACGACACGAGGGTCGACCCCAACTCGGCCCGCCTGTCCGGCGGTCAGCTCCAGCGCCTCGCGATCGCCCGCGCGATCCTGCGCGACGCGCCGGTCCTGGTCCTCGACGAGCCGACCACCGGACTGGACTCGATGGCCGCCCGCCGGGTCGTGAAGCCGCTACGACGACTGATGGCGGGCCGTACGACCATCATGATCACCCACGACCTCAACCTCGCCCCCGACGCCGACCGCATCCTGGTCGTCGACCGGGGCCGGATCGTGGAGACGGGCCGGCACGAGGAGCTGATGGCGCAGGGCGGCGCCTACTCGCGACTGCACCGCTCGCAGAACAACGCGGTGATGGACACCGGGGAACTGCGGTTGCCGATGTTCGCGGAGGCGGGACTGCCGGTGGGTGCGCCCGCGCCCGAGCCGGCGGTCGCCTACGGCTACTCGAGCTACTCCGGGTACTCCCCGCAGCCGGTCTTCACGGAGAGCTGGGCACCACAGCCGTACCAGCCCCCGCACCCAGAGCCCGAGTACTCGCAGTACGTGGAGTACGCCGATCCCCTCTTCGGCCCGATGCCCACCACCCTCCCCGACGGTCGCCCCCTGTTCCGGGACGAGGTCCCCTGGAGCGGCATCTGAACCACTGATCGCTTCCAGGGCACCTGAATGACAGCTGCATAAAGGGTTCGCACACCTGTCGAAGTCCATTACCATGGACCGAGAAGTGCACCGTGATGGACGAATCCGAGCTGAGCCCCTGGAAGCGCCGTGAGCATCCCCAGTACGTCGACCAGTACGTCGACCACCACCCCCGTGACCCCTCAGGCCACCGCCCCGCGCCGCATCGGCTCGCTCGGGCCGGTGGGCCTGGTGCTGGCCGGGGGCATCTCGGTGCAGTTCGGCGGCGCGCTGGCGGTGACGCTCATGCCGCAGGTGGGCGCGCTGGGTGTGGTGACGCTCCGCCTGCTGGTGGCGGCGGTGGTCCTGCTCGTGATCTGCCGCCCGAGCCTGCGCGGCCACTCCCGCACGGACTGGGGCACGGTCGTCATCTTCGGTATCACGATGGCCGCGATGAACGGGCTCTTCTACCAGTCGCTGGCCCGTATCCCTCTGGGTACGGCGGTGACGCTGGAGGTACTGGGCCCGCTCGCCCTCTCGGTCCTGACATCCCGGCGCGCGGTGAACGCGGTGTGGGCGGGGCTCGCCCTGGCAGGCGTCTTCCTCCTCGGCGGCGGAGGCTTCAGCAGCCTGGACCCCATAGGAGTGGCCTTCGCGCTGGGCGCCGGCGCCATGTGGGCGACCTACATCATCTTCAGCGCCCGCACAGGCCGCCGATTCCCCCAGGCCGACGGCCTGGCCCTGGCGATGGTCGTGGCGGCGGTGGTGTTCCTGCCGCTCGGCATCGCGGAATCGGGCACGAGACTCCTGAACCCCACGACAATCGCCCTCGGCTCAGGGGTGGCGATCCTCTCCTCGGTCCTCCCCTACACCCTTGAACTCCTCGCCCTGCGCCGCCTCCCCGCCTCCACCTTCGCCATCCTGATGAGCCTCGAACCCGCCGTGGCGGCAACAGCGGGCTTCCTGATCCTCCACCAGGCCCTGTCCGTCCCCGAGGCCATGGCCATCGGGCTGGTCATCGTGGCGAGCATGGGGGCGGTGCGGACGCAGGTGGGGCGGGGCAAAGCGAACGCGTAGGCGGTCGTCGGGCCACTCGCTGCACAGCGACCCGTCCGGATGTGAATAATGCAAGCACGCTTGCTTGTTTCTCGCGCCCCTGCCATGCTCCCCCCATGTCCGATCCGACGCACGTGTTCGACGACCTGCGTGAGGAAAGCGAGGAACTCGACCGGCTGGTAGCCGAGTTGAGCCCGGAGGGCTGGGCGTTCGCGACCCCCGCCGCCCGGTGGACCGTCGCCCACCAGATCGCCCACCTGGCCTGGACCGATCACTCGGCGCTGCTCGCCGTGACGGACGAGGACGCGTTCGGTGCGCTGGTCGAGAAGGCGCTCGCCGCTCCCGACTCGTTCGTGGACGAGGGGGCGGAGCAAGGGGCCGCGAAACCGCCCACACAGCTCCTTGCCGACTGGCGGGCCGGGCGGGCAGCCCTGTTGGACGCCCTGTACTCCGCACCCACAGGAACCCGGTTCCCCTGGTACGGGCCACCCATGTCCGCCGCCTCCATGGCCACCGGTCGTCTTATGGAGACCTGGGCCCATGGTCAGGATGTCGCCGATGCGCTCGGTGTGGTCCGCTCACCCACGGACCGGCTCCGGCATGTGGTACGCATCGGTGTGCGGGCGCGTGACTTCGCCTTCGGTGTGCATGGGCTCACCCCGCCGAGCGAGGAGTTCCGCGTCGAACTCGTCGCTCCCTCCGGTGAGTTGTGGGCCTACGGCCCCGAAGGTGCCCTCCAAAAAGTCACTGGCCCTGCTCTCGACTTCTGCCTCCTTGTCACTCAGCGTGCCCACCGCACCGACCTCGCAGTGGAGGCCGTGGGCCCCGATGCGGGGCAGTGGCTGGACATCGCCCAGGCCTTCGCGGGCCCACCCGGTACCGGCCGCCCACCGAAGCCGACGGAGGCCGGCCAGTGAGTCCCCGGAGCGAATCACCTCCCACGACCCCTCCCGCACCCCGCCCCGCCCCCCTCCGCATAGGCAACGCCTCCGGCTTCTACGGCGACCGCTTCGACGCCCTGCGCGAGATGCTCACCGGCGGTGAACTGGACGTCCTCACCGGTGACTACCTCGCCGAGCTGACCATGCTCATCCTCGGGCGGGACCGGCTGAAGGACCCCGGCGCCGGATACGCGCGTACCTTCCTGAAGCAGTTGGAGGAGTGCCTCGGCCTCGCCCATGACCGCGGGGTGCGGATCGTCACCAACGCCGGGGGGCTCAATCCGGCCGGACTCGCCGACGCCGTAAGGAAGTTGGCGGATCGCCTCGGGGTCCCTGTGCGCGTAGCGCACGTGGAGGGAGACGATCTCGCCGCCCGGTATCCGGATGCCCTCGCCGCGCACGCCTATCTCGGCGGCTTCGGTATCGCCGCCTGTCTCGACGCGGGGGCCGATGTCGTGGTCACCGGGCGCGTCACCGATGCCGCCCTGGTCACCGGCCCCGCGGTCGCCCACTTCGGATGGGGGGCCGGCGACTACGACCGGCTCGCGGGTGCCGTGGTCGCCGGACATGTGCTGGAGTGCGGTACCCAGGCCACCGGCGGCAACTACGCCTTCTTCACCGAGCACCCGCCCGAAAGGCTCCTCCGGCCCGGGTTTCCGCTCGCCGAGATTCACGAGGACGGTTCCTGCGTCATCACCAAACACCCTGGCACGGGTGGGGTCGTGGACGTCGGTACCGTCACCGCGCAGATCCTCTACGAGACGCACGGTGCCCGGTACGCCGGTCCCGATGTCACTGCCCGCCTCGACACCGTGCGGCTCGGCGGGGACGGGCCCGACCGGGTGCGGATCGAGGGGGTGCGCGGCGAGGCCCCGCCGCCCTCCCTCAAGGTCGGCCTCAACCGGCTGGGCGGCTTCCGCAACGAGGTCACCTTCGTGCTCACCGGGCTCGACATCGAACGCAAGGCCGCTCTCGTCCGGGAGCAGATGGAGGCCGCGTTCGGCGAGGGGAACGCCAAGTCGCGGCCCGGTGAACTCCGTTGGGATCTCGCCCGTACCGACCATGCGGACGCCTCCACCGAGGAGACCGCCAGCGCACTGCTGCGGCTCGTCGTGCGGGATCCCGATCAGGAGACCGTCGGGCGGGCGTTGAGCGCGGCTGCCGTCGAGCTCGCGCTTGCCAGTTACCCCGGCTTCCATGTGCTGACCCCACCTGGAAAGGGAGCGCCCTATGGCGTCTTCGAAGATGTGTATGTCCCCCACAGTGCCGTCGACCATGTGGCCGTCCTCCACGACGGGAGGCGGGTTGCTGTGGCCCCGGCCCACGACACCCTCGTACTGGAAGACGTTCCGCAGCCGGCCCTCCCCGAGCCTCTCCCGGCAGGGCCCACGGCGCGGGCGGCCCTTGGTCTGGTCGCCGGGGCCCGTAGCGGTGACAAGGGAGGGAACGCCAACGTGGGGGTGTGGGCGCGTACGGATGAGACGTGGCGCTGGCTCGCCCATGCGCTGACCGTCGAAAGGTTCCGGGAACTCCTCCCGGAAGCCGCTGAGTTGACGGTCACTCGGCACGTGCTGCCGCACCTCCGCGCCCTCAACTTCGTCGTCGAGGGGATTCTCGGCGAGGGCGTCGCCGCCCAGCACCGTTTCGATCCGCAGGCCAAGGCCCTGGGCGAGTGGCTGCGTTCCCGTCGACTGGACATCCCGGAGGCCCTCCTGTGACCGTCCTTCCGTCCGCCCTGGACACCCACGGCCCCGACTACACGGCCAACCGCACCGCCATGCTCGCCAAGCTCGACGAACTCGACGCCGAGCACGCCAAAGCCCTTGCGGGTGGCGGGCCGAAGTATGTCGAACGGCACCGCAAGCGCGGCAAGTTGCTGGCCCGCGAGCGCATCGAGCTGCTCCTCGACCCCGACACGCCCTTCCTCGAACTGTCGCCGCTCGCCGCCTGGGGGAGTGAGTACGCGGTCGGCGCCTCGCTCGTCACCGGCATCGGTGTCGTCGAGGGCGTCGAGTGCCTGATCACCGCCAACGACCCCACTGTGCGTGGGGGCGCGAGCAATCCCTGGTCGCTGAAGAAGGCCCTGCGAGCGAACGACATCGCCCTCGCCAACCGGCTCCCCTGCATCAGCCTCGTCGAGTCCGGAGGCGCCGATCTCCCTTCCCAGAAGGAGATCTTCATCCCCGGCGGCGCCATCTTCCGCGACCTGACCCGCCTTTCGGCCGCCGGCATCCCCACCATCGCCGTCGTCTTCGGGAACTCGACCGCCGGCGGCGCCTACATCCCCGGCATGTCCGACCACGTGATCATGGTCAAGGAGCGCGCGAAGGTGTTCCTCGGCGGGCCGCCGCTCGTGAAGATGGCGACCGGCGAGGAGAGCGACGACGAGTCGCTCGGCGGTGCTGAGATGCACGCGCGCGTGTCGGGCCTCGCGGACCACTTCGCCGTAGACGAGCAGGACGCGCTGCGCCAGGCGCGCCGCGTCGTCGCCCGCCTCAACCACCGCAAGGCGTACGGCGATCCGGGACCGGCCGCGCCTCCCAAGTACGACGAGGACGAACTCCTCGGCATCGTCCCGGGGGACCTCAAAACCCCCTTCGACCCACGCGAGGTAGTCGCCCGCCTCGTCGACGCCTCCGACTTCGACGAGTTCAAGCCGCTGTACGGCACGAGCCTCGTGACGGGTTGGGCCACCCTGCACGGCTATCCCGTCGGCGTACTCGCCAACGCGCAGGGCGTGTTGTTCAGCCAGGAGTCCCAAAAGGCCGCCCAGTTCATCCAGTTGGCGAACCAGCGCGATATCCCGCTCCTTTTCCTGCACAACACCACCGGCTACATGGTCGGCAGGGAGTACGAGCAGGGCGGCATCATCAAGCACGGCGCGATGATGATCAACGCCGTCAGCAACAGCCGCGTACCGCACCTGTCCGTACTCATGGGCGCCTCGTACGGCGCCGGCCACTACGGCATGTGCGGCCGCGCGTACGACCCCCGTTTCCTCTTCGCCTGGCCCAGCGCCAAGTCCGCCGTCATGGGCCCCCAGCAGCTCGCCGGCGTCCTGTCGATCGTCGCCCGGCAGTCGGCGGTCGCCAAGGGGCAGCCGTACGACGAGGACGCGGACGCGGCGCTGCGCGCCATGGTGGAGCAGCAGATCGAGTCCGAGTCCCTGCCGATGTTCCTGTCGGGGCGGCTGTACGACGACGGTGTCATCGACCCGCGCGACACCCGCACCGTCCTCGGCCTGTGCCTGTCCGCCATCCACACGGCGCCCTTCGAGGGCGCGCGCGGTGGCTTCGGCGTCTTCCGGATGTGAGGCCCATGACCGACATGAGGGACCACATGATCGCGACCGTCCTCGTCGCCAACCGGGGCGAGATCGCCTGCCGGGTCTTCCGCACCTGCCACGAGCTGGGCATCCGCACGGTCGCCGTGCACTCGGACGCCGACGAGAACGCGCTCCACACGCGCATGGCCGACGCGGCGGTACGGCTGCCCGGGGCGACGCCCCAAGAGACGTATCTGCGCGGCGAGTTGATAGTGAAGGCGGCCGTCGCGGCGGGCGCCGACGCGGTGCACCCCGGCTACGGCTTCCTCTCCGAGAACGCCGACTTCGCCCGCGCCGTCCTGGACGCGGGCCTGGTGTGGATCGGCCCACCCCCCGAGGCGATCGAGGCGATGGCCTCCAAAACCCGCGCCAAGGAACTGATGGGCATCGCGCCCCTGGAGCACGTCACCGAGGCCGACCTGCCGGTCCTGGTGAAGGCAGCGGCGGGCGGCGGCGGACGCGGCATGCGCATCGTCCGCCGACTCACCGACCTGGAAGCAGAGTTGACGGCCGCCCGAGCCGAGGCGATGAGCGCCTTCGGCGACGGCGAGGTCTTCGTCGAGCCCTACGTGGAGGGCGGCCGGCACATCGAGGTACAGATCCTCGCCGACACACACGGCACGGTGTGGGCCCTCGGCACCCGGGACTGCTCCCTCCAGCGCCGCCACCAGAAGGTGATCGAGGAGTCCCCGGCACCGGGCCTGTCCGAGGAACTCACGCGGGAACTCAGCGAGTTGGCCGTACGCGCCGCCCGCTCGGTGGCCTACGAGGGCGCCGGAACGGTCGAGTTCCTGGTCGCTCCCGACGGCAAGGCCCACTTCCTGGAGATGAACACCCGCCTCCAGGTCGAACACCCCGTCACGGAGGCCGTGTTCGACATAGACCTGGTGGCCCTGCAACTACGGATCGCAGAGGGCGACCCCCTCGAAAAGGACCCTCCCCGCCCCCATGGCCACGCCATCGAGGCCCGCCTGTACGCCGAGGACCCTGCGACCGACTGGACCCCCCAGACCGGCACCCTGCACCGCATAGCCGTCCCGAACGGCGTCCGCCTGGACACCGGTTACACCGACGGCGACGAGATCGGCGTCCACTACGACCCGATGCTCGCCAAGGTCGTGGCCCACGCCCCCACTCGCGCGGAGGCCGTCCGTAAACTCTCGGGGGCCTTGGCCCAGGCGACGATCCACGGCCCGCTCACCAACCGCGCCCTC
Organism: Streptomyces xylophagus; assembly: GCF_000716435.1. Lineage (GTDB taxonomy): Bacteria > Actinomycetota > Actinomycetes > Streptomycetales > Streptomycetaceae > Streptomyces > Streptomyces xylophagus. Next base: position 350,237 of record NZ_JNWO01000008.1, read on the forward strand.
CTCGTCAACTCCCTGCGCCACAAGGAGTTCACGACCGCCCACATGGACACGGGCTTCTACGACCGCCACCTCCCGGAACTCACGGAGGCCGCCCCCGATCCGCACGCCCCCCTCGCCGCCGCCCTGGCCGACACCCACGGCCGCTCCCGCTTCGCCGGAGGCTGGCGCAACGTACCGTCCCAGCCGCAGGTGAAGCGGTACGCCATGGCGGGCGAGGAGTACGAGGTCCACTACCGCCACACGAGGGGCGGCCTGACCGCGGAAGGGGTACGCGTAGTCCACGCGGACGCCGGTCTGGTCGTACTGGAAGTGGACGGTGTGCGGCGGAAGTTCGAGGTGGCGCGCTACGACACCGACCGGGTGTACGTGAACACGACGACCCTGACGGCTCTCCCTCGCTTCCCGGACCCCGCCGCCCAGTTGGCCCCGGGCTCACTGCTGGCCCCGATGCCGGGCACGGTGGTGAGGGTCGCGGAAGGGCTGGCCGTAGGAGCCGCCGTAAAGGCCGGAGACCCCCTCCTCTGGCTGGAGGCAATGAAGATGGAACACAAGATCACAGCCCCGGTAACAGGCAATCTGACGGCCCTGAACGCAGTACCTGGCCAACAGGTACAGCTAGCCGCCCTATTGGCAGTAGTCCAGCCCACCTAAAGGGGCGCGGGGAACTGCGCGACCAGCCACGACGAAGGAGCCACATGCCCACGACCGAAACAGACGAGCACAAAGCCCTACGTGAAGCTGTATCCGCCCTAGGCAAAAGGCACGGCCGCACCTATGACCGAGAGCAACTCTGGTCAGAAGCAGCCAAGCTCGGCTACCTCGGCGTCAACCTGCCGGAGGCTTACGGCGGCGGAGGCGGCGGCATAGCCGAACTCTCCATCGTCCTGGAGGAGTTGGGAACAGCCGGATGCCCCCTCCTCATGATGGTCGTGTCCCCTGCGATCTGTGGCACGGTAATCGCCCGCTTCGGCACGGAAGAACAGAAACAGACCTGGCTCCCCGCGCTGGCGGACGGCACCCGCACGATGGCCTTCGGCATCACCGAACCAGACGCCGGCTCCAACAGCCACCGCATCACCACCACCGCCCGCAAAGACGGCACGGACTGGCTCCTCACCGGCCGCAAGGTCTTCATCTCCGGCGTGGACCTGGCCGACGCAACCCTCATAGTCGGCCGCACCGAAGACTCCCGCACGGGCCGCCTCAAGCCCTGCCTGTTCATCGTCCCGCGAGACGCACAGGGCTTCACGCGCCGCCAGATAGACATGGAACTCACCGCCGCCGAGAAGCAGTTCGAGCTGACCTTGGACGACGTACGACTGCCGGCCGACGCACTCGTCGGAGACGAAGACGCGGGCCTCCTCCAACTCTTCGCCGGTCTCAACCCCGAACGCATCATGACCGCCGCCTTCGCGATCGGCATGGGCCGCTACGCACTCGCCCGAGCCGTCGAGTACGCGCGCGACCGCACCGTCTGGGACGCCCCCATCGGCGCCCACCAGGCCATCGCCCACCCCCTCGCGCAGGCGCACATCGACCTCGAACTCGCCCGTCTGATGATGCAGAAGGCGGCGTATCTGTACGACGCCGGTGACGACGCCGGCGCGGGCGAGGCCGCCAACATGGCGAAGTACGCGGCGGGGGAGGCGTGCGTACGGGCCGTCGACCAGTCCGTGCACACCCTCGGCGGGAACGGGCTGACGCGGGAGTTCGGGCTCGCTTCGTTGATAACTGCCGCGCGTGTGGCTCGTATTGCTCCGGTGAGCCGGGAGATGATTCTCAACTACGTCTCCCACCAGACCCTGGGCCTGCCCAAGTCGTACTAGCCAGAAGTCCCGCCAGCCAGAAGCCGCGCGCCGGTCCGGCGCCAGGAGGAACCATGTTCCGCAGCGAGTACGCAGACGTTCCGGCCGTAGAACTCCCCATCCATGACGCGGTGTTGGCGCGTGCCGCCGAGTTCGGGGACGAGCTCGCGCTGGTCGACGGCACGGACGGCACCACCCTCACGTACACCCAGGTTGACCGGTTCCACCGCAGTATCGCGGCAGGGCTAGCGGAGGCGGGCGTACGCAAGGGGGACGTTCTCGCCCTGCACAGCCCGAACACGGTCGCCTTCCCGCTGGCCTTCTACGCCGCCACACGCGCGGGCGCCTCCGTCACGACGGTGCACCCGCTCGCCACGCCCGAGGAGTTCGCCAAGCAGCTGCGCGACTCGGCGGCCCGCTGGATCGTCACCGTGTCACCGCTCCTGGAGGCGGCCCGCCGCGCCGCCGAACTCGCGGGCGGCGTCGAGGAGATATTCGTCTGCGACAGCGCGCCCGGACACCGTTCGCTTGCCGACATGCTCGCCTCGACGGCTCCCGAGCCGGTGGTCGACATCGACCCGGTGGAGGACATCGCGGCCCTCCCGTACTCCTCGGGCACGACCGCCCTCCCCAAGGGCGTCATGCTCACCCACCGCCAAATAGCCACGAACCTGGCCCAGTTGGAGCCCGCGGTCCCCACCGGCCCCGGTGACCGCATCCTCGCCGTACTGCCGTTCTTCCACATCTACGGTCTTACGGCCCTGATGAACGCGCCGTTGAGGAACGGCGCCGCGGTCGTCGTCCTCCCGCGCTTCGAGCTGGAGAGCTTCCTCGCGGCCATCGAGAACCACCGCATCACCGGCCTCTACGTCGCCCCGCCGATCGTCCTGGCCCTGGCCAAACACCCCGCGGTCGCCAAGTACGACCTCTCGTCCCTGAAGTACATCATCAGCGCCGCCGCCCCCCTCGACGCGAACCTCGCCGCCGCCTGCTCACAACGCCTGGGCCTGCCGCCCGTGGGCCAGGCGTACGGCATGACGGAACTCTCCCCCGGCACCCACGTGGTCCCCGTACGGGACATGGCCACGGCGCCCCCCGGAACCGTCGGCAAGCTCATCGCCGGCACCGAGATGCGGATCGTCTCCCTCGACGACCCCGACAAGGACCTGGGCATCGGCGAGGCCGGCGAGATCCTCATCCGTGGCCCCCAGGTGATGAAGGGGTACCTGGGACGCCCCGACGACACCGCCGCGATGATCGACCAGGACGGCTGGCTGCACACCGGGGACGTCGGCTACGTGGACGACGGCGGCTGGCTGTTCGTCGTCGACCGGGTCAAGGAGCTCATCAAGTACAAGGGCTTCCAGGTGGCCCCCGCCGAACTGGAGGCCCTCCTGCTCACCCACCCCGACATCGCCGACGCGGCGGTCGTGGGCGAGTACAACGAGGACAACAACGAGGTCCCGCACGCGTACGTGGTCCGCCAGCGGACCGCCCCTGACCTCTCGCAGAGCGAGGTCCTGATGTACGTCGCCGAACGCGTCGCCCCCTACAAGCGGGTCCGCATCGTCACCTTCATCGACGCCGTCCCACGAGCCGCCTCCGGCAAGATCCTGCGCCGGGAACTGCGGGGCCGCTCATGACAGTGATCGGCCGTGCACGCGCGCGTGGCATCGAGACCCTGAGCCTGGACTCACCGGGGACCCGGAACGCGCTGTCGGCGCCCCTGGTGGCCGAGTTGGCGGCCGCCCTGACGGAGTGCGCCAAGGACACCGACGTACGGGCGATCGTCCTCACCCACACGGGGAACACGTTCAGCGCGGGCGCGGACCTACGGGACCCACCGCACCCGGACGCCCTGGTGGCCGTACTCCGCCAGATCGTGGAACTCCCCAAGCCGGTGGTCGCGAGAGTGACGGGCCACGTACGGGCGGGCGGCCTGGGCCTCCTCGCGGCCTGCGACATCGCGACGGCGTCCACGGAGTCCACCTTCGCGTTCACAGAGGTACGGATCGGAGTCGCCCCCGCGGTGATCTCCCTCCCCGTCCTGCCCCGCACGGACCCCCGCGCCCTGGCCCGCTACTACCTCACCGGCGAACGCTTCGACACGACGGAGGCAGTCGCCGTAGGCCTGCTGACGACGACGGCCGAGGACGTGGACGCCGTACTCGAACCGATCCTCGACGGCCTGCGTCGAGCCGCCCCCGAGGCCCTGGCCGAGACGAAACAGCTGCTCACGGCTAGGGTGCTGGAAACCTTCGACCGGGACGCGGCCGACCTGACCGCGCTCTCGGCACGGCTGTTCGCCTCCGCGCAGGCCCACGAGGGGATGACAGCATTCCTCGAACGACGGGACCCGGTGTGGGTGGTGTGAGCGCGGCGGCGACGGGCACGGTCGACCGCAGACCCAAGCAGGACCGCAGCCGGGCCACCCGGCAGCGCCTCCTGGAAGCCGCCGTGTCCTGCCTCGCCGAACACGGCTGGGCGGGCTCCACGGTCTCCGTCGTCGCCGAACGCGCCGGCGTCTCCCGAGGCGCCGCCCAACACCACTTCCCCACCCGCGAGGACCTCTTCACGGCGGCGGTCGAGTACGTCGCGGAGGAACGCTCCACGGCCCTCCGGGCCCTGTTCCCGGAGGGCGCCGAAGACCACCGCGTCGTGGTCGAGGCCCTGGTCGACCTCTACACGGGCCCCCTGTTCCGAGCCGCTCTCCACCTCTGGGTAGCCGCCTCCAACGAGGAGCAACTCCGCCCCCGGGTAACGGAGTTGGAGGCCCGCGTAGGCAGAGAGACCCACCGCATCGCGGTGGATCTGCTGGGTGCGGACGAGTCGAGACCGGGCGTACGAGAAACGGTCCAGGGCCTCCTGGACATGGCGAGGGGCTTGGGCCTGGCCAACCTGCTCACGGACGACAGGGGCAGGCGGGAGAGGGTGGTAGCCCAATGGGCAGCACTTCTGGAGCACGCCTTGGGGCGAGGCTTTTAGGGGCGCGGGGAACTGCGCGACCAGCCACAACGCACCCGCACCCGCCCACGCACCTCAAGCCTCTCCTCAGTGGGCGATATCCCCAAACCCCTCGATCGACTCAGGCCCCCGCACGGCAGGCCCCACATACCGAGCAGAAGGCCGCACAAGCCTCCCCGTCCGCTTCTGCTCAAGAATGTGCGCCGACCACCCCGCAGTCCGCGCACACGTGAACATCGAAGTGAACATGTGCGCCGGCACCTCCGCGAAGTCCAGCACGATCGCCGCCCAGAACTCGACGTTGGTCGCCAGCACCCGATCAGGACGACGAGCGTGCAACTCGGCCAGCGCCGCCTTCTCCAACGCCTCCGCGATCTCGAACCGAGGCGCCCCCAACTCCCGAGCCGTCCGCCGCAACACCCGAGCCCGAGGATCCTCGGCCCGATACACCCGGTGCCCGAACCCCATCAACCGCTCACCCTTGTCGAGCGCCTGCTTGACGTACGCCTCCGCATCCCCCGTCCGCTCGATCTCCTCGATCATCCCGAGCACACGAGACGGCGCACCCCCATGCAGAGGCCCGGACATCGCGCCCACGGCCCCGGACAGCGCGGCAGCAACATCGGCCCCGGTAGAAGCGATAACCCGAGCCGTAAACGTAGACGCGTTCATGCCGTGCTCGGCCGCGGACGTCCAATACGCATCCACCGCGGCGACATGCTTCGGATCGGGCTCACCCCGCCACCGGATCATGAACCGCTCGACAACGGACTGCGCCTTGTCGATCTCGCGCTGCGGCACCATCGCGTTCCCCTGCCCGCGCGCGGACTGGGCGACGTACGACAGAGCCATGACGGCGGCACGGGCGAGGTCGTCGCGGGCCTGCTCCTCGTCGATGTCGAGGAGCGGCTTGAGGCCCCACACGGGCGCGAGCATGGCCAGCGCGGACTGTACATCGACGCGGATGTCACCGGAGTGCACCGGGATCGGGAACGGCTCGGCGGGCGGCAGTCCGGGGTTGAAGGCGCCGTCGACGAGCAGTCCCCAGACGTTGCCGAACGAGACGTGACCGACCAGATCCTCGATGTCGACGCCCCGGTACCGCAGGGCGCCGCCTTCCTTGTCCGGTTCGGCGATCTCCGTCTCGAACGCGATGATTCCTTCGAGACCGGGTACGAAGTCGGACATCAGGCGGCTCCTCATGCTGTGGCTCCACGGTCACTCGCGGGACTCGCGGGCCGAAGATAGAGACATCAGCACCATAACGCCGAGTGCCATCCGGGGGGAGGGCCTGCGGCACTGAGTGCCACCCGAACTCGTGGCCGCGCACGGTCGTACGGCAAGATGACCGCCGTGACCGACCGCGATCCCACCGCCGGTGAAGCCACCGCCCGCGATACCGCCGCCCGTGATCTACGCCTCGACCCCGCCGCGATGCGCAAGCAGTACCGCGTGGCGGGCCTCGACGAGCACGACCTGGCGGCCGACCCCATGGCACAGTTCGGCCGCTGGTTCGAGGAGGCGGTGGTCCAGGAGCTGGTCTACGAGCCGAACGCCATGGTCGTCTCCACCGCCGACGCCGAGGGCCGCCCCAGCTCCCGCACGGTCCTCATGAAGCATTACGACGACCAGGGCTTCGTCTTCTACACGAACTACGACTCCCGCAAGGCCCGCGAACTGGGCACCAACCCGTACGTCTCGCTGCTCTTCCCCTGGCACCCGATGGCCCGCCAGGTCCTGGTCACCGGCACCGCCCGCCGCACCGGCCGCGACGAGACCGCCGCGTACTTCCGCACCCGCCCGCACGGCTCCCAACTCGGCGCGTGGGCGAGCACCCAGTCGTCGGTGATCCACTCCCGCACCGAACTGGAGTCGTCGTACGCCGACCTGCTCGCCCGCTACCCGGAGGGCGAACAGGTCCCGGTCCCCCCGCACTGGGGCGGCTTCCGCATCGCCCCCCGGACGGTCGAGTTCTGGCAGGGCCGCGAGAACCGCCTCCACGACCGCCTCCGCTACGTCGCCGAGCCGGACGGGACCTGGCGGGTGGAGCGGCTGAGCCCCTAACAGGCATGTCTTACGGCAAACGCAGGCGACCCGCGAGCTCAGGTCCCTCCACCTCACGGCGGGGGAGCCGGCCGGACGTACCGGCGAGCTCGCGGGTCGGGTGACTGCGTTGGGTTAGGCCGGTTGCGCGCAACTCACACACGCTGGTCCGGCGCCGAACCGAGTACGACGGCGGGCCACTAGCCCGCAGCCACCTCGTACGTCCGGGTTTCACTCATGTACCCGATCACCTCCTTTCCTACGTAAGCCACACCCTAAGAAGCCCTCGGTCATCGATCAACCGCTTTTCCCGGCTGTTGACCGTGATGGCTCCGGCCTGCTGCCGTACCCGTATCCGTCGCCCCGCTGGAGAAGCCGCAGATTCCGGTGAGAGACGTTGATGCGGCCTCCCGACGTCGTCAGGCTGTGCTGCCCCCTGGCCCGGACAGCGATGCGGCCGGTCCAGGTGCCCGCCCACTTGCCGGAGGGCACCGTGGCCCGTACGAGATCGCCGGTGACGTACCCGAAGTGCTGCTTGGCACGAGCCCGGTGAAGCCGCGGAAAGCCGAACCGATCCGGAGTCGTACGGGCGTAGGAGCCGCGTCCGGCGGCCTTGGCCACGAGCACCTGCCCGGGATGGCGCACGATGGCGTCGCCGCGCTCGTGACGCAGGCGGCCGACGGACAGCGCGTCGAGGGTGTGCGTCTTCGCGAGCCCCATGGCCTCGCGGTTCCCCTTGGTAAGTCCGCCTGACCAGGCGTGTACGGGCCTACCGAGGGTGCCCAGCGCCTCGGTGAGACGCCAACGGGTCGCGTTCATGGCGGCGGCGTCACGGAGTGGTGCCCTGGCCTGTTCGAGGATTTTCGCGAGGCGGTCGGGCCGGTCGGCGAGGAAGGTGTCGACCGGGGTGCTGCCTTTGGCCTCGTTGCAGGGGACGCAGGCGAGGACGAGGTTCGAGACGCGGTCGGAGCCTCCTCGGCTGCGGGGGCTGAGGTGCTCGATGTTCAGAGGTACGCCAGTGGCGTCGCAGTAGGCGCAGGCACTGTTCCACTTGGTGTGGAGGTAGGCACGGACGGTGGTTCCGGCGAGCGCGCCCTGCCCGTGCTCGGTTCCTGAGAGCCGTCTCCCCGAACTCATGGAATGGGTGTCGAACGCGACGCGTTCGACGTGGACTTCGGTGACGGGTGCGTAGCGGCACAGGCGGGTTGCCAGGGACAGGGTGGTGTCGACCCGGTGACGCAGGGAGGGCGGCAACCAACCTGCGGGACGGGGGCGGTTGTTCGAACGTGGCGCTCGGTAACGGCAGTTGGCCGAGCGGCGTCTGCGCCGGTAACCGGCGCGTCGCCGCATGCACATGCGGATCTGATCGCCGCGGTGCTGGAGTTCGATCGAGATCAGCCCGCGTCTCACGGTGACGTGGGTGCCCTGTTCGTCGGCTTCCTGCTTCTCGTCGGTGAGGGCGAGACCCGTGCCCTTTGAGCCGGGGTCGATGCGTAATTGCACTCCGTCGACCACTGAGTCGGCGAGCGTGCGGTCTCTCAGCCGGATGGTGAACGGCACCTGCCGGGCGACCACGGCCCGCCCCTTTCCCAGGAGTTCGCGGGCACGGGCCGGATGACAGGGCATGAGAGGCCGTCCGTCCTTGGCGAGCACGAAGACTCTGCTCGCGCCGACCCCGCCTGTGTACGACGGGTGGTGTGCGGGAGCGTCACCGCTCCGGTTCTCTGCCGCCTGCGCCGCCGTGGCAGCGCTTTTGGCGTGACGCCGACGGGCACTGGTACCGCGCCCGCCGGTCTCCCCTCGCCCATGTCCCCCGACGGTGCCCCGCGCGATGGCGGGGAGTCCGTGAGCCGTTTCGTCCCTGCTCCCAGGGGTGTCTGCTCCCACGGATTCCAGAGCAGGCTGCTGAGGAAGCACAGCCTGGTGGGTCTGCTCGCCTGCGGGAAACGTAGTCATCGAGGTACCTCCCTGATCTCCTCGATCGTGATGACTGGGGCTGGCCACTCAGCGTCCGTCCGCCGGGCGGCACGGACTCCGGTCGATGTCCGGGGAGCGAGTGGCCTCCTTTCCGAAGTGTGCGGTCGACGCTAGGGACGGAGATCTGCCCTGGGGGAGTGATCCAACAGAAGTCGCCCCTTCGTGCGAACAGATCGAATTGGTCGAACGCGCAGCCGATCTTTCTGCTATCCAGAGGCGGGGCGCGGCTTCGAGCTGCGCCGGATCGAGGCGCACGCGCGCGACGGAGGGGTGAGCGGTGACCGAGCTTCGTATCGAGCCGGTGGCGGACGAGACCGGACTCCGGGACTGGCGCCACGTCCACAACCTGATCGTGCCGCCCGCCGCGATGTCTCTCGACGAGGTGCGGGAGCGGAGCGGCCGGAATCGGCTGGAGAACGCGTACCTGGGGGACACGCTCGTGGGCTGTTCCACCGTCCGTCCGCCGCAGGGCGAGGACGCGGTGGCGACCGTCATCGCGCGCGTGCTGCCCGAGTTCCGGCGGCGGGGGTACGGAGTGGCCCTCTACGAAAACGGCCTCACGCGTGCGCGTGCGCTCGGTGCCGGGGGGATCGAGACCGTCGTGCTGGCCGCCAACGCGGACGGGGTGCGGTTCGCCGAGGCGCGGGGGTTCGTCGAGACCGAGCGGTATGTGCTGGACGGGGAGACCGACCTGTGGATCACGTTGCGGCTGGCGTAGGCCACGGCAGGACCGTCAGCTCCGGCCAGGCCTCCTGCCAGCGGGCCGCCTTCGTCTCGTAGACCTCTCGGGGTGCCTGGACCGGGTTCGGCCGTACGACCAGGTTGAAGACGTCGGACAGCCCGTGCGGGGCGTACACGCGCCAACTGCCGTCCTCCTTCAGGCGGATGGCCAGGCAGCATGTCGTCGCCGCGAAGGAGTCGACCGCGGACTCGACGGAGTCGTACGGCGCGCACGGGACGCCGAACTTCTGCTCGTACCAGAGGTGGACCCGGGCCTCGTTGCGGATCTCGACCTCGGCGGGCAGGCCCGCGTACGCCTCCCGGCCTGCCCGGATCGCCGTGTCCTCCGCCTCCCAGGACAGGTCCGAGTCGTCGTAGTAGAAGACGTCGTAGTCCTTGATGGCGTGTGTCGGGGGACGGCCCGTGACCGTGTTCCAGATGGTTTGGAAGAGGCAGCCCGCGGTCAGGTACCAGTTCGGGAGGCCGAGGGTCGCGGTGCGGGCCAGGACCGCCAGGAGGGTCTCGTTGCGGGACAACGTCGTCCGTAGCGCGGTGAGTTGTTCGTCGAGGGGGAGGCGGGCGAGCATCGGTCGAGTGTGCCGGTGCTCAGGTCGGCGTCGTACAACGATTCCTTCAATCTTGCGGGAACTCAGTGTGTGCTGCGTCACGTTCGAGTTGAATGAGGGGGAGTGAGTGAACCGACGCGTCGTGTCCGCGGACGCAGCCTGCAGGGGGTCCAGGTGAGTGCTTCCCGGCGTAGTGGGACCACCGACGAGTTGGGTCCCGACGAGCCCGAGCGGGACGGTGGGCCCGAAGGGGTCGGCGGGTCCGATCTGTTGGCCGCGTTGTTGGACGGGATGGACGCGGCACTGTGTGCCTTCGACGCGGACGGGGTGCTGACCCACTGGAACCGTGAGGCGGAGCGCATCCTCGGCTGGACCGCGGCCGAGGCCGTGGGGCGGCAGGGGCTGGCCGGGTGGGCCGTGCGGAGCGCGGACGCCGAGGAGGTCGAGGGGCGGCTCATGTCCGCCATGCAGGCGCCCGGGCGGCAGGTCAATGAGTTCGCCCTTCTTACGAAGGATGGCGGACGGGTGCTTGTGCGGACCCAGTCCGCCGCCGTGCGCGGGCCCGACGGGAAGCCCGCCGGGGTCTACTGCGCCTTCAGTGAAGTGCATGCCCAGATCGACCTGGAGCGGTCGATCGCCTTGAGTGAGGCCCTCTTTGAGGATGCCTCCTGGGGTGTTGTGCTTGTCGATGCCGATCTGCGGCCCGCTGTCGTCAACTCGCATGCCGCGCGTGCGCTCGGTACCGGGCGCACCTCCGTCCTGGGGCGGCCCCTCGGGGAGCTGCTCGCCCAAGGTGTCGAGGAGTTGGAGGCCGCGCTCACGCATGTGCTCGCCGAGGGCGCGCCGCCGGCGCCCGCGGAGATCTGGGTGAGCGTACGGACGCCGGAAGGACATCAGCGGCGCTGCTGGCGGAGCGGCTTCCTGCGGCTGGCCTCGCCGCTCACCGAGGAACCGGTGCCGCTCGGCGTCGGCTGGCTCTTCCAGGACGTCACCGAGGCCAAGCAGCTCGAGCAGGAGGCCTCGCTGCTGCGCTTCCGCGCCCAGCAACTGCACCGCGCCGCCCGCGCCGCCGCCGAGTGCGAGGACCCGCGCGACGCGGCGACCGTCCACCTCGACTTCGCGCTCGCCGGCTTCGCCGACCACGCGATCGTCGACCGGGTCGTGGGTGGATCGTTGAACGACAACGATCGTGACGGGATGCGTACTACGGGCGTACGGCTCGTCCGGGTCGCCGCCACGCCCACCGGGGCGCCCGGGCCGAGTCTGCTGGCCGGCGCGGCCGGGCTGCCCGTGCGCTACGGAGAGGGGCATCCCGCCCTCCAGTGCGTCGAACGCGTCGGCTCCGTGCGGGCCAGCATCGGCACCGCCCCGCCCGAGCAGGCACGGGAGTGGGCCCGGGTCAGGCAGTGGCCCGTGGACGCCGTGCACGCGCTGTGCGCGGTGCTGCGCAGCCGGGGGCGGACGCTGGGGGTCGTGACGTTCCTGCGCGGGGGCGGACGCAGCCAGTTCGAACGGTCCGACTCGATCTACGCCGAGGACGTGGCCGTACGGATCGCGGCGGCGCTGGACCTGGCCGGGGCCGCCGGGGAGAAGCAGTAGCGGCCGCTCAGCGCTGGTAGAAGATCCGGTCCCGGTACTCCTCGAACACCCGGCCGTTCCACTCGTGGCCGCCGTCCACGTTCCCGGAGCGCAGCAGCGGCGGCTCGATGCCGCGCTCGGCCAGGGTCGCCGCCGCCGTCGCCATGACCGCCTGGAGGAGGGCGCTGGTGACGACCGTGGAGGCGGGGGCGAAGGGGGCCGGGATGGCGTCGTGGGTGAGTTCCGCGTCGCCGATCGCGATCTTCGAGTCGAGGACGACGTCGCAATGGTCCTTGAGGTAGGTCCCGGAGACGTGCCGTGACGTCGTTTCCGAGGCGTATGCCACCGACGTCACGCCGATGACCCGGACGCCGAGGGAGCGGGCCTTCATGGCCATCTCGACCGGCAGGGCGTTGCGGCCCGACAGGGAGATGATCACCAGGGCGTCGCCGGAGCGCAGCGGTGAGGTCTCCAGGACGACGCTCGCGAGGCCGTCGACGCGCTCCAGGGCGGAGCCCAGCGTGGCCGGCATGACGTCGACGCCGACGACTCCGGGGACGGCGAGCAGGTTCATGAGGGCGAGTCCGCCCGCGCGGTAGACGATGTCCTGGGCCGCGAGCGAGGAGTGCCCGGCACCGAAGGCGAAGAGGCGCCCGCCACCGCTCACCGTGTCCGCGAGCAGCGTGCCGGCCGCCTCGACGGAGTCGGCCTCTTCGTCGCGGACCCGCTGGAGCAGGGTGATCGCGGCGTCGAAGAACTGGCCGGCAGGCGTACGGTCGCTCATGCGGAAGTCCCCTCGGTGAGTGTGTGTCGCGGATCACCGTGCGGTCTGGACCAAGGGGATGTCAATACGGCGGCCAGGGCGATCCGGCCCGCCGCGGAGCACGTCGGGAGGGGCGCCGCAGCCGGTTGTAACCGGCTGGTTTCAACGGCGCGGCACGGTTGTCAGTGCTATGCGTCAGAATTGAGTCCAGGGCCAGCGCACGCGCCGCGGAGCCGTCGAGCTTCGGGCAGAGGTAATCGAGGGGCACGTATGTCCGGACTGATCGACACCACGGAGATGTATCTCCGCACCATCCTCGAGCTGGAGGAGGAAGGTGTGGTCCCCATGCGCGCCCGCATCGCCGAGCGGCTCGACCAGAGCGGGCCGACGGTGAGCCAGACGGTGGCGCGCATGGAGCGCGACGGTCTGGTGGCCGTGGCCAGCGACCGCCATCTGGAGCTGACGGACGAGGGCCGCCGCCTCGCCACGCGCGTGATGCGCAAGCACCGGCTCGCCGAGTGCCTGCTCGTCGACGTGATCGGCCTGGAGTGGGAGCAGGTGCACGCCGAGGCCTGCCGCTGGGAGCACGTGATGAGCGAGGCCGTGGAGCGGCGCGTGCTGGAGCTGCTGCGCCACCCCACGGAGTCGCCGTACGGCAATCCGATCCCCGGGCTCGAGGAGCTGGGCGAGAAGGACGGGGCGGACCCGTTCCTGGACGAGGGCATGGTGTCGCTGGCCGACCTCGACCCGGGCGTCGACGGCAAGACGGTCGTCGTGCGCCGGATCGGCGAGCCCATCCAGACGGACGCGCAGCTCATGTACACGCTGCGCCGGGCGGGCGTGCAGCCCGGCTCGGTGGTGAGTGTGACGGAGTCGGCGGGCGGGGTGCTGGTGGGCAGCGGCGGTGAGGCGGCCGAGCTGGAGTCGGAGATCGCCTCGCATGTGTTCGTCGCCAAGCGCTGACCTGTTCTTCTTCCCGGCGGGTCGTCAACTCGTGGGGCGCGAGGGGTAGTTGTGGCGTTCCGGGGAACCGGTCGACGATCTCGGCGAATCCAAGATTCAGTGCGCTGAATCGCAGCGCTCGGACGCTTCGCGTGCCAGGCTGTCGCGTGAGGCATATGACCGTGAGGGGGCGGGAGGATGTGCCGCAATCGTGGAGAGGGCCCCGGCGCCGCACGGCGCCGGGGCCTGTCCTCCCCTGTGCTGACCCGGAGCCCCGAGCTCTCAAGGTCATCCCCTTCGGACCGGTTTCCCCGAGCGGTCCGCCTCCCGCTGAAGATCTCCCCTCGGCAGCGGCGATCATTCCTTGAGCCCGGTCACTCGAACGAGGGGTGTTGCGGCCGGAAACAGCATTTTCGAATCTGTATTCGATAACCTGTGGGTGATGAAACGCGCGGGGCGTGAGCTGTAGGAAGAGACGAGCAAGAGAAGAGACCGAAGCAAGAAGAAACGGCACGAGCGGCAGAGCGTGGTTCACAGGACCGGTGGGCTCGAAGCGGGAGCGAGCGGTCCGTGCGGAGCTAGGGGGGTGCCAGGACCAATGGCGCGGCGCATCGACGTGACCGGAGCAGGCGGCGTACGCCTGGCCGCATGGGAGTTCGCGGACCCTCCCAAGTCGGGGGAGATCGAGCGGGCACCCGGAGTTCTCTTACTGCACGGCCTCATGGGCCGTGCCTCGCACTGGGCGTCCACCGCCCGCTGGCTCTCCGAGCGGCACCGGGCCGTCGCGCTCGACCAGCGCGGCCACGGCCAGAGCGACAAGCCGCCGCAGGCGGCCTTCACCCGCGAGGCCTACGTCGAGGACGCGGAGGCCGCGCTGGAGCAGCTGGAGCTCGCCCCGGTCGTCCTCATCGGGCACGCGATGGGTGCGCTGACCGCGTGGCAGCTCGCGGCGAAGCGGCCCGATCTGGTGCGGGGGTTGATCATCTGTGACATGCGGGCGTCCGCGCTGGGCGCGGCCTCGCAGCGGGAGTGGTCGGACTGGTTCAAGTCGTGGCCCGTTCCCTTTGCCACGCTCGCGGATGTGCGTAAGTGGTTCGGTGAGGACGATCCGTGGGTGGAGCGGCCGAATCCCTCCCGGGGGGAGTTCTATGCCGAGGTCATGCACGAGTCTCCCGACGGGTGGCGACCCGTGTTCGAGCCGGAGCAGATGCTGAAGTCTCGGGAGACGTGGGTGTACGACGCGCACTGGGAGGAGCTCGCTCAGGTGCAGTGTCCTGCGCTTGTGGTGCGGGGGCTTGATGGGGAGTTGGGGCGGGCTGAGGCGCAGGAGATGGTGCGGGTCCTTCCCAGGGGGGAGTATGCGGAGGTGGCTGATGCGGGCCATCTTGTGCACTACGACCAGCCCGAGGCCTGGCGGTTGGCTGTTGAGCCGTTTCTTGATGCGGTGCTGGTGTGAGTTGGGCGCCTAGGGGGGTGGGGGGTGCGGTTGTGTGGCGAGTGCGGGTGCGTTGGGGCTGGTCGCGCAGTTCCCCGCGCCCCTGAGGGAATCGCCTGCCCCTGAGCTGAAAAGTCAGCCCTTGCTTACCGCCGCCAAAATCTCCGGGAGTCGCCTTGCCGTCCCCGGTGCTGCCAATCGCAGTCCCGCGTACGTGATCGCCGCTCCGTAAGCCGCCCCCACCGGTAGCAGGACCCAGCTCCACTGGTCGCCGTTCGCGCTCACGTTGGACCAGATGGTGAGGGTGATCACGGGGGCGCAGAGGAGGGCCGCGGAGATCATGCCGCCGAAGATGGAGATCCAGGCGAGGCCGGCCTGGCCGGGGGCGACGTTTTTGTGGCTGCCCTGGGGGATGGAGTAGGGGAAGCGGGCCGAGGTCCAGGCGCCGGTGGCGAGCATCGCGCCGAGGAGGGCGAAGGAGAGGCCGAGGACCTCCGGGAGGCGTGGCCAGTCGCCGAGCATCGCTGTCGTCAGGACGGTGACGAGGGCCGCGTACGGCAGGGTGATCACCAGCAACGCGAGGGCGCGGGCGCGGAGTTCGACGTAGGCGTCCCGGGTCGTGGAGATCGTCATCGCGACCATCCAGAACGCCGAGGTGTCCTGGCCGAACTGGTTGTACATCTGGATGCCGAGCATCCCGGCGGCGAAGCACGCGAAGTAGACGGAGCCGGTGCCCTGCAACGCGTTGAACACCGGCACGATCAGGCCGATCGCCAGCGAAGTCACCCACGCGGCCTTGGTCTTGGGGTCGCGCCAGACGTAGCGCAGGCTGCGTTCCATGACCGTGCCGGTGCGGCCGGACGGGAGGAGACGGGCCAGGCCGCCGGCGGCTGTCCTGTCCTTCGCGGCCGGTTCGGCGGACTGGAGGGTGGAGCCGTCCGGCGCGGTCATCAGCCGGGTCAGCGTGCGCGACCAGAGGGTCAGCAGGGCGGCCAATGCGCCGACGGACAGGGCGAGTTGGGTGCACGCCAGGCCGTAGGAACCCCTGCTCACCGAGTCCACCGCGCCGACCGCCGACGCGGGCGGCACCCAGCGCAACACCTCGCCTGCCGGGTCGAGTTGGGCCAGTCCGGATGAACCCAGGCGCTGTGCACCGAAGTTGACCAACTGCGCCCCGACCGCGATCACCAGCCCGCTCAGCACCGCGAGGTCCCGCCCCTTCCTGCTGGTCAGCAGGCGGATGTTGGCGGCGGCGACGGCCCGCGCGAGGGCCACGCAGATCAGCAGGGAGAGCGGGAGCGCCAGGACCGCCGTGACGTACGCGGCGGCGCCGTGCGCGACCGCGATCACCGAACCGAGCAGCAGCACCAGCGTGAACAGCGGCCCGATGCCGACCAACGAGGCCGCCAGCAGTGCCCGTACCAAGGGTTGGGGCCGAAGTGGCAGCATCACCAGGCGAGTCGGGTCGAGGGTCTCGTCGCCGGACGGGAAGAACAGCGGCATCACCGCCCAGCCCAACCCCAGTACCGCCACGAGGAGTACGACCACGGAGTCCGCGTGCGCGTCCCCGCGCAGCGAGATCAGGCCGAGCAACTGGAGCGCCGCGAACAGCAGCGCCACCACCGCCGACGCGACATACGCGGCCCGCCGACCACCGGACTGCCGTAGACCATTGCGCAACAACGACAGCTTCAGCCGTACGACGACGGGGGTGATCGATGCGGATGTCGTGGCGTCGCTCATCGGGTGCCGCCGCCCAGCCAGTCGAGGTCGGAGCCGTGGTCGCGGGCACCGGCGCCGACGAGTTCGAGGAACGCCTGCTGGAGGGTGGGTGCTTCGCCGCGCACCTCGGCGAGGGTGCCCTGGGCGCGGATGCGGCCGGCGGCCATCACGGCGACCCAGTCGCAGAGGGACTCGACGAGTTCCATGACGTGGGAGGAGAAGACGACGGTGGCGCCGGAGGCGGTGTAGCGCTCCAGGACGCCCCGGATGGTCTGCGCGGAGACCGGGTCGACGCCCTCGAACGGCTCGTCCAGGAACAGGACTTCGGGATTGTGGAGGAGTGCGGCGGCGAGCCCGATCTTCTTGCGCATACCGGTCGAGTAGTCGACGACGAGCTTGTGCTGCGCCCCGGCCAGGTCGAGCACGTCCAGCAACTGCGTGGCCCGCTTGTCCACCTCGGCCCCGGGCAGCCCCCGCAACCGCCCGCTGTAGCCGAGGAGTTCCCGTCCCGAGAGTCGTTCGAAGAGCCGAAGCCCTTCCGGCAACACCCCGATCCGCGCCTTCACGGCCACGGGGTCCGCCCACACGTCGTGCCCGACGACCTCGACGGACCCCTGATCGGGCCGCAGCAACCCGGTCACCATGGAGAGAGTCGTGGTCTTCCCGGCCCCATTGGGCCCAACAAGCCCGATGAACTTGCCCGAGGGCAACTCCAGATCAATCCCGGCAACAGCTACTTGCTGCCCGAACCGCTTCCAGAGCCCACGCACACGCACGGCAGCAGACGTCATACCTCGCAGCCTACGGTCAGGTGCCCCACCTAAGGGGCGCGGGGAACTGCGCGCTCAGCCCCCACCGAGCCCGCACCCGCCAACGCTACCGATCCCGCCCACACGCATAGGCGAGCGGCGAGATCAACTCCTCCGCATCCGGCAGCCAACGGTTCGCAGCGGTAGGCCGACAAGCCCACTGCACAGCCCCGCGAGACCCGAACCGAGTAGGCGGCGCGGCCACATACCCACCCTCACCCAGCACCACAAGATCAAGGGAAGCAGGCGCCCACCCGATCTTCCGCACCAGATCCGGCACCTTCACCGAAGCCCCGGGCAGTACGAAGAACTCCATCCGCCGCGCCGGAGTCAACGTCACAGGACCCAGCGTCAACTCCATGCGCTCCATCCGGGCCAGCGCGAGAAACCCCGAACTCTCCGGGACGGAAATCGCGTCGAACGTACGCCCCGTAGGCAACAGAATCGAAGACGCCGGCTGCTTCTGCCACATCCGCCGCGCGACCGTCGCACTGCCCGTCGCCTGCGTCGCCCAGTCCTCACGCGCCGGATGTGCGCCGGGTGCGGCGCACGCGGGGTCGCCGCACGAGCAGTGCTGCACCCCGTCGACGGCTTCCAGCCACGTGCCGGGGAAGACGTCCCAGTGGCGCTCCTCGGCGTAGCGTACGGCTGTCTCCAGCAGCGATTCCCCGCGCTGCTTCGGAATCTGAGCGGCTTCGGTGCCCGCGATCGTCTCTTCCACGCCCAACACAACTCCCGCACCCACCTGGAGTTACGGGGGTAGCGCGCGCGGGGGAGGAGCATCGATTCCGCAACTGGGGCGCATGGAGGCATGTGCGGGGGCGCGCGGGAGGAACGACGGCGGGAGTTGGGTAGCCACCTGTGGGGCGGGCACCAGCTTTTACCCCGGCATTCCTCGCATGCTTCGCATTTTCGCCATGTTCGCTGGGCATTGATCTTCACGGCCGGATCTTTTCGCTTCAGGGGTTGTTCCCAGGGGGTACGCCATGGCCGCAAGGCCACTTGTCGCGCGGCAGCCGAACGAACGGCTGCAGGCGCTCATCCAGGAGGCGGGGTGCTCGAACGCCGGGCTGGCCCGCCGGGTCAACATGTGCGGCGCCGAGCACGGTCTCGACCTGCGCTACGACAAGACGTCCGTGGCCCGTTGGCTGCGGGGACAGCAGCCGCGCGGGCGGGCCCCGGCGATCATCGCCGAGGCGCTGGGCCGCAAGCTGGGCCGTACGGTCACGATCGACGAGATCGGCATGGCCAACGGCAAGAACCTCGCGTCGGGTGTGGGCCTGCAGTTCTCGCCGACCGTCCTCGGGGCCATCGAGCAGGTGTGTGAGCTGTGGCGCAGTGACGTGGGGCGCCGGGACTTCCTGTCCGGTTCGTCGGTCGCCGCGTCCGCGCTGGTCGAGCCGAGCCGTGACTGGCTGATCTCCTCGCCGGACTCGCAGGTCGCCCGCGCGGCGGGACCGCGGGTGGGCCAGTCCGACGTGGCGGCCGTGCGCGCGATGACGCAGGCGCTCAGCGAGTTGGACCACCAGTACGGCAGCGGGCATGTGCGCCCGGTCGTCGTGCACTACCTCAACAGTGTCGTCTCCGGGCTGCTCGCGGGGTCGTACCGGGAGGCCGTGGGGCGTGAACTGTTCGCCGCCGTCGCCCGGTTGACGGAACTCGCCGGCTACATGGCCGTCGACACCGGTCAACCCGGCCTGGCCCAGCGGTACTACATCCAGGCGCTGCGCCTCGCCCAGGCGGCCGGGGACCGGGGATACGGCGGGTACGTGCTCGCCGCGTCCATGAGTCACCTCGCCGCGCAGCTCGGAAACCCGCGTGAGATCGCGCAGTTGGCGCGGGCGGCGCAGGAGGGGGCGCGCGGGCGCGTGACCCCGCGGGCCGAGGCGATGTTCTACGCGGCGGAGGCGCGCGGGCACGCCCTGATGGGTGACGCGCGGTCGGCACAGCTGGCGTCGGGGCGCGCGGTGAGCGCGCTGGACGCGGCGGATCCGTCGTCCGGGGACGACCCGGCGTGGATCGGGCACTTCGACGAGGCGTATCTCGCCGACGAGTTGGCGCACTGCCACCGCGACCTGGGGCAGGCCGAGGCGGCGGCCAGGTGCGCGCAGGAGTCCCTGGACGGGCACCCGGAGTCACGGGCGCGCCGCCGGGCCATCGGGTACGTGCTGCTGGCGAGCGCGCAGGTGCAGCAGCGCGAGGTCGAGCAGGCCTGCAACACGGGCCTGAAAGCAGTGGAGTTGCTCGGCTCGCTGCGGTCCAACCGGGGCGCCGAGTATCTGGACGACTTCCAGCAGCGCCTGGAGCCGTACCGGGACGAGCCGGTGGTGAGGGAGTTCGGGGCGCGGATGGAGTTGCAGGCCGCCGCGTGAACAGGGAGTGAACGAAGCTTCTGGTGGTCTTCCGGTGGTGAAAGGGGGGCGTACAGCGGGATTTGGAGCGGTTGTTGGGGCGGATGAGGTCCCGGAGCTGTTACCGGGGTCACAAGTGGAGAGGTCCAGTCCAGTGCTGCGTGGCACCGGGCTCGGGGTACCCGGTAGCGTGAGCCGACGATCCCGAAGGTCCCCCATTCGTAGGAGTCCCGGTGACGCAGAGTGGACAGGGCGAGGAGCCCTCGGCGCGGCCCGCGCGCGAAGGCATCGTGCTGCCCTCCGACGGAGGCGCACCCCTCCTGCCGGGTATGACGGGCGGACGCGGTGACCAGCAGTCGGGCGGGCAGCCGGCAGCACCCCCGGGCGGCGGTCAGCCCTGGGGCGGGTCGTGGGGCCCGGACCAGCAGCACGACCCACAGCATCACCATCAGCACCAGACCCCGGCCCCGCCGCCGGGCCAGGGCTGGGGAGAGCCGCAACAGCTGCCGCAGCAGCAACCGCAGCAGCAGTGGGGGACCGCCCCCGAGCAGCCGTCCCCGTGGGGCGCCCAGGACGGCATCCCGAGCCAGCCGGGGGCCCTGCCCCAGGAGAGCGCCCAGCACGCGGCCTACGGCGTGCAGCAGCAGTCGTACGCACAGGAGTACCCGTCGGGATACGCCCCGGAGCCCTCCGCCGGGTACGTCGGGGCGGGCTACGCGTCCGACCAGGCGCACGCGATACCGGCGGCCGGGTCCGACGCGCAGTCCTACGGCGGATACGGATACGGCGCTTCCGGTGCGGGCGCGCCCCTGCCGCCCGCCGCGCCCGCGTTCCCGAGCGCCCCACTGCCGCCCGCCGACGAGGGGGCGACGCAGTTCATCCCGCCGGTGGTCAACATGCCCGGCGACGAGGGCGCCACGCAGTTCCTGCCGCCGGTTCCCGCCGTCGCCATGGACGAGGGCGCGACCCAGTACATCCCGCCGGTCGTGCCCGGGGCGCTGCCGCCCGAGGTGCACGCCGGGCCGATGCCGCAGGCCTCCCACCCCGACGCGCAGCCCACGCAGTTCCTCCCGCCGGTGCCCGCGCAGGGCGCCGCACCCGGGTACGGGGCGCAGCCGGGCGGATCCGGGGAGCGGCAGCCGCCCGCCGAGTTCGACAACCTCTTCCGCAGCGGCTCCGGGAGCGAGGTGCCGGCCGGGGCCACCCAGCACATGCCCCGCTTCCAACAGCCGCCGCAGGGCGGGCAGCCGGGCTACGCGCAGCCGTCGTACGCCCAGCCGTCCTACGCCCCGCCCGTGCAGGACGACGACGGCGACCGGGGCGGTCGTCGCTCGCGGGTGCCGCTGATCGCCGGTGTCGGGGTCGTCATCGCCGTCCTCGGGGTCGGCGCGGGCGCGTTGCTCAGCGGCGGCGGCAGCAAGAGCGACGCCAACAAGACCGTCGCCGCCACGTCGTCCGCGAGTGACGGTTCCTCGTCGACGGGCGCCGACGCCGCCAAGGAACAGGCCGTCGCCCTGGACAAGTTGCTCGCCGACAGCGGCGGCAGCCGTGCCTCGGTGATCAACGCCGTGGGCAATGTGAAGGCCTGCAACAACCTCGACGGCGCCGCCTCCGACCTGCGGGACGCGGCCAAGCAGCGCACCGAGCTGGTGACCAAGCTGTCCGGGCTCACCCTGGACAAGCTGCCGTCCAACGAGGCGCTGACCACCGCTCTCACCAAGGCCTGGAAGGCGTCAGCGTCGGCCGACACCCACTACGCGGCCTGGGCCGACCAGGCCGCAGGCAAGCACGGCTGCAAGAAGGGCAGCGCCCGCACCACCGGCCAGACCGCGGCCGGCAACGCGGCGAGCGGCACCGCCAGCAACCAGAAGGTCAAGGCCGCCGCCCTCTGGAACACGATCGCGAAGACCTACGGCCTGACCGAGCGCCAGCCGACCCAGCTCTGAGGCAGCGGCGGAGCAGAAGCGGAAAAAAGAAGGGTGGCGCGGGTCCCGGTTCTCAGTCGAGGTCCGCGCTGTCCAAGGTCTTCGTCATATCGAAGAAGCCTTTCTTCGCCGACACCAGAACGCCCTTCCGTACGACCTGAAGCGTCACGTCCGCGTTCACGAGGCGGGCCAGTCCGACGGACGCGAGGTTGTCGTCCGAGGAACTCCACTGCAGCGTCGGCGTGAGCCCGCCCGTGTTGACCTTGACGCCGTCGTCCAGGGCACGCCGTATGTTGTCGGCGCTCACGTCGCCGCCGCCGAGCGACTTCACGACGGCCCTGAACGCGGTGTACGCGATCCAGGTGGTCTGCACCCCCGCGTCCGCCGGGTCGATGCGGTTGTCACCGAAGGCCACCTCGTTGACGGCGTTCTTCATCGGGTTCCAGCGCGCGTCGCTGGCGACCGGGTACCAGCCGGTGATGTACGACCCCTCGTACGGCCCGGACTGCCCGCCCGTGGAGTTGATCTCGGTCTGGTCGACGCTGCCGAGCACGGTCGCGGTCCGTACCGCGGGATAGTCCTCGCGGTCGCGCCGGAAGGAGTCCATGAAGGTGTCGGTGCGGTCCCCGAGGGAGGGCACCACGCACCCCTTCTTGCCCGAGTCGCCGCTCGCGCTCTCCAGCGCGCGCGTCGACTGGTCCGAGTACTCGGTGGCGTCGTCGGCCGCGAGCTGGTCGGTCGCCGGTCCGTGCCCGCCCGCCTTGAGCCCGGCGTTCAGCAGCGGGGGCAGGTCGTCGCCGGCGATGGAGTCGGGCCGGACGAGCGTGACCGGGCCGCAGGCGGGGGCGAGTTCCTTGCCGAGGCCCGCCAGGAGCGCGGGCTGGCCGCCGTTGACGGGGTAGGACAGGGCGCGGGTGAACTCCTCGTTCGTCACGCCGTAGCCGCCTATGTACGGGATGCCGGCGCCCTCCAGCGGGGCGAAGTACGAGTCGCTGAACTCGCTGTAGGAGCCGACGACCGCGACGACGTTCTCCTGCACGGCGAGCCGGGCGCACTTCGCGGCGGACACGCTGGTGTTGTGGTCGTTGCAGGTCAGGACCTTGAGCTTGCGGCCGTTGAGACCGCCGTGCTTGTTGATCCACTTCGCGTACGCCGTCGCCATGGCGGGCATGCCGGGCTTGTTGGTCGAGTTGGTGTCCCACGGCGCCCAGGTCATCACGGTGATCGCGTCGTCCCCGGAGCCCCCCGTCGTACCGGGAATCACTCCGCAGCCGGCCGCGAGCGACGCGCATGCCACCAGAGCGGCCGCCGAGGTGACGGATGCTCTGACGGGCCGCCGGATGATCGTGGGGAGTAAGGTGCTGCGGTTGCGCCGCCTGCCGGTCATGTACACACACGCTTCCGCCACACCGCTAACCCGGGCGTGACTCGGGGTCAACAAGTGGTGACGTGGAGGTGAATTACGGGGGGCGTTCCTGTGTGTGTGACGAGGAACGTACGATCGATGACCGTGCAAGGTTCGGAGAACTCTTCCCGTCGCCCCCGTCGCTCCTCCACCATGGGCGGCATGCCACTGAACGACATGCCCTGGTGGCGCTGGCGCAGCAACGTGCGTTCCGCGCTGCACATGCTCTCGGACCCGGCGTTCCAGCAGAACGTCTGGCTGGCCGGTGTCGACGGCTACGGTGACGTCACCGACGCCGTCTACCGCCTCGTCGAGGACACCTGGCTCGACAACTGGTCCGCCGAGAAATACGTCGGCACGATCTTCCGCGACTCCCAGGAGGCGGCCCTCGTCGACACCGCCGTCCTGCGCGTCCTGCGGATCATGCACCAGGTCGGACCGGACGCCCAGGTCGCCGCGTACGTCGACCACCAGGCGTGGCCGGAGGCGGTGCGGGCGGCACGGGACGCCCATGTGCGGATGGCGGTGAGCGACGGGGAGGACCCGGACGCGCCGCCGCGGACGCTGGAGGTTCTGCAGATCATGACGCGGTCGGCGTAGCTCGACGGCTGACGCGGTCGGCGTAGGCCGACGGTGGGTGCGTGCCGTCGGTCCGGGGCGTAGGTCCGGGTGGCGGACGCCGGTCCCTCCGATCGGGGGGATATGGGACCCTGTCCTGCATGAACGCGCAGTCCACCCCAGCCGCGGCACCCGCCGACCAGTACGTCCTCACCCTGTCCTGCCCCGACAAGCAGGGCATCGTGCACGCCGTGTCGAGCTACCTCTTCATGACCGGCTGCAACATTGTGGACAGCCAGCAGTTCGGCGACCAGGACACGGGACTGTTCTTCATGCGCGTCCATTTCTCGGCGGAGCCGCCGGTGACCGTGGACAAGCTGCGCGCGAGCTTCGCGGCGATCGGTGACTCCTTCCACATGGACTGGCAGCTCAACCGGGCCGACGAGAAGATGCGCATCGTCCTCATGGTCAGCAAGTTCGGCCACTGCCTGAACGACCTGCTGTTCCGGGCGCGGATCGGTGCGCTGCCGGTGGAGATCGCGGCGGTGGTGTCCAACCACACCGACTTCGCCGAGCTGGTGGAGTCGTACCACATCCCCTTCCACCACATCCCCGTGACGAAGGACACCAAGGCCGAGGCCGAGGCGCGGGTTCTCGACCTGGTCCGCGAGGAGAACGTCGAACTCGTCGTCCTCGCCCGCTACATGCAGGTCCTCTCCGACGACCTCTGCAAGGCGCTCAGCGGCCGGATCATCAACATCCACCACTCGTTCCTGCCGAGCTTCAAGGGCGCGAAGCCGTATCACCAGGCGCACGCACGGGGTGTGAAGCTGATCGGTGCCACGGCGCACTATGTGACGGCCGACCTCGACGAGGGCCCGATCATCGAGCAGGAGGTCGAGCGGGTGGGGCATGACGTCACCCCGGACCAGTTGGTGGCGGTCGGGCGCGATGTGGAGTGCCAGGCGCTGGCGCGGGCTGTGAAGTGGCACGCGGAGCGCCGGATTCTGCTGAACGGGCGCCGGACTGTCGTGTTCGCCTAAGAGCTCGGGGGTTCGGGTTTTGGGGCGGCTGCGGCTGCGTGGGGGCTGGTCGCGCAGTTCCCCGCGCCCCTGGAACTGAGCCTGCGTTTCGAAGGGGAGCGGGGTTTCCGTTTCGGGGGCGGCTGCGGCTGCGTGGGGGCTGGTCGCGCAGTTCCCCGCGCCCCTTAGGTGGGACCACTGCCCGTACTCAAGGGGCGCGGGGAACTGCGCGAGCAACCACGGACTACCCGCAGCCGTCCCCGAAACCGAACCCCCCAAGGGGCGCGAGGAACTGCGCGAACGGCCCCCACTCACCCGCAGCCGCCGACGAAACCGGAACTCACCCCTACATCCGGCTCAACGACGCGGTAGCGAACAGCACATCCCTGATCGCCCCCCGGTCACCGAGTTGCCCCGCAGCCGCGTCCTCCGGTGACACATGCTCCGCAGCCAGGTGGCAGAACTCGACCCCGTCCAGCGCGATATGGGCCACCTCACGCTCCGCGGAACCCACCGCCCCGAGCGAGTCGAGAGGGATCAGCCACTCACCCCCACCGTGCCCCTCGATCTCCAGCCGCAGACTCCGCCCCCCGCCCGGCGAAGCCAACCCGTGTCGCCGCCGCTCGGCCAGCACCGCGGGAAGCGTGCGCGCCGCGAGGTCGATCATCCGGTTCAGGTAGCGCGGGGACGGCGGCTCGTACGGATAGTCCACCGCGTCCGCGATGTCCTCCGCGTGCACCCAGCACTCGAAGGCCCGGTCGAGCATCGCATCGTGCAACGGCAGCTCGAAGTCGCCGTAGGAGACGGCGAGTCTGCCGGTGGTGCCGCCGGTGAACGACACCGTGCGGACGATGTCGTGGCTCTGCTCGCGCCAGGGCGCGCGGATGGAGCGGGTCGGCGGGAAGTACGACGCCCGCCAGTACGCCTCGGTGCGCGAGGCCGGCGTCGCGGGTTTGTCCACCTCCCCGGCCAGCGGGTCGTCGAGGCCCAGCGCCGCCGCGACCAGGCCGTCGACGGTCAGCAGATGCGCGATGACCCCGGCGACGGTCGTACGGCGGCTCGTCGGGCCCTCGCCGTCGAACCAGCGCAGCCGTACGGGCGCGTGCCACTC
This sequence comes from Streptomyces xylophagus, assembly GCF_000716435.1. GTDB lineage: Bacteria > Actinomycetota > Actinomycetes > Streptomycetales > Streptomycetaceae > Streptomyces > Streptomyces xylophagus. The sequence continues at coordinate 375,933 of NZ_JNWO01000008.1, forward strand.
GGCGTCGCCTATGTCCTGGAGCAGGGCGTCAAGACGCGCGGTCTCCGCGTCGTACGGCGTCGCCCACTCCGGCACCGGTATGCGCGGCGGCCGGCGGTCGAAGGAGCCGGTGAGGACGCGGGTGCGCAGACCGGGGTCGAGGTCGAGGGGCTCGACGGGGTGCAGCAGTCCTACGGCACCGCGCAGCCGCAGCGCCTCGTCCGCGCAGGCGCCGCACTCGCCGAGGTGCTCCTCGACGGCTTCCGTCTCCTCCGCCGAGCACGCGGCCAGCGCCCACGCGCCGAGCAGCGCCTTCAGCACCCGGTGCTCCAGGACCAGCGGCACGGGCCGGGACTCGGACGCGTCGAGTTCGGGCAGCGGGCGCCCGGTGTCCTCCACGGAGGCGCGGGGCATCGGGATGCGCGGCGGCTCACCGTCACCGCCCACGGAACCGCTGCTCGCGGAACCGCCACCGGGACCGCCACCGGGACCGCCCGGCCCACCCTGCATGCCGTCGCCGTCGCCGCCGTCGTTCACCGAACCGCCGTTCCCGGAGCCATAGTTCACCCGGTGGTCGTTTCCGGAACCACCATGCGCGGAGCCGCCGTCCTCGGAGCCACCCGGCTCACCTGGAGGACCCCCGCTCCCCGGCCCGCCCTGCACCGGCACGACCGCTGCCCCTTCCTCGGCCCCTTCGCCGTACCCCTCGTACTCCTCGGAGCCGTCGCGCTGTGCGTCGGTCACGCCCCACCCCCCGCTCCCGGCGGTGCGCCGGCGTCGTGGGCGGTGGACAGGAGTTGGAGGCCGAGGCGGAGGCGGCGGCGGGCCTCGTCCTCGGTGACGCCGAGGTCGACGGCGGTCTGACGGTAGTCACGGCGCTGGAAGTAGGCCAGCTCCAGGGCGGCCCGCAGCGGGGCGGGCATGGACGTGACGATGTAGTCGGCGCGGGCGGCGACGGAGGCGCGGCGGACCTTGCGCTCCAGCTCCTCGGTGGTGCCCTGGCCGCCCTGCGCGAGCGCGGCGGTCTCGGTGGCGCGCAGCCGCTGCACGGCGAGGCGGTGCGTCAGCGCGGCCACCCAGGAACGAAGGGGGCCCTGCTTGGGGTCGTACGTGTCGGGGTGTTCCCAGACGTGGGCGAAGACCTCGCGGGTGATGCCGTCGGCGGCGGTCTCGTCGCCGAGGACGCGGTGGGCGAGGGAGTGCACGAGGGAGCCGAAGCGGTCGTACAGCTCACCGAGGGCCGCCGCCTCGCCGCGGGCGAGCCGCTGCTGCATCTTGCGGTCCCAACGGGGCGGTGCGTCCTTCGTCGCCATGCGGCCCCCTCACCGTGCCTGTGCCCGAGTCAAGCGTGCGCTCACCGTCTCTTCGAATGTAGTGGGCACGTCTGACAGCGCACCCCCCATTCTGCAATTGCACGCCCCCGGAGGGGCGCAGGTGGTAACGGATCTGCGCCTACCCTGCCCACACCCGATCGAACAGGATCGAAGGCGACCAAAACAAGCCTCTTCCGATCGTTTTCCGTTTCTGCCCCCGTGTTTCAGGGAACGGCCGCTGGGCAGCCGCGCTGCAAGGAAGCGTAGGTACGGCTTCCGTTTCCGGACGGTTTCCGGGAGTTCCGGCTAGCGAGAGGCGCGATGGTGGCCTTCAAAGTGAACGACGGTGAGCGCGGCGGCTGGTCCGTGCTCCTCGTGTCCGGCGAACTGGACCTGGTGACCTCGCCGGTGCTGCGCCAGCGCGTGCACGACGTGGTGGCCGACGGTCACCACAGCCTGGTCGTGGACCTCTCCGAGGTGCTGTTCTGCGACTCCAGCGGCGTCGGCGTGCTCATCGCGGCCCGCCGGCTGATCCGGTCCTGCCAGGGACACCTGCGCCTCATCCTGCCCGCGCAGGGCGCGGTCGACGGCTCGCACGTCAACCGGGTCCTCGGCGCCCTCGGTGTGCGCCGCCTCTTCGACGTCTATCCCGATGTGATGGCGGCCACAGAAGAGGCGCCCGAGGAAGAGGCGGACCCCCTCTCGGCGTGACGCTGCGGGTTTCCGGCGCGACGCCGTGGGTTTCCCGCGTGACGCCGTTGTTTCGGAATTTCCCCGGTCTTGGTACAAGCGACGTTTTCCGCTCCCGGACCCGCCCCGGCGTCGTACGCTCCAGCCAAGCGCACCCCACATGAGTAAGGCGGCCCGAAAGACATGGTCAGCACCGAGTACGAGCGACGGATCGCCGCCCGGTTCGCCACCTTCGACCAGGACGGCAACGGCTTCATCGACCGGGAGGACTTCAGCTCGGCGGCCAAGGCGCTGCTCGCGGAGTTCGGTACGGCGGCCCGCTCCGACAAGGGCCAGGCCCTGTACATCGGCGCCGAGGCGTTCTGGCAGGGCATGGCAGGCATCGCCGACCGGGACGGCGACCAGCGCGTCAGCCGCGAGGAGTTCGTGGGCGGCGCGGTCAAGCGCCTGCGCGACAACCCGGAGCGTTTCGCCGAGATCGGCCGCCCCTTCCTGCACGCGGCCCTCGACGTCGCGGACCCGGACGGCGACGGCTCGGCCACCATCGCGGACACCGTGCGCGTCCTCAAGGCCCTCGGTGTCCCCGACGACATCGCCGCCATGGCCGCCGACGCCCTCGACACGGACAGCGACGGCAAGGTCGGCGAGGCGGAGATCATCTCCTCCTTCGCCCGCTACTTCACCGTCCCGGAATAGCCCCGGGATCCGTCCTGGGGTCCGAATAGCGCTCCCGCAGCTTGTACTTGAGCACTTTGCGCAGCGTCTCGTTGCGCGGAAGGGCGTCCACGATCTCCAGCTGCTCCGGCAGCTTGTGCACGGACAGCCCTTCCGCGCGCAGATAGTCCGTCACGGCGGACAGGGTCAACTCGCCCGCCCCCGGCGGCTGCTCGACCACCGCGCACACCCGCTCCCCACGCTCCACGTCCGGCAGCCCTACGACGGCCACGTCACCGACGTCCGGATGCGCGGCCAGCAGATCCTCGATCTCCTTCGCGGAGATGTTCTCGCCCTTGCGGATGATCACGTCCTTCAGCCGCCCGGTGAGGATGAGATGCCCGCTGTCGGTCACCGTCCCCAGGTCCCCGGTGCGCAGAAACCCGTCCGCGTCGAAGGCCTCGGCCGTCTGCGCCGGGTCCAAGTACCCCTGACACACGGCCTCCCCGCGCAGCCGCACCTCCCCGCCCTCGGCGATCCGTATCTCCATCCCCTCGGGCGGCCGACCCTCGGTCGTGGCGAGATTCTCGGTCGTGTCCTCCGGGTCCCCCATGGTGATCATCGGCACCTCGGTCATGCCGTATCCGTGGGTGAGTTGGACCCCCATCTCCCGTACGACGGAGTGGTAGACCTCCGGCGGCTTGGGCGCCCCGCCGCCCGCGAGCAGCCGTAGCGAGGGGATCACCTTGGTCCCCGGCTGCTTGCGTTGCTCCGCAAGGAACATGGAATAGAAGGCAGTTGAGCCGCCGGCCACCGTCACCCCGTGCTTGCGATAGCCCTCCAGCGCGTCCGGGAGCGCGAACTGCTCGAACATCACCGCCGGGAAGCCGTACAGCAGCAGCATCACCGTGTAGTCGGGCCCCGCGATGTGCGCGTACGGGAAGGCCATCGAGCCCACGTCGTCCGCCGTCAGCCGCAGCGCGTGCGCGAGGCACGAGCCGCCCGCGATCAGTGAACGGTCCGTGTGCAGCACGCCCTTGGGGTCGGAGGTGGTGCCGGAGGTCCAGTAGATCCAGCGGACGGAGGTGCCGTCGGCCGGCGGAGGAGGGAGTATGTCCGGCTCTCCGTCCGGGAGTTGGGCGTCGTCGTACGCCTCGAAGACCCCCCGCGCGCCGAGCCGCCGTGCCATCGCCGTGTGGTCGAAGCCGCGCCAGGTGCCGGGGACCGCGAAGTACTCCGCCTTCGACTCCCGTAGCGCGAAGCCGACTTCGCGGTCGCGGTAGAAGGGGATCACCGGCGTCTGTACGGCGCCCAGGCGGGCCAGCGCGAAGGAGAGCAGGGCCGTCTCGATACGGGTGGGCAGCTGCCAGGCGACGACCGTGCCGGGCCGTACGCCCATGCCGTACAGGCCGGCCGCCACTCGCTCCGCCCGGTCGCGCAACTCGCCGAAGCTCAGGGCGCGGTCGTCCTGGAGGAGAACCGGGCGGTCGGGGGTCAAGTCGGCGCGGCGGACGACCAGTTCCCACAGGGTGCGGGAGGAACTCAGGGAGTGCGGCGTCTCGTTCATGGTCCCCCTCCTTGGCTGACGACTCGTCAGGTGACATGCTATCTGACGGGTCATCAGATAAGTACCGTCCCGCCGGAGGGGAACCCATGGCCACCGAACTGCCCCGCATCATCAGCGTCGACGACCACGTGATCGAACCCGCGCACCTCTTCGAGACCTGGCTGCCGAAGAAGTACCGGGACCGCGGCCCCCAGCCGCTCACCGCCGGCATCGGCGAACTCGCCTACGTGGCGGGCAAGTACCAGATCACGATGGACCCGGACGGGCCGCCCACCGACTGGTGGATCTACGAGGACCTCAAGTTCCCGTACAAGCGCAACATCGCCGCCGTGGGCTTCGACCGCGACGAGATGACCCTGGAGGGCATCACCCGCGAGCAGATGCGCAGGGGTTGTTGGGACCCCAAGGCGCGGCTCGCGGACATGGACCTCAACCATGTCGAGGGCTCGCTCTGCTTCCCGACCTTCCCACGCTTCTGCGGACAGACCTTCGCCGAGGCCCACGACAAGGAGGTCGCGCTCGCCTGCGTCCGCGCCTACAACGACTGGATGGTCGAGGAGTGGTGCGGCGACAGCGGCGGCCGCCTCATCCCGCTGTGCCTGATCCCTTTGTGGGACGTGGAGTTGGCGGTCGAGGAGATCCGGCGCAACGCGGCACGTGGGGTGCGGGCGGTGACGTTCTCCGAGATCCCCACTTACCTTGGGCTGCCGTCGATCCACTCCGGTTACTGGGACCCGTTCTTCGCCGTCTGCCAGGAGACCGGCACGGTCGTCAACATGCACATCGGCAGCAGCTCCCAGATGCCCGCCGCCTCCCCGGACGCGCCCCCCGCCGTACAGGCCTCGCTCTCCTTCAACAACGCGATGGCCTCGATGATGGACTTCCTCTTCAGCGGGGTCCTGGTGAAGTTCCCGACCCTCAAACTCGCCTACTCCGAAGGGCAGATGGGCTGGATCCCGTACGCCCTGGAACGCGCCGACGACGTCTGGGAGGAGCACCGCGCGTGGGGTGGCGTGCGGGACCTCATCCCGGACCCGCCCTCCACGTACTACTACCGCCAGATGTTCTGCTGCTTCTTCCGCGACAAGCACGGGGTCGCTTCGCTGGACGTGGTGGGGCGGGACAACGCCACCTTCGAGACCGACTACCCGCACGTCGACTCGACCTTCCCGCACACCAAGGAGGTCGCCCTCGACCATGTGAAGGGCCTCGACGACGAGACGGTCTACAAGCTGATGCGGGGCAACGCGATCCGCATGCTGGGCCTGGACCTCGACAAGTAATGGACCTCTCGTACACGCCCGAGGAGGACGAGTACCGGGCCCGATTGCGGGAGTGGCTGGCCAAGGTGCTTCCCACCCTGCCTTCGAAGCCGTCTCCGGACGACTGGCCCGCCCGGCGCGTCTACGACCTCGGCTGGCAGCGGATGCTCTACGACGCCGGGTACGCCGACGTGCACTGGGACGCCTCCCCGACCACCCGGCTGATCTTCCTCGAGGAGACCGAGAAGGCCGGCGCGCCCTACGTAGGGGCCAATTTCGTCGGGCTGTTGCACGCCGGGCCGACGATCGCCGCCGAGGGGACGCCCGAGCAGCGGGAGCGCTGGCTGCCGCCGGTGCTGCGCGGCGACGAGGTGTGGTGCCAGGGGTTCAGCGAACCGGACGCCGGGTCCGACCTCGCGGCGTTGCGCACGCGCGCGTGGCGGGACGGCGACGACTACGTGGTGACCGGTTCCAAGATCTGGACCTCGCACGCCGAAGTCGCCGACTGGTGCGAGTTGTTGGTCCGGACGGATGCGTCGGCGCCCAAGCACCGGGGGATCAGCTGGCTCGCGATGCCGATGGACGCGCCGGGGATCACCGTACGGCCGTTGCGGACGCTTGCCGGGTCCGCCGAGTTCGCCGAGGTGTTCCTCGATGAGGTGCGGGTGCCTGTCGGCAACCGGGTGGGGGACGAGAACGACGGGTGGCGCGTGACGATGGTGACGCTGTCCTTCGAGCGCGGGACGGCCTTTGTGGGGGAGGTCGTCGCCTGTCGGCGGGTGTTGGGTGAACTGGCCCTGGAGGCGCGGCGGAACGGGAGTTGGGACGATTCCGTGCTTCGGCGGCGGCTGGGGCGGTTGAACGCGGAGTTCCGGGCGTTGTGGCGGCTTACGCAGTGGAATGTGAGCGAGGCGGAGGCCTCCGGCGGCGTTCCGGGTGTGGGCGGGTCGGTCTTCAAACTCCGCTACTCGCACGCCCGTCAGGAGCTGTATGACGCGGCGGCGGATGTTCTTGGCCCGAACTCCCTTGATCTGGAACGGCCGTGGGTGTTGGACCGGCTGTCGTCGCTGTCGTACACCATCGCTGCGGGGACCTCGCAGATTCAGCAGAACATCGTGGCTGAGCGGATTCTTGGGTTGCCGAAGGGGCGGTGAGCGGTGCGGTTTCAACTGACCGGGGAGCAGAGGGCTTTGCAGGCTGCTGTGCGGGATGTGGTCGGTCGGTGGTCGGGTGCGGGTTCGTCGTGGCTGGTCGCGCCCCGCGGCGGAGCCGCTGATGTACACAGCCCCGCGCCCCTTCAGGGCGCTCCTCGGCTGGACCGGGATTTCTGGCGGGCCCTCGGAGAGCTTGGGGTGTTCTCCTTGCGGTTGGCCGAAGTCGACGGCGGTGCTGGACTCGGGTTGCCCGAAGCCGTGTTGGTGTTTGAGGAAGTGGGGGCGGCGCTGGTGCCTGGGCCGTTGGTCGCCACGCATCTTGCTGCCGGGGTGGTTCCAGGGGCCGCCACCGGGGAGACGGTGGTCGCCGCTGCCGACGGGAGCCTCGTGGAGTGGCTGGACGAGGCCGATGTCGTGTTGCCGGGGGCCGAGGGGGCCGTAGCGCTGCGGTCGGTGGATCCGTTGACGCCGTTGCATCGGGTGCCGGCTCCGGCGCGGACCGAGCCTGTCGCTGTTCTGCTTACCGCTGCCGAGCAGCTCGGGACGGCCGCGCGTGTGTGTGGGCTGGCGGTGCAACACGCCCGGACTCGGGAGCAGTTCGGGCAGCCGATCGGGGCTTTTCAGGCCGTGAAGCATCTGTGTGCGCAGGCCTTGGTGCGGGTCGAGGTGGCGCGGGCCGCCGTGTACGCGGCTGCCGTGACCTGTGATCCGGTGGACATCGCGGCGGCCCGGCTGCTGGCCGACGAGGCGGCCGTGCGTGGGGCCCGGGACTGTCTGCAGGTGCATGGCGGGATGGGCTTCACCTGGGAGTCCGAGGTCCATCTGCATCTGAAACGGGCGTGGGTGCGTGCTCGGCGTGGTGGGGGCGGTACGGAGAGTGAGGATGTGCTCGCCGCGGATCTGGTGGCCGGTGCGGCGTGACGGGGCGCTGGGCTGCGGCGACCGGCGTGGGCTCGACAACGGTGTCGTGGATCGTGGCATATCGGAATCACGGAGCGTTGATATCGGGTTGTGTCCTATGCGTGACTCGTCACGGCCCGGAGTCGGCTGTGGGCTCCGGTACCTTGTGTGGGATGCGAGTGGTTCAAGGTACGAGCCATGCCGGTGTTGCCTGTGAGGCGGCCCCGGATCGGGTGGCGCGCTCCGCCGCTCGTACGGCAGAACGGGCTTTCACCCCTGCCTGTTCGACTTCCCGCGGCGAGCGTCGCACAGTATCCCGCACACGTACTCCTTCGCGCTGGAATATGCCCGAAGCGCTTGTTGGGGTGACTGAACGTCAACCATGCTGTCTCGCAAGGGATTCACGTTCCGTGACCCTTGCTCTGACCCTTGCCCTGGCCATTGTTCTGGCCATGCAGGAAATGGCTACGATCGTGGCCCTCGTGAGGCGCGAGGCTATGTGTCCGCCGGTTCGGATGGTGTGAGCGGTGCAGGTGCTTCAAATGCAGCTGGAGATCCGGCCCGACCCCGCGGAGGTGGGGCGGGCCCGACGGTGGGCGCGCTCGCGGCTCGCGGGCTCCGGGATAGAAGCCGACGAGCCGCTCGCCGAGACGCTGATCCTCCTCGTCTCCGAACTCGTCACCAACGCCGTGGTGCACACCGGCTGTCCGGCCGTGCTGCGGCTCTCCCTGCCGGGTGTGGTGACCGAGTCGGCGACCGTGCGCCTCGAGGTGGCCGACACCAGCTGTCAGGCCCCCGTGCCGCGCTGCGCGGAGGGCGACGAGACCGGTGGGCGCGGCCTGGCCCTGGTGGACGGCCTCGCCGACCGCTGGGGCTGGAGCGCCGAGGGTACCGGCAAGCGCATCTGGTGCGAGATCGACCGGAACAGTGAACCCCGGGAGGCCGCGGCCGCGTTCGGGGGCGGCGTCACGGCGTACGAGGGGTTCGAGTTCGAGGGCTTCGCGTACGAAGCGGTGTAGGTGCCCTGTGCAAGTGCCGGGCGGAGATGCGCCGGGCTGTGCTTCCGTGCGCGCCCTGTAACAAATGGGGCTTACGGAATAAATCCCCGGACGGGCGTTGACGCGACGTGACCGCTTGGTCACGCTTGTGGGCAGCGATTCGCCGCGAGGGGACGACGAGGGCTTCGGTGACGGGGGCCCTCGGCGAGTGTGGGTCGTGTTCGGCGTGGGCCCCCTCGGGGCCGGGGGCCAGGACGGGGCGCCGGAGTCGGATGGCGGCACGCGGTGCCGTGCTCGGGGCGGGCAGCAGCGGGCCGCCATCCGACCGTAAGTCCGGCCCTCGTCAAAACCGGACTGCTCTAGAGGATGGCGATCGGGGCCACCGGGGTTCCCGTCGCGCCCACGAAAGGTTCGGGCATCGCCGACAGGAAGAACGCGTAGCGGTTCTCTTGTCCACAGGCTGTGGACAACTCTTCGAGATTCCAGTTCTGGCCCTGCAGCATCCCCATCTCGACCAGATCGAGGGCGTGCACCGGCAGCCACAGGTTCTCGATCTCCGGCGGAAATATCTCAAAGGTCAGCGTGTCATTGGCGACCGCGGCGACATCGCGCGCGTGGAACCACTCCGGCGTACGGACCGAGAGACCGGGGGACGGGTAGCCGTACCCGTGCTTGTCGCCGGACAGGTACACCTGGATCTGGCCGGTCCGTACGAGCACGATGTCTCCCGATCGGACCTGGGTGCCCGTGAGTTGCTCGGCCGCCTCCAGGTCCTCCGGCGTGACCGCGTGGCCGCCTTCGAGCCGGTCGACGCCGCGCGCGCGTGCCACGTCCAGCAGCACCCCGCGCGAGACGATGTGCCGCGCCTTGTCGATGCCGCTGAACTCGGCCCCGCCGTGCGGGGTTACGGTCCCTGCCGGGCGGCCGTTGTAGAGCTTCCCGGAGTGCGAGACATGGGTCAGCGCGTCCCAGTGGGTGCCGGCCTGCAGGCCCATGGTCACGGCGTCGTCGCTGCACGCCACCGTTCCCGGGCCGAAGATTTCCTGGTTGATCTGCACCATCGCGTGCAGGGGGTTGACCCGGCCGGGCATCAACCCCGTCTGTACGCCGTCGTGTTGGAGGGGGAGAGCGAGGGGGATACGGCGGCCGGTCCGGATCTCGGTGGCTGCCTCGCGGATCACGTCGTCTGTGATCAGGTTCAGCGTGCCGATCTCGTCGTCCGACCCCCAACGGCCCCAGTTGTTCACGCGCTTGGCGATGTCGTGGAACTCCGGACCAAGTGTCGGCTGTGACATCGGGGCCTCCCCGGGGCTTGTCTCCAGGCATCTGACGGGTCGTAGAATCTGAGTCGAATCTAACGGACCGTCAGAAACTGCGGGAGGGGCCGGACATGGGGAACTTCTTGGCAGGCAAGGTCATCGCTGTCACGGGGGCGGGCCGGGGCATCGGGCGTGCGGTCGCGCTCGGGGCGGCGGCCGAGGGGGCGCGGGTCGTCGTCAACGACTACGGCGTCTCGATGGACGGGGCGTCGCCTACGAGTGAGATCGCCGAGGGTGTGGTCAAGGAGATCTTGGCGGCGGGCGGGGAGGCCGCTGCCGTTGCCGATGACATCTCAACCATGGCTGGTGGGCAGCGGGTTGTTGATGTGGCGCTGTCTTCGTACGGGCGGCTCGATGGGGTTGTCTGCGTTGCCGGGATTCTTCGGGAGCGGATGCTCTTCAATATGTCCGAGGAGGAGTGGGATCCCGTTCTCGCCACCCATTTGAAGGGGACGTTCACCGTTTTCCGGGCGGCTTCTGCGGTGATGCGGAAGCAGCGGGGCGGGACGTTGATCGGGTTCACCAGTGGGAATCATCAAGGGTCGGTTTCTCAGGCCAATTACAGTGCGGCGAAGGGCGGGATTATCTCGCTGGTGCGGAGCGCTGCGTTGGGCTTGAACAAGTATGGGGTTACCGCCAATGCGGTGGCTCCTGTTGCTCGTACGCGGATGTCGGCGAACGTTCCCATGGAGTTGGCGGAGATCGGGTCTCCGGAGGATGTTGCGGCGCTGGTTGTTTATCTGTTGTCGGACTCCGCTCGGGAGCAGGGGGTTACCGGGCAGGTTTATACCGTTGCCGGGCCGAAGATTGCGGTGTGGGCTCAGCCTCGGGAGTTGCGGGCGGCGTATGCCTCCGGCGGTTGGACGGCTGAAAAGATCGCGGAGTTTTTGCCGGGGTCGGTGGGGGTGGATCCGATGCCGATGCTTTCTCGGTTGCAGGAGATGGAGAGGGCTGCGCGGGGTGGGGAGCGGCCTAACGCCTAGTGGGGTGGGGGTGCGGTTGTGTGGCGTGTGCGGGTGCGTTGTGGCTGGTCGCGCAGTTCCCCGCGCCCCTGGGTTAGTCGACCTGGCCGGTGTTGGAAGGGAACCCCCTGTGGATTTTGGATTCGCTGCCGAGGATGAAGTGTTTCGGGCGGATGTGCGGGCCTGGCTGTCGGATCATGCCGAGTCCGGGCAGGATCGGCGTAGTTGGGAACGGGTGCTCGGTAAAGCCGGGTGGATAGGGCTCGGTTGGCCGGAGCCGGGTTATGGGAATCGGACCGGCACTCTCACCCAACAGGTCGCCTGGGCCGAGGAGTACGCGCGGTCTTCGGCACCGCCGCGGTCCGGGCACATCGGGGAGAATCTGCTCGCGCCCACCCTCATCGCGCACGGCACCGATGAGCAGAAGGCTCGCTTCCTGCCCGCTATTGCTGCCGGGGACGAACTCTGGTGTCAGGGGTACAGCGAGCCGGGGGCCGGGTCGGATCTTGCGGGGGTGCGGACCGCTGCTGTGTGGGATGCGGGGGACGGGGGGTATCGGATCAGTGGGCAGAAGATCTGGACCTCGCTTGCTCATGAGGCCGACTGGTGTTTTGTGTTGGCGCGGACCGAGGTGGGGTCGCGGCGGCATCGGGGGTTGAGTTTTCTGCTGGTGCCGATGGATCAGCCGGGGCGTGTCGAGGTGCGGCCCATACGGCAGTTGACCGGGACGAGTGAGTTCAACGAGGTGTTCTTTGATGGGGCGCGAGCGCGTCGCGAGCATCTTGTGGGGGGTGAGGGTGGGGGCTGGGGGGTTGCCATGAGCCTGCTCGGGTTCGAGCGGGGGGTGTCCACCCTTGCCCAACAGATCGGGTTCGCCGGTGAGTTGGGGCGGGTGGTGGAGGCGGCCGTCGCCTCCGGGGCCGTGCTCGATCCCGTGTTGCGTGATCGACTCGTGCGGCAGTGGGCCGAGTTGCGGGCCATGCGGTGGAACGCCCTGCGGACGCTCGGGCGGGCCGGGGACGCCGGGGCTCCCAGTGTGGCCAAGCTGTTGTGGGGCGGATGGCATCAGCGGCTCGGGGAGTTGGCGATGTCGGTGCGGGGGGCTGCCGCGACGGTGGGGCCGGCGGACTGGTCGCCGACCGCGTCGTACGAACTCGACCTGCTCCAGCACCTGTTCCTCTTTTCGCGGGCCGACACGATCTACGGCGGCTCGGACCAGGTTCAGCGCACGATCATCGCCGAGCGGGTGCTCGGTCTGCCCAGGGAACCCAAGGGGGTCGTCTGATGCGCGGTGTGGTCTTCGACGGCAAGCAGGTCCAGGTCGTGGACGATCTGGAGGTGCGGGAGCCGGGGGCGGGGGAAGTGCTGGTCGCTATTTCGGCGGCCGGGTTGTGTCACAGCGATCTGTCTGTGGTGGACGGGACCATACCTTTTCCCGTTCCTGTGGTGTTGGGGCATGAGGGTGCGGGGGTGGTGGAGGCCGTGGGTGTGGGCGTCACCCATGTGTCGGCCGGGGATCATGTCGCCCTTTCCACGCTCGCCAACTGCGGGACCTGCGCCGAGTGCGACCGGGGGCGGCCGACCATGTGCCGGCAGGCCATCGGGCGGCCGGGGAAGCCGTTCACGCGGGGCGGGCAGCCGGTCTACCAGTTCGCCTCCAACTCGGCCTTCGCCGAGCGGACCGTGGTCAAGGCCGTGCAGGCCGTGCGGATTCCGAAGGACATTCCGATGCCGTCCGCCGCGCTCATCGGGTGCGGGGTGCTGACGGGGGTCGGGGCTGTGCTGAATCGGGCTCGGGTCGATCGTGGGGACAGTGTGGTGGTGATCGGGACCGGGGGGATCGGGCTCAATGTGATTCAAGGGGCGCGGATCGCGGGGGCGTCGCGGATCGTCGCGGTCGACGCGAACCCGGCGAAGGAGGAGGCGGCGCGGAAGTTCGGCGCGACCGACTTCCTGAAGTCCACGGAAGGGGTGCGGGACCTGCTGCCCACGGGGGCGGACCACGCCTTCGAGTGCGTCGGGCGGGTCGAACTGGTCCGGCAGGCCGTCGACCTCCTCGACCGTCACGGCCAGGCGATCCTGCTCGGCACGGCACCGGCGACGGCGGAGGCGTCCTTCCTCGTCTCGTCGATGTTCCTGGACAAGTCGATCCTCGGCTGCCGGTACGGATCGTCCCGACCCCAGCGGGACATCCCGCTGTACACCCAGCTCTACCGCCAAGGGCAGCTGCTGCTCGACGAGTTGGTCACCAGGACGTATCCGGTGGAGGACTTCGAGAAGGCGGTGGGGGACCTGGAGGCGGGGCGGGTCGCGCGGGGGGTTCTGACGTTCTGACCGATGTACGGGCTGCTTTGACGGTGGCATGCCGGGAGTTGTCCACAGGCGCGGATAATCCGTGGGCGTTGTCAGTCACGGCCCGTAGCGTTTCGGCATGACCTACCGCGATGTCGTCTCCCGACAGGTCCTGACCTGGGCCTGCACCGCCGTCGGCGCCCGTATGCCCGTGGCGATGGCGCCGCTGGCCCTGGTCTTCCTGGTGCGCGAGCGGCCGGGCGGCTACTCGCTGGGCGCGATACTCGCGGCGGCCTTCGTCATCGGGGAGATCGGCTGTGCGCCGGTGCTCGGGATGCGGTTGCGGCCGGAGCGGGCTCGGGTCCAGCTGGCTGTCGGGCTCGCGTGCGGGACGCTCGGGTTTCTGGGGCTCGGGGTGTTTCCGGGGGCGCATCCCGCGGTGCTCGCCGGGTTCGCTTGTGTCGCCGGGGGCGCGCCGGCCGCCGCCACCGGTGGACTGCGCACCCTGCTCACCGAGTTGGTGCCCGCGCGATCCGTGGCGCAGGCGTTGTCCGTCGAGTCGATACTCACGGCGGGCGGGTGGGCCGTGTCCCCGGCCGCGGTGGCCGGGCTGGCGCTCGGGGTCGCGCCGCGCGTTCCGCTGCTGCTCGCGGCCGGTCTGATGGCGTGGTCGGTCGCGGGGTTGTGGCTGTTGCCGGCCCGGTGGGGCGCGGGTGGTGAGGGAGGAGGGGGCGCTGCTCCGCTGCTCCGGGTGCTCGTCGGTGCCTGGCCGGTGTATGTCACGGGCGCGGCCAGCCTCGCCCTGCTCGGACTCTCCGAACTCGTCCTGCCCGCCCTGCTCGAACAGCGCGGCATCGCCGTCGGCTGGTCCGGCCCGCTGCTTGCCGGGATGGCGATCGGCGGTGGGTTCGGCGCGTTCGGCTACGGCATCCGGAACTGGCCGGGACTGTTGCGCACCCGCAGCGCGGTGCTGATGGCGGGAACCTCGGCGTGTGTGGCGCTGGCCGCGCTGATACCGGCCACGGCGGGGATCGCGGCCACCGTGGGGATCGCGGGCGCGCTCGCCGTGGGCGGCGCGCTGCAGTCGGGCGCGATGCTCACCCGGAATCTCTCCCTGCGCGAGGTGCTGCCGCCGAGCGCTCTGGCCGCCGGCTACTCGCTCATGTACGCGGCGGCGGGCGCGGGTTACGCGGCGACGGGTTCGCTGGCCGGGGCGCTGCTGCGGGTGGTGGCGCCGTCGACGGCGATCCTGGCGGGGGTCTGCCTGACCATGGCGCTGGTTGTCACCGGCTGGTGGGGTGAGGTGCGGCGGGCGGGGCGTGCGACGGGGGGTGCCGGTGTCGCCGTAGCGCTGGGGGGTGTTGGCGCGGAACCGGTCGCCGATGGTGCGGAAGGTGCGGCGATACGTGGTCGGGGTGACCCCGAGGGGCGCCTGTAGATCTGTGGAGTGGTGTGCTCCGGCGCGGAGTTGGCGGTGACGTCGGAGGCGACGGTGGTTACGGCGGCGGTTACGGCGGTGATTCTTACGAAGCTCGGACGTCGGGGCCGCGTGCGCCTTTTGCCCGCTTACGCCCCTTCGCTGCGGGCTAGCGTTACAGCCGTCCGGCATTGAGCGTGAGCGTCCTGGGCCCGTCGGAAGGTGGGGCCGAGGTGTGCCGTTCTGCCGGTTTCTGATTCCGCCTCAAGTTCCCGCATCCCGCATCCCGCTTTCGTAAGAGGAGTACTCAGACATGGCTCTCGCCAAGGCCCGTATCTCCCGCGCCGCCCGGATCGCCCGTGTTGCCCGTACGACGGGCGTGGGTGCCGTCGCGGTCGCCGCTGCGGCCCTCTTCGCCGCTCCCGCTGCCAGCGCGGCCGGCGCCGCTGATGGTCACCACGGCTCCGACTCCCGTGCGCATTACGGCAGTTCGACGGTGTTCGTGCAGACCGACGACACGACCGCGAACACCGTGGTCGCCTACGAGCGTGCCGCCGACGGCACCCTCGCCCAGAAGGGCGTCTACCGCACCGGGGGCAAGGGCGGTGTGCTGGCCGGCACCGTCGTGGACCACCTGGCCTCGCAGGGGTCGCTCGCCTACGACCGGCGCCACCAGTTGCTCTACGCCGTCAACGCGGGCAGCAACACGGTGACCGTCTTCGCCGTGCACGGCGACCACCTCCGCCGTGTCCAGGAGATCTCCAGCGGCGGGGAGTTCCCGGTCAGCGTCACCTTCCACGGTGACCGGGTCTACGTCGCCAACACGCTCGGCGGCGGTTCCGTACAGGGCTTCGTGCGGACCGGCGAGCGGCTGGTCAAGGTCCCCGCGTGGCACCGCGATCTCGGTCTGAGCGCGGCGACTTCGGCCGTCGGGCAGATCTCGTTCACCCCTGACGGTTCGAAGCTGGTGGTCACCACCAAGGCCTCGGGGCAGAGCATCGACGTCTTCCCGGTCACCCGTCACGGCGGGCCGTCCGCGCAGCCCGTGGTGACCTCGCTCCCCGGGGCCGTGCCGTTCGGCTTCGACTTCGACTCCGCCGGTCGGATCCAGGTGACGGAGGCCGGGACGAACTCGGTGGGTACCTTCGCCGTCGCCCGTGACGGCGGACTGACGGCGAAGGGGACGGTCCCGACGGGTCAGACCGCCACCTGCTGGGCGGTGACCGTCGGCGACCACGTCTACGCCTCCAACGCCGCCAGCGGCACGCTCTCCGGCTACCGGGTCGGCCCCCGGGGCGAGTTGACCGCACTGGGCAACACGGCGACCGACGCCGGCACGGTGGACGCGGCGGCTTCGTCGGACGGGCGGTACCTCTACGTCCAGACCGGCGCGAAGGGCATCGTGGACGAGTTCCGGGTCGGCAGGGACGGCTCGCTCACCGCGATCGGCTCGGTCGTGGTGCCGGGGGCGGTGGGCGGCGAGGGGATCGTCGCCGGCTGACAGACGGGGGGAGAGGGACGGCCGGGGCACGGGTTCAGGGCGCGGTGCCGACACCGCCGTAACTCTCGGACCCGCTGCCCCGGATGCCGGTGCCGGTGCCGGTGCCGGTCTCGGTTCGGAAGGTGCGGCGGTACGTCGTCGGGGTGACGCCGAGGGCCGTCTGGAGATGCTGGCGCATCGACTGGGCCGTGCCGAAGCCGGCGTCCGTGGCCACCTGGTCCATGGAGAGGTCGGTGGACTCCAGGAGGTGCCGGGCGCGTTCGACGCGCTGCTGGGTGAGCCACTGGCCGGGGCTGACGCCGACCTCCTCGCGGAAGCGGCGGGTGAAGGTGCGCACCGACATGGCCTCCTGCTCGGCCATGTCCCGCAGCTGGATGGGTGCGTGGAGCCGGCCCAGCGCCCAGGCGCGGGCGGCGGTCGTGGTCGCCAACTGCGGGTCCGGGACCGGGCGGTGGATGTACTGCGCCTGACCGCCGTCGCGATGGGGCGGTACGACCGTGCGGCGGGCCACGTCGTTGGCGACCGCCGTGCCGAAGTCCCGGCGCACCATGTGCAGGCACAGGTCGATGCCGGCCGCGACACCCGCCGAGGTGAGCACGTCGCCGTCGTCGATGAACAGGACGTCCGCGTCGACCTCGATCCGCGGGAACAGCTGCTGGAAGCGCTCGGCGTCCGCCCAGTGCGTGGTCGCCGGGCGGCCGTCGAGGAGACCGGCGGCGGCGAGGACGTAGACGCCGGTGCAGATGGAGGCGAGGCGGGTGCCCGGGCGGATGCGGGCGAGGGCGTCGGCCAGTTCCGGGGTGAGGACGCCCTCCTCGAAGACCGGGCCGAGTTCGTACGACGCCGGGACGATCACCGTGTCGGCGGTGGCCAGGGCCTCCGGGCCGTTCGGGACCTGGATGGCGAAGTCGGCGTCGGTGTCGACCGGGCCGGGCGGGCGGATCGAGCAGGTGACGACCTCGTACAGGAGTCGGCCGGTCTCGGGGTCCCTGGGGCGGCCGAAGATGCGGTGCGGGATGCCCAGCTCGAAGGGGAGGAGGCCGTCGAGGGCGAGCACGACGACGCGGTGCGGGCGGAAACCCTCGGTGGCGGTGGCGGTGGCGGTGGCCATGGCTCGATCCTAGCGAATGCTGTCCTTCGGGCCAATGGCCCGCCGGGGTCCCAGGCCGGAAGCTGTATGTCGTGACCCAGACAACCGAACCGACCGCCGCTGTGAACGCGGTCCGGCCCACCCGGACGAACCGCCCGCGGCGGAGCCGCAAAATGTCACTGCACAGGGCTTGGTTCGTCGCCGCCGTCACCTTCGTGACGATCATCGGCGCGGCGGCCTTCCGCTCGCTGCCCGGCCTGTTGATCGATCCGCTGCACCAGGAGTTCGGCTGGTCGCGCGGCACGATCGGGGCGGCGGCCTCGATCAACCTCGCGCTGTACGGGCTGACGGCCCCGTTCGCGGCGGCGCTGATGGACCGCTTCGGCATCCGGCGCGTCGTCGCGGTCGCGCTGACCGTGATCGCGCTCGGGTCCGGCCTGACGGTGTGGATGACGGCGCCCTGGCAACTGCTGCTCTGCTGGGGCCTGTTGGTGGGTCTGGGCAGCGGTTCGATGGCTCTCGCGTTCGCGGCGACGGTCACCAACCGCTGGTTCACTACGCGGAAGGGCCTGGTCACAGGCATCCTCACGGCGGCCTCGGCGTCCGGCCAGCTGATCTTCCTGCCCCTGCTGTCGTGGATAGTCGAGGAGCACAGCTGGCGCCCGGCCGCCGTCACGGTGTCCCTCGCGGCCCTCGCGGTCGTCCCCTTCGTCTGGCTGCTGCTGCGCGACCACCCGGCGGACGTGGGCGTGAAGCCGTACGGCGCAACGGAGTTCGTACCGAAGCCGGAACCGGTGCCGGGCGCAGCCCGCCGTACGATCGCCGTCCTCTTCAAGGCGGTGCGCACCGGCCCCTTCTGGCTGCTGGCCGGGACCTTCGCGATCTGCGGCGCCTCCACGAACGGCCTGATCCAGACCCACTTCGTGCCCGCCGCCCACGACCACGGCATGCCCATCACGGCGGCGGCCTCCCTGCTCGCGGTGATCGGCGTCTTCGACGTCGTCGGCACGATCGCCTCCGGCTGGTTCACCGACCGCTTCGAACCCCGCCGCCTGCTCGCCGTCTACTACGCCCTGCGCGGCATCTCGCTCCTGTTCCTGCCGATGCTGCTGGCTCCGACGGTCCACCCGCCCATGCTCTTCTTCATCGTCTTCTACGGCCTCGACTGGGTCGCCACCGTCCCGCCCACCTTGGCCCTGTGCCGTGAGCAGTACGGCGAGGACAGCGCGATCGTCTTCGGATGGGTCCTCGCCTCCCACCAGATCGGCGCGGCCCTCGTCGCCTTCCTCGGCGGGGTCGCCCGGGACGCGTTCGGGTCGTACGACATGGTCTGGTACGTGTCCGGGGCGTTGTGCGCGGTGGCGGCGCTGATGGCGTTGGTGATCCGGCGGCGGGGCGTGCCGTCCGCGATGACGCCGGCGGTGGCGGTGTGAGGAGGGGGACCCGGCGCCGTAACCCTGCCAAGTCCCCACTGTCCGGGCGCACTTGACGCCGGCGGAGCCCCGCCGCGCCCGGCCCCTAATTGCTGTGCGTCCGTGCCGGGTGGTCGGTATAAAGACCCGGTCGGCCGGACGGCCGGGCGGGTGGTCCGGAGAGGCCCCCGCCGTCTCGAACGCGTCAGGGGTGGGGATCGACAGTGTTGTTGCGGAGAGTACGCAGATGGATCACGGTGGCCGTGGCGGCCGCCGCGCTCGGCATGGGGGGAGCGACGGCCGCGCACGCGGCGGACCCGCCGGAGGTCACCTACGCGGCGAGCGTGTCGGACGACCTCGGGATCCTGCAGATCGGTGCCAGGTCCGGGGCCGACATCAAGAGCATCACGGCACACCTGGTCTCGTACGCCTCGCAGACCGAGGTCGCCGAGATCGGGACCAAGGACTTCCGGCTCTTCTCCGGCACCCGCCAGGACGGCACCTGGCGCACCAAGAAGCCGGTGAAACTGCCCGAGTTCGGCTCGTACCGCATCGACGTGGAGGTGACGGACGCCGACGGCGGCCATGTGTTCCAGCAGTCCGCCGGGGACTTCGCCTACTTCGTCATCGCGAAGTTCGGCGCGCTCACCGTCGACCGCACCGCCATCGACCGGGACCACCGTGACGTACAGGTCGAGGGGACGCTGTACGGGCGGTGGCCGACCCGTCAGGTGAAGCCTCTTGCCGCACGGCAGGTCCAGATCGACGTCGACTACTGGACGCAGACCACGGTGACCACCGACGCCCAGGGCCACTTCACCGCCTCCGTACGGCTCGACGCCGCCGCGTCCGTCCAGGCCGTGTTCGCCATGGACGGGGGCACGCCGACGGTGCTGCCCGGGGAGTCCGAGCTGATACAGATCGGTGTCGACCAGATTCCCACCCGGTTCACGTCCACCGTGAGCGCGACCGACATCGACCTCGGTCAGCCGGTCACGGTCAGCGTCAAGGTCGAGCAGGAGACCGCGGACGGCTGGGTGCCGCTGGCCGGGCTCTCCGGGGGCGTCCTGTTCGGCCCCGACGACGCGCAGAGAGATGGCGTGGGCCGCTTCACCACAGCCGACGACGGCACCTTCACCATGACGTACACGCCCTGGCGGGGCGGCTACTTCCAGTTCGCCCTGGACACCTCGGACGACCCGTTCCTCCAGGCCGGCACCGGTACGAGCGATGTCGTCCACGTGCACGGGGCGTCGAAGTTCACGGCCTTCACGGCCGCCCGCTCCGACGCGGGACAGGTCCACGCCGAGGGGATCATCGACTTCCCCGACGGGGGGTCGCCCGGCCGGATCCACGTCCATCTCCAGTACTCGCCCGACAGCGTGAACTGGTCGACGCTCACCACGGTCGAGGCCTCCTGGGGCGGCGACGGCAACGACTTCGCCGCGGACCTCGACCAGAGCGGTGCCGGCTACTACCGGGCCGTCTTCGACGCCGACAACAACTTCCAGTCGGCGACTTCGCAGACTGTCTTCGTGCCGGCGTCCGACTAGGACCTGCCCGGTGAGCGGGGTGTGCCCGGGCGCCATGGGTCCCGGGCACACCCCGCTCAGTCGCTTCCGTCAGTCGGCGTCCGCACCGGGGCGCTGCTGCGCCCCCGCCCCCGGCCCCTGAGTTCGGTGTCGAACGTCTCCTGGGCGACGCGCATGGCCTCGGCGTACTCGGGTTGCCGCAGCCGCTTCCACATCTCGTCCTCGGGGACGTCCTCGACGTGGGCGACCACCCACCAGATGTTGCCGAAGGGGTCCTTGATCCGCCCTCCGCGCTGTCCGAAGGCGTGGTTCGCCAGGGGAGTGACGACGCGGCCGCCGGCGTCGACGGCCCGGGAGAACGCCCGGTCGGCGTCGGGTACGAACACGCGGAGCAGGCTCGGCATGACGGGCCAGTCCGCGGCTCGGTCGAAGGCGAGCACGACCGTGTCCCCGACCCGGATCTCGCCGTGCCCGACCGCCCCGTCCTCGGTCACCACCCGCCCGAGCTCCTCCCCGCCGAACGCCGCGGCGACGAAGTCGAGAAAGGCTCCCGTGTCGTCGGTGACGACCCAGGGCGCGACGGTGGTGTAGCCCTCCGGCGCGGAGTTGGTCTGCTGGGGCATGGGGGTTCCCTTCGTCGCTGCCGGGTGTCGGGGCGACCGTAGGGGCGGGGTAGGTCAATCTCTGACCTACTGAAGCCCGGTGCGGCGGTTCACGTGAGGGCGGTGGCCAGCAGGGTGAAGGCGGCGATGATGACGGCGACGCGGACGTAGTGGTAGCGGTCCCAGCGGTTCATCTGCTCCTTCCAGTCGTCGGGCCGGTTCTCGGGGGTCCACGTCTTGCCCTGGTTGTTGATCGGGACGAGCAGCAGGATCGACATGATCACGCTCACGATCAGCAACGCGGCGGCGGTGACGACGAGGCCGACGCCGGGGTGGTGCCATTCGGCGACCGCCCAGACCGCGGCGAGGACGAGCGAGCCGATGTACCAGAACGGCATCAGGGCGCCGAGCATCCGGCCCCCGTGGGCGCGGCCGAGTTGGCCACTGTCCTCGGGGAGGGCGTCGAGGATCCGGTTGATGACAAAGGCGACGGAGAACTCCACCCCCACCATCAGGCCGACGACCACGGTGGTGAAGACCTCGAGTGCGTTGAGCATCATGACCCCTTCCAGAATCTAGCGTCGCTAGCCGATGAGGCAACGCTAGACCTACTGCCGCTCGATTGTCTAGCGGTGCTAGGATCGATTCATGTCGGTACAGGAACGCAAGGAGCGCGAACGGGCGGGCCGCGAGCGCCTCATCGTGGCGACGGCCCGCGAACTCGCCGAGCAGCAGGGCTGGGACGCGGTCACCACCCGCCGGCTCGCCGAGCGCATCGAGTACAGCCAGCCCGTCCTCTACAGCCATTTCCGCGGCAAGCGCGAGATCATCGGCGCCGTGGCCCTCGAAGGCGCCGCCGAGATGGCCACGGCGCTGCGGGCCGCGACCTCCGCCGCGGCCGGCCCCCGCGCCCGGGTCATCGCCCTCGCCCGCGCCTACCTCGACTTCGCCGCACGCAACCCGGCGGTCTACGACGCCATGTTCCAGCTCGACGGCGGCCTGGCGTTCGCGCACGAGGACACCCCGGAGCCGCTGAAGGACGCCTTCGCCGCCCTGCTGGAAAGCCTCGGCGAGGTCGCCGGGGACGGCGTCCACCCGGCACTGTTCACCGAACTGTTCTGGGCGGCCCTGCACGGGCTGGCCACCCTGACCCGGGCGGGGCGGCTGCCGCCGGAGGACACCGAGCGGCGGACGGAGCTGCTGGTGGACCGGCTCGCCATGCTCTGACCCACGGTCCCGGCGTTCCACCGCCCCGGCGAGCGCGCGGCCGGGGCGCTCGGGCCCTGCCACCTATCTATGTACCTACCTGCCTACGGCATCATCGCTTCCAGTCGCTCCACCAGGGCAAGGGCATCGAGCCCCGCCGAACCGGTCGAACGCGAGCCGGCGGTCAGAGGAAGCGGCCCCGGTGGAACAACAGCGGCGCCTCGCCCCCGTCGTCCGCAGTCCCGAGCGCGTCCACCCGCCCCACCACGATCAGATGGTCGCCCCCGGTGTGCACCGCGTGGATCGTGCAGTCGATCCACGCCGCGGCGCCGCTGAGCCGAGGGGACCCGGAGGCCGGGGACGCGTCGTACGGCACGTTCGCGAACTTGTCCGTGCCGCTGATCGCGAAGCCGCGGCACAACTCGCCCTGGTGGGCGCCGAGAACGTTGACGCAGAAGACGCCGGCGCGGGCGATGCGGGGCCAGGTCGTGGAGGTGCGGCCGACCATGAAGGCGACGAGGGGCGGGTCGAGGGAGAGGGAGGAGAAGGACTGGCAGGCGAAGCCGGCGGGGCCGGGTTCGCCGGCGGCCGCGGGGGCGGTGATCACGGTCACGCCGGTCGCGAACGAGCCCAGTACGCGCCGGAATTCACCCTGGTCCAGCGGCGCCCGCTCGTCGTCCCCGACGCACCGAAGCTCCGGCCGCGGCAGCGCCTCGACAGGCTGCGCGGCCGGAGCGCTTCCGGCAGACCTGAGGTAGCGGACGGCGGCCGCTGCCGCTCCTGCTTGTCCCATCACACCACCCATTGAAGCTGACGGGTCATCAGATAGGAAGGGGTGCGGAGGCGCGGGGGTGTGGGGGTGCGGGCCGTACCGGTCCGCACGGCCGGTTCACAGATTCCCGGGCAGAACATGGGAGTTACGTCGCCGCGCGGACCTCCTGGTGTCACCTCCAGCACACCCACCCCCAGCAGCGTTGCGGAACGACTGCCGCCGGTACCTCACCCGTGGCCGCCGTAACCCGAGGAGTACTCACACGATGAACCGTCTCACCGCACGCACCGGCGCCGCAGCCGTCGTGGCCGGACTCGCCCTGACGTTCGCCGCCGCCCTGCCCGCGCAGGCCGCCGACTCGACCGTGACCGAGTCCCAGTGGCTGACCGACGTCGCCGCCGTCACCGGCCCCGCGCAGACCTACATCGACTCCCGTGCCGCCGCCAACACCTCGGGCGCCAAGCAGGCGATCGTGCTCGACATCGACAACACCTCGCTGGAGACCTACTTCGAGGGCGGCATCACCGTCCCGGCCACCCCGCCGGTGCTCGCCCTCGCCCAGGACGCGCACGCCAAGGGCATCAGCGTGTTCTTCGTCAGCGCCCGCAGCAACCTGTTCAACCTGGTCACCAAGTCCAACCTGACCTCGGTCGGTTACACGGTCGACGGCCTCTACGCCCGCACGGTCGCCCAGCTGCTGACCGAGTCCATCGCCGACTTCAAGACCTCCCAGCGCAAGGCGATCGAAGCCAACGGCTACGACATCATCGCCAACATCGGCAACAACACGACCGACCTGTCCGGCGGTTACGCCGACACGACGTACAAACTGCCGGACTACGACGGCCTGTTGGACTGACGCGCGCCGCGCACCCGGCACACGCGGACCCCTGCCGATCACGTCGGCGGGGGTCTCAGCTCTTGTTCAGCGACCGCGTCACGCCCGCGACGACTGCCGTCGTCAGCAGCCAGCCGGCCGCGATCAGGGCGTAGGCGAGCCATTGCGCGGGGCTTCCGTCCGCCCAGTACCAGGCGGTGCGCTGGCCGAGGCCGCCGATGGGGATCAGCAGGTCGAGGGTGTAGACGAGGGGGTTGAACGGCGGGCCCTGGCCGGCCTGGGTCTGTTTCGGCGACCCGGCGTCGAAGACGACCGTGCCGAGGACGGCCAGGGCGACGATCCACACTCCGGCCAGCCAGGGGCGGTAGCCGTAGCCGACCAGGCCGTCGAGCAGGTGCCCCCACACCCGGCCGGCCGGATGCAGAGTGCTGCGGCGGTGGCGCTGCTTGGCCAGAAGAACCTTGCGGGCGTCGTCCTCGTGGCCGATCTGCCGGTACCAGCTCGCCAACTGCTCGTAGGGCTGCGGGGCGTAGCCGGGCTCGCGTCGGATCCACGCGACGCGGCGCGTCACGTCGTGGCCTCGTGGACCGTCCTTGGACTGGAGGGAGGCATAGCTGAACCCTTGGAGTCTCACGACGCCCGGCCAACTGCTCTCGCCGTCGTGCAGGACCGAGACGTGGGCTCCTCGCAGGTCCACCGCGCCGGCGGGCGGTGCGGCGGGGGTGAAGTGGAGATCCGCCGCCTGCATCCGCGAGCAGTCCAGGGCCACGTCCTCGCCGTTCAAGAGGGCGCCGTCGAAGGTGAGTTGATCCGACACCTGCGCACCGCGCAGCCGTACGGTCCCCTGCGCGGTGAAGCCGTCGGAGAAGACCAGGGTCTGCGCCACGGCGTTGTCCGCGAGGAGCGCCGGGCCGTCGGGGTTGTCCAGCCGGGCTCCCTCCATGAACAGGCCGCCGGGCAGGTGCGCTCCGAGCAGTCGTATCCCGCCGTGTGCGGTGAAGCCTCTGCGGCAGAAGACCCCACCCTCCATGACCAGACCACCGGCGAACAGCGCCCAGCCGTTCGGGGCGGACAACGTCGCCCCGCCCAATTGCAGTTCGCCCGCGATGCGAGCCCTCATGAGCGAGAGCCTGCCGTGCAGAACCGACCGCTCCAGGCTGAGGGTGCCCGCCATGGAGGCCAACCTCGCGTCGATGCCGGGCACTTGGCAGCCGATGATCCCGATCGTCCGCGTGGCGGCTCCGTAGAAGCTCGGCGCCTCCTCGAACCAGCAGTCCTCGAACCACAGCATGTGCCCGATGTCCGCGTCGGCGAGGTCGAGTCGACCGGTGATCCGCGCGCCGGCCACCCGCAGCGCGGTGACCGCTCCCGGCGGTGCCGCGTTCGCCCCCCGCGCCAGAGCCGTCACGACGGCCGCCCGAAGGGTGCGCTCCGGCCCCCAGTCCGCCCCTTCGGCCGGATCGTCCCCGCTCGGCGTGCCCACACGCAGGTCCACCCGGCGGCCTTCGGGGAAGGCGTCCCACAACTCCCGCTCCGGCGCGGTCATTTCCTCGTACGGCAGCATCGACACAGCGTAGAGAGTGCGGGCCGGGAGAGCCCGTCAGCGCCCCCGGTACCCGGGGCTCCGCCGCTCCACGAAACTCGCCACCCCCTCCCGCGCGTCCTCCGTCGTCATGTTGATCTCCTGTGCCGCCGCCTCCGCCGCGAACGCGGTCGCCCGGTCGCTGTCCAGGGAGACGTTCACTAACTGCTTGGTGAGGGCGAGGGCCCGGGTCGGGCCGGTGGCGAGGCGTTCCGCCCATTCCCTGGCCGTCTTCTCCAACTCCCCGTCCGGTACGACCCTGTTGACGAGGCCGAGCCGTTCCGCGTCCGCCGCGCCCACCGCGTCGCCGAAGAACATCAGCTCCTTCGCCCGCTGCGGGCCGAGCAGGCGCGGCAGGAGATAGGCGCCGCCGCCGTCCGGGACCAGGCCCCGTCGTACGAACACCTCGATGAACCTCGCCGACTCTGCGGCCAGTACGAGGTCGCAGGCCAGGGCCAGATGGGCGCCGAGGCCGGCCGCCGTGCCGTTCACCGCCGCGATCACCGGTTTCTCGCAGTCCAGGACGGCGGCGATCAGGCGTTGCGCACCCTGGCGGATCGTGCGGGCCACATCACCGGCCACTCGTTCCCCGGAAGCCGTCGATCCCCGCAGATCCGCGCCCGCGCAGAAGCCGCGGCCGGTGCCGGTGAGGACCACCGCCCGTACGGACGGGTCCGCCGACGCCTCGGCCAACAGGGTTATCAGGCGGTCCCGTTGGTCCGGGGTGAGGGCGTTCAGGGTCTCGGGGCGATTCAGCGTCAGGTACGTGACCTGGCCCGCGACAGCGTGCTCGACCTCGGTCGTCGGCCCGGTCATCGGCACACCGCCAGCGCGTCCAGCGCCACCGCGCCCTGCCCCCGGGGCAGCACCATCAGCGGGTTGATGTCCAACTCCGAGAGCACGGCGCCCAGTTCGAGGGCCATCCGCTGTACACGCAGGATCACCTCCACCAGGGCGTCCAGGTCCGCCGGGGGGCGTCCCCGTACCCCGTCGAGCAGGGGACGGCCGCGCAACTCGCCGAGCATCTCGGCCGCCTGGTCCTCCCCGAACGGCGGCACCCGTACCGCCACGTCCCGCAACACCTCGACCAGCACCCCGCCCAGCCCGACCGTCACCGTCGGCCCGAACAACTCGTCCTGGGTGACGCCGACCACCATCTCGACGCCCCGCTCGACCATCTGGCAGACCAGCACACCGTCCAGGGTCACGTCCTCGTAGCGGGCGATGTCCGTCAACTCGCGGTACGCGTCCCGGACTTGGCTCGCCGATGTGAGGCCCACCTTCACCAGGCCCAGTTCCGTCTTGTGCGCGATCTGCGCGCCCGACGCCTTCATCACCACCGGGTAGCCCACAAGCCCCGCCGCCCGTACGGCCGCCGCCGCGCTGGTCACCAACTGCTCGCGGGGGACCCGGATGCCGTAGGCCCGGAGGAGTTGTTTCGCCGCGTGCTCGCTGAGTTGCTGGCCCGGGCGCATCAGGGCCTGGGCCTTGCGGAAGGACGGGGAGACGGTGCGGGGGGCCTCGTCGAAGGGGGAGCGGTAGGCGCGGACGAAGCGGTGGTGGGAGAAGTAGGCGCGCAGGGCCGTGATGCAGTTGCCCACCGTGCGGAACGTCGCCACCCGTGAGGAGCCCAACAGCGCCTCGCGGTACGCCGGTTCCGTTCCCACCGGTGAGCCCCACACCACGCACACCAGCTTGTCCGTGCGCTCGGCCGCCGCCACCAGGTCCTCCACCAGCTTGTCGCTGAGGGGCGGGAACGGGCCCGTGATCGGGCAGACCAGCACCCCGACCTCCGGGTCGTCGAGTATCGCGTCGATGATTTTCCGGCCGCGCCAATCACCCACCGGGTGACCGCCGTTGTCCACCGGGTTCGCCACGCTCAGGTACGGCGGTATCCACTCATGGAGCTCGGACTGCTTGGCCGACGACAGCTGCGGCAGCCGTAGGCCCGCCTCGCTCGCCAGGTCGGCGAAGTGCGCGCCCGTGCCGCCGGAGATCGAGTACACGACCACGCCCTCGGCCGAGGGCGGCTTCGCCCGGGCCAACAGCGTTGCCGTGTCCTGGAGTTCGTCCAGGCCGTCGACGCGGATCACGCCGAACTGGCGCATCGCGGCGTCCACCACCGTGTCCGCGCCGGTGAGTTTGCCGGTGTGGGACGCGGCCGTGCGGGCGCCGGTCTCGGTGCGGCCGACCTTCACCGCCACGACCGGGACCTTGCGGCGGGCGGCGCGGTCGGCGGCCAGGAGGAAGGAGCGGCCGTCCTTGAGGCCCTCGACGTAGCAGGCTATGGCGCCTACTTCGGGGCGTTCGGCGAAGTAGGAGATGAAGTCCGCTGTCTCCAGGTCGGCTTCGTTGCCGGTCGGGGCCCAGTGGGAGAGCCGGATGCCGAGTTGCTGGAGGGCGAAGACCGGGCGGCCCTGGTGGCCGGACTGGGTGATGAGGGCGATCGCGGGGCCGTCGAGATCCTCGCGGAAGTTCTCGAAGGCGTTGAGGTTGGTGTTCGGGCCGAGGAGACGCAGGCCCGATCGGCCTACGGCGGCTGCCAGTCGGTCCTGCGCCAGTGCGCCCTCCTCGCCCGTCTCCGCGAAGCCGGACGCGAAGGCGACCGCGAACTTCACCTTTGCCTCGGCGAGTTGCTCGATCACGGGGAGCGGGTCGGCCACCAACACCACGGCCAGGTCGACCTGTTCGGGGAGATCGGGGACGGAGGGGAAGCAGGGGACGTCGAAGACCGCCGTGCGGGTGGGGTGGACCGGGTGCAGGCGGGCCCCCACCCGGTCCGCCCAGGCCATGAGTTGGCGGGTGATGCCCGTGTTCGGGCGTCCCTCCGCGTCCGAGGCGCCGATCACGGCGACCGACTCGGGGCGGAAGAATCGGTCCAGGTCGGGTACGCCGGCGTACAACGGCCGTCCGCCGACGTCGAGATCGTCGACGTCGGCGGGCCTGCCGTGGACGGCGGGGCCGGGTTGCTCACCGCAGGCGATGACCCGGGCCCGGCGGGAGTCGGTGGTGAGGGTGCCGTGGGTTGATCCAAGCATCGGTCCGCCCGCTCCTGTGTGACAGCACAATTAACTGACGCAGTGTCAGATTACTGAACTGACACTGCGTCAGGAACTGTCGTGCACGCAAAGAACGCAGATGCCTCGGCCCGCGGCGGGCGATCCCTATGCCAACTGACCCTTGCGGACGCTCTTGGCGACCGCCTTCGCGATCTTCTCGGCGTCGATCGCCATCTCGCGGAACATGCCGCTGATGGGGTTGGTGAACCCGGTGAAGTACAGGCCTGGCGCGTCCTTGGGGGTGTGCGCGCCGGTCGCGACCGGCTTGCCGCGGGCGTTCAGGACGCCGAGGTGGCCGACGAGGCCCTCCAGGGAACGGACGTATCCGGTGGCCGCGATCACGGCGTCGGGCCCGATGCGGTCGCCGCCGGCGAGGATCACCTTGCCGTCCTCGAAGCCCTCCACGGCCGTCACGACCTCGACCTGACCCTTGCGCACGGCGTCGATCAGACCGACGTCCTGCACCGGGATCGACCCCTCGTTGACCCGGCTGTACAGCCCGGTGTCGGGCCGGGCCAGCCCCTGCGCCGACAGGTCCGGCACGCTGAGCTTGGCCATCGGCCCCGCGAGCCGGTCGACGAGGCGGACCGGCAGCCGTCGTACGACGATGCCCGTGTACTGGGCCGCCCAGCCCGCGGTCGAGCGGCGCACGATGTGCGGGGCCGTGCGGACCGCGAGGCGCACGCGGGAGGCGCCGCCCTCCACCAGGTCGACCGCGATCTCCGCACCCGTGTTGCCGACGCCGACGACCAGGACGTCCCGGCCGGCGTAGGGCTGGGGGTTGCGGTAGTCGGCGGCGTGCAGGAGTTCGCCGGTGTAGGTGTCGCGGCCGGGCCAGTCGGGCAGCCGGGGGGTGTGGTTGGTGCCGGTGGCGACGACGACCGCGCGGCCGGTCAGCTCGCGGCCGCCGGTGGCGTGCAGCAGCCAGCCGGTGCCGTCCGCCGACCGCTCGATGCGGGACACCTCGACGCCGGTGACGATCTCCAGCTCGTGGACCTCGGCGTACTTCTCCAGATAGCGCACCACGTCGTCCCGCGAGACCCAGCGGCCGAACCGGCGCGGCATCGCGAGCCCGGGCAGGCCCGACAGACGCCGGGTGGTGTGCAGGTGCAGGCGGTCGTAGTGCCCGCGCCAGGACGCCCCGACCCGGTCCGCCTTCTCCAGTACGACGGCACGGATGCCCTGCGCGCGCAGCGCGTACGCGGCGGCGAGACCGCCGGGGCCGCCGCCGATGACGTACACGGGGCGGTCTGCGTGGTGCTGCGCCGCGGGGGTCGGGGACGCTGTGGAGTCGGCCATGAGCGCGAGCGTAATCACATCCCACGTTGTTGGGTCTCGGTCAAGACCGGAATTGGTTGCGGATTGATCACGGGTGTGGAGAACCGGGTGCGGCCGGTGACGTAGGGCCTCTGGTTTGTGGGGACCGTGGGAAAAGGGACCCTGGGAAAAGAGATCGTGGGAAAAGCACACGACGCCGAGCCCGCACGGTGCGCGGCGGGGCTCGGCGTCGTGAGGCGGTGACCGGAATGTATGACGGGAAACCGGTACCGCGTCCTTGGGGACTGCGAGAGGCCGGGATCTACTTGCCGCGCTTGGCCTTGTGGCCCGTCACCTGGGCGATCCACTTGATGAAGTCGCCCGGGTCGGTGTTGGCGCCGTGGCCCTCGTCCCAGTAGTAGAGGTGGTTGACGTCGTCGCCCAGGTTGTCGAGGCGGGCGGCGAGGTTGGCGGCGACCGTCAGCGAGGTGTCCGAGTCCTTGGTGCCGAGGCGGATCCACCAGTGCTTGGAGCGGTTCTGGTTGACCTTCTCCACCAGGTGGAACATCGGGTTCATCAGGTCGAGCTTCGCGGGGATGTCGCTCGCAACCCGCTTGCTGCTCAGGCCCGTTGAGTCGTTCTTCGCGCCGTACGTCGTGAAGTGGCGGGCCAGCGTCGTGCCCGTGCCGAACTCGTTGTTCTCGCCGGCCGACAGGTCGAAGGCGTCGAAGGCCGGGGTGTCCTTCTTGCGGGCGCCCACGTGGGTGAGGAAGTCGGCCCAGGTGAAGGTGGCCTTGCCGTCGGCCCAGGTGATGAAGGTGTTGGCCTTCAGGTAGGTCTCGCGGGCGGAGTCCGAGAGGGCGGCGAGGTACGTGGTCGCCGAGGGCTCCAGGTACTGCTCGACCATGTACGCGTCGAGGTTGCGCGCGTTCAGCGGACCGAAGCCGCCGAGGCCGCGCAGCTTCAACCCGGCCTGGTACTCGGCGAATTGACCGCGCAGCGCCTTCGACACCGTCTGGTCGACCTGCTTGCCGGTGCTCAGGTCGTTGGCTCCCCAGTTCCACTCGTAGGCACCGTCGGCGTGCTCCAGGTCCGTGATCGGGCACCAGGCGCCGGTCGCGAAGATCGCGTCGGACGCGTCGGCCGCGCCCAGCTCCTTGAGGTACTTGTCGTAGATCGGGCTGTCACCGGACGCGCCCAGCAGCGAGGACAGCGCGCCACCGGCACTCGTACCGGCGGAGACGATCCGCTCGACGTTGCCGGGGATGCGGCCCTTGTTGGACTTGATGTACCGGACGGCGGCCTTGAGGTCGACGATCGCGGCCGGGGCGGTGCCGTAGTACTCGCCGCTGGAGTTCTTGAGCGTACGGCCGCGGGCGCCGGGCTCGATCACGACGTAGCCGGCGGCCAGCGCGAGGAGCTGGTTGCTGGAGGTCGCGCCGCCGGTGGCGTTGGTGTTGCCGTTGGCGCCGGGGGCGGAGGCGCTCGCGGAAGCCGAGGTCGAGGTCGAGGCGCTGGGGGCGCCGCTGGGGGCCGCGCCGCCGCCCATCGCCGAACCGCCGCCGCCGACCTCGGTGGCCGTCGCCACGGAGGCGGGCAGGTAACCGCCGATGGAGTTGGCGAGCAGGATCGGCGCGTTGCTCGCGTCGACCGCCTTGCCGTCGATCTCGACCGGGGAGCTGACGATCAGCGACTGGTAGGTGGCGTCCACCGGGTCGGCGACGTACGTGATCGCCTTCCAGAAGTGGTAGACGACCGTGTGCTCCGTGCCCTCGGTGTCCGTGATCGTCTTCGTCAGCTTCGTGTAGGCGTCCGGGTCGAAGACCAGGGCGTCCGAGGAGGAGGACGACGATTTCGAGTCGCTCGCGTTCGCGCTGAGCGCGATGCCGCCGACCGCCGCGACACCGGCGGTCGCGCCGATGCCCATGACTACCGTCCTGCGCTTCACTGCCCTGTGCTTCACCGTGCTGCCTCTCGTCTTCCTGACCGCGTCTTCCCGACCGCTCCCTGTCCTTGCGCTTGCGAACGTAATCGGCGGCGAACAAAATCGTCAACAATCTGCCGGGCATTCATGGGGGACCCACAGCGGTGGCGCCCGCGCACAGGATTTTCATGGCCCCCTCTCGGCTTTCCTCAGCTTCTGACGTACCGTCAGATTCATGGACGCGATCTGGCTCAGCGGAGCCGACTGGCTCGCCGTGCTGCGTATAGGACTCGGCCTGTGGTGGCTGGAGAGCTGGCGGCACAAGGACAAGAAGGCCTGGTTCGAACGCGGCACCGGCATCGCCTGGGCGGCCGACGTCGCCGCCAAACACCGCTGGACGGCGGTCCGTTCGGGCTTCGACGTGATGGTCGCGCCGCGCCCGCGCACGATGGCGTACGTCGTCGTCTACGCCGAGTTGGCGGTCGGCCTGGGCCTGGTCGTGGGCTTCCTCACCCCGGCCGCCCTCGTCGGGGGCCTGCTCCTCAACGTCCTCTACTTCACGCTCATGATCCACGACTGGGCGGAGCAGGGGCAGAACGCGATGATGGCGCTCATCTCGGTGGTGGCGCTGTTCGCGATGTCCTGGCAGGTGTGGTCGGTGGACGCGGCGCTGGGGTGGTTCTGATGCCCGACGGCGACCCGCGCCACGACCTCCCCGAGGTCGACACCTTCACCCACCCCTACTGGGAGGCCGCAGCGCAGGGCCGACTCCTGCTCCGGCGCTGCGCGGACTGCGGACGGTCCCACCACTACCCCCGCGAGTTCTGCCCCCACTGCTGGAGCGAGGCCGTCACCTGGGAGAACGCGAGCGGCCACGCCACGCTCTACACCTGGTCCGTCGTCCACCGCAACGATCTGCCGCCCTTCGGGCAGCGGGTGCCGTACGTGGCGGCGGTCGTCGATCTCGCCGAGGGCCCGAGGATGATGACGGAAGTCGTGGAATCCGAGCCGGCCGCACTGCGGGCCGGAATGCCGGTCGAGGTGGCGTTCAGGGACGGCATACCGGTGTTCAGGCCGAGGGAAAATCATGTATCCGGCGCACAGGGGGCTTGATTCAATGGCGCGATGGCCCACATACGCGAGCGGTCCCTCCAGCACCCCCTCCCCGAGCTGAACGGTCACGGACTGCGGCTGCGCCCCTGGGACGCCGACGACGACACCGATGTCGCCGACTGGCTGCGCGGAGTGTCCGACACCGAGTTCCAGCGCTGGAACACCCCGCTGCGGCCGATCACGGACCTCACCGGCGCCCGCAACTCGCTCCGCTCCCGCGCCGAGAACGCGGAGGACGGCCTCAGCGCCTCGTTCTGCGTCACCGACGCGGCCGGCGGTACGACCCTCGGGCACATCGGCGTCAACGACATCGACCACATCGTCCGCGTCGCCCGCGTCGGCTACTGGACCCTCCCCGAGGCCCGCGGCCGGCACGTCGCCTCCCGCGCCCTCACCCTCGCCGCCCGCTGGGCCCTCACCGACCTGGGCCTGCACCGCCTCGAACTGGGCCACGCCCTCGGCCACGACGCCTCCTGCCACATCGCCGAACGCTGCGGCTTCCCGGCCGAGGGAACACTGCGCGGGGCGATGTTCGAGGCGGGCCGACGCGACGCGTTCCGCGACGTACACCTGCACGGCCGCCTCGCGACGGACCCGGAGGTGAAAGCGTGACGGCCGACGCCTGGCACCTCACCGAGGACCTGGACCAATTCCTCACCCGGGCAGGGGAGTTCCTGCGTTCCCGCCCGGCGCTGCACACGGTCCCGCTGACGGTGACGGGCGCGCTGCGCGGACGCGGGCTGCACCTGTACGGCGAGGGAACCCCGGTCTTCGGCGCGCTGGAACGAGACGGCGCCGTAAGGGCGGCCTTCTTCCGCACACCCCCGGGCCGCCTGATGCTCACCGCCCTCAGCACTGGGGAGGCCACCGCGCTGGCGGCCCAACTGGCCGCCCGAGGCGACGAGTTGCCGGGCGTCATGAGTGAACGGGACACGGCGTCGGCCTTCGCGGAGGCGTGGGCGCGACGGACGGGATCCGCACCCGAGCTCCACGCGCGCCAACGCCTCTACCGCCTCGGCGAATTGACGATCCCGGGGCCCGTTCCGCCGGGCCGCCCGAGAGTCGCGACGGCAAAGGATCGCGAACAACTCATGTGCTGGTACGTCGAGTTCGCGAAGGCCATCGGCGAGAGCGGCACCTCGCAGGACCCCGGCGAGTGGGCCGACTTCCGGATCGCGTACGGCGGGATCACGCTCTGGGAGACGCCGGACGGTACGCCGGTGTCCATGGCCGGGCTCACGACGAAGGTGGCCGGACAGATCCGGGTAGCCCCCGTCTACACCCCCGCGGACCTCAGGGGCCGGGGCTACGCCGGTGCGGTCACGGTCGAGGTCAGCAGGATGGCGAGGGCGGCGGGCGCGCAGGAGGTCCTGCTGTTCACGGACCTGGCCAACCCGACGAGCAACGCCCTGTACCAACGGATCGGGTACCGCCCGGTGGCGGACTTCGCGGGCTACGACTTCCACCCCGCCTCGGCTCCGAGGTGATACTCACCCCATGGCAACGGGATCAGGATCGGGAACGAATCTCCACGAACTGTTGAAGTCACTACGGGTATGGGCCCCGGAGGTGACCAAGCTGCCGCCGCTGGACCCGGCCACGGCTCCGGACACCCCCCTGCCCCTCTTCACCACCTGGTTCGCGGAGGCGGTGGCGGCGGGGGAGACCGAGCCGCACGTGATGTCCCTCGCGACAACGGACGCCGACGGTCTCCCGGACGCGCGGATCGTGATGCTGCACGGCGCGGACGAGCAGGGCTGGTCCTTCGCGACCCACGCCACGAGCCGCAAGGGCCACCAACTGAAGGCCGTCGCCTACGCCGCCCTCACCTTCTACTGGCCCCGCCTAGGCCGCCAGGTCCGCCTACGAGGCCCGGTCGTCCCAGCCACCCCGGCCGAATCCCGGTCCGACCTCCACGCCCACTCCACCGGCGCCCTCGCAGCGGCCCTGACCGGCCACCAGAGCGAACCTCTCTCGTCCCTGGCCGAGTTGAAACAGACCTCCGAAACAGCCTGGGAACTGGCCCAACAGCAGCCACAGACCCCGGTCCCGTCCTGGACCCTCTACCGCGTACTCCCCGACGAGATCGAGTTCTTCCAGGGAGACGCCCTACGACGACACGTGCGCCTGCGTTATATCCGGGAGGGAGATGGAGGCTGGTCGAAGGGGTTGCTCTGGCCCTGAGCCGGCGGAGGTTGCTGTTGGGCCGCCCGCTTCTTTGTCAGTGTCGGGTGTGCGTGAGCCGTGTAAAGGGCGCTCCCTGCGGTCGCGTCGGCTGCGCCGATTCCGCTTCGCTCCACCCTTGACTCGTCTCACGCAAACCCGTGTGAGAAGCGAGCGGGCGGCCCGGAGGGATGGGTGGCCCGGGCATACATCCCCTTGCCTGAGCTACGTCGTGGGCCGGTGTGGTGGGGGCGCGTTCGCGTCTCGCCTGCACGCCGGGTGGGCTTAGCGGCCAACGGCCGGTGGGGACATCCGCATTGAGAGGGGATGCGGGTGATGGGTGGAGGCTCCGGGCCGGGGGTGGGGCCGGGTGGTGGTCCGGCGGTGGCCTGAAGCTGCCGGTGGCCCCTCCCCGGGGGTACCGGTCCGCCGAAGTGTGACAGTCGGCGCGAAAGTGTCACACTTTGCAGCCCGACTCCCCGACTCCCCGACTCCCCGACCACCCTCTCCGGAAGCTGGGGTCATTTGTAACCAGTCAACTAGTTGGTCAGTGGTTAGTCTGTCCTACAGCTTCCAGCGACCCCCCCGCCTCGCCCCACTCCACTCCACCCCACCGGCCGTTGGCCGCTGAGCCGACCCGGCGTGCTGGCGAGGCGCGAGGGCGTGCCATCCACCGGGCATTGGCCGCTGAGCCGACCCGGCGTGCTGGCGAGGCGCTGACGCGTCCCGGGACACCGGCCCGGGGCGTAGTTCAGGTAGGGGGATGTGTGCCTGGCCACCCGTTCTTTCGGGCCGCTCGCTCGCTTCTCTCACGGGCTGGAGCGGGTCGAGTCAAGGGTGGAGCGGAGCGGAATCGGCGTAGCCGACGCGACCGTAGGGAGCGCCCTTTACTCGGGGCGTGGAAGCCCGACACTGGCTGAGAAGCGAGTGGCCCAACAGCAACTGGTGAGCGGCCTTGGCGTCAGCGCCCCGTGCGGCAACCCCAACCCCCTGAACTCAGCCCCGGCCCAACACCACCGTCCCCGAGGAGCAGAACCAGCCACCCGTTCCGGAGGCGACTCCGAGGCGCGGCAACTCTCCGTCTCCGCCGGTCACTTGTCGCGCGCCGGCCTCTCCGCGGAGTTGCCGTACCGCCTCCACCAGCAGGAACAGGCCCCGCATTCCGGGGTGTTGGGCCGACAGGCCGCCCCCGTCCGTGTTCACGGGGAGTTCTCCGCCCGACACCCGCAGGCGTCCCTTCTCCACGAAGGCTCCTCCCTCGCCCTTCGCGCAGAAACCGAGGTCCTCCAGCGTCACCAACGTCATGTAGGTGAACGCGTCGTAGATCTCGGCGAAGTCGATCTCCTCCGGGCGGACCCCGGCCCGTGCGAAGGCGAGGCGGCCGCTCACCGCCGCCGGGGACACCGTGAAGTCGGGCCACTCGGACATCGCGGCGTGGGAGACGGACTCCCCGGTGCCGAGTACCCAGATCGGTGCGGTACGGCAGTCCTGTACGTACTCCTCGGCGGCCAGGAGTACCGCCGCGCCGCCGTCGGACCGTATGCAGCAGTGGAGTTTGGTGAAGGGGTCGGCGATCATCGGGCCGGAGAGGACATCGTCCACGGTGATCGGGTCGCGGAACATCGCCTCGGGGTTGAGGGCGGCGTTGGCGCGGGCCTGTACCGCCACCTCCGCCAACTGCTCGATCGTCGTGCCGAATTCGAGCATGTGGCGGCGCGCGGCCATCGCGTACTTGGCGATCAGCGTGTGGCCGTAGGGGACTTCGAACTGGAGCGGGCCCCGCGCGCCGAAGGAGAGGTTGCCGGTTCGGCGGCCGGCCTTGATGTCGGCGCGGGCCGTGGAGCCGTAGACCAGCAGAACTGCGTTCGCGTGGCCCGCCGCTATCGCGTCCGCCGCGTGGGCCGCCATGACCTCCCAGGTCGAGCCGCCCACCGCCGTCGAGTCCACCCAGGTGGGGCGCAGGCCCAGGTACTCGGCCACCTCGACGGGGGGCAGCGTACCGAGGCCCGCCGACGCGAAGCCGTCCACCACGCCCCGGTCCAGGCCCGCGTCCGCCAGTGCGCGGCGGGCCGCCTGGGCGTGCAGGGCGTAGGGGGTCATGTCGTCCACGCGTCCGCAGTCGGACAGCGCCACGCCCACCACGGCGACCTTGCGGCTCCCCGGTGTCATGAGGCGCCTCCTCCCTCTGTGCATATCGTGCCCGGACTCCTAATATGACGGACCGTCAGATCTGGAGGGAAGTGTCATGGACGCCAGCTTCACCGCCGAGCAGGACGAGATCCGCCGTACCCTCCGCGAACTCCTCACCAAGCGCTGCGGGCCGGAACGCCTCCGCACCGCTCTCGACAGCCCCGCCGGGCACGATCCCGTGCTGTGGACCGCCCTCGCCGATCAGCTCGGCCTGCCGGGGCTCGCGCTTCCGGAGGCCTACGGCGGGGTCGGTTGTACGTCCACCGAACTGGCCCTGGCCTGTGAGGAGACAGGGCGTTTTCTCGCGCCCTCTCCGCTCCTCGCCACCGCCGTTCTCGTCGCTCCGCTCGTGCTCGCCTTCGGGAGTGAAAGCCAGCGCGCCCGGCTGTTGCCCCGTGTCGCCGCCGGGTCCCTGACCGCCGCCCTCGCCGTACCCGGCACCGCACTCACCACCGCCCTCACCCTCACCGGCGACAACGACGGGGAGTGGGCGGGGGGCGGGCGTGCGGGTGGGGTGCAGGCCCGGAGGGAGGGGGAGGACGGGTGGCGGTTGTACGGGCAGGTCGAGCAGGTTCTCGACGGGCACAGTGCCGACTTGCTGCTCGTTGCCGCCCACACCGGGGGGTTCGCCCGGTCGCGGATCTTGTTGTTCCTGGTTGCGGGGGATGCCGGCGGGCTCGTACGGACTCGGCAGACCGCACTTGACGCGACCCGGCCGCAGGCGCGGCTCGAACTGCGGGACGTAGAAGCTGAGTTGCTCGGTGCCGACGACAGTCCTCTCGTCCTGCGGGAGCTCTCCGCGCTCGGTGACACCGTCGCCGCCGTGCTCGCCGCCGAGGCCGTGGGGGCCGCCGACCGTGTGGTGGAGCGGACCGTTCAACACGTCAAGCAGCGTGAGCAGTTCGGGCGGGCGATCGGGTCGTTCCAGGCGGTGAAGCACCGGTTGGCCGATGTGTATGTGCAGGTCCAGGCGGCCAAGTCGGCCGCCTACTACGCTGCTTGGGCGATCGGCAACGGGGAGCGGGTCGGTGGGCTCGCCCTCGCTCAGGCCCTGGAGGCGTTGCGAGGGGCCGCCGCCGAGGGGATTCAGCTGCACGGCGGGATCGGCTTCACCTGGGAGCACGAGGCCCACCTGTACTTCAAGCGCGCCGCCGGTGACGAACTGCTCTTCGGGCCGGTGCACCGGCTGCGGGCGTACGCCGCCGAGGGCGCGCATCTCTTCGAGAGCCGCGAGGTGACGGTGTGATCGGTGTGCGTGCGGTGCAGAAGGTGTCGTCGACCCGGGCGTTCGCGCGGATCGCCCCCCATGTCATTCCCGCTCTCGACCGGGCCGTGCACCGGCTCACGCGCGGGAAGGTGCTGCTCAGCGCGCAGATGCTGCCGGGGGTGATCCTGACCTCGACCGGTGCGCGGAGCGGACAGCTCCGCCACAGTCCCCTCGCCTGTATGCCGGTGGAGGACGGGTGGATTCTCATCGGGTCGAACTTCGGCCGTACCGGCAACCCCGCCTGGACGCACAACCTCCTCGCCCATCCCGACGCCGAGGTCAGTTGGAAAGGTGAGGAGATCCCGGTCAGCGCCCGGTTGTTGGAGGGGGAGGAGCGGGCCGAGGTGTGGAAGGCGGCGCTCGCCTTCTGGCCGCCGTATGCCACCTATCAGGCGCGGGTGGAGCGGGAGATCCGGCTGTTCCGGATCACACGCAGGGCAGGCGGTGGTCCACCGGAGTGAACCACCGCCCGCGAGACAGGACTTGGGACCTGGAAGCAGAAACTGCTACTTCGTCGGCTTCTTGCCGGTCACGCCCAGGTGGACCAACAGCGCCAGGTTCGGCTTGAGTTCAGCCTGCTTGACGCCCCACGTCTGGAAACCCTTCTGGTGCGAGGCGACCGCCGCGAGCATCGCGACCAGTGAACCGGCGACCGCCGCCGGGTTCACGTCCTTGTCGACCCGCCCCTTGGCCTGCAGTTCGGCGACCGCGTCCGAGAGGGAGTTGTTCACGGAGTTGAGGATCTTCATGCGGATCTTGTAGAAGCGTTTGTCGCCCTCGGCCGCTCCGAGGTCGACGACCCGCAGGATCGCGTCGTTCTTGCGCCAGAACTCGAGGAATCCGTCCACGAGTTCCTGCGCGGTGGTCCAGCCGGCCTTGCCGACCCAGGTCCGGCCGGCGAGCAACTCGGTCAACCCGGCGCCCTCCGTGGCCATTTGCTCCGCGATTTCCAGGACGGCGCCTTCGACGTCCGGGAAGTACTGGTAGAAGGTCGCGGGTGAAGTCCCCGCCTTCCGGGCGACATCGATGACTTTGACGTCCCGGTAAGGGGAGGAGCTGAGCATCTCGCTGAGGCAGTCGAGCAGCTTCTGCCGGGTCGCCTGCCCACGCCGGCCGGCCACGCGGCCGTCGACGGTACGCACTTGTCCTGTCATGCCGTCAGCTTACCGAGGGGTGATCGGAGCGCGATTCGGCCGACTGCAAATGGGGTGCACGAGGGTCCAGAGGGTGGTGTGCCTGGTCTGCGGGGTGCGTGAGTCGCCGTTACTTTGACGGTATGGCCGAAAACAGGGCATCCGCGTACGGAGAGGGCGTCCCCTGCTGGGTGGACGCGCAGCTTCCCGACGTGGAGGCGGGCAGGCGGTTCTACGGTGAGCTCTTCGGGTGGACCTTCGAGGAGGCGTACGGCGGCTCCGTGTGGGCCCGCAAGGACGGCGAGCCCGTCGCGGCGCTCGCCCACAAGACGGACGGGCGGATGCCGACCGTGTGGACGGTGTACTTCGCGACACCGGACGTGGTGCGGCTGACCGGGCGTATCCGGGCGGCCGGCGGGCAGGTCGTCATGGCGCCGATCGCCGTGGGGGAACTGGG
The DNA here is from genome assembly GCF_000716435.1 of Streptomyces xylophagus. Taxonomy (GTDB): domain Bacteria; phylum Actinomycetota; class Actinomycetes; order Streptomycetales; family Streptomycetaceae; genus Streptomyces; species Streptomyces xylophagus. The sequence continues at coordinate 415,538 of NZ_JNWO01000008.1, forward strand.
CACGGCCGCCCTCGCCGCGGATGCGGAGGGTGCCGTCTTCGGGCTGTGGCAGGCGGCCCGGCACCCCGGTTTCGGGGTCCGGCACAAGACCGGCACCTTCGGCTGGGCCGAGCTGTACGCCCGTGACACCGAGGCCGCGAACACTTTCTACGGCGAACTTTTCACAGACGCGCTCTTCGGACCGGAGGCCGTTCCCGACTTCGGGCGGGCGCCCGTCTCCGATGTGTTCCCGGTCGAGATGCCGCCGCATTTCCTCGTCCACTTCCGGGTCGAGGACATCGCGGCTGTTCTGGGGGCCGTGCACCGGCTCGGCGGGCGGGTCCAGGTTCCGCTCTTCGAGACGTCGTACGGAAAAGTGGCCGTCGTCACAGACAATCAAGGGGCGTCGTTCGCGCTGCTGCAACGCTGACACCTGGACTTTTGTCCGTAGATATGTCGAGACACCCCGATTAGTCGCCGGGTTCGCAACCTGTGGCCAGGCCAGGAAGAATCAGGGTGCGTGCCGCCATGGCGGTGCGGTGGTGAGACGCTGCACGGGGTCGCGTACATACGTGGGTACCGCGGCTCGTACGGGGAGGTGGCAGGCAAGTGGTGGATCAGCTGACGCAGCACGATCCGCGGCGGATCGGGCCGTTCGAGGTGCTGGGACGGCTGGGTGCGGGCGGCATGGGGCTGGTCTATCTCGCGCGCTCGGCGTCCGGCCGGCGCGTGGCGATCAAGACCGTGCGGACGGAACTCGCCGAGGACCAGCTCTTCCGGGTCCGTTTCACGCGTGAGGTCGAGGCCGCGCGGGCGGTCTCCGGCTTTTATACGGCGGCCGTGGTCGACGCCGATCCGCGGGCCGCCGTGCCGTGGCTGGCCACCGCGTACGTTCCCGCGCCCTCCCTCGAAGAGATAGTGAACGAGTGCGGGCCGATGCCGGCCCAGGCGGTGCGCTGGCTCGCGGCGGGGGTCGCGGAGGCGCTGCAGTCCATCCATGGCGCCGGGCTCGTGCACCGGGACCTGAAACCCTCCAACGTGCTGGTGGTCGAGGACGGGCCGCGGGTCATCGACTTCGGTATCGCCTCCGGTGTGTCGAACACCCGTTTGACGATGACGAACGTGGCGGTGGGTACGCCCGCCTACATGTCCCCGGAGCAGGCGAAGGACTCGCGCAGTGTCACCGGCGCGAGCGACGTGTTCTCGCTCGGCTCGATGCTCGTGTTCGCCGCCACCGGACACCCCCCGTTCCACGGCGCCAACCCGGTCGAGACCGTCTTCATGCTGCTGCGCGAGGGCCCCGACCTCGCCGGTCTCCCGGACGAACTGCGCCCCCTCATCGAGTCCTGCATGCAGATGGAGGCCACCGGCCGCCCCAACCCGGCCGACCTCCAGGCCCAGCTCGCCCCCCACCTCTTCGGCTCCGGCTCCGACGACAGCGGTACGGCGTCGGCCTGGCTGCCCGAGCGCGCGGTGACCCTGATCGAGACCCGGCGCGGTGGCCGCCCGCCGGTGAAACCGACGCCCACCGCAGGCCGCAGCGGTGGCGGGCGCGCCGCCGTACCGCCGCCGCCCTCCCACGACCCCGTCGTGCCGGTCCCGGTCGGCGCCCCCGACACCGGGCCCGTACGGCTGGCCGGCGCCCCGGTGCCGATCGGCCCCGGGCCGCGCGTCGCCGACGCCCGCGCCGCCGCCGTGAAGGCACCCCCTCCGGAGGCCGGCCTGGTCGCCTCCTGGTCCCGGCCCCGGCCCGGCGTCAACGGCACCGACGCCGCCGTGGGCCCCGCCGTCCCCGTACCGCCGCCGCTGCCCCCGGAGACCGCCTCCGGCTGGCGCCCCTGGCGGTTCCGCATGTCGAACGACGTCTGGGGCACCCCGACCGTCGCCGGCGACCTCGTCTACGTCACCTCCTTCGAGGTGCACGCACTCGACGTCGCGACCGGCCGCCGTAGCTTCAAGACCCGGGACGTCGCCTGGTCGATGGCGGTCGCGGACGGCCGTATCCACGCCTCGGACGGGCCCACCCTCTTCGCTCTGGACGCCCGTGAGGGCGGTGACCTGTGGCGGTTGTCCACGGACGCCTGGGTGTACTCCCTCAAGGCCGAGCGCGGCACCGTCGTCACCGGGACGCGCGGCGGCGGAGTGCAGGCCTGGGAGGCGTCCACCGGGCAGAAGCTGTGGCAGCTGTCCGGCGCGCAGACCGACTTCGAGTCCCCGGAGGCGGGCCCGGCGCTGCACGACGGCACCGTGTACGTGTGGCAGGACGCCCGGCTGCGCGCCCTGGACGCCCGGACGGGCGACGAGCGATGGGTGTACCCGATCGGCGACGCGGCCTCCTGCGGTGGCGTGCCCGTACGGATCACCCCCGCACCCGACGGCCATGTGTACGTCTCCGCCGGCACCCGCGTGCTGTCCGTCGAGGTGGCGAGCGGCCGGGTCCGCTGGCACTTCGAGGCGCCCGCGGTCTTCCTCTGCCCGCCCACCTTCGCGCCCGGCCCGGCGGTGACGGGTGGGGGGATCTATCTGGCCGACTACCTCGGCACGGTCTACGCCCTCGACGCCGCCGACGGCCGCGACCGCTGGCGCATCGCGACGGAGTCCCGGGCGTCGATCGAACCGGTCCTGGTCGCCGCCGGCCACGTCCACGTCGGCAGCGGCAAGGGCCTCTACACGCTCGACGCGGTCACCGGTACACCCAAGTGGCGCTTCCAGGCGGGCGGCGACATCGTGGGCGCCCCCGCGGTCGCCGAGGGCCGTATCCACTTCGGCTCGACCGATCGCCTCCTCTACACCCTCAAGGCCGACGACGGCCGCCTCCGCTGGAAGCTCGCCACCGGCGGCGAGATCACCGGGGCACCGGTGGTCAGGGACGGCGTCGTGTACGCGTGCAGCAAGGACCGCTGTGTGTACGCCCTGGACGCGGAGAAGGGGACGGGCACCGCAAGGACCGCGTGAGCGGCGCCCGTTGAGGCCGATACCATGATCGGATGCATACGCGGGGGCGCAGGCTCAGATTCACGGCAGTACTGGCAATGACGGTTCTCACCCTCACCGGCTTCTCCACCGGACGGCACCACAGCGGCAGCCGTCACAAGAGCGGGAGCAGCGGGGGAGGGGGCGGGTGCAGCAGCTCCCGCCAAGATCACGACACGTCGACGAACCGGCGGTCCAACTACCGTTCCACACCCGGCTCCACGGCCTCCTCGGGCAGCGGCACCAGCAGCCTGCAGGACGGTACGGCGAAGCTGGTGAGCTGCGCGACCGCGAAGAAGCGGTACGCGACCGTCGAGGTGAGCAACCCGAACAACCGGAAAGCCACCTTCTCCGTCGACGTCACCTTCAAGGACGCCCAGGACAACGAGGTCGACTTCAACTACGCGGACGTCAAGGTGCCGGCGAACGGCAGGGCGACCGTCCGTGTCCCCGTGCTCGGCACCTCCACCCCGGTCGACCACTGCAAAGTGGACCAGGAAGCCGACGTCACGTCCTCCTAACGCAGCCGGTACTCCCGCTGCCGCCCGGCGAACAGCTCAGCCTGCCGTTCGTCGGGCAGATTCCCCAGCGCGATCAACGGCGGCGCCTGCGCGTAGGCCTGCGCCCGCGCCGCCTCCTTCGCCGCCCACAACGCCCGCACGGTCCCCTGAACGCCCTCGGTCGGATACCCGGCGATGACGGTCGCGCAGGCCAGGGAGGCCTCCAACGCCCCGCCGGGCGCGGTGAGTTCGGACACGAGCCCCAGCTCGTACGCCCGCCGCGCCGAGATCCGCTCCGCCGTCCCCATGAGCATCATCCGCGCGACCTCGCCGTACGGCATCCGGTGTGCCATCAGCACGGACTCGTACGCGCTGACCATGCCGTAGGTGGTGTGCGGGTCGAAGAACACGGCGGTTGGGTCGGCGATGACGAACTCGCTCTCGCCCAGCAGATAGAAGGCCCCGCCGCAGGCCATCCCGCGCACGGCGGAGATCACCGGCTTCCACAGGTCGTTGGCCTTCGGCCCGATGTTGAGCAGCGGATCGTCCTGCATGTACGGGGAGTTGGGCTGCGGCACGACCGCGTCCCGGTCGAGCCCGGTGCAGAAGGCGCGCTCCCCGGCCCCGGTGAGGACGACGGCCCGTACGGAGTCGTCGAACCGCAACTCCCGCCACATGGCGCCGAGTTCGGCGGCTGTGGCGAGGTCGATGGCGTTGAGCCGGTGCGGCCGGTCGAGGGTGACGACGGCGACACCGGTGTCCTTGTCGACGGAGACACCGAGAGTCATGGCCGCTCCAGAACCCACTGCGGCAGACCTGCCTCGCTGAACACGACCTGCACCCGCGCCCCGATCCGAACGCGTTCAGGGGCAAGGGAGTTGAGGGCGGCCCCCGGCCCGGTGACGAGATTGCCGACCAGCCGGATGCGCGGGAAGTCGGCCAGTTCCACCACGATCACGTTGTAGGGCGCGACGGCGGCGTAGTCGGGAAGGAGCGGGGGGTGCGGGAAGACGTACGACCAGATCCTCCCGCGCCCGCTCACCTGCCGCCAGTCGCTCGCGAAGGACTGGCAGTGGGGGCAGCAGGGGCGGGGCGGGAAGCGGGGTTCGGCGCAGTCGGCGCAGGTCTGGACGCGGAGTTCGCCTTCGCGGGCGTACTGCCAGAAGGGGGCGCCGTCGGCGTCGGTGAGCGGAGTGAGCATGGTGGTCGACTCCTCTTTCACTTCGTGAGCAGCAGGGCGGAGGTGGGGACGCCCTCGCCCGCCGTGACCAGGCAGGTGGCGGCGTCCGGGACCTGGGCGGTGCTGGTGCCGCGCAACTGCCGTACGCCCTCGTTGATCAGGTTGAAGCCGTGGACGTAGGCCTCGGAGAGCCCGCCGCCACTGGTGTTGAGGGGGAGCCGGCCGCCGATCTCGAGGGCGCCCCCTTCCGTGAAGGCACCGCCTTCCCCCCTTCCGCAGAAGCCGTAGCCCTCCAGGGAGAGGGGGACGAGGGCGGTGAACGCGTCGTAGATCTGGGCGACATCGACGTCCTGCGGGGTGAAGTCGGCGTGTTTCCACAGGTGTCGGGCGGCGGTCCAGGCGGGTCCGGTGAGGGGGTCGTCGTTCCAGTAGTTGACCATGCCGTGGTGCTGGGCGGGGAGGCCCTGGGCGGCGGAGTGGATGTGGACGGGGGTGCGCCGGCAGTCACGGGCGCGTTCGCGGGAGACGACCACACAGGCCAACGCGCCGTCCGTCTCCAGGCAGTTGTCGAAGAGGCAGAGGGGTTCGCTGATCCAGCGGGAGGTCATGTACATCTCGCGGGTGAGGGGGCGGTCGTACATGATCGCGGCCGGGTTCTGGTTGGCGCGGTTCCGGCAGGCGAGGGCGACGTTGAACAGGTGGTCCCGGGTCGCGCCGTACTCGTACATGTAGCGGCGGGTGAGCATGGCTATCTCATCGGCCGGGCGGAGGAGCCCGAAAGGGCGGGTCCACTGGGCGGGGGTGGGGAGTTGGCGGGCGGTGTTGGTCCAGGGTCTGGGCCCGCTGCCGCGCTTCCGTGATCTCCAGGCCACGCCGACCGTCGCCTGTCCGGCGGCGATGGCGGTCGCGAGGTGCGCGACGGTGGCGCACGAACCCCCGCCGCCGTAACCGACCTTGCTGAAGAAGGTCAGGTCCCCGAAGCCGACCGCCTTCGCCAGCTCGACCTCGTCGGTCTCCTCCATCGTGTAGGAGGCGAGGGCGTCGACCTCGGCCGGCGCGATCCCGGCGTCGTCGAGGGCGGCGAGCACGGCACGGCAGGCCAAGGTCCGCTCGTCCTCGGGGAGTTGCTTGGCGAAGGAGGTCTGCCCGATCCCGACGACGGCGGTCGCGTCCTTCAGTCCGGCCATGCGCTGTCCGGCCATGATCTGTGCACCTCCGCGTGACACCGGGGCTGCTGACAGAGCGTCAGGCTACAGCTAATCTGACGGGTAGTCAGCTACCGGGTTCAGGGAGGCCGTTCATGCGCGGAGACGTGGAATGGGGCAGCATTCCGGGCCTGGTGCGATCCGCCGCCGAGCGGTACGCGGACGCCGAGGCGGTCGTCGAGGGCCGGACGAGGATCTCGTACGCCGAGCTGGGCGCCCGGGTGGAGCGCGCGGCTGCCGCCTGTCTCGCCGCCGGGGTGGAGGTCGGCGACCGGGTGGGCATCTGGGCGCCGAACTCCACGGACTGGATCGTCTCGGCGCTGGGCGCGGTGTCGGCGGGCGCGGTACTGGTGCCGCTGAACACGCGCTTCAAGGGCAGCGAGGCGGCGTATGTACTGCGGAGCAGCGGGGCACGGCTGCTGTTCGTGACCGGGACGTTCCTGGGCACGTCGTACGTGGCGTCGTTGCGGCGGGCCGCGGGGGAGGGCGTGGGCGACGGCCCGTTGCCCGGGCTCCCGGCGCTGGAACAGGTGGTGGTGCTGGCGGACGACGCCCCCGCCGACTTCCGTACCTGGAAGGACTTCCTGGCGGGCGGGGAAGGGGTGGGGGATGCCGAAGTGCGGGAGCGGGCACGGGAGTTGGACGGCTCGACGGTCTCGGACATCATCTTCACGTCGGGCACGACGGGCCGTCCGAAGGGCGCGGTGATCACACACGCGCAGACGCTGCGGGCGTACGAGGTCTGGAGCGATCTGGCGGGGTTGCGGCAGGGCGACCGCTATCTGATCGTGAACCCCTTCTTCCACACCTTCGGCTACAAGGCGGGTGTGATCGCCTGCCTGATGCGGGGCGCGACGATGATCCCGCAGCCGGTGTTCGACGTGGACACGGTCCTGGCGAACATCGCCGCGGAACGGGTGTCGGTCCTCCCGGGCCCGCCCACCCTGCACCAGTCCCTGCTGGACCACCCGGCGCGGGACGCCCACGACCTCTCGGCGCTGCGGCTCGTGGTCACGGGCGCGGCGGTGGTGCCGTTGCGGCTGGTGGAGCGGTTGCGGGGCGAGCTGGGAGTGGGGACGGTCCTCACGGCGTACGGCCTCTCGGAGGCCAGCGGCATCGTCACCATGTGCCGGCGGGGGGACGATCCGGCGGTGATCGCGTCGACGTCGGGGCGGGCGATCCCGGGCACGGAGGTGCGGGTGGCGGCGCCGCTCGGCCTGCCGGGCGAAGTGCTGGTCCGCGGCTTCAACGTGATGCGCGGCTACTACGAGGACGCGGCGGCCACGGCGGACGTCCTGGGCGAGGACGGCTGGCTGCGGACCGGTGACGTCGGCGTCCTGGACGGCGAGGGCAACCTCCGGATCACCGACCGGATCAAGGACATGTTCATCGTCGGCGGCTTCAACGCGTACCCGGCGGAGATAGAGCAACTCCTCGGCGTCCACCCAGATGTGGCCGACGTGGCGGTGATCGGCGTACCGGACGCGAGGCTCGGCGAGGTCGGCAAGGCGTACGTCGTACGACGGCCGGGGGTGACCCTCACCGCCGACGACCTGATCGCCTGGGCCCGGCGGGAGATGGCGAACTACAAGGTGCCGAGGGCGGTGGAGTTCGTGGGGGAGCTGCCTCGGAACGCGAGCGGGAAGGTGGTCAAGGGGGAGTTGCGGGGGCGGTGACACACCTCTGCCGCGACGGCTCCCCCTCCGGGCCGTCGCGGCAGAGTTCCCCGTGTGGAGGCAGGTCCCTCAGGCCTCTTCGTCCGTGACGTGGACGTTGTCGGTCGTGACCGTGCCGGTGTCCGCGGCCGTGACGGTCAGCGGCTCGTCGGTGACGTGGACGTTGCCCGTCGTGGCGACGAGCGGCTCGTCGGTGACGTGGACGTTGTCGGTGGTGTTCTCGTCGCTCATCTTGTGCTCCCCTGTGTTGTGCGGTGACTGGACAAGATCCGCCCGGCAACTCCCCCGAGGACTGCCGGACGGATCTTGCGGGCCGGTTCACCCTAAAGGTCCGGCCCTGTGTCGTTCCGCCTGCCCCCCGACGCGACGGCCCGACACGATTGAGAGTGCCGGGCCGCGATAAACGAACGATGAACGCCCGCCCAGAGCACGGCGGGTGCGCGGGGAGGGCCCGGGCGGGAACCCCACGCGCGGGCCCCTTCCGGAGCCCGTGCCGCCGTGCCTTCAGGCCGCCGCCGACGGAGTCAGCAGGCCCCTGACCTCCTGCGCCTCCGGAGCGCCCAGCGTCTCGAAGATGTCCAGCGCCTCCCGCCAGCAGACCTGCGCCCGGTCCAGCTGGCCGATGCCGGTGAGGGCGCGGCCGAGCACCGTGAGGACGTTGCCCTGCCGCCAGTCGCCGCCGACGCCGCGCAGCACCGTCAGTGCCATCTCGGCGTTCGCCGCCGCCTGGGCGGGACGCCGTGCCGTGAGGTCGAGTTCGGCGAGCCGGAAGACGGTCATGCCCTCCCACAGGCGCTGCCGTCGGTCCCGGAACACCCGCAGGGCTTCCTGGAGGCACTCGGTCGCCTCGGCCAGCCTCCCGCTCTGAGTGAGCGCGAGGCCAAGCGCGTAGCGGCCGTTGGCCCCCTTCAGGTCGTGCTCCATGTCGTCGTACATCGCGGTGCCCTGCCGGGCCAGTGCGACCGCGCTCTCCGTGCGGCCGGTCGACAGGTGGGTGCGGGAGAGGTTGCAGAGGGCGCTCGCCTCTCCCGGACGGTCCCCGACGACCCGGAAGTTGTCGAGGGCGCGGGTGAAGTGCTGTTCGGCGTCCTCGAAGCGGCTCTGGTACATGGCGACCGCGCCGCTGATGTTCGACGACCAGCAGCTGGTGAGCGCGTCGCCCTCCGTCTCGGCCAGCTCGATGGCCCGCTCGCCCTCCTGGACGGCCGCGTCGAACCGGCTGCCGGAGACGTGGTGCACGAAGGCCAGTGCCATGAACGTCCGTGCCTCGGACCGGGAGTCGCCCGTCTCCTGGGCCACTTCGCGCAGCCGTTCCGCGACCGCCTCGTACTCCTTGGAGTTGGTGCCCGACTCCGCCAGGTCGCACGCGGCCCACAGGGTGTCCACGGCCCGCCGCAGCGTGCCGGTGTGGGCGGCCTGGCGGACGCAGGCCAGCAGGGAGACCGCCTCGGCGTACAGCCAGTCCTGTGCCGCGTGCCGGTCCGAGAAGACGAGCCCCGGGTACTCGGCGTGCTCCAGGTGGTCCACCAGCCGGTCGCCGGGCCGTTCGATGAGGTACACGCCCGAGACGGTGGAGAGGTAGAAGTCCAGCAACCGGGAGAGCGCGGCCTCCCGCCCGCTCGGCGGCGACTCGTCCCGCTCCGCACACGCACGCGCGTAGAGCCGCACCAGGTCGTGGTACCGGTACCGCCCCGGAGCCGCCGACTCCACCAGCGACGTGTCCACGAGGGACTCCAGCACGTCCTCGGTCTCCTCGACGGGCAGGTTCAGTACGGCCGCCGCCGCGGCCAGCGAGATGTCCGGACCGTCCGCCAGCCCCAGCAGCCGGAACGCCCGCGCCTGCGCCGGCTCCAACTGCCCGTAGCCCAGCTCGAAGGTGGCCTTCACGGCCAGGTCGCCGGCCTGCAACTCGTCCAACCGGCGCCGCTCGTCCGCGAGTTTGGCGGCGAGGACCGAGACCGTCCACGTACGGCGGGCCGCCAGCCGGGATGCCGCGATCCGGATCGCCAGCGGCAGGAAGCCGCATGCGGCGACCACGTCGAGGGCGGACTCCCGTTCCGCGGCGACCCGTTCGGCGCCCACGATCTTCGTGAAGAGCTGCAACGCCTCCTCGGGGGACATCACGTCGAGGTCGACGAGATGCGCTCCGGCCAGGTCCACCATCCGGACCCGGGAGGTGACCAGCGCCGCGCAGCCCTCGGTACCGGGGAGGAGCGGGCGCACTTGGGCCGCGTCCCGAGCGTTGTCCAGCAGCACCAGCACCCGGCGGCCGTCCAGCACCGACCGGTACAGCGCCGAGCGTTCCTCCAGGGAGTCCGGTATCGCGGAGTCCGCGGTGCCCAACGCCCGCAGGAACGCGCCCAGTACGGTCTCCGGTTCCGCCGCACGCGAGCCCGCGCCCTGGAGGTCGACGTACAACTGCCCGTCCGGGAAGGCGGATCGCGACTGGTGGGCCACGTGCACGGCGAGGGTCGTCTTGCCGACGCCCCCGATGCCGGCCAGCGCCGAGACCGCCATCACGCGGCCCTCGGCGGATGCCAGGACATCGCTCAGTTCCGATACGAAGGACACGCGTCCGGTGAAGTCGGGGACCGTCGCCGGGAGTTGGTGGGGCCGGACCGGTGCCGGCACGGTCTCCGCGGCCGGTGCGGACGGCTCCGCGAGGCCGGGGTCGGCCTGGAGGATGCGCTGCTGGAGTTCGCGCAGGCCCGGGCGCGGGTCCACGCCGAGTTCGTCGGCGAGCAGGCGCCGGGTGTCCGCGTAGACCGCGAGGGCCTCCGCCTGGCGGCCGGAGCGGTACAGGGCGAGCATCAGCAGCTCGCGGAGGCGTTCCCGCAGCGGGTGGGCGGCCGTGAGGGCCGTCAGCTCGCTGACCGCCTCCGCGTGGCAGCCCTGCTCCAGGTCCATGTCCAGGCGCGATTCGAGGAGTTGGAGCCGCCACTCCTCCAGGCGGACCCGCTGTGCCTCCGCGTACGGACCCGGCAGCCCGGCCAGCGGCTCCCCGTCCCACAGCGCCAGCGCCCGGCCCAGGAGATCCCGCGCGTGGCACAGGTCACCCGCCGACTTCGCCTTCTCCGCCTCGTTCGCCAGGTCGTGCACCACCGACGCGTCCAACGCGCCCTCGGGCAACCCCCGTACGGCGTACCCGCCCGACTCGCTGACGAGGACCCCGGCGTCCAGCGCCTTGCGCAGCCGGGACGCGTACGTCCGTACCGCGGCCAGCGCCTGCGACGGAGGGTCGTCACCCCACAGCGCGTCGATCAGCTCGCCGGCGGTCGCCGTCCGCCCCTCGCGCAGCAACAGCGCGGCCAGCAGGGCGCGTTGCTGGGGAGATCCCGTGGGCAGCGAAACAGGGCCCCGCCAGGCACGTACCGGACCGAGCACGCTGAACCGCAGCGCCGTCGACTCTTCCGAGCCGGGTTCAGGGCGCCGCTGCTCCGGTACTCGCGGTCCACCGTCCATCGCCGTTCCCCCTAGGCATGCCTGATAACTACGACAGTTTGCCTTGTCCGCGGCGGATGCGTCAGCTCTCGGAGACACCGCTCACACCTGGCCGCGCGGGATATCACAAGGCCCTCACACGGCCTGCGCACAGTTCCGCACACAACCGAGCACCCCGAACCCGTATCCAGCTAGCTGACGGGTCGTCAGATCGGCGCTACCGTGGCGCCATGGACACCCAGAACACCGACCCGGCGACCCTCCCACTGATCATCTCCGTCGACGACCACACCGTGGAGCCCGCCGACGTCTGGCAGCACCGGCTGCCCAAGAAATACCTGGACACAGGACCTCGCATAGTCCGCGCGCCACTGAAGGAAATGACCTTCCTGGGCGGCCGGTTCAAGCCCGTCATGGGCGAGCCCGGCGACGACGGACCCATCGGCGACTGGTGGGTGTACGAGGATCTGCACCGCCCCCTCACCCGCCTCGACACCGCCGTCGGCTACAGCAGGGACGAGATCAAGCTCGAAGTCATCACTTACGAGCAGATGCGTCCCGGCTCCTACGACGTCCCGTCCCGGCTCGCCGACATGGACGTCAACCACGTCCAGTCCGCGCTCTGTTTCCCCACCTTCCCCCGCTTCTGCGGCCAGACGTTCACCGAGGCCGCCGACCGCGAACTCGGGCTGCTCTGCGTGCGCGCCTACAACGACTGGATGGTGGAGGAGTGGTGCGGCCCCGACGCGCGCGGCCGCCTCATCCCGCTCCCCCTGATCCCGCTCTGGGACCCGGAGTTGGCCGCCGCCGAGGTCCGCCGCAACGCAGCCCGGGGCACCCGCGCCGTCGCCTTCTCCGAGATACCCCCGCACCTCGGCCTGCCCTCCATCCACACCGACGACTGGGACCCGTTCCTCGAAGCCTGCGCCGAGACGCAGACGGTCATCGCCATGCACATCGGCTCCAGCAGCCGCATGCCGTCGACCTCGGCCGACGCCCCGCCCGCCGTCGGCTCCACGATCACCTTCGCCAACTGCTGCTATTCGATGGTGGATTGGCTGATGAGCGGCAAGTTCGAACGCTTCCCCGACCTCAAAGTCATGTACGCCGAGGGCCAGATCGGCTGGATCCCCTACATCCTGGAGCGCGCCGACGTGGTCTGGGAGGAGAACCGCGCCTGGGGCGGAGTCGCCGACAAGGTCCACCGCCCGCCGTCCGAGATCTTCACCGACCACGTCTACGGCTGCTTCTTCGACGACGCCTTCGGCCTGAAGAACCTGGACTCGATCGGCGTGGGCAATGTCCTCTACGAGACCGACTACCCCCACTCCGACTCCACTTGGCCCAAGTCCCGCGAGGTCGGCGAGGCCCAGATGGGGCACCTGGCACCGGACGTGGTCGAGCGGATCGTACGAGGCAACGCGATCGAGTTGCTGGGGCTGACGCCGGAAGGCCTGTGGGAGGGCCCCAAGTGACCGGCCTCGCCTACGGCATCCAGCTGCCCGTCCAGTCCCAGAGCACCATCTACGCCGAGCCCTGGGAGGCCGACGCGGGTCCGGGCGACCTCGTCGAGATAGCGCAGGCCGCCGACCGGGCGGGCTTCGCCTACATCGCGGGCTGCGACCACGTGGGCGTCCCGCGCCGCCTCGCCACCGCCATGAGCACGATCTGGTACGACCCCGTCGCCACCCTCTCCTACCTCGCGGGCGTCACCGAGCGCGTCCAACTCCTCAGCCATGTCGCGGTCGTGGGCCTACGGCACCCGCTGCTCACCGCCAAGCAGTACGCCACCCTCGACCACCTGAGCGGGGGCCGCCTGATCCTCGGGGTCGGTGCCGGGCACGTGCAGGAGGAGTTCGAGGTGCTGGGGGTCGACTTCGAGCGCCGCGGGCCGGTCCTCGACGAGACGATCGACGCCCTGCGCGCGGCCCTCGGCCCGGACGAATTCCCCGAGCACCACGGCAAGTTGTACGACTTCGAGGGACTCGGGCAGCGGCCACGCCCCGCGCAGGAACACGTCCCCCTCTGGGTCGGCGGATCGTCCCCCGCCGCCGTACGCCGGGCCGCGCTCAAGGGCGACGGCTGGCTGCCGCAGGGCGACCCGCGCGCCAAACTGCCCGCGCAGCTCGAACGGATACGGCGACTGCGCGAAGAGGCCGGGATCGAGGGCCCGTTCGTGTTCGGGGCGATCACCGAACCGCTGTACATCGGTGAACCGGGGTGGGAGGTCGGGCGGCGCACGCTCACCGGCGCACCCGAAGTCCTCGCCGAGTCGCTGCGTGCCTACGGCGCGATGGGCGTGGACCAGATCCAGGTCCGCTTCCGCAACCGGGACCGGGCCGAACTCACCGACCAGATAACCGAGTTCGGGGCGGAGGTGGGACCCCTGCTCTGATCACCTCCTCTTCGAGCATGATCACCGCCTGTTTGAACGCAGTCACGGCCTGTTTGAACATGGTCACGCCGAGCCGCGTATGTATGGACGTACGGACGTCATGGCTCCGGCGGAAGGACCCCTTACGTGCGATCCTCCCAGCGATTCGTGGTCGCCCTGGCCTCCGCCGGCTGTACCTGGCCGCACGAGGACTGGCCGCCCCCGGACGATCCGTACGTGAGCGGTGTCCTGCATGTCTCCCCGCCCTACGACGGGCTGGCGGAGACAACCGCGGACGTCGTCGTGCTGCACTGTGAGGATCCGGCCGTGTCCTTTCCGGGGCTGCTGGAGGTCCTCCGCACCCGGGGTGTCCCGGCGCTCGTGGTCAGTCCGCGCCAGGACACCGAAGCGGTGGTCGAGGTGTTCCGGGCCGGGGCGGGCTATCTGGTCGAGGGCGACCACTGCCCCGCGATGATGTCCTCGGCGGTGATGGCGGCCACCGTCGGGCACACCTACCTCTCTCCGTCCGCCTGCGACGCCCTGCGCGAGGGGGCCGGGCGGATGGCCGCGACCGACGACGCGATGCAGCGGCTGCGCGCGCTGCTCTCGCCGCGCGAGCAGCAGATCATGGAGCTGCTGTCGACCGGCCTCGGCGCACGGCAGATCGGGCAGCGATTACGGCTGAGCGAGAAGACCGTCCGCAACAACCTCAGCAACATCTACGCCAAGCTGGACGCCAGGAGCGGCACGGACGCGGTACTGCGCTGGCTGGGAACCACGCCCGTGCTTCGCACCTGAGAACCGTCCGGGAACTCCGGATCAGGGTGCCGGGACCTCCGTCAACGGTATTTCCACGTCGGTGACATTGTCGCCGCCCTGACCGAATCCGGCCTGTTCGGATTCGGACTGGAGGGCCTTCGTGGAGTTCGGAACCGAGTCCGCCGCGGTGGTCTCGCATTTCACATTCCGCAGCCAGAGCCGCCCGTCGGGCGTTCCGTTGTTCAGGATCTGCGGATAGAAGACGTGTACCGTCGCCGCGCCCTCGCTCGGCGCGAAGAACACCGTCTGACCGTCCTGTGCCTCCTTGTACGTGGCCTTCAGGAATCCGCTCACATCGGTGCGCTTGGCGGACCACATGTAGAAGGCGGTGCTGTCCGCCTGCACGGTGTCCGTCCGGCTGAACGCCAGTGTGGTCGTCTTGTCGTCACGCGTGATGTTGATGGTCGACGTGCTGAATTCCAGGCCGACTTCGAAGAGTGAACTCCCGAGTTTCGTGCCGGCCTCGGTGACGGTCCCCTCCTCCACCTGGAGGGTCCGGGTCACCGACGTACTGACGTTGAAAGTCTTCGTCGCGGTGCTCGTGGAACCGCAGTTGTCACTCACCGGAGAGACGCGTTCGTTGGGCCCGAGGCTGTTCGCCTTGAACTGGACGTCGACGAACTCGCAGTTGGCCAACTTGTCGGAGTCCGCGGAACAGTCGGCGGTCACTTCGGAGGGGGTCGCGGCGTTCGCCTGGTTCATCAGCGGGACGATCACCGCGAGCGCCGCCACGGGGGCCAGGGCGAGGGTGATGCGCTTCTTCTTGCTCCGGTGGCTTCTGGTGCGGCCGGTCCGGGACATGGGTATCTCCTGTGGGGTGTAAGGGAGTTGAGCTGCGGGTTTGTGAAGGCCGGCCGGAGGCTCAGCAGTCCTCCAGGACCGCCTTGGAGGTGCCGTCCACGACACCGGGGGCGCCCGCCGCGCCCGGCAGGATCACGGGTCCCTCGACGACGTCCGGTGCCACGAAGTTCTGTTCGGGGGAAGGGTTCACGGCGAAGCTGCCGGGATCGGCGTCGATCCGCACCCGCCATTCGCCGGTCATCCGCTGGAGTTTCGGCGTGAACTCCATGTGGAGCACCTTGCCGACCGGCACGTCCCGCGCTTCCGTGTCCCCGGCCGTCGCCGACTTCACGGTCATGTCCAGGGTTCCCTTGTGCTTGGCCCAGGACCCGCTCAGGAATCCGAACAGGCCACCGCCGCCGCCCTGTTGGGTGGAGACGTACTTTCCCTGACCTTGGGCCGCGGTCGACGACCAGGTGATGGAGACCTTGGCCGGATCGGTCGCGTTGGGCTCGCAGTTCGGGAAGTCGATGGACGCCTTTTCGGTGGGTCCGTCGAAGGTCTCGAAGTTCGTCTCGACGAAATCGCAGTTGTCGGCCGCGAAACCGTCCGCGAAGGCGCCGCCGAAATCCTCCACCGACCGTTGCTCGCCATTGACCACCGCGGACCTCTCGCACATGGCCACGATCTGGTCCGGTGTCTTCGCGTCGGCCGCGTTCGCCGACGGCAGCAGGGTGACGACCGCCCCGCCCGTGGCGAGTGCCGCGCCGATCGCCACGTACCTGACTTTCCTGTTGCGCAATCTCCGCTTTGCCATGACACGCATTGTTGGAGTCAAGGCGAGGTATGGCCAGGGTCAAATGTCCCTACCCCGCGGTCACTTCAAGTGTGCTTGTGCAATCCCGCGGTCTTCATCTGACGCTTCGTCAGATACGGCGCTACGATGACCTGCATCCACCGATCCCGAGGAGGCCCGCATGGGCAAGTTGGACGGGCGTGTCGTTCTGGTCACCGGGGCGGCGCGCGGGCAGGGGGAGCAGGAGGCGCGGCTGTTCGCGGCCGAGGGGGCGAAGGTCGTCGTAGCCGATGTGCTGGACGAGCAAGGGGAGGCGCTGGCGAAGGAGTTGGGCGCGTCCTACGTCCATCTCGATGTCGGCGACGAGGCGGACTGGGGTGCCGCGGTGGGGGCCGCCAAGGAGACGTACGGGCGGATCGACGGGCTGGTCAACAACGCCGGCATCCTGCGGTTCAACTCCCTTGTGGACACGCCTCTCGACGAGTTCATGGAGGTCGTGCGGGTCAACCAGGTCGGCTGTTTCCTCGGGATCAAGACCGTGGCGCCGGTGATGGAGGACGGCGGCACGATCGTCAACACGGCCTCGTACACGGCGGTGACGGGGATGGCGGCGGTGGGGACGTACACCGCCACCAAGCACGCCATCCTCGGGCTCACCCGGGTGGCCGCGCTGGAGCTGGCGAGCCGGCGGATACGGGTCAACGCCGTCTGCCCCGGCGCCGTCGACACCGCGATGTCCAACCCGGCGCGGCTGGACCCGGACGCCGACCCGGAGGAGATGACCCGGGCCCTGGACGAGCTGTACCGCAAGCTCGTGCCGCTCGGGCGGATCGGGCGGGCCGACGAGGTGGCGCGACTCGCGCTGTTCCTGACGTCGGACGACTCGTCGTACATCACCGGGCAGCCGTTCGTGATCGACGGGGGATGGCTGGCGGGGGTCTCCGTTATCTGACGAGGCGTCATCTATTGACGAATCTGACGCTACGTCAGAAAGTCGTAGCACTCATAGAGACCATCTGGACTTGGGACGGTGAACCTCCTTGGAATTCGGGCTCTTTGTACAGGGATACGTGGGCAAGCGAGCCGAGACCGACCCGCTGGCCGAGCACAAGGCGCTGATGGAGGAGACCGAGTACGTCATCCAGGCGGACAAGTCCGGCTTCAAGTACGCCTGGGCGTCCGAGCACCACTTCCTGGAGGAGTACTCGCACCTCTCGGCCAACGACGTCTTCCTCGGCTATCTCGCCCACGCGACGGACCGCATCCATCTCGGGTCGGGCATCTTCAACCCCCTCGCGCAGGTCAACCACCCGGTGAAGGTCGCCGAGAAGGTCGCCATGCTCGACCATCTCACCGGCAACCGCTTCGAGTTCGGGAGCGGGCGGGGTGCGGGCAGCCATGAGATTCTCGGGTTCATACCGGGCGTCACCGATATGAACTACACCAAGGAGATCTGGGAAGAGACCATCGCCGAGTTCCCCAAGATGTGGCTCCAGGACGAGTACGTCGGCTTCCAGGGCAAGCACTGGCAGCTGCCGCCGCGGAAGATCCTGCCCAAGCCGTACGGCAAGGCGCACCCCGCGATGTGGTACGCCGCCGGGTCGCCTCCCTCGTACGCCATGGCCGCGCGGAAGGGGCTCGGTGTCCTCGGGTTCAGCATCCAGAAGGTGTCCGACATGGAGTGGGTGCTGGAGCAGTACAAGACGGCGATCGTGGACGCCGAGCCGGTGGGCGCGTTCGTCAACGACAACGTGATGGTGACGACCACAGCGATCTGTGCGCCTACGCATGACGAGGCGATCCGGATCGCGACCAGTGGGGGGCTGCACTATCTGCCCTCGTTGGTGTTCCGGTACCACGACACGTTCCCTCGGCCCGAGGGGTTCCCTGTGTGGCCGGAGACCCTGCCTGAGTACACGCCGGAGTTTGTCGAACTCCTCGTGGAAGAGGAGCTGTTGATCTGTGGGGATCCGGATGAGGTGCTCACTCAGTGCAAGCGGTGGGAGCAGGCCGGGGCGGATCAGTTGAGCTTCGGGTTGCCGGTGGGGGTGCCGAAGGAGGAGACGTTGCAGACGATTCGGTTGATCGGGGAGCACGTGATTCCGAAGATCGACACGGATCCTGTTCACCGGACTACGCGGTTCCGGGAGACGGCCTGAGGTTGTACGGCGGCTGCGGGTGCGTGGGGGCTGGTCGCGCAGTTCCCCGCGCCCCTAAAAGCAAAGGGCATTGTTCATCACGGAGTTGAGGAGGCTGGCCCTCGTGCTCGATCACGTCATCAAAGGGGCGACGGTTGTTGACGGGACCGGCTCGCCCGCATCCATCGCCGACGTCGGTATCCGCGACGGCCGGATCGCCGTCATCGGCACTGTCACCGAGGAATCCCGCACCACCGAAGATGCCGCCGGGCTCGTCCTCGCCCCCGGTTTCGTCGACCCCCACACCCACTACGACGCCCAGCTCTTCTGGGACCCGTATGCCACGCCGTCCCTCAACCACGGGGTGACGACCGTCGCCGCCGGGAACTGTGGGTTCACCCTCGCGCCCCTGAAACCGCAGGACGCCGACTACACGCGCCGGATGATGTCCAAGGTCGAGGGGATGTCGCTGGTCGCGTTGGAGGAGGGGGCGCCCTGGAGCTGGCGTGGGTTCGGGGAGTATCTGGACGCGCTGGAAGGGCGGATCGCCGTCAACGCCGGGTTCATGGTGGGGCATTGTGCGTTGCGGCGGTACGTGATGGGGGCGGATGCCGTGGGTGGGCAGCCGAGCGAGGAGCAACTCGCGGAGATCGTGGGGCTGTTGCACGAGGCCATGGACGCGGGTGCCTGGGGTTTCTCCACCACCCAGTCCTCCACCCACTCGGACGGCGACGGACAGCCGGTCGCCTCCCGGCATGCCCGCCCGGCGGAACTGCTGGCCCTCTCGCGGGCCGTCGGGGAGCACGAGGGGACGCAGATCGAGGCGATCGTCGCCGGGTGTCTGGATCAGTTCAGTGATGCGGAGATCGATCTGTTCGTCGAGATGAGCGCGGTGGCGGGGCGTCCGCTGAACTGGAATGTGCTGACCGTCGATGCCGCTGTGCCCGAGCGCGTGCCTCGGCAGTTGTTCGCGAGTGAGCGGGCTCGGAAGGCCGGGGGGCGGGTCGTCGCCCTGACCATGCCGATCCTCACGCCGATGAACATGTCCCTCGGCACCTTCTGCGCGCTGAACCTGATACCCGGATGGGGGCCGATCCTGAGCCTGCCCGTGCCGGAGCGGATCGCCAAGCTGCGCGAGCCGGACGTACGGGCCGAGATGCTGCGGAACGCCAACAGCAAGGAGGCCGGGGTCTTCCGGCGGCTCGCGAACTTCGGGCGGTATGTGATCGGGGACACGTACAGCGCGGCCAACGAGGGGCTGACCGGGCGGGTGGTGAACGACATCGCCGCGGAGCGAGGGCAGGAGCCCTTCGAGTGTCTGGTCGAGATCTGTGCGGCCGACGAGCTGCGGACGGTGTTGTGGCCGATGCCCTCCGACAACGACCCGGCCTCCTGGGCCTTGCGCGCCGAGACCTGGCAGCACGAGGACGTGTTGCTCGGCGGGTCCGACGCGGGGGCGCATCTGGACCGGATGTGCGGGGCGCCGTACACGACTCGGTTTGTCGGGGACTGTCTGCGGGGGCGGAAGTTGGTGGGTCTTGAGCAGGCCGTGAAGATGCTGACCGATGATCCGGCTCGGTTGTTCGGGCTGCGGGAGCGCGGGCAGGTGCGGGAGGGCTGGCATGCGGACCTGGTGCTCTTCGACCCGGAACGGATCGACGCCGGCAAGGCCACCCTGGTGCACGACCTGCCGGGTGACAGCCCGCGCCTCGACTCGAAGGCGATCGGGATACGGGCCGTGTGGGTCAACGGAGTTGAGGCCATCCGGGACGACGTGGTGAGCGGGAACGTGCCGGGGCGGGTGCTGCGGTCGGGGCGGGACACCAGGACGGTGAGCACCAGGTGAGCTCCTTGACCTCTGGGACCTCTGGGACCTCCCAAGTGGCGGACGGGCAGCGGCTGTTCGTCGGTGGGGAGTGGGTCGAGCCGGACGGCGGGCACTATGCCGTGGTCGATCCGGCGACCGAGGAGACCGTGGGGTGGGCGCCGGAGGCCTCGCGGAGTCAGGTGTTCGCCGCCGCCGCCGCGGCGCGGGAAGCCCTCGGGCCTTGGTCGCGTACGCCGCCCGAGGAACGCGCGGCGATCCTCGGGCGGGCCGCGGACATCATCCGTGGCCACCTGGTGCCGTACGCCGAACTCGCCCAGGCGGAGACCGGTGCGACGACCGGTACCGCGCGGGGCATGCAGGTCGGGGTGGCCGCCGCCCGGTTCCGGCGGTACGCGACCGTGGAGCCGGCCGAGTGGGCGATCCCGCCGCAGGTCAACGAGGCCGGACCGTTCGGGCGGGCCGCCGTCATGGGCGCGCTCGCCGTACGGCAGCCGGTCGGTGTCGTCACCTGCATCACGTCGTACAACAACCCGTGGGCGAACCCCGCCGGGAAGATCGCCCCCGCCCTCGCCATGGGCAACACGGTCGTCGTGAAACCGGCGCCGCAGGACCCGCTGTCCGTCTACCGGATGGCCGAGGCGCTGGAGGCGGCCGGGGTGCCGCGCGGGGTCGTGAACGTGGTCAACGGGCGTGCGGTGGAGGTCGGTGAGGCGGCCGTGGAGTCGGCCGATGTCGACATGGTCAGTTTCACCGGGTCCACGGCGGTCGGGCAGCGGATCGCCGAGGTGTGCGGGCGGGACATGAAACGCCAGTTGATGGAGTTGGGCGGGAAGGGCGCGGCCGTCGTCTTCGACGACGCGGACCTCGCCTCCGCCGTCTCCGGCATCGGTACGACCTTCTCCTTCTACAGCGGGCAGATCTGCACGGCGCCGACGCGGGTGCTGGCGCAGCGGGGCGTGTACGACCAGGTGGTCGAGCAACTTGCTGCCTACGCGGGCCGGTTGAAGGTCGGGGACCCGCGTTCGCCGGACACGGTGGTCGGACCGGTGATCTCGGCGGCCCACCGGGAGCGCGTCGAGTCGTATGTCGAACTGGGCCGGAAGGAAGGCGCGGTGGTCGTCACGGGCGGTGAACGCCCGTCCCACGGACCGGGGTTCCACGTCGCCCCCACCGTCCTGGCCGACTGCGGCGCCGAGATGCGGGTCGTCCGGGAGGAGATCTTCGGCCCGGTCGTCGTGGTCGTCCCCTTCGACGAGGAGGAGGAAGGAATCGCCCTCGCCAACGACAGCGACTACGGCCTCATCGACTACGTCTGGTCGGGCGACGTGGCCCGGGCGTTCCGGGTGGCCCGGCTGCTGCGGGCCGGCGGAGTGGGCGTGAACACCGTGGGGCGCAACATGGAGGCGCCGTTCGGAGGGTTCAAGAAGAGCGGGGTCGGACGGGACGTCGGCTCGTACGCGCTGCACGCGTACAGCGAGGTGCAGGCGATCGTCTGGCCGGGGTGAGGCCAGATCCTCCGTACCCCGCCCGTTGCCCTCGGCTCACTTCTTCAGATCCACCCGCACCGTCAGCAAGCTCGACCCCATCGCCTTCACCGCCACGCTGTTGAAGCGGGGGAGCGTGCGCAGGCGGGCCTGAGGGTCGTCGTCCGGGAGCAGGTGGGCGGTGCCGGTGTGCCAGCGGCCCAGGATGCGTACCCGTACCTCCGGGTTCGCCTTGATGTTGCGGACGTACTGGGAGAGTTCGCCGAACTCCGAGACCAGCCAGAAGGTGTCGCCGACGCGGCGTCCGCCGAGCGGGGTGCGGCGGGGCTCGCCGGAGACGCGGCCGGTGGTCTCCAGGACGGTCTGGGTGGGGAGGCGGCGCGTCACCGAGTTCAGCAGGCGCTGGAATCTCGTGACATTGCGGTACTTGGACTCGGGGGTGCTCGGCATCGGTTTCCGGATCTCCTGTCGGCTGGCTGTGTCCGTGGACTTCAATGATCCCGTGCGCGTCGTGACGTGGAACCTGTGGTGGCGGTACGGGCCCTGGGAGGCCCGGCAGAAGGCGATTCTCGCCGTGTTGCGGGAACTGCGGCCCGATGTCGTCGGGTTGCAGGAGGTGTGGGATGCCGGTGGTTCCGGTGGTTCCGGTCGCGAGAATCTCGCCGAGTGGCTCGCCGGGGAGCTCGGCCTGCACTGGACGTGGGGAGCCTCTCACGATCCCGGGTTCTGGCAGCGGCGCCTCGGCGATCCCACCGTCGGTATCGGCAACGCCGTCCTCAGCCGCTGGCCCATCGCCGAGCAGGCCGTCCTGCCCCTGCCGCCGGGCGACGGGGACGGCGGCCGGCTCGCGCTGTACGCGGGGCTGGACGCGCCGGGGCACCGCGTCCCCTTCTTCACCGTCCACCTCTCCTCCGCCACCGACGCCTCGGCCGTACGGTGCCAACAGGTCACCGCGCTCGCGGAGTTCGTCGCCGCGCACCGGGGCGACGGGCCCTTCCCGCCCGTCGTCACCGGCGACTTCAACGCCTGGCCGGACTCGGACGAGGTGCGCCTGTTCGGCGGGTACAGGACGGCGCCGCCCGTGCCCGGCCAAGTCCTCATCGACGCCTGGGACTTCGCCGAGCTGGGGGCTCCCTCTGCCACCTGGGACCTCGCGAATCCTTACGTCGCGGGCACGTTCGGGCCGAACGTCCGCATCGACTACGTCTTCGTGGAGCCGACGGGGAAGGGCGGGCTCGGGCATGTGCGGGGCGTACGGCGGGCGGGGGACGGGCCGGTCGACGGGGTGTGGCCCACGGATCACGCGGCGGTCGTGGTCGACCTGAGCGACGAACTGGGCGATGGAACGGCCTAGTTCACCGGCCGCCCAGTTCACCGTTTGGCTTCGCCCAAGAAGATCGGATTCGTGAACGCGGCCAACGCCCCCGGCACCGGTCCCGCCGCCGTCTCGTGCCTCAACTCGGCCCGTACGTACGCCGCGTAGGACGGAGTCGTCCGCCACTCCACGGTGCCCGCGCCCGCGACCGGCAGCGGATCGCTGGTGAACAGCGTGCCCTGGTCCGTCACG
The DNA here is from genome assembly GCF_000716435.1 of Streptomyces xylophagus. GTDB lineage: Bacteria > Actinomycetota > Actinomycetes > Streptomycetales > Streptomycetaceae > Streptomyces > Streptomyces xylophagus. The sequence continues at coordinate 438,278 of NZ_JNWO01000008.1, forward strand.
AAACGGACCGAGCAGCGCGGCGCACCGGTCACCTCCAGACGGACGGTGACCGGGGTGTCCCGGGCGACCTCCAACCGCCCGCCGATACCGGCGTGTTCGCCCTTGGGTCCCGTCGCCGTGAAGGCCAGCGAGACGTTGTTCGACTCGGCGACATAGGAGTGCCCCGCCCGGATGCCGTCCTGGATCGCCTCCCTCGTCAAGTCCTCGGCGAGGACGACGGTTTGGGGCAGGCCGATCGCGTCCGGGGCGCGGTGGGCGTCACTGTTGCCCATCGCCGGAAGCCACTCCCGGTTCTCCCGCACGGACGCCACGAGCGTCGCGTCCCAGGACGCCAGGGCGACCTCGTCATCGGGCGTGTAGGGGCCGTTCCACACCTCGACGGCGTCCGCCTCGCCGAAGCCGAACTTCCAGGCGCAGCCGATGCAGGTGGCGTGCGGATGGGCGGGCACGACCAGGCCGCCGGCCCGGCGGATCTCGCGGGCGAAACGCCCGAAGCGGTTGTCGCGCGCCCGGTACCGCCAGTCGACGAAGGTGCCCGGCTCGGTGCCGAGGGCGACGACGTGACCGTTCCTCGTCGTCACCTCCTCGCCCACCATGATCAGCAGGTCGTCGCCCGCCTCCGAGGCCCAATGGGGGTGCGAGGACTGGGTGTTGTGCTCGGAGGAGTTGATGAAGTCCAGGCCCGCCGCACGCGCCAGCGCCGCGATCTCGGCGGGGGTGCGGCGCCCGTCCGAGTACCAGGAGTGCAGGTGGCAGTCACCCCGGTACCAGGCCCGCCCCCGCCCCTTCGCCCGCTCCGGCGGATACACCGGCTGCGGCGCGACGCCCGGTTCGCCGTAGGTGAGCGTGATCGTGAGCTCGTACGACAGTCCCTGCGGGGACACCGTGTACGGGCCCAGCGCGACGTGCCAGACGCCGGCGTGCACCGGGCCGGGGATGTACCCGGGCGTCGCGTCGTCCACCCGGATGAAGAACTCCGTGCGCGCCCCGCCCGACCAGCCCCGGAAACCCCGGCCGCCGAGGTCCGTTCCGTGCTGGTCGAAGATGCCGATGTCGAGGGCGTTGCCCTGGGTGCCGGCCGGTACGGACGGCCTGTCGTACGTGTAGGCCACCTTGATCTCGTTGACCCCCGTGGGGACCTCGACCGGTACGTACACGAAGTCGGGGGAGCCGGTCGGGAGCGTGCCCCGTACCGTCCGGGTCTCCTGGGCGCCGCTTGCCGGGGTCGCCGCACCGCTCGCGAAGGTCACGCTTCCCAACGTAAGCGCGGCGGTGGCGCCCGTCACGATCAGCGCGCGTCTGTTCATCCCGTTTTCGTGACCGGTTCCGTGATCGTCGTCGCACATGCTGCTGCTCCCGGGGTGTCGTGAGTGACAGGGATGGTGCAGAGCTGACCTGTACGACTCTGATAGTCGGCTGTGAACTCCCGTGCAAGGACAGGGAATCGGCGGGTGTCGGGAAACCGGAGTCGGAACGGGGAGGGCGGAGCGCCCCGCTGCCAGTGACACCGTGTAACGATCTGCCCGGCCGGAACGAATCGGGCGTCCCTCTTTGGCCTGATCACACCGATCGTATGCTCGAAGGATGACGACTCCCGCGAGCTCCGGAACCGGCCCGACCGAGAACTCCATGCGTCGCGCCCTCAAACGCGCCCGTGACGGCGTGGCCCTCGACGTGACGGAAGCGGCGGTGCTGCTCCAGGCCCGCGGCGAGGCCCTCGACGACCTCACCGCGTCCGCCGCCCGGGTGCGCGACGCGGGCCTGGAGGCGGCCGGCCGCCCCGGCGTGATCACGTACTCCAAGAGCGTCTTCATCCCCCTCACCCGCCTGTGCCGCGACAAGTGCCACTACTGCACCTTCGTCACCGTCCCCGGCAAGCTCCGCCGCGCCGGCCACGGCATGTTCATGTCCCCGGACGAGGTCCTCGACATCGCGCGCCGGGGCGCCGAACTCGGCTGCAAGGAAGCCCTGATCACCCTCGGCGACAAGCCCGAGGACCGCTGGCCCGAGGCGCGCGAGTGGCTCGACGCGCACGGCTACGACGACACGATCGCGTACGTCCGCGCCATCTCCATCCGCATCCTGGAGGAGACGGGCCTGCTGCCCCACCTCAACCCCGGGGTGATGACCTGGACGGACTTCCAGCGCCTGAAGCCGGTGGCCCCGTCCATGGGCATGATGCTGGAGACGACCGCGACCCGCCTCTGGTCCGAGCCCGGCGGCCCGCACTACGGCTCCCCGGACAAGGAACCCGCCGTACGGCTAAGGGTGTTGGAGGACGCGGGCCGTTCCTCCGTCCCCTTCACCTCCGGCATCCTGATCGGCATCGGCGAGACGTACGAGGAGCGCGCGGACTCCCTCTTCGCCCTGCGCAAGATCTCCCGGTCGTACCACGGCATCCAGGAACTGATCATCCAGAACTTCCGCGCCAAGCCGGACACGGCGATGCGCGGCATGCCGGACGCGGAGCTGGACGAGCTGGTGGCCACGGTCGCGGTGGCGCGGCACATCATGGGCCCGTCGGCCTGCCTCCAGGCACCCCCCAACCTCGTCGACTCGGAGTACAAGCGCCTGATCGGTGCGGGCATCGACGACTGGGGCGGAGTCTCCCCGCTGACCATCGACCACGTGAACCCCGAACGCCCGTGGCCGCAGATCGAGTTGCTGCGCGACCAGTCGGCGGAAGCGGGCTTCGAGCTACGCGAACGCCTCTGCGTCTACCCGGAGTTCGTGGGCCGCGGCGAACCCTGGCTGGACCCGCGCCTGTTGCCGCACGTACGCGCACTGGCGGACCCGGAGACGGGCCTGGCCCGTGAGGACGCGAAGGTCGAGGGCCACGCGTGGCAGGAGCCGGAGGAGGCCTTCGTGTCATCCGGCCGCACGGACCTCCACACCACCATCGACACGGAGGGCCGTACGTCCGACCGCCGTGACGACTTCGACGAGGTCTACGGCGACTGGGCCGCCCTGCGCGAGGCGGCGGCGCCCGGCATGGTCCCCGAGCGCATCGACACGGACGTACGACAGGCACTGGTGACGGCGGCCGACGACCCGACGAAGCTCACCGACGCGGAGGCCCTCGCCCTGCTGCACGCGGACGGCCCGGCGCTGGACGCGCTGACGCGGATCGCGGACGACGTACGGAAGTCGGTGGTCGGCGACGAGGTGACGTACATCGTCACGCGCAACATCAACTTCACGAACGTCTGCTACACGGGCTGCCGTTTCTGCGCCTTCGCGCAACGCCGTACGGACGCGGACGCGTACACGCTCTCCCTGGACCAGGTGGCGGACCGGGCCCAACAGGCCTGGGAAGTAGGGGCGGTCGAGGTCTGCATGCAGGGCGGTATCCACCCCGACCTGCCCGGCACGGCGTACTTCGACATCGCGAAGGCGGTGAAGGAACGCGTCCCCGGTATGCACGTCCACGCCTTCTCCCCGATGGAGGTGGTGAACGGCGCGACGCGCACCGGCCTCTCCATCCGCGAGTGGCTGACGGCGGCGAAGGAAGCGGGCCTGGACACCATCCCCGGCACGGCGGCGGAGATCCTGGACGACGAGGTCCGCTGGGTCCTCACGAAGGGCAAGCTGCCGACGGCGACCTGGATCGAAGTCGTCACCACGGCACACGAGTTGGGCATCCGCTCCTCGTCGACGATGATGTACGGCCATGTCGACCAGCCGCGCCACTGGCTGGGCCACCTCCGCACCCTGGCCTCCATCCAGCAACAGACCGGCGGCTTCACGGAGTTCGTGACGCTGCCGTTCATCCACACGAACGCGCCGGTGTACTTGGCGGGGATCGCGCGCCCGGGCCCGACGATGCGGGACAACAGGGCGGTGGTGGCGATGGCGAGGTTGTTGCTCCACCCCCACATCCCCAACATCCAGACGAGCTGGGTGAAGTTGGGCTCGGAGGGCGCGGCGGAGATGCTGCGCTCCGGGGCGAACGACCTCGGCGGCACGCTGATGGAGGAGACGATCTCGCGGATGGCGGGTTCGTCGTACGGCTCGTACAAGTCGGTGCGGGATCTGGTCGCCGTGGCGGAACTGGCGGGAAGGCCCGCGAGGCCGCGCACGACGCTCTACGGCGAGGTCCCGGAGGAGCGGCAGCGGACGGCGGCGGTGTCGGACGGGCACCTGCCGGAGCTGCTGCCGGTGCTGGACTGAGGTCAGGGTGTGCGGATGGGGGCCGGTACGATGATCCGACCCCTGTTCGATAGGGATGTGGGGGCTGTGTAGCTGAGGAGATGCGTGCCGTGCCTGCCTCGAAGGTCTGGGTGACCGGTCTGACGGTGGGAGCGATCGCCGCGGTCACGGTCCTGGCCGTCCAGGCCAACAAGGGGCCGCACCCGAAGGCGTCCGCCGCCCGCCCGCACGCCTCGGCGTCCGCCCACGCGTCCACGTCCCCCAAGCCGCACACGACGGCAGCCGCGGTACCGGCCTCCTCCGGTACCGGCCGGCGCATTGTCTACGCCGTCGGCCAGAAACGGGTCTGGCTGGTCGACGCGAGCGACAAGGCGTCCCGCACGTTCCCGGTCTGGCCGGGCACGGTGAGCCCCGACCCCGGCAAGTACACCGTCTCGGTCCGCAAGGACGCCACGACGGGCTCCGACGGCGTCCAGATCGAGAACATCGTCTACTTCGCCACCAAGTCCGGCCTCAACATCGCCTTCTCCAACGCGCTGGACGGCTCCTCGCCCCCGCCGGCTGCGGGCAAGTTGACGGGCGGCGTGCGGATGGGGAAGGCGGACGGGGCGGCGCTGTGGACGTTCGGGACGACGGGCACGAAGGTGACGGTCGTCAAGTAGGGGAGATTCCCGATCGCCGGGCCGTCACGACCGGGTGAGTTCGAGAACGGGGATGGTGCGGACTCCCGCGGTCTGGCGCGCGTACTCGGCGAAGCCGGGGTAGCGCCGTGCCTGCTCGGCGTAGACGCGGTCGCGCTCGGCGCCGGACAGATCGCGGATCGTCACCCCGTATGTCTCGGTTCCGCGTTCGACGCTGCCGCCACCGGCAGTGGCCAGGTTGTAGTACCAGTCCGGGTTGGCGGGTGCTCCGCCCCTGGTCGCGAAGACGTAGATGATGCCCGGCTCGGTCTCGTGCGGAAGGTACATCACCGGGGTGACGTGCTCCTGCCCGCTCCTGCGGCCGAGGTGGTGCAACAGGACGATCGGGGCGCCCTCGAACACCCCGCCGACCTGGCCCTCGTTCGCTCGGAACTCGGCGATGGTCTTCGCGTTCCAGTCGTTCGGGTCGGTCATGTCGGACTCCTGTTGTTCGCTGCCCCAGGATGGTCGCATGTTGTCATGTAAACAATCGCCCGATCCCAAAGTACACCCCGGGTAGGCTCGGCGGTATGGATCAGGAGGCGCTGGACGAGCGGGAGACCCGGGCCTGGATCGCTTTCCAGCGCATGCGCATCGAGGTGAACGAGGTGCTCGCCCGCAGGCTGGCGCGCGACTTCGGGCTGACCGAGGCGGACTTCGTGGTCCTGCTGAGGCTGTCCAGAAGCCCGGAGCACAGGCTGCGCGCCCGCGACATGGCGACCGCGCTGCACTGGGAGCGGAGCCGCCTGTCTCGCCAGGTCTCCCGGATGGAGACGCGCGGTACGGTCGCGCGCGCACCGAGCGAGGGTGATGCCCGCGGCTACGACATCGTCCTGACGGCTGCGGGCCGGACCGCGTTCCAGGCCGCCTGGCCGGCCTGGGTGGAGGGAATCCGCCACTGCTTCGCCGACGTGCTCTCCCGGAAGCAACTCGACGCCCTCATCGACGTCGCCGAGACGATCGACGGCCATTACAGCGCCCACCACGACTCCGGCGCCGAGACGATCGACAGCCACTACAGCGCGGCGCTGCCCGGGCGAACTGAACGGCCTGATACGGACTGACGGTCCGGCGCGGCCCGACCCGACCCTCCATTTTGTTGACGTGTAACCATTCAAGACTTAGCGTGTGAGTGCTTTGTTTACATGACAACGAAAGCCTGCTCCAGCCGAATGGAGATGTGGAGATCATGCCCAAGGCAGTCAGGTACGACGGGTTCGGCGGGATCGACGTGTTGCGGGTCGACGAGGTGAAACGCCCGGCACCCACGGACGGGCAGGTTCTCGTGCGGGTGAAGGCGGCCGGCATCAACCCCAGCGAGGCAGCCATCCGCACCGGGGCGGTGGCCCAACTGTTCCCGTCGACGTTCCCGTCCGGGCAGGGCAGCGACCTCGCCGGGGTCATCGAGGAAGTCGGTGCGGGAGTCGGCGGATTCTCGCCCGGCGACGAGGTGATCGGGTTCAGCAACAAGCGGGCCTCCCAGGCCGAACTGGTCCTGGTCGAGGCCGGCGACCTCACCCACAAGCCGGCGAACGTCTCATGGGAGGTGGCCGGCAGCCTGTACGTCGTCGGCGTGACCGCGTGGGGGGCGGTGCACGCCGTTCAGCCCAAGGAGGGCGAGACCGTCGTCGTCTCCGGAGCCGCCGGGGGTGTCGGCTCGCTGGCCGTCCAACTCGCGCGCCGGACCGGGGCCACGGTCATCGGCCTGGCCGGCGAGAGCAACCACGAGTGGCTGAAGAACCACGGAGTGGTCCCGGTCGCGTACGGCGACGGAGTCGCCGACCGGATCAGCGCCGCCGCGCCGAACGGCGTCGACGCCTTCATCGACACCTTCGGCCAGGGCTATGTCGAGTTGGCCCTCGCCCTCGGAGTCGCGGCCGAGCGGATCGACACCATCGCCGATTTCGCGGCCGCCGCGAAGTACGGCGTGAAAACCGACGGTGGGGCAGCGGCCGGGCCGGGCGCCAAGGTACTCACCGAACTGGCCGGGTTGATCGCCGACGGACATCTTGAGGTACCCATCGCGAACGTCTACGCGCTGGCGCAGGTCCGAGAGGCCTACACCGAGCTCGAACGCCGCCACACCCACGGCAAGATCGTCCTCAAGCCCTGACCGCGAACCCCACGAACTCGCCCCAGGCGGCACCTGTGATCGCGAGGCGTGCGCCCGCCTTGTCCTTTGAGTCGCGTACGTGGATGGTGGGGTCGGCAGGGGCGATGGCGACCTCGACGCAGTCAGGCTCGTCGTTGCCGCTGTAACTGCTCTTGAACCACACCAAGCTTGAGGAGGTCATGTCTCTTCTCCCAGCATTTTCTCGATGAACGACAGCGACTCCCGAGGCGAGAGAGCCTGCGCTCGGATCATCCCATAGCGCATTTCCAAGATCTGGACCTCCCGAGGAGTGCTGATCACTCGGCTGTGGAGCTCGGCCGCCGAGTACCCCAGCGTCTTTCCGCCCCGGAGTTTCAGCACACGGAACGAGCCGCTCACGCTCGCGTGGTCCTCCCGGTCCGTGGGCATCACCTGGATCTCCACGTGCCGCAACTTGCCTACCTCCAGCAGGTGTTCAAGCTGTTGCCGCTGCACCATTCTGCCCCCGACCGGCCGGCGCAGCGTCGACTCCTCCTGGACGAAGGTGATCAACGTCCGAGGCACGCGCTCGAAGACCTCCTTGCGCGCCATGCGAGCGGCAACGAGACGTTCGATCTCCTCTTCCGTATACGCGGGGCGCCGCATCTCGTACAACGCCTGTGCGTACTCCGGAGTTTGGAGCAGGCCGTGAATGTGCAGGGCGGTGTAGGCCCCCATTTCCACGGCCTCGTCCTCCAGGTTCTTCAGGTCGCGAACCTTCTTCGGGTAGCGCGCTTGCTCCACGTCCTCCTTCATCGCGGAGATCTTCCCGCCCGCCCCTGTCGCCTCGTCCGCCTTGTCGAGGAACTCCGGCTTGGCGGCCCGTCGCCCTCGCTCCACCGAGGACACCATCTCCTCGCTGTACCCGACCCTCACCCCGAACTCCGCCTGCGACAGCCCGGCGGCCTCCCGCCACATCTTGATCTGACGGCCGACCGCCTTCAGTACGGCCATGGCCTCTTCGTCGTCCACACCGCCACCTTCCGCACACGAGCCGGACGACCCCGGACAGCACCCGGACAGTCGCGCTCCGTACCGACATGAATGCTGTTCAGGGTAGACAGGAGTGACCACGCTGAGTGATGTGAACGAAGAAATCACTCAAGCCGCGCCCCTGGTACGGCACTTCACCGTGCTGTTGTCCGCGACCCGGCGGGGAGCCCGCCTGGCCCGGCTCCTCACGGAACGTCAACTCGCCGACTGGGGACTGCCGTCCGAGGCGGCGGAGCACGTCGTCGCCGAACTCGCCGCGAACGCCGTCGTGCACGGACGGGTACCGGGGCGCGATTTCAGGCTGGACCTACGGCTCGACGCATTCGGCATGCTCCGTATCGAGGTGACGGACGCCCGAGGTGATCGGGTCCCCCATATCCCGAACTCGGCCTCGGTGTGCGCGGAATCGGGGCGCGGGTTGCTGCTCGTGGCCGCGTACGCGGACCGTTGGGGTGTCGATGAGGCACCCACCCCCTGCAAGACCGTGTGGGCGGAACTCGTGTTGGGGCGGGGGTGAGGGGGTTGCGGTGGCTCTGAGCTGCGAAGTGAACGTTGGGCCGCCCGCTTCTTGGTCAGTGTCGTGCTTCCGTGCCCCGAGTAAAGGGCGCTCCGCTGCGCTGCGCGTCGGCTGCGCCGATTCCGCTTCGCTGCACCCTTGACTCGGTGCACTCCAGCCCGGTTGAGAAGCGAGCGGGCGGCCCCGGGGAACGGGTGGCCCAGGCATGTCTTCCCTTGCCTGGGCTGCCTTGCGGGCCGGTGTGGTGGGGGCGCGCTCGCGTCTCGCCTGCACGCCGGGCTGGCTCGGCGGCCAACGGCCGGTGGGCTGGTGGGTGGGGGCACCCGCATCGGGTGGTCGGGGGGTCTGCAGGCTGGGGTAATTTCTAACCTGTCATGGGGTATGTGAGTGGCTAGTCCGGGACCCGGCTTCCAGCAACCCCCACCCTCCGATGCGGCTGCCCCCACCC
>NZ_JNWO01000009.1 GCF_000716435.1 Streptomyces xylophagus
GAGATTTCTGCCTGTCTCGTGGGCTCGGAGATGTGTATAAGAGACAGGTGTGCAGGGGTGCTGTACCGGGGGGGGAAGGACACGGTGCGCGGAAACGGAGTGCACGAGCACACCGGGTGCACGAGCACACCGGGTGCACGAGCACACCGGGTGCACGGAGACTCGGTGTGCGGGGCCCGACGCATGGGTCCCGGTATGTATATGGCCCCGGTGTGTGTATGGGGAGCCTCAGCCGCCGGTACGACCGCCCCGCCCGGCGCGCTCGGCCCGTTCGGCTTCGCCGGCACCGAAGGCGCCGTCGAGGGAGAGGCCACGGGCCGGGTCACGCCGCCCACGCTCGATCAACTGCCGTACGAGAGTGATGAGTTCGGAAGGCTCGAAGGGCTTGGCGAGAAACGCGTCGACCCCGACGTCGAGCCCGCTCTCGACCTCGTACTGAGTGCAGGCGCTGACGATGGCGAGGGGCAGATCACGGGTACGGGGATCGCTGCGGAGCCGAGCGGCAGTCCGCAGCCCGTCCAGCCGAGGCATGACGACATCCAGGGTCACCACATCGGGCCGCACCTGATGAATGACGTCCAGACACTCGGCACCATCGGCCGCGGTCACGACCTCGAGACCCTCCAGCTCGAGATTGACCCTGATCAACTGCCGGATGACCTTGTTGTCGTCCACAACAAGCACCCGACCCGACGCGCCTGGCACAACTCGAGAGTAGGTCCGGACCGGCCACCGCGTCCGGGTTTTCCCCACTTCCACCCCCTGCGAGCGACCCGGCACACTTCCCCGACCGCCTCCCTGACCACCGAGAAACCCGTTCATGAACACCGGTATGGAGCTGGTAGGGTTCTACCCGTCGCCGCGAACACCGCGACCGATACGCCCCCGTAGCTCAGGGGATAGAGCAACGGCCTCCGGAGCCGTGTGCGCAGGTTCGAATCCTGCCGGGGGCACCTTGGATTAGGTGCCTAAAGACCCCGCCATCAGCGCTTTAGCTGAAGACGGGGTCTTCGCGTGTGCGCAGGCGGATGCCGCCGAAAGCAGCCGTTTGCCAGTGATCACGTTGTAATAGCGTGTTGATCTTGAGGGGCTTCGCGGCAGGTCAGCGCGTGTTCGGCGCCCCTTCAACGTACCCCTGTAGACCAACCGTCCGCCGGTCGTGCGAGTCAGATCAGACGTTGTCGCCGTTGGGGTGGAGGACGGCCTCAGCGATCTCACGTACGCGGTCCTGGGTGATGCCGGCGCGCTGCTCGACGGCGAGGGAATGGTCGGTGGGTTCCAGCTCGACGAAGGGACGCCGACCGAGTGGACGGGTGTGTGCGTTCGTCTTCAGGTTGAGTGTGCTGGGCGAGTAAAGGCTCAACTCAGTGTTCAACCAGCCGAAGTACGGCTTCTCAGCTTCACGACCGGGGGTGTTCCACATGTCCAGAGCTCGGGCGAAATTGTCCCGGCTCAAGGAGACCCAGACGCCCCAGGAGAAGAGGTCTTCGCTGCCGATCACCGGTATCTCGATCAGGCCCTTGATGAAGTAATGCTGACCCTTGATGACGCACTGGTCGGAGGACAGCATGCTGTCGGCATCGTCTGCGAAGTTCTGGTCCCAGACGTCAGGAGCCATGGTGGAGTAGCTCATCGGAAGCTCCGCGTGGTACTCCCCGCAGCATGAGCATGTGAAGCCGAGATCGTTAGCCATGGCGGGGAGCTTAACCAGCCACTGATCACGCGCGATCGTCCACATATACGCAGACAGACCGGAGCCCCGGGCTAGGCAGCCCGGGGCTCCGGTTCGTCGGTCTTGCGGTCGTGTCAGTCAGTGAGGCCATCCACCTCCCCCAGGCCCTGCATGATGCGCTCGTTCATCTCCTGCTCTTGGCCGTCGATGCACTTGGCGTAGATCTTGAGCAGCACGTCGACCGAGTGGCCGGCGCGTGCCGCCACTTCCGGTGCGGGCACACCGGAGTTGAGCCACTGGGACACGCCCGCGTGCCGCAGGTCGTAGGGCCGGAAAGCGAGCGCTGAGGAGACCTGTTCGGGCAGGAACGCCAGCTCTCGCGTCTGCTTCCAAACGCGCGAGTACGACGAGGCCGCTACGACGTTGCCCCGCTCACTGGCGAAGAGCCGGCCGTCCTTGGCAGTACCGAACTCCTTCAGATGCTCACGGAGCAGGCGCACCAACGGAGGCGGGATGGGCACGATGCGCACGTCACCCTCCGCACGCTGCTTCAGGCCCCGCCGGTCGTGCGCCTCCCCGGAATCCGTCCACGCCTTGCCTGCCGTCGGACGTGTCTCGGCCAGCTCGATACGTCCCCAACCCGACGCCGGGAGCACGCAGTCCGACCGACGCAGGCCGAGCGCTTCACCGGGGCGCATGGCGGCGTAGTACAAGCACCCGAAGAAGGCGCGCAGCCGTCGACCGCTCGCCCGCTCGTAGCCGCCGACGTACGTCACCGCAGCCAGCAACTCCCGCGCCTGCCGCGGATTAACCACGACTCGGCGGTCGACCTCTTGCACCGCGCGCTTGCCACGCTTGCGGCGCACTCGGCTCAGCGGGTTGGACTGTAGAAGCTCCAACTCGACTGCGTACTCAAGCGAGTTGAACACAACTGCCCGCCGCCGCCGATACGTCTGCGTTGCCGCAGGCTTGCCGTCCAACTTGCGCCCGAGACCGTCGATCAGCTCATGCACGCGAGCGATCTCCAGCAACTCCGCCACGGGCAGAGAGGCCCGCTCGATCCAGCGCACCGCCGAAGCAATCTCCTCCGGCCGATCCTGCTTCCTCCGTGACAAAGGAAGGAGGTACGAGCGCAGCGCACGCCGCACTATCTGTGGAGTTGGCCGTCCCCGAACCGGCTTGACCAGTACAGGGACGACCGTCGCCAACGCGTCGGTCATGCTGTCACGTTGCTTCGCCGACGCCTCAGCCCAGCGCGCATCGATGTACTTGAGCGCCAACTCCAGGTACGTCAGCGCCGCCTTGCCACCACGCAGCGAGTCGGGCAGCCCCGACACCGTGTCGAAGGGCTCGCCCTTGTCGACGGCTCGCAACAGCTTGGCCCTGAAGCGGTCGGCGAGTGCCGTCGTCTTATAGGACTCGCTGAACGCCTGCCCATCAACGACCCAGCGGACAAGGTGAGTTGGCTTTTTGGTCGTCTTGTTGACCGAGAGCTTCCACACGGAGACCTTGTACGACTTCACGACGCGGCCCCCTCCGCACGCTCCGCCAACCAGTCGTTGAGTACGTCACGGCGAACCCTCAACTCCCCGTTGGGTAAACGGATGCAGGCCGGCGCGAGGCGCAGTTCGCGCCAGCGGTAGAAGGTGCGCCGGGAGATCCCGCCCAGCTCTTCGAGCACCTGCCGCACTGTGAGCAGTTCGGCCGTCTTCTCACGCGCCATGAAGACCACCGCCCTCCCGCACGGAGGCCGCCAGGAGAGCCGCCTCCGGCGAGTAACCACGCCCGGCGTAGCGCCACTGCCCGACGGTGACGGTTGTCCGCCCGCCGATACCGAGGGCGGTTCGCTGCTCCTCCGCACGGTGTTCTGCACGCGCCTCACGGAGAGCGGTCAGAGTCGTCGAGTAGCGCCGTGACTTGGTGGAGAAGTGGCCGCCGTAGCCGAGCATGTGGGCCCAACGGCGCAGCCCCAGAGACTCGAAGGGGGGTAGACCGCCGAGCCACCAGCACGTACTGATCATGCGGAGGACGTGGGCCCGTACCGGCAGCATGACCAGTTCTCGCGCCTGGTGAATCCGGCCGTCGACCGCGCCGGCGGACTCAGCTCCCTTCGTGGCGTACTTCGCGATGTAGCCCGCAACGGCCGCGGAGGTCAGCCGCTCCCCCGCTCCGAACGCCGCGATGGGCCGCACGTCGACCTGTTCGCCGAACCGCAGCACGCGAGTGCCGACGACATCCACGCCAGGAGCGATGAGCCGCACGCGACCGACGACCGCCTGTACCGCGTCCATCAGCAGAGCCGTTGTGGCCCAACCGGGCGGAGCCGAGGCCGGTCCATCCGGCCCGTCGAGGCGGACCACGGCATGGAAGTGGACCAGGCCCCGCCGCTGGTACTCGGCTACCTTCGCGTACGACAACCGGGCCACGTCCGCGAGTTCGGTACGGGACAGCCCAACGCGCCGGGCGATCTCGCGACGCAACTCCAGCGCGAACCGGTGCCAGAGTTGACCCGCGTACGCCTGCCAGAGGACAGCCCCGGCGTAGTCGTAGCAGCGCGGGCACAGGGGCTCGCCGAGACGGGGCTCACCCTCCAAGTGCCGCTCATGGCATCCGACGGGCGAGCCGTGCGGGCAGCACTCCCCCACCTTCCGGGGACGACATGCCCGTACATGGCCCGCACGCTCACGACTGGTATGAACTGGCCCGAAGCCGGGAGCGGTGAGGGTGGCGAACACCCGAGGGTGCCCGCTCACCGACTCCGTGACGTTCTTGCCGCCGACCAGTCCAGCCCGAATCAGTTGGTAGGTGTCGGCTCGATAGAGGCGGGAGCAGGACGGGCAGACCGTCGCACGCCGGTTGCCGCATGCGGTCAGGAGTCGACCGCCGTAGACGTCCGACGCGTACGAGAACAGGGCCTCGCCCGTGTTCGTGTCGACGACGGTTGCCCCGCCGACCAGGTGGATCGGGTTGGTGCAGCCGGCGAGGCTGACGATGTTGCGCCGCCAGGCTGCGAACTCCGGCTCTGCTGCCCTGGTGAGCAGGGCAGCAACGTTCTTCGGCATGGACGCGGTCATTGCCGACCACCGCCTCCGAACGCATGCCACATCACGGCAGCGATTGCTTCCGTACGGGTCTTGGCGCTGAACCGGAGCGTCGGGTCCGTGAGCCAGAGTGCGGCGGCATGCGCCGGGCACAGATGACGCTCGAAGCCGTCGAGCCCGACGAGGACGATCGGTTCCCGTCCGTCGCAGGTCGACACTTCGGAGTCGACGACCCTCAATTCGCACTCGGGCAGAGGGGATTTGCGCGATCGATGCGCGGTGGACAAAGTGTGAGTACTCCTTTCACTGCTCACGTGGCGGATGGAGTGGGTTCCTGACGGGGTCGGGTTTGGCGACTTCGCGCCCCGTCGGGAGCCCGTCATACGGGCGATCACTGCGGTTCCTTGGGCGGGATCGCGACGACGCTGTACGCGATCGGTCCGAAGGCGCGACGTGCGTCGTAGTAGCCCTCGCCGAGGTCCTCCACCGGGACGCCGAGCGGAGCAGCGACGTGTTCCGTGCCCTCCCTGCGAGCGGTGGAGTCGGCCGCGTCGACGAAGACGCCGAACGACGCATTGCGCGGTACGAGGACACTGGGGTTCGCGGCGAGGAAGTCCGCCAGCTCCCGCAGGCCGGCGATGAACGCAGCCCGGTCGCCAGAGCGGATTTCGTACGTGGACATGGCTCGCCCACCTCTCTGTTGAACGAACATCGGGTGAGGTCGCTTCAGAAGCGGAGTTGGCCGAGGAAGCCGCTGACCGCGACGAGGACCGCCTGAACCACCGGCGCGGCCACGGTCTTTGCCACCAGAAAGCCGAAGGTCCCGCAGAGCAATGTGTCCGCCCAGCGCAGGTAGCGGATGCGCAGCAGGAACCAGATGAACAGGCCGAGCAGCAACACGGCCGACATGGACACCAGCACGACAGCCCCCTCTCACTTGGCCGCGGTGAGCAATTCGGGCAGGACCGGGGCGAGGTGCGCGTACTCAGCCGCGATGGCTTCCGCGTCCACCTCGGTGACCAGGTGCGAGCGGGCCCGTTCCCAGCCGTCGCCGGAGGCCAGCACGGCCGTACCGGCCTGTTCCGGTGTGATGGCTTGTGCGGCCTTGAGCGCGTCGGGATTGAGATCCCCGAGCGCCATTTCCGCCGTACCGGGATCGGCCACCCGGTGGCACACGCGTCCGCCGAGTTGGGCACGCAGTGCCGTGACGCCCGGCCCCAAGTCGGAGCCCACCCGTTGGCCGGCCACGACGAGGAACACCCCAAGCGCGGCGCCGAGTTGGGCGAGTCGGATCAACGCCGTACCGGCCGCGTGTGCTTCGTCCTTCTCGTTGCGACTCGCGATGAGAAAGAGTTCTGCGATCTCGTCGACAATCACGACGACGGGGACCGGGCGTTCCTTCTCCGACAGACCCCAGATGTTGCGTACGCGAGCCGCCCGACAGACGGTCATGCGGTCGAGGGTCAGGTCGACGAGCGCCGTCAGGAGTCGAACCGCTTGTTCGCGGTTGGTCGCCAGGGCGGACAACCGGGGCTCGTAGAGCGATAGTTCCATGCCGCCCTTGCAGTCGATGCCGACCAGGGCGACCGGTTGCGGAGCCAGGCCCGCTACGAGTGCGTTGATCAACGTCGACTTGCCGGACCGTGTGGCACCGACGATCAGCCAGTGCGGCACACGCCGCAGGTCGATGACCCAACCGGCACCGGTTTCCAGAACGCCCACAGCGACCCGGAGCAGTTGAGCGGGCCCGCGCTGTTTCGGCAGTCGAGGAGCGGCGAGCGGATCGGCCACGGAGGCGGCGATCCGTACGACTCCCGGCCTCCAAGAGGTGACCCGCACCCCATGGACCTGCCAGTCCTCCGCCATGGCGGGCCCCGCCTTGACGAAGTCCTCGGGCACCTGCCCCGGCAACAGCCGTACCAGCAGCCAGAATCCGCCGCCCGTCGGGCGTATGAGCCCGTGCCGCGGGACACGCGGTTGAGGGGGAGGTGCCCCGTTGCCAACGAGCCCGGACACCACGGTCAGCGCCGGCCGACGGCTCACGGCGAGTCCGCACCCGGCCATCAACGGCCGCCAGGTGCGCACCACTTGGACGACCATGACCGGGAAGCCGAGTAACAGCCACCAGGCCACGGGGTAGCGGCGGCGCAGGGCCGGGCCTGCGAGGAGCAGGCCCGACACCAGCACTGCGGCCACCACCAGAACCCAACTCGGCCAGACCGTCCCGGCCGAGGAAGTGGAGGAGGCCAGGGTCATCACTGCCCAGCCCCCTTCCCCGCCGGAGCGCTCAGGGGCCGGATCTCCGCCGCACGGAATGCGATCCCGTGCCGCCCATCGTTCTCCCAGGGCGTGGCGACCAAGTCCCGTACGGCCACGGGCATACCGAGCTGCACGCTGGCCGGCTCACCGGCGACGCTCACGTTCACCACGTCCGCCGATGACCCGGCCATCAGGCAAAGACCGACCTGGAACACGGTCTTACCGGTGTCACGGTCAACACGAAGCTGACCGGTCTCACGATTCGCAACCCGCGGAGCCGGGGGTACGGCACAGATGATCCCCGTGAACTTCGCGGTGTCGATCGGAAGGCTTGCCACTGATCTGAACTCCTCATCCCTGGCACCCGGAGGCCGATCCTTCGGGTTGCTAGACCACCCGTAGTACGGGTGACCGGAGTCCAGAGTGCGACCCGTAGTACGGGTTGTCAACCGTCTTGTGATGAGAGAGGCTGTCTACGCACGTGGACGAACTGTCCACGCAGACGCACAGCCGAGAGACGATCACGGCCACGGAGGGCCCGCATGCCGCCGAAGAACACGCAGCCGAAGTATCGGCAGATCGCCGACTACCTGCGCGAAGGCATCCTGGACGGCACCTTCCCCGCCGGCCAACCGCTCCCCTCAGAGGAGACGTTGGCTAAGCAGTTCGGCGTGACGCGTCCCACAGTCCGTCAGGGCCTCACAGAGCTACGGGCATCCGGCCTGGTCGAGGTGATCATGGGCCGAGGCACATTCGCCCGCTCACCCCAGAGCCGCCCAAGCCTCACGCGCCCGCGCGGCGTCCGCCTGGCCCCCGACGGCCGGTACATGGAGGCCGACGGCATCCAGTGGACGAACTCCGAGCCACCGGTAGCCACTCGCACGGACGCCCCCTTGGCGTTGGCGGATCTCCTCCGCATCCCACCAGGCGAGCCGATGTTCACGTACGACGCCTTGCAGACCGCCGACCACGGCCGCCTCCGCCAACTCCACCGCACGTACGTGCCGTTCTCCGTCCTGGTCGACACGAAGTACGAGGAGGAAGCACCGCCGTCAGCGCCGGGACTCTACGTCGCGCTTGCTGCGCTGGGCCACGAACTTCACTTCACGGAGTACATCCGCACTCGCATGCCCCTACCGGACCAGGCCCAGGCCCTCCGCCTTCCCGAAGGCGTCCCGCTCCTTCATGTCATCCGCGTGACGCTTACCGAGGGAGACAAGCCGCTAGCCCTGGAGGAGTTCCACCTTCCCGGCGACGATCTGGAACTGTCCTTCAAGCTGTAGCCGAACCTCAGTTGGCTCAGATTTTCTCCACGTCATCAAGTGCCCGCGCAGGCGCGGGCTGGCCCCAGGGCTCCGGCCCCTCTGCGCCTTCGGCGCCGGGGCCAAGCCCTGGGGCCGCAGCAAGTTACGGCCCCGAGTAGAGACCTGGACATGCAGTAGCCACGGCCAGAACATGCCTCCGGCGGGGGATCAGCCGGCACCGGGATGGAGGGGGCGCCGTACGCGACTGCGGACCCGTAGGGGTGGGCGTGGGGTGCTTCCATCCCGACCACCATCGACCCAGGCAGAGCCGAGCAGACGCGGCCCATGGCGTCCAGGTCGTTCGTACAGTGGCGCGCTCCACCTGGACGCCATGAACCACGCCCGCTCCACGGTGTGTGGGTCGACGGCGGACGGGATGGAAGCTGGGGAGGCTGGTGGGAGGCGGCTGCGATGCGTCCTTGCTGAATAACTGAGGCTCGCCGATCCTGCATGCGAAGCAGTAGAGACGTTGGGGGGAACGGGGATGAAATCACAACGAGCACAGTGGTTGTCGTGGTGCATGGTGGCCATAGGTCTTCTGATACTGATCTTCCTGACGCCATTGGCCCTCGAACAAGTAGCTCCGACCCACAAGGATTGGGGTCGGCTGAGCGCTGTAAGCCAGACTTACGGAGCGCTATCAGTTCCCCTCTCGGCGATCGCTCTCCTAGGCGTAGCCGCTTCACTGGCCTACCAGGCACATCAGACGAAGATTGCTAACGAGGAAGCGGAGCGCTCATCACACCGGCAACTACTGATGTACACCTTGGACCACCCGGAGTTCCTAGTGTGTTGGGAGCCCGTGGCCAGCATGCCGTCGGCAGACGAGAGGCGTCACCTGATCTTCATAAACCTGATCATAAGTAACTGGCACGCAGACTACGTGCTGCGGAGGTGGAACGATCAACAGGCCCGAGCGGTACTGAACGTCCACTTCCAAGGAGCGCTCGCTCGCAAGCACTGGGAGCAGTCTGCCTCCGTCTGGCGACGAACCGCTGAGGCCGCAGGCGATCGTCGAAAGACTCGCTTCGTTGACCTGGCGGACGAGAGCTACGCGATAGCCGAGGCGACCGGGCCCGGTGTACCTCCTGAGGCCTACTTTGCTGATCCCTCGTGACGCTCGTAACCGTGTCAAGGGCGCCGGTTGAGCCTGGCATCAACAGTGGCGGTCGGTTTCAGACGATGGTGGACAACAGATCCAGTTAGGCATCGAGTTAACCAGCCTTACAGCGCAAGTCGCCGCCGAATTAGGCCAAATCGCGCCCTACTGAGATCCGGTCAGATTCGCTCACACTCGAACACATGGGGGCGATTCGGGATCGTGACCAGCTGGCATGCCATCGCTGCGGGGAGACCAGCCCCAGCGTGCGTGAGCGCGGACGGTTCGGCCTCATGGCGAGCTACTGCGAGAGGTGCTGGAACACCTACGCCAACGAGATGGCCGAAGCCGATGGCGCCACAGCCCCGCCCAGACCGAGCCCCGACCCCGACGACGTGACATGGATCGAGCCGCCACGTTGCCCGGAATGCGGTGCTTTGGTTCGCTTGTTCCCGACTAACTACGATCGATGGGTCAGCCTCGCCATGGTGGAGTTGCCCGCGAAAGACGTCCCAGCGGCCTTCAGGTGGCGTTTGACGAGGGTTCCGGACCGATCCCCCGTCCCCACGGATATCGTGGCCGTACGGGTCCGTGGAATCGATCCGCTACCGAGCGAACCCGTCGTGCCGGCTCATCGCATGATGTGCGTCCCCGAGTGAGGTGCGCCGTAGATCGCGCGGCAGCGAGCCGGAGGCCCGACCCGTGTCCTCCACGTGCCCGATCGAGCGGCGACCGGCGGGGAGTAGCGGGGAACGCCGGCGAGCGACCCGAGAACCGGCAGGTCAGGGTCTCAGCAGGTCAGCCTCGGTCCGCATACGCGATCTTCCAAACTGGGTGCTCCAGGGCTCCCCACGCAGCGGCGCTTGACTGGGTCATTGAGACTCAGTCGCTCTCAATCAACTAGTTCCCTAGAGCCACTTCATCACAGCTGCCCAAGTACCTTGAGGGTGGTCCAAATCCCGCACGTCTTCACCATCGTCCACCTTGGCATACTTCAGTGGGGTGGAAGAATCCAAAGCGCTCCGGCCACGACGCACACCGTCGAACTGAAAACAACGGGTCGAGCTCTCTGCGGTCCGCGCGATAAGCCAAGGTTCCAGAGACAGCGGCGAAACGCCAGGAGCAAATAGCACTACTTGACCAGTTACTTGCGGGCTATCCGACTGGAGAAGATCGGGAATCGGCTTACCGACACCCCTGAAAGCCAGAATCTCCACCCCATACTTGGCACCATCGAAAGTCATGGAGGTGGTCACTCCGACCGAGAATCTCCAAAACGCAAAAGCTCGATGGGCAAAGATGCGGAGAAGGCGGTCTACTCGCCGATGAGCAGAAGGATCAGGCATTGCTCTACCATGTGCAATATCATTCCGAAGATTAACGAGATCCTGCACTAGTTGACGATCGGCACGTTCCGGCGCCAACCATGAGAACAAGTCATTGAATGCGGGCACTGGATCCGAACCGCGAGCCAGAGCTACTGACAAGGCAAACCAAGTGCCCATACTTGGCTGCATGAGACGCTCAGCAGCGATCCCAGACAGTAGTGACGGCGCCGGATTACTCAATCCAATTTGAGCCGCCAAGCGCAAGATAGCCTCAAGCGCGTGCAGCCCTTCAATTACTTTCTTTTCCGGATCAATAGTCCGCGTGTAGCGAGCAAAACGTAGTGCCAGTGGAGTGGGAAGGCACCCACTTGCAGCATCCAGTGAGCTTTCTAGAGAATCGTCAAGTATTTGCTCACAGCGCGCTAGCAGCTCAGTGTCCGCCGCGTCCTTATCAATCCAGTCGGTCGCACCAAGACGCAGAGACTCGATAACCTGCTGTTTTGATCCTTCACCGGAGAGCACAAGCACGGGAACGCGCCAACCACAAGAGTTAAGCTGCCGCAGGAGCCATAGCCCTCCCCATTCATCAGGAGGCATCTTCATGTCGACCACTACGAGATCAAATGGCCAGGATGTCATATCCCGCATGGCAGCATTGCCGTCTGGAGCGAATCGCAATTTCGCTCCAGCCTTTCGCAGAGGACTACAGATTGTTCGAGCCACATCTACTTGATCGTCTGCAACCAGAATCCGAGCACCATTCAGAGGAGATGTCACGAGCCCTCCTGTGTCAGATCAGAAGATAGCGGGAGAGTAATGAGCCATGCTGTACCTGAGTTGGATGGCACGAGCGTAAGTTCCCCTCCAACACGACCCAGTAGAGAACGGACACCCAGAAGACCGAGGCCATTACCACCGGGTTTGGTACTGCGTACCCGCTCACCCGATGAGAGCGCCTCAATTACTTGCCCTGGAAGGCCCGGCCCGTCATCGGCTACTTCAATCACGGCTTCGTTGTCATCGGAGGTCCAATCAAGCATAATCGCTCCCCCCTCCGAGAGGGCTTCAATAGAGTTTCCCACTAGATTGTCCAAGACAGCTATGAGTCCGCGCTCGCTCAGCGCCACACGTACTGTCTGGCGCGCGTCTGGCACTGAGAGGGAGATGTGTCTCGGAAGTCGCGAAAGCATGGTAGACGCGTAGGAGCGAAGGAAGGATCCAAGCTCAGTATTTTCCGCGTCTACGGGTTTCAGAAGCGAAGTAGTTGCCCGAAGGCGGACAGCCAAAGCTTGCGCTTGGTCAAGGTGACGACTTGCCGCAAGTTGCTGTTCGAGTCTCGCGGTACGTGTATCCGCAGGAGAAGACGTCGCCAACCGAGCCGCAACCAGCTGATTCTTTAGATCATGTAGCAAGTCGGCTACTGCGGCTTGGTAGGGATGGGCGATCGGTTCCATCGCAGCCAGTGCCGCTCGAGTAATAGGGCCCGGTGAATCAGGAACAGTCGCACCGACTACCGTAGCTTGAATTCCGTTCTCAGTCGCTTCTACCTTAACTGTCCTGCTGACCCTTGACCACAACGAACACGTGTGTTCGAGAGTCGCACGATCCAATGGATGAGTAGTTGCGAAATCCAGACGCAAAGGCTGACTACTCGCGACTTCTACCACTACCTTGGAACGGGATGTCATAACCGAGTTCATCGCTGCATCCAAAATTGCCCGCTCTCGTCCGGTGACTCTTACGAGGGGCAAAGCTTGCGGAATCTCTAGCCGACCACGATGCAAGAGCTGCCAGTCAGCGGCCAGTTCTCCGACTGAGATGTCAGGGTCTCTACTTCCTAGACACCGGTAGACGTTACAAAGTTGCACAAGAACGTCTAACTGGTCGCGGCTTATGCTTTCAGCATTATCCACGCTTTCCAAGACATCAAGCGTGGCGGTTAGCTCCGACTCAATATCATCAACCGAGTCGGAAATCGCCTCGTTAGCAGCCCGGAATGCTTGTTCAAACCTACTAGCGCTAGGTCGAAAGTCGACTACGCGCGTAACAAGATCATCCGCATCTTGAGACCATTCGAGCAGCTTACGCGGCGATGAAGCCCAGTGAAGACCAAATAGCTTGGAATCGACCCAGCGCTGCACTGGTATGTGTTGCTCTGAAATGATTGCTGCTTGGTGAGTCAGGACAAATCTAGCCAGGGAGAGAGCACCCTTGCTTTTCG
The DNA here is from genome assembly GCF_000716435.1 of Streptomyces xylophagus. Lineage (GTDB taxonomy): Bacteria > Actinomycetota > Actinomycetes > Streptomycetales > Streptomycetaceae > Streptomyces > Streptomyces xylophagus. The sequence goes on from NZ_JNWO01000009.1 coordinate 12,925, forward strand.
CCAATGATTGCTTAGGGTGCTCACTGGCAAGGTGTGCAATAACATCGAGAATGATCTGGGAAACGACTTGCCTGGCGTGCGTTTTTCCCGCGACATCAGCACCAGGTACCTTTGTTTGCACCCCCAGTTCCTGACTGCCTAGAACAGCTACAGCCTTGTATTTCCTGGCATGATCAGGACCCGAAGCAACGAAATCGAGATCAAAGTGCAGTTTCATCGCTGATGCTATTTGAGCAAGCAGGGTCGACGGGTCTGCATCTTGGCTTTCCTGTACCACCATTCGCCAGATGGGTTCCCACTCAATTGGCCATTCTGGACGCATGGCAGCCGGAAATGACTTACTGACGAAAACGGCTCCTATCACGGCTTGGAAAGTATTCGCTCCCAACTCCTGAGGTATGCCCAGTGACGCCTGCCCAGCGCCCAAAAGAAGGCCTTGAGCTAGTCCGGCGTATCGGAATGCCTTGTCAAGAACTCGGTTCGGAGGTGATGAAAGTGACAGCAGCTCTTGGAGTGGGTATTCTGCAGCCTGTCGAGCGCACGAAAGCGAGAACTCATAATTTAGAACTTGGGAGCCAATGTACCCCAATATTAGATTGTCTCGCTGACGACACTCTTTCATTTTTGGTCGGTTCTCATAGGCCCATGATGAGTGAATGAGCGCTTGCGATAGCAGCGGACGAGCTGCCGGCGACAAGCTGAACAGATCCTGCAGGCGCCCTACCATCCGCCCATGAGGCAGCTCTTCAGGAATCTCTACAGCGTTAGTCCCGAGTTCCGGATCTGGTTCCTTTCTGGAGACCTTCGGGACATACTTACGTAGAAATTCTTCAGCCGCTCCCCGGGATGCCGCCTTCTTATTCGGACCTTCACCCATTCCTTGGCGACCGTCTTGGCTTGTCACCGTTGCCTGAAACGCCGCAGCATGGTCGGGGCCACTTCGACGGTACTCGTAGGTAAGTGGCTGCTTTATTTGTTCCTGCAACAGGGTCTTGGGGTCTCGAATACCTGCAGATTGATCCGAGTACGCTAATACGTCACTGACGAGTGAAGCAGCTGTTTCATCCTCGCCAGCAAGGCAGAGAACACCTACCACCTGATAGAAAAAGTCAGCAACTACTCGCCAAGGTAGTGAATTCCTACTCAGGCTACGTCCGATTGAGCAAGAGCTCAGGATCCAGGCCTGCTGTGGCACCCAACGTTGAAGGGAACTGGAGACCTGGGCTACCTCTCCACTTAAAAAGCCGACGTTGGGTATTGACTCTCGACGAAATATTTCAACTGCGACTTGCTTCCTTAGGTAGGACTTGCCGAGCTCTTGCAATGGAGAAAATACACCACGAATAGCCGCAGGAAAGAGCGAGTCGTTCTCGTAAACATAAGAAGTGTGAGTAAGAGCAACTTGAAGGGCCTTGCGTAGCGGAGGGTTTGGATCGGATAGACCAAAGTCACGCAATCCCTGCAAGGCTTCGTCACTACCGAATCCCTCGGGACTGGCTACCTTGCCCAACAATCCTAGGCTGTGAATCTTCTGCTGGTGCATCAAGTCCGGCTCCACGCTCACCCGACCTTTCAGGTCCTCCTACGCAGTCCACGAGGGACTATATAGGCAGTTGTGGCCGCTGGTGAGGTCTATGGCCAATGCCAACCGACCTGCCAGTACTCGACCGTCAGCTGTAGCCGGGCCAGCCCAGCACCACAAGCGCACCAGATCGAGCGGGAGCAGGAAATCACGGCACCGGCAGCCAAGACTGCTGAGAGCACAACTCGGCTGTTCGTCTAGGTCAATCCGCAGCTTCCCAAGCTGATGGCCCACGGTCGGCCTTGACCCCCATCGGCCAGTCCTGATCGGCTGTGCCCATGGCCACGGACCCCGGCGAGTACGAGAAGGCAATGCCGATCGTGGCAGCGTACCTCGCGAAGATCGAGCGGGCGGTTGACCGAACCCGTGCCTCGCATGCCGGACAACCGTATGCAGCAGTCCATCAAGCACTTGTCGAAGCGCTGCAAGACGAGGACGTTCAGCGTGTCGTGCCCCAGGTCGTCGAGGAGTTGGCGCGCCAAATCTCTGGGACACCGACCATGCACCGAGGGGCGGCGGGGTGAGTGTCTAACTGCGTGACAACGCCGACGAACACCAGCGGACACCCACGCACTCCTACGGACCGTACCGGCAGTTCAGAGCCACACCACCCCAAGGCAGCGCCCCCACCCCAGTTGCTTCGGGACGAAGAGGTCATGGGTTCAAGTCCCGCAACCTCAAGGGCGAAGTAGCCGGCTCAGGGCGATGGGGCAGCTGGTCTACGAAGTGGGCTGGCTCTCCAGCAGAGTTTCCACCGTCAGGGTTCCTGCCAGCGTGCCCGTCAGCCATTCCGCGAGATTCACGCCCTGGGGCCAGCACGCGCCTTCATGGTTGCACCACATGTCGCCCGCAGGATCGCGGAAGTCGACCAGCGACCAGATAGTGCAGCCCCAGTCGTAGATCAGCACCAGGCCGGCCGGGATGCGGCCGGACGGATCCGGTCCGTCCTGGTACAAGTCGGCGATGTCCGCGAAGTTGCCCTGTGCGGCCCCACCGCGCACGCCCAGGATCCCTTGCCTCGGGCCGAATCCGCCGTTGGCGACCTCGACGTACAAGCGCCGCAGGAGAGGAGGCAACGAGAACCCGATCACCTCTTCCGCCGAGGTGACAGCCTCCGGTGTTGCGGGCGGCGGCAAAGTCCCCGCCGACGCTACGACCCGCAGCGCCTCAACAACCTCATCATCAGTCACGGACCGAGACTCTCAGTCCAGAGCGGTCGGACGTGCCAGATGCGTGCCAGATCCTAGGGGGAACCACGGGGAACAAGTCTGCGATCGTCTGCGCACCGTTCAAGGTCCACCGCAGGTCAGCGGAGCACTCGCCGCCGAAGGCCTCAAGCTTCCCAAGCTGATGGTCGTGCAGCTCAGTACGGCCGCGGAATCTCGTGTTCGTTCACCTCAGCCTCATACCGCGCCAACAGCGCATCCAGGTCGGCCAGGAGAAGGCCGGCGGAGCCCCGAGCTTCATCCAAGTCGCCACGCTCACAGGCCTCTACTACCTCAGCCACGTCGCTGCGGAGGACGTGAAAGGAGTCGCCTCCTCGTACTTCGTGTCGATCAGCACCGAGAACGGCACGTACGTCCGGTGGAGTTGGCGGAGGCGGCCGTGGTCTGCCGTCTGTAGGGCGTCGGACGGGGCCGCGATTACATCCGCTGCCAGTCCTCGCCGGGTTGCTATCCGTCGCGGTTGTCGTCCGTAAGCATGGTCAGGCTACGCAGAGCACGCGCAGTGATCTGAGTGCTGGTGTGGTCGCTGCCCAACACCCTCTCCCGTACTTGGAGGACCTCGCGGTAGAGGCGTTCGGCCTCGGCCGTATCCCCCCGCTCGGCCACCACCCAGGCAATGTCATTCCGGGTGTTTAGGGTGTTGGGGTGGTCGCTACCCAGCACCCGCTCCTTCGCTGGGAGGACCTCGCGGTAGAGGCGTTCGGCCTCGGTCAGATTCCCCCGCTTGGCCACCACCCAGGCAAAGTCATGCCGGGTGTTTAGGGTATGGGGGTGGTCACTGCCCAGCACCCGCTCCCGTGCTTGGAGGACCCCGCGGAAGAGGCGTTCGGCCTCGGCCATATTCCCCCGCTCGGCCACCACCCGAGCGATGTCATGCCGGGTGGTCAGGGTGTCGGGGTGGTCGCTACCCAGCACCCGCTCCCGCACTAGGAGAAGCTCGCGGTGAAGGCGTTCGGAGTCGGCCGTATGCCCCCGTCTGGCCACCATCCGGGCGATCTCATGCCGAGTGGAAAGGGTGTTGGGGTGGTCGCTACCCAGCACCCGCTCCCGTACCTGGAGGACCTCGCGGTAGAGGCGTTCGGCCTCGGCCGTATCCCCCCGCTCGGCCACCGCCCGAGCGATGTCATGTCGGGTGGTCAGGGTGTCGGGGTGGTCGCTACCCAGCACCCGCTCCCGCACTAGGAGGACCTCGCGGAAGAGGGGTTCGGCCTCGGCGACGTTGCCCAGGAACCGATGGGCCGCTGCCTGCCAGTACCGCAGGTCGAAAGCTGCGATGTGATCATGATCCAGGCGTTGCGTGTGACGTTCGCCAGCCTGCGCGAGCTCCAGAGCTGCAGGGTACGAGCCAGCCCAGGTCAGCGCGGCCACCGCATTCCTTGACGAGGTGGCAAGCGTCGCAAGCGAGGAATCCTCCAGGAGCGGCGACGCGTGGATCAGGAGCTCGTCCAGGTGCGGCATCCACACGGTCCACACCGGCCAGTCCTGGGGCCGCTCCATGTCTAGCTCGTCGGTCGCGGCTGCCAGTAGCTCCACGGCCACCGCAGCCGCCGCACCCGCCCTGCCACTGATCTTTATACGGTGGCGGGTGGTCTCGGCGACCAGCGGGTGCACCATCACCGAGCCCCCCGCTGCCTGTCCAGCCGGTGTCTCGCCGGGGGTGAGACGGTTCTCGATCAGCCCGGCCGACAGCAATGCCTCCAGCCCCACCCCCACGCCCGCAGGGCCGTGCTCACCGCACACCTGGCCGAGCACCTGGTGATCCAGCCCCGCCACCGGGATCGGTACCGCGCCGGCGAACCACACCAGCACCCCCAGCAACCCGCGCGCCTGTTCAACTCCCGCATCCGCCAGCTGGTCCAGCGACAACGCCCACGTGCTGGTCACCACCTCACGGTCATCCAAACCGCCAGAGGCCAGCAATGCCGGGAATCCTGTCTCCAACGCCCGCAGGTAGCCGGTGAAGGTGCGTTCTTGGGAGAACGGGGAAGCCAGCTGCGACCCCGCGTGGTGCAACGCCAGCGCCAGCCCGCCCAGCCGAGCCGACAACCCCTGGGCCTCCGCAGGGGTACCGGCCTCGGGTGCCAGGTCCAGCAGCACACGCGCACCGTCCGCGTCTGGCAGCCACCCCACCGGATGCAACTCCGCTCCCCGGCCCCAATGCCGCGGATAAGCGTCGCGGGTGGTCACCATCACCAACCCCGCCCGCGTGGACCGCACCCACCCGTTACCGTCCCGCACCGGCCGGCCTCCCACCGCCAACGCCCGCACATCATCGGCATTGTCGATCACCAGGACCCAGCCCGGATCAGCCTCCAGCACCGGCCACAGCACATCAGACGGATCCACACGCCCCGCACGCGCCGCCTCCACCTGCGCGGTATCAGCCCCCAACGCCTGCGCCAACCCCAACAGGGCCGACGTCAGCGACGACGCATCCACCCCCGGCACCCACCACACCCGTCGGCCCAGCCCCACAGCCACCTCAACGACCCGCAACGCCACCGTCGACTTGCCCGTACCTCCCAGCCCCGCCAGCACATGCGCTCGCCCATCCGGCTCCTGGATCAGAGCCTCCAACCGGGCCAGCAACAGATCACGGCCCCGCACCTGCTCAGGCAACCTGCCCATCGGAGGCCACAACACCCCCCGACCCCCCAAGCGCGCCCCTCCCGGCCCAAGCGCATTGAAGGTGACGGTCAAGTCCCGGGCGGCGGCGTAGGCATCCCGGCCCGCATCAGATCGCTGCCCTGCACCGGGCACCAGTGCATCTTCCCCGTGGGGCGACATCACGCACTCACTCCGAGGCTGGATCGGTCTCCGGCCGCTGCTGCACCGTCATATCCCGGCCCGCCGTATAGGCGTCCCGGCCCGCATGAATGTTCTGCACCACTCCCGCAGCAGGCCCGTACTGCTGCGCCCACCCCACCACCTCGGCCGCGAACTCCTCATCCCGCTCGGCATACCACGCCAACGCGGCCGCCAACTCCCGCACCCGCCACGCATCACCCGGATCCGCCACCGCCCGATCCAACGCATCCACCGACCGGACATCACCACCAAAGAGCCCCCGCACCCGCTCCCGGATCCGCGCCACCACCCCACGCACCGCATCCTCCCCCAACCCCGATGCCCCACCAGTAGCGGCGATCAACGCCACAGCCTCCACCGCACCAGCCACATCCACCGCAGACCACCCCTCCCCGACGCCAACACCCCGGCCCCCGAACGGCCTGCGCCAGCAAACCCCGAACCGACCATAAACCGGCCCCGCGCCGCCCACCAGTGCGTGCCTGTTGCGTGCCCGTCAGAGAGGGCGACTGGGGTTTTCTTCGGTCGTCAGCGGGGAGAATGGCGCCGCGACACAGGTCAGACGTAATCTCTGGAAGCGAATTCCCAAGCTCAGAGCTTCAGTCGGATGTCTGCCGTATGGTCACTTGCCTGCCGTCCAGCGCGTTGCTGATCTCCCGAAGCCGTCCCTCGGGCAGCCCAAAGGCGTTGTCAGGATTTCGGTATGAGTGTCCACCGTCGTTGATCCAGACGCCGTCTGCCAGTCTCCAGTGAGCAGGAGCCCACTGGCCCTGGTTCTCCAGGAGCAAGCCCGCCACTTCGGCAGGCTCTTCGATCGAGGTGAGAGCCGCGAGAGCGGCGGTGAGGGTTGCGGCTGCGTGGTCGGGAAGTCGCGCATCGCCGAGTGTCGGGAAGAGCAGCAAGAGACGCGCGTCAGGGTCGTCAATGCCCTCTGCGGCCAACTGTCGGGCGGCAGACAGCAACTCTGGCCAGGCCATGCCGGGTCCCATGAAGTGGCCGTCATCCACAGCAAGGGTTTCCGCTGCGGACCACGTTGGGTGATGTATCAGATAGTCCACGCCGCGGTCGCCCTCAATGTTGCGGTAGACGACGTGAATGGTGTGCCCCGAGGAGAGAGGCACGCTGAACACCGGCCACTCACGCTCGGAGGACAGCGCGCGATACAGCTCCATGGCCGCGTCCCAGTCGGCCCCGAACGCGGCTCGCTGCACGTCCTCACCCTGCAAGGAAGTGCCGAGGTGCACGGGCCAGAACAGCGGATCATCCAGGTAGGTACTGTCCTGGATCAGAGGACCGTCTTCGTATCCCGGGATCTTGAGCACACGAGGATGATGGCACTAGGGACAGACACTGCCTCCGGGCTCGCGGTTCGGACGCCCCGTCTCAGTTTCCGTCTCATTCACCACCGTTCGCCGACGTTCAGCTGAAACCAGAAGGCCGCTCCCGTCCACGGGCTAGCCGCCCCTGAACCCAGATGAACACCCCCGCACACACCCCAACACCCCAGTTGGAAAGCGTGCGTCTGCTCCTGCGGCCGGTGTCCTGCTCGGCGCGCGGCCGGCGCTGGCAGGTCTCTCCTTAGCCATCGACGAAGCCCGGCCGTTGGTTAGGTCCCGGGTCGTACCCGGGCCGCCCCCAGACAGAACCGGGGATGCAACTGCTCTACAGAGTTGGACACCTCGGAAGCCGGCCGCGCGTCTGAGACCTTAACCGTGCCCACTGACAACGCGTCCCCGAACGTGTCCCGACGCCGTGCGCCGTGCACCACAACCGCACCAGATCGAGCGGGGAACAGCGGGGAACCACGGTGAAAGCCACCGAGTCCGGCGGGGCCACCGTCCGACCTTTCGCACAGCTCAGTCCCTAGACCGCCTCCAAATGCCCGCAGCTTCCTAAGCTGATGGCATGAGGCGGGAGAAGCCAAGAACGAGGTGGGGAACCGACGCGGATGATTCAGGCGTTTGGCTTCACAACCGGGGCGGTGTTTCTACCCTGGGTTCTTTCGGAGCCGCGTAGTTCGGGGGATCAGGTGGGCGCTGAATTCGTGCAGTTGGTCGAGCAGGCGGGCCCGGCGGTGACAGCCGCGGTGGGCGCCTATGGGGTGGCAGTGCTGACCCGGGCGCAGGATGCTGCTGCCGAGGCGACAGTCGACCTAGGGCAGCGGATCCTGCAACTGGTCTGGCGACGCCGAGACGAGGCGGGCCAGACAGAACTAGAACGAGTCGTGGGCGAGGCCGCCGACGAGCAGAACGACGCCTACACCACGGCGGTACTGGGCCGACTCCTCAGGCGAGCGTTGCAGGACGATCCCGGACTAGGGGAGGAACTTTGGGCCCTGCTGCCCGCCCCGGCCACAGGCACGGTCACCATCACGGCGTCCGGTGAGCGGTCGATCGCCGCGCAGTACATCGGCACCGCAGCCACTGGTGACGGTCATACCCCACCCCAGCCGTGAGCACGGACGAGGCCGCCGCTGAGCCGCGAATCGAGGCGCCGGGGCAGCGATCGATCGCGGCACATGAGATCAGAGATGCCTACACCGGTGACCTCGTGCTGCCAGCCGAGGCGTTGCACACACCGGAGCGAGTCACTGCGGCGCCAGGCACCTCAAACCTGCCTCCGTCGCCGCTGTGCCTAGGCCGCCAGGAAGAACTGACCTGGCTGCGGCGCGCCCTAACCGACCAGCGCGGGGGCGCGATCACGCAAAGCGGGACCGTGCACGGGCTGGGCGGGATCGGCAAGAGCACACTCGCCCTGCACTACGCCCACCGTCACCGTGGCGACTACACGGTGATCTGGTGGATCAACGCCGCCTCCCCCGACGAGATCGAGACCTCTCTAACCACCCTCACCCAGACCCTGGTCCCCGGCTGGGCCGCCACGGCCGGACGCCGGGCGCAGGTGGCATGGGCAATGCAGTGGCTGGCCTGGCATCCCGGCTGGCTACTGGTCTACGACAACGTCGACAACCCCGCCGACCTCGACCTCTATACAGGCGCACTCCATCAAGGGCACCACCTGGCCACCAGCCGCCGCACCACAGGCTGGCCCGACACCGCCCCCATCCTGCCCCTGGGCAACCTCCACCCGGACGACGCCTGCGTCCTGTTGTGCCGTCTCGTTTTCAAGGACACCACCCCCACTCCGCGCCAGCAGGCCGATGCCCGCACTCTTACCACTGAACTGGGACACCTTCCTCTGGCGATCAAACAGGCTGGCGCCTACCTCGCCCAGAACCGCGGCATCAGCCTCGACGCCTACCGCCGACGCCTGGACACCAAACTCGCCAAGACCGCCCACGGCCTCGACGCCAAACGCACCCTCGCTCGTGTCTGGAACGTCACTCTCCACATCCTGGAACAAGTGGATCCCCTGGCCGTTCAGGTCCTGCACACCGCCGCCTGGCTCGCCCCCGACGACATCCCCCACACCCTGCTCACCCTGCCCGGCACCGACCCGGACGACATCACAGAGGCCATCGGCACGCTTGCCGCCTACAGCATGATCACCACTACCGAAACCACCCTCAGCATCCACCGCCTGGTCCAAACCGTCCTCCGCACACCCCAAACCAGCGACCCGCAGCAGCCCCAGCAATTTCAAGGACGCGACCGCGCCGAACAGGCCGTCCTCCTCAGCCTGACCCCGCCTCCAAGCCAGGACAGCACCACCGACGGCCAGTGGGACACCCTCACTCCGCACCTCATCGCCCTTGCTGCCACAACCCCACAGGGGCACCACAACGTCCCACTCACCGACGCTTACAACACCACTGCCAACCGCCTCCATCACCAGGGTCACACCGCCCGCACCATCCCCCTGCTGGAGGCCGTCCTCGCCCGGTACGAGCAGGCCCTGGGCGACACCCACCCCGACACCCTGGCCAGCCGCAACAACCTCGCCAGCGCCTACGAGTCGGCGGGGGACCTGGAACGGGCCATCCCTCTACTGGAGGCCGTCCTCACCCAGCGCGAGCGGGTCCTGGGCGACACCCACCCCGACACCCTGGCCAGCCGCGACAATCTGGCCAGCACCTACCAGTCAGCGGGGGACCTGGGACGGGCCATCCCCTTGCATGAGGCAACCCTCACCCAGCGCGAGCAGGCCCTAGGCGACACCCACCCCGACACCCTCATCAGCCGCAACAACCTCGCCGGCGCCTACGAGTCGGCGGGGGACCTGGGACGGGCCATCCCTCTACTGGAGGCCGTCCTCACCCAGCGCGAGCAGGCCCTGGGCCACACCCACCCCGACACCCTGGCCAGCCGCCACAACCTCGCCCACACCTACCAGTCAGCGGGGGACCTGGAACGGGCCATCCCCTTGCATGAGGCAACCCTCACCCAGCGCGAGCAGGCCCTAGGCGACACCCACCCCGACACCCTGAACAGTCGCCACAACCTCGCCAGCGCGTACCAGGCAGCGGGGGACCTGCGACAGGCAATTCCGCTGTTCGAGGTGACCCTCGCCCAGCGCGAGCAGGCCCTGGGCGACACCCACCCGAGCACCCTGATCAGTCGCAACAACCTCGCCAGCGCCAGGCAGCGGGGGACCTGCGACAGGCGATCCCCTTGCACGAGGCGACCCTCACCCAGCGCGAGCAGGCCCTGGGCGACACCCACCCCGACACCCTGTCCAGCCGCAACAACCTCGCCAGCGCCTACGAGTCGGCGGGGGACCTGGAACGGGCGATTCCCCTGTACGAGGCGACCCTCACCCAGTGCGAGCGGGTACTGGGAGACACCCACCCGCACACCCTGATCAGCCGCAACAACCTCGCCTACGCGTATCTAGCCGCGGGGGACGTGGGACGGGCGATTTCCTTGCACGAGGCGACCCTCACCCAGTGCGAGCGGGTACTGGGAGACACCCACCCGCACACCCTGATCAGCCGCAACAACCTCGCTGCCGCCCGCGCTGTACAACAGATAAACCCAGCAACCTCGGCAACCGACCATGTTCGACAACCGCCCTCAGGGGTTGAGTAGCAGCCTTTATGGCCCTGGTTGACCGACCTCTGTGGAGCTACAAGTCAGGTGCTCCTTCGCCGCAAAACGCTGGCAGGATGCAGTAGCAGTGAGTGTCTAACTGGGTGCCAACGCCCACGAACAACGGCGGACAAGCGCGGACGTCTGTGGACTGTTAGCGCAGGTGAGAACTACACCAGGCCAAGGCTGCGCCCCCACCCAAGTTGCTTCGGGACGAAGAGGTCGTGCGTTCAAGCGGTCAGAGGCCACATGCAAGATTGGTATATGGCCTCTGACGCGATCGGAGACTGTCTCCGAGTTTTCATTCGCTCAGAAGGCGGGGGCCGTCGGGATCAAAGTAGCCATCCGCGGCCACAGCGGGCCCACCGTTGATCGCAGCTTGATACCGCTCCTCCGCGATCTCAGCAAACTTCGCAGCTTTCGTCCGCCGGCCTCCGATGGTGGTGTAGAGCCAGCTACGGTGTCCGTGACTCCAATGCAATCGTCCTATTTCACCCCGGAAATGCTGATCGAGGATTCGCCGAAGAGTGGCAGAGTCAACATCTCCAAGTTGATACGCAGCATGCCATCTCCCCATGATCAGGTTAGTGAAGCTAACCTGACGGTATTGCTCGAATGTCATGGGGATGTCTGGCGGCTCCCAACATGCAGCCAAAGCGCGATCTTCCATCGCCCGATAGACCATTTCCCGATGTGTAGCCCTGTCCCTCTCATCTCTGATGACCCTCGTCTGTTGGGATTGGTACACGAGCGAGATCGCAACACCAGTCAGAGCAATACCAGATAACAACACCGATGCCGCGCTGTAGGCCTGGTTGAGATCACTGAGCAACACGAACGGTGTAGCCAGAAGGACTGTTAGCAACACCGCTGATATTGCCACGAAGGTCACTAGCCGACGAGAGGCTCTGAAGCCGAGACCCACGAACCCTCCCCTGATTCGGTCTGCATGGTCGACGCTGACCCTACGAAGGGTCCGGAACAAGGGGTGGTTTGGCTGGACAGTGCCGCCCATCCCTTGCTCTGGCCCAGCCGCCCCGGCTCGTTTGGCAAAAAGGGACCCAGACAACGCGGCCGGCGCAGATGACGTGGTTCTCGGAGACGATGTCACGGCGGCGAAGGGCTGCCGGTTCTTCCGGGCGCATCGGGTCATAGCAGACGAGGTCGACCATGAGGCGCGAGTGAGTACGGATCGCATCTGCGCGGGCGTATGCATCCTGCTCTCTGATGTCCCGCTACCGTGACGCCTGCTCGACGATGTCAACCCACCTATGAGCTCCGGAGGAATCGTCGACCTAGCTTTGCTCCCATCTTTGTGTCGTTGGACTCCGCGGGCCAGTCATCCCGAACCCTTTGAACGATATCTCGGCATTTCGTGATGTTCTTGAAGAGGCTCGTCACGTAACTGCTCGGATAAACGTCATCGACGTGCATCACGAGGGAAGAGAGAGACTTTTCCGTTAGTACAGGAACTCGCCTCAGCTCTGAAGACCAATCGAACTCAGCGTCATCAATTCTTTGCAAGTCAAGTTCTCGAAAAACCAAGTGAAGCACGAGGCGGTTACCTTGCAAGCAGACCGACCGCGGCCGCCCATCAAGTTGCTTCTTCAGGCCAGATAACGTGAGATCCACTGTGCGCATAACCTCGACGCACCTCCACACGCGATACGGTCCCACAGTTGGATTGAATAGCGTGCGGTAAGGAGGCTTTTCCGTTGACTCCCAAAGACTTCCGACCTTGCTCTTTGCAAGAACGGCAAGACTCGGTTCACGATTCGCGCAAGCGAGAGCAACGGTGGCATCCACCACTGTGCATCCATTATCAGGACTAGGTACAGGTTCTCCACGCTTGATCGCATACGTCTTCTTCAGCGAGAGTACTAATTCGGTGCGTAGGCGATCCTGCTGTGGGTCCAAAGCCACAAAGTCGCGCGTCTCTACGCTGTTTTGCGTATTCGTTGCCCTCGTGACCGCCGTCGCGAACCCGTCAGGACAGGATTCGAGATTAATAAATCGAACCCACACCATTGCACCGTCGAGGGAGCTCCCATTCCGATGGGAGGCCTTATGGATGCTGGCCACGGTCTGGGCACCATTGACAATACTCACCCCAGTCAGCGAAAAATCACCGAAAGTGCGGGTTGTCGCGCCGCGAGCCGTCTTCTTGATGCTCTCACAGAGAGCTGTCACACCATTATTAAAGTACCAAAAATGATGAGGGGAATCCACGATAGTATTCGCCAGTGCATCATTCACACTGGTGTTACCAAGAGCCTTTCTAATATTCTGCGAGAACAACCGATCGCCAAAACGCTCATACCACTCGGCCACCCTAGATGCCGCGACGACACCATAATAGGCTTCATACGGCTCGCTTACAGTTCCCCAATTTTCCAACTGAGCATGAAAATCGATGCGCGAGCCGCCCAGCCCCTCGGAAACAAAAGAATGGAACTCGGTCAACCCCAGCATCTCGACCGAAACTAGCTGTTGGGTCTCATTCATCTCGTCAAGTACGTCCTGAAAAACCGCAGCAGACGGTTTCGCCAATTCAACTCGACCGGTAGTGGCAACAACAAGGATAAATGTCACGTCGACATCGTCGAGTGCTGCCGTGATCTGCTCCTCTCGTTCTCTAAGCCGAGGGGTAAAGCGATCAAACTTCGTGTCGAGGAGATCCTTGAATCCCGCAATAAAGTTCCGTGAATCACCTAGTCCAAGACTGCCGTCTCCGGAGCCATCCCACTTGGACTGCACAAGAATCACTTTGTGCTGTGCAGGATCGATCGCAATGGCGTCAATTCCATTATCGTGACTGCCATCCACAACGGTGGCGGCCGCTTGGTCGGCCGATAGTTCAGTGAACCTTTGAACCGCGAGGGCCGCTAAGGACCTGCTCAAGAATGCCTTCTCCCGGACGGAAGAGCTGGCTTTCTCGTAATCACTCATATCGATGTGACCAGCGAAACCTGTGTGCAGTGCATCCTTGATGTGCCTGACCCACAGCTTCTTCATGCCCCCCCCCGCATCCGAGATCAGCAGGCTCGCCCCTAGGAGGGCACGGTACCGATCGCACACGGTCATAGGGAAGAGGCAGGCTGTGATCGCCAGTCGGGTGGGAACGCACCTGGGCCGAGCGAGGACAAGCGCCGCGTGGCCTGCGTTCTAGTGTGCTCGCCTGGAACGCATCGTTGTCGCCCGCTGTCTGGATCGGCGCAGCGAGCTCAGCACCAGGGATCCACTACGCCGACCTATAGCGCGCAGCAAAGGGACCGCCCAGCAACCGAGCACGGCATCGACATCGTCGCACTGGCCTCCCGGCATGGACTCGGCCGGTGCCAGATCACGGACACATGGCGGAAGTGGTAAGGCCGCTCGCTGACGCTGCCCGCTGGGCATCCGCTCCCTGACACAGCACCGCTGCCGCACCACAAGCGCACCAGATCGAGCGGGGAACAGCGGGGAATCACGGTAGAAGCAGTCGGCCACGGCGAGGCCATGCCATGGCCGTTCGGCCAAGCCAGCGCCCGAACCACCCGTAAACGCCCGCAGCTTGCCAAGCCGATGTAGCAAGTTGTCCTGCCGTTCGTCCGGGCTGCGGCGCTGGGGCGCCGGTCCCGGCCGAGCGGCAGGACAACCAACCGCCACCGAGCAGCGGTTCATGCCACAGGCGCTTCTCGAGGTGAGAGCAGAGGCGCCTTCGTCGTCATGTCACTCGACTCCGCAGCAAGTCCGGCCGCAATCAGCCTCGCCAGCAGCTCGGCCGCTTCAGGCCGAACGGTCCCGAGCTGCACGATCCCGTCACCGAAGACGTTCACATCGGCCACTAGGCCAGCGAAGTCGGAGTCCAGGCCAAGCAACACGAGCTGATCAGCCAGGGTGCCGGCGCCTCGCCGTGCGCGGTTCCAACCGCGTACGTAGGGCACGCCAAGGGACAAGTCCTCGGCTCGTTTGGCCACCACTCCGCGCCGGTCGGTCATGGCGTCAGGCCCTTCCCTCGTGTTCTTCGGCAATGGACGATCCGTGACTTCCGTCGTTTCCGTCTCGGCGGTATCCGCTTGCCAGCGCCAGGCGAAGGAGTTCTGCGAGGCGCTCGGCCGTGGCGGGGGACACTCGGCCCAAGTCGACGAGACCGTGTCCGAAGGCGTTCACGTCCGCGCGCAGGTAGGGGAAGTCCTTTTCCAGGCCAGCGCGAACGAGGACGTCTCGCAATGCTGTGGTCGCGTCTCGGGCCGCGTACCAGCCGTCGCTGTCGAGCGGCGACCATGCGGCGGCATCGTGCCCGTGGGTCGGCTCATCCGGCATCTGCGGGCGTCTCCTCGGGGAGGGCAACGACCGCGGAGTAGGGCGTCGGGTACTGCTCGTCGAAGCGGTCCATCCTCGCCAGGAGTTCTGCGGAGGCGACCAGGACTGTGGCGAGCGCGACCGGGCGCAGCGGATTGGCTTCCGGTCGACGGGTAGGTGCGCGAAGCCACTGATAGCGGTCTTCGGACAGAGGGATGGCTCCGGGGACGACGATGGCGCAGCCGTGGTCGAGGTACCGGTACGGCGGTGGCGATGACGTTTCGCGTTCGAGGTAGTACGTGAAGACCTCGCGGCCATCCGAGCCCAGAAAGAACCCGACTCGCTGTGCCCTGCGGTCGATGACCGCCGGCCCGAGCAGCAGGCCATTTCGTCGAAGACGGTCGAACATCTCCAACCCGAGTCGCAGGTCCACGCTCAGCACGTCGAAGAAGCGGCCGGTCGACAGCGCGCAGGGCCTACGGGGATCGTCCGCCCAGACTTGCCGACACTCGGCGGGATCGTCGGCTGCGGCGGAGAGCCACTCCATGCCACTTCTGGTCATCCTCTGCACGTCATCTCACCTCGGTCAGAACCCAGTTGCGGCCGCAATGCCGCCTGGTGTCCAGACTCAGGGGCACCACCCTGGTGAAGGCAGATGACGAGAGGTGACGGGGGATGACACGTCCCGAGTGCACGCGTCGTCCCCCGTCACGGGTCAACAACCCGCGAACTCCGGTTACTTGCAGCGCGCACCGGTGAACAGCGCGTACATTCGGTCGAGAAGCTAAAGAATCGCGTGCCCCAGAAGTCGCACCCATGTACAAGTGGGGAGGGAACGGTCACGTCCTCGCTGGAGCCGATCAGCGTTCACTTACGGCAAGCCCGTCTAGGTCGCGGCTGGAGTCAGCCGCGGTTGGTACGGGAGTTGCGTCAGGTTGCGCTCCGCCGTGGCCATCAACTTCCGTCGGACGCCAGCGTCAAGCGTCGTATTGCCAGTTGGGAGAACGGGCACAGCACGCCAGACGACTTCTACGGTCCGCTTCTGTGTGAGGCGTACGGCCTCAGCGCCGCCGAGTTAGGGCTGAACCATGAGGGCCAGCGAGACACCGGACTCCTCGACGCAAGTTATCCGGCGAGCCCAGAAGGGGCAATCGAGACCGTCGGCCTGCTGTGGCGCGCTGATCTGAACCGGTACGAGCCCCTGTTACAGGCCGAGCCGTCCGAGCCCGCGTGGAACGAAGCCTCGCTTCGGTGGCTGGTCGCACCCGAACCGACCGTTCCTCGGCAACACCGAGATGGAATGCGCGTCGGTTTCGGAGACGTAGCCGCCATCAAGACGACCGCGGACATGTTCGCCGAGTTGGACGACCGTTTCGGTGGCGACCACGCTCGGCATGCTGCTGTCCAATACCTGAGCACCGAAGTGACTCCGCTCCTGCGCGGGCAGTACACCGAGCAGGTCGGGCGGGCCCTGTTCTCGACCGTGGCGGAGGCAACTCTCCTGGCCGGTTGGATGTCGTACGACGCCTGCCGTCATGGCTTGGCGCAGCGGTACTTCCTCCAGGCCCTCCGACTGGCCCAGGACGCCAACGACCGCCGGCTTGCCGGAAGCATCCTGTCCGCCATGAGTCATCAGGCCACGTTCCTCGGCCGCTACACCCAGGCCGCGACACTCGCCCGTGCCGCCCTGATGGGCATCTCCCCCGTGGCTACTCCGACACTGCGCGCCCAGTTCCACGTAATGGAAGCCCGCGCTCTTGCCCGGACTGGCGACGTAGGGGCCTGCGAAGCCGCTCTGAGCGCAGCCACCAGGGCGTTGGAGAGCCGCAACAGCGACGACGAGCCCGAATGGATCAGCTACTTCGACGAGACGGAACTTGCCGCCGAGGCTGCGCACTGCTTCCGTGACGTCAACAGCGCACGGCAGGCCGTTGCTCACGCCGAGAACGCCATGAGCGGCAGTCACGTACGGAGCGACTTCTTCGCGACCATGGTTCTCGCCGATGCGCACCTACGTGCCGGCGATGTTGAGGAGGCATGCAGAGTGGCCCTCGATGCACTCGACCTCGGCGAGCAGCTCAAGTCAGCCCGATGTGTCAGCTACCTCGCTGAGTTTCGGCAGGGCCTCGCAGCCGTCGGCAACACCACGGAAGCGCGAGCCTTCACGGAGCAAGTCAGAGAACACAGACTCTGGGTGGCCTCCGAAGCTCACGTCAGTGTCTGACTCCCGCACGTGGGGGCGCCGCTCAGAACGGGCCCCATGCATCTCGTCCCTCGCCAGTACGCAGTGACCGCACGCGCCGCGCGAACTCCGCCGCGGAACGCTCGCTGCCAGCGACCTGGTGGCCGAGCCAGGACACCATCATCAGTTCACGGAGATCCGCCAACGTCTCGTAGCCCGGCCAGTTCATGACGTCGAAGCCGTACCGGTGAACGAACTCGGCGTACTCAGCCTTCGTGTGCCAGCCGTACCGGTCGTAGAACATCGCCGTCTGGATCAGATCCCACTCGCGCGGGGCCAGCGCGAAGCCGTCGAGGTCGATGAGCACCGCGTGACCATCCCGGTGGCGGAGCACGTTGCCGATGCTCGCGTCCCCGTGGATCATCCCGAAGGGGAGGACGAAGTCCAGCCGGTCGTAGTCCTTGTGGAGCTTTGCGGCACGGTCCTCCAGGAACGTGCGGTCTTCCTCCGGGACGCCGTCCATCTGCCTCAGAGAGCCCGACAGCTTCGCGAACGGGTCGAAGTACGGCAGCCTCAGGGTCTCGGGCTCCTCAAGCCAATGAAGTCGGCGCAGCAGGTCGGCCAACTCGCCCACCGTGGCGTACTCTTCGCGGTCCTGGACGCTCTCCCAGACGGTCACGACCCTGCCGCCGATCACCAGCGGTTGCGTGACGCCCGCCGGCACCCGCATAGCCGGAAGCTCTTCCGCCTCCAGCCACCGCGCAACCCGTACCGCCCGCTCCATGTCCTCCAGGACGTCGAGGTCACGAGCAACGCGAACGATGATCGGCGACTTCGATAAGCGGTACACGGCGTTGGAGCCGAGCCGCAGCAACTCAGCGCCGTCCGGGTCGAGTTGGGCTGTCGCGCACGCCTCGCGCAGGACAGCCCCGAGGCCCTCCTCTGTGAACTCCGTGCCGCCGTCCTGGTCCCCGCCGCTGCCCGAGATCATGCCTTCGACCATACGGCGCCGCCCTGCCGCTCGACAGGCCGCCCACGTAATAGGGGCGTAATGACCTTGGTCAGCAGGCCTCTTGGATGCCACTCCCCCGCAGGTCAGGCCCACAAAAGCGTCACGGTCTCACCTGGGCTCCGGAGCCGTGTGCGCAGGTTCGAATCCTGCCGGGGGCACTCGCCAGTCAGAGACTTGAAACCAGGGTCTGACCTGCGCGGATGCCGACATGAAAGAGCGGGAGTCAGTCTCACTGACTCCCGCTCTTTCTCGTTGTCTCTCACTGTTCGCGCACTATCTGCGATACACGCGACACACCTCCGACACGCTGGCACCCACCGCCAGATCATGGGCCCGGCGACGCTCGCCCGTGTCTGCCCGCTCCCCCTTGGGAAGGCCGCGGTGGCGGTCTTCGGTGGCACGAACTCACACCGCCGGCCGTCCTCGCGGCTTGACGGACCGCATTAGGAATCGATGCCGAAGGACAGCATGACCGAGTACACCCGTTGCCCACCGCGAACAGCGCAGCAAGTCCGTACGTAGCCACTCTCATTCGACACGTATTGAATATCGTAGTCGATACATGCTCTACTGGTCGCATGCCGAACATCCGGCTCACCAAGCCGACGATTGCCGTCCTGGAGACGCTGCTCTCCGCGACGAGTGACAAGCAGGCATGGGGTCTCAGCATCTGCCGCGACGCCGACCTTGGCCCCGGCACCGTCTACCCCATCCTTGACCGGCTCACCGAACGCGGTTGGGTCACCAGTTACGAGGAGACCGGCCCCCACCCTGGCCGTCCCGCTCGCCGCTTCTACGAACTCACTGGCGTCGGCCGTGCGCAAGCCAGCGAAGCCCTGGAAGCACGGCAAGCCCGGCAGCTCAGGTTCCGGCTGGCGGGAGGCTCAGCATGAGCACACCCCCTCGGGTGGAGAGTGAACCTCCCGACCGAATCGCTACAGGCGCCCTCGTTCGGAGCGCAATAGATGGAGATGCGCCTAGCTGGAAGGCACTCGTAGAACAGCTCAGTCCTCTGGTGTGGTCCATAGCGCGCACGTACCCCCTCTCCGAAGCCGACGCGAACGAGGCCTACCAGACGACCTGGTTTCACTTCGCCCAGCACCTGAGGCGCATCGAGCCAGAAGAGGATGCAGTGGAATGGCTAGCGAGCACTGCTGGGAATCAATGCCGCAGAGTTCTTACGGATCACCTTCGCCTTGACGATACGGATCTTTCATCGGTTGCCGCGACTTTCCTCGCAGAAGAAATGGACGTTGAGCTTCCCGGACGCACCCGTCAAATCCTTCCGTCTAGAAGGTCTCCCTCGGCGTGGGGTATGACGTCCTGGGCCTCACGAATAGCAGGCAGGGACCGAGACACCAGCGAGTGGCGCGCACACCTTGCTGGGGCACCGGAAGAGGGCGTCACCCTGAACCTCGGCGAGCAACGGCGAGCAGCGTTTGGCTTCATCATCGCCGCAGCGCGATATCGGCTTCATGATCTTCTCGGTGGATTGTGGCGGCCCGTGGATTGGCTGCTGCGCACGCCAGGCCGCAGCAATACCTGCATCACCGCAGCGATCGGCATCCAGGCGATCTATATCGTCGGCGCTGGTGGCCTGCCAGCACTCGTGACAGACGTATGGGATCCCTGTGGCATCGCAGGCGCTTCCCTGTACGCCTTGGTCCGCTGGCTTCGCCGTATCCGCGGCATCGAGCTGGCCGCGCCCGAGCGAGAGCCTGCTGACGAGTAAGCCAAGGTTTCCCACACGCTTCAATGGGCCTCGTCGTAGCCGAGTAGCACTGCGAATGACCACCCATCGCCGACCGTCCTCACGGCTTGATAGACCGCATTAGGAATCGATGGCACGCGGTCAAAGTTCGGTGGCCTCGGACAGCCGGCAGAAGTGTGACGGCCGGGTGTGGGGTGTCCCGTTTCCATGGATCTGGTCCATCTGCCCGAAGCAGGCCAGATCCATTGAGTCGCGCAGTCATCGCCGGGACCTCCACGTACTCTCGCTCGCCGGGCCGAGGCAGGGGCGTCACACTCATATCCACGCCCGCTCGCCGCTCAACACACCGGCCGTGAAGGTCCCTCCAGACAGTGCCGCGGGGTGGTGGGGCCCGGGTCTTGCTCCTCGTTCTGGCCAGCGATCCATACGCCCATGATCAGTGCGCACAGCAGCAGTGCCAGTGCAGTACACGCCCGATTGATCATCGGGAGACCATCCCACCACGAGCGCCACTCCGTCGCGTTCTGCGGCCGGTATGGCTCAACAGCCGCGCGATGCCCAGCCCTTCGGGCGTGTTCGAGCTGCGCTCGCGGCCGTTGGTCCCCTTCTCTGCCCCTGATCAGGGTGCCGCACGTTCGGCATCTCCACATGTCCCTGTGCGTCAGCCCCACCTCTACGCGTCTCCCCTGCCGTGACCTTCGTTGAGGCGCCTATTCTCTCGCGGTCATGACCAGCGATCGTGCGCGCCAGAACACAATTCGAAGACCAGGTCACTTGAGACTCCCGGGCTCCCTGCTGTCCGTTGCCACTGAACCTTGACGGTCTGCCACCGAAGATTGACCGCCAGAGCTGGGGCGATGGAGTCCTGGCAGCCCTACGTGCGGGGGACGTCGGTCATCGCCGTGCCTGGCTTCCGGTACTTCTCCGGGAGGCTGACCACCCTCAGGCCCATCTGGTTCGCACGCAATCGCATACCAACGTCATCGGTTAGGACTCGGGATCCCCTCTCCGGGTGAAGGTGGTCGACCTCGTCCCACACGAGACGAATTCTGGGAGCGTGCAAGATGTCCAAGTCAGCGGCGCAGCGCAGGATCGCGAGGTCGGCGTCAGTTCCTCGTTCGTCGGTGTCGCTCCAAACCTCCAGAGTGGCGTCTTCTCGAAGCCGGGTCGGGGTCCCTGGGTTGCAGCCCTTCAGGACATGATCGAGGTAGCGGATTGCGGTGGCGGCCCTCTTCGCAAGCTGACCTTGCCCGTACTTCTGCCGGTCCAGTTCGTCGATGACGGTCAGCGGGACAATGAGACGGCAGAGCCGCGTCTCCTCGCCCGGGGCCTTGAGGACCTCTCGCCAGTCAACGTCGCCGGGTTGGCTCCAGTGGTTGAGCATGTTGGTGTCGTAGACCACGGGCAGGCCCGGACGACCTCCAAGCCGTTTCAGCCCGGCCAGCTCACTGTGGGCATCTTCCACGGCTACCAACTGCACGTCGATCTCGGTGAGAAGTGGCATCATCTCCGCCCTGGCGATGCGCTCCGAAGGCGCTCTGCTGGGAACTGAGTTGCCAGGTCCAGAACGATTGAGAGCCAGGAGATTCCAGTAAGCCGCGTTGTAGAGACCAGCGGCAAGGTCCGGCGAGACGAATGCCTCCCTATACCGATACAGAAGGAGGCCCACAGTTCGAAGGTACTCGGTGAAGCAGTCGTGGACGGTTGGAGCCTCTCGTGCAGCCCGCCACTGCCGCTCGGCGAAGTTAAGCAAGCCCTCAGCGAAATCGGTGGTCACTCCGGGTTTCAGCCGCATGTGTGCCATCTTCTCGTTTGTTCTGACGCAATCTACGGCGGCATGAACCATGCGGTCGTCAAGGTTCAGCGGCAACGGACACCTGCGTCTCGGTCGAGCTGATCGTCGCAGGTCGTAGGTTTGGGCTGGGACCAGATCATCTGAGACGAGACACGAGGGGGTGTGACGGGCCGCTATTAGGGCGGGTCACACCTGGTCTGCCTAGGGGTTTGGGTGTGATGCGCCGTCACACCGTTACGGGTGTTAGCCTCGATCGTTCATGAGTCCTCGCTGGTTCGCTGACGGAGATTCTGTGCTTGCGTGGTGCGGATTTTCGTGGGCTGGGGCAGGTTGGTGGCCCGACTGTCGCGTCGGGTGGGCGCCGGGTTCCACGGCTCCGGGATGTTGCTTTGGTTCGTCGGGACGGTCGGAGTCGCTGGTCAGCCGGGGTTCGGCAGGGCTGCGAGTCGCTGGATCGCGTGGGTGATTACATCCGTCCAGGGCCATCGAGCGGTGAAGCGGAGCCGGCGGCGACGGCTGGTGGTGACCAGTTGGGCGGCGACGGAGAACAGCCGTAGGCGAAGCCGTTTGGGCTCCCAGCGGCGGGTTTCTGCAGTCAGGGCGAGCATCGGCATCCAGGCGAGGAGGTCGAGTGCGATCTGGACGATCTCCAGCCAGATCCGGTTCTGGGCGGTGTCGTGCAGGGGCAGGTTGCGCAGTCCGGTGGCGCGGGCGTTTCGGATGCGGTCTTCGCAGCGGGCCCGGCGTCGGTGACGCAGCTCCAGGTCGGCGAGCTGGCCGCCTTTGGTGTTGGTCGCGAAACAGGTGAGTCGCAGTCCGTCGAGGTCGGTGAAGCGCAACTGGGCGCCGGGGTGCTGGCGTTCCTTGCGGACGACCAGCCGCATCCCTTTCGGCCAGGTGCTCAGGTCGGGCATGTCGGTGATCTCCGCGATCCAGGCGCCGGGCCGCTCGGTGGCGCCGGCGTCGTAGGCCGGTGTCCACGCTTTCTTCGGGATCTTCAGGACGGCTTGGTGGATGGTGTCGGTGATGGTCATTCCGACGGAATACGCCAGCCACCGGCCCCGGCGGGAGAGCCAGTTGATGAAGGCGTGGGTGCCGCCGGCGGAGTCGGTGCGGATCAGTGTCTGGCGGCCCCGCCGCAAGTGTTTCGGCAGTTGGGCCAGAGCGAGCTGGGCGGTTTCGATGTGGTCGGCGGCGGTGTTGGAGCCCGCGTTGCCGGGTCGCAGCAGCGCGGCCACCGGTTCTCCGGAACCGGCCTCGCCGTGGTCGACGAACGCGACGAGCGGGTGATGGCCGAAGGTCTTCTTCCAGGTCGCGGTGGCATCCTGCTTCTCGGAGTGCGCCAGGACCAGCACGCCGTCGATGTCCACGACCACGTTGCCATCGGCGGCCGGACCGTCCGCACCGGCCAACTCCCAGACCCGGGTGCGTACTTCGGCCCGCGCCGACCGGATCGTGGTGAGAGCCTTCGGGCCGGCTGCAGCGAGAGCGTCGATGAGACGGGAGACCGTCGGATCGGAGGCCACGGGGCCGAACATGTCGGGCTCGGCCCGCAGCATGCCGACGTCGGCCAGGCAGTCCCCGCCGAGCGCGACGGCCAGGGCGACATCCAGCAGGATCTTCCCCGGATCGTGCACTGCCCGCGGCTTGCGCCACGGCGCCAGCGCAGCCGATATCGCGGTGTCCAGCCCGGACTTGCGGACCGTCTCGACCAGCAGTACCGCCCCGGCCTGCGAGACCACCCCACGGTCGCCGGCCTCGACACGAACATGCGGATACGACCCGCTACGCTTCTTCACCTGGAGAGTGCTTCTTTCCTTGCAGCTGACAGGACCCTCGACAAGTCCCATCGTTGCAGGTCAGTCGCACTCTCCATCTATTTGATCAAGGGTCGGGCGACCTCGGTCCCGGCAGCGTGTCACTCGGTGAGGCGTCTGGGCTCCGGCGACCAGGACGGCGGCAACGGGATCTCCTCGTCGTGGTCGATCAGCAGCGGGAAGCGGTCGTGCCACCACCTGCCCTGCGTCGACAACCGGCCGGTCTGAGGGCTCTGCGGTTTGATCAGCCCTGTCGCCGCGAGATACCGGGCATCCCACCTCTCGATCACGGGCTGACACAGCGCCCGCAGGGTGGGAGTGAGCAGAGGCAATGCCTCGTCCAGCCAATCACGGCAGCTGAGATCGCTGTAGTACTCCCAGATCCATGTCGTATCGAAACCTGCCTCAACGCCGACGACGAAATCCTGCCAGGACCTCATCTGACGGAAGAAAGTCGGGGAGGAACCGAACGAGCCTGCAAGCAGCCGTTGGGCACGATCGGCGGACGCATAGTCCTCGGCCCTGAGTAGAGAGACGTCCACATTGCGCAGCATTGCAGACGCATCCCCCCGCGTCACGGCGTCTTGCCTTGTCCACCATCGGCCGACTCCGCACCCACCAGGCGCAGAGTAAGAAACGACCGCCACCGAAAAGCAGAAGCACATCTTGCCTGGTGAGCGGCAGACGCCAGCCCTTCAACTACAAGCCTCCTGCCCCCTCGTGAAAGCCCGAGGTTAGGCCACTGTGACGGCGCCCCTCAGGCCACGTCGCCCTCTTCTTCCAGAGCCTTTGTAATCTTCTCGTTGGCGGCTTCCTCGTGTCCGTCGATGCATCCGTGGTATCGGCGGTGGATCACCTCCGGGGAGTTGCCGACGCGCCGGGCTATTTCAGCGATCGGGACTCCCGCGTTGAGCCACCGCGTGATGCACGCGTGCCTCAGGTCGTACGGCCGTCCGGCCAACGGTGAATCGACGCGCTCCGGCGGGAGAGCAAACACCCGCGCTTCCTCCCACACGCGCCAGTACGTGGACGAACCGACGACTCCCCCGCGCTCGTTGCCGAACACCCGCCCTTCCTTGGCGGTCCCGAACTCCTTCAGGTGGGCCCGCAGGATGGCGACCAGGACGGGCGGGATGGGGACCGGGCGGTCCGTGTCCGCCTCGCGCGCCTTCAGGCCCCGGCGGTCGTGCCGCTCCCCCGAATCGGTCCACTGCTTGCCGGAGACGGGACGCGTCTCCCGAAGCGTCAGCGTGCCCCAACCCGCGTCCGGCAGGTGGCAATCGGAGAGCCTCAGCCCGACCGCCTCAGCGGGCCTTAGGCCCGCCGTAGTACAGGACCGCGTAGAAGGCCGCCAGGCGCCGCCCACGGTTGCGGTCCCACGAACCGACGTAGGAGACCGCAGTGAGCAACTGGCGCCCCTGTATGGCGTTCACGAGGACGCGTCGGTCCACCACGGCGCCGGAACCCACGCGCTTCTTGTGGGCTCCCTGGAGAGGGTTCTCCGGGAGCTCTTTCGCGGCCACCGCGTGTTCGAGGGCCGTGTTCAGAACCCGGCGCCGCCGCTTGTGCGTCTCCCCCGCCGCCGGGGTGCCATCCAGTCGATAGCTGAGGCGATATAGCACGTCCTCGAACACCACAGGGTCGACCAGGTCGACAACCGGACGGTCCTCCTTCATCAGCCACTCGTACGCGGCCTTCAGTTCGGCCGGCGGCTCCTGTCCCGCGTTCGCGGGGACGATCGCCCACCGGAACGCCAGGCGCAGGGACTTGTCCTCAGGGGTGTTCTCGCCTCGCTTCACCATGGCGAGCGACACGGCCGCGAGACCGTCCGCTATGCCCTCACGGGTCTTGGCGGCGCTCATGCGCCACCGCCCGGCGATGTACTTCCGGCAGAACTCGAACCACCGCAACGACGGCTTGGCCTCAGTCGCCGTTGCCGCCGCTTCAGCCGCGCGGACTTCGGACTCTGGCTGTCCGCTTGCGATCTCGAACGCTTCGCCCCGGCGCATGGCCTGCCGCAACTCCGAGCGCCGGTTTTCGGCGAGTGCCGACGTGGCGAACGTCGCGCTGCTCACCTTCCCGCCTACGACCCAACGGAGTTGATACGGGAGTGCCTTGCGGTCGACCTTCGTGACCTTCCACAGCCGGACGTCGAGGGAGTAGCCCGGCCTTGCCTCCCCGTGCGAGCGGAGAGGCAAGGCGTCATCGGTCGTGCTCACGCGGCGTCCTCCCGCTCGGCAAGCCACCGCTCGTATTCGGATCGGCGGATGCGTACGTCACCGTTCGGCAGCTTGATCGAACGAGGGGCCTTCCCGAGTTGGCGCCACCGGTAGAACGTCGACGGAGCCACCTTCAGATCGGTGATGACCTCCGCGACGGTCAACTTCTCGTCCAGCGCGCGGGCGCTCATACCGCCGTCCCTTCGGCTTCGGTCGACCCGGACAGTCCGGACAGCTCCAATTCCGACTGTCCGGGTTGTTCGTGCTGGTCAGAGGGGGCAACCGGACAGCCGGACAGTGCGGACACCTCTTGGGCGCCCTGTGTCCGGGTCTCTGTGTCCGGGAAGTACCGGCCGCCGGCGTCCTTGGTGAGCTGTCCCGCTTCGGCCATGCGCGAGCACGTCCGGCGGATCGTGTCCATGTCGACGTGCGGCAGCTCGCCCGCCATGTCCTTGGGCTTGGCACCGGGGTGGGCGCGGACGTAGCGGAGGATGGCGGCGCGCGTGTCGCCGACGGTGTGGTCGGTGGCGGGGCCGTCCAGCAAGTGCCAGGCTCCGGAGGCGGGTTGGAAGGTGAGCGCGTACTCGGCTTCGTCCACGTCGCGGCCGGTGACGTGCAAGATGCCGTCTGCCTGCCCGCGGGCACGCTTCAGTACGAGCGTGGCGTCAGCGGCGCCCGCGATGCCGTTGGTCCCGGAGACCTCGGTCAGGAAGTCGTCCGAGCCTGCCTTGAGGACGTGGTGGACCAGGACGACGGCGATGCCGTAGTGATCCGCGAGCCGCTTCGCGTAGCCGACGGAGACGTAATCCGCGTCGTACGCGGACACCCCTTGCGGGGCCCGTCCACGCATCTTGGCGAACACGTCGATGACGACCAGGCGCGCGTCCGGGTTGCGGTCCAACCACTGCACGATGACCTCGGTCCCGCCCGCGGGGAAGGGCGGGCACTCGGTCACGAGAGTGAGCCCCGCGGGCGCCAGCTACCCTCCCAGCAGCTTGCCAATACACGTCTGGAGACGGCGCGGAGTGTCTTCCAGCGCGAAGTAGAGGACCGGTCCGCCGTCGACGGGCACGGAGTCAAACGCCTTGCCCCCGGCGATGACACGACGGGCGTGAGCACCACCCTCCCACTCGAGAAGGCGCGTGAGCTCATGGCCAAGTTGGTGCGCGAAACACCCTGGCTTCAACATGCACTGGCTATACAGCGGGTCGACCAGCTGATGTCAGAAGGAACAGATCCAGACGGCTGGTGACATCTGATCTGTGACAGATGATCGCAGCTGATTGACAAATGATCTTGATCGATTCAAAAGACCGCCTGGTCATAGACAGACGCCATGCCTGAAGGACCCCCTGCCCTCCCCGCCGCACTGCGCCGCCAAGTCCTCGTCGAAGCTGGCCACCGCTGCGCTGCCCCCACATGCCGCCAGGACCCCGTCGATATCGAGCACGTCGTCGACTGGGCGAAGGTGAAGAAGCACGAGTTTCGAGAACCTCATTGCTCTGTGCCCGACATGCCACCGACGCAAAGGGGACGGGCCGATCAGATCGACCGCAAGGCGTTGCGCCAGTACAAGGCGAACCTCGCTGCCCTCAATAGCCGCTACAGCGGTCTCGAGCGGCGCCCGGTCGAGCTCTACGCAAACTCTTTCCGCACTGGGAAGGCCGCCCCGGCCAACCCTCCCGTCGTCCCGCTCAGCACCGACTCGTGGCTGCACCTGATGTACCTCGTACAGGACGGCTACCTGGCGCAGGTGCCGTGGCGCGGCGCAACTATCCAGCTCGGCCCAATCCCTGCTCTGGAGGCCTACCAGCTCACCCCTGCCGGCGCAGAGTTTGTCCAGCGGCGGACTGCGGCGCAACCGCTGGATCCGCCGATCGAAGACGAGGCGTAACACGCGTCACCTGTCACCTAAGCCGCCCGCTGTCAAGATCGGCTGTCACTAGTGTCCCAGCTGTCGAACTGTCCGACTAAGGCCCTCACCTGCACAAACAGACCGGACAGCTCCAAGTCCCGCTGTCCTGGCTGTCCGGTTACAGAAAGGCTGCAGCACTGGGGGGTTGCAATCTGTCGGCGCCTGTATGCTTCCTGCCTCGCAACCACGGGCACGACGTGCGGGTGGCCGAATTTTTGGTGGCGTTACAAACGCTTTCCAAAATACTCAGTAAACAGCCAAGCTATCCCTCGATGGGGAAAATGTGAGGGCGCTATGAATCTACACGAATGGCCCCACCTGGCGGCCGGGGTTGTTTTGCTTTGCGTCGTCACTCCCATATATTTATACTTTTGCATGTATGTCTTGAGGAAGCTTGTCACGATCACGAAGCCTTGGAGGTCACCCAAGCTACTCCCGTTTTTGCCAATTCCTATGCCCAGAAAGCGCAAGCATGTCAGTAGAATAACAAGAAGAGCGATAGCTACCGCTCGCGTTTTAGGGGAACCCCCGTCTAGAGGCGTGGCAGATTACATAGCAGCATACGCCAAGGTCAATGCGGCCAATTCCTGGTTCAGAAGAAATACGCGCCTTCTGCTTGCATTTCAGGCCCTCTGCGCCGTCCTCACGTTCGCCACCGCAGCTTATTCTTTGCCTACCGAAGATAAAGCCATGACGATAGCGGGGATTTGGATATCTTTCACAGTAATCGTTATTGCTTTTCGTAGGACGATGTCTCATTTGGTGCAGGTAGTAGCCGACCTGGGCGCCATTCGTCAAATTTTCATCGCCTTGAACGAATGTTATTCTTCCCTCAAGGGAGAGGGTGGAGTTCTAGCCATAGATGATCGAGTTCGGCGAATATGTGGGGAGTTGGCGGATTTCTCCCAGGAGAAATGGGCTGTTGCTGACCCGGAACGCTTCGAACTTGTAGCTCGCCATGTCGGCGCGGTGCAAAAGGAGCTTAGGGCGGTAGCGGCAGAACTTCTTCGCGGGAGTCCTGGTGCCATGCCGAAGTTTGTGCGCCTCCAGTTCGTCCTGTTGGACCGTCTAATCGATGAGAGGTGGATGGCGCTGCTCGATGTTTTCGAGGAACCGGCTTCAGAGCTAATCTCATCACCTGAAGTCCGAGAGAATCGGCGTGACACGTGGATCATTATTGCGGGAGCGACTGTGGCCGCCATCGGGATTGGTGCAGCTGCGACTCTGGGCGTACCAACAGCGGCAGCTGTACCAGCCGCCTTGGTGTTCCTGTTGGGTCCCGCGACGCTATGGGGAAGTAAGCGGCTAAATCTTACCCCTGGGGCCTTTATCGGTACGCTCAGAGGCGCGGTGACAAACCAGCAGCAGGGAGAGGTTCCGAAACAGAATACTTCTGAAGCTACCAATGGTTCAAGCGATGCGCCTTAACTCAAGCCAACCGGCGGGTAGGCACCTCCTGGCGCACCGTATAGGGCACATCATGCCCGAGCCGAACCCCAACTCCTGCGGCAGGCACTCCCACTGAATCCCTGTGTGCAGCACGTACAAG
This sequence comes from Streptomyces xylophagus, assembly GCF_000716435.1. GTDB lineage: Bacteria > Actinomycetota > Actinomycetes > Streptomycetales > Streptomycetaceae > Streptomyces > Streptomyces xylophagus. The sequence goes on from NZ_JNWO01000009.1 coordinate 42,013, forward strand.
ATCCCGCACAGCACTTCCCGGTCCAGCAACGGCTTGCGGCCTGAGTACCGGAACCTGCGCTCACGCTGCGGAAGCAGCGGCTCCAGGCGGTCCCACAGCTCATCCGACACGATCCACGGCGACGTCCCCACACCAGACCGAACGCTCAACTCCCGCACCAGCCACGGCAGCCAGGACCGATCCACCTCTTTGTGTTAGCCGTTGTAAGCCCATCACCTGCACGAACAGCCCGGACAGCTAAAGTGCCGGCATTCGGACTGTCCGATTACCGACGGGCTGCAACACACCGGGGTGTTGCAGCCCGTCGGCGAAGCCGACCTCTCCAATGGTCGCAGGAGCCAGAGGCGAATTCCGGTTTCGCACTATCTGCGATACAGGAGGGCACCACATCCTCCGAGGATCAAAGAACCTGCGAGCTCATTCGCAAGCCGAACTCTGATTGTGCTCTGGGGCCGTGTACGCAGATTCGAATCCTGCCAGGGGCACCTTGGATTTGCTACCCAAAGACCCCGCCATCAGCGCGTTAGCTGAGGACGGGGTCTTCGCGTTTGTGCAGGCGGATGCCGCCGGAAGCAGCTGATTGTCAGTGATCACGTAATGGTGACGTAATGATCTTGGCGAAGCTTCCGGCAGGTCAACGGCCGTTTGCTGTCTTCCTGTCCAGTCTCTACGCAGGCGGCCAAGTCTCTCCGTCTGACCGCGCTCAAGTGAAGATCCCGGGCATGTGGCCACGCGGCTCGTCGTCAGCCTTCACGCTGGCCACATGTGAGGTCCCGCAGCACGAGACCCTGGGTGCGGAGCACCAGCCCCACGCCCATTTGACGCAACCGCCGCTGTCCGCATGTGTCTTAGGTTCGGCCGCTCAGGACTCCGCCAGGGGCCTGCCGTCTCATACGGCCAGCACGTTGGATCAAGGAGGAGAGATGCTGGCGAACCTATTGCCTGGCCTTCGTGACGTCCGGGCACCATTGTCGGCGGGGTGCATCTGGCTCTTGACGCTCTGGCTGATCATGGAGGATCGGGTCCCGACGCGGGAGCAAGCACAAGGGGTGTGGGCGTCGTTGTACCGCCTCGGTGGCTTGATGGGCCCCGCCGCATTGCTGGCGTCCGCAGCCTTCGCCGCGTACCTCATCGGCGCAATGTTGATGGTCCGCGTCGCCACGGTGAACGTACAAGAAGCACGGAAAACGGCGAGACTCAGGAACATTCAGATGGCTCTCACGCCTCGCGTGTCGAAGCTCGCGTTCGATGACCTGGTCAGCTTCCTGCAAGCGCAAGGGCGAGTACCTGTACCGAAGCCAAATGAGATCAGAGATCCTCGTCGTGAGCAGGGCGAGCGTGGTCTGGTCAATCTGGTAGCACGCGACGTGCTTGGCGAGACCAGACAGCTTCGTATCAAACTCCTGATCGCCAACTACGACTTGTTCAACGAGTACGACCGAGCCGTGGGCGAGGCAGAGTTCCGCAAGAACGTCGCCTACTCCCTCGTAGGCCTCGCGGCAACGCTCAGCTGGCTCTACTCCCCTTGGTGGGCTCTCATGCTGGTCGTGCCTTTCCGGCTCTACATCGCCGGGGTGGGGAGCGAGCGAATAGCCAACGACGTCATCATCCAGGCTGTAGTCGCGGGACTCCTGGAACCCGCCACCTTGACCGGAGCCGCGGGTCTGCCGGCAGTTCCCGCGAAGCGGAGCCCATAGCGTCGCGAGCGTCCGATACGCCTCCGACACGACGAGCCCCGGATTTCTCCCGGGCTCGTGTGAGGGGCGTGTGGGCTGTGTCAGTCAGTCTTCCGCGTCGCCCTCCTCCCCCGGACCCCTCAGGATCCGGTCGTTCATCTCCTGCTCCTGGCCTTCGACGCACTTGGCATAGATCCTCAGCAAGACGTCGGCCGAGTGACCGGCACGGGCCACCACCTCCGAGGCGGGCACACCGGAGTCGAGCCACGGGGACACGCCCGCGCGACGGAGGTCGTACGGAGGGAAGGCCGGCGCCGAGGACAACAGTGCGGAATCTGAGGTGTGGTTCTCCTTCTGGCCGGGCCGACTGTCCGTTGTGCCTGGTCGATCAGCACGCTCGCCGTCGTCAGCCGCGGTAGCCGTCAGAGCGCTTCGTCCAGCTTCCAGGACTTGCAACTTTCGACAGCTTCCGCCCTTCATGCTGTTGAGGTGGCCATCTCCGTCCGTCGTAGTCGATCGGCTCCTCGGGGCCGCTGCACCCCTAGCCTCTGGCCCGTGTGGTTGGTCGCGCCTGTGGCACTGACAGCCGTCGGCCTGCTCGGATAGGCGATCTACCACCAGGCCTACGCCTGCTTCGCCCACGCCGCCGCTCACCGGACACCGGTCAAGCCGGTCAACGACGTCCTCAAGGCCACTGTCACCGTTCTGACGATGATCGGTGCTGTCTTGGCCAGCCTGTACGCCTACCGCAAGCAGTTACTCGCCGAGAGCGACGCCCACCGCGCGGACGCATCGCAGCTCGCCGAACGCCGGGTAGCGCACTCCCGCACGGCAGTTCCCAGCCTGCTCCCTCGTGAGGTCCGTGCCATAGGCGTGCCAGATCCTGTGAAGAACCGCGGGGAACGGCGGGAGAACCGGCCTCGATGCCAACGCGTAGGTCCGGCCCCGCACCGCCTGCCCCCTTCGCAACGCCCGCCCCAAGAGCCGTACAACTTCTCCCCAACAACAGATGTCTGGTACGGCAACAGCACCTGTCCCGGGGGGGATATTTTGATCAAGGTAAGCGTTGTCGTGCCTGTGTTCAACGCCGGTTCCTACATTGAGCGTTGTGCTCCGTCGCTGGTCAACCAGAGTTTGGGGGCGGATGCGTACGAGGTTCTGTATGTCGACGACGGGTCTACGGACGACTCGGCCGAGCGGCTGGGGCGGCTGGCCGAGATGCATGCGCATGTGCGGGTCCATCGGCAGGACAACTCGGGGTGGCCGGGGAAGCCGCGGAACGTGGGGATCGATCGGGCCAGGGGGAAGTACGTCCAATTCGTGGACCAGGACGACGAGTTGTCGTACGAGGCGTTGGAGCGGTTGTACGCGCTGGCGGAGCGGAACGGGTCGGACATCGTGCTGGGGAAGGTGCACGGGACGATGCAGGGGCCCAGCAATGTGTTCAAGCGGACCGTCGAGCGGTGTACGGCGGCCGACGCGCCGCTGTTCGAGAGTCTGACGCCGCACAAGATGTTCCGGCGGGAGTTCCTGCGGGAGCACGGGATCCGGTTCCCGGAGGGGCGGGTCAGGCTGGAGGACCAGTTGTTCATGGCGCGCACCTACGTGCGGGCCAAGACGGTGTCGATACTCGGCAACTACCCCTGCTACCAATGGAATCGGCGTGAGGACGGCGGCAACAACAGCAGTCGCCGGATCACCGCCGACGACTACTACGGCCACCTGGGCAACGTCGTGGAGGCGATCAAGGAGGGCACGCAGCCGGGCGATCTGCAGGACCGGCTGCTGCGCCGGTCCTACCGGGTGGAGTTGTTGCGGCCGGTGAGTGAGCCTCGGGTGCTGCGGCGCAGTGGGAAGGATCTGGAGGAGTACTTCACCACCGTTCGGCGGATGGCCATGACCAGTTATCCGCCGGGGGTGCGGGAAGGGCTTCCGGCGATCAGTGGGCTGCGGGCGGAGTTGCTCGTGCAGGGGCGGCTGGAGTCCCTGGTCGAACTCGCCCGGCGTACCGAGCAGATCAGGGCGCACGTCGAGGTGGACGACATGCGGTGGCGGAACGGCAAGTTGGTGATCCGGTCCCGGGTCGGCATGGTCCGGGGCGATGGGGAGCCGTTGACCGTCGTGGAGCGTGGCGGGCGGATGTTGCTCGATCCCGAACTTCTCGACGGCATCGAGGGAGCTGAGGGGTGGGAGGTGCCCGATCCCTTCTCGTACGCGTACGGGGAACTCATCGTGCACGACACCGCCGGCAACCACTGGTGGTACCCGGACGGGGAGTTGGCGCCGGCGTTGGAAGCGATCGGCGGTGGTCGCCATCGGGTTGTCGTCGTCGGTGAGAGTGTCGTCGATCCGTTGACGGTCGCCGGCGGCGAGGCCCTGGACCCCGGCACCTATCAAGTCTGGGCCAGCGCCCAGCTGTTGGGCGTCGGTCGGCGGCCCCGGCTGACACCCGCCGCGGGGCGCGGCCGTATCGCTCTCGGCACCGTTGCCGTCGGTTCGCCCGGGCGCCTTGTCTCCCCCACCTGGGCCGGTCCCAGCGGCCAACTCCGGCTCGGCGTCGGCGGACCCGGCCGGATCGGCACCACCCGCCGGCTCGTGCTGCGCACCGCCGCCGACCATCGCCTCCGTCACGCTGTCCGCGAGATGTTGCGGCGCCTCCCGCGCGGCGCCAGCCGGAACATCCGTGCCGCCGCGCGCAACGCCGAACGCTGGATGCTGCGGTAGCGGCAAGAGTAACTCTGGTGATTTGTACAGGAGTTGGGTGGCTGCGGCGCCGGATACGGGGGACGCGAGCGGGACGGCGGCGGTGTCGCGCCACGCCACGTCACGTCACGTCACGTCACGTCACGCGACCAACAGCGCTCGATGGACCTCGCGGGCGGCCCCGGAGTCAGTGGCCCTCGGTAGCGAAATCGTCCGTGCCCAGCACCTTGAGCAGGGCCAGTTTCTGCTGACTTTCCGTGCCCGGAGTGGCCGTGAAGATGAGGAGGGACTGGCCCTGGTCCGGTTCCAGGAGGAGTTGGCAGTAGAGGTCCAGGCGTCCGACCTGGGGGTGGACGAAGCTCTTGGTCTCGCTCCAGCGCAGGCCCACCTCGTGGCGCTCCCACAAGCGTGCGAACTCGGCGCTGGTGCGCAGCAGTTCGTCCGCCAGGTCGGTCGCCGGGGAGCCGGGTCCGTCCCGGGCGACGGCCGCGCGCAGCAGGGCGGCGTTGGTGCGACTGCTGTCGTCGTGCTGCTCGGGGTCGTAGCGCTCGCGGGCGGCCGGATCGGTGAACCAACGGTACGTCGCGCTGCGGGAGTTGCCGGTGTACTGGGTCTGGTCGCCGAGCAGTGCCACGGCGGACGGCGTCTGGAGGAGTGTCTCGCCCAGGGGGCCCATGACCTGTGCGGTGGTGTCGGCCAGGCCGTCCATGACCCGCATCAGGCCGGGGCTGACGTGCTCAACGCGCAGGTCTCGGCGGGCTGTTCGGTAGCCGGCGAGCAGGAACAGGTGATCGCGTTCGTCGGGGGTCAGCCGTAGGCCGCGGGCGATGGCCGCGATCATCTGCTCCGACGGTTGCGGGCCGTCGCCGCGTTCCAGTCGGGCGAAGTAGTCGGCGGACATGGTGCACAGCTCCGCGACCTCCTCGCGGCGCAGGCCCGGAGCGCGTCGGCGTTGGCCGCGGCGCAGCCCGACGTCCTCCGGTTGCAGCGCCGTGCGGCGGGTGCGGAGGAAGGCGCCGAGGGACGAGCGGTCGAACGTGTGGTCCATGGTCCCCATCGTTGGTCATCCGGCGCGGCTTAGCCACGACCTGCCAGTCAGTGGTTGCGCATGTCCTTCCAGCGCCCGTGGTGCGGCGAGTTCACTGGCGATGCGATCACCGGTCACCGGTCGCGGTGAATCCGTAGCAGCGCACCACTCACACCACGGAGCCAACTCCCATGACCCGCATGACCAGTTGGACAGCGAACGACCTTCCCGACTTGAGCGGCCGTACGGTCGTGATCACCGGGGCCGGGCGTGGCCTCGGGCTGATCACCGCACGCGAACTCGCCCGTGCCGGTGCCCGTGTCGTGCTGGGGGTGCGCGACACCGGCAAGGCCCGCGCCGCCGTCTCCGGTCTGCCCGGCACCTTCGACATCCGGCCGCTCGACGTGTCGGACCTGGCTTCGGTGCGCGCCTTCGCCGACTCGTGGTCTGGCGACATCGACATCCTGATCAACAACGCCGGTGTGATGGACATCCCCGCCGCGCGCACCGCCGACGGCCTCGATCTCCAGACGGCCACCAACTACACCGGACCCTTCCTGCTGACCACCCTGCTGCTGGAGCACATCACCGACCGCGTCGTGCACGTCACCAGCGAGCTGCACAAGCAGGGCCGGATCGACCTGGACGACCTCGACTGGCGGACGCGCAAGCACAACGGGATGCAGGCCTACCAGGCGTCGAAGCTCGCCGTGGTCCTGTTCTCGCTGGAGTTGCAGCGCCGGCTGAGCGACGCCGGCAGCCCGGTGCGCTCGGTACTCGCGAGCCCCGGCATCGCCCGCACCTCGCTCGCGGCCCACTCCCGGTCGAACGTCGTCAACCGGTTCACGTTCCTCACCAACTCCCCGGAGAGCGGGGCGCTTTCGCTGCTCTATGCCGCGACCCAGGACGTCCCCGGCAACTCCTACATCGGGCCGGACGGGCTGGGCGGCTTCCGGGGCTCCCCCGCCCTCCGCCGACCGGGCAGGGCCGGCCTCGATCCGGCCCTGGCCCGCCGGCTGTGGGACGCGACCGCCGACCTCGTCGGGGCGGTCGCCCGATGAGTTGTCTGAAGGCGCCTCTCGAGGCCGCCGACCACGCCGAGATCTACGTACCGCACGGCTACCCGGAACAGACCGTCGATCTCGGCGAGATCCGGATGAACTACGCCGTGGCCGGCGACCCCGAACTCCCCGCCATGCTGCTCATCCCGGCGCAGACGGAGTCCTGGTGGGGCTACGAGGCCGCGATGCGCCTGCTGGCCGACCGCTACCAGGTGTACGCGGTCGACCTGCGCGGCCAGGGCCGGTCCACGTGGACGCCGGGGCGCTACAGCCTGGACATCTTCGGCGGTGACCTGGTCCGCTTCCTCGACCGGGTCGTCCAACGGCCCGTCGTGGTCTGCGGGTTGTCGTCCGGCGGCGTGATCGCGGCCTGGCTGTCCGCCTTCGCGGCGCCCGGCCAGATCCGTGCCGCGGTCTACGAGGACGCCCCGCTGTTCGCCTCAGAGACCGACCCCGCGGTCGGGCCGTCCATCCGGCAGGGGGTCGCCCCGATGTTCCGGCTGTGGCACAAGTGGCTCGGACCTCAGTGGAGCATCGGCGACTTCGCCGGGATGCGGGCGGCGACGGTCCGCGAGATCCCCGCCTGGATGCTCGCCGCGCTGGAGAAGATGGCACCGGCCGGCACGGGAGGCCCGCCGACCGCCGTACCGCAGGATCTTCGGGAGTACGACCCCGAGTGGGGTGACGCGTTCGTCTCCGGGCGGGCCACCCTCAACTGCGACCACGAAGTGATGCTGCGTCAGGTCAAGGTACCGGTGCTGTTCACCCATCACTTCCGTCAAGTGGACCCGGACACCGGGCAGTTGCTCGGCGCGATCACCGACCTCCAGGTGCGTCGGGTACGCCAGTTGATCGAGGCCGGCGGCAACACCTTCACCTACCGCGCGTTCCCGGACATGCCGCACTCCCTGCACGGCCACGACCCGGCCGCCTACGTCGACACGATCACCGCGTGGGACGACGGCCCGGCCGCCGGCCCCGCATAGACAACACCCCTACGACGACTTGGACTTGGTGGAGAAATGACGCTACAGACACACACAGTCGGCGGACGCGGCCTGGTCGCCTCCGTCGAGGGACTCGGCACCATGGGCATGACCGCGATGTACGGCACCCCTGACGAGGACGAGGCGATCAGGACCGTGCACCGGGCGGTCGAACTGGGCGTCACGATGTTCGACACCGCGGACATGTACGGCCCCTTCACCGGTGAGGAACTGCTCGGCCGGGCGCTGAAAGGTCACCGTGACGAACTCGTCGTGGCGACGAAGGGCGGCGGCGTCACGCTCGACGGGACCGGGAAGATCGTCGGCGGCCCCAACGGACGCCCCGCCTATCTACGGGCGTGCGTGGAGGGCTCGTTGAGCCGGTTGGGCACCGACCACATCGACCTGTACTACCTGCACCGGGTCGACCCCGGTGTGCCCGTCGAGGAGACCTTCGGCGCCCTCGGTGATCTGGTGACGGAGGGAAAGCTGCGGTACCTCGGTGTCAGCGAGGCGTCCCCGGCGAGCATCCGGGCGGCGCACGCGGTGGCCCCTCTGTCGGCGGTGCAGACCGAGTACTCGCTGTTCAGCCGTAACGTCGAGGTCAACGGTGTGCTCGACACGGTCCGTGAACTGGGGATCGGTTTCGTCGCGTACGCGCCGCTCGGCCGCGGCTTCCTCACCGGGGCCGTGCGATCGGTGCGCGACCTGCCGGCCCATGACTTCCGCCGCACCTCGCCGCGCTTCGCCGACGCGCACCTGGAGCAGAACCTCTCGCTCCTCGACCGGATCGTCGCGACGGCGGACCGCCTCGGCGTGAGCACCGGTCAACTCGCCCTCGCCTGGGTGCTCGCCCAGGACGGCGTCACGGCCGTCCCGGGAACGAAGCGGCGCACCTGGCTCGACCAGAACGTCGCCGCCGCCGGCATCGAACTCGACCCCGCGGTCATCGCCGGACTGAGCGCCGCGATTCCGGTCGGAGCCGCGGCAGGAGACCGCTACACACCCCTGGGCATGGCCTCGATCCAGGAGTGATCCCCAGGACCCGGATCAGGTCTGCTGCTCGTACTGAAGGCCGGCATACCGTCGGGCGGCAATGTCCTCCCGGGTGCCGACGATCAGGTTCATGGTGTACACCGTGTAGTCGATCGCCTGCCCGGCTATTTGCGCGAAGAGTACGAGATCGCCCTCGTCCGGAGCCATGTCCCAGGGGTCGGAGAGCCCGCCGATCTGTACGCAGGCGCCGGGGCGTCGTCCACCGAAGGCCAGGTCGCGGACGGCTTCCTCGAAACTCTCCAGAACGTCCACCGCTCCGTCGCCGTCCAGGAACTCGCCGGTCCGCGGGCCCCCTTGCCATTCGCTGTCGAGGGTCAGCCCGGGCACGGGATAGAGGGTGCGCGGTTCATAGACCCTCGCCTCCATGGCCTCACCTCTGAAGTCGTACGACGCGGCGCGCTCCGTGGTGGGTGCTCCGGCGGGGACATGGAGCACCGCGGACGACTCGGGCGGGTACGAGATCTCGGTGAAGAACAACAGGTGCCCGTCGGCGGGGAGTTCGATGTCCAGGACGTCGTGGGGCAGGGCCGCGCAGTCGACGCTCAGCACGAGCGGCTCCCTCCCCTCGGGCCACTCCACCCCGTCCGGCAGTGCGGGGAGCCCGCCCGTTCGTGCGGCCGGGCGGGCGTTCTCCCGCAGGGACTCGGGCACTTCCTTGTGCTGCACCAGGTAGAGGCACGGCCGGGTCCCGGCCATCAACTCCCGTGCGACGGGACCGGGTACGCCGTATTCGGCGGCCGTCTTTAGGAGGAGCCGTTCGTCGATCGATGTCATGCCGGCGATCGTGCCACGGGCCACTGACATGTCTCGGAAGCTCAACTACCTCGCTGGGGTGCGCTACTTGTCCGCCCGGTAGAGCTTGATGTCCTTGTTGACGAAGAGGTGGACGTAGCCGCAGCGCCAGCAGATCAGGCCGGTGGCGTTCTCGTCGGCCCAGGCCATTCTCATGAACTCCATGCCGGTGCTGTTGAGCAGGACACCCCGCTCCCGGAACAGATCTCCTTTGCAGACCTGGCACTTGAGCCAGACATCTCCCAGTGCCGCCCGTACCGGCTTCTTCGCCATCGCGTGAACTCCCCCGTCGTGCCGTGCTGTTGGACAGAGGTTACCCACACGTACCGAAGCGGCGCGCCGCCCCTGGAGGGGTGGCGCGCCGCGGGGTGCTACGTCACTGCTCGGTGGTCATGGTGCGGGTGGTCAGTGGTGACCGCCACCACCGTGGCCGCCACCCTCCTGACCGCCACCACCGTTGTGGCCACCACCCTCGTGGCCGCCACCACCCTCGTGGCCGCCGCCACCGTGTCCGCCACCGTTGTGGCCGCCGCCACCGTGGCCGCCGCCGCGGTGCTCACCCCAGGACTTGTCGTCCACGAGGCGTCGGTGGTCGTTGCGCAGGGTGGCGGTGTCGGAACGGTTGTCCCAGACGTAGTCGCGACGGTCCTGGTAGACGTCATGGCTGTCGTCGCGGCCCACGCCGGTGTGGACACGCACGGTGGCGTGGCCGTCGAGGCGGTAGTGGCGGAAGGTGTAGGTCTTGCCGTCCTTGTTCGACAGCTTCCAGCCGTCGAGGTTGACGCCGTGGCGGGACTGGTTGGTGATCTCGATCCACTCGTTGTTCAGGGAACGGGCGGAGCGGTCCTCCGGTCCCGGAGAGTCGTACTGCACGCGGCTGATCTCCACGCTCGGCCGGGCCGCGTGGTCGGCCGCGGTCGCCGGCAGTGCCGCCGCGCCGACGAGAGCACCGGCCGCCAGAGCGGCTGCGGCCAGACGGCGGACGGACACGGAAGGTGAAGAGGTCACGGGTTCCCCCTGCATGGTGCGGGCACATCCTTGGATACGGCAATTGCCGGACCCCGGGCTGTGCGGTGTGCGGGTGGCGGCCTGTTGGCCGCACACCCACACCTTCTCCACCGTGCCAGCGGGATATGAGCGATACGAGAATCACGTTACGGGTCAGTCGCATTTCCGTGACTCTCGCCTGCACTGTCCATTTATGCGCGTGATGCACCAGGTTGACGCCCCGATTTCTTGCGGGCACTGATCCGAGGTCGGTGATCGCCAGGGTGCGCCACCCCAGGTCCGCCGAGGTCGTCACCCGAAAGTGAGTAACGGTGAACCTCCCACCTGCGAACTGTTACTGGTAGTAACAGTTCTTCACCGATCCTGACGCCGGGTCACCGAAGACGGTGTTGGTGCACGTGGTGCCGCCGCTGAAGGAGCCGTAGAAGTACTGGCCGTTGGCCCCGTACGCCACCTCGTGGGTGCCGGAGAAGGAGCAGGTGCCGTTCTCCGCCGCGCAGTTGGTCCAGGTCGTGAAGGTCGGCGGCGGGGCCATGAGGTAGCAGGACTTGGCGGTGCCGGAGATCGGGTCGCCGAAGACCGTGTTGGTGCAGGGGGTGCCGCCGGGGAGGGTGGCGTAGCGGTACGAACCGGCGGCGCCGTACGCGACCGTCATCACGCCGGTGAAGGCGCAGGTGTTGTTCTCGGCAGCGCACGGGGACCAGATGTTCGTCGCGGGGGGTGCTGCTTCGGAGTAGCAGGATTTCACCACCCCACTGGCCGGGTCGCCGAAGACTCCGGTGGTGCACGGGGTCGAGCCGGTGGCGGTGGTGTAGTTGAAGCGGCCGTTCGCGCCGAAGGCGACGGCCGAGGTGCCGTTGACCGCGCAGGTCGCGTTCTCGGCCGCGCACGGGGTCCAAGTGCCGGGCAGGGCTTGGCTGGTGGAGCCTGTGCCGCCGGTCGTGGTGTACGCGGCCACGTAGTCGACGCTCAGGGTTCCGCCCGAGGAGGTCGAGGCGGTCGGGGTGGTGCAGCCGCAGGCCGCGTCGGGGAAGGTGCCGCCCATGGCCAGGTCGAGGATGATCGACTGGTTGTGGTCGAAGGCGGCCTGCCAGGTGGCGGTGCCGACTTGGGCCTCGGTGACCGTGTAGTAGGCGCTGCCGTCCAGGTAGAAGGTGATCGTCTCAGCCGACGTGTTCGTACGGTCGAGGATCATCGCGTACGTGTGGAAGCCGCTCTGGCAGCCGGAACAGGCGCGCAGGCCGCTGCTTATCCCGGTGCCCTCGTTGCAAGGGCCGCCCGGTGAGGTGCCGCAGTGGATCGTGCCGGCCACGTCGGACAGGGCGTTGACGTCCTCCATGATGTCGATCTCGCCGTTCTCCGGCCACTGGCCGGGGCCCAGCATCCAGAACGCGGGCCAGTAGCCCAACCCGCTTGCGGGGCTGGGCTGTTGGATGGACGCGGTGACTTCCAGCTTGCCGCCGGCCGGTGCGCCCACGTTCGCGGTCGGGGTCTGGATCCTGCCCGAGGTCCACGAACTCCCGGAGCCCAGCGCGGTGATGTTCAGATTGCCGTTGCCGTCGAGGTGGGTGTTGGCGGTCGAGTCGGTCATCGTCTCGATCTCACCGGTCCCGAAACCGGAACCCGGGCCGGTGTCGAACTTCCAGTTGCCCGACGAAGGGGCCGATCCCGCCGCCCCGTTGAAGTCGTCACTGAAGACGGTGGACCAGCCGGAGGGGGCTCCGGGGGCGGCGGCCATCGCGGGTGGGGCGGTCGTGGTGCCGTAGAGCAGGGCCACGACCGAGGTCAGGGCCGCCAGCCAGACCAGTTGTCTCGTGCGGAGCGAGTGTCCGGTAGTTCCCCTTGCCTTCGATACCTTCGATCTGAACATCGTCCGGCCTTCCTCGGGAGACGAGCGCTACTGGACGTAGCAGGACTTGGCGGTACCGGACACGGGGTCACCGAAGACCGCGTTGCTGCAGCCGGTGGACCCGGACACGGACCGGTAGACGTAGCGTCCGGCCGCGCCGTACGCCACCTCGTGGGTGCCGGAGATGGTGCAAGTCCCGTCTTCCGCCGCGCAGTTGGTCCAGGTGGCGAAGGACGGCGGCGCGCCGATCAGGTAGCAGGACTTGGCGGTGCCGGCGGCCGGGTCGCCGAACACGGCGTTGGAGCACGCGGTGCCGCCGGGCAGCGTCGCGTAGCTGAACGAACTTCCGGCGCCGTACGCCACCGTCATCACGCCGGAGAAGGCGCAGGTGCCGCCCTCGGCGGCGCAGGAGGTCCACACGTCGGTCGCGGGCGGGGCGGTCTGGCCGTAGCAGGACTTGGCGGTGCCGGAGATGGGGTCGCCGAAGACCGCGTTGGTGCACGGCGTGGAGCCGGTCTCCGTCGCGTAGTTGAACCTGCCGCTCGCGCCGTAGGCGACGGCCGTCGTCCCGCTGACCGCGCAGGTGCCGTTCTCGCTCGCGCACTGGGCCCAAGTCCCGGGCAGCGCCTGCACAGTTGAGCCGGTGCCGCCGCTGCTCCCGGAGGTGAACGCCTGGAAGATCCGCGCGAAGTCACCGGAGTTCTGGCTGACGCCGCTGCACGTGCTCTGGGCCGAAGTCGATCCCGCACAGCCGCCGTTGTCGCGGTTCTGCGACCAGTACGACGTCAGGGCGATCCCCCGCGAGGCGTCGAAGGCCTCGACGCTGCGGGCGTTGTCGAGGGTGAAGATCTCGCCGGCGCTGTCGTTCTGGCCGATCATCGGGGTGTTGCCGAGCTTGGCGTAGGCGGCGGACGTGGAGATGCCGAACGCGTTCGCGACCTGGCTCGCCGCCGCGTCCACGGCCGTGTTGGCCGCGTTGCCCATGTCGGTGCCCGAGGTGCCGTAGTCCATGGTCATGAGGTTGACGACGTCCGGGGTGAAGCCGTTGGAGCGGGCGTTGTTGAGGACGTTCACGCCGTCGCCCGACAGGCCGCTGGGGAGGGCGGGGAGGGTGACGGAGATCGACAGCGAGCGGCCGTTGTTGGCGGCCCAAGTGCGCACCTGGGCAAGGGCCTTGTCGCGGCGGTCGATGCCGGACGAGTTGGTGAGGGACGCCGACTCGATGTCGAAGTCGACGTGCGAGAGGTTGAAGGTGGTGATGACGCTCTCGATCTGCGCTGCCGCCGCCTCCGGGCTGGAACAGGAGTCGCCGATCTCGGTGAGCGCGGTGTCGGAGGTGTAGCCGCCGAAGGACACGGAGACGTCGCCGCCCAGGCCGCGGATGCCGTCGATCTGCGACTGGAGGGCGGACTGGCCCGGCACCTGCCACTGACAGCCGGGGCCGTCGACGAACGCGGCGGTGAAGAACTTGGTGCCGTAGTTGTTGGCCACATCGGTGAGGGAAACGTTTCCCGAGCCCGCGTCGAAGTAGGGCGCGAAGACATGAGCGGGCCAGGCGTTCGGGGCGGAGGCCGCCGACGCGGGTGCCGCCGAGGTGAGACCGGCGGCGGCGAGGGCTCCGGTCAGCAGGGCGGCGGAGAGGACGGAACAGGTGCGAGTGCGAGTGCGGGAGCTGGATCTCGATCGGGTGCGCATACAGCTTCCTCCAAGTGGGGGGTGAATCGATTCAATTCCTGATCGATATTGGTGCAGACCAATGCGCCGTGTGGGCCCAGGGAAGCAGCGTTGACAGGGGCGAGTCAAGGCAAGGGCGGGTCAAGAGACCCCCGGGGGCGAGCGTTGAGCGAGCGCGGGTGTCGTGACGGGCACGGATCGGTTGCGGGTCGACGCACCTCCGCCCCAACTGCCGTACGCCCACGGCACCATGGCGTCCCATGGGGGACTTGAGCGGGGGCCGGGATCGCTACGTCGACTTTCTGCGGGCGTGGGCGATCGTGCTGGTGGTGTTCGGGCACTGGCTGATCACCGGGTTGGTGCGGGAGCCCAACGGGGCAATCAGCGCACCGGAGTTGCTGGCCACCGTGCCCTGGACCCAGTGGCTCACCCTGGCGTTCCAGATCATGCCGCTGTTCTTCCTGGCCGGCGGGCACGCGGCCGGCGGCTCCTGGGCACGGGCGCGGAACGAGGGCCGCACGGCGGCGGGTTGGGTGGGGCAGCGGGCGCTACGGCTGCTGCTGCCGGCCGGGGTGTACAGCGGGCTGGTGCTGGTCGCGGTGGCGATCTGCTCGGCGGTCGGGGTGGATCCCGGCATCCTCGCGCTCGTCGGGTGGGCGATGGCCATGCAGTTCTGGTTCCTGCCGGTGTATCTGCTGCTCAGTGCGGCAACTCCGGTGCTGCACGCGGCGCATCGGCGGTGGGGGCTTCGGGTGCCGGTGGTGATGGGCGGGGTCGCGGTCGTCGCCGATCTGCTGGTGGTCGCCGTGCACGCGCCCGTCGTGGGACTGCTGAACTACGTGCTCGTGTGGGGCGTCGCCTATCAACTGGGCTTCTGCTGGCGGGACGGACTCCTCGCGGAACGGTCCGTCCTCCCGGCCTGCATGGCCGTGGGCGGCGCGGTCGCCTTCGCCGGGCTCGTCGTCCTCGGGCCCTTCCCGGTGAGTCTGATCCTGGTGACCGGACAGCATCCCAGCAACACCAATCCCCCGTCAGCGGCCATGCTGGCGTGGGCAGTTGGGCAGGTCGGCCTCGCGCTGCTCCTCGCGCCCGTCCTGCGACGGCTGCTGGCACGCGAGCAACTGTGGCGGCTGGTACGGCCGTTGGGCGGCGCCAGTATGACGCTCTACCTCTGGCACATGCTGCCGGTGCTGATCGTGGCCGGTGCCTTCTATCTCACCGGGCTCGCTCCCGAACCGGCCTATGGGTCCGGGAGTTGGTGGGCGCTGCGCGTGCCCTGGCTGGTCGTGCTCGGGGTCGTGCTGGTGGGGGTCGTAGGGGCGCTGCGGCCGTTGGAGCGGGCGCTCTCCATGGTCTACGAGCGGACGCGGCCCGGCGATCTCCCGCGTCGGCCTTGGGCGTTGGGGGGCGGGCTGGCGGCGAGTGTGAGTGCGCTGATTTGGTTCGCGGGGCATGGGTTCGCCTACGGCGGGCGGTTTCCGGTGCTGCCTGCGGTGGGGTTGGCTGTGGGGGTGGGGCTGGTCATGGTGACGGGGCGGAGTGTGGTGGACCGGGGTGTGCGCCTGCGCCTTGGCGTCTGAGGGGCTTGTGTTGTCTTGCGAGTGCGGGTCCGCTGTGGCTGGTCGCGCAGTTCCCCGCGCCCCTTAGGCGGTTGCCCTGGCCGGGATCGAGAGGGCACGCCTCTTAGGGGGTTGCGCTGGCCGGGGTCGAGAGGGCACGCCTCTTAGGGGTTGCCCTGGGCGGGACCGGGAGGGCACGCCCCGTGAAGGGGTGCCCTGCCCGGCCTTCAACGGTGTTAGTGCCTACCGCACTTCGAAAGGTCGATCCGGACGATCTGCGGATCGTGGTCGCTCGCCTGGTCCGCGAACTCCGCGTTGATGTGGACGACGTCGTAGTTGAACGACGTCACCGCGGGGCTGGTCAGGATGTGGTCCAGGGTCTGGGAGTTGCCGTCGTAGACGTAGGTGTAGCGCTCGGCGGCGGGGAGGGTGGTGATCAGGGGCTTGAGGACCTTGTCGGCCGTCAGCGTGGTCACCGTCTGGGAGAACTCGTAGTCGTTCAGGTCGCCGAGGACGACCGCCTTGGCGTTCTTGTCCGCGGCCAGCAGGGTCTTGACGAAGGTGTTGACCTCCGCGGCCTGGGCCGCGCGCTGGGTCTCCGAGCTGCGGGCCGGAGGCTGGTAGCGGCCGTGGATCGGCTGGTCGCCGCCCTTGGAGATGAAGTGGTTGGCGATCACGAAGACCTGCTCGCCCTGGAAGGTGAACTCGCCGACCAGGGGCTTGCGGCTGTCCTCCCAGGCCGCGTTGGTCGGGTCGATCCGGCCCGGGGAGTAGGTGAGTTCGACGCCGTGGCGGGTCTTCACCACGCTCGTGGCCGTGGTCGCGTCGCCGCCCGGGTGGTCGGTGAAGGAGACCCGCTTGGGGTTGAAGAGGAAGACCTGGCGGATGTTGCCCCCGGGCTCGCCGCCGTCCTGGTCGTTGGTCGGCGAGATGTAACGCCACTTGTAGACCGGGCCGCCGGCCGCGCGGACCGCGTCCGTGAAGCGCTTCAGGGTTCCCTCGGCCGTCACCGTGCCGTCGTTCGTCGCGCCGTTGTCGTCCTGGATCTCCTCCAGGGCCACGATGTCGGGCGAGTTGAGGTTGACCGCGACGCCCTCGGCGAGCCGGTCGAACTTCTCCTGGGTGTCGAGCGCGTCCAGGTTCTCCACGTTGTACGTGGCGACCGCCAGCTCGTCCTTCTTCTGACGGCGGGTCACCTCCTGCTTCAGGCCGTTGTCGACGAGGGTGCCGAGCTGGGTGGCCTGGACGTTGTAGCCGCCGTATGTGGAGTAGTCGAGGGGGCCCGTGGTCGTACCTGAGAGTTCGTCACCTACGTTGGCCGCGGGGAAAGTTGAGGTCGTGTCGAGCGACATCACCTCGATGCGGCCCGTGTTGGGCTGGTCGTAGGAGGAGTAGAGCGTGCCGCCGCGCGCCGTGGCGTTCTCGTCCGGCTTGACCGTGACCCACAGCTCGCCGTACGCGTCGCTCGCGCCGACCACGCGTGCGTCGGCGAACGTGACCCGCATGCCCTCCAGGGACTCGAAGAAGTCCTGGGAGTAGACGGTCGGTTGGAGCGCGAGGGACTCGATGCTGCCGCCGGACGCGGTCGGGATGTAGGCGTCGGGGATCGAGGTCGCGTCCAGTGTCACGGCGTCCGGCAGGGCGTTGCCGCTGGAGAGGACCGTGGTGGTCGGGCCGGTGATCTCGGTGTTCGACTGGCTGGTGCTGCTCGGGTAGTACTCGCTGACCTTGCCGGTGACCAGGATCGAGTCGCCGACCGACACCGTGGGCTTGGTGGAGCCGGTGTAGACGAAGACGGCCTCGCTGGTGCGCGGGTCGGTGTCGGGGGTCGGGTCCTGGATCCAGTAGCCGAGGGAGCCGCTGCTGCGGACGCCGGTGACGATGCCCGGGACGCGGGTGACCGTCTGGCCGGAGTACGGCGAGAGGCGGGTCGTGCCCTGGATGTCGTGGACGCGCACGGTGCCGGGGTCGGTCGGCGAGCCGCCGTCACCGCCGCCGTCGCCCGAACCGGGCGTCTGTCCGGCCGAGTTGACCGGCGACGGAGTGCCCGCGGTGAAGTCGGCCGCGTTGTCGTCGGTGTCGGCGAGGGAGTCGGCGCGCGCGACGGCGGCCGTGTTGGAGGCGCCGGTGGCCGGGCCGCTGCCCTCGCGGACGACCGCGGTGCCGTAGCCCGTGAGGTCGACGATGCGGGTGTCGGCCGCGCAGTCCGCGGCGGTCTTGCAGGTCAGCGCGGTGGTGCCGGAGACCAGGGCGATCGTGCCGGAAGTGGCGCTCATGGCGATCGAGCCGCTGGCGTCGGTGGTCGGCAGCGCGGTCGTGCCGCCGCTGCCCGTCCCCTCGCCGACCAGGTAGCGGGCGCCGGGGGCGACCGAACCGGTGAGCGCGGTGACCTGCCAAGTGGAGCCGGAGGACGGCGTACCGGGCAGGTACTGCACGCTGTAGCCCGACAGGTCGTAGGCCGCGGAACCGGCGTTGCCGAGTTCCACGAAGTCCCGGGTCAGGGTGGCTCCCGAGTTGCCACCGCCGCCATACACCTCGGCAATCACCGCTGAGGCGGAGGGAGTTGCGGACGCGGCGGGCAGGGCGGTGAAGGCGAATGCTCCCGCCGCGCCCACCGCGACGATCGCTTGGGCGGTGCGGCGGGCGCGGGGTCTGCGCCCTTCAGGTCTGGACACGCTGGCGGTCTCCTCGTACTTCGTGTAGCTGCCGATACCGGTACCTGTGGGGAGTCGGCTCAAGTTACGCGCGTAGAAAGGGAGTTGCCAGAGGGCCTCGCGTTAAATCCAGGGAACAAGTGAGTGCGGGGACGGCGATCGCGGTCGCGAACGTGATGTTCCACACATAACCCTGGTGATCAACTTGGGCAACTCGCCCCATTCGGGCGGGCCTTGAGGGCTCTCGCACCACAACCGGTTCACCTTTCAACCGTGGCCTTTTTCGTTTTCGTCCTATTCACTCTGGATGGTTTGCCGTAAGGCATAAGCCCGTTCCGTCCCCAGGAAGTGTGTAGAGATATGTCCCATTCATCCGATTCGTCGCAAGTCCCCTTCGCTCCCCACCCGGTGACCGCCGCCGAGGTCATCCCCGGTGACCTGATCGCCCTGGCCCCGGGCGACGCCGAACGCGACTGCTGGTACGTCGTGACCCACACGCTCCCCGAGACGCCCGAGACGATCCGGGTCACCCTGCGGCCGCCGCTCGGCGGCACGGACCACGACGAGGTGCTCGGCCGGGACCGCCGGGTGACCAGCGCGTGCCGCCGCCTGGACGCCGGGGCGGTGCCGCGACTCGTCTCCGACGACCTCGCCGGCGCCGAGTTCCGGGAGGGCGACCGGGTGACCTCGCTGCGGGTGGTCGATCCGGGGGCGGCCGAGGTGTCGTACGAACGGCGTTGGGGTGTGTGGCACCGGGACCTCGACGGGGCGACGGAGGACGTCGCGACCGATGCCGAGGTGCGGCACTGGGGTGGCGCGGAGTTCGTCGTACGGCATCATCCGCGGCCGGAGCGGGAGGTGGCCGCGCACGGGCCGCGGCGGGTCGTGGTCACCGGGCTCGGGGCCGTGACGCCGCTCGGGGTCGGGGTCGGGGAGCTGTGGCAGGGGCTGTTGGACGGGCGGCACGGGATTCGGGAGCTGGACGGCGAGGAGTTCGCGGAGCTGCCCGTACGGCTGGCCGGGACCGTGCCCGTCGATCCGGCGGAGCTGCTGCCGAGGGCGGCGGCGCGGCGGATGAACCGGGCCGCGCAGTTCGCCGTTCTCGCCGCGCGGGAGGCGTGGGGTGACGCCGGGTTCGTGGCGGGCGGCACGCGGGAGAGCGGGCTCGATCCCGAACGGGTCGGTGTCAGCCTCGGCGCGATCCTCGGGGACGCGTCCGTGCTCGTCGGCGGCGACCGCAAGCTCCGGGACAAGGGACCCCGTGCCGTCTCACCGCTCACCACCCCCATGACCGTGCCCTCGCAGGCCGCGTCCCAGGTCTCCCTCGATCTGCACATCACCGGCGAGGCCCGCACGGTCACCGCGGCCTGCGCCTCCGGCACCGAGGCGATCGGCGCGGCCATCGACCGCATACGGTACGGCCGCGTCGACATCGCCCTCGCGGGCGGGGCCGAGGCGGTCGTCACGCCGGCGATCATGGCGTCGTTCGCCGCGATGCGGGCGTTGTCCACGCGGGGGTTGGCGGACGGTTCGTCCCCGTCGCAGCCGTTCGGGAAGGGCCGGGACGGATTCGTGAACGGGGAGGGCGCCGGGGTGCTCGTCCTGGAGGCCGAGGAACACGCACGCGCGCGTGGAGCGCGGATCTACTGCGAGGCCGCCGGGTGGGGGCTGTCCGCCGACGCGCACCACATGGCGGCGCCGGATCCGTCGGGTGCCGGGGTCGCGCTCGCAGTACGGCGGGCGGTGCGGGACGCGGGCGGGCATGTCGTGGACGTCGTCCATGTGAATGCGCATGCCACGGCGACAGTGGAAGGTGATCTCGCCGAAGCCGGCGCGCTGCGGGCCGTGTTCGGGCGACGGGACGTTCCCGTCACCGCGCTCAAGGGGCACCTCGGGCATCTGCAGGGCGCGGCGGGCGGGGTCGAGGCCGTGGCCACGGTGCTCACGCTGCATCACGGGGTGGTGCCGCCGACCGTGGGCGCGGAGGAGTTGGACGAGGCGATCGGGCTCGATGTGGTGACGGGGGTGGCGCGGGAGTTGCCCGGGGGCGGGGATCTCGCGTTGAGCAACTCGTTCGGGTTCGGGGGGCACAACGCGGTGCTGGCGCTGCGGCGGGTGGGGTAGCGCTGCGCGGGGACTGACGAGGGGGCGCGAGAGGGTCGGCGAGGGGGCTGCGGCTCAGGCTGTTCGTTTGCGGGGAGTCGCCTTCTTTGCCGGGGTCTTCTTCGCCACCGTCTTCTTCGTGCTCTGCGTCGACTTCTTCGCCGATGCCGAGGCTGCGGCCTTCTTCGTGGTGGCCGCCTTCTTCGTCGCCTTGGACGTCGACTTCCTGCCCGTGGCCTGCTTGGGGGTCGCTCGGGAGGAGCCCGAGGAGATCGGCCTGACCTCGGCCTTCGCCGCCGCATCCGCACGACCCGCCTGCTCACGACCCGGTTCCTCGCCGCGCGACTCCTTCGCCTCGCGGACGCTCTTCTCCAGGGCCGCCATCAGGTCGAGGACCTTGCCGCCGGGGGCCGGGGCCGGGGAGGTCGCGGGCTGTTCGCCGGAGGCCTTCGCGGTGATCATCTCCTCGACCGCCTCGCGGTAGTCGTCGTGGAGGTCCGCGAGGTCGACCTCGCCGAGGGTGTCCATCAGGGCGTCCGCGAGGTCGAGTTCCTTGTCGCGGACGGTGACCGTCGTGTCGGGGGCGACGCCCTCGGGGGCGCGGATCTCGTCCGGCCAGAGCAAGCCGTGCATGGCGATCACGTCGTCGACCACGCGCAGCATGCCCAGGCGTTCCCGGCCGCGCAGCGCGTACTTCGCGATGGCCACCTTCTGGCTCCGCTTCAGCGCCTCGCGCAGCAGGGTGTACGGCTTGGCCGCGGGGACGCCGTTCGCGGAGAGGTAGTACGCGGCGTCCATCTGGAGCGGGTCGATCCGGTCGGCCGGCACGAACGCCACGATCTCGATCGTCTTCGCCGTCGGGATCGGCAGCTGGGCCAGGTCCTCGTCCGTGATCGGGATCATCGTGCCGTCCGCGTCCTCGTACGCCTTGCCGATCTCGGACTGGGTGACCTCTCGGTCCTCCAGTTCGCAGACCTTGCGGTAGCGGATGCGGCCGCCGTCCTCGGTGTGGATCTGGCGGAAGGAGACGGAGTGGCTCTCGGTCGCGTTCACCAGCTTGATCGGGATGCTGACCAGGCCGAAGGAGATGGCGCCGTTCCATATGGATCGCACCTGCGGCACCCGCCTTCCAGTTGTCGACCGGTTTGTTTTTAGACCGGTTTATTACGTTTCGTGGGATTCTCATCGTATGACGCCGATCACGGAGGTGGAGGGGCGAAGGCTCGCGCTCAGCAACCTGGACAAGGTGCTGTACCCGGCGACCGGCTTCACCAAGGGCGAGGTCCTGCACTACTACGCCACGACCGCCGAGGTCCTGCTGCCCCATCTGCGCGACCGGCCGCTGTCCTTCCTGCGCTATCCGGACGGGCCGGACGGTCAGGTCTTCTTCGCGAAGAACGTGCCACCGGGTACGCCCGACTGGGTCACCACCGCCGAGGTGCCCCGGTCGGAAGGACCGGCCCGGATGGTGCTGGTGCAGGATCTGGCGTCCCTGATGTGGGCGGCGAACCTCGTCACCGAGTTCCACACGCCGCAGTGGGTGATCGGGGCGCCGGGCCTCGCCGACCGGCTCGTCCTCGACCTCGATCCGGGGGTGCCGGCGACGGTCGTCGAGTGCTGCGAGGTCGCGGTGTGGCTGCGGGAGCGGCTCGCCGCCGACGGGATCTCGGCGTACGTCAAGACGTCCGGGGCGAAGGGGTTGCATCTGCTGGCGGGGGTGGAGCCGGTGCCTTCGGAGCGGGCCGTCGAGTACGCGAAGTCACTGGCCGTGGAGGCGGAGAAAGCCATGCCGCGGCTCGTCGTGCATCGGATGACGCGGAGTCTGCGGCCGGGGAAGGTGTTCGTCGACTGGAGCCAGAACGCTGCGCGGAAGACGACGGCGACGCCGTACACCTTGCGGGCACGGTCCGGGCCGACCGTCTCCGCACCCGTGGCCTGGGACGAGATCGAGGCGTGCCGTTCCCCTCGCCAACTCGCCTTCCTCGCCCCGGACATGGGCCCCCGCCTGCGGGATCACGGCGATCTGCTGGCCCCGCTCCTCGACCCGGGGCACGCCGCTCCCCTGCCCTGAGTTCAGCGGGCTGACCAAAACGCGGAATTCCCCGGTCCGCCCCGGCGGCGGGTCCACCCTTGGCCCACCGAAAAAGAGCCCAAGGGGGTCACCCGTGAGTAAGGACCAGCATGGACTGACAGCACCACGCTCCCGCACCGTCCGCCGCGGCTTCCTCGTCGGCCTGACGGTCCTGACCCTGGGCGCCGCGCCCTGGGCCCCGACCGCCGCCGCGGTTCCCGCACCCGCCGCGAACGCCGAGGTGATCACCGACTGGAGCGAGACCGCCGTGGCCACGGTCAACGGCGACGCCAAGCGTCCCGGAGCGGAGCAGTCCCTCTGGTACGGCTTCGTCTCGGCCGCCGTCTACAACGCGGTCGTCGGCATCGAGGGCCGCTACACCGAGTACAAGTGGCACGAGCGCGGGCCCCGGTCCGCCTCCCCGGAGGCCGCCGCGGCGACAGCCGCCCACCGCATCCTGCTCACCTACTTCCCGGCTTCACAGGCCCGGCTCGACACCGCGTACACCGCCTCCCTCGCCAAGATCCCCGACGGAACGGCCGAGAACCAGGGCGTCGCCTTCGGCGAGCGGGCCGCCGCGAGGATCGTGCAGTTGCGCGAGAACGACGGGCGCGGTGCCCCGGTCACGTTCGACAAGCCGCCCGCGCCCGGCATCTGGCGGCCCACCCCGCCAGCCAACGCCCCGATGGCCGTGCCGTGGCTCGCGAAGGTGCGGCCGATGCTGCTCGACTCGCCGGATCGACTACGGCCGGGACCACCGCCCGAGCTCACTTCGAAGCGGTACGCCAGGGACTTCGCCGAGGTGAAGGCCATGGGAGCGAGGACCGGCTCGGCGCGGACCGCCGCGCAGACCGAGACCGGGCTGTTCTTCGGTGACGTACTGCCGGTGCAGTTCCAGGCCGCCCTCCGCGGCTACACCACCCGCCACGGGCTGGGCCTCGTGGACGCGGCCCGCCTGTTCGCGGCCGTGGGCACGGCAACGGCCGACGCCTCCATCACCGCGTGGAACACCAAGCTGACCTACGGCCAGTGGCGCCCCATCACCGCGATCCAACTGGCCGACACCGACGGCAACCCGGCCACCGCACCGGACCCGTCCTGGGTGCCGCTGCTCGACACGCCTCCCTACCCGGACTACATGAGCGGCCACTGCACCAACGACGGCGCGGCGATGCGCGTCCTGTCCCGCCTGACCGGCGGACACATCGACTTCCGTATCTCGTCGGCCGTGACCGGCACCACCCGTACGTACACGTCCGCGGCCGCCTACAACCGGGACGTGATCAACGCCCGGGTCTGGGGCGGGATCCACTTCCGCACGAGTGACATCGTCGCCAACCGGATCGGCACCCGGATCGGTGATCTCACGCTCGCCCACTACTTCAGGCCGCTGAAGTAGCTCACAGCCTCCCCCACGTGTGCCGGTCCCGCGCCATCGCGTGCAGCGCCTCCACGTCCGCCGGCTTCAACACCCCTCCTGTCCTTGCCAGTCCGGACAGTTCCGTGTCCTGGAGTACGCGGACCTCGCGGAGCGGGGCCGTCACCGTGACGTCCGCCGGGCCGGCCAGGGCGAGGACCGGGTGGACCTCGGCGGTCAGCGCGTACGAGGCGCGGTCCGCGTCGGAACGGACGCGGCGGAGCAGCGGGAGGGGGTCCCGGCGGCCCAGGGTGACCATGGGGTCGGCGATCCGGACGCGTTGTTTGCGGGCGTACAGCGTGTGCAGGACGAAGAGGCCGCCGGGGCCGATCGCCAGGTGGTGGAGGCGGTCGCCGCCGGGGAGCGGGATCGAGTGGAGGGCGTGCCAGCCCGCGCCGTCGAGCGCGTCCAGGGCCTCGCCGACGGCCTGTTCCGCCAGCAGGGCGCGGCGGCGCGGGTCGGGGCGGAGCCGGTGCTGGGGGCCCGGGTCCCGGTCGAGGGCCACGTGGAGCGCCTCGCCGGGGCGGTTGGGGGCCAGGTCGTCGTCCGGGAGGAGACTGAGCCGCGCGAGTTCCGCGGGCGTCGGCACCGGTGGCGGGCCCACGGTGACCGGGCCGGTGAGGAAGGGACCGAGGGCGTGCAGCACGTCCTCTCTGCGGTCCTCGCTGAGCAGGTTGATCCGCGCCGCCTCCCTGTCGTACCAGGCGACGTTCCTTCCGTCCGTGTGACAGACGTACAGCCGTTCCTGACCATGGCGCCAGGTCGGTACGACGCGTAGTCCACTCATGCGTCATCACCCCTCGACCATGGGAACAGGCGGGGTGCTCAAGGGGCAAGAACCCGGTTACCTTTGGGTCAGTCGCTGGGGCTTGGGGAGGCGCCGTTGCGGACGCGCAGGAGGCAACCCGACGTACCCGCTCCGGACAGTCCGTGGAGCGAGATCGTCACCGGTCTGTGGATGGGCGGACACGAGTTCAGGGGGCGGTCGGGGCAACTGGAGTTCGCGGTCGTGCGGGACGAGTTCGCTCTCGTGCAGACGCTGCTGCGCCTGCCGGGGCACGGGCCCGACCCGGGCGTGGAGCACCATGTGTGGCCGATTCCCGACGGACCGCTGGACGGGACACAACTGGCGGGCGTGATACGGCTGGCCGTCGCCGCGTGCGACGCGCTGGCCGAGGGCCGGAAGGTCCTGGTCCGCTGTTATCACGGCTACAACAGGTCGGGCCTGGTCGTCGCCCACGCGCTGGTCCGTCGTGGGTACTCCACCGAGGAGGCGATACGGCTGATCCGCACCCGCCGTTCCCCGTGGGCGCTGCACAACGAACTGTTCGTCGAGTATCTGCGGGCGGGACTGTCCACGGCCCGGCTGCTGGAGGAACTGGCCGAATAGCCGAGTGATCGAGTGACCGAGCGGCCGGGTAATCGTTTCCCCTGCCTGCCCTCGAGTGCGAACAAAAAGGACTTCCGTACGAATAGGGTGTACGGGTCCCACACCAGCACCTCTCCAGGAGAACAGTGCCGCTCAGCCGTCCCGCCCGCGCCACCGCCGCCGTCGCCCTGCTGCTCGCGACGGCGGTGGCCTGCGGTGACACCGGTGACCTGCGTGCTGCGGGGGCGACCCCGACGGCGACCAGCCCCGCCAGGCTCTGGCCGAATCTCTCGCCCGCCTCCTCCCCCGCCTACGACTTCGACGAGGCGGACACGGAGACCGTGAAGGGCGTCACCGTCCCCGGGGACGACATCCGCAAGGTGGACCCGGTGGCCGTCGTACGGGCCGAGATCGCCGCGAACCCCACTGACTACGACGGCTCCAAGGCGCCGTATCACGGGACCGCCGAGGGGATCGCCGACTGTGCGAAGGGCGGGGACCGGAGCGGGTGTCCCGTCCTCAAGCCGTACTACCGCGACCTGACCGGCGACGGACACGACGACCTGACGCTCGGCTTCCGGTTGCTGCCCACGAAGATGACCGCCGTGCGGGTCTACACCGTCGAGAAGCACCGGCTCGTGCAGGTCATGGCCAACGACGACGCGGTGAGCGGGGTCGAGCTGGCCGGGCGTTCGGTGATCATCCGCTCGCCGTCCGAGCTGGCGGGGTACGAGTACCGCGTGCAGTGGACATGGGACGCGGACCAGAAGGCGATGCTGCTGACCCACGACGAGTTCCTGCGCACCGGCGGCCGTAAGCACGGAGTCCGCCGCGCGACCCCCGCGCCCGCCTCTTCGCCCACCCCTTCGGCGACCCCGTGATGCGGCTCGCGCTGCCCCGGTGGGCCGGGACCCTCGCCTTCAAGGCCGCCGCGTTCATCACGGTGATGTGCTGCGCGCTGGCCGCCATGCTCGGCGTCCTCGTGCATGTGTCGGTGACCGACCGGACCGTCGGCCAGGCCCGCAGCCTCGCGCTGTCGCGGCTGAAGGAGGCGACGATGCAGTACGAGGCCGGGGACTCGCTCGTGCACGGCGCCGGCGTCGATCCCGAGAGCCTGCCCGTGCCGTTGCGGGAACTGGCGGCGGACGGGGAGCGCGGCACGATGGTCGGCCGGCACCGGGGGCGCCCCACCATGTGGGCGGCGGGCCCGGCCTCCGGCGACCGGGTACTGGCCGTCGCGGTCGACTACTCGCAGGGCGCCGACACCATCGCCGGGCTCGACCGCGCCATCGTGTGGTCCTCGGCGCTGGCGATCGGGGCGACCCTGCTGGTCGGCGCGTTCGCGGTGACCCGGGTGACCCGGCGGCTGCACGGGACCGCGCAGGTGGCCCGGCGGATCAGCGCGGGTGACCTGGACGCGCGGGTCGACGATCCCCGTACGAAGGACGCGACCCTGCCCCAGGACGAGGTGGCCGCGGTGGCCGCCGCGCTCGACACCATGGCCTCGTCGTTGCAGGGCAAGCTGCTGACGGAGCAACGGTTCACCGCGGATGTCGCGCACGAGCTGCGCACCCCGCTGACCGGGCTGCACGCGGCGGCCGAGCTGTTGCCGCCGGGGCGGCCGACCGAGCTGGTACGGGACCGGGTCGCCGCGCTGCGCACCCTCACCGAGGATCTGCTGGAGATCTCCCGGCTCGACACCCGGCGGGAGAAACTGGAGCTGGACACCGAGCGGTTGGGGGCGGTGGCCGAGCGGGTCGTACGGGGTTCCGGTACGGACACCGAGGTCAGGGTCGTGCGGGACGAGTGGGTGGAGACGGATCGGCGGCGGCTCGAGCGGGTGCTCGGGAATCTTGTCGCCAACGCGCATCGGCATGGGCGGGGGCGGGTGGTGGTGAGCGTGGACGGGGCGGTGGTGACCGTGCGGGATCACGGGGACGGGTATCCGGAGTACCTCGTCGCGCACGGGCCTCAGCGGTTCCGTACGGAGGGTGGGGCTCGGGGGCATGGGCTGGGGTTGACCATCGCGTTGGGGCAGGCGGAGGTTTTGGGGGCTCGGTTGGAGTTCTCGAATGTGGACGCCGGGGATGGTGGTGGGGCGCTTGCGACGTTGACCTTGCGATGAGAGCGGTAGTTCGTTGACTGCGGGCCGGTGGGGGCTGGTCGCGCAGTTCCCCGCGCCCCTAAAGAACCTCGTGTGGACCAGTGTGACGAGCGGCCCCTGCACTCCCCTCCTAATGTGGCGATTAGTCAGGTTCGCCCCATTTCTGGAGGTACCCCCATGCCCCTCAGCCTCTCCCTTCGCCGTCTTGGTATAGCGGTCGCCGCCGGTGCGCTCGTGACCGCTGCCGCTGTCACTCCCGCCGTGGCCGACGACGAGTGGGGCGACGAAGACCCGGGCATCAGCCGCCCGGCGGACGACGACGGTGGCCGTGGCGACTACAACCAGCAGGACGACGACGGCGGTCGCGGCGACTACAACCAGCAGGGCGACAACGACGGCCGTGGTGACTACGACCAGCACGGCGAGCACAACAACCCCCGCCTGTACCGGGGCGTCGTCACGGCGCACGAACTGGCCCTGCGCTCCCGACCGGACCGCGGCAGCAGGATCATCCGGTACGCCCACCGCGGCGAGCACGTCTCGATCTTCTGCAAGACCAGCGGCTCCAACGTCCAGGGCAACCACCTCTGGTACCTGCTCACGGACGGCACCTGGGCCTGGGGTTCGGCGCGCTACATCGACAACATCGGACCCGCGCCCCGCTGGTGCTGACGGACGAGACACACTCCGCACCCAAGGCACACAACACGTCCCATTTGGGTAAGTTCCGGACATGACCAACGCCGGAACCACCGTCACAGCGGACCCTCCCACACCCGCTGTACGCCTCCCCCGGCGCCGCGGCATCGAACTCACCCTCATCGTCGTAGCCGTACTCCTCTCGGTGTACGGCTACTGCGCTGTCGGTCTCGCCAAGAACGGCACGGTCCCGCCCGGCGCCGCCGGTTACGGCGCCGGGCTCGGCGTGCTCGCCCTGCTGGCCCACTTCGCAGTGCGCTTCCGGGCCCCGTACGCCGACCCGCTGCTGCTCCCGATCGGCGTGCTCCTCAACGGCCTCGGCCTGGTGCTCATCTACCGGCTCGACCTGGAGACCCCGGGCGACCGCGCCGCCCCCACCCAACTCGTGTGGTCGACGCTGGGCGTGACCTTCTTCATCGTCGTGGTCGTCGCCCTCCGCGACCACCGCGTCCTGCAGCGCTACGCGTACGTCTGCGTGGCCGCCGCCCTCGCCCTCCTCACCCTCCCGGTCCTCTTCCCGGCCGTAAACGGCGCTCGCATCTGGATCCGGATCGCCGGATTCTCCATCCAGCCGGGCGAGTTCGCGAAGGTGCTCCTGGCGATCTTCTTCGCCGCGTACCTGGCGGCGAACCGCAACGCGCTCGCCTACGCCGGCCGCCGCGTGTGGCGCCTCCAACTCCCCACCGGCCGCGTGCTCGGCCCGATCGTCGCGATCTGGCTGCTGAGCGTCGGCGTCCTGATCATGGAACGCGACCTGGGCACCTCGCTCCTCTTCTTCGGCCTGTTCGTGACCCTCCTCTACGTCGCCACCGGCCGCACCGGCTGGATCGCGGTCGGGCTGCTGCTGGCCGCCCTCGGCGCGGTCGCCGTCGGCTGGCTCGAACCGCACGTCCACAGCCGGGTCCAGGACTGGCTGCACCCCTTCGCGTCGATCGAGGCGGGCCACGGCCCGAACCAACTCGCCCAGTCCCTCTTCGCGTTCGCGGCCGGCGGCATCCTCGGCACGGGCCTCGGCCTCGGCCACTCGATCCTCATCGGCTTCGCCGCCAAATCGGACTTCATCCTGGCCACAGCGGGCGAGGAACTGGGCCTGTCCGGCCTCTCCGCGATCTTCATCCTCTACGGCCTTCTCGTGGAGCGCGGCTACCGGGCCGGCCTGGCCCTCCGCGACCCCTTCGGCCGGCTGCTCGCGGTGGGCCTCGCCTCGATCGTCGCGCTCCAGGTGTTCGTGATCGCGGGCGGGGTGACGGGCCTGATCCCGCTCACCGGCATGGCGATGCCGTTCCTCGCCCAGGGCGGCTCCTCGGTCGTCACCAACTGGGCGATCGTGGCCCTGCTGATCCGGATCAGCGACTCGGCCCGCCGCCAGTCCGACTACGACATCGAGGTGGCAGCGTGACCGACGCCATGACCCGGCACATCCGCCTCGCGGCGGTCTTCTGCACCCTGCTCCTGCTCGCCCTGCTGGTGAACGCCACCCGCATCCAGGTCTTCCAGTCCCCCACCTACGACGGCAACCCCGCCAACCGCCGCCCCACGATCGCCCGTTACGACCAGCCGCGCGGCGCCATCCTCGTCGGCGACAGACCGGTCACAGGCTCCCGCGACTCCGGCGAGCAGCTCCGCTACGAACGGACGTACAGGAACGGGCCGTTGTACGCGCCGGTCACCGGCTTCGCCTCGCAGGAGTACGGGACGACGTTCCTGGAGCACTCCGAGGACGGCATCCTCTCCGGCACCGACTCGATGCTCTCGCCGTTCCCCCTGTGGAACGACCTGACCCGCGCCCAGAACTCCGGCGGCAACGTCGTCACCACCCTCAACCCGGCCGCACAGCAGGCGGCTTACGAAGGACTCGGCGCGCGCACGGGGGCGGTGGCCGCGATCGAACCGTCGACCGGCCGCATCCTCGCCCTGGTCTCCACCCCGTCCTACGACCCCGGGGCCCTGTCGGGCAACGGCCGTGCCGCGAACCGGGCTTGGGCGCGACTGAACGCCGACACGAACAAGCCGATGCTCAACCGGGCGGTACGGCAGACGTATCCGCCGGGTTCGACGTTCAAGGTGGTCACCGCGGCGGCGGCGCTGGACGCGGGTGTGGTGACGGACCTGGACGCGGCGACGACCTCACCCGACCCGTACACCCTCCCCGGCACGTCGACCACGCTGACGAACGAGGGCGACGGCTGCGGGGACGCGCCGCTCCGGTCCGCCTTCGAGTGGTCGTGCAACACGGTGTTCGCGAAGCTGGGCGTGGATGTGGGCGTGCGGGACATGGGGGCCACGGCGGAGGCGTTCGGCTTCAACGACGCCGACGTGAAGGTCCCGTTCGCGGTCTCCCCCAGCACCTTCGACACCTCGGTGGACAAAGCCCAGTTGGCGCTGTCGTCGATCGGGCAGTACAACACGCGGGCCACGCCGTTGCAGATGGCGATGGTCGCGGCGGCGGTCGCGAACGGCGGGCAGGTGCGGCAGCCGTACCTGGTGGAGCGCACGACACGGAAGGGCGGCGAGACGATCTCGACAGCCGGATCGTCCCGTCCCGTCCGCCAGGCCATGCACCCCGCAACTGCCGTACAGATGAAGGAACTCATGGAAGACGTGGTCACGGAAGGCACCGGCACGAACGCGGCGATCCCCGGCGCGACCGTCGGCGGCAAGACCGGCACCGCGCAGCACGGCATCGGCAACTCCGGTACGCCGTATGCCTGGTTCGTGTCCTGGGCGCAGGGCGACCGCGACATGGAGCCGAAGGTGGCGGTCGCGGTGGTGGTGGAGGACGCGTCGGCGGACCGCTCGGACATCAGCGGGGGCGGGGACGCGGCGCCGATCGCGAAGGCGGTGATGGAGGCGGTGCTCAATTCGTGAGACGGGGGTACCGGGAACGAACGGCGCCGACCTACCGTTCGGTACATGACTGAGCCCTTAAGCGCCCCCGCGTACGAACTCGCCCAGGTCAACATCGCCCGTCTCCGATTCCCCCTGGATTCCCCGGAGTTGAAGGACTTCGTGGACGCCCTCGACCCGGTGAACGCCGTCGCCGACGCGGCCGAGGGTTTCGTGTGGCGCCTCCAGTCCGACTCCGGCAACGCGACCGACGTCCCCGTCCTCGGCGACGACTGGCTGATCGTCAACATGTCGGTGTGGCGCGACCCGAACGCCCTGACCGCGTTCATGTACCAGGGCCGGCACCGGGAGTTGCTGGCGCGCCGCCGCGAGTGGTTCGAGCTGATGCGGGAGGCGATGTCGGCCCTGTGGTGGGTCCCGACGGGCCACCACCCCACGGTGCGCGAGGCGGAGGACCGCCTCCTCCACCTGCGGGCCCACGGCCCGACGCCGTACGCGTTCACGCTGCGGACGTCGTTCCCGGCACAGGGGGCGGAGCCAGTGGCGCCGGTGGACATCCCGGAGGGGCTGGGCTGTTCGGTCTAGGACAGCGGGGTCTCGCGAGGGGGTTGACGGGCTTGCTGACAAGCAGTCTCATAAGTGCCATGACGAGCCTCACGGACGTGGACGCCATGGTCGGGCTGCGCGACGCACTCGGGCTGCTGAAAGACCGCGAGCAGGTCGCCGAGCGGCTGCTCGCCTCCTCCGCGAAGCACTCCTTCGACCCCGACAAGGAACTGGACTGGGCCGCGCCCTTCGAGGAGGGCAAGTGGTTCTGGCCGCCTGAACTGGTGTCGCTGTACGACACCCCGCTCTGGAAGCGGATGGGCGAGGAGCAGCGCATCCTCCTCTCGCAGCACGAGGCCGCGGCGCTCGCCTCGCTGGGGATCTGGTTCGAGCTGATCCTGATGCAGCTGCTCGTCCGGCACATCTACGACAAGGCGGCGACCAGTGCGCATGTGCGCTATGCGCTGACCGAGATCGAGGACGAGTGCCGGCACTCGAAGATGTTCGCTCGGCTCATCTCCCGGGGTGATACGCCCTGGTATCCGGTGAGCCGGGCCCATCAGAACCTGGGGCGGTTGTTCAAGACGATCTCCACGACCCCTGGTTCCTTCACGGCCACCCTGCTCGGGGAGGAAGTCCTCGACTGGATGCAGCGGTTGACGTTTCCGGATGAGCGGGTGCAGCCGTTGGTGCGGGGGGTGACCCGTATCCATGTCGTGGAGGAGGCGCGTCATGTCCGGTACGCCCGCGAGGAGTTGAGGCGCCAGATGGTGACCGCGCCGCGGTGGTCCCAGGAGTTCACGCGGGTCACCTCCGGGGAGTTCGCGCGCATCTTCTCGATCGCGTTCGTGAATCCCGAGGTCTACACGAACGTGGGGCTCGATCAGCGGGAGGCGGTGGCTCAGGTGCAGGCGAGTGGGCATCGGCGGGAGGTCATGCAGGCGGGGTCGAAGAAGCTGACGGACTTCTTGGACGACATTGGTGTGCTGCGAGGTGTCGGCCGACGGTTGTGGAGGGCTTCGGGGCTATTGGCTTGAGTTCACAGTGCGGGTCGGTGGGGGCTGGTCGCGCAGTTCCCCGCGCCCCTTAAGAGCGGCTCCACTGGTCCCACCTATAGGGGCGCGGGGAACTGCGCGACCAGCCACGACGCACCCGCAGCCGCCGGACTACCCTGCACCCATGCCCCCTGCCGCGCCCGCCTACCGCCGCCTCAACGTCGAGGAGCGGCGCAGCCAGCTCCTCGACGCCGCTCTCACCCTCTTCGCACACCGCGCCCCCGAAGAGATCTCCCTCGACGACGTGGCAGAGGCGGCCGGGGTCTCACGCCCCCTCGTGTACCGGTACTTCCCGGGCGGGAAGCAGCAGCTCTACGAAGCCGCCCTCCGCTCCGCCGCCGAAGAACTCCAACAGTGCTTCGACGAACCCCGCGAGGGCCCCCTCCTCCCCCGCCTCGCCCGCGCCCTGGACCGCTACCTCGGCTTCGTCGACCAGCACGACGCCGGGTTCAGCGCACTGCTCCAGGGCGGCAGCGTCGTGGAGACATCGCGTACGACGGCCATCGTGGACGGCGTACGGCGGGCCGCCGCCGTACACATCCTCAGCCATCTCGGCGTCGCCGAACCCGGCCCACGCCTGCGGATGACCGTACGGATGTGGATCACGGCCGTAGAAGCGGCGTCCCTCATCTGGCTCGACGAGGACAAGCAGCCGCCCGTCGACGAGCTGCGGGACTGGCTGGTAGAGCAGTTCGTGGCGGTGCTCTCGGTGACCGCGCGGCGGGACCCGCAGACGGCCGCGCTGGTCCAGGGCCTCGCGGTGGATGGCTGACACTGGTGGCGTGAAGAGCGAAGACACCCCGTTCGAGGGCGGCCCGATGGACGGTCGCTCCCTGCCCATCCTGCTCGGCCCGACCGGCACCCCGCCGAAGACCTACCGCATCCCGGTCCCCGACGCGGCCGGCGGCCCGCCCACGGTGCTCGTGTACCGCAGGGTGCCCCGGGGCCACAGCAAACGGCTGGGCCTCCCCAAGGGCTGGAAGTACGAGTACGACCCCGAAGGCAAGCGCGGCAGCACTCTGCGCTGGCCCTGGACAAAGCCGGACTCCGCACCTGACTCCGCACCGGACGCCACGCCGGGCGGCAAGCCGGACAACACCCACGGGTGACGCCGTTGCGCCGAACCGCGCACACCCGGCGCGCGGACCCGGCGCCCGCGACTGATGCTCACGGTGCGGGGCGGAAGGGCCGCCGCGCACCGGAGGTGATGACGTGTCAGGAAGGCTCCTGCGTCTGGTCTGTACGGCGGCGGTGGCGGCCGGCACCGTCCTCGCACCGCTGCCCGCCGCGGCCGTACCCGATCCGCAGGCCCCCGGACAGCGGCCCGTGGCCGAACTGCTGACGGACCTTCAGACCCTGTACCGGGACGCCGAACAGGCCACCGAGACGTACAACGCCACCGAGGAGAAGCTGAAGAAACAGCGCGCCGAGGTCGACCGCCTCGACGCCGAACTGGCCCGCGCCCGCCTCACCCTGCACGACAGCCGCGGCGCGGCCGGCCGGCTGGCCCGCGAGCAGTACCAGAACAGCACGGCCATCTCCCCGTACGTACGCCTGCTCCTCGCCCGCGATCCGCAGCACGCGCTCGACGAGCGCCATGTCATCGGGCAGTTGGCGCGGGAGCGGGCCGAGACGGTGGGCCGGCTGGTCGGCAGCGAGAAGAAGAGCGACGGCCTGGCCCGCGAGGCCCGCAAGGCCCTGGACGGTCAACTCACCCTGGCCGCCCGTCAGAAGAAGGACCAGGACGACGTCCGCAAGCGCCTCGCCGACATCGAGAAGCTCCTCACGTCCCTCACCCCCGACCAACTCACCGCGCTGACCGACGCCGAGAAGACCACCACCGACAAGGCCCAACAGAAGCTGGTCACTTCAGGCGCCCTGGGCGACGACACCCGCGAACCCTCCCGGGAGGGAGACCGGGCCCTGCGCTACGCCGTACAGCAGATCGGCAAGCCGTACGAGTGGGGCGCGGAGGGCCCGAAGACGTACGACTGCTCGGGCCTGACGTCGGAGGCATGGGGTCATGCGGGTACCCCGATCCCGAGGACCAGTGAAGAACAGTGGGCCGAGCTGCCAAGGGTCCCGCTCAATGAACTCCGCCCCGGCGACCTGGTGATCTACTTCCCGGAGGCCACGCACGTGGCGCTGTACTTGGGCGACGGAAAGATCGTCCAGGCCCCCCGCACAGGCGAGACGGTCCAGGTATCACCTGTGGCGTCCTACCCCATCCTGGGAGCCGTACGTCCAGATTCTTTGCCTAAAGGGGCGCGGGGAACTGCGCGACCAGCCCCAACGGACCCGCACCCGCCGACTCCCCACAGCCCCAACGGCGACTAGGCCCCCGCCACAGAAGCCAGGTACGCCCCAGTCTTCTCCGGCTCATAGAAGAAGTTCTCGAAATCAGCCGGATCATCAAACGCGTTGGCGAACCGATCCGCCACCGGCTGCAACTCCCCAGCCGCCCCAATAAGGTTGAGAACATGCTCCGGCGGCGGACCCAACATCGCGTTGGTCCACTTCGTAACGTGCCGCGCAGTCGACCAGTACCGCTCGAACGTCGCAGACATCCAGTCCCCGTCGAACTCCTTCTCCCCGTGCTCAAGGATCGACGCGAGATACGACGCGGCGCACTTGGACGCGGAGTTGGAGCCCTGCCCGGTGATCGGGTCGTTCGCGACGACGACGTCGGCGACGCCGAGCACCAGGCCACCGCCCGGCAGCTGACCCACCGGATTACGGACGGTGGGCGCGTACCGCCCGGCCAACGTCCCACCCGCGTCGGTCAGTTCGACGCCCCGCGCCCGCTCGTACTCCCACGGCGTGAACTTCTCCATGAGTTCCAGGGTCAGGGAGAGGTGTTCCGCCGGGTCCTTGATGCCGTTGAAGACGTCCAACGGCCCGCCGGGTATGCCCTCCCAGAACAGGATGTCCGCGCGCCCGGACGTGGTGAGCGTCGGCATGACGAACAACTCGCCCACGCCCGGCACCAGGTTGCAGCGGACCGCGTCGTACTCCGGGTGTTCCGGGCGCGGGCCCAGACCGTGGACGTAGGAGACGGCCAGCGCGCGCTGCGGCTCGGTGTACGGGGAGCGCTCCGGGTCGCGGGCGAACATCGAGACCAGCTCGCCCTTGCCCGCCGACACGAGGACGAGGTCGTACGTACGGGAGAAGTAGTCGAGGTCGCCGACTGCCGCGCCGTGGATGACCAGTTGGCCGCCGCGCTGGGCGAACGTCTCCATCCAGCCGGCCATCTTGACCCGCTGGTCGACCGACTGCGCGTACCCGTCGAGCCTGCCCACCCAGTCGATCGCGCGCTGTGTCGGCCCCGGGTCGTGCGAGCCGGGGGCGGCGACCGAGACGCCGAGTCCTTGGATCTTCGGGGCCTGGGACTCCCAGAAGTTCACCTGGAGCTCGCGCTCGTGGCCCAGCGCCGTGTCGAACATGCACTGCGTCGACATGACCCGCCCGGAGCGGATCTCGTCCGCGGTCCGGTTGGACATCAGGGTGACCTCGTACCCGTGCGACTGGAGTCCGAGGGCGAGTTGGAGCCCGGACTGGCCGGCTCCGACGACGAGTATCTTCCGCATACGGGTGGTGGCTCCTTGGTCGCGACTGCTCGATGACTGCTCGAGGACTGGTCGGGGACTGGTCGGGGACTACTCGGGGGTGACGTCCAGCGCGTGGCCGACGAGTGCGAGCAGGGTCTCGATGGCCGAGATCCGCCGCCGCGCGTCCATGATCACGACAGGTACGTGCGCGGGGATCGTCAACGCCTCCCGCACGTCCTCCGGGTCGAACCGCTCGCTGCCGACGAAGTGGTTGACCGCGACGATGTACGGCAGCCCGCAGCTCTCGAAGTAGTCCAGCGCGGGGAAACAGTCCTTGAGGCGGCGGGTGTCGGCGAGGACGACGGCGCCGATCGCGCCGCGTACCAGGTCGTCCCACATGAACCAGAACCGCTGCTGCCCCGGCGTACCGAAGAGGTAGAGCACCAGGTCGTCGTCGAGCGTGAGGCGGCCGTAGTCCATGGCGACCGTGGTGGTCATCTTGCCGGGGGTGGCCGTGAGGTCGTCGGTCTCCTCGCTGGCCTCGGTCATCAGCGCCTCCGTCTGGAGGGGCTCGATCTCGGAGACGGCACCGACCAGGGTGGTCTTGCCGGCCCCGAAGCCGCCGGCCACCACGATCTTCGTGGCGACGGGCGCGCGGGTGCGGTCCGTCTGCCAGGGCCGCAGTTGCTCCTCTTCGTCGAGGAGTCGCTTCTCGTCGTTGAGGAGCGGGGAGACGCCGTAGGCGGCGGCGTCAGAGACGACGGAGTCCACTCAGCACCTTTTCCAGCAGAGCGCGGTCAGGACGGCCCGTACCGTGCGCGGTTCCGGTTCCGTACACACGGATCTTTCCCTGGTCGGCGAGGTCGCTCAGGAGCACGCGGACCACGCCGAGCGGCATCTTCAGCAGCGCGGCGATCTCGGCCACCGTGCGCATACGGCGGCAGAGTTCGACGATGGCCCGCATCTCCGGCATGACCCGGGTGTTGAGCGAGCCGTTCGTCAACTCCTTGCGCTCCTCCGGGGCTTCGAGCGCCGCCACGAAGGTCTCCACGAGGAGGACATGGCCGAAACGGGTACGGCCGCCGGTGAGCGAGTAGGGGCGTACCCGGGCGGGCTTGCGGTCGCCGCCGCGCACCGGGAGCTTGTTGGGCGTACGGCTCATCGGGCGCTCCCCCCGGACACGTCTTCGAGGGATTTTCGCAGCTCGCTGCGGAGTTCGGGCGTCAGCACATGGCCGGCCCGGCCCACGAAGAGCGCCATGTGGTACGACACGACGCTCATGTCGCAGTCCGCGGAGCCGTGCACGCCGAGCAGCGAACCGTCGCTGATCGACATCACGAAGAGGCTGCCCTCCTCCATCGCGACCATCGTGTGCTTCACCGGCCCGGAGTCCATCAGCTTCGCGGCGCCGATGGTGAGGCTGCCGATGCCGGAGACGATGGTGGCGAGGTCGGCGGCGGAGCCACGCGGAGTGGTGCGCTTGGCTTCGAGTGCCTCGCGGGCCTCCGTGTTCCTCCCCGGATCGGAGGAGAGGAGCAGCAGGCCGTCCGAGGAGACGACCGCGACCGACTGGATGCCGGGCACCTCCTCGATGAGGTTGCTCAGCAGCCAGTGCAGGTTGCGGGCTTCACTGCTCAGTCCGAAGGTACTGGGCGCGGTCAACTGCTTGCCTCCTCGACGGTGCCCCCCGTGGCTGCTTCGGATCGTGCGGTTGCGCTTCGCGGTGCCGGGACCGGGTTCTGGCCGGTCTTCTCGGCGATCTCCGCTTCTACGTCCCGGTAGCCGGCGGAGGCGCCCGCGCGGAAGCCGCCCAGTCTGCGGCGCAGGGCGTCGGCGTCTACGGTGCCGGTTCGCCGGCGCGGGGCTTGTGCGGGTTGGGTGATCTTGGGGGTGCGTTTGGGGAGGCCCTTGGCTGTCACCGGGTCCTCGTCGGGTGCTCGCTCGTGTTCCACGGCTTCGGCTTCGCCTTCAGCCGTGATCTGATTCCCACCCGCACCGCCCGTGCGGCCTTCGTTGTCGGGTGCGGGTGGCCCCTGTGGGGCGGACTCGCCGTCGGCGGCCGACCGTTCGTCTGCGGCCGTGACTGCTCGGTCCTCCGGCGCCGGCGGTAGCAGGAGTTCCATCGTCATTTCCGCCGGGGACTCCGCCGGAATGGTCTGCCGTACCGCCTTCTCCGCGAGGGCGACCAAGGGGTCGTCCTGCTCCGAACGGCCGTACAGGACGTTGGAGTTGACCTCCGCGTCCGCGCCCGGCAGGGAGTAGGAGTGCGTCTCGCCGGTCATCGGCGCGGACGACGGGACCGCCGAGGTGGGGGCCCCGGCGAGCAGGGGGCTCGGGAGGACCACGACCGCCGCGATGCCGCCCTGCTTCTGGTCGCGGAGCTGGACGCGGACGGCGTGGCGGTGGGCCAGGCGGGCCACCACGTACAGGCCGAGGCCGAGGCCCTCCTCGCCCTCGTGGTCGTAGGGGGAGTCCGGGTCGAACTCGGTGAGGCGGGTGTTGAGGTTCTCCATGCGGCTGACGGTCATGCCGATGCCCTCGTCCTGGACGGAGAGCATGACCTCGCCGTTCTCCAGGAGCCAACCGGAGATCTCGACAGGGGTGTCCGGCGGGGAGAACGAGCTTGCGTTCTCCATGAGTTCGGCCAGGAGGTGGGAGAGGTCGTCCGCCGCGAAGCCCGCCACGTGGGCGTGCGGCGGGAGTGCCGAGATGCGGACGCGTTCGTAGCGCTCGATCTCGCTGACGGCCGCCCGGACCACGTCGACCAGCGGGACCGGGCCCGCGTGCTGCTGGACGTGTTCGGTGCCGGCGAGGACGAGGAGGTTCTCGCTGTGGCGGCGCATGACCGTGGCGAAGTGGTCGAGCTTGAAGAGGGTGGAGAGCCGGTCGGGGTCCTGCTCGCGCTCCTCCAGGCCCTCGATGACGGCGAGTTGGCGCTCGACCAGGCCGAGGGTGCGCAGCGCGAGGTTGACGAAGGTGCCGCCGATGCTGGTGCGCAGGCGCTCCAACTGGGCGGCGGAGTCGGTGACTTCGGAGCGGAGTTCCTCGCGGGCGTCGGCCATCTTCTGACGCTGGCCGACGAGGTGCTTGCGGTCGGCCTCCAGGGTGGCGATGCGCTCGTGGAGGGCGGCGGCGTGCGCGTGCAGGGTGTTGACCGAGCGGACGACCTGGGCGAACTCGTCGTTGCGACCGGTGAACTTGATGGGCTCTTCGGTGGTCGGGTCCTCGGCCTCGGCCAGGCGCGCCGAGCCCCGGCGCAGCACCGACAGCGGGCGGGTGAGGGTGCGGGCCATGGCGGTGGCGATGCCGACGGCCAGCAGCATGAGGGCGCCGAGGATCGCGACGCGGAGTTCCAGCGCCTTGACGTCGTCGTCGCGCAGCTGGGCGAGATCCTTGACGCGGTTCACATAGAGCGCGGATTCGTCGCCGCGCATCAGGTCGACGCGGGCGGAGAGCGCCGCGTCGAGCTTCTTGGTGCTGGTGTCCAAGTCGCTGTCGGACAGCGTGGGTTGGTCGGTGAGGGAGGCGAGGTACTTCTCGGCGGAGTTGACCTCGGGTCCGGTGACCGTGGAGTCGTAGCCGGCGACGGCCGACTTCGGCGCGGTCTCGCGGAAGTCGGCGAGGGCGGCGTCGGAGCGCAGCCGGGCCTGCTGCGCGGCGGCGCTGAGGGCGTCGCGCTGCTTGGACTGGGCGCTCGTGGAGGTGGTCTCGGTGACCGCGAGGCCGGTGATGGGGCTGATGACCGTCTGGGTGGTCGTCGGCACGTTCAGGGCCGCGAGGAGCAGTCCGCGGGCGGCGGCGGCCTGCTGGACGGCGGCGTCGAGTTCGGCGAGCGCGTAGGCGCCGGAACCGGCCCGCGGCGGCATCTTCTCGGCCAACTGCTCGGCGAGCCGGTGCAGTTCGGTGATGGCACCGGAGTACGCGTCGTGCGCCTCCAGGGCGCTGCTCTTGCCGGTGAGCGCGGCCCGTCGTACGGCGGCGACGTCGTCGAGGTCCGAGCGGAGCGCGGCGGGAATGTCGGTGTCGGCGCGCAACTCCTCGACCTGCCGGTCGACGCGGGCGCTGCGGTCCTCGTCGGGGGCCTGGGACTTGGGGCGTCCGGCGGCGATGTACGGGGTGACCTCGTCCCGCTCGTCGGCGAGCGAGTGGGCCAGCGACAGGGCGTCCTGGGTCTGCCCGGCGAGCGTCACCAGGTCCTGGGAGTCGCTCAGTTGGCCCGAGGCGGTGATGAGCGACGGGACACCGGCCGCGGCGATGGCGGCGGCCACGACCGCCACGGCGATGATCAGCCGGTTGCGTACATGGGTGCTGCGCCCCCTGCCCGCGGGGTCGGGCGCGGCGGCACCGGTGGCGCCCCCCTGAGGGGCCGTCTGCTTGCCTGTGCGCCGAGGCCGCTTCTTCTGCACCGGTGCTCGCATTCCTGACTCGTGTACCCATGGGCCCGGGTGACGCTCCGTCATCCCGGTACGGCGACCCTCCCAGTGCCGGTGGGCAGCGGTCGCGCATCATCCGGGCCGCCACCCGAAGGAGTGAACCCCGGAGGGGAGTTGGCGGGCAAGTTCCGGCGGCCGGTCCAACACCCTCGCGCAGGGTGCCGGTTGGACGTGAGCGGCGGGCTTTGGCAGGATTCGCCGCCACGCATTCCCGGAGTGATCCATTCCCTCCCAAACCAGGCGTCTGACCTGCACGACTGCGCCGATTCGACCATGCGTGCCAACCATTTGCGGACCCTGTGAAGAGGTCGTGCAGACTGGCCGAATGCGTACGGAACTTGTCTCGGAACCCGGCGACCCGGGCCGCCCCAACGAGGACTTCGCGAGCGTCGGCCTTCCGGCCTCGGGACAGGGCGGTTCACTGATCGTCCTGGACGGAGTGACACCGCCGAGAGGGGAGACGGGCTGTCTGCATTCGGTCCCCTGGTACACCGCCCGGCTGGGCGGCGCACTGACCGAACTGACCGTTTCCTGCCGGGATCTGACCCTCGCGGAGATTCTCTCCCGGGCGATCCTCCGAACAGCCGAGGCCCACTCCACCACCTGTGACCTTTCTCACCCACGCACCCCGCAGGCAACGGTCGTACTGGCCCGCTGGTCACCGCGGGAGATCGAATACCTGGTCCTCTCGGACTCGGCCCTGCTGCTGGAATCA
Organism: Streptomyces xylophagus; assembly: GCF_000716435.1. Lineage (GTDB taxonomy): Bacteria > Actinomycetota > Actinomycetes > Streptomycetales > Streptomycetaceae > Streptomyces > Streptomyces xylophagus. The sequence continues at coordinate 82,965 of NZ_JNWO01000009.1, forward strand.
CCGGCCGGCGAGGTGACCGCCGTACTGGACGACCGCCTGTCCCGCCTGCCACGCAGCGCTCTCGCGACGGACGCCATGATCGACGCCACGCTCCGCAACAAGGAGGGCGGCTTCTTCACCGCCGCCGCCGATCCGTCGGTCGCGGCACGGGCGGTGACGGGGTCGCTCCCCCGCACCGACGCCCGCGCCCTCGCCGCCCTGACGGACGGGGCGACGAGGTGGGTGGAGAAGTTCCACGAGGGCGACTGGGCGGACTGCTTCGCCCTCGTACGGAAGGAAGGGGCATCGGAGTTGGTGACCCGCGTACGGGCGCTGGAGCGGGCCGACGAGGAGACACGGACGTATCTACGGCGGAGCAAGACGCACGACGACGCGACGGTCGTGTACGTCGAGCTGTGACCCCCTACTTGACGCTCACTTCTCCATGACGCCGTTCAACTGGTGCAGGAGCCGGGCGAGTTCGGCGACCTCCCGGCGGTCCCAGTGGGAGAGCTGGGTGACATAGCGGGCCCGCCGGGCCTCGCGGACATGCGTGACCCGGCGGCGGCCCTCGTCGGTGAGGTCGACCAGCCAGGCACGGCCGTCCGCCGGGTCGGGCTCGCGGGCGATCAGGCCCAGCTCCTCCAGGGCGCGCAGCTGACGGGACATGGTGGCCTTGCCGACGCCGATGTAGGCGGCCAGCTCGGTGGCCCGCTGCCGGCCGTACTCCTCCAGCCGGACCAGCAGACCGTACGCGGCCGACTCCAGGTCGGGGTGGACCTCACGGGCCATCTCGCCCTGGTTGGCCCGGGCCCGACGCAAGAGAAACGTCAACTCGCGTTCCAGGGAAAGGTATTCCTGGTCCGGAACCCCGCCGACGCCCGCGGCGAGCCCGCCGGCGTCCACAGGAAGCCCGTCGTCGCTTCTGCCCTCGCCCTTGTGCACATCAGCACCCATTGGTCCGCTTTCCCGCTCGTGAAAGTTTCCGCCAAACACCGTCATCGCCGCAGCTCCGCCAGTATTTCGCAGGGCTAGACCAACGGCAGCGTCCGGACCCCCTTCCCACCCGGTGTTCTCGGTGCGTAGCTTCTCCACCAGGCGAAAGCTGGCATGCCCACGCCACACACGGCACTTCTCCCCAGCACCTCCCGCCACCGCGCCCTCGGAGGCACGCCATGCCCGTGCACAGACCCGGCTCACTCCGCCCACGGCACCTCGCCCTCACCCTCGCCCTCTCCGGCACCCTGCTGGCAGGGCTCTCCCTCCCGGCCACCGCCACCACCGTCCCCGCCCGCGGTTCCGCCCACATGGGCATCGGCGTCCTGGCCCACGACGGCCAGGCAGTCACGCCCGCCGGCGCCGAGGCCACCCAGACAGAGGGCGTCGACGTCAGCGGCTACCAGGGCGACGTCGCCTGGTCGACCCTGTGGAGCAGCGGGGTCAAGTGGGCCTACACCAAGGCGACCGAGGGGACGTACTACACGAACCCCTACTTCGCCCAGCAGTACAACGGCTCCTACAACGTCGGCATGATCCGCGGCGCCTACCACTTCGCGACCCCGGACACGACGACCGGCGCCACCCAGGCCAACTACTTCGTCGACCACGGCGGCGGCTGGTCCAAGGACGGCAAGACCCTCCCCGGCGTCCTCGACATCGAGTGGAACCCGTACGGCGCGTCCTGCTACGGCAAATCGACGGCGGCGATGGTCAGTTGGATCGCGGACTTCCTCTCCACGTACAAGTCCCGCACCGGCCGTGACGCCGTGATCTACACGGCGACGAGCTGGTGGACCTCCTGCACCGGCAACTACGCCGGTTTCGCCTCCGCCAACCCCCTCTGGATCGCCCGGTACGCCTCGGACGCGGGGACGCTGCCGGCGGGGTGGTCGTACTACACGATGTGGCAGTACACGTCGTCCGGACCGACGGTCGGGGACCACGACGTGTTCAACGGGGCGCTGGACCGGGTGGTGGCGCTCGCCAATGGGTGAACAGGGGTGAACGACGAAGGCCCGGGCCCCCCTTGAAGGGACCCGGGCCTTCGCCCATTCATCCGGTCGCGTCCGTCACGCCGCCACCGGAACCTCCGGCGTCGCGCCGTTCGTCGCCGGCGACAGCGCCAGCTCCAGGACCTGGCGGACGTCCGTCACCGCGTGGACGTCGAGCTTGTCCAGGACCTCGGCCGGAACGTCGTCCAGGTCGGGCTCGTTGCGCTTCGGGATGATCACCGTGGTGACCCCCGCCTGGTGCGCGGCGAGCAGCTTCTGCTTCACCCCGCCGATCGGGAGGACCCGGCCGGTCAGGGAGACCTCACCGGTCATGGCCACGTCCGTGCGGACCAGCCGACCGCTGAGCAGCGACGCGAGAGCGGTCGTCATGGTGACACCCGCGCTCGGGCCGTCCTTCGGCACCGAACCCGCCGGGAAGTGGATGTGCACGCCCCGGTCCTTCAAGTCGGCGACGGGCAGCTCCAGTTCGGCTCCGTGTGAGCGCAGGAACGACAGGGCGATCTGCGCGCTCTCCTTCATCACGTCACCGAGCTGACCGGTCAGGGTCAGCCCCGCCGCGCCCGTCTCCGGGTCGGCGAGCGACGCCTCGACGTAGAGGACGTCACCGCCCGCGCCGGTGACCGCGAGCCCGGTGGCGACACCGGGGACCGCCGTACGGCGCTCCGCCGGGTCCTGGGCGGACTCGGGCACGTGGTGCGGCCGGCCGATCAGGCCGCGCAGGTCGGCGTCCTTGACGGTGAACGGCAGCTCCCGCTCGCCCAGCTCGTGCTGCGCGGCGATCTTGCGCAGCAGCCGGGCGATCGACCGCTCCAGGGTGCGGACACCGGCCTCACGGGTGTACTCACCGGCGAGCTTGCGCAGCGCGCTCTCGTCGATGACGACCTCGTCGTCCTTGAGCCCCGCCCGCTCCAGCTGGCGCGGGAGCAGGTGGTCACGGGCGATGACGACCTTCTCGTCCTCGGTGTAACCGTCCAGCCGGACCAGTTCCATACGGTCGAGCAGCGCCTCCGGGATGGCTTCGAGCACGTTGGCCGTCGCCAGGAACACCACGTCGCTCAGGTCGAGTTCGACCTCCAGGTAGTGGTCCCGGAAGGTGTGGTTCTGCGCGGGGTCGAGCACTTCGAGGAGCGCGGCGGCCGGGTCACCCCGGTAGTCGGACCCCACCTTGTCGATTTCGTCGAGCAGGACCACCGGGTTCATGGACCCGGCCTCCTTGATGGCGCGGACGATACGACCGGGCAGCGCGCCGACGTATGTACGCCGGTGACCGCGGATCTCGGCCTCGTCCCGCACACCGCCCAGCGCGACCCGGACGAACTTCCGCCCCATCGCGTGCGCGACGGACTCACCGAGCGAGGTCTTGCCGACACCGGGCGGACCGACGAGGGCGAGCACGGCACCGCCGCGCCGACCGCCGACGACTCCCAGCCCCCGCTCCGCGCGCCGTTTGCGCACGGCCAGGTACTCGGTGATGCGCTCCTTCACGTCGTTCAGGCCGGCGTGCTCGGCATCGAGGATCGCCTTGGCGCCCTGGATGTCGTACTCGTCCTGAGTCCTTTCATTCCACGGAAGTTCAAGAACGGTGTCCAGCCAGGTCCGAATCCACGACCCCTCGGGCGACTGGTCGGAGGACCGCTCCAGCTTCTCGACCTCCTTGAGCGCGGCCTCACGGACCTTCTCGGGGAGATCGGCGGCCTCGACGCGGGCGCGGTAGTCGTCGGACTCCTCACCGTCGCTCGAATCGCCGTTCAGCTCGCGCAGTTCCTTGCGGACGGCTTCGAGCTGGCGGCGCAGCAGGAACTCGCGCTGCTGCTTGTCGACGCCTTCCTGCACGTCCTTGGCGATGGTCTCGGCGACATCCTGCTCGGCGAGGTGGTCGCGCAGGTGCTGGGTGGCGAGCTTCAGCCGGGCCACCGGGTCGGCGGTCTCCAGCAGCTCGATCTTCTGGTCGGTGGTCAGGAAAGGTGAGTAACCGGAGTTGTCGGCGAGCGTGGACACATCGTCAATGGCCTGCACGCGGTCGACGACCTGCCAGGCCCCCCGCTTGCGCAGCCACGCGGTGGCCAACGCCTTGTACTCCTTCACGAGCTCGGTGACCGAGCCGGGCAACGGTTCGGGCAGGCTCTCGTCGAGCGCGGTGCCCTCGACCCAGAGCGCGGCACCAGGACCGGTGGTCCCGGCCCCGATCTTCACGCGGCTACGGCCGCGGATCAGCGCACCCGGGTCTCCGTCGGCCAGCCGGCCGACCTGCTCGATGGTGCCGAGCACGCCGGTGCTGGCGTAGGTCCCGTCGATCCGTGGCACCAGCAGGACCTTGGGCTTTCCGGGCTCGGACCGCGCGGCGGCCTGTGCGGCCTCCACGGCGGCGCGTACATCCGTGTCGTTCAGGTCCAGCGGAACCACCATTCCGGGCAGCACGACCTCGTCGTCGAGCGGCAGCACGGGCAGGGTGAGCGGTGTGGACGTCGAAGCCATGATCTCCCCTTAGGCAGTCAAGTTGAGCTATGCCGACTCAATGCTTGGGCGCCTTCGATTGTTCCCCACCGCTTGTTCGCCGTGAGCGATCGGCTGCTCCACGACTGCCTCGCCCCAGGTGAACGCGGAATCGGCGCCCTGGCTTCCCGCCAAAACCGGTTGCTGCGGCCGGGCGCCTCCAGGACCCTCTCCCCGTGACAGAGACCGAGACACAGGCCCTCCTCGCCGCCTACGACGACCAGATGCGCGGCGCCCCTCCCACCCCTCCCGCCGGGGTGACGTACGAGAAGGACGGGCCGCTGTTGCGGATCGTCGGACAGTTCCGGGGGTTCGTGAGCGGACCGCGTGACCTGGGGATACGCGGGCCGGAACTGGACAAGCTGATCGGCCGCCAAAGGGACTTCTTCGCGGCGCGCGGGGAGGGCATGGAGTGGAAGACGCGCGCCCATGACGAACCCGCCGACCTCATCGACCGGCTGCGCGCGGCGGGCTTCGTGCCCGAGGACCAGGAGACGGTGCTGATCGGGCGGCCCGAGGAGATGGCCGTACGTGAGCCCGTGCTGCCGGACGGAGTCACGGTGCGCCGCGTTGTCGACGACGCCGACATGCACCGGATCGCGGCCATGGAGTCGGCCGTCTGGGGGCAGGACTGGAGCTGGCTCGCCGACGACCTGACCGGCCGCGTCGCCTCCGCGCCGGACGAGATCGCGATCTACGTCGCCGAGGCCGGCGGCGAGGTGGTGTCCGCAGCCTGGCTGGTCTTCCGGCCGGGGACGGAGTTCGCCAGCCTGTGGGGCGGCTCGACGGTCACCGAGTGGCGAGGCAAAGGCATCTACCGCGCCCTCGTAGCCACCCGAGCCGCTCTCGCCACCGCCCGCGGAGTCCCGTACCTGCACGTGGACGCCTCGGACGACAGCGCACCGATCCTCTGCAGGCTGGGATTCCGGGCGGTCACGACGACCACGCCGTACGTGTGGTCACCGGACCGACCGGATCAAACCGATCAGCCGGATCAGCCGGATCAGCCGGATCAGGAGACCGTGCGCCCCAAGTAGGCCAACAGCCGCCCGTGCGGAGCCGCCCCCGGCGCGGGCTGCACCTCCGGGCCGAAGACGCCCGGCATCCGGTACGCGTCGAAGCCGCCCATCCCCCGCATCACCGACAGCAGCTCCCCGCACAACTCCTCGTCCACCAAAGCCTGTTGGCCCGTCGCGACCGCCAGGTCCACGCCGTGGACGCAGACCTCCGTGAAGTGGATCAGCGCGGCCATCGGGCCGGGCAGCGCGCCCAGCGAGATGTGGACGGTGGTGCCGAGGGCGCCCGGGCGGTTCCAGGCCGCGCTGTCCACCTCCGCCGCCTCGGTGTACGCACCCTTGGGGTCGGCGCCCAGCCAGTCGGACTCGTGCTCGGCACCCGGATCGGTGCCGTTCAGTTCGGCGGCGAAGATGCGCATGCCGCCCACCGTGTGGTTCAGGAGAGTGCCGGCGTCCCACTCCGCGCACGGGGTGGGGTGCGTCCACTGGTCCCCGGCAACTCCCGCCACCACCAAGCCAGTTGCATCGATCGCCCGCTCTATCCGCCGTACCGCATTCGTATGCGTCACCCGGACCTCCCCCGTCCAAGACAGCGATCCGCTCGCCATGTCATCGCTACACCCCCGCAACGGCATTCACAGCCAACTGCCGCAAAATGCAAGCAGATTCACAGCCAGCGGTCGGTCCGTACGGGGACACGGGGGGATGAAATGAGCGACCCAGTGGGTGAGGGTCAGCCGCAGCGCGGGCCGCGCAGGCGCGCCGTCGTGGCCGGCGCCGCCGTGATCGCCACCGCCGCGGCGATCCCCGTCGCCCTCCACGCGGCGAAGGGCGAAAAGCACACGCCCGCGGCCCGACCCGCCACGCCCGCCCGTGACCTCAACTCCCCTTCTCCCTCCCCCACTTCGCACTCCCGCGCCCGGGGCGACAACCGGCCCAACATCCTCGTCGTCGTCACGGACGACCAGCCCAAGGACACCGACTGGGCGACCCCGCAGACCGTCGACTGGCTCGGTGACCAAGGCGTCACCTTCGAGCGGGCGCACGCCAACACCCCGCTGTGCGCGCCCTCCCGTGCCTCGATCATGTCGGGCAGGTACGCCCACAACCACGGCGTCCTGGACACCCGGCACCCGTACCACCTGGACCAACACACCACCGTGCAGCGGCAGTTGCACAACTCGGGTTACCGCACAGGCCTGTTCGGCAAGTACCTGAACTACTGGCACACCGGCGACAACCCGCCCCACTTCGACGAGTGGCTCCTCCAGGAACCGGTGGCGTACTACAACGGGCATTACAACGACGGCGGAACCGTCCGGAACATCCCCGGTTACAACACCACCGTCATCAAGGACCGCGCCCTCGCCTTCCTGGAGGGGTCGAGGACGGACCGGCGGCCCTGGTTCGCCTACGTCGCCACGCGCAGCGCCCACGAGTTCAACATTCCGGAGAAGAAGTACGCCGACACCCGCGTCCCGGAGTGGACGGGGCGGCCGTCCGTCTTCGAGACCGACAAGGCCGACAAACCCGCGTTCCTGCGCAAGGCGAAGCACGGTCTGGCCGCCGGACAGGCCTTGCGCGCCCGGCAGTTGCGCACCCTGCTGTCCGTGGACGACGCGATGCGCGACTTCCGCGACAAGCTGCGGGCGCTCGGCCAGCTGGAGAACACGCTCGTGCTGTACACCAGCGATCACGGGCTGTGCTGGGGCGACCACGGCTGGCTGCGCAAGTCGGTGCCGTACCGGCCGAGTCTGGAGGTGCCGTTCCAGCTGTCCTGGCCGGCCCGGGGTCTCGACAAGGGCACCTCTGACGACCGTCTCACCGGTCACGTCGACATCGCGCCCACCCTCCTGGACGCGGCCGGAATCACCCCGGACACCCCGCACGACGGCCACTCGCTGCTCGGCACCGGCGACCGGGACCATCTGCTCGCCGAGTGGTGGTGGAACCGGCAGGACAAGGAGCCGATCCACACCTGGGCGACGTACATCGGCAGGTCCGAGCAGTACACGGAGTACTACCGCACGCGCCTCGACAAGAACGGCCTGCCGACGGACGGCGACGGCAAGGTGCTCTTCCGTGAGTACTACGACCTGCGCGCCGATCCCTACCAGCTCACCAACAAACTGCACGAGGCAACCGCCGCGCAGGAGGCGCGACTTGGCATCCCGGCGCTGGCTAAGGGACTGAACGCGGCCAGGCGGGCGGGCAGTTAGACCCGAGCCGCCTCAACCGAAGCCACCTCAACCGGAGCCGCCTCGACCCGAGTCACCCGAGCCACCACCCGCTCGGCCCGCGCGGCCCGCTGCCAGCGCCGTATCAAGGGCCAGGTCGCGACGCCTATCGTGAGCGAGATCAGATGGCCCCAGTTCGTCATGGGGTCGGTGAACTCGATCAGGTCCTCGACCAGCGACCAGCCGAACAGGCCGATCAGCGGCAGGCCCAGCCACGGCCGCAGCAGACCGGCCAGCGCTCCTATGCTCGTCGCGACGCCGAAGCTGATGCCGTAGTCGAGGCGGTGCAGCGAGCTGTTGGGCAGATGGCCCGCCAACACGGCGATTCCCACGGTCCCTTCGGTCGCGAGCGTGGCCAGGATGTGCCCGGACAGGAACACCCCGGCGGCCCGCACCCCGCCGATCCGCCGTTCCAGCGCGGTCAGTACGAGCAGGAAGAGGAACGCGTACGGCGACATCATCCCGCCGACGATCCACAGCGCACTGGAGATCAGCACGAGGAACGGGTCGCGCACGAGGTGGGCCACATCGGTGCTGGAGGCCTGGTGCAGTTCGTTCACGAGGGTCGGATCGGCGTACTGCGCCACGAGGGAGGTGACGAGGAGCAGCAGCGCGTAGCCGAAGGTGAACGGCGTCCCGGTGGGCGTGGGCAGCAGCCGCCAGGGGTGGAGGCGGCGGAGCGCCACCAGGAGTCGCGACTCCCGGGGAAGAGCAGGGGTGGACGCCGACACGGACACGGCCGCCGGGCCGGGGAGCGCGAGGACCAACTCCCCTTCCGTCACCGCGACTTCCCGCTGTCTCGGCATCGCGTCCAGCAGGCCGGGGTCCAGAGCCGAATCCGGCCCGGAATCATCGGCCGAGGGCGCGCCCGGGGGCGTGGCGGAGGCCTTTGTGTCGGCCGTCGCGGTCCGTTCCACTCTGAGGCGCCCCTTCCGTTTCACCCCACCCTTCGCCGTCCGACGTGCCGCTGTCTATGACCGACGCCACGCGAGAGCCGATTCACAGCAACCCCAGAGCTTTCTCACGCGTCCGCGGGTAGCTTGCACCCGGACGGGTCCACCCGGGGTTAATTCGGCTGCCCTTTCCGGTGAAACTGCCAGGATGGATCGCATGACCACCGCGTACGACACTCCCGTTGTCCTGGACCGTCGCGAGGGCCCCTACGGCGAGGTGGTGCTGCGCCGGCACGGGGAGTTGCTGCAGATCATCGCCAACGGCTGCTTCCTGATGGACACCTCGGACGGCCGCTCGGAGCGACTGCTGGTCGACGCCGCGTACGACGCGCTCGACGGGCGCCCCGAACCGGCCGTGCTGATCGGCGGGTTGGGCGTGGGGTTCTCGCTGGCGCACGCCGCGGCCGATCCCCGGTGGGGGCGGATCACGGTCGTGGAGCGGGAGCCCGCGATCGTCGAATGGCACCGCTCCGGGCCGTTGTCGGCCCTCTCCGCGGCCGCTCTCGCCGACCCGCGGACCGACATTCTGAAAACGGACCTGGTCGCATTCGTCAATGAGACTTGCGCCACTTTCGACGCGCTCTGCCTCGACATCGACAACGGCCCCGACTGGACCGTCACCGACAGCAACGACAACCTCTACTCGCAGGCCGGACTGGCAAGCTGCGCAAGGGTGTTGAGGCCTGGCGGGGTGCTCGCCGTATGGTCTGCGCAGCCCTCTCCGGAATTTGAGCGAACCTTATGGAATGCCGGGTTCCAACAGGTGCGTACCGAAGAGATCCCCGTTGCCCGAGGAGTTCCCGACGTCGTGCACCTCGCCGTCCGACCTGGATAGCAAAGGAGTTGCCGCTGCCCGTACCCTGCTTGCCTGACGCAGATCATTCAAGCGTCAAGCGCAGTCATGGGATCACCCCACTGGTTCCGGAAAGCACACTTCAGGGGCGGGCGATGGAGCAGACACATACCTCCCACAACGGTACGGCCACGGCCACACCGGGCGCACAGCGCCGGGTGCTGGTGGTCGAGGACGACCCGACGATCGTCGACGCCATCGCGGCACGTCTGCGCGCCGAGGGATTTCTCGTGCAAACCGCGGGCGACGGGCCGTCGGCCGTCGACACCGCCGAGGCCTGGCAGCCCGATCTGCTGATCCTCGACATCATGCTGCCCGGCTTCGACGGGCTGGAGGTCTGCCGCCGTGTGCAGGCCGCCCGCCCGGTGCCGGTGCTGATGCTCACCGCGCGCGACGACGAGACCGACATGCTGGTCGGACTCGGGGTCGGCGCCGACGACTACATGACCAAGCCGTTCTCGATGCGGGAGCTGGCGGCGCGGGTCCATGTCCTGCTGCGCCGCATGGAGCGTGCCGTGGTGGCCGCGTCCACCCCGCGCTCGGGCATCCTGCGGCTCGGCGAGCTGGAGATCGACCACGCACAGCGCCGGGTACGGGTGCGCAGCGAGGACGTGCACCTCACGCCCACCGAGTTCGACCTGCTGGTCTGTCTGGCGAACACCCCGCGTGCCGTGCTCTCGCGCGAGCAGCTGCTCGCGGAGGTGTGGGACTGGGCGGACGCCTCCGGGACCCGTACCGTCGACAGCCACATCAAGGCGCTGCGCCGGAAGATCGGCGCCGAGCGGATCCGCACGGTCCACGGCGTCGGCTACGCACTGGAGACACCCACGCCATGAACGAAGGGCCGACGTCACGGAGGAGCCCCGGGGAACCCTGGGGCGGCGTACGCCCGTTCTCGATCAAGACCAAGCTGGGCGCGCTCGTCGTCATCTCGGTGCTCATCACCACCGGGCTGATGATGATCGCCATGCGCACGGCGACGGAGCTGCGCTTCATCACGGTCTTCTCGATGATCGCCACACTGCTGATAACGCAGTTCGTGGCCCATTCGCTCACCGCGCCGCTGGACGAGATGAACACGGTGGCCCGGTCCATCTCGCGCGGCGACTACACGCGCCGGGTGCGCGAGAACCGCCGTGACGAACTGGGCGACCTGGCCGAGACGATCAACGTCATGGCCGACGAGTTGGAGGCCCAGGAGCGCCAGCGCAAGGAACTCGTCGCGAACGTCTCGCACGAGCTGCGCACCCCCATCGCGGGCCTGCGCGCCGTACTGGAGAACGTCGTCGACGGCGTCTCGGCCGCCGATCCGGAGACCATGCGCACGGCGCTGAAGCAGACCGAGCGTCTCGGGCGCCTCGTCGAGACGCTGCTGGACCTCTCCCGCCTGGACAACGGCGTCGTACCGCTGAAGACCCGCCGCTTCGAGGTGTGGCCGTATCTCTCGGGCGTGCTCAAGGAGGCCAACATGGTCGCCTCCGCGCGCGGGGGCATCGCGTCGGGCTCGGGGAGTCACACGCGGACGGACGTCCATCTGCACCTGGACGTGTCCCCGCCGGAGCTGACCGCGCTCGCGGACCCGGAGCGCATCCACCAGGTCGTCGCCAACCTGATCGACAACGCGGTCAAGCACAGTCCCGCGCACGGCCGGGTGACGGTCAAGGCGCGGCGCGGCTCGCTGCCCCAGTCGCTGGAGCTGGAGGTCCTGGACGAGGGGCCCGGCATCCCGAAGGCGGAGTGGGCGCACATCTTCGAGCGGTTCAACCGGGGAGCGGTGAGCTCGCCGCACGGACCCGGCAGCGACGGCGGTACGGGCCTCGGCCTGGCGATCGCCCGCTGGGCGGTGGATCTGCACGGCGGCCGGATCGGTGTGGCCGAATCCGACCGTGGCTGCAGGATTATCGTCACCCTTCCGGGACTGTCATCCGTGCCAAGTTGACGTAAAGTTCGACCCGGAGCCACAAGATCCACGGCGGTCCGCGCTGACGGACACGTGTGATCAGGCACAGGCCCGCGCCGTTCGTGCGCCCGGCCGGCGTCAACTCACCTCATCCGTAGCGGAACCACGCTTGTTTCCCGCCATTTCAGCCCTCGAAACACACTTTCCGGTGTGACTTACACGACGATGGACCGGCCCGACCTGACCTTGGCGGTCATGGGGGCGTAGCCTTAATTCCCGCTGTCCATCACCTTGTGAAGCGGAAGAGGGCGGTTGCCGCCGTGTCGTCACAGTCCCCCAGTAACTCGACCATCTCGACCGAGTCCGACCAAGCCGCGGGTAAGAATCCCGCGGCGGCGTTCGGTCCCAACGAGTGGCTCGTCGACGAGATCTATCAGCAGTACCTCCAGGATCCGAACTCGGTAGACCGAGCCTGGTGGGACTTCTTCGCCGACTACAAGCCGGGCGCGGCCTCCGCCCCGACCTCGACCTCGGCGGGTACTGCGGCCGCGGGGGCCGCAGGAACCACCACCCCTGCTCCGGCCCCGGCCGCACCCGTAGCCCCGGCTCCGGCTGCTCCTGTCGCGCCCCCGGCTCCGGCGGTCCCCGCGCCGGCGCCCGCAGCCGCCGCTCCGGCGCCGGTGAAGGCCGTAGCCCCCGCTCCGGCCCCCGCCAAGCCCGCCGCGGTCGCGAAGCCCAAGGCCGAGCCCGCGACGGAGGCCCTTGGCGGTCCCGAGTACGTGACGCTGCGCGGCCCCGCCGCCGCAGTCGCGAAGAACATGAACGCCTCGATCGAGGTGCCCACGGCCACGTCCGTGCGCGCGGTCCCGGTCAAGCTGCTCTTCGACAACCGCATCGTCATCAACAACCACCTGAAGCGCGCCCGGGGCGGGAAGATCTCCTTCACCCACCTCATCGGCTACGCGATGGTGCAGGCCATCAAGGCCATGCCGTCGATGAACTACTCCTTCCAGGAGAAGGACGGCAAGCCGACCCTGGTCAAGCCGGAGCACGTCAACTTCGGTCTCGCCATCGACCTGGTGAAGCCCAACGGCGACCGCCAGCTCGTCGTCGCCGGCATCAAGAAGGCCGAGACGCTGAACTTCTTCGAGTTCTGGCAGGCCTACGAGGACATCGTCCGCCGCGCCCGCGACGGCAAGCTGACGATGGACGACTTCACCGGCGTCACGGTCTCCCTGACCAACCCCGGCGGCCTCGGCACCGTCCACTCGGTCCCCCGCCTGATGCCCGGTCAGTCGGTCATCATGGGCGTCGGCTCCATGGACTACCCCGCGGAGTTCCAGGGCACCAGCCAGGACACCCTGAACAAGCTCGGCATCTCGAAGGTCATGACGCTCACGTCGACCTACGACCACCGGGTCATCCAGGGCGCCGCCTCCGGCGAGTTCCTGCGGATCGTCGCCAACCTCCTGCTCGGCGAGAGCGGCTTCTACGACGAGATCTTCGAGGCGCTGCGCATCCCCTACGAGCCGGTCCGCTGGCTCAAGGACATCGACGCGTCGCACGACAACGACGTGACGAAGGCCGCCCGCGTCTTCGAGCTCATCCACTCCTACCGGGTCCGCGGCCACGTCATGGCCGACACCGACCCGCTGGAGTACCGCCAGCGCAAGCACCCCGACCTGGACATCACCGAGCACGGCCTCACCCTGTGGGACCTGGAGCGGGAGTTCGCGGTCGGCGGCTTCGCCGGCAAGTCCCTGATGAAGCTGCGCGACATCCTGGGCGTGCTGCGCGACTCGTACTGCCGCACCACGGGCATCGAGTTCATGCACATCCAGGACCCGAAGCAGCGCAAGTGGATCCAGGACCGCATCGAGCGCTCGCACTCCAAGCCGGAGCGCGAGGAGCAACTGCGCATCCTGCGCCGCCTGAACGCGGCGGAGGCCTTCGAGACCTTCCTGCAGACGAAGTACGTAGGCCAGAAGCGCTTCTCTCTTGAGGGCGGCGAGTCGGTCATCCCGCTCCTCGACGCGGTCATCGACAGCGCGGCCGAGTCGCGCCTCGACGAGGTCGTCATCGGCATGGCCCACCGCGGCCGCCTGAACGTCCTGGCCAACATCGTCGGCAAGTCGTACGCCCAGATCTTCCGGGAGTTCGAGGGCAACCTCGACCCGAAGTCGATGCACGGCTCCGGCGACGTGAAGTACCACCTGGGCGCCAAGGGCACGTTCACCGGCCTGGACGGCGAGCAGATCAAGGTCACCCTCGCGGCGAACCCGTCCCACCTGGAGACGGTCGACCCGATCATCGAGGGCATCGTCCGCGCCCGCCAGGACATCATCAACAAGGGCGGCACGGACTTCACGGTCCTGCCGCTCGCCCTGCACGGTGACGCGGCCTTCGCGGGCCAGGGCGTGGTGGCCGAGACGCTCAACATGTCTCAGCTGCGCGGCTACCGCACCGGCGGCACGATCCACATCGTCATCAACAACCAGGTCGGCTTCACGGCGGCTCCCGAGTCGTCGCGTTCCTCGATGTACGCCACGGACGTGGCCCGCATGATCGAGGCCCCGATCTTCCACGTGAACGGCGACGACCCGGAGGCAGTGGTCCGCGTCGCGCGGCTCGCCTTCGAGTTCCGCCAGGCGTTCAACAAGGACGTGGTGATCGACCTCATCTGCTACCGCCGCCGCGGTCACAACGAGTCGGACAACCCGGCCTTCACCCAGCCCTTGATGTACGACCTGATCGACAAGAAGCGCTCGGTGCGCAAGCTGTACACCGAGTCCCTCATCGGTCGCGGTGACATCACCCTCGAGGAGGCCGAGCAGGCCCTCCAGGACTACCAGGGCCAGCTGGAGAAGGTCTTCACGGAGGTCCGCGAGGCGACGGCCCAGCCCGGCGCCGCCCCGATGTCGGACCCGCAGGCCGAGTTCCCCGTCGCGGTCTCCACCGCGATCTCCACGGAGGTCGTCAAGCGGATCGCCGAGTCCCAGGTCAACATCCCGGACAGCTTCCACGTCCACCCGCGTCTGCTGCCCCAGCTGCAGCGCCGGGCGACGATGGTCGAGGACGGCACGATCGACTGGGGCATGGGCGAGACGCTCGCGATCGGTTCGCTGCTGCTCGAAGGCACGCCTGTCAGGTTGTCGGGCCAGGACTCCCGCCGAGGCACGTTCGGCCAGCGTCACGCGGTCCTCATCGACCGTCGGACGGGCGAGGACTACACCCCGCTCCAGTACCTCTCCGAGGACCAGGCGCGCTACAACGTCTACGACTCCCTCCTCTCCGAGTACGCGGTCATGGGCTTCGAGTACGGCTACTCGCTGGCCCGCCCCGACGCGCTCGTGATGTGGGAGGCGCAGTTCGGCGACTTCGTCAACGGCGCGCAGACGGTGGTCGACGAGTACATCTCGGCGGCGGAGCAGAAGTGGGGCCAGACCTCTGGCGTCACCCTCCTCCTCCCCCACGGCTACGAGGGCCAGGGCCCGGACCACTCCTCGGCCCGCGTGGAGCGCTTCCTCCAGCTCTGCGCGCAGAACAACATGACGGTCGCGATGCCGACCCTCCCGTCGAACTACTTCCACCTCCTGCGGTGGCAGGTGCACAACCCGCACCACAAGCCGCTGGTGGTCTTCACCCCGAAGTCGATGCTGCGCCTCAAGGCCGCCGCGTCGAAGACGGAGGAGTTCACGACGGGTCAGTTCCGCCCGGTCATCGGCGACGCGTCGGTGACGGACCCGGCGGCCGTCCGCAAGGTCGTCTTCGTCACCGGCAAGCTGTACTACGACCTGGACGCCGAGCGGGTCAAGCGCGGCTCCACGGACACGGCGATCATCCGCCTCGAGCGGCTGTACCCGCTGCCCGGTGCCGAGGTCCAGGCCGAGATCGCCAAGTACCCGAACGCCGAGAAGTACCTCTGGGCCCAGGAGGAGCCGGCCAACCAGGGCGCCTGGCCGTTCATCGCCCTGAACCTGATCGACCACCTGGACCTGGCGGTCGGCGCGGACGTGCCCCACGGCGAGCGCCTGCGGCGGATCTCCCGCCCGCACGGCTCGTCCCCGGCCGTCGGCTCCGCCAAGCGGCACCAGGCGGAGCAGGAGCAGTTGGTGCGTGAGGTGTTCGAGGCGTAACCGCCCCGACCTGTCGTACGCGGCCGGGCCGCACCCCCACTCCGGGGGTGCGGCCCGGCCGTTTGCGCGCACTTATCCTTGACCCATGTACTTCACGGACCGTGGCATCGAGGAACTGGAGAAGCGGCGCGGCGAGGAAGAGGTCACCTTCGAGTGGCTGGCCGAGCAACTGCGCACCTTCGTCGACCTGAACCCGGACTTCGAGGTCCCGGTGGAACGCCTGGCGACATGGCTGGCGCGACTGGACGACGAGGACGACGACGAGTAGTTCCTACGGCACGAGTTCGCACGGCACGAGTTTCTACGACGGCCCCGCCGACGGCGTCAGTCGCGCGGGCGGGCGAGGTCGTAGGCAAGGCCCAGTGCCCCGTGGGCCAGGAGAAGCGTCCCCGCGACGGTCCAGCCTCCGCTACGGCGTCGTAGGCCCCAGGCCGTGAGGGGAAGGCCCGCCGTCACCTGGGCGAGGGCCAGGGCGCGGGCGGCGGGTGTGCCGGACCAGGGCATCCAGGGGCCGAGGCGGCTGCTGTCGACCGCGTCGAGTTCCGCGCGGACGGCCTCGCGCCAGCCCGACCACTCGACCTGCTGGGCGTCGGGTTGGACGCGGGCGATCTCCCGGAGGCGGTCGGCCGGTTCACCAGGGGTGAGCCCTGCCGGAAGTGCCACTCCCGCGCGCGTGAGGACCGCCAGGAGGCCGCGCAGGCGGGTGCGGGCGTCGGCCTCGGGGTCGGGTTTCGTCAGGTGGTCGAGGGACTGCAGGTCCAGTACGGGATCCAGGCCCAGGCGGGCGGCGAAGGTGCGCATGGCCTCGTCCTCGCCGGCGGGCGTGCCGTCGGTGAGCCAGACGTAGCCGACGGGGCGGCGGAAACCCGAGGCCAGGGTGTAGCCCGCGCGGTCGGCGTCCCACCACAGGGCGAGTACGGGCCAGGGGGCGCCGACGGCGAGTGCCGTGGCCCAGCCGGTGAGGACGCGGTCGACCGGTTCGTCGCCGTGCAGCCAGGGCTTGCCCTCGGGGACGAGCACACTCCAGTCGTCGCCCGCGCGGGTCAGCAGCATGCGTTCGCGGAGCAGATGTGCCGCCTGGGCGACGGACTCGGGTTCCGCCCGGCAGAGCAGCAGGGCGCCCGGGGTGGCACCGGTCCGGCGTCCGGCCTGGGACTTCTCCGTCGACATGGTCACACGCTAGGACACATTGGCGAATTTCGTCGGGTGTGCGGTGGGCCGGCGGCCGGTCACCGACCACCGGAACGAGTGTCTTGACTTTCCGCATCCACGATATATCGTGTTTCTCGGAAGACGCGATATGGCGCGTCGTGTCCTGTCCGGTTCGGCCGAGGAGGTCTGCATCATGTCCGAGTGGTCCGTCGCAGAGCCCAGGAAGCTCACGTTCGACGAGCCCGTGAGCGATCTCCATGTACGCATCGTCAACGGAACGGTGAACGTCGTGGGGACGGACGAGGGTTCCGCCCGTCTCGAGATCTCCGAGATCGACGGGCCGCCCCTCGTGGTGACCCAGGAGAACGGCACGCTGACGGTGGCGTACGAGGACCTGCCCTGGAAGGGCTTCCTCAAGTGGCTCGACCGGAAGGGCTGGCGGCGCAGCGCGGTGGTCTCCCTGGCCGTTCCCGCGCGCACCCGGGTCGAGGTCGGGGTGGTCGGCGCCGCGGCCGTCGTCTCCGGGATCAGCGGGCCTTCGGTGGTGCGAGGCGTCACGGGTGACACGACCCTCGTCAGCCTCTCCGGTACGGTCCGCGCCGAGACGGTCTCGGGGAACCTGGAGGCCCAGGCCGTCACCGGCGACCTCCGCTTCCACTCCGTCTCCGGCGACCTCACCGTCGTCGAGGGCTCGGGGCCCTCCGTGCGCGCCGAGTCGGTGAGCGGCTCCATGATCGTGGATCTCGACCCGGACGGCCCGACCGATGTCCGGTTGACCAACGTCTCGGGCGAGATCGCGATCCGGCTGCCGCATCCGACGGACGCCGACGTCGAGGCGAACACGGCGAGCGGTTCGATCTCCAACGCCTTCGACGGACTGCGGGTGCACGGCCAGTGGGGCGCCCACAAGATCACCGGCCGCCTGGGCGCGGGCACCGGCAAGCTGCGGGCAACGACCGTCTCCGGCTCGATCGCCCTCCTGCGCCGCCCGGCGACGGAGGACGAGGACGGGCCGTGGGACGGGGCCACGGAGCAGACGGTCACGGCGACACGGGCCGACATGACGAAGGGACCCGATCCGGCAAAGGGTGCCGACCCGACAAAGGGGCCCGACGTGACGACGGAGCCCGACCCGGCGACAGGGCCCGAGGGCGGCGGGCAGGGCGACCCGGTCGAGGAGGCGGAGCCCGGAGACACGGGACCGGACACGTCGGACGACTCCTCGGACGACACCGCGGACGCGCCTGCGCCGGACGCTTCGGACGACACCGCACATGCCCCCGTGGACGGGGCTCAGGGCGACTCGGGGGACAATTCCGTTTCCGGCCCGGACGATGCTTCCGGCACCGCCGCGGCCGACGGCACGACCGACAAGAAGGTGCTCTGACATGCCTCCCGTCTTCGCCCACGGCCGCCTCCGCCTCTACCTGCTGAAGCTGCTGGACGAGGCCCCCCGACACGGCTACGAGGTCATCCGCCTCCTGGAGGAGCGTTTCCAGGGGCTGTACGCGCCGTCGGCGGGCACGGTCTACCCGCGCCTGTCCAAGCTCGAGGCCGAAGGCCTGGTCACCCACACCACCGAGGGCGGCCGCAAGGTGTACTCCATCACGGACGCCGGCCGCGCCGAACTGGCCGACCGCAGCGGCGAGTTGGCCGACCTGGAGCTGGAGATCCGCGAGTCGGTCGCCGAACTGGCCGCCGAGATCCGGGCCGACGTCCGTGGCGCGGCGGGCGACCTGCGGCGCGAGATGCGCGCGGCGGCCTCCGAGGCCCGGCAGGGAGCGAGGACCGGTCGGGGTCGACCGGGCGAACACGACGCCCCCGCCGGGGACTTCACGGACTTCGGTGACAAGGAGTCGTGGCGCGCCGCCAAGGAGGAGATGCGCCGCGCCAAGCAGGAGTGGAAGGAGCAGGCCCGGCGCGCCAAGGACGAGAGCCGGCGGGCCCGCGAGGAGGCCCAGCAGGCCCGGCGCCAGGCCAAGGAGGCACAGGCCCGGGCATGGGCGCAGGCCCAGGAGGAGATGCAGCGCATCGGCCGCCAGGTCCAGGAGCACGCCCAGGACCACTTCGCGCGCGGCGACTGGCCCACGGGAGTGCGGGAGAGCCTCACCGAACTGGCCAAGGAATTCGGCGACTTCGGGAAGGAGTTCGGCAAGGACTTCGGGTTCGGGGGGCGGCCGAGTACCGGCAAGTCGGCCCCGACCACGACACCCGGGGGATCGGCGCCCGAGTACGGCCAGACCCCGGAGGACTTCCCCGCCGAGTACGAACCGGCCTGGGCCCACGAGGACTCCACCGGCGAACCGGCCCGCGACCTGGACCGCCTCCTCGACCGCTTCCGGGACGACATCCGCGACGCGGCCCGCGACCGCGGGGTCACCGAGGACCAACTCCGCGACACCCGGCGCCACTTGTCGGCGGCGGCGGCACACATCGGGGCGGTACTGCGTGGTGGCCGCAAGGCCTGAGCCGTCACACATGACAGGGGCGCCGGGACACCCGACCCAGGCGCCCCGCCCCGACCCAGGCACCCCGCCCCCGCCACTCAGCCCGCCTTCGCCTCTCCCCCGCCGTACAGCACCCGCGTCGCCGCCTCGTGTGTCACCCCGTGGTCGGCGAGCACCTCGCCCGGCACGCCGGGGAGGATGGTCAGGGCGAGGAGGAAGTGCTCGTCGCCGATGTGCCTGTCGTGGTGGGCGACGGCGATGCGCAGCGCCTTCTCCAGGACGTTCTTGGCGCCCCGGCTGAAGGTACGGCGGCCCGACCACCACTCCTTGTCCTTGCGGTCACCGGACATCGCCCCGACGCCGTGCACCTCCTCCACGCGGGCGACGATCTCCGCGACGTCGATACCGAGCCCGGCAAGGGCGTCGGCCTCGGACTGGGACAGCCCGGCCCGTCGGCGCGCGTCGCCCAGAGCCTGTCGTACGGACTCCTTGCGTTCCTCGGGAGCGAGACCGAGGGCGGTCAGGGCGAAGGAGGCCCGGCTGGCCCGGCGGTCGAGGAGAGCCAGCAGCAGGTGTTCGGGGTCGACGGAACCGGACCCCGACCGCTCGCATTGCGCCACCGCACCCTGCACCACGGCCCGGGCGTCCTTCGTGAACCGTTCGAACATCACTGCCTCCCGTACTTCTTGTGCACGGCCTGCCTGCTGACACCGAGTTCCGCGGCGATCTCCTGCCACGACCAGCCCCGATTGCGCGCACTGCGCACCTGCACCGCCTCCAGCTGCTCCACGAGCTTGCGCAGCGCGGACACGGCACGCAGGCCGATCCGTGGATCACGGTCACCCGCGCGCTCGGCGAGATCCGTTGCTTCGGTCATGGTGTCAACTTACGTTGACATCGCCCCCATGTCAACCAAAGTTGACGGACGGTGTCGGCGCGGCGGCATACGCCTGCGGCCGGCCCGGGAACCCGGACCGGCCGCAGAGTCGTAGAAAGAAGGCCGCAGAGTCGTAGAAAAAAGCGGGAGGAAGCGCTAGCCGTTCGTGAGCACGATCTTGCCGAACTGGCCGCCGGAGTCGAGGCGTTCGAAGCCCTCGCGGGCCCGGTCCAGCGGGAGGACCTCGTCGATGACCGGCCGCACACCCGTCGCGGCGCAGAAGGCGAGCAGGTCCTCCAGCTCGTCCTTGGTGCCCATGGTCGAGCCGACGACCTTGAGTTCGAGGAAGAAGATGCGGGTCAGTTCGGCGTGCGAGGGGCGGTCGCCGCTCGTGGCACCGGAGATGACGAGCGTGCCACCCGGCTTCAGGGACTTGACCGAGTGGGACCAGGTGGCCGCGCCGACGGTCTCGATGACGGCGTCCACGCGCTGCGGCAGCCGCGCCCCCGGCTCCACCGCCTCCAGGGCGCCCAGCTCCAGCGCCCTCTTCCGCTTGGCCTCGTCCCGGCTGGTCGCGAGGACCCGCAGCCCGGCCGCCTTGGCGAGCACGATCGCGGCCGTGGCGACACCGCCGCCCGCGCCCTGCACGAGCACCGAATCACCGGGCCGTACACCGGAGTTGGTGAAGAGCATGCGATACGCCGTCAGCCAGGCCGTGGGCAGGCAGGCGGCCTCCGCGAAGGACAGTTCCTTCGGCTTCGGCAGCACGTTCCACGTCGGTACGGCGACCTGCTCGGCGAAGGTGCCCTGGTAGTGCTCGGTGAGGATGGAACGAGGTTCCCTGGGGCCGACGCCGTGACCGGTCTGGCCGATGACGGAGTGCAGGACGACCTCGTTGCCGTCCGCGTCGACGCCGGCCGCGTCGCAGCCGAGGATCATCGGCAGCTTGTCCTCCGCGAGGCCGACGCCGCGCAGGGACCACAGGTCATGGTGGTTGAGGGAGGCGGCCCTGACGTCGATGGTGCTCCAGCCCGGCCGGGCCTCGGGGGCGGGACGCTCCCCCAACTCGAGGCCGGAGAGCGGCTGGTCGCGGTCGATTCGGGCGGCGTAGACGGCGAACATGACCTTGACGATAGGCTCCGCCGGTTGACCAGGGAACTACCTCGCGCTGTGACACATGCCCTCTTGCGCGAGGGGGGCGGGGTGTTTGCGTGACCGTCTTCTGGGGGCTGCGCCCCCGGTGCCCGTAGGTACCTGCGGGCCGGAGCCCGTGGGTATCTGCGGCCACCGACCAGCCCGGCCACCCACAGGCAAGGTCCACCTGTAGGCGGACCGAACGGGTGGGCGGGTGGGAAAAAATGGGCCCACGGCCTGAGCCCGCCGACGGACCCGAGCCACCCACGGGCTACGCCCACCCCTCAAGTCACCCGAACGGGTGGGCGGGTGGGCAAAAAAATGGCCCCGCCCGAACGGACGGGGCCATCGGAGCTACCGCCGGGCAACACCCTCCGCCCGCGCCGCCGCGGCCACAGCGGCCGTGACCGCAGGCGCGACCCGCTCATCGAACGGCGACGGAATCACATAGTCCGCCGCGAGATCGTCCCCCACGACACCGGCCAACGCCTCCGCCGCCGCGATCTTCATCCCCTCGGTGATTCGAGAGGCCCGCACCTGAAGCGCGCCCGCGAAGATCCCCGGGAACGCCAGCACGTTGTTGATCTGGTTCGGGAAGTCGGACCGCCCCGTCGCGACGACCGCCGCGTACTTGTGTGCCACATCGGGGTGCACCTCGGGATGCGGGTTGGCCATCGCGAAGACGAACGCACCCTCCGCCATGGAAGCCACCGCGGGCTCCGGCACCGTACCGCCGGAGACGCCGATGAAGACGTCCGCGCCTTCCAGCGCCGCCTCCAGCGTCCCGGAGAGCCCGGCCTTGTTGGTGAGCTCGGCCAGTTCCCGCTTCACCGGGGTGAGGTCGTCCCGGTCGCGCGAGACGACGCCCTTGCGGTCGGCGACGGCGACATCCCCGAGCCCCGCCTCCAGCAGGAACTTGGCGATGGCCACCCCGGCCGCACCAGCACCCGAGATGACCGCACGCAGGTCACCGAGCTCCCGCCCGGTCAGCTTCGCCGCGTTCCGCAGGGCCGCCAGCGTCACGATCGCCGTACCGTGCTGGTCGTCGTGGAAGACCGGGATGTCGAGCCGCTCCTGGAGCCTGCGCTCGATCTCGAAGCAGCGCGGCGCCGAGATGTCCTCCAGGTTGATGCCCCCGAAGGAGGGCGCGAGGCGCTCCACGGTCTCGATGATCTCGTCGACGCCGGTGCAGGCCAGCGCGATCGGCACCGCGTCCACGCCGCCGAACTGCTTGAACAGGATCGCCTTGCCCTCCATGACGGGGAGGGAGGCCTCGGGACCGATGTCGCCGAGTCCGAGCACGGCCGTACCGTCCGTCACGACCGCGACCACGGACGACTTCCATGTGTAGTCGTGGACGAGTTCCGGCTGCTCCGCGATCGCGGTGCACACGCGCGCGACGCCGGGTGTGTACGCCAGGGACAGGTCGTCCTTGTCGCGGATCGGCACGGTGGCCTGCACGGCCATCTTGCCGCCGCGGTGCAGCGCGAACGCCGGATCGAAGGAATCGAGGGGCTCGGCCCCGCCGTCCTGATCCGTACTGCTGTCGCTGCGAGGATTGACGATCTCCGCTGCCACTTTGTCTTACCCCTTAGGTCTTCATTGATTTGAGGGTGGCCACTCCCTGGTGAGGGGTGGGCGGGCACCGCGCAGGGCCCAGAGAGTTGATGCGTACGAGCACCTGCGCGACGGGCGCGCCGCACACGCGCCCTGAGCCCCGGATGAGGGGTGTAAAGAACCTTCTTACCGGACGGACGGCACCGAGGACGAGTCCAATAGGCGCAAGGTCACATCTCGTCGGCCGAGGGCGGAACGATGATCGATCACATCGTGAGACATGGCGAAGATCTTCCGGCCGGAACGAGTGATTCCAGCAGATGGTCCGTGATCAGGCCGTCCTGATGTACCGACCTGATGCGATTCGGGGGTCACCCGTTATCCGATTTTGACATGGCTGGTCCCCTGAATGGTTCAGTCCGAATGGCAAGATGCCCTAATCACACGAGGTCGCGACACCCGAAGGTGTGTGTTCTCGTCGACCCGTCGGCACCGCCATCCATCCGCCGGAGGAAACCACCATGACCGCAAGCTTCACCCGTCGTACGACCGCCGCGCACACCCGGCTCACAGCGGTCGGTGCGATCGCGGTCGCCGGCGCCCTGCTGCTCACCGGTTGCGGTGACCAGACCAAGAAGGACAAGGACTCCAGCAGCGCGTCCACCAGCTCGGCGCCGCTGGCCTCCAAGCTGCCCGCGTCGATCCGTAGCGCGGGCGTCGTCAAGGTCGGCTCGGACATCGCGTACGCGCCGGTCGAGTTCAAGGACAACTCCGGCAACGTCGTCGGCCTCGACCCCGACCTCGCGGCCGCGATGGGCAAGCAGCTCGGCGTGAAGTTCGAGTTCGAGAACGGCACGTTCGACGGCCTGCTCACCGGTCTGCGCTCCAACCGCTACGACATCGCCATGTCCGCGATGACGGACAACAAGAACCGCCAGGACGGCGTCGACCCCGACACCGGCAAGAAGGTCGGCGAGGGCGTCGACTTCGTCGACTACCTGACCGCCGGTGTCTCGATCTACACGCGCAAGGGCCAGACCGAGAACATCGCCTCGTGGGCCGACCTGTGCGGCAAGAAGCTCGCCGTCGAGCGCGGCACGGTCTCCGAGGACCTCGCCAAGTCCGAGACGAAGAAGTGCACCGGCGGCAAGAAGATCACCATCGAGGCCTTCGACGACGACCAGCAGTCCCAGACCCGCCTGCGCTCCGGTGGCGCCGACGCGGCCTCCTCCGACTTCCCGGTCGCCGCCTACGCGGTGAAGACCTCCGGCGGCGGCAAGGACTTCGAGCTGGTCGGCGACCAGGTCGAGGCGGCGCCGTACGGCATCGCGGTCGCCAAGAGCGACACCCAGCTGCGGGACGCGCTGCAGGCCGCGATGGACGCCGTGATCAAGAGCGGTGAGTACGAGAAGATCCTGACGAAGTGGGGCGCCGAGGACGGCGCGGTCAAGTCGTCGGTCATCAACGGCGGCAAGTGACCGCGGATCCGCTGTCGCTGAGAGGCAACATCCGTGACTTCTGACATCGACAAGACGGCGGGGCCGGTGGACACGCCCCCGGCCGGCCCGGGGACCATCAAGGCCATCCCGGTCCGCCACTACGGGCGCTACGTCTCCGCCGTCATCGCGATCGGCATCCTGGTCGCGATCGTCTACGCGTTCGGCCAGGGCAAGATCAACTGGCATGCCGTACCGGACTACTTCTTCGACCACCGGATCCTGACCGGTGTCTACAAGACCCTCCTCCTGACGGTCCTGTCGATGGTGATCGGCATCGTCGGCGGCATCGGCCTGGCGGTCATGCGGCTGTCGAAGAACCCGGTGACCTCGTCGATCGCCTGGTTCTACATCTGGTTCTTCCGCGGCACCCCGGTCCTGGTCCAGCTGTTCCTCTGGTTCAACCTGGGCCTGGTCTTCGAGTACATCAACCTCGGTCCGATCTACAAGAACTACTGGTCGGACTTCATGACGCCGTTGCTGACGGCGCTGCTCGGCCTCGGCCTCAACGAGGCCGCGTACATGGCGGAGATCTGCCGTGCCGGCCTGCTCGCGGTCGACGAGGGCCAGACCGAGGCGTCGCACGCGCTGGGCATGAGCCACGCCAAGACGCTGCGCCGGATCGTGATCCCGCAGGCGATGCGGGTGATCGTGCCGCCCACGGGCAACGAAGTGATCAACATGCTGAAGACGACCTCGCTCGTGGCGGCCGTCCAGTATCCGGAACTCTTCCGCTACGCCCAGGACATCGGCCAGAACTCCGGTGCCCCGGTGGAGATGTACTTCCTCGCCGCCGCCTGGTACCTGATCATGACGTCCGTCCTGAGCGTCGGGCAGTACTACGTCGAGCGGTACTACGCCCGCGGTTCCAGCCGTGCGCTGCCGCCGACCCCGCTCCAGAAGATCCGGGCGAACGTGCTGTCCATCGGCCGTCCGAAGGGAGCAGCGGCATGACCGACAAGCTCACCAAGACCGAGTCCACCACGACCGACCCGTCGGTCCCGATGGTCAAGTCCGAGGGCGTCCACAAGTCGTTCGGCCCGGTCGAGGTCCTCAAGGGCATCGACCTGGAGGTGAAGTCCGGCGAGGTGTTCTGCCTCATCGGCCCCTCCGGCTCCGGCAAGTCGACCTTCCTGCGGTGCATCAACCACCTCGAGAAGATCAACGCCGGCCGGCTCTACGTCGACGGCGAACTGGTCGGCTACCGCCAACAGGGCGACAAGCTCTACGAGTTGCGCGACCGCGAAGTGGCCGTGAAGCGCCGGGACATCGGCATGGTCTTCCAGCGCTTCAACCTGTTCCCGCACATGACGGCCGCCGAGAACATCGTCGAGGCGCCGGTGCAGGTCAGGGGCGTCAACAAGGGGCAGGCCAGGGAGCGTGCGATGCAGCTCCTGGAGCGGGTGGGACTGGCCGACAAGGCCCAGAGCTACCCCTCCCAGCTCTCCGGCGGCCAGCAGCAACGGGTCGCGATCGCCCGGGCGTTGGCGATGGACCCGAAGCTGATGCTGTTCGACGAGCCGACGTCGGCCCTGGACCCGGAGCTGGTCGGTGACGTCCTCGACGTCATGCGCGACCTCGCCGAGTCCGGCATGACGATGATCGTGGTCACCCACGAGATGGGCTTCGCCCGCGAGGTCGGCGACAGCCTCGTCTTCATGGACGGCGGCGTGGTGGTCGAATCCGGCCACCCGCGTGACGTCCTGACGAACCCTCAGCACGAGCGGACCCAGGGGTTCCTCTCCAAGGTGCTCTAACGGTACGAGAGTTGAAGGGGCGGTACGAGATCCTCGTACCGCCCCTTCCGCTTTCCCTATCGGTACCCTCCGCTTTCCCCTATCGCTGACTCTTCATCAACAGGTCGGGATTCAGGGCCAGTTCGCGCAGCTGGCTCCTGGTCAGCGGCGGGGACGCGAGCAGCGGGCCCAGGGAGTTCCGGCCCGTGAAGCCGGCGGTGTCGTCGACCTCGAGGGTGCCGCCCTTCTTCAGATAGCGCGTGACCATGAGGTACTCGCCCCACTTCTGGCGTGTGTCCTGCATGACGGCGAGGTGGGTCCAGTTCTTGCGGAACTCCAGGACGTCGCCGTTCGCCAGCCGCTCGTAGCTGCACGTCCCCGAGTCCTCCTTGGTCGGCATGTCACAGGGGTGGCTCCAGCCGGCGACCGGCTTCGGGCTGGTGAAGTTGAGGACCCTGATGAACCCGACACCGCCGTCCCTGGTGACCGCGTAGCTGCCGTAGTACGAGCCGACCGGGCCGGACATCGGGAACTCCGTCTCCTTCCACAGCACGTAGTCCATGCTCACCTCACGGATCTCCCCGACACCGGCGGGCAGCAGCTTCGCGAAGGCGGCCGCTTTCGCGGTGCGCGCGCCGGGGGGCTGGGTCACCTGCGGCTTCCCGTCCTTCGTGCCCCCGTCGCCGCCCGACAGCAGCCCGGGTCCGACCACCACGCTCCCCGCGACCACGGCCGTGACGACGCCCGCCAGCACCCCCCTCCGGCGCGACCGCACCCGCGCGGCCCGCGCGAACAACGCCTCCGTACCGCCCCCCGACGGAACCTGGACCCCTTCCAGGGCCCGCCCCAGCAACTCCCTCACCTCGGGCGGCTCGACCTCGTTGAGACTCATACGTGTTCCCCTCCCTCGCGCACCACGGCCCTCATCGCCGCGAGCCCCCTCGCCGCATGGCTCTTGACGGTGCTCTCCCGCATGTCGAGCAGCTCCGCCGTGGCGGCCACGCTGAGGTCCTCCCAGTAGCGCAGCACCAGCACGGCCCGCTGTTTGGGCGTGAGTCCCGCGAGCGCCGCCCGCACCATCAGCCCGGTGTCGTTGTCCGCCAACTCCCCGGGAACGTCCGGCACTTCGCCGTAGGCCTGCTCGCGCCGCCAGAACCGTCGCCGTCCCGCGATGAAGGTGTTGACCAGCGTCTTGCGCGCGTACGCCTCGAGGTTGTCCAGCCGCCCGTGCCGGCGCGCGCCGAGGACCACCTTCACCAGCGCCGTCTGAACGAGGTCCTCCGCCTCGTCCCGGTTCCCGCACAGCAGATACGCGCTGCGGAACAGCGCCGTACGTCTGCCCTCGACAAAGGCGTGCAACGCCGTGTCCGCGCCTCTCCGCACCACTCCCCCTCCCCGGCCCGCCACCCCCGACGTGCCGCCTCACTCCTATCAGTGCGGCGGGCCGGCCCTCAGGACGCAGCAGAGGCGGTACGGATTTCCCGTACCGCCTCTTTCCGCGTGTGCGGGGCTACTTCAGTGCGAGCAGCAACGTGTCGGAGGGCGAGCACCACACCGCCCGCGCCTCCCCGAACCCCTTCTCGCGCAGCACGCGCGCGTGCTGCGCGGGGGAGGGCATGTCGCCGTCGGCGTGATCGCCGTAGATCTCGAAGCGCTCGGCCGTGGGCGCGGCGAGAACCGGGTCCTGGGCGGCGAGTTGCCACCAGTCGGCCCAGTCGAGGGCGCCGCTCTTCATGGCCTGATCCATACGGGCGTGGCGCTGGGTGCGCTCGATCGCGTTGATCCGTGGCGTGGTGTCGTCGATCATGTGGTCGGCGTTCATGAAGACGCCGCCGTAGCGGACGAGGCCGGCGAGTGTGCCGTAGAGGGCCGCGAGGGGTTCGCTGCGCAACCAGTGCAGGGCCGTGGCGGTGAGGACGGCGTCGTACGAGTCGTACGGCAGCCTCGTCGCCCACTCGGGGTCCTTGAGGTCGGCGGTGACGAAGGAGACCCTCTCGTCGCCCTCGAAGGTGCCGCGGGCGATGGCGAGGAGGGCGGGGTCGAGGTCGACACCGGTACTGGTGGCGTTCGGGAAGCGGTCCAGGAGCCGCGCCGTGATGCTGCCGGTGCCGCAGGCCAGGTCAAGGATGCGCGGCTCGGGCCCGACGCAGGCCTCGACCATGTCGAGCATGATCCGGAAGCGGTCCTCCCGGTCGGGCATGTACCACTCCTGCTGCCGGTCCCAGCTCTCCTGCCAGGCCTGCCAGTCGGTTCCGACACCGGTCGTCATGAGGACCCCCTGTCCACGCGCTGTGGCAATGCCACTGTCGTAATACCCTGGAAGCACGATCAGCTGTTACCCGACCGCACCCACGACCATAGAGCGCCTCCGTAAGGACTACAAGTGGAACTGGCCTATTACTCGGACTACGCCGTACGCCTCGTCAACACCGAGGAACCGGCGCGGGGCAAGGACGCCCTGACCTCGGTCGAGGCCGTGCGGGACCTGTTCGGCACGAACAAGGAGGCGGCCCGTCGCGCCACCGACGCCGACGTCACGCGGTTCCGTTCGGTCCGGGGGCGGCTGCGGGCGGTCTTCGAGTCGGCGGACGGCGGCGACGAGACGCTCGCGGTGAACCTGCTGAACTCGCTCCTGCTGGAGTTCCCGGTGAGCCCGCAGATCTCCGGGCACAACTTCCGGGACGAGGACGGCCGCCCGCTCTGGCACATGCACCTCGCGGACCACCCGTCGAACGCGACCGCCGGCTACGCGGCGATCGCGGCGATGGGCCTGGCCTTCCATCTCACCGAGTACGGCGTCGACCGCCTGGGCCTGTGCGAGGCCGCGCCGTGCCGCAACGCCTACCTGGACACCTCGACGAACCGCTCCCGGCGCTACTGCTCGGACCGCTGCGCGACCCGCGCCAACGTGGCCGCCTACCGGGCCCGGAAGCGCCTGGAGGCCGACCGGTCGGGGAAGACGGGCCTGGCGGCCGAGAGCGCCCAGCGGACGAGCGCGAACGGCGAGCGCTGACCGGCCTTCGGCGGCCGGTACCGAAAACGCACCTTGCCCAGCACCAGATCCTCGGGCACGGCGCCGTAATCGGTGCTGTCCCCGCCGGCGAACGCGTTGTCCCCGAGCACCCACCACCCCCCGTCCCGCCGCTCGGCGGCCCGCTTGACCACCAGCAGGTCCTGCTGGAACGGATGCCGCAGCACGACGATGTCCCCGGGCCTGATCCGCGCCCCGTACTGCACCACGAGCAGATCCCCGTGCAGCAGCGTCGGCACCATCGACGGCCCGGTCACCTCCGCCGTCCCGAAGGGCAGTACGGCCCTCCCCCGCTCGGTCTCCTGCGACAGCTCCGGCATCCCCGGCACCTCCCCGGTCCTATCCTCCACCAGTCTGAGTCCGACCCTGGACTTTTGTCCTAAGCCCATGGGGGCACTCGCGAAATCAGCTTCTCCAGGGAGTAATGTCCCACCTGAGAAGACGATCACGAGGAAGGAACGCTCCATGCTTTCCCGCCTGTTTGCCCCCAAGGTGAAGGTCAGCGCGCACTGCGACCTGCCCTGCGGTGTGTACGACCCGGCCCAGGCCCGCATCGAGGCGGAGTCGGTGAAGGCCGTGCAGGACAAGATGGCCGCCAACGACGACCCGCACTTCCAGGCGCGCGCCATCGTCATCAAGGAGCAGCGCGCCGAGCTCGCGAAGCACCACGTCTCGGTGCTCTGGAGCGACTACTTCAAGCCCCCGCACTTCGAGAAGTACCCGGAGCTGCACCAGCTGGTCAACGACACCCTGAAGGCCCTCTCGGCCGCCAAGGCGTCCACCGACCCGGCGACGGGCCAGAAGGCGCTCGACTACATCGCCCAGATCGACAAGATCTTCTGGGAGACCAAGAAGGCCTGACATCCAGTCGGCCCATCCCGACCGGCGATCGGTGCACCATCGCAGGTCAGCGGAGATGAGGAAGGGGCCCCGCCGGTTCGCCGGCAGGGCCCCTTCGCCGTTCCCGACCGCCGAAAGCAGCCCCCATGCCATCCTGGACCCCGTGAACCGCGAAGACCTCGTACGGCTGCGCCAGGCCCGCGACCGGATGAACCGCGAGTACGCCGAGCCGCTCGACATGGCCTCGATCGCGCGGACCGCGCTGATGTCGCCGGGGCACTTCCAGCGGAGCTTCCGCGCCGCGTACGGGGAGACGCCGTACAGCTATCTCATGACCCGGCGGATCGAGCGCGCCAAGGCGCTGCTGCGGCGCGGCGACCTGAGCGTGACCGAGGTGTGCATGGCCGTCGGCTGTACCTCGCTCGGTTCCTTCAGCTCCCGCTTCACCGAGCTGGTCGGCGAGACCCCGAGCGCCTACCGCGCCCGCTCCCACGAGGCAGGCGCGGTGATCCCGTCCTGCGTGGCCCGCACCTTTACCCGGCCGAACCGGGCGGGACCGCCGCTCCGCCCCTAGCCTGTCCTGCATGGACCTGAAACTCCGCCAGTGCTTCATCGCCGTCGACGACCACGACAAGGCGCTCGCCTTCTACTGCGACGTCCTGGAGCTGGAAATCCGTAACGACGTCGGTTTCGAGGGCATGCGGTGGGTGACCGTGGGGTCGCCGTTGCAGCCGGACGTGGAGATCGTCCTGGAGCCGCCGGCCGCGAACCCGGACGCCTCCCCCGCCGACAAGCAGGCCATGGCCGAACTGCTCGCCAAGGGCACCCTGCGCGGGGTCAACTTCACCACCGCCGACTGCGACGCCCTCTACGCCCGCGTCCAGGAGTCCGGCGCCGAGGTGGTCCAGGAGCCGACGGACCAGCCGTACGGTGTCCGCGACTGCGCGTTCCGCGATCCGGCCGGGAACATGCTGCGGTTCATGGAGCGGAGCGGGGACTGAAATCCGCGTGGGCCGGTCGCGTCCTCCGGCTTACGATCACGCCATGAGCACCCCCGCCGGCATCCGCTGGACCTACGCCTTCGTCGACCGCCCGCTCGGTGTCCTCGACCCCGCCCGCACGTTCTGGACGGCCGTCACGGACACCCGGCTGTCCGAACCGCGTGGTGGGGAAGGGGAGTTCGTCACCCTGCTGCCGGAGGGAGCGGATCCCTGTGTGAAGGTCCAGGGTGTCGGGTCCGGCCCGGGCGGGGCTCATCTCGACTTCTCCGTCGAGGACGTGCCGGCGTTCGTGGCGTCCGCGCTGGCGCTCGGCGCGGAGACCGTCGCCGAGCACGACGGCTGGACCGTACTCCGGTCCCCCGCCGGGCAGTTGTTCTGCGCCGTCCCCTGGCACGGCGAGTCCGTACGACCGCCCGTCGTGGCCGGCACCCGCCTCGACCAGGTGTCCCTCGACATCGGACCCGCCTCCTACGACGGCGAAGTCGCCTTCTGGGGCGCCCTGTTGCCCGACTGGACCGCACTGTCGGGCGCGCTCCCCGAGTTCCATGTGGTGAAGCCCCCGGCCGGCCTGCCGATCCGCATCCTGCTCCAACGCCTCGACGAGGAACGCCCCGCCTCCGCCCATCTCGACCTGGCCTGCGCGGACATCCCCGCGACCACGACCCGGCACGAGCGGCTCGGCGCGACCGTCGTCTCCCACGGCAGGCACTGGACGGTGATGCGTGACCCGGCGGGCGGCACCTACTGCCTGACGGGACGCGACCCGGAGACCGGCGGGCTGCCCAGCCGCTCCTAGCGACTCACCCCGCCCACACCTCCACCCCCACGACCGCCTCGACCGGAATCGGCCCGTACACATGCGGGAACTCCTCCCCGCCCGGCTCCGGTGCCTCGTACTTCAGCGGTACGCCGAGTCGTCCCGGGTCCACGGCCAGGACCACCAGGTCGTCGGGGCCGTCGTAGGAGCCGTACAAGAAGGCTGCCACGCGCGGGAGTTGGGCGCGGGTCGAGCAGTGGATGAAGCCCTCCTCCTGGAGGGTGCGGCCACGGGTCGACCACTCGTAGGTGCCGCGTTCGCGGGCCGCGTCCCAGAGGGCGCGTTCGGTGATGTGGAGGATGGTGGCGGGGGCGGCGGTGGGTTCGGATTCCGGCATACGCCCACGCTACGGCCTCAGCCGCGCCGCCCGCGCCCGCAGGTAGCGCTGCTCGGGCAGGCTGAGGGTCTTGGCCGCCGCCGACTCGTAGGCGGCCCTGGCCGCGGTGAACTCGCCGGCCCGTTCCAGGAGGTGGCCGCGGACCGCGTCGGGGCGATGGCCCTCCCCCAACTCGTCCGCCAGGAGGTCCAGTTCAGCCAGGCCCGCGTGCGGACCATCGACCATGGCGACGGCGACAGCCCGGTTGAGGCGTTCGACGGGGCCGGGGACCAGGCGCACCAGCACCTCGTACAGGCCGAGGATCTCGTGCCAGTCCGTCGCCCGCGCCGACGGCGCCTCGTCGTGTACGGCGGCGATCGCCGCGCGCAACTGGTACGGCCCCGCGGGCCCCTGGGACAGCGCCCGGGTGACGAGGGCGACGCCCTCCTCGATGGCCGCCCCGTCCCAGCGGTCGCGGTCCTGTTCGTCGAGGGGGACGAGTTCGCCGTGCGGACCGGTGCGGGCGGCCCGGCGGGCGTCGGTGAGCAGCATCAACGCGAGCAGTCCGGCCACCTCGCCGACCTCCGGGAGCAGCAGGTGCACGGCACGGGTCAACCGGACGGCCTCGCCCGCGAGTTCGCGCCGCGTCAGACTCGGGCCGGACGTCGCCGTATAGCCCTCGTTGAAGATCAGGTACAGCGTGTGCAGGACCGCGGGCAGCCGTTCCGCCCAGTTGTCCGGCCGCGCGAAGCGCACACCCCGCACCTTCGCCTTCGCCCGGCTGATCCGCTGCGCCATCGTCGCCTCGGGGACGAGGTACGCCCGGGCGATCTCCGACGTCGTCAGTCCGCCGACCGCCCTCAGGGTGAGCGCGATCTGCGCGGTCGGGGTCAGCTCCGGATGGCAGCAGAGGAAGAGGAGGGAGAGGGTGTCGTCCTCGCGCGGCGGCTCGGCCGTGTACGGGTCCCGAGGCTCGAGTGCCACGGCCTTCTCCTCCCGCGCCCGCCGCGCCTCCTCGCTGCGCAGCGCGTCCGTCAGCCGCCGCGAGGCGACTCGAATCAGCCAGCCGCGCGGATTCTCCGGCACGCCGTGCTCCGGCCACTGCCGGGCCGCCGCGAGCAGCGCCTCCTGTACGGCGTCCTCGGCGGTGTCGAAATGGCCGTACCGGCGCACCAGCGCGCCGAGGACCTGCGGCGCGTGTCGGCGCAGCAGGTCCTCGATGCCTGTGGTCCCGGTGGTGTCGCGCATAGGGCTCAGATGTCCGCGGTGCCGTCCTGGATGGGGCGGATCACCACCGCGCGGTTGACGGCACCTTCGGGCAGGGGGCAGCGGGTGACACGGTCGGCGATCTCCGTGACGCGCTCCAGGCTCGCGCACTCCA
Organism: Streptomyces xylophagus; assembly: GCF_000716435.1. GTDB lineage: Bacteria > Actinomycetota > Actinomycetes > Streptomycetales > Streptomycetaceae > Streptomyces > Streptomyces xylophagus. The sequence continues at coordinate 116,329 of NZ_JNWO01000009.1, forward strand.
GGACCCAGTAGCCGGCCATCAGCTCCTTGGTCTCGCTGTACGGCCCGTCGGTGATCACGGCCTTGCCGTCCGCGCCCAGCGCGACCAGCCGGGTCCTCGCCGGCTCGGTCAGCCCCTGCGCGTCGATCAACTCACCCGTCTCGGACAGGTCGTCGTTGATGGCGCCCATGTGGGCGAACATGGCCTGCATCTCCGCCTCGCTCCAGGCCGGGGACCCAGGGGTGGGCTTGCCCTGCATGCCGTCGTAGTCCGCCTGTGTGCCCTGCACCATGACCAGGTACTTCATGAGTCCGCTCCTTCGGCTCGCGCCACCCGTACCGGGTGGCTCTCACAGGAGACATCGGAGCCGGGTCGGGATTCTCGACACGGGTTCAGGATTCTTTCGGGCCGGAGTCGGCCCCGGGTTCGGCGCCCTCGCCGACGTACGCCTCGCACTCGGGATTCCGGCACGGGCCGGCCACCCACTTCGGTACCCATGCGCCCAGCGTCTTGTAGCGCTTGACGACGGTGGCCACCGGCTGTCCGCAGACGGGACAGGTGTGCTCTTCTCTGCCCATGCACTCAGCCTAGAACCGCGCGGGGCTCGCGCCACATCGGATACATCTGCGGACCGCCCGGCAGGTCGAGGGTGCGGTCGGTGAACGTGTAGCCGAGCCGCTCGTACAGCTTGGTGCTGCGCTCGCTGCTCGCCTCCAGGTACGCGGGCAGGCCCTCGCGGTCGCAGCGGTCCAGGACGTGCCGGATGAGCGCGGCGCCGAGCCCCTCGCCCTGCCGGTCCGGTCTTACGGCGATCATCCACAGGTACTCGTGGGCGCGGCCGGTGGGATGCCCCTCCTCCATGAGTCGGGCGATCGTCTCGACCCGCTCGTTGTCGGGGTCGACCGCTTCCCGCAGTTGTACGGCTTCGTCCTCGCCGCTCTCCGGGTGCGCCTCGGCCGGTACCGACAGCCACAGCGCGCACCCCGCGCCGTCCTCGGCGAGGTCGATGCGGCCGTCGGCGAACACCGCGTCGGCGAAGGCGGCCATCAGCTTGTGGTGGGTAGCGCGGCGGTAGTCGGCCCCGGGAAAGATCCAGCCGCTCACCGGATCGTCCTGGAACGCCTCGTCCAACAGCCGGACGACCAGCTCCCGGTCACCCTCGCCCGCCGCCCGTATCTCCACGCCCATGTCCTGCCCCCTAGCTCTCAACCACCGTTACCTGAACGGGTGTTGAGACTAGCGGGACTTACGGGCGAGTGAGCCGAAGGGGCGCGCCTGTGTCGAGAGCGCGAACGCGCGGAGGCCCGAAGGGTCGAGCACGATCGCGCTCTCGACACAGGCTTTGGCGCCCCGGAGGCGAACCGAGCCTTAAAAAAAGGGCGAGCCCCGCGCACCGTGGGGATGCGCGGGACCCGTCGGTCCGGAGCCCCGGTGGCCGTGCGGAGTCAGGGCCGCACCGCTCCCGAGGGCTCCGGAGTCATCAACTGCTGCGCCGGGTCACGAACTCGGCCAGCGCGAGCAGTCCGCCCGCGTCCTGCGGGTCCGGAATCGCCCGGGCCAGCTCCTGCACGGCCCGCGCCATCCGGTCGGCCGCCTGGGCCTGCGCCCAGTCCCGGCCGCCCGCCCGCTCGACGGCGAGCGCGGTGCGCTCCAACTCCCCTTCCTCGTACGGCGTTCCGTACAACTCCGCGAGTTCTACGGCCGCCGGTGTGCCCGAGGTGAGCGCGGCCACCACGGGCAGGGACTTCTTGCGGACGGCGAGGTCGGCGCCGGCCGGTTTGCCGGTGCGGCGGGGGTCGCCCCATATGCCGATGACGTCGTCGATCAGCTGGAAGGCGAGCCCGGCCTGGCGGCCGAACGCGTCCAGCGCCTCGACGTCCTCGGCACTCGCCCCCGCGTACAGCGCGCCGATCGCACAGGCGCAGCCGAGCAGTGCGCCGGTCTTGGCCTCGGCCATGGTGAGCACCTCGTCGAGGGTGACCTCGCCGGGGTCGCGTTTCTCCATGGCGGTGTCCGCGTGCTGGCCCTCGCACAGTTCGACGACGCAGTCCGCGAGCCGGGCCGCGGCGGCCGAGGACGCCGGGTGCGGATCCTCGGCGAGCAGCCGCAGCGCCAGTGCCTGGAGCGCGTCGCCGGCGAGGATCGCGTCGGGGTCGCCGAACACGGTCCAGGCCGTGGGGCGGTGTCTGCGGGTGGGGTCCCGGTCCATCACGTCGTCGTGCAGCAACGTGAAGTTGTGGACCAGCTCCACCGCCGCCGCGGCCCGCACCGCGCCCGCCCGCGCCGGCTCGCCGCCGAGCGCGGTGGCCGCGGTGAGGACGAGGGCGGGGCGGATCGCCTTGCCCGCGTTGCCCGCCGCCGGTGTGCCGTCCGCGTGCTCCCATCCGAAGTGGTAGAGCGCGATCCGGCGCATCGAGCCGGGCAGCGAGTCGATCGCCGAGCGCAGCTCGGGGTCTACGGTCGTCCGGGCCCCCTCCAGGATCACCGCCGCCTCGTGCCCGTCGGGCGACGGTGTCGGCGGTGCCGGTGTCCCGTCGAGCGGCCGCGTCCCGTCGGCGTGCTGTTTCGTCTCCGTCCCGAACTCGGCCATGGGGTCCCCCTCGGAGAATCCGCGGACGGTGGCGTTTCCACTGCGGCTGAGCACATGTGACCGGGGTGTACCCGCCCTGACGGGCGGGGACACCGCGTCCAGCTGCTGAAACGTCACCTCCAGCGGCCGATCTCGACGTTCTCCAGGACGCCGAGGGCGTCCGGCACGAGGACCGCCGCCGAGTAGTAGGCCGTCACCAGGTATTTGATGATCGCCTGTTCGTTGATGCCCATGAAGCGCACCGACAGGCTCGGCTCGATCTCGTCCGGGATGCCGGCCTGCTGGAGGCCGATGACGCCCTGGTCGGCCTCGCCGGTACGCATGGCGATGATCGAGGTGGTCCGCCGGTCGCTGACCGGGATCTTGTTGCACGGATAGATCGGCACCCCGCGCCAGGTCGGGATGCGGTTGCCGCCGACGTCGATGGACTCCGGGACCAGTCCGCGCTTGTTGAGCTCGCGGCCGAACGCGGAGATCGCGCGCGGGTGGGCGAGGAGCATCCTGGTGCCGCGCCGCCTGCTGAGCAGCTCGTCCAGGTCGTCCGGGCTGGGGACGCCGTCGTGGGGCTGGAGCCGCTGGTCGTACTCGCAGTTGTTGAGCAGGCCGAACTCGCGGTTGTTGATCAGCTCGTGCTCCTGGCGTTCCTTCAACGCCTCGACGGTGAGCCGGAGTTGCTGCTCGGTCTGGTTCATCGGCTGGTTGTAGAGATCGGCCACGCGCGAGTGGATGCGCAGGACGGTCTGGGCGACGCTCAGTTCGTACTCGCGCGGCCGGGCGTCGTAGTCGACGAACGTGTGCGGGATGTCCGGCTCGCCGGAGTGGCCCGCGGCGAGGTCGATGGCCTTCTCGCCGTACTTGTTGGTGCGCTGCTCGGGGATCGCGCGCAGCTGTGTGAGGTGTTCGCGCAGGGTGTCGGAGCGCTCCGCGACCTGCTCGACGTCTCCGCGGGCCAGCACGAGCACCGTGCAGGCGGTGTCCGCGCGGGCCGTGTACTCCCAGATGGCCGCCGGGTCGAGCAGTCCCTGGTCGCCGAAGTAGGCGCCGTCGGCGAGGACTCCGAGAACCGTGTCGTCGCCGTACGGGCCCGTGCCGACCTTCTCCACCCTGCCGTGCGCCAGCAGGTACACCTCGTCGGCCTGGCTGCCGAACGACGCGATCGCCTCCCCCGGGGCGAACTCGCGCTGGCGGCAGCGGACGGCCAGCTCCGCGAGCACCTCCTCGTCCTCGTAGTCCCGCAGCGCGGGCAGTTCGCCCAGCTCCGCCGGGATGACCTCGACGCGGTCGCCGGTCTTCACGAATGTCACCCGGCCGTCGCCGACCGAGTAGCTCAGCCGTCGGTTCACCCGGTATGTGCCACCCTGCACGTTCACCCACGGCAGTGTGCGCAGCAGCCAGCGCGAGCTGATCTCCTGCATCTGCGGTGCGGACTTCGTGGTCGTGGCCAGGTTCCGCGCAGCCGCCGTGCCAAGGCTCTGCTGCGGCTTGTTCTGCTCCGCGCGGACCTCTTCGCCTACCGACATAGAGAAATGCCCTCCCCATTCATGCCGGGCACCTGTGCGCCCGGCATCGTTCTCGCGCACCAGCCTTCCTCACGGAGCGTGCCGATGGTATTACCCGAAAGAGCGGGAATGGATCTTCAACTGCTGGGCACGGGGCCTGTTTACGTCGAATGTTGTTCGAGTGGCCGCCGGGGCCGGCGTTGTCCGGATCGGCTCGCACGCCGTACGAACAAGTCGCCTGTACCGCGCTTTTTCGGTACAAGCAGCGATACGAGACGGCCTTGAACGGCGGCCGTCGCACAGCACGAAGGAGGCGTTCATGGCCTCACCCATGTCCGCGGGCGGTTTCCTGGCCGGCCTGCGAGCGGAGGGCGTCACGGTCGTCGAGGTCGGCGACTGGGAGCACCACAACCGCAACCACAAGGGCCCGTGGGGCCCCGTCCACGGCGTGATGATCCACCACACGGTCACCAAGGGCAGCGCGTACACGGTGGACCTGTGCCGCGAGGGCCGCCCCGACCTGCCCGGTCCGCTGTGCCACGGCGTCATCACCAAGGACGGCACCCTCCACCTGGTCGGCTACGGCCGCGCCAACCACGCGGGCCTCGGCGACGACGACGTCCTGCGCGCAGTGATCGCCGAGAAGGCGCTGCCGCACGACAACGAGGCCGACACCGACGGCAACCGGCACTTCTACGGCTTCGAGTGCGAGAACCTCGGCGACGGCGAGGACCCCTGGCCCGAGGCCCAGTTGGAGGCGATCGAGAAGGTCTGCGCGGCGCTCTGCCGCCACCACGGCTGGTCGGAGCGGTCGGTGATCGGGCACCTGGAGTGGCAGCCCGGAAAGGTGGACCCGCGCGGCTTCACGATGGCCTGGCTGCGCGAGCGGGTCCGCGACCGGCTGAAGTAGCTCCCCGGGACAAAGGTGACCTGGGTGACAATGGCGCCGTGACCAGCCCCGACCTCGCCGCCCTACGGCCCCGGCTCCCCTCGCCGGTGGAGGAGATCGCGGACGAGCGCTTCGGCCGGCACGGCATCCGGCTGCTGCTCAAGCGGGACGACCTCATCCACCCTGACCTGATCGGCAACAAGTGGCGCAAGCTCGCGCCCAACCTCACAGCGGCGGCCGGACGTACGGTCGTCACGTTCGGCGGCGCCTACTCCAACCACCTGCGCGCCACCGCCGCCGCGGGCCGCCTCCTGGGCCTGCGCACGGTCGGCGTGGTCCGCGGCCAGGAGCTGGCGGACCGCCCGCTCAACCCGTCCCTCGCCCGGTGCGCGGCCGACGGGATGCGCCTCCACTTCGTCGACAGATCGACGTACCGGCGCAAGACCGAGCCGGAGACGCTGGCTTCACTCCTGCGCGCGGTGGACGCGGAGGACGCGTACGTCGTCCCCGAGGGCGGCAGCAACTCCCTTGCCGTACGCGGCTGCCGGGCCCTGGGTGAGGAACTACGCGCGCGTGCCGACGCCGATGCCGATGCCCATGTCGATGTTGTCGCCCTGGCCTGCGGGACCGGCGGCACGCTGGCCGGGCTGGCCGCCGGACTCGCCCCCGACCAGCGCACCTTGGGGATACCGGTCCTCAAGGGCGGCTTCCTGACCGCCGACATAGAGGGCCTGCAACAGCGCGCCTGGGGCGGCCGACGGGGCGACTGGTCGCTCGACGACCGGTTCCATTTCGGGGGCTACGCGCGCGTGCCGGCCGAACTCGACGCCTTCGCGGAGGACTTCGAGGACCGGCACGGGCTGCCCGTCGAGCGTCTCTATGTCGCCAAGTTGCTGTACGGACTTGTTGCCCTCGCCGAAGCGGGGGCCTTCCCGCGCGGGAGCACGGTCGCCGCGATCGTCACCGGGCGCCCGTTTTCGTGAACGGCCGCCCGGCGTCGTAGAAAACGCTAGGCCGCCTCCCGATAGGCCGCCGCCTCCTCCAGGTCCAGCCTGCGCAGCAGGGTGCGGAGCATCTCGTCGTCGATGTAGCGGCCGTCGCGCAGGCGCACGAACATCGAGCGCTCGGCGCTGATCATCTCGCGGGACAGACGGCGGTAGGTGTCGTCGACGGTCTCGCCGGTGACGGGGTTGGTGGCGCCCAGGCGCTCCCAGACGGCGTTGCGGCGGCGCTCCAGGACCTCGCGGAGGCGGTCGGCGAGCGGAGGGGGCAGGGCGTTGCGTTCGTCCTCCAGGAGGGCCTCCAGGCGCTTTTCGGCGACTCTGGACGCCTGCGCCTGGGCGTTGGCCTCGGCGAGCGTCTCGGCCTGCTGGTCGCGCCCGGGAAATTTCAGCAGCCTGATGATCGGGGGCAGGCTCAGGCCCTGCACCACCAGGGTCCCGATGACCGTCGTGAAGGTCAGGAACAGGATGATGTTGCGCTGCGGGAAGGGGCCGCCGCCGTGCACGGTGAGCGGGATCGAGAAGGCGATGGCCAGCGAGACCACGCCTCTCATGCCGGCCCACGCGGTGGTCATCGCCCCCTTCCAGGTGGGGCTGTCCTCGCGCTCCCTGATGCGCGCCGACAGCAGCCGGGGCAGGAAGGCCGCCGGGTACACCCACACGAACCGGGTCGCGACGACGACCAGGAAGAGGGCGATCGCGTACCAGGCGGCGTCCAGGCCCCGGTACTCGCCAAGTCCCTTGAGAACCACCGGCAGTTGCAGCCCGATCAGCGCGAACACCGCCGACTCCAGCACGAAGGCGACCATCTTCCACACCGCCTCCTCCTGGAGACGGGTCGCGAAATCGACCTCCCACGCGCGGTGCCCCAGATAGAGCGCCACGACCACGACGGCGAGCACTCCGGAGGCGTGCACCTGCTCGGCGACCGCGTAGGCGACGAACGGGATCAACAGGGAGAGCGTGTTCTGCAGCAGCGCCTCCTTGAGGTGCGTGCGCAGCCAGTGGATCGGCACCATCATGATCAGCCCGACGCCGACACCGCCGACGGCCGCGAGCAGGAACTCCCCGATGCCGCCGGCCCAGGTGGCACCCTCGCCGACCGCTGCCGCGAGGGCCACCTTGTAGGCGGTGATCGCGGTCGCGTCGTTCAGCAGGGACTCGCCCTGGAGGATCGTCGTGATCCGTGAGGGCAGTCCGACCCGGCGGGCCACCGCCGTCGCGGCGACCGCGTCCGGCGGCGCCACCACCGCGCCCAGCACCAGTGCCGCGGTCAGCGGCAGCCCCGGCACGATCACGTACGCGGCCCAGCCGACGACGAAGGTCGCGAAGAGCACGTAGCCGACCGACAGCAGTGCCACGGGCCGTACTTGGGCCCGCAGATCGAGGTACGAGCTGTCGGTGGCCGACGTGTACAGCAGCGGGGGCAGCAGCAGCGGCAGTACGACGTCCGGGTCGAGGGTGTAGTCGGGCACCCCCGGGACGTACGAAACGACCAGCCCGACCGCGACCAGCAGCAGCGGTGCCGGCACCGGGGTGCGCCGGGCCCCGGCGGCCACCGCGGCGCTTCCCGCCACCAGCATCAGCAGTGGCATCACGTCCATCGTCCTCGCCCGCCCTCGTTTTTCCGCGCGGCCAACCGCACACCCGTCGTAATCTGGCAATCATGAAACAGTGCACGCACGCCGACGCGCTGCCGCTCCCGGAGCCGGGGCCCCAGAGCGAGACCTGTCTTGAGTGTCTGGCGGCCGGCACCCACCCGGTGCAGTTGCGACTGTGTCTCTTCTGCGGCCATGTCGCCTGCTGCGACTCCTCGCCCTCCCGCCACGCCACAGCACATCACAAGGACTCCGGGCATCCGGTGATGCGGACGTTCGAGCCCGGGGAGAGCTGGCGCTGGTGCTTCGTCGACCACGTACTCCTGTGACCCCGTAATCCGACCGCCGGTTTCGACGGTTCGACCGTCTGACGTCTGGGTACGTCAACCCGGCGCGCGCTCTTCCCAATTGGGCCCGCAGGACCCCTAGCCACGGAGCGTATCCGTAGGTTTACTATGAGTGACAGCATGGGGTTGGGGTCCCGGGGACAGGAAAGTTCAGAGCGCGGTAGCGTCACCGCTGAACCAAGTATCGCGTTACCCCGGGGGGCGACCCCTGGGCCCCCGAAAGAGCTTGTACCACCTTGGAGGTGAGGGTGTCCCAGATCGCAGGCGAGCCCGCGACCCAGGACTTCGTGGAAGTCCGGCTGCCGGCTGCGGGTGCCTACCTGTCGGTGCTGCGTACGGCCACGGCCGGCCTCGCGGCCCGTTTGGACTTCACCCTCGACGAGATCGAGGACCTCCGCATCGCGGTGGACGAGGCCTGCGCGATCCTGCTCCAGCAGGCCGTGCCGGGCTCGGTGCTCAGCTGTGTCTTCCGCCTCGTGGACGACTCGCTCGAAGTCACCGTCTCCGCCCCGACGACGGACGGTCACGCCCCCTCGCGCGACACCTTCGCCTGGACCGTGCTCTCGGCCCTCGCGGGCAAGGTCTCATCGGCGGTCGACGAGGACAAGACCGTGACGATCAGCCTCTACAAACAGCGCGGCGCGGGACCCGGGCCGGCGTGAGGAACGGGGACGGGCCGGTGCGGGACGAAGAGCGCGGCACACGGGAGCCGCCGGCCGAGGGCGGCCCGGGCGGATCTCGCCTCACGGCGGACGACAGCCCCCTCGTGCCGCGCGGCGGAATCCCCGAACAGGCCCGGCCGCACCCGGAGGAAGAACCCTCGGAGGCCGGATTGATGGACGACGGTCAACGTGAGCAGGACGGTGCTGTGCGTATTGGTGGGGTCTCCCCCGCACCTGGGGGTCCCTCCGCTCAGGCTGGGTCGAGCGTGGGGGAGGAGGCGAGAGCTCGGGGAAGGGCGACGGGCGGGACGATGAGCGAGCACGAGCGAAACGCCGAGGACAGCGTGCAGAGCACACCGAGCGTGCACAGCACGCGGCACGAGGACCGCAGCGGAGCGCGCGCACTCTTCATCGAGCTGCGCACGCTCAAGGACGGCAGCGTCGAGTACGCGGAGCTGCGCAACCGGCTGGTCCGTATGCACCTGCCGCTCGTCGAGCACCTCGCGCGCCGCTTCCGCAACCGCGGCGAGCCGCTGGACGACCTGACCCAGGTCGCCACCATCGGCCTGATCAAGTCGGTCGACCGCTTCGACCCGGAGCGCGGCGTCGAGTTCTCGACGTACGCGACCCCGACGGTCGTCGGCGAGATCAAGCGGCACTTCCGCGACAAGGGCTGGGCGGTCCGCGTCCCGCGCAGGCTCCAGGAGCTGCGCCTCGCGCTGACCACGGCGACCGCGGAGCTCTCGCAGCGGCACGGCCGTTCGCCCACGGTCCACGAGCTGGCCGAGAAGCTGGGCATCTCCGAGGAGGAGGTCCTGGAGGGCCTGGAGTCGGCCAACGCCTACTCCACGCTGTCCCTGGACGTTCCCGACACGGACGACGAGTCCCCGGCGGTCGCGGACACGCTCGGCGCGTACGACGAGGCCCTGGAGGGCGTCGAGTACCGGGAGTCGCTCAAGCCGCTCCTGGAGGATCTGCCGCCCCGGGAGAAGCGGATTCTGCTGCTCCGGTTCTTCGGCAACATGACGCAGTCGCAGATCGCGCAGGAGGTCGGCATCTCGCAGATGCACGTGTCCCGGCTGCTGGCCCGGACACTGGCCCAGCTGCGGGAGAAGCTCCTCGTCGAGGAGTAGGACACCGAGTCGGAGGTCAGCCCTTCGGCTCTTCGGTACGGCGGCCGGGCCCTCGGATTCCGAGGGCCCGTGTCGTCGCCGGGTTCACCAGCAGCACCAGCGAGGCGACCGCGACCACCGCGAGCGCGATCCCGGCCGGAATGGCCACACTGTCGGCCCGGAGCAGGTTGTAGGCCACGGGCAGCGCCATGACCTGGGTGATGACGGCCGGGCCCCGGCTCCAGCTGCGCCGCCCGATCAGTCCGCGCGCGGCGAGCAGCGGCAGCAGCGCGAGCACCACCAGGGTCACGCCACCGGTCACGGCCTGCCGGCGGTCGTCCGGTTCGCCGGTGAGACCCAGGACGAGCATCCACACCCCGGCGACGGCCAGCGCGAGCCCCTCAAGTGCGACGAGGACCGCCGCGTAGGTCAGGCGGCGCGGACGGGGTCCGTCGGGGCCGTCGGTCTCCGGGGCGGGGGTCTGCTCAGCACTCACCCCAGAAGGGTAGCCCTCGGAAAACGGCCCCAGGTGTCCAGGCTCACGCCCTCTCCTCTTACCCAACCCCTACCTCGGTATGGGACGGGTACCCCCCAGTAGGTACGCTGCAACTCATGCGTGCACTTCTCGTGGTCAATCCGGCGGCAACCACCACAAGCGCACGTACGCGCGACGTCCTGCTCCACGCGCTCGCCAGCGAAATGAAGCTGGAGGCCGTCACCACGGAGTACAGAGGCCACGCGCGCGACCTCGCCCGACAGGCGGCGGAGAGCGGGAACGTCGACCTGGTGGTGGCCCTCGGCGGCGACGGCACCGTCAACGAGGTCGTCAACGGCCTGCTGCACACCGGCCCCGACCCGGAGCGCCTGCCCAGCCTCGCCGTGGTCCCCGGCGGCTCCACCAACGTCTTCGCCCGCGCCCTGGGCCTGCCCAACGACGCCGTGGAGGCCACCGGCGCCATCCTCGACGCCCTTCGCGAGGGCAGTGAGCGCACGGTCGGCCTGGGGCTGACCTCCGGGACACCCGGCACCGAGGACGAGGCCGTACCGTCCCGCTGGTTCACCTTCAACGCCGGGCTCGGGTTCGACGCGGGGGTGGTCGGGCGGGTCGAACAGCAGCGGGAGCAGGGCAAGAAGTCCACGCATGCGCTGTACGTGCGCCAGGTGGTCCGGCAGTTCCTCGGTGAGCAGCACCGCCGGCACGGGACGATCACGCTGGAGCAGCCCCGTGAGGACCCGGTCACCGATCTCGTGGTGGCCATAGTCTCGAACACGTCGCCGTGGACGTATCTCGGCAATCGCCCGATGTACACGTCACCTAAGGCGTCGTTCGATAAAGGCCTCGACGTACTCGGTCTCAGCCGTCTGTCCAGCGCCGCGGTTGCCCGGTATGGCACCCAGTTGCTCACTTCGTCCCCCGAGCGTGGACCCCACGGCAAGCACGCTGCGGCTCTCCACGACCTGAGCGAGTTCACCTTGCAATCCAAGGTCCCATTGCCCCTCCAGATGGACGGCGACCACCTCGGACTGCGTACGAGCGTGACGTTCACAGGCGTACGCCGTGCACTGCGTGTGATTGTGTGAGCAGAAAGGGCTGAAGTCCTTTCACTCGAACGTTTAGACCAGGGTCCACCCCATGGAAGTACGGCTGTGACCTAGTCGACACCGAGGAATCAAAAAAAACTTTCCGGAAGGGGTTGTATCCGCCGCTGAGGTTTGCGAGTCTCTACGTGGCGATCGAGACGGCCCGCAACACCGGCCTCCACGGATCACCGGAACCCCTCTTCAATCCACAGGACCCCGCCAGTGAACCTGGCGTTCGGCCCTTCACTTGTTGAGGGATTCGTGAAAGCGTTCACATTCACAAGCAACCCGCACGTAATACCAAGGAGAGGTAGCAGCCATGGACTGGCGTCACAACGCCGTTTGCCGCGAGGAAGACCCCGAGCTCTTCTTCCCCATCGGCAACACCGGTCCTGCGCTGCTGCAGATCGAGGAAGCCAAGGCCGTCTGCCGTCGCTGCCCCGTTATGGATCAGTGTCTGCAGTGGGCGCTCGAGTCCGGCCAGGACTCCGGCGTCTGGGGTGGTCTCAGCGAGGACGAGCGCCGCGCCATGAAGCGCCGCGCCGCTCGCAACCGTGCCCGTCAGGCATCCGCCTGACGTTCACCCCGCAAAACAGCCTGAGCTTGGCGGCGCGTACAGCGAGTACGCATCTCCCGCCCCCGAGCCGCAGCGCGCAGTACCCCCGATGCGCATAGCAACGAGCGACTGGCCCCGGATCACCCAGTGATCCGGGGCTCTTTGCTGTTCAAGCACACGTGCGGCTGCTCAAGTACACGCGCGCGTACGGCTGTTCAGGCCCGCATGTGTGGAGGTCATGTGCTCATACGTCACTTGTGCGCCTGCACCGGCACGTCCAGGATCACCCGGGTCCCCCGCTCCGGCCCAGCCACCATGTCGAACGTGCCGCCCAACTCGCCCTCCACCAGCGTCCGTACGATCTGCAGACCCAGGTTGCCCGAGCGGTGCGGGTCGAATCCCTCGGGGAGTCCTACGCCGTCGTCCTGCACGGTGACCAGGAGGCGGGCGTCCTTCGAGGTGCCGCCGCGGACGGCCGAGACCTCGACCGTGCCGGTCTCGCCCTCACGGAAGCCGTGTTCCAGGGCGTTCTGCAGGATCTCGGTGAGGACCATGGAGAGCGGGGTCGCGACCTCGGCGTCCAGTATTCCGAAGCGACCGCTGCGCCGGCCGGTGACCTTGCCCGGGGAGATCTCGGCGACCATCGCGAGCACCCGGTCGGCGATCTCGTCGAACTCCACGCGCTCGTCCAGGTTCTGGGACAGCGTCTCGTGCACGATCGCGATCGAACCGACCCGTCGTACGGCCTCCTCCAACGCCTCCCGGCCGCGCTCGGAGTCGATCCTGCGGGCCTGGAGACGCAACAGGGCGGCGACTGTCTGGAGGTTGTTCTTCACCCGGTGATGGATCTCCCGGATGGTCGCGTCCTTGGTGATCAACTCCCGCTCGCGGCGCCGCAGTTCGGTGACATCCCGGAGCAGCACCAGTGAACCGATGCGCGTGCCCTTGGGCTTGAGCGGGATCGCCCGGAACTGGATGACCCCGTCGCGCGCCTCGATCTCGAACTCGCGCGGCGCCCATCCGCTGGCGACCTTGGCGAGCGCCTCGTCCACCGGGCCCCGGGTCGGGGCGAGTTCGGCGGTGGTCACGCCCAGGTGATGGCCGACGAGGTCGGCGGCGAGGCCCATGCGGTGGTACGCGGAGAGGGCGTTGGGCGAGGCGTACTGCACGATGCCGTCGCCGTCGAGGCGGATCAGTCCGTCGCCGACACGCGGCGAGGCGTCCATGTCGACCTGCTGGTTCGGGAACGGGAAGGAGCCGGCCGCGATCATCTGCGCGAGGTCGGACGCGCTCTGCAGGTAAGTGAGTTCGAGGCGGCTCGGGGTGCGCACGGTGAGCAGGTTGGTGTTGCGCGCGATGACACCCAGGACGCGCCCCTCACGTCGTACCGGAATCGACTCGACGCGGACCGGGACCTCTTCGCGCCACTCCGGGTCGCCCTCGCGCACGATCCGGCCCTCGTCGAGGGCCGCGTCCAGCATGGGGCGACGGCCGCGCGGGACGAGGTGGCCGACCATGTCGTCCTGGTACGAGGTGGGGCCGGTGTTCGGCCGCATCTGGGCGACGGAGACATAGCGGGTGCCGTCGCGCGTGGGGACCCACAGGACCAGGTCGGCGAAGGAGAGGTCGGAGAGCAGCTGCCACTCCGAGACCAGCAGGTGGAGCCACTCGAGGTCGGAGTCGTCGAGTGCGGTGTGCTGGCGTACGAGTTCGTTCATGGAGGGCACGTCTGCGAGCGTACCCGCCGGTCTGTACCTGTCCTAAAAACACCCGCGGGCCGCGGCGCCTGAGAGGGACCCTCAACCCTCCCGGCACCGCAGCCCGGAGCAGCAACGGCCACGGGGTGTGCGGTCCCGATCGGCCGATGGATGAGGAGCCGGGGCAGTCAGGGCAGAGAGCCTCGGTTCCTCGGTCCGTCTTCCTGTGCGGGGAAGACGGAGGCTTGCGCCTTTAACACATACACATTGTGGACTAGACCACTATCCGTGTCCATGCGTTGAAGGATGTTTGATGGTGGCGCTTTTCCGCTGCGATCCGCTCGGTCCGCCACTCGTAGGACGTCCCAGCATCCACGGCGAAGCCTAACGGTGTTGAGTCATGTGCGGGGCCAGATGTTCATGGCAATTTCGGCGACCGCCTCCAACTCCTGACGGCTCGCCCCGTCCCGCGCCTGCTGGGACATCCCCTGGACGACCGCCCCCGCGTGCCGGGCGAACGCGGCGGCGTCGAGGTCCGCGGGCAGCTCCCCCGCCGCGATGTCCGCTTCGATACGACGCTCGAAGGCGACGAGGTTGGCGTTGCGCCGCTCCCGCAGGGACTCCTCCACCTCGGGGGTCGTGCAGTTGGTGGCCGCGTGGATGACGAGACAGCCGTGCGGCCGGCCGGGTGCGGTGTACTCGGCGGCCGCCTCGCGCAGTATCCGCGCCACGGCGGCCCGGGCGGTGGGCTCCTCGGCGAGCGCCCGGCCGGTGAAGGAGCCGTAGCGCGTGCCGTACTCCGCCACGACCTCGGCGAACAGGGCCTGCTTGTCACCGAAGGCCGCGTAGAGGCTGGGGGCGCCGATGCCCATGACGCGGGTGAGGTCGGAGACCGAGGTGGCTTCGTAGCCGTGCTCCCAGAAGGCGAGGACGGCCTGCTCCAGCGCGGTCGTACGGTCGAAGGACCGCGGTCGACCACGAGCCTTACCGGTCTTGAACTGCGGTTTCGTCTCCTCGCTGCGCACCATGGAGTGAATTGTATAGCGAGTGCTAGAGAAATGTCGGTGGGCTGTTGTACGGTCTTTTCTGTAACGACCGCTAGGGAAATGCGGAGGGGTGTGGACATGAGCGTCGCCATGGGTGTGCTCGCGGGCAGGACGGCACTGGTCACGGGTGCGAGCAGGGGAATCGGGCGGGGCATCGCGGAGCGGCTGGGGCGGGACGGGGCGCGGGTCGCGGTGCACTACGGCAGGAGCGAGGCGGCGGCGAAGGAGGTGGTCGCCGCGATCGAGGGGGCGGGCGGCTCGGCGTTCGCGATCGGCGGGGAGCTGGGTGCGCCTGGGGACGTCGAAGGACTCTGGGCGGAGTTCGACCGGCACGCGGACGGGCTGGACATCCTGGTGAACAACGCGGGGATCGGATCCTCCTCGCCGATCGGGGAGATGGGGGAAGAGGAGTACGACCGCCTCTTCGCGGTGAATGTGAAGGCGCCGTTCTTCCTCGTCGGGCACGGGCTGGGCCGACTGCGGGACGGGGGCCGGATCATCAACATCTCGTCGGGGCTCGCCCGCAGCGCGGCCATGCCGCACAACATCGCGTACTCGATGACGAAGAGCGCCCTGGACGTCTTCTCCCGGGACCTGTCCAAGGTGCTCGGCCCCCGGGGCATCACCGTGAACTCGGTGGCGCCGGGCCTCATAGACACGGACAACACCGCCGAGTTCCTGCACGGGAGCGAGGACGGCTGGGCGCGGGCGGCGGCCTTCTCCGCGCTGGGGCGAGTGGGAGAGACCGCCGACGTGGCGGACGTGGTGGCGTTCCTCGCGTCGGACGGCGGGCGGTGGATCACCGGGAGCTGGGTGGACGCGACGGGAGGTTCGCTCACGTAAGGGTGCTGCTGGTCAGTGGGCCTCCGTCACCTTGTTCAGCGGGTCTCCGTCACCTTGGCCAGGGCGCGGGGCGCGTCGGGGTCCTGGCCTCGGGCGATGGTGACCTCGTAGGCGAGGAGCTGCAGCGGGAGGATCTCCAGGACGGGCTGGAGTTCCTCGGGGACGCCCTCGACGGGCAGGACGAAGCCGGCCGAGGCCTGGTCGACCTGGCCGGCCGGGCCGATGACGACGAGGTCGGCGCCCCGGCCGCGGAGTCGGTCGAGCACGGGCTGGAGGGCGGCGCCGCCCTTGCCGTCCGTGACGACCGCGATGACCGGGGAGACGTTGTCGACCATGGCGAGAGGGCCGTGCAGGAGGTCGGCGCCGGAGTAGGCGAGGGCGGGGATGTAGCTGGTCTCCATCAGCTTGAGGGCGGCTTCCTTGGCGGTGGGATAGCCGTAGCCGCGGGAGGTGATGACCATGCGTTCGGCGAAGCGGTAGCGGGAGGCGAGGGTGCGGATCTCGTCCTGCCGGGCGAGGAGTTGCTCGGCGAGATCGGGCAGCGCCTTGGCCGCCGCGCCGTCGCCGCCGCGAAGGCCCTCGACGAAGAGATAGAGCGCGAGAAGGGAGGCTGTATACGTCTTGGTCGCGGGGAGTGCCTTCTCCGGTCCGGCCATGATGTCGATGTGGTACTCGGAGACGGCGGCCAGCGGTGAGTCCGGGTTGTTGGTCACGGCGACCGTGATCGCGCCGGCCTCGCGGGCGGCGCGGGTCGAGGCCACCAGGTCCGGGGAGCCGCCGGACTGACTGACGGTGACGACGAGGACGTCGGTCAGGTCGGGGCGGGCGCCGTAGGCCGTGGTCGTCGACATCGAGGTGAGTCCGCAGGGCAGGCCGAGGCGGATCTCCAGGAGGTACTTGGCGTACAGGGCGGCGTTGTCGGAGGTGCCGCGGGCGGTGAGCAGCACGAAGCGGGGCCTGCGGGCGGCGACGTCCTGGGCCACCTGCCGGATGCGCGGGGCGCCCTCGTCCAGGATGCGGCGCAGGACGGCGGGCTGTTCGGCCATCTCGCGGGCCATGATCCGGCCGGGGAGTTCGCTGTCGGGGGCCGGCGTCGTGGCGGTCACGCGGGGTCCTCCGGAGGTCGGTCGCGACAGTGGTGCGGTGTCCATTTCACCCCGTCGGACGGAGATGCGCCTCTGTGGGGCGGTTACCGGTTTTCGGACAGGCGGCGAACTCTGGGAGGCAGGACCCTCCTCTGTTAGATTGGGGCACGGATTGGTCTAAACCACACAGCTCTTCCGGACTCCTCGAAGTCCCCTCTGCAGAACGGCAGGCCAGCGTGGAAGTTGTCATCGTTCCGGACGCCAAGTCGGGCGGCGAGCTGATCGCCGAGGCCATGGCACAGCTGCTCCGGCGCAAGCCGGACGCGCTTCTCGGTGTGGCCACCGGGTCGACGCCGCTGCCCATCTACGAAGCGCTGGCGGCCAAGGTCCGCGCCGGGGGCGTGGACACCTCGCGAGCGCGGATAGCCCAGCTCGACGAGTACGTGGGGCTGCCCGCCGAGCACCCGGAGTCGTACCGCTCGGTGCTGCGGCGCGAGGTGCTGGAGCGGCTCGGGGTCGGGATCGACGCGTTCATCGGGCCGGACGGAACCGCCGAGGACGTGCAGGCGGCCTGCGAGGCGTACGACCGGGCGCTGGGTGAGGCCGGCGGGGTGGATCTGCAGATACTGGGGATCGGCACCGACGGGCACATCGGGTTCAACGAGCCGTGCTCGTCGCTGGCCTCGCGGACGCGGATCAAGACGCTGACCGAGCAGACGCGGGTGGACAACGCGCGGTTCTTCGACGGCGACATCGAGCAGGTCCCGCACCACGTCATCACGCAGGGCATCGGCACGATCCTCGAGGCCCGGCACCTGGTGCTGCTCGCGACCGGCGAGGGCAAGGCGGACGCGGTCGCCGCGACCGTGGAGGGGCCGGTCGCCGCGGTGTGCCCGGCGTCGGCGCTGCAGTTGCACCGGCATGCGACGGTCGTGGTCGACGAGGGCGCCGCGTCCAAGCTGAAGCTCGCGGACTATTTCCGGCACACGTTCGTCAACAAGCCGGACTGGCAGGGGATCTGAGGTTCCGTTCGGACATATGCCGGTGCCGGGCCCCCTCGTGGAAGGCCCGGCACCGGTGTATTCGGAGGTGTTCCCCGGGTCGGGGTCGCTCCCCCGGCTCGCGGTCACGTCCCGGCGATGACCTCCGCCGCCGCGTGGCCGCAGACTCGGGCCGCGCCGTGGGTGGCGATGTGGAGGGCGCCTCGGGGAGCGGCCTGCGGTACGCCCATCTCGACCACGACGGTGTCGGGGCGGGCGGCCAGCAGGGTGTCGAGGGCAGCCGCCATCCAGGGGTGGCGGTGTTCGTCCCGGACCACGGCCACGATGCGCCGCGTCCCGGCCGCCTTCAGCACCACACGCCCCGCGTCCTCGTCCGCCCCGGCGAAACCGGCCGTCTCGGTGCCGGGCAGGAGACGGGCGAGTTCCGCGGCCACGCCCCAGGGTGTCTCGTCGCCGACGGCGATGTTGGCGACGGGGGTGAGGAGGGCGACGTAGGGCGGTTCGGTGAGCGGGGTGAAGTCGTCGGCGCCGGTGACCGTGAGGGCACGGCGGGCGGCGACGAGGCCGATGTCGACGCGCGTCACCTCTGCGGCGGGGGCGCGGTCCGTGTCCGCGGCGGAGCCCTGGTCCGGGGTGGACGCGGCCGCCGGCCCCGACGCCGTCCAGCGGGCCAACGCCCGTACCCGCTCGGCCGCTTCGGCCAGGCGTTCCTCGGGGAGTTCGCCCGCGCGCACCGCTCCGACCAGCGCGTCCCGCAGGCGTCGTACCGTCTCGTCGTCCGCGAGGCCGCCGCCCACGCAGATCGCGTCGGCGCCGGCGGCGATCGCGAGGACGCTGCCGCGTTCGATGCCGTAGGTGGCGGCGATGGCCTGCATCTCCATGCCGTCGGTGACGATGAGGCCGTCGTAGCCGAGTTGGCCGCGGAGGAGGTCGGTGAGGATGCGGAGGGAGAGGGTGGCCGGGCGGTCCGGGTCCAGGGTCGGGACCAGGATGTGGGCGCTCATCACCGCGCGGGTGCCGGCGGCGATGGCCGCGCGGAACGGGAGCAGTTCGCGCTGCTCCAGGACCGGCGAGTCCGCGTCGATGCGCGGCAGCGCGTGGTGGGAGTCGACCGCCGTGTCGCCGTGGCCCGGGAAGTGTTTCGTGCAGGCGGCGACGCCGGCCGACTGGAGGCCGGTGACGTAGGCGGCCGTGTGCCGGGCGACCAGTTCCGGGTCGGCGCCGAAGGAGCGGACGCCGATGACCGGGTTGGAGGGGTTGGAGTTGACGTCGGCGGAGGGGGCCCAGTTCAGGTTCACTCCGCAGGCGGCGAGTCGGCGGCCCAGCTCGTGGGCCACCGCCCTCGTCAGGTCCACGTCGTCCACCGCGCCGAGCGCGTGGTTGCCCGGGAAGGAGGAGCCCGTCCGCACTTCGAGGCGCGTGACGTCTCCGCCCTCCTCGTCGATCGCGACCAGCACGTCGTCCCGTTCGGACCGCAACTGGGCGGTCAGGGAGGAGAGTTGCTCGGGTGACGCGATGTTGCGGCCGAACAGGCCCACCGAGGCCAGGCCTTCGCCGAGGCGCCGCAGCAGCCAGTCGGGGGCCGTGGTGCCGGGGAAGCCGGGCTGCAGGACGGTGAGGGCGTCGCGCGTCAGGGTGTCTGTACCGCTGGCGAGTGTCGTCATCGGTTGGCGTTATCCCTTCACAGCGCCCGCGGTCAGCCCCGCGGCCATCTTGCGCTGGACGATGAGGAACAGGACGACGATCGGCACGGCCATCATCGTGGCGCCGGCCATCATCGGGGCGTACTCGGTGCCGTGCTTGGTGGTGAAGTTGCCGAGCCAGACGGTCGCCGTCTGGTGCTCCTGGCTCAGCAGCATGAGGGCGTACAGGTACTCGTTCCAGGCCTGGATGAAGCCGTAGACCGAAGTGGCGACCATGCCCGGGGCCAGGAGCGGGAAGACCACGCGGATGAAGGCGCCGGTGCGGGAGCAGCCGTCGACCATGGCCGCCTCCTCTAGCTCCTTCGGGATGTTGACGATGAAGCCGCGCAGGGTCCACACCGTGAACGGGAGGATGAAGGTGAGGTAGGTGATGACCAGGCCGGAGAGCTTGTCGTACTGGTCGAGGTCGTTCAGGAGCAGGAAGACCGGGATGATCATCGAGACCAGCGGGACCATCTGGACCGCGAGGATGCCGACGATCACGATCTTGCGGCCCCGGAAGGCGAAGCGGGAGATCGCGAGCGCGGCCAGCAGGCCGACGATGACGCCGATCACGACCACCGACAGGGACACGATGAGGCTGCGGCCGACCGGGCCCCAGAAGTCGGCGATGTCCAGCGCCCGGCGGAAGTTGTCGAGCGTGATGCCGGTGGGCAGCAGGCTCGGGTCCGGGTCGATGGCGTCCCGCGCCGGTTTGAACGCCGTGTCGAGCATCCAGTAGAGGGGGAAGCCGACGACGACGAAGACGAGCAGGCCGACGAGGTTCCAGCCGACCTTGGACTTCCGGCGCCCACCGGTCGGCTTCCGGGGCGCGTCGGTCGTGAGCGCGCTCATTCGACCTCTCCGATCTGAAGCATCTGACGCATGTAGACGGCGACGACACCGAGCAGCAGCACCACCGTGACCAGGGCTATCGCGGAACCCTGTCCGTAGTCGTTGACGACGAAGGCACGGTCGTAGGAATAGGTGCTGAGCAGTTGGAAGTCGGCCTCGGGGTGGCCGCCGCGCATCACGAACACCTGGGGGAAGACGCCCATGTCCCAGATCACCGACAGGGTCGTCAGCATCACGATGATCGGCTTGAGGATGGGCAGGGTGACGTACCGGAAGACGCCCCAGGCGCCGGCGCCGTCGAGGCGGGCGGCCTCCTCCAACTCCTGGGGGACCTGGGTGAGTCCGGCGCTCAGGGTGATCACCACGAAGGGCACCGCGCCCCACACCACCAGCAGCATGATCACGAGGAGACCCTGCGGTCCGCTCGCGAACCAGTTGTGGCCGATCATGTCGACGCCGGGCAACTTGCTGAGCAGCGCGTTGAAGACGCCGTAGTCCGAGTCGAAGAGCCACTTGAAGACGGTGGTCGCGACGATGACCGGCATGCCCCAACTGGCCACCAGGACAACGTTGATGAGCGTCTTCATCCAGCCGGAGACCTTCTGCTGGAGCAGGGCGAGTGCCATGCCGGCGACCATCGTGAAGATGACCGAGCCGGCCGCGAAGACGATCGTGCGGACGACAACGCCCCAGAACTCGCCGTCGCTCAGGACCCCGGAGAAGTTGTCGAAGCCGACCCACTCGGCGGGCTTGAAGCCCCACAGCTGGGACTGCCCGAACGACTGGAAGGACAGCGTGACCAGGCGGACCAGCGGATAGCCCATGACGAGGGCGAGGATCAGCAGGCAGGGCGCGAGCAGCAGCCAGGGAATCCCGGCCCCTCTCGACGTCCGCTTTCTGCGCGAGGCGTCGGGGACGCGCGGTGGCGGCGCCTGCCGCGGCGGCGGCACCTTGGCGGGGGTGGTCGTGTCGGCACTCATCGCGCGCTCCTCAGCGATCCCTCTGGTCGTACGGCCGTACGTGAGGCAGGGCCCTGCCCCGAAGGTCTCCCCCGGGTCCAACAGGGCCCTGCCCTCAGGTCACTTGGTGTTGATGACCTTGTCGATCGCGGTGTCCGCTTCCTTCGCGGCGTCCGCCACCGACTTCTTGCCGGTGCCGATGTTCTGCAGCATCGTCTGCAGAACCTGAGCCTTCTCGACCTGGCCCCAGCCCGGTGCCATCGGGACGAACCAGTTGGACTCGGCCGCGGTGGCCGGGACCGCCGTCGCGGGGTCGCTCTTCAGCGTCGCGAGGTCGGTCTTGTTGTTCGGCAGGTTGCCCTTGGCCATCAGGCCCTTCTGGCCGGAGGGACCGGTGAAGGCGTTGATCCACTCGGCTGCAAGGGCCTGCGCCTTGGACTTGACCGGGACGGCCAGGTCCGAACCGCCCAGGAACACGGGCATGTTCTTGCCGGACGGGCCGGGCATCACGAAGTTGACGAGGTCGGTCTTCAGCTTGCCGCCGGTCTTGTCGTTCTTCGGGTCGGCGGCGGTCGCGCCCTCCCACGCGGCGGCGAAGATCATGGACGCCTTGCCCTGGCCGTAGACGATGTAACGGTCGGACTCGTCCTTGGTCTTGTCGCCGTGCATGTACTTGTCGATGACCGACTTCCACTCGTTGAGTCCCTTGATGGACTCGGGCGAGGAGAGGCTGGCCTTCCACTCACTGCCGGACTGGGTGGCGATCGCGCCGCCGGCGTCGTAGACGAAGGACATGGCCGCGTACCAGTCACGGGTGGGCTGGTACCAGGCGCTGAACTTGCTGCCTTCCTTCTTCTGGATCTTGTCCAGGTCGGCGGTCAGCTCGGTGTACGTCGTCGGGGGTGTCTTGACGCCGACCGAAGCGGCGATGTCCGTACGCCAGTTGGCGACGCGGCCACCGGCGTAGTAGGGGACGCCGTAGGTCTTGCCGTCGTAGGTCACGGAGGCCTTGAGGCCGTCGAGCCAGGCGGAGGAGTTGGTGAACTTGGAAGGGTCGACGGGTGCGAAGGCGCCCTTGACCATGTAGCCCAGCATCTCGGTGTTGCCCATCTCGACCACGTCGGGGGCCTTGTCGGTGGCGAGGACCGCGTCGAGCTTGGTGTTCTTGTCCGGCCAGCCGTAGTACTCGTGCTTGATCTTGACGCCGGGGTGCGCCTTCTGCACAGCCGTGTCGGCCGCCTTCACCAGCTGGGGCCAGTTGTTCTGCGCGTCGACGGTGAGCCAGACGGTCAGCTCCTTGGCGTCGGCGCCGCTGTTCGAAGAGCCCTTGTCGTCGTTGCCCCCGCACGCCGCGATGGAGACCATCATGCCCGCGATACCGATCGCGGCTATCAGCTTGCGCTTCACGCCACCCTCCTCAGGGATGCCTGCCACACCTCCCGCCCATGGGCCGGGACCTGAACCAATGGTGTAGACCAGTACCCGGAGCTTGGACCAGACCAGAGGGCCTGTCAAGAGCCCCCGAAACACCCCTGACCAGCCGTTATGGGA
This sequence comes from Streptomyces xylophagus, assembly GCF_000716435.1. Classification (GTDB taxonomy): domain Bacteria; phylum Actinomycetota; class Actinomycetes; order Streptomycetales; family Streptomycetaceae; genus Streptomyces; species Streptomyces xylophagus. Next base: position 138,862 of record NZ_JNWO01000009.1, read on the forward strand.
CCTACATATGCAGGAACCTTTAAGTAAGAAGGCAGCGAAAACAGCAGTGCCGGAGTACTCTCTTCCGCTAGACCACTTGGCGCTGTGGACTAGACCAAAAGCGACCGCGACGGTATACAGAAGGGATCACGAAGTGACCCTTGTCCGGAGCCGGGAAGGCAGAGCATGAGCACCGAGGTCAGCAGTGCGGAGAACGAGGGTGGGGCCACCGTCCGCACCGCGCGTGTGCCCAAGTACTACCGCCTGAAGAAACACCTGCTCGACATGACGGAGACACTGGCGCCCGGCACGCCGGTCCCGCCCGAGCGCACCCTGGCCGCGGAGTTCGACACCTCCCGCACAACCGTCCGCCAGGCCCTTCAGGAACTGGTCGTCGAGGGCCGCCTGGAACGCATCCAGGGCAAGGGCACGTTCGTCGCCAAGCCGAAGGTCTCCCAGGCCCTCCAACTCACCTCGTACACCGAGGACATGCGGGCCCAGGGCCTCGAACCGACCTCGCAGCTCCTGGACATCGGCTACATCACCGCCGACGACACCCTCGCCGACCTGCTCGACATCACCGCCGGCGGCCGGGTCCTGCGCATCGAGCGGCTGCGCATGGCCAACGCCGAACCGATGGCCATCGAGACGACCCACCTCAGCGCGAAGCGCTTCCCCGCCCTGCGCAGGTCCCTGGTCAAGTACACGTCTCTGTACACCGCGTTGGCCGAGGTCTACGACGTCCATCTCGCCGAGGCCGAGGAGACCATCGAGACCTCGCTGGCCACCCCGCGCGAGGCCGGCCTCCTCAGCACCGACGTCGGCCTCCCGATGCTGATGCTCTCCCGCCACTCCCTCGACAAGGAGGGCAAGCCGGTGGAGTGGGTGCGGTCGGTGTACCGGGGGGACCGCTACAAGTTCGTGGCGCGACTCAAGCGTCCGCAGGACTAGTTCGTGGCGCGACTGAAGCGCCCACAGGACTAAGGGACTTACGGAGTTACCCGGGTTGCTCTACGTTCCTCCCGTCGCCGCATGGACGGGAGGACCACCCGGTGCGTACCGCGAACGTCCGAACCATCGTCGTCTGGACCCTCGTCGCGCTCGTCGCCGCGGCGGGCTGGTCCGTACTCGCGCTGGCGCGGGGCGAGAACGTGTCGGCGGCCTGGATGGTCGCCGCCGCGCTCGGCTCGTACGCCATCGCCTACCGCTTCTACTCGAAGTTCATCGCGTACAAGGTCCTGAAGGTCGACGGCACCCGGGCCACCCCGGCCGAACGCCTCGACAACGGCATCGACTACCACCCCACCGACCGCCGCGTCCTGCTGGGCCACCACTTCGCCGCGATCGCCGGCGCCGGACCGCTCGTCGGACCCGTACTGGCCGCGCAGATGGGCTACTTGCCCGGCACGATCTGGATCATCGTCGGCGTCATCTTCGCCGGCGCGGTCCAGGACATGGTGGTGCTCTTCTTCTCAACCCGGCGCGACGGCAGGTCACTTGGGCAGATGGCCCGCGAGGAGATCGGCCCCTTCGGCGGCGCCGCCGCGCTGCTCGCCACCTTCGCCATCATGATCATCCTGCTCGGCGTGCTGGCCCTCGTCATCGTGAACGCGCTGGCCTCCTCCCCCTGGGGCACCTTCTCCATCGGCATGACCATCCCGATCGCCCTGCTGATGGGCTTCTACCTACGGGTACTTCGCCCCGGCCGCGTCTCCGAGGTCTCCCTCATCGGCGTCGCCCTGCTGCTGCTCGCCCTGGTCGCGGGCCGCTGGGTCGCCGAGTCGTCGTGGGCCGGCGCCTTCACCCTCGCGCCCTCGACGCTGGTCATCTGGCTGGTGGCGTACGGCTTCATCGCCTCGATCCTCCCCGTCTGGACCCTGCTCGCCCCGCGCGACTACCTCTCCACCTTCATGAAGATCGGCACGATCATCCTGCTGGCGATAGGCGTCGTGGTCGCACTGCCCGCCCTGAAGATGCCCGCCGTCACCGACTTCGCGAAACACGGCAACGGCCCGGTCTTCGCCGGTTCGCTCTTCCCCTTCGTCTTCATCACGATCGCCTGCGGCGCGCTGTCCGGCTTCCACTCGCTCATCTCCAGCGGTACGACGCCGAAGATGATCCAGAAGGAAACCCAGATCCGCATGATCGGCTACGGCGCGATGCTGATGGAGTCGTCCGTCGCCGTCATGGCACTGGTCGCCGCGAGCATCATCGACCCGGGTCTGTACTTCGCGATGAACGCCCCGTCGGGCGCGATCGGCACGACGGTGCAGAACGCCTCGCAGGTGGTGAGCAGTTGGGGGTACCACATCTCCCCCGCCGACCTCGCGCAGGCCGCGAAGAACGTCGACGAGGCGAGTCTGCTGTCCCGCACCGGCGGTGCACCGACCCTCGCGGTCGGCGTCTCGGAGATCTTCGCCAAGGTCACCGGCGGGAGTCTGCGCGCCTTCTGGTATCACTTCGCGATCATGTTCGAGGCGCTGTTCATCCTGACCGCGCTGGACGCGGGCACGCGCGTGGGCCGGTTCATGCTCCAGGACATGCTGGGGAACGTCTACCGGCCCTTCAAGAACGTGAGTTGGAGGCCGGGCCTGGCACTGACGAGCGCAATCGTGTGCGCGCTCTGGGGCTACTTCCTCTGGGTCGGCGTCCACGAACCCCTCGGCGGGATCAACCAGCTCTTCCCGATCTTCGGCATCTCCAACCAGCTCCTCGCCGCCGTAGCCCTGGCCGTCTGCACCACCCTCCTGGTGAAGTCCGGACGCCTCAAGTGGGCCTGGATCACCGGGATTCCGCTCGCCTGGGACGCGACGGTCACCCTGACGGCGAGCTGGCAGAAGGTGTTCTCCAGCGACCCGAAGGTCGGCTTCTTCAAGCAACGATCCGTCTTCCAGGACGCGATCGACGCGGGCAAGGTCCTGCCGCCCGCCAAGTCCATGGACGACATGCACACCGTCGTCACCAACTCCACGGTGGACGGGGTGCTTTCGGCCATTCTCGCGGTGCTTGTCGTGGTCGTCATCGCGGACGCCCTTCGTGTCTGCGTTCGACACGTCCGCCGCCCGGCGCTCTCCTCGCTCAGCGAGACGCCGTACGTCGAGTCGAAGATCGTGGCACCGGCCGGACTCCTCCCGACCCGAGAGGAGAAGGAAGAGGAGGCGAGGGCGCGCGATGTGGTCGGCGTTCAGGCGGGCGACTAGCGGAGTGCGGTGGTACGTCCGGGAGTTGATGGACGAGTCGGCGTACGAGCGGTATGTCGCGCACGTACGCCGGGACCACCCGGAGGCGGAGGTCCCGGACCGGCGCGACTTCGAAAGGATGCGGACGGACCGCCAGGAGGCCGACCCGAGGCAGGGCTTCCGCTGCTGCTGACCCTTGCCTGCCCCCTTGCCTGACCCCTCCCTGACCCCCGCTTTTGACACCGATGTCAGGCTTTCACTAAATCGACATGCCGATATGCGGACGGGGTCTTTCGCCGCGGTGATTCCGTGACCTACATTGCCTGCGCGTTACACAGGTGATCAGTGAGGGGACGGAGCCGCGAAATGTCAGATGTACCCGAAGTTCCGCCCGAAGTGGCGGCACCGGTGGTGACACCGGTGCGCGTCGTCATCGCCGTCTGCCTGCTCGCACCGTTCGTGGCGATGCTCTGGGTCGGCTCCTACGCCAAGACGGACCCCACGTTCATCGGCATCCCGTTCTTCTACTGGTACCAGATGCTCTGGGTGCTGATCTCGACGGCGCTGACGATGACCGCCTACAAACTGTGGCAGCGCGACCAGCGGGCCCGCCCCGGAGGTAACCGGTGAACGACGGCGTGAACGGCGTCGCACTCGCCGTCTTCATCTTCTTCTTCCTGGCCGTCACGGTCCTCGGCTTCCTGGCCGCCCGCTGGCGCCGGGCCGACAACGAAGCCAGCCTCGACGAATGGGGCCTGGGCGGACGGTCGTTCGGCACCTGGGTCACCTGGTTCCTGCTCGGCGGCGACCTCTACACGGCGTATACGTTCGTGGCGGTCCCGGCGGCGGTCTACGCGGCGGGCGCGGCCGGCTTCTTCGCGGTGCCGTACACGATCCTCGTGTACCCCCTCATCTTCACGTTCCTGCCCCGTCTCTGGTCGGTGTCGCACAAGCACGGATACGTGACGACGTCCGACTTCGTGCGGGGCCGCTTCGGCTCGAAGAGCCTGTCGCTGGCGGTGGCGGTCACCGGCATCCTGGCGACCATGCCGTACATCGCGCTCCAACTGGTCGGCATCCAGGCCGTGTTGGACGTCATGGGCGTGGGCGGCAGCGCGAGCTCCAACTGGTTCGTGAAGGATCTGCCGCTGCTGATCGCGTTCGGCGTGCTGGCCGCGTACACCTACTCGTCGGGCCTCCGTGCCCCCGCGCTGATCGCGTTCGTGAAGGACGGGCTGATCTACCTCGTCATCGCGGTGGCGATCATCTACATCCCGATCAAGCTCGGCGGCTTCGACGACATCTTCAGCGCGGCGGGCGCCAAGTTCAAGGCGGCCGGGGCGGGCGGACTCGTCCCCGCCCCTGCCGGCCAATGGACGTACGCCACACTGGCGTTGGGCTCGGCACTGGCGCTGTTCATGTACCCCCACTCGATCACGGCGACGCTCTCCTCCAAGAGCCGCAACGTGATCCGCCGCAACACCACGATCCTGCCCCTGTATTCACTGATGCTGGGCCTGCTCGCGCTGCTCGGCTTCATGGCGATCGCGGCCGGAGTCAAGGTCACCAACGCGCAGTTGGCGATCCCGCAGCTCTTCGAGAACATGTTCCCGGACTGGTTCGCGGGCGTGGCCTTCGCGGCGATCGGCATCGGAGCACTCGTCCCCGCCGCCATCATGTCCATCGCGGCCGCGAACCTCTTCACCCGCAACATCTACAAGGACTTCATCAAGCCCGACGCGACCCCGGCCCAGGAGACCAAGGTCTCCAAGATCGTCTCCCTCCTGGTGAAGGTCGGCGCCCTGGCCTTCGTCCTGACGATGGACAAGACGGTGGCGATCAACTTCCAGCTGCTCGGCGGCATCTGGATCCTCCAGACCTTCCCGTCCCTGGTAGGCGGCCTCTTCACCCGCTGGTTCCACCGCTGGGCCCTACTGGCCGGCTGGGCGGTCGGCATGGTCTACGGCACCCTGGCGGCCTACGGCGTCGCCTCCCCGACCCAGGATCACTTCGGCGGCTCGTCCAAGGAGATCCCCGGCATCGGCGAGATCGGCTACATCGGCCTGACGGCGTTCGTCCTGAACGTCGCGGTGACGGTGGTCCTGACCTTCGCCCTGAAGGCGTTCAAGGCCCCGGAGGGCGTGGACGAGACCAGCCCCGCCGACTACACGGCAGACGCGGGCGACCCGGGAGTAAAGGAAGAGCTACCTGTGATCGCCGGCCACTGAGACCCCCCTAGGGGCGCGGGGAACTGCGCGACCAGCCACGACGAACCCGCAGCGGGCCACCGAGAGCACCACCCTCGGCGGCCCGCTTTTCGTACACACTCACCCACATGGACATCCTCATCCGCCGAGCGAACCCCACCGAATACGAACCCCTCGGCACCCTCACCGCCCACGCCTACCTCGACGACGGCCTCCTCGACTACGGCGAAGCCGACCCGTACCTCCCCGTACTGAAGGACGTGGCAAGCCGAGCCGCATCCGCCGAGGTCCTCGTCGCGGTGGACGGCGACCACCTCCTCGGCGGCGTCACCTTCGTCCCGGGCCCCGGCCCCATCGCCGACATAGCCCGCCCCGGCGAGGCAGAGATCCGCGCACTGGCGATCGCCCGCGCCGCCCGCGGCCGCGGTGCCGGCGAGGCCCTCGTCCGCGCCTGCATCACCCGCGCCCGAGCCACAGAAGCCTGCACAACCATCGTCCTGTCGTCCCAACGCTCCATGCACGCGGCCCACCGCATCTACGAACGCCTCGGTTTCGTCCGCACCCCCGACCGCGACTGGAACCCCGTGCCACACCTGGACGATCTCACTCTGCTCACCTACAAGCTGACACTCTGAAACCACCGCGACACAACATCTGGGGGTGCCACGACAGCCCGGCACAAGATGTATGCTCATGCTCGCTGTCGCCGCAGGGGAATCCGGTGCGAATCCGGAACTGTCCCGCAACGGTGTACTTACGTGCATATGCACGCATGGTCAGTCCGAGGACCTGCCGACGGCGCGCCCGGCCACCCGGCCAGGGCGCATGACGTCCGGGCCTCGTGGAGTGGGCCGGTGGACGCGACGCCCCGTGCGCTCGTGTACTGCCGCCTGCCCTCCGCAAGGCCCCGTGCCGAGCGAGGGAGAGCCCCACCGTGACCATCGCGCCAGCAGAGCCGGCATCAGCGACCCAGGCGAACGAGGCGAACGTAGCGACCACGACCGGACCCGGAACCGACGTTCCCGGAACGGCCGTTCAGGACGCCGACGGCCCCGGCACTGCGATCCTGCGGACCCTGACCGAGCTGACCGCCGACCTTCCCGACGCCGACCCCGGCCGGGTCGCCGCCGCCACGTTGCGCGGCCGGTCCGCGCACGCGGACCTGACGGAACTGCGCGAACTGGCCACGGAGGCCGCCGCCGGCCTCATCTCCGAGGACCCCGCCTACTCCCGCCTCGCCGCCCGGCTGCTGACGATCAGCATCGCCGCCGAGGCCGCCTCCCAGGGCGTCACGACGTTCACCGAGTCCGTCGCCGTGGGCCACCGCGAGGGCCTCATCGCCGACCGCACCGCCGAGTTCGTGACGCTGCACGCGGCCCGCCTCGACGCGCTGATCGACACCGAGGCCGACGACCGCTTCGGCTACTTCGGCCTGCGCACCCTCCACAGCCGTTACCTCCTCCGGCACCCGATCACCCGCAAGGTCATCGAGACGCCCCAACACTTCATGCTGCGGGTGGCATCCGGCCTGGCCGAGGACGACAGCATCCGCGCCCTGGACGAAGTAGCCGCGCTCTACCGCCTGATGAGCCGCCTCGACTACCTCCCCTCCTCCCCCACCCTCTTCAACTCCGGCACCCGGCACCCCCAGATGTCGTCCTGCTACCTCCTCGACTCCCCGCTGGACGAGCTGGACTCCATCTACGACCGCTACCACCAGGTCGCCCGCCTCTCGAAGCACGCCGGCGGCATCGGACTGTCGTACTCCCGCATCCGCAGCCGCGGTTCGCTGATCCGGGGCACGAACGGGCACTCCAACGGCATCGTCCCGTTCCTGAAGACGCTGGACGCCTCGGTCGCCGCGGTGAACCAGGGCGGCCGGCGCAAGGGTGCCGCCGCGGTGTACCTGGAGACCTGGCACTCCGACATCGAGGAGTTCCTGGAGCTGCGGGACAACACCGGTGAGGACGCCCGCCGTACGCACAACCTGAACCTGGCGCACTGGATCCCGGACGAGTTCATGCGCCGGGTGAACGAGGACGGCATCTGGTCGCTCTTCTCGCCGGCCGACGTGCCCGAGCTGGTCGACCTGTGGGGCGCGGAGTTCGACGCCGCGTACCGCAAGGCGGAGGCGGCGGGGCTGGCCAAGAAGACCATCCCGGCCCGCGACCTCTACGGCCGCATGATGCGCACCCTCGCGCAGACCGGCAACGGCTGGATGACCTTCAAGGACGCGGCCAACCGCACCGCCAACCAGACGGCCGAGCCGGGCCACACGGTCCACTCCTCCAACCTCTGCACGGAGATCCTGGAGGTCACGGACGACGGCGAAACGGCGGTCTGCAACCTGGGTTCGGTGAACCTGGGCGCGTTCGTCACCGATGGGGAGCTGGACTGGGAGCGGCTGGACGAGACGGTCCGCACCGCCGTCACCTTCCTCGACCGTGTCGTCGACATCAACTTCTACCCGACCGAGCAGGCGGGCCGTTCCAACGCCCGCTGGCGCCCGGTCGGCCTGGGCGCGATGGGCCTCCAGGACGTCTTCTTCAAACTCCGCGTCCCCTTCGACTCCCCCCAGGCCAAGGCCCTTTCCACGCGGATCGCCGAGCGCATCATGCTCGCCGCGTACGAGGCCTCCGCCGACCTCGCCGAGCGCAACGGCCCGCTGCCGGCCTGGGAGAAGACCCGTACGGCCCGGGGTGTCCTGCACCCCGACCACTACGACGTGGAGCTGACCTGGCCGGAGCGCTGGGCCGCGCTGCGGGAACGTATCGCCCAAGTCGGCATGCGCAACAGCCTGTTGCTGGCGATCGCCCCCACCGCCACCATCGCGTCCATCGCCGGCGTCTACGAGTGCATCGAGCCGCAGGTCTCCAACCTGTTCAAGCGCGAGACGCTCTCCGGCGAGTTCCTCCAGGTCAACTCCTACCTGATCGACGAGTTGAAGCAGCTCGGCGTGTGGGACGCCCGCACCCGCGAGGCGCTGCGCGACGCCAACGGCTCGGTGCAGGCCTTCACTTGGATCCCGGCCGACGTGAAGGCGTTGTACCGCACCGCGTGGGAGATCCCGCAGCGCGGCCTGATCGACATGGCCGCCGCCCGCACCCCGTTCCTGGACCAGTCCCAGTCCCTGAACCTGTTCCTGGAGACGCCGACGATCGGCAAGCTCTCCTCGATGTACGCGTACGCCTGGAAGCAGGGCCTGAAGACGACGTACTACCTGCGCTCGCGCCCGGCGACCCGCATCGCCCGCGCGGCCCAGGCGCAAGCCCAAACCACCGTCCCCGTACAGCAGTTGACCCCCGACGAAGACGCGGTCGCCTGCTCCCTGGAAAACCCCGAGTCCTGCGAGGCCTGCCAGTAATGACCACCGAAGCCAAGGCTGTGACTCCTAAAAACCTGCTCGACCCGGGCTTCGAGCTGACCCTCCGCCCCATGCGCTACCCGGACTTCTACGAGCGCTACCGGGACGCGATCAAGAACACCTGGACCGTCGAGGAGGTCGACCTCCACTCGGACGTCGCCGACCTCGCGAAGCTGACGCCGGGTGAGCAGCACATGATCGGCCGGCTGGTCGCGTTCTTCGCGACGGGCGACTCCATCGTGGCGAACAACCTCGTGCTGACCCTGTACAAGCACATCAACTCCCCCGAGGCAAGGCTCTACTTGAGCCGCCAGCTCTTCGAGGAGGCCGTGCACGTCCAGTTCTACCTGACGCTCCTCGACACCTACCTCCCCGACCCGGAGGACAGGGCGGCCGCCTTCGACGCGGTGGAGAACATCCCCTCCATCCGCGAGAAGGCCGAGTTCTGCTTCAAGTGGATCAACGAGGTCGAGAAGCTGGACAGCCTCCAGACCCAGGCCGACCGCCGCCGTTTCCTCCTCAATCTCATCTGCTTCGCCGCGTGCATCGAAGGGCTGTTCTTCTACGGCGCGTTCGCGTACGTCTACTGGTTCCGCAGCCGGGGTCTCCTGCATGGTCTGGCGACCGGCACCAACTGGGTGTTCCGCGACGAGACCATGCACATGAGCTTCGCCTTCGAGGTGGTCGACACCGTCCGCAAGGAGGAGCCGGAGCTGTTCGACGACCAACTCCAGCAGCAGGTCACCGACATGCTGAAGGAGGCCGTAGAAGCGGAGCTGCAGTTCGGGCGTGACCTGTGCGGCGAGGGTCTGCCGGGCATGAACACCGACTCGATGCGCCAGTACCTGGAGTGCGTCGCGGACCAGCGCCTCCAGCGGCTGGGCTTCGCCCCGGTCTACGGCTCCGAAAACCCCTTCTCCTTCATGGAGTTGCAGGGCGTGCAGGAGCTGACCAACTTCTTCGAGCGCCGCCCGTCGGCGTACCAGGTCGCGGTGGAGGGCACGGTCGACCTCGACGAGGACTTCTAGCCCCGCCTCCGACCCCCTTTATGTATCGCTTACTTCGCGGACGGCCCATGGAGCTTCCATGGGCCGTCCATGGAGTTTCTATGGAGCGGCAAAGTTCATGGGGTGCGTCTGTTCGCGGTCTCGTCGACCCGGCTACGTTCTGCCCGTCCTGTTCATGTCATTCACCAGTGCCCCACAGGACGCTCAAAGTGTCATGCCCATGACGACGTCATCTGCCGCCGCTACGCGCGTCACAGGCCTGCCACCACGCCGAGGACCCCACTCCAACGATGGAGGCAGTACCCCATGCGTGAGAAGCCCAGACGGAGTCTGCGAAGACTGCTGACCGCCGCCATACCCGCCCTCACCCTCAGCGTCTTCGGGCTCGTGGCGGCCTCCCCCGCCGACGCGCAGCCCGCAGCCCAGGCAGTCGTCCAGTCCGCCCAGGTATCCAAGGTCACCCAGAACGCCAAGGCCCTGACCGCCCCCGCGGCCCAGGCCGTCCACTCCACCGGCAAGGCCGGCCAGAAGGTGCCGACCGAGCACCTGTGCGCGAAGGCGGCCCCCGGTTCGGCGGCCTGTTTCGCCCAGCGGCGCACCGACATCAAGCAGCAGCTCGCCGCCGCCGTGCACCCGGACGCCGCCGCCGCGGTCTCCGGCCTCAGCCCGGCCAACCTGCACAGCGCGTACGCGCTTCCCTCGACCGGCGGTTCCGGCCTCACGGTCGCTGTGGTCGACGCGTACAACGACCCCAACGCGGCCTCGGACCTGGCCACTTACCGCTCCAACTTCGGCCTGTCGGCCTGCACCGTGGCCAGCGGCTGCTTCAAGCAGGTCAGCCAGACCGGCTCGACCACGTCCCTGCCGACGAACGACACCGGCTGGGCGGGCGAGGAAGCGCTCGACATCGACATGGTCAGCGCGGTCTGCCCGAACTGCAACATCATTCTGGTGGAGGCCAGTTCGGCCACCGACTCCGACCTCGGCACCGCCGAGAACGAGGCCGTCGCCCTGGGCGCGAAGTTCGTCTCCAACAGCTGGGGCGGCTCCGAGTCCTCCTCGCAGACCTCCGAGGACACCTCGTACTTCAAGCACCCGGGCGTAGCGATCACCGTCTCCTCCGGTGACTCCGCCTACGGTGCCGAGTACCCGGCAACGTCCCAGTACGTGACCGCAGTCGGCGGCACGGCCCTCTCCACGTCCTCCAACACCCGCGGCTGGACCGAGTCCGTGTGGAAGACCAGCAGCACCGAGGGCACCGGCTCCGGCTGCTCGGCGTACGACTCCAAGCCGAGCTGGCAGACCGACACGGGCTGCACCAAGCGCATGGAGGCCGACGTCTCCGCCGTCGCCGACCCCGCCACCGGCGTGGCCGTCTACGACACCTACGGCGGCTCCGGCTGGGCGGTCTACGGCGGCACCAGCGCCTCGTCCCCGATCATCGCGGGCGTCTACGCGCTGGCCGGCACCCCGGGCACCAGCGACTACCCGGCGAAGTACCCCTACTCCCACACCAGCAACCTGTACGACGTCACCAGCGGCAACAACGGCTCCTGCTCGACGGCGTACTTCTGCACCGCCGAGACCGGCTACGACGGCCCGACCGGCTGGGGCACCCCCGACGGCACCGCCGCCTTCACCGCCGGCACCACGACCGGCAACACGGTGACCGTCACCAACCCGGGCAGCCAGTCCACCGTGACCGGCTCCACGGCCAGCCTGCAGATCTCGGCCACCGACAGCGCGAGCGCGACCCTCACCTACAGCGCGAGCGGGCTGCCGACCGGTCTGTCGATCAGCAGCTCGACCGGTCTGATCTCCGGCACCGCGTCCACCGCCGGCACCTACGCCGTCACGGTGACCGCGACCGACTCCACCGGCGCCTCCGGTTCGGCCTCCTTCACCTGGACGGTCAGCACCTCGGGCACCGGCACCTGCACCTCGTCCCAGCTCCTGGGCAACGCGGGCTTCGAGTCGGGCAACACGACCTGGACCGCGAGCAGCGGGGTCATCACCAACTCCAGCAGTGAGTCCGCCCACGCCGGCTCGTACTACGCCTGGCTCGACGGCTACGGCTCGACCCACACCGACACGCTGTCCCAGTCGGTGACCGTCCCGTCCGGCTGCACCGGCACGACCTTCACCTTCTACCTGCACATCGACACCGCGGAGACCAGCACCAGCACGGCTTACGACAAGCTGACGGTCACCGCCGGATCGACCACCCTGGCCACCTACTCCAACCTCAACGCGGCCAGCGGGTACGTCGCGAAGTCCTTCAGCCTCTCGGCCTTCGCCGGTACCACGGTCACCCTGAAGTTCAGCGGAGTCGAGGACTCCTCCCTCCAGACCAGCTTCGTCGTCGACGACACCGCCGTCACGACCAGCTGACCTCCTCATGAGCCGAGCCCCGGTCGTCTCGCAGCGGCCGGGGCTCTGTCATGTCCACGAATACTTCACAGTTCACAGGGGATCCGGATGCGTCGGTGACACGTCAAAGGGGCGAAGGAGGCCCCCATGCGTCGATCGATTCTCGGTCCGTCCCTCGCCGTCGCCACCCTGGCACTGGCCCTCACGGGCTGCGGCGGCACCAAGTCCGACACCGGCAGCGGCAGTGTGTCGCCGTCCCAGTCCCCCACGCCGAGCAAGAGCAAGGCGGCCTGTACGGCGAAGGAGACCCTCGCCGCCACCGACTCCAACGGCACGTTCTGCCTGACGACCGGCAACACCGTCCGGATTCTGCTGGACGGGACGACCGCCAGGCCCTGGGCGCCGGTCAAGACCGCCGGCAGCGGCCTGGAGGCCACCAACAGCGGAATCCTGATCCGGCCCGGCGACGCGAGCAACGCGTTCAAGGCGGTCTCGGCCGGGACCGTGAAGCTCACGTCGTCCCGGCCGCTGTGTGCGACCGCCGCGCACAAGATCTCCTGCAAGGGCATTCAGGAGTGGTCGGTCACCGTCGTGGTGACGACGTCATGATCCGGTGGGCGGTCCGGATCTGACGGTCGATGCGTCGGTCGTGCGCGATGCCGAGCAGCGACGGGAAGGCCACGGCCACGATGATGCCGAGGACGGTCAGTAGGGCGATGAGATTGTCCATGGCTGCGTTCATAGACACCAGTGTCCGCTCTTACACTCCTTACCGTCAGTGGCAGAACTGCCGTACACCCTCGATTTACTGCCAGTCCTGGCGCACACTGGCAGCATGCTCAAGAACGTGGCCGTAGTCCTGCTCGACGGTGTGCACCCCTTCGAACTCGGCGTCGTCTGCGAGGTGTTCGGCCTCGACCGCAGCGACGAGGGGCTACCTGTCTACGACTTCGCGGTCGCCTCGGCGGAGGGGCCGACGCTCTCCACCCACGCGGGCTTCTCCCTGGCCGTCGAGCACGGCCTGGAGCGGCTGGAGACCGCGGACCTGATCGCCGTACCGGCCGGTGCGACCTACGCCGCCCGGGAGTACCCGGAGGCACTGCTCGACGCGCTGCGGCGGGCCGTGGACCGGGGCGCCCGGGTGCTCAGCGTCTGCTCGGGCGTGTTCGTGCTGGCCGCCGCCGGGCTGCTGGACGGGCGGCGGTGCGCGGTGCACTGGCACCACGCGGAGCTGCTCGCCCGCCGGTATCCGAAGGTCGTCGTAGAACCGGATGTGCTGTACGTCGACGCGGACCCGGTGATCACGTCCGCCGGCACGGCCGCCGGCATCGACGCCTGTCTGCACATCGTGCGCAAGGAGCAGGGGCCGGAGGTCGCCAACGCCATCGCCCGGCGCATGGTCGTCCCCCCGCACCGCGACGGCGGCCAGGCCCAGTACATCGAACGGCCGCTGCCGCGCTCGCAGTGCGACACCGTCGGCGAGGTGCTGGTGTGGATGGCGGAGCACCTCGACGAGGAGGTCACCGTCGAACAGCTCGCCGCCCGCGCCCTCATGTCGCCGCGCACCTTCGCCCGCCGCTTCCAGCAGGAGACCGGGACCACGCCGTACCGCTGGATCCTGCGTCAACGGGTGCTGCTGGCACAGCAGTTGCTGGAGGGGACGGACGAGACGATGGACGCGATCGCCTGGCGCGCCGGCTTCGGCACCGCGCCCGCCCTGCGCCATCAGTTCGTCCGCGCCCTGGGCACCACGCCGAACGCCTACCGGCGCACGTTCAGGGGCCCGGAAGCCGCCTGAACGTACGCCCGTCACCTCGCCTCGACACAAGCCTGAGCAGCAGCCGGTGCGGGCGGAGGGTGATGCCGAGATTGTGGACCTCGTCGCCCGCGATTTCCTTGGGCAGGGAGCAGAGGTCGTTGTACCAGGCGGCGAATTCCTGGCTGAGCAGTGCCGCCCGCGAAGGTGAGCCGGCGCAGTGCGAGGTATTCCTCGACCGTGGGGACGGTCCCCTCGGTGCGGTTGCGGAATTCCCGGTCGTAGGCCTCGATCACCGCGTGGAAGTGGCGGGCGAACCGCGCGTTCCAGTGAGTCCAGTGCGGCATGCAACCGGAACCTCAACCGCCGCCAGGCGTCGGGCCGGCCGTGCACGATGTCCCGGTCGTGGCGGTCGTCCCAGACGAAGAACCACGCGCTGTAGTCCGCTATCGCCTGGAGCACCTTCGTCCGGTGCGCCCAAGTAGTACCCGGCCATCAAGTCCGTTCAGCAAAGGCCATCGGCGTATTCCCGGACCTTGTCCGCCGGCATGAGACGCTTTTCCAGCAGCCGGACACGTGTCTTCTCCTGGAGCCTCGGCCAATACGGATTCAGTTGCCGGGGAAACGCCGTGCTGTGTGAGAAAGCAGGCACGAACAAACCCCTCTCAGCCGCCAGTTGCGCACGCCCCTCCCGCTGTGCCGGGCGTGCGCCGTTGCGTATCCCCGCACTTCCCATTCAGCACCACAACTGACCGTTCTGGGAACGGATTTGCCCCCTTCGAGCAGAAACGATCGAATGTGCGAGGGACAGACGAACGGCGCCTGGTCAGGGAGTTGCACCTGAACAGACGCCGTACGTAAGGGGGTTGTGATAGTCCGTGGGACTCAGTCGTTGGCGACCACGGGATAGCGGGGCTCGTTCTCGGCCATCTGCCGCAGCGCGTCCTTGCGGTCACGCTTGGAGAGCCGGTCGATGTAGAGGTAGCCGTACAGGTGGTCGGTCTCGTGCTGCAAACACCGTGCGAAGTAGCCGGTGCCGCGGACCTTGATGGGGTTGCCCTGCTCGTCCTGCCCGGTCACCTCGGCGTAGTCCGGGCGGGCGAGCGGCGCATACGCGGTGGGCACCGACAGACACCCCTCGTTGCTCTCGTCCAGATGCCGCTTGTCGGCGGGCAGGTCGACCAGCTTCGGGTTGCAGACGACACCGACGTGCCGCTTGCCCTCGTCGTCCTGGCAGTCGTAGACGAAGACCTTCAGACCGACGCCGATCTGGTTGGCGGCGAGGCCGACACCCTCGGCGGTGCGCTGCGAGGCGAACATGTCCGCCACCAGCGTCTCCAGCTCCGCACCGAACTCGGTGACGTCCGCGCACTCCTTGTGCAGCACCGGATTCCCGACGACCGTGATCGCCCGCGAGGTCCCCCGCTCCCGCCAGACCGCCTCACGCTCCTCGGTCTCCTCGGTGTCGACGACGAATCCCTCGTCATCCACGGGGAGCACGCCCACGTGCTGCTGATCGGTGTCCTGCTGCGCCATGACGGACGTAAGCCTTCCTAGGTAAAACGGGGGGAGATGTTGCACGTACAGGGTACGTGGATGCGTTTCAGGGGCGCGGGGCTCTGGATATGTGCGGCAACGCCCTGTCTTTGAGGGGCGCGGGGCCGTGCTCATATGCGGCTCCGCCGCGTGGCGCGACCAGCGACAACGCCCTGTCTTTTAAGGGGCGCGGGGAACTGCGCGACCAGCCACGACGGACCCGCACCCGACCACCGGCCTCAGCAGACCTCTTCCAAATCCCGCCAGTCCCGGGAGTCAGGGCTGTCGGCAACCCACCCGTCCAACAACCCCCGAACCAACGACGCCGGCGCCGCAAGCCCACACTCCCGCTCCGGCACCCACAACTGCCCATCCGTCCGATGCCCCAACGGCCCAGGATGCCCGGGCTCACTGTGATCATGCGGATCAAGATGCTCCCCGTCACCCTCATCGGAAGGCATCCGGGACTCCGAACACATCCGACACAGCAACCGCACCGAAGACGACCAGTCCTCCGCCGCGAACCCCGCATCCGCCGCCAACTGCTCCAACGCATCCCGGTCAGCCTCAGCGGCAGCTTCAAGCAGCACCACCCACGTCGGCACAGGCGACGGCGCCCACAGCTCGATCTCGTCGAACACGGGGTACGAGTGCCCGGCCGCCGTGGTCCGCTCCCCGTGCGGCACCCCGTCGTGCAGCACGACCTCACCCCAGCGTCGCCCGGACGAGGGAAGCGGGATCGACAGCACCTCGATACGCGCCGGATCCAGCCGCCGCCCCCACACCACCTCGGCCTCGCCCTCCGGCGACAACCGGACAACGGCACTGCCGAGATCCATCCCGGCCGGCTCACCCGCGGCGGTGACCCCGCCCGGTACCCGCAGCCCGTACGCCTGCCAGGCCCGCCGGGCCAGCGGCCAGTCCTGGAGGGCGGTGGCCGCGATGCCGACGTTCCACCAGTCAGGCGCGCCGGCCTCCCGGTCGAGCAGCGCGACGGCCCGGAGCCCGGCTGCCCGGGCCTGCTCCCAGTCGTGCCGGAACTTGTGCAGCAGGGCGAGGTTGAACCAGGACTCGGACAGCCAGGGCTCCAGATCGGCGGCCCGTGTCAGCAGCGCGCCCGCGTCCTCGTACCGACCGTCGCCGATCAGCGTGAACGCGCGGTCTGTGGCCTGCCGCCAAGAGGCGGAGGGCCGGTGCCGTCCCTTGCCGAAGATCCTCACGATTCCCGCCTGCCAGTTCCGTTCAGTGGGCTGGCTCTGCCCCCGGACACCCTCTTCTTCGCATCCAACCACGTACGGCTGGGAGGGCGCTCATTACCCATGGGTTACCCAGCCGAAGGCAAGGTCAGACAGTCCCGGGACAGTACCCGGGCCAGCGCTTCCACGACCTCGGGAGCGTAGTCCCCGGCGGTCCCGAGGCGCAGCTCCTCCAGCGCCTGCAGAGGCCCGCCGGGGCCGCCTGCCCGCGTTTTCTCCTCGTACGCGTTCACGGCCCGGACGATCCGCGCGGAGACCGGCTGCTCCCGGCAGGGGTCGGCCTGCCGCTCCACGACGGCCGCCACCTGAGGACTCACCCCGGTCTGCCGTACGACGGCCCCGCCGAGCAGCGCTATCCGCCGCTGCTCCTCCGCCGGGAGTACGGAGGTGGCCCCTGCCGGTACCGGGTCGACGAGGCTGAGCTGGCCGATGTCGTGCATCAGGGCGGCGTACTCCAGGACGGTGAGGTCGGGCTCGGACAGTCCCAGGTCGCGCCCGACCGCCTGACACAGCGCGGCGACCCGGCGGGCGTGCCCGACCGGGGTGTAACCGGCTATCTCGGTGGACCGGGCCAGGGAGGCAATGGTCTGCCGGTAGGTGGTCCGTACGGCCGCGTACCGCCGGAACGACAGCTGGGTCAGCAGCAGCGGCACCGAGAACACGGGCAGCGCCCACAGCCCCACGACGGCGACCGCGAGCGCCATCACCGCGCCGGTCGCACACACCGCCGACCCGATCCCGAGCATGCCCCGCAGCTCGTCCCGCAACAGCGGCCCGAACGGCCAGCCCGTACGCGAGTGCGCGAGCCCGGCGGCGAGCACGGCGTCGCACAGCGCGGTGAGGGAGAGCAGCGCGAGCAGGAGCAGGGCGTAGGCGGGCCCTCCCCAGTGCCGGAACACCCCCTGGTTGTACAGGGGTTGGAAGCAGACGGCCGCGAAGCCGACGGTCAGTACGCGGCGGGCCATGTGGTCCGGCGTACCGCTCTGGCCGCGCGCGATGTGCGGCACACAGCCGACGAGCGAGGCGGCGACGACCACGGTGACCACCTGGAAGGCACCGTGGTGGGTGGGCTGCCCGGCGTCGGCGCCGAGCAGCGCGTAGGAGAGGGCTCCGGCGGCGCCGAGCGGGGCGGTTTCGCGGAGACCGGTGGTGCCGTTCCACCGGCTCAACTCCCCTACGGCGACGAGGACTCCGAAGGCGAGGGCGACTCCGCGTTCTTCGAGGCCGGTCCAGAGGGTGAGGGTGAGGGAGGTGGTGGCGAGGAGGAGGGCGGAGGTGTGGATGAGGGTGAGGATGACGGGGGGTCGGGGGGAGGGCATTTCGTCAACCCTTCATCCCACTGGAAACGGGCGGAGCGGGTGGGAAAACAATGGACGACTGGACCTCGTCAGCTGTCACCGAGGGATGCCACCCACACCGCCCGAGCGCCCGCACCAACGCCGTGACCATCAAGGGGTCGAACTGCGTACCGGCACAGCGCGACAGTTCCTCCAGCGCCACAGACACAGGCCGAGCCCGACGGTAAGACCGAGTAGACGTCATCGCGTCAAACGCATCGGCCACAGCAACAACCCGCGCAGACTCCGGGATCTGACTCCCCAACAGCCCGTACGGATACCCGCTCCCGTCCAACCGCTCATGGTGATGCAGGACAGCCGCACGAGCCTCCCCCAGAAAACCAATGCCCCGCACCATCTCGTGCCCGTACTCGGGATGCAGCTCGATCACCCGCCGCTCCTCGGGAGTCAGCGGCCCGTCCTTGCGCAGCAACCGCGTAGGGACGCCCAGCTTCCCCACGTCGTGCAGAATCCCGGCGAAGCGCAGCAGCTCGACCCGCGAGTCGTCCATGCCCAGCTCCCGCGCGATCATCATCGACGCCTGCCCGACCCGCTCACTGTGCCCGCGGGTGTACCCGTCCTTGATGTCGACGGCCTGCACCAACGCACGAATCGTCGCCTGATGCGCGGCACGTTCCCGGTGGTACTGGGCGAACACCCACCAGGACACCCCCATCGGCAACAGCACGAGCAGCGCGGCGACGGGACCGTAGGGGCTGCGCCACAGGACGGCCATCATCAGCCCGGCGAGCCCGTGCACGCCGATGGGCGCCAGGGACCGTAGAAACAGACCGCGCCAGGCCCGCCGTAGCGGCACCCGCTCGGCCAGCGCGAGAATCCCGCCGTCGAGGACGGTGAGGACCAGGCAGAAGGCGAGGACGGCGGCCAGGGCGGGCACCAGCGCGTACGGGAAGTCGGAGGCGACGACGGCGTTCCGCCCGCCCAGCGCCCAGTGCACGCGTGCCGCCGCCCAGACGGCCAGGGCGAGCTGCGCGGCCCGCCAGCTGCGCCGCAGCCAGGGCGAGCCCTGCTCGACGCGGGAGAACAGCGCGCCCGGCAGCGGGACGAGCGCGGCGGCGGGCGGGGGCAGCAGGAAGGCGGCGGCGAGCAGCACCGGGTAGAAGGTGCCCGCGAACCGGCGCCGGGCGATCTGCTCGCAGCCGGCGTAGAGGGCGGCCAACAGCGCGACCGCCCACCAGGGTGCGTGGACGGTCGGCAGCGGGCGCAGACAGAGCAGGGCGCCGAGGACGACACAGACCACGTACGCACGTGCCCGTGCCGGTGTCGCCTCCATGGCTGACGCCCCTCCCCCGACCATGCCTGTCCAGGCCGAGGAGCCTAGGGCGACCAGGGGGAGGCCGCGGGCGTATCACCCGCGGATTAGCACATTCGAGTGACGACAGCCCGTTCAGGACTCCTGCGGAGAAGCCGCCACGTCATGCTCGGGTACGACCTGCCCCGACCGGATCATCTCCAGGCGTCCCATCACCTTGGAGCGCAGATCCGACGGCACGTCGTCCTGCCCGCAGCACCGCTTGACGAGCTTCTTCACGGCCTGTTCGAGGCCGTACTTCTCCAGGCACGGCGAGCACTCCTCGAAGTGCACCTCGAACTTGGTGCAGTCCGCGTCCGGCATCTCTCTGTCGAGGAACTCGTAGAGATGGTCGAGGACCTCACTGCAGTCCGTTTCGTGCGGCTCTCCGCAGCTCATGAGCCCGAGCCTTTCGCTTCGTTCGACTCTCCGGCACCGGCCGGGACCAGTCCGCGGTCACGCGCGTAGTCCTCGAGCATGCCGCGCAGTTGACGGCGGCCCCGGTGCAGCCGGGACATCACCGTACCGATGGGTGTCCCCATGATGTCCGCGATCTCCTTGTACGCAAAGCCCTCTACATCCGCGAGATAGACGGCGATGCGGAATTCCTCGGGGATCGCCTGGAGCGCTTCCTTCACGTCCGAGTCGGGCAGGTGGTCGAGCGCCTGCGACTCGGCGGAGCGCAGACCGGTCGACATGTGCGACTCGGCGCGCGCGAGCTGCCAGTCCTCGATCTCCTCGGCGGCGGACCGCTGGGGTTCACGCTGCTTCTTGCGGTACGAGTTGATGAACGTGTTGGTGAGAATCCGGTACAGCCACGCCTTGAGGTTGGTGCCCTCACGGAACTGGTGGAAGGACGCGTACGCCTTGGCGTACGTCTCCTGCACCAGGTCCTCGGCGTCGGCCGGATTGCGGGTCATGCGCAGCGCGGCCGAGTACATCTGGTCGAGGAATTCGAGCGCGTCCCGCTCGAAGCGCGCACTGCGCTCCGCCGTGGACTCCGTGCTCGTGCCCTGGCCCTCGGGCTGCTCCGCCTGGCCGTGTTCGGTCCCTGCGTCGGTACCGGGAACCGGACCCACCTCCTCAAGATTCCGGGCAGCACCGAAGCCGGTACCACCAGAATCGGAGGATAGACGACGATCCGGTCCGCCCGCCGCCCCAATAGGGGTGGCCTTGGCCGCGTGCAGGACCGACCACTCCAGGTCGGAGCGGCTGCTGCGGGCCGGGCAGAAGGTCGAACCCATGCGGCGGACTTCCTTTCTACGACTGTCTATGTCCGCCACAACAGTGGTAAGGGTCTCGGCATTCCCGCCCTTTACCCAAGTGTTCGAGTCCACTCCACCACTCGCCCCGTGATGATCTCCAGGGCCTGGTCCTGACCGATCTCCGCCCGCTTCGGCACCGCGAACCCGTGATCGCCGTACGGCACCTCGACCAGCTCGAAGTCGCCCTCCGGGAACTCCGCCGGTTTCCCGAAGGGGTCGTTCCCGCCCTGCACGACGAGCGTGGGCACCCCGGCCCCGAGCAGTTCGTCGGCCCGCGACTTCTCCGGCCTGCCGGGCGGGTGCAGCGGGAAACTCAGGGCGAGGACGGCGGCGGCGCCCAGCTCCGCAGCCGTACGACAGGCCACCCGAGCACCTGCGCTACGGCCCCCGGAGACCACCGGCAGACCAGGCTTCGCCACGGCCGCCCAGATCCCCCGCCAGCCGATGTCCAGCGTCTTCGGCGCGGGCGCCACCTTCTTCCCGGCGACCCGCCAGGGCTGCTCGACCAGCGCGACGGTGACGCCGTGCGCGGGAAGGACGGCGGCGAGGCCCCGCAGGTCCCGGGCTTCGATACCACCGCCCGCGCCATGACTGACGGCGAGGACGAGCCGCGCCTTCTTGGCAGGGTGCGCCGGGTGCCAGGTGATGCGGGCATCCCCCGCGTCGGTCTCAATGATCTCGCTCGAGGTCACATCAGAAGTCGCGCTGGAAGTCACGTTAAAAGAGTGTGCCCTCCTCGGGCCCCTCCAGCTCCTTCAGCAGCTCCGGTCCGTTGTTGCGGACATTGCTGACGGCCGTGGACACCGGGTAGGCGCGCATCAGCCCGGCGGGCGGCGGCGCGAGCAGCTCGCGCAGGTCGTCGGGGTCGGTGCGGGAGGGGTCGAGCCAGGAGTCCCAGCGGTCCGGGGTGAGCATCAGGGGCATCCGGGGGTGGATGTCGGCCAGCGCGCGCGGCCCCTCGGCCGGGGCGACCGCCAGCGGGGTCGTCTCCGCCTCGGTGGTGATCACCGAGCAGGTGACCCACCAGGCCAGCGGATGGTCGTCGGGCAGCGTCCGGTCCCGCCAGAACTCGTACAGCCCGGCCATCGCGAACACCGACCCGTCGGCGGGAAGCACGAAATACGGCTGTTTCCGCTGCCGCTTCTTCTTCCCCTCGACCTCCAGCTCCCGCTCGTCCTTGGCGGTGACCCACTCGTAGTAGCCGTCGGCGGGGATGATGCAGCGCCGGGCCGCGAAGGCGCGGCGGTACGACGGCTTCTCGTGCACCGTCTCCGCGCGGGCGTTGATCATCCGGGCAGCGCCCTCAGGGGTCTTGGACCAGCTCGGCACGAGCCCCCACTTGAGCTTGCGCAGCTGGCGAACCGGCTCAGGACTGTCCGCGTCCTTAAGTGGACGGTCGAGGACTGCATAGACCTCTTTGGTCGGGGCCACGTTGTAGTCGGGGGCCAGAGCCTCCTCGGGCTCCCACTTCTCGATCTCAAAGACTCCTGCGAGATCCTCGGGCCCACGACTAGCTGCATACCGTCCGCACATACGTGCCAGACTGCCAGATTCGACGACACCCACGGGAGCCTCCGCAGCCAATGGACAGCACCGCAATCGCCTCGATACCCGCCCTCTGGGACGAGGTCTTCGGCAGCCAGCCCGACCCGGATCTGTGGGTGGTGATCGCCACCATGGTCGCCGCGCTGGCCGTGGTCGTCCCGCACGGTCTGTGGCGCCTCTCCCGCAACGCCATCACCATCGCCCACGAGGGCGGCCACGGCCTGGTCGCCCTGCTCACCGGCCGCACCCTCACCGGCATCCGCCTGCACTCCGACACCAGCGGCCTCACCGTCAGCCGCGGCAAGCCGCACGGCCTCGGCATGATCCTCACCGCGGCCGCCGGCTACACCGCTCCCCCGCTCCTGGGCCTGGGCGGCGCGGCACTCCTGGGCGCCGGCCACATCACGCTCCTGTTGTGGCTGTCGACCCTGCTGCTGATAGCCATGCTGGTCATGATCCGCAACGCCTACGGCGCCCTCACGGTCATCCTCAGCGGCGCAGCTTTCCTCCTGGTGTCGTGGCTTACGGGCCCGCAGGTGCAGGCTGCGTTCGCGTACGCGGTGGTGTGGTTCTTGTTGCTGGGGGGCGTACGCCCGGCCTTCGAGTTGCAGGCGAAGCGATCAAGGGGCGGCGCGGGAGACTCGGACGCGGACCAGCTGGCCCGCCTGACGCACGTACCGGCAGGTCTGTGGCTGTTCCTGTTCCACCTGGTGTCACTGTGCTCGCTGATAGGCGGCGGCAGGTGGCTGCTGGAGCTGTGACAAGCCCCGAAGGGGCGAGTCACAAACGGCGCGGGGCTGTATCTATTTGCGGCTCCGCCGCGCGGGCGCGACCAGCCACGACGGCGCAGCACCCGAAAGACGGCCTACTTATACAGTGGGTCACATGGCCCCGAACAACGACCAACCCGCCCTCTGGCCCGCCCCGCACGCGCGCGGAGCCGTCGACGCGACGGTCCACGTCCCGGGGTCCAAGTCCGTCACCAACCGCGCCCTCGTACTCGCCGCCCTCGCCAGCGAACCGGGCTGGCTCCGCCGCCCCCTCCGCTCCCGCGACACCCTCCTGATGGCCGGGGCCCTGCGCGCAATGGGCGTGGGCATCGAGGAGGGCGTAGGCACGGAGAAGGGCTCCGGAGAGTTCTGGCGGGTCATCCCGTCCGGCCTGCACGGCCCGGCCACGGTCGACGTCGGCAACGCCGGCACAGTGATGCGCTTCCTGCCCCCCGTCGCCGCCCTGGCCGACGGCCCCATCCGTTTCGACGGCGACCCGAGGTCGTACGAACGCCCCCTGAACGGCGTGATCGACGCCCTGCGCGTACTCGGTGCCCGGATCGACGACGACGGCCGGGGCGCGCTGCCGCTGACCGTGCACGGCGGAGGCGCACTGGACGGCGGGCCGGTGGAGATCGACGCGTCCTCGTCGTCCCAGTTCGTGAGCGCCCTGCTCCTCTCCGGCCCCCGCTTCAACCAGGGCGTCGAGGTCCGCCACATCGGCTCCACGCTCCCCTCGATGCCGCACATCCGCATGACCGTCGACATGCTGCGCGCGGTCGGCGCCCAGGTGGACACCCCGGAGTCGGGCGGCGAGCCCAACGTCTGGCGGGTGACCCCGGGCGCACTGCTGGGCCGGGACCTGACGGTCGAGCCGGATCTGTCGAACGCCCAGCCGTTCCTGGCCGCGGCGCTGGTGGCCGGCGGCAAGGTCGTCGTACCGGACTGGCCGGCGCGGACGACCCAGCCCGGTGACCGGCTGCGGGAGATCTTCACCGAGATGGGTGGTTCCTGCGAACTCACCGAGTACGGGCTGGAGTTCACCGGTTCGGGTGCGATCCACGGTATCGATGTGGACCTGAGTGAGGTCGGCGAACTGACCCCCGGCATCGCGGCCGTCGCCGCCCTCGCGGACACGCCGTCCACCCTCCGGGGCGTCTCCCACCTGCGCCTGCACGAGACCGACCGGCTGGCCGCGCTCACCAAAGAGATCAACGAGCTGGGCGGTGACGTGACGGAGACCGCCGACGGTCTGCACATCCGCCCGCGCCGCCTGCACGGCGGGATCTTCCACACCTACGAGGACCACCGCATGGCCACCGCGGGCGCGATCATCGGCCTGGCGGTCGAGGGCGTGCAGATCGAGAACGTGGCGACGACCGCGAAGACCCTTCCGGACTTCCCCGACCTGTGGGCCGGGATGCTCGGGAGCGATGGGGCGTAGGGGACTCACGCCATGCGTCGCTACGGCAAGAACACCGACGAGGACGACATCCGCCAGCGCCCGAACCGCAAGGGCAACCGGCCGCGCACCAACATCCGCCCCAAGCACGAGGAGGCGGTCGAGGGCATGGTCCTCACCGTCGACCGGGGCCGGCTGACCTGCCTCGTCGAGGACCGGGTCGTGATGGCGGTCAAGGCCCGCGAACTGGGCCGGAAGGCCGCGGTGGTCGGCGACCGGGTCGGCATCATCGGCGACCTGTCCGGCGACAAGGACACCCTCGCCCGCATCATCCGCATCGAGCCGCGCACCTCCGTGCTGCGCCGCACGGCCGACGACGACGACCCGTACGAGCGCGTGGTCGTCGCCAACGCCGACCAGCTCGCCATCGTCACCGCCCTCGCCGACCCCGAGCCGCGCCCCCGCCTGATCGACCGCTGCCTGGTGGCGGCCTACGACGGCGGCCTCGACCCGCTGCTCGTCCTCACCAAGTCGGACCTGGCCTCGCCCGACGAACTCCTGGAGCTGTACGGCGCGTTGGGCGTCCCGTACGTCGTGACGAGCCGCGAGGAGCTGGAGAACGGCACCGCGGTGGAGCGGGTCCGCAAGCAACTGGACGGCAAGATCACGGCGTTCGTCGGGCACTCCGGTGTCGGCAAGACGACCCTCGTCAACGCGCTGGTCTCGTTGGAGCGGCGGCGCAGCACCGGCATCGTCAACGCCGTCACCGGACGCGGCCGGCACACCACGACCTCGGCGCGCGCGATCCCGCTGCCGGACGACTCGGGCTGGGTGGTGGACACCCCGGGCGTCCGCTCCTTCGGCCTGCACCACGTGGACCCGTCCCGGGTCATCAAGGCCTTCCCCGACCTGGAGCCGGGCACGGTCGACTGCCCGCGCGCGTGCAGTCACGACGAGCCGGACTGCGCGCTGGACCAGTGGGTGGCCGACGGTCACGCAGACCCGCAGCGGCTGTACTCGCTGCGCCGGTTGTTGGCCACCCGTGAGCGAACAGACGGCGACTGACCACCGCGTGTTTGTGGGGACTCAAGTTCGGTAAGTGCATAATCGCACCGAGCCGGACAAACGGGAGGACAGCACATGGCGTGGCTGCTGGTTGTCGTGGCCGGAATTCTGGAGACCGGGTTCGCCGTGTGCCTGAAGCTGTCCCACGGCTTCACACGCCTGTGGCCCACGGTCGCCTTCTGCTCCTTCGCCCTGGGCAGCTTCGGCCTGCTCACCCTCTCCCTGAAGAAACTCGACGTGGGCCCCGCGTACGCCGTGTGGACCGGCATCGGCGCGGCCGGCACGGCGATCTACGGGATGGCCTTCCTGGGCGACCTGGTGTCGACGCTGAAGCTCGTGTCGATCAGCTTCGTCATCGTCGGCGTGATCGGACTCCAACTGTCCGGTTCCGCGCACTGACCAACGGTGTTACCTGGCTGGGCCCAACGGTGTTTCTTGGCTGGGCCCAGCACGGTTATTTGGCCGGCCCCAGCGCGCTGCGCACCAGTTCGCCGACCCCACCCGCCCCCGGCGGTGCCGCCACACAGGACAGCGCGAGCCGGACGACGAGTTCGCAGGAGCGGGCCAGGTCGGCGGTGTCCGGCTTGGCGACGCCGGGGCCGGCCAGCGCGGCGACGGCACGGTCGCGAACGACGGCCACGAAGTCGCCGGGCGAGGGCAGCGGTCCGTCGGCCCGGCGCTGTGCCGGTACGGCGGAGGAGGACGGCACCGCGGACAGGGTCGGCGAGGGCAGCCGTTCGCTCCAGCAGCCGGTGAGCATGGCCCGTACCAGCGCGTTCTCGCGGGCCGCGGACGTGGTCCACTCGGCGGTCGCGGTCAGCCGCTCGCGGGCGTCGCTGTGACTCCCCAGCGCACGCTCGACACCGACGAGATACCCGTCGGCCTCCCTTCTGACCAGCGCCCGCGCGAGCCCCTCCTTGCTCCCGAACTCGTTGTACAGCGTCTGCCGGGACACTCCGGCGGCGGCGGCCACGTCCACCATCCGTACGGTGGACCACGACCGGCGTGCCAGCGCCGTATAGGCGGCGTCCAACAGGGATTCCCGCGCTGCAGGCATCATTCGCCTCCCGGGGACGAGCGGCTCTGCGCCCAGATTTGACGCGCGCGGGAGCACTGTCAAGGGTTCGCGGCGGTGCCAGGGGGCGCACTTCGGCCATTGCGCGCGGGAGTTGACGGGACAGTGCCGCTCAGGAGAGGGAAGCGGCGGTCCGCCACCTCCCGTTTCGCCCACCGGACCCTGTAGCCCCGGCGCAACCCCTGAAGATACGGTTCACGCATGGCCGACTATCACGATGACCTGCGCCTCGCCCACGTCCTCGCGGACGCCGCCGACGCCGCGACGACCGCCCGGTTCAAGGCGCTCGATCTCAAGGTCGAGACCAAGCCGGACATGACTCCGGTCACCGAGGCGGACAAGGCGGCCGAGGAAGTCATCCGTGGTCATCTGCAGCGCGCACGCCCGCGCGACGCGGTCCTCGGCGAGGAGTACGGCATCGAGGGCACCGGCCCCCGCCGCTGGGTGATCGACCCGATCGACGGCACCAAGAACTACGTACGCGGCGTCCCGGTCTGGGCGACGCTGATCTCCCTGATGGAGGCTGCGGAGGGCGGCTTCCAGCCCGTCGTCGGCCTGGTCTCCGCGCCCGCGCTGGGCCGCCGCTGGTGGGCCGCGAAGGGCCACGGCGCCTACACCGGCCGCAGCCTGTCCTCCGCGTCCCGGCTGCGCGTCTCCCAGGTCTCGAAGCTGACGGACGCGTCCTTCGCGTACTCCTCGCTCACCGGCTGGGAGGACCAGGGCCGCCTCGGCGGCTTCCTCGACCTGAGCCGCGAGGTGTGGCGCACGCGCGCGTACGGCGACTTCTGGCCCTACATGATGGTCGCCGAGGGCTCGGTCGACATCTGCGCCGAACCCGAACTCTCCCTGTGGGACATGGCCGCCACCGCGATCATCGTCACCGAGGCAGGCGGCACCTTCACCGGCCTCGACGGCCGCCCGGGCCCCCACAGCGGCAACGCGGCCGCGTCGAACGGCATCCTGCACGACGAGTTCCTGGGGTATCTCAACATGCGGTACTGAGCTGGCTTGTGGCCCGGTAACTGATCGACACCATACGCAGGGTTGAGGCTACGGACCCCACTGGACGCCGCTGGCCGCGATACAAGTCCAGGGCACCAGTCGTTGATTCGACGCCACCTGTCGATCACACAGCCTGGAAATGTCGATAAGGCTGGCACCACCACGGGTGATCTCCTGGAGTCGCTCAGTGGCTGGGACGGGCTAACGTCTCGGCATGATCTCCGACGCATCGTCACCCGAACATGAGCTCACAGCCACCAGCTCGACCGTGGTCTACCAGAACCGCTGGATGACCGTTCGCGAGGACAAGACGGTCCGCCACGACGGCGCACAGGGCTTGTACGGCGTGGTGCACAAACCTGACTTTTCGCTGATCATTCCGCATGAAGACGAGGGCTTCCACCTCGTTGAGCAGTACCGATATCCAGTGAAGGCCCGCTATTGGGAGTTCCCTCAGGGCATGTGGGAGGACAGGCCGGACGCAGACCCGCTGGACTTGGCGCGCGGTGAACTCGCCGAGGAGACAGGCCTGACCGCTCGAACGCTGACGCCCCTGGGGCACCTATTCGAGGCCTACGGATACTGTGACCAGGGTTTTCACGTCATTCTTGCCACGGATCTCACCCGTGGCGAACCTCACCTGGACGACGAAGAAGCCGGCTTGATCAGCCGCTGGTTTTCCGAGGCGGAAGTGTGGAAGCTGATCGCCGAGGGCCGATTCAAGGACGCTCCGTCAGTAGCGGCCCTGACACTGTTCCAGCACTACCGCAAGGACAGCGACTGAGACTGTAGCGGAAGTACGCGAGGACGCCCAAGATCCGTCATCTCACGTGCTGGGTGGCATCCTTGGCCGGTGTTCCCATCCGATCACGCGGGCGCCGTGTTCTTCGATGTCGACGGCACCCTCGTCCCAGGCACGAGTTCGTCGGTATTCCTGGCCGGCTTCCTTGGCCATCGGGACGAGTTGGCCAAGGCCGAGGACGCCTACGCCTCCGGCGCCCTGGACAATCGGCAGGTTTCCGAGCTGGACGCCGTGGGTTGGGCGGGCGCGTCCGAGAAACAGGTCGCCGGCTGGCTCGACGGGATTCCCTTGGTCCCGGGCATCACGGAGACCGTGGCCTGGTGCTGGCGGAACAAATTGGTGCCCGTGCTGGCGACTCTCGCCTGGTCACCGGTCGGCAGCTACCTGACCGACCGCTTCGGCTTCCACACGTTCAGCGGACCGCAGCTGGAGACCACAGACGGACGGTTCACGGGCCGGGTCGCCCGTCACTTCGACGAGTACGACAAACGAGATTTCGCCCTCGCGCAGGCGCGGGAGTGGGGGTTGGCTCTCCGCTCCTGCGGAGCCGTCGGGGACAGCCGCTCCGACCTGCCA
This sequence comes from Streptomyces xylophagus, assembly GCF_000716435.1. GTDB lineage: Bacteria > Actinomycetota > Actinomycetes > Streptomycetales > Streptomycetaceae > Streptomyces > Streptomyces xylophagus. The sequence continues at coordinate 167,667 of NZ_JNWO01000009.1, forward strand.
CTGTTCGCATCCGTCGGGTTGAGCGTGGCATTCAATGCCTCGGCAGGAGCACGGGCGGCGGCGACCACCACGGTGGACGACAGCGACCTGCGAGCGGTGCTTCCCGTCTTGAGTCGCTTGGTCACAGCCACTCGTTGATGGCCGCTATGAGGACGTCCTCCGGGACGAACTTCGGTGGCCGGCCGCCACGGGAGCCGGGTTTCTTGCGGTTCCGCGCTTGGTCGGTCTTGTCCGGGATGGCGCAGTTTGCGTGACCGTTGGCAGAGCCGTGTCATCAGGGATGTTCCGCATCAGGACCTCCTCCGCTCCGCGATCATTACGCGAGCCAAGATGCGTGCCAGTGCGATGTCCGGCTCGACGAGGCCGGCGTGCTCGCGGTGTGCCCACACGTCCCGCCCCGGTCCGCTCATGCTCTCCTCGTTCCAGAGGTGAACTGCGTCGCCAGGATCGGTGATCGGCTCGTCGCAGTAGCGGCAGAAGCGCAGAGTCATGCCACACCCGCCATACGCGTGTGGCAGGGACAGGTACAACGTCGTACCAGGATCAGGCCGGCCCCATGGGGCAGTGGAATGTCATTGGTCTGACGGCAATCGTGGTGCAGTTCCTGGTATCCGTCCAGGGCGGCCACCGCGCACTCGGCGGAGCGCATCGAGGTGTCGTCGATGGCCGCGGTCACGGGCGCGCGCCGAGGTTCTCGTAGTGGTCGCACAGAGCGTTCAAGGTGCGTGCCAGGCGTCGGGCATAGCCAACTTCTACGCCAAATCTGCGGATCGGCTCGGCACGGAGCCTTCCCCGCGCCTCACTGACACAGGCAAGCGCGCAGTACCGGAGGATGCTGTCCTTCTTCAACCGCCTGACGGACTGCTCGACCTCGGGGATGAGCAGCTCCAGGTGGCCCCGAATCATCTGCGTCAGCCTCTCCAGCTCCTCAGCCGTTGGAGGCAGCGCCACGGCGTCTGGGTCCAGCAGAATTCCCACGGTCTCGCGCATGACGGTGATGTCAGGACGATCGACTTGCCGGCGCTCAGCGTCTTCGGATGCTGCGGTGGTGCGGTTCGCCATGTCGGCCCCTGCCCAGTCGGCCACGCCCGGGGCCGTTCGCGTGGTCGCCGGGTCTCGTCGTGCCTCTCGAAGCTAGAAGTGCGATAGACGCCCATGCCAGCAATGTGCAGATCTTTGCATTAATGCCAACCAGCCATGTTCCTTGGCGAGTTCGGCCTCTTGACCAGCTACGGCATCTGCCGGACTGTGTCGCAAAGAACTGCACATCACATGGATGGAGACAGTCATGTCGCTACGGTTCATCGGGATCGACCCCGACACCAAGACCGGGGACTCACCGACCGTGTGGGTCGACCAGGAGAAGGGCGAACTCGTCTTCCAAGGATGGAAGCCCGACCCTCAACTCGAAGCAGAGTGCGCCGCGTTCGAGGTACCAGGTCATGCCGTCGGCATTCCGGTGGAGGAGGCCGTCATCCGGATCCCTGCCAGGATGGCGCACATGATCAGGGAGGCGTGCGATGTCCTCGATCGTTCCGACGATCGCTGAACTCATGGACGAGTGCACACGCTCCGCTGTGCACCTTGAGATGCGAGATCACTACGGGGTGGCCGCAGAGGCTGACGACTTCCGGACATGGCTGGAGACCGGCTGTCTCGACACCGACCCCGGATCGCCGGACTGGGCACCCTGGGTGGACCTGGTCTCCCGTGCCGTGACGCGCGGCGTCGCGGTGCGGCGCGCCCGAATCGTGTCCGAACCCGTCACGGACTACATCCGCTACGAACACGCCTCCACCAGCGTCAACCTGCACGCCGGGGAACAAGTGCGCTGGTTGCCCCGCCGACGCACCTCGGACATCGCCCTACCTGGCAACGACTTCTGGCTCTTCGACGACCAGGTGATCCGGTGGGGCTACTTCTCCGGCGACGGAGCCATGATCGACCACGAGATCTCCAAGGACCCAACCGCCGCGAAACTGTGCGCTGAGTCCTTCGAGGCCGTATGGACGCGCGCAATCCCTCACAACCAGTACCAGATCCACTGACCAGAAAGCACCGGCAGCCACCCCATGCCCGCCTCACCCTCCTCGTCTGCCCAGGCCGCACGGGAAGCCGTCGCCCACCGGCTGCGCGACCTCCGCAAGGAAGCCGGCCTGACGGTCGTGCAGTTGGCTGCCGCGTGCGGCTGGCACTACTCCAAAACCTCACGCATCGAAAACGCCCTCACCGGGCCGTCCGCAAAGGACATCCGACGCTGGTGCACCGCGACCGGGTCGGACGGACAAGCGCAGGATCTCGTCGTGCAGTCCCTCAACGCCGAGTCGATGTACCGGCAATGGCGCGACCAGGTCCGCGCCGGACTACGCCACATCCAGGACAGCAGAATGCAGGCGTCCCGCGAGATCGAGAACTTCCGGATCTACTCCTCCAGCATCGTCCCCGGGCTCTTGCAGACAGAGGGCTACGCGCTCGCTGTCCTCGGCATCGCCGCAGGCATCCACGACCTGGACATCGACGACAGCGCAGAGGCCGCGCGCGCCCGGCTCGAACGCTCCCGCATCATCCACGAACAGGGACACCGCTTCGTCGTAGTCATCGAGGAAGCCGTCCTGCACTCCCAGGTGGCCGACCCCGACGCGATGGCAGCACAACTCGGCTACCTCCTCACTGCCGGAGCCCTGCCGGCCGTCTCCCTCGGCGTCATCCCCATGACCATCCGTCGGACGCACTGGCCCGAACAGACCTTTCACCTCTACGACGACAAGCACGTCTCCGTCGAGCTGGTGTCCGCCGAGGTGAACGTCACCCAGCCCTCCGAAATCGCCCTGTACGCGAAGGCGTTCGACCAGTTGCGCAGCATGGCCGTGTACGGCGCGGACGCTCGCACTCTGATCGTGAAAGCCATCGAAGCCCTGCGCTAAGCCCGGACTTTGACCAAATCGATGGTCGACCTACATCCACCCATCGGTTGCCACTTGCCGTTGTCACCGCGCCCGTGGACCTTGCCGTTTCCCAAGCCGTCGGTCTCCGGAGCTGTCGGCCCGCGCACGAGCTCGGCCCGGGACTGCCAGCTGGACATCGTAAACCTTGGTACTGAAGTCGAGTGCGGCCAAACAGGTCTCCGTGGCGCCGCCTACTGCGTCCCAGTTCGGCGGGATCCCACGGACAGCACCTCGGTTCGGTTCAACTAATCAAGAACTTGATTACTGAACTTAGCTACGCCAATTGCACTAGCTGGTAGGGGTGTGCTGGCCTACCGGTTCAGCTGCTGGAGGTAGCACGGAGCGTGACCGACTGCAGTCGCAGGGTCTCCATGCGTCCAAGTGGCGTTTCCGAGCTGGGTGTTTGCTGTGGGGCGCGCCTTCCATGTGGGTGTTAGAGCGAGAAACACAGACGGTCACTACACAACAGAAGCGATCACAAAAAGTCACGTTGAACTGGTGGTCTACTCCTTTTGCCTGCCCATGATTTGACGGAGCGTGAGGAAGCGTCAGTCCAGGTGGCTACTCTGTGTTGGCAGTTGGCCGAAGGTACGGGGGTGCGACGGCCGTCCTTTGTGTGATGCGCCAAAGCGCCTGAAGGTCAAGGAGTCAACATGGGTTACGAGATCGACTTCCTCCCGGTGGGGGAGGAGTCCAAGGGCGGCGATGCCATCGCGCTCCGGCACGGGAACCTCCACGCACTTCACCGTGAACAGACCGTCATAGTGGTCGACGGCGGGTATACCGAGTCTGGTGATGCCTTGGTCGAGCACATCAAGAACCGCTACGAGACGGACCGGGTCGACTACGTCATATCCACCCACACCGACCAGGACCACATCTGTGGCCTGAAGTCGGTGCTGGAGAAGCTGCACGTGGGACAACTGTTGATGCACTTGCCCTGGGACCACTCTGCGGAGATGGAGCGAGCGCGAACCTCAACCTACTGGCGGAACAAGCTGAACGACCCGGCACGCCGGATGCTGGAAGCCGCGATGGAACTGGAGGCGGTGGCCCAGGAGCAGGACGTCGAGGTTGTCGAGCCGTTCGCCGGTATGAGCACCAAGGATGACGTCTTCATCGTGCTCGGGCCAACCGAGCTGTACTACGAGGAGCTCTTGACGGAGCTCGTTGGGGAGACGTCGAAGTCGGCCGCGCAGCAGGCGTTCGAGTCCTTCATGCGGAAGATGTTGGAGGCCGCGAAGAAGCTGATACCGGAGACCTGGTGGAACGAGACGTTGCGAGACGACGGCACGACCACACCCACCAACAACGCCAGCGTGGTCTCCCTGCTGGAGGTCGACGACAAGAAGCTGCTGCTGACCGGTGATGCTGGGATCCCTGCACTCATGCACGTGATCGACGGGCTTGAAGAGAATGGATTCTCCCCGGGTGACCTCCGGTTCGTGCAGGTGCCTCACCACGGGAGCCGTAACAACGTCGGGCCGGCCGTGCTTGACCGCTTGCTGGGTTCGACGGTGGAGGGTGTGACGCGTGGCGTCGCGTACGTCTCGGCGCCGAAGAAAAATCCGGAGAACCGGCACCCGGCGAAGAAGGTGACAAACGCCTTCTTGCGCCGTGGATACCCTGTCCACGGGACGCAGGGCCGGTCTCTCCTGCACTACTACGAGGCTCCTGAGCGCTCAGGCTACGGGCCGTCGGAATCCATCCCGCTCCACAATCAGGTGGAAGACGACGGGGGCGCGTGAGCGTGCAGGTTCTCAATGCATACGAGCGCCGGGCACGGCTCGTGCCCGGCGTGCTCGCGATCGTGCCGCTGATCGTTCTCTTCGCAGTTCTGGGGCTGCGGCAGATACCGGCAGTCTCCTATGCCCTCGGAATCCTTGCCGTTGCGGGTGTGGGACCCGTACTGATTGTCGGTGCGGTCCGCAACTTCGGGAAAGCTGTTGAACGACGGCTGTGGAAAAGTTGGGATGGACCACCAACGACTGTATGGCTGCGGTTGAACGCACGAACAAAAAGTGCAGCGCAGCGCGAATCGTGGCGGAAGGCGGTTGAGGCCATATCTGGCGTCTGCTTGCTTTCCTTGGAAGCCGAACGACAAGACGTCGCCGGGGCGAATGATGCGATTGAGCGGGCAACCGAGCGTGTGCGCAAAAAGACCCGAGACAAGGAGAAGTTCGAGCTCCTGTTTTTTGAAAACCGAAACTACGGCTATGAGCGCAACATCTATGGTGTTCGGTGGGCTGCAAGAGGCATAAGTCTTTTCTCTGGGTTTACCTTGGTGGGCTACATGGCGTGGGGAGCGCCGTTGGTGGACCGGCCTCAGATATCAGCCACGAACCTGGTTGGTCTTGCGCTCTGTCTGGGCTGCCTCTTCAGCTGGTTCATTCTGCCGTCCAAGAAGCGTGTGAAAGATGCCGCCGACCGATATGCCAACGAGTTGCTTCATGCGGCATTGACGTTGCAGGAAGAGGCCGAAGCTCCTGATCGAAACACAAGTGCTGCGTCATGAAAATCCGCCCTGCTTACGGGGCGGTTTCACTCATAGCACTACTGGCCTTTCGGTCGTGATCCGTGCATGCCGGTCGGGTTACTGAATTTGCTCGGAAGGTTCCTCGGTTCCGGTCGCCATTGCAGTTTGTCCCAGGTTGCCTGCAATGGCGGCTCGGCGTTCCTGGAGCCGTTTCTCCTCGGCATCGAGCTCGGCCATGGCTCTCTCTTGGATTGTCTCGTCAGCGAGTTTCGTACTTGCTCGCTATGGGACGCGCACCCGCAAGCGCCGTCCCGTGATCGGCCACTACCTCACCAGGACAGGGCTTCCCGTCGTCCCGCCCGGGCCCAACATGAACAGTAAGGATCCTTGTCGTGACGCCCGGGGGGGGGCTCGCGGGTGGTCGCAGAGCTAGCCCGTATGGCCCTTAAAACGTGCGCAGGTCTGTCAATACGTCCACGCTAGGCGTAAGACCGTAACCAGCTCTCGGCGAGGATGACCATGAGGCTCTCTGAATTGAAACCAGGCGGGATAGTAAACCTCGTTTCGACAGATGGGGAGACGGTCGGACGTGTAATCGCTATCCACGTCAACAGGGAGAACGCTGAACCTGTAATTGCTCAAGTGCAGCCCTCGAAGGGGACAAAGCGCTTGCTCGTTCCCCTCTTTGACGCCGAGGCGTCTGAGGGTGAAGTCCAAGTCCCTTATACCGCGAAGAAGATTTTCGAGGGGCCAAGCGCCTCAAGGAACTCTAACGTTTCAGTTAAAATAATCAAAAGGGCCCTTGACGGGTACGGTATTAGTCTGGCTAGAACTCGCGCCGGAAGCGGAATTAAGAGAACGAAGCGTTTGGCTGGCAACCGCCCAAATCGGACACCGGGCTTGAGAATTGTACAGAATAAAATTCAGGCTCCGATTGTAATTCCCATTCGGCCTCCGAGGCCTATTAAGCCCTCCATCTTCGAAGACCAAGAAAACGACCCCCAATACTGAAGGTGGATTCATGTCCTCACCAACACGTTCCGGAGAATCTTCCGGTGACCGCCCTTCAGACTTTGAACCATTGCGCCAAGCGAACGAGAAGATCCGCGAGGCCGCGAAGTGGTTGATTGGCAGTTCGGCAGCGGTAGGTGCTGCCCTGCTTGCGGGGAGCCAGCTTTCCAACATTGGAAAGCTGGATTGGGGCGCGCGCTTCGTGGTTGCCCTCGTAGGTGCTGGTATTGGCCTTGCGGCGGTCGTTGCAGCAATCTGGCTCGCAGTGGGTCTGATGATTCCCGTTGTCGTCACCATTGACCAGCTTGACGACGCATGGACGGGGAAGAGGAGTCGGGACATGGCTACGGCTGTTGGATTTCTAATCAATACGCCGAGCCAAATGGGGGAATGGGACAGCCCAGGAGATCTAAAGCGTGCTTACGCCTCCTCAGAGAAGCGACTTGCTCGGGCGGCTGAGCGTGGCGAAGCTGAAGTCGTTCAGATTGAACAGCACAATTTGGATAGTATAGAAAGATGGATGGAGTCCATCGAGCAGGTTTCTCAAAACCGAGTCTTGGAGGGCAGGTTTAAGAGAACTCTTTGGAAACTTCTCGTCGCTGCTATTTTTGCGGCTGTCGGCATCGTAGCTTTCGCTTGGGCCTCAAATCCGCCCGAAGATACACCTTCTGCAACCTTGAAGAATGCGCGTCTCTCCGGGGACTTTCTCCGCGATGCAGATCTCAAAAACGCCAAACTGGACCACGCTGATCTGACCGGAGCCGACCTCACTGGTGCCAATCTTGAGGGAGCGTCACTCACGGGTGTGACATGGAAAAACACTGTTTGCCCTGACGGGAAGAACAGTGATGACGTTGGAGGATCATGTGCTGGCCATCTGACACCAGTTGGATAGGTCTCAATACTCCAACCTGCACACCAACGGAAGCGCACAATGACAGCTGACCGAGGTCATTGGCGTCCCTGCGTATCGGCGCTGTTGCGCAGCATGTGGCCATCCTCTGGCCAAGCCGAGTCATGGAAATGTGCTGGTCAGCGGCATCAGCGCTGGTTCAGGAAGTACAGTCTTGAAAGCCGTCATGGCAGCGGTACAGCCCTGGACCCCGTCCCTGGCCGGCTCCTGACCGGGCTAGATCTGTCAGGAGCCGGCCAGGGACATCGTCAGACGTGTGCCGCTACGGAAGTGCTTTGGGATTGGTGCTGACGAATCCATTGCCCGCAGGCCAGATGACCGCGCAGCCCTGCGCCTTCGCCAGCGCGAGAAGGTCTTCTCGCGGCATCGACGGGAATCGGCGCTGGCAGGTCACTGCTTGGCCATCGGCGAAGCCCTGCCGTCGGTTAGGTCCCGGACTAGCCTCCGGGCCCGCCCCCAGACAGGCCAGGGATGCAACCATTCCCTTCAGAGCTGGAACCCCCGGAAGCCGACCGCGCGCCAGAAACCATAGCCGCCGGAGCTGACCACGGACCCAACGGCGATCGACCGTCAGCTTTGGGCAGTTGGCCCCGCACCACAACCGCACCAGAACGAATGGGAAACCACAGTAAAAGCAGCCGAGCCCGACAAGACTCAATCCGGACCGTTCGCCCAGGTCAGCATGCCGACTCGCTGCAAATGCCCACAGCTTCCCAAGCTGATGCCCGGAGACGAGCGGGGCATTGCCACGGCGGCCTCGCCGGGCTGTCTGTGGGCCGTCCGAGGGTGGCCAACGACGACCAGCAACGACCAACGACGGCCGCAACCGTGCAGCTCGTCGGCGGGGTGGAGGGTGATCCTGCACCCCGCCAACGGGTGCGATCAATACATGCGCTACTGAGCACCACGAGACCCCCGCACACGCCCCCAACCGGCCTCCCGCGCCCCCTTGTTGACCCTTGCTTTACCTGCAACTCTGAGAGTCCCCCCACTTGTGAACTTGTGAATCCGATAACTAACGGACCCAAGGTCCGTGAACCACGCGGATTCCACTAGGAGGTGGCCTCATCCCATGCTGCACCCCACGCCGCATCCCACACTGGTCCGCGACGCCATGAGCACGGTGGTTCTCACCATCGGCCCCGCCCACACCCTCCGCCAGGCAGCCGCCCTGATGTCCTCGCGCCACGTCGGCGCGGCCGTGGTCCTCGATCCGGACGCCGGCGGCATCGGCATCCTCACCGAACGCGACATCCTCAACTCGCTCGGCCGCGGCCAGAACCCGGACACCGAGCGCGCCCACGCCCACACCACCACCGACGTCGTCTTCGCCACGCCGGCCTGGACCCTGGAGCAGGCGGCGAGCGCCATGGCCCACGGCGGCTTCCGTCACCTCATCGTCCTGGACCGCTCCGAGCCCGCCGGCATCGTCTCGGTCCGCGACATCATCCGCTGCTGGGCACCCGTACGACAGCAGGTCCCGGCCTGAAATCCGACCGACCCGACCGATCCGACTGATTGGACTGAGTCCAAGTCCAGCAGCCCTCCAAAGTCACACCTATTCGGGAACTGGTCAGCCTGCTGTTAAGCTGGCCTGCATGAGTGACCTACTGGACCGGCTGCGCGGACGCGGATGGCGGATGACCGCACAGCGGCGCGTCGTGGCCGAAGTGCTCGACGGCGACCACGTCCACCTGACCGCCGACGAGGTCCACTCCCGCGCCGTGGCCAAGCTGCCCGAGATCTCCCGGGCGACGGTCTACAACACGCTGGGCGAGCTGGTCTCGCTCGGCGAGGTCCTCGAGGTCTCCACCGACAAGCGGGCCAAGCGCTACGACCCGAACGCGCACCGCCCGCACCACCACCTGGTCTGCGCCAACTGCGGCCAGATCCGCGACGTCCACCCGGGTGGCAACCCCCTCGCCGACCTCCCCGACTCGGAGCGCTTCGGCTTCACGGTCTCGGACGTCGAGGTGACGTACCGCGGACTGTGCCCGAACTGCGCGAGCGCGTAGCAAGTCCCTTCACAGGCCCCGGCATCCGTTCGACACGGACGCCGGGGCTTTGTGCTGCCTACAGGCTTCCCGAATCTGACGGACCGTCATATCGTCGTGCGGCACCCCCCACCCGTGCAGACAGACGTACCGCCCTCCGCAAGGAGCAACCGTGGGAGACCCGCACCCAAAACTCCACGCCACCCGACTGACCCGCACCTTCGGCCGCGCCCCGCACCAGGTCCACGCCCTCGGCCCCCTCGAACTCACCATCGCCCCCGGCGAGTTCGTCTGCCTGGTCGGCCCGTCCGGCTGCGGAAAATCCACTCTCCTCCGCATCGCCGCCGGCCTGCTGCGCCCCAGCACGGGCACGTTGGAGATCCGCACGTCCAGCGCGCGCCCGGCGGCCATGATCTTCCAGGACTACGGCATCTACGACTGGAAGTCGGTCCGCGCGAACGTCCGTTTCGGCCTGGACATACAGCGTGTCCCGCGCCACGAGGCGAACGCCCGCGCCGACGAGTGGCTGACCCGCATGGGCCTCGCCGACTTCGCGCACGCCTATCCGGCGACCCTCTCCGGCGGCATGCGGCAACGTGTCGCCATCGCCCGCGCACTCGCCGTAAAACCCGAACTCCTGCTGATGGACGAGCCGTTCGCCGCCCTGGACGCGCAGCTCCGCACGATCCTCCAGGACGAACTCCTGGAGCTCACCCAGACGTTGCACACCACGACCCTCTTCATCACGCACAGCCTGGAGGAGGCGCTCGTCCTCGGTGACCGCGTGCTGGTGATGTCCGCCCGCCCGGGCCGGATCATCGCCGAACACCGCCCGCCGTTCCCGCGCCCGCGCACCGGCGACATCCGCGACAGCCCCGAATTCACCGCCCTGAAAAGCGAGTTGTGGGAGCTGCTACGGAAGGAGACGGTGCCCGCATGACCACGATCGCCCCCGACCGCGAGGAATCGGTCCTGGTCCGCCGCCCCGGCCCGCACGAACTCCGTCCCGTACGCACCCACCGCCGCCGGCGCGCCCTGGAACTCTCCCTCGCCGTGGCCGTACCCGTGGCGCTCGTCCTCTGGTGGCAACTGGCCGCCACTCAGGGCTGGATCGACCCCCGCGTCTACCCGGCCCCCTCCACGATCCTCTCCGACGGCTGGCACCGGGCCGCCGCCGGCGAGCTGTGGCCGGACGTGTGGGCCACGACGAAACGCGTCGTGGGCGGCTACGCGATCGGCACGGCGGCCGGGTACGCCCTGGGCCTGCTGATGGGGTCCCTGTCCCTCGTCCGGGCCGCGCTGGAACCGCTGTTGGACGCCCTGTACGTCGTACCGAAACTGGCCCTGCTGCCGATCTTCCTCAACATGTTCGGCCTGGGCGAGGGCCCGCAGGTGGCGCTGGTGGCCACCACCGTCTTCTTCTTCGTGTGGATCTCGACGATGTCGGCGGTCGTCGCGATCCCGTCCGGCCACCGGGACGCGGGCCGGGTCTTCGGCGCGACCCCGTGGCAGATGTTCCGCCACGTCCTCCTCCCCGCCTCCCTCCCCGCGGTTCTGGTGGGCGCGCGGATCGCGGCGGGCGTGGCCGTGCTGGTCATCGTCGCCTCGGAACAGATCGCCGCGACGAACGGCCTGGGTCACCTCATCTTCGACTCCCGCGCGCTGTTCCAGAACGACGTGATGTTCGTCGGCATCGTGTGCGTCGCTGTCCTGGGGGTCGTCTTCTCCGAACTGGTGCGTGTGGCAGGCCGGTTGCTCACACCGTGGGCACCGCGGGACCGAGGACGGGGGCAGTCATGAGAAGGCGTGCGTACGGTGTGGTGGTCGTCGTGGCGGCCCTGCTCGGGTCGGCGGGCTGCTCGTCCAAGTACTCGGGGGATTCCGGGACTTCGGACACGGCGGCGGGCAACCGCGCCGTCAAGCCGGTGGAGGGCTGCGGCGAGTCGTCCTGGACGGACCCGGCGGACCTCTCCCCCACCCGGGTCCCGGCCCGCTGCCAGCCGCTCGCCCCCGGCGCGCAGCCTCTCCCCAAGACGCGCAAGGTGACGATCGCGACGGGAACGCTGAGCGCGGAGTACGTCGCCCCGCTCGAAGTCGCCCTGGACAAGGGCGAGTTCAAGAAGGAGGGCCTGGACGTCACGCTCAAGGTCCTCCCGACCCCGGACGCGTTGCCGCTGCTGGCCAAGGGGGACATCGACGCGATGTGGGCGGCTCCCGAGGCAGCCGTCATGAACGGCGTCAAGGGCGGCTTCGACATCAAGTGGGTCGCCGGGAACTTCTCGCCCGACCCGAAGTCGAAGAGCGGCCTCTGGGTGAAGCTGAAGAACGGCGAGGCCGCGGCGGACGTCCGGATGGCCGGCCGCAGGATGGGCACGATGATCGGCAAGGGCTCGGTGATCGCGTACCCCATGGAGAAGGCCCTCGCGACCCACGGCGGCGGCCTCGACAAGATCCAGTACCAGCAACTCGGTTCGGCCGACGTCCTCACCGCCCTCCAGAACGGCGGCGTCGACTCCGCCTGGCTCCTCGACCCGGTCTGGCGCAAGGTCGACGACAACCCCGCGTACGCCTTCCTGGGCGGCCAGCCCCTCGGCGAGCCCCTGGGCGGCATGCTGTACGGCCGCAGCCTCCTGCACGACGACGTGGACGCCGGGGTGGCCCTCCTGCGGGCCTACATCCGCACGGTGGACACGTACTTCGCCGGCGACTACAAGCGCGACGCGAGCTTCGTCACCTACCTCGCGAAACTCCTGAAGATCGACGCGTCGGTCCTGAAATCAACGCCCTCTCTCACCATGGACTGGGAGATCCGCGCGGGAACGACGACCCGGCTGCAGTCCGCGTACAAGGCGGCCGGAGTCTCGAAGGGAGCGGCCCTCCCCGAGTCCAGGACCGTGGACCGCTCGCTGTACGAGGAGGCGGTGGGCCACCAGCCGTAGAAACACCGAGGGCCGGAACCCTTTCGGATTCCGGCCCTCGGCCTTCAGTAGCGGGGACAGGATTTGAACCTGCGACCTCTGGGTTATGAGCCCAGCGAGCTACCGAGCTGCTCCACCCCGCGCCGTTGTGATTGCAACGTTACGTCAGACGGCCGGACAGAAGCAAATCGCTTATCAACCCAGGCCAGCGACACCCAGCCCGTCCGCCGCCCACCTGCCGGCCCAGGCCGGCTACATCCAGCCCGTCCGGCGTTTGAGGACGAGGCCGTTCAGGCCGAAGCGGGGGCCTGGGGGCGGCAGCCCCCAGTGATGGGACGGGTAGGGGCGGCGGGGGCGAAAAACTACGCCGTCAGCTCCTGCCGCAACGCATCCCGCAACCGAGCCGCCCGCTCGGACACCTCCGACGGCCCCAAGGACACGGCCCGATCAGCCCACCGCTGCCCCTCGGCCAGCTCCCCGCGACGCGCGTAAACCAGGGCCAACCGCAACGCCGCCCGCCCGTGCCCCGCGTCAGCGGCCCGCGCCCACCACACCGCAGCCTCCGGCTCACTCCCCTCCCGAGCCAGCAACAGCCCAAGATTGAAGGCACCGTTACGGGACCCCGCCTCGGCCGCCTCCCGGTACCACCGAGCCGCCTCGACGACATCCCCACGCGCAGCCGCGAGCATCCCCACCCGCACCTGAGCGCGCCGGTGCCCCTGCGACGCCGCCCGCTCGTACCACTCCTCGCACTCGGTCTTCTCGTGCACCTGCTCGCCCAACTCGTGCGCGGGCGTGGGCGGTCGCCGCGCGTCGAGCACCGAGGCCAGCCGGTACGCCGCCTCCGCGCTCCCCCCGCCGGCGGCACAGCGGAGATGCCGCTCGGCCTCCCGCTCGTCGCCGTCCCGCAGCCGGGCGATCCCGACCTGCAACGCCGCTTCCGTGTGCCCGGCAGCCGCAGCCCGCTCGTACCAGGGCAACGCAACGCCCTCCTCACCGCGCCCGGCGAAGAGAATCCCGAGGTTGAACGCCGCGTCCACGCTCCCGGCCTCCGCGGCCTTGGAGAACCACGGCTCGGCACCGGTCGCGTCGCCGCCCTGGAGCAGCAGCACGGCGAGTGCGTTCGCCGCCTCGCGGTGTCCGGCGTAGGCCGCCCGTCGGTACCACTGCTCGGCCTGCGCGGTGCGCGTCTGCTCGGCGCAGAGCAGCCCGAGGTTGTACGCGCCGTTCACGTCACCGGCGTCCATCGCGGCCCGGTACCACCGCTCGGCGGTCTGTGTCTCGCCGCGCTCGGCGTGCAGCGCGCCCAGCGCGTTGGCCGCGTTGCCGTCGCCGTCCTGGGCAGCACGGAGCCACCACACGGCGGCGCTCTCGGTGTCGCCGGCGTCGCGCAGCAGGAACCCGAGCGCGCAGGCGGCCCGCGCCTCCCCGTCCTTCGCGGACGTCAGATACCAGCGCCCGGCCTCCTTGAGCTCGCCCCGCTTCTCCAGGATCGCCCCGAGGTGCAGCGCGGCCCGCTGATGTCCACGCGCGGCGGCCTGCCGGTACCACTGCTCGGCCTCGCCTCCCGCGGGCGGGTCGACACCGTTGTCAGCCCCGCCCTCGCCCTCGTGCGGCGCCTGTCGATCAAGCGCCCGTGCCAGCCGGTACGCGGCCTCGCGGTGCCCGCGCTCGGCGGCGGACCGCATCCACTGCTCGGCCAGGGTGTCCCCGCGGTGCTCCAGCAGATCGGCGAGCGCGTAGGCGCCCAGCGCGTGGCCCTGTTCGGCGGACTGGCGCAGCCAGTACTCGGCGGCGGGCTCGTCGCCGCGCTCGCGGTGGTATCGCCCGAGGGCGTGCGCGGCGGCGGCGGAACCGGCCACGGCGGCGATCCGCCACCAGCCGGCGGCCTCGTCGGTGTAGCCGCGCTGGTGGAGGAGGACACCCAGGTTGTTGGCCGCGGCGCGGTCGCCCTCGGCGGTGGCGGCACGCAGCAGAGGCTCGGCTCCGTCGAGATCACCGCGGCGCAGCAGCATCGCTCCGAGGACACTCGTCGCCTCGACGTCGCCGGCCTGTGCGGCGAGCCGTGTGCGTGCCTCGTCGACAGCCTCCGCCTCACCGGTCTCGTCCCGGTCGGAAGGCTGCACAAAACGCCCTGTATCCAACAGAGTTGCCTTGTCCCCCATAACGTCCATCGTCGCACCACCTGCAACCTGGGTACACCTGGTATACCGCAGCCAGTGAGGTCTCTACAGCGTTTTGTCGACATGCCCACAGAGAGACAAGCGAAACACGGTTTCACCAAGTCCCCCCGGCGGCACGGCCGTCACCCTCGTCGGCACATGCGTTCGCACAGCGCGAAGGCCCGGATCCTTGGAGGATCCGGGCCTTCGCGTTCAGTAGCGGGGACAGGATTTGAACCTGCGACCTCTGGGTTATGAGCCCAGCGAGCTACCGAGCTGCTCCACCCCGCGCCGTTGTGTTGCAACCGTACCACGGTGCGGGGTGGGCCTCTGACCTAGTGATCAACTGCCGCCTGAGCTGCGCTAACCACTCGAACTGCTCGGACTGCTACTGGGACTGCCACTGGCACTCGGACTACTGCTGGGACTCGCACTGCTCTTGTCGCTGCCACTGCTCTTGTTGGCCGCGGCCTGTGCGTCCTCGGCCCGCTTCAGCGCGGCCTGGAGATCCTTCTGCGCCTGTCCGTACGCCTCCCAGTCACCCTTCTTCAACGCCTCCTGCCCGGCGTCGAATGCCTTCTGGGCGTCGCTCAACGCCGCCTGGACCGTGGGATTACCGGATGCCGGTGGACTGGTGGTGCCCGTATCCGGTGGCGTCGTCGTACTGCTCTCCGCCCCGAAGACCTTGTTGAGCCCCTCGTCCAGCGTGTCCTCGAAGGCGGTCTTGCCTCCGTAGGCCACCAACACCTTGCGCAGGAGCGGGTACTTGAGTCCACCACCGCGTACGTAGACGGGCTCCACGTAGAGCAGTCCTCCGTCGAGCGGCACCGTCAGCAGGTTGCCGTACTCGATGTCGGAGTCGCCGCCCTTGAGCAGCTTGATGGACTCGGCGATGTCCTGTTCGGAGTTGAAGGCACTCTGCACCTGTTTAGGTCCGCCGACGGTCGTGCTGGTCGGCAGCTTCAGGATTCTGATCTTGCCGTAATCAGGCGTGCCGGCCTCGGAGTCGACCGCCATGAAGGCGCTGAGGTTGTCTCTGCCGTTCGGCGTGAACGTCGTCGTCAGGGAGAACGCCTGCGCGGTCTGATCCGGCATCTTCATGCTCAGGTAGTACGGCGGCACCGCGCTGCCCGACTTGTTGGTCGGGTCGTCCGGCACCTGCCACACCTCGCTGCCGCTGAGGAACGTCTGCGCGTCCGTCACGTGGTAGCGGGTGAGCAGTTCGCGCTGGACCTTGAACAGGTCCTGCGGGTACCGGAGATGGGCCATCAGCGAGGACGAGATGTCCTTCTTGGGCTCGACCGTGCCGGGGAACGCCTTCATCCAGGTCTTCAGGACCGGGTCCTCGGTGTCCCACTGGTAGAGCTTGACCTCGCCGGTGTACGCGTCGACGGTCGCCTTCACCGAGTTGCGGATGTAGTTGACCTGGTTCTGCTGGGCCACCACCGCGCGGTTGTTGTTGGAGGCGGTCAGCGAGTCGGCCGTGGTGTCCCCGAGGGTCGTCCGCGAGGCGTACGGGTATCCGTTGCTGGTCGTGTACGCGTCGACGATCCACTGGATATGACCGTCCACCACCGCCGGGTACGCGTCGCCGTCGATGGTCAGCCAGGGCGCCACCGCCTCGACGCGCTCCTTGGGCGTGCGGTTGTACAGAATCCGCGAACCCTCACCGATCGCACCGGAGTAGAGCATCTGCGGTTCGTTGAACGCCACCGCGTACGCGGCCCGGTTGAGCGGGTTGGAGAGGTTGACCCCGCTCTTGCCCGTGTAGCTGGTGGTCTTCTCGCCGCTGTCGTCGGAGTAGTCGATCTCCTTCTGGGGACCGCCGACGATCGAGTACGTGGTGGTCTTCTCGCCGTAGTAGATCTGCTGCTCGTACGTCCCGAGGTCACCCGTGGACGGCAGATCGGACTCGGTGAAGACCGGCCGGCCCTCGGAGTCGGCCTCCGTGCCCTTGGCGGCGACCACGCCGTAGCCGTGGGTGTAGCGGAAGTGGTCGTTGATCCAGTTGTTCTTCGGAATGCCGTTGAGGTTCAGCTCGCGCAGACCGATGACCGTGTCCTGGTCCTTGCCGTCCTTGCTGTAGCGGTCGACATCCAGGTTGGTCGGGAACGCGTAGTAGTTCCTGATCTGCTGGAGCTGCTGGAAGGTGGGCGAGACGATGTTCGGGTCCACGATGCGGATGCTCGCCGTGGAGTCGACGTCGGACCGCAGCTTGGCCTTGTCCTTGGTGGTGCTCGTCCCCGAGTACTCCGTGACCTTGGTGTCGTCGATGCCGTAGGCCTCGCGCGTCGCCTTGAGGTTCTTCTGGACGTACGGGGCTTCCTTGGCCTGCTCGTTCGGCTGGACCGTGAACTTCTGGACGATCGCCGGGTACAGGCCGCCGATGAGGATCGCGGAGAGCACCATCAGGCCGAAGCCGATGACGGGCAGCTGCCAGGTGCGCCGCCACAGGGTGGCGAAGAACAGCAGCGCGCAGATGACGGCGATGCAGAACAGGATCGTCTTGGCCGGCAGATACGCGTTCGCGTCGACGTACCGAAGGCCCGTCCAGTCGCCCGTCGCCTTGAAGTCGCTGGACTTGACCGCGAGTCCGTACCGGTCGAGCCAGTAGGCGACCGCCTTCAGCGCGACGAAGATGCCGAGCAGCACCGACAGATGCCCGGTGGCCGCGGCCGTGGCACGCGCGCCCGGGCTGGTGATGCGCAGCCCGCCGTACAGGTAGTGCGTCAGCGCGGCGGCGAGCAGCGAGAGGATCGCGGCGGCGAAGCCGAAGCCGAGCAGGAAGCGGTACCACGGCAGGTCGAACGCGTAGAAGGACACGTCGAGGTGGAACTGCGGGTCCTTCTGGTGGAAGGGCACGCCGTTGACCCACATCAGCCAGACCCGCCACTGACTGGACGCCGAGGCCCCCGCGATCAGCCCGACGAGAGCCGTGATCGCCAGAAGCAGCCACTTCTTGTACGGCGCGATGCCCATCCGGTACCGGTCGAGGCTCTGCTGCTCCATCGACATGGCGCTGAGTGGCGGGCGCAGGCGGTGCGCCAGCCA
The DNA here is from genome assembly GCF_000716435.1 of Streptomyces xylophagus. Classification (GTDB taxonomy): domain Bacteria; phylum Actinomycetota; class Actinomycetes; order Streptomycetales; family Streptomycetaceae; genus Streptomyces; species Streptomyces xylophagus. The sequence continues at coordinate 185,137 of NZ_JNWO01000009.1, forward strand.
GATGTTCACCCCGACCGCGGCCGCCATCAGGAGGCCGAAGACGAAGAACAGGCCGATCTTGGTCGACAGGGTGGTGGTGAACACGGACGAGTAATGCACCGACCGGTACCAGAGCCAGTCCGTCCAGAAGCCCGCGAACATCGTGAACGCCATGCCGAGTACGGCAAGGACACCCAGTGTCATGAGCAAAGTCCGGACACGCCGGGACGGGCGGCCCACTCTGATCCGCGGCCCTGTCGGGCCTCCGCCGCGGTCCGGCATCTGGAAAGCCAAGGTGCGCACCTCGAAGTTCGCTGTTGGTCGCTGTCGTTGCGTCAGGTCCCCGGTTTCGCGGACCCTCCGTAGCCCCGCGTGATCGCGGGCCCACACCTATGCAACTTACTCACCGTTTACTCGGTTCCCGATTCCGGCCATGAACGAGGCAGGATTGTGACCATGTCCAACACTCCCATGGCAGCGAACCCCCTCACCCGGGCCGTACTCGAGATCGACGAGTACGCCTCCGGCCTCGGTTGGGACCAGCCCGCTCGCCTCTTCGCCCTGGTAGACACCGCGCGGCTGCGGGCCCAGGAACCCGGCCTCGCGGCCCAGCTCGGCCTGCGGGACGAGCCCGAGACCACCGGTCTCACCCCGATCGAGCAGGAGGAGATCCCGGCCGGAAAGCCGCTGGACGAGTTCCTCGGCACGATCGCCTGGCCCGACGCGGTGGCCGGCTGCGCGCTCACGGTCGAGCGCCTGATGCTGCCGCCGTCCGCCGAGGCCTCCGTCCCGGACGGCCTGAGCGAGAAGAAGCTCACCCAGTGGGTCGCCCAGCACCCGGACCGCCAGGAGGTCCGCATGACGGTCGCGGTCCTGCGCGACGGCACCCGCGACTCGGCCCTGCGCCTGCGCGAGAAGGACTCCCCCACGGAGGTCCTCACGGGCGGCGCCCTGGTCCCGGGCCTCGCCGAGGCCCTGTCGGCGACCTTCGAGGACTGACTTCGTCCGGTACGACTCCGGGGGCGCCCTCGACCTGAGGGCGCCCCCGGAGTCGTACGCGGGGTCTTCTTAAAGAAGAGGCCTGTTCAGCCCTTGGTGCTGCACTTCGGCAGGTCGGCGGTCTTGCCGCTGTTGATCAGCTTGAGGTCGCTGATCGCGTCCTTGATGGTGTTCACCTTGACGAGCTGGAGGCCACCGGGGGTGTCCTTGGCGGCCTCCGCGCAGTTCTCGGCGGGGGTCAGGAAGTACCGGGCGCCCTTGCTGCGCGCGCCGACCGTCTTCATCGAGATGCCGCCGATCGGGCCGACCTTGCCGTCGTCGTCGATCGTGCCGGTGCCGGCCACGAACTTGCCGCCGGTGAGATCGCCCGGGGTGAGCTTGTCGTAGATGCCGAGCGCGAACATCAGACCGGCGCTCGGGCCGCCGACGTCCGCGAGCTTGATGTCGATGGAGAACGGGAACGTGTGATCGGTTCCGGCCGAGATGCCGACGATGGCGCGCTTGGCGCCGGTGTCGTCGGAGGTCGCGGTGGTGATCGTGATCTTCTTCGTCGCGGTCGCCGTCTTGTTCGCCTTCACGGCGGCGGCCTGGTCCTTGGCCGGCACGATCGTGAACACGACGTTCTCGCCGGGCTTGTGCTTGGTGACCAGCTTCGCGACGTCGTCGGGCTGCTTCACCGTCGTACCGTCCACGGCCTTGATCACGTCACCGGCGTGCAGCTTGCCCTCGGCCGGGGAGTCCTTGAGGACCGTCGAGACGATCACCCAGGACTTCACGGGGATGCCCAGCTGGTCCAGGGCGGCGACCTTGGCGCTCTCCTGGGACTGGCTGAACTCCTCGGCGTTCTCCTGGGTCGACTGCTGCTCCGTCTTGCCGTCCGGGTACAGCGTGTCGTGCGGGACGATCTTGTCGTCGTGGGCGAGCCAGCCGTACACGGCCTCGACGAGGCTCATGTTGTAGTCGGCGCTGGTGACCCGGACCGTCGTCATGTTCAGGTGACCGGTCGTCGGGTAGGTCTTGCGCCCGGTGATCTGCAGTACCGGCTCGCCGTCGTGGTCCCCGAGCGTGTTCACCGTCGGGCCCGGCGACATCTCCGCGTACGGGACTTTGATGAAGACTGCCGCGCACAGGAGCGCGATCAGCATCAGGGTGGAGGCGAGCATCGTCGCGGTGCGGCGTGGCATGGCACGACAGTACGGGACGGCTCTGTCAGCGCACCGTCAGGGCCGCTCTCCGGTCACGCTTCCGTTCGCGCTTCCGTTCACGTGCCGGAGTGGGACTTCTCCATCGCCTCACGGAAGCGGGCATAGCCGTCCAATTCCGGACCGTCGCTGCGCACCTTGCGGGTCCTGTTGGCCCAACTGCCCCACAGACCGGCACCTATCGCAGCCACCAGCGGAATCAACAACCAGGCGAGTGCCGCCATGCCGACCTCCCAACCCCACAGAGTCACCTCAACTGACTGATCAGCAGATTAGCCAGCCCCACTGACAACGCTCATGCCCGGGGGGCGGTTACGCAACCGGAGGGCCGGTGAGAAGTCGATCGGGGTCGGGTGAGAAGTCGGTGAGCGGGCATCAGCAGGCGCCGACCCACTCCTCGGTGCCGTCGGAGAACTTCTGGTGCTTCCAGATCGGGACCTCGTGCTTGAGGTCGTCGATCAGCTTCCGGCAGGCCTCGAAGGCCTCGCCCCGGTGCGGACACGACACGCCGACGACGACCGCCAGGTCACCGATCCCGAGATCCCCCACCCTGTGGACGGCGGCCAGCGCCCGAACCGGGTATTCCGCCACGACCTTCTCGGCGACCCGCCGCATCTCGACCTCGGCACTGGGGTGGCACGAGTACCCGAGCGCGTCGACATCAGCACCGCCGTCGTGGTTGCGCACAGTCCCGACGAACAGCGCCGTCCCACCGGCCGCGTCGTCCCCGACGGCCTTGAGGACCTCGTCCACGGAGAGCGGCGTCTCCCGGATCCCGATCAGCTTGATGGGATCCTGCGCTGCCTGCTCACCGGGATGGTCGATCGTGGGTGCCATGCCTCCATCGTGCCGCACCTCGCCGACAGCGAGGAATAGAACTTTCACCAGGCACACGCGTGTGCCTGTTTGGAGCGTCCTACAGAAGTACGTCTTTTACGCGGACACGCTTCTCAGATCCGCCGCCGGGCCTTCCGTGCCCGCCGTACGACCGCCGCCGCGCCCAGCAGCGCGACCGTCGCGCCCGCGGCACCGGCCGCCGTCGCGTCCTTGCGGCCGAGCCGTCGCCCGACGACCGTGTGCCGCCCGGCGACCTCCTCCAGCAGCTCCGCGAGCACTTCCTCGTTGGTCCACTGCGGCCGCCAGCCCGCGTCGTGCAGCCGGCTCCCGCTGACCACCCAGGGGTACATCGTGTACGCGAGGTCGCCGGCCGGGGACGGGGTGAGCCCGATCCGGTGCAGCCGGGCCGCCGCGCCGAGCGCGACCGCGGAGGGCAGCTCCATGCGGCGGATACCGCTGAGCTCCTCGACCTCCTCCTGCTCCAGCCATCCGTCGCACCCGACGGCCAGCTCGCCCTCGACCTTCTCCAGGACGGCGTACTCCAGAGCGCTGCACAGGTCCTCGACGTGGCAGAACTGCCAGGCCGGCCGCGACCCGGCCACCACGAGCAGCCGGGGCGACTCGAAGTACCTGGTCAGCGCGGTGTCGGTGCCGCCGACGAGCACTCCGGGGCGGACGACGGTGACGTTGAGCCCGGGATGCGCCCGGGGCGCGCGGCGCGCGAGCCGCTCGACCTCCAGGAGGTCGCCCACGCCGGTGGCCTCCGCGGTGGCGCGCAGTTCGGCGTCCTCCGAGAGCGGCAGTTCGTTGTCGGGCAGCGCTCCGTAGACCATCGCCGAGGTGCACAGCACGACCCGGTGGACACCGGCGGCCGCGGCGGCGGTCAGCACGGTCTGCGTCCCCCGCACGTTGTACGCCGAACGGGCGGCCGGATCGGTCTCCAGATCGAGATCCAGCGCCAGATGGACGACGACGTCCGCGCCGCGCAGCTTCTCCGCGATGGCCGGATCCCGTACGTCGAGGATGTGCCACTGGGCCGCCGCGCACTCCCCGCGCCGCTCGTCGATGGCGATGACCTGCTTGATCTCCTCGGAGGCGGCGAGCCGCTCGGTCAGCAGCGCCCCGACCCCGGACGCGGCGCCGGTGACCGCGACGACGGGCCCGCGCACGGCGGGACTGGTTGAGTGGTTTCGCGCTGCGCGAACCTGCGGATCTGGGGAACTCACCGGGCGTCTCCAGCGGTTGTCTTCAGTACGGACGCGCGTGACGCGTCCGGACCAGGTGGCATCCATCCTGCCGCAGGCCAGGTCTCGGCGAAGCACCGAGGCCCGAACGGCCCGCGGTGTCTACGCTGGGTGGTGTTGAAGGGCAGTCGTGCCGTCGGAGAGAACCGGCGGCCTTAACAGCCGAGGAATCCCGTGAGTGACACCCCATTCGGATTCGGCCTTCCGCCGGAGGAGCCGGACGACGGCGACGAGGGCAAGAAGAAGGACCAGGAGAGCGGTGGTGGTCAGGGACCGGCCAACCCGTTCGGTTTTGGCGGGCTGCCCGGTGCCGGGGGCTTTGGCGGCCCCGGCGCGGACAATCCGCTCGCCGCCATGTTCGGCTCCCTGAACCCCAACGACCTGGGCGCCGCGTTCCAGCAGCTCGGCCAGATGCTCTCGTACGAGGGCGGCCCGGTGAACTGGGACATGGCCAAGCAGATCGCCCGCCAGACGGTCTCCCAGGGCACCCAGGACGGCGTCAAGGACGCGAGCATCGGCCCCGCCGACCGCAGCGCGGTCGAGGAGGCCGTCCGCCTCGCCGACCTGTGGCTGGACGACGCGACCTCGCTGCCGTCCGGCGCGGGCAGCGCTGTGGCGTGGTCCCGCGCGGAGTGGGTCGAGGCGACCCTTCCGGCCTGGAAGGAACTCGTGGACCCGGTCGCCGAGCGCGTCGGCGCGGCCATGGGTGACGTCCTGCCGGAGGAGATGCAGGCCATGGCGGGCCCGCTGATCGGCATGATGCGCTCCATGGGCGGCGCCATGTTCGGCACGCAGATCGGGCAGGCCGTGGGCACGCTCGCGGGCGAGGTCGTCGGCTCGACCGACATCGGTCTGCCGCTCGGCCCGGTCGGCAAGGCCGCGCTGCTGCCGCTGAACATCGAGGCCTTCGGCAAGGATCTGGGCATTTCCCAGGAGGAGGTGCGGCTCTACCTCGCCCTGCGCGAGGCCGCCCACCAGCGCCTGTTCGCGCACGTGCCGTGGCTGCGCTCGCACCTGTACGGCGCGGTCGACGGCTACGCGCGCGGGATCAAGGTCGACACCGCGAAGCTGGAGGACGTGGTCGGCCAGTTCGACCCGCAGAACCCGGAGCAGCTGCAGGACGCCCTCCAGCAGGGCATGTTCCAGCCGGAGGACACGCCGGAGCAGAAGGCCGCCCTGGCCCGTCTGGAGACGGCTCTGGCGCTCGTCGAGGGCTGGGTGGACGCGGTGGTCCACGCGGCCGCGAAGCCGCGCCTGACGTCCGCCGACGCGCTCCGCGAGACCCTGCGTCGCCGTCGCGCGACGGGTGGTCCCGCCGAGCAGACGTTCGCCACGCTGATCGGCCTGGAGCTGCGTCCGCGCCGGTTGCGCGACGCGTCCCGGCTGTGGGCCTCGCTCACGGACGCCCGCGGTGTCGACGGCCGGGACGGCCTGTGGGCCCACCCGGACATGCTGCCGACGGCCTCCGACCTGGACGACCCGGACGGCTTCGTGCACCGCGAGCAGCTGGACTTCTCCGAGCTGGACAAGATGCTCGGCGAGGCGGCGAGCGGCAGTGGCGAGAAGCCGAACCTGAAGAAGGACGAGGACGAAGACTCCGAGTGACTCTGTACGACGACGCGGTCCTCGTGCTCAAGAGCTACGAGGACCAGGACGAGCTGCGCCAGGCCTACCTGGACCACCTGGCCGCGCACCCGGACGGCATGTGGAAGTCCTGCCACGCCGGTCATGTCACGGCGAGCGCCCTGGTGATCGACCCCGAGCAGGGTCGCGTTCTGCTGACCCTCCACAAAAAGCTGCGGATGTGGCTCCAGATGGGCGGCCACTGCGAGCCGGAGGACACCTCCCTGGAGGCGGCTGCCCTCCGCGAGGCCACGGAGGAGTCCGGCATCACCGGACTGACCCTGCTGCCGGGCGGCCCGGCACGCCTGGACCTCCATCCGATCCCGGCACCGTGCCACTTCCACTACGACGTCCAGTACACGGTCGTGGCACCTCCAGGCGCCGTCCAGGAGATCAGCGACGAGTCCCTGGACCTGCGCTGGTTCCGCTACGACGAGGTGGCGGCCGTAGCGGACGAGTCGGTCGTGCGGCTGCTGGAGGCGACGCGCGCCAGGCTCTGAGCGGGGTCTGGCAGGCGTTGAACGTGTAAGGGGCGCCCGCAACGGCGGGCGCCCCTTACGTTGGTTTTCCGGACGCTCAGCTCCAGGCGTTGCCCTGGTTCTGCGCGTGTACGCCCTGCTGGCCCATGCCGAACTGCGCGGCGAGTCCTTGGCCGATCGCGGCGTTCTGCGGGGGCAGGAGTTCGCTGGGCTGCACGAGCGCGTAGCCGCTGCCCATGAAGCTCAGCTCCCAGCCCTCACCGGTGTTGCCGCGACGCCGCCACACGCCCGAGGAGTGCGTCTGGGCCTGCATCTGGACGCGCAGGCCGGTGGACCAGGCGACGATCGCGTCGGCGTCGCAGTTGACGTACTTGTCGGGCGTGACCTGCATCATCAGGGGCGCGCCCGAGGTCATCAGGGCGACCTTGCCGCGGCCGGTGATGTTGAGCTGGTACTTCCCGGAGCCGGAGATGCCGTACTGGCTGTCCACGGCGATGACCTCGTGGTGCAGCGAGGAGTCCATCGCGAGGACGTAGCTGCTGTCGACGGTGAGGCCGTCCTGTTCCACATCCACTACGTGGACGTGCTGGGCGAGGTTGGCGAGGAAGACCGTGCCCTGCCCGTGGCAGCGCATCAGGCTGAGGCCCTCGCCGGTGGCCGCACGCGCGTAGGCCTGCTGGGTGTTCTGGTACTCGGCGTCGAACTCGACGAGCCCCTGGTAGGCGACCATCGTGCCCTTGCGGGCGAGGATGTCGTCGTGGCCCTCCAGGACGATGCGCAGCATCTGCTTGTTCTGGAGGCTGTAGCGGTCCTGGGACTGCGAGTCGTTGAACGCGAAAAGCGGGCTCTGCATGGTGTCGTGTTCCCCCCTCAGCCCCGGAACCGGAGTCGGTCGGTGCTGTCCTCGCTGGGCTGGACGACGACGATGCCCGTCCCGGAGAAGGCCATCTGGTAGGCCTCGCCGCTGCCGCGGCCGATCAGCGACTGCGCCTTGAAGCTGCGCTTTCCCTTCACCTTGAGGTTCGGGGACCAGGCGACGAGCGCGTCCGGGTCGACGTAGGTCTCGTCCTCGCCACCGCCGCAGTCGACGACGATCGGCTTGCCCCGGGAGGTCAGCGCGACCCAGCCCTGGCCGGTGATCTTGGTGTTCCACAGGCCCTGCCCGGCGAACTTCGCGAGCCCCTTGACCCGCTCCACGCCCCAGGTGAGGTGCGCGTCGAAGGCGAGCAGGTTGGTGGCATTGACGGAGATCCCGTCGCCGTTGAGGTTGATCACGACGACGTCCGCGCCGTAGTCGGCGAGGTAGAGCAGTCCGTCTCCGGAGCACTTCATCAGAGGCGCGCCCTCGCCGGTCATCCAGTCGCGCGCGATCTGGCGCACGGCCGGCGGGTTGGGCTCGTACTGGATGAAGCCCTCGTAGGCGATCATCGAGCCCACGCGCGCGAAGAGGTCGCTTCCGGTCTGCATGGCGACCTTCAGCATGTTGTTGCCGTGGTTCTCCATGCGGGCGGTGACGGGTGCGGGGGCGTAGCCCGCGAGCGGCTGGTTCATGACGGGCTCCCTCAGACCTCGTACGGCTGGACGACGATGAAGTTGCCGGGGGCGGCCCGGAACTGCAGGTTGACGCTCTCGCCGGTGTCTCCGGGGTACGCGTTGCGGCGCATCCGGACCTGGCTGGAGACGATCACCTGGGCGGCGGCGGACCAGGCGACGACCGCGTTGCAGTCGGCGAACGTGGTCGGCGTGACCGGCAGGACGACGGGCTCGCCGTGGGTCTTCACGACGATGGTGCCGGTCCCCTGGAACTGCATCGTGAACAGCGCGCCCCCGGGGATGCCGTGTCCCTCGATGCGTCTGACCTCGTACTGGAGGCTCTCGTCGAAGGCGAGGACGTTCTCGGCGGAGACGCAGATCGCGTCCCCCTGGAGCTCGACGGGGTGCAGGTTGGTGGAGTGCTCGGCGAGGAACACCTGGCCCTGGCCCGTGCAGCGCATCAGCTGCATCTCCTGGCCGGTCGCGTTGCCGACGATCCGGCCGGCGAACCCGGCACCCTTGTAGCCGAAGTCGACCTTGCCCTGGTAGAGCACCATGCTGCCCTGGCGGGCCAGCACGGGCTGGCCGCCGATGCCGAGGTCGACGCGGACGAGCTTCTTGTTCTGCTGCGTCCAGCGCTGCCCGGTGGGCGTCTCCTTGAACTTCTCCAGCGCGGCCGACACACCGGCGCCCTGGGGAGCGCCCGAGGGCACTCCGTAGGCGGCCGCCTGCCCCGGGACCTGCCCGAACGCGGGCGGCTGCTGCCCGTACCCGGGAGGGGCGGGCGGCTGACCGTAGCCAGGGGGCGGGGTCGGCTGACCGTAACCGGGCGGCGGGCCCGGCGCGTGCGGAGCCTGGGGCTGCGCGTAGCCGGGCGGCGGGGGCGGGCTCTGGCCGGGGGCCTGCTGTCCGTACGGCGCCTGCGGCTGGCCGTAGGGCGCGGGCACGGGACCCGGGGGCGGCACAGTGCCCGGCCCGGGCGGGGTCATGGGCGCGATGATGGTCGGCGCGGCATGCACGGAGGGCACGGGCACCGGAGGGGGTGCGTACCCCTGTGGGACGGGCTGGGGGGCCGGGGCGGGCGCCGGGGCCGCGGGGGCGCCGAACGCGGGCGGGGCGAAGCCGGGGGCGGCACCGGACTGCGGCGGCGCGGGCTGCGACTGCTGCGGCTCGGGCGTCTCCTCCTCGGCGACCTCGCCGCCGAAGTTCTTCAGCAGCGCTTCGAGGCCGCCGTCGAAGCCCTGGCCCACGGCAGCGAACCGCCAGACGTCCTTCAGGTAGAAGTCGCCCAGCATCACGGCGCGCTCGGTGGTGAACTCCGACCCGTTGAACGAGTAGCGGGCCACCTCCTCGCCGCCCGCGACGATACGGACGTACCCGGGGGCGATCTGCGACATCTGCCCGGCGCCGTCGAGCGTGGCCGTGAACGCCAGCTTGTGGATCTGCGGCGGGATCCTGTCGAGCGTGACCCGGAAGGACTCCGAGTCGCCCGCCTGGGCACCCAGGAGCTGAATGGACTCCTCCGGGGACTTCGGCTGGTTGAAGAACACGAAGTACCGGTCGTCCGAGAGCCGCTCCTCGGCGTCGAGACCGAAGCAACTGATGTCGAACGTCAGTCCGGGGCCGGTGATCTGCACGCCTACGTACAGATCGGTGCCCGCGGTGAGGTCACTGATCTTGGCCTTGTGGCCGCGTTGGAATTCCCTGGCCATGCGTAACGACCGTCCCCCATCCCGATGCAAGTGCGTCGCGTCAGGCTAACGGCAATCTCTGACACCGGAGGAAGTCGGTACAGACCCGGTACACAATCCCCCACAGGGGACGGTCACTCGTCCCGGGTGCCCGGCGGATGGGGCAGCCGCTCGGCCGCGACCACCCCTTCGAGGTACCCCTTGGCCCGCTCGGTGCGCGGATAGGCCTCCAGGAGCCGCCAGAAACGCGGACCGTGTCCGGGCACCAGGAGATGCGCCAGCTCGTGCAGCAGCACGTAGTCGACGACGTACTCGGGCATGCCCTGCAGCCGGTGCGAGAGGCGGATGCTGCCCTCGGAAGGGGTGCAGGAGCCCCAGCGCGTGTTCTGGTTGGTGACCCAGCGCACCGAGGTGGGCCGGGCGCGGCCGTCGAAGTACTGGGCCGACAGGCGCTCGGCGCGCTCGGCCAGCTCTGTGTCACCGAGCACGCGTTTGCTTTCCTGGGCGGCCAGCTTGTCGAGCATGACGGTGACCCAGCGCTTCTCCTCCGCCTCGGACATCCGGGCGGGGATGAGCACGACGGTGCGATCGCCCTCGCGGTACGCGGAGACCGTTCTGCGCCGACGCGCACTCCTGCGGACCTCGATCGCGCTCGCCCCCGAGCCGCTTGGCGGCTGGCTCGTCGTACTGCGCTGTGGTTTTCCGGCGCTGTGCAGTGGGTCGGCGGGCACGCCACGACGTTACCCTCTGCACACGCGGGAAGTCCCGCCCCTGGGACGGTTCGGTGTCGATCCCCCACCTAGCGTTTGATTCGTACGACGAATACCCCCCGCCTGTGGACAACTTTCGGCACCCGGCGCGCGGGCCGGGCAGGCTGGCATCGCCGACGGAACACCGACCACGTCCGCCGGCACACGGGACGTACTTCCTACGGCTACGGGGGCCTGTCATGCATCCGATGGTGAAGCCCGCGCTGCGGCGCGGCTGGCGCGATCTCAACACCGTGCAGTTCGGGATGACACCGGCGCACGCGATGACGCTGGGCCCCATGGACACGGCGACGGGCAGTTTCCTGGAGCTGCTCAACGGCACGCGCGGACTGCCACTCCTGCGCGAGGAGGGCCACCGGATGGATCTGCCCGAAGGGCATGTCGACCAGCTGGTGGAGCGGCTTACGCACGCGGGTCTGCTCGACGACGCGAAGGGGGGAGGTCCGGCGGCCGACGCTCTCCGCGCGAAGAAGGACGTCATCGACCGGCTGCGCCCGGATCTCGCGTCGCTCTCCCTGATCACCGGCGAACCGGGCGCGGCGATGGGCCGTCTGGCGGCGCGTCGCGGACTGCGGGTGCAGGTGAGAGGCGCGGGCCGGGTGGGCGCGGTGCTGGCCGCACTGTTGTCGGGCGCGGGAGTCGGCGAGGTCGACGTACGCGACGGCGGTCACACCGAGCCCTGGGATGTCGCTCCGGGCGGGCTGCCCGTCGAGGCCGTCGGCGAGCGCAGGGACGAGGCGGCCCGGCGCGCGGTACGCCGGGCGGCCCCGGGGCGTCCGCCGCGCCGCACCTCCCGGCCCGCGCCGGAGGAGAGCGACCCGGGTCTCTCCCTGGTGATCCTCGCCCCGCGCGACGACGTCGCCGTGCACGCGCCCGACCCGTCCGCCGCCGAGGACCTGATCGCCTCGGGGACACCGCATCTGTACGCCGGTGTCGTGGAGGGCACAGGAATCGTGGGCCCACTGGTCCTCCCGGGTGAGACGGCCTGCGCGGGCTGCCTGCACCACTCCCGCACCGACCGGGATCCGACCTGGCCGCGTCTGGTCGCACAGTGGCGCTCCGGGAAGCAGCCCCAGGTGCGCCCCTGCGATCTGGCGCTTTCCACGACCGTCGCCGGGCTGGCGGCCGCGCACGCGCTCGCTTTCCTGGACGGGCAGTCGCCGTCGAGCGCCGGCGCTCGGTGGGAGGTTTCGCTGCCCGGTCTGCACTGGCACGCACGGCCGGTCTGGGCGCATTCCGCATGCCCGTGCGGGGCCGCGGAGAAAGGTAAGGAGGGACACACCTCTACGGACGAGGATCGACACGCGACAATGGCAGGGGACCGGCCGTCGAGGGACTTGCGCCGTAAGGCAGACTCGGCCCGGCCGGCTGGGACTTGGAGGGCGCATGTCTGATCTTCCGCGAAAGGCGGTCACCCGTACCGCCAAGCTCGCCGCGCTCCCACTCGGCTTCGCCGGGAGAGCGACGTGGGGGCTCGGGAAACGGATCGTGGGCGAGTCCGCGGAGATCGTCGGCCGTGAACTGCAACAGCGCACGGCGGAGCAGCTGTTCAAGGTGCTCGGCGAGCTCAAGGGCGGTGCGATGAAGTTCGGGCAGGCACTGTCCGTCTTCGAGTCGGCACTGCCCGAGGAGGTCGCCGGTCCCTACCGTGCGGCGCTGACCAAGCTCCAGGAGGCGGCGCCGCCGATGCCGACGCGCACCGTGCACGGTGTGCTCACGGAGCGGCTCGGCGAGGACTGGCGCGAGCTGTTCCTGGAGTTCGAGGACAAGCCGTCCGCCGCGGCGTCGATCGGCCAGGTGCACCGGGCCGTGTGGCACGACGGCCGCGAGGTCGCGGTCAAGGTGCAGTACCCGGGCGCCGGCGAGGCCCTTCTGTCCGACCTGACCCAACTGAGCCGTTTCGCCCGCCTGTTGGGCCCGCTCATCCCCGGGATGGACATCAAGCCCCTCATCGCCGAACTCCGCGACCGGGTCTCCGAGGAGCTGGACTACGGCCTGGAGGCGCAGGCCCAGCAGGTGCACGCGGAGGAATTCGAGGGCGACCCGGATGTCATGGTGCCCGCCGTGGTCCACCAGTGCGACCAGGTCCTGGTCACCGAGTGGATCGACGGGATTCCGATGTCGGAGGTGATCGCCGACGGCACCCAGGAGCAGCGCGACCGGGCAGGCCAGCTCCTGGCCCGCTTCCTGTTCTCCGGCCCGGCCCGCACCGGCCTCCTGCACGCGGACCCGCATCCGGGCAACTTCCGGCTGCTGCCCGCCGACCCGGACGGCAAGGGCGACTGGCGCCTGGGTGTCCTGGACTTCGGCACGGTCGACCGCCTCCCGGGCGGCCTGCCGACTCCCATCGGCGACTCATTGCGCATGACGCTCGACGGCGACGCCGAGGCGGTCTACGAGCTGCTGTGCACGGAGGGCTTCGTCAAGGAGTCGATAGAGCTGGACCCCGACGCCGTCCTCGACTACCTCGTGCCGATCATCGAGCCGGCCCAGGCCGACGAGTTCACCTTCAGCCGCAGCTGGATGCGCAGCCAGGCCGCCCGCATCGCGGACCCGCGCTCCCCCGCGCACCAGTTGGGCAAGCAGCTCAACCTGCCTCCGGCGTACCTCCTGATACACCGAGTGACATTGAGCACAATCGGCGTCCTGTGCCAGTTGGGCGCGACGGTACGGCTGCGCGACGAGCTGGAGGAGTGGCTGCCGGGGTTCGTGCCGGAGGAGGAGTACGAGGAGTACCTGGACGAGGAGGAACCCGCGGCGGAGGCGTGAGCCGAACCGCGAGTGCCGCGCGGCCTACCACCAGGCCGAGTCCAGCCGTCCCTCGATCGCCCTGAGGTTCTGCCTGGCGCAGGTGTCGCAGAGGTAGTGGCGGGTTCCGTTCTCCACGGAGCAGGTCCAAGTGAGCTGCGGGCCTTCGGACCGAGTGCCGCAGCGGGCGCAGACAAGAGGCTGGGGCTCCGCGGTGGAGGCGCTGGTGTCACTGCCTCCGTCACTGCCTCCGGGAAGACTCGTCACGCGACGACGATATCGCCGTGCCCGGGGATCGGCGGGCAGAACGCACCGCGGGGGCCGGTCCGTTCGGACGGACCGGCCCCCGCGGGGAGCATTCGCCTCCCGGGTAGGGAGGCCACCGCTTCAGGTGTGATCGATTACTGCATGACGGCCATGGCGAGCGCACGCCGGGCACGCATCGAGGCGCGCTCGGCCCGGCGCTGCATCCGGCGGGCGGTCACCAGGCGCACGGCCCGGCGTTCCCGCTCGGCCTCGTGCAGGCGCTCGTGCATATGCGCACGGGCCAGGGCTTCTGGGATGAGTTGCATCTCTCGGGTCCTGTTCTGGCGCGACTCGGTCGCACCCGGGGTGGTGAAGTCTGGGATCGCGGAGCCCACGGGCTCGCTGGGAGTGGACGGCTTCATCGGGGCCTGCTTCTTGGGGTCGTGCGTGAGGGGGCGGTCGATCGTTCCGAGGGTGATGTTCATGCCGTGACCGGGTTCTTGCGCGGACGGCCACGCGGCCGCTTGCGGGCCACGACGACACCCTGGACGAAGAGCTCGCCACCCCAGACGCCCCAAGGCTCACGCCGCTCCTTGGCGCCGGCGAGGCAGGCCTCGATCAGCGGGCAGGTGCGGCAGAGGGACTTGGCGTACTCGACATCGGCCGGCGACTCGGCGAAGAAGACCTCCGGGTCGTAGGAACGGCAGGGGACGGGTACGCCGAGGTTCTCGATGGCGTCGTCGAGCGCGGTGAGCGCAGTGAGGGGAGTCAAGGTGGAGTCCTCCGTGAGGCCGGGCGGGGGGATCGTTTCGGAAGGCGGTACGGACGGGGCGTGCGCTTCGAGTTGCACGGTTGTTCTTCCTCGTCTGGTCGGTCCGGCCCTGTTGGGCCGGGTGTCGGCTGGTACCGGGTTCTTTTCTTGTCCCGAGGCCCCTTCGCTCCGTCGTCCCCGTTCGGGGAAAACAGAAGGGCCGCGGATCCCGGGTGGGGTTCCGCGGCCCTGAAGGCGCCGGCCTGATCGATCAGGCTGGATCACTCCAGGGTTCTGGCCCACGGAAGGCCCACATCTGGTGGTGCTGCGTCGTCTGCTTCCGGCCTCCGGCACCGGCCGCAAAGGCATAGGCCTGCGCCTGTGCCGCTACTGCTTCCAGTGCCTTGGTCGGTCGCTCATTGCGCTCACGGACGGGAAGGACCGCGAGAGACAGGGCGGACGCCGGACGGGCGGCAGGAATGCCGGACAGACCGGTGCCCAGGTTCGAAACGCCGAGCATGCACAGGGAGACGACCGAGGGATCGGTCATTTTCACGGTGCTGACGGAGCTGGTGTTGATGCTGATCACTGGAATCGCCTCCTCTCGGCGTCTCGGGGGACCGGGGGTGAGACCGGTCCTTCGGATATGCAAGTACAGCACGGAATCAGGGCCTTCGAGAAGGCCCCCTGTTCCCGTGCCTAAGAACCTATGGGGATTGCTGGGGCATGCGCAAACTATTTTCTCGACGAGTTTCCATCAGTCCCCCTCGACACCCTCCGCAGGCTCCTGACCGCCGCAGATGGCCAGGACATCGGCCCCGTAGCGGTTGAGTTTGCGCGCGCCGACGCCGGGGATCCGGGCGAGCTCGCCGTCGTCGTCGGGGACGGTCTCGGCGATCGCCATCAGCGTCTTGTCGGTGAAGACGCAGAAGGCGGGCTGACCGCTGCGCTGCGCCTGCACCTCCCGCCACTCCCGCAACCGCTCATAGAGGCCCTCGTCCATGTCCGAGGGGCAGTCCTCGCAGCGCATCAGCTTCATCTCGCCGGCGTCTGTGAGCGTCCGTCCGCAGACGCGGCAGCGGGCCGGGGTGCGTTGCGTCCGCCGTGGGACGGCTTTGGGGCCGCTGCCCTGGTAACCGCGCTCGATGCCTCCCGGGGCGACCGTGCCGGGTCTGCCCGTGGCGCCGGTCGAGCCGGGGCGCAGGCCGTTCAGGAAGCGGCTCGGACGACGGCTGGGACGACCGCCGGGCGAGCGGGACAGCGCCCAGGAGACGTGGAGCCGCTCTCTGGCGCGGGTGACTCCGACGTAGAGGAGGCGGCGCTCCTCCTCGATCTGTTCGTCGGTCTTCGCGTAGGTGATCGGCATCATGCCCTCGGCGACGCCGACCAGGAAGACGACGTCCCACTCCAGGCCCTTGGCCGAGTGCAGGGAGGCGAGGGTGACGCCCTGGACGGTCGGGGCGTGCTGGGCGTTGGCCCGCTCGTCGAGTTCGGCGACCAGGTCGGCGAGGGTGGCTCCGGGTTTGGCCGCGGCGAAGTCCTGGGCGAGATTGACCAGGGCCGCGAGCGACTCCCAGCGCTCTCTGACGGCGCCGGAGCCGGCCGGGGGCGCCGAGGTCCACCCCTCGCCCGAGAGGACGGCACGGACCTGGGAGGGCAGGTCGATGACGTCGTCGAGCAGCGAGTCGTTGCCCCCGAAGCGGGCCGCGCCGCGCAGGGCGACGCCGGCCTTGCGTACCTCGGGGCGGTCGAAGAACCGCTCGGCACCGCGCAGTTGGTAGGGGACTCCGGCGTCCGCGAGGGCCTGTTCGTAGGTCTCGGACTGGGAGTTGGTGCGGAACAGGATCGCGATCTCGCTCGCCGGGACACCCGCGTCCATGAGGTCCCGGATGCGACGGGCGGCGCCCTCGGCCTCGGCGGGTTCGTCGGTGTACTCGGTGTAGACGGGCTCGGGGCCCGCGGCGCGCTGGGAGACCAGCTCCAGGCGATGGTCGGCGGCACGGCCGCTGGCCTGGGAGAGCAGGCCGTTGGCGAGGTGGACGACCTGGGGTGTGGAGCGGTAGTCGCGGACCAGCTTGACGACCGTGGCGCCGGGGTGGCGAGTGCGGAAGTCGAGAAGGTGGTCGGGGGTGGCTCCGGTGAAGGAGTAGATCGTCTGGCTGGCGTCGCCGACGACGCACAGGTTGTCGCGGTCGCCCAGCCACAGCTCCAGGAGGCGCTGCTGGAGCGGGCTGACGTCCTGGTACTCGTCGACCACGAAGTGCTGGTACTGCGAGCGGACCTGCTCGGCGATGTCGTGCCGATCCTGGAGGACGGCGACGGTCAGCAGCAGGACGTCCTCGAAGTCGATGACCCCGCGGTCGCGTTTTACCTCCTCGTAGGCGGCGTAGAGCTGGGCGATCTCGGCAGGGGCGCGAGGGATGTCGCGGCCTGCCTTGGCCGCCGCGGCGGCGTAGTCGGAGGGAACGGTCTGGGTGACCTTGGACCACTCGATCTCGCCGGTGACGTCCCGCAGTTCGCCGCGGTCCAGGCGGATGCGGCAGGCGGCCGCCGCGTCGGCGACGAGCTGGATCTTGCGGTCGACGAGCCGGGGCATGCTGCCGCCGATCGCTTTCGGCCAGAAGTACTGGAGCTGGCGCAGCGCGGCCGAGTGGAACGTACGCGCCTGGACTCCCGTGGCGCCGAGCTGGCGCAGCCGGCCCCGCATCTCGCCGGCCGCCCGGTTGGTGAAGGTGACGGCCAGCACGCTGGAGGACTGCAGGACTCCGGCGCGCACGCCGTAGGCGATCCGGTGGGTGATCGCCCGTGTCTTGCCCGTGCCGGCGCCCGCCAGCACGCACACCGGACCGCGCAGGGCGGTCGCCACCTCGCGTTGCTCGGGGTCCAGCCCTTCGAGCACCGCGTCGGCCGAGTCCGGTACCTGCGGGAACAGGGAGGAGTGCGTTGCTGCTGTCACACGGCCATGCTGCCAGGTCGCCGGAGACGGGTGAGCCGGTTGTCCACAGGGAGGCACCCGCAGTCGTACTAATGCGGCAGGCGTCACGTGCTGTGGGATACCCCCGGCGGGAATGGCGGCCGTGTCGCGTACGTTTCCGTCACTGCGAGCACCCATCCCCTGAGCTGTTGAGGAGCGCGAGAAGATGTCGGGCACTGTGACGATGTACAGCACCACGTGGTGCGGTTACTGCCGTCGGCTGAAGAGCCAGATGGACCGCGAGGGAATCACGTACAACGAGATCAACATCGAGCAGGACCCGGCTTCCGCGGCGTTCGTCGAGAAGGCGAATGGCGGAAATCAGACGGTGCCCACCGTGCTGTTCGCGGACGGTTCGACGCTCACGAACCCTTCGTTGGCCCAGGTCAAGCAGAAGATCGGCGCCTGAACGACGGTCGGCGCACGCGGCTTCGCAGAAGGCGGTCCCTGATGTCGGGGGCCGCCTTCTTGTCGTTCGCCTCACGTCGTTCGTCTCACGCGACCGGCTTGTCCCACACGGCCACGAAGCGCCACAGGAGCCGTCGCCGGAAACGGGCGCCGGGCAGCAGGCGCCGGACGGCTTCTCGGGCCTCTCCCCAGCACATCGCCGAGTCCTCGATGGGCATGCCCTCGGGTCCGCGTTTCCCGCCGTTCCGTCGCGCCAGGAACCGGCTGACGGGCAGCCCGCAGCCGCTGATCACCCAGTCCAGGAACGTCCGGTTGTACGCCAGGCCGACGATCACCAGTCGGCCGCCGGGTGCGAGCAGACTCACCAGTCGTGCCACGGCGTCCTCGAACTCCGTGTGGTGGACGACGGCGACCGCGCTGACGAAGTCGTACTTGCCTTCGTCGAGTGCGGTGCCGGCGAGGTAGTCCGCCTCCACGAAGGTGACGTTTTCCGGCGTGTCCGCGCGGGCGAGCCGGATCATCTGCGGTGAGCGGTCGACGCCCGTCACGGATCCGGCTCTGCCCGCCAGCTTGCGGGCGAGCAGGCCGTCTCCGCAGCCGACGTCCAGGGCGGCGCGGCAGCCGTCGGGCACGGTGTCGACCACCACGGGGTGGTAGTGGACGTTGTGGTTCCAGTACGGGTCCGGCATCCGCGCCCCGGTCGCCTCAGACGAAGGTTCGCGTCGGCAGCGGCTTGCCGTACCAGAGCTCGATCAGTCGGGCCGCGATGGAGATGCCGTACGGGGGCAGCACCTCTTCGGACTCGAAGGCGGCGCGCAGTTCCTCGCGGGAGAACCAGCGGGCCTCGTGGATCTCGTCGCCGTCGACGTTGATGTCGGTCGAGGTGGCGCGGGCCATGAAGCCCAGCATGAGGCTGGACGGGAAGGGCCAGGGCTGGCTGGCGACGTACTCGACGTGGCCGACGGTGATGCCTGCCTCCTCGAAGACCTCGCGGCGCACCGACTGCTCGATGGACTCGCCGGGCTCCACGAAGCCGGCGAGTGTCGAGAAGCGGCCCTCGGGCCAGTGGACCTGGCGGCCGAGCAGGATGCGGTCCTCCTCGTCGGTGACGGCCATGATCACGGCGGGGTCGGTGCGCGGGTAGTGCTCGGCTCCGCAGGCGGGGCAGCGGCGGATGTGGCCGGCCGCGGCGATCACCGTGCGCTCACCGCAGCGGGAGCAGAAGCGGTGCAGGCGCTGCCAGTTCTCCAGGGCGACCGCGTGCACCATCAGGCCCACGTCCCGGGGCGACAGCAGCAGGCCCGCCTCGCGCAGGCCCGCAGCGCGCGCCGACTGGTCGATACGGCCGGGGAGGGCGTCCTTCTGGAGGGCGAAGTAGCTCACGCCGTCGTCGTCGGTGCCCAGGAAGTAGCGGTGCGCCTCGGTGAGGGGGGCCTCGAAGGACGGGGTCATGACGAGTTCGGTCTTGCCGTCGGGTGTCTCGTCGATGAGGACCTGGCCGCCGGAGACCACGAAGCAGCGGGTGGTGGGGTGGCTCCACGCCGCGGCGAGCCAGGCCTCGTCGAGCCGGTGGTGGGCGGCTCGGTCGATGCCGCTCGGGGCGGTGAGCGAGATGGGTCGGTCGGCTGTGTGGTCGGTCCAGGTGGTCACGGGTGCTTCCAACTCCCCCGGCAATGCGGATTGTTTCGGCGGGCGGTTCAGCGGGACGTTCGGCAGGCGGCGACCGGGTCCGGCGGGGACGGGGCGGGCGGGGCGGTTCTTCCAGTGTGCCCGCGCGTATTGCCGTTCCGGATCGCTCGGGGTCGTCAGGGCGCACGGCGCCAGGTGTCTGCGAGGTCTCCCCACAGGTGGGCGGTGGTTTCGACGCCCTTCAGGAGGAGGTCGAGTTCGACCTTCTCGTTCGGGGCGTGCCAGCCGTCGGAGGGGACGGAGATGCCCAGGAAGAGGACGGGTGCTCCGAGGACTTCCTGGAGGTCGGCTGCCGGTCCGGAGCCGCCCTCGCGGGTGAACAGGACGGGCTTCTCGAAGGCGCGGGCCATGGCGCGGACGACGGACTGCAGGGCCGGGTGGTCCAGAGGTGTCAGGCACGGGCGCGTGGCCGCGCTGAAGGTGATCTCCTGCCGGATTCCGGCGGGCACCTGCTGGGCGGCCCAGGCTCGGACGACCTTCTCGATGTGGTCGGGGTCCTGTCCCGCGACCAGCCGGAAGGAGAGCTTCACCATGGCCGAGGACGGGACGATCGTCTTGCTGCCCGGGCCTTGGTAGCCGCCGCCGATGCCGTTGACCTCGGCGGTGGGGCGGGCCCAGATGCGCTCCAGGGTGGTGTGCCCGGCCTCTCCCTGGATGGCGTACGACTTGGCGGTGCGCAGCCACTCCTTCTCGTCGAAGGGCAGTTCGGCGAAGAGGGCGCGCTCCTGGTCGGTGAGTTCGACGATGCCGTCGTAGAAGCCGGGGACCGCCACGCGTGCGTGCTCGTCGTGGAGTGCGGCCACGAGGCGGGCGGCGGCGGTCGCCGGGTTGGGCACGGCGCCGCCGAAGGAGCCGGAGTGGATGTCCTGGTCGGGGCCCTGCAGCCGGATCTCGCACTCGGCGAGGCCGCGCATGCCGGTGCACACCGTGGGGGTGTCCTCGGACCACATGCCGGTGTCGGAGACGATCACGGCGTCGGCGGCGAGCCGGCCGGCGTGTTCCTCGACGAGCGCCCGGAAGTGCGGGGAGCCGGACTCCTCCTCGCCCTCGACGAGCAGCTTCAGGTGGACGGCGGGGGCGGTGCGGCCGGTGGCGGCGAGGTGGGCGCGGACGCCGAGTGTGTGGAAGAACACCTGACCCTTGTCGTCGGCCGCGCCGCGCGCGTAGAGGCGGTTCCCGCGGACGACGGGCTCGAAGGGTTCGCTGTCCCAGCCGTCCTCGCGGGCGGCGGGCTGGACGTCGTGATGGCCGTAGACGAGGACCGTGGGTGCCTCGGGGTCGTCCGAGGGCCACTCGGCGAAGACGGCGGGGGCGCCCGGGGTCGGCCAGACCTCGACGGTCGGGAAGCCGGTCTTTCGAAGTGCGGCGGCGAGCCAGTCGGCGCTGCGCCGGACGTCGGGCGCGTGGTCGGGCTGCGCCGACACGGACGGGATGCGCAGCCACTCGGCGAGGTCGTCGAGGAAGACCGCGCGGTGCTGCTCGATGTACGTGCGGACCGCGCTGACGGCACTGTCAACGGTGTGGCTCATGGTCACGAGCCTATCGGCCCGCACTGACATCCTCGGTGGGCGGTTCCTCACAGTTTGCTTGCGCGCCCGGCTAATCGCCCTGGACGCCCGGCTCCTCCAGCAGCAGCCGCTCCAGTGCGACCCGGTCCGGAAGCCCCTCGGGCCGGACGACCTCGCCGCCGCGCACGTACAGGAACGCGGCCGTCACCGCCTCCAGGGGCACGCCCTGCCGCTCGGCCCACGCCACCCGGTAGATCGCGAGCTGGAGCGGGTCGGCGGTGCGGGTGCGGCTGGTCTTCCAGTCGAGGATCTCGTACGTCGCCGCGTCGCCGTCGCCCTGTTTGTAGACGGCGTCGATACGGCCCCGTACGACGCGGCCGGCGATCGCGAGCTCGAAGGGGCTCTCGACGCGGTAGGGCGTGCGCCGGGCGTACTCGGTGCGCTCGAAGGCTTCCTTGAGGGCCTCCAGGTCGCGTTCGTCGGCGATCTCCGCGTCGCTGCCGGGCAGTTCCTCCGGCTCCAGCATGGGCAGGGTCAGCGCTTCGAAGCGTGATTCCACCCAGGCGTGGAAGCGGGTGCCCCGACGTGCGGCGGGTTGCGGGGGGTGCGGCATGGGGCGCGCGAGTTCCTGCGCGAGCCCGTCCGGGTCGGCCGCGAGGAGCAGGAGCTGAGTGGCGGTCAGAGAAGTCGGCAAGGGTACGTCGGTGACGCTCCGGCGGGCGCGCAGGAGTTCGCCGGTGAGTGCGTCGAGGTCGCGGTCCCAGGAGGCGATGGCGCGGGCTTCCTCGGCTGTGAGGGGCGTGCCGGGCGGTTCCGTGGGGTGCGGGCGTGCGCCCCCTGGCGCACTGGAGTGTTCGACGGGGTGGGGGGCCGCCGCCTGGTGCGGGACGGTCGGGCGGTCCGTGGTCCAGGCGTCCCAGTCGGCGGGGTCGTCCTCCGGGGGGCCGTCCTGGGCATCAAGGGGGACTTCCTCATAAGGAGGCTCGTCGTAGGGCGGTTCGTCGTCCTCCGGTGGCGGCGGCCAGTCGGGGTCGTCGTGAGCGTTCGGGTCGTGGGTGGCCGCGGGGTGGCCCTCGTCGTGGGAGGCGAGGTACTCCAGGTGGTCCATGACCATCTTGGCGGCCTCGTGGCGGTGGACCATCGCCACGTCGTCCAGGGGCAGCGGCCAGGCCTGGTCGGCGGTCGCCGCGTGCAGGACGGGGTTCTCCTCGCCCTCCTCGGGCTGGTCCGCCCAGGCCTCGATCTCGCCGTACCCGGCGGCGCAGTGGTCGTACAGGGCCTGCAGGAAGTCGGAGGGGCCGCGGGGCTTCTTCTGGGTGGGGCCCCACCAGTGGCCGGAGCCGAGCAGCAGGGAGCGGGGGCGGGTGAAGGTGACGTAGCCGAGGCGGAGTTCCTCGGTGTGCTGGTGGTCCTTCATGGCCTCGTGGAAGGCCTTGAGGCCTCTGGAGTCCCAGGAGGCGACGTCGGGCAGGGTGGCGGTGTCGCCGCGCAGGGCGTGCGGCAGGACCTTGCCCTGGGCGGTCCACTTCTCGCGGCCCTGGCTGCTGGGGAAGGTCCCGGTGACCAGGCCTGGGACGGCCACGACGTCCCACTCCAGGCCCTTGGACTTGTGGGCGGTGAGGACCTTGACGGTGTTCTCGCCGCCGGGCAGGGCGTTGTCGAGGCCCTTCTCGTACTGGGCAGCGGTGCGCAGGAAGCCGAGGAAGGCCAGCAGGGTCGCCTCGCCGTCGCCGGCGGCGAAGGAGGCGGCGACGTCCAGGAAGTTCGACAGGGTCTCGCGGCGGCGGGCGGCCAGGGCGTGCGGGGATGCCGCCAGTTCGACCTCCAGGCCGGTGACGGCGAGCACGCGGTGCAGGACGTCCATCAGGGGGTCGGACAGGGAGCGGCGCAGGTCGCGCAGCTCGGTGGCCAGGCGGGCGAAGCGCACGCGCGCGTCCGGCGAGAAGGGCAGCCCGTCGTCGTCCCCGGTGCCGTCGGCGCCGTACAGGGGTGTCTCCAGGAACGTGTCGAGGGCGTCGGCGAGCGATATCACCTCGGAGGGGTCGACCCCCTCGACGGCCTCGGCGAGTCGGCGGTCCGGGTCGTCGTCGGCCCCCACGCGTGTGTGCGCCACGAGGAGCCGGGCGCGCCGTCCCAGGAGGGCGAGGTCGCGGGGGCCGATGCGCCAGCGCGGGCCGGTCAGCAGCCGGACCAGGGAGGCGTTGGCGCCGGGGTCCTGGAGGACTTCGCAGACGGCGACGAGGTCGGCGACCTCGGGCAGGTGCAGCAGCCCGGAGAGCCCGACCACCTCGACCGGGATGTCGCGGGCCACGAGGGCACCCTGGATCTCGGCGAAGTCGGTGGCCGTCCTGCACAGGACGGCGATCTCGCCGGGCGCCTTCCCGGTCCGTACGAGGTGGGCGACGGAGTCGGCGAGCCAGTCGATCTCCTCGGCGTGGGTGGTCAGCAGCGCGCAGCGCACCATGCCGTCGCGCTCGGCGCCGGGGGCCGGGCGGAGGGCCTCCACGCCCGCGTGCATGGCGCGCAGGGGTTCCGCGAGGCCGTTGGCGAGGTCGAGCAGGCGGCCGCCGCTGCGGCGGTTCTCGCTGAGCGCCTGGCGGGCGGCGCGGCGGCCGTCGGCGTGCGCGAAGTGCTCCGGGAAGTCGTCGAGGTTGGCGACTGACGCGCCGCGCCAGCCGTAGATCGCCTGGCAGGGGTCGCCGACGGCGGTCACCGGGTGGCCCGTGCCGGCGCCGAACAGGCCTGCCAG
The DNA here is from genome assembly GCF_000716435.1 of Streptomyces xylophagus. Classification (GTDB taxonomy): domain Bacteria; phylum Actinomycetota; class Actinomycetes; order Streptomycetales; family Streptomycetaceae; genus Streptomyces; species Streptomyces xylophagus. Next base: position 208,567 of record NZ_JNWO01000009.1, read on the forward strand.
GAGGATGCGTTGGGCGACCGAGGTGTCCTGGTACTCGTCGAGCAGCACCACCCGGAACTCGTCGCGCAGGATGTCGCCGACCTCGGGGCGGGTGCGCGCCAGGGTCGCGGAGAGGGCGATCTGGTCGCCGAAGTCGAGCAGGTCGCGCTCGCGCTTGGCGGTGCGGTAGCGGCTCACCAGTTCGGTGAGTTCGCGGCGGGCGGCGGCCGCCTCGGGGACCTTGCGCAGCTCGGCGTTGCTGAGCTTGCGGCCTTCCAGGTCACGCAGCAGCTCGGCGTCGTACGCGCGCAACTGCTCGGGGCGTACGAGGTGTTCGGACAGCTCGCCGTCGAGGGTGAGGAGGTCGCTGACGAGGTCGGGGAAGGAGCGGGTGAGTGCCGGGTAGGGGCCGGGGGCCTCGCGCAGCACACGCGCGGCGAGCTGGAAGCGGGTGGCGTCGGCGAGCAGGCGGGACGTCGGTTCGAGGCCGATGCGCAGGCCGTGGTCGGTCAGGAGGCGGCCGGCGAAGGCGTGGTAGGTCGAGATCACGGGCTCGCCCGGGGGGTTGTCCGGGTCGATGACGTCGGGGTCGGTGACGCCCGCCTTGATCAGCGCCTTGCGGACGCGCTCGGCGAGTTCACCGGCGGCCTTGTTGGTGAAGGTCAGGCCGAGGACCTGCTCGGGGGCGACCTGGCCGGTGCCGACGAGCCACACCACGCGGGCCGCCATCACCGTCGTCTTGCCCGACCCGGCGCCGGCCACGATCACCTGCGGGGCGGGCGGCGCGACGATGCAGGCCGTCTGCTCCGGGGTGAACGGGATGCCGAGGAGCTCCTTGAGCTGATCGGGATCGGTGATACGGGCGGGCATGTCGGAGAGGCTAGCGGCGGGCACTGACAGTCGAGGACCAATCGCCCTCAGAGGCAGAAGAAGCGCAGGTCAGCACATGTGGTGCGATACGTCACGCGGGTTACTCGACCACGTGTCGTCCCTCGGGGCGTGCACTGCAGGAGGCCCGGAACGCGCAGTGCGCGCAGTGCTGCCCGGCTGTGGGCGTGAAGCGTTCGTCGAGGACCTTGCCCGCGGCCGTGGCCAGCAGCTCACCGGCCCACTCCCCCTCCAGGGGCTCCTGGGCCTGCACCTTGGGCAGCGTCTCTCCGCCGTCCCGTTGCGCGGCGCCCTGGCGCAGCTGGACAAGTTCGGCGCCACCCGGTTCGGGGCGCACTCCGTCGAAGGCCTCGTCCACGGCGCCTTCGCGGACGGCGAGTTGGTAGACGGCGAGTTGGGGGTGGCGTTCCACCTCGCGGGCGGTCGGCGTCTGCTTGCCGGTCTTGAAGTCGACGACGTAGGCGCGTCCTTCGCCGTCGGTCTCGACACGGTCCATGGAGCCGCGGATGCGCACTTCGTAGTCGCCCGCTTCGAGAGTGACGTCGAAGTCGTGCTCACTGGCGACCGGCGTACGGCCGGTGCGGACACCGTTGGAGTCGACGTGCCACTTCAGGAAGCGTTCGAGCGCCACACGCGCGTTGTCCTTCTCCTGCGCCGACTTCCAGGGGGCGTCGAAGGCGAGCGCGTTCCACACCGTATCGAGGCGCTCCATGAGGACGGCGAGGTCGGCGGGGGTGCGTCCGGAGGCGACCTCGTCGGCGAGGACGTGCACCACGTTCCCGAAGCCCTGGGCGGCGGTCGCGGGGGCGTCGGCCTTCACCTCGCGGCCCAAAAACCATTGCAGGGCGCAGGTGTTGGCGAGCTGGTCGAGGGCGCTTCCGGAGAGCACCACGGGCTGGTCGCGGTCGCGCAGCGGCACCTTGCTCTCGGTCGGCTCGAACATGCCCCACCAGCGGTACGGGTGCGCGGACGGGACCAACGGGCGGCCGTCCTCGTCGGCGAGCGCGGCCAGCCGGGCCAGCCTCCGCGCGGCGGCTTCCCTGAGGGTGGCGGACACGCGCGGGTCGACGGTCGTGGCGCGCAGCTCGGCGACCAGCGCGGCGACGGACAGCGGGCGGCGCGGGCGGCCGGTGACGTCCTTGGGCTCGACGCCGAGTTCCGTGAGGAAGCGGGACGGCTGGTCGCCGTCGTCCGCGGGTGCCTTCACGGCGGTGACGACGAGGCGTTCACGCGCGCGCGTGGCGGCGACGTAGAACAGGCGGCGTTCCTCGGCGAGGAGGGCTCCCGGAGTGAGCGGTTCGGCGAGTCCGTCGCGGCCGATGCGGTCGGCCTCCAGGAGGGAACCGCGTCGGCGCAGGTCCGGCCAGAGGCCCTCCTGGACGCCGGCCACGACGACCAGGCGCCACTCCAGGCCCTTGGAGCGGTGCGCGGTCATCAGGCGTACGGCGTCGGGTCGTACGGCGCGTCGTGTGAGGGTGTCGGCGGCGATGTCCTCGGCGTCGATCTCCTCCAGGAAGTTGAGGGCGCCCCGGCCACCGGTGCGCTCCTCCGCGCGGGCCGCCGTCGCGAACAGCGCGCAGACGGCGTCCAGGTCACGGTCCGCGTTGCGCCCGGCCGCGCCGCCGCGCCTGGCGGCCCGCTCCAGGCGCCCGGGCCACGGTGTGCCCTGCCAGAGGTCCCAGAGCGCCTCCTCGGCCGTACCGCCGCCCGCCAGGCGCTCCCTCGCCTTGCGCAGCAGCGCACCCAGGCGCTGGGCTCCACGCGCGTACGTGGGGTCGTGCGCGACCAGCCGCTCCGGCTCGGCGAGCGCCCGCGCGAGCAACTCGTCCGAGGGTGGCGGCACGGCGTTGCCACCGGCCCGCTCCTCCTCGCGCAGCGCCCGGCCCAGGCGGCGCAGGTCGGCGGCGTCCATGGCGGCGAGGGGGGAGGCGAGCAGAGTGAGGGCGGTTTCGGTGTCGAGCCAGGAGGGGACGGCGGGTTCTTCGGAATCGGCTTTCACCGTGGCCTGTTCTTCGCCAGCTTCCGCCACCGTGTCTACGTCGTCGGCTTCCGCCATGGTCTGTTCGTCGTCGGCCTCCGCCATGGCGTCTACTGCGTCGACCTCCTCCTCCGGGGCTCGTGTGGCTTCCGTGTCGGCCTCGGGCCGTACCGCAGCCTCCGCTACCGCCACCGCCCGCAAGGCCGTCAGCAGTGGTGCCACCGCCGGTTCGTGGCGCAGGGGCAGGTCGTCGCCGTCGATGTCCAGGGGGACGCCGGCCGCCGTGAGGGCGCGTCGGACCGTGGGGATCGTACGGGAGCCGGCGCGTACCAGGACGGCCATGTCGCTCCAGGGGACGCCGTCCTCCAGGTGTGCCCTCCGGAGGATGTCGGCGATGTTGTCCAGCTCCGTGCCGGGGGTCGGGTACGTGTACACCTCGACGCGGCCGCCGTCCCGTACCGGGGACAGCTCGCGGTGGGCGCGCACCTTCTGTGCCGGGAGCCGGGTCAGGGGCATGCGCTGGGTCAGCAGCCGGGTGGCGGTGAGCAGGGCGGCGCCGGAGCGGCGGGAGGTCCGGAGCACCTCCACGGGGGCCGGGCTGCCGTCCGCGCGCGGGAAGGCGCTCGGGAAGTCCAGGATGCCGTTCACGTCGGCGCCCCGGAAGGTGTAGATCGACTGGTCGGGGTCGCCGAAGGCGACGAGGGTGCGTCCGCCGCCGGCGAGGGCGTGCAGCAGGCGTACCTGGGCCGGGTCGGTGTCCTGGTACTCGTCCACGAACACGGCGTCGTACTGCGCGGCGAGTCGTTCGGCGGCTTCGGGGCGGTGGGCGAGGAGTACCGCGCGGTGGACGAGTTCGGCGTAGTCGAGCACTCCTTGGAGGTCGAGTACGTCGAGGTACTCGGCGAGGAACGCTGCGGCGGCGCGCCAGTCGGGGCGGCCGATGCGGCGGGCGAAGGCGTCCAGGGCGCGAGGGTCCAGGCCCAGTTCGCGACTGCGGGCGAGGACCGCGCGGACCTCGTCGGCGAAGCCGCGTGTGGTGAGGCAGGCCCGCAGTTCGTCGGGCCAGCGCACATGGGCGAGGCCGAGCTTCTCCAGGTCGGGCTGGCCGGCGAGCAGTTCGCGTACGGCGACGTCCTGTTCGGGGCCGGACAGCAGCCGTAGCGGCTCGACGAACAGGTCACTGTCCTGGTGGGCGCGGACCAGGGCGTAGCAGAACGAGTGGAAGGTGGTCGCCCGGGGCGCGCGGGCGGCCCCGATGCGCAGCGCCATGCGGTCGCGCAGCTCGACGGCCGCCTTGCGGCTGAACGTCAGCACGAGGACGCGCGCGGGGTCACCTCCCCGGGCGATCCGGGCCGCCACGGACTCCACGAGTGTGGTCGTCTTGCCGGTGCCCGGACCTGCGAGGACGAGCAGCGGACCGGTCTCGTGGTCAACCACCGAGCGCTGTGGCGCGTCCAGGTGAGGGGGAGCCGGCCGGGTCGGCGGGGTACGCACCAGTCGGTAAGCGCCACGGTTCCCCTGTCGCACCTGGGGGTGCGACAGGCGCCTGGTGGAGGAAGAGGAGCTCACGTGGTTCGCCGGTCCTGGTGGGTGTGCTGGTTGCTGGACCACCGCGCGTGGAAGGCGGTGGCCGCGGGGTGAGGGGGACACGTGCCGCCGACGCTACGCCGACGGGCCGTACGGAAGCAGGGCTTCCCCTTCTTCCCTCACGGCTCGCACGACCCTCGCGTCCCTCGCCACTCGAACGTACGGCATGCCACGGACGTGCCGGGTTTCCCCCGTACGGGCCACAGGTCGCCCCGGGGCGCGTCCCATGGCGGAAGCTGTCAGGTGTGACCGTCCGCGCGCTCGCCGCCGTCCCATCGCGCCCGTTTCATGTCGACACGGGGCAGGTGACCCTCGGTGGCCCTGCTCGCCTCCTTCAGGGCGGTGCCCTCCGCGCGGTAGTGGTCGAGCGCCTCCAGCTCGTGGCCGGGGAGCAGGACGCCGTCCGCGCGGACGACCCGCCACCACGGAACGACTCCTCCGTAGAGGGCCATCACGCGGCCGACCTGGCGTGGTCCGCCCTCCTCCAGCCACTCGGCGACGTCGCCGTACGTCATGACGCGCCCGGGCGGAATCCGTTCGGCCACGTCGAGGACCCGCTCGGCGTACTCGGGCAGCGCGTCGTCGTGCTCCGGGCCGACGCCGTCCGGAAGGCTCTCCTCGCTCATCCGCCCCATCCTGCCGCACCCCACCGACAATGCGACGCGCTGGCGACTGTGCGTAGCGCTCGCCCCGGAGCGGCGCGTGCGGCAGACTGTGCGCCCCCGCATTTGCACCCTGATGCCCCCGTGTGTCGGTGGGGCATGCCACCATCGTGCGGGCGGTGACCGGTGATACGAGATCAAGAAGAGACGATGAAGCAGCAGGGTGTGCATCCCGAAGACGCGGAGGGCACCTCTGACGCTGCGTCGCGCCCGGACACCGCCGCCGACGAGAACGAACAGGACCCCACGGAGGGGCCCACCGAGAAGCCCGCGTCCGACCCCGTGACCGGCCTCGAGGACTGCGACGACACGCACGCCGAAGAGGTCGAGGGCGACGAACCGCTGCTCCCCGCGCGCGTGCACCGCCCGTCCGATCTCATGCGCCTCCTGGTGGGCTTTCTCGCGATCGTCGTACTGCTGGCGATCGCCGCGTTCGCGCACGGCACGACCTCGGGGCTCGAACAGGACATCAACAAGGGCACCGGGCAGGCACCCGACCTGCTGATCAAGATCGCGGGGCTGGCCTCCAGCATCGCCATCCTGCTGGTGCCGGTCGCCTTCGCGATCGAGCGGCTGATCAAGCGGGACGGGCTGCGCATCGCCGACGGCGTGCTCGCGGCGGTCCTCGCGCACGGAGTGACACTCGCCACGGACCTGTGGGTCGCCAAGGCCGCCCCGGGCTCGATCCAGGAGGCGCTCACCCAGCCCTCCCCCGGCGACATCCACGCCCTCACCGACCCGGTGCACGGCTATCTGGCGCCCGTCATCGCGTACATGACGGCCGTAGGCATGTCCCGGAGGCCGCGCTGGCGCTCGGTGCTGTGGATCGTGCTGCTGCTGGACGCCTTCTCGATGCTGGTCACCGGGTACACGACGCCGTTCTCGATCATCCTGACGGTGCTGATCGGCTGGACCGTGGCCTACGGGACGCTGTACGCGGTGGGCTCGCCGAACGTCCGGCCCACCGGCCGGACGCTGATGGCGGGCCTGCGGACGGTCGGCTTCCACCCCGTGGGCGCGGCCCGCGAGGAGGCCGTCGACACGGAGAACGGCGACCGCGGCCGACGCTACTTCGTGACCCTGGAGGACGGTCCACCGCTGGACGTCACGGTGGTCGACCGGGAGCAGCAGGCGCAGGGCTTCTTCTACCGCGCGTGGCGCAATCTGACGCTCCGCGGCTTCGCGACCCGCAGCAGCCTCCAGTCGCTGCGCCAGGCGCTTGAGCAGGAGGCCCTGCTGGCGTACGCGGCGATCGCGGCCGGCGCCAACGCGCCGAAGCTGATCGCGACCTCGGAACTCGGCCCCGACGCCGTGATGCTCGTCTACGAGCACACCGGCGGACGCACCCTCGACTCGCTCGCGGACGAGGAGATCACCGATGATCTGCTGCGCAACACCTGGCATCAGGTGCAGGCGCTGCAGTCGCGGCGCATCGCCCACCGCAGGCTCGCCGGTGACGCGATTCTGGTGGATCGTTCCGGCACGGTGATCCTCACGGACCTGCGCGGCGGTGAGATCGCCGCCGGTGAACTGCTGCTGCGCATGGACGTCGCCCAGTTGGTGACGACGATCGGCCTGCGGGTGGGCGCCGAGCGCGCGGTGGCCTCGGCGGTCGATGTCCTCGGCCCCGACGCCGTGGCCGACTGTCTGCCGATGCTCCAGCCCATCGCGCTGACGCGCTCCACGCGCGCGACGCTGCGTCGACTGTCCCGGGAACGGGCCCAGCGGGAGCGCGACGCGATCCTCGAGGCGTCCCGGCAGACCAGGCTGGCCCACGCGGAGGAGACTCCGGAGGGGTCCACGCCCGTACTCGAGAAGCCCGACAAGAAGGCCGTACGCGCGGAGCAGCGGGCCGAGAAGCGGGCCATCGACGAGGCGTTGGACGAGGCGCGCGAGGAGGATCTGCTCACCCAGATCCGTCACCAAGTGCTGCTGATCAGGCCGCAGGCGCACGTCGAACCGGCCCGTCTGGAGCGGGTGCGGCCGCGCACGCTGATCAGTTTCATGGCGGGCGCGATCGGTGGGTACTTCCTGCTGACGCAGCTCACGCACATCGAGTTCGGTCCGCTCGTCGCCAACGCCCAGTGGGGCTGGGTGGCCGCGGCCGTGCTGTTCTCGGCGCTGAGCTACTTCGCGGCGGCGATGGCGCTCCTGGGGTTCGTGCCGGAGCGGGTGCCGTTCCTGCGGGCCGTGGCGGCGCAGGTCGCGGGGTCGTTCGTGAAGATCGTGGCCCCGGCCGCGGTCGGCGGTGTCGCCCTGAACACGCGCTTCCTGCAGCGTGCCGGGGTACGGCCCGGGCTCGCGGTGGCGAGTGTCGGCGCTTCGCAGCTGTTCGGGCTGGGCTGCCACATCCTGATGCTGCTGTCGTTCGGCTATCTGACCGGCACCGAGAAGACGCCCTCCCTGTCGCCGTCCCGGACGGTCATCGCCGGTCTGCTGACGGTGGCGGTGCTGGTGCTCGTGGTGACCTCGGTGCCCTTCCTGCGGAAGTTCCTCGTCACGCGCGTGCGGTCGCTGTTCGCGGGCGTCATCCCGCGCATGCTCGACGTGCTGCAGCGGCCGCAGAAGCTGGTCACCGGCATCGGCGGCATGCTCCTGCTGACGGCGTGCTTCGTGATGTGCCTGGACGCGTCGATCCGCGCGTTCGGCGACCAGTCGACGTCGCTCAGCCTGGCCAGCGTCGCCGTCGTCTTCCTCGCGGGCAACGCGCTCGGTTCCGCGGCGCCGACCCCGGGCGGCGTGGGCGCGGTCGAGGCGAGCCTGACCCTCGGTCTGATCGCCGTCGGCCTCCCTAAAGAGGTCGCCGCTCCGGCGGTACTGCTGTACCGGCTGCTGACGCTGTGGATTCCGGTGCTGCCGGGCTGGCTGTTCTTCAACCATCTGTCCCGCAAGGGCTCCCTGTAGAGCACGCACGCGTGGGCATGCGGGGTAGCACGCGTGCGTACCCCGTACGGCCCGTGCCCCGAGCGCCGTGCCGTGTACGACCTCAGGATGGGATCATGCCGACCCCCTCCCGGCTGCGTGCCGCTGCCCTGACCGCCACCGTCGTCCTGCTGTCCGCCACGCTGGCGGGCTGCGGCGGCGACTCCAAGGACGAGGATCCGACGGCCCAGAAGCTGAGCTGGAAGGACTGCCCGGCCCCGTCCGAGTCCGAGGGCGGCGGCACCGCACCGTCACCGCTGCCGAACGGCGGCAAATGGCAGTGCGCCACCATGAAGGCGCCTCTCGACTGGAGCAAGCCCAGGGGCGACACGATCGGGCTCGCGCTGGTCCGGGCGAAGGCCAGCGGTCCCGCGAACAAGCGGATCGGTTCACTCGTCTTCAACTTCGGCGGCCCCGGCGGCTCGGGAGTCACCACGCTCCCCGCGTTCGGCGAGGACTACGCGACCCTGCGCACCCGGTACGACCTGGTGAGCTTCGACCCGCGCGGAGTCGGCCGCAGCGCCGGCGTCAAGTGCGAGAGCGACTCCCAGCTCGACCAGTACTTCCAGCAGGACGCGACCCCGGACACCTCGGCCGAACGCACCAAGCTCCTGGCCAACACCAAGCAGTTCAACGCGGCCTGCGAGAAGAACTCCAAGAAGATGCTCCCCCAGGTGCGCACCACCGACGCGGCCCGCGACATGGACCTGATGCGCCAGGTCCTCGGCGACGACAAGCTGCACTACTTCGGCATCTCCTACGGCACCGAACTCGGCGGTGTCTACGCCCACTTGTTCCCGAAGCACGTGGGGCGTGCCGTCTTCGACGCGGTCGTCGACCCGACCCAGAACTCCGAACAGGGTTCCCTGGGACAGGCCAAGGGCTTCCAGCTCGCGCTCGACAACTTCGCCGACGACTGCACGTCGAAGACCACGGACTGCCCGGTCGGCGACACCGCGCAGGACGTCAAGGACCGCATCGCCAAGCTGCTGAAGAGCCTCGACAGCAAGCCGATCCCGGGGATCTTCCCCCGCCAGCTGACCCAGACCGCCGCGACCAACGGCATCGCGCAGGCGCTGTACTCGAAGGACTTCTGGGAATACCTCACCGAGGGGCTGGAGCAGGCCTACAGCGGTGACGGCAAGGTCCTCATGCTGCTGTCCGACTCGATGAACGGGCGCAGCGAGAACGGCGAGTACAGCAACATCACCGCGGCGAACGTCGCCATCAACTGCGCCGACGACAAGCCGAGGTACACCGCCGACTACGTGGAGCGGAAGCTGCCCGAATTCCGGGCGGCCTCGCCCCTGTTCGGCGACTTCCTTGCCTGGGGCATGGTCACCTGCACCGACTGGGCCGTGCCGGGCGCCGCCGACCATCCCGACGTGAGCGCGAACGGGTCGGCGCCGATCCTCGTCGTGGGCAACACCGGGGACCCGGCCACGCCGTACGAGGGCGCGAAGAAGATGGTCGACGCGCTGGGCAAGGGCGTCGCGGTCGAGCTGACGTACAAGGGCCAGGGGCACGGGGCGTACGACAGCAAGAACAAGTGCGTGCAGAGCGCGGTAAACGGCTATCTGCTGAACGGGAAAGTCCCGGCGGCCGGCACCGTCTGCTCCTGAGCACATCCCCGAATTCCCGGCAAAAGTGCAGGTCAAACGGTTATCCACAGGCTGTCACGGGCTCGGCTCGCGCCGCCTACTATGGCCTGACCGCCATCCGCGGCGTGACGCGGACGGCCTGCGAGGGGGGAATGCACATGGCGCGATTCGTACGGTGGACGGCCCTGATGGCCGCCGCCGCACTGCTGACGGCCGGCTGTAGCAGCGGCTCGTCGGACGACGGCAAGGACGGCGCGGGCGCGGGGGACACCAAGCCGTCCGCAGCCGACTCGTCCTCTTCCACGTCCACCACGGCCGCGCTGCCCGCCTCACTGACCGCGCAGAAGCCGGCCTGGGGGCGCTGCAAGGCCACCGGCGACTCGGCCGCGCCGAGCAGCGACTGGCAGTGCGCGACGCTGAAGGTGCCGCTGGACTGGACGAAGCCGGACGGCTCGACGATCGGTCTCGCGCTGATCCGCTCCAAGGCGACCGGCGGCAACCGCATCGGCTCGCTGCTGTTCAACTTCGGCGGCCCCGGCGGCTCGGGCGTCGACTACATGCCGTCGTACTCCACCACCGTGTCCGCGCTGCACGAGCGTTACGACCTGGTGAGCTGGGACCCGCGCGGGGTCGGCGCCAGCGAAGGCGTCCGCTGCCGCAGCGACAAGGCGATCCAGGCCGCCGAGGACATCGACGCCACTCCGGACACGTCGGCTGAGGAGAACACCTACTTCCAGGACGCCGTCGACTTCGGCAAGGGCTGCGAGAAGGCAGCCGGGAAGTTGATGGCGCATGTGTCGACGACCGACACGGCCCGCGACATGGACCTGATGCGCCAGGTGCTGGGCGACGCGAAGATGCACTACTTCGGCATCTCGTACGGCACCGAACTCGGCGGTGTCTACGCCCACTTGTTCCCGAAGAAGGTGGGGCGGCTGACCCTGGACGCGGTCGTCGACCCGAGCGCCGACTCGGTGGGCCACGCCCTGAACCAGACGAAGGGCTTCCAGCGCGCGCTGGACGACTACCTCAAGTCGACGGGCCAGGACCCGGATCAGGGCTCGCAGAAGATCGCGGCCCTGCTGAAGCGGCTCGACTCCACACCGCTGGCGACCTCGTCCGGCCGGAAGCTGACCCAGACGCTCGCGCTGACCGGCATCGTCCTTCCGCTGTACAGCAAGGAGGGCTGGCCGACCCTGACCAGCGCCCTGAACTCCGCGGAAGAGGGGGACGGTTCGGAGCTCCTGGCGCTCGCCGACGGCTACAACGACCGTGACAGCGCGGGGCACTACGGCACGACGACCCATTCCCAACGAGTCATATCGTGCTTGGACGACAAGCAGCGGCCGACGCCCGCGCAGATGCAGAAGCTGCTGCCCGAGTTCGAGAAGGTCTCCCCGGTGTTCGGCGAGTTCATGGGCTGGGACACGGCCGGGTGGTGCCACGACTGGCCGGTGGCCGGGCAGTACGACACTCCGGAGGTCAGCGCGCCCGGTGCGGCGCCGATCCTGGTGGTCGGCAACACCGGGGACCCGGCGACGCCGTACGAGGGGGCCCGCAAGATGGTCGACGAGCTGGGCAAGGGCGTCGGTGTGGAGCTGACCTGGAAGGGCGAGGGGCACGGGGCGTACGGGAGCGGGAGCGACTGTGTCGACTCGACGGTGAACGCGTATCTACTGAAGGGCACGGTGCCCAAGGACGGCAAGGTCTGCGCCTCGTAACGCGTACGTCCGCTCGGACCGCTGCCCGAATCTCTGCCCGGGCAGCGGAAAGGGGCCCGGCGCCTGTGGTGCCGAGCCCCTCCCGGGAAGGTGTGCGTCTAGTAGACCGGCTTGTCGGGCTCGATCTGGTTGACCCAGCCGATCACGCCGCCGCCGACGTGGACCGCGTCCGCGAAACCGGCGGACTTGAGGACGGCGAGGACCTCCGCACTGCGGACACCCGTCTTGCAGTGCAGGACGATCTTCTTGTCCTGCGGGAGGGTCTCCAGGGCGGTGCCCATGAGGAACTCGTTCTTGGGGATCAGCTTGGCGCCGGGGATCGAGACGATCTCGTACTCGTTGACCTCGCGGACATCGATGATCTCGATGTTCTCGCCGTCGTCGATCCACTCCTTGAGCTGCTTGGGAGTGATCGTCGAGCCGGCGGCCGCCTGCTGGGCCTCCTCGGAGACGACGCCGCAGAAGGCCTCGTAGTCGATGAGCTCGGTGACGGTCGGGTTCTCGCCGCAGACCGCGCAGTTCGGGTCCTTGCGGACCTTGACCTGGCGGTACTGCATCTCCAGGGCGTCGTAGATCATCAGGCGGCCGACCAGCGGGTCGCCGATGCCGGTGAGGACCTTGATCGCCTCGGTGACCTGGATGGAGCCGATGGACGCGCACAGCACGCCCAGGACGCCGCCCTCGGCGCAGGAGGGGACCATGCCGGGGGGCGGGGGCTCCGGGTAGAGGCAGCGGTAGCAGGGGCCGTGCTCGGACCAGAAGACGGAGGCCTGGCCGTCGAAGCGGTAGATCGAACCCCACACGTACGGCTTGTTCAGCAGGACGGCGGCGTCGTTGACCAGGTAGCGGGTCGCGAAGTTGTCCGTGCCGTCGACGATCAGGTCGTACTCGCGGAAGATGTCCAGCACGTTCTCGGCCTCGAGGCGCTCCTCGTGCAGGACCACGTTCACGTACGGGTTGATGCCCAGCACGGAGTCGCGGGCGGACTCCGCCTTGGAGCGGCCGATGTCGGCCTGGCTGTGGATGATCTGGCGCTGCAGGTTCGACTCGTCGACCTCGTCGAACTCCACGATGCCGAGCGTGCCCACGCCCGCCGCGGCCAGGTACATCAGCGCCGGCGAGCCCAGTCCGCCGGCGCCCACACAGAGCACCTTGGCGTTCTTGAGCCGCTTCTGCCCGTCCATGCCCACGTCGGGGATGATCAGGTGGCGGGAGTACCTGCGGACCTCGTCTACGGTGAGCTCGGCAGCCGGCTCGACCAGGGGTGGCAGCGACACGGGGACTCCGTTGGTCGGTCAATCACTACAGTTGTTCTCCCCGTAACACTGCCATGCCCTTCTTCATTCCGAGACACCCGTTCCGATCCGCGAGACGATCTCGTCCCAGTAGCCGGGCATCGTCTCCCAGGGGTCGGTGCGGCCGCCGCGATCGGTGCGGTCCGTGAAGTAGATGGTCGAGGCGCCCTGCCAGCGGGCGATGCGCAGCGCCTCGTCGAGATGGCCGCGCGGAACGCCGTGCACGAAGTGGCAGAAGCGTTCGGGCGGGTGGTCGGCGGTCCACTCGGCGACCTGCGACCAGCGGTAGTGGCTCCAGGGGCCGGAGAAGGTCACCAACTGGTCGGCGCACTCGGCGTATCCGGGGTGCGGGTGGGTGCCGTGCCCCAGGACGATGTGGGCGCCGTCGCAAATCTCGCGGAGCGCGGTGACCGTGCGGCGGACCTCGGGAAGCGCGGCGCCTTCGGTGGGGCAGCGGTCCAGGAGGAAGCCGTCGACCCGGTACCAGTCGCGATAGCGGTGCGCCTCGGAGATCAGGTCGCCGAAGGTGCGGGCGCCGTGCGCGGAGTCCAGGTGGCCGAGGACCCGGACGCCGGTGTTGCGGAGCCGGCCGGCCGCTTCCAGGCAGTGCGGGTCGGGGCGGGCCCCCGGGCCGGAGGAGACGTTGAGGACGACCCAGTGCAAGGGGGTGCCGGGGCGGGTGAGTTCGCCCCATTCGGTGGGGGCGACGAGGGGGTGGGCGTAGCCGGGGATGCCGAAGCCGGTGCGGACGCCGGTGGTCGCGGTGCCCGGGGTCGTGCTGGTCAGATGCGGCATGCCGCCTCCATCCAGATGTCGGCGAGGGACTCCTCGAGGTTGATCCGGGGCCGCCAGCCGAGCCGGTCGCGCGCGGTGCGCACATCGGCCTGCTGCCAGCTGCCGCAGCCGTCCGGGTACGGGTACGCAACCGGGGCCGCGTGGTCGGGGTCGCTGCGGGGGTGGCCGATGGCGGCCCGCAACGGCCCGGGCGGGCCGTCGAGTTCGTGCAGCGCGCCGCCGTATCCGGCGACGCGGGCGAGGACGGCGGCGGCGTCGCGCAGCCGGACCGCACGACCGGAGCCGATGTTGATGACACCCTGCGCCGCGGAGAGCGAGGCGGCGTGGACCGCGCGGGCCACGTCCCGTACGTCGACGAAGTCGCGTTGCGCGCCCAGGCCGCCGAGTTTGAGTTCGCCGTCGCCGGACTGCATGGCCCGGCGCATGGCCTCGGCGAGCCGGCCGAGCGGGGAACCGGCGGGGGTGCCGGGTCCGGCGGGCGAGAAGACGCGCAGGACGACGGCGTCGAGACCGGAGCCCAGGACCAGTTCGGTGGCGGCGAGTTTGCTGACGCCGTACGGGCCGCCGGGGCGGGGTACGGCGTCCTCGGCCGTGGAGGAACCGGGCTGGCTCGGCCCGTACTCGGCGCCGCAGCCGATCTGCACGAGCCGGGCTCCGCAGCCGCTGCGGCGCAGTGCCTCGCAGACGGTGGCGACGGCGACGGTGTTGTGCCGGGTGAGTTCGCGGGCGCCGCCTCTGGTGGCGCCGGCGCAGTTGATGACGACTCCGGGGTGGACGGCGTCGAGGAACCGGGTGAGCGCTCCGGGGCTGCCGGACGCGAGGTCGAAACGGACGTCGGCGTCGTCGCCGCGGCCGAGCGCGGTGAGCTGGACGGCCGGGTCGGCGAGCAGGCGGTCGGCGACGAAGCGGCCGAGGTAACCGTTGGCTCCGATCAGCAGGACCCTCATCGGACGGCTCCCGGGGCCGACTCTCCGGATCGGGAGGTGATCATCTGGTGTTCTCCTTCACAAGGTGATGCGGTTGCCTCCGGCGGTGGGGCCGGGCGCCTGCGGCTGGGTGACGGGACTGGTTGGCGTGGGGGCATGTCCGTGTCACCGCGGCTCGTCCGCCGGCGCGTGCGCGGAGGCTCTGGTCAGCGTGCGGGTGGTGTGGAACAGGAGGATCAGGGCGGCGACTCCGCAGGCGAGGGCGGGGATGCTGCCCGGGCCCCAGGAGTCCATGAGGGTTTCGACGGGGGTGGCCAGGAAGCCGCAGCCGGGGAGCCGGCCGATGAAGTCCAGGCACAGGGCCGTCGCCTCGGTCGCGGCTGCCGCGCCGAGGGCGAGGGTCGGCGCGTGGGTGAAGCCGTGGACGGTGAGGAGGCGGGCGAGCAACAACAGGGCGCCCAGGGTGAGGGCCTGCGCGTAGGCGGCAGGCTCGCCCAGGACCGCGCCGCAGAGAGCGAGCAGGGCGGTGAGGGCACACAGGAACAGAGCGAACGTGCCGAGCAGCAGCGGTTGCACGGAGTCGGCGAAGTCCTCCAGGCCGCGGCTGGTCGCGAGCTTGCGCCGGGCGCGTACGGCGAAGTGGTGGGCGCACCAGGCCGCGGGGGCGCAGGCCAGGGTGAGGGCCAGGACGGGTGCGGTGGCCGGCGACCAGGGTCCGCCCGTGGCGCCGGTCGGCAGGCCGTCGGGCCCGCCGTCGTCCGCCGCGCGGAGCAGTCCGTCGCCGAGGAGGGCGTAGGCGAGCAGCCAGTACGTCCACAGGCGCGTACCGGGCGGCGTGCGCCACGCGTGCGTGCCGGGCGGGGTGCTCAGCGGACCGCGGCCGAGCGCCAGGCGCACGCCGAGGGCCACGGCCAGGACGCCGACGACGGCCACCGTCAGCCGCAGCCGACCGTCCGTGAGGCGCAGGCCGGTCACGGTCGCGGCGCAGAGGACTCCGGGCAGGAGGGCGAGTACGGCCCAGCCGGCGCGGGGTGGCTGCGCGGCCGCGGCGTCGGGGTGCGGGGTCGCCGCGTCGTCCCTGGGCACGCGTGCGTACATCTCCTCGGCGAGCGAGAAGACGTCCCGGTGCCGGAAACGGGCAGCGGTCCGGTCGGTGACCCCGTGCGCCTCAAGGCCCGCCGCGATCTCCAACGGGTCGACGGCACGCTCGCACAGCTCACGGTGCCGGTGCATCAGCGCCTTCACGGGGTCGGCTGCGCCGCGCCGGGTGGGGGCGGGTTTGCGGGGGGTCTGGTCGGGCGTGGTGCGGGGGGTGAGTGGCTGCTTCGGGTTCCTCTCCCCCGAGTCCCCCTCGCTCAGGTCCCGAACCCCGACTCCGCCCGGCACGTCCCGCGCCGGCCCCTGCTCGCCCGGTACGCCGAGATCGTCGAGTTCCTCACCGCCGAGTGGGCGCGCGAGCGTCGGCGTCCCTGGCTCGCCCGGCGCTTCCCCCTCCGTCTCCGACTCCCCCCGTCCGCCAAGCCACTCCTCCGACTGCGCATCCCACGCCCCCGCGCCACCGGGCCTCCCGGGGCGGTCGAGTTCGCCGAGGCCGCTCATCGGGCCGCCTCCGTCGCGGGCAAGGGAGTTGTCGCGCGTACCGGCGCTCCCGCCGCCCAGCGTGGGCCGCCTCGGGCGACGACGCGGGCCGTCGGGCCCGTCCTGGGGCCGGTCCAGCGGCCGGGGACGTGGCCCTCGGCGGGGGCGGCGAAGGGAAGGGGGTCACCGGCGTCGTCGAGGACTACGCGGTGGATCGGGGAGTGCGAGACGATCTCCAGGTAAATGCCGTGAAATGCCGTGATGTTCTGTTCGATGGTGAACAGTTCGAGTGCGCGGGCGCGCGCGGCGGCGCCGAGGCGCTCACGGCGCTCGGGGTCGCGCAGCAGGCTCACGCACGCCTCGGCGAGCGCCCGTGGATTGCGCGGGGGGACGACGAGCCCCGTGCCGCCGATGACCTCGACGACCGCGCCGACGTCGGTGGACACGGTGGCCCGGCCGCAGAACATGGCTTCGACCAGGCCGATCGGGAAGCCCTCGACGACGCTGGAGAGGACGATCACCGTGCCGGCCGCGTACGCCTCGGCGAGCGTGGGGGCTTCCGGGCCGCCGATCTCCTCGAAGGACACCGGGTTGTCGCCGACCGCGTGCACACCCTCGGCCTCGTCGGGAAAGAGTTGCGCGGCCAGTGCCCGGCAGTGGCCCAGGTAGGCCTCGCCCTCGGCGCCGGAGGCCGCTCCGACGATCCGCAGGCGCGCCTTGGGCTCCTCCTTGCGGATCTCCGCGAAGGCGTGGAGCAGGGAGATCAGGTCCTTCGCGGGTTCGATACGGCCGACCCACACGAGCGTGTCCGCGTCGGCGCGGTCGGCCTCCTCGCCCACCTCCGCGAAGCGGGACGCCTCCATGCCCGGGTAGACCGTGCGGATCTTCGTACGGTCGGCGCCGCAGCGTTCCTGCCAGCGGCGGGTGTGGCTGTTGCCGGGGGTGATCAGCGCGGCCCGCCGGTAGATCTCGGCGGCCAGCCTGCTGTGGAAGGCGCCGAGCAGGGCCCGTACGGCGGGCGGGGCGTCGGCGGAGGCCAGGTAGTGCGTCCGCAGCTGCACGCCGTACTCGGTCACCAGCAGCGGTACGCCGGCGAAGTGCCGGGCGAGCAGGCCGGGCAGGGCCGCGGTGCCGCCGGCCGTGGCGTGGCAGAGGTCTACGGAGCCGAGGGCGTCGTCCTCGTACCAGTCGAGCGAGAGGGGGCGCAGGGCGCGTTCCAAGTGCGCGGCGACGGTGAGGAGTTCGGGTACGCGCGCCTCGCGTGCCGTGCGGAGTGCGCCGGGCGCACGACAGGCGCGTTCCAGCGCACGTACGGCGCGTTCGGAGCGCAGCGCGGTGACGAGTCCGCCCTCGTCGCGGGCGAGTTCCGCGAGCCCGTACAGCGCGTTGGCGAAACGGTCCGCCACATCGGCGGAGGCCGCCGCCGGAAGCTCCGTGGGCCCTGTGACGGCGGTGTCGGAAGCCTGCCCGTCGCCCGCGCACAGCACGGCCGCCAGTTCCTCGTAGCACTCGCCGAACCGCCGGCGCGCGCGGCGCCCGTGCACCACTCCGTCGTCCTCGGCGCTCCACAGCGGCGCGGTACGCACCCGGCTGACCTGGGGCGGCAGTTCGAGCCAGCCCTCGCTCTCCTGGCGCTCGCTGCGGCTGAGCGCGTAGATGTCGAACTCGTGCTGCCCGAGCCCGCGTACGAGCCGGTCGCACCAGAGTCTGGCGTCACCGCTCACATACGGATAGCCACCCTCCGTAAGCAGTCCTATGCGCACGGGCACACCCCCGATCTCCCATATGGGGAGCCGCCGTTGACCCGGCGGCTCGCAGCGGGACGAACGTATGCGGACAAGGCGGTGGCGCGATGGACGGTTGTCCATCGCGCCACCAAAAGGGGTGAACGGTCGTAACTTTCCCGTGCGGGTCGCGTTCGCTCGCGCTAAGGGATCACTTCGGGATCACTGAACGACCATCAGGAAGAGGATCGTTCAACGATCCTCACGCCGTCGCCAACTCCCGTCGCACCGCCCTGCGCTGAGCCGCGACCTGGGGATCGAGGGCCGGTACGGCGGCGAGGAGTTGCTTCGTGTACGGGTCCTGCGGGGAGTCGTAGACCTCGTCGGCGGGGCCTTGTTCAACGATCCTCCCGCGTCGCATCACTGCGACCCGGTCGCTGACCTGGCGTACGACGGCGAGGTCGTGGGCGACGAACACGAGCGCGAGGCCCAGTTCGCGCTGGAGTTCGCCGAGCAGGGCGACGACCTGGGCCTGTGTGGTGACGTCGAGCGCGGAGACGGGTTCGTCGCACACGATCACGCGCGGGTCGGCCGCGAGCGCCCGTGCGATGCCGACGCGCTGGCGCTGACCGCCGCTGAACTCGTGCGGGTAGCGGTCGTAGTGCGCCCCTTCGAGCCCCACGCGCTCCAGCAGTTCGCTTACGCGCCCCCGAATGCGCCCCTCGTCTCGTTCGCCACGCGCGCGGAGCGGGTCGGCGATCGACTCGCCCACGCTGCGGCGGGGGTTGAGGGAGGAGACGGGGTCCTGGAAGACCATCTGGACGTCGGGGCGTACGCCTCCGCCGGGCTTGATCTCGCCGGCCGTCGGCTTCAGCAGCCCGACCAGCATCCGGCCCAGCGTCGTCTTGCCGCTGCCGCTCTCGCCCACGATGCCGAGGGTCTCGCCCCGGTGGATCGTCAGCGACACGTCGTCCACGGCCGCGAACGCCCTCTTCCCGCGCCCGAATTCGCGCCGCAGGCCCGTGGCCTCCAGGACGACCTCCGCGTTCGTCAGGGACGCCTCGGAGGGCGCCCGCGGCACGTCCACGCGCGGGACCGCGCCGAGCAGATCCCGGGTGTACGGCTCGGTCGGCGCCCCGAGCACGGTGTCCACCGGCCCGTGTTCGACGGCCCGCCCGTGCCGCATGACCAGGATCTCGTCGACGCTCTCGGCGGCCACACCCACGTCGTGCGTGACGAGCAGCAGCCCCAGGCCGGTCTCCTCGCGCAGCGTGTGCAGCAGGTCGAGGATCTGCGCCTGGACGGTCACATCGAGCGCGGTCGTCGGCTCGTCGGCGATCAACAGGTCCGGCTCACAGGCGAGCGCCATGGCGATGAGCGCGCGCTGCCGCATCCCGCCGCTGAACTCGTGCGGGCGCGAACGCGATCGCCGTAGCGCGTCCGGAATTCCCACCCGGTCCAGTACCTCGACGGCACGCGCGCGTGCCGCCCGACGCGACACGCGCGTGTGCACGCGATAGACCTCGGCTATCTGGTCACCGATCGCGTAGTACGGGTCCAGGGACGACAGCGGGTCCTGGAAGACCATCGCGGCCTTCCCGCCGCGCAACAGCCTCAGGTCCGCGTCGGACGCCTCCTGTACGTCGATGCCGGCCACGCGCACCGAGCCGCCGACGTCGGCCCCCGTGCCACGGTGCAGCCCCAACAGGGCCGAGGCGACCGTGGACTTGCCCGAGCCGGACTCGCCGACCAGGCCGAGCGCGGCGCCCTTCTCCAGGCTGAAGGAGAGGCCGTCGACGGCGCGCAGCGACCCGAACCCGACGGTCAGGTCGGTGACTTCCACCAGGACGTCCGTCGAGCCGTCCACCGAGCTGTTCACCAGGCTCATGCGAGCACCACCCGTCGGTCGGCCACCGCGTACAGCACGTCCGCGACGGCGTTGGCGATGACTACGAAGAAGCCGATGACGAGGACCATGCCGACGACCACAGGAAGGTCGACGACATTGACGGCATGGACGAGTTCCTGTCCGATGCCGGGCAGTCCGAAGAGCGTCTCGGTGAGCACCGCGCCGCCGACCGCCGAGCCGACGTTGTTGGCGTTGAGCGCGATGATCGGCGCGAACGCCCCGCGCAGCGCGTGCCGTCCGATGATCGACCGCTCGCCGACGCCGTACGCGCGGAACGTGCGGATGTGGTCCTCGGCGAGCGTCTCCAGCATCGACGCCCGGGTGAGCCGGGCGAACGCGGCGGCTTCGATGAGGGCCAGCGAGAGCCAGGGCAACAGCAGGTTCCAGGCCCACTGTTCGGGGTCGTCGGTGAGGCCGACGTACTGCGGGAAGGGCAGCAGTTGGAGCTGCCCGCAGACGACGATCATCAGCACCAGGCCGATCACGAAGACCGGGGTGGCGACGCCCGCGAGGGTGATGCCGGTCAGCAGGCGCTCGGTGAACCGGCCGCGCCGCCACGCGGACAGGACGCCGGTGCCGACCCCGAGGATCAGCCACAGCACCATCGCGCCGAACACGAGCGACAGGCTGACTGGCAGTTTCGCCAGGATCAGCTGGGTGACCTGCTGGTCGCCCTGGTACGACAGCCCGAGGCAGGGCGCCGAGCAGTGCTCCACGGAGGTGCCCGTGGAGTAGTCCTGGCCGACGAGGATGCCCTGAAGGAAGTGCCAGTAGCGGAGGTACAGCGGGTCGTCGAGCCTCAACTGCTGGGCGACCTGGTGCACTTGCTCCGGGGAGCAGCGCGGGCCGCAGGTGATCTGAGCGACGTTGCCGGGGGTGACGAAGAAGACGACGTAGACGATCACCGAGATGGCGAGCAGGGTGATCACGGTGCCGATACCGCGGCGCAGGACGAACCCTCCGAAGCCGCTCATGAACTGGCCTCCTTGGAATTCGCGCTCTTCGTAGTCGTGCCCTTGGCGCTCGCGTCCGCCTTGGCCTCGCGCTTGCGGCCGGTGCCGATCCGCAGGCGGGAGGCCGCGCGCGGGTCGAGGGCCGTGCGGATGCCGTCGCCCAGGACGGTCAGCGACAGGACGGTGACGAAGAGGGCGCCGGCGGGCAGCAGCAGGTACTGCGGGGCGGCCTGGTACCAGACGTCGGCGGCGGTGAGCATCTGTCCCCAGGAGGGCGTCGGGGGCTTCACACCGACGCCGAGGAAGGACAGCGCGGCTTCGGTGGTGATGTTGATCGGTACGAGGAGCGCCGCGTACGTGATGACGGGGGCGGCCAGCCCGGGAAGCAGTTCGCGGCGGGCGATGCGCCAGGTGCCCCAGCCGCTGAGCCGGGCGGCGGAGACGTAGTCGAGCTCCTTGAGGGTGAGCGTCTGGGCGCGCACGATCTTCGCGATGTTGCCCCAGGCGATGAGCCCGATGACGAGCGCGACCAGCAGGGGCCGCGGGAAGCTGCTGGGCACGATCGCCAGCAGGGCCAACGACATGATCATCAACGGCATCGCCACGATGATGTCGGTGATCCGGCTCAACAGTTGATCAACCCATCGACTGCCGAGCGCGGCCGCGACACCGATCACTACCCCGATGGTGACCTGTACGACGGTCGCCCCCAGGGCGACGCCGAGCGAGACCCGGGCGCCGTACGCGAGGCGGGCGAAGAGGTCGCGGCCTGTCTGCGGTTCGACGCCGAGCCAGTGGTCGGCGGTGATGCCCCCGAGGGAGCCGGTCGGCACGCCCCCGCGCGCGGAGTCGATGAGCGAGGGGTGGTAGGTGAAGGGGTCCTGGCCCTCGATCGCGGTGAGCAGCGGCGCGGCGAGCGCGACCAGGACGAGCAGGGCGACGACGACCGCCGCAACGAGGGCGGCGCGCTGCGCGCGCAGCCGCCGCCAGAACTGACGGGCCCCCGAGCCCGCCGGGACGGAGACGTCCGTCCCGGCGGGCTGGGAGGCGACAAGTGCCTCGCTCATGGGGTTACTTGACCGCGACCTGGGAGATGTCCAGGACGCCGGTCCAGTCGCTGATCACGACGTTCTTGATGTCCTTGCCGACCAGTCGCTTGTAGACGGGGTGGAACAGCGGCACGGTCAGGGCCTGCTCGCCGATCTTCTTGTCCAGTGCACCCCACCGCTTGGCGGCCTCGTCAAGATTCGTCAACTTGTTGATCGCGTCAATCTCGGCATTGACCGACTTGTCATTGAGCAGGCCGGTGTTGAAGTTCGCGCCGTCCTTGACGATCTGACGGCCGTCGAAGATCGGGGCGAGGAAGGGACCGCCGGAGGGCCAGTCGGCACCCCAGTGGGCGAGGAAGAAGCCCGGCTCGGTCTTGACGCTGTGGATCTTGTCCTTGTAGTCGTTGATCTCCAGGCCCTGCAGCTTGACGGTGATGCCGGCCTTCTTGAGCGCGTCCTGGATCGCGGTCGCGATCTCCGGGCTGGTCTCGAAGTCCTTGTCGTTGGAGTGCGTCAGGGTGACGGTGATCCCCTTCGGGTAACCGGCCTCCTTCAGCAGCTCCTTGGCCTTGGCCGCGTTGCCGGAAGCGCCCGCCGGGAAGAGGTCGTAGGGGTCGTAGCCGAAGGACTTCTGGTTCGGCAGGAACGTGGTCGCGGCCTCGGCGAGCGACGAACCGCCGGCCGCGTTGACCACCGACGACCGGTCGATGGCGTACGAGATCGCCTGCCGCACCTTGACGTTGTTGAACGGCGCGACCGTCGGGTTGAACGCGATGTAGTTCGTGTAACCGAAGTGCCCGGTGCCGACGCGCGCCGCGAGCTCCTTGTCACCGGTCACCTTGGCCAGCTCGGCCGGCCCGAGGTTGGTGTCCGTCGTCACGGCGGCGGCGTCCGTCCCCTGGGACGACGACAGCCGCTGGTTGATCACGGACGAGTCGAGCCCCGACTTCACGTCGATCTTGTCCGGGTAGGCCTTGCGCTCGGCGTCCGTGGCCGTGGACCAGTACTTGTTGCGCTCCAGGACGAGCGTCTCACCGTCGTTCTGGTTACTGACGACCTTGTACGGCCCCGACGAGATCGGGTGCTGCTCGTACTTCGTCCCCGTGTCCTTCGCCTTCGGGACGGGTGTGAACTGCGTCTGCGTGGCGAGGTAGGGGAACTCGCCCTCGGGCTTGTTCAGATGAAAGACGATGGTCAGGCTGTCAGGAGTCTCAATGGCGCTGAGCCCCTTCTTGTCCTTGTACGGCCCCTGGTAGTCGGCCGCGCCGACCAGCCAGTCCCTCAAGTAGGGCGCACCCCCGGAGAGTTCGGGGGCGAAGGAGCGCTCGATGCCGTACTTGATGTCGGCCGAGGTGATCGCGGTGCCGTCCTCGTACTTGAGGCCCTTCTTCAGGGTGTACGTCCACACGGTCGCGTCCTTGTTGGGGCGCCCGGTGTCGGTGGCGAGGTCCGGGACGACCTTGGCGCCGG
Source organism: Streptomyces xylophagus (assembly GCF_000716435.1). Classification (GTDB taxonomy): domain Bacteria; phylum Actinomycetota; class Actinomycetes; order Streptomycetales; family Streptomycetaceae; genus Streptomyces; species Streptomyces xylophagus. The sequence continues at coordinate 231,604 of NZ_JNWO01000009.1, forward strand.
CCGCGCCGTTCTCGCGGTTGCGAGTGGTAAGGGTGCGGAAGACGAGGGACGGGACGTTGCCGCCGCCGGAGGTGTACAGGCGCGCCGGGTCGAAGTCCTCCTGGGGGTTGGAGTTCAGGACCGTGAGCGTGCCGCCCTTGTGCGGCGTGGAGTCGCCACCGGAGCCCTTGGCATCGTTGTCCTTCGGCCCGCAGGCGGCGGCGCCCGCTGCCACGGCCAGGCTGACGGATGCCACGGCCACGCGCCGGGCTATGACGGACGGTTGACGCATCGGAATGACGACCTCTCGGGGGGATGCTCGGGAATTCTCATGGGGTTTCCCGAATAGTGAGACAGATGGACGAGGGGTGAGACGGAAGTGAACAGGCGTCTGCCCCGGCGTCAGGTCGTCGGAAATGCCCTGCCGAAGTCACACGGGCAAGGGCGTGATGGTGCGGGTCGCGACACGAACGCCAGGGGCGGTGTTCAGCGACAGAGGATGTCGGCCACGCAGAGCGGGGTCACGCCGATGAGCGCCAGCTCGATGGCGGCGCGATTCGCGACATGACTAGACCACATGCCCAAAAATATGAAGGAAGTTGCGGCTCGTGTCAATGTGACATAAGCGTCGCCCGTCAACTCCCCGGGTACGGCCAGGGGTTCGCGAGGCAGTGGATCCCGTCATGGTCGAGGAACTTGGTCTGCTGCTGCATGACCGGCGCCAACTCGCCGTCCTTGTCGCAGGTGACGTGCCCGTAGCCGAGACGATGACCGACTTCATGGTTGATCAACATCTGTCGATACGCGTACATCTTGTCCCCATATGTTGACGACCCCTGCGCCCATCGATACGCATTGATCATCACGCGTTCGGTGGAGGCCGAGTCGCACGACACGTTGTCCTCAGTCGTGTCGAGCCCGGACTTGGCGCACCACTTGGCGGTAGTACCAGGGCTGGCCAGGGTGATCACGAAGTCCGGTTTGCCGGAGTAGATCCGCTCGAAGGTACGGGCACCGTTGTGGGCCCAACTCCGGCCGTCGTTGAGCGTCTTCTGCACGGCCTCGGCGAAGAGCGTCCCGTCGAGCCCGAGTCCCTGTTCCACGTCCACGCGGTACGTGTACTTGTGCCCCTTGCCGGGCGCCTTGTCGACACCGGGCACCGCGTCGAACTTGTCCGGCCCCTTGAGCTTGGCGCTGAGCGGGTACTTCTTGTCCATCATCTGCGCGTACGTCAGTGTCGCCACGCGGGGAGAGGCGGACGGGCTGGACTGCGGCGAGGCCGTCCCCCTCACGTCACGGGCCTGATCGGTGGCCGCCTGCGACCGCACACCGTCGTCGCCGCCGTCCTTGGCGACCTGCCCGGCCACGATGACGGCCAGCACGGTGGTGACGGCAGCGGCCGCGATGCCGGTGTAGGCGCGTCCCTTGCGGCCCTTGGCGGGGGCGGGCGCGGAGCCGGTCCGGTCAGGGTCGGCGGGAGGCGCGTCGCCGGTGTCGCCATCGGTGTCGACGTCGCTCTCGGGGGCCCAGTCGGTGACGGAGCCGTACGGGTCGCTGGGGTGCGTCGCGACGCCTGTCCGAGGCGCGAAGACGTCCTCGTCGCCCGCTTCGAAGGCGTCGACATAGTCCTGCCGGGGCCCACGACCGGCCCGACCGTGTCGCCGGCGACCGGGCTGAGGGGCCTGGCGCTGCCGAGGTATGGAGACCGCCGGGCCACCCGGGCCGGAGGGCATGGCGGCGGCGGGGGCTTGGGGCGTAACAGGGGTACCAGTTGCACCAGGTACGCCGGGCGGACCTTGAGGAGTGCCGAGAGGTCCGCGCGGCACGCCGTATCCCACACCGGCACGTCCCCTCAACTCACCCCAGCCACCACCGGATTCAGGCTGCTGGGGGTGACCGGCACGGGCTTGGGGGGTGCCGTCGGGGACACGGGGGACACCGCGCGCGGGAGTGCCTTCGGGGAAGCCGGGAGTTCCTTGCGCGCGGGTGCCGCCGAAGAAACGGGGTGTGCCGTGCGCAGGAGTGCCGTCAGGCGTGCGGGGAACACCGCGAGCCGGGGTGCCATCAGGAAGCCTGGGAAAGCCGTGCGCGGGCGTGCCGTCCGGCAGCCGAGGCACGCCGTGTGCCGGGGTGCCGTCGGGAAGCCTGGGAAAGCCATGCGCCGGAGTACCGTCCGGCAGCCGCGGGACACCGTGGGCCGGAGTTCCGTCGGGCAGCCTCGGAAAGCCATGCGCCGGAGTGCCATCAGGAAGCCGGGGAACACCGTGAGCCGGAGTTCCGTCCGCAAACCCCGGGACGCCACGAGCAGGCGTGCCGTCCGGCAAACGGGGGACTCCGCGCGCGGGAGTGCCATCAGGGAGACGCGGGTCTCCAGGAGTAGGAGCACCGCCGAAGAAACCCGGGGTCCCGTGAGCCGGGGTCCCGTCAGGGAGACGCTGTCCTGCTTGAGCGGGCGGCGCGCTCCGGAAACGCGGCACTCCATGGGCGGGAGTCCCGTCTGGAAAACTCTGCGCACCCTGCGCGGGCGACGACCCCTGGAAGCGCGGCACGCCGTGGGCCGGGGTTCCATCCGCGAAACGCGGCCCCCCTTGAGCGGGCGCTGTCCCTGGGGAACGCGGAACTCCCCACGCAGGCGTGCCGTCCGCCATACCGGGAATCCCGTGAGCCGGGGTCCCGTCCGAAAGGCGCGACTGCCCTTGACCGGGCGGCCCACCCTGAAAACGAGGCACCCCCTGAGCCGGGGTCCCGTCCGCGAAACGCGGCGCACCCTGCCCGGGCGGCACTCCTTGGAAACGCGGTACACCGTGAGCCGGAGTCCCATCCACGAAGCCCGGTATGCCTTGACCCGGGGTCCCATCCACGAAGCCCGGTATCCCTTGAGCCGGAGTCCCGTCCGGCAGACGCGACCCCCCTTGGCCGGTCGCCCCTCCTCCGGAGCGCGGGACACCCCGCACAGGCGGGCCGTCCCCCACGCGCGGCACCCCATGAGCCGGCGTCCCCTCAGGGAATTGCGACGCCCCGTACCCCGGGTTCCCGCCTGCCGAAGGCTGCTGCCGGCCAGGTATCACCCCAGGTCCGGGCCGCCTCTGCCCTACCCCGGCACCCGCACTCTCACCCGGCACCGAACGCCCCGGCGGCACAACGCGCTGACCCGCCCGGCTGCCGTCCCCTACCTCATCCGCCCCAGGACGCGCCCCGCGCCCAGGCACCGCACCAGCCTCGGATCCACCCCGCCGACCCACACCTGCACCTGTGCCTGCCCCGGACCGACCCCCCTGGCCCCTGTCGGAACCCTGAGCGCCTGTCCCGGCCCCCCTGCCTATGTCCGCGGGGTCACCCTTCGCGGCGGACCTGCGGCGACTATGGCGTCCCACGTCGCCCCCTCAGCTCCCCGCGTTCGTATCGTCGGCCTTGTCATTGGCCCCGGCACCGGACCCCGTACTCGCTCCGGCGCCGTCGGCATCCCTCACCGTACGCACCGAAACGCCGTCACGGGACCCCCGCGCACCGCCCCCGCCACCTCGGCCGAAACCTTCCGTCTCGACGGTACGGCGATCGCTCGCGGCACCGGGGCGCTCACCAGCAGCGGACGCCAACTCCCCTGAGTCCGCCAGGAGTTCGCGGAACGCCGTCGCCACCGTCTCCGGGTACTCCATCATCGCGACGTGCCCGGCGTCCGGCAGGGACAGCAGGCGGGAGTCGCGGAAGGTGCGGGCGGCCCGCTGGGCCATGCGGTAGCCGACCAGTTGGTCGCGGCCGCCGTAGACGAGGAGGGTGGGGGCCAGGACGCGTTCGGCCTGGCGCCAGAGGCCGTGTTGGCCGCCCAGGGTGTACGCGTTGACGATGCCGCGGGAGGAACGGGCCATCGCGTCCCAGAAGTACGGCAGTTGCAGGCGCCGCTCCAGTTCCTCGACGGCGTGGCGGAACGCCTCGGGTGTCACCTGGCCGGGGTCGCCGTAGCAGAGACCGAGGACGCCGCGGACGCGCTGTTCGGCCGTCCAGTCCCTGCTGATGCGGGTGAACAGGGCCGCGATCCCCGGTACGCCCAGCAGTGCCGTCGGCACCGCCGAGCGCTGGACGCGGATCTCCGGCAGGGCCGGGGAGATCAGCGTGAGCGTGCGGACGAGGTCGGGGCGCACCGCGGCCACCCGGGTCGCGATCGCGCCGCCCAGCGAGTTGCCGAAGAGGTGAACAGGGCCGCGCCCGGCCGCGTCGAGGTAGCGGATGCACGCGCGCGCGTGCCCGGTGACGGAGTAGTCGCCGTCGTCCGGTGGCGGGGAGTCGCCGAAGCCCGGCAGGTCCAGGGCCTCACTGTCGACCAGGCCCTCGAGCTCGGCCATGAGCTGCGACCAGTTCTGCGAGGAACCGCCCAGCCCGTGGACGTAGAGCGCGGGTGGCAGTCCTTCGCGTACCGGGGGCCTGGACCGCACCGTGAGGGTGATCCCCGGCAGCCCGACCGACCGGAGCCGCTCCCCTTCGCCGACCCTGACGGGCGCCACCTTGGGGAGCACACTGGCGGCCGACACGGAAGGCAGCTCTGTCGAAGACATGCGGCAATGTTACGAGACGATCACGCAGTGGCTCGTGTGTTCGCCGTCACAGACACACCCACAGGTCCGCGCGCAGACACACCCATGGGCCGCGCATGGACCCACTCACCGCATGGCGTCCCGGTCGGGTGGGTCCTAGGCTCGTACCTGGAAGGGAGTCCGCAATGGCCGTCGACCCCACCGATCCCGAGACCTTCGAGGTCGAGAACGACGACGCCGAACTCGACGTCGAAGCACCAGAGAACGACGCCGCCGAGCAGCTGACGGACCTCACACCGGACCACGACGACCCGCTGACGGCGCTGGATCCGGACTCCGCGAACGAGGCCGACGTCATCGAACAGGCCCGGGTCGTCTCCCTCGACGAGGACGACTATCGCTGACGCCCCCCTGTCACCGCTGTCCTCGGCGGGTAAGAAACAGGCGCCGAGGCGCCCTCCCCTGCCCGCTCCATCCCCCTTCGAAACACTTTGCGCCGCTTTCGCAGCCGTCCGGTCCGTGAAATTCTGCGCTCGCACCGCGCACACCACGGTTACCGAAAAGTACGATGGCGGCGCGGCGCTCACCGCATGAGGACGACATTTGGGAGGCGGCGTGACAGCCATCGAGCAGACAGAGGCGGCGCGCCCGCGGGGCACCCGCCTGCCGCGCCGTGCCCGACGGAACCAGCTGCTGGGCGCCGCCCAGGAGGTCTTCGTCGCGCAGGGGTACCACGCGGCCGCGATGGACGACATCGCCGAGCGCGCCGGCGTCAGCAAGCCGGTGCTCTACCAGCACTTCCCCGGCAAGCTCGACCTCTACCTCGCCCTCCTCGACCAGCACTGCGAGTCGCTGATCCAGGCGGTGCAGACCGCGCTCGCGTCGACGTCCGACAACAAGCAGCGCGTCCGGGCGACGATGGACGCGTACTTCGCCTACGTCGAGGACGACGGCGGCGCCTTCCGGCTGGTCTTCGAGTCGGACCTGACGAACGAGCCCGCCGTGCGCGAGCGCGTCGACAAGGTGACGAACGAGTGCGCCGAGGCGATCTGCGACGTCATCGCCGAGGACACCGGCCTGTCGCGGGCCGAGTCGATGCTGCTGGCCTCGGGTCTTGGCGGCCTCGCCCAGGTCGTCGCCCGCTCCTGGCTGCACAGCGACCGCAGCGTGCCGCGCGACCAGGCGGTCCAGCTGCTGGCCTCGCTGGCGTGGCGCGGCATCGCCGGTTTCCCGCTGCACGGGAACGAGCAGCACCACTGACCCCCGGGCTCCCTTTTTGTTCCCGTCCGTTGTTCGCTCCTGGCGTTCCCGGCGCTGAACATCTCCGTCCCCTCACCGGGCTAATGTGTGCTGAGTACGGCGCGGAAGATCGCGCACTTTGCTGACCGTCGGAGGGACATAGCGTGGAGGTCAAGATCGGCGTGCTGCACACGCCTCGCGAGATCGTTCTGGAGACCGGTCAGAGCGCCGAGGAGGTCGAGCAGGCCGTGGCCGAGGCACTGACCGGGAAGGCTCCGCTGCTGAGCCTCGTGGACGAGCACGGCCGCAAGGTTCTCGTCCCCGCCGACCGACTCGCCTACGTCGAGCTCGGCGAGGCGGCCCCGCGCAAGGTGGGCTTCGGCGCGCTGTAGTCGCGAACGGACGAGGGGGCCCGGTGACCGACGAGGTCACCGGGCCCCCTCGCGTTTCCGCCACAGATGGAGCACAAGTCACCCACAGGGGAGGATTGCATTCCGCAGGTCACGGGTATGACCGGCTACGACCGCAGTACGCAGGCCGACCGTGGGAGGGACCCCCGTGATGATCCTGGAAGCGCTCGGCTCCGCAGTGCTGGGTCTGCTGCTCGCGTGGGCGGCCACCCACCGGCTCGCCCACCGTCTGCCGACCCGCGCCCTGGTGTTCTCCACGGGTGTCGCCGGAGCCCTTTTCGGTGACTTCGTCACCCACAGCGCGCTGGGCCCCGGCAGCGGTCTGCCGAGCCTGCTCGGCGCGGCGGTCGTCTCGGCCGCCTCGCTGTCGCTGCTCCTTCGACCCGCGAGACGACTCCGGGGACGATCCGCCCCCGCATAGCCGTAACTAGGCGGCGAGCCCCAGTGCCGCCATCCGCTTGGTGTGCGCCTCGGTGATCCGGGAGAACATCCGGCCGACCTCCGCGAGGTCGAAACCGTCGGCCACGCCACCCACCAGCATCGTCGACAGCGCGTCCCGGTCGGCGACCACCCGCTGGGACTGCGACAGCGCCTCACCCATCAACCGCCGTGCCCACAGGGCGAGTCGGCCACCCACGCGCGGATCCGCGTCGATCGCGGCGCGTACCTTTTCTACGGCGAAACTGGCGTGCCCGGTGTCGTCCAGGACCCCGAGCACGAGCAAGCGGGAGTCCTTGTCGAGGCGGGCGGCGACCTCGCGGTAGAAGTCGCTGGCGATCGAGTCGCCGACGTACGCCTTGACGAGCCCTTCCAGCCAGTCCGAGGGCGCCGTCTGCTTGTGGAAGCCGTCGAGCGCGGCGACGAACGGCTGCATCGCGTCGGTCGGCTCGGCCCCGATCTCCGTGAGCCGGTCCCTGAGCTGCTCGAAGTGGTGGAACTCGGCCGACGCCATCTTCGCCAGCTCCGCCTTGTCCGCGAGCGTCGGCGCCAGCTTGGCGTCCTCCGCGAGCCGCTCGAACGCCGCCAGCTCGCCGTACGCGAGCGCGCCGAGCAGGTCCACCACCGCGTTGCGGTACTGCGGGTCGGCGGCGGCCGTCGCCCAGTCCTGGGCGGCGACTCCGGTGGGTTCGGCGGGTCCGTCGGAGGCGTTGTCAGCGGTCGTCATGAAGCGCACAATAGCCCGCTCACAGCACGGCGGAAGTCCCTGGTCAATCAGTGTGACGACGACTACGTGACCAAATCGGCCAACGCATGTGCGCGATTCCGGGGTATGGTGGTAATGCGCCCGCCGAGTATTCGCCGGGCCGCACGAATGAGGATGCCCGGTCGGTGGCCCGATCGGCTCCGACCCGACAGCCCTCCTCGCCCGTACGGCACGTTGCGTACGAAGTTCGGAGGGGGACCCTCAGCGGTTCGAGCGCTAGAGCGTCGGCAGTGGTCCCGTGCAGTACGGCTTGCCCTCGCGGGTTGTCCGTAAGGCAGCCGACGTCCCCGGCACGGTCCTGACACGACCCCCGCGCTCGCCTCGCACCGCGCACACAGAAGAGGCAGCACCCTGACTACTTTCCGAGAGCTCGGAATCCTTCCCGAGACCGCTGAGGCCCTTGAGGCCGTCGGTATCGTCTCCCCGTTCCCGATCCAGGAGATGACGCTCCCCGTCGCCCTTTCCGGCACGGACGTCATCGGCCAGGCCAAGACCGGCACCGGCAAGACGCTGGGCTTCGGCCTCCCGCTCCTGGAGCGCGTCACCGTCCCCGCGGACGTCGAGGCAGGCCGGGCCAAGCCCGAGCAGCTGACCGACGCCCCGCAGGCACTCGTCGTCGTCCCCACCCGCGAGCTGTGCACGCAGGTCACGAACGACCTGCTGACCGCCGGCAAGGTGCGCAACGTCCGCGTCCTCGCCATCTACGGCGGCCGGGCCTACGAGCCGCAGGTCGAGGCGCTCCGCAAGGGCGTCGACGTCATCGTCGGCACCCCGGGCCGCCTGCTCGACCTCGCGGGCCAGAAGAAGCTCGACCTCAAGCACATCAAGTCGCTCGTCCTCGACGAGGCCGACGAGATGCTCGACCTGGGCTTCCTGCCCGACGTCGAGAAGATCATCAACTTCCTGCCGGCCAAGCGTCAGACCATGCTGTTCTCGGCGACCATGCCAGGCGCGGTCATCGGTCTCGCGCGCCGCTACATGACGCAGCCCACACACATCCGCGCCACCTCGCCGGACGACGAGGGCGCGACGGTCGCGAACACCAAGCAGTTCGTCTACCGCGCGCACAACATGGACAAGCCCGAGCTCGTCGCCCGCATCCTGCAGGCCGAGGGCCGGGGCCCGGTCATGGTCTTCTGCCGTACGAAGCGCACGGCGGCCGACCTCGCCGACCAGCTCCAGCAGCGCGGCTTCGCCTCCGGCGCGGTCCACGGCGACCTCGGCCAGGGCGCCCGTGAGCAGGCGCTGCGCGCGTTCCGCAACGGCAAGGTCGACGTGCTCGTCTGCACCGACGTCGCCGCCCGCGGTATCGACGTCGAAGGCGTCACGCACGTCATCAACTACCAGTCCCCCGAGGACGAGAAGACCTACCTGCACCGCATCGGCCGTACGGGCCGCGCGGGCGCCAAGGGCATCGCGGTCACCCTCGTCGACTGGGACGACATCCCGCGCTGGCAGCTCATCAACAAGGCGCTGGACCTGGGCTTCCCGAACCCGCCGGAGACGTACTCCACCTCCCCGCACTTCTTCGAGGAAATGAACATCCCCGCGGGCACCAAGGGTGTCCTGCCCCGCTCGGAGCGCACGCGCGCCGGGCTGGCCGCGGAGGAGGTCGAGGACCTCGGCGAGACCGGCGGTCGCGGCGGTCCGCGTGGCCGGGGCGGTCGTGGTGCTCGCGACGGCGGCCGTGACAGTGGTCGTGATGGTGGCAGGGGCGGTCGCGACAGCGGCCGGGACAACAGCCGGGACGAGTCCCGTTCCGCCGACACCGAGCGCGCGGCGCGCACCCCGCGCCGCCGCCGTCGTACGCGCAACGGCGCCCCGATGGAAGGGACTTCGGCGGCTCCGGCCGTGACGTCGTCCACTCCGGAGGAGACCGCGCTGGCCGCCTCCGAGGACACCGCGACCCGCACCCCGCGCCGTCGTCGCCGCACGCGCAACGCAGCGACGGGAGAGCAGCTGCCGGCCACGACAGTCGCACCCGAAGCCGCCGAGAGCGCAGTGGCCACGGCGGAGGGCTCGACCCTGGACGCCCCCGCGACCTCGCGCCGCCGCCGTACCCGCAAGCCGGCCGAGGCCGAGATCGTGACGCCCGCGGCCGAGGTCGTGGTCGCCGAGACCCCGGTCGTCGAGGAGACGCAGCCGCGTCGCCGGACCCGTAAGGCCGTACAGGCCGCGGAGCCGGTCGAGGCCGCGCCGGAGACGGCAGCCGTGGCCGCGGTCGACACGGCCGAGGCCGTCGAGACCAAGCCGCGCCGCACCCGGACCCGGAAGACCGCGGCTCCGGCCGAGGTCGCCGCCGTGGAGACCGCCGAGGTCGTCGAGACCGCGCCGCGTCGCCGTACCCGCAAGGCCGTCGCCGACATCCCGGCGCAGGTCACCGAGGAGCAGGGCAGTGCCGCCGAGGCGTCGCTCGACTCCGCGGAGGGCACGGAGACGAAGCCCCGCCGCCGTACGACACGGAAGGTCGCCGAGGCTCCGGTCGTCGCCGCAGAGGCGCCGGTCGCGGCTGAGGTCAAGCCCCGCCGGACCCGGAAGACCGCGGCCCCGACCGAGGTCGTCGCCGTGGACACCGCCGAGGCCGTCGAGACCAAGCCGCGCCGTACGCGCAAGACGGCCGCCGTAGCCACGGAGGCGCCGGAGGTCGTGGAGACCAAGCCGCGTCGCACCCGTAAGGCCGCGGTCGCCGCCGTGGACACGGTCGAGGCCGTCGAGGCGAAGCCCCGTCGGACCCGTAAGGCAGCGGTCGCCACCGAGGCACCGGAGGCCGAGGCCGCAGTAGAGGCGAAGCCGCGTCGCACCCGGAAGACCGCGGCCGTCGCCGCCGAAGCCGCTGTCGACACGGCCGAGGGTGTGGAGGCCAAGCCGCGTCGCACCCGCAAGGCTGCGGTCGCCGCCGAGATCCCGGCCCAGGTGGCCGAGGAGCCGGAGGCCAAGCCTCGTCGCACCCGTAAGACGGCCGCCGTCGCCACGGAGACGGCGGAGGCACCGGAGGCGAAGCCGAGGGTGCGCCGTCCCCGCAAGACAGCGGCGACAGCGGCGGTGGAGGCCACCGAGGGCTGATACGCCCCCGAAGGTCAACAAATCGGTACCGGACGGCCCGGCCCACGTGAAGTGGGCCGGGCCGTCCGCGTTCCCCCGCTCCCCCGTTAACCCCGGTTACACCCTCCCGTTCCCGGCCCGCTCAACCCCGCCGGATAACCTCACCCCATGAGCAAGCCCCCCTCCTTCACCCCGCCCCCCGGCGCTCGCGCGTACCCGTTGCGGACCGCTCGCGGTGAGTTCGCCGTCGTGGACTCGCCCGTGGGCGACGGTGTCGAGCCGAGAGGGGTCGCGCTGTTGCTGCCGGGGTTCACCGGCAGCAAGGAGGACTTCAACCCGTTGCACGAGGCGTTCGCCGCGCGCGGGTACCGGACCGTCGCCGTGGACGGGCGGGGACAGTACGAGACCGACGGGCCCGCCGACGACGAATCCGCCTACGCCCAGGGCGAGTTGGCGCGGGACGTGCTCGCGCTGGCCGAGGCGGTCGGTGCGCCGGTGCACCTGCTCGGGCACTCCTTCGGCGGGCACGTCGCACGAGCCGCCGTGCTGCTCGACGACTCGCCGTTCGTGTCGCTGACGCTCATGGCGTCGGGGCCGGCGGAGATCTCCGCCTCCCAGCAGCAGCGCGTGAAGCTGTTGCGGGACGCGCTCGCCGTGATGTCGATGGCCGAGGTGTGGGACGCGATCCAGGCGATGGAGGCACCCGAGGAGACCGAGACCGGCGGTGCGCTGGACGAGGGGCTCGACGACCGGGCCGACCTGCGGCGCCGCTGGCTGGGCACCAAGCCGGCCCAACTCCTCGCGGCGGGACGCCAGTTGTGCGTCGAGCCGGACCGGGTCGCCGAACTGGCCACCGTACCGCTGCCCTTCCACGTCCTGTCGGGTTCGCGCGACGACACCTGGCCGGTGCCACTGCTCGACGACATGGCCGTACGACTGAAGGCGCGGCGGACGGTCATCGCGCGGGCCGAGCACTCACCGAACACGGACCAGCCGGCCGCGACGGCCAAGGCCATCGCCGACTTCTGGGACACCGCAAGCCAGTAGAAAACGCTAGTACTGCGTCTGCAGGTGCTCCCAGAACCCGTCCCGCAGCGCCCGCCGCAGATCGGCCTGGCCGCGCAGGGAGTACTGGAGCAGCCCCTCCGCCTCCACCAGCAGGTCCTGGTCGACCGCCCCCGGCAGATACGGATGCCCGGGCAGCAGCTCCACCAGCGCCTCCCGGCCCCGCGCCGAGAGCCACTTCGCCGCGATCTGCGCGCCCACGAACCGGACGTCGTCGCGAGTGGGCCGGGTGGCGGTGGCCTCGTAGACGGCGGTCGCGCGCCGGGAGACGTACGGCTTGAAGAAGTCGAGGTCGAAGGTGCGCTGGCTGTCGACCTCCCAGAGGAGCGGCTCGGCCTGGTTGCGGCCCTCGGGGGCCTCGATGCCCCACAAGTGGACGCGGGCGCCGTACCCTTGGGCCGCCTCGACCGCCGACACCAGGTCCTCGTCGCCGCCGATGAGGGCCGCGTCGCTGATGGCTCGGTGCCGGGCGAGGGACTCCAGGTCGGAGCGGATGAGTGAATCGACGCCCTTCTGCTGGTTGTTGGCGTTGAGATTGCCCAACCGCACTTTCACGTCAGGGAGTTCGGCGATGGCCTGCTGCTCCGAGGTGTGGATGCGGCGCCGGGCGCCGTCGTACCAGTAGACCCGCAGCAGCCGGCTGTCCGCGAAGATCGTGCGGGCCTTGTCGATGAGCGCCTCGATGAGGCCCTCGGTGTCGAGGTCGAAGGTGCGTCGGTCCTCGGTCCCGGAGACGAGCCGGCCCGCGGCTGCATACAAATACCCGGCGTCGACGAAGATCGCATGCGTCGAGGGCGTCTTCGCCACTTCGGCGAGCATGCGCTGCAGCAGCTCGTTCGTGCGGTCGATGCGGGCGCTGAGGGCCGCGAGGTCGTCGTTCATCGCCTCCATTGTCCCGGCGGTCACGCTGCGAACACAACCGGTCCCGGTCAGTCTCGCGCCGATCTCTTACCGGTCAGTAATTAGGCGTGCGAAAAATTTCCTTAGCGTAGGGAATGTTTGTAACACGCATCCCGTTGACTACATACGTAACCAAGTAGTTCTCCTCAGGAGGATGACCAGACGAAGGGAGAAGCCAATGCGCTTCGAAATCATGCGTCTTGACGAGGTCGACGGCACCACCGTGGACAGCACCGTCGTGGACGCCGCCTCCGTCAATCGGATCGTGCAACAGGCTGCCGCCATAGGACAGCGCCTGTGGATCCGCCCCGCCGAGACCAAAGCCTCGTAACACCGACGACATTCCCGCAGAGCTCCACCAGACTTCAGAACCCCCGTACGGCACCGATGCCGTGCGGGGGTTCTGCGTGTCCGGCCCCTCTCAGCTCGCCCGGATCACCTGGGTGATCCCGTTGATGATCTGCTGCACGGCGATCGCGGACAGCATCATCCCCGCGAGCCGCGTCACGAGCACCACCCCGCCGTCCTTGATGACCCGGATGATCAGCAGCGAGTACCGCATCACCACCCACAGAACGACATGGATCGCGAGGATCGCCGTCCACACCGACACCTGCGTGGCCACGCTGTCGGCCTTCTGCACGGCGAGGATGACGGACACGATCGCACCGGGCCCGGCGAGCAACGGCATGCCCAGCGGTACGAGGGCGACGTTGACGTCCTTGGTCTGCTTCGGCTCGTCGGTCTTGCCGGTGAGCAGATCGAGCGCGATCAGCAGGAGCAGCAGCCCGCCCGCGATCATCAGCGCGGGCACGGAGACATGCAGATAGTCGAGGATCTGGTGCCCGAGCAGCCCGAACACGGTGATCACGCCACCCGCGACACACACGGCCTGGAAGGCCATCCGCTTCTGCACCTTGGACGGTCGTCCGGAGGTCAGCGCGAGGAAGATCGGGGTGATCCCAGGGGGATCCATGATGACAAAAAGGGTCAGGAAGAGAGAGCCGAAGACGGCGACGTCGAACATGGGTGAGCCACAAGCCTTGCAGGTGAGAGTGAGCGGAGACGAACGGTCGGAGGCGGGGTTCAGACTCCGCCGGCCCCCGGCACCGGGAACGCCCCCGTGGCGCGCCGCGTGATCTCGCCGTAGACCTCGGGATCGGTCGTGTACTCACCGAGCTGCACGCTCTTACGGCTCCCGTGATAATCGCTGGACCCGGTGACGAGCAGCCCGAGCTCCTTCGCGAGCCCCCGCAACCGCACCCGCGTCTCGGCATCGTGGTCCATGTGCTCGACCTCGATACCGTCGAGCCCGGCCGCGGCCATCTCGGCGATCGCGGCCTCGGGCACGGTGTGCCCACGCTTGCTGGCGCCGGGGTGCGCGAACACGGTCACGCCACCAGCGGCCTTGACGAGCCGGATCGCCTCGAAGGGATCGGTCTCGTGCTTCGCCACATGGGCCCGCCCCCCATCGGCGAGCCAGTCCACGGTGAAGGCGTCATTGACGGTCGGTACGACACCCAACTCGACCAGCGCGGTGGCCACATGCGGCCGCCCGACCGACCCCTGACCGGCGATCCGCGCGACCTGCTCCCAGGTCACGGGCACACCCAGTTCCTGCAGCTTGGCGACCATCCCCTGAGCCCGAGGCACCCGATCGTCCCGCACCAACTCCCGCTCGGCGAGCAGAGCCGGCTCCTCGGGATCGAACAGGTACGCCAACAGGTGCATGGAGACCCCGTCGATCCGACAGGACATCTCAGCCCCGGTGACCAGCGTGAGCCCCGAGGGCAACGCGTCGATCGCCTCGGCATACCCACGACTGGTGTCGTGGTCGGTCAACGCAACAACATCCAGCCCGGCAGCGGCAGCGTTCCGCACCAACTCAGCGGGCGAATCCGTCCCGTCGGACGCCGTGGAGTGGGTGTGCAGATCAACACGCACGCGCAGACTCCAAACGGCAACAGTTCAACGGGGGACCACTCAAGGGTAACGGCAACCCCGGGACCCTATAAACGCCCCAGGGATCTCGCCCTTAAGGGGCGCGAGGAACTGCGCGACCAGCCACAACGCACCCGCAGACGCCCCACAACAGAACCCGGCACCCCCTTAGGCGCTACGGCTCCAGCAAGCGCGGCGACAAGGCTCCGCACGGCACCAGATCCACCTCTGCCCCCGCATCCCGCAGATCCGTAAGCACCAGCTCGTCATACATCAACAACCCCGACTGCTCAGGCCAGACAACCGCCCACAGCCACAACCCCAACGCCTCCCCCGCAAACACCGCCCGATCACCCGGCGCGGACGCGACATGCCACAACGGCGTAGGCCGCCCCGCGGCAAGCAGCTTCGCCTGAGGAGGCTTCTCGACGTTCATATAAGGCCCAGGATCCGGCCCATCGATCCCCGCATACCGCGCACCAAGGCCGACACCCAGCTCCTCGGCGACAAGGATCAACTCCCCCATCCCCCCAAGCGGCCCGGGCCCGGTGCAGGCGACCGCCGTAGCCCGCCCCCCACTTCGGTCATCGCCCGCACAGGCCACACCGGTGAACAGCCATCCGACCGGCAACGGCCACGGCATCCACACCGGCACCTTCGTCCGGTGCACCACGACACTGAGCGCCTCGACGCTGGGCGGGATCACGGGCTGCAGCGGATGCACGGTCCCGTGGACATCGCACTGCCAGGAATCGGCGAAGAGTCCGGGAGCCCTGACCCGGCCACCACACTTCGGGCAACTGGGTTCGCCCCTCATAGGGCCCCACGGTCCTACCCTCGCTCCCCCACGTCAAGGACGATCACCCGTCCGGCCGGGACCACTCACGGAGCGAAACTAGATGCAGCTTGCATTAATTACCCAGCCTAACTTACTATGTGCATATACCAACTACTTGGGAGGAAGCATGGACGACCCCTTCAGTGCGGGAGCCGGCGCGGGAGCCGACGCCGGCGCGGGCAGCATCCTGCGGCAGCCGAAGGCCGTATGGGCCACCGCCGGCGCCTCGGTCGTCGCCTTCATGGGCATCGGACTCGTCGACCCGATCCTGCCGTCGATCGCCAAGGGCCTGGACGCCACGGCCGGCCAGGTGTCCCTGCTCTTCACCTCGTACTTCCTGATCACCGCCCTCGCGATGCTGGTGACCGGCTTCGTCTCCAGCCGCATCGGCGGCCGCAAGACCCTGCTGCTCGGCCTCGCCCTCGTCGTGGTCTTCGCGGGCCTCGCCGGCACCTCGAACTCGGTCGCCGAACTCGTCGGCTTCCGGGCCGGCTGGGGTCTGGGCAACGCGCTGTTCGTCTCGACGGCCCTCGCGGTCATCGTCGGCGCGGCGGCCGGCGGCAGCGCCGCGGCGATCCTGCTCTACGAGTCCGCCCTCGGCCTCGGCATGGCCTGCGGCCCGCTGCTCGGCGCCCTGCTGGGCAACCAGAGCTGGCGCTACCCCTTCTTCGGCACCGCGTTCCTGATGGCGATCGGCTTCCTGTGCATCACGGTGTTCCTGAAGGAGCAACCGAAGCCCGCCCGCAAGACCTCACTCCTCGACCCGCTCAAGGCCCTCGGCCACGGCGGACTCGCCTCAGCCGCCGTCTCGTCCTTCTTCTACAACTACACGTTCTTCACCGTGCTGGCCTTCACCCCGTTCGTGCTGGACATGACCCCGTACAAGTCCGGTGCCGTGTTCTTCGCGTGGGGCCTGCTGCTCGCCGCCTTCTCGGTCCTCGTCGCGCCGCGCCTGCAGGCCCGGTTCGGCTCCCTGAAGGTCCTCGGCGGCTCACTCGTCCTGCTCGCCGTCGACGTGCTCGTCCTGGGCTACGGCAGCCACACCACCGCCGTCGTCTGCACGATCCTGTCCGGCGCCTTCATCGGCGTGAACAACACCGTCTACACCGAGTTGGCCCTCGGCGTGTCGGACGCGCCGCGCCCGGTGGCGAGCGCGGGCTACAACTTCGTCCGCTGGTTCGCCGCCGCTGCCGCGCCGTTCTTCGCGCCGCGGATCGAGGGGTGGAGCAACATCCACATCCCGTTCGTGGTCGCGGCGATCACCGCGGCGCTGGGCGCGCTGGTGGTCCTCGTACGACGGAACGCGCTCACGCACGAAGCCGAGGAACTGGAGCCGAGGCACGCGGTGGAGGACAGTGTCGCGGTGTTCGCCAACTGACGGATTCCGGCCGGGCGTTGGTGAGATCGGTCACGCGTACGGTCATCCAAGAGGTCAGTCGAGCGGGACGGATTTGCGGGACGGGTCCCGTAGGTCCGTCCCGTTCGTCAGCCAGCGCTCCTGGAGGGCCTGCGCGCCGTGGACGCGTTTCCAGGCGGCCTCGTTCGGGGTCATGGGGAGCAGTGGCAGGAAGCGGACCGGGTCCAGGGGCTCGTCGAGTTCGAGGTCTTCGACCAGGCCACCGGGCTCGGCGACCAGTACCGAGGTGAACGGGGCGCCGGGCCACAGCGGTTCGCCCACGTCGAGGGAGGCGCCGGGGGCCACGACCACGCCCTCGACCTGCGGGGACGCGGCGAGTACGGCGAGCGGGCGGAGCACCTTGTCGGTGTCGGCGTGGCCGCCGCGCACGGACAGGACCAGCTCGGCGCGCGGTCCCGCGACCGGGTCGGCGAGCATCGCCGCGGGGTCGCTCATCGGCTGCGCGGACATGCCGAGCGTGGCGTAGCGGACGATCGCCCCCTCCTGGTCGTCGTCCTGGAAACGCAGCACCTCGACGCGGTCCGTACCCAGGAAAGTGACCGCCGCGCGCGCGTCCGGTTCGCCCAGCGCGGTACGCAACCGGGCCTCGACCAGAGCAAGAACATCAACCATGCGGGGAGCATAGAACTCGTCAGTACCGGGCAAAGCAGCGCCTTGACACTTCGGCCGGCTGATAGTCTTGGCCGGTCGTTCGGGGCAGCACGCTGAAGCGTCGCGATCAAGTCCCGACGCCGTTGAGACTCCCCTACGGGGGACCGGCCGGAGGAGGTGGGGCTGCAATGGACCGAAGTCGACCTGGCAGTACCACCCGCTCTTCCGGCCGCTGATGTCGTAGCTCTGGTTCCGGCCTCCAGCCGGCTGTCGCCGCTCGCACTTCTTCACCGTCGCGGAAGAGCACTTCGTTTCTTTACCTGATCTGTCCGGCCGTGTCTGTGGTCCGCCTGTTCCGAAGGCGGCCCGAAGTCGGTCGGTGCCTGTAAGTCAGTGCAGTGCCTGTATCAGTAGCGAAACTCGCCACCGCGACGGTGCGGTGCTCCCCGCTTTGTGGACGTGCCAAACATCCGCACACAGGACGTCCCCATTCCGGGCAGTTCCAACCGTCGTTGGCGCCTTTCGTTGCTCGTCGCGAAGGAGCCCGCCATGTCGATGATCCGCGACCTGCGTGCCGTGGTCCGCCCGTCCCGTCCCTCCCTGCGCAAGGACGGCGGCGCGTACGACACCACGCGTGACCCCGGTACCCCGTCGGCCGTCGTCGACTGCGCCGTCTACCGCGACGGTGCCCGCGTCGACACCGGCAAGCCGCTGACCCCGCACGAGGCGATGCGTCTGGTGCGCCGCGACGGGGGCTTCGTGTGGATCGGGCTGCACGAGCCGACCGAGGCCGAATTCTCCGGTATCGCAAGCGAGTTCGGGCTGCACCCGCTCGCCGTCGAGGACGCCGTACAGGCCCACCAGCGCCCCAAGCTGGAGCGCTACGACGACTCCCTGTTCACCGTCTTCAAGACCATCCACTACGTCGAGCACGACCAACTCACGGCCAACAGCGAGGTGGTCGAGACCGGCGAGGTCATGTGCTTCACCGGGCGGGACTTCTTCATCACCGTCCGGCACGGCGGCCAGGGCTCGCTGCGGGCGCTGCGGCACCGGCTGCAGGACGACCCCGAGCTGCTCGCGCGCGGTCCCTCGGCGGTGCTGCACGCGATCGCCGACCACGTCGTCGACGGCTATGTCGCGGTCGCGGACGCGGTGCAGGACGACATCGACGAGGTGGAGACCGAGGTGTTCACGCCGGGCCGCAAGGGCGGGGTCTCGCGCGGTGTCGACTCGGCGCGGATCTACCAACTCAAGCGCGAGGTACTGGAGTTCAAGCGCGCCGTGTCGCCGCTGCTGCGTCCCATGCAACTGCTCAGCGAGCGGCCGATGCGGCTGATCGACCCCGACATCCAGAAGTACTTCCGCGATGTCGCCGACCACCTCGCCCGGGTCCAGGAGCAGGTCATCGGCTTCGACGAGCTGCTCAACTCGATCCTCCAGGCCAACCTCGCGCAGGCGTCCGTCGCGCAGAACGAGGACATGCGGAAGATCACCGCGTGGGCCGCGATCATCGCCGTACCGACGATGGTCACAGGGGTGTACGGCATGAACTTCGACAACATGCCGGAGCTGCACTTGAAGTACGGCTATCCGCTGGTGCTCACCTTCACCGTGACCGTCTGTCTGTCGATCCACCGCATCCTGAAGCGCAACGGCTGGCTGTGAGCGGCCTGGATAGGCTGAGCGCCATGACAAGCGAGCTGCTCGAGCAGGCCCTCGTCGAGGAGGCCACAAAGAAGTCCGGCCTCGTCTGGGTCAACGGCCCGGGCGTCCCGGCCCGCGCCCTGTGGCATGTCTGGCACGAGGGCGCGGCCTGCCTGATCGGCGACGGACCGGGCGAACAGCCGCTGCCGGGACTGGTCGACGGCGGCACCGCCGAGGTCACGGTCCGCAGCAAGGACAAGGGCGGCCGACTGGTCTCGTGGACGGCGAAGGTCGTGGAACTGGCACCGGACTCCGAGGCCTGGACCGCGGCCGTAGCCGAGCTGAAGGGCAAGCGGCTCAACGCCCCCGACGGCGAGGCGATGACAGGGCGCTGGGCACGCGAGTGCCGGGTACTGCGTCTGGAGCCGACGGGAGCGACGGCCGACCTGCCGGAGGGTTCGCTGGCGGAGCCCCCGCTGCCGACCCCGGCGACGACCCGTCAGCCGATCCCGGCGAGCCTGCCGCGCCTGCTCCTGAAGAAACGCAAACGCAGGTAACTGCCGCTAGGAAGACGGCAGTTGCTTGCCGTAGTCGACAGTGTCGTCGTCCGCCGGTTCCGTCACGGCGAAGCTCTTGCCCCAGTCCGAGAAGGTGAGGGTGCCCGCGCCGCCCGCGCGGACCAGCCGGAGCGGATACGGCTTGCCCTCCAGCGAGACGTCGAGGGTGCCGCCGGAGCCGTCGTCACCCGTGATGCGGATGGTGCGGACACCGTTCTGGTCGTGGTGTCCGTCCGTCGCGAGTGTGCCGTGCAGAGTCAGCAGACTGGAAAGGAGCACGTCCTTGTCCGTGAAGCCACTGAACTTCTTGTACGAGGGGTCGCCCTGCGGCACCTTCACGTACTTGCCGTGCAACGAGTCGCCGACGCCCGAGTCGCCGTTGCTGTTCCAGAAGTCCGCATCGGCCTTCAGGTACAGCTGCTCGCCGACCCTCAGCAGCCCGAAGGTCGACCCCTTCGAGGTGACCGACCCGCTGCCGCCGTCGGACTTCAGCCGCATGTCGAGCGTGTACGTCCGCCCGCTGGTGACGACGGTCCCGGACAGCCGTACCGCGCCGGCGGCACCCGCGGCCGACACCGACGTCGACTGGATCTTGTCGGCGGCCAGCTTGCCGACCCCGTTCGTCCCCGCGTCCGGATCCTCACTGCACCCCGTCAGCCCCGTCACGACCAGGGCACACACCGCGCCGAGCAGCGCCGCACGACGGTTTCGGACCGGGGGGATCGCAGTCACAGGTGGGGGGCCTTTCGTGCGGCGGGGGGGGCGATGGCGTACGGCAGCGTACCGGGGCCGGCGGACGGCGGCGGAGCCAGTCCGTCCGGACCGCCCACCTGCGCGGATCGCAAACGGACGGGCTAGCCTGAAGCCCATCCGAGCGGGCAATTCGGAACATCCGGAAACCATCAAAAGAACGCCTCGAACCACGAAAAGAATGGAGGTGCGGCCATGGCAGGGGGCGCTCCCCGAGTCTTCGTCTCGCACCTCTCCGGTGTCGCCGTCTTCGACCCGAACGGCGACCAGGTGGGCCGCGTACGCGACCTGATCGTCATGCTGCGCGTCGGCCAGCGGCCACCCCGGCTGCTCGGCCTGGTCGTCGAACTCTCCACCCGGCGCCGCATCTTCCTCCCCATGACCCGCATCACCGGCATCGAGTCCGGCCAGGTCATCACCACCGGCGTGCTGAACGTCCGCCGCTTCGAGCAACGGCCCACCGAGCGGCTGGTGTTCGGCGAACTGCTGGACCGGCGCGTCACCCTCGTCGAGACCGGCGAGGAGGTCACCGTCCTCGACCTGTCGGTGCAGCATCTGCCGGCCCGCCGGGACTGGGAGATCGACCGCGTCTTCGTACGGAAGGGCAGGAGCGGCGGAGCCTTCAGAAGGGCCAAGGGCGAGACGCTGACCGTGGAGTGGTCCGCCGTCACCGGCTTCTCCCTGGAGGAGCAGGGACAGGGCGCGGAGAGCCTCCTGGCCACCTTCGAGCAGCTGCGCCCCGCCGACCTCGCCAACGTCCTGCACCATCTCTCCCCCAAGCGGCGCGCCGAGGTCGCCGCCGCCCTCGACGACGACCGCCTCGCCGACGTCCTCGAGGAGCTCCCGGAGGACGACCAGATCGAGATCCTCGGCAAGCTGAAGGAGGAGCGCGCGGCGGACGTCCTGGAGGCGATGGACCCGGACGACGCGGCCGACCTCCTCTCCGAACTCCCCGAGGACGACAAGGAGCGCCTGCTGAACCTGATGCAGCCCTCCGAAGCGGCCGACGTACGCCGCCTGATGTCGTACGAGGAGCACACGGCGGGCGGCCTCATGACGACCGAGCCGATCGTCCTACGGCCGGACGCGACCGTCGCCGACGCGCTCGCCCGCGTCCGCAGCGCCGACCTCTCGCCGGCCCTGGCCGCGCAGGTCTACGTCTGCCGCCCGCCCGACGACACCCCGACCGGCAAGTACCTCGGCACGGTCCACTTCCAACGGCTGCTGCGCGACCCGCCGTACACCCTGGTCAGCGCGATCATCGACGACGACCTGCAACCGCTGGACCCGGACGCGACGCTGCAGCTCATCGCCGGGTTCTTCGCGACGTACGACATGGTCGCGGCGCCCGTGGTCGACGAGACCGGGTCGCTGCTCGGCGCGGTGACGGTGGACGACGTACTGGACCACATGCTGCCCGAGGACTGGCGGGAGACCGAGTTCCATCTCGACGAGGGCGAGACCGAGGGCGAAGACGAGCACGAGGCAGACTCAGCGACATCGGCAGAGGCGGAGGAGGTGGCGGCTCATGACTCCTGAGCGCGAGACCACACGCGAGCGGACACCGGCGGGCGCGACCGCCACCACCCGGACCCGGGCCCGGCTCGACCAGCCGCGCCCGCCCCGGCGCCGGCTCGTGCCCGAGTACGACCCGGAGGCCTTCGGGCGGCTGTCGGAGCGGATCGCGCGGTTCCTCGGCACCGGGCGGTTCATCGTCTGGATGACGATCGTCATCATCGCGTGGGTGCTGTGGAACATCTTCGCCCCGCGCGCCGTGCGCTTCGACAACTACCCGTTCATCTTCCTCACCCTGATGCTGTCGCTCCAGGCCTCCTACGCGGCCCCGCTGATCCTGCTCGCGCAGAACCGGCAGGACGACCGCGACAAGGTCAACCTCGAACAGGACCGCAAGCAGAACGAGCGGTCGATCGCGGACACCGAGTACCTCACCCGCGAGATCGCCTCCCTGCGGATCGGTCTCGGCGAGGTGGCGACCCGGGACTGGATCCGCTCGGAACTGCAGGACCTGGTGAAGGAACTCGACGAACGGCACGACAGGCACACGGTATTCCCGACAGTCCGGGCAGAACGGTCCCGGGCACGTGACGTAGACGACCGCTGACGGGCTTACCGGGGGCCCTGTGCGGCGCCGTACCATCGTCCCTATGGCTACGGAAGACGCGGTGCGTGAAGCGCTGTCGACGGTGAACGACCCCGAGATCAACCGACCCATCACCGAGCTGGGGATGGTCAAGTCGGTGGAGATCGGTGCGGACGGAGCGGTCGCGGTGACCGTGTACCTGACGGTCTCCGGCTGCCCGATGAGGGAGACGATCACGCAACGCGTGACCGATGCGGTCTCCGCGGTCGACGGTGTCACCCGCGTCGACGTGACGCTCGACGTCATGAGCGACGAGCAGCGCAAGGAACTCGCGACCGCCCTGCGCGGTGGCAAGGCCGAGCGCGAGGTCCCCTTCGCGCAGCCCGGTTCCCTCACCCGCGTGTACGCGGTCGCCTCCGGCAAGGGCGGCGTCGGCAAGTCCTCGGTGACGGTGAACCTCGCCGCGTCGATGGCGGCCGACGGTCTCAAGGTCGGGGTCGTCGACGCCGACATCTACGGCCACAGCGTGCCGCGCATGCTGGGCGCCGACGGCACTCCCACCCAGGTCGAGAACATGATCATGCCGCCGTCGGCACACGGCGTGAAGGTCATCTCCATCGGCATGTTCACCCCGGGCAACACACCGGTCGTGTGGCGCGGCCCGATGCTGCACAGGGCCCTTCAGCAGTTCCTGGCGGACGTGTACTGGGGCGATCTCGATGTACTTCTTCTTGATTTGCCGCCCGGGACGGGCGACATCGCCATCTCCGTCGCCCAACTCGTCCCGAACGCCGAGATCCTGGTCGTGACGACCCCTCAGCAGGCGGCGGCCGAGGTCGCCGAGCGGGCGGGCTCCATCGCCGTACAGACCCACCAGAAGATCGTCGGCGTCGTAGAGAACATGTCCGGCCTGCCCTGCCCGCACTGCGGCGAGATGGTCGACGTCTTCGGCTCCGGCGGCGGCCAGTCGGTGGCGGACGGCCTGACCCGCACGACCGGCGCCTCGGTCCCGGTCCTGGGTTCCATCCCGATCGACGTCCGCCTCCGAGAGGGCGGCGACGAGGGCAAGCCGGTGGTGCTGAGCGACCCCGACTCCCCTGCGGGCGCGGCGCTACGAGCGATCGCGGGCAAGCTGGGCGGGCGGCAGCGAGGTCTTTCGGGACTGTCCTTGGGGATCACCCCCAGGAACAAGTTCTAGGGCAGCCAACCAGGGGCGCGGGGAACTGCGCGACCAGCCACATACGGCCCGCAGTTCCCCACTGGTTTTACTCGTATGTGCCGATGTCCTTGATCATGGCGAAGCCGAGCCCGTACGCGCTCATGCCCCTGCCGTACGCCCCCACGTGCACGCCCTCCTGCGTCGACCCGGCGAGCACCCAGCCGAACTCCGACTCACGGTAGTGAAAGGGCGTCGGCACCCCGTCCACCGGCAGGGACAGCGTCGACCAGTCGTCACCGGCAAGGTCATCCGCCAGCACCCACGCCGTCTCCGTCTGCTGCTCCAGCCAGTCGTCCCGCAGCGTGTGGTCCATCTGCCCGGGCCAGGTGAAGGACAGCAGCCCCACCCCGGCGAGCCAGGCAGCGGAGGACACCGACGTGGCCTCCAGAAGACCCGTACCGTCCGCGGTGCGCCGCGCCGGGTTGCCCGCGACGGTGACGACCACCGCGAACTTCTCCTTGTCCTCCGTGCCTTCGTTGCGTACGGAGGGCTCGTCGCCGTGCCCGATCGAACCGTGCTCGACGGCTCCGTCCGCCGCCATGCCCACCTGCATCAGCCAGCGCGGCCCCGTGAAGGCCTCGTCGAGGCCGTACCACGGGAAGGGCGCCAGCAGGTAGCTGTCGACCGTGCGCCGGGCGGAGGGGACCTGTTGTCCACCCTCCGCGGCCGGCGCCTGCGCGCCTACCCGACTCGTCGTCTCCATGCCCGGACGCCTCCTCGCTCTCGTCGGACCGGGGCGGCCCGCCCCCCTTCGGGCGACTCGCCCGGTCCGCACAACAACTCGGCAGCATAGCCACCTCGCGGGAAGCAGCCCGGAAAGCGCCCGGCGCGTGAGGCGCACGGGGGCCGTGTTCAGGCCGTACGGAGGCGTGGAAGACGTCGGGGACGTATGAAACGCGTCACGTATGACGCGCCTGAGGCACGGTCAGGTGGCGTCCGCGTCGAAGGGCGGGCGCTCGTCCTTCTCCGGGTCCTCGGGCTTCTTTGTCATGTCGAGACGACCGCTGCCGGAGGAAGAGGAGGACGAAGAGGAGGAGGGGGTGTCCGCGTTCTGCACGGCCTCCGTGACCTCGGCCATCTCCTTCTTCAGGTCGAAGCCGTTGCGGATCTCCTTGAGCCCCAGTTCGTCGTTGTCCAGCTGCTTGCGCAGGAACGTCTTGGGGTTGAGGTCCTCGAAGTCGAAGTCCTTGAACTCCGGGCCCAGCTCCTCGCGGATGTCCGCCTTGGCGCTCTCCGAGAACTCTCGGATCTTCCGGATCGTCCGCATGACGTCCTGGATGACCTTCGGGAGCTTGTCCGGACCGAAGACGAGCACAGCGAGGACGATGATCGTCACCAGCTCTAGCGGTCCTATGTCATTGAACACCTGAAGCTCCTAGCGATGTCCTCGGCCCTCGGCCCTCGGTGGTCTGTGCGGTCTTCCGTGGTCCGGGCCGGGTCCACGGTACCCGGCGATCCCACCCGACCGGTACTGTCCCGGGGGCTACGAGTGGGTGTACACGACCGGTTTTCCGGGTTGTTTGCCTAGTGGGACGGGGCGCGGGGCTCTCACCTGTGACGTTTCTGTCAATAACCGGCTCATCCCGTGGTCGAGGAGCCGAGGACGAGCGACACCGTCATGTCCTTGCCGTCACGCCGGAGGGTCAGGCGCAGCTGGTCGCCGGGACGGTGGGCTCGGGTCCTGACGATGAGTTCGTCGCCGGAGTGGACGCGCTCGCCGTCGACCCCGGTGATGATGTCGCCCGCTTTGAGGCCGGCCTTGGCACCGGGGCCGCCGGCGGTGACGGCGGGACCGTCGCCGCTGCCCTTCGCGGCGACGCGGGCTCCGTCGCCGGTGTAGTCCATGTCGAGGGTGACGCCGATGACGGGGTGCGTGGCCTTCCCGGTGTTGATCAGCTCCTCGGCGACACGCTTGGCCTGGTTGACGGGGATGGCGAAACCGAGCCCGATGGAACCGGCCTGACCGTCTCCCGTGTCCGTACCGTCGTCGGCGGAGCGGATCGCCGAGTTGATCCCCACGAGCCGCGCCTGCGAGTCCAGCAGGGGCCCGCCGGAGTTGCCGGGGTTGATGGGCGCGTCGGTCTGGAGCGCGTCGACGTACGAGACGTCACTCCCGTCCGCCGCGTCGCCGCCGGCCGTGATGGGCCGGTCCTTGGCGCTGATGATCCCGGACGTCACGGTGTTGTCGAGATCGAAGGGCGCCCCGATCGCTACGACGGGGTCACCGACCCGCACGTTGTCGGAATTGCCGAGCGGCATCGGCCGGAGCCCCCGCACACCGCTCACCTGCACGACGGCGAGGTCGTATCCGCTGTCGTGCCCGACGACCTTGGCCCTCGCGGTCTGTCCCCCACTGAAGCTCACGGATATCTCACCGTCGCTCCCAGCGGGCTGCACGACATGGTTGTTGGTGAGGATGTGCCCCCGCGTGTCCAGCACGATCCCGGTACCGGTCCCCGACTCCTCGTCCCCGGTCACATGCAGGGTCACGACACTGGGCAGGGCCCGAGCGGCGATCCCGGCCACACTGTCCGGCGCCCGCCCACTGGCCTCCTCCCCGGCCTGCGACAACACGATGTCCCCACCCGCGCCGTCCCGCTCGATGTACGCCCCTACGACCCCTCCGACGCCCCCGGAGAGCAGCGCGATGCCGAGCGCGGAGGCGGCGAGGCGTTTCCGGGCGCGGTTGCGGCGCTGCTGGTGGGTGAGAGCGGGGGCGCCGTTCTGCTGGAGGGGGGCGGGGGTTGCCCAGGGGTCGTAGCGGTGCCAGGGGTTGGTGGCGGGGAGGTCGGGGTGCGGGTCAGGATCAAGGTCGGGGTCGGACGGTGATGGTGGAGTTTGGGCACCACCGGCACCACCGGCAACAGGGGCACCAGGGGCCCCTGTAAGCACCTGTGGCGCCACGTCGTACCCGGAGGTGACCGTCGGGTGCTGGACGGGCGGCGCAGGCGCCCAGGGACCCGGCTGGCCGTACGGCGGGGTGCTGTGGGGGTCGGGGTCGTGCAGGGGCTCGGGCCGGTGGGCGGGTGCCGGTATGGGAGAGGCCGGTTCGAGGTCACCGTCAACGTCCGCAGCCACACCGCTGGTTGGAGACTCGGCCCCATCCGCACCCGGCGTCATCGCTCCGGAATCCCCGGCCCGGCCCCGACCCCACCACTTCGACTTCGTGGGCCTCGGTTTCGGTGTCCCGTCGTTCATGTGCTCCCCACCAACCGGCCGCGCCACCCCGTACTCCCCGGATTCAACCAGGTTCGCCGGTCGCGGTGCAGGGGCTGGTCAGCGGTGGGGGCGGGAGGAGGTGGAGGGGGCGGGAGAGGGGGACGAGGTGGTGTCGGGGACGGGGGCGCGCAGCAGGCCGGGGGCCATGACCTCGGGGGCCGTGGACCAGGACGTGAGGGCGACCGGCGGGGTCGCGTTCAGCGGGCGTATCAGTGGGGACATGACCGCCGCACCGGCCATCACCGGCGCGCTCAGCGTGTGCATGACCTCGTCGCCCCGGGCGACCGCCGGAGACGGCACCCCGGGCAGCAGCGGCGCGGAGACGGACGTCGGTGCCACCGAGGTGTCGCCGAGCATCGACCGCTGGCTCGCACCCTGGGCGAGCAGGGGTCCGACGCCACCACGGCGACGGCCCGCGTCGGGAGTCACCGCGCCCGTGCCCTGCGTACGCGCCGGAGTCACACCCGCGCCCCGCGCCTCGGCTGCCGCGTCGCCCGGCGTGACCGTGGCCACCCCGCCCAGTGCGATCGCGGCCAGCGACACCGCGCCGGCGGCGACGAACGCGAACCGCATCCCGCGCGAGGCGGAGCGGTCGGTGTCGTGCCGACTGACGTCATGGATGCGGAAACCCTCACGCGCGGAGGGTGACGAAGGGGCCAGGGCCGTGGAGGCGTGCGGGCCCGCCGGGACATAGCCGAACTCGAACGCGTCGAGCGGGCCGTCCCTCTTCACGCCGAAGAAGCCGACCCCGGCGAAGAGTCCCCCGCCGGGCGGCTCCTCGCCGTCCGTGTCGTCGCCTCCCCCGGGAAGCCCCTGGAGACGGGCCAGGAAGCTCTCGGAGGGGGGCGGTGGGGCCATTTCCGCGAACACGTTCTTCAGTCGGCGCTGTGCGTCGGCCTCGGCCTTGCACTTCGTGCAGGTGGCCAGGTGTGCCAGTACGCGATCGCGCGACTCATGACCGAGCTCCCCGTCCACCAGGGCGGAAAGTCGGTCTCCCAGATGCTGCTCCGCAGGCGTAGGACGTGATCCACTCACGCGGTCGCGCCCCCTCCCCCCAGCGCGGGCACACGCGCCACGAAGGAACGGCGCTCGGCCCGTGCTTCCGGCGAGCGGTGCGCGAGGGCCTTGCGGAGCTGGGAGCGGCCGCGGTGGATCCGGGAACGGACCGTGCCGAGCTTGACGCCCAGGGTCGCGGCGATCTCCTCGTACGAGAGACCCTCGATGTCGCACAGGACGACCGCGGCCCGGAACTCCGGGGCGAGGGTGTCCAGGGCCTGCTGGACGTCGGCGTCGAAGTGCGCGTCGTTGAAGACCTGCTGGGGCGACGGCTCGCGGCTGGGCAGGCGCTCGGCCGCGTCCTCCCCCAGCGCGTCGAAACGGATGCGCTGCTTGCGGCGGACCATGTCCAGGAAGAGGTTGGTGGTGATGCGGTGCAGCCAGCCCTCGAAGGTGCCGGGCGTGTACGTCGACAGCGAACGGAAGACCCGGACGAAGACCTCTTGCGTGAGGTCCTCGGCGTCGTGCTGGTTCCCCGTCAGGCGGTACGCGAGCCGGTACACACGGCCGCTGTGGGTGCTGACGATCTCCTCCCAGGTGGGCGGAGTCCACGCCTGCCCGTCCGCGTCGGTGGAGAAGGTCGCGGTCTGGGCATGGTCAGCGGCGTGGCTGTGGTCAGCAGCGGTGTCGTTCACGGATTTCGGCCTGCCCGCCGATCCGAGAAAGCGCCGGAGCACTCCTCCCCGATCCACAGGTACAGCCGCACCTCCCCTGTCGGCTCTGGTGGTGTCCAGTGGAGCCCCTACCATAGCCACCTCGCCCGTTAGCTCCGGATAAGCGGTTTTACGAGAATTTGATACACGCTCATACCGACCTCGCGGCGGTGAGAGCTCTTGTTCGTGACCTTGCTCGTCGCCCTGCTGGTGCCTCTGCCCGACGTACTGATCCATCCTCATCCCCCGCTCTTCCCTCCGGTCGCGTCCCCCAGTGCATTCCTCCCCCTCTAAACGCCCGGTCCCATCAGCAGGTTCCCGGCACCAACGGATACAGTCACGCCCAGGCAACCACGGGGACAGGAGAGGGTCATTACCGGCAACCGGCAGACGAGCTGGGCGTTCGCCGACGCCTATGTCGCCGAGGACGAAGCACTGCGCTGGGCCCGTGACCGGGCCCGCGAGGCAGGGCTGCGCTCGGTGTCGCCCGGCACGGGCGCCGCGCTGCGGATGCTCGCCGCCACCGTGGACGCGAAGGCGGTGGCGGAGATCGGAACCGGGACCGGCGTCTCCGGAATGCATCTTCTGTACGGGATGCGGCCGGACGGGGTACTGACCACCGTCGACCCGGAGCCGGACCACCAGCAGTTCGCCCGCCAGGCCTTCCGCGCCTGCGGCTTCGCCAGCAACCGGGCCCGCTTCATTCCGGGCCGCGCCCTGGACGTGCTGCCCCGGCTCGCGGACGCCGGCTACGACCTCGTGTTCTGCGACGGCGACCGGCAGGAGTTCCTGGACTATCTCGCTGAATCGTTGCGCCTGCTGCGTCCGGGTGGCCTGGTGGTCTTCGAGGGCGTCTTCGCCAACGGCCGGACCGTCGACTCGGGCCCCCAGCCCACCGAGGTACTGCGGCTGCGCGAGCTGCTGCGGGCCGTGCGCGAGAGCCCCGAGCTGGTGCCGTCGCTGCTCCCGGTCGGCGACGGGCTGCTGTGCGCCGTCAAACGGTAGACAGGCCTCAACCAGTGGGCAGGCCATAGGAGTTCAGGAAAGCAGCGTGCCCCGGCACCATCTCGGATGCCGGGGCAGCTGAAGGGGTATGGTCGCGTTCCGCCGCGTCAGCCGACGACCTTCTTGAGGGCGTCGCCCAGCGCGTCGGCCTCGTCAGGGGTCAGCTCGACGACGAGCCGACCGCCGCCTTCGAGCGGAACGCGCATGACGATGCCCCGCCCCTCCTTGGTCACCTCGAGCGGGCCATCGCCCGTCCGCGGCTTCATGGCCGCCATGCTCGTTCCCCTTCCTGAAACCAGCTCATCGTCGCCGACGGCCCCATGGAGGGCACGCGCGGCCCCTAATGAGACACGCGTCACCGGCATCGAACACATTGCTTCCAAGCCATTATCCCGCATCTCAGGACCCGATGACCAACATCAGTCGGCATCGCTTGGGCAACGCGCACGAGCAAAACCACTCAATTCGCCGATGCGACTGCGATACTTCGCCGCCGCACCGACCCGCGTCGACCGAATCCGGACCGGAATTCTTTGACGCAGGTCACACGTCCGGTCCGGTGCTCGGACGGTGATCTCCGCCATGCTGTCCTACGGACGTACGGCGTACCGACCGGTACGCCGGAGCCGCGACACCGGAGGGGACACACCATGGCCGACACCGTGCTCTATGAGGTGAGCGACGGACTCGCGACGATCACGCTGAACCGCCCCGAGGCGATGAACGCGTTGAACATCGCGACCAAGGTCGCCCTCCGGGAGGCGGTTCAGACCGCGGCGGGCGACGACGCCGTCCGCGCCGTGCTGCTGACCGCGGCCGGGGAGCGGGCGTTCTGTGTGGGCCAGGACCTCAAGGAGCACATCACGCTGCTGGCCTCCGACCGGGAGGCCGGGACCGGGGCCACCATGACCACGGTGAAGGAGCACTACAACCCCATCGTGCGGGCGATCGCCGGTATGGCGAAGCCCGTGGTCGCCGGGGTCAACGGGGTCGCCGCGGGCGCTGGATTCGGGCTTGCCCTGGCTGCGGACTACCGGGTCGTGGCGGACACCGCGGGCTTCAACACGTCCTTCGCGGGGGTCGCGCTGACGGCCGACTCCGGCATCTCCTGGACGCTGCCTCGGGTCGTCGGACCTGGGCGTGCCTCCGACCTGCTGCTGTTTCCTCGGACGATTTCGGCGCAGGACGCGTACGAGTTGGGGATCGCCAACCGTCTCGTCCCCGCCGGCGAGTTGCACGCGGAGGCCGAGAAGGTGGCCCGGGCGTTGGCCGATGGGCCGACCGTGGCGTATGCGGCGCTGAAGGAGGCCGTCGCCTACGGCCTCTCGCACACCCTTGAGGAGACGTTGGAGAAAGAAGACGAACTCCAGTCTCGGGCGGGCGCGTCGGAGGATCACGCGATCGCTGTGCAGGCTTTCGTCAACAAGGAGAAGCCGAAGTACTTGGGCCGCTGAGCCGGCTCAGGAACGGCGGGACACACAGTCCACCAGGTGGTCGTTGACCAGACCGCACGCCTGCATCAGTGCGTACGCCGTCGTCGGGCCGACGAATCTCAGGCCCCGTTTCTTGAGGGCCTTCGACAGGGCCGTCGACTCGGCCGTGACCGCCGGGACGTCTCCGAGGGTTTTCGGGGCCGGGCCCGGCGTCGGGGCGTAGGACCAGATGAACTCGTCCAGTTCGCCCGGCGCCCAGTCGTCCAGCACGCGCGCGTTGGCGATCGTCGCGTCGATCTTCGCGCGGTTGCGGATGATGCCGGCGTCGGCGAGGAGGCGTTCGCGGTCGGTGTCCGTGAAGGTGGCCACCTCGGCGATCTTGAAGCCGGCGAAGGCCGCGCGGAAGCCCTCGCGGCGGCGCAGGATCGTGATCCAGGAGAGGCCCGACTGGAAGGCCTCCAGGGAGAGCCGCTCGTAGAGGGCGTCGTCGCCGTGGACCGGGCGGCCCCACTCCTCGTCGTGGTACGTGACGTAGTCCTCCGTGGACAGCGCCCAGGGGCAGCGCAGGGCGCCGTCCGGACCGGCGACGGCGTCGCTCACTGGCGGTCGCCTTCCGCGGGCTTCTCCATGGAGACGTGGGCGGTGGCCTGGGCGCCCGCCAGCGCGGACTCCAGGTCGGCGATCCGAGCGTCGCGCTCGGCGAGTTCGGCGGCGATGCGACTCAGTGCGTCGTCCACCTCGGCCATGCGGTAGCCCCGCGCGGCGAGCGGGAACCGGAGCGTCTCCACGTCGGCTCGGTCGACCGGCCGGTCCAGGGGCAGCGGATCGTCGAGGCGCTCGGGCGCGGCGTCCGGCAGCGGGGCGCTGTCGCCGCCGCCGATCACCGAGAGGGTCACGGCGCCGACCACGACGGCGAGCGCGACGACCAGGAACAAGAACATGAACATCGCTGGGGTCTCCACGGGCGTCGAGGTCGGACGTGCCGAAGCCGAATGTGTCAGGGTTCGATCGTGCCATGCGACGCTGACAGTTAGGGTCACAGGCGGCTGAAGACCGGTACGTACTAGGAGAGGTCACAGGGGATGCTCAGGCTGGGCAGGCGTGAATTCGACACGCACGAGCCGGTGATCATGGCGATCGTGAACCGGACCCCGGACTCCTTCTACGACCAGGGGGCCACGTTCCGCGACGAGCCCGCCCTCGCGCGCGTGGAGCAGGCGGTGGCCGAGGGCGCCGCCATCATCGACATCGGCGGGGTCAAGGCCGGTCCCGGCGAGGAGGTCACCGCCGAGGAGGAGGCGCGGCGCACGGTCGGTTTCGTCGCCGAGGTGCGGCGGCGCTTCCCGGACGTGATCATCAGCGTCGACACCTGGCGGCACGAGGTCGGCGAGGCCGTCTGCGAGGTGGGCGCGGATCTTCTG
Organism: Streptomyces xylophagus; assembly: GCF_000716435.1. GTDB lineage: Bacteria > Actinomycetota > Actinomycetes > Streptomycetales > Streptomycetaceae > Streptomyces > Streptomyces xylophagus. The sequence continues at coordinate 263,820 of NZ_JNWO01000009.1, forward strand.
AACGACGCGTGGGGCGGCGTCGATCCCCGGCTCGCGGAGGTCGCCGCGCGGTATGGCGTGGGGCTGGTGTGCACCCACGCGGGCGGCTCGGAGCCGCGTACCCGGCCGCACCGGGTGACGTACGACGACGTCATGGCCGACATCCTGCGCGTGACCCTGGGGCTTGCCGAGCGGGCGGTGGCGTTGGGTGTGCCGAGGGAGTCGGTGCTGATCGATCCCGGGCACGACTTCGGGAAGAACACGCGGCACAGCCTGGAGGCGACTCGGCGGCTCGGGGAGATGGTCTCCACGGGGTGGCCTGTGCTGGTGTCGTTGTCCAACAAGGACTTCGTGGGCGAGACGCTCGACAAGCCGGTCAAGGAGCGGGTTGTCGGTACGTTGGCGACCACTGCCGTGTCTGCGTGGCTGGGGGCGCAGGTGTATCGGGTGCATGAGGTCGCGGAGACTCGGCAGGTGCTGGACATGGTGGCGTCGATCGCCGGGCATCGGCCTCCGGCTGTGGGGCGGCGGGGGCTGGCCTGATTTTTTCGCCCCCGCCGCCCCTACCCGTCCCATCCCTGGGGGCTGCGCCCCCAGACCCCCGCTTCGGCCCCGAAAGGGCCTCGTCCTCAAACGCCGGACGGGCTGAATTTGCCGGCCTGCGCTCAACAGCGCACGGGCTGAAAAGCAGGCAGCGTTAGCGGCCTGCCTCCTTCGACACCAGCGCGACCGCCTCGTCCACGTCGTCCGTCACGTGGAACAGGAGGAGGTCCTTCTCGGAGGCCTTGCCCTGGGCGATCAGGGTGTTCTTCAGCCAGTCGACGAGGCCGCCCCAGTACTCGCTTCCGAAGAGGACGATCGGGAAGCGGGTGACCTTCTGGGTCTGAACGAGGGTGAGGGCCTCGAAGAGTTCGTCGAGGGTGCCGAGGCCGCCGGGGAGGACCACGAAGCCCTGGGCGTACTTGACGAACATCATCTTGCGGACGAAGAAGTAACGGAAGTTCAGGCCGATGTCGACGTAGGCGTTGAGCCCTTGCTCGAAGGGCAGCTCGATGCCCAGGCCGACGGAGATGCCCTTGGCCTCCAGGGCGCCCTTGTTGGCCGCCTCCATGGCGCCGGGGCCGCCGCCGGTGATCACGGCCCACCCGGCCTCCACGAGGGCGTGTCCGAGCCGTACGCCCGCCTCGTACTCCGGTGAGTCCGGCTTGGTGCGGGCCGAGCCGAACACGCTGATCGCGGGCGGCAGTTCGGCCAGTGTGCCGAAGCCCTCGATGAACTCAGACTGGATGCGCAGGACACGCCACGGGTCGGTGTGGACCCAGTCCGAGGGGCCGCCCGCGTCCAGGAGGCGCTGGTCGGTCGTGCTCGCGGTCACCTGGCCGCGCCGCCGGAGGACCGGTCCCAGGCGCTGCTCCTCCGGTGGCTGCTGCTTGCCCTCGGGGTTGCCTGTAGCCATGTGCGCTCCCTCCACTTGCAGGTGTTTCGTACTTCAGCGTAGGTCTACGCGGGTTACGGAGGGGGGACATACGGATGTCAGACGGTGAGCCAGTCCCGCAGCCGCCGCTCCGCCTCGGGGATCAGGGCCGCCTCGACCCGCTCGTCGACCTTGTGGGCGAGGAGTTGGGCGCCGGGGCCGTAGTTCACCGCGGGCACGCCGAGCGCGCTGAAGCGGGCCACGTCCGTCCAGCCGAACTTGGGGCGGGCCTCGCCGCCGACGGCCGCCATGAAGGCCGCCGCGGCCGGGTGGGTCAGGCCGGGGCGGGCCCCTCCGGTGTGGTCGTCGACGACGAACTCGTCGACCCCGCAGTCGGCGAAGTAGTCCCGCACGAAGGCCTCCGCCTCGGCCTCGCTGCGGTCGGGCGCGTAGCGGAAGTTGACGACAAGGGTGCACGCGTCAGGGATGACGTTGGTGGCCACGCCCCCTTCCACACGCACCGCGTTGAGACCCTCGTGGTACTGCAGGCCGTCCACTACGGGCGTACGGGCCTCGTACGCGGCGAGCTTGGCCAGCGCACGCGAGGCCGCGTGGATCGCGTTGGAGCCCATCCACGCGCGCGCGGAGTGCGCTCGTTCACCCGTGAACTTCAGGAACATCCTGAGCGTGCCCTGGCAGCCGCCCTCGACCTGACCGTCCGTCGGCTCCAGGAGGACCGCGAAGTCGCCCTCCAGCCACTCGGGATGGGCTTCGGAGACGTGCTTGAGGCCGTTGAGGTGGGCGGCGACCTCTTCGTTGTCGTAGAAGACGAAGGTGAGGTCGCGGTTGGGGGCCGGGACCGTTGCGGCGATGCGGAGTTGGACCGCCACGCCGGACTTCATGTCGCAGGTGCCGCAGCCCCACAGGACGCCGTTCTCGTCGAGGCGTGAGGGGACGTTGTCGGCGATCGGGACCGTGTCGATGTGGCCGGCCAGGATGACGCGTTCCGATCGCCCGAGGGTGGTGCGTGCGACGACGTTGTTGCCGTACCGGTCGACCGTCAGGTGGGGCAGGGCGCGCAGCGCGGTCTCGATCGCGTCCGCGAGGGGCTTCTCGCTGCCGCTCTCCGAGGGGAAGTCGACAAGCTGCGCGGTGAGCCGTGCGGCGTCCAGCGTGAGGTCAAGAGGGGTGTCGGCCATGCCGTCGACCCTAACGCGAAGAGCTTGTGCACAGGTTGTCCACACCCGGCGCAGCGGTAACAGGAGCCTCCAGTACCTTGTGGGAATGCCTGAGCAGTCCCCCACTCCAAAGAAGCGTCGACGCGGCCGCCTCTTCCGGTTCTCAGCAGCCTTCGTGGTGCTGCTCGCCGTCGCGGGCTACCTCGTCGTCCAGTACGTCACCGGCGGTCGGGGCGGCCCCGGCTGCAAGGTGGTCTCCGGCAAGGACGACGGCCAGGAGTACGAGTTCTCGCAGGAACAGGCGATGAACGCGGCGACGATCGCCGCCGTCGGCACCGGGCGCGGCATGCCCGAGCGGGCCGTCACGATCGCGCTCGCGACCGCCCTCCAGGAGTCGCAGCTCGTCAACATCCAGCACGGCGACCTGGATTCGCTCGGCCTGTTCCAGCAGCGGCCCTCGCAGGGCTGGGGCACCAGGAAACAGATCCTGGACCCGACGTACGCGGCGGGCGTCTTCTACGAGCACCTCGCCAAGGTGAACGACTACCAGAAGCTCCCCCTCACGGTCGCCGCCCAGCGCGTGCAGCGCAGCGGTTACCCGGAGGCGTACGCCAAGCACGAGCCCGACGCCGCGCTGCTGTCCGCCGCGCTCACCGGGCAGGCCGCCGCCACGCTGACCTGCCAGGGCCTCCCTGACACCACCGTGACCGCCACGGGCCCGGACGCCGTACGGGCCGCGCTGGTACGGGACTTCGGGCGCACGGTGCTGAAGGAAACCGGCGCGGAGGTGACCGGGGGCGGCTCGGCTTCGAAGGACAAGACGAAGGCCAAGTCCACTCCGGCTCCCAGCGCGAGTGCGACAGGCGGGAGCAGCACCGTGACCCTGCCGGTGCGGTCCGGCAGCACGAGGACCGGCTGGCAGCTCGCGCACTGGGCGGTGGCCAACTCCTCGGCGCTGCACATCGAGCGTGTGTCGTACGCCGGCCGCGAATGGGCCGCCGGCAGCGCGGACGACCCGTGGCACTCGACCGGCACGAAGGCCGCCGGCGGGGTGCGGATCGTGACCGAGCGGCAGGCCGAGAAGTAGTACGGGCGGCAGGCGGGCAGTAGTACGGGTCCTCACCCGTAGGGGTTACGCGTGGTCGATCCGGGCCCGGGTGTGCTCAGGTTTTCGCGCGGTCACCCTCGCGTGTGCCGAAGTCCTTGAAAACAAAGGGCTGCGACCATTCGACGGGGTTTCGGGCCGGGCGCTCTTTGTCCGTTTTTATCCGTAGCTGATAATGCGACGCATTGCGAACTCTTTACGTTGGCGCTCCGCAACCTTCGCGCGCTTCGAGCGGTAGTCACTGCGTCCGAGCCCGGAGATCAACACAAGGAGCATCATGTCCCTCCCCCTGACCCGCCGGATCGCCCGTGCCGCGCTGCTCGTCGCAGCGGGAGCGGCAGCCGGGGTCGGTGCGGCCGGCTCCGCCAGTGCGGCCCCCTCCCTGCCGGCCACCCCGAACCTGGGCGCACTGACCGCCCTGGACGGGGCGAGCGTCGGCAACACGGTCGACGGCGCGAGCCAGAACGTCACGGGGGTCGCCGGCAAGTCCGGTGGCCAGACGCTGGAGAAGGCGGTGCCGGCCGCCGGGAAGACCGGTGGGAAGGTTGCCAAGACGGTGGCGCCGGCTGCGCAGCATGTTGCCGGGGACACGGCTGGGCAGGCCGGGGGCCTGCTCGGTGACACCGCCAAGACCGCCACGGCGGGTGGCGGGTTGCCGACGGACGCGGTGACCAAGGGTGGGCTGCCGACTGCGCAGGAGCTGCCCCTTAAGGGTCTGCCGCTCGGCTAGGCGCCCTGCGCTGAAGGGGTCCAGGGAGTTCCCTGGGCCCCTATTCTGCGTTGTTTGTCGGCTTGCGGCCGGTGGGGGCTTGTCGCGCAGTTCCCCGCGCCCCTACGGCAACTCAGCTGAGCCTGTTTACAGCTGCCCGGACTCGCTCGTCCGTCGCTGTCAACGCCACTCGTACGAAGTTCGCGCCCGCTTCTCCGTAGAAGTCGCCCGGCGCCACCAAAATGCCCAAGTCGGCCAGGTGGGACACCGTGTCCCAGCAGGACTCGTTCCTCGTTGCCCAGAGGTAGAGGCTCGCCTCGCTGTGTTCGATGCGGAAGCCGTGGGACACGAGGGCCTCGCGCAACAGCGACCGGCGGGCTGTGTAGCGCTCGCGCTGTTCGTGGACGTGGGTGTCGTCGCCCAGGGCCGCTACCACTGCCGCCTGGGTCGGGGCCGAGGTCATCATGCCGCCGTGCTTGCGGATCTGGAGGAGTGGGCCCAGGACCGCCGGGTCGCCGGCCAGGAAGGCCGCGCGGTAACCGGCGAGGTTCGAGCGCTTGGAGAGGGAGTGGACGGCGACGATGCCGTCGTAGGAACCGCCGTTGACGTCCGGGTGCAGGACCGAGACCGGGTCGGCCTCCCAGCCCAGTTCGAGGTAGCACTCGTCGGAGAAGATCAGGATGCCGTGCTCGCGGGCCCAGGTGACGATCCGGGTCAGTTCGTCCTTCGACAGCACCTTGCCGGTCGGGTTCGAGGGCGAGTTGAGCCAGAGGAGCTTCAGGCCCTCGGGGTTCAGGGTGGTCGGGTCGTCGTAGACCTCGTGGTCGGCTCGGGCCAGGCGGGCGCCCACCTCGTATGTCGGGTAGGCCAGGCGCGGGTAGGCCACGCGGTCACCGGGGCCCAGGCCCAGCTGGGTGGGGAGCCAGGCGACGAGTTCCTTGGAGCCGACGATCGGCAGGACGTGGTGGTGGGTGACGTCACGGGCGCCGAGACGGCGTTCGACCCAGCCGGTGATCGCGTCGCGCAGGGCCGGGGTGCCCCAGACCGTGGGGTAGCCGGGCGAGTCGGCCGCGTCGATCAGGGCCTTCTGGATCAGGTCGGGGACGGGGTCCACCGGGGTGCCGACCGACAGGTCGACGATGCCGTCCGGGTGTGCCGTCGCCGTCTTCTTGTACGGCTCCAGCTTGTCCCAGGGGAAGGTGGGCAGCAGGTCGGAGACTGCGGACACGATTTCTGGCTCACTTTCTTCGGTACGACCGGTACGACCGGAACGGCAAACGCCTCGGCCCCGTAGGGCGCTGATCGGGCGTGATCAGGCCGTACGGGACCGAGGCGGCGCGACTGCGCGGGCCGCTCCTACTGGTTCTGCGGCGGCAGCGCGGCGACGAAGGGGTGGTCGCGCTCGATCAGGCCCAGCTTGCTGGCACCGCCCGGGGAGCCGAGCTCGTCGAAGAACTCGACGTTCGCCTTGTAGTAGTCCTTCCACTCCTCGGGAGTGTCGTCCTCGTAGAAGATCGCCTCGACCGGGCACACCGGCTCACAGGCTCCACAGTCGACGCATTCGTCCGGGTGGATGTACAAGGACCGGGAGCCCTCGTAGATGCAGTCGACCGGGCACTCCTCGATGCACGCCTTGTCCTTGACGTCGACACAAGGCTGCGCGATGACGTAGGTCACGCTGTCGTTCCTCCTCGATAGGGCGCTGGCGGGCCTCCGTAGGCTCCGCCGCCAGGCGCGCTGGAGCGCGGCGTCGTCCATGCCCGCACCTAGTATCTCCGTTCCGGGGCGTGATCCATACAGGAGGGGTGAACTGACCTGTGGAAATCTCTGCGGCCGGACGACTCGAGGTCCGCATCACCGCTGCTGACGTGGGCAAACGGGTGTCCGTCAGGCGCTTGACAGGTACGGAAGACACGGCGGAGAAGTTCACCGACACGGTGGGTGTTCTCACATCATGGGACAGCGGTGTGCTGACGATCACACGGAAGGGTGGCGAGTCCGTCCGTATTTCGGAATCCTCGCTGGTGGCGGGCAAGGTCGTCCCGGCCGCTCCGGCCCGTCGGCGGGGACCGTCCGCCGGCTACCGCGAGCTGGCGCGCGTCGCCGCACGCGGCTGGCAGCCCGTGGAGAGCGAACGGCTCGGCGAGTGGGAGCTGCGCGCCGCCGCCGGATTCACCCGCCGCGCCAACTCCGTGCTCCCGCTCGGCGATCCCGGCCTGCCCCTCGACGAGGCCCTGACTGCCGTACGACGGTGGTACGGCGACCGGGGCCTGCCCGCGTACGTCCAGACCGCGACCGGCGCCGAGGGCACGCAGGAGGTGCTCTGCGCCGAGTTGGAACGGCGTGGCTGGACCCGTGAGGTCACGGCCGAGCTGTGGGTCGGGGCCCTGGCCCCGGTCGCCGACCGCGCCGACGCGTCCGGGGTTCTGCTGTCCCGGGCGGCCGACGAGGCGTGGCTGGCCCGCTATCAGCGCAAGGGGGTGAGCGAGGTGGCCCTCAAGGTGCTGGGGAGCGGGCCCTCGGTGTGGTTCGCGACGGTGCCCGGTGAGGGTGCGGACATGGCTCCCGCTGCCATCGGGCGGTGCGTCGTCGACGGGCGGTGGGCCGGGTTCGGTGCCGTCGAGGTCGATCCTGCGCTACGGCGGCGGGGGCTGGGCTCGCTCGTCATGGCCGCGTTGGCCTCGCGGGCGCTGGACGAGGGGGCGTCGGCCGCCTGGTTGCAGGTCGAGGCGGACAACGCGGGGGCGCGGGCGCTGTACTCCGGGATGGGGTTCGGGGCGCATCACGCCTACCACCACTATCGCGAGCCGGTGGCTGACAGTGCCGTCGGCCGCCTCGGAACGTCGTGAGGGGGTACGAGTTCGCCATGCCTGCTCCCTGTCCCCCGTCGCCCGAGCGGGCCGCGGAAGTGCGTCGCCTGTTCGCCGAGGAGGCCCGGTCCGAGCGGCCCGATCTCGCGATGCTGTGCCTGCTCGTGGGGGCGGCGGCGGACGGGGCGTTGGACGACGCGGGGATCGACTCGGTCCAGATCGAACTGGACCGGCTTGCCGGGCAGTTGCCCTTCCGGCCGGGCGCCCCACTCGCCTGGGCCGATGCGCTGCGTCAACTCCTCGGCGTGCGTTTCGAGTTCCGGGGTTCGCCGGGTGACTATCAGCGGCTGGAGTCCTCGTTGCTGCACGACGTGCTGCGGCGGCGGCGCGGGTTGCCGATCCTGTTGTCCGTGGTGTGGATGGAGGTGGCTCGGCGGGCGGGGGCGCCGGTGTACGGGGTCGCGTTGCCGGGGCACTTCGTGGTCGGGTTCGGGCCGGCGGAGGATCAGGTGCTGGCCGATCCGTTCGACGGGGGGCGGGTGTTGTCGGGGGGTGATGCGGAGTTGTTGGTGGCGGGGGCGACTGGGGCGGCGCTGCATCCCTCGATGCTTGTGCCTGCGGCGCCGTTGGAGGTTGTTTCGCGCGTCCTGAACAACATCCGGGCGTGGGCTGCGGCTCGGCCGGAGCGGTCGGATGTTGCCTTGTGGGGTGTGGAGTTGGCGTTGCTGTTGCCCTCGCATCCTGCGCGGTTGCGGTATGAGCGGGCGCAACTGTTGGTTCAGCGGGGGGATTACCTCACCGGGGCGGCTGAGCTGGAGGCGTATGCGGAGGTGGTGGCTGTGGTGGATGAGGCTGCGGCTGATCGGGTTCGGGGGCAGGCTCAGTCGGCTCGGGCGATGTTGAACTGATAGTCGCCGGTGCGCCGTTGGGGTGTCGGTTGTGCTGCGTGTGCGGGTGCGTTGTGGCTGGTCGCGCAGTTCCCCGCGCCCCTGAGGGATCACGGCAACCTGCGTTTTACAGCCAGCCCTTCTCCCTCGCGATCCGTACCGCCTCCGCCCTGTTCCGTACCGCCAACTTCTGAATCGCCGTCGACAAGTAGTTGCGGACCGTCCCCTGCGACAGATGAAGGGCCGTAGCCAACTCGGCGTTGGTAGAGCCGTCCGCCGCCGCCCTCAAGACCTCCCGCTCGCGGTCCGTCAAAGGGTTGGCGCCCTCTGCCAAAGCCGCTGCCGCCAGTGTGGGGTCGATGACACGCTCGCCCGCGAGTACTTTCCTTACCGCTTGGGCCAGTTGGGCCGCCGGGGCGTCCTTGACGAGGAAGGCGTCGGCGCCTGCTTCCATCGCGCTGCGGAGGTAGCCGGGGCGGCCGAAGGTGGTGAGGACCACCAGCTTCACCGTGGGCAGGGCCTTGTGGACCTGGGCCGCCGCCTCGATGCCTGTGCAGCCCGGCATCTCGATGTCGAGGAGAGCCACGTCCACGGCGTGTTCCCGTACCGCCGCCAACACCTCGTCGCCGCGCGCGACTTGGGCGACGACCTCGATGTCGTCCTCCAGGCCGAGCAGTGCGGCCAGTGCCTCGCGGACCATCGACTGGTCCTCGGCGAGGAGGACCTTGATCGTACGGCTCATGCGGGCGATCCTACGTCCGCCGAGGAGACCGGAACGCTTGCGGGCACCCGTGCGACCAGCCGGAAGCCGTGCTTGAGGCGGGCCGCCTCCAGGGTGCCGCCGACCTTCGCGAGGCGCTCGCTGAGACCCGTCAGACCGTTGCCGGGGCCCTTGCCGGAGCCGCCGGTGCCGTCGTCCTCGACGGACAGTTCCAGGACGGGACCGTCCAGGGTCTGGCGGCGGACCAGTTCGACCACGCAGCGCCGGGCGCCGCTGTGCCGTACGACGTTGGTGATCGCCTCGCGCAGGGCCCAGGCGAGGGCGGACTCGCTGGGTTCGGGGATGTCGGTGAGGTCCGGGTCGGTGGGGAGGTCGGCGGTGACTCCGGCGGCCGTCAACGCGACCTGGGCGCCCGCGAGTTCGCCGGGCAGGCGGGGGCGGCGGTAGCCGGTGACCGCCTCGCGGACGTCCACCAGGGCCTGGCGGCTGACCTGTTCGATGTCGGCGACCTGCTGGGCCGCCTTGTCGGGGTGGTCGGGGAGCATCCGGCCGGCCAACTCACTCTTCAGCGTGATGAGGGAGAGGGAGTGGCCCAGGAGGTCGTGCAGGTCCCGGGCCAGGCGCAACCGCTCCTCGTTGGCCGCCAGTTGGGCCACCGTGGCCCGCGCCTTGCGCAACTCGACCGTCGTGCGCACCAGTTGCCGTACGCCTGTCATGGAGTAGCCCACCAGCAGCACGATCAGAAACAGGCCCCAGGCCTCGTCCAGGTCGTCGACGAACCAGCCCGCCAGCATCATCGCGGCGGTGGTCAGCGGGATCGTCCAGTACGCGGCCTGCAGCGGGAGGGTCACCCCGCAGCTGACGGAGACGTAGACGAAGAGGCCGAGCCAGGAGTCGCCGAGGCTGAGGGCCAGGGCGACGGCCAGTACCCACAGGACGGCGACCTGGGCGGCGACGAGCCGGCCGGAGTAGGGGCGGCCCATGGTGCGGAAGACGACCGACAGGTAGATCCCGGTGAAGGCCACCAGGCCCACCCAGCCGGCCGTCGTGGCCGAGGTGGTGTGGTGGCCGCCCAGCAGGTCCTGCACGGGCGCGCCGAGGAAGACCAGCCAGGGCAGGATCCACACCAGCTTGCGCAGCACCTCGCTCCGGTTGCGGGGCGGCTGGCCGATCCGGATCAGCCGCTCCACCCTGGCCTTTTCCGGCAGCGGGTCTTCGGTCATCGCGCTCACGCCTTCAGCGTGTCCTTCCGGTACAGCCACGCCGCCCCGCCCGCGAAGAGCGCGAAGTAGACGACGAGGAGGGTGACGTCCTTGGCGTGGGGCGACTGGCTCTGCTCGATGGCCTGCCCCAGGGCAGCGTACGCGTGCGTGGGCAGCCACTTCGCGATGTCCTGCAGCCAGGTCGGGAAGGTCGAGGACGGGAACCACAGGCCGCCGAGGATCGACAGACCGAAGTAGATGATCATCGTGATCGGGCGGACCGCGTCCCCGGAGGCGAGGTAGCCGATGGCGACGCCGAGCGCGGCGAAGACCAGGCTGCCGGCCCAGATCGCGCCGGTCAGCGCGAGCCACTGCCAGGCGTCCAGGCGTACGTCCTTCACCACGGCGGCGACGATGAAGACGACCACGATGGACGGCAGGCTGACGACCGCGGCGCTCGCGGTCTTGGCGAGGACGTAGCCGCGCCCGGGCAGCGGGGTCAGCCGCAGCTGCCGTACCCAGCCGTTCTCGCGCTCCTTGGCGATGCGCTCGCTGTTGCCCATCAGGACGGCGGTCAGGGCGCCGAAGGAGGCCATGGAGACCATGACGTACTTCGCGATGCTGAGGCCGGTGCCGTCGACGGTGCCCGTCTGGTTGGAGACGAGCAGGAAGATGACGGAGGGGTAGATCACCGAGAAGAACAGGAACTTGCGGTTGCGCAGGGCGCGGGTGATTTCCAGTTTGATCAGGCTTTTCATGACTGCTTGGCCTCCTCGGCCTCCGTGATGGCGACGAACGCCTGCTCCAGACCGAGCCCGGCGACTTCGAGGTTGCGGGGGTAGACGCCGAGGCCGTAGAGCGCGTGGACGGTCGCGTCGGCGTCGGTGGACTGGATGCGGATGGTCTGGCCCGACACATCGACCGAGGTCAGGAAGGGGAGGGACCGGATCGGTGCCTCGTCGATCTCGCCGTCCAGGTCGAAGGCGATCCTCCGGGCGCCCGCCTTCGCCTTGATCTCGGCCGAGGTGCCGTCGGCGAGCAGCCGGCCGCGGTGCAGGACCAGGACGCGGTCCGCGATGGCGTCGGCCTCTTCGAGGTAGTGGGTGGCGAAGAGGACCGTACGGCCCTGGTCGGCCTGTTCGCGCATGGTGGCCCAGAATGCCTGCCGGGCGGAGACGTCCATGCCGGTGGTCGGTTCGTCGAGGACGATCAGGTCGCTGTCGCCGGCGGTCGCGAGGGCGAAGCGGACGCGCTGGGCCTGGCCGCCGGAGAGCTTGTTGACCTTGCGGTCGGCGATCTGGCCGATGCCCGCACGGGCGATCACATCGCCGACCTTGTACGGCTTCGGGTGCAAGTCGCAGGCCAGCTTGACCAGTTCACCGACCGTGACCTCGTCCATCAGCCCGCCGCTCTGCAGCATCGCGCCCACCCGCCCGGCGACGATCGCCTCGCGGGGGCTGGTGCCGAAGACCTCGACCTTGCCGGTGTCTGCCTGCTTGAGGCCGAGCAGCAGATCGAGGGTGGTCGACTTGCCGGCCCCGTTCGGACCCAGCAGGGCCACCGTCTCCCCCGCGTGCAGCGCGAGCGACAGCCCGTCGACGGCCCGTACGCTGCCGTAACTCTTGCTCACCTGGTCGAACCCGACCACCGGGGTGGTCGTCGCCGCTGTTGTCGTCATGGCACCCATCGTGTCCGCCGGGGGCCGGTTCCCGGCAGTGTCTGCGGTCCGGTGTGCCGCATGACAGATGTCATGCCGGGGAGGGTGTCCTACGACGAGAGGGCCACCCGGCGTCCGTGCCGGGTGGCCCTCTCGTTCGTCCAGGCAGTGCCGCTAGCTGGGGGTCGTGTCGATGATCCCCACCCGGTCGGTCTTGCTGATCAGCGCCTTGCGCAGGGCGAGGTACACGTCCTCGGGCGTGACGGCGGTCTTCTGGCCGGTCGCCCTGGTGATCTTGACGCCGTCGAAGGTGCTGCCGTAGAGCGTCTTGAGGGCGGTGAGGTCGGGGCTGTCGACGAGCTTGCCGTTCACGGCCTTCACGCCGAGGAACTTCCACAGCGAGTTCTGCGGGCTCAGCTTCAGCTGGACCCCGGTGTCCGTCTCGACCGTGACGAACCCGGACATCGCCGGTTCCGCGAAGGCCTTCATCTCGCGGTCGACCTCGGCGTTCGTGACCGTCGGCTGCTTGGTGGTCGTCGGGACCGTCACCGCGGTGGCCGTGCCGGTCTCCACCTCGGTGCGGTACGCCTCCTCCACGGCCGTGACGGAGCCGGACGCGTCGATGGCCTTGCCCGCCTTGCCGTAGACGGCGACCGCCTTGCCTGCCTTGAACTGGATCGTGCCCTCGGTCACCGCGCCGGAGCCGGAGCCGCCGCCGAGGTCCGAGAGGGCGGCGGCCAGCTTCTCCTCGTCGACCGGCATGTCGGGCTGGACGACCCGGTGCTGGCCGAAGAGCGAGCCGATCACGGAGACCGGGTTGTAGTCGCTGGTGGCGGCCGAGCTGACCGTGGACGCGAAGTCGAACTGCAGCCCCGCCTGGTCCGGCTTGAGCGAGACCGTCTTGCCGCCGACCGACAGCTTCAGCGGCTTGTTCACCCGGTCGCCGAACGCGTCGTCGAGCTTCTTGACGGCGTCGTCGCGGGTGCCGCCGCCGATGTCGACGCCGAGCACGGTGGTGCCCTTGGGCACGTCGGTGTGGTTCATCAGCAGCCCGGCGCCGTAGGCACCGCCCGCGATGACGAACACGCCGACGACGAGCAGGACCAGCTTGCTGCGGCCCTTCTTCTTTTTCTTCGCCGCGCTCTTGCCCGCGTTCTTGGCGGCGGGCGCGCTCTGCGTCGAGCCGGGCTCGGGCAGCTTCGGGGGCGTGTGCGGCAGCGGTCCGTCGGGGTGGGTGCCGGTGCCGAACGGCGCGTTCCCGGCGCCCGGGACGACCGGCATGCCGCTGGTGACGGTGTGTCCGGAGACCTGGTCGGCGGGGGCGCCGTAGCCGGGCATGCCGGGCTGGGCCAGCTTCTGCGGGGTGAGGATCGCGGTGTCGTCGCTGAGACCGCCGCCGGGGATCATGCCGGGGAGACCCGCGCCGCCGGGCGCGCCGGCGCCTGTACGGGGACCGCCGGGACCCATTCCGGGGCCGCCGGGGACGCCCGTGCCGGGACCACCGGGTCCCGTACCGGGGCCGCCGGGACCCGCGCCGGGACCACCAGGGCCTGCGCCAGGACCGCCGGGACCGCCAGGGCCCCTGCCGCGACCGCCGTGCCGGCCGGAACCCGTGCCCGGGCCGCCGGGGCCACCCGGACCGGCGAGTCCACCGGGACCGCCAGGGCTACCGGCGCCGTTCGTGCTGCCCGGTCCGTCGGCGTAACCGATCGGCGCGCCCGGTGCTCCGCCCATGGGGCCGGGCGGCAGCATCAGGCCGTTTCCGGTGACCGGACCGCCGGTCGGGCCCGCGGGACCCTCGGGGCCGCCCTGACCGCCGCGCCCGTTCGGGCCGTTGAAACCGCTGGGCCCACCGGGACCGCCCGGGCCGCCGGGACCACCGGCGCCTCCGGGACCCATGCCCTGGCCGCCGGGCCCGGGGAACTGCTCGGCACGCCCGCCGGGGCCACCGGACCCGGGGAAACCGCCCGGCTCGCCCTGGCCGTTGGACCCGGGATAGCCACCTTGGTCACTCTGGCCGTTGGGACCGGGGAAACCGCCCTGCTCGCCCTGGCCATTGGACCCGGGATAACCGCCCTGGCCGCCCTGGCCGTTGGGACCGGGGAAGCCGCCCTGCGTGCCCTGCCCGTTGTCCGAGAAGTACGGCAGGTCGTCGCGGCGCGGTTCGCCCTGGGCGTTGTTCGGGCCGCCGCCGTTCGGGCGTGAGCCGTTGCCCAGCGGGCCCGCCGCCAGTGCCTCGGTCACGTCGAAGGAGCCGGTGCCGCCACTGTGTCCGGGGGCGACGGGTCCGGAGCCGGTGGCACCGCCGACTCCGGCGCCGTTCGTGCCGCCGTTCGCGCCGCCCGGCCGGGAAGCGCTCGGCAGACCCATGGCGCCGACCACACCACCGGGGCGCGCGCCCGTCGGCCGTGCGGCAGCGGGCGTACCCGACGGGGCACCAGGACCCGGGGTACCCGCGGCCGAACCGCCGGGAATTCCGGCGCCGTTGGTGCCACCACCGCCCTGACCGCCCTTCGCGGGGCCGGACTTGCGGGGTGCGAACCAGTCGCTGGTCTTCTCCTCGGCGCCGGGCAGCGCGAGTTCACCGGTCGGCTCGACGACGCCCGCGGGCAGCGCGGAACTCGGCAACTGCACCTCGGCGGTCGTGGACGCGTCGGCGGACTCGGTGTCCGTGACGGGCGTGCGCACGACGACCGGCGGAATGGGCCGCGAACCGGGGATGTTGATCCGGATCCGGGTCGTCAGCGTCGTCTCGGTCTTGCGTTCCTCCGGCTGCGCGGCCGAACGCCCCGCATCCGTACGGTCGTCGGAAGCCGCGGGCGTCCCGTACGGCGGGGTCCCCGAGGGGTAAGCGGCTCCGCCGCGCCCGTCGGGCCCGGAGGACGGAGTGTCAGTTTCACGACTCAAGGCAGGTTCTCCCGGTTGGCTCCGCCGCCCGACACCCACGGGCGACTCGGCGGCGCGCACCACCATACTGGCCACTTCTTGGCGGGATCCCACGACCGCTGGGGAAACCCACACCGGACTCGCACGGGTGCGTCACCGCGAAGTGGTACGTCACTTGCCAAGTCGGACCTCAGGGCTGCTTGGTTGCCGCCCCAAACCCAACGTGGCACACATCACAGCTACGGCCATCCCGCCGAGCAGGAAGAGATAGGAACCGACTCCCGCGCCGAAGAGGAAGTCGCCTTCCGGTCGGCTGGCGGTGAGCAGGATGACGGCGACCATCCAGCCGGCCGCGGGTGCCACGGCCCCGCCCCGGCCGTCGGAGGCTCTCGCTCCGCCGAGGAACAGTCCGCCCGCTCCGGCCAGCGCGAGCAGCAGCCCGCCCGGGAACCACGCGGCCTGCACCAGCGCCCCCGCCGCCCCGACGACCGCCCCGAGCACGAAGAGCCCGAAGTAGGCCAACACCCGTAGCCCGGACGGCCGTTGCAGCGGCTGGGCGAGCAGGCTTCCGCCGCCCTGGTTGGCGCTCATCACAAACCCAGCCCTTCGAAGAGGTCGGTCTCGGGCGCCCCACCGGGTACCCCGTGGACCAACTCGTAGTACTCGGTGGTGAATACGGGCTGCGCGAGCTCGTTCGACAACACGAAGTACGGCTGATCCGGGGCCACTTCGATCTGGGTGGCGTGCGCACGCAGCGCCGCGGTCTTGGCGGCGGCGTAAGCGGTGCCGTCGATCACGGCGGTGATCCGCCCGTCGTCCACGACACCCGGTACGTCGTCCACGGCGGCCGGCGCGGCGAAGGGCAGCTCCGGCAGCGCGTCACGCAGCCGCGCGAAGCCCTCCTCGACGACGGTCCGGGGCACGCGGTTCCAGTAGACCTTGGCGATCGGATGCCCGGCGTCGGCGGCGAGTTCGGCGGCGCGCATGGCGACGCGGTGGGCCTGGATGTGATCGGGGTGGCCGTAGCCGCCGTCGGGGTCGTAGGTGACCAGGACCTGGGGGCGTACCTCGCGGATCACCTCGACGAGGTGTCCGGCGGCCTCGTCGACGTCGGCCTGCCAGAAGCAGGCGGGGTCGTCGTTGTCCGGGGTGCCCATCATCCCGGAGTCCTCGTAGCGGCCGCGGCCCCCCAGGAGGCCGTGGTGGGCGACCCCGAGCGCCTTCATGGCGGCGCTGAGCTCGCGCTCCCGCTCCTCGGCCAGCACGGAACCCGACAGATGCCGCAATTCCGGCGGGATGACCTCGCCGTGCTCGCCAAGGGTGCACGTCACCAAGGTCACGTGGGCACCCTCGGCCGCGTACTTGGCCATGGTCGCGCCGTTGTTGATCGACTCGTCGTCCGGGTGCGCGTGCACCAGCAGCAGACGACGGCCGGGCAGTTCCGTCATGGGCCCACCCTAAAGGGGACCCGTCAGAACTTGATGCTGCCGATCATGCTGGCGATGTTCGTCGTGAGATCGCTGATCGTGGGCGCGATCGTCGAGGAGGCCAGATAGAACCCCAGGAGGATGCAGACGACCGCATGCCCGCCCTTCAGCCCTGATTTCCTGACCAGAAGGAAGACGACGATCGCCAGCAGCACCACCGCCGAAATCGAGAGTGCCACGGCGGCTCACCTCCAATGATCCCAGGGACTAGGGGGGTCGGACTATGGGGGCAGTGGATCCATGGCGTGGATCCGTAGAGCAAATCCATACAGCGGCCAGCAGGTTCATACCCACCAAGCGCTAGTGATCATAACTATCCGCGCTCGCGCATCGCTCGGCGCACGGCCGCACAAGGGGGCGCATGGCCAATATGGTCGGGGCATGACGACCGAGGCTGACTCCTTCCCCCGACGGCACGCCCGTACCCAGCGGTTCACGCTCGGCGCGCCGCGCGCGTTCACCGTGTCGCCCGACGGTTCCCGGGTCGTGTTCCTGCGCTCCTCCTCCGGCACGGACCGGGCGAACGCGCTGTGGGTCCTCGATCCGGCGGACGGCAAGGAGCGGCCGGCAGCGGACCCGCGCACCCTCCTCGGCGGCGCCTCGGAACACCTCTCCCCCGAGGAGCGGGCGCGCCGCGAACGCAGCCGCGAGGGCGGTGCGGGGATCGTCGGCTACGCCACCGACAGCGAGGCCGAGTTGGCGTCTTTCGCCTTGTCAGGGCGGCTTTTCACGGCCGAGCTGCGGGCCGGCACCGCACGCGAACTCCCGGTCCCCGGACCGGTGATCGACCCGCGCCCCGCCCCCGACGGACGGCACATCGCCTACGTCACCGGCGGCGCCCTGCGCGTCGTGGGTGCCGAGGGCGACGGCGACCGGGCGCTCGCCGAGCCGGAGTCGGACCAAGTCACCTACGGGCTGGCCGAGTTCATCGCGGCCGAGGAGATGAGCCGTACGCGCGGCTTCTGGTGGTCGCCGGACTCGGACCGGCTGCTGGTCGCCCGCGCGGACGACACGCCCGTCCAGCGCTGGTGGATCGCCGACCCGGCCCACCCCGAGCGCGAACCGCAGCGGGTCGCGTATCCGGCGGCGGGCACGGCCAACGCGGACGTACGGCTGTACGTGATCGGTCTCGACGGGGTGCGCACGGAGGTCGTCTGGGACCGGGCGCGGTACCCGTATCTGGCGCGAGTGCACTGGTCAGCGGCGGGTGCGCCGCTGCTGCTGGTGCAGGCCCGGGACCAGCGCAGCCAGCTGTTCCTCGCCGTGGAGCCGGACTCAGGGGCGACCCGGATGGTGCATGCCGACGAAGATCCAATTTGGCTTGATCTTTTCCCTGGCGTGCCCTGCTGGAGCCCCTCCGGGCAGCTCGTGCGGATCGCCGACGAGGGCGGCGCCCGGGTGCTCGCGGTCGGTGAACGCCTGCTCACAGGACCGCAGTTGCACATCCGCGCGGTGCTGGACGTCTCGGACGACAGCGTGCTCGTCTCGGCCTCGGCCGGTGAGGCCGCGCCGGCCCCGGAGACCGGCGAGGTGCACGTCTATCGCGTCAACGAGCTCGGCCTGGAGCGTCTCTCGCAGCAGCCCGGCGTGCACTCGGCGGTGCGCGCCGGGGGCGTGACCGTACTGGTGTCGGCGGTGCCGGACCGGCCGGGCACCCAGGTACAGGTGCTGCGCGAGGGCAGGAAGACGGTGACGATCACGTCGTACGCCGAAGATCCCGGTATGTCCCCGCGCATCACGTTCACCGAGGGGGGCGCACGGCGCGTCCCGTGCGCCCTGCTTATGCCACGGGACTACGACGGCAGCGGCCCGCTTCCGGTTCTGCTGGACCCTTACGGCGGTCCGCACGGCCCGCGCGTGGTCGCCGCGCACAACGCGCACCTCACCTCGCAGTGGTTCGCCGACCAGGGTTTCGCGGTGCTCGTCGCCGACGGCCGCGGCACCCCAGGCCGCTCACCGGCCTGGGAGAAGGCGATCCACCGCGACTTCGCACTCTCCCTCGACGACCAGATCGACGCGCTCCAGGACCTCGCGAAGTCCCACCCCCTCGACCTCTCCCGGGTGGCCATCCGCGGCTGGTCGTACGGCGGTTGGCTCGCGGGCCTCGCCGTGCTGCGCCGCCCGGACGTCTTCCACGCGGGCATCGCGGGCGCCCCGGTCACCGACTGGCGGCTCTACGACACCCACTACACGGAGCGGTACCTGGGCGACCCGGCCGCGGACCCGGAGGCGTACGCGAAGAGCAGCCTGGTGACGGACGAGGGGCTCTCCTCACCCGCCGACCCGCACCGCCCGCTGATGATCGCGCACGGCCTCGCCGACGACAACGTGGTGGTCGCGCACTCCCTGCGACTGTCCTCCGCACTACTGTCCGCCGGCCGCCCGCACGAGGTGCTGCCGCTGTCCGGGGTGACGCACATGACCCCGCAGGAACAGGTCGCGGAGAATCTGCTGTTGCTTCAAGTGGACTTCCTGAAGCGAGCGTTGGCGATGGTCTAGGTACGGCAACGGACCGGGGCGACATGGCGCGCCCCGGTCCGTTTACGGCACCCGCACGGCCGTACGTTGTTCAGATTGACGCGTCCGTATATCGAGACCGGGTCGGCGGAGTTGCCTGCGTGTTAACGCAGTTGATACCTGTTTGTGGGGTTATTCCGTCCCATCCGCAAGATCGTCCGGGGTCGCTTCGGGGGTTTCCTCCTGGGGTACGACCGTCTTCTCCTCCGCGAAGTGACAGGCCGAGTCGTGCGCCGCGGGCCCCGTCACGAGCCGGAACTCGGCCGGCACCGCGAGCAGCGGGACCTCCAGCGCGCAGCGTTCCTGTGCCTTCCAGCAGCGGGTGCGGAAGCGGCATCCGGACGGGATGTCCGTCGGCGACGGCACGTCCCCCGACAGGATGATCCGCTCCCGGTGCTCCCGCGCGTCCGGGTCGGGCACGGGCACGGCGGACAGCAGCGCCTGGGTGTACGGGTGCGTCGGGTGGTCGTAGATCTCGGCGTCCTTGCCGATCTCCACGATCCGGCCCAGGTACATGACCCCGACCCGGTCCGAGATGTGCCGGACGATCGACAGGTCGTGCGCGATGAAGACGTAGGAGAGGTCGAACTCGTCCTGGAGTCGGTCGAGGAGGTTGATGACCTGCGCCTGCACGGAGACGTCGAGCGCGGAGACCGGTTCGTCGGCGACGATCACCTCCGGGCGCAGCGCCAACCCCCGTGCGATGCCGATGCGTTGGCGCTGGCCGCCGGAGAACTGGTGCGGATACCGGTTGATGTACTCGGGGTTGAGCCCGACGACGTCCAGCAGATCCTGAACCCGCTTGCGCCGGTCGCCCTTCGGCGCCACCTCGGGGTGGATCTCGTACGGCTCCCCGATGATGTCGCCCACCGTCATACGGGGGTTGAGGGAGGTGTACGGGTCCTGGAACACCATCTGGATGTTGCGTCGGGCGGCCTTCAGGGCGCGGCCCGACATCTTGCTGATGTCCTCGCCCTTGAACTTGATCGAGCCTTCCGTCGGCCGCTCAAGGTTGACCAGCATCTTGGCCACTGTCGACTTGCCGCAGCCTGACTCCCCGACGATGCCGAGGGTCTCTCCCCTGTTGAGCGTGAAGTCCACACCGTCGACGGCCTTGACGGCACCGACCTGTTTCTTGAAGAGGATGCCCTGGGTCAACGGGTAGTGCTTGACCAGTCCACTCACTTCGAGGATCGGCTCAACTGTTGACTCAACCATTGAGGCACTCCCTCCAGAAGTGGCAGGCGCTGCCCCGGTGTTGATCGACCTCGTACAGCTCGGGTTCATCGGTCCGGCACACGTCCTGGGCCATCGGACAGCGGGGGTTGAAGGCGCAGCCGGGCGGGATGTGCATGAGGTTCGGCGGCAGGCCCTTGATGGCGTACAGCTCCTGGCCCTTCTGGTCCAGGCGCGGGATGGAGTCCAGCAGGCCGCGCGTGTACGGGTGGGCCGGGGACTTGTAGATGTCGTGGACGGGGGCCGACTCGACGATCCGGCCGGCGTACATCACGGCGATCTTGTCGGCGACGTCGGCGACGACTCCGAGGTCGTGGGTGATGAGGATGAGCCCCATGTGCAGCTCGCGCTGCAACTCGGCGAGCAGGTCCATGACCTGTGCCTGGACGGTGACGTCGAGGGCGGTGGTCGGCTCGTCGGCGATGATCAGCGCCGGTTCGAGGGCGAGCGCCATGGCGATCATGATGCGCTGGCGCATACCGCCGGAGAACTGGTGCGGGTAGTCACGGACGCGCTGGGCCGCGCCCGGAATCCGGACCCGCTCCATCAGCTCGATCGCCTTGGCGCGGGCGTCCTTGCGGGACATCCCCCGGTGCACGATGAACATCTCGCCGAGTTGGTCGCCCACGGAGAGCACGGGATTGAGCGAGGACAGCGCGTCCTGGAAGATCATCGCCATCTCGGCACCGCGGACCTTGCGCCGTTCCTCTTCCTTGAACTTGAGGAGGTCCTTGCCCCGGAACAGGATCTCGCCGCCGGTGATCTTCCCCGGCGGCACATCGAGAATCCCCATCACGGCCTGCGCGGTCACGGACTTCCCGGACCCCGACTCCCCCAGCACGGCGAGGGTCTCCCCCTCGTCCACGCTGTAGTTGACCCCGTTGACGGCCTTGGCGACCCCGTCCCTGGTCCTGAACTCCACATGCAGATCCCGCACTTCGAGCAGCATGACGCCGCCTCACCTCAACTTCGGATCGAGGGCGTCGCGCACCGCGTCGCCGAGCATGATGAACGCGAGGACGGTGATCGCCAGGGCTCCGGCCGGCCAGAGGAGCATGTGGGGGGCGTTGCGGATGTACTGGGACGCCGAGGAGATGTCGATGCCCCAGCTGACCGTGGGCGGCTTGAGGCCCACGCCGAGGTAGGACAGGGTCGCCTCCAGCGAGATGTACGTGCCGAGGGCGATCGTGGCGACGACGATCACCGGTGCGACCGCGTTCGGGGTGATGTGCCGTAGCAGGAGGCGGGAGTTGGAGGCGCCGAGGGCCCTCGCGGCCTGGACGTAGTCGTTCTGTTTGGCGGTGATGACCGAGCCGCGGGCGATGCGGGAGATCTGCGGCCAGCCCAGCAGCACCATGAAGCCGATGACCGGCCAGACCGTGTTGCTGGTCACCACGGACAGGAGGACCAGACCGCCCAGGACCACCGGGATCGCGAAGAAGATGTCGGTGAGGCGGGAGAGGATCGAGTCCCAGATCCCGCCGAAGAAGCCGGCGAGTCCGCCCAGCACCGAGCCGAAGAGCGCGACTCCCAGCGTGGCCAGCACGCCGACCGTCACCGACGTACGGGTGCCGTAGACCGTGCGCGTGTAGACGTCGCAGCCCTGGCCGTCGTAGCCGAAGGGATGGCCCGGCTGGGAGCCCTCCTGGGCCTTTGCGAGGTCGCACTTGAGGGGGTTGCCCGAGGCGATCAGCGAGGGCCAGAGGGAGATGACGATCAGGAAGAGGATGACGAGCGCGGAGATGATGAAGACCGGGTTGCGGCGCAGGTCTCGCCAGGCGTCGGACCAGAGGGAGCGGGGCTTCTCCTGGGGGCCCGTGCCTTCCGGGCCGCCGGGTGTCTTCTCGAGGGTCTCCGCCTCGCTCGTCGCGAGGTCCATCGCACCGCCCATGCCGGTCCCGGCGATGGCGCGATCCGGCTCGAACGGCTGCTCAGGCATAGCGGATCCTCGGGTCGAGTACGGCGTACAGGAGGTCGACGAGCAGGTTGGCGACCAGGAAGACGAGGACGAGGACGGTCACGAAACCGACCACGGTCTGCGTGTTCTGGCGCACGATCCCCTGGTAGAGCTGGAAGCCGACGCCGTGGATGTTGAAGATCCGCTCGGTGACGATCGCGCCGCCCATCAGGGCGCCGATGTCGGTGCCGATGAAGGTGACCACGGGGATGAGTGAGTTGCGCAGGAGGTGGCGGATGATCACCCGGCGTCTCGGCAGGCCCTTCGCCACGGCCGTGCGGACGTAGTCGGAGCGCCGGTTCTCCGCGATGGACGTGCGGGTCAGCCGGGTCACGTACGCGAGCGAGACCGAGGCCAACACCAGCCCGGGGACGATCAGTTCGCTGAACGTCGCGTCCGTGGAGACGGACGGTTTGATCCAGCCCCACTCGACGCCGAGCAGCAGTTGCAGAAGCAGACCGGTGACGAAGGTCGGGATGGAGATCACGACGAGGGTGAGCAGGAGGACCGTGGTGTCGATCGGGCGTCCGCGCCGGAGGCCGGTGACCACACCCAGCGCGATGCCGACGACGACCTCGATGACGATCGCCACCACGGTCAGCCGGATGGTGACCGGGAACGCCGTCGACATCAGCTCGGTGACCTTCTGCCCGTTGAACGCCGTACCGAAGTCACCGGTGAAGACGTTCCCCATGTAGGTCAGGTATTGCTGCCACACGGGCTTGTCGAGCCCGAACTCCCGCTTCAGCTGGGCGGCCGTCGCCGGGTCGCACTGCCGGTCGCCGCACAGGCCCGCGATGGGGTCGCCCATCACGTTCACCATCAGGAAGATCAACAGTGTGGCGCCGATGAAGACCGGGATCATCTGCAGCAGACGCCGGGCGACGTACCGTCCCATGCGGGCTCAGCCGACCTTGATCTCGTTGTACACAGGGACGCTGAACGGGTTGAGCGCCACGTTGGAGAGCCGGTCGGAGTAGCCCGCGCTGCCGTTCTGGTACCAGAGCGGGATGGCGGCCATGTTGTCGCGGACGACACCCTCGGCCTGCTGGAAGAGCTTGATCGCCTTGCTCGTGTCCGTCTCCGCGTTGGCCTGGTCCACGAGCTTGTCGAAGTCCTTGTTGGACCACAGGCCGTCGTTGGAGGAGGCGTTGGTGTAGTAGAGCGGCTGGAGGAAGTTCTGGATGAGCGGGTAGTCCATCTGCCAGCCGGCCCGGAACGGCCCGGTCATCTTGTGCTGGCCGATCTGGTTGCGGAAGTCGGCGAAGGTACCGACCGGGTTGCCGACGCACGCCTTGTCGTTGCCGAGCGCGTTGTTGATGGAGTTGCACACGGCGTCCACCCACTCCTTGTGCGAGCCCGTGTCCGCGTTGTACGTGATCTTGACCTGCCCGC
Source organism: Streptomyces xylophagus (assembly GCF_000716435.1). GTDB lineage: Bacteria > Actinomycetota > Actinomycetes > Streptomycetales > Streptomycetaceae > Streptomyces > Streptomyces xylophagus. The sequence continues at coordinate 286,960 of NZ_JNWO01000009.1, forward strand.
CGGGAATGCCGCCGCCCTCCTGGACCAGCTTCTTCGCCTCGGTGGGGTTGTACTTGCAGGAGTCCCCGCACAGCCCGTCCTGGAAGCCGCCCGCGGTGCCGAGCACCGGGGAGGTCCAGTCGGTGGCCGGGGTGCGGGTCTTCTGGAAGATCGTGGTGGTGATCTGGTCCCGGTTGATGGCCATCGACAGCCCCTGGCGGACCTTGTCCGAGCCGCTCTTGTTCCAGTTCTTGTCGTAGTACGGGAACGCGAGGGTCTGGATGATCCCGGCGGGCGTGTTGATGTACCGGCCGCCGAGGTCGCTCTTGACGTTCTTGAGCTGCGAGGCCGGGATGTCGTCGACGAGGTCGAGGTTGCCGGCCATCAGGTCGGTGTAGGCGGTGTTGTTGTCGGTGTAGACCTTGAGGGTCACGCCACCGTTCTGGGCCTTGTCCGCACCGGTGTAGCCGTCCCACTTCTTGAGCTGCATCTGCGAGCCCTTGGTGTACGAGGAGATCGTGTACGGGCCGTTGCCGACCGGCTTCTTCAGCCAGCCGGCGTGGTCGGAGAAGAACGTCGACGGCAGCGGGGAGTAGGCCGCGTAGCCGAGGGTGTCCGGGAAGGTCGAGAACTTCTGGGTGAGCTTGACGGTGAAGGCGTTCGTGCCGGTCACCTTGAGCCCGGTGAGTGTGTCGGCGCTCTGTGACCCGCTGTCGGGGTGGGTCTTGTCGTAGCCCTCGATGTACCCGAAGAAGTACGCGTTCTTCTGGTTGTTCTTGAGGCTGGCGCCGTAGTTCCACGCGTCGACGAACGACTTCGCGGTCACCGCCTCGCCGTTGCTGAACTTCCAGCCGCTCTTCACCGTGACCGTGAAGTTCTGCGAATCCGTGGTCTCGATCTTGTCGGCGAGCATGTCCGTGGCCTTGCCGGTCTTCGGGTCGTACCGCTTCAGACCGCGGAAGACCATGTCGAGGACCTTGCCGCCCTGCACCTCGTTGGTGTTGGCCGGCTCCAGCGGGTTCTGCGGGTCGCCCCAGGAGGCGCTGAGCACCGCGCTGCCGTCACCGCCGCCGCCGCTGCCGCTGCTCCCGCCGCCCCCACAGGCGGTCGCCGCGAGGGCTACCGCCGCCGCGCAAGCGGCCCATTTGGCGTGCGTGGCTCCACGCATCGAGTGCCTCCTCAGGAAAGCCGATCCCTGCTGATCCGTTACCGGTCAATATCGGCTTAAAAGGAGCACATCGCCTGCGGGCCCACCCGTTCGGGGGACCTCCGACCTCTGTTCAGTCGATCTTCGGCAGGGAGCACAATGGATCACCGCGAAGCGATGCGGAACCGTTGGATTGTGACGCCCCGATGTACGCATTCCGATACTTGGGCGTCCGCATAACGAACTCATTGCCCGTTTCGCGTAGTTGGCCCGACATAAAGCACGGATCGATCACGGGGTGCTACACGCGTAGCTACGGAACAGTCAAAGTGAAGCAAAGAAGGTAAAGAGAAACCCAAGTCGACCCAGATTTTATTGACCTTGCATGAATTGCGTTGAAAAAGTCCGGCGTAGCCCGTAGGGGAGTGCCCTGCGGAGTCTCATCAGACCCTCCCTTGGGCCAGGAGCACCATGACCCCCCCAACTCCATCCGCGGCCCCGCTCGAGGTGACCGACGAGAGCGCCGAGAAGTCGATCACTTCTCCCGACTCGAAGGCCGGCGAGAGCAGGTCTCCCGGACAGCTCGCGTGGCGCCGCTTCAAACGGGACCGTACGGGCGTCATATCGGCGATCGTCGTGATCTTCTTCTTCGCGATCGCGCTGGCCGCTCCCCTGATCTCCAAGCTGTACGGGAAGGATCCGTACACGACATACGCGAGCCAGGACCCGAGCCTGCTCGACGCCTTCTCGTACCCGGCGGGCGCGAACGGCGGCATGAGTTCGCAGTTCTGGTTCGGAATCGAACCGCAGCTCGGCCGCGACGTCTTCACCTTCCTGATCTACGGCATCCGGACCTCGCTGGGCATCGCCCTGGCCGCCACCCTGATCACCACCGCCGTCGGCGTCGTGGTCGGCGTGGCCGCGGGCTACGTGGGCGGCAAGACGGACTACATCGTCGGCCGGATCATCGACATCGTGCTGTCGATCCCCTCGACGCTGTTCATCATCGCCTTCATGCCGGTGGTGTTCGGGCTCTTCGTCGCCGCCGACGACAACATCCCGACCTGGCTGCGGGCCACCGCGCTCATCCTCATGATGTCCCTCTTCGGCTGGGCGTCGATCGCCCGTCTGCTGCGCGGCCAGGTACTCGGCCTGCGCGAGCGGGAGTTCGTCGAGGCCGCCAAGGTGACCGGGGCGTCACCGGCGCGCATCGTGTTCAAGGAACTCCTGCCGAACCTGTGGACCCCGATCCTCATCCAGTCCACCCTGCTGCTCCCGGCCTTCGTGACCTCGGAGGCGGGCTTCGCCTTCCTCGGTGTCGGCATGATCGACCCGACTCCCGACTGGGGCGTCATGATCCAGCGGGGCGCCCAGTTCTACACCCAGGACTTCACCTTCATGCTCTTCCCGGGTCTGGCCATGGTGATCTTCGTCCTCGCGTTCAACCTGCTCGGCGACTCGGCGCGCGACGCGCTCGACCCGAAGTCCAAGCGCTGACCCATCTCTCATCTCCGGCCCGGTCAATGTCGTCCGGCTGGTCCGTCCCACCCGTAAGGCAGGGTTACTGTGTCTTTTTCCCGTAGAAACTTCATGATCGCCACCGGTGTGGTGGCCGCGTCGAGCTCGGTGCTGACCGCCTGTGGCGGCGGCAACTCGACCTCGAACACCAAGGTCCCCTCGGTCAGCAAGGCCAAGCAGAGCAAGATCGGGGTCGGCACGAAGGCCGACTCGACGGGCCCCGCCCCCGAGGTCGCCGGCGCGGTCAAGGGCGGGACGATCTACGGGCTCGACCAGTTCGACATGGACCACCTGGACCCGGCGCAGATCTACGTCTCCACCGAGATCCTCATCACCACGCCGATCATGCGCGGCCTGACCGGCTACAAGCTCGACTCCAAGGGCGGCGCCACCCTGGTCGGCGACGCGGCCACGGACGCGGGCACGGCCAAGGACGGCGGCAAGACCTGGTCGTTCACCATCAAGGACGGCATCAAGTGGGAGGACGGCTCCGACCTCTCCATGGACGACGTCCGGCACACCTTCGAGCGCCTCTTCGCCTCCTTCGTCACCGAGGGCCCGCGCTACGTCCAGCAGTTCCTGGTGGGCGGCGACAAGTACACCGGTCCCTACGAGGGCAAGAACCTCGACTCCATCGAGATCGACGGCAAGACCATCACCTTCCGCCTCAACGAGGCCCGTGGTGACTTCAACTTCACGCTCGCCGAGCGGGCGTACTCCTTCGTGAAGAAGTCGAAGGACACCAAGGAGAAGTACGACAAGCAGCCGTTCTCCTGCGGCCCGTACAAGATCTCCGCCCGTGACGTCGGCAAGTCCATGACGTACACCCGCAACGAGCACTGGGACGCGGCGACGGACCCGATCCGCAACGCCTACCCGGACAAGTACCTGTTCCAGTTCGGCTTCGAACTGCTGGCCTCGACCGACCGCTACATCGCGGACAAGGGCAACGACCAGTACACGATGTCGATCTTCAACGAGGTCGCCCCGGAGCGGATCGCCACGGTCCTCACCAACGCGAAGCTCAAGCAGCAGGTGCTCACCGCGGTCGACACGGTCACCTACTACTGGCCGATCAACACCACCCGGATCACGGACGTCAGGGTCCGCCAGGCCATCAACTACGCCTGGCCGAACCAGCAGTTGCAGACCATCCGCGGCGGCGCCTCCACCAGCGAGATAGCGACGACCATCTTCTCCCCGGTGACGCCCGGCTACACGGAGTTCGACCTCTACGGCAAGACCACGAAGCCCGGCGGCGACCCGGTCAAGGCCAAGGCCCTCCTCAAGGAGGCCGGCAAGGTCGGACAGAAGCTGGTCATCGCCTACCAGACGTCGGACAACGCGGTGAAGCAGGCCGTGGCGATCAAGAACGCGCTGGAGGCAGCCGGCTTCACGGTCGTCAACAAGCAGATCGACAAGTCGACCTTCTACACCCAGATCGGCAAGATCGACAACCAGTACGACCTGTTCGCGGCCGGCTGGAGCCCGGACTGGCCGGGCGGCTACTCGGTCTTCTACCCCTGCTGGGACGGCGAGAACATCGGCGACGGCCGCAGCAACTACGCCCAGCTGAAGAACGCGAGCGTCGACAAGGCCATCGCGGCCGCCTCCCTGATCACCGACGCGGACGCGGCCAACAAGGCCTGGGGCGCGATCGACAAGCAGGTCATGGAACTCGCGGCCTGTGTCCCGGACTACCACGCCATCCGCAACTGGATGCACGGTACGAAGGTCGGCGGCTTCGTCTACGACGCGGGCAACACCGGTATCGCGCTCACCAGGCTCTACGCCAAGGCGTAGGCGCCACCGCCACCACAGGGGGCGGCCCCCACCCCGGGCCGCCCCCCACCGGCTCCACACCCCTCACGCCCCGGCAACGGCGCCCCGTCCGGAAAGTCCTGACCCCATGTTCCGCTTCCTTGTCCGCCGTACGATCGGCGCGCTGGTCATCCTCCTGATCGTCAGCGCCATCACGTTCTGGCTCTTCTACGCCGTCCCGCGTGACCCGGCCATGATGTCCTGCGGCAAGAACTGCACGCCGGCCTCGCTGGCGCAGATCCGGCACAACCTGGGCATCGACCATCCGATACCGGTCCAGTACTGGTACTGGCTCAAGGGCATCTTCGTCGGGCGTGAGTACAGCGGCTTCGGACACTGCAACGCGCCGTGCCTCGGCTACTCCTTCGCCAACAATGAGCCCGTCTTCGGCACGATCATGGACCGGCTGCCGCTGACCCTCTCGCTCGCCTTCGGCTCGGCCGTCATCTTCCTGATCTTCGGTGTCGGCACCGGCATGATCGCGGCGCTCAAGCAGGGCAAGTTCCTGGACAAGTTCGCGACCTCGGCCTCGCTGCTCGGCTCCTCGCTGCAGATCTACTTCGTCGGCTACATCGCGCTGTACTTCCTGACCTTCAAGCTGGGCATCCTCGACCAGCCCTCGTACACGCCGCTGACCGACAACCCCGTCCAGTGGTTCTCGGGCCTGCTGCTGCCGTGGATCGTGCTGTCGATCATCTTCACCGCCAACTACACCCGTATGGCCCGCTCCCAGCTGGTCGAGCAGCTCAGCGAGGACTACGTCCGCACCGCCCGCGCCAAGGGCCTCTCCCGTGCCAACGTGTTCCTGCGCTTCGCCTGGCGCGGCGCGATGGGCCCGATCGTCACGGTGTTCGGCATCGACCTGGGCACGCTGATCGGTGGCGCGATCATCACCGAGCAGGTCTTCAGCCTCCAGGGCATCGGCCGCCTCTCGGTGATCTCGGTCATCCAGAGCGACCTGCCGATGCTGCTCGGCGTCACGGTGCTGTCCGCGGCCGCGATCGTGTTCTTCAACATCTTCGTCGACGCCGCCTACGCCTTCATCGACCCGCGGATCCGGCTCGCCTGACCCTCCGCCCGTACCCCCTACCCCCCGCATCGCCCCCAGGAGCGTCTCCGTGACGAGCACCGATCAGCAGCCCTTCCTCTCCGTCAGGGATCTCAAGGTCCACTTCTCCACCGAGGACGGCATCGTCAAGGCCGTCGACGGACTCTCCTTCGACCTCGCCAAGGGCCAGACCCTCGGCATCGTCGGTGAGTCGGGCTCCGGCAAGTCCGTCACCAACCTGACGATCCTGGGCCTCCACGACCGCGACCGCACGGCGATCGACGGCGAGATCCTGCTCGACGGCAAGGAGCTGCTCACCGCCACCGAGCGAGAGCTCGCGCAGCTGCGCGGCAACAAGATGTCCATGATCTTCCAGGACGCGCTGGCCTCACTGTCGCCGTACCACACGGTCGGCAAGCAGATCAGCGAGGTGTACCGCAAGCACACCGGTGCCTCCAAGAAGGAGTCCCGCGAGCGCGCGATCGAGATGCTGAAGCGGGTCGGGATCCCGCAGCCCGAGGTCCGGGTGGACGACTACCCGCACCTGTTCTCGGGCGGTATGCGCCAGCGCGCGATGATCGCCATGGCCCTGGTCTGCGACCCGGAGCTGCTGATCGCCGACGAGCCGACGACGGCCCTCGACGTGACGGTCCAGGCCCAGATCATGGACCTGCTGAAGGACCTCCAGCAGGAGTTCGGCACCGCGATCGTCTTCATCACCCACGACCTCGGCGTCATCGCCGACATCGCGGACGACGTCCTGGTGATGTACGGCGGCCGGTGTGTGGAGCGCGGTACCAAGAAGGAGGTGCTGACGGACCCGCAGCACCCCTACACGCTCGGTCTGCTCAGCTCCATGCCGAGCCTCGAAGGACCGGTCGACGTGCCGCTGATGCCGATCCCGGGCTCGCCGCCCTCGCTGCTCAACCCGCCGTCCGGCTGCCGCTTCCACCCGCGGTGCGCCTTCGCCGAGAAGGTCGCGGGCGGACGGTGCTCCAGCGAGTCGCCCGTGCTGGAGGTGGTCGACGGCCGGGGCTCCGCCTGCCACCTCACCACCGCGCAGCGCCAGGAACTCTTCGCCGATCTCGCCGCCGTAGCCCAGCACAACTGACGTACTAGAAACGGGACTTCCCATCATGAGCGACACAACTCCCCTCCTGGACGTCAGCGGGCTGACCAAACACTTCCCGATCAAGGGCGGCTTCCCGATCCGGCGTACGGTCGGTGCCGTGCAGGCGGTCGACGGCCTCGACTTCCAGGTCGGCGAGGGCGAGAGCCTGGGCCTGGTCGGCGAGTCGGGCTGCGGCAAGTCGACGACGGGCCGCCTGATCACCCGGCTGCTGGAGCCGAGCGCGGGCAAGATCACCTACAGCGGCCAGGACATCACCCACGCCAACCGCAAGGCGCTCGCGCCGATCCGGTCCGAGATCCAGATGATCTTCCAGGACCCGTACGCCTCGCTGAACCCGCGCCAGACGGTCGGCAAGATCGTGGCGGGTCCCATGGAGATCAACAACATCAACCCGGCCGGCGGCCGAGAGGCCCGCGTCCGGGAGCTGTTGGAGATCGTCGGCCTCAACCCCGAGCACTACAACCGCTTCCCGCACGAGTTCTCCGGCGGCCAGCGCCAACGCATCGGTGTCGCCCGCGCGTTGGCCCTGGAACCGAAGCTGATCGTCGCGGACGAGCCCGTCTCCGCCCTGGACGTCTCGATCCAGGCCCAGGTCGTCAACCTGCTCCAGAAGGTCCAGCGGGAACTCGGCATCGCGTTCGTGTTCATCGCCCACGACCTGGCGATCGTCCGGCACTTCTCACAGCGGGTCGCGGTAATGTACCTCGGCAAGATCGTGGAGATCGCCGACCGCGACGACCTGTACGGCAACCCGCGCCACCCCTATACGCGGGCCCTGTTGTCCGCCGTGCCCGAGGCCACGGTGGACGAGACGCCCGCCCGGGAGCGCATCCGGCTGGCCGGTGACGTGCCGTCGCCGATCAACCCGCCCACCGGCTGCCGCTTCCGCACCCGCTGCTGGAAGGCGACGGAGAAGTGCGCGACGGAGGCTCCGCCGCTGGTGCAGGTCGAGGGCAACAAGCCCGGCCACCTGACCGCATGCCACTACCCCGAGACGGCGGACACCGTTCCGGCACCCCGTCTCTCCAAGGACCCCGAGGCGGCGGCCTGACACACCCCTTTAGTCAGCCGCCCCCTTCAGGAACGGACTTTCACCGGCCCATTGACCCGAGCCCATGAACGTCCGGTTCCAGGGGACGAAGGCCCGCGCCCACCCAGGCGCGGGCCTTCGCCATTCCCTGCGGCTCAGCCCAACTCCCCGCGCTCCACGCAGAATTCATTGCCCTCGGGATCGGCAAGGATGAACCATCCGCCACCGTCCGGCCGGGTGTGGTCGGCGACTTTCGTGGCGCCCAGTCGCAGCGCCCGCTCGACCTCCTGGCTACGGGTCCGGCCCTGGGGCTGGAGGTCCAGGTGGATGCGGTTCTTCGCGGCCTTGGACTCGGGTACGCGCACGAAGAGCAGCGTCGGGCCACCGGCCGGGTCGACGATCACCGCCTCCGGATCGCCGGGCTTGTCGTCGTCGGCCAGCGGGCGACCCAGCAACTCGCTCCAGAACAGGCCGAGTTCGTAGGGGTCGCCGGTGCAGTCGAAGGTGAGGGTGCGGATGGTGGGGTTCAGGGTGTTTGTCATCGCGCCGAGCATCCCGGAGGGCGGCACCGTTGTCGACCGGTTAAAGCACCGCGCCCTTACGGCCGACGGAAGTTCGGAAGTCTGCAAGAAATGAACGAGCCCGGCGTCCGGCCCCTTCCCGTGTGACAAACTGCCGCGGTGGTTGATCGTTCGTTCGCGGACCTTTCGCTCGCCGCGCTGTACGACACCCTCAACCCCTGGGGGCCCGGCGACGACTTCTATCTCGGGCTGGTGATGTCCGCCGGCGCCGTGCTCGACATCGGATGCGGTACCGGGCGTCTGCTCGGGCGGGCCCGGCGGGAAGGGCATCCGGGGCGGCTCATGGGGCTCGATCCCGCCGCCGCGATGCTGGTGCAGGCACGGGCTCATGAACCCGGGGTCGAGTGGGTGCTCGGGGATCTGCGGACACGGGAGTGGCACGGCGAGTTCGATCTCGCCGTGATGACCGGCCATGCCTTCCAAGTGCTGCTCGGCGACGAGGAGTTGCGCCTGGCGCTGGCCGCCGTACACGCCGCGCTCGCCCCTGGCGGGCGGTTCGTGTTCGAGACCCGGAATCCGGGGGCGCGGGCCTGGGAGCGGTGGACGCCGGACCGGGTGCGGGAGATCTCCGACGGCAACGGCGGGGTCGTACGCGTGTGGCACGAGGTCGAGTCCGTGGCGGCGGCCGGGGACCGCGTGACGTTCACCGAGACCTTCGACGGCGCGCACTGGGAGCGTCCGCAGGTCGACCGGACCACCCTGCGGTTCCTCGGGCCCGATGCCCTGGACCGCTTCCTCCGCGAGGCCGGGTTCGCCGTCGTCGAGCGGTACGGCGACTGGGTACGGGGGCCACTGACCCCGGCCGGCCCCGAGATCGTCACCGTGGCCGAACCGGCGGGCCGGTACAACCAGGCGTCGTGACATCGCCGTTGGGCCACCGGCAGAGCGGCGAGTGACCCAACGGCACCTCTGCTGCTCGTCCTACGACTCCTCCAGCGCGGCCAACGCCGGGTCCAGCACGATGTCCTCGTCGCGGGCCTCGATCGTCGGCTCCTCCGGGAAGTGGCAGGCCGTCAGGTGGCCCGCGAGGTTGCCGGAGATCTGGATCAGGGGCGGTTCCTCAGTCGCGCACTTGTCCTGGGCCTTCCAGCAGCGGGTGCGGAAGCGGCAGCCGGTGGGCGGGTTGATCGGGGAGGGGACGTCGCCGGCCAGACGGATGCGTTCGCGGCCCACCGTTTCGTCGTCGCCCAGGTTCACCTCGGGCACGGCGGACAACAGGGCGTGGGTGTACGGGTGCCGGGGGCGGGTGTAGATGGAGTCGCGGTCGCCCACCTCGATGATCTTGCCGAGGTACATCACCGCGACCCGGTGCGAGAAGTGCCGTACCACTGCCAGGTCGTGGGCGATGAAGAGGAACGCGATGCCCAGTTCCCGCTGGACCTCTTGCAGCAGGTTCACCACCTGGGCCTGGATCGAGACGTCCAGGGCGGAGACCGGTTCGTCCGCGACGATCAGCTTCGGTTCCAGGGCCAACGCCCTTGCCACGCCGATGCGTTGGCGCTGGCCGCCGGAGAACTCGTGCGGGAAGCGGTTGTAGTGCTCGGGGTTGAGGCCGACGATCTCCAACAGCTCCCGGACACGCCCCTCGCGGCCGCCGGCCGGCTGGATGCCGTTGATCTCCATCGGGCCCGAGATGATCTTGCCGACCGTCTGCCGCGGGTTCAGCGACGAGTACGGGTCCTGGAAGATCATCTGGATCTCGGAGCGGATCGGGGCAAGTTGTTTTCGGCTGGCGTGAGTGATGTCCTGGCCGCTGTAGGTGATCTTGCCCGCGCTCGGCTCCAGCAGGCGGGTGATCAGGCGGCCCGTCGTCGACTTGCCGCAGCCCGACTCGCCCACGAGGCCGAAGCTCTCCCCCACGTGCACGGTCAGGTCGATGCCGTCGACGGCCTGGACGGCGCCGACCGTACGGCGGATCGGGAAGCCGCCCTTCACCGGGAAGTGTTTGGTCAGGCCCTCCACCACCAGGAGCGGGTCCCCGGATACTTCCGGGGCCGCGTCGCGCGGGGCGGGCAGGACGAGGTCCTCTGTCATGACGTCTCCTCCTAGCCCAGTCGGGGCTTGATCTCTTCGATGAAGATGGACCGCTTCTGGTCCGCCGTGAGGTGGCAGGCCGAGGCGCGGTCGGGGGCGAGCAGCGGGCGTTCGGTGACGCAGCGGGTGCCGCCGACCCGGTCCTGGAAGGTGCAGCGGGGGTGGAAGCGGCAGCCCGAGGGCGGGTTCAGGAGTGACGGCGGGGCGCCGGGGATGGGGGCCAGGGGCGCGCCCAGGTCCGAGTCCAGGCGGGGCATGGAGTTCAACAGGCCCCAGGTGTAGGGGTGTTGGGGTGAGCGGAGGACTTCGTTCGTCGTGCCGCGTTCCACCGCGTTGCCCGCGTACATCACCATGATGTCGTCGGCCATGTCGGCGATGACACCGAGGTCGTGCGTGATGAAGACGATCCCTGAGCCGAACTCCTGCTGGAGGTCCTTCAGGAGGTCCAGGATCTGAGCCTGGACCGTCACATCCAGTGCGGTTGTGGGCTCGTCGGCGATCAGCAGGTCCGGGTCGCAGACCAGGGCCATGGCGATCATCGCGCGCTGGCGCATACCGCCGGAGAACTGGTGCGGGTAGTCCTTCGCCCGCTCCTTGGGGTTGGGGATGCCGACCTTGCCGAGCATCTCCACCGCACGGGCCCAGGCCACCTTCTTGGAGGCGCCCATGTGTTTCATGTACGGCTCGGCGATCTGGCGGCCCACCGTGTAGTACGGGGAGAGGGCGGTCAGCGGGTCCTGGAAGATCATGGCGACCTTGTTGCCGCGCAGCTTCTCCAGGTCCGACTCGCGGGCCGTGGTCAACTCCTGGCCGTCGAGCAGGATTTCGCCCTCGACGGTGGTGAACATCGGGTTGTGCAGGCCGAGGATCGTCAGGTTGGTGACCGACTTTCCGGAGCCCGACTCCCCCACGATACCGAGGGTCTTGCCGCGTTGGACGTCGAAGGAGAGACCGTCGACGGCGCGCACGATGCCGTCCTCGGTCTTGAAGCTGACGTGCAGGTCCCGCACGGAGAGGAAGGCACCCGCGTCGGCCGGCGAGGGAGCCCCGGCTTCCTTGGTCAATGTGGTCACGAGTGCTCCTAGGCCAGCCGTACGCGCGGGTCGATGAAGGCGTAGCAGGCGTCGACGATGATGTTGAAGAGCAGGATCATGGTGGCGGAGAAGATCATCACGCCCAGCAGCAGCGGCAGGTCGCTGAAGAACACCGCCTGGACCGCGAGGTTGCCGAGGCCCGGCAGGCTGAAGGTGTACTCGGTGATGATGGCGCCGCCGAGCAGAGCGCCCAGGTCGATGCCGAAGATGGTGACGATGGGGATCAGCGAGCCGCGCCAGGCGTAGCGGAAGAAGACATATCTGCGGGACATGCCCTTCGCCTTGGCCGTACGGACGTGTTCCTCCTGGAGCTGCTCGATCATCGCCGAGCGCGCCATACGGGTGTACTGCGCGGCGAAGATCGTGGACAGCACCACCCAGGGGATGATCAGCCCGGAGAACCAACTGACCGGGTTCGCGGTGAAGTTGTTGTACGCCGGCTTGTCGAAGAGGTGCGTCTGGTAGACCAGCAGCGCCAGTGCCAGCGGGCCCAGGAAGTAGATCTGCATCGAGCTGAGCACCATCGCCCCGGCCGTGGCCGTCTTGTCGATCAGCGTGCCGCGCTTCCAGGCCGCGAGCAGGCCGGTGCCGAGGCCGATGAGCAGGAAGAAGAAGGCGCCGCCGAGGGTGAGCGAGATGGTGGTGGGCAGCCGGTCGATCAGCGTGGCCCAGACCTGGTCGTTGGTGTGGTACGAGTACCCGAAGCACGGGGCGGGGCAAGGGCCTTGGGCGAAGCCGTTGCTGCCCATGACGAGGTTCTTCAGGAAGATCCAGTACTGCGTGGTGATCGGCTTGTCGAGGCCGAGCACATGGTGGATGTTCGCGAGGCTGGTGGGATTGCACGTCTTGCCGCACATCAACAGACCCGGGTCCCGCGGCATCCCGAAGAACAGCAGGAACGTGACGATGCTCAGCAGGAAGAGGATGACGATCGCGCCGAGGAACCGGCGGACGAGGAAGCGCAGCATGACAGGGGCAGCTCTCTGACGTCGGCGGGCCGCCCGGCACCCGGTGCGTCGCCCCGGAGAGGGGCGGGAGCACCGGGTGCCGGACGGACGGCGGTTACTTGACGAACAGGCGACGCGGGTCGACGCCGCCGAGGACGTCGTCGTAGACGAGGCCGCCGACCTTGGAACCGGCGATCTGGGTCTGCTTGTAGTACGCGGTCGGGACGAAGGAGACGAGGTCCTTCACGAGGTACTCGTCGATCTTCTCCCAGGCGGCCGCGGCCTTGACCGGGTCGGTGATCTTGTTCGCCGCGTCGATGTCGGCGTTCACCTTGGGGTCGTTGACCTGGGAGTAGTTCTGCGCACCGTCGGCGATGACGCGTCCGTCGTAGAGCGGCGGGACGACGGTCGAGGCGGACGGCCAGTCGGCACCCCACGCGGTGTGGAAGATGTCGTAGTTGTTGTCCAGCTTGCTGACCTGGTCGTAGTAGGTCTCGGCCGGGATCTCCTGGCGCTGGACGTTGAAGCCGGCCTTCTTCAGGCCCGCCGCCATGGCGGTGGAGTACTGCTGGCCCTCGGGGGTGTTGGTGTAGCCGAAGGTCAGCTTCATGTTGAGCTTGCCGGCCTTCTTCAGCAGCGCCTTGGCCTTCACCGGGTCACCGGCAGGGTTCTTCTTCTTGCCGAACGGGTCGAACGCGGCGTTGTAGCCGGAGACGGTCGGGCTGATCGTGCCGCCGGCGACCTCCATCGCGTCGGTACCGCCGAAGGCACGGAGGAACGGCGTGATGGGCAGCGCGTAGGCGATGGCCTCACGCACCAGCTTGTCCTTCATGGCCGGGTGGCTGTTGTTGATGTTCATCTGGCCCACGTACGGCTGGTAGCCGGAGACCGTGCGGGACTTCATCTTCGGGTCCTTGAGCACGCTGGACAGGTTGCCCGCGTCGACCTGGTTGTTGAAGCTGATGCCGGTCTGGTCCGCCCCGCTGTCCGCGAGGAGCGCCTTCGTCGACGTCTCGAACTGCTGGTTGAACGTGAAGTTGAACTGGTCCACGTACTGGTGGCGGATCGGGTCCGTCTTCGGGTCCCAGTTGGTGTTCTTCACGAGCACCATCGACTTGCCCGACTTGAACGACTGGATCTTGTACGGGCCGCTCGTCACCGGGTTCTTGTCGTACTTGACCTGGGTGTCACCCTTGGCGGACACGACGGCGTAGCCCGCCATGGCGAGGGCGTACGGCAGGTCGGCGTGCGCCGTCTTGAAGTGGAAGATGACGGTCTTGGCGTCCGGTGTCTCAAGGACGGTGCTCGGCAGGTGCTTGCCCTTGTAGGGGCCGTCCGGCAGCAGCTTGCGGTAGTCGGCGCCGGCGGTGTCGGCCAGCCACTGCTGGATGTACGTCGGGCCCTGGTTGATGTAGGACGCGAAGAGCCGCTCGAAGGTCTGGCGGAAGTCGGCGGACGTGATCGGCGTCCCGTCCGCGAACTTTATGCCGTCCTTGAGGGTGTACTTCCAGGTCTTGCCGCCGTCCGTGGTGGTGCCGGAGTCGGTGGCGAGGTCACCGACGACCTCGTGACCCTTGCCGTCGGCGGTGGTCGTCTTGTAACCCGTGAGACCCCGGTGGAGCAGGGTCGCGAGCGAGCCCTCGTCCGAGACGTAGATCTGGGCCGGGTCGAGGTGCGCGTAGCTGTCGCGCTGGAGCACCTCGATCGAACCGCCGGACTTGGCGCCCGGTACGGCCGGGGCCGGTCCGGTGGAGTCCGCGGCGTCGCCGAACTTGATCGACTTCTGCTGTCTTGCCGCGTTCTCCTTGTCCTGCTTGTTGTTGTCACTCGCGTCGCTGCCGCCCTTGCTGCAACCGGTGAGCACAAGAGCCCCGGCCGCGAGCACGGAGAGCGCGGCGTATACGTGGCGTCCGCCCCTACTCATCACTCAGTTTCCACCCATCTGTGTGTCACCAGTGCACAAAGGAATTCCCGTGCTGGATCGCCGTGCTGGATTGCTGTGCTGTGTTGCCGTGCGGTATCCGGGCGAGGACGCCCACCAACGGACGGTCAGCGTGCCGTCTTGGGATCGAAGGCGTCCCTGACCGAGTCCCCGAGCAGGTTGAAGGCCACGATGAAGATGATCATCGAGACACCCGGGAAGAACATGTAGGTGATGTCGTTCGACATCACGAGTTCGGTGGACGCCTTGGAGAACATCTGTCCCCAGTCCGGCGTCGGTTCGACGATGCCCACACCCAGGTAGGACAGTCCGGCCTCGGCGGTCACGAAGCCCGGAAGCATGTACGTGGACTGCACGAGGATCGGCGTGACCACGTTCGGCAGGATCTCCCGGCTGATGATCCGCCAGGGCGAGGCTCCGCTGACCCGGGCCGCCTCGATGAACTCCCGTTCGCGCAGCGCCAGACTGGTGCCGCGCAGGATGCGGGCCAGGCTCATCCAGCCCAGGAACCACTGCACCGCGATGAGCGCCACGACCCGGACGTAGGTCGGCGTCTCGTCGGTCGGGCTCACGAAGAGGGAGACCACGACCGGCATGCTCGCGATGAAGAACAGCTGGGCGGGGAAGGCGAGCAGGAAGTCGATGACCCGGCTGATGAAGTAGTCGGGCTTGCCGCCGAGGTAGCCGGCCGCGACGCCGAGCAGGATGCCGGTGAGCACGGTCGCGATCGTCACGCAGACGGAGATCATCAGCGACGTGCGGATGCCGTAGAGGAGCTTGGTGAACACGTCGTAGCCGTTGCCCGGTTCGAGGCCGAACCAGAACTGGCTGCTGATCCCGCCGTTGGGCTGCAGCGGGACGCCCGCGCTGTCGAAGAGCTCGGGGCGTTCGTCCGCGTACACGGTGTACGGGTCCTTGCCGTACAGCTTGGAGATCAGCGGTGCGAGGAGTCCGACGAGGAAGAAGAAGGCCACGACGTAGGCCGAGACGACGCCGGTGCGGTCGCGCTTGAAGCGGATCCACATCAGCTGGCCGGGCGAGCGGCCCTCCAGCTTCTTCACTTCGGGTTCCGCCTGCGGCCCTGGTTCGCCGTCGACGACGACCGAGGTTCCGCCGCCCTCAATGTCGATAGGACTTGTCACTGTTCGCCCATTTCACAGGTGTGGGTGTGCCGAGCGGGCGATCCGCGCAGGGTGTGCGCGACCACCGGTCGGAACTAGGAAAGAGGTCCGGGAGCGGTCCGGTGTCGCGGGAGATCCCGCAGCCGGACGCGCGTAGTTGAACGGCGGCACTGGGCCGCCGGTCGACTTCTCAGAGCCAATCTCCGCATGGGCGGGCGAAGTTGCTACTGACGGACGGCGTGTCCCACCTGGCGTTCGTGACACCACGCATGGGGCTCCTCCTCATGACTCCACGTGTTCACCAACAGGAGGGGGTTGACGTCTTTCCTCCGTCACCCCTGACGGAGGGTCAGACACCCCCTGGTGCTCGCGAGTCGGCGCCGTCCCCACGGCGCGGTGACCCATTGACCCGAGCGTTACGCGGCTAACTATCTGCCATGTGCCAGGTGCCGACCACTGTCTTTAAATCTCAATTCAGTCACAGCTGACGCGTACATCTTCCAAAACATGGACAAACTGTTCGACGGGAGAAGGCCACGAAACGGACTTGTTACATGGCTATCGGGCGAGGATCTCCGCATTACGGACACACCGCCCTACGGAACGGGGCCGCACGGGGCTTAAACCGGTTGCACAAAGCCCGGGCACCCCCAAGATGGGGACACCCGGGCTCAGTTGGCCGGATCAGTGCCTCAGATCGTGGCACATTGCATGCATCAGCCGTGCTTGGCCCGGCTCGCGGAGCGACCGCGCTCCTTCTGGTCGAGGACGACCTTGCGGATGCGAACGGACTCCGGGGTCACCTCGACGCACTCGTCGTCGCGGCAGAACTCCAGGGACTGCTCCAGGGAGAGCTTGCGCGGCGGCACGATCGCCTCGAACGAGTCGGCGGCGGCCGAGCGCATGTTGGTGAGCTTCTTCTCCTTGGTGATGTTCACGTCCATGTCGTCGGCGCGCGAGTTCTCGCCGACGATCATGCCCTCGTACACCTCGGTGCCGGGGTCGGTGAACAGCACACCGCGCTCCTGGAGGTTCGTCATCGCGAACGCGGTGACGGCACCCGCGCGGTCGGCCACCAGCGAACCGTTGTTCCGGGTCGTCAGGACGCCGAACCACGGCTCGTGGCCCTCGTGGATGGAGTGGGCGATGCCCGTGCCGCGCGTACCCGTCAGGAACTCGGTACGGAAGCCGATGAGACCGCGGGACGGAACGACGAACTCCAGGCGGACCCAGCCCGAGCCGTGGTTGGACATGTTGTCCATCCGGCCCTTGCGGACGCCCATGAGCTGCGTGACCGCGCCCATGTGCTCCTCGGGCACGTCGATCGTCATGCGCTCGACCGGCTCGTGCACCTTGCCGTCGATGATCTGCGTGACGACCTGCGGCTTGCCGATGGTCAGCTCGAAGCCCTCACGGCGCATCTGCTCGACCAGGATGGCCAGCGCCAGCTCACCGCGGCCCTGCACCTCCCAGGCGTCCGGGCGCTCGGTGTCGAGCACGCGGAGCGAGACGTTACCGATCAGCTCGCGGTCCAGGCGGTCCTTGACCTGACGGGCGGTGACCTTGCGGTCCTTGACCGCGGCTTTCGCGGTGGCGCCCTTGCCGGTGCCGCCGCGGCCGACCAGCGGCGAGGTGTTCGTACCGATGGTCATGGAGATCGCCGGCTCGTCGACCGTGATCAGCGGCAGCGCGATCGGGTTCTCGGGGTCGGCGAGGGTCTCGCCGATCATGATGTCCGGGATACCGGCCACGGCACAGATGTCACCGGGGCCCGCCATCTCGGCCGGCTTGCGGGTGAGCGCCTCGGTCATCAGCAGCTCGGTGATGCGCACGTTGGACATCGTGCCGTCGCGCTTGATCCACGTGACGGTCTGGCCCTTGCGCAGCTCGCCCTGCTCGACGCGGAGCAGCGCGATACGGCCGAGGAAGTTGTCCGCGTCCAGGTTGGTGACGTGCGCCTGGAGCGGGGCGGCCTCGTCGTACTCGGGGGCCGGGACGTGCGACAGGATCGTGGAGAAGAAGGGCTCCAGGCTGTCGCTGTCCTGCGGGACGGTGCCGTTCTCGGGCTTGGTCAGCGAGGCCACGCCGTCACGCGCACAGGCGTAGACGATCGGGAACTCGATCTGCTCCTCGTCCGCGTCCAGGTCCAGGAAGAGGTCGTAGGTCTCGTTGACGACCTCGTCGATCCGGGAGTCCGGGCGGTCCGTCTTGTTGATGCACAGGATGACGGGCAGGCGCTGCTGGAGCGCCTTGCGCAGCACGAAGCGGGTCTGGGGCAGCGGGCCCTCGGAGGCGTCGACGAGCAGCACCACCGCGTCCACCATCGACAGACCGCGCTCGACCTCGCCACCGAAGTCGGCGTGGCCCGGGGTGTCGATGATGTTGATGGTGATGACATCGCTGCCATCCTTCGGGTGGTACTTGACGGCCGTGTTCTTGGCCAGGATCGTGATGCCCTTCTCACGCTCCAGATCGTTCGAGTCCATCATTCGGTCGTCGAGCGACTCGGCGGCGTGCGCGGCGAAGGCACCGGCCTGCTTCAGCATGGCGTCGACGAGGGTCGTCTTCCCGTGGTCGACGTGGGCGACGATGGCGACGTTGCGGATGTCGTGGCGCGTGGCCATATTGCGGCGTACTCCCGGAGAGTGAGGAAGGCCTGCGCGTACGTCTGTGTTACGCGGACCCTGCCGGGCTGGACACGCCACGGCCTTACCCCATCGTACGTGGCGTACGGGGAAGGGGCCTCCACAGGGCCTTACAGGCGGCCGCTGGACCGGTCAGACGCCGGTCACGGCAAGGGATCCGGCGGGGCACAGCCTCGCCGCGGCGACCTTGGCCGGGGCGCCCTCGGAGGGCTGGGAACAGGGCAGGAACCCACCGCCGTAGGTGTCCCAGGTGTGCACGTGACCGTGCACCGGCGGGTTCAGTCCGCAGGTGTAAGTGAAGTCGGCCTCAATCAGGTCGACCGACTCCCAGGTGTAGTAGCGCTGCGGGGGTTCGCCGAGCTCGTCGAAGAACTCCGTCTTCTCCTGCCCGGCCGTCTCGGACGGCCCGGCGAGCGGGTCCTCCGTCTTGAGGTGGACACCCAGCGCCTTGATCACGCGGGCGGGGGTGACGCCCTTGGGCGAGTGGGTCACGGTGGGGCGGTAGACGGTGTCGGAGACGGGTTCGATGGTGCCCTGGTACCCGCCGTCGGCGTACGTGATCCGGTCGGGCAGTCCGGTCAGCCGTTCCACGTGCCGGATGCCGGACCAGGTGTAGGTCCCGTGCGTACAGATCGTGGCCGCCCCGGCGGCGGACCGGCCGTCATCGGTGGCTACGGCTCCGCAGCCGGCCGTGCCCAGCATCACCGCCGCGGTCAACGCCGCGCTCCAACCCCGCACAACCCACCCCCGTACGACGGCCGCCGTCCCGCAACTACCTGCGGGACGGCGGCCGTGCTCGTCATCTGCGGTGATGCTAGCCCTTGGACGGGCTCGCCGACGGGTGGGCCCCCTTCTTCAGGAAGCCCATGTCCTCGTAGACCGGGGTCTGGAAGCCGAAGGAGCCGGCGTTGACGATCGTCCTGCGGGCGGCGGTGAGCTGGGGGCGCTGGTAGAGGGGGATCGAGCCGGCCGCGGCCCAGATGCGGGCGTCGGCCTTGCGGACCAGGGCGGCGGACTCGTCCTCGTCGAGGGTCGACGCGGCCTGGTCGAAGAGCTGGTCGACCTGGTCGGTGCCGACGCGGGTGTAGTTCTGCTCGACGTTCAGGGAGCCGTCGGCGGCCGGGACCGGCTTGGCGAAGATCGGGCGGGCGTCGGTGGCGGGGAAGGCGGACGCGGGCCAGGAATAGAGGGCGAGGTCGTACTGGCCGGACGCGATGTGGTCCTTGAAGTAGCTGTCGTCGGAGACCTTGGTGATCTCCGTGCGGATGCCGACCTTCTCCAGCATCCGGGAGATGCTGTCGGCGACCGCGCGCAGCGACTCCGAGCCGGTTCCGGAGGGGAGCACGAAGCGGAGGGTGAGCGGCTTGCCGTCCTTGGCGAGCGTGCCGGTCTTCGCGCCGGCGGGGGCGGCCGTGCCCTTGGGGGCGTACGCGCCGGGGGCCCCGCCCTGCTTCACCTTGCGGCCGTCGTACTGCTTGCCGTCGGCGAGGTGCTTGGAGCCCTCGTCCCGGCCGTGGTCGCGCTTCTTGGTGTGGTCCTGCGGGTCCTTGTTGTCCTCGCCGACGATGTACTGCCCGTCGGAGCCGCCCTCGGACTCGGACCCGTCGTCGTCCTTCTTGGTCTTCTTCCCCTCGGCGCCGGCCGCCTTCTCGCCCTTGTCCTTGACCGGGCCGCCGGGCACCCACCCGGCGTCGGCGAGCAGCGCCTGCGCCTCCGTGGTGTCGTGGTCGCCGAGCGCGCCGCTGTTGTCGGCGTACGCGGCCTGGCCGGAGAGGGCGAGGTGGCTGCCGACCGGCACGGCGGGCAGGCCCAGCGGGGTGAGGACGACCTTGGCGAGCGCCTCCCGGTCGAGCGCGCGGGCCACGGCACGCCGGACGCGTTCGTCGGCGAGGGGGCCTTCGGAGCCGTTGAGGGCGAGCTGGGTGTAGGCGGGCTCGAAGGAGCGGCGGACGGTGAAGGCGCGCAGCGCGTCCTGCTGGCGCAGGTAGGTGGCGAGCGCCTTGCGCGCCTTCTTGCCGAGCTTCTTCTTCTCCTTCGGGCTTACGTTCTTGCTCTCGTCCTTGCTCTCCTCCTCGCTCGTGGGGCTCGCGCCCTGGAGCGGAGTGCTCGTGCCCTTGGCGCGCCCCGCGAGGGCGATGCGGCTCGCGTCGGCGGGGTCGATCTCGGCCAGGTCGACCGTGCCGTCGGCGAGCGCGGCGGCCCGCTTGTCGAGGGGTACGGCGTGCAGCACGATCTCGGAGAGCTTCGCGGGCCGACCCCACCAGTGCGGGTTGCGGGCGAGGACGATCTCCTTGTCCTTGCGGTCGATCTTCTGCAATGCGAACGCCCCGGCGGTGACCTTCAGCTTGCGGCGGGCGCCGTCGTTGAAGGCGTCCGGGGTGCCCATGACGTCCTTGGGGTACAGCGGCGAGAACAGGGCCTTCCAGTCGGCGTACGGCCTGCTGAAGGTGACCTTGACCTCGAGGTTGTTGGCGCCGCGCTCGATCTTCTCGATGCGGTCGTAGCCGGCGTTGCGGGCGGTCCAGTACGCGGAGTCCTTGCCGGACAGTGCGCGCCACTGGGCGGCGAAGTCGGCGGCGCCGATCTCGCGGCCGTCGCTCCACACGGCCTGCTGGTCGAGCTTGTAGAGGACGACCTGCTTGGGCGAGGTGTCGACGACCTTCGCGGACTCCAGGAAGTCGGCGTCGCGCTGCGGCCGGCCCTGGGCGTCGAGCCGGAACATGGCGGGCAGGACGGCCTGGGCGACGCGGGTGGTGGTGTCGTCGGCGTCCGACTGGAACGTGTTGAGGGTCTCCGGTACGTCGTCGACGGCCCAGTTCAGGGTGCCGCCGTCGGCTACCAGGTCACGGCCGACCGGGGCGATGTCCTGTCCGGCGAGCGGCTTGCCCGACTCGTCGTCCGCGCCGCATGCCGCGAGGGTGGGCACCGCGAGCGCGCCCGCGGTGAGGAAGGCGACCGAGCGCATGACCGCGCGCAGTCTGACGCCGTCGTGGGACATCACTGCTACCTCCGGTAAGCCGCGGGGCTTCTGATCACTTTTGGCGGTATATGGAGCTGATCAGATCTTTGCGGCCACTGAAGAGGAAACGGTTCGGCCATGAAGGGCGACACGGCGAGGGGCGCCGGGAAGCCCACCCGTGCGGCGCAATGTTCGAATCTGCCCCCGTACACACCAACGCACCCCGGCCAATCCGTGCACACCGCTTCCCACCGGCAGGTGTGGCGCGCAACACTCGCAGGCGCATGAACGTTGCCGTCCAGGGCCGACGCCCGCGGAAGTGAGGTCACGTCATGTCCGTGCACGACGAACTGACGTCAGTCCAGCGCTGTCTCGACGACCTGTTCAGGTCGGTGGGGCGGCTCGAGAACCAATTCGGCAGCGGCGGCCTGGAGATGCGCAGGGTCAAGGCCGACGCCGACCGGCTGCGCGAGAGCGTGGCGCTGCTGCGCGACGCCGCACCAGGGATCGAGCGCCCCCGGCGCCCCGATCTCGTCTCCATCCCCGACACCCCCTACGACAACACCCTGTGGACGGACTCGGACGACGAAGGACTCGGCGCCCACGACCGCCACGCACCCTGAACCGACCGGAGTCCTGACTTGGCCACTGGTACGGAACCCCAACCGAAGAGCGGCGGCGTACACACCGGTACGCGCGCCGCGATCGACGCCCCGCATCTGCGGACCGACCGCTGGTGGCTGGCCCCGGCCGGCACCGCCGCCGGACTGCTGGCCTTCGTCGTCTACTCGACGTGGCGGGCCTTCGCGGACTCGAACTACTACTCGGCGCCGTACGTCTCGCCGTTCTACTCGCCCTGTCTGGCCGAGCGGTGCAGCACCATGCACGCGGGCCCGAACGCCGATCTCTTCGGGAGCTGGTGGGGCATCTCCCCCGCCATCATCATCCTGATCTTCCCGCTCGGCTTCCGCCTGACCTGCTACTACTACCGCAAGGCCTACTACCGCGGCTTCTGGGCCTCGCCCCCGGCCTGCGCGGTGGCCGAGCCGCACAAGAAGTACACGGGTGAGACCCGCTTCCCTCTCATCCTCCAGAACGTCCACCGGTACTTCTTCTACGCGGCGCTCCTGGTGGCGGGCACCCTGACCTACGACACCGTGCTGACCTTCCGCGACGAGCACTACCACTGGGGCCACATGGGCCTGGGCACCCTCGTCTTCGTGGCCAACATCGTGCTGATCTGGGCGTACACCCTCTCCTGCCACTCCTGCCGGCACATCGTCGGCGGCAAGCTCAAGCACTTCTCCAAGCATCCCGTGCGCTACAAGGCGTGGAAGTTCGTGGGGCAGCTGAACAACCGTCATATGCAGCTCGCCTGGGCGTCGTTGATCAGTGTCGCGGCCGCCGATTTCTACGTGTACCTGGTCGCCTCAGGAGCCTTCAATGATCCGCGCTTCTTTTAGATTGGCAGGGGCCTTCTGATGTCCGTGGTCGAGCGACAGGAGTGGGACGTCGTCGTGGTCGGTGCCGGTGGCGCCGGTCTGCGGGCCGCCATCGAGGCGCGCGAGCGCGGTGCCCGTACGGCGGTGATCTGCAAGTCGCTGTTCGGCAAGGCCCATACGGTGATGGCCGAGGGCGGCATCGCGGCGGCGATGGCCAACGTCAACGAGCACGACAACTGGCAGGTCCACTTCCGCGACACGCTGCGCGGCGGGAAGTTCCTCAACCAGTGGCGCATGTCGGAGCTGCACGCGAAGGAAGCCCCGGACCGGGTCTGGGAGTTGGAGACCTGGGGCGCCCTCTTCGACCGCACGAAGGACGGCAGGATCTCCCAGCGCAACTTCGGCGGCCACGAGTACCCGCGCCTCGCCCACGTCGGCGACCGTACGGGACTCGAGCTGATCCGCACGCTCCAGCAGAAGATCGTGTCGCTCCAGCAGGAGGATTACAAGGAGACCGGCGACTACGAGTCCCGCCTGAAGGTCTATCAGGAATGCACCGTGACACGGGTGTTGAAGGACGGAAGCCGCGTCTCCGGGGTCTTCGCCTACGAGCGCGAGACGGGTCGCTTCATGGTCCTGGAGGCGCCCTCCGTGGTGATCGCGACGGGCGGGATCGGCAAGTCCTTCAAGGTGACGTCGAATTCGTGGGAGTACACGGGCGACGGCCACGCGCTGGCACTGCTCGCCGGGGCGCCCCTCCTCAACATGGAGTTCGTGCAGTTCCACCCGACGGGCATGGTCTGGCCGCCGTCCGTGAAGGGCATCCTCGTCACCGAGTCCGTCCGTGGCGACGGCGGGGTGCTGCGCAACTCGGACGGCAAACGCTTCATGTTCGACTACATCCCGGACGTCTTCAAGGAGAAGTACGCCGAGTCGGAGGCGGAGGGCGACCGCTGGTACGAGGACCCGGACCACAACCGCCGTCCCCCCGAACTGCTCCCCCGCGACGAGGTCGCCCGCGCCATCAACTCCGAGGTGAAGGCGGGCCGCGGCTCACCGCACGGCGGAGTCTTCCTGGACGTGTCGACGCGGATGCCGGCGGAGGTGATCCGGCGCCGACTCCCGTCCATGTACCACCAGTTCAAGGAACTGGCCGACGTCGACATCACGGCGGAGGCGATGGAGGTCGGGCCGACCTGTCACTACGTGATGGGCGGCATCGCGGTCGATTCGGATACGGCGGCGGCACGCGGGGTCGAGGGGCTGTTCGCGGCCGGTGAGGTGGCCGGCGGCATGCACGGCTCCAACCGGCTGGGCGGCAACTCCCTGTCCGACCTGCTGGTGTTCGGCCGCCGGGCCGGCTGGCACGCGGCGGACCACGCGGCCGACCTGGCGGACAGCCGCCCGCTGGTGGACGACGCCGAGGTGGACCTGGCGGCGGCGGAGGCGCTGCGCCCCTTCTCGGCCGAGGGTCCCGAACCCGGCAAGGAGAACGGCCGCCCACCGGAGAACCCGTACACCCTCCACCAGGAACTTCAGCAGACCATGAACGACCTCGTCGGCATCATCCGCCGCGAGGGCGAGATGGAACAGGCACTGGAGAAACTGGCCGATCTGCGGGTACGGGCCCGTCGTGCCGGAGTGGAGGGCCACCGGCAGTTCAACCCCGGCTGGCATCTCGCCCTGGACCTGCGGAACATGCTGCTGGTCAGCGAGTGCGTGGCCCGGGCCGCGCTGGAGCGCACCGAGTCGCGGGGCGGACACACCCGCGAGGACCATCCCGGCATGAGCCGCGACTGGCGCCGCATCAATCTGATCTGCCAACTCACCGATCCCACAGGCGGATTGGGCGCCACGGACCCGGTGTCCGGCCAGATCACCCTGACCCGCGAGACGACCGAACCCATCCGCGCCGACCTGCTCGCCCTCTTCGAGAAGGAAGAGCTGGTCAAGTACCTCGCCGAAGAGGAGCTGTACGAGTGAGCAGCTACGAGGCCCGCTTCAAGGTGTGGCGGGGTGACGTCAAGGGCGGCGACCTGGAGGACTTCAAGGTCGAGGTCAACGACGGCGAGGTGATCCTCGACATCATCCACCGCATCCAGGCCACCCAGGCCTCCGACCTCGCCGTGCGCTGGAACTGCAAGGCGGGCAAGTGCGGTTCGTGCTCGGCGGAGATCAACGGGCGCCCCCGGCTGATGTGCATGACCCGCATGTCGGTGTTCACCCCCGAGGAGACGATCACGGTCACACCCTTGCGCGCCTTCCCTGTCGTACGGGATCTGGTGACGGACGTCGGCTTCAACTACCAGAAGGCCAGGGAGGTTCCGTCGTTCGTGCCGCCGGAGGGTGTGGGACTTGGCGAGTACCGGATGATGCAGGAGGACGTCGACCGCTCGCAGGAGTTCCGCAAGTGCATCGAGTGCTTCCTGTGCCAGGACACCTGCCATGTCGTCCGCGACCACGAGGAGAACAAGACGGCGTTCGCGGGCCCCCGATTCCTCATGCGGGTCGCGGAGTTGGACATGCACCCGCTGGACGCGGCGGCGGAGAGCGGCCTGGACCGCAAGAAGACCGCCCAGGACGAACACGGTCTCGGCTACTGCAACATCACCAAGTGCTGCACCGAGGTCTGCCCCGAGGGCATCCACATCACGGACAACGCGCTGATTCCCTTGAAGGAACGGGCGGTTGACCGCAAGTACGACCCGCTGGTGTGGCTGGGGTCGAAGATCAGGAGGCGGTCTTCGTAGGCTTGTGGCGGTCGACGGCGGCGCTCTGCATGAGGATCCCGACGGCGAGCACGACGCCGCCGACCACCGCGAACGGGGCCAGTCGCGAGTCGCCCGGGCTCTGGAACGGCCCGAAGAACACGAACGCGGCCAGCCCCGCGTCGCTGACCAGGATGCCGTAGCCCCACAGCCGAGGTCGCGCGACGCTGTTCCGGCGGACGAGCGGGGTCCAGCCGCGCGCGACCGCCCCGATGCCGACACCGGCGAGGACGGCGATGAGCAGCGCGGCCAGGGTCACTTCGGTGTCGCTCATGTCCGCTCCACGAGGGACAGGGCCTGTTGGAGATTGTGTTCCGCGATGCCCCTCATGAACTCCGGGTCGTGGAAGTCGCCCACGTCGAGGAGGCGCAACGGGCCCGCCACCAGGGAGAGATGCATGGCCAGGCGGTAGAGGCGCAGCCGGTCCTCGTCCAGGCCCTCGGTGCGCAGGGCGTCGTAGTGGCGGCCGAAGCGCAGGCGGAGGAAGACGTGCTCCCATTCGAGGTCGAAGTACATCAGGCCCTCGATGTCGATGAGGGCGAGGTCGCCGTCGGGGGTCACGCGGACGTGGTCGGGGCCGAGTTCGCCGTGGACGAGGGTGGCGGGTTCGGTGCGGGGTCGGACCCGGGCGGCCAACGTCTTTATGGCGTGGGCCAGTTGGGGGTGCGCGGCGGCGGCTCGTGGGTCGCGCGCCGGTAGCTCGTCGAGGTCGGCCAGGGCGCGTTCGACGACGATCCGCTCGCATGAACTCCCGTACGAGGAACCGCCGTTGTCGACCACCGCGACCTTGCCGAAGCGCGGGCCCGTGCAGGCGTGCAGGGTGGCGAGCAGGGCCGCCATCCGCTCCAGCGCGTCCGGTACGGCGGCCGGGTCGCCGGCCAGCAGATCCTCCAGGGTGCCGCCGGGGAGGTCCTCGACGATGGCCGCGTCCGCCGGGAGGTGGGTGTGCGTGGGGTCGGCGTGCAGGAGGCGGGGCGCGCGGACACCGGTCGCGGCGAGGCGGTCGGCCGCCGCCGTGAAGAGGCTGAGGCCGGAGGCGTGGGAGAAGGGGTCGCGGGGGTCGCCGGGGCCGGCGTCCCAGAGGTCCTCCTCGGGCGACCAGACGTAGGCGACGGCGGTCGGCACAGGGCCGTCGTCGAAGGTGAGGCGGTAGACGCCCTTCTTCGAACCGCCCCGGATGCGGGTGACCGCCGTCGGGGTGCGGTTGAGGGCGGCGCGGGTCAGGGGGGTCAGATCGGCGCGGGTGAGGGGTTTGCGGGTGGTGGTCATCGGACTGCGGGGCGCTGCGCACGCCACTGCAGTACACAGCCGAGGACGATCAGGGCGAGCGCCGTCGCTCCACCCGCGTCGCCCACGGCCAGGGAACCCGCCCACCAGCGCAGGGAGATCCCCGTCGCCATACCCAGAGCGAAGACCAGCTGCCCGTAACCCCACATCTCCGGCCGTACGACCCGGCCTTGCAACGTCGGCAGCATCCGGCCGGTCGTCACCGCGACGACTCCGCTCACGGCCACCAGCAGACAGGCCACCACGGCCAGCCCCGTCCACACCATCGCCCACCCCCATCGGACGTGACCGATCATCGCATCCGTGGCTGTGAACAGCGCTGTATTTTCACCGCACTTGACCTCGTACTCAACGCACCCAGCCCTCCCGGTACGCCGTCCAGTCCGCCTCCGTCGCCGCGAAGTCGACGTACAGGGCGACACCGAAGTTCGTACGGTGCGCGTCCGTGCGGGACAGGCCGAGGCGGACGCCGCGTACGGCGGCGGGGACGGTCTCGGCGGCGCCTCGGTGGCCGAAGCGGTTCTCGTGGAAGAAGGGCAGGCCCATGAGGAGGTCGGTGGAGTCCGGGGTGACCTCCAGGGCGAGCGAGGTCTGCTGGGCGACGTAGCCGCCGTAGAGGCTCTGCAGGGGCTGCATCGTGTCGTACGACATGACGGCGATCTGGTCGACGCGGCGGGCGACCTGGCCGAAGTACGCCTGCGACCACCATTTGGGGTGGTTGGTGAGGGTGCCCCAGAAGGAGTGGAAGGCGGGGAGCGGGTCGATCTGGTGGGCGGCGACGGAGAGTTGGGCGTGGTGGGCCCGGGTGACCTCGTGGAGTCTGTCGAGGAGGTCGAGGTAGTCGGCGTCGCCGGAGTGGAGGGGTTCCAGGTCGAAGTGGGCGCCCTCGAAGCCGGCGGCGAGGATCTGCCGGGTCGAGGCGACGATCGCGGTGCGGGTCACGGGGTTCTGGAGGCGCAGGCCGTCGGGGCTCTCGGTGGCGAGCTTGTCACCCAGCCAGGCCTGGACCCGGACGCCGGGGAGCTCACGGTGCACCGACTCGATCAGCCAGGCGGCCTTCGGGTAGTCCGACTCCGGGAGGGTGCCGTCGTGCTCCAGGGGACCTGAATGGACGTACAGGTCTCGGATACCGGTGTCTCTGAGGCGGCGGGCCAGTGCGGTCACATCCGCGTCGCTCTTACGACCGTCCACCCACGCGTGGCCGAGCCAGATCGCGTCCCGGTTCCTGGTGTACGTGCCGTCGGACGGGTCACCGGTGTAGTTCACCCGGAGGGCGATCTCGGCGGCGAGGGTGGGAAGCACCAGGGCGAGAACGAGCGCGAGGGCACTGCGGCGGACCCACCGGACCCACCTGTTCTTCCCACCCGCACCACCCGTACTACTTTCGTCGCCGGGTGCGGGTGGCCCCTGTGGGGGTGCAGCGCCGTCGGCGGCCTCGGCGGGCTCGGGCGGATCGGTGGCCGCAAGCCCGTCGGTCGCCGCAAGCCCGTCGGTCGCCGCAAGCCCGTCGGTCGCCGCAAGCCCGTCGGTCGCCGCAAGCCCGTCGGTCGCCCTCCGCCTCCGGCCTCCGGCCGCACCGCAGAGTCTCCGTCCGCGGCCTTCAGCCCTGTCGCCCGTTCCCCATCCCCTACGCCTGCCCGCCCCGCAGCCGTGCCCTCCGCGTTCCCCATCCCCGCGTCTCCCCTCCTGTAGCCGTACCCCACCCGACCCCCACCCGTCCCCTGCACACCCCCGCCCGGTCGCGCGCCCGCATTCCTGCTCATACGCTCCGAAATGTGACGTCATCCTTGATACGGGGCCGGCCGCGGCGCGGGGCCTCTCACATATCCGTGCGGGTGGCGCATGCCGTGGTCGGTGGGGCGGCCGGGGTCGTGTGGCTGGTGTTGCCGGTGATGACGATCAACCCGGAGGTTCCGGTTGCGGCCACCGGGGACGGGCCCGTCGCCGCCGGGCACGGGCACGGGCATGTCCAGCAGGGCGCCGAGGCGTCGGCGTCCACCGCCGATCTCGTGCTGCCGCTCGTCGCCGTCGGCGGGGTGGGTGTACTCGCGGGGTACGGGTACGTACGGCGTACCCGTAGGGCCCGTACCCGTACGACTCCCGGTGTGGTCTCACCCCAACCCCCCGTGACCCCGCTCCCCGTCCTGGAACGGCAGGCCGGTGCCGCCCTCGTCCAGGCCGACGACTGTCTGCGCACCAGCCGGGAGGAACTCGCCTTCGCCGAGGCCCGGTTCGGGGCGACGGCCGTCGAACCGTTCGTACGGGCCCTGCGGGAGGCCGAGCGTGAACTGTCCGCCGCGTTCGCGATACGCCTGCGCTACGGCCAAGGGGTCCCCGAAGAGGAAACCGCCCGGCGTCAGGCCCTCGCCGGGATCGTCGGACGGTGTGCCGAGGCCGGGCGGCGACTGGACGCGGAGGCCCCCGGGTTCGATCAACTCCGGGCGTTGGAGCGGGAGATGGGCCCTGCACTGGAAGTCGCGGAGGGGCGGTTCCGGGAACTCGCGGGCCGTACCGGCGCCGTGGAAGCCACCCTCGCCGACCTGAACACGCACTACTCGGCGACGGCAACGGCGACCGCGACCGCGTCAGTCACCGGATACGTCGAACAGGCCAAGGACCGGCTCGTGTTCGCCACCACCCACCTCAACCAAGCCCGCCAGGCAGCCGACTTGGGACACACCGACAAGGCGATTCGCGACCTCCGGGCCGCCGAGGGTGCCATCAGTCAGGCCGACATCTTCCTGACCGACGTCGACCGGCTCGCCAATACCCTTGCCGCCGCTGGCGAGTTGGTCCCGGCCACGCTCACCGGCGCGGAGGCGGAGATCGCGAGAGTCAGGGCGACCGGGACCACCGGGCCGACCGCCGATGCCGACTCCACCCTCGCCGCCGTACGAGAAGAACTGACCGGCGACGGCTCCTACGACCCCCTCGCCGCCCTGCGCCGCATCGTGCGGGCCATGTCGCCGCTCGGCGCCGGGCGGGACGGTGTGCTCGGTGCTGCCGCGTGGCTCGTCGGGCGTACTGACGTCCGTGCGGCGGGCGGCTTCGTGGCGACGCACCGGGGTGCGGTGGGCGCGGACGCGCGGACCCGGCTCGCGGAAGCGGGGCGGCTGCTCGACGCCGATCCTGCCGATTCCGCCACGGCCGACGTACTCGCCCTGGAGGCAAGGGAGTTGGCCGAGCAGGACGTGCGCGTACACGGGAACCCGTACGCCGGCGGCGCCGAGCACGCGAGCGGGGTCGGTGGGGCGGTCCTCGGCGGGATCCTCCTCGGCGAGGACGCGGACGGCGGGCCGCCGCTCGCCTTCGGCGGACCGGACACCCGGAAACGGCGCGGCCTTCCGCCGCCGTACCCGGAAACGGCCAGAACAGACTGACCAACATCTCCGCCGGCCCCGCAAACCGCCACAACAGACTGACCGTCAGAACAGGCTGAGCAGTGCCTCCGCCGGATCCACCATCCCGTTCTCCCCGTCCGGCAACGGCAGTTCGAACCACACCGTCTTGCCGCGTGGTGTCCGGCGTGAGCCCCAGGCCGCTGAGAGAAGGCCGACGAGTTGGAGGCCCCGGCCGCCCTCGTCCGTGTCGCGGGCGCGGCGGCGGCGCGGCTGGACCAGGCCCGCGTCCCAGACCTCGCAGACCAGGGTGCGGTCCAGCAGCAACCTCAGCCTGATCTCGCCTTCGCCGTACCGCAGCGCGTTCGTCACCAGTTCGCTGACCAGCAACTCGGTGGTGTCGATGAGGGGTTCGAGGTCCCAGGACTTCAACTGGGCGCGGGCGTACTCCCGGGCGCGGCCCACGCTGCGTGGCTCGCGCGGCAGGGTCCAGTCGCCGACCGAGTCCTCGGGCAGGCCCTGGACGCGTGCCATGAGGAGGGCGATGTCGTCCTCGCCGTGGTGGGTGTCGAGGGTGCTGAGGACGTGGTCGCAGACGTCCTCGAGGTCGCGGTGGGTCTCGGCGTTCAGTGCCGCTGTGGTGGGCGGGTGGCCGTCGGACGAGAGGCTGGCCGGGTCGGTCAGGGCGCCCACGAAGGCCTGGAGGCCCTCGTCGAGAGGATGGTCGCGGGATTCGACCAGTCCGTCCGTGTAGAGCGCCAGCAGCGCGCCTTCGGGCAGTTCGACCTCCACCTCCTCGAAGGGCTCGCCACCGACCCCTAGGGGCATGCCGGGCGGGACGTCGAGCATCAGGGCCGCCTCGCCTGGCTCCACCAGGACCGGCGGGAGATGGCCCGCGTTGGCGAAGGTGCAGCGCCTGGTCACCGAGTCGTAGACGGCGTAGATACAGGTCGCGAGGTACACCTCGGAGAGGTCGGCCTCGCGGGGGCGGCGGGCGGCGCGGGTGGCCTGCTGGACTCCGCCCGGGGTGCCGAGGCCGCGCGCGATCTCGTCCAACGCGGAGAGGACTTCGGCCGGTTCGAGGTCGAGGAGGGCCAACGTACGGACGGCTGTGCGGAGTTCGCCCATGGCCACCGCCGCGCGTAGACCTCGGCCCATCACGTCTCCTACGACCAACGCCGTGCGGTGGCCGGGGAGTTCGATGACGTCGAACCAGTCGCCGCCGACCTCGGTCGCCGCGTTCCCGGGAAGGTAGCGGCACGCGATGTCGAGTCCGGAGGCCTCCGGGTCGCCGGGCGGGAGGAGCGAGCGTTGCAGTATCAACGCCCGCTCGTGCTCGCGGCGGTACAGGCGCGCGTTGTCGATACAGACGGCGGCCCGCGCCGCCAACTCCACAGCCAGATCCCGGTCCCGGTCGCCGAACGGCTCGCTGCCCTTCGTACGGGCGAACTGCACGAGTCCTACGACGGTGTCGTGGGCGACCATCGGCACGGCCAGCGTGGACTGGACGGGGCCGTTCTCCTCGGCGGAGACGTACTGCGGGCGGGCGGTGCGCAGGGCGTCCGCGCAGGGCGAGTTGAAGGGGTAGTGGTGGACAGCGTTGACCGCCACGGGTGCGCCGCCGCCCACGAAGGGGACGTCGGAGACCGCGCTGGCGAAGGCCACCCGGCGCAGTTCGGCGCTGCCGTCGGCCCGGCCCGGCGGGGTCTCGTCGCCGGCCAGGAGGCCCTGGTAAAGGTCGACGGTCGCGAGGTCGCAGAAGCCGGGGACGACGACGTCCAGGAGTTCGCGGGCCGTGGTCTCCAGGTCGAGGGAGTTCCCGATGCGGGCGCCGGCCTCGTTCAGAAGGGCGAGATTGCGCCGCGCGGAGGCGGCCTCGCGGGCGGCGGCGCGGCGGGCGGTGACGTCGGTGCCGAGCCAGGCGATGCCGATGGGGCGGCCGCTGCCGCTGTGCACGCGGTAGAGGTTGATGGACCAGTGGCGGCGCTCTTCGGAACCGGGCACGAAGCCGGTCACGTGCATGTCGGTGATGGAGTTGCCGGTCTCCAGGACGCGGCGCAGGGTCGCGGTGACCCGCTCGGCCTCGGGGCTCTGCAGATAGTCCTGGACGCCGTTGCCGCGGTGGTCGTCGGGGGTGCCGCCGAAGGTGTTGGCGATCTGCTGGTTGGCGCGCCGGACCCGCAGGTCGGGGTCGATCAGCAGGAACCCGAACGGAGATTGACCGAATATCGACTGCGAGGCGGCGAGATCGGTCTCGATGCGACGCAGGATGCGGACGTCGACGACGATGCAGACGGCGGCCCGCTCGCCCTCCTCGGTCCGGGTCGGCATCACATAGACCTCGGCGAGTCCCTCCTTGCCCGGCTCGCCCTCGGCGGTCTCCGGCACCCGGAAGGGGACCACTCCGGTCCACTCGCGGCCGTCCAGGATCTCGGCCATCTTCCGCTGGCCACGCTCGTGCAGTTCGGGGTCGACGAACGCCTCGATGGGATCCATGCCCACCGCGCGCTCCGTGGGGATGCCGAAGAGCTGCTCGGCCCGCAGACTCCACTGGTCGACGAGCCCGTCGGGGCCGATGGAGAAGGAGGCGACCTTGATGTAGTCGTAGATCGAGCCGGGTGGACTGCTCTGCCACATGGCGTCGCCGACGGACAACGCGTCGCCCTCGGACATCCCGTCGGCGACCCGCACGGCGTCGGCGGGCACGTCGACGGAACCCGCGGCCTCAGCCCTCGCGCCGCCCGACGGGTCCTCGGACTCCGTGGCCTTCGCTGGTATCTCGCTCACGCGAACCGTCCCCTCCAGCTCACCGCGTCCGGCACCGGTCACCGGGGGCGGCTGCCCGCAGTATCCAGCACTACGGCGCCCCACAACACGGTGTTCACGATCACAGGACAATCCCGATGCATTTCGGACCGGCCTGCGACAACACTTCCAGTCTTCTAACCAGCGGACACGCAGTCGAACCACGCGGATCGACAACCGTCACAGGCCTGAACCTGTCGATGGACACCGCTGTCCGGTCCGTACAGCGGTCCGCGGCCCCGATTCACCCCGGCACGGCCAGCTCGAACCACACCGTCTTGCCGCTCTCCCCGGGTCTGGTGCCCCAGCGGACGCAGGCGCCGGCGACCAGTTGGAGGCCCCGGCCGCTCTCGTCCTCGGGGCGGGCGACGCGCTCGCGGGGCGGGTCGGGCAGCGGGTCGGAGACCTCGACGAGCAGCACGCCGTGCGGGCCGACAGGGCGGACCAGCCGGACTCCGATGGGGCCGGTGGCGTGCCGCAGCGCGTTGGTCACCAGCTCGCTGACCAGCAGCGCCGCGATGTCGGCGAGGGCGTCGAGGTCCCACTCGCGCAACTGCCCACGGACCGCGGAGCGTGCGGTGCGGACGGCTCCGGGGTCCGCGGGGAAGGTCCACTCGGCGCAGTCGCCTTCGGTGTCGATCAAGCCGATCACATCCCGGGCCAGCCAGCTCACCCATGTCCGATTTCATGGGGTTAATGGGCACATACCCGATATTCAGGACCCGGTACCGTCCCCGAGGGCGCACTGTGGCACGAACGGCGTACGCCGACTTCGCCGCGCTCCGCCCGCACGACGCAGGACGGGTTCAGCACGCCCGGATATCGAGGTGCGCGAGCGTCTCCCGTACGGCGGGCACGTCCTGGTCGAGCCAGTCGACGGTCCAGACGTCGGCGGGGGCGAGCCAGCGCAGTTCGTCGTGGTCCTGCAGCGGCTTCGGGCGGGGCGAGGCGGGGAGCAGCCGGGCCGTCCAGACCTGGAGGACGTACGGCGGCTTCAGCGGCCACTCCCCCGGGACGCGCGCGACGGTCTCGGCGTCGACGCCGAGTTCCTCACGAAGTTCGCGCACCAGCGCGGCGTCGGGGCTCTCGCCGGGCTCGACCTTGCCGCCGGGGAGCTCCCAGCGTCCGGCCAGTTCGGGGGGAGCGCTGCGACGGGCGGCGAGCAGTCGGGTGTCGTCGCCGACGCCGTCGAACAGGGCGGCTCCGACCACCACGATCCGTTCGTTCATGCGCCGGAGACTACGGGGTGCGGTCAGTTGCGGGTGACGTCCCCGTTCTGCCCGATCCGCTCGACCCAGTAGAGCTGCTTGTGTCCGCGGTCGTCGAGGCTGTCCGCGATCTTCTGGGCCTCGGCGCGGGTGGCGTACCTGCCCACGCGGTAGCGATTGCCGTTGTCGTCCTGCCGTATCACGAGCCAGGGAAGAGTGATCGTGCCGTCGTTCATCGCGCCCCTCCGCTTCCCGCTCGCGGTTCGTGCCGTGCCCCACCCCATAAGGAAACCGCAATCCGCATATGCCGGAGCCTACGCCTAACCTTCACGCAGCGAATACGGGTTTTCACAAAGAGGTACGCAACCAGCCAGGACGGAGGGGGCGCACGATGACGAACGCGCCGTTGGCGCACCTCGATGCATCCGGTCGGAGGCAGGGTACAGGCGCCGTGAACGACCTGCGAGAAAGACCGGAATCCAACGGCGCACGGGACAGGGCGGATTGACCGGTTCCGGCGGCAAGTGCCGGAAAAAGTGCACTACTTCACGCGAAACGCACTACAACGCACCACCCGGTGCGCTACTTCACCGGAAGGTGGCGGGCGATCACTTCACCGGGGGCCGGCGGCCGATCACTTCACCGGAAGGTGGTAGGCGATCCGGTAGCGGTCGGCCGGGACGACCACGTCGGCCGTCTCCACCGGGCGGCCCGAGGCGTAGTACGTGCGCTGGATGACCAGCACCACATGCCCGGGGACTCCGCCCAGGGCGAGCAACTCCTCGGCGAGACCCGGCCGGGCGCCGACCTCCTCCGTGACGTTGTCGACCACGACATCGATGGCACGCATCCGCTCGACGACCCCCATGCCGCCGAGCGGGCCCTCCTCGGGCAGCATCACGGGCGTACGGCCGGTCACCGCGAGGGGCTCCCAGGACGTGGAGAGCATCATCGTCTCGCCGGCGTCCCGGAACACGTACTTCGTGCACATCACGCGCTCGCCGGGCTGGAGGGCGAGCCGCTCGGCGATCGTGCCGCCGGCCTCGGCCTGCTCGCTGCTGGACTCCCAGGTGCCGCGCGCCTCGCCCTCGGCCTGCTCCTGCCGGAACGGTGTCGCGCCGGTGGGCGGCCGGAACCCGGAGCGGGAGACGCGCCGCGGCACGGGACGCTCGCGCACATACGTCCCCGAGCCGGAACGGCCCTCGACCAGCCCCTCGGCCATCAGCACCTTGCGCGCCTCGAGGGCGACCGTGTCCGAGACGCCGTACTCCTCGCGGATCCTGGCCTGGGAGGGCAGCCGGGTGTGCGGGGGCAGCTGGCCGTCGACAATCTTCTTGCGGAGATCACCCGCGACGCGCAGATACGCCGGCTGCTCACCGAATGTCACTGGCCACTCCCATCAGGTTGTACAGACAGCAACAGCCTGGCAACCGTGGGTTGTGCCATGCAAGCAAAGGCCAGAGAATCACTCGATGTGATGACTTATGCCCCGCGTGGGCTTTACCCAGGCACTTTCTCCCCGCTATAGGAGCCGTCACACCTCCAGGCCGGTGTCACCTCCTCCGCTGTCCCCGCCGCCGCCGTTCTCGTCGTACGACGGAGGGGTCGTGGCGAGCCCCAGAGCCTTGCGGGCGGTGACCGACTTCTTCGGGTCGATGAGGTCGGCGCCCTTGTCGTAGTGCGCGTAGAACTCGTCCGCGTCGGAGGCCTCGGCTGCCTTCGCCCACTCCTTCTGCGCCGCTCGCAGGTCCTTGACCAGGGCCGCGACCGGCTTCTCGGAACCGCCGGGCCACTCATGACTCTCCAGCAGACCGGCCTGCTGGGTCAGCGCGGCCGAGACCCGGCCCGCCCAGGCCTTGTGCCCCGGCAGGTCGTCCTCGACGTACTGCGCGTCGGGCGCCGAGTCCAGTGCCACGTTGAGAACGTGGGCGGCCTTCAGATACGCGACCTGGTCCGAGTCGAGGGTCGCGGCGTCGTTGCGCAGCGAACCGCCGGGCAGGCTCGCCTTCTCGTCCGTGTTGCCGAACGCGCAGGTGATCTCGCGGTCGCCGAGGCTCCAGCTCTGCTCGGTCGGCGTGACGTAGTAGACGTCCACGTCGTCGGGTACGGCCCAGCCGTCCATGGCGTAGGCGTCCTGGAGCGCGTAGCACCTGTCGTCCGCGGTGGCGGCGACCTTCTTGTCCCCAGGATAGGTGCCACCGCTCATCCGCACGACGGCGAACACCTCCCCGTCGTGCTCGCCGTCGCAGGACACCACGTCGAAGTCGTACGTCATGCCCTCCAGCGAACCGCTGGGCGCGTCGAAGCACTCGCCCTTCACGGGGGAGGCGCTCGAGTTGTTCCGCGCGCTGTCCTTGACGTCGTCCCAGAACCCGGTCGCGGCACCGGTCACCCCGAGCACCCCCACCACCAGCCCGAACGCCGACAGCACCATGCCGGCCGCCGCCATGCTCCGCCCACGCTCACCCCGCTTCTTGATCTGGTTCAACGCGATCAGCCCGAGAACCAGACCGACCCCCGGTATGCAGCACAGGATGCCGAGCACGAGGGCGGCGATGGACATGCCGTTGAGGGGCGCGGGGGTGTTGTACGGGGTGTAGCCCTGGGACCAGGTCTGGTAGGGCTGGGGGCCGTAGGGGGAGGGGGGTCCTTGCAGGGGCGGGGGACCCCTGTCTCTTATACACATCTGACGCTGCCGACGACTCCTTACGTGTAGATTTCGGTGG
>NZ_JNWO01000010.1 GCF_000716435.1 Streptomyces xylophagus
CACGGCCTGGCTCGGCCAGCACCACCCACACCTGGTACGCCGCTACGAGCGGCTGTACGCCGAGGGCGCGTACGCCCCCAAGTGGTACCAGCGCCGGATTCCCGAGCCGGCCGACCAGGTCGATCCGCCCGTGACCGAACCGACCCAACTCTCGCTGATCTGAGAGGGCGTTGGCTCGGGGGGCGTCCATCTGTCGGTCGACACCGCGCTTCAGGTCGCGGGGGTCCTCGTTGATACGGGTGTACAGAAACGCCACTGTGCGGGCGGGGGCAAGGTGGCGGCCACATTTGCTGTGTTGCCCGGTCAGCTTTGGTGTTCCCGGGCGGTGTGGGCAACACCCGCAAGGACCCCGCGGCGTTCGCCAGCCTGCTCCACGACGTCGAGACGAAGATCTTCGACCGGCTCCCGGAGTGGCGAGCCCGCGGCTGGTGATCCGCTGAACCTCGCCGGGGCCGACCTGAAACGGGTCGGCCCCGCTTGCGTGTCGGAGCAGCACGGCAGGGCCTGGCCGAAGGTCTTCCGCTCTTCCGCATTCAACTCTCCTCTTCCGCCTTCAACACGTCCGGGTGAATCCCCCCGATAGGCGGCAACCGCACGTCTCCCTGACAAGTCACACATCTCGCATTCATCAGCGAGGACCTCAGGGGGACCCATGAACAATCAGCCGCCCTACCCGCCACAACAGCCCTACGGACAGCCCCCGTTCCAGCCGCAGCCTCCGAAGAAGCGCTCCGTCGGAAAGGTCGTCGGCCTCGGCTGCCTCGGCATCGTCGGCTTGTTCGTCGTCATCGTCATCGCCGCCGCCGTCATCGGGAGCGGTAGCAGCAACTCGAAGAGCACGGCGCCCACCGGCAAGAGCCCCGACAAGGCCGCCGCCGGCTCAAAGAAGGACGACACCAAGAACGACGACAAGAAGGACGCCACCGACGGCAAGGTCGTCTTCAAGGTGTGGGGTACCGCTCCCGCCGGTGCCCTCGGCGGTCTCGACATCGGCTACGGCTCCGACTCGGACACCCGCAAGGGCACGTTCAAGGACGGCAGGTTCGAGGCAACGCTGACCCTCGACAAGGACGCCATCTACTACAACGTGAACGCGCAGCTCCAGGGCTCCGGGGACATCAACTGCTCGGTCACCGTGGACGGGAAGACCAAGAAGGGCCACGCGTCCGGCGGCTACAACATCTGCGACGCGCAGCTGAGCAGTAACTTCACCGGGGGCTGGTCGTAGCCGGTGCTACGGGCGCGGGGCGGGGAACGGCGTGGCCATCCCCCGGGCGCCCGAACACGAACGGAACGACTACCTCTGGGGGAACCATGACCGACACCGGCGTGCCGCCGATGCCACCAATGCCGTCGATGCCACCGACCGAGCCCTCGCCACCGGCCAAGAAGCCGCGCACCAATCTCGTCATCATCGGCTCGGCCGTCGCCGTCATCGCCGCCGTCGTGGCCACGGGGGCCGTGGTCGTGCGGTCCGGCAACGACGACAGCAAGCCGACCGCCGCCACGTCGACCGCCCATGACGCGGACCCCGTCCCCACGGAGACGCCGGATCCGGAGCCGACGTACGCCGAGGTCGACGCCGACAGCTTCACGATCGGGCTGAAGACCACCAGTCGGCACTGCTTCGGGTCGGCGGGCTGCAACGTGACGGTCGAGCCAGACCTGAGCTTTCTGGGTGACAGCGAGGGCATCGACCCGGACGCCGTGTACGAGATCACCTACGAGATCCACGGCGACGAGTCCGGCCCGGTCATCGAGACGGCTGAACTGTCGGATCGGACGAACCTGAACTACACGCCGTCCGTGATCAGTACTGCCTCGGCAGGCACGGAGCTGTCCGTGGAGATCACGGACGTCTCGGTTCAGGGGAGTTGAGACGCCACAGGTGCGGGGCACACTCCCGGCGCGAACCACTCCGCGTGCGCTCCGCGCGGCCTCCGCGCACGCGCCCCGTGTGAATCCTTCGCACACGCCGGTGTCCCGCGCGCGCTCCCCGCACACATGGTTGCGCGGTCAACTGGAAGCAGCCCCGCTCAGGATGACGGCTCCTGCGCGGATGGGCCGCCGGTCCATCGATCCCCGCCCTCGACCGGCGGCCCCGGCGAACGCCGTGGAATCGGCACCGCACAGCGGCTGTTCACAAGAGCGCAACACTTGTTCCCACTATGCGGACAATCGGGGCTGTGACCTGGACAATCAGGACGTCCGACTGTCACTCTCCCGCCATGCACCTTGCCCCTCGCGCACTGCGCCGCGCGGTAGCCGCCGCAACCATAGCCCTGCTCGCCACCGCCGTCGGCTGCGCTCCGCAGCCGGAGGACAAGGCCTCCGACCAGGCCTCTGGGTCGACCGGGACCACCTGTGCCAAGGGCAAGTTGGCCACCCAGACCTCCGGCAAACTGACGATCGCCACGGACGAACCGGCGTACGAGCCGTGGTTCGAGGACGACAAGCCCGCCAACGGCAAGGGCTTCGAGTCGGCGGTGGCGTATGCCGTGGCGAAGCAGCTCGGCTACGACAAGAGCGCCGTCGTCTGGCAGAGCGTCCCCTTCAACAAGGCCTTCGCGCCCGGCGTGAAGACCTTCGACTTCGACATCAACCAGGTGTCGATCAGCGCCGAGCGCAAGAAGGCCGTCGACTTCTCGTCCGGCTACTACGACGTGCGTCAGGCCGTCATCGCGCTCAAGGGCAGCAAGGCCGCCAAGGCGACGACCATCGCGGGCCTCAAGGGCCTCAAGCTGGGCGCCCAGGTCGGCACCACGAGCCTGAACTACATCAGCGACGTGGTGAAGCCGACGCAGCAGGAGGCCGCGTTCTCCAAGAACGACCAGGCCGTCTCCGCGCTCAAGAACGGCCAGGTGGACGCGATCGTCGTCGACCTGCCGACCGCGTTCTACATCACCTCGGCCGAGGTGACCAACGCCAAGATCGTCGGCCAGTTCGAGAACCAGGGCGGCACGCCCGAGCAGTTCGGGCTCGTCCTCGACAAGGGCAGCGACCTCACGTCGTGCGTGACGTCGGCCGTTGACGCCCTCCGCAAGGACGGCACGCTGGCCGCGCTGGAGAAGCAGTGGCTGTCCGACGCCGTCGACGCCCCGGTCCTCAAGTGACCGTGGTGAAGGACGACTCCGGCCAGGAGGCCGCGGACGACAAGGGAGACATGCCCGGCGGGGGCGACACGTACGTCCCCTCGCAGCGACGACTGGACCGCGAGCGGCACAAACGCGCGCGTGCCCGTCGCGCGACCGCGATCGCCGCGGTGTCGACCCTGGTCACGGCCGTCGTCCTGTACGTGGTCGTGGTCAGCGCGCCTGGCTGGGAGCGCACCAAGGAGACCTTCTTCGACGGGCACTACGCGCGCGAGGCGTTCCCCAAGGTCCTCGAAGGACTGTGGCTCAACATCCGGCTGCTGCTGATATGCGGCGTCCTGGTGCTCGTGCTCGGCATGCTGATAGCCATCGCCCGCACCCTGCGCGGGCCGGTGTTCTTCCCCCTGCGGGTGCTGGCGGCGGCGTACACGGACTTCTTCCGCGGGCTGCCGCTCATCATCAACCTGATGATCGTGGTCTTCGGAGTGCCCGCGCTGCGCCTCCAGGGCGTGACCGTCGACCCCGTGTGGCTGGGCGGTGCGGCCCTGACGCTGACGTACTCGGCGTACGTCGCCGAGGTGTTCCGCGCGGGCATCGAGTCCATCCACCCCTCGCAGCGCGCCGCGGCCCGCTCCCTGGGCCTGACCAACCGGCAGGCGCTACGGCACGTGGTGCTCCCCCAGGCCGTACGCCGACAGGTGCCGCCCTTGTTGAACGATCTCGTGTCCCTGCAGAAGGACACCGGGCTCGTGTCGATCGGCGGCGCGATCGACGCCGTACGGGCCTCGGACATCATCGCGCAGCGCGCCCTGAACTACACGCCGTACATCGTCGCGGGGCTCGTCTTCGTGGCGCTGACCATCCCGATGACCCGCTTCACGGACTGGGTGACGGCCAGGATGGACCGGCAGCGCGCCCAGGGAGGCACGACATGAGCACCGACAACACTTCCCCCGTGCTGCGCATGGAGTCCGTCCGCAAGACCTTCGGTACGTCCGTCGTCCTGCGGGACGTCGACCTGGAGGTCCCTCCGCACACCGTGACGGCGCTGATCGGCGCCTCCGGCTCCGGCAAGTCCACGCTGCTGCGGTGCGCGAACCTCCTGGAGGACATCGACGACGGCGCGATCTGGCTGGACGGCGAGGAGATCACCGACCCGCGCGTCGACCCGGACGCGATACGCCGCCGTATCGGCGTGGTGTTCCAGGCGTACAACCTGTTCCCGCACATGACGGTCCTGGAGAACATCACCCTCGCCCCGCGCCGGGTGCACGGCGCGTCCCGCGCGGAGGCCGAGGCACACGCGCGTGAGCTGCTGGAGCGGCTCGGGCTCGGTGACAAGGCAGGCGCCTACCCGGACCGGCTGAGCGGCGGTCAGCAGCAGCGGGTCGCTATCGTGCGCGCCCTTGCCGTACGTCCCCGGCTGCTGCTCTTCGACGAGATCACCGCCGCGCTCGACCCCGAGCTGGTCGGTGAAGTGCTCGCCGTGGTGCGGGACTTGAAGGACGAGGGCATGACCATGGTGCTGGCCACGCACGAGATGGGCTTCGCCCGGGACGTCGCCGACCAGGTCTGCTTCCTGGACGGAGGGGTCGTCCTGGAGCGCGGCACCGCCCAGCAGATCTTCGGCGACCCGCAGCAGGAGCGCACGCAGCGCTTCCTGCGACGGATCGTGGAGGCGGGCCGCCTGTAAGGGGCGTAGGCCTGGAGGCCGGTGCTTACGCCTGACGCGGCGGCCCTACGCGTCGGCCTTCCCCGCCCCCACCAGCGCGGCGACTCGCTCGACACCGAACACGTACCCCTGCACCCCGCACCCCGCGATGACCCCGTCGGCGCGCAGCGAGACGTACGAGTGGTGCCGGAACGACTCGCGCTGGTGGATGTTGGAGATGTGGACCTCCAACACCGGTAGCCCGTCACAGGTGTTGAGGGCATCCAGGATCGCGACGGAGGTGTGCGAGTACGCCCCCGGGTTGATCACGATGCCGCAGTGGTTCAGCCGTGCCTCGTGGATCCAGTCGACCAGTTCGCCCTCGTGGTTGGACTGCCGGAAGTCCACCGTGCCGCCGTGCGCGGCCGCGGCCTTGACGCACAGGGCCTCGACGTCGGCGAGCGTGTCGGAGCCGTAGATCTCAGGCTGGCGCTGGCCCAGGAGGTTCAGGTTGGGGCCGTTGAGGATCATGATCGGGGCGTTGGCCAGGGTGCGGGGCACGGTTCCTCCGGTCCGTTCGGACATGTCGTTCGAGGCGGGACCGCCGGTCGACGGCCGCTGCTCGGACCCGGTCTATCACGACCCCTCCGCACCTCCGCACGCCCCCGTAACCGTTGTTCACTGTGGGTAGTTGACGCGGCATGCACGATGTACACACCGTAAGAACACCTTCCATGCTCCGGCTCGCAGCCGCCTCGCTCGCCGGAACCGCGATCGAGTTCTACGACTTCTTCGTCTACGGCACCGCGGCGGCCCTGGTCCTCGGTCCCCTGTTCTTCCCGACGTTCTCGCCGGTGGCGGGGACGCTGGCCGCCTTCGGGACGTTCGGTGTGGGCTTCGTGGCGCGACCGCTGGGTTCCGTGCTGTTCGGGCACTTCGGGGACCGGCGCGGGCGGCGCCCGGTGCTCGTCGCCTCGCTGCTGCTGACCGGTGCCTCGACGGTCGCGGTCGGCTGCGTGCCGTCGTACGGCTCGATCGGGGTGGCCGCTCCCGTGCTCCTTCTGGGCTTGCGTTTTCTGCAGGGGCTGGGGCTCGGCGGGGAGTGGGGCGGGGCGGTGCTGCTGACCGCCGAGCACGCGCCCGCCGGGCGGCGCGGGTTGTGGTCGAGCTTTCCGCAGGTGGGGCCGGCGGTGGGGTTCCTGCTGGCCAACGGTGTGATGCTGGCGCTGTCGGCGACCCTGACCGACGCGCAGTTCGCGCAGTGGGGCTGGCGGGTGCCGTTCTGGGTGGCCGGGGTGCTGGCCCTGGGCGGGCTGTGGCTGCGTTCGTCGCTCGCCGAGAGCCCGCGGTTCCTCGAGATCGACGACCACGCGCGCGTGCCCCTCGCCGAAGTCGTACGCGAGCACTGGCGACTGGTGCTGCTGACCGCCGGTGCACTGTCGGTCGGGTACGCCATCTTCTACGCGGTGACGACCTGGTCCCTCGCCTACGGCACGGAACGGCTCGGGGTCGGCCGTACCGTCATGCTGACCTGCATCATGGCCGCCGTGGTGGTGAAGGGCTCGCTCACCCCGCTGGTGGCGCTGCTGAGCGACCGCTACGGACGGCGGACGCTGTGCCTGCTGGGGTGCACGGCCGCCGCGCTGTGGATGTTCCCGATGGTCTCACTGCTCGCCACGGGCACGCCGCTGCTGATGTTCCTCGGATTCCTCGGGGCGCTGCTCGCGTTCGTGATGATGTTCGCCGTGCTCGGCGCGTATCTGCCCGAGCTGTACGAGCCGCGGGTGCGCTGCACGGGCGCCGCCGTGGGCTACAACCTCGGCGGGGTCCTCGGCGGCGCGCTCACCCCGATCGTGGCGACGGCAATCGCCGAGCACAGCGGCCGTGTCCCCTGGGGCGTGGGCGCCTATCTGACGGGGGTCGCACTCTTCAGCCTGGGCTGCTTCGCGCTGCTGCCGGAGACCCGCCCGGTGGAGGTGGTGGCCGCGGAGCCGGTCGCCGGGTGAGGGCTCGCGCGGCAGGGGACGTAAAGGCTTGCGCAAGCGTTTACGTCCCGTCCGGAAACGCCTCGCGCTACGGAACGCCTCGCGCTACGGATTGATCGCCAGCTCCAAGTACGCCGCGAACAGCACCAGATGGACTCCGCCCTGGAGCGGTGTCGCCCGTCCCGGCACCACCGTCAGTGAACTCACCACGATCGTCAGAGCGAGCAGCACCATGTGCGTGGAGCCAAGGCCGAGGACCAGCGGCCCGGAGAGCCAGATCGACGCCAGGGCGACGGCGGGGATGGTGAGGCCGATGCTGGCCATCGCCGAGCCGAGCGCGAGGTTGAGGCTGGTCTGCACCCGGTCGCGGCGGGCGGAGCGCAGGGCGGCGATGGTCTCGGGGAGCAGCACGAGCAGCGCGATGATCACGCCGACGACGGCGTGGTGCAGCCCGGCCGCCTCGACACCGGACTCGATGGTCGGCGACACGCCCTTGGCCAGCCCGACCACGCCGATCAGCGCGAGGCCCAGCAGGCCCAGGCTGATCAGGGCGGTGCGGGCGGACGGCGCGTCCGCGTGGTGGTCCTTGGTGATCACGTCGCCCTGTCGGGAGACCGGCAGGAAGTAGTCGCGGTGCCGCACGGTCTGCGTGGCCACGAAGAGGCCGTACAGGGCGAGTGAGGAGAGCGCGGCGAAGGTGAGTTGGGCGCCGGAGAACTCCGGGCCCGGCTTGCTGGTGGTGAAGGTCGGCAGGACCAGGCTG
Organism: Streptomyces xylophagus; assembly: GCF_000716435.1. GTDB lineage: Bacteria > Actinomycetota > Actinomycetes > Streptomycetales > Streptomycetaceae > Streptomyces > Streptomyces xylophagus. Next base: position 7,492 of record NZ_JNWO01000010.1, read on the forward strand.
AGCGTGGCCAGGGTCGCCACCGTGGCGAGGGCGGCGCCGGTGCCCTCGGGGTTGAAGACCGCCGTGCCGTGCCGCAGCGAGGCGACGATGAGAACCAGGCCGACGATGCCGTTGCAGGTGATCATCACGGCGGCGAAGACGGTGTCTCTGGCGAGGGTCGAGCTCTTGTCGCCGCCGTCGGCCATCAGGGTGACGATCAGGGCGACTTCGATGATCGTGACGGCGACGGCGAGGACCAGGGAGCCGAAGGGTTCTCCGACCCGGTGGGCGATCACCTCGGCGTGGTGCACCGCGGCGAGCACGGCGCCGGCGAGGACGAGGGTCACCAGCGCGACGACCACGCCGGGCAGGTCCTTCCGCCCCCAGGTGAAGATCAGCAGGACGGCTGCGAGCACCGGTACGAAGGTCGTCCACCGGGTGGTGAGCGACCTGAGCCGAGTGATCATGAAGCGATCCTCGCAGAGGCGAACGGGCCCCGCACTCCGGCGCTGCGGGGCCCGTCCGGCGCTACTTGAACTCGGTCATGTCCAGTACGTCGCAGTCGGTGAACGACGGCGGCCTGGTACACAACGCGGCCATCTGCTCGGCCATTTTGCCGGTCTCGGGGTCCTGGCTGTTGCGCATGGCGTCCTCGTACGAGTCGAACTCGATCACGACGAGGACATGGCCGGGATTGTTCCGGTCCCGCAGGACGAGGCGGTGCGTCGGGCCGCCGGAACGACCCGCGAAGCGCTTGTCCGCTTCGTCGGCCACCGCCCGCATCTCGTCGAAGCGGTCGGTCTCGAAGTCGACGATCTGGACGAACTTCTGCGATGTGTCCACGGATGCCTCCACCCGGCCGTGGCGCTCCCTGGCCGGGCGCGCTCGGTATCCAACGAAGCACCGGGAGCGGTGGTCGGCAATTCATCGTGCGGTGCTCCCGGTGATCGTTGTTCCTACGTCCGGCGTGGTCAGGCGTCGATGCTGTCCTTCGGAGCGCCTTCGGTCCCCGCCTGCGCCGCCTCGGCCGCCGCCGTCTTCTTGTTGGCCATCAGGCTGGTGATCGTGGTGACGATCAGGACCCCGCAGATCACGCCGAGGGAGACCGGGATGGAGATCTCCGGGACATGGACCCCGGACTCGTGCAGGGCGTGCAGCACGAGCTTGACGCCGATGAAGCCGAGGATGACCGAGAGGCCGTAGCTGAGGTGGACCAGCTTCCTCAGCAGGCCGCCGATGAGGAAGTACAGCTGGCGCAGGCCCATCAGCGCGAACGCGTTGGCCGTGAACACGATGTACGGGTCCTGGGTGAGGCCGAAGATCGCGGGGATCGAGTCGAGGGCGAACAGCACGTCCGTCGTACCGATGGCGAGCATCACGACCAGCATCGGGGTCATGACCCGCTTGCCGTTCTCCTGGATCCACAGCTTGGTGCCGTGGTACCGGTCGGCCACGCCGAAGCGGCGCTCGGCGGCCTTGAGCAGCTTGTTCTCCTCGAACTCCTCGTCCTCCTCGTCGGCCCGGGCCTCCTGGATGAGCTTCCAGGCGGTCCAGATGAGGAAGGCGCCGAAGATGTAGAAGACCCACGCGAAGTTGGCCAGGACGGCCGCGCCGGCGGCGATGAAGATGGCCCGCAGGACCAGGGCTATGAGGACGCCGACGAGCAGCACCCGCTGTTGGTACTGCGAGGGCACGGCGAACTTCGCCATGATCAGGACGAAGACGAAGAGGTTGTCGACACTCAGGGACTTCTCGGTGATGAAGCCGGCGAAGAACTCACCGCCGGCCTGGCCACCCCCGAAGAGAAGCAGGCCGAGTCCGAAGAGTCCGGCCAGGGCGATCCAGACGACCGTCCAGATTCCGGCTTCCTTGATCGACACGTCATGCGGCTTGCGGCCGATGAAGAAGTCGACGGCGATGAGGGCGGCCAGCCCCACGATGGTCAGGACCCACAGGGTCACGGAAACATCCACTACTGCTCCTCCGGCGGTATTAACGGCAAATGGTCAGCGTCGTCGCTACCGGAGGTCTCTTCCACCTTGGACGGGCGCCCAGGGCCGACGCCCCGGGATCTGGCCTGATCCGTATTGACGGGTACGCCGCAGCAGATAGGGAGTACTCCCCTCCGTACGGAAGAGCCTACCTCAATCACCAAGGAAAGGTAAAGTAATTACCAAAGAAAGGATAAAGACGCAGGTGGGAGTGCTTTACCTGTACTTGGTGCGGGCCGTCGCAACCTCGGTCAGCACCTGCCGCAGCACCTGACTGCCGGGCGGTACGAGCGCGGGCTCGTACGTCCAGGCGTGTCCGACCCAGGGGTCGGCGAGGTGGTCGTCGGGCAGCGGGGTGAGTCGCATCAGCGAACGCCAGAGGGGGTCGAGCAACGGGCCGTAGCCCGCCGCGTCCTCGCGGTCCGCGACCATCATCAGGTGGACGCCGACGGACGGGCCCTCGTCGGCGAGATAGCGCAGCTGGGTCACGGCCCGGTCGTCGAAGCCGTGCGGGAAGTCGTTGACGATCAGCAGTTGCTCGGCCGTGTCGAGGCCGGGCGGCAGCGAGTCGGCGGCGCCGCCGCGCACGGCCATCTGCACCAGGTCCACCCGCTGGGTGAGCCGGGTCAGGACGTCCGTCACCCCCGCGGCACCCACGGCGGGCGGCGCCGCGAGCACGCCGGTGTGCACCAGCGGAACCAGCGCCTGCGCCGCCGAACCGGCCGGGTCGATGACGTGCACGGCGAACTCGCCCGCCGGATAGACGGCGAGCAGCCGGGCCGCGTGCGCCACGGCCGTGTCCAGCGCGAGGCGCCGCAGTTCGTGGGAGTCCGCGGACGAGCCGTCGAGGGACTCGTCACCGCTGTCGATCCACAGGCCGCGCTCCAACGGCAGCCGCACCAGCATCGGGATGCGCAGCTCGGGGCTCTCCGGGAGATGGAGATCGCCGAGGCGCAGGGCCATGGGGATCTCCATCGGGACGCGGTATCCGTGCCATACGGGGTTGTCCCAGCCCGCGAACGCCGGTGGCAGCGCGGGCTCGACCACCTCGGACTCGGCGGTCAGCTGAGCGAGGTCCCGGTCGAGTGCCGCCCGTGCCTGGTCGACGAGTTGGGCGTGCTTGGCCTGCGCCGCCTCGCGGGCCGCGTCCCCCTGGCCGCCGATCCGGCTGCGCGGGTCGGACAGGGCCTGGTCGAGCTCCTTCTCCATGCGCGAGTCCGCGAAGTCGACCGCGCTGCGATACGCGGCCATGGTGCGCGCCAGGTCCTCGAACATGCCCCACACCTGGTTGTAGAGCCGCTCCTCCATCGACCACCCGGTCGCGTCACCGGCAACGGGCTGCGCGGGCTGTCCGGGCGGAGCCGGGGGCACGGTCGGCGCGGGCGCCGGGGGCGCCCCGCTCTGCCGACGCGGGTGGCTGTAGTCGATCGGGACACCAGTGGTGGGGGCGGCGGGCTGGGTGGGGGCTGGTTCCGCGGGATATCCGGACGGCGGCGTTACGGCGCCTTGTGCACCGTACGGAGAGGTCGGCGGCTGCGGTGCTACGGCGCCGGGGGCGCCCTGTGTCGTGGAGCCGCTCGCGTCGGGGCCGAGGGCGGGGGTGGCCGTCTGGCGGGTGCGGTCGGCGTCCGGGGTGCGTGGCGGGGGTGCCGCCACGGAGCGGGCCAGGCCCTGGGCCACCGCTTCGTTGATGCTGCCAGCGAGGTGCGGGGCCTGAGGCAGGCCCTGGTCGGTGAGGAGTTCGGCCAGGCCGCCCGCGTAGCCCTGGCCCACGGCGCGCACTTTCCAGGCGCCCTGCCTGCGGTACAACTCCAGGGCCACGACGGCCGATTCGGCGTCCAGGCCGGTGATCGTGTAGCTGGCGACCTCGGTGCCGTCGAGGCCGGTGACCGCGACGAAGGGCGCGGCGACGGCGCCGAAGCGGGCGGGGCCGTCGCCGCCGAGGGGCAGGGAGAGCAGCACGCTGACGCGGTGCACGGCCTCCGGCATGGCGCCCAGGTCCACCGCGAGGCGGTGGTCGGCGGCCGCCTGCTTGGAGACCTCGAGGCCGGGCAGGGTGGGTGTGCCCGGGTGGGCCACCCACTCGACGCCGTGGATCCTGCCGTGCTCGTCACCGAGCGTGGCGGCGGCCACGACCGGCTTGCCGGCCGCGACCCGGATCTCCAGACGCACCTGGGAGAGCGGGTGGTTCTGCCCTCGCACCAGCTCGGCCGCCATCGCTCGTCCCCCTGCTCAGCCGTGTCGTGTCGTGTGCGCCGGGCCGCCCTAGAGGTGCGGCAGGATCGCCGGCATCAGGTCCTGGAAGGTGCGGCCGTTGGTCGGTGTGCCGAGGGCCGTCAGCGTCCAGCCCGAGCCGGAGCGGTGCACCTTCGCCATGATCTGGGCCGTGTACTGGCCGCCGCCCGCGAGTGTGTAGCGGGCCAGCTCCTGGCCGTTGGTCTCGTCGACCAGGCGGCAGAACGCGTTCTGCACTTCCTGGAAGGTCTGGCCCGTGAAGGAGTTCACGGTGAAGACGATCTGGTCGATGTGGACCGGGACGCGCGCGAGGTCGACGAGGATGGCCTCGTCGTCCCCGCCCTGGCCGACACCGCCGACGAGATTGTCGCCGGTGTGGCGCACGGAGCCGTCGTCGCTCACCAGGTGGCGGAAGAACACCACGTCGACCGGCTGCTTGTCCGCGAAGAGCACGGCGGACGCGTCGAGGTCGATCTCCCGGGTGCGCGAGCCGAACAGGCCGCGCCGGGGAGCCGCCTGCCAACCGAGACCCATGCGCACCGCGGTCAGGCCGGTCCCGTCGTTCTTCTGCAGACTGATGGCCTGACCCTTGGTCATGTTGACGGTCACGGCTGTTCCCCTCTCGAACTGTCCCCTGTTGCCGCGGAATCCGCGGATGTCCAGAACCCTACGCAGCGGCACTGACAGTGCCGAACCCCGGTTCCTTCTTTGTGTCGGTCTTGCAACACAGAGCGCATACCCCGAGGTCCGGCGGTCCACCCGGGCGATCAGGCCAGACCGCCCTCCTTCATCTGCCGCAGCTCCTTCTTCATCTCGTGGACCTCGTCGCGCAGCCGGGCGGCGACCTCGAACTGCAGGTCCGCGGCGGCGGCACGCATGCGTGCCGTCATCTCCTCGATCTGCTCGGCGAGTTCGGCCGCGGGACGGTCGGTCGGCACCCCGTCCTTGGCCTTCCCCTTGGCCGACTTGGACGCCTTCGCGGCCTTGCCTCCGAGTGAGGGCACGGGGGCCTTGGCGCCCTTGCCGTCCTTGGCCTTGCGGTAGCCCGAGCCGAGCAGCTGCTCCGTGTCGACGTCCTCGCGGGCGATCTGCGCGACGATGTCGTTGATCTTCTTGCGGAGCGGCTGGGGGTCGATGCCGCGCTCCGTGTTGTACGCGACCTGCTTCTCCCTACGGCGGTTGGTCTCCTCGATGGCCTTCTCCATCGCCGGGGTGATCCGGTCGGCGTACATGTGGACCTGACCGGAGACGTTCCGCGCCGCGCGGCCGATGGTCTGGATCAGGGACGTGCCGGAGCGCAGGAAGCCCTCCTTGTCGGCGTCCAGGATGGCGACCAAGGACACCTCGGGCAGGTCGAGGCCCTCGCGGAGGAGGTTGATGCCGACCAGGACGTCGAACTCGCCGGAGCGCAGCTCGCGCAGCAGCTCGATGCGGCGCAGGGTGTCGACGTCGCTGTGCAAGTAGCGGACCTGGATGCCGAGTTCGAGGAAGTAGTCGGTGAGGTCCTCGGCCATCTTCTTGGTGAGGGTGGTGACCAGGACCCGCTCGTCCTTCTCGGTGCGCTTGCGGATCTCGTGCACCAGGTCGTCGATCTGGCCCTCGGTGGGCTTGACGACGACCTCGGGGTCGATGAGGCCGGTGGGGCGGATGATCTGCTCGACGGCGCCGTCCGCGCGCGAGAGTTCGTACTTGCCGGGAGTCGCCGACAGGTAGACCGTCTGTCCGATGCGCTTCTGGAACTCCTCCCACTTCAGGGGGCGGTTGTCCAGGGCGGAGGGCAGCCGGAAGCCGTGGTCGACGAGGGTGCGCTTGCGGGAGGCGTCGCCCTCGTACATGGCGCCGATCTGCGGGACCGTGTTGTGCGACTCGTCGATGACGAGCAGGAAGTCTTCGGGGAAGTAGTCGATCAGGGTGTTCGGCGCGGAGCCGGGCTCGCGGCCGTCGAAGTGCATCGAGTAGTTCTCGACGCCGGAGCAGGAGCCGATCTGGCGGAGCATCTCCAGGTCGTACGTGGTGCGCATCCTCAGGCGCTGGGCCTCCAGGAGCTTGCCCTGCTTCTCCATCTCGGCCAGCCGCTCGCCGAGTTCCTTCTCGATGTCGTTGACGGCCCGCTCCATGCGCTCGGGGCCCGCGATGTAGTGGGAGGCCGGGAAGACGTACAGGTGCTCGTCCTCGCTGATGATCTCGCCGGTGAGGGGGTGGAGGGTGGAGAGGGCCTCGATCTCGTCGCCGAACATCTCGATGCGGACGGCCAGTTCCTCGTAGACCGGGAAGATCTCGATGGTGTCGCCGCGGACGCGGAAGGTGCCTCGGGAGAATGCCACGTCGTTGCGCGTGTACTGGATGTCCACGAAGCGGCGCAGCAGCTGGTCGCGGTCGATCTCGTCGCCGACCTTGAGGGGGACCATGCGGTCCACGTACTCCTGCGGAGTACCGAGGCCGTAGATGCAGGACACCGAGGCGACGACGATGACGTCGCGGCGGGTGAGCAGCGAGTTGGTCGCGGAGTGGCGCAGGCGCTCGACCTCCTCGTTGACCGAGGAGTCCTTCTCGATGTAGGTGTCCGACTGCGGGACGTAGGCCTCGGGCTGGTAGTAGTCGTAGTACGAGACGAAGTACTCGACGGCGTTGTTCGGCAGGAGCTCGCGGAACTCGTTGGCCAGCTGGGCGGCCAGGGTCTTGTTCGGCGCCATCACGAGGGTGGGGCGCTGGAGCTTCTCGATCATCCACGCGGTGGTGGCGGACTTGCCGGTGCCGGTCGCGCCCAGGAGGACGACGTCCTTCTCACCTGCCTCGACGCGCCGGGCCAGCTCGGCGATGGCCGCCGGCTGGTCGCCGCTGGGCTGGTAGGAGCTGACGACCTCGAAGGGCGCCACCGTGCGTTCGATGTGGGAAACGGGCCGCATGGAACCAACCGTACGACCCGCCACTGACAACGGGGTCGGATCAGCGGTTCTGCGGGGTGCGGGAGCGGCGGTGTCCGAGCTCACGGTCCGCGCGGGCCGAGGGGCGCCGGGGGTGCGGGACGAGCGCGCCGGCCGGGACGCCGGGCTTGTGCTCGACGGGGGGCCGGTCGGGCTTGCCCATGACCATCAGCGGGTCGAACACCACGACGACACCGGCCAGGCAGAGGAAGGCGAGGGGGCCGATCATCATCGGCGCGAGCAGGGACGCGGCCGAAACGCCGTCGGTGGTCGCGGCCGTGCCGTGGACGTGGACGCTGAGGGCGGCCATGCCGGTGTAGTGCATGCCGGTGACGGCGAGCCCCATGACGAGGCTCGCGCCCACGCTCCACAGGATCCCGCGGACCTGTCCGGCCGCCCAGAGGGCGCTGATCGCGGCCACGACCGCTATGACGACGGACGCGGAGACGGTGAACGTGTTGTATTCGAGCTTTCCGTTGAGGCGCATGCTCGCCATGCCCAGGTAGTGCATCGAGGCGATGCCCAGGCCGGTGAGGGTGCCGCCCGTGAACAGCGCCGTCCCCTTGGCTCCCCTGTAGCCGACGATGAAGATCCCGACACCCACCATGACGATGGCGACGGCGAGGCTCGCGAAGGTCATCGGTTTGTCGTAGTGGACGGGTGTCTGGCGGACCGAGAAACCCATCATCGCGATGAAGTGCATCGTCCATATGCCGGAACCGATCGCCGCCGATCCGAGGGCGAGCCACCCCGGGCGCCAGGACTGGGCGACGAGCATCGATCTGGTGGTGCAGCGCAGGCCGAGGGCGCCCCCGAGGCACGCCATGAGATAGGCCACCAGCGGTGTGACGAGTCCGTAGCTGAATCCGTCGACCGTGCCCTGCATGCGCAGTTACCCTTCCGCCCTGTTCCGTTCCGGAATTCCTGAAACGCGCCGCCCAGCCCCGGGACCGCGGGAACGGTCAGGGTCGACGCAGAGAGTATGACCCCCACCGGAATGGTCGAACGATTTTCCGGCAAAGAAACACGACCCTGCCCCAGTTGTGCGGCACCGGTGAGCGGACTTGGGCAACTCCATTCATTCTGTGTCCATCCTGTACCCCACGGGTAGTGACGTTCCGCTGTCACTCTTGAGCTGTATGTGATCGCTCGATGCGAGGAGTACGCATGCACCTGCGCGCCGTTGCCGCCTCGACCACCGCGCTCCTGGGGGCCGCCGCCCTTCTGCTCCCCTCCCCCGACGCCCGGGCGGGCGATGTCGCCCAGCGGCCCACGGTCGTCGCCCACCGGGGTGCGTCCGCCTACGCCCCCGAGAACACCCTGGCCTCCATCGACAAGGCGGCCCGGCTCGGCTTCCAGTGGGTCGAGAACGACGTCCAGCGCACCAAGGACGGCGAACTCGTCGTCATCCACGACGACAGCCTGAAGCGCACCACCGACGTCGCGAAGGTGTTCCCCGACCGGGCCCCCTGGAAGGTGAAGGACTTCACCGCCGCCGAGATCGCCCGCCTCGACGCGGGGAGCTGGTTCGGCGCCGCGTACACCGGCACGCGCGTGCCGACGCTCACGCAGTACATGCGCGAGGTGGAACACAACCACCAGAGCCTGCTCCTGGAGATCAAGAATCCGGAGCTGTATCCCGGCATCGAGCAGCAGACCCTCAAGCTCCTGGGCAACGAAGGGTGGCTGGACGAGGGGCACCTCGACGACCGGCTGATCGTGCAGAGCTTCAGCGCGGACAGCATCCGGATCGTGCACGACCTCAAGCCCGGCATCAGGACCGGCTTCCTCGGTACTCCCCCCGTGTCGGCCCTGCACGAGTACGCCGCCTTCGCCGACCTGATCAACCCGTCGTACGGCTCGATCTCGACCAGTTACGTCTCCGCGGTGCACGGGTTCACCGGCCCGCACGGCGGTCCGATGGAGGTGTACGCCTGGACCGTCGACGACGCGCCCACGGCCTGGACGGTCGCCGGCTACGGCGTCGACGGCCTCATCACCAACAAACCGGACGTGGTGCGCTCCGCGCTGAACGAGTTCTGAGGCCGCTCGCGGGGCGTTGTCAGTGCCGGGTCGTACGGTGGGCGGCATGGACAGCCACGGGCAGAACGAGCAGCAGGTGGTGTGGACCGTCGTCGGCACCGACATCGGTCCACTGCTGCTGGCCGCGACACAGGACGGCCTGGTCAACGTCGTGTTCCACGCCACGGACGCGGTGCGCGACAGGACACTGGACCGGCTGGCGTCCCGGCTGGGCACCGAGCCGGTCGAGGCGCCCGACTCCCCTCTGCTGGCCGAGGCGATAGGCCAGTTCGAGGCCTACTTCGCCGGTACCCGGCGCGACTTCGACCTCCCGCTCGACTGGTCCCTGATCTCCGGCTTCAACCGGCAGGTGCTGCGCGAGCTGGCGTCCGGTGTGCCGTACGGCTCGGTCGTCGGGTACGGCGATCTGGCCGGGCGCGTCGGTCAGCCGCGCGCGGCCCAGGCGGTGGGCGTCGCGATGGGGTCCAATCCGCTGCCGGTCGTCGTGCCGTGCCACCGGGTCGTCGAGAGCGACGGCGGCATCGGCGGGTTCGGGGGCGGCCTGGAGACGAAGAGGAAGCTGCTGGCTCTGGAGGGGGTGCTGCCCGAGCCGTTGTTCTGAGCTCGGGCAGGGGACTACGGGGGGAGAGACCGTGCTGGAGAAGACCGGTTTCACGTACGCGTGCGGTCGCGGCGGTGTCGGGTGCGCGCCGTGACCGCAGTGGAGGGGCGAGCCGTCGAGGCCGACCGGTTGCCCGCGCTGCGGCGCCGGGTGTCCGGTGTGCTGATCGCGACGCAGATCCTGGGCGGGCTCGGGGTCGCCACCGGGATCGCGCTGGCCGCCGTACTGGCCAAGCAGATCAGTGGGGCCGAGTCGCTGTCCGGGCTGGCACCCACGGCGACAGTGACGGGCACGGCGGTGCTGTCGATGCCGTTCGCGGCGCTGATGACGGCGCGCGGCCGGCGTCCCGGACTGGTCCTCGGCTATCTGGTCGGGGCGCTGGGAGCCGGTGTCGTGGTGCTCGCGGCGAGCATCGGGAGCTTTCCGCTGCTGCTGTGCGGCATGGCCGGGTTCGGGGCGGCCTCCTCGGCGAATCTGCAGTCCCGGTTCGCCGCCGCCGATCTCGCCGAGCCGGAGCAGCGGGCCCGGGCCATCTCCCATGTCGTGTGGGCGACGACGATAGGGGCGGTCCTGGGACCCAACATCGCCGCGCCGGCGGGGCGTAGCGTCTCGGGGCTCGGGATACCCGCGGCGGCCGGCCCCTTTCTGTGGGCGGGCGGGATCTTCCTGGTCGCCGCGGTCGTGGTCGGCGTACTGCTGCGGCCCGATCCACTGTTGACGGCTCGGGCTCTCGCGCCGGTCGAGGAGCGGTCGCCGGCCGCGCGGTCGCTGCGGGCGGGGTTCGCCGCGGTGGCCGCCTCGCCGCGGGCTCGGCTCGCGCTGGTGACGGTGGCCGTGGTGCACACGGCGATGGTGTCGGTGATGGCGATGACGCCGGTCGAGCTGGGTCACCATGGGGCCAGTATCGATCTGGTCGGGCTGGTGATCAGCGGGCACATCGCGGGGATGTACGCGTTCTCGCCACTGATGGGGAGGCTGTCCGACCGGGTCGGGCGGCTGTCCGGGATAGGCCTCGCGGTGGGGCTGCTGGCCTGCGCCGCGTTCCTCGCCGGTACGGCGGGCGGGAGTCACGGTCGGATCGCCCTGGGGCTGTTCGTGCTGGGCCTGGGCTGGTCTGCGGGGCTCGTCTCCGGCTCGGCGCTGCTCACGGACTCGGTGCCGCAGCCTGCGCGGGCCGCCGCGCAGGGTCTGTCGGACCTCACCATGAACACCTCGGCGGGGATCGGCGGGGCGGTGGCCGGACTGGTTGTCGCGCGGGCGAGCTACGGCTGGCTGAACCTCGCCGCCGCCTGTCTGCTGATACCCCTGGCCGCGCTGGCGTTGGTCACCCGCTCCCGGAAAAGCCCGGTTTCCGATGCTCCGCGAAGGGTGGCCGGGAGGCCGAGCCGGTAGCAGACTCCGCCATGCGCGCGCACAGCCACTGGCATCCGGGGGATCGGAGCCGAAGGGACGGCGATCACGCATGAGTGGAAGCGGAAACAGGGCAGTCGCGTATCTCAAGCCGGGAGCGGTGGAAGTCAGGACCATCGAGTACCCGACGCTTGAACTGCAGGACGGGCCGGGAGTCGCACCCGCCAACGTCGGCCGCAAGGTCCGGCACGGGGTGATCCTGAAGGTGCTCGCCAGCAACATCTGCGGCAGTGACCAGCACATGGTGCGCGGTCGGACGACCGCGCCCGAGGGGCTGGTCCTCGGACACGAGATCACCGGAGAGGTCGTCGAACGGGGTCCGGACGTCGAGTTCATCGACGTGGGCGACATCGTCTCCGTACCGTTCAACATCGCCTGCGGGCGGTGCCGCAACTGCAAGGAACGCAAGACCGGCATCTGCCTGAACGTCAACCCGGCCCGTCCGGGGGCGGCCTACGGCTATGTCGACATGGGCGGCTGGGTCGGCGGTCAGGCCGAGTACGCCCTGGTCCCGTACGCGGACTTCAACCTGCTGAAGTTCCCCGACCGGGACGAGGCGCGCGAGAAGCTGCTCGATCTGACCATGCTGTCGGACATCTTCCCGACCGGTTTCCACGGCGCGGTCACCGCGGGCGCCGGGGTCGGGTCCACGGTGTACGTCGCCGGGGCGGGTCCGGTCGGTCTGGCGGCGGCCGCGTCGGCGCAGCTGCTGGGCGCTGCGGTCGTCATCGTCGGTGACCTCAACGCCGAACGCCTGGGCCAGGCAAGGAGTTTCGGCTGCGAGACCGTCGACGTCTCGCGCGGCGACATCGGGGAGCAGATCGCCGAGATCGTCGGCGAGCCCGAGGTGGACGCGGCGGTCGACGCGGTCGGCTTCGAGGCACGGGCGCACGGCCCGAACGCCCCGGAGGCACCGGCGACCGTCCTCAACTCGCTGATGGGCGTCACGCGCGCGGGCGGTGCCCTGGGCATCCCCGGGCTGTATGTCACCGCTGACCCCGGTGGGGTCGACGAGGACGCGAAGAGCGGCACCCTGAAGGTGCGGCTCGGGCTCGGCTGGGCCAAGAGCCACCGGTTCACGACCGGTCAGTGCCCGGTGATGACGTACCACCGGAGCCTGATGATGGCGATCCTGCACGGACGCGTGCACATCGCCAAGGCGGTCAACGCGACCCCGATCTCGCTGGAGGAGGCACCGCGCGGCTACGCCGAGTTCGACCAGGGCGCCAGCCGCAAGTACGTGCTCGATCCGCACGGGACGCTGGCGGGCGTGAGCCCGGTCTGACGCACGGAAAGTGGGGGCCACGCACGCGTGGCCCCCTTTTTCCACGTCGGGTGCTGGTGGTGTCCCCCACATTCCGCGAGGGTTTGACCGGGCACGGCGCCCGCCAGGGATGAGGGAAGACCGAACAACAGGAGGCGCGTGGTGCTGGTGGTGTCCGAGGAAGTACGTGAGGCGATCGACGCGCGTCGACCCGTGGTGGCCCTGGAATCGACGATCATCGCGCACGGGCTGCCGCGCCCGCGCAATCTCCAGGTGGCGCTGGAACTGGAAACGGCGGTACGGCAGGAGGGCGCCGTCCCCGCGACGATCGCCGTGCTGGACGGGCGGCCCCATGTCGGCCTGGACAAGGAGCAGTTGGAGCGGGTCGCCAACGAGGACGGCATCCGCAAGCTCGGCCACCGTGATCTGCCGCTCGCGGTGGCGGCGGGGGCGAGCGGGGCGACCACGGTGTCGGCGACGGCGCTGCTGGCGGCGCGGGCGGGCGTCCGGGTGTTCGCGACCGGCGGGCTGGGCGGGGTGCACCGGGAGTGGACGGTGACGCAGGACGAGTCCGCCGACCTGGGGCTGCTGGCGTCCACTCGGATCACGGTGGTGTGCGCGGGCGTGAAGTCGATCCTGGACGTGCCGGCGACCCTGCAACGCCTGGAGACGCTGGGCGTGGCGGTCGCCGGCTACGGCACGGACCGCTTCCCCGGCTTCTACCTCTCCGACTCGGGCTACCCGGTGGACTGGACGCTGGAGACTCCCGAGCAGGTCGCGGCCGTGATGCGGGCGCAGGACGCGCTCGACGCCCCGGAGTCGACACTGATCGTCGCCAACCCCGTGCCCGAGGACGAACAGTTGGATCCCGAACTGCACGCGCGCGTGCTCGCCGACGCGCTGCACGCGTGCGAGGCGGAGGGCATCACCGGGCAGGCGGTCACCCCGTTCCTGCTCGGCTACCTCGTGGAGCACACCGACGGCGCCTCGCTCAGCGCCAACCTGGCGGCAGTGCGCGGCAACGTACGGCTGGCCGGGCGGATCGCGGCGGCCTGGGCAGAGGCGTGACACCGGAGTCGGGCGGCGCGCTCCTGGTCGTCGGGGACGTCGTCACGGACGTCGTCGCCCGGCACCGGGGGCCGCTCGCCCCGGGCACCGACACCGTCGCCGCGATCCGGACGGTGCCGGGTGGCGCGGGCGCCAACGTGGCGTGCTGGGCCGCCCATTGGGGCTGTCCGGACGTACGGCTGCTCGGTCGTGTGGGTGCGGACGCGGCGGTGTGGCACGAGCGGGAGCTGGTCGCCTCCGGGGTGCGGCCCCGTCTCGTCGTCGATCCGGAGGCGGCGACCGGGACGGTGATCTGCCTGGTCGACACGGGGGCGTCGGCCGAGCGGACGTTCCTCACCGACAGCGGCGCGTCCCTGCGGCTCGATCCCGGCGACTGGTCGGACGCGCTGCTCGACGGCGTCGTACGGCTGCATCTGTCGGGCTATCTGCTGTTCTCCGAGCCGAGCCGGGCGCTGGTGGCCGCGGCCGTAGCGTCGGCACGCGCGCGTGGGGTGCCGGTGAGTCTGGATCCGGCGTCGGCGGGGTTCCTGGTGGAGCTGGGCGTGGACCGGTTCCTGGCGCTCGTCGAGGGCATCGATGTGCTGCTGCCGAGCCGGGACGAGGCGTGTCTGCTCACGGGGTTGCCCGATCCGGCGGACGCGGCGGCCAAGTTGAGCCGCCATGTCCCCCTGGTGGTCACCAAGCAGGGCGCCGAGGGAGCCCTGGTGGCCCACTCCGGCACGGTCCACGCACACGTACCCGCCGAACCCGCCACACCCCGGGACACCACGGGCGCCGGCGACGCGTTCACGGGGGCGTTCCTCGCGTCGCTGCTGGCGGGCGCCGAGCCGGAGGAGGCGGCGCGGGAGGGGTGCCGGGCGGGAGCGCGTGCGGTGGAACGGGTGGGAGGACGGCCGCCGGTGCGGGAGTGAGGGGGCTGCGTGGGGCCGCCGGTCAACTGTGTTGGGTGGAGCGGGAGTTGGCTGCCACTGGCGCCGGACGGCGACTCCCCTGCCCGGCGCCGGCCCCACCGGAGACCCACCACTCCCTCAACTCCTGTCCCCCACCTACGCTTTGCGCCCCCACGCCGAGATCATCGGAGCCGTCGCCAGGTCCATCGTGCCGGAGGCGACGTTGGCCAGGTGGCGGTCGATGTCCTCGTCCGTGGCGAGGCCCGCGGTGACGAGTTGGTCGCGGATCTGGCGGACCGTGGCGGATTCCAGGGCGGCGCAGGCCGGTGAGGTGACCGGGAAGTACGCGTCGGCCTCCACGCGGCGCAGGCCGGCCTCGCGGAGCAGGCGCGGGAGTCTGCGGCCGTAGGAGAGGTCGGCGCCGCGGTCGGCGAGGAGTTCGCGGAAGCCGTGGCGGAGACGATTCGCCAGTTGCTGCTCGGGGCCGTGTTCGTCGGGGCAGAGCAGGGGCTGGAGTGCGGGGTCGGCGTCCTCGATCAGGAGACGTCCGCCGGAGCGCAGGGACTTGATCATCGAGCGCAACGCCCGTTCCCGGTCCGGCACATGGACGAGGACGAGCCGGGCGTGCACAAGGTCGAAGCCGTCCCCCGGCGGTTCCTCGGCGCCCACGTCATGGACGCGCACCTCGATCGGCGGGCGGGCGGCCGAGGCGACCCGGGAGGTGTCGATGTCGGTCGCCACGACCTTCCCCGTCGGCCCGACCTTCTTGGCCAGCCAGGACACCACCGAGGTGCCGCCGGCGCCGACCTCCCAGACGCGCCAGCCGGGTCCGACGCCGAACCCCTCCAGGTGCCGGAACGTCGTGGGGTCGAAGAGCGTGGCGAAGGCGTCGAAGCGCTGTCCCGCCTCGGACTGCCGGTTGTCGAGGAGATACCCGTCGGATCGCGTCATGCCGCGATCATCCCAGTTGCCCCGCTTGTCGGGAGCGGGCGACGCTCCGGTTGTCGGGCGGGGCGAAGCTCCGGTCCACGGCACCCTCGCCACGACCGTGCACCGGTTCGTCCACAGCCGGGAACAAAGCGGAGGATTCCGTTCCCACAGGCTTACCCGCGGCTCACGTCGGCCTGGCAAACTGGCACGCCAAGGCGCAGAAATGCGATGCGAGGGGATCCACGCAAGGAGAGCCGGATGTCCATGGCAGGGAATCTTCGGAAGGTCACGGGCCTGGGCAGGGTCGGCGGCCTCCGCAAGGTGGCGCGGCTGGCCCGGCGGCACCCGCGGGTCGACCTGAGCCACCACGCCCGGTCACCGCTGGGCTCCTCGGTGGTGAAGTGCGTCACGTATCAGGACGGTGTGCGTGTCCCGGTCGCCGGCGACCTGGTGGACACCGTCGAGCGGGTGCGCAAGAAGGACGACGGCTTCGTCTGGCTCGGTCTGCACGAGCCGACGAACGAGGAGTTCGCGGGCATCGCCGAGCTCTTCGACCTGCACCCGCTGGCGGTCGAGGACGCGATCGAGGCCCATCAGCGCCCGAAGGTGGAGCGCTACGGCGAGACGCTGTTCGCGGTGTTCAAGACGGTCTGCTACGTCGAGCACGAGAAGCTGACGGCGACGAGCGAGGTCGTGGACACCGGCGAGATCATGGTGTTCGTCGGCGCCGACTTCGTCATCACCGTGCGGCACGGGCGGCACGGCTCGCTGGGGCCGCTGCGCGAGGAGCTGGAGTCGAACCCCCGGCAGCTCGCCAAGGGTCCGGCCGCGGTGCTGCACGCGATCGCGGACCACGTGGTCGACGACTATCTGAGCGTCACGGACTCGGTCCAGGCGGACATCGACCAGGTGGAGACGGACGTGTTCGCGGAGAACGGCGCGCGGGCCGACCCCGGCCGTATCTACCAGCTCAAGCGTGAACTCCTGGAGCTGAAGCGGGCGGTCGTCCCCCTCGGCCGCCCGCTGGAGGAGCTGGCCACCCGGCCGATGCGGGTGGTCGGACCGGAGATACAGGCCTACTTCCGCGATGTCTCCGACCATCTGCTGCGGGCGAAGGAGCAGATCGCGTCCTTCGACGAACTGCTCAACTCGATTCTGCAGGCGCACCTCGCCCAGGTGACGGTCGCGCAGAACGAGGACATGCGGAAGATCACGGCGTGGGCCGCGGTGATCGCCGTACCGACGATGGTGTGCGGTGTGTACGGCATGAACTTCGACCACATGCCGGAGCTGCACTGGCGGTTCGGCTATCCCCTGGTCATCGGCGTGATAACCGTGGCCTGTCTGGCGCTGTACCGGGGCTTCCGGCGCAACGGCTGGCTCTGAACGACCGCCGCCGAACCGCCGGGCCGCTCAGCGCATGCCACTCCGGGCATAGACGCTCTCGACCCACCCGGCGAGCTGGTTCTCCGTCAGGTGCTGGGCCAGGTCGGCCTCGCTGATCATGCCGACGAGGCGCTTGTTCTCGATGACGGGAAGCCGGCGGATCTGGTGTCCCTGCATCTCCTGGAGCACTTCGCCGACATCGGCGCCGGCGTCGATCCAGCGGGGTGTGCCCTGAGCCATCTCGCCGGCGGTGATCTTGGCCGGATCGTGGCCCATGGCCACACAGCCGACGACGATGTCCCGGTCGGTGAGGATGCCGCAGAGCCGTTCGTTCTCGTCGCTGATGGGCAGGGCTCCGACGCCCAGTTCGCGCATCAGCTGGGCGGCGCGGTCCAGGGTCTCGTGCGCGGGGATCCACTGGGCGCCCCGGTGCATGATGTCTCCGGCGGTGGTCATGAAGTACCTCCCGGTGCCGGACGGCCGGCGCGGCACAGAACGTCCCGCTAGTCCCGGCGCCCTACATTCTCGCCGCGCGGCGGGATGAACGCACCCGGACGGTCGCGACTTCCGGTGCGCCGGAGCACCACCCGGGGACAGGGCTCAGACCTGGAACCCGACGACCTTCCGCGGTACGACGCGGATGATCACCCGCGTCTGGTCGTCCCTCTCGGCGGGCGGGTCGATGCCGAGGTACTTGTGCGAGAGCTCGTACGGGAGCCGTTTGCCCGGGTCGGGGAGGATCTCGGCGGTGCCGCGGATCTCGACCGAGGCGTAGGGGTTGGCGAGGTCGAACACCGACAGGCTGACGCGGGGGTCGTGGCGGAGGTTGCGTACCTTCTGGCGGTCTTCCAGTGAGGAGAAGAGCACGGTGTCGCCCTCGCGCTTCATCCAGACCACCGAGGTCTGCGGGGCGCCGTCGGGGCGGAGAGTGGCGACGTTGGCGAAGTTCTTGCCGTCGAGTAGAGCACGGACGGATTCGTCGAAGATCGGCATACCGACACCCTAACTAAATGCACGCGCATATAAAAGGCTTGGGGTGAGGTCACTCGGCCTTCGGGGCTCTGGATCTGCGGGTCACCCGCTCCACGCCGGGTGACGCGGATCGTCGGCGCGCACCAGGACGTCCGCCGTGCCGGCCGGGTCGGTCTCGTCCTCGTAGCGCTCGAAGGCGGGGAGGGTCCAGTGCTCGGTCTCGGGGGTGCGGCGGCGCAGGGCGCCCGGTGAGAGGAGGACGTGGACGGTCAGGTCGAAGGGGAACCAGTGCCGCAGAAGGAGGGGGCCGTGCAGCAACAGGACGGAGCCGGGCGGGAGTTGGACGTAGGGGCTGCGGGTGGCGCGATCGGCGGCCGGGTCCCACAGGTCGGGCAGGACGCGGCCGTCGCCGTCCGGTTCGAGCGGGCCGAAGACCTCGCGCCACAGGGCGCGGGTGTCGAACCAGCCGTCGTAGTACGCGTCGACGTCCTGGTGCCCGTACTCCAGACGCAGCGAGGCGGGCCGCAGGAACCCCTCGGTGCCGACGACGAGCGAGGAGCGGCCGCGTATGCGCAGCGCCTCCGAGACGCGCTCGGCGAGGTCGCCCGGGCGGGCCGCCGGGGCACCGTCGAAGGCGACGCGCGGCCAGGGGCTGCCGTCGGCCGGCTTCAGGTCGAGCAGACGCTCGGCGAGTCGGTCGCCGAGCCGGTCCCAGGTGATCGCTTCCAGTCGCACAGGGCCCATGATGCGTCAGGCCCCGGTCAGGACGCGTCGCGCCGATGGCTCCGGCGGGCGGCGAGGAGGTGCGGGAGATGGGTCTCGCTCCAGGCGCGGGCGGCGTCGAGCAGGGGGACGAGGCTGCGGCCGAGCGGGGTGAGGGCGTATTCGACGCGTGGCGGGTTCTCGTCGTACGCGGTCCTGGTCAGCAGGCCGTCGCGTTCCATGGCGCGCAGGGTCTCGCTGAGGATCTTGGGGGTGACGGCCCTGAGTGGTGCGCGGAGTTCGGTGAAGCGGCGCGGGCCGCCTTCGAGACAGCGGACGACCATCCCGGTCCTCCCCCACTGCCTTAAGGGCGTGGGCGGTGCCCCCAGTCACCGACCCGGAAGGGCATCACGGAGGAGGGACACACGGGGTCGAACATGTCGGGGTCGAGCGGTTCCTGCCGTGTGGCGTCCCGTGCCGCGTCCCCTACGGCGTCGTCCGTCGCGTCGGTCATTCGTCGAGGCTAGCGCCGATACCGTTGAAGTAACCGGGCCTCAGGTGTCTAACGTCCAGGTCGGGCAGCGAACGACGCTGCCGGACAAGGGGGTTGGGCATGGACGGGATCGTCGTCTTCGGGGCCGGGGGCCGGGCCGGGCGGGCGGTGACGGCTGAGGCGCTCGGGCGTGGGTACGAGGTGACGGCCGTGGTGCGGGATCCGGCGCGGTACGCGGACCTCGGGGCGGCGGGCGTCTCGGTCGTACGGGGTGATGTGACCGATGCCGGGTCGGTGCGGGAGGTCGCGGGCGGAGCGGTCGGTGCCGTGCACGCGGTGTCGCCGTTCAGTGGGCCCGAGCAGGGTTTCGACTCGCTCGATCCCGGCTTCTTCGTCAAGGCGGCGGACGCGTTGCTGGAGGGTCTGGCCTCGGCAGGGGTACGGCGGCTCGTCGCCGTCGGGCTGTTCGCGAACCTCCTCGGGGCGGACGGGCGGCCGGTGATGGACGCCCCCTCGGCGTTCCCGCCGGAGATAAGGCCGTTCGCGCTGGCCCACACGGCCGGTCTGCGGCGCCTGCGGGAGGCGGGCGAGGGCGCGGTCGACTGGGTGATGCTCACGCCGGGCGGTGGACTGGAGCAGGACGCCCCGCGCACCGGGCACCACCGGCTGGGCGACGAGCGGGTGCCGGAGGGCGCGCCCGGGCTGTCGTACGCGGACCTGGCCGTGGCGGTGCTCGACGAGATCGAGACGCCGACCCTGCACCGTACGCGCGTGTCGGTGTTCGTCCCGCGTGATGTGCGCAGGACGTAGGAGAGAGGCTCGCAACAGGAGGGAATGCATCTCGTATGGCGCCGTTCGCAACTCCCCCGCCCCGCAGTGGACTTCTGGTCGTTCAGCCGCTCAGGAAGCGGCACTGTGCCGAGTGCCGGCAAGGGCCGTTGCCGTTGCTGGTGGTCGAGGGCGGTGTGCCGCGGTGTCTCGACTGTGCCGATCTCGGGCATCTGGTGTTCCTGGCGCGCGGGGACACGGCGCTGACGCGCAGGGCGCGGGAGGAGAGCGGGCTGTCGGCGGTGGTGGTGCGGTTCGACCGGCGGCGGGGCCGGTACGAACGGCAGGGCGTTCTCGTCGAGGAGGCGGGGCTCGCGCGTGCCGAGGAGCGGTGCCTGGCGGACGCGGAGGCGCGACGGCGGCGCCGGGTGCGGGACGCGGGGCGGCGGGCCGCGGAGGACGTGCGGTTCACGGAGGCGTTCGCGGCGGAGATACGACGGCTGTTCCCCGGCTGCCCGGACGAGCGGGCCCGGACGATCGCCGCGCATGCCTCGGTGCGGGGCAGCGGGCGGGTGGGGCGGAGTGCGGCGGGGCGGGCGTTGTCCGAGGGCGCGGTGGTCTCGGCGGTGGTGGCGGCCGTACGGCATGTGGACACGCCCTACGACCAGTTGCTGATGAGCGGGGTGCCGCGGTACGAGGCGCGGCGGCGCATCTCGGTGGGGGTGGAGCGGGTGCTGCGGGGGTGGCGGGAGGGTGACGTCCGGGCGGAACCCGGGGCACAGGCGGAGGTGGAGGCCGGGTGAGGGGGCCGACGGGGAATCCCGCCGCCGCGACACACGGTCCCCCGGAGGGCGTCGTGGACGTTCGCGTATGGCCCGGCGATTCTCGGCCATGGTCAGTGGGCCCGGGTCGGTCCTGACTTGTCGTGGTGGCCGGTGATGGGCAGGATCTCGGCTCTACGGGCGGGAGTTGGTGTCGGCATGATCGGTGAACCGTATTTCACACTGACGGTTCTGGGGGTGCTCACGACCGGGGTGATGGCCGGGGTGTTCTGTGCCTTCTCCGTGCTGGTCATGCGGGGGCTGGCCGAGTTGCCACCCGCGCAGGGGGTCGCCGCGATGAACGCGATCAACAGGGCGGCGCTGACCCCCGTCTTCATGCTGCTGTTCGCCGGTTCGGCGGTGCTGTGCGCGGTGATCGCGGTGGTGACGTTCGTGCTGTGGCCGGATCAGGGGACCGTGGAGCTGCTGCTGGGCAGCGCGCTGTATCTGTTCGGGTCGTTCGGGCTGACCCTGGTCGCGAACGTGCCCCGCAACGAGGCCCTGCTGAAGCTGGACCCGGGGACTCCGGAGGCCGCCGCGTACTGGCCGTCGTACGTACGCGAGTGGACGATGTGGAATCACGTCCGCGCGGGCGCCTCGGCCGCCGCCGCGCTGGTCTACATGCTGGCCCTCACCTGAGAGAACCCCCAAGATCAACTGAGAGCGAGCTGCGCGGACTCCCCCGAGAAGGCGGCCTCCCCCACTCTGCGCGCCCGGCCGGTGGGCCTTATCGTGGCTGAAAGAGTGCCGCCCGATGACGCACGGCCTGTCGTATGCGGACGCAAGGAAGACGGCCATGGCCGATCCCAAGGGTTTTATGACCACTCCGCGCGAGGAGTGGCCCCGCAGGCCTGTCGAGGAGCGGGTGCGGGACTGGGACGAGGTGTATGTCCCGGGCGCGTTGCTGCCGATCGTCACCAAGCAGGCCGACAGGTGCATGGACTGCGGTGTCCCCTTCTGCCACGACGCCTGTCCGCTCGGCAATCTGATCCCCGAGTGGAACGATCTGGTCAGCCGGGACGACTGGCGGGCGGCGGCGGACCGGCTGCACGCCACGAACAACTTCCCTGAATTCACCGGGCGGTTGTGCCCCGCGCCGTGCGAGGCGGGGTGCGTGCTCGCCATCAACCAGCCCGCGGTCACCATCAAGAACGTCGAGGTGGCCATCGCGGACCGCGCGTGGAGCGACGGTTTCGCGCCACCCCGGCCGCCGGACCGGTTGTCCGGGCGGACCGTCGCGGTGATCGGCTCCGGGCCCACCGGCCTTGCCGCGGCGCAGCAGTTGACGCGCGCCGGGCACACGGTCGCGGTGTACGAGCGGGACGACCGGCTCGGCGGGCTGATGCGGTACGGCATCCCCGAGTTCAAGATGGAGAAGCGGCATCTGGAACGGCGGCTGGAGCAGATGCGGGCCGAGGGCACGAAGTTCCGTACGTCGACGACGGTCGGCCGGGACGTCGGGGCGGCCGAACTGCGGGCGCGCTACGACGCGGTGGTGATCGCCACGGGAGCGACGGCCTGGCGTGAACTCGACGTGCCGGGGCGGGAGTTGACCGGCATCCACCAGGCGATGGAGTACCTGCCGCTGGCCAACCGGGTCTGCGAGGGCGACTTGGCGGCCTCCCCGCTGTCCGCCGCCGGGAAGCATGTCGTGATCGTGGGCGGCGGTGACACCGGGGCGGACTGTCTGGGTACGGCGGTGCGTGAAGGGGCCGCGTCCGTCACCCAGTTGGACATCTACGCCCAGCCGGACACCGAGCGCGACGAGGACGCGGAGCCCTGGCCGACGTATCCGAAGATCTATCGGCTCTCGGCGGCGCACGAGGAGGCGCGGGATCTGGAGACGGCGCCCGCCGCGGACGCGGACGCGCGGTTGTTCGCGGCGTCCACGCTCCGCTTCGAGGGGGACGCGGACGGGCGGGTGCGGTCCTTGCACCTGGTCGAAGTGGACGCGGAGCGGCGCCCGTTGGACGGTTCCGGGCGCAGCCTGCCCGCCGATCTCGTGCTGCTCGCGCTCGGCTTCTCCGGGCCCGACCGGGAGGACGGGCTCATCGATCAGCTGCGGTTGGTGATGGCGCCGCGCGGCACGGTCACCCGGGACGCGGACTTCGCGACGAGTGCGCGGGGGGTGTTCGTGGCGGGGGACGCGGCGCGTGGCCAGTCGTTGATCGTGTGGGCGATCGCGGAGGGGCGGGCGGTGGCGGCGGCCGTCGACCGTTATCTGACGGGGAGTTCACAACTGCCGGCGCCGATCGGGCCGTACGACCGGCCGATGGTGGTGTGAGGGCGTACGTCAGCGGCGCTGGTCCGTGCCCGCGACCTTGGCCGTCGACAACGCGACCCGGTTCCAGGTGTTGATGGTGAGGATCAGGGCGAGGACATGGGCGAGTTCCTGCTCGTCGAACTGGGCCGCCGCCTGCGCGTAGACGTCGTCCGGGACGCCTCCGTCGGCCACCAGGGTCACCGCCTCCGTGAGGGCGAGTGCGGCCTGTTCGCGCTCCGTGAAGAAGTGCCGGGCCTCGCGCCAGACGGCGACCATGTGCAGCCGGTCCTCGCTCTCGCCGGCCTTGCGGGCGTCGTTCGTGTGCATGTGGAGGCAGTACGCGCAGTGGTTGAGGTGCGAGGCGCGGATCTGGATCAGCTCGACCAGGGCCGGGTCGAGGCCCTCGCGGGCGGCGGCGTCGAAGCCGATGAGGGCGCGGAAGACCTTCGGGGCGGCCTTCGCGAGGTCGATGCGGGTCGCCGTGGCGCTGACATGAGCGTGCGTGTTCGTCGTCATGTGACAAATCTACGAGCCGGAAAGACCCATTGTAGGGTGCATTTCCATGGCGAAATCGTGGGTCAATTCGGCTGAGCGGATCGGCGCCGACCTGCATCTGGAGCTGTCCGGGAGCGGCGGGCGGCGGGCCGCGCTCATCGACGCGCTGCGGGCGGCCGTGCGCGGTGGGCGGCTCGCCCCGGGCACCCGGCTGCCGCCGTACCGCTCGCTCGCCGCGGACCTCGGGGTCGCCCGCAACACGGTCGCGGACGCGTACGCGGAACTCGTCGCGGAGGGCTGGCTGACCGCGCGCCAGGGCTCGGGCACCCGGGTCGCCGAGCGGGCCCGGCCGCTGCGGGCGCAGCCGATGCGACACGCCGTGAAAGGCCCGGTTACGGCACCTCCACGCGCGCGTGCGCCCCGGCACGACCTCCGTCAGGGCACGCCCGACGCGTCGGCGTTCCCGCGCGCCGCCTGGCTCGCGTCCTACCGGCGGGCGCTCCAGCAGGCGCCGGACGAGGTGTTCGGGCCCGGTGACCCGGCCGGGCGGGTCGAGTTGCGGGAGGCGCTCACGGAGTACCTGGCACGCGTGCGTGGCGTGCGGACCGCACCCGACCGGATCGTGATCTGCTCCGGCTTCGCGCACGGGCTGCGGCTGCTGTTCGGCCAGGGCGGCGGCGGGGTGCTGCGCGGACCGCTGGCCGTCGAGGCGTACGGACTCGGCTTCCACCGGGAGTTGCTGCGGACGGCCGGCGTACGGACCGTGCCGCTGCCGATCGACGAACACGGCGCGCGCGTCGAGGAGTTGACGAAGGAGCGGGCCGTACTGCTCACGCCCGCGCACCAGTTCCCGACCGGCGGCCCCCTGCACGCCGAGCGCAGGACCGCCGTCATCGACTGGGCACGCGCGCGTGGCGGGGTGGTCCTGGAGGACGACTACGACGGGGAGTTCCGCTACGACCGCAAGCCCGTCGGCGCCCTCCAAGGGCTCGACCCGGAGCAGGTCGTCCTCCTCGGCTCGGTCAGCAAGAGCCTGTCGCCCGCGCTGCGCCTGGGGTGGATGGTGCTGCCGGAGCGGTACGTCGAGGGCGTGCTCGCGGCCAAGGGCGAGCGCGAGGCGTGGGCGAGCGTCCTCGACCAGCTGAGCCTCGCCGACTTCATCGTGTCGGGGTCCTACGACCGTCATGTGCGACGGATGCGGCAGCGGTACCGGAGCCGCCGTGACCGCCTCGTCGCGGCGCTCGCCGCGCGGGCCCCGCACATCGAGGTCACCGGGGTCGCGGCGGGCCTGCACGCGGTGCTGCGGCTGCCGCCGGGCACGGAGCGCTCCGCCCTCAAGGCCGCCGCGTGGCAGGGCGTCGCCCTGGACGGGCTCGCGGCCTTCCGGCACCCGGAGGCGACGCCGGCAACAGCAACGGACACGTCGGCGACGGCGGACCAGGACGGTCTCGTCGTGGGGTACGCGACGCCCTCGGAGGCCGCGTTCGAAGCCGCGTTGGAGGCGCTGTGCGACGTGCTCCCTCCGGACGGGTCGGCGGGGGTCCCTGCTGCCGGATGAGCAGCCGTGCTCCTCCGCTCGCACCTAGAGAGGAGACGGGACGTACTGCGCAGGTACGAGCCGCCCGGCGCGCTCTCCTCCCGGCTCACGAAATCGTCCGGCGGCGGGACGGAAAGCGACTTCCGGACGACGCGGAACCCAACGGCGGTGGGATCATCGGCGCAGGAGGCGAGTTGTCGTCCGACCCGGAGTGGGGTCGGGCGCCGCGCGCCCCCATCCTTCGTTCCGTCGTCAGGCGCAGGGCCACCCCCGCGCGTCCCCCCTGTTGGCGGTCGGTCCTGGAGGGTGTTGATGACGACGCTCGACGAACGTCATGGAGAAGGCGCGCAGGAGGCAGCGGGGGCGTACCGCCCGGCCGCCGCCGTCCCGCTCGATCAACCGCCGGCCGCACAGCCCCAGTTGGCCGGTTCCAAGGCGGCGAACCTCGCCCGCGCCGCCCGTGCCGGGCTGCCGGTGCTCCCCGGGTTCGTGATCCCTGAGGGGGCGAGTGTCGACCCCGTCACCCTGCGCCGGGCCTGGCAGGACCTCTCCGCATCCGGCGCGCTGCCCCTCGTCGTACGCTCCTCCTCACCGCACGAGGACACCCAAGAGTCGTCCCTGGCAGGGCAGTTCGCCTCCGTACTCGACGTGCGCGGCTGGTCGGACTTCCTTACGGCGGTACGGACGGTGCTCGACTCGGCGCACCGGCCCGACGGGTCCACGGCCCCGATGGCGGTGCTGGTGCAGCCGATGCTGACGGCCCGGGTCGGCGGGGTGATGTTCGGTGCCGACCCCGTGGAGGGGCGGGCCGACCGGATGCTGGTGAGTGCGGTGCGCGGCGGGCCGGACAGTCTGGTCAGCGGTGAACAGGCCAGTACCAACTACTGGTTGAGCAGGCGGGGGCGACTGCTGCGCACCGAACCGCCGACGGCCGACGTGCTGCTCACGCGGTCCGAACTGCGGCGGCTGGCACGGCTCGCACGCCGTGCGCGGCAGGTGTTCGGGGGGCCGCAGGACATCGAGTTCGGGTTCGGCTTCGACGAGGACGGGTTCGGGAGCGGGCGGCTGTGGTTGTTCCAGAGCCGGCCCATCACCGCGATGGCCGCGCGGCCGGCGCGCGGGGCACGGTTGCTCGGGCCCGGGCCGGTCGCGGAGACGTTGCCTGATCAACTCCAGCCGCTGGAAGAGGACTTGTGGGTCGCGCCGATGGCGCGTGGGCTGACCGCCGCGCTCGACATCGCGGGCAGCGCGCCGCGTCGGCTGCTGCGGACGGTACCGGTGGTCACGACGGTCGGCGGACGGGCCGCGGCCGACCTACGGCTGCTCGGCGCGGCTGCGCCCGGGCACCGGTGGCTTGCCCTTCTCAACCCGGCGCCGGGAGCGCGGCGGCTCGGCGCGGCCTGGCGGGTGGGCCGACTCACCGCGGCGCTGCCCGGGTTGGCCGCGGACCTCGTGGCGGACGTCGACCGCCGACTCGCCCAGGTCCCGGCGCCCGGCGGACTCCCCGGCCCCGACCTGGCCGCCGAACTCCGCTGGACCCGCGCGGTGTTGGTCTCCCTGCACGCCCAAGAGGCCCTCGCGGGCGCCCTGTTGCACGACCCCCCGACGTCCCGTACGGCGGCGGGCGCGGCCCTGACCGCCCTCGCGGAGACCCGTGCCCTGGGCATACCGGACGAGCAGGCACCCGCCACGGCACCGACCGTCCTGGCCCTCACGGCACCGAGTCTGCGGGGGCGCGTGCGCTTGCCGCAGCAGGGTGTGCGGGACGGCGGCGACCAACCCGCCCCGCGCCCGGCCGCGCTGTCCACCACCTTGCCCTCCGCCTCCGCCTCCGCCTTGCCCGCCGCCTTCCCCTCCCCCTCTCCCTCTCCCGTTCCCCTGTCTCCCACCCCCTCCCTCCCACCCCGAGAATCCCTCCGCCTCCGCATCCGCTGGGTGCAGGAGTTGCAGGTGCGCCTCGTACGGGAGGTCGCGCGCCGACTGGGCCGGGCCCCGGATCGCGTAGGCCTGCTGCGCTGGCCGGAGTTGGCCGCCGTACTCGACGGTGAACCCCTGCCCGGCGATCTCCACACGCGCGTGCAGCAGGCCGAGTCGCCGCCGTTGCCGGACGCCTTCCGTCTCGCGGACGGCGCAGTGGTCTCGGAGCGCACCGACAGCGGCGAAGGCGAAGGTCGGGGCGTGTCCGGCGGGCGGGCCGTCGGGACGGTCTGGGACGGGACAGGGTCGCGCCCCTCCGATGCCGTGCTCGTCGTCCGCACCCTCGACCCCGCCCTGGCCCCGCTGCTGCCCGAACTCGCCGGGCTGGTCGCCCAGACCGGCAGCCCGTTGTCCCATCTCGCGGTGCTGGCACGGGAGTTCGGGTTGCCTGCCGTGGTCGGCGCGACCGATGCCGTACGGCGCTTCCCACCCGGGTCGCGCATCACCGTCGACGGCACCACCGGTGACGTAGAGACAGAAGGCGACGTAGAGACAGAAGAGGTACGGACGAAAGAGGTACGGACGGGAGAGGCGCGATGAGGCGGATCGCGTACGTCTTCGGGCGCCTGGCAGCCGCCGGTGCAGGTACGTATCTCGTCGTCTACCTGTACCGCTGGCAGTGGCAGCGCGCCATCCTGTGCGGGATCCTGCTGTTGGTCGTCGAGGTGATGCTGCTCGGCATCGTGCTGCTCGGGCGGCTCACCCGGATCGAGGAACGGGTGAAGGAAAGCGACGCCAGGCAACGGGAGTTGACGGACCGTCAGGACAACGTGCTGGCCCGGCTGCAGAAGGCGTCCGTCGAGCGGGAGGGCGCCCGCTTCCGCTGGCTGGAGGAGACCACCGACCGCACGTACGTCTTCGTGCCCGTCCTCATGGTCACCGGAGTGCTGCTGTCCGGACTGGCCTGGGTGGTGCAGCGGATCGCCTCCGCGACCGGGCGACCGGCCGAGCGGCGCCTGGCGGGGCGCCTCGCCGTCCTCGCCGCCCCCGGGCCGGGCGCGGCGGGCGAGTTGGAGGACCGGCCCGCACTGGGCCGGCGTTCCAAGGGCCGTGTCGCCCGCGCGGCCGCCGTCGGCGTCGTCGGGGCGGCCCTGCTCACCGCGCTCGTCGTCGGGCTCGCCGACCTCACCCAGACCCGGGAGCAGAGCGCGAACGACTCCGAGGCGACCTCGGTGCTCGTCCAGGTGGACGTGCGGGGTTCGGACATGACGGCCGAGCGGCAGGCCCTCGCCGCGCAACAGGTCTGGGAGCGCTGCCGGGACTCCACCTCCGTGCCGCTGAACCACGCGACTCTCGGCAGCCTCGGCGACGGCATGTTCGCCGGGGTCGTACGGCCCGCGCTCGCCGAGCACGACCGGATGCGGCTGCGCGGCTGCCTGGAGGACGCGGCCCTCGACCGCGCCCACCTCACGGTGATGGGCATGAGCGACACGGACGCGGACGACGACTGAGCCGACCGTGCGCCACGGACGACGGACGGTGACTGACAGGAACGCACAATGCCGACGTACGATGCCAAGGCGCCCCCGTCCCCGAGCCTCCCGGGTCACCCATGGCTGCCGTGTCCCTGCCCTCACCCCAACTCGACCTGCCTGAACGTCGATTGCCCAGACGTACGATGAAGTTCCTGCTCGTGATCGTTCTCGGCTACGTCGCCCTGTGGGCCACCGGCGCGCTCGGCGTCCTCGCGCTGTCGTACTGGGCGCGCGAGGAGACCCCGGCACCGCCGGGGACCCGTACCGTGCAGGGCATCCACCACTTCCAACCCGTGGACACCGAGGGGAAGTTGTGGCGAGGGGCAGCACCTTCCCCCGCCGGCTACCGGGAGTTGACCCGCCTCGGCTTCACCACCGTCGTGGATCTGCGCGCCGAGGACCTGACCGCGGCGCAGCTCGCCGAACCGCGCAAGGCGGGCCTGGACGTCGTACGACTGCCCATTCGTGACGGGCAGACGCCAACTGCCGTGCAGGTGCAGGGATTTCTTGATGTCGTTGCCGCTGCGCCCGGGCCGGTGTTCGTGCACTGCGGTGCGGGGGTGGGCCGTACGGGGACGATGGCGGCGGCGTATCTCGTGCGGACCGGGGAGGAGTCGTCGGCGCGGGCGGTCCGGCGGAATCTCGCCGTCGGACCGCCGTCGATCGAGCAGATCTACTACGCGCTGAGCCTCGGTTCGGGCCGGCCGGAGCAACCGCCGTTGCCGGTGGTCGCCGTCAGCCGGCTGGTGGACGCGCCACGGCGCATGCTGTCGTGGTTCTGAGACCCGGCACCCGGCGGGGTCAGGGCTTGCGTCCCACCGCCGCGTACCCCGGAATCACCCCGTCGTCCTGGCCCGGCACCGGATCGCCCAGCTCCGGGTGCCACTTGTCGAGCACCGCCACGCCCGGTTCGACGAGGTCGAGGCCGTCGAAGAAGCGGGCGAAGCCGGTGCGGGAGCGGAGCGCCAGGGTGATGCCCGCCGCCGTGAGCTTCTCGACCGCCGTCGCCGACTGCTCCGGGGTGAAGTCGGCGGTGGCGTGGGTCATCATCAGGTAGCTGCCGGTGGGGAGTTGGGACATCAGGTCCCCGACCAGCTCGTGCGCGCCGTCCTCGTCGGGGACGAAGTGCAGCAGCGCGACGAGGGACAGGGCGACGGGCCGGTCGAAGTCGATGACCTGCCTGGCGCACTCGATGATCGCGTCGGGCTCCCGCACGTCGGCCTGCAGATACTCGGTCACACCCTCGGGTGTGCCGCGCAGCAGGGCCGCCGCGTGGACCGGCACGATCGGGTCGTTGTCGCAGTAGACGACACGGGCGTCGGGCGCGATGCCCTGCGCGACCTGGTGCAGGTTCGGCTCGGTCGGGATGCCCGTGCCGATGTCCAGGAACTGCCGTACGCCGTGCTCGGCGAGCCAGCGCGTGGCCCGGTGCATGAACGCGCGGTTGACACGTGCCATGACCGGCACCCTCGGGTCGAGGGCGAGCATCTGGCGGCCCATCTCCTGGTCGACGGGGTAGTTGTCCTTGCCGCCGAGGTACCAGTCGTACATGCGGGCGGGGTTGGGCCTGCTGGTGTCGATCTCGTCGGTGGGCCGCACGGTCATGGCGTGCTCCATAAGGTCGTACAGAGGAGGGTGTTGCACTGTGTGATCAAGTCAGTACCAAAATAAGGAGGTTCGGTAAGGAAAAAGCATTCAGCACAGGTGGTCGGCTCAGGACAGCAAGAAGTCCGCCTCGCCCGCTTTCGCCCCCTCGATGAAGGCCGTCATCTCGTCGGTGGTGTAGATCAGGGCCGGCCCGTCCGGGTCGGTGGACTGACGGACGGCGATCCGGCCGTCGGCGAGCTTCATCGCCTCCAGGCAGTTGCCGCCGTTGCCGCCGCTCCACGGCTTGTGCCAGCCTTCGCTTCCCAAGTCCCGCGCGGGCATACCGTTGTAGACGCTCATACGCGGCTTGATGCGATCCATTCACAGCTCCTTGCGGAGATCCTTGAGGATCTCCTTCGTGCGATGTGCCGTAGCGGCCTGCGCCGCCATGCGGTCCATGACCTCGAGATGGGTCGCCACCTCTTCGCGCGCGTCCAGATAGACGGCGCCGGTCAGGTACTCGCTGTAGACCATGTCCGGCAGTTCTGACATGGCAAATCGGAACAGCACGAAGGGCCCGTACGTGCCCGGGTGCGGCCCCGAGGAGAACGGGGCGACCTGCAGGGTCACGTTCGGCAGCTTCGTGGCGTCGAGCAGTTTGTCGATCTGGGCACGCATCACCTCCGGGCCGCCGACCGGGCGGCGCAGGGCGGTCTCGTCCATGACGATCCAGAAACGGGGCGCGTCGGGACGGGTGAGCAGGTCCTGGCGCTGCATGCGCAGCGCCACATGACGCTCGATGTCGCCCGGCTCGGTCTGGCCGATGGCACCCGACTTCAGCACGCCGCGCGCGTACTCCTCGGTCTGCAGCAGTCCGGGCACGAAGTGCGGTTCGTACGACCTGATGAGCGCGGCCGCGCCCTCCAGGCTGACGTGCATCGAGAACCAGCCGGGCAGGATGTCGTGGAAGCGCTGCCACCAGCCGGGTCTGTTGGCCTCCTCGGCCAGCTGGACGAAGGCCGCGGCCTCCTCGTCGGAGACGCCGTAGGACTTCAGGAGGAGCTGGAGGTAGGGGATCTTGAGAGAGACCTCGGCCATCTCCATGCGGCGGACCGTGGCGGGCGCGACGCGCAGGACGCGGGCGGCCTCCTCGCGCTTGAGCCCCGCGCGTTCCCGCAGGTCCAGCAGGCGCCGGCCGAGGACGACCTGGCCGACCGTCGGTGCGGACCGCGGCTCGCTCACGCTCCACCTCCACGAATGAGTACCTGACCGATGGGTTCCGTACAGCCCGGCGAAAGGAGTTCTCACCGCCGAGCGAAGACGTTCTCACCGCCCGGCGACCGAATCCTGACAGCCCTGCGGCGCCATTCGAAGACTCATTCGAAGATCTGGACAGACCTCCGGAGATCCCAACTGGCGCCGCGCGACTTTCTGTTGCGAGCAGTGTGCCACGACCGTGCAGAGCGTCATACGGCACTCTGCATTTTTCATAGTGACACTTGCCAAGTGTTCACGGCGGGGCGATAGTGGCAAGCGTGATTCCGTCCGCGCCCTTAGGAACAGACGCCGCCGCAGGCCTCCTCGGTCTCGGTGCCGCTGCGGGAGCCGTCCCTGGTGGGGCCGCTGCCGAGCGCCGGTTCCGGTTCGAGCTGGCCGCACACCCGGGTTCCCCCGCCCAGGCGAGACGCCTGACGCGGGCTCGGCTGTCCGGCTGGTCCGTGTGCGAGGACACCTGCGACACGGCGGTACTCGTCGTCTCCGAGCTGGTCACCAACGCGATCGTGCACACCGCGAGCAGCCACATAATCTGCGAGCTGCACGATGGCGACGACCTGGTGCGGATAGCCGTCCGTGACGAGGGCTGTGCTCCTGGTGAGCCCCGCCCGTCCCCGCAGCGGCCCGACGAGGAGCACGGGAGGGGACTGCTCCTCATCGACGGGCTCTGCCGGGCCTGGGGCGCTCAGGAACACGGACCCGGCCTGCTGGTCTGGGCCGACCTGCCACGGCAGGCGGACCCGGCGCACGGCCACCACCCGGCCCCCGGCCACGACAGTTCCGTACCGCGCAACGACCTGGGGTGGGGCGCACGACCCAAACCGGGCCCGTCGGGCGGTTCGGGCGACGGGGACGAGGCGACGGCACACTTCGGGGCCTTCGAGGATCTGGGCGTATTTCCGGGGCGGGGGCACGGGGGTGCCTCCGGCGGGCGTGGGGGCGCCGGCGACTTCGGAGGCCTGGACCTCGGCGGCTTCGGGGGCCGGGAGCACGAAACCGGCGTCGGTCTCGGGAACGGGACCGGCTCCGGACGCGGAGGCCGGGAGGGCGCGGGCCACTTCAGGGGGCTGGGCCAGGAGGACGTACGTCCTTTCAGGGGGCTGGGCCACCAGGACGCCGGCGACCTCCCGGACTCCGCGGAGACCGGGGATTCCAGCGGGTTCGGGGACTCCAGCGGTTTCGGGGACTTCGGTACGGGGGTCGAATGGGTGTGAGCGGCGCGTCCCGTCCCGGCCAGGTGCTCAGTCTCGACACGCTGGTCCGTCTGGGGCGTGCGCTGCACGGACCGGGTACGCCCCGGCGACTGCCCGTCCCCGAGGGCATGACGGCTCCGCTCGGCTGCGATGCGGTGGCGGTGCCCGCGCGTTTCGGACCGCTGGTCCTGCCCCGGCTGCCGCGCGTCGGCTGTGTCTACGCCGACGAGGCGCACTGGTGGTGGATCGTGCCGTCCGACTCCGACTACGCGCTGGACTGGCCGGCGCCGGCGCGGTACACGACGGGGGCGTTGGTGCCGGACTCGCCTCGCGCGCCGGGTCTTATCCATCGGCCTGATGGGAAGCTTCCGTATACGCCGCCGATTCCGCTGTACTTGGCAGTGTGCCGGGTGACAGGGACTACTCCTTCTTGGTCACGGCCTATTAGCGCGTAGCGCTCCGCGCGGTGGGCCGTTTTTGTCTGCGGGCCCGGTGGGGGCTGGTCGCGCAGTTCCCCGCGCCCCTTTCGGGGCGCACCCCTCGCCGCCAGTCGAAACGTCGGCCCGCTCCTCCCGGCGTACGCCCGCGCGCCCGCAACCCCTTTTCCCACGCGCTCTCCCCCGAACGGCCCCACCCCGCAATAGTGGCCGTTCGTCCACTATCGGGGGAGGTCGGCCGTGGGGAGCAAGGGGGACTCGGGGTCGGGGGAGCCGTCTGCGTCGGAGCGGCTGCTCTTTGGTGGGCCTTTGCGGTACGACACGGGGTGGAGTCAGCACAACGACGCGTTTCTGGAGCTGAGTTTCCGGGCCATGGTGACGCGGTTGCCGGCGATGCTGCGGTCGAGTTTCCGGTTGGCCTGGCAGGCCGATCCGCGGGCCGCGCGTGTCGTGTTGGTTGCCGAGGCGTGCCGGGGTGCCACGCAGGCGGTGAGTCTGCTCGCGGTCAACAGTGTGCTGGGGCGGCTGATCACGGGCGGTGCCATCGGGGACCGGCTGCGCGGTGCCGTGCCCGCGCTGGTCGTCATGGCCGCCGTGATGGTGGTGGGCGCGCTGCTGCGGGCCGCGTCGACATACGCGACCGGGCGGCTGGAGCCGAAGGTCGAGCGGGTCGCCACCGAGCTGTATCTGGAGCGGGCGGCGGCCGTGGAGCTGGCCGCCATCGAGGACCACGCGTTCCACAAGCTGCTGGACACCGCGCAGTACGGCGCCATGTCGGCCCGCCGCATGATCTCGTACGCGACGAACGTCATGAACGCGCTGATCTCGCTGATCGCGGCGGCGGGCGTGCTGACCGTGCTGCACCCGGCGCTGCTCCCGCTGCTGGCGACGATGACGCTGCCGAGCGCGTGGGGTGCGCTGACGAACGCGCGGCGCCACTACGAGTCGTTCCACACCTGGGTGCAGCACGTCCGCGCCGGCCGTCTCATCGGTTCGCTGCTCACCGAGCCGGAGGCGGCCCCGGAGATCCGCGTGCACGGCGTCGGACCGTTCCTGTTGCACCACTTCCACGAGATGTCGGAGAGCGCGGAGGCCGAACAGGCCCGGCTGGCCCGGCTCACGGCCCGTACGGGGCTGATCGCGGCGACCTGGACGGGCCTCGCGACGGCGGCGACGTACGCGACGCTGGGCGGGCTGCTGCTGTCCGGGGCGATGGCGCTCTCGGTGGCGGGTACGGCGGTGATCGCGATCCGCACCGGTTCCGCGAGCCTCGACACCCTCGTCCTGGCGGTGAACCAGCTGCACGAGGAGGCCCTGTTCGTGGGCGATCTGCAGAAGCTGTACGAGGAGGCGACCGCGTGGGAGATCCCGGTCGGCGGGGCCGCGCTGCCCGAGGAGCCGCGGGAGATCCGCTTCGAGAACGTCACGTTCAGCTATCCGGGCGAGGCCACCCACCCCGCGCTCGACGATGTCTCCCTCGCCCTCCCGCTCGGCCGGATCATCGCGCTGGTCGGCGAGAACGGCTCCGGCAAGACGACCCTGGTGAAGCTGCTGGCCGGGCTGTACCGCCCCGACCGGGGCCGGATTCTGTGGGACGGCGTGGACGCGGTGACCGTGGACCGGCGGCAACTCGCGGACCGGATCGCGATGGTGGCGCAGAACTTCAAGCGCTGGCCGTTCACCGCCCGCGTCAATGTGGCCGTCGGGCGGTCGGCGGCGCCGATCACCGAAGAGCGGCTGGCCGACGCGGTCGCCGAGGCCGGTGCGCAGGAGGTGGTCGCGGATCTGCCGCGCGGCCTGGACACGCTGCTGGCCCGCAACTTCAGCGGCGGGCACGAGCTGTCGGGCGGCCAGTGGCAGCGGCTCGGGATCGCACGGGCCGCCTACCGGCGGGGCCGCATCCTGATCGTGGACGAGCCGACGGCGGCCCTCGACGCCCGGGCCGAGCTGGAGGTCTTCGAGAAGATCCGCGCGCTGGCCGGCACCGGTCAGACGGTCGTGCTGATCACGCACCGGCTGGCGTCCGTACGCCACGCGGATCTGGTCCATGTCCTGGACCAGGGGCGGCTGGTGGAGTCCGGGACGCCCGACGAGCTGCTCGCGAGCGGTGGTGTGTACGCGGAACTGTACGCGCTCCAGGCGGACCAGTTCACGGTGAAGGTGCCCGCCCCGAAGGCGGGCTGACCTCTCAGGCGGCGGCGTCCACGACGTCGCCGCTGGGCACGACCACCAGGAACGCGTCGGTCGCGATGTCCATGACGACCTCAGCCTGCAGGCCCTCCAGACGGCGCGCCTGCGCGAACTCCTCCGCCGGCCACGAGCCACGCGGCCCGCCGGCGGGAAAACGCTCAAGCACCATTCGCCCGTTCACCCTGTACCTCCCTGTCGTGCTGAAACTCGGAGAGCTTCGTGAAGCCTCATAGAGTTAAACGCCGACAGTACGGTGAACGGCTCGCGAAGTGACGGTACTGAGACATAGTCGACACCTGGCCACACATCTTCGGCACAGGTTCTCGAAACAGGTTTCCCGTCTCGGTCCTCGTACTCGTCTCAGTCCTCGTACTCGTCGTGATAGCGGATGCGCTCACTGCCCGCGGGCGCCCCGAGCGCCGACGCGCGCCCCTTGGGTTCCTCCCACGCCTCCTGCCGCCCCAGGGCGGTCAGATCCAGGAAGGTGGTGGTCGAGCCGAGCCCGTCGAGCCCGCGCTCATAGGTCGAGTAGGTGTGGAACACCCGGTCGCGGTCCCGCAGGAAGCAGCTCACACCGGGCCGCTCGACGGGGTCCCCGTCCCCGACGAGCGTCACGTCGAAGTCCCAGTTGAAGTCCCCGCCGAACGACGAGTACCAGGGCAGCGTCCACCCCATCCGCGCCTTGAACGGCAGGATCTTGGTGTACGGCGCCCTCGACACGGCGGCGAACGTCGTACCGCGTGCCTTCAGATGGGCGAGATGCCCGATCTGGTCGAGGAACGCCGAGCAGCTGCGGCAGCCCGCGTCCCACTCGGGCGCGAACATGAAGTGGTAGACGACGAGTTGACCGCGCCCCTCGAAGAGGTCGAGCAGGGTGGCCTTCCCGTCGCCGCCCTCGAAGAAGTACGCCTTGTCGATCTCCACCATGGGCAGCCCGCGCCGCTCGGCGTTCAGCGCGTCCCGCGCGCGCGTGGCCGCCTTCTCCTTGACCAGCAGTTCCTTGCGCGCCGCGCGCCACTGCTCACGCGAGACGATCTCCGGAAGCGACATGGGCCCTCCTGTGACAACGGTCCGTTGAGGGGTGGACCGGAGCGGGGACAGGAACTCATCGCTGCCCCGAAAAGAATCTCAGGCCGAGTTCTTCCCGTACGTCACCGGAAGCGCGAGCAGTCCCCGGGCGCGCAGCGACGGCCGCCACCGCACCTCGCCCTCTCCCAACTCCAGCCGGGGGAACCGCTCCAGCAGCGCGGCCAGCGCGATCTCGGTCTCGGCACGGGCGAGCGGTGCGCCCAGGCAGTAGTGGATGCCGTGCCCGAGCGCGAGATGCCCGGAGGTGTCGCGGCCGAGGTCGAGCCGGTCGGGGTCGGGGAAACGGTCGGGGTCGCGGTTCGCGGCGGACGCGGACACCCAGACCGTCTCCCCGGCGGGGATGGTGACCCCGCCGATGGTGACGTCCTCGACGGGGAAGCGCCGGATGGCGAGCAGTGCGGGCCCTTCGTAGCGCAGGAACTCCTCCACGGCGGCCGGGAGTTGGGTGGGGTCCTTGCGCAACGCGGCCAGCTGTTCGGGGTGTTGCAGCAGAGCGAGTACGGCGTTGCCGATGAGCTGGACGGTGTTCTCGTACCCGGCGAAGAGGATGAGGAAGGCGAGGGACATCAGCTCGTCCTCGCTGAGCCGGTCGCCCTCGTCGCGCACGGCGATCAGGTCGGAGAGCAGGTCGTCGCCGGGCTCTTCCCGTTTGTCGGCGAGGAGTTGGGTGAAGAAGCCGAGCATCGCGACGACGGCGTGCTTGCCGGCCTCGGGCGGCGTCCCGGGGGCGGGTGCGACGAGGGTGTCGGTCCACACCCGGAAGTCCCGGCGGTGCCGGTCGGGCACTCCGAGCAGGTCACAGATGACGGTGATGGGCAGGGGCGCCGCGTAGGAGGCGATGAGGTCGGTGTCGCCCTCCGTGCCCAGCGCGTCGAGGAGTTGGTCGGCGGTGCGGCGAATCGGCGTACGCAGTTGTTCGGTTCGGCGCGGGGTGAAGGCGCGGCCGACCAGCCGGCGGATACGGGTGTGGTCCGGCGGGTCCATGTTGAGGAGGTTCGCGTCGAGCGCGGGCGGCAGTGAGAACCCTTTGTAAGTCCCGGCCGTGGCATGCCTCTTGTCCAGCGAGAGCCGCGGGTCGGCCAGCGCCGCCCGGACGTCGTCGTACCGGGTGAC
This sequence comes from Streptomyces xylophagus, assembly GCF_000716435.1. Lineage (GTDB taxonomy): Bacteria > Actinomycetota > Actinomycetes > Streptomycetales > Streptomycetaceae > Streptomyces > Streptomyces xylophagus. The sequence continues at coordinate 44,600 of NZ_JNWO01000010.1, forward strand.
GAGCCAGGCGGGGGTGCCGTCGGGGCCGGCGATGCGGTGCACGGGGGCGCTGTCGCGCAGGCGCCGGTACACGTCGTACGGGTGGTCGAGAAGGCCGTCCGCGAGATCCATGAACCTAGCGTAGAGGCGCGGCTCAGGTGTCGTAGTCCTGGATGCGCCGACCGTGACTGCGGTCGACGAGTGCGGGCAGCCGCTCCCCCAACTCCCGTACGACGGCGGGTACATCGAGGGTGAGCAGCTCGCGGTCGCGCATCAGGACACGGCCGTCGACGATCGTGGTGCGGACGTCGGCGGAGCGGGCGCTGTGCACGAGGGTGGCGGCGAGATCGTGGACGGGCTGGGTGTGCGGCCCGGAGAGGTCGACGAGGATGATGTCGGCCTTGCGCCCCGCCGCGATGGACCCGATCGAGTCACCCAGCCCGACCGCCTGCGCACTCTGCAGGGTTGCGTGGTGCAGCGCCTGACGGGACGTCAGCCAGCGTGGGTCGCCCTCGGTCGACTTCTGGATCAGGGAGGTGAGCGCCATCGACTCCCATACATCGAGGGAGTTGTTGGACGCGGCACCGTCCGTGGCGAGCCCGACGGGAACACCGATAGCGCGCAGGGCGCGGATCGGAGTGGTGTCGGGCCAGGCGAACTTGAGGTAGCCGCGGGGCGCGGTGGCGACTGCCGTACGGTCGCTCGCGCGCTCCAGGACGGGCAGGTCGCGGTCGATGATGCCGGTGCCGTGGGCGATGAGCAGATCGGTGGCCAACAGCCCGGTGCGGTCGAGGACTTCGACGGGGGTGACGCCGTGGCGGGAGAGGCTGGTGTCGGTCTGGTCGCGGTTCTCGGCCGCGTGGATGTGAACGGGGAGGCCGTGTTCCAGGGCGAGTTCGGCGGTGGCGGTGAGGTCGGCGTCGGTCACCGTGTAGGGGGCGTGCGGGGCGAGGGCGGTGGTGATGCGGCCGTCGGCGGTGCCCCGGTGCCGTAGCGCGAACTCCAGTGATTTCTCCCGACCTTGAGGCCCCTGGGAGGAGAAGTAGGCCTCGCCGAGGTGTGCGCGCAGCCCGCACTCGGCGACGACGGCGGCCACCGTGTCCATGGAGAAGTAGTGGTCGGCGAAGCAGGTGACCCCGGCGCGGATCATCTCGGCGCAGGCGAGCCGCGCGCCCAACTCCACGTCTTTCTCGGTGAGGTTGGACTCGACGGGCCAGACGACGTCGTTGAACCACTCCTCCGTGGGCAGGTCCTCGGCTAGCCCTCGCAGCGCGACCATCGGCGCGTGGGTGTGGCAGTTGATCAGCCCCGGCAGGGCGACCTGTCCGCGTGCGTCGATGCGTTCGACGGCGGCGAGGCCGACCACGTCCGCCGCGCTCGTCACCGACGCGACGAGCCCGTCCCGTACGACGATCGCGGCATCCTGCTCGAAACGGATCCGCTCCTGGTCGTCGTGGACCAGGACAGCGCAGCCGGTGATCAGCAGATCTGCGGGAGAGTGGCTCACTCTCCCAACGTACGACGTGGTCCTCGCCCCGCGTGAGCCGAACCGCGCATCCCGGCGTTGCGCTGTCGCGATCCGCCCCGGACCAGCACGCTTGTCTCATAAGGCTTCTGGACCCAAGGCTTCTGGAAGGAGCCCCGCATGCTCCTCGGCACCTGGAACCTCGAGAACCTCTTCCGCCCCGGCGGCCCGTCCGGCCCCCCGGACAAGGCCACGTACGAGACGAAGCTCGCCTCCCTCGTCGCCGTGATCACCGAGTTGGACCCGGTGCTGCTCGGCGTCCAGGAGGTCGGCGATCCGGCGGCGCTCGACGACCTCGCCGGGATGCTCGCCGGCGAGTGGCACACCGCCCTGTCCGCGCATCCGGACGGCCGGGGCATCCGCGTCGGCTTCCTCAGCCGTACGGAACCGCGGGTCGTCGCCGACACGAACACGTTCCCGGCGCACCTTCGTCCGGTGCAGTCCGACGACTCGGGCACCGAGGAACCGACCGCGGGCCGGGGCTTCCTGGCCGTGGAGGTCGCGACGGACACCGGGCCGTTGACGGTGGCGGTCGCCCATCTGAAGTCGAAGCTGCTGACCTATCCGGGCAACCGTTTCTTCCCGCACGACGAGGGCGAACGGGCCCGCTACGGCGCCTACGCCCTCTACCGAAGGGCCGCCGAGGCGGCGACGCTGCGCGCGCTGGCCGACGACCTGCTGGCCGGTGAGGGCGGCACCCGGGACGTGGCGGTACTCGGCGACATGAACGACGAGGTGCAGGCGGCCACCACCCAGATCCTGCTCGGCCCGCCCGGCTCGGAGATCGGCACGCCCGGCTACGACCGCCCCGACCAGGGCGACGCGACCCGCCTGTGGGACGTGGCCCCGCTGATCCCCGCCGACCAGCGCTACTCCCGGATCAACTCCGGTCGCCGCGAGCTGATCGACCACATCCTGCTCAGCCATCATCTGGTCCATCGGGTGACGGCGGCGGGGACGGGACTGCCGGGTGGGGGAACGTTGCGGCTGCCGTCGGTGGGCCCGGATCCGGCGGAGCGGCGCGAGGCGCCGGGGTCGGACCACGCGCCGGTGTGGGTGCGGGTGGAGTAACTCCCCGTGCGACCGAGCGGAGTTGCTGTCCGCGCAACCGAAGTGGCTAGACGGCGATGGGCAGTTCGATCGGGCGCAGCCCGACCCGTCCCCGTCCCCGCTCGAACTCCTCCAGCAGTGCGGTGAGTTGCTCGATGTGGCGAGGCGTGAGCCGCCCTGTGTCGTCGAGATGGACGGCACAGGCGGTGGTCGTGTCCACGAGCCGTTCGAGGACGGCCGCGATCTCGTCCGTGCCCTCCGTGTGCCGGGCGAGGGCGGGGAGTTCGGCGGCCGAGACGGCGATGGCGCCGCGGGCCTCGGCGAGCGTGCGGTAGGCCTCGCGGCGCAGGGTCCAGCGCTCTTCCCGGTCGCCGGACTCGCTCAGCACATGGACGAGATAGGCGTGCGCGGCGGTGCCCGCCGCCGCGAGCCGGGCGCGCACGCCCCCGCCACGCTCCCCCGGCATCGGCAGATGCCCGACGATCAGCACGATCGCGCAGGCCAGCAGCGTCTCGCCGATCCGGCCGGCGGAGGCCTGCGGCTCCCCGCCGACCATCACGAGGGAAAGCACGAGGACGGTGACGACGGCGGTCTGCGCGGCGAAGTGCCGGGTGGCGACGGGAATCAACGCACCGCTGAGCGCCACCAGCGCGACAAGCCCCTCGGGCCGAGGCAGCACGGCGGCGAACCCGGCAAAAACAAGCGCCCCCAGCACGGTCCCCGCCGCCCGGCTCAGCGCCCGCGAGGCGAGGGGCCCGAGGTCGGGCTTGACGAGGAAGACGGCGGTGGCGGGCAGCCAGTACCAGTGCTCGTGCTGCCCGTACCAACGGGCCTGGTGCAACGCCTGCGCGACGCCGACACTGACCCCGAAGCAGAGGGCGACCCGGAACCCGTACTCCCGTCCCCCGGCCCCAAAGGCCTTACGGATCAAGCCCGTTGCCGTACCCCTGCGCGCATGCAGATCGCTCCCCTCCGCCTGGTCGAAGGCGTCGGCGGCGTGCAGCAGCGCGTCGTCGAGGGCCCGCAGAGCGGGCGCGGAACGGTTGGGCGCGGGCAACGGCCCGGTGTGCGCGTTGTCCCGCACGGCGGCGGCCAGCCGCCGGGGCCCCTCCCCCGCCCGCGCCGACACGGCCTCCCCCGCCCACGCGAGCGCGGTCGCGGCCTCGGCCAGCGGCAGCGCGGCGGCGTACTGCCCGTGCAGCCGCCGCTCGGTCGCGGAACTCGCGTACCGCCGCAGCCGGGGCCCGGCGAGCGCGTCCTGCGCGTGATCGAGCGCGGCGGTCAGCGCGGCGCGCCGGGCCGTCGCCTCCGGCCCACCGGTGGCGTCGAGCAGCGCGGCGATCGCGTCGTACACGGCGGCTACGGCGTCCCGCTCGCCGTCGAACCGGTAGTCACCGGCGATCGCGCCGGGCGTGGGCAGCGCCAGCCGCAGCAGGACCAGCCAGGCAGCCCCGGCGAGGAAGGCGAGGGCCCGCTGCCACCCCGGTTCGGGCAGGGGCATCCCGGCGCCGATGGCTGAGGCGACGAGGAGTTGCGTACCGGCACCGGACGCGACCGGCCCGATGGCGCTGAACCCGCCGGCGACCAGCCCGATCCCGGTGAAGAGCAGCGTCAACACGACAGCCCCGACATGCGCCCCGACATACGTCCCGATCAGCAGCCCGGCCGCTCCCGCGAGCGCGGGCCCACCGAGCCGCTTGACCGAGGCCCGCCGACTGCCGGGCCGGTCGTTGATCCCGGCGAGCATCGCCCCGAGCGCGGCCAGCACACCGAGAGAGGTCCGGTCGACGAGTACAGCGACGAGGAGCAGGGGCCCGGCGGCCAGCGCCCCTCGCGTGACCGCGCTCCAGGGGACCGGCCCGCGCTGGGCACGGAGCGTGTGGGCGAGCCAGGGCGGAAGGGAGAGTGCGGCGACTCGGCGGGACACGGGGCTCCTGTCTTGACGAGGGCGGGGTGTGCCTTCGGGCGACGGTGGCCGGGGCTGAGGCTGGGTGGTGTCCACGGTAGTTCGGGCACGGGCCGGGAACGGGCCGGTCGTATTTCGAGGGTGTGAAGGTTGGCCGTAGGGGCGCGTTCTTTATGAACGCAACGCCGAGAAGAGGGCTTCCGCATCGGAAAGCGCACGAATGAGCGTCTCCGGTTCCGCTTCCGTGCGCAGCCCCGCCACGATGCTGTCGACCCGCCGCAGCCCTGCCCGCTCCAGCAGCCGCTTCTCGTTCGTCACCCACTCCCCCCGCCCGGCCAGCACCCCGTGCCCGGCCTGTACGGCGGCCACGGCGAGCGCGCCGGCGACCTCGGTGAGGCGGCCTTTCGGAGCGTGGTTGGCCCGCGCGTACGCGAGGGTGGCACGGGCGGTGCCGTGCCAGCGGTCGGCGGCGGAGAGCCGCAACTTCGCGGGATAGCCGTCCGGGCGGGGCAGTTCACCACGCAGGACGCGGTTGATCGCCAGTTCGGCGACCACCAGATAGCTGGGAATCCCGGCGAGATGGAACAGCAACGGCTCCACCCGAAACCGCCCCTCCTCCGCCTCCGCCAACTCCCGCTCCACCACGTCCAGATCGCGATAGTGCACGTCGACCCGCCGCCCGTCGACGGTCAACCAGGCACCCCCGTTGAAGACTCCCCCGCCCCAACCGCCGACCTCGGAGACCTCGCCCTCCCAGCCGAGGGCGCGGAGATCGGCGGGGTCGAAGGGGCCGCGGTAGTAGACGGCCAAGTCCCAGTCGCTGTCGGGGTGGTGGGTGCCTTGGGCGCGGGAGCCGCCGAGGGCTACGGCTCGCACGGTGGGGAGGGTGGCGAGGCGGTCGGCGGTGGTGTCGAGGAAGGCGGGGTCGGTGAGGGAGGGCACGGTGGCGACTCCAGATAGGCAGACGTGAGGGCCGTACGTCATCGGCAGGGTATGCAGCCGGCCCGCCCGGCGCGACGCGTTTTCGGCCCCGGCGTCAGCCCGTCGCCGCCACCCCGAAGTCCGCCCCCGAGATACCCCCCAGCGACTCCGCGATCCGCAGCAACGGCTCGCGCAGTGCGGTCAGTTCGGTGCGCATCGCTTCGGCCTGCGGCCAGGCGGTCTCGTGGTCGAGGGGGGCGGTATCCGCGGGGCAGCGGGCCTCGTAGGCGGCGAGGCGGGGATGCCAGGCGGCGGTGAAGGGGCGGATGGTGTCGTTGATGAGGGCGTAGGCGAGGCTCTGGACCGTCGGTGCGCCGGAACCGCGTTCGAGGCCGATGCTGTACGTGTGCAGCGTCCCGCGCGTGAAGTCGATCAGGGACTTCAGGGACGCCAGCGCCTCGCGCAGACTGCCCGTGCCCGGGGCCAATTCCTGCACCCCGATCCGGGTGACCAGCTCGACCTGGATGTCGAAGGCGGCCATCCGCTCCGACTCACTGGGTGCTGCCACGGGTGCCTCCCTCCGGCTGCCGGGAAAGGTCAGCGTAACCGGGTCGCGGCGGACGCACAGGGTGCGCAGGGCGGCATGCCGCAGGGACTCGGTGCGGGCGGGGGCCGGGTCGTGGTGGTTCCAGGCGTGCAGGGTGACCGGGTGGAGCCGCCAGCCGCCGTCGACCACCGGTGCCAGCAGGCTGCGTACCCGCAGTTCAGCGACGCCGTTCCCGGCGCGCCGGGCGGCGACGGCCCTGGGCACACGGTCGGCGGCGGCGAGCACACGTTCCGCGTCCTGCGCGGTCAGCGGCAGCGGGTGCAGTACGGCGGCGCAGCGCAGCACGTCGGCGGCGTCCGCCGTGTCCACGTCCTGTACGAGGGCACCGGTCACGTCCCCCTCCGCGAGGGTGTCGAAAAGCGAACCCCCGCGCGCGTGGAGGCGGTCGTACAGTTCGCGCGGCTGATGTCCGGACCGGATCGCGCGCCCCAGGAGCCCGAGGGCGAGGGGGTGCCCCTCCACCGCCTCGGCCAGCGCCTCGTCACCACCGACGAGCACGCGCGCGTGCGGGGCGTCGAGCGGTCCCAGGTCCACGGGGGTGCCGATCCCGTCGTAGGCGCGGCTGCGCAGGGTGAAGACCGTGTGGCCGAGGGGGTGCGGTGCCGCCATCGCGGCGATGTCCCGGGCGGTGAGCCGGTCGGCGGGGACGGAGTCGACGATCCACAGGAACGGCTTGCGGGTGCCGAAGGGGGTGGCGCCGGAATCGGAGAGCGCGCGCACGGAGTCGTCGTACGCCTGCCCGCTCACCCAGAAGACACCGCCGGGGTAGGCCGCCTCGAAGCGGAGGGCGTACTCCTGGGCGAGGGCGGACTTGCCGATGCCGGCCATGCCGCGGATCTGTACGGCGCGCGGGGCGGCGCTGCCGGTGACGAGGTGCGCGGAGTGGGCGTGCAGGGCGGAGTGCACCTGCCAGAGCTCGGAAAGGCGGCCCAGGAAGTCGAGGCGCGGTTCCGGTGACCCCGACAGCCATCGTCGTACGGCGCGCTCCTGGATCGCCATCGGACCGTCGAGGCGCGCGACATGCTCGCGTACGTCGGCCACCAGGGTGGCGGGGTCGTCGGCCGGGGCGTGCCGGGCGTCGCGGAGTTCGACGGGGTGGATGTGGTCGGAGGTCGGCTCGGGATTGACGACCATGACCCGGCCGCGCGGGTCGCCCTCTCCCAGGCCCGCCAGGTAGGCCGTCGTCAACTCCCACTGGCAGGCCTCGCGTTCGGGGTAGCCGGCGGAGTAGTAGGCGAGCAGCGCCTTGGAGCGGGCCAGTTCGCGCCGGATGGTGTCACTGATGCCGGCGAAGGACGCGACTCCGGTCTCGTCCGTGAACACGTCGAGCCCGCCGTCGCGCAGCATCTGCGCGAGCGGCCGGACCCGCTCCACGTCATCGCGGCTGTAGCTGAGGAAGACGTCCCACACGACGGCTTACCCTACTGTGGGTGCCGGGGAGGGCGATCATGAGACACAGGCAGCGCAGGCGTCGGGGTCCGGGCGGTCCGTCGCAGATCACGGCCAGGCTGACGATCCCGTTCGTGGGCGAGATCTCGGGCACCTGGGAACCGGCCGACTCGGAACGCAGCGCGGCCTGGGAGCTGTACCTGGAACTGGTCACCCGGGTCTCGGTCGAGGAACTCTCCGCCGACGAGGGCTTCCTGCGCGAGGCCCTGACCTCCCTCTACACCTTCTTCGGCACCACCCGCGAGATCCTCCGCCGCTACGGCCCCGAGATCGCCCCGCCGTTGGCCCCCGGCCATGTCAGTTTCGCCGTCCTCGCGGTCACCGTCCTCAACCGCGTCCTGCGCCCCCTGCTCGCGTCCTGGCATCCCCGCCTCGCCGCCTACGAGTCCCAGCGGCCCGAAGGACGCGATCCGGTGGCGTGGGAGCGGGAGTGGGAACCCGCGGACGCGCTGCGGGGTGCGATCACGGAGGTTCGAGGCGTACTGAGGTCACTGGCACGGACCTTGCAGGAGGTGGCCGGGGTCAGCGACCTCATCGACCTGCCCGCGCCGCGCACTCCCGAGGACACGGCGGCAGGGGCGAATCGGGGCACCCCCCCCCGACGGTTCAAACAGGTCCTGACGCACCCCATGCTCCCAACGCTCCTGACGCTTCCGGGGTCTGAGGTCGCTCTCGCCGCGTGAGACCGCCGGGCCGATTGTCAGTGGCACGCGCTTCACTGGAGTGGTCACTGAGAGTCACCACGGGGGAGCGGTCGATGGCACCGTACGAGACGAACAGCAACGGCGACGGGGATGGGCAGGAGCAGGAGCAGGAGTCGAAGGGCGGCAGCGACGACGCACAGGCCGCTCGGACGCATCTCTCCGTGGCCGGGTTGCGCGCTCGGGGATGGACGGCCGGGATGGTGCGTCAACTGCTCGGTGAACCGGATCAGTTCCGGGTCAATCCGCATTTCCGGGCGGCCCCGAGGACCCGTCTGTACCGCGTCGAGCGGGTCGAGGCGGCCGAGCGGAGTGAGGAGTTCCGGGCGGTGTCGGCGGCTGCCGCGCGGCGGTCCGTCGCGGCACGGGTCGCTGCTCGGCGCACGCGGCGGGAGGTACTGGCGCGGATCGCGGCCGAGCCGATCGACGTGCCGCGCCTGGCTCCCCGCAAGCTGGCGGGACTGGCGGTCGAGCACCGCAATGGGCAGGGAGAGGAGCGGGGACGGGGGTTCGGGCAATACGAGCGATACGAGCGATGGGGGCCGTCGCCGGATCCCGCCACGGTCGAGGGCACCGATCCCGCCGTGCTCGACCGGTGGAAGGTCGACTATCTGCGCCACCGGCTGCTTCGCTACGACGAGCTTCTGCACGGGCTCGGGAGTTCCGGCCGAGCCGCGGCCGAGGAGTTGCTCCGGCGGCGGCTCTACGCGGCCATCACCGAGGCGTACCCGCTCCTTGCACAGGAGTGCGAACGCCAGTTGTCTGAACGGGAGTGCGGTCCACCTCCGGAATGACATGCGCGGGCGATGTTCCCGGCATCCTCGGTTCGCCGATGTCTCCGCGGAAATTGAGGTGCGAGCGCCGTCGTCCATGTGATCGGCTGCCTCCGCGCGGCGCCGACCACCGACCGCCGATGACCGATCAACCGATCCCTGGGAGCCCCCGTGCTCGAACGTGTCACCGCCCGCACCCTCTTCCCACCCCCCACGTACTCCCACGCCACCGTCGTCGAATCCGGCACGAAGCTCGCCTTCCTCGCCGGGGCCGTCCCGCTCGACGTCGACGGCAAGGTGGTCGGTGCGGGGGACGCGGTGCGGCAGGCCGAGCAGGTGCTGGTGAATCTGGGTGAGCAACTGCGGGCGGTCGGCAGCGACTTGGGGCATGTCGTGGCGACGGACGTGTACGTCGTGAGCAACGAGCCCTCGGTATTGTCCGCCGTGTGGGAGGTGGTCGAGGCGTCCGGGCTCAGCGCGGGGCCGCATTCGTCGACGCTCGTCGGCGTGGCCTGCCTCGGATACACCGGACAGCTCGTGGAGATCACGGCGACAGCCGTCGTACCAGCCGTACCAGCCGTGCCGTTCGCATCGTCCGTATCCGTATCGGAAGAGGTGGCGCAGCCGTGAATCCCGGCCCCGAGACCGTCGTCACGCTCCGTCGGGCGACCGCCCCCGACGCGCGCCCCGCCGCCGATGTGTGGCTGCGGTCGTTCGCCGCCGCGCTGCCGACCGTCGTCAGCCCTCGTTCCGCCGACGACGTGCGCGACTACTTCCGGGACGTCGTCGTGCCGCTGCGCGAGATCTGGGTGGCCGACGCGGGGGACGGCGGCGGGATCGTCGGGCTGATGGTGATCAACGGCGATCTGCTGTCCCAGCTGTATCTCGACCCGGACTGGCGCGGGCGCGGCCTCGGCGACCGGTTCGTCGAACTAGCGAAGGAACGCAGTCCGCAGGGCCTGCACCTGTGGACCTTCCAGGTCAACAAGCCCGCCCACCGTTTCTACGAGCGTCACGGCTTCGTCGCCGTCGAGTACACGGACGGCAGCACCAACGAGGAGCGGGAGCCGGACGTGCGGTACGAGTGGGAGCCCAAGCCGTAACGCCCAAGTCGCAAGTCAGGGGCGTGCGTTGCGGGCCAGCTCCAGGGCGTACGACGGCCACCACTGGCCCGCCGCCGGGCCGCCCCGGCAGGTGCCGTCGGACTCGCCGGGGCGTTTGATCCACAGGTAGGCGTCGAGGAGGGGGTTGTCCGTGCGGGTCGTCGGCGGGGTGCCCAGGGCGCGGCCGGGCGGATTGCACCAGACGGCCGTGCCGACGTAGGGGCCGTTGCCGTTGCGGCTGGTGTCGATGACGTAGTGCAGGCCGGCGAGGTCCTTGGAGAGCTGGTCGCCGTACGTCGAACTCGCCTTGTTCGTCTGGAAGTTGGCGACGTTCAGGGCGACGCCGTCGGCGCGGGCGACCCCGGACGCCTTGAGCGCGTCGACCAGTCGCCAGGCCTCGGGGATCCAGCCGGCGTTGCCGGCGTCGAGGTAGACGTGGGTGTGCGGTTGGCGTTTGAGGCGGTCCACGGCGTAGGCGAGGAGGGCGTAGCGGTCGTTCGCCACGACCCGGGTGCAGCCGGCGACCACCTGGGCCACCGCGTCCGGTTCGACGATCACGTAGGCGCCCCGGTCGCCCAGCGCGGTCGCGAACTCGTCGATCCAGGTGCGGTAGGCGGCCGCGGTGGGGGCGCCGCCGAGCGAGTACTGGCCGCAGTCGCGGTTCGGGATGTAGTACGCCACGAGTACGGCGACCTGTCCGGCGCGAGCGGCGGCGGTGGTGCGGGCGCGGACGGCGGGGCCGGGGTCGGGGCCGTTGAGCCACTCCGCGACGGGCCTGCCGGCGATGCGGTCCATCAGCGCGGCGTCGGCTGTTCGGCCGGCGGCGCGCCAGGTGGCCGCCTGCTGTGCGGCTCGGGAGTCGGGGTCTGTCCAGAAGGGTTCCGGTACGTCGCGAGTTGCGCCGGCGCAGCAGAGGCCTGCGAGGAGGGTGGCGAGGAGGGCTCGCCGTACCGGCGTGGGCAAGGTCGGCTCCGTTTCCGCCGCGCGCGGGCGGCGACTTGTCCTCCCCGGAGTCTGCGGTCCATCCCCTCCACGCCTCGAAGCATCACCGGACAGGTGACGACAAGATCACCCCTACGGAGGTGGAGCACGCATCTGGAAGTGCCGCGATGTGTTGTCCAGCGGCTGCAGGCGCGTCGTGGCTTGTCGCGCAGTTCCCCGCGCCCCTATCGGGGCGCTTGGCCCCAGCCTCGCCTCTTCGGCACCGGGCTCGCATAACTCCCCGCCCTGCTCGTCGTCAGGCCCAGCCCCACCAACGACTCCGCGAGCTTCACCGCCGCCCCCACCCCGTCCACGACCGGCAGTCCCAGCTTCTCCCCCACCGCGCGCTGCAGTCCCGTCATTCCGGCGCAGCCCAGCACCAGCACCTCGGCGCCGGCTGCCCGTGCCCGTTCCGCCGCCGTGAGGAACGCCGCCTCCGTGCGGTCCTCGTCTCCGCCGAGGTCGAGGACGCTGAGCCCCGTCCCCACCACCGCCGCGCAGTTCCGGCCCACCCCGGCCAGCTCCAGGCTGTCCTCGATCTGGCCGCAGGACCGTTCCAGCGTGGTGACGACGCCGTAGCGCCGGCCCAGCAGGCAGGCCAGGTGGGCGGCCGCCTCGGTGATGTCCACGACGGGTACGTCCACCAACTCCCGGACGCCTTCGCGCCCGTGCTCCCCGAAGCCGGCCATGACGACGGCGTCGTAGGGCGGGCCGTCGTAGGTGCGGAGGAGGTCCATGACGGCGGCGGCCGAGAGGTAGCTGTCGAGCCAGCCCTCCGCCGACTCCGGTCCCCACGCGGGGGTCAGTCCGGTCACGGTGGTGCCCGGGCCTGCGGCGGCCCGGGCACCTCGTACGATCTCTTCGGTCATCTCCTGCGTGGTGTTGCAGTTGGTGACGACGATGCGCACTCCGCTCAGACCTCCACCGGCTCGAGGGCGGGTTCGGCGGCGGCTCGCTCGGAGCGGCAGATCAGCAGGTACAGGCCGGCGCCCAGCGCGGTGCCGATGAACCAGGAGTACGGGGCGACGTCGCTGAACGTCTTCACCAGTGCGAGTACGGCCGCCACGCCCGCCGAGGGCAGGAACGCCCACAGGGCCTTGGGGTTGACGCCCTTGCTGTAGTAGTAGCGGGAGCCGGGGGTCGCGTCGAAGAGTTCCTGTACGTCGACTCGGCCGCGCTTCACCCAGTAGTAGTCGACCATGATCACGCCGAACAGTGGGCCGAGGAAGGCGCCGAGGCCGCCGAGGAAGTAGTTGACGACCGTGGGGTTGGAGAAGAGGTTCCACGGGGTCACGACCAGCGCGGCGACCGTGCTGATCATGCCGCCGATCTTGAAGGTGATCTTCTGCGGCCAGACGTTGGCCAGGTCGTACGCCGGGGAGACGAAGTTGGCGACGATGTTGACGCCCATGGTGGCGACGGCGAACGTGAACGCGCCGAGCACCATCACCCAGGTGTTGCCGACCTTGGCGACCAACTCGGCCGGGTCGGTGATGGCTTGGCCCCAGACCTCCAGCGAGCCGGCCGTCACGATCACCGAAACGACCACGAACGCCGTGGAGTTGATGGGCAGGCCCCAGAAGTTGCCGCGGCGGACCGTCTTGTAGTCGGGCGCGAAGCGGGAGAAGTCGCAGAAGTTGAGCATCAGCGTGCCGTACGTGGCGAGGATCAGGCCGATCGCGCCGAACCACTGCCGCCACTGCTCGCCGAACGAGACCGGGTGCGGGGTCGAGGTCAGCGAGATGCTCCAACCCGCCTTGGAAAGTACCCAGATGGCCAGCGCGATCATCACCAGCCAGATCGCGGGACCGCAGAAGTCCTGGAACTTCCGTACGGATTCCATGCCCTGACTGATGATCACCGCCTGGATCAGCCACAGCGACACGAAGGAGACCCAGCCGAGGGCGTCAAGTCCCAGGAAGGAGTGGTGAGTCCAGGACTCCAGGCTCGGCCAGGCCGCCAGCAGCATCACGTTGACGGCGACGGAGGCAAGGTAGGTCTGGATGCCGTACCACATGATGGCGATCACGGCCCGGATGAGGGCCGGGATGTTGGCGCCCCAGACGCCGAAGCTGATGCGGCTGACGACCGGGAACGGGACGCCGTGCGCCTGCCCGATCCTCCCCATCCAGTTCATGCCGACGTAGATGAGCACGAAGCCGACGAGCAGGGAGGTGAAGACCTGCCAGACGTTCATGCCGAGGACCAACAGGCCTGCGGCGAACGTGTAGTTGCCGAGGTTGTGGACGTCCGACATCCACATGGCGAAGAGGTCGAAGACCTTCCAGTTGCGCTTGTCGGCGGGTGCGAGGTCTTCGTTGGTGAGCCGGGGGTCGGGGACGAACGCTGGCGTGCCGGTGGCTTCGGCATGATCTGCGAGGGACACGGGGCCTCCAGGGCAAGGGACGGAGGAGCGGGAGCGGGAACGGGAGGAGGGGCTGGGAAGAGGAGCTGGGAGGAGCGAGGAGGACTACTTGCCGCCGTTTGGTATACCAAACTGCCGTCATAGTCCTCCCGTCAACCGTTCCGACCGATGTCGCAGTTGTTAACGCTCCGTAAAACACCCCCGGAGTCGGCGAAGATGGCCCCATGAGCTCCATGACAGCGAAGATCGAACCCCTCGGAGCGGTGCGCGAGCGCGTCCTGGCGACCCTGCGGCAGGACATCATCGCTGGTCGGCTGCGTCCCGGCGACCGGCTGGTGGAGCGCGAGCTGGCCGAGCGTTTCGGGGTCTCGCGCGTGCCGGTCCGGGAGGCGATCCGGGCCCTGGTCGCGGAGGGCTTCGTCCTGTTCGAGTCGGCGCGCCGCACGGTCGTACGACGGCTGACCCCGACCGACGTCAAGGAACTGTTCGAACTGCGCGAGGCGCTGGAGGTGTACGCCTCCGGGCTCGCGGCGGCCCGCGCGACCCCTCAAGCCCTGGCCGAACTAAGGGAGTTGCTCGACGCCGCGGCAGAGGCCACCAGGTCCGACGACGCCGAGGCGATCACCGACGTCAACACCCGTTTCCACGACCGCATCCTGGCCCTGGCCGGCAACAGCCTGCTGATCTCCGTCATGGAACCGGTCGACGGCCGGCTGCGCTGGCTCACCCGGCAGAACGAGGAGTGGCCCCAACTCCTGACCGAGCACGAGGAGTTGTACGAGGCGATCGCCTCCGGCGACCCGGACCGCGCCCGCGCCCACGCCCTCAGCCACGTCCAGGCCAACTACCGTTCCACTGTGCGGCATCTGTTCGGCGACGACGCGCAGCCCTAGACAGAGGGAGAGAACATGGTCAGCAGACGTGGCCTGTTGGGCGGGGCCGCGCTCATCGGTGCCGGTGCGATGGCGGGGGTGGCCGTGGCGGACATGGCACTGGACACTCCCTTCACGCCGGTCGGCACGCCGCATCTGGCCCAGGCCGAGCAACTGGTGCACTATCAGCGGCTGTTGGCGGCCGGGTATCTGACGAGCGGGCTGGTGGGGCACTGGCCGCTGGACGGCTCGGGCACGGACCGTTCGGGCCGCGAGCACCCCGTCACACTCGGCACCGGCGCGACCTGGACGGCACTGCGCGCAGGCGGCGAACTGAGCCTCGACGGAACGTCCGGGGCGTACGCCACCACCGACTCCGTCCTGGACACGACACTCCCCTTCACCGTCTCGGCGTGGGTACGCCTGGCGAGCGACGCCGACCCGGCGACCATGTACACGGCGGTGAGCCAGGACGGGACCACCACCAGCCGCTTCCTCCTCCAGTACGACGACACCGCCGCCACCTGGGCCTTCAAGGTCCGCAGCGAGGACCAGGCCACGGAGGTGTCCGCCGTCGCCACGACACCGGCCGCCCTCGGCGTCTGGACCCACCTGACCGGCGTCTGGGACGGCACGCAGATCCAGCTGTACGTCAACGGCCGACTGGAGGGCGGCGCGGCGACGACCCTCTCCTGGACGGCACCCGCAGGTCTCTCCCTCGGCCGGGCCCGCTTCGACAGCGCGCCCGCCGACAGCTTCAAGGGCGCGATCGACGACGTACGGGCCTACGCCCGCGCCCTCACCGCCGACGAGATCGCCCTGGTCAGCGGCCATACGGCCCGCCAGAACAACGTCTATCTGACGGGCTCGCCCGCCACCCTCACCTGGGGCACGCCCGGCGACCCGGCGAGCTGGGTGGCCCGCGCCCGCTGCGCGTCCTTCGTCACCGGCGTCCTGAAGCACACCTACGACTGGGCATCGGACGACTACTTCCTCCGCTACTTCCAGGAGAGGGGCCCGGAGGCCGCCGACTACTGCTCGGCATTCCTGACCGGCACCGGCGGCCCGCGCTTCGCACGCATCCGCAAGGTCACCGACCTCCGGCCCGGCGACATCATCGCCGTCGACTACAGGGGCAGCGACCCCGACAACACCGGCCACATCGTCATGGTCCGCGAACTCAAGGGCGTCTTCAGCGGCACCGCGGACTTCACCGGCGAGACGCAGTACGCCGTCGAGATCATCGACTGCACCTCCAACCCGCACGGCGTGTACGCCCTGACCAACTACCCCAAATACCCGGACACCCGCATGGTCGGCAACATCACCGGCGAGAACCTCCAGGGCGTCGGCATCGGCCACATGATGTTCTACGCCTCCGACACCACCGGCGAGTTCTCCCGCTACCGGTGGAGCGTCAACTCCGCGAAGACCGGCGGGACTTACGACGTGACGGCACGACCGATCGCGGCAGCGCGCATCGGCTGACCAACTGGACTAACGACGGGCGTACTTGTCCGTCGCCACCACCAGCGCCTCCGCGACACCCGGCGCACTCGCGTTGTGCCCGGCCTCGTCCACGATCACCAACTCGCTCCCGGGCCAGGCGTGTTGGAGGCGCCAGACGATGCCGAGGAGATTGCCGAGGTCGAGGCTGCCCTGGACGAGGGTGCCGGGGATGTCCTTGAGGAGAGGGGCGTCCCGGAGCACGACGCCCTCGTCGTTGCCCGCTCCCAGGAAGTGGTCGTTGCCGAAGTAGTGCGTGACGGTGCGGGCGAAGCCCATGCGGAACTCCGGGTCCTCGTACCGCTTTTCGGAGCGCGGCGGGGCCGGGACGATCGCCGTCTCCCAGTCGGTCCACGCACGTGCCGCCCGCTCCCGCACCGCCCGGTCGGGCGACTCGATGAGCCGGTTGTAGGCGGCGGCGAGGTTCCCGTCCCGTTCATCCACGGGCAGCTCACCGACGAACCGCTCGAACGCCTCCGGGAAGAGCCTCCCAAGTCCCCTGGTCAACAAGGCCACTTCAGCATCGGACCCGGTGGCGACACAGGTCAGCACCAGCTCCGACACCACCCCCGGACACGTCTGCGCGTACCGCAGCCCTAGCACCGACCCCCACGACGCGCCCCACACCAGCCACCGCTCGATCCCCAAGTGCCGCCGCAGCAGCTCCAGATCGGCGATGAGGTGAGCCGTCGTGTTCACGCTCATGTCGGTGTCGTAGGCGCTCGCGCGCGGCGTGGAACGCCCGCACCCGCGCTGGTCGAGCAGCACGATCCGGTAGGCGACGGGATCGAAGTAGCGCCGGGGATACGGCGAACAGCCCGAGCCCGGGCCGCCGTGCAGCACGACCGCGGGCTTGCCGTGCGGATTCCCGCAGGTCTCCCAGTAGATGTGGTTCCCGTCACCGACATCGAGCATGCCGCGGTCGTACGGTTCGATCTCCGGATACAGGCCCATCCGACGACCCTAACCTCGCTACGACGTGGTCGGCAGCCCCGCCGCCCCGGCCGCCGTGCGCAGCACGTCCCGCAGCATCGTGGGGGTGAGCTTCCCAGTGAAGGTGTTGCGCTGGCTGACGTGGAAGCAGCCGAAGAGGTCGAGGCCGTCGAGCGGCACGTGTGCCCCGTGCCCGAACACGGGCCGTGGGCGGGGCACTTGCCACCCCGCCGCCGCGAACGCCGGCAGCGCCGCCTGCCAGCCGAAGGCGCCGAGTACGACCACGGCCCTCAACGTCGGCCGCAGCAGGGTCAGTTCCTCGACGAGCCAGGACCGGCACGTGTCGCGTTCCTCCGGGGTGGGCTTGTTGGCGGGCGGTGCGCAGCGCACCGGCGAGGTGATGCGCACGCCGTACAGCTCCAGGCCGTCGTCCACGCTCACGGCGGTCGGCTGCGAGGCGAGCCCGATGTCGTACAGGGCCTCGTACAGCACGTCCCCGGAGCGATCGCCCGTGAACATGCGGCCGGTGCGGTTGGCGCCGTGCGCGGCGGGGGCGAGGCCTATGATCAGCAGGGGCGCGTCGGCGGGACCGAAGCCGGGTACCGGGCGGCCCCAGTACGTCCAGTCGGCGAAGGCGGCGCGTTTGGTACGGGCGACCTCCTCGCGCCAGGCGACCAGTCGGGGGCAGGCCCGGCAGCCGGTGATCCGGTGATCGAGGTCGGACAGGTTCATGCCGCCACCGTATTCATGCCTTCACCGTAGGGCCGCTTCATGCCCTCACCGTAGGCCCGCCGAGGCACGGACCGGAGGCCGCCGGACCAGGGCCGCGAACGGCCTCCGTGCTCACGTCGCCGACCAAAACCCGCCGGAACCCTCCGCCCAGGGGTACTAAAGTCGAGCCATGGCTTCCGAGGGTGCGGACGAAACCGACGGCGACAACGGAACCGGCGCGACCACGACGAGCCGGAACACCGACACACACCGGAGCGGCACGGCCGAGCCGCAGGGCGACACCGTGGCCGCCGCCAGGGCCGCCGGTCCCTCGAACGGTGAGAGCGTCCGCGTCGACAGCTGGATCTGGTCCGTCCGTCTGGTCAAGACCCGCTCCATGGGCGCCGCCGCCTGCAAGGGCGGCCACGTCCGTGTCAACGGCGAGCGCGTGAAGCCCGCCCACTCCGTGCACGTCGGCGACGAGGTCCGCCTGCGCCACGAGGGCCGGGAGCGCGTCGTCATCGTGAAGCAGGTCATCCGCAAACGCGTCGGCCCTCCGGTGGCCGTCCAGTGCTACGTGGACAACTCCCCGCCGCCCCCGCCCCGCGAGGCCGTCGCCCCGGCCGGCATCCGCGACCGCGGCACCGGCCGCCCCACCAAACGCGACCGCCGCGAGATGGAACGCCTACGCGGCCTGCCCGACCCCGGCACCGACCCCGACGAGCACCGCGACACCCATCGCGGCGCACACCGAGACACACGCCGAGGCACGCAACGGTGACATCCGGCCCCGGGCCCTCGGCCCACCGGACGCCACCGTCACCCTGCCTCTGCGCCTGCGCCTGCCCCTGCCCCTGCGCCGACCAGGGCTCGCCGCTACTGCTGTACGGCGCAGGTCAGGTCACGCCCGTCGTCGTAGCAGTCGCAGCAACTCCGCGTTCTGCCCCCGCCGTGCCCAGGCGATCAGGGCGAGCGGGATGATCAGGATCAGCGGTGTCGCCGCGTTCTGACCGTGGAACACGGTCATCTGCACGATGAACGCACCCACCATCAGCGCGCTGAGCGCCGTCGCCGCCACGGACTGCAGCACCGGGATCAACAGTCCGACGGCCCCGGCGAGTTCGAGCGCGCCGATGGTGTACATGGCCCCGCTGCCCCAGCCGATCCTGTCGAAGGACTCCACGGCCGACGGGTGCGCGATCAGCTTGGGCAGCGCGCTCGCGATGCCGTAGAACAGGGCGAGCAGCACCTGAAGGACGCGCAGCGCGATTCGGGCGCGGCGCCCGCGGGCGGTCGCGGACTCGGCGACGACGGCGGTGCGGGCCTTCGCGGAGCCGACGGAAGCAGCGGAGGTGACGGGGGTGACGGTCTCGGACATGGAGGTCTCCTGCGGGAAGCGGTCCGTGTTGCTGTCACAGAGGTAGACCGGCCCCCGCTCGGGAACTCATCGCCGCCGTACGGCATTTCCCGTTCGTCCGTAAGCCCATCAGTCCATCGGCACCGCCCGCACCCACACCCGGTCCGGTGTCAGATAGCTGTCCACCTTCAGTCCCGTCTCCGCCAACGCCTCCTCGAACTGGTCCTTCGTCAACGGCCGGGCCAGGAACGTCTGGGTCCAGACCGCGTCCGGGAACACATACTCCGCGTGCACCGAGTTGACCCCGTCCCCGACCGGCTCCGCCGACACAATCCGCACGGTGAAGCCACTGGGGTCGACCCGCTCGCGCGGCACCTTCGAGTGGTAGTCCTCGCCCTCGCGCTGGATCAGCACGGAGCCGCCCGCCGCGACATGCCGTACACAGGTCCGCAGCAGTCCGCGCCGCTCCTCCTCGTCCCCGGTGTGCACCAGGAACGACGCGAGCATCACCACGTCGAAGGTCTCGCCCAGATCGAGGTTCTCGATCGGACTGCATATCGTGCGCGCTCCTCGGACCCGCTCCAGCATCTCGGCGGACTCGTCGACCGCCGTGACCGTGAATCCGCGCTCCAGGAGGGGGTGGGTCATCCGCCCCACCCCGCTGCCCAGCTCCAGGATGCGCGCGCCCGCCGGCACGGCCGCCGCGATGATGTCCGGCTCCGCTCCCACGGGGAGCCGCGAGTACAGCTCCACCGCGCAGCCGTCCGGGGTGATCGCCCCGGGTCCTGTCCCCTCGTGCCCCTCACGCATTTCGATTCGCATGCCCGTCCAACGGGCCGCGTCCGCACGTCCGTTCCCGACTCGCACTGGTTCACCCGTACGAGTCAATTCCCTCTGGAGAGGCAACCGTTGGAGCCGTCGGGACCGTTGGAGCGGAACCTGCCGGAGCCGGACGGCCGGCCCGGGCTCAGAGCGGGAACCACCCGTGCCCGATGTACCAGTGCCCGCCGGTCCGCAGATGATCCCCGACCGCCCGCTCCACGGACGTGCGCCGGGGCAGGTTCTCCACCGGCAGATCCGGGTGGCCGAAGACGAACTGGACCGGCTCGGTGTCGGCCGGCTCCGTGTCCTCGCGGATCACCCGGAACCGCTCCTGGAAGCGGACGATGTTGGAGTCGGCGGACAGGTATTTCTTCAACTGCGGGTCCAGCAGCCAGGAGTGGCAGACCGCGACGGCATGGCGTTCCTCGGGGAAGTGCCGGGTGAAGAACGCGCGGGCCGACTCCAGCGAACGGTCGCACGCGGTCGGCGAGAGCGGCCCCTGGAAGTCGGGGATGTGCAGGTTCAGGCAGGGTGCCCCGGGCTCCGCGTCCAGTCCGGCCGCCACGAGCGCCTGCGCGGTGCGCCCGCCGAGCCGCGCCCGCTCGTATTGAAGCCGCCCCAGCTGGTACAGCTCGCCGCGGAAGTGCGGGACGAGCCACTGCGGAATCGGCACCCCTCCCCCGCCGTACCGTTTGTGGTGCACCGCGATGTTGCGTCCCAGGTCGGCGAGGGTGCGCCGGGAGACGTCCGCGGGGATGCCGCGTGCGCGGTGGTACGCGCGCGTGGAGGGCAGGGCGGCGACGAACACGTACACGGAGAAGTAGGCGCCGATCTCCGGCGGGGCCTCGGGCAGCCGCGCCAGGAGCAGCTCGGTGAGCCGTGTCCAGTGGCCGTGCTCTCCGATGTCCTTCACCAGCTCCTCGACGCACTCCTCCAGGAGCCGCGTCGCGTCCGTGTCCCGCGCCAACACCCCGCGCAGCCGGACCAGTTCGTTGATGTCCTCGTGGGGTACGGCGAGGTCGAGCAGGACCTCGGGCAGTTCGTCGGCGTCCGGCAGCACAGCGCGCTTCCCCTCCCTGTGGAGAACGTCCGAACCGAAGAGTACGTTGCAAGGAGGAGTAGTGATCCTGATGCGTACGGGCAGTGAGCCGACGACAGCGCGCAGTCCACTGCGGGCGCGGTTCTGGCTGAGCGTGTGGGGCCTGGTCTGGACGATCTTCGGCACGGCGGCGTTCGCGCTCGCCGGTCGCCCCGGGTGGGCGGCGGCCTGCGGGGTGCTGTGGCTGGTCGTCACGATCGACATGGCCATGATCCTCAGACACATGCGCCAGGGCCCGCACTACCAGCCCGGCCCCGACATCCCGCCGTACCGCCCGCCGGAACACCGCCACCCCTGACCCACAGGGGCATGATCCGCAAAGGCGTGCCCAGGTGACTGCTACTGGAGTGCGCCTACCCGTCGAAGCCGGCCGCCTTCAGGTACTGCGGTGTGGGATCGAGCGCGGCGGCCAGCCGGAAATGGCGCTTGGCCTGGTCGGCGCGGCCCTGCCGCTCGTAGGTGCGGGCGAGCGCGAAGTGCGCGAAGGCGTTGTCCGGCTCGCGCTCCAGGACGATGGTGAACTCCAGCTCGGCAGGCCGTAGTTGCGCGGCGGCGAAGAAGGCACGCGCGCGCAGCAGGCGGGCGGCGGTGTTCTCCGGGTGCGCGCCGATGACGTTGTCGAGCAGCTTCACCGCGCCCCGCGGGTCCCGCGCGGCGAGCAGCTGCTCGGCGGCGCGGAAGTCGATGACATGCGTCTCCGGAGTACGTCCGGTCGTTCCGCTGTTCTCGGGCACGGCAAAGTCCTTCCCTCACTCGCACGTTTCAACGCACGCGGCAAGGACCGCTATTCCTGGGGTGGCTGCTGGGGCGCGTGCGCCCTGCGCACGAGTTCGGCCCATACGTCCCGTACGCGCCGCTCCAGCGCCTCCAGGGGTACGTCGTTGTCGATCACGATGTCCGCGATGGCCAGCCGCTTCTCACGCGTCGCCTGGGCGGCCATCCGCGCGCGTGCGTCCTCCTCGGTCATGCCCCGCAGCCGGACCAGCCGGTCGAGCTGGGTCTCGGGGCTCGCGTCGACGACGATCACCAGGTCGTACAGCGCGGCCAGGGCGTTCTCGGCGAGGAGGGGTACGTCGTGGATCACTACGGAGTCGTCGGCCGCGGCGGTCTCGAGCTCGCGGGAGCGTCTGCCGACCAGGGGGTGGACGATCGAGTTCAGTACGGCCAGCCTGTCGGGATCGGCGAAGACGATGGAGCCCAGTTTCGGCCGGTCCAGGCTGCCGTCCTCGGCGAGCACGCCCTCACCGAAGGCCTCGACGACCGCCGTGAGCCCGGGAGTTCCGGGCGCCACGACCTCGCGCGCGATGCGGTCGGCGTCGATCAGCACGGCACCGTACGTGACGAGCAGCCGCGACACTTCACTCTTACCGGCACCGATGCCGCCGGTCAGGCCCACCTTCAGCATGAGCCGAAGCTTAGGGCCTGCCACCGACACGGCACCCGGCGACCGTCAGCCGTCCCCCTCGCGCTCCGCCAGGAAGCGCTCGAACTCCTGCCCGATCTCGTCCGCCGACGGGATGTCGACCGGCTCGGCGAGCATGTTGCCGCGGCTCTCGGCGCCCGCGGCGGCGTCGAACTGGTGCTCCAGGCCCTGGACGAGCGCCACGAGGTCCTCGTCGCCCTCCTGGATCTGGCGGTCGATCTCGGTCTGGGTGCGGTGGGCCTCGGTGCGCAGGGAGTGCGCGATGCCGGGCAGGACCAGTCCGGTGCCCGCCGTGATGGCCTCCAGGACGGTCAGGGCCGCGTCCGGGTACGGGGAGCGGGCGATGTAGTGCGGGACGTGCGCGGCGACGCCCAGGACGTCGTGGCCGGACTCCATGAGGCGGTACTCGACGAGCGCCTCGGCGCTGCCGGGGACCTGCGCCTCGTCGAAGGGGCTGCGGTGGCCCGGGACGAGGTCGTTGCGGTTGCCGTGCGGGGTGATGCCCACGGGGCGGGTGTGCGGGACGCCCATGGGGATGCCGTGGAAGTTCACGGACAGCCGGACGCCGAGCCGCTCCACGATCTGCTGGACGGCCGCGGCGAAGCGCTCCCACTCCACGTCCGGCTCGGGGCCGGAGAGGAGCAGGAAGGGGGCTCCGGTGGCGTCCTGGACCAGCCGTACGTCGAGGGTGGGCTCCTCGTAGTCGGTCCACCGGTCCCGCTTGAAGGTCAGCAGCGGGCGGCGGGCGCGGTAGTCGACGAGCCGGTCGTGGTCGAAACTTGCCACGAGCTGGTGGGGCAACGTGTCGAGCAGTCGTTCGACGATCTGGTCGCCCGTCTCACCCGCGTCGATGTATCCGTCGAAGTGGTAGAGCATCACAAGACCGGCCGACTCCTGGGCGAGCGCCATGTCGACCACGGCGAGGCCCTTCGGCTCCCATGCGTACAAACCCTGCGGATCAAGCACTGTGACCGCTCCTCCTCGTGTTCGTACTGCACAACGCCCTCCAGGGCATGGGCATTCCCGCCCATGCCCCTGATCAGGCACCTCTTACGGGCTTTTCATGCGCCGCTCCCCTGCGTCACCAGGGGAGCGTCCGCGTCACGAGGACAGCACGCGCGCGTGGAGTGCGGTCACGGCCTTGCGGGCGGAGGAGAACGCGCCGTGCTGCCAGGCGTCGGCGTAGCTGAGCCAGTCGCCGGCGAAGTAGACGCGTCCTGCGGGTTCGTTGAGCGGCTTGTAGCGGACGTCGTCGGGACCGCCCGGGGTGTCGTGCCACGAGGCCTCCAGGTGGGGCGTCTGACGCCAGTGGTGGGAGAAGGACGATGCCAGTTCGGTGCGGTACTTCTCGCCGTAGATCTTCACGCCCGCGGCCACCGCCCTCTCTTCCCGCCCCTTGGGCGTGAGCTTCGCGTAGGAGTCCGCGTTGTCGTCGTAGTTGTAATACCCGATGAGGACGCCCCGCTCACCGTGGAAGCCGTACGAAGGGTGCCAGATGTGGGTGACGTCCTGGTCGGTCTCGGTGATACCGCCGTAGATCCGGTGATCCAGTTCCCACCAACGGGACTTGTACTCCAGGCCGATCTTCGCGGCGGACGACGGGGTGATCGCCTCCAGCGCGGTCTGTACGCCGGTGCCGAGGTTGTGCGGGATCTTGGCGAGGATGTTCGGCGGGAGGGCGCCGACGCAGTAGTCGGCCTCGATCACCTTCGTACGGCCGCCCTGGGTGTAGGTGACCGAAACACCACTCCCCTTGTCGGTGATTTTCGAGACGACCGCCCCGGTACGGATGTGTTGGGCGCCGATCGCCCTGGTGAGGGCCTTCGGTATCTGGTCCATGCCGCCGACCGGCTGGAACATCAACATGGCCTGGTCGAAGCCGAATTCGAAGGAGAAGTAGCGGCCCACACCGCTGGCCAACACCTCGGAGGCGCTGGGTACGTCCCCGAGCAGCACACCAGGGGTGCCCGCGCCGGCCGGAACGGTCGTGTACCCGCGCCGTTCGCCGCCCTCGTAGGCGAGCGTGTCGCCGAGTTCCCCCCAGTCCTTGAGGAACTCGACGAGGCGCTCCTGGTCGGTGGCGGTCAACTCCTTGTCCAGGGCGCCCTTGTCGGTGGCCTTGGCGAGCAACTCCGAGACATAGCCGTAGACATCGGCCTTGGCCGTCCGGTAGCGCTCGGGCTTGGTCATGCCGGCGGACTCGTTGTAGATGTACGCGTCCGCGTTGACGTTGGTGAACACCTGGATGGGGACGCCGAGTTCACGACAGTAGTCCAGGGTGATCATCCACTGCGGGATCCGCGCGGGACCGCAGTTCATGTAGTGGCCCTCGGCAAAACGGGCGGTCTGCCGGTTGCCGTACAGGTCGGTCGTCGTGTCACCGCCGCGCACGGTGAAGTTGCGGCCACCGGTACGGTCCCTGGCCTCCAGGATCGTACAGTCGTAGCCGGCCTTGCCGAGTTCGTACGCCGTGGTCAGTCCGGCGATACCCCCACCGACGATGACGACCTTGGCCGCACCGCGTCCGGTGAGGGTGAAGTCGCTCGCGTTCAGGGCCCGGAAGGGCTGCTCGCGCTGGGCGGCCTGCGCGGTGGGGGCGAGCCCGAGGGCCCCCATCGTGGCGAACATGGTGCCCGCGCCACCGGTGAGACCCACGTTCCGCAGAAAAGCACGACGGCTCTGGTTCCTTGCCATGGTCCGGCTCCCCTTTCCCGATCATGAATGACCGAGGCAGGTTCCCAACAACCGGTTACGACACGGCAGTTACTGATGTATCCCACAAGTTTCTGCAAGCCCGAGGAAACGCGCCCCTTCGGGGCGCGCCCCGAAGGGGCGCGGGGAACTGCGCGACCAGCCCCCACCGGCCGCAAGCCGAAACACGACTGAGGGACCGCACCTCGAAAGGTGCGGCCCCTCAGTTCAAGAGCTACTGCTCAGTGATCAGCTCTGGCCGCCGGCCAGCTTCTCACGCAGGGCAGCGAGCGCCTCGTCGGACGCCAGCGCGCCAGACGTGTCCGCACCCTCGGAGGAGTACGAACCGCCGCCGCCACCGGAGGCGACCGGAGCCGCACCCGGGGTGTCGACACCCTCGGCCGCAGCCTGGGCGTCGGCCTCGCGGGACTTGATGACCTGCGCCTGGTGCTGCTCGAAGCGCTGCTGCGCCTCGGCGTACTGGTGCTCCCACGCCTCCCGCTGGGTCTCGTAGCCCTCGAGCCAGTCGTTGGTCTCGGGGTCGAAGCCCTCGGGGTAGATGTAGTTGCCCTGGTCGTCGTACGACGCGGCCATGCCGTAGAGCGTCGGGTCGAACTCGACCGAGGCCGGGTCGGCACCGAAGGACTCGTTGGCCTGCTTCAGGGACAGCGAGATCCGGCGACGCTCGAGGTCGATGTCGATGACCTTGACGAAGATCTCGTCGTTGACCTGGACGACCTGCTCCGGGATCTCCACGTGGCGCTCGGCCAGCTCGGAGATGTGCACCAGACCCTCGATGCCCTCGTCCACGCGGACGAACGCACCGAACGGAACCAGCTTCGTGACCTTTCCGGGCACGACCTGGCCGATCTGGTGGGTGCGGGCGAACTGCTGCCACGGGTCTTCCTGGGTCGCCTTCAGCGACAGGGAGACACGCTCGCGGTCCATGTCCACGTCGAGGACCTCGACGGTGACTTCCTGGCCGACCTCGACAACCTCGGAGGGGTGGTCGATGTGCTTCCAGGACAGCTCGGAGACGTGGACCAGACCGTCGACGCCACCAAGGTCCACGAAGGCACCGAAGTTGACGATCGAGGAGACCACGCCGGAGCGGACCTGACCCTTCTGGAGGGTCGTGAGGAAGGTCTGGCGGACCTCGGACTGGGTCTGCTCCAGCCAGGCACGGCGGGACAGGACCACGTTGTTGCGGTTCTTGTCCAGCTCGATGATCTTGGCCTCGAGCTCCTTGCCCACGTAGGGCTGGAGGTCGCGGACACGGCGCATCTCGACGAGAGAAGCCGGCAGGAAGCCACGGAGGCCGATGTCGAGGATGAGTCCACCCTTGACGACCTCGATGACGGTACCGGTGACGATCCCGTCCTCTTCCTTGATCTTCTCGATCGTGCCCCAGGCACGCTCGTACTGAGCGCGCTTCTTGGACAGGATGAGGCGGCCTTCCTTGTCCTCCTTCTGGAGGACCAGGGCCTCGATCTCATCGCCGACGGCGACGACCTCGTTCGGGTCGACGTCGTGCTTGATGGAGAGTTCGCGGCTCGGGATAACGCCTTCGGTCTTGTAACCGATGTCGAGCAGGACCTCGTCCCGGTCGACCTTCACGATGACGCCGTCGACGATGTCGCCGTCGTTGAAGTACTTGATCGTCTCGTCGATCGCGGCGAGGAAGGCTTCCTCGTTACCGATGTCGTTGACCGCTACCTGCGGGGTGGTGGCGGTGGTCTCGGTGCTGCTCGTCATGTGGGAAAGGGCTCCGGTACGGACATTGAAGTCGTAGGTACTGCTTACGCCGGGAGCCCGTTTCGCTTCGCTCTGTAGAAGGCCGGACAGCCAAGGAAGCGCCGATCCGGAACACCGAAGTGTCCAGTGGCGCCTCGAAAACCGAGGGGTCATACATACAGATGCGAGCGCAACCTGCTACGTCTGAGGTGCGCAGGCCCGCAGCGCAACTTGTAGCATACGGGGGCAGCCAGGCAGGGTCAATGCGCGAAGGCGCACACCCGGGGCGGATCGCCGCATACCCGGCACAAAACGTGTCCCGCGAGGCCACGCAGGCCTGACGCACCCCTTCAGTGACGCCGCCGGGGACAGCCGCACCGTAGAGGTGACGGAAGAGTACGACGAGGGAGCCGATCATCCAAGAGCCCGATACGTTCGAACCGGAAGCCACCCGGCGTGACGCCGACGTCACCGAGAGTTCCCGGGCCAACCGGGGCTGGTGGGACCGGAACGCGGACGACTACCAGGTCGAACACGGCACGTTCCTCGGCGACGACCGGTTCGTGTGGGGCCCTGAGGGCCTCGACGAGGTGGAGGCGGAGCTGCTCGGCCCGCCCGAGGAGCTGAAGGGCAAGGACGTCCTGGAGATCGGCGCCGGCGCGGCCCAGTGCTCGCGCTGGCTGCTCGCCCAGGGCGCCCGTCCGGTGGCCCTGGACCTCTCCCACCGCCAGCTCCAGCACGCGCTGCGGATCGGCGGATCGTTCCCTCTGGTGTGTGCCGACGCGGGCGCGCTGCCCTTCGCGGACAACTCCTTCGACCTGGCCTGCTCGGCGTACGGGGCGATGCCGTTCGTCGCCGACCCGGTGCAGGTGCTGCGCGAGGTGCGCCGGGTGCTGCGGCCGGGCGGCCGGTTCGTCTTCTCGACCACGCACCCGATCCGCTGGGCGTTCCCGGACGAGCCGGGCCCCGAGGGACTGACGGTCGCGTCCTCGTACTTCGACCGCACTCCGTACGTCGAGCAGGACGACGACGGCCGCGCGGTGTACGTGGAACACCACCGGACGATCGGCGACCGCGTCCGGGACATCGTGGCGGCGGACCTGCGCCTGGTGGACCTGGTCGAGCCGGAATGGCCCTCCTGGAACACCTCCGAGTGGGGCGGCTGG
Source organism: Streptomyces xylophagus (assembly GCF_000716435.1). Taxonomy (GTDB): domain Bacteria; phylum Actinomycetota; class Actinomycetes; order Streptomycetales; family Streptomycetaceae; genus Streptomyces; species Streptomyces xylophagus. The sequence goes on from NZ_JNWO01000010.1 coordinate 72,274, forward strand.
TCGCCCCTGCGCGGCAACCTGATCCCGGGCACGACGATCTTCGTGTGCGAACGCGACCGCGAGCGGGACTGAGGGAACGCGGGCACGCGCGCGTAGAGGCCGTTCCGGAAGCCGTACGACACTGGGTGCGTGATCCGCTACGACGCCCTCGACGCGCTGCCCGTCCGCAGTGCCCTGCCCGGTCTTGACGCCGCCCTGGAGGCGGGCGGTGCGGCCGTGCTCGTCGCGCCGCCCGGCACCGGCAAGACGACGCTGGTGCCGCTCGCGCTGGCCGGGCTGCTCGGCGAGGGACCCGCGCGGCGGGTGGTCGTCGCCGAGCCGCGCCGGATCGCGGCGCGGGCGGCGGCCCGGCGCATGGCGTGGCTGCTCGGCGAGAAGGTCGGGGAGAGCATCGGGTACACCGTGCGCGGGGAGCGGGTCGTGGGACGGCACGCACGCGTGGAGGTCGTCACGACCGGTGTGCTGCTCCAACGTCTTCAACGGGACCAGGAGTTGACGGGCGTCGACGCCGTGATCCTGGACGAGTGCCATGAACGGCATCTGGACGCGGACACCGTGGCGGCCTTCCTGGTCGACGTACGGGAGGCGCTGCGGCCCGAGTTGCGGCTGGTCGCGGCGTCGGCGACCACCGACGCACAGGGCTGGGCCCGGCTGTTGGGCGGGGCGCCGGTGGTCGAGGCGGAGGGCGTCGCGTACCCGGTGGAGGTCGTGTGGACGCCTCCGGCACGTCCGGTCCGGCCGCCGCACGGGATGCGCGTGGACCCGGCGCTGCTCACGCACGTGGCGTCGACGGTACGGCGGGCGCTGGGCGAGCGGGACGGGGACGTGCTGTGTTTCCTGCCCGGGGTCGGGGAGATCGCGCGCGTCGCCGGGCAGCTGGGCGCCCTGGGTGACATCGACGTGCTCCAGGTACACGGGCGGGCACCGGCCGCCGTACAGGACGCGGTGCTGTCCCCCGGGGTACGGCGGCGGGTGGTGCTGGCGACGTCCGTGGCGGAGTCGTCGCTGACGGTTCCCGGTGTACAGGTGGTCGTCGACTCCGGGTTGGCGCGGGAGCCGCGGGTCGATCACGCGCGCGGGCTGAGCGCGTTGGCGACGGTACGGGCCTCGCAGGCGGCCGGGCGGCAACGGGCGGGGCGGGCCGGGCGGGAGGCGCCGGGGGCGGTGTACCGGTGCTGGGCGGAGGCCGAGGACGCGCGTCTGCCGCGGTTTCCGTCGCCGGAGATCAAAGTGGCCGACCTGACGGCGTTCGCCCTTCAGACGGCGTGCTGGGGTGACCCTGAGGCGTCCGGGCTGGCGTTGCTCGATGCGCCGCCCTCCGGGGGTATGGCGGCGGCGCGGGGTGTCCTGGCGGCGGTGGGCGCGGTCGGCCCCGACGGGCGGGCCACGTCCCGGGGTGTGCAGTTGGCTCGGCTGGGGTTGCATCCCCGGCTGGGGCGGGCATTGCTCGACACGGGGGTGGCGGGCGCCGAGGTTGTCGCCCTGCTCAGTGAGGAGGCTCCGCGGGACTACGGCGATGATCTCGCCGGTGCGTTGCGGCTTGCCCGGCGTGGGGGTGACGCCTATGCCGGGCGGTGGCGTGCGGAGGTTCGGCGGCTGCGGGCCCTGGGAGGGGAGATTTCCCACCCACCCACCCGTTACAGCCCCCTACAAGTGAACGTCACAAGCGATGACGCCCTCGTCGGACTCGTCGCCGCCCTCGCCTACCCCGAACGTGTCGCCAGAGCCGACGGCGGTTCCTATCTCCTCGTCTCCGGTACCCGTGCCGAGGTCGGTGAAGGCAGTGCCCTGCGCGGCGCCCCCTGGATCGCTGTCGCCGTGGCCGACCGGCCGATCGGCAAAGGGCACGCGCGCGTGCAGCTGGGGGCCGTTGTCGACGAGGATGTCGCCCGGTTCGCGGCCGGAGCGCTGCTCAGTGAGGCGGACGAGGTCCACTGGGCCGACGGCGACGTGGTGGCCCGGCGCGTCGAGCGCCTCGGGGCGGTCGAGTTGGCGGTGCGGCCGCTCCGTGACGCCGACCGCGTTGCCGTACGGGATGCGCTTGTTGAAGGGCTGCGGCAGGAAGGGTTCGGGTTGCTGCGGTGGTCCCCCGATGCCCAAGTGCTGCGGCAGCGGCTTGCGTTCCTTCATCTGCATGTCGGCGAGCCCTGGCCCGATGTGTCCGACGACGCGCTGCACGCGCGTGTGGACGAGTGGTTGGAGCCGGAGTTGGGGCGGGCGCGGCGGCGGGGTGATCTGGGGCGGATCGAGGCGGGGCAGGGGCTGCGGCGGCTGTTGCCGTGGGCCTCGGGGGATGCGGGGCGGTTGGACGAGTTGGCTCCGGAGCGGTTCGCCGTGCCGAGCGGGTCCAAGGTTCGGATCGACTACGCCAACCCTGAACAGCCCGTGCTCGCCGTGAAGTTGCAGGAGATGTTCGGACTTCACGAGTCGCCGACTGTCGCCGGGGTGCCCGTGCTCGTACATCTCCTCTCCCCCGCCGGGCGGCCCGCCGCCGTCACCGCCGATCTCGCTTCCTTCTGGAAGGACGGTTACAAGGGCGTGCGGGCCGAGTTGCGGGGGCGGTATCCGAAGCATCCGTGGCCCGAGGACCCGGCGACCGCCGAGGCCACGCGGTTCACGAACGCGCGGCTCAGGCGGTGACCGGTTCCGGTTCCTGGACCTCGGTGGGGGCGGGGTCTCCGGGGCGCCTGCTGCGGGCCTCCAGGTAGAGGGAGAGCGCCAGCAGGAGGAGGCCGAGGGTCAGGAAGCCCCAGGGGAGGTAGGAGACCATCAGCAGGACGAGGGTGCGGTTGGACTTCACCAGGGCGACGGTGTGCTTGATGTAGTCCTCGCGCATCTTCACGTCGCCCGCGAACGCCGTCACTTTGTCCCGGCCGCCCAGGAGGGTGCCGCCGCGCAGCTCCTCCTTGTGGAGCTCCTCGCCGTAGACCGGTGCTCCGGTGACGGGTTCCACCCAGAACTTGCGGACCGTGGTGTACCAGCGGGTGGTGCCGGTCTTGGCGACGGACTCCGGGGTGATGCCCTTGACGGGCATCGTCTTCGGGAAGGGGACCTTGGTCCAGGGGATGGTCTGCTCGAAGTAGTAGACCTTGACGCCGCGGAAGTTCTGGGTGCCCTTGTAGTGGATGGGGTTGGTGGTGCGGGTCTGCGCGTCGAAGTACTCGTAGTCCCGTTTCTGGGTCAGGAACGGCCACTTGAACTCGATGCCGTCCCGTTTCACCGGGTCGCCGTCGACCATCTCGCCGGTGGCGTGGACGGGGTCCTGGGTGTGCGCGTCGAAGATGTAGCGCTCGGGGATCGAGGAGACCATCTTGCCGTCGGGGCCCTGGACGTAGGACAGGCCGTCCCAGACGACGACGTCCCGGCCCGCCGTCTTGTCGATCTTCTTCGCGGCCTCCACGTTGCCCTTGAGGGTCTGCACGATGGTGACCTTGGGGACCGTCTTGGCCTGCATGGTGCCGTAGTCGAGGAGGGTGGCGTTCTTCGCCTCCAGGACCATGTCCTGGTACTGGTTCGCCGGGATCTTGGCCAGGCGCGGGAAGGCGTACCAGCGCAGCAGCGGGGACAGCGCCGTGAAGAACACGGCGAGGGCGAGCAGGATCAGGCTGGCCCTGCGGCGCATCTCGGCCTCCTTCCCTAGCGGTTAAACGCTTGCGTAAAGGCTTGCGTAAAGGCTTGCGCAAACGTTTACGGGTGCGCGGGTACCGTCGTCAGCAGCGGTTTCGGGGAGGTCTTCCCCATCGGTGAGCCCATCGCGGTGACGGTCAGGACCAGCGCGAACGCGAGCACGAGACCGGTCGCGGCGGCGATCAGGGCACGCATGCCGGCCTCCCGACAGACAGAAACCGATGGGTCCAGGAACTGATAGGTCGTCAGGTCCGGCACCGTAGCAACGCACGGGCGAGATGAGAACACGTTGCACACGCACGAGGCGTGGAGGGGGTGTGGACACGACTTGGGCGCCCGCCCGCCGTAGCGGAGGGGCGCCCTTGTCGTGCGGTCGTGCTGCCGGACTAAGCGCTCGGCGAGGGCGACGGGCTCGGGCTGGCCGAGGAGGTGTCGGTCGCCGCGGCCACGGTGAGTTCGACCGTGAGGGTCGCACCGCCCGTGGTGGTGATCTGGAGCAGGAAGGTGCCGGTGGTGTCGTCGGCGTACAGCTTCGGCAGCTTCAGGAGGCCGTCGGCGTCGGTCGCCAGACCGGTGAGGGTGCGTACGGTCTTGCCGTCCGCGTCCTTGAAGTAGGGGCCCTTGTCGTTCTCGGTCGTGTCGTCGGCGGCCTTGATGAGGGTCGCGGTGGCGGCGACCTTGTCGGCGACGGCACCGTTCTCCGTGGCCTTCACCTCGACCTGGTCGGCGAACTCGCCGCCCGGGGTGCAGGTCAGCGCGGTGGTGCTGGTGCGGACGAGGGTGTCGGCGACGCGGGGCGTCACGCTTGCCGTGTAGTCGAGACCGGCGATCGTACGGCCGACGACGGTGGCGCGAACGGTGAAGTCACCGGTCGTCTCGCCCGCTTGGAGGGCGGGGGCGACGGCCACGCCGGAGGCGCTGGTGACGACCGTGGCGACCTTCTCGCCGCCGGTGAACGTGGCGTCCGTGGTCCCGACGATCGTGAACCGGATCCGGACCTTGGCGACGGCCTTGCCGGCCGAGGTCTGGGCGGTGGTGCTGATCTTCTTGCTGAACTGGGCGCCCGCCGTCGCGGTCAGCTTCGCCGTGCCCGCGTCCGCCAGCTTGGCCACCGTGTCGGTGGGGGTCGGCGTCGGAGTCGGCGTGGGGGTGGGCGTCGGGGTCGGAGTGGCCGGCGTGGTGGGGGTGGTGCTCGGCGTCGAGGTGGTCGGAGTCGACGGCGTGGCCGAAGGCGTGTGATTGGCCCCGGAGTTGTCGTCGCTGCGGCCGGAGGGCACAGTGCCCGTGCCGTCCGGGACCGAGTGGGTGCCCTTGCGGTAGAACTCCAGCCAGGACAGGACCGTGTTCAGGTAGTCCGTCGAGTTGTTGTAGCTGAGGATCGCGCTGCGCAGGCCCGAGTCGGTCGCCAGGTTCCAGTCGTTGCGGCACAGGTAGTGGCCGGCGGCGAGCGCGGCGTCGTAGACGTTGTTCGGGTCCTTGACTCCGTCGCCGTTGCCGTCACGGCCCGCCCAGGCCCAGGTGGACGGGATGAACTGCATGGGTCCGACGGCCTGGTCGTACGCGCTGTTGCCGTCGTACTTGCCGTTGTCGGTGTCCTTGATGAGCGCGAAGCCGTTGCCGTCGAGCGTGGGGCCCAGGATCTTCGAGGTCGTGGTGCCGTCGGCGTCGACCTGGCCGCCGCGGGCCTGGCCCGACTCGACCTTGCCGATGGCGGCGAGGAGTTGCCAGGGCAGGTTGCAGCCGGGCTTGGAGGTGGCGAGTTCGGCCTCGGCCTTCTTGTAGGCGTCGAGAACGGTCGCGGGGATGCCGGCCTCGGCCGCGCCCACCGAGACCGGGGTCCCTATGGACGGCGACTGGCTGCCGCTCGGGCTCGGGACGGGGCTGCTCAGGGGCGGGAGGTCCGTGTAGTACGGCGAGTCTCCGGTGGCGCTGTTGTGGTCGGTGCTCCCGTCGGGCGTCGCCTGGCCGGTGGCGATGGGTCTGTCGCTGCCGGTCACCGCCGGAGCCTGGGACGCGGACAGTGCCGCGACCGCTGCCGCGGCCACCGCTGTCGTCGCCGCACCCTTGCGCAGCCGCCTGCCGAAATGCGCCGTCATGGAGTGAACCCCTCCCAGGGACGCCCGAGCGCCCGTCCTTGTCTGTTGCCTCTGCGCCTGTTGTGACGATCGACCCGCGTCACAGGTTGCCCTCGTGGTGCTTTTCGGATGTTCTGTACGCTTGCTCCGTACTCCGTTCCGCCACGCGCTCCCCCGCGCGGCAACCCAGGCGACCCTACGACAACTTGCTTTGCACGGGCACCCGTTCGCGCCCGTTATTCACCGCTTGGCCATATGCCGATGTCTCCTACGGGGAGCCCTGTTGCCGTTCACTTTGAGTCATGCCGCCGCCGTACTGCCCGCCGTGCGCGGCGACGGAAGGGGGCGCGGCGGGCTGGTGCCGGCGGTGCTGGTGGCGGGTTCCTTCGCGCCCGACATGACGTACTACGCGGCGAGTGCGGTCCCCGGGGCGATGGAGTTCGGGAACGTCACGCACTCCATCGCGGGCGTCTTCACGGTCGACGTCCCCATCACCTGGACGACGGTCTGCCTGTGGCTGCTGCTGCGCGAACCCCTGGTGGCCCTGCTCCCGCGCGCCCGACAGCCCCGGACGGCGACCCTCCTGCGCTGCGGCACCCCACGCGCGCGTGCGACCCCGTCACTGGCCGCCCGCTGGTACGCGTCCGCGGTGCTCGGCGGGCTGACCCACGTGGTGTGGGACGCGTTCACCCACCACGACCGGTGGGGCGTACGCCTGTTCCCCGTCCTGGACCGCGAAGTGGGCGGCAGGCCGCTGTTCTCGTCCCTGCAGTACGGCAGTTCACTGTTCGGCGCGCTGGTGATCACCGCGTTCGTGATCCGTGCGCTACGACGGATTCCGGCCTCCGAGCCGGTGGGGGTGCCCGTGCTGTCGGTACGGGACCGGTGGGCGGCCGGGGTCGTCCTGGCCGGCTGTGCGCTGGTGGCGGCCGTGGAGCGGGCGTCCCACTGGTGGGCGTACTGGGGCTCGACGGCAAGCCTCTGGGACCTGATCCCGACCCTGTGCTTCGGGGCGGGCGCCGGGCTGGTGCTGGGCGTCCTGCTGTACGCCGTAGGCGTCCGCGTGTGGCGTCCGGCGGGCCCCGGCGCCCCCGGCGAGGTCAGTGCGGAGCGGAGCCGTCCGGCGGGGTCGCGATGAACACCGTCATGGTGTGCGCGGAGCGTGACTTCGGAAGCCGGGTGAGGACCAGGTCGAGGTAGCTGCGGCCCAGGTCCGCCCACAGGCGCCAGACGGGGGTGCCGCTGGGGGTGATGGCCGGCCCCTGGGGGTGTCTGGCTTGTTCTCGGGGGTCTACGTCCGTGTCGTCCCGGAACGTGAGGCGGCGCCGGAGGTCCGCGGCCGTGTGATGCAGGGCCATGGCGAGGTCGGCGGGGATGCGGGCGGTGCTTGCGCCGGCCGCGAGGGCCGGGACCGGCGGGCGGGGCGTGACCTGGGCGGCAGCGGCGTCCGCTACCTGTATCCGTGTCCGCGCCCGGCCCGACCGGCGATGGAGCATGCGTATACCCATGCCCGCATCCTTACGGTCGCCGGGGGCGGGGGGCGTCTTCGCGGGGGCCACGCGGGTGACGGGCCCTCCGGGGGTTGGCCGGAGGTTGTGCGGGGAGTTTCCGTGGCCGAGGTGTCTGTGCCGGTCGGCGTGGGAGGCGGTGCCTTGCGGGCGGCTCGGGAGGGGCGGGGGCGTTTCGGCTGACGGGGTTGGTGCGGTGCCCTGCGGGCGGCTCGGGAAGGGCGGAGGCTGGTCTCATGTGCCGGGGTCGGTGCGTTGCCCTGCGGGCAGCCCAGGAAGGGCAGGGGTGGGTGTGTGCCGAGCGGGTTGGGATGCGGTGGGGGTGCGCGGGCGGCCCGGGCGGGTGGGGGTGTGCGCCGACTGGGGCAGGGAAGCGGTGCGTTGCCCTTCGGGCGGCCTGGGAGGGTGCGGATGGGTTCGGCACCGCCGGGATGGGTTGTGGTGGGTGCTGCGCCGTTGCGGCGGAATTTTCGTGCGGGCCGGCTCTAAAAGCTGGGGGGGGTGGGCCCCGTTGGAAACGAACCTCCGCCGCTCACCACCCCAGCCGTAGACCTACGCCCGCTACCACCCCGGCCGCAACTCTCCGCCCCCCCACCTGACAACTCACCCCCACGCAACTCCCCCTCCGCCCAACCGCCGGAGGCTAATGCGCAGCCGACTCCCAGTCCGGCCCCACGCCCACCGAGACGTCCAACGGCGCCCGGAGATGTACCGCGCCGGCCATCTCGTGCCGGACGAGTTCTTCCGTCGCCGCCCGTTCCCCAGGAGCGATCTCCAGGACGATTTCGTCGTGGACCTGGAGGAGCATGCGGGACTTGAGGTCGGCCTCGCGGAGGGCGGTGTCGACCTTGAGCATGGCCATCTTGACGATGTCCGCCGCGGTGCCCTGGATCGGGGCGTTGAGCGCCATCCGCTCGGCGGCCTCGCGTCGTTGGCGGTTGTCGCTGTTGAGGTCGGGGAGGTAGCGCCGGCGCCCGAAGAGCGTCGCCGTGTAGCCCGTCGCGCGTGCCTCGTCGACCGCTCGGCGCAGATAGTCCCGTACGCCGCCGAAGCGCTCGAAGTAGGTGTCCATGAGGACCCGTGCCTCGCCCGCGTCGATGTTCAGCTGCTGGGAGAGGCCGAACGCCGACAGACCGTAGGCGAGGCCGTACGACATCGCCTTGATCTTGCGGCGCATCTCCGCGTCCACCGCGGAACCCTCGACGGAGAACACCTGGGAGGCGACCGTGGTGTGCAGGTCCTCGCCCGAGGTGAAGGCCTCCAACAGGCCCTCGTCCTCGGAGAGATGGGCCATCACGCGGAGTTCGATCTGGCTGTAGTCCGCGGTCATGAGGGACTCGAAGCCCTCGCCCACCACGAAGCCCCGGCGGATCGCCCTGCCCTCGTCCGTGCGGACCGGGATGTTCTGCAGGTTCGGGTCCGTCGAGGAGAGGCGGCCGGTCGCCGCCACCGTCTGGTTGAACGTGGTGTGGATGCGGCCGTCCGTCGCGATCGTCTTGATCAGGCCCTCGACGGTGACGCGCAGCTTCGCCTGTTCGCGGTGGCGGAGCATGATGACCGGCAGTTCGTTCTCCGTCTGGTTGGCCAGCCAGGCCAGGGCGTCCGCGTCGGTCGTGTAGCCGGTCTTCGTCTTCTTGGTCTTGGGCAGGCCGAGTTCGCCGAAGAGGACTTCCTGGAGCTGCTTGGGCGAGCCGAGGTTGAACTCGTGCCCGGCCGCCGCGTGCGCCTCCTTCACCGCCTGCTGCACGGCGCCGGCGAACATCTGCTCCATGGCCTCGAGATGGGCCTTGTCGGCCGCGATGCCGTACCGCTCCAGGCGGGCGAGGAGGATCGAGGTGGGCAGTTCCATGTCGCGGAGCAGGTCTGCCGCGCCGACCTCCTGGAGGCGCTCCCCGAAGGCGTCGCCCAGGTCGAGGATCGCGCGGGCCTGCACCATCAGGGCGTCCGCCTCGGCGCCGTCGTCCGCGCCGAAGGCCAGCTGGCCGTCGGCCGTGGCGGCGGGGGCCAGCTCGCGGCCGAGGTACTCCAGGGACAGCGCGTCCAGGTCGAAGGAGCGGCGGCCGGGCTTGACCAGGTAGGCGGCGAGCGCGGTGTCCATGGAGATGCCGGCGATGGTCCAGCCGTGCTCGGCGAAGACTCGCATCGCGCCCTTGGCGTTGTGGAACACCTTGGGGCGGTCGGCGTCGGCCAGCCAGGTCGCGAACGCGTTCTCGTCGCTCTCGTCCAGCTCGGCGGGGTCGAACCAGGCGGCCGCTCCCCCGGCGGTGGCGAGCGCGACCTCGGTCACCGAACCGGAGCCGAGCGCCCAGGTGTCGACGGTGGCGACGCCGAGGGGCTCGGTGCCGTAGTCGGCCAGCCAGCCGGTCAGTTCGCCGGTGCCGAGGACCGAGCCGTCGACCGCCACTCCGCTCTCGGCGGGCGGTGCCGCGTCGGCCTCCTCGTTGCCCGGGTCGACGGCCAGCAGTCGCTCGCGGAGCGAGGGGTTGCGGATCTCCAGGGTGTCGAGAACCATCGCGAGGGCCGTGCGGTCGTAGGGAGCGCGCTCCAGGTCGACGACCGTCTTGGGCAGTTCGACGTCCTTGACCATCTCCGTCAGGCGGCGGTTGAGCTTGACCGCGTCCAGGTGGTCGCGGAGGTTCTGCCCGGCCTTGCCCTTGACCTCGTCGACGCGCTCGACCAACTCGGCGAACGAACCGAACTGGTTGATCCACTTCGCGGCGGTCTTCTCGCCGACGCCGGGGATGCCGGGGAGGTTGTCGGACGGATCGCCGCGCAGGGCCGCGAAGTCGGGGTACTGGGCGGGCGTCAACCCGTACTTCTCGACGACCTTCTCCGGAGTGAACCGGGTCAGCTCGGAGACGCCCTTCGTCGGGTAGAGCACGGTGGTGTGCTCGGACACGAGCTGGAAGGAGTCGCGGTCGCCGGTGACGATCAGCACGTCGAAGCCCTCGGCCTCGGCCTGGGTGGCGAGCGTGGCGATGACGTCGTCGGCCTCGAAGCCGTCGACCGCGAAGCGGGAGACGTGCATCGTGTCGAGGAGCTCGCCGATCAGCTCGACCTGGCCCTTGAACTCGTCCGGGGTCTTGGAGCGGTTCGCCTTGTACTCGGTGAACTCCTCGGAGCGCCAGGTCTTGCGGGACACGTCGAAGGCCACCGCGAAGTGCGTGGGCGCCTCGTCGCGCAGGGTGTTGGCCAGCATCGACGCGAAGCCGTAGATGGCGTTCGTCGGCTGGCCCGTCGCGGTCGTGAAGTTCTCCGCGGGCAGCGCGAAGAACGCGCGGTAGGCCAGCGAGTGCCCGTCCATCAGCATCAGCCGTGGACGGTCTCCGCCGGAGGTCTTGTCGGTCTTCTTCGATGCTGTCTCTGCCACGACCCCGATCCTGCCACGCCCCACTGACAGTCGGGGTCACGGTGGCCGCGTCGGACGGCGCGGCCGGGATGAACGGCGGCCGCGGAAGCGGTGGCCGGAGTCTTCACCGCGACGGCGGGAGCGGCCGGCTCGGCGCGACCCGCACAACCGTTCCCCGCGCAGCGAGGAGCCGCACAAGCCCACCCCGTCCCGCCTCGCACCTCGCGCACGGGCCGAAACCATTGAGCCCACGAACCGACCTCGGCGTTGTCGGTGGCGCGTGCGAGGATCAGAGATGTAGTGCACACGTGCCAGCGAAGGAGGGCCCGCGATGGCCACGAAGCCGCCCAAGGGCGATCCGGTCCAGGACGCGCCGCAGGTCTCCGAGCCGAAGCATGCCGCGGCCGGACTTCCGGCGATCGGGCACACGCTGCGCATCGCCCAGCAGCAGATGGGTGTGAAGCGCACCGCGCTGACGCTGCTGCGGGTCAATCAGAAGGACGGCTTCGACTGTCCGGGCTGCGCCTGGCCCGAGCCGGACCACCGGCACGCGGCGGAGTTCTGTGAGAACGGCGCGAAGGCGGTCGCCGAGGAGGCCACTCTGCGCCGGGTCACCCCCGAGTTCTTCGCCGCGCATCCGGTGAGCGATCTCGCGACGCGCAGCGGGTACTGGCTGGGGCAGCAGGGGCGGCTGACGCACCCTATGTATCTCCCCGAAGGGGCGGACCGGTACGAACCGGTCACCTGGGAGCGTGCCTTCGACATCGTCGCGGAGGAGATCGCCGCCCTCGGCTCCCCGGACGAGGCCCTCTTCTACACCTCGGGCCGGACCAGCAACGAGGCCGCGTTCCTGTACCAGCTGTTCGCGCGGGAGCTGGGCACCAACAACCTCCCGGACTGCTCGAACATGTGCCACGAGTCGTCGGGTTCGGCACTGAACGAGACGATCGGCATCGGCAAGGGCAGCGTGCTCCTGGAGGACATGTACCAGGCCGACCTGATCGTGGTCGCCGGCCAGAACCCGGGCACCAACCACCCGCGCATGCTCTCCGCCCTGGAGAAGGCCAAGGCCAACGGCGCGAAGATCATCAGCGTCAATCCGCTGCCCGAGGCGGGCCTGGAGAAGTTCAAGAACCCGCAGACCCCCCAGGGCATGCTCAAGGGCGCCGCCCTCACCGACCTGTTCCTGCAGATCCGCATCGGCGGCGACCAGGCCCTCTTCCGCCTCCTGAACAAGCTCATCCTCGAGACCGAGGGTGCCGTGGACCAGACCTTCGTCGACGAACACACCCACGGCTACGAGGAGTTCGCCGCCACCGCGCGGGACGCCGACTGGGACGAGACGCTCCTGGCGACCGGGCTGACCCGCCCGGAGATCGAGAAGGCCCTGGAGATGGTCCTCGCCTCCGAGCGCACCATCGTGTGCTGGGCGATGGGCCTCACCCAGCACAAGCACGCGGTGCCGACCATCCGCGAGGTCGTCAACTTCCTTCTGCTGCGCGGCAACATCGGCCGCCCCGGCGCGGGCGTGTGCCCCGTGCGCGGCCACAGCAACGTGCAGGGCGACCGCACGATGGGCATCTTCGAGCGCCCCGCACCCGCCTTCCTGGACGCTCTGGAGAAGGAGTTCGGCTTCGCCCCGCCGCGGGAGCACGGCTACGACGTCGTCGCCGCGATCCGCGCCCTGCGCGACGGCGACGCGAAGGTGTTCTTCGCGATGGGCGGCAACTTCGTGTCGGCCTCCCCCGACACCGAGGTCACCGAGGCGGCCATGCGGCGCGCCAGTCTCACCGTGCACGTGTCGACGAAGCTCAACCGCTCGCACGCCGTCACGGGCGCGCGTGCCCTCATCCTGCCCACCCTGGGACGCACCGAGCGCGATCTCCAGGGCGGCGGCGAGCAGTTCGTGACCGTCGAGGACTCCATGGGCATGGTGCACGCCTCACGCGGCCGCCTGGAGCCCGCGAGCAAGGACCTGCTGTCCGAGCCGGCCATCGTGTGCCGCCTCGCCCGCCGCGTCCTGGGCGAGGAGTCCCGCACGCCCTGGGAGGAGTTCGAGAAGGACTACGCGACGATCCGCGACCGCATCGCGCGCGTGATCCCCGGCTTCACCGACTTCAACGCGCGCGTGGCCCACCCCGGCGGCTTCGCCCTCCCGCACGCCCCGCGCGACGAGCGCCGCTTCCCGACCGCCACCGGCAAGGCCAACTTCACCGCCGCGCCCGTCGAGTACCCCGAACTGCCCGAGGGCCGCCTGCTGTTGCAGACACTGCGCTCGCACGACCAGTACAACACCACGATCTACGGCCTCGACGACCGCTACCGGGGCATCAAGAACGGCCGCCGGGTCGTCATGGTCCACCCCGAGGACGCCGACCGGCTGGGGATCGCCGACGGGTCGTACGTCGACCTGGTCGGCGAGTGGAAGGACGGCGTGGAGCGGCGGGCGCCCGGCTTCCGGGTCGTGCACTATCCGACCGCGCGGGGCTGCGCAGCCGCCTACTACCCCGAGACCAACGTCCTGGTCCCCCTGGACGCCACCGCCGACACCAGCAACACCCCGGCCAGCAAGTCCGTCGTCGTACGTCTGGAACAATCGGCGACCGACTGAGCGTTTGCTCAGCCGTCAGTCAGGTGCACCAGCCAGGCGTAGGACGAACGGAGTCGGCCCCATGGGCGAGCAGCAGCACGGGAAGTTCCCGCAGGACGTCATCGACGAGTACGCGGCCCTCGGCATCGATCTGGTCGCCCTGTTCTCCGCGGGGCACCTCGGCACCCGGATGGGCGTGGAGATCGTCGAGGCATCCGCCGAGCGCGTCGTCGGCACCATGCCGGTCGAGGGCAACACCCAGCCCTACGGCCTGCTGCACGGCGGCGCCTCCGCCGTGCTCGCCGAGACCCTCGGCTCGCTCGGGTCGATGCTGCACGGCGGCAGCACGAAGATCGCCGTCGGCGTCGACCTGAACTGCACCCACCACCGCGGCGCCCGCTCCGGCCTGGTCACCGGCGTCGCCACCCCCGTGCACCGGGGCCGCTCGACGGCGACGTACGAGATCGTGATCAGTGACGAGGACGGGCGGCGGGTGTGCACCGCGCGGCTCACCTGCATGCTGCGGGACGTGAAGCCCGGCGACGGGATTCCCGCGAGCGCCACGAGCTGATCCCGGTTTCCCGCGAGCCGATCCCGGGCACGCCACCGGCTGATCCAGGACGCGGGTCACGCCCCGTCTTTCGCCACCCCCGTCCGCTCCCCTACCGTTCCCCCATGAGGCTGCCGGCATGAGCGGTATCGGGCCCGTCGAATCCGTCGACTCCCCGGAGCTGGACGGGAGTTACGACGTCATCGGCGGCGACGCGCCCCGCCTGACGGACCGCTGGCACGCCCTGCCGCCACGAGCCCGCAGGGCCGCACTCGCGGCGGGCGCGGTCGCCGTCGTGGCCGCCGGAGCGGTCCTCCTGCCACCCCACCCGCGGGCCGACCCGGCCCCGCCCGTGCCCTGGCCCGCGAACGTCACCGAATGGCGCTACGTCGGACTCGCCCAGACCACCGACTCCCCCACCACGACCGGCTACTTCCGCTTCGCGGTCACCGTGGACGGCGGACCCCCCGTCGCCGTGCGGGTCATCGGCGCCGCGTTCGACGGACTCACCGCCCAGGCCGTCCCGGAACCTTCCTTCACCGTGCGCGTCGGCGCGACCCGCCGCATCACGGTCCAGATATCGGTTTCCGACTGTTCGGGACTGCCCCTGAATGCGGACCTGGCCTTTCTGGACGTAACGCTGCGTAACACGCGCGCAATACAACACCATAGTTTCATCTTCGGCAGCAACTACTCCAAGGACCTCTCCCAGCTCCTCCACAGGGCCTGCGACACGACAAAGGCCAGGCCAGGCCCACGGCCAAGCGGAAGTGCAGGTTCTCAAAATGTGGACCTAAGCTGAATTCCGCCAAACCGGCCGAGACCCACCCTCCACGAAGCCCACCAACCTGCACGTCATAACAAGAAAGTCACAAGCCAGCGCACGACGATGCCCCTGCCTACAGACCGGGCTTAGAGTCACGGCCAGTCACCGCTCCATCGGGAGTTGGGTACCAGCGCAGCACCTTGCCGCTCCAAACGGGGGCGACTGTGCCTGCGGAAAGGACTGATTGTGCGACAGCGTTCTTTGGTGATACTGACCTCCGTCCTCACGACTGGAGCTCTGACCCTCACCGCGTGCGGCTCCCGGGACAGCGGCAGCAAGAGCGACAGCAGCTCGACCACCCTGACCATCGGTGTCGACGCCCCGCTGTCCGGTGAGAACTCCACCACCGGTCTCGGCATCCAGTACGGCGTCCAGATCGCCGTCGACGACGCCAACAAAAACAACTGGGTCCCCGGCGTCAAGTTCAAGATCAAGGCCCTGGACGACAAGGCGCAGCCCGCCACCGGCCAGTCCAACGCGACCGCCTTCACCGGCCAGAAGGACGTCGTCGGCGCCGTCGGCCCGCTGAACTCCGGCGTCGCCCAGTCGATGCAGCAGGTGTTCGCCTCGGCCAACATGGTCGAGATCTCCCCCTCGAACACCAACCCCGCCCTGACCCAGGGCAAGGACTGGGCGACCAGCAAGACGCGGCCGTACAAGACGTACTTCCGCACCGCCACCACCGACGCCCTCCAGGGTGCGTTCGCCGCCGACTACGCGTACAACGGCCTCAAGAAGAAGAAGGCCTTCGTCGTCGACGACAAGCAGACCTACGGCGCCGGCCTGGCCGGGATCTTCAACAGCGCCTTCAAGAAGCTCGGCGGCTCCATCGCGGGCACCGACCACGTCAACACCGGCGACACCGACTTCAGCTCGCTCGTCACCAAGATCAAGAACTCCGGCGCCGACCTGCTCTACTACGGTGGCCAGTACGACGAGTCGGAGAAGATCACCAAGCAGCTCAAGGGCGCCGGCGTCAAGATCCCGCTGTTCGGCGGTGACGGCATGTTCGCCACCACCTACATCCAGACCGCCGGCAAGGCCGCCGAAGGCGACCTCGCCACCTCCGTCGGCGTCCCCGCCGACACCCTGCCCGCCGCCAAGCAGTTCATCGCGACCTACAAGGCCAAGGGCTACAAGGGTGACTACGGCGCCTACGGTGCCTACGCCTACGACGCCGCCACCGCCATCATCAAGGCAGTGAAGGCCGTCAAGGACGCCAACGGCGACAAGCTGCCCGCCAGCAACGACCTCCGCTCCAAGGTCGTCGACGCCGTACAGAAGTCGGACTTCGAAGGCATCTCCGGCAAGGTCGCCTTCGACGAGTACGGCGACACCACGAACAAGCAGCTCACCGTCTACCAGGTCGCCAACGGCGCCTGGAAGGCCGTGAAGACCGGCACGTTCAACGGCAGCTGACCTCAACAGCTCCAGCACCACCGCACCACGGGCCGCGCGGAAGGAGGATCCCGACCGCGCGGCCCGTTGTCACACCCCCCCACCCCCAGGCACGCGATCTGTGCACACGACCACCAGCGACAATGGAGGCCACGCGGTGAACACCCTGCCGCAGCAGCTGGCCAACGGGCTGCTCCTAGGCTCGATGTACGGGCTGATCGCCATCGGCTACACGATGGTGTACGGCATCGTCCAGCTCATCAACTTCGCGCACGGCGAGATCTTCATGACCGGGGCCTTCGGCGCCCTCACGGTCTACGCCTACATCCTGCCCGACGGCACCTCGATGGTGGTCGCGGTACCACTGATGCTGATCGGCGGCGGAATCGTCTCCGTCGTCGTCGCGGTAGGGGCCGAACGATTCGCCTACCGCCCTCTGCGGCAAGCACCACGGCTGGCCCCCCTCATCACCGCCATCGGCCTCTCCCTGTCACTCCAGGAACTCGTCCGGAACTTCTACCCGGGCGCCGACAAGGCCCGCTCCTTCCCCAGCCTCGACGGCAACCACGACATCGGCTCCGTCACCATCTCCGACGCCGACATCTTCCTGGTCATCGCCGCCATCATCTGCATGTCCGGCCTCGCCTGGTTCGTCCGCAAGAGCCGCACCGGCCGCGCCATGCAGGCCACCGCCCAGGACCCGGACACCGCCCAGCTCATGGGCATCGACACCAACCGCATCATCGTCATAGCGTTCGCCATCGGCGGCTTCTTCGCCGCCGTAGCAGCTGTGTCCTACGGCCTGAAGTACGGCAACATCGACTACCGCATGGGCTTCCTGATGGGCCTCAAGGCCTTCACCGCGGCCGTCATGGGCGGCATCGGCAACATCTACGGCGCCATGCTCGGCGGAGTCGTCCTCGGCGTCGCCGAGACCCTCGCCTCCGCCTACATCAGCAAGATCCCCGGCATGGAACAGCTCGGCGGCTCCAGCTGGGCCAACGTCTGGGCATTCTGTCTCCTCATCCTCGTACTGCTGTTCAGGCCACAAGGCCTGCTCGGCGAACGCGTCGCGGACAGGGCGTGATCACATGACCGAGACGACCAAAACCCCGGCCACCCCGCCCGCCGACGACGCCACCCCCGCACCCGGAACACGACGCGGCATCATCCCGCTGCCCCTCGCAGCCGCCCGCGCCCTCCTCCTGGTCGGCGGCATCGCCACCGCGGCCTCCACGTTCCTGCGCTGGACCTGGACCTCCGACTTCCCCGGCGACCTCACCGTCAACGGCTACCCCGGCGGCCTCCAGGTCCTCACCCTCGTCGCCGGCCTCATCACCACGCTGTTCGCCCTCGCCACCTACGAGGTCCGAGGACTCGGCTGGCTCGTGCCCGCCCGCAACAACGCGCCCCTCGTCCTCACCGCCGTCGGCGGCTTCGCCGTCACCTGGTACACGGTCATCGCGATCGCCGCGAAACTCGGCGGCATCGTCAACTGGGAACCCGGCACCTACATCGCCGCCGTCGCCTCCCTGCTCCCCGTCATCGGCGCCCTCGCCCTCCCGCAGGACGCCACCGACACCACCAAGGAAGCACTCAAGGCGTACATCGCCAAGGCCGAGCGCGTCCCGGCCGCCCAGGCCACCGCACCCTGGATCCAGCGACTGGTCATCACCATCGTCGCCGCCCTCGCCCTCACCGTCTTCGCCTACGGCATCGACGCCGAGGACCAACTCTTCGTCGGCTTCCTCATCGTTGTCGTCTTCACCGCCTGGGCCCTGCAGACCGCCGGCCTCTTCGACCGCTTCAGCCGCCTCACGGCCCAGAACCGCAGCTTCGCCCTCGCCATGGGCTTCGTCGCCGCGATCGGCTTCCCCTTCACCCAGACCAACGACCACTACGCCAACCTCGGCGTCAACATCCTGATCTTCGGGACCGTCGCCCTCGGCCTCAACATCGTCGTCGGCCTCGCCGGACTCCTCGACCTCGGCTACGTCGCCTTCCTCGGCGTCGGCGCCTACACCGCCGCCCTGGTCTCCGGCTCCGAGTTCTCCAAGTTCTCCGGCGTCCAGTTCCCCTTCTGGGCCGCCGCCCTCACCGGCGCCGCCGCCAGCCTGATCTTCGGCGTCCTCATCGGCGCCCCCACGCTGCGCCTGCGCGGCGACTACCTCGCCATCGTGACCCTCGGCTTCGGAGAGATCTTCCGCATCTCCGTCAACAACATGGACGGCGTCTCCGGCCCCGACATCACCAACGGCCCCAACGGCATCCCGTCCATCCCCGACCTGTCGTTCTTCGGCTTCAACTTCGGGGAGAACCACGACATCGCCGGATTCACCATCGGCCGGTTCGCCAACTACTACCTGCTCATGGTCCTGATCAGTGCGCTCGTCGTCACGATCTACCGCCGCGCCTCCGACTCCCGCATCGGCCGCTCCTGGATCGCCATCCGCGAGGACGAGACCGCCGCCACCGCCATGGGCATCAACGGCTTCCGCGTCAAGCTCATCGCGTTCGCCCTCGGCGCCACCCTCGCCGGCCTCGCCGGCACCGTCAGCGCCCACGTCACCTACAGCGTGGTGCCCAACCCGTACCAGTTCGCCGGAGCGGCCCCGCCCAACTCCGCGTTCCTCCTGGCCGCCGTCGTCCTCGGCGGCATGGGCACCGTCTCCGGACCCTTCCTCGGCGCCGCCCTGCTCTACCTGCTCCCGGAGAAGCTCGTCGCCCTCCAGGACAAGTCGCTCCTCGCCTTCGGCATCGCGCTCATCCTCCTGATGCGCTTCCGCCCCGAAGGAATCATCCCCAACCGCCGGCGCCAGCTCGAATTCCACGAGACCGGCCAACTCGACGTACCGGACACCACGACCCTGACCGACGATCCGGCCATCACCAAGGCAGGGGCGTAGAGAGCCATGACGACACCTGTACTCGAAGCCCGTGACGTCACCATGCGCTTCGGCGGCCTCACCGCCGTCCGCTCCGTCGACTTCACCGTCAACGCCGGCGAGATCGTAGGCCTCATCGGCCCCAACGGCGCCGGCAAGACCACCTTCTTCAACTGCCTCACGGGCCTCTACGTCCCGACCGAGGGCACGGTCTCCTACCAGGGCACGGTGCTTCCCCCGAAGCCCCACCTGGTCACCAAGGCAGGCATCGCCCGCACCTTCCAGAACATCCGCCTGTTCGCCAACATGACGGTCCTGGAAAACGTCCTCGTAGGCCGCCACACCCGCACCAAGGAAGGCCTCTGGTCGGCCCTCCTCCGCGGCCCCGGCTTCAAGAAGGCCGAAAAGGCGAGCGAAGAACGCGCCATGGAACTCCTGGACTTCATCGGCCTCGCCCACAAGCGCGACCACCTCGCCAGGAACCTCCCCTACGGCGAACAGCGCAAGCTGGAGATCGCGCGGGCACTGGCGAGCGAACCGGGTCTGCTCCTGCTGGACGAGCCGACCGCAGGCATGAACCCCCAAGAGACGCGGGCGACCGAGGAGTTGGTCTTCGCCATCCGCGACAAGGGCATCGCCGTCCTCGTCATCGAGCACGACATGCGCTTCATCTTCAACCTCTGCGACCGCGTCGCCGTCCTCGTCCAGGGCGAAAAACTCGTCGAAGGCACCTCCGACGTCGTCCAGGCCGACGAACGCGTCGTAGCCGCCTACCTCGGCGAACCCTTCGACGGCGGCACCGACGACACCACGGCGGAAACGGAAGCGGAGAGCACGACCGGCACCACCAGCACCAAGGGAGAAGCCCAGTGACCGCACTGCTAGAGGTCGAGGACCTCAGGGTCGCCTACGGCAAGATCGAAGCCGTCAAGGGCATCTCCTTCAGCGTCGAAGCCGGCCAGATCGTCACCCTCATCGGCACCAACGGCGCCGGCAAGACGACCACCCTGCGCACCCTCTCAGGCCTGCTGCAGCCCGCCGGCGGCAAGATCACCTTCGACGGCAAGCCGCTGAAGAACGTCCCCGCACACAAGATCGTCTCCCTCGGGCTGGCCCACTCCCCCGAAGGCCGACACATCTTCCCCCGCCTCACCATCGCGGAGAACCTCCAACTCGGCGCCTTCCTCCGCAAGGACAAAGAAGGCATCGAAAAGGACATCCAGCGCGCCTACGACCTCTTCCCGATCCTGGGAGAGCGCCAGAAGCAGGCGGCAGGCACCCTGTCCGGCGGTGAGCAGCAGATGCTGGCAATGGGCCGCGCGCTCATGTCCCAGCCGAAACTGCTGATGCTCGACGAGCCCTCCATGGGCCTCTCGCCGATCATGATGCAGAAGATCCTCGCGACGATCGTCGAACTGAAGGCATCAGGCACAACGATCCTGCTGGTCGAACAGAACGCCCAAGCAGCGCTCTCCCTCGCCGACCAGGGCCACGTCATGGAGGTCGGCAACATCGTCCTCTCCGGCACGGGCCAGGACCTGCTCCACGACGAGTCGGTACGGAAGGCGTACCTCGGCGAGGACTGAGTCTTCGTCTTCCGGTTGCGTTTCTACGACGAGGCCCGCGCCCCCAGCTTCGGGGGCGCGGGCCTCGTCGTAGTCGTACGTGCTGCCGTGGGTCGGTGTCAGCCCTTCGCGGACTTCTTCTCGTCCGCGTCCTGGATGACCGCCTCGGCGACCTGCTGCATGGACATCCGACGGTCCATCGACGTCTTCTGGATCCACCGGAACGCGGCCGGCTCGCTCAGCCCGTACTCGGTCTGGAGGATCGACTTCGCACGGTCGACCAGCTTGCGGGTCTCCAGCCGCAGCGTGAGGTCGGCGACCTCCTGCTCGAGCTGCTTCAACTCGGTGAAGCGCGAGACGGCCATCTCGATCGCCGGTACGACGTCACTCTTGCTGAACGGCTTCACGAGGTACGCCATCGCACCGGCGTCCCTGGCCCGCTCGACGAGGTCGCGCTGCGAGAAGGCGGTCAGCATCAGTACGGGCGCGATGCCCTCTTCGGCGATCTTCTCGGCGGCGGAGATACCGTCCAGCTTGGGCATCTTCACGTCGAGGATCACGAGGTCGGGCTTGTGCTCACGGGCCAGCTCGACGGCCTGCTCACCGTCACCGGCCTCACCGACGACGGTGTACCCCTCTTCTTCGAGCATCTCTTTGAGATCGAGCCGGATCAGGGCCTCGTCCTCGGCGATGACGACACGGGTCGTCAGCGGAGGCACGTGCGACTTGTCGTCGTCGGGCGCGTCTACGGGCTGGGGCGACTCGGGGGCGGTCACGGGGGCTCCTCGTTCAGGGCACGGGGGTAGTGCTGACAAGAGCCTACCTAGCTGCGGTAAGGTGGTGGCCCGAGGGGTTGGGCAACTCCTTCCTTTCAAAGGCCCCAGTACTCCAACCGGTTAGAGAGGCCGCTCTCAAACAGCGGACAGTGTGGGTTCGAATCCCACCTGGGGCACTTTTCCTTCGAATCGAAGGTTGGCATCAGGAAGCGGATGTTCTCGTTCTAGTGAACATCCGCTTTTTGCTGCGCGCCATCGCGATCACTCTCACAGAGTGTGCACATGTTCTTTCATGGCACACAGGTGCGACAGCAGGCGCTGACACTATTGCGCGACGGCGCGAAGAACGCGGAAGTGGCGCGCCGGCTCAACGTCCCACTCGGCACCATCGGCTACTGGAAGCACCTGGACCGCGCGAAACGCGGCGAGTGCCCGGGGAAGCACGACCCGAAGTGCCCGCGCTGCGACGGCCGAGACCTGGACCTTGCGGCGTACAGCTACCTACTCGGCCTCTACCTCGGCGACGGCCACATCAGTCAGTACTCGGCGCACCGCGTACCCAGCCTCATGATCACGTGCGACGAGTCATGGCCCGGACTGATGGACAGCTGCGAAGAAGCCATGCGCGCCGT
Source organism: Streptomyces xylophagus (assembly GCF_000716435.1). Taxonomy (GTDB): domain Bacteria; phylum Actinomycetota; class Actinomycetes; order Streptomycetales; family Streptomycetaceae; genus Streptomyces; species Streptomyces xylophagus. The sequence goes on from NZ_JNWO01000010.1 coordinate 94,055, forward strand.
CTTCCCCGACAACTCCGTCTGCCGCGTCCGCAAGGTCGGCTGCCGCAACGTGAAGGTCTACTCGAAGCACCTGCACTGCCTTTTCCCCCAACACGGCCCCGGCAAGAAACACGACCGCCGCATAGCCCTCGAACCCTGGCAGCAGGACATCGTCGATGCCCACCCCTGGGAGTTCATCCGGGGTCTCATCCACTCCGACGGCTGCCGCATCACCAACTGGACGACTCGCATGGTCGCCGGTGAGCGCAAGCGCTACGAGTACCCGCGCTACTTCTTCACCAACAAGTCCGACGACATCCGGAAGCTCTTCACCGACACCCTCGACAAGGTCGGCGTCGGATGGACCACGCTGGCCCGCGGCAGCGACCCGTTCAACATCTCCGTCGCCCGCAAAGCCTCAGTCGCCCTCATGGACACCCACGTAGGCCCCAAACACTGACCCCGCAACATGACGCGTCACAACCCACCCCGCCCCCCTTTGTGACCTGCCCCAATTCCCCGCACGACCGTTGACCGGCGCAAACCCCACCCGCGATGTTCGGCCGCATGACACCCCTGAACAGACGAGGTTTCGTCGCGGCAGCCGCCGGTGCCGCCGCGGCAGCCGTAGCCATGAGTCCGGAATCCGCCGCAGCCCTGAGTCATGAACAAAGTCCAACAGACATGGATGAACTGAATCTCTCAGACAAAGACGACTTCGCAGCTGCAGACAAGGGATTCATCGCCGCCCTGAACCCCGGCGTCGTCAAGAACGCGGCCGGAGCAGTCGTCTGGGACAACGACGCCTACGCCTTCCTCAAAGGCCCCGCCCCGAAGACCGCCAACGCCAGCCTCTGGCGCATGTCTCAACTCACCCGGAAACAGGGGCTGTTCAAGGTCACGGACCGGATCTACCAGGTCCGCGGGCTCGACCTCTCGAACATGACGATCGTCGAGGGCGACACCGGTGTCATCGTGATCGACCCCCTGATCTCCGCCGAAACCGCCGCCGCAGCCCTCGAGTTGTACCGCGACCACGTCGCCGACAAAGAGGTCACCGGCCTCATCTACACGCACCCGCACGTCGACCACTACGGCGGCTGCCGAGGCGTCCTCCCGAACGGTGCCGGTGACGTGCCGATCATCGCGCCCGAGGGTTTCATGGAGCACGCCGTCTCCGAGAACGTATACGCGGGCACGGCGATGACCCGCCGTTCGATCTACATGTACGGCGCTCAACTCCCCAAGGGCCCCGCCGCGCACATCGGTTGTGGTCTCGGGCAGAACATCTCCACCGGGACCATCGGGCTTCTCGAACCCACCCAGTACGTGGCGGCGACCGGGCAACGCCTCACCGTCGACGGTGTCCTGATGGAGTTTCAGATGACGCCGGGGACGGAGGCGCCCGCCGAGATGAACTTCCTCCTCCCCGACCTCCGTGCCGTCTGCATGGCGGAGAACGCCACGCACACGATGCACAACATCATCACGCTGCGCGGCGCCCAGGTCCGGGACGCGAAGGAGTGGGCGGCGTATCTCACCGAGTCGGTCGAGCTCTACGACGGTCAGGTGGACGTCGCCTTCGCTTCGCACCACTGGCCGACGTGGGGGAACGACGAGATCGTCGCCCTGCTCGAGGCGCAGCGGGATCTGTACGCGTACATGCATGACCAGACCCTGCGGATGCTCAACTCCGGTCTCACGGCGCGCGAAATCGCCGAGGAGTTCCAACTGCCGCCCGCGCTCGCCGAGGTGTGGGCGAACCGGGGTTATTACGGGTCGGTCAGCCATAACGTGAAGGGTATTTATCAGCGGTACATGGGCTGGTTCGACGCGAATCCGGCGCATCTTTGGGAGCATCCGCCGGTCGCCGAGGCGCAGCGGTATGTGAAAGCCCTGGGAGGCATGACCTCCGCCGTGTCAAAAGCCCAGGCATTCGTCCGCGAGGGCGATCTCCGTTTCGCCGCCACTCTTCTCAACCATTGCGTTTTCGCGGAGCCCGATCACGAAAGGGCCAAGCAACTCCTCGCCCAGGTCTACGAAAAGCTGGCTTACGCGACGGAGAACGCGGTGTGGCGGAACTTCTATCTCACGGGTGCGATGGAGTTGCGGGAGGGAGTCAAGGCGCCTTCAACGACCAGCGACAGCACGGACGTGAAAGCGGCTCTCTCCGTCGATCAGCTCATCGATGCCATGTCGGTGCGGGTCGACGGTCCCAAGGCGTGGGATCTCGATCTCGCCCTCGACTGGTATCTGCCGGGGCAGGCGACGTACTGGCATCTGCGGTTGAGGCACGGGGTGTTGACGCGTACGTCGGGTGCCGTGCCCAACCCCTCCGCCGGGCTGACGCTCACCATGAACAAGGTGCAGTTGTTGCGGTTGCTGGCCGGGAAGGGGTTGGGGGCGATTCAGGTGTCCGGGGACGTCACGTTGCTCACCAGGTTGTTCTCGGTGATCGTGACGCCTGCGGCGGACTTCAACATCGTTACGCCGTAGGACTACTTGGGGCTGTCGTCCTCGCCGATGTGGTGGACGCGGACGAGGTTGGTCGCGCCGGCGACTCCGGGGGGTGAGCCGGCCGTGATGACGACGATGTCGCCCTTCTGGCAGCGGCCGTACTTGAGGAGGAGTTCGTCGACCTGGTCGACCATGGCGTCGGTGGAGTCGACGTGGGGGCCGAGGAAGGTCTCCACGCCCCAGGTGAGGGTGAGTTGGGCGCGGGTGGCCGGTTCGGGGGTGAAGGCCATCACGGGGATGGGGGACCTGTAGCGGGACAGCCTTCGCACCGTGTCTCCAGACTGGGTGAAGGCCACCAGGTACTTCGCGCCGAGGAAGTCGCCCATCTCGGCGGCTGCTCGGGCCACCGCGCCGCCCTGGGTGCGGGGTTTGTTGCGTTCGGTCAGTGGGGGCAGGCCCTTGGCGAGGATGTCTTCTTCTGCCGCTTCGATGATGCGGGCCATGGTGGTGACGGTCGCGATGGGGTACTTGCCGACGCTGGTCTCGCCGGAGAGCATCACGGCGTCCGTGCCGTCGATGACGGCGTTGGCCACATCGGAGGCTTCTGCCCTGGTCGGGCGGGAGTTCTCGATCATCGAGTCGAGCATCTGGGTGGCGACGATGACCGGTTTGGCGTTGCGCTTGGCGAGCTTGATGGCGCGCTTCTGGACGATCGGGACCTGTTCGAGGGGCATTTCGACGCCGAGGTCGCCGCGGGCGACCATGATGCCGTCGAAGGCGGCGACGATGTCGTCGATGGCCTCGACCGCCTGGGGTTTTTCGACCTTGGCGATGACGGGGAGGCGGTGGCCTTCCTCGTCCATGATGCGGTGGACGCCGTCGATGTCCTTGCCGCTGCGGACGAAGGAGAGGGCGATGACGTCGAAGCCGGAGCGCAGGGCCCAGCGGAGGTCGGCCTCGTCCTTGTCGGAGAGGGCGGGGACGGAGACGGCGACTCCGGGGAGGTTGAGGCCCTTGTGGTCGGAGACCATGCCGCCTTCGACGACCTTGGTGTGGACGCGGGGGCCGTCGACGGAGGTGACTTCGAGGCAGACCTTGCCGTCGTCGACGAGGACGCGTTCGCCGGGGGTGACGTCGGTGGCGAGGCCGGCGTAGGTCGTTCCGCAGGACTGGCGGTCGCCTTCGGCGCCTTCTTCGACGGTGATGGTGAAGGTGTCTCCGCGTTCAAGGAGTACGGGGCCTTCGGTGAAGCGGCCGAGTCGGATCTTCGGGCCTTGAAGGTCGGCGAGCATTCCGACGTTGCGGCCTGTCTCTTCGGCGGCCTTTCGCACGCGCTGGTAGCGCTCCTCGTGTTCGGCGTGGGAGCCGTGGCTGAGGTTGAAGCGGGCTACGTCCATTCCGGCTTCGACCAGGGCTTTGATCTGGTCGTACGAGTCGGTGGCGGGGCCCAATGTACAGACGATTTTTGCTCGGCGCATGGTTTGAGCCTAGGCCTTACCGGTGGGTAGGGAATTGGCCGTGCATGACTACTCAACAACCTTTGGGTGAAGGGTTATTGACAAGGCTTGAATGTGCGGCGGGGTGCTCCAATGAGCGTTCGAATGGTCGCCATTTGAACTCCGGTCACAGAATCGGGGGTGCCATGGTGAAGCGCGCGTTGACCTGGGCGTACACGTGTTGCCGTTGGGGTTCGAGGTCGAGGGGTGCGGCGGCGGTGTCCTCGGCGGCTGCGCCGGCGAAGGACATGGAGCGCATACGGCCCTGGGGTGCGCCGTAGGTCTGGGCGTTCTCGGCGCCGATGTCGGCGAGCTCCACGAGTGCGGCCAGGGTCGTGCCGAGTGCTTCGGCGTATTCGCGGGCGCGTTGGACGGCTTCGCGTACGGCTTGCTGGCGGGCCTGGCGGTGGACGGGTGAGTCGGGGCGCAGGGCCCACCAGGGGCCGTCGACGCGGGTGAGGTCGAGGTCGGCGAGGCGGGTGGTGAGTTCGCCGAGGGAGGTGAAGTCGGTGAGTTCGGCGGTGACGTTGACCCTGCCGTGGTAGCGGTGGACGCGTTCGCCGCGGCCGTGTTTGGTGAGTTCGGGGGTGATGGAGAAGCCGCCTGTCTCGAGGCGTTCGACGGCGTCGCCGTAGCTTTTGACCAGGTCGAGGACGGTGGCGTTGCGGCGGGTGAGGTCGTCGAGGGCGGTGCGGCGGTCGGTGCCGCGGGCGGCGACGGTGATGCCGATGCGGGCGATCTCGGGGTCGACTTCGAGGCGTGCTTCGCCGCGGACGGCGATGCGGGGGGCGTCGGGGGTGCCGTAGGGGAAGGGGGGTTGCGGGTCGTCCGTGCTGGGCGTGGTCATACGTCCCACTCTGTCAGGTGTGCCGCCTGGTGGTCATCAGATCGAAACCTGGGGGACCTGTCGCATCCAGTAAGAAGCAAGTAAGAATCTACGCGCGTTGTTGACCGTTTCCCGAGGAGATCCAGACATGCCCTTGAACCGCCGGAAGTTCCTGAAGAAGTCCGCCGTGACGGGCGCCGGGGTCGCGCTGGCCGGTGCGGCGGCGGCTCCGGCGGCGCAGGCCGCGGAGAAGAAGAAGCCGGGCAGGCCCGCGAAGCGGTACTCGCTGACCGTGATGGGCACGACGGACCTGCACGGGCATGTCTTCAACTGGGACTACTTCAAGGACGCGGAGTACGCGGACGCCAAGGGCAATGCCATGGGTCTGGCGCGGGTGTCCACGCTCGTGAACCAGATCCGTCAGGAGAAGGGGCGGCGGAACACGCTGCTGCTGGACGCGGGCGACACGATCCAGGGCACTCCGCTGACGTACTACTTCGCGAAGGTGGATCCGATCACCGCGAAGGGTGGTCCGGTGCATCCGATGGCGCAGGCGATGAACGCGATCGGGTACGACGCGGCGGCGCTGGGCAACCACGAGTTCAACTACGGGATCGAGACGCTGCGGAAGTTCGAGGACCAGTGCCGTTTCCCGCTGCTCGGGGCGAACGCGCTGGACGCGAAGACGCTGAAGCCGGCGTTCCCGCCGTACTTCATCAAGAAGTTCCACGTGCCGGGCGCTCCGCCGGTGAAGGTGGCGGTGCTCGGGCTCACCAATCCGGGTATCGCGATCTGGGACAAGGCGTATGTGCAGGGGAAGTTGACGTTCCCGGGGCTCGAGGAGCAGGCGGCGAAGTGGGTGCCGAAGCTGCGGTCGATGGGGGCGGATGTCGTCGTGGTGTCGGCGCATTCGGGGTCGTCGGGGACGTCGTCGTACGGTGATCAGCTGCCGTACGTGGAGAACTCGGCGGCGCTGGTCGCGCAGCAGGTGCCGGGTATCGACGCGATCCTCGTCGGCCACGCGCACGTGGAGATCCCGGAGTTGAAGGTCACGAACACGGCGACGGGCAAGACGGTCGTGCTGTCCGAACCGCTGTGCTACGCCGAGCGGTTGAGCGTGTTCGACTTCGAGTTGGTCTTCGAGAAGGGGCGTTGGACCGTCGAGTCGGTGGCGGCGTCGCTGCGGGACGCGAAGACGGTCGCGGACGACCCGAAGATCACGCGCTTGCTGAAGGACGAGCACGCGCTGGTCGTGGAGTACGTCAACCAGGTCGTCGGTACGGCGACGGCGACGCTGACGACGGTCGACGCGCGGTACAAGGACGCCCCGATCATCGACCTGATCACCAAGGTTCAAGAAGACGTGGTGAAGGCGGCGTTGGCGGGGACGTCGTATGCGTCGCTGCCGGTGATCGCGCAGGCGTCGCCGTTCTCGCGGACCTCGGAGATCCCGGCGGGCGAGGTGACGATCCGGGATCTGTCGGGGCTGTACGTGTACGACAACACGCTGGTCGCGAAGCTTCTGACGGGTGCTCAGGTGCGGGCGTATCTGGAGTACTCGGCGGAGTACTTCGTGCAGACGGCGGCGGACGCGGTCGTCGACACGGAGAAGCTGACGAACGCGAACGGCCGGCCGGACTACAACTACGACTACGTGTCCGGCTTCTCGTACGAGATCGACATCGCGCAGGCGGCCGGTTCGCGGATCAAGAACCTCACCTACAACGGCGCCGCGCTGGACGACGCGCAGCAGTTCGTGCTGGCGGTGAACAACTACCGGGCGAACGGCGGCGGTGCGTTCCCGCATGTGGCGTCGGCGACCGAGGTGTGGGCGGAGTCGACGGAGATCCGGACGCGGATCGCGGAGTGGGTGACCGCGAAGGGTGTGCTGGATCCGGCGGACTTCGCTTCGGTGGACTGGAAGTTGACGCGGAACGGGACGCCGGTGTTCTAGAGCGTGAGCAAGGTGGTGTCGACGGCGTCGGCGATGGCTTTCGCACCGGCGTCGTTGACGTGGAGGCCGTCGCCGGCGTTGAACTCGGCCCGGATCCGGGTGGGTTGGCCGGGGTCGGCGACGGCGGCGGCGATGTCCACGACGGCGTCGAAGGGCTGGTCCGGGCCGAGCAGCCAGTCGTTGACGCGGCGGCGGGTGGCCTGGCCCTGCGGGGTGTCGACCCCGTCGTAGATGGTGCCTTCGTACGGTCCGAGGGTGCCGCCGATGGCGATGAGTCCGGCGGCGTGGAGGCGGTCGGTGAGGGCGGTGAAGCCCGCGATGAGGTCCTCGGCGGTCGGGGCGCCGGCCGGGGGTTCGGGGAAGGACTGGGCGCCGGGCAGGCCGATGTCGTTGAGGCCGGCATGGATCAGGACGTGGCTGACGCCGGGCACGTCGAGGACGTCGTGTTCGAGTCGGGCCAGGAGGTGTTCGCCGGCCTCGTCGGTGAGGAGCCGGTTGCCGGAGATGCCCTGGTTGACGATCCAGCCGCGGGTGAGACGGCGGCTGAGCTGTGCGGGGAAGCTGTTGTCGGCGCCGGGGGTGGTGGCCGCGCCCTCGACCCATGAGTCCCCGAAGGCGACGGCGATGCGGGTGCCGGCGGGCGCGAGGACGTCGACGCCGGCGAGGAGGTGACTTGTCGTCAGTTCTTCGGCGTCGTCGAGGACTTCGGCGGAGAGCTGGTTGCCGGGGACGACGTGTCCGGTGTCGTGGGCGACGGCGGAGTAGGTGGTCGGTCCGGTGTCGCCCGGCAGATAGAGGCTGAGGACGAGTTCCTCGCCCGCGTGCGCGGGCCGTTCGACGGGGTCGCTGAGGAGTTCTTCGCCGACGCGGATCACGGCGGTCGGAGCGCCGGAGAAGGTCAGCGGGGTGTCGGTGCCGGGGTCGATGCCGCTGCCCCGGGTGCGGGTGGCGAGGTGGGCGCCGCCGATGTCCAGGGGCTCCTTGCCGTAGCGGTTGCTGAGCCTGACTCGGAGTGCGTCGCCCCCTCCGGCCAGGCGCAGGGACTGCCGTACGGTCTGGTCGGTGAAGCCGCGGGGTTCGAAGAGGTGGAAGTCCTCGTGGGGGCTGAGGACGGCGGAGCGGTGGGCTGCGATCCACGTCGTTGTCATGGCGGGCCCAACGTCGCGATTGTCGGACGTCTTCCTCCCCTTGCGCTTTTTTTACTCTCCGCTTGTCACCTTCCCTCGACTAGCGGGGTGAGGGTCCGGGCCTGCCGGGCCGGGGGGATCTGCGGCTGGGGGTCGAGCCCGAAGGTCGTGAAGGCCGTTCGGTCCGGCAGGGGGTAAGGGTCCTTGCCCGTGAGGGAGTTGAGGATGGTGGCGCTGCGCCAGGCGGCGAGGCCGAGGTCGGGGGCGCCGACTCCGTGGGTGTGGACTTCGGCGTTCTGGACGTAGACCTGGCAGCCGGCGCCGGTGACGGAGGGGTCGAGGACGAGCCTGAACTGGTCGTCCACGCGCGGGCGTTCGGCGCTGTCGCGGCGCAGGTAGGGGTCGAGTCCGGCGAGGATGCGGCCGAGGGGGCGTTCGCGGTAGCCGGTGGCGAGGACGACGGCGTCGGTGGTGAGGCGGGAGCGGGTGTTCTGCTGGACGTGTTCCAGGTGGAGTTCGACCTTGGTGGTCGCGATGCGGCCCGCCGTACGGACGCGGACGCCGGGGGTGAGGACGGCGTCGGGCCAACCGCCGTGCAGGGTACGGCGGTAGAGCTCGTCGTGGATGGCGGCGATGGTGCCGGCGTCGATGCCCCTGTGGAGTTGCCACTGTGCGGTGACGAGGCGGTCGCGGACCGGTTCGGCGAGGGCGTGGAAGTAGCGGGTGTAGTCGGGGGTGAAGTGCTCCAGGCCGAGCTTGGAGTACTCCATGGGCGCGAAGGCCTCGCTGCGGCCCAGCCAGTGGATCTTCTCGTGTCCTGCGGGGCGGTTGCGGAGCAGGTCGAGGAAGACCTCGGCGCCGGTCTGTCCGGAGCCGATGACGGTGATGTGCTCGGCGGCGAGGAACGTTTCGCGGTGGGCGAGGTAGTCGGCGGCGTGGATGACGGGGACGCCGGGGGCTTCGACGAGGGGCTTGAGCGGGTCCGGGACGTAGGGGGCGGTGCCTACGCCGAGGACGATGTTCTTGGTGTAGGTGCGGCCGAGGGCTTCGGCCTCTCCGTCGCTGTCGAGCTGGGTGAAGTCGACCTCGAAGACGTCGCGTTCGGGGTTGAAGCGGACGGCGTCGACCTGGTGGCCGAAGTGGAGTCCGGGGAGGCTGCCCGCGACCCAGCGGCAGTAGGCGTCGTACTCGGCGCGCTGGATGTGGAAGCGCTCGGCGAAGTAGAAGGGGAAGAGCCGGTCACGGTCCTTGAGGTAGTTGAGGAAGGACCAGGGGCTGGCGGGGTCGGCGAGGGTCACCAGGTCGGCGAGGAAGGGGACTTGGACGGTGGCGCCGTCGATGAGCAGGCCGGGGTGCCAGTCGAAGCCGGGGCGCTGTTCGTAGAAGGCGGTGTCGAGTTCGGTGAGGGGGTGGGCGAGCGCGGCCAGCGAGAGGTTGAACGGTCCGATGCCGATGCCGACCAGGTCGCGGGGTGCTTCGGGTTCGTGGCGTGGGGGGTTGGGGGCCTGGGGGTGACCCGTCGGGGGGTGGCTCATCGGGGGGTGTGTCCTTCCACCAGTTTCAGGAGGGCGGCCAGGTCGTCGGGCCGGGTGTGGGGGTTGAGGAGGGTGGCTTTGAGCCAGAGCCGGCCGTCGAGCGCGGCCCGGCCGAGGACGGCCCGTCCGTCGTGGAGGAGTTGTCGGCGTACGGCGGCGACGGCCTCGTCGGTGGCTTCGGCCGGCCGGAACAGGACGGTGCTGATGACGGGCGGGTCGTAGAGCTCGAAACCGGGGTGGTTGTGGACCATGGCGGCGAACTCCCGTGCGCGGGCGCAGACTTGGTCGACGAGGGTGCCGAGTCCGGTGCGGCCGAGGGTTTTCAGGGTGACGGCGATCTTGAGGACGTCGGGGCGTCGGGTGGTGCGCATCGAGCGGCCGAGGAGGTCGGGGAGACCGGCTTCGGTGTCGTCGTCGGCGTTGAGGTAGTCGGCGCGCTGGGTGAGGGCGGCGAGGTCGCGGGGGTGGCGTACGGCGAGGAGGCCGGCGGCGACGGGCTGCCAGCCGAGTTTGTGCAGGTCGAGGGTGACGGTGTGGGCGCGGTCGAGGCCGGCGAGTTTGTCGCGGTGCCGGTCGCTGAAGGCGAGGCCTCCGCCGTAGGCCGCGTCGATGTGGAGGCGGGCGCCGTGGGCCGCGCACAGGCCGGCGATCTCGGGCAGCGGGTCGATGAGGCCGGCGTCGGTGGTGCCGGCGGTGGCGGCGACCAGGACGGAGCCGCGCGGGCCCGGCAGTGCGGTGAGGGCCTCGTCGAGGGCGGCGGGGTCGAGGGTGCCGGCCGGGGCGGGGACGACCACGGGGTCGGGCAGCCCGAGGAGCCAGGCGGCGCGGGGCAGGGAGTGGTGGGCGTTGGAGCCGCACACCAACTGCACGCTGCCGTTGTGCGCTTCGCGGGCGAGCAGCAGGGCGAGTTGGTTGGCCTCGGTGCCGCCGGTGGTGACGAGGGCGTCGGCGAGGCCGATCTCGTGGGCGAGGGTACGGGCGACGAGGGCTTCGAGGGCGGAGGCGGCCGGGGCCTGGTCCCAGGAGTCCAGCGACGGGTTGAGCGCGCTGACGGCGAGGTCGGCGGCGGTGGCGACAGCGAGCGGCGGGCAGTGCAGGTGCGCCGCGCAGAGCGGGTCGGCGGGGTCGGCGGCGCCCTCCGCGAGGGCGTGCACGAGGGTGCGCAGGGCGATCGGATCGCCTTCGTCCGGGAGTACGTCCCCCACGGCGTCCAGCATGCGGGCGGCGACCGCCTCGGGGCCGCCCGCGGGGAACGGGCCGCCGCGTGCGCGGCGGCCGGTGCCGAGGGCGTCGAGGACGGTGTCGAGCAACGGCCGTAGAGCGTCGGGGCCTTCGGGGCCTGAGGCGAGGGGGGCGCTGCTCATGCTGTCCTCCGGGGCGCGGGCATGGGGAATTCCAGCTTGGACCCGGATGAGTCGACGCGCCCGGGGAGTACAACGATCAGAACCCGAAAGGGTGTTGTTCAGGGCCCGTGTGTTGGTGCGGGCGTTGCCGGGGGCTGCGCCCCCAGACCCCCGCTTCGGCCCTGAAGGGGCCTCGTCCTCAAACGCCGGACGGGCTGAATTGCACCCCCCGTACTCGCAATGCGCGCTCCAGGTCGTCGAGTTGGTCGACCAGCTTGCGGCGCAGGGCCGGGGTGAGGTCGGCGTCGCGCAGGCATTCCTCGCCGAGGCGGAGGGTTTCGGGGTCGACGGCGTGGGTGGGGAAGGCCCAGCGGCCGGCAGCATCGGCCATGGCGGGGCCCCGGCGGGCGGCGAGGGCGACCGCGTCCTCGTAGAAGCGGGGCACGTACTCCCGTACCAGATCGGCCTGTTCGGGTTGCCAGAAGCCCTGGGCGGTGGCGGTGAAGAGGTAGTTGGAGAGGTCGTCGGTGGTGAACATCGCCTCCCAGGCCGTGCGCTTGGCCTCGGGGTCGGGCAGGGCGGCACGGCAGCGGGCGGCGCCTTCCTGGCCGGTGGCGGACGGGTCGCGCTCCAGCTCGGCGGCGATCGCGGGCTCGTCGGTGGCGCCGAGGACGGCCAGGCGACCCAGCACGCGCCAGCGGAGCTCCGGGTCCAGCTCGGGGCCGCCGGGGACGGTGCCCTCGGTGAGCCAGGCGGCGATGGTGTCCGGGTGTGCGGCGACGTCGATGAAGTGGCGTACGGCGATGAGGCGCAGGCCGGGGTTGGAGCCGTCCTCGGTGCGGCGGATGAGGTCGCGGCACAGATCGGTGAGGGTGGAGAGGGCGACCGGGCGGGCCTCGGGAGTGAGGTAACGGTCGGCGACCTGGGCGGCGGAGAAGGCGAGGACGCCCTGGACGAGGGCGAGGTCCGTCTCGTGCGGGAGGTGGGCGCGGGCGGCGTCCAGGTAGGCGGAGGCCGGGAGTTCGCCGTCGCGGACAGCGTCCCTAAGGGCGTTCCAGACGACCGCGCGGGTGAGGGGTTCGGGGAGGCCGGAGAGGCTGGTGCGGACCGTTTCGAGGGACTCGGCGTCGAAGCGGATCTTGGCGTAGGTGAAGTCGCCGTCGTTGAGGAGGACGAGGGCGGGGCGGGAACCCATGGTGCTTGTGCTGCTGCTGCCGCTGGGGGTGGCGGCGAGGTCCTCCTCGATGCGGCCGCGCAGGGTGAGGCGGCTCGCGTCGTGGAGGTCGTGGTCGTAGAGGCCGATGGTGATGCGGTGCGGGCGCTTGCCGCCGGCTGACTCGTGGGTGCTGAGGTGGGTGAGTCCGTCCCGGTCCTGGGCGGGGTCGGGCCCGGTCCAGACTCCGTGGCTGCCCTCGTGCTGGATGGCGAGGCTCCAGTAGCCGTCGGTCGCGCCGACTTCGGGCGTGAGGGTGTCCACCCCCGTCGTGCGCAGCCACGCGTCCGCCCAGGCGTGGACGTCCCGTTCGGTGCCGGAGGCGAGGGAGTCGATGAAGTCGGCGAGGGTGGCGTTGGCGAACTTGTGGCGGGCGAAGTGGGTGTTGATGCCGGCGAGGAAGTCCTTCTCGCCGAGCCAGGCCACCAACTGCCGTAGTGCGGAGGCGCCCTTGGCGTACGAGATGCCGTCGAAGTTCAGGAGGGCGGAGGCGGTGTCGTCGACGTTCTCCGGGGCCACGGGGTGGGTGGAGGGGCGCTGGTCGGCGTCGTAGCCCCAGGCCTTGCGGACGACGCCGAAGTCGGTCCAGGTGTCGGTGAAGCGGGTGGCTTCGGTGAGGGTCTGGTAGCCCATGTACTCGGCGAAGGACTCGTTCAGCCAGATGTCGTCCCACCACTGGAGGGTGACGAGGTCGCCGAACCACATGTGGGCCATCTCGTGGGCGATGACCATGCCGCGGGTCTGGCGCTCGGTGTCGGTGACGGCGGAGCGGTAGATGAACTCGTCGCGGAAGGTGACCAGTCCGGGGTTCTCCATGGCGCCCGCGTTGAACTCGGGGACGAAGGCCTGGTCGTAGGAGTCGAAGGGGTAGGGCTCCTCGAACTTCTCGTGGTAGCGGTCGTAGCACTGCCGGGTGATGTCGAGGATCTCCTCGGCGTCCGCGTCGAGGTGGGGGGCCAGGGAGCGACGGCAGTGGATGCCGAAGGGCAGTCCTCGGTGCTCGGTGCGGATCGAGTGCCAGGGGCCGGCGGCGACGGCGACGAGGTAGGTCGAGATGAGGGGGGTGGGGGCGGCCTGCCAGCGGCCTTCGCCGAGGTGTTCGGTGATGCCGTTGGCGAGGACGGTCCAGCCTTCGGGGGCCGTGACGGTCAGGTCGAAGACGGACTTGAGGTCGGGCTGGTCGAAGGCGGCGAAGACGCGCTGGACGTCGTCCATGAACAGCTGGGTGTAGAGGTAGGTCTCGCCGTCGGTGGGGTCCGTGAAGCGGTGCATGCCCTCGCCGGTGCGGGAGTAGCGCATGCTCGCGTCGACGCGCAGTTCGTGCTCGCCGGCGGTGAGGCCGGGCAGCGGGAGCCGGTTCTCGACGAGTTTTTCCGGGTCCAGGGGGTGGCCGTCGAGGGTGACGGAGCGCAGCTCGGCGGGCTTGAGCTCGACGAAGGTGTCGGTGCCTTCTTGATCCCCGCGAACGGTGAACCGGATGACGGTGCGGGAGTCGAAGGTGTCTTCGCCCGTCGTCAGATCGAGTTCGATCGTGTAGCGGTGGACGTCGAGGAGCCTGGCACGGGTCTGCGCTTCGTCGCGCGTCAGTACGGACATGGTGGACATGCTGCCTGATGGCACTGACATGGCACAGGGCGGGTCCGGTACGCGGCCTATGTCCGGTCGGGGGTGGGGGTGGCGGAGGCGGTGTTCTGGGCGTCGCGCTGGTAGGGCACGCGCGCGTCCGGGTGCGGCGGGGAGGGGTGGGGCAGCGCCGGGCCGGGGTCGGGCGGGTCCTTGAGGAGGGCGCGGAGTTCGCGGACCTCGTGTTCGAGGGCCTGGTGGCGCCGGTGGGCGTCGTAGAGGTAGCGGACCTTGGTGCGCAGGGTCCAGGGGTCGACGGGTTTGGTGACGAGGTCGGCGACGCCGAGGGCGAAGGCGGCGGCGGTCAGTTCGGGGTCGAGGCCGAAGCCGGTGAGGAGGACGACGGGGATGTGCTGGGTCTGTTCGAGGCGGCGCAGGTAGCGGACCACGTCCAGGCCACTGACGCCGGGCATGCGCACGTCGAGCAGGAGCAGGCCGACCTGGCCGCGGAGCACCTGCTTGAGCGCCTCGTCGCCGCTGGTGGCGCGGGCGAGCGGACGGCCCAGCGGGGCCAGGGCGCTCTCCAGCGCGTACAGCGTGTCCTCATGGTCGTCGACGATGAGGATCTTGGCATCCGACGGCATGGCCCGACGTCCCTCCCGCGTGGGACAACCAGCTTATGACGCAGCCGATGACGGGCCGTGCCCGTCGGCTGACAAGGAGTGCACAAGGACTGCACAGCGCAGCATCGCCCCGAACTCACCCCGCTGTCACGCCCATTACGGGACTCGGGAGGTCAGTTCGCCGTGGGTGAACCGCCGTTCACGGTGTCCTCGGCGATGCGCTCGTGGTGGCGGATCACCTCGCCGATGATGAAATTGAGGAACTTCTCAGCGAACGCCGGGTCCAGCTTGGCGCTTTCGGCCAGCGCCCGCAGCCGCTCGATCTGGCGGGCCTCGCGGGCCGGGTCGGCGGGCGGCAGCTGGTGGGCGGCCTTGAGGAAGCCGACCTGCTGGGTGGCCTTGAAGCGTTCGGCGAGCATGTGGACGACGGCCGCGTCGATGTTGTCGATGCTGTCGCGCAGCCGGGCGAGCTCCTCGCGCACGGCGGGGTCGACGTCACCGGTTCCGTTGGTGCTGGTGGTCATGGGCGACCACCCTACGTGGAGTGCGGTCGATCGATCAGCGGGCCTGTGTGGTGTGCGGCCACACGGTCGTCGGACCTACCTCGGCGCACTGCCGATTGGTCGTCGAACCCATGTGGTGTGCGACCACTCAATCGTCGGCTCCACGTGGCGGGCGACCACTCGACACTCGTCCCCTATGTGGTGTGCGGCCACTCGACAATCGACCGCTACGTGGCGTGCGGCCACTCGATCCTCGGCGGGTCCGCCGGATCGGGCACCTGGTCGCTCCAGCCGCCGGGGACGGTGCGGCCCTGCTGGGCGCGGAAGCGGACGGGTGGCACGCCGACGCGGCGGGTGAACAGGCGGGAGAAGTAGGCGGGGTCGTCGTAGCCGACGCGGCGGGCGACGGCGGCGACCGGGAGTTCGGTGGCGGCCAGCAACTCCTTGGCGCGGCCCAGGCGGATGCCGAGGAGGTAGTCCTTGGGGCTGCATCCGGCGCCCCTGCGGACGGCGGTGCGCAGTGCGGCGGGGGTCATGCCGTGCCGGGCCGCGTGGTCGGCGACGGTGAGCGGCAGACAGGCGTCGCGGGCGAGGGCCTGCAGGACGGGGTCGCCGTCGGGGGCGAGGTCGGCGCGGGCGCGGCGCAGGGCGACCAGGAGTTCGTGGACGGCCGCGCCGGTCTCCACCTCCAGGAGGGGGTTGCCGCGCCGTGCGGCACGCGCCATCCGCCCGATGACCGCGCGGGGTCCGCTCGCATCCGAGAGGGCCACCACGGGCCGCTCCGGCTCGATGTAGCCGAGTTCGGTGTACGTCGTCGTCGCAGGCCCGGTGAAGTCGACGAACCCCTCGTCCCAGCCGGCGCCGGCATCGGGCGCGTAGTGGTGCGGCACGCCGGGGGTGAGCCACAGCAGCGCGGGCGCGGTGACCGTCGTACGGCGGCCGTCGGGGCTCAGGTACCAGCCGCCGCCCGCGCTGATCACGACGGCGACGTGGTGGTCGAGGGTGCGGGGGCCGACGGTGGGCAGCTCGCCGTACTGGAGGCCGACGCCGAGGCAGGCGAGGCCGAGGCGGTGGTGGGCGGGTGCGGGGGTGAAGAACCGCATCCAGGTGTGGTACATCGGCGCCCTCTCCCGCGTTCCGTCCATGGGGACGGCCATGCGTCCGTCCATGGGTCCGGCCGTGCGTTCGTCCATCCGTCCAAGTAGCGGTGATCTTTGTCCATGGACGTGATCGGCGCCAAGGGGTGAGAGTCGGGGGCATGGGCGAGTTCACCGTGGGCGACAGGGACTTTCTGCTGGACGGGCGGCCGGTGCGGCTGCTGTCCGGAGCGCTGCACTACTTCCGGGTGCACGAGGCGAGTTGGGGGCACCGGCTGGCGATGCTGCGGGCGATGGGCCTCAACTGCGTGGAGACGTACGTCCCGTGGAACCTGCACGAGCCGGCGCCGGGCGACTTCAGGGACGTACAGGCGCTTGGCAGGTTCCTGGACGCGGCCCGGGAGGCGGGCCTGTGGGCGATCGTGCGCCCGGGGCCGTACATCTGCGCGGAGTGGGAGAACGGCGGGCTGCCGCACTGGCTGACGGGCGAGCTGGGGCCACGCGCGCGTACGCGTGACGCACGCTTCCTGGGACACCTGGAGCGCTGGCTCCGGCATCTGCTGCCCGAGGTCGTGTCCCGGCAGCTGGACCGGGGCGGACCGGTGATCATGGTGCAGATCGAGAACGAGTACGGGAGTTACGGCTCCGACGCGGTCTATCTGCGGCGCGTGGCCGAGCTGCTGCGCGAACAGGGCGTCACCGTCCCGCTGTTCACCTCGGACGGCCCCGAGGACGTCATGCTGAGCGGCGGTTCGGTCCCCGGTGTCCTGGCGACGGTGAACTTCGGGTCCCACGCGCGCGAGGCCTTCGAGACGCTGCGCCGGCACCGGCCCGAAGGACCGTTGATGTGCATGGAGTTCTGGTGCGGCTGGTTCGACCACTGGGCCGGCGAGCACGTCGTCCGCGATGCCGGGGACGCGGCGGACGCGCTGCGGGAGATCCTGGAGTGCGGTGCGTCGGTCAACCTCTACATGGCGCACGGCGGCACCAACTTCGCCGGCTGGGCGGGCGCCAACCGGGGCGGCGGCGATCTGCACGAGGGCCCGTTGGAGCCCGACGTGACGTCCTACGACTACGACGCCCCGATCGACGAGCACGGGCACCCCACGGAGAAGTTCTGGCGCCTGCGCGAGGTCCTCGCCGAGTACGCCGACGCGCCGCTGCCCGAACTCCCGCCCGCACCGGCCGTGTTGGGCGATCCGGCCGAGGTGCGCCTGACGGGCTGGGCGCCCCTGGCCGACGTACTGGAGGCTCGCGGTGGGCCGGAGGTCGAGGGCCCGGTCCCGCCGACCTTCGAGGAACTGGACGTGGACCGGGGAATCGTCCGCTACGAAGTGACCGTGCCGGGACCGCGCGGACCGTATGCGCTCACCGCGCGCGGGCTGCGGGACCTCGCGGTGGTGTACGTCGACGGGGAGCGGGCCGGGGTCCTCGTGGAGGGCGACGAGCAGCTCAAGGAGCCCGTCGCCGGGGACGCGCGTGTGGAGTTGTGGGTGGAGTCCCTGGGGAGGGTCAACTACGGCCCGCGCCTCGGGGAGTCGAAGGGGATCACCGGGGGGCTGTTGCACGAGCGGCAGTATCTGCACGGGGTACGCGCGCGTGGGCTGCGTCTTGACGCGCTGGACGACGTCGAGGGCGTTCCGCTGCGGGAACTGCCCCCGGGCGACTCCCCCGGCCTGTACCGGGGCACGGTCGAGGTGCGCGGCGCCGGGGACGCCGTACTCGAACTGCCGGGCTGGACGCGGGGGTTCGTGTGGGTCAACGGGTTCAATCTGGGGCGGTACTGGTCGGCCGGGCCGCAACGGGAGTTGTACGTCCCCGGTCCCGTCCTGCGGGAGGGCGTGAACGAGGTGTGGGTGCTGGAACTCCAGGAGGCGCCGTTCACCGGAAGGTCGGTCACCTTGCGTGCTCAGCGGGAAACGGGGGCGGAGCCGATCTCGACCACCCGCGCCCAGTCGGGCGGCGTGTCCGGCACATAGTCGGGGTCGTCCTCGTCGTAGGACCTGTTGGCGTACGGTCGCGGGAACAGGCCCACCACCGTCCGGCACGGCGGTCGGCGCTCCGGCCAGGGTGTCTGGCCGTCGGTGAGGACCACGACGACGTCGGGCCGGGGCTGGGCGCGCAGCGCCTTGGCGAAGCCGGTGCGCAGATCTGTACCGCCGCCGCCCAGCAGCGGAATGCCCTCGGCGCGGCACAGCGGGTGCGCGAACTCGGCCGCCGCGTCGCACGGCACCACGGTCACCAGGTCGCGGCGGCCGCCCACCGCCCTTGAGATCGCGGCGACTTCGAGGAGTGCGCTGCCCAACTCGGCGTCGCTGACCGACCCGGAGGTGTCGATGACCACACAGACCCGGGGCGGTCTGCGGCGCAGGCTCGGCAGCACCACGCCGGGCAGCCCGGCCGAGCGGCGCGAGGGCCTGCCGTAGGAGTAGTCCTCGCCCGCGCCGGGACCGGTGACCGCCGAGCGGATCGCCGCGCCCAGCAACTCCCGCCACGGCTGCGGCGGATGGAACGCCTCCTCCGCCCACCGCCGCCACCCGCTCGGGGCACTGCCCGGACGGCCGGTGATGCCCTGCGCCACCCGGAAGCGGACCGCGTCGCGCTGCTGCTCGCTCAGCCCGTTCGCGCCATCGGGCCCCAACTCCCAGCCCCGGTCCAGCCCGTCGGCACCGCTGCCGCAGTCCAGCCAGGCCAACTCCTGGGTGCGCGGCCCGAGTTGGAACCAGCGCAAGTAGTCCTCCATCAGGTTCCCCGCGGGCAGCCCCAGGGACCCCGGCAGGACCGCTCCCTCGGGGACGACCAGGCCGTCGCCGAACACGTCGTCGTTGATCTCGAAGTCCGCGGCGATGTTCATCCTCAACCGCTCCCCCGGGCCGGTCAGTTCGCGCTCGCGGGCGACCCGGTCGCTGCGGCCGTGGTGGTCGCGCAGGAGATGTGACACCTCGTGGACCCAGACACCGGCCAGGTCCTCGACCGACATCCGGTCCACGAATCCCGGCGAGACATAGCAGCGCCAGTGCCGGTCGACGGCCATCGTCGGGACCTGCCGCGACTCGACGGTGTGCAGGGCGAACAGGGCCGTGGCGAGGTAGGGGCGGACCCGGGCGGCGAAGAGGCGGGCGGCGAAGAGCTTCTCGAGGTCGAGGGCGGCGACCGTACTCGTGTCCGGGCCCGTGCCCGTGTTCATGCCCGTGTTCATGCCCGTGCCCGTGCCCATGCCCGTGCCCATGCCCGTGCCCGTGTTCATCGGCCGCCCTTCGCGGCTGCGGCGGCGCGGTCCGCCCGCTGCGACAGGGTGACCACTCCGGCGAGTTGCTCGATGGACGCGGGAACGTCCCAGTCCGCGCGGCGCAGCGAGGCGAGGGTGGTCGCGGGGACAACGACCAGGTCCGGGGCTCCGGTCTCCAACGCCCGGACCAGGACCGCCCAGGCCGCGTCCCAACGGGCCCTGTCCGGGCGGTTGCGGACCGCGGCCACCACACCGTCGAGCACGGCCTGCCGCAGATCCCCGCGCTCGGGCAGCTCACCGGCCGTCGGGTCGGCGAGGAACGTCTCGGGGTCGGGAAGGTCCATCCGGTCGATACAGGCCAGCAGTTCCAGGCCGGGGCCGTCCCCCACCGTGCCCCTGACCAGCTGGGACAGCACCTCCCGCGAGGAGCCGACCGCCGTCGCGAACGCGATCAGGGTCTGGGCCATCTCCCAGCTCCGGGGCGACGGCCAGGCACCGCCGCGCCGCGTCTCGCTGCTGGGCAGTTGATGGACGAGCTTGGGGCGGCCGGTGAGCAGCCCGCACACCGCGCGGCGCGCGAAGTCCACGGCCCCGGGCAGCTTCTCGGGATCGAGCCGCGGCAGGGTGGCGCGGGGCCAGGTGCCACCGAGTCCTCGTACGACGACCTCGTGGTCGTGGGTCCACTGGAGGTGCACGAACCGGTTGGCCAGCGGCGGGCTCAACTCCCAGCCGTCGGCCGCCGAGGACCGCGGGTTGGCGGCGGCCACGATCCGCACCCCGGTCGGCAGCCGCAGGGCGCCAATCCGCCGTTCCAGCACCAGCCGCAGCAGCGCGGCCTGCACGGCGGGCGGCGCGGTGGACAACTCGTCCAGGAACAACAGCCCCCGGCCCGCGCGCA
Source organism: Streptomyces xylophagus (assembly GCF_000716435.1). GTDB lineage: Bacteria > Actinomycetota > Actinomycetes > Streptomycetales > Streptomycetaceae > Streptomyces > Streptomyces xylophagus. The sequence continues at coordinate 113,898 of NZ_JNWO01000010.1, forward strand.
CGAGCCGTACGGCCCAGTCCGGCGGGGCCATCGGGACGCCCTGCTCCGCGGGATCGTCGCCCACGACGGGCAGCCCGGAGAAGTCGGACGGCTCGTGCACGCTCGCGATCACCGTGGTCAACGGCAGGTCCAGCGCGGCGGCGAGCTGGGTCAGCGCCGCCGTCTTGCCGATGCCGGGCTCGCCCCACAGCAGCACGGGGAGGTCGGCGGCGACGGCCAAGGTCAGGGCCTCCAGTTGGGTGTCGGGGCGCGGTTCGGTGGTGGTGTCGCGCAGGAGGGTCAACAGGTCGGCGGCGATGTCGAGTTGAGAGGCGTGGGAGGGGTGAGGGAGGTGGGAGTGGGAGGGGGTGTCGGTGGCGGCGTACAGGGTGCGTGTGGGCATATGTGGTCACCTTTGGGTTGGGGTGGAGTGTGCGTGGGTGAGGGGTGGAGCGGGTGCGGGTGCGGGATGGAGCAGGTGCGGGCAGGGGGCGAAGTCGCGTGCGGTCAGCGGCCGTTGATGCAGGAAGTGGCCAAGTCCCCGTGCGGTCAGCGGCCGATCGTGCGGGCAGGAGCGAAGTCCCTTGCGGTCAGCGGTCGATGGTGCGGGCAGGGGCCAAGTCCCCGTGCGGTCAGCGGCCGATGGTGCGGCGGGGGCGGACTTTTTGGGGGCGCGGAAGTCCTGGGAAGAAGTGACCGGATCGAGGGCCTGGGCCGGCCAGGCCCGCCCTGAACAGGCCGTATGTGAGCCGTCGTTGCGCCGCCGCCTCGAGTTCGTCCCGCAGTGCGCCGCCGCGCAGCACCGCGTCGGGACCGAGCAGTCCCTCTACGACGGCCAGCGCGCCGGCGGTGTCTCCGTGGACGAGGCGTTCACGGACGCCGGTGAGGCAGTCCGGGCGGCGGTGGGCGTCGTCGATGGCCTGGAGGCAGGGCAGTGGGGTGCCGGTCAGCGCGACCAGCAGTTCCTCGCGACGGATCTCGGCCGGATCGTGGTCCAGGGGTGCCAGTACGCCGTCCACCAGACCGATCCGGTGCAGGGCGCCCCGGCAGTCGACGAGGTGCGGTTGTCCTGCCGCCCGGTCCGGATTCCGCGCGGGACTGTCCGGCCGGGGCCGGTCCGGTACCAGTGCGGCGGCGACCAGCGGATGCAGCCGGTCGGCCTCGATCGCGCCGGTGCGGAGCAGTTCCAGGTCGGGCAGGACCCAGGTCGCCGCGTCGGGCAGGACCGGCAGGGCGGCGGTGCTGCCGTCCGTCGATGCCGGTGCGATACGCAGGGTGTCCTCGACCGGATCCCGCGCGAGCGTGAACCGGTGCCGGGAACCGAACCGTACGGTGACGGGACCGGCCGTGCGTCCCTCGGCGCGGAGCAGGATCGCCGCCTCGTCCGCCCACCGGTCGACGGCGCAGTTCCACGCCTCGGGCACCGTGTCCAGCGGAGCCGGGGTCGGTGAAGGTGCGTCGCGGGGTGGCCGGTCGGCCCCGGACCTGGTCCGCAGCTCACCGCTCCTCCCCGCGTCCCACAGGTGTCGGTGCAGGTCGAGGCGGAACCGTCGGCTCGGCCGGGGATGCGGATGCCTGCGGGCCACGGCCTCGCGGTGGGTGCCGTCCCACAGCGCGAGGCTGATCCGCTGGCCGCCGTCCGCCCAGGCCGGTGGCGTCCGGACCACCAGGTGGAGCGGGCGCGGGGCATCGTCCCCGTAGCGGGCCAGGGTGAGGGTCAGTCCCGGGCGCAGCAGTCCGTCGGGGGCGATCCTCGGCAGATGCCAACGCAGCAGGTCAGGGGCGAGTCGGCGGAGATCGGCGCGCAGCCGGGCGGCCGGTTCCCGGCCATGGGCGCGCGCGACGGACCGTAGGTCGAGATCGATGTCGACCCCTGCGGCGGCGCAGGCGCCCGCCCAGTCGCCGACGCGGCGGCGGGCCGTAGCGGTCTCGATCATGGAGGGCGGCACGGCGAACTCGCGCACGCGCGGCCAGAAGGAAAGCCGGGAATTCCCGTTCGCGGGGTGAGGGAGCATCAGCACTCACCTTGCGCGGACGGGACCCCCGATCTGTGAACGGAGTGAGCCATCGTCGTCGTCATCGCGGGGAGCATAGCCTTCTCGGCCGCGATCTGTCAGGGAAATATAGGGGGCATGCATCCGGGCGCATCGGCATAGAGTGGATGCGGGTTCAGGGCGTCTTTGGGGGTTACGGACGTGGCGGACGACGGACCGGTCGAGCACGGCTACCCACACCTGGACACGGTGCGGGACGCCATCACCGCGCTCTACAAGCGGTTGTCCTACGACACCGTCCAGACGTTCGCGACCAGCGTGGCCCCCGTCGACGTGGCCTTCGCCGACACGGACGACCTGCATCTGGGGGCGCAGCGGGTGGCCCGCGAGATGGTCCGGCACTATCGGCTCCCGGACGCCCGGCTGATCGTCAGTTTCCGTGAGATGACGCATGCGGCGAACGTCGAACTGGCCGCCGGGCCCGAGTACTTCGTGGAGTTGAACGACCGGTTCCGCACCCATCGCCGGGACATCGGCGCGGCTCTCGCGCACGAGGTGATGCACGTCTATCTGCACCGCCTCGACCTGTCCTTCCCCGGCACCCGCGAGAACGAGATCCTCACGGACACGGCGGCGACGTATCTGGGGGCGGGGTGGTTGCTGCTCGACGCGTACCGGGAGGACTCGGCGTCCTCGCAGAAGCTCGGGTATCTCACGCCGGAGGAGTTCGGGTACGTCCTCGCCAAGCGGGCCCTGGTCTTCGGCGAGGATCCCTCCGTGTGGTTCACCAGTCCGCAGGCCTACACGGCGTACGTGAAGGGGATGGCGCAGGCCCGGCGTGACGAGCAGCAGCCTCCGTTGACTGCGGCGGGGTGGGCTGGGCGGAGGCGCTACGCGCATGACCGGCGGCATGCTCCCGGGCCCGGTTCTCAGTCCGGGGTGCCGTATGCCTTCAGCGGGGACGGGGGTGGCAGCTTGCGGGTGTCGTTCCCTTGCCCCACCTGTCATCAGCGGATCAGGGTGCCGGTGCGGGGGCGTGTACGGGCGCGGTGTTCTTTGTGCCGGACGGTGTTGGAGTGCGACACGTAGGTGTGTCTTGAGGTGTGCCTCGAGGTGTGTTTTCAGGTGACCGGTGTCGATGCGGGCGTCCCTGGGGGCTCCGCCCCCAGCCCCCCGACCTATGCCCACCCACCACCCGTCTCGGTCCGCCGAAAAGTGGACCCTCAAAAGCAGACTCGGTGGGCCGGGAAGTGAGCCCCTCCGAAGCAGACTCGGTGGGCCCAGAAGTTGGGCCCTCCAAAGGCAGACTCGGTGGGCCCAGAAGTCGAGCCCTCCCAAGGCAGGCTCGGTCCCGCCGAGAAGCGGACGTACAGCCCTCCCGCCTACGCCCCGTACACCGCCCCCGGCACCCCCGCCTCCGCCAACAGCTTCAGCACAGCCTCCCCCGCCTCCCCCGCACCCCACCGCGCCCCCTTGTCCGCACTCGGCCCCGCCCGCCACCCCTCCATCACCGTGATCCGCCCACCCTCCGCCTCGAAAACCCGCCCCGTAACCCCGGCACTCGCAGCAGACCCCAGCCACACCACCAACGGCGAGACGTTCTCCGGGGCCATCGTGTCGAACCCGGCGTCGGGCGCGGCCATGGTCTCCGCGAAGGTGTGTTCTGTCATGCGGGTCCGTGCCGCCGGGGCGATCGCGTTGACCTGGACGCCGTAGCGGGCGAGTTCGGCGGACGCGACCAGGGTGAGGGCGACGATGCCGGCCTTGGCGGCGCTGTAGTTGCCCTGGCCGACGGAGCCCAACAGGCCTGCTCCGCTGCTGGTGTTGATGATCCGGGCGACCGGGGTGCGGCCTGCTTTGGATTCGGCGCGCCAGTGCGCCGCCGCGTGCTTCAGGGGCAGGAAGTGACCCTTGAGGTGGACGCGCATCACCGCGTCCCAGTCGTCCTCGTCGAGGTTGACCAGCATGCGGTCGCGCAGGTAACCCGCGTTGTTGACAAGGGTGTCGAGGCGGCCGTAGGTCTCCAGGGCGGTCGAGACGAGGGACGCGGCACCCGCGCCGGTGGCGATGTCGCCGCCGTGGGCGACCGCCTCGCCGCCCGCCGCGCGGATCTCGGCGACGACCTGCGCGGCGGGGCTGTCGGGGTCCGGGGTGCCGTCGAGGCCGACGCCGAGGTCGTTGACGACGACCCGGGCGCCCTCGGCGGCGAAGGCCAGGGCGTGGGCGCGACCGAGACCCCGGCCCGCGCCGGTGACGACGACGACCCGGCCATCGCAGATACCGCTCGTCTCACGTGTCATTGCACGTCTCCTCTCATCTCCGTCACCCTTCAGTCATCTCCGTCACCCTTCAACTGACCTCTCCTTGTTGGCAGTTGCCGCATCCAGGAACGCGGGCCGCTCCCCGCCTCCGTGAACCAGGAGGCTCGCTCCGCTGATGTAGGCGGCGGAAGGGGAGGCCAGGAAGACCGCTGCCGCGCCCACGTCGGAGGGGTCGGCGAGCCGGCCGAGCGGGACCGTTCGGGAGACGGCCGCGATGGCGTCCTCGCCGCCGTAGTGGAGGTGGGACAGCTCCGTGCGGACCATGCCGACGACGAGGGTGTTGACGCGGATGTCCGGCGCCCATTCCACCGCCATCGAACGGGCCAGGTTCTCAAGTCCCGCCTTGGCCGCCCCGTACGCCGCCGAACCGGGCGACGGGCGGCTGCCGCTGACGCTGCCGATCATCACGACCGAGCCCTTGGCCCGCTTGAGGTGCTCGTACGCGGCGAGGGAGGCGGTGAGGGGTGCGAGGAGGTTCAACTCGATGATCCGCGCGTGGCGTTCGGCTTCCGCGTCGATCAGCGGGCGGTACGGTGCGCCGCCCGCGTTGTTGACCAGCACGTCGAGCCGGGGCAGGGCCGCGAAGAACTCCCTTACGGCGTCCGGGTCGCGCAGGTCGAGGGGGCTGAACTCGGTTCCCTCGACCGGCTCTTCGGGCGGTCTGCGCGCGCAGGTCAGCACATCGGCACCGGCCTCGACGAAGGCGCGCGCGATACCGGCGCCGATGCCTCGGGTGCCGCCGGTGACGAGGACGGTCCGACCGTTCAGCGGCCGGTCGTGCGAGTTACCCACAATGCGGTTATCCACAGGCCCTCCCGCTCGGATTCTCCGGCTGCTAGCTTCGAAGCCTCACACCTAACAAATGTTTGGTGGAAAGGTAGCTGATGCGTCCATGGGTGTCTCCACCTCCTCCCCGAAAAAGGGGCCCGAAAAAAATGGCGTAGCCGTCGTCACGGTCGACTACCCGCCGGTGAACGCGCTGCCGGTGGACGGCTGGTTCGCGCTGGCCGACGCCGTGCGCGCGGCCGGGCACGACCCCGAGGTGCGCTGTGTCGTGCTGGCGGCCGAGGGGCGGGGTTTCAACGCGGGTGTGGACATCAAGGAGATACAGGCGCGCGGGCAGTCTGCCCTGGTCGGGGTGAACAGGGGCTGTTTCGAGGCGTTCGCGGCGGTGTACGAATGCGAGGTGCCGGTGGTCGCGGCCGTGCAGGGATTCTGTCTGGGCGGGGGCATCGGACTGGTGGGGAACGCGGACGTGATCGTGGCGAGCGAGGACGCCACCTTCGGGCTGCCCGAGCTGGACCGGGGCGCACTGGGCGCCGCCACGCATCTGGCCCGGCTGGTCCCCCAGCACCTGATGCGCGCCCTGTACTACACCTCGCGTACGGCGACGGCGGCCGAGCTGCACGCGCACGGCTCGGTGTGGCGGGTCGTACCGCGCGCGGAACTGCTGCCCGCCGCCCTGGAGTTGGCGGCGGAGATAGCCGCCAAGGACGGTGAGCTGATCCGGCTCGCCAAGTCCGCGATCAACGGCATCGACCCCGTCGACGTCCGCCGCAGTTACCGCTTCGAGCAGGGCTTCACCTTCGAGGCGAGCGTCAGCGGGGTGGCCGACCGGGTCCGGGACACGTTCGGAAACACCGCAGGAGAGTCGGAACCACGGCAGGAGAGGGGGCGTAGGTGACCGACAAGACGATGACCGCCGATGAGGTCGTCTCCCGGCTGGCGAGCGGCATGACCCTCGGCATCGGCGGCTGGGGTTCCCGACGCAAGCCGTTGTCCCTGGTCAGGGCGCTGCTGCGGAGCGACATCACCGATCTCACCCTGGTCTCGTACGGCGGCCCGGACGTCGGGATGCTGGCGGCCGCCGGCCGGGTCCGCAAGCTGGTGGCACCCTTCGTCACCCTCGATTCCGTCCCGCTCGAACCGCACTACCGGGCGGCTCGCGAACGTGGGGCGTTCGAGCTGACGGAGGTGGACGAGGGCATGTTCATGTGGGGTCTGCGCGCCGCGGCGAACCGGCTGCCGTTCCTGCCGGTGCGCGCGGGGATCGGTTCGGACGTGATGCGGGTCAACCCCGGTCTGCGGACGGTCAGTTCGCCGTACGACGACGGGGAGACGTTCGTGGCGATGCCCGCGCTGCGGCTGGACGCGGCTCTGGTGCACGTCAACCGGGCCGACCGGCTGGGCAACGGGCAGTATCTGGGCCCGGACCCGTACTTCGACGACCTGTTCTGCGAGGCGGCGGACGCGGCCTATGTCTCCTGCGAACGGATCGTGGACACGGCCGAGTTGACGAAGGAGGCGCCTGTGCAGTCCCTGCTCGTCAAGCGGCTGAGCGTGACCGGGGTCGTCGAGGCTCCCGGCGGCGCCCACTTCACGTCGTGCGCTCCCGACTACGGCAGGGACGAGGACTTCCAGCGGCTGTACGCGGCGACACCCTGGGCGGAGTTCTCGGAGCGCTTCCTCGCCGGTGACGAAGCGGCCTACCGGTCGGCGGTGCGCAACTGGCAGGAGGAGCAAGGGTGATGGACGTACCGCCCACGGACGTAACCCGCTCGGATGTACTGCGCTCCGAGTACTGCGTGATCGCCTGTGCCGAGGCCTGGCGTGATGCCGGTGAGATCCTGGCCAGCCCGATGGGCCTGATCCCGTCCGTCGGCGCGCGGCTGGCCCGGCTCACCTTCGCGCCCGACCTGTTGCTGACCGACGGCGAGGCGATGATCGTCCGTCCGGACGGGACACCGGAGGGCTGGTTGCCGTACCGGCAACATCTCGCCCTGGTGTCCGGCGGGCGGCGGCACGTGATGATGGGCGCGAGCCAGATCGACCGGTACGGCAACCAGAACATCTCGTGCATCGGTGACTGGGCGCGGCCGAAGCGGCAGTTGCTCGGGGTGCGCGGGGCGCCGATCAACACCCTGAACAATCCGACGAGTTACTGGATACCGCGGCACTCCCGGCGGGTGTTCGTGGAGAAGGTCGACATGGTGTGCGGGGTGGGGTACGACCGGGTCGCCGAGCACCCGGGGACGGCCCTCTTCCACCGTGTCCCCCGGGTCGTCTCGGACCTCGGTGTCTTCGACTTCGCGACCCCCGACCGCTCGATGCGACTGGCCTCGCTGCATCCGGGGGTCACGGTGGAACAGGTCAGGGAGGCGACCGGCTTCGAGCTGACCGTGCCGGACGAGGTTCCGCCGACGCGCGAACCCACCCCGGAGGAGCTGCGGTTGATCCGCGAGGTCATCGACCCGGCCGACACCCGTCGCAGGGAGGTGGCTGTCTGATGGAGACCGCGCTGACCAGGCTGGTCGGGGTGCGGCATCCGATCGTGCAGACGGGAATGGGCTGGGTGGCGGGCCCCCGTCTGGTGTCGGCCACGGCGAACGCGGGCGCGCTGGGCATCCTGGCCTCCGCGACCATGACCACCGACCGGCTCCGGGACGCTGTCCGCGAGGTCAAGTCCCGTACGCACGCGCCGTTCGGGGTGAATCTGCGCGCGGACGCGGCGGACGCCGGCGACCGGGTGCGGATCATGATCGAGGAGGGCGTACGGGTCGCGTCCTTCGCGCTCGCGCCGTCCGCCGAGCTGATCGCCGAGCTGAAGGAGGCGGGCGTGGTCGTGATCCCGTCGATCGGGGCTCGGCGGCACGCGGAGAAGGTCGCCGCGTGGGGCGCGGACGCGGTGATCGTGCAGGGCGGGGAGGGCGGCGGCCACACCGGGGAGGTAGCGACGACGGTGTTGTTGCCCCAGGTCGTGGACGCGGTGGACATACCGGTCGTGGCGGCGGGCGGCTTCTTCGACGGGCGGGGGCTGGTCGCGGCGCTGGCCTACGGCGCGGCGGGGGTCGCCATGGGCACCCGTTTCCTCCTCACCTCGGACTCGACGGTCCCGGACGCGGTGAAGGCGGCCTATCTGGCGGCGACGGTCAAGGACGTCACGGTCACGCGGGCGGTCGACGGCCTGCCGCACCGCATGCTCCGTACGGAACTGGTCGAGACCCTGGAGCACTCCGGCCGTACGAGGACCCTGTTCCAGGCGATACGCCGGGCCGCGGGTTTCCGCCGCCTGTCCGGGCTGACCTGGCGGCGGATGATCCGCGACGGCCTCGCCATGAAGCACGGCAAGGAGCTGACCTGGAGCCAGGTCCTGCTCGCCGCGAACACGCCGATGCTGCTCAAGGCGTCGATGGTGGACGGGCGGACGGATCTCGGGGTGATGGCCTCCGGGCAGGTCGCCGGCGTGATCGACGACCTGCCGTCGTGCGCGGAGTTGGTGGCACGGGTGATGAAGGAGGCCGACGAGGTGCTGTGGGCGCTGGTTCGGTCGGACTCCTGACCCGCCCTTGAACTGCCCTGGGTGATCAGAGCCGTTCGATGATCGTCACGTTGGCCTGGCCGCCGCCCTCGCACATGGTCTGGAGGCCGAACCGGCCGCCGGTGCGCTCCAGTTCGTGCAGGAGGGTCGTCATGAGCTTGACGCCGGTCGCGCCGAGGGGGTGGCCCAGCGCGATGGCGCCGCCGTTGACGTTGACCTTCTCGGGGTCGGCGCCCGTCTCCTTCAGCCAGGCGAGGACGACGGGGGCGAAGGCCTCGTTGATCTCGACGAGGTCGATGGCGTCGATGGACAGGCCGGTCTTCTTCAGGGCGTGGGCGGTGGCCGGGATGGGGGCCGAGAGCATGCGGATCGGGTCCTCGCCGCGGACGGAGAGGTGATGGACGCGGGCGCGGGGCGTCAACCCGTGTTCCCGCACCGCCCGTTCCGAGGCCAGCAGCATCGCCGCCGCGCCGTCGGAGACCTGGGAGGAGCAGGCGGCGGTGATGGTGCCGCCGTCGACGACCGGTTTCAGGCCGGCCATCTTCTCCAGTGAGGTGTCCCGGCGCGGGCCCTCGTCGACGCCGACCGCGCCGTAGGCCACCGTCTCCCGCTCGAAGCGGCCCTCGTCGATCGCGCGCAGGGCCCGCCGGTGCGAGCGGAGGGCGAACTCCTCCTGGTCCTGCCTGGTGATCCCCCACTTCGCGGCGATCATCTCGGCGCCGGCGAACTGGTTGACGGGCTGTGTCCCGTAGCGCGCCCGCCAGCCCTCGCTACCCGCGAAGGGGCCGTCCGTGAGGCCGAGCGGTTCGGCGGCCTGGCGGGAGGCGAAGGCGATGGGGATCAGCGACATGTTCTGGACGCCACCGGCGACGACCAGGTCCTGGGTGCCGGACAGCACGCCCTGCGCCGCGAAGTGCACGGCCTGTTGCGAGGACCCGCACTGCCGGTCCACGGTCACGCCCGGCACTTCCTCGGGGAGTCCGGCCGCCAGCCAGGCGGTCCGCGCGATGTCCCCGGCCTGCGGACCGACCGCGTCCAGGCACCCGAAGACGACGTCCTCCACGGCGGCGGGATCGATCCCCGAGCGCGCGATCAACGCCTTCAGCACATGCGCCCCGAGGTCGGCCGGATGCACCCCGCTCAGCCCTCCCCCGCGCCGCCCGACGGGCGTACGGACCGCTTCGACGATGTAGGCCTCGGCCATGTCAACTCCCCATACAAACCCATGAGTTATGCGCGTACGGCGATCCCGTCAAGGACCATCGACAGGTACTGCCGGGCGATCTCCTCCGCGCTGTGCTGTCCGCCCGGCCGGTACCAGGACGCGGCGACCCACACCGTGTCCCGCACGAACCGGTAGGTGAGCCGGACGTCGAGGTCGGCCCGGAAGACCTGGGCGGCGACCCCGCGCTCCAGCGTGGACAGCCACGCCTTCTCGAACTTGCGCTGCGACTCGGCGAGGAACGCGAACCGCTCCTGCGCGACCAGGTGCTTGCTCTCCTTCTGGTAGATCGCGACGGCGGCGCGGTGCCGGTCGATCTCCCGGAACGACTCGGTGACCAGGGCCTCGAGCGTCTCGCGCGGACTCAACTCGGCCTCCAGGACGGTGTCGTAGCCGCCCCAGAGTTCGTCGAGGAAGGTCCGCAGGATCTCCTCCAGCATCGATTCCTTGGAGTCGAAGTGGTAGTAGAGGCTGCCCGCGAGCATGCCCGCGTGGTCCGCGATCTTCCGTACGGTGGTGGCGTTGTAGCCCTGCTCGGCGAAGACCTCGGCCGCCGTGTCGAGGAGTTCACGACGGCGGGCCGGCGCGGCGGTCACCGGGGGTTTCTTCTTGGTCGGCACGGGACCATTGTCCTGCCACAGGCCCGACCCCCGGTCCCGCTACGCATGCTGACTGCTCACGGAGACGGTCTCGCCCGTCATGTACGAGGAGTAGTCCGAGGCCAGGAACACGATCACGTTGGCCACCTCCCAGGGCTCCGCGTACCGCCCGAAGGCCTCGCGTGCGGTGAGTTCCGCCAGGAGTTCGGGGGTCGTCACCTTCACCAGGTGCGGGTGCATGGCGAGGCTCGGCGAGACCGCGTTCACCCGCACTCCGTACTCGGCGGCCTCGATCGCCGCACACCGGGTCAGTGCCATCACGCCCGCCTTGGCCGCCGCGTAGTGCGCCTGTCCGGCCTGGGCGCGCCAGCCGACGACGGAGGCGTTGTTGACGATCACGCCGCCGCCGGTCCCGCGCATCGCGCGCAGCGCGGCCCGGGTGCAGCGGAAGGTGCCGTTCAGGGTCACGTCCAGCACCTTCGACCACTGCTCGTCGGTCATGTCGACGAGGTCCGAAGTGCCGCCCAGGCCCGCGTTGTTGACGACGACGTCGAGCCGCCCGTGCGCCGCGACGGCCGCGTCGAACAGGGCCTGCACCTGCGCCTCGTCGGTGACATCGCAAGGCAGCGCGGTGATCGCGCCCGCGCCGAACTCCCCGGCCAGCTCGGCCTCGTACTCCTTGAGTCGCCGTGCGTGCGCGTCGCTGATCAGCACGCGGGCGCCCTCTTGGAGGAAGCGGCGCGCGGTGGCCCCACCGATGCCCGCGCCGGCGGCGGCGGTGACGACGGCGGTGCGCCCCTTCAGCAGCCCGTGCCCGGGGACGTATGCCGGACTCTCGACGCCTGTCATACGGCCACGCTAACCTACCAAACACTTGTTAGGGAAGGATGGGCGGTCGATGGACCTGGACTTCACTCCCGCCGAGGAGGCGTTCCGCGCCGAGGCCCGCGCCTGGCTGCACGCACACGTGCCGGCCGCGCCCCTCCCCTCCCTGGAGACCGAGGAGGGCTTCGCCGCGCACCGCGCCTGGGAGGCCCAACTCGCCGCGGACCGCTGGTCGGTGGTGTCCTGGCCACAGGAGTACGGCGGCCGGGGCGTGGACATCGTGCGGTGGCTGGTCTTCGAGGAGGAGTACTACGCGGCGGGCGCACCGGGCCGGGTCGGTCAGAACGGCATCAACCTGCTCGCCCCGACCCTCTTCGACCACGGCACACGGGAGCAACGCGCGCGTGTGCTGCCGTCGATGGCGACCGGTGAGGTGGTGTGGGCGCAGGCGTGGTCGGAGCCGGAGGCGGGTTCGGACCTGGCGTCGCTGACCTCGCGGGCGGTGCGCACGGGTGGGGGCTGGCTGTTGAGCGGCCAGAAGACTTGGTCGTCGCGGGCGGCCTTCGCGGACCGTGCGTTCGGCCTGTTCCGCAGCGAGTTGGACACCCCGAAGCCCCATCAGGGCCTGACCTACCTGATGTTCGACCTGCGCGCGCCCGGCGTCACGGTCCGCCCGATCGGCCGCCTCGACGGCAAGCCGGCCTTCGCGGAGCTGTTCCTGGACGAGGTGTTCGTGCCCGACGAGGACGTGATCGGGGAGCCGGGGCAGGGCTGGCGGGTCGCCATGTCGACAGCGGGCAACGAACGCGGGCTCACCCTCCGCTCCCCCGGCCGTTTCCTCGCGTCCGCCGACCGCCTCCTCAACCTCTGGCGGACGCAGGGCAGTTCGGACGCACTGCGCGACCGGGTGGCGGACGCCGTGATCGGCGCCCGCGCCTACCAGCTCTTCACCTACGCCAACGCCTCCCGTTTCCTCGACGGCGAGTCCATCGGCCCGGAGTCCAGCCTCAACAAGGTCTTCTGGTCCGAGTACGACATCGCCCTGCACGAGACGGCCCTCGAACTACTCGGCGAGGAGGGCGAGTTGACGGACACCGACTGGGCCGAGGGTTACGTCTTCTCCCTAGCGGGCCCCATCTATGCCGGTACGAACGAGATCCAACGCGACATCATCGCCGAGCGCCTGCTCGGCCTGCCGAAGGGCCGCCGCTGATGCGCTTCCTGCTCGACCCCGAACAGCGGGCGTTCGCCGACTCGTTGAACGCGATGCTGACGGCCGCGGACACCCCGTCGGTCGTACGGTCCTGGAGTCGCGGCGACCATGCGAGCGGGCGCGCGCTGTGGCGCCGTGTCGCGGGGGCGGGGGTGTTCGCGCTGGCGGTGCCGGAGGCGTACGAGGGGCTGGGTGCGCACCCGGTCGAACTCGCGGTGGCGTTCGTGAAGTTGGGGCGGCACGCGGTACCGGGGCCGCTGGTGGAGACGGTCGTGGCGGCGGCGCTGCTGACCGAACCCGGGCCCGCCAAACGGCTGTTGCCCGCGCTGGCATCGGGCGAGGCGATGGCCACGGCGGCGCCGGCGGGGTCGTACGCACTGGACGGTGATGTGGCGACGACCCGCCTGACCTGGGACGCCGACGGTCTGCGGCTGGCCCCCGGGCACGGGCCGGTGCGCACGTCACTGGACCCTGCGCGCCGCCTCACCCACCTCCTCCCGGGCGGCGAACTCCTCACCCCGGACCCGCCCGTGGCCCACGCCCTCACCTGGGCCCGCCTCGCCACCGCCGCCCAAGCCCTCGGTGTCGGCCTCGCACTCCTCGACCGGACCGTCGCCTACGTGAAGCAGCGGACCCAATTCGGTGTCCCCATAGGCTCGTTCCAGGCTGTGAAGCATCAACTGGCCGATGCGAAGATCGCGTTGGAGTTCGCGCGCCCGCTGCTCTTCGGCGCCGCGCTCACCATGACGGAGGCGGACGTGGCCGCCGCGAAGGTCACGGCGTGCGAGGCGGCGTACGGGACGGCGCGTACGGCGCTTCAGTTGCACGGCGCGATGGGTTACACGGCGGAGTACGACCTGTCGCTGTGGCTGACCAAGGCCCGGGCCCTGCGGGCGAGTTGGGGCGACCCGGGTGAGTGCCGGGCCGCCGTGCTCAAGGGACTCGACGGCCTCAACGATCTCAACGGGCTCAGTGGTGGTGATCGCCGCTCGTGAGTTCCCGGTACTCCTCCGCCGTCGGCTTCGCGATCCGCGTCTCGGGTCCGAACATCGCCTTGGCGAGCCGGGCCCGCACCCGCTGTCCGCCCTTGACCTGCCGTTCCACGCCGTTCGTGTCGACGAGCGGTCCGATCTCGTAGGGCGGTTCCTGCTCGTGCTGGGTGAGGCGGAACAACTGGTCCTGGGTGAGGGGTTCGTGGACCTCGACGTACTCGCCGTGCGGCAGCATCTTGATGAGGCCCGACTCGCGGCCGTGCAGCACGGTGTCCCGATCCCGCCGTTGGAGCCCCATGCAGACGCGTTTGGTGACGAGGAAGGCGACGATCGGCATCACGAAGAACGAGATCCGCACGAACCAAGTGATCGCGTTGATCGACAGGTTGAGATGGGTGGCCACGACGTCGTTGCCACCGCCGATGAGCAGGACGCCGTACAGACTCAGCCAGGCCACCCCAAGTCCCGTGCGCACGGGCATGTTGCGCGGCCGGTCCAGGATGTGGTGTTCGCGTTTGTCGCCGGTGATCCACGCCTCGATGAAGGGGTAGGCGCCGATGGCGGCGAGGATCAGCGGGAAGAGCGTGAAGGGGATGAAGACGCCCAACTCCAGTGTGTGGCCCCAGGCGTTGATCTCCCATCCCGGCATCACGCGGATCAGTCCCTCGGAGAAGCCGAGATACCAGTCGGGCTGTGCGCCGGTCGTCACCAGGTCGGGCCGGTACGGTCCGAAGGCCCACACGGGGTTGATGCTGGCGATCCCGCCCATGATGGCGAGCACCCCGAAGACGAGGAAGAAGAAGCCGCCCGCCTTGGCCATGTAGACGGGCAGGAAGGGCATGCCGACCACGCTCTTCTGGTCCCGTCCGGGCCCGGGGTACTGCGTGTGCTTGTGGTAGAAGACCAGGATCAGATGCGCGACCACCAGGCCCAGCATGATCCCCGGAAGCAGCAGGACATGGACGGGGAAGAGCCGCGAGATGATGTCGTGGCCCGGGAACTCCCCGCCGAACAGGAACATCGACATGTACGTCCCGACGATCGGCACGGAGAGGATCGCGCCGTCCGCGAAGCGGATGCCGGTGCCGGACAGCAGGTCGTCGGGGAGCGAGTAGCCGGTGAGTCCGGTGATGATGCCGAGGAACAACAGGGTCCAGCCGAACACCCAGTTGAGCTCGCGCGGCTTGCGGTAGGCGCCGGTGAAGAACACCCGCATCATGTGGACGAGCATCCCGGCGATGAAGACAACGGCCGCCCAGTGGTGGATCTGCCGGATCAGCAGCCCGCCGCGCACGTCGAAGCTGATGTCGAGCGTGGACTCGAACGCGCGGGTCATCGGGATGCCGTTCAACGGCGTGTACGAGCCGTGGTAGATGACCTCGACACCGCTCGGTTCGAAGAACAGGGTGAGATAGACGCCGGTGAGGATCAGGATGATGAAGCTGTAGAGGCAGATCTCGCCCAGCATGAAGGACCAGTGGTCCGGGAAGACCTTGCGCATATTGGCCTTGGCCAGCGCGTACAGCCCGAGCCGTCCGTCCGCCCAGTCGGCGAGCTTCTCCCCCTTGCCGGGTTCACTCGGCCGCCCGCCGCCCGCTCCGTTCACCGATCGTGCGCCGTCCATACGTTCGCCGCCCTCCCCGTCGGATCACCCCACAGGGTGTCACGGGGCCCCGGCTAAGCCAACGGTGCGTCAGCGGGCAATGACAGCCCGATCACGGCGGTACGGCCTCGCGCGTGCAGCATCGCCTCCTCGCCGCCCAACCGCACGGCGTCGTAAGGCTCCAGAGTCAGCCCGGCCACCTCGGCGGTCCCGTCGAGCGCCACCACCAGGGCGCCCGCGCACACCCGCAGCCGCCCGCGGACGACGGCCACCGTGGGGGCCGTAGCGCCCGCGCCCCTGCGCCACATGACGTTGAGGTTGACGACGGGGCCGTCCAGCAGCCGGCAGTCGGTCGGTACGTCACCCCTGAAGTCCCGTGGAATGTAACGGGTGTTGACGAGCTGCCGTGCGCCGCCGACGGTGAGGTCCATGCCGGCGCCCTCGACGAGGGTCAGGGTCCGGTCGACGTCGGGAAAGGCTGAGAACGGCCCGTCCGCCCCGACCTCGGCAAGACTCACCCGCCACGCGAAGTCGTCCATGTCCGCGTCCTCGGGCCAGGCGGCGATCTCGCGGGTCACCCCGCCACCGTTCTTCCAGGGCACGGCAGTTCGCGCCGAGGCGGGCAGGAACCGGGTCATCGGACGATCCCCTGCTTCCGAGCCGCCGCAAGCCACTGCGGGAACTCGCCCATCATCCGGTCGTACAGATCGTCGTCCGACATCTTCCGGGGGTTCGAACCGGCTGGGAAGAAACCGGCGTTGTCGATCACCCTCTTCTGCGGCACAGCCAACTCGTCCAGCCTGCGCAGGAATTCGAAGTGCTTGCTCCGCGCGTTGCCGAATCCGATGAACTGCCAGAACAGCGGAAGCCTCGCCGCCTTGCACAAGTACCGTTCCGCGGCGGCCTTGTTGCTCGGGCCGCCGTCGGTCTGGAAGACGACGAAGGCCGGATCCTTCGCGCCGCTGTCGAGGTAGTGGTCGATGACGGCGTCCATAGCCACGTGGTAGCTGGTCTGCCCCATGTGCCCGAGCCCGGACACGATCCGCTCGATCCGCCCCTGATGGCTGTCAAGGGTGATGTCCGTGACGGTGTCGATGTCCGTCGAGAAGAAGACCACCGGCACCGTCCCGTCGTCGTCCAGGTGCGCCGACAGCCCCAACACCCGGTCCGCCAGCGCCTGCACGCTGCCGTCCTTGTAGTACGGCTTCATGGAGCCCGAGTAGTCGACCACGAGATAGACGGCCGCCCGCTGCCCGTCCAGCCCGTGCTTGCGGAGGGAGACCCCGGCACTTTTGTAGAGGCTGACCAGTGCGGGCGCGGTCTCCTCGACCTTGCTGAGCGAGATCGCGGCCACAGGGGCTCCCTTCGGATCACGGCGAAAGCATCGAGATTACGCCACGCAGGTCCGGCAGTCCCAATGTCCCCCCAACCCCCGGAATAAGGGACGTAACCGCCCCTAGGCTGGGCCCCATGAAACGCGTCGGCGTCCTGATCCTCGCCGCCGTACCCGTCGTCCTCGCCGCGACGGCCTACGGCTCCACACCCACCGCCCACGACGACCCGCGGCCCGGACCCCCGTCGGCCGCGACGCAGCGGAGAGCAGCCGTGGGCCTGGCCGCGCCGGCCATGAAGAACCTCGCGCAGGAACTGGTGGCCAGCGCCGAGAACTCGACGCTCAACTGGCGCAGCGCGTACGGCTACATCCAGGACATCGGCGACGGCCAGGGCTACACCGCGGGCATCATCGGCTTCTGCACCGGCACCCACGACCTGCTCGTCCTCGTCGAGAGCTACACCGCCGCCCACCCCGACAACGGCCTCGCCCGCTACCTCCCCGCCCTGCGCAAGGTCGACGGCACGGACTCCCACCAGGGCCTGGACCCCGGCTTCAAGGCCGCCTGGCGCGCCGAGGCGAAGGTCCCCGCCTTCCAGGCGGCACAGGACGCGGAACGCGACCGCATCTACCTCGACCCGGCGGTCAGCACCGCCCGGCGCGACGGCCTGGGCCCGCTCGGCCAGTTCATCTACTACGACGCGATGGTCTTCCACGGCCCGGGCACGGACGGCTTCTACGGCATCCGGGAGCGCGCGATGCAGCGAGTCGCGCCCCCTGCCCAAGGCGGCGACGAGAAGGCCTACTTGAGCGCCTTCCTCGACGTCCGCCGCGCCACGATGCGGGCCAAGCACCCCGGGATCGACACCTCCCGCATCGACACGGCCCAGCGGAAGTTCCTGGAGGAGGGGAACCTCAGTCTGCGGACGCCGTTGGTGTGGAAGGTGTACGGGGAGACGTACAAAGTGCCGTGAACATGCGGCGGCGCCTGCCGGTCCGGTCGGGGACTAGGCAGGCGCCGTCTCGTGTACCGCACGCCTTTGTGCGGGACGTCTTTGACGAGCCGTCAGGCCCGTGAACTCTCAGACCATCAACGCCCGGTCCGTCGGACGGATCGGCGCCGGCAACTCGCTGGCGCCCGTCAGGAAGCGGTCGACGCCACGCGCCGCCGAGCGGCCCTCTGCGATCGCCCAGACGATGAGGGACTGGCCGCGGCCCGCGTCACCGGCGACGAAGACGCCGGGGACGTTGGTCTGGAAGTCGGCGTCGCGGGCGATGTTGCCGCGCTCGTCCAGGTCCAGGGCGAACTGGTCGACCAAGCCGTTCTCGCGGTCCGTTCCCGTGAACCCCATGGCCAGCGTGACCAGTTGGGCCGGGATCTTGCGCTCCGTGCCCGGCTTCTGGGTCAGCTTGCCGTCGACGAACGCGACCTCGACGAGGTGCAGCCACTGGACGTTGCCGTCCTCGTCGCCCTCGAAGTGGGTGGTGTTGACGGAGTAGACCCGCTCACCGCCCTCCTCGTGCGCGGACGTCACCTTGTAGAGCATCGGGAAGGTCGGCCAGG
The DNA here is from genome assembly GCF_000716435.1 of Streptomyces xylophagus. Taxonomy (GTDB): domain Bacteria; phylum Actinomycetota; class Actinomycetes; order Streptomycetales; family Streptomycetaceae; genus Streptomyces; species Streptomyces xylophagus. The sequence continues at coordinate 131,861 of NZ_JNWO01000010.1, forward strand.
GCTGCGCGACCGCGTTCCGCTCGTCGCCCGGGCGAGGCATGATCTCCAACTGCGTGACGGAGGCGGCCCCTTGACGGTTCGCCGTACCGACACAGTCCGCGCCGGTGTCGCCGCCGCCGATCACGACGACGTGCTTGCCCTCGGCCGAGATCGGGGCGGTGACGTAGTCACCCTCCTGGACCTTGTTGGAGAGGGGCAGGTACTCCATCGCCTGGTACACGCCCTTCAACTCCCGCCCGGGGACGGGGAGATCACGGGCAGTGGTGGCACCGGCGGCGATGACGACCGCGTCGTAGCGCTTGCGCAGGTCGGTGGCCTTGAGGTCGACGCCGATCTCGATGCCGGTGCGGAAACGGGTGCCCTCCGCGCGCATCTGCTCGATACGGCGGTTGATGTGCCGCTTCTCCATCTTGAACTCGGGGATGCCATAACGCAGGAGGCCGCCGATGCGGTCCGCGCGCTCGTACACCGCGACCGTGTGACCCGCCCGCGTGAGCTGCTGGGCGGCGGCCAGGCCCGCCGGGCCCGAGCCGATGACCGCGACGGTCTTGCCGGAGAGGCGCTCGGGAGCCTGCGGGGCGACATCGCCCGTCTCCCACGCCTTGTCGATGATGGAGACCTCGACGTTCTTGATGGTGACAGGCGGCTGGTTGATGCCCAGCACACAGGCAGCCTCGCACGGCGCGGGGCACAACCGCCCAGTGAATTCAGGGAAGTTGTTCGTCGCGTGCAGACGCTCCGACGCGGCGGTCCAGTCCTCGCGGTAGGCGTAGTCGTTCCACTCGGGGATCAGGTTCCCCAGCGGACAGCCGTTGTGGCAGAACGGGATACCGCAGTCCATGCACCGGCTCGCCTGCTTGCCGATGATCGGCAGCAGCGAACCGGGGACGTAGACCTCGTTCCAGTCCTTCAGACGGACGTCCACGGGACGGGACTTGGCGACCTCGCGCCCGTGGTTCAGAAAGCCCTTCGGGTCAGCCATTGATCGCCGCCTCCATCATCTTCTCGGTGATCTCGGTCTCGGAGAGACCCGCTCGCTCGGCGGCGTCCTTGGCGGCGAGCACTGCCTTGTACGCACTGGGGATGATCTTGCTGAAGCGGTCCACGGAGACGGCCCACTCGGCGAGCAGCTTCTCGGCGACCGTGGAAGCGGTCTCCTCGGCGTGGCGGCGCACCACGTCGTGCAGCCACTGCTTGTCGTCCTCGTCCAACTCCTCGACGGCGCCCGCGTTTCCGACGTTGACGTTGTCGGGGTTCAGGTCGATGACGTAGGCGATGCCGCCGGACATGCCCGCCGCGAAGTTGCGGCCGGTCTCGCCGAGCACGACCGCCCGGCCACCGGTCATGTACTCGCAGCCGTGGTCGCCCACACCCTCGGAGACCACCGTGGCACCGGAGTTGCGGACACAGAACCGCTCGCCCGTACGGCCGCGCAGGAACAGCTCGCCGCCGGTCGCGCCGTAGGCGATGGTGTTGCCCGCGATGGTGGAGAACTCGGCGAGGTGGTCGGCGCCCCGGTCGGGTCGGACGATCACCCGGCCGCCCGAAAGGCCCTTGCCGACATAGTCGTTGGCGTCACCCTCCAGGCGCAGCGTGACACCGCGCGGGAGGAAGGCGCCGAAGGACTGGCCCGCGGAACCGGTGAAGGTGATGTCGATGGTGTCGTCGGGCAGACCCGCCCCGCCGAACTTCTTCGTCACCTCGTGGCCGAGCATGGTGCCGACCGTGCGGTTGATGTTGCGGATCGCGACCTGGGCGCGCACCGGCTGGGCGTCGGTGGCGCTGGACGCGGCGAGGGCGTCGGCGGCGAGCTTGATCAGCTCGTTGTCGAGCGCCTTCTCCAGGCCGTGGTCCTGCTGGATGACCTGGTGGAGGGCTGCGCCGTCCGGGAGTTCGGGGACGTAGAAGAGGGGGGCGAGGTCGAGGCCCTGCGCCTTCCAGTGGTCCACGGCCCGCTCGACGTCGAGCGTTCCGGCCTTGCCGACGGCTTCCTCGATGGTGCGGAAGCCCAGCTCGGCGAGGATCTCGCGGACCTCTTCGGCGATGAACTGGAAGAAGTTCACGACGTATTCGGCCTTGCCGGCGAACCGGTCGCGCAGCACCGGGTTCTGCGTGGCGATGCCGACCGGGCAGGTGTCGAGGTGGCAGACGCGCATCATGACGCAGCCGGAGACGACGAGCGGCGCGGTCGCGAAACCGAACTCCTCTGCGCCGAGCAGCGCGGCGATGACAACGTCACGGCCGGTCTTCAGCTGGCCGTCGGTCTGCACGACGATCCGGTCGCGCAGGCCATTCAAAAGGAGCGTCTGCTGGGTCTCGGCGAGGCCCAACTCCCAAGGTCCACCTGCGTGCTTGAGGGACGTGAGCGGGGACGCGCCCGTACCGCCGTCGTGGCCGGAGATGAGCACGACGTCCGCGTGCGCCTTCGACACACCCGCGGCGACCGTGCCGACGCCGACCTCCGAGACCAGCTTCACGTGGATCCGCGCCTGCGGGTTCGCGTTCTTCAGGTCGTGGATCAGCTGGGCGAGGTCCTCGATGGAGTAGATGTCGTGGTGCGGCGGCGGCGAGATGAGCCCGACGCCGGGGGTCGAGTGACGCGTCTTCGCGACCCAGGGGTAGACCTTGTGGCCGGGCAGCTGGCCGCCCTCGCCGGGCTTGGCGCCCTGGGCCATCTTGATCTGGATGTCGTCCGCGTTGACCAGGTACTCGGAGGTGACGCCGAAGCGGCCGGAGGCGACCTGCTTGATGGCGCTGCGCCGGGCCGGGTCGTAGAGCCGGTCCGCGTCCTCGCCGCCCTCACCGGTGTTGGACTTGGCGCCCAGCTGGTTCATGGCGATGGCGAGGGTCTCGTGCGCCTCCAGGGAGATGGAGCCGTACGACATGGCGCCGGTGGAGAAACGCTTGACGATCTCGGAGACGGGCTCGACCTCGTCGATGGAGATCGACGGGCGGTCCGCCTTGAAGCCGAAGAGCCCGCGCAGCGTCATCAGCCGCTCGGACTGCTCGTTCACGCGGTCCGTGTACTTCTTGAAGATGTCGTAGCGGTTGGTGCGCGTCGAGTGCTGGAGGCGGAAGACCGTCTCCGGGTCGAACAGGTGCGGCTCGCCCTCGCGGCGCCACTGGTACTCGCCGCCTATGTCGAGGGCGCGGTGCGCGGGCGCGATGCCGCTCGCGGGGTACGCCTTCGCGTGCCGGGCGGCGACCTCCTTGGCGATGACGTCGATGCCGACGCCGCCGATCTTGGTGGCCGTACCGCTGAAGTAGCTGTTGACGAACTGCTCGTCGAGGCCGACCGCTTCGAAGACCTGGGCGCCCCGGTAGGAGGCGACCGTCGAGATGCCCATCTTGGACATGACCTTGAGGACGCCCTTGCCGAGCGCGTAGATCAGGTTGCGGATGGCCTGCTCGGCCTCGATGTCGGTGAGGAACGTGCCCGCGCGGACGAGGTCCTCGACGGACTCCATCGCCAGGTACGGGTTCACGGCCGCGGCGCCGAAGCCGATGAGCAGGGCGACGTGGTGGACCTCGCGGACGTCACCGGCCTCGACCAGCAGGCCCACCTGGGTGCGCTGCTTGGTGCGGATGAGGTGGTGGTGGACGGCGGCGGTGAGCAGCAGCGACGGGATCGGCGCGTGCTCGGCGTCGGAGTGCCGGTCCGAGAGGACGATCAGCCGGGCGCCGTTCTCGATGGCCGCGTCGGCCTCGGTGCAGATCTCCGCGAGGCGCGCGGCGAGGGCGTCGCCGCCGCCGGAGACCCGGTACAGGCCGGAGAGGGTCGCGGCCTTCATGCCGGGCATGTCGCCGTCGGCGTTGATGTGGATGAGCTTGGCCAGCTCGTCGTTGTCGATCACCGGGAAGGGCAGGGTGACGCTACGACAGGACGCGGCCGTCGGCTCCAGCAGGTTGCTCGCGGGGCCGAGGGACGAGCGCAGGGAGGTCACGAGCTCTTCCCTGATCGCGTCCAGCGGCGGGTTGGTGACCTGCGCGAACAGCTGGGTGAAGTAGTCGAAGAGCAGCCGGGGGCGCGCGGAGAGCGCGGCGATCGGCGAGTCGGTGCCCATCGAACCGATCGGCTCGGCACCGGCCTTGGCCATCGGCGCGAGGATGACGCGCAGCTCTTCCTCGGTGTAGCCGAAGGTCTGCTGGCGGCGGGTGACCGAGGCGTGCGTGTGCACGATGTGCTCACGCTCGGGCAGGTCGGACAGCTCGATCTCACCGGCTTCGAGCCAGTCGGCGTACGGCTTCTCGGCGGCGAGGCCGGCCTTGATCTCGTCGTCCTCGATGATGCGGTGCTCGGCGGTGTCCACGAGGAACATGCGACCGGGCTGCAGGCGGCCCTTGCGGACGACCTTCGCGGGGTCGATGTCGAGGACGCCGACCTCGGAGCCGAGGACGACGAGGCCCTCGTCGGTGACCCAGTACCGGCCGGGGCGCAGGCCGTTGCGGTCGAGGACCGCGCCGACCTGGGTGCCGTCGGTGAAGGTGACGCAGGCCGGGCCGTCCCAGGGTTCCATCATCGTGGCGTGGAACTGGTAGAAGGCGCGGCGGGCCGGGTCCATGGAGTCGTGGTTCTCCCACGCCTCCGGGATCATCATCAGCACGGAGTGCGGCAGCGACCGGCCACCGAGGTGGAGCAGTTCCAGCACCTCGTCGAAGGACGCGGAGTCGGAGGCCTCGGGCGTGCAGATCGGGAAGATCCGGTCGATCTTGTCCTGGTCGCCGAACAGGTCGGAGGCGATCTGCGACTCGCGGGCGGCCATCCAGTTGCGGTTGCCCTTGACCGTGTTGATCTCGCCGTTGTGCGCGACGAAGCGGTACGGGTGGGCGAGCGGCCACGACGGGAAGGTGTTCGTGGAGAACCGGGAGTGCACGAGCGCGATCGCGGAGGCGAAGCGGCGGTCGGACAGGTCCGGGAAGAAGGGCTCCAGCTGACCGGTGGTGAGCATGCCCTTGTAGACGATGGTCCGCGCGGACAGCGACGGGAAGTAGACGCCGGCCTCGCGCTCGGCGCGCTTGCGCAGCGCGAAGGCCTTGCGGTCGAGGTCGATGCCCTGGGTCTCGCCGTCGCTCACGAAGACCTGACGGAACAGCGGCATGGTGGAGCGGGCCGTGGCGCCGAGGAGTTCGGGGGCGGTCGGAACCTCGCGCCAGCCCAGAACCGTGAGGCCCTCTTCGGCGGCGATCGTCTCGATCTGTGAGACGGTCGCGTCCGCGCCGTCCGGGGGCAGGAAGGCGATGCCGGCCGCGTATCCACCGGCGGCGGGCAGATCGAATCCGGCCACCTCACGGAAGAAGGCGTCCGGGACCTGGGACAGGATGCCCGCGCCGTCGCCCGAGTCGGGCTCGGCACCGGTCGCACCGCGGTGCTCCAGGTTGCGCAGCACCGTGAGCGCCTGGTCGACCAGCGCGTGGCTCGCCTCGCCGGTGAGGGTGGCCACGAAGCCGACGCCACAGGCGTCGTGCTCGTTGCGGGGGTCGTACATACCCTGCGCGGCAGGGCGAGCATCCATGAAGGACCACTTCTGGCCATTCGTGGGCTGCTGGGACGGCTGGCGCGGCGTACGCATCGGCTCTCCCGTCGTCGTCGTGGCATATGCATGGGCATAGGGACGACGTTGGCCCTCTGCGAGTTAGCGCAAAATTTCGTGCAGGTTACATGATGGAACGGTTCTCGGGAACCGGATACTCCGTTCCAACATGCGGACGCCGCTGGGTCGCGGCGGAGCACCGCACCAGCGGTGAAGGTTAAGGGGACCAAAGCGGACAGATCGATGTCCGTCGGTCCAGGGCAGAGGGAGCGTCGTCGCCCATCCCGCGGGTGCGCCGCGAGCGTCATTGCCCACAGCGCTTACGGCTCATGCCCAGTGGTTAAGCGTTCGAAACCAGCGAGTAACGGCTACTTATGCGGCTCAACGCATAAGTGCGCGTCGAGCTATCCTACGACCGTTCCGAACAAGGCGCCCAGGGCGTACGTCACACCGGCCGCCGCACCCCCCAGCGCGAGCTGCCGCAGCCCGCTGAACCACCAGGTCCGCGCGGTCACGCGGGCCACCACGGCACCGCAGCCGAACAGCCCGACAACGGCGAGCAGCAGCGTCGGCCACAGCGCGGTCACCCCGAGCAGGAACGGCAGTACGGGAAGCAGCGCACCCAGCGCGAACGACCCGAAGGACGACACGGCGGCGACGAGCGGCGAGGGCAGATCACCGGGATCGATGCCCAGCTCCTCCCGGGCATGTATCTCCAGAGCCTGCTCGGGATCGCGCGAAAGCTGCCGGGCGACTTCACGGGCGAGTTCGGCGTCGACACCGCGGGCGGCGTAGAGCGAGGCGAGTTCTTCTTCCTCGTCCTCGGGGTGCTTGCGCAGCTCCCGCCGTTCGACGTCCAGCTCGGCCTCGACCAGCTCGCGCTGGGAGGCGACGGAGGTGTACTCGCCGGCCGCCATGGAGAAGGCACCGGCGGCGAGACCGGCCAGCCCGGTGATGACGACGGTCTGATGACTCACGGCACCGCCCACGACACCGGTCATCAGGGCGAGGTTGGAGACGAGACCGTCCATCGCACCGAACACCGCGGGGCGCAGCCAACCGCCGTTCACATCACGGTGGGTGTGGTTGTCGCGGTGCGCCTCGTGGAGCGTCGCCTCGGTCTCGATGATGGCCATGCGGTGATCCCCCAGGAGGCTGACAAGCGCCTAAGGTAAGGCTAACTTTGGACAGGTTCTACTCTTTGACAACACTGAACATACGCTTTTCATTTCGCACCCACCAGCAAGGAAAGGCTGGGCTAACCTGCGGCTTTACCCTCGAACGCTCATCCGTGATGGATCATGATCAGATGTCGACCGGGTGATGCTGCACTCCGTCAGGCTCTGCCGAAGGCCTCCCGTGGGAGACATCCGCAAAGGGTTCCGCGCCCTGAGGCGCCCTGAGGGAACCCCGTAGGAGAGGCCGCGTATGGCATCGATCGCCTGCATTCCCCCGGTCCCGGCGCCCAAGAACGCCACCGAACTCCGCGAACGAGCACGCGGCGCGCTGCTCGGCCTGGCAGTAGGGGACGCCCTGGGCGCACCGGCGGAAAACATGAAGCCCTCGGAGATCCGCGCCCGTTGGGGCCGCATCACCGGATACGTGGCGGAGAACCCCGCGGGCACGGACGACACGGAGTACGCGATCTTCTCCGGCCTGCTCCTGGCCCGCCACGGCTCGGCGCTCACGCCGACCCACGTGGAGGCGGCCTGGCACGAGTGGATCGCGGACCGCGACGAGGGCCCGTTCCGGGGCGCGGGTTTCAGTGAACGCGGCACGCTGGAAAACCTCAGAAGGGGACTGGCAGCCCCGATTTCGGCGCAACACCGCCACGCCTGGAGCGACGGCCTGGCCATGCGCGCGGCCCCCTTCGGCGTCTTCGCGGCGGGCCGCCCGGCGGAAGCGGCCCGTCTGGTGGCGATCGACGGTTCGGTGAGCCACGACGGCGAGGGCATCTACGGCGGCCAGGCGGTCGCGGCGGGCGTGGCGGCGGCGATGGCGGGAGCGCCGACGATCGCGGTAGTGGCATCAGCCCTGGCCGTGGTCCCCGACGACTCCTGGACGGCCCGCTCCCTCCGCCGAGCCGTGGCGGTCGCCCACCGAGGCGAACGAGCGGTCCGCTCCGCGGTGGTCATCGGCGGCTATCCCTGGACCGACCTGGCCCCCGAAGCCGTCGCCCTCGCCTTCGGCGCGTACGCGGCGGCGGACGGCGACTTCGTGGAGTCGGTCCTCACGGCGGTCAACATGGGGCGGGACGCGGACACGACGGCGGCGGTGGCGGGCGCCCTGGCCGGCGCGACCCGGGGCGCGTCGTCGATCCCCTCCGACTGGGCATCGGCAATCGGCCCGGCACGCGGCAGCTGCCTACCGGCGATGGCGGGCCACCACGTCCTGGACATCGCGGAGTTGCTGATTCCGGGGGAGGGCGGCAAGTGGGGTGCCGGTGCCTCGCGGCCGGATCAGCGGGAGTACGTGCTGGCGGCGGACGAGGACGAGGTGCAGCCGTGAATCACCGCGACGAGGAAGCCCACGCGGGTCACGAGACGCGGCTCGGCGTCACAGCGAGGGCCGAGGGCGAGTCGGCCGTGCAGGGGCCACGGGCATCCAGCTCAGGACTCCGCCCACCGCACCCCACGCCGCACGACTCCACCGCCGCCGACGGCGAATTCGCCCCACAGGGGCCACCCGCACCCGACTCTCGGCTCCACCCGCTGCCCCCCACCCCACTCAACCCCACCGCCGCCGACGGCGAACCCACCCCGCAGGGGCCACCCGCACCCACTTCCCCACTCAACCCGCCACACCCCACCCCAATCGACCCCACACCCGCCGATGGCGAACCCACCCCACAAGGGCCACCCGCACCCACCTCCCGACTCCACCCGCTGCCTCCCACCCCCTTCAACCTCGCAGCCGCCGACGGCGAATCCGCCCCACAGGGGCCACCCGCACCCGACAACGAAACCCGCACGGGCGGTGCGGGTGGGAAAACAAAGGCCGATGGCGGAGCCGAGGCGCGTCGCGTTGAGGGGCTGCTCCTCGGGCTCGCCGCAGGGGACGCCGCCGGTTGGCCCGCCGCAAGGCACCGCGCCGCCAGGATGCCGGAGTGGACCCGCCGCCTCACCCGCGAACTCGACACCTTCGCCGAACAGAACGCGACCACGACACTCCCCGTCCCCATCGCCCTGAACCAACCCCCCGAGCCCCTACGCCTCGGCCCCTCCGACGACGCCGAATGGGCAGCGTTCGCCGCAGAAGCCGTACTGAGAGCCGGCGACGACACAGTCCTCGGCGACCTCAGCAGAGAACGCAGAACCCGCGCCGCGATCGACCTCACCTGGAACGCCATCGCCAGCGAGGTCGCCGCCGCAGCGGACCGCGCCCCGGAGGTCGAATCCGCCGTACTCCCCCTCCGCGCCCGCATCTCCGTCCGCGCAGGCCTCGGCAACCTCGCCGCCGGCCTCCGCCCACCCGCCACCGGCCACGACAACCCCCACTACTTCGACGACGCGGCCTGCGTAAGAGCCTGCGTACTGGCGGTGGCGCACCCCGGCGACCCCCAACGCGCCGCCGCCCTCGCCGAGTTCGACGCCCACTACACCCAGGACGGCGACGGAGTCCACGGCGCCAGAGCCATGGCGGCAGCCCTCGCACTCGCCCTGGTCGGCGCGAACGTAGACGATTGCGTGGCAGCCGCCCTCGCCGAACTCCCCGAAGCCACAGAGATCGGCCGCAACGCCCGCCACGCACTGAAGTTGGCCCAGGACAGCGACAACGCCTTCGCCCTGATCCCCCTCCTGGAACACCAGATCGTCGACCACGTCTACAGCTACGGCATCGCCGCCGCCGAAACCGTCCCCGTCGCCCTGGCCCTCGCCACCGCCGCACGAGGCCGTATCGCCGAAGCGGTCCCGGCCGCCGCCTGCCTCTCCCGCGTCGCCGACTCCGCACCGGCCCTGGCAGGCGCCCTCACCGGCGCCCTCAGCGGCGGAGGAGCCATCCCCGCCGCGTGGCGGGACGCCTGCCGCACCCTCTCCGGCTGCGCACTCCCCCGCCTCACCGGCACCGATCTCGTAGAACTCGCCGAACTCCTGGAAGCCACACAACCGCCCCCACCAGGAGGATGATTCGGTGCATGCCACCGAAAGAAGCCAAAGAACCCAAACAAGCCAAAAACCAAGAAAGCAGCCTTGAGGAGAGAATCACCGGAGCCCTCGTCGGCGCCGCGGTGGGCGACGCCCTCGGCGGCCCCGTCGAGGGCTACTCCCCCGACCAGATCCTCGAACGCCACGCCGGCCGCGTCCACGGCATCGTCGGCCCCTGGAACGGCGAAGCCTGGCGCACCGCCCGCCCCATCGCCCCGTACCACAAGGGCGACGGCCACGTCACCGACGACACCTTGATGACCCACGCTCTCGTACGGGTCTACGCCCAGGTTCGCGACCACCTAGACGCATACTCCGTCGCCGACCACCTCGTCCCCGACCTGATGCAAAACCCGCGCTGGATCCCGGAGTTGGAGGCCGAGGCCATCCCCCTCCAGCGCATCTTCCTCGCCGAGAAATGGCTGGCGACCCGGCTCCACTACGGCCACATCGACCCCCGCGAGGCCGGCGTGGGCAACATCGTCAACTGCGGTGCCGCGATGTACATGGCCCCGGTCGGCCTGGTCAACGCGGCCCATCCGGCGGGCGCTTACGCCGAGGCCCTGGACATCGCGGGCGCCCACCAGTCGTCGTACGGCCGTGAGGCGGCCGGCGTCTTCGCGGCGGCGGTGTCGGCAGCCTGCGTACCGGGCGCCACCCCGGACTCGGTCGTGGCCGCCTGCCTCGCCCTGGCGAAGGACGGCACCCGCACCGCCATCGAGAAGGCCTGCGAAGTCGCCTCCCGCTACTCGGACTTCGAGTCGGCGCTGGTTCCCCTGCGGGAGGCGGTCGCACCGTACGACACGGTGGGCCCCGACTACCGCGCCCCCTCCCTCGACGCCCGCCGCCCTTCCCGCACCAAGGCGATCGAGGAACTCCCCGTCGCACTCGGCATGTTGGTGGTCTCCGGCGGCGACTACCGCCACGCGGTGCTGGGTTCGGTGAACTACGGCCGGGACTGCGACTCAATCGCGACGATGGCGGGCGCGGTGGCCGGCGCCCTGGGTTCCCCGGTCCCGCAGGACTGGTCGAAGACGGTGGCCGAGGCCAGCCGCCTGGACCTCTGGGAACCGGCGACCACGCTCGTTCAAGTTGCTCAGGAGGTCTTCGCACAGGACGTCCGCCGACGCCGTGCCCACGAGGCGGCGTTCACCGAGATCGGAGGGCTGCGGTGCTCCGACTGACCTGGGTCCAGCCGGAGGACCTGCTCGGCCACGAACTGCGCCAGGCCGCCCAGGACGGACGCGAGCCGTCGGCGATCGCGGCGCGCTGGCGGGCGGCGGGCGGTGCCGAGGCACCGGCACGGGCAGGCGCATCACCTCAACCCCCCACCCGCTACCTCCGGTTGCTCGCCGAGGACCTGCTGGACGAACTGGCCGACCTGCCCAGCACATTGGCGGACCAGGAGCCGACGGATCTGCCGAAGATCCGCGCCCTGTGCCCCAACTGGCCCACCGCACAAGCCACTTCCCCAGCCACTTCCCCGCCCCGTCCCGCCCGCTTCCAGGCCGCCTGGCTGGGCCGGGCCGTCGGCTGCCTCCTCGGCAAACCGGTCGAGAAACTCCCCCTCGACCGCATCCGCCAACTCGCCCGGGCCACCGGCAACTGGCCCCTGAACACCTACTTCACCGCCCGTGGCGTCCCCGCCGAACTCCTCGCCGCCCACCCCTGGAACCGCCGCTCCGCCCCCACCTCCCTCGCCGAGAACATCGACGGCATGCCCGAGGACGACGACCTCAACTACCCCTTGCTGAACCTCCTGTTGCTACAACGCCACGGCAGGGACTTCACCACCGCGGACGTGGCGAAGCTCTGGCTCGACGAACTCCCCGCGGGCCGCACCTTCACCGCCGAACGCATCGCCTACCGCAACCTGCTCTCCGGCCTCGAACCCCCGCGAACAGCCCGTCACCGCAACCCGTTCCGCGAATGGATCGGCGCCCTGATCCGCGCCGACGTGCACGGCTGGACCAACCCCGGAAACCCGGCAGCCGCAGCCCAACAGGCGCACCGCGACGCCACCCTCACCCACACCGCGAACGGCGTCTACGCGGCCATGTTCACGGCGGCCGTCATCGCCACCGCGACCACCGGCACCCACGACATCCACACCTGCCTGCGCACCGGACTGTCGGTCGTCCCGCCCCGCTCCCGTCTCGCCAAGGCGATCCGGCACGCCCTCCAACTGGCCAGAAAACACCGGGACTTCGACACCGTCGTGGACGAACTCCACGCCACCTACTCCCCCGCCCACCACTGGGTCCACGCGATCCCCAACACCGCCCTGATCGCCGCCGCCCTCACCCACGCGGACGGCGACTTCACCGGCTCCATCTGCCGTGCGGTGTCCGGCGGTTGGGACACCGACTCCAACGGCGCAACGGTCGGGAGCATCGCCGCCCTCCTCTCGGACACCGCCCTCCCCGACCGCTGGACGACCCCCCTCAAGAACCGACTCGCCACCTCCGTAGGCGACTTCAACGGCATCGGCTTCCACGCCCTCGCCCGGCTCACCCATCAGGAGACCGCCCGCCCATGACCCTCATCGCCGTGCTCGGCAGCACGAACATGGACCTCGTCGCCTACGTCGAGAAGGCCCCGCAGCGCGGAGAGACCGTGACGGGACGGGAGTTCCGTACGATCCCCGGCGGCAAGGGCGCCAACCAGGCGATCGCCGCGGCCCACGCGGGCGCCGACGTCACCATCATCAGCGCGGTCGGCAACGACACCTATGGCGCCCAACTCCGGTCCACGTTCGAGCACTCGGGCGTCGACACCGACCATCTGCGCACCGTCGAGGGCCCGTCGGGCACCGCGCACATCGTCGTGGACGACGAGGGCGGCAACGCGATCGTGGTGATCCCCGCCGCGAACGGCACCGTCGACCACCTCGCCCCAGGCGACGAGGCCACGATCGCCACGGCCGACGCCCTGCTCCTCCAGCTGGAGATCCCCCTCGCTGCGGTGATCGCGGGCGCGGAGGCGGCCCGCCGCCACGGCGTCCGTACGATCCTCACCCCCGCACCCGCCCAGCCACTGCCCCCCGAACTCCTCGCCGCCGTAGACCTGTTGGTCCCCAACGAACACGAGGCCACCGCCCTCACCGGCCGCACCGACCCGCGCGAGGCAGCGGCGGCCCTGCTCGACCAGGTGCCCGAGGTGATCGTCACCCTGGGCGCGGCGGGCAGCCTGTACGCGGCCCGGGGCGCCGAGCCGTTCCTCGTCCCCGCGCCCCAAGTGACCGCCGTGGACTCGACGGGCGCGGGCGACACCTTCGTCGGAGCGCTGGCGGTGGCGCTCGCCGAGGGCCGCCCGATGCGGGACGCGCTGGGATGGGCGGCAGCGGCTGCGGCCCTGTCCGTGCAGCGGCCCGGGGCGACGGCGTCGATGCCGTTCCGCGCGGAGATCGACAAGCAGTACGCCTCATGACCGAGACGACCACAACTCCCCTCTCCGGCCTGCGCGTTCTCGACCTCGCGACGCTCTTCGCCGGACCCCTGGCCGCCACCATGCTCGGCGACTTCGGCGCCGAGGTCATCAAGGTCGAGCACCCGACCAAGCCCGACCCGTCCCGGGGCCACGGCCCGTCGAAGAACGGTGTCGGCCTGTGGTGGAAGCTGCTCGGCCGCAACAAGCGCACGATCACCCTCGACCTGTCGAAACCGGGCGGGCGCGCCACGCTTCTCCGTCTCGCCGCCACCGCCGACGTGATCATCGAGAACTTCCGCCCCGGCACCCTGGAGAAATGGGACCTCGGCTGGAACGAACTCTCCGCCGCCAACCCGAAGTTGGTGCTCGCCCGGGTCACCGCCTTCGGCCAGTTCGGGCCCTACGCCCATCGCCCCGGCTTCGGCACCCTCGCCGAGGCGATGAGCGGCTTCGCCGCGATCACCGGCGAACCGGACGCGCCCCCGACCCTCCCGCCGTTCGGCCTCGCCGACTCGATCGCGGGCCTGGCGACGGCGTACGCGGTGATGACGGCACTGGCGGCCCGCGACCGCACGGGCGAAGGCCAGGTGGTGGACATGGCGATCATCGAACCCATCCTCACCGCCCTCGGCCCGCAACCCCTCTGGTACGACCAGCTCGGCCACGTCCAGCCGCGCACCGGCAACCGCTCCCAGAACAACGCCCCGCGCAACACCTACCGCACGGCGGACGGGAGTTGGGTCGCCGTCTCCACCTCGGCCCAGTCGATCGCCGAGCGCGTGATGCGTCTGGTCGGCCGCCCGGAACTGATCGAGGAACCCTGGTTCGCGACGGGCGCGGACCGGGCCCGGCACGCCGACATCCTCGACGCGGCGGTCGGCGACTGGATCGCGCAGCGCACCCGCACGGAGGTCCTGGCCGCCTTCGAGAAGGCGGAGGCGGCGGTCGCCCCCATCCAGGACGTACGGGACGTCATGACGGACCCGCAGTACCAGGCCCTCGACACGATCACCACCGTCGACGACCCCGAACTCGGCCCCCTCCGCATGCAGAACGTCCTCTTCCGCCTCTCCGCCACCCCCGGCGCCATCCACTGGCCCGGCCGCCCCCACGGCGCCGACACGGACACGGTCCTGACCGAACTCGGCCTGACAGAAACCGAGTTGACGACACTCCGCCGGGAGGGCGCCCTGTGACCCCCTTCCCCCTGACCTGGCTCTACGTCCCCGGCGACCGCCCCCCGATCGTCGCCAAGGCCCTCGCCGCCGGCGCCGACGTGGTCGTCGTGGACCTGGAGGACGCGGTCGCCCCGGACCGCAAGGCCTACGCCCGCGCGGCCACGGCGGAGCTTCTCGCGGAGCCCCAACTCAACGTCCACGTCCGCGTGAACGCCCTGGACACCCCCTGGGCGGCCGACGATCTCCGCACCCTCGCGCCCCTCCCAGGCGTCTCCGGCCTACGGCTCCCGAAGGTGACATCCGCCGAGGAGGTCGTAGCCGTAGCGGAAAGGCACAACTCCCTTCCCCTGTACGCCCTCCTGGAGACAGCACTCGGCATCGAGCGGGCCTTCGCGATCGCCGTCGCCCACCCCTCCCTGCACGGCATCGCGCTCGGCGAGGCGGACCTGCGGGCCGACCTTGGCGTACGCGACGACGCGGGCCTCGACTGGTCCCGCTCCCGGGTGATCGTCGCCGCCCGTGCGGCGGATCTGGCTCCGCCGCCCCAGTCCGTCCACCCGGACATCCGCGACCTGGAGGGACTGGCGGCCTCCTGTGCGCACGGCCGCGCTCTCGGGTTCCTCGGGCGCGCGGCGATCCATCCCCGTCAACTCCCGGTCATCGAGAGCGCCTTCCTGCCGACCGGGCAGGAGATCGAGCAGGCCGAGACCGTCGTCAAGGCGGCGACACAGGAGGAGGGCGCTCAGGCTCTCCCGAACGGCCAGTTCATCGACGCGGCGGTGGTGGCGGCGGCGCAGAGAACGCTCGCGCTGGCGCGCCGCACCTGAACACGATGAGGGCGCCCCGTGTCACACGGGGCGCCCTCATCGTCGTAGAACCGGCCGTCAGCTCTTCTTCGCCGACTCGGCCTCGTCTTTCTTGAGGTCTACTTCTTCTGCTTCTTCCGTGGCGTCGGCGTCTTCCTTCGCCTCCGGGGCGTCGGACTCCGGCTCTTCCTTCTCCACCGGCTCGCTGTCACCGTCGGTCTCACCGGCGGGGGCATCCGCGTCCGTCTCCGGTTCGACGACCTCTTCGCGGCCGGGGCGCTTCTTCGCCGAGATCACGAAGTACGTCACCGCGAGGATGAAGACGATCATCGCGGTCCAGTCGTTCAACCGCAGGCCGAGGATGTGGTGGGCGTCGTCGACGCGCATGTACTCGATCCAGCCGCGGCCCACGCAGTACGCGGCGACGTACAGCGCGAACGCGCGGCCGTGGCCCAGCTTGAAGCGGCGGTCGGCCCAGATGACGAGGAAGCCGACGCCGACGCACCACAGGGACTCGTACAGGAACGTCGGCTGGTAGTAGCCCGGTACGCGGCCGTCCGTCGAGGACGTGATGTGCAGTGCCCAGGGGAGGTGCGTCTCGCGGCCGTACAGCTCCTGGTTGAACCAGTTGCCCCAGCGGCCGATGGCCTGGGCGAAGGCGATGCCGGGGGCGAGGGCGTCGGCCCAGGCCGGCAGCGGGATGCCACGGCGGCGGCAGCCGATCCACGCGCCCACCGCACCGAGGGCGATCGCGCCCCAGATGCCGAGGCCGCCCTGCCACACCTTGAAGGCGTCGACCCAGTCACGGCCCTCGCTGAAGTACAGCTCGTAGTCCGTGATCACGTGGTACAGGCGACCACCGACGAGGCCGAACGGCACGGCCCAGACAGCGATGTCGGCCACCGTCCCGACCTTGCCGCCGCGGGCGACCCAGCGTTTGTTGCCGAGCCAGACGGCGACGAAGACGCCGATGATGATGCAGAACGCGTAGCCGCGCAGCGGAATGGGGCCGAGGTGGATGACCCCGTGCGACGGGCTGGGAATGTAGGCAATGGTTTCCATGGCAGGGTCGACGCTACCGTGCCGGACCGCGACCGCGGCAAGCGGCCCGGCTACGGCTCCATAACGGGCCGGTGTGAAAACCGGCCCGCCACTTACCCCTTGTTCGCCGCCTGGACCAGCTGCTTCAGCTTCGCCGGGGTCATCGTCTGGTCCGCGTAGATGTTCTTGCCGTCGAAGAGCACGGTCGGGGTGCCGGTGAATCCACCGGCCTGGAAGGCCGCGGCGGACTTCAGGACCCAGCTGTCGTGCGTACCGCTGTTGACGCACTTCTGGAAGGCGGGCGTGTCGAGGCCGCTCACCTTGCCCGCCAGCTCGATCAGCTTGGCGTTGCTGGAGTAGGCGTCGTTCGTCTCCTTGGGCTGGTTCTCGTACAGCACGTCGTGGAAGTCGCGGAACTTCCCGGCGTCCTGGGCGCAGGCCGCCGCGTTCGCCGCGCGCTTGGAGCCGCTGCCGCCGAGGTTGCCGTCGATGAGCGTGACCAGGTGGTACTGCACCTTCAGCTGCCCGGAGTCCGTCAGCTCGTGGAGCGTCGGGCGGTACGCCGTCTCGAAGGCCTGGCAGGCCGGGCAGCGGAAGTCCTCCCACACCGTGAGCGTCGGCTTGGCGCTGTCCTTGCCGACCTGGATCGCCAGGCTGTCCTTGCCGGTCGCCCCGGAGGGCGCCACGACCGGGCCCGCCTTGCTGCTGCCGCTGTCGTCCTTGCCGTGGTTCGCGGCGAGGACGCCGATCACCGACGCCAGTCCCAGCACGCAGACGACGCTTGCGGCCACGATCAGCGTGCGCCGCCGCCTCTCCGCGGACTTCTGCTTCTCACGCTCGACCGCCAGCCGCTCGCGGGCGGTGCGCTTTCCGTCACGGTTCTTCTCGCTCACACCCCGCAGAACGAACCGGGGAGGCGCAGCGCGCCTCCCCGGTCCCAGGTCCACCCATACGAGGGACGGTTGTTCCTTTACGCCGTTGCGCTACGCCTGTCCGCGCACGCCCTTCGCGAGGTCGGCCGCGAGTACGCGGACCGCCTCGACGCCGGCCGCGTCGTCCGGCGCGTCCAGCATCCGCTTGACGAAGGCCGAGCCGACGATCACGCCGTCCGCGAAGCGGGCCACCTCGGCTGCCTGCCGGGCGTCGGAGACACCGAGGCCGACGCACACGGGTGTGTCGGTGGTGGCCCGGGTGCGCTCGACGAGGTCCTGCGCCTGCGCGCCCACCGACTCACGGGTGCCGGTGACGCCCATGAGCGAGGCGGCGTAGACGAAGCCGGTGCCGACCTTGGTGATCTCGGCGAGGCGGGCGTCCTTGCTGCTGGGCGCGACCACGAAGACCGTGGCGAGCCCGTGCTTCTCGGCGTGCTCCCTCCACAGCCCCGCCTCCTGCACGGGCAGGTCGGGCAGGATGCACCCGGCGCCGCCCGCCTCGGCCAGCTCGGCGGTGAAGCGCTCGACGCCGTAGCGGTCGATCGGGTTCCAGTACGTCATGACGAGTACGGGCTTGCCGGTCGCCGCGTGGGTCTCGCGGACCGTGCGCATGACGTCCGCGATCTTGACGCCGCCGCGCAGGGCGATGTCGTCGGCGGTCTGGATGACGGGACCGTCGAGCACGGGGTCGCTGTGCGGCAGGCCCACCTCGACGATGTCGGCGCCGCCGTCGAACGCGGCCTTGATGGCCTCGATGCCGCCGTCGACGGTCGGGAACCCGGCCGGGAGGTAGGCGATGAGCGCGGCGCGTCCCTCGGCCTTGGCGGCGGCGAGGGTGTCGGACAGCAGCTGAATGTTCCCGCTCACTTGGCGTCCCCCTCGATCTCGGCGGTGTCGGCCGCGTTGGCCGCGACGGTGGCGTCGGTCCCGTTGTCGTACAGGCCGAAGTAACGCGCGGCCGTGTCCATGTCCTTGTCGCCGCGCCCGGACAGGTTGACGACGATCAGCCCGTCCTTGCCCAGCTCCCTGCCGACCTCCAGCGCACCGGCGAGCGCGTGGGCGCTCTCGATGGCCGGGATGATGCCCTCGGTGCGCGACAGCAGGCGCAGGGCCTGCATCGCCGCGTCGTCGGTGATCGCGCGGTACTCGCCGCGACCGCTGTCCTTGAGGTAGGAGTGCTCGGGGCCGATGCCGGGGTAGTCCAGTCCGGCCGAGATCGAGTACGGCTCGGTGATCTGGCCCTCCTCGTCCTGGAGGACGTAGGACCGCGAACCGTGCAGGATGCCGGGCTCGCCCGCGGTGAGGGTCGCCGCGTGCTCGCCCGTCTCGACTCCGTGGCCTGCCGGTTCGCAGCCGATGAGGCGTACGTCGGCGTCCGGGATGAAGGCGTGGAACAGGCCGATGGCGTTCGAGCCGCCGCCGACGCAGGCGATGGCCGCGTCGGGGAGGCGGCCGGCGCGCTCCAGGATCTGGCGGCGGGCCTCGACGCCGATCACGCGGTGGAAGTCGCGGACCATGGCGGGGAAGGGGTGCGGGCCGGCGACCGTACCGAAGAGGTAGTGCGTGCGGTCGACGTTGGCCACCCAGTCGCGGAACGCCTCGTTGATCGCGTCCTTGAGCGTGCGGCTGCCGGACTTCACGGCGATGACCTCGGCGCCGAGCATGCGCATCCGGGCCACGTTCAGCGCCTGGCGCTGGGTGTCGATCTCGCCCATGTAGATGGTGCATTCGAGGCCGAAGAGCGCGCAGGCGGTGGCCGTCGCCACGCCGTGCTGGCCGGCGCCGGTCTCGGCGATGACCCTGGTCTTGCCCATGCGCTTGGTGAGCAGGGCCTGGCCGAGGACGTTGTTGATCTTGTGGGAGCCGGTGTGGTTCAGGTCCTCGCGCTTGAGGAAGATCCGAGCGTTGCCCGCTTCCGCGGCGAAACGGGGGATCTCTGTGAACGCGCTTGGCCTGCCGGTGTAGTTGACGAGGAGGTCGTCCAACTCGCGGGCGAACTCCGGGTCGTGCTTGGCCTTGTCGTACTCGACGGCTACCTCGTCCACGGCGGCGACGAGGGCCTCCGGGATGAACTTGCCGCCGAATGCGCCGAAGTAGCCCTCGGCGGTGGGGATTTGACCGTCGGGGTCTGGGATGAAGAACTCGCTGGGCATGCGGAAACCTCACGGTGAGTTTGGGAAATGCCTAATCGCCGTGGGGGCAGGGATTATCTGTTGAGTGCCGGCCGGATGTGGCTGGTCGCGCAGTTCCCCGCGCCCCTATGGGGCGCGCTGCCATCGACGCCCATTTACTTGCCCAGGTTCGTCTCCGATGACGTAACGCACCCGACGGCCGTGAACTCGCCTCGCGGGCGCACGGCAACCCCTCGGACGGCAGCCGCGCGCGAGGCGGGCGTGCCGGTCCATGGGGGTCAGGGTGAGGGTCATCGGTGTCAGCTTAGCGGGTGATCAGCTGCGGCCGTGTCGCAGTGCCGGGTGTTCGCCCGCTGCCACCAGGTCCGACACCGCCGACTTGGGGTCGCGGCCGGTGACCAGGGACTCGCCCACCAGGACCGCGTCGGCGCCGGCGTTGGCGTAGGCGATGAGGTCGTGGGGGCCGCGGACGCCGGACTCGGCGATCTTGACGATGTGGGCGGGGATCTCGGGGGCGACGCGCTCGAAGGTGCCGCGGTCGACCTCGAGGGTCTTGAGGTTGCGGGCGTTGACGCCGATGATCTTGGCGCCGGCGTCGACCGCGCGGTCGACCTCGTCCTCGTCGTGGACCTCGACGATCGGCGTGAGACCGATCGACTCGGCGCGCTCGATGAGGGACTCCAGAGCGGGCTGGTCCAGGGCCGCGACGATCAGCAGGGCGAGGTCGGCGCCGTAGGCACGGGCCTCCCAGAGCTGGTACGACGTGACGATGAAGTCCTTGCGGAGGACCGGGATGTCCACGCGGGCGCGGACGGCCTCCAGGTCGGCCAGGGAGCCGCCGAAGCGGCGCTGTTCGGTGAGGACGGAGATGACGGCCGCGCCGCCCGCCTCGTAGTCCGCGGCGAGGCCCGCCGGGTCGGCGATCGCGGCCAGCGCGCCCTTGGAGGGGCTGGAGCGCTTGACCTCGCAGATGACCTTGACGCCGTCGCCGCGTAGTGCGGCGACCCCGTCCTTCGCCGCGGGAGCCTTCGCCGCGCGCTCCTTGAGCTCGTCGAGGCTGACGCGCGCCTGCCGTTCCGCCAGGTCGGCACGGACTCCGTCGATGATCTCGTCGAGCACACTCACGCGAGCGGCCCCCTTCCGGACGGTGGAAAAGCCATGGTCACATCTAGCCTCGATGGTATCCGGAGGAAGGCGTAGCCCTCGCATCCGGTTGACGCCGGTCCCACTACCTGGACATCCGTCGATTGATCAAGGATGTAGCCAGCCACCGAACGGCAGGTTCCGGACAACCGTGAAGACCAGCACCAACGCGCCCAGACTCCACAGCTGGACCCGTCCGAGTTCGATCCGGGCCGGCCGGCCGCGCGCCGCACGGACCACCCAGACGGTCCATACGACCGTGAAGGCCAGATAGCCCACTACGGCGATCGCGTTGTCCTGGAGTGCGGCGAGGAAGTCGCCGTGGATGAACTCGTGCGCGCTGCGCAGGCCGCCGCAGCCGGGGCAGTACAGGCCGGTGAGGCGGTACAGGGGGCAGACGGGGTAGTGGCCGGGCTGGTTCGGGTCGACCGTGCCGACGTAGGCGAAGGCTCCGGCGACGGCCGCGAGGACTCCGGCGGGCACGGCGACGCGGTTCAGCACGGAGGCGGTACCGGGGGCGTGCGTCTTCGGCATGCTCTGGCTGTCGGCGTTCACGTCTCGCATTGTGCCCCCTGGGCCTTTCGTGCGGCACGCGCGCGTGAGGGGCGGCCCCCGGTGCCGGTGCACCAGGGCCGCCCCTCCACGAAGTGGTGGCCGACAGCCGCGGTTCAGCTGTCGGCGTGCGCCGTCTTGCCGAGCAGCTCGGTCAGGTCCTGGGGACGGTCCTTGGGCATGCCCATTCCCATCGCGCTCATGACCCAGCCGACGACGCCGCCGGCGACCGCGATCGCCATACCGGCCCAGAAGCCGATCGGCTGCGCCATCACCATGAAGGCGCCCGCGACCAAGAACCCGATGAAGACGATGGTTGTACCGGTCCAGGCGGCCAAAGTGTGACCGTGGCTGTTGCCCGCCATGACGTGCTCCTCGTTGCTGTGTGCGTGTGTGAGCAGACGCTCGCGGTTCATTGTTCCGCACGCGCGCGGATGCGGTGCTTCGGGGTGGCCCCGTGTCCGCTGCGGTTCGGGAGCGCCCCAAAGGGGCGCGGGGCTGTGTCAATCTGCGGCTCCGCCGCGTGGGCGCGCCCAGCCACGACGATGCCGCACCCAACCGACGGCCCGGCGCATCGCCTGCTCTCCCAGCGGTGCGCTTACGCCCCCGTGGGGTCCTCGCCCCGGTCCAACGCCTTCCAGATGTCCTCGGGCCGGTCGGGGTCGACCACAGGGGCCCGCCGGGGGCGAGGCGTGCCGTTGCGTTCGTAGCGCCCGGACATGGCGGGCCAGCGGCGGCCGTAGAGCAGGGCGAGCAGGCCGGCCAGCAGGATCAGGCCGCCGCCGACCGCGGCGACGTAGGGCCAGGCGGTGTGGTCGAAGGCGTGCACGACGGACGAGGTGTCGCCGGAGGCCTGCGCGGCCTTGTCGTCGAGGGCAGAGCTGTCGGTGGCACCGAGGAGGGCCGCGGCGACGATGCCCGCGCCGGAGAGCGCGAGGAGGGCGGAGACCGCGAAGCGGCCCGTCCTGCGGACGGCGAAGACGGCGACGAGCGCGGCGAGGCCCACTATGGCGAGCGCCGCGGGCACGCCCGTGACGTCGCTGCCCTTGACGCTCAGCGGGAACGCGTCGCCGGCCACCGTCGCGGTCCCCATCGACCAGCGCTGACGGGTGGCCAGCAGCGCCACGGCCGCGCCGAGCGCACCGCTCAGCAGGGCCACGGCGAGGCTGCGGCGGCCGGCGCGCGCGGGGCCTTCGCCTTCGGAACGGGGGTGTGGAACAGCAGCAGTCACGTAGTCCACTATCGCTCCAACCCCGGGCGAACCGTCACCCGGGGTTCATATGACCCTCGTCCTATTGCCCGAGCCGGTTCGCCGTGTGCACCGCGCGGAGCACCGCCGCGGCCTTGTTGCGGCACTCCTGGTCCTCCATCTCGGGGTCCGAGTCGGCGACGATGCCGGCGCCCGCCTGGACGTAGGCGGTGCCGTCGCGGAGGAGGGCCGTACGGATGGCGATGGCGGTGTCGGAGTCGCCCGCGAAGTCGAGGTAGCCGACGCAGCCGCCGTACAACCCCCGCCTGGACGGCTCGAGTTCGTCGATGATCTGCATCGCGCGGGGCTTGGGCGCGCCGGAGAGGGTGCCGGCGGGGAAGCAGGCCGTCAGGACGTCGAAGGCGGTACGGCCCGGGGCCACGCGGCCGGTGACCGTCGAGACGATGTGCATCACGTGCGAGTACCGCTCGACGGACATGAAGTCGACGACCTCGACCGAGCCGGGCTCGCAGACACGTCCCAAATCGTTACGCCCGAGGTCGACCAGCATGAGGTGCTCGGCGCGTTCCTTCGGGTCGGCGAGGAGTTCGTCGGCGAGAGCCTGGTCCTCCTGCGGGGTGGCCCCGCGGTGCCGGGTGCCGGCGATGGGGTGGACCATCGCGCGGCCGTCCTCGACCTTGACGAGAGCCTCGGGGGACGAGCCGACGACGTCGAACCCGTCGAAGCGGAACAGGTACATGTACGGGGACGGGTTGGTCGCCCGGAGCACCCGGTACACGTCCAACGCGCTTGCCGTGCACGGTGTTTCGAAGCGCTGGGAGGGGACGACCTGGAAGGCCTCGCCCGCGCGGATGCGCTCCTTGATGTCCTCGACGGCCTCCTTGAAGTCGGGGCCGCCCCACAGCGCGGTGTACTCCGGAAGCTCGGAGGGCGGGAGCTGGGCGGGCGGCTGGGCCACCGCGCGGGAGAGGTCCGCCTCCATGGCGTCGAGGCGGGCCACCGCGTCCGCGTACGCCTCGTCGACACCGGTGTCGAGGTCGTTGTGGTTGATCGCGTTGGCGATCAGCAGGACCGAGCCCTCCCAGTGGTCCATCACGGCGAGGTCGCTGGTGAGGAGCATGGTCAGCTCGGGGAGCTTGAGGTCGTCCCGCTCCCCCGGGCCGATCTTCTCCAGGCGGCGGACGATGTCGTAGCCGAGATAGCCGACCATGCCGCCGGTGAAGGGCGGCAGGCCCTCCTGGTGGGGGGTGTGCAGGGTCTCGATGGTGGCCCGCAGGGCGGCGAGCGGGTCGCCGTCGACCGGGACGCCGACGGGCGGGGTGCCGAGCCAGTGGGCCTGGCCCTCACGGGCTGTGAGGGTGGCAGCGCTTCGCACGCCCACGAACGAATACCGGGACCAGGAGCGGCCGTTCTCCGCGGACTCCAGGAGGAAGGTGCCGGGGCGCTCCGCGGCGAGCTTGCGGTAGAGCGCGACCGGGGTGTCGCCGTCGGCGAGGAGCTTGCGGGTGACCGGAATGACGCGACGGTCGGTGGCCAGCTTGCGGAACGTCTCGAGGTCCATGGCGGCTGACCCTACTGATCCGAGGCGGCGGTGCTGGAATCAGCACCTTCTTTAAGAAGGCCTTCTTTGAGGTCTTCGTTGAAGTCCTCTTTGAGAAGCACGTCGGCGTCGAAGCAGGTGCAGGCGCCGGTGTGGCAGGCGGCGCCGACCTGGTCGACCTTCACGAGGACCGTGTCCGCGTCGCAGTCCAGGGCGACCGACTTGACGTGCTGGAAGTGGCCGGAGGTGTCGCCCTTCACCCAGTACTCCCGACGGCTGCGGGACCAGTAGGTGCAGCGGCCGGTCGTCAGCGTCCGATGCAGCGCCTCGTCGTCCATCCAGCCGAGCATCAGCACCTCACCGGTGTCGTACTGCTGGGCGATGGCGGGGACGAGCCCGTCGGCGCTTCGCTTGAGGCGGGCGGCGATCTCGGGATCGAGGCTGCTGGGCTGGGGCGTGCTGGTCATGGGGCCATTGTGCCGCGCCCCACTGACAGTCCCGGCAGACGTCCACTGTGCGGACTGGCCAGGCGTCCACTGTGCGGAGGGGACGGGCGGTCGTAGGCTGACGGTATGTCGACCTTCGCCAAGCGTGAACGACTTCTTCTCGCCGACCTCCTGGAGACGACGGGGCCCGACGCCCCGACCCTCTGCGAGGGCTGGCAGACCCGTGACCTCGCCGCGCACGTGGTGGTGCGGGAGCGCCGCGCCGACGCCGCCGGCGGCATCATGATCAAGCAGCTCGCGCCGCGCCTGGAGCGGGTGATGACGGAGTTCGCGGCGAAGCCGTACGAGGAGCTGATCCAGCTGATCCGTACGGGCCCGCCGCGCTTCTCCCCGTTCCAGCTCAAGCAGCTCGACGAGGCGTCCAACACGGTCGAGTTCTACGTCCACACGGAGGACGTACGGCGTGCGCAGCCGGAGTGGACCCCCCGCGAGCTGGACCCGGTGTTCCAGGACGCCCTGTGGTCCCGCCTGGAGCGCATGGCCCGCCTGATGGGCCGCACCGCGCCGACCGGCCTGGTGCTGCGCCGCCCCGACGGCCAGACGGCGGTCGCCCACAAGGGCGCACCGGTAGTGACGGTCACCGGCGAGCCCTCGGAGCTGCTGATGTTCGCCCACGGCCGCCAGAGCGTGGCCAAGGTGGAACTGGACGGCGACGAGAACGCGATCGCCAAGCTCCAGGAGGCCAAGCAACTGGGGATCTGAGCCCGCAGTGGTGAACAGGCCGGGTCAGTTGGGGAGTTCGGCGCGCCGCAGGTCGCGGACGCACAGCGCGATCACCCCGCCGAGACCGCAGACCACCGCGCTGGCCACGAACACCGGGCCCGTGCCCCACGCCCCGATCGCCGCGGCCGACAGCGGCATGCTGAGCGGGGCGAAGCCGAGGCTGACCAGGCTGGAGACGGCGGTGACGCGGCCCAGGTAGGCGGGGTCGGACTGGGTCTGCAGCAGAGCTCCGCACATGGCGCCGCTGAGACCGGCGAGCAGCCCGATGAGCAGGGCGACGCCGACGGCCGCGAGGACGCTCGGGACCTGGGCGAGGGCGCCTATGGCGACGGAACCGGCGATGATCGCGTAGCCAGCGACCTGCCCGGCGTACGGCAGTCGGCCCCGGACGGTCAGCAGCAGGGCCGCCGCCCCGGCGCCGACGCCGAAGCCGGAGAGCACCCATCCCATGCCGGAGGCGCCCCAGCCGCGTTCGTGGGCGAGCAGCGTCAGTCCCACGTTGAGCGGGCCGACGAAGCCGAGGTCGCCGAGCGCGATGGCCAGCATCAGGGGGGCGAGGACGCGGTGGCCCCGGATGTAGCGCAGGCCGGCCCGAAGGTCGCCGAGCGGGGTTGTCGGACGGGCGTCGGCCTTGTCGTCGGCGGGCAGTTCCCGCATCCGTACGGAGATCAGCAACGGCACCGACACCGCGATCAGCAGCCCGGCGAGTCCGAACGCCGCCGCCGCGCCGCCGACCGCGACACCGAGGCCGCCGAGCGGACCGCCGACGACGTTGGCGAAGCGGATCGCGAGCCCCCGCATGCCCTGCACGCGCGCGAGTTGGTCGCGGGTCGTCACGCGCGCGGGGAGGGCGCCCACGGCCGGCATGAACACGGCGTCCACGGTGCCGAACACCACCGCGAGCAACGCCAGCGGCCACAGCCCCGGGCTCGTCAGGAACAGCAGCGCGGCCACCGCCAGCACCGCCACGCAGCGCACCGCGTCACTCCCGATGACGACCCTGCGCGGCCCGAACCGGTCGGCGATCACTCCCCCGCCCAGCATCAACAGGGCACTCGGCACGGCACTCACCGCCATCACGGCACCGGCCTGCGCGGGTGAGCCGTGCTGTACGGCCGCCCAGGACAGGGCGATGTAGTACACGCTGTCGCCCACCATCGAGGACGCGTAGGCCGCGAGCCAGCGCAGGACGTTGGGGTCGCGGTGAGCGGGTCCGGCGGTGGCTGTGCGGGGAGTTATGAGCGCGGTGGTCACGGGAGTTCGTCCTCTCCGGGGCTCAGACGCGGAACGGGAAGCCGTACAGGTGGATCGCGACGTTCTCCCGGCCCTGGGTGTCGCCCGCCTGCTCGGCGGCCCGCCCCCTGACCTGGTACTTCTTGATCAGGGTGTCCAACTCGTGCTGCAGTTCGGCGAGTTCGGGCGCCGTGAGTCGTGGGAGGTACTCGCTCTCGAAACCGGCCGAGCGCCACTCGTCGCTCCAGGACTCGGACTCGTCGAGGTGGCGCCGGTAGAGGTCGACGCGTTGCTCCAGCAGGGTCCGCGTGAGCACGCCCTGGGCGGCGAGCTTCTCCGGGGCGTCCTTCATGTCCTCGTGCCGCACGGTCAGACCCTCCGCGGCGGGCTGCCACCAGCGCTCCCGGCCGTCACCGCTCTGCTGCTCGGCCTCCTCGATCAGCCCGTGCTCGGCGAGCTTGCGCAGGTGGTAGCTGACCAGCGAGACAGCCTCGTCGACCTGGTCGGCGAGTTGCGAGGCGGTGGCGGTGCGGGCCACGTACAACGCCCGGTACAGCTTGAGGCGCAGCGGGTGCGCGAACGCCTTGAGCGTCCCCAGATCGGTGATGGCACGGGTCTCTTTCGAGGTCACGCACCCCACGCTAGATACGAAAGGAAAGTTGCGCAACATATTTTGCGCAACTTCCCTTTCGCATCTCCCCGCAAGTAAGCCCCGACCACCAGGCAGCCGGGGCTTACAACACCTCTCAGGGGATCACCGAACCGGGTGCCCCGCTTCCCTCAGCGCCTGCTTGACCTCACCGATCCGCAGATCGCCGAAGTGGAAGACGGAGGCGGCCAGCACCGCGTCCGCACCGGCGGCCACGGCCGGCGGGAAGTCCGCGAGCTTGCCCGCGCCGCCGGAGGCGATGACCGGTACGGTCACGTGTTTGCGGACCGCCGCGATCATCTCCAGGTCGTAGCCGTCCTTCGTGCCGTCCGCGTCCATCGAGTTGAGCAGGATCTCCCCCGCCCCCAACTCGGCGGCCCGGTGCGCCCATTCGACGGCGTCGATGCCGGTGCCCTTGCGGCCGCCGTGGGTGGTGACCTCGAAGGAACCGGACTCCGTACGACGCGCGTCCACCGACAGCACCAGCACCTGTCGCCCGAACCGCTCCGCGATCTCCCGGATCAGCTCGGGGCGCGCGATCGCCGCCGTGTTGACGCCGACCTTGTCCGCGCCCGCGCGCAGCAGCTTGTTCACGTCCTCGGCCGTGCGGACGCCGCCGCCGACGGTGAGCGGGATGAAGACCTGCTCGGCGGTGCGGCGGACCACGTCGTACGTCGTCTCGCGGTTGCCGGAGGACGCGGTGATGTCCAGGAAGGTCAACTCGTCGGCGCCCTCGGCGTCGTAGACCTTGGCCATCTCGACGGGGTCGCCCGCGTCGCGCAGGTTCTGGAAGTTGACGCCCTTGACGACCCGGCCGTTGTCCACGTCCAGGCAAGGGATCACGCGTACGGCGAGGGTCATGACGAGCCCTCCTCGCCACGCGCTTCCGTCCGGTACGCCTCCACCTCGACCTCGACGACCAGGCTCGGGTCGACGAAGCCGGACACGATGATCATGGATGCGGCGGGCCGGATCGCGTCGAACAGCTCCTTGTGTGCGCGGCCCACGTCGTCGACGTCCCGGGCGTGGGTGATGTACATACGGGTGCGCACCACATCGGCGGGGCCGAGGCCCAGTTGGTCCAGCGCGGAGAACGCGACGTTGAACGCGTTGACCGTCTGCTCGTAGGGACCGCCCCCGGCGATCTCGCCGTCCACTATCGACGTGCACCCGGAGACCAGCACCAGGCCGTTGGGCAGCTCCACCGCGCGGGAGTAGCCGAAGGCGTCCTCCCAGGGCGCGCCGGTCGACACGCGTCGTAGCTCGGTCACCGGGCCACCGCCTCCAAGGCCTCTTCCAGAGTGAACGCCTTCGCGTACAGGGCCTTCCCGACGATGGAGCCCTCGACACCGAGGGCTACCAGCTCGGAGATGGCCCGCAGGTCGTCCAGGGAGGAGACCCCGCCGGAGGCCACGACCGGGCGGTCGGTCGCCGCGCAGACGTTGCGCAGCAGCTCCAGGTTGGGGCCCTGGAGGGTGCCGTCCTTGGCGATGTCGGTGACCACGTACCGGGCGCAGCCCTCGGAGTTGAGGCGGTCCAGCGTCTCGTAGAGGTCGCCGCCGTCACGGGTCCAGCCGCGTCCGCGCAGGGTCGTGCCGCGTACGTCGAGGCCGACCGCGATCTTGTCGCCGTGCTCGGCGATGACCTTGGCGACCCACTCCGGGGTCTCCAGCGCGGCGGTGCCGAGATTCACCCGGGTGCAGCCGGTGGCGAGGGCGGCGGCGAGGGTGTCGTCGTCGCGGATGCCGCCGGACAGCTCGACCTTGATGTCCATGGCGCCGGCGACCTCGGCGATGAGCTTGCGGTTGTCGCCGGTGCCGAACGCGGCGTCCAGGTCGACGAGGTGCAGCCACTCGGCGCCGGAGCTCTGCCAGGCGAGGGCGGCCTCCAGGGGGGAGCCGTAGGAGGTCTCGGTCCCGGACTCGCCGTGCACCAGGCGGACGGCCTGGCCGTCGCGGACGTCCACGGCGGGGAGGAGTTCGAGCTTCGAAGGCATCAGAGGGTTCCGATCCAATTGTTCAACAACTGCGCTCCGGCGTCGCCGGACTTCTCGGGGTGGAACTGTGTGGCCCACAGGGCGCCGTTCTCCACGGCTGCCACGAAGGGCTTGCCGTGCGTCGACCAGGTCACCAGGGGGGCGCGCATCGCCGGGTTCACGACTTCGAGGGACCAGTCGTGGACGGCGTAGGAGTGCACGAAGTAGAAGCGCGCGTCCGCGTCGAGTCCCGCGAAGAGCTGGGAGCCCGCCGGGGTGTCCACGGTGTTCCAGCCCATGTGGGGCACGATCTCGGCCTGCAACGGCTCGACCGAGCCGGGCCACTCGTCCAGGCCCTCGGTCTCGACGCCGTGCTCGATGCCCCGCGCGAACAGGATCTGCATGCCCACGCAGATGCCCATCACCGGGCGCCCGCCGGCCAGCCGCCGGCCGACGATCCAGTCGCCGCGCGCTTCCTTCAGGCCCTGCATGCAGGCGGCGAAGGCGCCGACGCCCGGCACCAGCAGCCCGTCCGCGTTCATGGCCTTGTCGTAGTCACGCGTTATCTCGACCTGGGCGCCGGTGCGCGCGAGGGCACGCTCGGCGGAACGGACGTTCCCGAAGCCGTAGTCGAAGACGACCACCTTCTTCGACGCGTTCGTGGACGCACTCAATTCCACACCGCCAATCGCATGACCCCCGCGACCAGACACATCGCCGCGCCGATGGAGACCAGCACGATCAGGCTCGCCGGCATCTTCTGCTTGACGAAGGAGTAGACCCCGCCGAGGAGGAAGAGTCCGACGACGATCAGGAGGCTGGAGAGGCCGGTCACAGCGCGCCCTTCGTGGAGGGGAGGATGCCGGCCGCACGCGGGTCGCGCTCGGAGGCGTACCGCAGGGCGCGGGCGAGGGCCTTGAACTGGCACTCCACGATGTGGTGCGCGTTGCGCCCGTACGGCACGTGCACGTGCAGCGCGATCTGGGCCTGGGCGACGAAGGACTCCAGGATGTGCCGGGTCATCGTGGTGTCGTACTCGCCGATCATCGGCGCCATGTTCTCGGGCTCGGTGTGCACGAGGTACGGGCGGCCGGACAGGTCGACGGTCACCTGGGCGAGGGACTCGTCGAGCGGAACAGTGCAGTTCCCGAATCGATAAATCCCCACCTTGTCGCCGAGCGCCTGCTTGAAGGCGGCGCCGAGCGCGAGGGCGGTGTCCTCGATGGTGTGGTGCGAGTCGATGTGCAGGTCACCCTCGGTCTTCACGGTGAGGTCGAACAGACCGTGCCGGCCGAGCTGGTCCAGCATGTGGTCGTAGAAGCCGACCCCTGTCGACACGTCGACCTTGCCATGGCCGTCGAGATCGATCTCGACGAGGACCGACGTCTCCTTGGTCGTCCGCTCCACACGTCCTACGCGGTTCATGCGCTCTGCTCCTTCTTCAGTTCACGGACCGCGTCGAGGAACGCGTCGTTCTCTTCGGGGGTCCCGGCGGACACCCGCAGCCATCCCGGGATGCCGTTGTCGCGGATCAGGACGCCCCGGTCGAGGATCGCCTGCCAGGCGGTGTGGGAATCCGCGAACCGTCCGAACTGCACGAAGTTCGCGTCGGACTCGACGACTTCGTAGCCGATCGCCCGCAACTCGCCCACCAGCCGGTCCCGTTCGGACTTCAGCTGCTCCACGTACCCGAGCAGTGTGTCGGTGTGCTCCAGGGCGGCCAGCGCGGTCGCCTGGGTGACGGCCGACAAGTGGTAAGGCAGCCGTACGAGTTGGACGGCGTCCACGACCGCCGGGTGCGCGGCGAGGTAGCCGAGGCGGAGGCCCGCGGCGCCGAACGCCTTCGACATGGTCCGGGAGACGACGAGATTCGGCCGATCTTCGAGCAGCGGCAGCAGCGAGTCGCCGTGGCTGAACTCGATGTACGCCTCGTCGACGATCACCATCGACGGCTTGGCGGCCTGGGCCGCCTCGTACAGCGCGAGGACCGTCTCGGGCGGAACCGCGTTGCCCGTGGGGTTGTTGGGGGTCGTGATGAACACGACGTCGGGCTTGTTCTCGGCGATCCACCGCTCGGCGGCGGCGAGATCGATGGTGAAGTCCTCGTTGCGCGGCCCGGAGATCCAACCGGTCCCCGTGCCGCGCGCGATGAGCGCGTGCATCGAGTACGACGGCTCGAAGCCGATCGCCGTACGGCCGGGACCGCCGAAGGTCTGGAGCAGTTGCTGGATGACCTCGTTCGAGCCGTTGGCCGCCCACACGTTCTCGACGCCGACCCGGTAATTGCCGGTCTTCGTCAGGTAGTTGGCCAGCTCGGTGCGCAGCTCGACCGCGTCCCGGTCCGGGTAGCGGTTGAGGTCGCGGGCGGCCTCGCGGACGCGCTCGGCGATGCGCTCGACCAGGGCCTCGGGCAGCGGGTAGGGGTTCTCGTTGGTGTTCAGCCGTACGGGGACGTCCAACTGGGGCGCGCCGTATGGGGACTTGCCGCGCAGCTCGTCCCGTACGGGAAGATCGTCGATTCCGAAGCTCACTTGCCGGGCACCTTCCAACCGAACCTTGCCTTGACCGCCGCGCCGTGCGCGGGCAGGTCCTCCGCCTCCGCCAGCGTCACCACGTGATGCGCCACGTCGGCGAGGGCGTCGCGGGTGTAGTCGACGATGTGGATGCCCCGGAGGAACGACTGCACGGAAAGGCCGGAGGAGTGGCAGGCGCAACCGCCGGTCGGTAGCACGTGGTTGGAGCCGGCCGCGTAGTCGCCGAGGGAGACGGGCGCCCAGGGTCCGACGAAGATCGCGCCCGCGTTGCGCACCCGGTCGGCCACGGTGGCCGCGTCGACCGTCTGGATCTCCAGGTGCTCGGCGCCGTACGCGTCCACGACCCGCAGGCCCTCGTCGATGCCGTCGACGAGGACGATCGCGGACTGCCTGCCGTTCAGGGCCGGGACGATCCGGTCCTCGATGTGCTTGGTGGCCGCGACCTGGGGTTCCAGTTCCTTCTCGACGGCGTCCGCGAGCGTCACGGAGTCCGTGACCAGGACGGCCGCGGCGAGCGGGTCGTGCTCGGCCTGGCTGATCAGGTCGGCGGCGACGTGCACCGGGTCGGCGCTGTCGTCCGCGAGGACCGCGATCTCGGTCGGGCCGGCCTCGGTGTCGATGCCGATCTTCCCGGTGAAGTAGCGCTTGGCGGCGGCGACCCAGATGTTGCCGGGCCCGGTGACCATGTCGGCGGGGGCGCAGGACTCCGTGCCGTAGGCGAACATCGCGACGGCGGTCGCGCCACCGGCGGCGTACACCTCGTCGACGCCGAGCAGCGCGCACGCGGCGAGGATCGTCGGGTGCGGCAGGCCGTCGAACTCGGCCTGCGCGGGCGAGGCGAGCGCGATCGACGGGACGCCGGCCTCCTGGGCCGGGACGACGTTCATGATCACGGAGGACGGGTAGACCGACCGACCGCCGGGCGCGTAGAGCCCCACCCGGTCGACGGGCACCCACTTCTCGGTGACGGAACCGCCCGGCACGACCTGCGTGGTGTGGGTCGTACGGCGCTGCTCGCGGTGGACGAGCCGGGCGCGCCGGATGGACTCCTCCAGGGCCGCGCGCACGTCCGGGGGGAGCTGCTCCAGCGCGTCAGCGATCGCCTGCGCCGGGACCCGTACCGAAGTCAGCCGTACGCCGTCGAACTTCTCGGCGAAGTCGATCAGCGCCGCGTCGCCCCGATGATGCACGGCCTCGCAGATCGGACGCACCTTCTCGAGGGCGGCCGAGACGTCGAAGTCGGCTCGGGGCAGCAGGTCGCGCAGGGCGGGCCCATCGGGGAGGGCGTCGCCGCGCAGATCGATTCGGGAGATCACAGGAGCAATTCTCGCAGACGGTCATCGGGCGCTGCTCGCGCATATCAATGGCTGATACAGAACGTGGCCGGAACCCGGAAGATCCCCTTCACGTCTAGTGTTCCGGGGGTCACTCAGCGGGCATGAACAGCTGTGCGATACCCGTGAGTAGTTGAGAGGGATGAAAGAGCAGTGACCGAGGGTGCCGGCCTCCCCGGGGATGTGCCGGACGACGCGACCGCCGCCGAGCTGGGCATGTGGCAGGCCTTCCGCAACGGCAGTGTGTACGACCTGAGCAGCGGCGACACCGTCGTCGACGATCCGCACGGCGGGTATCCATGGGGCGACGCGCGGACCGTGCGGGCCCGCATCGTCTGCCGGCTCCTCCTGGACGGCCCGCCCCCGCTGTCGGGCCGGGTGGCCTCCCTGAAGCTCACGGGGCTGCGCATCACCGGCACCCTGGACCTCGCGGGCGGCACCGTAGCGCCGTACGTCGAGCTGAAGAACTGCCGGTTCGAGCACGAGATCCTGCTGCCGGAGGCCCGCTTCCAGACCGTACGGCTGGTGAACTGCTCGGTGCCGCGGCTGGAGGCGGCGCGGGTGCACACGGAGGGTGATCTGCATCTGCCGCGCTGCCGCTTCCACAACGGCCTGCGGCTCACCGACGCGCACATCGGCACCGATCTGCTGCTCAACCAGGCGATCGTCTACCGGGACCGCACGGGCCGTTCCATCGCCGCGGACGGGATGACCGTCGGGCAGGATCTCCAGGCCGAACTCCTCGAATCGCACGGGGAGTTGAGCCTGCGCAGCGCCAAGGTAGGCGTCTCGCTGAGCCTGCGCGGCGCCCGGCTGGCGAACCCGTACACCCGGCTCGCCCTGAACGCCCCGCAGCTGACCGTCGGCCGCACCCTGTACCTCACCCCGGCGGGCGTCGGCGGCCCCTGGCGCAGCGGCACGACACCCGCGCGCGGGACCCGCATCCAGCGCTTCGAGTGCCAGGGCGGGGTTCGCCTGGACGACGGACGGTTCGGGGACGCGGTGGACCTGGAGCGGGCCCGGTTCACCTTCACCGACGAGCAGGAACTGTCGCTGCTGCGGGTGCAGACACCCGAGCTGCGCTTCCTCGGGGAGAGACCGCAGCGCGGCAAGGTGGTGCTGTCGGGGGCGCGGGTCGTCAACCTGATCGACCGGGCGGACAGTTGGCCGGGTCCCGGCAACCTCCACATGGGCGGCTTCGGGTACGAGAACCTCGTACCGCAGGGCCCGTTCCCGCTGGACGCGCGCCTCGGCTGGGTGGCCGCCGCGACCCCCGAGTACAACCCGGAGCCGTACGAGCGGCTCGCGACCGTGCTGCGCAACGCCGGTGAGGACGTGGACGCGCGGGAGGTGCTGCTCGCCAAGCAGCGCCGGCGCCGGGAGAGTCTGCCGGTCGCGGCCAAGGTGTGGGGGTTCGTGCAGGACTGGACGGTCGCCTACGGGTACCGGCCGGGCCGGGCCGCCGTATGGATGGCGGTGCTGTGGGCGGCGAGTTCGCTGGCCTTCGCGCACGCCGACCACGCGCCGGTGAACAGCAACGGGCATCCGCCGTGGAGCCCCGCCCTGTTCGCCCTGGATCTGCTGCTGCCGGTGATCGACCTGGGGCAGGCGGGTCAGTGGCAGCTGCACGGCGGCTGGCAGTGGCTGTCCGTGGCGCTGATCATGCTGGGCTGGATCCTGGCGACGACGGTGGCGGCGGGGGCCACGAGGCTGCTCAGACGCGGCTGAGGGAGACCAGGTGCACAGCACTCGAACAGATGAGCAATAGTCACCTTTTACCCGCCCTTGACCGAGGCGCGTACAACTTTCAGCCGGGTGCTCAATCGGTCTGGCGCACTCCGGATCGACGGTCTTTCAATGGTCGACACCATGGCTCTGCTGCGCGCGTTCATCCGCACCGCCCGGATGGCAAGGAACACCTCGCGGCTCGCCGCCGGGCTGCCGGCCGACGACGAGGTTCTCCTCGACGCGCCCGACGACCGGCTCGGTCCCGCGCTGGTCGCGGCGGGGCGCGGCGAGTACGGGCCCGCGGCCGAGCTGCTGGCCACGACCCGCGCCGGCGCCGCGTGGGAGGACCGCGACCGCTACGCGCTCCGGCTCGCCGCGTTCGCCCGCAGCCGCCCCGAGTGGCTGGACAACTGGTGCGCCGCCGCCCCGGAGGACCCGGACGCGCTGCTGGTCGAGGTCCAGCTGGCGGTGGACCGTTGCTGGGAGTCGCCGGCCCGCGCCGAGCTGCTGCGCGACCTGGGCCCGCTGATCGCGGTGGCGGCGCAGGCCGAGCCGCGCGACCCGGTGCCCTGGCGCATCGCCCTCGATCACGCGCGGGGGACGAACGCCGGGCACGCCGAGTTCGAGCGGCTGTGGGGCGAGGCGGTCCGCCGCTCCCCGCACCACTACGGCTGCCATGTGGCGGCCCTCCAGTACCTGTCGGCGCCCTGCTGCGCCCAGTGGGGGAACACGCCCCACACCGCCCGCTGCTCGCACCGCGAGGGCTTCGACTTCGCCGAACCGGCCGCGCAGGACGCCCTGCCCGGCTCGCTCGTCCAGGCACTGCCCGTGCGGGCAGCCTTCGCCTGTCTGACCGACGGCTGCGGCCCCACGGTGCCCCGCGCCCGGCTGGACGCGGCGGCCGACCTCGCGATCGCCCTGTCGGCCACGTACGCGGCGGCCGACCCCTGGCCCGCCGAGGTCCGCAACCTCCTGACCTACGTCCTCGTCCGCCTCGAACGCTGGACGGACGCGCTCGACCAACTCCGTCTGATCGGCCCGTACGCCACGTCCTTCCCCTGGGACCGGCTCTCGGACGATCCCCTGGGCCAGTTCCTGGAAGTGCGCGACGGAGTACGGCTCGCGGTGGCCTCGGAGCTGCCGCTGGGCGGCCCGATTCCACCCGGTCTCGCGGCGATTCCACGACAACCGTGGGCCTTCGAGGACGCACCCGGGTATCCACGGAGTGAGCACGGCGGACGTGCCCGCTCCGGCGACCATTAGGCTTTTGCGCCGTGACCACCGTCCGGCTGCCCCTCTTCCCCCTGAACTCGGTTCTGTTCCCGGGGCTCGTGCTTCCTCTGAACATTTTCGAGGAGCGCTATCGCGCCATGATGCGCGATCTGCTCAAGACCCCTGAGGAGGAATCGCGCCGATTCGCCGTCGTGGCCATCCGCGACGGCCACGAGGTGGCGTCGACCGCCCCGGGCATGCCCGACCAGACGGCCGTGCCCGAACGCGGGCCTACGGCCGGCTTCGGCCCCGACCCGCTCAAGGCCTTCCACTCCGTGGGCTGCGTCGCCGACGCGGCGACCATCCGGGAGCGCGCCGACGGCACCTTCGAGGTGCTGGCGACGGGCACGACCCGGATGCGGCTGCTCTCCGTGGACGCCTCGGGCCCGTTCCTGACGGCCGAGCTGGAGGAACTGCCCGAGGAGAAGGGCGACGAGGCCGGCGCGCTCGCGGAGGGCGTGCTACGCGCGTTCCGCCAGTACCAGAAGCGCCTCGCCGGTGCCCGGGAGCGCACCCTGTCGACCGGCGAGGCCGAACTCCCCGACGAACCGGCGGTCGTCTCCTACCTGGTCGCCGCGGCAATGATGCTGGACACGGCAACAAAACAACGCCTTCTCCAAGCCCCCGACACGGCTTCCCGCCTCCGCGACGAACTGAAACTCCTTCGCTCCGAGACGGCCATCATCCGTAACCTGCCGTCCCTGCCCGCGTCGGAGCTGACCCGAGGCCCGACAAGCCTGAACTGAGGCCGGAGTTCTTTTGATGGCGAAGAAGCCGAAGCAACAGCAGAAGCACCCCCAGTCGGGCGGCACCCCCGCGACCGTGGCCCTGACGGCCGCGGGAGTGCCGTACGAGATCCATTCCTACGACCACGATCCCTCCCACCCGTCCTACGGCGAGGAGGCGGCCGAAGCGATGGGCGTCTCACCGGACCGCGTCTTCAAAACCCTGGTGGCGGACGTGGACGGCGCGTTGACAGTGGCGGTGGTCCCGGTAGCAGGCCAACTCGACCTGAAGGCCCTGGCCTCAGCGCTGGGCGGCAAACGCGCCACGATGGCCGACCCGACCCTCGCCGAACGCACCACGGGCTACGTCCGCGGCGGCATCTCCCCCCTCGGCCAACGCAAGAAGCTCCGCACGGTCCTCGACGACTCGGCCTCCGCCCACCCCACGATCTGCGTCTCGGCGGGCCGCCGAGGCCTGGAGGTGGAACTCTCCCCCAAGGATCTGACGACCCTCACGGAAGCGGTACTGGCCCCCATCGGACGTGCGTGACCCCTCGACGGCGCCTCCGTCCTCGGTTAAGCACAAGGGGCATGTCGAAGAAAACCAGGAAACGAAAGTGGCGCATCAAGAAACGCCGCTCGAACCATGGACACCGGCCGGCGTAGACGTAGTTCAGTCACTTCTCGGCGCCGGCCCGCATCACTCGGCCCGTCCGGCGTCCGAGGACGAGCCAGGCCGTCCCGAACCCCCACCCACCCGAGGGGGCGCCACTTCTCGACGCCGGTCGGCACCACTCAGCCCGTCCGGCGTCCGAGAACGAGGCCATCCATCCCGCCCCCCGCCCCCCGGAGGGGACGTCACTTCTCGACGCCGGCCCGTATCACTCAGCCCGTCCGGCGTTTGAGGACGAGGCCGTTCAGGCCGAAGGGGGTCTGGGGGCGCAGCCCCCGGGCGGGGCCGAAGGGGCGGCAGCCCCTGGGGATGGGACGGGTAGGGGCGGCGGGGGCGAAAAAATCTCCTCGCCGCACCCACCACACACCCCCACACACCGGAGCCCCTACGACAGCGGCGCCCCGTACCCGTCCTGAGGAACCGGCCCCTGCGGCACATACACCGGCTCCGGATCCCGAGGCCCGAACAGCGCCGTCAGCCCAAGATGCACAACCAGCGCGGCAACGGACCACACCATCAACGCCCCCTTCGCCCCCAACTTCAGCGGCGCCGAGAACGTAACCCCCTTACCCACGGACTTCGCGTGCGCGAGCACATCCTTCGTGGGCCCGAGCCACATCCCCAGCCGCCAGGCGAGCAACGAGGCGAGCAGCCCACCCACGGTCACCGCGACGACGAGCGGCACTCCCCCACGCCGCCGCAACAGGAACACGGCGACCGCGCTGAGCACCCCGAAAGCCACCGCGAGCAGAGTGAACGTTCCGTCCACCCCCACGGCCTGCTCACCCTCGGAGTCCTTGAGGTAGACGACCCAGCTCTTGTCGACCACGTCCCCGACCAGCGGCACATGCGGCGCCAGCCACCACCACAGCAGTCCGAGCAGCACCCCGGTGAGCGCGAGGCCGACCGTGACGACGACGGCCTCGATCGCTTCGGTCTTCCATCCGGGGCCGTCCGCCCCGTACGACGCGTCCTGCGGGGCGTACGGGGGATAACCGGCACCCGAGGTGCCCGGGTCACCCGGGGGCTGCCACGGATCGTGCGGGGACTGGTCACGCGGCGGCGGAGGCGGAGTCAGCGGTGCGGTCACGTTGACATCGTGCCAGGCCCGGCTGTGCGGCGCGTCACCGGACGGCAGCCCGACGGTAGGCCCAGGCGGCGACGGTCAGCGAAACGACGCCGACTCCGGCGCATACGGCGAGGTCACCGAGGACGAGCGCCCAGTCCGGATGCGCCCCGAACGTCTGCGCGAAGGCCTCCACGCCGTACGTCGAGGGCACCAGGTCCCGCAGGAACCGCACCGCGTCCGGCATCCGATCAGCCGGCAGCACACCCAACAACAAAGCCCCGGACATGCCCAACTGCCCGAGCAGCGTGGCGAGTTCAGGGCGAGGCGCAAGCAGCCCGAGAGCCGCGCCCAGCCCGGCGAGCGCGGCCCCGGCGAGCGGGACCACCGCCGCCAGGATCCAGATGTTCCCCATCGGCAGCCCGAACAGCACACACCCGAAGAGGGCGGTCAGCACGGTCCCCGGCACGGTGAAGGAGGCGTACGCGCCCGCGGCGCCCAGCACCACGGCCGCGGGCGGCACCGGCAGGGTGGCGTAGTGGTCGAGCCCGCCGCTGCCGCGCAGCTGCCCGAAGTACTGCGCGAGCAGGTTCAGCCCGACGTAGGCGACGACGAGCACGGACGAACCGGCGACGACGAACTGGGCGTCGTGGCTCCCGCCGTCGACGACCCCGCGCATCATGATCAGGATGCCGACCGACTGGAAGGTCGCCACGAACAGCAGCGGAATCCGCGCGACCCGCGCCCGGGACAGCTGTGCCCGGTACACGGCGGCCATGGAGGGCCACAGCCGCGCCTTCGGCCCCAGCTCGGCAGCGCCCGTCCCGGCGGCCTCCGGCACGGCCAGGGGACCACTCGGCAGAACATCGGCGGATACGACAGTCACGTCGCGCTGCTCCTCTCGACGTCGGCAGTCGCCCTGTCCCATACGGACACAACGGCGATCGCTCTGTCCCATACGGATACGGCGGCCCGTGTACTCATGCTTTCACCAGCCCCTGCGCGCTCCGCGCGTTCCCGCCCAGTGCCAGATACACGTCCTCCAGGCTGGGCGTGGCCAGGGTGAAGTCGTCCAGGGCGGCGAACGCGGCCCCGCCGGTCACCGTGGCGACGGCCACCCGGGCCTCCTCGGGGGCCAGCCGCAGTGTCCAGCGGCGCCCGGACTCCACAGCCCGGTCGCGCAGCGCGGCGACCTCGGGGACGTCCAGCGGCGGCTTCTCCCGCCACACCAGCTCGACCCGTACTTCTCCGGCGACCTGTTCCTTGAGCCCGGCGGGGGTGTCGCAGGCGATGACCTTGCCCTGGTCGAGGACGGCGACCCGGTCGAGGACGGTCTCGGCCTCGATGACGTTGTGGGTGACGAGCAGGACGGTGGTCCCGCGCTCGGCCCGGCGCCGGTCGACGGCGGACCACACGGCCCTACGCGCGACCGGGTCCATCCCGGTGGTCGGCTCGTCGAGCACCAGCAGCGGCCGCTCCCCGACCAGCGCGGCGGCGACACACGCCAGCCGCCGCTGCCCGCCGGACAGCTTCTTGAGCGGCCGGCCGGCGAGGGCCGTAAGACCCAGCTCGTCCAGTACGGCGTCCCGTTCGGCCCGTGCGTCGCGCAGGTCCAGGCCGCGCAGCCGGGCGGTGGTCTCGGCGGCGAGCGACACGGTGAGTTCGTCGAGCGCGGAGGACTCCTGGCCGAGGTAGGCGAGGATCCGCGCGGCCCGCTCCGGGTGGCGCACGATGTCGTGGCCGAGGATCTCGACGCTGCCGGCGTCGGGCCGCATCAGCCCGGTCAGCTGGCGTACGAGGGTGGACTTGCCGGCGCCGTTCGGCCCGAGCAGCCCGAAGATCTCGCCCTGGCGGATGTCGAGGGTCACGTCGTCGGTGGCCCGTACCTCGGGGGTGCCCGGCGCACCGCGCCGTCCGCGCACCGCCGGATAGGTCTTGCCGAGTCCGCGCACCGCACACACGACATCCCCACCGTGTCGAAGTGCCTGTCCCGCGCGCGTACTCACAAGGGACGAGGGTACGGGGTCGCGGAGCCCCGCCCGCCCTCGGGTTGGTCCATAACGACAAATACGCCGGTAAAGAGCGTCACTCTCCGGCAGGGGCGTGCTCGGCCGCCGTCCGGACGTCGATCTCGCGCCAGAACCCGGCCCGGATCGCGTACCGGTCGTGCTCGTCGATCTGGTCGTCCTTGTGGGCGAGGAGTCCGAAGCGGGCGGCGTAGCGCAGCAGTTCGCCGTCGATGCGGTGCGGGACGCGCGGATACATCCCGGACAGCTTCTGCAGGTGGCTGCCCTGGTCGCCGAGCCGGCCCATCCACCGGCGGGCGAAGACCTGCCCCACCTCGAAGGGGTCGCCGCCGACCGTGGTGATGTCCTCCTCGCGGTCGGCCCAGCGCTGCTCGGCGGTGGTCAGTTGCGCCAGCGTCGGCATCGAGGCGACCTCGGGCGACTCGGTGGCGCCGCCCGGCCGGTCGACCCAGCCCTTGTCGGAGGACCAGCGCAGGGTCGCGCTCGCGGGATGCGGCGCGGGCTGGGCGGCACCCGGGGCCTTCAGGCTCGCCAGGTCCTTCGGGGTGGGCACGCCCCTGACCGCGGGCACCCGCTCCTGTGTGCCGTTCTCCGAGCCGGCCTCGGCCGCCGCGTGCTCGCTCTCCTCGGCGCCCCGCTCGGGCGCCGCCGTCGGCGCGGACTCCGGCAGCGGCGCGGACAGGATCGCGGCGATCTCCGGCCGCGGCACGGGCGGCGGCGCACACACCCCGCCGAGGTCCTTCGCCCGTACGGCCTTGGTGATCCACGTCCGGTCGAGCACCCGCCGCTCATCGGCCTCGGCGACCAGGTCCTCGGACTGGTTGTAGTCCCCGTCCGCGGCCTGTACGGCCCACAGGTGTACGGCGACGCCGTGCTCCTTGGCGGCCATCATGCCGGGCAGCAGGTCCCCGTCGCCGGTGACGAGCACGACGTCGGAGCAGGCGCGGTTGCGGGCCAGCTCGGTCAGCTCGGCGTGCATGGCGGCGTCGACGCCCTTCTGCGCCCAGCGGCCGTCGCTGCGGGTCAGGGCGCCGAGGCGGACGGTCACGCGGGGCATCACGCGCAGCCTGCGGTGCTCGGGCTGCGGGACGCGGTCGGGGGCGCCGTCGAACCAGTAGATGCGGAGCAGGGGCCGCTCCGTGTCGGACTCGGCGCGCTCGCGCAGTCCCTGGATGAGGGCGGCGTGATCGACGGTGATCCGGGAACGCGAGGGCTCTCCGGCGAGGAGACTGGCCGCCGCCCCCAGCAGATACCCGGCGTCCACCAGGACGATGCAGCGGTCCACGCGACTCACCCTCTTCCCGGTCGGTTCACTTCGGGCTTGCTTCGAGTCTGCCCGACCGCACAGGGGTTAACGGCCCGAACTCGATCTTCGGCGTGGCGTTTCGGGGCTTCTCTCTCGCATCAACCATGTCACACACGGTAATTATCCGAAATGCGTTCTTCGTCAGCCTATGTGAATCTGGTCGCGGCCCTGGCCCCTAGATCCCCCTCAGGAGGCAGATCACCATGGCCAAGAACAAGCACCGTGACCGTAAGCAGCCGCAGTCCGAGCGCGCCGAGGAGCAGGCCAAGTCGTCCTCGATGCAGGACCAGGCCGAACAGCGCATATCCCAGGCGACTCCGAGCGACAT
Source organism: Streptomyces xylophagus (assembly GCF_000716435.1). Taxonomy (GTDB): domain Bacteria; phylum Actinomycetota; class Actinomycetes; order Streptomycetales; family Streptomycetaceae; genus Streptomyces; species Streptomyces xylophagus. The sequence goes on from NZ_JNWO01000010.1 coordinate 173,579, forward strand.
GGCCCGCAAGGGCCGGGAGAAGCGCTTCGGCCACAACTGAGGCCCGCTCTAAGGCGTGTTGAACACCGAGGGGCGCATCCGTCGACGGATGCGCCCCTCGGTCACGTCTGTTGCCTGTCGCCTGTCGCTCAGCCGGCCAGGCAGGCCGGGCCGAGCAGCACCTTCAAGTCGCCGAACAGGGCCGGGTCGGGCTTCACCCGGTGCTTGTCCAGGCGCAGGATCGTGGTCTTGGTCGGGCCCTGGAGCTTGATGCGGACCTCGCTGTCGCCCCGGTGGTGACTGAGGATCTCACCGAGCCTGCTCACCATCGGCGGGGTGACCCTGGTCGCCGGGATGGTGAGGATCACGGGCGCGTTGGTGCCCGCGTTCGACACGTCCGGGACCTGCATCTCCATCGCGACAAGGCGGGGCACGTCTTCCCTCTTGTCCAGGCGACCCTTGACGAACACGATGGTGTCCTCGACGAGTTGGGTCGAGATGAGCTGGTAGGTCGCCGGGAAGAACATGCACTCGATGGAGCCCGCGAGGTCCTCGACGGTGGCGATCGCCCAGGCGTTGCCCTGCTTGGTCATCTTGCGCTGGAGGCCCGAGATGATGCCGCCGATGGTGACGACCGCGCCGTCCGCGTGCTCACCTCCGGTGAGCTGGGCGATGCCCGCGTCGGCCTTGTCGGACAGCACGTGCTCCAGGCCGAAGAGCGGGTGGTCGGAGACATACAGGCCGAGCATCTCCCGCTCCTGGGCGAGGAGATAGGTCTTCTCCCACTCGTCGGTGGTGAACTCCACGTCGAGTCCGAAGCCCGGCTCGCTGGTGTCCTCCTCGCCCATGCCCCCGAAGAGGTCGAACTGCCCCTCGGCCTCCTTGCGCTTGACCGCCACCACGTTGTCGATCATCGGCTCGAAGTGCGCGGTGAGGCCCTTGCGGGTGTGCCCCAGGGTGTCGAACGCCCCTGCCTTGATGAGGGATTCGGTGGTGCGCTTGTTGCAGGCCGCGGCCTCGACCTTGTCCAGGTAGTCGGGGAAGGAGCCGTACTTCCCCTTCGCCTTGCGGGACCTGATGATCGAGTCGACCACGTTCGTGCCGACGTTGCGCACGGCCTCCAGGCCGAAGAGGATCACGTCGTCGCCCTGGGCGGCGAAGTTGTGCACCGACTCGTTGACGTTCGGCGGGAGCACCTTGATCTTCATGCGCCGGCACTCGTTCAGGTAGATCGCGGACTTGTCCTTGTCGTCCTTGACCGAGGTGAGCAGCGCCGCCATGTACTCGGCCGGGTAGTTGGCCTTGAGGTAGGCGGTCCAGTACGAGACCAGGCCGTACGCGGCGGAGTGCGCCTTGTTGAACGCGTAGCCGGCGAAGGGGACCAGGACGTCCCACAGGCCCTGGATCGCCTCGTCGCTGTAGCCGTTCTTCCGGGCGCCCGCCTGGTAGATGGTGAAGTTCTTCGCCAGTTCCTCGGGCTTCTTCTTGCCCATCACGCGGCGCAGGATGTCGGCCTCGCCGAGCGAGTATCCGGCGACGATCTGCGCGGCCTTCTGCACCTGCTCCTGGTAGACGATCAGGCCGTAGGTGACCGCGAGGACCTCTTCGAGGGGCTCCTCCAGCTCCTTGTGGATCGGGGTGATCTCCTGGCGCTTGTTCTTGCGCTCGGCGTAGTTGATGTGCGAGTTCATGCCCATCGGGCCGGGGCGGTACAGGGCCGAGACGGCGGAGATGTCCTCGAAGTTGTCGGGCTGCATCTGGCGCAGCAGCGAACGCATCGGGCCGCCGTCGAACTGGAACACGCCCAACGTGTCGCCGCGGCACAGCAGTTCGTACGTCTTGGGGTCGTCCAGCGGGAGGGCGAGCATCTCCAGGTCGATGCCCTTGTTGGACTTCACCATCTTCACGGCGTCGTCCATGATCGTGAGGTTGCGCAGCCCCAGGAAGTCCATCTTGATCAGGCCGAGCGACTCGCACTGCGGGTAGTCCCACTGTGTGATGGTCACGCCGTCCGTGTGCCGCACCCAGATCGGGGCGTGGTCGACGATGGGCTCGCTGGACATGATGACGCCGGCGGCGTGCACGCCCATCTGCCGGACCAGGCCCTCGACGCCCTTGGCGGTGTCGATGACCTTCTTGACGTCCGGCTCGTTCTCGTACATCCCGCGGATCTCGCCCGCCTCGCCGTAGCGCGGGTGCTTGGGGTCGGTGATGCCGGAGAGGTCGATGCCCTTGCCGAGGACGTCGGCGGGCATCGCCTTGGTGAGGCGGTCGCCCATCGCGTACGGATAGCCCAGCACGCGCGCGGAGTCCTTGATGGCGTTCTTGGCCTTGATCTTGCCGTAGGTGCCGATCATGGCGACCTTGTCGGCGCCGTACTTCTCCGTCACGTACCTGATCACCTCGACGCGCCGACGCTCGTCGAAGTCGATGTCGACGTCGGGCATGGAGACGCGCTCGGGGTTGAGGAACCGCTCGAAGATCAGGCCGTGCGGGATCGGGTCGAGGTCGGTGATGCCCATGGCGTACGCGACGATCGAACCGGCCGCGGAACCACGGCCCGGGCCCACCGCGATGCCGTTGTTCTTCGCCCACATGATGAAGTCGGCGACGACAAGGAAGTAGCCCGGGAAGCCCATCTGGATGATGACGTCCAGCTCGTACTCGACCTGCTTCTGCCGGTCGTCGGGGACGCCGCCCGGGAAGCGGCGCTCCATGCCGAGGCGCACCTCCTCCTTGAACCAGGTGACCTCGGTGTACCCCTCGGGGATGTCGAACTTCGGCATGAGGTTCTTCGCCTCGAACATGCCGGTGGTGTCGATCTGTTCGGCGACCAGGAGGGTGTTGCGGCAGCCCTCCTGCCAGGCGTCCGAGGAGTCCACGGCGTACATCTCGTCGGTGGACTTCAGGTAGTAGCCGGTGCCGTCGAACCGGAAGCGGTCCGGGTCGGAGAGGTTCTTGCCGGTCTGGATGCACAGCAGGGCGTCGTGGGCGGTCGCCTCGTGCGCGTACGTGTAGTGCGAGTCGTTCGTCACCAGGGGCGGGATGCCGAGCTTGCGGCCGATGTCGAGAAGGCCGTCACGGACTCGGCGCTCGATCTCGATGCCGTGGTCCATCAGCTCCAGGAAGTAGCGGTCCTTGCCGAAGATGTCCTGGTACTCGGCCGCCGCCTTCAGGGCCTCTTCCTCCTGGCCCAGGCGCAGCCGGGTCTGCAGCTCGCCCGAGGGGCAGCCGGTGGAGGCGATGAGCCCCTCGGACCACTGGGAGATGGTCTCCTTGTCCATGCGCGGCCACTTCTGCAGCCAGCCCTCGGCGTACGCGTCCGAGGACAGCTTGAAGAGGTTGTGCAGGCCCGTCTTGTTCGCCGCCCAGATCGTCTTGTGGGTGTAACCGCCGGAACCGGACACGTCGTCGCGCTTCTGGTGCGGCTGGCCCCACTGGATCTTGCGCTTGTTGCGCCGCGACTCGGGGGCGACGTACGCCTCGATGCCGATGATCGGCGTGACCCCGGCCTTCGTCGCCGTATGGAAGAAGTCGTAGGTACCGTGGAGGTTGCCGTGGTCGGACATCGCGATATGGGTCATGCCCATCTCGTTGCACGCGTTGAACATGTCCTTGAGCCGCGCGGCACCGTCCAGAAGCGAGTACTGGGTGTGGACGTGCAGGTGCGTGAACGGCGGCTTTGACACGGCGTGGCCTCCAGGGATGGCAGGGGAAACGATCGACGAAGAGCAGCGGACGGTCTGGGGGGACGAGACCGAATCCTATGCCTCACCACTGACACAGGGCGGGCACTCCCACGTACCTTCGAGCGTTGGAAGGTGACGACAGACCCCGTCACATGTCATGCACCACCCGTACCAGGAGGCACAGAGCGATGTCGGTTCCGCAGCTCAACGACGAGCACCGCGGCGAGGAGATCCTTGCCGTCTTCGACACCGCCTTCGGCGAGCTCCTGGCCGCCGACCCGGCCGCGTTCCGCGTGAAGTTCCGGAAGATGGCGGCCTCCGCCTTCGCCTTCTACCGGGGCACGGCGGCGCTCTTCTACCACGACCTCGACGCGGAGAAGCGGGGCGGCCCGTACCTGGACGACCGCACCTCGCGCGTGTGGATCCACGGCGACCTGCACGCCGAGAACTTCGGCACGTACATGGACTCGAACGGCCGCCTGGTCTTCAACGTCAACGACTTCGACGAGGCGTACGTCGGCCCGTTCACGTGGGACCTGAAGCGCTTCGCCGGCTCCGTCGCGCTCCTCGGGTACGCGAAGGCGCTCAGTGACGAGCAGATCACCGAGCTGGTGAAGATCTACGCGGGCGCGTACCGCGAGCGGGTGCACGCGCTGGCGACGGGCGCGAAGAGCGACGAGGTGCCCCCGTTCACCCTGGACACCGCCGACGGGCCGCTGCTGGGCGCGCTGCGCACCGCCCGCTCGCTGACCCGCTTCGAGCTGCTGGACTCGATGACGGAGATCCGCGACTACGAGCGCCGGTTCGCTTCGGGCGGCGGCTCCATCGAGCTGGACGCGGCCACCCGGTACAAGGTCCTCGCGGCCTTCGACGGCTACCTGGAGACGCTCCCGGAGTCCTCCCTGGACCGCCCCGACTCGTACCGCGTGAAGGACGTCGTCGGCCGCCGCGGGATCGGCATCGGCTCGGCCGGGCTGCCGTCGTACAACATCCTTCTCGAGGGCAACAGCGACGCCCTGGAGAACGATGTGGTGATCTACATCAAGCAGGCCCAGACGCCGGCCGTCTCCCGGCACATCACGGATCCGGCGATCCGGGACTACTTCCAGCACGAGGGTCACCGCACGGTGATCTCGCAGAGGGCCCTCCAGGCGCACGCGGACCCGTGGCTGGGCTGGACCGAGCTGGACGGTTCGGGGCAGCTGGTCGCCGAGGTGTCGCCGTACGCGGTGGACCTGGACTGGAGCGACATCGACGACACGGAGGAGATCGCCGCCGTGGTCGCCGACCTCGGGCGGGCCACGGCCACCATGCACGCGGCGGCCGACGACCAGTCCGGGGAGTCCCTGGTGCCGTTCTCCACCGAGCGGGCCATCGACGCGGCGATCGCGGCCGACGAGGACGGCTTCGCGGGCGTGCTCGTCGACTTCGCGCACGACTACGGCGCACGCGCGCGTGCCGACCACCAGATCTTCGTCGACCTGTTCCGCAACGGCCGGATTCCGGGTCTGTAACCATCCGTACGCTCACAGGAACCCTTTAGGGGTCCCTTACCGGAGCACATGACAGACTCACCTCCGCTATGGACATATCCGGGATCCAGCTCAGGGCCGTACGCGCGGCACTGTTCACGGCACTGGTCGTGACGCTCAGCACCGCGTCGCACGTGCTGCTGTCCCGGGTCCCCCTTCCGTTCGGCACGGTGGCCGTCATCGCGGCCACCGTGTTCGTCCTCGCGTACGCGCTGGCGGGCCGCGAACGCGGCTTCGGCCGGATCGCCGCGCTGCTGATCCCGCTGGAACTGGCCGCCGACACGGTGTTCACCACCGGCCAGCACGCCTGCTACGGCCGGGCGGGCGGCCCGGTCGCCGGACCGCTGCGCGCGGTCGGCCTGGACGTGCTGTGCAGCGGCGGCAGCGTGGGCAGCCCGCTGGCCCGGATGACCAACGATCCCCATCAGGCGGCGGCGCTGCTCGCGCACACCGACGCCACCGCCGCCTGGCTGCTGCTCGGCGCGCACATCGGCGTCGGGCTGCTGGCCGCCGCCTATCTGCGCCGCGGCGAGCGCGCGCTGACCGAACTGCTGCGCGCGGCCACGGCGGTGGGCTTCCGGCCCCTGCTCCTCGCCGTCGCCGCCGTGACCGGCCGACGCACCTCGGCCGTACGCCGGCTGCCGCGCACCACGCGCCGCACGGCCACCGTCCGTGAGCGGCTGCTGGTGCACTCCCTGGGACGGCGTGGACCGCCGTGCTCGGTCCTCCTCGCGGTCTGAACGCCCCACAGGTACCTGAGCACACATCAGTCCCCCACACGTATTCCGCGTACGACGTGTACGCGTCCCATATGGAGATCACCAACATGAGCAAGCGGAACAGCGCGGCGGCGAAGACGGCGGCCCGTGAGCGGCTGCGCGCCGAGCGCGAGCGCGAGGCCAAGCGCGCCAAGGTCAAGCGGCAGATCATCGTGGCCGGTTCGGTCGTCGGCGTCCTGGCGATAGCCGGCGGCATAGGTTACGCCGTCGTGCAGAACAACAAGCCCAGCTACTGGGAGGGCCTGAAGGACGCCAAGGTCACGGCCCCGGCCAACACCTCGGGCACCAAGGGCACGACGGTCGTCATCGGCAAGGCCAGCGCGAAGAAGACCCTCAAGGAGTACGAGGACCCGCGCTGCCCCGTCTGCGCCCAGTTCGAGCAGACCGTCGGCTCGACCGTCGTGAAGGACATCGACGACGGCAAGTTCAAGATCCAGTACATCGGTGGCACGTTCATCGACAACAAGGACAACGGCGAGGGCTCGAAGAACGCCCTGAGCGCCCTGGGCGCCGCGCTGAACGTCAGCCCCACCGCGTTCCTCGAGTACAAGACCGCGCTCTACTCGACGAAGTACCACCCCGACGAGACGACCGACAAGTTCAAGGACGACAGCTACCTCATCAAGGTCGCCAACACCGTCTCCGCGCTGAAGAACAACACGAAGTTCCAGACCGCCGTCAAGAAGGGCACCTACGACGCCTGGGCGATGGCCATGTCGAAGACCTTCGACAACAACAAGGACGGCGTGACCGGCACCCCGAGCTTCGTCATGAACGGCAAGATGCTCACGGCCGACACCTCGGGCAACCCGCCCATGACGGTGGCCGACTTCACCAGGGTGGTGGACGCGGCCCTGAAGGGCTGAACCAACGGCTGGTGGAAGAGCGGGCGAACTTTTACGAGTTCGCCCGCTCCCGTTAATACCGATCAGTAACCTGATCGCTCGTGACCAGTCGATACAGAGCACCCGAGGGCGCCAACTCGCCCTCCCCGCGCCGCCGTACGGTCGTCAAGGCCGCGGCCGCCACCGCCGTCCTGGCCGGCCCGCTGATCGCCGCGCTGCCCGCCGGGGCAGCCACCGACACCCCCGCCTTCCTGCACGGCGTCGCCTCCGGGGACCCACTGCCGGACGGCATCCTGCTGTGGACCCGGGTGACGCCCACCGCCGAGGCGGTCCCGGGTTCCGGGCTCGGCCCGGACACCGAGGTGAGCTGGACCGTAGCCACCGACAAGGCGTTCACCAACATCGTCGCCAAGGGCTCCCTCACCGCGACCGCCGACTCCGACCACACCGTCAAGGCCGACATCCGCGGCCTGGCCCCGGCCACCGCCTACTACTTCCGCTTCTCGGCCGGCGGCACCAACTCCCCGGCGGCGCGCACCCGCACCGCGCCGGCGGCGGACGCGAACGTGTCCGGCCTGCGCTTCGGCGTCGTCACCTGCGCCAACTGGGAGGCGGGCTACTTCTCCTCGTACCGCCATCTCGCGGCCCGGAACGACCTCGACGCCTGGCTGCATCTCGGGGACTACATCTACGAGTACAAGTCCGGCGAGTACGGGACGCGCGGCACGGTCGTACGACCGCACGCGCCCCTGAACGAGATCATCACGCTCGCCGACTACCGCACCCGGCACGGCAAGTACAAGACCGACCCGGACCTCCAGGCCCTGCACTCCAAGGCGCCGGTCGTCGCGATCTGGGACGACCACGAGTTCGCGGACAACGCCTGGTCGGGCGGCGCGGTCAACCACACCGAGGGCGCCGAAGGCACCTGGACGGCACGCCAAGCAGCCGCGAAACAGGCGTACTTCGAGTGGATGCCAGTCCGTCCCGCGATCGAAGGCACCACCTACCGCCGCCTCCGCTTCGGCAAACTGGCGGACCTCTCCCTCCTCGACCTGCGCTCCTTCCGCTCGCAGCAGGCGAGTTCGGGCAGCGGTGCGGTCGACGACCCGGACCGTACGATCACGGGACGCGCCCAACTCGACTGGCTGAAGGCCGGGTTGAAGGCCTCGGACACCAAGTGGCGCCTTGTCGGCAACTCGGTGATGATCGCGCCGTTCGTCATCGGCTCACTCACCGCCGACCTCCTCAAGCCGCTCGCCAAGCTGCTGGACCTGCCGCAGGACGGCATCGGCGTCAACACCGACCAGTGGGACGGCTACACCGACGACCGCCGTGAACTCCTCGCCCATCTGCGGTCGAACGCGATCGGCAACACGGTCTTCCTCACCGGCGACATCCACATGTCCTGGGCCAACGACGTGCCGGTAGACGCCGGAACGTACCCGCTCTCTCCGTCCGCGGCAACGGAGTTCGTGATCACCTCGGTGACCTCCGACAACCTCGACGACATAGTCAAGGTGCCCGAGGGCACGGTCTCCGCGCTCGCCGCCCCGCTCATCCAGCTCGCCAACCGGCACGTCCACTGGGTCGACACGGACCGCCACGGCTACGGCGTCCTGGACATCACCGCCGACCGGGCGCAGATGGACTACTACGTCCTGTCCGACCGCACCTCGCCCACCGCGACCGCGTCCTGGGAGCGGTCGTACCGCACGCGCAGCGGCACCCAGAAAGTGGAACGGACGTACGACCCGGTGTAGGTCCGTAGGTCTCTAGAGGGTCTCCAGGAAGCCGAGCGCCACCCGCCAGGTGGCCTCGGCGGCCTCCTCGTCGTAGTCCGGGAGGCCGGGGTCGGTGTACAGATGGCCGGCTCCGGCGTACCGGTAGATCTCCACATCCGCACCCGCCTTGCCCATCTGGAGATACCAGGAGCTGAGCCAGTCGTCCGTCTCGAACTGGTCCGGCTCGGCGACATGCAGCTGGACCGGCAGGTCGTCGACGGAGGCGTTGGCCGCGATGTCCGAGGTGCCGTGCAGGAGGAGCAGCCCGAGGGCCTTCTCGTCGCCGAGGGCGAGCGTCTGGGCGACGGAGGCGCCGAGCGAGAACCCGGCGTAGACGAGTCCGCGTTCCGAATAGGGGGCGGCGGCCAGCACGGCCCGCTTCAGCAGCTCGTCCTTGCCGATCCCGTCGTTGAAGGCCATGCCTTCCTCGACCGTCTCGAACGTATGCCCCTCGAAGAGGTCCGGCGTCCACACCTCGTGGCCCGCCGCGCGCAGCCGCTCGGCGGCGTCGCGCACCGCCGGCCGGAGACCGTACGTCGAGTGGAAGAGCATGATGTTCATGAAGCCATCGTGCCAGTACGGTCGGACACATGGAGAACGTACTGCGCCCGCTGATCGTCATCGGCGGCTCCGTCGTCCTCACGCTGCTCATCGGCTGGGTCACCGACCTGCTGCTGCGCAAGGCGGACGCCCGGCACGACGACACCACACTGTGGGGCCTGCTGCGCCGAGGCCGTGTCCCCTACCAACTACTGCTCTGCGCGGCCTTCCTCAGAGGCTCCTACGACCAGGCGCAACTCCTTGAGGAACACCGGATCGGCATCGGCCAGACCCTCACCCTGGTGCTGATCGGCGCCACCGCGTGGCTGATGATCCGGGTCGCCGCCGCGATCGTGGAGTCGTCGTACACGCGCTACGCCCGCGCCTCCCGCGACGCGGCCCGGGTCCGCCGGGTCCGGACCCAGGTGACGCTGATCACGCGTGTGGTCGCCGCGATCGTCGGCGTGGTCGCGGTCGCGGCGATGCTGCTCACGTTCCCCGCGATGCGCGCGGCCGGCGCCTCCCTGCTGGCCTCGGCGGGCGTCCTCGGCATCGTCGCCGGTGTGGCGGCGCAGTCCACTCTCGCCAACCTCTTCGCGGGACTGCAGATCGCCTTCGGCGACATGGTCCGCATCGGCGACACGGTCGTCGTGGACGGCGAGTGGGGCACGATCGAGGAGATCACCCTGACCTTCCTCACGGTACGGACCTGGGACGAGCGCCGGATCACCATGCCGGTGTCGTACTTCACGTCCAAGCCGTTCGAGAACTGGTCGCGCGGCACCCCTCAGATGACCGGCATCGTCTACTTCCAGGTCGACCACTCGGCCCCCGTGGACGCGATGCGCGAGCAGCTCCGCGAGATCCTGCGCGCGTGCCCGGCCTGGGACGGCCGCAGCTACGGCCTCGTCGTCACCGACACCACCCCGAACACCATGGAGGTCCGGGCCCTGGTGACGGCGAAGGACGCCGACGACATCTGGACGGTACGGGTCACGGTCCGCGAACAGATGATCCGCTGGCTGTACGTGGAGCACCCGTACGCCCTCCCCCGCGTCAACACGGCGGACGCGGCACCGATGCCGGGCGAGGACACGTCCCCGAACGGGGGTGCGGCCCGCCCGGCTCATGAGCCGCCGGGGGCGGGGCGCGGGTGACGGATCGGGGATCGGTGCGTGGTCGCCTCGGGCCCGGTGGGGGCTGGTCGCGCAGTTCCCCGCGCCCCTGGGGAGTTGGGGGCAGCCGGCTTTAACGCTCGAGTTGGCTCCGCCGGCAACACCCCCGTCTTTCAGGGGCGCGGGGAACTGCGCGACCAGCCGAGACGGCGCCGCAGCCGACCGACAACCTGCCCCACCACCCCCTGCCTCGTACCACGACGCCACCGACTCCGGCCCTTCCGGCAACTCCGCGCCCCTCAACGCCCCCGCTCAGCCCCGCCATTGACCTGAATCACCTGCGAGGTGACATGCCCAGCTGCCGGCGAGGCGAGCCAATGCAGGGTCCCGGCAACATCCCCGGGCGTACCCGCCCGCCCCGTCAACGTGTCCCGGATCATCCGCTCACGCCGAGCCTCCGCGATCTCCGGCCCGAAGAACTCCGTGTCCTCGATGTACCCGGGCGCGACCACGTTCACGGTGATGCCGCGCGGCCCGAGATCCCGGGCCAGATCATGGGCGTACGGATGCAACGCGGCCTTGGCCGCGCCGTACGCCCCGCTCCCCGACCCCCGGTACGCGGCGACGGAACTGACGAACAGCACCCGCCCGCCCGGCTCCGCGAGCCGCGACTTCAGGGCCTCGGTGAGAAGCGCGGCGCTCAGCGTGTTGATCCGGAAGTTGACGGTCCAGTTGTGCGCCACGGCGTCCAGCGCATCGCCGCTGCCGCTCGCCGGCTCCAACGTCCCGTTGCCACCCGCGCTGTGCACCAGCACATCCACGGTGCCGAACTCCTCGGCGACGAACCGCCCCACGCCCCGCACCACTTCGGGCTCACTCAGATCCCCGGCGTACGTCAACGCCCCGGGCACCCCGGCCTTCTCCAGCACCTCACGGCGTCGCCCGAGCAGCAACACCCGGTCCCCGCCGGCCGCGAAGGCGTGCGCCGCAGCGAGCCCAATTCCCGTACCACCACCGCTGATTACGACGTTACGAGCCATGAGCCGAGCCTACAAAGAAGGCGAGGGCGAACACGAGGGAATTCGACCCGCGGCCGCCGACGGCGCTCGGCCCCCACGGCAAACGCCCACCCTCCAGCCGACAGTAAACGGGCGGTGCGTGGGTGGGAGATCTCACCTCAAGCTACGGACGTCCAGATGCCGCAGCACCCGGTCCACGATCTCCGGATCCGCCCCGGGTTCGCTCCGCGCAGCCAGCACCTCATGCCGAGCCGCGCTCATCATCTCCCCCTGGATCCGCCGCATCCGCTTCACCCGCTTCACCCTCTTCTCGTACGCCTCCCGCCGCTCCCCGTCCCCCACCTCGGGAGAGATCCGCACCCCGATGTCGAACGCCCGCCGCAGCAACTGCTCGGACACCTCCTCCGGCAACTCCTCGACATCCTCGATCTCCCGCAGCCGCCGCTTCGCGGCCTTCGCCGCCCGCACCGCCAGCTCCTTCTCGAACGCCTTCTCGCTGTCGGTGTCGGCCCGCACCCCGAGCCGCTTCACCAGCCACGGCAAGGTGAGCCCCTGGATCACCAGCGTCGCCATGATCACCCCGAACGCGATGAACACGATCTCGTCCCGGTCCGGGAACGCCGACCCGTCGTCCATGGTCAGCGGAATCGCCAGCGCCAGGGCGACGGAGGCCACCCCGCGCATCCCCGCCCACCACATGATCAGGGTCTCCCGCCAGGACGTCGGGATCTCCTCGTCGTAGTCCCGCTTGGCGTGCAGCCGTTTCGTCAGCCAGGTCGCCGGCAGCAGCCACGCCAGCCGTACGACCACGACGACGCCCACGATCGCGGCAGCCCAGCCGAGCATCTCGCCCCACCGCCCGGACGCCGTACGGATCGCGTTGTGCAGTTCGAGCCCGATGAGTCCGAAGGCCACTCCGGTGACCAGGGTGTCCACCACGTCCCACACCGTCGCCCCGGCGAGCCGGGTCAGGACGTCGTCGGCGCCGAGCGCGTACTCGGCGAGGAACAGCGCGGTGGTGAGCACGGCGAGCACACCGGAACCGTGCAGTTCGTCGGCCAGGACGTACGAGGCATACGGCACCAGGAGCGTCAGGCCGATCTGCAGGGTGGCGTCGTCGAGAGCCGACATCAGCTTGTTCGCGGCCCACCCCAGAGCCAGTCCCACGGCTACGGCGACGACGGCGGACAGCACGAAGTCGAGCCCGGCGCGCCAGAAGTCGAAGGAACCGCTGACGGCCGCGGCGATCGCCACGTGGTACAGCACGATGGCCGTCACGTCGTTGAAGAGGCCCTCGCCTTCCAGGATCGACACCAGCCGCCGCGGCAGCCCGAGTTGACCAGCGACGGCGGTCGCGGCGACCGGGTCGGGCGGCGCCACGAGCGCGCCGAGTGCCACAGCGGCGGCGATCGGCAGCCCCGGCACGATCGCGCTCGCGACGGCGGCCACGGCCAGAGTGGTGACGAAGACCAGCGCCACGGCCAGCAGGAAGATGGGCCGGATGTTGGCCGTGAACTGCCGCCAGGAGGTGCGCCGTACGGCCGCGTACAGCAGCGGTGGCAGCAGCAGGGGCAGGATCAGGTCGGGCGGGACGTTCACGTTCGGCACGAAGTCGGCGACCGCGAGGGCCATCCCCAGGAGCGTCATCAACACCGGCGACGGCAGACCGAGCCGGTCCCCGAGCGGGACACTCACCACGGCCCCGAGCAACAGGACGAAAAGCAGGGCCAATTGATCCACGGTCAGGGCTCCGGCGGGATCTCGACGTTCACACAGCGGACGCCCCAGCCTGCCACGCCACCCGCCCCACCAGCTTTTTCGACGCCCGTCGGTTACAGGGCGCGCCGCATCGCCCGGTGCGGAATGCCGGCGTCCGCGAACTCCGGGCCGTACGCCTCATAGCCGAGCCGTTCGTAGAACCCGAGCGCGTGCGTCTGCGCATGCAGGTCTACGGCGGCCAGCCCCCGCGCGCGTGCCGCGTCCTCGATCGCCCGCACCAACGCGACCCCGACCCCGAGCCCACGCGCCTCCTTGGTGACAGCCAGCCGCCCCAGGGACCCCACGGTCAGGTCACCATCGGTCTTCGCGGCAGCCGCCTCGCCGTACAGCAACCGCCCGGTGCCCAGCGGCGTCCCGTCCTCGCGCACGGCGAGCACATGCGTCGCTACGGCGTCGTAGTCGTCGTACTCGATCTCCTGGGCCACGCCCTGCTCGGCGACGAAGACCTCCTTGCGCACCGCGAAGCAGGCCTCACGGTCGGCCGGGTCATCGGCGACCCGCACGACGTACGACGTCGGGCTCATGCGTACGTCTCCTCACGCACCAGGTCCAGGGCCTGCCGGAGGTCGTCCGGGTACGTGCTCTCGAACTCGACCCACTGGCCGTCGGCGGGGTGCTCGAAGCCGAGCCGGACGGCATGCAGCCACTGACGGGTCAGGCGCAGCCGCTTGGAGAGCGTCGGGTCGGCGCCGTAGGTCAGGTCGCCGACGCACGGGTGGCGGTGGGCGGCCATGTGCACGCGGATCTGGTGGGTACGGCCGGTCTCCAGCTTCACGTCGAGCAGGGAGGCCGCGCGGAACGCCTCGATGAGGTCGTAGTGCGTGACCGACGGCTTGCCCTCGGCGGTGACCGCCCACTTGTAGTCGTGGTTCGGGTGGCGGCCGATGGGGGCGTCGATGGTGCCGCTGGTCGGGTCGGGGTGGCCCTGGACCAGCGTGTGGTAACGCTTGTCGACCGTGCGCTCCTTGAACTGGCGCTTGAGCGAGGTGTACGCGCGCTCCGACTTGGCGACCACCATCAGGCCGGAGGTGCCGACGTCGAGGCGGTGCACGATGCCCTGGCGCTCGGCGGCACCGGACGTCGAGATGCGGTACCCGGCGGCGGCCAGCCCGCCGATGACGGTCGTCCCGGTCCAGCCGGGACTGGGGTGGGCGGCGACGCCGACCGGCTTGACGATCACGATGACGTCATCGTCGTCGTAGACGATCTCCATGCCCTCGACCGGCTCGGCGACGATCTGCACGGGCGCGGGCGCCTGCGGCATCTCAACTTCCAGCCAGGCCCCGCCGTGCACGCGCTCGGACTTCCCGACCACCGAGCCGTCGACCGTGACCTTCCCCGCCGCGGCCAGCTCGGCGGCCTTCGTACGGGAGAAGCCGAACATGCGGGAGATGGCGGCGTCGACGCGCTCACCCTCCAGGCCGTCGGGCACGGGCAGGTTTCGGATCTCGGGAACTGTGCTCACTCGGTCGAGTATGCCGGACGGGTCCGACACCGCCTTACCTGAGCCTGCGGGCCCAGCCCCCGTGAACCGTTGCTCAGTCCTTGTGGACGGTGCCGTCCGGGTCGAGGCCGCGGAAGGAGAGCAGCACGATCAGGATGCCGCCGCACACGATCGCCGAGTCGGCGAGGTTGAAGACGGCGAAGCCCTTGGGCGCGATGAAGTCGACGACCTCGCCCTGGAAGATGCCGGGCGAGCGGAAGATCCGGTCGGTGAGGTTGCCGAGGGCGCCGCCCAGCAGCAGCCCGAGCGCGATGGCCCACGGCAGGCTGTAGAGCTTGCGCGCCAGTCGCGCGATGACCACGATCACGGCGGCCGCGATCATCGTGAAGATGACCGTGAAGGCCGCGCCGAACCCGAAGGCCGCGCCGGGGTTGCGGATCGCGTGGAACTCCAGCCAGTCCCCGAAGACCTCGATCGGCGCGTGGTGCTCCAGCTTGGCCACCACGAGCAGCTTGCTGACCAGGTCGAGGGTGTACGCGAAGGCGGCCACCACGAACAGCACGGCGATCCGGCGCCTGCCCCTGGGGCGCGCGCCCTCGCCCTGCTCCGGCTCGGCCCCCGCCGCCTCTGGGGTATCCGGCGTACCGATGATGCGCTCCGCCTCTGCCACGTGAGTCCCTCGAACCTAGGTGCCTGACTGAGGAAGAGGGTACGGCACACCTCTCGGCACCCTCAGTACCGGCGTTCAGTACTCGCGTTCAGTACCGGCGCTCCTGCTTCTGCTTGCACTCGACGCACAGGGTGGCCCGCGGGAAGGCCTGCATACGGGCCTTGCCGATCGGGTTGCCGCAGTTCTCGCACAGGCCGTACGTGCCCGCGTCCAGCTTCCCCAGGGCGCGCTCGGTCTGGATCAGCATCTCGCGCGCGTTGGCGGCCAGCGCCATCTCGCTCTCGCGCGTGATGTTCTTGGTGCCGGTGTCGGCCTGGTCGTCGCCGGCACCGTCCCCGGAGTCCCGCATCAGACCGGCGAGGGCCTGCTCGGTGGAGGTGATCTCCTCGCGCAGCCGTTCCGCCTCGGACAGCAGCTCGGTACGGGCCTCCTCGACCTCCTCCGGCGTCCAGGGGTCCTCACCAGGGCGCACCGCGAGCTCGCCGGGCACAGCCGCGACCCGTGCCTTGGGAACCGCCCTCTTCGCCGCCGTGGCCGTACCAGAAGTCTTCTTCGCAACCACCGTCGTGGCTCCCGTCTGCTCCGCGGCCTGCGCCGCGCCCGCCTTCGCCTTCTTGGCCGCGCTCTTCTTCGTACCGGTCGTGCTCTTCGTCGTCTTCGTGGTCGTCGTCTTCGTGGGGCTGCTCTTCGCCGTCGTGCTCTTAGGGACGGCGTTTTTCTTCACGGCCGCTTTCTTCACTGCCGCTTTCTTGGTCGGCGCGGCTTTCGTAGCCACCGTCTTCGTAGCCGTGGCCTTCGTAGCCGTCGTTTTCCCTGTCGGCGGCGCCGCCTTCGCGGCGCTCTTCCCGGCCACCGCCTTCTTGGCGGCCACCGGTCTCTCGGGCCCCTCCTCGGTCGCCTTCTTCACGGCGGTCTTCCTCGCCGCGGTCTTCTTGACCGCGCTCTTCTTCCCCCCCACGTCCTTGGTCCCACCGCCGGAGGCACCGGCACTCGTGGACTTGGACGCCGACTGCTGTACGGCGGTCTTCTTCGCCACCATGGCCGCGGCCCCTTCACATTTTGTGATCACGCACGCGAATCGTGCTGGGACGATAAATCGACTTGAGTCCCGCGGCAACGGGGCACGCCGCCCGATTCGTCCACCCCCCTGGCCTCGCGCGGCGAGCCTTCATGCGTTGTGCCCAGCTCCCCGCCGGGTAATCCGCCGAGCCCGGCGTCCCGAATCCACACCGGGAATCCGAACACACGTTCAGCGCCATTCGAGTCGTGCGGCAGGCCGACAAGCATCCGGCCGAGGCCTCCGCAAAACCGGTCGGCCGCTGTCCGTGCGGCCCCGTACACTGGGCGGAGCGAGAAGCATGGATGGGGACGAGTAGCGGCGTAAGCAGCCCAGAGCGACCCGGGGACGGTGGAAGCCCGGGGGCGAGCGCGACGTGAAGATCACCCCGGAGCCGCCGGAAGAAAGCCGCAGCCGATCGGACGCGGCGAGTAGACCCGGTATCGCGACCCCAATGAGGGGGCTCACTGGTGCGCTGGATGCACCGGGGAGCCAAGGAGGGTGGTACCGCGGGAGCGCGCCGCACACGGCGTACGGAAAGTCGTAGCTCTCGTCCCTCCGGACGGAAGGCAGAAAGTCCGCCGGAGGAAGCTCGCTGATGACAACGCCGACGTACCGCCAGGTGCCCGCCCAGGTCGACCTGCCCGCGCTCGAGCACGCCGTGCTCGACTTCTGGCGCGAGCAGAAGATCTTCGCCAAGACCCTGGACCAGTCCGAGGGACGCCCCGAGTGGGTGTTCTACGAGGGCCCGCCCACGGCCAACGGCATGCCGGGCGCCCACCACATCGAGGCGCGCGTCTTCAAGGACGTCTTCCCCCGCTTCCGGACCATGCGCGGCTACCACGTGGGCCGCAAGGCCGGCTGGGACTGCCACGGCCTCCCGGTGGAGCTGGCGGTCGAGAAGGAACTGGGCTTCACCGACAAGCAGGACATCGAGGCGTACGGCATCGCCGAGTTCAACGCCAAGTGCCGCGAGTCCGTGACCCGGCACACCGACGCCTTCGAGGCGCTCACGACCCGCATGGGGTACTGGACGGACCTCGAGGACCCGTACCGCACGATGGACCCCGAGTACATCGAGTCGGTCTGGTGGTCGCTCAAGGAGATCTTCAACAAGGGTCTCCTGGTCCAGGACTACCGCGTCGCGCCCTGGTGCCCGCGCGACCAGACGGGCCTCTCGGACCACGAGCTGGCGCAGGGCTACGAGACCGTCGTCGACCCCTCCGTGTACGTCCGTTTCCCGCTCACCTCCGGTCCGCTGGCCGGCCGCGCCGCACTCCTGGTGTGGACGACGACCCCCTGGACACTGGTGTCCAACACGGCCGTCGCCGCCCACCCCGAGGTCACCTACGTCGTCGCGACGAACGGCGAGGAGCAACTCGTCGTCGCCGAGCCGCTGTTCACCAAGGCGCTCGGCGAGGGCTGGGAGACCACCGGTGAGACCTTCACCGGCACCGAGATGGAGCGCTGGACGTATCAACGTCCGTTCGAGCTCGTGGAGTTCCCGGAGCCCGCCCACTACGTGGTGAACGCGGAGTACGTGACGACCGAGGACGGCACGGGTCTGGTCCACCAGTCCCCCGCTTTCGGCGAGGAGGACCTCAAGGTCTGCCGCGCGTACGGCCTGCCGGTCGTGAACCCGGTCCGTCCGAACGGCACCTTCGCCGAGGACGTCCCGCTGGTAGGCGGTGTCTTCTTCAAGAAGGCCGACGAAAAGCTCACCGAGGACCTCAAGGACCGCGGGCTGCTCTTCAAGCACGTGCCGTACGAGCACAGTTACCCGCACTGCTGGCGCTGCCACACCGCGCTCCTGTATTACGCGCAGCCCTCCTGGTACATCCGCACCACGGCGGTCAAGGACCGCCTCCTCCAGGAGAACGAGAACACCAACTGGTTCCCGGACACCGTCAAGCACGGCCGGTACGGCGACTGGCTGAACAACAACATCGACTGGGCGCTGTCCCGCAGCCGCTACTGGGGCACCCCGCTGCCGATCTGGCGCTGCGAGGACAACCACCTCACGGTAGTCGGCTCCCGCGCGGAGCTGACCGAGCTGACCGGCACCGACCAGTCGGGCCTGGACCCGCACCGCCCGTTCATCGACGCGGTCACCTTCGCCTGCCCCCAGTGCGGCGAGAGCGCCACGCGCGTGCCCGAGGTCATCGACGCCTGGTACGACTCGGGTTCGATGCCGTTCGCGCAGTGGGGCTACCCGCACAAGAACAAGGAACTCTTCGAGTCCCGCTACCCGGCACAGTTCATCAGCGAGGCCATCGACCAGACCCGCGGCTGGTTCTACACGCTGATGGCCGTCGGCACCCTGGTCTTCGACAAGTCGTCGTACGAGAACGTGGTCTGTCTCGGCCACATCCTCGCCGAGGACGGCCGCAAGATGTCCAAGCACCTGGGCAACACCCTGGACCCGATCCCGCTGATGGACCGTCACGGCGCGGACGCGGTGCGGTGGTTCATGGCGGCCGGCGGTTCCCCGTGGGCGGCACGACGCGTGGGCCACGGCACGATCCAGGAGGTCGTCCGCAAGACCCTCCTGACGTACTGGAACACGGTCGCCTTCCAGGCGCTGTACGCGCGCACGTCCGACTGGGCGCCGAGCGCGGCGGACCCGGCCCCGGCCGACCGGCCGGTCCTGGACCGCTGGCTGCTGTCCGAACTCCACGCGCTCACCGACCAGGTGACACAGGCTCTGGAGTCCTACGACACCCAGCGCGCCGGCAAGCTCCTGTCGGCGTTCGTCGACGACCTGTCCAACTGGTACGTCCGCCGCTCCCGTCGCCGCTTCTGGCAGGGCGACAAGGCCGCGCTGCGCACCCTGCACGAGGTCGTCGAGACGGTGACCCAACTGATGGCCCCGCTGACCCCGTTCATCACCGAGCGGGTCTGGCAGGACCTCGTCGTCCCGGTGACCCCGGGCGCCCCCGAGTCGGTCCACCTGTCGTCATGGCCGGAGGCGGACCTGTCCGTCATCGACCCCGAGCTGTCCAAGCAGATGGTCCTCGTCCGGCGCCTGGTGGAGCTGGGCCGGGCCACGCGCGCGGAGTCGGGCGTCAAGACGCGCCAGCCGCTGTCCCGCGCGCTGATCGCGGCGACGGGCTTCGCCGCCCTGGACCGCGAGCTGCACGCGCAGATCACGGAGGAGCTGAACGTCGAGGGGCTCGCCTCGCTGAGCGAGGTCGGCGGCTCGCTGGTCGACACCACGGCGAAGGCCAACTTCCGCGCCCTGGGCAAGCGGTTCGGCAAGCGCGTCCAGGATGTCGCGAAGGCCGTGGCGAACGCGGACGCGGCGGCCCTGTCCCTCGCCCTGCGCGAAGGCACGGCGTCCGTGGAGGTGGACGGCGAGACCATCACGCTGGCTCCGGATGAGGTGATCATCACAGAGACCCCGCGCGAGGGCTGGTCCGTGGCCTCCGACTCGGGTGCGACGGTCGCCCTCGACCTGGAGATCACGGAGGAGCTGCGACAGGCGGGCCTGGCCCGTGACGCGATCCGGCTGATCCAGGAGTCCCGCAAGAACAGCGGCCTGGACGTGGCCGACCGGATCGCCCTGCGCTGGACGTCGACCGACCCGGAGGTCATCTCGGCCCTGTCCGAGCACGCAGCCCTGATCGCCGACGAGGTCCTCGCCACGGACTTCGCCCAGGGCGAGGCGGACGACAGCTACGGCGCCCCGTTCACGGACGAGGGCCTGTCCCTGGTGTTCCGCCTGCACAAGGTGTAACCACCACCGGCGCGAGAAAGGGCCCGGCCTCCCTGTGCGGGGAGGCCGGGCCTTTCTCATGTCCGTCAGTCACCCGGCACGCCAAAAGGGCGGGGCCCCGGATCGAAATCCGGGGCCCCGCCCTTTTGAACGCTGCCGACGCCTAAGGCGTACCAGAGGCTGTCAGTTGTCGTCCTCGTCGATCAGGAAGCCGCGCATCGGCGAGGGGGCCTGGCCCATCGGCGACGGGCCCTGCGGCCGTACCGGAGCCATCGGCTGGGTCATCGCCGGGGACATCTGCTGCTGACCGCCGTAGGACGGACCGGCCGGAGCCGGGCCTCCCATGCCACCCATGCCCTGCGGGCCGCCGTACGACGGGGCGCTCGCGCCGGCCGGGGCCATCGAGGGCGCCGGGGACGGCGGAAGCGACGCGGCGGCCGGAGCACGCGGCGGGGCCAGCGAGTCGTCGGCCTGGGTCTCCAACTGACGCAGCTGGGACTCCAGGTAGGACTTCAGACGCGTGCGGTACTCGCGCTCGAAGCCGCGCAGATCCTCGACCTTGCGCTCCAGCGTGGCGCGGGCGGACTCCAGGGAGCCCATCGCGACGCGGTGCTTCTCCTGCGCGTCCCGCTCCAGGGCGTCGGCCTTGGCACGGGCGTCACGCTCGAGACCCTCGGCACGCGAACGCGCCTCGCCGACGATCTTGTTGGCCTCGGAACGGGCCTCGGCGATCGCCTGGTCGGCGGTCTGCTGGGCCAGCGAGAGGACACGGGCGGCGCTGTCGCCACCGGGGCCCTGCTGCGGCATGCCGCCGCCCATCGGTCCGCCCATGCCCATCTGCTGCTGCATGGGGGGCTGGCCGCCCATCTGACCCTGCATCGGGCCCTGGCCCATCTGCTGCATCTGACCCTGCATCGGGCCCTGGCCCATCTGGCCCTGCATCGGACCCTGGCCCATGGGGCCCGGCCCCATCGGACCCTGGCCCTGCGGACCACCCTGGCCGCCGGGGCCGGGCGGCAGCTGCGGGGCACCGCTCGGCAGCTGGGGCGGGCCGCCCATGGGGCCACCCATCTGCTGCTGCGGCGGGCCCGATATGCCGGCGGGCACCGGGCCGCCCGGACCGCGCATGCCTTGCTGGGGCATGCCCTGCGGGGGCATCCCCTGCTGCTGCATGCCGCCCTGCTGCTGGTCCTGTTCGGGGGGCTTGCGCATGTTCTGCTGGTTCTGCGCGGCGGCACGCGTGGCTGCGGCCAGCTTGGCGCGCAGGTCCTCGTTCTCCCGCAGCAGGCGGGTCAGTTCGGCTTCGACCTCGTCGAGGAAGGCATCGACCTCGTCCTCGTCATAGCCTTCTCGGAGGCGGACGGTCGTGAACTGCTTGTTCCGCACGTCCTCGGGGGTCAACGGCATCTCTTCACCTCAACGTAGTCATCGGCAGTCGGCAAGACCGTATCGTCCACTGTCACCTCGCGAGATTGCCCACGATAGAGATCAAGATGTAGACGATGATCATCAGGACGAAGAAGGACAGGTCGAGCGCCACGCCCCCGAGACGCAACGGCGGAATGAACCGCCGTAGAAGCTTCAACGGTGGATCGGTGACAGTGTAGGCGGCCTCCAGAACGACCACCATCGCCTTGCCGGGTTGCCATGAGCGGGCGAACTGGAAGACGTAGTCCATGACCAACCGGAAGATGAGCACGATGAGGAACACCATCAGCGCGATGTAGATCACCTGCGCGAACACGCTCATGGTCTGTCTTTCCCTCTCCCCTGTTCCGTGCTTCCTAGCGGCTGTCTGTCTCAGCTCTGATTGAAGAACCCGCCCTCTGCGATGCGGGCCTTGTCCTCCGCCGTGACATCGACGTTAGCAGGCGACAACAGGAACACCTTCTGCGTCACCCGCTCGATGCTGCCGTGAAGACCAAACACCAAACCGGCCGCAAAGTCGACAAGTCGCTTCGCGTCTGTGTCATCCATCTCAGTCAGATTCATGATCACCGGGGTGCCTTCACGGAAGTGTTCCCCGATGGTACGGGCCTCGTTGTAGGTCCGGGGGTGAAGTGTGGTGATCCGGTAAGGCTCTCGTTCCGACACGACCTTGGGCATGATCACCGGTGCGTTCTTCTCCAGGGACTGGCGTTCTTGTGTGATGGATGCCACGGGCGCGATACGCGCCGGACGCCCTGATTCCGCACCCAGTGAAGCGGAATGGGACACCGGTTCGCGAGGGGCCGGAGGCTGCACCACTCGTACCGGTTCGTCCCTTTGAGACTGATGCGGGCTGTGTGACTGGTGCGACGGCTCGTGCCGTCGACGGTCCCGCTCGGGCTCCGGGTCCAGTTCGGGTTCGAAGTCGTCATCGGGGTCGAAACCCCGGCCGTCGTACCCATCGTCCTCCACGAGGCCGAGGTAGACCGCCATCTTGCGCATCGCGCCGGCCATGCTCTGAGTCCTCCGCTCTGTGGTGGATCGGCTGACGACTGCCAAGTGCCCGCGATCCACGAGGTCGTTACGCCCGCCTTCGGCGGCATTGACCATATTTTCTGCTGTGGTCCGACTTCCTGGCGACGTTACCCGAGCCTGGGGCGCACGCCGAGTACCGAGGTACCGACGCGCACATGTGTCGCTCCGGCTGCCACGGCCTGTTCGAGGTCCGCACTCATCCCTGCCGACACCATGTTCGCAGCAGGATGGGCTCGGCGCAGGTCAGTCGACAAATCCATCAACCGCCCGAACGCCTCCAGTTGGCGTCCCGCGTACTCCCCGGTGAGCGGAGCGACGGTCATCAGACCGTCGAGCCGCAGCCCCGGGGACCCGGCGACGAGATCGGCCAACTCCCCGATCCCGCCCGGTCCTACGCCGCCTCGCTCGCCCCGCCCGCTCACTCCCGCGTCGAGCGCGACCTGGATGAGACAGCCCAGTTCGCGCCCGGACCGCTCGGCCTCCTTCGACAGCGCGGTGACGAGCCGGGAACGGTCGACGGACTGCACGACATCGGCGTAACCGACCACGGATCGCACCTTGTTGGTCTGCAACTGACCGACGAAGTGCCAACTCAGCGGCAGATCAGCGCATTCCGCCGCCTTCGGGGCGGCGTCCTGGTCCCGGTTCTCGGCGACATGACGCACACCGAGTTCGGCCAACGTTCTTACGTCGCTCGCCGGATAGGTCTTGGTGACCACGATCAGGGTCACCTCTTCGCGCTTCCGCCCGGCCGCCGCACAGGCGGCCGCGATGCGTTCCTCGACTCGCGCCAGATTCACGGCGATTTCTTGCTCACGGTCCGTCATGCCCGATCAGTCCAGCCAGACATAGCTCGCCAGCCGCCCGGTCGTGCGGTCACGGCGGTACGAGAAGTGGTCGCCCGATTCACGGGTGCACACCGGCGACTGCTCCCGGTCGCGCACTCCGAGCCGGTCGAGCTGCGCGTGCGCTCCGGCGGTCACGTCGACCGCGGGAGTGCCCCAACTCGTCTCGGCGTACGCCGCGGGTTCCACGGCGGCGACGTCGGCGCGCATGTCCGCGGGCACTTCGTAGCACCGGCCGCAGACGGCGGGTCCGGTGCGGGCGACGATCCGCGCGGGATCGGCGCCGAGTTCCGTCATGGCCCGTACGACGGCGGGGACGACCCCCGCCACCATGCCCGGGCGCCCGGCGTGGGCCGCGCCCGCGATCCCGGCGACCGGGTCGGCGAGCAGGACCGGCGTGCAGTCGGCGGTCAGCACGGCGAGGGCGAGGCCGCGCCGCGCGGTGACGAGCGCGTCGACGGAGGGGATGTCCGAGGAGCCCCAGGGCCCGTCGACGACCGCCACGTCCGCGCCGTGCACCTGGTTCATCCAGACCACCAGGGCCGGGTCCAAGTCCAGTGACTTGGCGGCCAGTTCGCGATTGGTACGGACCGCGTCGGCGTCGTCGCCGACCGCTCCGCCGAGGTTGAGCTCCTCGTACGGAACGGCGCTCACCCCGCCCCACCTGTCGGTGAAGGCGAAGTGCGCGCCGCTCACGGTGTCGAGCTGTCCTATCACTTCAGGAAGTCCGGTACGTCCAGCTCCTCGGCGGCGCTGTCCGAGTAGGTCCGCGACGGCGGGACCGGCGGCGAGACCGGGAGGTCGGCGACGGGCTCCGGCGCGGGCTCCGGCTCCTCCTTCGGCTTGACGCTGCCCAGCGAGCCGAAGGACGGACGGCTCTCCTGCCGTACCGGAGTCGGCTCGTCGCGGCGGGCCGAGGTCGAGCCCATGGTGGACTCGCGGCGGGTCGGCGGCTGGCCGCCGTCGAAGCCGGCCGCGATCACGGTGACCCGGACCTCGTCGCCGAGGGCGTCGTCGATGACCGCGCCGAAGATGATGTTGGCCTCGGGGTGGGCCGCCTCGCTGACCAGTTGGGCCGCTTCGTTGATCTCGAACAGGCCGAGGTCGGAGCCGCCGGAGATGGAGAGCAGGACGCCGCGGGCGCCGTCGATGGAGGCTTCGAGGAGGGGCGAGGAGATCGCCATCTCCGCCGCCGCCACCGCGCGGTCGTCGCCGCGGGCCGAGCCGATGCCCATGAGGGCCGAACCGGCCTCGGACATCACGGACTTGACGTCGGCGAAGTCGAGGTTGATCAGCCCGGGCGTGGTGATGAGGTCGGTGATGCCCTGGACACCGGAGAGCAGGACCTGGTCCGCCGACTTGAAGGCGTCGAGGACCGAGACCTGGCGGTCCGAGATGGACAGCAGCCGGTCGTTCGGGATGACGATGAGGGTGTCGACCTCTTCGCGGAGTTCGGCGATGCCGTCCTCCGCCTGGTTGGCCCGGCGCCGCCCCTCGAAGGTGAACGGGCGGGTGACCACGCCGATCGTGAGGGCTCCCAGGGAGCGCGCGATGTTGGCCACGACGGGCGCGCCGCCGGTGCCGGTGCCGCCGCCCTCGCCGGCCGTCACGAAGACCATGTCGGCCCCCTTGAGGACCTCCTCGATCTCCTCACGGTGATCCTCGGCGGCCTTGCGGCCGACGGCCGGATTGGCGCCGGCGCCGAGTCCGCGGGTGAGTTCGCGGCCGACGTCGAGTTTGACGTCGGCGTCGCTCATCAACAGCGCCTGCGCGTCGGTGTTGATGGCGATGAACTCGACGCCCTTGAGGCCGACCTCGATCATCCGGTTGATGGCATTGACACCACCGCCGCCGACACCGATGACCTTGATGACTGCGAGGTAGTTCTGCGGTGCTGCCACGTCGAAGGCCTCTCGCCTCGAGTTACGTGTCGCCGATCGCGGTGTTCCACGATCCGACGACGGATGCCGAATGGGACGGTCCGTAGCGCCGACCCGAACCCTAACGTTGAAGTTTAGGGTTACCAGTGTGTCCGTTCCTTGAAGTCTTCTGAACAGGACACTAAGTCGACAAGTGGCGCACGTTCAACGAACACGCCGAACCTCCCGTTTTTCTTTTCACCCTATGTGATCAGCCGTAGCGCTGCCCAACCAGGGTGCTGGCCTGCGCGAATGTGCGTCAACTCCCGGCTGACGCAGGGGCGGTGGGAACACTTACATCGAAGTACCGGGCGCCGGAAGCTGCTTTCATGAGAGCGGTGAGCGTACGCGCCTTCGCCGCGCCCTTGTCGCCACTTCCCCAAGACACCGTCCGGCCGCCGCTCAACTCCAGCGAGATGTCGTCGTAGGAACGGACCTTGACGACCTGGGTGTCCCGCGCGACCGCGGCCGGAATGTCACCCGCGACCTTCACCGCCTCGCGCACGAGCCGGTCCTCGTCGAAGCGGCGCAGGCCGGCCGCGGACGAACCCGTTTGGGAGAGCGTCAATTCGAGGGTGGGGACGGACTTCGGCGGCGTGGAAACGGTCGCGAATCGCACGCCCTCGTCGTCCACTTCGACGAAGTTTCCGCCCTTTTTCACCACCAGAACCGGGATGCGTTCGGTCACTTTCAGCCCGATTCCATGAGGCCAGGAACGGACTACGTCAACGGTGTCAATTCGGGGCAATTTCCTGCGGAGTCGGGCCTCGATCGCATCGGTGTCGACGGAAATCAGCGGTCCGCCGACCGGTACACCGGCGGCTTCGCGCACCTGCTCGGGCGTCAGGACCTTCGTCCCGGAGACCGACACCTTCTCCACCCGCAGCCACTGTGAGCCGTAGAGCAGCCAGACCGCGGCGGTGCCCAACAGGGCTGCGGCGAGGGCGAGTACGACAATCAGACGAAGGCGCCGGGGCCCCAATCGCCGGACAAGGGGCGGGCCGGACGACTCCTGTTGGCGTTCACCGCGTTCGGCGGTCGTCGGTCCGGCCACGATCCCCTGCCTCTCTCACATATGGCTAGCGGTGCCGCGAGGCGATCGCCTCGTACACCATGCCGACGAGCAGGTCGTCGGCGTCCCGGCGGCCGAACTCGCTTGCCGCGCGCGACATCTCGTACAGCCGGTGCGGGTCGGCGAGCACGGGCAGGACGTTGCCCTGGATCCACTCGGGCGTCAGTTCCGCGTCGTCGACCAGGAGTCCGCCGCCGGCCTTGACCACCGGCTGGGCGTTCAGCCGCTGTTCGCCGTTGCCGATGGGCAGCGGGACGTAGGCGGCCGGGAGTCCGACGGCGGAGAGTTCGGCGACGGTCATCGCGCCCGCGCGGCAGAGCATCATGTCGGCCGCGGCGTACGCGAGGTCCATCCGGTCCACGTACGGTACCGGGATGTAGGGGGGCATCCCCGGCATCTGGTGCACCTGCGGCAGTTCGTTCTTCGGGCCGACCGCGTGCAGGATCTGGATTCCGGCCTGTTGGAGGTAGGGCGCGACCCGCTCGATCACCTCGTTGAGGTGGCGGGCGCCCTGCGAGCCGCCGGAGACCAGCAGCGTCGGCAGGTTCGGGTCGAGGCCGAACGCGGCCCGGGCCTGGGGCCGTACGGCCGCGCGGTCCAGGGTGGCGATCGAGCGGCGCAGCGGGATGCCGATGTAGCGGGCGTCGCGCAGCTTGCTGTCCGGGGTGGAGACGGCGACCCGGGCCGCGTACCGCGAGCCGATCTTGTTGGCAAGGCCGGGGCGGGCGTTGGCCTCGTGGATCACGATCGGCACCCCGAGGCGCTTGGCCGCGAGATAGCCGGGCAGTGCCACATAGCCGCCGAAGCCGACGACACAGTCCGCCTTGGTGCGCTCCAGGATCTGCTCGGCGGCCTTGATGGTGCCGCGCAACCGGCCCGGCACGGTGATCAGTTCCGGGGTGGGCCTGCGCGGCAGCGGTACGGCGGGGATCAGCGCGAGTTCGTAGCCCCGCTCGGGTACGAGGCGGGTCTCAAGGCCGCGTTCCGTGCCCAGGGCCGTGATCCCCACGGTGGGGTCCTGCCTGCGCAGGGCGTCCGCGAGGGCGAGCGCGGGCTCGATGTGGCCGGCGGTCCCCCCACCGGCGAGTACGACATGCACCGAAATTCACCGCTCTCCGGACGAACGCGCCGCCGAGGCACGCCGTCGCATCGTGTTCCATCTCCGGGGACTCCGGCCGGAACCGGGTCCCCTGCCCCCACGCTTTCTACCAAAGCGGGGTTGCCGCATCGCAAGCGCCGCCCGCGCAGCGGGGTCGTCGCGCGCGAAGGCGATCAGCAACCCGATGGCGAACATGGTCGGCAACAGGGCGGAACCCCCGTAGGAGAACAGCGGGAGCGGGACGCCGGCGATCGGCAGCAGGCCGAGCACCGCACCGATGTTGATCACTGCCTGAGCGATGATCCAGGTGGTCACGCCTCCCGCGGCATACCTCACGAAGGGGTCCTCCGTGCGTCCGGCCACGCGGATACCCGCATAGCCTAGAGCCGCGAAGAGGGCGAGTACCGACAGCGTGCCCGCCAGGCCCAGTTCCTCACCGGTGACGGCGAAGATGAAGTCGGTGTGGGCTTCGGGGAGTTGACCCCATTTCTCCACACTCGCACCGAGCCCGGAGCCGAAGATCCCACCGGATGCGAGCGCGTAGATCCCGTGCACGGCCTGCCAGCAGTCGGCGACCCCGGTCTTGGGCTCGGTGGCGCCGATGCAGGCGAGCCGGGCCATCCGGTTGGGGCTGGTCTTGATGAGGATCACACCGATGACGCCCGCGATCGACAGCACGCCGGCGAAGAGCCGGGTCGGCGCACCGGCCAGCCACAGCAGGCCGAACAGGATCGCGGTGAGGATGATCGCCGTACCCATGTCGCCGCCGAGCATGATCAGCCCGAGCAGCATGAACGCGACCGGCACCAGCGGCACCAGCATGTGCTTCCACTGGGACAGCATCGCCTTGTCCTGCTTGCGGGCGAGCAGGTCGGCGCCCCACAGGACGAGGGCCAGCTTGCCGAACTCGCTGGGCTGGATCTGGAAGGAACCGCCGAGGGAGATCCAGTTCCGGTTGCCGTTGACCGACATCCCTATCCCCGGCAACTGCACCAGCGCCATCATGAAGACGGCGCCCGCGAGGATCGGATAGGCCAGCGCCCGGTGCAACTTGACCGGCATCCGCGAGGCGGCGAGCGCCAGCACCCCGCCGATACAGGCCGCGAGGAACTGTTTGCGGAAGAAGTACGAGCCGGGCAGCGAGAGTTGGAGTGCGGTGATCTGGGAGGCCGAGTAGACCATCACCAGACCCAGCACGGTGATCAGCACGCTGCCGCCGGCGATCAGGTAATAGGCGGTCAGCGGACGGTCCCAGGCCCGGCGCGCGTTGGCGTACAGCCGTCGTACGGGGTTGTCGCGGACGGTCCTGGCGGCTGTGGGACGTCTGGGGGGCCGCTGCTGCACGGGCGGCCGGCCGGTACGGCTACTGGGCATCAGCGCCTCCGCTCACATCGGTCAGGCGCCGAGTTCGCGAACCGCCTGGGCGAACGCGTCACCGCGCTTGTTGTAGTTGGCGAACATGTCCATGGAGGCGCAGGCCGGGGCGAGCAGCACCGTGTCGCCGGCGGCGGCGAGCCGCTGTGCCTCCTGGACAGCCGCGAGCATCGCCCCAGTGTCGGTCCGGTCGAGGTCGACGACGGGTACTTCCGGCGCGTGTCGCGCGAGGGCTTCGGCGATCAGCGCCCGATCGGCACCGATCAGCACCACGCCCCGAAGTCGCTTTGCCGACTTGGCGACGAGTTCGTCGAAGGTGGCGCCCTTGGCGAGCCCGCCCGCGATCCACACGATCGACTCGTAGGCCGCCAACGAGGCTTCCGCCGCATGGGTGTTGGTGGCCTTGGAGTCGTCGATGTACGCGACACCGTCCACATCGGCCACGTGCGCGATGCGGTGCGCGTCGGGCGTGAAGGCCCGCAGCCCGTCCCGTACGGCCTTGGCGGGCACCCCGAAGGCGCGCGCGAGGGCAGCGGCGGCAAGGGCGTTGGCGATGTTGTGCGGGGCGGGCGGGTTGACGTCCGAGACCTCGGCGAGTTCCTGCGCGTTGCGCTGGCGGTCCTCGACGAAGGCCCGGTCGACCAGGATGCCGTCCACGACGCCGAGTTGGGACGGCCCGGGGCTGCCCAGCGTGAACCCGATCGCCCGGCACCCCTCCTCGACGTCGGCCTCGCGGACCAGGTCCTCGGTGGCCTTGTCGGCGACGTTGTAGACGCAGGCGACCCGATTGCCTTCGTAGATACGGCCCTTGTCGGCGGCGTACGCCTCCATCGAGCCGTGCCAGTCGAGGTGATCGGGCGCCAGGTTGAGAACGGCGGCGGAGTGCGCGCGCAGTGAGGGCGCCCAGTGCAGCTGATAGCTCGACAGTTCGACGGCGAGGACGTCGTATTGCTCGTCCCCGAGTACGGCGTCCAGGACCGAGACGCCGATGTTGCCGACCGCCGCCGTGCGCAGGCCGCCCGCCTTGAGGATGGAGGCGAGCATCTGGACGGTGGTGGTCTTGCCGTTGGTGCCGGTGACGGCCAGCCAGGGGGCCGCTTCGGGGCCGCGCAGGCGCCAGGCGAGTTCGACGTCGCCCCAGATCTCGACACCGGCCGCCCGGGCCGCCGTGAACAGCGGCTTGTCGGGCTTCCAGCCAGGGGTGGTGACGATCAGTTCGGTGCCGTCGGGCAGGGTCGCCCCGTCGCCGAGGCGCACGGTGATGCCGAGCGCCTCCAGGTCGGCGGCCTGGGCCCGGGAGCGCTCGTCGTCGCCGTCGTTGACGACCGTGACGAGCGCGCCGAGACCGTGCAGGACCTTGGCCGCCGGGATCCCGGAGACACCGAGCCCGGCGACGGTGACGTGCTTGCCCTCCCAGGAGAGCCCCTGCCCATCGGTCACTTTTCCGCTGCCCATCCCGCGTAGAAGAGGCCCAGGCCGACGATCACGCAGATGCCCTGGATGATCCAGAAGCGGACCACCACGAGCACTTCGGACCAGCCCTTGAGTTCGAAGTGGTGCTGGAGCGGGGCCATTCGGAAGACCCGCTTGCCGGTGAGCTTGAAGGAGCCGACCTGGATGACCACCGACATGGTGATGAGGACGAAGAGGCCACCCATGATGGCGACGAGCAGCTCCGTGCGGGAGAGGATCGCCAGACCGGTGAGGACACCGCCGAGGGCGAGTGAGCCCGTGTCACCCATGAAGATCTTGGCCGGCGAGGTGTTCCACCACAGGAAGCCCAGGCAGGCACCCATCAGCGCGGAGGCGATGACCGCGAGGTCGAGCGGATCGCGCACCTCGTAGCAGGCGTTCGGGTTGGTCAGGGTCTGCGCGTTGGCGCAGGACTCCTGGAACTGCCAGACACCGATGAAGGTGTAGGCGCCGAAGACCAGCACCGAGGCGCCGGTGGCGAGGCCGTCCAGACCGTCCGTCAGGTTCACGCCGTTCGACATCGCGAGGATCATGAACAGCGCCCAGATCACGAACAGGATCGGGCCGATCTTCCAGCCGAAGTCCGTGATGAACGACAGCTTCGTCGAGGCCGGGGTGTTCCCGCGGGCGTCCTGGAACTGCAGGGCGAGCACCGCGAAGCTGATGCCGACGATCAGCTGGCCGGCCATCTTCGCCTTGGCCCGCAGGCCCAGCGAACGCCGCTTGACGATCTTGATGTAGTCGTCGAGGAAGCCGACCAGGCCCATGCCCACCATCAGACCGAGCACCAGCAGACCCGAATAGGTCGGCGTGTAACCGGTGATGACCTTGGACAGGAAGTACGCGGCGACCGTCGCGAAGATGAAGGCGATACCGCCCATCGTCGGCGTACCGCGCTTGCTGCCGTGTGTGCGCGGGCCGTCGTCGCGGATGTACTGGCCGTAGCCCTTGCGGGCCAGCAGCTTGATCAGCAGCGGGGTGCCCACCAGGGTCAGGAACAGGCCGATGACTCCTGAGAACAGGATCTGCTTCATCATCGGGCGGCAACCTCACCCTCGGCACCGGTCCCGATGAGCGCCTGCGCCACGCTCTCGAGCCCGACCGACCGGGACGCCTTCACGAGAACGACGTCTCCCGGGCGCAACTCGCTGCGCAACAGGTCGACCGCCGCCTGTGCGTCGGACACGTGCACCGACTCCTCACCCCACGAACCCTCGTTATATGCGCCCAGTTGCAGCCAGGACGCTTCCCTGCCCCCGACCGCGACGAGCTTGCCGACATTGAGCCGGACAGCGAGCCGTCCGACCGCGTCGTGCTCGGCGAGCGCCTCGTCCCCGAGCTCGGCCATCTTGCCGAGCACCGCCCAGGTCCGCCGCCCCTTGCCCATGGCCGCGAGCGCGCGCAAAGCGGCTCGCATGGACTCGGGGTTCGCGTTGTAGGCGTCGTTGACGATGGTCACGCCGTCCGGTCGCTCGGTGACCTCCATCCGCCAGCGGGAGAGGGAGCCCGCCTCGGAGAGCGCGGTGGCGATCTCGTCTGCGGACATGCCCAGCTCATGGGCGACGGCGGCCGCGGCGAGCGCGTTCGACACGTGGTGCTCACCGTACAGGCGCATGGTCACGTCGCTTGCACCGGAGGGTGTGCGGAGCCTGAAGGAGGGCTGTCCGCTGTCCGTGAGTCGCACGTTCTCGGCCCGTACGTCCGCTTCGCCGGACTCTCCGAAAAGGATCACCTTCGCCTTCGTACGGGACGCCATGGCCCGTACGAGCGGATCGTCCGCGTTGAGGACCGCGACGCCGCCGTCTTCAACTGAAGGGAGCGCTTCTACGAGTTCACCCTTTGCCTGCGCGATCTGCTCCCGGCCGCCGAACTCGCCGATGTGGGCGGTGCCGACGTTCAGGACGAGGCCGATCTGCGGGGGCGTCAGATCCGTGAGGTAGCGGATGTGGCCGATGCCGCGGGCGCCCATCTCCAGGACGAGGAACCTCGTCTCGTCGGTGGCGCTCAGCGCGGTCAGCGGCAGCCCGATCTCATTGTTGAACGATCCCGGCGTGAACACTGTGGGCGCCTTGCGCGCGAGCACCTGGGCGATGAGGTCCTTGGTGCTGGTCTTGCCCGCCGAGCCGGTGAGGGCCACGAGGGTCGCGCCGAGCCGTCGTACGACATGACGGGCGAGGGCGCCCAGGGCGCTCTGGACGTCGTCCACGACGATCGCGGGCACGCCGACCGGGCGGGACGCCAGGAGGGCCACCGCGCCCGCCTCGACGACCGCGTTCGCGAAGTCGTGGCCGTCGACGTGCTCGCCGACGAAGGCGACGAAGAGGCTGCCGGGTTCCACTTCCCGGGAGTCGCGGACCACCGGACCGGTGACCTGGACGGACGGATCCGGTATGTCGTGCGTCTGCCCGCCGACGACTTCTGCGATCTCGGCGAGGGAGAGGGCGATCACAAGTTCATCCCTGGGTCTTCTGGATAGCTTCGCGAAGCACCTGGCGGTCGTCGAAGGGACGGACCACTCCGGCGATGTCCTGGCCCTGCTCGTGGCCCTTGCCCGCGACCAGCACGGTGTCCCCCGGCTGTGCGCGGGCGACGGCCGCGGCGACGGCGGCGGCCCGGTCCTCGAAGACCTGGACCTCGCCGCGCTCGTGCGCGGGCACGGACGCGGCCCCCTGGAGCATGGCCGCGAGGATCGCGAGGGGGTCCTCGGAGCGGGGGTTGTCGGAGGTCAGTACGGCGGTGTCGGCGAGCCGGGCGACTGCGGCGCCCATCGGCTCGCGCTTGGTCTTGTCCCGGTCGCCGCCGCAGCCGAGCACGACGTGCAGCTTGCCCTCGGTGACCTTGCGCAGCGCGCGCAGGACCGATTCGACGGCGTCCGTCTTGTGGGCGTAGTCGACGACCGCGAGATACGGCTGCCCGGCGTCCACGCGCTCCAGGCGCCCCGGCACGCCCGGCACCGCGGCGATGCCGTCGGCGGCGAGTTGCGGGTCGAGGCCCGCGGTGGCCAGGGCGGCGATCGCGGCGAGGGTGTTGGCCACGTTGAAAGAGCCGGCGAGCGGCGAACGGGCGGTGATCAGCTCGCCCTTGGGGCCGACGGCGGTGAACGTCGAGTCCATCGGGCCGACTTCGACGTCCTCGGCGCGCCAGTCGGCGTCCGGGTGACCCTCGGCGGAGTAGGTGATCACGGGGACCGTGGCCTCGGCGGCAAGCCTGCGGCCGTACGCGTCGTCGAGGTTGACCACTCCCTGCCGGCTGCGCAGCGGCGTGAACAGCTGGGCCTTGGCCTGGAAGTAGTCCTCCATCCCGGAGTGGAACTCCATGTGTTCCGGGCTGAGGTTGGTGAAGACCGCGATGTCGAAGATGCAGGCGTCGACCCGACCGAGGACCAGCGCGTGGCTGGAGACCTCCATGGCGACCGCGTCGACCCCGCGCTCCAGCATGACCGCGAACAGGGCCTGGAGATCGGTGGCTTCGGGTGTCGTGCGCTCCGACTTGATGCGCTCGTCGCCGATGCGCATCTCGACCGTGCCGATGAGTCCGGTGGACCGGACCGTCTTCAGGCCGCCCTCCACGAGGTACGCGGTCGTCGTCTTCCCGGAGGTGCCGGTGATGCCGATCTGGAGCAGATCGCGGCCGGGGTGGCCGTAGATGGTCGCCGCCACCTCGCCCATCTGCCTGCGCGGATCGGCTACGACCAGTACCGGCAGGCCGGTTGCGGCCGCGCGGTCGGCGCCGGCCGGGTCCGTCAGTACGGCGACGGCGCCGAGGCCTGCCGCCTGGGTGACGAAGTCGGCGCCGTGCACACGGGCACCGGGCAGCGCTGCGTACAGGTCGCCGGGGCGGACGGCGCGCGAGTCATGGGTAATGCCCGTGATCTCGGCGGTCGACACCGGCGCTGCCGTCAAAGTCACGGCGGCGCCCAGCTGGTCGGCGAGTTCCGCGAGGGGTGTGGCGGAGAGCTGCGCCGGCCTGGGCGGCCCCGGGTAGGTCACGGATGCGCCCTTCTGGGGGGTTTGGGAGTGGTCGGCGGATGGCACGGCGGTGAGCGTACCGGGCGCACCCGCCCCGGGGCGAAGTGAGGGGCGGGGCCTGCTGTCCTGCTGGCCCTGGTTCCCGGACTGGGAGGTGATCATGGTCACGGATCGGTTCCTGGCTGTTGCGCTGATCAGGGCGTGAAGGTCACGGGCAGATTCGCGGCCTTCGCCCCGGTGGGCGGGACCTGGAGGGTCTTGAGGGCGAACTCCATCACCTGCTTGTAGATCGGTCCGCAGATCTGACCGCCGAAGTAGCTTCCGCTGGTGGCGTTCTGGATCGCGCAGTAGACGGTGATGCGGGGGTTGTCGGCGGGCGCGAACCCGGCGAACGACGAGGTGTAGCCCTTGTACTTGCCGGTGGCCGGATCGACGCGGTTGGCGGTGCCGGTCTTGCCCGCCACCCGGTACCCCGGAATGGCGGCCTTACCGCCCGTGCCCTGCTCGTCGTCCACCACGGACTCCAGCATCTGGGCGAGGGTCTTCGCCGTTTTCGCACTGATGACCCTGGTCTTCTTGGGCGTCGCCGCAGGTGTGAAGCGGCCGTCGGGTCCCTTCGTGCCGCGCACCAGAGTGGGTTCGACGCGGACTCCGCCGTTGGCGACCGTCGAGTACACGGACGCCGCCTGGAGCGCGTTGAGGGACATGCCCTGGCCGAAAGGAATCGTGTACTGCTGCGAGGTCGACCACTTGGCGGCGGGCGCGAGGATGCCCTTGGTCTCGCCGGGGAAGTTGAGCCCGCTGTAGCTGCCGATGCCGAACTTGCGCAGATACGAGTACAGGACCTGGTTGGCTTGCGGCTGCGTCTTGCCGAGCTGGCCGGCCGCCTCGATGGTGCCGATGTTGCTGGACTTGGCGAGGACGCCGTTGAGCGTGAGGTTCCAGGTCGCGTGGTCCACGTCGTCCTGGAAGAGCCGGTCGCCGCGGTGCAGCCGGTTCGGCACAACGACATGCGTCAGCGGGGTGGCCACGTTCTCCTGCAGTACGGCGGCCATCGTCATGACCTTGGCGGTGGAACCGGGCTCGTACGCGTCCTGGACGGCCGCGTTGCCGAGCGACGCCGCGTTGGCCTGGGCGAGGTCGTTCGGGTCGAAGCCGGGCGCGTTGGCCATGGCGAGGATCTCGCCGGTGCGGGTGTCCTGCACTATCACGTACCCGCGGTCCGCCTTGGACTTCTTGACCTGCTCGGTGATGGCGTTCTGCGCGGCCCACTGGATGTCGCGGTCGATCGTCAGCTCGACGTCGGCACCGGGCACCGCCGGCGTCTCGGTGGAACCCGCGGTGGGCACCTGGACACCGCCGGACTGCGCGTAGCGGACCTTGCCGTCCTTGCCGGTCAGATCCTTATTCAGTTGCTGCTCGACCCCGCCGCCGCCCTTGCCGTCGGCGTTGACCCAGCCCAGTATCCCGGCGGCGAGATCACCGTTCGGGTACACGCGCTTGGTGGTGGGGACGGCGAGGACACCGGCCAGGACATTGACCGTGGTCGGGTCGGTCGAGGCCTTGGTGTTCAGCGCGCTCTTCAGGTCCTTGATCTGCTTCCAGACCTGCGGGGTCTGCCGGTTGGCGAGGACGACGTAGCGCAGGTTCTTGTTCGCCGGCCTGAGCTTCTTGACCAGCCCGGCCTGGTCCACACCGAGGATCGGGGCGAGGAGGGCGGCCGCCTGTTCGGGCCCGTCGTCGATCTTCAGCTGCTTGCGGGTGAACAGCGTCGGGTCCGCCGTGATCGTGTACGCGTCCACGCTGGTCGCGAGGGCGACCCCGGAGCGGTCGGTGATCTCGCCGCGCTCGGCGGCCAGGACGTAGTCGACGTACCGGTTCTGCGCGGCCTTGGCGGCGTACGCGCTCGCGTCGACGGCCTGCACCTGGAGCAGTCGTACGACGAACGCGATCAGTACGAGGGTCAGCGCCAGGCTGATCATGCGCAGCCGGGGGCGGGGGCTGCCGAGCCGGAGGGAGCGCGGGCCCGTCGGGCGGGCCGCTGGAGGGGCCGGTGCCGGGCGGCGGGCCGGGCGGGCGCCGGGCCCGGGACGGCGCCGGGCATCGGGCCGTTCGGGCCTGGCCGGTCCTGGCACTCGGCGGCGCGGCGGTTCCCTGTCGGACACTTCCGTCACCTGCCGGGTGTTGTCGGGGTGGAGGACTGAACGGGCGAGGACTGCACGGGCTGTACGGACCGGGCCGGGGTAGGGGTGGCCACAGGTGCCGCCGCGCCGGGCGCGGGGGTCGGGCTCGGACTCGGTCTGCTGATGAGCGCCTCGGGGGCGAGCACCACCGGTGTACTCACGGTCTTCGCGGCGGTGGCCTGCTCGGGGACACCCTTCACGGTGCCGTTCGGGTCGAGGAAGGCGGGGTCCCCGCCGGGCACCATGCCCAACTCGTGTGCGCGGCGCTGGAGGGCGTCGGGGGCGGAGTAGGCGTCGACGTCCCTCTGGAGGGCCTGTTCCTCGTCGGTGAGGCTCTTCGTCTGCTTCTGGAGGTCGTCCAGCTTGAACTGCCCTTCGCTGAGCGCGGAGTTCAGCACGAGCAGTCCGATGAGGCCGCCGCCGAGAAGAAGCACGACAAGGAGGACGAACGGGGTACGGGCCGCCTGGATCCCGCCTGTCTGCGCGGGCCCGGTCGGGAAGAGCCGCGCGAGTCGGGCAGCCCTGCCCCTCAGTTCGGGTTTCCTACTCACTCGCACTCCAGACGCCACACCGACACGCGATACGCACTCACCCGATGTCCTCCCTGATGCGCTCGGCCCCCCGCAGCCGCGCGGGTGCCGCTCGCCGGTTCTCGGCGACCTCTTCCTCGGTGGGAAGTTCGGCACCGCGCGTCAGGAGCTTGAGCCGGGGCTGGTACTGCTCGGGCACCACGGGCAGCCCCGGAGGCGCGGTGTTGGCGGCGCCGGCCGCGAACACCTGCTTGACCAGGCGGTCTTCGAGCGAGTGGTACGACAGGACGGCGATCCGGCCGCCCACGGCGAGGGACTTCACCGCGGCCGGAATCGCGGCCTCCAGGACGGACAGTTCGCCGTTGACCTCGATGCGCAGCGCCTGGAAGGTGCGCTTGGCCGGGTTGCCGCCGGTGCGCTTGGCGGCCTGGGGCAGCGAGTCACGGATCAGCTCGACGAGCCGCGCGCTGTTGCTGAACGGCTCCTTGTCGCGCTCGCGGACGACCGCGGACACGATCCG
The DNA here is from genome assembly GCF_000716435.1 of Streptomyces xylophagus. Classification (GTDB taxonomy): domain Bacteria; phylum Actinomycetota; class Actinomycetes; order Streptomycetales; family Streptomycetaceae; genus Streptomyces; species Streptomyces xylophagus. The sequence continues at coordinate 210,972 of NZ_JNWO01000010.1, forward strand.
CTTGGCCTGCTTCTCCTCGCCGTACGCCCGCAGGATGCGGACGAGTTCACCGGGCGCGTAGGTGTTGAGGACCTCGGCCGCGCTGATGCCGGTCGTCTGGTCCATGCGCATGTCGAGGGGGGCGTCCTGGGCGTAGGCGAAGCCGCGGTCGGCCTCGTCGAGTTGCATCGAGGAGACGCCGAGGTCGAAGAGGACGCCCTCCACGCGCGGGATGCCGAGCCGGTCGAGTACGTCGGGCAGTTCGTCGTAGACGGCGTGTACGAGGGTGGCGCGGTCGCCGAAGGGGGCGAGGCGCTCGCCGGAGAGGCGCAGGGCCTCCTTGTCGCGGTCGAGGGCGACGAGGCGGGCCTCGGGGAACCGGGTGAGCAGTGCCTCGCTGTGGCCGCCGAGGCCGAGGGTGCAGTCGACGACCACCGCTCCCGGCCGCTCCAGGGCGGGTGCCAACAGGTCCAGGCACCGCTGGAGCATCACCGGGACGTGTCGACTGTTGCTCAAGGGGCCCTCTCAGGTCCGGCGCGGGCCGTACGCACCGCCGGGTCCCCGCCCTCCCCGCTTCGCTGGGGACCCCCAGAGAAGGGGAGGCCTGCCGGCGCCGGAAGCGTCAGCCGACCGGGAGCGGGAGGAGGCCGAGCCGTACGTACGCGCCGCGCACGTGGGGAGAATCCGGAAAGTCGCCGGGGTCTCCGGGAAAAGTCCAGCAGGGAGAGCCTCGTCTCCCGCTTCGCGCAACTTTAGTCCACGCTGTCTCACGGTCAATCAACCGGCCTGCGCGTCGCGGGGCCGGGTGCGTGCGAAGCCTCAAAACGGGAAGAATCACCCACACGGGTGCACCCCCGCCACCCGTGTGGGTTACCTCACAAGAGGACGCAATGACGCTCTTTTTCCCATCCCGCACCAAGACCGCACCGCCGGTGACCAGTACCGTCATAGGTATGACGACCTCCGCATCCGTACCCACAGACTCCGAAGGCGCCATAGCCGACGGCGGGACCGTGACGGACCGCCTCGTCGAGGCCAACGCGCAGTACGCCGCCGCCTTCACCGATCCCGGGATGGACGCCCGTCCCGTTCTGCAGGTGGCCGTGGTGGCCTGCATGGACGCCCGTCTCGACCTGCACGCCGCGCTCGGTCTGGAGCTCGGCGACTGCCACACCATCCGCAACGCGGGCGGTGTGGTCACCGACGACGTCATCCGTTCCCTCACCATCAGCCAGCGGGCGCTCGGCACCCGCAGCGTCGTTCTCATCCATCACACCGGCTGCGGCCTGGAGTCCCTCACCGAGGAGTTCCGGCACGACCTGGAGATGGAGGTCGGCCAGCGCCCCGCCTGGGCGGTGGAGGCCTTCCGGGACGTCGAGCAGGACGTACGGCAGTCCATGCAGCGTGTGCGCACCTCGCCCTTCCTGCTGCACACTGATGATGTGCGCGGCTTCGTCTTCGACGTGAAGTCGGGTCTGCTGCGCGAGATCGACCCCGCCTGACGCACCGGCCCGCCCCGAAAAACTCACGCCTCGGACCGCCCAAAAGGTCGTAAGACCCGACAAAGCGAAGGCAGTTGTCCACAGGCGAGTGACACGAACCGGTAACGGCAACAAGAATGCGGGTGTGGCGTCACGCGGAACTTTTCCCGCGTGCCGTCCGTGTTTCGGGGTGGGCCGGTCCGCAGCGCATGCGCCGGCCCATGGAAAGAACGGGCCGAGGAGGGCCGGGTGACGACCTATGACGATCGAGCGAGCCTTACAGATCTGACCGCCACTGTGGAGCGAGTCCGCAGTTCGGTGGAAGGAGTGATCGAGGGCAAGCCCGAGGTCGTACGGCTTTCGCTGACCGTGCTGCTCGCCGAGGGACATCTTCTGATCGAGGACGTTCCGGGTGTGGGCAAGACAATGCTGGCCAAGGCGCTGGCACGGTCGATCGACTGTTCGGTGCGGCGAATCCAGTTCACGCCCGACCTGCTGCCCTCGGACATCACAGGTGTGTCCATCTGGGACCAGCAGCAGCGGGACTTCGAGTTCAAACCGGGCGCGATCTTCGCGCAGATCGTGATCGGCGACGAGATCAACCGCGCCTCGCCGAAGACCCAGTCCGCACTCCTGGAGTCCATGGAGGAGCGGCAGGTCACCATCGACGGCCAGACCTACGAACTGCCCAGCCCCTTCATGGTGGTCGCGACGCAGAACCCGGTCGAGATGGAGGGCACCTATCCGCTGCCCGAGGCCCAGCGCGACCGCTTCATGGCCCGGGTCTCCATCGGCTATCCCAGCCCGGAGGCCGAGTTGCAGATGCTGGACATCCACGGCGGGGCGAGCCCCCTGGACGACCTCCAGCCCGTGGCCCACGCGCACGACATCGTCAAGCTGGTCGAGGCGGTCCGCGGCGTCCATGTCGCCGACCCGGTGCGCAGGTACGCGGTGGACCTGGTCTCCGCCACCCGCAACCACCCCGACCTCAGACTCGGCGCCTCCCCGCGCGCGACGCTGCACCTGCTGCGCGCGGCGAAGGCCTCCGCCGCCCTGAGCGGCCGTGAGTACGCGCTGCCGGACGACATCCAGGCGCTCGCGGTCGCCGTCCTGGCGCACCGCCTGCTGCCCACCGCCCAGGCCCAGCTGAACCGTCGCACGGCGGAGCAGGTCGTCCAGGAGATCCTGCAGAGCACCCCCGTGCCCGCGGCGCCCCCGCAGCAGAGCGGCTTCGGCATGGGCCGCGGCACACCGTCCTACGGCGAACAGCCGCCCCGGAGGCTGTGATGGCCTTCGGGGGGCCGGGTGGCCCGGAGCCCGAGCGGGACGAGAAGGGCGGGGTGCGTACGGCCCTGGCCGGACTGACCACCCGCGGGCGTTCCTTCCTGGCCGCCGGCATCGCCGCCGCCGTCTGCGCGTACGTCCTGGGGCAGAGCGATCTGCTCCGGGTCGGGCTGCTGCTGGCGGTCCTGCCCCTGGTCTGCGCGACCGTGCTCTACCGCACCCGCTACCGGGTCGCCGGCAGCCGCCGGCTCTCCCCCGCGCGCGTGCCCGCCGGCAGCGAGGCCCGCGTCCATCTCCGGATGGACAACGTCTCGCGGCTGCCCACGGGCCTGCTGATGCTCCAGGACCGGGTGCCGTACGTGCTCGGCCCGCGTCCCCGGTTCGTCCTGGACCGGGTCGAGGCGGGCGGCCGGCGCGAGGTGTCCTACCGGGTCCGCTCCGACCTGCGCGGCCGCTACCCCCTGGGCCCGCTGCAACTGCGCCTGACGGACCCCTTCGGGATGTGCGAACTGACCCGCTCCTTCTCGACCTTCGACACCCTGACGGTCATCCCGCGCGTGGAGGCCCTCCCTCCGGTCCGCCTCAGCGGCGAGGCCAAGGGTTACGGCGACGGCCGCAACCGCTCGCTGGCCCTGGCGGGCGAGGACGACGTGATCCCGCGCGGATACCGTTACGGCGACGATCTGCGCCGCGTGCACTGGCGCTCCACAGCGCGCTACGGCGAGTTGATGGTGCGCCGCGAGGAGCAGCCCCAGCGCGCCCGCTGCACGGTGCTCCTCGACACCCGGGGCATCGCCTACGCGGGCCAGGGCCCCGACTCGGCCTTCGAATGGGCCGTCTCCGGCGCCGCCTCCGTCCTGGTGCACATGCTGGAACGGGGCTTCTCCGTACGGCTGTTGAGCGACACCGGCAACTCGGTGCCGGGCCAGGACGCCGACGGGTTCGCGGGCGCGAGCCAGGAGTCGGCGGACGCGGCCGGGCTGATGATGGACACCCTCGCGGTGATCGACCACTCGGACGGCTCGGGCCTGTCCCGGGCCTACGACGTCCTGCGCGGCGGAAACGAAGGGCTGCTGGTGGCCTTCTTCGGCGACCTCGACGAGGAACAGGCGGCGGTCGTCGCCCGGATGCGGCAGCGCAGCGGGGGCGCCCTCGCCTTCGTGTTGGACAACGACGGCTGGGTGCGTGAGTCGACCGACGTGTCCGGTCCCGGCGACCAGCCGGACGAGCGGCTGCGGATGCTGCGCGACGCGGGCTGGACCGCCGTGGGCGTACCGCGCGGCGCGTCCCTGACCGAGCTGTGGCAGCAGGCAGACCGGGAGCGGAACGGCATCACCGCGACGGGTCTCGGGGAGGGCTGGGCATGAGCGGGCGGGCACGACTGGCGATCTGGGCCTGGGCCGCCACCCTGATGGCCTCCTGCGCCCTGATCCCTCTGGTCTCCCCGGCGATCTGGATCTTCCAGGCCGCCTTCCTGCTGGCGATCCAGACCGGGGTGGGCGCGGCGACCCGGCGGGTCCCGCTGGCCCGGCCGCTGACCGTCGCCGCGCAGGCCCTGGTCACGCTGCTGATGCTGACCCTGGTCTTCGCCCGCGAGCAGGCCCTCGGCGGGATCGTCCCCGGCCCCCAGGCCTTCCAGCACTTCGCCGACCTGCTGCAACAGGGCTCCGACGACGTCTCCCGGTACGCGATCCCGGCACCGCTGCACGACGGCATCCGGCTGATGATCATCGGCGGTGTCCTGATCATCGGCCTCGCGGTGGACACGCTCGCGGTCACCTTCCGCAGCGCGGCCCCGGCCGGTCTGCCGCTGCTCGCGCTGTACTCGGTGGCCGCCGGACTCTCCGACAGCAGTGCCGACTGGCTGTGGTTCCTGCTCGCGGCGGCGGGCTATCTGATGCTGCTGCTGTCCGAGGGCCGGGACCGGCTCGCCCAGTGGGGCCGGGTCTTCGGCGGGGCGCCACGCACCACACCGGGATCGGAGTCCTCGGGCCCGCTGGCCCCGGTCCGCACCGGGCGGCGGATCGGCGCGGTCGCCATGGCCGTCGCCCTGCTGCCGCTGCCGACGATCTCGGGCGGCCTGTTGGACGCCGCCGGGACCGGCGTGGGCTCGGGCACCGGGAGCGGCGGCACGATCTCCGCGGTGAACCCGCTGGTCTCGCTGCGCGACAGCCTGAACGTGGACGAGAACCGCCAGGTCCTGTCCCTGAACACCAACACGAACGACATCTCGGACATGTATCTGCGGATCGTGTCCCTGGACGACTTCGACGGCACCACCTGGAAGCCGTCCCAGCGGCACATCGAAGGTGTGCCGAGCACGTTCCCCACCCCGACCGGCCTCGGCGCCGACATCAAGCGTTCGGAGATCAAGACCCGGATCTCGGCCGCCGACTGGTACGCCCAGGACTGGCTGCCGATGCCGTACCCGCCCAGCGGCGTGAGCATCGACGGCAGTTGGCGCTACGAGCCCGTCGGCATGACCGTCGTGGGCGATCACGGGCAGAACACCCGCGGGGTGACGTACGAGGTCAAGAGCCTCGATGTGCAGCCGACCGCGGAGCAGTTGGCCACGGCACCGGAGCCGTCCAAGGCCCTGACGAGCCAGTACACGAAGGTGCCGAGTTCACTGCCCGCGGTGGTGGCCGACACCGCCCGCAAGGTCACCGCGGGCTCGACCAGTCACTACGAGCAGGCGGTCAAGCTCCAGGACTACTTCGCGGTGACCGGCGGCTTCCAGTACGACACCCAGGTGGACGTCGGCACCGGCCGCAACGCGATCGCCAAGTTCCTGAAGGAGAAGCAGGGCTTCTGCGTCCACTTCTCCTTCGCGATGGCGGCGATGGCCCGCACCCTGGGCATTCCGGCCCGGGTCGCGGTGGGCTTCGCGCCCGGCACCCCGGAGGCGAACGGCACGGTGTCGGTGGGCCTGAAGGACGCCCACGCCTGGCCCGAGCTGTACTTCGAGGGCATCGGCTGGACCCGCTTCGAGCCGACCCCCAACCGCGGCTCGGTCCCGTCGTACACCCAGTCGACGACTCCCGGCAGCGACATCCCGGACCCGGCCCGCCCCTCGACCTCGACGAGCACCGCGCCCTCCGCGGCCCCCTCGGCGAGCGAGAGCTGCACCGCGCAGCTGCGGAAGCTGGACGCCTGCGCGAGCGTGGCCCCGGCGATCGCGGCGGGCGGCGGTGGCCCGACCTTCTGGCAGATTCTGGAGCTGGCGGCGCTGTCGCTGGGCGGACTCCTGCTGCTGTCGCTCCCGTTCGCGCCGATGCTGTGGCGGACCCGGATGCGATCCGTACGGCTGGGAGCACACGGCCGTACGGAGGCGGAGGCCGCGGTCCACACGCTGGCGGTGTGGGAGGAACTGACCGATACGGCCTGGGACTTCGGGATCTCGCCGGACGAGTCGCTGACCCCGCGCAAGGCGAGCGCCCGGATCGTGCGACTCGGGCAGCTCGACCCGGACGCGGCCGCTTCGGTGCACCGGGTGGCGGACGCCGTGGAGCAGGTTCTCTACGCGCCCCGGCCGCAGCTGACGGCAGGGCTCGCGAAGGACGTCCGGCGGGTGATCGTCGGGTTCCAGGACACGGCCGGCCGTGGCGCGCGGCTGCGCGCACTGGTCCTCCCGCGCTCGACCGTCCGGGTGGTGTGGGCGCTGTCGGCCTGGTGGGCGTCCGTGCCGACGCGGGCCGCGGCACTGTGGCCGACCACCCTGCGCAAGCCGTCCGGCCAGCAGGGCTGAGGGACACGGCGGGAAAGCAGCAGGGCATACGGGAGGGGGTGACCACCGGTTCGGTGGTCACCCCCTCGCTCGTGTCCTGAGGAGCGCCTCGCGTCTGAGGGGCCGGGTGCGGCTACTGGCCCTGTTGCTCGTCGCGGCGGCGCTGCCAGCGCTGCTCGATCCGATCCATCACCGAGCGGCGCTGCCGTCCCTGACTGCGGGCGTGCGGAGCGCCTGCGGCGGGCTGTTCGCCAGGCTTGGGAGCCTTGCGCCAGCCGGTCACGGCGAGTACCGCACAGCCCAGCATGACGAGGAATCCCACCACGCTGACCCAAATCTGCTGTGCGACCATTCCTGCCATGAGGAGCGCAATACCTACGAGGAAGCCGGCCACCGCCTGGTAGACCCGTCGCCGGGTGTACGTGCGCAGCCCGCTTCCCTCAAGCGCTGTCGCGAACTTGGGATCTTCGGCGTACAGCGCTCGCTCCATCTGCTCGAGCATTCGCTGCTCGTGCTCCGAGAGCGGCACGGAGTCCTCCTCATCGTGCAGTCGCCGGGGCGACCCGGGGGGTCCCTTCAGGATAGGCAGGGAATCGCCCCCGTGAAACCCGCCCCTCTACGCCAATTGACCAACCGGAATCCGCCATGGCCGTTCCGGCTCGCTGAAGCTTCCATTCCCCAGCAGCCGTCCCGTCATGCCGGGCGGTCTCCCTCGATCATACGGCGCCGGGCCCGCGATCGGGGGGCCTGTGGCGTACTCCATGTGCGGCCGAGCCCCTGATCAGGGGTCCGGCACGGGAGGCCACTCACGCCTCGCCGGCCCCCCGCGTCTCGCCGAGCACATGAAGCTGCGTGGCCACGGAGTGGAACGCCGACAGCTCGGCCACCGCGGCCTCCAGCTTGAGCAGCGCGTCCAGGGCGCCGGGCTCGGTGTCCACGAGCACACCGGGCACCAGATCGGCGAAGACCCGCACACCGTGCACGGCGCCGACGTCGAGGCCCGCGCCCTCGACGAACGCGGCGAGCTGCTCGGCGGTGAAACGGTGCGGTACGGGGTCGCCCTCGCCCCAGCGGCCGTTCGGGTCGTCGAGGGCCTGCTTGGCCTCCTTGAAGTGACCGGCCAGGGCGCGCGCGAGGACGGCACCGCCGAGCCCGGCGGCGAGCAGGCTCAGGACGCCCTCTGGGCGCAGCGCGGCCACCACGGTGCGGACGCCCTCGGCGGGGTCGTCCACGTACTCCAGGACGCCGTGGCACAGCACCGCGTCGTAGCCGCCGCGCTCGACCACGTCGAAGAGGCCGTGGGCGTCGCCCTGGACGCCCTGCACGCGGTCGGCGACACCGGCCTCGGCGGCGCGGCGCTCCAGCGCGAACAGCGCGTTCGGGCTGGGGTCGACGACGGTGACGCGGTGACCGAGGCGGGCGACGGGCACCGCGAAGTTGCCGCTGCCGCCTCCGGTGTCCAGGACGTCCAGCGCGTCCCGCCCCGTGGCCTTGACCCGGCGGTCGAGGGCGTCCTGAAGGACGTCCCAGACCACGGCGGTACGGAGGGAGGCGCGGGGGCGGCTCGGGTCCGACACGGCAGTTGACTCCTCGGCGCGGCACCGCCTGTGCACGGCGGAGCGAACGGGCTGCCTCCTCCGCACCGGAAGGGGTGGAGGGAAGGCTTCAGGCGCCCTCCACCCTATTGCCTCCGGTGCCGTAGCTGGTCATGTGTCTCGCGGGGCGACACTCCGCCTGAGCTCTCCTCGGGTAGAGCAGTAATGGACCTGCGGGCCGGTGGGGGCTGGTCGCGCCGTTCCCCGCGCCCCTTGGGGGCGCTTCGCCCAGGCGCCGCTCATCCCGCTCGGTCCCCCGGTCGTTCCGGGTCCTGGCGTGGTTGGGGCAGGACCGGCTGGAGGACTAGCATCCGCTCGACCAGGCGCAGGAACATCGCCACGTCGCGTATGAGGTCGTCGGCGTCCCGGCGGGTCGCCGCGCCCTGGATGCCCGCCTCGGCCCGCGCGCGGCGCCGGGCGCCGGAGGCGAACAGGGCGCTCCACTCGGTGAGTTCGGGCGCGATCTCGGGGAGCACCTCCCAGGCGCTGCGGATACGGCCCCGGCGCCGGTTGGTGGGCTCCGGCTGGACCCGCGCGGCGAGTACCGCGGCGGCGGTGCGCAGGGCGGCCAGGTGGGCCGTCGCATAACGCTCGTTCGACGTTTCGAGGACGGCTGCCTCGTCCAGTCCTGCGCGGGCCTGGGCGAGGAGGTCGAGGGCGGCGGGCGGGGCCGTGGCCCGGCGGAGCACGGGGTGCACATCGCTCGCCGGGCCGGTCAGTGAGGGGGCAGGGCCGGCGGCGCGGCGCCGACGGGCGGCGGCTGCGGACGGGTGGGCCATGACGAACCTCCTGTCGTCGTGTGACGGCACGCCCAGTCAGGTAGTGCCGTATGTGCCCATCGTGAGGTATGGCACTGACAATCCGTTCTGACCTGCGCTTTTGCTTCGATCGAAGGTTCGCGTTAGTTTTTGCACTGACCAGTCAGTTCAAAGAAATTCCGGCAGCAGGGGATGAGGAACCGTGGGTGGGGTCGGTGTCACGGCCGAGGACTTCGGGCTGAAAGGGCCGCGCGGGTGGGCGTACCGGGGGATCTCCCTGGACGCCGGGCCCGGCGCGCTGATCGCCGTCGAAGGGCCGTCCGGGTCCGGGCGGACGAGCCTGCTGCTCGCGCTCGCCGGGCGGATGAAGGCGTCCGAAGGGACCGCCTCCGTGGGCGAGTTCACGTTGCCGAAGCAGTCGGCGGCCGTACGCCGGGTCAGTGCGGTGGCCAATGTCGCCGGGGTCACCGACCTCGATCCCGCGCTGACCGTCGGCGAGCATCTGCGCGAACGGGCGCTGCTGCAACGGCGGTTCGGGGATTCCGTACGCGGGTTGCTGCGGCCTCGGTCAGAGCGTGCGGTCGAGGCGGGGCTGCGGATCGAGCGGGCGCTGACCGCCGCCGGTCTCGACCGCGAGGCGCTCCCCAAGGGGTCCCGGACCGCCGTACGGGATCTGGAACGGCCGCAGGAGTTGCGGCTGTCCATCGCGCTGGCGCTCGTCGGGCGGCCGGCACTGCTCGGCGTGGACGACGTCGATCTCAAGCTCTCGGATGCCGAACGGGCCGAGATCTGGGACCTGTTGAGGTCCCTCGCAGATTCCGGAACGACAGTCGTGGCAGTGTCCACCGAGGGGACGGAGAAGGCCGATGCACGCGCCACGACTGGCCGCGCTTGAGCTGAAGCGCTTCGGCAGGGGGAAGCTGCCGCGCGCCGCGCTCGTCGCCCTCCTGCTGCTGCCGCTGCTGTACGGCGCCCTGTACCTGTGGTCCTTCTGGGACCCGTACGGCCGCCTGGACCGCATCCCGGTGGCGCTCGTCAACGACGACAAGGGGGCGACCGCCGACGGGAAGAAGCTCACCGCGGGCGACAGCATCACCGAGGGGCTGCGCGAGAGCAGGACGTTCGACTGGCACGAGGTGAGTGCGGCCGAGGCCGACAAGGGCGTCGAGGACGGGACGTACTACCTGTCGCTGACCATGCCGGCCGACTTCAGCGCGCGGATCGCCTCCAGTGCGGGCGACTCCCCGGAGACGGGCGCGCTCCAGGTGCGCACGAACGACGCGAACAACTACATCGTCGGGCAGATCTCCCGGACGGTGTTCAGCGAGGTGCGGACGGCCGCGTCCACCAAGGCCTCGCGGACCTTCCTGGACCGGATCTTCGTCTCGTTCTCCGACATCCACGGCGAGACCGTGAAGGCCGCGAACGGCGCCGACAAGCTCAAGAGTGGCATCGGCACGGCCGAGGAGGGTTCCAAGGACCTCGCCGACGGCCTGAAGGACGCCAAGAAGGGCAGCGGCAAGCTGTCCACGGGCCTGAAGAAGCTCGACACGGGCGCGGGCGACCTGGCGGACGGCTCGAAACAGGTCGCGGCGGGGACGCAGACCCTCGCCGACAAGGTCAACGGGGTCGCCGACAAGGTGGGGCCCTTCCTGAAGGACAACGAGAAGACCATCGGGGACACGGCTCAGTTGGTCGCCGACTCGGCCAGGACGATCCGCGCCAACCTGGGCACCCTGGTGAAGACGGCTCCGGTCGCCGCCAAGGGCGCGCACGCGGCCTCGGACACCCTGGACGAGGTCTACAAGGCGCGCTGCGAAAGCGTCGTCCTGAAGGATGATGCATGTCCCGACCTGAAGAAGGCAGCTCAGGCCGCCGCGGACGTCGCGAAGGTCGCCGACGACGTGAACAGCCTGGTCGCTGATCAGAACGGCGACCTGAAGAAGCTCGACGCGAACCTCGGCACGCTCCAGACGCAGGCCCAGGCGCTCGCCGACCGCGCCCCGCGCCTCTCCGAGGACCTCGACGACGCGGTGGCCAGGATCAACAAGCTGAACGCCGGTGCCGGGAAGGTCGCCGCGGGCGCCAAAACCCTGCACACCGGGCTCGGCACGGCCAGTACCGGCGCCGCCGACCTGGACACCGGCGTCGGCAAGCTCAAGACGGGCGCCGTGGACCTGAACGGCGGCCTGTACAAGCTCGTCGACGGCTCCGGGAAGCTCGCCGGCGGTCTGCACGACGGCGCGGCGCAGATCCCGGACTACGACAAGCAGGACCGCGACCAGCGCACCGGAGTCATGGCCGACCCGGTCCAACTGGCTTCCCAGGACCTGCACAAGGCGCCCAACTACGGCACCGGATTCGCCCCGTACTTCATCCCGCTGTCCCTGTGGGTGGGCGCGATGGTGGCCTACATGCTGATCGCGCCCATGAACCGGCGCGCGCTCGCCGCCGGTGCCTCGGCCTGGCGGATCGCGCTCGCGGGCTGGCTGCCGGTGGTCGCGGTCGGGGTGCTCCAGACGGTGGCCCTGATGGCCGTACTGCACTGGGCTATCGGCCTGGAGATGACACACGCGGCCGGCACGATCGGGTTCCTGTTCCTGGTGACGGCGTGCTTCGCGGCCCTCGTCCAGTGGCTGAACGCACGCTTCGGGGCGGCGGGCCGGATCCTCGTACTCGCCCTGCTGATGCTCCAGTTGACGTCGGCGGGCGGCACCTACCCCGTGCAGACCAGCCCAGGCTTCTTCAACGCGATCCACCCCTTCCTGCCGATGAGCTACATCGTCGAGGCGCTGCGGAGGCTCATCACGGGCGGCGGACTGGAACCCGTGTGGCACGCGTGCGTGGTGCTCGTCGCCTTCACCGCGGGCGCCCTCGCGCTGACCGCGCTGTCCGCGCGCCGCCGCCAGGTGTGGACCCTGGACCGGCTGCACCCGGAGCTGAGCCTGTGACCTCCCTGGGGACCTCGACACCCGTGCCCGCGACGGGGACCGGGCCTGTGACAATCAGGGCCATGGAAAGCAGCAGCACCCCGTCGGGCGGCAGCACGCGCCGCGAGGCCACCCGGCAGAAGCTCTACGAGGCAGCCGTCACTCTCATCGCCGAACAGGGCTTCTCGGCCACCACGGTGGACGAGATCGCCGAGCGTGCCGGGGTCGCGAAAGGCACCGTCTACTACAACTTCGCGAGCAAGTCCGTCCTCTTCGAGGAGTTGCTGCGGCACGGCGTGGGTCTCCTCACCGCCTCCCTCAGGGAGGCCGCCGAGCAGACCGAGCGGGACGGCGGCAGCAAGGTGGACGCCCTGGACGCGATGATCCGCGCGGGCCTCGGTTTCATCGCCCGCTATCCGTCCTTCACCCAGCTGTACGTGGCCGAGCTGTACCGCACCAACCGCGCCTGGCAGTCCACGCTCATGGTGGTACGGCAGCAGGTGAACGCCGCCATCGAGGACGTGCTGCACGCGGGCGTGGCGGGCGGCGAGTTCAGCCCCGAGATCGATGTCCGGCTCACGGCGGCGGCGCTGGTCGGGATGGTCCTGGTGGCCGCCCTGGACTGGCAGTCGTTCCAGCCGGAGCGCTCCCTGGACGACGTCCACTCGGCGCTGTCCCGGCTGCTCCAGGGACGGGTGAGCGGGGGGCACTGAGCGCACGCACAGAAGCGCCGGTCCGTTGTGGCCGCGTCCCCCGCGGGCCGCCTCGAACCGGCGCTTCCTCGTGCTTCCCCCGTACGTTCCCCCTGTTGGAACCCCCGTCGGTCAGTCCCCCTGGGTTCCCCCGTGCCTCGCTTCCGCCGAGAATCCGGCGGAAGGAGCGGCCAAGGGCGCGGGCCCCGTTCCGCCGCCCCGTGTCGGCGGTACCGGAGCCGCGCCCCTTTCCGTGTCTCCACTCTCTCGTTCGCGCAGGTCGCGGCCCATCCGCGCGCGTACTCATCTCACTCCCTAGGTACGGATACTCAGCCGTACGCACTCATGCCCAGGACGCCATGTTGCCGAGTGGTTACTATCGCCTCCGTGTCCGTACTCCCCCTGGTCTTCACCAGCGGCTGGGCCAGCGGCATCAACGCCTACGCGGTGGTGCTGCTGCTCGGGATCTTCGGCGCGACCGGGGTGACCGACGCGGTCCCCGAGTCGCTGCAACGCCCTGAGGTCCTCGTCACAGCGGGCGTGCTGTTCCTGTGCGAGGCGGTCGCCGACAAGATCCCCTACGTCGACTCCGTGTGGGACTCGGTGCACACGCTGATCCGGCCGGCCGCCGGGGCCTGGGTCGGGGCGGTGCTCGCCGGGCACAACGGTTCGCTGAACGACGTGGTGGCGGGGCTGGTCGGCGGTTCGACGGCGCTGGCCAGCCATACCGTCAAGGCCGGGACGCGGATGGCGATCAACACCTCGCCGGAGCCGTTCAGCAACGTGATCATGAGCTTCGCCGAGGATCTCGGGGTCGGCGGGATCGTCTCGTTCGCGATGTTCCATCCCCAGGCCGCGGCGATCATCGCAGCCGTGCTGCTGGTGGCCGGACTCACGGTCCTGATCTTCCTGATCTCGCGGATCCGGCGGTTCCTGCGCCGCCGGGCCCAGCTCCGGGAGGAGAAACGGCTGGCCGCGCAGGTGGGAGGGCCGCCGGACCGGCCACCTTGGTGACGGCCCGTGACCGGACTGTCAGTGGCGGCCGATAAAGTCGCGGGCATGGGACGGATTGCGGTGATCGGCGCCGGCATGGGCGCGATGGCGGCCGCCGCCCGGCTGGCCGTCGCGGGCCACCGGGTGGTGGTGTACGAGCGTACGGAGACGTACGGCGGTGCGGTGCGCCGCTTCGAGCGGGACGGCTTCTCCTTCGACACCGGCCCCGGCCTGCTGCCCGTTCCGGCGGTCTACCGCGATCTGTTCATCAAGACCGGCAAGGAGCCCCTGGAGGACCTGGTCGAGCTGGTCCAGGTCGACCCGTCGTCCCGGCACGTCTTCGCGGACGGCACGGAGGTGTCGTTGCCGAACGCCTCTCGCGCGGGTGTCGTCACGGCCCTGGACGAGGCCCTGGGCGGCGGCGCGGGGCAGCGCTGGGGTGACTTCCTGATCCGGGCCCGCGAGGCCTGGGACCGCACCCGCAGGCCCCTCCTGGAGGAGCCGTTGTGGACCGACTGGTCGGTGCTGGCCGAGCAGGAGCCGTATCCGGCGGTCCCGCACAAGAAGCTGCTGCGCACGCGCAGGGCGAGCACACTCGACGAGATCGGCGCCTGGGAACTGCGCGACGAGCGCCTGACGGCCCTCCTGGAGAGCCACGCGCTCGCCTACGGCCTCCACCCCCGGACCGCTCCGGCGAGCGCCGCGGTGCTGCCGTACATGGAGCACGCCTTCGGCACCTGGTATGTACGGGGCGGCATACGGGAGTTGGCGCGCGCGGTGTACGAGCGGTGTCTGGCCCGGAGGGTCGAGTTCGTGTTCGGGGCCGAGGTCACCCGGGTCCTGGAGAAGGACGGGCGGGCTGCGGGAGTTGAGCTGGCCGACGGGAATGTGGTCGACGCGGACCATGTCGTCGCGGACGTGGACCCGGCGCGGCTGCGGGACCTGACGGAGCGTCCGCTGGACGGGGACGGTGATGTGCGGGCCGACCCGGACTCGCCCCTGCCGGTGCGGTTCACACTGCTGCTGGCCCTGCGTGGCCCGCGCGAGGCCGGAGCCGTTCACCGTACGGTCGTGCACGCCCCGGACCGCGAGGCCGAGTTGGACTTCCTGGCCTCCCCCGGCGGCGACGAACCGCGCTGTCCCACGGTGACGGTGCTGCGCCCCGAGGACCCCGCGCTCACGCCGGACGGCGAGCACGAGTCCGTGGTCGTGTCCGCCGTGCTGTCGAGCGAGGCCGGCTGGGAGGACGAGGGCACGGTCCGGCGCTACACGGATTTCCTGCTCGACGCCGCCGGACATGCCGTACCGGGGCTGCGGGAGCGCCTGTTGTGGCACGAGGTGCGCACACCCGGGGACACGGAGAGCGAGACCGGCGCCCGCTTCGGAGCCGTGCCCGCGCCTTCGCTCGCCGCCGGGCGGGGCCGTTTCCTGCACCCGGCGAACACCACGCGCCTGCCCGGCCTCTACCGGGTCGGCGGGTGGTCGCACCCCGGCGGCGGACTCCCGCACGCCGGTATGTCGGGGGCGCTGGTCGCCGGACTGATCGTCGAGGGGCCGGAGTTCAGAGGGTCTCAGTAGGCTTCAGGGTTCTCAGCAGGCTTCAGAAACGGTACTGCTCGTCGTAGCCGGTGCCCGGCTGCGGCTGCTGCTGTTGTCCGTTCTGGCCGTTGCCGTCGTACGGGTACTGCTGCTGCTCCTGCGGCATTTCGCCGCCGTAGGTCTCGTCGTTGCGCTGCTGCGGGACCCACACACCGCCGGCCGGGGTCTCGCCGACGTAGCCGTTGTTGCCGTACTGGTCCTGGGTGTAGCCCTGTTGCGAGTACTGCTGCTGGCCGTCGTAGCCGGTGTCGTACGAGGCACCGCCGTAGGTCTGGGTGCCGATGTACGGGTCGGAGTAGGCGGCGTACTGCTGCTGCCCGGTCGTGTCGTAGCCGTACTGCTGCTGGTCGTAGCCCGAGTAGTTGTCGTAGCCGTACTGCTGCTGGTCGGCAGCCGCGTAGGCCTGGTCCTGGGTCTGACCGGCGGCCGCCGCCGCGTAAGCCTGGTCCGTACCCGCGTAGTTGGGGTCGGTGGCGTTCGCGTACGCGGTGGCGCTGTAGACGCCGTAGGAGCCGGTGTCGTCCGGCAGGGGCTGCGGCTCGTAGACCGAGGTGGTCTCGGCGGCCGTGGGGTCGACGGGGCGGTTCGGGGTGAACACGTCGTCGCGGTCGTAGTCGTCGTCCTGGCCGTAGGCGGCCCTGTCGCGGCCGTACTCCTGGAAGCCGCCCTCGGCGCCTTCGAAGCCAGGGACCGCGAGGTTCGGGTCCTCCTCGTCGGGCTCGCCGCGGCCGCGCTTCTTGCCGCCCGCGCCGGGCCGACCGGAGACCGCCCAGCCGGCTTCGAAGCCGCGGCGGAACGACAGGGTGACGTAGGTCTGGCCGACGGCGAAGGCCACCGCGCCAAGGCCGATCACGATGACGGAAGGAATCAGCACCCCGAGCACGACGCCCAGGAAGCCGACGAAAGCGAGCAACCGCCAGCGCAGCCTCGCCTTGTACTGCAGCAACACCTCACCGAGCAACCACAGTGCGACGATGCCGAACGCGATGTAGAGGACCGTCCAGCCCATGTACGCCCCTCTCCCAGTGGCCGCTACGCAGTGTGTCGTATGTCCGGGCGGCCGGTCTAGGCCCGCGGTGGGTGGTGCAGGCCCAGGTTCTCGTAGATTTCCAGCGTCGCCGTGGAGTTGTTGAGCGTGATGAAGTGCAGACCTGGCACTCCCTCGGCCAGCAGCCGGGCGCAGAACTCTGTGGCGAAGTCGATTCCGATCGAGCGTACAGCGGCCGGATCGTCTTTGGCTGTGAGGATTCGCTCTTTCAGGACGTCCGGGATGTCGGCGTTGCTGAGCTGCGGCAACCGCTCCAGCATCCGCACGCTGGTCACCGGCATGACCTCGGGGATGACCGGGGTCGCGCAGCCCGCGGCCTCGACGCGGTCGCGCAACCGCAGGTACGACTCGGGTTCGAAGAACATTTGCGTGATCGCGTAGTCGGCGCCGGCCCGGCACTTGTCGACGAAGTGCGAGACGTCCGTGTCCCAGTCCGGGGAGCGCGGGTGCATCTCCGGGAAGGCGGCGACGCCGACGCAGAAATCGCCCGACTCCTTGATGAGCCGGACCAGTTCGGCCGCGTACGTCAGTCCCTGCGGGTGCGCCACCCAGTCGGCCATGGGGTCGCCGGGCGGGTCGCCGCGCACGGCGAGGATGTTACGGATCCCGGCGTCGGCGTACTGGCCGATGATGTTGCGCAGTTCGGCGACGGAGTGGTTGACCGCGGTGAGGTGGGCGACCGGGGTGAGCGTCGTGTCGGCGACGATCTGCTCGGTCTCCTTGACGGTGCCCGCGCGGGTCGAGCCGCCGGCGCCGTAGGTCACGGAGACGAAGTCGGGGGCGACCGCCTCGACCCTCCGCAACGCGCTCCACAGGTTCCGCTCGCCCTTGGGGGTCTTCGGCGCGGAGAACTCGAAGGAGTACGTCCCTTTGCCGGTCGCGAGCATGTCCCGCACGGTGCGTGCGTGATCCGTCCTGGTGGATGCGGTTCCGAAGGCCATACCCGCAGGTTAGTCAGGGGGCGGCGGTCACCCAACCGGAACCGGGAATTTGCCCGGTTTGTCGCCCTCTTGTCCACCCATCGGACAACAGCGCGACTCCTGGACAGCCGTCGGACGGACGACCGTCAGTGCTGCCGCAGCCGCTTGGCGAACTCCGCCGCCGCCACGCCCGGGTCGTCGGCGTCCGTGATGGCCCGTACGACGACGACGCGGCGGGCGCCCGCTTCGAGCACCTCGTCGAGGTTGCCGAGGTCGATGCCGCCTATCGCGAACCAGGGGCGGTCGGTGCCCAGGGCCGCCGTGTACCGGACCAGGTCGAGGCCGGGGGCGTGGCGGCCGGGCTTGGTGGGGGTGGGCCAGCACGGGCCGGTGCAGAAGTAGTCGACGCCCTCCTGGACGGCGGCCGCGGCGGCCTCGGACTCGGCGTGCGTGGAGCGCCCGATCAGCACGTCCTCGCCGAGGATCGCGCGGGCCGCGGGGACCGGGAGGTCGCCCTGTCCCAGGTGCAGTACGTCGGCGCCGGCGGCGTGGGCGACGTCCGCGCGGTCGTTGACCGCGAGGAGTCTGCCGTGCCGGGCGCAGGCGTCGGCGAACACCTGGAGGTGCTCCAGCTCCTCGGCGGCCTCCATGCCCTTGTCGCGCAGCTGCACGATGTCGACCCCGCCGGCCAGCACCGCGTCCAGGAACTCCGCGAGGTCGCCCTGGCGTCTGCGGGCGTCCGTGCAGAGGTAGACCCGGGCGTCGGCGAGTTCCGCGCGGGCGGCGGCTGCGGCGGTGTCGGGCATGCGTGTGTCCCCCGTTGTCGTTGCGTGGTGGTGTCGCGTACGGGCCGCGGACAGGGCCTTTTCAAGCAGGCCCGCGCGTCGCCGCGGCCCGTACACCGGTCGGTCGTGCGGGTCAGACGGCGAGCGCCTGGGCGCGGCGCTTCACCTCCGTGCCGCGATTCTCACTGAGCGCCTGCGCGGGGGTGCCGGGCAGGCTGGGGTCGGGGGTGAAGAGCCACTCGAGCATCTCTTCGTCGGAGAAGCCGTCGTCCCTCAGCAGCGTCAGGGTCCCCGTGAGGCCCTTGACGACCTTCTGCTCGGCCCCGTCGATGAAGGCGGCGGGGACGTGCAGCGCGCGGTTCTCACCACGGCGTACGGCGATGACTTGGCCGTCCTTGACCAGCTGCCGCACGCGTGTCACCTCGACATCGAGCATCTCTGCGATGTCGGGCAGCGTGAGCCAGGCGGGGACGAGAGCATCGATCTTTGCGTCAATCTCGGTCACGTAAACAGCGTGCCATCCCGGACTGACAGTCGGAAGCCGGGCCGGTCCGACCCGGGGGGTCGAACTAGGCGATAGCGGCCTTCATCGGGAGGGAAGGGTCCGCCAGCAGCTCGGGATTCATCGGGGTGCCCGACTCGATCATCCGGCGGCCCTGGGCCAGGTCGCGGGGGCGGCCGACGGCCAGAAGGGCCACCAGACGGTTCTCGCGCAGCCAGCAGACGCTCCAGGCCGGGGTGGTCGGATCGCCACGCCACAGGGTGGTGTCGGCGGACGCGTGGTGGCCGGCGTACTGGACGAAGCGGCCGAACTGCTCGGACCAGAAGTAGGGCACCGGGTCGTACACCGCCGGGGTCTCCCCGATGATGTTCGCGGCGACCGTACGGGGGCCCTGGAGCGCGTTGTCCCAGTGGTGGACCAGAAGTCGCTCGCCGTACCTTCCCGAAGGGAAGGAGGCGCAGTCGCCGACCGCGTACACGTCCGGCACCGAGGTGCGCAGCCCGTCGTCGGCCAGGACCTCGCGGTGTGCGCCGAGTTCGATGCCGGAGCCGGTCAGCCAGGCGGTGGCGGGGCGGGCGCCGATGCCGACCACGACGGCACCCGCGGGCAGCCGCGAGCCGTCGTCGAGCACCACTTCGCCGGGTTCGACGTGCTTCACGCGTGCGTGCGTCCGCAGTACGGCTCCGGCGCCCCCGTACCAGGCGGCCATCGGCGCGGCCACCTCGGCGGGCAGCGCGCCCGCGAGCGGCCGGTCGGCAGCCTCTACGACGGTCACCGCGCAGCCCGCCTCGCGCGCGGCCGTGGCGAACTCGGCGCCGATCCAGCCCGCGCCGACGACCACGATGTCGTGCTGGCGGGCGAGCACCGGGCGCAGCCGTTCGGCGTCGTCCAGGGTGCGCAGCAGATGCACGCCGGGGACGCCGTCGGCGCCCGGCAGCCGGATCGGTTCGGCGCCGGTGGCGAGCACGAGGACGTCGTAGGGCACCGGGCCCTCGGCGGTGTCCAGTTCGTGGTCGGCGGGGCGCACGCCCAACACCTCGCGCCCCAGCCGCACTTCGATGCCGAGCGCCTCGAAGTCGACGTCGAAGGCGGAGCCCTCGGCCTTGCCGAGCAGGACGGCCTTGGACAGCGGCGGCCGGTCGTAGGGCTGATGGGGTTCCGCGCCGATCAGTGTGACGGTGCCGGTGAAGCCCTGTTCCCGGAGGGCGACCGCGGTCTGCACCCCGGCCATGCCCGCGCCGACGACGACCACGCGCCGCCCCGCCACCGCACTCTGTTCCCGCGTCTGCTCGCTCACCCGATCACCATAGACACCTGACAATTTGTCAGTCAGCGGGCGCGTTCAGTGACCTGTTCCACAATGCTGGTTCCGTTTCCCTCCTGGGACTCCCATTCCCAGGTCTCCTCCAGGCGCACGCGGCCGTCGGGCAACTCGACCACTTCGGACACGCAGTGCCCGGAGGACGTCGTCCCGTCCCGCTTCAACTGCACGTACCGGAAGTCGAGTCGGTCCCCCGCGCGCGTGCCGACGAGATGGCCGCGTACGACATCCCCGCCCGCGTACTCGGCCCAGATCTCGCCGTCCTTCTCGTGGTACGTGAACCGGGTGTGCGTACCGACCTGACCCGGTGCCTGGTCCGCGACGGGGGCGAACACGAGGCCGTCGAGCGAGCGGGCCATGGACGGAGGCTCCCTTACTGGGACATGAGGTACGGGCTAGGGTGGCCAACGTACAAGCACTCGCGGGAGTCCGGACGCACCGGGCTGAGAGGGAGGCTGGCGGCCTCCGACCGTACGAACCTGATCCGGGTCATGCCGGCGAAGGGAGGGGCTGGACGCCCATGCCTACACGTACGTCAGACGTCCTCGTCGTCGGGGGCGGAATCATCGGCCTGGTCACGGCCTGGCGGGCGGCCCAACGCGGGTTCGCCACGGCCGTCGTGGACCCCGAGCCGGGCGGCGGCGCCGCGCAGGTGGCCGCCGGCATGCTGGCCGCCGTCACCGAACTGCACTACGGCGAACAGACCCTGCTCGCCCTGAACCTCGCCTCGGCGCAGCGCTACCCGGACTTCGCGGCCGAGCTGACCGACCTCACCGGCCTCGACCTCGGCTACCGCCGCTGCGGCACGCTCGCCGTCGCGCTGGACGCCGACGACCGTGCCCATCTGCGGGAACTGCACGCCCTGCAGCACCAGTCGGGGCTCGACTCCGAGTGGCTGTCCGGACGCGAGTGCCGGCGCCTGGAGCCGATGCTCGCGCCGGGGGTGCGTGGGGGGCTCCGGGTCGACGGGGACCACCAGGTCGACCCGCGGCGACTGGCGGGCGCGCTGGTGGCCGCCTGCGAGCGTTCCGGGGTCGTCCTCCACCGGACGTGGGCCGAGCGGCTCACGGTCGAGCGGGACCGCGCCACGGGCGTCGTCACGCGCGAGGGCGAGGTGCTGGGCGCGGGCCAAGTGGTGCTCGCGGGCGGCAGCCTCAGCGGGCGGCTGAAGGGGGTCCCGGACGACGTCCTGCCGCCCGTACGGCCCGTGAAGGGGCAGGTGCTGCGGCTGACCGTGCCGGAGCACCACGCGCCGTTCCTGAACCGGACCGTGCGGGCGGTGGTGCGCGGCAGTCATGTCTATCTGGTGCCGCGCGAGAACGGCGAACTGGTCGTCGGCGCGACCAGCGAGGAACTGGGCTGGGATACGACCGTGACGGCCGGCGGTGTCTACGAACTGCTGCGCGACGCCCACGAGTTGGTCCCCGGGATCACCGAACTCCCGCTCACCGAGACCCGGGCCGGGCTGCGCCCCGGATCCCCCGACAACGCGCCGCTGCTCGGCCCGACCGCACTGCCGGGACTGCTGCTGGCCACTGGGCACTACCGCAACGGCGTGCTGCTCACGCCGGTCACCGGCGACGCCCTGGCGCACGCGCTGGTCACCGGTGAACTCCCGGACGAGGCACGCCCGTTCACGCCGAAGCGGTTCGGCGCCGGAGCACTCGTGGAGCAGCCCGTATGAACGTCTCCGTCAACGGGGAGCCCCGGGAGATCGCTCCCGGCACGGCTCTCGACACCCTGGTGCGCGCCCTGACCCCGGCCCCCTCCGGTGTGGCCGCCGCCCTCAACGAAACCGTCGTCCCGCGCGCGGAGTGGCCGTCGACGTCCCTCTCCGAGGGAGACCGCGTCGAGGTCCTCACCGCCGTCCAAGGAGGCTGACCCATGGCCGACGACCCCTTCGTCCTCGGTGGTACGTCCTTCACGTCCCGGCTGATCATGGGCACCGGAGGCGCACCCAGCCTCGACGTCCTGGAGCGCGCGCTGGTGGCCTCCGGGACCGAACTCACCACGGTCGCGATGCGGCGCGTGAACGCTTCCGTGCACGGTTCGGTGCTGTCCGTCCTGGAGCGGCTCGGCATCCGGGTGCTGCCCAACACCGCGGGCTGTTTCACGGCGGGCGAGGCGGTGCTGACGGCGCGGCTGGCCCGGGAGGCGCTCGGGACGGACCTGGTCAAGCTGGAGGTCATCGCGGACGAGCGGACACTGCTGCCGGACCCGATCGAGCTGCTGGACGCCGCCGAGACCCTGGTCGACGACGGCTTCACCGTGCTGCCGTACACGAACGACGATCCCGTGCTGGCGCGGAAGCTGGAGGACGTCGGGTGCGCGGCGATCATGCCGCTGGGCTCGCCGATCGGGTCCGGGCTCGGGATCCGCAACCCGCACAACTTCCAGCTGATCACCGAGCACGCGCGTGTGCCGGTGATTCTGGACGCGGGGGCCGGTACGGCGTCCGACGCGGCGTTCGCGATGGAGCTGGGGTGTTCCGGTGTGATGCTTGCGTCGGCGGTGACGCGGGCGCAGGAACCGGTGCTGATGGCTTCGGCGATGCGGGGTGCGGTGGACGCGGGGAGGTTGGCGTTCCGGGCTGGGCGTATCCCCCGTCGGTATTTCGCCTCGGCGTCTTCTCCTGCGGAGGGGCTGGCCGTGCTGGATCCTGAGCGGCCCGCCTTCTAGGTGCCCTGCGCTGCCCTCCCGTTTTTTCTCCCACCCGCGCACCGCCCGTTTCCACCTCGTCGAGTGGTGGACCTTTCCCGTGGGGGTCCTCGCCGTCGGCGGTCTCCCGTGCGTGCGATGCGTCACAGGTCCGCTTCAGTACCGCCCCGATCCTGGCCGAAAAGGCGGTGCTGTCAGCGTCGGCTCGTACACTCACCTGCGTGGATACGACCCTTCATGACCCTCTCGTCGGGCAGCTGCTCGACGGCCGGTATCGCGTCGACGCGCGGATCGCCGTCGGCGGGATGGCCACGGTCTATCGGGCCGTGGACACCCGCCTGGACCGGGTTCTCGCGCTCAAGGTGATGCACCCGACGCTGGCGGCCGACGCCACCTTCGTCGACAGGTTCATCCGCGAGGCCAAGTCGGTGGCGCGGCTGGCTCATCCGAACGTGGTGCAGGTCTTCGACCAGGGCGCCGACGGGTCGTACGTCTATCTGGCCATGGAGTACGTCGCCGGCTGCACCCTGCGGGACGTGCTGCGCGAGCGCGGGGCGCTGCAGCCGCGCGCCGCTCTCGACATCCTGGAGCCGGTGCTGGCCGCGCTCGGTGCCGCGCACCGGGCCGGGTTCGTGCACCGGGACATGAAGCCGGAGAACGTGCTCATAGGGGACGACGGCCGGGTCAAGGTCGCCGACTTCGGGCTGGTCAGGTCCGTGGACACGGTGACCAGCACCACCGGGTCCCTGCTCGGCACGGTCTCGTATCTCGCGCCGGAGCAGATCGAGGGCGGCACGGCGTCTCCCCGGGTCGACGTGTACGCGTGTGGTGTCGTCCTGTACGAGATGCTGACCGGCCAGAAGCCGCACGACGGGGACTCCCCCGCGATCGTGCTCTACAAGCACCTGCACGAGGACGTCCCGCCGCCCTCGGCCGTCGTACCGGGACTGGCGTACGAGCTGGACGAGCTGGTCGCCGCGGCCACCGCGCGCACCCCGGACATCCGGCCGTACGACGCGGTCGCGCTGTTCAGTCTCGTCCGCGAGGCGCGGTCCGGGCTGAGCACCGAGCAGTTGGACGCGGTGCCGCCGCAGGCACTGGCCTCGGAGCATCCCAACGCCGAGAACCGTACGAGTGTGATCCCGCGCTCGCTGACAGTCCCGCGTCCGCTGCCCGTCAACGAGGACGACGAGCCCGGTGACCCGCTCAACCGGACCAGCCGGTTCGAGAGCGGGCCGCCACTGCCGCCCCGACGGCGCGACGCGCGGCGGCCCCGGCGCGGACTGCTGGCGATCGTCGCCGCCGTCCTGCTGATCCTCGGGGTCGGGGCGGGCGTCTGGTACATCAACTCAGGCCAGTTCACCAAGGTCCCGCCGCTGCTGGCGAAGACCGAGGCACAGGCGCGGGAGCGGCTGAAAGACGCCGGTCTCGACGTCAAGAAGGTCGACCACGCGTACAGCGACACCGTGAAGCGCGGCACCGTCATCAGCACCGACCCGGTGGCCGGCGCCCGCATCCGGAACAACGACTCGGTGGCCCTGACCATCTCGGACGGCCCGGAGACCGTGAAGGTGCCCGACCTGACGGGCTACCTCCTGAGCAAGGCGCAGGCCCTGCTGAAGCGGGACGGGCTCGCGGCCGGCATGGTCACCAGAGAGTTCAGCGACGACGTCCCCAAGGGCTTCGTGATCAGCACGGACCCGGAGGCGGGCACCGAGCGCCACGCGGGTTCGGCGATAGCCCTGACCGTCAGCAAGGGCAGCGCGATCGACGTGCCCGACGTCACCGGTGAGGACTTGGACGAGGCGAAGTCCGACCTCCAGGACGCCGGTCTCATCGTGAAGGTGTCGGACACCGAGGTCAACTCCGAGTACGACGCGGGCCAGGTGGCCCAGCAGACCCCGGCCGGCGACAGCCAGGCCGCCGAGGGCGACACGGTGACGCTGACGCTGTCCAAGGGCCCGGAGATGGTCGAGGTCCCGAGCGTGGTCGGCGCTTCAGTGGACGCCGCGACGAAGCTCCTTGAGCAGTCCGGCTTCAAGGTCAAGGAGGACCGCGGTCTGCTCGGCCTGTTCGGCGACACCGTGAAGAGCCAGTCCGTGGACGCGGGCGAGCAGGCCCCCAAGGGGTCGACGATCACGATCACCATCCGGTGACGGGAGCGGCACGCGCGCGTGACACCCTGGGCGGGTGAGCAGCGAGTCCCCTTCCAGCGCCCCCGAGTTCCCTTCCCGCAACCCGGTCGGCGGCCATGTCCCGGTCGCCGGCGGCCTCCACTCCGTGGGCCTGTCCTACGCCCGTGAGCTGGCCGCCGAGACCGTGCAGGTCTTCGTCGCCAACCCGCGCGGCTGGGCCACACCGGTCGGGAACCCGCGCCAGGACGAGGAGTTCCGCGCGGTCTGCGAGACCGAGTCGATCCCGGCGTACGTGCACGCCCCGTACCTGATCAACTTCGGCTCGCACACCGAGGCGACGGTCGAGAAGTCGGTGGAGTCGCTACGGCACTCGCTGCGGCGCGGACGCGAGATCGGCGCCCTCGGCGTGGTCGTACACACGGGGAGCGCGACCGGCGGGCGGGAGCGGTCCGTGGCGCTGGCGCAGGTGCGGGAGCATCTGCTGCCGCTGCTCGACGAGTTGACCCACGACGACGACCCGTTCCTGCTCCTCGAGTCGACGGCCGGTCAGGGCGCCTCCCTCTGCTCCCGCACCTGGGACTTCGGACCGTACTTCGAGGCGCTGGACGCCCACCCGAAGCTGGGCGTGTGCCTGGACACGTGCCACATCTTCGCCGCGGGGCACGACCTGACCGGCCCGAGCGGGATGCACCAGACGCTCGACCTGCTGGTCGACACGGTCGGCGAGGGCCGGCTGAAACTGATCCACGCCAACGATTCCAAGGACGTCGTCGGCGCCCACAAGGACCGCCACGAGAACATCGGCTCCGGCCACATCGGCGAGGACCCCTTCCGCGCCCTGATGACCCACCCGGCGACCGCGGGCGTACCGCTGATCATCGAGACGCCGGGCGGCAAGGAGGGGCATGCGGCGGATGTGGAGCGGCTGAAGAAGCTGCGGGACGGCTGAAGTCAGCCGGTACCCAGCGCGTACGCCCCCACCGCCAGCCCCGCGCCCAACAGCGCCAACGCCCCCCGCAGAAAGCGGTACTTCGCCGCGAGGATCACGCTGACGTCCTGGAACTGCGTGAGCAGCCAGCGCACCGGGTCCCGGCCTGCCTCGGTGACACCGCGCAGCAGTGCCTCGGGGTCGTCCCGGGCCTCGACCGCGTCGGCGTAGAACGTCGGGCCCAGGGTCCGCCGTACCGTCCAGGTGCGGGGCAGGATCACCCCGAGCAGCAGGACTGTCCCGGCCGCCCACAGCACCGCGGCACCCGCGAGCAGCACCTGGCCGGTGCCGGAGAGGCCGGCCGGCGCCCGGCCGCCGCCGATCAGCAGCGCCGGCACCGCCAGGGCACCGGAGAGCAGCACGGACGCCTTCACGTCCGCCCTGCCCAGGTCCTCCCGTACGGTGAGCAGCAGCCGTTCGGCGACGTACCGGGCGTCGGTGTCGGAATCCGGCACTACGGGCTCCGGTGAGTTCACGTCCGGCCGCCGGATTCGTCCCTGCCGGTGTCCGGCGCGGTGTCCTCCGGCTCGTCGGTGTACGGCTTCGGCGCGGCGGGCGGCACCGGCAGGGTCCCCGTCACGGCCGGCGGCGGGAGCAGCGGCGCCGGAGGCATCGGCGGTGCGAGGGGCGTCGGCGGAACGGGCAGGGCGGTGGGGGCGGGTGGCAGTCCGTTCTGGAAGACACCGTGGGCGGCCGTGCGGCTGAAGTCGATGAGGGCCTGGACCTGGTCGTCGATCTGGTGCCGCTGCACGACACCCTGGTTGATCAGGTTGGTGAGATAGTCCAGGGCGCCCTGCCGCTGCTCCCGGGCCTGCAACTGGAGTGCGCCGAGGATGTCCTGCGCACGGGACGGGTCCTGAGCCAGTACATGGGCGTACTGTTCGGCCTCGCCGGCGGCGATGAGCCCCCGGGCGACCTCCATGTTCGCCTCGATCCGCGCGTTGTTGGC
Source organism: Streptomyces xylophagus (assembly GCF_000716435.1). Taxonomy (GTDB): domain Bacteria; phylum Actinomycetota; class Actinomycetes; order Streptomycetales; family Streptomycetaceae; genus Streptomyces; species Streptomyces xylophagus. Next base: position 237,316 of record NZ_JNWO01000010.1, read on the forward strand.
GGCGTCCATGGCCCTCTGGACCTCGCTGTCCGACTGCACCGCCATCATGTTGGCGTGGTGGTCGGAAGCGGCCTGGCCCAGGTCGATGCGGATGAACACCTGGGTGATCAGGCCCAGTTCGGACCCGAAGTCGTTCCAGCGACCGCTCGCCAGTTCGTCCTGGATCGCCTCGTCCGCCTGCTGGGCGGAGTCCAGGTTGTGCCGCCTGCTGATCCCGCGCAGCCGGGCCTCAAGCGGCGGGCGGAGCATCCGCTCCACGTCCACCACCCGCTTCTCGGCGGCCAGACGGAAGTCGTGCACCTCCCAGTTGACGTCGGCGCCTGCCTTGAACCGTGACCGGTCCCCGTAGGTGGGAAGTTCCAGCTGGAAGGAGACCTGGTGCTGGCCGCGGGCGATCCAGCAGACCGAAGTCGGCTTGCCCATCAGCGGTTTGTTGTAGTGCTCGGCCCCGCGGACCGTGATGACGCTGTATCCGCCGTTGCGGTAGAAGAGCACCGAGGCGACCTGGCTGCTGCGGTGCCGGTACGGGCCCGTCGGGGTGAACTCGGTGACGAAGGGCCCTCTGATGTTGTGCGGAAGGACGAACTCCCCCTGAGGGTTCTGGGGCTGCCAGGACTGTTGGCCCCACGTGTTGTTGCTCATGGTGTTCCCGCTCCCTGGACCGCCTCCCACATGCGGCGGACCTGCTGGTCGTCCAACGGATTGTCGGGGTCTTCCGACAGTTCTTTGATCAGTGACAGCAACCGGTGCCGGTCGTCCGGCACATGCACGAGCAGCGGCAGGAACCGCTCCAGTGCCTCCGCCCAGGGGCGGCCCGAGCAGCCGCGCAGCCAGTCCGCCACGGTGTCCACGGCCGCCTCGTAGGACCGGCCGGTCTGTAGCGCGGTCCACAGCAACCCGGCCAGTTCCGGGGCGAGTTCGGGCCGCACGGCGGCGAGTGCCAGCATGAGCGGCCAGTCGCCGTAGCCCTCCAGGTCCGGGTGCTGGTTCCACAGGTCGACCACGGAGAGTCCGGCCAGGTAGATCGCGCTCTGCAGGCCGAGGTCCTGCTGTGGACGCCGCTCGTCGGAGAGCCAAAGGCGGATCCGCCGGAAGGTCGCCGGGTCACAGTTCGCGCCACTGAAGTGGGCGGTCTGGGCCGAGGCCACGGTCCTCAGCTTCCCGTCCTCCCAGACACCGATGCCACCGAGGAGGTCGAGCGAATCCCGGACGGTGACGGTGGCCCGGCCCCGGCCGAGCACCGCGGCAGCCGTCCAGCGCAGGTTCTCCTCCCCCTCGCGCGCCCACAGACCGACCAGGGCCCGGATCGCACTGCCGACCTCCGGAGAGGCCACGGCCACGTCGAGCACGTTGGCGGCGAAGACCCGTCGGCGGAGCTGGTCGGCCTGGCCCATCGGCTGGACCAGTTCCTGCACGGTGTGCGAGCAGTCGAGTCGGCACAGCTGTCCCGCCGCGACCGCGGCCCGCACCCAGACCTGGGGACGGCCGTCCTCGCACAGCCCGGACAGCCAGCGCAGCACGGGACCGCGCACATTGTGCCGGTGCTCCCAGAGGTGGATGAGGACAGCGGCGGCGAGGGACTCGCCGCGGAACCGGACGGTGCGCACCGGAACGTCCTCGTCACCGACCTGTTCCACACCGAGTTCGGCCACGGCCCGGGCGGAGACGAGCCGGGCGTCCACGCCGTCGCTGAACAGCGGGCGGCCCGGCGCCGACTCCGGATCCACGGTGACGGCCAGTTCCCAGGCGAGGATCTCCGCGGCCTCGGCGACGGCGCTCAGCGAAGCCCCGCCGAGGACCGCCACGGCGATCCGGTACGCCGCGTCCCGCAGTCGCTGCGGAGTCTCGGACTGTGGGCCTCCCACGAACCATTCGGCCGCCTGGGCCTTGGCGAACTCACGGCATTCGTCGAGGAGTTCGGCATGGGTACGGAATCCGCGCGCGTACTTGGCGACCAGAACCGCCAGCCGGGCCGCCTCCCGCGGCCGGAGTTCGCCGATTCCGAGCGCCGCGGTCACGTCCGGGGCGCTCGCGGCCGACCGTGCCGTGCTCTGAGTCGCGAGCGGCTCCTCCTCGAGCTCGTTCGCGAGGTGCTTCTCCAGTACGTCGTCGGCGGCGGCCGGTGTGTGGAGGTAGTGGTAGCGACCGCCCTGGGAGTAGAGGTCGCCGAGTTCGGGCACGGCCAGCAGGACCGCGTACGCCTCGCAGTCACCGAGGAAGGCGCACAACCGGTCCAGTGCGGCCTCGCCCGGCAGTCCGGCGGTCGAGGACTCCAGGACATAGCCGTGGCCTTCGTGGATCTGTTCGGCCTCCAGCTTGTCCAGGTCGGTCTCGGGGTCGAGCCGGGACACCTTGCCCCGGGTCCGATCGTCCAGCAGGGACAAGGCCGTGTACATCCGGCCGGTTCCGGGCTGTCCGCACAGCAACAGCAGCCGCCGGGACCGCAGTTGCTCCTTGAGTTCGCCATACCCCTCGGGCTCCTGGAAGACCTGGCGCAGCTTGAGCAGTTCCTCCTCGGGCACCGGGCCCGCGAGCAGGCGTGGTCCCTGCTGCCCGAACAGGTTGATGGCTCCGATGGAACCGCCGCTGATGAGGGTGCTCGACCCGTGCGAGGTGAAGCTGGGGCCGGCGGACCGGTAGACGCGGGACGCCGCCGCGCCTGACCCCAGCCCCTCCCCCGCCAGCGGGTCGGCGGCGGCGCCTCCGATGACGTCCGGCGTCGGCTCGGACCCGGCGCCGGGCTGCTCCGGCTTCGGCGGCTGGTCCTGCTGGGGGTTCTGGGGCCCGGCGCCCGCGGGCTGCCCTCCGGGGTTGGGCTTCGGGTTGGGTCCGGGGGGCGCCGGGTTCTGCGCGTTCACCGCTCACTGCCCGGAGATGAGGAGGACGACGGAGACGAGGGGGGCGACGGCGACCGGCCGATGTTGATCGTGCCGATCTGTTCGCCGGAGATGGCCTGCCCGTCTCCGTAGACGTGTTGGTTCACCACTCGCCCCGAGGCCGGTGCGGCCGGTTCCGGTGGCGAGCCGGCTGGGCTCGGCGACGGCGCCCCGGGTTCCGGCAACGGCGGCTGCGGCAACCCCGGGACCATGAACCACGCGGTCTGGGGCCCTTCCTTGAGCTGCACCTCGCGGCAGCCGTACTGCTCCGGCTCCACCCAGCGCCCTCCGGGCCGTACCACCTCTTCGTACAGCCGGTCGGAGACCACGGCGACCAGGGCCGCCTGCGGGGCCAGTTCGAGGACGGCCTTCGCGGTGGCGCAGTCGCCGAGGCGGCAGGCCAGGTCGACGGCGCGGCCGGAGCGGCCGTGGGTGTCGGCGGTGACCGGGCCGATGTGCATGCCGACGCGGAGTCTGAGCCGGGCCTTGGCCCGGTCGTTGCTCTCGCGCAGATTCTGGTGGAGATACTCCAGCCATTCGCCCACCACCCGCTTGGGCGGCACGGTGGACGTCAGGATGCTGAGGATGCCGTCCCCCCGGTCTTCCTGGTACAGGCGCGGCGCCCGAATGCCGGCCTGTTCGAAAGCACGGCCCGACACCTCGTAGAGCCTGGCCCGCATGTCCGGTTTCTCCGAGTCCGACAACAGCCCCGACCCCTGAGCGTCCAGATTCACGATGAAGCCGTACTCGGCTTCCCCCTCCATCATTTTCCCCTCCCTGCCGTTCCGGCGACCCCGGACCCCTGCGATGTTCCCGGGCCCGACGAGTCGCCGCTGTAGCCGTTTACACAGCGCGGGACTTCCGTGTCGCCCGTGTCAGGTGTCCTGCTCGCGATGGTCCCCGCTCGCGAGCAGCCGGAGTGGTTCCAGGTCGGCGACCGCGAGGGTGCCGGGGCCGGTGCGGACCAGGCCCTGCTCGCGCAGGAGTCGCAGTGCCTTGGCCACGGCCTCGCGCGTGGATCCCACGGAAGCGGCCAGTTCGTGCTGGGCGAGGGGCAGTCTGATCGTGACGCCCGCGCCTTCGGGTCGGCCGGTGCGGTCGGCGAGTTCGACCAGTCGCTCCGACAGCCTCTGCAGCACGGTCATGGAGGCCAGGGCCCGCCGCTCGTGGTCGGCGCTGCGCAGTCGTTCGGTGAGCTGTCCCACCAGCAGGGCGTTGGCGTGCGGCCGTGCGGCGAGGAACCGGCGGAACCGTTCCGCCGTGATGACCAGACCCGTGACCGGGCCGAGCGCGCTCACCGAGGCACTGCGCGGTCGGCCGTCGAGGGCCGCCATGTCGCCGACGACCTCACCGGCCTGGCGCAACCCCAGGATCAGCCGTCCGCCCCGCTCGGTCGTCGACCACACGGTGCACCAGCCGCTGAGCACGACCACGGCGAACGTGGTGCGCTCCCCCTCGGCCATGAGGGGGTCCTGGGACGCGTACGGATGTCGGGTGCCGAGTGCGGCAAGGGCCGCGCGATCCGCGGTACCGAGACCGCCCAAAAAGGTATGGCGCTCGCCGAACAGCCCCACCGTCGTCCCCCGACCCATATCCCCCGATGGTCGCCAAGCGGAATGCGGCGGGGCCCGGTGAACTACGTGCGTCCGTGGCCTCGCCCGCCAAGCGAGGCACTCAGAGTAGCGCCCTCGGCACGGAATGCGCCCCTAGTTACCGGAATGCGACCTTGACACCACGGCGAGTGAGGGAAGTCAGAGTTCGGGGCCTTCCCCGGGCCCCTCCTGGTACGAGAACCGCTGCTCCTTCCACGGATCCCCCACGTTGTGATACCCGCGTTCCTCCCAGAACCCCCGCCGGTCCGCCGTCATGTACTCGACGCCGCGGACCCACTTCGGGCCCTTCCAGGCGTACAGGTGGGGGACGACCAGGCGGAGGGGGAAACCGTGTTCCGCGGTGAGGAGTTCGCCGTCCTTGTGGGTGGCGAAGATGGTGCCGTCGGCGGCGAAGTCGGCGAGGCGGAGGTTGGCGCTGAAGCCGTACTCCGCCCAGACCATGACGTGGGTGACGGCCGGTGCCGGCGGGGCCGTCTCCAGGATCGTGCGGGCGGGGATGCCGCCCCATTCGGCGCCGAGCATGCTGAACTTCGTGACGCAGTGCAGATCGGCCACGACGGAGTCGTAGGGCAGAGCAGTGAACTCTTCGTGGTTCCAGCAGTGCTTGTCGGCGTCGGCGGTGGCGCCGAAGACCCTGAACTCCCAGCGTTCGGGGCGGAACTTGGGGACCGGGCCGTAGTGGGTGACCGGCCAGCCGCGCTGGAGCCGCTGGCCCGGTGGCAGCTCGGACTGTTCGACCCCTCTCTGACCCATGACTCCATCCTGACAGACCGGGGGCGGTGCACATGACCGGCTCTGGGCGGATTCGGGCAACTCCTACTAAGCATGCACTTACTGGACGATCTCTTCGCGCCGGTGCAATCATGCGGCGCAACCCGCCAGTTCCCCCGTTTTGGAAGGAGCCTCTGCGATGCAGGGCGACCCCGAGGTCCTCGAGTTCCTGAACGAGCAGCTCACCGGTGAGCTGACCGCGATCAACCAGTACTGGCTGCACTACCGCATCCAGGACAACAACGGCTGGACCAAGCTCGCCAAGTACACGCGTGAAGAGTCCATCGATGAGATGAAGCACGCGGACAAGATCACCGAGCGCATCCTGATGCTCGACGGTCTGCCGAACTACCAGCGGCTGTTCCACGTCCGGGTCGGTCAGACGGTCACCGAGATGTTCCAGGCGGACCGGCAGGTGGAGGTCGAGGCGATCGACCGCCTCAAGCGCGGGATCGAGGTGATGCGCACGAAGGGCGACATCACGTCGGCGAACATCTTCGAGGACATCCTCGAGGACGAGGAGCACCACATCGACTACCTCGACACCCAGCTCCAGCTGATCGAGCAGCTCGGCGAGGCGCTCTACATCGCGCAGCAGATCGAGCAGCCCAGCTAGAGCCTGCTAGGCAGCGTCTTCCAGATCGGCCATCGCGGCCACTCCGGTCAGCTCGGTGAGTATCGACTCGCCCTGGTCGGCCGCCTCGCGGCGCGGGCAGGCACCCCGGCCCAGCAGGGCCTGGATACGGCGTACGCACGACCCGCAGTCGGTGCCCGCCTTGCAGGCCGACGCTATCTGCCGGGGGGTGCAGGCACCGCCCTCCGCGTGCTTCGCGACCTGCGCCTCGGTCACACCGAAGCAGTTGCAGACGTACACGCGGGTCACCTCCCGGACGGGGATCGAAGTAGTCGTGCCATCCCGATAATCGGTGAGGCTAACCTAACCTTACCCGCCGCGCAGGTGCCGCAAAAGTGCCGTGGGGCGGGGATCGTATGTGATCCCCGCCCCACGGCACACTGCTGTAACAGGTGAAACGGTTACTGGTCCCTGTACATCTCGGCGACGAGGAAGGCCAGGTCAAGGGACTGGCTGCGATTCAGGCGCGGGTCGCAGGCCGTCTCGTAGCGCTGGTGCAGGTCGTCGACGAAGATCTCGTCGCCGCCGCCCACGCACTCGGTGACATCGTCACCGGTGAGCTCGACGTGGATGCCGCCAGGGTGGGTGCCGAGGCCCTTGTGGACCTCGAAGAAGCCCTTCACCTCGTCGAGCACGTCGTCGAAGCGGCGGGTCTTGTGACCGGAGGCCGCCTCGTACGTGTTGCCGTGCATCGGGTCGGTGATCCAGGCGACGGTCGCGCCGGACGCGGTGACCTTCTCGACCAGCTCGGGCAGCTTGTCGCGGACCTTGTCCGCGCCCATCCGCACGATGAAGGTGAGCCGGCCCGGCTCGCGGTCCGGGTCGAGGCGCTCGATGTACTGCAGCGCGTCCTCGGCGGTCGTCGTCGGACCGAGCTTGATGCCGATCGGGTTGCGGATCTGGGAGGCGAACTCGATGTGCGCGCCGTCCAGTTGACGGGTGCGCTCGCCGATCCACACCATGTGCCCGGAGACGTCGTAGAGCTTGCCGGTGCGGGAGTCGACGCGGGTCAGGGCCGACTCGTAGTCCAGCAGCAGCGCCTCGTGCGAGGCGTAGAACTCGACGGTCTTGAACTCCTCCGGGTCCGTCCCGCAGGCCCGCATGAAGTTCAGCGCGTTGTCGATCTCCCGCGCGAGCTGCTCGTAGCGCTGGCCGGACGGGGACGACTTCACGAAGTCCTGGTTCCAGGCGTGCACCTGGCGCAGGTCCGCGTAACCACCGGTGGTGAAGGCGCGCACCAGGTTGAGCGTGGACGCGGACGCGTTGTACATCCGCTTCAGGCGCTCGGGGTCCGGGATGCGGGACTTCTCGTCGAAGGCGAAGCCGTTGACCGAGTCGCCCCGGTACGTCGGCAGCGTCACGCCGTCACGGGTCTCGGTGCCCTTCGAGCGCGGCTTGGAGTACTGGCCGGCGATACGGCCGACCTTGACCACCGGCACCGAGGCGGCGTACGTGAGTACGGCGCCCATCTGGAGCAGGGTCTTCAGCTTGTTGCGGATGTGGTCGGCGGACACCGCGTCGAAGGCCTCGGCGCAGTCGCCGCCCTGGAGGAGGAACGCCTCTCCCTTGGCGACGGCCGCCAACCGGGCACGCAGCTGGTCGCACTCGCCCGCGAAGACGAGCGGCGGATACGACGCGAGGTCCGCGATCACTGCGCGCAGAGCCTCGGTGTCGGGGTACTCGGGCTGCTGCGCCGCGGGCAGGTCTCGCCAGGTGTTGCCAGCGCTGGCGCTGGTCTTAGCGTTCACGGTCACGACCTCAACATTACGGGGTCGTGTCGAGTCGTTTTCGCACGGCTCGACAGGTGAGACACCCGCACGCTCAGGTGCGCGTGGGGTAGGGTGCCTCGCATGTTCGCGCACTCGACCCAGAACTCGATCCAGAACTGGTGGTGGACCGCTCATCCGGCGGCCCACTGACTGCGCGTACTCCCAGTACTTCGCGAAGGCCGCCTGAGGGCGGCCTTCGGCGTTTCCGGGGCCGTTCCTCATCCATCGATGGCAGAGGAACCATGGACCTGACACAGCTGCTCCACGACGACCGCCCCTTCGCCCTGCTGCGCCGCCGCACGCCGGGCCACGACCAGAGCACGGTCGAGGTGCTGCTCGGCCCGGTCACCACCTACGACCGCCTCGCCGACCTCCCCGACGAGGGCCTGGCCCTGATCCCGTACCGCCAGATCCGCGAACGCGGCTTCGACGTCCGCGACGACGGCACCCCGCTGGCCTTCCTCACCCCCGAGGAGTCGCACGCGATCCCGCTCGCCGACGCCCTGGAACAGCTGCCGACGCACGCCGTGCGGGTCGAGGGCGGTGGCTTCGACGTCGACGACGAGGCGTACGGCGAGATCGTCGGGCGGGTGCTCCGGGAGGAGATCGGGCGCGGCGAGGGCGCCAACTTCGTCATCCGGCGGACGTACGAGGGCGAGATCCCGGGGTACGGCAGGGCCGACGCGCTGGCGCTGTTCCGGCGGCTGCTGGTGGGTGAGCGGGGGCGTACTGGACCTTCGTCGTGCACACCGGGGAGCGGACGCTCGTGGGGGCGAGTCCCGAGGTGCATGTGCGGATGTCGGGCGGGACCGTCGTGATGAACCCGATCAGCGGGACGTACCGCTATCCGGCCGAAGGCCCGACGCCCGAGCACCTCCTCGCCTTCCTCGCCGACGGCAAGGAGATCGAGGAGCTGTCGATGGTCGTCGACGAGGAACTCAAGATGATGTGCACAGTGGGCGACATGGGCGGGGTCGTCGTCGGCCCGCGGCTGAAAGAGATGGCCCATCTCGCGCACACCGAGTACGAGTTGCGCGGCCGTTCCTCGCTGGATGTGCGCGAGGTCCTGAAGGAGACGATGTTCGCGGCGACCGTCACCGGCTCGCCGGTGCAGAACGCCTGCCGGGTCATCGAACGGCACGAGGTCGGCGGACGCGGCTACTACGGCGCCGCCCTCGCCCTGCTCGGCCGGGACTCCGGCGGCGCCCAGACCCTCGACTCCCCCATCCTCATCCGCACCGCCGACATCGACCCGTCCGGCCGGCTGCGGGTACCGGTCGGCGCCACCCTCGTCCGCGGCTCCGACCCTGCGAGCGAGGTCGCGGAGACCCACGCGAAGGCGGCGGGAGTGCTGACGGCTCTTGGCGTACGACCGTCCCGGCCGCGCGACGAGGACACCCGCCCCCGGCTGGCCGACGACCCCCGGGTGCGCGCCGCGCTCGACGGCCGCCGCACTTCCCTCGCCCCCTTCTGGCTGCGGATGCAGGAGCGGTCCGAGGAGCTGACCGGGCACGCGCTGGTCGTCGACGGGGAGGACACCTTCACGGCGATGCTCGCGCACGTGCTGCGGTCGAGCGGCCTGGAGGTGACCGTGCGGCGGTACGACGAGGAGGGGCTGCGGGAGGCGGTGCTCGCGCACGAGGGTCCTGTGGTGCTGGGGCCCGGGCCCGGTGATCCCTCCGACATGGCCGACCCGAAGATGCGGTTCCTGCGCGCGCTGACCGCCGAGGTCGTCCGCGAGAACCGACACGGCGTCCTCGGCGTGTGCCTCGGGCACGAGCTGATCGCGGCGGAGCTGGGGCTGGAGATCGTACGGAAGGAGGTTCCGTACCAGGGGGCGCAGACGGCGATCGATCTGTTCGGTCGGGAGGAGACCGTCGGCTTCTACAACAGCTTCGTGGCGCGGTGCGACGACGAGGCCGCCACCGAGCTGGGTGCCCATGGCGTGGAGGTGAGCCGGAGCGGGTCGGACGAGGTGCATGCGCTACGGGGGCCTGGCTTCGCGGGCGTCCAGTTCCACCCCGAGTCGGTGCTGACGCTCAACGGGGCTGCTGTCGTACGGGAGTTGGTGGGGCAGTTGCGCGGGACGGGTGCGGGGTCGGTGGAGCGCCGGACGGGCTGAGGGGCCCGGCCGACGCCCGGAGTGCGGCCACGGCTCAGCCGAAGAACACCCCGACCTCCTCGTACAGCTTCGGGTCGACCGTCTTCAGCTGGGCCGTGGCCTCCGCGATCGGTACGCGGACGATGTCCGTGCCGCGCAGGGCGACCATCTTGCCCCAGTCGCCGTCGCGGACGGCCTCGATGGCGTGCAGGCCGAAGCGGGTGGCGAGCCAGCGGTCGAAGGCGCTCGGGGTGCCGCCGCGCTGGACGTGTCCGAGGACGGTGGTGCGGGCCTCCTTGCCGGTGCGCTTCTCCAGCTCCTTGGCCAGCCACTCGCCCACCCCGGAAAGGCGGACGTGCCCGAAGGAGTCGAGGGACCCGTCCTTCAGTACGACATCGCCGTCCTTGGGCATGGCCCCCTCCGCGACGACCACGATCGGGGCGTACGACGCCTTGAAGCGGGAGGTGATCCAGGCGCACACCTGGTCCACGTCGAAGCGCTGCTCGGGGATGAGGATGACGTTCGCGCCGCCCGCGAGGCCGGAGTGGATGGCGATCCAGCCGGTGTGCCGGCCCATCACCTCGCAGACCAGGATGCGCATGTGCGACTCGGCGGTGGTGTGCAGCCGGTCGATGGCCTCGGTGGCGATGCCGACGGCGGTGTCGAAGCCGAAGGTGTAGTCGGTGGCGGACAGGTCGTTGTCGATGGTCTTCGGTACACCGACGCAGGGCACCCCGCTCTCGTCCCACAGCCGCGCGGCCACCCCGAGGGTGTCCTCGCCGCCGATCACGATGAGCGCGTCGACCTCCTGCGCGGCGAGGTTGGCCTTGATCCGGCTGATGCCGTTCTCCAGCTTCAGCGGGTTGGTGCGGGAGGAGCCGAGGATGGTGCCGCCGCGGGGCAGGATGCCGCGCACCGCGGGGATGTCGAGCCGGACGGTGTCACCTTCGAGTGGGCCTCGCCAGCCGTCCCGGTAGCCGACGAAGCCGTAGCCGTACTCCTGCACGCCCTTGCGGACGATGCCCCGGATGACGGCGTTGAGTCCGGGGCAGTCGCCGCCTCCGGTCAGTACTCCGACGCGCATGGAAGTGTCCCTTCGCCGCGGTTTCCTGTGACAGCCACGCTAATGGTGATCCAGGTCACAGAGGGATGGGCGGGAAGGTCAATTCGGAGATCAATTCCGGTGAATTGTCAGGGAGTTGATCTAGCGGGCCGGCTACGCGTCGTCGAGGCCGCGCTCTATCGCGTACCTCACCAGCTCCACCCGGTTGTGCAACTGGAGCTTGCCGAGCGTGTTCTGGACGTGGTTCTGGACCGTGCGGTGCGAGATGACCAGGCGTTCGGCGATCTGCTTGTAGCTCAGGCCCTTGGCGACCAGCCGGAGTACTTCGGTTTCCCTGTCGGTGAGTTGGGGCGCCTTGGGCTCGTCGCTGTCGGCGGCCGGTGCCGGGTCGGAGGCCAGCCGACGGTACTCGCCGAGGACCAGTCCGGCGAGGCCGGGGGTGAACACCGGGTCGCCGACCGCCGTGCGGCGCACCGCGTCCAACAGCTCTTCCGTGGACGCCGACTTGAGCAGATAGCCGGTCGCTCCCGACTTCACCGCCTCCAGTACGTCGGCGTGTTCGCCGCTCGCGGAGAGGACCAGGACGCGCAACGCCGGGTTGGCGCCGACGAGTTCCTTGCAGACCTGGACGCCGGGCATCGCCGGCAGGTTCAGGTCGAGGACGAGGACGTCGGGGGCTGCGGCCCTGGCGCGGCGCACCGCCTGCTCGCCGTCACCGGCGGTGGCGACCACGTCGAAGCCGGACTCGGCCAGGTCGCGGGCGACGGCGTCGCGCCACATCGGGTGGTCGTCGACCACCATGACCCTGATCGGGCCCTGCTGCTCACTCATCGTGTCCCCGCCTTCCCCCGCGACTTCGGTACCTTCAGCTCAACTTCCGTGCCCTGCCCGGGAATCGAGACCAGCTCGGCGCTGCCGCCGAGATCCCGCAGCCGCCCCCGGATCGACAGGGCGACCCCGAGCCTCCCCTCCCCCTCGGCCTGCGCGAGCCGCCCCTCGGGGATACCGGGCCCGTCGTCCCGTACGGTCACCACGACCTCCCCGGGCTCGTCCTCGACCAGAATCCAGGCACGGGCGTCCTCACCGGCGTGCCTGCGCACATTGTCCAGGGCGGCACCGACAGCGGCGGCCAGCTCCTTCGCGGCGGGCGCGGGCAACGGCACCGGAGCGCCGGGCTCGGCGAAACTCACCTTCGCGGCGGCGTAGGGGGCGAGCAGGGAACGCAGATCGACCGGGCCGTCGCCGTCATCATCGGATTCTTCCTCTACGGCCCTCACGACCGCGCCCTCCGCCGCGTCCAGCGAGACCCGGGAGACCGGGACCAGGCCGCCGGAGACCAGGGTGCGCAGCGCGACCTCCTGCTCGCCCGCCATCCGGCCCAGCTCGCTCGCCTCGCCGCCGAGCACGGCACCGCGCCGCTGCACCATGGCCAGTACCTGGAGGACGCCGTCGTGGATGTCGCGGGCGAGCCGCTCGCGTTCCCGGGTGGTCGCCTCGATCTCCAGGGCGCGGGCGAGGGTGCGCTCGGAGGCGCGGGCGACCTCCACGACGTAGCCGATGGCGATGGAGGCGACCCAGACGAGGACGACGTTGTGGACGGTGTCGCGGGCCGGGGAGCCGCGCTCGATCAGGTTGGCGACGGCGACCGGTGTGGAGGCGAACGCGGCCCAGCGCCAGCCGCCCTTGATGGCGAACGCGAGGACCGAGCCGGCGGTCCATATCGAGGGCAGGGTGGGGCCGCCGCTCTGTATGTGGTGGTCGTCGGCGGCGATCGGGGTGAGGACGATGCCGATCAGCGCGATCGAGAGGTCGACGGCGAGGAAGCGCTTGGTGCAGGCGACCGCGCTCTGGACCCGGGGCAGGGTCGCGAGCGTCCAGACGAACAGGACGACGTAGAAGGCGATGGCGATGCCCGGACGGTCGAACTGGTCGTACTCGGAGGCGAACAGGCCGACCGCGTACAGCATGGTCAGCACCCGGTAGCCGCTCAGCGCACGCCACAGCGGCTGCTCGACCGACATTCTGATGACACGCACGCGTTTGGTCATGTCCCCCACCACCCCCGACACAGACTGCCCTGTCTAAGGGCTGGTCTGTTCCTTCTCCGCTTGCGTGAGTGCGGCCTTGGCCGCCTTCTCCGCTTCCTTGTCGGCCTTCGCCGCCTCCGCGATCTGCCGCTTGGCGGCGGTCGCGTAGATGTCGACGTACTCCTGGCCGGAGAGCTTCATGATCTCGTACATGACCTCGTCGGTCACCGCGCGGAGGACGAAACGGTCGTGCTCCATGCCGTTGTACCGGCTGAAGTCGAGCGGCTTGCCGATCCGGATGCCGGGCCGCATCAGCTTCGGCATCACCTTCCCCGGCGGCTGGATCTTCTCCGTGTCGATCATCGCGACCGGGATGACCGGCGCGCCGGAGGCGAGCGCCACGCGCGCGAGGCCACCGGGCTTGCCCCGGTACAGACGGCCGTCCGGGGAGCGCGTGCCCTCGGGATAGATACCGAACAGCTCACCGCGCTCCAGGACGTCGATCCCGGCCTTGATCGCGGCCTCGCCCGCCCCGCGCGCACCGGAGCGGTCCACCGGAAGCTGGCCGGCGCCCTTGAAGAACGCGGCCGTCAGCTTGCCCTTCACCCCGGGTGTCGTGAAGTACTCGGCCTTCGCGATGAAGGTCACCTTGCGGTCGAGGACCGCGGGCAGGAAGAACGAGTCCGAGAACGAGAGGTGATTGCTCGCCAAGATCGCGGCGCCCTCGGCCGGAATGTTCTCGAGGCCCTCCACCCAGGGCCGGAAGGCGACCTTCAGCGGTCCCCCGATGGCGACCTTCATCGTGCCGTACAACAAGCGAGTGCCTCCCGTGTCTGTCGATCAGACCTTAACCCGGAGCACCCGCAAAGGACCCGACGACCCTGGTCGGTGTCAGTGCGGTCGCGTACGGTTAACCGCACCTGGACTTGTTCACACCCCTCTCATGAACACGCGTCTCACCAACACGCCCCTCTCATGAACAGGAGACCGAAGGTGCCGGTCCTCCCCGGAGCCGAGCCGTACCGCCACGAGGGCGGGGAGGTCGGAGTTCTCCTCTGCCACGGCTTCACCGGTTCCCCGCAGTCGCTGCGCCCCTGGGCGGAGCATCTGGCCGAGCGTGGCCTCACCGTGTCGCTGCCGCTGCTGCCCGGGCACGGCACGCGCTGGGAGGACATGCAGCTCACCGGCTGGCAGGACTGGTACGCGGAGGTGGACCGCGAGCTGCGCGCCCTGCGCGAGCGCTGCTCGCAGGTCTTCGTCGCGGGCCTGTCGATGGGCGGCGCGCTGGCGCTGCGGCTGGCCGCGAAGCACGGCGACGAGATCAGCGGTGTCGTGGTCGTCAACCCCGGTATCAAGGTGCACGGCCTCGCCGCGTACGCCCTTCCGGTGGCCCGCCACCTGGTGCGTACGGCGCCGGGCATCGCGAGCGACATCGCGAAGGAGGGCAGCGAGGAGGTCGGGTACGACAAGGTGCCGCTGCACTCCGCGCATTCCCTGCGGAATTTCTTCCGGCTGGTCGACCGCGAGCTGCCGCAGGTCACCCAGCCGCTCCTGCTGCTGCACAGCCCCCAGGACCATGTGGTGCCGCCGGCCGACTCGGCCCGTGTCCTCAGTCGGGTTTCCTCGGTGGACGTGACGGAGATCCTGCTGGAACAGAGCTACCACGTCGCGACGTTGGACCACGACGCGGACCGGATTTTCGAGGAGAGCTTCGCGTTCATCGGCCGGCTCGCACCCAGTGCCGGCAAGCAGGTGTCCGACACGGGCCGGGTGAGCGAGCAAGAAGGGACGGCCACAGGTGGCTGAGCACGACTCCGACCGCGAGGGCCTCGAACCGGACGAGCAGGGCGTCCCGTTCGACGAGGAGGCCGCGTGGGCCGCGATCGTCGCCGGGTACGGCGACGAGCCCAAGGATCCGCCGGGCGCCAAGCCGTTCAAGTCGATCGAGGACCTGGCGCTGCTCGATCCCGAGAAGAACGACGAGCAGCCCAAGGCCAAGGAGCAGCCCAAGAGCAAGGACAAGGACAAAGGCACGGAGGAGCCGCCGCCCGCCAAGCCGCTGGGCAGCTCGGTCTCCTTCGCGCCCGGCGTCGGCGGCCCCCGCGACTACACCGCGCCGGACTCCTCCGAGGAGGACTTCGACGAGGACGACGAGGGCCACTTCGTGCCGCCGGAGCCGCCCGCGCTGCCCGCCGCCGACACGACGGCCAAGTTCGCCTGGCTCGGGGTGATCGGCGGCCCGATCCTCCTGCTGCTGGCGGTGCTGCTCGGCTGGGACATGACCTGGTGGCTGACGACCATCGGCATCGGCGGCTTCCTCGGCGGCTTCGGCACGCTGGTGATGCGGATGCGCACGGACGAGGAGGACGGGGACGATCCGGGGCGGGGCGCGGTCGTCTAACTCCGGGAGTTCACGGGGATTTTGAGGGCGGCCAGGACCGGGAAGTGGTCCGTGGCCGCCCTCAAGTCCGTCTCCGTCACTCCAGGTTGTCCGAGCGGGACCCCGCACCCGAGTACCTCGATGCCCTGCGTCGCGAAGATCGCGTCGATGCGCTGGAAGGGGTTGCCGGGGGTCCAGGTGTACTCGTCGCCCCAGGGGGCGGTGGCCCAGCAGTCCTGGAGGTCCTTGGCCAGCCGCGTGAAGGTGCGGCCGTCGGGGCGGTCGTTCAGGTCGCCGCCCGCGATCACGTGGTCCACGCCCATGCCGGCCAACCGGTCGAGCAGCATGCCGCCCTGCTCGTAGCGCTCGTCCTGGCGGAGGCTGAGATGGCAGCTGAGGACGCCCAGGCGGGCGGCTCCGAATCGTACGACCGCTGTCGCGAAGCCTCGGCGGTGTTCGCCGGGGGTCAGTGGCAGGAGTACGTCCTCCGTGCGTTCGACTGTCGCGCGGAGTGAGCAGAGCAGGGCGGGGCCCGCGGCGGAGCCGCCGCCGGTGAGGACGACCAGGTCGGATGCGGATGCCAGTCGGGCGAGCTTTTTGCGCCAGCGGAAGAAGCGGGGGGCTTCCTGGACGAGGACGAGGTCCGGGGCGCAGGCCCTGATGACCCGGGCCAGGGCGTCCGTGTCGTCGCGCATCGAGCGGATGTTGTAGCTCAGGACGCGGATGGTCGCGGAACCGTCGGGGTCTGTGCGGGAGTTGGGGAGCGGGGTCGTCGCCATGCGGATCAAGATACGACCAAGCATGGGGATGCGCGGGTCGGGTGTCGACTGCGGGTGCGTCGTGGCTGGTCGCGCAGTTCCCCGCGCCCCTGAAAACAAAAGCAGGGCGCGGGGAACCGACGTAGCTCAAGAAGTGAGCCTCACATGATCGGGTCCGGCTCCCTCGCCAGGTCTGCTGCTCCGACCATCCCGGCCTTGTTGCCCAGTTGGGCCGCGATCACGTCGGCGACCGGGCGCCAGTTGCCGCCTACCAGCCAGCGCTTGTAGGACTTGCGGATCGGGTCGAGGACCAGTTCGCCCTCGTCGGAGAGGCCGCCGCCGACGATGAACGCGGAGGGGTCGAAGAGGGAGGCGAGGTCGGCGAGGCCGGCGCCGGCCCAGCGGGCCAGTTCGCGGTAGGAGTCGACGGCCACCGGGTCGCCCTGGCGGGCGGCCATGGAGATGTGCTTGCCCTCGATGCCCTCGGGGGTGCCGTCGCCGAGGGAGAGGAGCACCTCGGCGGCCTCGGGGGTCGCGTTGGCGCGCTGCTTGGCGTAGCGGACGAGGGCCCGGCCCGACGCGTACTGCTCCCAGCAGCCCTGCGAACCGCAGCCGCACAGCAGGCCGTCCGGGACCATGCGGATGTGGCCGAACTCGGCGGCCACCCCGAAGTGCCCGCGGCGCAGCTTGTTGCCGATGATGATGCCGCCGCCGAGGCCGGTGCCGAGCGTGATGCAGATGACGTTGCGGTGGCCCTTGCCGGCGCCGAACTTGTACTCGCCCCAGGCCGCGGCGTTCGCGTCGTTCTCCACGACGACGGGGAGGCCCACGCGGGCCTCGACCTTGTCCTTCAGCGGCTCCTGGCGCCAGTCGATGTTCGGCGCGAAGTAGACCGTGGAGCGCTGACGGTTGACGTAGCCCGCGGCACCGATGCCCACGCCGACGATCTCGTGCCCGGCGCGCGCTCCGTCGACTGCGGCGGCGATGGCGTCCACGATGCCCTCGGGCGTACCCGGAGTCGGCACCTTGTGGGTCGAGAGGATGTTGCCTTCCTCGTCGACCACCCCGGCCGCGATCTTGGTGCCGCCGATATCGACGCCGATGGTGAGTCCCATGAATCCCTCAGTTTCGGTCGAGCCCCGCTACGGCCCACCGTACCCGAGGGGCTTCTAGTCCAGGTCGATGCGCTCCCCCGGGCCGGAGTCCTCTCCCGGGTCGCGCAGGTTCTTCAGTTCGCTGTCGCGTGCCGTCCAGCGTTGTTCCTGGGCCTGGACCGCGGAGCGGTATGCGGCGAGGAGTTCGTTTCCGGCCGCCGCGAGGTGGTCGAAGACGTCCGGGTTGCGTTCGATGACGGGCTCGACGGCGGCGCGGGCCTGCTGGACGACCTGCTTCACCACCTGCTGGGCGGCCGGTCCCGCGACCTGGCCGAGCAGCGGTGACTGGAGGCCGGACAGCTTGCCCGTAACGGTGTCGACGAGCTTGCGCAGTTCCTCGGCGGCCGAGCCCGGGGGCGAGCCGTACTGGGTGCGGCGGCGGGCCTTCTCCGCCGCGAGGTCTTCAGCGGCCGCCGTCGCCCAGGCGTCGGCGTCGGTCGCCCGCACCTCGTCGAGCGCCTCTTCCTTGCCGGCGTCGGACGGGGGGAGCTCTTCGCTCATGACGGACTCCTGACTACGGTTCGTCTCTACGACGTTACCCGAATGGGCGTACGTGCTTCACGGGGTCCGGCCCCACAAATCCGCACTCGGTCACTTTCCCTGTGGCCACAGGTCCGGGTCGGGCGCGAAACGGATACGGAGTTCACCCTCGCGCAGGGCGGCACCGGCCACGGTGCAGCGGCGCAGGGCCGACGGGAGCGGCACGATCCGGCGGAACCGGCCGACGGTGACGACGAGTTCGTCGCCCCGGCGGACGAGGTCCAGTTCGTCGCGTATGGCGCCGGGCAGCGGGATGTGCCAGACGAGGACCCTGTCGCCGCCGTCCTCGGTCAGCCGGTCGACCACCGGCCACTCGACCGTGGAACCGGCCGCGTTGACGCCGGGCACGGCGAGCGCGGCGAGGTCGTCGGTGCCGCGCGGGTCGTGGCCGAGGTGCGGGACGTGCCGAACGTCGTGCGTCTCCCGCCACTCGTCCAGGGTCTTGCGCTGCTGTACGCCCAGGCCGGCCAGCCAGGTGTCCTCGACGGACTCGGGCAGCACCCGGTTGGCGACCAGCAGGTCGGGGCGCAGGCCGCGCAGGGCGAGGGCGAGACCGGCCTCGCGGACGGCGTCGGCGCCGGCCGGTCCGGGCTCGGCGACCAGGCGTACGGCGGTGTTCCGGTCGGCGAGGACGGCTTCGACGGCGGCCAGTTCTACGTCCCAGCGGCCTGCCGTGTCGTAGAGCCATTCCGAGGGCATCGGGACGCCGGCGAGGCGGCCGAGGACCGGGCGGAGCGCGCGGGCCGCTTGCCGCTCGGCGGGGAGGAGGCGGCGGAGATAGCGGCGGAGTTCCTCGGGGAGGGCGAGGAGGGCGAGCGCCTGCGGGGTGGGCGGGAGGTCCACGACGAGCAGGTCGTAGGCCTCGGAGAGGGCCGCGTCGCGCAGGGCGCGCAGGAGGGTGAGTTCCTCGGCGCCGGGGAGGGGGGTGAGTTCCTCCGCGTCGAGGCGTGCGGCGCCCAGGAGTTGGAGGGCGGAGGAGGCGCGTTCCTGGAAGGCGGTGAGGTCGGCGCGGAACGACTCCGTGGCGTCGGGGCGCCAGGCGGTGAGGTGTTCGGTGATCCGTACGGGCGCCGCGCCTGTCACCACGCCCAGGGCGGCGCCTAGGGTGTCGCCGCGGTCGGCACCGAGGAGCAGTGTCCGTGTGCGGTTGCCTGCGGCGGCTTGGG
The DNA here is from genome assembly GCF_000716435.1 of Streptomyces xylophagus. Lineage (GTDB taxonomy): Bacteria > Actinomycetota > Actinomycetes > Streptomycetales > Streptomycetaceae > Streptomyces > Streptomyces xylophagus. Next base: position 256,168 of record NZ_JNWO01000010.1, read on the forward strand.
CGGTGGCTGCGGCGAGGGTGCTGCGGCCGCTGCCGCCGGGGCCGGTGATCAGGAGGGTGCGCATATGAGTGAACGGTAGTCGCTCGGTGGGGGTTGGGCGCCGTTGCTGGGGGCTGCCGCCCCCAGGCCCCCGCTTCGGCCCTGAAGGGGCCTCGTCCTCAAACGCCGGACGGGCTGAGAAATACCGGCCCGCGTTCGGAAGGCGCCGGACGGGCTGATGATTGCCGGCCTGTGCTGAAAAGCGCCGCAGGGCTGGATGATGCCGGCCTGCGTCAGAAAGGCACCGCACGGGCTGGAAAACAACCGGCGCTGAAAAAGTCCCCCTACTTCAAAAACCCCTACTTCTCCCCCGACTCCACCCGCTTCTTCAACCCCGCCAGCGCCCGGTCGATGATGACCTTCTCCGCCTTGCGCTTGATCATGCCCAGCATCGGGATCTTGACGTCCACGGTGAGGAGGTAGGTGACCTCCGTGGCGCCCGCGGCCGTCGGCTTGAGGAGGTAGGAGCCGTCCAGGGAGCGCAGCATCTGGGACTTGACGAGGGTCCAGGAGACCTCGTTGTCGCCGGTCCAGGTGTACGCGAGGGTCTGGTCGTCCTTGATCGCGCCGGCGTCCATGACGAGCCGGACCTGTTCGGCGCGGCCCCGCTCGTCGGTCTTGAGGACGTCGGCCTCCTTCACCTCACCGGTCCAGTCCGGGTAGCGGGCGAAGTCGGCGATCACCTCCATGACGTCGGCCGGTGCCGCCTCGATCGTGATGCTCGAGCTGGTGTGTTCCGCCATCGCTGTGGCTCCTCCAGATGCGGGCCGGTGGGACGTCGTCGTGCACGTGTGCATGCAGCGTGAAGGCTACCGCGCTGCCGACCGCCCCACTTCACCCCCTACCTGCGGACATCAGGGGGTGGTCACCATTCCAGGGCCCAGGGCTTGCCGCTGCCCGCGAAGTGCCCCACGTTCACGCACTCGGTCGCCCCGATCCGCATGCGCCGCACGAGCGGCTGGTGGACGTGGCCGAACAACGCATACCGGGGCCTGGTACGGCGGATGGCGTCCAGGAGGGCCCGGCTGCCGCGTTCGAAGCGGCGCGCGACGGTGTCGTAGACCAGCTCGGGGACCTCGGGCGGGATGTGCGTGCACAGGACGTCGACCTCGCCGACGGCCTCGATCTTCGCGGCGTACTCCTCGTCGCTGATCTCGTACGGCGTGCGCATGGGGGTGCGCAGGCCGCCGCCGACGAAGCCGAAGGTGCGGCCGCCGATCTCGACGCGTTCGCCGTCGAGCACGGTCGTCCCGGGGGTGGCGTACTCGGGCCAGAGGGTCGGCATGTCGACATTGCCGTAGGTGGCGTACGTCGGGGTGGGGAAGGCGGCGAACATCTCGGCGTACTGTTTGCGCACCGCCTTCTCGATCAGGGCCGCTCGGTCGCCGCCGACCCCGGCCCAGAGGCGGGTGCCGAGTTCGCGGGCCTCCTCGAAGCGGCGGGCGGTGCGCAGCTCGACCAGGCGGTCGGCGTTCTCCTCGCCGAACAGCTCGGGGAAGATCCCGCGCGAGTGGTCGGCGTAGTCGAGGAAGAGGACCAGGTCGCCCAGGCAGATCAGGGCGTCGGCACCCTCGCCGGCTCCGGCCAGGTCACGGGCGTTGCCGTGCACGTCGCTGACCACATGTACGCGCGTCCGGGAGTTACCGGATGGTGTGGGTGCCATGACGATCAAGCGTAGGCGTGTGCGGCAAACGTGAACAGTGGCGGCCATGCTTGCGGTTACTGGCCAGTCAAGAAAGGCGTGGACTACTGTGCGCGAGGAAACACCAATCTGTGTGACGCAGCGAACATCTCGCCGGACCCCCCTGTCGTAGGACCCATACCGACGGGTAACGTCCGGGCAGTCCAGTCGTGCTCAGGATTTCAACCACCGGTCCTGACGCACCTGCCCGAGCCTTGGACCGGACCGTCGCATCACACAACGTCGTGGCGCCGGCGCCCTATGAGGAGCAGCAGTCTTGCGCGAGTTCAGCCTTCCGGCTTTGTACGAGGTCCCCGCGGACGGCAACCTGACCGACATCGTCCGCAGAAACGCCGCGCAGCACCCAGATGTCGCCGTCATCGCCCGCAAGGCGAACGGTGCCTGGCAGGACGTGACCGCCACGGTCTTCCTCGCCGAGGTGCACGCCGCCGCCAAGGGGCTCATCGCCTCCGGCGTCCAGCCCGGCGACCGCGTCGGCCTGATGTCCCGCACGCGGTACGAGTGGACGCTGCTCGACTTCGCGATCTGGAGCGCGGGCGCGATCACCGTGCCGGTGTACGAGACCAGCTCGCCGGAGCAGGTGCAGTGGATCCTGAGCGACTCGGGCGCCACCGCCGTCATCGTGGAACAGGACGGGCACGCCGCCGCCGTCGAGTCGGTGCGCGCGCAGCTGCCCGCGCTCAAGCACGTCTGGCAGATCGACGCCGGCGCGATCGACGAGCTGGACCGCGCGGGCAAGGACGTCACCGACGCGACCGTCGAGGAGCGCAGCTCGCAGGCGAAGGCCGACGACCCGGCGACCATCGTGTACACGAGTGGCACCACCGGCCGACCCAAGGGCTGTGTGCTCACCCACCGCAGCTTCTTCGCCGAGTGCGGCAACATCGTGGAGCGGCTGCGCCCGCTGTTCCGCACCGGCGAGTGCTCGGTGCTGCTGTTCCTGCCGCTCGCGCACGTCTTCGGGCGGCTGGTGCAGATCGCGCCGATGATGGCGCCGATCAAGCTGGGCCTGGTCCCGGACATCAAGAACCTCACCGACGAACTCGCCTCGTTCCGGCCGACGTTGATCCTCGGTGTGCCGCGTGTCTTCGAGAAGGTCTACAACTCGGCGCGCGCCAAGGCGCAGGCGGACGGCAAGGGCAAGATCTTCGACAAGGCGGCCGACACCGCGATCGCGTACAGCCGCGCGCTGGACACGCCGGCGGGTCCGTCCCTCGGTCTGAAGATCAAGTACAAGACCTTCGACAAGCTCGTCTACAGCAAGCTGCGCGCGGTGCTCGGCGGCAAGGGCGAGTACGCGATCTCCGGCGGCGCCCCGCTGGGCGAGCGTCTCGGGCACTTCTTCCGGGGGATCGGCTTCACCGTCCTTGAGGGCTACGGGCTGACCGAGTCCTGTGCCGCCACCGCCTTCAACCCCTGGGACCGGACGAAGATCGGCACGGTCGGCCAGCCGCTGCCCGGCTCGGTCGTGCGCATCGCGGACGACGGCGAGGTGCTGCTGCACGGCGAGCACCTGTTCAAGGGCTACTGGAACAACGAGGCCGCTACGGCCGAGGCGCTCGCCGACGGCTGGTTCCACACCGGCGACATCGGCACCCTCGACGAGGACGGCTACCTCAGGATCACCGGCCGCAAGAAGGAGATCATCGTCACCGCGGGCGGCAAGAACGTCGCCCCGGCCGTGATCGAGGACCGCATCCGCGCGCACGCGCTGGTCGCGGAGTGCATGGTCGTCGGTGACGGGCGGCCCTTCGTGGGCGCGCTGATCACGATCGACGACGAGTTCCTGGGCCGCTGGGCGGCCGAGCACGGCAAGCCGGCGGGTGCCACCGCGGCGTCGCTGCGAGACGACCCGGATCTCTTGCAGGCGATCCAGGACGCCGTCGACGACGGCAACGCCGCGGTGTCGAAGGCGGAATCGGTGCGGAAGTTCCGCATTCTGTCCTCCCAGTTCACGGAGGAGTCGGGCCACCTGACGCCGTCCCTGAAGCTCAAGCGCAATGTGGTGGCGAGGGACTACGCGGACGAGATCGAGGCCATCTACCAGAAGTAGACGGGTAGTTGGGGCCTGACTGACGGGTAGTTGGAGCTTTCGGGGCTCAGAAGTCCTCGGCGAGGACCCGTTCCAGCGTGCGCTCGGCGAGCGCGGTGATGGTGACGAACGGGTTCACGCCGATATTGCCCGGCACCAGTGAGCCGTCCGTGACGTACAGCTTCGAATACCCCTTCACCCGGCCGTAGTTGTCGGTCGCGTTGCCCAACACACAGCCGCCCAGCGGGTGATAGCAGAAGTCGTCCGCGAAGACCTTGCTGGGCGTGCCGAACAGGTCGGAGCGGTAGATCGTCGCGTTGGCCGAGTTGATCCGGTCGAACAGCTTCTTGGCCATGGCGACCGAGACCGCGCTCTGGGCCGCGGTCCAGCCCAGCTTCACCGTGCCGCTCGCCGAGTCGTAGGTGAAGGACGCCCGTTGGGGGTTCTTGGTGATCGCCAGATAGAGGCTCACCCAGGTCTCGAACCCGATGGGCAGTGGGGCGATCTCCGCGAAGACCGGGTTGTCGGTGTTGGCCCAGTCGTCGATGCCCATGACCGGCATCGTCGACTGGTTGGCGCCTGTGGTGTCCCAGATGTGGTTGGCGCGGCCCAGCATGGTGTTGCCGTTGGGCCCCCAGCCCGCCCCGACCGAGGAGTTGAGCGCGGGCAGCGTGCCCGTGTCCCGGGCGCGGACGAGGAGTTCGGTGGTGCCGAGGCTGCCGCCGCCGAGGAACAGATAGGTGCAGCTGTACTGCTTGGTCTCGACGACCGTGCCGGTGTCGTCGATCCGGTCGACGGTCAGGACGTACGACCCGTCGCTCGCCCGCGTGACTGCCTTGACCTTCTCCATGGTGTGGATGGTGACCTTGCCGGTGCCGAGCGCCGAGGCGAGGTAGGTCTTGTCGAGGCTCTTCTTGCCGTAGTTGTTGCCGTAGATGACCTCCTGGGCGAGCGCCGACTTGGTGGCGGTGCCTGCCGCCTCCTGCTGCATGTACCCGAAGTCGTAGACGTTGGGCACGAAGGTGGTCGTCAGGCCGGTGTTCGTGGCGGCCTTCCGCGAGGTGCGGGTGAACTGGTACCACTCCGTCGACTCGAACCACGTCGGGTCGATGGTGTTGACGCCGAGCATGGTGCGGGCGCGCGGGAAGTACGTGTTGTACATCGCGGTGGCGTCCACGGTGGGGAACTGCTCGGTGAAGTACGACTGGCGCGGGGTGACCGCCATGCCGCCGTTGACCAGGGAGCCGCCGCCGACGCCCCGGCCGACGTAGACGGACATGCTGTCGTAGTGCACGCGGTCCAGGGCGCCCGGGTACGGGGTGATGTCCTTGTTGACGACGTCCAGCCACAGGAAGCTGGCGAGCGGGGCCTCGGTGCGGGTCTTGAACCACATCGACCGCTGGTCCGGGTTGGCGGTGTTGCAGAAGATCTTGCCGTCCGCGCCCGGGGTGTTCCAGAGCCTGCCCATCTCCAGGACGACGGTGGTGATACCGGCCTGGCCGAGGCGGAGGGCGGCGACCGCACCGCCGTAGCCGGAGCCGACGACGATCGCGGTCGCGGTGGTGACGGCGGCGGGTTCGACGGCCTGCGCGGACTGCAGGCCGATACGGGTGAGACCGGCGGTGGCGGCGGTCTGGAGGGCGATCATGCCCAGGATTTGACGTCTCGTCAGCTGATGCTGCGTCAGTTTTGCTGTCATGCGCGCAGCATCTGCGGATTATTGAGTTCCGCCTAGAGGTACTGCCGAGTATGGATCGGACCTTTGGCGCAGCTTTTGACAGAGGGCTTCCACAGAGGTGACGGACGGCTTCTACAGAGGTGACAGACGGCTGCTACAGCAACGCCCGGAGCCTCTCCGCGAGGAGATCCCAGCGCCATCGCTCCTCGACCCACTGCCGGCCCCGCTCGCCCATGTTCTGCCGCAACTCCGGGTCACCGAGCAGCGCGACGATCCGGTCGGCGGCCTCCTCCGGGGAACCGCCCCGCACGACCCACCCGGTCTCGCCGTCGAGCACGGCGTCGGGCGCGCCCCCGGAGTCACCGGCGACGACGGGCAGCCCGGTGGCGGACGCCTCCAGGTAGACGATCCCGAGCCCCTCCACGTCGAGACCGCCGCGCCGGGTCCTGCACGGCATCGCGAAGACGTCACCGGCGCCGTAGTGCGCGGGCAGTTCGGACCAGGGCACGGCGCCCGTGAAGCGCACGGAGTCGGTGACGCCGGTCTCCCGTGCGAGCCGCCGCAGGTCCTTCTCGTACGGCCCGCCGCCCACGATCAGCAGTACGGCGTCGGGCTGCCGGGCCAGGATGCGCGGCATGGCGAGGATCAGCGTGTCCTGCCCCTTGCGCGGCACGAGCCGGGACACGCACACGACGACGGGCCGGTCGGTGAGCCCGAGCCGCGCCCGGATTTCGGCACCACCCGACCCCGGATGGAAGACCTTCTCGTCGACACCGGGCGGCAGTTGGACCATCCGCCCGGCCGCCTCCGGGGTCAGCGCGGCGGCGATCCGCGAGCGCGTGTACTCCCCGAGGTAGGTGATCGTGTCCGTCGACTCCCCGATGCGGTGCAGGAGTTGACGCGAGGCGGGCAGCTGCGCCCACCCGGCCTCGTGCCCGTGCGTGGTGGCCACCAGCCGCTCGGCACCGGCCTTGCGCAGCGCCGGCGCCATCAGCCCGAGCGGCGCCGCCGCCCCGAACCACACCGCCGTACACCCGTGTTCACGGAGCAGCCCGACGGCCGTGCGGGTCGCGGCGGGCGTCGGCAGCAGCATGGTCGTGGAGTCGCGTACGACGGTGAACGGCTGCTCGGCGTCGAAGGCGGCCGTCGCCTCGGCACCTTCCCGGCCGCGCTTCCAGGTCGAGGCGTAGACGACGAGCCGCTCGGGCTCCAGGCGCAGCGCCATGTTGTGCAGAAAAGCCTGGATGCCACCGGGCCGGGGCGGAAAGTCATTGGTCACGATCAGGGTCTTGCGCACGCGGCAGACCCTACCGGGCGAGTGGTCACAGTCCGCCACGGCCGCGCTTCATGGCCATCGCACAGCAGATCGGGAGAACATGTGGCCCTCACCCGGCGGGCACGGTACGGAACAGGGGCACAGGTGGAGATTGCGGGCGCGAGACGGCGGCTGGCGCTGCTGCTGGGGACCTGGGGTCTGACCCGAGTCGTCCTCCTGCTGTTCGTCTTCAAGGTGTTCGTGTTCCCGGGTCCGGACGTCACCAGCGACGTGTCGGTGATCTACCAGGGCTGGTACGAGACGCTCCGCCACGGCTCCTTCCCGCTGGACGACGTCACCTGGCAGTACCCGCCCGCCGCCGCCCTCCCGATCCTCTCCCCCGCGCTGCTGGGCTTCCTCGACTACGCGTCGGCGTTCTTCGTCCTGGCCTTCCTGGCCGACCTGACCGTCCTGGCCCTGCTCCTGTACACGGGCCTGCGCCCCGGCAGGACGCTGCGCGGCGCCTGGGTGTGGGTGGCGGGCGTCCCGCTCCTCGGCCCGACCGTGTACGCGCGCTACGACGTGATGGTGACCGCGGTCGCCGTGGCCGCGGTGCTCGCCGGCGCCCGGCACCCGCGCGTGATGGGCGCGTTGGCCGGGTTCGGGGCGCTGCTGAAGGTGTGGCCGGCGCTGCTCCTGCTCGGCGCGGTCAAGCGCCGCGCGTGGGGAGCGGCGGCGGTGACGGTGGTCGCGATCGCCGCTCTCTTCGCGGTGTCCATGCCGGGCGCGTTCGCCTTCCTCACCTTCCAGCGCGAGCGGGGCACGGAGGTGGAGTCGCTCGGCTCCCTGGCCTTCCACGTGGCCCGGCACTTCGGCTGGCAGGGCGAGGTGCTCCTGAACTACGGCTCGGTCGAGTTCGTCGGCCCCTACGTCAACTGGGTCAGCACGGCCGCCCTCGGCCTCACCGCGATCGCCTTCGGCTGGCTCGTGTTCTGGCGCCTGATGGCGGCCCGCTTCCTCCCCCACACCCTCGCGGACGCGGCCTTCGTGGCGGTGCTCATGTTCACGGTCACCAGCCGGGTCATCAGCCCCCAGTACGTCGTCTGGCTCATCGGCCTCGCGGCCGTCTGCTCCTGCTTCCGCGCCAGCCGCATGAGACTCCCGGTCGCCCTGGTCCTGGCAGCGGCCTTCGTGACGGTCCTGGAGTTCCCGATCTGGTTCGCCGACGTGGTCGCCAGCGACGGCCTGGGCATCGTCCTGCTCCTGGTGCGCAACGGCCTGCTGGTGGCCGCGGCGATCACCGGCGCACGGGAGTTGTGGCGGGCCTCGGTCACCTGGGCGGACGTACCGCCGCTCCCGAGTCAGGCGACCCGCTCGAAGGCGACCTCGGCGTCCTCCTGAGACCGGGCACGGCCGAAGAGCACCGCGACCACCGCGCACTGCACCCCCATCGCGAGCGCCAGCGCCAGGCACACCCCGGGCAGGCCGAGCCCCGACAGCGCGTACGCCAGCGGGAGTTGGACCGCCGTGCCGAGCAGGGTCACCCGTAGCAGCGCCGGTGCTCCGCCGCTCCCCTCGAAGACTCCGCCGAGTGCGATGAAGCAGGCCATCAGCAGCAGGTAGGGGCCGATGCAGCGCAGGAACAGCGTGCCCTCATGGGCGACTTGGGGTCCGGCGCCGAAGGCGGCCATGATCCAGGGGGCGGTGACGCCGAGCAGGACGGCCGCCGTCGCGCCCACCGTGCCGGACACCAGCAGCGCCTCCCGGCCGACCTCCCGCCGCTCGTCCCGTCCCGCCCCGCGCAGCTGCGAGGTGTGGATGGCGGCGGCCTGGCGCACGGAGTAGAAGGCCATCGTCGCGACGTACAGGACCTTGTAGGCGATGGCGTACGCGGCCACCGCCGTCACCCCGAGCCGCGCCACGATCGCGACCAGCACCAGCGTTCCGGTCTGCCGGACGGTGAAGTCGGCGGACATGGGCAGGCCGGTCGTGAGCGTCCGGCGCAGTGCGGCGGGGACGGACTCGGCCGGCCGTGCCTTCGTGCGCAGCAGGGCGTTGCGGCGCAGCGCACGCAGCCCCACCGCCAGCGCGACCATCCGGCACAGCACGGTCGAGACGGCGGCGCCCCGGACGCCGTAGAGGTGGATGAGGAACGGGTCGCAGACCAGGATCAGGCCGTTGGCCAGGAGGGCCAGGCGCATCGGGGTCCTGGTGTCGCCGGTGCCCTTGAGAATGCCGTCGACGAGTTGCTGGGCGTAGAAGACGGCGATGCCCGGCAGGGAGATGGTGAAGTAGCCGACCGCGAGCGGGAGTTCGGGGCCCGTGCCGCCGAGGAGCAGGCGGGCCAGTGGTTCGCGGACCAGGAAACCGGCCGTGACGACCACCGGGGTGACCAGCGCGCACAGGGCCCAGCCGCCGCGTACCGCCGAGCGCAGCGCGCCCGGGTCGCGGGCTCCCCTCGCGTGGGCCACCAGCACCGTCGTACCGGAGGCGAAGACCAGGGCGACGCCGAGGAGCACGTTCTCGGTGTTGGTCGCGACGGCCACGGCGGCGACGGCCGGGCCGCCGAGCCGGGAGACCCAGACGGTGTTGATGATCCCGGCGGCGACGGAGGCGAGGAGCGAGAGGTAGACGGGGTGGGCGAGCGATATGAGCTGCTTGCGGTGACTGTTCACGGCGACCGGGCCCCCTGGATACAAACTGTCTCGATACGAGCTACCTCTATTCGAGGTAGCTCGATAAGAGGTACCATGGGCTCACCGCGTCCGCAAGGAGAAACATGCTGGAGCTGTCGATCCTCGGCTTCCTGGCCGAACAGCCGTTGCACGGCTACGAGTTGAAGGAACGCATCAAGGCACTCAGCGGCCATGTCCGCCCGGTCAGCGACGGCGCGCTCTACCCGGCGATCACCCGCCTGGTCACCGCCGGCAAGCTCGACCAGCACACGGAGGAGGGCGCGAGCGCGGCCCCGCGCCGGGTCCTGTCCCTCACCGAGAAGGGCCGCGAGGACCTCCTGGAGCGGCTCCGGCACCCCAGACAGCCCGAGATCACCGACCACGTCCGCTTCAACACGGTCCTGGCCTTCCTACGGCACCTGCCGGACCGGCGGGAGCAGGCGGACGTGCTGCGCCGCCGGCTGGAGTTCCTCCAGACCCCGGCGAGCTTCTTCTACCGGGACGGCGAGCCCGTACGGGCGGAGGAGACCCAAGACCTGTTCCGGCAGGGCATGTTGAGGGTTGCTCGGGCGACGGGCGCGGCGGAGCGGGAGTGGCTCACGGAGGCCATCGCCCAGCTGGATCAGGCGAGTTGAGTCTTGAGATAGTCCCGCCACTGCGCGGTGAAGTCGTCCAGGCTCACCCCGAGGACGCTCTTCATCGCGTCCTCCACCGCCCCCGCCCGCTTCTTGTGCGCGCCGACAGCCCGGTAGAACTTGCCCAGTCGGCCCACTCCCCACCGGTCGTCGATCATCCGGCAGGCCAGCCAGCCGCCCTCGTAGGCCTGCGCCAGCTCGGTCGCCTCGCTGCTGAAGCCGAAGTCCTTGTCGGCGGGAAGGGCGGTGGGAAGGTCGCCGTCATGGACCGCGCGGTACAGCTCCGGCGCGGCCTGGGTCGGGGTGCGGCCGGTGCCCCGGTAGCCGATCCAGTCGGCGTAGCCCTCCGAGAGCCAGAGGGGGGTGGCGGGGGTGGTGTGCGCGCGGGTGGCCACGTGAGTCGTCTCATGCGTCAGCACGACCTGCTTGCCGACCGAGCCCAGCAGCGCGTACGCGTCCGGGTTGACGATGATCCGGTCGGCGGGCGCGCTGCCCGAACCGCCCGCCTCCCCCGTCGTCACCGCGGCGATGCCCCGGTAGGACGCGGCCGGTGCGCCCAGGAGCCCCGCCATGCCGTCCAGGGAGCCGGGGACGAGCACGACGACGTGCCGGGTCCAGTCCGTGCCCCAGACGGCCGACACGGCCGGTACGGCGTGGTCGGCGAGGGAGCGGTAGTCGCGGAGGGTCGCGGCGTCCTGACCGACTCCCATCACCAGGCTGTGCGCGCCTTTGACGACGCTCACCTTGCCCTGGTCCCACAGCTGTTGGCCGGACTTCTTCGCGGGCTTGTCGGAGTCGACGTACCACTGCCCGTCGGCGGTGAGGCGGAGCGTGAGCGTGCGCCCGACCGTGACCGGCGAGGTGTCGTAGCCCTTGACGCGGTAGCTCAGTTCGGCGTCGGCCGTCGCGGTGGCGCCGGTGCGGTGCAGCGAGGTGAGCCGGTAGGACCAGGACGCCAGTGGTACGGCGCTCAGGTTCTCGTACGCCGTGCGTGCGCCGGTCCGTGTGTACGCCGTCTCGTCGTGGTGCAGGACGGCCGTGGACCGACGGTCGAGGAGGCTCTGGACCTCCGCCTTCGCGCTGTTCGCCGCCGGCTGCCCGCCGCACCCCACCAGCGAGCCGAACAGCAGACACAGCGCGAGCACTCCGGAGCGCGACGCCCGCCTACGACCAGTCACTTCCCGATCGTACGACCCTTTCGCGCCGGTTCAGACCCGCGTGACCGACGAGACCGGCATCATGCCGACCGGGTCGTAGCGCACGGGCGCGCCGGGGTAGGGCGCGTGGATCACCTGGCCGTTGCCGACGTACATCGCGACATGGCTGGCGTCGGAGCGGTAGACGACCAGATCGCCGGGCTGGGCCTGGGAGAGCGGGATCTGGTGCCCGGCGTAGCGCTGTTCCTGCGAGGTGCGCGGGAGGTGGACGCCCGCCCGGGCGTACGACCACTGCATCAGGCCGGAGCAGTCGAAGCCGCCGGGGCCGTTGGCGCCCCAGATGTACGGCTTGCCGAGTGCGGACTGGGCCGCGGCCACGGCGGCCGCGGCGCGGCCCGAGGAGGGGACGCCGGCGCCGAGGTCGGGGATGTCCTGGCGGGAGGAGCGGGAGGCCCGGTCGAAGGCGGCGCGTTCGCCGAGGGGCATCCGGTTGAGCAGTTGCCGGGCCTTGGCGAGCTTCTGCTCGACGGTCTTCTTGTGGGTGGCGACGGCCTTGCGGCTGCGCTCGAGTTCGGCGAGGTGTCCGGCGGCCTCGGTGCGCTCCTGGGCGAGTTCGCGCATGGCCTCCTGGAGGTCCTTGAGCTCGTCGGCCTGCTGGGTGGTGATGCGGTCGAGGACGGAGGCCTTGTCGAGGTAGTCGGCCGGGTCGTCGGAGAAGAGCAGCGCGACGGTGGGGTCGATGCCGCCGGAGCGGTACTGGGCGCCGGCGAGCGAACCCAGCGCGTCCCGCATGGTGTTGATGCGCTGCTGCTGCCGGGCGATGCGGTCCTGGGCGTCGCTCACCTGCCGGTGCAGCTGCCCGGCGCGCTCGTCGGCCTTGTCGAAGGCCTCGGTCGCCTTCTCGGCCTCCTGGTAGAGCCGGTCCACCTCGGCCCGGCTGTCGTCGTGCGGCGCGGCCACGGCGGAGCCGGCCGGCAGGGCGCCGAGGGCGGCCGCGGCGGCGCTCAAGACGCAGACCGCGGCACTGGCGCCTCGGTCGAACCCGGACGGTGCAGGGCGACGACGGGATCCCACGGGAAGCCGCACTTCCTTCCGCTGGCTGACACGGACCGCTCCCCCGGTGCGGGGAAACGCGCCAGACAGTAGCTCTGTGAAGGGGTGCGGGCCAAAGACCGGCGCGGGCACACAACGTGACGCCCCGCCTATGACGCAGGTCATCGGCGGGGCGTGGAGTCAGCCTGGTGTGTCGCAATTCGCCCGTTCGGGCGGTGCACAAGGGCCGGAGAACGACCGGAGGGGACCGGACGAGGACGGATCAGATCCGGACGCCGAACTCGAACGTCATGTTGCCGATCGACTCGTAGCGCACCACGGCACCGGTGTGCGGGGCGTGCAGCACCTGGCCGTTGCCCGCGTACAGGCCGACGTGGTGGTAGTCGCCGTAGAAGATGACGAGGTCGCCGACCTTGAGGTCGCTCTCGCTGTAGATCCGGGTGCCGGCGCTCGCCTGCGCCTCGGACGTGCGGGGTATGGAGACACCCGCCTGCGCGTAGGCCCAGGAGGTCAGGCCGGAGCAGTCGAAGGAGGACGGGCCGGAGGCGCCGTAGACGTACGGGGAGCCGAGGACCGACTGGGCGGCGGCGAAGGCCGCTGCGGCACGGCTGGAGGCGGAACCGGTGCTGCCGAGGTTCACACGCGAGCTGGAGCGGTTGGCGGCCTGCGCCTGCTGGGCGTCGAGGGCCGCCTTCTCCTTGGCCGTCAGCGTGTTGAGCAGCTTCTGGGCCGCGGCCAGCTTGGTCTTGACCTCGTCCTTCTTCTTCTTGAGCTCGGTGCGGGTCGCGGAGAGGTCCTTGAGCTTGCTGCTCGCCTCCGCGCGCTCCTGGGCGAGTTCGCGCTGCTTGCCCTGGATCTTCGTGAGCGCCTCGACCTGCTGACTGCTCAACTGGTCCATCGTGGACGCCTTGTCGAGGTAGTCGTCCGGGTTCGAGGACAGGAACAGCTGGATCGAGGGGTCGATGCCACCGGTGCGGTACTGGGCGCTCGCCATCGTGCCGAGGCCGTCGCGGAGCTTGTTGAGCTCCTCCTGGCCGCGGGCGACGTTGTCCTGGATGGTCGAGATCTCTTTCTGGAGCTTGTCCTGCTTCTCCTGAGCCCCGTCGAGCTTCTCGGTGGCCTGCTCGGCCTGCTCGTAGAGGGCGTCGACCTTCGCCTTGACCTCGTCCTTGCTGGGCTTCTCGCTCGGCGCGGCATTGGCCGCCTGAGCGCTGAAGGCAACGGCGGCAGCGGCTGCGGTGGTCAGCACGGTGACACGCGTGCGGCTCGGCTGCTTCGGTCGACGATGGGACGCCACGGAGTCGAGCTCCTTCTATTGAGTGATCACCCGTTCGGAGGTTCGAGGCATGACCCTAGTGACGTTCCTGTGATCAGTTCAAATCCTCACACGAAAAAATGCCGTCACTCAAAGCATTCTTTGCACATAACCAACATGCAGTGATGGTCGATTGACGCTACGTTGCGTGACGGTTCGGTCAATTCCGGCATTAAACCTGTACGTTGACCTTCACGACAGTCGCTTGAGGAGTACCGCAGAAGCGACGGGCCGGGCGCCCGCCTTCGCGATGCCGTCGGCGACCTCGCGGTCGGTCGACGCGACGATGACCGGCCGGCCCGGCGGCTCCGCGCGCACCAGCTGGCGGATCAACTCGTCGGCGGTGACGCCCGGTTTGGAGAACAGCACCCGCACTCCGCGCGGCGGCGCGAGCAGCACGGGCGCGGCCAGCTCGGCCCCGTCGAAGACACAGGTGACCTCGGCCCCGGTCTGCGCGGCGAGCTGCGACAGCTGCCCCAGAAGCCTCAACCGCTGCTTCTCCAGGGGCATTTGGGGATAGCCGGTCTTGGTGACGTTGTAGCCGTCGACGACCAGGTGGGCCTGCGGCAGCGCGAGCAACTGGTCCAGGATCGCGGGGTCGTTCTCCGACAGCGCCCGCGCGGCGATGTCCTTCGGGGTCATTCGTCCCGGTTCGACCGCGTCCACGGTCTCGGCGGGCCGTACGGAGACAGGGGGGAGCGCCAGTTCCCTGCGCAGCCCCTGAGCCGCCTCCAGCACGGTGTCGAGCAGCAGCCGTACCCGCATGTCCTCGACGCTGCGCCCCTCGCGGGCCGCCTTGCGGGTGGCCTCCAGGGACGCCTCCGCCTCGCTGAGCCGCGCCTTGAGGCGTCGGCCCTCGCTCTCGGCGGCGGACAGCTGGGTCTGCCCCTCGGCGCGCGCGGCGTCCGTCTCGGCCCGCAGCTTGCGCAGGGCGGCCTCGCCGCGCTTGATGTCGCTGTGGGCGGAGCGCAGCTTGCGGTGAAGCGATTCCGCTTCCTTCTTCGCCGCGTCCAGCTCGGTGCGCAGCCGCTCGGTCTCGGTCCGGGTGGCGTCCCGCGCCTGGGCCAACTCCTCGCGCAGCCGCTCCAGTTCGGCCCGGTTCTCCTCGTCGGCGCGCTCGGCGTCGGCGCGCAGCGCCTCCTCGCCGGCGGCGGTCACGAGTTTCACCCAGCCGGTGGGGCGCAGAACATAGGCCGCGGCCGCCACATCGAGCGGATCCGCGGCCGGGGGCGGCGAGCCGGAGTCGACGGCGCCCGCGAGTTCCGCCTGGGCCTCTCTCAGTTTCTCCCCGATCCGCTGCCGGAACAGCGGATCGGTCTCCAGGGCGGCGGCCATGGCGTTGCCGGCGAACTTGGCGCGCCGGTTGGGGGCGAAGCGGGCGTACTGTCGTAGCTGCGGGGGCAGTTCGGCGACCGTGAGACCGCCGAAGCCGTCCGACACGATCTGTACGACTCTTCTCCGCACGCCGTCGGGCAGCGGGCGGTCGAGCACCTCGGCGGCGCCGTCGCCCGGCCCCCCGCCTGAGTTCTCCACCATCCCTCACACCCCAATACCTGTGCGGGGCCACTCCCTCTCAGGAGCCGGCGCCCGGCCTGTCCACGAGTTCCACCTGATCCACGGCGTTGCACCAGCGGCAGCGCACCGACTCGATGGTCTCACTGACCACCTCGCGCTCCTCCACCTTCGGCTCACCGGCCAGGTCCAGGTGGAGGTACTCCACGACCTTCGACGAACGCGTCACGTCGAAGCGCGTGAGGTTGCCGCAGAGGGTGCAGCGCCACCGCGTGGAGGCAGTCGGCAGGGGAACCGTCATCGTGGCTGTTCGCTTCCTTCTTGTTCCAGTTTCCGTGATCGCCGGTTTCCCCGGCGAGTGTGGCTCGTAACCCTACGGCCTGGCGGGTACTCGCCGCTCGGCCGTCCACAGGGCCCCTCCGGCGGCGAGGCGGTCTGTGCTGCTGCGTCCCGTTACGTCATGCTCTGTGTCCATGATCAGCAACTGGGGCTCGGCACTCGTCAGGACGTTCCGCGGCACCTCGGCGCCCATGACGTACACCCTGATCGGCCTGTGCTGTCTGATCTTCGTCCTCGGCCCGGCCTCGGGCTTCGTCCCGTCCTACGGCACGGGGGACGCGCTGCTGGTGGCGCAGCGGGCGTACTTCCGCCGCTGGGGCGTGGTGCCGGCCGACCTGTTCGCCGCCCCCGCCCGGGAGGCGCTGACTCCGGTCACCGCCCTCTTCATCCACGGCAGCTGGATCCATCTCCTCGGCAACATGCTCTTCCTCTACGTCTTCGGAGCGATGACCGAGGAACGGCTGGGCCGAGTCGAGTTCACCCTGTTCTACGTGGTCTGCGGCTACCTGGCCCTGCTGGGCTACGCGGCCGCCAACGCCGACTCCGAACAGTCACTCGTCGGCGCGTCCGGGGCGATCTCGGCGGTCCTCGGGGCGTTCCTGTACTTGTTCCCCCGGGCCCGCGTGACGAGTCTCCTGCCCTTCCTCTTCTTCCTGCCGCTGCGCTTCCCCGCGTGGGTCGTGCTGCCCTTCTGGGCCGCCCTGCAGTGGCTGGCGGCGGGCCAGGCCGCACAGGGGCCGGGGGTGGCGTACCTCGCCCACCTCGTCGGCTTCACGCTGGGGTTCGGCTACGCGTGGGTGCGGTTCGGTCGTGCGACTAGAGTGAAACCCGCCCCAGCACAGGTCCCCGAGGGAGAGAACCAGCCGTGATCACCGCGATCGTCCTCATCAAGACCAGCGTGGACCGGATCCCCGAGATCGCCGAGTCGATCGCCGCGCTCGAATCTGTGAGCGAGGTCTTCTCCGTCACCGGTACGTATGACTTGATCGCGATGGTGCGTGTGCGGCAGCACGAGGATCTGGCCGAGGTGATCCCTGGGCGGATCTCCAAGATCCCCGGGGTGGAGGGGACGGATACGCACGTGGCGTTTCGGACTTACTCGCAGCATGACCTTGAGGCGGCTTTTGCGATCGGGTTGGACTCGTGAGGTTGAGCGCCTAATCGTCTGCGGGGCGCGGATGGACTGCGACTTTCGGTCCGTCGTGGCTGGTCGCGCAGTTCCCCGCGCCCCTGAGGGTGCTGCCCCGAAGGGCATTTGCATCGGACCGCGCTTACCTCACACTGCCGGGACGCAGCGGCCGTTCTCCGTGTGGTAGGTCCACTTGGCGCCCTTGGTCACCAGTTCGCGTACCGCGCCTACGAAGCGCTCGACGTGCTCGTCCGGGGTGCCCGCGCCGAAGCTGACTCGGATCGCGTTGAGGGACTTTTCGCCGGGGGCCGCCTCGGGGGCTCCGCATTCGCCCTGGGTCTGGGGGTCGCTGCCCAGGAGGGTGCGGACCAGCGGGTGGGCGCAGAAGAGGCCGTCGCGGACGCCGATGCCGTACTCGGCGGAGAGGGCGGCGGCGAAGTGGGAGCTGTTCCAGCCGTCGACGACGAAGGAGATCACGCCCACGCGCGGGGCGTCGTCGCCGAACAACGACAACACGCGCACCTCCGGAACCTCTGCCAAGCCCGCCCGTACCTTCTCGATCAGGTGCTGCTCGCGGGCGACCAGCGTGTCGAAGCCCGCCTCCGTGAGGGCCTTGCAGGCCGACGCGATGGAGTAGGCGCCGATGACGTTCGGGGAGCCTGCCTCGTGCCGGGCGGCGCTGTCGTGCCACTCCACGTCCACTCCCCCGTCCTCGCGCCGGGTGACCTTGCGGCTGGCGCCGCCGCCCGCGAGGTAGGGGTCGGCCGCCTGGAGCCAGTCGGCGCGGCCGGCGAGGACGCCGGAGCCGAAGGGGGCGTAGAGCTTGTGGCCGGAGAAGGCGATCCAGTCGACGTCGAGATCCTGGACGGACACCGGGTGGTGCGGGGCGAGTTGGGCGGCGTCCAGGACGATCCGGGCGCCGTGGGCGTGAGCCGCGGCGGCCAGTTCGCGGACCGGCCACAGCTCACCGGTGACGTTCGAGGCGCCCGTCACGCAGACCAGGGCCGGGCCCTGGGGGTCGCGGGCGGCGAGGGCTCGCTCCAGGGTCTCGACCGCCTGGGCCGGGGTGCGCGGGGCGTTGAGGTAGGTGACCTGGGCGTCCTTCCAGGGGAGGAGGGACGCGTGGTGCTCCGTCTCGAAGACGAAGACCTGGCAGTCGGCGGGGAGCGCGGCGGCGAGGAGGTTGAGGGAGTCCGTCGTGGAGCGGGTGAAGATCAGCTGGTCGTCCGGGCGGCAGTCCAGGAACTCCTCGACCGTCTTGCGGGCGTTCTCGAAGAGGTCGGTGGAGAGCTGCGAGAGGTAGCCGGCGCCTCGGTGGACGCTGCCGTAGTACGGGGCGTAGGCCGCCACGTCGTCCCAGACGCGCTGGAGGGCGGGGGCGCTGGCCGCGTAGTCGAGCGCCGCGTAGGTGACCTCGCCGCCCGTGACGAGCGGGACGGTGACATCCCGGCCGAGAACGGGCAGCTGGGCACAAATGGTCTGGGCGGCGGCAGCGGTGGAGACAGACATGGCGAACTCCTGTGAGAGGCAAGGCGGTTCCGCCGTGCGAGCGGGAACGGCTCCAGCACGGAGGGGGTGAAAGGGGGTATGCGGAGGCGGGGCTCGACGCCCTATCGCATTCGCTTGCTCACAGAGGGCTCCCTCGATGACCAGGACCCCTGGTGTCTTTCGAGGGGCCCGCGCTTGCCGTAGACCTCGCTGCCTACGGCCTGGTCTTCACCCGGGGCACCCCGCCACGGACGGAGGGTTGCCGGACAGTCGGCCGGGGCCTCATGACTGTCACTCATGACCTGGTCCAAAAACCTACGCGATGTGATCGTCGCCCCGCAACCCGTGTCCGGATCGCGGGACGACGACCGACACCTGCTACGCGTGCGTGGCGGCGGCCCAGCGCTCCAGCGTCCGCTTGGCCGCACCCGAGTCGATCGACTCCGCGGCCTTCGCCATCCCGGCCCTGATCCGGTCCGCCAGCGGCCCGTCACCCGCCTCAAGCGCCACCAGGGCAGCCGCCGAGTTCAGGAGTACGGCGTCCCGTACCGGGCCCGTCTCGCCGTCCAGGAGACGACGGGCCACGCCCGCGTTGTACTCGGGGTCTGCACCGCGCAGGGCCTCCACGGGGACCAGTTCGAGGCCGACGTCCCTCGGGTCGAAGGACTCCTCGGTGACCTTGCCGTCGCGGACGATCCACACCCGTGAGGTCGCGGTGGTCGTCAGCTCGTCCAGGCCGTCGTCACCGCGGAACACCAGCGCGGAGGAGCCACGTTCGGCGAGCACTCCGGCGATGAGCCCGGCCATGCGGGTGTCGAAGCAGCCGACCGCCGAGGTGGTGACCCGGGCCGGGTTGGTGAGCGGGCCGAGGAGGTTGAACGCGGTCGGGATGCCCAGATCCCGCCGGACCGCGCCGGCGAACCGCATCGCGGGATGGAACTTGGCCGCGAAACAGAACGTGATCCCGGCCTCCTCCGCCACCCGCGCCACCTGCTCGGTCGGCAGGTCGAGGTTGATGCCGAGCTTCTCCAGGACGTCGGAGGAGCCGCTCGCCGAGGAGGAGGCGCGGTTGCCGTGCTTGACGACCTTCGCGCCGGTCCCGGCGATCACGATCGCGGACATCGTCGAGATGTTGACCGTCTTGGCCCGGTCGCCGCCCGTACCGACGATGTCGACGGCCGGTCCCGGGATGTCCAGCGGCTTCGCGTGGGCGTACATCGCCTCGACGAGACCGGTGATCTCCTCGACCGTCTCGCCCTTGGCCCGCAGCGCCACCAGGAAACCGGCGATCTGCGCGTCCGCCGCCTCCCCGCTCATGATCCGGTCCATCGCCCACGCCGTGCCGGCGGTGCTCAGGTCCTGTCCGGCCAGCAGCGCGCTCAGTACGTCGGGCCAGGAACGGGCCGCCGCGGTGTCGCCTCCAGCGGGGGTCACAGCGCTCATACGGCCGCTCCTGAGTGTCGTAGAAACCATGGTTCGAAAGACCTCCCCCACCCTATCCAGCCGCAGGCACGGCGAAGGGCCCCGTCCGGTGTTCGGACGGGGCCCTTCGACCGCGGCGTGGCGACGCCTCAGCGATCAGTGGTGGCCGTGGCCGCTCGTGATCTCCTTGTACTCCTCGACGGTGGGCTTGGGGATCTGGGAGTCCTCGCCGTAGTACGCCTCGCTCAGCTTGGCGCGCAGCTTCTCGGAACCCTTCACCTTGCGCTCGACACCGTTCTCGTCGACGGTCGCGCCGATCGCGGCCGGGACGTACTGCTCGTGCGCGGTGAGCGTGTGCAGCGCGTCCTGGCTGAGCGGCTCGTGGATCTCCACGAACTCACCGTGCGGCAGGCGCTTGATGATGCCCGACTCGCGGCCGTGCAGCACCTTGTCCCGGTCGCGACGCTGGAGGCCGAGGCAGACCCGCTTGGTCGCGATGAACACCAGCACCGGCACCACGAAGAAGCCGACGCGCACGAACCAGGTGATCGAGTTGATCGACAGGTGGAAGTGCGTGGCCCAGATGTCGTTGCCGCCACCGACGAGCAGGACGAAGTACCACGAGATCCACGCGGCACCGAAGGCCGTACGGGTCGGGACGTTGCGCGGGCGGTCCAGGATGTGGTGCTCGCTCTTGTCGCCGGTGACCCAGGACTCGATGAACGGGTAGACCGCGATCGCGACCAGGACCAGCGGGAAGATGATCAGCGGGATGAACACACCCAGGACGAGCGTGTGACCCCAGACGTTGATCTCCCAGCCCGGCATGACACGGATCAGGCCCTCGGAGAAGCCCATGTACCAGTCGGGCTGCGCGCCCGTGGACACCATGTCGGGACGGTAGGGACCCATGGCCCAGATCGGGTTGATCGAGGCGATCGCCGCGACGGCCGCGATGACACCGAAGACCAGGAAGAAGAAGCCTCCGGCCTTGGCCATGTAGACCGGCAGCAGCGGCATGCCGACGACGTTGTTGTTCGTCTTTCCGGGGCCCGCGAACTGCGTGTGCTTGTGGTAGAAGACCAGGATCAGGTGGCCGACCACCAGGCCGAGCATGATGCCCGGCAGCAGCAGGATGTGGATCGAGTAGAACCGTGCGACGAAGTCGCCGCCCGGGAACTCGCCGCCGAAGAGGAAGAACGACAGGTACGTGCCGACGATCGGCACGGACAGGACCGCGCCCTCCATGAAGCGGACACCGGTGCCGGAGAGCAGGTCGTCCGGGAGCGAGTAACCGGTGAAGCCGGTGAACATGCCCAGGACGAACAGCAGGAAGCCGAACAGCCAGTTGACCTCACGCGGCTTGCGGAACGCACCCGTGAAGAACACGCGCATCATGTGCACGAACATGGCGGCGAGGAAGATCAGCGCCGCCCAGTGGTGGATCTGACGGATCAGCAGACCACCGCGCACATCGAAGGAGATGTGCATCGTCGAGTTGAACGCCTCCGACATCAGCTGCCCCTGGAGCGGGACATAGCTGCCGTGGTACGTCACCTCGTTCATCGACGGGTGGAAGAACAGCGTCAGATACACACCCGTGAGGATGATGATGATGAAGCTGTAGAGGCAGACCTCGCCCAGCATGAACGACCAGTGGTCGGGGAAGATCTTGCGCATGTTGGACTTGGCGAGGGAGTAGATCCCGAGCCGTCCGTCCGCCCAGTCGGCGATCTTCTCGCCGGCCGGTGCTTTCTCGCGCGCACGCGAGTCTGTGTTCGTCGTAGTGCTCATCCGCGCTCCCAGAATGCAGGACCGACGGGCTCCTCGAAGTCGCCGAGCGCCTGGAGGTAGCCCTCGTCGCTCACGCCGATGCGCAGCTGCGGCAGGGCGTGACCGGCCGGGCCGAAGATCACTCGGGCACCGTCGGAGAGGTCGAAGGTGGACTGGTGGCACGGGCACAGCACGTGGTGCGTCTGCTGCTCGTACAGGGAGATCGGGCAGCCCACGTGGGTGCAGATCTTCGAGAAGGCCACGATGCCCTCGTGCGCCCACTCCAGCTCGCGCTTGTCCTTGATGTTGTCCGGCTGCAGCCGGACGATCATCAGCGCCGACTTGGCGATCTCGGTCTGGAACTCCTCGTCGGTCTCCTCCAGGCCCTCGGGCTTGGCGAAGGTGAGCGAGCCGACGGCCACGTCCGAGGGACGCAGCGGCAGGTTCGTGTTCATGTTGACGAGGAGCTTGCCCTTGGACCACAGGGTGTGGCGGAGCTTCGTCCCCGGCAGCGGGCCCAGGTCGCGCAGCAGCATGACGCCGGAGAGCGGGAACAGGGCCAGCGCGCCGAACATCGTGTTGCGGATCAGCTTGCGACGGCCGAGCGCCGACTCCTTGGCACCCTGCTTGAAGTCGGCCAGAACCTTGGCCTTGACCTCGGGGGGCGCCTCGATCGCGTGCCGCTCGTCGGCGATCTCCACGTCGGACATCAGGGTGCGGGCCCAGTGGACCGCGCCCGCGCCGATGGTAAAGAGCGCCACACCGAGGGTCAGACCCAGCGCGAAGTTGAGCGCGTTGATGTGACCGATCGGGAAGACGAAGATCGCCTTGTCGTGCGGGATCGCCACGTACGAGGCGATGAAGGCGACGGTGGCCAGCATCGACACGGTGAACAGGAAGGCGACGACGCGCTCGGACCGCTTGGCGGCCCGCTCGTCGATGTCCTGGACACGGTGCTCGTGCGGCGGCAGGCCGGGGTCGGCAAACGGGTCGTGCTCGTCCGCGACCGACACCGCGCCGTGCGCGTCCTGCTCAGCGGGCAGGTTCTCTTCTGGAATGTCTTGGCTACTCATGACTTCTTGGCCTTTGCGGTCCGAGCGGCGACCCAGACGGCTACCGCGATCAGCGCGCCCAGACCGAAGATCCAGGCGAAGAGACCCTCACTGACCGGACCGAGACCACCCAGCTCAAGACCGCCGGGGCTCTCGGTGTTGTCGCCGTTGACCGCGTTGAGGTACGCGATGATGTCCTTCTTGTTCTTCGACGACAGCGTGGTGTCGGGGAAGGAAGGCATGTTCTGCGGGCCGGTCTGCATGGCCTCGTAGATGTGCTTGGGGGCAACACCCTCAAGGCTCGGCGCGAACTTGCCGTGCGTCAGCGCGCCGCCCTTGCCGGTGAAGTTGTGGCACTGGGCGCAGTTGGTGCGGAACAGCTCGCCACCCTTGGCGATGTCCGATCCCTCCGGCCCGTACTCGTTCTTCGTCGGGATGACCGGACCGGCGCCCAGCGAGGCGATGTACGCCGCGAGCTGGTCGATCTCGGCCTGCGAGTAGATGACCTTCTTGGCCGGGATCTGAGCGCCCGGCTGCTGGGCCGGCATCCGGCCGGTGCCGACCTGGAAGTCGACCGCCGCGGACCCGACGCCGACGAGGCTCGGAGCGTCGGAGGAGCCCTGACCGCCGGTGCCGTGGCAGCTGGCGCAGCCGACGGCGTAGAGCTTCTTGCCCTCGTCGATGGCGAGGGACTGGGCGGACTCGTCGGCCTGCGCCTTGCTCGCGGGCGCGAACGCGGCGTACAGCCCCCCAGTTGCCGCCAGCGCGAGGAGGAGTACGACGACCGCCGCCAGCGGATGGCGTCGTCGTGTGGAGAGCTTTTTCACGGATTACCCCGGTGTCAGGATCTTCTGCGTCGATGCTTCTGGAATGTGCGCTTCTTGGGCGCGCGCGGGATCGGGCCCGACTACTTGATCAAGTAGATCGTGGCGAAGAGGCCGATCCAGACGACATCGACGAAGTGCCAGTAGTAGGACACGACGATGGCCGCGGTCGCCTGTTCGTGGGTGAACCTCTTCGCCGCGTAGGTGCGGCCGAGGACGAACAGGAAGGCGATGAGGCCGCCCGTCACGTGCATGCCGTGGAAGCCGGTGGTCAGGTAGAACACCGAGCCGTACGGGTCGGAGGACAGCGACAGGCCGTCCTTCTTCACCAGCTCCGTGTACTCGAAGATCTGACCGCCGATGAAGATCGCACCCATCACGAACGTGATGATGAACCAGCCCCTGAGCTTCTTCACGTCCCCGCGCTCGGCGGCGAAGACGCCGAGCTGGCAGGTGAGGGAGGAGAGCACCAGGATCGTGGTGTTGGTCGCGGAGAACGGAAGGTTGAGATGGCTCGCCATCTCCTTCCAGTGATCCGGACCGGTCACCGATCGCAGGGTGAAGTACATCGCGAAGAGGGCCGCGAAGAACATCAGCTCGGAACTCAGCCAGATGATGGTTCCGACGCTGGTGAGGTTCGGCCGGTTGACCGACGGGTGCGCGTGCCCGGTTTCTACTGTCGTTGCTGTCGCCACGACCGACATTATGTCGGTCGCTTATCCCGCCCTCACTCCGGGGGGTGCCGTTCGGAGTGTTCGCAGCGTGTGTACTGCCCGTATGGCCCATCGCAGGGGTGTTCCAACAGGTGTTGACGGGGTGTTCAAGGGAGTAGCATCCGCGCAACGGACCTTGGAACGGACCTTCGGAGGAAGCATGCAGCCGACCGCCACGGTGCTGGTCTACAGCGATGACTCCAACACCCGCGAGCAAGTGCGGCTTGCCACGGGGCGCCGGCCGGCTCCGGACGCGCCGTTGGTCGAGTTCCTGGAGTGTGCGACGCAGGCGGCGGTCGTCAAGGAGCTGGACCGGGGTGGGATCGACGTCTGTGTCTTCGACGGTGAGTCCGTGCCGATGGGTGGCATGGGGTTGTGCCGGCAGGTGAAGGACGAGGTGTTCAACTGCCCGCCGGTGCTTGTCCTTATTGGGCGGCCTCAGGATGCGTGGCTGGCCACGTGGAGCCGTGCGGATGCTGCTGTGACGTTGCCGGTTGACCCTGTCGAGTTCGCGGCGTCGCTGGCTGCCCTGTTGCGTCAGAAGCCTGCTTTGAGCGCCTAGTGGGGTGGGGCGGCCCGTAGCTTTGCGGCTGCGGGCCGGTTGTGGTTGCTCGCGCAGTTCCCCGCGCCCCTTTGGGGCGCGCTTCACACGGACTCTGGCCGCAAGCGTGCCGCGTCTTCAGGCTTGGGACCGTCAGGGGTCCCCCCTACCAGCGCGCTGCCGCTTCGCCAGTTCTTCCAGCCTAGGTTCCAGTCGCCGAAGCCGTTGCCGAAGGGTTCCATTTCGTCGCCGTTGGAGTTGACGACCTTGACTACGTCGCCCTCGTGGATGGTGTCGAAGAACCACTCGGCGTTGCTGGTGCTCATGCCGGTGCAGCCGTGGCTGACGTTCTCGGAGCCCTGGGAGCCGACGGACCAGGGGGCGGCGTGGACGTACTCGCCGCTCCAGGTGACGCGGGTCGCGTAGTACACGGGGAGGTCGTACGAGTCCGAGGAGCCCTCGGAGATGCCGACGGTGGTACCGCGCATCCGTACGAAGTACTCCTTGCCCAGTACGACCTTGACGCCGTTTCGGGTCTCGAAGCCGGGCTTGCCGGTGGTGACGGGGAGTTCGTTGATCTCCTCGCCGTTCTTGTAGACCGTCATCGAGTGGGACGAGGCGTCCGTCACGGCGATGATCTTGTCGCCCGTGGTGAGCTTGAGCGGCTTGGACCTGCCGCCCCACAGGCGGTCGCTGATCTTCACGCCGTCGAGGTCGCTGTGGACCTGGATGGTGGCGTGGGTGGGCCAGTACTCCTTGGGGCGGTAGTGGAGTGTCTCGTCGTCCACCCAGTGCCAGGCGCCCTCCACGGCGGGCGTGGAGTCCACCCTGAGGGCGCGTTCCACGATGGCCCGCTGTGCCTTGTCCTTGACGGGCTTGCTGAGTTCGGCGGTGACCGGCTGGCCGACGCCGTACTTGCCCGCGTCCGGACCGAACTTCACCGTCAGGCTCTTCTTCGAGGTCGGCTTGGTGGTGTCGAAGGTGAGGACCTTGCGGCCGGGGGCGCCGTCCTCGTCCTCCGTGCTCACCCGCACCGTGTAGTGGGCGTTGGCGGCCAGCGGGGAGGTGCTGTGCCAGCGACTGCCGTCGGCGGCGAGTTCGCCCGTGACGTAGCGTCCCGTGGCGTCCATGGCCGTGACGTCCGTGATGCGCCCGTCGTCACCGGAGGCGGTGACCACCAGGGGCTTGTCGGGGTCGGCCTTCTTGCCCTTGCCGGACGGGCCGTTGAAGGAGATCTGCCCCGCCGCGTCGTACGGCTTGGCAGACAGCGGGTTGCCGCCGTCGGACCCGCAGGCGGTGAAGCCCGCGCCGAGCGAGATCACCAGCAGGGTGCAGCCGACGACGGTGCGGGTGCGCGGAGTGTGGCTCATGAGGTGAGGCTATGAAGCTTCGTCAAGCTCGGCGCGGTGGGTAACTCGGACGAGGGACCCACGTTGCGGCAAAAGCACGAGCCCGGACCCTCCTGACGGAGTGTCCGGGCTCGCGAGCGCTCAGCACGTGCTACTGGGTGCGGTCTTCACCGCGGTAGTACTCGAAGACCCAGCCGTACAGGCCGATCATGATGATCGGGGCGGAGAAGTACAGCAGCCACCAGCCGATCGCGATCGACAGGAAGGCCAGTGCGCCACCGACACCGAGGGCGAGGGGCTGCCAGCTGTGCGGGCTGAAGAAGCCCACCTCGCCGGCCTCGTCCGCGACGTCGGCCTCCTTGTTGTCCTGTGCGAGGGTGTCGATCCGCCGGGCCGTGAAGCCCAGGTAGAAGCCGACCATGATGCACAGGCCGAAGGCCATGAAGAGGGCCGTGGTACCGGCCGCCTCCTTGGACCAGACGCCGTAGACGATCGCCATGACCAGCACGAAGACGGCCAGCCACATGAACATCCTGCCCTGGACCTTCACTTGCCCGCCTCCTTGCCGCCGGCGAGGGCCTTGTCAGCGTGGTGCGCGTTCTCGAGCTGGTCGAGAGCGGCGATCTCCGGGTGGTGCAGGTCGAACGCCGGGGATTCGCTGCGGATGCGGGGCAGCGTGAGGAAGTTGTGCCGCGGGGGCGGGCAGGATGTCGCCCACTCCAGCGAACGGCCGTAGCCCCACGGGTCGTCGACCTCGACCTTCTTGCCGTACTTGGCCGTCTTCCAGACGTTGTAGAGGAACGGCAGGATCGACAGGCCGAGCAGGAAGGAGCTGATCGTCGAGATCGTGTTCAGGGCGGTGAAGCCGTCGGCCGCGAGATAGTCCGCGTAACGACGGGGCATGCCCTCGGCACCCAGCCAGTGCTGGACGAGGAAGGTGCCGTGGAAGCCGATGAACAGCGTCCAGAAGGTGATCTTGCCGAGGCGCTCGTCGAGCATCTTGCCGGTCATCAGGAAGCCGGTGGCCCAGAGCATCGGGGTCTCGAAACTCAAGGACCCCTTCCACATCGTTCCGATCCAGTTGAAGAACTTCACGCCCGTTGGCACGGCGATGAGGAACGTCATGAAGGAGAAGAACGGCAGCAGCACTCCGCCGGTGACGTACATGTGGTGGGCCCACACGGTCACGGAGAGGCCGGCGATGGAGATCGTGGCCGCGACCAGGCCCATGTAGCCGAACATCGGCTTGCGGGAGAAGACCGGGATGACCTCGGAGATGATGCCGAAGAACGGCAGGGCGATGATGTACACCTCTGGATGGCCG
>NZ_JNWO01000011.1 GCF_000716435.1 Streptomyces xylophagus
TTTTTTCAAGCAGAAGACGGCATACGAGATTTCTGCCTGTCTCGTGGGCTCGGAGATGTGTATAAGAGACAGGAGTGGGGGCATGGGGCCGAACGTATAGCGGGGGTTCACCAACGCTGTGCCATACAGCGGTCAACATTCCGTCAACGTAGGGTTGTTGACGTTCAAGGTCGGGCCAAACCGGATGTCGGCGGGTGCCAGTCCACCGGCGGCGGCAGCGTGCCCTGCGCGACGGTGTTGGCGTAGACGCTCTCCAGCGCCTGGCTGAGCGGCCCGACGAGTTCGGGCGGCAGGCCGTCGAAGAACAGACGGCGCACCAGTTCCACGTGTCCCAGAGCCGCGGCTTCGAGCACTTTCCGGCCGTGTCGGGTCAGGCTCACCTCGGTCACGCGCCGGTCGTTCGCGGACAGGCCGCAGCTCACCAGTTCCCGCTTGGCCATCCGCCGTACGTGGTGCGAGGCCCGGCTGCGCTCCCAGCCGATCTGCGCGGCCAGTGCCGTGATCGGCATCGGGTCGCCGTCGGCGACGCTCAGCGCGGTCAGGACGTCGTAGTCCGGCAGGGACAGGTCACTGTCGGACTGCAGCTGGCGGTTCATCTCGTAGGTCAGCCGCAGCTGGACCCGGATGTACGCCAGCCAGGCTCGTTGCTGTTCGCCGTCGAGCCACCCGCCCTCGGGCACCGGCGCGCTGCCGTTGGCATTGCGTGACATGTCACCTATGCTTTCTGTCCAGCACCACCGTCGAGGCGTGCCGCTCCCGCATCATCTCGCGCGGACCGCCAGGAGCAGGAGGTACCGATGCCGTACGCGGCAGTGCTCACCGGATACGGATCGCCCGAGACGCTCGTGTGGTCGGAAGTCGCCCTGCCCGCACCCGGGCCCGGCCAGATCAGGCTGCGCGTACACGCGGCGGGGGTCGGCCCGACCGACCTGAAGATCCGGCGCGGCGACCTCCGCGAGGTCTTCCCGCTGCCCGACCCCGCCGTTCTCGGCTTCGAGGCCGCCGGCACCGTCGACGCCCTCGGCCCGGGCGTGACCGGCGTGTCGCCGGGTGACGAGGTCGCAGCCCAGCTGCCCACACTCGGCGGGTACGGCGAATACGCCCTCGCCTCGGCCTGGACCGTCAAACCGGCGACCGTCAGCTGGGCCGACGCCGCAGCGCTGCCCGCCTCGGCCGAAGCCGCCGTCGGCGTCCTGCGCCAACTCGGCGTCACCTCCGGCGAGACCCTGCTCGTTCTCGGGGGCGGAGGCTCGGTCGGCGTGATCGCCACCCAACTGGCCGTGTCCCAGGGCCTCACCGTCTTCAGCGCCACCGGCCCGGGCGACGAGCAGTTCACCAAGGATCTCGGCGCGATCCCGGTCCGCTACGGCTCGGAACTCCTCGCGCAGATGCGCACGCACGTCGGCACAGTGGACGCCGTCCTCGACGCCGCAGGCAAGGGCGGCCTGCGCGACGCCGTCGAACTCGCGGGCGGCCCCGAGCGCGTGATCACCCTCGCGGACGAGCACGCGGCCGACTTCGGCGTCGCCCTCTCCGCCCCCACCCCGGACCGTGCCCCCGACGCGGTCGAGCAGACCATGCCCCTCCTCGCTTCCGGGCAACTCCGCCTGCGCGCCCAGCGGCTGCTGCCGATGCGGGACGCCGCCCAGGCGCACGCCCTCCTCGAAGCGGGCATAGCGCACGAAAAGATCGTCCTCACCGCGTAGCGGCCTGCCACAACCCACCGTCAAGATCAACCACAGGGGAGCCGAGCCGGATGGAGAGCCCGATCGAGGTGGTGCGCAGGTTCTGCGCGGCGTGGTCGGACAACACCGGGGCCGCCGAACTCGCGGCATTTTTCACCGACGACGCCATCTACCACAACATCCCGCTGACACCGATCACCGGCCGGGAGGCCATCGCCGACACCATCACCTCGTTCATCCGCCCCGGCCCGCCAGGCATCGAGCAGATCGATTTCCGCGTCCTCAACATCGCCGCCGCCGGACCGATCGTGATGACCGAGCGCGTGGACGTCTTCAAGCTCCCTGACAGATCGTTCGAACTGCCGGTGATGGGGACCTTCGAGGTCACCGACGGCAAGATCAAGGCCTGGCGCGACTATTTCGACATGAACCAGTTCACCAGCCGGATGGGATGAGGCCGGACCTCTCCGGCGACCAGGAGACCCGTAGGGCGGCGGGACCATCAGTGTGGCGTACGGCGTTGCCCACCAGCTCCGTTACCAGGAGTTCGGCGGTGTCGACCAGGCCGATCAGTCCGTGCAGCGTCAGGATCAGGCGGAGGCATGCGTGTCATCACGGGACTTCATCCACAAACTGTGAGGCGAGGGCATGGTCACCGAGTTGCGCTGGCAGAAGTCGTCCTACTCCGGAGGCGCTGAGGGGAACGCCTGCGTCGAGCTCTTCGCCATCCCCACCACCCAACTCACCACCACCCCCATCCCCCTCGCCCAACTCCTCGATGCGATCCACGCGGGCACCTTCACTTCACGCCCCTAGGACACCTCAGCGCTTGCGCGTGAAGTGAAGTCGCGGTCCCGGTGCAGTCGGCGGCGCAGAGCAAAAGCCCCCGTCGCCTGTCGAGCCCTAACTCTTCTGCAGTGCGCGGGTGACACCCGCGATGACCGCAGTCGTCAGCACCCAGCCGAAGGCGATCAGCAGGTAGGCCAGCCACTGCACGCTGTCGTTCGGCCAGTACCAGGCCGTTCGTTGGCCCAGGCCGCCGATGGGGATCAAGAGGTCGAGGGTGTAGACGAGGGGCTGGAACGGGGCGCCTTCGCCTCGTTGGACCGGGGTGGGGGTGTGCGTGCTGAAGGACAGCGTGCCCAGGAAGGTCAGGGCGAGGAGCCAGACTCCGGCCAGCCAGGGGCGGTAGCCGTAGCCGACGGTCACGTCGAGCAGGCGGCCCCACGCGCGGGCGGCCCGGGGCAGGGTTTGACGCCGGTGGCGTTGTTTGGCCAGGAGTACGCAGCGGGCCTCGTCGTCGTGGCCGGCCTTGCGGTACCAGGTCGCCAACTGTTCGTAGGGCTGGGGGGTGTAGCCCGGGCTGCGTCGTATCCACGCCACGCGGTGGGCCACGGAACCCCGGCGTCCCACCGCCTCCCGCCGCTCGCCCGCCTCGTCCACCTTGATGGAGCCGTAGACGAAGCCGTCCAGTTCGACCACGTCCGGCCAGCTGTGCTCGTTGTCATGGAGGTAGGACACCTGCGCGGCGCGCAGGTCCACCGTGCCGGACGGCGGTTGGGCGAGGGTGAAGTCGAAGTCGACGGCCTGCATCAGCATGCCGAGCAGGGCCGGTCCATCGCCGTCGGGAGGTCCGTTCAGGACGGCTCCTTCGAAGGTTGCCTTGTCCGAGACCTGGGCGCCCCGCAGCCTTACGGTCCCGTCGGCGGTGAACCCGTCGGAGAGGTTGAGTGTCGAGGCCACGGCGTGGTCCAGGGAGAGGGCCACTCCCCGCGGGCCGGGGCATTCCAACCGCGCGCCCCGCATGTGCAGTCCGCGGGGCAACTGCGCCTCCATCAGCCGGATTTGTCCTCGCGCGACGAAACCGCCCTGGCAGAAGACGCCCCCTTCCATCGCGAGGCCGCCGGCAGCCATGGCCCATCCTCCGGGCGCGTTGATGCGGGCTCCGTTCAGGAGCATGCCGCCACTCACCCGGGCGTCACTGAGTGACAGGGCGGTGCTCACGTGGTTGAAAGGTGAGGAAGCGAGGCTTTCCACAACGGAGCGCCGCAAGTCGAGGTTTCCCTCGATGCGGGCCGAATCGGCCTCGATGCCGGGCACCCGACTGTCCGTGATCGCGAGCGTCCGCGTTGTTGCTCCGAGGAAGCTCACCGACTCCTCGAACCAACAGCCCTCGAACCAGAGGGCGTTCACAATCTCCGCACCGGCCAGATCCAGCCGCCCCGATATCCGCGCCCCCGCAAGCCGCAGACACGCGACGGCCCCCGGTTGCGCGGCGTTCCCTCCCAGCAGCAGCGCCACGATAACGGCCCCCCGAACCGTCCGCCCCGCACCCCACCCCCCACCCCCGGCGACACGGTCGTCCTCGGGAACGCCCGTGCGCAGATCCACACGCCGTCCCTCGGGGAACGCGTCCCACAACGCGCGTTCCGGAGCAGTCAACTCGTCGTAGGAGAGCACCCGTTCAGAGTAGGGATCTCCGTGGTGATCTCCCAGGACGAGAC
Organism: Streptomyces xylophagus; assembly: GCF_000716435.1. Classification (GTDB taxonomy): domain Bacteria; phylum Actinomycetota; class Actinomycetes; order Streptomycetales; family Streptomycetaceae; genus Streptomyces; species Streptomyces xylophagus. The sequence continues at coordinate 4,190 of NZ_JNWO01000011.1, forward strand.
CCGGGTCACATCCGGGGGTGTCACATTCCTGCCGGGTCGTTCCGTCAGAGCTGTGTACGCACCAGGCACGACACAGAACACGACAGAACAAAGGAGCCCACCATGGGTGCTCGACTGAACGCCTTCGCCAGTCCCGTCGCCGGCAAGGCCCTGAAGCACTTCGTCGCCGCGGGCAAGGTCATCGAGGACTCGCCGCTGCCCGCCGCCACGCAGGAACTCGTGAAGATCCGGGCGAGCCAGATCAACGGGTGCGGGTTCTGCACCGACATGCACACCAAGGACGCGACCGCCGCCGGGGAGACCTCGGTACGGCTCAACCTCGTCGCGGTGTGGCGTGAGGCCACCGTGTTCACCGACGCGGAGCGCGCCGCGCTGGAGCTGGCGGAGGAGGGCACCCGGATCGCGGACGCGGCGGGCGGGGTCTCGGACGAGGTGTGGGCGAACGCGGCCAAGCACTACGACGAGGAGCAGCTCATGGCCCTGGTCTCGCTGATCGCCCTCATCAACAGCTTCAACCGCATGAACGTCATCCTCCAGATGCCCGCCGGCGACTACCGGCCCGGTCAGTTCGCGTAGCCCGAGCCGAGCAGCAGTGCCGCCAGTGCCAGGGCCGCGTCCCGGGGTGTGCCCAGGTCCAGACCGGTCAGTTCGGCGATCCTGGCCAGGCGGTAGTCCACCGAGTTGGGGTGGAGGCCCAGGACGCGGGCCGTGGCTCTGCGGTCCTGGCGCTGTTCCAGGTGGGTGCGGAGGGTGACGGTCAAGTCCGGGCGGTCCGTGAGGGGCGCGAGGAGGGCCGCGATGCGGTCGCTGCCCGCGCTGGGGCGGGAGAGGTGGTACTCGAGGAGTACGTCGTCCAGGTGGTGCGGGCCCGGCGCGTGACCGCAGGCCTTCGCCACCCGCACGATCTCCGCTACGACCCGGGCCGCCTCCGGGATGTCCCCGGCGTCGGGGGCGACCGTCGCGGCAATCCGGAGTCCGGGGCCCGCCGCCTCACGCAGTACGGCCGTCGCCGTGTCCGGCAGCTCCGTGCGGCCCGGCACGAGCGCGTGACCGCCACCACCGTCCAGCAGCGCCGGTACCTCCGTACCGAAGATCCGGTCCAGAGCCGTCTGCACCCGGCGCACGAGCCGTCGTATCGCGACACCGCCGGACTGCCCGGCCGCGAACCGCAGGTACACGACCAGGACCGGCCCCTCCACCGCATCGGCCGGTCCCCTCCCCATGCCCATGCCCATGCCCGTACCTGTTCCCGTCCCCGTCCCCGTCCCCTCCAGCAACGCCCTTGCCAGCGACCGGCGTTGCTCCCGCCGTTCCGCCGCGATTGCCGCCTGTTCGTCGAGGTAGCTCTCGGTGACCGCGGCGATGACCCGGCCCTGGGACGCGATCAGCGCGCCGCAGAGTTCGGTCAGCGCGGCCTCCTCCCCGGGGCGGGCCGCTTCCGTGAGGGCCTGCCACAGGACGTGGGCGCCGGTGGTGTAGGTGCCGAGGAGGAGGGGGAGCGGCATGCCCTCGTCGGCGCGTTGGTGGGCGCGTTCCTGGAAGTACCGCAGGCCGCCCGGCGTGGCGGCCGGGGCCTCCCCGCCCGCCGCGTTGCGCAGGAACTGCCGCAGCCCCCGCCGGGCCGTCGCCGTGATCTCGACGTCCTTCACCTCGGCGGGCAGTTCCGCGTACCCGCTGAGCTGCTCGAAGACGGTGCGGGTCATCCGCCGGGCCAGCTCGTTCACCCGCGGCTCGCAGCGGGCGGCGAGCGTACGGGCAGCCGGAGAAAGGGAGTTCATCCTTCGCAACCTATCCGGAGGCACCACCCGCCCTATCCGGAGGAACCACCCGTCACTTGTGACGCGCCCCACTCGGGCTTTACCAAAACCAAAGACTTCGCGCGCTCCCCCGATCCGTATTCCTGACTGTCCGTACCGCCGACGGGCGGTCCACGACACAGGAGGTACGGTGCGCTTTTCGCGGAACGCGACGGGAACGATGGTTGTGGGAGGTGCCCTCAGCCTGACCCTCGTCGCACTCGCCTATCCGGCAATGCTGGGCGTCAACACGGTCTCCAGCGCGCCCGCACGCGTGATAGCCAACACGCAGTGGGGGCCCCTGACCGAGGCCGACCGCGACTTCGTGGTCAAGGTGCGCGCGGCGGGGCTGTGGGAGTACCCCGTCGGCCAGATCGGCCTGAAGAAGGGGGCGAGCCCGGCGGTCATCACCGCGAGCAAGCACCTGATCGACGGGCACGCGGCGCTGGACTCCACCGTCCGCAAGATCGCGCCCATGCTCAACATCACGATCCCGAACCAGCCGAGCCCGCAGCAGCAGGGCTTCATCAACACGCTGAACGCGGACAGCGGCAAGCAGTTCGACACGGACTTCGCCAACATCCTGCGCGTCACGCACGGTTCGATCTTCGCCACCATCGCGAAGATCCGCGGAACGACCGAGAACACCCTGGTGCGGCTCCTGGCCAATCAGGCCAACGCGACGGTTCTGGACCACATCACGGTGATGGAGGACACCGGACTGGTCAACTTCCCCCAGGTCCTCTTCCAGGAGACGACCCCGCCGAAGCTGCCGGCCGTGGACCTGACCCCGCCGCCCCCGGCCGCGGGCCAGCCGGAGGTGGTGCTCACCCCGCCGGTGAACAGCACCACCCAACCGCCCGCCCTGCCTGGCGAGTCACCCTCCGGCAGCGCCGCCGGGACCTCGACCCCGACCGTCGGCTGAACCCCGCTACACGCCCAGCCACACCGTCGTGTCCGGTGCCAGCAGTCCCAACTGCCCGTCGCCCGCCGCCGGTTCGCTGCTCAGCAGCACCTCCCCCGGCGGCAGGGCGACCGGTACGTCCGACAGGTTGGTGACACAGCGCCAGCCGTCGGAGCGTGCGAAGTGCAGCACACCGGGCGGACTGTCCGCGGCCCAGGTCAGCGACTCCCCGTCGAGCAGCTTGCGGCGCAGCCGAAGGGCCGTGCGGTAGAGCTCCAGGGTCGAGCCGTCCGTCCCGTCCTGTGCCTCGACGGCGTACGACGCGAAACTCGCCGGCTGCGGCAGCCATGCCCCGCCCGCCCCGAAGCCGTACGACGGACCTGTCGACGTCCACGGCAGGGGTACCCGGCAACCGTCGCGGCCCTTGTGGGTGTGGCCCTGTTGTTCCCAGACGGGGTCCTGGAGGACCTCGACGGGCAGGTCGGCGACCTCGGGCAGACCGAGTTCCTCGCCCTGGTAGACGTACGACGAACCGGGCAGCGCCAGCATCAGCAGGGTCGCGGCGCGAGCCCTGCGCAGGCCGGCCGCCGGGTCGACGGGCGGGGTGCGGCCGTCGGAGAGGAGCCAGGTGTTGGGGTCGGTGCCCGGGGGGAGCATCAGGCGGGAGGCGTGGCGTACGACGTCGTGGTTGGACAGCACCCAGGTCGCTGAGGCGCCTGCCGCGTGGGCCGTCGCGAGCGAGGCGGTGATCACCTCGTGCAGCTGATCGGCGTCCCAACCAGCCTCCAGGTACTCGAAGTTGAAGGCCTGGCCGAGTTCGTCGGGGCGGGCGTAGAGGGCGCGCCGGGCGGCCGGTACCCACGCCTCGGCGACCGCCATGCGGGGCGGGGTGTAGGTGTCGAAGACGGTGCGCCGCCAGTCGCGGTAGATCTCGTGGACCTCGTCGCGGTCGTAGTAGGGGTGGCTGCCGGGCGGGAGGTCGTCGAGGACGGCCTCGGAGTTCGCCGCGAGGGGGCCGATGTCGCGCAGGGGTTCGCCGAGGTCCTTCACCAGCGCGTGGGCCACGTCGACGCGGAAGCCGTCGACGCCCCGGTCGGACCAGAAGCGGAGCGTGGTGCGGAAGTCGGCCCGGACCTCCTCGTTGTCCCAGTTCAGGTCGGGCTGTTCGGGCGTGAAGAGGTGCAAGTACCACTGCCCGTCCGGGAGTTGCTTCCACGCGCTGCCGCCGAACACCGACGGCCAGTCGGTGGGCGGAAGTTGGCCGTCCTCGCCGCGCCCGTCACGGAACACGTACCGGTCGCGGGCAGCGGAACCGGGCGGAGCGGCCAGCGCTTCCTGGAACCAACTGTGCAGCCGCGAGGTGTGGTTGGGCACGATGTCGACCATGACCTTCAGGCCCAGCCGGTGGGCCTCGGCGACCATCGCGTCGAAGTCGTCGAGGGTGCCCAGGCGCGGGTCGACATCGCGGTAGTCGGCGACGTCGTAGCCGCCGTCGGCGAGTTCGGAGGGGTAGAAGGGGCTGAGCCAGAGGGCGTCGACGCCGAGCGTGGCGAGGTGACCGAGGCGCTGGGTGATGCCCTTGATGTCCCCGAGCCCGTCACCGTCGGCGTCGGCGAAACTGCGCGGGTAGACCTGGTAGACGACGGCCTGACGCCACCAGTTCGGGTCATGGGAGGACAGGTCGGACACGTGGTCTCCTTATGAATTCCCGCTGCACCAAGGCAAGTTGACAGTCATCTTCCGGTAGACCCACGATGTGCACACGCTGTGGCGCATGTGACCAATGGGCCCGGTGTTCCTTCATTCCCGCGCTCCCGCGCTGCTCCGCTCCGCCATTCCTTGCACACGCCAGATGGGATCAGTATGTCCATAGCGAGTCGTGTCACCGTGCGCCGCCTGTTGGGGACAGGCGCCGCCTCCCTCGCCCTCGCCGCAGCCTCCGTCGCCACCGCTTCCGGCGCCTGGGCCACCGGCGGCCACGGCGGCGGCGGTGACGGCTGGGAGTCCGGTGGCCACTACCGGCCCGGCTCCGGTGCCGGTACGGTCACCGAGACCGAGGGCTGCCAGTTCTCGCTGAACGGCACGGACTACTTCCCCTCCGTCAAGGTCGACGACCAGAACCTGAAGCCCACCGACGACGGCAAGGTCCACATCAAGGTCCGCACCGCCGGTGACGCCGCCTCCTGCACCGCCTCGCTCGCCTCGTACATCGCCCACGGCCCGACGTTCGCCACCTCCGGCGAGCAGATCTTCGTCGACTTCGACACGGTGACCGTGAAGAAGGGCCAGACCGACGCGCTCGACATCGCGGTGCCGGACGAGGGCTGCTTCGCGCAGATCGACCTCTACCGCGGCGCGGTCAAGTTCGACGGCAACCCCGCCGCCGGCGACGGCTTCGTCCACGGCGACCTGCCCAAGGGCCCCGACCACACGGTCATCAAGGACAAGCTGATCGCGGCCTGGAACGGCGGCACGAAGGACTGCACGACCACCGAGTCCCAGCCCCCGTCCCCCTCCGCCCCGGCGTCGGTCCCCCCGTCGGCCCCGGAGTCCACCCCGCCCACCTCCGACTCCTCGACCCCCACCCCGAGCGCCTCCGAATCGACCCCCGCGTCCTCCAACCCGACCCCGGTCGCCTCCGGTTCGAGCAGCGCCCCGGCGGCACCCTCGCCCAACGGCGGCGGCGACGACCTCGCGGAGACCGGCGGCGGCAGCAGCAGTGGCGTACTCGTCGGCGGGGCAGCGGTGCTGCTGGCCGGCGGCGCGGCGATCGTGGTGGCCACGCGACGCCGGCGGGCTTCGCACTCGTAGCAATACGCAGTGATGCGCAGTAATCAGCAGTAGTTCGCGGCAACTGTTCGGCTGGGCCGGGGTGGTGCAGGACGGGTAGCGCCCGGACAGAAGCACCATCCAGGTGACGAGCCCGGCGCCCGCGGCTTGCCCGCGGCAGCCGGGCCGGCGCTGTACGGCTTCCTCACGGTCGCTTGGGCGCCGGCGAACGAGCCGGTGATTCGCGCCCCGTTCACTTTGCAGCTCGGGTTGTAGCGCAGTTCGACAGTGCCGTCCGCACCGGCCGAGACTGAAGCGGCCGTGGACGAGCTGCGTGAGGAGGCCGATCGCATCCAGGCGGAGTTGACCGTGGCTGAGCTGGAATGGCGGGAGTGGGTGACCGCCTGCAGGCGGGTCGATGCGCTGCCGGCTCCGAGCGGCGGTGACACCGCCGGCACGGAGAACACCCCGGATTCGCGGGATGCCGACGCGTCGGCGGCGCCTCGCGATGCTGTGAAGCCGAAGTCGCAGGTGCCCGCTCCTCGCGGCCCGCAGTTTCCGACCGATGGGGCACGATGGTCCTGCCTCGGCCGTGGAGACTCGGTCGGCCTCGATAGGCGGAGGTGCTCGCTACGGGACACTCCCGCCCGCCCGTCCGGCCCGCGCGATGGTGCTGCGGGCCGGACCGGCGTGGTGGGTGTGGTCAGCCGATGGTCGCGATGCCGTCGCTGGTGATGGTGGGGCGGCCCGAGGTGCCGACCACCACGATCTTCAGGGTGTGCTTGGCGGAGCTGGACCAGGTCTTGGTCCAGATGGCCTGCCGGTACTGCGTGGTGGAGGACTTCAGGTCCGCCGTGGTGACCTTGGTGCCGTCGACGTAGATATACGCCTGGCCTGAGGTGGAGGCCCGCGAGACGATCCAGGCCACCGAGCGGCCGGTGAAGGTCCAGCTGATGGAGGCCCCCTTGGAGGAGGAACTGTAGGAGTAGCCGCCCAGGTAGCTGCTGCTGTACCGGTGCGTCCAGCTGCCGGTGCGGGTGGTGGACGTCTCCTGGATGATGTGCGGCGTCCGGGAGACGGAGGCGCCGCGGGTGTTGCCGGCGACGTCGTACGCCGTCAGGGCGAACAGGTCCGAGGAGCCGGGCTTGGCGCTGGTGTTCCAGGAAGTCACGGTCGGGCCGAAGGTGGCCGAGTACGGTGAGGTCGCCAGGATCTTGGTCAGAGCCGCGTTGTCGGCGGCCTTCCAGGTCACCGTGACCGGGACCGCCGTGGAACTCACGGTGCCGGTGCGCACCGTCACACCGGGAGCGGTCGTGAAGGTGGGTGCGGTGGTGTCGCCGACCAGGGTGAGCCCGGAGGACAGCGTCGTCGAGCCTCGGACGTGGGTGGCGCGGACCTGGACGCTGTGGCTGCCTGCGGCGACCGAGACGGAGGCGGAGCGGGCGGAACCGGAGGTGTGCGCCACGGCCTTTCCGTCGACCAGGACGTCGAACCCGGAGATCACCTGCGACGGCGTGTCGGTCGTCCAGCTCACCGTGGCCGTGCCCTTGGTGTAGTACGACGCCCCGGACTTGACCGCGCCGCCGGACATCCCGGTGATCGTGACCGTGCCGACCGGACCGGCCGCGTAGGAGCGCACCGTGCTCAGGGCGTTGTAGAGCTGGTTGCCGGGGCAGTCGGTGGCGTAGCCGTTGCGGTGCCCGGAGATCACGTTGAACTTGTAGCTCGTGCCCTGGGTGAAGCCGTAACTGTCGGAGGCACCCTCGGTCAGGTTCGCGGTACCGGTGCCCGGGTTCACACCGGTCATGCCGAACTTCCAGGCCGCGATCCGGGCGATGGAGCCCAGCATCGCCTTGCTCGGCGTGGCCCCGGTGAAGGTGCTGGCCGTGGAGTCACCGCCGCTGAGGTCGGTGTACGTGCCGATGGCTGCCACGCCCATGCTGTTGGTGTTGAAGCCGTACGTCTGCGCGCCCACGGTCGGCAGTGCCATCCCGCCGAAGCGGCCCTCGAAGATGGTGCCGCACTTGTCGACCAGGAAGTTGTAACCGACGTCGCGCCAGCCCTGGTTGAGGTGCTCCGCGTAGATGCCCCGCACGATCGCCGGCGAGTCCGAGCAGGAGTAGTTGTTGGTGGTGTCCGTGTGGTGGACGAACATCACCTTCACGGCCTGCCCGTACAGCGGGTAACCGGACTCCCGGGCGCACTCGTCCGCGCCCCAGCCGGCCCGGGTGACCACGCTCGGCGGTGCCACCGTCGAGGTCGTCGGGGCCGGTATCGGGTCCGGCGCGCTCTCCGACGCCGACGCGGAGGGGCTGGCCGAGGAGGACGACGTGCAGGACGGGTACGCCTCCGACATCGTCGGAAGCTGGCTGGGCCAGGAACTCGCCGACGGGCTCGGCGAGTCGGAGACGGTGCCGGAGGCCGCGACGGACGGCAAGGCGGAGTCCGTGGCCGTCGCGGTGTCCGCGGGGGAAGCGGAGTCCGTCGCGGTCGGGGTGTCCGAAGGGCTGACGCTTGCGGTGGCCGTCGCGGTGTCGCTGCCCGTCGGTGTGGCGATATCACTGTCCGTCGGCGTGGCGACATCGGTGGCCGTCGGCGTGGCTGTGTCCGTGGCCGTCAGGTCCATGGCGTAGCCCGCCGGGGCCATGCCGGAGGCCGTCGTCCCGCTGGTGCCGGCGGTGGCCTTGCCCGGGTCGATGAGGTCCACCCGCAGCCCAGCGGGCAGCGCGGCCGTCCGGCGCGCGCCGCTCGCGCGGACCTGGATGCCGTTCGACGGCCCCGACCACATCGGCGACATTCCGCCGCGCACCCCGGGACGGTTCAGCTCGGAGGGGTCGGGAAGGTCGTCCGGCTGCTGCATCTTCAGCCACTGGGTCCAGTGGCCGCTCGCGGCGGAACGGGTCCGTACCTCCACCGTGCCTCGCAGGTTCGCGTGTGCACCGTTCCAGGTGACGCCGACCATGCTGAACGAAGCCGTGGATCTGGCCCCCAGCGTCTTGAGCGACGCGCTCGCCCCGGTCAGCGGCAGCGAGTGCACATGCGTCTTGATCGGTTCCGCCGCGGCCGTCGCTCCGGGAGCGCCGCCCGGCCCGGCGAGTGCAACGGCCGCCGCGACCGCGCCGCCGCCTGCGACGACCGCCCCCAGCGCCACCCACGTACGCGTTTTCGGGCGGACTCGACGTCGAGGCCCAACCCTGTGTTCAGTTCTCATGCCCCACCCTGAAGAAACGTGGCATCACAGGCCACATGCCGAACGTGGGGATACGACGACGCGTTCCACACGGAGCCACGCCCATCCCCCGTCCTGACTGCCATGGTTTGGGCACAGCCGTCACACGGGTGCCCCTAAACATCAAGCGCCGCCGAAGGCTCAAACGTCACAGGTTCCTGGGGCTCGCGGAACGGTGGCACAGAGCCCGGGCTTTTCGGCTGTCCGCGATGATCGTGGCGGGCGTGGTGGGTCACACCATTGCGACGAACGCGCGAGCCACACGTCAGTCCCGGGAACCTGACAACCGGAACAGATCGTAGGCCCGATCCCACGGGCCACAGCGTTCGGGCACGTCCCGCCACGGAGCACCGGTCCGGGTCCGCCACCGTATGCCGTCTGTCAGCTGCCGCCGCGTCCACACCTGCGGCCGACCTGGCTTGATACCCCGCGACAGCAACGACTCAAGCCGGTCCCACTGGCCATTCGTCAGATCTCCACGCCCCACGAGTCATGATCACCAACGAACAAGATCCACTTTCGCAACAGGCCCTAGCCCTCCACCGTCTCCAGCCACAGCTTCACGTACCGCTCCACATCCACGTCCAACCCCACGTCCACCAGGGCCTGTTCGCGGGCCCCGCCGTGGATTTCGGACTCGCCGTGCCGAGGGCGGCGGTCGACGATCGTCTGTCCTCGCCCCGGGCCCGGGGCGAGGGAGACCTCGACCGGCAGGAGGCGGGTGGTGAGGCCGCCCGGGTCGGCGACCGCGCAGACCGCGCCCGCGTCGCCGAGGCCGCCGGTGGGGGTGGGGTCGCCGGAGGCGGCCGGGTCGCGGTGGGCGAGGAGGTCGCCGGCCAGCTTCAGGCGCGGCTCCGTGCTCTGCCGTAGACGCTGGACGTCGGCGGCCGGGACCTGGACCCGCTCGAAGACATCCAACCCGTACATCGTGATCGGCACCCCGGCCGTGAGCAGAATCGCCGCCGCCTCCGGGTCGTGCCACACGTTGAACTCCGCGACCGGCGTGGCGTTTCCGACCGCCACCGCGCCGCCCATGAACACGATCCGCTCGATGTTGCGGGTGACCTCCGGGTACGTCCGCAGGAGCAGCGCGATGTTCGTCAGCGGCGCGGTGGGGATCAGGGTCACCGGGCTCGGCGAGGCGCGGATCTCGCGGCGCAGCAGCGTCACCGCGTCCACGTCGACGGGCGTACGGGTGGAGTCCGGCAGCCCCATGTCGCCCATGCCGTCCTGCCCGTGGACGTGCGCCGCCGAGCGGGCCGGCTCGATCAGCGGCCGGGCCGCACCGCGCGCGACCGGGATGTCACCGGCACCGGCGTGGTCCAGGACGATCAGCGTGTTCCGTACGACCTGGTCGACGTCCGTGTTCCCCGCGACACAGGTGACCGCCCGCAGGTCCAGGCCCGGGTGGCGGACGGCGAACAGCAGCGCCAGGGCGTCGTCGACCCCCGTGTCGCAGTCGATGATCACGGGGATGGGCTGACCGGTCACGGCAGACTCCTCTCACAGGCGGTTCGGCGGATCAAGGCTGACCTTACGCATCCGCCCACAGTTCGGCGCCGCGCGCCTCGACCCGGGCGCCGATGCGGTGCAGGAGTTCGGCGGCAGGCTGCGGCTCGATCCGGCGACCGTCCCGCAGTCGTACGGCGACCAGGCCCGCGTCGGCCTCCCGTTCACCGATCACCGCCTGGTACGGGACGAGCCGCGCCCCTCGGACACGGGCACCGAGGCTGCCCTGGTCGGGGGAGGCCAACTCGGCGCGCAGCCGCCGCACTTGGGCCTGGCGGAGAAGCTCGTATGCCGGGGTCTCCTGCGCCTCCGACACCGGCAGAATCACCAGCTGCACCGGCGCCAGCCACGCCGGGAACGCCCCGCCGTGCTCCTCCACGAGGTGCGCCACCGCCCGCTCCACACTCCCGATGACACTGCGGTGCACCATCACCGGCCGGTGTTTCGCGCCGTCGGCGCCGATGTAGTGCAGGTCGAAGCGTTCGGGCTGGTGGAAGTCGATCTGCACGGTGGAGAGGGTGGCCTCACGGCCGGCCGCGTCCGCGATCTGGACGTCGATCTTCGGGCCGTAGAAGGCGGCTTCGCCCTCGGCGGACTCGTAGGCGATGCCCGAGCTGTCGAGGACGGCGCGCAGCATCGCGGTCGCCCGCCCCCAAAGGGCCGGATCGGCAACGTACTTGCCGCCCTCGCCCGGCAGGGAGAGCCGGTAGCGGGAAGCGCGGATGCCGAGGTCGGCGTAGGCGCGGGCGATGAGGGCGAGGGCGGCGCGGGCCTCCTCGACGGCCTGGTCCAGGGTGCAGAAAATGTGGGCGTCGTTGAGCTGGATGGCGCGGACGCGGGTCAGTCCACCGAGGACACCGGAGAGCTCGGAGCGGTACATACCGCCCAACTCCGCGATCCGGAGAGGGAGTTCGCGATAACTGTGGGACCGGGAACGGTAGATGAGGGCGTGATGGGGACAGAGACTGGGCCGTAGCACGACCTCCTCCGCGCCCAGTTTCATCGGCGGGAACATGTCGTCGCTGTAGTGCGACCAGTGCCCGGAGATCTCGTACAGCTCACGCTTGCCGAGGACGGGCGAGTACACGTGCCGGTAACCGGCCGCGCGCTCCAACCCCCGTACGTACTCCTCCAGTTCGTGCCGCACGGTCGCGCCGTCGGGCAGCCAGTACGGCAGTCCGGCGCCCATCAGGGGGTCGGTGTCGAAGAGGCCGAGTTCGCGGCCGAGACGGCGGTGGTCGTGCCGGGGTTTCTCACTCATGGGTTCCTCGCTTCACTCCTGCGGGGCGAGGAATCCGGCGACGACAAAGCCCCGGGGCTTCGACTCGGTTCAGCAGTCAGCGCGCCGGGACAGTCTCCGGCGTCGTCGTCCAGAAGGACGGGAACGGCTTGGCGCACTTCATGCGGCGGACGGTAGCAGTCGTACGACGGCCCCCGCGAAGGAATTAATCAGCCGAGCTTCTTGAGGAGCTCGTCGGCGACCGGTGCGGAGGACGCCGGGTTCTGGCCGGTGACGAGGTTGCCGTCGACCACGACGTGCGGGGCCCACGGCTCGCCCTCCACGAAGTCGGCGCCGAGTTCCACGAGCCGGTCCTGGAGCAGCCACTTCACCTTGTCGGCGAGGCCGCCCTGGGTCTCCTCGGTGTTGGTGAACCCGGTGAGCCGCCGCCCGGCGAAGGCGTTCGTACCGTCCTCCTTGGTCGCCGGGAGCAGCGCGGCCGGCCCGTGGCAGACCACGCCGAGCGGCTTGCCGGAGGCGAGGGCCAGGGTGAGGAGCCGGCCGGAGTCGGCGTTCACGGCGAGGTCCTCCATCGGGCCGTGGCCGCCGGGGTAGTAGACGGCGGCGTAGTCGGCGAGGTCGACCTCGCTGAGCTTGACCGGGTGCTGGAACTCGGCGCTCGACGCGAGCACGCCCGCGACCCGGTCGGCGTTCTCCTGGCCGCCGTTGTAGTCGGGGGCGAGGCTGCCCCGGTCCACGGGCGGTACGACACCGCCGGGCGTGGCGACGACGACCTCGTGACCGGCCGCCTTGAAGGCCTCGTACGGGGTGACGGCCTCCTCGGCCCAGTAGCCGGTGGGGTGCGGGGTGCCGTCGGCCAGGGTGAGGTGATCGGCGCCGGTCAACACGAAGAGGATCTTCGACATCGGGGGTCTCCAGGGGGTCGGTGCGGTGATCTCGACAGTAGGCCGGGCGCGGACGGGCGGCCAATGACGAATCGAATGCGCGGTATTGGTTTTCCGATGGCATCCGGCTCCGGAGCAGGTCCGGCTCTCACCCGGACGGCCCGGCGCGCTGGTGGGCGGGCGCGGGCGATGGTGCCGTGGAAACGAGCACGGCGAAATCCGCGTCCGGGACTCCGGCACTTCCGCATACGCGACACCCCGAACCGCCCCGCCCCGCCCCGCATGCCCCAGGAGGGACCCTCGATGACCCGTTCCCCGGCCCGTGTCCTCCTCCTCGCCTCGGCACTGTCGGCGGGCACACTGCTGACCGCGGCCGGCTGCGCGAACGAAGCCGCCCTGCACAAGGTGACGAGCGCGCCCTCCCCCTCGGCCGTGCGCACCACCCCCGCCGCCCACGCGTCCCCGGCCGCGGCCCCCGTCCTGACCCCGGCCCAGGCACAGGCCGCGCTGATCACGGACACGGACCTGGGCGCCCCCTGGACCCCGACCCAGGGCACGGCGACCTGGCGCGACAGCCTGCTCAAGGCCAAGTCCGACATCCCCGACTGCCAACGCCTCCTGGACGCCCTCTACGCCGACGAACTCCTCGGCACCCCCGCCGCCACCCAGGCGGTGATCGGCCTGGACAACACCGATGTCGGGGCCCAACTCCGCTACCAGGTGGCCGCGTTCCCACCCGCCGACGTGGACCGCACCCTGGCCTGGCTGAAGACACTCCCGCAGAAGTGCGCCCAGTTCACGGCGACGACGACCCGCTCGGGCAACCAGACCGTGACGGTCACGGAGGCCACCCTCCCCAACGTCGGCGACGCCCGCCAGGGCCTCCACCTCACCCTCACCGGCACCACCCCCGAGGGCGACCAGTCCACTCTCACCCTCGACACCGCCGCCGTCCGCCTCGGCGACGACACCATCACCCTCACCAACGGCGGCCTCGCGGACGTACCCCTCGACGCGACCAGCCAGGCGCTGGAGATCGGGGCGCAGCGGCTGACGGATGTGCAGCGGCAGGGGCGGGTGCAGATCTAGGAGCCGACCGGTCCGAACGACAGGTCAACGCTTCTCGTACGGGTCCGCCGGCTGCTTCACCTGCTTGACGTCCGCCGCGTGGAGCACCGGTGGCCACGCCCCGTCCGTGCCGAGCTTGCCCTTGGGGATCCACGTGCCGGTGACGGTGACCCAGGTGTCGGTCTGGGGAGCGCCGTCGGCTTCGTCGCCGCGGATCTCGACCTTGCTGGTGGTCGCGTCGGCGGCGCAGCAGGTGACCAGGAGGCGGGTGACGTACCAGGTGCCGTTGTCGCCGTGGGTCACGAAGCCGGTCATGCGGAGGGTGCGGCCCTTGAGGGAGTGGGCAGTGTCGTAGATCGCCCGCGAGCTGTACTGGGCGACCGAGATGTCCAGCACCTTCCCTGCGGGGAGCGCCGGGAAGGTGCCCACGCCCTGTGCCGCGCGCTGCGCCTCCTCGCGGGACGCGCTGTACGAGCCGAGTGCCGGGGGCGGGAAGAGGAGGAGGGCGAGGGCGGGGAGGGTGAGGAGCCAGGCGATGCGCGGGCCGTGGGAGTGAGAGTGGGAGTGCCCTTCCTCTTCCTCGTCTTCCTCCTCGTCATGCTCCTCGTGCTCCTCGTGGTCCGGTGTCCGCCACATGCCCCTGACCACCGCCACCACGCCCAGCAGGATCAACAGCGCACCCGAAATCACCAGATACGGCCGCAACGCCGCCTGTACGTACCGCAGATACAGCTCGCTGAAGAGGGAGATCCGCAACACCGCTCCGCCCACCAAGAGCAGCAGGACCGCCGAACCGTAGCGCCTCACAGCAGCCACCACCCCACCAGCGTGCTGCTGGTCACGGCCACCAGCCAGGTCGTCGAGGAGAAGCGGAACGCGAAGGAACGGCCGAACGTGCCCGCCTGCAACGCGATGAGTTTGAGGTCCACCATCGGGCCCACCACCATGAACGCCAGCTTCGCGGCCGGCGAGAAGCCGCTGAGGGAAGCGGCCACGAACGCGTCCGCCTCGCTGCACACGCACAGCACCACCGCCAGCAGCGCGAGCAGGAGCAGCGACAGCCAGGACGAACCCGTGAAGATGTCCAGGATCGAGCGCGGTACGGCGATGTTGAAGGTCGCCGCCGCTGCCGCGCCCAGGACCAGGAAGCCGCCGGCATGGAGGAAGTCGTGTTGCAGGCCCGCGACGAAGGCCTTCATACCCGCAGGCGAAGACGCGGTGGTCCGCGTGCGCTTCGGGAGTCGTAGCCACTCCTCCTTGCCGAAGCGCGCCCACAGCCAGCCCATCACCACCGCCGTCGCGAGGGACGCGATCAGCCGGCCCAGGACCATCTTCGGCTGACCCGGGAAGGCGATCGAAGTCGCCACCAGGACAACCGGGTTGATCGCGGGGGCGGACAGCAGGAACGCGAGGGCTGCGGCCGGGGCGACCCCTCGCCGCATCAGGCTGCTCGCCACCGGTACCGACGCGCATTCGCAGCCGGGGAGTACGACTCCGGCCGCGCCCGCGATGGGGACGGCCAACGCCTGGTTGCGGGGGAGGAGTTTGGTGAACACCCGCTCGGGGACGAACGCTCCGATCGCCGCCGAGACCACCGTGCCCAGCAGGAGGAAGGGGACGCCCTGGACGGCGACCGCCGTGAAGACCGTCCACCAGGCCGCCACGGGTGGGGTGTAGAGGTCGATCGCCAGCATCGGGCCGAGGACGGACACGACCGTCGCGATGGCTATGAGCGCCGCGCCGCCCAAGACCGCGTAGACCATGGCGCGTACGGCCAGGCGCAGGCCGTCGGCCACGGTCCGTTCGTTCTGCACGCGCCTGTCTCATCCCGTTTCGCACGACTACGACTCGTACGTCGCACGGTAACCGTCGGCGCTGTGCGGTACCTCGGGTTCGTCAAAGAGGAGGCTGTGCGGGGGCCGGGCCGAGGGTGGTGGTGCCGGGAGCCGTACGGTGCCCGAGGCCCGTGCGGTAGGCGTCGAGGGCCGCTTCCACCCGGCCGGTACGACGGAGCAGATCGCCGAGCATGCGGCACAGGTCGGCCAGGTCGCCGGCCGCGCCCGCGCGTTCCAGCAGGCTGAGGGCGCGGACGTAGTGCTCCTCGGCCGCCTCGGTGTCGCGGGCGTCCTCGGCGATGATGCCGAGGAGGCGGTGCGCGGCGGCGGAGTGCAGGGCCCCGCGTTCGGAGCTGAGGTCGCTGAGGACGTCCTGGAGAAGGGCGGCGGCCTCGTCGGACTTGCCGCGTTTGTGCAGCACGTCGGCCAGTTCCACGGCGACCTGACTGCTGTACAGCGCCGCGCGCTTCGCCGTCAGCATCGCCAGCGCCTGCCTCAACTCGACCTCGGCACGCTCCAGTTCACCGTCCTGGGCGTAGACGTAGCCGCGCATCCAGTGGCAGTTGGCGAGTTCGGTACGGAACTGGAGTTGGCGGTACAGATCGGCGGCCTTCGCGAGCGAGGCGTCCGCCTCCGCGACCTTGCCCTCCGCTATCAGCGTCCGCGCCACCGACCGGTGCATACGCGCGAGCAGCGCCGGATCCGCCACCTGTGGGGCGAGCGCGAGCGCCAACTCCGCCGCCTGCGCGGCCCTCGCGTGCGCACCCATGTCCATGTACGGCCCTATCGCACTCGCATAGAGCAGCAGCAGCGCGTCGGGGTCGTGCAGGCCGCCGCGGTTCAGCTCGTCGAGCGTGGACTCCAACAGGTAGACGGCGTAACGGAGTTCACCGGTGAGGTAGTGCGCCACGGCACGGCCGCGGATGGCGGGGACGCGGGCGGGGAGTGGTTCGTCGGCCAGGCGCTGCTCGGCGCGCTCGAAGTACAGGGTGGCGGAGGAGAGATCACCGGTGTCGAGACCGCATTCGCCGAGTCCGAGCAGCGCGATGGCCTCCTCGTCCGCCAGCCCGTGCGACTCGGCCTCCTCCAGCAGCTCGGCGTACAGCTCGGCGGCTTCCTCCGACTCCCCTGTCGCCAGGGTGCGTTGGGCGCCGGTCAGCCGTAGACGCAGCTCGGTGGCGAGGTGGGCGGGGCGGCCGGTCGCCAACTCGTCGTAGGCGACGCCGAGTCGGTCGGCGAGGTGGCGCAGCGCGTCGTCGGAGGGGCGGACCCGGCCGGCCTCGAGGGTGGAGATGTACGCGGGCGTGTAGGCGGGCTCGGCCAACTGCCGCTGAGTCAGCCCACGTTCGTGCCGCAACTGCTGCACTCTGCGCCCGATGACTTCCGGGTCGTCCCGTCTCACCATGCGATTAATCATGCCAGTAAGCCGAGTTACAGACTGGCGAGTAACTCAGTTACATGGAGAGTGAGTTGATGAAGTCCTCGAAGCGGCGACGGGAGACGGTCAGAACGGCTCCGCCGGGGTTCTTGGAGTCGCGGACGGCGATGGAGGGGGTGAGGTCGGCGACCTCGACACAATCACCGCCGTTGCTGCCGCTGAAGGACGACTTGCGCCACTCCACGGTGCCGAGAGGGGCACACTCGACGCACTCACCGCCGTTGGTACCGCTGTAACTGGACTTACGCCACGTCGTCGTCTGTCGCCCGGTCTCCATAACGTTCCTCCATCACGCGCGCGATCAGGTCGGCCGAGTCCTTCACTGAGAGGGCCCCCGCCTGCAAGCGAGCGTATCCGACCGAACGCTCCCTGATGACGTCCGGGTTGGCAGTCATGTGCCCCTGGTCGTAGCCCTCGGAGTAGTGGATGTCCGGGTCGTCGTCGAAGCGCAGGAGAGTGAAGGAGCCCATCATTCCGGAGTGCGCGCCCACGGAGAACGGCAGCACCTGGATATTGACCCAGGGGTTGTCCCGAAAGCTCACCAGACGGGCGAGTTGCGTACGCATGACCTCGCGGTCGCCGACCATCCGGAACAGCACGGACTCATCGAGGATGACCCACACGGCGGGCGGCTGCTTCTTCTCGAGGATGCGCTGCCGTTCCATCCGCGCCGCGACCATCTCCTCGACCTTGTCCGGCTCGTCGACGGCCAGTAGCGCCGCCGCGTACGCGGGTGTCTGGAGGAGGCCGTAGACCAACTGGCACTGATAGGTGGAGATGAAGGAGGCCTTCGCCTCCATGTCCGCGTACGGCTGGAACCAGTTCGGCAGCTGGCTGCGCAGGACCAGCCCGAGCAGGCGGCTGAAGAAGCCGTCCGTCATGAACGCCGCGTCGAGCGCCTCGGCAAAGGCCCGGCTCGGGACCTTCGCCGCCGTCTCGACCTGGCCGATCAGGGAGCCCGTGCAATAGATCACCTTGCCGAGCTGCTCCAAAGTCATCCCCGCCGCTTCCCTCAAGCGACGCGCTTCGTAGCCGAAGTAGTCCAACGGGGATGCGCTCGGGTCGAGTTGACGAACGTGGACCATGCGACAGCCACCTCCGAGTAGTTACGGCCTGTCGCCGAGCGTAACCACTCCGTCGCATCCCGGTGACGGGAATCACGTAACTCACCCGCGCCCGCCTGCCGTACCGTGGAGAAATGTCCCCTTTGGCCAAGATCAGCAGCGCGTACGGGCCCCGCTTCGCGGAGTTCGCGTTCGAGCCTGCCTTCACGGCCGCGGTGGATCAGCATGTGGCTGACCTGCGGGAACGGCTGTCGGCAGGCGGGCCGGATCTGACGCCCCCGCCCCCGGACCGCTCCGACCTCACGGACTACGCGCTCGGCTTCCTGGACGCGCTCGCGGAGCTGGACTGGCGGGAGCCGGTCGGGCACGACTACGCGGTGTGCAGGCTGACCGCCATCAGCTGGCTGGTGCAGCGGCACGGACTCCTGCCGGAGCAGCGCCGCGGTGACTGAAAAAGAGTTTCCGGTGGCTCAACTCCCCTTGAAACCCTTCCCGTTGCACGGTCCGACCCTCTAAGTTAGGCACGCATTAAGCGTGCTTAACTCATCGCTGTTGCCGTCGCCGTCACTGTCGTTGCGAGGTAGGTATGTCCGCGCGTTACGTCAGAGGATTCTGCGCCGCCGTCATCGCCGTAGCCGCCCTGATCGGCGCGGCAGCGGCAAACCCGGCCAAGGCGGCGGACCGCCTGCCGGCATCTCACTCGGGCGCGAGCGTCACGTCCGTGCGCGGGTAGAGCGGCAGACCGCCGGTCGCGACCTTCCACCCGCCCGCGATGGTGACGGTGTTCCCGTACGGCCGGCGCAAACGGTTCTCGTACTCCGGGGAACCGCGCCGCCTGCCGACCTGCCAGTGGTACATCCACGTGCCGTCACGCGGGTCGACGATCAGGTAGTGCGGGATACCCATCGCCGGGTAGTCGCGGCTCTTGTCCTCGTAGTCGGTGCGGGGGTTCGACGGGGAGACGACCTCGACGGCCAGCAGGGGCACGGTGGCGTCGCCCGTGGTGACGACAAGGTCGGGGACACGGAGCTTGCCGAGGACTTCGTCCCCGGTGACGGTGGCCTCGAAGGCACCGACACCGTCCGGCAGTTGCGGAACGAGTTGATCACGCACGTCGGCAACCGTGACCTCGTGCCGGCGACAGGGGATCGTCGTCATGACGAACATCCCGCCGCTGATCTCCGGGTACGTGAAGCCCGGCGGCGGTGTGAAGCGCTCGCGCAGCTCACGCAGACGGTGGTAAACGGCACGCTCGGTCATACCGCATGGTAGCCAGGGCCAACGCGGGCCCGGCCGCAATGGCCGGGCCCCGTCCGGTTCACCGAGTAGTGCGGGTTCAGCACTTCCACGTGGCCCAGTACAGCTCGCCCTTCAGTGAGCCGTCCGACCAGGCGACAGGCGTGTCGATGTGGATGCCCGAGGAGCCCTGGCCCGGGTAGTACCAGTAGTAGTGGCCGTCGACCCGCTTGCCGTAGTGGACCTCCAGCCAGCCCACCGAGTGGCGGACGTACGGCGCGAACCAGTACGCGCCCTTGTAGCCGGGGCGGATCGTGTTGGTGATGGTGCTGCTCGCGGTGCGGGTGTTGCCGAGGGTCCAGGTCTCGGAGGTCGTCGAGCTGGCCTTCATGCCCGCCTCGAAGGTGTCCGACAGTCCGGCGCTGACCTCGATGCTCTGGCCCTGCTCGTAGGAGTACGAGGTGTTCGTGGAGTAGCTGTAGTTCACGGCGTACGTGCCGTTGTCGGTGCCCGCGCAGTTCGCGACCACGTTGCTGGCCTGGTGCCGCTTGCCGAGCGCGGTCCAGGCGTTGACCTCGTGGTACTGGCACGAGTCGGGCTTGCGGCTGCCGCTGTCGTGGTTGCAGCTCGCGAGCACGTCCGGCTTGTCGTCGCCCCAGCCGGGGCTCGAGTTGGCGCTGGCGGTCCCCGTGGAGAAGGGGATGAGCACCAGGGCGAGAGCGGGCGCCAGCAGAGCCAGTCGGCGGCGGCCGCGCGGGAACACCTTCATGGTCGTTCTCCTCGTCGATACGTCGGTCGGCGCCACCACCCGCGACGGGTGGCGACGCCTCCGATCGTCATCGCCGGGGAGTTGATCGGACAGTCCCGCCCAAGGAGCCAATCAACTCCGGATCACCCACCTCACCTGCGCTTACACCGGCGACCGCTACATGTCGGACGATCCCGGCATGTCCCGGCGCGAGTCCGTCCCCATGTCGTTCCCCATACCGTTCCCCATGCCACGCCGGGTGTCCGTCCCCATGTCCGTGCGCTCCCGCACCGGCTGGTTGGTCATCGCGTCCTCGCGACCCGCCTGGTACGCCGTGAGGCTGCCCCTCGCGTTGGTCGTCTCGCGCTCCGCCGCCATCAGCATGCGCTCCATGCGCTGACGCATCGGCGCGATCATGCCGCCGCCGACACCGACGATCATGATGCCGGCGACGGTCCCGAGGGCCGCGTACAGCACCGGCTGGGTGACCGAGGTGGCGATGCCCGCCTGGCCGAGGGCCGCGATCACGCCGAGCGCCATGATGCAGGCCCAGACGATCGTCGCGAGCATCCTGCCGTACGACATCGACGACAGGGCGCTGCCGACGATCCCGCGGACCGCGTTCGCGATGGCCATCGCGACGACGATCAGGACCACCGCGACGATGCCGCGCGGGAGCCAGGCGACGATGCCGTTGATCATCGTGCTGACCGGGTTGGAGCCGAAGACGCCGAGCGCGAGCTGGAGGGTGATCAGCATCAGCGCGTAGTACACGATCTTGCAGACGATGCCGGTCATGTCGTACTTGGAGTCCCGCAAGTACCGTTCCGTACCGGCCCGTTCGGAGAGTTTCTCCGAACCGACCCTGCGCAGCACCCGGTCCAGGACGCGGGCGATCATCTTCGACACGAACCAGCCGATGGCCAGGATGACCAGGAAACCGACGAGCTTGGGCACGAACTGCGCGACCTTCGACCAGGCGTCGTTCAGCCCCTGGGTGAAGTTGATGGCGAGGGTGGATTCAGGGACAGCCATGAGCGGCACTTCCTTTGCTGGGTACTACCGGCCCCCTGTTACCGACAAGTGGAGCAGCGCCGCGGAGGCGTGGCCGCGTGGGCTGGGCCGTACGGGTGAGGATCGGTGGAGACCGGTGGTCCTCAGCAGATGCGGCGGTACGACGCGTCCGGCAGGTACGTCCGCCACTGGGCCCGCGTCAGCTCCGCGTTGCCCGTCCTCGCGCAGACCTGTGCCCGCGCCCGCTCCGGGTCGACGGTGTACCGCTGGAGGGGGACGTGCGCGCTGCCCGCGAACAGCGTGCTGCCGTCCGCGCTGAAGGCGAGGGACGTGACGGCCTCGCCCGGAGTCGTCAACGGGGCGCTGCTGAGCGGCTGTTGGGTGCCCACGTCCCAGAGCTGCAGGCTGCCCGCGTCACCGGCGACCGCCAGGGTACGGCCGTCGGCGCTGAAGGCGAGCGCGGCGATGCCCTCCGGGGTGGTGCCGACGGGGGCGGGGAAGACGTTGCGCAGGATGCCGGTACGGCGGCCGAGAGCCCCGCCCTCACCGCTTCCCCCGCCCTCACCCGTGCCCCCGTCCCACAGGTGCACCCGGCCCGTCTGGTCGCCGACCGCCAGCGTGGAGCCGTCGGCGGTGAAGGCCAGGGCGCCGATCTCGTCGCCCTGCACGAGGTCCCGTCCGGTGGAGCGGCCCGAGGGCAGTGCGGCCACGCGCCCCTCGCCGACGAGGAGCGCGCCGTCCGGGCGGACGGCGAGGTGGGAGCCGGTCACGCCGGTCAGGACGGAGGTCCTGCGGTCGCGCGCGAAGTCCCATGTCTCGTCGGCGAGTTGGCCGACGGCGGTGTCACGGACCGCGTGGAGGGTGTGGTCGGCGTTCGGACCGAGGGCGAGTGAGACGACCGCCGCGCCGGGCAGGTCCAGCGAGGCCACGGACCTCCCGCGCGTCACGTCCCACACCCCGAACTCCTGCGACACCGCCTCCCGGCCCGGCGCCGAGACGCCGTACGCGAACCGGGTGCCGTCCGGGCCGAAGGCCATGAGGGGGAGGGTGTCGGCGGGGACGGTCGGGAGGGCGGGGTCGGTGGAGACGGGGACGGCGACGGGCGGGAAGGTGTGCAGGAGACGGCCGTCGGAGCTGTCGTAGAGGCGGAAGAGATAGTGGCCGGGCGGTGCGCCGGGTGGTGGCGTAGGTGCGGCCGTCGGGACTGAACCGGACGTCGTTCAGGGCGGACGGCCTCCAGTCGGAGGTAACGGCGGCCCCGAGGTCGAGGGTGTGGACGGTGCCGCTCTCCAGGTAGCGAAGGGTCCGGCCGTCGTGGTCCCAGACGAGGCCGCCGTAGAGGTGCTGGTTGTTGAGGGCGTGCCGGAAGACGGGGGCGCCGGGGTCCGTGAGCCGCCAGACGCGCAGCTCCGAACCGTCCGCCGTCGCCACGAAGGCGCCGTCCGGGCTGAAGGACGCGGACTGCACCCCGGTGTCGTGGAGGTCGGCGACCTCACGGCCCGTCCCGGTGTCCCAGACGCGCAGTCCGGTGCCGGTGGCGACGGCGAGACGGTCGCCGGAGAGGGCGAGGAAGGGGGTGTCGGTGTCGCAGATGCCGGAGTCCTGCTGCCAAGTGCCGGGCAGGGAGCGGGAGTTGGCCATGTCCCACAGGTGCACGGCGTTCGCCGAACAGGCCGCGACCGTACGACCGTCCGGGCTGACGGCGGTGAGGGCCGCGTCCGGTGCCCGCGCCTCGAACGTGACGTGGCCGTCGGCCACCGAGCGCAGCCGCAGTTGGTCGCCCTCGGTGGAGAGGAGGGAGCGGCCGTCGCCGGTGAAGTGGGCGTTGCCGACGTCGTGCAGTTCCGGCCCGGACCAGCGTCCGGTGGCCGTGTTCCACAGCCGCAGGCCGCCGGCCCCGTCGGTGACCCCGAGGACATGGGCGGAGGCGTCGACCTCGGTCACCGTGCCGGTGGGTGTCCGGCCCGAGCCGGTGGCGCGGTGGGTGGTCACGTCCCAGGTGTGCCAGGTACGGCCGCTCGTGCTGAGCAGGGTTCGGCCGTCGTCGGTGAGCACGCGCAGGGTGTCCTCGCCGGGCGCGGGGTCGGTGAACGTGTCCGTCTCCACCTGCGCGAGCGAACCGAGCAGAGCGCGTCGCGTCTCGGGCAGTTGGGCCGTGCGCCAGGCTGCGACGCCGAGTTGCTGCGCGGTGCGCGGGTCGGTGGTGCGGAGACCGTCGGCCACGTCGGCGACCCGACGGGCCGCGCTCTGCGTACGCGCCCGCAGATTGTTGTCCCGCTCCTGCCACACGGCGATCGCCGACAACACCGCGACCACGAGCACGGCCGACAGCGACGCGGTCAGGACGCGGTGCCTGCGGCTGATCCGGGCGGCGGTTCGCTGCTCGGCGGCGCGGGCGTCGAGGGCGGCGGTGAGGAAGGCTCGCTCGGGGGTGGTCAGGGCGAGATCTGAGGTGCGGGTGATTGCGAGGGCGGGGTCGGGGGTGCCGGTGATCGCGGGGTCGGGGTTGGTTGCGGAGGCGGGGTCGGTTGCCCGGGCGGTCGCAGGGGTGGCTGCGAGGTCGGCGCCGGGGGCCGTCGCGAGGTCGGCCGCAGGATCGATGGCGCGGTCCATCGTGTGCCCGCGCGGACGACCGGCCGCGTCGCCGCCGACGTGACCGCCCGCACGAGCCCCGGCACGACCGCCCGCACGACCAGCCGCGTCGCCGCCGGCGCAACCGGCCCCACGCCCCCCACCACGACCCCCCGCCCGATCCCCCACCCACTCGCCGAACAACTCCTCCGCCCGCGCCAACCGCGTCCCCCGGTACAACACCCCGGCATCCCGGTCGTGCTCCAGCCACGTGCGTGCCGCGTCCGTCAGCATTCGGTGATGGCGGAGCCGTTCCCGGTCCCGTTCGATCCAGTCGTGGAGGCGGGGCCAGCAGGTGATGAGGGCCTCGTGGGCGAGTTGGACGCCTTCCTCGTCGGCGGTCAGGAGGCGGGCCCGGGTCAGGCGTTCCAGGACCACCGGCACCTCGGAGTCGCCCCATTCCGCCAACTCGGCCCGGGTCAGCGGGCGGCGGGTGTCCGGGGTGCCCTGGCCCGGTACGACCATGCGGAGGAGGAGGTGGCGGGCCGCGCGGGACTCTTCGGGGGACAGGTCTCCGTACACCTGCTCCGCCGTCGCCGCGATCGCGCCGCGCACCCCGCCGGCGGCCTCGTAACCGGCGAGGGTGAGCAGGCGGCCCCGGCGGCGGCGCCAGGTCTCCAGGAGGACGTGGGAGAGCATCGGCAGGCCGCCGGGTTCGTCGAGGACCTCCTCCACCAGGCGGGCGGTCAGGGTCCGCTCGACCATGCAGCCGACCGCCTGGGCCGGGCCCACCACCGCCTCCCGCAACTCCTCCGCCGTCATCGGACCGAGCAGCAGCGCGGCCCCCCGCAGCGCGTCGGCCAGGCCGCGGTGTTCGGCGCAGCGGGCGTAGAAGTCGGCGCGGACGGAGACCAGTACCCGCAGCCGGGTGTCCGGGGCGCGGGCCGCCAGGAGCAGGTCGATGAAACGGGACCGTTCCCGCGCGTCCGAGCAGAGCGTGAAGACCTCCTCGAACTGGTCCACCACCACCCAGCTCTCCGGCTCCTCGGGGCCGGGGGTGAGCAGCTGCCCGTAGGTGGTGGCGGGTGTCGGTCCGGGGGTGAGGATGCGCAGCGTCGCCGGGCAGGCGCGGGCCGCGATCTCCGCCTGGAGCCGTGCCACCAGTCCCGCCCGCAGCAGGGACGACTTGCCGCTGCCCGAGGGGCCGAACAGCACCGCGAAACGGTGGTCGCGGATCAGTCCGTTCACCTCGGCGGCCACCCGGTCGCGGCCGAAGAAGAGGTGCCGGTCGGTCGGCTCGAACCGGGCGAGTCCGCGATACGGCGCCGGGCCGCCGACGTCCTCGGGTTCCGCCGCGCGGGCCCGGCTCGCCTCGGCCTCTGCCTCCGCCTCGGCCTCCTTCCAGCGCGGGCCCCACTCCGCCGGGTCGCCCCCGCAGGCCCGTACGTATCCCTCCACGACCGCGAGCGTCGGCAGCCGTTCGCCGGCCGCGGCCTGGGAGAGCGTGGTCGCCGAGAAGCCCGCCGCCTTCGCCATCGTCCGGTACGAGGGTCCGCCCGCGGCGCGGCGCAGTTCCCGCAGCGCGTGCGCGAGCCCCTGCACGGCACCGGCCGCCGGGTCGACCGGTCGCTCGGGACGACCCATGCGCGTACCTCCATACACCTCGCGAAAGCGACATCAGGAGCGATGACCATACGGATGGCCAGGGAACGGTCCGGTTGCCCCCAGGTGACAGGTGGGTGACGCAAAACCGTCCCTCGCTCGCAATCCGGGATTGATTGCTCTGGTGAGAGGGACGTGCCAATCAACTTTCCGGTCGCGAACGTCGGTGGTGGCATCCCCCACACCGAACGACTGGAGCCCGATCGTGAGTAGTCCCGTCCTCTCCGCGCACCCCCGAGGCGGTCGCGCCCGCACCCCGCTGGCCGCCGCCGGCACCGTCCTGATCGCGCTGCTGCTGAGCCTGCTGGCCCCCTTCGGCGCGGCCAAGGCGCACGCCATCGACCAGAACGACGACGTCGACTGGTATCTGAACAGCGGCAAGTCCTCGTACCGGAGCATGATCGACGAGGTCCGGGGCAGCGCCGAGTCGAGCGTCCTCTACGGCAACCGCGCCGCGACCACGTGGACCACGGTCAGCACCACGACCAGCGGCACCAGCAGGCAGCAGGTCAGCAACGACGAGCGGAACAACTACTTCACCGTCAACATCAGCAGCAGCGAGCACCCGCCGATCCGCATCCTGCTCCGCGCCCACGACCTGTACGTCCAGGGCTACCTGGTCCCGGGGACCAACACGTACTACCACTTCAGCGACGCGACCCTGAGCCACTGGCCCGGCGCCGGCACCGCCACCAACGCGCCCCGCTCCGTGGCGCTCCCCTTCGGCGGCAGCTACGCCTCCATGACGGCGTACGCCAACCAGACCGTGCGCAGCCCCCGCTTCTCCTACACCTGGATGGCCTACAACCAAGGCATCCTGGCCGCCGCCAACTCCACGGGCGCCCAGCGGGCCGGCGCGCTGCTGTTCTACGTCGAGGCCATCGCCGAGGGCGCCCGCTTCAACGCGATCTCCGACCGGATCGAGGCCGCCATCACGGAGAACAACGGCTACCAGTTCGACCACGACGACGAGGGCCTGATCCACAACTGGCAGACCCTCGGCAACAACCTCCAGAACCGGCTGAACAACCCGCACACCCGGCCGACCCCGAACATCGGCCGCTACCACTTCGACACCCTCCAGGCGATCGCGAACATCCTGCGCCTCGCGATCAGGGTGGGCACCAAGTGACCCGCTGAGACCACCCCGGGGCCGCCCCGGCGGGACAACTCCCCCGTCCCGCCGGGGCTCCCGCACGCACATACGACCCGCATACCCTGCCCTCGTGACCTCTTCCCCCGCCGCGCGCACCGCACTTGACCTCACCGCCGACCTCCCGGTCGCCGACCTCGAGGACTTCTACCGGGACCTGCACAGACATCCCGAGCTGTCCGGCCACGAGCAGCGCACGGCCGCCAAGCTCACCGAACGCCTCACGAAGGCGGGCTACGACACCGTCGAGGGCATCGGCGGCACCGGCGTCGCCGGAGTGCTGCGCAACGGCGAAGGCCCGACCGTCCTGCTGCGCGCCGACATGGACGCGCTGCCGGTACAGGAGGAGACGGGGCTGTCGTACGAGTCATCGGTCCCCGGCGTGATGCACGCCTGCGGGCACGACCTGCACGTGACCTGGCTGGCCGGTGCCGCCCAGGCGCTGGCCGCCGGGCGGGACACCTGGTCGGGGACGCTGGTCCTGGTGGGCCAGCCCGCGGAGGAGACGGGCGCGGGCGCGGCGGCGATGGTGGCCGACGGCCTGTACGAGCGCGTCCCGCGCCCGGACGTGCTGCTCGCCCAGCACGCGGCACCGGGACCCGCCGGGTTCTACCCGCACGTGCCCGGACTGATCATGTCCTCCGCGACGGACATCGACATCGTGGTCCACGGCCGCGGCGGCCACGGCTCCCGCCCCGAGACGACGGTCGACCCGGTCGTCACCGCCGCGTACCTCGTCACCCGGCTCCAGACGGTCGTCTCCCGCGAGATCGCCGCCGGCGACTCCGCCGTCCTGACCGTGGGCCGCATCGAGGCCGGCACCCGGCACAACATCATCCCGGCCGAGGCCCGGATCGCCCTCAACCTGCGCACTCAGTCCGCCGACGTACGGGACCGGATGATCGCCGCGATCCGCCGTATCGCGGCCGGCGAGTGCCTCGCCGCGGGCTGCCCGCGCGAGCCCGAGGTGACCATCGGCACCAGCCTCCCCACGATGGTCAACGACGCGGACACCGACCGCCGGATCGCCGCCGTGCACACCGAGGTCCTCGGCGCGGGCACGGTCTTCGACCCCGGCCCGGCAACAGGCAGCGAGGACTTCCCCCTCCTCGCTCCGGACGGGGTGCCGTACTCCTACTGGTTCGTGACGAGCACCTCGGCGGACGTGTGGGACGCGGCCCCCGGCACGGACCTGATGGAGAAGTTCCACGCGGTCCCCAGCAACCACAGCCCCCAGTTCGCCCCCGACCTGTCGACGATCGTGCCCGGCGTACGCACCCTGGTCTCAGGCGCGTTGGAGATCCTGACCGTCAACTGACCTGACTAGCCCTGCGCCTGGAGTTGGAGCAGCTGCTTCTGTACGTGGTCCAGGGCGCCCGCGCGGCGCCCGGGGACCCGACTCCTCAACTCCGCCAGCGCGAGACCGAGTTCGCGAGCGGGGGCCGGGTCGTGGATCTGGCCCCACTGATGGTGAGCACGGTCGACTGCCGCCTCGACGGCGGCCGTGTCGGCTGCCTGCCCCGCCGCCAGCCGCGCCCCGGCCACCGCAAGCCAAGCCCGGCAACTGCGCACCGGCTCCCCGGCCAACATCGCGAGATCTGCCCGGACTTCGGTCCAGTGCAGCGCTTCCTCGGAACCCCGCCCGTGGGCCCGTACGGCGGCTTGCTCGTGCTCGGCGGCGAGGGCGTCGGCGTGGGCGTGACGGCCGTCTTGGGCGGCAGAGGCGACGGCGATGTGCGGGTCGCTGTCACTCTTGTGACGCCGGTCGGCCTCCCAATTCCCCTCATTTTTCAGCCCGTCCGGCGTTTGAGGACGAGGCCCCTTCAGGGCCGATGGGGGTCTGGGGGCGGAGCCCCCAGGGACGCCCGCCCCCACTCCCGCCGCGGACAACACGACATCCGCATACCCCTCCGCCCCCAACCTCCCCAACGCCTGCTGATGCAACTGCTCCAGCTCCGGCCGATACCCGCTGCGCAAAATCGTCGCGACCGCCTTCATGTACGACGGCACAGCCACCACCCGCCGAGCAGGAGGCGGTGCGATGCGACCGTAAACGGCGTTCGTGCGACCCGAGTCGAGCGGATGGGCCCGCAGCCACTGCCAGGTCTCCGCGTCCGCGTGGAGATCGAGCAGCAGCGTCGTCGTGCCCGGTGCCCGCAGCCGCAACTCCTCGCGGACCCAGGCCCAGGGAAACCCGGTGTAACGGACGGTCGCCGGAGTCGTACGGGCCAGCGCCAGATGCGGAAGGTGCTGTTTCCGGTCGAGTTGGAGCTGCCCGGTGACGAACACGGTGAGCGGCCCGGAGGCGGTCGCGGCGGCACGCAACCGGGTCAGTACGGCCTGCGGCTCCAACGGGTCGGCGAGTTCGACAACGTTGGCGGTCTCGGTGCCGGACAGGACACCCGGGGCGACGGCCGCGAGGACCGGCAGCACGGACGCCGCGTCCACCAGGCGCCCCTTGCCCACCGGCGAGGCCGCGAGCAGCAACACCGTCCCAGGCATACGCCCTCCCCCGAACCGTCGATCACTACGTACCTCAGCACCGTAACCTCTGCCGAACCCCCGCCGAACCTCTGCTGCTGCAAAGGGTGATGTCACACCCGCCGTACCGCGAAGATCGTGGTGTCGTCGGCGAGATGTCCGCCGCAGTGGGCGAGCGTGCCGTCGCGGACGTAGGCGACCAGGCGGGCCGGATCGGCGGTGCGTGGATCGGCCAGGAGACCCTCGGAGACACGTTCCTTGAGGGGGAAGAAGACACCGGCGCTGTTCCGGGCCTCGGTGACCCCGTCGGTGACGATGAGGAGGGTCTCGCCGGGCGCGAGGGTGCTGCGCAGGGTCGGCGGCGGGCCCTTCATACCCGCCAACTCGCCCAGCCCCAGCGGGAGTCCGTGCCCGGGCGGCAGGGACCGTACCCCGAACGGGCCGACCACCAGCGGGGGTTCGTGACCGAAGTTGACGACCTCGACGGTGCTCGGGTCACCGGCGGGGAAGCTCAGCAGCACGGCCGTGGCGAAGCGGTCGACGTCCTCGCGGCCGAGGGCGCCGAGATGCA
Organism: Streptomyces xylophagus; assembly: GCF_000716435.1. Classification (GTDB taxonomy): domain Bacteria; phylum Actinomycetota; class Actinomycetes; order Streptomycetales; family Streptomycetaceae; genus Streptomyces; species Streptomyces xylophagus. Next base: position 33,362 of record NZ_JNWO01000011.1, read on the forward strand.
GCCCGTGCCGCAGTATTCGGACGTCGAGGCGCGCGGCGACGGTGGCGAGCTCCGGCTCGTGGTATCCCGCCTCGCGGAACGTGCCCAGCAGCGCGGCCGCCGCCTCCACCGCGCCGAGGCCCTTGCCCTGGACGTCGCCGACGAGGGCGCGGGTGCCGTGCAGGCCGGGCTGGATGTCGTAGAAGTCGCCGCCGACGCGGGCGACGGCGTCCGCGGCGAGGTAGACGGCCGCGTGTTCGAGGCCGCCCCAGCCCGGGGGCAGCGGGCGCAGCAGGGTACGGCGGGTGGTCTCGGCGACGTCCCTCATGTGCAGCATGCGGCGCTCGCCGCGCACCCGTACCGCGCAGGCCAGCACGGCGAGGGCGCCGCCGACGCCGACGAGGATGAAGTCGGGCAGGCCGGTCTGGTACTGGCGCGGCCAGGCGTGGTCGGCGAGGACGTAGGTGGCCAGGCCGAGTACCGCGAACACGGCGGTGCCTCGCACCCCGCAGATCGCGGCGGCGATTCCGGGCACGAGCACGATCCAGGAGACGGTCCGGAACTCGCCGCCGGTGTACCAGTCGACCAGCAGGATGGTGACGAGGACCAGCAGCGGCGGCACCCAGGCGACACTGCGTCCGCCGACCCGGAGCAGATGCTGACGGCGGAGCGCGTCGGGGTCACGCCCGGCGCCGGGCAGCCGGTCCAGCACGGAGCGGCCCGAGGCGCCGTAGCGCACCGGTCTGAGTCCGCGGCCGCTCACAGCCGTCAGTATGCGCCGGACATCAGTACGCGACCGACATCCGGCCGCGGGGGTGGGCGTCCTGCTCGAGTTCGTCGACGAAGGCGACCGCGTAGTCCTCGGCACTGACGAAGCTGCGGCCCTGGTCGTCGGTCAAGAACCGGTCCCCGCCGACGCGGAAGCGGCCGGTGCGCTTGCCGGGGGCGATCTCGGCGGCGGGGGAGACGTAGGTCCAGTCGAGGTCGTCGAGGGTGCGGTAGTAGGCGAGGACGTCGCGGTGGGCGCGGGCTTCGGGGAGGTAGGCCTCGGGGAAGCCGGGCTGCTCGCTGAGCACCTGCCCGGGAGCGACCTCAAGCCCTCCGGCGCCCCCGACGACCATGAGCCGTCCGACACCGGCCGCGCGGACTCCCGCGACGAGGCCCTCGTTCAGGGCGAGGAAGGGGCCGCGCGGGTCGCTGCCGTCGCGGGGCGGTACGCAGGCGGAGGCCACCGCGTCGGCGCCGCGCGCGAGGCCGGCCACCTTCTCCTGGTCCGTCGCGTCGGCCGCCGCCGCGGTGACCCCGGGGACCGGTGACTGGCCGGAGCGGCTGACCGCCAGTACCTGGTGGCCGCGGGCGGACGCCTCGGTGGCGATCCGGCTGCCGACCATGCCGGTGGCGCCGAAGAGTACGAGCTTCATGCGCCCCAGCGAAACACGCGGTAACGGAGGCCGCACCCCGACTTGCCACCGCCTCCGCCGGGGTGTGCATTGGTAGACGGGGGCGAGAGAGAGGAGTGCTCTCATGGCTCAAGCGGCACCCACGCCCGGCGGAATGACCGGCCGGAGCGGCAGAACGACAGGCTCCGGCGCATTCACCGGCCCGAGCGGTCTGCCCGACATCTTCGACACCCGCGTCCACCGCGTGGCGAAGGTGGCGATCCCGGTCGTCCTGGGGCTCGTCTACGGCTACTGGGCGGCCGCCAACCGTCGCGGCGGCGGTCCCATCACGGGCTGGAACATCCTGTTCGGCTTCGTGACGGCGCTCGCGTTCATCGTGCTGTGCCTGGCGGTGGCACGGTTCGCCCCGCTGCTGAAGCGCGAACTGCACTCGCTGGTGAAGTCCGCCTTCGCGGGCGCGGCGCTCGGCTTCCTCTACAGCCAGACCGGAGAGAGCGTCCTGCGGTCCGCGGCCGTCGGGATCGCGACCACGGCGGGCGTCTTCCTGGTGTTCTTCTACCGCTACTACACGCGCGAGGACGGAGAGGGCAACCGCATCCGCTGACGCCGTACGGCACAAGGAGTGGGCCCCGGCCGGACGGCCGGGGCCCACTCCTTTCCCCTGTTCCCCTACGGCGCCCAGTTCCAGATGCCGCCGCCGCTCGACGACCCGGAGGCGCTCCAGCTCCACGAGCCCGAGACGCTCCACGACCCGGAGGCCGAGGTGCTCCACGAGTTGGAGTTGTCGCTCCAGTTCGGGTCGTTGTTCCAGTTGGAGTTGCCGGAGTTGTTGTTGCCGCCGTCCTTCCAGCCCGGACACGGGTCCGAGCAGGACGGCACCCACTGGCCGCCGGTGTCGACGAACGCGGCGCTGGCCCAGCCCTGGGCGCCGACGAGCCAGTACCAGTCGGGATTCCCGTTGACGCTCTGTCCCCTGACCACGCATTGGACGCGGTCCTGGCTGCCCGGTGAGAGCGTGTCGACGGCGGGTGAGTGCGTGGTGGGCGACTGCCGCACGTTCAGATCCGTGCGGGAGACGATCGTGCCCCAGATCGGACTGCCGCCACCGCCGCCACCGCCATGTCCTTCGGCGTACGTGGTCGGTGCTGCCATCGCCGTGGTGCCCGCCGCCGCGACGGCGAGGGTGCCACCGGTGAGCAGGGCCGCGGCCAGAGTCCGCAGGGCCGGAGTGGTGCGCATGTTCGGCCTCCTTCTCCCCGGTTCCAGGAAACACCCGTTCGGGTCAACCCTCCACCCGAGAGCGGAATGGCCAGTTCCGCCAAGGGTTCCGAGGTCAGGGCACCCGTTCGGCTTGACATTGCACCCGAATGCAGGAAACCGGCTCGCACACCACGCGCCCCGCCCGTGTCCTAGAGGAGTGCCCCCACGTCTCCGGAGCGCCCTGTCGGCCGTACTCGTCGCCCTCTCCTGCTGCCTCACGCCCTTCGGCGCGCTGGCGGCCTGGGCGGCGTACGACCTGACCGACTCCGGCCGCTACGTCACGGCGATGGCACCGCTCGCCGCCGACCCGGACGTACGGGACGTGATCGCGGACACCGTCGGCGCGGGCATCCTGCGCGAGGTCCATGTGGGCGGGATGCGGGGCACGATGGCGCCGTTCGTGCACGACGCGGTGCGCTCGTTCACGAAGACCGAGGCCTTCCGCCTGGCCTGGGACGAGGGCAACCGCGCGACCCACGACGCCGTGCTGCAGGCCCTGGAGGACGACCGCAGGGACGGCACGGTCACCGTCGACCTCGCCCCGCTGACCACCCACATAAAACAGCAACTCGCCCACGACCACGTGCCGTTGGCGAACCGCATCCCCGTCCAGCACACCGAGGTCGCGGTCCTGGCCGCGGGTGAACTGGGCCCACTCCGGAAGGGGTTCCACGTGCTCGAAGTCGCCGGCTTCTGGCTCCCCGTCGCCGCCGCCGTCTTCGCCGTCACCGGCATCGCCGTCGCCGTGCGCCGCCGCCGCGCGATCACGGCGACCGCCCTCGGCACGGCCCTCGGCGGCGCGCTGCTCGGCCTCGCCCTCACGATCGGCCGCCACTTCACCGTCGCCGACCTCCCGGCCGAGGTCTCCCAGGCGGCGGGCGGCGCGATCTACGACGCCCTGACCGCCACCCTGCGCACGGTCGCCTGGCTCCTCCTGGGCGTGGGCCTGACGGTCGCCGGGGTGGCCTGGCTGACCCGATACGCCCGGCCGGCAAGGGAGTTCCTGCTCCTGCGCCTCGTACGGGACCGGCCGGCGCCCACCGCACCCACCACGGACCCGGCGTCAAATACCTTGTTGCACGGGGGAGTTGAGCGCACCTAGGGTCGGGGCATGTCATCCCCTAACACCCCATATCTCCCCCACCCCCTCCCCCTCGTCCTCATCCACGGCCACCCCTTCGACCACACGATGTGGACCCCGCAGATCGAGGCGTTCTCCCCCTCCCGCCAGGTCGTCGCCCCCGACCTGCGCGGCTACGGCCGCTCACCCTCCACCGTCACCCGCTTCTCGGACTTCGCCGCCGACATCGAGGCGCTGCTCGACGAGCTGAAGGTGGAGACGTTCGTGCTGGCCGGGCTGTCGATGGGCGGGCAGATCGCGATGGACTGCTACGGCCGCTTCCCCGAGCGCGTCCGGGGTCTGGTCCTCGCCGACACCTTCCCGGCGGCCGAGACCCCGGAGGGCGTCCGCACCCGCAACGCCATGGCCGACCGCCTCCTGCGCGAGGGCATGCGTGGCTACGCCGACGAGGTGCTGGAGAAGATGGTGGCACCGTCGGCCGACCCCCAGGTCAAGGCCCACGTCCACGGCATGATGACGGCCACCGCCCCCGAAGCCGCAGCAGCGGCCCTGCGCGCCCGTGCCCAACGCCCCGACTACCGCGACCTGTTGACCAGGGTGACGGTCCCGGCCCTCGTGGTCGTGGGCGCCGACGACACCTACACCCCCGTCTCCGACGCGGAGGCGATGCACGCGGTGCTCCCCGACTCCACGCTCCATGTGATCGAGGGCGCGGCCCATATGCCGAATCTCGAGCGCCCGAAGGAGTTCAACGAGATCCTGGGGGAGTTCCTGGACCGCGTGGGATGATTTGGGCGTCTACGTCCACTGGCGGAAGGTCGACTTTTGAGCACCGTGACCTCCGAGTGGACCGCCGCCGACTTCGTACCCGAGCGCCACCGCGCCCGCCGTTTCACCACGTGGTGCGCCGGGCTCCTCTTCACCGGCGTGAGCGTGGTCGTCGGCTGCCGTACGGCCGACACCGACGCCATCACCCCCGTCCCCCAACTCCTCGCCTTCTTCCCCTGGTTGCTCGCCCCCACCGGACTCGGACTCCTCCTCGCCCTGCTCACCCGCTGGCGGCTCGGCCTGGTCTGGGGCGTCGCGCTGCTCGGCCTGCTGGCGTGGTTCATCGAGCCGTACGGGAAGAGTGGTGAGCCCAGCGGGCCGGCGGTCGCCGAGTTCCGCGTCCTGACCTCGAACGTCGAGTTCGGGCGGGGGACCGGCTCCCTGGTGCCGGTGATCCGGCGGGAGCGGCCGGCCGTGGTGTTCGTGGAGGAGTGCGAGTACACCTGCCAGGCCACGCTGCGGCGGGACTTCGGCACCGAGTTCCCGTACCGGCAGGCGGTCGCGGCCGCCGGTTCGCACGGCTCGATGATCCTCAGCCGCTTCCCCCTCAAGGGCACGAAGGGCGTCACCGGCACGATGGGCATGCCCGGCGCCGTGGCCGACGTCGAGGGACATTCCGTACGGCTCCAACTCGCGCACCCCATGCCCCCGTTGCCGAACCAGGTCGCCCTGTGGCGCCGCGAACTGGGCAGGCTCCGGACCTTCGCCGCCGCCGACCCCACCACCCCGACCGTCCTCGCCGGCGACTTCAACTCCTCGCAGGACCACGCGACTTTCCGCCACATCCTCGACACCGGCCTGCGCGACGCCGCTCGCATGGCCGGACACCCCCGCACCCCGAGCTGGCCGGAGCGCTTCGCGCCCACCTTCGGCACCCAGATCGACCACGTCCTCCTGTCCCCCGACTTCTCCACGAACAGCGCCCGCTTCCTCGACCTGGCCGACACCGACCACCGCGCGCTGCTGGTGGACATCACGCTCCACCAGCACGAATAACCCGGGCGCGATCCCTTTTCCGCGGGACGCGACGCCCATAATGGGTCGCATGTCCCGCGAGTTCCCCATCGGCCTCACACCCCCCGACTGGCTGGTGAGGAACCTCCAACCCCAGCAGGCCCCCCTCAACCGGCCCGCCATCGCCCGCGCCGCCGTGGCGATGACCCTCCCCCTCGCCATCGGCCTCGCCACCGGACACACCGCCTACGGCGCCCTCGCCTCCATGGGCGCCCTCTCCGGCGTCATCGGCGACACCGCCGACGCCTACCGCATGCGCATCCTCAACATCGCGATCCCCCAGCTCTTCGGCGCGATCGGCGTCACGCTCGGCGCCGCGGTGTACGGCCACGGCTGGTACGCGGTCGCCACGCTCACCGGCATCGCGCTCGTCTCCGGGATGATCTCGACGATCGGCGCGGTGGCCTCCGTATCGGGCCTGCTCCTGCTCCTCAACTCGGTGATCGGCGCGGGCCTTCCGCTCCCCGGCGCGTGGTGGCTGGCCCCCGTCCTGATGTCCGGCGGCGGCCTCCTGGTCCTCCTCCTGGCCCTCCTGGCCTGGCCGTTGCGCTCCGGAGTCCCGGAACGGGCGGCGGTGGCGAACACCTACCGCACCGTCGCCGACCTCCTCGCGACCTGCGGCGACGACCCCACGGCCGCCTACGACTCCGCCCGCCAGGCGGTCACCCAATCCCTCAACCAGTCCTACGACTTGGTCCTCGCCCGCCGGGCCCGCCACCACGGCCGCAGCCCCGAACTCACCCGCCTGCTGGCCCAGTTGAACGCGATCACGCCGGTGGTAGAGGCGGCCCCCGCGGTCCACCAGTCCGGCCAACCCCTCCCCCCACAGATCCGCGAGACGGTCCGCCACCTCGCCCAGGCGGTCGAGACCGGCTACACCGGCCCGATAGGCCTCGACCTCCCCACCCCCACAGGCGAGACGACCCGCGCGATCGACCACGCCCTGCGCCACGCGGCAGAGGTGGTCACGGCTCCGGACGTGGACCCGAGGGGCATCGACGACCGCCTGGGCCGCCCGGCCGCCCTCCGCATCCGCGCCACCCGAGCCGCCCGCAACGTCCTCCTCTCCTCCGGCTCGTGGCGCTACGGCCTGCGCCTGGCGGTCTGCATCGGCCTGGCGCAGGTGCTGGTGTCGACGGTCCCGGTACCGCGCTCGTACTGGGTCGCCCTGACGATCACGTTCGTCCTGAAGCCCGACTTCGGCTCGGTCTTCTCGCGGGCCCTGCTGCGCGCGCTGGGCACGGTGGCGGGACTGGTGATCGCGGCGGCGGTGCTGTCGGCGGTACCGCGGGGCTGGTGGGACGTACTGGTCCTGCTCGTCCTCGCCCCGCTGATCCCCGCGCTCACCCCCCGGGGCTACGGCTACCAGACGATGGCGATCACCCCGGTGATCCTGCTCCTGTCCGACGTCCTCAACCACCAGGGCACGGCCCTGCTGCTCCCCCGCCTGGTGGACTCCCTCATCGGCTGCGGGATCGCGCTGGTGGCGGGCTATCTGCTCTGGCCGGAGAGCTGGCACACGCGGGTAGGCGACCGCTTGGCGGAGGCGGTCGCGGACACGGCGAATTATGTGGAGACGGCGTTCGGAACTTCCGACCCTTCGGGGGCGGAGGCCGACGCAAGCGCCCGCGCCCGGATGCGCCGCCGCCTCTACCGCGACCTGTCCGTCATCCGCACCGAGTTCCAACGCGCCCTCACCGAACCCCCGCCCACCGGCCGCCTCGCCGCCGGCTGGCTCCCGCTGGTCGTCGCCGTGGAACGCATCGTCGACGCGACGACGGCGGCGAGGGTACGGGTGAAACACGGGGCACCGCCGCCGTCACCGGCCGAGGTCACCCAAGTCGCGCTCCAACTGCGGGAGTTGTCGGAGGGCGTACGCGAGTCGGAGGTACTGGTGGAGGTCCGTACGGATCTGACGGGCCCGGCGGAGAGTGTGCTGGAGCCGTTGCGGCAGGAGGTGGCGGCGGCACGGGCGATCGCGTCGCCGCACTGAGGTCACGTCGTGGCGTCACTCAGGTCACGGTGTTTCGTGAGCGGGCCGTGCGTCCGCCGCGAACAGGCAGGTGAACGGGTGAGCGAAGTGGTGGCTGAAACAGGGGGTGTTGACGAGACGCGTCTCATGCGCCTCGCCCCTGCCTAAGATCGCCATCCGAGGCCGCTAACCTTACGTGTCCGTCCTGGCCAGGGATTGACGGCTTCAACTCACGCGAAGGGTTGCGCACATGGGCATTCTCACTCTCCTGCGGAATGCGTTCGGCAGGTCACGCAAGGAGCGTGCCGCCGAGACAGAGGGTGCGGAACGCACTCCTTCGCAAGAGCAGCCGACCACGGTGACAGGGGAACCGGACGCGAAGGTCCCGTCCCCCTCCACCGAACCCGACCTCACGTCCGCCCCCGTCCCCACGGCATCGGCCCAGGTCCCGGAACCCCGCACGTCGTCCACGCTTGAGGACGACGAGCACGAGCTGGTGGCCTTGGCCTTCGACAACGTGGCGGTTCCCAAGCCGGCGCCGACGCCGTCGGTGGAGAGCACGGAGGTCACGGAGGCTGCACCGGAGGCAGAGCCGGTGGCCGAGGCTGTCGTCGCGCCGGTCGTCGAGCCGGTCGCGGAGACCGAGTCGGTCGTCGTGCCGGAGGCGGAGGCGGAGCCTACGGCAGAGGCAGAGGCAGAGGCAGAGCCTACGGCTGAGGTGACGCCGGAGCCCGAACCCGAGCCGGTCGTTGAGGCTGTCGCGGAAGCCGAGCCGGTCACCGAGGCGGAGGCAGAGGCCGAGCCCGTCGCTGAGCCGGAGGCGGAGACGGTCGCGGAGGCCGCCGCCCCCGAGGCGGAGCCGGTGGCCGAGGCTGCACCGGAGCCGGTCGTCGAGCCGGTCGCGGCATCGGAAGCTGAGCCGGAAGCGGAGACCGAGCCCGCAGCTGAACCGGTCGCCGAGGTCACGCCCGAGGCGGAAGCCGAGCCCGTCGTAGAACCTGCCCCGGAGGCCGAGGCGGAGGCTGACCCGGAGCCCGAGCCCGAAGCTGTCGCCGAGACCGCACCCGAGGCGGAGCCGGTCGCGGAAGCGACCCCTGAGGCGGAGCCGGTCGCGGAGCCGGTGGCCGAGGTCACGCCGGAGCCGGAAGCGGAGACGGAGACGGAGTCCGCCACAACCCCCGAAGCGGTCGCAGAGGTCGCCCCCGAGCCGGAGCCCGCAGCCGCTGCGGCGACGGAGCCCGCGGCCGAGGCCGAGCCGGAAGCCGTCGAGGCGCCCGAGCCGGTCGCGGCCCCCGAACCGGAACCCGTCCTGGTTGCCGCAGCCGCCGACGGCGAGGACGCCCCACAGGGGCCACCCGCACCCGACGACGAAAGCATCACGGGCGGTGCGGGTGGGGAAACTGTCGAGGCCGAGGGCGTAGCCGAGGCCGTGGGGACCGGTTCCGCCGCCCTCGCTCTCGGCAAGGCCAACCTCACCGGTACCCGAGCGAAGACATACCTCGTCCTCGACCGCTCCGCGAGCATGCGCCCGTACTACAAGGACGGTTCCGCCCAGGCCCTCGCCGACCAGACCCTCGCCCTCGCGACCCACCTGGACCCGGACCCCACCCCCACCGTCCACGTCGTCTTCTTCTCCACAGAGGTCGACGGCACGACAGACCTCACCCCCACCTCCCCCGAGAACGCGATCGACGAGGCCCACGCAGGCCTCGGCCGCATGGGCCGCACGAGCTACCACGCCGCCGTAGAAGCCGTACTCGCGCACTACGACAAGAACGCCACCCCCGGCACCCCCGCCCTCGTCGTCTTCCAGACGGACGGCGCCCCGGACGCGAAGACCCCGGCGACCCAGTCCCTCACGGACGCCGCGAAGTCCCACGCCTCGGTCTTCTTCTCGTTCGTCGCGTTCGGCGACCACGAGAACAAGGCCTTCGACTACCTCCGCAAGCTGAAGACCGACAACACGGCCTTCTTCCACGCGGGCCCGACCCCCCTGGAGCTCACGGACGCGGAGCTCTACGACGGCGTACTGATCGACTGGCGCCCGTAGCACCACCGCGTGGACGAACAACCGTGCCGCCCGCTTCCCACCCCGTAAAACGGGAGGCGGGCGGCACACCCATGTCGGCTACGATTTCAAGGTTCGCAAGACGCGTTCGCGAGACACAGAACGCACCAGCCAGACCGACCTGGGAGCAGCCCCCCGATGGCTCGACACCTCATCACCAGCGCCCTTCCGTACATCAACGGAATCAAGCACCTGGGCAACATGGTGGGGTCCATGCTCCCGGCGGACGTGTACTCCCGCTACCTCCGCCAGCGCGGCCACGACGTGCTGTACATCTGCGCGACGGACGAACACGGCACCCCGGCGGAACTGGCCGCGAAGGAGCAGGGCCTCCCGGTCGCCGAGTTCTGCGCGCAGGCGCACGACGCGCAGAAGGCGGTCTACGACGGCTTCGCGCTCGCCTTCGACTACTTCGGCCGCAGCTCGTCCCCCCAGAACCGGGAGATCACCCAGCACTTCGCCCGCCGCCTGAACGAGAACGGCTTCATCGAAGAGCGGGCGATCCGCCAGGTCTACAGCCCCACCGACGGCCGCTTCCTCCCGGACCGCTATGTCGAGGGCACCTGCCCCCACTGCGGCTACGACAAGGCCCGCGGCGACCAGTGCGAGAACTGCACCCGCGTCCTGGACCCCACAGACCTCATCAACCCCAGGTCCGCGATCTCGGGATCCACGGACCTGGAGGTCCGCGAGACCAAGCACCTCTTCCTCCTCCAGTCGAAGCTCCAGCACGAGGTCGAGGAGTGGGTCGCCGCCCACGAGGAGGAGTGGCCGCAGCTCGCCTCCTCCATCGCCCGCAAGTGGCTCACCGAGGGCCTGCACGACCGCGCGATCACCCGCGACCTGGACTGGGGCGTCCCGGTCCCCGCGGACACGTGGCCGGAGCTGGCGGCGGAGGGCAAGGTCTTCTACGTCTGGTTCGACGCCCCGATCGAGTACATCGGCGCGACGAAGGAATGGTCGGACCTCGACCCGGAGAACCGCGACTGGAAGTCCTGGTGGTACGAGTCGGACCAGGGCGAAAACCCGGTCCGCTACACGGAGTTCATGGCCAAGGACAACGTCCCGTTCCACACGGTGATGTTCCCGGCCACCGAGCTCGGCATCCGCGAGCCGTGGAAGAAGGTCGACTACGTCAAGGCCTTCAACTGGCTGACGTACTACGGCGGTAAGTTCTCCACGTCCCAGAAGCGCGGCGTCTTCACCGACCAGGCCCTGGACATCCTCCCGGCGGACTACTGGCGCTACTTCCTGATCGCCAACGCCCCCGAGTCCGACGACTCCTCCTTCACCTGGGAGCACTTCACCGCCACGGTGAACAAGGACCTGGCCGACACCCTCGGCAACTTCGTCAACCGCGTCCTGTCCTTCTCCAAGAAGCGCTTCGGCGACGAGGTCCCGGCCGGCACCGAGGCGGGCCCGGCGGAGGCGAAGCTCGGCGAGGAGATCGCGGGCCTGCTGGCCGAGTACGAGATCCAGATGGAGGCCCTCCAGTTCCGCAAGGCCGCGGCGGCGCTCCGCGCCCTGTGGTCGGCGGGCAACTCCTACCTGGAGGAGAAGGCCCCCTGGCTGGAGATCAAGACCGACCCGGAGGGCGCCGCCCTCACCCTGCGCACCGCGATGAACCTGATCCACCTGTACGCGGTGGTCTCGGAACCCTTCATCCCGTCTTCGTCGGCGGCGATGCGCCAGGCGTTCCAGCTCAAGGACGACACCGCGACCTGGGTCTCCGCGGACGAGGCCCGCGCCCTGTCCGCCGTCCCCGCCGGCACCCCCTTCACCGTCCCCCCGGTCCTCTTCGCGAAGCTCACGGACGAGGACCTGGAGACGTACAAGGAGCGGTTCGGCGGCGACCAGGGGTGACCCGACGACGTACTGCACAGGGATGACCCGATGACGTACTACGTCACGACCCCCATCTACTACGTCAACGACGCCCCCCACCTCGGCCACGCCTACACCACCGTCGCCGCAGACGTCCTCGCCCGCTGGCACCGCCGGCGCGGGGAGGACGTCTGGTTCCTGACGGGCACGGACGAGCACGGCCAGAAGATCCTGCGCACGGCGGAGGCGAACGGCGTGCCCCCGCAGGAGTGGGCGGACCGCCTGGTCGAGAACTCCTGGAAACCCCTCTGGGACCACCTGGCCATCTCGAACGACGACTTCATCCGCACCACCGAGCGCCGCCACACCGACCGCGTCCAGGAGTTCGTGCAGGACCTCTACGACAAGGGCGAGATCTACAAGGGCGGTTACGAGGGCCCGTACTGCGTCTACTGCGAGGAGTACAAGCTCCCGGGCGAGCTGATCGAGGCGGAGGACGGCACGGGGACCCTGTGGTGCGCCATCCACCGACGCCCGGTCGAACTCCTCAAGGAGGAGAACTACTTCTTCAAGCTGAGCGAGTACGGCGACCGTCTCCTCGCCCACTACGAAGCCCACCCGGACTTCGTCCAGCCCGCCTCGGCCCGCAACGAGGTCGTGAACTTCGTCCGCCAGGGCCTCCAGGACCTGTCGATCTCCCGCTCGACGTTCGACTGGGGCGTCAAGGTCCCCTGGGACACCTCGCATGTCATCTACGTCTGGGTGGACGCGCTCCTCAACTACGCCACCGCCGTGGGCTACAACGAGAACCCGGCGAAGTTCGAGGCGACCTTCCCGGCCGACGTCCACCTGGTCGGCAAGGACATCCTCCGCTTCCACGCGGTGATCTGGCCGGCGATGCTCATGGCCAACGGCCTGCCGCTGCCGGGCCGAATCGCGGCCAACGGCTGGCTCCTGGTCGGCGGCGAGAAGATGTCCAAGTCGAACCTGACCGGCATCAGCCCCGAGACCCTGACCGCGCACTTCGGCGTCGACGCCTACCGCTGGTACTTCCTGCGCGCGATCGCCTTCGGCCAGGACGGTTCCTTCTCCTGGGAGGACTTCACCGCCCGCTACACCAGCGAACTCGCCAACGGCTACGGCAACTTGGCGTCCCGGGTGACCGCGATGACGGCCAGGTACTTCGAGGGCGTCCTGCCCGCGCCGGGGGAGGAGACCGAGGCCGAGCGCTCACTCAAGTCGGCTCTTCTCAAGGCGACTTCGGAGGCCGACCACCGCATCGGCGACCAACTCGACTTCCAGGGCGGCATCCTGGCCGTCTTCGACTTCGTCCGGCAGGTCAACGGCTACCTGACCGACCAGGAACCCTGGAAGGTGGCCAAGTCCGACTCCCCCGAGGCCCGCACCCGCCTGGCGACGATCCTCTACACGGCGGCCGACTCGCTCCGCGCGCTCGCGATCCTCCTCGAACCGGTCATGCCGGAGACGTCGGAACGGCTGTGGGACTCCCTGGGCGCGGGGGCGACCCTCGGGCCCCTGGCCGACCAGCGGGTCCGGGACGCCTCGGCCTGGGGTGCGCTTCCGCCCGGCTCCCCGGTGACGAAGGGCGAGGTTCTCTTTCCGCGCCTCGAGGACCGTACAGACACCTAACCGAACACGCTGAACGTGTCCTCGGCCCGGTCCCGGCGCGCCACCAACTCCCAGGCGCCGTCGGCGATTTCGTCCGGGTCGAGGGTGCGGTCGCCGACGTTCCCGAACTGCTCGGGGTTCGACGTGATCAGCTGGTGGATGTCACCCCGCTCGATGAGTCCGCCGATGACCAGGTTCCCGGCGTAGACCCCGGTGTCGGCGAGCGCCGCGTTGAGGGTCAGGGCGTAGTTGCGCAGGGCGGCGGCCGAGACGGCGAGCGCGCCGAGCATGGGCATCGGCACCACGGCACTGAGCCCGCCCGCGAACACGAAGGCACCGGCGCCCCGTTCGACCATGCCGGGCAGCACCTTGCCCACCACGTCGACGGCCGGATACATCCAGCTCATCGCCTCCTGGACGCCGGCGGAGTCGGTCTCGGTGATCGACTTGGGGCGGCTCTCGTCGAGGTCGAGGGCGCCCGGCCCGTAGTAGACGAGGTCGATACGGCCGTAGCGCTCGACGACGGTGTCGAGAACGGAGCCGAGCTGTTTGGCGTCGCGCACGTCGGCGACGTAGGACCGCGCCTCGACTCCCGCCGCCGTCAGCCGCGCGACGTAGCCGGCGTGCCGGGTGTCGCTGCGGGACACCAGGGCGACGGCGTACCCCTCGCGGCCGAAGCGGTGGGCGACAGACATGCCGAGACCGGGGCCGACCCCGAGAACGACGGCGATCTTGGGCTGTTGCGATGCGGGCATGGCGGAGCCTTCCGGGACGGGTGCACGGACATGGCTGAACAAGCACGGATAACTTGAGGTATCCCTCAACTTATGCCTCCGACCGTAGCACGGAACCTGAGGCTCCCCTCAAGTTCCGTATGATGAGGCCATGCAACAGCCCGCCCCCGCCCCCAAGCCCCTACGGGCCGACGCCGCCCGCAATCGCGACAAACTCCTCGTGGCCGCCACCGAGGTGTTCGGCGAGCGTGGGCTCGACGCGCCGCTGGAGGAGATCGCGCGGCGGGCCGGGGTCAGCATCGGCACGCTGTACAACCACTTCCCGACCCGGGAGGCGTTCTGGGACGCGATCTTCCCGGAGCGGCTGGCCGCGCTGGAGCAGGTCACCGAGACTGCGCTCGCGGCCCCGGACGCCTGGGACGGGTTCGTCGCGTTCGTCGAGGGGCTGTTCGCGCTGCAGGCCGAGGACCGGGGCCTCAACGACGCGCTGGCGCAACGGTTCCGGGCGGCGGGGGAGGTCGAGCAGGCCTGTCACCGCGGGTTCCGGCACGCCGAGCGGATCATCCGACGGGCCCGGGACAGCGGGCAGTTGCGCCCCGATTTCGAGCCGCAGGACCTGGTCACGCTGATCTGGGCGATGTCCCAGGTGATCCGGGAGTCGATGGAGGCGGCACCGGACCAGTGGCGCCGCTGCCTCGCCTTCTTCCTGGACGGTCTGCGAACCGGTGCGGCCCACCCCCTCCCGGTGGCACCCTTGACCCAAGGTCAACTCAGCGAGGTCATGCGGTCTCGCTGACCGACCCCGTCGTAGACGTGTTCGCGCCAACCCGTAAGGTTCCGCCATGGCAGTCCCCGAGGTCATTCCGATCGCCTACGAGCCGAATCAACGCAGCGGCGCCGTCGGCCGCTACGCGGACGGCCAGTTCCTGGCGTCGGTCACCTACGCGTTCCCCCAAGGCTTCCGTCCCGACGACGGCTGGGAAGAGCAGAAACGTCTCTACACGGTGCTCCACACCTTCGACTCCGCGGGCCGGTACCGCGACTCGGAGATCTGGTGCGCCGGCACCTGGGCCGAGCAGCAACGCGCCCCGCACGGCGACGACTCGGTCCTCTCGCAGGCCCGCATCCACCTGGCGAAACTGCTCCGCGCCCTCCCCCGCCGCAGCTACACCAACATCGCGATCCGCCCCTTCCAACGCACCGTGGACGGCGTCCTGTTCGGCCTGCTGGTCGAGGAGGACGAGGACGGCAGCTGGGCGGAGCTGTACCCGGACCGGCGCGCGTTCGGGCCGCCGTGGGACGGGACGTACGACACCTGAGCACATGCTCCGCTGAGTCCAACTCCCGTACACCTGGCGGCTTTACACTGCGCGCCTGATGTCGGCGCACAGGGGGTGCGCCAGGGGTGGGAGGGGACTCACATGGGCAACTCACGGACGTCCAGAGGGAGATGGAGGGCCGCGGCGGTCGTCGCCGCGGCCCTGGTCGGCGGCACGCTGCTGCCCGCCGCCCCGGCACTCGCCGTGCACGGCGCGGTTCCCGGCGACTTCAACGGCGACGGCTACCGGGACGCCGTCCTGCCGGCGCCGGGCGCGACCGTCGCCGGGAAGGAGATGGCGGGGGCCGTGGTCGTCCTCTACGGATCGTCGTCGGGCCTGTCGGCGACCCGGCGCAAGACCATCACGCAGAACACGCCCGGAGTGCCGAGTTCGAGCGAGGCGTGGGACCAGTTCGGCGCGTCCACCGCGACGGCCGACCTCAACCGGGACGGCTACGCGGACCTCGTGGTCTCGGCGCCGTACGAGGACACGGCGGACGGCAAGGACGCGGGCCTGGTCACCGTGTTGTGGGGCAGCAGGAACGGGCTGACGACGGCGACGGACCTGCCGTCCCCGGTGCGCACGGCCTCGGAAGAGTTCGGCCTCGACCTGGCCGCGGTGAGCACCGGCGGCGGACCCAAGGAGGAGGTCCTGGTCGGCGCGCTGGACGCCTCCGCGACCTTCAGGGGACCGTTCAGCCGCACCGGCACCTACGGCGGGCGCGGCTCGCTCCAGGGCATCCCCTCCGTGGCGAGCGTCGCACTCGGCGACTTCAACGGCAACGCCGTTCCGGACGAGGCACTCACCACGGTGGGCATGAGCGGTCTGAGCGGTGGCGAGGTCTACGTCTATCCCCCCTATTCCTCGCCACTCCAGCAGGGCAACGGGCTCATCTCCGCCGCCGGAGACGTCAACGGCGACGGGTACGCCGACCTCGTGGTCGGCGACCCCTTTGAACCCGAAGTCGCGGGCGTGGACGGCGCGTTGGGCGGCCGAGTGCTGGTCTACTACGGCTCGGCGAACGGCATCGCGGCCGACACCAAGCCTGTGCAGCTCACCCAGAACACCGCTGGGGTGCCCGGCGGCAGTGAGAAGGGCGACGCGTTCGGCGGTGCCCTGGCCGTGGCCGACCTGAACCGGGACGGGCTCGCCGACATCGTCGTGGGCGCACCGTTCGAAGGCGTCGCGGGCCAGAACCAGGCCGGCGAGGTGACCGTGATCCCGGGCCGGCACACCGGCGCGCTGGGCGCCGGCGCGTACTCGTTCTCCCAGTTCACCGCGGGGGTGCCGGGCGGCAACGAGTTCGGCGACCTCTTCGGTACCACCGTCTCCGTCGGGGACATCAACAACGACGGCAAGCCGGAGCTGTTCGTGAGCGCGGCACAGGAGAACATCGGCACAGGCGCCGTCTGGGTCTTCCCCGGCGGCGCCAACGGCCCCGTGGCCAAGGGCAGCCGCGTCTTCACGGCTGCCTCGGTCAACCTCACCCAGCGGACCAACACGACCCTGGGCGGGTACGGGCTGCTCTGGCTGATCTGAGGCAACGGCCGTTCGCCTCAGGCTAGTTGAGGACGCCGGCCCCGGTCGTGGTGGCGAGTTCCGTCGGCAGGTTCTTGGCGGAGGTCTCCAGACCGGTCGTGAGGGTCGGCGTCCAGTTCACGGTGGTCTTCAGCTTCTTGGAGTTGGCGGCGTTGTAGGCGGCGACGAGGTCGGTGGCCGTGCCGTTGACGATGTTGCCGCTGCCCGCGATGGACCCGGTCCCGTCACCGCTGAACAGCTTGCCGAGCTTCTGACTGGCGGAAGTCTTCCAGTAGTTGTTCTGGACGACGACCTGCGCCTTGGCCCGCGAGTTGACGCTGTACTGAAGGACGTACCCGTTGAGGGTCGTGGTGTCGAAGTAGTTGTTGTAGATGTGGATCTGCCCGATCCGGGCCAGCGGCGCCCGCTGCACGATCCCCTTCCACACGTTGTGGTGGATGGAGACGCGCAGCTTGCCGACGCTGTCGGTGTCGCTGCTGCCGATGAGCATCGTCTTGTCGTGGTTGGTGAACTGGTTGCGCTCCACGGTCACCAAGTCCGAGCCCTTGGTGATGTCGAGGTCGCCGTCGTGGATCTGATACTGGCGGCCGTAGTACGTAGGGTCGGAGGTGTCCAGTCCCGGCGCGTCGGTGAACGTGTTGTGGTCGGCCCACACATGCGTGGCACCGCGCAGCGTCACGGCGTCGTACTGCGAGTTCCAGTTGCCGCTGTCCCCGTCCGTCGGGTCCCACTGCGGGAAGCAGTCCTGGGTGGCGGCGAAGGTCAGGTTCCGCACGATGACGTTGTCCACGCCCTGTATCTGCAGCATGCCGCCGGTGATCCCGGCCTTGGTGCCGGGCACGCCCACGACGGTGGTGTTGGCGGGCACCCGGAAGATGATGTTCTTCCCCTGCTTGACCTGCGCGGCGGCCCGCGCCTTCTCCTGGGTACCGGAGGGCAGCTTGGAGGTGCCGTAGGTGGAAGGGGCGTAGGCCTTGAGGTAGGCGGACAGCGAATACCCGGTCCCCGCCGAGTAGTCGGCGCAGCTCAACTTCTTCCCGCTGTCGTCGGTGTTGGCGTCGATCGTGCCCTTGATCTTGACGATCCGGGGCGTGGTGTCACTGGCGGACCCGAGCGCCTTCACGAGCTGGGCGCGGGTGCTGACGGTGAAGGTGTGCGCGGCATCGGCCTTCGCGCCGCCGGTGGTACCGGTCCCGGACGACGCCCACCCGTCCTTCGCCGCGAGCGTCTGGTGGTACAGGTCGACGGTGGTACTGGCGGCGTTCGCGTTGAGTACGAGGATGCCGGCGCCGATGCCCGCGGCGGCGGCAGCCGCGGTGACGACGATCGTGCGGCGCTTGCGGAGGGAGCGGCGGTGGGAGGGGGCGGGGGCGGGTGAAGCGGTGGCGGCCACGGGGGAGTCCTTCGGTGCGGTGAGGGGGTTACGACTCCTCAGTGGCCGTCAGGATCAAGAAGGTTGCCGCGGCTCGCCAACTTTCTTGATCCTGAGCACAGTTAACGATCTATGAGGATGCCGACGCCGACGCGCTCGGCTGGGTGTCCGTACTGTCATGGGTCTCGTCGGGGGCGACGCTCATCGTGAGGTGGGCGCGGACCCCCTTGGCGATGTCGGCGGTGCGCTTCTTGTCGTACTCGAGGAAGAGCAGGCCGCCTTCGTGGCCGTTCTGCGGGTAGATCGTGTCCTCGGTGAGGGTGGTGCGGGTGGTGGTGTTGGTGGAGTACGGCGCGACTGTCGCCGACGCCAGCACCGACTTCTCGTCGAAGAACAACTGGCCCGTGTGGCAGGTGTGCCCGCCTTCATAACCCGCGTCGGTCCACTCACCATCGACATGCACCTTGACGTGGATGTGCACGCAACGGCCCTGATACCACCCCGGGAACACCGTCTTGAAGGTGACGTAACCGTGCTTGTCGGTCCGCCAGGTGCCGCGCAAGTACCGCTCGTCGTCGGTCGGTTCGGAGTGCCCGCCACCGGTTCCGCCGGAGGGGGCGCCGGACGGGGGCTCGCCGGTAGGCGTACCTGTCGGCGTACCCGAGGGCGCGTCGGTGGGAGCGCCGCCGCCTCCGGCTCCGCCGCTGCCCATCGCCTCGTAGCCGGAGTAGATGCCGAGCGCGCTGCAGTGCCAGATGTCGACGGCCGCGTTCCTGATCGGCTTGCAGGTCTCCGCGTCGATCACCTTGAGAGTGAGGGTCATGGGAATGCCCTCCTCGTCCTCGGTGATGTCCTGCCGGATCTTGTCGGCGTCGATGTAGTACGGCCCCTCGGTGGTCTCCGAGGTGAGCGTGTAACACGCCTCGCCGGCGCTCGGCGTGCCCTTCACGTTCACGGGGGAGGTCGCCCCGTCCGCGAACGCACTCGCGGCAAGCCCTCCACCCACACCCACCGCGGCAACGGCGGCTCCGCCGGCGACGACGACCTTGCGCCGGGTCAAGTCCCGTTTGTGCGCGGGGGATTGGTTACGCGGTTGCTCCAGCGACTCGTGCGCTGTTTCGTTTCCCGTCATGCCCGGACCGTAGGTAAGAGGCCTGTAAGAAGCATGGGTGTGGGCTGTGCTTTCCCATGAAACCTGAAGTCGCCTCCTCAGCTTGAGCGGATGCGGTGGAGGAGGGCGGCGAGGGTGGTGGGGGTGAGGGGGAGTATTCGGGTGGGGTCGTCGCTCTCGCGGAGGAGCAACGAAGCGTCGATACGGGCGAGTTCGACGCAGGAGGACCCGTCCGAGCCGCTTGAGAAGGTCGACTTCTGCCACTGAATCACGGCTACAACTCCTTGGCGAGGCGATGGACAAAGTCCCGCGACCGGGCGGGCTCAAGCGATGCCGACTCCACTTTACGGAAGAGTGTTCGCATCGCCTGAAGCTGTGCGGCCGCATCCACGAACGCCGCTCCGGACGGAGTGTCCTTCTGCACGGTGTCCAGCGCCGGGACGCGTCCGCCCGCGTACAACAGCGCCGCACTCGCACCCGCGAACCCGTCGACGTCGAACGGGATCACACGCATGGTGACACCAGGCCGCTCCGACTGCGCTAGGAGTTCGTCGAGTTGCCCCCGTGCCACACTCCGGTCAGCGACCCGGGTCCGCAGGACGGACTCGTGCAGTACAGCCGTGTACGGCGACTCACCGCCCCTCGCCAGGGTCGCTTTGCGGCGCATGCGGTGGGCAACTCTCGCCTCCAACTCGTTCCCCGGGAGTTCCGGCCGCCAGTAGGCGAAAACAGCACGTGCGTAGTCCTCTGTCTGCAGAGGCCCCGTGACATGCGTGGTACCAATCTCCTCGACGAAGGCCGCGTGGTACTCCAGCTCCGCCAAATCAAGGAAGGACGGCGGAAGGATGTCCCGGTACCCCTCCCACCATCCATCGGTGCGGTCCGTCGCCATCTCCACCAGCGCATCGATCAACTGGGCATCCGTGCAGGTGTATTGAGCCGCAATCCGCCGCACCCGCGCCTCGCTGACGCCGGCGACCCCCGACTCGATCTGGCTCATCGTCACCGAGATCGTGCCCAGCGACTCAGCCGCCTGGCGTGCTGTCAGACCCGCCGCCTCACGCAGCCTGCGCAACTCCCGCCCCAGCCGCCGCTGTCGGGCCGTTGGCTGCTTTCGTGGCACCTACGCCTCCCCGCTTCCACCACATTGGGTGACCAGGTTACGACAACAGGTTGCGCCGTACTAACTTTATTCTCTACCGTCAGTCACGCGACGCACACCCTGCGGAACACCGGGACCCCGGAAGCGCACCGCCCCGCCATGCCATGCCGGCCGCGACAAGCCACCGCCCGCCGACCCGCACCACACGCCAACTCCCCCTCCCTGACCAGGAGTCACGCATGCCCGAATCCAAAGAGCCGCCCGCCCCCTGGGAGTACACCCTCACCATCCCCCACGACCTCCGCGCAGTCACGGTCAGCCGCCGCACCCTCCGCCTGATCCTCACGATGCACGGACTGATCGGCCTGGTCGACACCGCCGAACTCCTCGCAACGGAGTTGGTCTCCAACGCCGTACGCCACACGAAAGGCCCCGTGATCCTCCGGGTCGCCTGGAAACCCGGCACCCTCCGCATCGGCGCCTGGGACGCGAGCCCCGAACCCCCGGAACCACCAAGGGAGTTGGCCAAGCTCCTGGACATAGAGGAGGGCCGGGGTCTGGGCCTGGTCAGGGCCTGCGCCGACCTCTGGGGCTGGCAGCCGCTGTCCAGGAACGGCAGCAAGGGCAAGTACGTCTGGTGCGAACTGACCACGGCGGCCTGAACGTTCCTCCGCCCCTCGAAAGAGTGAACGTCACCGATTCGGCCGGACATCTCCGTCCTTGATCCACCTAGGTTGCGCACATGGTCACATCAACCCACGAGGCGACCCACCGGCTCTTCCAGGAGCATCCGGAGGCCCTCACCCTCGTCTTCGAGTCGCTGGGCATCCCGCCGCCCGCGAAGTCGGACTTCGGCTCGATCACACCCGACGCCACCGAAATCCGGCCCCTTGAGCGCCGAGTGGACACGGTGCTCAAGTTCGAACCCGCCATGGGAGAGAGCTTCCTGCTCGCCATCGAGTCCCAGACCAAGAAGGACCCGGACAAGGCGAAGAGCTGGGCCTATTACGTGGCGCACCTCAGCGCGAAGTACGACATGCCGGTGCTGTTGGTGGCCGTATGCCGAGACCGGTCGACGGCAAAGTGGGCAGCCGGTCCCTTCGAGTGCGCCGTCGGCCCGTGGTCGACCCAGGTCACACGCCCGTTCGTGCTGGGACCGGGCACCGTCCCGGTGATCACCGACGAGTCGACGGTGGCCCAACAGCCGGCGCTGTCCGTGCTCTCGGCGATGGTTCATAGCGATGACCGCAGGGCGCCCGCCATACTGGAAGCGATGGTTCGTGGCCTCCTGTCGTTCGATCCGGACACCACGGCGTACTGGTTCGAGGTTCTGGAAGTCGGCCTGGAGAACACTCCGGTCAAGGAGAAATGGAGAGAGCTGATGTCGAACGTCATCACCCACTTCCCGGGCCACGGGACGATCTACGAGGAGAGGTACCTGGAGGGCAAGGCCGAGGGGAAGGCCGAAGGCAAGACAGAGGGCAAGGCCGAGGAGGGCGCCTCGTTCATCCTGCGCGTGCTGGAAAAGCACGGCATCGACGTCCCTGAAGACATCCGCGAACGCATCACCTCCTGCACCGACCTCGACACCCTCACCCTCTGGTTCGACCGTTCCCTTACCGCCTCCACGGCCGAAGACCTGTTCGTCGAGACCCCTGAGGCTTCCGAGCCCGGTGCATAACCCGTCGCCGGGGCTGACAGTCAACGCATAGGCTCCCCCGCATGCCCGAACTCCCCACCCTTCACGAAGCCACCATCGACGCCATCGTCGGACATGCCGGTGGCGCGACACTGCCCTTCCAGGAAGCTCAGCGGGACGTAGGTCACGCGACGTTCTTCTGGTTCAACGAGCTCGTGCAGAGCGCACCGGACGGTGACGTGGTTCGCCAATTCCTCGTGACAGCAGGGGAGTCGACACGGATCGAACTCGCCGAGGTGAACATACGGCCGTCGCTGTGCGACCCGGCGCCGAGTGCCGGGAAACTGCTCATGACCGACTTCGCCGAGGGCTGGACCCACCTGGGCGACTCGGGCGGCCTGGGTGTCGCGGTGATGCCCGCAGCCGTTCTGCACGC
Organism: Streptomyces xylophagus; assembly: GCF_000716435.1. GTDB lineage: Bacteria > Actinomycetota > Actinomycetes > Streptomycetales > Streptomycetaceae > Streptomyces > Streptomyces xylophagus. The sequence goes on from NZ_JNWO01000011.1 coordinate 55,669, forward strand.
GTACGCCGACCGCAAGGGCTGGCGTTGGAACACCGACGAGATAACCGACGGCATCGCCGCCAGGGACGAGGACATCGCGCGGATCGGTGCCGAACCCGTCGTAGCGTATGTCCTGGGTCACGACGTGAACCCTGACGACGGCGCCCGCAATCAGGCCGCGGTGGTCGGCGAGGTCGCCCGCGCGGGCGACGGAACCATCCGCTGGGGCGGCCGGCTTCCCCAAGGGTGCGTGGGCGCCCCGGTGTTCATGTCCGTCCCCCTCGACGGCAACAGCTTCAAACTGGTCTGCGTGGGAGTCGCGCTGCCGGCCGACGAACGCGACCTCGGCCACCACCCCGTGGCCACCTTCGACGCCATCAGGCGGGCCCTGGACGCACTCGATTCCGAGACCCCGGCGCCCACTGCCGTCACCCTCACTCCGCCCCGCAAACGCCGCTGGTGGCAGCGCCGTAGCTGACCCGTCGCCCCGGCCACCGCACGGCCCGAGCCCAGACTCCGGGCCGGTATCCCCGCTCTCCGCTCGTCTACGCGGCCGAGTCCGCCAGCTCCACCCCTCGCCCCAGCGCCGCACGCGCCGTAGCGATATGAGCGAGGCCCTCCTGGGCGAACCGGGTCGCCTGGGCGTATTCGTTCGCGGTGTGGGCCGCGGTCAGCTGGGCCCCGGCGGCCCGGTGGCACTCGGCGGCAGCCGTCAGCGCGCGCGTAGCGATCTCGTCGGCGCCCGCCCAGATCCTCGCCTCGGGGACGGACAGGCTCGCGCCGAGCCGCAGTACCCAGCCGCTGGCCTCGACCTCCGCGTCCAGGTCGGACAGGTCGGACCCGCCCCGCGCCCCGTGCGCGCGCCGCAGGAGGACGACGGCGAACGCCGCCCCGACGATCAACAGCAGTGCGAGCACGATGTATCCCATCGCTTCCTCCCGGCGTTCCCATGGTCCATGAGGCCGGGGGGGTCCGACCTCGTACGTCCATGACACGCCCTGCCTCTGTGCAGGCACATCGATATTCCTGTGTGTCCGCTGCGAGGTTTCCATGGCGGGGGGCCGGTGGGACGTACGAGGTCGGTGGGAACCGGTGCGAGCCGGTGTCAGTCCGTGCGCGTCGCCGTGTCCGTCAGCTTGCCGTCGCCGACGGCGAGGCGGAAGCAGAAGCAGAAGCCGACGGGGCCGGTCCGCCGCCCCCGCCCTCCCCGTCGTTCGTCTCGTCCGGCGCCACCCCGAGCGTCAGATGCCCGTGGACGCCCCGCCCGATGTGCCGCCTGTCGTACTTGAGGTAGAGCAGGCCGCCCTCGTGGCCGTTCTGGGGATAGATGCCGTCCTCGGTGAGCGTCGTACGGGTCGCCGTGTTCGAGACGTACGGCTCCAGTACCGCCGTCGCCAGGACCGACTTCTCGTCGAAGAACAGCTGGCCCGTGTGGCAGGTGTGGCCGCCCTCGTAGCCCGCGTCGGTCCACTCGCCGTCGACGTGGACCTTGACGTGAATGTGGACGCAGCGGCCCTGGTACCAACCCGGGAACACCGTCTTGAAGGTGACGTGTCCGTGGCGGTCGGTGTGCCAGGTGCCGCGCAGGAAGCGGTCGTCGTCGGTGGGTTCCTGGTGGCCGCCGCCGCCACCGGGCGGCGGACCACCCGTCGGGGTGCCGGTCGGGGTGCCCGAGGGCGGCGCGCCCGTGGGGGCCGGGCCGCCACCGCCACCCGCCTCGTAGCCGGAGTAGACGCCCGTCGCGTTGCAGTGCCAGATGTCCACGGCCGCGTTGCGGAGGGGTCTGCAGGTGTCCGCGTCGATCACCTTCAGGTCCAGGGTGAGCGGGATGCCCTCCTGGTCCTCCGTCACGTCGCGGCGGATCTTGTCGGCGTCGATGTAGTACGGGCCCTCGGTCAGCTCGGAGGTGAGCGTGTAGCACGCCTCCCCCGAGGCCGGCGGTGTCCCTTTCGGCGGACGCGGACCGCCGCGCTCCTGCGCCGAGGCGTTCACCGACAGCGCTCCGGCGACACCCACCGCCGTCACCGCCACACCGCCGGCCGCCAGGACCGTACGACGTGCCAACCGGCCCTTGTCCTCGGGGACTTCAGAATCCATGGGGGGTACTGGGGAATCCGTCATGCCCGGGACGCTAGGGGCACCCAACATGACATGAACATGAGAATGCGCTGTGAATCCTGTGCGCAAGCGAGAGGGGCTCGGCTCCCGCCAAACGCGTACTACTTCGGCTGCGGCTTCCGCACCGAGATGTGCAGCTCCCGAAGCCGCGTCTCGTCCAGCTCCGTCGGCGCGCCCATCATCAGGTCCTGGGCGTTGCCGTTGAGCGGGAAGGAGATCGTCTCGCGGATGTTCGGCTCGTCCGCGAGCAGCATGACGATGCGGTCGACGCCGGGGGCGATCCCGCCGTGCGGCGGGGCGCCGAAGCGGAATGCGCGCAGCATGCCGGCGAACTGCTCCTCGACGGTCTCACGGTCGTAGCCCGCGATCTCGAAGGCCTTGAGCATGATGTCGGGCTCGTGGTTCCGGATCGCGCCGGAGGACAGCTCGACGCCGTTGCAGACGATGTCGTACTGCCAGCCCAGGATGTCCAGCGGGTCCTGGGTCTCCAGGGCCTCCAGGCCGCCCTGGGGCATCGAGAACGGGTTGTGCGAGAAGTCGATCTTCCCGGTCTCCTCGTCCTTCTCGTACATCGGGAAGTCGACGATCCAGCAGAAGCGGAAGACACCTTCCTCGAAGTGACCGGCTCGCTTGGCGGCCTCGACGCGGACCGCGCCCATGATCTTCGAGACCTCTTCGAACTCGCCCGCTCCGAAGAACACGGCGTGACCGGCGGCCAGCGACAGGCGCTTGGTCAGCTCGGCGACGTTCTCCTCCGTGAGGAACTTCGCGATCGGGCCCGTCAGCGAGCCGTCCTCGGTCACGCGGACCCAGGCCAGGCCCTTCGCGCCGAGGGTGACCGCGAAGTCGCCGAGCTGGTCGAAGAACTTGCGGGACTGCGACGCTACGTCCGGCACCGCCAGCGCGCGCACGTGCTTGCCGGCGAACGCCTTGAACTCGGAGCCCTCGAACACGTCGGTGATGTCGACGAGTTCGAGCTTGGCGCGCAGGTCCGGCTTGTCGGAGCCGTACTTCACCATCGACTCGCGGAACGGGATGCGCGGGAAGGGGGAGGTGACCTCCTGGCCGCCGCCGAACTCCGTGAACAGCTCGGTCATGAGCTTCTCGATCGGCTGGAAGACGTCTTCCTGCTCCACGAAGCTCATCTCGACGTCGAGCTGGTAGAACTCGCCCGGCGAGCGGTCCGCGCGGGCGTCCTCGTCGCGGAAGCAGGGCGCGATCTGGAAGTAGCGGTCGAAGCCGGAGATCATCAGCAGCTGCTTGAACTGCTGCGGCGCCTGCGGAAGGGCGTAGAACTTGCCCGGGTTCAGGCGGGACGGGACCACGAAGTCGCGCGCGCCCTCGGGGGAGGTCGCGGACAGGATCGGGGTCGCCATCTCGTTGAAGCCGAGGGCGACCATCTTCGAGCGGATCGAGGCGATCACCGACGACCGCAGCATGATGTTGCGGTGCATGCGCTCGCGGCGCAGGTCCAGGAAGCGGTACTCCAGACGCCGCTCCTCGTTGACCCCGTCCTCGGTGTTGATCGTGAAGGGGAGCGGGGCGGCGGCGCCGAGCAGCTCGACCTCGCCGACCTCGACCTCGACCTCGCCGGTCGGCAGATCCGGGTTCACGTTGTCGGCGCCGCGAGAGACGACCTTGCCGTCTACGCGGACCGTCGACTCCTTGGTGACCTTGTCGAGGGCCTCGTACGCGGGCGTGCCGGGGCGGGCGACGAGCTGCGTGATGCCGTAGTGATCGCGCAGATCGATGAAGAGGATGCCGCCCAGGTCGCGCCGATTGTGCAGCCAGCCACTCAGCCGGACGTCGGTGCCGACGTCAGAGGCGCGGAGCTCGCCGCAGGTGTGGGACCTGTACCGATGCATCGTCGTTCATCCAGCCTTCGCGGATCGGGGAGTGTTTCACGTGAAACGTCCAGGGCCGGAGCCCGGACCTCCCAAGGGTACCGGCCACCCATAGATCGCCTCCCCACCATTAACTCGTGACTCCATCGGTGGCACTTATCGATCTCCTCTTCTTAGAGTGGGGCAATGCGCACTGGTGAGCCCCTGCCCGCCGTGGGGGAGGTACTCGCCGCCCTCGCGACCGGACTGTGGCATTGGGACACCGCTACGGAGCTGGTCACGGTGGACGCCGAGGCCGCACGGCTGCTCGGGCTGCCCGCCGAGCCGACCACCCTCACGGAGGCCCAGACCCGGGCCAGACTCCACCCCGTCGACTGGAACGAGATCGCCGGGGTCGTCGGCCTTGCCGTCGCCGAGGACACCCTCGCCGAGGTCCGTGTCCGGATCATGGACGAGCGGGGCCGGGTGATCCGTACCGTCCGCAGCCGTTCCAAGCCGTCGTACGACCCCAAGAGCCGGTCGTTCGAGCTGATCGGCACCCTCCAGGAGGTCGCCGAACCCACGCCGGGTACGCCCGCCGGGCGGACGGCGGTCACCGGTGACTGGCGGCGCTCCCGGGAGGCGTTCCTGCTGGACGCGGGCCGGGCGCTCGCGGAGGCGCGGTCCACGGCGGAGGTGCTGCGGGTCGCGGCGGGCCTGTCGATGCCGGGCTTCTCACCGGACGGCCTGGCCGTGTTCGGGGTGCAGGGCGACCGGCTCACGATCATCGGGCACCACGGGCATCAGCCGGGCGACGAGGACCCGTTCTCGCACATGTCCCTGGTGACGGACTACCCGGCCGCCGAGGTCGTACGGACGGGCCGTGCCGTCTATCTGTCCACGCCCGAGCAGTACAAGGAGCGCTACCCGGTCACCTGGCCGCTCGCCCAGCGCTTCCACCGGCAGTCCTGGGCGTTCCTGCCGCTGACCGTCGCCGGACGCACCATGGGCGCCTGGATGGCCGGCTTCACCTACCCGGTCGCCTTCACACCGGACGAGCGGTCCGTCCTCACCACGGTGGCCCGGATGCTCGCGCAGGCCCTGTCCCGAGCCGGTGTCGCCGAGTCCGAGCGGGAACTGACCGACGGACTCCAGCGCTCGATGCTGCCCACGCTGGGCCCGGAGATCCCGGGCATGAGCGTCGCCGCCCGCTACATCCCGACGGGCGGCGGCCTCCAGGTCGGCGGCGACTGGTACGACATGATCCCGCTGCCCAACGGCAGGATCGCGCTCGTCATCGGGGACGTGCAGGGTCATGACGTGCGCGCCGCCGGGCTGATGGGCCAGCTCCGGATCGCCCTGCGTGCCTACGCCTCCGAGGGCCACCGGCCCGACGCGGTGCTCTCGCGCGCCTCCCGTTTCCTGCACGGGATCACCAACGGCAACTTGGAGACGGCCGACCCGCGCTTCGCGACCTGCCTGTACGTCGAGGCCGATCCGGCGACCGGCGTCCTGGAGATCGCCCGCGCCGGCCATCCCGACCCCGCGATACGCATGGCGGACGGGACGGTGCTGATGCGGCCCACGGCGGGCGGACTGCCGCTCGGCATCGACCCGGACGCCGACTATCCGACGACCACGCTCGCCCTGGAGTCCGGCGAGACCATGCTGATCTGCACCGACGGGCTGATCGAGACCGGCGGCCACGACCTCGAGACGGGCTGGCTGCGCATCCGGACGATCCTGGAGGAGCACAAGGGCGACCTGGAGGAACTGGCCGACGCGCTCGTGCAGGCCGTCCACGGGCCCTCCTCGCACCACACCACCGGCCCGCTCGCGGACCGCCGCGAGGACGACATCGCCGTACTGCTGCTGTCCCGGGAGGGCGAGAGCTGCGGCTGCGGCGACACGACGACCGTGCCACCGAGGATCCGCCGCACGGTGCTCACGGTCGCGCAGGCCGAGCCCGAGCGGATCGCGGTGGCCCGGCAGCAGCTGCGCGAACTCCTCCACGACTGGACCGGCGCCGACCAGGTCGACTCCGCGGTCCTCCTCGTCTCCGAGATGCTCACCAACGTCCTCGTGCACACCGACGCCGACGCCCTGCTGACCGCCGAGGTGGCCGGCGAGGTGGGCGAGCGGCGGATGCGCGTCGAGGTCACGGACGCCGGCGACGACCTCCCGCACAAGCGGCACCCCGGCGAACTGGCGTCCTCCGGGCGCGGGTTGCTCCTGATCGAACTGCTCGCCGAGACCTGGGGCGTGGACCCGAGGGGCGAGGGCAAGAGCATCTGGTTCGAGCTCTACGAGTCCGACGGCGCGGGGGACGGGGCCGGGGACACCCCGGGCGAGGGCCCGGAGTTCGGGTCCTGGGACGCGTAGCGCTCCCGCAGTTCGTGCACGACACCGAAGACGGCCGCGGTCAGCGGTACCGCGAGGAGCATGCCGAGGATGCCGGCCACGGAGGCGCCCGCGGTGATCGCGATCATCACGACCGCCGGGTGCATCTGGACGGTCCGGCTCTGGATCATCGGCTGGAGGACGTGTCCTTCCAGGACTTGCACGGCGAGTACGACCCCGAGGGCCCACAGGGCGATGACGACACCCCGGTCGGCGAGCGCGACCAGTACGGCGACGGCGCCGGAGAGGAAGGCGCCGAGGTAGGGGATGTAGGCGCCGACGAAGACGAGCGCGGCCAGGCCGAACGCCCCCGGCACGTCCAGGACGAGCAGTCCGATGCCGATGCAGAGGGCGTCGATGAGGGCGATGACGGTGGTCCCGCGCATGAAGCCCTCGACGCCCTCGAAGGCACGGCGGGCCATGGCCTCGACGAGGTCGGCGGTGCCGTGCGGGGCGAGTGAGCGCAACAGTCCCGTGGCCAGGTGGGAGTCGCGCAGGAAGAAGAAGACGAGCAGCAGCGCGAGGACGGCCATGGCGATGGTCTCGCCGACGACACTGACCCCGCTGATGACGTTCGAGGCGGCCGTCCCGCCGAACTTGGAGAGCAGCTCCTTCGCGTTGGAGGCGAGGTCGTCCAGCGAGGTCCCGGCGGCACCGAAGTGGTCGGAGACGGAGTTCGCCGCGTCCTTGAGCGAGGACACGATCTGATCCCCGGTGTCGATCAGCGCGGCGACCACGATGTACACGGCCCCGCCGACCACGGCGACGACCGCGACACAGGTGATCCCGGCGGCCACCGACCGGTTGACCTTCGCCTTCACCAGCCGCCGGTAGAGCGGCCCGAGCAGCGCGGTGCCGAGCAGCGCCAGCAGCACGGGCGTCACGGCGGTCCGCAGCTCGGAACAGAGCCGGATCCCGACGTAGCCGACCCCCGAGACGAGCAGGACGACGGCACACCAGGCGGCGAGCCGTCGTACGGGATCGGGGAGGAGCTGCACGGTCCCAGCCGAACACGCATCGGGCGGGCCGTCCTGGCAGGACGGCCCGCCCGGGTGACGGGAGAAGCCCCCTTCCAGGGACTCAGCAGGTGGGGCCGACCGCGTCGATCCTCTTGCCGAAGTTGGTGTCGTAGGCCTGGGCGTAGTCGCCGGAGACGACGGTTCGCTTCTCCTGCGGGTCCCAGTCGATGAAGCACGCGTTGGCGTTGGCCTTGAAGGAGTACACGTGGTCGTGCAGGTTGGACGGCATGTCGCGGTACCCGGAGGCGGGGCTCCACCGCCAGGGGGTGCCCGAGTAGTTCCTGTCGTGCCAGAAGCAGATCTCCCCCGCCCCGCAGTTCTCGTCCGCGCGGTGCCGCGCGGCGCTCGCCGCCTGTTCGGTGGAGGCGGCGGGGGTGCGGGCCTGGGAGGGGTTTGCCGCGCCCGTCAGGGCGAGACAGGTGGCCGCCATGACGACGGCCGTACTCATGCGGATACGCACGGGTGACTTCCTTGCGGTCGATGCCAACGTTCAGCCGGCCTCTTTCCGTGCGCGGCACCTTCATGCCCCAGCCGGGTCCGGGTCACCCGGACGGAGGACCCGGGCCGGCCGCCGACCTGCATGCCAAAAGCCCCGTCCGGACAAGGACGGGGCTTCGGGCATTTCCGTTCCACGAAGGCTTACAACGAAGGCTTACAGACCGCCCTCGCCCATTCCGTGCACGGCGGGGATCGTCCCCAGCCGGCCCTTCTGGAAGTCCTCGAAGGCCTGCTGGAGTTCCTCGCGGGTGTTCATGACGAACGGGCCGTAGTGGGCCATCGGCTCGCGGATCGGCTGGCCGCCGAGGATGGCAACCTCCAGGTCCGGGGTGTTCCCGTCCTGCTGCTCGTCCGCGCGGACGGTCAGGGACGAACCCGCGCCGAAGACGGCGGTCTGGCCCATGTGGATCGCGCGCCGCTCGGCGCCGACGCTGCCCTTGCCCGCCAGGACGTACGCGACACCGTTGAAGTCCTCGCGCCAGGGCAGGGTGACCTCCGCACCCGGTGCCACCGTCGCGTGGATCATCGTGATCGGCGTGTGCGTGATGCCGGGGCCCTGGTGGCCGTCCAGCTCACCGGCGATGACCCGCAGGAGCGCGCCGCCGTCGGGGGTGGTGAGCAGCTGGACCTGGCCGCCGCGGATGTCCTGGTAGCGCGGGGGCATCATCTTGTCCTTGGCCGGGAGGTTCACCCACAGCTGCAGACCGTGGAAGAGACCGCCGGACACGACCAGCGACTCCGGCGGCGCCTCGATGTGCAGCAGGCCCGCGCCCGCCGTCATCCACTGGGTGTCGCCGTTGGTGATGGTGCCGCCACCGCCGTTGGAGTCCTGGTGGTCGAAGACGCCGTCGATGATGTAGGTGACGGTCTCGAAGCCGCGGTGCGGGTGCCAGGGGGTGCCCTTGGGCTCGCCCGGCGCGTACTCCACCTCGCCCATCTGGTCCATCATGATGAACGGGTCGAGGTGGCGGTAGTTGATCCCGGCGAACGCGCGGCGCACCGGGAAGCCCTCACCCTCGAAACCGCTGGGCGCGGTCGAGACGGCGAGCACGGGACGTGCCACGGCGTCGGCCGGCGCGGCCACGCGGGGCAGGGTCAGCGGGTTCTCTACGGTCACTGCAGGCATGTCGGGACCTCCTTGTGCGTCGAGTTTAGTTGAGCGTTGAACTTTCTGCTACCCCTAACAGCAGAGAGCCCGGAGGGCATTCCCTCCGGGCTCACACAGGGCTGGGACAACTAGCCGTACATCCTGCGCATCGCGAACTCCACCATCTGTTCGACCGCCTTCGCGTCGAACACCATGCGGTGCTCGCCCTCCATGTCGACGACGAAGCCGTAGCCGGTCGGCAGGAGGTCGATGACCTCGGCGCCGGTGATGACGAAGTACTTGGACTCCTTGCCGGCGTACCGGCGCAGTTCCTTGAGCGAGGTGAACATCGGGATCACCGGCTGCTGGGTGTTGTGGAGGGCGAGGAAGCCCGGGTTGTCGCCGCGCGGGCAGTAGACCTTGGAGGTCGCGAAGACCTGCTGGAAGTCCTCGGCGGCCATCTGCCCGGTGGTGAAGGCGCGCACCGCGTCCGCGAGCGAGGGCGGGGACGGCTCGGGGTAGAGGGGAGGCTGCTGGCCGTAGCCGCCCACGCCACCGGCCATCTGCTGCTGGGGCGGGACGTACCCCTGCTGAGCGCCCACGTTCTGGTCGTAGCCGTACATGCGAGCAAGAGTACTGAGTCACAGATGGAGGGCTTGGGGTTGCTTCTTATTACCGACGGGTAGCATCATCGTAGCTACTACTTGGTACACATCTCAGTACGCATCTCGTTGCACACATCTCTTACGGAGTCGTCGCCATGGGGCACTACAAGTCGAATCTCCGCGACATCGAGTTCAACCTCTTCGAGGTCCTCGGGCGCGACAAGCTGTACGGCACCGGTCCGTTCGCGGAGATGGACACGGACACCGCGAAGAGCGTCCTGGAGGAGCTGACCCGGCTCGCGGAGAACGAGCTGGCGGAGTCCTTCGCGGACGCCGACCGCAACCCGCCGGTCTTCGACCCCGAGACGAACACCGCGCCCGTACCGGCGTCCTTCAAGAAGAGCTACAAGGCCTTCATGGAGTCCGAGTACTGGCGGCTGGGACTGCCCGAGGCCATCGGCGGTACGACGGCTCCCCCGTCCCTGATCTGGTCGTACGCGGAGCTGATCCTCGGTGCGAACCCGGCCGTGTGGATGTACTCCTCCGGCCCGGCGTTCGCCGGGATCCTCTACGACGAGGGCAACGACGTACAGAAGAAGATCGCGCAGCTCGCGGTGGAGCGGACCTGGGGTTCGACCATGGTGCTGACCGAGCCCGACGCGGGTTCCGATGTCGGCGCGGGCCGTACGAAGGCGATCCAGCAGGCAGACGGCTCCTGGCACATTGAAGGCGTCAAGCGCTTCATCACGTCCGGTGAGCACGACATGGAGGAGAACATCCTTCACTACGTGCTGGCGCGCCCGGAGGGCCACGGGCCGGGCACCAAGGGGCTGTCCCTCTTCCTCGTGCCGAAGTTCCTCTTCGACGTCGAGACCGGCGAGCTGGGCGAGCGCAACGGCGTCTACGCCACGAACGTCGAGCACAAGATGGGCCTCAAGGCCTCCAACACCTGCGAGATGACCTTCGGCGACCGCCACCCGGCCAAGGGCTGGCTGATCGGCGACAAGCACGACGGCATCCGCCAGATGTTCCGGATCATTGAATTCGCTCGCATGATGGTCGGCACGAAGGCCATCTCGACGCTCTCGACCGGCTACCTCAACGCCCTCGAGTACGCCAAGGAGCGTGTCCAGGGCTCCGACCTCGCGGCCTTCGGCGACAAGGCCGCGCCCAAGGTCACCATCACGCACCACCCGGACGTGCGCCGCTCGCTGATCACGCAGAAGGCGTACGCCGAGGGCATGCGCGCCCTCGTGCTGTACACCGCGTCGATCCAGGACGCGATCGCCGTCAAGGAGGCCAGCGGCGAGGACTCGAAGGCCGAGCACGCGCTCAACGACCTGCTCCTGCCGATCGTCAAGGGCTACGGCTCCGAGAAGGGCTACGAGCAGCTCGCCCAGTCGCTGCAGACCTTCGGCGGCTCCGGGTTCCTCCAGGAGTACCCGATCGAGCAGTACATCCGGGACGCCAAGATCGACACCCTGTACGAGGGCACCACCGCGATCCAGGGCCAGGACTTCTTCTTCCGGAAGATCGTCCGCAACCAGGGCGCGGCCCTCAACTCCCTCGCCGAGGACATCAAGAAGTTCCTCGCGCTGGGGACGGGCGGCGAGGACCTGGCCGGTGCGCGGGAGCACCTCGCCAAGGCCGCCGTCGAGCTGGAGGCCATCGTCGGTCTGATGCTGACCGACCTCACGGCGACCGAGCAGGACGTCAAGAACATCTACAAGGTGGGCCTCAACACCACCCGCCTGCTGCTCGCCTCCGGTGACGTCGTCGTCGGCTACCTGCTGCTCAAGGGTGCCGCGATCGCCGCCGAGAAGCTGGAGGCCGCCTCCACGAAGGCCGTCTCCGCCAAGGATGTGGCCTTCTACACGGGCAAGATCGCGGCTGCGAAGTTCTTCGCGGCCAACGTTCTGCCGGGCGTCACCCTGGCCCGCAAGGTGGCCGAGGGCGTAGAACTGGACCTGATGGAGCTGGACGAGGCTGCCTTCTAGGCGACCGCGGAACACGTTCCAGGACAACACCGGTACAGCTTCGCGAAACCCCACATCGCCCTTGTGAGGGCCCGCTTCCGTCCCCGGGAGCGGGCCCTCGTACGTCGTTAAGGTGAACCCCATGAGCGAACCCTCCCGCTTCGACCGCGGCCACACCGACGATCTGATGCCCTTCCTGGCGGCGAGTCCCACGCCGTACCACGCCGTGGCGAACAGCGCCGAGCGGCTGGAGAAGGCCGGATTCAGGCAGGTCGCCGAGACGGACGCCTGGGACGGGACGACCGGCGGCAAGTACGTGCTGCGCGGTGGCGCGATCGTGGCCTGGTTCGTCCCCGAAGGTGCGGCACCCCACACCCCCTTCCGCATCATCGGCGCGCACACCGACTCCCCGAACCTGCGGGTCAAGCCGCAGCCCGACACCGGTGCGCACGGCTGGCGCCAGGTCGCCGTCGAGATCTACGGCGGGCCGCTCCTCAACTCCTGGCTCGACCGCGACCTCGGCCTCGCCGGCCGGCTGACCCTGCGGGACGGCTCGACCCGCCTGGTGAACGTGGACCGGCCGCTGCTCAGGGTGCCCCAACTCGCCATCCACCTGGACCGTTCCGTGTCGACGGAGGGGCTCAAGCTCGACAAGCAGCGGCACCTCCAGCCGATCTGGGGCCTCGGCGACGACGTCCGCGACGGCGACCTGATCGCCTTCCTGGAAGAGGAGTCGGGACTCGCGCCGGGCGAGGTCACCGGCTGGGACCTGATGACGCACTCCGTGGAGCCGCCCGCCTACCTGGGCCGCGACCAGGAGCTGGTCGCCGGTCCGCGCATGGACAACCTGCTGTCCCTGCACGCCGGCGTGGCCGCGCTCGCCGCCGTCGCCGCCCGCGAGAACGTGCCGTACATCCCCGTACTCGCCGGCTTCGACCACGAGGAGAACGGCTCGCAGTCCGACACCGGCGCCGACGGACCGCTGCTCGGCGGGGTGCTGGAGCGCTCGGTGTTCGCGCGCGGCGGGTCCTACGAGGACCGGGCGCGGGCCTTCGCCGGCACCGTCTGTCTGTCCTCCGACACAGGTCACGCGGTGCACCCCAACTACGCGGAGCGGCACGACCCGACGCACCACCCGCGGGTCAACGGCGGACCGATCCTCAAGGTCAACGTCAACAACCGCTACGCCACGGACGGTTCGGGCCGCGCGGTGTTCGCCGCGGCCTGCGAGAAGGCCGGCGTGCCCTTCCAGTCCTTCGTGTCCAACAACTCCATGCCGTGCGGCACGACGATCGGCCCGATCACCGCGGCCCGGCACGGCATCAAGACCGTCGACATCGGCGTGGCGATCCTCTCCATGCACAGCGTCCGCGAACTCTGCGGCGACCGGGACCCGTTCCTGCTGGCCAACGCGCTGGTCGCGTTCCTGGAGGGCTAGCCAACTCCCGCTTGGCGCATGGGTGTTGCCTTCCCGGGTACCCGGTGGCGGACCGGGCCGACCGGACCGGACAGGGAGGCGACACTCATGGGCCTGGGCGGATGCATCATCCTCATCGCCGTCGGCGCGATCCTCACGTTCGCGACCGACTGGCAGATGCAGGGGGTCAATCTCGACCTGGTCGGCGTGATCCTCATGGTCGTCGGGCTGATCGGCGTCGTGACGTTCGCGAGCATGGCCCGGCGCCGACGCGTGGTGATACCGGGTCAGGCGACCGTCGTCGAGGGCGACGAGACGCGCGGCTACCGCGGCTGATACGGGGGCGTAACCCGCACTCGGACGGAATCGCCCGCACAGGACATCCACAGACAACCGTGAGCAATCCGTGACGCCAGTCGCATTGTGCGGTTGTGTGAACCTAGTGAAGACTTTGTGCAGTTGAGGGCCCGGGGAGAGGCAGCCCCGGGCCCGTCTCATGATCTTCACGAGGGGGGCCGCTGCCGTGCTCGAACCACGGCTGGTGGTCCTCATACCGGCCCACAACGAAGCGGACCGCATCGGCGCCGCGATCGAGGGCCTGTGGCGGCAAACGCGTAAACCCGACCTGATCGTCGTCGTCACCGACAACTGCACCGACGACACCGCCGCCGTGGCCGCCTCGCACGGCGCCGAGGTCTTCGCCACCCACGGCAACACCCACAAGAAGGCCGGCGCCCTCAACCAGGCCATCGACTGGGTCCTGCCCCACCTCGACGAACGTGACCTTCTCCTCGTCCAGGACGCGGACACCGTCCTCAACCCCTGGTTCAGCGAGACCGCGATGGCCACCTTCAACCGTAAGGTCGGCGCCGTCGGCGGAGTCTTCTACGGCGAGCAGGGCGGCGGGCTCCTCGGACTGCTCCAGCGCATGGAGTTCCAGCGCTACGCCTGGGAGTTGAACCGCACCGGCGGCAAGGCCCAGGTCCTCACCGGCACCGGCACGATGTTCCGTGCCCGTGTCCTGCGCGAGGTCCGGGAGGCCCGGCACTCGGGGCTGATCGGCGGCGGCGACGGCTACTACAGCCTCGCCTCGCTCACCGAGGACGACGAGATGACCAAGGCGGTCAAGACCCTCGGCTACCGCGCCATGTCCCCGGCGGGCTGCGCGGTCACCACCGAGGTCATGACCAGCCTCCCCAAACTCTGGCACCAACGCCTGCGCTGGCAGCGCGGCGCCCTGGAGAACCTCCGCGACTACGGCTGGACCAAGGTCACCGCCCGCTACTTCCTCCAGCAGTTCCTGATGGGCTTCGGCGCGCTGTCCTTCCTGGTCTACCTGACCTTCATGGCCACCTACACGACGCTCTACGGCTGGCCCGGCCTCTCCCCGTTCTGGACCGCGATCGGCCTGATCTTCGTGGTCGAGAAGACCGTCTCCGTCCGCCGCGCGGGCCCCCTCGCGGTCCTGGTCGCCGCGCTGATGATCCCCGAGATGCTCTACGACCTCTTCCAGCACGCCGTCTACTTCACCTCGCTGTGGGGGCTGGCCCGCCGCAGCGAGGAGAAGTGGGTGGCCACCTAGCCCCACCCCTCACGCACCGGAACGCTGTAGCGGAACCCTTTAGGAGAAACGTTTATGTACGGAAGAGTTGTCGGCGCCGGCACGACCGGCGCCGGAGGTGCCACGCTGGCCGCGACCGGCCTGTGGCTGAACAGCATGGCGATGATGGTGGCGGCGACCACGCTGGTGGCGGCGGGGATGGCGCTGTACAAGCTGGCGCCGAGGGCGCGTCGCCGATAGGGCGTTGCCGGTGGTCCCCCGTTTCAGGCGTTCTGGTTGTCTCGACCGTCACGGTCGTCCATGCCGGCCAGGACGAGGGGGAGACGGTCCGTCGCGCCCTCGGTGAGGCGGACCGGGACGCCCCAGTCCTGCTGGTGGACGTGGCAGGCGGGGTATTCGTTGGCGGGGTCGTCGTCGCAGGACGCGGCCATCGCGGAGATGTGCAACACGCCTTCCGCCACGGCCGGGTTGAGGGTCAGGGTGCGGTTCAGGTCCGTGCCCTCGCCCTCGCCGCCAACGAGCAGCTCGGGCGGGGTGGCGGAGACGAGCAGCCGGGTCGAGGGGCCGTACCGGGTGTCGAGCTTCTGCCCGGCCGGGGCCTGGAAGATGACGTCCAACTTCAGCTCGCCGGGGGCGACTTCGGTGGCCGCGCGCTGGGTGCGATGGGCGACGGACTCGACGCGCACCGCCTCTTCCGGCAGGCGCAGCCGGGTCAGCCGGTGCCGGGCCGACTCGACGACCAGGATCTCGTCGCCGACGAGCACGGCGTCGCTCGGCTCCCTCAAGTCCGTGGCCAGCGTGGTGACTTCGCCGGTCGCGGGGTCGTAGCGGCGCAGCGCGTGGTTGTACGTGTCGCTGATCGCGACCGAGCCGTCCGGGAGCGCGGTGACGCCCAACGGGTGCTGGAGCAGGGCCTGTTCGGCCGCTCCGTCACGATGCCCGAAGTCGAAGAGGCCGGTGCCGACGGCGGTGTGCACGGCCCCGTCGAGATCCACCCAGCGCAGGGCGGACGTCTCGGAGTCGGCCAGCCAGAGTCGGTCGGGGGTGGCGGCGAGGCCGGAGGGCTGCGCGAACCAGGCCTCGGGGCCGGGGCCGTCGACGAGCCCTTCGTTGGTGGTGCCGGCGGTGACGCCGACGGTGTCGTCGGCGGGATCCGCGGCGGGGTCGTAGGCCCAGAGCTGATGTACACCGGCCATGGCGATCCACACCTTGCCCTGCCACCAGGCCACGTCCCAGGGGGAGGAGAGGCTGACCTCGCGGGCGGGGCCGGACGTGGGCTCGCCCTGCATCCACTGGCGACCGGTACCCGCGAGGGTCGTGACGGTGCCGGTGGTGAGGTCGAGCCGTCGTAGCGCATGGTTCACGGTGTCGGCGACGACGACGGAGCCGTCGTCGAGGAGGGCGAGTCCCTGGGGTTCGTTGAAGGTGGCGGAGTCGGCCGAACCGTCGTGCAGGCCGCGCGCCCCGGAACCGAACCGCCGTACGACGCTCTCCCCGTCCGCCGCCAGCTCGACCAGTTGATGCCGGGTGGTGTCGCTGACCAGGAAGGTCCCGGACGGCAGGGCCAGCGCCTTGCCCGGGAAGCGGAGCACCGTAGGCTCCGGCTCCGGTGCCACGTACGGCCCGTCCCCGCGCCGGAGCGTGCCCTTCGCCGCGTGCTCGGTCTCCAGCTCCGTCACCAGGCGCTCGATGGCGTGCGCGTGCCCTTCGCCCGCGTGCTGCGCGACGACGTACCCCTCCGGGTCGATGACGACGAGCGTCGGCCAGGCCCGCACCGCGTACTGCTTCCAGGTGGCCAGCTCCGGGTCGTCCAGCACCGGGTGCTCGACGCCGTACCGCTCGACCGCGTCCACGACCGCCTGGTGCTCGGCCTCGTGCACGAACTTGGGCGAGTGCACCCCGATGATCACGACGGTGTCCCGGTGCTTCTCCTCAAGCTCACGGAGTTCGTCGAGGACGTGCAGGCAGTTGATGCAGCAGAAGGTCCAGAAGTCCAGGATGACGATGCGTCCCCGCAGGTCGGCGAGGGTGTACTGCTTGCCGCCCGTGTTCAGCCAGCCGCCCTTGCCGGTGAGCTGGGGGGCGCGGACACGGGCGCGTCGGGAGGTCCGGGGCGAGGATGCATCGGTCATGAATCAAGAGTGCCACCCGCCACTGACAGTATCGATTCGCGTGGATCGATGACGACCACGCCAGGGGTACCGGAAGCTCAACTCCCAGCGCTGTGCATGAGGTTGCATGTCATCTGGACGAGTAGATCCGAATTGACGGTGGGGTGAGCTATGGGAGCGGTCGAAAGGCTCTGGAAGGCCGGGGAGATGCCGCTTCGGGACGGGCTGTACCGGCCGGACGACACCGGCTTGGAGTTGCATGTCGACGGCCCGGGGGCGTACCACCCGGATGCCGGGCAGCCGATTCCCTTTCGTATCGGGAGGCCGTTTGATGTGGCCCAAGCCCTTGAGGAATACGACACGGATGAGGTGACCACCAATTTCGAGGGACCGTTGCCGGACGGATCAGGATGGATGTCCGGTGGAGGCGGCGGAATGGGCAACATCGGCTATCTCGCCCGTCTCAACGCCGACTCCTCGTTGCGGTGGGTCGCCGTCATGTTTCGTTCCAACCCGTTCGTCGGTGTGCGCTACGAGGACATGCGCGCCACTTTCACCAACGACTGGGGGAACTTGCTGATCCTTGACCTGATGCCCCCTGCGCTTGGCTGATCGTGTCGCGTGCACGCCCCTTGGAGTACGGCGCGGGCCACGAAAGGATGTTCGCGCCCTGTCAGCCAGGTGAGGGGATCGGTGGATGAAGCAGAATCGGCTCGGCCGGAGCAAGGTGCAGGTCACGGAGCTGGGTTTCGGGGGCGGTCCGCTCGGCGGGCTCTTCGAGCCGCTCGACGACGAGACCGCGGCGGCGGCGCTTGAGGCGGCGTGGGACAGCGGGATCCGTTACTTCGACACCTCGCCCCATTACGGAATCGGGCATTCCGAGCGCCGTATCGGTGATCTCCTGCGGGGCAAGCCGCGCGACGAGTGGACGCTGTCGACGAAGGTCGGCAGGTTATTGGTTCCGCAGGACCCCGCAGGTCGGACGGACGAGCCGTTCCAGGTGCCCGCCACGCACCGTCGGGTGTGGGACTTCACCCGGGACGGTGTGCTGCGCAGCGTGGAGGACTCGCTGGCACGCATCGGCGTCGACCGGATCGACGTGCTCTATCTGCACGATGCGGAGGAGCACTTCGAGGACGCGTTGCGCGAGGGTGTTCCGGCCCTCGTCGAACTGCGTGCCCAGGGGGTGGTGGGGGCGATCGGTGCGGGGATGTATCACCCGGGCAAGCTGACCCGGCTGGTCGAGGAGTCGGACGTCGACGTGGTGATGCTGTCCGGCCGTTACACGCTGCTCGATCACAGTGCCCTCGACAGCCTGCTCCCCGCCTGCGCGGACCGGGGCGTCTCGGTGCTCGCGGCCTCGATCTTCAACTCCGGCCTTCTCGCCACGGCCCGCCCGTCCGCGAGTGCGACCTTCGACTACGCGCCCGCCACACCGCAGACACTCGATCGCGCACATCGCCTGGCGGACGTCTGCGAAGCCCACGGCGTGACGCTGCCGGCCGTGGCCATGGCCTTTCCGCTTCACCATCCTGTGGTTGCGGGCATCGTCGTCGGCATGCGCACCGAGGACGAAGTCCGGCGCAATGTCGCGGCGTTCGGCGTGGACATCCCCGCACAGCTCTGGGACGACCTGCGGGGCGAGGGTCTCCTGGACGAGCGGGCGCCCACACCCGTCCGGTCATAGTGATGCCGGGCGCCGCGACCCTCCGGGCGAGTCTGCGGGCAGGTCGAACCACACCCCCTTGCCCTCCGGGTGCGACTGGCCGCCGTACGGGATGTCCGGGCCGTGGCCCCAGCGGCCTTCGGTGAGGGCGTCCACCAGGAACAGGCCTCGGCCGCCGCCCCACTCACCCGGTTCGGGCGTCAACTCCCTTATCACCGGCGGGTTCTCGTCCCCGTCGTACACCACGACCCGGAGCCGCCCCTCTTCCACCGCAAGCCACAGCACCGTGCCGTCACCGCCCTTCGCGTGGACGCAGGCGTTGGTGACGAGTTCTGAGGTGCAGAGGATCGCGTCGTCGACCAGGGCACGGTCCAGCTCCAGCGTGCGCAGGACGGTGGCGACGAAGTCGCGGGCGATGTGGGGGGAGGTGTCGAGGGGTGGGCAGATGAGGGTGTACGAGGGCATGGGGCATCAACTCCGGTGAGGTGAGGGGGGTTTGCGCGAGCCCGAGCTCGTTGCTGTCCGGCGCCCCGGTGTCGACGGTCGGGGTGGCACTTCCAACGGGGCGTGGGCGTGCGGGAGTTGCGGATGGGTGACCATGTAGGCACCCTCCGTGAGTACAGTGACGACAGTAGCGTGAAACGTTGAGGCGCCTCAACGTTTCAGGCAAACTCGGCATCGACTCACGAGGAGGACAGATGTCCGCACGATCCGTCCCGACAGCACGACAGGCTCGGCTGGGGGCAGAACTTCGCAAGCTGCGCGAGGCCGCGGGCGTCCCGAACCGGCAGGCCGCCGCTCAACTCGACACCAGCCCAACCCAGATCAGCCACATCGAGTCCGGTCGGTTCGGTCTCAGCGAGGAACGACTGCGCAGAATGGCCGAGTTCTACGACTGTGACGATCCCGCGCTCGTGGACGCCCTTGTCGAGATGGCGGAGTACCGAACCGGCAACTGGTGGGACGAGTACCGAGGTGTGATGCCCCGCCAGGCTCTTGATCTGGCCGAGCTGGAACACGATGCCACGTACGTCCGCGCGTTCGAGATGGTGCACATCCCCGGAGTCCTCCAGACCGAGGACCACGTACGCGCTGCCTCACTGTTCGTGGATCCGGGTCTTCCCAAGGAGGAACTGGAGACCCGCGTCTCTTTCCGCATGCGCCGCCAGCAGGTACTGGAGTCGGGTACGCCCTACGACATCGTCGTCCACGAAGCAGCACTGCGGATGTGTGTCGGGGGATCCAAGGTTGCCCGCACCCAGCTCGGACATCTCCTCCACGCAGCCGACAGAGAGACAGTCACCCTTCGCGTCATCCCGTTCAGCCCCGAAGGCTTTGCCGGGGCGGGTCTTCCCATGCAGTACGTTGGCGGGGTCGTCCCCCAACTCGACACCGTGCAGATCGACACGTCGCATGGCGCCGAGTTCATCGACGCGACGGCTCGGCTGAATCGCTGCCGAACCCGCTTCGAGAGCATCGACAGCGCAGCACTGCCGCACGATGCTTCTCTTGACCTCGTCCAGCGCATCGCCCAGGAACTCTGAAGGAACACCCGTGCCCGAAGCCCTCCACTGGCAGAAGTCGTCGTTCTCCACAGGCGACGCCGACAACAACTGCCTGGAGATAGCCGCCGCCCCCACCACCCTCCACCTCCGCGAAAGCGACGACCCCGCCACGCTCCTCACACCCGCCCCCAACGCCCTGAACGCCCTACTCACCGCACTGAAGGGTCAGTTCAGGGCTTGACCGCCCGCGTCGCGAAATAGTGCGACAGGTATTGAGCGGACGCGTCGGACTGGTGCGGCGCTTCCGCGAAGCCGGTGAGGACGAACCCCGCGGCGAGCTGCCCGCCGATCTGGTCGGTGAGGGTGTGGCTGTATTCAAGGGCGGCATCCGCGCCGAACTTCGTGGCGCGTTCCTCGGCGGAGTACTGCGTGACATCGCTGTAGGGCAGCTTGTGCACGACGATCAGTTCGCCGCGCTCGTCGAGCGCCTCGTGGTCGAACAAGTACGCATCAGGGTTGATGAAACCCGCGAGCAGGGTTCCGCCCGGTCGCAGGACGCGGAAGCACTCGCGCCACACCGGGGCCAGGTCCGGTACGAACAGGTTGGAGACCGGATGGAACACGACGTCGAACGTCGTGTCGCCGAAGGCGCCGAGGTCGCGCATGTCGCCCAGGACGGTGCGCAGTTCGAGTCCGTCGCGCGCCGCCACCAACTGGTCCTGGCCGAGTTGGCGGGGTGAGTTGTCGAATACGGTGACCCTCGCCCCCGCGGCGGCGAGGATCGGACCCTGCTGGCCACCGCCGGAGGCCAGGCACAACACGTCCTTGCCGGTCAGATCCGCCGGCAGCCAGGAGCGGTCGACCGGCTCATGCCCGATGAGAACGATCGACCAGTCGCCCCTGCGGGCGCGCTCGACATCCTCGGCACTCACCGGCCTCGACCACTCGTTGCCCTCCTGGACGTACTTGTCCCAGGCTGCCCGATTGTGGGCAACGGGGTCGACACCACTGTCCTGCACGTTCAACTCCCTGCTCCAGCCGAGCGGACACCTGCGGTACGACAGTCCGGCGCCGCCAGCCAACACGATCGCGGAGTGCGGGCTCAACGAAATTAGCGGGCAGCGGGTCAGTTCAGGGTGTGACCCGTCGTCGCGTCCACGTGGGCCGGGATCTCCCCGTGCTGGTCGCCGACCGTGAGCGTGCCCGTCGGTTCGAGGACGAGGATCTCGGACGGGACGGGGGCGTAGGGCTTGTGTTCCGTGCCTCGCGGGACCGTGAAGACGGAGCCCTTGGGAAGGACGACCGTGCGTTCGCCGGAGCCTGCCGACTCCCGTAGGGCGATGTGCAGTTCGCCGTCCAGGACCAGGAAGAACTCGTCGGTGTGGTCGTGGGTGTGCCAGAGGTGTTCGCCCTCGACCTTGGCGACGCGTACGTCGTAGTCGTTGACGGTGGTGACGATGCGGGGGCTCCACTGGTCGGTGAAGGAGGCGAGGGCGGCGGAGAGCGCGATGGGTTCCATGCGGTCAGCGTGCGGGGTGTCGTATTCGGCGGACCAGTGCTAGGAATCGCACATGCCGCAAGGATTCTCTCAGCAGCCCTCGACGCATCCGCACCGCGTCGCCGTCATCGTCGACGAGGGCACCAATCCCTTCGAGGTGGGCGTCGCCACCGAGCTGTTCGGGCTGCCCCGGCCCGAACTCGGGCTCTCCGAGCCGCTGTACGAGGTGCTGGTGTGCACGCCCGCGCGTGAGGTGCGGATGAACCACGGGTTCTTCGCCCTCACCGGAGCGCACGGTCTCGACGCGGTGGACACGGCGGACACCCTCGTCGTGCCGGGCCGGCCCGACAACGTCGTACCGCGCGGCGATGACGTCCTCGACGCGATCCGACGTGCCCACGCGCGCGGGGCCCGTGTCATGAGCCTGTGCACCGGCAGCTTCGCGCTCGCCGAGGCGGGGCTGCTGGACGGGCGCCGGGCCACCACCCACTGGATGT
Source organism: Streptomyces xylophagus (assembly GCF_000716435.1). Classification (GTDB taxonomy): domain Bacteria; phylum Actinomycetota; class Actinomycetes; order Streptomycetales; family Streptomycetaceae; genus Streptomyces; species Streptomyces xylophagus. The sequence goes on from NZ_JNWO01000011.1 coordinate 77,429, forward strand.
GGGCCGACCGCTTCCGCACCCTGCACCCGCGCGTGCGGCTCGAACCGGACGTGCTCTTCGTGGACGACGGCGACATCCTCACCGCCGCGGGCAGCGCCGCCGCGCTCGATCTCGGGCTGCATGTCATACGGCGGGACCACGGCGCCGAGATCGCCAACGCGGTGTCCAGGAGGCTGGTCTTCGCCGCCCATCGGGACGGCGGGCAACGGCAGTTCGTGGAGCGGCCGGTGCCCGATGTGCCGGACGAGTCGCTCGCGCCGTTGCTCGCGTGGGCGCAGGAGAGGCTGGGCGAGCCGTTGGCGGTGGCCGAGCTGGCCGCCCGCGCGGCCGTCTCCCCCGCGACCCTGCACCGGCGGTTCAGGGCGCAGCTCGGGACGACGCCGCTCGCCTGGCTGACCGGGGAGCGGGTGGCGCTGGCGTGCCGGCTGATCGAGCGCGGGGAGGAACGACTCGATGTGGTGGCCGCGCGGTGTGGTCTCGGGACCGGGGCGAACCTGCGGGCGCGGCTCCGGCGGGAGACCGGATTGAGCCCGTCGGCCTACCGGCGGCGTTTCGGACCGGCTGCCGGGGAAGCCGTAACGGCATGAGATTCCTCGTACGCGATCGGATCCTCGGCTTCGGTGAGGATTACTGGATCGAGGACCAGAACGGCAACAAGGTGTTCCTGGTCGACGGCAAGGCCATGCGCATCAGGGACACCTTCGAGCTGAAGGACACGCACGGGCGCGTGCTCATCGACATCCACAAGAAGATGCTCGCCCTGCGCGACACGATGGTCATCGAACGGGACGGTGAGCCCCTCGCGACCATCAGACGCAAGCGGTTCTCGCTGCTGCGCAACCACTATCGGGTGTCCCTGGTGGACGGCACCGAACTCGACGTCAGCGGCAAGATCCTCGACCGCGAGTTCGGCGTCGACTACGACGGTGAGCTGCTCGCCCAGATCTCCCGACGCTGGCTGCACATCCGGGAGACGTACGGCGTCGACATCGTCCGGGAGGACGCGGACGCGGCGCTGCTGATCGCGGTGGCGGTGTGCGTGATCCACCTGGCGGAGAAGGAGCGGGAGGACTGAGGAGCCCGGGGGGGACTAACGCGCTTCCTGGTCGGCGGCTGCGCGGGCTCGGGTCCGGCGGCGTTCTTTAAGGCGGTCCCTGAAGTGGCCGCCCACGACGAACAGCGCGCCGAGAACCGCGCTGTCCGTCCAGCCGGGAGGGTCGTCGTTCAGCTTGCCCACGAGCCGGACGAGCACCGTCGCAAGGCCCCACGCGATGAGCAGGTCGGTGAGTACGGCCCGGCGGCCGGCGGTCGCCCCGGAGCCGCGCTTCGGTGCGGCCGGTGTCCGCCCGGTTCTGCCGCTCAGCTCGCCCGCCCCGGACGCTCCAACCCCAGCACCCGGTCCTTCAGCGCCGGGAACTGTTCGCGGGTCACCGCCACCTTCGCCGGGTCGAAGTCCACCGTGAGGATCTCCTCGCCCGCGCCCGCCTCCGCCAGGACCTCGCCCCAGGGATCGACCACGATCGAGTGACCGGCCTGGGGAACTCCGGCGTGCGTGCCGGCCGTTCCGCAGGCGAGGACGAACGACTGGTTCTCCACGGCGCGGGCCTGCGCCAGGAGGGTCCAGTGGGAGCGGCGGCGTTCGGGCCAGCCCGCGGGGAGGACGAGGGTCTCGGCGCCGGCGTCGACGAGGCCGCGGAAGAGTTCGGGGAAACGGAGGTCGTAGCAGGTGGCAAGACCGAGGGTCGTCTCGGGCAGACGGACCGTCACCAGTTCGGCGCCCGCGCCCATCAGCACGGCCTCGCCCTTGTCGAAGCCGAAGCGGTGGATCTTGCGGTAGGCGGCGGCCAGTTCACCGGAGGGGGAGAAGACGAGGGACGTGTTGTAGAGGGGGCCTTCCGGGTCCCTCTCCGGGATCGAGCCCGCGTGCAGCCAGACGCCCGCGTCGCTCGCCGCCTTGGCCATCGCCTCGTAGGTGGGCCCCTCCAGCGGCTCGGCCTCGGTGCCGAACTGCTCGTAGGCGAACGCGCCCGTGGTCCACAGTTCCGGCAGGACGACCAGATCGGCGCCCGCCTGTTCGCGGACGAGAGCACCCACCCGAACCCGGCGATTTTCGACCGATTCGCCCTCTTCTACGGCGATCTGGATGAGAGAGGCGCGCACACTACCACCGTCCTGGCATTCGAGCCGTTCACACGGGCCTACGATCGTCACACGAAAGCACTGCCGGGGTGCCTCACAGCAGCGTAACTTAGCGTTCCAAGACACCCGCCGACAGCCACCTCCCGCTGGCAACGCCGCCCGCCACCCGACCTGTACCGACCGCCGAGGGGTCCCGTTCCGTGAGTCTGCATCCCACTCTCCAGCCCTACGCCGACGCCTGGACCCACTCCATCGAAGCGATATCCGAGCTGGTGACCCCCCTCGTGGAGGGAGAGTGGAACCGGCGAACGCCGTGCCCCGGCTGGTCGGTGCGTGACGTGGTCTCCCATGTCATCGGGCTGGACAACGAGATGCTCGGCGACCCCCGCCCCATCCACACTCTCCCGCGCGACCTCTACCACGTCACCAACGAGCACCAGCGGTACATGGAGATGCAGGTCGATGTCCGCCGCCACCACACGGCGCCGGAGATGACGTCGGAGCTGGAGTACACGATCATCCGCCGCAACCGGCAGTTGCGGAACGAGTCGCGGGACCCTGGTACGAAGGTGCGCGGCCATGTCAGCACCGAGGTCACGCTCGAACAGTCCATGCGGAACCACGCGTTCAACGTGTGGGTGCACGAGCAGGATCTGCGCACCGCCCTCGGCCGCCCCGGAAACCTCGACTCACCCGGCGCGCAGGTCGCCCGTGACGTCCTCCTCGCCGAGCTCCCCCGCGTCGTCGCCGACGACGCGGGCGCACCGCGCAGTTCGGCGGTCGTCTTCGACGTGCACGGTCCGATCGAGTTCCTCCGTACGATCCGGGTCGACATCCAGGGCCGCGGCACCCTCGAGACGGCCCCGGCGCTCGGCCCCGCCGCCACCCTGATCCTCGACTGGGAGACGTACGTCCGGCTGGCCTGCGGACGCGTCCCCCTCGACTCGGTGACCGACCGCGTCAAGGCGGACGGCGATCCGGAGCTGGCGGCGTCGATACTGCGGAACTTCACGGTCACGAAGTGACACGCCCAAGCCCAAGTCGGTCACCGGGGGCGCAAATTCGTTGTCGGTGGTCGGCCGTCCGCGGCTAGCCTCCGCCGCATGTCTGATGTGACGTCCACCAAAACCGAGAACGCCGAGAACGCCGAGCCCGACGACGGTCCGCCCCGCCTCACCCGGCTCACCTTCCACGGTCCCCTCTCCGAGGAGCGCGCGGACCGGATCGTCCGGCGGCTGGCGGGTGCGGCGCCGCGAACGGTGCTCGATCTGGGCTGCGGCTGGGGCGAGTTGATGCTCCGGGTGCTGACCGCCGTACCGGAAGCGCGGGGTGTCGGTGTCGACGTGAACGCGCGGGATCTGGACCGCGGGCGGCGCGACGCCGAGGCGCGGGGGCTCGCGGAGCGGGTCGAGTTCGTCGAGGAGTCGGCCGTGGGGACGGCGCGCGGGCCGGCCGATCTGGTGCTGTGTCTGGGCGCGAGCCAGGCCCTCAGCGCCGAGGAGCCTCCCCGGCACACCGCCGAAGCGCTGCGGGAACTGCGGCGGCTCGTCGCCGACGGCGGACGTGTGCTGCTCGGCGAGGGGTTCTGGCAACGCCCGCCCACGACGGCCGAGTTGGCCGGCATGTGGCCGGGGGCGCGTGCCGACGACCACTACGACCTGGCGACGCTCGTCGATCTCGCGGTGGCGGCCGGGTTCCGTCCCGAATGGGTCGAGACGGCGAACGCGGACGAGTGGGAGGAGTTCGAGGCCGGGTACCAGGCGGACACGGAGGTGTGGCTCGCCGGGCACGGTGATCACCCCCTGGCCGCCGAGACCCGCGAGCGCCTCGACCGGCACCGGGCCCAGTGGATGAGCTACCGGGGTGTGCTGGGGATCACGTATTTGACCTTGATCCCTGCGTAGGGGTGTGTCACGCCGGCACGTGCACCGTCTCCACCCGGCTCGCCACCAGCCGTTCGCGCTCGCGGCGGGCCGCCCGGCGCCGTAGCCGGAGGATCTGGCTGACGCCGATCGCCTGGAGCACGAAGACCACCGAGAAGGCGATCGAGTAGTTGTCGTCGGTCGCGTCGAGGAGGACACCGACCGCGAACAGGGTCGTCATCGAGGCTGTGAAACCACCCATGTTGGTGATCCCGGAGGCGGTGCCCTGACGCTCCGGCGGGTTGGCCGGGCGGGCGAAGTCGAAGCCGAGCATCGAGGCGGGCCCGCAGGAGCCGAGCACGGCGCACAGCACGATCAGCAGCCACATCGGCGCGTGATCGCCGGGGTAGACGAGGACGACCGCCCAGATGAACGCCGTCGCGCCGACCGTGCCGAGCGCGAGCGGCAGCCGGGCCGCGTGGTGCCGGGCGACGATCTGGCCGTAGATCAGCCCCACCACCATGTTCGACAGGACGACGAGGGTGAGGAGTTCGCCGGCGGTGGCGCGGGACAGGCCCTGGGCCTGGACCAGGAAGGGCAGGCCCCACAGGAGCAGGAACACCATCGCGGGGAACTGGGTGGTGAAGTGCACCCAGAGGCCGAGTCGGGTGCCCGGTTCGCGCCAGGAAGCGGCGATCTGGCGTCGTACGAACGCCGCTCCCCGGTGCGGGAAGGGCTCCGGCTCGTGGCCCTCCGGGTGGTCCTTCAGGAAGAGCAGCAGCAGGACGAGTACGACGACTCCCGCGAGCGCGCTGCCCGCGAAGGCGGCCGTCCAGCCGATGCCGTGCAGCAGGCGGGCGATCACCAGGGTGGAGACGAGGTTTCCGGCCATTCCGGCGAGGCCGGCGAGCTGGGCGACCATCGGTCCGCGCCGGGCCGGGAACCAGCGGGTGCCGAGCCGCAGCACGCTGATGAACGTCATCGCGTCGCCGCAGCCGAGCAGTGCGCGGGAGGCGAGGGCGGTGCCGTAGGAGGGGGAGAAGGCGAAGCCGAGCTGGCCGGCGGTGAAGAGAACCACCCCGATGGTCAGGACCTTCTTCGTGCCGAGGCTGTCGACGAGCAGGCCGACGGGTATCTGCATGCCCGCGTAGACCAGCAGTTGGAGGATCGAGAAGGTGGAGAGGGCGGAGGCGTTGACGTGGAAGCGCTCGGCCGCGTCGAGGCCGGCGACCCCGAGGGACGTACGGAAGATGACGGCGACGAAGTAGACGGAGACGCCGATGCCCCACACGGCGATGGCACGGCGGCCACCGGGCGGATCACCGGGCAGGGACAGCGCGGAAGCGGAACTCGAACTGCTGCTGCTCATCGGACCTCGCCCCGAGCCAGGTGGGAGAACCAGTCGACGTGCTGGTGCACGATCCCGGCGGCCGCCTCGGCGTCCCCGGTGCGCAGCGCGTCGAGGATCGCCGCGTGCTCGGTGAGCGTCTTGGCGATGCGGTCGGGGTGCGAGTGCATGATGGCGACGCCCATCCGCAGCTGGCGGTCGCGGAGTTGGTCGTAGAGGCGGGAGAGGATTTCGTTGCCGCCGCTGCGGACGATCTCGGCGTGGAAGCAGCGGTCGGTGACGGCGGCGCCGGCGAGGTCCCCCGCGGCGGCCTGCTCCTTCTGCCGGTCCAGGAGTTCCTCCAGCCGGGCGATGAGCGTCGGCGACGCCGGTACGACCTTGCGGACCGCGTGCTGCTCGACCAGCATCCGGGTCTCCACGACGTCCGCGATCTCCTGCGAGGAGACGGGCAGGACGAGGGCGCCCTTCTTCGGGTAGAGCTTGATCAACCCCTCGACCTCCAGCCGCAGCAGCGCCTCGCGCACGGGTGTCCGTGACACTCCGACAGCCTCGGCCAACTCGCCCTCGGTGAGCAGGGTTCCGCCTTCGTAACGCCGGTCCAGGACACCCTGTTTGACGTGGGTGTAGACGCGGTCGGCGGCGGGGGGTTGCTTGACGGCGGGAGGGGCGGAACCGGTGGCGGCGAGGGACGGAGAGAGGGACGGGGACGACATGAGGACAGCATAGATACAACACGTACGCATGAGGACGGGCGTCCAGGATGCGGACGGAACGGAGGGGAGTCGAGGGGAACCAACGGGAGCCGGGGGCGCGTCTACGGGGATGCGTCTACGGCGCGAGTTTCCGCGGCCGGTTGCGGCCGGTTCTCGGGGGCGTTTCACACATTCGGGGAACCCGACCCAGCAACCGCACAACCTTCTGTGCTACTTACGTGTCACACACGTGCGGCCCTCTCTTTCCCCCCTCCAACTGGGCCGTTTCCTCAGGGGCATTCAACGTATTCGGGGTACCTCAGTTGATTACTGCCATTACCGGCATCAAGGGCAGCCGCTTCCGCAGAGCCGCCGCGGTCACCGTGACCGCAGGCGCCGTGCTCGCGACCGGCGCCCTGACCGCGGCACCCGCGCAGGCCGTCACGAAGCCGACGATCGTGGCGGCGGGCGGCTTTGTGATGAACAACGCCACCGGCAAGTCGCTCTACACGAAGGCCGCGGACACCAAGCGGTCGACGGGCTCCACCACGAAGATCATGACCGCGAAGGTCGTGCTCTCCCAGTCGAACCTCAACCTCGACGCCAAGGTCACCATCCAGAAGGCGTACAGCGACTACATCGTCGCCAACACCGCCTCCTCCGCCCACCTGATCGTCGGCGACAAGGTCACCGTCCGCCAGCTCCTCTACGGCCTGATGCTGCCGTCGGGCTGTGACGCGGCGTACGCCCTGGCCGACAAGTTCGGTACGGGCTCGACGCGGGCGGCGCGCGTGAAGTCGTTCATCGCGAAGATGAACTCGACGGCGAAGACGCTCGGCCTGACGAACACGAAGTTCGACTCTTTCGACGGCATCGGCAACGGCAGCAACTACTCGACGCCGCGCGACCTCACGAAGCTCGCCAGCAACGTGATGAAGAACTCCACGTTCAAGACGGTCGTCAAGACGAAGTCGTACACCGCCAAGACGATCACCAAGACCGGCAGCACCCGCACGATGGCTGCCTGGACCAACACGAACACCCTGCTCAGCAGCTACAGCGGCACGATCGGCGTGAAGACCGGCTCCGGCCCCGAGGCCAAGTACTGCCTCGTCTTCGCCGCCACCCGCAACGGCAAGACGGTCATCGGCACGGTCCTCGCGTCGTCCTCCGTCACCCAGCGCGCGACGGACGCGACGAAGCTCCTGAACTACGGGTTCGCGACGATCTGACATACCGACACGTTCTTCGGGGGCCTGCCGCATGCCAGCGGCGGGTCCCTTTGTCGTACGGAGCTCTTCGACTCAGGCTGCCCTCCAGGGCGTGTGGCGAAAGTGGTGCCAGCGAAAAGTGATTGACGCGCGCCGGCGTCCGACGGTCGGATGACGTGTCATGAACACAGGGCAGATGCATCCCGGCATGCACCCCATCGACGTCGACCTTGTACGGCGACTGATCGCCGAGCAGTTCCCGCGGTGGGCGGGGCTGGCGGTCGAGCGGTTTCCGTCCGGCGGGACGGTCAACGCCATGTACCGGCTGGGCGATGACATGGTCGTACGGCTGCCGCTTGTGCAGGGCGGGGCCAACGACGTGTCGATGGAGCGGACGTGGCTGCCCCTGCTCGCGCCTCACCTGCCTACGACCGTCCCCGAGGCACTCGGGGAGGGGCAGCCCGCGCAGGGGTACCCGTGGCCGTGGTCGGTGTACCGGTGGCTGGCCGGGGAGAATCCCGAGGCGGGAGCCCTGCGCGAGCCGGTGCTGCTGGCCGAGGATCTGGCCGGGTTCGTGGCGGCGATGCGGAGCATCACCCTGCCGGGTGCGCCGCGGGCCCACCGCGGGGGACCGGTCGCCTCGCTCGACGCGGAGACCCGGGCGGCGATCGAGGAGCTGCGCGGGATCCCACAGGAGGGCGTCGACTGCGATGCCGCCACAGCCGTGTGGGAGGAGGCGCTGCGGGCCCCCGGCTGGGACGGGCCGCCGGTGTGGCTGCACGCCGATCTCATGCCGGGCAACCTGCTGGTGGACCGTGGCAGGCTGACCTCGGTGATCGACTTCGGGTGCCTGGGCGCGGGCGATCCGGCCTGCGATCTGTTCCCGGCGTGGAATCTGCTGCCGGCCAAGGCGAGGGAAGTCTTCCGCGAGGCGCTGGGCGTGGACGACGCGACCTGGATCCGCGGCCGGGGACGCACACTCTCGCAGGCACTGATCGCGCTGCCGTACTACCGGAAGACGAACCCCGCGATGGCGCACAATGCCCGGTACGTGATCCGGACGGTGCTGCAAGAGGGCTGAGGCACCCCGCAGGAGGAAGTGCTGGTCGAACGGCTCGGGAAGTCGGCGCCGGCCTCAAGGCCACGGAGCACCACGTACGACGCGTCACCCTGCGCGGCACGCTGCCCGGCCCGTCCCCACCTGAGGCCGACGGAATCGCTCACCCTCGGTCGTCCCCCAGGTGCACTGCGAACGCGGCCCAGGCGGAGGCGGTGACCTGGAGTATGGGTCCGTCGGGGGCCTTGGAGTCGCGGACGGCGATGGTGGTGGGGATGTTGCGGGCGACTTCGACGCACTGCTGCCCAGCATCTCCGCCGCTGTAGCTGGACTTGACGAACACGAACTCTGTCACCGGATCTACATCTCCTTGCGAATGGCTTCGATCAGGTCGAGAGCGTTGCGCTCCGCCAGCCCCACTCGCGCGATGCGATCGAAGATCCGACCGTGCCGGGCCGCGTCATCCTCGCTCTCCAACCAGAGCGTAGAAGAGGGTACGTCCATGTGTACGACGTCCAGGGCACCGGGTTCCGCGAACGAGACGATGCTGAACGACCCGATCATGCCGGGGTTGGCGCCTGCCAGAAATGGCACCACCTGCAATGTCACCGTGTCCGTGCGCGCAAGGTCCAGCAGTTGCCCCAGCTGTTCCCTCATCACAGCCCGCCCGCCTACGAGTTGACGTAGCGCGCCCTCGTGCACCACGGCCCACAACTCCAGTGGCCGCTCCGAACGCAGTCGAGCCTGACGCGCCAGCCGGGCCTCCACGAAGGGTTCGATCTCACCCGGGTCCTCCCACGATCCGGCGCCGACGGCAACCGCCCGCGCGTAGTCAGGTGTCTGCAACAGGCCGGGGACGAAGGCGAGTTCCCAAGTACGCATGCTGGTGGCGATGTCCTCCAACGCCACGTACTCGACCATCGCGGAAAGCTGCGGGTACTGGTTCCACCAACCGCGAGCCTTGCGTCTCTCACGGTCCGTCCTCGCGAGGGTCAGCAGTCGCCCGATCACCGGCTCAGCCGTCTCGCCGTACAGGTGACAGAGCGCGCGAATGTCCGGGTCGCGGATCGGCACCAGCCCGCGCTCCATCTTCGCGACCTTGGCCACCGACGCCGACAACGCCTCGGCGGCATGCGCCTGCCTAAGTCCCTGCCCCTCACGCATACGCAGCAGCTCACCGCCCAGCCGCCGCGCCAGCACGGTCGATACGGACACACCGCGATCAGGGTTTCTGCCTGCCATGTCGCCTTCCCATCGGCCGAGTTGGTCACAGTCTGTGCGGCGGCCACACGGAGGGCAAGCAAGTTCGAGTAGAAATTTATGGCCTCACACTTGCTGCCCTACTCGTCACGCCGCCACCTTCAGTACTCAATCGCCCACCCAGCGACACCAGTTGGCGGAAGTGCACCGTGCTGCCCACGGCAAAGCCACCCCACCTGGCTCCTGCTCCCCCATCGCACAAGGAGGTGCGCCCCGGTGACCGACTCCTGTCCTCCCGGACTCCCCAAGCCCATCGGCCCGTACGACCATTACGACGCCGTCACCTACACCCCGTACCCGAGCAACATCCCCCGCGCCCGCAGACACGTCGCCCACCTCACCACCACCTGGGGACACCCCAACTCCGCCGGCGACGCGGCGCTACTGGCAAGCGAGTTGTGCACGAACGCGTTACTGCACGGGTGCCTCCGCGACCGCCTGTTCCGCGTGGAGACGTCACTCACCGGCAACGCATTGCGCGTGGCGGTCACCGACCCGAGGGGCGAGCGACTCCCGTACCCCCAAATCTCCACCCACGACGACCAGTTCGGCCGCGGCCTGCTCATCGTCCGTACGCTGGCGGCCCGTTGGTCCGTGGAGAAGCTCACTGTCGGCAAGACCGTCTGGGCGGAGTTGGACATCGCGGGCCCCTGAACGGCCTCGCTTCGAAGCCACTGCGAACCGTAGGATTATTGCAACAGCAAGTGACGTGTGATGCCGACGCGACGGGGGCGGGGATACGGCATGGCAGTGCCCGGAACCGGTGCGGGCCAGGGCGGCGGCCCTGACCTGAAGGTCACGTCCTCCGACCTCACCAAACTCGCCGGCGACCTCGACGACATGCAGGACCACCTCGACAAGCAGGTCAGACGCATGGACGCGATCGTCGACCGCATCGAGGCCGGCTGGCGCGGCCCGGCGGCGACGGCGTACCGCGAGTTCCACCGCGCGGCGACCGAGGACGCCGTACGCATCCGCGAAGTGATGAAGCTGCTGGAGCAGGCCGTCCGGATGAGCCGGGACGGCTTCTCCGCGAACGACATCGAGGTGTTGGAGCGCATGCGGAAGATCCAGGTCAACGTCGGCAGCGAGGTCGACAAGCTGTCGACGCCGAAGGTGGGGGCGACGGGCGATACACCGACGCCGCCCCGCAGCAGCCTCGACTCCTTCTGACCTTTCTGAACGCGGGCCGCCGCCAAGTGTCCATCAACCAGCCATAGTTGCCGACCGATATCCAGGGGGATCATGTCGACCGGGGCTTCCGCCGACGACGACCACATAACCGTCTCCTTCGCCACCCTCCACGACCTCGCCGCCGAGCTGGAGGACATCCTCAAGCAGCTCAACGGCAAACTCGACGACCTCTACGACCGCGCCGAACCGGTCGTCCTGTCCTGGAAGGGCGAGGCCCGCGAGGTCTTCGTCGAGAAGCTCGACGAGTGGGACCGCTCGGCGCAGGACCTGCAGGCCGCGCAGAAGTGGCTGCACTCGTATGTCACCACCGGTCATGCGAATTACGCGGCGGCTCATCGGGCGGTACTGCGGGGTTGGGGAGCGGGCTGATGAGCACCCCGACGTCTCCGGCGAACGGGAAGATCGACGTCACTCCGACCGTCCTGTACGGCGTCTCGACGGGAATAGCAGGCCAGCAGGACCCTCTTGACCGTGGCATCAAGTCGTTCCTCGACGAACTGGCCCGGTACCCGGACGGCGGCGGGAGGGGCACGGCGATGAAGGACTTCACGACCACCTACCTGCAAGTCGCCGAGCGCTTCCTCGATGTCTGGGCGAAATCCGTGGTGAGCGTGGGGGGAGCCGCTGTCGGCTTCACGTCCACTGCCAACAACTACGCGGCGGCCGACGCGGCCACCCACCCTTCGCCGACAGGACAGCCGACGCATCGGCCGAACCCGCATGTCATCGACAAAGCCCCCACCTACGGCCCGGTCACCGATTTCAAGTGGGGGGACATCGACGCGGGCCAGGACTTGATGCAGGAGGCCCTCGAAGGTCTGGAAGCCGTAGTCCTGGCTGTCATGCGTCCCCTGCTGGAGCACGAGTGCCGTTGGGGCAAAGCGGCGACGATCCTCCCGTTGCCCAATCATCTGCGTCTGTACTCGATCTCCCAGGCATGGCGCATGCCGCAGACCACGCTCGGCATGGTGGACGGAACGCTGACGGGCCTCGTCGGCAGCATCACCGACCAGACCGACCAGGACTGGTACAACGCGATGCGGACGTTCTGCAGCACGTTGTGGGGGACGTCCGCCTGGGGCCAGAACCGTGAGGGTTACGACTGGGCCAACGACGACGCGAACAAGAGGGGAAGCAGCCATCCCGTCTTCGCCGTTCTCTTCGACACGTGCGATGCCATGGTCGATGCGATCTACAACGTCGCAAAGGCGGCCGAGGACGTCCGGGACGATCTGCACCGGATCTACCGCCAAGCCGTTGTCGACAGTCTCAAGCAACTCGATCCGAGAGAGCTGGACATCACGGACGCCAAAAGCCTGGTGAAGGGGTTGTGGGAAGCAGGAAAGGGTTTGGTCGCGGACGTCTCGGTGGGGATCGTGCTGAACATCGACGAGGGCGCCCTGAACGACGCCGTGTCGGCCTACGAGAACCGCCTTCATCGACAGGCCGGCGAAATCAAAGCGTTGCTGCCGGCATTGGACGAGGCGTACACGAGCATACCGACCTTCAACGCCGAAACGGCCAGAGCCGAGGCGTTCGGCGCACGGGCGTTGACAGGTTTCAAGGGAAATCCTCTGTATACAGTGCCAGGGGACAGCGAAGCCAATCATGCGTACCCGCTCGACCTAGCGAATCAGGAGGGAGTACACGGCAGTCACATCATCGACAAGCACGTGGGTAAGACCGATGCGCAGCTCGCGCAGCGGCTCAGGGATCAGCCGACGATCGACGCTGCCTCCACTTTCTCGGACCTTCCCGCCGCCCAAAAATACACACAGAACGCGATGGAATATGTCGGACCACCTGCAAATTCAGGGCAGCAGAACGCAGGCGTGAACAATCAGGAGAAGATCAAGAAGTGGCTTTCCAGGCCACGCACCGATGCCTCTATTTTGACTCTTGATCCGGTCGAGTACAATTCCGTGACCGGACGTACCATTACAGCTGGCAACCCGCATGCGAGTGCGGCGCAGGATACACATACCGTGAAGGTCGTACTCAAATACAAGAATGGCCTCCACCCACCCTATGTGGCCTACACATCCATGCCGACGCTTCCATAAGCCCACCATGGGAGGATCTGTGACGAGGAAGAATCCGGACCTGCCCGGATGCCAGCAAGGATATTTCGACGAACGCCAATCCTTTGCTGCAGTTGATTCCCGCGGGGAAGCGGATTGGCATGAAACTGTCGTAGAAATGGTTCGCGGAACCCGTGCACTCCGAGGTATTGACCGCACAACATTGCGTGACAGCCTTTTTGAAGTTTCATATGAGGGAGCTCTGGATCTGGCCAGACTGATTTCCGGCGGGTCCCTTCTCTACGGTCCCAGCGAATCCCTCCGAACATTGGACACCGAGCGGGACGACTGCTTGCGTGAAACCTTGGGAACTGCTGGGAAAAATGCCCGGTTCTTCACCAATCACGGGCACGCGGAAGATGGTGACCAGGCCGATTTTCTGGTGTCGTCGTTTCACGTAAACTCGCTTGCCGCTACAACAATCGACGTCTGCCTCATCGGAGTTTCTGACGAAAATATCATGGTTCTCTGGCGTTTCGAGGATGACTAGACACCCCTGGCCACCCCCGAAACCATGAGGACTGGCGTCGCGATGTACAGGCCGTGAAGACTGAGAGCGAGCAACGAATGCGGACCCGTTCCGCCACCTACCCCGACCACGAAACAGCCCAATGGGCCACCCAACAGGTAGTCACCGCCAACGAACAAGTCATCCACCGCTGGCTCGCCCAGTCCACCCGCCCCCGCCTGACCATCGAGGCGACCTGGCCGTCCCGCCCCGAACCGGTCGGACGTGTACTGCTCCAGGCGATGATGCTGGCCGGCCGGGAACCCGTCGACGTCCGTGCGGCCCGGGTGATCCTGAAGCGGGACGAGTCGCGGCCACACGGCTTCGCCGTCCACGCCACGTTTCCGATGTACCTGTGATGACGACCCGTAGAGGCTGATCCCGTGCCCCTGAGCCCCCTCGAACACGACCGCCGCTACGGCGAGTTGGACCAGGTGATCCGCGCCTACGCCGGGCAGTCGGCCGACGACACCCCGGACAAGGCGAGCGAGGCGCTGGTCGCCTACCTGCGCCACACCTGGCACAGCCGACCGTGGGCTCTCGCCGTCGCCGAACGTCAACTCCGCGAGTACGCCGACAACCCGCCCGGCCGACTCCGCCTGCGTCTCGGCGAGTTCTACGCCGTCCCGGACGTGGGGCTCCCCGAGGGCGAGATCCAGCAGTGGCTGTACTGCCTCGCCGACCACATCAAGCACAGCGTCGAGGAGGGCGAGGTCCCACCCCCGGCCACCCCCGCCACCCACTGGGAATGGCACGCCCGCTTCCCGGAACTCGGCCAGTTCCTCGGCGGCTGGTTCTCCCAGGACATGCAGGACGAGTTCGACGACCACGACGCGGCGATCGACGACTACCGGACCTCGACCGATCCGCAGCTGGTCGCCCGTCTCGCCGGCGAGCTGCACGAACTGCTCGCCCTGGACATCGACGAGTCCGACTACGCCCTCGCCGTCGCCGAGTTGGGCATGGAGGTCGACCCACCGACGCCGTACTCACCCAGCGGCTGGCTCGCGCTGGTCGCCGACCGGCTGACCACGCCCCGGGCCGACTACAGCCCCCCGGCACACCCGGCACAGGAGAGCTGAGCCGCGCATCCCGACTCACGGGGATGCGCGGCCCCTGCCTCTACCCCCAGGTGATCAACCGCTTCGGCTGCTCAAGAATCGCCGCCACATCCGCCAGCACCTTCGACCCCAACTCCCCGTCCACCAACCGGTGGTCGAAGGACAACGCCAGCGTCGTCACCTGGCGCGGCTTCACCTTGCCCTTGTGGACCCACGGCTGGAGTTTGATCGTGCCGATCGCGAGGATCGCGGACTCGCCGGGGTTGAGGATCGGTGTGCCGGTGTCGATGCCGAAGACACCGACGTTGGTGATGGTGACCGTGCCGCCCTGCATCGCCGCCGGGGACGTCTTGCCCTCCCTCGCCGTCGATACCAACTCACCCAGCGACTCCGCCAGTTGGGGCAGCGTCTTCGCGTGGGCGTCCTTGATGTTCGGCACGATCAGGCCGCGCGGGGTCGCCGCCGCGATGCCGAGGTTGACGTAGTGCTTGAGGACGATCTCCTGGGCGGCATCGTCCCAGGACGCGTTGATGTCCGGGTTGCGCTTGATGGCGACCAGCAGGGCCTTGGCGATCAGGAGCAACGGGTTCACCCGTAGGCCCTGCAACTCCTTGTCCTGCTTGAGTTCCTCGACCAGCTTCATCGTCCGGGTCACGTCCACCGTCACGAACTCCGTGACATGCGGCGCCGTGAACGCCGAACCGACCATCGCCGCGGCCGTCGCCTTGCGGACGCCCTTGACCGGGACACGGGTCTCCCGGGTCGTGTCGTACGTCACGGGGGCGGGCGCAAGGGCGGCGGGCTCGGGGGCCTGCACCGATGCCGGTGCCGGTGTTGGCGCCACCGCCGCGTGCACATCCTCGCGCGTGATCACGCCGTCCGGGCCCGACGGAGTCACCGTCGCCAGGTCCACGCCCAGGTCCTTCGCCAGCTTCCGCACCGGCGGCTTCGCCAGCGGGCGTTGCTGTACGACCGTCCCGCTCGCGTGCCCGTTCAGCTCGGCCTGGACCGCCGCCGTCGCCGACGACACCTCCTGCGCCGGGATCTCCGCGCCCTTGCGGGGGCGGCGCTTCGTGGCGGACGTGGAGACGCCGTAGCCCACCAGTACCGGCGTGCGGGCCGGTGCCGCGGGCTTCGCCTCCTCCTCGGGAATCTCAGCAGCAGCCTCGGCCGGAGCCGCGCCCCCGGACACGTCCACCGCGATGATGGACATGCCCACCGCCACCGTCGTCCCCTCGGGGAAGCGGAGTTCGCGCACCACGCCGTCGTACGGGATGGGGAGTTCCACCGCCGCCTTCGCCGTCTCCACCTCGCAGACGACCTGGCCGTCGGCGACGGTGTCGCCGGGCTGGACGTACCACTTGAGGATCTCGGCCTCGGTGAGGCCCTCGCCCACGTCCGGCATCTTGAATTCGCGTACGGACGCTTCAGCTTCAGTCATCGTCGTCACGACCCTCTCCTCAGTACGCCAGAGCGCGGTCGACGGCGTCGAGCACCCGGTCCAGGCTCGGCAGGTACTCCTCCTCCAGGCGTGCCGGCGGGTACGGGGCGTGATAGCCGCCCACGCGCAGCACCGGGGCCTCCAGGTGGTAGAAGCAGCGCTCCGTGATGCGGGCCGCGATCTCGCCGCCGGAGCCGAAGAACACCGGTGCCTCGTGGACCACGACCAGGCGGCGGGTCTTCTCGACCGAGGCCTGGATCGCGTCGAAGTCCAGCGGGGACACCGAGCGCAGGTCCAGGATCTCCAGCGACCTGCCCTCCTCGGCGGCCGCGTCGGCGACCTCCTGGCAGAGCTTCACCATCGGGCCGTAGGCGGCGAGGGTGAGGTCCGTGCCCTCGCGGACCACGCGGGCCCGGTGGAGGGGGTCGGGGATGGCCTCGGTGTTGACGTCGCCCTTGTCCCAGTAGCGCCGTTTCGGTTCGAAGAAGATCACCGGGTCGTCGCTCTGGATGGCCTGCTGCATCATCCAGTAGGCGTCCGACGAGTTCGACGGGCTGACGATCTTCAGGCCCGGCACGTGCGCGAACAGGGCTTCCGGGGACTCCGAGTGGTGTTCCACGGCGCCGATGCCGCCGCCGTAGGGAATGCGCACGACGACCGGCATCTTCACCTTGCCCAGGGAGCGGGCGTGCATCTTGGCGAGCTGGGTGACGATCTGGTCGTAGGCCGGGAAGACGAAGCCGTCGAACTGGATCTCCACGACCGGGCGGTAGCCGCGGAGGGCGAGACCGATGGCCGTGCCTACGATGCCCGACTCGGCGAGCGGGGTGTCGACCACCCTGCGTTCGCCGAAGTCCTTCTGGAGGCCGTCCGTGACGCGGAAGACGCCGCCGAGCTTGCCGACGTCCTCGCCCATGATGAGGACCTTGGGGTCGGACTCCAGGGCGGCGCGCAGCGATTCGTTGATCGCCTTGGCCAGCGGCAGGTTCTTGAAAGTCGCGGTCTCCGCCATGTCACTTACCCCCTTCTTCGTCCGCGAACGACGCCTGGTAGGCGGCGAACTGGGCCCTCTCCTCGTCGACGAGCGCGTGCCCGTCCGCGTACACGTGCTCGAAGATGGCGAACCGGTCCGGGTCCGGCATGGCACGGACCGCTTCGCGCACTCGCCTGCCCAACGCCTCGCTCTCCGTCTCGAGTTCCGCGAAAAATCCCTCGTACGCGTGGTTTGAGGCCTCGAGATACCGGTGCAGCCGCAGGATCGGGTCCTTCGCCTCCCAGGACTCGCGCTCCTCGTCGGCCCGGTACTTCGTCGGATCGTCGGAGGTGGTGTGGGCGCCCATGCGGTAGGTGTACGCCTCGACGAGCGTCGGGCCCTCGCCGTTGCGGGCCCGCTCCAGCGCCCACTTGGTGACGGCGAGGCAGGCCAGTACGTCGTTGCCGTCGACGCGGACGCCCGGGAAGCCGTAGCCCTGTGCGCGCTGGTAGAGCGGGACGCGGGTCTGCTTCTCGGTGGGCTCGGAGATGGCCCACTGGTTGTTCTGGCAGAAGAACACGACCGGGGCGTTGTACACCGCCGAGAAGGTGAACGATTCCGCCACGTCGCCCTGGCTGGAGGCGCCGTCCCCGAAGTACGCGATGACGGCGCTGTCGGCGCCGTCCATGGTCACGCCCATCGCGTAGCCCGTGGCGTGCAGCGTCTGCGAGCCGATGACGATCGTGTACAGGTGGAAGTTGTTCGTGTTCGGGTCCCAGCCGCCGTGGTTGACGCCCCGGAACATGCCGAGCAGGTTGGTCGGGTCGACCCCGCGGCACCAGGCGACGCCGTGCTCGCGGTAGGTCGGGAAGACGTAGTCGTCCTCGCGGGTGGCCCGCCCGGAGCCGATCTGTGCGGCCTCCTGGCCGAGCAGCGAGGCCCACAGGCCCAGCTCGCCCTGGCGCTGCAGGGCGGTGGCCTCGGCGTCGAAGCGGCGGGTGAGCACCATGTCGCGGTACAGGCCGCGGAGCTCTTCGGGGGTGATGCCGGCGACGTACTTGTCGTACGGGGCGGTCTTGGCGTTCTTGACTCGCTTGCCCTCGGGCGTCAGCAGCTGGACGAGGTCCGGGTCGGCGCCCTTGGCCTTGCTTCCGGCGCTGCGTCGCGGCTTGCGCGGGGCAGTGCTCTCCACGGTCACGTGTGCTCCTCCGTCGGTCCGGCTCCCCGGGTTCGCCGGGTGCCAGTGCGGCTCACCTGCGCCCCACGGACGCACAGGGTGGGTGCGGTTCGTCGGGAGCAGGCGTGACAGGTGCCCCGGCGAGCGCCCTGCAACAGGCACGTTACCCAGTGCTCCACAATTCTGTGAAACCCCTCCTGACCTGCGATTTTGCTTGGATTTCCAAGTAAATCGCGAAAGTCGGGAACAAGTCCTGGTCACAGCCTTGCAGGGGGCCGGAACAACGGCACGTTATCCCGCTCACCTCGGGCACGGGAAGAGCCTGTATGTGAGACTTACCGCGTGCCTGAAGACGGAAAAATCAGCGTATTTCTCCTCGACGACCATGAAGTGGTCCGCCGGGGCGTGTACGAGATGCTCTCGGTCGAGGACGACATCGAGGTGGTCGGCGAGGCCGGTACGGCGGCCGACGCACTGGTGCGGATCCCGGCCGTGCGCCCCGATGTCGCGATTCTCGACGTACGGCTCCCGGACGGCAGCGGTGTCGAGGTGTGCCGCGAGATCCGCGCCCTGGACGACTCGGTGAAGTGCCTGATGCTGACCTCGTTCGCGGACGACGAGGCCCTCTTCGACGCGATCATGGCGGGCGCCTCCGGGTACGTCCTGAAGGCCATCCGGGGCAACGAACTGCTGAGTGCCGTACGGGACGTGGCCGCCGGGAAGTCGCTGCTCGACCCGGTGGCGACCGCCCGGGTGCTGGAGCGGCTGCGCAACGGCGGCGCCCAGAAGGACGACAAGTTCGACTCTCTCACCGACCAGGAGCGCAGGATTCTCGACCTGATCGGAGAGGGACTCACCAACAGGGCGATCGGCGAGCGGCTCCACCTCGCGGAGAAGACCATCAAGAACTACGTGTCGAGTCTGCTTTCCAAACTCGGTATGGAGCGGCGCTCGCAGGCGGCGGCCTATGTGGCGCGCAGACAGACACAGCAACAGGCACAGGCACAGGCACAGGCACAGAGTCAGGTCGAGCAGCAGCGGCATTAGGGACCAAAGACCCCTCCCCTGGGCGTGCGGTCCGGCCGACAGTGGTGACATGCCCTCCGACGCAGAGCTCGCCGTCGACCTGCTCGCCCGTACCGACCACGGCCGGGTGGCCACCACTCTGCGGGCGCTGCCCTTCCTGGCCTTCGCCAGCCACATCGTCCAGGACGGCCGGCTGCTGCTGCGCATGCCCCGGAGTCACGGATACCACCACGCGTGCGTGGGCAGCGTCGTCGCCTACGGGGCCGACAATCTGGGCTCGGCCGGGCCGGGCGAGGGTCTGTGGTCCGTGCAGGTCGTGGGCGCGTGCGAGACGTACGAGCCGACGGCTGACCAGGTCGAACGTTTCGGCCCCGCTCCGGACACAGTGGACGGCGAGTCGTACGAGCCGGTCTATCTGCGCATCGAGCCGCGACTGGGCACCGTCCACTCGACGGACGGCGGCCTCGAAAGGCACTTCGGGCGCACCCTGTGACCGAAAGCGACCATCGACGACCGACCGGTGACTTTCTGTGACAAACCGCAGCTCAAGGGCCCGGCTCGTGCCCTAGCATCGGCCGCGTGCCGCGCTTACGTGTACCACCCCCCATGCCCCACGCGCCCCCTCTGGGCGCCCTTCTCCGCCAGTACGCCGCCGGGTCCGCCGTCACCTGCGAACCCGTCGAACAGGGCCTCCTGAACCGCGGCTACCGGCTCCGCACCACCCGGGGCCGCTACTTCCTCAAGCACCACTTCGACCCCGAGACCGCGGACCCGGCGGCGATCGCCCGCCAGCACACCGCGACCCGGCGCCTGGCCGACCTCGGCGTCCCCGTGGCACCCCCGCTCCCGGCCCGCGACGGCCGTACGGTCGCCGTCGTGGGCGGTCACGCCTACGCCCTGCACCCCTGGATCGACGGCCGCCACCGCCACGGCGGCCAGCTGACCACCGTCCAGTGCGGGCGGCTGGGGGCGCTGCTGGGCGTCGTCCACGCGAGCCTGGAGCGGGTCATGCCGGGGCGCCGGGAGGAGTGCGCGCCGGGCGCCGACCCGGCCGACACCTTCGCCCTCATCGACGACCTGCTCGGGCACGTCCGCCGGCACCGGCCCGCCGACGCCTTCGACGAACTCGCCAGACGCCGGCTGCTGGAGCGCCGGGAGCTGCTGGAACGGCACGCGGACCGGCGTCCGCCGCGCGGTGCCTCCGTGGGGTGGGTGCACGGGGACTTCCACCCGTTCAACCTGCTCTACAAGGGCGACGCCCCCGCCGCGATCGTCGACTGGGACCGGCTCGGCGTACAGCCCCGCGCCGAAGAGGCCGTACGCGCCGCCGCGATCTTCTTCGTACGGCCCGACGGGGCCCTGGACCTGTCGAAGGTGCGGGCGTACGCGCACGCGTACCGGCGTACGGCGCGCGCCGGCTCCTCCGAACTCGCCGCCGCCGTGCACCGGGTGTGGTGGGAGCGGCTCAACGACTTCTGGATGCTGCGCTGGCACTACGAACGCGGCGACACCCGCGCGGACCCGCAGTTCCCGGCGGCGTCGGCGCTCGCCGTGTGGTGGACGCGGGAGTACGACGCGGTGTGCGAGGCCTTCGCGGAATGAGCCCCCTGGGGGCACCGGAAAACGGCACGCGCGCGTGGACCCCTGTTACGGGGCGCACGCGCGCGTGTCGGGGTGCGTGAAGGTCAGCCGCCCAGCGCGCCGGCGACCGTGCCGGTACCGCCGTCGTCACCGGGGTCGCCCGAGTCCGACGGGTCCGCCGAGGTTGTCGCGGACGGGGTGTCCGACGGCTCCTCGGAGGCTGTCGCGGACGGGGTGCTCGACGGCTTCTCGGTGGCCGTCTCGGTCGGGGTGTACGAGGGCGTCGGCGTCGGCGTGTAGTTCGAACCGGAACTCGTGCCGCTGTCGTCCGTGGCCGTGTCGGACGGCGAGGCGGTCGTGTCGTCGCTCGGCGTCTCCGAGGCCGTGTCGTCGGTCGCGGACTGCGAGGTGGTCGGCGACTGGGTGGTGCCCGAACCGCCGGTGCCGTTACCTGTGTTGTTCATCGCCAGCGCGACGCCCGCCGCGATGGCGACCACCGCGAGGACGGCCAGGATCCACAGCTTGCCCCGGCCGCTGCCGTGGTTGCCGTGCCCCTCGAAGCCGCCGTCGTCGCCGTTGCCGTAACCGCCCGGCAGGATCGGCTGCGGGATCTGCGTGGTGCCGGAGGAGTCCTGGGGCATCACGGTCGTACCGGCGAACCCCCCGGGCGGGGTCCCCTGCCCGTTGGCCACGGTCACCGGGCCCGTGTTCCAGGTGCCGGTGTGGCCGCCCTGGTCGTAGAGCATCTGCAGGCCGTACTGGACGAGCCCGCGCATCTCCTCGGCCGTCTGGAAACGGTCGTCCGGGTCCTTCGCGAGGGAACGCATGACCAGGCCGTCGAGCTCCGGCGGGCAGACGCCGTTCGACGTCTGGGACGGCGGGACCGGGATGTCCTGGACGTGCTGGTAGACCACCGACAGCGGCGTCTCGCCGGTGAACGGGGGCCGCAGCGCAAGGAGTTCGTAGAGGAGGCAGCCCGTCGCGTACAGGTCGGAGCGGTGGTCGACGGCCTTGCCGAGCGCCTGCTCCGGGGAGAGGTACTGGGGCGTGCCCATGACCATGCCGGTCTGCGTCATCGTCGTGGACGCCCCGTGCAGGGCGCGCGCGATGCCGAAGTCCATGACCTTCACCGCGCCGTTGTGCGTGATGATCACGTTCGCGGGCTTGATGTCGCGGTGCACGATGCCGTGCTGGTGCGAGTAGGCGAGCGCCTCCAGGACACCGGAGACGATGATCAGGGCCTGCTCGGGCCCGGGCGCCTCGGCGTTCAGGAGGAGGTCGCGGATCGTCCGGCCCTCGACGATCTCCATCACGATGTACGGCACCGACATGCCGCCGACGTAGTCCTCGCCGGAGTCGTACACGGCGACGATCGCGTGGTGGTTGAGCCCGGCCACCGACTGGGCCTCGCGCGTGAAGCGGGCCTTCGACGTCGGGTCCTCGGCCAGGTCCGAGCGGAGCAGCTTGACCGCGACCGTGCGCCCGAGCCGTACGTCCTCGGCCGCGAAAACCTCGGCCATACCGCCCCGACCCAGTCTGTGGGTCAGCCGGTACCGGCCGTCGCCGACCAGTCCGCCGTTACCCCACAGCTCCGGTGCGTCCGACATTCCGCCGCCAGCCGTCTCGGGGTCGGACGGGCCCTGAGCGTGCTGCTGTGCCATCAGTCCTCGCCGTCGTTTCTGCCCGCGGTGCGCGCGGTGTTGTTACGGTCTCCGTCGGCCACGCTACAGGCTCAGCGCAAGCCGCCGTTCCGGGATGAGTGCCGGAATCGTCCGGAGACGGACCGGCCATCAAATCGGTACCACGTGGCGTCGTGCAAATTCTGTGTACCGCCGGTACAGCACCTGTAACGCTTCCACGACTCTTCTTTCGCGTACGGTCACGGATCGGGCACCGCGCTTGACGTGTCAGTGCCCTCCGGCAGACTTGGCCGGGAATGACGCATTCGATCACCGAGCCGGCGCCGATGGGGGACACGGAAGATGAGCCAGGACGGCCCACAGGACCGGTACGCGGGGCGCGCGTTCGCAGGTGGGCGCTACCAGCTGCGCGACCTGCTCGGTGAGGGCGGCATGGCCTCCGTACACCTGGCGTACGACTCGGTGCTCGACCGTCAGGTCGCGATCAAGACACTCCACACCGAACTCGGCCGTGAACAGGCCTTCCGCGAGCGCTTCCGCCGCGAGGCCCAGGCCGTGGCCAAGCTCACGCACACGAACGTCGTCTCGGTCTTCGACACCGGCGAGGACGCGCTCGACGGCACGACGATGCCGTACATCGTCATGGAGTACGTCGAGGGCCGCCCGCTCGGCTCCGTCCTCGACGAGGACGTACGGCAGTTCGGCGCGATGCCCGCCGACAAGGCGCTGAAGATCACCGCGGACGTGCTGGCCGCGCTGGACATCAGCCACGAGATGGGCCTGGTCCACCGGGACATCAAGCCGGGCAACGTGATGATGACCAAGCGCGGTGTCGTCAAGGTCATGGACTTCGGCATCGCCCGCGCCATGCAGTCCGGCGTCACCTCGATGACGCAGACCGGCATGGTCGTCGGCACCCCGCAGTACCTCTCGCCGGAGCAGGCGCTCGGCCGGGGCGTGGACGCGCGCAGCGACCTGTACTCGGTCGGCATCATGCTGTTCCAACTGGTCACCGGGCGGCTGCCGTTCGACGCGGACTCGCCGCTGGCCATCGCGTACGCGCATGTGCAGGAGGAGCCGGTCGCGCCCTCCTCGATCAACCGTTCCCTGCCACCGGCGGTGGACGCGCTGGTCGCCCGCGCGCTGAAGAAGAACCCGAACGAGCGTTTCCCCAACGCCGAGGCCATGCGCGACGAGTGTCTCCGCGTCGCGTCCTCGCTCCACGCGGCCGCCCCGAGCATCGTGCCCGGCGCGCCCGTCCAGAGCGGCGCCGGCGTCGGCTCCGCGGTGTTCCCGCCGGTCGACCAGGCGGCCCCGGCACCCTCCGGCCCCGTGCAGACGCCGTACCACCCGGGTCCCTACGGCTCCGCTCCGGCGCCCTCGCCCGCGTACGGCTATCCGCAGCAGGCGGGCTACCAGACGCCGCCCTCGGTCGGGTTCGGGCAGCAGGGCATCTCCACCCCGCCGCCGTACAACCTGACCCCGCAGCACCCGACGCCGGCCTCCGGGGGAGGCGGCAGGAACAACAAGCCGGTGATCATCGGCGCGGTCGTCGTCGCCCTCGTCGCGATCGGCTCCCTGATCACGGCCCTGGCGATGTCCAACGGCGGCACGGCCGACCTGAAGGGCAGCGGCGGCAGCAGCTCCAGCGCGAGCGCCTCGACGACGGCGGTGGAGGGCCACCGCGCGGGCGACACGTCGAAGACGATCGAGACGACCGCGTGCACGGAGCCCGAGGAGTCGTACAACGACCCCAGCGAGATCCAGATCCCGAGCTTCCAGTTCAAGTACATCGACTCGGTCAAGTCCTGCCTGCAGGCCGCGGGCTGGAAGGTGAAGATCAAACCCGAGGACGAGAACACCTACGGCCAGGGCACGGTCATGGACCAGTTCCCGGCGGCCGGCACGGACGTGGACCCCAAGAAGATGCCCGAGATCCAGCTGGGTGTGTCGACGGGCAACCCGTCCTGACCCGGTGACAGTGATGGGGAAGGGCCCGGCAGCGACTGCTGCCGGGCCCTTCGATCGTGTAGGGGTGTCTACAGGTACGGGCCAGGTGTCTACAGGTACGGTCCGCCCACGCGGCCGCCGCCCGGCTGCCCTTCCTCACCGCCGTCGCCCACGCCCGGCGGCAACGCCCGGCGCATCTGCTCCAACTGTGCCCGCGCGGCCATCTGCTGGGCGAACAGCGTGGTCTGGATCCCGTGGAACAGACCCTCCAGCCACCCCACCAACTGGGCCTGCGCGATCCGCAGTTCCGCGTCGCTGGGAATCGCCTCGTCGGTGAACGGCAGCGAGAGCCGCTCCAGCTCCTCGACCAGCTCCGGCGCCAGACCGTCCTCCAGCTCCTTCACCGAACTGGCGTGGATCTCCTTGAGCCGCACCCGGCTCGCCTCGTCGAGGGGAGCCGCACGCACCTCCTCGAGGAGCTGCTTGATCATGCTGCCGATCCGCATGACCTTGGCGGGCTGTTCCACCATCTCCGTCACCGGGATCTCGCGGGAGTCCTCGTCCCCGGTCCCACCGAGCGCCATCCCGTCCTGGCCCACGACCAGGATCTGAGGCTTCTCCGGTGACCTTTCGTTCCTCGGCATCTCCATGCGGCCATTCTCTCGCACCCGTACACCTCACCACCCTGGTGCCCCCCTCCAAGCGTGATCCACCGTTCCCGCCTGGCCGAACCCGGAATGCCGGAAAGAGCGGCCGATGTGACGCTTGTTCCGTCGATCTTGCCGCCTCGGCTCGGGAGGGGGTCACGGACGTGACTCCATGGCTGCGCACATCGCCCTCACTGCGGGCGACCGGACTACTGCTCGTTCTGGGCACGGGCACGGTCGTGGGGCCGTGCGGAGATGCCCTCGCGTACGGCGGGGAGGTGCGGGGCGCTTCAGCGGTCGTCGCCGTCAGGGGTGACTCGGCTGGGGGTGTCGGCGCTACGGCTGGGCGTGCCCTCCGGGGTGTCGGCGCCACGGCAGCTTCCGCGCCCGACTCCAGCCCCCGCCCCGGTAGCAGCCGTCTCCCCGCACCTCCCCGTCCGCATCCGCCCGCCCACGCACCCGGCCCCGGCGATGTCCTCGCCCCCGCGCCCGCCTCGGCCGATCCGTCCAGGGCCGGAAGCCGGGCGGGCGAAGGACGGGAACGGCCGGGGCGCAGCGCGGAGCCGACCGCGGACGAGGACCGGGACGAAAGCGGGGGCAACGGCGAGGACACCGCCGAGCCGGGTGCGGACGAAGGCGACGACGGCGGCAGCTCGGCGAGTCCCGCAGCCGCCGACTCCGCCTCGCCCCAGGTGGCGGGGCTCGTGCCGTCCTCGCCGCCGCTCCAGCCCGTGCACCGGACCGTCGCCCGCGCCGAGGGCACCGCCGAGCCCGTGCTGCGGATCCTGCCGCTGGGCAGCGGCCTGATCCTGATCGGGCTCGGCCTGGGCCTCGCCTTCATCGGCCTCCGCGTGCGACGCAGCTAGCCGCCGGCCGGGCCGCCCTACGGCGGCCGGTCCGGGGCCTACGGCGCGACGAGCAGCACCTTGCCGATGTGCCCGCTGTCCTCCAGCACCTGGTGCGCGGTCCCGGCCTCGCTCATCGACAGCTCCCGGTCGACGACCGGCCGGACGTGTCCGGCCTCGATCAGCGGCCACACATGCTCGCGTACGGCGGCGACGATGGCCGCCTTCTCGCCGAGCGGACGGGCCCGCAGCGAGGTCGCGCTGATCGCGGCCCGCTTGTGGAGGAGGGCGCCGATGTTCAGCTCGCCCTTGGTGCCGCCCTGCAACCCGATGATCGCGAGCCGCCCGTTGACGGCGAGCGCCTGGACGTTGCGGTCCAGGTATTTGGCACCCATGTTGTCGAGGATGACGTCGGCACCCGCACCGCCGGTGGCCTGCGCGATCTCGGCGACGAAGTCCTGCTCGCGGTAGTTGATGAGGATGTCGGCGCCCAGCTCGGCGCAGTAGTCGAGCTTCTCCTTGGTGCCGGCCGTGACGGCGACCTTCGCGCCGACGGCCTTGGCGAGCTGGATCGCCATGGTGCCGATGCCACTGGAACCACCGTGCACGAGCAGGGTCTCGGCGGGGCGGAGGTGCGCGACCATGAAGACGTTCGACCAGACCGTGCAGACCACCTCGGGCAGCGCCGCGGCCTGCTTCAGATCGATACCGGCGGGCACGGGAAGCAGCTGCCCGGCCGGAACGGCGACCTTCTCGGCGTAACCGCCGCCCGCGAGCAGCGCGCACACCTCGTCGCCGACCGACCAGCCGGACACCCCGGGGCCGATCTCGGTGATCCGGCCGGAGCATTCGAGGCCGGGGTAGGAGGAGGCGCCGGGCGGTGGGTTGTAGAAGCCCTGGCGTTGCATGATGTCGGCCCGGTTGACGGCGCTGGCCACCGCCTCGACCAGTACCTCGCCCTCGCCGGCCACCGGATCCGGGACCTCGCCCCACACCAGCGCCTCGGGCCCACCAGGTTCGGAAATCGTGATCGCATGCATGAGGCCGACGCTACTCCCTGCCCTGCGGCCGACCGCCGAGGTGTGTCACCGCGGCAATGGTCGAGGGCGGGTCACTCCGGCAACGGCCGGGTGTCCGGCGCTACCTGCGAGCCCGGCGAGACCCGCACGATGGTGATCAGCCGGTCCGTCAGCTGAAGCGTCCCGATGGCCGGGTCGTCGTAGCCGAGCACCCGGTGCCCGCGTACGACACTCACCACCAGGTCGTCCGTCTCGCGCGGTGTCTTGCCCACCTCGGCCTTTATGACGGGCCGCTCGGTCATGTCGAGCCCGCTGCCCTGCTGGATGAGGTCTTCCATGACCATGCCGGCGGCGGGGCTGAGCACGGACAGGCCGAGCAGGCGGCCGGCCGCGCTGGCGCTGGTGATCACAGCGTCGGCGCCGGACTGCTTGAGCAGCGGCGCGTTCTCCTCCTCGCGGACCGCGGCCACGATCTTCGCGCCGCGGTTGAGCTGCCGGGCCGTGAGAGTCACCAGCACGGCCGTGTCGTCGCGCTGTGTCGCGATGATGATCTGCCGCGCCTTGTGCACCTCGGCACGCTTCAGGACCTCGCTGCGGGTGGCGTCCCCGACGACTCCGACGTACCCGTCGCTGCTCGCCGCCTCGATCGCCTTCGCACTGGGGTCGACCACGACGACCTGTTCCTTCTTCAGCCCCGTCGCGCACACGGTCTGGATCGCGGACCGCCCCTTCGTACCGAAGCCGATGACGACGGTGTGATCCCGCAACGCGGACCTCCAGCGGTTGAGACGCCATTCCTCCCGCGTGCGTTCGGTGAGGACTTCGAGGGTGGTGCCGACGAGGACGATCAAGAACAGCACGCGCAGCGGCGTGACGACAAGGATGTTGGTGAGCCGGGCGCTGTCGCTGACCGGGGTGATGTCCCCGTAGCCGGTGGTCGAGAGAGTGACCGTGGCGTAGTACAGCGCGTCGAGGAAGTCGACCGAGCCGTCCGAGTTGTCGTTGTAGCCCTCGTGGTCGGCATAGACGATCAGCGCGGTCGCGACGAGCAGGAGCAGGGCGACGGACAGCCGTCTGGCGACCTGCTGGAAGGGGTGCTCGACCACTTTCTTCGGGAGTTTCACCCGATGGGTCACGAGATGTTCGTCCGCCTGGCGGGCGATCGCATCATGGCCCGATTGTTTCACGTGAAACACACCCCGATCCCGGCGACCGCCCAGGGCAGATCGATGAGCTCCGCCTGCTGTCCCTGCCGCGCACCACCCGGCGGTACGACAGCGAGCGCGTCGGCCGCCGCGATCCCGCGCAGCATGGCCGGGCCGTTGTAGTGCAGCGGTACGGCACAGTCGCCACGCAGGACGGCGGGGATGAGCCGGGTGTCGTACGGGTGCCCGTGCACCGCGTCCTGGAGGGGCAGCGCGTACGGCTCCGGGGCGGGGTGTGCCGACAGGGTCCGCAGCAGTGGTTCGGCGAGGGTGAGCAGGCCGGAGATCGCGGCCAGCGGGTTGCCGGGCAGGCCGACGAGGTGCTGGTCGTCCTTGATGCGGGCCAGCAGCATGGGGTGGCCGGGGCGGACCTTGACGCTGTCCACGAGGAGTTCGGCGCCGATGCCGCGCAGGGTGGGGTGGACGTGGTCGACAGGGCCTGAGGCGGTGCCGCCGGTGGTGACGATGACGTCGGCGGTGCTGGCCGTGATGGCCTTGTGCAGCGCCTTCGCGTCGTCGCCGAGCCTGCGGACCGCGATGACCTCGGCGCCGAGCGCGCGCAGCCAGGACGGCAGCATCGGACCGAGCGCGTCCCGGATGAACCCGTCGCGGGGCAGCCCTTCGGTGAGCAACTCGTCGCCCAGGACGAGGACTTCGACCCGGGGGCGGGGTACGACGGTGAGCGTGTCGTATCCGGCGGCCGCGGCGAGGCCCAGCACCGCGGGGGTCACCAGCGTGCCGCCGGGCAGCAGATGGTCGCCGCTGCGGCACTCCTGCCCACGGGGGCGGATGTCCTGACCGTGTCCGACGTCCCGGGCCGCGTGGAGACGGCCCTTGTCGTCGGTGCGGCCGTGTTCGCTGCGGATGACGGCGGTGGCGTCGGCGGGGACCCGGGCACCGGTCGCGATCCGTACGGCCTCGCCGTCGCTGAGCGGCTCGGGCTGCGCGTGTCCGGCGAGCACCCGGTCCTCGCGTACGGCCCAGGGGCCGGGCCCCGCGACCGCCCAGCCGTCCATCGCGGAGGTGTCGAACGAGGGCAGGTCGCTCAGGGCGACGAGCGGCGCGGCCAGGACCAGGCCGAGCGCGGAGTCGAGGGTCACGGAGACGGGGGCGCGGTGGCCACCGGAGCGGGCGGCGCGTCCGGCAATGGCACGGGCCTCGGACCAGGAGGTGGCCCTGTGCTGGTCGGTGTCCGGCTTGCGGGGAGTGCCGGGGGGCTGAGGCGTGCCCTGCGGTGCAGCCGAGGTCGAGGGGGAGGGCACGGCGGGGTCGCCGGTGCTGCCTTCGTTCACGAGGGCGAGTACCTCCTCGACGTCGAGGTCCTCGGCGTCCCGGGCGTGCTCGCCGGTGTGCGTGTGCGTGCCGCGCGCGGTCATCCGGCGGCGTCCGGACCCGGGGTGTCCGACGAGGTCTGCGACGTGGCGTCGGACGTGGCCCCGGGTTTCGCGTCGGGCCTGGCCTCGGGGGTGTCCTCGTCCGCCCAGCGCAGCGCGAGGGCCGCCGCTTTGCGGGCCGCCTCGGCGACGGCCTCCGGGCCGCCCTTGCCCTGCGCCGCCGCGTAACCGACCAGGAAGGTGGTCAGCGGTGCGGCGGGCCTGGCCACTCCGTGGGCGGCGTCGCGGGCGAGGTCGAGCAGGATGCCGGTGTCGACGTCCAGGTCGATGCCCAGTTCGTCCTTGACTGCGGAAATCCATTCATCCAACACGTGCCCATGCTCCCTGATGCGTGCCCTGGCGGTGGCGAGGTCGTCCCAGGTGTCGCAGTCGAAGGACGCGACGGGGTCGGGGACGCGAGTGAGATCGAGCGCGGCGGTCAGCCGCCGCAGGGGCAGCCCGGCGAGGCTGCCGTGCTCTGAAGTGAGTGCGGTCAGCTCCCGGCGGAGTGCCGGTGCCCGGTACGCGGCGACGAGCGGCTGGTCTCGCCCGTCGGCGTCGGTGAGCAGTGCCCCTTCGGTGCCGCTGGTCCGCAGGGCGGTCAACAGCCGCCGTACGGTTGCCGGTTCGAGGAACGGCAGGTCGGCGGAGAGGACCACGACGGCGTCGGCGGTGGTGTGGCGCAGGCCGGCGTCGAGTGCGGCGACCGGGCCCGCGCCGGGCGGGTCCTCGCGGGCCCAGCGCACCGGCCGGGCGGTGGGACGAGGGTCGGCCACCACGACCGTGGTCCCGGCGTCGGCGCAGGCGGTGAGCACCCGGTCGAGCAAAGCCCTGCCACCCACCCGCAGACCGGGCTTGTCGGCACCACCGAGCCGCCGGGCGGCACCACCGGCGAGCACGACGGCGTCGTAGGCGACTGCGGGTGCGGCGTCGGGGTGCTCGTACGCGGTCACCCCCCGAGTATGCGTCCCGCCCTGATCACAGGGAACTTGCGCGCGCCGCCGTGATCACAGGTTGCGCAGCAGCACCGCCGGCTGTTCGACGCAGTCCGCCACATACCGCAGGAAACCGCCCGCAGTGCCGCCGTCGCACACCCGGTGGTCGAAGGTGAGCGAGAGCTGGACGACCTGGCGCACCGCCAACTCGCCCTCGTGCACCCACGGTTTGGGGACGATACGGCCGACGCCGAGCATGGCCGCCTCGGGGTGGTTGATGATCGGCGTGGAACCGTCGACGCCGAACACCCCGTAGTTGTTGAGCGTGAAGGTCCCGCCGGTGAGGTCCCCCGGCGTCAGCGTCCCGGTCCGAGCCGTCTCGGTCAGCCGCGCGAACTCCGCGCTCAGCGCCTCCGTGTTGCGCGCGTGCGCATCCCGTACGACGGGCACGACGAGCCCGCGCTCGGTCTGCGCGGCGAAGCCGAGGTGGACCCGGTCGAAGCGGACGATCTCCCTCGCCTCCATGTCCACACTGGAGTTGAGCTCGGGGAACCGGGCCAGCGCGGCCGTGCAGATCCTGGCGAGGAGTGCCAGTACGGAGATCTTGGGGCCACCGGCGGCGTTCATGGCCGCGCGGGTGCGCATCAGCTCCGTCGCGTCGGCGTCCACCCAGCAGGTCGCGTCGGGGATCTCCCGGCGACTGCGGGAGAGCTTGTCGGCCACGGCCCCTCGGATGCCGCGCAGAGGGGTGCGCGTCACCCCGTCCGAGGTGGCCACTGGGGCAGGGACCGTGGCTGGCGGAAGGAGAGTCGCTTCCTGTGCGATCGCCTCCTGGGCCGCCACAGCCCGCAGCGCCTTCTCGACATCCGCCCGCAGGATCAGCCCGTCCCGCCCGGAACCCGTCAACTCCCGCAGTTCCAGGCCGTTCTCGCGCGCGAGCCGTCGCACGAGAGGCGAGATCACGGGTACGGGTCCGTCCCCGCGACCGCCGGTCTCGGGGGTGGGGGCGAGGGCGGGGGCGTCCGCCACCGACGTCACGACATCCGCTGCCATCCGCCGGACTCTCCGCCGCCGCGCGGGAGGCGCCCCGGTGCCGTAGCCCACCAGCACGTTCCCCGAGCCCTCGGTCTCCGCGTCGGTGTCAGCGGCCGGTGCCCCCACCGCGACCGTCAACAGCGGGGCGCCGACGGGCAGTTCGGTGCCCTCCTCGCCATAGCGGGCCGTGACGACACCGCCGTACGGACAAGGCACCTCGACCATCGCCTTGGCCGTCTCGACCTCGACGACCGGCTGGTCGATGGCGACGACGTCGCCGACCTCGACCAGCCAGCGCACGATCTCCGCCTCGGTCAGGCCCTCGCCGAGGTCGGGGAGCTTGAACTCCAGTACTTGTGCCATCAGTTCTCGGCCTCCCACTGGAGCCGGCCCACGGCGTCCAGGATCCGGTCGACGCCGGGCAGGTGGTGCCGCTCCAGCATCGGCGGGGGGTACGGGATGTCGAACCCGGCGACGCGCAGCACCGGCGCCTCCAGGTGGTGGAAGCAGCGCTCCGTGACGCGGGCCGCGATCTCGCCGCCCGGGCCGCCGTAGCCGCCCGACTCGTGGACGACGAGGGCGCGGCCGGTCCGCCGTACCGACGCGCACACCGTCTCGTCGTCGAACGGCACCAGGGAGCGCAGGTCGACGACTTCGAGGTCCCAGCCCTCGGACCGGGCCGCCTCGGCGGCTTCGAGGCAGACGGGGAGGGAGGGGCCGTAGGTGATGAGTGTCGCGCTGCTGCCCGGGCGGCGGACCACTGCGCGGCCTATCGGTTCAACGGGTGAGGGCTCGTCGGGGTTCCAGGTGTCCTTGGACCAGTACAGGCGCTTGGGCTCCAGGAAGACGACCGGGTCGTCGGAGGCGATGGCGGCGCGCAGCAGGCCGTAGGAGTCGGCGACCGTCGCGGGGGTGACGACGTGGAGTCCCGGGGTCGCCATGTAGTACGCCTCGGAGGAGTCGCTGTGGTGCTCGACGCCGCCGATGCCGCCGCCGTAGGGGACGCGGATGGTGATCGGCAGGGGCATGGCGCCGCGCGTGCGGTTGCGCATGCGGGAGACGTGGCTGATCAGTTGCTCGAACGCCGGGTAGGCGAAGGCGTCGAACTGCATCTCCACGACCGGGCGCAGGCCGTACATCGCCATGCCGACGGCCGTGCCGAGGATGCCCGCCTCGGCGAGCGGGGTGTCGGTGCAGCGGTCCTCCCCGAACTCCTTGGCGAGGCCGTCGGTGACCCGGAAGACTCCGCCGAGGGTGCCAACGTCCTCGCCCATGACGTGCACGGTGGGGTCGGCGGCCATGGCGTCGCGCAACGCGCGCGTGAGGGCCTGCGCCATGGTGGCGGGCTTGAGGGCGACGGTGGTCATCAGTGTCCCCCTTCCTGTTCCGCCGCCAGCTCCGCCCGCAACTGGGCTTCCTGCTCGCGCAGTTGGGGGGTGGGGTCGGCGTACACGTCGGCGAACAGGTCCATGGGGTCGAGGACCGGGTCCTGGTTCATGTGGGCGCGCAGTTCGGCCGCCATGGTGTCGGCGGCGTCGCGTGCGGCCTTGATGCCGTCCTCGTCGATGAGCCCGCGCTCGGTCAGCTCGT
Source organism: Streptomyces xylophagus (assembly GCF_000716435.1). Lineage (GTDB taxonomy): Bacteria > Actinomycetota > Actinomycetes > Streptomycetales > Streptomycetaceae > Streptomyces > Streptomyces xylophagus. Next base: position 110,279 of record NZ_JNWO01000011.1, read on the forward strand.
GCTCCAGGAGGGCGATCGGGTCGTGCGCGCGCCAGGCCTCGACCTCGGTGTCGACGCGGTAGCGGGTCGCGTCGTCGGCGTTGGTGTGGGCCTCGATGCGGTACGTGATGGCCTCGACGAGCGTGGGACCGCCGCCCTCGCGCGCGTGCCGTACGGCGTCGGCGAGGACCTCGTGCACGGCGACCGCGTCGTTGCCGTCGACCAGGCGGCCGGGCATGCCGTAGCCGACGGCCTTGTGGGCCAGGGAGGGGGCGGCGGTCTGCTTGGCGAGGGGGACGGAGATCGCGAAGCCGTTGTTCTGGACGAGGAAGACGACCGGGGCCTGCCAGACGGCGGCGAAGTTCAGCGCCTCGTGGAAGTCGCCCTCGCTGGTGCCGCCGTCGCCGACCATGGCGAGGGCGACCACGTCGTCGCCCTTGAGGCGGGCCGCGTGGGCGAGGCCGACGGCGTGCGGGAGTTGGGTGGCGAGGGGGGTGCACAGGGGGGCGATGCGGTGCTCGCGCGGGTCGTAGCCGGTGTGCCAGTCGCCGCGCAGCAGGGTGAGGGCCTGCACGGGGTCGAGGCCGCGGGCGACGGCGGCGAGCGTGTCGCGGTAGCTGGGGAAGAGCCAGTCCTGCTCCTGGAGGACCAGCGCGGCGGCGACCTCGCAGGCCTCCTGGCCGGTGGTGGAGGGGTACACGGCGAGCCGGCCCTGCTTGGTGAGGGCGGTGGCCTGCGCGTTGTACCGGCGGCCGCGCACCAGCTCGGCGTACAGCCGGCGCAGCAGCTCGGGGTCGGCGTGCGCGGCGGCCTCGGTGCCGAGGACGCGGTACGGCGCGGCGTCGGGCAGCAGCGGCGCGGGGTCCGTGCGCGGCTGCCAGGCGGGCGGCGGTGTGGGCCGGTACGCGCCCCGCTGCTCCATGACCGTCATGACGGCACCTCCTCGGGGGAGTGGCTCGAAGAGGCGCGTCGGACGTGCGGCGCCTCCCTACCGATTGTTCGGTCGTCGGCACATTTTGGCTACAGGCACCTCCAGGCTGTGGACAAACGGTTCTCCACAACCTGAAATGAACGCAGTACGTCCATGGTAGGGAGGCGGGGGGACATGGCACCTGAACAAATGGCCGAAGGCCCGGACGCGGGCAGCGCTCTGCCGGCCCCGCGTCCGCTCGACGCCATTGATCAGGACATCCTGCAGATGCTGCAGGCGGACGGCCGCGCGTCGATAAGGTCGGTCGCCGAACGCGTGCATGTCTCGCGCGCCAACGCCTACGCGCGTATCAACCGGCTCATCGAGGACGGCGTGATCCGCGGCTTCGGTGCCCGGGTCGACCATGAACGCGCGGGTCAGGGCACGTCGGCGTACATCACCCTGAAGATCGTGCAGAACTCCTGGCGCACGGTCCGCGAGCAGCTGCGACTGCTCCCCGGGGCCTCGCACATCGCGCTGGTGGGCGGCGACTTCGACGTCCTGCTGCTGGTGCACACGCCGGACAACCGGGCGCTGCGCGAGCTGGTGCTCACCCGGCTCCAGGCGATCCCCGAGGTGCTCAGCTCGCGCACGCTGCTGGTGTTCGAGGAGGAGGACCTGGAGCCCCAGAGCTGACCTACTGGGCCTGGTTGCGCAGCCCGGAGAAGACCAACTGGGCCACCGCGTCGGTCACTTCGCGCTCGCCCACGCCCCGCCCGTCGGGCCGGTACCACTCCACGATGGAGTTGATCATCCCGAAGACGAGCCGGGTCGCGAGCCGTACCTCCACGTCACCGCGCACATCGCCGTCGGCCGCCGCGGCCTTCAGCAGGTCGGCCACCCGGTGGTCGAAGTCGCGGCGCCGCTCCAGGGCCCACCGCTCGGCGTCGGTGTTGCCGCGCACCCGCAGCAGCAGCGTCACGTACGGCAGCTCGGAGGTCAGCACCTCGACCATCCGCCGCACGACGTACTCGAGCCGCTCCACAGCGCGCCCCACGCGTGCGTGCTCCTCGTCGAGGATCCCGAAGAGACCGTCCAGGGCCCGGCTGACGGCGCGGCGCAGCAGCTCCTCCTTGCCGGTGACGTGGTGGTAGATCGACGACTTGGAGATACCGGCCGCCTTGGCGAGGTGCTCCATGGAGGTGCCGTCGTAGCCGCGCTCGATGAAGACCTGGACGGCGACGGAGAGCAGGGTCTCCGGGGTGTACGTGTCGCGCTTGGCGGTGGTCATGGGGTGCCCTCCCGCTTCTCGGTGGCATACGCGTGGCGGTAGAGCGCGAGGGACGGCGCGTACCGTCCCGACGGTTCACGCAGGTGCAGGTCGTCCAGGAGGTCGTAGGCCCAGCTGCGGCCGAGCTTGCGGCTCCATTCGAACGGACCCAGAGGGTAGTTGACACCCAGGCGCATCGCGGTGTCGATGTCCTCCTCGGTGGCGACGCCCTTGGCGACGGCGTCGTGCGCCAGGTCGACGATCCGGGCCACCGTGCGGGCGACGATCATCCCGGGGGCGTCCCCCACGACGCTGACGTTCTTGCCGAGCGCCTGGAAGAGGCCGATCGCCTCGGTGAGGGTCTGTGAGGCGGTGTCCTGGGAGGCGGACAGGGCGATACGGCCGGCCCTGCGGTAGTCGAGGGCCAGGTCGAAGTAGACGACGTCCCGGAACTCGACGGAGGTCTGTCCGTCGGCGAGCGCCAGCTGGCCGCCGCCGGGCAGCACCATCCGGGTGCCGTGGTCCTCTTCCTCCTCGCGGACGACGATGCCCGCCTCGCGGATCAGCGCGACCATGTCGGCGGCGGGGCCCAGGTCGCCCTCCACGACGACGTAGGCGGGCGCCTGGGCGGGTTCCGCGGTGTGCGGCTCGGGCTGCTCGGCGTCGTCCCCGTGGTCGTACCAGCCGTGTCCGGTCTTGCGGCCGAGGCGGCCCGACTCGACCAGGCGGCGCTGGGCCAGCGAGGGCGTGAAGCGCACGTCCTGGAAGAAGGCCTGCCACACGGAGTGCGTGACGGACTCGTTGACGTCCTGCCCGATGAGGTCGGTCAGTTCGAATGCGCCCATCTTGAAGCCGCCGGACTCCCGCAGGACGGCGTCGATGGTGGCCGGGTCGGCGGCCTGTGCCTCATAGACCGCGAAGGCCTCGGCGTAGAAGGGCCGGGCGATGCGGTTGACGATGAAGCCGGGGGTGTCGGCGCAGGCGACCGGGGTCTTGCCCCAGGCGCGGGACATCTCGTACGCGCGCGTGGCCGACGTGACGTCGGTGGCGAACCCGGAGACGACCTCGACGAGCGGCATCAGGGGTGCCGGGTTGAAGAAGTGCAGGCCGACGAAGCGGCCGGGGTTGCGCAGGGCGCCGCCGATGGCCGTCACCGACAGGGACGAGGTGTTGGTGGCGAGCAGACAGTCCTCGCCGACGATGTCCTCCAGGTCGCGCATCAGCTGCTGTTTGACGTCCAGCCGCTCCAGGACGGCCTCGACGACGAGAGTGCAGTCCGCGAGGTCGGTCAGAGCCTCGGCGGGCAGCAGACGGGCGCGCGCGGCGTCCCGGTCGGCGGCGGTGAGCCGGTCCTTCTCGACGAGCCGGTCGAGCCGGGCGCCGATCGCGTCGGTCGCTTCCCGGGCCCGCCCCGGGACGGCGTCGTACAGCCGTACGACATGGCCCGCGGTCAGCGCGACCTGGGCGATGCCCTGACCCATGGTGCCGGTGCCGACGACGGCAACGGGGCTGCTGAGGTCGAGTGCTGTCATGTGCGCGATCCTCCCGCACGGGGTTTTCCACAGATGCGGCGGACCCCCTTGTCCCGACCGATCGTTCGGTTACTCTAACTCTGACCGCCTGTTTCCGCCCCTGATCCTTTCCCTGTTCCTGCCCAGGTCATGAGCTCGCAGACGAGTTCTTGAAACGAGGAGTTGGTCCCGCATGGCCGCCGAACCGACCGCGCACGAGCTGATCGCCCGGCACCGGCCGACACTCGACCAGGCGCTCGAAGCGATCCGCACGCGCGCGTACTGGTCCCCCCACCCCGAACACCCGAAGGCCTACGGCGAGCACGGCAGCCTGGACGCGGCGGCGGGCAAGGCCGCCTTCGACGCCCTCCTGGGCACCCGCCTCGACCTGGGCCAGCCCGGCACGGACGACTGGGTGGGCGGCGAAGTCTCGCCCTACGGCGTCGAGTTGGGCGTGACGTACCCGCACGCGGACCTCGACGTCCTGCTGCCGGCCATGCGTGCCGGGCAGCGGGCGTGGCGGGACGCGGGCGCGGAGACGCGGGCCGTGGTCTCCATCGAGATCCTCAAGCGGATCAGCGACCGGACGCACGAGTTCGCGCACGCGGTCATGCACACCAGTGGCCAGGCCTTCATGATGGCGTTCCAGGCGGGCGGCCCGCACGCCCAGGACCGCGGTCTGGAAGCGGTGGCGTACGCGTACGCGGAGCAGGTCCGCACGCCCGCCGTCGCGGAGTGGACCAAGCCGCAGGGCAAGCGCGACCCGCTCGTGATGAACAAGGAGTTCACGCCGGTGCCGCGCGGGACCGCCCTGGTCATCGGCTGCAACACCTTCCCGACGTGGAACGGCTATCCGGGCCTGTTCGCCTCCCTCGCCACCGGCAACGCGGTCCTGGTGAAGCCCCACCCGCGCGCGGTGCTGCCGCTCGCGCTCACCGTGCAGATCGCGCGCGAGGTCCTCACCGAGGCCGGCTTCGACCCGAACCTCGTGGCACTGGCCGCCGAGCGTCCCGGTGAGGGCATCGCCAAGACGCTCGCCACCCGCCCCGAGATCCGGATCATCGACTACACGGGCTCGACCGGCTTCGGCGACTGGCTGGAGACCAACGCCCGCCAGGCACAGGTCTACACGGAGAAGGCCGGCGTCAACACGGTCGTCGTCGAGTCGACCGACGACTACAAGGGGATGCTGTCCAACCTGGCGTTCTCCCTGTCCCTGTACAGCGGCCAGATGTGCACCACCCCGCAGAACCTGCTGATCCCCCGCGACGGCATCTCCACCGACCAGGGCCCCAAGTCCTACGACGAGGTCGTCGCCGATCTCGCACGCTCCGTGGACGGTCTCCTGGGCGACGACGCGCGCGCGAACGGGCTGCTCGGCGCGATCGTCAACCCGGACGTGAAGGCCCGCCTGGAGGCGGCTGCCGGGCTGGGTGAAGTCGCCCTCGCCTCACGGGAGATCACCAACCCGGAGTTCCCGAACGCGGTCGTCTGCACGCCGGTCATCGTGAAGCTGGACGGGGCGAAGCCGGATGACGAGGCCGCGTACATGAGCGAGTGCTTCGGGCCCGTTTCCTTCGCCGTCGCGGTCGACTCCGTCGGGGATGCGGTGGAGTTGTTGCGGCGGACGGTGCGGCAGAAGGGGGCGATGACTGTGGGGGCATACACGACTGACGCCGGGGTCGAGGCTGCGGTTGAGGAGGTCTGCCTTGAGGAGGCCGCCCAGTTGTCGCTGAACCTGACCGGTGGGGTGTTCGTGAACCAGACCGCCGCGTTCTCGGACTTCCACGGGTCTGGGGGGAACCCGGCGGCCAACGCGGCGTTGTGTGATGGGGCGTTTGTCGCGAACCGGTTCCGGGTTGTTGAGGTTCGTCGGGACGCCTAAGAACTCGGGTGGTTTCGGTGGCTGCGCGAGTGGCGGTTCGTTGTGGCTGATCGCGCAGTTCCCCGCGCCCCTAAAGGGGCGCTGCAGTGGACGTGCTCCAGTGGTACAGGGTCATCGCCACGCTCGTCGCCAGGTTGTAGCTGGAGACCTGGGGGCGCATCGGCAGGGACACCAAGTGGTCCGTACGGGTGCGTAGTTCGGGCGACAGGCCGCTGCGCTCCGAACCGAAGGCCAGGACGGCGTCGTCCGGGAGCTTCAGGGCCCGGATGTCATCGCCCTCCGGGTCGAGGGCGAACACCGGGCCGGGCGGCAGTTCGTCGACCGTCAGGCGCTCCACCGCGGTCGCGTAGTGCAAGCCCGCCCCCGCGCGCACGACCGTCGGGTGCCAGGGGTCGAGTGTTCCGGTGGTGACCACGCCGGTCGCCCCGAAACCGGCGGCGAGGCGGATCACGGCGCCCGCGTTGCCCAGGTTGCGCGGGTTGTCGAGGACCACGACGGGTGTGGTGCGGGGCGTGTGCGCGAGCTTCTGGAGGTTGGCCTCGCGCGCGGGGCGTACCGCCAGGGCGGCCACCCCTGTCGGGTGGGGGCGCGGCACGAAGGAGCGGTACGTGTCCTCCGGGACCTCCGTCAGCAGCGCGTCCAGGGTGTCCCGTACGTCGGGGGCGAGGTCGGCTGCGAGGGCGAGGGCCGCCCCCCGGTCCGTGGTGACCGCGACCGGGACCTCGGCCCCGAAGCGCAGCGCGTGCTTGAGGGCGTGGAAGCCGTCGAGCAGCACGGAGGTGTCGGCGAGCCGGTGCCAGACGGCTGCGGCGGGGTCGGTCATGCCGTGAAGCCTACGTGGCTGGGCTCGGGGTTCTCCGGGGCGCGTGGCTCCCCCGGGTCCCCCTCCGGCACCGTACGGCCACCCCGCGCGAACAACCGTCCACACGCGCGTGCCACCCATCCGCCCAGCCTCCGCAGGAACGACGTCGGCAGGAAGACGGAGTCCGTCGCGATCATCGCCAGGGAGAAGAACGGCAGCCCCAGGAGGACCGCGATCACGGCGTGCTCGGTCATCATCGCGGCCAGCAGGACGTTCTTGACGCGCCGGTTGAAGAGCGTGAACGGGAAGGCGACCTGCACGATCACGGTCCCGTAGGTGACGAGCATCACCATCGTGCCGTTGCCGGCCAGCAGGTCGGCGAGGGCGGGCCAGGGTGAGAAGTAGTCGAGGTGGAGCGGGTAGTAGACGGCGGTGCCGTCCTGCCAGCGGGAACCCTGGATCTTGTACCAGCCGGCCGTCGCGTAGATCAGACAGGCCTCGCTCGCGATCACGAACAGGGCGCCGTTGTGGATCACGTTCGCGACGACGTCGAGCAGTACCCGGGGCTCGTACGACTTCGCGTACCGCCCGATGACCCACCACAGGGCCTGCGCCAGCCAGACGCCCCACAGGAGCGCGGGCACAAACCAGTCGCTGTCGAACCGGCCGGCCGCGGTCACCGCGACCAGCACCGCACCGAGGACGACCCACAGGACGGGCCCGACCCGGTCGGGAATCCGCTCCCCGCGCGCGCGTGCCTCCCGTGTGCGCGCGGCCCGGCGTGCGTCGAGGGACCAGACCCGGCCGCAGCGGGTAAACACCAGGTACAGGGACATCAGGTGCAGGACGTTGTCGCCGCCGTCGCCCATGAAGACGCTGCGGTTCTGCAGCGAGAGGACACCGACCATGAACAGCACCGACATGGTGCGGGTGCGCCAGCCCAGCAGGAGCAGGACGCTCGCCAGCACGGCCAGCGCGTACACCGTCTCGAACCAGAACTGCCCGTCCGACCACATCAGGGCGGTGAACGCGCCGTTGTCCGCGATCAGTTGGCGCGCGAGGTCCCAGCTCCACGGTCCGTCGGGGCCGTAGAGCTCCTGGCGGTGGGGCAGTTCGCGGAGCAGGAACAGCAGCCAGGTGCCGGCGAAGCCGATGCGGATCACGGCGCTCTGGTAGGGGCCGAGGGCCGACTCGGTGACACGGGCTATGCCGCGCGACACCGACAGGGCGAAACCGTTCACCGGACGCCTCCCGCGGCCTCGTCCGCCGGGACCGGCCACCAGGGCAGCAGGCGGTACTCGGGGGTGGTCGACACCTGCTCGTCACTCCACTCGGGCGGGGGCACGTTGGTGGTGCGGGAGCGGACCTGGACGCGCTGGACCGCGCCGCCGGGCCCGGCCGCGTCGTCCCGGCCCAGGCGCAGCACGACGATGCGCCGCAGATACGTCTCCGCGAGCGTGCCGCGCAGGCCCACGGGGCGGTTCTCGGCGTCGTGCGTGGCGGTGAGGAAGTCCCAGGCCCGGCGCAGTTCGTTCTGCTCGGTGTGGCTCGGCAGGAGATTGCCGTCGATGGCCGCGCCGTCCTCGGCCGACAGGTCGTACCAGCCGGTCGTACGGGTCGTGCCGTCCGCGGTACGGACATCGGCGCGCACCTGGACCTCGATGTTCTGCTGCAAGGGGTTCGGCGCGAACAGCTTCCAGTTCTGCTCGAACTCCGGGTAGATCCACTCGTCGATCGCCTTGCCGTGCTGCTTCGTCACCGTGTTCGACGGCGCGACGTGCAGGAACACCATCCCGAGATGGACGAGCGCGGCGACCGCGACGACCGCGACCGCCAGCGCGGCACCGACCTGGTAGCGCAGGGACAGCGCGGCGACTCCGAGACGGGCGTCGGGGTGTGCGGGGGCGTCCGCGGGGTCGTACGACGGCTGCGGAGGCGCCTGCGGCTCGGGCGGAGGGGGGTGCGGTGGCTGCTGGGCGGGCACGTGCGGCCCCTCGGGGGCGTTCGAGCGTCCGTCGTTCGCGTCCATTCCGCCCTGTCTCCGATTCCCGTCCGACTTCCGGCCGCCCGCATCGCACGGAACGGTACTCAGGCGCGGGCCCCGAGCACAGTCCCGTGGCTCACAGCCACGCATGGTGTCCACAACGACTGTCCGCAGGTTATCCACAGCCGTTGACGTCCCGCCTCGGTGCAGATCACCATGAAACGGAATGAACCCAACGATCAACAGACAGGGAGCGACCGATCGACCGTTCCCTTCTTCTAGAACCTGTTCTATCTTGACGCCCCGTCAGATCTCTGCCGGATCAGGTCGTGCGAGAGGGAAGTGACCGTGGACTTCACCTTCAGCGAGGAGCAGCAGGCGGCGGCCGAGGCGGCGGCGGGGGTGTTCGCCGATGTCGCGCCGGACGGCGTGCCCAGCCCGGCGGACACCACGGGCGCCGTCGCCGACGACTTCGACCGGGCCCTGTGGACCAGGCTCGCCGAGGCGGACCTGCTGAGCCTGCTGCTCGACGAGGAGTACGGCGGCGCGGGCCTGGACGCCATAGCCCTGTGCCTGGTGCTGCGGGAGTCCGCGAAGGTGCTGGCCAGGGTCCCGCTCCTGGAGAGCAGCGCGGCCGCGGCGACCGTACAGGCCTACGGCAGTAAGGAGTTGAGGTCCGCTCTGCTCACCCGGGCCGGCCGCGGCGACCTCGTGCTGACCGTCGCCGCGCACGGCCGCACCGGGCACGACCCGGCCGAACTCGCCGTGACGGCACGGCGGGACGGTGACCGGTGGGTGCTCGACGGAGTGCAGACGGCGGTGCCGTGGGCCTACAACGCGGACCTGGTCGTCGTACCGGCGCACACCGACGCCGACCGGACCGTCCTCGCGCTGGTCGCCCCGGACCGCGACGGCGTCGTACTCGCCGAGCAGCTCTCGACCACCGGTGAGCGGCTCGCCGAACTGCGTCTGGAATCCGTGCCGATCGCGGTGATCGACGTCATCGAGGCCGACGGCGCCTGGGAGTGGCTGCGCGACCTGCTGACCGCCGGCACCTGCGCGCTGTCCCTCGGACTCGGCACCGCCGTCCTGCGCATGACCAGCGAATACACCGGCAGGCGCGAGCAGTTCGGGTTCCCCGTCGCGACCTTCCAGGCCGTCGCCGTACAGGCCGCCGACCGCTACATCGACCTGCGCGCGATGGAGGCCACCCTGTGGCAGGCCGCGTGGCGGATCGCCTCGGGCGCACCCGGCGCGCTGCCCGCCGCCGCGGACCTGGCGGTGGCCAAGATCTGGGCGGCGGAGGGGGTACGACGGGTCGTGCAGACCGCGCAGCACCTGCACGGCGGGTTCGGCGCCGACACCGAATATCCCCTGCACCGGTACCACGCCTGGGCCAAGCACCTGGAGCTGTCGCTCGGCCCGGCGGCGGCACACGAGGAGGCGCTGGGGGACCTGCTGGCGGCCCACCCGTTGGGCTAGATCCCGCCAACCACAGCTACAGCTACAGCTACAGCACGAACCCCGGCTGGCCCTCGTCCGTGACGACGGGTCGGCCCGCGGCGGCCCACACCTGCATGCCGCCGTCGACGTTCACGGCGTCAATGCCCTGCTGGGCCAGGTACATCGTGACCTGCGCCGAACGCCCGCCGGAGCGACAGATCACGTGGACCCGGCCGTCCTGCGGCGCCGCCTCGGTCAACTCGCCGTACCGGGCCACGAATTCACTGATGGGGATGTGCAGCGCCCCCGTGGCATGACCCGCCTGCCACTCGTCGTCCTCGCGGACGTCCAGCAGGAAGTCGCCGTCCTTGAGGTCTCCGACCTCGACCGTGGGCACACCAGCTCCGAAACTCATGCCTCGACGCTACCCGACGGGCCTTCGGACGTGTCGGGCTCCTCGAGCAGGGCCGCCAGCTCGGCCTCCCGCTCGGCGACCTGGGCGAGCAACTGCTCGGCGATCTCGTCGAGGAGACGGTCGGGGTCGTCCGGGGCGATCCGGAGCATGGAGCCGATGGCGCCCTCCTCCAGCTCCCGGGCGACGAGGGTGAGGAGTTCCTTGCGCTGGGCGAGCCATTCGAGGCGGGCGTACAGCTCCTCGCTGGGGCTCGGACCACGCTCCGCCGGGGCCGGTCCCGCGGCCCACTCCTCGGCCAGCTCGCGCAGCAGGGGCGCGTCACCGCGGCTGTAGGCGGCGTTGACCCGGGTGATGAACTCCTCGCGCCGCTTGCGCTCGTCGTCGTCCTGCGCCAGGTCGGGGTGGGCCTTGCGGGCCAGCTCGCGGTAGAGCTTGCGGGCCTCCTCGCTGGGGCGCACCCGCTGCGGGGGCCGTACCGGCTGGTCCGTGAGCATCGCGGCGGCCTCCGGGAACAGTCCGTCGCCGTCCATCCAGCCGTGGAACAGCTCCTCGACCGCGGGCATCGGCATCACCCGGGCCCGGGCCTCGTCCGCCCTGCGGATGTCCTCGGGGTCACCGCTGCGCGCGGCGACGGCCTCGGCGATCCGGGCGTCCAGCTCGTCGAGCCGGGCGTACATCGGGCCGAGTTTCTGGTGGTGCAGCCGGGAGAAGTTCTCGACCTCGATGCGGAAGGTGTCCACCGCGATCTCGTACTCGATCAACGCCTGCTCGGCGGCCCGTACCGCCCGGTCCAGCCGCTCCTCGGGCCGGGGGGCGACGGGCTCGCCGCCGTCACCGACAGCACCACCGTCCACCTCGGCTCCGGCGGACGGCACCTCGGCACCCGCCTGCTCCGGCGCCGGTTCACTGGCGGGCGCGGACTGGGACTGCTCAGCTTCCGGGGTCGTCACCCGACCAGCGTAGGCCACGGCCCGACCGGCGACGGGGCATCACCGGTACCGGGGCCTTCCGGAACACGGGTGACCTCACGACCGGGGCGGTTCTCCCCCCGGCAGAGGGCCGCACCCGACGTTGGCGTGCGCGAAGGACACCAACTCACCGCACCCCTCTGAGTCCGGCTCACCGCACCCCACGGACACCGGCTCACCGCGCCCCTCGGACACCGCCGGAACGATCCCACCCGGCGTCCGTCAGCAGCCCCTCACCGGAGGCCCCGGTCGGGGGGCCCGGAAAAGCCCCCGGAAGCCCGGAAGGCCCCGGAGAAACACCTCCGGCCGCCTACACCCCCATCTCCGCCGCGATCCGCCCCGCCCGCACCGCCCCCACCAACTCCGCGTGGTCCGCCTCGGTCCGGTCGGCGTAGGCGACGGCGAACGTCGCTATCGCCTCGTCCAGTTCGCCCTTCTTGCCGCAGTACCCGGCGACCAGGCGCGGGTCGGCGCTGTGGGCGTGGGCGCGGGCCAGGAGGGCGCCGGTCATCCGGCCGTAGTCGTCGATCTGGTCGGCGGCGAGGGCGGCCGGGTCGACGCTGCCCTTGCGGTTGCGGAACTGCCGTACCTGGAACGGCAGTCCGTCGACCGTCGTCCAGCCCAGCAGGATGTCGCTGACGACCTGCATCCGCTTCTGCCCGAGCACCACCCGGCGCCCCTCGTGCGCGACGGGCGGCGCGTCGAACCCGGCACTCAGCAGATGCGGCACCAGCGCCGAGGGGCGGGTCTCCTTCACCTGGAGGACGAGCGGTTCGCCGCGATGGTCCAGGAGCAGCACGACGTACGACCGCGTGCCCACGCTGCCCGTGCCGACGACGCGGAAGGCGACGTCGTGCACCGTGTGCCGGGCGAGCAGCGGGAGGCGGTCCTCGGAGAGCGTGTCCAGATACTCCTCCAGGGACGCCGCCACCGCCGCGGCCTCCTCGTCCGGGATCCGGCGCAGCACCGGCGAGGCGTCGACGAAGCGGCGCCCCCCGTCCTCCGCGAGCTCGGTCGACCTGGCCGCGAACCGCCCGCTCGTGTTGCCCCGTGCCTTCTCGGAGACCCGCTCCAGCGTGCCGAGCAGGTCACGGGCGTCGGCGTGGGAGACCAACTCCTCGTCCGCGATGGCGTTCCACGCGTCCAGCACCGGGAGCTTCGCCAGCAGTCGCATGGTGCGGCGGTAGGAACCCACCGCGCCGTGCGCCGCCGTACGGCAGGTGTCCTCGTCGGCGCCGGCCTCCCGGCCCGCGAGGACCAGCGAGGCGGCGAGCCGCTTGAGGTCCCACTCCCAGGGGCCGTGCACGGTCTCGTCGAAGTCGTTCAGGTCGATGACCAGACCGCCGCGGGCGTCGCCGTACAGGCCGAAGTTGGCCGCGTGGGCGTCGCCGCAGATCTGGGCGCCGATCCGGGTCATGGGGGTGCGGGCGAGGTCGTAGGCCATGAGGCCCGCCGAACCGCGCAGGAACGCGAAGGGGGTGGCCGCCATCCTGCCCACCCGTATCGGGGTGAGCCCGGGGATGCGGCCGCGGCCGGACTCCTCGACCGCGGTCACCGCGTCGGGGCGGGAGCCGTCCAGGTCGAATTCGGCGTGCGCGCTGCGCGGGACGCTCTCCCGCAGCGCCTTCCCCTCTTCCTTGGGCGACCCCTCCACGGGCCACGTGGCGAAGCCCCGCACCCCGGGCAGCCTGCGCCCCACACCGATACCGGCCTCGGTCATACCGACCGCCTCCCCCGTGCACCCATCGCGCTCACGTGCGCTCGCTCGAACATCAACTCGCGACGACCGTACAGCCGGTGGCGAAAACGCGTCAGGCCCTGTGGACAACTCCGCAGCTGTGGAAAACCGATGGCGATCGAAGCCGTAGCCCGCCGCCCTCGGGCTAACACCCGCCCGACTGCCACCCCTCGCGCAGATGCACCTTGGCCCACTCGCCGAGTTCCCGCAGCGCCGGGTCCAGGGCCTTGCCCGCGTCCGTCAGCCGGTACGAGACCCGCAGCGGGGGCCCCTCGTCGACCTCGCGGACGAGCAGCCCGGCGGCGCCGAGTTCCGTGAGCCGGTCGGAGAGCATGCGCTCGCTGATGCCCGGGATCGCCCGGCGCAGGTCGGAGAAGTGCATGGGCTGTCCCATCAGGACGGCCACGATCGGCCCGGTCCAGCGCTTTCCGAACAGCTGGAAGACACGGGTGATGCCCTTGTCGACCTGCTTGCACGTCTCCGCGCCGTGATCCTGCTCGACCGTCATGAGCTTCAGGGTACTGCCCCACCTCGTAGGGATGAAAAAAAGTAAGTACCTGTGTTATTCATAGTCGAGTACGAAAGTTCAGCTACTAATCCAGGCGCAGCGAACCTTTCCGCGCCCTGCTCGCGCTCGACCCCCTCTTGGAGACCCCCATGGCCACGCTTCTGCACATCGACTCCTCCGTGTTCCCCGCCGGCGCCTCCGCCTCCCGCGCCGTGGCCGACGCCTTCCTCACGTCCTGGGCGGAACAGCACCCGGAGGGCACGGTGATCCACCGCGACCTCTCCGCGAACCCCGTCCCGCACCTCACCGCCGACGCCCACACCGCCGGCTTCGCCGACCCGGCCGCGCACACCCCCGCGCAGGCGGCCGCGTTCGCCGAGCGCGTGCGGCTCATAGAGGAGTTGGAGCAGGCGGACGCGGTGCTGATCGGCGCCCCGATGTACAACTTCTCGATCCCGTCGACCCTGAAGGCCTGGCTGGACAACGTGATCCTCATGGGGCGCACCGCCGGCACCGAGGACTCGAAGATCAAGGGCACCCCGGTCACCGTGATCGCCAGCCGCGGCGGCGCCTACGGACCCGGCACCCCGCGCGAGGGCTTCGAGTACGTGCAGAACTATCTGCGCGCGGTCCTCGCCGAGGCCCTCGCCATGGACCTCGAGTTCATCGTCCCGGAGCTGACCCTGGCCCCGCAGAACCCGGCGATGTCCGACCTGATCCCGCTCTACGAGGCGTCCCGCGAGCGCGCGCTCGGCGACGCGGCGACCAAGGCCAAGGAACTGGCGGAGCGCCTCGCGGCCTGAGGCAGGCCCAGACCTGTGATTGTCCTCACCTGAGGTGAGCACCACACACGAAGAAGCCCCCCAGGTCCGAGACCTGGGGGGCTTCTGTTGTGCGCGAGGGGGGAGTTGAACCCCCACGCCCTTTCGGGCACTGGAACCTGAATCCAGCGCGTCTGCCTATTCCGCCACCCGCGCATTGGGTGTGTCCTCGGGCTGTTCCCCCTAGGGGGCTGGCGCCTTCCGACATGCAGAAGATTAGCACGGTGCCCGGGGTGGAATCACATCCCTTATCCGCACCCCGTGACCTGGCCCGGGGACCCCCAGGAGCCCCCTCCGAACACCCCGCACCCCCCGCTACGTATCAACGTGGGCCGGTTCACGTATCAACCTCGTACCGGTAACCGCCATCTCCCCAGGAGGCGGCGAAGCTCCACAGTCAGGTGCGGGACACTTGTCTGCGGCCCCCTCTACGATCCTGGGCAGAAGTAGTGCAGAAGGAGTTCGACCGGGCCGACAAGGGGGAACCAGCCGATTTACCGGCGCGTGGATACGATCAGTAAGCAGTACCAAGGCAGTCAGCACGACAGGCAGCACAGCAGTCGGCACGACAACCAGTGCGGCGACGACGGAGGAGGTGCCCCATGGGAGTCCTGAAGAAGTTCGAGCAACGCCTCGAAGGTCTGGTCAACGGCACCTTCGCCAAGGTGTTCAAGTCCGAGGTCCAGCCCGTCGAGATCGCCGGCGCGCTCCAGCGGGAGTGCGACAACAACGCGACGATCTGGAACCGCGACCGGACCGTCGTACCCAACGACTTCATCGTGGAGCTGAGCACGCCGGACTTCGAGCGGCTCAGCCCCTACTCCGGCCAGCTCGGCGACGAACTCGCGGGCATGGTCCGCGACTACGCCAAGCAGCAGCGCTACACGTTCATGGGGACCATCAAGGTCCACCTGGAGAAGGCGGACGACCTCGACACCGGTCTGTACCGGGTGCGCAGCCGTACGCTCGCCTCCTCCACCAACCAGCAGGCTCCCGGGACCCCCGCTCCGGCGGCACCCCCGGCAGCGGGCCGGCCCGGCGGCTACGGCTATCCGCCCGCCGCCGCCCCCGCGAGCGCCCCGCCGCCCATGCCGGCCGCACCGCCGCCCGGCGGCCGCGGCTCGGCGCCGTACCTCCAGCCCGCGCCCGCCGCTCCGGCGGCCGGGGTGCGGATGCGGTACTGGGTGGAGATCAACGGCGCCCGCCATCAGATCTCCCGCGCGACGTTGGTGATGGGCCGCAGCACCGAAGCCGACGTGCGGATCGACGACCCCGGCGTATCCCGCCGGCACTGTGAGATCCGGACCGGAACGCCCTCGACGATCCAGGATCTCGGGTCCACCAACGGCATCGTGGTGGACGGGCAGCACACCACCCGCGCTACGCTCCGCGACGGCTCGCGGATCGTCGTGGGCAGCACCACCATCATTTACCGGCAAGCCGAAGGGTGAAGCGGGGGCAATGTCAGAGCTGACCCTCACGGTCATGCGGCTGGGTTTCCTGGCCGTACTGTGGCTGTTCGTGATCGTGGCCGTGCAGGTCATCCGCAGCGACCTGTTCGGAACGCGTGTCACTCAGCGCGGCTCGCGACGGGACGCGGGACGGCCGCAGCAGCAGGCCGCCCGCCAGGCGGCACCTCCGCAGCAGCGCCAGCAGCAACCGAGCGGGGGCGGCCGGCAGCGCCGTAACGCCCCCACCAAACTGGTCGTCAGCGAGGGAATCCTCACCGGCACCACCGTCGCGCTCCAGGGCCAGACCATCACCCTGGGCCGGGCGCACGATTCGACGATCGTGCTGGACGACGACTACGCGTCCAGCCGCCATGCCAGGATCTACCCGGACCGCGACGGCCAGTGGATCGTCGAGGACCTCGGATCCACCAACGGCACGTACCTGGACCGGTCCCGGCTGACGACCCCCACACCGATTCCGCTGGGCGCGCCGATCCGCATCGGCAAGACCGTCATTGAGCTGCGGAAGTAGTAGAGACGTCATGAATCAGCGCGAGCGGAGCGAGCACGCAGCGGCGGACCGCCTGGCGGACCCCGGCGCGCTCCCGACCGGAGGGTGGGCACCGTGCGGATGTACCCGGAGCCGACGGGCGAGGTGCGCATGAGTCTGTCACTGCGCTTCGCCGCCGGATCGCACAAAGGCATGATCCGCGAGGGCAACGAGGACTCCGGCTACGCCGGTCCCCGCCTCCTCGCGATCGCCGACGGGATGGGCGGCCAGGCCGCCGGTGAGGTCGCCTCCTCCGAGGTGATCTCCACCATCGTCTCGCTCGACGACGACGTGCCGGGCTCCGACATCCTCACCTCGCTCGGCACCGCCGTGCAGCGGGCCAACGACCAGCTGAGGATGATGGTCGAGGAGGACCCCCAGCTGGAGGGCATGGGCACCACGCTCACCGCCCTGCTGTGGACCGGGCAGCGGCTCGGCCTCGTCCATGTCGGCGACTCCCGCGCCTACTTGCTGCGCGACGGCGTCCTCACCCAGATCACCCAGGACCACACCTGGGTGCAGCGGCTGGTCGACGAGGGCCGGATCACCGAGGAAGAGGCCACCACCCACCCGCAGCGCGCCCTCCTCATGCGCGCGCTCGGCAGCGGCGACCACGTCGAACCCGACCTGTCGATCCGTGAAGTCCGCGCCGGCGACCGGTACTTGATCTGCTCCGACGGGCTGTCCGGAGTCGTCTCCCATCAGACGATGGAGGACACCCTCGCCAGCTACCAGGGCCCCCAGGAGACCGTGCAGGAGCTGATCCAGCTCGCCCTGCGCGGCGGCGGCCCCGACAACATCACGGTGATCATCGCCGACGTCCTGGACCTCGACACCGGCGACACCCTCGCCGCGCAGCTGTCGGACACCCCGGTCATCGTCGGCGCGGTCGCCGAGAACCAGCTCCACCTGCACGACAACGGCATCATGCAGACCCCGGCAGGCCGCGCCTCCGGGCTCGGCCGCCAGGTGCCCGGACAGGGCGGCGGGGGCGGCGAGTTCGGCCCGCCCGGCTCCGGCGACACCACCGGCTACGTCCCCTCGGGCAGCTTCGGGGACTACACCGACGACGACTTCGTGAAGCCCTCCAAGGGCCGCAAGTGGCTGAAGAGATCCTTCTACACGGTGCTCACGCTCGCCGTCATCGGCGGCGGCCTCTACGGCGGCTGGCGCTGGACGCAGACGCAGTACTTCGTCGGCGCCAACGGCGAACACGTCGCGCTGTACCGCGGCATCAGCCAGGACCTCGCCTGGGTCTCGCTGTCGAAGGTGGAGAAGGACCACCCCGACATCGAACTCAAGTACCTGCCGCCGTACCAGCAGAAGCAGGTCAAGGCGACGATCGCCGAGGGCGGTCTCCAGGACGCCCAGAAGAAGATCGACGACCTGGCGGTGCAGGCCTCCGCGTGCAAGAAGGAGTC
The DNA here is from genome assembly GCF_000716435.1 of Streptomyces xylophagus. Taxonomy (GTDB): domain Bacteria; phylum Actinomycetota; class Actinomycetes; order Streptomycetales; family Streptomycetaceae; genus Streptomyces; species Streptomyces xylophagus. The sequence continues at coordinate 127,935 of NZ_JNWO01000011.1, forward strand.
CGAGCGCGAGACCTCGAGCAAGACCGGCTCCACGGCGGGTCAGGGCCAGGCCGGCGGCACCACGGGAACCACCAGCACCTCGCTCACGTCCAAGGCCACGCCGAAGCCGTCTCCTTCAACCACGACTTCGACGTCCCCGTCCCCGACCAAGTCTGCGACTCCCAGCCCCGGTCCCAGCCTCTCGGAGGAAGAGCAGCAGGTCGTCTCGCAGTGCAGCAAGTAATAGGCAAGCCGTGAGAGGCCCCGTCACACGATGAGCAGTTCTACGAACACGCCGGCGCACCATACGTCCACGATCGGCTCCATCGGCGCACCGAGCAGACGCAACACCGAGTTGGCGCTCCTGCTGTTCGCGGTCGTCATCCCGGTCTTCGCCTACGCCAACGTGGGCCTGGCGATCGACGGCACGGTGCCGTCCGGTCTGCTGGGCTACGGCCTCGGACTCGGCCTGCTCGCCGGCGTCGGCCATCTCGTGGTCCGGAAGTTCGCCCGGTACGCGGATCCGCTGCTGCTGCCGCTCGCCACGCTGCTGAACGGGCTCGGACTGGTCGTCATCTGGCGGCTGGACCAGTCGCCGAGACTCCAGCAGCGCGCCAAGAGCCTGTTCGGCGCGTTCAGCCCGGACGCGCCGAAACAGCTGTTGTACTCGGCGCTCGGCATCGCGTTCTTCGCGGTGATCATCGTGTTCCTGAAGGACCACCGCATCCTCCAGCGCTACACCTACATCTCCATGGTCGTCTCACTGGTCCTGCTTGTCGCGCCGGTGTTCTTCCCCGCCGTCAACGGCGCCAAGATCTGGATCAGCATCGGCGGGTTCACCATCCAGCCCGGTGAGTTCGCGAAGATCATCATCGCGATCTTCTTCTCCGGCTACCTCATGGTGAAGAGAGACGCGCTCGCACTGGCCAGCCGTCGTTTCATGGGGCTGTACCTGCCCCGCGGCCGTGACCTCGGCCCCATCCTCACCGTGTGGGCGATGAGCCTGCTCATCCTGATCTTCGAGACCGACCTCGGGACCTCGATGCTGTTCTTCGGGATGTTCGTCGTCGTCCTGTACGTCGCCACCGAGCGCACCAGCTGGATCGTCTTCGGTCTGCTGATGTCCGGTGCCGGCGCGGTCGGCGTCGCCTCCTTCGAACCGCATGTCCAAGAGCGCGTCAACGCCTGGCTGAACCCCTTCTCCCCGAAGGTCATGGCGCAGAGCGACCAGATCGCGCAGTCCCTGATGTCGTTCGGCTCCGGCGGCACCCTCGGCACCGGCCTCGGCCAGGGCAATTCGGACCTCATCGGCTTCGCCGCCAACTCCGACTTCATCTTCGCCACCTTCGGCGAGGAACTCGGCCTGGCCGGTGTGATGGCGATCCTGCTGTTGTACGGCCTGATCGTCGAGCGGGGTGTGCGCACCGCGCTCGCCGCCCGCGACCCGTTCGGCAAGCTCCTCGCGGTCGGCCTGTCCAGCGCTTTCGCCATCCAGGTGTTCGTCGTCGCAGGCGGTGTGATGGGCCTGATCCCGCTGAGCGGTATGACCATGCCGTTCGTGGCCTACGGCGGCTCTTCCGTCATCGCCAACTGGGCGCTGATCGGCATCCTGATCCGCATCAGCGACACCGCGCGCAGACCGGCACCCGCCCCCGCTGCCAACCCCGACGCCGAGATGACCCAGGTGGTCCGCCCGTGAACAAGCCCCTGCGCCGGATCGCGCTCTTCTGCGGACTTCTCGTCCTCTCCCTGCTCATCCGGGACAACTGGCTCCAGTACGTCAAAGCGGATTCGCTGAAGACGAACGCGCTCAACCGTCGTGTCTCCATCGAGCGCTATGCCCAGCCCCGCGGAAACATCATCGTCGACGGCAAGTCGGTGACCGGCTCCAAGGACACCTCCAGCAGCGACTTCAAGTACAAGCGCACCTACACCGACGGCCCCATGTGGGCCCCGGTCACGGGCTTCGCCTCGCAGGCCTTCGGCGCCAACCAGCTGGAGTCCCTCGAGGACGGCATCCTCACCGGCAACGACGACCGGCTCTTCTTCCGCAACACCCTCGACATGATCACCGGCAAGCAGAAGTCGGGCGGCAACGTCGTCACCACCCTCAACGAGGCCGCGCAGAAGGCCGCGTGGAGCGGTCTGGAGAAGCAGGGCGGCAAGGGCGCGGTCGTCGCCCTCGACCCGTCCACCGGCAAGATCCTGGCGCTGGCGTCCTACCCGTCGTACGACCCGTCGTCGTTCGCCGGGAACTCCACCTCCACGGACTCCAAGGCCTGGCAGAAGCTCCAGAAGAAGTACGACCCGGACGACCCGATGCTGAACCGGGCGCTGCGCGAGACCTACCCGCCGGGCTCCACCTTCAAGGTGGTCACCGCGTCCGCCGCCCTGGAGAACAACCTGTACTCGTCGGCCGACACGGCGACCGACTCGCCGCTGCCCTACATCATGAAGGGCACCACGACCGAGCTGAAGAACGAGGGCAACATCCCCTGCAAGAACGCGACCCTGCGGGAGGCGCTGCGGGTCTCCTGCAACAGCGTGTTCGGCAAGATCGGCGCCGACCTGGGCAACGCCAAGATGCTGGCCGAGGCGAAGAAGTTCGGCTTCGACGCCGAGCAGTTCACGCCGGTCCGCTCCAGCGCCTCGGTCTTCTCCGACAACATGAACTCGTCGCAGACCGCGCTCTCCTCGATCGGCCAGTACAACACCGCGGCGACCCCCCTGCAGATGGCCATGGTCGCCTCCGCGGTCGCCAACGACGGCAAGCTGATGAAGCCGTACATGGTCGACAAGCTCCAGTCGTCGAACCTCGACACCATCGCGCAGACCGAGCCGCAGGAGCTCAGCCAGCCGCTGTCGTCGAAGAACGCGCAGATCCTGCAGTCGATGATGGAGACGGTCGTCGAGAAGGGCACCGGCACGAAGGCGCAGATCAGCGGTGCCACCGTCGGCGGCAAGACCGGTACCGCCCAGCACGGCGTCGACAACAGTGAGAACCCGTACGCCTGGTTCCTCTCCTACGCCAAGCTCGCCGACGGCAGTTCGCCGGTGGCCGTGGCCGTGGTCATCGAGGACTCCAGCGCCAACCGTGACGACATCTCCGGCGGCGGCCTCGCGGCCCCCATCGCGAAGAGCGTGATGGAGGCGGTCATCGACAGCAAGAAGTGACCCCGATCACGTCCCCTTCACATCGGTGCACGTTGGGATACCGGTCCTGTATCGGGTGACGGGCTTGGCCAGGTCACACAGAGCCAGCCGGGTACGGTAGGCCCGGACGGCTAGCCTCCGACCGCACATCCGTGCGGGTCGGGACCGACGGAGAGGGCTGGTAGGGAACTATGGAAGAGCCGCGTCGCCTCGGCGGCCGGTACGAGCTGGGCCAGGTGCTCGGCCGTGGTGGCATGGCGGAGGTCTACCTCGCCCATGACACACGCCTCGGCCGCACGGTGGCGGTGAAGACGCTGCGCGTCGACCTTGCGCGCGACCCTTCCTTCCAGGCCCGGTTCCGCCGGGAGGCCCAGTCGGCCGCCTCGCTCAACCATCCCGCGATCGTCGCGGTCTACGACACGGGCGAGGACTACGTCGACGGGGTCTCGATCCCGTACATCGTCATGGAGTACGTCGACGGTTCGACCCTCCGTGAACTGCTCCACAGCGGCCGCAAGCTGCTGCCGGAGCGGTCCATGGAGATGACCATCGGCATCCTCCAGGCCCTGGAGTACTCGCACCGCAACGGCATCGTGCACCGCGACATCAAGCCGGCGAACGTCATGCTGACGCGCACCGGCCAGGTCAAGGTGATGGACTTCGGCATCGCCCGCGCGATGGGCGACTCCGGCATGACGATGACCCAGACGTCCGCGGTGATCGGCACCGCCCAGTACCTCTCCCCGGAGCAGGCGAAGGGCGAGCAGGTCGACGCCCGCTCGGACCTCTACTCGACGGGCTGCCTCCTCTACGAACTCCTGACCGTACGGCCGCCGTTCGTGGGCGACTCCCCGGTCGCGGTCGCGTACCAGCACGTACGGGAGGAGCCGCAGCCGCCGTCCGTCTTCGACCCCGAGATCACGCCCGAGATGGACGCGATCGTCCTGCGGGCCCTGGTCAAGGACCCCAACTACCGCTACCAGTCCGCCGACGAGATGCGCATGGACATCGAGGCCTGCCTCGACGGCCAGCCGGTCGCGGCGACGGCGGCGATGGGTTCGGTCGGCTACGGCGGCTACGGCGACGACCAGCCGACGACGGCCCTGCGCTCCGATGCGGGCGCCGGCGCCACGACGATGCTGCCCCCCATGAACCCGGACGACGGCGGCTTCGGCTACGACGACCGCCCCGACCGGCGCCGCCAGCAGAAGAAGAAGTCGAACACCTCGACGATCCTGCTGGTCGTGGCGGCGGTACTGGTGCTGGTGGGCGCGATCCTGATCGGCAAGTGGGCGTTCAGCGGGGACGGTGCGGCCAACGACACCGTCAGCACGCCGAACTTCGTCGGACAGACCCAGGACGCCTCCAAGACCATGGCGGACAACATCGGCCTGAAGCTGTCGTTCACGTCGAAGACCTGTGAGAACCAGACCAAGGGCAAGATCTGCTCGCAGGACCCGGCCCCCACCACCTCGGTCAAGAAGGACTCGACGGTAAACCTCGTCGTCTCGACCGGCGCCCCGAAGGTCGTCGTACCGAGTGTCGTGGGCCAGAACGTCGACGACGCCACGTCGACGCTGGAGGGCGACAAGTACCAGTTCAAGGTGGAGACGCAGGAGAAAGTCTCCGGGGAGGACCCAGGTACCGTCCTGGAGCAGAACCCGAAACTGGGCGCCCAGGTGGAGAAGGGCACCGTCATCACCCTGACCGTCGCCAAGGCCCAGGCGAAGTCCACGGTCCCGGACGTCAGCGGCAAGACCTGTGACGAGGCCAAGGCGCAGATGACCGCCAACAACCTCGTCGGCAACTGCACCGAGGTCGACACCGACGACTCCAACCTCGTCGGCAAGGTCGTCTCGACCGACCCGCAGGCCAACACCCAGGTCGACAAGAACTCCACGGTCAACATCCAGATCGGCAAGTCGACGCAGGTCCAGGTCCCGAACGTCGTCGCCCAGACGGTGAAGAACGCCAAGCAGATCCTGCAGCAGAACGGCTTCACCGACATCCAGTTCGCCGACGGCAGCGATCAGGGCGACAACGCGATCGTGACCGGGATCGACCCGGGCGCGGGGAACACGGTCGACCCGAGCAACACGACGATCACCCTCACCACCGTGAGCACCGGCAACAACAACGGCGGGAACAACAACGGAGGCACCGGCTTCTTCGGCGGCAACTCCGGATAAGCGGCAATGGACACACGACAAGTCCCGGTGCCCTGAGAGGGCACCGGGACTTGTCGTTGGAGCCGGTTCGGGGCTGTCCGTTGGTGTCGTCACCAGTGAGGACGTCCCACTCCGCGGAGTTCAGCCCGCACAGGGCGCGGTCAAGGGCCGCAGACAAGCGCGGCCCCGCCCGGCCTCCGACTAGATGGTGTGGGCCCTGGACCAGTCGGTGCAGGAGTTGAGCTTGGTGTCGCCCTCGAAGCGCGCCACCTCGACCCCAGTGGTCCAGATGCCGTAGTCGCTGCCCGCGGTGGTGCTGAGCGTGAGGGTCTCACCCGCGCCCGAGGTGAGCGAGTGCCACTTCCACGTCGTGGTCGCGTTGCTCCCGACGCCCTTGGTCAGCAGTCGGACCCGTACGTGATGTCCGTCTGCGGACGTGTCGGTGACCGACAGCGCGATCTTGAATTCGCCGTACATCCACTGGTCGCCCGAGGGGTAGTCAGCCCCCATGCTGCCTCGCGCCCCTGTCGTCGAGCAGCTGGCAGTCTCCGTCGCCGCAGAAGCCTGACCGGTGAACGCGACCGTGACCACGGCCGCCGCGGCAAAGGCGGTGACTACGCGTGCGCGATTTCTCATACTGTTTACGCCCCCTTGGTTGTCGGTGACCCCAGGCCCAACCTGGCCGGAGCCCCCCTGTTGATCAACGCAATGATCAACCATAGGCTTGACCAAGTAAAGGTAATTAATCACACAGGTGATCGATTTTGGGCCAGTCACCGCCGGCCAGGAGCGTGCGGCTCGAGATCCCGCCGGTCAGCCCTCGCCCAGTTCCTTCGGCGGCGTCCGCGCACCATCCACCTTGTCCACCCGCACCAGCTCGCCCCACACCACATACCGGTACCGGGACGTGTACACCGGCGTGCAGGTCGTCAGCGTGATGTAGTGGCCGGCCTTCTTCTTGCCGGACTCCGTGGGGATCTGGGCGAGGGTCTTGACGTTGTACTTCGAGGTCTCGGGAAGGATGTCGTAGACCTTGTAGACGTACCACTTGTCCTTCGTCTCGAAGACGATCGGGTCGCCCTTCTTGAGCTTGTCGATGTTGTGGAACTTGGCGCCGTGGCCGTCGCGGTGGGCGGCGAGGGTGAAGTTGCCGGTCTTGCCGGTGGTGGGGAGGGCGGCCTTGATCGGGTCGGTGTAGTAGCCGGCGACGCCGTCGTTCAGGACGCTCGTCTCGGTGCCCTTCTCGACCAGTACCTCGCCGTTCTTCATGGCGGGCACGTGCAGGAAGCCGATGCCGTCCTTGGTGTCGAGGGCGCCGGGGCCGGTGTCCTTGTCCTTGGACCAGTTGTTGCGGACCTTGTCGCCCTGCTTGTCGGCCGTGCGGTCGGCGACGACGTTGGTCCACCACAGGGAGTAGACGACGAACAGGCCGAGGATCAGGCCCGCCGTGATGAGGAGTTCACCGAAGACGCTGACCGCCGTCGCGACCGGGCCCGTGCCGCGAGGGCGGTCCGGCGGGGAGGCGGGCGTGTCGGTCTGCTCGTCGGTGTCGTCGGTGGTCGCTGCCACGTTCATCTGCCCCTACTCGATGAGCGCATCCGGCTTGCCCTTGCTGCGCGGCCGTTCCTCGACCATCTTGCCCCAGACGATCAGCCGGTACTTGCTGGTGAACTCCGGCGTACAGGTCGTCAGCGTGATGTAGCGGCCGGGCTTGGTGAAACCCGAGCCCTTGGGGATGGGGTCGATGACGCTGGTGTTGCTCGGCGCCGTCACGGGCAGCGTCTTCGTCATCTTGTAGACGTAGTACGTGGTCTGGGTCTCTACGACGACCTCGTCGCCGGGCTTGAGCTGGTTGATGTACCGGAACGGTTCGCCGTGGGTGTTGCGGTGCGCGGCGAGCGCGAAGTTGCCGGTCTTCGCGTCCGGCATCGCGGTCTTCAGGGAACCCTCGCTGTAGTGCCCGACCATGCCCTTGTCGAGCACCTTCTTGTTGCTGACGCCCTCGGCGATCGGCGCCACCACGTCCAGCTTGGGAATGTGCAGGATGGCGAAGCCCTGCCCCGGCGAGAACTCCCCGGGCGCGCGCTTCCCGCTCGCCCAGTCGTTCTGGAGCTGGCTCGCCTCACTGCCGGCCTGCGCGTGCGCCCGTACGTTCGTCCACCACAGCTGGTAGGTGACGAAGAGCAGCATCAGGACGCCGGTGGTGATGAACACCTCGCCGATCGCCCGGCTCGCGACGACCGCGGGACCCGGCTTGTTCGCCCGCGCCCGGCGCCGCGCCTCGACGCGCGAAACCGACGGGCCGGCGCCCGATTCCGGGGTCTCTGCGGTCTCCTCGACCGCGGCAGTGCCCCCGTGACGCCCGTGACGGCCCTTGGCGGCCTTCCTGCGGGCCGCACGGCCGCCGGAGGGGGTTCCTGTGGCGGAGGAGGCGGATGAGGCGTCAGCGGCCGGTATGGACCGGCCGTGACCCCGCCGGACCGGCGGCGGCTCCGGTATCCGCAGCGCCATGGTCTCTTCGTCGATCGGACCGTACGGCACCCCGGACGCGCCCTGGGCCTGCGCGTCGTACCACTCCTCGAACCCGCCCGACTCCCCGTACGGCTGCTCCCCGTACGAGGCCTCGGACTCGCGCTCGGGGCGCAGCGCGGTCACGCCGTGGCCCTACCCACCACCGGGGCGAGCCCCGCCGACCTCGCCACGGCACCCTGGTCGCCGCACTCCACCAGCCAGTTGGCCAGCATCCGGTGCCCGTGCTCGGTGAGCACCGACTCCGGGTGGAACTGAACGCCCTCGACGGGCAGTTCGCGGTGGCGCAGGCCCATGATGATGCCGTCGTGCGTCCGGGCGGTGACTTCCAGCTCGGCCGGGACCGTCGCCGGCTCGGCCGCCAGGGAGTGGTAGCGGGTCGCCGTGAAGGGCGAGGGCAGTCCGGCGAAGACGCCCCGGCCCTCGTGCTCGACGAGCGAGGTCTTGCCGTGCAGCAGTTCGGGGGCGCGGTCCACGACGCCGCCGTAGGCCACCTGCATCGACTGCATGCCGAGGCAGACGCCGAAGACGGGTACCCCGGTCGAGGCGCAGTGCCGCACCATCTCGATGCAGACGCCTGCCTCCTCGGGGGTGCCGGGGCCGGGCGAGAGGAGGACGCCGTCGAAGCCGTCCTGGGCGTGTGCCGTCGACACCTCGTCGTTGCGCAGCACCTCGCACTCGGCGCCCAGCTGGTACAGGTACTGGACCAGGTTGAAGACGAAGCTGTCGTAGTTGTCGACGACGAGAATCCGTGCACTCACTGGTTGTCCACCGTCACATCGTTGAAGGGCAGCAGCGGTTCGGCCCACGGGAAGACGTACTGGAAGAGGATGTAGACCACGGCCAGGGCAAGGACGAGCGAAATCAGCGCCTTGACCCAGGCGTTGCCCGGCAGATGCCGCCAGATCCAGCCGTACATGCCGTCCCTTCCGTCGCGCCACGGCACCAGACTCACGCCGTACGCCACCAGACTAACGGCGCAGCGCGGCTGGTTTCCCGGCCTCCACAGGCTGTGTGGAGTCGAGATGTGCCCAGACGATCAGCCGGTGGCTGTGCCCCCACTCCGGATCGCACGTGGTCAGCGTGAGATAGCGGCCCGAGGCCCTGTACCCGGACTTACGTGGCACAGGATCGATCACCTCAATGTCGGTGGGCACTGTTTTGTAAGGCCCTTTGTCGATCCGATACGTGAACCATGTCGTCCCGTCCGTCAGCACCACCGCGTCACCCTTGCGCAGCTGGGGAAAGTCCACGAACGGGTCGCCGTACGTCCGCCGGTGCCCGGCCACCGCGAAGTTCCCGACCTGGCCGAGCTGCGCGGTGCCGGCGTAGTGGCCGAGCCCCTTCTTGAGGGTGTTCACGGCCGTGTCCTCAAGAACCGGCTTGTTCCACGTGAAACCAAGCCGCGGGATGTACATGATCGCGAAAGGCCTGCCGTCCTTGTACGCGGCCGGTTTCGCCGGTGCGGTGGGCGAGGGGGACGCCTTCGGGTGCGCGGTCTGCCGCGACCACTGGTCCTGCAACTGGTGGATCTGGTCGCTCATCGTGTGGTCGGCCTTCACGCCGGTCCAGAACAGGACGTAGACCACGAAGAGGACGATCAAGGTGCCTGCGGTGATGCAGAGTTCGCTGACGCTCCTGACGATCACGCGCACCGGCAACTCCCGTACGGCCGCCTACTCCACTGGCTTCGCGTAGTGCAGATCCACTGTGCCCGAGTACCCGGGAAGAGTCACCGTCCCGTCGTCGGTCACTTTCCAGCCCAGCCCGTAGACGTCGACGTAGACCATGTAGTTCTGGATCGCCTTGGACGCCGCCAGCGCCTGATGCATCTTCTCCGGATCGCCCACGGCCGTGATCTTGTACGGCGGTGAGTAGACCCGGCCCTGGAGGATCAGGGTGTTGCCCACGCAGCGCACGGCGCTGGTCGCGATCAGCCGCTGGTCCATGACCTTGATGCCCTTGGCGCCGCCCTTCCAGAGGGCGTTCACCACGGCCTGGAGGTCCTGCTGGTGGATGACCAGGTAGTCGGGCTGCGGCTCGGGGTAGCCGGGCAGCTTGGCGGTGGCGTTGGGCGGGGCGTCGTTGAGGGTGACGGTGAGCGCCTTGCCCTTGAGCTGCTGCGTGCCCGCGGTCCGCTCCAGTGCCGTGAGCTTCTTGTCGTCGGCGCCGGTGCTGGTGTCGTCCTCCTTGCGGAGCGCGTCGACCTCGTCGCGCAGGACTCCGTTGGCGTCCTCCAGCCGGCCGTTCTTCTGGCTGCGGGTCTGGATGAGGTCGGACAGCTTCAGCAAGGAGGCGTCCGTGCGGATGTTGGTGCCCTTGGCCGTGTTGAAACTGGTGAAGAAGATGAGCCCCGCGAGGGCGAAGACGGCCACCGTGAGAATCCGTACGGGACGGAAACGGCGGATACGGGCGGGACTGGTACCCGCCCCGGGGGAGTCGGCAGAATTGCTCAACGTACCCTTATCTCCTTCGGCGCCGCGGAAGCACTACGCTAACGGACGCCCGGGGGAGCACTCAGTGTCCCCTTGTACGCTGCCCCGGAGCCCGCCCCAGTTCCCTGCGCGGCCACGCAGCGCATCGACAGGAGAGACCCTCGTGCCGAAGTCACGTATCCGCAAGAAGGCCGACTACACGCCGCCGCCGGCGAAAGCGGCGACCGCCATCAAGTTGAACAGCCGTGCCTGGGTCGCACCGGTCATGCTGGCCATGTTCGTCCTCGGCCTGGCCTGGATCGTCGTCTTCTACGTCACCGACGGCTCCCTGCCCATCGACAGCCTGGACAACTGGAACATCGTGGTGGGCTTCGGCTTCATCGCCGCGGGGTTCGGCGTCTCCACGCAGTGGAAGTAGCGGCCACACCTCGGTGAACTCAGCTCTGCCCACGACTTTCCGCTGAGTTATCCACAGGCCAGAGAAGTATCCACAGCGGGCCTGGGGAAAAAGAACGACGATCTGTGGATAACCCACTGAGTGTTGACGCTGGTGTGACTGACACACCGGCAACCGCAAGCCTGTTCGCCCCCTGCCTGACCTGCACAAACGCGGATCAGTGTCAGGGGGCGCAGCTGTTCTGCACGGTATGCACAAGATCCGCCACGCACTGTGGACAACGGTTTGATATCAGCTGAGCTGAGCCGTCCTGATCAGCGTCAACACCACGACGACGACCAGTACGACCGCACAGGTGCCGTACTGGATCAGGGCACGGCGCTCACGCGGGGCGTGCACCATCGCGTACCCGGTGATCACACCGGCGACCAGGCCGCCGATATGGGCCTGCCAGGCGATGTTGGCCCAGCCGAAGGTGAAGATCAGGTTGATCACCAGCAGGGCGATGACCGGCCGCATGTCGTACCGGAGCCGGCGCATCAGCACCGCGGTCGCACCGAAGAGCCCGAAGATGGCACCGGAGGCGCCGAGCGAGGGCTGGTTCGGGGCGGCGATCAGGTAGGTGAGCGCGCTGCCCGCGAGACCCGAGACGAAGTAGAGCGCGAGGTAGCGGGCGCGGCCGAGGGCCGCCTCCAGGGGACCGCCGATCCACCACAGGCTCATCATGTTGAAGAGGATGTGGATCACGCTGCCGTGCAGGAACATCGCGGTCAGCAGCCGGTACGGCTGGCCTTCGGCGATGCCCTCGACGGAGCCGAACTGCGGGACGTACGCCTGACCGAGGAGTTCGAGGCGCTCGGTGAAGCTGTCGCCCAGCACCTGCTGGAGCAGATAGAAAGCGACGCAGAGACCGATCAGGACCTTCGTGGCGAGCCGCGGGTCCGCCGCCACCGTGCCGCCTGCGATCGTGCGGGGCTGGGCGGCCGTCGGGGCGTGCCCCGTGCCGGAGCCGTCGCGCACGCACTCCGGGCACTGGAAGCCGACCGAGGCGCTGACCATGCACTCGGGGCAGATCGGGCGCTCGCAGCGGGTGCAGCGGACGCCGGTCTCGCGGTCCGGGTGGCGATAACAGACCGGCAGGGTCTGGGCATCCTGGGGCCGCTGATCCTCCGGGCCCTGCGGGCTGCCTGGCGCCTGGTCCATGGGGTCCCCTCAATCCTTCGTACGCAATGCACCGCCCCGCCCATCCTTACGGATGAGCGGGGCGTTTGGTTCCCGTCGGTAAGAGCCGGTATCGGCCCTAGCGGGTCTCGACGACGACCGACTCGATGACCACGTCCTGGAGCGGACGGTCGGTGCGGGAGTTGGTCTTGGTGGTCGCGATGGTGTCCACGACCTTCTGGCTCGCCGCGTCGGTGACCTCACCGAAGATGGTGTGCTTGCGGGTCAGCCAGGCCGTCGGGGAGACGGTGACGAAGAACTGCGAGCCGTTGGTGCCCGGACCGGCGTTCGCCATGGCCAGCAGGTAGGGCTTGTCGAAGCGGAGGTCAGGGTGGAACTCGTCCTCGAACTGGTAGCCGGGGCCGCCGGTGCCGTTGCCCAGCGGGTCTCCGCCCTGAATCATGAAACCGCTGATCACCCGGTGGAAGACCGTGCCGTCGTAGAGCTTGTCCGTGGACTTCACACCGGTCTCGGGGTTGGTCCACTCACGCTCGCCCTTGGCGAGCTCGACGAAGTTCTGGACCGTCTTGGGCGCGTGGTTCGGCAGAAGCCGGACTTCGATGTCGCCAAGGTTGGTCTTCAGGGTGGCGTAAAGCTGCTCAGCCACGATCTGCCTTCCGTTGTCTTCCTGTGACTCCCAGATCCTCGCACGCTCGACGGGCCGCGTCGCCCGACGGCCTCCTGTGGGGGCTTTTCCACAGGATTCGCTTGCAGAAAACCGGCCGAGTGGGTCCGGGACAGGGGCGTGAAGCGGGGATCCGTGGCATTGTCGACGACAAGCTCCCGTTCCCCCGTATTCATCCGTTATTGCACGTGATCGTGACCCGGATGCCCGCCCTCACATGCCCCGTAGCCCTCTGGCAGGCATGATCCGTAATTGGGTGGATAGACGAAGAACCGTACGCCACCGAGGAGGAGGAACCCGTGACCCGCATCGACAGCGTGCGCTCCGCGACCGGATCGGCGAAGGACAGCGTGCTGCACGCCGCGGAAGTGGTGGCGCCTTACGCCGACACGGCCAAGGACAGGGCCGCGTACTACGCCCACGAGGCCCGCGTACGGCTCGCGCCCAAGGTGTCGCTGGCCGCCGACCAGGCCCGCGTCCAGTACGACGCCCATGTCGTCCCGCGCCTGGAGCAGGCCCGTACGCATGTGCCGCCGAAGGTCGACCAGGCCGCCCAGGAGGCGGCCGTCCGTACTCGCAGGGCCGCCCAGCAGGCCGCCGAGTACTCCCGGCCGAGGATCGAGCAGGCGGTCGCCGCCGCAGGCCCGGTCAAGGACGAGGCCGCCGCGCGCGGTGCGGCGGCGATCGCCGCGCTGCGCGGCCAGGTGTCGGCCAAGGACATCCAGAAGCTGGTCCGCAGGCACGAGCGGCGGGCGAGGGCCGGCCGGCTCGCGAAGGGGCTGGCGGTGCTGGGCATCCTGGCGGGCGGCGCTTTCGCCGCCTGGAAGTGGTGGGACAAGCAGGCCAACCCCGACTGGCTGGTCGAGCCGCCCGCCGCGACCGAGGTGCCCGAGACGGGCCGTCTCTCCTCGGTGGACGGCAGCGACCAGTCGGTGCTCGACCCCGAGGTCCAGGCCAAGCAGGCCGAGGACGAGGCCGCGGACGCCGTACAGTCCGTGGACCGCGACGAGCACCACTGACGTCCAGCGCTCTTTCAACATCGCTGTGGGGCAGGAGACTTGAGGGTCTCCTGCCCCACAGCGATGTTTCACGTGGAACACCCTTGATTTACGCAAGCTGCCTGCGATGACGTTTGCAACGACCCAAGCGGGCAAGTACCGCACAGACCCCCTTAACGGACCGCACACCCCTGGTTACGCGACCGTATTCAGCCAGCTCACACACGGCCCGCACACTCGGGCACACCATCCCCACACCGCGCCGACCGCCGACGCGACGCCCTCGTGGACTCCGCTCGGCATATCCGTTTGCGCAAACAATCGCAAATAAGATGCGCCTTTTACGTGACGCACGTCACCTCATGGGCACATACAAAGACCGGCCGGACGCCACTGAGGGCGACCGGCCGGTGCGGGATGTGGAGCCTAGGGGAGTCGAACCCCTGACATCTGCCATGCAAAGACAGCGCTCTACCAACTGAGCTAAGGCCCCGCTAGAGAAGCGTCCGACCGGCAGAACCACACGCCGGTGGGCTTCGGGGACCAGCGTACCGGGTCATCCCCGGTATCTCGCAAAAAGATGGGGCTCCCGGTGAACGACCACTCTCCGTAAGATGCTCGTCGTGGTTCGCTAGAGCGAACCGCGGTTTTGGGGAAGCGATGGGGAGACGCAATGGACGCCGCACAGCAGGAAGCCACCGCCAGAGCGCGGGAGCTGCAGCGGAATTGGTACGGGGAGCCTTTGGGGGCGCTCTTCCGTAAGCTCATCGACGATCTGGGGCTCAACCAGGCTCGTCTCGCGGGGGTGTTGGGACTGTCCGCGCCGATGTTGTCCCAGCTGATGAGCGGTCAGCGGGCGAAGATCGGCAATCCGGCGGTGGTCCAGCGGGTGCAGTTGTTGCAGGACCTGGCGGGACAGGTCGCGGACGGCAGCGTGAGCGCGGCCGAGGCGACCGAGCGCATGGACGAGATCAAGAAGTCCCAGGGGGGCTCGGTGCTCAGCAACACCACGACCACGACGAGCAGTTCGGGAGCGCCCACGGTCAAGCGGGTGGTCCGCGAGATCCAGTCGCTGCTGCGCTCGGTGGCCGCCGCGGGCGACATCATCGACGCGGCGGACACCCTCGCCCCGTCCCATCCCGAACTGGCGGAGTTCCTCCGGGTGTACGGCGCCGGCCGCACCTCCGACGCGGTCGCGCACTACCAGTCCCACCAGAGCTGAGCCCCACGGCCCGGCCGCCGACAGGGGGTTCGCCGCCCGGGCACGCTTCCGGCGAGAGGCACGAGGGGGTCGTGTCACTCACCGGAAGCACGTGCGGATCGGCCACAAGGAAGTACGACTGGGGGGAGTCGTATCGCTCGTCTCGGGGGAAGCAACGGGGGTAGCCGAAGGGGGAGGAGCGACGCACAGCCATGGGTGAGGTCTTCGCCGGCCGGTACGAACTGGTCGACCCGATCGGGCGCGGAGGGGTCGGCGCGGTGTGGCGCGCCTGGGACCACCGCCGACGCCGCTATGTGGCCGCCAAGGTCCTGCAGCAGAGCGACGCGCACTCCCTGCTGCGCTTCGTACGGGAACAGGCGCTGCGGATCGACCACCCTTATGTGCTCGCGCCGGCCAGCTGGGCCGCCGACGACGACAAGGTCCTGTTCACCATGGACCTGGTGACGGGCGGCTCCCTCGTCCATCTCATCGGGGACTACGGCCCCTTGCCCCCCGCGTTCGTCTGCACGCTGCTCGACCAGCTCCTCTCCGGTCTCGCCGCGGTGCACGCGGAAGGTGTCGTGCACCGTGACATCAAGCCCGCGAACCTGCTCCTCGAAGCCACCGGCACGGCCCGTCCCCGCCTGCGCCTGTCCGACTTCGGTATCGCGATGCGGCTCGGCGAGGCGCGCCTGACGGAGACCAACCTCGTGGTGGGGACGCCGGGTTACCTCGCGCCCGAGCAGATGATGGGCGCCGAACCGGACTTCCCCGCCGACCTGTTCGCCGTAGGACTGGTGGCGCTGTATCTGCTGGAGGGGGCCAAGCCGGATTCCAAGGCGCTCGTGCAGTACTTCGCGGAGCACGGGACGCCGGCGGCGCCCAAGGGGATTCCCGAGCCGCTGTGGCAGGTCGTGGCGATGCTGCTGCAGCCGGATCCACAGGCTCGCTTCCGTACCGCCACAGGGGCGCGCAAGGCGCTTGCGGCGGCCGCGGAGCTGCTGCCCGAGCCGGGCCCCGACGACGAGTTGATCGAGATCTTCGACCAAGTGGGGCCGCTTCCTTCGGGGTTCGCGCCCGAAGGTCCGCTGCAGCGGGCTTCCGGGGTGGACACGGGGTCGACGACGGCTCGCCTGCCGTCCGAGCCCGAGAACGCCCCCGGCAGCGATGCGAGCGGCGAGGGCATCGGCTCGTCCTGGCCCGGCACGGACTCCGTACCCGTGGATCCACGGCAGGGCATCGTCTCGCGACCGCCCCCGCCACCACCGTCCCCGATGTCGGACACCGGCAGCTTCCCTCTGCCGCCCCCGCAGCAGGCGGACCAGCCCGTGTACTCCTCCTCCCCGTACGACGTCACGCGCGTCCTGGCCTCCCCCCAGCCTCCAACTGCCGCGTACACCGCCCAGGTTCCGCCGGTCGCGCCGCCGGTCGCACAGCACCGCGCCAGGCGCGCCAAGCGCCGTCCGGGGCCGCCCTCGAGGGTGGCGATACCGATGCTGCTGCTCGCGCTGGCCTGCTACGCCGTGGGGTTCTGGGCGCTGACCCAGATCTGACGCGGCCGCGCGGGGATCGCTACGGCGCAGCGGTCGAAGCCCGGCGCCGGGCCGTCGCCGTCCACACGCCGAGCGTCGCCAGCAGCACGCTGCCGCCGCCGATGCCGGCCACCGCGAGCACCTTCATCGCGGTGTCGCCTCCCCCGCCGGTCCCTGTCACGGCCGCCGCACGGTCCTGTGTGGTCACCTCGAAGATGTTCCGGGGTTCGGAGCTCGCCGCGTACCCGGGACCGGCGTGCGCCGAGCCGTCGACGCGCACGCGCAGCGTCACCGGGAACGGCCCCTGGCCGAAGCTGTCGGCCAGCTGCGCGGCGAGGTGCACGACGAGGTAGTACGACCCGGCGAAGCGCATCCCGCTCTCGTGGTCGACGACGGAGTAGCGGTTGCGGTACTCGACGGGCGGCAGCGGGTCGAGCGCGGCCGACTCCGCACTGCCCTGGTAACCGAGGCCGGCCTCGTCGACGGAGCCACGCACGGGGTTGTAGAGCGACAGGTCCAGCGCACCGGTCGCATAGCCGCTGCCGCCGCTCGTGGCGCCCAGTTCGGCGGTGACGGACAGCTGCTGGCCCCAGTCGACCGGCACCTTGTAGAAGAGGGTCCCGCCGGGCTCGACGTCGTCCTCCCACACGCCCTGCCCCACGGCGACCGCCCCGGCGAACCCCGAGCCGCCCGCACGGCGCCGGGCCTCCCCCGTGACGGCCTCGGGCGACGCGGAGTTCCAGTCCTGGGGCACGCTGGTCGTACCGGCCCGGGTCAGCGCGGGTTCCGACACCGCGGTGAGTTCCAGACCCCAGGTGTCCGGCGAGGAACCCGACGCGTCGACCCGCTCGACGAGCACGTAGTACTTGCCGGCCCCCTTACACAGGGCCTTGCCCGCCTCCCGTACGGCCCAGGCGGCCACGGGGTGGGGGCTCTGGCCCGCGCCGAAGGTGGCGCTCCGGTATGTGCAGCCGGTGCCCGCGGCGTTCCGCATCGACACCTTGATGCCGTCGGTGGCGGCGACCGTGGTGCCCGCCGGAGGCACGGCGGTGACGGAGACGTAGACGTCCGACGTGGCGTCGAGATCGAGGCCGTAGTAGAGGGCGGCGCCCTTCGGGAGGGAACTCCGGTACGTCCCACCGGGATCCAGACGTACGGCATGGGCGGTGTCGCTCGCCCCGTTGACGGCCCGGTCGCCCTTGTCGTAGCCGTAGGCGCCTGGTGACCCGGCCGCCGAGGCGGGCTGGCCCGTCAGGGCGGCCGTCGCGCACAGCACGGCGGCGACGACACCGACGCGTCGTACGGCCCCGGCAACGGGCGTACGGCCGCCCTGTGCCCGCGTCCGCCACCACGCCGTACGCCGCCCCATCACGCGCCACCCCTCGTCGTTGCTCCGGACGTGGCCCATCCTGCCCCGCACGCGCGCGTGGCATCCGGGCAATCCCCTCGAGCGTCCGAAACTCCCGGGTCGTGGGGCCGTACCCGCACGACTGCGAGGGCGCAACACAAAGCCCCGACCGCAAGGCGGCCGGGGCGTGCTCAGAACTGGATCTCGGTACTCACGAACCCGTGGGCACGGAGTCGGTCGCCTCCGTCCACAGATCCTGCTCGGCGCGATCCGCCTGGATCTGGCGGTACACGAGGAGCCCGCCGATGGCGGCCAGTGCGACCAGGAGAAGCTTCTTCACCGCGCGACCTCGTCTTTCCTTGACGTAGGGGACCTCTGTCGCCCGACTATACACACCGACCGAGACCGATCGGTGACCTGCGTCCGGGGCCAACTCCCGCCCGGGACAGCGCAGTAGATGCGGACTCAGCCGCTCCGATCGGAGGGTGATCACACCTCCACGGACGGTCACTTAGCCACCGATTAACCCTTCTTCCACCGTTTTCTGGCTACTTGCACCCATCCGAGTGGTGTTCATCAGAACATCGACGCGCCGCGGGCGTCGGTCCACCACTTCGCGACCCCCATACACATCATGAGGAAAGTACGCAAATCGCCCAACCTGAAAGTGAGGGGCCATGACCCAGATCAAGGTCATGAAGTTGTGGAACGCCTTCGTCACCGCCTTCCTCGCGCTGTGCACGGCGCTCGGACTCATCACGATCACCGCGACGGCCGCCGCCGCGACACCGAGCACGAGCAGCGCCGCCGCGCAGGTGACGACACCAGCGATCTCCCCCTGGTCCTTCACCAGGTCCCTGCCCCCCACGATGAAGCAACGCATCCGCGCCGAGGCCCACGGCAAGTCCCCCAGCTGCCGCCACCGCCCACCGACGGACACGGACGAGGCGACGGAGGCCGTAGAGGCCATGGAAGCCATGGACTCCGCCGAGCCGGCGGTACCGCTCCAGCGCTGACGCGCCCCCTCACCTACTGCACACCCCGACCTCTCTGACACAGCGGCGAACTTGCGTACAACGCTCCAGAGAAGACCCCGGAGACCCCCGGCCCGTCGTGGCCGAGGGTCTCCTTGCCTGCCCGCGCCCCGTCATTCCGCGGGCCCAGCGCCCGGCCCGTCCGTGCGGACCAGAATTCCGGGACAGTCCGCATCGACCTCACCGGTGTAGTGGTTCACCCAGAAGTCCCGGCGCGTGCGCGGCAGCGGTATCTCCACGAGCCTGCCGTCGTGCATCATCCACAGGCCGAAGCAGTCGTCCTCCTCGTCGTGGATCAGCACCTGAACGGTGTGCGGCGACGGCCAGGGCAGCGACTCGAGGTGCCCCAGCAGCCCGATCCACCGGCTCCGTCTCACGAACTCGATGGCCCAGCCGCCGAACATGCCATGGCCGATATCGGTGAACTCACCGGTCCACACACGGCTGTCGTCCCGCTGCATCAGCGGTTTCATGATGTCTTCCGCGTCCCTGGCCAACACGATGACCTCAGCGATTCTGCTCATGGGCGAGTATCACCGGAAACGCCAAAGACCCCCAACCGCAACCGGTTGGGGGTCTTCGTGCTGGTGGGGCTAACAGGATTTGAACCTGTGGCCTCATCCTTATCAGGGATGCGCTCTAACCAACTGAGCTATAGCCCCGCCGCGCTCTGCGGAGTATGTCCCGCGCGCTGACTCCTGAAGATTAGCGCACGACATGGGCAGTCCCAAAATCGATAGTCACAGGACCGCCCAGGGAGGTTTCAACCCCCGTTCACCCGACTCTCACTCGTCCTCGGCGAGCGTCAGCTCGATGCCGCCGACGAAGCCGGCGGAGAGGTTGTAGATGAACGCGGCGAGCGTCGCGAGCGCCGTGGCGAGGACGACGTCGATGACCGCGATGATCCCCGAGAACGTCAGGACGTGCGGGAGCGACAGGAACGACTGCAGGTCGAAGCCGTTCGACTCGTTCGAGCCGGTCGCCTCCGAGATCGTGCCGCCGACCGTCGAGAAGACCCCCATCGCGTCCATGACCATCCACAGCACCGCGGACGCCACGACCGTGCAGATCCCCAGCGCGATGGAGAGCAGGAAGCTGACCTTCATCACCGACCACGGGTCGGCCTTGGCCACCCGCAGCCGCGCCTTGCGGGTGCGGGGCGCGGTGCGCGCGCCCGTGCGCGGACGCCGTACGGCACCGCTCTGGGCGGCGGCGGGCGCCTGCGTGGGGTAGGCCTGCGGCGGGTGGTACGGCCCCGCCGCCTGCTGCGGCTGGCGCTCCCCCGGCAGCGGGGAGGGCGGCGGCGCGACCGGCTGGGCCGGCGCCTGGCCCTGGGCCGGAGCCTTGGCGCCGGGCGCGGCCGGGCCCGCCCCAGCAGACTGCTGCTGGGTCCCCGGACCTCGGGTGTCCGTCACAGTTCCCCCCTGGGATCCATGTGTGTCGGGCGAGTGCGCGTCCGTCTTCTTCACGTCGATCGCACGCAGTTGGGTCGTGTGCGGATCTGTCGCGTTCGCGGCGGAGCCACGGCCGCCGCCGTCCGTGTTCGTACCGGTCGATCCGGCGCCCGTGGCTCCGCTCACGATGACTCTCTCCTCGTGCTACTCGACCGAGGGTGCGTCACCCTCGTCCGTGCCGGTGGTCGCGACACCCTCGGTGGTCTCGTCTACGGCTTCGTCGCCGACGACTTCCTCCGCCTCGGATCCCGCCTCGGCGTTACGAGCGATACCGACGACGGCATCGCGCTTGCCCAGGTTGATCAGTTGGACGCCCATGGTGTCACGGCCCGTCTCCCTGACCTCGTTGACTCGCGTACGAATCACACCGCCGGACAGCGTGATGGCGAGGATCTCGTCGGTCTCCTCGACCACCAGCGCGCCGACGAGAGAACCGCGGTCCTCGACGATCTTGGCGGCCTTGATACCCAGACCGCCGCGACCCTGGACGCGGTACTCGTCGACGGCGGTGCGCTTCGCGTACCCGCCGTCTGTGGCAGTGAACACGAACGTACCGGGTCGAACAACATTCATCGAGAGAAGCTGGTCGCCCTCGCGGAAACTCATGCCCTTGACACCGGAGGTCGCACGCCCCATGGGGCGCAGTGCGTCGTCCGTCGCCGTGAACCTGATCGACTGTGCCTTCTTGCTGATCAGCAGCAGATCGTCCTCCGACGAGACGAGTTCGGCACCGATCAGTTCGTCGTCGGAACCGTCCTCCGTCTCACGGAGGTTGATCGCGATGACACCACCGGAACGGGGCGAATCGTAATCCTTCAGAGGCGTCTTCTTGACCAGGCCGCCCTTGGTGGCGAGGACCAGGTAGGGCGCCGCTTCGTAGTCACGGATCGCGAGGATCTCGGCGATCGCCTCGTCCGGCTGGAAGGCGAGCAGGTTCGCGACGTGCTGCCCGCGCGCGTCCCGGCCGGCGTCCGGGAGTTCGTACGCCTTCGCGCGGTAGACGCGGCCCTTGTTGGTGAAGAACAGCAGCCAGTGGTGCGTGGTCGACACGAAGAAGTGGTCGACGATGTCGTCTTCCTTGAGCTTCGTGCCGCGTACGCCCTTGCCGCCGCGCTTCTGGGAGCGGTAGTCGTCGGCCTTGGTGCGCTTGACGTAGCCGCCGCGCGAGATGGTGACGACGATGTCCTCTTCGGCGATGAGGTCCTCGATGGACATGTCGCCGTCGAAGGGCACCAGCATCGTCTTGCGGTCGTCGCCGAACTTCTCGACGATCGCGGCGAGTTCCTCGCTGACGATGCCGCGCTGGCGGACCGGGGAGGCCAGGATCGCGTTGTACTCGGTGATCTTCGCCTGGAGTTCGTCGTGCTCCTGGACGATCTTCTGGCGCTCCAGGGCGGCCAGTCGGCGCAGCTGCATCTCCAGGATGGCGTTCGCCTGGATCTCGTCGATCTCCAGGAGGGCCATCAGGCCCGTGCGCGCGATCTCCACGGTGTCGCTGCGCCGGATCAGCGCGATGACCTCGTCGATGGCGTCCAGGGCCTTCAGGAGGCCGCGCAGGATGTGCGCCCGCTCCTCGGCCTTGCGCAGCCGGAACTTCGTCCGCCGGACGATGACCTCGATCTGGTGCGCCACCCAGTGCCGGATGAACGCGTCCAGGGACAGCGTCCGCGGCACACCGTCGACCAGGGCCAGCATGTTGGCGCTGAAGTTCGACTGCAGATCCGTGTGCTTGTAGAGGTTGTTCAGTACGACCTTGGCGACCGCGTCCCTCTTGAGGACGATGACGAGGCGCTGGCCGGTACGGGACGAGGTCTCGTCGCGGACGTCCGCGATGCCGCCGACCTTGCCGTCCTTCACCAGGTCGGCGATCTTCTGCGCGAGGTTGTCGGGGTTGGTCTGGTAGGGGAGTTCGGTGACCACCAGGCACTGGCGGTTCTGAATCTCCTCGACCTCGACGACCGCGCGCATGGTGATCGAGCCGCGCCCGGTGCGGTACGCCTCTTCGATGCCCTTGCGGCCGACGACGAGCGCGCCGGTCGGGAAGTCGGGGCCCTTGATGCGCTCGATCAGCGCGTCGAGCAGCTCCTCGTGACTCACTTCCGGGTTCTCCAGGCACCACTGGGCGCCCGCCGCGACCTCACGGAGGTTGTGCGGCGGGATGTTGGTGGCCATGCCGACCGCGATGCCCGCCGAGCCGTTGATGAGCAGGTTCGGGAAGCGGGCCGGCAGGACGGTCGGCTCCTGGGAGCGGCCGTCGTAGTTGTCCGTGAAGTCGACGGTCTCCTCGTCGATGTCACGGACCATCTCCATGGACAGCGGCGCCAGCTTGCACTCGGTGTAGCGCATGGCGGCGGCGGGGTCGTTGCCCGGAGAGCCGAAGTTGCCGTTGGAGTCCACCAGCGGCATCCGCATCGACCACGGCTGCGCGAGGCGGACCAGCGCGTCGTAGATCGAGGAGTCGCCGTGCGGGTGGTAGTTGCCCATAACGTCGCCGACGACGCGGGCGCACTTGTAGAAGCCCTTCTCGGGCCGGTAGCCGCCGTCGTACATGGCGTACAGGACGCGGCGGTGGACGGGCTTGAGGCCGTCGCGGACGTCGGGCAGGGCTCGCGACACGATGACGGACATCGCGTAGTCGAGGTACGAGCGCTGCATCTCCGTCTCGAGCCCGACGGGCTCGACGCGCTGGGCGATGACGCCCTCTTCAGGCGTGCTGGGAGTGTTCTCGTCGGCCATTGCTGGTGAAGATCCTTCCTGATGCGGTCAGCTGAGACCGACTCAGATGTCGAGGAAGCGGACGTCCTTGGCGTTGCGCTGGATGAACTGGCGGCGCGCCTCGACGTCCTCGCCCATGAGGACCGAGAACAGGTCGTCGGCCTGCGCGGCGTCGTCCAGGGTGACCTGGCCGAGGACGCGGTGCTCCTGGTCCATCGTGGTGATGCGCAGCTCCTCGGCGTTCATCTCGCCGAGACCCTTGAAGCGCTGGATCGAGTCTTCCTTGATGCGCTTGCCGTTCTGCCGTCCCAGCTCGATCAGGGCGTCGCGCTCGCGGTCCGAGTACGCGTACTCGAAGTCGTCACGGCCCCACTTGATCTTGTACAGCGGGGGACGCGACAGGAACACGTGCCCGGCCTCGACCAGCGGCCGCATGAAGCGGAACAGGAAGGTCAGCAGCAGGGTGCTGATGTGCTGTCCGTCGACGTCGGCGTCCGCCATCAGGATGATCTTGTGATAGCGCAGCCTGGCGATGTCGAAGTCCTCGTGGACTCCGGTGCCGAAGGCGGAGATCAGTGCCTGGATCTCCTGGTTCTGCAGGATCTTGTCGATCCTGGCCTTCTCGACGTTGAGGATCTTTCCCCGGATCGGGAGGATCGCCTGGTACTGCGGGTTCCGGCCGGACTTGGCCGAGCCGCCGGCGGAGTCACCCTCGACGATGAAGATCTCGCACTTGGTGGGGTCGTTCGACTGGCAGTCGGACAGCTTGCCCGGCAGGGACGCGGTCTCCAGGAGGCCCTTGCGACGGGTGAGGTCGCGGGCCTTGCGGGCCGCCACGCGCGCGGTGGCCGCCTGGATGCCCTTGCGGATGATGTCCGAGGCTTCGTTCGGGTTGCGGTCCAGCCAGTCGTTGAGGTGCTCGTAGACCGCCTTCTGTACGAAGGTCTTCGCCTCGGTGTTGCCGAGCTTGGTCTTGGTCTGGCCCTCGAACTGGGGCTCGGCCAGCTTCACCGAGATGATCGCGGTGAGACCCTCGCGAATGTCGTCACCCGTGAGGTTGTCGTCCTTCTCGCGGAGCAGCTTCTTGTCGCGCGCGTACTTGTTGATCAGTGACGTCAGCGCGGCCCGGAAGCCCTCTTCGTGCGTGCCGCCCTCATGCGTGTGGATGATGTTGGCGAAGGAGTACACACCCTCGGTGTAACCGCTGTTCCACTGCATCGCGACCTCGAGGGACAGGCTCTTCTCCTTGTCCTCCGCTTCCAGGTCGATGACGGTGGGGTGCACCACGTCTCCCTTGCGGGAGTTGAGGTACGTCACGTAGTCGACGATGCCGCCCTCGTAGTGGTACGTGACGGTCTTGACCTCGTCCTTCTCGTCCGCACCCGCCTCGTCGGCACCGGCCGTGGCCTTCGCCAGCTCGCGCTCGTCAGTGAGTTTGATCGTCAAACCCTTGTTGAGGAACGCCATCTCCTGGAAGCGCCGCGACAGCGTCTCGAAGGAGTACTCGGTGGTCTCGAAGATGTCCGGGTCGGCCCAGAAGGTGACCGTGGTGCCGGTCTCGGACGTGGCCTCGTGCTGCGCGAGCGGGGCCGTGGGGACGCCCAGCTTGTAGTCCTGCGTCCAGCGGTAGCCGTCGGTCCTGACCTCGACGGCGACCTTGCTGGACAGCGCGTTCACGACGGAGACGCCCACGCCGTGCAGACCGCCGGAGACCGCGTAGCCGCCGCCGCCGAACTTGCCGCCCGCGTGCAGCACGGTCAGTACGACCTCGACCGCGGGCTTGCCCTCGGACGGGACGATGCCCACCGGGATGCCGCGGCCGTTGTCGATGACGCGTACGCCGCCGTCGTGGAGGATCGTGACGTCGATCGTGTCCGCGTGGCCGGCCAGCGCCTCGTCGACGGAGTTGTCGACGACCTCCTGCACGAGGTGGTGCAGGCCGCGCTCGCCGGTCGAGCCGATGTACATACCGGGTCGCTTGCGGACCGCGTCCAGACCCTCGAGGACGGTGATGGCGCTGGCGTCGTACGAGGCGGTGACCTCGCCGTTCGAGGTGTGAGCCCCGCCGTTGGCGCCGGCGTCGGTGGACGGGATGTTCTCGTTGGGGTTGCCGGAATCGGCCACGAAGCGCCCTTTCTGGCACAGCACAAGCCAGGCTCCCGGCGGGTGGCCGGTGCGGCTGCGGCGTGTTGCGTTGGTAAGCCTTAGTCAGCGTTGCTCGGTGTGTGTCCCACAAGTGGGGCGGGATTGCTTCCAGTCTACCGGTAGCGCCGACATGGATGGGGGTTTGCCGGTACCTGAGTCCTCATGTGCCGCCCTCAACCGGTCTCTCCCGACTCCCCATATGCGGAACGGGGCTCAAAGAGGCTCACGGAGGCACTCAGCGCTTCCGGGTGTCAACCCTTTGCTACTCCGGGGTCAGGTCGGTATTCGCAACCGCGTCCGTTCACCCGCCGGAGCCCGCGCTGTGATGTCAGTCACCCATAGGTGTCGCCGGGACCCGTGCTGCCGGGAGCGCGCAGGGGACCGTAGCGCCGGGGCGGTCCGCCGGGGTTGAGCACCTTGATCATCCGCACCGTGCCGTGTCCCAGGTCCTCGTTGAGACGGGCCACCAGGGTGGGCGTGAGATGGCGCAGCTGGGTCGCCCAGGCCGTGGAGTCGCACTGCACGACCAGTACCCGCTCGTCCTCGTCGTACCGCTCCGGAACGCAGTGCTTGGCCAGGTTCTCGCCGACGATCTGCGGCCAGCGGCCCATCACACCGCCCACCGCGGCCGGCGTCTCCCAGCCGCGCTCGGTGAGCAGCCGGTTGATCGCGGCACCGAGGGCCATCGGGTCGCGGCCGTCGGCGCGCGCGCCGGAGCGCAGGCCGCCGCGCCGCGCCTGCTTCTTCTGCTGCGCCGCGTCCCCACGCGCGCGTGCCTGTTCCTTCGCGGCGCGCAACGCCACGCGCGCGAGGTCGACGCCGGAGGGCTCGGCGGCCTTCTTGGGCGCGGGTTCTTCCTGAGTGCTCATACGCGCTCCACCGCCCCGTCCGCCACGCTGTACCGCGTCCCCGCGAGTACGTGCGGCACGTCGTCGTCGACCGCGGCCGTCACCAGCACCTGCTCACCGGGCGCGACCAGCTCGGCCAGCCGCTCCCGACGGCGCGTGTCCAGCTCCGCGAACACGTCGTCGAGCACGAGCACCGGCTCATTGCCCTCGGCCCGAAGCAGGTCGTACGACGCGAGCCGCAAGGCCAGCGCGTACGACCAGGACTCCCCGTGCGAGGCGTACCCCTTGGCAGGCATCTGACCGAGTTTGAGAACCACATCGTCCCGATGGGGTCCTACGAGGGTGACGCCCCGCTCGATCTCCTGCTTGCGCGCCTCCGCGATCGCCGCCATCAACTGCTCGTAGAGGTCCTCACGCGTGTGTGCCTCACCCGGAGCCGACGGCTTGTACTCCAGGGCCACCGGGCCACCGCCGGGCGCCAGTTGCTCGTACGCCTTGTCGGCGAGGGGCTGCAGCGCGGCGATCAGATCGAGCCGCTGGGCGAGCAACTCGGCCCCCACGCGCGCGAGATGCTGATCCCACACGTCGAGCGTGGACAGGTCCATCGAGCGCCCACCGTGCCGCCGTGCCAACGCGGCCGACTTCAGCAGGGTGTTGCGCTGCTTGAGCACCCGCTCGTAGTCGGAACGGACCCCGGCCATACGCGGGGACCGCGCGGTGATCAGCTCGTCGAGAAAACGCCGCCGCTCCCCGGGGTCGCCCTTCACCAGGGCGAGATCCTCGGGCGCGAACAGCACGGTTCGTACGATGCCCAGCACGTCACGGGGTCTGACCTGCGAGGACCGGTTGATGCGGGCGCGGTTGGCGCGGCCGGGGTTCAGCTCAAGCTCGACCAGCTGCTGCCGCTCGCCCTGCCTGACCTGGGCCCGGATGATCGCGCGGTCGGCGCCCACACGGACCAGCGGGGCATCGGAGGAGACACGGTGACTGCCCAGGGTGGCGAGATAGCCGATCGCCTCGACGAGGTTCGTCTTGCCCTGCCCGTTCGGACCGACGAACGCGGTGACGCCGGGGTCGAGCGGGACGTCGACCCCGGCGTACGAGCGGAAGTCGGCCAGCGACAGATGCGTGACGTGCATGGTCGTCCACCGACCTCCCCCAGGTTGTGGATCCACGGACCGCGGCCTGTGGATCTGTGGATTACTTCATCTCTGTGGATTACTTCGTCTCGACCGCGTGGCCGCCGAACTGGTTGCGCAGCGCCGCGATCATCTTCATCTGCGGAGAGTCCTCCTGGCGCGACGCGAACCGCGCGAAGAGGGAGGCCGTGATCGCGGGCAGCGGCACGGCGTTGTCGATGGCCGCCTCGACGGTCCACCGGCCCTCGCCGGAGTCCTCCGCGTAGCCCTTGAGCTTGTCCAGGTGCTCGTCGCCGTCCAGGGCGTTGACGGCCAGGTCGAGCAGCCAGGAACGGATGACCGTGCCCTCCTGCCAGGAGCGGAAGACCTCGCGGACGTCCGTCACCGAGTCGACCTTCTCCAGCAGCTCCCAGCCCTCGGCATAGGCCTGCATCATCGCGTACTCGATGCCGTTGTGGACCATCTTCGAGAAGTGGCCAGCGCCCACCTTGCCGGCGTGCACGAAGCCGAACTCGCCCTCGGGCTTGAGGGCGTCGAAGACGGGCTGGACCTTGGCGATGTGCTCGGCGTCGCCGCCGACCATCAGGGCGTAGCCGTTCTGGAGGCCCCAGACGCCGCCTGAGACGCCCGCGTCGACGAAGCCGATGCCCTTGGCGCCCAGCTCCTCGGCGTGCTTCTCGTCGTCCGTCCAGCGGGAGTTGCCGCCGTCCACGACGACGTCGCCGGGCTCCAGGAGCTCGGCCAGTTCGTCGACGGTCGCCTGGGTCGGGGCGCCGGCCGGGACCATCACCCACACGACCCGCGGGCCCTTGAGCTTGCCCACAAGCTCTCCCAGGCTGTGGACATCGGCGAGGTCCGGGTTGCGGTCGTATCCGATGACGGTGTGGCCTGCGCGGCGGATGCGCTCGCGCATGTTGCCGCCCATCTTGCCGAGGCCGACGAGACCGAGCTCCATCAGTTGTTCCTTAGGGTGCGACGTGGCATGAGGGCACTTGCGTACCTGTGTCCGAGCCTAGACCCGGACGCTCATGCACACCTGTGGGCATACGCGCTCAGAAGTACCGAGCCGTATGCCCCGACCTGCGGTGTTCTCGTCGGTACGGATCAGCCGCTGAGGCGGACCGGCATGATCAGGTACTTGTAGGCCTCGTCCGCCTCGGCGTCCAGGGCGGGCTTGCCGCTGAGCAGCGCGGGCTTGGTGGAGGTCGTGAAGGACAGCTGGGCCACCGGGGAGTCGATCGCGCTCAGGCCGTCCAGCAGGAACGTCGGGTTGAAGGCGATCGACACGTCGTCGCCCTCAAGGTTTGCGTCGACCCGCTCCACAGCCTGTGCGTCGTCGCTGGAACCAGCCTCCAGGATGAGCACGCCCTGCTCGAAGCTCAGCCGCACCGGCGTGTTGCGCTCGGCGACCAGGGCCACGCGCTTGACGGCCTCCACGAAGGGGGCGGTCTCGATCACGGCGATGGAGTTGAACTCCGTCGGGAACAGCGAGCGGTACTTCGGGAGGTCGCCCTCCAGGAGGCGGGTCGTCGTACGGCGACCGGCGCCCTCGAAGCCGATGAGCCCCTCGCCCGCGCCCGAGCCGGACAGGGCCAGGATCACGCTGTCGCCGCTCGTGAGGGCCTTGGCGGTGTCCAGGAGCGTCTTGGCGGGCACCAGGGCGACCGCGGACGCCTCCGGGTCCTCCGGCTTCCACAGGAACTCACGGACCGCGAAGCGGTAGCGGTCGGTGGACGCCAGCGTCACCGTGTCGCCC
Source organism: Streptomyces xylophagus (assembly GCF_000716435.1). Classification (GTDB taxonomy): domain Bacteria; phylum Actinomycetota; class Actinomycetes; order Streptomycetales; family Streptomycetaceae; genus Streptomyces; species Streptomyces xylophagus. The sequence continues at coordinate 156,612 of NZ_JNWO01000011.1, forward strand.
TCGATCTCGATGCGCACACCGGTGAGGACGGGCAGCGTGTCGTCACGACCGGCGGCGATGGCCACCTGGGCGGCCGCCGAGGCGAACACCTCACCGGGGACGGTGCCGGTCGCGCCCGGCATCTGCGGCAGCGCCGGGTACTCCTCCACAGGCAGTGTGTGCAGGGTGAAGCGGGACGAGCCGCAGACCACCGTCGCCCGTACACCGTCTGTGGAAATCTCCACCGGCCGGTTGGGGAGAGCGCGGCAGATGTCGGCCAGCAGTCGGCCGGAGACGAGGACCGTGCCCTCCTCCTCGACCTCCGCGTCGACCGACACGCGCGCGGAGACCTCGTAGTCGAAGCTGGACAGGCTCAGCTGCCCCTCCTCGGACTTCAGCAGGAGGCCGGCGAGGACCGGCGCCGGCGGACGGGCCGGGAGGCTGCGTGCCGCCCAGGCCACTGCCTCCGCGAGTACGTCGCGTTCCACCCGGATCTTCACTGTTGCCGCCTCCTGCTGTTGCCGGCGCTTCTCGGCCTGCCTGGCTTCGTCGTCTGTCTCGGTGTCGTCGGTCCCTGTGAGGGGAAGGACATCGGGGAACAGTCTGACGCACGGCACTGACAGTAGGTGCCTCTCGGGGTCAAGTCGTGACGAGCGGCTGTCGGGCGACGAAGCGAGAGTTGTGCACAGGCCCCGCTTCGAAACGGTTTCCCAGCTCTCTCTAGTTGCTAGTAGTAGTAGGGGCTGTGGATACCGTGGATAACCGCGTTTTCGCAGCTCAGGGCGGGAATTTTGTCCACCGACCCTGTGGGCGACGCCGGTGGACAACCTCGGGTTTCTGTGGAGAACGGAAAGTTCTGCACACCCCATGCACAGCCGAGGGCCACTTCTCCCCAGCGCCGTCCCCAGCTTTACCCACCTTTCCCACAGCCCAACCCGGCACCTTCGTGTGACGCCTTTCACTCGACACGGTGAGGTGGCGCGTTGCGTTGCCGAACAGTGGACAGCGATGTGGAGAAGCTGGTGATCGCTGGGGACAACTGGCCCCAGCCTGTGGGTTGTCGGTGGACAACTTCGTCCCCAGCCTGTGGATCACGGTTTTGTCCACAGCCTGTGGAGATCTTTCATCCACGAATCCACAACCACTTGACCTGGTCTGATCGTCTCTCACCCGCGGCGCCTGTGGACACGATCTGGACAACTTCGCAGTCCCCAGGATGTGGACGGAAGAAAGTCGCCGAATCTGTGGAGGGCGGCCGTAACTCGGCAGGTATTCGAACAGCGGGTGGTGGACGCACAGGTTTGGATCGGCGGCGGACGCGTCCCGGATCGGCTCCGGAAGCCTCTTGAATCGTCTTTGGACGGTCCCGAAACCCCCTCAAGTCGCCCGCAGGATCGACTCCGACGGCTCGCGGATCGCCTTCGCGTGCCTGCCGGATGGCCACTGGAGATCCACGGTTTCTGCCGCGCGCGCCTGCCGGATCGCCTCCGCGTGACTACCCGATCGCCTTGGGGTGCCTCCCGGCATGCCGAAGGGCGCCCCGGGATCTCTCCCGGGGCGCCCTCGGTGTCGTAACTCCGCTGTTGTCAGCCGTTCTTGATGCGGTTGGTCAGTTCGGTGACCTGGTTGTAGATCGAGCGGCGCTCGGCCATCAGGGCGCGGATCTTGCGGTCGGCGTGCATGACCGTGGTGTGGTCGCGGCCGCCGAACTGTGCGCCGATCTTCGGCAGGGAGAGGTCGGTCAGTTCGCGGCACACGTACATGGCGATCTGCCGGGCCGTGACCAGCTGGCGGCCGCGCGAACTGCCGCACAGGTCCTCGACCGTGATGCCGAAGTAGTCGGCGGTCGCTCCCATGATCGCCGTCGCGGTGATCTCCGGGGTCGAGTCCTCGCCGCCCGGGATGAGGTCCTTGAGGACGATCTCGGTGAGACCGAGGTCGACCGGCTGCCGGTTGAGCGACGCGAACGCCGTCACCCGGATCAGCGCCCCCTCCAGCTCGCGGATGTTGCGCGAGATGCGGGAGGCGATGAACTCCAGCACCTCCGGCGGGGCGTTGAGCTGCTCCTGCACCGCCTTCTTACGAAGGATGGCGATGCGCGTCTCCAGCTCGGGCGGCTGGACGTCGGTGATCAGTCCCCACTCGAAACGGTTCCGCAGCCGGTCCTCCAGCGTGACCAGCTGCTTGGGCGGCCGGTCGCTGGAGAGCACGATCTGCTTGTTCGCGTTGTGGAGCGTGTTGAACGTGTGGAAGAACTCCTCCTGCGTCGACTCCTTGTCCGCGAGGAACTGGATGTCGTCGACGAGAAGGATGTCCATCTCGCGGTACCGCTTGCGGAAGCTGTCGCCCTTGCCGTCGCGGATCGAGTTGATGAACTCGTTGGTGAACTCCTCCGAGCTCACGTACCGCACGCGCGTGCCGGGGTACAGGCTCCGCGCGTAGTGCCCGATCGCGTGCAGCAGGTGCGTCTTGCCGAGCCCCGACTCCCCGTAGATGAAAAGGGGGTTGTACGCCTTCGCGGGCGCCTCGGCGACGGCGACCGCGGCCGCGTGCGCGAACCGGTTGGACGCGCCGATGACGAACGTGTCGAAGAGGTACTTCGGGTTCAGTCGCGCGGTCGGCTCACCCGGGCCGGCGGCCGGCGCGGGCTTCGAGCCCAGCGGCCCGGGCGACCCCGGACCACCGCGGTGCACATGGCCGGAGTTGGAGTGCGAGTCGGACAGATCGCGTCGCGCGTCGCGCTGGTTGTACTGCTCGCGGGACTTCTCGTACTCGGCCCGCGACTGCTCGTACTCCGCGCGCTGCTGCTCGTACGACGGACGCTCCATCGGCTGCGGGCGGTACTCCTGCGCCGGCGGTGCGTACTGGTCCTGCTGCGGCTGGTACGAGTCCTGGGGCGGCCCGTACTGGTCCTTCGCCGGTGACCCGTACTGATCCTGGGACGGTGACCCGTACTGATCCTGGGACGGCGATCCGTACTGATCCTGCGACGGCGAAGCGTAAGGGTCGCGGTCCGGGAAACCGAGCCGTTGCTGCTGCCAGCCGTAGTCGTCCTGCGACGGCCGCGGCCAGGCGCCCGGCTCGGGGCGCTGGTACTCCGACGGATAGGCGGGGCGGGCGGTGGGCAGCTGGTCGCCGGGGCCGCCGGGGAGCGGCTCGGCGCGATGGCGGCCGTAGCCCTCGTAAGGGTCCCGGCTCTGCTCGGGTTCCTCGTAGCGGCGCTGGGGCTGGGCGGGGGGTGCCGGCGGGCCGGGGGGCTCGCCGGCGGAGTCGTCGACGGTGATCGCGATACGGATCGGCCGGCCGCACTCGCGGCTCAGCGTCTCGCTGACGATCGGGGCGAGGCGGCCTTCGAGCACACCCTTCGCAAATTCGTTCGGTACGGCGAGCAAGGCGGTGTCGGCGACGAGTGCCAGGGGTTGGCAGCGCCGGATCCAGTGCTCGTCCTTGGTCTCGACACCCTGCCCACGCCCCTCACCGAGAAGTTGCTCCAGCACTCGTGGCCACACTGCGGCAAGATCGGCAGGTACGTCAGCCACAGGGCACGCTCTCTCACGGGTCCCACGAACGTGTGGTTCGCGGACGGGACGGGATGTAAATCGGGTGGGACGCTCGGGAAAAAGGTGTTGGGGCGGGGGACAAAGGAACGAATCGGAGTCCAGCCACGGTAGTCAGGGCGACGGGTGCGGTTCAAGTTGTTGTCCCCAGCCTGTGGATAGTGTCTCCTCGTGACCGCTGGTTTGACCGGATGGCGTAGCCCCGCGTACCGTGACCAGGTCGAGTTGTCGATGGCTGCTGCCGCCTGCCTCCGATGGGCACAGATCGCTTCGAGGTGATCGGGAAGCGGTGCACTCGGGCGTAACTGCGAGCTACTCGTGGGCGCACGGTGACAGCCAGGACGGCACCCGCCACCACCGATTTATTTCTGGAGCCCCCTCGTGAGCAAGCGCACCTTCCAGCCGAACAACCGTCGTCGTGCCAAGACCCACGGCTTCCGCCTGCGGATGCGTACCCGTGCCGGTCGCGCGATTCTCGCGAACCGTCGTGGCAAGGGTCGCGCCAGCCTGTCCGCCTGATCCCGATCAGGTCATGACGTCGTGCTGCCTACCGAGCATCGGCTGAGGCGGCGCGAAGACTTCGCGACCGCGGTACGACGGGGTCGCCGGGCCGGCCGCCCGCTTCTCGTCGTCCACTTTCGTAGCGGTGCCACGGACCCGCACGCGCCAGGGGAGAGCGCTCCCCCGACGCGTGCGGGTTTCGTCGTCAGCAAGGCAGTGGGCGGCGCCGTGGTGCGCAACAAGGTGAAGCGCAGACTTCGCCATCTGATGCGCGAGCGAGTCGCCCTGTTTCCCCCCGGTAGCCTGGTAGTCGTACGAGCGCTGCCCGGAGCGGGCGACGCCGACCATGCACAGCTGGCCCAAGACCTGGATGCCGCCGTTCAGCGGCTGCTGGGAGGGGGCGCGCGATGAAGTACCCGCTACTGGCGCTGATCAAGCTGTACCAGTGGACGATCAGTCCTTTGCTCGGGCCGGTCTGCAAGTACTACCCGTCGTGCTCCCACTACGGCTATACGGCCATAGACCGGCACGGCGCGATCAAGGGCACCGCGCTCACGGCCTGGCGCATCCTGCGCTGCAATCCGTGGTCGCTGGGGGGTGTGGACCATGTCCCACCGCGCAAGCGTCCGCGGTGGCACGAGATGTTGCGGGGCGCATGGCGCGCACGCAAGGGCGGGGCCTCCGCCGCCGAAACGGCCACGGAAGGGCTGAGTCCTTCGAGCCCGGCCGCAGAGACACCGTCCCATGCCCAAGGAGCATGATTAGTGGACACGATTGCCAGTCTTTTCAGCTTCATCACGACACCCGTTTCCTGGGTCATCGTCCAGTTCCACTCGGTGTACGGGAAGGTCTTCGGTCCCGACACGGGCTGGGCCTGGGGCCTGTCCATCGTGTCCCTGGTGATCCTGATCCGCATCTGCCTGATCCCGCTCTTCGTGAAGCAGATCAAGGCGACCCGGGCCATGCAGACCTTGCAGCCCGAGATGAAGAAGATCCAGGAACGCTACAAGAACGACAAGCAGCGTCAGTCCGAAGAGATGATGAAGCTGTACAAGGAGTCGGGTACCAACCCGCTCTCCTCGTGCCTTCCCATCCTGGCGCAGTCCCCGTTCTTCTTCGCCCTGTACCACGTGCTCAACGGCATCGCTACGGGCAAGACGATCGGCGTCATCAACGACTCGCTGCTGGCCAGCGCGCGTAATGCGCACATCTTCGGTGCCCCGCTGGCCGCGAAGTTCACGGACGGCAGCAGCAAGGTCGCGGCGCTCGGTGCCACGCTGACCGACGTCCGGGTCGTCACCGCGATCATGATCGTGATGATGTCGGCGTCGCAGTTCTACACGCAGCGCCAGCTGATGACGAAGAACGTCGACACCACGGTGAAGACACCGTTCATGCAGCAGCAGAAGATGCTGATGTACGTCTTCCCGGTCATGTTCGCCATCTTCGGCATCAACTTCCCCGTCGGTGTCCTCGTCTACTGGCTGACCACCAACGTGTGGACCATGGGCCAGCAGATGTACGTCATCCACAACAACCCGACCCCGGGTTCCAAGGCCCAGGCCGCTTACCTGGAGCGCCTGACCAAGCACGTCACGCACCACGAGAAGACCCGCAGCCGGGGTGAGAAGGCCATCGTCAAGGCGATCGTCTCCAAGGGCCGCGACCGCAACGAGTTCGAGCGCAAGTTCATCAACAGCCTCACGAAGGTGGGCCTCGTGGCCCAGCCGGACGGCACTGTGGTGAAGGGCGAGAGCACGGCTGTGGAGACCGAGGACGGTACGCCGACCCCGGCCGCTCCCAGGCGTCAGCAGCCCAAGCGGCAGACCAAGGCCCAGCGCCAGTCCGCCGCCGCGAAGGCGGCCGACGACGGTGCCGAGAACGCGGTCGACGACGCCGAGCCGAAGACCTCGCTGACCAAGTCGGACGAGCCAGAGGACGCCAAACCCGCCGCTGCTGCGAAGAAGGCCGCCCCCAAGCCCGCCGGCGGTACCCGCAGCAAGGCCCAGTCCGGACAGCGCAAGGGTCCGCAGCGGCCCAAGTCCCCGTCCAAGAAGTAAAGAAGGAGTCCATCCCGTGACGGAAGGCACCACCTCCGCCGCTGCCGAGGGTGCAGACACCCTGTCCCGCCTGGAGCAGGAGGGCGAGATCGCGGCGGACTATCTCGAGGGTCTGCTGGACATCGCCGATCTCGACGGCGACATCGACATGGATGTCGAGGCCGACCGCGCCGCTGTCTCGATCATCAGCGACAGCAGCGGCCGTGACCTCCAGAAGCTCGTCGGCCGTGACGGTGAGGTGCTGGAGGCACTTCAGGAGCTCACCCGCCTGGCCGTGCACCGGGAGACCGGGGACCGCAGCCGGCTGATGCTGGACATCGCGGGCTACCGCGCCAAGAAGCGCACCGAGCTCTCGGAGCTGGGTGCCAAGGCCGCGGCCGACGTGAAGAACACCGGCGAGCCGGTGAAGCTGAACCCGATGACCCCGTTCGAGCGCAAGGTCGTGCACGACGCCGTCAAGGCCGCGGGACTGCGCAGCGAGTCGGAGGGCGAGGAGCCGCAGCGCTTCGTCGTCGTGCTTCCCGCCTGATCGGTCCCTACGGTTCCACCGGCCCCGTCTGTTGAGCAGACGGGGCCGAACTTTGTCAGCCTGATAGTCCTGTAGTTCTGGTGGTCCTGGTGATCAGCGCCCAATGCGCTTTTGCGGTACGGAAGGACGGTTCCCCGTGACGGAGGCAGCGGAGCTTCCCCCCGCGCCCGAGCAGGCGCGCGAGGTGTTCGGCGATCGCTTCGATGACGCGGTCCGATACGCGGAGCTGCTCGCCGACGCGGGTGTGCAGCGCGGTCTCATCGGCCCACGTGAGGTGCCCCGCCTGTGGGAACGGCACATCCTGAACTGTGCGGTGCTCTCGGAGGTCGTGCCGGACGGAGTGACGGTGTGCGACGTCGGCTCAGGCGCCGGCCTCCCCGGCATTCCCCTGGCCCTCGTCCGCGAGGACATCAAGATCACCCTGCTCGAACCGCTGCTCCGCCGCACGAACTTCCTCACCGAGGTCGTCGAACTCCTGGGCCTCGACCACGTCACCGTCGTACGGGGGCGTGCCGAGGAGGTCATGGGCAAGCTGCAGCCGGTCCATGTGGTGACGGCACGGGCCGTGGCTCCGCTGGAGCGACTGGCCACCTGGGGCATCCCGCTGCTGCGCCCGTACGGCGAAATGCTGGCGCTCAAGGGGGACACGGCGGAGGAGGAGCTCAAGAGCGCGGCGACCGTGCTCAGCAAGCTCGGAGCCGTGGAGACGTCCATCCTGCAAGTGGGCGAAGGCATTGTCGATCCGCTGTCCACGGTGGTTCGTGTCGAGGTCGGAGAGAGCCCCGGCGGGGTTCGCTTCGCGGCGAAGCGGGCAAAGGCGGCTCGCACGGGGCGTACCCGTCGGCGTCGTTGAGGATGTCTCAGTGCTTGAGGCGGGTCGGTCTCGGCACATGAGGTGCGTCGGTCTCAGTACATGAGGTGCGTCGCTGATCCGTCCTGACGACGAAACTTACTCCACACAAGCTGCCAAACCTATACATGCCGGAGTGTCGCGACAGTTCGGCCTCTGCTGCTGTGCATCGTGTTTCACGTGAAACGTCGCTCACTGCTGCACGGCATCATCAGTCGCGGCCGCGCCGCGGCCGCCCCCCGCGACCGGAAGCCTCTCGGATCACTCGGAGAGGGCACGGAGTTGTCCACAGAGGTGGAATTCTCCACAGAACAACAGGCCTCACTGGTTCACGACCCTGAAGACATGGGAGGCTCTGTTCATTGCGAGCCTGAAGTCGAGGAGAGTGAATCCTTGCGGTCCGACGCCAACATCGCGGGACCGATGACCGATCCGGTCCCCGGTCCCCGTACCGAGTCGATGGGGGAGGATGTTTCACGTGAAACACTGCCCCCTATGGACGACACTCCCATCGGTCGTGCTGCCCAACTGGCGGTCGAAGCCCTAGGTCGTGCCGGCGAAGGCCTGCCGCGTCCCGAGCAGACCCGAATCATGGTCGTTGCCAACCAGAAGGGTGGGGTGGGCAAGACGACGACGACCGTCAATCTTGCCGCTTCGCTGGCACTGCACGGTGCCCGTGTTCTGGTGGTCGACCTCGACCCACAGGGCAACGCGTCCACGGCACTGGGGATTGACCACCACGCGGAAGTTCCTTCTATCTATGACGTGTTGGTCGACAGCAGGCCTCTCTCCGAGGTCGTGCAGCCGGTTCTTGATGTCGAAGGTCTCTTCTGTGCCCCCGCCACCATCGATCTGGCCGGTGCAGAGATCGAGCTCGTGTCTCTGGTGGCACGAGAGAGCAGACTGCAGCGGGCGATTCAGGCCTATGAGCAGCCGCTGGACTACATCCTCATCGACTGTCCGCCCTCACTCGGCCTGCTGACGGTCAATGCGTTGGTCGCCGGTGCGGAGGTCCTCATCCCGATCCAGTGCGAGTACTACGCGCTGGAGGGCCTCGGGCAGTTGCTCCGCAACGTCGACCTGGTGCGGGGGCACCTCAACCCCAACCTGCATGTGTCGACCATCCTGCTCACCATGTACGACGGCCGGACGCGTCTCGCGTCCCAGGTCGCGGACGAGGTGCGCAGTCACTTCGGTGACGAGGTGCTGCGGACGAGCATTCCCCGCTCGGTCCGTATCTCCGAGGCGCCGAGCTATGGGCAGACGGTACTGACCTACGATCCCGGATCGAGCGGTGCCCTCTCCTACTTTGAAGCGGCAAGGGAAATCGCACTGAAGGGTGTGGGCGTCAGCTACGACGCACCGCATGCGCACATCGGCGCTCAGAGCGACCAGAGCATGGTGGAGGGCATCCAGTGAGCGAGCGACGGAGGGGTTTGGGCCGTGGGCTCGGCGCACTGATCCCCGCAGCCCCGACCGGGGAGAAGACAGCGGCTCCGGCCGTATTGGGGGGCGGCGCTGCTTCCGCGTCCCCCACGGCTGTTCCGGTCATCACCGGCGACCGAGGGGTGGCCGCGGCAAAGGTCACCACGCTGCCGCCGGTCTCCTATGAAACAGAGAACTCGTCGACGTACGGCGCTCCGGAGACGCCGGCACCTCCCGTCGGTGCCTTCTTCGCCGAGTTGCCCCTCGACGACATCACGCCGAACTCGCGCCAGCCGCGTGAGGTGTTCGACGAGGACGCGCTCCAGGAGCTCGTCACCTCCATCAAGGAGGTCGGCCTCCTCCAGCCCGTCGTCGTACGGCAGATCGGCCCGACGAGCTACGAGCTCATCATGGGCGAGCGGCGCTGGCGGGCCTGCCGTGAGGCGGGGCTCGATGCGATCCCGGCGATCGTGCGGGCCACGGACGACGAGAAGCTTCTCCTGGACGCCCTCCTGGAGAACCTGCACCGCGCCCAGCTCAACCCGCTCGAAGAGGCGGCCGCCTACGACCAGTTGCTCAAGGACTTCAACTGCACGCACGACCAGCTGGCGGACCGCATCGGCCGTTCCCGCCCGCAGGTCTCCAACACCCTGCGTCTGCTGAAGCTCTCGCCGTCGGTCCAGCGCCGGGTCGCCGCCGGAGTGCTCTCCGCCGGCCACGCCCGTGCGCTGCTCTCCGTCGACGACTCGGAGGAGCAGGACCGGCTGGCTCACCGGATCGTGGCCGAGGGCCTCTCGGTGCGGGCTGTCGAGGAGATCGTGACCCTCATGGGTTCGCGGCCCCAGACGGCTCACCGTTCCAAGGGGCCGCGGGCCGGCGCTCTGGTCTCCCCGGCGCTGAGCGACCTCGCCACCCGTCTCTCGGATCGCTTCGAGACCCGGGTGAAGGTCGATCTGGGCCAGAAGAAGGGCAAGATCACTGTCGAGTTCGCCTCGATGGAGGACCTTGAGCGGATCCTCGGCTCGCTGGCTCCGGGCGAGGGCCCGGTCCTGCAGCGGAGTCTGCTGGACGACGAGTCGGAGGACGAGGCCTGAGCCGTCCAGCGACGGCTTGGGCTCTGTACGGCCGAACCACAGAGCGGGCCGTGTCCGGTGTGTACCGGAACACGGCCCGCTCTTTGCTTTCTGTCGGTATCGATGGAATCGCATCATGGATACGATGCGTTCGGGTATGGCGCATCCACCTGGCAGCACCTCTTAGGGGAGGCGGGGGCCATGCGAACGGTGAGCCGCACCGGACTGGTGAGCGCGGGTCTGGGCCTGGGGGCGGTCGGCGGGTTCGTCGGCAGTCTGCTCAGGGAACGCAGCGCTCTGACTGCCGCCCGCGGCGCTGCGGGCGAAGAAAGCGAGGATCAGCCTTCATGGGGCGTCGGCTCGTACCGCTCACGCTGGACAACCTCCCGGACATTCCCCAGCGCTGTCGGTCGTGCGTTTTCTGGGAGCTGGACCCCGTCAGTGGGCAGGCCGCAGTAAAGGCGGGCACGTCCTCACTGGAGAAGGAAGCCTGGATCTCCTCCGTCCTGCTGGACTGGGGCTCCTGCGGACGGGTCGTCTACGTCGATGACGTACCGGTGGGCTTCGTCCTCTACGCGCCGCCTGCGTACGTCCCCCGCTCCACGGCGTTTCCCACGAGCCCTGTCTCGCCGGACGCCGTGCAGCTGATGACGGCCTTCATCATGCCGGGCTACCAGGGGCAGGGGCTGGGCCGGGTCATGGTCCAGACAGTTGCCAAGGATCTGCTGCGGCGGGGCTTCAAGGCGATCGAGGCCTTCGGCGACGCCCGATCGAAAGAGGCCGCCTGCGTCCTGCCCGCCGACCATCTGCTCGCCGTGGGCTTCAAGACGGTCCGGCTGCATCCCACCTATCCACGGCTGCGGCTGGAGCTGCGTACGACGCTCTCCTGGAAGGAAGACGTGGAGCTGGCGCTCGACCGGTTGCTGGGGGCCGTACAGAAGGAACCAGCGCTGCGACCGCTCTAGGACTGCTTTCAAAGCGAATGGGCCGACTCCGGGGAGTCGGCCCATTCGTGTTTCACGTGAAACATCACTCGGAGATGAAGTCCTCGAGGTCGCGAACGATCGCGGCCTTCGGCTTCGCACCGACGATGGTCTTGGCGACCTCGCCACCCTGGTAGACGTTCAGGGTCGGGATGGACATGACGCCGTACTTGGCGGCCGTACCCGGGTTCTCGTCGATGTTGAGCTTGACGACCTCGATCTTGTCGCCGTACTCGGCGGCGATGGCCTCGAGGGACGGAGCGATCTGGCGGCACGGACCGCACCAGGCGGCCCAGAAGTCCACCAGGACGGGCTTGTCGCTCTTGAGGACGTCCTCGTCGAAGGAATCGTCGGTCACATTCTTCAGAGTGCCGGCCACGGCGGGCTCCTTAACTTGTTCGTGCGGTGGGGCGGATGGGGGTCAGACGGTGGTCTTCGCGGGCTCTGCCTTCTCCTCGTCCGCGAGGGCGGCGAGGAAACGCTCGGCGTCCAGAGCGGCGGAGCAGCCGGTGCCGGCTGCGGTGATCGCCTGGCGGTAGGTGTGGTCGACGACATCACCGGCGCCGAAGACACCGGTCAGGTTGGTCCGGGTCGAGGGCGCCTCGACCTTCAGGTAGCCCTCCCCGTCGAGCTCGAGCTGGCCCTTGAAGAGCTCCGTGCGAGGGTCGTGGCCAATCGCGATGAACAGTCCCGTCACCGCGAGGTCGGACAGCTCCCCGGTCTTCAGGTTGCGCAGCTTGAGGCCGGCGAGCTTCGGGTCGCCCTCGATCTCGGCGATCTCGCTGTCCCAGACGAACTTGATCTTCGGGTCGGCGAAAGCACGCTCCTGCATCGCCTTGGAAGCACGCAGGCTGTCCCGGCGGTGGACGATCGTCACCGACTTGGCGAACCGGGAGAGGAAGGTCGCCTCCTCCATCGCCGTGTCGCCACCACCGATGACGGCGATGTCCTGGTCCTTGAAGAAGAACCCGTCACAAGTGGCACACCAGGAGACCCCTCGGCCGGAGAGCGCGTCCTCGTTCGGCAGGCCCAGCTTGCGATGCTGCGAGCCGGTGGTGACGATGACGGCCTTCGCCTGGTGCACGGTGCCCGAGGTGTCCGTGACGGTCTTGATCTCACCGGTCAGGTCGACGGAGACCACGTCGTCCGGGATCAGCTCGGCACCGAAGCGCTCGGCCTGGGCGCGCATGTTGTCCATGAGGTCGGGGCCCATGACGCCGTCCTGGAAGCCCGGGAAGTTCTCGACCTCGGTGGTGTTCATCAGCGCGCCACCAGCGGTGACAGCGCCCTCGAACACCAGCGGCTTCAGCGACGCGCGCGCGGTGTAGAGCGCCGCCGTGTAGCCGGCGGGCCCGGAGCCGATAATGATCACGTTTCGGACGTCGCTCACGGCTTGGTTCCTCGTCTCTGGACTGCGTCAGTACGACCGGTGGGAGCCCCTTTCAGAGCCTCCACCCCACCCAACGGATCCTACGGGGCCCGCATTCCCGCTGTGTCCGCGCACACGGAGACACAACATGGTGGGGAAGTACCGCGCCGACCGGAGATGAGACGTCCGTGGTCAGGAACGCGCGTATGACCGCGTCAGAAGGACCTTGCCAGGGGTGGACGTTTTCCGGCTCACACAGGCCGCGTCGACGACGTAGGCCGTGACCCGGCTGACGTCAGAAGCGTCGGGCAGCACCACGAGATATGCGGCAGTGCCGTTGTAAGTGCCCTTCTTGGCACCGAGGACATCCGTGTTGCCGCGGTTGATGCCCTGCCGGATGCATTCCGGGACGGAGCCGGAAGGTGCGACCTTGATGGTGTCATGAGTCTTGATGGAGGACCCCCTGCCACTGGGCTCGGATGCGGCATTCAAATCGCCGCCGATGCCCTGACTCGTGGCCGTCTTGGTGGAGAGAAGATCCGTGACCTGGTTCTCCAGCTTCTCCTTGGAGAACAAGTCCGCGGAGCTGGTCGGGTTCCCCTGAGCCGCGTCGGACGACTTGTGGTCGCCCAGCGACTGGATGAAGAGAGAGCCGGCTCCCAGAACGGCAGCGGTGAACACGGCTCCCAGGACGATCCTCCCGCGACGTCCGCCGCGATTCCGGTCTTTGCGTCCGGGGCCGGTCGCCGCGTGCGCACGTCCTGACGGCCTGTCCGCGGCAGACGATGTTTCACGTGAAACATGCGCCTCGGTGCCCTCGTGGTCCTCACCCGACGTGACCCGGGACGCACTCACCAACGTCGACGTGGACAGGGACTCGGGGGCGGTGGCACCCAGCAGGGCCTCCGCGGCGAGGGCTGCGTCGATACGGCCCGCGATCTCGGCGGGCATACGTGGTGGGCCTGGAAGGGCGCCCAGCAGTTCCCGGATCTCCTCCAGCGAGTCGTGGACGTCCGCGCAGAGTTCGCACTCGTCCAGATGCCGTTGTACCTCCGCTGTCCTGGACGGCGGGAGAAGGCCCTCGGTGAGGTCGGAGATCTCCGCGACGTCCGGGTGCCCGGTCGTGTCTGTCGTGGATGTCACGCTCGCCCACCTCCGCCCTTCACAGCAGCTGAATCGCTCGGCCCTGCATCCTCGGGATCCGAGTCCCGAGGTCCCGCTGCCGGTGGGACGGATGCCCCCTGCGCCCGGTTCCGTCCTGCGCCCGGTTCGTTGCCGTCACCGGCTCTTTCCGGCCGTAGATGCGTGAGCAACGGCAGCAGTCTGGCTCTTCCGCGGGCGCAGCGGCTCTTGACCGTGCCGGTCGGCACATCGAGCATGCGGGCGGCCTCGGCGACGGGGTAGCCCTGCATGTCCACCAGGACGAGGGCGGCGCGCTGGTCGGGCGGGAGCGTGCCCAGGGCTTCCAGCAGCTGGCGGTTCAGGTCGTTGCGTTCGGCGGGAGCGGCAGCCGACTCGTGCGGTTCCAGGAGTTGTTCGAGGCGTTCGGTGTCGTCGACCGGGGAGGTCTTCCTGGAGGCGGCCTTGCGGGCGCGGTCCAGGCAGGCGTTCACGGTGATCCGGTGCAGCCAGGTCGTGACGGCCGACTGGCCGCGGAAGGTGTGGGCGGCCCGGTAGGCGGAGACGAGGGCGTCCTGGACCGCGTCAGCGGCCTCCTCGCGGTCTCCCAGCGTGCGGAGGGCCACGGCCCAGAGCCGGTCCCGGTGGCGCCGTACGAGCTCACCGAAGGCGTCCGGGTCGCCTTCGACATGGCGGGCGAGCAGATCTTGATCGCTCGTTCCGTCGTATCCGGCGCCTTCCGCCATCGGACCCCCTCCCCCTCCGGTGAGACGTCAGCCCGTGAACTTCACGTCGGTGATGGCCTGCTTGTAGCCGGCGTCGCTGTACTGGTCGCCGGCCGCATGCGGCAGAGCGGTGAGCCAGACAAGAACGTACCGGCTCTTCACGTGCTTGGTGACCTTCACCGTCGCACTGGTCCCCGTCGTGGTGACGCTGCCGATCTGCGTCATCGAGTCCAGCGAGGAGGGCGACAACGAGTCGGCCGCGTAGAGCTTCACCGTCGTGTGATCGCCGCTGTAGTAGAGCCCTATGGTCGCCGTGGAGACGTCCTGGGCCGAACCGAGGTCGTAGACGATGCCCACGCCCGGCTTGTACGGCGCGAGCACCGGGCCCCCTATGAAGCTGGAGGTCCGCCAGTACGTCGACGCGTTGCCGTCGTACGTCTTGTCGACGTCGTTCGGATGCTGGGCGTCGCCCTTCGCCACGAACTCCTGGGCACCCTGGATCGCGAGCGTCTTGACCGGCTTGGTCTTGTCGCCGCTCTTGTCGTTCCCGTCCGTCGTCTGCGTCTGCTTCGTGTCGTCGGACTTGTTGCCCTGGTCCATGAGCGCGTCCGCGAGCTGCCAACTGCCCAGGCCCAGCGCGGCGATCAGCAGCGCGGACACTGCCCACTTGAGGGCCTTGCCGGTGCGGCTCTGCAGTGGGGCCGGCGGGGTCGGTACGGCTCGCGTGGCGCCGGGATGCGGTGCGGGGCGGCCGTACGTGCCCTGTTGGTACGTCGTGCGCTGGTACTCGGGCGGTGCGGTGAACGTTGGCTCCGGCGGCCGGATGCGGGGCATCTCACCGATCGCCTTCACCAGCTCCTCCGGCGTGGTGCACGCCGCTTCGTGCCGTGAGGCCGTGGCACCGTCATTGGCGAGCGCGCGCATGGCGAGCTCCGACAGACCGCGGTGGACTCCGGCGCGCACTTGGTCGGGGGCGATGAGACCGACGCCCTTGGGCAGCCCGGACAGGCCGTAGGCGTCGCTCTCGTACGGCCAGCGCTGGGTGAGCGCCGCGTACAGCAGGGCGCCGATCGCCTCCGTGTCCGTGCGCTGCGGGGTGTCCGAACTGATGCCGCGCAGCGCGGCGTTGACGGCCAGACCACGGATGCGCCACTGGCCGGACGAGGTGCGCAGCACGGCGTTCGGGTTCAGGCGCAGATGGGCGAGGCCCTCGCGGTGCGCTGCTGCCATGGCAGAGGCGATCTGACTGACCATCTGGTAGGCGTCGTGCACCTCCAGCGGGCCGGGGGCCAGAAGCGCCGTCAGTTCCGTGGCGTCGGGCAGCCATTCGTGCACGACGTAGACGAGGTCGTTCTCCTCCACGGCGTCCAGGACCTGGACGAAGCGGGGATCACCCAGCAGCGCCGAGGAACGGGCCGCGGCCAGCACGGAACGGGCCCGCGCATGGTCCGCGGGCAGGATGTGGACGCCGACCGCACGACGGAGTTTCTCGTCCACCGCACGCCAACTGCTGAAGCCGTCCAGACGGGTGACGCACTCTTCGAGGCGATACCGTCTGGCGAGCTTGTGACCGCTGTGCAGTTCGGGAGGTGAGGCCTTCTCGGTTCCCTCGATCCCGCCGCTCCCCTGTGCCTTGTCGCTCTCCGTGTCCCGCTCCGGGTTCTGGGCCACCCCGTCGGCCGTGGACTGGTCCGCCTTGGCGGTCAGCGGCTCGTCGCCGCTGTTGTCTGCCACGTCGACGGCAGCCGTGCTCCGTTCCGCCACCGTCGCTCCTGCCTCCCCATCCGTTGCACGCTGTCCGACGCCGAAACCAATTGTGCCCACAGTCTGCCGCTATGCACGACACACAGCGGCGGACGATGGTTGTGCGTGTGCCCCCGCCTCAGCGCCCCAAGCGCCCGCGCACCATGCCGACGAGGGAGTTGAGCTCCTCGATGCGCATGCGCCGGGCGGCGACGTAGAAGATTCCGAGCAGTACAGCACCGCCCACCAGAAGCGCCGCGAACGAGCCGACGACCCCCTGGCCGAGCGTATGTCCGATCCCGTAGACGACCGCACCACTGAGCAGTGCGGCCGGTACGGAGGCGATACCGAGCCGAGCGTACGTCCGCAGTACGCGAGCGCCGTCCAGGTCGCCGTCCAGCCGCTTGCGCAGCCGGTTCCAGGCGACGCCGACACCGATCGCGTACGCGAGGCCGTACGAGGCGGCCATGCCGACCACGGCCCAGCGGGCCGGGAGCACGAAGTAGCAGACCGCCGAGGCGCCCGCGTTGACCGCGGCCACGATGACGGTGTTGTAGAAGGGCGTCCGGGTGTCCTCGTAGGCGTAGAAGGCACGCAGGACGACGTATTGCACCGAGTACGGGATCAGGCCGAGGGCGAAGGCCATCAGCATGAAGCCCATGTTCGTGGCTGAACTGGTGCCCGAGGAGCCGAAGATCAGGGTGCACATCGGGATACCCAGGGCGAGGAGCCCGAAGGCGATGGGCACGATGGCGACGGCGGTCGTACGCAGTCCCTGGGAGATGTCGTCGCGGACGGCTCCGCCGTCGCCCTCGGCGGCCGAGCGCGAGATACGAGGCAACAGGGCGGCCATCAAGGAGACGGTGATGATGGCCTGCGGCAGACCCCAGATGAGCTGGGCGTTGGCGTAGGCGGCAAAGCCGGTGCCCAAGACGCCGGAGTCCTTGCCGGAGGCGGTGGACAACTGCGTGACAACCATGGCGCCCGCTTGGTTGGCGAGGACGAAGAGGACTGTCCACTTGGCGAGCATCGCGGCTTTGCCGAGGCCGTGGCCCTTCCAGTCGAAACGCAGTCGTAGCCGGAATCCCGTCTCCCGCAGATACGGGATCATCGCCAGGGACTGCACGACGAGCCCGAGGAGAACGCCGATTCCCAGGAGTCGTTGGCCCTCCGGCGGAATGTTCCCGGCGGTCATGCCCGAGGTGCCGGCGGTGCCATAGACCCAGATGAACATGCCCAGCGTCACGATGATGACGATGTTGTTCAGGACCGGGGTCCACATCATCGCGCCGAACCTGCCGCGGGCGTTGAGGATCTGGCCCATCACCACGTGGATGCCCATGAAGAAGATCGAGGGCAGGAAGTAGCGGGTGAAGGTGACGGCGACTTCGCTCGCGGCGGGGTCGTTGGCGACCGATGTCGAGAGCATGCGCACCAGGAGTGGCGCCGCGAACATCGCGAGGACGGTGAGGCCACCGAGGGCCACCACGACAAGGGTCAGCAGGCGGTTGGCGAAGGCCTCGCCTCCGTCCTCGTCGTCTTTCATGGCGCGCACCAACTGGGGCACAAAGACCGAGTTGAGGCCACCGCCGACAGTCAGGATGTAGATCATGGTCGGCAACTGGTAGGCGACCTGGAAAGAGTCACCGAGCAGGCCGAGGCCCAGTGCCGAGACGATCAGCGCGGAGCGGACGAAGCCCGTCAGGCGGGAGACCATCGTGCCCGCCGCCATCACGGCACTCGACTTCAACAGCCCTGTGGCCCGACCGCCCTTCGCCGAAGCGGGAGCCGCCGCGGGCGCCGGCGCCGTCGGGGTGAGCTGCATCGTGGCGTCGGACATCGGTGCCGGGAACGGTGCGGTGGGTGCCTGACCCGAGGGCGGTGCCGGGGACGGGCCGGGGACCGCCGGGGACTCCATCGGCGAACGGCCGCCGCCCTGGCCCTGGTCCCGGAAGAGGTGAGCGAAGGCGTCCGGCTCGTGGTGCTCCTCGCCGGCTCCGGTCACCAGGTCGTCGACGCCCACGAACTGGGTCGTCCGGGCGTCGTCGCCGTACGGCAGGTACTGGGTCGGTCCCTCCGGTTCAGGCGCCGGGGTCTGCGCCCACACACGGGGGTCGGGAGCGTACGGGGACTGGGGCGGCTGTGCGTAGAGCGGGGGCTGCGGCTGGTACGTGCCCGGAGGCGGCGGAGGGTGCGCGGCGCGGTCGTAGAGCGCCTCGGCGACCGGGTCCTGGGCGGAGAGATCCTGTGCCCGGTAGGGGTCCTGGTCGTAGGCGTCCTGGAGGTACATGTCCGCGGGGGGCTGCGGCGGCACCTGCGCGTGTTCGGGCGGCGGACCCTCGGGGTAGCCCGAGCTGCCCGCGCCCTGACCGCGGTCACCGTCGTACGGCGCGTTCATGGTTACCCCACCTCATCGTCCCCGGGCCCACCGGCCACGACATCGCTCAACGGTCCACTCTCTCACCCGTGCCGGACGGGTCGGCGCTTTCCGGTGCGGTGTCCGGTGTCGGGTCACTCGGGTGCTCCGGGTCGTCTGCCCGGGACGGAGTGCCGGACTCCTCCTTGAGACGGTCCTGGGGGCCCGCCGGGTTCTCCGGGCCGTCGGGTTCTTCGGCCGCTCCGTCGTCGGGCCCGTCGGGACCCTCCTGCTCGGCCTGGCGGGCGACGGCGCGCTTGCGGTGGGTGTACATCCGGAAGCCGGCGAGGACGAGCAGCAGGACGCCGCCGCCGATGACCAGCATCACCGTGGCGGTGACCTCGGTGACCTTCACGTCGAATCGGACGGCCTGCCCGTACTCCTGGCCGTCCTCCGTGTAGAGCTGGGCGAGCACTTCCACCTTGCCGTTGGCGTTGGCGGACGTGGTGAACTTCACCGACTGGCTGTGGCCGCCGTTGACCGTGACCGGCTGCTCCCAGTAGGCCTTGCCGCCGATCTTGAGTCGCGTCGGGCTCGTCGAGGTGAGACGCAGGACCAGGTGGTTGACGCCCTGCACCAGGTTGTTCTGCACGGTCACGGGGATCGTGGCGCTGCGGCCCGAGAGCTTGGTCTCGGACTTGTCGATCAGTTTGACCTGGTTGGTGAGGTCTTCGAGGTAATCCAGCACGCTCTGGCGGAAGTTCTCCGCCTCGCCTGCCCGGCCGCGCCACGACGTGGACATCTCGCGGTTGATGGCCCGCCCGAAGGGGGTCACCACCCGGGACTCGTCGCTGAGGATCACCCGGAAGTTGTCGAGCTTGTCCTGAGTGCTCGCGATTTCCTCGAAGGCCGACTTCGGCAGTTCCTGCTTGCGCAGCGAGGAGGGGTACGCGGACGACGACGGGACCTTCGTGGTGGCGCCCGGGTCCGGCTTGGCCTTGGCCGCCGCGGCGAGATCCTGCGACTCGAACCACGTGCTGCCCTGGAGGGTCGTCAGCGCCTCGGCCATCGTCTGGGCCTGGCTCGCGGTGGGCATCCGCTGCGGGGCGACGACGATGCTGCGCTGCTTGTCCGACTGCAGGTCGAGCGTCAGGCTCTGGGCGAGGAACTTCTGCTCGGCGAGCGTGGCGGCGCCAGCCTTCGCCAGGTCCCCCTCGAACGCCGTGGAGAGCCGTGCGTCCGCGACCACCGCCGTCGTGCCGCCGCCGATGGGGCGGGCCGCGGAGGGCGTGTACGGCAGACCGCCGGTCTCCTGGAGGCTGTCGCTGCGGGCGATCACCTTGTCGGCGCCGGCCGAGGTGGCGACCTTGATGATCGACGGGTCCACCGCACCGCTCACCGGCCACGCGAAGTCCGTGGTCGGCGTCACGTGGAGCACCGTCTCCACAGTGGTCGCGGCGACGTCCGTGGCGTCCTTGAGGTGACTCAGGGAGCCGGTGACGCTGGTGCCGTTGTGGGCGAGGGACGCCAGGTCGGGGTCGGCGAACGGGAGGGCGACGACCTCCTTGTCCGCCACCGCCGACTGCAGCTCGGCCAGCCACGCCTTGGCGACCGCCTGGTGGGTGCCCGTCGTCGTGGTGTCGCCGTCTCCCTGGATCTTGTAGCTACGGGTCATCGCGTCCACCGAGGCCAGCAGGTCCGGGTCGATCACCCAGGTGACGTCGAGATCCTTGCCCAGCGACAGCATCTGGTCGAGCCGACCGCCCGGGGCGATCTCCTTGGCGAGGTCGTCGTTGAGGAAGACCGGCGTCTGCTGCTCGTTGGAACCCGTCTGCGCCGTCATGTGGACGCCGGAGACGAGCGGCCAGAGATACGTCGTCTTCGTCTTCGTGTCCGCCTCGTCGGGCTGCCACGGCAGGAACGTCCGCTGGATGCCCAGCACCTGCTCCCACGGCTGCGCGGAGGTCTGGCCGGAGAGCGAGACACCGAGCGGATAGACGCCGTCGTCGCCGAGGTCCAGCTTGTCGACCGGTACGGAGAGTGTGAAGGGCTCGGCGACGCCCGGAGTGAGCTTGGCGAACTTCTCGGTGTACTTGTCGCCGATCTCTGAGCCGTCGACGCCCTGGACGTAGTCGGTGCGCTTGGCGACGGTGTCGATCGCCGAACGGGTGCTCAGTACCTGTCCCAGGCGCAGGCCCACGTGGGCGCCGGTGACCGCCTGCTTGCCGTTGTTCGTCACCGTCCCGGAGATGGTCAGCGTGTCCCCGTCCGTGGGGATGCTAGGGCTGAAGGTGTCCACGGAGACCGACACCGTCTGCGAGCCGGAGGCGGCCTGCGCGGACGTCTGCTCGACCGCACCCGCGGGCGCGGCGGCGGACAGCTGGAGGAGGCCGGCCAGCAGAGGCGCCCCGGCGAGCAGTGCGCCGGTGCGCCGCAGCCACCGGCGGGCAGGTGAGGGACTCGTCCCCTGGAAGTCTGCCGCCTCGGCCACGCGCTCGCCCGTCCTCGTCATCGTCAGTGGTCGTCGCAATGTGCGTCCACGCATGGTAACGATGCGCGCTGAGGGGAAGTGCCGCGGACTGCTCCACAAGATCGGAGAACAGCACCGGACCGTCCTGTATGTGCGCGTATAAAGGGGAGAACTCCTGTACGTCACAAGGGCAGTGTTTGCGCTGGTATCGGCGTACGTGTCCGTGCGTATTTAATGGAGGCGCTCGCGGTGGCCCGGGCCACGTACCCTTTTCTGTTGTGCCGAACGCCAACGAAGACAACCCCAGTGCCCTGAGCCAGGTGCAGCACCGCGCGGTGAGTGAACTGCTGCGGGTGGCTCCCGTCGCCGACGACCTCGCCCGCCGTTTCCAGGAGGCCGGGTTCTCCCTCGCCCTGGTCGGCGGCTCGGTCCGGGACGCGTTGCTCGCCCGGCTCGGCAATGACCTGGACTTCACGACGGACGCGCGGCCCGAGGACGTACTGAAGATCGTCCGCCCGTGGGCGGACGCCGTGTGGGAGGTCGGGATCGCCTTCGGCACGGTGGGCGCGCAGAAGGACGGCTACCTGATCGAGGTGACCACGTACCGCTCGGAGGCGTACGACCGGACCTCGCGCAAGCCCGAGGTGTCGTACGGCGACTCGATCGAGGAGGATCTCGTCCGGCGTGACTTCACCGTGAATGCGATGGCTGTCGCGCTCCCGGAGAAGGAGTTCATCGACCCGCACGGCGGCCTCGACGACCTCGCGGCCCGTGTGCTGAGGACCCCGGGCACCCCTGAGGCGTCCTTCTCGGACGATCCCCTGCGGATGATGCGGGCGGCACGGTTCGCCGCGCAGCTCGACTTCGAGGTCGCTCCCGAGGTCGTCACGGCGATGACGGAGATGTCCGGGCGGATCGAGATCGTCTCGGCCGAGCGGGTGCGGGACGAGCTGAACAAGCTGATCCTCTCCGCGAACCCACGCAAGGGACTGACCCTGTTGGTCGACACCGGACTCGCCGACCACGTTCTGCCCGAGCTTCCCGCCCTCCGTCTGGAGAGCGACGAGCACCACCGGCACAAGGACGTCTACGAACACACGCTGATCGTTCTGGAGCAGGCGATGGAACTGGAGGAGAACGGTCCCGACCTCACCCTCCGTCTGGCCGCACTGCTGCACGACATCGGCAAGCCGCGCACCCGCCGCTTCGAGAAGGACGGCCGGGTCTCCTTCCACCACCACGAGGTGGTCGGCGCGAAGATGACCAAGAAGCGCATGCTGGAGCTCAAGTACTCGAACGACCTCGTGAAGGACGTCTCACGTCTCGTCGAACTCCACCTGCGCTTCCACGGCTACGGCACCGGCGAGTGGACCGACTCGGCCGTCCGCCGGTACGTCCGTGACGCCGGCCCGCTCCTCGACCGCCTCCACAAGCTGACCCGCTCGGACTGCACTACACGGAACAAGCGCAGGGCCACCGCCCTGTCCCGTGCGTATGACGGCCTGGAAGACCGCATCGCCCAGCTGCAGGAGCAGGAGGAGCTGGACTCGATCCGTCCGGACCTCGACGGCAACCAGATCATGGAGATTCTGGGCATCACGCCAGGACCGGCGATCGGCCGGGCGTACAAGTTCCTGCTGGAACTGCGGCTGGAGAACGGGCCGATGGAGCATGACGCGGCCGTGGCCGCACTCAAGGAGTGGTGGGCCTCGGAGAGCTGAGGTCGCGGAACGGGGTCATGTTTCACGTGAAACATGACCCCGGACAGCATCAGGGGCGATGTTTCACGTGAAACATCGCCCCTCGCCACATCTGCCTTACTTCGAGTAGTCCTTCAGGCAGAGCAGGAAGTTACTGCCGTCGCCGCTCTCGGTGTACGAGTACTGGAAGTCCTTGGCGGCCGCCGAGCACTTGGCGTCGGCCTCCGCCTCGGCGTACTTGCCGCTGATCTTGGCCAGCACCACGTACTGGGCCTTCGAGTCGCTGCACTTCACGACCTCAAGGTCCGGGTTGGTGTCGCTGGTGCTGCCGCGGTGCATGCAGTCGCCGACCTTGGCGGTGTCGGCGTCGTCCTGGCTCGATATGTAGCTGAAGATGGCCGCACCGGCTGCGATCACGATGACGACGGCGAGCCGGATCATCTTGAAGCTGAACTTGCGCTTCGGCTGCGGCGGGACCGGAGGGTACGGAGCCGCGCCCTGGGGCGGGAAACCGGGCTGACCGGGCTGCTGCGGGTAGCCGCCCTGGGGCGGGTACGGAGCCTGGGGCTGAGGCGGGTAAGGCGCCTGCTGAGCCTGTGCCTGCGGCGGGTAGGGAGCCTGCGTCTGCGGCTGGCCGTAGGGCTGCTGGCCCTGCGCGTATGGGTTTGGGCTCTGAGGCGGCGGAGTAGTCACTTGGGGTCCCCCTGGAACTTGGGCGCATGACGCGGTAGGACACGCGACATGGTGCGAAGTAAGACGCACGTAAGCTACCGGCCCCCACTGACACCGCTGTGAGCCAGAGCGACTCCGTGTCAGTGATGTGACACTTTCCGGCGCTCAAAGTGGGCCATAGTCGCAGCAACTGTTCCGTAGACGACGGCCACCGTGATCACCAGCACCACGGAGCGGCCGTCAGGGGGAAGCATCAGTGCGGCCATCGCGGCCGCGCCGACGAAAGCGACGTTGAACAGCACGTCGTAGACGGAGAAGATCCGGCCGCGGAAGCCGTCGTCGACCGAGAACTGCACGATCGTGTCCGTGGCGATCTTCGCGCCCTGGGTGGTCAGGCCCAGGACGAAGGCCGCCGCCATCATCGGGGCGGTGGCGAAGGGGAGGCCGAGTGCCGGTTCCAGGACCGCGGCGCCCGCGGCGCACACGGCGATCCAGCGGCCGGGGCCGAGCCGTCCCGCGGCCCAGGGCGTCAGCACGGCCGCCACGAAGAAGCCGGCGCCGGAGACTCCCAACGCCAGCCCCAGCAGGCGCAGTCCGTCGTCCGGGGTCGACGACAGGGCGTACCGGCAGAGCATCAACAGCAGGACGGTCAGGGCGCCGTAGCAGAACCGCATCAGCGTCATCGCGCCGAGAGCCCAGACCGCCTCGCGGCGTTGCGGTGCGGCGAGATGCCGTACGGCTGCGGTCAGGTCCCGGGCGGTGCCGGCGAGGGCCGTGGCCAGTCGGGGTGGGGGCAACGCGTGGTCGGGGCCGAGGAGTTCGGGGGCCATGCGCAACGAGGTGAGGGCCGCACACAGGTACAGGGCGGCTCCCAGCAGCACCACGGCGGCGTCGGTGTCCGCGACCAGCAGCCGTACGAGGAAGGCGAGGCCGCCGCCCAGGGTCGCGGCCAGCGTTCCGGCCGTGGGGGAAAGGGAGTTGGCGACGACCAGGCGTTCGTCGTCGACCACGCGAGGCAGTGCGGCGGACAGGCCGGCGAGGACGAAGCGGTTGACGGCGGTGACGCACAGCGCGGAGACGTAGAAGAGCCAGTCCGGGACGTGACTCACCATCAGGACGGCCGTCAGCGCGGCCAGCAGGGCGCGCAGCAGGTTGCCGTAGAGGAAGACCTGGCGGCGGCGCCAGCGGTCCAGGAGGACGCCGGCGAAGGGGCCGATGAGGGAGTACGGGAGGAGGAGTACCGCCATCGCGGAGGCGATCGCGCCGGCCGAGGTCTGTTTCTCCGGGGAGAAGACGACGTAGGCGGCGAGTGCGACCTGGTAGACGCCGTCCGCGCCCTGGGAGAGCAGTCGTACGGCGAGCAGGCGCCGGAAGCCCTGGAAGCGCAGGAGGATGCGCAGGTCACGGACGACGGCCATGGGCACAGCCTCACATACGAGGAAGGTCCCCGGGCGGAATGCCTCAGGGACCCTCGACGACCGAACCGGTGGCGGGTCCTAGCGCTCGACCTCGCCCTTGATGAACTTCTCGACGTTGGCGTACGCCTCGTCGTCGAAGTACTGGACCGGCGGGGACTTCATGAAGTAGCTCGACGCGGAGAGGATCGGGCCGCCGATGCCGCGGTCCTTGGCGATCTTCGCGGCGCGCAGGGCGTCGATGATGACACCCGCGGAGTTCGGGGAGTCCCAGACCTCGAGCTTGTACTCCAGGTTCAGCGGGACGTCACCGAAGGCACGGCCCTCGAGGCGGACGTACGCCCACTTGCGGTCGTCGAGCCACTGGACGTAGTCCGACGGGCCGATGTGGACGTTCTTCTCGCCCAGATCGCGGTCCGGGATCTGCGAGGTGACGGCCTGCGTCTTCGAGATCTTCTTGGACTCGAGGCGGTCGCGCTCCAACATGTTCTTGAAGTCCATGTTGCCGCCGACATTGAGCTGCATCGTGCGCTCGAGACGGACACCGCGGTCCTCGAACAGCTTCGCCATCACACGGTGCGTGATGGTCGCGCCGACCTGCGACTTGATGTCGTCGCCGACGATCGGGACACCGGCCTCGGTGAACTTGTCCGCCCACTCCTTGGTGCCGGCGATGAAGACCGGGAGGGCGTTGACGAAGGCGACCTTGGCGTCGATGGCGCACTGGGCGTAGAACTTCGCCGCGTCCTCGGAACCGACGGGCAGGTAGCAGATCAGGACGTCGACCTGCTTGTCCTTGAGGATCTGGACCACGTCGACCGGAGTCTCGTCGGACTCCTCGATCGTCATGCGGTAGTACTTGCCCAGGCCGTCGAGGGTGTGACCGCGCTGGACCGTGACGCCCTTGTTCGGGACGTCGCAGATCTTGATGGTGTTGTTCTCACTGGCACCGATGGCGTCGGAGAGGTCGAGGCCGACCTTCTTCGCGTCGACGTCGAACGCGGCGACGAACTCGACGTCACCGACGTGGTACTCGCCGAACTGGACGTGCATCAGACCGGGCACCTTGGCCGCCGGATCGGCGTCCTTGTAGTACTCGACGCCCTGTACCAGTGAGGCGGCGCAGTTGCCCACGCCGACGATGGCTACGCGAACCGAACCCATTCCGGTTGCTCCCTGTGTGTGCGAGGTGAGGCCCTGACTGGACCTCATGTGGTGGTTTCGTCGGACGGATCCGGCCCGGGGGTGGCGCCCCCGAGCCGGGGCAGGCCGCCCGACTCCCCAGATGTGCTGTCCTGCTGAGCGGAGCCTCCGGAGGCGGGACCCTTCAGGTCCCGTCCGGCTCGCTCGCTCTCGATGAGCTCGTTCAGCCAGCGCACTTCGCGCTCCACGGACTCCATTCCGTGGCGCTGCAGCTCAAGCGTGTAGTCGTCGAGGCGCTCCCGGGTCCGCGCCAAGGAGGTACGCATCTTGTCGAGACGCTCCTCCAGCCGGCTGCGGCGACCCTCCAGTACGCGCATGCGTACGTCGCGTGACGTCTGCCCGAAGAAGGCGAAACGAGCGGCGAAATGTTCGTCCTCGTACGCGTCGGGCCCCGTCTGCGAGAGCAGCTCCTCGAAGTGCTCCTTACCTTCCGCCGTCAACCGGTAGACGATCTTGGCGCGACGTCCCGCGAGGGTGGCGGTAAGGGCGTCCTCGGGGGTGTTCCCCGTCTCCTCGATCAACCAGCCGTTGGCGACCAGCGTCTTGAGGCAGGGGTAAAGCGTCCCGTAGCTGAACGCACGGAACACACCCAGTGACGTGTTGAGTCGTTTGCGCAGCTCGTAGCCGTGCATCGGGGATTCGCGGAGCAGACCGAGGATGGCGAACTCGAGGATGCCGGAACGTCGGCTCATCGTCGCCTCCTTCCTGTCCGTGGTCCCGCCGTGACGGCCTTTATGCCGAGCTGATGTATCGACTCGATACATCCAGACGATAGAACGGCCTTCCGGATGCGACAAGTGGGGAGATGGTGACCGCCGTCACATCACTGATTCGTTGGAATCAAGTTGCCTGATTTGGGGTGAACTTCGGGGCTAAGCAGGTTTTGACGGTGCGTAGTCTGTGCGGCATGCACACCACCGGGAACCAAGTGACGCGTGGGGGCGTCATCTGCCCCGGTGCGGTACGGGTGAATGCAGAACCGACCACATCCGTACTTCGGGGGGACCGGAAACCAGCCGCCGTTTCCAGGCGCGCACGGATGCGCCTGCCCGAGGAGTAATCGTTCGATGAGCGAGCACCGTCGCAAACCGCCGCAGCCGCAGGGAGGCGGACGTGCCGCGGACCGACGCGGCCAGCCCGGACCGACCTCCGGCCGCCGCGCGGCACCGCGAGGCGCCACCACCGGGTCTCCCTCCGATTTGTATGGGTCGAACCCCGCTGATTCGGGGGGTGATGAGCAGCGCCAGTACGGCAGTCGTGCCGAAGCCCGTCGGGCCGCCCAGAGAGGCGGCGGCCGTCGCAGAGGGCCCGAGCCGGCCGGTCGTGGTCCGGGCGGTCCCAACGGACCCGGTCGGGGCAGAGGACGCGCTCCCGCCCCCGGCAAGAAGCGGTTCATCGACTATCCGCGCTTCGACAAGTACGGATGGCGCCGCTGGATGCCCTCCTGGAAACTTGTCTCCGGCCTGTGTCTGTTCTTCTTCGGCAGCCTCGTGGCCGCCGTCGGTGTCGGCTACGCGATGGTCGGCATCCCCAGCGAGAACACCGCGGCCAAGTCGCAGAACAACGTCTACTACTGGTCCAACGGTGACCAGATGGTCGCCACGGGCACCGGGGCGAACCGTCAGAACATCACCATCGACCAGATCCCCAAGGCCATGCAGTGGTCGGTGATCTCGGCCGAGAACAAGAGCTTCTACACGGACTCCGGCGTCGACCCCATGGGTATCGCCCGGGCCCTGGCCAACATGGCCAAGGGCGGCCAGACACAGGGTGGTTCGACGATCACCCAGCAGTTCGTCAAGAACACCTACCTGAGCCAGGAACAGACGGTCACCCGTAAGTTCAAGGAGATGTTCATCTCCATCAAGGTGGGCACGCAGCTCAGCAAGCAGCAGGTCCTGCAGGGCTACCTGAACACCTCGTACTACGGCCGCGGCGCCTACGGCATACAGGCCGCCGCGCAGACCTACTACGGAGTGGACGCGGTCAAGCTGACGCCGAGCCAGTGCGCCTTCCTGGCGGCCCTGTTGAAGGGTCCGACGTACTACGACCCGATCGGCGCCACGAACATCGATCCTGCGGCGACTGCCGCTGCCAACCGCAAGCGCTCCGAGGCTCGTTGGAGCTGGATCCTCGAGCAGATGCACAACGACAAGCACATCACGGACGCCGAGTACCAGACGGCCATCAAGAAGTACCCCATGCCCCAGGGGCTCAAGGCGACCAAGGGCATGACCGGCCAGATCAGCTACCTGGTGGACACGGCCAAGAAGTACGTCCTGAACCATTCGAACATCTCGCAGACCGAGTTCGACCAAGGCGGCTACCAGATCTACACGACCTTCCAGAAGGACAAGGTCAACGAACTGAGCGCGGCCGTGAAGAAGATCCAGAAGGATCGCATCGACCCGAAGAAGCGCAGCCTGGACAAGTACGTCCAGTTCGGCGCGGCGTCGGTGGTGCCCAACGACGGAGCGATCGTCGCCCTTTACGGCGGCGACGGCTACGAGAACGGCCACTTCACCAACAACGCCGACACCTCGGGTGTCCCCGTGGGTTCGACCTGGAAGCCGTTCGTGCTCGCCGCGGCCATGGAGTATGGCACGTACAAGACCGACGGCGTCGGTATCTCGCCGCTCAGCAAGTACAACGGCGACGACCATCTCAAGGTCAGAAACCAGGACGGCTCGAACGTCCTGAACAAGGACGGCTCGATCTTTTACCAGAACAACGAGAGCGATCACGCCTGGGGTTACATCTCCCTGCGCAAGGCGATGGAGCAGTCCATCAACACGCCGTTCGTGCAGCTGGGGATGGATGTGGGACTCACGCGCGTACGCGATGTTGCTCAGGCTTCCGGCATTCTGAGCCAGACCATGAAGCAAGGTCTGAACCCGTCGTTCGCCATCGGTACCGCCACGCCCAGCGCGATCCGGATGGCCGATGCCTACGCGACGTTCGCCGCCTCGGGCAAGCAGGCGGATCCGTACTCGGTGACCTCCATCAAGCACGATGGAGAGGCGGTGTCTGGCTTCACCAAGCCGACGGTCAAGCAGGCGATGCCTGAGAACGTGGCGAACAACGTCACGGACACTCTGGAGAACGTCATCCAGAACGGTACGGCGGAGAACGCGAAGGCTCTGGGCCGTGCAGCGGCAGGCAAGACCGGTACCACCGACAGCAACAAGTCGGCCTGGTTCGTCGGTTACACCCAGCAGCTCTCGACGTCGATCGCGATGTTCAGGGAGAACCCCAAGGACGCCGAGCTGCTCTCCATGAACGGCACGGCAGGGGTTGCCTCCATCCACGGTGGTGACATCCCGACGTCGATCTGGACCGAGTACATGGAGTCCGCCCTGAAGGGCAAGTCCGACCCGGGCTTCCCGGACGCGACCAAGATCGACAAGGTGTCTAACGAAGACGGCGCTCCGTCTCCCACTCCGTCGGCCATAGTGACGCCGAGCGAGACACCCAGCGATACCCCGAGCGCAACGCCCAGCGAGACGCCGAGCGCGACACCTTCGCCGACCGATTCCTGCCAGTTCAGTTTCCAGTGCAGCGACGACGGTGGCACCGACGGAGGTACGACGTCCTCGCCAACGGTTTCGGCCACTGCTACGGAAACCGCCGGCAGCACTAGAGGCAATGACAATGGGGGCATCTTCGGAGGTGCAGCCGGTTAGCCGTCATATCGCCCGTGAAGGGTGTTTCACGTGGAACATGGGCCGTCGCATCCACCAGGTGCGGCGGCCCTCGGCGTACACCTAGTTGCGTCCGGCAAAAACTTCTTGCCGTGAGAAGGGGGGCGCGACTGGCGACCTGGTCGGTCTCGTTCCTCTTCCAGGTTTCTGCCGCCCTTACGGCATTTATGAGGTTCTGGGTTGGCTATTGGCGTTAACCCGTTTCGATGTGTGGTGATCATCACTTATCGGAACGTTCTGGAGGGTTGCCCTGTGGATTCTGTGTGTATTAAATGGAATCTGTGTGACCTGGCCTACGGATAGCTTGGTCGGAAAAATGTTGGAGCGTGAGAGCTTGATGCGCTCCTCTGGGGAATGGGGGATGTCATGGGCATGAAAAACGGACGGAAGATGCTCTCTTTGGCCTTGGCAGGGGCCGCGACGACAGTCGTACTGTCGGCCACTCCCGCCTCGGCGGCGTCGTACACCATGCTGTGCTCGGTCACTGGTGCGTCGGGGGCCATGACGGTCAATGGTTGGGGCAGCGGCGTCACGGACCTTCCGCTCATTCTGGCTCTGACCGACACCAAGGCGGATGGCCACCATGTGCAAATTCGGGTAGTCGGCAAGAATGAGGGCGGTGCGTTGATCACGTGGCCGTGGCACTCGAACTACGACGGCAACGGAACAGAAAAGGTCTGGAACAGCACGGCCAGCTATTCCCAGGGCATCTATGACATTGGGGTTCAGATCGGGGTCTATGAGGGTGATAACCTTGTGGGTTCCACCTGCACCGACTGGCTCCGCTCCGACGAGAGCTGAGCCGACCTGGGGTGCCGGAAGTAATTGAGTTTCGTTATTTCCGGCACCCGAGATTGGCAGTGGCGGGCCCGTTTGTCGTAGCTGATGGCGAGAGCCTTGGTGTGCCTGGGCCTGTATGAAGTGGCGTTCGACGGCCGTGCGACGTGGGCAGGCGGTCTGGTAAAGGATCTCGCCTCGCCGAATGCGTCCGCTGGTCTGGTCGATGCCCTCGGTGATCGCGGTCTGGGTGGCCATGATTGCTTCAGGTGCGGTCGGCGGGCGGTGCTGTCCAGCTGGATGACGGCGAACAGCGGGAGCCGTATTCGGCCGCCCTCGGCGTACACCTAGGTGCGTACGGCAGGATGTCCCCCATGCCCAGTGCAGAACTGACGCCCACGAGCGTGCACGAGCCGGATCCGGTACGGCCGACCAGGGACGACGAGGTCGCCGCCGCCGGTAGTGAACTGATCGGTGGCCCCATCGGCCGACGCGCTCTCCTCGGGACATCCTGGTGGACTCCCGTACGGGTCGTCGCGCTGGTGGCGATCGGCATCTTCGCCCTCGGGCTGGTCCAGAAGGCGCCCTGCTACAACAGCGGTTGGTTCTTCGGTGCCAGCTCGCAGTACACGCACGCGTGCTACTCGGACATCCCGCACCTCTATCAGGGGCGCGGCTTCGCCGACGGACTCGTGCCGTACTTCGACAAGCTCCCCGGCGACATGCAGTACCTCGAATACCCGGTGCTGACCGGTGTGTTCATGGAGGTGGCCGCCTGGCTCACGCCGGGCAGCGGCAGCATCCAGCACCAGGAACAGTGGTACTGGATGGTCAACGCCGGGATGCTGATGGTGTGCGCGGCCATCATCGTCGTCTGCGTCAGCCGTACGCACGCCCGCCGCCCCTGGGACGGCCTGCTGGTCGCCCTGGCGCCCGCCTTCGCGCTGACCGCCACCATCAACTGGGACCTGCTGGCGGTCGCTCTGACGGCCGCGGCGATGCTGATGTGGTCTCGGGGCCGTTCCCTCGCGTTCGGCGTCCTGTTGGGCCTTGCCACGGCCGCCAAGCTGTATCCCGTCTTCCTGCTCGGCGCCTTGTTCCTGCTGTGCTGGCGCGCGGGCAAGTGGCGGGACTTCGGGAAGGCGCTCGGCGGAACCGTCGTCGCCTGGCTGGCGGTGAACCTGCCGGTGATGCTCTTCGCCTTCGACGGTTGGTCGAAGTTCTACACGTTCAGCCAGGAACGGGGCGTCGACTTCGGGTCGTTCTGGCTGATCCTGGCCCAGAACTCGAGCGACCCGCTCAGCACCGACACCGTCAACACGTTCGCCACACTGCTGATGCTGCTGTGCTGCGGAGGTATCGCGGCGCTCACGATGACCGCTCCGCGCCGGCCGCGCTTCGCCCAACTGGTCTTCCTGATCGTCGCGGCGTTCATCGTGACCAACAAGGTCTACTCGCCGCAGTACGTGCTGTGGCTGGTCCCCCTGGCCGTGCTGGCTCGGCCGAAGTGGCGGGACTTCCTGATCTGGCAGGCGTGCGAGGTGGCGTACTTCCTGGGGATCTGGATGTACCTCGCGTACACGACCAGCGGAGACGCCCACAAGGGCCTGCCGACCGACGGCTACCACTGGGCCATCGGCCTGCACCTGCTGGGCACGCTCTACCTGTGCGCCGTGATCGTGCGGGACATCCTCATGCCGGAGCGGGACGTGGTGCGCCTGGCGGGCGACGACGACCCCTCGGGCGGGGTGCTCGACCGGGCGGAGGACGTGTACGTGTTCGGGGCCGCCGCCCGCCCGGGGCGGCACGCGGCTCCCTTCGACGGACCGCAGGTGGAGTGGGGCAGCGAGGGACCGGCGGACCGTTCGCTCTGAGCGAACAGGGCGTGGAAAGACCACGTGAAAGGCCGTACACGGAAGGGTCCGTGTACGGCCTTTCAGCTGTTCCGGAGGTGCTCAGCGGTCCACGATGCGGTCGAACTGCGTGGTGGTGTGCCGCAGATGGGCCACCAGCTCCTCGCCGACCTTCGGCTCGGCCGCTTCCGCCGGCACGAACAGGATCGAGACCTGCATGTGCGGGGGCTCGGCGAACCAGCGCTGCTTGCCGTCCCAGACGAACGGAGAGAGATTCCGGTTGACCGTGGCGAGGCCGGCGCGGGCGACGCCCTTGGCGCGCGGCATGACGCCGTGCAGCGCCTTGGGGGCCTCCAGGCCCACCCCGTGCGACGTACCGCCCGCCACGACCACCAGATAGCCGTCCGAGGCCGCCTTCTGCTGCCGGTAGCCGAAGCGGTCGCCCTTGGAGACCCGGGTGACGTCCAGGACCGCCCCGCGGTACTCGGTGGCCTCGTGGTCCCCCAGCCACAGCCGGGTGCCGATACGGGCGCGGAAGCGGGTCTGCGGGAACTGCTGCTGCAGCCGGGCGAGTTCCTCGGCCTTGAGGTGGCTGACGAACATCGTGTGCAACGGCAGCCGGGCGGCGCGCAGCCGGTCCATCCAGCCGATGACCTCCTCGACGGCGTCCGAGCCGTCGGTACGGTCCAGCGGGAGGTGGATGGCGAAGCCCTCCAGGCGGACGTTCTCTATGGCGGAGTGCAACTGCGGCAGTTCCTGCTCGCTGACGCCGTGCCGCTTCATCGAGGACATCACCTCGATGACCACACGGGCGCCCACGAGGCCGTACACACCGTCGATGGACGACACCGAGCGGATCACCCGGTCCGGCAGCGGAACGGGCTCCTCGCCGCGGCGGTACGGCGTCAGCACCAGCAGGTCACCGCCGAACCAGTCCTTGATCCGGGCGGCCTCGTACGTCGTGCCGACGGCGAGGACGTCCGCGCCCAGACGCGTCGCCTCCTCCGCCAGCCGCTCGTGCCCGAAGCCGTAGCCGTTGCCCTTGCAGACAGGGACGAGCCCGGGGAACTGCTCGGCGACGTGCTTGTGATGCGCCCGCCAGCGCGCGGTGTCGACGTAGAGCGTGAGCGCCATGGCCGGACCTGGAACCTTTCGGGTGGCTGCGGTGTAACGGAGGTGTGGGAGCGATCGACGGTATCGAAGCGAGGACCGTGCGGTCAGCGGCGCGACATGTAGATGTCGAGCGCCTTGTGGAGCAGCTTGTTCAGCGGGAAGTCCCACTCACCGAGGTACTCGGCGGCCTGGCCGCCGGTGCCCACCTTGAACTGGATCAGACCGAAGAGATGGTCGGTCTCGTCCAGCGAGTCGGAGATGCCGCGCAGGTCGTAGACGGTGGCGCCGAGCGCGTAGGCGTCGCGCAGCATGCGCCACTGCATCGCGTTCGAGGGCCGGACGTCACGGCCGATGTTGTCGGAGGCGCCGTAGGAGTACCAGACGTGCCCGCCGACCACGAGCATCGTCGCCGCCGACAAGTTCACCCCGTTGTGCCGGGCGAAGTACAGCCGCATCCGGTTGGGGTCCTCGGTGTTGAGGGCCGTCCACATGCGCTGGAAGTACGACAGCGGGCGGGGCCGGAAGTGGTCGCGCACCGCCGTGATCTCGTACAGCCGCTGCCATTCCTCGAGGTCCTGGTAACCGCCCTGGACGACCTCGACACCGGCCTTCTCGGCCTTCTTGATGTTGCGGCGCCACAGCTGGTTGAAGTTCTTGTGGACCTCTTCGAGGGAGCGGTTCGCCAGCGGCACCTGGTAGACGTAGCGGGGCTGGACGTCGCCGAAGCCGGCACCGCCGTCCTCGCCCTGCTGCCAACCCATGCGGCGCAGTTTGTCGGCCACCTCGAAGGCGCGCGGTTCGATGAAGTCGGCCTCGATGTCGCGCAGTCGCTTCACGTCCGGGTTCTGGATGCCCGCCTTGATGGAGGTGGCCTCCCAGCGCCGGATGATGACCGGCGGGCCCATCTTCACCGAGAAGGCGCCCTGGTGCTTGAGGTGGGCCAGCATCGGCTGGATCCAGTCGTCCAGATTCGGCGCGAACCAGTTGATGACCGGACCCTCGGGCAGATAGGCCAAGTAGCGCTTGATCTTCGGGAGTTGCCGGTAGAGGACCAGACCCACGCCGACGAGCTCGCCGTTCTTCTCGTCGAACCAGCCGAGGCTCTCGGAGCGCCACTCCGCCTTCACATCAGCCCATGCCGGGACCTGCATGTGGCTCGCCGAGGGCAGGCTCTGGATGAATGCCAGATGCTGCTCACGGCTGATGGTCCTCAGGGTCAGGCTCATTCGGGGCGCTCCTCGGGCTGGTGTGTCCCCATGGGTACAGGGGCTCCGGCTCTCGCGCCGAAGCCTACTGCGCCTCGCGAGCGCCCCGACTGGGCGTATGCAACCTTCGCCTCGGCCTGTGGGCCGCCAAGGCGTTCCGTGTTGTTTTACGCGGAGTTCGGACTACGGAGTCCGGCGCGTCAGTTGATGACGCCGCCGAACAGGCCGCCGTGCGCCATGCCGAGGAAGAATCCGACACCCGCGGCACCGAGACCCAGGATCAGGCCGAAGCGCTCCCTCGTCGTCTCGGAGATCCACTGCCCGTAGGCGCCGGTGAGGATGCCCACCAGGCCGGCCCAAGAGCTGAGCAGATGCAGGCTGTGGAAGAACCCCGTGATGAACGCGGTCAGCCCGAGCACCAGGGTCACCGCGAGCAGCGTGTCCTGGAGCGGGTGGGGCTTGCCGTCTGTGGCGAAAAGAGAACCGGCGGTGTTGGGTCGCAATGCCTGTGCCATGTGGCACCTCCTGCGGAAGGCGGCGCATCGTCGCGCCGGACACACCCGATGTGTACAGATTGACGCTCTCCGCCACCGGATTTCAACCGGAAGCCGGTCTGCGGGTACTCTGTACCCTCTGCACTGGTGTCTGCCCATGCCACGACTCGGAATCCCCTCAAGGGGCACCCGATGTCAGTGGCGGCTGTTTTACTGGCACACACTGTTGCTTACGCATCACAACCCTCCTGCCACGGATCGACCGTGGCCGCTGAGTCCAAAGGAGGTGGGTTCCACATGCGTCACTACGAGGTGATGGTCATCCTCGACCCCGATCTGGAGGAGCGCGCTGTCTCCCCCCTGATCGAGAACTTCCTCTCCGTCGTCCGTGAGGGCAACGGAAAGGTCGAGAAGGTCGACACCTGGGGCCGTCGTCGTCTCTCGTACGAGATCAAGAAGAAGCCCGAGGGCATCTACTCGGTCATCGACCTGCAGGCCGAGCCTGCGGTCGTCAAGGAGCTCGACCGCCAGATGAACCTGAACGAGTCGGTCCTCCGGACCAAGGTCCTCCGCCCCGAGACCCACTGAGCATCCTGCTCAGCTGATCTCGGGATTCGAGTAGCAGCACCAAGCAGCCAGCAGCAAACCCGCCGAGAGGTTCCCCCATGGCAGGCGAGACCGTCATCACGGTCGTCGGCAATCTTGTCGACGACCCCGAGCTGCGCTTCACCCCTTCCGGTGCGGCGGTCGCGAAGTTCCGTGTCGCGTCCACTCCCCGCACCTTCGACCGCCAGACGAACGAGTGGAAGGACGGCGAAAGCCTCTTCCTCACCTGCTCGGTCTGGCGTCAGGCGGCGGAGAACGTCGCCGAATCGCTCCAGCGAGGCATGCGCGTCATCGTGCAGGGCCGGCTGAAGCAGCGGTCCTACGAGGACCGTGAGGGCGTCAAGCGCACGGTCTACGAACTGGACGTCGAGGAAGTCGGCGCCAGCCTGCGCAGTGCCACGGCCAAGGTCACCAAGACCGCCGGTGGCGCTCGCGGTGGCCAGGGCGGCGGTTTCGGCGGCGGTGGTGGCGGTGGCCAGGGTGGCGGCGGCTGGGGTGGAAACTCCGGCGGCGGTCAGCCGGCCGGCGGCGCTCCCGCCGACGACCCTTGGGCCACCAGCGCTCCCGCCGGTGGCAACCAGGGCGGCGGCGGTGGCGGCTGGGGTGGAAACTCCGGCGGCGCCAGCGGTGGCGGTGGCGGCGGCTACTCGGACGAACCCCCCTTCTAGGCCTTCGGGCCGAGGGTGGGTCGTACCCACACTTCTTGATCACACAGGAGATACACCATGGCGAAGCCGCCTGTGCGCAAGCCGAAGAAGAAGGTCTGCGCATTCTGCAAGGACAAGGTCCAGTACGTGGACTACAAGGACACGAACATGCTGCGGAAGTTCATTTCCGACCGCGGCAAGATCCGTGCCCGCCGGGTGACCGGCAACTGCACTCAGCACCAGCGTGACGTCGCCACGGCCGTGAAGAACAGCCGTGAGATGGCGCTGCTGCCCTACACCTCCACCGCGCGATAAGGGAAGGGTGACCGACCAATGAAGATCATCCTCACCCACGAGGTCTCCGGCCTCGGTGCCGCGGGCGACGTCGTCGACGTCAAGGACGGTTACGCTCGCAACTACCTGATCCCGCGGAATTTCGCTATCCGCTGGACCAAGGGTGGCGAGAAGGACGTCGAGCAGATCCGTCGTGCTCGCAAGATCCACGAGATTCAGACCATCGAGCAGGCCAACTCTGTGAAGGCCCAGCTCGAGGGTGTCAAGGTTCGTCTGGCCGTCCGCTCCGGCGACGCCGGTCGTCTCTTCGGCTCCGTCACCCCGGCCGACATCGCTTCGGCGATCAAGGCTTCCGGTGGCCCCGAGGTCGACAAGCGTCGTATCGAGCTGTCTGCCCCGATCAAGACCCTGGGCGCCCACGAGACGTCCGTGCGTCTGCACCCCGAGGTTGCCGCCAAGGTCAACATCGAGGTCATCGCGGCCTGACCGCTGCGCTCGGCATAGCTGAGAGAGGGGCCGCACCCGTTGGGGTGCGGCCCCTCTGCTGTGTGCGGGGCTGCGGGATACGGCTCGCGTGTTGAGTTCGGGACGGCGCTACGGCGCTCATGTTTCACGTGAAACATGACAGCGTGCGGTGTTTCACGTGAAACGGTCAGCGGGTCGCGCCGGTGACAATCCAGCGGCCCGAGCGGGAGCGCACCAGGAGGGTCAGCATGCGCACCGCCATCATCAGGGTCATCGCTCCCCAGAGAGCGGTCAGGCCACCGCCGAGGGCCGGGACGAGCAGGGCCGCCGGGGCGAAGACCGCCAGGGTCACCACCATCGCTCCTGCGAGATACGGCCCGTCTCCCGCGCCCATCAGCACTCCGTCCAGGACGAAGACGACACCGCAGATCGGCTGTGAGAGCGCCACCATGATCAAGGCGGGCAGGGCGGTGTCCTTGACGGTGGGGTCGCTGGTGAACAGGGGGAGGAAGAGGGGGCGGGCCAGGATCACCAGGAGGCCGAGGACCACCCCGACGGCGATACCCCACTGCACCATGCGCCGGCATGCGGCTCGGGCGCCCTGGGGATCGTTCGCACCGAGGTAGCGACCGATGATCGCCTGGCCCGCGATCGCGATGGCGTCGAGCGCGAATGCCAGCAGGGACCACAGGGACAGGATGATCTGGTGCGCGGCGATGTCGGCATCCCCGAGACGGGCCGCGACGGCCGTGGCGATCAGGAGGATCGCTCTCAGGGAAAGCGTGCGTACGAGCAGAGGCACGCCGGCCTGCGCCGAGGCTTTGATCCCTGCGGCGTCGGGGCTGAGGGAGGCGCCGTGTCGGCGGGCTCCGCGGACGACCACGACAAGATAGACGGCAGCCATGCCCCACTGGGCGATGACGGTGCCCCAGGCGGAGCCGGCGATGCCCAGGTCGGCGCCGTAGACCAGGCCGACGTTGAGGGCGGCGTTGGCGACGAAGCCTGAGACGGCTACGTACAACGGTGTCTTTGTGTTCTGCAGTCCGCGGAGGACTCCGGTGGCGGCGAGGACTATCAGCATGGCCGGGATGCCGAGGGAGGAGATCCGCAGATAGGTCGTCGCGTAGGGGGCCGCGGTGTCCGAGGTACCGAAGAGGCCCACCAGGGCGGCGGCTGAGGGAAGGACGACGGCTATGACGGTGGCGCCGATCAGCAGGGCGAGCCAGATGCCGTCCATACCCTGGCGGATGGCTGCCTGGAGGTCGCCCGCGCCGACACGTCGGGCGACGGCCGCAGTGGTGGCGTAGGCGAGGAAGACGAAGACGCTCACGGCTGTCGTCAGGAGGGCGGACGCCACTCCGAGTCCGGCGAGTTGTGCTGTGCCGAGATGGCCGATGATCGCGCTGTCGGCCATGACGAAGAGGGGCTCGGCGACGAGTGCGCCGAAGGCCGGGACGGCCAGCATGACGATCTCTCGGTCGTGCTGTCGTCGGGTGGCCCTCGTGGCCGCGGGAGCCTGTGTCATGAGCACTAATCTAATCGTCCACAGGTAAGAGATGCAATTGTTCAGTGACCCTTACCTCTGCTCTCGCGTCGTGTCCTCTCGCGCACTGTTCGAAGCGATCTTGGTCCGACCGGGAAAGTTTTTCTTCTGCACAGCCGGTGGATGGTGAAGGTGCAGGTCAGATAGGTCGTGATCAAAGTGGCGAGGTCTTGTTCACAGGGCTGTCCACCGGGTCGTGCACAGGTTTTGCCGGGTTCTCCACAGCATCCGGGCCGTCGTCCACATGGCCTGTGGATAACCAGATTGGCTGACGGTGCCCGCGGGCCTACGGTGGACCGGAACCCGCCCCGTCAGTCGGACTGAGAAACATCACAAAACCGACGCGCCCGTACCGGAGTTGGGCGTCTCATTTGTCAGTGCCGTGCCGTAGAAATAAGGGGCACGGCGAGGTCCGCTCGGCGGACGGGAGGAGGTGGCTCGGTTGAGTATTTCCGAGCCCTTGGACGACCCGTGGGCCGACAGCGGTCCAAGTGATCGTCTGCCCGCTTCCCGGCGGCGCGGTGACGGAGGCCGGGGCCGCGACGAACAGCACGACCGCGGCAGGGAGGGCGGCGAGTGGGAAGGCGCGGGTTCGGCCTTCGAGCGCGTGCCGCCGCAGGATCTCGATGCCGAGCAGTCCGTGCTCGGCGGCATGCTCCTGTCCAAGGACGCGATCGCCGATGTCGTCGAGGTCCTCAAGGGCCACGACTTCTACAAGCCCGCGCACGAGACGATCTACCAGGCGATCCTCGACATCTACGCCAAGGGTGAGCCGGCCGACCCGATCACCATCGCCGCCGAACTCACCAAACGCGGTGAGATCAACAAGGTCGGCGGCGCATCGTATCTGCACACCCTCGTCCAGACCGTGCCGACGGCGGCGAACGCGGAGTACTACGCGGAGATCGTCCACGAGCGGGCCGTCCTGCGCCGCCTGGTCGAGGCCGGCACGCGCATCACGCAGATGGGATACGCGGCCGACGACGACGTCGACGAGATCGTCAACCGGGCCCAGGCCGAGATCTACGCGGTCACCGAGCAGCGGACCAGCGAGGACTACCTTCCGCTCGGCGACATCATGGAAGGCGCGCTCGACGAGATCGAGGCGATCGGCTCACGCAGCGGCGAGATGACCGGTGTGCCCACAGGGTTCACGGACCTCGACTCGCTCACCAACGGTCTGCACCCCGGCCAGATGATCGTCATCGCCGCCCGCCCCGCCATGGGTAAGTCCACGCTCGCGCTGGACTTCGCCCGCGCCGCGTCGATCAAGCACAACCTGCCGAGCGTCATCTTCTCCCTCGAAATGGGCCGCAACGAGATCGCGATGCGTCTGCTGTCCGCCGAGGCCCGCGTCGCCCTGCACCACATGCGCTCCGGCACCATGACCGACGAGGACTGGACCCGCCTGGCGCGCCGGATGCCCGAGGTGTCGTCCGCGCCGCTCTACATCGACGACTCCCCGAACCTGTCGATGATGGAGATCCGCGCGAAATGCCGCCGGCTCAAACAGCGCAGCGACATCAAGCTGGTGATCATCGACTATCTGCAGCTGATGCAGGCCGGTGGCTCCAAGCGCTCCGAGAGCCGTCAACAGGAGGTCTCGGACATGTCCCGAAACCTCAAGCTCCTGGCCAAGGAGCTGGAGGTCCCCGTGATCGCGCTCTCGCAGCTGAACCGTGGTCCCGAGCAGCGCACGGACAAGAAGCCGATGGTGTCCGACCTGCGTGAGTCCGGCTCCATCGAGCAGGACGCCGACATGGTCATCCTGCTGCACCGCGAGGACGCCTACGAGAAGGAGTCGCCCCGCGCGGGCGAGGCGGACATCATCGTGGGCAAGCACCGTAACGGCCCGACGGCGACGATCACCGTCGCCTTCCAGGGCCACTACTCGCGCTTCGTGGACATGGCACAGACCTGACCGGGCGGCTGTAGGCGGCAGACCCGGTGCCGTGTCCCGAGAAATGTGCTCGACGTACGGCCGCCCCGCCGGATGGACTGGGGGCATGACGACATCCCAGGACGACTTGCTTCCCGGTACACGCAGGGCGCTGTTGCATCGGATCGCCGTGGCCCAGGCCGAGGGGAGGGCACCGTCGTTGGTCGCGACGGTGGTGCGGGACGGCCGAGCCGTGTGGCACGGTTCGCGGACCTCGGTGGACGGGCACGGGCCGGACGAGAACGTGCAGTACCGGATCGGCTCCATCACCAAGACGTTCACCGCCGTCCTGGTGCTGCGGCTGCGTGACGAGGGCGTCCTCGACCTCGGTGACCCACTGGAGAAGTATCTGCCCGGCACCGGTGCGGGGGAGGCCACCATCGCCGAACTCCTCGCGCACACAGGCGGGTTGGCGGCCGAGTCGCCCGCGCCCTGGTGGGAGCGGACACCGGGTTCCCTGCGTCCCGAGCTCCGCGATGTGCTGGGTGAGCAACCCCTGCTGCATCCGGTCGGCCGCCGGTTCCACTATTCGAACCCCGGCTACACCGTGTTGGGCGCGCTCGTCGAGGAACTCCGGGGTGCCCCGTGGGAGGACGTACTTCGGCGGGAAGTGCTCGAACCTCTGGGCCTCGACCGCACGAGTGCTCAGCCTCGGGCGCCGCACGCGGGTGGCTGGGCGGTGCATCCGTGGGCCGACGCGCTGTTGCCGGAACCCGTCGAGGACCTCGGCCGTATGGCGCCGGCCGGTCAACTCTGGTCCACCACCGGCGACTTGGCGCGGTTCGCCGTCTTTCTGGCTCATGGAGACGACCGGGTCCTGAGTGCGGAGTCCGTGCGGGAGATGCGGACCCCGGCGGCACCGGCGGAGGCAGCCGACGTCATGGACGGCTCCGCATACGGTCTCGGCCTGCAGGTCCAGCGCCGCGACGGACGGCTGCTCGTCGGTCATTCCGGATCGCTGCCCGGCTTCCTGGCGAACCTCACCATCAGCCTGGCGGAAGACGTCTCGGCGGTGGTGCTGGCCAACTGCACCTCCGGACCGCTGCTGGCATCGGTGGCCGCCGATCTCGTCCGTATCGTCGCCGAGGCCGAGCCGAGGATTCCGGCGCCCTGGCGACCGATGCCCGAAGTCGACGCCGCCGTACTGGAGTTGGCGGGGCAGTGGTACTGGGGGACGCATGGTTTCGCCCTGCGGCTGACGGCCGACGGAGGGGCCTCGCTGGAGCCGTTGGCCGGCAGCGGACGCCGTTCGCGCTTCCGGGCCAACGGTGACGGCACCTGGACCGGGCTGGAGGGGTACTACGCAGGAGAGCTTCTACGGCCCGTACGGCGCCCGGATGGGCCGGTGAGTCACCTGGACCTCGGATCGTTCGTCTTCACGCGTCAGCCGTACGAGGAGAGCGTTTCTGTGCCGGGTGGGGTGGACCCGGAGGGGTGGCGGGGGATTCGCTAGCCGCCGCAGTCGGGGAGTGGGCATGTTTCACGTGAAACACGACCCCTCCCGCTGTGGGCATGATGCGTCGGTCTCGCGCGGTGGAGAGTTCTTCTCAGAGGGGAAGCTTGAAACCCACGTGCGAGGCGGTGAAACCGAGCCGCTCGTAGAACCGGTGGGCGTCGGTGCGTGTGACGTCGGAGGTGAGCTGGATCAGCCGGCAGTCCTGGCGGCGTGACTCGGCGATCGCCCACTCGATGAGCTGCGTCCCCAGGCCGCTGCCTCGCTCGTCCGCGTGGATGCGGACGGCCTCGACGATCGAGCGGGTGGCGCCCCTGCGGGACAGCCCGGGGATGACCGTGAGCTGGAGGGTGCCGACGACGCGGCCCTCGCGCACGGCGACGACCAGGTGCTGGTTCGGATCTGCGGTCAGACGTTCCAGCGCGGCCAGGTAGGGCGCCAGGTCGTCCGGTGACTCGCGCTGGGAGCCCAGCGGATCGTCGGCGAGCATGCCGACGATGGCGGGGACGTCTTCGGTGGCGGCGGTTCGTATTTCAAGATCTCCCATGGCCACACCTTAGGCAGAGGCGTGCGGTGCGGGGGCGGGCCTATGCGGGCACGTTCATCGACTCCACGACCCGGACCAGTGGCGCCAGTTCCGGGTTCACGGCCGCTGCGTCGAGTGCCTCGCGCAGTGCGGTGTCGTTGGTCGGGCGGGCCTCCTCGAGCAGCTTGAGGCCTGCCTCGGAGACGTTCGTGTAGATGCCCCGCCGGTCGGTCGGGCACAGGTACCGCGCGAGCAGACCGCGGTCCTCGAGCCGGGTGACCAGCCGGGTGGTGGCGCTCTGGCTGAGGACGACCGCGTCGGCGACCTGCCGCATCTGCAGATGGCCCCCCTCACCGTCGTGCTGTCGGCTGAGCACATCGAGCAGGGAGTACTCACGCATGCTCAGGTCGTGCTTGGCCTGCAGGGCCCGCTCGATGTGCGCCTCGATCCTCCCGTGGAGCAGGGAGAGGGCGCACCAGCCCTGGGCAAGGGCGGTGAGTGCGGGGTCCGTCGCTGTCATTGGCGTTTCCTCCGTCCCGGAGCGGCTGAACCCAGGATAGAGCACAGGTGAAATAGTCCGCGCTTGCATATAGCCCGCGTCTGCAACTATTGTGAACGCACGCAAAGCGCTCCTGCAATCTTCTGGGAAGGGTACCTCCACATGCCTCTCGCGCTTCTGGCCCTCGCGATCGGGGCCTTCGGAATCGGCACGACCGAGTTCGTGATCATGGGCTTGCTGCCCCAGGTCGCGGGAGACTTCGGGGTCTCCATCCCCACCGCGGGACTGCTGGTCACCGGCTACGCGCTGGGGGTGGTGATCGGCGCCCCGCTGATGACCGTGCTCGGCACCAAGGTCTCCCGCAAGCGGATGCTGATGCTGCTGATGGGCCTGTTCATCGTCGGCAACCTGCTCTCCGCCGTCGCCCCCAGCTTCTCGGTGATGCTGATCGGCCGTGTGGTCGCCTCGCTCGCCCACGGCGCCTTCTTCGGCATCGGCTCGGTCGTCGCGGCGGAACTCGTGGCCCCGGACAAGAAGGCTGGAGCCATCGCGATGATGTTCACCGGGCTGACCGTCGCCAACGTCGTCGGCGTCCCGCTGGGCACCCTCGTCGGACAGTCCATCGGCTGGCGCGTCACCTTCGCCATCGTCGCGGGCCTCGGCGTCATCGGCCTGGCCGGCATCGCCAAGCTCGTACCCGACCTTCCCAAGCCGGAAGGCGTACAGCTGCGGCACGAACTGGCCGCCTTCAAGAACACTCAGGTCCTGCTCGCCATGGCGATGACCGTCCTCGGCTTCGGTGGCGTCTTCGCGGCCATCACCTACATCGCGCCGATGATGACCCACGTCGCCGGCTTCGCCGACGGCTCCGTCACCTGGCTGCTCGTCCTCTTCGGCCTCGGCATGGTCGGCGGCAACCTCGTCGGCGGCAAGTTCGCCGACCGCGCCCTGATGCCCATGCTCTACGTCTCGCTGGGCGGCCTGGCCGTCGTGCTCGCCCTCTTCACGGTCACCGCGCACAACAAGATCGCGGCGGCCGTCACCATCGCCCTCATCGGCGCCCTGGGCTTCGCCACCGTGCCGCCGCTGCAGAAGCGGGTCCTCGACCAGGCGCACGGCGCCCCGACGCTGGCCTCGGCCGTGAACATCGGCGCCTTCAACCTCGGTAACGCGCTGTCCGCCTGGCTCGGCGGCATCGTCATCGCGGCCGGCTTCGGCTACACCGCCCCCAACTGGGTCGGCGCCGTCCTCGCCGCGGCCGCTCTGGTCCTCGCGATCCTCTCGGCAGCCCTGGAACGCCGCAGCAGCGCCCACGGCGCGGTCGTGGCGGGCGGCACGCCGAGCCGGCAGCGGACCGCCGTCCACCACTGATCCCGCCGGGCCACGGCGGGGAGACGCGGGGCCAGGGCCGTCCCCGTACCTTCCCGCACCCCCCGGCCATCCGACCGACCGACATCAGAAACAGCAACACCCGCAAGGAGAAACCCTGATGAGCACCACCACTGCCGTAGCCCCGCTGACCATCCAGGACGCCGAAGCGCTCGTCACCCATGCCCGCCGTGCCGCGGAGGCCGCCGGGGTCACGGTCAGCATCACCGTGCTGGACGCGGGCGGTCATCTGCTCGCCTTCCGGCGGGACGACCAGGCCGTGCTGATCTCCGGGGAGACCAGCACCCGCAAGGCGTACACCGCGCTTCAGCTGAACGCGGCCACCGCCGACCTCGTCGAGGCCGTCCAGCCCGGAGGCCTCTTCCACACCCTGCCCACGGCGCTCGACCGGCCGCTGCTGTTCATCGCCGGCGGCATCCCCGTGCACCGTGACGGCCGCCTGATCGGAGCGATTGGTGTCGGTGGCGGCGCACCGACGCAGGACCACGGCTTCGCGCAGGCCGCCGTAGAGGCACTCGTCTGACGCTTGGCGATGATGGAAACGCCGGTTCCCGAGGAAGTCGGGAGCCGGCGTTCGCCGTATCTGGGAGCTGTCAGCCTGCCGCGACCGTCAGTGGGGCGAACCGCCGCGTCCAGTCGCCGGGCAACTCCGCGATGCCGTACGTCATCACGGCGTTGGAGGAGGAGGAAACGAGTCCGCGTTCCTTCGCCCAGGACAGTAGGTCTTCGTGGCGTACGTCGATGTCGGT
Source organism: Streptomyces xylophagus (assembly GCF_000716435.1). GTDB lineage: Bacteria > Actinomycetota > Actinomycetes > Streptomycetales > Streptomycetaceae > Streptomyces > Streptomyces xylophagus. The sequence continues at coordinate 201,594 of NZ_JNWO01000011.1, forward strand.
GCGCAGCCGACGGTCGGTGCGGGCAGCGAGTGAGGCGAGGAGAGCCTTCGCCGTCTCCGAGTCCTGTGCGATCAGTGGGCCCACGACCTGGGTGTCCATGTTGGGCCAGGCGGCCGCGTAGCCGATGATCCGGCCGTTCTCCTCCGCCACCCTCAACTGGTCGGCGAAGGCGGGCAGTCGTGCGATGAGAGGTGTGCGATCGGTGCCGAACACCGCCTCGTCGAGGCGCAGGATGCCGGTGAGGTCCTCGGCTGTGGCCGCACGGGTAGCGATCCGGGAGTCAGGTCCGGCAGGTGTGAAGTGGCCGCGCAGGGTCTCGGCCCGACCGATGACCTTGAAGCCGAGTTCTTCGTAGAGGGGACGGCCGTTCGGGGTCGCGTGCAGGGTCAGCGGTGTGGTGCCCATCGCCGAGACCAGGTGGCGCATCAGCCGCCGTCCCGCGCCCTGGCGGGCATGCCGCTCGGCGACCAGGACCATGCCGATGGCTACCAGATCAGGGCGGTCCTGGGGGCCGTACTCCGTGATGACGCATGCCGCGACAAGGCCGCCCTCGGGGTCGTCGATACCGTAGCCCTTTCCCGCGCTGAGGAGGAAGCCCCACTTGTGTTCCTCGCGTGGCCACCCCCGGTCCTCGGACAAGTCGGCACAGGCGATGCGATCGCGGAGCGTCAGCCGGCGGATGGGCAGAGCGGCGAGGGAAGGAGTCGGCACGCAGGTCAGGCTGTCGGACGGGCGTTGTCGGCGTCCACCTGTTTCCGGTGAGACGTACGTGCTTTTGGCCATGTCATGGTCGGCTGCACAACACACCCACAGAAGCCGGATGTTTCACGTGAAACACCGGCGAACGGCGATCATCCGGCAGGCTCGCGGAAGGTGCCACAGGGTGTCCCACTAACCTCGTTGCTCATGGCGAGACTTCATCTCTTCGACCTCGACGGCACTTTGCTGCACGGAACCAGCGCGCCCCTGGAGATCTCACGTCAACTCGGTCTGGAGACCGAGACGGTGGAGCTCGAGCAGGAGATCTCGGCCGGGCTGATCGGACCGCCGGAGTATGCGACCCGTGTCTACACGCTGTGGGCGGATCTCACCGAGGCGCATGTGACGGCGGCCTTCGAAGGGGCCCCTTGGCTGGCGCGCATCCGTGAGGTCTGGGCCGAGATCAGAAGTGCCGGCGAATACTGCGCCGTCGTATCGCTCTCGCCCTCTTTCTTTGTGGAACGGCTCACGGGCTGGGGCGCGCACGCGGCACATGGATCGCTTTTTCCCGCCGTGCCTTTCACCGAGCCTTCCATGGACCTGACCGGAGTCCTCAGTGCCGCGGCCAAGGTGGTGATCGCGGATCGATTGTGCGAGGAGTTCGGGGTGACGAGGGCCGACTGCGTCGCCTATGGGGACTCGATGTCGGACAAGGATCTGTTCGGTGCCGTGCCTGTCTCCGTCGCGGTCAATGCCGATCAGCATCTGTCCGGCCTTGCGACCCACTCCTATGCGGGGCGGGATCTGTGGGACGCCTACGAATTGGTGCGCGGCGCCCGGTAGTTGAGGGAACTGAGGGTTCGCCCCTCCCCTTGTTCGCGGGGGAGCAAGGCGGGACTTGTGCCCGGAGCGCGGGCCGGTATGGTCGACTCCGGTTCCTGTCCGGAGCGGGACGCCGCGTGGGAGTACTGCGGGCAATGTCACACTCTCGCCTTACTTGTCCGTACGCAGTGGGAATGTGGGTTGGATATGGCTGTATTGGCCGCTTGACCGAACGGGGAGAAGCAAGCCGTCCACGCGGAAAGCAGGCAGCTTCCGGCTGAGGAAGCACGCCGACCGACCGAAAGATGTTCGAGGCGAGGCACACCATGGACGCTCCGACCACCCCGTCGGCCGACAACGGCACGTCCGGGGGCGGCGGCGGAAGCGGCTGGTTCACTCCGCGCAAGCAGCCGGAAGTGCCTCCGGGCGAAGAGCGTGAGACGACAGGGGGACGGCGGCCGGCCGTGCTGCGTCCGATGCGCAGGGGTGCGGCGGGGAGCAAGGAGCGTCCGCCCGTGGAGAGTTCGGCACAGTCGGCTCCGAGCGGTGACGGTGCCGGGCCGGAACCGGCCGGGTCCGCTGCTCGGCAGGGCGTAGCGGCCGACCAGGAGCGAATACCGTCGGCCGAGACCGCCTCACAGCCCTTCACCGCCCCGCAGCCCTTCACCCCTGCCCAGGCCCTGTCTCCCGCCCTCGCACCGACCGCCCCCGTGCCGACCGCGCCCCCACGGCCCGCCGCCGAGGCCACCCCGGCCACTGTGCGCGTGCCCGCCCAGCGAACTTCAAGTCCCGCCACCGAGAAGGCCTCCCCGGATGCCGTACTCGTCCGCCGGACCATGGCCGAAGTAGCGCCCGTGGCCGACAAGGTCACCTCGTACTTCTACGCGCTGCTCTTCGTGCGCCACCCCGAGCTGCGGTCGCTGTTCCCGGCGGCGATGGACACCCAGCGGGACCGGTTGCTCAAGGCGCTGCTCACCGCGGCCGAACACATCGACAACACCGAGGTCCTCGTCGCGTATCTGCGGAACCTCGGCCGTGGGCACCGCAAGTACGGCACCCGGGCCGAGCACTATCCGGCCGTCGGCGAGTGCCTCATCGGCGCCCTGAACAAGTACGCCACCGCCGTCTGGGACGTGGAGACGGAGGCGGCCTGGGTCCGGGCGTACACGACGATCTCGCAGGTCATGATCGACGCGGCTGCCGCGGACGAACTGCGTGCTCCGGCCTGGTGGCACGCGGAGGTCGTCACCCACGATCTCCGAACCCGGGACGTCGCCGTCGTCACCGTCCGCCCGGACCAGCCCTACCCCTTCCTCGCAGGGCAGTACACGAGCCTGGAGACGCCCTGGTGGCCGCGGATCTGGCGGCACTACTCCCTGGCCTCCGCGCCCCGCTCGGACGGACTGCTGACCTTCCACGTGAAGGCCGTCCCGGCGGGCTGGGTCTCGAACGCCCTGGTGCACCGCGCCCGACCCGGCGACGTCATCCGGCTCGGCCCGCCGGCCGGCTCGATGACCGTGGACCACACCACCGACAGCGGCTTGCTCTGCCTCGGCGGAGGCACCGGCATAGCGCCGATCAAGGCGCTCGTCGAGGATGTCGCCGAGCACGGCGAACGGCGACCGGTGGAGGTGTTCTACGGCGCCCGCACCGACCACGACCTCTATGACATCGACACGATGCTCCGGCTCCAGCAGTCGCACCCGTGGCTCGAGGTCCGGCCGATCGTCGACGAGCGGGCGCGTCTCCAACTCCCGGACGCCATAAGGACGTACGGGCCGTGGAGCGGGTACGACGCCTATGTCTCGGGCCCGCCCGGAATGATCCGCAGCGGTGTCCATGCCCTGAGGGACGTCGGCATCCCGCCGGCGCGCATACGGCACGACTCGGTCGAGGAGTTGGTGGCCGCCGGGGACTGACCCGGTGCCGGAGGCGTCAGCCGAGGTCGGGAGCGTGCATCGCGCGGACCCCTTCGATGTTGCCGTCCAGGTAGTGCCGTAGGGACAGGGGCACGAGATGGACGGACGCGATGCCGACTCGGGTGAAGGGCACTCGTACGATCTCGTACTCGCCGAGGGGCTCGTCCACCTCGGGGCCGTGGCGTAGCGCCGGGTCCATGGACTCCAGGTGGCAGACGAAGAAGTGCTGCACCTTCACACCGGTCGTGGCCGCGTTCGCGCCGATGTGCTCGACGGTGTCCACGAAGCAGGGCACCACGTCGGTGATCTTGGCGCCGAGTTCCTCGTACACCTCCCGGTGCAGGGCGTCGACGACGGTTGTGTCCCCGGGTTCGACCCCGCCACCGGGCGTGACCCAGTAGGGATCCACACCGGGCTTGGTGCGCTTGATGAGGATCAGGGCGTCGCCGTCGAGGAGAATGGCGCGTGCGGTGCGCTTGACCACGGGTCGGACGGTCATGGGAGAAATGTGGCCCGGCTGGTTCCACGTGAAACATCGCGAAACGTGACCTTGACGGTTCAGAGCGTGACGTTCGGCGGGCTTGCCGCAGAACGGCCGCAAAGTGCCTGGTCAGCTCCAGTCGGTGGCCGCCCGTTGGAGCCACTCGTGGGCCCGGGCGATGTGCGGCATTGCAAGAGTGCCGGTCCGCACCACCAGGAAATACGTCCGCAGCGGCGGTACCGCGGGTTCGTGGAGCGGGACGACCTCGCCGCGTTCCAGCGCGAGGGCGCACAGATAGCGGGGCAGTACCGCGAGCCCTGCGCCCGCGACCGCGCAGGCGAGGACTGCACGCAGGTCCGGCACGATGACGGTGCCCGGGGTGGCCGGACGGGCATCGAAGACCGAGGCCCAGTACCGGGAGACGAAGGGCAGCGACTCGTGGACCTCGACCACGGGGAGGTCGTCCAGGGCGGGCGCGTCCTTGGGGCCGAGCTTCGCGGAGCCGATCTGCGCGGCCCAGTGCGGGGCGGCGACAAGGACGTGCTCCTCGTCGCAGAGCGTTGTCGCGGTGAGCAGAGCGCCTCGCGGACGGGCCGTGCTGATGGCCAGATCATGATGTCCGGCCGCCAGCCCCTCCAGGGTCTCCTCGGCGTTCCCGAAGGACGCGCGCAGCGCGAAGCCCTGGCCGTCCTCGCCGGTCAGCTCCGTGAGCGCGGGCAGCGCCCGCTCGGCGGTGAACTCGGGGGGCCCGGCAAGATGCAGGGTGCGCAGCGAGGAGTCGTTGTCGGGACCCGTCTCGGCTATCTCCACGAGGGCGTCGAGATGCGGTGCGGCCTTGTGCGCGAGTTCGTCGCCCATGGTGGTGGGGGTGACTCCACGGGCCTGGCGCAGGAACAGAGGGCGGCCCAACTGCCGTTCCAGGGTGCGGATCTGGGACGTCACCGCCGGCTGGGAGAGACCGAGCAGGGCTGCGGCGCGGGTGAAGGAGCCGGCCCGGTGCACGGTCACGAAGGTGCGCAGCAAGGCCAGATCCATGGCACGCACTCTCCTTTCCCCACCCGTCCTCCGGCCCCGGGCAGGGCCCAACTATAAATAAGTCGATAGGTCGCTGTCGCTACTGTGATTGGACACTGACACAGAGTCAACTAGCCTCGTTCGTGCGGTTCTTCGCGCGCAGAACCGGGGACGGTCCGAGCCACGAGGGGGGAGGCTCGGACCGTCCGTTGTGCGTACCAGGACACCGACCGGCGGTACGTAAACCGGTCACCGAGCCGACTCGTCCAGCGCACGCAGCACATCGGCCACCAGGTCCTCCGGATCCTCGGCACCGACCGAGAAGCGAACGAAGCCCTCCGGCACCGCGTCACCTCCCCAGCGCCCACGCCGTTCGGCGGTGGACCGCACCCCGCCGAAACTCGTCGCGTCGTCCACGAGCCGCAGGGCGTCGAGAAAACGCTCGGCACGCGTGCGCGTGGGCAGCGTGAACGAAACCACACACCCGTAGCGCCGCATCTGCTGCGACGCGATCTTGTGCGACGGGTCGTCGGGCAGCCCCGGATAACGCAGCCCGGTCACCTCGGCCCGGCCGCGCAGGGCCTCGGCGAGGGTCCGCGCGGTGGCGTTCTGCCGGTCGACACGCAGCTGGAGCGTGGCGATCGAGCGGTGCGCGAGCCAGGCCTCCATGGGCCCGGGAATCGCGCCGACGATCTTGCGCCACCGGCGTACGGCGGCCATGGCGGTGGCGTCGGTTCCGGCGACGTAGCCGAGGAGGACGTCCCCGTGCCCGGTGAGCTGCTTGGTACCGCTCGCCACGGAGAAGTCGGCGCCGAGTTCCAGCGGGCGCTGTCCCAGGGGCGTGGCGAGGGTGTTGTCGACGGCCACGAGGGCGCCACGCGCGTGTGCCGCCTCGGCGAGCCGTCGTACGTCACACACGTCGAGCCCGGGGTTCGACGGGGTCTCGATCCACAGCAGCTTCGCGCCGTCGAGGAGGTCGAGCTGGGCGTCCCCGGCGGTCGGCGCGGTGCGCACTTCGATGCCGTACGCCTCCAACTGCGCGCGCACCAGCGGCAGTACCTGGTAGCCGTCGTCGGGCAGGACGACCGCGTCGCCGGCGCGCAGCTGGGAGAAGAGCACCGAGGAGATGGCGGCCATGCCGGAGGCGAACACGAGCGTTTCGACGCCAGCCTGTCCGGGCGCCTCCAACTCGCCGATGGCGCGCTCCAGATGGGTCCAGGTCGGGTTCTCGTCACGGCCGTAGGCGTACGGGCCCGTCACCTCGCCCGGGAGGTGGAAGTGCGCGGCGAACACCGGCCCGGGCAGGGTCGGTTCGTGCTTGACCGGCTCGGGCAACCCGGCCCGCACCGCGCGTGTGCCGTCTCCCACACCCTTGTCTGCAGCGGAATCACTCATACCGCTCGTCCCTCCACTTCCTCACGCACCGCGGCGAGCAGGCCCGTGCTCGCCGCCTCCACCATCTCAAGGCACTCCTCGAAGCCGTCCAGGCCCCCGTAGTACGGGTCCGGTACATCGAGGTCGCCGTCGGCGGCGGGGTCGTAGGAGCGGAGCAGGTGGACCTTCCGGGCGTCCTGCTCGGTCGGGGCGAGGCGGCGCAGTGCGCTGCGGTGGCCGGAGTCGAGGGCGATGACGAGGTCCAGGCGGGGGAACCAGGAGGCCTGGAACTGGCGGGCGACATGGTCGCCGCCGTATCCGTGCTCCGCCAGGACGGCGACGGCGCGCGGGTCGGCGCCGTCGCCCTCGTGCCAGCCGCCCGTGCCCGCGCTGTCGACCTCGACCAGGCCGTCGAGGCCGGCCTCCTCCACCCGCGCGCGGAAGACCGATTCGGCCATCGGGGAGCGGCAGATGTTGCCGGTGCAGACGAAGCTGACGCGGTAGGTCATGGCGTGCTCAGTCCCCGTCGGGCAGGACGACGTTGAGCGCCCAGGAGACGACCGAGATGATCAGGCCGCCCAGGACGGCCGTCCAGAAGCCGTCGACGTGGAAACTCAGGTCGAACCTGTCGGCCAGCCACGAGGTGAGCATCAGCATCAGCGCGTTGACCACCAGGGTGATCAGACCGAGCGTCAGGATGAACAGCGGGAAGGTCAGCACCTTGACGATCGGCTTCACGAGGAAGTTCACCAGGCCGAAGACCACGGCGACGAGGAGCAGGGTCCAGACCTTCTTGAAGGTGCTGTCGCCGGTCAGGGTGATCTTGTCGATGAGCCATACGGCGACCGCCAGGGCACCCGCGTTGGCGATCGTCTTGACTAGGAAATTCTTCATGTGTCTGATCGTGACAGAAGAGATCGACTCCGAGCGTGGACGAGGGCGATGAAGGCATTCCGGTTGGATGAACTGGAGGCGGAGCGTGCCGCCAACGACGGCGCATACCTGCAGTTCCTGCGCGAGAAGAACATGTCGGTCGGTCTGTACGCGCTCGACGCGGGCGACCACGACCGGCAGCAGCCGCACAACCAGGACGAGGTGTACTTCGTCGTGAGCGGACGCGCCGCGATCACCGTCGGCATGGAGACCACCCAGGTGGCGCGCGGCAGCGTGGTCTACGTGCCGGCCGGGGTGGCCCACAAGTTCCATCACATCAGCGAGGACCTGCGGGTGCTGGTGGTGTTCTCGCCGCCGGAGGCCTGATCCTGCCGGAAGCCCGGCTCTCCACCCGAAGCCTGACCCGCGTCTCAGGGTTCCCTAGGGGAACGGTCAGGGGAGGACAAGGGATGCGAGGCCCCCGTTCGGCCTTCGCCCGCCCTAGCATCGAGTGCAGAACATCAGAGATCCGGCACACGAGTGCCGGACACCGACAGGACCCGGTACGAGCGACGGGCGGAGAGGCAAAGGACGAGGGCAATGCGAGAGATCTTCGGTGGACTGCCGTGGTGGGTGAAGTGGGTCGCGGTGCCGGTCATCGCCCTGGTCGTGTTCGGCGGGCTGATAGCGACCGTCGTGGGCATTGTCATCGGACTGCTCTTCAAGCTGCTGGTCTTCGTGGCGCTGGTCGGCGGACTGATCTACGTCGTACGGAAGTTCACGTCGAGTTCCTCCTCACGCGGCGACTGGTGAGGTCCTGCTGGGCAACCGGTGATCGGTAACAGGAATCACCGGTTCCCTCGGGCGGGGGAAGTTTTCCGGACAGGCCGTCTGCGAGCGGTGGCGGGCGGTTAAAGTCCGGAATTCGACGCGGGGACGAACCCCGCGGGCGGCGCACCCCCTCCCCGTGTTCCCCGCACGGGCTGCCCCCTCGCGCTCCGGAAGTGACCCTTGGCCACGGTTGACACCGCACCCGTAGAACCACACGCACCCCCTGCTCAGCCCGTCCCGCCCCCTCAGCCACGCCCCCTGAAGGCCACGGCACCGCAGCCGCGCCCGGCGGCGGCCCCGCCGCAACAGCGTTCCGCGACAGCCCCTCACCAACACCAGTCCGCCACGCTCATCGGCTCCGTCCAGCGGGCGATGCGACTGCTGGAGTCCGTCGCCGGGCACGAGTACGGAGCCCCCGCCAAACAACTGGCCCGCGAGACCGGCCTCGCGCTCCCCACGGCGTACCACCTGCTGCGCACCCTCGTGCACGAGGGCTATCTGCGCCGCGACAAAGGGCTGTTCTTCCTCGGTGAAGCGGCCGAGCGGCTGAGCAGCAGCGGAGCGCAGGAGAAACGTCGCAGCACGATCGCCGACGCACTGGCGGCCTGGCGCGATTCCATCGGCGTACCGGTCTACTACGCGATGTACCGCGACGGCGAGATCGAGGTCATGTGCGTCTCCGACACCCCCGGCAATCCGGCGGTCGAGGAGTGGGCCGACTTCCGTGAGACGGGGCACGCGCACGCGATCGGCCAGTGTCTGCTGGCTCAGCTGGACGAGGAGACCCGGCGCGACCACCTCGACCGGTATCCGGTGCGGTCCCTCACCCCGTACACCGTGCGGGACGGCCACTCCCTGCTGCGGCGCCTGGACGGGATGCGGCGGATGGAGCTGGTGGTGGAGCGTCAGGAGTACGCGCTGGGGACGGTCTGCGCGGCGATTCCGATCACGCTCGGCACCACGGCCGCCACGATGGCCATCTCCCTGCCCGCGCATCAGGCCGATCGGCTGCCGGCCGCGGCCCGGCAGCTGCAGACCGAGGTCGGCAGGCTTCTGGGGTCGCTCGCGCTCTCTATCAGTATCTGAAAACTTACTCCTTGTGATCTAACGTGTACGTTCAGCAATATTCCTTCAGTGTCACGGGGATCATTCCCAGCCAGTCGGCGGCAATTGACGGGATAGGCGATGCGCGAGTCCGTACAGGCAGAGGTCATGATGAGCTTCCTCGTCTCCGAGGAGCTCTCCTTCCGTATCCCGGTCGAACTGGGCTACGCGACATGCGATCCGTACGCCGTGCGGCTGACCTTCCATCTGCCGGGCGATGCCCCGGTGACCTGGACCTTCGGCCGGGAGCTGCTGATCGACGGGGTGGGCAGGCCGTGCGGGGAAGGTGATGTGCACATCGCGCCCGCCGATCCCGAGACGCTGGGTGAGGTGCTGATCCGGCTTCAGGTGGGCGGCGACCACGCACTGTTCCGCACCGGCGCGGCACCGCTCGTGGCGTTCCTCGACCGCACCGACCGGCTGGTTCCGCTCGGTCAGGAGCGTGCTCTCGCAGACTTCGACGCCCACCTCGACGAGGCGTTGGACCGCATCCTCGCGGAGGAGCAGAGCGCCGGCTGACGCGCTGTCACGGTGGTGTGGGCGGGATAGCTGGCGTAACGCTTCTGCTCGGCTCTGTGGGGCGGTTCTTGCCGTTCTCAGTGCTTGCGGCGCCGGCCCTTCCCGCCGCGTGCCGGGGCGGACTTGGCACCCGGCGCCGCCGTAGCCGCCGCCGGGGCTCCCGCCGGAGCCTTCTCGCGTCCCGGCCGGTCCGCCGAGACGACCAGGGCGGCGAGGGCCGTGGTGACCGGTACCGACGCGACCAGGCCGATCGAGCCCACCAGCGTGCGCACGATCTCCTCGGCGACCAACTCGCTGTTGGCGACCGCCCCGACGCTGCTCTGCGCGATGGAGAAAAGCAGCAGCAGCGGCAGGGCGGCGCCCGCGTAGGCGAGGACGAGCGTGTTGACGACGGACGCGATGTGGTCGCGGCCGATACGGATGCCGGCGCGGTACAGCCCGCGCCAGCCCATCGACGGGTTCGCCTCGTGCAGCTCCCAGACCGCCGATGTCTGCGTGACCGTCACATCGTCGAGCACGCCCAGCGAACCGATGATGACGCCGGCGAGCAGCAGACCGCTCATGTCGATCGACGGGTACAGCCCGTGGATCAGGCCCGTGTTGTCGTCCGTGTTGCCGGTGAGCGCGGCCCAGCCGATGAACACCGAACCCAGGACGCCGATCAGCACCAGCGACATCAGCGTGCCGAGGACCGCCACGGACGTACGGGCCGACAGTCCGTGGCACATGTAGAGGGCGATCAGCATGATGGCGCTCGATCCGACCACCGCCACGATCAGCGGGTTCGAGCCGTGCAGGATCGCCGGCAGGATGAAGAAGTTCAGGATCATGAAGCTGATGGCGAGAGCGATCAGTGCCATGACGCCGCGCAGCCGGCCCACCACCACGACGGCCAGCGCGAAGATGCCGGCGAGCAGCGCCATCGGGAACTTGCGGTTCACATCGGTGACCGAGTACTGCAGATCCCTGGGCGCGGAGGGTTCGTACGCGACCACGACCTTCTCGCCCTGATGCAACTGCCGTGACTGGTCGGGCTGCACGATCTCCGTGAACGTACGGCCCTTGTCCTTGCCGGTGCCGACCGTGACCGTGGCCTTCTTGCAGGTGCCGCCCGCCTCCTGCTGTGCGGAGGAGCCCTCGGCGGTGGAGGTGTCCCCGGTCGCGCTCTCGCCCGAGGCGTTCACCGACGCGCAGCTCACGCTGACGACCTTGGTGACCGTCGCCTGCTGCGTCTGCCGGTCGAAGCCGACTCCGGTGCGCTTGTGCGACGGGGCGCCGCCGGGCCACAGCACCACCATGCCGACGACGACCGCCACGGTGAACGGGATCAGGATCGCCGCGATGACCTTCCGGAGGTGACGGGAGACGGGGGCGGCCGGGCCGTGACTGTGCGAGTGACCGTGTCCACCGCCCGCACCGGAACCGTGCCCGCCGTCCCCGCTGGAGCCGTGGTCGTCCCCGGAACCCGATCCGGAACCATGGTCGTCCCCGGAACCGTGGCCGTGGTCGTGGCCATGGGGCGGCCCGGTCGGTGGGTACGGGGGCTGCTGCGTCGTGGTCACCGCCCGATCATCGCAAGAACGCCGGAGGCCCACTGTTCACCGCGCCACATATGACGCTAGCGTGGAGGCACCTTTGCACACGCGGGAGCTCGGAGCACCGGGCTGAGAGGGCGCTGACCTTCGTCTCTGCGATGTTTCACGGGAAACGTCACCTGAATCGAGTGATGTTTCACATGAAACATCGGCTGACGGAAGCCGCTGCGTCGACCGCCGAACCTGTTACCGGGTAATGCCGGCGTAGGGAGTAGGTCTCATGACCAACAAGGACGCACACACGTCTGCCTTCAGCCAGGACGAACAGCCCATTCCGGGCGAAGAGTTCGCGCGGGCCGAGCAGTCCTCGGCGGCCGGAAAGCCGACGGAGGCCGAGCGGTCCATCGGCTGGCACAAGGGGTACGTCGAGGGCTCGCGCCCCGATCTGCGGGTGCCGGTCCGTCAGGTGCACCTCACCAACGGGGAGTCGGTGACCCTGTACGACACCTCCGGTCCGTACACCGATCCGCTCGTCGACACCGACGTCCGCAGGGGGTTGGCTCCGCTCCGGGAGAACTGGATCATCGCCCGCGGCGACACCGAGGAGTACGCGGGCCGGCCCGTCCGCCCCGAGGACGACGGGATCAAGCACACCTCACCGCGCGGTGGACTGCGCAACCTCGACGCGGTCTTCCCCGGACGGCCGCGTCAGCCGCGGCGCGGACGCGACGGCGTGCCGGTCACGCAACTCGCCTACGCGCGACGGGGCGAGGTCACGCCCGAGATGGAGTTCGTGGCCGTACGGGAGAACGTTTCGCCCGAGGTGGTCCGCAAGGAGATCGCGGCCGGGCGCGCGGTGCTGCCGGCCAACGTCAATCACCCCGAGATCGAGCCGATGATCATCGGCAAGCGGTTCCTGGTGAAGGTCAACGCCAACATCGGCAATTCGGCGGTCACTTCCTCCATCGAGGAGGAGGTCGAGAAGATGACCTGGGCGACCCGCTGGGGCGCCGACACGGTCATGGACCTGTCCACCGGCCGCAACATCCACACCACCCGCGAGTGGGTGCTGCGCAACTCCCCCGTCCCCATCGGCACGGTGCCGCTCTACCAGGCGCTCGAAAAGGTCGACGGCCGCGCCGAGGAGCTGACCTGGGAGATCTACAAGGACACGGTCGTCGAACAGGCCGAACAGGGCGTGGACTACATGACCGTCCACGCGGGCGTGCGGCTGCCGTTCGTACCGCTGACGGCGAACCGCAAGACCGGCATCGTCTCGCGCGGCGGCTCGATCATGGCGGCCTGGTGCCTGGCACACCACAAGGAATCGTTCCTCTACGAGAACTTCGAGGAACTCTGCGAAATCCTCGCCGCCTACGACGTTACGTACTCGCTGGGCGACGGTCTGCGCCCCGGGTCGATCGCGGACGCCAACGACGAGGCGCAGTTCGCCGAGTTGAGGACGCTCGGGGAACTCAACACGATCGCGAAGCGTTTCAACGTACAGACCATGATCGAGGGCCCGGGACATGTCCCGATGCACAAGATCAAGGAGAACATCGACCTTCAGCAGGAGATCTGTGATGAAGCTCCGTTCTATACGCTCGGCCCGCTGACGACGGACGTCGCGCCTGCGTACGACCACATCACTTCCGGCATCGGTGCCGCGATGATCGCCTGGTGGGGCACGGCCATGCTCTGCTACGTCACGCCCAAGGAGCACTTGGGCCTGCCCAATCGTGACGACGTCAAGACCGGCGTCATCACCTACAAGATCGCCGCCCATGCAGCCGACCTCGCCAAGGGGCACCCAGGTGCACAGGAGTGGGACGACGCGCTGTCCGACGCCCGTTTCGAATTCCGCTGGGAGGACCAGTTCAACCTGGCCCTCGACCCGGACACGGCACGGGAGTTCCACGACGAGACGCTTCCGGCGGAGCCGGCCAAGACGGCGCATTTCTGCTCCATGTGCGGGCCGAAGTTCTGCTCGATGAAGATCTCCCACGACATCCGCCGTGAGCACGGCGGCACCAAGGCGGAGGTCGAGGAGGGCATGGCGCAGAAGTCGAAGGAGTTCGCCGCGGCGGGCAACCGGGTGTACCTGCCGATCGCCGACTGACGGCGACCGGCCCGGCCCTTCGGTCAGTTCTTGGCGGGTTTCTCGCACAGGGCGTGGTCGACGAGGGTGCCCGTCGCACGGTTGAGGGCGGCCAGGTCCGGGGGCGCGGTGGTGGTCGTGATGGACACGGTCACCGCGCGCCTGCCGTCCGCGCTCACCGCTGGGCGGGTGTTGACGCCCACTCCGTCGCCCTCGTGGGTGTAGTAGAAACCGCCGCAGGAGAGCGGGATCCTGCGCAGGCCGAGGCCGTAGGTGCCCTCGGGCATCTCGGTCACGTCCTCCGGGTCGTCGGTCCGTTCCACGGTCTGCCGCATCTCGCGCCACTGCGCGGCGGGGAGCAGCCGGCCGTCGGCCAGGGCACGGAAGAAGGTGTTCAGGTCGGCGGTGGTGCTCACCACGCCGGAGTCGGCGGTGTGTTGCAGGCTGTGCTCGGTGACGTCGAGACGCTTGCCGTCGGGGGTCGTCAGATACGCGTTCACGTGCGGGTCGGGCAGATACGGGTCGAGCCCGGGGATGGAGGTGTTCCGCAGTCCCAGTTTCGCGATCACCCGGTGCGCGACCAGGTCCTGCCAGCTCGCGCCGCCGGCCTTCTCGGCGATCATTCCGGCCAGCAGGTAGTTGGTGTTGGAGTACGCCCACCGGGTGGCTCCGCCCGGCTGTGGCACGAACAGCGGCCGGTGCTTCATCGCCACCGCGACCAGGTCGGCGGTCGGGGTGGTGGCGTAGCGGTTCTCGTCGAAGTGGTTGATCAGGAGATCCTGGATCTCCGGGTCGTCGATGTAGTCGTACAGGCCGCTGGTCTGGCGGAGGAGGTCGCGGACGGTGATGCGGCTGCCGTCGTTGCCGTGGCCCGCCACGACTCCCGGCAGCCAGTGCTCGACGGTGTCGTCGAGCGAGAGCCGCTGCTCCGCCACGAGTTGGATGACGACGGTCGCCACGAACGTCTTCGTCGTGCTGGCCACGCGGAAGTGCGCGTTCCAGGGGATCGGGTCCGAGGAGTCGGCGGTCCGGGTGCCGATGCGGGCCATGAGGGGAGCGCCGTTCGGGCCGTCGACCCTGGCCAGCACGTTCACCTCGCCGCCTCCGGCCTTCCGTACGGCTGCCAGGTCGCGCTGGAGCATGGCCTCGTCGTACACGTGGGAGGGGTGGTTCGGTGCCGGGTGTCCGGTCGTGGCGGTCGCGGCCATGGGTGAGGCCAGTGCCAGCAACGCCGCTGCCAGTACGGCGGCGCCGGTCTTCCTCGTCGACGGCATCTGCATGTCCGAATCCCCCGTTGCTCCTGGTCCCGATCGGTGACGATCACCAGCCAACAGGATCGGAGCGCGGGAGAGGATGGGGCTGTCCACCGAGTGAGGGGTGGACGTATCCCCCCTGCGAACTTCGGGTTCGTCCCCGTCGGGCCCCGGTGGGGAACGAGCGGGCCGAGTCGGTCACGGCACGAGGACGATCTTGCCGGTGGTGCGCCTGGCCTCGATGGTGCGGTGGGCCTCGGCCGCTTCGGACAGTGGGTAGGTGTGCTGGACGGAGACCCGTAGCCGACCTGCCTCGATGCGTTCGGTGATCTGCTTCAGCAGCGCGCCGGAGGGCTCGGCCGTGACCCAGGTGTACCGAAGGCCACGGGCGGCGGCCTGTTGCTCGTCTGTGCCCGGGTCGATCGAGGCGCCGATGAGCAGGCCGTCCGGCCGGAGCACATCGAGGGACCGCGGGCCGTAGGAGCCGCCGACCAGGTCCAGGACCGCGTCCACCGGGGCCACGGCGGTCCGGAAGTCGGTGGTGGTGTGGTCGACCAGCTCGTCGGCGCCCAGCCCGCGCAGGAAGGCGTGGTGGGCCGTGCGGGCGGTGCCGATGACGTACGCCCCGAGTTCCTTGGCGAGTTGGACGGCGACGTGGCCGACGCCGCCCGCCGCCGCGTGGATCAGCACGCGGTCGCCGGGCCGGACCCGCGCGAGTACAGCCAGCGCCTGCCAGGCGGTGACGGCGACCAGGGGTACGGCCCCGGCGTGCACGAGGTCGAGGTTCTTGGGCGCGGGCGTCAGCGCGTCGGCCGGTGCGACGGTGAACTCGGCGTACGCGCCGCGCCGGCCGACGGGAAGCATGCCGTACACCTCGTCCCCCGGCACGAACCGTGTCACGCCCTCGCCGATCCGCTCGACGACGCCGGACACGTCGTTGCCCGGCGTCCACGGCAGGGCGACCAGCTCCGGCACCCGGCCGGACCGGAGCACCGTGTCGCCCGGGTTGACCCCGGCGCCGACGACGCGCAGGAGCACCTCTCCGGGGCCGGGTTCGGGCACATCGGTCTCGACGTAGGTGAGCACCTCGGGGCCGCCGAACACGGACTGGACGATGGCATGCATGCGGGCGGACATCCGGACTCCTCGTCAACAGGGCGTGGTGCGTGGTGCGTTCCATGGTCGGCCGGTCGACAACCCTGCGGAAGAAGGCACTTGTCCGATATCGAGGTTCCTCATGGATACCGGCTTCGACCTGAGGAAACACGGTGGCGTGGACGTCTTCCTGCGCGACTGCCCCACCCGTGCCGTGCTGGAGCTGATCGCCGGCAAGTGGACCATGCTGGTGCTGGTGGCTCTGGAGGACGGCAGGCCCATGCGCTTCGCCGAGCTGCGGCGAAGGCTGGACGGTGTGACGGCGAAGGTGCTGACGCAGACCCTGCGAGCGCTGGAGCGCGAGGGGCTGGTGATGCGCACGGTGTATCCGACCGTGCCGCCCTGCGTGGAGTACCTGCTGACCGAACTGGGCCAGGAAGTGGGCGGGTTGGTGCGGGGCATCACCGCCTGGGCGCAGGCGAGTGTCACCGCCGTTCAGGCAGCACGGGAGGAGTTCGACGAGCGCAGCGCTCGGCGGCCCCTGTGACCGGGTGTTCGGCTTGCGCTCCCCTGGGTGGGGGCGCAAGCCGAGGGGCTATTCCGGCGCGTGCTCGGGCCCTCCGAAGTCCGGGCTGGAGAAGTCCGGGCTGGAGAAGCTCGGGCGGTGACCCGGCTCCGGGCCGTCGTCCGGGCTGGAGAAGCCGGGGCGGTCGTAGCCGAGGTGCGGCATGCGACTCGGGCCCGGGGGTGTCGTACGGCGCATTGGTGCCGCTCCAGGAGTCGCGAGCGCCTCCTGGAGGAACGGCAGGATGCCGCGTTCCAGGAGGGCGTCGTGCCAGGCCTCCCTGGCGCGGGCCACTTCGCCGCCCGACTCGCCGTAGGGGCCGGTGTCGAGCGAGGGCCTGTTGCGCAGGGCGGTGAGCAGCAGCCCGACGATGGCGACGAGGATCGCCGCGGCGGTCATGGCGCCGAACACCCAGCCGGCGGTGAGCATGGTCTGGGCGAACGCCGGTTCGGGGGTGAGCATCTTGAGGATGTAGCCCACGAGCAGGAAGATCGCCGCGGCCGTGCCGGCGAGGACGGGGGTGAGGACGGCGGCGACGGCGACGGCACCCGCACCCTCGGCAGCCTCCCCCAGGGTGGTGGCGAGCCCCATCGCGCCCACGGCGTCCGGCTCCGTGGAGCCGGTGTCGCTGACGGACGACGGGGTGGACGACGCCGGACGGCGCAGTTCCTCGCGGACCTTCACGTAGTGCTGGTACTCGGTCGCCGCGGCCGCCGTGATGAGTGCGGTGGCGTTCAGCGCCATGGTGCGCAGCTGTTCGGGGTTGAGCCGCTTACCGACAGCGGCCAGTTCCGGGCGGGTAGGGGCGGAGCGCAGCGCCTCATCGAGGATCCGCTCGTACTCCTGGCGGTCCTCGCTGTGCAGGTGCTGCGGAACGCTGTTCATGTGCATCCCCCGATGCTCCGTAGGGCTTGGGGCTCGCATGCCAACGAGCCGTCGGGCAGAAACGGAGGGGAGCCTGCTACGGATAAGCCGATGGTAGAGCGGCGACGGCACACGGTGACAGGGGGTTTCCAGAAATTGGCCCCTGGCCAGCGCTGTCGTCCGCCGGTCCTCCGAGGGGGACGTCTGCCCGAATAACGCTCAGATATCCAGCGGCAGTTGCTGGACCAGCAGTTTTCCGGCCATGGTCACTCCGCCGTCCATCGCGATGGCCAGTCCTTCGGCGTAGACGTGCGGTCCCTCGACCACGGGAGTGGCGGTGTCCTCGCCGTCCTCGGAGCCGACGTCGCCCAGGAGATAGGGAATCGGGCTGTGGCCGTGCACGATCCGGGTGCCGCCGTACATGTCGAGCAATGAGCGGACATGTTCGGCGCCGCCCTCGTCGCGGAAGGAGAAGCGCTTGGTGAACTTGCGGAACACGTCCCACACCTCGTCCGCGTCGTTGCGGGTGAGGGTCTCGCGGACGTTGTCGTTGACGGCCTCGATCGAGTCGCCGTAGTCGAGGTAGGCGGTGGTGTCGGAGTGCACGAGGAGGTGGCCGTCGACCTGCTCCATGGCGTCCAGCCGGGCCATCCACTGCAGGTGGACGTCCTGGAGTCGGTCCATGTCGGTCTTCTGGCCGCCGTTGAGCAGCCAGGCCGCCTGGAAAGTGGCCGTGCCCGCGCCGGAGTTGACGGGGGTGTCGCCGAACCGCTTGGCGCCGAGCAGGAGCAGTTCGTGGTTGCCCATGAGGGCCTTGCAGTAGCCGCCGGCCGCGGCGGCCTCGGCGGACAGGCGCATCACCAGGTCGATGACGCCGATGCCGTCGGGTCCGCGGTCCGTGAAGTCGCCGAGGAACCAGAGCCGGGCGGTGCCCGCGCACCAGCTGCCCGCGGCGTCGATCAGGCCCTTCTCCCGCAGTGCGGCCACCAGTTCGTCGAGGTAGCCGTGCACGTCTCCTACGACGAACAGCGGACCGGGGCCCTCCGTCTGCTGCAGGGCGGCCACCGACGCCGGGTCCACCGCGACCTGAACCGTGTCACCCCGATTGATGACCGGCAGATCGCGCTGCGTGGGTGTGTAGCCCTCCGGATAGACCTCGTCGAAGGCCTCGTCAAAGGCCTCCTCATCAGGTCGTACGCCCTCTGCGAGCTGCGCGCTGTCGGCGTACGGACCGGTCTCGTGGACATACGCCGGTACCCGGAAGTCGCGCAACGTCGCCGTCCGCTCCGCCTCGGGTCCCTGACCGGCCCCCTGAGTCATCGACCCCTCCACCATCGCGCCGCAGCTGCACCGCGTCGGACTGCCTGGTCGCAGCGGCCCGCGGTGTCGTGGGCCCATCATAGGAATGCGGATCGCGCCATGTGATGACCCAGGGGTGGTGAATCAGGGCGGGACCCCGCTTCACCGCGGCTTTCGCCCCGATTGGGCCGGGCTTCGACCGGTCGCCCTCCGCTTGACGGCGGTCGGTTCCCGCCGTGTACGCGGCTGGATTTCGCCGGTGGGAGTTGCTTGGTCGGTGCGGATCCGGGCACGGGTGCGGGTTGCCCGGCCGGCACCCGTGCGGGTGGCCTGCCTGTCTCCGGGGCGTCTGCCGGTGCCGGTCGCCCACTCGGCGCCGGTACCCACCGCGCGACCGGCACCCACCGCGTGCCGGACCCGGTGCCGGGTGGGAGTCCCGGCACCGGTCGGCTCGCCGCGGGCGCCTCGGGGACCGCCCTGCCCGGCACCGGGTCCGGACCGACCCAGGTGCCGACCGCCGACTGCAACGCACACCCCGACAGGCCTCGGAGACAGACAGGCCCCCGACGGTCCCCGGAGACAGGCACGCCCCCGAAGTCCCCCGGCCCGACCCCCTACTTCCCCTCGGGCGACCGAGGCGGACTGACCGTGGTCCGTGGCGGACGCCGCTGGGACGACGTCCGCACGATCAGTTCCGTCGGTATCACCTGCTCGATCGGCTGGTCCGAATCGACGCCCTCGATGGCGTCGATGAGGAGCTGGACCACCGCCGTGCCGATGCGGCGCGGTTTCAGGGAGAGCGTGGTGATGGGCGGCTCGGTGTTGGCGTACACCGTGGACTCGCTGCAGCACACGAGCAGCAGGTCCTCCGGCACGCGCAGCCCGTAACGGCGCGCGGCGGCCAGCAGATCCGTGCCGTTGGGGTCGAACAGGCCGTAGACCGCGTCGGGCCGGTCGGGGCGGGCGAGCAGTCGGTCCGCGGCGACGGCGCCCGCGCACGGATCGTGCGCCGGATAGGCCTCGTACACCGGATCCTGGCCCACCCGCTCGCACCAACGCAGGTATGCGGTGGTCGACAGGTGTGTGTAGGTGTCGGTCGTGGTGCCCGTGAGAAGGCCGATCCGGCGGGCGCCGGCGTCGGCCAGGTGGTCGAGGATGCCGAGGACGGCGGCCTCGTGGTCGTTGTCGACCCAGGCGGTCACCGGCAGCGAGCCGGCCGGGCGGCCGTCGGAGACGACTGGTAAACCCTGCCGGACGAGCTCGCTGACCACCGGGTCGTGGTCGGACGGGTCGATGACGACGGTCCCGTCCAGGGCGACGTTCGACCACACGTCGTGGCGCGAGGTCGCCGGGAGGATCACGAGGGCGTAGCCGCGGGCGAGCGCGGCCGAGGTGGCGGCGCGCGCCATCTCGGCGAAGTACGCGAACTCGGTGAAGGTGAAAGGTTCATCCCCGTACGTCGTCACGGTCAGGCCGATGAGGCCCGACTTGCCGGTACGGAGGGTTCGGGCCGCCGCGGAGGGCCGGTAGCCCAGCCGGTCGGCCACTTCTCGGACATGGCGTCGGGTGGCGTCCGGGAGCCGGCCCTTGCCGTTGAGGGCGTCGGAGACGGTCGTGATGGAGACTCCGGCCGCGGCGGCCACGTCTCTGATTCCCGCCCGGCCCGGCCGGCTTCCTCGACGAGAGGTTTCCGCGCGGCTCACCTGGTGCTTCCCTGCTGCTGTCATGGCGAGCCGATAGTAGGGCTCATGCGGTGGGGTAGTGCGGACGCATATGCACGCGTTGACAGGCACGTTTCTGCATGGTCATAAGGGGTCAACTACCTTAGAAACAAAGTCAGTTAAACGATGCAATGGCATTACGTGACTTGTCGGCGCGCATGGGCCTGCCAAGTCCCCCATGTTTCGAAGAGGTCTCAACTCACCTGCACGAGGGATGCGCGCCACGGCGTGAGCTACCGGCGCATAGATATATGTACAGCGCGCCCCCGGTTCGTGCGCCTTCGTACGGTGTTGCCCCTGATGCGGATGTGGCAGATGGGGTTCGTTCCAGCCGGCGCCGGCGATTGCTCACGCGGACGGGACCTGTGCGCGCCGGCGCCGAATCCTCATAAGGTGAGCAGTATTGAAAGCCGGTGGTGGTCACAAGGAGGACTGCGGTGAGCGAGACGAGCCCGAAGCTGCGCGCCGAGCTGGAGGGTATCCCCACCTACAAGCCGGGCAAGCCTGCCTCGGCGGACGGTCCGGTGGCCTACAAGCTGTCCTCCAACGAGAACCCGTACCCGCCGCTGCCCGGCGTGCTGGAGAGCGTGACCGCGGCCGCCGCGTCCTTCAACCGGTACCCGGACATGGCGTGCACCGGTCTGATGAACGAGCTGGCGGAACGGTTCGGCGTCTCGCTCTCCCACCTGGCCACCGGCACCGGCTCGGTCGGCGTCGCCCAGCAGCTGATCCAGGCGACCAGCGGTCCCGGCGACGAGGTCATCTACGCCTGGCGGTCCTTCGAGGCTTACCCGATCATCACGCGGATCAGCGGTGCCACTCCGGTGCAGGTGCCGCTGACCCCGGGCGATGTGCACGACCTGGACGCGATGGCGGACGCCATCACCGACCGGACCCGGCTGATCTTCGTCTGCAACCCCAACAACCCGACCGGCACGGTCGTACGGCGGGCCGAGCTGGAGCGCTTCCTGGACCGGGTGCCGGGCGATGTGCTGGTCGTACTGGACGAGGCGTACCGGGAGTTCATCCGGGACATGGAGGTGCCGGACGGCGTCCAGCTCTACCGCGACCGGCCGAACGTCTGCGTCCTGCGGACCTTCTCCAAGGCATACGGCCTCGCTGGGCTGCGGGTCGGTTTCGCGATCGCCCATGAGCCGGTGGCGGCGGCGCTGCGCAAGACCGCCGTGCCGTTCGGGGTGAGCCAGCTCGCGCAGGACGCGGCGATCGCCTCGCTGCGCGCCGAGGACGAACTGCTGGGCCGGGTCGGCTCGTTGGTGAGCGAGCGCACCCGCGTGGTCGACACGCTGCGCGCCCAGGGCTGGACGGTCCCGGAGACCCAGGCCAACTTCGTGTGGCTGCGGCTGGGGGAGCGTACGGTCGACTTCGCGGCGGTGTGCGAGCAGCACGGTGTGGTGGTACGGCCGTTCGCGGGCGAGGGTGTGCGGATCACGGTCGGGGAGACCGAGGCCAACGACATCTTCCTGAAGGTGGCGGAGGGGTTCCGCAAGGAGCTGTAGCGGTCGCCGGCGGGGTTGCCCGCCGGGGTCGTCGGTCGAGGTCGGTCGAGGTCGTTCGTAACGAGTGACGTCAGGGGGGTTGCCATATGGTGGCCCCCCTTCGTAATGGGACCCCCCTTCGGATGTCGAAAATCGGTACGTCATAATAGCTTGTGAATGTGAACGCGTTCACAAGCGTGTCCCTGTTCGTCCCGTAATGCATGGGGCATAAGGGGCAAACTGCCGCTGTGACCACGGCGACATAAGGAGACTGACGACGTGCAAATGGCTCTGGCGCCGGAGACACTGGCGCGATGGCAGTTCGGTATCACTACCGTCTACCACTTCCTCTTCGTCCCCCTGACGATCTCGCTCGCCGCCCTCACGGCCGGGCTGCAGACCGCGTGGGTGCGCACGGAGAAGGAGAAGTACCTCAGGGCCACCAAGTTCTGGGGCAAGCTCTTCCTGATCAACATCGCCATGGGCGTCGTCACGGGCATCGTGCAGGAGTTCCAGTTCGGCATGAACTGGTCCGCCTACTCACGGTTCGTCGGTGACATCTTCGGTGCCCCGCTCGCCTTCGAGGCGCTGATCGCGTTCTTCTTCGAGTCCACCTTCATCGGGCTGTGGATCTTCGGCTGGGACAAGCTGCCCAAGCGGATCCACCTGGCCTGCATCTGGATGGTCTCGATCGGCACGATCCTGTCGGCGTACTTCATCCTCGCGGCCAACTCCTGGATGCAGCACCCCGTCGGCTACCGGATCAACAAGGCCAAGGGGCGTGCCGAACTCACCGACTTCTGGCACGTGCTGACCCAGAACACCGCGCTCGCGCAGGCCTTCCACACGCTCTCCGCGTCCTTCCTGACCGGCGGCGCGTTCATGGTCGGCATCGCGGCCTTCCACCTGTTCCGCAAGAAGCACATCGCGGTGATGAAGAGCTCGCTGCGGCTGGGCCTGGTCACCGTCGCCATCGCCGGTCTGCTCACCGCCGTCAGCGGTGACACCCTCGGCAAGGTCATGTTCAAGCAGCAGCCGATGAAGATGGCAGCCGCCGAGGCTCTGTGGGACGGCCAGAACTCCGCGCCCTTCTCGATCTTCGCCTACGGCGACGTCAGCAAGGGCCACAACAGCGTCGAGCTGTCCATCCCCGGGATACTGTCGTTCCTCGCCGACGACGACTTCAGCTCCTACGTCCCCGGCATCAACGACACCAACAAGGCCGAGCAGGAGAAGTACGGTCCCGGCGACTACCGGCCCATCATCCCCGTCACCTTCTGGGCGTTCCGCTGGATGATCGGCTTCGGCATGGCGTCCTTCGCGATCGGCCTGGCCGGACTCTGGCTGACCCGTAAGAAGTTCATGCTCGCCCCGCATCTGCGGGTCGGTGACGACGAAGTGCCGAACGTGGTCCTCTTCAAGAACAAGACCCTCGGCCCGAAACTCACCAAGCTCTACTGGCTCGTGTCGATCTGGACCCTCGGCTTCCCCCTCATCGCCAACTCCTGGGGCTGGATCTTCACCGAGATGGGCCGCCAGCCCTGGGTCGTCTACGGCCTCTTCCAGACCCGCGACGCGGTCTCCCCCAGCGTCTCCCAGGGCGAGGTCCTCACCTCGATGATCGTCTTCACCTCGCTCTACGCCGTCCTGGCCGTCATCGAGGTCAAGCTGCTCGCGAAGTACGTCAAGGCCGGTCCGCCCGAACTCACCGAGGCCGACCTCAACCCGCCCACGAAGATCGGCGGCGACTCCCAGGACGCCGACAAGCCGATGGCCTTTTCCTACTAGGCCGAGGGAGCTGCACAGTCATGGAACTGCACGACGTCTGGTTCGTCCTCATCGCCGTCCTGTGGACCGGCTACTTCTTCCTGGAGGGCTTCGACTTCGGGGTCGGCATCCTCACCAAACTGCTTGCCCGCGACCGCACCGAGAAGCGGGTCCTGATCAACACGATCGGCCCGGTCTGGGACGGCAACGAAGTCTGGCTCCTCTCGGCCGGCGGCGCGACCTTCGCCGCCTTCCCCGAGTGGTACGCCACCCTCTTCTCCGGCTTCTACCTCGCCCTGCTGATCATCCTGGTCTGCCTGATCGTCCGGGGCGTCGCCTTCGAGTACCGGGCGAAGCGGCCCGAGGAGAACTGGCAGCGCAACTGGGAGACGGCGATCTTCTGGACCTCGCTGCTCCCCGCATTCCTGTGGGGCGTGGCCTTCGGCAACATCGTCCGGGGCGTGAAGATCGACAAGAACTTCGAGTACGCCGGCACCTTCTGGGACCTCCTCAACCCGTACGCGATCCTCGGCGGCCTGGTCACGCTGACCCTCTTCACCTTCCACGGCGCGGTGTTCACGGCACTCAAGACCGTCGGGGACATCCGAGTGCGGGCACGGAAGCTGGCCCTTCAAGTCGGTGTCCTCACCGCCCTGTTGGCGCTCGCTTTCCTGATCTGGACCCAGGTCGACAGCGGTGACGGCAAGAGTCTGGTCGCGATGATCGTGGCCGTCGTCGCGCTCGTCGCGGCGCTGGTGGCGATTCAAGTCGGCCGTGAGGGCTGGTCGTTCGCGTTCTCCGGCGTCACCATCGTGGCGGCCGTCGCGATGCTCTTCCTGGCGCTCTTCCCGAACGTCATGCCGTCCTCACTCAACCCGGACTGGAGCCTGACGGTCACCAACGCCTCGTCGAGCCCGTACACCCTGAAGATCATGACCTGGTGTGCGGGGATCGCCACGCCGATCGTTCTGCTCTACCAGAGCTGGACGTACTGGGTGTTCCGCAAGCGGATCGGTACGCAGCACATCGCCGAAGCCGCGCACTGAGTCCGAAGGGGAGGGTGTCTCACGTGTCCCGCATCTCGCGCGGTGATGTTTCACGTGAAACACCCTCCCCGGACCGAAGGGCATGTTTCACGTGAAACCAATCGACCCACGTCTCCTCCGGTACGCACGGGCCACCCGCCTCTTCCTCGTGGCCGTCGTCGGACTCGGCGTCGTCGGTGCGGGGCTGGTCATCGCGCAGGCGATGCTCATCGCCGAAGTGGTGGTCGGCGCCTTCCAGCACCACATGTCGGTCACCGAACTCCGCACTCCCCTGCTGCTGTTGGTGTCAGTCGCCGTAGGCCGCGCTCTGGTCAACTGGCTCACCGAACTCGCCGCCCATCGCGCCAGCGCCGCCGTGAAGTCGGAGCTACGGCGACGGCTGCTGGAGCGTTCCGTGGAGCTGGGCCCCGGCTGGCTGAGCGGGCAGCGGACCGGTTCGCTGGTCGCCCTCGCCACGCGTGGCGTCGACGCCCTCGACGACTACTTCTCGCGCTATCTCCCGCAGTTGGGGCTCGCGATCGTCGTCCCGGTCGCGGTGCTGGCGCGGATCGTCACCGAGGACTGGGTCTCGGCGGCGATCATCGTCGGCACGCTGCCGCTCATCCCGCTCTTCATGGTGATGATCGGCTGGGCCACGCAGTCCCGGATGGACCGACAGTGGCAGCTCCTCTCCCGACTCTCGGGGCACTTCCTGGACGTGGTTGCGGGGCTGCCCACCCTGAAGGTGTTCGGGCGGGCCAAGGCGCAGGCCGACTCGATCCGGCGCATCACCGGCGAGTACCGGCAGGCGACCATGCGGACGCTGCGGATCGCCTTCGTCTCCTCGTTCGCCCTGGAACTGCTCGCCACGCTCTCCGTGGCCCTGGTCGCGGTGACGATCGGTATGCGACTCGTCCATGGCGACATGGACCTCTACATCGGTCTCGTCGTGCTCGTCCTGGCACCCGAGGCGTATCTGCCGCTGCGTCAGGTGGGCGCGCAGTACCACGCGGCTGCCGAGGGACTCGCGGCGGCCGAGGAGATCTTCGCGGTACTGGAGACACCGGTGCCGGCCTCGGGTACCACCGAGGTGCTGTCGGACGCCCTGTCATTCGAGGGCGTGACGGTCCGGTACCCCGGGCGGTCCGTGGACGCCGTGTCGGACGTCTCCTTCGCTGTGGAACCCGGAGAGACGGTCGCCCTCGTCGGACCGAGCGGCTCCGGCAAGTCCACTCTGCTGAACGCCCTGTTGGGGTTCGTACGGCCCGCCGAGGGCCTGGTGCGCGTCGGGGGAGTCGATCTCACCGACGTCGACCTGGAGCGGTGGCGGTCGAGGATCGCCTGGGTGCCGCAACGGCCGCAGCTGTACGCCGGGACGATCGCCGAGAACGTACGGCTCGCCCGGCCCGACGCCGACGACACCGACGTACGGCGGGCGTTGGCCGATGCCGGGGCCCTGGAGTTCGTGGACGCGCTGCCCGAGGGGATCGGGAGCGTGCTCGGTGAGGACGGGGCCGGGCTGTCCGCCGGGCAGCGGCAGCGGCTCGCGCTCGCCCGGGCCTTCCTCGCCGACCGGCCGGTGCTGCTCCTCGACGAGCCGACGGCCGCGCTGGACGGCGCGACCGAGGCCGAAGTGGTCGATGCGGTACGGCGGTTGGCGGTCGGGCGGACGGTACTGCTCGTGGTGCACCGGCCGGCCCTGCTGGCGGTGGCGGACCGGGTGGTGCGGGTGACGGAGGGTGTGGCCGCGGAGCGCGCGGAGACCAGGTCGGCGACCGCCGAGGCTCGGACTACCCAGGAAATGTCGGTGAATTCCAGCGCCGCCGACGAGCCCGAGACGCGGCTCGTGGCGCACGCGGGTGGAGTCCTCTCCCGGGTCCGTGCCATGTCCGGTGCCCGGCGTGGGCGGCTCGCCCTGGCGCTGCTGCTCGGAAGTCTCGCGCTGGGCAGTGCCGTTGGGCTCATGGCGACCTCGGGCTGGCTCATCTCGCGGGCCTCTCAGCAGCCGCCCGTGCTGTATCTGATGGTGGCTGTGACAGCCACGCGAGCCTTCGGGATCGGGCGGGCCGTGTTCCGGTACGCGGAGCGGCTCGTGTCGCACGACGCGGTGCTGCGGATGCTGGCCGACACCCGCGTCGCCGTCTACCGGCGCCTCGAGCGACTGGCTCCCGCCGGGCTGCGCGACACCCGTCGTGGCGATCTGCTGTCCCGGCTCGTCGCTGATGTGGACGCGCTGCAGGACTACTGGCTGCGCTGGCTGCTGCCCGCCGGGGTCGCGGTCACCGTCTCCGCCGCGACGGTCGGCTTCACCGCCTGGCTGCTGCCCGAGGCCGGGGCCGTGCTCGCGGCCGGTCTCCTCGCGGCCGGTGTCGGCGTCCCCCTGGTGACCGGTGCCGTGGCCCGCCGCGCCGAACGGCGACTGGCTCCCGCCCGCGGGGTGCTCGCCACCCGCGTGACCGAACTGCTCACCGGAACCGCCGAGTTGACGGTCGCCGGCGCCCTGCCCGCCCGTACCGCCGAGGCCCGACGGGCAGACGGCGTACTCACCGGGATCGCCTCCCGCACGGCCACCGCCACCGCGCTCGGCGACGGCCTCACCGCACTTGTCTCCGGTCTGACCGTCGCCGCCACCGCACTCGTGGCCGCCCAGGCCGTCGCCGCGGGACGGCTCAGCGGCGTGTTGACGGCGGTCGTCGTCCTCACCCCGCTCGCCGCTTTCGAGGCCGTCCTCGGACTGCCCCTCGCCGTGCAGTACCGGCAGCGCGTCCGCAAGAGCGCGGAGCGCGTGTACGAGGTGCTGGACGCCCCCGAGCCCGTACGGGAACCGGAGCGGCCCCGCCAGGCGCCCGCGACGCCGTTCCCGCTCGTCGTGCAGGGGCTGGCCGCCCGGCACACCGGGCAGGACCGGGACGCGCTCGCCGGGCTCGACCTGACGTTGGAGAAGGGCCGCAGGGTCGCCGTGGTCGGGTCCTCCGGGTCCGGCAAGACAACGCTGGCGCAGGTGCTGCTGCGCTTCCTCGACGCGAACGCCGGCTCGTACACGCTGGCCGGCGTAGACGCGTACGCCCTGGACGGCGACGACGTACGGCGCCTCGTCGGGCTGTGTGCCCAGGACGCGCACCTCTTCGACAGCTCGGTGCGCGAGAACCTGCTCCTCGCGAGGAAGGACGCGACCGAGGACGAACTGAGGGCCGCGCTGGAGCGGGCCCGGCTGCTCGACTGGGCCGACGGGCTGCCCGACGGACTGGACACGCTGGTCGGTGAGCACGGGGCGCGGCTGTCCGGCGGGCAGCGGCAGCGGCTCGCTCTCGCCCGCGCACTGCTCGCCGACTTCCCGGTCCTCGTGCTCGACGAGCCCGCCGAACACCTGGACCTGGCGACTGCCGACGCGCTCACCGCCGATCTGCTGGCCGCCACGGAGGGCCGTACGACACTGCTCATCACGCACCGGCTCGCGGGCCTTGAGGGCGTGGACGAGGTGATCGTGCTGGACGAAGGGCGCGTGGTGCAGCGGGGGCCGTACTCCGGACTGGCCTCGGTGGAGGGGCCGTTGCGGGGGATGGCGGAGCGGGAGGCGGAGTCGGAGCTGCTGGTGGCGGCCGGATAGCGGGCTTGCCGTCGGTGCGCTCGACTTTCCGTGATAAAGGGGACTAATTAGGCTCGTGGCATGTCAGCCGCCGCGCGTCCCGGTCCCCCGCCGCCACCCTCCCCGGGACTGTCGGCCGAACCGGCCGCCCGCGTGCCGCAGTTGCTGGCGGCGATGCGGTCCGTGGGGAGCGGGCTCGAACTGCACTCCACGCTGGAGCGGATCTGCGAGGCCGCGGCCACGCTGACGGACGCCCGTTACGCGGGGATCGGCGTCGTCGACGAGGACGGCGACGCGCTTGCCGACTTCGTCTTCCACGGGGTCGACGCGGGGACCGCGCGGCGCATCGGGCGGTTTCCCGACGGGCACAAAGGGCTGCTCGGCGCGCTCATCCGGGAGCAGGAGCCGGTCCGGCTCGCAGATGTGACCGAGGATCCGCGTTCCTGGGGCTTCCCCCGACACCACCCCCGGATGCGCGCCTTCCTCGGCGTTCCCATCCGCGTCCAGGGAGAGGTCTTCGGCAACCTCTATCTGGGCGAGAAGCGCGGCGGGAACCCCTTCAACGACTACGACGTCAACATGGTCCGGGTGCTGGCGACCGAGGCCGGTATCGCCATCGGCAACGCCCGTCTGTACGAGGCCGCCCAGCAGCGCGAGCGGTGGATCGACGGGTCGGTGGCCGTCACGACCGCCCTGTTGTCCGGCGGGGATGCCGAGGAGGCGCTGCAGGTCGTCGCGGAACGGGCCCGCCGGCTGTCCGGGTCGGCGGCCGGGATCGTGCTGCTGCCCGCCGCCGAGGGCGGCATGGAGATCGTCGCCGTGGCCTCGGAACAGCTGTCGGACCAACTCGGCAGGGTCGTCCCGCCGGACAGCGAGATCGTCGCGCGACTCCTCGACGGACAGCCGGTGTTCGTGGCGGACGCGGCCACCGATCCCCGTATGCTCAGCGCCCTCGCGCGCGCGTACGGGCCGATCATGGCGCTGCCCCTGCAGAGCGGAGGGCGCGTCCTGGGGGCCCTGGTCACACCTCGCGCGCGCGGCGAGCGGCCGTTCACGGAGGCGGAACGCACCCTCGCGGTCCAGTTCGCCTCGCAGGCCGCGCTCGCGCTGATGATGGCCGAGGCACAGCGCGACCGGGAGCGGCTCGCGGTGTACGAGGACCGCGACCGGATCGCCCGCGACCTGCACGACCTGGTCATCCAACGGCTGTTCGCCACCGGGATGATGCTGGAGAGCGCCCAGCGCGGCCCGCTCGTGCCCGAGGTGCGGCGGGGGGTGGGCAGCGCCGTCGACGAACTCGACGTCACCATCCAGGAGATCCGCACCGCGATCTTCGCGCTCCAGCAGGGACCCGCCGAGGCGCCCTCCGGACTGCGCACGCGGGTGCTGCGGGAGATCAACATGGCCGCCGTGCCGCTCGGTTTCACTCCCGCGCACCGTTTCGTCGGCGAGGTCGACACGACAGTCGGCGACCTCACCGGCAAGAACCTCATCGCGGCCCTGCGCGAGGCCCTCTCCAACGCGTTCCGGCACGCGGCGGCCACCCGGATCGAGGTCGTCGTCGACGCGACCGCGACCCTGCCGGACGGGCGCCCGGGTGTACGGCTCACCGTCGCGGACGACGGGGTGGGCATCCCGGCCGGCGGCCGGCGCAGCGGCCTGAAGAACCTCAAGCGGCGGGCCGAATCCCTGGGTGGCGACAGCTGGTACGGGCCGGGCGTCGGCGAGGGAGGCGGCGGTACGACGGTGGTGTGGCAGGCGCCCCACTGAGCCCGTCCTCATGGGCTTTCTGAGCCCGTCACCATGGGCATCCGCTGAGCCGTTCGCAGCAACGCGTCCCCCCATGCGTACGACGTGAACAGGGCCTCGGTCCGGCGCGCGGGTCACGATCGCTGACATGGGCTCATCTCGCCGTCATCCGCTGCTCGTTCCGGTGTTGCTGTGCGCGATCGCCGTGCTGGCGGCCCGGCCAGGTGATGACGATCAGCCCGCCGTGGGCATCAGCGCGCAGGTGGCGCGGCTGTACCAGGACGCGGCCCTGGCGACCCAGCGGTACGAGGCCGGGCGGCGGGAGGCGGACGCGCAGCGAGCCCGCGCCCAGCGGGTCGAGGCTCAACTGGACGGCGAACGGCAGGAGATCTCGCGGCTGCACGAGGACCTGGGCCGGATCGCCCGTGCCCAGTACCGCAGCGGCGGCGGTGTCCCGATGGCGGCCCGGATCATCCTGGCGGACAGTCCTGAGGATCTGATGCGCGATCAGCATGTCTTCTCCCAGGCGGACCTGGCCGTGGAGAACGCGATCGGCAGGAGTCACCGGGCCGAGGTACGGCTCGCCGCAGACGAGGCGAGTGCCGCGTCGCAGTGGCGGGCACTGGAGAAGAGGAACGCCGAACTCGCCGACCTGAAGCAGGGCATCCAGCGGAAACTCGACGAAGCGCGCGGGCAGTTGCAGGGTCAGGCGGACGCCTCGGTCGCGTCGGGCTCCTGCCGGGGCGCCGTCCGCCTCGACCAGCCGCCGACGCGCGTC
The DNA here is from genome assembly GCF_000716435.1 of Streptomyces xylophagus. Taxonomy (GTDB): domain Bacteria; phylum Actinomycetota; class Actinomycetes; order Streptomycetales; family Streptomycetaceae; genus Streptomyces; species Streptomyces xylophagus. The sequence continues at coordinate 232,061 of NZ_JNWO01000011.1, forward strand.
ACCACCCCCTGGGTCACACCGGTGGAGACCGTAGAACTGTCCGCGGGATTCGGCAGCGGCGGCTCCCGCTGGGCGAACCGTCACACCGGCCAGGACTTCGCGGTGCCCATCGGCACGCCGGTGCGGGCGGCCGGAGCGGGCCGGGTGGTACGCGTGTCGTGCGGAGGTGCCTTCGGCATCGCGATCGTGATCGAGCACCCGGGCGGCTACTACACGCAGTACGCCCACCTCGCGGCCGTCGCCGTCGACCAGGGGGACCGTGTGACCACCGGCCAGTGGATCGGCCAGTCCGGCACGACCGGCAACTCCACCGGCCCGCATCTGCACTTCGAGGTACGGGTCACCCCGGAGCTGGGATCGGCGGTCGATCCGCTGCCGTGGCTGGCACAGCGAGGGGTGCCGGTCGGCTAGGGCGTCCAGGTAAGGGGCGTGCTCCGGATGGACGTCCCTTACGGCCGCCGCTCCGCCAGCATCCGCTCGATGACGACCGCCACACCGTCCTCGTTGTTGTCCACGGTCCGCCCCGAGGCCGCGGCGAGCACGGCAGGGTGCGCGTTGCCCATCGCGTACGACCGTCCGGCCCAGGTGAGCATCTCGACGTCGTTCGGCATGTCCCCGAAGGCGACGACCTCCTCGGGCGCGATCCCGCGCTCCGCGCAGCACAGGGCGAGCGTGCTCGCCTTGGAGACACCGGGCCCGCTGATCTCCAGCAGGGCGCTGGGGCTGGAGCGGGTGACGTTCGCGCGGTCGCCCAGGGCGAGGCGGGCGGTGGCCAGGAAGGCGTCCGGATCGAGCTCGGGGTGGAACGCGAGGATCTTCAGCACCGGCTCGTCGGCCCCCGGGGCGTCCGACGCCAGGAGCTTCTCGGCGGGCGCGAGGGTGTCCGGTATCTCCATGTGCAGCTTCGGATACGCCGGCTCCTGGTAGAAGCCGTACGTCTGCTCGATCGCGTACACCGTGCCGGGCGCCGCCTCGCGCACCAGGCGTACGGCGTCGACGGCGTTCTCCCGGGCCAGTTCGCGGACCTTCACGAAGCGGTGGGCGCCGGGGCCGCCGTGCAGGTCGACCACGGCGGCGCCGTTGCCGCAGATCGCCAGGCCGTGGCCGTGGACATGGTCACTGACCACGTCCATCCAACGGGCCGGGCGGCCGGTGACGAAGAAGACCTCGATGCCCGCCTCCTCGGCAGCCGCCAGAGCGGCCACCGTACGGGGGGACACCGACTTGTCGTCGCGCAGCAGAGTGCCGTCCAGGTCGGTGGCGATCAGCCGTGGCGGGACGGCGGAGGCCGGGGTCTCGGGCTGTCGAGTCGCTGAGGTCACCGTGCCATTCTCCCGCATATGCCCGCACGCCCGTGCGGCGGTGCGCACATGTGAGTGGTTGACGCCCTGCCATCCCTGATCAGTAACCTCAAGGACCTGACCCACCACATCAACACCATGGGCGACCATTGACCGGCCCAGAAGAAGGAACCATGCAATTCCCCCTGTCCCGCAGGACCGGTCTCATTCTCGCCGCGGTGTACCTGGTGGTGGTGTTCGGGCTCGACTTCCTCAGCGCCGAGCACGGCATGGACGCCGCGTCTGTAGTGGTGTCCGTCATCACATTTCCGGCGGGCACACTGACCACTGTCGTGTTCCTGTTGCTCGCGGTCGTCTTCGGATTCGACGGGTACAGCCCCGGACCGGATACGTACGCACCGTCCGTGCACGCCGTCGCGGGAATCGTCGAGGTGATACTCGTCTGGGCCGTTCTGAGGGCGGCCGTCAGGCGGCGGAGCAGGACGACCGCGCCGTAGGCTCTGAACCATGAGTCTGCGTCTGAGCACCGTGATCCTCCCGTACCGCCGCTGGAACGAGGGGAGCCGCGAGGCATGGCAGCGGGCGGAGCAGCTCGGGTTCCACACCGGTTTCACGTACGACCACCTGTCCTGGCGCACGTTCCGGGACGGTCCGTGGTTCGGGGCCGTGCCGACGCTGACGGCCGCTGCGGGAGTCACCGAGCGGATGCGGTTGGGCACGCTCGTCACGTCGCCCAATTTCCGCCACCCGGTGACCCTCGCCAAGGAGCTCATCTCCCTCGACGACGTCTCCGGCGGGCGCGTCACGCTGGGCATCGGGGCGGGTGGTACCGGGTTCGACGCCACGGCGCTCGGGCAGGAGCCGTGGACCCCGCGGGAGCGCGCCGACCGGTTCGGGGAGTTCGTTCCGCTGCTCGACCGGCTGCTCACCGAGGACTCGGTGTCGTACGAGGGTGACTTCTACTCGGCGCACGAGGCTCGGAACATCCCGGGGTGTGTGCAGCGGCCCCGGCTGCCGTTCGCGGTGGCGGCCACCGGTCCTCGTGGTCTGAAGCTCGCCGCCCGGTACGGACAGGCGTGGGTGACCACCGGTGATCCCCGGCTGTTCGAGAGCGGCACTCCGGAGCAGTCGGTGCACGCCCTTCGGGGGCAGGTCGAGAAGCTGGCCGATGCCTGCGCGGCGATCGGTCGCGACGTGGCGGGGCTCGACAAGATCCTGCTCACCGGGTTCACTCCTGATCGCGGTCGTCCGCTGGAGTCCCTCGGCGCTTTCGTCGACTTCGCGGGCCGGCACCAGGAACTGGGCTTCACCGACATCGTGATCCACTGGCCCATCCCGGACTCCGACTTCGCGGCCGACGAGAAGGTCTTCGAGCAGATCGCGATGGAGGCTCTGACGCAGCTCCGCTGAGTCGGCGATCCCTGGGGCCGCTCCGCCGGGACCGGCTGGGCGGCCGGGCATGTTTCACGTGAAACCGCCACCCCACGCGACTGCTCAGCGGTCAGTGCGACTCGGGAAACCGCAGGTAGCCCACGGGTACCGCCTCCGTGAGCCACACCCCGTTCTCGCTGACCCGGAACACATGCCCGTCGCCATGCATCGCGCCCGCGTCCACGGAGAGCACGACAGGCCGGCCACGCCGGGCTCCGACACGGGTCGCGGTCTCGCGGTCGGCGGACAGGTGTACGGCGTGGCGGTTCATGGGCCTGAGCCCCTCGGCCCGGATCGCGTCCAGGTTGCGCGCGACCGTCCCGTGGAAGAGGTACGGCGGTGGGGTGGCCGGGGGCAGCCCGAGGTCGACCTCGATGCTGTGGCCCTGGCTGGCGCGGATACGGGTGCCCTCGATCGCGAAGCGCTGCTTGTCGTTCGTGGCCACCACATGGTCGAGTTCCTGACGGCTGAACCGGAACCCGTGTGCGGCACAGGCGGCGATCAGCGTGTCGATCTCGACCCAGCCGGCCTCGTCGAGGGTGAGCCCGATCCGCTCGGGTTGGTGGCGCAGGTGCTTCGAGAGGTACTTCGACACCTTCACGGTGCGTCTTTCATCCATCCGCTCAGCATGACGGGAGAGACGTGGATCACGCATTTTCTTTTATCGCCGATGTTTGATCCACAACCAACTGTAGTTATCCACAGGGGAATTGGCGTTTCTGTGGATAACTCCCTGTCATGTCACACCTGTTCTTCAAGATCAGCTGGGGGCCCACTCCTTGGCATGAGCGCATCCAACGCCCTTGCCCGCAGCTCCCGTTCGGCCGCCAGCGCGATGAACTCGGCCGCCCTCGCAGGACCAACCAACCCCTCCACGGCCCGCATTGTCGTCTCGGGCACGGCCACGGAACGTGACGAGGACACGGACCGCGAGGGCTCCGCCGCCCCGAGGTGCCGGCGCAGCGACCGGTTGGCGAACAGACGCATCGCGCGGGCGAGTTCGGCGTCCACGGTCTGCTGCGCGAGGGGACGCAGTCGTCGTACGAGTGAGGCCGCCTCGGTCGCGTCCGCGTCCGTCGGACGGTGCGGTCCGTCGAGGTAGCGGGCGAAGACGTGTTCGGTGGTGAACTCCAGGAAACGGGAGGCGATGTGCTCGACCTGGACCCTCAACTCCCGTAGGTGGGCCGAGATCGCGGACAGCGGGACGCCGGACGCGTGCAACTCGACGGCCACCGCCAGCTCTTGGGGGCTCGGTACCAGGAAGGAGTCGGTGTCTCCGGGGACCGGCTCCAGGACGCCGAGTTCTACGGCTTCGGCGACGGCCGCGTCGTCCGAGCCGCCGCCGAAGCGCTGCTCCAACTCGGCGCGGGAGATCCGGACCGCCTCCTCGTCGGTCCACGGCCCGTCGACCTCGGCGGCCAGCCCGAGCACCCCGCCCAGCCCCCGGCCCGCGTCCCAGGCCTCCAGCAACTCCTTGATGGAGGCCAGGCTGTAGCCGCGGTCGAGGAGGTCGGCGATCTGGCGGAGCCGGGCGAGATGGACGTCGGCGTACACGTTGGCCCGCCCGCGCCGCTCGGGGCGGGGGAGCAGGCCGCGGTCCTGGTAGGCGCGGATCGTCCGGACGGTGGCCCCGCTGAGCTGCGCGAGGTCCTCGATCCGGTAGGCGGCCTCGCCGGGACGGGAGGTGGTGCCCACCCCGGACCCGGAACTCATGCCGCCCCCGCCCGCGCCGCCGGTGACCTCCTCAGGTACTCCACCGCCCTGCTCAACGATCCCTCCCGCGACGGATGGTAGGAGCGCCGCAGATAGCGCGGGACGGCCGCGCCGAGCGACCGCCAGGTGGGCAACAGACCTTTCCGTACGGCCTTGTTGTGCTCGGAGAGCGAGTAGCGGACGCGTCCGGCGAGTTGCGGGTCGTGGCGGATCAGGTGGGCCGTGCCCCAGGCCCACAGGTAGAGCATCATGGGCGCGGTGACCGCCATGCCGGCGATACGGCGGGTGTACCGGGGGAGTCCGCGGCCTCCGCAGTGCTGGAACATGTCGAAGGCCACCGCGCGGTGTTCGACCTCCTCGGCGCCGTGCCAGCGCAGCAGGTCGAGCATGATCTCGTCGGCGCCGGCCCGGTCGAGGCCCTCGGCGGCCAGGATCCAGTCGCCCAGCACCGCCGTGAACTGCTCGATCGCCGCGACGACCGCCAGCCGGAAGCGCAGCCACTCGCGCTCCGGCACCGGCGCGCCGAGCGGCGGGCGTTCGCCGAGCAGCCGTTCGAAGAGGAAGTCGACGTACTTCGTGAAGTCGGCGGTGTCGAGCCGCTGGGCCGCCAGATGGTCCAGCACGTGCGCGTGCTGCACGCTGTGCGTGGCCTCCTGGCCCATGAACCCCTTGACGTCCGCGAGGAGTTGGGGGTCCCTGACCAGTGGCAGGCCCTCCTTGAGGACCTTCACGAACCACCGCTCCCCCGCCGGCAGCAGCAGATGCAGCACGTTGATGACATGGGTGGCGGTCGGCTCGCCCGGAATCCAGTGCAGAGGGGTGCGCGACCAGTCGAAGGAGACCCGGCGGGGCGCGATCGCGTGGTGCTCGCTCACGTCGTGCTCGTGCGCGGCGGTCACAGCGGCGGCTCCACACGGGCCATCGCCCGCAACGCGCGCGGGGCGAACCGGGACAGCAGATGGGCGCCGCGCGCCTCCGGGGTGACGGGCACGACTGCCTCGTTGCGGACGACCGCCCGCAGGATGGCGTCGGCGACCTTCTCCGGCGGGTAGTTCCGCAGCCCGTACAGCCGCGCCGACCTCTTCTGGCGCCGCTTCTCCTCGTCGGCGTCGACCCCGGCGAAGTGCGCGGTCGAGGTGATGTTGGTGTTGACGAGGCCCGGGCATATCGCCGAGACGCCGATCCCCTGCCCGGACAACTCCGCGCGCAGGCACTCGCTGAGCATCAGCACGGCCGCCTTGGAGGTGCTGTAGGCGGGCAGCACCTTGGAGGGCTGGAACGCCGCCGCCGACGCCGTGTTGACGATGTGGCCGCCCTGGCCGCGCTCGGCCATCTGCTTCCCGAAGAGCCGGCACCCGTGGATCACGCCCCACAGGTTGACGTCCAGGACCTTCTTCCAGTCCTCCGGGGTGGTGTCGAAGAAGGAACCGGAGAGTCCGATTCCGGCGTTGTTCACCAGGACGTCCACCACCCCGTACTCCCCGGCGACCTTCTCGGCGAGCTTCTCCATGGCCTGCTCGTCGGAGACGTCGACGGTCTCCGCCCAGGCCTCGGGGGCACCGATCAGCCGCGCCAACTCGGCCGTGCGGGCGGCACTTTCCGCGTCCCGGTCGACGGCCACCACGCGCGCGCCCGCCTCGGCGAACGCGAACGCCGTGGCCCGCCCGATGCCGCTGCCCGCGCCGGTGACCAGCACCAGTTGGCCGCCGAACCGCTCGGCGTACTTGCCCGTCCCCGTGGCCGTCACCGGACCTCCTTCGCCGGCGGGCACCGCACCTCCTTCGTTGGCGGCCACGAACTCCGTGATCCAGGAAGCCAGTTGATCGGGCCGCGTGCGTGGGATCCAGTGCTTGGCGGGCAGCGTGCGGCGCACCAGCCCCGGCGCCCACAGCTCCAGGTCGTCGTAGAGCCGCTCGGAGAGAAACGCGTCCCCCAGGGGCGTGACGAGCTGCACGGGCGCGTGCGCGTAGGCGTCCGGGCGCGGCCTGCGCAGCCTCGCCCGGACGTTGTCCCGGTACAGCCAGGCGCCGTGGGCCGCGTCCGTGGGCAGGGAGGAGGTCGGGTAGTCACCCCGGGGGACCTTCTCGGCGCGTTCCAGGATCTTCGGCCAGCGTTTGCCCAGGGGGCCGCGCCAGGCGAGTTCGGGCAGCACGGGCGTGTGCAGCAGGTACACGTACCAGGACTTGGCGCCCTGGCCGAGGAGTTGGCCGACGCGGCGCGGGGTGGGCCGGGTCAGGCGCTTGTTGATCCAGTGCCCGAAGTGGTCGAGGGACGGCCCGGACATCGACGTGAAGGAGGCGATACGGCCCTCCGTGCGCCCGACGGTGACGAACTCCCAGGACTGCACCGAGCCCCAGTCGTGCCCCACCAGGTGCACCGGCCGGTCCGGGCTGACCGCGTCCGCGACCGCCAGGAAGTCGTCCGTCAGCTTCTCCAGGGTGAACCCGCCCCGCAACGGCTGCGGGGCCGTGGACCTGCCGTGGCCCCGGACGTCGTAGAGCACCACATGGAAGCGATCGGCGAGGCGGCCGGCCACCTCGGACCACACCTCCTTGCTGTCCGGGTAGCCGTGCACCAGGACGACCGTGGGGTTCGACGTGTCCCCCAACTCGGCCACGCACAGCTCGACTCCGCCGGTCCGCACCCGGCGCTCCCGCGCACCCTCAAGCGTCACTTGTCCTCCGCCCAGCGCCGCACGTGCGGCAGATCGTCGTCCAGCCAGAAGGCGCTCTGTTCGGGGTCCTTGGAGTCGGTGACGACCAGGATCTCCTCGAACTTGGCGCCCGTGCCCCGGAATCCGAGATGCGGTTCGACCGCCCACAGGCCCGGGTGCGGCGGATGGTCGGAGAAGCGGTACGGCGACCACAGCGGGGACCAGCCGTCCCGGTGGCCGTGCAGCGCGTCGCTCGCGAGGCCCTTCAGGGCCTGGGTGCCGAACCCGAACAGCCGCGGGGACCAAGGGCGTTCGGCGACCCGGTCGACCTTGTGCGCGATCACGCCGAAGGGGTACGCGCGGTGCCGGTTGGCGTAGCCCTGGCGGACCATGAGGCGGTCCACGTCCTCGTAGATCTCGCGCAGCGGGCGCCGCTCGCGCACCTCGCGCAGGAGCAGCTCGCGATGCGCCTCCAGGTCGGCCATCAGCCTGTCCTGCACCGGGTTCGCCCCCAGGGAGCCCGAATACCCGATGTCGGCCGTGAAGCCCTTGTACACCGGGGCCATGTCCAGGATGAACGGCATCCCGGGCTCCAGCCGGCGGCCCGTGGGGAAGAACTGCAGCGGCACCCGGAAGTTCGTGAACGCCGTGCGGTCGCCGAACCAGGCGAAGGGCAGATGGAACCAGTCCCGCACTCCCCGCGCGCGCAGCCACGACCGCTGCATCCGCGCCGCGTCGCGCTCGGTCACCCCGGGCTCCAGCCGGGCCGCGACGGCCTCGGCGCACTCGTACGCCAGCCGCTGGACCTCTCTGAACCCCCGCAGTTCCGCGGAGAGTTCGCGTGTCACCGCCGTAGTCATGCCACCGCCCCACCTGTCCACATTGACTGCGGTACGTGCTCGTAACTTGACACTGGTGAATGTGACAGTTGTTAGAGGCTGCGTCAATAGCCTTGATCTCTACCTGTGGATAAGTGCGTGGGCCGGTCGCGTAGCCCTCAAGTAGGGGCATCCCCTACGGGCCCGTACGTCTGGAGTCTGACGCGAGGACAGCTCTGCGGGGTGACGACCGCAGTGGTCCGCGTCACTACCTTCGTAGACGTGACTGTGATCGCGACCGAAAGCCTGAGCAAGCGGTTCCCCAGGGTGACCGCGCTTGACCGGCTCTCCGTGGACGTCGGCCCCGGTGTGACGGGGCTCGTCGGTGCCAACGGAGCCGGCAAGTCGACCTTGATCAAGATCCTGCTGGGTCTGTCCCCCGCCTCCGAGGGCCGAGCCGAAGTGCTCGGACTCGATGTCGCCACCAAGGGTGCCGACATCCGCGAGCGCGTCGGGTACATGCCGGAGCACGACTGTCTGCCGCCCGACGTCTCGGCCACCGAGTTCGTCGTCCACATGGCGCGCATGTCCGGCCTGCCGCCCACCGCGGCACGCGAGCGCACCGCGGACACGCTGCGCCATGTCGGTCTGTACGAGGAGCGCTACCGCCCCATCGGCGGCTACTCGACGGGCATGAAGCAGCGCGTCAAGCTCGCGCAGGCCCTCGTCCACGACCCGCAGCTGGTCTTCCTGGACGAGCCGACCAACGGCCTCGACCCGGTCGGCCGCGACGAGATGCTCGGCCTGATCCGCCGTATCTACACGGACTTCGGCATCTCGGTGCTGGTGACCTCGCACCTGCTGGGCGAGCTGGAGCGCACCTGCGACCACGTGATCGTGGTCGACGGCGGCAAGCTCCTGCGCTCCAGCTCCACCACGGACTTCACCCAGACCACGACGACCCTCGCCATCGAGGTCACCGACACCGACGAGCACCCGGACGGCACCCGCGCGGTGCGCGAGGCGCTCCACGCGCGCGGGGTGGACACCCACGACAGCAGCGGCCTGCCCGGCGCGGGCCACGTCCTGCTCCTGACCGCCACGGGAGATGAGACGTACGACCTGATCCGCGACGTGATCGCGGACCTCGGCCTCGGACTGGTGCGCATGGAGCAGCGCAGGCACCACATCTCCGAGGTCTTCACCGACACCGGCGCCGACACGGGCACTGACAACGACGCAGAGCGGAAGGAGGCCGTAGGCCATGGCAATTGACCAGCCCCTGGTCCCCCAGCCGGGCGACCAGACCCGCATCCACAACATCGGCTACCGCAACTACAACGGCCCCCGCCTGGGCCGCGCCTACGCCCGCCGCTCCCTCTACTCGCAGTCCCTGCGCGGCGCCTACGGCCTCGGCCGCTCGGTGAAGTCCAAGGTGCTGCCGATGCTGCTGTTCGTGGTCATGTGCGTGCCCGCGGCCATCATGGTGGCCGTCGCGGTCGCCACGAAGGCCAAGGACCTGCCCGTCGACTACACGCGCTACGCGATCATCATGCAGGCCGTCATCAGCCTCTACGTCGCCTCGCAGGCACCCCAGTCCGTCTCGCGCGACCTGCGCTTCAAGACCGTACCGCTGTACTTCTCGCGGCCGATCGAGACCGCCGACTACGTAAGGGCCAAGTTCGCGGCCCTCGCCTCGGCCATGTTCATCCTGACCGCCGCCCCGCTGATCGTGCTCTACGTAGGAGCGTTGCTCGCGAAGCTCGACTTCGCCGACCAGACCAAGGGCTTCGCCCAGGGACTCGTCTCCGTGACCCTCCTCTCCCTGCTCTTCGCCGGCATCGGCCTGGTCATCGCGGCGGTCACCCCGCGCCGCGGCTTCGGCATCGCCGCCGTCATCGCCGTACTGACCATCTCCTACGGCGCCGTCTCCACCCTCCAGGCGATCGCCGACGCGCAGAACGCCACGAACGCCATCCCCTGGATCGGCCTCTTCTCGCCCGTCACGCTCATCGACGGGCTGCAGTCGGCCTTCCTGGGCGCGACGTCGGCGTTCCCCGGAGGCGTCGGCCCCAGCCACGCGGAAGGCGTCGTCTACGTCCTCGCCGTCCTGGGCCTCATCGCCGCGACCTACGGCCTCCTGATCCGCCGCTACCGGAAGGTGGGCCTGTGACCACGCTCTCCATCGACCACGTCTCCCGCTGGTTCGGCAACGTGGTCGCTGTCAACGACATCACGATGAACGTCGGCCCCGGCGTCACCGGACTCCTCGGCCCGAACGGCGCCGGAAAGTCCACCCTCATCAACATGATGGGCGGCTTCCTCGCCCCCTCCACCGGCACCGTCACCCTCGACGGCCAGCAGGTGTGGCGCAACGAGCAGATCTACAAGCACATCGGGATCGTCCCCGAGCGCGAGGCGATGTACGACTTCCTCACGGGACGCGAATTCGTCGTCGCCAACGCCGAGTTGCACGGCCTCGGCGCCAAGGCCGCCCAGAAGGCCCTGGCCACGGTCGAGATGGAGTACGCGCAGGACCGCAAGATCTCCACGTACTCCAAGGGCATGCGCCAGCGCGTGAAGATGGCGTCGGCCCTGGTCCACGACCCCTCGCTCCTGCTCCTCGACGAGCCCTTCAACGGCATGGACCCGCGCCAGCGCATGCAACTCATGGACCTGCTGCGGCGGATGGGCGACGAGGGCCGCACGGTGCTGTTCTCGTCCCACATCCTCGAAGAGGTCGAGCAGCTCGCCTGGCACATCGAGGTCGTCGTCGCCGGACGGCACGCGGCCAGCGGCGACTTCCGCAAGATCCGCCGCCTGATGACCGACCGCCCGCACCGCTATCTGGTCCGCTCCAGCGACGACCGCGCCCTCGCGGCCGCGCTGATCGCCGACCCGTCGACGTCCGGCATCGAGGTCGACCTGGCCGAGGGCGCGCTGCGCATCCAGGCCGTCGACTTCGGCCGGTTCACGGCCCTGCTGCCCCGGGTGGCCAAGGACCACGGCATCCGGCTGCTCACGGTCTCGCCGTCCGACGAGTCCCTCGAGTCCGTCTTCTCGTATCTCGTCGCGGCGTAGGAGGCCAAGAGATGTACGACCCCACAGTCGCCCGACTCACCTACCGGGCCCTGCTCGGCCGGCGCCGGGCCCTCATCCTGGGCGCCCTGCCCTTCCTGCTGATCGCGATCTCCGTGGTGGTACGGGGCCTCGCCGGCGCCGACGACCAGACCGCGGTGGACGTCCTGGGCGGGCTCGGTCTCGCCACGATGGTGCCGATCATCGGCGTCATCGCGGGCACCGGCGCGATCGGACCGGAGATCGACGACGGCTCGGTGGTGTACCTGCTGTCCAAGCCGCTGAAGCGGCCCACGATCATCTTCACCAAGCTGATCGTGGCGGTCGCGGTCACCATGGTGTTCTCGGCGGTCCCCATGCTGATCTCCGGACTCATCCTCAACGGCAACGGCCAACAGATCGCCGTCGCCTACACGGTGGCCGCCCTGGTCGCCTCCATCGCCTACGCGGCACTCTTCCTGCTGCTCGGCACGGTGTCCCGGCACGCGGTGGTCTTCGGACTCGTCTACGCCCTCGTCTGGGAGGCACTGTTCGGCTCCCTGGTCGCCGGCGCCCGCACGCTGAGCGTCCAGCAGTGGTCCCTGGCCGTCGCCCACAAGGTGGCCGGCGGCGACTTGGTGACCTCGGACGTCGGACTGACCACGGCGACGGTGTTCCTGGTCGCGGTCACGGTGGGAGCGACCTGGTACGCCGGACAGAAGCTGCGCTCGCTGAAGCTCGTCGGCGAGGAATGACCGGGCCTGCTGCGGAAATGACAGGTCCTGATCTTGACGGGGGCTTCATCTCTGTCCGGGCACACTGGGCAAACGGGACGCACGGCTAGGAGGAACGGGGATGGCTGGAGAGGCAACGTACGGCGGCGGTCAGGCCGAGCCGGGGGACGGCTGGGACAAGTTGGTCCTGGACGACGACTTCATACGGTCCGCCGAGACGGCCGAGCCGTCCGCCCGCGCCCGGATGCTCGCGGCCCGCTGGCGCAACGAGTCGCCCGAGCCGCAGCCCTGGCGCTCGGACGAACCGCCCGCGGGTTGGTTCTTCAGCAAGGCACGTCGGCGCAGGTGGCGTCTGCGTTAGCCGTCACGCGGCTGCCCTTTTATTCGGTGGCGTCCAACTCGGCGTACAGGCACAGTTGTTGTGTCGACGCCGGATCAGCCGGCGCCACCGACTGGGAGAGGAGCTGGACGATGTCGATGCACGACAGTACGTCCGACTCCCTTCAGGGCAGCCCGCGGCGGTCTCCGGAGTAGTTACCCCTCCGTCGAGCCGCCCACCACGGGGAGCTGCCCGGGGCGGCCGCTTCGAGCACGCGACTCATTCTCGCGTGGGCCGCCCTCCCGGAGGATTGGCCGAGTGGTAAGGCACGGGCTTGCTAAGCCCAGGTCGGGCCTGGAAAGCCCGCGCACGTTCGATTCGTGCATCCTCCGCAAGACACCAGCAATCTGACCCAGGGCACCTGGTCCCACCTAAAGGGGCGCGGGGCTGTGACACTGTGCGGCTCCGCCGCGTGGGCGCGACCAGCCCCCACCGGACCCGCAGCCATACGACGACCTCAGCCCAACAGTCGCTCCAACACCACCGCGATCCCGTCCTCCTCATTCGAAGACGTCACCTCATCCGCCACAGCCTTGAGCTCCTCATGCGCGTTGGCCATAGCCACGCCGTGAGACGCCCACCCGAACATCGCGATGTCATTGGGCATATCGCCGAAGGCAACCGTGTCGGCGGCCTTCAGGCCCAGACGGCGGGCGGCCAACGACAGACCGGTCGCCTTCGTGAGGCCGAGCGGAAGCAGTTCGACGATGCCCTCGCCGGCCAGCGCGACCGAGACGAAACCGCCCGCGGCCACCCGCGCCGCCTCGGCGAGCTGATCGTCCGTGAGAGTCGGGTGCTGGATGTAGATCTTGTTCAGCGGCGCCGCCCACAGCTCGGACACGTCCGTGAGCGGGGTCGACGGCAGCGAGCCCGTCACCGCGTACCCGTCGCCGACCAGCACATCGCCGTCCAGGCCGTCCCGGCTCGCCGCCAGGAACAGCGGGCCGACCTCCGCCTCGATCTTGGCGAGTGCCACCCCGGCCAGTTGACGGTCCAGGGTGACCGAGGTCAGCAAGCGGTGCGCCCCGGCGTCGTAGACCTGAGCACCCTGGCCGCAGACCGCGAGGCCCGCGTAGCCGAGGTCGTCGAGGATGTGGCGGGTCCAGGGGACCGCGCGGCCGGTCACCACGATGTGCGCGGCACCGGCCTCCGTGGCCGCCGCGAGGGCGGCACGGGTGCGCGGCGAGACCGACTCGTCGGAGCGCAGAAGCGTTCCGTCGAGGTCGGTCGCGATCAGCTTGTACGGGAAGCCGGTGCTCACTTGGCGACCGGCGTCAGGACCTCACGGCCGCCGAGGTACGGGCGCAGTACCTCAGGCACACGCACGGAACCGTCCGCCAGCTGGTGGTTCTCCAGGATCGCCACGATCGTGCGGGGTACGGCGCACAGCGTGCCGTTCAGCGTCGCCAGCGGCTGGACCTTCTTGTCGTCGCGCAGGCGGACGGAGAGCCGGCGGGCCTGGAAGCTGTCGCAGTTGGAGGCCGAGGTCAGCTCGCGGTACTTGCCCTGGGTCGGGATCCACGCCTCGCAGTCGAACTTGCGGGACGCCGACGCGCCGAGGTCGCCGGAGGCCACGTCGATGACCTGGAAGGGGAGTTCGAGGGCGGTGAGCCACTGCTTCTCCCAGTCCAGGAGCCGCTGGTGCTCGTTCTCCGCGTCCTCGGGGAGGACGTACGAGAACATCTCGACCTTGTCGAACTGGTGCACGCGGAAGATGCCGCGCGTGTCCTTGCCGTAGGTGCCCGCCTCGCGGCGGAAGCACGGGGAGAAGCCCGCGTAGCGCAGCGGGAGCTTGTCGGCGTCGAGGATCTCGTCCATGTGGTACGCGGCGAGGGGGACCTCGGAGGTGCCGACGAGGTAGAAGTCGTCCTTCTCCAGGTGGTACACGTTCTCCGCGGCCTGGCCGAGGAAGCCGGTGCCCTCCATGGCGCGCGGGCGGACCAGCGCCGGGGTCAGCATCGGGATGAAGCCGGCCTCCGTGGCCTGCGCGATCGCCGCGTTGACGAGCGCCAGCTCCAGCAGGGCGCCGACGCCGGTGAGGTAGTAGAAGCGCGAGCCGGACACCTTGGCGCCGCGCTCGACGTCGATGGCGCCGAGCGCCTCGCCGAGTTCCAGGTGGTCCTTGGGCTCGAAGCCCTCGGCGCCGAAGTCGCGGATCGTGCCGTGCGTCTCGAGGACGACGAAGTCCTCCTCGCCGCCCACGGGCACATCGGGGTGCACGAGGTTGCCGAGCTGGAGCGCGAGGCGCTTGGTCTCCTCGTCCGCCTCGTGCTGCTCGGCGTCGGCCGCCTTGACGTCGGCGGCGAGCTGGCCCGTCTTCTTGAGCAGCTCGGCCTTCTCGTCGCCGGAGGCCTTGGGGATGAGCTTGCCGAGCGCCTTCTGCTCGGAGCGCAGCTCGTCGAAGCGGACGCCGGACGACCTGCGCCGCTCGTCGGCGGACAGGAGAGCGTCGACGAGCGCGACGTCCTCTCCACGGGCGCGCTGGGACGCGCGCACACGGTCGGGGTCCTCACGGAGCAGGCGAAGGTCAATCACGCGGACCAGGCTACCGGTGCCGAGTTCCGGCTCACGACTCAGCATTCCGAACTGCGTCTTACATCCAGTTATGCGGCAATTGCGCAGAGTGTCGGCACATGTCGACGCGGGTCAATAAAAACGCGTCCCATTCCCTGGAACGGGGCAGGCGCGGGGCGGCCGGTTGACCCGAATCCCTTGTGGGAAACGGGACTTGAGGTCGCGGTTGTCCACAGGAATCCACCTCCCGGAAAAGTTATCCACAGGGTGTGTGGAAGATCTGTGGATGCCGGAAGTGATCATTCCGAAAGGGGTCCTTGAGTCGAGGAATTCCCGACCCAAACGTCCCTCACACCCACTTTCGGGTGGAATTGCGTCGCTCCATAGGATTGCCCGAAGGAAACGGGTGGACGAAGAGTGACCTACGCGCCGGTGCCCACCCCTGTGGGCTGTAGGGCGATTTGTCGACAGAGTCGTGCTCCACTGTCGACTTGTCCCCAGGTCGAGAAGTGCGCCTGTGGATAACTTCTGTGGATAACGAAGATACGCAGGTACTACCGGCGCACTGCCCGTGCACCACCGGCCCACTGCGGGTCAGAAACGGCCGTCCTGGCAGTGCGCGACCCAGTCGGCCGCCGCGAGGAACTCCTCGTCCGAGGTCCCCGGGAACAGCGGCCGCACCCCGTCCACGCCGACGTCCGCGCGCGGGTACGAACCGAGGAAGCGCACCTGGAGACAGATCCGCTTGAGCCCGGTCAGGGCCTCGGCCACCCGGCGGTCGGAGATGTGCCCCTCGGCGTCGATGCAGAAGCAGTAGTTGCCGATGCCGGCGCCGGTCGGGCGGGACTGCAGCAGCATGAGGTTGATGCCCCGGGTGGCGAACTCGCCCAGCAGGTCGCGCAGACCGCCGGGGTGGTCGTCCCGCTGCCAGATCACGACCGACGTCTTGTCCGCGCCGGTCGGGGCCGCGGGACGGGCGGGCCTGCCCACCAGCACGAACCGGGTCTGCGCGTTCTCCGCGTCGTGGATCTCGGTCTCCAGGGCCTCGAGACCGTACCGGGCGGCGGCGAACTCACCGGCGAAGGCGGCGTCGTAGCGGCCCTCCTGGACCAGGCGGGCGGCGTCCGCGTTCGAGGCCGCCGACTCCCACAGGGCGTCCGGGATGTTCGCCTTCATCCAGTTGCGGACCTGCGGCTGGGCGGCGGGGTGCGCGGAGACCGTCTTGATGTCGGAGATCTTCGTGCCGGGCCTGACCAGCAGCGCGAAGGTGATCGACAGCAGCACCTCGCGGTAGATCATCAGCGGCGCACCCGCGACCAGCTCGTCCAGGGTGGTGGTGATGCCGCCCTCGACGGAGTTCTCGATCGGCACGAACGCGGCCTCGGCCTCACCGGTGCGCACCGCGTCCAGCGCGGACTGCACCGACACGTACGGGATCAGCTCCCGGGTGGCCGCCTCGGGAAGCGTGCGCAGGGCGACTTCGGTGAAGGTGCCCTCAGGGCCGAGATACGCATAGCTGGCTGGCATGACTTCACCCTAATGGGCCTTGCGAAACCCGGTGCACCCTTCTCGACCCGGCCACCCCAACGGGCGACGACTCACCCCTCCAGCAGCCGCTGCCCCACGTACTCGCCCTCCGCCGCCCCGCCCGGCACCGCGAACAGGCCGCTCGCCTCGTGCCGGATGTATGTCGACAGGGCGTCGCCGCGGTCGAGTTTCCGCTGCACGGTGACGAAGCCGCGCAGCGGGTCCGCCTGCCAGCAGACGAACAGGAGCCCGGCGTCCGGGGTGCCGTCGGCGGCGATGCCGTCGTGGTACGAGAAGGGGCGGCGGAGCATCGCCGCGCCGCCGTTCTGGTCGGGGCGGGCGATCCGGGCGTGCGCGTTGATGGGGACGACCAGGGCGCCCTTCGCGTCGGTCTTCTCCAGGTCCATCGCGGTCGTCTCGGCGCCCCCGGAGAGCGCCGCCCCGTTGGACTTGCGGCGCCCGATGACGTTCTCCTGGGCGCCGACCGAGAGCTTCTCCCAGTCGTCGAGGAGCATGCGGATACGGCGTACGACGGCGTAGGAGCCGTTCGCCATCCAGGCCGGGTCGGTCGAACCGGACGCCGGCACGAAGATCCGCTTGTCGAAGGTGGACTCGGTCGGCTTGGGGTTGCGGGTGCCGTCGAGCTGGCCCATGAGGTTGCGGGCCGTCATGGTGTGGGCCGTGGCGCCCGGCGTCCGGTTGAAGCCGTTCATCTGCCAGCGGACCTTGGCCGCGCTGCCCGCGTCCTTCTGGATCGTGCGCAGGGCGTGGAAGGCGACCAGCGCGTCGTTGGCACCGATCTGCACCCACAGGTCGCCGTTGCTGCGGGACTTGTCGAGTTGGTCGGAGGAGAAGTCGGGCAGCGGGTCGAGGGAGACGGGCCGCTGCTTCTCCAGTCCCGTACGGGAGAAGAAGGAGTTGCCGAAGCCGAAGGTGATCGTCAGCGACGAGGGCCCCGCGTCCCGGGCGACATCCGTGTCCTCCTGCGCCGCCGCCTCGCCCGCCATCAGCCGCTGCGCGGTCGTCGACCAGCGGCGCAGCAGGGCCGCCGCCTCCTTGCGGCTCGCGCCCGCCGCGAGGTCGAAGGCGACGAGGTGACCGCGTGCCTGGAGGCCCTCGGTGATGCCGGGCTGATGTTTCCCGTGAAACATTGCCATGTCCTCGCCCAGCGAGGTGAGCGGTGTGGCCCCGGCCGGCGCGGCCGCGTACCCCACGGCCCCGCCCGCCGCACCGAGCACAAGCCCGGTGGCACCGGCCGTACCGAGGAGTCGTCGGCGGGAAATGCCCTCCCCTGGGGAGGCGTTTTCGGAAACGGTCTCCCCAGGAGGTGCCTCTGCGCTGCGGGCCTCGGGAAGGGACTGGTCAGGCATGGCGTGGTTCAGCCGATCTGCGCGTTCTTGTCGACGGTCGTCTGGTCGATGTCGGAGGTTCGCACGGTCACCGAGATCTTCCAGTCGCCCGCCATGGGGATCTGGATTCCGTTCGCGGCCCAGTGCCCGGTGGCGATGCGGTCGGGCGTCACGGGCAGCGGGCCGATCTTCTTGGCGGCGAGGGTGAAGGCGACCTTCACCTCGGGGACGTCGAAGGCCCGGCCGTTGGGCCGCTGCACATAGACGTGCATCTCGTTGCCGCCGACCCGCGCGGGGTCGAGGTCGAGCCGGATGACGCCCTTGCCGTCCTTGCCGCCGGTGTCGAACGACATGTCCAGGGTCAGGGCGCCGGCGGACGATGAAGAGGAGGACGAGGACGATGCCTTGGCCGCCTTGGCGTCCTCCTCGGTGCGGCCCGGTTCGGTGGTCGTCAGGGCCGTGGTGACCGCGAGGACGACGATGGCGACGGCGGCCTCGGCGAGAACCGAGCGGCGCAGACCGAAGCGGTTCGGGTCGGCGTCGCGGAGCCGCTTCTGCCGGGTGGTGTCCACGGCGGCCTGCTGGCGGGCGAGTTGGGCCGCGCGCTTGGAGTCACCGGATGTGGCGGACGGGGTCGCATTCGCATCGGCCTTGGCGGACGAGCCGCCGGTCTTGGCGGACGCCGTCACGTGCTCCTTCTCCGGCTCGCGTTCCTCGGTCGCCGCTGTTTCCTCGGCGACCGTCTCGACCGCGTCCGTGGCGGTGTCCGCCAGTCGGCTTGTCCAGCGCCGGGAGATCGACGCGATGCCGACGAGCAGCGCCACCAGCCCGATCTTCACGAGCAGCAGCTGCCCGTACCCGGTGTCGGTGAACGCGGACCAGGAGCCGAGCTGGCGCCAGGACTGGTAGATCCCGGTCGCGACCAGCGCGAGGACACTGCCGAACGCGAGGCGCGAGAAGCGCTGTACGGCCGCCCGCTCGACCGGGTTGTCGGACGGCGCCCGGTAGAGCGCGACGAGAAGGGCGGCGAGTCCGCCGAGCCAGGCCGCGACGGCCAGCAGGTGGACGACGTCGACGGGCATCGCGATGCCGGGCTGCAGCCCGGTCGAGGCGTGCTCGGACAGTGCCCAGCTCGCGGCGAGCCCGGCGGCCACCACACTGCCGCCGATCGCGAGACCGAAGGTCAGGTCCCGCTTCTCCTCGTCCTCCCGCTTGTCGTACGCCCCGAAGAGGACGGCGATGAACAGCGCGGCGGCGGCGAGCAGCAGCAGCCGGGAGACGAGCGAGGCGCCCGTCTTGGTCTGGAGGACCTGCCCGAGGAGGTTCAGGTCGAAGATGTCGCCGACCTTCCCGGAGGTCGTGTACGAGCCGCGCAGGAGCAGCAGCCAGAGAGTCGCCGCGGTGAGCGAGACCCACCCGGAGACGACCAGCCGCTGCAGGGCGCGCACTCCGGCGCCGCGCTGCCAGCAGGCCAGGACGAAGGCGGCGCCGCCGACCATGACGATGAAGCCGGCGTACGACATGTAGCGCCCGAAGCCGTACAGCCCGCCCACGAGCCCGCCGCCGACGTCCTGTTCGGCCGAAGCGGAGACGGTGGTCTTCGAGGGGGAGCCGATCGAGAAGGTGAAGGCGCCGCCGACGGGGTGGCTGTCCGCCGACACGACCTGCCAGGCCACGGTGTACGTGCCGTCGGGCAGCCCGCTGCGGATCTGCACGGCGTACGTCGTGCCGCTGATGTTGGACGGTTTGCCGACGTCGACGCGCTTGCCCTTCGGGTTGAGGACGCGCAGCGAGTCGTCGTTCGTCGCGACCTTCTCGGAGAAGGTGAGCGAGACCTGCGTCGGAGCCTTGTTGACCACCACCCCCGAAGAGGGGTCGCTGCCGGTCAGGGCGGCGTGCGCGGAGGCCGTCCCGGCACCCGCGAACAGCATGCCGACGACGGCCAGGAGCAGCAGCACCAGCGTGCGGACTCGGGGGGTGATGGTCGTCTTCAAGGTGGGGGTCCCTCCCTCAGTGCCCGGTCGTGGGGTTGTACGTCGCCGACTTCACGGGCATCTCAACCGTGAGGGGGCCGGACTTGGCAAAGTGCAGCTTCACGGTCACGCGGTCGCCCTGCTTCAGCGTGTGCTTCAGCTTGTCGAACATCAGGTGGTTGCCCCCGCTCTTGAACACGAGTTGACCGTGTGCGGGCACATCGAGGGACTTCACCTCCTCCATCGCCTGGCCGACCGTCTCGTGCACGGAGACGGGGCCGAGGTCGCTGGTGACGGAGGTCAGCTCGTCCTTCGCGCCGCCCTTGTTGGCGATGTCCAGGAAGCCCGCCGCCATGTCCGAGACCGGCTGGGGAATGTAGGCGGAGCTCGCGGAGAGTTCGGCCTTCGCGTCGTCCGAGCCGCCGCAGCCGGTGAGGACCAGCGTTCCGGTCAGCACCGCGACGGGCCCGGCGAACCGCCTCACGGAGTCGCCCCCTTGATGATCTTGGGGAGGTCCTTGGTGTAGTCGTCGACGGTGGTGTCCTGGCCGTAGAGCAGGTAACCGCCGTTGGTCTTCGGGGAGAACGCGACGACCTGGGTGCCGTGGACGGAGACGAGCTTGCCGTTCTTGTCCTTCGAGGTCGGCTCGATGGAGATGCCCAGGGTGCGGGCGCCGGCCTGGATGGTGGCGAAGTCGCCGGTCAGGCCCACGAACTGGGTGTCGATGCCCTTGAGCCACTTGCCGAGCTCCGGCGCGGTGTCCCGGGCCGGGTCGGTGGTGACGAACACGACGAGCAGCTTGTCCTGCTCGGCCTTGGGCAGCGACTTCTTGGCGACCGCGATGTTGTTCATCGTCAGCGGGCAGATGTCGGGGCAGTGGGTGTAGCCGAAGTAGATCAGCGTCGGCCGGTTCTTGGTCTCCGCCCGGAAGTCGTACTTCTTGCCGTGCGTGTCCGTGAGGACCAGGTCCGGCTTCGTGAACGGGGTGTCGAGCACGGTGGCGGCCTGCGTCGCGGTGTCCTCGGAGACTATGGCGACGGGGCTCTTGCCGTCGTCGCCGCTGCCGCAGGCGGAGAGCGTCAGGGTGGCGGCGGCGAGCAGCGCGGCCGCCGCGAACGTCTTCTTGCGCATAGAGAAATGTCCCAGTTGTGAGAGCTCCGGCGCGCACCGGGGTCGTACGCAAGAGTCGCACGGACCCCTGTGCGCACCATGAGCGGACGGGCCTCAGACGGTCGTACGCCGCCGGCCGGCGAGAACGCCGTACGCCACGCCCGCCGCACCCACGACGATGCCGACCACGCCGAGGACGCGGGCGGTGGTGTCGGAGGAGTCGGCGGCGGAGGTGGTGTCGGCGGCGGTGTTCTCGGTCTTCGCGGCGGCGTCCTCGGCGGTCGCGCCGGAAGCCGATGCGGAGGTCAGCTCAAGCGTCGGAGCCGGGTTCTCGGGCTCCTCCTCGCCGTCCTTCTGCACCTCGATCCAGCGCACGACCTGCTTGTCGGAGTACGTCTGCAGCGCCTTGAAGACGAGTTGGTCGGCGTCCATGGGCAGCATGCCGACGGAGACCGGGAACTTCTGGAAGTAGCCCGGCTCGACGCCCTTGCCGGTCGCGGTCCAGGTGACCTTGGTGACGGCCTCGGTGATCGTCTCGCCGTGCATCTCGGCGGGCTTGGCCAGCTTCGACTTGGTGACCTTCACGGTCCAGCCGCTGATCGGCTCCGGCATCACGGATGCCAGCGGGTGGTCGGTCGGGAAGGTGACTTCCAGCTTGGTGGTCGAGGCGTCGTCGCGCTCGTTCGGGACCTTGAAGTCGACGACCGCGTAGCCGCCCTTGACGGCCGTGCCCTCCGGCTGCACGGAGACGTGCGCGAAGGCGGGGGAGGACAGGACGACAACGGCCGAGCCGGCGACGGCAGCGGCGGCGGCGATACGAGATGCCTTCATGGAAAGGAGCACTCCACTTCGAGTTCGAGTGAGTTCCGGTGGTGAAGAGGGGGCGCGTGGCACGCGCGTGTGCCGCACGACGGCGGCCGTCCCCTCCCGGAGAGCTGTGCTCGACGGAAATGGTGATGGTGGTCGCGTCGCGTCAGGCGGCGAGGGCGTGTGCGGCGACGGCCGGCGGGCCGCGGCGGATCACCGAGTGCTGGAGTGCGGTGGTGTGCGGCGCGGGCGGGGCGAAGAGGGCGGTACGGGGCGGGCGCGGGCCCGTCTCGGGCGCCCCCGGCAGTCCGGCCCGCAGGGCGCGCACCAGGGCGAGGGCCCCGCGCAGGGACCGTACGAGCGCCCCTTCCGTGACTCCGTGCGCCGACAGTTCCATCAGGCGCAGCAGCGCCAGGTCCCCGCGCCGGAGCAGCCAGCCCGCGGCGAGCGCCGCGAGGACGTGGCCGAGCAGCATGGACAGGGACGGGAACAGCGACATCGAGGAGCCGGCGGAGGTGGACATGGCGTCCGCCGGGTGATGCATCGAGCCCATGGTGCTCATCACGCTCATCGAACTCGTTGAGCCCGAAGTCGGCAGGATGCGCGCGTCGGTGAGGATCTGGTGGGCCTGCGCGGGGCTGATCGCCGCCGCGGTGGTCCCGCACAGCAGATGCGCGGCGCGCGCGACGAGCGTGGCGTCGGACGAGGACAGGCCGCCGGTGACCGACGTGCCGGAGGTCGTCTGGCCGAGCCCGAACAGGGTGTGCAGCACGGCCTGTCCGACCGCGAGCAGTGCCGCGATCCCCGGCATCGAGCGCGCGCGTCCGGCGAGCGGCGCAACGACGAGGAACGTGCCGAGGAAGCCCGCGCCCAGTGTCCACAGCGGAACGGTGGCGCAGGAGGCGATCGCGTGACCGGCCGCGGCCAGCACGACACAGACCGCGGCGAACACCGCGGCCCGCAGGGTCCGGAGTTCACCTCCGGAGCGCACCGTGCGTGGGTGGGGGGCAGTCATGGCGGGCTCATCATCGCACCGGCCTTATCGGTGCCATACGGCAGGTCCGCAACACCGGGACCATAATGTGTTGTACGTCACAAAGGTGACTCTCTGACGTGAGCTACCTCCGGATACACCAATTACGTTTGGGACACATCCCCCATATGGGCGGCATCACGTCAACTCCGTGCTTACACAGGGGCACTGGCGGCAATAGGTATCGGTATGTCGAGCCGCGGCCGGGAGGCTGGAGCATGAGCATCTGGTGGTCACTCCATCTGAGGCGCGAGGCCGCGAGCGTGCCACTCGCCCGGCGACTGTTCCTCGGCACGATGGAGACCGCGGGCGTCGACCCGGACATCTCCTACGACCTCTCCGTCGCCCTCAGCGAGGCCTGCGCCAACGCCGTCGAGCACGGCGGCGACACCGCGCACGGCACGTCCTCGGAGGCGTACCGGGTCACCGCCTACCTCGACGGCGAGAAGTGCCGTATCGAAGTGGCGGATTCGGGCCCCGGGTTCGCCCGCGCGCAGTCCGTCCGGCCGGCGCCGAGCGAGGCCGAGAACGGCCGCGGTCTGTGCCTCATCCAGGAACTCGCCGACCACGTCCACATCGGCAACAAGCCGGGGGTGGGCGGCGCGGTGGTGAGCTTCGACAAGATCCTGAAGTGGCGGAAGGACGCGCCGTTGATGGCGGTGTGAGGACGCGTCCGGGGAGCATGTGCCCGGAAGACTCGACTTCAGCTTTCTGAGCATTCTTATCTTGCGCACAGCGCACGCTCATGCCCTTGACGGTGCCCGTCCCTAGCTTCGTGATCATGACGGGAAACCACAAAGACAAAACGATCAGCCGGCGCCGCGCCCTCGCGGTGACCGGCGGGACGGTCGCGGCCGGTGGGCTGGTGGCGGCCGGCTTCCAGTCGGCGTTCGCCGACACCGCGGACACGACGGCCGACGCGGACGCCACGGCGTCGGCGAGTTCGACCAGCAGCGAGTGCATGACGCTGATGACGAGCGTCACGGAGGGCCCCTACTACCTCGACGGTGCCTTGGTGCGCAAGGACATCACCGAGGGCAAGGCGGGCGTCCCGCTCACCCTGCGCCTGACCGTGGTCGACGCGACGGACGGCTGCACCCCGGTGAAGGGCGCGGCCGTGGAGATCTGGCACTGCGACGCCTGGGGCTACTACTCCGGCTACACCACGGCCAACCCCGGCGGCTCGGCCCCCGCGGAGAGCGAGGAGGGCGACTCCGCCAACGACCAGACGTATCTGCGGGGTTACCAGATCGCCAACGCCAACGGGGTCGTCAAGTTCGAGACGATCTTCCCGGGCTGGTACACGCCCCGCACCTGCCACATCCACGTGAAGGTGCACACCGGCGGCGAGAAGGAGGACGGCACCTACGAGGGCGGCAAGGTCAACTACACCGGCCAGCTGTTCTTCGCCGACGACGTCGCCGAGGAGATCTTCACCCTCGACCCCTACGCCAAGCACACGGGCTCGTACACGGTCCTCGCCGACGACATGGTCTATGACGGCGGCGGCGCCTCCAGCGGTCTGCTCACCCTCAAGGCCGTGCACAAGAAGGACCCGTCCAAGGGCTACAAGGGCTCGCTGACCCTCGGCGTCGACCCGGACGCCGAGAGCACGGGCGCGGGCAGCGGTGGCGGCGGTACGCCCCCGAGCGACGCCCCGACGGGCACACCGCCCAGCGACAGCCCCTCCCCTTCGGCCTCCGCCTCCTCTTAAGGTACGACGATGACGAGCCGCGAGGACGAGGCGCTGGCGCAGGCCGCTGTGGACGCACTGACCGTGCAACTGGCCCTGGCTCCCAAGCCGGGCCTGCCCGACCCGCGCGACCTGGCCGCCCGGACGACCCGCGTGGACCACTGCGCCCTGCGCTGGTCGGCGAAGGCGCTGGCACCCGGCCTCGCGGCGATGGCGGCGGCCGCCCGCCGCACAGGAGAGCCAACTCCCGTGCTCCGCACGGAACTCGGGGCGATCGGCCGCTGTACCGAACACTCGGTGACGCTCGCGGGCGGCGGCCACCGGGGTGCCCTGTGGGCGCTGGGTCTCCTGGTCGCGGCGGCCGCCCTGGACCCCCGTGCCGGGGCGAAGGACGTCGCCGCGACCGCCAAACGCATCGCCGGTCACCCCGACCGACGCGCCCCGCGCCGCCCGTCCCGCGGCTCGTCGATCTCGGCGAAGTACGGCGCGGCCGGAGCCCGGGGCGAGGCCAAGGCCGGATTCCCGCACGTACGGCGGGCGTTGGACACCCTCACGGCGGTCCGCTCGACCGGCGCCACCGAGACCCAGGCCCGCCTGGACGCCCTCCTCACCGTGATGTCCACCCTCCAGGACACCGAACTCCTGCACACCGCGGGCCCGTTGGGACTGCGCCACGTCCAGGCGGGCGCCCGCGGCATCCTGGAAGCGGGCGGCACGGCGACGGACGCGGGCGCGGAAGCACTGGCCGTCTTCGACGCCGACCTCCACGCACGCGCGTGGAGCCCTCGCGGAAGTGCGGGGCTCCTGGCGGGCGCGTTGTTCCTGGACTCTTTACCGGTCAACTCACTGGCGCGGGCCGCCTGATGGCGCCGGTGCCGGTCAACTCACCAGCGCGGGCTGCCTGACAGCCTCGCCCGCCTCCCCCTCCTCATCGGCCTTACGACCCGTACCGGCCGCCCTTCGCACAGCCGGCCCCATCGCGTACGACGCCACCACCGTCGCCCCGCCCAGCAGCAGCCAGCCAGGCGTCCCCCACTCCAACAACAGGGACGTCAGCACCAGGGGGCCCATCGTCCTGGCCACCGTGACGCCCGTACCGAAGAAGCCCTGGTACTCGCCCACCCGGTCAACGGGCGCCAGATCGAAGGAGAGTTGCCAGGAACCCGCCGACTGCCCCATTTCGGCGGCGACTTGGAGCACCGCTCCGACCACCAGCGCCCCCACGGCCACCCACGGCGACGCGCCCGCCGAGAGTGCGAACGCCGCGCAGGCCGCGAGCATGACCCAGCCCGATCGCCGTATCGCGCGCGTGGCCGA
Source organism: Streptomyces xylophagus (assembly GCF_000716435.1). Taxonomy (GTDB): domain Bacteria; phylum Actinomycetota; class Actinomycetes; order Streptomycetales; family Streptomycetaceae; genus Streptomyces; species Streptomyces xylophagus. Next base: position 257,470 of record NZ_JNWO01000011.1, read on the forward strand.
CGCGAGACCCGTGATCCCGCGGGCCGTCCGCACCTGGAAGACCATCACCGCACCGGTGTTGAGCACGAACAGCGCGGAGACCAGCCAGGTCGGCGCGTCCGTCCGCTCGGCGATCCACAGCGGCAGCCCGAGGCTGAGCAACGGCATCCGGAGCAGCAGCACGGTGTTGAGGAGCGTGACGACGACGTAGGGGCGATCCCGCAGGACGCCGAGACCGCCCGTCTTCCGCACCTGGACGCCCCGCACCGACGGCAGCCGCAGCAGCAGCCCCGCGCACACCAGGAAACTCGCCGCGTCCAGTGCGAACACCCCGAGGTACGCCGACCGCGTCCCCGCCCGCAGCGCGAGCCCGCCGAGACCCGCGCCCACCGCGAGCCCGGCGTTCAGCGTCGACTGGAGATGCGCCAGCAGCCCGGTCCGCTCCCCGGCGGACACCAGCCCCGCCAGCAGCGCCTGCCGGGCCGCCGCGAGCCCCGACTGCGCGGACGCGTAGGCACACGCGGCGATCACGAACGGCACGAATCCCCGGACGACGAGGAAGGACGCCACCGCGGCCCCCGTCGCCAGCGCCAGCAGCACCGCCGTACCGCGCGGCCCCCGCCGGTCGGCCAGCCGCCCCAGCGGCACCCCGACCAGCGAGCCGACGGCCCACGCGAGGGTGAGCCCGAGGCCCACGCGCGCGGGGGCGAGGCCGACGACGTGGGTGAAGTACAGCGCCGAGGTCACGTAGTAGGCGCCGTCGCCGACGGAGTTGGTCAACTGGGCCAGCGCGAGGGTGCGTTGCGGGCCGGCGGGTGGGACCAGCGAGTTCGTCATGGTTACGACGGTAGAAGGTCAATGGGCCGCCCGACAGAACCAATACCCGTCCCTGTCACTGGTCCAATTGACCCGTCACTGGTCCATTCAGGCCCCCTCCAGCACCCGCCCCAGCACCTCCAACGCCTCCGGATAAACCCGCTCCCTGGGCGTCCCGTACCCCACCACCAGCCCCTGCGGCCGTCCCTCGCCCTCACTCGCCGCGTGCCAGTGCTCGCCGAGCCGTCCGACCGCGAGCCCCTCCGTCTCCGCCCGCGCCAGCACGGCATCCTCGTCGGCGACCTCCACCAGCGCGTGCAGTCCGGCCGCGATGCCGCGCACGCTTCTGCGCGACCCCAGCCGGTCGAGGAGCTGGTCGCGGCGGCGCCGGTACCGCAGTCGGCACGCGCGCACGTGGCGGTCGTAGGCGTGGCTGTCGATCAGTTCGGCGAGTGCCAGCTGGCCGATGGTCTCGGTGTGGTGGTCGCTGTGCAGTTTGGCGTCGGCGATCGGGTCGACGAGGTGGGGCGGCAGCACCATCCAGCCGAGCCGCAGCGCGGGCCCGAGGGTCTTGGAGGCGGTGCCCAGGTACACGACCTGGCCCGGTGCCATCCCCTGGAGCGCGCCGACGGGCTGGCGGTCGTAGCGGAACTCCCCGTCGTAGTCGTCCTCGACGATCAGTCCGCCACGCGCGCGTGCCCAGTCGGTCAGCGCCCGTCTGCGCTCCGGGTGCAGGGTGACGCCGGTCGGGTACTGGTGGGCCGGGGTGACCACCACGGCCGCCGCGTCCCCCAACTCCTCGGCGCGGGCGCCCCGTTCGTCGACCCGTACGGGCACCACGTGCCCGCCGTTGTGCCGGACCACTTCCCGGTGGAACGGCAGTCCGGGGTCTTCCATGGCCACCCGGGAACCGTCGAGCACGCGTGTGAGGAGCGCGAGTCCCTGGACGTACCCGGACGTGATCACGATCCGTTCCGGGGGCGCGATCACCCCGCGCGCACGCCCCAGGTACCCCGAGAGCGCGGTGCGCAGTTCGATACGGCCACGCGGGTCGCCGTAGTCGTACGCCAAGGAGGGTGCCGTCGCGATCGCGCGGCGCAGGGAGCGCAGCCAGGCCGCCGCCGGGAACGCGCCGACGTCCGGGCTGCCGGGCCGCAGGTCGAAACGGGGTACACGCGCGCGTGCCGCCGCGCCCGGTGCCTCCGTGTCGACGGAGGGCAGCAGCGCGACCTGGGTGCCCGAGCCCTGGCGGGCGGTCAGATAGCCCTCGGCGACGAGCTGGTCGTAGGCCGCCTTCGCGGTGCCCCGGGAGACGCCGAGTTCGGTCGCGAGGCGGCGGGTCGCCGGGAGACGGGTCCCGGGGGAGAGCCGGCCGTCGCGTACGGCGTCCCGGAGCGCGCGTTCGAGACCGACGCGGCGGCCGCCCTCCGTGTCGGGCTCCAGATGCAGGTCGACCCCGACTCCGGACCAGAAGTCGTTCACGAAAAAGCCCTCCCCCTGGGCACGTTCATGAAAAACGCCTCCCCCTAGGCACACGATCGGCACACGAATGGCCGGGCACCGCACGTGTGCCCGGCCATCAGTCTTGTATCAGTTGGCAGTCATCCGCTGTCAGCCCTTGAGGGACGCCATCCAGCTCTCGACCTCGGACGAGGTCCGGGGCAGCGCGTCGGACAGGTTCCGGTTGCCGTCCTCGGTGACGAGGATGTCGTCCTCGATGCGGACGCCGATGCCCCGGTACTCCTCGGGGACGGTCAGGTCGTCCGCCTGGAAGTACAGGCCGGGCTCCACCGTGAGGACCATGCCGGGCTCCAGGGTGCCCTCCACGTACGTCTCGGTCCGCGCGGCGGCGCAGTCGTGGACGTCCATGCCGAGCATGTGACCCGTGCCGTGCAGCGTCCAGCGGCGCTGGAGGCCCAGCTCCAGGACGCGCTCCACAGGTCCCTCGACGAGACCCCACTCGACGACCTTCTCGGCCAGCACGCGCTGTGCCGCGTCGTGGAAGTCGCGGTACTTGCCGCCCGGCTGCACCGCCGCGATACCGGCCTCCTGGGCCTCGTAGACGGCGTCGTAGACCTGCTTCTGGATGTCGCTGAAGCGGCCGTTGATCGGCAGCGTGCGCGTCACGTCGGCGGTGTACAGGGTGTGCGTCTCGACGCCGGCGTCCAGGAGGAGCAGGTCGCCGGAGCGGACCGGGCCGTCGTTGCGCACCCAGTGCAGGGTGCAGGCGTGCGGTCCTGCGGCGCAGATCGAGCCGTAGCCGACGTCGTTGCCCTCCACACGGGCGCGGAGGAAGAACGTGCCCTCGATGTAGCGCTCGCTCGTGGCCTCGGCCCTGTCGAGGACCTTCACCACGTCCTCGAAGCCGCGGACCGTCGAGTCGACGGCCTTCTGCAGCTCGCCGACCTCGAACTCGTCCTTGACCAGGCGTGCTTCGGAGAGGAAGACCCGCAGTTCCTCGTCGCGCTCGGCGGTGACCTTGTCGGTCAGCGCGGCCTGGATGCCCGCGTCGTAGCCGCGTACGACCCGCACCGGGCCGGTGCCCTCGCGCAGCGCCTCGGCCAGTTCGCGGACGTCGGAGGCGGGGATGCCGTAGAGCTTCTCGGCCTCGGTGAGGGAGTGGCGGCGGCCGACCCACAGCTCGCCCTGGCCGGAGAGCCAGAACTCGCCGTTCTCGCGGTCGGAGCGCGGCAGGAGGTAGATCGTCGCCTTGTGGCCGTCGGTGGTGGGCTCCAGGACGAGGACGCCGTCCTCGGTGAGGTTGCCCGTCAGGTACGCGTACTCGACCGACGCCCGGAAGGGGTACTCGGTGTCGTTCGAGCGGGTCTTCAGGTTGCCCGCGGGGATCACCAGGCGCTCGCCCGGGAAGCGCGCGGAGAGCGCGGCGCGGCGCCGCGCGGTGTGCTCGGCCTGCTCGACGGGCCGCAGGTCGTGCAGCTCGGTGTCGGCCCAGCCGGACTTCATGCTGTCCGCCAACTCGTCGGAGACGCCCGGGTACAGGCCGTTCTTCCGCTTCTTGATCGGCTCTTCAGGCTCCTCAGACTCAGTTTCCGGGGTCTCCGGATCGAGCTCGTCGGCCACGGTCATCCTCCTAGATACGGCACTGGACCCCCTCCATCGTACGGTCGTACGGAAGGGGGCCCAGGGCCGGAAGGCCTGTTACACATGGCTCCTGGGCGACTACTCGAAACGGGCCGCCAGGAGGACGACGTCCTCGTCGCTGTCGGCCGTGTCGAGGCCGTCGGGCAGAACGGTCCGCAGGACGTGGTCGGCGATCGCGGCCGGGTCGGCGCGCAGTGCCTTGGGGACGCTCGCCGCCGCCGCGTGGAGGCGGGCGAAGGCGCGGTCCATGGGGTCGCCGGTGCGGTGCAGCAACCCGTCCGTGTAGAGCAGCACCGTCTCGCCGGGCTCCGCCTCCAGCTCCACGCTCGGCGCCTCCCAGCAGGCCAGCATGCCGAGCGGCGCGGACACGGAGGTCTCCACGAACTCGGTGCGCCGCTCGCCGACCAGGAGCGGCGGGCTGTGTCCGGCGCCGGCCAGCGTGATCTTGCGCAGCGCGGGCTCGCAGTAGGCGAACAGGGCGGTGGCCGAGCGGGCGGGCTCGGTGAGCCTGAGCAGCAGTTCGAGGTCGGACAGGACCGCGACCGGGTCCTCGCCCTCCATCACCGCGTACGCCCGCAGGGACGCGCGCAGCCGGCCCATCGCGGCGATCGCGCTCGGCCCGGAGCCGGTCACCGAGCCGACGGCGAGGCCGAGCGCGGCATCGGGCAGCGGCAGCGCGTCGTACCAGTCGCCGCCGCCGCGCGGACCCGTGCGGTGCAGGGCGGCGAGCTGCACACCGGCCACGCGGGGGAGCCGGGACGGCAGCAGCTCCTCGGCGATGGTCGTCATGCACGCGCGCGTGCGCTCGACTTCGAGGAGCCGGGCCAGGTGCTCGGTGGCGTAGCGGACGTACAGGCCGACGAGATGGCGCTGCCGCTCGACCGGCTCGGCAGGCTCGTCGTACAGCCACACGGCGGCGCCGATCCGCCCGGCCGCGTCGGTCGCCAGCGGCAGCGCGTAGCTGGCCGCGTAGCCCAGGCTTGCGGCTACCTCGCGGTGGCGCGGGTCGAGGGCGTCCTCGGCGAACAGGTCGGGGTGGACGATCTCGCCGCCCTCGCCGCCGGGCACGCCGACAGGACTGTCGAGGAGCTGGCCGTAGGACATCGCCCCGCGCGGGACGGTCTCGATGTGGCCGAGGTCGGAGCGGGCCAGGCCCAGGCCGATCGTGGTGTGGGGGCCGAGGCCGTCGCCGGGTTCCAGGACGACGAGTCCGCGGCGGGCGCCCACCAGGGCGGCTCCGGCGCGCAGCAGCTCCCGGAGCGCTTCGTCGAGTGCGTCCGTGCGTGCCAGCCGCTCCGTGAGTTCATGGAGGGTCGTGAGATCGGACACCCAGCCGGCAAGACGGTCCTGGAGCAGGGCACTTGGCGCGTTCGCAGCGGTGTCCGGCGTGTTCTGGATGTTCGAAGAGGGTGCCGGAGGGGTACCGGTGGCGGCAGGCGCGGGCGCGACAGTGTGTGCGGGCGAGGGAACCGTTGAATCGATTCCAGCCACTTTCGAAGGGTGCGGGGCGGTCATGGCGTCCGGCTTTCCGACCGGTGCGTATTGCTCAAAAGCATCGCAAACCCCCATGTCATTCTGCGCCGCTGGCAGTGTCTCCACATGTACACGCACTCGTGAGGGGATGTCCAGCATTGTCCTGCTGGGATTCCTGGTGTCCATGGGTTTGGCGGGGGTATTTCGCTCTCCTCTTGCGGATTGGCAAAGTTGGCTTAAAACTGCATCAGGGGACGGTCCATTGGGGTCGACTGGGTTTGCTCGACGGAGCGTCACAGCGGTCGTGATGGGTACGTACTCGGAGAAGGCCAGGGGTGGCTGGGGGCCACCCGGAACCTGGTGAGGGACCCGGGCGTCTTAACCACCGACGATCGTGACCCATCCTCCCGTGGCGGAGGCGGAGAGAACTACGCGGGACAGCAAAACGCCAGACTTCGCCACCCCCACGCCACGCCCATGCTTTTCATGCACGCACGGGTTCCCCCTGCCGAAGGCAGGGGTGTGATGCGCCAACAGGTACGCACAGTGAAGTGATCGACACATGGTGTGATGTGGTCCTCGGTGTTGCCAGCGGTGCAACGGAAAGGAACGAGCGCTCATGCGCGAGATCCTCGGAAAGCGACGCAGGCTCCTGTCCAGGCGAGACAACAGGAGGTCTGAGATGCTCAGCGCGGCCCTGACCTTCGCGACAGAATGGCAATGGCCCGTACTCCCGGGCGTGGCACCGGACCCCCAGGGTCGGGCCCGCTGCGGCTGTCCGGACCCGGAGTGCACGGTGCCCGGCGCACATCCCTTCGACCCCGGCCTCCTCGCGGCCACCACCGACGCGCGCATGGTGCGCTGGTGGTGGGGCAACCGACCCGCCGCGCCGATCGTCCTCGCCACCGGCGACAAGGCTCCCTGCGCGGTCAGCCTGCCCGCACCCGCGGCCTCCCGGGCCCTCGCCGCGCTCGACCGCCAGGGCATGCGCCTCGGCCCGGTCGTCGCCGCGCCGACCCGCTGGTCGCTGCTCGTCAAGCCGTACTCCCTCGAGCAGTTGGGCGAACTGCTCTACGCCAAGGACCACGTCCCCGGCTCGCTCCGCTTCCACGGCGAGGGCGGCTACCTCGCCCTGCCCCCCTCCGAGACCGGCCAGGGCCAGATCCGCTGGGAGCGCGCACCACTGCCCGGCTCGTCCTCGCCCTGGGTGCCCGATGTCGAGGCCGTGGTGGACGCCGTGGTCGAGGCCCTCACTCGTACGGGTGTGAGCGCGCCCGAGTTGTAAGGGTGTCGGGCGCGCACGGAACGTGGCGCCCGTGGTTGGTCGTTATCTTCCGCTCTATGAACCTTCGTCTGCTCGCCCTCGCGGGCGTCGCGGTGTGCGCGGTCGCGCTGCCGCTGGCCGTGGCGTCCGCGGGGCCCGTACGCGACGAGGGCCACGCAGTCGTACGGTCCCTGGTGCACTCCTCGGATGCCTCCGGCTCCTCCGACGGTGACGCGAAGGAGCCGTCGGCCGCTCCCTCGCCCGCCCGCTCCCCGCTGACGCTCGGCCTGGGGCTTGCCACCGCCGCGCGCTGCGGACCCGAACTCTCCTCCCCCGACGGCATCGAGGCGCAGACCTGTGTCATGACACAGGGTGAGGACACCTGGGCGCGCACCTACTACCGCAACGCGACCGGCGACGACCTGGATTCGGTGCTGAGCCTCATGGGTCCGGCCGACCGCACCGTGCAGATGCACTGCGTCGTGGAGGCCGAGGACGAGCCCGCGTTGTGCGAGACGCCCCGGGAGCGGACACGGGGCGATCTGGCCGCCTACACGGCCGTCGCGGAGTTCGCGGCGAGGGACGGGAGCGGGCCGCTGTTGCTGCGCTCGGGGAGCAACTCCTCGGCGCCTACGGCGAGTTGACGGACGGCGTCGTTCCGTAAACGGGAGCCGGGCATGAAAAGACCCGGTTGCTGGCGACGGGGGATGCACCAGCAACCGGGCTACTCGAACGGTAACAAGAGATCGGCGGTTCGCAAATTCGATCTCGGCTATTCGGACACCGACTTCCCTGTCACAACGGGGAGTTGTGACAGGAGTCACCCAAGTGAACAGGCCTGTTGCGGCTGAACGGTCGGTCAGTCGAACCCCTGCCCCATTCCGGGTGTCAGCTCAGCGTGACCTGCCGGTTGGTCAGACCGCCTCGCGCGCGACGCTCGTCGGCGGTCAGCGGTGCGTCCGTGGCCAGCGCGGCGGTGAGGCGCTCGGCGAACTCGGCGGCCGGCTTCTCGATGTCGTCCGCGGTGAGCCCGCTCGGGAGGTCCCAGACGGGGACGGTGAGACCGTGAGCACGGAAGGACCCCACGAGACGGGTGCCCTCACCGAGACCGGAGCGACCCGCGGCGTGCAGCCGCGCGAGTCCGTCCAGAAGCTGCTCCTCCGCGTACGGCATGACCCAGCGCAGATGGTTCTTGTCCGGGGTCTCGCACCAGTACGCGGCGTCCACGCCCTGGAGCTTCGCGGTCGGGATGGCGGCGGCGTTGGCGCGCTCCAGGGAAGCGGTCACCTCCGGCGTCGCGTGCTCCGCCTCCGGAACCCAGAATTCGAAGCCCGCGTGCACAACTGGCTCGAACGTGCCTTCCGGGTCGAGCAGATCCTGCAGTCGCGGACCGTCGGCGGGGGCACGGCGGGCCTGCACCGGAGTGCCCGGCTCCGCGGCCAGCGCGCGCTGGAGGGTGTCGGCGAGGTCGCGGCTGATGTCGCCGGAGGCCGTGTCGTTCTGCAGGCCGAGCAGCACCGAGCCGTCGTCCCGGCGCAGGGCCGGCCAGGCCATCGGCAGCACCGTGGCGAGCGTGACCGACGGAACTCCTTCGGGGAGGCCGCCCTTCAGGGGCAGTTGGACCGTGGCGGCGGGCACCAGCTCGCGCAGCGCCACCCAGTCGCCCTCGCCGGCCAGCCCCTCGAAGGGGCGCTGCACCAGCTCGGTCGCCGCGTGGGCCGCCGCCCGGCCGTGGCAGGCCTTGTAGCGGCGGCCGCTGCCGCAGGGGCAGGGCTCGCGGGCACCGACCACCGGGACCTCTGTGTCGCTGAGCTGCGGCCGCTTGGCCGTGGTCTGGGGTCGCTTCTTGGCCATCGTGGGTGTCTCCCGGTTACGGCTCGTCTCGTACTGGCGGGAGCCTAGCCGTTCACGCCATGACCGACGGGAGCCTGTGGACAACCCGGCCGACGTGGACGGCGGCCTGTGGACGACACCGCCGGTGCCGGCCTGTGGGCGACGCGGCCGGTGTGGACAGGTGCGCGCCGGTACGGGCCGTATCTGACCGGTGCGTGCCCGTGCGTGCCCGGCGGTTCAGTCCAGGTCGTCGAACGCGTCCGCGAACTCCAGTCGGGGAACCGCGGAGACCGTGGGCGCGGTGACGCGCGTAGCGAAGTCGTCGCGTCGGTGCCCGGCATCCGGATCATCGACGTCGTCCTGTACGACGACCCACACCGTGACCTCGCCCCGGGCGTCGTCCCGGACGCCCCAGTCGTCGGCCAGCGCCGTGATGATGTTCAGCCCGCGTCCGCCGTGCGCCGTCACCGACGGGGTGGCCGGAGCCGGGCGGGTCGGGCCGCCGCCGTCCGTCACCTCGACCGTGAGCCGTCCGCCCGTGTCCACGCGCCAGGCGCACCGGACGTCACCGTCACCGGCCAGGGCGTCGCCCAGGGGTCGGCCGTGCTTGCACGCGTTGCTCAGAAGTTCGGAAAGGATCAGTACGGCATCGTCGATGACCGCTTCCGACACACCGCCCGTGCGCAACTGGTCGCGCATGCGATGTCTTGCTTCCCCCACGCCCGCAGGGCCATGGGTTACGGCCATGCTCGACGACGCGGGCACCTCCTGTGCCACCACCAACGCCACCCCCGAGACCTCCTTCGCCCCACGCCACGGTGTGGATGCCCCATGGGCCTGTACCGGAAACCGGCCAATCCACGTTCAGTGACGCATTCGCAACGATCGAACACGGACCGAACGCGCCGGAGCACTCCCTGTAACGAAGTGGCTTGTTTTCGATGGTGTGGCCGAGTTCGGAGGATGGTGCAGGTGAGGTGCCCGGGTCAAGGGGTGTTTGGTGGTCTTTATGAGGTTCTTTACTGTCCGCGGTCGAGCTGGCTCAGAACGGCCCGCGGCCGGTTGGTGATGATGGCGTCAATGCCCAGGTCAACGCAGAGATCGACGTCCTCGGGCTCGTTGACGGTCCACACATGCACCTGATGACCGGCGCTTTTCAGCCGCTCGATGTACGCAGGGTGATTGCGCACGATCCGGATCGAGGGGCCTGCGATCCGGACACCGGCCGGAAGTCGACCGTCCCTGAGGCGCGGCGAGAGGAACTGCAACAGATAGACCGTCGGCAGTGTCGGGGAGGCGGCCCGCACCCGGTGCAGCGATCGCGCCGAGAAACTCATGACCCGTACCGGGGAGTCGGCGGCGGAGGCCGGGGCGTCCAGGCCGAACCGCTTCAGGAGCACCAGCAGCCGTTCCTCGACCTGTCCCGCCCAGCGCGTCGGATGCTTCGTCTCGATGGCCAGCTCCACCCGCCGGCCCGCGTCCGCGACGAGCTCGAGCAGCCGCTCCAGGGTGAGCACGGAGGTGTCCTCCCGGTCCTCCGGAAGGTGCTCCCAGTCCGGCTCCTCGTCCCGCGTCTTCCAGGAGTCGCGGGACAGGTCGCGGCCCTTCCAGGAACCGAAGTCGAGAGCGGCCAGGTCGGCGAGTTCGAGAGCGGAGACCGCGCCGCGCCCGTTCGACGTACGGTTGACGCGGCGGTCGTGTACACAGACGAGATGGCCGTCGGCGGTCAGCCGTACATCGCATTCGAGGGCGTCCGCACCGTCCTCGATCGCCTTCTTGTAGGCGGCCAGGGTGTGTTCGGGCGCCTCTTCGGAGGCTCCGCGGTGGGCGACGACTTGGATCCGGTGCTGCCGTGCGTGGGTCACCGCGTCATGGTGCCACCGCAAAGGGGTACACGTGGAACCAAGAACGTATAGGTATGCGGCTTTTCGGGGTTAATGACCCCTTATAAAGGATCGCCATGAACCCACAGGCACCGCTTATGGTGCCCTGACGGCCGGTGGGAAAAGCTGACGGCATACAAAAGCACATGCACAGCTGCTTCACGCCGGACCGTCGACAAGCGTGAACGAGTGTGACCGCATGCTTCCGAGAACAACAGCCGTGGACCGAGGAGAAGAGCTGTGAGCACCGAGAACGAGGGCACTGAGGTACCCCCGGCCCCGTCTGCACCTCCTGTGCCGGTGGAATCTCCCGCAGCTTCCCCGGCCGCGCCCGAGGGGGGCGCACCCACGACGCAGCTCCCGCCGGTGCCCCCGAGCGCCCCGCAGGACACGCTGCACGCCGGACCCGCTCCCGCGTACGCCGCGGCGCCCGGGGGCACGGGATCCGCTCCCGACGCCGCCTGGCCGCCCCCGCCGCCCGCCACCCCGTCCTACGCCGACGGCGGCACGGGTGCGTACGGCGCCGACGCCGGCACAGGCGCCTACGGCGGCGAGGGCGTGGGCGGATACGGGGGCGACGCGTACGGAGGTGACGGCGCCGCCGGTGCGGGCGGCGGCTGGGGTACTCCCTACCAGCAGCAGCCCGCGCCCAAGAAGCCCGGTGGCGGGCGCGGCGGACTGATGGCCGCGGTCCTGATCGCCGCGCTGGTCGCCGGCGGCCTGGGCGGTGGCATCGGCTACACCCTGGCCAAGGACAACGACAACAACACCAGCTCCACCACCGTCTCCGCCGACACCGGCAGCGCCTCCGTGAAGCGCTCCCCGGGCACGATCGCGGCGGTCGCCGCCAAGTCCCTGCCCAGCACGGTCACCATCGAGGCCGAGAGCACCAGCGGCGAGGGCGGCACCGGCACGGGCTTCGTGTTCGACACCCAGGGCCACATCGTCACCAACAACCACGTCGTCGCCGACGCGGTCGACGGCGGCAAGCTCACGGCGACCTTCCCGAACGGCAAGAAGTACGACGCCGAGATCGTCGGCCACGCCCAGGGCTACGACGTCGCGGTCATCAAGCTCAAGAACGCCCCCACCGACCTCAAGCCGCTCGCCCTCGGCGACTCGGACAAGGTGGCCGTCGGCGACGAGACGATCGCCATCGGCGCCCCCTTCGGCCTGTCCAACACGGTGACCACGGGCATCATCAGCGCCAAGAACCGCCCGGTGGCCTCCAGCGACGGCAGCTCCACCAGCAAGGCGTCCTACATGAGCGCCCTGCAGACCGACGCCTCGATCAACCCGGGCAACTCGGGCGGCCCGCTGCTCGACGCGCAGGGCTCGGTCATCGGCATCAACTCCGCGATCCAGTCGACCAGCAGCAGCGGCCTCGGCGGCAGCAGCCAGTCCGGCTCGATCGGCCTGGGCTTCGCCATCCCGATCAACCAGGCGAAGTACGTCGCCCAGCAGCTGATCAAGACCGGCAAGCCGGTGTACGCCAAGATCGGCGCCTCCGTCTCCCTGGAGGACAGCACCGCCGGCGCGACGATCACCACCGGCTCCTCGGCGGTCGAGACCGGCGGCCCCGCGGCCAAGGCGGGCCTCAAGGCCGGCGACGTCATCACCAAGCTCGACGACTCGGTGATCGACAGCGGCCCGACCCTCATCGGCGAGATCTGGACCCACAAGCCGGGCGACAAGGTCAAGATCACCTACAAGCGCGGCGGCACGGAGCACACGACCGACCTGACCCTGGGATCGAGGGTCGGCGACAGCTGACACGGCGCCAAGCGATCAACCGGCGGGCCGGGCAAGGGTTTCCTTGCCCGGCCCGCTCGTTTTCCGCCCTCTCCCTCCATGGGTGCGTGCGCACCGCGGGAACCCGATTCCTCCCAGCGGCGAAGTACGGGTGAAAGCCCAATCTTCAGCAGCGTGTTCGCATGGACGAGAGGAGCCCCGATGACCGTCGAACCAGGCGTCCGGGTGGGGCAGGACAGTGACGCCTCGATGAGCGACGCCTCGGTGATCGAACGGTCCTGGGACGAGCCCGAGGCATTCGCCGTGCTCTTCGACCGCCATGCCGACCCGGTGCACCGTTACGCGGCGCGCCGGCTCGGCACGGAGGTGGCCGAGGACCTGATGGCAGAGACGTTCACCATCGCCTTCCAACAGCGCTTCCGGTACAACACCGAACTGGCCGACGCCCGCCCGTGGTTGTTCGGCATCGCGACCAACCTCGTGGGCCGGCACCGGCGCGCCGAGGCGCGGCGGCTGAGGGCGATCGGCCGGCTGCCGTCGGCCGCCCCCGCCGACAGTTCCGGGGACGCGGTCGCGGACCGCGTGGCCGCACGGGTCACGGCAGAGGCCGTACGCGGTCAACTGGCCCTGGCCCTGGCCCGGTTGCCCGCCAGGCACCGGGACGTGCTGCTGCTGGTCGCCTGGGCCGACCTCGGCTACGAGGAGGTCGCCCGCGCCCTGGAGGTACCGGCGGGGACGGTCAGGTCACGGCTGCACAGGGCCCGCAGAAAACTTCGCGACGCATTGGGCGGATCCGATCCGACAGCCTTCCGAGAGGAATCCGACGATGAATGACCTGAGGAACGAACTCGAGCTCCTGAGGGAGTGGGACGCGGACGTGCCCCCGCTCACGGCCCCCGCACGCGCGCGTGCCCGCTTCCGCCTCTACGAGGCGATGCGCACCCCCGTCGCTCCTGTGACCGTCGGGCGCCGCCCGCTCCTGCGGATCGCGGTGGCCGGCGTCGCCGCGGCGGCGGTCACCACGACCGTGCTGGTGGCCGAGAACAACGGCTCCAACCCGCGCACCCAGCCGGTGAGCGCGACCACCGTGCTGCACGGGGCGGCGGCCGAGGACCGCAGACTCGAAAAGCCGATCGCCCCGCGCGACGACCAGTTCATCTACACCAAGGAGATCATCAAGGAGACCCCGACAGCGGGCGGCCGGACCAGGACGTACGTCGACGAGAGCTGGAACTCGGTCGACGGCTCGAAGCGGTCGTACGTCAGTGAACTGGGACGCAAGCAGTGGGTCCCGGTGTACCGGCCGGGCCAGGGCGACTGGCCGCCGCGCAGGTGGACCCTGCTGAAGCAACTCCCCACCGATCCGGGCAAGTTGCTGATCGCCCTCCGGGACGGCTCCCCGAAACCGGACTACAACAGCCCGATGAGGGCCGCGGATTGGCCGATGACCCAGTACTTCGTCTCCGGCCTGCTCCGCAACCCCGTCCTGCCGAAGGGACTCCGCTCCGCGGCCTACGAGGCGCTCGCCACCGTCCCCGGCATCAGGGTCCTGCCCCACCAGAAGGACGCCGACGGCCGCGTGGGCATCGGCATCCAGTACGTCGGACCCGCCGGAACTCCTTGGGCACACGGCGGCCCGATCCTGATCTTCGACGCGAAGACGTACCGCTACCTGGGCACACACGATCGGCGCGAGGCGGCCGGGACGACGTACGAACAGTGGTCGTACGTCGCGGCGAGCGCCGTGGTGGACGGGGTGATGCAGCGGCCGTAGCGAGGTGAGGTGGGGTGGGGCGAGGTGCTAGCCAGCGGGGGTCAACCGGCCATGCATGGAAGCTCGTTGAGAAAATCACGGGCACCCGCCGACGGCTCGGGAAATCATGAACCATGCGACCGGACGACTGGCAACTCACCGATGACGTAGACGACTTCCTGGCCCGAGCCGGAGAGTTCCTGGAGTCACGCCCCACTCCCCACACCCAGACGCTGACGACCATCGAGAAGCTACGAAAGCGGGGGCCGGCCGAACACGGCACCGAGGCCCCGGTGTTCGGCCTCCTGGAGCGAGAGGGCGAGGTCCAGGCGGCCTTCTACCGAGTCGACTCCCACAGCAGGCTGAACCCCACCGCCCTCTCCCCCGAGCAGGCCGACACCCTCGCCGCCCACCTGGCCGGCCTCGGCCACTCCCTCCCCGGCGTCCTCTCGGACCACGACACCGCCACCACGTTCGCCGAGGCCTGGCAACGGCACACGGGCGCGACATCGGTACGCAGCTGGGGCGCCCGCCTCCACCGCCTCGGCACGCTCACCCCGCCGGAACCGGCCCCGGCGGGCCGGGGCCGCGTCGCGGGCGAGCAGAACCGTGACCAAGTCGTGCGCTGGTGCCGGGAGTTCTGCGTCGACGTCGGAGAGACTGTCTCCATAGAGGCCATCGACGCCGGCTCCTGGACCACCTCACGCTTCGGCGACCGCCACTTCACCTTCTGGGAAACCCCGGACGGCACCCCCACGTCCATGGCTGCCGTGACGACGATGACCGCCGGCATGGTCCGCATCGACCCCGTCTACACCCCGGCCCACCTCAGGGCCCGCGGCTACGCCGGCGCCGTGACGGTCGAGGTGAGCAGAGCGGCATTGACCGCCGGCGCGACGGATGTCGTCCTGTTCGCGGACCCGGCGAACGCCACGAGTTGCGCCTTGTACGAGCGGATTGGGTTCGTGCCGGTGGGGGACTTTACGGGGTACGACTTCTTGGGGGCGGCGCGGGAGTAGCTGACGTGCTGGTCAGAAAGGGGGTGTCTCTCGCTGAGGGGCATCCCCTTCTGCGTGAAGGCTGTCTCACTTCGATCCGACCGACGCTAAGTGGGGAAAGTTTCTCCGCTTAGTGGTAGGCCTTGAATCCGCCTCGCCCGCCTCGTCGGCGCTTGGTGCCTGCCCTCAGGAAGCCACGTCGACCGCGGCCCCGGGGGGCGGGCAACGTCGACGGGAGCGGCATTCCCGGTCTCCAAGACGGTCAAGCCCACGGACACCAACACGAGCACTGTCATCGATCCGGCAGGGCCGCAGATCCAGTGCGGGCAGGCCGACCTCGTGAGCTACCAGGACATCGTCTCATTCGCACCATCTTCGCGCAGACCACCGACGAGGCAGTGTGCACCCACCTGAAATAGATCGCCGACATGCTGGGACGTAATTCCCGTACGTCAAGGCGGCCTCGGTCCTGCAGCGACTACACCACTCGGCGTGACACGACCGTCGTCCCGGCAGATGCTCCTGACACCTGCGGATATTTCTGCGCGTGCGGCGGAACAGAGTGGATAGGCTGACGTCACGAACATCGGAAAGCTCACAGTATCCAATACCTGGAAGGGAAGTCTCCGGTTCCAAGGCGTCTACGGCTTTCTTGGGATAAATGCAACGGCGCACAGGAGGCGCGCCGATGCAGGCTGGCACGCTGCTCGAGCATCACGAGGAGTGGGTCTCAACCGGATTTCCGGGTAAGGATTCTTCTGGCGAGACCTGCCGCCGTGCAGTGACTCATGCGCGTGGTGTTGGTGGAACTCGGGATGTCTACCGAGGAGTTACGTACAGGTCATCACTGAACTTCTGTCGGCCCCGACATGACATGCCCCCTTGTGCGCCCTTTGTTTGCTCCAGCTCGCCGGTTTTTGTCATATGCACCAGGGAAAATCTCCGTTGAGAAATGCGTGAGGGACGCTTTGGTGCAGCGGAGGACATCATGGCCATGACGAGCCACATGCGAGAAGCATGCATACTCGGAATCACTACTCTTGCCGCGTGCGTCGGGTCGGCCGGACTCACGGTGCTGCTCACGAGCCTCCCCGCCATCCAGTCCACGGCCACCAGCAACGCAGGTCAGGCGTATGGTGGCGCGGCTGCTGCGACTTCTGTCGTCGTACTCATATACATAGCGCGGACTTTCCGGCATCAAAACGACGAAGCCCGGATGCACCGAGAAGTATTGGAAGCCCAAACAGCTGAACTCTGTCTGCAGCGCGAGAGTACTCAAGACCAGCACAAGACGGTGCGACGCTCGGCGGAGGCGGCAGTACGAGCTCGCCACATAAAGCTGCTTGAGATGGCCATGAACGACCCGGAGCTGATGGAATGCTGGCCGAACTACAGTCCAGGGATCTCTGCTGCTCGCCGGAAGCAGTACATGTACTGCAACCTGATCATTTCGCACTACTGTATGTGCTACGAGCTGGGATACATCACGGACAATGAGGCCGAAGAGAACCTGGTTCACATATTCAACAGTGATTTCGTGCGAGACTTCTGGAAAAGCAGTCGAGTTTCCCGCGGTCACACAGCGCCTTACGGCGGAAGCATGCGCAAGTTCTATGACATAGCGGAGATCGCCTATGCCCGGGTCTCGGGAGAGGAAGGTGCGATCTGAGGGCGCCACCTCCTTAGGCCGCACCTTCCCTAGACCGCACCTTCCCTCTCAGCCTCTCGGGGGGGTCCAGCCGGCGCTGATCAGCACCTCACGGGGCACCACCACCAGCTCCTCCCCACCCCCCACGCCTGAACCAGCGGGAAGCATTTCTCGCAACTCGGGCGTGGCCACACGCCCGATGAACGCAACATCACCCGTGGAAGTCGAGAAGGCCGCCGGGCAGTTGTGGTCGGCTACGCAACGCCGACTCGGCACATCGAGGCGCCTCATGATTCGCATGCATGTACCTATCCGGAAGGGTGCACCCTCCCGGAAGAGTGCCTAGCCTCCCCCAGCTAGAGTGCGCTCTTCGCTTTGAGTCGTTCGGAGGTATTTCTCTACAAGCACCGGCGGTGCGCTGTCAAGGCAGGCGTGAAGACGAGCCATCAAGCTGGTTTATAATGATTAAGTCGACTTACCGATTAGCGGTCAGGTGTTCACGAATAGGCGCAAGGCAGGGAAACCTAAATACAGAGGACTGTCGACGGCACCTGCACGCACGGTCAAGCATGCATTTCCGAATAATGACTGCGGGAACCGCAGCGCGGCCCGATGGCAATCCGGGCCGCACTATCTCGACAAACCAATGCCACTATGCCATGGTGAAAGCTAATACGGCTCTACTGAAGACCTCCCGCGGAATCACTACAAGCCTCTCTCCCTGGCCCACACTCGAGTCGTCCGGCAGAGAGGCGTGGAGCTCGTGAGGAGCTTCGCGCCCAATAATGGCCACATCACCCGTTGAGGTTTCGAATACTCCCGGACAGTTGATGTCGCCCATGCACCGGTGGCTGGGTACGTCCAGTCGTCTGGTGATCCGCATTTAATCAGCTAACCCTTTCCCTGGATCCTTTCCAAGTCTTCCGTGGTGTCTTATGCCCACCATGTCAGAGCTTCAATCTCGAGACATCGGATCGCCCAAACCGCCCATGTCTAATGATGTTTTATCGACAAATTAACTTGAGGGTCTCGGTGGTGTGGGTGATGCTATCTGCGCAAAGTCTCGGATTAATTAAACAACTATCCAACGGTCCGCTCTCTCCAGGCGCGGAGGAGGTTTACTAGCTGCTTCAATCCGGCTTACGGCGGTATATGGGCCGGACTTTAGGATTGCGGGATGGTGACGTGCGGCCTGTCTTCAACGGGGCAGGTCCCCCCTTGCTTCGAGAGGGTCGAGCCGCATCACAACAAGGTTCCTGATCCTGGAGGTTGGAGTGGCGTAGGCGTGTGGGCCCCTATGGTCAGCATGGACCGGGGCTCAGGAGGTCGTCGTCTCGACGGCATCGGTACAACTCCGAACCGCCACGTGCAGGAGCAGGGCCATGGCGGTTGCTGATCGAAACGGTCGGCGTATGAGTGTGACTGGGTATACGGGTTGATTATCGTCACTCTGACGCTATCGGGATGTGGGCTGCTGCTGCAGCCTCAGAGTCCTGCCCAGAGAGGTGCTGCCAGAGGAAGGAGCTTGCGCCATGACGTCTTCAGATTCCTCGGCTTCAAACCGGGTCTTCACCTTTCCCCAAAACGCCTTGGACGCGTCGGAGTTGGAGATGATCACGGCACCGAGGTCCGAGACAAACGATCTTTACCACTACACGAACGCCAACGTGGCCATGTACAACATCTTGGCCAGCGGGACTTTGCGGCTGTCACCGTTCGAGTCGACGAATGACCTGTGGGAGTCGCGCCCCCTGCACCCCAACCTCAGCTCCCACCACGACGACGAGGACTGGCCCGGAGATGCAGGGCCCATGGACTTGTGGGCCGACATCGACCGGAACATCCGCCTGCACACCAAAGTCGCGTGCTTGACCCGAGACTTCACGCTGCCGGACCGGGTCTTGAACCGCGACGCCTCGCGGGGTTGGGGTCACCTGTCGCTGTGGGCCCACTACGGCGCCGGTCATACGGGCGTCTGCCTGCGTTTCGACCGCACCCGGCTGATCAAGGCCTTCCAAGAGCAGACTGATCCAGCCGCACTGCGATTCCATGGTCCTGTCCGCTACGTGAGCACCCAGGGAGTCGGGCCGCACGGACTGGACATCGGGCAGATCAGAGAATTTGGTGTCGACGCCGCCGCCTTGGCGTACGCCGAGGCGAATCACGAGTCGCTGTTCTTCAGGAAGTACTGGGACTGGGAGAATGAGGCGGAGTACCGGCTTGTCCTGCTCGACCAGTCGCTCCTTCCGGCGTATATCGACATCCGCGGTGCGCTGAGCGGAGTGGTGCTCGGAGACGCCTTCCCTGAAGGACGACGTGCGGCGCTTTGGGAGACCCTGAAGGTATATCCCGACGTCGAGGTCCAGCAATTGCGCTTCCAAAACCGGTACCTCCACGGCTTCGGTCCTCTCGCGCCGGAGGCGGCCGCCGAGGCTGTGCCTTGGGCCGAGCCGAGGCGCAGCGGCTCTCTGGAAGAGCGCCTTGGCGCTCTGCGGGACGTGACGGCCGAAGCCAACGGGCTCGGGGAAGCAGCCAAGCTGCTGGCGGCGGACCATCTGACGGTCATCGGCGGGGCCATCGCAGCACTGTGCTCCGAGCTCGAGTCCTGGCCCGAGGCGGAATCCACGGCGTTTCCGCACTCCCCGGCTGTGCCCGTAGAACAGAGAGCCCGCAGGCCAGGTACTCCAGGAGAACGGGTACACCATGAGGGCGGTTTCATGTGCGTGGTGGAAAACCTCCCGAAGTACTCGCTCACCCTCGTGGCGGCTGCAGCCGTGCAGGTGCTTGACGGCCGTCGACTGCGCCTGCACGGGGTGGTCACCACCGAGTGGTGGGACCCCGAGGGCAACAGCCGCGCCGAGCACTGGCGTGCTGCGCGTGCGGTCCCCGCTGATGAGGCGGCCGCGGCGCTGTCGGACCTGCTGGCTGAGTTGAGGGCTGCGGTGGACGTCGCGCGCCCCGCTTTCGACGAGCAGCGCGGCCGGACGCCTGGAGAAGGTGGCTGACGTGCTCAGTCGCAATGAGTGCCTGTGGACCCCGGATGGACCATGGCCCCCGCCAGACACCCGAGCCCGGTACGCTGTACCCGCTCCGTCCCTGGTGGGCGTGTGCGCAGGTGGGTTGCCCGAGCGGCCTAAGGGAACGGTCTTGAAAACCGTCGTCGCAGCGATGTGACCGTGGGTTCAAATCCCACACCCACCGCAGGTGAACGGCCCCCGACCAGGCAACTCGGTCGGGGGCCGTTCACATGTGCGCTGTTCTTCCAGCGGGCACGGCAGGGGCACGGTACGTTGCCCCGTCACCACGACTCCGCCTCCAGGAAGAGCCTGATCACCTCTGCGAAGAACCAGACGCAGAACACCAGACACGCGAGCCACAGCCCCCACAGGACCCAGCGGGCCTCTCGTCGTATGCGCATGAGCGGATCATCCCCCGTCGCGGTGTTCGTGCTGTCTCTTATACACATCTGACGCTGCCGACGACTCCTTACGTGTAGATCTCGGTGG